>NZ_AP023438.1:0-5380000 GCF_014680085.1 Micromonospora sagamiensis | reverse complement strand
GCCCCGGTTTCCCGGGGTTATCCCAAAGCCTAGGGCAGGTTGCTCACGTGTTACTCACCCGTTCGCCGCTCGAGTACCCCGAAGGGCCTTTCCGCTCGACTTGCATGTGTTAAGCACGCCGCCAGCGTTCGTCCTGAGCCAGGATCAAACTCTCCAACAAAAACTTGTTGAACAATCGTCCCGGCAACAAAAGTGTTGCCAAAGGAATCCCAACCAACCAGACACACCGAAGCATGCCCAGCCAGTCCGGGGTATAAATCATAATTGGCACTGGCTTATCAAGCACCCTGTTGAGTTCTCAAAGAACAACCACACACCATCCGGAACCCTCACCAGGCGCCATCCGGGGCAATCCGTTCCCACTCCCGCCGCTCTCGCGCCGGGCACTTCTACTACGTTACCTCACCGTTTCCGCCGTGTCAAACCGCTCTGTGGCGCTTTGTCGTGCTTCTATCCGGTTTGAGGCACCACAAATCCAGCTGGCGTCTCCGCCATCCGTCTCGTGGGTTTTGACAGGCCGGCCGCTGCGGTCTCCCGCTCGCTCGCCCGGTGCCCTGCCGGTCGTCAACCTTACCCGGCCGGTTCCGCCCCGCCAAATCGACCCCTCGGTCGACCGGTGGAGCACCACCCGGATCCCGGACCCGGAAGAGTCAGCCCCTCCGGTCCCGGCGCCATTCGCGAACCGAACTCTTCGGGCTTGCCCCGTTTCGTCCGTTCCGCGCTGGCAGAGAGAAAGTTACGCGTCCAGCGGTTTGATCGTCAAATCCGCTGGACGCGTCCCACGTCACATCATTGCCGTACGACTATCTGTGCAGCTCAACCCCGGCGAACGACCGCTTGCCCCGGCGCAGGACGAGAAACCGGCCGTGCAACAGGGACTCCGGGTCGACCACCGCGTCGGTCTCGGTGACGCGGTCGTTGTTGACGTACGCGCCCCCCTCGGCGATGACCCTCCGGGCCTCCTTCATGCTCGTGACCAGCCCGGACTCGCGGAACAGGCCGGCGACGTCCGGCAGCTCGTCGAGCTGGACCAGCCCGGCCTCGGTGAGGGCGGCGCGCAGGGTCGGCTCGGCCAGCTCCGTCAGGGACCCGCGACCGAAGAGCGCCCGGCTCGCGGCGACCGCCTGGGCGGTCTCACTCTCGCCGTGCACCATCGTGGTCAGTTCCTCGGCCAGCGCACGCTGGGCCTCACGTGCCGCCGGGCGCTCGACCGTGGCCTTCTCCAGCGCCTCGATCTCCTCCCGGGAGCGGAAGCTGAAGTAGCGCAGGTACCGGTCGACGTCCTTGTCGTCGACGTTGACCCAGAACTGGTAGAAGGCGTACGGGCTGGTCATGGCGGGGTCGAGCCAGACCGCGCCACCCTCGGTCTTGCCGAACTTCGTCCCGTCGGCCTTGGTCACCAACGGGGTGGTGAAGGCCTGCACCGGACCGGCACCGCGCCGTCGGACGTAGTCGACCCCGGCGGTGATGTTCCCCCACTGGTCGGAGCCGCCGAACTGCAACTGGCAGCCGTGGCGGCGATGCAGCTCGTAGAAGTCGTTGGCCTGGAGGAGCTGGTAGCTGAACTCGGTGAAGCTGATCCCGCTCTCCAGGCGGGCCTTGACCACCTCGCGGGCGAGCATCCGGTTGACCGGGAAGTGCTTGCCCACGTCCCGGAAGAAGTCGACCACCGACATCCGGCCGGTCCAGTCCAGGTTGTTGACCAGTTGGGCCGCGTTGGCACCGGTGTAGGAGACGAAGGGCGCGAGCTGGTCGCGGATGCGCTGGACCCAGCCGCTCACCACCTCGGGCGGGTTGAGCGTCCGCTCGGCGCTCTCCTTCGGGTCACCGATCTGCCCGGTCGCACCGCCGACCAGCAGCAGCGGCCGGTGCCCGGCGAGTTGCAGCCGGCGTGCGGTGACGACCTGCATCAGGTGGCCGACGTGCAGGCTCGGCGCGGTCGGGTCGAAACCGACGTAGTAGGTGGCGCCCCCGCCGTCGAGCAGAGCGCGCAGCTCGTCGGGGTCGGTGGAGTCCTGGATGATGCCCCGCCACCGCAGGTCGTCGGTCAGGTTTTCCCGGTTGGGCGACGGGAGGCTGCTATCGGTCACGGTCACCGATTGTCCCCCATCGCCGGGGCCGCCACGTAGCGGGTTTCCTCGGGGACCGGCCCGCTAGGCTGGCTCGTCGCATCGACCGAGGAGGACACCGTGGAGCAGCCGGACCTGAACGGTGGGCTCGTCGCCCTGCTCGGGCTGACGTTCGACGAGATGAGCGCCGACCGGGTGGTGATCCGCTGGCGGGTCCGGCCGGAGCTGCACCAGCCGTACGGCATCCAGCACGGCGGGGTGTACTGCGCGGCGGTGGAGACGGCGGCGAGCGTCGGCGGTTCGCTCTGGTGGGGTGACCGGGGCCGGGTGGTCGGGGTGTCCAACCAGACGGACTTCCTGCGCGCGGTGCGCGAGGGTGAGCTGACCGCGGTGGGCACCCCGGTGCACCGGGGACGCAGCCAGCAGCTCTGGCAGGTGGAGGTCACCGACGACGCCGGGCGCCTGGTCGCCCGGGGGCAGGTCCGGTTGCAGAACCTCGCCGCGGCCTGACCAGGCGCGGGCGCCGACGGTCGGTCAGCAAGCCGCCGGCGGGTCGGGGTCGAAGGCGGCGCGGAGCAGGCGGAACGCCCGGTCGGCCTCGGCCAGCGCGTCCGGGTACGCCTGGTCGGCCGCCACGCCGTCGACCAGGCGCCGCCAGTTGTGGCGGGCCAGCACGCGGTGGGTCGCGACCACCTGGGCCGCCGCCAGGCGGGCGGTTCGGCGCGACCGGGGCGGGAGCGGTTGCGGGCCAGGGTGGTGCAGCAGGTGCAGCAGCACGCCGAGACGCGGGACACGCCCGGCCCGGCGTGGGGCGGGGACCTGCTCGCCCCCGCCGAGCGGGCGGCGATCCGGTGGCCCCGGCCGCGGAGCCCCCGGACGGCGCCCTGGACCGAGGCGGACCTGGTGCTGGTCGACGAGGCCGCCGGACTGCTCGACCGGCCGGCCGGCTACGGACACGTGGTGGTCGACGAGGCGCAGGACCGTCTCTACGTGGTGCTCACCCGGGCGGTCTCCCGGCTGGACGTCCTGCACGCCGCACCGCTGCCCGCGGGGCTGCCGGTTGAGAGACGCGGGTCAGCGCTGGGCGGGATCCAGGGCCGGCTCGGCGTCGGCGGGCCGGACCGGCCGCTCGCCGGGGCGTACCCGCACCCGGGAGATGGCGTGGTGGTCGACGTCGGCGACCTCCAGCCGCCAACCGTCGATGGTCACGTGCTCCCCCGCCTCGGTGGGGATGTGCCCCAGGCAGGCCAGCACCAGCCCGGCGACCGTGGTGTAGTCCCCGTCGGGTCGGCCGGGCAGCTCGACGCCCACGTCGGCCAGGTCGTGCACCGGGAAGGTGCCGGGCAGCAGGAGCGTGCCGTCCGGTTCGGGGTGCACCGCGCGCACGTCCCGGTCGGTCTCGTCGTAGATCTCGCCGACGATCTCCTCCAGGATGTCCTCCAGCGTGACGATCCCCTCGACCGCGCCCCGCTCGTCCACCACCAGCGCGATGTGCTGGCGTTCCGCCTTGAACTGGCGCAACGCGTCGACCACCGGCAGCGAGTCCGGCAGCAGCATCGGCGGGCGGACGCACTCGTCGACCGGCCGGTCGGCCGGTACCCCCACCAGGTCGCGCAGGTGGATCACGCCGACCGCGTCGTCCAGGCCGCCGTGCCGGACCACCGGTGCCCGGGAGTGCCCGGAGGCGGCGAGCACCAGCCGGGCAGCCTCCGCGGTGGTGCCGCTGTCCAGGCAGAAGACCTGCAACCGGGGGACGAGCACCGCGCGCAGCCGCCGGTCGGCGATCTCCACCGCGCCGGCGATGATGGTCTGCTGCTCCTTGGTGAAACCGTGGTTGCCGGCGACGATGTCCCGCAGCTCGTCCGGGCTGATCTCGTCGCGTTGCGGCTTCGGGTCGACGCCGAGGAGGCGCACGACCAGGTCGCTGGTGGCGCCGAGCGCCCAGACCGCCGGGCGGGAGAAGCTGGCGATCACGTCCAGCGGGCGGGCGACGAGCAGCGCCCACCGTTCCGACCGCTGCATCGCGACCCGTTTCGGGGCCAGTTCGCCGAAGACCAGGGTGACGAAGGTCAACGCCAGGGTGACCAGCACGATCGCCGCCGTCTCGGCGGCCCCGCCGAGGAAGCCGAGCAGCGGTACGAGTGGCCGGGCCAGCGAGACGGCCGCCGCCGCGGAGGCGAGGAACCCGGCCAGGGTGATGCCGATCTGGATGGTGGCCAGGAACCGGTTCGGGTCGCGGGCGAGCTTCGCCAGCACCCGGCCGGAGCGGCTGCTGCGCTCCAGGCGTTGCACCTGGCTCTCCCGCAACGAGACCAGGGCCATCTCGCTGCCCGAGAAGACCGCGTTCAGCACGACCAGGACTCCGACCAGGGCCAGTTGGCTCCAGTAGCTCTGCACGCCGAGAATCTCCTCACGCAGCCCGCGCCGGCACAGCGGCGCCGCGGACCGGTGGTCCCGGTCAGCGTACGCGTGTCTTTGCCCCGTGGCCGGGGCGGCGAATCATCGCCCGGCGTCGTTCCCGGCCGGCAGGTCGAGCACGTACGAGTCGCCCTCCGGGCGGAAGCCGAGCCGGTGGTAGTACGGGGCGACCATGCCCGGCGGGCTGACCACCCGCTGGTACCCCCGGTCGGTGAACAGGGTGCTGCGGCGGAAGACGAACTCTCCCGGGGTCAGGTCGCGGAAGCGCTGGGTGACGTAGTCCAGGTCGATCTGGGCGACGTCGTTCCCCTCCGCGTGGGAGAGCACCACCCCGACCACCTCGTCGGAGCGGAGCACCAGGAACGCCTCGCCCCGGGCGCGTTGGTCGTCCCAGCGGAAGTCCGGGTTGAACCGGGCGATGTCCCGGGCGTGCACCCGCAGCGTGTGGGCGAGGAACTCGTCCCGGACGCCGACCTGCACCACCTGGTACGTCTGCTCGTCGTGCCGGGTGGCGAGCATTTTCCGCAGGTACCAGACGTTGATCACGGCGAGCACCACGTTGAGCCCGACCATGGGCCAGACCGACAGCGCGGCGTTGTACCAGATCAGGACCAGGCAGCCGACGAGGTTGAGCGCGCGCAGCCGCAGGATGCGCGCCTGGAGCAGGGACCAGACCAGCAGCGCCGATCCGGTCCACCCGATCATGTCCAGCCAGTTCACGCCGCGAGGGTAGCCGTGCCGGGCGGCGGTGTCGCGCGGTACCCGGGGCGGCGGCCCCGTCGGTGCCGGGCGGACACGGGCTGGTGACAGGGGGTGAGCCTGCGTGCCGATCGTCCCGACCGGCGCGGGACGGAGGTCCCGAACCCGGCGGTCCTGCGCCCCTGACCGTCGGCGGCGCGAGCGACCAGGCTGGGGACGGAAGCGAGAAAAGGGAGGCCCCACGATGCGCGCCACTGTCGTCACCGCGTTCGACCGTCCGCTGGAGCTGCGTGAGCTGCCGGTGCCGGAGCCGGGCCCCGGGGAGATCCTGGTCCGGATCGAGGCGAGCGGTCTCTGCCACACCGACATCCACGCCGCCCGGGGTGACTGGCCGGTCAAGCCGAACCCGCCGTTCGTCCCCGGCCACGAGGGTGTCGGCCTCGTCGAGCGGGTCGGCGAGGGGGTCACCGAGCACGCCGTCGGCGACCGGGTGGCCCTGCCCTGGCTCGGCTGGGCCTGTGGGAGCTGCGAGTACTGCGTCACCGGCTGGGAGACGCTGTGCGAGGCGCAGCGCAACACCGGGTACGCCATCGACGGCGCGCACGCCGAGTACGCGGTGGCGTCGGCCCGGTACGCGGTGCGCGTGCCCGACGGGGTCGACCCGGTCGAGGCGGCCCCGCTGACCTGTGCGGGGGTCACCACGTACAAGGCGGTCAAGGTGGCCGGGGTGCGACCGGGCGACCGGGTCGCGATCTTCGGCATCGGTGGCCTCGGGCACCTCGCCCAGCAGTACGCCCAACTGTTCGGCGGCGAGACGGTGGCGGTCGACGTGACCGACGACAAGCTGACACTGGCCACCTCGCTCGGCGCGGCGCACACCGTCGACGCGGCCGGCACCGACCCGGTCGCCGCGATCACCGCGCTCGGCGGGGTGGACGTGGCGATCGTCCTGGCCGCCAGCCCCACCGTGATCGAGCAGGCGCACCGCTGCCTGCGCCGCGGCGGTCGGCTGGTGCTGGTGTCGCTGCCGAAGGAGAACGACATCACCCTGCCGGTCTTCGAGACGGTGCTGAAGGGGATCACGGTGATCGGCTCGATCGTCGGCACCCGCGCCGACCTGGCCGAGGTGTTCCGGCTGCACGCCGCCGGACGGACCCGGGTGGTCCTGGAGACCCGCAAGCTCGACGAGATCAACGACGCGATCGAGGACGTGCTCGCCGGTCGGGTCGCCGCCCGGCTGGTGCTCCAGCCCTGACCACGGTCGTCGCCGCCCGGGAGCGGGCGGCCGGCGGCGAGCCGGGGCGCGGATGCCGCAGCGCTGGGGCGGGACGGCGCGGTCGATCGGACGCGTGACGAGAACGGGTGGAGGTCGGGGGTGGGCCAGGTGACGGTAGGGAACCGGACGGTGGCGGCGCGTCCGCCGTCGGGTCCGGTGGGTCTCGGCGCGGCGGAGGCCGCCGAACGGCTCCGCGTCGAGGGACCGAACTCGGTGGCCGCGCCGGTCCGCCGGCACCTGGTCACCCGGGTCGCCCGTCAGCTCGTCGACCCCCTGGTAGCGCTGCTGCTGGCCGCGGCGGTGGTCACCGCCCTGCTCGGCGACCTGCCGGACACCGTGGTGATCGTGCTGGTGGTGCTGGTCAACACCGTGATCGGCGTGGTCCAGGAGGTCCGCGCGGACAAGGCCATCGCCGCCCTGGACCAGTTGGCCGCCCCCACCGCCCGGGTGGTCCGCGACGGTGTCGACCTGGTCGTCCCCGCCGTCGACCTGGTCCGGGGCGACCTGGTCCGGGTCGAGGCCGGCGATGTCGTCCCGGCCGACCTGCTGCTCGGGGAGAGCAGCCGGCTACACCTGGACGAGTCGGCGCTGACCGGCGAGTCGGTACCCGTCGTGCGGGACGTCGGCGAGGAGGTGGCGGCCGGCACGGTGGTCACCACCGGGCGGGGCACCGGCACCGTCGTACGCACCGGCGCGGCGAGCGCCCTGGGCCGGGTCACCGCCCTGGTGGCGGCCACCCGGCCGGCGGCGACGCCGCTGCAACGCCGGTTGGTCGCGTTGGGCCGGGTCCTCGGCCTCGCCGCGGTGACCCTCTCCGCGCTGGTCTTCGGCGTCGGCGTCCTCGGTGGACAGCCGGTGGTGGAGATGGCGATCACGGCGGTGAGCCTGGTGGTCGCGGCGGTGCCCGAATCCCTGCCGGCGGTGGTGACCCTGGCCCTGGCCCTGGGTGCCCGGCGGATGGCCGGTGCCCGGGCGATCCCGCGACGGCTGCACGCGGTGGAGACCCTCGGCTCGGTCACCGTGATCGCGTCCGACAAGACCGGCACGCTCACCGAGGGACGGATGTCCGTGCAGCAGGCGGTCACGCCGGACGGCGCGGGCTACGCGGTCAGCGGCACCGGGTACGCGCCGCACGGCGAGGTGCGGCGCGACGGCGCGCGGGTGGACATACCGGACGAGCTGCGCCGGCTGGCCCGCGCCGGGCTGCTCTGCAACGACGCCGCCCTGCTCCCGCCGGAGCCGGACCGGCCCGAGTGGGGTGCGGTGGGCGACCCGCTGGAGGCGGCGCTGGTGGCGTTCGCGGCCCGCTGCGGACTGGACCCGCTGACCACCCGGACGGCCTGGCCCCGCGTGGCCGAGCACCCCTTCGACCAGGCGAACCGGCGGATGACCACGGTGCACCGGACCTGCGAGGGCCGGTACCTGGTGGTGTGCAAGGGTGCGCCGGAGAACGTCCTGACCCGTCCGGTGGTCGACGCCACCGACGACGAGCTGGCCGAGCTGACCGATGCCGCGCACCAGCTGGCCGGCGCCGGGCTGCGGGTGCTGGCGGTGGCGACCGCGCTGGTCACCGAGCTGCCCGATCCGGCCGACCCGGCCGGTCTGCGGCCCGCCGGTCTGGTCGCCGTCGGCGACCCGCTGCGCGCCGGGGCGGCCGACATCGCGGACCGCTTCGACGCGGCCGGGGTGCGGTTGCTGCTGATCACCGGCGACCACCCGGCGACGGCGGCGGCGATCGGCGGGCAGCTCGGGCTCTGGCGCGACGGGGACCCGCTGGTGCGGGGGGACGACGACGACCTGACCGACGTCCACCCGGCCGCGCGGGTCTTCGCCCGTACGCAGCCCGACCAGAAGCTCGACATCATCGCCGGCCTCCAGGCCGCCGGCCACGTGGTCGCCATGACCGGGGACGGCGTCAACGACGCGCCGGCGCTGCGCCGGGCCGACATCGGGGTGGCCATGGGCGGCGGCACCGAGGTCGCCCGGCAGGCCTCCGACCTGGTGCTGGTCGACGACAACCTGACCACCGTCGCCGCCGCGATCGGCGAGGGCCGCCGGATCTACGACAACATCCGCCGGTTCCTGCGGTACGCGCTCTCCGGCGGGGTGGCCGAGGTCGCGGTGATGCTGCTCGGGCCGCTGTTCGGGCTGCCCGTGCCGCTGCTGCCGGCGCAGATCCTCTGGATCAACCTGCTCACCCACGGGCTGCCCGGGGTGGCGCTGGGCGCGGAGCCGGCCGAGCCGGGCACCCTGCGTCGCGCGCCGCGCTCTCCGCAGGAGTCGGTGCTCGGCGGTGGCCTCGGCCGGGCCATCCTGCTCACCGGCGCGCTGATCGCCGCCGTGGCGCTGGCCGCCGGGGTGGCCGCCGCGGCGCTGGACCGGCCCTGGCAGTCGGTGGTCTTCGTGGTCCTCGGGCTGGCCCAGCTCGGCGTCGCCCTGGCGGTGCGGGCGCCACGTCCCGAGGGCCGGGGACACGGCAACCCGGGACTGCTCGCCGCCGTGCTCCTGTCGGCGCTGCTCCAGGTCGCCGGGGTGCTGCTGCCGCCGCTGCGGGAGTTGCTCGGCACCGCGCCGCTCGGCCCGGTCGACCTGCTCGCCTGCGTCGCGGTGAGCGCGCTGCCCGGCATGGTCCTCCGCCTGCTCCGCCGGCCCGCCGAGGCCGTCGTCGGCCGCGGGACCAACGGCCCCCGGGCCGGGACGTCGGCCTCTCCCCGCTGACCTGCCCGAACGGCCAGACTGGGACCGGACGAAGGAGGACAGCATGAGCAACAGGTCAGGTGCCCCGGTGGTGGTGGGAGTCGACGGCTCGCCCTCGGCACTGGACGCGGTACGGCTGGCGGCCCGGGAGGCGGCGACCCGGAACCGTCCGCTGCGGGTGGTGCACGCCTTCGTCTGGCCACTGCTGGGCGTACCGCTGGGTCCGGCACCGGACGCCCCGTCGGAGGGCGGGCTGCGGCACCAGGCGGAACGCATTGTCACCGAGGCGGTCGCCGAGGCCGGCAAGGTCGATCCGGAGGTGCCGGTGACCGGGGTGGTGGTCGACGGCGCGCCGACGGCGGTGCTGCTGGCCGAAGCCCGGGACGCCGCGCTGGTGGTGCTCGGCAGCCGGGGACTCGGCGGGTTCGCCGGCCTGTTGCTCGGCTCGTCGGCCGTGCAGGTCAGCTCGCACGCCGCCTGCCCGGTGCTGGTGGTCCGGGGCGAGCCCCGGGCGGACGGTCCGGTGGTGGTGGGCGTCGACGGTTCCGACCTGTCGGACCTGGCGGTCGCCTTCGCCGTGGAGGAGGCCGCGCGACGCGGGACGGAGCTGGTGGCGGTGCACGCCTGGCAGCACCCGACCCCGCTGGGCCCCGGTGACATGCTGCCGTTGGCGTACGACCTGGACGCGCTGGCCGACGACGAGGAGCGGGTGCTGGTCGAGGCGGTCGCCGGGTGGGCGGAGCGGTACCCGGAGGTGCCGATCCGGCGGCGGCTGGTCCGGGGCGCCCCGGCGCGGGCGCTGGTGGAGGAGTCGGAGACGGCCCAGCTGGTGGTGGTCGGGGCGCGTGGCCGGGGCGGCCTGGCCGGCCTGCTGCTCGGCTCGGTCAGCCACGCGGTGCTGCACCACACCCGGTGCCCGGTGGCCATCGTCCGGCACCAGGACGCCCCGTGAGTCGTACCGGCCACGGCAGTCCGTCCGGTACCGGTCGGGACGACACGGGCGACACCCGACCGGTTCCCGGCGGGCTTCCGCGTGGCGTGTCGGCGACCCGGGTGTCGGATAGGGCAGGGTACGTCCAGGACGAGGTGACGGACCGGGAACGGGAGGACCGATGAACCGACCTGTCGTGGTGGGGGTGGACGGATCACCGGCGAGCCTGGTCGCGGCGGCGCACGCCGCGCAGGTTGCGGCGCAGCGGTCCCGCCCGTTGCACCTGGTGCACGGCTATCTGCACCCGCTCGGCTACGGCGTGCCGATCAACCCGTACGACGTGGGTCTGCCGGAGCCGAGCGAGGAAGCCCGGAAGATGCTCGACGAGACCGCGGCCGACCTGCGCGGACGCTGGCCGGGGCTGACCGTCGAGGCACGCCAGGTGGCCGGTGGTCCGGGTGCCACGCTGGTCGAGGAGTCCCGCCGTGCCGAGCTGGTGGTGGTCGGCAGCCGAGGGCTCGGCGGCTTCGCCGGGCTGCTGCTCGGCTCGGTCAGCACCCAGGTCGCCGGGCACGCGCAGTGCCCGGTGCTGGTGGTCCGGCCCACCGACCGGCCGGTCCCGGCCGCCGGCCCGGTGCTGGTCGGGGTGGACGGCTCCGAGCTGGCCGAGCTGGCCGTCGGACACGCCGCCGAGGAGGCCGCCCGTCGGGGTGTACCCCTGGTGTTGGCGCACGTCGTCCCGCCCGACGCGCCGTCGGCGGACGACTCCGCCGGGGACGTGGGGACGGCCGACCGTCTGCTGACGGAGACGGCCGGGGCGGTGCGCCGCCGACATCCCGAGCTGACCGTCTCCACACGTGCCCTGTCGGCGGCCAAGCCCGCGCCGGCGCTCGTCGAGGCCAGCGCGGACGCCGCGCTGGTGGTGGTCGGGAGCCGGGGCCGGGGCGGCTTCGCCGGACTGCTGCTCGGCTCGGTCAGCCAGGCCCTGGTACAGCACGCGCAGTGCCCGGTGCTGGTCGCCCACCCGGACGCCCACGCCGCCGGCTGAGCCGCTGGCGGGCGTTCACCCGCGGCGTCGGGGCACGTGGCGGCGGTAGCCGCTGACCGTCGGGTCGCCGGTGATCCAGAAGCGCCACGGCACGTCGTGGGCGGCGGCCACGCCGACGCGCGGCCCCGCCGAGACCGACGACGGATCGACCGGACGGGTCGGCGGCGTCAGCAGGAGCGGGCCGGTCCCGTCGACCATGGAGGTGCCGTTCGCCTCGGCGCCGATGCCGAGCGCCACGCCCAGCCGGGCCGGGCCGCGCGCCAGATCGCGGTCCGGCACGTCACCGCGCCGCTTGCGGGCGAGTTCCGCCCCTTCGACGACCGCACCGGCGCGCAGCAGGACCGCCGCCGCCTCGCCCTCGGCGCCACAGACGATGTTGAAGCACCAGTGCGCACCGAACACGAAGTAGGCGTAGGCCATGCCGGCGGGCCCGAACATGATGCCGGTACGCGGAGTCGGCCCTCGGTGGGCATGGGAGGCGGGGTCCTCCCCCGTGCCGGCGTACGCCTCGACCTCGCTCAGCCGGATCGTGACCCCGTTGGCGGAGACCTCCCAGCCGAGGAGCGACCGGGCGACCGCCGGTATCTGCGCGGCAGGTGCGGTCAACCAGGAGTAGTCCACGTTGACCAGGAAACCCGGTGGGGGCCGGGAGCGCAAAACGGGCACCGGTGACCGCTGAACGCACGGACACGAGACGGGCGGGGCGCCGCGACGAGCGTGGTGACGTCGGTCAGGGGTGCGGGTCGCCGGTGCCCGCCGGGCCACCGGCACCGCCGTCCGGGGCGGGCGGGGCAGACCTGCGCTCCCGCCGGCCCCGGGCCAACTCGGTACCGAGGGCGTCCAGCCGTTGCTCCCAGAACCCCCGGTAACGCGCCAGCCACCGGTCGACCTCGGCCAGCGGGGTCGGGTCGACCGCGTAGAGCCGCCGGGTCCCCTGGGCGCGCACGGTGGCGAAGCCGTTCTCCCGCAGCACCCGCAGATGCTGGGAGACCGCCGGCTGGGAGATGCCGAACTCCGCCTGGACGACCGCACCGACCTCGCCGGCCGGGCGCTCGCCGTCGGCGAGCAACTCCAGGATCCGCCGGCGGACCGGGTCGCCCAGGACGTCGAAAGCGTGCACGACACCTCCACCTCCCGCACGCGCGCCCGACGACGGTACCGGGTGGTCAGCCGGCCGGCTGCTGGAGGCTGACCAGGTTGCCGCAGGTGTCGTCGAAGATCGTCGAGACGACCGGGCCGGTCGGCGTCGGGGGCATGGTGAACCGCACGCCGAGGGCGACGAGCCGGTCGTGTTCCCGCTGGATGTCGTCGGTACGCATGATGAGCACGGGTAGCCCGGCCGCACGCAGCCCCTGCTGGTAGGTCTTGGCGATCGGGTTGCCGTTCGGTTCCAGCAGCAACTCGACCCCGTCGGGCTGGTCGGGGGCGACCACGGTCAGCCAGCGCGCCCCGCCGCCCAGGGGGACGTCGTGGCGGACCACGAAGCCCAGCAGGTCGGTGTAGAACCGCAGCGCCTTCTCCTGGTCGTCGACGAAAACGCTGGTCACGGCGACTTTGATCACTGGCACGTCCTTTCGTCGGGATGACTCGGGGAAGTCTTTCAGCCTTCGGTTATATAAGTCAAGGTTTATAGGAATGAACATTTCGTTGACAACATCCTATTGGCATGCTGGTATGGCGGCATGACCGACAAGCCGTCCCCGTTCAGTCCCCCGCATCCCGGTGCCGAGCGCGCCCGCCGCGACCACACCGCGCTCTTCCGGATCACCGAGCGGCACGCCGACACCGACGAGCGGCGACGGCGGCACGCCCACGCCTACGTGCCCGAGCCCTACGAGGCGGTCAGCCTGGTGCTCGCGCTGGCCGCCGGCGCGGCCGAGGCGGCACCCGGCGAGGAACCGGTCGACCACGCCGACCTGATGGCCGCGCTGACCCTCGTGCCTCGGGTCCGCGCCGACGTCGACACCCTGGAGGCCGGGCTGCTCTCGCTGGCCCGCAGCCGGGGGATGACCTGGCAGGAGATCGCCTTCGGTCTCGGCCTGGGCAGTGCCCAGGCGGCCCGGCAACGCTTCGAGCGGGTCGCCGGCCGGACCGGGACCTCCGCCGGCTGACCGCCGGATGTCACCCCGGCGTGGTAGGCATGCCGGTGTCCCTTCCCGCGCACGTGAGGTCCGCCGGACGGGTCGGGAGGGAGCGACGCGATGACCCGCGACGAGATGCTGGCGTACTGCCTGGGCAAACCGGGTGCCTGGGAGGACCGCCCCTGGGAGGACGACATGGTGGTCAAGGTCGGCAGCCGGATCTTCGCCTTCCTCGGGGGCCCGGACGCGGCGACCGTCGGGGTCAAGTGCGGCCCGGACCGTGACGTCGCCGACGAGTGGCTGCTCCGGTACCCGGAGGACGCCCGGCCCTCCGCCTACATCGGCCGGTCCGGCTGGAACACGCTGCGCCTCGACGGCGCGATCGCCGACGACGAGCTACGCGAGGCGGTCGACGCCTCGTACGACACGATCGTGGCCAAGCTGCCGAAACGCGAGCGGCCGGCCGCGTCCTGACCGGCGTCGCGGCGCGCGGGTGTCCCCGCGCGCCGCGACGGTCACGCTCAGCGGGGGACGACCGTCTCGGCGGCCCACTCCCGCCAGCCGGCCAGCTGGTCGGCGGCGATGGCGAGCTGGTCGGCGACCGGGCCGGGGCCGGTCGAACCGGGCGTGGTCCGCGCCGCCAGCGCCGAGCGGACCGAGAGCACGTCCCGCACCGACGGGTCGAGGTGTGCGCTGACCGCCGCCAGGTCGGCGTCGGAGACCTCGTCGAGGGCGCACTCCCGGGCCACGCAGAGCGCGACGAGGCGGCCGGTGATCTCGTGTGCCTCGCGGAACGGGACGTTGCGCCGGACCAGCCAGTCGGCGACCTCGGTGGCCAGCGAGAACCCGACCGGTGCGGCGGCGACCAGCCGGTCGACGCGTACCGTCATCGTGGAGATCATCCCGGCGAGGGCCGGCAGCAGCAGTTCCAGGGTGTCGACCGCGTCGAAGGCGGGCTCCTTGTCCTCCTGCATGTCCCGGTCGTAGGTCATCGGCAGGCCCTTGAGCATGGTCAGCACGCTCATCAGCCCGCCGACCAGGCGGCCGGACTTGCCCCGGGCCAGCTCGGCGATGTCCGCGTTCTTCTTCTGCGGCATGATCGACGAGCCGGTGGCGAAGGCGTCGTCCAGCTCCACCCAGCCGAACTCGTGCGACGTCCAGAGCACCACCTCCTCGCCGAGGCGGGACAGGTGCACCCCGATCATCGCGGTGACGAAGAGGAACTCGGCGACGAAGTCCCGGTCGGCGACCGCGTCCATCGAGTTCGCGAACGAGGTGCGGAAGCCCAGCTCCTTGGAGACGGCCACCGGGTCCAGCGGCAGGCCGGAACCGGCGAGCGCGCCCGCGCCGAGCGGACTGACCGCCGTCCGGTGGTCCCAGTCGCGCAGGCGCTCCAGGTCGCGCAGGAGCGGCTGCACGTGGGCCAGCAGCCAGTGCCCGAAGGTGACCGGCTGGGCGTGCTGGAGGTGGGTCATCCCCGGTGCGGCGGTGTCCACGTGCCGTCCGGCCTGCTCGACGAGGGCCTCCGCCAGCTCGACCAGCCGCGCGGCCACCCCCCGGGCGTGGTCACGCAGGTAGAGCCGCAGGTCGGTGGCGACCTGGTCGTTGCGGGACCGGCCGGCGCGCAGCTTGCCGCCCAGGGTGCCCAGGCGTTCCAGCAGGCCCCGCTCCAGGGCGGTGTGCACGTCCTCGTCGTCGACGGTGGGGCGGAACGCCCCGGAGGCGCAGGCCGCCTCCAGGTCGTCGAGGGCGGCGAGGATCCGCCCCAGTTCATCCGGGTCGAGCAGGCCGGCGCCGGCCAGGACCCGGGCGTGCGCCCGGGAGCCGGCGATGTCGTACGGGGCCAGGCGCCAGTCGAACTGCACGCTCACCGACAGCCGGGCCAGGGCCTCCGACGGGCCACCGGCGAACCGGCCGCCCCAGAGGCTCGTCCGGTTGGTCGCGGCGCTGTTCTCGGTCAGACTCTTGTCGTCCACCCCGCCCATTGTGGTGGTCACCGCCGTCAGCCGCCCAGCCGGGCGTCCCGGGCCGCGGCCATCCTGCTCGGCAGGCCCCACAGCTGCACGAAGCCCTTCGCCAGGGACTGGTCGAAGGTGTCACCGGTGTCGTAGGTGGCCAGGCCGAAGTCGTAGAGGCTGGCCTCGGAGCGCCGGCCGGTGACGGTGGCCCGCCCGCCGTGCAGGGTGAGCCGCACCTCGCCGGAGACCTGCTGCTGGGCGTCGTCGATGAAGGCGTCCAGGGCGCGCTTGAGCGGGGAGAACCAGAGGCCGTCGTAGACCAGCTCGCCCCAGCGCTGGTCGACGCCGCGCTTGAACCGGGCCAGGTCCCGCTCGACGGTGACCGCCTCCAGTTCCTGGTGGGCGGTGATCAGGGCGATCGCGCCCGGGGCCTCGTACACCTCGCGGCTCTTGATGCCGACGAGCCGGTCCTCGACCATGTCCAGCCGGCCGACCCCCTGCGCGCCGGCCCGCCGGTTCAGCTCACCGATCGCCTGGTACGGGGTGACGGTCTCCCCGTCGATCGCCACCGGCACGCCGGCGTCGAAGGTGATGACCACCTCGTCGGCGTCGCGCGGCTCCGCCGGGTCGGAGGTGTACGAGTAGAGGTCCTCGATCGGACCGTTCCAGATGTCCTCCAGGAAGCCGGTCTCCACCGCCCGGCCCCAGAGGTTCTGGTCGATCGAGTACGGCGACTTCGCCGACACGTCGATCGGCAGTCCCTTCTCCTCGGCGAAGGCGATCGCCTTGTCCCGGGTCCAGGCGAAGTCCCGAGCCGGGGCGATGATCTTCAGGTCCGGGGCGAGCGCGGCCAGGCCGACCTCGAAGCGGACCTGGTCGTTGCCCTTGCCGGTGCAGCCGTGCGAGACGATGGTGCCGCCGTGCGTGCGGGCCGCCGCGACCAGGTGCTTGACGATCAGCGGCCGGCTGAGCGCGGAGACCAGCGGATAGCGGTCCATGTAGAGGGCGTTGGCCCGCATCGCCGGCAGGCAGTACTCGGCGGCGAACTCGTCGCGCGCGTCGACCACCTCGGACTCCACCGCGCCGCAGTCCAGCGCGCGCTGCCGGATGGCGTCGAGGTCCTCGCCGCCCTGCCCGACGTCGACCGCGACCGCGATCACCTCGGCGCCGGTCTGCTCGGCCAGGTAGGGAATGGCGACGGAGGTGTCCAGTCCTCCGGAGTACGCCAGGACGACCCGCTCGGTCATGATGTGGTGCTCCCTTCAACGTTCTCTTCCCGGCGGGACCAGGCACTGAGCTTCTCGCCCAGCGCGGCCCCGCCGACGGCCTCGCGGGCCACGACGAGGATGGTGTCGTCGCCGGCGATGGTGCCGACGACCTCGGGCAGGCCCGCTCGGTCCAACGCGCTGGCCAGGTAGTGCGCCGCACCCGGAGGGGTGCGCAGGACGGTGATGTTGCCGCTGGCGTCCACCCCGTTGAGCAGTTCGCGCAGCAGCCGGACCAGCCGGGCCGGCGCCGCCTCCGCGTCGCGCAGCGCCCGGTGGCCGTCCTCGGGGATCAGGTAGACGCCCCGGCCGTCGCCGGCGCGCACGGTCACCGCGCCCAGTTCCTTCAGGTCCCGCGACAGGGTCGCCTGGGTGACCTGGACGCCGTCGGCGGCGAGCAGGTCGGCCAGTTCGGTCTGCGAGTGCACGGGTGTGTCGCGGATCAACTCGACGATGCGGGCGTGCCGGGCGGCACGGGTCGACGGGGCGGTCATGACGGGGGTGCCTCCAGGAGAAACGTCAGCAGCGCCTTCTGGGCGTGCAGGCGATTCTCCGCCTGGTCGAAGACCGCGCTCTGCGGGCCGTCGAGCACCTCGTCGGTGATCTCCTCGCCCCGGTGCGCCGGCAGGCAGTGCAGCACGATCGCGTCCGGCGCGGCGTGCCCGAGCAGTTCCTTGTCGACCTGGTACGGCAGGAACGGGGTGATCCGGTCCAGCCCGTCCTCCTCCTGCCCCATCGAGGTCCAGGTGTCGGTGGCGACCACGTCGGCGTCGGCCACCGCGGCGACCGGATCGGTCAGCGCCCGTACCGAGCCGCCGGTGCCGGCGGCGATCTCGGCCGCCCGGGCCAGGACGGCCGGGTCCGGGGCGAAGCCCTCCGGCCCGGCGACCCGGACGTGCATCCCGGCGGTCGCCCCGGCCAGCAGGTACGAGTGGGCGAGGTTGTTCGCCGCGTCCCCCACGTACGCCAGGGTCCGCCCGGCGGTGCCGCCGCACCGCTCCCGGACGGTGAGCAGGTCGGCCAGGAGCTGGCAGGGGTGGAAACCGTCGGTGAGCGCGTTGACCACCGGCACGGTGGCCGCCTCGGCGACCTCGGCGATCCGGTCGTCGCCGTGGGTGCGCAGCACGATCGCCGCCACGTACCGGGAGAGCACCCGGCCCGCGTCGGCGAGGGTCTCGCCCCGGCCGAAGTGGGTGACCTGGGTGTCCACCACCAGCGGGTGACCGCCCAGCTCGGCGATGCCGACGTCGAAGGAGAACCGGGTGCGCAGGCTCTGCTTGTCGAAGAGCACCGCCACCGAGCGGGGCCCGGCCAGGGGCCGGTACCCGAACCGGTCGGCCTTCATCCGGGCCGCCAGGTCCAGTACGCCCGCCTGCTCGGCGGGGGTCAGGTCGTCGTCCCGCAACAGGTGCCGGGTCATGGGAGCGTCTCCGGAGTGGTGGTCGGGACGGTGGCGGGGCTCGACGCGGCGGCCGGGACCGCCGCCGCGTCGAGGGCTGCGGGCAGGGCGGCGAGGAAGGCGTCGACCTGCTCGGCGGTGAGGATGAGCGGCGGGGTCAGCCGGACGACGTCCGGTTGCACCGGGTTGGCCAGGAACCCGGCGGCCCGCAGCGCCTCGGTGACCGGCTTCGACACCGGCGCGGCGAGCACCACGCCGAGCAGCAGGCCCGCGCCGCGTACCCCGGTGACCAGGGGGTGGTTGAGCGCCTCGACCCCCCGGCGGAGCCGTTCGCCGACCCGCTTCACATGGTCGAGCAGCCCCTCGCTGGCGATGGTGGAGACCACCGCGAGCGCCGCGGCGCAGCTGACCGGGTTGCCGCCGAAGGTGGTGCCGTGCGAGCCGGGGCCGAGCAGGTCGGCGGCCCGGCCGAAGGCCAGGCAGGCCCCGATCGGCAGCCCGCCGCCGAGCCCCTTGGCCAGGGTGACCAGGTCGGGCTCGATCCCCTCGGCCTGGTGCGCGAACCAGTGGCCGGTCCGGCCGACGCCGGTCTGCACCTCGTCGAGCACCAGCAGCGCGCCGTGCCGGGCGGTGACCCGCCGGGCCTCGGCGAGGTAGCCGACGGGCGGTACGACGACGCCGTTCTCCCCCTGGACCGGTTCGAGGATCACCATGGCCGTGGCGTCGGTGACCGCCGCGGCGAGCGCTGCCGCGTCGCCGTACGGGACGTGGGTGACGTCGCCGGGCAGCGGGCGGAACGGGTCGGCCTTGGCCGGCTGACCGGTGAGCGCCAACGCACCCATGGTGCGGCCGTGGAAGCCGCCCTCGGTGGCGACCACGTGGGTGCGCCCGGTGAGCCGGGAGAGCTTGAACGCCGCCTCGTTGGCCTCCGCGCCGGAGTTGGCGAAGAAGACCCGGCCCGGCCGGCCGGCGAGGGCGAGCAGCAGCTCGGCCAGGGCCACCGGTGGTTCGGCGACGAACAGGTTGGAGACGTGACCCAGGGTGGCGATCTGCTTCGACACGGCGGCCACCACCGCCGGGTGGGCGTGCCCGAGCGCGTTGACCGCGATCCCGCCGACCAGGTCGACGTACTCCCGGCCCGCCTCGTCGACCACGACGGCGCCGCTGCCGGCGACCAGCCCGAGCGGTGGGGTGCCGTAGTTGTCCATCATCGCCTGGGACCAACGTTCGACCAGCGTGCTCATGACGGGATCACCATCGTTCCGAACCCTTCCGAGGTGAACACCTCGAGCAGTGTGGAGTGGGCGACGCGGCCGTCCACCACGTGCGCGGCGGGGACGCCGCCGCGCACCGCCCGCAGGCACGCCTCCATCTTCGGGGCCATGCCGGACTCCAGCCGGGGCAGCAGCTCCGCCAGATCGTCGACGGTGATCTCGCTGACCAGGCTGGTGGTGTCCGGCCAGTCCGTGTAGAGACCGGGCACGTCGGTGAGGACGACCAGCTTGCGGGCCCGCAGGGCGACGGCGAGCGCGGCGGCGGCGGTGTCGGCGTTGAGGTTGTGCAGCACCCCGTCGGCGTCCGGCGCGACCGTCGAGATCACCGGTATCCGGCCGGCGGCGACCAGGTCGGTCACCGCGGAGACGTCGACCGACGCGACGTCCCCGACCAGGCCGATGTCGACCGGTTCCCCGTCGACGTACGCCGGCCGGCGCACGGCGGTGAAGAGCCGGGCGTCCTCGCCGGAGAGGCCGACCGCGAACGGGCCGTGGGCGTTGATCAGGCCGACGAGTTCCCGGCCGACCTGGCCGACCAGGACCATCCGGACGACCTCCATCGCCTCTGCGGTGGTGACCCGCAGGCCGCCCCGGAACTCGCTGGTGATGCCGAGCCGGTCGAGCATCGCGGAGATCTGCGGACCCCCGCCGTGCACCACCACCGGCTTCAGGCCGGCGTGGCGGAGGAACACCATGTCGGTGGCGAAGGCCCGCTGGAGTGCCGGGTCGACCATCGCGTTGCCGCCGTACTTGACGACCACGGTGGCCCCGGCGAAGCGGGCCAGCCAGGGCAGCGCCTCGATCAGCGTGGCGGCCTTGGCCTGGGCGCGGGTGAGATCGGTGGTCAGGTTCACCGTGCCACCTTTCCGTTCGCGACTGCGGGACTCCGCTCCGCTGCATTCCTCGCGCTCACGACGAGTAGGCCGAGTTCTCGTGCACGTACGCGTGGGACAGGTCGTTGGTCCAGACGGTGGCCTGGTCGCCGCCGGCGTGCAGGTCGATCCGGATGGTGACGTCGCGACCGGTCAGGTCGACCTTCGAGCGGTCCTCGGCGGCGGCCCCGCCCCGGCACACCCAGACGCCGTTGACGGCGACGTCGACGCCGTCCGGCTCGAAGGCGGCGGCGGTGGTGCCGACGGCGGCGAGGATCCGTCCCCAGTTCGGGTCGTTGCCGAACAGCGCGGTCTTGACCAGGTTGTTCCGCGCGACCGCGCGGCCCACCTCGACCGCGTCGTCGGAGTCGGCCGCGCCGACCACCTCGATGGCGATCTGCTTGGTGGCGCCCTCGGCGTCGGCGAGGAGCTGCTGGGCCAGGTCGTGGCAGGCGGCGGTGACCGCGGCGGTCAGCTCCGCTTCGGTCGGCTCGATACCGGAGGCGCCGCTGGCCAGCAGGAGCACGGTGTCGTTGGTGGACATGCAACCGTCCGAGTCGACCCGGTCGAAGGTGACCCGGCAGGCGGCGCGCAGCGCGGCGTCGAGCGCGTCGGGGCCGGCGACCGCGTCGGTGGTGAGCACGCAGAGCATGGTCGCCATGGCCGGGGCGAGCATGCCCGCGCCCTTGGCCATCCCGCCGACGGTCCAGCCGGTGCCCCGGATGACCGTGGTCTTCGGTCGGGTGTCGGTGGTCATGATCGCCTCGGCGGCGTCGTCCCCACCGTCCCGGGAAAGTCCCCGGATCGCCGCCCGCACCCCGGTGAGCAGCTTCGGCATCGGCAGCCGCTCGCCGATCAGCCCGGTGGAGCAGACCGCCACGTCGCCCGCGCCGAGCCGCAGGCGAGGGCTGGCCGAGGTGAGCGCGGCGGCGGTGTGCTCGGCGGTGGCGTGGGTGTCCTGGAAGCCGGCCGGGCCGGTGCACGCGTTCGCGCCGCCCGAGTTGAGCACCACCGCGCGGACCACGCCGCCCCGGACGACCTGCTGGCTCCAGAGCACGGGGGCGGCCTTGACCCGGTTGGCGGTGAACACCCCGGCCACGGTGGCGTCGGGACCGTCGTTGACGACGAGGGCGATGTCGGAGGCGCCGCTGGTCTTGAGCCCGGCGGCGACGCCGGACGCCCGGAACCCCCGGGGCGCGGTGACGGTCATGGCGCGATCCCCCAGACGGAGAGGCCGGTGGTCTCGGGCAGGCCGAGCATCAGGTTGGCGCACTGCACCGCCTGGCCGGCCGCGCCCTTGCCGAGGTTGTCGATCGCGCTGACCACGATCACCCGACCGGTGTCGACGTCCCGGGTGGCCTGGAGGTGACAGGAGTTGGAGCCGAGCGTGGCGGCGGTGTGCGGCCAGCGCCCCTCGGGCAGCAGATGCACGAAGGGCTCGTCCGCGTACGCCTCGGCGAGCACCGCGCGCGGGTCCACGTCGGCGGTGGCCGGCACGGCGGTGACCGTGGCGAGGATGCCGCGCGGCATCGGCGCGAGGACCGGGGTGAAGCTCAGCCCGGTCGCGCCGCTGGCCTGCTTGATCTCGGGCACGTGCTGGTGCGCGCCGACCTTGTAGGGCGAGAGGTCGCCCATCACCTCGCTGCCCAGCAGGTGGGACTTGGCCGCCCGGCCGGCGCCGGAGGTGCCGGAGGCGGCGACCACGACCACGTCGGCGGGCGAGACCGCCCCGGCGGCGACCAGCGGCGCGAGCGCGAGGGTGGTGGCCACCGCGTAGCAGCCGGTGGCGGCGACCCGGTCGGCGGCGGCGATCGCCGCGCGCTGGCCGGGCAGCTCGGGCAGGCCGTAGACCCAGGTCCCGGCGTGCGGGCCGCCGTAGTACCGCTGCCAGGCGGCGGCGTCGGCCAGCCGGTGGTCGGCCCCGAGGTCGACCACCTTGGCCGTGGGGGGCAGCGTGGCGGCCAGCGCCGCCGACTCGCCGTGCGGCAGGGCCAGGAAGACCAGGTCCGCGTCGGCCAGGGCCGCCGGGTCGGTGACGGCGAGGGTCAGGTCCAGCCCGGCCAACTGCGGGTGTACGGCGACGACCGGCTGGCCCGCCTGGCTGTGCGCGGTGGCGGCGACGAGGTCGAACTCCGGGTGCCCCGCGATCAGGCGCAGCAGCTCGCCACCGGCGTAGCCGCTCGCCCCCGCGACCGCGATTCGGATACCCATACCCACCTCCGCATGACTATGCATTCAGGCTAGCAGGGGCGAGATCCGGATCGCAAATTCATACGGAGCACTGCATGAACCACCACACGCGGATGCGGGACGCACGGTGGGCAGCCGAGGCGGCAGGCGGCGGTTGGGGACGGCGGCCCTCCGGCACTCGGAGGACGTACCCCTGGTCGGTCAGGATGTCGGCGGCGTCTTTCTCGTAGGAGACCGCCGACGCCAGGAACCGGACGGCGAGGTCGGCCGGCTGACCGGGGAGCGAATCCTGTCGAATGGCGAGATCGTCCGGATGCGTCGAGGGAGGGCAGCACCACGTGGCCATCGAATACCGTCTGGTCCTCGCCGGCGACCTCGCCGCCGAGCAGCTCGCCGATCGGGCCTTTCCGTGCCCGGCCGACCGGGCGGCGTTCACGCCGTACGGCGCAGGGCTGGGAGCGGATCTCCACGACCGGTACGGGTTCACGGTCAGCGTCACGGTCGGCCGCAACGGCTACGTCGGCGCGGAGGCCGACGACGGGCAGTGGGAGTGGGAACCGGACCCCTACGCCCGGCTCAGCCTCCGGATGGACAAGGAGACCCTGGTCGAGCAGGGCATCCCGAACATGCTCGACGTGGTGACCCGGGTGCTCCGCTCCACCACGCAGGACGCCGCCCTCGTGGCCAACGCCGACCATCTGCTGCTGGTCCGCAAGCACGGCGTCGTCCGCAAGCACCACCGGTCCATGTGGTGGGACCACTACCCCTTCGCCAACCCGGCCATCCCCGGCTGACCGGCTCGGGTGCCTGCAGGGGCCCCCTGCTCCGCAAAAAGCGGTAACAAGGGACCCCTGCTACCACCTCAGGCGCCGCGCAGGGTCGCGCCGAAGCGGGATGCCGCAGTGGCGACCGCCGCGTCGCGGGCGGCCACCGCCTCCTCGACGGTCAGGGTGCGGTCGGGGGCCCGGAAAGTGAGCTTGTACGCCAGGGACTTGCGTCCCTCACCGAGCTGCGCCGAGGCGTACACGTCGAACAGCCGGACCGACTCCAGCAGTTCGCCGGCCCCCTCGACGAGGGCTTGACGCACCTCGTCGGCCGGGACGGTGTCGTCCACCACCAGCGCCACGTCGATCAGCGCGGGCGGGAATCCGGAGACGGTCGGCGCCGGGACGATCCCGGCCACCGGCACCGCGTCCAGGTTCAGCTCCATCGCGGCGGTCCGCCGGGGCAGTTCCAGCATGGCCAGCACCGACGGGTGCAGCTCACCGGCGTACCCGACGACGGTGTCGTCGACCAGCAGCTGCGCGCAGCGCCCCGGGTGCCAGGGGGCGTACCCGGCGGCGCGCACGCCCACCCGGTGCGCGTCGATCCCGGCGGCGGCGAGCACCGTCCGGCCGGCCTCGACGGCGTCCGCCCAGCTCGCCGGTCGCCCGGCCCCCCACCAGCCGGCCGGTTCGACGTCCCCGGCCAGCACGACGGCCACGTGCCGGGGCTGGGCCGGCAGGGTCGCGTCGGCGGCGGCGAACTCGGCGTCGGAGGGACGCTGCTCGACCCCCATCGCCGGCGACGGGCCGGCGTCCGGACGCGGGTGGAAGACCAGCCCGGTCTCGTAGAGGGCCAGGTCCCGGTGACCCCGGCCGATGTTGCGCTTCAAGATGCCCAGCAGCGGGCCGAGCAGCGTGGTGCGCAGCAGCGGCTCCTCCTCCGACAGCGGGTTGGCCAGCCGCACCGCGACCCGACGCGGGTCGTCGGCGGGCAGGCCGAGTTGGTCGGCGAGGTCAGGGGTGACGAACGGGTGCGCGAGCACCTCGACGTACCCCTGCTCGGCCAGGGCCCGGGCGACCGCCCGGTGCCGCCGCTGGGCGGGGGTGAGCCCTCGACCGGGCGGAGCGGGCGGCAGGACCGACGGGACGCGGTCGTACCCGTCGAGGCGGACCACCTCCTCGACCAGGTCCGCCGGGTCGGTCAGGTCGGGTCGCCAGGTCGGCGGGACGACGCTGAGCACGGCTGAGCCACCGGCGGCCACCCCGACCGTGCCCGGGTCCTCCCCGAGCCGGTCGACGCCCTGGGTCACGGTGCAGCCGACCTGCTCCAGCAGGGCGACCACCCGGGCCGGCGGGTAGTCCACGCCGACCCGCCGGGTCGGCAGGTCGGCCGGCAGGCTCACCGGGGTGGACGGCCGGACGTGGTCGATGTCGAGGATCTCCGCGTCGGCGGTGCCGCCGCCGTACTCGGTGAGCAGCCGCACCGCCCGCTCGATGGCGACCAGCGGCAGCGCCGGGTCGACGCCGCGTTCCCACCGCTTCGCCGCCTCGCTGAACAGCTTGTGCCGGCGGGCGGTGCGCCCGACCATCACCGCGTCCCAGTGCGCGGCCTCGAAGAGCACGGTGGTGGTGCCGGCGACCACCTCGCTGGTCTCGCCGCCCATCACCGCGGCAAGGGAGATCGGACCGGTCTCGTCGCAGATGACCATGTCCTCCCCGGCCAGGCTGCGGGTCGCCCCGTCCAGCGTGGTGAGCTTCTCCCCCGGCTCGGCCCGGCGTACCACAAGTGCGCCGACGAGCCGGTCGGCGTCGAAGGCGTGCATCGGCTGGCCCAGCTCGAGCATCACGTAGTTGGTGATGTCGACCGGCAGCGAGATGCTGCGGATGCCGGCGACGGTGAGCCGGCGGCCCATCCACTCCGGGGTCCGGGCGGTCGGGTCGACGCCCCGGACCATCCGGGCGACGAACCGGTCGCAGCCCACCGGGTCACGCACCTCCACCGGGTACGCCGGACGCGACGTCCCGCCGGGCGCGGGCACCAGCCCCGGATCGCGGAACGGCACCCCGAAGGCGTGCGACAGCTCGCGGGCGACGCCCCGGACCGACATCTGGTAGCCCCGGTCAGGAGTGATCTCCAGCTCGACGACCACGTCGTCGAGCCCGACCACCGGGCGCGCGTCGTCGCCGGGCTTGGCCGGGTTGTCGGCGTCCAGCACGATGATGCCCGAGTGGTCGTCGCCGAGGCCCAGCTCCTTCGCCGAGCAGATCATGCCGTGGGAGTTACGGCCGTACGTCTTCCGGGCGCCGATGGCGAACCCACCGGGGAGCACGCCACCGGGGAGGATCACCACGACCCGGTCGCCCGGGGCGAAGTTGCGCGCCCCGCAGACGATCTCCTGCAACTCGCCGGTGCCGTTGGCGTCGCCGACGTCGACCAGGCAGAACCGGATCGGCTTCTTGAAGCCGGTGAGCTCCTCGATCTCGCGGACCTCACCGACGACCAGCGACCCGGTGACCGTGGCCCGCAGGTCCACCAGGGACTCGACCTCGATGCCGAGGTCGACCAGGGCCTGCTCCAGGTCGGCCGGGTCGAGGTCGGCGGGCAGGTCGACGTACTCCCGCAGCCAACTGACTGAAACTCGCATGCCTCTAGACCACCGTCTCCGTGTCTCGTTCCCGCATTCCCGCTACGCCCCGGTGCCGAACGCGCGGGTGAACCGCACGTCGCCCTCGGCCATGTCCCGCAGATCGCTGACCCCGTGCCGGAACATAACGGTCCGGTCGATGCCCATGCCGAACGCGAACCCGGAGTAGACCTCCGGGTCGATGCCGCAGGCCCGCAGCACCCGCGGGTTGACCATGCCGCAGCCGCCCCACTCGACCCAGCGCGGCCCGTCCCGGTGCTCCGGGAACCAGACGTCGAACTCGGCGGACGGCTCGGTGAACGGGAAGTAGTGCGGCCGGAAGCGGGTCCTCGCGCCCTCGCCGAACATCGCCCGGGCGAAGTGGTCGAGGGTGCCGCGCAGGTGGGCCATGGTGATGCCCCGGTCGACCACGAGCCCCTCGACCTGGTGGAAGACCGGCGAGTGGGTGGCGTCGAGTTCGTCGGTGCGGTACACCCGGCCGGGCACCACCACGTAGATCGGAGGCTTGCGGGTGAGCATGGACCGGGCCTGCACCGGCGAGGTGTGCGTCCGCAGCACCTGCCCCTGGCCGGGAGCGTCGGTGCCGGTGACGTGGAAGGTGTCCATCAGTCCCCGGGCGGGGTGGTCGGGGCCGATGTTGAGCGCGTCGAAGTTGGTCCACTCCAGCTCGACCTCGGGGCCCTCGGCCACCTCGTAGCCCATCCCGACGAAGAGGTCGCTGATCTGCTCCATCAGGGTGCTGATCGGGTGGCGCGCGCCCCGGGGCCGCCGGTCGTAGGGAAGGGTGACGTCCACCCGCTCCTCGACGAGCACCCGCGCGGCCCGCTCCCGCTCCAGGATCTCCAGCCGGGCGGCGTAGGCCGTCTCGATGCCCCGGCGGGCCTCGTTGACCCGCTTGCCGGCGTCGGACTTCGCGGCCGGCGGCAGGGCGCCGATCTCCCGGCGGGCCAGCGATACCGGGGACCGGTCACCGAGGTGCGCGGGGCGCAGCGCGGTCAACGCGTCCGGGTCGGCGGCGTCGGCGAACGCCTTCTCGGCATCGGCCACGGCGGCGGCCAGGGCGGCCGGGTCGAGCAGGGCGACCTGCTTCGGGTCGTACGGATCGTTGCGATAGGTCATGGCGTACGGGCACTCCCTCACGGCGGCGCCGCCCTCCCGGGACGGCCAGGCGAGTCTACGGACGCACGGCTGTGCCGCAGCCCGCCGGTGGGAGGGACGCGCGGAGCAGTCAGGCCCGCCGCCCGCCGACACCGGCGGGCTGGCTAAACGAACGCCGAGGCGCGTTCACGGGCGGACGCTCTCCTTCGCGGAGGATCCCCGCACGGGGGATCGCTGTGCTTTCGCTGAAGCGTACAGGCAGACGGCAGCCGCCGCAGCCAGGTTCAGGCTCTCCGCGCGGCCGTGCAACGGCACCCGGACCCGGGCGTCGGCGGCGTCGGTCAGCTCCCCGGGCAGGCCGTGCGCCTCGGAGCCGAAGAGCCATGCGGTGGGGGCGGCGAGCCGGCCGGCGTCGGCGAGGTCGTCGAGGTCGCTGTCGCCGTACCCGGTGGTGGCCAGGACGGTGAGTCCGGCGGCGCGGAGCGCGCCGACCACCTCGCCGGGGTCGGTGGCGCGGACCACGTCGACGTGGAAGAGGCTCCCGGCGGAGGCCCGCACGCACTTGCCGTTGTACGGGTCGACGGTGTCCCCGGCGAAGACCACCACCTGCGCCCCGGCGGCGTCGGCGGTGCGCAGCACGGTGCCGGCGTTCCCGGGATCCCGGATGCCAGCGAGCACCGCGACCAGCCGGGGAGCCGTGGCGAGCGCCCGGTCGAGGGGGACGTCCAGGTGGCGGCAGACCGCGACCAGCCCCTGCGGGGCGACGGTCTCGGCGAGGACGCCGATCGCCTCCTCGGTGACCTCGGAGACCGGCACGTCGGCCGTGGCGGCACGGGCGGCGAGGTCGCGGTGGCGGTCGAGGGCGGCCGGGGTGCCGAAGAGTTCGACCACCAGGCCGGGCCGGGTCAGGGCCTCCCGGACGGCCTGCGGCCCCTCGGCGAGGAAGCGTCCGGTGGCGTCCCGGTCACGGCGGCGGTGCAGCCGACGGGCGGCGGCCACCCGGGGGGTGCGTGGGGTGAACGGACCCGGGACGGCGTCGAGGCGCCTCCCGTGCGCAGGTGATGGCATGGGAGACGCCTCGATGACCGGATGCGGTGGATCAGGCGGCCTGAGCCGCCGCGCCACCGGTGCCCTCGGCCGCCACGGCGGCGCGGGCGACCTCGACGATGGCGGCGAACGCCGTCGCGTCGTTGACGGCCAGGTCGGCCAGGATCTTGCGGTCGACCTCGACGCCGGCCAGCCGGAGCCCCTGGATCAGCCGGTTGTAGGTCATCCCGTTGGCACGGGCACCGGCGTTGATCCGCTGGATCCAGAGCTGCCGGAAGTCGCCCTTGCGGTCACGACGGTCCCGGTAGGCGTACTGCATCGAGTGCAGCACCTGCTCCTTGGCCTTGCGGTACAGGCGGGAGCGCTGGCCGCGGTAACCGCTCGCGGTCTCCAGCAGGGTACGACGCTTCTTCTGGGCGTTCACAGCCCGCTTGACGCGTGCCATTCAACTACTCCTTACTAGTGGTCAAGTGGCGCGCGTCAGCGGCCGAGCAGCTTCTTGATTCGCTTGACGTCAGCCTTGGCCAGCTCGACCGTGCCGGTCAGCCGCCGGGTCTGGGTGGAGGGCTTCTTCTCCAGGTTGTGGCGCAGCCCGGCCTGCTGGGCAACGATCTTGCCCTTGCCGGTCACCTTGACCCGCTTGCCCATACCCGTGTGGCTCTTCATCTTCGGCATGTGAAACGTCTCTCCCCTGTTACTCGCCGGTCGTACCGGCGGGCTCGGCCGCTTCGGCCGGTGGTGCCTCGGCGGCACCGGCCTCCCGCTCCCGCGGTGCGCCGGTCCGGGCTGCCGTGGCGGCGGCCTTGGTGGCACGGTGCGGAGCGAGAACCATGATCATGTTTCGACCGTCCTGCTTCGGAGCGGCCTCGACGTACCCCAGTTCCGAGATCTCCGACTCGAGCCGGCGCAGGAGCCGGTAACCCAGCTCCGGGCGGCTCTGCTCGCGACCACGGAACATGATCGTCACCTTGACCTTGTCGCCGGCCTTGAGGAACCGCACCACGTGACCCTTCTTGGTCTCGTAGTCGTGCGGGTCGATCTTCGGCCGGAGCTTCATCTCCTTGATGACGGTCTGCTGCTGGTTACGCCGCGCTTCGCGCGCCTTGAGTGCGCTCTCGTACTTGAACTTGCCGAAGTCCATGAGCTTGCACACCGGCGGGCGCGCCATCGGCGCAACCTCGACCAGGTCCAGGTCGACGTCCGCGGCCAGCTGCAGGGCGCGCTCCAGCGGGACGATGCCCACCTGCTCACCCTCAGGGCCGACCAGTCGGACCTCACGTGCCCGGATCTGCTCGTTCACGCGTGGTTCGACGCTGATGGGGCCTCCTCGAGTCCGTTCTCCTGTTGGCCGACCCCGTGGTCCCCGGATGGGAACCGACCCGGAAAGCAGAAGGCCCCGGCGCATGCCAGGGCCCGCTCGACCGGTCGGCACGATCACATGATCGCGCATCCGGCACCGGGATGCACCCGGAACCGGTGACCGGACCCGGCCGCCGTCGCGGGCGACTCGGGTGGGAGCAGGCGCTCCACTTCAGGGCTGCTCACATTTACACACGGGCAGCCTGGTCGACAGAGTCACACTACACCCCCGTCGGGGTACCGCCCAAATCGCCCCGCCGGCCGAGGGCTCAGCCCTGGGCCAGGGTGGCCTGGCGGGCCCGGTGCAGCCGGCGCAGGGCGCGCACCCCGTCCACCGCCAGCTCCTTGTCCGCCGCCTGGAGGGCCACCATCGGCAGCAGGTCGTCGTCGTACAGCTCCAGGCTCGCCCAGGGCGCCCCCCGATCGAACCGGACGTTGCGGACGACCTCCCAGGGCAGCTCGTACGAGCCGATGATGTTGCGCACCCGGACGCCGTGCGCGTCGGCCTCGACCCGTGGTCGGGTGAAGAGCAGGGCACCGAGCGCGAAGAGAACGCCCAGGCCGATCATGGCCAGCTGGTCACCCCGCTGGAAGGTTCCGTAGCCGAACCCGGTCGGGCCGTGCAGCGAGGTGGCCACCAGGCTGAAGACCACCACCAGGGCGACGGCCGAGGACCAGCAGACCACCCGGATCCGGCGGGGACGCAGGCGCACCAGGTCGGAATCGCTCACCCCACCAGTCTGCCATCCGACTGCGGCGCCACCCGCGCAGCCGTGCACCGCGTCGGGCGATCAGTGTCGCCGGTCCGTCGCCGGGGGACGGTCCCCGGCGGCCACGGCACCGGTCCCGGGCCCCGCACCCACCGTCGGCCGCGTCCCGCGCACTCGCCCACCCCGGCCGGCCACCACGGCGGCGAGCAGGGTGAGCACCGCGCCGGCCAGCACCGGCAGCCGCAGCCCCGCGCCGCCGGGCAGCAGCGCGTCGAGGAGCAGGGAACCGCCGAGCTGCCCGCCGACCAGCACCAGACCGGTGCGCAGCACGCCGACCGACCGCACCCCGACCAGCAGGGCGACCACGATGGTCACCCCGAGCAGCCCGCCGGTCCAGAGGTACCAGTCGGCTGGCCAGCTCGCCGGGGGTCGGAGGAGGCTGCCGGCGACCGCCGCGGCGGTGAACACCCCCGCCGTGCTCACCGCGAAGTTGACCGCGGTGCTGGCGCCGGTGCCGACGGCGGCGGCGACCCGGCCGTTGAGCGCGGACTGGAGAGCCACCCCCAGTCCACCGGCCACGGCGAGCAGGACCGGACCGACGGCCAGCTCCCCCACCGGACGACCGAGCTGGGCCAGGGTGACCGCCGCCAGGCCGAGCAGCGCGCCGGCCACCCGGGGGCCGGTCAACGGCAGCCGCCCCACCGGGGCGAGACCGGCCCGGTCCGCGGCGAGCCCGCCGAGGCTGCCCCCGGCGACCTGGGCGATGGTGAAGGCCGCCACCCCGAGCACCGGTACGACGTACGTGGCGACCACGACGATCGTCGCGCCCCCCAACCCACCCAGGTACGACCACCAGGGCAGCCGGGCGGCGCGCAGGCCACGCAGCCCGGTCCGGATCGACGGCCAGGTCAGCAGGGCGAGCAGGACGAGCACGCTGCCGCCGAGGTTGTTGACGACCGCGCCGAGCACCGGGTCACCGGCCCGCTCCCCGAACTCGGCGTTGATCACGCCCTGGGCCGCCGAGGCCACCCCGCCCAGCGCCACCAGGGCGAGGGCGACCGTCGGCGGCAGCGATCTCACAGCCGGCAGGCGTGAATGTTGGTGACCAGGATGGCCCGCGCGCCCACCTCGTACAGCTCGTCCATGATCCGGTGCACCTCGTCGCGGGCCACCATGGCCTGCACGGCGACCCAGCCCTCCCGGTGCAGCGGGGAGATGGTCGGCGACTCGATGCCCGGGGTGAGCGCACTGGCCCGCTCCAGCAGGTTCGCCGGCACGTCGTAGGCGAGCATCACGTACCGGCGGGCGACCAGGACCCCGTGCAGCCGGTGCAGCAGCTGGTCGGCCTGGGCGCAGCCGGGGGCACCGGTGCGGCGGACCAGCACCGCCGCCGAGCGCAGCAGCGGCTCTCCGAAGACCACCAGACCGGCCTGGCGCAGGGTGGCCCCGGTGGAGACGACGTCGGCGACCACGTCGGCGACCCCCAGCCGGACGGCGTTCTCCACCGCCCCGTCGAGGCGGATCACCTCGGCCTGCACACCCAGGTCGGCGAGGTACCGCTCGACCAGGCCCGGGTAGGCGGTGGCGACGCGGTGCCCGCCCAGCTTCTGCACCGAGTCGATGTCGTCGGGGCGGGCGGCGAACCGGAAGGTGGCCCGGCCGAAGTTCAGGTCGACCACCTCCTCGGCCGGCGCGCCGGAGTCGATCAGCAGATCCCGGCCGGTGATGCCGAGGTCGAGGTCACCGGAACCGACGTAGGTGGCGATGTCCTTCGGACGCAGGTAGAAGAACTCGACGTCGTTGCCCTCGTCCCGGCAGACCAGGTCCTTGGCGTCGGTACGCTGGCGGTAGCCCGCCTCGCGCAGCATCTGGGCGGCCGGTTCGGCCAGGGTGCCCTTGTTGGGAACGGCGACACGCAGCATGACGGAGTGCTCCTTATCTCGATCGTGACGCAACCGGTCGGGTGGGGCACTCACAGATGTCGGTAGACGTCCTCGAGGTCGAGACCACTGGCGAGCATCAGCACCTGGACCTGGTAGAGCAGCTGGGAGATCTCCTCGGCGGTCCGCTCCGGCCCCTCGTGCTCGGCGGCCATCCACGACTCGGCCGCCTCCTCGACGACCTTCTTGCCGATGAAGTGGACACCCCGCTCGAGCGCGGCGACCGTGCCCGACCCCGGGGTGCCGGCGGCGGCCTTGGCCTGCAGCTCGGCGAACAACTCCTCGAACGTCTTCACGGGAGCCGATTCTTCCAGCCGCGCCGGCCGACCGGGTGGCCCGGGTCCCGGGCGGGTCGCCTCGGCCCCGCCGGGACCCGTACCGCCGTCAGCCGGGCGGGGTCGGCCGCCGACCCCGAGCCGTCAGCGGCCGAACCCGAGCCGGTGGCCGTTGGCGGCGTCCAGCCCTCGGATGGCCAGCGCCGCGTCCAGGGCGGCGACCGTGGCCGACCAGCCCTTGTCCTCCGCCGAGCCGGGCAGCCCGGCCCGGTCCCGGGCCTGCTCGACGGTGTCGACGGTGAGCACCCCGTGGGCGACCGGCTTTCCCTCGTCCAGGGCGACCCGGGTCAGCCCGTCGGTCACCGACCGGCAGACGTAGTCGAAGTGGGCGGTCGCGCCGCGCACCACCACGCCGAGGGCGACCACCACGTCGCAGCGGCGGGCCAGCGCCTGCGCCACCACCGGCAGTTCGACCGAGCCGGCGACCCGGGCGACCACGGCCCGGGCCCCGCACGCCTCGGCGGCCGCCACCGCCCGGTCGCACATGTGGTCGGTGAGGTCGCCGTGCCAGCGGGCCGCGACCACGCCCACGGTCAGGCCGGCCGCGTCCACCACGCTCGCCCCGGGTTCGCCGAATCCCGCCATCTCAGGCTCCGATCTCGTCGGCCGTGGCCACCCGGCGCAGCGGCGTCTCGGTGACCTCGTCCAGTTCGTCGAGGAGGTGTCCCATCCGGTCCCGCTTGGTCCGCAGGTAACGCACGTTCTCCGGGTGCGGACGGATGGGAAGTCCCTCCCGGCCGGAGATGGTCAGGCCGTAGCCCTCCAGTCCGGCCCGCTTGGCCGGGTTGTTGGTCAGCAGCCGCATCGAGCGGACCCCGAGGTCGTAGAGGACCTGCGCGCCGGTGCCGTAGTCGCGGGCGTCGGCCGGCAGCCCCAGGTCGAGGTTGGCGTCGACGGTGTCCCGCCCGAGGTCCTGGAGCTGGTACGCCTGGAGCTTGTGCAGCAGGCCGATGCCGCGCCCCTCGTGGCCCCGGACGTAGAGCACCACGCCCCGCCCCTCCTGCGCGACCCGGGCCAGGGCGGCGTCGAGCTGCGGACCGCAGTCGCAGCGCAGCGAGCCGAGGACGTCCCCGGTCAGGCACTCCGAGTGCACCCGCACCAGCACGTCCCGGCCGTCGCCGATCTCGCCCATGACCAGGGCGACGTGCTCCGCGCCGTCGTGCTCGCTGCGGTAGCCCAGCGCCCGGAAGACTCCGTGCGCGGTGGGCATCCGGGCCTCGGCGACCCGCTCGACCTGCTTCTCCGTCCGCCGCCGGTGGGCGATCAGGTCGGCGATGGTGATCAGGGTGAGGGAGTGCTCCGCGCAGAACTTCTCCAGGTCCGGCAGGCGCATCATGGTGCCGTCGTCGTTGACCAGTTCGCAGAGGACCCCGGCCGGGCGCAGCCCGGCCAGCCGGGTCAGGTCGACGGCCGCCTCGGTGTGCCCGGGTCGGCGCAGCACCCCGCCCTCCCGCGCGCGCAGCGGCACCACGTGCCCGGGGCGGGCCAGGTCGGCCGGGCTGGTCGCGGCGTCGGCGAGCAGCCGGATGGTGTGTGCGCGGTCGGCCGCGGAGATCCCGGTGCTGACCCCCTCCCGGGCGTCCACGGTGACCGTGTAGGCGGTGCCGCGCCGGTCCTGGTTGGTGTGGTGCATCGGCGGCAGGTCCAGCCGGTCGCACTCGCCCTCGGTCAGCGGCACGCAGATGTAGCCGGAGGTGTGGCGGACCATGAACGCGACCAGTTCCGGGGTGGCCTTCTCGGCCGCGAAGATCAGGTCGCCCTCGTTCTCCCGGTCGGCGTCGTCCACCACGACGACCGGCCGGCCGGCGGCGACATCCGCCACCGCCTGCTCGATGGTTCCGAACGTGGTCATACCGCAGCCTCCAGGTAGCTGTGCGGAACGGGATCGTGGGGCGCCCGCGCGGTCCTCGCCGAGGTGCGCCACCAGCTGGCGAAGCCCCAGGCGCAGAAGAGCCCGTAGAACAGGTACATCGCGGCGGAGGGGTAGAAGCCACCGCGCAGCAGCAGGGGCACACCCACCGCGTCCACCGCGATCCAGACCAGCCAGAACTCGACCCAGCCGCGGGCCATGCCGTAGGTGGCGAGCAGGCTGCCGACCAGGATCCAGGCGTCCGGCAGCGGCCCCCAGGACCCGAGCGCGGCGAGCACCGGGTACGCCACGGCGGTGCCGAGCACGGCCACCGCCAGCATCCGCAGCCGCTCCCGGCCGGTGGCCCAGCGGGGGACGACCGCCGCGCCGTCCGGCGCGCCGCCGAGCCGGCGGGTACGCGACCACCGCCACCAGCCGTAGCAGCTCACCGCGAAGAAGAAGACCTGCCGGCCGGCCTGCCCGTAGAGGTCGTGCGCCTGCGGGGTGGTGAAGACCCCGCCGAGGAAGACGGTCAGCAGCAGGGCGTTGCCGACCATGCCGACCGGCCAGGCCCAGACCAGTCGGCGCAGCCCCAGCAGCGCCGAGGCCAGCCCGAAGACGTTGCCGACGACCTCCCGGACCAGCACCGGTGAGCCGGCCACCTCGACCTGGGCGGTGAGCAGCCACGCCAGCGGCCCCATCAGCGGGCTCCGCCGGTGAACCGGTCGCCGAGCAGTCGCTCGACGTACTTGGCGAGCACGTCCACCTCGAGGTTGACCGGGTCACCGGGGCGCCGTACCCCGAGGGTGGTCAACGCGAGGGTGGTCGGGATCAGCCCGACGGCGAACCAGTCGTCGCCGACGGACGCGACGGTCAGCGAGACCCCGTCGACGGTGATCGAGCCCTTCTCCACCACGTACCGGGCCAGGCCGGCGGGGAGGCGGAAACGGACCGTCTCCCACTTCTCGGCCGGTTCCCGGTCGAGCAGCTCGCCGACCCCGTCGACATGCCCCTGCACCAGGTGTCCGCCGAGCCGGCTGCCGAGCGCGGCGGCCCGCTCCAGGTTGACCCGGTCACCGGGGCGCAGCGCGCCCAGCGCGGAGCGACGCAGGGTCTCCCCCATCACGTCGGCGGTGAAGACGTCCCCGTCGACCTCGACCACGGTCAGGCAGACGCCGTTGACCGCGATGGAGTCGCCGTGCCGGGCGTCCGAGACGACCAGCGGGCCGCGGACGGCGACCAGCGCCGAGTCGTCCCCGGTCTCGGTCACCCGGACGACCTCGCCCAGCTCCTCGACGATGCCGGTGAACATGTCAGCCCTCCCTCTTCCGGGGCAGCGCGGTGATCCGCAGGTCGGGTCCGACCTGCGTGCTGTCGACGATCTCCAGGTCGATGGCCTCGTCGATGGTGTGCACGCCGGCGTCGCGGACCGCGGACGGCCCCGCCCCGAGCAGCCGGGGCGCGAGATAGCCGACGACCCGGTCGACCAGGCCGGCGGCGAGGAAGCCACCGGCGAGGCGGGGTCCCCCCTCCAGCAGGACCGCCCGGACCCCGCGCCGGTGCAGCGTGGTGAGCAGGGCCGGCAGGTCGACCCGGCCGTCCGGGCCCGCGCCGACCTCGGCGGCGGTGGCGATCCAGGTGTCGGCGGCGGCGTCGCGGACCCGGGCGTCGAGGGGGGTACGCCCCGCGCTGTCCACCACCACCCGCAGCGGCTGCCGGATGGCGAGAGTGCCGTCGCGCAGGTTGCGCACGGTCAGCCGGGGGTCGTCGGCCAGTACGGTGCCGACCCCGACGACGATCGCGTCCACGGTGCCGCGCAGCGCGTGCACGTCCATCCGGGCCGCCTCGGAGGTGATCCACATGCTGGTGCCGTCCTCGGCGGCCGAGCGCCCGTCGAGCGTGGCGGCGTACTTCCAGATCACGTACGGCCGGCCCCGGCGCGTCGAGGTGAGCCAGGCGATGTTGCCGGCCTCGGCCTCGTCGGCGCGTACCCCCAGCTCGACGGAGACACCGGCGGCCCGCAACGTGCTCGCGCCGCCGGAGGCGACCGGGTTGGGGTCGGGCACGGCGACGACCACCCGGGCCACCCCGGCCCGGATCAGCGCGTGGGTGCAGGGGCCGGTGCGGCCGGTGTGGTCGCAGGGTTCCAGGGTCACCACGGCGGTGCCGCCCTTCGCCCGGTCGCCGGCCTGTGCCAGCGCGACGATCTCGGCGTGCGGCCCCCCGGCGTAGGCGTGGAAGCCCTCCCCGACGATCTCGCCGTCCGGGTCGAGAAGCACGCACCCGACCACCGGATTGGGGCTGGTGGTGCCCAGGCCCCGGGCGGCCAACGCGATCGCGCGTCGCATCGCCTCGTCGGTGGAGACGCCGGCCATCGCCTGCCCCTGCTCTCTCGCGCGGGTCGACACGCGGGCGGGGTGGGAGGCGGGCATGCGGCGGCGGAGCCGGGAACGGCGGAGCCGACCCGGCAGGCCCGGAGGGCAGCCGACAGCGATGGCCGGCACCGGGCCTGTCCGTCCCGCGCGCTGTCTCCCATCCGGACTGTCTGGGCGCGGGATTGCCCGCCCCCAACCGTCGGCCCCGGAATCTCACCAGGTCCACCGGGCGGCCGAGGCCGACCGGGTCGCGGGCTGACCACGGCTCGGGCCGTGGATCACCGCCGGTTCGGAATTACACCGAGTCCCGCCAGCGCGTGGTGGGTACGTGGGAAGTCTTACACGTCGACCGGGGGTGTCCGCCACCCCGGCGAGCTACCTCACAGCTTCGGAGGGTTTCCCGTGGGGCGGTCGGGGAGGCCCCGCCGCCGGTCCACCGCCACGTACGACCCGGGCTGGCTCTTGGCCACCGTCTTCATCTCGGAGGCGACCGCGATCGCCTCGAGGGGGTCGGTGAAGCGCTTCCGGCTGTCGGAGAGGGAGACCCCGATGGAGAGGGTGACCAGGGCGGCCCTACGGATGTTGCCGCGCCGGTCCTTCAGTTCGACGTAGCCGCGTTCGGCGTCGACGGGGTCGTACAACTTGTCGGCGGAGGTCTCGAAGTCGACCACCGCGCGGGAGGTGAGCGGGCGTACCTGCTCGGGGGTGCAGACGATCACGAAGTCGTCGCCGCCGACGTGGCCGAGGAAGGCCGGCGGGAGTCCGAGCGACACCACCGCCCGGTGCAGGCTGCGGGCCAGCGCCGAGATGAAGTCGTCACCGCGGACGAAACCGTACCGGTCGTTGACGCTCTTGAACCGGTCGATGTCGATGTAGCCGACGGCGTAGTCGGTGCCGCTGCGCACCCGGTCGCTGATCTCCCGGCGGATCCGGCTGTTGCCCGGCAGCCCGGTCAGCGGGGAGACCTCGCGGAACTCCTTGTTACGGCGCAGGGTGGAGCTGACCCGGGCCACCAGCTCGGCGGTGTCGAACGGCTTGACCAGGTAGTCGTCGGCCCCAGCGCTGAGGCCGTGCACCTTGTCGACGGTCATCCCCTTGGCGGTCAGCATGATCACCGGCAGGGCGGAGGTCATCGGGTCGGCGCGCAGCCGTCGGGTCAGCTCCAGGCCGTCGATGCGGGGCATCATCAGGTCCACCACGGCCAGGTCGGGACGGGCTCGCTCGATCACCTCGAGCGCCTCCTGCCCGTCGGCGGCGTGGATCACCTCGAAGCCGTGCAGCCGGAGGTTGAACTCGACGAACCGGGCGATGTCCTCGTCGTCGTCGACGACGAGGATGACATCGGGGCGCTCACCGGCGGGCTCCACGGGTCAGACCCCGGCTGCCGCGCGTCCCGCCAGGGCACGCAGGCGACGTACCGCCTCGGCCGGGTCGTCGGCGCCGTAGACGGCCGTGCCGGCGACGAACGCGTCCGCGCCGGCCTCGGCGGCCTGCGCGATGGTGTCTGCGGCGATCCCCCCGTCCACCTCGATGCGCAGTTCCAGGTGACCGGCGGCGACGTGCCGGCGGGCGGTGCGGACCTTGTCGAGCAGCTGCGGGATGAACCGCTGCCCGCCGAACCCGGCCTTGATCGTCATGATCAGCAGGGTGTCGAAGCTGGGCAGGATCTCCAGGTACGGCTCGATCGGGGTGTCCCGGTCGATGGCCAGGCCGGCCTTCGCCCCGGCCGAGCGCAGGTCCCGCGCCAGCTCGACCGGGTTGTCGCAGGCCTCGGCGTGGAAGGTGACGTTGTACGCCCCGGCGTCGGCGTACCCGGGGGCCCAGCGCCGTGGATCGGTGATCATGAGGTGCACGTCGAACGGCAGCGCGGTCACCGCCCGCAGGCTCTGCACCACGGGCAGCCCGATGGTCAGGTTGGGCACGAAGTGGTTGTCCATCACGTCCACGTGCAGCCAGTCCGCGGCGTCTTCCACGGCGCGCACCTCGTCGGCGAGGCGGGCGAAATCGGCGGCGAGGATGCTGGGCGCGATGATCGGGGGCGGTACGGTCACCCGGCCAGTGTACGAACGCACCCGACACTCCCTGGCACCGCGCCACCACCGACCACCTCGCGGGACCGGCCGGCACCACCCACCGTCCGACCGGGACGGTCGGTACGCGCGACCGAGAACGGTGCCGTAGGCTCCCGCGCCGTGGCCCGCCCGGCACCGGGACGGGCGGAGGCCGGAAGGGCGGATCGATGCGGCGGTGGTGGAGGGCGTGTGCCCTGGGCGGGGTGGCGGCACTCGCCCTGGCCGGCTGCGCATCGGCCGGGAAGGCCACCGCCGGCGACCAGACGAAGCAGCCCTCACCCGGACCGGCGGTCTTCCAGCCGCAGGACGACACCTGCCATCCCTTCGACCAGGAGATCCTCGACGCGCTCGGCTTCCGGTCCCGGGCACTCGTCCACCACCCCTACGAGCCGGAGTGGCGCAACGGCGACCGGGGCGTGCGGTGTTTCCTGTGGCGGGAGAAGCCGCTGACCCGGTCGGTCCGGGACGGCGGGACGACGGCCCTCCCCGTCCGGATCGGCTGAGCGCCCGGTCCGCCGGCACCGTGCCGCACCGCACGGTGACCGCTCGTCACCTCGTCCCCGGGCCGGCGTCACCGACCGTCCCACGGGGACGGTCGGTCCCCGCGCGACTGGTACGGGTGCCGTATGCTCCTGCGCCGTGGCCCGCCCCGAACGCCGGGGCGGCGTCGACGGACGGTACGGGGAGGACGGGTCATGCGACGGTGGTTGAGGGCGTGCGCTCTGGGTGGGGTGGCGGCGCTGGCGCTGGCCGGCTGCGGCGTGCCGGAGGGCACCGACGGCAACCTCGTCGACGACTGGGCGGGCCTGGCCGCGCCGAAGATCTTCCAGCCGGCACCCGAGACGTGCCACCCGGACGAGACGGAGGTCGGCTACCTCAGCTCGTACGGCCCGGTGCCCTGCGACCAGTCCCACGAGACGGAGACGGTGCACGTGGGCACGCTGCCCGCCGAGCACAGCGACCGCGCCACGCCCCCACCGGCCGGATCACCGGCCCGGCTGGCCGCGTACGGCGAGTGTGAGAAGGCGGCGAACCGGACGCTCGGCGCGGACTGGCGCTCGGGCCGGATCGCCCTGCACACCATCTTCCCGTCCGAGTACGGCTGGAAGGGCGGCGCGCGGTGGTTCCGCTGCGACGTCGCCGAGGTCAACCGCCTCGACGGTCCGGTCGTGAAGCCCCGGACGGGCAGCCTCAAGGGCGCGCTGGCCGCCGACTCCCCGCTCGCCCACCGCTGCTTCAACGTCAAGCTGGCCAACGACAAGGTCGACGACATGGCCGAGGTGGCCTGCACGACCCGGCACGACGCCGAGTTCGTCGGCGTCTACCCGGACACCGTCGACGACCACGCCGAACTGGTCAAGGGCAGCACGCGCGTCCACCGGCGGTGCCAGGCGATGGTCGCCAAGTACGCGAAGGTGCCCGACGACAGCAACCTCAAGTACCGGACCGGGACGATCTACTACCACCCCTCGCAGGAGGAGTGGAAGGACGGCAACCGCGGGATCCAGTGCTTCCTCTGGCTCAGTGACCGCAGCCTGAAGCGCTCGGTCAAGGGCGGCGGCACCAAGGCCCTGCCGATCCGCTACGCCTGACCGGACACCGCCGGTCCGACGCTCCCCGCGATCCGGAGCGTCGGGCCGGCACACCCGTTCCGGCGCACGGACCGACCCATCCGACCCGGCACCGGTCCGCCGGGGCGTTCCCGGAAGCCGGGGTGGGACCATCGGCCCCACCCCGATCGACGACCGGGTCAGCCGCGCCGCAGCACCGCGAGGAACATCGCGTCCGTGCCGTGCCGGTGCGGCCAGAGCTGCACCGTCGGCCCGGCCCCCAGGCCCGGCATACCCGCTGGCAGGAGCGGCCGGGCATCGACGAAGTCCACCGGCGCCCCGCAGCGCCGGGCCGCCTCGGTGACCGTCACGTGCGTCTCCACCACGTGCGGCGAGCAGGTGACGTAGGCGACCAGCCCGCCGGGACGCGTCGCGCGCAGGCCGGCGGTGAGCAGCTCCCGCTGGAGCCGGGTCAGCGGCGGCAGGTCCGACGGCTGGCGGCGCCAGCGCGACTCCGGCCGGCGACGCAGCGATCCGAGGCCGGTGCAGGGGGCGTCCACCAGCACCCGGTCGAAGTGCTCCTCCGGCAGCTTCGAGTCGGAGCCGACCGTCCGGCCGTCGGTGTGCAGCACGCTCACCGGCAGTCCACGGGTGGCCTGCTCGACCAGACGGGCCCGGTGCTCGGCCACCTCGACCGCGGTCACCCGCGCGTCGCGCTGGGCCGCGAGCGCGCCCAGCAAACCGGTCTTGCCGCCCGGGCCGGCGCAGAGGTCCAGCCAGCGGCCGTCCGCCCCGTCCAACGGGGCGGCGGTCAGCGCCGCCGCCACGAGCTGTGAGCCCTCGTCCTGCACGTGCGCCCGACCCTGCGCCAGCGCCGGCAGGTCACCCGGCGCGCCGCCGGACATGTACACCGCGTACGGCGAGAAGGCTCCCGGCGCGCCGCCGACCTCGTCGGCCAGCTCCGCCGGGTCGGCCCGCCCCGGCCGCGCGCACAGGTGCACCGGCGGGGGTTGGTTGTCCTCGATCAGCAGCCGGGTCGTCTCACCCAGGTCACCGCCGAGCGCCTCGGAGAAGGCCCGGACGATCCACTGCGGGTGGCTGTGGGCCAGCGCCAGGTGCCCGACCGGGTCGTCCGCCATCGACGGGGCGATCCGGTCGATCCAGGCGTCGGCGTCCCGGCCGGCGACCTCGCGCAACACCGCGTTGGCGAACCCGGTCGCGCCCGGACCGACCGCCCGGACCAGGTCCACCGTGGCGGAGACCGCCGCGTGGGCCGGCACCCGGGTGTGCAGGAGCTGGTACGCGCCGAGCCGCAGCGCGTCGCGCACCGGCGGGTCGATACGGTCCACGTCCCGGCCGGCGGCGTCGGTGAGGATGGCGTCCAGGGTGCCCAGCGCGCGCAGGGTGCCGTAGGTCAGCTCGGTGGCGAAGGCCGCGTCCCGGCCGTACAGCCCCGCGTCCCGCAGGATGGCCGGCAACACCAGGTTGGCGTACGCGTCGTCGCGGTGCACCGCCGCCACCGCCTCGTACGCGGCGTGACGCGGCCGGTCCACGACGTCGTGGCGGCCGGGCCGCCCGCCACCGCGCCGGTCGACCCCGCCCCGGCCGTCCCGTGGATCACGTCGGCGGTCGCCGCGCCCGGGCTCGACGCCCGGACCGGACCGGCGCGGCCGTGGGTACTCGGTCCGTTCCTCCGGCCCGGTCACGCGAACTCCTCGCCGGTGTCGACCCGGACGCCCCGCGCCCAGTCGGTGGCCGGCATCGGCTTCTTGCCGGCGGCGCGTACCTCGCCGAGCGACACCGGGGTGGTGGCCGTGCCGGCCAGCACCCGCCTGCGTTCCACGAGCAGTTCGCCGGGCTTCAGCTCCGCAGCGTCGGGCACCGGCCGCACCGGGCCGAGTTTGACCCGGTCGCCCCGGAAGGTCGTCCACGCGCCGGGGGCCGGGGTGCAGGCCCGGATCCGCCGGTCCACCGCGAACGCCGGCTCGGCCCAGCGGACCTGGGCGTCCTCGACGGTCAGCTTCGGGGCCAGGGACACCCCGTCGGCCGGCTGCGCAACGGCGCGGGCGGTGCCGTCGGCGATCGCGTCGAGCACCGCCACCAGCAGGCCCGCGCCCGACACGGCGAGCCGCTCCAGCAGGTCGCCGGAGGTGTCCTGCGGCCCGATCCGGTCGGTGAGGGTGCCGTAGACCGGGCCGGTGTCCAGCCCCTCCTCCAGTTGGAAGACGCTCGCGCCGGTCAGCTCGTCACCGTGCAGCACCGCGTGCTGCACGGGGGCCGCGCCCCGCCAGGCGGGCAGCAGCGAGAAGTGCAGGTTGATCCAGCCGTGCCGGGGGATCTCCAGCGCGGCCGGCGGCACCAGCGCGCCGTAGGCGACCACCGGGACGCAGTCCGGGGCGAGTGCGCGGAGCCGGTCGAGGAACTCCGGTTCGCGCGGGCGGGCCGGGGTGAGCACCTCGACGCCGTGCGCGTCGGCCCACGCGCCGACCGGGGAGCGGGACAGCCCGCGTCCGCGTCCGGCCGGGGCGTCCGGGCGGGTGACCACGGCGACCAGCTCGTGCCCGGAGGCGGCGACCGCCTCCAGGGCGGGGACGGCGACGGCCGGCGTGCCGGCGAAGACCAGGCGCACGGTCACCGCCCCAGACCGAACGGGCTGGCGGCCCCGTGCGGGTTCACCTTGACCACCGGCGGCGCGGCGGCGTCGTACCACTCGGCCTGGCGGATCGCCTTCATCGCCTCCTTGCGCCCGGCGGCGTCCAGCCGGTCGATGAAGAGGACCCCGTCGAGGTGGTCGGTCTCGTGCTGCACACAGCGCGCCATCAGGCCGGTGCCGACGATCTGCATCGGGTCGCCGTAGGCGTTGAACCCCTTGGCGATCACGTTCTGCCGGCGCTTGGTGTCGAAGTAGAGCCCGGGGATGGAGAGGCAGCCCTCGGGGCCGTCCTGCTCCTCGGAATCCGGGAACTCCAGCACCGGGTTGACCAGGTGCCCGAGGACGTCGTCGACGTCGAAGGTGAACACGCGCAGGCCCACCCCGAGCTGCGGGGCGGCGAGACCGGCCCCGCCCTGCTCCCGCATCGTGTCGGTCAGGTCGGCGACGAGCTTGCGCAGCTCGACGTCGAAGTCGACCACCGGATCGGCCGGCGTGCGCAGCACCGGATCCCCGAACAGACGGATGGGCTGGACGGTCACGCGGGGTGGCTCCTTCGTCGACGGGACGGAACTCGTGCCGTACCAGTCTACGGAGTGCCCGAGCCGGCTCCGGTCGGCGTACCGCGTTCCCCGGCCGGCACGGGCACCACCACCCGGTGATGCTGATCGGCGTCCACGGTCACCGGCAGCGTGGCGTAGCCGCGCAGGGTCAGCCGGGTCCGGTGCCGGGGCTCGCCGGCCAGTGCCAGGCCGGGCAGCTCGCGCAGCAGCAGTGGGAAGGCGACCTGCGCCTCCAGTCGGGCCAGCGCCGCCCCCAGGCAGTAGTGCGGTCCCCCGCCGAAGGAGAGCGGCTGGTTGTGCGGCCGGGTCGGGTCGAAGCGGCTCGGCTCGGCGAACCGCTCCGGATCGCGGTTGCCCGCGCCGAGGAGCAGCAGCACCCGGCCACCGGCCGGCACCGGCACCCCGCCCGGGGTGACCGGGACGGTGGCCTTCCGGCTGGTGACCTGCACCGGGGAGTCGATGCGCAGCAGTTCCTCCACGTACTCCCCGGCGAGGGCGGGGTCGTCGCGCAGGGCGGCGGCGTGCCGGGGGTGCCGCAGCAGCACCACCAACCCGTTGCCGAGCAGGTTGGTGGTGGTCTCGAAGCCGGCGGCCAGGAGGATCACCAGGTTGGCCAGGAGTTCGTCGCCGGTGAGCCGCCCGGCCTCGGCGTCGTGCGCCTGGACCAGCGCGGTGGTCAGGTCGTCGGCGGGGGCCCGGCGACGGGCCTCGACCAGGTCCCGGAAGTAGTCGCGCAGCGCCACCGCGCCCCGGTCGGCGACGGCCAGCTCCGCGTCGGAGATCTCCGGCTCCAGGACGGCGGCGAAGTCGACGGTCCACCCCCGGAAGGCCTCCCGGTCAGCCTCCGGTACGCCGAGCAGGGCGCAGATCACCCCGATCGGCAGCGGATAGGCGAACTCGTCCATCACGTCGAGGGTCGCGCCGTCCCGGCCCCGCCGCGCCATCTCCGCGACCAGCGCGGTCGCCTGGGCGGTGACCACGTCGCGCATGGCGGCGACCCGGCGGGGGGTGAAGGCCCCGGCGACGAGTTGCCGCATCCGGCCGTGGTCGGGCGGGTTGGCCCGCAGCATCGAGCCCGTGAGGGAGGCGACGGCAGGGCTCTCCGCCCAGCCGGCCACCGGGTGCTGCGTCAGCTCCTCGTGGGTCACCTCGTAGCGGGGATCGCGGAGCACCTCGTCGATGGCGGCGTACCCGGTGGCCACGTACAGGCCCGGGGCGATCTCGACGACCGGCCCGTGGGCGCGCAGCCGCTCGTACGCCGGATAGGGGTCGACACGTCCCTGCGGGGAGAACAGATAAGCCATCGCATCGGCAGCGTCCACGGCGAACCTCCATCGACGGGCGTACGGGAGATCCATCATGCCCCGATCACCCTCGGCGGCGATAGCGTGACGCGCAGCGAATGCGACTCCGGTCAGTGCCCCACGGCCGGGTCGCCGGCCAGCACCGCGTCGGGAGCCAGCAGGACGTGCTCCGGCAGCGCGAGCTCGATCTTGTGGGCCGCCTCCCAGTCGTGCACCGTGCCGGCCCGGACCTGCCGGGTGAAGTACTCGGCCGCGGTGAGGCCGCCGACGACCGGCTCCTCGGCCTCGGCCACCAGCCGGCCGGGCACCAGGGTGAAGCCGTTCTGGAGCGCGGCGCTGAGCCGGCGGTGACCGTCGACGACGAAGAAGTACTCCCCGGAGTACCCGATGCTCAGCGGCTCCAGCGCCTGGTCACCGGCGGCACCGACCGCCTCGACGAGGTCGCTCTCCCAGAGCCCGCGCAGGTTGTGCACGTCCTCCGTGGGGTAGACCCGGGCCGGGTCGAGCAGCAGCAGCGGCGGGGCGTCGCGGAGCACGTCGGTGGCGAGGCGTCCCTCGTACGCGTCGATGATGTGCGCGATCACCTCGGTCGGAGCGGCCCGGGTGGTGTCACAGACCAGGTCGTAGTTGCGCAGTCGGGCCTTGTCCACGCCGTAGCGGACCAGGAAGCGGTTCCGTTCGCTGTCGCTGCGCTCCTTGAGCCTGGCCTTCGCCTCCTCCAGCGAGGTGTAGCTCTCCGCCGGGCCGGAGGGGCGCAGCAACACACGTCGGGCCGCCTCCCCCGGTTCGGTGATCATGTGCACCTTGAGCGCGTCGGTGAAGAAGTGCCAGGCCAGCCGGGAGTCCATCACCAGCGGCTCGCCGGAGGCGGCGATGTCCCGCTGGAGCTGGTCGACGTAGCCGTCGACGGCCTGGTCCAGCTCGGCGTGCAGGTTGAGCTGGAGCGCGGTCATCTGCCGCTCCTGGGCCATCTGCCGGTAGAGGTCGCCGACGCTGACCCGCCGCATGCCGAGCCGCTCGGCGATCTCGACGGAGACGGTGCTCTTGCCGCTGCCGAGATCACCGTTGAAGACGATCGATTGACGGACGGTCACGACTGATCCACCTCTGATCACCGGCTGGTTGACATCATCGATTCGGCGTCGCCTCGACGCGCTCCGGCCGTCGTCGCGCCGCGCCGGCACGGGCAGTGAGGGGCGATGCTACCACGGGCCCGCCAGGACTTTCCCGGCGAACACCCCCGTACCGGCGGAGGTCAGAACAGCTCCAGCGGATCGACCTGCACCCGCACCGGGTCGGCGGCCTTGCGGGCGGCGCGGACCCCGGCCGCGGCGTGCAGCGCCTCCGCGAGCGCGGACGCCCGCGACCGGGGCACCCGGACCAGCATCCGTTCCCGGTCGTCGTCGGCCGGGACCGGACCGAGCACCTCGGCCTGCTCGGGGAGGCGGGCCTCGGCGAGCAGCTCGGCCACGGCCGGCGCGGTGCCGGTCACGCTGGCCATCCGTACCGCCGGTGGGAATCCCAGTTCCCGCCGCTCGGCCAGCTCCCGCGCGGCGAACCAGGCCGGGTCCCAGCGCAGCAGGGCCTGCACCGGGGCGAGCCCGCCGTCGGCGACCACCACCACCCGTCCGCCGGCCGTCGCCGGCCGGGCCAGCGCCGCCGCGTGGAGCCACCGCCGCAGCGCCTCCTCCCCGGCCCGCAGGTCGGCCCGGGTGAGCAGGGCCCAGGAGTCCAGCAGCAGCACCGCGCCGAAGCCGCCCTCGGCGACCGGCTCGGCACCGGGGGTCGCCACCACCACTGACGCGCCGCCGGGCACCCGGGCGAGCACCTCCTCGCGCCCGGAGGTGCGCACCGGCACCCCGGGAAAGGCGCGGCCCAGTTCCTCGGCGGTCCGTCGGGCGCCGACCACCGCGGCCCGCAGCCGCCGGCCGCCGCACTCGGGGCAGGCGTACGCGGCGCTGACCCGGCCGCACCAGCGGCAGGCCGGCATCCCCCGGGCCGACGGCAGCGCGAGCGGCCCGGCGCAGTGCGGGCACCGCGCCGGGGCCCGGCAGTCGGCGCAGGAGACCGCCGGCAGGTAGCCACGCCGGGGCACCTGGACCAACACCGGGGTGTCGGCCCGCAACGCGTCCCGCGCGGTGGTCCAGGCCAGGCTGGGCAGCCGGGCGGTCGCGGCGGCCGGGTCGCGGGCCAGCTGCGGGTCGTCGCCGGTCGGCGCGACGCCCGGGGTACGCGCCCGGAGGGTGGCCCGGTCCGCGACCACCTCCCGCGCCCAGCCGGTCTCCACCAGCAGTTGCGCCTCGGCGGTCCGGGTGTACCCGCCGACCAGGGCGGCGGCCCCGCCGAGCTGGGCGCGGGTGAGCAGCACCTCGCGGGCGTGCGGGTACGGCGCCCGGGGCTCGGCGTGCAGGTCGTCGCCGTCGTCCCAGATCGCCACCAGACCGAGCCGCTCCACCGGGGCGAACATCGCCGCGCGGGTGCCGATGACCACCGGTACCCGGCCCCGGCGGGCGGCGAGGAAGGCCCGGTAGCGGCGGGCCGGACCGAGGGCGGCGGAGAGCCGGACGTGCCGGTCCGGGCCGAGCACCCCGGTCAGCGCCGCGTCGAGCCGGTCCAGGTCGCGGGCGTCGGCGACCACCGCGACCACGCCGCGTCCGCCGCGCACCGTGGCCGCCGCGGCCTCGGCGATGCGGTCCGGCCAGTCCTCTCCCGGCAGCGCGGACCAGACCGCGCGCGGGGCCCGGCCGTCGGCGAGCGCCCGCAGGAAACCCGGCCCGGCCGGGTACGCGCCCCAGCCGTCCGCACCGACCGGCGGATCGGGGACGACGGGGGGACCCGGCACGGCCGGCACGATGGTCCCGGCCGGGGCTCCGTCGACCGGGGCGCTTTCGGCCCGGGCCGCGTCGGTCGGGACGTCGGCGGTCGGGACGTCGGCGGTCGCGGGCTCGTCGGGCAAGGTCTCCTTCTCGACCCGGGCGTGCCGGGGCGGTACGGCGAGGCGGAGCACGTCGGCGAGGCTGCCGGCGTACCGGTCGGCGACCGCCCGGGCCAGGTCGGCGATCTCGGGGGCCAGCACCGGTTCGGGCGAGACGACCTTCTCCAGGTACGCCAGCCGGCCGGCGTGCCCGGACCGCTCGGCACGTTCCAGCAGCCAGCCGTCGACGAGTTGACCGGCGAAGCGCACCTTGACCCGGGTGCCGGGCACCGCCGACGCGGCCAGTTCGGCGGGGACCAGGTAGTCGAAGGGCCGGTCCAGATGGGCCAGGGGCACGTCCACGCAGACACGAGCGACCGGCGACCCGTCAGCGGGTCGCCGGTCGGTGTGCCTGCTGGGGGTCAGGCTCCTGCGGCCGACTTGAGGTCGGCGGCCCGGTCGGTGCTCTCCCAGGTCAACTCGGGCAGCTCGCGGCCGAAGTGGCCGTAGGCGGCGGTCTGCCGGTAGATCGGGCGGAGCAGGTTCAGGTCCCGGATGATCGCCGCGGGACGCAGGTCGAACACCTCGTTCACGGCCTTCTCGATCCGCTCGACCGGCACGTTCTCCGTCCCGAACGTCTCGATGAACAGACTCACCGGATGCGCCTTACCGATCGCATAGGCGACCTGCGTCTCACACCGTTCCGCGAGGCCGGCGGCGACGACGTTCTTCGCCACCCACCGCATCGCATAGGCGGCGGACCGGTCCACCTTCGACGGGTCCTTACCCGAGAACGCCCCACCACCATGCCGGGCGTACCCACCGTAGGTGTCCACGATGATCTTCCGACCCGTCAGACCGGCGTCACCCATCGGCCCACCGATCTCGAACCGACCCGTCGGGTTCACCAACAACCGGTACCCGTCGGTGTCCAGACCGAGGCCCTCGACCTCCGGCGCGATCACATGCTCCCGCACGTCCGGCGTCAACAACGACTCCAGACTGATGTCCGCCGCGTGCTGCGACGAGACCACCACCGTGTTCAGACGGACCGGACGCAGACCCTCGTACTCGATGGTCACCTGCGTCTTACCATCCGGCCGCAGATACGGGATCGTCCCGTCCTTCCGCACCGCCGACAACCGCCGGGCGAGGCGGTGGGCGAGGGCGATCGGCAGCGGCATCAGCTCCGGCGTCTCCGAACACGCGAACCCGAACATCATCCCCTGGTCACCGGCACCCTGCGCATCCAACGCAGACTCCGACGACCCCGTCCGCAACTCGAACGCGTTGTCCACACCCTGCGCGATGTCCGGCGACTGCGCCCCGATCGACACACTCACCCCACACGACGCCCCGTCGAACCCCTTACGCGACGAGTCGTACCCGATCCCCAGGATCGTCTCCCGCACGATCGACGGGATATCCGCATACGCCTTCGTGGTCACCTCACCCGCGACGTGCACCTGCCCCGTCGTGATCAACGTCTCCACCGCGACCCGCGAACGCGGATCCTGACTCAACAACGCATCCAGAATCCCATCACTGATCTGATCAGCGATCTTGTCCGGGTGGCCCTCCGTGACCGACTCGGACGTGAACAGGCGGCGTGTCACGGCACTCCTAAGATGTGAAGGGTCGTTCCGCGGCAGTGTAGTCACTACCGCCCGGCCGTGTGGGTGCTCTCCGGGTCAGGCAGGGGTGGTGAGACGGGGCACCACGAGGTCCCAGACGTCGTCGGCCAGGTCTTCCTTCGTCCGTTCCGGAATCACCCGGGTCGAACCGTCCGCGCCGATGACGGTCGCCGCGTTCGTCTCGGCACCGAAGACCTTGTCCACGCCGACCTCGTTGATCACGATGAGGTCCGCCCGCTTGCGGGCGAGCTTCGCCCGCCCGTTGGCCTCCGCGTCACCGGTCTCGGCCGCGAACACCACCAGCACCTGTCCCGGCCGGCGACGCCCACCCAGCTCCGCGGCGATGTCCGGGTTCGTCACCAGCTCGATGGTGGGCGCGCCGCCGTCCTCCGACTTCTTGATTTTGCCAGGCGCGTAGGTCGCCGGACGGAAATCGGCCGGAGCCGCCGCCATCACCACCACGTCGGCCGTCTCGGCCGCCGCCAGGGTGGCCGTGCGCAGCTCCTCGGTGGTGCCGACGCGGACCAGGTCCACCCCGGCGGGATCGGGCAGCGAGACGTTGGCGGCGATCAGTGTCACCCGGGCCCCCCGGGCGACCGCGGCGCGCGCGAAGGCGTACCCCTGTTTACCGGAGGACCGGTTGCCGAGGAAGCGCACCGGGTCGAGTGGTTCCCGGGTGCCGCCGGCGGTCACCACCACCCGGCGTCCGGCCAGGTCGACGGGGGCGTCGGGGCCCCGGCGCAGCGCGCGCCGCGCCACCGCGAAGATCTCCGCCGGGTCGGGGAGGCGGCCCTTGCCGCTGTCCGCGCCGGTCAGCCGGCCGACCGCCGGCTCGATCACCAGGACGCCCCGGGCCCGCAGGGTGGCCACGTTCGCCACGGTGGCCGGGTGCTCCCACATCTCGGTGTGCATCGCTGGCGCGAGCACCACCGGGCAGCGGGCGGTCAGCAGGGTGTTGGTGAGGAGGTCGTCGGCGAGCCCGTGGGCCGCCTTGGCCAGCAGGTCGGCGGTGGTCGGTGCGACCACGACCAGGTCGGCCCGCTGACCGAGCCGGACGTGCGGCACCTCGTGCACGTCGGTCCAGACGTCGTCGGCCACCGGTTGACCGGAGAGTGCCGCCCAGGTCGGCGCTCCGACGAAGCGGAGAGCCGACGCGGTCGGCACGACCCGGACCCGGTGGCCCGACTCGGTGAAGAGCCTCAGCAGCTCACATGCCTTGTAGGCGGCGATGCCGCCGCCGACCCCGAGGACGATCCCGGCGGACATCGGCGGGGTGGGTTACGGCTGGTCGGTCGGCTCGGCGGTGAGCAGACCGGCGTTGATCTCGCGCATCGCGATCGAGAGGGGCTTCTCCTGCGGGGTGGTCTCCACGAGCGGGCCGACGTACTCCAGCAGGCCCTCACCGAGCTGGCTGTAGTAGGCGTTGACCTGGCGGGCGCGCTTGGCGGCGAAGATCACCAGCGCGTACTTCGAGGAGGTCTTCTCCAGCAGCTCGTCGATCGGCGGGTTGGTGATGCCCTCGGGGTTGGCGATGGATCCCACGAATTTGAACCTCTGCGTCTGATTGGACCGGCCGCGGCGCGGCGGGCGGTCAACCGCGCGGTCGCGGCTGGACCGGTGCCGGAAAGGACGAACCGAGCAATCCTACCAGCTCGGCCGTGACCCGTTCGAGCAGGTCGTGCCGGAGGGTCAGCTCGAACGCGGCTGCGGTCCGCGCGTCGGGACGGAAGCCGGGCGGGGCCAGCAGTACCAGTCGGGCGTCCGGTTCGACCTCGCGGACGCGCAGCGCGCCGTCCGGGTCGATCGGGAGGAGGACCGGACGCCCGGCGAGGAGCCGGGCCCGTACCGGGCGGTGCGGTGTCCCCCGCCGGTACGGTCCGACCCGGCTCCACTCGAGCAGTCGCCCCTCGGCGACCAGGCGCTCGAATCCAGCCGGGTCCAGGAAGATCCGGTCCACCCCGTGCACTTCGTGCCCGCGTCGCGGCCGGGTGGTGGCCGGTACGGGCGTCCACGTCGCCGGGAAACGCGCCCGGACCGCCTCGACCACACTGGCCCGACCGGCCCCGGAGGGGCTGGCCAGGACAGTGAGCCGAGCCGCCGGGCGCGTCTCGTCAGCCGTGCTCACCGCTTGTTTGTACCCGAATCACGGGTCAGTTCCCGGCGAACTCTCCAAGCAGAGCCTTGCGCTGCTGGTCACCGAGGCCACGCAGCCGGCGGCTGTCGGCGATCTTGAGCTTCTCCATGATCTGGGTCGCCCGGATCTTGCCGATGCCCGGCATGGCCTGGAGGACGGCCGAGACCTTCAGCTTGCCCACGACGTCGTCGGCCTCAGCCCGCTCGAGGACGGAGGCGAGGGTGGTCTTGCCCTGCTTGAGCTGCTCCTTCAGCTCAGCACGGGCCTTGCGGATCTCCGCGGCCTTCTCCAGCGCGGCCGCGCGCTGCTCAGGGGTAAGTGACGGGAGCGGCACCAGTTCTCCTCAGGTCCCTATCGCGGCGGGCGGGACGCACCGCCGCTTCTGTGAAACGTGGTGTCGCTGGGCACCAAAGGGGTCAGTGGTTCCCAGCGCCGGGAAAACTAGCGGTCAGCGGAGCTTTCGGCAACGTGGACGCGCGCCCGTCACCCCGTGGTGACCGACCCGTCAGTCAGTTTCCCCGCGTCGAGGACCCGTCGACAGTCGGTCAGAACCTGTTCGGTCGCCGCCCGCAGCGCGGCCGGATCGGGACCGGCGGAGAGCACCTGGCGCGAGTACGACGGAAGTACCGCGGAGAGTGCGGAACCGAAGACGGTACGCAGATCCGCCGCCGTGCCGCCCTGCGCGCCGAGCCCCGGAGCGAGCAGCGGACCGCCCACCCGGGAGAGGTCGTGACCGGTGTCGCCGACCGTCGCCCCGACCACCAGACCGACGCTGCCGAGCGGCTCCGCACCGGCGTTGAGCTGGGAAATCTCATCGATGACGGCCTGCGCGACGGTTCGCCCGTCGGCGCCCCGCGCGCGCTGCACCGCACTGCCCTCCGGGTTGGAGGTCAGCGCCAGCACGAAGACGCCGCCACCGTGCCGGGCCGCCGTGTCGAACATCGGGGCCAGCGAACCTACTCCCAGGTAGGGGCTCGCCGTCACGGCGTCGACATACAGCGGACTGGATGGATTGAGGTACGCGTCGGCGTACGCGGCGACGGTCGACCCGATGTCGCCACGCTTGACGTCGAGAAGAACGAGCGCGCCGGCTTCCCGCAACTGTCGGATAGTTGACTCAAGCACGGCCACGCCCCGGGAGCCGTACCGCTCGAAGAAGGCCGACTGGGGCTTGACCACCGCAACCCGGTCACCGAGGGCTTCCGTGACGGTCCGGGTGAACCGGTCAAGGCCCGAGACGTCGTCCGGCAGGCCCCAGCGGGCCAGCAGTCCCGGGTGCGGGTCGATTCCCACACAGAGCGGCCCGCGTTCCCGCATCGCCCGGTGCAGCCGGGCTCCGAAGCTCTCCATCTGCTCTCTCTCCCTCTCGTGTGCCGCCCCGCGGCCACCCACCGGGCCGTCGGGGCCTCCGGTGTCCACCGGGGACGGTGGGCGTCAGCCCGCCGCCACCGCGGCGGCGATACCCGCGGTTATCCGGACCAGGTCCGCGTCGTCGGTCAGGTAGGGCGGCATGGTGTAGACCAGGTCGCGGAACGGCCGCAGCCAGACCCCCTCGGCGACCGCTGCCGCGGTCGCCGCCGGCAGGTCCACCTCGTGGTCGAGCTGCACCACGCCGATCGCGCCGAGCACCCGGACGTCCCGCACCCCGACCGCGCCCCGCAACGGCGCCAGACCGCTCCGTAACGCCCGTTCCACCCTGGACACCTCGGCGGCCCAGTCTCCGGCCCGCAGCAGCCCGATGGAGGCGTTCGCGACGGCACAGGCGAGCGGGTTGCCCATGAACGTCGGGCCGTGCGCCAGCACCCCGTCGGCGGAGATGCCCCGGGCGATCTCGGCGGTGCAGAGCGCGGCGGCCAGGCTCAGGTAGCCGCCGGTGAGCGCCTTGCCCACGCAGAGCACGTCCGGGGCGATCCCGGCGTGCTCGGCGGCGAACATCGTCCCGGTCCGGCCGAAACCGGTGGCGATCTCGTCGACTACGAGCAGGACCCCGTGGGCGCGGGTCACCTCGCGCAGCACCCGCAGGTAGTGCGGGTGGTGGAAACGCATCCCGCCGGCCCCCTGCACCACCGGCTCGACGATCACCGCCGCCAGCTCGTGCGCGTGCCGCTCGACCGCGTCGACCAGCGCCGCCTCGTACGCCGGGTCGACCGGGCCGTCGAAGCCGCCGGGCGGGGCCGGGGCGAAGACCTGACGGGGCAGCACGTCGGTCCAGAGATGGTGCATGCCCCCCTCCGGGTCGCAGACGCTCATCGGGTGGAAGGTGTCCCCGTGGTAGCCGCCCCGCCAGGTGCCGAGCCGGTGCCGTTCCGGCCGGCCGGTGGCCCGCTGGTACTGCAGGCACATCTTGACCGCGACCTCGACGGCGACCGATCCGGAGTCGCAGAGGAAGACCCGTTCCAGGCCGGGTGGGGCCAGTTCCACCAGGGTGCGCGCCAGACGGACGGCCGGCTCGTGGGTCAGCCCGCCGAACATCACGTGGCTCATCCGGCCGAGCTGGTCGACCACCGCCGCGTCGAGCACCGGGTGCCGGTAGCCGTGGATGGCCGCCCACCAGGACGACATCCCGTCGACCAGCTCCCGCCCGTCGGCCAGGCGCAGCCGCACCCCCCGGGCGCTCTCCACCACGTACGGCGGCACGGCCGGCGGCAGCGGGGCGTACGGGTGCCACACGTGTTCCCGGTCCCCCGCCAGGATCTCCTCGGGCGTCACGGCCCTGTCCGCCTCTCCGGCTTCTCGCCTCGTGCCCCCGCCGGTGGATCCACCGGCACTCGTCGTCCTGTCGGTCCACCTCGCAGGGCCCCGGACCACCCGCCCGGCGAGGTGGTCGGCACGCGGCTAGACCATCCGGGCCGCGCCGCGGTCCGCCCGGGCGACGGCCCGGACGGCGGCGCGCACCAGGGCCGGGCCGCGGTAGATGAAGCCCGTGTAGAGCTGCACCAGGCTCGCCCCCGCGTCGACCATCCGGGCCGCGTCGTCCGGATCGACGATTCCGCCCACCCCGATCACCGGCAGCCGGCCCCCGGTCTCCCGGTGCACGAAGGCGACCACCTCGCGGGCCCGGGCGGCGAGCGGACGGCCGGAGAGCCCACCGGTCTCCGCCCCCCGGGCCCGGTCGCCCGGAGCCAGCCCGTCGCGGGCCAGCGTGGTGTTGGTGGCGATCACCCCGGCCGCGCCCCGGTCGAGGCAGACCTCCAGCAGTTCGGCGACGGCCGGGTCGGTCAGGTCCGGCGCGATCTTCACCAGCACCGGCTTCTCCCCCACCAGGGCGGCGAGCAGCCCGTCGAGGTGCTCCCGGTCCTGGAGGGCGCGCAGTCCGGGGGTGTTCGGCGAGGAGACGTTGACCGCGAAGTAGTCGCCGTGGTCCCGCAACGCCCGGTAGGAGGTGAGGTAGTCCTCCACCGCCTCCGCCAGCGGGGTCACCTTGGACTTGCCGAGCGAGATGCCCAGCGGTACGCCGAGCGGGCGGGGCAGCGCGGCCAGGCGGGCGGCGAGCGCCCCGGCCCCGGCGTTGTTGAAGCCCATCCGGTTGACCACGGCCTCGCTGTCGCGCAGCCGGAACAGCCGGGGCCGGGGGTTGCCCGGCTGCGGGCGCGCGGTCACCGTGCCGACCTCGACGAACCCGAAGCCCAGCGCCGGCCAGGCCGGCAGCGCCACCCCGTTCTTGTCCATGCCGGCGGCCAGCCCGACCGGGTTCGGGAACCGGACGCCGAAGACGGTGCGCGGCGCGGACACCGCGTACCGCGACCGCACCCCGGCGAGCAGGGTCGGTCGCCCGGACAGCGCGGCGAGCCGCCGCAACGTCCACTCGTGCGCCGTCTCGGCGTCGCCGCCCCCGATCCGGAACAGCCCCGGCCGCACCACCCGCTCGAACATCACGCGGTCGCCTCCCGCCGGCCGGCGGTCATTCCGCGGCCCGCAGGGCGGCGTGGAGTTCCTGGAGGGGACGGACGGTCATGTCGCCCCGGATCCGCGCCTCGATGCCCATCACGGCCGCGGCCGCGCCGGGGACGGTCGTGATGCAGGGGATGTCGGCGGTGACCGCCGCGCTGCGGATCTCGTACCCGTCGGAGCGGGCGCTCGCCCCGGAGCCCTGCGGCGTGTTGATCACCAACGCCACCTCGCCGCCCAGGATCAGCGACACCGCGTCCTCCCCGGCACCGGCCTCGTAGTGCTTGCGGATCTGCTCGCACGCGATGCCGTACCGGCGCAGCACCTCGGCCGTGCCGGTGGTGGCCAGGATCTCGAAGCCCAGGTCGGCCAGGCGCTTCACCGGGAAGATCATCCCGCGCTTGTCCCGGTTCGCCACCGAGACGAAGATCCGGCCGGAGGTGGGCAGCGAGCCGTACGCGGCGGACTGGCTCTTGGCGAAGGCGTGCCCGAACGAGGTGTCGATGCCCATCACCTCGCCGGTGGACTTCATCTCCGGACCGAGCAGCGAGTCCACGCCCTTCCCGGTGGGGGTGCGGAACCGCTTGAACGGCAGCACCGCCTCCTTCACCGCGATCGGGGCGTCCGGCGGCAGCGTGCCCCCGTCACCGGAGGCCGGCAGCAGGCCCTCGGCGCGCAGTTCCGCGATGGTCGCCCCGAGCGCGATGCGGGCCGCCGCCTTGGCCAGCGGCACCGCCGTGGCCTTGGACACGAACGGCACGGTCCGCGAGGCGCGCGGGTTCGCCTCCAGGACGTAGAGCACGTCGTCCTTGAGGGCGTACTGCACGTTGAGCAGGCCCCGCACCCCGACACCCCGCGCGATCGCCTCGGTGTACCGGCGGACCTGCGCCACGTGCGAACCGGCCAGGGTGATCGGCGGCAGCGCGCAGGACGAGTCGCCGGAGTGGATGCCGGCCTCCTCGATGTGCTCCATCACGCCGCCGAGGTAGACCTCACCGTCGGCGTCGCAGAGCGCGTCCACGTCGATCTCGATCGCGTCGTCGAGGAAGCGGTCCACCAGGACCGGGTGGTCCGGGGAGATGTCGGTGGCCCGGCCGATGTAGTCGCGCAGCGTCGGGTCGTCGTAGACGATCTCCATGCCCCGCCCGCCGAGCACGTACGATGGCCGGACCAGCACCGGGTAGCCGATCTCGTCGGCGATCGCCTTCGCCTCCTCGTACGAGGTGGCGGTGCCGTGCGCGGGCGCGCGCAGGCCGGCCCGGGCCAGCACCGCGCCGAACGCGCCCCGCTCCTCGGCGAGGTGGATGGACTCCGGGGAGGTGCCGACCACCGGCACTCCGGCGTTCTTGAGCCGCTGCGCCAGCCCCAGCGGGGTCTGCCCGCCGAGCTGGACGACCACGCCGACCACACCCGGCCCGCCGGCCGCCCGCCCGGAGGTGTCCTCGGCGTGCCACACCTCCAGCACGTCCTCGAAGGTGAGCGGCTCGAAGTAGAGCCGGTCGGCGGTGTCGTAGTCGGTGGAGACGGTCTCCGGGTTGCAGTTGACCATGACCGTCTCGTAACCGGCCGCCCGCAGCGCCATCACCGCGTGCACGCAGGAGTAGTCGAACTCGATGCCCTGGCCGATCCGGTTCGGCCCGGAGCCCAGGATCAGCACCTTCGGCCGGTCCGAGCCGACCACCTCGGTCTCGGAGTCGTAGGAGGAGTAGTGGTACGGCGTGGTCGCGGCGAACTCGGCCGCGCAGGTGTCCACGGTCTTGTAGACCGGCCGGACGTCGAGGCGGTGCCGCAGGGTGCGTACGCCGTCCTCGGCGGCCAGTTCGGGCCGGAGCGCGGCGAGCTGTCGGTCGGAGAGCCCGGCCCGCTTGGCCCGGCGCAGCAGGTCCCCCTCGAGCACCGGAGCGGCGACGATCTCGGCGCGCAGCTCGACCAGGGCGCAGATCTGGTCCAGGAACCACGGGTCGATGCCACCGGAGGCCGTCGTGACCTCGGCGATCGACGCGCCGAGGCGCAGCGCCCGCTCGACGGTGTAGAGCCGCCCGTCGTGCGGCATCCGCAACGCGGCGAGGGTGTTCTCCTTCGTCGCGTCGGCCGGGTCGGGCAGGGTCCAGAACCCGGCTTCCTTCGTCTCCATCGAGCGCATCGCCTTGTTCAGCGCCTCGGTGAAGTTCCGGCCCAGGCTCATCGCCTCGCCGACCGACTTCATCGTGGTGGTCAACTCCCGGTCCGCGCCGGGGAACTTCTCGAAGGCGAACCGGGGGATCTTCACCACGACGTAGTCGAGGGCCGGCTCGAACGCCGCCGGGGTCTTGCGCGTGATGTCGTTGGGGATCTCGTCCAGGGTGTAGCCGATGGCGAGCTTCGCGGCGATCTTCGCGATCGGGAAACCGGTCGCCTTGGAGGCGAGCGCGGACGACCGGGACACCCGGGGGTTCATCTCGATGACGACGATCCGCCCGTCGGCCGGGTTCACCGCGAACTGGATGTTGCAGCCGCCGGTGTCCACGCCGACCTCGCGCAGCACCGCGATGCCGAGGTCACGCAGGCGCTGGTACTCCCGGTCGGTCAGGGTCATCGCCGGGGCGACGGTGACGCTGTCGCCGGTGTGCACGCCCATCGGGTCGACGTTCTCGATCGAGCAGACCACCACCACGTTGTCGTGCCGGTCCCGCATCAGTTCGAGTTCGTACTCCTTCCAGCCGAGCACGCTCTCCTCGATGAGCACCTCGTGCACCGGGCTGGCGGCCAGCCCGCTCCCGGCGATGCGCTCCAGGTCCTCGTCGGTGTGCGCCATGCCGGAGCCGAGGCCGCCCATGGTGAACGACGGCCGGATCACCACCGGCAGGCCCAGCTCGGCGGCGGTGTCCCGGACCTCGTCCATCGAGTGGCAGACCCGCGAGCGGGGCACCAGCGCGGACGGGTCGGCGAAGCCGAGGCGAACCCCGGCCTTGGCGACGATGTCCTTGAACAGCTGCCGGTCCTCACCGCGCCGGATCGCCTCGATGTTCGCGCCGATCAGCTCGACGCCGTACTTGTCCAGGACACCCGCCTCGTGCAGGGCCACCGCGGTGTTCAGCGCGGTCTGCCCGCCCAGGGTGGGCAGCAGGGCGTCCGGCCGCTCCTTGGCGATGACCAGCTCCACGAACTCCGCCGTGATCGGCTCGACGTAGGTGGCGTCGGCGAACTCCGGGTCGGTCATGATGGTCGCCGGGTTGGAGTTGACCAGGCTGACCCGGATCCCCTCACCGCGCAGCACCCGGCAGGCCTGGGTGCCGGAGTAGTCGAACTCGCAGGCCTGGCCGATGACGATCGGCCCGGAGCCGATCACCAGGATGTGCTTGAGGTCGGTCCGCTTAGGCATTCTGCCCGCCTCCACTGTGCTTCCGGTCGGAGCCGCGGCCCTCGATCAGTTCGGCGAAGCGGTCGAAGAGGTAGTCCGCGTCGTGCGGACCGGCCGCCGCCTCCGGGTGGTACTGGACGGTGAACGCGGGCACGTCCTTCGCCCGCAGGCCCTCGACCACGTTGTCGTTGAGGCAGACGTGACTGACCTCGACACCACCGAACTCGGTGTCGACGATCCGGTCCGGGACCACGGCCCCCGGCTCGGCTCCGGGGAACTGCACCGCGAAGCCGTGGTTGTGGCTGGTCACCTCGACCTTGCCGGTGGCCCGGTCCAGCACCGGCTGGTTGATGCCCCGGTGGCCGTACCCGAGCTTGTAGGTGCCGAACCCGAGCGCCCGGCCGAGCAGCTGACTGCCGAAGCAGATGCCGAACAGGGGCACCCGGCGGCGCAGCACCTCGCGGGCCAGGGCCACCGGGACGTCGGCGGTGGCCGGGTCGCCGGGGCCGGGCGAGAGGAAGACCGCGTCCGCGCCGGTGGCCAGCACCTCCTCGATGGTCGAGGAGGCCGGCAGCACGTGGGTGGTGACACCCCGCGCGGCGAGCCGGCGCGGCACGTTGCGCTTGATGCCCAGGTCGAGCGCGGCGACGGTGAACCGGTGCTCGCCCTCCGCCGGGACCACGTACGGCTCGGCGGTGGTCACCTCGGCGGAGAGGTCCGCGCCGACCATCGGCGGCGTCTGGCGGACCCGGGCCAGCAGGGCACGCGGGTCGTCGGAGACACTGGAGACGCCGACCCGCATCGCGCCGCGCTCGCGCAGGTGCCGGGTGAGCGCCCGGGTGTCCACCCCGCTGATGCCGACCACGCCCTCGGCTTCCAGGCGCTCCTCCAGACCGCCGGTGGCCCGCCAGTTCGACCCGATCCGGGCCGGGTCGCGGACCACGTACCCGGCGACCCAGATCCGGCCCGACTCGTCGTCGTCGCCGTTGACCCCGGTGTTGCCGATGTGCGGGGCGGTCTGCACCACCACCTGCCGGTGGTAGGAGGGATCGGTCAGGGTCTCCTGGTAGCCGGTCATGCCGGTGGTGAAGACCGCCTCGCCGAAGGTCTCCCCGACGCTGCCGTAGGCCTCCCCGTGGAACGTGCGCCCATCCTCGAGGACCAGGATCGCGGGCCTGCGCTGGGACATCATTTGACAGCCTTTCCGTCCAGGACCGTCGGCTCGCCGCGCAGGAAGGTCGCCACGATGCGACCCGGCAGCGTCATGCGGGCGTACGGGGTGTTGCGACTACGGCTGGCCAGGTCCGCCGGCTCGATCACGCGTCGGGCGGCCGGGTCGACCAGGGTGAGGTTCGCCGGCACGCCCGCTGCCGGGTCGAGACCGTGGCCGTCCAGGCCGGCGATGCGCGCCGGGGTGCGGGACATCCGCTCGGCGATCAGGTCCCACTCCGGGCCGAGCACCTCCAGGACGATCGAGAGCGCCGTCTCCAGCCCGAGCATCCCGGGTCGGGCGTACGCCCACTCGCACTCCTTGTCCTCCACCGCGTGCGGGGCGTGGTCGGTGGCGACGATGTCGATCACGCCCTCGACCAGGGCCGCCCGCAGGGCGGCGATGTCGGTGGCGGTGCGCAGCGGCGGGTTGACCTTGTAGACCGGGTCGTACGTCTCGGCGCGGGCGTCGGTGAGCAGCAGGTGGTGCGGGGTCACCTCGGCGGTGACCCGGACCCCGCGCGCCTTGGCCTGGCGCAGCACCTCGACGCTGCCGGCCGTCGAGACGTGGCAGACGTGCAGCCGACCGCCGACGTGCTCGGTGAGCAGCACGTCCCGGGCGATGATCGCCTCCTCGGCGACCGCCGGCCAGCCGGTCAGCCCGAGCCTCGTTGCGACCTCACCCTCGTGCATCTGGGCGCCCTCGGTGAGCCGGGGCTCCTCGGCGTGCTGGGCGATGATCCCGTCGAACGCCTTGACGTACTCCAGCGCCCGGCGCATCAGCTTCGGATCCGCGACGCAGTGCCCGTCGTCGGAGAAGATCCGCACCCGGGCCGCCGAGTCGGCCATCGCGCCCAGCTCGGCCAGGCGCTCGCCGGCCAGGCCGACGGTGACCGCGCCGATCGGCTGGACGTCGACCAGCCCGGCCTCCCGGCCGAGTCGCCAGACCTGCTCGACCACGCCGGCGGTGTCGGCGACCGGGGAGGTGTTCGCCATCGCGCAGACCGCGGTGTACCCGCCGAGGGCTGCCGCACGGGAGCCGGTCTCGACCGTCTCGGCGTCCTCCCGGCCCGGCTCGCGCAGGTGGGTGTGCAGGTCGACCAGTCCGGGGAGGGCGACCAGGCCGTCGGCGTCGAGCACGGTGGCGCCCGGCGCGTCCAGGCCCCGGCCGGTCTCCGCCACGACGCCGTCGCGCACCAGCAGGTCGGTGGGGGCGCCGCCGACGACGCTGACCCCCTTGATCAGGTACGTGGTCACTGGTTGTTCCCCCCGAGCAGCAGGTAGAGGACGGCCATCCGGACGGAGACCCCGTTGGTGACCTGTTCGACGATGGTGGAGCGGGGTGAGTCGGCCACCTCGGGCGTGATCTCCATGCCCCGGTTCATCGGGCCGGGGTGCATGACGATCGCGTGCTCCGGCAGGCGGCGCATGCGGGGGCCGTCGAGGCCGTAGCGGCGGGCGTACTCGCGGGCCGAGGGGAAGTAGGAGTCGGTCATCCGCTCCCGCTGCACCCGCAGCATCATCACCACGTCCGCCCCGGGCAGCACGGCGTCGAGGTCGTACGAGACGTCGGTGCCGGGCGCGAGGGCCGCCGCGATGTCCACCGGGATGAGGGTGGGCGGCCCGACCAGGGTCACCTTCGCGCCGAGGGTGGACAGCAGCAGGACGTTGGAGCGGGCCACCCGGCTGTGCAGCACGTCCCCGACCACGGCGACGTGCAGGCCGGCGATCCGACCCAGCCGGGAGCGCATCGTGTACGCGTCCAGCAGCGCCTGGGTGGGGTGCTCATGGGTGCCGTCCCCGGCGTTGACCACACTGCCGTCGACCCAGTTCGCCAGCCGGTGCGGGGCGCCGGAGGCCGGGTGGCGGACCACCACCGCGTCGGCCCCCATCGCCTGGAGGGTGAGGGCGGTGTCCTTCAGGCTCTCGCCCTTGGCGACGCTGGACCCCTTCGCCGAGAAGTTGATCACATCGGCGCTGAGCCGCTTCGCCGCGGCCTCGAAGGAGATCCGGGTCCGGGTGGAATCCTCGTAGAAGAGGTTGACCACGGTCCGGCCACGCAGGGCCGGCAGTTTCTTGACCTCCCGCCCGGCCACGGTGGCCATCTGGGCGGCGGTGTCCAGGACCAGGGTGGCGGTGGACGCGTCCAGGTCCGCGCCGGAGAGCAGGTGCCGGATCATGAGGGGGTACCCCCGTAGAGCTTGACCTCGTCGGTGCCGTCCACCTCGGCGAGGGTGACCCGGACGCTCTCGGCGAGCGCGGTCGGGATGTTCTTGCCGACGTAGTCGGCCCGGATGGGCAGTTGGCGGTGTCCCCGGTCGACCAGGACGGCGAGTTGCACGGAGGCGGGGCGGCCGACGTCGTTGAGCGCGTCCAGGGCGGCCCGGACGGTGCGGCCGGAGAAGAGCACGTCGTCGACGAGGACGACCCGCTTGCCGTCGATGCCGCCGGGCGGCACCTCGGTCGGGCCCACCGCCCGGACGGCGTGCCGGCGCAGGTCGTCGCGGTAGAGGGTGATGTCGAGCACGCCGACCGGTACGGCGACGTCCTCGAAGGCACTGATCCGGGCGGCGAGCCGGCGGGCCAACGGTGCGCCCCGGGTCGGGATGCCGAGCAGGACGGTGTCGGCGGCGCCCTGGGTCTTCTCCAGGATCTGGTGGGCGATGCGGTCGACCACGCGCTGCACGTCAGCGCTGGCGAGGATCACCTTTACCGAGGGTTGCCTCGGCACCGGGGATCGAGCAGCCGACGGGTAGGCCACGGCGGACCTCCTTCCCCGCCTCACGGGACGGGTCGTTAAAGGACGTCTGACTCCCCCGACACCGGCCGCGAACGGCCCCGACCGGGGGCTTCAGGCCACGTTACCAGTGGTCACCGCCGCCCCGGTCGGGCGGCTGCTGATTGGCAGATCAGTCCCGAAATATGGATGGATCGCCCCCGCGTTGCCAACAGGTGTGTCACGAGCACTTGACCACGTGTCGCAATCCCCGTACCGTCACGCTCCGTAGCGATAGCTGGGAGAACCCCGAGCAGCACTGGGAGTGTCCGAATGCCCTCTGAATACGCCAAGTCGCTGGGCGCCCGCCTGCGCTCCATCCGCCAGCAGCAGGGCCTGTCCCTGCAGGGCGTGGAGGAGAAGTCCAACGGCCGGTGGAAGGCCGTCGTGGTCGGGTCGTACGAGCGTGGTGACCGGGCCGTCACCGTGTCCCGCCTGGCGGAGCTGGCCGACTTCTACCGCGTACCCGTCTCCGAGCTGCTGCCCGACGGCAGCGGCGTCCGGCACGAGCCGACCAGCAAGATCGTGCTGGACCTGGAGCGGCTCTACGACGAGGCGTCGGAGGAGTTGGCGTACGTGGCCCGGTACGCCCGCGCCATCCAGCAGCAGCGCGGTGACTACAACGGCCGCGTGCTCTCGATCCGCGCCGACGACCTGCGGGCCCTGGCCATCGTCTACGATGCCTCGCCCTCCGGGCTGATCGAGCGGCTCAACGAGCACGGTGTGCTGGTCGCCGACCCCCGGGCGTTCTTCGCGTCCTGACAACCGCATCGCGCCCGAGGGGCCCGCGCCGGTCGGCGTGGGCCCCTCGGGCTCGTACGGGGTGCGCGACGCCCCGGCGAAACGGCGCGGCGCGGACGGGCTGCCGCGCGGTTCAGCGGCTGGCGTAGTCGGCGATCCGGCCGAGGAGGCCGTTGAGGAAGCGCGGCGAGTCGTCGGTCGACATCTGTCGGGCCAGCTCGACGGCCTCGCTGATGGCCACCGCGTCGTCGATGTCGTCGTGGTAGAGCAGCTCGCAGACGGCGATCCGGGCGAGGTTGCGATCGATCACCGGCATCCGCTCCAGCGTCCACCCCTCGGCGTAGCTGGCGATCAGCTCGTCGATCCGGTCGAGGTGCGCCGCCACCCCCTCGACCAGGCTGACGGCGTAGCCGAGGTGCTCCGGGCGCGGCTTCTCGATCCGCTCGATGTAGCCGGCGAGCACCTCCACCGGCGGCCGGCCACGCAGGTCGGCCTCGTAGAGCACGTCCAGTGCCCGCTTACGCGCCTTCCGGCGCGCGGGCATCTGCTGCTTGGGAGCCTCGGCCATCAGGCGCGGCCGAGGTAACGGCCGTCTCGGGTGTCCACCTTGATTTTCTCGCCGGTGGTGATGAAGAGCGGCACCTGCACGGTCGCGCCGGTCTCGACGGTGGCCGGCTTGTTGCCGCCGGTGGAGCGGTCGCCCTGCAGGCCCGGCTCGGTGTAGGTGACCTCGAGCACGACGCTGGTCGCCAGCTCGACGTAGAGCGGCACACCCTCGTGGGTGGCCACGATCGCCTCCGCCTCGGGGAGGAGGTAGTTCGCCGCGTCGCCCACGGTCGCACCGGGGACGGTGATCTGGTCGAACGTCTCCAGGTCCATGAAGACGTAGTCCTCGCCGTCGGCGTAGAGGTACTGCATGGTGCGCTTGTCGACGGTCGCGGTCTCGACCTTGGTGCCCGCGTTGAAGGTCTTGTCGACGACCTTGCCGGAGAGCACGTTCTTCAGCGTGGTGCGGACGAAGGCCCCGCCCTTGCCGGGCTTGACGTGCTGGAACTCCACGACAGCCCAGAGCCCCCCGTCGAGGTTGAGTACCAGGCCGTTCTTGAGGTCGTTGGTGGTGGCCATTTCCTGCCTTGATCATCAATTGGCGGACGGACCTGGCAAGTCTACTAGCTGCGCCGGAGAGCGCCCGTCGCCGTCCGGGCCGATCCGTCGACGCGATCCGCCCCCCTCATGGCCGGTCACTCTCCGACGTCGACAACGTCCCGCCGATGTCACCGGGTCGACGCTTTGCTCGGCACCCCGGGACGCGACAGCCACACAGAGCGAGGGGCCCGGCGATCGGCTTCCCCGTGCGCGCGGCCAAGAGCCCAGCTCAGCGCGGTGGCGCGTCCGTGGGTGCAGAGCAAAGGACGGCAGGGCGAGGTCGGGCCCGAAGCGAAGTGCAACCCACCGTGACGACAGCCGCGCAGACACTCAGCGTGACTGTTCGGCGGTGGCGTTCAGCCGGAAAGCGCGGCCAGGTGGTGCAGGGCCAGACGGTAGCCGTCCAGGCCCAGGCCACAGATCACCCCGGTCGCCACCGCCGAGACCACCGAGTGGTGCCGGAACTCCTCCCGGGCGTGGATGTTGGAGATGTGCACCTCGACCAGCGGCCCGCGCAGCATCGCGCAGGCGTCCCGCACCGCGATCGAGTAGTGCGACCAGGCCGCCGGGTTGAGCACCACCGCGGCACCCTCGTCGGCGGCGTCGTGCAGCCAACCGATCAGCTCGTGTTCGGCGTCGGTCTGCCGCACCGTCACCTCCAGCCCCAGGTCGGCGCCGGTGCGTTCGCAGAGCGCCACCAGGTCGGCGTAGCTGGTCGCGCCGTAGACGTCGACCTGCCGGGTACCCAGCCGACCCAGGTTCGGGCCGTTCAGCACGTACACCCTCACGCCGCCACCCCCTCGCGGAAGGCCGCGTGCAGCAGGTCGTCGTCCGGATCCTCGAGGATCGCCGGGCGGGCCAGCCCGTCGAGCACCACGAACCGCAGCCGGGATCCGCGCGCCTTCTTGTCCACCCGCATCGTGGCGAGCAGGTCCGGCCAGGCCGCCGCCGGGTAGCGCGTCGGCAGGCCCAGGGCCGTCACGACCGTGCGGTGCCGCTCGGCGGTCGCCGCGTCCAACCGGCCGGCCAGCCGGCCGAGCGTGCCGGCGTAGACCAGCCCGACCGAGACGGCGTGCCCGTGCCGCCAGCGGTACCCCTCCACCTTCTCGATGGCGTGGGCCAGGGTGTGCCCGTAGTTGAGCACCTCCCGGAGCCCCGACTCGCGCAGGTCACCGGAGACCACGTCGGCCTTGACCCGGATCGCCCGCTCGATCAGCTCGCGGGTCACCGCGCCGGCCGGGTCGGTCGCCGCAGCCGGGTCCCGCAGGATCAGGTCAAGGATCACCGGGTCGGCGATGAAGCCGCACTTGACCACCTCGGCGAGCCCGGCGGTCAGGTCGACGGCGGGGAGCGTGTCCAGCACGGTCAGGTCACAGAGAACGCCGGCCGGCGGGTGGAACGCGCCGACCAGGTTCTTGCCGGCAGCGGTGTTGATCCCGGTCTTGCCGCCCACCGCCGCGTCGACCATCCCGAGCAACGAGGTCGCCACCGGCACCCAGCGCACCCCGCGCAGCCAACTCGCGGCGACGAACCCGGCCAGGTCGGTCACCGCGCCGCCGCCCACCCCGACCACCGCGTCGTTGCGGGTGACGTTCGCCGCTCCCAGCCGGTCCCAGCAGTGGGCGGCCACGTCGATCTGCTTGCCGGCCTCGGCGTCCGGCACCTCCATCGGCAGGGGCTCCACGCCGGCCGCCCGCAGCCGGCCGCCGAGCGCGTCGGCCAACCGCCGCAGCGGCCGGGCGTACAGCACCGCCGCGCGGGTCACGCCGGGAAGCAGGCCGGGCAGCGCCTCCCAGAGGCCGCGTCCCACGAGTACGTCGTACGGGCGCTCGCCGCCGACCGGGATCCGGGTCATCTCGTCCATCGCTGCGGAGCCTAGCCGAGCGGCGGTCCGATCCGGCCCGACCGTCCACCTGGTGACCGCATACCGGACAACGGCGTTTAACCGACAGGGACCGGGCAGGTCCCGAGCCGGTCCGAATCGACGACGGTGGAGGTCCCGCATGGCAACCCGCACGATCGAGGACGCCGACATCCGGCTTCCCGCCATCCTGCTCGGCGTCGGCCTGGGCGGGTTCTTCGACGGCATCCTGCTGCACCAGGTGCTCCAGTGGCACCACATGCTCAGCGCCACCGGCAGCGACAACGCCGGCATCCGGGAGTACCCGGTGGACACCGTCCCCGGCCTGCGGATGAACACCCTCTGGGACGGGATCTTCCACGTGGTGACCTGGGTGGCGGTGCTCGCCGGTCTGGCCCTGCTGCACGCCCGGGTGACCCGCTCCCGGAGCCGGCTGTGGCGCTCCCGCACGCTCTGGGGCTGGGCGCTGGTCGGCTGGGGACTGTTCAACCTGGTGGAGGGAGTCGTCGACCACCACCTGCTCGGCATCCACCACGTCCGGGAGGGCGCGCACCGGCTCTGGTGGGACCTCGGCTTCCTCGCGCTCGGCGCGGTCCTGGTCGCCGGCGGCTGGCTGCTCCAGCGCGGTGGCGACGGGTCGCGGGACGACCTGCCGTGAACGTCGGAGCCCACGCCGACGGACACGCCGCGCCGCCCGGCGTGGACCCGACACTGGTCGTACCGCTGCTGCTGGTCGGGGTCTACCTGGCCGGAGTGATCCGGCAACGCCGCGCCGGCCGGCCCTGGAGCACCTGGCGGACCACGGCGTTCGGGACCGGGGCGCTGCTGCTCGGTGTCGGCCTGGCCGTGCCCGCGCACGACCTCGTCGGGCACATGTGGCAGCACCTGCTGCTCGGCATGCTCGCGCCACTCGGGCTGGTGCTCGGGGCCCCCGGGACGCTGACCCTGCGCGTCGTCGACCGGTCCGTCGGGCGGGCCGCGATCCGCTGGCTGGGCCACCCGCTCCCCCGGCTGCTCGCCCACCCGGCCACCGGTCTGCTGCTCACCGTCGGTGGACTCTGGGTGCTCTACCTGACCCCGCTCTACCGGGCGAGCCTCGACCAGCCGGCGGTGCACCACCTGCTCCAGCTGCACTTCCTGCTCAGCGGATACCTCTTCACCTGGTCGATCGCCGGCCCGGACCCGGGCCCGCACCGTCCCCGGGTGCCGGTGCGCCTGGTCGTGGTCGGCGTCGCGGTCGCCGGGCACGCCGCCCTCGCCCAACTCCTCTACGCCGGGCTGCTGGTCGACGTCCCGGCCTCCGTCGCGAAGCTGCGGGCCGGGGCGACGGTGATGTACTACGGCGGCGACCTGGCCGAGATCCTGCTCGCGCTGGCGCTGCTGGCCACCTGGCGACCGGAGGCGCGACCCGCCCGCCGGTTCCGCCCGGCGACGGTGGTGTCGGGCGAGCCGGCCGGCACCCACCCGTAGCGGCGGGCGGTCGTCAGCGGTCGAGCAGCGTCAGCACCTCGGTGACGATGTCGGCGGGGTCGCGCCCGTCGGTGACCACCGTGGCGGTCGCCACCTCCTGGTAGAACGGGCGGCGCTGGTCCAGCAGGTACCGCAGCGTCGCCCTCGGGTTGAGCGCCAGCAGCGGCCGGCCGACGCCCAGGTCGACCCGCTTGATCGCGTCGGTCAACTCGACGCTGAGATACACGACGGTGTGCCCGACCAGGGCGGCGCGGTTCTCCTCGGCCAGGACCGCGCCACCGCCGAGGGCGAGCACGCCGGGACAGGAGGCCAGCGCCGCCGCCACCGCCGCCCGTTCGAGGGCACGGAAGTGCGCCTCCCCCTCGTCGACGAAGATCTCCGGGATCGGCTTGCCGGCCATCCGCTCGATGTCCTCGTCCGTGTCGCGGAACTCCACCTCCAGCGCGCCGGCGAGTGCCCGCCCGACGGTGGTCTTACCCGCGCCCGGGGCCCCCACCAGCACGCAGACCGGCCGGTTCACCGTCATTTGATCACCAGGGCGTCGAGGTAGCCGGCGAGGTTGCGGCGGATCTCGGCCACCGAGTCGCCCCCGAACTTCTCCATGGTGGCCTCGGCGAGCACCAGGGCCACCATGGCCTCGGCGACCACCGCCGCGGCCGGTACGGCACAGACGTCCGACCGCTGGTTGATCGCGGTGGCCGGCTCGCCGGTGGTCACGTCCACGGTGGCGAGAGCCCGGTTCAGCGAGGAGATCGGTTTCATCGCGGCCCGCACCCGCAACGGCTCACCGGTGGTGATGCCGCCCTCCAGGCCGCCGGCCCGGTCGGTCAACCGGCGCACCCCGGTCGCGGTCGGCACCATCTCGTCGTGCGCCTCGGAGCCCCGGGAGCGCGCCTGCTGCCACCCGTCGCCGATCTCGACGCCCTTGATCGCCTGGATCGACATCAACGCGGTGGCCAGCCGGGCGTCGAGCTTGCGGTCCCACTGCACGTGGCTGCCGAGGCCCGGTGGCACCCCGTACGCCAGCACCTCGACCACGCCCCCGAGGGTGTCGGCGGCCTTCTTCGCGGCGTCGACCTCGGCGACCATCCGGGCGCTCGCCTCCGGGTCGAGGCAGCGCAGCGGGTCGGCGTCGATCCGTGCGGCGTCCTCCGGCCGGGGACGCAGCCCCGGCTCGGCCGCGACCGGGCCCAGCTCCACCACGTGCGAGACGATCTCGACGCCCAGGGTCTGCTTCACCAGCGCCTTGGCGACGGCCCCGACGGCGACCCGGGCGGCGGTCTCCCGGGCGCTGGCGCGCTCCAGGATCGGCCGGGCGTCGGTGTGCCCGTACTTCTGCATGCCGGCCAGGTCGGCGTGACCGGGACGGGGGCGGGTCAGCGGCGCGTTGCGCGCCTGCCCGGCCAGTTCCTCGGCGTCGACCGGGTCGGCGGCCATCACGGTGCGCCACTTGGGCCACTCCGAGTTGCCGACCCGGATCGCCACCGGGCTGCCGATGGTCACGCCGTGTCGGAGCCCCCCGATGATCTCGATCTCGTCCTGCTCGAAGGCCATCCGCGCGCCCCGGCCGTAGCCGAGTCGACGGCGGGCCAGCTCGGCGGAGATGTCCCCGGTGGTGACCTCCACCCCGGCGGGGACGCCCTCCAGGAGCGCGACCAGGGCGGGGCCGTGTGATTCACCTGCAGTCAACCAGCGCAACACCGGACCAGTCTGGCACGCCCCGCACCCGTCGCCCCGCACCGGCCACCGCGTCCCGCCCTGCGGACCGTCGGGCACTACGGCGACGCGGCGGGTTCGGCCCTCTGCGGTCTCGCCGGTCGAGAGCACGGTTCGAGTCAGCCTGGAGGAGCGCTCGTACCCGCTGGCCTAGCGTCGGGCCCGAACGACACCGGGGCCGGGGCGACGGGCCCGGAGAACGGACGTGACATGACGAGCAGACGACACCGGACGGACGTGCTGGTGGTGGGTACCGGCCCGGTCGGGCTGACCCTGGAGGCGGAACTGGCCCGGTACGGAGTCGACGCCACCGTCGCCGGACCCGAAGGTCGATGGCACGACCTGTCCTGCCGGGTCGACGCGGTCCGGCCGTACGACGACCGGGTGGAGGCCCGGCTCGTCGACCCCCGCGACGGCGCGGTGACCGTGGTGACCGCCGGCTGGCTGGTCGCCTGCGACGGTGCCGCCGCGCCGCTGCGCCCCACCCCGCGCCCGGCCGACGGCGGTCACCCGGCCCCGGGCGCCGGCCGGGTGTTCCGCTGCGGCGTCGACCGCCCCGGCGCGGGCGGGCACGAAGGCGTCGGCGACGCGGTCAACCTCGGCTGGAAGCTCGCCGCCACCCTGCGGGGCTGGGCCGGCGCGGTGCTGCTCGACAGCTACCACGAGGAACGACGGCCGGCGGCCACGGACGGGCCGGTCGGCCACCGCTACCGCTCGTCGATCGTGGCCGACGACGAGGCCGACGCCCCGCCGGACCCGTTCGACGAGGCGCTGCCCGGGATGCCCGCACCACCCGTCCCGCTGGCCGCGAGGGTCACCGTCCACGACGTCGTACGGCAGGGGTTCGCCCTGCTACGCCTCGCCGACCCCTGGTCGCCGCGCGCCGACGTCCCGAACCCGCCGGGCGTGCCCGCGCTGCGGGCCGCGTTCGCCGCCGCCGGGGTGCCGTTCGCCGTCCACGACTACCGCGACCCGGTGGTCGCCCACCGGTACCGGCAACCGTTCGTCCTGCTACGGCCGGACGGGTACGTGGCCTGGCGGGGCTGGCGCCCGCCGGCCGACCCGGTGGCCCTGGTGGATCTGATCCGGGGCGCGACCCCACGTCCCGCCCCCGTTCCGGTAAGCGTCTGAGTCGAACCTGAGAGGAACACTGTGACACGTCGCCTGTTCACGTCCGAGTCGGTCACGGAGGGCCACCCGGACAAGATCGCTGATCAGATCAGTGATGGGATTCTGGATGCGTTGTTGAGTCAGGATCCGCGTTCGCGGGTCGCGGTGGAGACGTTGATCACGACGGGGCAGGTGCACGTCGCGGGTGAGGTGACCACGAAGGCGTATGCGGATATCCCGTCGATCGTGCGGGAGACGATCCTGGGGATCGGGTACGACTCGTCGCGTAAGGGGTTCGACGGGGCGTCGTGTGGGGTGAGTGTGTCGATCGGGGCGCAGTCGCCGGACATCGCGCAGGGTGTGGACAACGCGTTCGAGTTGCGGACGGGGTCGTCGGAGTCTGCGTTGGATGCGCAGGGTGCCGGTGACCAGGGGATGATGTTCGGGTTCGCGTGTTCGGAGACGCCGGAGCTGATGCCGTTGCCGATCGCGTTGGCGCACCGGTTGGCGCGGCGGTTGTCGGCGGTGCGGAAGGACGGCACGATCCCGTATCTGCGGCCGGATGGTAAGACGCAGGTGACCATCGAGTACGAGGGTCTGCGTCCGGTCCGTCTGAACACGGTGGTGGTCTCCTCGCAGCACGCGGCGGACATCTCGCTCGACGGGCTCCTCGCCCCCGACGTGCGGGAACACGTGGTGAACCCGGAGCTGGAGTCGTTGGGACTCGATTCCGACGGGTATCGGTTGTTGGTGAACCCGACGGGTCGGTTCGAGATCGGTGGGCCGATGGGTGACGCCGGTCTGACGGGTCGGAAGATCATCGTGGACACCTACGGTGGGTACGCCCGGCATGGTGGTGGGGCGTTCTCGGGTAAGGACCCGTCGAAGGTGGACCGGTCCGCCGCCTATGCGATGCGGTGGGTGGCGAAGAACGTCGTCGCCGCCGGTCTCGCGGAACGGTGTGAGACGCAGGTCGCCTATGCGATCGGTAAGGCGCATCCGGTGAGTCTGTTCATCGAGACGTTCGGGACGGAGAACGTGCCGGTCGAGCGGATCGAGAAGGCCGTGAACGAGGTGTTCGACCTGCGTCCCGCGGCGATCATCCGGGACCTGAACCTGCTCCGCCCGATCTACCGGCAGACCGCCGCCTACGGCCACTTCGGCCGCGAGCTGCCCGAGTTGACCTGGGAGAGCACCGACCGGGCCGCCGACCTCAAGTCGGCCGCAGGAGCCTGACGCACCGGTCGAGAAAGCTGACGCCCCGTCCCGTGCTCGCGTCGAGCCCGGGGCGGGGTCAGCGGGGCAGCGGTAGCGCGGCGCGCATCGCCTCGACCGGGGCGGTGACGCCGGTGAAGTGCTCGAACTGGCCGACGGCCTGGGCCAGCAGCAGGTCCAGGCCGGAGACCACCGGGGCGCCGGCCGCCTGGGCGGAAGCGGCGAGCGGGGTCGGCCACGGGTCGTAGATGGCGTCGAAGCAGACCGTCCCGGGCCGCCAGGCGGCCACCTCGGCGAACGGGTCGGCGGCCCCCTTCGGCAGGGTGGAGACCACCACGTCGGCGTCGAGGTGCGCGGCGGCCTCGGCCCACGGGGCGGCGGTCATCGGCACGCCGAGCGCCCCGGCCACCGGCCGTAGCTCCGCCACCGCCTCCGGGCGGCGGGCCAGCACGGTCACCGACTTCGCGGCCAGCCGCGCCGCCGCCGCGACGGCCGCTCGGGCGGTGCCCCCGGCACCGAGCACGGTGACCGTGGCACCCGGGGCCACCCCGGCGGCGGTGAGCACCTCCACCATGCCGACGACGTCGGTGTTGTCCGCGTACCAGGATCCGTCGGGACGGTGGACCAACGTGTTGGCGGCACCGACGGCGGCGGCGACCGGCGAGACCTCGGTCGCCACCGTGAGCGCCACCTCCTTGCCCGGCATGGTCACCGACAACCCGGCCCACTCCGGGCCGAGCCTGGCGACCAGGCCGGGCAGCCCGGCGGCGTCGCACTCGATCCGGGTGTACGACCAGCCGGTCAGCCCGGCCGCCGCGTACCCCGCGTTGTGGATCGCCGGGGAGAGGGAGTGCGCGATCGGCGTACCGACCACCGCCGCCCGACGGGCCTGCGTCATCAGATGATGCCGGCCTCTCGCGCCTTGGCCTCGTTACGGAGCTGCTCCTCGTAGGTCTCGGCGAAGGCGGAGTGCCCCTCCTTGTCGATGGCCACGAAGTAGAGCCACTTCCCCGCCGGCGGGTCCATCGCCCCTTCCATCGCGTCCTTGCCCGGGTTGTTGATCGGGGTCGGGATCATGCCGCGCAGCTTGCGGTTGTACGGGTTCTTCGGGTTGTCCATGTCGGCCGCGGTCATCTCCTTGGAGGACTTGGTCCGCTGACCGGTCGACTCCAGGTAGTAGTTGACCGTGACGTCCATCTCCAGGCAGTTGCAGGGGAACTCACCGTAGGCGCGGTTGTAGGCCACCCGGGCGACCTTGCCGAGGTCGTCCTTGTTACCGGCCTCGGCCTGGGCGAGCGAGGCCACGATCAGGGCCTCGTACGGGCTGATCCCGCCGCGTTCCTTCTCCACCCGCTCGGCGAACTGCATCTTGCCGGTCACCGTGAGGAAGTTCGACACCATCTCCTTGAGGATGACCTCGGCGGTCGCCTTCGGCGGGATCTCGTAGGTGTCCGGGTAGAGGAAACCCTCGACCGACTTCTTGACCGGCTTGCCGTCGGTGCGCTTGAACCACCAGTCCGGGACGCCGAGCGCCTCCGGGTCCTTCGCCGCCGCCTCGAAGTCCTCCACCGGGATCTTGGTCTGCTCCGACAGGAGCTTGAACGTCCGCTTGGCGGTGGTCCCCTCGGGGATGGTGATCCCCTTGACGATCTTGTTCTTCAGGTCGAGGAGCATGCCGAGTGCGCTCTCGCCGCTCATCTCCTTGCGCACCTTGTAGGTGCCGGGCTGGATGTTCTTGCTGCGCGCGTTCTCCTCGGCGGCGTCGATGAACGCCTGGGCGCTCTTGACCACACCCGCCTCGTACAGCACGTTGGCGATGTCCGCGATCAGCGCGCCCTGCTTGACCTCGATGGTCACCTCACCCGTGCCGGTGCCGTCGTAGTCGGGGGTGACGAAGTAGCCCTGCACCCGGTCGAAGCCGTAGAAGGCGCCACCGCCGATCGCGCCGAGCAGCACGAGGGCCAGCATCAGGGCGAGGACCGTACGGCCACCACCGCCGGACTTGCCCTTGCGCTTACGCACGGCGCTGCGCCGGTGCTTGCCCTTGTCGCCCCGGTCGCGTTCGTCGAAACCGAGGTCCAGGTCGTCGATCATTACGTCCGCCTCCGCTGCGCGTCTAGCCAGCTCTGCAGAATCTCCACCGCGGCGGCCTGGTCGACCACCGCGCGTTGCCGTTTACCCCGGACGCCCCGCTCGGCCAGCCTACGAGAAGCCACCACGGTCGACATCCTCTCGTCCGTCAGCGTCACCGGAACAGGCGCTATTACATCAGCCAAACGGGTCGCGTACGACGTGGCGTGTACGGCGGCCGGGCCGTGCCGTCCGGCCAGGTTCACCGGAAGACCGACCACCACCTCGACCGCCCCGTGCTCGGCCGCGAGCCGGTGCAACTCGGCGATGTCGGTGGGCACCCGGTCGTCCTCGCTGGTCAGGTCACGGGCGAGGGTGACCAGCGGGGTGGCCAGGATGCCGTCCGGGTCGCAGATCGACACGCCGACCCGGACCTGTCCGACGTCCACCCCGAGGCGGACGCCCCGGACGAATTCCCTCACTCGGGTTCACTCCTCCACCGGCCCCACGTCGGGCCTTCCGCACCGCAGGAACGCGCCAGGGCGGACCGTCCGGCCCGCCCTGGTACCCCATCGACGGGGACGTCACGCCTCGCTGATCGCCTTTTCCACCGTCAGCAGCAGATTCGGCGCCTCGGCCGCCGGCAGGCCACCGCCCTGCGCCAGGTCGGGGCTGCCCCCGCCCCGGCCGGAGAAGGCCGCCTTGACCAGGTCGTTCGCGGCCAGGCCCCGGCTGCGGGCCGCACCGTTCACCGCCACCACCAGGGACGCCTTGCCGCCCGCCCGGGCCGCCACCGCGACCACCGCCGGCCGCGCCGCGTCGATCCGGCCCCGGATCTCCTGGGCGAGGGTCCGCACGTCGTTGCCGGCCGCGCCCTCCGGCGCCTCGGTGCCGACGTACGCGACACCGCGCACGTCCTTCGCCTGCGCGGCGAGCGCCGCCGCACCGCCGAGCACCAGCTGGGCGCGGAGCTTCTCCAGCTCCTTCTCGGCGTCGCGGAGCTGGGTGACGGTCTGCTCGACCCGGTCGGCAACCTGGTCGCTGGGCACCCGGTACAGCTCCGCCAGCCGCGCGACGAGCAGGTGCTCCTTGGCCAGGAAGCGGAACGCGTCCATGCCGACCAGCGCCTCGACCCGGCGCACGCCGGACCCGATCGACGCCTCGGAGAGGATCTTCACCAGCCCGAGCTGCCCGGACCGGTCGACGTGGGTGCCGCCGCACAGCTCGCGGGCGTAGTCGCCGACCTCGACGACCCGCACCTCGTCGCCGTACTTCTCGCCGAAGAGCGCCATCGCGCCGAGCCGGCGGGCCTCCTCCAGCGAGGTGATGAAGGCGTGCACCTCCAGGTCGGCCAGGAGCACCTCGTTGACCTGCTGCTCCACGTCGTGCAGCACGCTCGGCGCGACCCCGGTCGGGGTGTTGAAGTCGAACCGCAGCCGGCCCGGTGCGTTCAGCGAACCCGCCTGGGTGGCCGACTCGCCGAGGAAGTTGCGCATGGTCTGGTGCACCAGGTGGGTCGCGGTGTGCGAGCGGGAGATCGCCCGCCGCCGGGTCACGTCGATCTCGGCGAAGCCCGTCTCCCCGGCCCGTACCTCGCCCCGGCGCACCTTCGCCCGGTGGACCACCAGGCCGGGTACCGGCTGCTGGACATCGAAGATCTCGATCTCGCCGCCGCCGACGGTGACCAGGCCCTGGTCGGGCTGCTGCCCGCCGCCCTCGGCGTAGAACGGGGTCGCGTCGAGCACCAGCTCGATGGTGTCCCCCTCGACCGCCGCCGCGACCGGGGCACCGCCGGACAGCAGCGCCCGGACTCTCGCCTCGCGCTTGGTCTCGGTGTACCCGGTGAAGGTCACCGGGCCGCCGCTGTCCAGCACCGACCGGTACGCCGACAGGTCGGTGTGCCCGGTCTTGCGCGCCTTCGCGTCGGCCTTGGCGCGGGAGCGCTGGTCGGCCATCAGCCGGCGGAAGCCCTCCGCGTCGACGGTCAGCCCCTGCTCGGCGGCGATCTCCAGGGTCAGGTCGATCGGGAAGCCGTACGTGTCGTGCAGCTGGAACGCCTTGTCGCCGGAGAGCGCCGGCTTCCCGGCCTGTTTCGTCTCGCTGATCGCGGTGTCCAGGATCGTGGTGCCGGCCCGCAGGGTGGAGAGGAAGGCGTCCTCCTCCGCGTACGCGTACTGCGAGATCCGGTCGAACTCGGTGGCCAGTTCCGGGTACGACGGGGACATGCAGTCCCGGGCCACCGGCAGCAGCTCGGGCAACGCCCGGTCCTGGTAGCCCAGCAGCCGCATCGCCCGGATCGCCCGGCGCATGATCCGGCGCAGCACGTAGCCGCGCCCCTCGTTGCTCGGGGTCACCCCGTCGCCGATGAGCATCAGCGCGGTCCGCACGTGGTCGGCGACCACCCGCAGCCGGACGTCGTCCGGGTGCGACTCGGCGGCCACCTGCCCGGACCGGGCACCGTACCGCTTGCCGCTCAGCTCGGAGGCGCGGTCCAGGATCGGCCGGACCTCGTCGATCTCGTAGAGGTTGTCGACGTCCTGGAGGATGGAGGCGATCCGCTCCAGCCCCATGCCGGTGTCGATGTTCTTCTTCGGCAGCTCGCCGACGATCCGGAAGTGCTCCTTGCTGGTCACGTCCGCGATCTCGTACTGCATGAAGACGAGGTTCCAGTACTCCATGTAGCGGTCCTCGTCGACCTCCGGACCGCCCTCACGCCCGTAGGCGGGGCCCCGGTCGTAGAACAGCTCGGAGCACGGGCCGGCCGGGCCGGGGATGCCCATCGACCAGTAGTTGTCCTTCTTGCCGCGCCGGACGATCCGCTCGGCCGGCACGCCGACCGACCGCCAGATGTCGTACGCCTCGTCGTCGTCGAGGTAGACGGTGGGCCAGATCCGCTCCGGGTCGAGGCCGAAGCCGCCCTCGGCGACCGGCTTGGTGGACAGCTCCCAGGCGAGCGGGATCGCGCCGGCCTTGAAGTAGTCACCGAAGGAGAAGTTGCCGTTCATCTGGAAGAACGTGCCGTGCCGGCTGGTCTTGCCGACCTCGTCGATGTCCGGCGTCCGGATGCACTTCTGGACGCTGACCGCCCGCGGGTACGGCGGGGTCTGCTGACCCAGGAAGTACGGGACGAACTGCACCATGCCAGCGTTGACGAACAGCAGGTTCGGGTCGCTGATGGCGGGCAGCGGAGCGGACGGCACCACGGCATGACCGTTCGCCTCGAAGTGGGCGAGATACCGCCGCTTGATCTCCGCCGTCTTCATCGCTGGGGTTCCTCCGGAAAGATCTCTCGGTCGCCGATGCGCGGGTCCTCCCGCAGCTCGGCGAACTGGTCGTCGAACGCCTCGCCCCGGGCGAACGCCTCGTGGATCTCCTGCTCGCGTTCGGCCATCCCGATCCGGACGTCCTCCACGAAGCTACGCAGCGACTCCATCAGTCCGCCAGCCGATTCCGCCAGCGAGCCGGCGATGCCCTGCGGGGTGTACGCGTGCGCGGTGCGGGTGGCCTTGCGGACCACCATCACGCCGGCGGCGAGCCCGATACCGAGCCAGAACAGACGCCTCATGCCCTCTTCCTCCCGCTACCCGCTCAGCGGTCGCCGCGCTTGGCGGCGCGGCGCTGCTGCTTGATGGTGTCGCGCACCTCGCGCTCGGTCTCGGCGTGCCGGCGGGCGGAGGCGGCCTTGCGCACGCCGTACCCGAAGGCGGCGACCTTGACCAGCGGGTTGGCGGCGGCCGCGGAGACCACGGTGGCCAGGTTCGCCACGTTGGCGGTGACGTTCTGGGCGTGGCTGGTCATGGTGTCGACCTTGGCGAGCTGGAGGTTCACCCCGTCGAGCGAGGTCTGCACCTGGGTCAGGGCGGTGTTGACGTTCTCCACCGTCGTGTTGACGTTGCCGAGCAGCGGCCTGGTCTGCTCGTTGAGGTCGTTGATCATGCGGGTGGTGGCGTCCACGGTGTGCCGCAGTCGCAGGATGGGCAGCGTCAGGATCAGCACCAGCATCGCGAACGCGATCGCCGCCACCAGCGCCGCGACCTCTCCAAGCTCCACGCGTGTCCTCCTCAAGCAGTGTCCCGCCGACCCGTCGTCGGCGGGACGTGCGACCCTCGTACCCATTCCGGCACGTCGGCACCGACCTGGTCGGTGACGACGCCCGGTCCGCCAGCCCCAGACCCTACCGTCAGTGATGGACGCCGGCTCAGGACGGTGACGGTGCCGGTGTCAGATCGTCGAGCGGGTCGTCGGTGAAGGTGGGGAAGGGATCCTCGCCGGTGAGCGACGGGTCCGTGCTCGGCTGTGGCCGGGTCCGGTCGTCGTCGATGGCGTTGCGGACCTTCAACGACACCAACGAGCCGGCGCAGTCCCCGGCTGCGGCGGGAGACGGCAGTGGCGACGGCGGAACCGCCGGTTGGTCGTCGGCCGGCGGCGGCACACACGTCGGTGGACGGACCCACAGGTCGAGGGTCAACTCGTCCCGCCGCCAGCAGGTGTACGCCCCGGGGGCGGGCTGCTCCGGGCAGCGGTCGACCCGCCACCGCTGCCAGCCGGCGGCGGCCAGCGCCCGCTCGTACTCCGGCGCGGTCTCCTCCGGGGCGCGTTCCGAGGAGGCACTGCGTTCCCGCAGCCGACAGTCCTGGATGCACCAGCGGCTGCCGCTGACGTTGTCGACCGGGTCCTGGGCGGCCCAGGTCGGCACCGCCAACTCGTCCAGGGAACCGAAGACCGGGTCGCGGCTCAGCGTCCGGATGGCGAAGAAGGCCGGCACCGCGCCGAGCAGGAGCACGCTCACCGCGACCAGCACACCGAGTCGGAGCCGACGGCGCTCCCGCATCTGCCGCCGCAGTTCGGAGCGGGCCACGCGGAGCGGCCCGCCGGTGCGGGCACCGTCGTCGGACGGTGCGTCCCCGCCGGCGCTGCGCAGCGGCGGTGGTGCGTCCGGCGGCACCGGCGGCGCCACGGCGGCCCGGGCCACGGTCGGCGGACCGGACGGCGGCGCGGCCGTGGCACGCACCGGACCGGCCGGCGGTGCCGCCGGGGCGTGGGCCGGACCTGCCGGCGGACGGACCGGACCGGAGGACGGGCCGACGGACGGCGGACCGGACGGGTCGACGGGCGGTCCCGGGACGGCAGGAGCACCCGGACCGGACCCGGGGCGGGCCGCGCCCCGGGCACCCGGCTCGACCGGGGCCGGAGGACGGGCCGTTCCCCGCGGACCCGCGTCGACCGGGGCCGCGTGGCCGGCTGTCCCCCGTGGGGCCGACTCGACCGGAGCCGGCGGCCGGGCCGCACCCCGCACCGGGCCGACGGCCGGTTCGCCCGGCGTCACCCGTGGTCCGGGGACAGGGGCGCCCGGTGCCGGCCGGGCGGCGGTGCCCGGTGCGGACGGCGGCCCGGCACCCGGACCGGACGGCGGCACGAGGCCCGCTCCATACGGCGGCCCGACACCCGGACCGGACGGCGGCACGACGCCCGCTCCGTGCGGCGGCACGACGCCCGCTCCATGCGGCGGCACGACGCCCGGACCGGACCCGGCAGCCGGTCCGGACGGCCGGACCGGACCCGGCACGGGCGGAACCTGACCCGGGACCGGTGACGCCGGTCCCGGGCGGGCCGCGCCGCGCGCCGGGGCGGCCGGCTCGGGCCCGGGACGGGGTGGCGGGGCGACCGGGCCGGGCCGGGCGGTGCCCCGGGCCGGTGGAGTGGTTCGCGGGTCCGGAGCCGGCCCGGCCGGGCCGGGTACCGGAGGACGGGCCGAACCGGTCGCCGGTCGGCCGGGCTCGGTCGGATCGGCGGCCCGACGACGCCCGACCGGCCGGTCGTCGTCCGGCGTGGTGTGGCTGCGACGTCCCCCCGCACGCTCGTCGTCGTGGGCGCCGGCGCCATGTCGCCGGCCGAGGGCGGACGGTGGTTCCGGCCGGTCACCCGGACCGGGAGCCACCGGACCGGGAGCCACCGGACCGGGAGCCACCGGACCGGACGCGGCCGACGCCGGAACCGGCGGGGCGTTACCCGACAACGGAACCGGCGGGGCGTTACCCGACGCCGGCACTGCCGGGACGTCCTGCTCCGGTACCCGCCGCCGGGCCACCGGGCGCTCGTCCGGGGCGGGGGGACGCGCCACGCCGGCCGCGCCTTCGACGGGCACCCGTCCGGCGGGACGCGGCCCACCGGGCACCGTCCGCGGATCCGGTTCGGGCGCACCCGCCGGACGGCGCGCGCGGTCCACCGCCGGCGGGAGCCCGTGCCCGGGGCGGACCGGTGGCTGGGCCTCCGGGCCGGGACGGACCGGCGGTGCGACCTCGGGGCCGGGACGCGGCGCGGGGCCGGCGGAACCCGGCCACGGGCCGTCCGGACGGCCCGGCCGACGGACGGGGGCAGCAGGTGGGACGGTGGATGGTGGGACGGCCGTCGGACCACCGGGGCGGGGCGGGGCGGCGGGTCCAGGCACGGAACCGGCAGGCGGGGGCGGCGCGACGGGTGGCCGGGGGCCGGCGGGCGGGGGCGGCGCGACAGGTGGCCGGGGACCGGCGGGCGCCGGGTCGGACGCCTCCCGGACACCGGTCTCCGGGCCGATTTCGGTGCGCTGCCGCTTGGCGGTGCGCAGGTCGTCGATCCAGCCGAACTCCTCACCGGCGACCGGCTCCTCCGGCTCCGCCTCGGACCGGCTGCGCCCCCAGCGGCGTCCCCTGGCCTTGGGGTCCCGACGCTCGTCGGGGCCCTCCTCCGGCCGCTCCGCACCACGAGGTCTCACTGGTGACCCTTCCTGGCGGCGTCCGCGCCGCCCTCATCCGCCGGGACGCCGGTCGCGTCCGTCGTGCTCCGTCCGGCCCCCACCGGCGCGTCGGCGGTCGGGGGGGTCCGGCCTCTGACGATGCGGCGCAGCAGGGGCAGCCGGGCGGCCACCGTACGCTCCGCGCCGTGTTCGGTGGGCCGGTAGTAGTCGGTGCCGACGAGGTCGTCCGGGACGTACTGCTGGGTGACCACGCCCCGCTGGTCGTCATGTGGATAGCGGTAGCCGGTGCCGTGCCCCAGTCCCCGGGCACCGGCGTAGTGGCCGTCGCGCAGCGAGCGGGGCACCGGCCCGCCCCGGCCGGCCCGGACGTCCCGGATCGCCGCCCCGATCGCGGTGGTCGCCGAGTTGGACTTCGGGGCGCTGGCCAGGTGGATCACCGCCTGGGCGAGGTTGAGCTGGGCCTCGGGGAGCCCGACGTACTCCACGGCGTGCGCGGTGGCGGTGGCCACGGTCAGCGCCAGCGGGTCGGCCATGCCGACGTCCTCGCTGGCGAAGATGACGAGCCGGCGGGCGATGAACCGGGCGTCCTCCCCGGCGACCAGCATCCGGGCCAGCCAGTGCAGTGCCGCGTCGACGTCGGAGCCGCGCATGCTCTTGATGAAGGCGCTGGTCACGTCGTAGTGGGCGTCACCGGCGCGGTCGTACCGGACCGCGGCCACGTCCACCGCCTGCTCGGCCGTGGCCAGGTCGATCCGGTCGGCCCCGAGCGCCGTCGCGGAGGCGGCGGCCGCCTCCAACGCGGTGAGCGCCTTGCGGACGTCACCTGCGGCGAGGCGGACCAGGTGGTCCTCGGCCTCGGGGGCGAGGGTGGGCGCGCCGCCCAGGCCCCGCTCGTCGGTGACCGCGCGGCGCAGCAGGCCCCGCACCGCGTCCTCGGTGAGCGGTTGCAGGGTCAGCAGCACGCACCGGGACAGCAGCGGCGAGATGACCGAGAAGTACGGGTTCTCCGTGGTCGCCGCGAGCAGGGTGACCGTCCGGTCCTCGACCGCGGCGAGCAGCGAGTCCTGCTGGGTCTTGCTGAACCGGTGCACCTCGTCGATGAAGAGCACGGTGGGCGGACCGCCGGAGCGGCGTTGCCGGCGGGCCGTCTCGATGACCGCGCGGACGTCCTTCACCCCGGCGGTGAGCGCCGACATGGCGACGAAGCGGCGATCGGTGGCCCGGGCGACCAGGTGGGCGATGGTGGTCTTGCCGCAGCCGGGCGGTCCCCAGAGGATCACCGACATCGGGGTCGCGCCGCCGACCAGCTGCCGCAGCGGTGAGCCGGGGGCGAGCAGGTGCTCCTGACCGACCAGCTCGTCGAGGTTCGCCGGGCGCATCCGTACCGGCAGTGGGGCGTCGGCGCCGACGGTGTCGAAGCCGTCGACCCCGGACCCGGCGGGCGCGCCGCCGAATCCCGCGGGCGCGCTCGGCGCTGCGGCGGGATCACCGAGAGTGAACAGGGCGTCGGACTCCATCACGAGAACAGTACCGGCCCGGCCCCGTGCCGCCGGAAGCGCGGCAGGGGACGGGCCGGTGATGATCGGAAGCGGTCAGCCACGCCCCGGTCGGCGGCCCCGGTACCACCGGCCGCCGCCCCCGCCGCCCCCGCCGCGCGGACCCCGGCCGACCCCGGCCAGGTAGAGCGAGAGCAGGAGCAGGCCGATCAGGACCAGGGTGTTCCAGTTGAACAGGTCGGGTGCGCCGAAGTTGGTGTTGAGCAGGTCGATGAGCAGGGCGAAACCGAAAACGATGGCCGCGGCGATGGCGAGCATGTCGGTCCTCCGGTAGGGGTCGGGTACGTCGACCGTGATGTACCCGATCGGTCCGGCCGCCAATCTCCAGCATGGACGGCATCCACGCCCCGACTAGGCTGGCCGCGTGATCGGGACAGCGCGGGCGGCACACGGGCGGGCGGCGGTACTGGCGGCCACCGGTCACCACCCGTACGCCCGGCACGTCCTCGGCCGGGACGACGAGCCGCAGGCGTGGCTGCTCGACGGCACCACGGCGTGGCTGCTTCCGGCCGAAGGGGGTCCGGCCGGCGGGGCGTTCGGCGCTCCCGGGCCGGCGGTGGAACTGTTCGCGGCGCTCCTGGCCCGGGGGGTCGTCCGCTCCGGACAGTGGCTGCACCTGCCCCGGCTGGGCTCCGCCGACCTGGCCGGGCCGCTGCCGATCGCCCGGCACCACGACTGGGACTTCCTCTGGGCCACCGCCGCGCCCCCGCATCAGCCCGGCGAGGAGCGGGTGGTACGCCTCACCGCGTCGGACCTGCCGGCGCTCACCGCGTTGGTCGACGAGGCATTCCCCACCAGCACCTCACGCCCCGGCGACCCCCGGGTGGTCGACTGGTACGGCATCCGCACCGGTGACCGGCTGGTCGCTGCCGGCGCGGACCGCAGCCGGGGCGAGATCGGTTTCCTCGCCGGCCTGACCGTCGCGCCGGCCGAACGGGGACGGGGCCTCGGCGCGGCGCTGACCGCCGGCATGACCCGTGCCCTCTTCGCCCGGTACGACCACGTGGCGCTCGGCGTCTACACCCACAACGTCGGCGCCACCCGGCTGTACCGCCGGCTCGGCTTCACCGGAACCCTCGAGCGGACGTCCCTGGGCATCGGCTGATCCGGCCGAGGGCGCTCGGTCGATCCGGCTGAGGTGCAGGGGCTGGGGTGGTAGGAGGGGTCCCCTGTTACCGCTTTTTGATGAGGAGGGGTCCCCTCCTACCACCCGACGCACCCCGACGCACCGCGACGCACCGCGATGCACCCCGGCGCGGCCGGGCGCAGCCCGACGCAGTCGTCCGGCGAGGGGCGACGTCACCCGCTGGTGGCGGAGGCGGAGGCGGGTGCCGTGCTGGCCGGGGCCCGGCGACCGGCCCGCCACGCGGGCAGGTAGAGCGGGGCGGCGACGGCCAGCACCACCGCGCCGACCAGCATCGCGGCGCGCACGCTGGTGGCGTCCGCCAGGGCGGTGAGGACGACGCCGCCGAGCGCGCCGGCGGGCATGGCCACCATCGAGTTGAGCGACAGCACGCTGGTCCGGTACGGGCCGTCGACCTGGCGGTGCAGCAGTCCGGAGTGCAGCGGGTTCGACGCGCCGTGCACGGTGTAGCAGGCCAGGTAGGCGAGCAGCACTCCGACCGGCCCGGCGAACAGCCCCATCCCGACCACGGTCAGCCCCTGCACGACCCGCAGCAGCGCGGCCGCGGGTGCCGCACCCCACCAGCGCGTCAGCAGCGGGGTGAGCGCGGCGCCTCCGGCCGAGGCGAGCCAGGCCACCGAGCCGGCCGGCCCGAGCAGGGCCGCCGCCCGGTCGGCGTCACCGGCCACCTCGGCGAGGCGCACCGGCAGCAGGGTCTCGAAGGTGGTCATGCCGAAGCCCCAGAAGAGTTCCACCGCGACCAGGGCGAGCAGCACCCGGGATCGCCGCAGCAGCCCGAACGCCTGCCCGACCATGCCCGGGGCGGCGGCGATCGACGACCGCAGCGCGTCCCGGCTCCGGGACGGGCCGGGCTCGACCAGGAGCACCGCGAGCGCCACCAGGACGGCCACCTGCCCGACGACGGCCAGCAGCAGCGGCGTGGTCAGCGCGCTCACCGGGCCGATCGGGCCGAGTGCGACCAGCCCGCCGCCGAGTAGCGCGCCGGCGCTGATCGAGACCCCGAGGACGGTGCCACCCTGACCGAGCCCCTTCTCGTACGCCGCGTCGGGGTCGGCGGCGAGGCTGGCGTCGACGTACCAGGACTCCAGCGGACCGCTGTCCAGCGCCCGGTACACGCCTTGGAGCAGCCAGACCACGACGAAGACGGCGAACGCGTCGGCGACGGCGAAGAGCGCCAGTGAGACGAGATTGACCGCGGCGGCCGTGAGGAGCACCGGTCGCCGGCCGAGGGCGTCGGCGAGTCCGCCGGTGGGCAGCTCCAGCAGGAGCACGACGATTCCCTGGGCGGCGGTGACCAGCCCGATCTGGGCGAGGGTGAGGCCGCGCTCCTGCATCAACAGGACGAAGACCGGGATGAGCAGGCCGACCGGAAGCCACCGGAGCCCGTGCAGGAGCAGGAACCGGTGGCGGACCTGGCGGACGGTGAGGGCGTTCACCGAACCTGCTCCTGGGCGGGAAAGGCGGCGTGGATGAGGTTGACCGGTCGCGCGTCGGCCTCGTCGGGCGTCGACGCCTCGCGGTAGCGGAGGACGAGCTGCGAGATCTCCTGGTTGAGCGCGGCCAACCGGGCGGGGCCGATGACCAGGAACGCGTCGCTCATCCCGGCGGCGTCCCGCCACTGCGGCGAGTACGTCGCCCGCTCGGTGAGCCACCGTTCGGCCTGTTCGGTCATCCACCGCACGTGCTCGACCTGCATCCACTCCACGGCGGCCTGGGTGTCCGGGTCGTCGTCGTAGTCGCTCGGGTCCCAACTGCTCGTGTCGTGCGCCGCACGCCACCAGCGCTGCCGGGCGGTGCCCCGGTCGGGCTCCTCGGCCACCAGCCCGACCTCGGCGAGCTGCCGCAGGTGGTAGCTGGTGGCCCCGGTGTTGGTGCCGAGCGCCACGGCGAGCGAGGTGGCTGTCGCCGGGCCGTTGGTGCGCAGCGCGCCCAGCAGCCGCATCCGGAGCGGTTGCGCGAGGACGCGGATCTGCCGATGGTCCAACCTGACCGAGCGGACCTTCCCGCTCTGCTGGTTCGTCATGTCTGCACAATAAGTGTGCACAGATGTTATGCACAAGAGTTGTGCATTGCCCGCCCGCCGACACCCGGTGCCGGGGTTCGGACCGCCCGCGCGGGGCGACGGGTTGTCAGGGGGCGAGGAACTCGCGTACGCCACGCAGGCGGGTCGGGAGCAGGTGTGCCGCTCGGGAGCTGTCGAGGCGTACCACGCCGGGGCGGCGCAGCCCCGCCTCGGCGCTGGTCGTGGTCCTCATCCTGGCCGGATCGATCCCGTACCGGAGGGCGACCAGCAGACCCAGGTCGACCCGGCTGACCGCTTCCGGCCCGGCCACGTTCAGCGCACCGGAGTGGTCGGACGCGACGACCGCGAGCAGCGCGTCGGCCAGGTCACCGACGTGCACCGGGCAACGGACCTGGTCGGTGAAGAGGGCGGCCCGGCCGGCGAGCGCGTCCCGGCAGAGGCGGATCTGGCTGCTCCGCTCGTCGCCGAGGATCAGCGAGGTCCGGATCAGCGCGGCGGTGGGGTGGACCGCCCGGACCGTCGTCTCGGCCGCCGCCTTCGCCGCCCCGTACGGGAAGACCGGGCTGGGTGGCTCGTCGTCGCCGTACGGCTCGGGGCGCCCACCGTGCACGGAGTCGCTGGAGACGTGCACCAGCCGGGCGCCCACCTCGGCGGCGGCGACGGCGACGTGGGCCGCCCCGTCGGCGGTGACCGCCCAGTCGTCGTACCGGTAGCTGGTGCCGACGACCGCGTCGGGGCGTACCGCGGAAACGAGCGCGCGGACCGCCTCGCGGTCGCGGACGTCGAGCCGACGTGGCTCCACACCGGGGAGGGCCGGCTCACGGGAGTGGTACGTGCCGACCACCCGCTCGCCCGCCGCCACCGCCCGCCGGCACAACTCGCCGCCGAGATGACCGCTCGCGCCCACCACCAGCAGGGTCACCGGTCCGCCTCCCGTCTGCTCGTCGAGTGCGACGTCCGGACGACCGTACGGCGCGGTGCCCGGCCACCGGCCACCGACCGTCCCCGGTGAGCAGGTGGGACGCCGTCCGCTCGGCGATCCGCACCCGCGCCGGCAGGGGTGCCGGGGTGACCAGCGTCGCCGCCGCCAGGTATCCGGGTCCGGGGCGCAGGTCCCAGAGCCGGGCCCGCAGGCCGGGCCGCCCGGGGTACCCGAGCAACCGGGGCGGATCGGAGGGCGGGCTGATCCGGACGTCCCGGATCCGCACCCGCAGCCCGTCGCCGGTCGCCTTCACCACCGACTCCCGCCGGCACCACTGCGCCAGTTCCGTGGACGGGTGGTCGGCCCCGAGGCGTTCCACGTCCACGCCGATCTCCCCCCGGCCGGCGACCGCCACCACCACCCGCCGACCGGAGTGGGAGACCGAGACCGAGAGCCGGTGCCCGGGCAGTCGGGGCCGGCCGTGCGGCCCGGCGCAGGCCGGGCACTCCCGCACCACCCGGACCCGGTCGGCCGGTACGCCCCGGTGGTGGGCGACCACCAGCCGCAGCAGTACCGCGCCGAGGGTGGACTGCCGACGGTGGCGGGGATGCCCGATCGCGGCGAGCCGCCGTCGCTCGGTGTCGTCGAGCAGCCGGCCGTGCCAGCGGCGCAGCATCCCCAGGTCGGCCCACCACACGGTGCCCACCACGACGGGCCGGCGGGTCCGCCGGTGGATCAGAACGCCTCCTCGGGGACGTCCATCAGGTCGAGCTGGGCCCCCTGGACGATCTTGCGGTCGGCGGTGAGCCGGGGCAGCACCTCGCGGGCGAAGAACCGGGCCACCGCCACCTTGCCGGCGTAGAAGGCCCGTTCCCCGGCGGGGTGGTCGCCGCCGGCCAGGGCGCGCGCCGCGACCTCGGCCTGGACGAGGAGGAGCCAACCGACGAAGAGGTCACCGAGGGCCAGCAGGACCCGGCGGCTGTGCAGGCCCACCAGGTAGAGCTGCCGGGGCTCCCCGCCCTGGGCCGCACCCAGCCACTCCAGCATCGCGCCGAGGGCGCCCTGCACGTCGGTCACCGCCCGGCCGAGGGCGGTCCGCTCCGCCGCCAGCGGGTCGTCCTCGACCTCCGCGCCGACGAACTCGCCGATCTCGGCGGCCACCGCCATCAGCGCGACGCCCTGGTCCCTGGCGATCTTGCGGAAGACCAGGTCGAGGCTCTGGATCGCGGTCGTGCCCTCGTAGAGGGTGTCGATCTTGGCATCCCGGACGTACTGCTCCAGCGGGTAGTCGGTGAGGTACCCCGAGCCGCCGAGGGTCTGCAACGACTCGTGGCCGAGGATCTCGTACGCCCGCTCGGAGCCGAACCCCTTGACCAGGGGCAGGAGCAGGTCGTTGACCCGGGCGGCCAGCTCGGCGTCCGGTCCGAGGACCGTCCGGTCCTGCCAGCGTCCGGTGTAGACGAGCAGGGCGCGCAGCCCCTCGGCGTACGCCTTCTGCAGCATCAGCGACCGGCGGACGTCGGGGTGGGCGATGATCCGTACCCGTGGGGCGGTCTTGTCGGCCATCCGGGTCAGGTCGGCGCCCTGCACCCGATCCCGTGCGTACGCCACCGCGTTGCGGTAGCCGGTGCCGAGGGTGGCGATGGCCTTGGTGCCGACCATCATCCGGGCGTACTCGATGATCCGGAACATCTGCCGGATGCCGTCGTGCCGATCCCCCACCAGCCAGCCGACGGCCGGCACGCCGTGCTGGCCGAAGGTCAGCTCGCAGGTGTTGGAGACCTTCAGCCCCATCTTCTCCTCGACGCCGGTCGCGTAGACGCCGTTGCGCGCGCCGACCTCCCCCGTGGTCGGGTCGAAGTGGAACTTGGGGACGACGAAGAGGGAGAGCCCCTTGGTGCCCGGCCCGCCCACGCCGGGTACGCCGACCGGTCGGGCCAGCACGTAGTGGACGATGTTCTCGGTGAGGTCGTGCTCGCCCGAGGTGATGAACCGCTTGACCCCCTCGATGTGCCAGGAGCCGTCCGGCTGCGGGACCGCCCGGGTGCGCCCCGCGCCGACGTCCGAACCGGCGTCCGCCTCGGTCAGGGCCATGGTGGAGCCCCACTCGCGGTCCACGAATATCCGGGCCCACCGCTTCTGCTCCGGCGTCCCCTCGTGCCAGAGCACGTTGGCCAGGGGCGGGCCGGAGGCGTAGATCCAGACCGCCGGGTTGGCCCCCATCACCAGCTCACCGATCGCCCGCCAGAGCATCCGGGGCGCGGGCGTGCCGCCCAGCTCCGGGGCCAGGTCGCCGAGCCGCCAGAACCCGGCGTCCAGGAACGCCCGGTACGCCTTCGCGAAGCCCGCCGGCAGCGGCGCGGTGTGGGTCGCCGGGTCGAAGACCGGCGGGTGCCGGTCCCCCTCGGTGAACGCCTCCGCCAGCTCCTCCCGGGCGGAGCGGTCCACCTCGGCGAGGATCTGACGGATCGTGTCGACGTCCAGGTCGGGGTACCCGTCCGGGCCGAGGAACCGGTCGACGCCGAAGACCTCGAAGAGGTTGAACTCCAGGTCCCGCAGACTGCTGCGGTAGTGGCCCATCTGTGCGTGCTCCTGTCTGCTGACCGTGGCGACTCAGCCGCCGTGGATGGCCGCCATGTCGACCTTGGCGCGGTTGTTCGGAAGCAGGAAGGTGACCAGGACGGCGAGGGCGGTGAGGATCGCGGCCACCAGGAACGCGGCGTGCAGGCCGTCCAGGAGCGCCGACCCCTGGACCGCGCCCTCGCTGATCCGCCCCGACAGCCGCTCGTTGGCGACGGTGACCAGGACCGCCAGGCCGACCGCGCCACCCACCTGCTGCGAGGTGTTCATCAGGCCGGAGGCGATGCCGCTCTCCTCCCGGGCGACACCGCTGACCGCGGCGACCACCAGCGGCACCAGCGCCAGACCGAAGCCCGCGCCGGAGAGGATCAGGGTGGGCAGGAGTTCGCTGACGTACGACCCGTCGACCGTGCTGCGCAGCAGCAGCACCTGGCCGACCCCGACCAGCAGCAGACCGGCCATGATCAGGTTGCGGGTGCCCAGGCGGGGGGTGAGCTGCATGGCCGCCCCGGCGAAGACCGCCATGGTGAGGCCGAGCGGGGCCCAGGACAGGCCGGCTCGCATCGGCGACCAGCCGTTGATCACCTGCATGTAGAGGCTGAGGAAGAAGAAGGTGCCGTAGAGCGCGGAGGCGGCCAGCACGGTGAGGATGTTGGCCACCGCGATCTGCCGGTTGGCCAGGATACCGAGGCGTAGCAGCGGCTCCGGGGCGCGCTTCTCCCACCAGACGAAGACCGCGATCAGCACGACCGCCCCGGCCAGCCCGCCGATGGTGCGCGGGTCGCTCCAGTCACGGTGCGAGGTGTTCAGCATGGTGTAGACGAGCAGGAGCAGACCACCGGTGATGGTCGCCGCACCGAAGCCGTCCAGTCGGCGCGGGCCGCCGACCGTCTCGATGCTGGCGCCCCGGCGCAGGCCGGCCACGGTGAGGACGAGCAGCACCACGCCGACCGGGACGTTGATGAAGAAGACCCAGCGCCACCCGATCGTGTCGGTGATCAGCCCGCCGAGAAGCACGCCGGTGGTGCCGGCGATGCCGGAGAGGCCGCCCCATACGCCCAGCGCCTTGCCCCGCTGCTCGGCATTGGTGAAGGCGCTGACCAGGATGCTCAGCGCGGCCGGGCTGAGCAGCGCCGCGCCGAAGCCCTGCACGCCCCGGGCGATGATCAGCGCCGTGTCGGACTGGGCGAGCCCACCCGCCAGCGACGCGCCGACGAAGACGACGAGGCCGACGAGGAACATCCGCTGCCGGCCGAAGAGATCCGCGCCCCGCCCGCCGAGCAGCAGGAAGCCGCCGAAGAGCAGCATGTACGCGTCGACCACCCAGGCCAGGGAGGAGGTGGAGAACTCCAGGTCGGTCCGGATCGACGGCAGAGCCAGGTTGACCACCGTCTCGTCGAAGATGACGAGCAGTTGGGCGCCACAGGTGATGGCGAGCAGGAGCGCGACCCGCCCCCGGCTCAACATCTGGTCCCGTCGGGGCACGGCGGCTTGCACCATCACGACTCCTCAGCAGTGCTCGGTGGGTGGCGGGGGTGACGCCCGGCGGTCCGGGGCGGCACCGGCCGGGACAGGCGGTGGGGCCGGCACGCATGGTCGTCGGGTCCGGCCGGCACCGGTCGGACCGGACGGTCTCCGGAGCGACCCGCCCGGCTCGCGTGGCCCGCTCCGGCGCGGGTCAGTCGCCGAAGGCGCGCTGCTGGCGGCGGCGCAGCGAGCCGGCCATCAGCTTGGCCACCGGGCGGGCCGGCACACCCGCCCGTTCGGCCGGCTCGGCGACCGAGTCCAGCCAGGGCGGCATGAACCCGAGTGTCCACTTCGGCGCGGTCCTGAGCATGTTCCGCTCGAACCGGCTCCACGCGGACGCGTCCAGGGCCGGGGCCAGCCGGTCGGTCAGCTCGCGCTCCTCGTCGGCGCAGTGCGCGGCGAGCGAGTCCCGCAGCCGCTGCACCGCCACGCCGAACTCGGCCCACGCGGTAGCCGGGGCGCCGTCGAGGGCGACCAGCCGCCCCCGGACGTCCTTGAGATGACCGAGCAGCTCGGCATGCTCCTCCGTCATCAGGGTCAGCACGTCCTCGCCGGCACCGCGCTCCCGCAGCATCGGCCAGAAGAACTCGTCCTCGCCCTCGTGGTGGTGCTCGATGATCTGGAGGATCCGGTCGGCGTAGTCGGTCAGGGCCGCCGCGCGCGCCGGGTCGGCGGCGCGGGACAGGCCGGTGGCCGTGGTCGCGATACGACCCAGATCGCGCAGCATCGCCCGGTGTGCGAGCCGCATCGTGAGGTGACCGGAGGGAAGTCCGACGGCTGGCTGACTGGACATGATCAACTCCTTGCTGCGGCGGCGCTGAACGCACGCCGACCGTATCAGTTATTGACCCACACCGGCGTCACAATCCCCTAAGGCCTGACCGGAGCGTCGCATGTGGACCGATTGCCGGCGACCCTGATCGAGGCTGGCCTTTCTGACAGCACATATTGAATCGGACGGATCAGACGTTGAACGGTGAATCCAGAGTGGATTGTCGGCTCCGCAAACCATGGCCAATGCGATCCACTTTCGATAAAGTGCGGTACTGGTTTGCTGCGCGAGCCGTGGACGGGGACCGCCAGATGACAGTGCGTACACCACTCCGTTACCCAAACGGCATCGTCGGTGGTTCCAATCACCATTCCGTCAGACCCGTCGACCGCATTCCCCGCCCCGGGCCCGTCCGTTGCGCCGAGCGGCCCCGGGGCCGGCCCGGCACGCGTCCCTCGCCGACGACCGGCCCCGGAAACGGGGACGCGCCGCGATCGCACCGCTCGAACCCATAGATCAAGAGGTAGGTACATGGACGGCAGAGAACACCGCTGGTTCATCCTGACCGCGTCCGTGGCGCCGCTGATCGGCGTCGTGGTGGCGATGGTCCTGCTCTGGAACAGGCTGTTCGGCTGGTCGGATCTCGTGGCCCTGGTGGTCATGTACACGATCTGCGCCTTCGGCATCTCCACCGGCTACCACCGGCTGCTGACCCACCGGTCGTTCCGGACGACCCGTCCGATGTACCTCGCCCTGGCCACGGCCGGGGCGATGGCCGGGCAGGGCCCGCCGATCATCTGGGCCGCGCACCACCGCCGGCACCACCGGGTCGCCGACCGGGAGGGCGACCCGCACAGCCCGCACCTGGGCTTCGAGCCCGGCGTCAAGGGCATCCTGCGGGGACTCTGGCACGCCCACCTCGGCTGGCTCTTCGACGTCGACCTGCGCTCGGAGCCGATGCGCTACTGCCCCGACCTGGTCCGGGACAGGGCCCTGCGCTGGATCAGCGAGAAGTTCGTCCTGGTCGTCCTCGCCGGCATCGTCCTGCCCGGCCTGATCGGGCTCGCCCTCACCGGCACCCTCACCGGCGCGCTGACCGGTGCCCTCTGGGGTGGTCTGGTCCGGCTGTTCCTGGTCAACCACATGACCTACGCGGTCAACTCGGTCGGGCACTACTTCGGCCGCCGCCGGTTCGGCACCCTGGACCACTCCCGCAACGTGGCCTGGCTGGCCATCCCCTCCTTCGGCGAGGCCTGGCACAACAACCACCACGCCTTCCCCCGCTCGGCCCGGCACGGCATGAAGTGGTGGGAGGTGGACCTCAGCGCCATCTTCATCTGGTCGCTGGAGAAGGTCGGCCTGGCCACCCACGTGATCCGGATCGACCCGGAGCGGCTGGCCATGCGCGAGGGCGGGGTGAGCCTGGTCGGCAACGTCAAGCCGGACCAGACCCCGGCCACCACCGCGGAGGAACTGCTGACCGCACCGGCGGCCCCGCCGCTGTCCGAGCGCCGGTCCGCCTCCGAGCTGGTCTCGGTCACCGACGTCGAATGAGGACACCGACCGCCGTACCGGCCCGGAGGGGGACGCCATGCAGCTGTGGGAGCGACTGACCGGAGCCGGAAACCAGGGCCGGTTGCACGCCTGGGCCGGCAACCGCTTCACCGCGACGCCCTGGTCCGAGGTGGTCGCCGACGGCCGGGGCGCGGCGGCCACGCTCCGCCGGGCCGGGGTGCGCCCAGGCCGGCAGGTGGCCGCCGTCCTGGACAACTCCCCGGAGGCGGTGCGCGGCCTGCTCGGGGTCTGGCTGGCCGGCGGGGCCGTCGCGTCACTGCCGGTGCCCACCCGGGGCATGGACCGGCAGGAGTACGCGCGGCACCTGGAGACCCTGGTCGGTAACCTGGACGCGCCGGTGCTGCTGGCCGACGAGAAGCTGGTGCCGCTGCTGCCGGAGTCGGTGCACCGCCGCCTGGCGGTGCGGTCCTGGCAGTCGCTCGCCAGCGACGGCCGGATCGACGAGAGCCCGCCGGAGGCCGACGGGCTGGCGTTCGTCCAGTACTCCTCGGGCAGCACCAGCGTGCCCAAGGGGTGCGCGCTGACCACCCGGGCCATCGGCCGCCAACTGGAGATGATCCTGGCCATGGCCGGCGGGGTGCCCGGCGAGGAGACGGTCGCCTCCTGGTTGCCGCTCTCCCACGACATGGGCATGTTCGGCTGCCTGCTCTACGCCTGGGCGCACGACTTCGGCCTGGTGCTGTCCACCCCGGAGCGGTTCATGATGTCGCCCCGGACCTGGTTCCGGGACATGGCCGAGTACGGCGCCACCATGACCGCGGGCACCAGCACCGCGCTGCACCTGGCCGCGCGGGGGCAGGGCAGTGGCGCGCTGTCCGCCCCACTGAGGCTGCGGGTCTGCGTGGTCGGGGCCGAGCGGGTGGAGTGGGAGGCACTGCGGCGCACGGTGGCCGCGTTCGGGCCGCAAGGGCTGCGGGCGGAGGCGCTGATGCCGGCGTACGGGCTGGCCGAGGCGACCCTGGCGGTGACCGCCTGCCCGCACGACGAGGCACCGCGCTTCCTCGACGTCGACGGCAACCGGCTGGCCGACGGCGAGGTGGTGGCGTGCGCCGCCGACGACCCGGCGGCGACCCGGGTGGTCTCCACCGGCCGGCCCTGCGCCGGAGTCGAGGTGGACGTCGCCGAGCCGGGACGCCTCTCCGAGATCCGGATCGCCTCGCCCAGCCTCGCCAGCGGCTACTTCGCCGACCCGGAGCGCACCGCCGACCGGTTCGTCGACGGCCGGCTGCGCACCGGCGACCTGGGCTTCCTGCACGACGGCGAGCTGTACGTGGTGGGCCGCTCCGACGACCTGCTCCAGGTCGGCGGACGCAACGTCTACGCGCGGGAGATCGAGAGCACGATCGACGGGTTGGAGTCGGTCCGCAAGGGCTGCGCGGTGATCGTCGACGTGGCCGAGGGCGGCCGGAGCGAGTTGGTGCTGCTCGTGGAGCTGCGCAGCCGCAGCAACGACTACCGGGCCTTCGCCGACGAGGCAGCGGCGATCGCGATGACCAAGGCCGGGGTGCCGCTGGCCGAGTGCGTCTTCCTGGAGAAGGGCACGCTGCCGAAGACACCCAGTGGCAAGATCCAGCGGTTCCGGTGCCGGACGCTGCTGGCGTCCGACGCGTGGCGTCCGCTGGCCCGGGTCACCGTGGGCTGAGGACCGCTGTCCGCAGACGACGGAGCCGGGGTGGGGATGTGCTCCCCACCCCGGCTCTTCCGTCGGGCCCGGTCGGCTACCCGCCGGCCCCCCAGCGGACGGCGGCGGCGCCGGCCATGTCCCCGGCGTGCGCGAAACCGGCCAGGACCAGCAGGTCGCCCGGGCGCACCCGGCCGTCCCGGACGGCCTCGGTCAGCGTGATCGGCACGGCGGCCCCGAAGAGGTTGCCGTACTCGTCGAAGGTGTCCAGGTGTCGCTCCGGCTTGAGCTGCAACGCCTCCCGCCAGTTGCGCAGGAACATCCGGTTCGGCTGGTTGGTGATCAGCACGTCGATGTCCGGCGTACGGGTGCCGATCCGGTCGCAGAGCGCGGTGACCACCTGGGGAACGAGCTGGTTGCCCCGGCCGATGATCTTCGCGACCTTGGAGTCGGTGAAGCTGACGTCCATCTCGCTCTGCCCCGGCTGCCAGTACTTCCGGTCGTCGTCGAAGGCCAGGCCCACGTCGGTGGCGTACTCGACGTACTGGCGGACCTCCACGTCGAGGATCGGCGACTCGTCCCCGATCCTCAGGTAGCCGACCCCGCAGCCGTCGCCCGGGACGGGCGCGTGCGACCTGGTGCGGATGGTCGGCTGGGTGAAGACCTGGCCGGCGCTGTTCTGCACGTTGCACAGCAGCGCGGTCCTGGCCCCGCCGGACTGCATGATCTGCTTGGCGAGCTTCAGCATGTAGACGAAGGAGACGCAACCACCGTTGTGCACGTCGAGCACCCACTCCGGGCGCTCACCGAGCCGGTGGGCCACCTCCGCCCCGGCTCCGGTGAACGGCAGGTCGGGCAGGAGCACGTTGGTGATGAGCAGGTCCACCGGCCCGTCGCCACGCTCGCGCGCCCGCTCCAGCACCGGCCGGGCCGCCCGGACGATCAGGTCGGCCGCGGTCTCGTCCGGCCCGATGTGCCGGCGGTACTTCGGCGACTTGAACATCACGCTGTCGTCGAGCGCCGCGTCCGCGCCCCGGTAGAACTCGGTGCCGACCCGGTTCTCCGGCAGGGCGCTGGCAACGTCGACCAGGCTGACCGGGGTGGTCATACCGACGCTCCCGCCCGCACCACGTGGCCGGTCACCGGGATGCCCCGGCTGTGCCGGTACTCCAGGATCGACTTGAGGTTGTCCAGCTCGGCCCGGTGCCCGGCGTAGAACAGCGGCCACATGTCCCCCACCCAGACCCGGTTCGGGTCGGCGACCAGGTGCCGGTTCGGGTTGTCGTCGTAGTACGGGTGCCGGCAGTTGGTCCAGACCAGCACCGAGCCCGGCTTCTTGAGCACCAGCTCGGCGGGGATGATCCGGTTGATGTAGATCATCCACAGCTCGTCGCCCTGGTCCCAGGCGCAGTGGTAGTCGACGGTCAGCGCCTCCCGGTTGGCGACCACCTTCGCGTAGATGCGGGTGTCGTCGGCCAGCGTGTCCCAGCCGACGTGCAGGCCGTCGGTGGCACCGGGAACCGGCTCGAAGTGCCGGGTGCTGTACGTCCACTCGTCGAGGTTGCGCAGGTCGGCGAGGTAGTCGAAGACGTCCTCCGGCGGGCAGTCGATGTAGTCCTGCACGGTGCAGAACTGCCCGTACACCGCGTCGTGCGGGTAGACCGCGTGGGTCATCTCCGCGGCCTTGGCCAGCGCAGCCTCCCTGGGGGTGGTCTCGCAGCGCAGCAGGTTCGGGATGTCAGCCAACGGCGACGACGGGCTGGTCATGAGGTGCTCCTTGGGGACTGACGGTGTCGAGATGGTTGAGGAACGGTACGAACGGCGGGATCTCCCGCGGACTCACGTCGACGCAGACCACGGCCGGCGACCGGGTCGACCGGTGCGCGACCAGGGCCTGCCGCAGTTCGTCCGCCGTCCGGGCGTGGGTGACCGGCAGCGTCGGGAACATGCCCCGGATCCCGGCGGCCAGGTCGGTCGGTCGGAACTCGTTGAACGTGTACGCGTCGTCGTAGTAGAGCTGTTCGCGGGTGACGCACATGCCGTGCGCGTTGTTGTTGACGACCACGAACGTCACCGGCAGGTCGTGCTCGACCGCGGTGTGGATCTCCATGCCGTGCATGAGGAATCCGCCGTCGCCGATCACCACGTAGCTGCGCTCGCCGGTGGCGAAGGCGGCCCCGATGCCCGCGCCGAGGCTGTGCCCCATGCCGCCCATGCCCAGCGCGACGACGAACCGCCCGTCGCGCGGCGTGGCCACGTAGTGGATGACGCCCGCGGCGGCGTTGCCGGCGTCGGCGACGACGGTCGCCCCGTCCGGCACGGCCGCGCCGATCGCCTCCACCGCGTCGCGCAGGCGCACGCCCTCCCCCTCGAACGGCGGCACGCTGAGGAAGCGCAGGTCCGCCCGGTCGGGTGGTGGTGGGGCCGGACGGGCGGCGCGCAGCCGCGCGGTGACCGCCCGCAGTTCGGCGCGCAGGTCGCCGTCCACGTGCAGGGCGTCCGGGTCGCAGAAGGCCGGCTCGGCCCCGAAGCAGACCAGCTCGGTGCCGGCGAGCAGGGCGTCCAGGCCGCCGCGGGCCATCACCGGCAGTCGGGTGCCGACCAGGACGCAGAGCCGGGCCCGGCGCAGGGCGTCGGTGACGCTCGGGTGCCCGATCACCCCGGCGACGCCGACGAAGCGGGGGTCGTGGTTGGAGAAGACGTCCTTGCCGTCGGGCACCACGGCGACCCGGGCGTCCAGCGCGGCGACGAACTCGGCCAGCTCGGCGCGGGCACCCCGGCGGGCCACCTCGTCCCCGGCGATGACCAGCACCGGTTCGCCGGCCAGCTCCGCCAGCCGGTCGGCGGCGCGTTCCCGGGCCGCCGCGGCGGCGACCGGCACCCGCCGGGCGGCGAGCAGTTCCTCGATCGGCGGCGGGTCGGCGAGGACGGCCTGCTGCACGTCCTTCGGCAGCAGCAGCACCGCCGGCCCACCGGGCAGCGCCCGGGTGGCGGTGAGCGCGTCGGCCAATGCCGGGGCGAGGTCCGCCGGGTCGTCGACCCGCGCGCAGTACCGGCTGATCGAGGAGAACAGCTGGTACGCGTCGAACGAGCCGGCCAGTCCGCTGGTGTCCTGGAAGGCCCCCCGACCCTCCAGCGGGCGGGGCGGCTGCCCCACCACGGCCAGCAGCGGCACCCGGGAGGCGTACGCCTCGGCGATCCCCGGGACCAGGTTCATCGCCCCCGCCCCGGAGGTGGAGACGGCCACCGCGAGCCGCCCGGTGGTGCGGGCGTACCCGTCGGCCATGGCGGCGGCGGAGTACTCGTGCTTCGCCACCACCGCGCGGACCGCCCCGTCGCAATGGTGCGCCGCGTCGTACAGATCTTCAATGTTGGCGCCGCCGACGCCGAAAATGTGCCGCACCCCGACTCGATGCAACGATCTGATCAGATAATCGACTACCCGGTACGGTCTGTCCATTATGGATGGCCCCCGCGCGGCACCTCGAAACCTATGTCCCCCCAGAGTTGCTCATCATGCCCCGGCCCATCGTCCACACACAAGGTCGCAATGGAGGGTCGCCCGAACTCATCCACTGTGGCATGATCCAGCGGACCGACCTTCCGAGGGTTGGCGATACGCATTCTCGATGCGGCGGTCAGTGACACCTCTCGCTGTCGAATGCGCAATCACACCACGTGTACGAGGAGTGACGCAGTGATTACTGTTGAACAGGTCTGCGAAATGGTGCAGAAGAAACTGCGTGGAAAGAACGCCGACGAGATGTCGCTCGGCGCCCAGACCGCCTTCGACGACCTGGGACTGTCCAGCCTCCAGGTGGCCGACATCGTCTACGGCATCGAGGACCAGCTCGGCATCGAGTTCGACCCGTCCCGCGCGGCGGACGTGAAGACCATCGGCGACCTGGTGGACCTGGCCAACTCCACGGCCCAGCTCCAGGCGTAGGTCATGTCCGTCCACGCACCGCTGGCCGACGCCCCGGCGGCCGGAGCCGACAACGGCCGCTACGACGGCGCGTCCATGGACGCCATCCAGCAGCACTACGACCTCTCGAACGACTTCTACGCGCTCTGGCTCGGCCGGTCGATGGCCTACAGCTGCGCGATGTGGTCGGGGCCGGAGGACGACCTCGACGCCGCCCAGCTCCGCAAGTTCGACTACCTCATCGAGGGGGCGCGGGCGACCGGCGCGCGCCGGGTGCTCGACGTCGGGTGCGGCTGGGGCGGGTTGATGGAGCGCCTGGTGGGCGCGCACCGGGTGGAGCAGGTCGTCGGGTTGACGCTCAGCGACTCGCAGGCCGAGTGGGTCCGGGCACGCGCGTCGGACGGGGTCGAGGTGCACGTCCAGAACTGGCTGGACCACACCCCGACCGAGCCGTACGACGCGGTGATCTCGATCGGCGCGTTCGAGCACTTCGCCCGGGAGGGGCTGACCCGGGCGGCACGCGTCGCCGCGTACCGCGAGTTCTTCACCCGGTGCCGTGGCTGGCTGCGCCCCGGCGGGCGGATCGCCATCCAGACCAACATCAAGGGCAACAACGTCCGGATGGACCGGCAGACCGTCTCCGACCTGCTCTTCATCATCGAGCGGATCTTCACCGAGTCCGAGATCCCGGCGCTGTCCGAGGTCATTCAGGGCAGCGAGCGGATCTTCGACGTGGTGTCGGTCCGCAACGACCCCGACCACTACGCGCGGACCTGCGCGCAGTGGCTGGACGGCCTCCGGCGCAACCGGGAGCGGGCCCTGGAGCTGGTGGGCGAGGAGCAGGTCGCCGAGTACGAGCGGTACCTCTCCGCCACCGTCGGACACTTCGAACGCCGGCACCTCGGGCTGGCCCGACTGGTCCTCGAGGCGGTCTGAGACGTCGCTGCCGCGACGGATCAGCGATTGGAGCGCTGTGCCGAACTATCGACATGAGGTCTACTGGCAGACCACCGAGGCCGCCGAACCGCAGGACGCCCTGACCGGCGACGTCGAATGCGACGTCGCCGTCGTCGGTGCCGGGTTCACCGGTATGTGGACCGCGTACTCGCTGAAGAAGGCGCGCCCGGAGCTGTCCATCCACCTGCTCGACGCGGGGCTCGCCGGGGGCGCGGCCTCCGGCACCGCCGACGGCTTCGTCACCCCCACCCTCGGCAAGGACCTGGACCAGTTGATCCGGGTCTACGGGGCGGAGGCGGCCGGCCGGGCGTCCGCGATCGTCGGTCGGTCCATCCTGGAGATCGGCCGGTTCTGCCGCCGGGAGAAGGTCGACGCCGAGTACGAGGCGAACGACTACCTGATGGTGGCGCTCAACGACGGGCAGCTCGCCCGCCTGGAACACGACCGGCGGCTCGCCCTCAAGCTGGGCAGTGACACCAAGATCATGGACGCGGCGGAGGCCCGCGCCTACGTCGACTCCCCCGAGATCAAGGGGGCGGTCCGGGTCGGCGGGGCGCTGGTCAACCCGTTCAAGCTGGCCCGTGGCCTGGTCCGGACGCTGCGCGCGGCGGGCGTGGCCATCCACGAGCGCACCGCCGTGCAGCGGGTGGAGCCGGCGGCGACGCCGGGTGCCGCGCACACGGTGGTGACCGCCGCCGGACGGGTCCGGGCGCCACAGGTGGTGCTGGCCACCAGCGCGTCGCAGTACACCTTCCCGGAGTTCCGGCGCACCGTGCTGCCGATGTGGAGCTACGTGCTGATCAGCGAGCCGCTCAGCGAGGAGCAGCTCGGCCGGGTGCACTGGCCCGGACGGGAGGGCCTGGTCGAGGCGAAGACGTTCCTCCACTGTGGTCGGTTTACCGCCGACAACCGGTTGATGTGGGCCGGCGGACGGGCCTACTACTACCCGCGCAGCCCGTTCGACCGGGCCCACCAGGAGAATCCGGCGATCTACCGGGAGCTGACCGAGTCGTTCGCCCGGTTCTTCCCGGCCTGGCGGGACGTGCGGTTCGAGTTCGCCTACGGCGGGGTCATCGACATCACCCGCGACATGATGCCGCACTTCGGCACGCTCCGGCCCGGCCTGCACTACGGGTACGGCTACTGCGGCAACGGCATCGCCGCCACCCACACCGGGGGGCGGATCCTGCGTGACCTGGTCCTCGGCGAGAAGACCGACTACTCGACACTGGCCCTGGTCGACGCGCCTCGACCGACCTTCCCGCCGGAGCCGATCAGCTTCGCCGGCTACCAGGTGCTGTCCCGGGTGTACGAGTGGAAGGACCGGCGCGGATGAGCCGGCAGAAGATGATCGTCCTTACCGGGGCGTCCGGAGTGGTCGGGCAGTCGATCGTCCGGGAGCTGGCCGGTCGTCCGGTGCTCTGCCTGGTCAACTCGGGCAGCGTGGCCGGTCCCGGAGTGGAGATGCTGCGGGTCGACCTGTCCCGCCCGCAGCTCGGCCTCGACGACGACAGCTACGCCGACCTGGTCGCCCGCACCGGCGCGGTCATCCACTCCGGCGGGCTGACCGACTGGGGGCAGTCGCCCGAGCGGTACCAGCGCACCAACGTGGACGGCACCCGCGAGGTGATCGAACTGGCCCGCCGGGCCGACGCGTCGATCTACCACCAGAGCACCTCCTTCGTGCACGCGCTGGCCGCCTCCGCCCCGCTGCCGCTGCGCCCGACCAACGTGGTCACCGCGTACGTCCGCTCCAAGCTCGCCGCGGAGGAACTGCTGCGGGCCTCCGGCGTGCCGTACGTGATCTTCCGGCCGACGAACCTGATCGGTGACGCGGCGACCGGGCTGACCTCGCGCGGGCAGATCGTGCAGCTCATGTCGGACTGGATCTGCCGGGGCCGGGCGAAGCTCTTCCCGGCCCACCCCGGCAACCTGGTGGACATCGTCCCGCAGGACACCCTGGCCCGGGCCACCATCGCCGCGATGGACGCGGGCGACCACGGCCAGGAGTACTGGGTGACCTACGGCAAGGAGGCGATGACCGTCGACGAGGCGGTGGAGATCTGCGTCGAACACGCCCGCCGACGCGGCAAGGAGATCACCCGCCCCCGCGTGATCCACCCGGACGACCTGACCGAGGCGGAACTGGCCGCTTTGGCCCCGATGTCCCGCCGGTACGTGGAGGTCCTCGCCGATGTCAGCGAGGTGACCGCGTGCTCGGGCGGGGCCCTCCCCTCCTCCCTGGACGAGCTGCGCAGCCGCTACGGCCTGCCGCACGTCTCCGACCGGGACGCCTACCGACGAAGCCTCGAGTACTGGAGCGAGCAGGGTGCCTGACGACACGGAGCACACGTCCACCGACGGCCGGTGGGAGCCGCCGGCGCTGGCCGGCAGCGTCGCCGTGGTGACCGGCGGCAGCCGGGGGGTCGGGCGCGGCGTCGCCCTGGCCCTCGGCGACGCCGGGGCGACGGTCTACGTCACCGGGCGCAGCACCCGGGCCGACGGGCGCACCGAAGGGCTGCCCGGCACCGTCGACGACACCGCCGACGAGGTGACCCGGCGCGGCGGGCGGGGCATCGCGGTGCGCTGCGACCACCACGACGACGCACAGGTCGCCGCGTTGTTCGCGCGGATCGCCACCGAGCAGGACGGCCGGCTCGACCTGCTGGTCAACAACGCCTGGAGCGGGTACGAGCGCTCCGACGAGGCCCGCTTCGACGCCCCGTTCTGGCAACAGCCGATGTGGCGGTACGACGCGTACGCGGCGTCGGTGCGGGCGCAGTTCACCGCCAGCCGGCACGCGGTGGAGCTGATGCTCCCCCGGGACGCCGGCCTGCTGGTCACGATCAGCTACACCGACGGGGACACCTACCTCGGGCAGGCGGCGTACGACATGTTCAAGGCCGCCTCCGACCGGCTCAGCCGGGCGATGGCCGGTGACCTGCGCAAGACGAAGATCACCTCGGTCGGGCTGCACCCCGGTTTCGTCCGCACCGAGCGGGTCGAGGCGGCCTGGTCGGCGCTGGGCAGCGGCCCGGCGGCCGTGGTCCACTCCGCCGAGTACGTCGGTCGGGCGATCGCCCACCTGCTGGCCGACCCGTCCGTGCGGGAGGAGTCCGGACAGGTCCTCGCCTGCGGTGACCTCGCCCAGCGGTACGGCTTCTCCGACGTCGACGGCCGCCGCCCCCCGGCGTTCAAGCTGGAGGGCATGATGAGCCTGGCCACCCGGATGGAGCGGCTGAACAAGGTCATCGCGGCCCAGAGACGCACCGCCGAGGGCTGAGGCGGCGCCGGATCCGACAGAGCCGGGGTGGACGGTGAGGCGTCCACCCCGGCTCTCGTCGTCCGGGCGGTGGATCAGGTCGGGTCGGCCACCGGGGCGGCCGGGCCGGCGGTGCCGGTGTGCGCGGCGGCCGGCGCCTTCGGCTTGGCGTCGATGCCCGCCTCGGTGCGCTGCTGGGCGGTGATCGGGGTCGGTGCCCCGGTCAGCGGGTCGAAGCCGCCCCGGGTCTTCGGGAAGGCGATCACCTCGCGGATCGAGTCCGCTCCGGCGAGCAGCATGCAGACCCGGTCCCAGCCGAACGCGATGCCGCCGTGCGGGGGCGGGCCGTACTTGAACGCCTCCAGCAGGAAGCCGAACTTGTCCTGCGCCTCCTCCGGGGTGATGCCGAGCAGGTCGAAGACCCGTCGCTGCACGTCGCCCCGATGGATACGGATCGAGCCGCCGCCGATCTCGTTGCCGTTGCAGACGATGTCGTAGGCATACGCCAGGGCCCGGTCGGGGGCCTGTTCGAACCGGTCCACCCACTCCGAGTTCGGCGAGGTGAACGGGTGGTGCACCGCCGTCCAGCCGCCCTCGTCAGTGCGCTCGAACATCGGCGCGTCGACCACCCAGCAGAACGCCCAGGCGCTCTCGTCGACCAGCTTGGCCCGCTTGGCGATCTCCACCCGGGCCGCGCCGAGCAGCTCCTGCGCCTCGCGGGTGTTCGTGCCGGCGGCGAAGAAGACCGCGTCACCGGGCTTCGCGCCGACCGCGTCGGCCAACCCGGCGAGGTGCTCGGCGGAGAGGTTCTTCGCCACCGGGCCGCGTGGCTCGCCGGTCTCGGCGTCGAGCACCACGTACGCCAGGCCCTTCGCGCCGCGCGCCTTGGCCCAGTCCTGCCAGCCGTCCAGCTCCTTGCGGGTCTGCGCGGCCCCGCCCGGCATGACCACCGCGCCGACGTACCCGCCCGCGTCGATCGCGCCGGCGAACACCCGGAACCCGGTGCCGCGCAGGTAGTCGGTCAGCTCGGTCAGCTCGACGCCGTAGCGCAGGTCCGGCTTGTCGGAGCCGTACCGGGCCATCGCGTCGTGCCAGGTGATCCGGGGGATCGGCCGGGAGATCTCGTGGCCGGCGAGGTCCCGCCACAGCTCCGCGACGATCGCCTCGCCGAGGTCGATCACGTCGTCCTCGGTGACGAAGGACATCTCGATGTCGAGCTGGGTGAACTCCGGCTGCCGGTCGGCGCGGAAGTCCTCGTCGCGGTAGCAGCGGGCGATCTGGTAGTACCGCTCCATGCCGCCGACCATGAGCAGCTGCTTGAACAGCTGCGGGGACTGCGGCAGGGCGTACCAACTGCCCGGCTGGAGCCGGACCGGCACCAGGAAGTCCCGGGCGCCCTCGGGCGTCGACCGGGTCAGCGTCGGCGTCTCGATCTCCAGGAAGTCCCGCTCGTGCAGCACCTTCCGGGCGAGCTGGTTGGCCCGGGAACGCAGCCGCATGGCGTTGGCCGGGCCACCCCGGCGCAGGTCCAGGTAGCGGTAGCGGAGCCGGACGTCGTCGCCCGCCTCGACCTGGTCGTCCACCGGCAGCGGCAGCGGCGCGGCCTCGGAGAGCACCTCCAGGCCGGTGGCGGTCACCTCGACGTCGCCGGTCGGCAGCTCCGGGTTCTCGTTGCCCTCGGGGCGGCGGGTCACCTCGCCGGTGACCTTGACACAGAACTCGTTGCGCAGCGCGTGCGCGTCCTCCTCGCGGAAGACCACCTGGACCACGCCGGAGCCGTCGCGCAGGTCGACGAAGATGACGCCGCCGTGGTCGCGCCGGCGGGCGACCCACCCGGCGAGCGTCACCGTGGTGCCGGCGTCCGCCGCGCGCAGGCCGCCGGCGTCATGGGTACGGATCACGACTTGCGTCTCCTCATCTGCGGTCCAGCTTTACCCCTCGCATTGTGTCAGGGGCACCCGGTGCGGACCGGCACCGGGCGGCTCCCGGCCGGGAGCGGCACCGGTGCGGCCCCGGCCGACGACCCGCTCCCCGTCGGGGGCCACCCCCGCGACGGGATACGGTCGAGATCATGACCATCGTCTTCGCCGACCGCGGCCTGCACCTCGGCGTCCTGAACGCCCTCCTGACCAACGGTGTGATCGCCGCCGCCGACCTCGGCGCGATCGTCGAGTCGACCGGCCCGGACGGCCCGGACGACGGCTATCCGGGCCCGGGCCCACGCCTGGCGGCGTCGCTGGACCTCCTGCACGCCGTCACGGTGCCGTCCGCCGCGGCTGCGGCGATCAGCCACCTGGACTTCGACGGCGGCAACGAGATCTACATGCTCGTCGAGCAGACCCTGGACATCGACACGGGCGGCGAGTCCGACGACTACAACGTGACGTCGCTGGAGGGCATCCAGGCGCTGTCGGGCCTTCAGTCGTTGGATCTGGACGGCCACGGCTACCACCCGGAGCCGCTGGACCTGACCCCGCTGACCGGCCACCCGACCCTGTCGGAGCTGTTCCTGACCGGCGACTGCACCGGGGCGGGGGCGCTGGAGTCGCTGCCGGCGCTGCGCAATCTGGACATCACCCTGGCGCACCTCGACGACCCCGACGTCCCGACCCGCCTGGAGGCTCGCGGGGTGACGGTCCACCACCGCGGGCGCCGTTGACCACACCGCAGCAGGGGCCGGTCGAGCGCGCCGGAGCAGCGGTACGGATCGCCGGCCCGGTCAGTCCGGGTCGGCCGGAAGCAGGTGGGTGACCTCGGGGTCGCCGTCGACGAGGCCCCGGGCGCGTTCCTCGACCACCCGGTCGGCGCCGGTGAGCCGGCCCGTGTGCTGGCGCAGGTGCTCCGCCCAGGACGGGACCTGGTAGACCTCGACGAACCCGTGCTCCCGCTCACCGGCCCGGAACAGTCCCCACCGGATCGCTCCGGTGCGTCGCCGCGACCGCCCCACCGCCCGCATCGCCTCGACGAACGCCTCCTGCCGCTCGGGCGGCACGGTGTACGCGACGGTCACCACCACCGGCCCGGTACGCGGGTGCGCGGGCAGCGTCAGGTGCGGCTCCGGCCAGTAGACCGCCGGCTCCCGGTTCACGCCCCGCGTGTCGCGCAGCGGCCAGACCAGCACGGTCAACGCGCACAGCGCCATCACCGCGCCGGCCGCCGCGAGCGCGGTCACCAGCCCGGCCAGCTCGCTGAGGGCGCCCCAGGCGAGGGCGCCGAGCGCCTGACCACCGGCGAAGACCATCTGGAACACCGACAGCCCCCGGGCGCGCACCCAGCCGGGGAGGAAGAGCTGCATCGCCGCGTTGACGCTGGACATCACGGTCATCCAGGCCAGTCCGGCGGGGGCCAGCGCCACGACGACCGGCAGCGCGCGGGGCACCAGGGCGAGCACCAGCAGCGCGCCACCGAAGATCAACCCGGCCAGGAGCAGGAGCTGACTGTCGGAGAGCAGGCGCCGTAGCCGGGGCAGGACGACCGCGCCGGCCACCGCGCCCAGGCCGAGGGCGGCGAGCAGGACGCCGTACCCGCTGGAGTCCAGGCCGAGCCGGCGGCTGGCGACCAGTGGCAGCAGGGCCCACAGTGCGCTGCCCGGCACCACGAACAGGGCGGCGCGCAGCAGGATCCGGCGGACCACCGGGGAGTGCCGGACGTACCGACCGCCGGCACGCAGCGCGGCGGTGAACCGCTCCGGATCCGGGTCGCCCCCGGGGTGTTCCGGCCGCCACCGCAGCAGGGCCACGGCGAAGACCGCGAAGGAGAGGGCGTTCAGACCGAAGACCGCCGCGACACCGGCCTGCGCGACCAGCACACCGGCGATGGCGGGCCCGACGGCGCGGGCCAGGTTGACGCTGATCGAGCCGAGTGCGGAGGCCGGGACGAGCTGTTCCCGGGGCACCAGTTCGGGGATGACCGCCTGCCAGGCCGGCAGGGTCAGCGCCTGTCCGACGCCGATGGCGAACGTGAGGGTGAGCAGCAGCGCCGGGGGCATCCGGTCGGCGGCGGTCAGTCCGGCGAGCAGCACGCCGGTCACCGCCAGGAAGCACTGGACGGCGATGAGCAGGCGGCGGCGGTCGAAGATGTCGGCCAGCGCGCCGGCCGGCAGGGCGAGCAGGAGCACCGGCAGCATGCTCGCGGTCTGCACCAGGGCCACCAGGGTGGCCGCTCCGGGTTGGTCGACCAGGAGCCACTGCGCCCCGACGGTCTGCATCCAGGTGCCGATGTTGCTGGCCAGCACGGCGAGCCAGAGGCTGCGGAAGGCGGCCAGGCGCAGCGGGGCCCAGGCCGGGGTGCTCGGTGCGGAGAGGCTCACCGGCCGGACGGTACCCCGTCGGCGACCAGGCAGTCCCGGCGTCCCGACAGACGGAAGCGGGCCGTCGGTGTCCCGACGGCCCGCTCGCGCTCCGTACTACCGGATCGTCCGGGTCCGGATCAGAAGACGGCGACCCCGTAGCGGCTCAGGGCCTCGGTCACCGGCTGGAAGTAGGTGGTGCCACCGAAGGAGCAGTTGCCGCTGCCGCCGGAGGTCAGGCCCAGGGCGGTGCTGCCGCTGAACAGCGAGCCGCCGCTGTCGCCCGGCTCGGCGCAGATGTTGGTGCGGATCAGGCCGGAGACGGAGCCCTCGGCGTAGTTGACCGTCGCGTTGAGGGCGGTCACCGAGCCGCTGCGCAGGCCGGTGGTGCTGCCGGAGCGCTGCGCCGACTGGCCGACGTAGGCGTTGCCGGCGGCGGTGATGTCCCGGTAGGTGCCGTTGTACAGGGAGACGTTGCCGGCCGCGTTGGCGCTGTTGTTGTGCCGGACGATGCCGTAGTCGTTGCCCGGGAAGCTGGTGCCGGTCCGGCTGCCCAGCAGGTTGGTCTGGGCGGAGTTGCTGTACCAGCTCGACGAGATGTTGGTGCAGTGGCCGGCGGTCAGGAAGGAGTAGGTGGTGCCGCTGCGGACGTTGAAGCCCAGCGAGCAGCGGCCGCCGCCGCCGGCGTAGATGGCCTGGCCGCCGGAGATCCGGGTGCTCAGCACACCGGCCTCCTGCTCGATGCGGACCGCGCCGTTGAGCTTGGTGGCGACAGCCTGGACCTTCTCCAGCTTGGCGCCGGTGACGGTGCTGTCGACGGACACCACGACCTGGTTGCTGACCGGGTCGGTCCACCAGGCGGTGCCCGGGATCTTGGCGAAGCGGTCCAGCTCGGCGGTGGCCCGCGCGAGTTCGGCGGCACCGCGCTTGACGATCTTCGGGGTGGCGCCGGCGGCGGTGACCTGGCGGGCGGCCGCGGCGTCGGTGACGGTGACGACCATCTTCCCGGTGGCGTCGGCGTAGACACCGGCGGACCGGTCACCGAGGCGTTCGGCCAGGCTGGCCGCGCTGTCGGGGGAGGCAGGCGAGACGGGGGCGGCCTGCGCGGGCGCGCCGAGGAGTGAGCCGGCGACCAGGGTGCCGGCCATCGCGACGGTGGCGGCGCGGCGGAGCGTTGACCTCGTGGGGCGCATGAACATCCTCCAAAGAGGGGGCGGGGGCAAGCCGTTCGGCGCTGCCCGGGAGCACCAGGCCGACCTGGGGGGAGCCGGTCGGATGAGCTGAAGTATTCACATATCTAAGTTCATCTGCAAGGGTTCCCGCACCGTTCAGATACGTCATAACACGGCAACATTGTCGATATAGACACACATCTATAAGCTCTGGTCACCGCAGGCATCCCCGTCGGAACCCGTGATCCGGAGGCCCCCGATGACCCCCATCCGCCGCGTACTCACCGTCCTCACGGCACTCGTCGCCACCGTTCCCCTCCTGGCCGCCCCGGCCGCCGCCGACCCCGGCCCACCACCCTCCTCGATGGCCAGTCTGGGCGACTCCATCACCCGGGGCTTCAACGCCTGCGGCTGGTACGTCGACTGCACGTCGCGCTCGTTCAGCACCGGCGACGACTCCGGTGTCAACAGCCACTACCTACGGATCCGGGCGGTCAACCCGGCGATCAACGGCCGCAACCACAACGACGCGCGCACCGGCGCGAAATCCGCCGACCTGCCCGGCCAGGCGGCTACCGCGGTCAGCCAGGGCGTCGGCTACGTGACCATCCTGATCGGCGCGAACGACGCCTGCACCAGCTCGGAGTCGAGCATGACCCCGGTCGCCACCTACCGGGCGAACATCGACGCCGCGCTCAGCCGGATCAAGTCCGGCCTGCCCAGCGCCCGGGTCGCACTGATCAGCGTCCCGGACATCCAGCGCCTCTGGTCGGTCGGCAAGGGCGACCTGGCCGCCCGTACCGCCTGGTCGCTCTTCGGCATCTGCCAGTCGATGCTGGCGAACCCCACCTCGACCGCGCAGGCCGACGTCGACCGGCGGGCCCGGGTCCGGCAGCGGGTGATCGACTACAACCGGCAGCTCGCCGAGGCGTGCGTGGCGTACGGCAGCACCTGCGACTTCGACGACAACGCGGTGTTCAACTACCCGTTCGCGCTGAGCCAGCTCTCCGGCTGGGACTACTTCCACCCGAACACCAGTGGCCAGCAGGTGCTGGCGAACGTCTCGTACGCCGCCGGTTTCCGCTGGTAGCACGGTCCTCCTCCGGGCGGACGGCGACGGCCGCCCGCCCGGTCCTCACTCCCTGCGGCGGCGCGCCCCCGGACCGGGCCGCGGCACCAGGTCACGCGGCTCGGTCACCTCGTGTCCGGCCGCGCACCGCAGCTGCACCCGCACCGGCTCGTCGCAGTCACGGTGGCGCACGCTGAGCGGGGAACCCTCCGGGTCGGCGAGGTGGCGGTCCCCCCAGTCGAGCACCGCCACCAGCACCGGCCACAGGTCGAGGCCCATCGGGGTCAGCCGGTACTCGTGCCGCGCCCGGGCGCCGGGTTCCCGGTACGGTTCGCGCCGTAGCACCCCCTGCTCGACCAGCGTGGCCAGCCGGTTGGTGAGCACCTGCCGGGGGATGCCGGTGCGCACCCGCATGTCGTCGAAGCGGCGCACACCGTTGAACACCTCGCGGAGCACCACCACCGTCCACCGCTCGCCGAGGATCGCCATCGCCCGGGCGATGGTGCAGTTCTCCACCGACCAGTCCAGTGCCACGGGTCTCATGCCGACCAGGCTAGGTCTCGTTGACAGACGCAGCAACGCGCTGCCAGGCTGGGTCCGTGACACAGACCCAGGATCCGACACGCAGCCGCACCTTCTCCTGGTCGGACCCGGCCGCCAGCGTCGACCACCTCGGCCGCCGCGGCGGGTTGGACCTGATCCAGGCGATGATCACCGGCGAGGTGGCCCCGCCGCCGGTGATGCAGCTGATGGGCATGGCCCGGATGGAGGCCGACCAGGGGTGGGTGGCCGTCGAGCTGACCCCGCAGGAGTTCCACTACAACCCGCTCGGCACCGTCCACGGCGGAGTCATCTCGACCCTGCTCGACACCGCCGCCGCGTGCGCCGTGCACACCACCCTGCCGGCCGGGGTCGGTTACACCTCGCTCGACCTGAACGCGAGGTTCCTGCGCCCGGCCACGGTCGAGTCGGGCCTGCTGCGCTGCGAGGGCACCGTGCTGCAACGCGGTCGCCGCACCGCCCTGGCCGAGGCCCGCCTGACCGACGCGGCGGGACGCCTCGTCGCCCACGCCACCTCCACCTGCCTCCTGTTCGACCTGCCCGGCGCGCCGGCGGCCCCGCCACCGAGGGGCTGACCACCGGCGCGCGACGGGTCAGGACGAGGCGGCGAGACGGGCGGCGCGGGCCGCGCGCCGCTCCTCGAACCGGGACGCCTGGCGCTCCAGCGTGTCGAGCTGGGCGGCGATCTGGTCGCGGGCCGCCTCGCCGTCGGCGTCGAGCCCGGAGACGTTGAACACGTCCCACTGCCGCAGCACCGGGACCACCACGTCGTCACGGTGCTGGCGCAGGTCGTAGATGCCGGCGAGGGCGATCGCCACCGACTTGCGGGCGAAGCCGTCGATGCCGGCACCGGGCATCTGGAAGTCGGCCAGCACGTCGGCCACCGCGCGCATCGCCTGCCCCGGGGCCAGCTCGAACGCCGCGGCGAGCAGGTTGCGGTAGAAGACCATGTGCAGGTTCTCGTCGGCGGCGACCTTGGCCAGCAGCGCCTCGCACGCCGGGTCGCCGGTCACCCGTCCGGTGTTGCGGTGCGAGATCCGGGTCGCCAGCTCCTGGAACGACACGTACGCCAGCGTGTGCAACACCTCGCTGTCGTGGGCGTTGGAGTAGCCGGCCGTCATGTGCGTCATCCGGGCCCGTTCCAGGGCCACCGGGTCGACCGCCCGGGTCACCGTCAGGTAGTCCCGGATCGCGGTGCCGTGCCGTCCCTCCTCCGCGGTCCAGCGCCCCACCCAGGTGCCCCAGGCCCCGTCCGGGCCGAACAGCGTGGCGATCTGGTGGTGGTACGAGGGGAGGTTGTCCTCGGTGAGCAGGTTGACGACCAGCGCCGTGCGCGCCACCTCCGACATCGTCGAGTCCGACTCCGACCAGGCGTCGCCGCCGAGCGGGCCGTCGAAGGTGCGCCCCTCGCTCCACGGCACGTACTCGTGCGGGAACCACTCCTTCGCCACGCTCAGGTGGCGGTTCAGGTTCTTCTCGACGACGGGCTCGAGCTCCAGGAGCAGGGCGGTCTGGCTGAGAGCGGTGCTAGCGGTCACGGGTTCTCCCTACGGTGGCGTAACCTACGCCACCGTAGGGACTTTATCGCGTACGCGCCAGTAACGTCCCGGCTAGCTGACCAGCGGTTTGAGGTCGGCCCGCGGCGGGGTCCACTCCCCCGCGTCAGCGGTCACCTGCTCGCCCGAGCGGATGTCCTTGACCTCGTCCGGAGCCCCGTCGACGCCCGGGAACCAGACGTACGGGATGCCGCGTCGCTCGGCGTACCGGATCTGCTTGCCGAACTTGGCGGCGGTCGGCGACACCTCGCACGGAATGCCCCGCCCGCGCAGCGCCTGGGCGATCCGGTCGGTGGCCGCCCGCCGTTCCTCGGTCGGCACCGCCACCAGCACACACGTCGGCACACTCCGCGAGACGGTGAGCCGGTCCGTCCCGAAGAGCAGGCCGAGCAGGCGGCTCACCCCGATCGAGATACCCACCCCGGGGAAACGGCTCGCACCCGAGCTGGCCAGGTTGTCGTACCGGCCGCCGGAGCAGATCGAGCCGAACCTCTCGAAGCCCACCAACTGGGTCTCGTAGACGGTGCCGGTGTAGTAGTCCAGCCCGCGCGCGATGCGCAGGTCGGCCACGCAGAGACCGGGCGCGTGCGCGGCCGCGGTCTCCACCACCCGGGTCAACTCCTCGATGCCCTCGTCGAGCAGCGGGTGGGACACCCCGAGGGCACGCACCTGCGCGGCGAACGCCGCGTCCGGCGCGGAGATCCGGGCCAGGGCCAGGCACGCCCGGGCCTGGGTCTCACTCGCCCCGGCGGTGTCGGCGAGCAGTTCCGCCACCCGGTCCGGGCCGATCTTGTCGAGCTTGTCCACCGCGCGCAGCGCCGCCTCCGGGTCGGTCAGCCCGAGACCCAGATAGAAGCCCTCACAGACCTTGCGATTGTTCACCTGGATCCGCACCGGCGGGATCGGCAGGCCGCGCAGGGCGTCCCCGATCACCAGCGGCATCTCCGCCTCGTGGTGCGCGGCCAGGGTGTCCCGGTCGACGATGTCGATGTCGGCCTGGAGGAACTCGCGGTAACGGCCCTCCTGCGGACGTTCCCCCCGCCACACCTTCTGGATCTGGTAGCGGCGGAACGGGAACTGGAGCCGGCCGGCGTTCTCCAGCACGTAGCGGGCGAACGGCACGGTCAGGTCGAAGTGCAGGCCGAGGGTGTCGTCGGCGGCGGGGGCGGTGCCCTCCTCCTCGTGCAGCCGCCGGATCACGTAGACCTCCTTGGAGGTCTCCCCCTTGCGCAGCAACTGGTCCAACGGCTCGACCGCGCGGGTCTCCAGCGGGGCGAAGCCGTACAGCTCGAAGGTGTCGCGGAGCCGGTCGAGGACGTACTGCTCGATCATGCGCTGCGACGGCGTCCACTCCGGGAAGCCGGAGATGGGCGTGGGCCTGCTCATTGGGCGCTCCTTGACCTCCCGCGCGTCGCGCAGGTGCGGGACTACCAGCCTCGGGTGGGGGCGACCGGGCTCGCGCCGCCACCCGCCTCGATGAGGTACGGGTTGCTCAGGCGCTCGCGACCGATGGTCGTCGCGGGGCCGTGGCCGGGCAGCACGACGGTGTCGTCGGCCAGCGGGAGGATCTTCTCCCGGAGGCTGGTCACCATCGCGGGCATGCTGCCGCCCGGCAGGTCGGTGCGACCGATCGAGCCGGCGAAGAGCACGTCACCGGAGAGGCAGATCTGCTCGGCCTCCCAGGGTGAGCCGGCGCCGGGCATCCGGAACAGCACCGACCCGCCGGTATGGCCCGGGGCGTGGTCGACGGTGATCTCCAGACCGGCGAGGGCCAGGGTCGCGCCGTCGGTCAGCTCGGCGACGTCCTCCGGCTCGGTGTACGGCAGGCGACCGCCGAAGAGCTGGCGCAGGTCCATGGAGAGGCCCTTGGCCGGGTCGGCGAGCAGCTCCCGGTCGTCCGGGTGGACGTACGCGGTGATGCCGCGCGCTCCGCAGACCGGGGCGACCGAGAAGGTGTGGTCGAGGTGCCCGTGGGTGAGCAGGACGGCGGCCGGATGCAGGCGGTGCTCGGCGAGCAGCGCGTCGAGGCGGTCGAGCACGCCGATGCCCGGGTCGACCACCACGCACTGCTCCCCCGGCGCGGTGGCGACCACGTAGCAGTTGGTGCCGAAGGCGTCCGCGGGAAAGCCGGCCACGAGCACGTCCGCTCCCCTTTCTCGTCGATGCGTTACCGCTTCGCAGCCTAGCGGCGCGGGCCTGCGCGGCCACCCCGGGTGGGCGGGGCCGTACGGCCAGTGAAAGATGACGATAGAACCCTTACCCGACCTGGTACACCACATTCCCAGCCGGTACCCGTACACTCTGGCGGGCGTGTGGCGTGGCGCACTTGCGCCCGGCGGCGCCCGGCGCCCGTCCGCCATGACGACCAGGGTAGAGGAAGGGGAGCGCGGGTGGCTTCCAGCAGGGACCGGCAGCGCAGACTCGCACGGGAAAAGCTCGACCGGCAGATGGCCCGCCGGGCCGCCCGGGCCAAGCGCCGCCGCCAGATCCAGGCGGGTGTCGGCGCTTCAGTGGTGCTCGCCCTCGTCGTGGTCGGTTCGGTCTGGGCGCTCGGCGGCTTCGACCGGGACCCGGAGGAGAACCGGGCCGAGCCGGACGTGTGCGCCTGGACACCGCAGAACGCCGAGGGCAACGGCGACCTCAAGGACGTCGGAACCCCGCCGACCAAGGGTCTGCCCACCTCCGGCACCCGCCCGATGACGGTGACCACCAACCAGGGTGCCCCGATCACCGTCGAGCTGGACCTGGCCGGCGCGCCGTGTGCCGCCGCGAGCATCGCCCACCTGGCGGGCCGCTCGTTCTACGACAACACCAAGTGCCACGAGATCACCGCCGAGGGGGCGCTGCGCTGCGGCGACCCGAGCGGCAGCGGTCTCGGCGGCCCGACCTACTCGTTCTACGACGAGAACGTCCCCGACACGCCGTCGCCCAGCCCGGCCGCGGACCAGCCGCCCGCGTACCCGAAGGGCACCGTGGCGATGATCGCCAGCCCGCCGGGTGCCAACAGCAGCCAGTTCCTGATCTTCTTCAAGGACTTCAACCCGACGGAGCCGGCGTACTCGGTCATCGGAAAGGTCACCGGCGGGCTCGACGTGGTGGAGAAGGTCGGCGCCCTGGAGACCGTGGACAATGGGTCGGGGGCGAAGGTCAAGCCGAAGACCGACGTGGTGATCCAGAGCCTGACCGTCGGCGAGCCGGCAACGACGCCGGCGGTGACGCCGGCCCCCGCTCCGAGTAGCCCGGCCGCTGCGCCGTCGGCGACTCCGAGCGCCGGCTGACCGCCGGCCCACACCACATCAGCGGCAACTGACCGCCGAAACATGACGAGGAGTGACCGTGACGTCCACCAGAGAGCGGCAGCGCGCGGCGGCGCGGGCCCGACTCGAGCGGGAGATGGCCGAGCGCGCGGCCAAGGCCCGCAAGCGCCGGCAGATGCAGGCGATCGTCGGGGCGGGGGCGGCCCTGCTGCTCGTGGTCGCCGGCACGGTATGGCTCGTGACGAGCCTGGGCGACGACGAGACCGACACCACGGCCACGTCCGGCACCGCCCTCTGCGTCTGGAACGAGTCGCCGGCCGAGCAGCGGACGCCGCAGACCAAGGATGTCGGCCTGCCCGGCACGCAGCAGCCGAAGGTCGGCACCCAGACCATGACGATCGACACCAACCTGGGGCCGATCACCGCCAAGGTCAATCTCGCCGACACGCCCTGCACGGCGGCCAGCTTCACCCACCTGGCCAGCAAGAACTTCTTCGACAACAGCAAGTGCCACCGGCTGGTCACCGAAGGGCTGAAGGTGTTGCAGTGCGGTGACCCGAGCGCCACCGGCAAGGGCTGGCGGGAGACCGACGGCACCGGCGGCCCGCACTACCGCTTCGCCGAGGAGAACCTGCCCACCGACAAGCGGCCGCCGTACCCGGAGGGCGTCATCGCGATGGCCAACTCCGGTCAGCCGGGAAGCACGGGCAGCCAGTTCTTCATCGTGTACGGCGACTCGCAGCTCGACGCGAACTACACCGTGCTCGGCACGATCACCTCGGGGATGGACATCGTCAAGCAGGTCGGCGCGGCCGGGCACGACAACGCCTTCGGCCAGCAGGCCGGTGGCGGCCACCCGAAGAAGGAGGTCGTCATCAAGAAGCTGACCATGAGCGCGGCCCAGGGCTGACGCAGCCTCCGCTCCGCCACGAGAACGCCCGCCGGCCCTGCCGGCGGGCGTTCCGCGTACGTCGGCCGGCAGGGCCGGGACGCAGGGTCAGGCGCCGGATGTCACCCGGTACGCGTCGAAGACTCCGTCGACCTTGCGGACGGCGGCCAGCAGGTGACCGAGGTGCTTCGGGTCGGCCATCTCGAAGCTGAACCGGCTCACCGCCACCCGGTCCCGGGTGGTGGTGACGGTGGCGGAGAGGATGTTCACCCGCTCCTCGGAGAGCACCCGGGTCACGTCGGCGAGCAACTTGTGCCGGTCGAGGGCCTCGACCTGGATGGCGACCAGGAACGTGGAGGCGGAGGTGAGCTTCCAGCTCACCTCGACCACCCGCTCCTGCTGCTCCTTCAGGTCCTCGGCGTTGGCGCAGTCGTCCCGGTGCACGCTGACCCCGCCGGAGCGGGTGACGAACCCGAAGACCGCGTCCGGCGGAACCGGCGTGCAGCAGCGGGCCAGCTTGATCCAGACGTCGCTGACGCCCCGGACCACCACCCCGGGATCGTGGCTGCTGGCCCGGCTGCGCGGCGGACGGGTGGCGACGGCGGTCTCGGCGATGTCCTCGACCGCGCCCTCCTCGCCGCCGTACGCGGCCATCAGCCGCTGCACCACCGACTGCGCGGAGACCTGGCTGTCCCCCACGGCGGCGTAGAGCGAGGCCACGTCGGCCAGGTGCAGGTCCCGGGCGATCGTCATCAACGCGTCCGAGGTGAGCATCCGCTGCAACGGCATGCCCTGCTTGCGCATCGCCTTGACGATCGAGTCCTTGCCGGCCTCGATCGCCTCCTCGCGCCGCTCCTTGTTGAAGTACTGCCGGATCTTCGTCCGTGCCCGGGGGCTCTTGACGAAGCCGAGCCAGTCCTGCGTCGGGCCGGCGGTGTCGGACTTCGAGGTGAAGATCTCGATCACGTCGCCGTTGGAGAGCGTCGACTCCAACGGCACCAGCTTGCCGTTGACCCGCGCCCCGATGCACTTGTGCCCCACCACGGTGTGCACCGCGTACGCGAAGTCCACCGGTGTCGAGCCCGTCGGCAGCGGGATGACGTCGCCCTTGGGGGTGAAGACGTACACCTCCTGGCTGGACAGGTCGAAGCGCAGCGCGTCGAGGAACTCGCTCGGGTCGGCCGCCTCCCGCTGCCAGTCCAGCAGCTGCCGCAGCCAGGTCATCTCGTCGATGTGCGCGGGCGGGCCGACGATCTGGGTGCCCTTGTGCTCCTTGTACTTCCAGTGCGCCGCGATACCGAACTCGGCGGTGCGGTGCATGGCGTACGTGCGGATCTGCATCTCGACCGGCTTGCCGGTCGGCCCGATGACCGTCGTGTGCAACGACTGGTACATGTTGAACTTGGGCATCGCGATGTAGTCCTTGAACCGGCCCGGCACCGGCTGCCAGTTCGCGTGGATCACACCCAACGCGGCGTAGCAGTCCCGCACCGTGTCGACCAGGATCCGCACGCCGACCAGGTCGTAGATGTCGTTGAAGTCCCGCCCCCGCACGATCATCTTCTGGTAGATCGAGTAGAGGTGCTTCGGCCGGCCGGTGGTCTCCGCCTTGATCTTGGCGACCTTCAGGTCGGTCTGGACCTTCTGGGTCACCTGGCGCAGCAGCGCCTCCCGCTGCGGCTGGTGCTCCCCGATCAGGCGGTTGATCTCCTCGTACCGCTTCGGGAAGAGCGTGCCGAAGGCCAGGTCCTCCAGCTCCCACTTGATGGTGTTCATACCGAGCCGGTGGGCCAGCGGGGCCAGGATCTCCAGCGTCTCCTTGGCCTTCTGCTCCTGCTTGGGGCGGGGCAGGAAGGTGAGGGTACGCATGTTGTGCAGCCGGTCGGCGAGCTTGATGACCAGCACCCGGGGGTCTTTCGCCATGGCGACCACCATCTTGCGGATGGTCTCCGCCTTGGCGGCGTCGCCCAGCTTGACCTTGTCGAGCTTGGTGACCCCGTCGACCAGGAGCGCGACCTCGCCGCCGAAGTCGACCTTCATCTGGTCCAGGGTGTAGGCGGTGTCCTCGATGGTGTCGTGCAGCAGCGCCGCCACCAGGGTGGTGGTGTCCATGCCGAGGTTGGCCAGGATGGTGGCGACCGCGAGCGGGTGGGTGATGTACGGGTCGCCGGACTTGCGGTACTGCCCCGAGTGCCAGCGGGCGGCCATGTCGAAGGCGCGCTGGAGCAGACGGGCGTCGGCCTTGGGGTGGTTCTCCCGATGGGTGGAGATCAGCGGCTCCAGCACCTCGCTGACCTGCGAGGTCTGCCAGGGCGCGTTGAACCGGGCCAGCCGGGCCCGGACCCGCCGGCCGGTGGGCGCGTCAGCCAGGGCGAACCCGCCGGACGTGAGGTCGGACGGGTCGTCAGCCACCAGCGGACCTGGCAGGGAAGGCGTCCCGTCGCCGTTGCGCGGCACCGGGGTCGCCGGGACTCCGGCCCCGCCGGTGCCGGCCGGAGCACTGCCGCCGGGGAGCCGGGCCGGACCGACACCGGTCCGGTCGGTCGCCGAGCTGTCCGCGTCGCCTGTCGGATGCACCGTGCCCTCCACCGGAGGAACGACATCGTTGGACACCGGCCTCCTCACCCTTCGCCGGAACAGGCCGACCGTGACCGGTCGACCCGGGTACGCCGCCGGCCTGGGCCGGCGGTTCTGCTCTGCTCGCGCCACCGTCGTCGGCCACCGCCTCCCGGGCGGGTGCCGCGCTGGTGCCACCGGCGGGTCACCCCGCCCGGTCAGCAAAGGGCAATGCTACCCGCCGGGGACCTGGTGTGCCGCTCCGCCGGACGGCCCGCGTCGGGTCCGTCCGGCGGCCGCCGGATCAAACGGTCAGCAGGGCATGGACCGGACGCGGGGCCAGTCGCTGCCGGCCGCCGAGGAAAGCCAGTTCCATCAGGACCGTGAAGCCGGACACCGTGCCACCGGCCCGCTCGACCAGGTCGAGGGTGGCCCCGGCGGTGCCCCCGGTGGCGAGGACGTCGTCGACCACCAGGACGCGGTGGCCGGCGGTGAACGCGTCCTGGTGCACCTCCAGGGTCGCCTCGCCGTACTCCAGGGCGTACGAGGCCGAGTGGGTGGCCCGGGGCAGCTTTCCCGCCTTGCGCACCGGCACGACGCCGACACCGGTGGCGTACGCGATGGCGGCGGCGACCACGAACCCGCGGGCCTCGATGCCGGCCACCACGTCGAAGGACTCCCGCCCGTGGTGGGCGACGATCCCGTCGACGACCTCACGGAAGACCGCACCGTCGGCGAAGAGCGGCATCAGGTCCTTGAACACGATCCCGGGCTTCGGGAAGTCCGGTACGTCGAGCACCCGACCGGCCACCAGCTCGGCGACGGCGGGACCGCTGTCCCCGCGTACCCCGGTGTGGGTCTGCGTCACGATTGCCCCCTAAACGACACGGCGTCCTTCATGCTGTGCGCACAGCATGAAGGACGCCGCGGCGTCGATCGTCGGCGGGTGGGGCGGTGTCGCCCCACCCGTTGGTTCAGCGGCGCTTGCCGCCGGGTCGGTTGCCCCCGCCGCCAGCGGGGCGACCGCCCCGCGCGCCGGTGGGCCGCTTGCCGGCCGGCCGGGCACCGACCTTCGGGGCCGAGCCCGCCAGCGCTGCGGCGTCCGAGTCGATCGGCTCCTCGCCGTCCTCGGCGGAGCGCGGGGTCCCCTTCGGGGTGATCTCGCCCCGGGCGATCGCGCCCCGGCGGGCCAGGATCCGCTTGTTGTGCGCCTGGATGCGGGGCTCCTGGTTCTTCAGCACGACCAGCAGCGGGGTGGCCACCAGGATCGAGGTCAGGAAGGCCACCGCCATACCGACGAAGAGCACCAGGCCGAGGTCCTTCAGGGTGCCCGCGCCGAGCAGGCCGGCACCGATGAAGAGCAGACCACCGACGGGCAGCAGCGCGACCACCGAGGTGTTCAACGACCGCATCAGGCTCTGGTTGACCGCCAGGTTGGCCGCCTCGCCGTACGTCTGGTTGTTGTTGGCGGTGATCCCCCGGACGTTCTCCTGCACCTTGTCGAAGACGACCACGACGTCGTACAGGGCGAAGCCGAGGATGGTGAGGAAGCCGATCACCGTCGAGGGGGTCACCTCGAAGCCGATCGCCGAGTAGATGCCCGAGGTGAGCACCAGGTTGAGGAAGAGCGAGCCGACCGCCGCGGCGGCCATCCGCCACTCGAAGCGCAGGATCAGGTAGACCGTCACCAGCGCGACGAAGATGACCAGGCCGAGGAGGGCCCGCGAGGTGACCTGGCCACCCCAGGCCGAGCTGACCCGGTTGGCGCTGATCTGGTCGGCGTTGAGACCGAACTCCTCGGCCAGGGCGACCTTGACCGCCTCGGCCTCCTCGGCGTCCAGCTCCGAGGTGCGCATCTCGTAGAAGTCACCGCTCGGGCCGCCGACCTTCTGGGCCGTGACCAGTTCGGCGCCGCCACCGGCGCTGGCGAGCGCCTCCTCGGCAACGATCTCGGCCCGCTCCAGCGTGCCGACGCTCGCCGGGACCTGGTACGAGTTGCCGCCGCTGAACTCGATGCCGAGCTTGAAGCCGCTCACCAGGAAGCTGAGCACCGCGAGCAGGACGAGCACCCCGGCGATGCTGAACCAGAGCTTGCGCCGGCCGACGACGTCGAGACCGGCCTCGCCCCGGTACAGCCGGGTGGCCAGACCACTACGAGCCATCTCAGGCCTCCTTGACACGCGAGTTGCGGGCGGTCGGCTGGTCGGTGCCCTTGGCGGGGAGCACCCGGCCGAGGCCGCTGACCCGGGGCGACAGGAACGCCCGGGTACGGGCGAACATCGCCATGATCGGGTGCCGGAAGAGGAAGACCACCACCAGGTCGAGCACGGTGGCCAGCCCCAGGGCGAAGGCGAAGCCCTTCACCGCGCCGACCGAGACGATGTAGAGCACCACGGCGGACAGGATGGTGATGGCGTTCGCCGAGATGATCGTCCGGCGGGCCCGGACCCAGGCGCGGGGCACCGCGCTACGCGGGCTGCGTCCCTCCCGGATCTCGTCCTTGAGCCGCTCGAAGTAGATGACGAAGGAGTCCGCCGCCACACCGAGCGAGACGATCATGCCGGCGATGCCGGCGAGGGTCAGCGTGAAGCCGATCTGTCGACCGAGGAAGACCAGCGCACCGAAGACCAGCAGCGCCGACAGCACCAGGCTCAGGAAGATCACCGAGCCGAGCAGCCGGTAGTAGAAGAACGCGTAGATGATGACCAGCAACATGCCGATGCCGGCGGCGAGCAGACCGGCCCGCAGGTGGCTCTCGCCCAGGGTGGCGGAGACGTTCTGGGCCTCCTGCGGCTCGAAGGTCACCGGCAGGGCGCCGTAGCGCAACGTGCTGGCCAGGTCGCTGGCGGTGCTGTTGTTGAAGCTGCCGGTGATCTGCGAGTCACCGGTGAGCACGCCCTGGATCTCCGGGGAGGAGATCACCTTGTTGTCGAGCACCACGGCCACCCGGCACTTGCCGTCCTGGCCGAGCGCGGTGGCGTCGCAGGCCTGTCCCTCGTTGTTGAAGGCCTCCCGGGTCAGCGCGGTCCACTTCTCCTGGCCGGGGCCGGTGAAGTCGAGGCTGACCACCCACTGGCCGGTCTGGTCCAGGGCCGGGTCGGCGTCCTCGACGTCGGTGCCCTCCACCTTGGCGATGTCGAGCAGGTACTTCGCGCCGGCCTCGCAGGCCACTTGCGGCTGCTTCGGGGCGCTGATCGAGCCGGCCGGCCGCGTGTCGAGCTGCGCGCAGGTGATCGTCGGCACGTTGAACTGCATCTGCGCCGGGAGCACCGCGACCTCGCGCGAGGTCAGGGTGCCGAAGGGCTTGAGCCGCTCGGCCAGCGCCGGGTCGGCGCTGACGTCGGCCGGGGCCTGGAGGCCGCTGGCGGCCTGCCACGCGGCAGCGCCGACCTTCTGCTCGACGGCCTTGCGCTGCTCCTCGATGCCCGGCGGCACCGGCTCGGCGCTGGCGCTCGGCGAGGCCGGCGCGCTCGGGGCCGGGCTCGCGCTGGCGGAGGGGACGGGCGCGCCGCCGCCCTGGCCGCCGGTGCTCGGCGAGGCGGTGGCCTTCGGGGCCGCACTGCCGGACGGAGCCGGGGCGGCACTGCCGGACGGGGCGGGCGCCGGGCTGCCGGACGGGGCCGGGGTGGCCGGCGGCGGGGTGGCGGAGGCGCCGCTGCCGTCGGCGACCTTGAGCACCTTGCGGAACCGCAGCTCGGCGGCGGTCCCCACCTCGCTCAGGTCCCGGTTCTCGCCGGGGAGCGAGATGACGATGTTCCGGTCGCCCTCGGTGACCACCTCGGCCTCGGCGACACCGAGCGCGTTGACCCGGTTCTCGATGATCTGCCGGGCCCTTTCGAGGCTCTCGGCGTTCGGCGGCCGGCCGTCGACGGTATTGGTCGCCTCCAGCGTGAGCCGGGTGCCGCCGACCAGGTCCAGGCCGAGCTTGGGCTCGAGCCGGTCCTTCCAGCCACCGCTGGCACCGCCCGCGAAGAACACCAAAAGATAGAGGACGACGAAGATGACGCCGAGCACGGCGAGCTGCCGTCCCGGCCGCATCTGTCCCTGAGGTGGTGCCACGGTTGTCCTGTCTCCCTGTGCGGTCGCGCCGCTGGTGGTAGGCGGCGGGGGTCAGGCCGGGAATCCGGCCACACGTGTCGAGGGTGGACGTCGGTGCCGTCCCGGGCGGGCACGAAGCTGGCCGAGGCCCGTCGTCACGTCCGTCCGGGTCGACACCGACGTCGACCTACTATCCACTTATTTCGATCCGCGCGCTGCCCCGTCGGGCCCGCGGGTCACTCCTTGACGTCGACGTCCTCGACGACCTGCTCGGTCGACTCGCTCCGGTCGGCCCGGCTGACCACCCGGGCGATGGCCGGGCGGGCGTAGCGGGTCTCGACGCCGGGGGCGACCTCGAGCAGGACGGTGTCGTCGTCGACGCTGGTGACCGTGCCGTACAGCCCGCCGATGGTGACCACCTCGTCACCGGGGCCGAGCGCGGACTGCATCGCCTCGGCCTCTTTGCGGCGCTTCTGCTGGGGGCGGATCATCATGAAGTACATGACGCCGAAGAGCAGAGCGATCATGAGGATCGGCGTCAGACCGCCGGCTCCCCCACCGCCCTCTGCTGCGTAAAGCACGGTAAAGACCTTCCCATTGGCCACCGGCCCGACGGGGGGCGCCGGAGCGGAGGCATGTTCTCACGTCCTGTACAGACCGCGGCGAGTCTAATCCCTGCACCTGAGAACGCCGAACGCCGCACGGATCACGTTCGCATCACGGCTGATCGGGCTCGACGGAGAAGAGATCGGGCACGGAAGGGGCGCTGCTGCCAAATGTACCATTCGGCGGGGTACGCCCCAGATGGTGCCAGGCCGCCTCGGTCGCCACCCGGCCCCGGGGTGTCCGGGCCAACAGGCCGGCCCGGACCAGGAACGGCTCGCAGACCTCCTCGACCGTGTCCGGCTGCTCGCCGACCGCGACCGCGAGGGTGGAGAGCCCGACCGGCCCGCCCCGGAACGAGTCGACCAGGGCGGTGAGCACCGCCCGGTCCAGCCGGTCCAGGCCCAGGGCATCCACGTCGTACACGGTCAGGGCGGCCCGGGCGGTCTCCAGGGTGACCACGCCGTCGGCCCGGACCTCGGCGAAGTCGCGTACCCGGCGGAGCAGGCGGTTGGCGATCCGGGGCGTGCCCCGGGAGCGGCCGGCGATCTCGGCCGCGCCGTCGTCGGTGATCGGCACCCCGAGGATGCGCGCCGAGCGGTGCAGCAGGGTCTCCAGGTCCGCCGGGGAGTAGAAGTCGAGGTGCGCGACGAACCCGAAGCGGTCCCGCATCGGCCCGGTCAGCAGCCCGGACCGGGTGGTCGCGCCGACCAGGGTGAACGGCTCCACGTCCAGCGGGATCGCCGTCGCACCGGGCCCCTTGCCGACGATCACGTCGACCCGGAAGTCCTCCATCGCGCTGTAGAGCAGCTCCTCCGCCGGCCGGGCGATCCGGTGGATCTCGTCGATGAAGAGGACGTCGCCCTCGGCGAGGCTGGTCAGGATCGCCGCCAGGTCCCCGGAGCGCTCGATGGCCGGGCCGCTGGTCACCCGGATGCCGGAGCCCAACTCGGCGGCGACGATGTTCGCCAGGCTGGTCTTGCCCAGGCCGGGCGGCCCGGAGAGCAGGATGTGGTCGGGCGGGGAACCGCGCCGCATCGCCCCCTTGAGCAGCAGGTCGAGCTGGTCGCGGACGCGGTCCTGGGCGATGAACTCGTCGAGCCGCTTCGGCCGGACGCTCACCTCCAGGTCCCGCTCCGCGTCCTGGACGTACGCCGAGACGAGGTTCCCGTCGCTCATCGGGTCCGGCCCAGCAGCCGGATCGCCTGCTTGAGCAGGACCGGCACCGGCGGGGTCGGGCCGTCCACGGTCTCCGCCACGGCGGCCACCGCCTGGTCGGCCTGGCCCGCCGTCCAGCCCAGCCCGACCAGCGCCTGACGGACCTGCTCGGGCCAGGCACCGCTGGTCACCCCGGCCGCGCCGTCGGGGCCGACGGCGACCGGACCGATCCGGTCCCGCAGTTCCAGCACCAGACGCTCGGCGCCCTTCTTGCCGATGCCCGGCACCCGGGTCAGCGCGGCGGTGTCGCCGTTGGCGATGGCCTTGCGCACCGCGTCCGGGGTGTGCACGGCCAGCACCGCCTGGGCCAGCCGGGGACCGACCCCGCTGGCGGTCTGGAGCAGCTCGAAGAGCGCCTTGGCGTCGTCGTCGGCGAAGCCGTAGAGGGTGAGCGAGTCCTCCCGGACGATCAGGCTGGTGGCGAGCCGGGTCTCCTGGCCGACCCGCAGCTCGGCGAGGGTGCCGGGGGCGCACTGCACGGCGAGGCCGACCCCGCCGACCTCCACCACCGCGTGGTCCGGGCCGGTCGCGGTCACCGTGCCGCGCACGCTCGCGATCATCGTGCTCCTCCTCGTCGTACCCGGTCGGCGGCGGCGGCCAGCTTCGAGCGGGTGCCGCCACGCCAGATGTGGCAGATGGCCAGGGCGAGCGCGTCGGCCGCGTCGGCCGGCTTCGGCGGCTCGGCCAGCCGCAGCAGCCGGGTCACCATGGCGGTCATCTGCGCCTTGTCCGCCTGGCCGGAGCCGGTGATCGCCGCCTTGACCTCGCTCGGCGTGTACGTCTGCACGGGCAGCCCGGCCCGCGCCCCGGCGAGCACGGCGATCCCGCTGGCCTGGGCGGTGCCCATCACGGTGCGGACGTTGTGCTGGCTGAACACCCGTTCCACGGCGACGCTCTCCGGCCGGTGCTCGGCCACCAGCTCGGTCAACGCGCGGTCCAGCAGCAGCAGCCTGCGCGGCAGCTCGTCGTCCGGGTCGGTGCGCACGACGTGGTACGCCACCAGGGTGCAGGGCCGCCCCGGCACGCCCTCGACCACGCCGACCCCGCACCGGGTCAGCCCCGGGTCGACGCCCAGCACCCGCACGCCGCCTCCTCCCCGAGCCCGCCGGCAGTACGTGTGTTCGACACCCTACTGCTCCCCGCCGACGGCCACCGCCGGGGACACGCCGGACACCGGCCGGGCCACATAGTCCGCCGGTGGAGTATGTGCGGGCCGCCCATGTGCCGCCGGGCACACAGCTCGTAACTTCTGCGCCATGACGGCTGAACCCGTGGCGTTCACCCACGTAGTCCAGGTCGACCTCACCGGTCGTACCGCGCTGGTCACCGGTGGTGGCAGTGGTATCGGCCGGGCGTGCGCCCTCCGGTTGGCGGCGGCCGGGGCGGCGGTCCGGGTGGTGGACCGCGACGTCGAGGCGGCCGAGGCGGTCGCCGCCGAGACCGGCGGGCGGGCCGAGGGTGTCGACCTGGCCGACCCGGAGGCGGTCGCCCGCCTGGACGCCACGGTCGACATCGTGGTCAACAACGCCGGCCTCCAGTACGTCGCACCGGTCGCCGAGTTCCCCGTCGAACGCTTCTCCCACCTGCACCGGGTGATGGTGGAGGCGCCGTTCGTGATCGTCCGGCGGGCGCTGCCGCACATGTACGCCCGGGGCTGGGGGCGGATCGTCAACATCTCCTCGGTGCACGGGCTGCGCGCCTCGCCGTACAAGTCGGCGTACGTCTCGGCCAAGCACGCGCTGGAGGGGCTCTCCAAGGTCGTCGCGCTGGAGGGGGCGCCGCACGGGGTCACCGCCAACTGCGTCAACCCGGCGTACGTGCGCACTCCCCTGGTGGAGAACCAGATCGCCGAACAGGCGGCCCGGCACGGCATCGGCGAGGACGAGGTGATCGACAAGATCATGCTGGCCCGGGCGGCGATCAAGCGGCTGATCGAGCCGGAGGAGGTCGCCGAACTGGTCGTCTACCTCTGCTCCCCACCGGCGGCGTTCATCACCGGATCCTCGATCGCCCTCGACGGGGGCTGGACTGCGAACTAGGGGTGACCAGCACAATGGCGCTCATGTCGTCGCCGATCGAGTTCCTGGAGCTACTGGCGCGGGAGGCCGCGTCCGTCGAGTTCGAGGGGCCGTTGATCGCCGCGCGCTCGGCCGGCCTGCCCGCCGACAGGATCGCCGAGTTGGAGCAGGCGAAGGTGGTGGCGCTGCGGGTCCGCGCGCTGTTGGAGCGCCGCCGTCGCCGCGAGACCGAACTCTCCGGTCTCTACGACACGGCCAGCGACCTGGCCGGGCTGCGCGACTCCGACGACGTGCTGCGGGCCATCGTGCACCGGGCCCGGAACCTGCTCGGCGCGGACGTCGCCTACATGACCCTCAACGACGACGACCGGGGTGACACGTACATGCGGGTCACCGACGGGTCGGTCTCCGCCCGGTTCCAGCGGCTGCGGCTGCCGATCGGAGCGGGGCTCGGCGGGCTGGTGGCCCAGTCCGGCACCCCCTACGTGACCGCCAACTACTCCGAGGACGAGCGCTTCCACCACACCGGCGAGATCGACGCCGGGGTGCGCGAGGAGGGCCTGGTGGCGATCCTCGGCGTGCCGCTGCGCCTCGGGTCGACCTCGATCGGGGTGCTCTACGCGGCGAACCGGTCCGCCCGGCCGTTCGCCCGGGAGGAGGTGGCGCTGCTGGTCTCGCTCGCCGCGCACGCCGCGGTGGCCATCGACACCGCCCGGCTGCTCGCCGAGACCCGGGCGGCGTTGGCCGAGCTGTCGGCGGCGAACACCACCATCCGCGCGCACAGCGCCTCGGTGGAGCGGGCGGCGGCCGCGCACGACCGGATGACCGCGCTGGTGCTGCGCGGCGGTGGGGTGGAGGACGTCGCGGCGGCGGTCACCGACGTGCTCGGTGGGGCGCTGCTGGCACTGGACGCCGAGGGGCGGCTGCTGGCCCGGGTCGGTGAGATCGACGAGCCGGACCGCGCGGACATGGTGGAGGCGGTGGCCGCGTCACGGACCGAGGGCCGCAGCGTACGGCGGGGCCGGCTCTGGTACGCCGCGGTGGTGGCCGGCGCGGAGAACCTCGGCGCGCTGGTGCTGCGCCCGGAGGACGAACTGGTCGACGCCGACCAGCGCATCCTCGAACGGGCCGCCCTGGTGACCGCGCTGCTGCTGCTGTTCCGGCAGACCGTCGCCGAGGCGGAGGGCCGGGTCCGGGGCGAGCTGCTCGACGACCTGATCGCCCGGCCGTTGGCGGACGCGGAGGCGCTGCGCAGCCGGGGCCGGCGGCTCGGCGTCGACCTGGACGCCCCGCACGTGCTGGTGGCGGTCGGCGACGACGTGATCGCCGCCACCGGGTCGGCGCGGCAGCGGGTGGTCTCCTGGGCCACGACGTACGCCTCGACCCGGGGCGGGCTGGCCGCCGCGCGCGACGGCCGGGTGGTGCTGATGCTGCCCGGACAGGACGCGGGTGCCGCGGCCCGCGCGGTGGCCCGGGACCTGTCCCGGGTGACCGGCCGGCCGGTGACCGCCGGAGGCAGCGGACCGGCGCGCGGGCCCGCGTCGCTGGCGGCGACGTTCCGCGAGGCGGACCGCTGCCTGACCGCCCTCGGCGCGCTGGGCCGGACCGGTCAGGGGGCGAGCACCGCCGAGCTGGGGTTCGTCGGGCTGCTCCTCGGCGCGGTCGGCGACCAGGGCGACCGGGACGTGGCCCGGTTCCTCACCGACACCGTCGGCCCGGTCGTCGACTACGACGCCCGCCGGGGCACCGCACTGGTGAAGACGCTGGAGGCGTACTTCGGGGTCGGCGGGAGCCTGGCCCGGGCGGCGGAGCAGCTGCACGTGCACGTCAACACGGTCACCCAGCGTCTGGAACGGGTCGGGCAGCTGCTCGGCGCGGACTGGCAGAAGCCGGAACGGGCGCTGGAGGTGCAGCTCGCGCTCCGCCTGCACCGGTTGCGCGACCCGGACCGCTGAGCCCGGACCGCACCCCGGCGGGCGACCCGGACCGCTGAACCCGGACCGCGACCGGGCGGGCGGCCCGGACCGCCCGTGCAGGACGACTACCGTGGCCGCCCGCTCCCGGTCGACGTGGGGCGGCCGGGCATCCAGCGCAGCACCCCGAGCAGCCCGAGACCGGCCACGGCGGCGGCGAGCAGCGCCACCACGTGCATGGCGGTGACGAAGGCGCGGTCCGCCGTGGCCAGCAGGGCGGCGGCGTCCGGGCCGAGCCGGGGTGCCACGCCGTACGCGCCGGCCAGGGAAGCCTCGGCCGGTTCCCGGACCCCGTCGGGCAGCGCCTCGGTCGCCGGGGCGACCCGGACCCGGTAGACCGCGCCGAGCACCGCGCCGAGCACCGACACCCCGAGGGCCGCGCCCACCTGCCGTACCGTGTTGCTGACCGCCGAGCCGACCCCGGCCTTCTCCCGGGGCAGCGCCGCCAGGACCGACTCGGTGGCCGGGGCGGTGATGTGCGCCATCCCGGCACCCTGGACGCCGAGGAGCACGGCGATCACCCAGGTCGGGGTGACCGCGTCGACCAGGGCCCAGCCCGCCAGCGCGATCCCGACCAGGCCCAGCCCGCCACCGCAGACCACCCGGGTACCGTACCGGCGGACCAGCGTGGCGCTGCGCGGGGCGAGGACGAGCTGGGTCAGGGCCAGCGGCAGGAAGAGCAGGCCGGTGTGCAGGGGCGAGTGGCCCCGGACCAGTTGCAGGTGGAAGGCGCTGACGAACATCACCCCGGCCCCGGTGAAGAAGACCAGGCCGACCAGGGCCACCGGGACGGCGAACCCGGACACCCGGAACAGCCGTACGTCCAGCGCGGGGTGGGCGGTGCGCCGCTCGTGCCAGCCGAACGCGACCAGCACGGCCAGGCCGGTGAGCACCGCCGCCCAGACCAGCGGCCGGTCGAAGCCGTGCTCGCCACCGTCGATCACGCCCCAGGTGAGGGTGACCAGGCCGACCACGGAGAGCGCGACGCCGGGCAGGTCGATCCGGCCGGGGCGGGGGTCGCGCGACTCGGGCACCAGCAGCGCTCCGGCGACCAGCCCGGCGAGCGCCACCGGCACGTTGACCAGGAAGACCGATCCCCACCAGAAGTGGGCCAGCAGGACCCCGCCGAGGACCGGGCCGGCCGCCACGGCCAGCCCGACCGAGGCGGACCAGTACCCGATCGCCCGGGGCCGCTCCCGGGGGTCGAAGACGCCAGCGATGACCGACAGGGTCGCCGGCATGATCGCCGCACCGCCGAGCCCCATCACCGCGCGGGCCAGGACCAGCTGCGTCGGGTCCCGGGCGTACGCCGACAGCAGCGAGCCCAGCCCGAACACGGCGAGCCCGGCCAGCAGGAACCGCCGCCGGCCGTAGCGGTCGCCGAGCACGCCGAGACTGAACAGCAGCCCGGCGAAGACCAGCGTGTACGAGTTGACCGCCCACTCCAGCTCGGCCTGGCTCGCGCCCAGGCCGTGCACCGGGTCGGCCAGGGTGCGCAGGGCGACGTTGAGGATGGTGCTGTCCATGACCACCAGGAGCAGGCTGACCACGGTCACCCCGAGGATCGGCCACCGCCTCGGGTGCCCGGTGTTCGCGTACGCCGGCACGGCACGCCCTCCCCTGCGATCCTGCCGGGGGTGGGGCGGTGGGATCCCGCGCCCAGCCTAGGGCGAACCACCCCCGGCAGGGAACCGGCAAGGGGAGCGTTTTGGCTGGTCAGGCACGTTTTGCTGGTCAGGCACGGTGTCCCGGCGAGGGGACGGCCGGGTCACCCGCGACGTCCGGGGCGCCAGCGGGCGGCCAGCGCCGCCACGGTGCCCCAGATGCCCCGCCGGAACAGCAGCACGACGAGGACGAAGATGCCACCGGTGACCAGGCCGATCGCCTCGAAGCCGGAGAAGGACAGCCAGTCCTCCAGCCGGACCAGGACGGCCGCGCCGAGCACGCCGCCCCAGAGGGTGCCGATGCCGCCGAGCACCACCACGATCACCGCCTTGCCGGAGGTGGTCCAGTGCAGGGTGTCCAGCGAGACGAACCGGTGCCCGACGGCGAACAGGCCGCCGCCCAGCCCGGCGATGAAGCCGGAGAGGACGAACGCGGTCAGCTTGTACCGGCGGACCGGGTAGCCGAGCGCGCGGGCGCGGGCCGGGTTGTCGCGGATGCCGACCAGCACCCGACCGAACGGCGAGTGCACGATCCGCCAGGCGGCGGCGAGACCGAGCAGCGCGATCGGCAGCGCCGTGTAGTAGAAGTAGTAGTCGTCGGTGAGGTCGAGCCCGAAGAGTTCCCGGGGCACCCCCTGGAGGCCGTTCTCGCCCCGGGTGACCGAGCGCCACTCGTTGGCGACGTAGTAGACCATCTGCGCGAACGCCAGGGTGACCATGGCGAAGTAGATGCCGGTGCGGCTGACCGCCAGGTAGCCGATGGGCACCGCGAGCACGGCGGCGGCGAGCGCGCCGAGCAGCACGGCCACCGGGAAGGGCAGCCCGGCGTGGATCGCGACCAGCCCGGTGACGTACGCCGAGGTGCCCCAGAAGGCGGCGTGCCCGAAGGACATCAGCCCGGTGAAGCCGAGCAGCAGGTCGACCGAGACGGCGAAGAGCGCCCAGCAGAGGATGTCCACCGCCACCGCCGGGTAGAGGCCGTTGGGCAGCCAGAGGGCCACGGCCAGGCCGGCGGCGAGCAGCGCGTACCGCAGCCAGCGCGGCGAGGCGGCGACGGCGGCCAGCGCGGAGGGGGTGCGCTTCGCGCCGGGCTCGGTGTCGACCACGGTGGTCATGCGGGTGCCTCCTCACGGCCGAACAGCCCGGCCGGACGCCAGAGCAGCACCACGGCCATCACGATGAACACGGCGGTCTGGGCCAGGATCGGCCAGTCCGACAGGTACGCCTCGCCCCACGCCTGGATCAGCCCGATGCCGAAGCCGGCGGCGACCGAGCCGAAGATGGAACCGAGCCCGCCGATCACCACCACCGCGAAGACCACGATGATCAGATCCGCCCCCATCAGTGGGTTGACCGCCCGCATCGGCGCGGCCAGCACCCCGGCCAGGGCGGCCAGGGCGATGCCGAAGCCGAAGACCGGCGTGATCCACCGCCCGACGTCGATGCCGAACGCCCGGGTCAGTTCGGGGCGCTCGGTGGCGGCCCGGACGACCATGCCGACCCGGGTGTGGCCGAGCAGCCACCAGGCCCCGACACAGACGGCCACCGCGAAGCCGAGGATGAACACCCGGTACGTGGGGAAGTCGAACAGCCCGAAGTCGACCGATCCGGACAGCTCGGCCGGGGTGGCGTACGGGCTGGACTGCACGCCGTACCGGAGCTTGACCAGGTCCTGGAGGATCAGCGTCAGCCCGAAGGTGAGCAGGAAGTTGTAGAGCGGGTCGAGCCGGGTGAGCCGGTGGATGAAGGCTCGTTCCAGGGCCATGCCGAGCAGGCCCAGCCCGACCGGCATGATCACCAGAGCCGCCCAGAACGGCACCCCCGCCTCGGTGAGCAGCACGTACGCCCCGAACGCGCCGAGCATGTAGAACGCGCCGTGGGCGAAGTTGACCACCCGCAACATGCCGAAGATGACCGCGAGCCCGAGGGCGAGCAGGGCGTAGAACGCCCCACTCACCAGCCCGTTGAAGGTGTTCTGGAGGAAGCCGGTCACGGCGTCACATCCGGCAGTCCGGGGACGGGGCGCGGAACGCCTCCGCCGCCGGGATGGTCTTGAGGACCTTCACGTAGTCCCACTCCTCGGTGACCTCGGCGGCCGGCTTGACCTGGGCCAGGTAGGCGTCGTGCACGACCCGGTGGTCCTCGGCGCGGATCTTCCCGTTGCGCAGGAAGACGTCGTCGACGGTCTTGCCCTCCAGGGCCTTGACGATGGTGTCCGCGTCGTCGGTCCCGGCGGCCTGCACCGCCTCCAGATACTGCGTGGCGGCGGAGTAGTTGGCCGCGTGGGCGAACGTCGGCCGGGTGCCGGTGGCGGCCTTGAACCGGTCGGCGAACTCCCGGTTGCGCTGGTCGAAGTTCCAGTACCAGGCGTCGGTGTAGGTGGTGCCGGCGAGCGCGTCCGGGGTGAGCGAGTGGATGTCGGTGAGGAACATCAGCCCCACCGCCAGGCCGACGCCCTTCTCCCGGAGCTTGAACTCGTTGTACTGCTTGACCACGTTGACCAGTTCGGCCCCGGCCTGCATGGTGCCGAGCACGTCCGGCTTCGGGTTCAGCGTCGGGGCCTTGAGCAGGTACGTCGAGTAGTCGCCGCTGGTGTTCGGGAACGGCGCGGCGTCCTTCGCCACCACCCGGCCGCCGGCCGCGGTGATCGCGTTGGAGAAGCTGCGCTCCATGTCCTGCCCGAACTGGTAGTTCGGGTAGAGCACGTACCAGTTCTTCGCGCCCTGCTCGGTGGTGTTGCGTCCGGTGCCGTTGGCCAGCATGTACGTGTCGTACGCGTAGTGGAAGGTGTACTTGTTGCACTTCGCGCCGGTGAGCGTGGTGGTGGCGGCACCGATGTTGAAGTAGAGCTTCTTCTTCTCCTTCGCCACGTCGGCCACCTTCTCCGCCGCCGACGAGGTGGGCACGTCGAGGATCAGGTCGACGTTCTTGCGGTCGTACATCTCGGCCGCTTTGGTGTTGGCGATGTCCGGCTTGTTCTGGTGGTCGGCGGTCTCCACGGTGATGTCCTTCGTCACCGCGTCGTCGCCGTACTTCTTCTTGAAGTCGGCGATCGCCATCTCGACGGCCTTCACCGAGTTCTTGCCGGACAGTTCGAGGTAGACCCCGGACTGGTCGTTGAGCACGCCCAGCACGATCCGGTCACCGCTGAGCTTCCCGTCGCCCGAGGACTGCGGCCCTCCCCCGCCGCAGCCGGCCACCAGCAGCGCGGCCGCCGACCCGGCGGCCATCAACATGGTCCTGCGCATGGTCTTCCCTCCATCCGCGCGCGGTGCGCGGGTCGTCGTCAGATGCCGAGGTACGACAGCAGCTCGCGCTCCCGCGAGCGCACCTCGGAGTTGTCCATCGCCTCCACCACCCGTCCCTCGGCCAGCAGGTAGTGCCGGTCGGCGACGCCGGTGGCGAAGTGCAGGTTCTGCTCGACCAGCAGCACGGTCACCCCGTGCTCCTTGGCCTGCCGCAGGATGTCGCCGACCTGTCCCACCAGCAGCGGCGAGAGCCCCTCGGTCGGCTCGTCGCAGAGCAGCAGCCGCGCGCCCATCCGCAGCACCCGGGCCAGGGCGAGCATCTGCTGCTCCCCACCGGAGAGGGTGGTGGCAGCCGAGTCGCGGCGGGCGTACAGGGCGGGGAACGCCTCGTAGACCCGCTCCAGCGGCCACGGGTCGGGGCCGACCGTCGGTGGCAGCGTGAGGTTCTCGGTGACGCTGAGCGTGGCGTACGCGCCCCGGTCGTCGGGGACCCAGCCGAGGCCGAGCCGGGCCCGCCGGTGGGCCGGCAGCCGGCCGACGTCCCGGCCGTCCAGGGTGATCGTGCCGCTGCGACCGGGGTGCAGCCCCATCACGCAGCGCAGCAGGGTGGACTTGCCGGCCCCGTTGCGCCCGACCAGGGTGACCACCTCGCCGGCGTCGACGGTGAGGTTCACCCCGCGCAGCACCCGCGCCTCGCCGTACCAGGCGGACAGGTCGTCAACGCGCAGCATCGGTCGCTCCGTCGGTGGCTCCATCGGCGGCTCCCAGGTAGGCGGTGATCACGCGTTCGTCGGCCCGGACCTGCTCGTACGGGCCCTCGACGAGGACCTTGCCGGCCTGGAGCACGGTGACGGTGTCCGCCAGCCGGCCGACCACGCTCATGTTGTGTTCGACCATCACCACCGTCCGGCCGGCGCGGACCCGGGCGATCAGCTCGACGGTGCGGTCGACGTCCTCCAGCCCCATCCCGGCGGTCGGCTCGTCGAGCAGCAGCACGCGGGGTTCGAGGGCGAGGGCGATGGCCAGTTCCAGGGCCCTCTTGCGCCCGTACGCGAGGGCGTCGGCGGGGGTTTCGGCCAGTTCGGCGAGACCGACCTCGGCGAGCAGTTCGTCGGCGCGGGCGGTGTAGCGGCGCATCAGGCGGGCCGAGCGCCAGAACCGCCAGCCCAGCCCGCTGGGGCTCTGCAACGCCAGCGTCACGTGTTCGCGGGCGGAGAGCTGCGGGAAGAGGCTGGTGATCTGGAAGGACCGGGCGACGCCGAGCCGGGCGACCCGCTCCGGAGGCAGGCCGGCGATGTCCCGTCCGTCGAGCAGGATGTGCCCGCCGCTGGGCCGCAGGAACCCGGTGAGCAGGTTGAACAGGGTGGTCTTGCCGGCACCGTTCGGGCCGACGAGGGCGTGCACGGTGCCCTCGACCACGTCGAGGTCGACCCAGTCCACGGCCCGGAAGCCCCGGAAGTCCCGGGTCAGCCCTCGCGCCGACAGCAGTCCCTGCCCGACCATCGCCACACCCTCCGCAGGTCGACGGCGACGACCGGTTCGGTGACCACGGTCACAGGATCGTCGCGTGCAGGAAACCTACGGCGCGGCGGCAACGCTGAACTATGTCGATGTCACATACATTCGGGTACGACCACCCGGGCCCGTCCACCATGGGGGAACGGACCCGGATCGTCGCCGCACCGGCGGGCCACCCCGTGGACATGTGGTGGCGCCACCGGTACCCATCAGCCGGTAAGCGCGTTCAGGGCGAGGTCCACGTCCTCCTCGGACGTGTAGACGTGGAAGGACGCCCGGACCCGACCGGCGCGGACGGCGGCCCGCACCCCGGCCCGCTCCAGCTTCTCCTGCGCCCCGGGGACGTCGACGGTGACGATCGCGCTCTCCCCCGGCGGTCGCCCGAGACCGGTGAGGAACCGGTTGGCCAGGGCCACGTCGTGGTCCCGGATCGCGGGCACTCCGATCTCGGCGAGGAGTTCCAGCGCGGCTGCCGCGCCGACGTAGCAGAACCAGGCCGGGGAGATGTCGAAGCGCCGGGCGTCGTCGGCCAGCCGCAGCGGTGGCCCGTAGTAGGAGTCGTACGGGTCCCGACCCGCGAACCAGCCGGCGGCGTCCGGTCGCATCCGCTCCCGCAACCGCGGCGCCAGGTAGCCGAAGGCCGCACCGCGCGGCGCGGCCAACCACTTGTACGCCCCGACCACCACCGCGTCGGCCCGGCTGCCGTCGAAGGGCAGCCAGCCGCAGGCCTGGGTGGCGTCGACCGACACCAACGCGCCGTGCGCGCGGGCGGCGGCCACGATCTCGTCGTACGGGGCGATCCGGCCGTCGGCGGACTGCACCAGGCTGAACGCGACCAGGTCGGTGCGCTCGTCGATGGCGTCGACCAGCCCTTCCAGCGGCACCGTCCGCACCTCGACGCCCCGCTCGGCCTGCACCAGCCAGGGGAAGAGGTTGCTGGTGAACTCGACCTCCGGCACCACCACGGTCGCGCCCGCCGGCAGCGCCGCCGCGACGGGGGCCAGCAACTGGGACACCGCGCTCCCCACCGCCACGTCCCCGGCCGGTACGTCCACCAGCCGGGCGAACGCCGCCCGCGACCGGTCGGTCGTCGCGTTCCACAACTCGACGGCGTTGCGTCCGGCCCGCCACTGGCCCAGCGCCTCCTGGAGCGCCGCCCAGGTCGGCTCGGCCGGCAACCCGTAGGTGGCGGTGTTCAGCCAGCCGGGCTCCGGCTGCCACAGCTTGCGTGCGTCGTCCAGATCCATGGGTCCGACGCTAACCGCGCGGTCACGACTCGGTCACAGCCAATTCCCGGTCCCTGGCTCCCGGTCGGCGGTCAGCTCACGTTCGCCGGGCCGAGCACGCTCTTCAGGTCACCCATCAGCGCGGTGGTCGCGGCCACCCGGAACGGCCCGAGCCGCAGCGTGGTGACCTTGCCGCCGTTGAGGAGCTTGACGTGCACCTCGGTGTCGCCGGGATGCAGCACCAGGGTCTCCTTGAGCCGTTCCACCAGCGGCGGCGTGCACCGGTGCACCGGAATGGTCAGGGTGACCGGCTTGCTGCCCGGATTGCTGGTGACGTCGGGCAGTTGCATGTCCATCGCCATGATCCTGGGGGTGTCGTCCCGGCGGTCCACCCGGCCCTTGACCACCACGATCGCGTCCTCGGCGATGTACTGCCCGATCACCTCGTAGGTGTTCGGGAAGAACAGCGTCTCCACCCCGCCGGCCAGGTCCTCCAGGGTGGCCGACGCCCAGGCGCGGCCCTGCTTGGTCACCCGGCGCTGCACCCCGGAGAGGATGCCGGCGAGGGTGACCACCGCACCGTCGGGCACCGAGCCCTCCTCCGACAGTGCGGCGATGGTGCAGTCCGCCGCCGCGCCGAGGACGTGTTCCAGCCCGAACAGCGGGTGGTCGGAGACGTAGAGGCCGAGCATCTCGCGCTCGAAGGCGAGCTTGTCCCGCTTGTCCCACTCGCCGTCGCCGATCACCGGCATCACGGTCGTGCTGGTGGTGTCGGCGTCACCGAAGCCGGCACCGAAGAGGTCGTACTGGCCGACCGCCTCCTTGCGCTTGACGTCGGCGTACGCGTCGATCGCCTCGGCGTGCACGGCGAGCAGGCCCTTGCGGGGGTGCCCCAGCGCGTCGAACGCCCCGGCCTTGATCAGGGATTCGATGGTCTTCTTGTTGCAGACCACCGCGTCGACCTTCGACAGGAAGTCGTAGAAGTCGGCGTACTCGCCCTTCTCCTCCCGGCAACGCATGATCGCGGCGACCACGTTCGCGCCGACGTTGCGGACCGCCGCGAGCCCGAACCGGATGTCCTTCCCGACCGGGGTGAACGGCCCGGCGGAGGTGTTCACGTCCGGCGGCAGGACCTGGATCCGCATCCGGCGGCACTCGGAGAGATAGAGCGCCATCTTGTCCTTGTCGTCGCCGACCGAGGTCAGCAACGCGGCCATGTACTCGGCCGGGTAGTGCGCCTTGAGGTACGCCGTCCAGTACGACACCAGCCCGTACGCCGCGGAGTGCGCCTTGTTGAAGGCGTAGCCGGCGAACGGGACCAGCACGTCCCACACCGCCTGGATCGCCTCGTCGGAGTAGCCGCGCTCGCGGCAGCCGTCCCGGAACGGGATGAACTCCTTGTCGAGGATCTCCTTCTTCTTCTTGCCCATCGCCCGCCGGAGCAGGTCGGCCTGGCCGAGCGTGTAGCCGGCGAGGATCTGCGCGGCGCGCTGCACCTGCTCCTGGTAGACGATCAGGCCGTGGGTGGGGGCCAGGATCTCCCGGAGCGGTTCCTCCAGCTCCGGGTGGATCGGGGTGATCTCCTGGAGGCCGTTCTTGCGCAGCGCGTAGTTGGTGTGCGAGTCCACGCCCATCGGGCCGGGCCGGTAGAGCGCGAGGACGGCGGAGATGTCCTCGAAGTTGTCCGGCTTCATCAGCCGCAGCAGCGACCGCATCGGCCCGCCGTCGAGCTGGAACACGCCAAGCGTGTCGCCCCGGGCCAGCAGCTCGTAGGCGGCCTTGTCGTCCAGCTCCAGGCCCAGCAGGTCGAGGTCCTTGCCGTGGTTGAGCTGGATGTTCTTGACCGCGTCGTCGATGATCGTCAGGTTGCGCAGGCCGAGGAAGTCCATCTTCAACAGCCCGAGCGACTCGCACGTCGGGTAGTCGAACTGGGTGATGATCACCCCGTCGGAGTCCCGGCGCATCAGCGGGATGTGCTCGATGATCGGCTCGGCCGACATGATCACGCCGGCCGCGTGCACACCGGTCTGCCGGATCAGCCCCTCGATGCCCTTGGCGGTGTCGATCACCTTGCGGACGTCCGGGTCGGACTCGTACAGGCCCCGGATCTCGCCGGCCTCGGCGTACCGGGGGTGCTTCGGGTCGAAGATGCCGCCGAGCGGGATGTCCTTGCCCATCACCGCCGGGGGCATCGCCTTGGTGATCCGGTCACCCACCGCGTACGGGTACCCGAGCACCCGGGCCGAGTCCTTGATCGCGGCCTTCGCCTTGATCGTGCCGAAGGTGGCGATCTGGGCGACCTTGTCCTCACCCCACTTGTCGGTGACGTACTTGATCACCTCACCGCGCCGACGCTCGTCGAAGTCGATGTCGACGTCCGGCATGGAGACCCGCTCGGGGTTCAGGAACCGCTCGAAGATCAGGCCGTGCGGGATCGGGTCCAGGTCGGTGATGCCGAGCGCGTACGCGACCAGCGAGCCGGCCGCCGAGCCACGGCCCGGACCGACCGCGATGCCCTGGTTCTTCGCCCACTGGATGAAGTCGGCGACCACGAGGAAGTACGACGGGAAGCCCATCTGGATGATGACGCCCAACTCGTACTCGGCCTGGACGACGTGCCCCTCCGGGACACCGTTCGGGAAGCGGCGCGCCAGTCCCTTGAAGGTCTCCTTGCGGAACCAGGACTCCTCGGTCTCCCCCTCCGGCACCGGGAACCGCGGCATCAGGTTGTGGAACTCGAACATCCCCGCCGGGTCGACCCGTTCGGCGACCAGCAGGGTGTTACGGCAGCCCTCCAGCCACACGTCCGAGCCGTCGACCGCGCGCATCTCCTCGGCGGACTTGATGAAGTAGCCGCTGCCGCCGAACTTGAACCGGTTCGGGTCGGCGATGTTGCTGCCGGTCTGGACGCAGAGCAGCACGTCGTGCGACTCGGCCTGCGCCTCGTGGGTGTAGTGCGAGTCGTTGGTGACCACCGGGGGGATGGCCAGCTTCTTGCCGATCTCCAGCAGCCCGTCCCGGACCCGCTTCTCGATGTCCAGGCCGTGGTCCATCAGCTCCAGGAAGTAGTTCTCCCGGCCGAAGATCTCCTGGTACTTCGCCGCCGCCTCCAGTGCCTGGGCGTCCTGGCCGAGACGCAGCCGGATCTGCACCTCACCCGACGGGCAGCCGGTGGTGGCCATCAGGCCCTCGGCGTGCGCGGCGATCAGCTCGGTGTCCATCCGGGGCCACTTGACGAAGAATCCCTCGGTGTACGCCTTCGAGGTGAGCGTGAAGAGGTTGTGCAGCCCGGTCCGGTTGCGCGCCCAGATCGTCTTGTGGGTGTAGCCACCACTACCCGAGACGTCGTCGCTCTTCTGCTCCGGACGACCCCACTTCACCCGCTGCTTGTGGAAGCGCGACTCCGGCGCCACGTACGCCTCGATGCCGAGCACCGGGGTGATCCCGGCGGCCATGGCCTGCTTGTAGAAGTCGTGCGCGCCGTGCATGTTGCCGTGGTCGGTCATCGCCACCGCCGGCATGCCCAGTCGGCTCGCCTCGGCGAAGAGGTCCTTGAGACGGGCCGCACCGTCGAGCATCGAGTACTCCGTGTGCACGTGCAGATGCGCGAACGAGTCGGCCATGCAGAGCGCCCCCCGGGTCTGATCTTTGGCAGTCGGCCTAGCCTAGTCCCGTCCCGAGGGCCGCTTCCACGGCGCCGCGCGGGGCGCCACGGGTGGCGCTGGTCGCGTCCACCGGCGGTGGGCGTCGGGTCGACAGTCGGTTGCCGGACTCGACCGGGCCCGCCGGGCGGCGGCCGTCGTAGCCTGGGCCGGACAGCACCCGGCGAGCATGGGACGACCCGATGGCCCTTCCGGACGGTATCGAGGAGCTGGCCGGCGCGGCGTCGCGGGGCGACCCGGCGGCGCGGGACGCGCTGCTGGCCGCGGTACGCCCGGAGGTGCTGCGCCTCTGTGCCCGGCTGCTGCCGCACCGGGAGGACGCCGAGGAGGCGTGCCAGGACGCTCTGCTGGCGCTGGCCCAGGGCATCGGCCGGTTCGAGGGGCGGTCGTCGTTCCGCACCTGGCTCCACCGGCTGACCGCCAATCGGGCCCGCTCGACCTACCGGGTGCTGCGCCGACGGTGGCTGGTGGAGGCCGGTGGCCTGCCGCTGCCGGAGCGACCCGACCCGCGCCGGACGAGCGTGGTCGCCGGCACCCGGCTCGATCTGCTCGACGCGCTCGACGCGGTCCGCCCCGAACTCGCCGAGGCGGTGACCCTGCGCGACGTCCTCGGGCTGGGCTACCGGGAGATCGCCGAGCTGCTCGGCCTGCCCGAGGGGACGGTCAAGTCGCGGATCCACGAGGCCCGCCGGCAAGTGCGGGCACGGCTGTCCGGAGAGCCCTCGACCGCCGAGGGGCGGCGGTGAGCGTGCCGACCCACCGGGGACCCAACGGCCGCCGGGGCCGGGTGGGCGGCCGGCTGGCCCCGGTCACGGTGGTCGTCGTGGCGGTGGCCGGGATGGTCGCGGCGTGCGGCGGCGACGTGCCCGTCTCGCCGCTGCCCGTCCAGCCACCGTCCGCGGTGGCCACCCGCACGCCCACTCCGCCGGTGACGTCCACGCCGTCGGCCTCCCCGCCGCCGGGTACGCCGGTCGTCGTCCCCACGTCCCGCCGCCCCGCGCCGGTGACGTCGACGTCCGTGCGGACCCCGCCCGCGACCCGGTCGCCGAGTGGGTTGCCCGGCACCTGCCACGGTGCGGTGCGGTACGACCTGGTGCTGGCCGAGACCGAGTTGGCGCTGCTCACCTCGCTCTGCTTCGCCACCGGCGGGGTGCTGCGGATCATCGGGATCGGGCCGGGCGAGGTGACCGTGGACCGGGAGGACCTGGTCTCCCGCAGCTACGAGGGTGGGGTGGTGGACGTCCGGTTCGTCCGGCCGGGCACCGTGGTCGTGCGGATCCCGCAGGGCGGTACGACGTACCCGATCACCGTGGTGGTGCGGTAGCCGGCGGGGTCTACCGCACCCGCACCCCGGCGAGCAGCCGGTCGACGAAGTCGGCCGCGCCGCCATCCGGGGGCACGACCTGCACGTAGACCAGACCGGTACGGCCGGGGCCGAGCCCGGCGGCCTCGACGACCACCGGCCGGCCCCGGTCGCAGGTGAACCGGGCCACCACCCAGTCCACGCCGGCCTGCCGGGTGCGCCGCAGGGGCGCGGCGACGCAGGCCGCGTGCGGTCGTTCGGCGACGAAGCCGGCGGGGGTGGTCCGCGCGGCGGTGCTGGCGGAGAGGCCGACGAAGGCCCCCGGCACGGTCGGGTCGGCCGCCCACCGGTGCGGGTCGGGTGACATCACCAAGGCGGGTTCGAGGGTGCCGTCGGCACCGTACTGGCCCGCCCAGCCGGTGCCGACGGCTCGCCATCCGGGCGGCAGCGCGACGGTGATCGGTCCGTTCGTCCCGGTGCCGGCGTCCCGGCCGGCGGTGGCGGTGTCCCCGGCCAGGGTCCCGACGGCGACGAGCACCGCCACGCCCACCGCCGTGGCCCCGAACCGCCGCTCGCCGGCCGGCCGCGCCCCGGACCGTCCGGTACGGGGCGCGGCGGCGTGCCGCAGGGCCGCGCGGAAGGCTGCGGCGTCGGGGTGGCGGTCGGCGGGACGGGCTGCGGTGGCCCGGCGCAGCACGTCCGCCACCTGCGGCGGGACGCCCTCCCGGAGCCGGACCGCTCCGGCCGGGTCCGGGCGCGGCGGCGGGACCGCGCCCAGCAGCCGGACGCCGAGGCGACCCAGCCCGTAGACGTCGGCACGGGTGTCGACGACCGCGAGCGGGTCGTCCTGTTCCGGCGCCATGTAGCCGGGGGTGCCGGCCCGGGCGGTGAGGCCGGAGGCGGCGGCAAGCGCCTTGGCCAGTCCGAGATCGGCGACCAGTACGCGCTCGCCGTCGGGGTGGGACCGGAAGAGGATGTTGCCGGGCGTCAGGTCACGGTGCACCACGCCGTGCCGGTGCAGCACAACGACGCCGGCGGCGATCTCGGCCAGCAGGTCCAGGGCGACGGGCACGGGCAGCGGACCGGCCGCCAGCCGGTCGCGCAGGCTGCCACCGTCGGCCAGGGCCATCACCGAGTACGGTCGCCCGTCGGGCAGTTCCCCGACCCCGTGGACCCGGACCAACCGCTCGTCGTCGAGTCGGCGCAGCAGGCGGGCCTCGTCGAGGAACCGTTCCCGGACCCGCAGGTCGTGGTGCCAGTTCTCGGCCAGCACCTTGATCGCCACCGGGGAGTCGAGCCCCGGGTCGTGGCCCAACCAGACCGTCGCGAACGAGCCCGTGCCGAGCAGCCGCTCGATCCGGTACGGCCCGATCCGTTCCGGACTGGTCACCCACACCACCCCCGCCGCCGGCCCCTCCACCTCTGGTGCGCCGGAACACACTGATCCTACACGGCACGATGATGCGTCAGTGGACAATGGTGTGTGGCACACAGTATCGTGTGACGCATGGTCAGCGATGAGATCCTGCGAACGCACCTCCAGGAGCTGCGTCGGGGCACCGTGGTGGTGGCGAGCCTGGTCGCCCTGCGCCGCCCCAACTACGGCTACGCGCTGCTCCAACGCCTCTCCGACCACGGGTTCCCGGTCGACGCCAACACGCTCTACCCGCTGCTGCGGCGGCTGGAGGAGCAGGGGCTGCTGACCAGCGAGTGGAACACCGAGGAAAGCCGGCCCCGCAAGTTCTACCGAACCAGCGAGGAGGGCGCGGCGGTGCTGGGCCGCCTCCTGGACGACCTCGCCACCGTGCAGACCTCCCTCAACGGCCTGATCGAAGGAGCCGACCGATGACCTCCCTGACCGACCGCTACCTCGCCGCCACCCTGCGCTCGGTGCCGGTGGCACGGCGCGAGGAGATCGCCACCGAGCTGCGCGCCTCGATCGACGACATGATCGAGGCACACACCGCCGACGGGCAGGACACCGCCACCGCCGAGCGGGAGGTGCTCACCGAACTGGGCGACCCGGCCCAGCTCGCCGCCCGCTACGCCGACCGTCGGCTGTACCTCGTCGGCCCGAGGTACTACCTGGCCTGGGAGCGGCTGCTGAAGCGGCTGCTCACCTTCCTGCCGGCGACGGTCGGCATCGTCGTCGGCCTCCTCGAGGCCCTCGACGGCAACGCCGGCGGGGCGATCGGCACGGGCATCACCACCGCCCTCTGGGTGGCGGTCCAGCTCGCCTTCTGGGTCACCCTGGTCTTCGCGGTGCTGGAGCGCACCAACGTCGACCTGAACCTGCCGGGGTGGAGCGTCGACCGGCTGTCGGAGGAGCGGGCCGACCGGCATATTCCGTTGACCGACACGTGTGCGTCGATCGTCTGGCTCCTGCTCGTCATCGCGTACCTGCCGTGGCAGCACTACCGGTCCTTCGTCCCCGACGGTACGGGCGGCGACGTACCGGTCCTCGACCCGGCACTGTGGAACTTCTGGCTGCCGATCCTGATCGCCGTACTGGTCCTCTGCATCGGCCTGGAGATCGTCACGTACCGGGTCGGCCGCTGGACGTGGCCGCTGGTCGCGATGAACGCGGTCCTGAACCTGGCGTTCGCCGCACCGGTGGTCTGGCTGCTGTCGACCGACCGGCTGATCAACCCCGAACTCGTGCAGCGCGTCGACTGGCTCGCCGAGGGCGACAACCTGGACACCGTCACCGCGGCCGTGGTGTCCGGCACGGTGCTGGTCGCGCTCTGGGACGTCGTCGACAGCGCCGTCAAGGCGTACCGCAGCCGCACCTGACCCCACCACGTCCGGCCCGGCACGTCACGGGGCGTGCCGGGCCGGACGCGCACCTGAGCCGGCCCCGCCGCGCCGTGGTGGTCTAGAGTCACCAGGGTGACTGCCGGGTCGGCCGTGGGCCATGAACGAGTGGGGTTCCCGGCCCTGGCGTGACCGCCGGGTCGGCGAGAGGGCCGCCTCTCCCCCGTTTCCTTCGTCTTCTCCACCACGACGGCTCCGCCCTGCCCCGAGGCCGGGAGTACCGGCGGAGCCCTCCTCCTCTCGCCGCGCCGGTGTGCGATGTGCACCGGCGGCCGGCGACCCCTGACGCGGAAAAAGAAGGAACAGGAATTGCCGAACCACTTCAACGACGCCATCATCGACGAGTTCCGGGCCAACCACGGACGGGTCGGCGGCCCGTTCGCCGACAGTCGCCTCCTGCTGCTCACCACCGTCGGAGCGCGCACCGGACGGCCGCACACCACTCCGCTGGGATACCTGCCCGACACCGGCGACCGGCTCCTGGTCGTCGCCTCGGCCGGCGGGACGCCACGGCACCCGGCCTGGTACCACAACATCCGGGCCAACCCGCTCGTCACCGTCGAGAACGGCGCCTTCACCTACCAGGCCGAGGCGACCGTCCTCACCGGCGCGGAACGGGACCGGATCTTCGCCCGGATCGTCGAGGTCGCCCCGGGGTACGCCGACTACCAGGCGCAGACCACCCGCGTCATCCCGGTGGTCGCACTGACGCAGGTCGCCCCCGGACCACCGAACGCCTCCTCGTTCGGCGAGGGACTACGAGTCGTCCACGACGCGTTCCGGCTGGAACTCGCCGCGATCCGCCGCGAGGTCGCCGACTCGGGCCCGGCCCTCGGCGCCCAGCTGCGGATCAACTGCCTGAGCCTCTGCCAGGGGCTGGGGTACCACCACCGGATGGAGGACAACGGGATCTTCCCGGCCCTGGCCGGACAGCCCGGCACCGCCGCCGTCCTGGACCGGCTCCGGGTCGAACACGAACGGATCGCCGCCCTCCTCGCCCAGCTCCAGCACCTCATCGCCGACCCCACCGCCGACGCGGCGCGGCTGCGCGCCGAGGTCGACCGGCTCACCGGTGAGGTGGAGGAGCACCTGGCGTACGAGGAGGAGCACCTCATCCCCCTGATGGAGGGTCCCGGACAGGGCTGACCGTCCGACGTGGTCCCGGAGTCCGACCGGTCCCGGTCGGACTCCGGGGCGTGACCGCGCCCTCGGTCATGGGGATCGACGGCCGCGGCGCCACCGCCCGACCGGTGGCAATTCCTGACCGGGTGGACAGGCCGAACACTCTGGACAGTGGCCGGACGCCGCCCAGATCATGAAGCCAACCGGTCGGGTGGCGTGTGGGGCTCCACCGACTCCGTCACACCCCTGAGCAGGTGAAGAGTGCTGAGCATCGCCGAACTACGCACCGACTGGAAGATCTTCCGGCAGACCATGCGGGACTCCACCCTCAAGGAGGCCCTGGTCGACAGTGCCGAGTACATCCGGATCCGTCGCCACGAGCGGCGGGAGCGCTTCGACGAGCGGTTCGGCACCGAGACCAACGGCATCGTCGGCCTGGCCGACATCGACGGGATCGGGCCGCACCTGGAGGAGGCCAGCCACTACCTGCCCACCCGGAAGCAGGAGTTCGACCGGATGATGGCCACGGTCGGCGAGATCGACCACACCGAGCACGTCTTCGTCGACCTCGGCTGCGGCAAGGGGCGGGTCGTGCTGCTCGCGGCGGAGCAGCCGTACAAGAAGGTGATCGGGGTGGACTTCTCCCCCACCTTCATCGGGCAGGCCAAGGAGAACGTGGAGCGCTACACCGGGCCGATGGCGACCCGGGAGATCGAGCTGCTCGCCATCGACGCGGTCGACTTCGTCGTCCCGCCGGAGAACCTGATCGTCTACCTGTTCTCGCCGTTCGGGCCGCCCGTCTTCGACACCGTGATGCGGAACCTGGTCGCCGCGACGAAGACGCGGAAGCAGAAGATCACCATCGTGTACTACTCGCCGGACTACGACGACGTGGTCCGGGAGGCGGGCTTCACGCTCGTCGCCCAGGGCAAGGGCGACCACTGGCCGTGGAGCATCTACTCCGTCGGGGAGTGAGCCCGCCCCGCACTCGCACCCGGCCGCCGGTCGGCCGCGCTACGCCGGCCGGCGGGACTCCCACTCGCGGGCGAGCATCGCGTAGACCACCTCGTCGGTCCACTCGCCCTTGACGAGCTCGCTCTCCCGCAGGTGCGCCTCGCGCCGCATGCCCAGCCTCGCCAGCACCCCCGCCGAGGCGGCGTTGCGGGCGTCCAGCCGGCCGACGATCCGGTGCAGGCCCAGCAGGTCGAAGCCGATCTCCAGCATCATCCGGGCCGCCTCGGTCGCGTACCCCCGACCGCCGTGGTCGGGGTGGAAGACGTACCCCACCTCGCCCTGACGGTGCTCCACGCTGACCCAGCAGAGCAGGACGTCCCCGACGAGCTGCCCGGTCTCCCGGACCACCACGGCCAGGTTGAGCACGTCGCCGGAGTTCCGCAGGGCGGTACGGCGGCACTTGCGCGCCAGCGCCTCCCGGGTGGCCTGCTCGTCGTGCGGCTCCCAGTAGAGGTAGCGAGCGACGTCGGCCCGGGACTGGTAGGCGTGCAGCGCCGCGAAGTCGCCCTCCGTGAACGGGCGCAGGTCGAGCCGCTCGGTACGGATCGGGAAGTCGGGAATCAGCACCCCGGCAGGGTACGCCCCGCGCCGTCGAGCCGAGCCACCGCTACTCCGCCCCGCTCCGAAGGGGCAATCTGTCGACCAACCAGCCGGGTGCTTCCGCGACGATCTCGACCACGCGCGAGTGATCCACCGACCCGACAGGTCGACGCAGCGCCCACCGGAGAGTGGCTTCCGCGTCCCGCGGCGCAAGGAAGTCCTCCACCTCTGCACGCCCGACTCCCTCGTCGCGCACCTTCCGCCAGAGCGTGAGCGCGGCTTCGAGATCGCTCACGGCGGCTGCGTACGCCACGTCACGGGGACGGCAACTCAGGCGGAGTCTGCCATCGCGCAGGTGGTCGAGAACGACGCACGGAATCACGTCTCCCACGCCCGGCCACCGCTCTTCCGGAACGGAGGGTTCATCGGATATTGCGATTCTGTCGACGTATCCGGGACTACCATCAGCAACAACGCACATCACCAGGCCGTAATGCTGATGGCGCACCACCCGACACTCGATCAGCGAGTATTTGGGATCCTTGACACCACGCACGTAGCGCCACCCTCACGCCACAATTCATCGAATTTTCGCAGAGCGAGCAATCCGCCGTCAGTCGAGTGGCGGGCGATGCTCCGCGATCCAGCGCTCCACATCCTCCGCGAGCCACACGTTGCCCATCTCCAGCTTTGCCACGGGTTCCGGGAAGTCACGTCGCGCGAGAACGTTGTTTCTTCGACAGCCTGCGGTGACGGCAACCGCGACGGCAACGTAGGTCGACTACTACGCACCACCTCCACCGGAAACGACCGTCGCCCGCCGATGCACGCTTCAGGCGGCCGAGAGCCGCCACACAGGCACACCCCACGAGAGCCAGCGTCGGAGATCACTCACCCGCCCGAAACAACCTCCGCGTAAACCGAGTCGCACGGATCTGGATCAACGACCAGGCGTTGACGGAAAACCGCTACTCCAGTTCGATCCGGACCCCGAACGAGCCTTCCTCGAACCAGCCGCAGTAGTCGTCAAAGTCCAGGTGTGACCCGGCCGGCGCACTGGGCTGCGCGAGGGTGAGCAGGTGACGGGCGAGCGAGGTGAGCCCGGCCGCGTTGCCCGAGATGAGGATCGTCTTCGCCGTCGTCTCGAGCACCTCTATCCGCAGCACGGTGTCGTCGTCCCAGTCGCTGATCAGGCCACGCCGGGGGTCGTACGGGATGACTCCGACGACGACGGGCTCCTTCGGCGGCTCGTCGGGGTCGTTCACAGCTGGCATACCTGACACGGTTGCCACCCTTTCTCCTCCGGTAGATAGACGTGATGGCTGCTCACGGGAACGGTCGCCGGCCGGATCGCGACGACCCGGGCGACGGGTGGCCGATCACGGTGAAATTTCGTTACTGGACGGCAGCTCGACGACACAAAAAAAGACGGCGGCGGCACCGATCACGGTGCCGCCGCCGTCGAGCAGGAGGAGCGAGTCGTCGACGATTGGCGGGAATCAGTCGACGGCGGCCATGACCTCGTCCGGGACGTCGAAGTTGGCGTACACGTTCTGCACGTCGTCGCAGTCCTCGAGGACGTCGATCAGCTTGAAGACCTTGCGCGCGCCCTCCTCGTCCAGCGGCACGTTCACGCTGGGGATGAGGGAAGACTCGGCGGACTCGTACTCGATGCCGGCGTCCTGGAGGGCGGTGCGGACGGCGATCAGGTCGCCCGGCTCGGAGACCACCTCGAATGCCTCACCCAGGTCGTTGACCTCCTCGGCACCGGCGTCGAGGACGGCCATCATCACGTCGTCCTCGTTGGTGTCGGCCTTGGGCACGATCACCACGCCCTTGCGGGAGAACATGTACGACACCGATCCGGCGTCGGCGAAGGAGCCGCCGTTGCGGGTCAGCGCGGTCCGCACCTCGGTGGCCGCGCGGTTGCGGTTGTCGGTCAGGCACTCGATCAGCAGCGCGACGCCGTTCGGGCCGTACCCCTCGTACATGATGGTCTGGTAGTCGGCACCGCCGGCCTCCAGGCCGGAGCCGCGCTTGACCGCGCGGTCGATGTTGTCGTTCGGTACGGAGTTCTTCTTGGCCTTCTGGATGGCGTCGTAGAGGGTCGGGTTACCGGCCGGGTCGCCGCCACCGGTCCGCGCCGCCACCTCGACGTTCTTGATCAGCTTGGCGAACATCTTGCCGCGCTTGGCGTCGATGACGGCCTTCTTGTGCTTGGTGGTCGCCCACTTTGAGTGGCCGGACATCTCGTACCTCCGTCTGTTGACCCACGCCTGCGTCGACTGCCCGCGCCTGCTCCACGACACCTCGACGCCGGCGGCGGGGGCGGCCGGTCGGCTCCGCGTGGAGGGCTACGGCGGGCGATGGCCCTGCCGAACCGCGGCAATCCTACCGAGCTTCGGCAGGTCGGTGTCACACCACCACCACGGGGCGGGTCGACACCCGGAACCGACGACGTCGCGGTGCCCCTCGCAGGGGCACCGCGACGTCGTCGGAACACCATCGGTCCGGGGCCGAAGCCACCCGACCCGGCCAGGGACGCCCGGTCAGGCGGCGGCGCGGACCAGGTCGACGAAGTAGGCGTGCAGCCGCAGGTCGCCGGTCAGCTCCGGGTGGAACGAGGTGGCCAGCAGGTTGCCCTGCCGGACGGCGACGATCCGCCCGGCGGCCGGCCCCTCGGTGACCGTGCCGAGCACCTCGACGCCGTCGCCGACCCGCTCGACCCAGGGGGCGCGGATGAAGACCGCGTGGAACGGCTCCCCCTCGATGCCGGTCAGGCTCACCGGCGCCTCGAACGAGTCGACCTGCCGGCCGAACGCGTTGCGCCGGACGGTCATCTCGACCGCTTCGAAGCCGCGCTGGTCGGGGCGGCCGTCGAGCACCTCCCGGGCCAGCATGATCATGCCGGCGCAGGAGCCGTAGACCGGCATGCCGGCGGCGATCCGCTTGTCGATCGGCTCGCGCATCTCGAAGATGTCGGCGAGCTTGCTGATCGTGGTGGACTCCCCGCCGGGGATGACCAGTCCGTCGACCGCGTCCAGTTCCTCGCGGCGTCGGACCGGTCGGGCGTCCGCGCCGCAGCCGGCGATAGCGTGCAGGTGCTCGCGGACGTCACCCTGGAGCGCGAGCACCCCGATCGTGGGTGCCGTCACCTGGTCACCAACCCCGCTCGGCCAGGCGGTGCGGCTGCGGGATCTCGTCGACGTTGATGCCGACCATCGCCTCGCCCAGGCCCCGGGAGACCTTGGCCAGCACGTCCGGGTCGTCGTGGAAGGTGGTGGCCTTGACGATCGCGGCGGCCCGCTGCGCGGGGTTGCCGGACTTGAAGATGCCCGAGCCGACGAAGACGCCCTCGGCGCCGAGCTGCATCATCATCGCGGCGTCGGCCGGGGTGGCGATGCCACCGGCGGTGAAGAGCACCACGGGCAGCTTGCCGGTCTCGGCGATCTCCTTGACCAGCTCGTACGGGGCCTGGAGCTCCTTCGCCGCGACGTACAGCTCGTCCTCGGGCAGCGACTGGAGCCGACGGATCTCCTGGCGGATCTTGCGCATGTGGGTGGTGGCGTTGGAGACGTCACCGGTGCCGGCCTCGCCCTTGGAGCGGATCATGGCCGCACCCTCGGTGATGCGCCGCAGCGCCTCGCCGAGGTTGGTCGCGCCGCAGACGAAGGGGACGGTGAACGCCCACTTGTCGATGTGGTTGGCGTAGTCGGCGGGGGTGAGCACCTCAGACTCGTCGACGTAGTCGACGCCGAGGGACTGGAGGATCTGCGCCTCGACGAAGTGGCCGATCCGGGCCTTGGCCATGACCGGGATGGAGACCGCGTTGATGATGCCGTCGATCATGTCGGGGTCGCTCATCCGGGAGACCCCGCCCTGGGCGCGGATGTCGGCGGGCACCCGCTCCAGGGCCATCACCGCGACCGCGCCCGCGTCCTCGGCGATCTTGGCCTGCTCGGCGTTGACCACGTCCATGATCACGCCGCCCTTGAGCATCTCGGCCATGCCGCGCTTGACGCGCGCGGTGCCGACGACGGGCGTGGCGGTGGCGGGCTGGGAGGTGGATTCGGACACGGGTGATCGCTCCTCGGCGGGTCGGGGGGTGCTGGGTCACGGAAATGCTACGTCCGGGTCAACACCCGACCGACAGCCAATCACGCCCCGGGTGGCCTGCTCTGTGACGACCGTCACCGCCGATTCCCGCCCCCGGTGAGGCGGACGGCTCAGCCGGCCGGGACGTCCGTCGGCAGGGCCAGGGTGGGGTCGTCCACGTCGAAGTAGCGCGGGCGGTCGTGTCGGCGGGCCATCCGCAGCAGGCGCACCAGCGGCCGGCGACGGGCGGTGAGCGCGTCCCGGACGAGGTCGGTGTGGACCTGCCTGGCCAGCGCCAGACGCCGGCTCGCCGCGATCACCGCCTCGCAGGCCGGGTCGGCCGGGTCGAGCCGCACCGCGCGCAACTGCCGGGTGAGGTCGTTCTCGGCGGCCTCGCGCTCCTCGGGGCCGGCGTCCAGGGCGATCCGCGCGGCGGCGTAGAGCTCCACGCCGTACCGCTGCTCGGCCAGGACCGCCGCGGCCGCCGCGCGGCGCAGCAGGTGCGCGTCGAGCGCCCGCGCGGCCGACTCCGCGCGCAGGTGCAGCCGCTCGACCCGGGAGGCCGTCCAGACCAGGTACGCCGACACCAGCACGACGAACGCGACCGCGCCCACCACCCACCACATGCCCGGCATCGTAGTGCTGCTCCCGTTCCCGTCCGCCCGGACGCGGAGGCCGTCGTCACGCAGGCCACCCGCGCACCACCGTCACCACACTGTCAGCCGAGCCCCACCCACTCCTGGTCGATCACCCGCCCGTCGGTGGCCTCGATCGCCGCCGCGTACACCTCCAGGACCCGGCGGGCGACCACCGGCCAGTCGAAGGTTGCCACCACCTGGTCCCCGCAGGCGGTCAGCTCCGCCCGCCGCGCCGGGTCGTCGAGCAGGCCGGCCATCGCGTCCCGCAGCGCCCCCGCGTCCCCGGTGGGGAAGAGCTGCCCGGCCCGCCCCCCGTCGAGTACCCGGCGGAACGCGTCCAGGTCGCTGGCGACCACCGTCGTCCCGGCGGCGAGCGCCTCGGTGAGGATCATGCCGAACGACTCGCCACCGGTGTTCGGCGCGACGTAGAGGTGCGCGCTGCGCAGCATGCGCGGTTTGTCCGCCTCGGAGACCAGGCCGAGGAAGGTGACCCGGTCGCGCAGGTCGTGCGGGAACCGGGCGTACAGGTCGTCGGCCTCGCCCGGGCCGGCGACCAGCAGCCGCAGGCCGGGACGGCGCGGGGCCAGTTCGACGAAGGCGTCCCGCAGCACCGGGAAGCCCTTGCGCGGCTCGGTGAACCGGCCGAGGAAGCCCAGCGTGCCACCGGTGCCCGCACCGCACTCCCCCGGCCAGCCGGGCAGCGGCTCCGCGCCGGTGAACCGGGCGACGGTCACCCCGTTGGGGATCTCCACCGCACCGCCGTCCATGTGCTCGACCTGCACCTTCCGGGCGAGCGCGCTGACCGCGATCCGGGCGGTGATCCGTTCCAGCACGATCTGGAGCACGCCCTGGGCGGCGGCGAGCGCCCGCGAGCGGGTCATCGCGGTGTGGAAGGTCGCCACCACCGGGCCCCGGGCGGAGAGCACGGCCAGCAGCGACAGGCTCAGCGTCAGCGGCTCGTGCACGTGCAGGACGTCGAAGTCGCCCCGGGTGATCCAGCGGCGGACCCGGGCGGTCGAGACCGGCCCGAAGGCGATCCGGGCCACCGAACCGTTGTACGGCAGGGGGATCGCCCGGCCGGCCGGCACCACGTACGGCGGCAGCGGCGAGTCCTCGTCGGCGGGTGCGAGCACGCTCACCTCGTGCCCGAGGCCGATCAGCGCTTCCGCGAGATCGACGACGTGGTTCTGCACGCCCCCGGGCACGTCGAAGGAGTACGGGCAGACGATGCCGATTCGCACAGCTGTGGCCTTTCGTTCACTGCCGCGGGGCTCCGCTCCGCTGCTCCTCGCACTCCGGCTCGCGTCACCTGCCGCCTCGCTCCGCACACTCCCGCGGGGCCGTACCCGTCAGACCGGCCCGGAGGCCGCTGGCGGCCGGCTCTCCCGCCGGGGCCGTGGCGACGGGTTCCCCGGGCTGCCCTCCTGGTCCAGCCACATCCGCTGCAACATGTGCCAGTCTTCCGGATGACGGGCGATGCCCGCCGCCAGACCGTCGGCAATCCGCTGGGTCAGCAGCCGGGCCCGCTGGTCGAGCGGGCCGCTGTCCGGGTCGGGCAGGTCCAGCGGCCCTTCGATGGACGCGCACGGCGCATCCGGTTCGTACCACATCGTGGCGACGTAGAGGGGTGCGCCGGTGCGCAGGGCGAGCAGGGCCGGGCCGGCCGGCATCCGGGTCCGCCCCCCGAAGAAGGTGACCTCCACACCCCGGGCGGAGAGGTCCCGGTCGGCCAGCAGCGGCACGACGTGCCCGGCGGCCAGCCGCTCGACCAGGATCTCGAAGGGGGGACGCTCGCCACCGTGGGTGGGCAGGATCTCCATGCCGAGGCCCCGCCGGAACGCGAGGAACCGCTCGTACACCGCCTCGGGCCGGAGCCGTTCGGCGACCGTGGTGATCGGCCAGCCCTGGGCGGCGACCCAGGCACCGGCGGCGTCCCAGTTGCCGGCGTGGGGCAGCGCCACCACCGCGCCCCGACCGGCCGCCACGTCGGCGGCGAGCAGTTCGTGGCCGTGGGTCAGCCGGAACCCGGCGAGGATCTGCTCGCGGCTGCGCGAGGGCAGCCGGAACGCCTCCAGCCAGTACCGGGCGTAGGAGCGCAGCCCCCGGCGGACCAACTCGTCCAGCTCCGCCTCGGGCAGTTCGGGGCCGACCACCCGGCGCAGGTTCGCGGCGAGTCGGGCCGTACCGGCGCCGCCGGCGCGGTGGGCCCGGTCCGCACCGGCGCGGAAGATCGTGGCGGCGACCGGTCCGGGCAGCGCGCGGACCAGCCGCCAACCGGCGACGTAGCCCAGTTCGGTGAGGTTCACCCCGGTTGTCCTCCGTCGTCGGCCGGCGCCGGGTCACCGGCGGTGGCCGCCCGGACCGACCCGGCCGCCCGGACGGCGGACGCGGCCCGGCCACGACGGCGCGGCACGCCGGTCGGGCCGGTCACCCCGGCACGCCCGCCCGGGCCCGCTGGGCCTGTCGGTACACGTGGGTCATCCGCTGGCCGACGGTGAAGATCGACACGGCGGCGAGCAGCCAGAGCGCCACGACCAGGGCCCGGTCGATCCCGACCCCGGTGAGCAGCCCGCCGACCCCGACGATGAGCAGCCGTTCGGTGCGCTCGGCGATACCCACGTTGCAGGTCATGCCGAGCCCCTCGGCGCGGGCCTTGACGTAGGAGACCAGGCCCCCGGCGGCCAGGCAGATCAGCGCCGCGGCCACCCCGCCCCGGTCGCCCTGGGTGGCGAGGTGGTAGGCCACCGCGCCGAAGACCGCACTGTCGGCGATGCGGTCCATGCTCGAGTCGAGGAACGCGCCGAACTTGGTCGACCCGCCGCTCATCCGGGCCATCGTGCCGTCGAGCAGGTCGGTCAGCGCGAAGAGCGTGACGATCAGGGCACCGGCGACCAGGTGCCCGCGCGCACCGAAGCCGAGCGCGCCGACGAGCACCCCGACGGTGCCCGCGACGGTTACCGTGTTGGGGGTGACGCCCGCGCGGAGCAGGGTACGTGCGACGGGCTCGACGACACGGGTCATCCCCGCTCGGGCCGACACTTGGAAGATCTTCGCCATGGCGGTCCCCACGATAACGGTCCGCCGGTACGGGCGGTACGGCCGGTCGTACCGACCCGCCGACGGGGTTGTGTCGGATCGGTAACGGGTGTGAGATCGAGGCAGGGGACGTGAGTCAGCTCACCCGCCCGCCCGTCACGTTCCCGGTAGGCAGCAGTCCACCGGAGGATATCGCCGCGCACACGCCCGGGCCGCTTCCCCGTCACGCGGCGGTCGCCATCACACCACCGGCACAGGGAGGTGCGCCCATGGCGCAGAGGAGTCACGACAAGGGTTCCACCGGCGGCGTGCCGGTGGCGGACCAGCCGCTCCGGGTCCGCAACGTGGTGCTGGTGGGCCACTCCGGGGCCGGCAAGACGACCCTGGTGGAGGGGCTGCTCGCGGCCAGCGGCGCGATCACCCGGCCGGGCACGGTCGGCGACGGCACGACGGTCTGCGACCACGACCCCGCCGCGGTACGCCAGCAGCGCTCGGTGAGCCTGGCCTGCGCGCCGCTGTGGCACAACGACGTCAAGGTCAACCTCCTGGACACGCCCGGCTACGCCGACTTCGTCGGTGAGCTGCGCGCCGGGTTGCGCGCCGCCGACGCCGCCCTGTTCGTGGTCTCCGCCGTCGACGGCATGGACGCGGCCACCGCCGCGCTCTGGGAGGAGTGCGCCGCCGTCGACATGCCCCGGGCGGTGGCCGTGTCCCGGCTGGACCACCCGCGCGCCGACTTCGACGAGACGGTGGCGCTGTGCCAGCGGGTCTTCGGCGACAACGTGCTTCCGCTCTACCTGCCGATGCTGGGCGACGACGGGATCTCGGTGGTCGGGCTGATGGGGCTGATCACCCGCCGGGTCTTCGACTACACCGCCGGGCTGCCGGCCGCCATCCGGCAGCCCGACCCGGAGCACCTGCCGGCCATCGTCGAGGCCCGCGACGAGCTGATCGAGGGGGTCATCGCCGAGAGCGAGGACGAGACCCTGATGGACCGCTACCTCGACGGCGAGGAGATCGGCACCGACATCCTGGTGGCGGACCTGGAGAAGGCGGTCGCCCGGGGGCACTTCCACCCGGTGGTGCCGGTCTGCGCGCAGACCGGGGTGGGACTCGACGTCCTGCTGGAGGTGCTGACCGCGGCGTTCCCGTCGCCGCCGGAGCACACCCTGCCGGCGGTGACCGGGCTGGACGGCTCACCCCGCCCGCCGCTGACCTGCGACCCGGACGGGCCGCTGGTCGCCGAGGTGGTCCGCACCACCGTCGACCGGCACGTCGGCCGGGTCAGCCTGGTCCGGGTCTTCTCCGGCACCCTGCGACCGGAGCAGACCGTCCACGTCTCCGGGCACGGCCTGGCCGACCGGGGGCATCCGGACCACGACGCCGACGAGCGGGTCGGCCACGTCTACAGCCCGCTCGGCGCGACGCTGCGCGAGGTGCCGTACTGCGTGGCCGGCGACCTCTGCGCGGTCACCAAGTCGGGCAGCGCGGAGACCGGTGACACCATCTCCGCCAAGGACGATCCGCTGCTGGTCGCCCCGTGGGAGATGCCCGAGCCGCTGCTGCCGGTGGCGGTGGTGGCGCGCAGCCGGGCCGACGAGGACGCGCTGGCGCGGAACCTGGCCCGGTTGGTCGCCGGGGATCCGACCCTGCGGCTGGAACGCAGTCCGGAGACCCACCAGCTGGTGCTCTGGTGCATGGGCGAGGCGCACGCCGACGTGGTGCTGGACCGGCTGCGCGGCGGCGGGGCGGACGTGGCGACCGAACCGGTGCGCGTGCCGCTGCGGGAGACGTTCGCCGCCGCCGCCACCGGGCACGGCCGGCACGTCAAGCAGTCCGGCGGGCACGGCCAGTACGCCGTCTGCGACATCGAGGTGGAGCCGCTGCCCCCGGGCACGGGGTTCGAGTTCGTCGACCGGGTGGTCGGCGGCGCGGTACCGCACACCTACGTCCCCTCGGTGGAGAAGGGGGTCCGGGCCCAGATGGAGCGGGGTCTGGTCGCCGGCCACCCGGTGGTCGACCTGCGGGTGACGCTGGTGGACGGTAAGGCGCACAGCGTCGACTCCTCCGACGCGGCGTTCCAGACCGCGGGCGCCCTCGCGCTGCGCGACGCCGCCGGCAAGGGTCGGGTGGCGCTGCTGGAGCCGGTGGACGAGGTGGTCGTCCAGATCCCCGACCGGTACGTCGGGGCGGTGCTCAGCGACCTGTCCGGCCGGCGTGGCCGGGTGCTCGGCACCGAGCCGGACCCCGCCGGCGTGGAACGCACGCTGGTCCGCGCCGAGGTGCCCGCCACCGAGCTGCTGCGGTACGCGGTGGAGCTGCGCGCGACGACCTCCGGCACCGGCACGTTCCGCCGGTCCTTCGCCCGCTACGAACAGCTCCCCGCCCACCTGGCCGACGAGGCCCGCGCCGCACACACCCCCTGACCGTGCCTCCCCGCCCCGGCACGCCGGGGCGGGGACAGCGACGGGCCGGAGCACCGCTCAGGCGGACGGCCAGGCCTTGGCGAGCAGGTCACGGGTGTCGGTGAGCAACTGGGGCAGGACCTTCGTCTGCCCGATCACCGGCATGAAGTTGGCGTCCCCGCCCCAGCGGGGCACCACGTGCTGGTGCAGGTGCGCGGCGATGCCGGCCCCGGCCACCCCGCCCTGGTTCATGCCGAGATTGAACCCGTGGGCGTTGCTGACCTGGCGTACCACCCGCATCGCGGTCTGGGTGAAGACCGCCAGTTCGACGGTCTCGGCCGGGTCGAGGTCGGTGTAGTCGGCGACGTGCCGGTACGGGCAGACCAGCAGGTGACCCGGGTTGTACGGGTAGAGGTTCAGCACCGCGAAGACGTGCTCGCCCCGGGCCACCACCAGGGTCTCCTGCCCGACCAGCCCAGGGGCCCGGCAGAACGGGCAGCCGGCGGGCTTCTCGTACCCGCCCTCGGGCCGGTCCTCACCGGAGATGTAGGTCATCCGGTGCGGAGTCCAGAGCCGCTCCAGGCCGTCGGCCATGCCGTTGTCCGTGTGCCGTTCCGCCCCTGTCACGCCTCCGATCCTACGTTCCCGGCCGGGCGTGCCCGAGCGACCCGCTGCCGCCACCTCGGGTTGGCACGCTCCCACGACAAATGGCCATCTATGCCTCATCGCCACCCCGGGTCAGATTAAGAATGCGTGAAGGATGTTGACGAGCAGGCCGCGGTCGATGAAACTTCCATCCCGGTCTATTGCGATGATCGTCGATGGGAGTGTGTGTCGTGAACCGACGTACCACCGTTCTGCGCCGTCTCGGCCGTGCCATGGCCGCCTGCGCGCTCGCCGCCGTCACCACCCTGGTGGGCGTCACCGTCACCAGCAGCGCGGCCCAGGCCGACGGCTGCTACACCTGGGGGCGCTCGCTCTCCTCCGGCATGAGCGGTGAGGACGTCCGGCAGCTCCAGATCCGCGTCTCCGGCTACCCCGGCTACGGCGCGCGGATCGCCATCGACGGGGCCTTCGGCCCGGCGACCCGGTCCGCGGTGATCCGCTTCCAGCAGGCGTACGGTCTCTCCGCCGACGGCATCGCCGGCCCGCAGACCTTCAACCAGCTCTACGCCCTCCAGGACGACGACTGCACCCCGGTCAACTTCACCTACGGCGAGTGGAACCGGTGCAACGGCGACTGGTCCGGCGGCGCGGTCTCGGCGAGCAGCGCGCGGTTCAACGCGCTGGTCTCGATGTGGAAGCTCCAGGCGATGCGTCGCGCCCTGGGCAGCGTGCCGCTCTACATCAGCAGCGGGTTCCGTAGCTACTCCTGCAACAGCGCGGTCGGTGGGGCGTCCAACAGCCGGCACCTCTACGGCGACGGCGTGGACCTGACCGGCTCGCCCTCGTTCTGCCGGCTCGCCCAGCAGGCCCGCTACCACGGCTTCAGCAACATCCTCGGCCCCGGCTACCCGGGCCACGACGACCACACCCACCTGGGCAACACCCCGAGCCAGTCCTGGTCGGCCCCGAGCTGCGGGATCTGACCCCCGCCACCCGAACGACGAAGGCCCCCGCCACCCGGCGGGGGCCTTCGGTTCGTCCGCGGGTCAGGCGGCCGACGGGCCGGCGTTGGTGCGGGAGCGGACCACCTCGGTCACGTGCGCCACCGCCTCGGCCAGCGGCACCCCGTTGCGCTGGGAGCCGTCCCGGTAGCGGAAGGAGACGGTGCCGGCGGCCACGTCGTCGTCCCCGGCGATCACCATGAACGGGATCTTCTGCTGCTGCGCGGTCCGGATCTTCTTCTGCATCCGGTCGTCGCCCGCGTCGACCTGGGCGCGGATGCCCTCGCCGCGCAGCGTGTCGACGAACGCCCGCAGGTAGTCGGTGTGCTCCTCGCGGATCGGGATGCCGACCACCTGCACCGGGGCCAGCCAGGCCGGGAACGCGCCCGCGTAGTGCTCGGTGAGCACCCCGAAGAACCGCTCGATCGAGCCGAAGAGCGCCCGGTGGATCATCACCGGCTGCTTCCGGGTGCCGTCGGCCGCCTGGTACTCCAGCCCGAACCGGGCCGGCTGGTTGAAGTCGACCTGGATGGTGGACATCTGCCAGGTCCGGCCGATCGCGTCCTTGGCCTGGACGCTGATCTTCGGGCCGTAGAAGGCCGCGCCGCCCGGGTCGGGGACGAGTTCCAGCCCGGAGGAGGCGGCGGCGGTGCGCAGCGCCTCGGTCGCCTCCGCCCAGTCGGCGTCCTCGCCGATGAACTTCGGCGAGTCGTCCCGGGTCGACAGCTCCAGGTAGAAGTCGTCCAGACCGTAGTCGCGCAGCAGGTCGAGCACGAAGGTCAACAGGGTGGTCAGCTCACCGGGCATCTGCTCCCGGGTGCAGTAGATGTGCGAGTCGTCCTGGGTGAGCCCCCGGACCCGGGTCAGGCCGTGCACCACGCCGGACTTCTCGTACCGGTAGACCGTGCCGAACTCGAAGAACCGCAGCGGCAGCTCCCGGTACGACCGCCCGCGCGACCTGAAGACCAGGTTGTGCATCGGGCAGTTCATCGCCTTGAGGTAGTACTCCGCGCCCTCGAGCTGCATGGGCGGGAACATGGTGTCCGCGTAGTACGGCAGGTGGCCGGAGGTCTGGAAGAGCTGGGCCTTGGTGATGTGCGGGGTGTTGACGAACTCGTACCCGGCCTGCTCGTGCTTGATCCGGGAGTAGTTCTCCAGCTCGCGGCGGATGATCCCACCCTTGGGGTGGAAGACCGCCAGGCCCGAGCCGATCTCGTCGGGGAAGCTGAACAGGTCGAGGTCCGCGCCGAGCTTGCGGTGGTCTCGCCGGGCGGCCTCCTCCAGCAGCTTCAGGTACGCCTTCAGCTCGTCCCGGGTCGGCCACGCGGTGCCGTACACCCGCTGGAGCTGTGGGTTCTTTTCCGACCCCCGCCAGTACGCGGCGGCCGAACGCATCAGCTTGAACGCCCCGATCAGCCGGGTGTTCGGCAGGTGCGGGCCCCGGCACAGGTCCGACCAGCAGACCTTCTCCTCGTTCGCGGCGAGGTTGTCGTAGATGGTCAGCTCGCCGCCGCCCACCTCCATCACCTCGGAGGAGTCCAGCCCCTCGCCCTTGACGTCGATCAACTCCAGCTTGTACGGCTCGTCGGCCAGCTCCGCCTTCGCCTCGTCGAGGCTGCCGAAGCGCCGCCGCCGGAACCGCTGCCCGGACTTGACGATCTCCTGCATCCGCTTCTCGATCTTCGCCAGGTCGTCGGGCTGGAACGGCTTGTCGACGTCGAAGTCGTAGTAGAACCCGTTCTCGATCGGCGGGCCGATGCCGAGCTTCGCCTCTCCGAAGACGTCCTGCACCGCCTGGGCGAGCACGTGCGCGGTCGAGTGGCGCAGCACGTTCAGCCCGTCCGGGGAGTCCAGGCTGACCGGCTCGACCTCGGTGTCCTCGGCCGGAGACCAGTCCAGGTCGCGCAGCTGGCCCTGCGGGTCCCGGACCACCACGATCGCCTTCGGCCCGGTCGCGGGCAGTCCGGCCGCCGCCACCGCGTCGGCCGCCGTCGTCCCGGCGGCGACGACGACGGGGTCGGCCACTGCGGGGGTACGGGGTGCGGACACGATGACTCCTCCAGAACGTCACGGAAACGGCCGAGCTACGGCCCTTGCGCCGATGCTATCGGTCGCCCCCGCCCCCACCACCGCCGGGAAAGGAGGGGACCCCTGTTACCGCTTTCTGTCGAGGAAGGGCCCCCTGCAACCACCTGAGCACAGCGGGTGCCGACCGGGCGACGCGCAGTGGGGCGGCGCGGTCGGAGCGGCGCCGCCGTGCGGGCGCTGCGGTGAGGGCGGTGCGGTCGGTCCCAGCGGCGCGGTCGGTCCCAGCGGCGCGGTGGGGCGGTGTGGTCAGGCGGACCAGTCCGGCAACGGCTCGCGGGCGGCCAGCCAGTCGGTGGGCACTCCGCCGGGCGTGCCCACCCCGGTGTACGCGGCGACGACGCCCCCGACGATCGCCGCCGTGGTGTCCACGTCGCCCCCGGCCTCGACGCACGCGCGGATCGCCGCCGGGTAGTCGGCCAGGTGCCGGGCGGCCACCCAGAGGGTGAAGGGCACCGTGTCCTGCGCGGTGACCCGGGAACCGTTGCCGAGCGCGTCGACCGCCTCGGCCAGCGGCCGGTCCCGCAGGTCGGCCGCCCGGCGGACGCCCCGGCACACCTCGCCGGCCGGGTCGAGGGCTCCGGCGACCCCGGCGAGCAGCCAGGCGGCGTCCGGCCGGTGCCCGTCCAGGCGGCCCCGGGCGGCCAGCGCGGCGGCGACGGCGACCGCCACCGCGCCGGCGATCCCCTCGGGGTGGGCGTGGGTGACCTCGGCGGAGGCGCGGGCCTGCGCGGCCGCCCGGGCGGTGGAGTCGGCGAAGTACGCGCCCAGCGGCGCGACCCGCATCGCCGCCCCGTTGCCGCAGGACCCCTGCCCGTCGAACGCGGCGGCGGCGGCCACCGGCCACGGGGTGCCGGTACGGATCAGCCGCAGGATGGTCACCGCGCCGGGCCCGTACCCCCGGTACGGCTCGGCGCGTTCGGCGAAGGCCAGGGCCAGGGCGTCCCGGTCGATCCGCCCGTCGGTGGCCAGGGCATGCACCACCGAGCAGGCCATCTCGGTGTCGTCGGTCCACTGCCAGGGCGGAGCGGGGAGCCGGCCGGCGGCCAGGCCGGTCGGGGTGTTGCCGGGGACGAAGTACTGGGAGCCGAGCGCGTCGCCGACGGAGAGCCCCGCGAGGGCGTCCCGGGCGAGCACGAGTCGGGTGTCGGTGAAGATCGTGAAGGACATCGCTGGACCAGCTTGCCCCGCCTGCGGGTATGCCGCAACGCGACCCGCTTGCCCGGGGCAGTACCGTCTTGGCGTGGCCACCGTGCTCCTGGTCGAAGATGACCACGTCGTCCGCGGCGCGATGCTGCGCTCCCTGTCCGACCGGGGGCACGCCGTGCACGCGGTCGGCACGGCGCTGGAGGCGCTGCGCCGGGTCGCGGCGGAGACCCCCGACCTGGTCGTACTCGACCTGGGTCTGCCCGACCTCGACGGCTCCGACGCGCTGCGGATGCTGCGCGGCATCACCGACATCCCGATCATCATCGCCACCGCCCGCGACGACGAGCAGTCGGTGGTCCGGCTGTTGCGGGCCGGCGCGGACGACTACATGGTCAAGCCGTTCACCGGCGCGCACCTGGACGCCCGGATCACGACGGTGCTGCGTCGGGCCGGGCGGGCCAGCCGCAGCATCCAGCCGGTGGTGCACACCGTGGGCGGGCTCCGGGTGGACGTGGGCGAGCGCAGCGCCCACCTCGACGGCGAGCCGCTGGCGCTGACCCGTAAGGAGTTCGACCTGCTGGCCTATCTGGCGGCGCGTCCCGGACGGGTAGTGTCCCGCCGGGAACTCCTGGAGGAAGTATGGCGTCAGCCGTCGGTCGGCGAGGACCAGACCATCGACGTTCATCTGTACTGGCTGCGTCGAAAGATGGGCGAGTCCGCGGCGAAGCCGCGCTACCTGCGCACCGTGCGGGGGGTGGGCTTCCGGCTGGTGGCACCGGACTGAGGGTGGCGCTGGCGTCCCTGGTGGCCGGAGTGGGCACCCTCGTGGCGCTGGCGTTCCTGATTCCGCTCGGCACGACGCTGCAGGACCGCGCCCGGGACGAGACGCTGGCCGACGCCGCGCGCCGCGCCGCCCTGGTCACCGGCACCCTCGCGGTCAGCACCAAGGCCGAGGACGTCGCCCGTGCGGTGGAGGCCACCGGAGGCGACCCGGACACCCGACCCGTCGTTCACGGGCTCGGCGGCGATCCGGGCGGCCGGGCCGACCAGTCGGACGTGGCGCGGGCCGGCCTGGAACGGCACTCACTCGTCGTCGAGGTACCCGGTGGGCTGGCCCGGCTGGACCCGGTGGTCCTCGGCGACCAGGTCGCGGTGGTCGAGGTCTTCGTGCCGGCGTCGGCGGCCCCGGGTGGCGGCACCCGCACCTGGCTGCTGCTCGGCGGGGTGGCGGTGGCCCTGGTGGGCGCCGCGGTGGTCGTGGTCGACCGGTTCGCCGCCCGCACCGCCGACGCGGCCCGCGGCCTGGTCCGGGCGGCGGGCGCGATCGGGGAGGGCGACCTGGCGGTCCGCGTCGAACCCAGCGGCCCGCGCGAGCTGGCCGAGGCCGGGTACGCCTTCAACCGGATGGCCGACCGACTGGTCGCCGCCCGCACCGACGAACGGGAACTGGTGGCCGACCTGTCGCACCGGCTGCGCACCCCGCTGACCGTGCTGCGACTGGACGCCGAGGCGCTGGACTCCGACGACACCAGCGTCGGCACGTTCAGCGAGGACGAACTGGACCGACGGCGGAGCATCCGGCGGATCCGGCAGGCGATCGTCACCCTCGAGGGCGAGGTCGACGTGCTGATCAAGACCACCCGCAAGGCGGTCGCCCAGGAGACCGGACCGGCCGTGTGTGACGTCAGCGAGGTGGTCCGGGACCGGATGGTGTTCTGGTCGGCGCTGGCCGGTGACCAGAACCGCCCGCACCGGGTGACCGGAGCGCAGATGCGCATCCCGGCACCGGTACCCCGGGCGGAACTGGCCGCCGCGCTCGACGCGGTGATCGGCAACGTCTTCCGCTACACCCCGCAGGGCACCGCTTTCGAGGTGGCGGTCTCCCGCCGGGACGGCTACGTCGCGCTGCGCATCGACGACGCCGGCCCGGGGATCGCCAACCCCGACCGGGCGCTGCGTCGGGGGGCCAGCGACCAGGGCTCCACCGGTCTCGGGCTGGACATCGCCCGGCGGGTCTCGTTGCAGGCCAACGGCTCGGTGAGCATCGACCGGGCCCGGCTGGGCGGGGCCAGCGTGGTGATGCTGCTGGCCGACCCGGAGGCGACGCCCCGGCAGGTCAGCCGGTTCGGGCTGGTCGGCCGGATGGCCCGGGAACGGGAGCCCGGCGGCCGTCGCCGCTGGCCCCGCCCCCGCCCGTCGGACGACTGAGATCCCGGCGGTACGGCGGTTCCGCGAACGATTCGCTTTCGGCCGGTTCAGGTCTTCCTTAGATCCGGCTTAACGAGTCGCCGAACCGGCGCACCGGCTGGCAGGCTCGGGGACGCGAACCCATCAGTTCCACCGGTCCACGCCCCGGGAGTCCTTTCCCACCGGCCGGTGGAGCCGTACGCGCGGCGGGGGCGCGGTCCCCCACACCAGGCCCCCGTCGCGCGTGCCCCAACCGACGACTCAGCCGACCGCCGCGGCGAGGTAGGCGTCGATCTCGGCGGTGAGCCGCCGCTTCTCGGTCTCGGGCAGGAAGGCCGCGGTCACCGCGTCGCGGGCCAGTCCGGCCACCCCCGCCGCGTCCAGCCCGAGCAGCCGGGCGGCGACGGCGTACTCGTCGTTGAGGGTGGTGCCGAACATCGGCGGGTCGTCGGAGTTGATGGTGACCAGCACCCCGGCCTCGACGAGGCGTCCGAGCGGATGCTCGTCCAGGCTCGCCACCGCCCGGGTCCGCAGGTTGGAGGTGGGGCAGACCTCCAACGCGATGCGCCGCTGCGCGAGATGGGCGAGAAGTTCCGGGTCCTGCGCGGCGGAGATGCCGTGCCCGATCCGCTCCGCGCCCAGGTCCCGCAGCGCGTCCCAGACGGTCTGCGGCCCGGTGGTCTCCCCGGCGTGCGGGGCGGAGCGCAGCCCGGCCGCCCGGGCCTGGTCGAAGTACGGCTTGAACTGCGGCCGGGGCACGCCGATCTCCGGGCCACCCAGGCCGAACGAGATCAGCCCGTCCGGACGCTGGTCGAGGGCGATCCGCAGGGTCTCCTCGGCAGCCGGCAGCCCGGCCTCGCCCGGGATGTCGAAGCACCAGCGCAGCTCGATGCCGAAATCCGCCTCGGCCCGCTTGCGGGCGTCCTCGATCGCCTCGCAGAAGGCCGGCGCGGGAATGCCCCGCCGCACGTGCGAGTAGGGCGTGATGGTCAACTCCGCGTAGCGGACCTGCTGCCGGGCCAGTTCCCGGGCCACCTCGTGGGTGAGGATCCAGACGTCGGTGTCGTCCCGGACCAGGTCGACGACGCTGAGGTAGACCTCGATGAAGTGGGCGAAGTCGCGGAACTCGAAGTAGGCGGCGAGCGCCTCCGGGTCGGCCGGCACCGGGCTGCGCCCCTCGTGCCGGGCGGCCAGCTCGGCGACGATCCGGGGCGAGGCGGAGCCGACGTGGTGCACGTGCAGCTCCACCTTGGGCAGTCCGGCGATGAACGAGGGCAGGTCGGTCACAGGTTCTCCTCTGCGCAGGCAGGAGTGCGGGCCACGAAGAAGACGCGGCGGAACGGGAAGTACACCTGGCCGTGCCGGACCGGGTACTGCTCGGCGAGCCGCCCACCCAGCGCCACGCGGAACCGGTCCCAGGTGGCGTCGTCGAGGACCGCCCGAATCGGACGCAGGGCCGTCCCCTCCAACCAGGTGAACACGGGATGGTCGGCGTCCGCCGGGGCCGGCAGGAGGTGCACGTACGTAGTCTCCCAGGCGTCCACCGTGCACCCGGCGTCGGCCATCAGCTCGGCGTACGCGACGGCGTCCCGTACCGGGGCCTCGCGCAGCAGCGGGAGGAGTTCGGCCCGCCACGGCCCCTGGTCGGCCACCGCCCAGAGAGTGCGGTGCGAGGGGGCGTCGTAGTTGGCCGGCACCTGCACCGCCAGCCAGGCACCGGGCGGCAGCTCCCGGGCCCAGCGGGTGAGCAGCCGCTGGTGGCCGGGCACCCACTGGAGCACCGCGCTGGCGAGCAGCACGTCGACGTCCGGACCGGGCCGCCAGTCGTGCAGGTCGCCGACGGCGAAGGTGACCGGCGTGTCCTGCCGCCGGGCCCGCTCGATCATCGTCGGGGACGAGTCGACGCCGACGACGCGGCTCTCCGGCCACCGGTCGGCGAGGGTCGCGGTGAGGTGCCCGGGACCGCACCCCAGATCGACCACGGCCCGGGGGCGCCGCACCGGGACGCGGGCCGTCAGGTCGTGGAAGGGGCGGGACCGCTCGTCGGCGTAGCGCAGGTAGCTGACCGGATCCCACACGGGCGAAACCTCCGAACCGTACGTCTCTCCTGCTGAACCGTGCGACCCCACGCGTCCCCCGGTGACCGGGTCACTAGGCTCACCCGAATGGAGCAGCGTACCGCCGGCCGGCCGGTGCCGGCGGTCGTGCCACGGCAGGGAGGGGAGACGGTGAAGGGGTGGCTTCCACTCACACTCGGCCTGTTGGCCGTCGTGGTCGGTACGGTCTGGACAGTGCAGGGGCTGGGCTACGTCAGCGGCAGCGTGATGACCGACCAGCGGATCTGGGCGTGGCTCGGTTCGCTGCTCGTCCTGGCCGGGGCCGCGGCGCTCTGGTTCGGGATGCGCGCCCGACGCCCGCGTCCCTGACCACCGCCGGCGGCCCGGCGGGACGGGCCACACATGCGGAAAGCCCCGCGTCCGGGCCGGACACGGGGCTTCACGGGCGGACCCGTCGGCGGGTCAACCGGCTGGCCGGCGGGGGCCGACCGGTGCTGCTCAGATGGGACGGACCTGCTCCGCCTGCGGGCCCTTCTGGCCCTGGGCGATCTCGAACTCGACCCGCTGGTTCTCCTCCAGCGAACGGTAGCCGCTGGACTGGATGGCCGAGAAGTGGACGAACACGTCAGCACCCCCGCCGTCGACGGTGATGAAGCCGAAGCCCTTGTCTGCGTTGAACCACTTCACGGTTCCCTGCGCCATGTGTATCTCCTTCTAAAACTGGCGGCCGAGCACGCCGTGCGGCCGGTTGGCCGTTTTCGAGCAGCGGCGCCGGAGGCGGCCCCCTGAACAGGAGACTTCTCTCCACCACGCCATCTCTCAACAGCGTGGAACAGCAAACCACGTACGCAAAAACTCTGCACAGCCTACCGGACGAAATTCTCCTACATGTGACCTGAAGGACGTCGGGAATCGGGCCGGGTGGACATGTCACGGCCCCCGTCCGGGCGTCGGACGGGGGCCGTGGAACGTCGTTCAGTCCGGCCAGTGGCCGGTCAGTCGACGGACGCCGACCGCCCCACCGCGGTCGACCGCCGCCCGGACCACCGAGAAGATGGCGCCCTGGAGAGCGGCGGCAGCCAGTACCTCGCCCCAGCCGCGATCCTCGTCGGTGGCGCTGGGTGCCTCGCCGTCCCCAGCGGTCATCTTCCACACCTGCCGGAACAGCACACCGGCGACGGCACCGGCGGCCAGACCGAGGAACACACCCACCGGCTTGTAGGCGGCCCGGTTGATACCCCTGTTCACCTGCGCCTCCCCCGAACGATCAACAGCACCACCACGGTCGCCAGCGCACCGGCCGCGACCACCGCCCACGGCACCGGGTCGCGGCGCACCATCGTGCCCGTCCCCTGTGCCTGGGCACGCGCCGTCCCGGCCGTCTGCGTGGCCTGTCCGCGCACCTTCGCCACGGTCAGGGCCGCCTGGCTCCGGACCTGACCGGCCTGCTCGCGCACCCGCACCTTCGCCTGCCCGGCCTGCTCGCGCACCCGGTCCTTCGCCTGCCCGGCCTGCTCGCGCACGCGCACCTTCGCCTGCTCGGCCTGCTCGCGCAGCCGCGCCTTGACGTCGACCTTGGCGGCGAGCGCCTCCACCGTCTCACCCAGTTCCACCCGGGTCCGCCTGATCTCCTCGCGGAGGGCCTCCGGGTCGCCGGTTCCGTTGCCCGTCATGACCGCCCCCTGTCCCGTACCGCGGCGGTGACCGTGTCGACGTCCGCGCGGACGCTGCGGACCGCCGCCGCCGGAACCGGCGGGACCGCCTGGCTGACCTGCTTCTTGCCGACCAGGGCGAGAATGCCCGCGACCGCGAAGAGCACCACGGCGACGATCAGGGCGGCCAGCCACGCCGGCAGCACCAGCGCCAGCAGCAGGACCACGGCGGTGAGCAGCGCGCCGAGCCCGTACAGGGCGAGCACCCCACCGCCGCCGAAGAGGCCGACCCCGATACCGGCGTGCTTGCCCTTCTCGGTCAACTCCGCACGGGCCAGCGCCAGCTCGTCCCGGACGAGGCGGGAAACCTGCTCCGTGGCACGCTGCACCAGCTCCGCGGTGGACGGCTCGTTGCGGGCCCGGGACGTACTGGGGTTCGCGACGTCAGCCATGCTGTCCTCCTTTCTTCATCACCGCGCTGTATGCCCTGAGTCGCCAGGGATCAATCCTGCGCGGGGCGACCAGTCGGACCGGATCGCGCCGAGGGCACGTCCCCACAAATCGCCCGCGCAAACCCAAAAGCGGAGCAGACCGGCGGATGGTGGGTCGGGTGCGGAAGCGCCCGTAGGTGCAACGCCGATCGGGCGGGTGAGGTCACGTCCGACCCGGCCGGCTGGGCGGGTCCGCACCCGGCGGCGCACCGCCCGCAGGTCAGCGGCGGTGGTTGTCGGCCGGTTCGCCCGCGTCGACCCGCTCGCGGCCGTCGCCCTCCGGGCGGCGGGACGGGTCCGGCCCGGCCCCGCCACGGCGGTGACCGTCGTCCGGCTCGTCCGGGCCGACGAAGGCCTCGCTACGGGCGTCACCGTCGTCGCTGCCACCGAAGAGCCGGGCGTCGTCCGGGAGGGCGCCGTCCGGGCGGCGGCGGACCGGCCGGCGCGGCTGCACCCACTGCCAGGGCAGGTCGCCGGTGGCGTCGCCCAGTTCGGTCCGCATCCGGGGCATGGCGGTCGGACGCTGTTCGCGGACCCAGCCGACCAGGTGCTCGCGGACCAGGCAGCGCAGGTCCCACAGGTTGCCGGCGTTGGCGGCACTGACCAGGGCACGGACCCGGACGTTCCCGCCGGTGGCGTCGGTGACCTGGAGTACGCAGACCCGGCCGTCCCAGAGTTCGGTGTTCTCGACCAGGCGGCGCAGTTCCTCGCGCATGGTCTGCACCGGGACCGCCCAGTCCAGGTCGAACTCGGCGGTGCCGAGAACGGCGGCCTGGGTCCGGGTCCAGTTCTGGAACGGCTTGCTGGTGAAGTACGAGGTGGGCAGGATCAGCCGGCGGTCGTCCCAGATCTGGACCACCACGTAGCTGAGGGTCAGCTCCTCGATCCGGCCCCACTCCCCCTCGACGACGACCACGTCGTCGAGGCGCACCGCGTCACTGAAGGCCAGTTGCAGGCCGGCGAAGACGTTGCCGAGCAGGCTCTGTGCGGCCAGGGCGGCGACCACGCCGACCACCCCGGCGCTGGTCAGCACGCCGGCGCCGATGCCCCGGACGCTGGGGAAGGTCATCAGCATCACGCCGACGGCGAGCACCACGATCACCGCGATGGTCAGCCGGCGCAGCATCACCACCTGGGTCCGCACCCGACGGGCGTGCCGGTTGTCCGGCACGTCGATCCGGAACCGGGCCAGCGCGACGTCCTCGCAGACCACCAGCAACGCGGCCACCAGCCAGGCGGTGCTGGCGATCACGCAGAGCAACAGCAGGTGCAGCACCACCCGCCGCCACTGGTCGCCGACCGCGTAGCCGGTGCTGAACCGGATGCCGAACTGGACGGCCAGCACGGTGGTCGCGACCTTCAACGGCCGGTGCGCGTGGTCGGCCAGTTCCCCCATCAGCAGCGAGTTCCGACCGAGCCGCCGGACCAGACGATGGGTCACCTCGACCGCCAGAAAGGCGATCGCCGCCGCGGCGAGCGCGGCGACGACCGTCCAGAGGTAACTCTGCACTGCTTCTCTCCCTCATGCCGAGCGGTGGATCACATGGCAAAGGCCCCATGCTGCCCGCCGAACGACGAACCGGCCAGGTTCACACCTTCCGGTAGCGGGACTGGACGAAACAGAACGCGCCGAAGGCGGCGATGCCGAGCGCGACCAGGGCGAGCAGGATGGGACCGTAGGACTGCTCCCGCAGCGTCCGCAGGGCGGCGTCCAGACCGCGGGCCTTCTCCGGGTCGTAGTTGATCGCGGCGACGACGACCAGGATGCCGGCGATGGCGTACGCGGTGCCCTTGGCGACGTAGCCGGCCACCCCGAGGCGACGCGCCAGCTGTCGGGTACGGGCGTCCATCTCGCCGGTCTTCAGGTGCTTCTCGAAGCGCTTGACCAGGCCGTAGATGACCAGGCCGGCGCCGATCGAGGCGAGCGCCACACCGGCCAGGCCGACCAGCCAGCGACCGCCGGAGGAGGTCATCAGCTCGCCGGTGAGCGCCTCCTGCTTGTCGGCGCTGTTGGAGCCGGCGTCGGAGAAGACCTTCCAGGCGGTCCAGGCGAAGTAGAGGTAGACGATGGCGCGGCCGGCGGAGGCGAGCCGCTCGACGACCCGCTCCCCGCCGCGCTCGGCGCGGTGCCCGACGGCGGCTTCGAGCCCCTGCCAGATCGCCATGGCGAGCAGGCCGACCGCGATCGCGACGACGAGGAACTTGCCCATCGGCTGGGCGGCGAGGGTACGCAGGGCCCCGGACTGGTCTCCGTCGTCGGAGGACTTACCGAAGGCGATCTGCAACGCCAACCAGGCGAAGAGGAGGTGGACGATCCCATAGCCGATGAAGCCGACCCGGGCGAGGGTTTCCAGCCACCGGCTGTTCGCCGTACGGGAGGCGGTGGCCTGGGCACTGTGGGTGAGAGACATGGCGGCAGATTCACCGATCGCCATGATTCTCAAACGTCGGGCACCACCGGACGCCCGGGTCGGTCGCGGAAACCGTCGCCGGTCAGTTGCCCGGGTTGCGGGCGACGCGGATCGTGACGTTGCTGTCGGTGACACTGTCGACCGACACCGTGAAGCCCCCGACCTCGGTGGCCTGCTGCCCGGTGGTCAGGGTGAGCTGCTCGCCGGCAACCTCCACGGTGACCTGGTCGTCCTTGGCCCCGATCAGCTTGGCCTCGATGCCGAGGATGTTGGCGCTGGCGTCGACGCCCCGGTCGAAGGTGACGGTGCAGGCGTCCAGTCCACAGTCGGTGGTGGCGTTCTCCGAACTGCACCCGGCGAGCACGGCGACGCCCAGCACGAGGCCGGCGAACAGACCGGCGGCGCGGCGGGCGGGAGTAAGGGCGGTGGTGGCGCGTCGGTTCGTCACCCCAGCAAGGGTACGCAACACGGTCCAGCCCGGCACGACAAAGATCTTGGCAGGGCCGGGCGGGGCCGGGGTGCCGGTGGCCGCGCTAGGGTGCCCGACATGCCGTTCGACATCGCCCGGGTCCGGGCCGCCTACCCGGCGCTGACCGAGGGTCACCTGCACTTCGACGGTGCCGCGGGCACCCAGCCGGCCGCCGGGGTGGTCGAGGCGGTGGCCGGGGTGATGCGCCACGCGGTGGGCAACCGCAGCGCCGCGTTCGCGCCCGGCCGCCGGTCGCTGGAGATCGTCGCGGCGGCCCGGACGGCCGTGGCCGACCTGCTCGGCGTCGCACCCGACGGTGTGGTGCTGGGGCCGAGCGCGACCGCCCTGACGTACACCCTGGCCCGGACGCTCGGCGACACCTGGCGGCCGGGCGACGAGGTGGTGGTGTCCCGGCTCGACCACGACGCGAACGTCCGCCCCTGGGTCCGGGCGGCCGAACGGGCCGGGGCGACCGTACGGTGGGCCGACGTCGACCGGGACACCGGGGAACTCCCCGTCGACCAGTACGCCGACCTGCTCGGCGAGCGGACCCGGCTGGTCGCGGTGACCGCCGCCAGCAACGCCGTCGGCACCGTGCCGGACGTCGCCGCGATCATCCGGCTGGCACACGCCGCCGGGGCGGCGGTCTGTGTGGACGGGGTGCACGCCGTGCCGCACGGGCCGACCGACGTGCCCGCCCTCGGCGCGGACTTCTTCGTCACCAGCGCCTACAAGTGGTCCGGACCGCACCTGGCCGCACTGGTCGCCGAGCCGTCCCGCTGGGCGCAGCTGCGCCCGGACAAGCTGCTGCCCTCGTCCGACGCGGTGCCGGACCGGTTCGAGTACGGCACACCGAGCTTCCCGCTGCTGGCCGGGCTGACCGCCGCGGTGGAGCATCTGGCCGGGCTGGACCCGGACGCCCGGGGCGACCGGCGGGCCCGGGTCCGGGCCGGGCTGACCGCCGCGCGGGCACACGAGCAGGTGGTCTTCGACCGGCTGTTGGCCGGCCTGGTCGCGCTACCCGGGGTGACCGTGCTGCCGGCCCCGGACGGGCGCTGCCCGACGGTGTCGTTCCGGCTGGCCGGGCTGGCCCCGGCGGAGACCGCGGCGGCGCTCGGGGCGGCCGGGATCTGCCTCTCCCACGGCGACTACTACGCCTACGAGTACTTCCAGGCGCTGGGGCTGCGGGAACGCGGTGGGGCGGTCCGGGCCAGCGTCTACCACTACAACACCGTCGACGAGGTCGACCGGTTGCTGGCCGAACTCGACCGGCTGGCCACCGGCGGAGGGAGAATGGCCGGGTGAGCTACCTCGTCGAGGACGACCCGGCCCGCCGCCGCTTCGAGATCCTGGTCGACGACGCGCTGGCCGGGTTCACCGCGTACCGGCCGCGCGGCGCGGACGTGCTGGTCTTCACGCACACCCAGGTCGATCCGGCGTTCCGGGGGAAGGGCGTCGGCGAGGCGCTGATCCGGGGCACGCTGGACGAGGTGCGCCGACGCGGCGCGCGGGTGGTTCCCCGTTGCCCGTTCATGGCCGCCTTCATCGACCGCCACGCCGCATACGCCGACCTCGTCACCGCCACCGACGAGCCGTGACCGGACGGGCCGCCGCCGGCGAGCCGTGACCGGACGGGCCGCCACCGGCACCGGCGGCGGCCGGACGGGACCTAGCCCACCCCGGCACCGGTGAGGATCTCGGCGGCGGCCCGTGCACCGGACCGGCTGGCCCCGTGGGTCGCCACGTGCACCCGCCCGGTGACCAGCACGGGCAGGCCCAGTTCGACCACCACCGCGTCCGGGCGGGCGACCAGCGCGCGTTCCACCGCCGCCCGCATCCACCCGTGCCGGTGCAGGTCCCGGACGACCAGCACGAGCGGCCGGTCGCGCGGGCCGGCTGCCGGGTCGGCGGGGACGTCCGCCTCGGCGTACCGGACGGTGGTGGTGCCGGGTAGCAGCTCGGCCAGGGGCACGCCGACCCCCCACGGGGTCTCCGCGCCGATGGCGATGTTGCGGGGCGGCGCGAACTCCACCACGTGCGCCGGGGCGGTCAGCGGCGTCAACGGCCCCCCGTCGCCGACGGTGACCCGCACCGCCCGGCGCGCGGCGGCCAGCCCGACCCCGTTCGACCCGGCGTACCGGGAACGGTCGGCGCGGGCGGTGGTGGTCCAGGCGGCGAGCTGACCGACCCGCTTGGCCGCCTCGGCGAGCCGTTCCTCGGGCAGTTCCCCGTCGACCACGGCGGCCACGATGCCGTCGCGCAGCCGGCGGGCGGTCTCCTCGTCGGCGTGCTCGCCGCCGACGCAGATCGCGTCCGCCCCGGCCGCAAGGGCCCGGACCGCCACGCCGGTGAGACCGTACGTGTCGGCCACCGCGCGCATCTCGACCGCGTCGGTCACCACGACACCGTGGAAGCCCAGCTCGTCGCGGAGCAGGTCGGTCAGGACGCGCCGGCTCAGGGTGGCCGGCAGGGTGGGATCGAGGGCGGGGACCAGCAGGTGCCCGGTCATCACCGCCTGCGCCCCGGCGGCGATCGCGGCCCGGAACGGCACCAGCTCGCCGGTGTCGAGGCGGGCCCGGTCGGCGGTGATCCGGGGCAGGTCGTGGTGCGAGTCGACCCGGGTGTCGCCGTGCCCGGGAAAGTGCTTGGCGCAGGCCGCGACCCCGCCGGCCTGGAGGCCGCGCACCCAGGCGGCGGTGTGCCGGGCGACCAGCGCGGGATCGGCGCCGAACGCGCGCACCCCGATCACCGGGTTGTCCGGATTGGAGTTGACGTCGGCGTCCGGCGCGTAGTTCAGGGTGACCCCGGCGGCGGCCAGCTCCACGCCGAGGTCCCGGGCCACCTCCTCGGTGAGTGCCGGGTCGTCGACCGCACCGAGGGCGAGGTTGCCCGGACGGGAGCTGCCCGGCCCGGACTCGATCCGGGTCACGTCGCCGCCCTCCTCGTCGATGGCGACGATCACGTCCGGCCGCTCCGCGCGCAACGCGGCGGTGAGCGCGGCGACCTGGGCCGGGTCGACGACGTTGCGCGCGAAGAGGACCACCGAGCCGAGCCCCTCGCCGAGCCACCGACAGATCCACGGGGGCGGGGTGGTGCCGACGAAGCCGGGTTGCAGAACGGCAGCGGCCAGGCTCGCCAGGTTCCCCATCGGTGCGCTCATGCGGTCCCCGTACCCCCTCGGTGTCCCGGCGGCGGTCTCCCCCGCCGCCTGCGGTGCTGCCATGGTCACACCGGCCGGACTAATAGTCAATAAACCTTTCTATTACTGAGAGTGGCGGATCGGGCGACCGGTGGTGTGGCACCGTCGACCGCGCCCGTGCGACAGTGCGGGGGTGCATTCCTCGCTGATCACCGCCGCCGACGAGGTCGACTGGTACGACATCCCCGGAGTCCGCCTGCTCGGGCTGGTCGTCGGCGGCCTGCTCCTGATCGCCGCGATCCGCGCCATGTTCCGCTGATCCCGCCACCCCCCGCCGCACCACACCCCACCGCACCCCGCCGCACCACACCCCACCGCACCCCACCGCGCCGCACCCCACCGCGCCCGCGCCGCGCCGCACCCGCCCCGTACCGCGCCCGCCCCGGTAGCAGGGGACCCCTGTTACCGCTTTTTGACGAGCAGGGGACCCCTGCATCCACACACCCCCGGCAAGGGCGGGGCGGGGCGGGAGCAGGAGCAGCGGCAGCGGCAGCGGCGCGACGGTGCCGGCCCGCCCGGCGCGGTGTGACGCGTCACCCCCGGGGTACGGCGAAGGTTGTCCGACCGGAGGGTCCGGCTGCCCGGACGCGGCGAGGGGGAAAGATGCGGATCGGTTACTTCCTGTCCAGCGAGGAGTTCACGCCGGCCGAACTCCTGGACCAGGCGCGCGGCGCCGAGCAGGCCGGCTTCGAGGCACTGTGGATCTCCGACCACTACCACCCCTGGGTGGACGCCCAGGGGCAGAGTCCGTTCGTCTGGTCGGTGATCGGCGCGCTCAGCCAGGTCTGCCGACTCCCGGTGACCACTGCGGTGACCTGCCCGACCGTCCGGATCCATCCGGCGGTGCTGGCCCAGGCGGCGGCCACGAGCGCGGTGCTGCACTCGGGGCGGTTCGTACTCGGTGTCGGCTCGGGCGAGGCCCTCAACGAGCACATCCTCGGCGACGCGTGGCCGGGCGCGGACGTCCGCCTGGAGATGCTCGAGGAGGCCGTGGCGGTGATACGCGAGCTCTGGGCCGGCGGCTTCGTCAACCACCGGGGCCGGCACTACACGGTGGAGCACGCCCGGATCTACACGCTGCCGGAGACGCCCCCACCGGTCTACGTCTCCGGTTTCGGTCCGAAGGCCGTCGACCTGGCCGCCCGGATCGGCGACGGCTACGTCAACACCTCCCCCGACGCCGAACTGGTCCGACGGTTCCGCGACGGCGGGGGCGGCGACAAGCCGTGCCAGGCCGGCTTCAAGGCCGCGTACGCCAACAGCGTCGACGAGGGCGCACGGATCGCGTACGAGCGCTGGCCGAACGCCGGGGTCCCGGGCGAGCTGTCCCAGGTGCTCCCCTCGCCACGCCACTTCGAGCAGGCCGCCCAGCTGGTCAGCCCGGACATGGTGCGGGAGGCGTTCGTCTGCGGCCGGGACGCCGACGCGCACCTGGCGAAGATCGACCAGTACGCCAAGGCCGGCTTCGACGAGATCTACGTGGCCAACACCGGCCCGCACTGGCAGGGGCTGTTCGACCTGTACCAGCGCGAGGTCCTGCCCCGGCTGCGGTGAGTCGGTCCGGTCCGCCCGCCGGGGCCGTCGGCCGGCGGAAACGCCCTGTCGCCGGCCGGGGGCGCGTCCCGGTTTCGCCTCCGGCCGGCCCGGGTACCACCGGCCACCGATGACACGATCCCGCGACACCACCGCCCTGCGCCGCGCCGCGCGTGACCTGTTCGGCTGGGACGAGCTGCGCCCCAACCAGCTCGCCGCCATGCGGGCGGTGATGCAACGCCGCGACGCGCTGGTGGTCCTGCCCACCGGCGCGGGCAAGTCCGCCGTCTACCAGATCCCGGCGAGCCTCATCCCCGGCTGCACGGTGGTGATCTCCCCGCTGCTCGCCCTCCAGCAGGACCAGATCGCCGCGCTGCACGAGCGGCGTCGCCCCGAGCTGCGGGCGGTGCGGGTCAGCTCCGCCGAGACCCCGGCCCAGCAGGCCGAGGCGCTCGCCGACATCCGGCAGGGCCGGGCGGAGTTTCTCTTCATCACCCCGGAACAGCTCAGCGACCCGACCCGACTGGCGGAGGTCCGGGCGCTGGAGCCGGCGCTGGTGGCGATCGACGAGGCGCACTGCATCTCCGCCTGGGGACACGACTTCCGCCCCGACTACCTCGCGCTGGGGCACCTGATCGAGGGCATCGGCCGGCCGCCGGTGGTGGCGCTCACCGCGACCGCGTCACCGCCGGTGCGCGACGACATCGTCGCCCGGCTGCACCTGCGCGACCCGGAACTGGTGCTGTCCGGGCTGGACCGGCCGAACCTCTTCCTGGAGGTCGCGCACTGCCCCACCGAGGACTACCGCTGGCGACGGCTGGTCACGCTGCTGCGCGAGGACAAGCGGCCGGGCATCATCTACACCCCGACCAGGCGATCGGCGGAGGAGCTGGCCGGACGGCTCACCGACGCCGGCTTCCCGACGAAGTACTACCACGGCGGCATGCCGGCCGGGGCCCGCGACGAGCTGCACCGGGCCTTCCTCGCCGACCAGGTGCCGATCATGGTGGCGACCTCGGCGTTCGGCATGGGCATCGACAAGCCGAACATCGCCTGGGTGGTGCACATGGCCCTGCCGGACTCGCCGGACAGCTACTTCCAGGAGATCGGCCGGGCCGGACGGGACGGGCAGCCGGCCCGGGTGCTGCTGCTCTGGCAGGCGGAGGACGTCGGCCTGCAACGCTACTTCAGCGGCGGCCTGCCGGACGAGCGGCAACTGCACGAGCTGGCCGCGCTGCTGCGCGCCAAGCCGGCCAACCGTAAGCAGCTGCGGGACCTGACCGGTCTCGGGCCCCGCAAGCTCGGCCAGTACCTCTCCCTGCTGGAGCAGGCCGGGGCCGCCGGGCCGCGGGGCCGGCAGCGGATCGGCGCCCCCCGCTACGCCCCGGCACCGGTGGAGGCCGCGCGGGCGGCGCTGGCCGAGGCGGAACGGCAGCAGACCGTGACCCGGTCCCGGACCGACATGATGCGGGCCTTCGCCGAGACCACCGCCTGCCGGGGGCAGACGCTGCTGGCGTACTTCGGGGAGCAGATGACCGAGGTCTGCGGGCACTGCGACAACTGCCATGCCGGCACCAGCGTCGCCACGACCGAGGAGGCCGGCCAGCCACCGTTCCCGGTGCACAGCCAGGTCCGCCACCCGGAGTGGGGTTCCGGCATGGTGCTCGGTTACGAGGAGGACCGGATGACGGTTCTCTTCGACGACGTGGGGTACAAGACGCTGTCCGTGCCCGTGGTGAGTGGGCAGGCGTTGCTGACCCTGGTCTAGCCTGTTTCCGCCCCCGCCGCCACGCGGCACGGGGCCGTCGAGGTGAGTGCACAGCGAGAGGGGCGTTGCCGTGATCGAACAGCCGGCGTACACCGGGTTCGGGTTCTCCGACGAGGAGTGGGGGCTGCTGGTCGGCCTGCCCCAGTCGGTCCTGACCGCGGCGAGCGCGGCGGAGTCCGACGGCACCCGGCGCACCCGGGCGGAGACCGCCGCCGGCCTGGAGACCATCGCGTCCGGCCGGGAGTCGGCGATTCCGCTGGTCGCCGCCGTGGCCGGGGAGATCGTCTCGCGGGTGGGCGACCCGGAGGCGGGCGAGGAACTGCCGGTGATCGCGCCGGCCGACCCGCAGGCCCTGATCGACGACGTGCTGGTCCGGGCCCGCCAGGCCGCCGCGCTGCTCGCCGCCCGGGTGGACGAGGGGCAGGCCGGGGCGTACCGGCACTGGCTGGTGGAGATCGCCGACCAGGTGGTGACGGCGGCCTCGACGGGCGGGATCCTCGGCCTCGGTGGGGACGTGGTCAGCGACTCGGAGCGCCGGTTCCGGGACCGCCTGGCGCAGGTGCTCAACGACTGACCCGTCGCCGGCCGTCCCGCCCCACGGGCCGGGACGGCCGCCCGCGACCGCACGGTGACCCTGAGCACACGTCAGGTCCCAGGTGTCGGTGCCCTTGTCGAGAATGGGCAAGGTGATCGACGAAGGGGGGACGATGCTGCCGACGGAATCCGTGGACACCGCGCGTCTGCCACCCGCCGACCGGTGGCCGTACTGGCTGGAGGTCACCGGCCGGGCCGCCGCACCGATCGCGATGAGCAGCGAACACGCCGCCGAGTTCCGGGGCAGCGCCCGCCTGGTCGATCTCGGCGGCGTCTCGCTGACCCGGTTCCGCTACCAGTCGCTGTCCGGACGGCGCACCCCGAGGCTCATCCGGCAGGCCGATCCCGGCATCTACCAGCTCGCCCTGACCCTCGCCGGGTCCAGCGGGATCAGCGCCCGCCGCCAGCACACCGCCGTGGGGCGCGGCGCCTTCACCCTCATCGACTACGGCCGGCCGTACGAGCTCGTCCACACCGCGGACGGAGCCCGCCGCGAAGCGGGCGCGCTGACCGTGGTGATCCCCAGGGCGCTGCTGCCGATCCCCCCGGCCAGGCTGGACCGGCTCACCGCCGGCCGCCTCAGCGGGTCGGAGGGAATGGGCGCGCTGGTCGCCCAGCACCTCGACCGGCTCATCCGGCACCCGGAGCAGTTCACCGCCGCAGAGGCCCCCCGGCTGGCCGGCATCACCGTCGACCTGGTCGCCGCGATGCTGGCCGGGCATCTCGACGCCGAGGACGCGCTCCCGGTCGACGTGCGACAGCAGGCGATGCTCACCCGGGTGCTCGCCTTCATCGACCGCCACCTCGGCGACGCCACGCTCACCCCGCAGGCCGTCGCCGACGCCCACCACATCTCCGTCCGGACCCTGCACCGGCTCTTCGCCGACGAGCCGGAGACGGTCGCCCAGGTGATCCGCCGTCGTCGGCTCGAACGCTGCCGGCGGGACCTGGCCGACCCGCGCCTGCGCGGCCGGGCCGTCCAGGCGATCGGCTGGCGGTGGGGGTTCACCGACAAGGCCCACTTCAGCCGGGCGTTCCGGGCGGCGTACGGGATGAGCCCCCAGTCCTACCGGGAGGCCGAGGAGTTGGCACGGACGGTCAACCCGGTGACACCGCAGGACAACGACCCACCGGCATACTGGCCACTGACCGGCTGACCGCCGGTCCGGTGACCGGCTGCGAGGAGTGTGCCGCGCGGGCAACGGGGGTTGCGGCAGCGTCGTGACGGCCACTCGACCGTACGCGACGTGGGCTCAAACCGTGGCGGCGTCCTCCGGCATCCGGTCCCCCGTCATCCGGCACCCGACGCCGGGCAGCCGCCGGCCCCACCGCTGCTTTCCGGCGCCGGTGGGGCCGGTCAGGCATCCTCCAGTAAGGCCCGTACCGCCCGTTCGGCCACCGGCCGGGGCGTGTCGGGGGCCACCGGGGCGACCACCCCGTCGTGGTAGAGGTCCACCACCCGGGGATCCACGTAGGAGGCCCGCGCCACCGTGGGGGTGTTGCCGAGCAGGTCCGCGACGCCCCGCATGACCGCGACGACCGCCCGTCGCCGGGCCGTGGCCGAGCGCTGGACGCCCGTCGCGGCCAGGTCGACCGCGGCCAGCACCGTGGCGTGCCAGGTCCGGAAGTCCTTGGCGGTCATCTCCCCGCCGCTGGCCTCGCGCAGGTAGTCGTTGACCTCGTCGCTGCGCACGTCCCGCCAGGTCGTGCCGTCCCAGTAGCCGAAGAGGCGGTCCGCCGTACGCCGCCGCCGGCGCAGGTTGCGCAGCACCTGGCACAGTTCCGGGTCGTCGATCCGGCGCACCTGGTCGACGCCGCCCTTGGCCGGAAAGGAGAGGACCACGCAGCCGCCCCGGGACCGGGTGTGCTCGGGACGCAGGGTGGCCACCCCGAAGGTCGGGTCGTCACCGGCCGCGTACTGGTCGCTGCCGACCCGGAACATGCCCATGTCCAGCAACCGGGTCACCGTCGCCAGCACCCGGTCGCGGCGCAGCCCCCGACCGGTCAGGTCCCGCTCGACCCGCTCCCGCAGCACCGGCAGCCGGCGGGCCACCTCCAGCACGTGGTCGAACTTCGCCTCGTCGCGCCGGCGCCGCCACTCCGGGTGGTAGACGTACTGCCGACGGCCGGCCGCGTCGATCCCGACGGCCTGGATGTGCCCGTTGGGGTACGGGCAGATCCACACGTCCCGCCAGGCCGGCGGGATGACCAGTTCCCGCAGCCGGGCCAACTGGTCGGGGTCGCGGACGGTCCCGCCGGAGGGGTCCACGAAGCACCAGCCCCGTCCCGCCCGCCGGCGTCCGTACCCCGGCCGACCCGGATCGCTACGCCGCAACCGCACCGTCGTCCCGCACCGCCCGTTCCGCCTCGTCCACCTCGGCCAGCACCTGGTCGACGGAGAGCACCGCCATCGTCGGGTGCATCCCCACCCCGTCCCACCGCGGGTCACTACCGGTCCCGGCCCAGAGCACCCGGTGCCGGGGGCGGTCCGGCGGCGGCCCCCAGCGGGTCGGCGGGACCGGGCCGAACAGCACCACCGACGGGGTGCCGTAACCGGTCGCCAGGTGGGCGACCCCGGTGTCGCCGCTGACCACCAGCCGGGCGTGGGCCACCAGGGCGGCCAGGTCGGTCAGGCCGGTCCGCCCGGCCAGCACCGCCGTGGGTGGCAACCCGGCCCGGCGCGCCACCTGCTCGGCGACCGCCCGCTCGGTCGGCGAGCCGGTCACCACCACCCGGTGTCCGGTCCGGGCCAGGTGCCGGGCGACGGCGGCGAACCGGGCCGGTGACCAGCGCTTCGCCGGGACCTTCGTGCCCGGGTGCAGCACGGTCACCCCGACCGGGGCCCGGTCCGGCGCGGGTCGGGCCAGGGCGAGGTCGCCCGGTTCGGCCGGCAGGCCGTACCAGTCGAGCAGGCGGCACCAGCGACGTACCTCGTGCTCCGTGTCGTCCCACTCCGGGCCGTCCGGGTGCCCGGCCGACGGGCAGCGGAACGCGAACAGCCGGCCGGGGTCGGCGGCGAGCAGCAGCGCGTGCGACTGCGGCCCGCGTCCGTGCAGGTTGACCGCGATCCCGGGGGACGGCCCCGGCCGGTCCGGCGGGGCCAGCCCGGTCACCGGCAGCACCCGGTCGACACCGCCGACCAGGTCGACCAGCGGGCTCAGCCAGTCCGGGGCGGCCAGCACCAGTTCCCGGTCCGGGAAACCGGCGCGCAGGGCGCGCAGCGCGGGCACGGCGGTGGCGAGGTCACCGACGCCGAGCGCGCGCAGCACCAGGATCACGGGTACGAGGACTCCTGTTCGGCGCAGACGACCAGTTCCCGTACCGCACAGCCGGCCGGCTGGGAGAGCGCGAACAGCACGGCGGCGGCGGTGTCGGCGGGCTCGTTGAGGACGGCGTCCGGCCCCGGTCGGTACCGCTCGTCCCGGTCGTCGAAGAACGGGGTGCGCATGCCGCCGGGGATCAGCAGGGTGACCCCGACCGCACCGGCGAGTTCCGCGGCGAGGGCGCGGGTGAAGCCGACCACCCCGAACTTCGCCGCGCAGTACGCGGTGGCGTCGCTGACCGCCTTGACGCCGAGCGTCGAGGCGACCGTGACCACGGTGCCCCGCGAGCTGACCAGGTAGGGCAGGGCGGCACGGACCACTGCGGCGGTGGCGAGCAGGTCGACGGCGACGATCCGGTCCCAGGTCTCCCCCGGCACGTCCGCCAGCCTGCCCGGCACGTCGATCCCGGCGGCGGTGACCACCGCGTCCAGGCCGCCGGAGCGTTCGGCGAGTTCCCGGGTGGCGGCCTCGGCGGCCCGGGTGTCGGCCAGGTCGCACTCGATCCAGGGCACACCGTCGCCGGGCGGTTTCCGGTCCAGCACCACCGGTCGGCCCCCCGCGCGGGCGACGGCGGTGACGACGGCCGCACCGAGGCCGCTCGCCCCGCCGGTGATCAGGACGGTCGATCCGCTGGTGAGGGAACCGCTGCTCATCGCGCTCCTTCCGTGGACTGACGCTCGACGGCCCCGGGGCCGCGCGACAGGGTGGCCGGGCGTCGCCGGTCGGTGCCGTCGGGGCCGATGGACGGGCCGGAGCGGAGCCGGTCGCCCCCGGTCGCGTGGGCCGCCGCGATCAGGTCGGTGGTCGAGCGCCCGTGCAGGTAGGGCACGACCACGGTGTGCCCGCCCCAACGGCGCAGCAGGTCCGCCTCGGGCAGCACCGGTTCGTCCCCGGCGCCGGTGGCGTAGTCGCCGCCCTTGACCCAGACGTCCGGACGGAGCCAGGACAGCACCGCGTGCGGGGTCGGCTCGTCGAAGACCACCACCGCGTCGACGCAGCCGAGTGCGGCCAGCAGCCGGCCGCGGTCGCCCTGGGACACCACCGGCCGGTCCGGTCCCTTCAGGCCGGTGACGCTGGTGTCGGAGTTCAGGCAGACCACCAGGCAGTCGCCGAGGCGCCGGGCGGCCTGGAGGGTGGCCACGTGTCCGGCGTGCAGCAGGTCGAAACAGCCGCCGGTGGCGACCACCGTGCCACCGGCCGCCCGGACCGCGGCGACCACCGCACCGGCTGCCGCCGTACCGATCCGCTCCCCGCCGATGCCGGACGCCGCCGGGGTCGGGGCGCCGATCGGGACGGGCGGAATCCCGGCCACTCCCCCGGCGGCGACGTACGCCGACGCCTCGGCGACCGCGAGTTCCACCGCCTCGGAGACCAGCGCGCCCCGGGCCAGGGCCACACTGGCGGTCGCCGCGAACCGGTCCCCCGCCCCGCAGGTGTCCCCCTCCGCGCCACCGGGGGCGGGCACCACCAGCGGGGTCGCCCCGGCGTGGCAGAGCAGCGCGCCGTCGGCGCCGAGGGTCACCGCGACCGCCCCGGCCCGCCAGCGATGCCGCAGTCCCTGCGCGCCCCGGGCCGCGGTGGCCAGGCGGGACGGTCCCGGCGGGGCCTCGGCCAGCTCGCGGACCTCCGCCTCGTTCGGCGTGGCCAGGTGCACCCCGGGAACGGCCGCCGGGCCGCGGGGGTGCGGATCCCAGACCACCGGCGCGGTGGTGGCGGCCAGTGCGGCGCGCAGCGCCGGTTGCCGGGCCACGCCCCGGCCGTAGTCGCTGACCAGCACGGCGGACGCGTTGGCGATCAGCCGTAGCACCGCCTCACCCGGCTCCCCCGGGACGCCCGGCAGGCCGCCCCGGTCGTGCCGCAGCAGCACCCGTCCCCGCGCCCGCAGCCGGATCTTCTCCGGGGTCGCGCCGACCAGCGGCAACGCGTACACCTGCACCCCGGCGGCGGTCAGCAGGCAGCTGAGCCGGGCCCCGGCGGCGTCGTCGGCCAACGCCGTGACCAGGGCGACCTCGGCTCCCTGGGCGGCGGCGAAGAGCGCCGCGAGCCCCGCGCCGCCGGGGCGCTCGACATGCGTGGTCTCGTCCAGCACGGGTCCCGGGGAGTCGGGGCAGAGCCGGTTCACCACCCCCTCCACGTCCCGGTCGAGCAGGACGTCACCGACCACCACCACCGGTCCGGTCACGCCGTACCCCCTCGTCCCCCGGCCCCCGGTGCGGCACCGTCGTCGAGCACGACCTCCACCCCGGTACGCGGGGCGGCGCGGGTCGCCGCGACCGGCTGGGGTTCCCCGCCGGTGACCGCACCCACCGGCAGCGGCAGCGCCCGGTCGACGTGCTCGCAGAGCACGTGCACCGAGACCAGGTGCAGCTCCTGCACGATCTGGCTGTCCGGGGCGGCGACGGCCAGCGCGTCGTGGCAGGCGTCGACGAGGGGGTTGGGCGCCGCTCCGGTCATCGCCCAGCAGCGCAGCCCGGCCTCCCGTCCGGCGCGGGCGGCGGCGAGCAGGTTGCCGCTGGTGCCGCTGGTGGACAGCAGCAGGAGGATGTCGTCCGGCCGCCCGTGGGCGCGGACCTGGCGGGCGAAGACCTGGTCGTAGCCGTAGTCGTTGCCGATCGCGGTGAGCGCGCTGGTCTCGGCGTGCAGCGCGATGGCGGAGAGTGGCTGCCGGTCGTGGCGCAGCTTGCCGACGAGTTCGGCGGTGAGGTGCTGGGCCTCGGCTGCGCTGCCCCCGTTGCCGGCGACCAGCAGCCGGCCACCGGCGGTCAGGGTGCGGGCCAGGACGTCCCCCCAGTCGGCGAGCCGCGCCGCCGAGCGGCGGTACTCCCGCAGGGCCACGGCCAGGTCGGCCAGGTGCGCCTCCAGCACCGTGGACGCCGCCATCAGGCGACCACTCGGGTCGGCCGACGCGCCGCCGTCACCGCCGCGTAGACCTCGGCCAGCCGCGCGGCGGTACGGGACCAGGAGTACCGGTGCCGGGCCCGGTCGAGGGCGGCGGTGGCGTAGGCGAACCGCCGCTCGCGGTCGGCGAGCAGCCGGCGGACGGCGTCACCGAGCGCGACCGGGTCACGGGGCGGCACCAGGTCGCCGGTGAGCCCGTCGACCACGGTGTCCACGATCCCGCCGACGGCGGTGCCGACCACCGGCACCCCACAGGCCATGCCCTCCAGCGGAGTGAGACCGAACGGCTCGTACCAGGGCGCGGCGACGAGCACGTCGGCGGAGCGGTACCAGCGGCCCATCTCCTCGCGGGGGACCGCGCCGACGAGACGGACCCGGTCGCCGACCCCGCAGGCCGCGGCGAGCGCCCACAGCCGGCGGGCCTGCGGGTCGTCGTCGATCGCGCCGGCCGGCGGGCCGCCCACCACCACGCACTCGGCGTCCGGTACGGCGCGCATCGCCCGGATCACCTCCCCGAAGCCCTTCCGCTCGACCAGTCGCCCCACGGTGAGCACCCGGGCCAGCCCGTCGACCCGCTCGGCGACCGGGCCCACCGGGGTGAAGGCGCGCAGGTTGACCCCGGAGGGGACCACCGTCATCCGGGAGCGGGGCACGCCCATCGCGACCAACTCGCGGACCTCGTCGCGGCTCTGCGCGACGACCCGGTCCACGGCCACGCCCAGGATCCGTTCGTAGTCCACCCGCCCGGCCGGGCTGGTGTCCTGGATCCCCTGGTGGCGTCGCTTCACCGTGCCGAGCGCGTGGTAGGTCTGCACCACCGGAATCCCGGTGCGCCGGCCGGCGTTCAGCGCGGCCAGTCCGCTCATCCAGAAGTGCGCGTGCGCCACCTCGGGCGTCCACTCCCCGGAGCCCCACTGCTGCGCCAACCAGGTGGCGAACGGCTCCATGTACGGCAGCAGGGTGTCCTTGCCGACCGGCTCGGGCGGGCCGGCGGGGACGTGCACCACCTCGTAGCCGTCCGCGGTCCGCACCGACACCGGCAGCGCGACGGAGTCCCGGCGGGTGTAGACGCGCACGTCGTGGCCGGCGGCGGCGAGCGCGGCGGCCAACTCCGCGACGTGGGTGTTCTGCCCACCGGCGTCCTCCCCGCCGAGCACGGCGAGCGGACTGGCGTGCTCCGAGATCATCGCGATGCGCATGCTTCCTCCTCCAGCAACCGGTCCCAGTCGGCGAGGAATCGCTCCAGGCCGTACCGGGCTCCGGCCGCCGCGCGGGCCTCGGCGCCCACCCGACGGGCGGTCACGGGATCGGCCACGAACCGGTGGGCGGCCTCCAGCAGGGTGTCGATCCGGGTGGAGAGCACGCCCGCGTCGGGCGGTACGGCCACCACCGCCTCGGTGGTGGCCAGGGCGACCACCGGCATGCCGATCGCCATCGCCTCGATCAGGCTCAGCCCGAGCGAGGTCCACCGGCACAGGTGCAGGTACGCCCGGCGTCGCGCGAGTTCGGCGTGCATCCGGTCCTGCGGCACGTCGTCGTGGCCGGTCACCCGGTCCGGCGGCAGGCCCAGCCGGTCGGCCAGCCCGGCCACCCCCATGCCGAAGACGTCCAGCGGGGCGATCTCGGCGAACCGGGGCAGCAGGTCCGTGCCGGTGACCCGCCAGCGCCGGACCGGCTCGTTGACCACCACGGCCAACCGGTCCAGCTCACCGGTGTACGCCACGCGGGGCGGCACCACGCCGTGCTCGACGACGGTGGTGCGGGTGCCGCCGGTGTCCCAGAACAGGTCGTTGAAGTGCGTGACGTGGGCGACCAGCAGGTCGTCCCGGTCGGCCACCGGGTGCCGGGTGTTCGGCACGTCGCCCTTGGGGGTGTTGTGCTCGACGTAGATGGCAGGGACGTCCCGGCCGACCCGGCGGCCCAGCCACTCGCAGGCCAGGTCGAACTCCTCGGGCCGTTGGAGCACGACCACGTCGACCTCGGCCCGGCGCAGCGCCGCCGGTTCCACCTCGACCGCGCTGTCCGGCCAGGGATAGGTGCGGGCCCGGCCACGCCCGTACGGGCCCCGGTCCGGGGTGACCGGCACCAGGTAGCGGTGCTTGCCGTGGACGAAGGACGTGGTCCAGGAACCGTGCACGTGCCAGAGCAGGACGTTCACCGGCCACCTCCCCCGGAGCCGGCGCCGGCCCCCGGACCGCCGGCCACGCCGCCCGCGCCAGCCACGCCGCCCGCGCCGTTGCCGGCGGTGACGCCGAGCAGGCGTACCGCGTCGACCACCTCGGCCGGGTCGACACCGGCCAGGCAGGGGTGACCGGGCACCGGGCACTGCGCGGCGCGGCTGTCCCGGCAGGGCGCGGCGGCGTCGCCGAGACGGACGGTGGGCACCCGGTAGGGGCCCCACTGCCCGAACGGCACGGTCGGCGCGAACAGGCTCACCACCGGTACGCCGAGCGCGGCGGCGAGGTGCGCGGGACCGGTGTTGCCGACCACCACGGCACCGGCGGCGGCGATCACGGCGGCGAGGTCGGCCAGGCGGGTCCGGCCGCCGAGGTCCACGCCACCGGCGGCGGCCACCCGGGCGGTCAGTCCGGTCTGGTCCGGCCCCCCGGTGACCACCACGCGGTGGCCGGCGGCGGTCAGCGCGGCGACCATGTCGGCGTGCACCCCGGGCGGGCAGGCCCGGGCGGGCACCGAGGCACCGGGGTGCACCACCACGTAGCCGGGCGGCCCGGGTGGTGGTGGCAGCGCCTCCGGACGCAGCCGCAGGACCGGTTCGTCCCCCGGGGGCAGGGCGAAGCCGGCCGCGGCGGCCAGGGAGAGGGCCCGTTCCGGCTCCGGTACCCCCGCCGGCACCCGGTGCCGGACGTCCAGCAGCGAGCCCGGGTAGTCCTCGCTGACCGCGCTGATCCGCCGTACCCCGGCCATCCGCAGCAGCAGGGCCAACGGCAGCGGCGACTGGTGGAACGAGGTGAAGACCACCGCCTCGTCCGCGCCCACGCCGACGAGCCGGGCCAGCAGCGCGTCCATCCGTTCCCGGTCCACGGGACCGGGGTCCGGGTCGATCCACGGCAACGGCCACTCGACGACCTCGTCCACGCCGGGCAGCAGGTCGGCGGCGGCCCGGCCCCGGGGTCCGCAGAGCAGCACGACCCGGCGCGCTCCCGCCGCCACCGCCCGGATCGCCGGACCGGTGACCAGCACGTCGCCGGCCGAGTCGGTCCGGGCCACCAGCACCGTGCCGGCCCGCCGGGGCGCGGCGGGCACCACCGCGGCCCGCCGGCGCAGGATCTCCGTCACCGCCGCCGGCAGGTCCCGCGCCACCGACGGCGCGGCGGCCACCTCCTCCGCCCGGGTGACCGGGGTCGGCACCAGCACCCCGGTCGCCCCGGCGGCCAGGGCGGCGGCCATGTCGCGGCCGATGTCCCCCACCACCACGCACCGCCCCGGGGACGTGTCGAGCTGCCGCGCCGCCGCCCGGACGAGACCCGGCGCGGGCTTGCGGCAGCCACAGCCGGCACCGTCGTCGTGCGGGCACACCTGCCAGGTGTCGAACGGGCCGAGCAGTTCCTCCACCCGGGCGTGCACCCGCCGCATGTCGGTCTCGGTGAACAGGCCCCGGGCCAGCCCCGACTGGTTGGTCACCACGCCCAGGCGCAGCCCGACCGCGCGCAGCCGGTCCAGCGCCGCCCGCGCGCCCGGCACCGGGCGGACCTTGTCCGGGTCGCCGTTGTACGGCACGTCCTCGATCAGGGTCCCGTCCCGGTCGAACAGGACGGCGTCGTACAGTGCCGGGTGCCCGCCGGGCAGCGGGTCGGAACCGGCGTTTCCCCCGGTCGACCTGCGCTGATACCGCTCGTGGCCGCCTCGCACGGCGGGCGGGTTCCCGACCGCCGGGGGCGTAAACCTGGCTCCGGGGCGTACGCGTCGGCCGCGGCGCGACCGTCCCGTCGTCCCGCGCCAGCCCGGCCCGCCGTCCGCCCCCACCCGAGCCCGGTCCGGCCCGCCGTCCGCCCTTACCCGAGCCCGGTCCCGCCCTTACCCGGCGCCCCGGAGAAGCTAACCGGTTAGCCCGCCACCTGGCCGGGGTATGGGAGCCCAGTGGCGATTGTGGAGAAAGTGATCGGGGCGCCCCCGGGGCAGGTCTTCGACGTGCTCGCCGACGGGTGGACGTACAGCGACTGGGTGGTCGGTACGACGCACATGCGGGACGTCGACGACGGCTGGCCGGCCGTCGGCACCCGGCTTCACCACCGGGCGGGGCCGTGGCCGTTCTCCCTCACCGACACCTCCACCGTGCTGGTCTGCGAACCGCCACGGCGGCTGGTCATCCTGGCCGGGCTCTGGCCGGCCGGCGAGGCGACCGTGGTCTTCACCCTCGAGCCGGTCGGCCCGGACGCCACCCGGGTGCGGCTCGCCGAGGACTTCACCGCCGGCCCGCTGCGCTGGGTCCGCAACAAGGTCAACGACCTCGTGCTCAAGCAGCGCAACAAGGAGACGCTCAACCGGCTGGCGGACATCGCCACCCGACAGAAGTGCGACCGTTAACGATCCCCACGGATAGATCCGGGGGATTTTCCTCCGGGGCCAGGCCCTGGATTCCCAGCTCGGACCGCACCTGATCCACCGTCCCGGAAGGAGGCGATCAGATGTCTTACGTCGTCGGCACTGGCACGGTCGCGTTCGGCCGTGGCGAGGATCGTCCTCGCGGCGTTTCGGTCGCGGCATGCGGTATAGCCGCATGCCGCGCACTCGAAGGTACGGATACCCAGTCCGAGGCGAAGATTGGCTCTCTCACCGCACTCGGAGCAGGTCATCGTGGTGTAGGCGGGCGGTACCAGCACCACCTTGCGGCCCGCCCGCGTACCACGCTCGATCAGTTCTTTCTTACATGCGCCGATCGCCGCGTCGGCCGCTTTGCGGGCCATCGTGGTGCGGGCGAGGAGTTTCGGCTTGAAGTCCTCGACCGCGATCAGCGCGTGGTGGTCAGTGACGTTCTTGGCCCAGACGCGGGCGTCGTGGGTGTTCTGTCGGGCGGCCTTCTTCGCGACCCGGGCGGCCTGCCGCTTTGCGGTCTGGTAGCCCTTCGACGGGGCGTGTCCCTTGGGACGACGGCGGCGGGCCATCTCGCGCTGGGCCTTGGCCATCTCGGCGGCGCACCGGCGGCGATGGCCGAGGTGCGGCAGGTCGAACGCCGGGTCGGTCGTGGCGGCGGTGGTCTTGACGCCCCAGTCGACGCCGATACCCGGCGAGTCCGACTCGGGTGCGGTGGTGATCTCACGGCGGACCACGAACGAGGCGTACCAGTGGCCGAGGGTGTCCTGGTAGACGCGCACGCTGGTCGGCTCGGACGGCAGTTCCCGCGACCAGACGACCGGAACGGTCACCGTGCCCGGCAGGCACAGCCGGCCGTCTTTGATCCGGAAGCCGCGGGTGGTGTACTCCAGGGTCGGCAGCGAGTCCTTGAGTCGCTTGACCTTCGGTCGGCCCCGGCCCTTGACCTTGAACGAGTGGTCCAGGGCGGCACCATAGGTGCGCAGTGTCTGCTGCTGTGCGACCTGCGATCCCTCGCGCAGCCAGGCATGACGGCTGCGGGCCTCGGTCAGCAGCTTCGACAGCTTCCCGAACGTCGGCTTACGGCCGGTCTTCTGCTGGTGCACAGCTTCGTTCCACAACCACCGGCACCGGCCCCACTCGTCGAGCAGTGCGGCCTGCGCGATGCGGCCGGGCCGCAGGCGATAGGTGTAACGCACTGTCTCGTCCACGCCGAACACTATACACCACGAAGCTATATAGTCTCGGGATGGACGAGGTCAGGTCGAACAACAACGTCGTGTACCGCTGCCACTACCACGTCGTCTGGTGCCCGAAGTACCGGCGCAAGGTCATCGGCGGCGAGGTGCCTGGTCAAGCAGATCAAGGGTCGATCCTCCCGTCTGCTGCGCCAGGAGCTCCCGCACCTCAAGTCCCGGATGCCGACCCTTGGACCAACTCGTACTTCGTCGCCACGACCGGCGGCGCCACTGTGGAGGTGATCAAGAGGTATGTCGAGAACCAACGCAACGTGTGACCAGACGCCCATCCGCCTTGGCGGCGAATGGGCTATCCCTGACCTGCTCCGCAGGAGATCCGTTTCCTCCCCACGGCTAAAGCCGGGGGCTTCCACGGAAGACACCCGATGACGCAGACCGTAGTGATCACCGGAGCCAGTGCCGGGGTCGGCCGGGCGGTGGCCCGCCACTACGCCGCGCGGGGCGCCCGGCTGGCGCTGATCGCCCGGGGCGCGGCCGGCCTGGCCGCCGCCGGTGACTGCCGGGAGCGGGGCGCGGCGGAGGTGGTCACCCACCAGCTCGACGTCGCCGACGCCGGCGCGGTGCACCGGGCCGCCGACGAGGTGGCGCACCGCTGGGGTGCGCTCGACGTGTGGATCAACAACGCCGGCACGGCACCCTGGCCGCGCTGCGCCACATGCGCGCCCACGGGCGGGGTGCCATCGTGCAGGTCGGCTCGGCGCTGGCCTACCGGGGCATCCCGTTGCAGTCGGCGTACTGCGCCAGCAAGCACGCGATCCAGGGCTTCAACGACTCGCTCCGGGCGGAGCTGCTGCACGACTGCCCGGGGGTGAAGCTGTCGATGGTGCAGCTTCCGGCGGTGAACACCCCGCAGTTCTCCTGGGTGCGGACCCGACTGCCCCGGCATCCGCAGCCGGTGCCGCCGATCTTCGCCCCGGAGGTGGCCGCGCGGGCGATCGTCTGGGCCGCCGACCGGGGGCCCCACGAGCTGAACGTGGGCGGCCCGACCTGGAAGGCACGGCTGGGCGACACGCTCTTCCCCGGTCTGCTCGACCGCAAGCTCGCCCGGGACGGCTACGACAGCCAGCAGACCGACACACCCATCGACCCGGCCGCCTGGCGGGACAACCTGGACCAGCCGGGCGACGCGGACCGTGACCGGGGTGCCGAGGGGGTCTTCACCGACCGGGCGCGGGGCCGCTCGGCGGCGCTCTGGGTCGGCACGCACAAACCGGCGGTCACCGCCGCCGGGCTCGGCGTCCTCGCGCTCACCCTGGGTGGGCTGGCCCGCCGGCACCGTTGAGCCGCTGGTGACGGCCGGGGCGACGGCGTACGGTGGCGCTCCGGGGCGGCCGTGGCGAAGCGCCCGAAGGCCCATCGGGGAGCCCTGACAGCGGGACGCGGTCGGATGGCTACCCTTTCAGGGACACTTGCCGGCAAACTGAGGATGCTCGTCATGATCGAACCCGTACAGTTACCCTCGCCGTGGCGGGACGCGCGCCTGACGGTCGTGGTGCCGACCTACAACGAGGCGGGGAATCTCCCGGTGCTGGTGGAGCGGCTTCTCGCCCTTCCGCTGCCCGGGCTGCGGGTGCTCGTCGCCGACGACAACTCCCCCGACGGCACCGGTGAGGTCGCCGACAAGCTCGCCATCGAACACCCCGGCCGGATCGAGGTCGTGCACCGCGCGGGCAAGGAGGGGCTCGGCCGGGCCTACGTGGACGGCATGAGCCGGGCGCTGGACGGCGGCGCCGACTACGTCGCCCAGATGGACGCCGACCTGTCGCACCCGCCGGAGGCGCTGCCCGGCATGCTCGGCGCGCTGCTCTCCACCGGAGCCGGCGTGGTGATCGGATCCCGGTACGTGCCCGGCGGCGAGCTGGACGAGGCATGGCCGCTCTACCGTCGCGCGCTCAGCGGGTGGGCCAACCTCTACGTGCACACCCTGCTGCGGGTCCGGATCCGCGACCTGACCGCCGGCTTCAAGATCTGGCAGGCCGACGCGCTGCGCGACATCGGCCTCGACCGGGTGCAGTCCAACGGCTACAGCTTCCAGGTCGAGATGCACTACCTGGCGACGAAGCTCGGACACACCATCCTGGAGGTGCCGATCCGCTTCGAGGAGCGACGCGACGGCGTGTCGAAGATGACCACCGCCACCAAGATCGAGAGCGCGCTGATGCCGTTCAAGCTCCGTAGCCGACACCGGGACATCGGCAATGCGACCCCACGGGCGCTGGAGGCGGCACCGGTCGAGGTGGTGGCACCGCGTAAGCCGGAGCAGGCGGACGACGACGGCAACCCGACGGCCGCGCCCGCACCGGCCGGGACCGACGACGAGCCCCGGGCCGCCCTCGGGACGACCGACACGGACGACGAACCGCAGGCGGCGCGGTAGGCGACTCAGCGGTAGACGGCGCGGTTCGCCGCGCCGACGACCCGGGCGTAGAGGCCCCCGGTCAGCGCCCGGTTCCGCACCAGCGCGGCCCGCGCCGCGTTCGCCCCGGGGGCGCCGTGCACACCACCACCCGGGTTCGCCGACGCGCTCGCCAGGTAGAGCCGGTCGATCGGGGTGTCCGGGCGGCCCAGCCCGGGCACCGGACGCAGGAAGAGCTGCTGGTACGCGGCGGCCGTACCGCCGCCGACCGCACCGCCGACGAGGCTCGGGTTGCGCTCCTCGAGATCCGCCGGTCCGGCCACGAACCGGCCCCGGATCCGGGCGCGGAAGCCGGGCGCGTGCCGCTCCAGCACCGCCTCCATCCGCTCCACGTGCCCGGCCACGTCCTCGGCCCGCCAGTCCCGCCGGAAGGGCAGGTGGGTGTACGCCCAGAGTGACTCGGTGCCGGCCGGGGAGCGGCTCGGGTCGGTGGTGGTCATCTGCCCCGCCAGCAGGAACGGGTCCTCCGGGACCTCTCCGCAGGCCAGCGTCGCCGCGTACCGGGTCAGGCCGTTGAGGTCGGTGGCCAGGTGCACCGTCCCCGCCCCGGCCACCTCCGGGTTGGTCCACGGCACCGGGCCGTCCAGCGCCCAGTCGACCTTGACCGTGGAGCCGTCCCAGCGGAAGTGGGCCAGGTCCTCGACGAGGCGGGACGGCAGCCGGGCCGCGCCGACCAGGTCGAGGTAGAGCGCGGGGGCGGGCACGTCGGCGAGCACCGCCCGCCTGGCCCGCCAGGTCCGGCCGCCGACCGTCCGGACGCCCATCGCCCGCCCCCGGGCGACCAGCACCCGGTCGACGTGCGCGTCGTAGCTGATCCGGCCGCCCCGCGCGCGCAGCCGGGCCACCAGCGCGTCGGTGATCCGCTGCGCGCCGCCCACCGGCACCGGCCAGCCGACCTCCTGGCCGAGCATGGCCAGCAGCCAGCCGTAGATGCCGGAGCCGGCGTCCTCCGGAGAGAGATCGGTGTGCAGGGCACAGCTGGCCAGCAGCGCCGGGGCACCCTCGCCGTCGAAGAGTTCCGCACCGAGCTGACGGACCGGCAGGACCAGCCGTCGGGCCAGGCGCAACGCCCCGGCGGTACGCAGCCGGGCGAGCAGTTCCAGCCCGTTGCGCACCGGCGGGAACGGGGTGAACAGGGCGTCCACCAGCGGCCGGGAGATCTTCCGCCAGTCCTCGTACGACTCCAGCCAGCGTTTCCCGTCGCCGGGGGCGAACGCCTCCATCGACGCGGCGGTGCGCTGCGGATCGCGGTTGAGCACCGCCGCCCGCCCGTCGGGCAGCAGGTGCGCCAGCACGTCCGGCGCATGCCCCCAGGCGAGCCCGTGTTCGTCGAGCGCGAGCTGACGCAGCACCGGCGAGGCGTACCCGAGGGGGTAGAACGAGCTGTAGAGGTCGCTGAGGTAGCCGGGGGCGGTGACCTCCGCCGAGCGGACCGCGCCGCCGGGCGCGCCGGTCGCCTCCAGTACCAGGACGTCCCAGCCGGCGTCGGCGAGCAGGTTCGCGGCGACCAGTCCGTTGTGCCCGGCACCGATCACCACGGCGTCCGCGCTCTCCGCGCCGGACCCGGTCTCCGCGTACCCGCTGGACGGCATGGGGGACATCATCCGGTCCCGCTACCCCCCGGGCAACCGGGTGAAACGCGTTTGCCCGGCCCGACTGGGGGCATGCAGCGCGCCATGTGGCGGGTGGAACAGCTCATCGGAGGCGTGTGGGGCGCGGGCGGCGCGGGCGGCGAGTTCGTCGTGACCGATCCGGCGGACGGCACCGACGTCAGCACCGTACCGACGGCCACCGAGGACGAGGTGGCCAAGGCGGTCGGCGCGGCCCGGGGCGTGGCGGCGACGTGGGCGGCGACGGACCCGGCGGAGCGGGCGGCAGCCCTGCGCCGGGCGGCCGACGCCGTCGAGGCGGTCGCCGAGGAGCTGGCGCAGGCGACCACCGCGGAGATGGGCAAGCCCCTGCTCGACGCCCGGGGTGGCGTGGCGGCGGGGGTCGGCACCCTGCGCCAGTACGCCGAACTGGGGCCGCTCCGGGGCGGCCGGACCCTGCACGGCGGGCGGGACGCGGTCGACTTCATGGCACCGGAGCCACGCGGCGTGGTCGCCGTGATCACCCCGTGGAACGACCCGGTGGCGGTGGCCTGCGGGCTGCTCGGCGCGGCCCTGGTCACCGGCAACGTGGTGGTGTTCAAGCCCAGCGAGCGCACCCCGGCCACCGGCTGGCTGCTGGCCCGGGCGCTCGACGGTGAACTCCCGGCCGGGGTGCTGTCCCTGCTGACCGGCGACGCGCGGGTCGGCGCGGCGCTGGCCGCCCAGGAGGTCGACGTGGTGGCGCACGTGGGCTCCACCGCGACCGGCCGGGCGATCGCCTCCGCCTGCGCCCGCACCGGCGCCAAGGCCCTGCTGGAGAACGGGGGCAGCGATCCGCTGATCGTCGACGCCGGGGTCGACCCGGTCTGGGCCGCCGGGCAGGCGGCGATGGGCGCGTTCGCCAACGCCGGGCAGCTCTGCGTGGCGGTGGAACGGATCTACGTGCACCGGGAGGTGGCCGGCGACGTCGTCCCGGCGCTTGTCGACCTGGCCCGCGCGATGCGGATCGGCCCGGGACAGGACGGGGAGACCGAGATCGGTCCGTTGGTGGACCGGCGGCACCGGGACCACGTGCACGGCCAGGTGCTGGCGGCGGTGGCCGAGGGTGCCCGCGTCCTGACCGGCGGGGCGGTGCCGGCCGGACCGGGGGCCTTCTACCCGCCGACCGTGGTCACCGACTGCACCGACCGGATGGCGCTGGTCCGCGAGGAGACCTTCGGCCCGGTCGCGCCGGTGCTCGTGGTGGACTCGTTCACCGAGGCGCTGGGGCGGGCGGCGTGCTCACCGTACGGGCTGGCCGCCACGGTGCTCACCGCCTCGATGGCGCACGCCCAGCGGGCGTGGCGCGAGCTGCCGGTCGGCACGGTCAAGGTCAACGCGGTGTTCGGCGGCGCGCCGGGCGGTGCCGCGCAGCCGCGTCGGGGCAGTGGCCAGGGCTTCGGGTACGGCCCGGAACTGCTCGACGAGTTCACCACCACGAAGGTCGTGCACCTGAGCGCTCCGGGCGGCGGACACTGGTGAGCGAGCCGGCACCCGCCACCCGGGCGGGGTCGGTCAGTCCCCACGCGCCCTGCGGGTCTGCCGGTCGTTGGCCTTGCGGATCGCGTCGACCAGTTCCGGCTTGGTCATCCGGGACCTGCCCCGGACGTCCAGCTTGCGGGCGACCTGCATCAGGTGGTCCTTGGTGGCGTTCGCGTCCACTCCGGCGGCGGTGGGTGCCCGCCGGGCCGGCCCGCCCCCGGCGGCCTGCCGGTCGCTGGGCCCCTTGCGGCCCTTCGGCTCCCAGTGATCGCCGACCTTCTCGAACTCGTGCTTGAGCGCGGCGAAGGCGGTGCGGTGCGCCCGCTCCCCCTCGCCATACGTCTCGACCGCCGAGTCGTGCGTCTTCGCCCAGGTCCGTTGCGCCTTCTCAGGTGAGCGCCGGACGGTGCTGGGCAGTACCTCACGCCCTGGCATGTCGTCCTCCTCCGCGTCGGGTGCTTCCGGGTTGACCGTTCCCGGTCCCGGCAGCGGCAAACGGCGCATCCGGGTTTGTCGAACTCGCGCCCCGGGTACCGCCGGGTTCCGGCCCGGACCGGACCGACCGCGCGACCCGGCGCGACGGACGCCCCCGGGTCACGGCGGCGAGGGCGGGGAGCGGTCATGGCAGCGACGACGACGGAGCCGACCGCACCGGCCGGCGGAGGACGCGAGGTGCGGATCCCCCGGGGGCTGCGGCAGTTGAGCTGGCCGACCTGGCGCGGCGTGCTGGTCCGCAGCGGGCAGAACTTCGTCAAGGACAACTGCGCGGACTGGGCCGCGGCGCTGACCTACTACGGCGTGCTCGCCCTCTTCCCCTCGATCGTGGTGGTGGTGGCCCTGGTCGGGCTGGTCTCCGAGGGCGACCGGACCGTGGACACGCTGCTCGGCCTGGCCCGCGACGTGGGCGCCGGCTCGGTGGTGGCCAACGAGAACGTGGTCGGGGTGATCGAGGGGGTGGTGGACCAGCGGAGCGGGGTGAAGGCGCTGCTCAGCTTCGGTCTGCTCGGCGCGCTCTGGTCGGCCTCGGGCTTCATCGGCGCGTTCACCCGCGCCTCCAACGCGATCTACGGCGTCGAGGAGGGCCGGCCGTTCTACCGGCTGCGTCCGATGCAGATCGGACTGGCCGCGGTCTCCCTGGTGCTGCTGGCGGTGGTGGCGACCGGGTTGATCGTCAGCGGCCCGGTGGCCGAGGCCGTCGGCGACCTGCTCGACCTGGGCGACGCGCCGCGTACCGCGTGGAGCGTGGCGAAGTGGCCGGTGCTCGCCACGGTGCTGATGGTGCTGCTGTCGCTGCTGTTCTGGATCGCCCCGAACGTGCGGCAGCCCCGGTTCCGCTGGCTCACCGTGGGTGGCGCGGTGGCCCTGCTGGCCTGGATCCTCGTCTCCTTCGGCTTCGGCCTGTACGTGGCCAACTTCGGCTCGTACGACGTCACGTACGGCAGCCTGGGCGCGATCATCGCGTTCCTGGTGTGGCTCTACCTGTCGAACTGCGCTCTGATGTTCGGAGTGCAGATCAACGCCGAACTCCAACGTGGCCGCATGATCCAGGCCGGGGTCCCGGAGCCCGGGGAACCGGTCCTCACCCCCAAGCGCGCCGCCGAGTCCTGACCACGCCGTCCCGCTGCGGTACGCGGTTTATCCCCGTCCCGCCCGGGTAGCGCAGTAAGCATGGAACGAGGCAGCAACAAGCACGGACCCCGGCTCGACGACCAGATGAGCCAGGAGGTCAGTGGCCTGGTGCAGGGTCCGGGGGTCGGTGGCTCCCGGGTCGACGAGTTCCGCGAGGCGGAGCCGGCCGGTGAGGACCAGCCGGGCGCGACCACCGCGCCGGCGGGCGAGTTGCGCACCGGCGCGCCGCAGGGGATGAGCTCCACGGACGTGGAGCAGCGCAGCCGGCTCGGCCGGTTCATCGGCCTGTCGGCGCTACCCGGTGACCGGGAGACGTTGCTGGGCAGCGCCCGGGAGAACGAGGCGCCCGACGACGTGATCGCCGCCCTGGAACGGCTGCCGGCCGGCACCCGGTACCGGACGGTCTCCGAGGTCTGGGCGGCACTGGGCCACAAGAACGAGACGCAGCGCTGGTGAACGGTCGGGTCAACCCCCGACCCGTACCGGCCCTGGCAGATGAGGAGGATGCCCTGATGAGTGGCGTTATGGAGCACGTGGACGTGGACGTCCCGATCCGGACCGCGTACGACCAGTGGACCCAGTTCGAGGAATTCCCCCAGTTCATGGAGGGCGTGCAGGAGGTCCGGCAGCTCTCCGACACGATGACCCACTGGACCGTGGAGATCGCCGGCGTGAAGCGTGAGTTCGACGCGCAGATCACCGAGCAGCTCCCGGACGAGCGGGTGGCCTGGAACTCGACCGGCGGTACGGAGCACGCCGGCGTGGTGACCTTCCACCGCCTCGACGAGAGGCACACCCGGGTCACGCTCCAGCTGGAGTTCGAGCCGCACGGCGTGGTCGAGAAGGCCGGCGACAAGCTCGGCATCGTCGACCGCCGAGCCAAGGGCGACCTGGAGCGGTTCAAGTCGTTCATCGAACGGCGCGGTCAGGAGACCGGCGCCTGGCGGGGCAAGGTCGACCGGCCCCAGCCCTGACCCGTACCGCGTCCCGACGGCCGCCGGCCCCGCCCGGCGGCCGTCGCCTCGTGTCCGCGCCCCGGTCGACGTCGTCGCGAGTGTCCGCGCCCCGGTCGACGTCGTCGTCCCGGGGCACCGTCGGTCCGGTTTGTCGACCCGGGCCGGGGGTACGGCGAACCCATGACCGACAACGACGGCGCCGCGTGGCGTGACGAACAACGGCTCCCGCTCAGCGAACTGGACAAGGCGGTGGCGACCTCCCCGGTCGACGGGCAGGCCGACGACATGACCGGCAACGACGCGGGGTACGAGTCCGCCTTCGGGCACGGGCCGATCCCGGCGGACGGACGCACCGCCCACGAGGGCGACCACGAGCGGCAGGCGACGGACGGGCAGCGGGCGTACCGGCCCTCGACGACCGGCCGCACCGGCCCCGACGTCTGATCCGGAGACGGTCGCCGGCCCGAGGCGGTCGCCGACCGTCCTGCGGTGGCTGCCGTCCTACGGTGGCTGCCGTCCTGCGGTGGCTGCCGTCCTGCGGTGATTGCAGGGGACCCCTGCTACCGCATTTTGAGGAGCAGGGGTCCCCTGCAACCAGAACGGTTCAGGCGGCCAGACGGGCGGCCCGCCGGGTGGCGGCGAGTTGCAGGGCGATCAGCGCCACGGCGAGGACGACGAGTGCCGGTCCGAGCGCCTCGACCGACGTCCGGCCGACCAGCACCCCGATCGCGGCCGGGCCGAGGGCACCGCAGAGGCCCGCGACGGCGATCTGCACCCCGATGGCCCGGTCGGCGTGCGCCCCGCCGACCCGGTCGGCGGTGGTGAGGGTGAGCAGTGGAAAGACGGGGGCGGCGGCGAAGCCGATCACCGCGAGACCGGCCACGGCCAGCCAGGCCGGGCCGGGAACCGCCACCAGGACGGCTCCGACGGCGAGGCCCGCCAGGCTTCCCCAGAGCACCCGTCCGCTGCCGAACCGTTCGGCGATCACACCTTGGACGACCCGGCCCACGAAGAGGCTGGCCCAGTACCCCGAGACGCAGATCCCGGCCGCTGTCGCGCCGAGCCCGCGTCCCTCGGTGAGCAGCAGGAAAGCCCAGAGTCCGGCACCGATCTCGATGGCGGCGTAGACGCCGAAGCCGAGCGCGCCCAGCCAGACCGCCGGCAGCCGCAGGGTCTGCCGGACCGGAACGCTGACCGGTCGGGTCGGCCGTCCGGCCACCGCGCCCCGGTCCCGCCAGGCCCGGACGGTGAGCGCGAACGCCACGGCCAGAGCGAGCTGACCGGCGGCGACGAGTCCGTACCCCCAGCGCCAGGAGAGTCCGGCGCTGATCGCCCCGGTCATGATCAGCGGGCCGAGGGCCACCCCGAGGCCGAAGAAGGCGTGCAGCCAGTTCATGTGCCGGGGTCCGAAGGCACCGGCGGCGTACGCGTTGAGCCCGGAGTCGACCGCCCCGGAGCCGAAGCCGAGCACCAGCGCGCAGCACACCACGACGGCCAGGCCGGGCGCGAGGGCGTACCCGGTGAGGGCCAGGCTCGCCAGCAGGGTGCTCCCGGCCAGCAGCCGGCCGACCCCGAGCCGGGCGATGCTGAACCCGGCGAGGAGGCTGGAGGTCAGATAGCCGGCCGTCCCGGCGGTGAGTGCCACGCCGACCGCCTCGGTCGGCACCCCGAAATCCGCCCGCATCGCGGGCCAGCCGACCCCGAGCAGTCCGTCCGGCAGGCCGAGGCTGACGAAGGCGAGGTACGCGAGCAGGAGCAGGGAGGCCCGGGGGGATGTCGGCACGACCGGCCATCCTGCCCCATCGGGCCGACGTTGGCAGTGGCCGATACCACGTCGGCTCCGGGAAGCGGCGGAGACACGGCCGGGGATCCGGACAGGTCACCCAGAATCGGCCGATCGGAGGAAGGGCAATCCGGGCATCGCGCGCAAGACTGTCGGGATGCAACAGGGCAGTAGCTTCCTCACCGATCGTCAGCGCCGCCTGGCTTGGCTCGGCTTCCTGCTGGCCGCGCTCCAGGCGCCGGTCTCCGCCGCGCTGGTCTCCGACGACTCGTGGCTGTTCAGCCTCTGCGTCGCGATGCTGGTCGCGACAGTGATCATCGCGGACGACGCCGGACGACGCCGTCCGGCCGACGCGCGCAGCGCGGACCGGGGCTGACTCAGCCCGTCCCGTCCGGGCGGGCCTCGTGCCCCGGGCGTCCCCGGGTTCGGCGGTGCTCCTTCATCTCCGCCTCGAACAGGTGCCGCCGGCCCTGCACCAGCTCGTCGCGGGCCTGCCGGTCCAGGTTCCGGAAGAGGGCGTGGTACCCGTCGTCGAAGTCCTCGACGATCTGGAACGTCCACCGACCCGCGATGACGTTGCGCCCCAGCAGTTCCTCGTCGATCCGGTCGGCGATCCGGTCGTGCCCGGCGGCGCGGAACCGCTCGACGGCGTCGTCGAGCATCAGGTCGGCGTGGCCGATCAACTGGTGCAGGGAGTAGAGGTGTCCCCGTGCCCGCTCGACGGTCTCCAGCGCCTCGCTGAGCTTGCCGAGCGCGGCGACCGTCTCGTCGTCCACCCCGGCGGGCCGGCGGTGCCGTTCGTCCGGCGCGTCCCCGTGGTTCCGTTCGTCCGGCGCGTCCCCGTGGTGCCGCTCGCCCGGTTCGTTCCCCTGGTGGGCCATCCGTGTCTCCGCTCGCCGGTCCACGCTGCCTCCGGGTAGTGCCCCGACGTGGGGCAGGTCACGCATGTCCGGGCAAACTCCACCCGGTGGTCGAGCCGGTCACCGCCGTCCGGACGAGGTCGGGGCGCCCCCGGCGGGATTACTCTCGCTTTCCATGTATGCGCAGTTCACCAGGGGTCTGACCGACGACACGGCGGTGGGGGTGGCGCGGGCCTCCATCGCCGCCCTGACCGTGTCGATCGGCACCGCGGGATTGGCCGCCGCCGCCCGCCGGCCCGACCTCCTCGCCCGGGTCGACCAGCACGCCGCCGCCGTCCGGGACAGCCTCGACGGCGACCGGCGGCCGCTCACCCTGGCCGCCCTGGCCGGATACGCCGACGGCGTCCGCACGGCGGCCGAGGAGCACGGCTGGGCCCCGCCGGCCGGACCGGTCGACTGGTCGGCCCCGGACTGGGTGCTGACCCGGCTGCTGGCGGTCTGCGCGCTGGCCCGGCCGGTCTCCACGCCCGCCTGACCGACCCCGACGTCGGCCCGACCGGGCCACGCCCGCCGCACCGACGCAGCGCCGAACCGACGCGGCACCCGTCCACCGGCACCACCCGAACGCGGGGAGGACGCCCGCACCGGACGTCCTCCCCTGGTCGTGCCGCACCAGCGCTCACTCGGCGCGGCGGAACTGCTGGGTCTCCTCCCCCATCCCGGCACCGGAGCGGTAGGGGGTCGCCGAGGCGCCGGGCGTCCCGCTCGTCCCCGCCGGCATGCGCGCCGTACCACCCCGGTCGGCCATCTGCCGCTCGGTGTCCATCCGGCCGGCCGTCTGGGCCCGCCGCTGCATCTGCACCGCCCGCGACTCCTCCGCGGCCCGGTCCAGCCAGCGGTCCCACCGGGACTGCATCGGCTTCACCAGACCACCACCGACGCCGATGATCAGGATTCCGGCCACGGTCGCGAGCACCGCGATCAGCACCGGAGTGGTCACCGTGGTGGCGATACCGACCTGGTTCAGCGCGGCGATGACGCCGAGCGCGAGGATGAAGATCGCTGTCAGGTCGGCGAGGATCTTGCCGTACGAGAGCCCGCCGAGTGCCCCGCTGACGAGGTCCTTGACGGCGTTGGCGATCGCCGCGGCCACCACCACGATGACGATCGCGATGAAGGCCCTGGGCAGCCACGCCACCACACCTGAGATCAGGTCGCTGATCGCGTTCGGCCCCCACACCCCGAACGCGAACTGCAGGGTGAACAGCAGCACGGCGTAGTACGCCAGTCTGGCCAGGATGTCACTGGCGTCGTACCGGGTGCGCTCCAGCGCCCGTTTGACCCCACCCCGCTCGACCGCCCGGTCGAATCCCACCCGTTCGAGCACCGTGTCCACGATCTTGAGCACCGCGCGGGCGATGAGCCAGCCCACCACGAGGATCGCGATGAAGGCGATGGCCCTCGGTACGAAGAGCAGCACCGACCTCCACATGTCGGTCAGGGCGTCGCCGATGTCGACCTGCCTGACCGCGAGGGTTTTCCGCATGTTGTCCCTCCCTGTCGCCTGGTCTGCGCCGCCCGCATACCCGGCCGAAGAAGCACCAACCCGCAGCGGCAGCAGCCAGTTTCCGGACATGTCCGCCCTGGTCGGGACGGCGGGAACAGAACACTCCCGGCAGCGGCCGGGGCACGAGGCGGAACGCCACGGGACCACGCCGGATAGGCTGCGTCACATGCCAGGCACGGTCGGGCACGTTCCCGCTTCACCCGCCCCGATCCCGCGGGCTGCCAGCGTCGGCACGGCGGCGCTCGTCCTCGACCATCCGTGGTCCGGCACGCCACTCGGGCCGCTCGAGCGGTGGGACCCGGCGGTCCGGGCCGTCGTCGATCTGGTCCTCGCCTCGCCGGTGCCGATGGCGCTGACTCTGGGCACGGAGTTCCGGCTGCTCTACAACGACGGGTACGCCGAACTGGTCGGCGCGGCCCATCCGGCGATCGGCCGGCCGGCGGCCGAGGTCTTCGCCGGGATCTGGTCCCTATCCGGAGTCGGTGACCTGGTCGAACGCACCTTCCACGAGGGCACGTCCGTGCTGGAGAAGGAGTCGATCCTGCCGATCCTGCGGCACGGCACCGGCCGGGTCGAGCAGGCGGTCTTCACCCGGGGCTGCTCCCCGGTACGCGACAGCGGCGGGACGGTGGTCGGCGTACTGACGGTGGCGGCCGAGACCACCCAGGTGACCGAGCAGTTGCAGAGTCTCAGCGAGCTGGCCGCCGCGCTCTCCGGCACCCTCACCCTGGACGACGTGGCCCGGGTGGCGCTGCGGTACGCCCTCGACTCGTTCGACGCCGACCTGGTGTCCTTCGGGGTGGACGACGGCGGCGGTTGGCGCATCGTCCGCCGGATCCGGGGCGAGCTGCTCGACGAGGCCGACGAGCGGCTGCCCCCGCTCTGGCGGCGCGCGCCGGACGACTCGCCGCTGCCGCTGGTGGTGACCGCCCGCAGCGGGGTGCCGTCGTTCACCACGGACGGCCAGCCGCTCGCGGCGGCGGCGGTGGACCGGCACGACCAGAAGATCCGTGCCCTGGCCGCGCTGCCGCTGCGGACGCCGGTGCTGCACGGCGGGCTCAGCGTCGGGTACCAGCGGGGGCACCCCTGGTCGGCCGCCGAGCGGGCACTGCTGGCCGCCTCCGCCGAGCTGGTCGCGCAGGCGGCCGAGCGCGCCCGCCGGTTCGAGACCCAGCACGGCACCGCCCAGTTGCTGCAACGCAGCATGCTCCCGGAGCACCTGCCGGACCTGCCCCGGTTGCGCATCGCCGCCCGGTACGACCCGGGCGTGGACGGCAACGCGGCCGGGGGCGACTTCTACGACGCCTTCGTCCTGCCCGACGGCAGGCTGGGCGTCGTGCTCGGCGACGTCGCCGGCCACGACGTGCAGGCGGCGGCCCGGATGGGGCAGGTCCGGGCGGCGCTGCGTGCCCTGGCGCTGGCCGATCCACGCCCGGACGCCGTCCTGGCCGGGCTGGACCGGCTGGTTGCCAGCCTGGGTGCCGAGGCCGGCACGTACGAACTCTTCGTGACCGTCGTCTTCGGGGTGATCGACGCCGGGCGGGAACGGCTCACCCTGGCCAGCGCCGGGCACCCCGCGCCGCTGCTGCGCCGGTGCCCCTCCCCGGACGACGAGCCCACGGCCGAATACCTCGACGTGCCGACCGGCGCCCCGCTGGGGCTGGGCTGCCGCCCCGGCACCACCACGGTCCGGTTCTCACCCGGCGACACCCTGCTGCTGTTCAGCGACGGCGTGGTCGAGCGCCGCCGGCAGAGCCTCTCGGTGGGGCTCACCGGGCTGGCCGAGGCGATCGCCGGTGCGGCCAGTGGCGACCCCCGGGCGCTCTGCGCGGTCGCGACCGCCGCGGTGCCCGACGGGACCGAGGACGACGTGGCGGTCCTCGCGGTGGAGCACGCGCTGATGCCGAGCCGGTCGGCCAGCATGGAGGTCCCCGCCGAACCGACCGCGCCGAGCCGGGTACGGCACTGGATGACCGCGCAGCTCTCCGACTGGCAGGTGCCCGAGTCGATCGTCGGGGCCGCCGTCCTGTGCACCAGCGAACTGACCACCAACGCCCTGTTGCACGCCGGTACCGCCGCCCGGGTCGAGATCGACCTCAGCCCCGAGCGGCTGCTGGTGTCGGTCGCCGACTCCGGGACCCGGGGCAGCGTGACGAAGGCGCAGACCGACACGTTGAGCAGCCGGGGCCGCGGACTGGGGCTGATCGAGCAGCTCAGCGACGCGTGGGGGACGGATCCGACGGTACGCGGCTCCACGGTCTGGTTCGAGATCCTCATTCCGCCGGCGGGCTGAGGCCGCGGCGGTGTGTCCGCCCCGACAGAAGGGAAGGCGATGGCCTCCGCGCGTTCCGACGGTGTCCTGTTCGACGTCGACGGCACCCTGGTCGACACCACGTACCTGCACACCGTGGCGTGGTGGGAGGCGTTCCGCCAGCTCGACCACGCGGTGCCGATGGCGCTGATCCACCGGTCCATCGGCATGGGGTCGGACCGCCTCCTCGACCACCTGCTCGGGCCGGAACGCGACCGGGCCGAGGACGACCGGCTCCGCGACGCCCACGACCGCCTCTTCCTCGGGTACGCGGAGCGGCTGACGCCGCTGCCGCACGCCGCCGACCTGCTGCGGGCCTGCGCCGAGCGAGGGCTGCGGGTGGTGCTCGCCACCTCCGCGGCCGAGCACGAGGTACGGGCGCTGCGGGCCGCGCTCGACGCCGACGACGTCATCGACACCGTGACCTCGTCGGCGGACGCGCGGCGGAGCAAGCCCGCGCCCGACATCCTGGTCGCCGCGCTGGAGCAGTCCGGCCTCGCCGCCGAGCGGGTGGTCTTCGTCGGTGACTCGGTCTGGGACGTCGCCGCCGCCGGCCGCCTGGGTATTCCCTGCATCGGGCTGACCTGCGGTGGCACCGGTCGCGCCGAACTCGCCGGGGCTGGTGCGGTCGAGGTCTACGACGACCCGGGTGCGCTCCTGGCGCACCTGGCCGAGTCCCCGGTGCTGAGCCGCCGACGCGACGACACGGACACGAACATGAACGTGAAGGCATAGCCACCCGTTCGACGGGGCACAGTTCGTCTCCACCTGCCCGGACACCACCGGGCGAGGCGAGGGGTGGAGTCTTGGAGCCGGTCGACGTCGCTTTCGCGGTACTCGGGATCGGAGCGTTGCTGGCCGGGATCCTTCCCCGGATGTTGGAGCGGCGTCCCCTCTCCATGCCGATCGCCTTCCTCGGCCTCGGAATGGTGATCTTCCTGTTGCCCACCGGGCTGCCGATCCCGGACCCGCTGGTCCACCCGGACGTCGCCACCCACCTCACCGAGGTCGGCGTGATCGTCGCCCTGATGGGCGCCGGCCTCAAGATCGACCGTCCGTTGAGCTGGCGGCGCTGGTCGTCCACCTGGCGGCTGCTCGCCATCGCGATGCCGCTGTGCATCGCGGCCGTGGCACTGCTCGGCTGGTGGTGGGCCGGGCTCGTGCCGGCGACCGCGCTGCTGCTCGGGGCGGCGCTCGCCCCGACCGACCCGGTTCTCGCCGCCGACGTGCAGGTGGGCGAGCCGACCGACGTGGAGGACTCCGAGGACGAGGTCCGTTTCGCCCTCACCTCCGAGGCGGGTCTGAACGACGGGCTGGCCTTCCCCTTCGTCTACGCGGCCATCGCCATCGCCTCCACCAGCCTCGCCCCGGCCGACTGGCTGGCCGAGTGGATCACCGTCGACCTGCTCTGGAAGGTCGGCGCCGGGGTGGCCGGCGGGCTGCTGGTCGGCTGGCTGCTCGGCAAGCTGTTCTTCCGCGCGCCGAGCGAGCTGCGGCTGGCCCGGCACGCCGAGGGCTTCCTCGCGCTGGCCGCGACGTTCCTGGCGTACGGGCTGGTCGAGGTGATCGGCGGGTACGGGTTCCTCGCCGTCTTCGTGGCCGCCCGGGCGATCCGGGCGGCGGAGCGGACCCACCAGTTCCACTCCGTGCTGCACGACTTCGCCGAGCAGGTCGAGCGGCTGCTCACCGTCCTGCTGCTCCTGCTCTTCGGCGGGGCGGTGGTGGGCGGTCTGCTGGCCCCGCTCACCTGGCAGGCCGCCCTGGTCGGCCTGGCGCTGGTCTTCGTGGTCCGGCCGCTCACCGGCTGGCTGTCGCTACGCGGCGCCCCCGGACGCCCGGCCGAACACTGGGTGATCGCCTGTTTCGGCATCCGGGGCGTCGGCTCGTTCTACTACCTGGCGTACGCCACCACGAAGGCGGATTTCCCGCAGGCCGACCTGGTCTGGGCAACGGCCGGCCTGGTGGTGATCGTCTCGGTGGTGGTGCACGGTGTCGCGTCCACCCCGGTCATGCAGATGCTCGACCGGGCCGGTGAGCGTACCGGCGATCCCGAGCAGGCCGAGCCCGCCCTCACCTGAGGTGGTTGCAGGGGTCCCCTGCTACCGCTTTTTGGTGAGGAAGGGCCCCCTGCAACCACCAAACACCACAGCGCCGCACCCCACGCCTGCGCGAGGCGGGGCAGGGCGACGCGGGGGCGGGGCAGAGCGAGGCGGACGCGAGGCAGGGGCGAGCGGTCAGGTGGTCAGTCTGCGGACCAGCGCCCGCCCCAGTTCCCGTCCGGAGAGCCAGGCGGTCTGCACCCGGGGCTGGCCGAAGGCGTCCCCGGCCAGCCCCACGCCGTCGTCGTCCAGGTGGTACGCCCCGGACAGCCCGGTCGCCGGCTTCGCGTACGTCCAGCGGTGCACGTGCACGTGGTCGGCCGGTTCGGGAAGAGCGAGCAGGTCCCGCACGGCCTGCTCGACGGCGGGTGCGGCGGCGGTCGGCTGGAGCAGGTGCCGCCCGGCGAACTCGGCGGTGGTGTGGGCGACCAGCACGGGTTCACCGTCCCCGCGCCGGTCGCCGTCGTCGCAGAGCAGCGTCAGCACGGGGTGGTCGTTGACGAACGCCCCGGCGAAGTCGGGCCACCGACGGCGCGGGAAGCGCAGCACGGCGGTGAGCGTGGACGTCCACTGTTGGGCCTGCACCGCCCGGGTGGCGTCGGCCAGCGTCGGGTCGAGCAGGAGCGCCGCCTGCGGGCCCGGCATGGCGAGCACCACCGCCTCGCACCCGGTGCCGTCGACGCGCGGCCCCGGCTCCACGCCGAGCACCAGCCGGTCGACCGTCACCGGCAGTCCGGTCGCCAGGTCGGTCACCAGGGAACGCAGCCCGCGCGGCGCGGCCCAGCGCATCGGTCCGGGCACCGCGTGCCGGCCGTCCGCCCCGTACGCGAGAAAGGTGTCGGTCCATTCCCGGGCCAGGCCGGCGGCGCGCCAGCCCTCGACGACGCAGGCGAAGTCCGGGTCGCTGACGGTGAAGTAGGCGGCGCCGATGTCGGCGGGGCGACCGTCGAAGCGTTTGCTGGCCATCCGGCCGCCGGCCACCCGGGCCCGTTCCCGGATCTGCACCGGCACGCCCGCAGCCGCCAGTTCCCGCGCGCACGCCACGCCGGCGATGCCGGCCCCGACCACGACCACCCGAGCCCGTTCCCCCGTCACCACGTGATCGTATGCGCCGCCCGCCGGCCCCCGGCCCGGCGCGCCGGGGGCATGAAGGCACCCACCGACGGGTACTGGCACACCTGTTCGAGGAAAGGTGGAGAGATGGCGGACCGCGACAGCGCCCACGCCAACCCTCGTGGGGCGATCAAGGACCCGGACGAGTGGGTCACCGGCGACGAGCCACCGACGGCGGCCCAGGAGTCGTACCTGGCCACGCTCTCCCGGGAGGCCGGCGCGGAGGTCCCGGACGGGCTGACCAAGGCGGAGGCGGCCCGGCGGATCGACGAGTTACAGGAGGAGACCGGCCGGGGTCAGTGCCCCGGCCGGCGGGGCAGGCGGTGCAGCTCGACCCGGTCGAGCCGCCCCGCCGCCATCCGGGCGGTCAGGTACGTGGCATACGGCTGAGCCCGCCGGTCGGTCGGCGAACCGGGGTTGAGCAGCCGCAGCCCGGTCGGCGCGACGGTGTCCCACGGGATGTGCGAGTGCCCGAAGACCAGCAGGTCGCAGTCGGGGAACCGGGCGGCGCACCGGGCCTCCCGGCCGGTCCGTGGACCGGTCTCGTGCACCACGGCCACCCGGAGACCGGCCAGTTCGACCCGGGCCACCTCGGGTAGTCGCGCCCGCAGCGCCGGTCCGTCGTTGTTGCCGTACACGGCGACCAGACGGCGGGCCCGGGCCTCGACCGCGTCGAGCAACGCGACGTCCACCCAGTCACCGGCGTGCAGCACCACGTCGGCGGTGTCGATCGCCGCCCAGAGTTGTTCGGGCAGGTCCCGGGCCCGCTTCGGCACATGGGTGTCCGCCGTGACCAGCACCCGCATCCCCACCTCCGCCACACCACGAGCATTCCCCATCCGCCCCCGGTCCGCCGCAGGAGGCGGGCGAGAGCGTGGTGGGGCTTCACTTCGGGCGGCGGGAGTCGTACCGTGGAAGGTGGCGTGGGAGCGCTTCCATAGGGCATGTCCGATAGGAGAGGGATTTGAGAACCAACCCCCGACTCGTCGCGGCGACCGCCGCGACGGCTGCCTTCGCCGCCGCGACGACGATCGCGGTGGGCGCGCTCCGGCCACCGCCCGCCACGGCGGCCGACTCCGCCTTCTACGTCGACCCGAAGACGTCGGCGGCCGCCTGGGTCGCCGCCAACCCGGGCGACTCGCGCGCCCCCGTGATCCGCGACCGGATCGCCAGCGTCCCGCAGGGCCGCTGGTTCACCACCACCAACACCGCCACCGTACGCGCCGAGGTGGACGCCCTGGTCGGGGCCGCCGCCGCGGCCGGGAAGATCCCGATCCTGGTGGTCTACAACATCCCCAACCGCGACTGCAGCGGCGCCAGCGGTGGCGGAGCGCCCAGCCACGCCGCCTACCGGCAGTGGGTCGACCAGGTCGCCGCCGGGCTGGCCGGCCGCCCGGCCACCATCGTCCTGGAACCGGACGTCCTGCCGTTGATGACGACCTGCCAGAACGCCGGCCAGCAGGCCGAGACGAAGGCGTCGATGGCGTACGCCGGCAAGCGGCTCAAGGCCGCCTCGGCCCAGGCACGGGTGTACTTCGACGCCGGACACTCCGCCTGGCTCCCGCCCGCCGACATCGCCGCCCGCCTGGTCGGCGCGGAGATCGCGACCAGCGCGGACGGCATCTCGGTCAACGTGTCGAACTACCGCACCACGGCCGAGGCCGTCCCGTACGCCAAGCAGGTGATCGCCGCCACCGGGGTCCCCGGGCTCAAGGCCGTCGTCGACACCAGCCGCAACGGCAACGGGCCGGCCGGTTCCGAGTGGTGCGACCCGCCCGGACGGGCCATCGGGACGCCGAGCACCACCGACACCGGCGACCCCGCGATCGCCGCCTTCCTCTGGGTGAAGCTGCCCGGTGAGGCGGACGGCTGCATCGCCGGGGCCGGGCAGTTCGTCCCCCAGCGGGCGTACGAGCTGGCCATGGCGGCCGGCCCGACCACGCCCCCGGCGACCACCGCGCCGCCGACCACTCCCCCGGCCACCACTCCCCCGCCGACCACCCCGCCACCCGGAGGTGGTTGCACCGCCACGATCGCCCCGAACGCCTGGGCGGGCGGTTTCACCGCCGAGGTCCGGGTGACCAACCGCGGCGCCGCGCTGACCGGGTGGACGCTCACCCTCACCGTCGCCGACGGCGTCCGGCTGACCAACGGCTGGAACGGCGAGTGGAGCCAGTCCGGCAACCGGCTCACCGTCCGCAACGTCTCCTGGAACGGCAGCGTGCCCACCGGCGGAACGGTGGCCGTCGGCTTCCAGGGCACCTTCACCGGCACCACCCTCCCCGCCTTCGGGGAGGTCACCCTCGACGGCACCGCCTGCACGACCTGACCCACCCGGGCCCCCGGCCGCACCGGCCGGGGGCACCCCGGACGTCCGCGTCGCCTCAGGCGCCCTGGCCCTGGTTCTGCATCAGCCCACCGTCCATCACGTACGTGGAACCGGTCACGTAGTCGGCCTCGTCGCTGGCCAGGAAGACCGCCAACCGGCCGATCTCGTGCGGCTGCGCGGCCCGCTTCCACGGAATGCTCTGCACCTGCTCCTCGAGGTACTCCGGGTCGTCGATCGCCCGCTGGTTGAACGGGGTGAGCACCATGCCCGGCGCGATGTTGTTGACGTTCATCCGCATCGGCGCGACCTCCAGGGCCAGCGTCTTGGCGAACTCCAGCATCGCCCCCTTGCTGGTGTCGTAGTCCGCGCCACCGGCCCGGGCCACCTCCTGGTGGATCGAGGTGGTGTTGATGATCCGCCCCCCACCGCCGGACTCCCGGCGGTGCCGGACGAACCGGCGCGAGCAGAAGAACGACCCGTACACGTTGGTGCGGATCGCCCGGTCCCAGGTCCCGGTGTCCAGGTCGGCCACGAAGGTGCCGGAGGCGTCCACCCCGGCGTTGTTCATCAGCACGTCCAGCGTGCCGAACTCGGCCAGCGCCTCGTCGAACATCGACTCGACCCGCCGCTCGTCGCTGATGTCGCCCTGCACCACGATCGCCCGCCGGCCGGCCGCCTCGACCTCGTCCCGGGTACGGTCCGCCCCGTCCCGGTCGTGCAGGTAGTGCACCACCACGTCGGCGCCCTCCCGGCCGAACTCGATCGCCGTCGCCTGCCCGATCCCCGAGTCCGAGCCGGTGATCAGGGCGGTCTTCCCCGCCAGTCGTCCGGTCACGATGCTGCTCCCTCCCTCGTGCCCGCGCCGGTCGGCACGGGCCGGTGCGCCCACGCCCCGGGGCCGCCCGGTGGCCAGGCCCGGCGGTCCACCAGCCAGAACGAGCGGATGGGGGAGCCCCGCCGGGCGACCGTCCCGGCGCGACCGGGCGAACGACGCCTACCCGGTCGGCCCCTGGGGCATTCGCCTCCCGGCCGGGACGGTTGCGCCGCCGCGTCCCGGCCCGTTCCCGGCCCGTTCCCGGAGCCGTCGGCGGCCATGACCCGACCGGGGTTACCGCTCGCCGGGGGCGGGAACGCGGAAGGTCGACCGAAGGAGGCAGCTCATGACCAGATCCTCGGCTCCGACCGCTGCCGGGCAGCCCGGGACGGCAGGCGCTGGCACGATGCCGTCCGGTCCCACCGGCCAGCCGATCCCGCTCGACGACGGCCGTGGCCCGCAGAGCGGCCGTCCCACCGTGACCATCGGGTCGTATCCGGACTATCCGTCGGCCCAGCGGGTCGTGGACCACCTGGCGGACAACCGGTTCCCGGTGGAACAGACCGCGATCGTGGGCACCAACCTGACCCTGGTGGAGACCGTGCTCGGCCGGATGAACACCGGCCGGGCGGCGCTGGCCGGCGCCGGTACGGGCGCCTGGTTCGGGCTCTTCATCGGCCTGTTGTTCGGCATCTTCACCGCCGGCAACTGGGTCGCGGTCATCCTGGTCGGGTTGGTGGTCGGCGCCGTCTGGGGTGCCGTCTTCGGGGCGATCGCCCACAGCATGACCGGCGGGCGTCGCGACTTCACCTCGGCCAGCTCGCTGCGGGCCGGCCAGTACGCGGTGATCGTCGACGCCCAGTTGGCCGACCGGGCGCAGGAACTGCTCGGCCGGATGCACCTGACGCCGACCCGGCGTACGGGCGGGTGACCGGACCGGGACACGGCCGCCGGGCGGCCACCCGACGGGGCCGGTGGGGCGCAGTCCCCGCCGGCTCCGGTCCGTTCACTCGTCGGTGGCGAGCCGGGCGTGCAGGTGTTCGTCGTGGCGGCGGCCGTCGCCGTACCGGTGGGACTCCCGCAGCGTCCCCTCCCACGGGTAGCCGGCCCGGTCGGCGACCCGGCACGAGGCGACGTTCGCCACGGCGTGGCACAGCTCGATGCGGTGCAGTCCGAGCGACCCGAACGCCCAGCCGGTGACCAGCCGGACCGCGGCGGTGGCGACGCCCCGCCCACGGGCCGAGGGCACCGTCCAGTACCCGATCGAGCCCTCGTCGCCGTGGATGCGGTGCAGCGAGACCGAACCGGTCAGGACGCCGGTCGCCGGATCGGTGACGGCGAACGAGGCGTGCGTACCGGCCGACCAGTCGGCCCGGGCCCGGATCCAGGCCTGGGCACCGGCCAGGTCCAGGCCCGGGGCGGAGGGGTTCCACTGCGCCGTCTCCGGATCGCGGAGCGCGGCGAGCACGTCTGCGGCGTCCTCCTCCCGCCAGGGACGCAGCAGCAGTTCAGGGGTGTTCAGCTCGACATGTTCCACGGGGCGGGAGTCTTGCACGCCACGCCGGTCCCATGTGCGGGATTTCCTCGCCACCATCCCGCCGCTGAGCCGATCCATCAATGGGGGTTGAGCGGCGGAAACGTGGAATCCGGAACTGCCGGGGCCGTCCCCGAGGGGGAAGCTAGGGGTCATCTCGGGGCGTTCCCTGAGGAAAACGTGAGCCCCGGCTTGCCTATACTCGTCCATGCGATGGTCCCGGCGAGGGAGCTGCTCCGGATGGACATGATCGAGGCATACGTCGCCGAGTTGGACAAGGCCCTCCGCGGCCCCCGGGCGACCAAGGCCGATCTCCTCGCGGAGGCGCGGGACGGTCTCCTGGATGCGGCCGACGCCTACGAGGACGCCGGTCTCGACCGGCGCGACGCCGAACGGCGGGCGGTCGCCGAGTTCGGGGCGGTTCCCGAGATCGCCTGCGACTACCAGACCGAACTGGGTCTGGCCCAGGGGCGCCGTACCGCTCTGCTGATCTTCTTCGTGCTGGCCGCGCAGCCGGTGCTGTGGCGGTTGACCCGGCACCTGGCCGGCGGCGTGGGATACCACAGCCCCGGCTACCGGCTGGTCGAGGAGACGGTCAGCTGGATGGGTTCGGCGACCCTGTTCGCCGCGATCCTGGTCGCCACCGCCGCCGGCTACGGGGTGCGGTACCTCGGCGCCCGCCGGGGGCTCGTCCGGGTCACCGGGGTCTTCGCCTTCGCGGTCTGCGTGGTCTTCTCCGTGCTCGGGGTGCTGCTGACCGCGCTCACCCCGCACGCCCTGATGAGTGTCGCCGGGTTGCCGAGCGCGCTGGTGTTCCTCGGTATCCCGTTGGCCGGGATCGGCGTCTCCGGCCGGAACTGCCTGAGCGCCGCCTGACCGGACGCCCCGGTGCGACACCCGCCGAGGCGGCCTCGCTCGGGCGGACGACCCACGTCCGCCGTGCGGCCGGGGCACGCGCCATCCGGCGTCCCGCAGCGGTTCGGGTCGCCGGTCCGGTGCCGCCCGGGACCGGGCGGCACCGGGTCGACTCAGGCGAAGCCCACCGCCGTGCCGGGACGCAGCACGCCCTCGACCACTGCGGCGAAGTCCCGCCACTCGGAGCGCTCGTCCGCCAGGGCCCGCCGCCCGGAGGCGGTGAGCTGGTACGTCCGGCGCTTACGGCCACTGACTGTGCTCCACTCGCTCTGCACGTAGCCTGCCCGCTCCAGCCGGCGCAGGGCCGGGTAGAGCGTGCCGGTCGGCAAGTCGAGCGCGCCGCCGCTGCGGGCCTGGAGAGCTTCCATGATCGCGTAACCGTGCAGCGACTCCCGCTCCAGGACGGAGAGAATCAGGGCGTCGAGGTGCCCCCGCAACGCGTTTGGCCTCATGTAGCCAATCTACACGAACGCGGTACGGTAGCCCAGCTACAGGTAGATACCCTATTCGGGATGTTCAGGGCTCTGCCCCGCGTGTCCCACCGGTCCCCGCCACCGCCTCTCGACCGCGCATCGAGTCGTCCCGATCATTCTTGTGCCGCGCCGGGAGACGGCGGGCCGTGCGACACCCGGCGGCCCCTCGTCACCGCGACACGACGTGCGGACGAGGACGGCGGGATGGACGCGTACAGGGTTCTGAGCAGGTGTGGCCGGCTGACCGTCAGCGTCGCCCGGGAGCTGTTCTCCGGGCTGAAGGCGTTCGGCGCGGCGCTCATCGGCACGCCCCTGCCGCCCGAGGCCTTTCCCCCGGCCACCCCACCGACGGGCGGGCCCGTGCCGTCCGGTGGGACGGTCACCGATGCCACCCGGCCGGCGAGCGGCGAGCCGGGGCTCCCGCCGTCGCCGGTGGAGCCGGGCACCCCATGGTCGGGGACGGAACCGGGCGCACCGCCGGCCGGACACCCGGAGCGGTTGATCCCCCACGTCCCCCCGACGCCGGTGGAACGCCGACTCTGGTCGCAGCTGCGCTGACCGCCGGCACGTGGCCGCCGCCCCTGCGGAGAGCGGGGCGGCGGCACCGTTGACGAAACACCGGACCACGGGCACGTTGCCGACGCACCACCGACCGGACCACGGGCACCGCCGCCGACGCACCACCAGCCGGGGCACCGCCGCCGGCCGGCGGCGGTCGGTTCACATGCCCTTGAGGCCGTGCGCGGTGGCCACGACGACCACGTCGGACTCCGGGGTCATCGTCCCGGCGGCCAGGGACCGGGAGACGGCGACCAGACCGGCCGCGCTGCTCGGTTCCAGCGGGAACCCGGCCCGCCAGAGGCGACGGGTCTCGGCGAGGACGCTCTCGTCGTCCACCGCCACGGCCTGCCCGCCGGAGCGCCGGACCGCCTCCACGGCCTGGGCCGCGAGCTGGTTGCCGCCCAGCGACGGCATGGCCCGGGTGCTGCCCGGGAACGTCGCGTACAGGTCGGCACCGGCGAGCACCGCGGCGACCCGGGGGAAGGGCTCCACCAGGCAGATCCGGGGCACCGCTTCGGCTCCGAGCAGCTCCCGGAACCCCAGGTGGATGCCCCACGCGAGGTCGCCCCGGGAGGCCGGCACCACCACCCACTCCGGTGCCCGGCCGTCCCGGTCGACGAGGATCTCCTCGGCGACCAGCTTGTACCCCTCGATGCCGAACGGGCTGCTGCCGACCGGGGGGACGACGAAGTTGGTGACCGGCAGCATGGTCCGGGAGTCGCGGTAGGCGGCGACGTGCTCCCAGCGCTGTTCGCTGCGGGGGAAGGAGACCACCTCCGCGCCGAGGTCGCGCATCAGCTCCACCACCCGGGCCGGGGTGTCGTCGGTGACCGCGATCTCGCAGCGCAGCCCCGCCCGACCGCAGTAGGTGGCCAGCGACACCCCGGCGTTGCCGGAGGAGGCGGCCACGATCCCCTCGTAGCCGGCGTACAGCGCCCGACTCACCACCACCGCGCTGAAGCGGTCCTTGTGCGAGCCGGTCGGGTTGGCGCCCTCCCACTTGAGGGCGACGTCCAGCCCGGGCACGGCCCCGGCGACGTCGGTCAGCAGCGGCGTACGCCCCTCGCCGAGGGTGACCGGCCGCAGGTAGGGCTGGTCGACCCCGGTGGATTCGCCCGGGGTGTACACGCACTCCAGGTTCATCGGTCTGCCCTCGGCCAGGCAGGCCGGGCACCCGGTCGAGTGGTCGGCCACCTCGTACCGGCGGTCGCAACGGATACAGGCGAGCCCCGCCAGGCGCGGGTTCTGAATCGTGGGCATGCTTCTCCCGGACCAGGATGGACGGACGCCGGTCGGGTGGACCCGGCCGGGACGCCCGTGGAAGCGTCCAGTTTAGGCGGAGCGCCACCGCCCGCTCACGGGACCGACCCGGGCCGCCCGGGGGCTCAGCGGCACAGTCCGGCGTACCCGTCGAGCGGAAAGGTGTCCGGGGCCCGGCCGGCCAGCCGCAGCCCCTCCCAGCAGGTCGCCTCGTTGCTGGAGACCACCGGTAGGCCGAAGCGCTCGCGCAGGATCCGGGCGGCCTCCAGCCCCCGGAACGCGGTGCAGCTGATGAAGATGCCGTCGGCGGCACCGGGATCGACGACCGCGGCGGCGATCCCCTCCGGCGGGACGGACGCGGTGTCCAGCGGGTCCGGCAGGGCCGGGCCGGCGGTGGCGGTCACCTCGATGCCGTGCGCGCCCAGGAAAGTCGCCACCAGGTCGTCGAGCCAGGGCTCGTACGGCGTGACGAGCACCACCCGGGTCAGGCCGAGCGACCGCAGCGCCGCCACCACGGCGGTGGACGTGGTGGAGGCGGGCCGGCCGGAGGCGGCGGTGATCCGCTCGGTGATCTCGGCGTCGTAGCCGAGCCCGTGGTAGAGACTGCCACTGGTGCAGGCGAAGACGATCGAGTCGACGGCGGCGTGGGCGAGCATCCGCGCCGCCTCGGGCACGCTGTCGGCGAGCGCGGCGAGCTGTTCGGGGGTGTCCCGCGTGATGGACATCCGGGCGACGTGCGCGCTGACCGTCGTGGGCAGGCTCAGCCGCAGGTCACGCTCGATGACCGTGTTCACGCTGGGCACCAGGAACCCGAGTCGGTGGGTCCACTCGGGATCGCGGTGGTTGGTGGTCTCCGCCATGATCGGACGGTAGCGAGATCCGCTCGAGCGCCGGACGAGTCCATGCGCACCGGGCGGACGACCCCGCCACCCACCATTCGGTTTAGGTAGGGTGGCTACGTGTAGCTTAGTAGGATGTGACCGGCTGTCATACCCGCCGGTCTCCCTCGTGAGGAGCCTGTCATGACCCTGAGCCGGCGACGTCTGATCCAACTGGCGGGCGGCGCAGCCGCCGCCGTCCCCATCGCCGGGTGCTCGGACCTCGGCGACAAGCTCGGCGACAACCTCGGCACCCGGTCCGGCTCCAGCACCGGCTCCAAGATGGAGAGTGAACTCGACGTCCCGGAGCCGTTCCAGGTCCCTCTCCCCCGGCCGCAGGTGCTCAAGCCGACCAACTCCGACGGCACCACCGACTTCTACGAACTTACCCAACGATCCGCCAAAGTGGAGATCATTCCGGGGCACCAGACCGAGATCTGGGGCTACAACGGCACCTTCCCCGGGCCGACGATCGAGTCACGCGCGGGCCGGCGCACCGTGGTCCGGCACCGCAACGAGCTCTCCGTGCCGGTGGTGGTGCACCTGCACGGCGGGAAGACCCCACCCGAGCACGACGGCTACCCGATCGACTACATCCTGCCCAACGGCGGTTGGGAGCCGGGCGGCAGCATGCCCGGCCACAACATGGCCCCCGGCAACACCAGCCAGGGCACGAAGGACTACATCTACCCGCTCGACCAGCCCGCCGCCACGCTCTGGTACCACGACCACCGGATGGACTTCACCGGTCCCCAGGTCTACCGAGGGCTCGCCGGCTTCCACCTCGTGCGGGACGACGAGGAGGACGCCCTGCCGCTGCCCAAGGGCGAGCGGGAGGTGCCCCTGTTCATCTGCGACCGGGCCTTCTCCGAGGACGGCTCGTTCCGGTACCCCTCCGCCGACCACAACCTGCACGACCCGGGGGTGACCGGGCAGTTCTCCAACGGGGTGCTCGGCGACGTCATCCTGGTCAACGGTGCCCCGTGGCCGATCATGGACGTCACCAACACCCGGTACCGGTTCCGGATCCTCAACGGATCCAACGCCCGGCGGTACGGCCTGAGCCTCGACCCGAAGCCGAGCGACGGCAGCTCGTTCGTCCAGGTCGGCAGTGACTCGGGGCTGCTCGGCGCGCCGATCGGGCACGACAAGATCGAGATCGCCCCGGCCGAGCGGTACGACCTGGTCATCGACTTCTCGAAGTTCAAGGTCGGCACGAAGGTCACCCTCCGCAACGAGCTGGACAGCGGCAAGCTGGGCGCCGTCATGCAGTTCCACGTCGCCCGGAGCGCCTCGGACGACAGCACGGTGCCGAGCCGGCTGGCCGACTTCGAGCAGCTCGACCGCTCGATGGCCGTCCAGACCCGGCAGTTCCTGTTCGGCCAGGGGGTCTCCGGCGGCAAGCAGATCTGGGCGGTCAACGGCAAGCCGTTCGACCCGAACCGGATCGACGCCCAGCCGAAGCTCGGCTCGGTGGAGATCTGGAAGCTGGTCACCGACGTCCACCACCCGGTGCACCTGCACCTGGCCCACTTCCAGGTGCTCAGCCGTCAGGGCCGGCCACCGTCGGCCCGGGACGCCGGCTGGAAGGACACCGTCGACATCCTGCCCGGCCAGGTGGTCGAGGTGCTGGCCAAGTTCACCGGCTACAAGGGCAAGTACGTCTTCCACTGCCACAACCTCGAACACGAGGACATGGTCATGATGAGCAACCTCGAAGTGGTCTGATCCCCCGCACGACCGCTGCGGCGACCGGCGCGTACCCGAGCAGGGTGCGCGCCGGTCGCCGTCTGCGTACCCGTCGAGGGGTGTCGGTCGGCGACGGGTGGCGGCGGGTGCCGGGGACAGCGGGGCCCACCTGGCTTGAGCCCTTCCCAATCCGCCTTCGAGCCGGCGGTGGAAACGTGCGCTGCGGCGGAGTTGGCGATCACCAGGCCCGCCCCGTCAGGGCACCCGCCGCACACGATGACCACGCGAAAGGACGCGAGCATGCCGTACGCCGCGATCAGGTACGACGTCATTCCCGGACACGAGGACGAGATCGCCGAGATCTTCGCGAACTTCCGCCGGGTCAGCACCCCGGTCCTGAAGAACGAGCAGGGCGAGGAGGTCGGCCAGCTGCTGGGCAGCGCCGTCTTCATCAGCGGCGAGATCGTCATCCGGGTCATCCACTACGAGGGCGACTTCCGCGCCATCGGCCGGCACATGGGCCAGCAGAGCGGCGTGCACGACCTCGAGGGCAAGCTCGCCAAGTACCTGAAGACCCAGCGGGACACCAGCACTCCGGAGAAGTTCGCCGAGTACTTCCGCAACGCCAACATGCGCTGCATCGCGCAGCTCACCAAGGACAACTACCCCGGTCCGGTGCCGGCCGGCGCGCAGCAGGGCTGACCGGCTCCTCGGCGAATCGGTTGCCGGTGGCGTCGGCCACCGGCAACCGCCCTCTCCCCCACCCCGATCAGCGCGGAAAGGTAGCTCCATGTCTGGCGTTTTTGGCTGGATCGACTTCACCCGGGACCTGGTCCTGGACCGACCCGTCGTCACGATGCTCACGGCGACGCTGGCCCAGCGGGGCCCGGACGGCGAGGCGGTGTGGGTCTCGCCGCGCGCCGCGCTGGGCTACCGCACCCTCGACGCGGACGGCGCGGGCGGCCGGCAGCCGTTCGTCACCGAGGTCGACGGCGCCCCGGTGGTCGCCGCCGTGACCGGCGCGCCGCTGCACCTCGACGACCTGCGGCAGCGGCTGCGCTCGGCCGGGCGCGGCTTCGCCCCGGAGACCCCGGCGGTCGAGCTGATCTCGGCGGCGTACCAGCAGTGGGGGGTGGAGTTCATCCCCTGGCTGGCCGGCCCGTTCGCGATCGTCATCTGGGACGCGCGCACCGAGGAACTGGTGCTGGCCCGCGACCAGCTGGCCCAGCAGCCGCTGTACTACACCCACACCTCCACCGGCCTGATCTTCGCCACCGAGCGCAAGGCCCTGCTGGCCCACCCGGAGGTCGACGCCGTCCTGGACGCGTCCGGGCTGCGCGAGGCGATCTCCCACGCGCTGCCGCCGGGCCCGCTCTTCAAGGGCCTGGAGTCGATCAAGGGTGCCGAGATCGCCCGGTTCGGCCGGGCCGGCTGGAACAAGCGGACGTACTGGAAGCTCTCCTCCCGCCCGCACGAGGAGGACCTGGAGAGCACCACCGCCACCGTCCGCCGGATGCTGGAGGACAGCATCCGGGAGACCCTGCCCGCCGACACGTCCCGGCTGGTGGCCACCCTCTCCGGCGGCATCGACTCCTCCTCGGTGGCGGCGCTGGCCGCGGCCGAGCTGCGCCGCCGGGGCGGCGACAAGCTGCGGACGTACACGGTGGACTTCAAGTCCAGCGAGTTCGAGGCGGACGTCATGCGTGACACCCGCGACTCGCCGTACGCGCAGGCCGTCGCGGACATGATCGACTCGGTGCACAACCTGGTCGAGCTGGAGTCGACCGACATCCTGCACCCGATCATCCGGCAGGGCATGCTCCGGGCCAAGGACGCCCCCACCCGGATCTACGACATGGAGACGTCGCAGTACCTGTTCATCCAGCACGCGGGGGCGCAGGGCGGCAAGATCGTCCTCACCGGCGGCGCGGGTGACCAGCTTTTCCAGGGCGCCCGCTGGTCCACCGACCAGGGCCTGGTGGAGTCCGGCACGTTCCCGTGGATCGCGCTGGCCCAGCGTTTCGGCGCGACGAACGGCTTCGGCACCGCGCTGCTCAACGCCGACACCCTCGCCGCACTGGACCTGCGGAACTACTACGCCGACGAGTACCACAAGGCGATCGGCGAGATCGAGTACCTGCCGGGCGAGGACGAGTGGCAGCGGAACATGCGCCGCGTCTCGTACCTGGTGCTCACCCGGGGTCCCCTGGACTCGTCGGTGTTCGCCGCGGCCGGGCTCCAGACCCGCGCGCCGATCAACTACTACAAGCTCGTCGAGTACGCCTACAACATCCCGGCGCCGTTCCAGCACCACGCCGGCATCGAGAAGAGCCTGCTCCGCGCGGCGGTCGCCGACCTGCTGCCCGAGCAGGTACTGAAGCGCCGGCAGAGCGCGACGCCGGTCAGCAACCACCCGAGTTACGCGCAACGACTCCAGGAGGAGTTCCGGGCGATCCTCGCCGACCCGGACGCCCCGGTCCGTCCGCTGATCGACCTGGAGGCGTCGAAGGCACTCGCCGACGACGCGCCGCGACTGGCCAAGGACCGGCTCGCCCGCGCGGCGGCCGAGCTGACCCTCCAGCTCAACCTCTGGCTGCACCACTACCGGGTACGGCTGGCGCTGTAACGCCGCCTCCTGAGCGGCACACGCGTCGACCGCTCCCCGCACGACCGTCACCAATCCGCTCGCATCGGCGACTTCACGGCGTAGGGGTACGACATGATCAATGACAGTGTGTTGGACACAATCGGCCGTACCCCGGTGGTCCGGCTCAACCGGATCCGGGTCGACAACGGCTCGGAGATCCTGCTCAAGCTCGAATCCCGCAACCCGGCGGGCAGCGTCAAGGACCGTACCGCGCTGTCCATGGTGCTGGAGGCGGAGCGCGACGGGCGGCTCAAGCCCGGCGGCACCATCATCGAGTCCTCCTCCGGCAACACCGGCAAAGGGCTCGCGCTGATCGGCGCGGCCCGCGGGTACCGGGTCATCCTGGTCACCGACCCGAAGGCACCGGCCTCCATGGTGGAGTACGTCTCCGCCTTCGGCGCCGAGCTGGAGATCGTCAAGGAGCCGGACGAGACCGGCTACCAGCGGCCCCGGCTGAACCGCGTGCACGAGCTGCTGGCCTCCACGCCCGGCGCGTTCTGGCCCAACCAGTACGACAACCCGGCCAACCCGAAGATCCACGCGGAGCAGACCGCGTACGAGATCCTCGACGACGTCGGCCAGTTCGACGCGCTGGTCGCGGCGGTCGGCACCGGCGGTCACATCAGCGGGCTCGCCGAGACCCTGAAGAAGAAGCTCCCCGACATGGTCACGGTGGGGGTCGACGCGAAGGGGTCGCGGGCGTTCGGCTTCCCGTACGAGACCTGGCTGATGCGCGGTCTCGGCATCGCCTGGAAGCCGGAGAACCTCCAGACCGAACTGGTCGACCGGGTGCACCTGGTGGCCGACCACGAGGGGATCGCCGCCAGCCGGCTGCTGGCCCGCCGGGAGGGCCTGCTGGTCGGCGAGTCGGCCGGCGCGGCGGTCTTCGGGGCGCTGCACCACGCGCACCACAACCCGGGATCCCGGATCGTCGCGGTGGCCCCGGACGACGGCGGCAACTACCTCGGCGAGTCGTACGACGACGAGTGGCTGCGGGCGCACGGCCTCGGTGACGCGGTGGCCGCGCTGGCCACCACGGAGCTGCTGGTCGCCGCCGCCAAGGACCCGGCCTGGCCGTCGATGACCCTGGAGCAGGTGTCCCGCCTGGTCACGAGTGGGTGAGGAGAGACAGGTGTTCGCCAACGTTGAACGGCTCGCCCGGTTCATGGACGAGCAGGGGCTGGACGGACTCGTCGCCACGACGATCGAGAACGTCTACTACCTGACCGGCGTCGCCGCGGTCGGCCTGGAGATCTTCCCGCACACCGGGCAGGCGTACGCGGTGGTCACCCGGGACGCCCTGGACCGGCCGCACTTCGTCGCCTCCCGGTGCGACATCGACCAGGCTCTGGACGCGTCCGTCGAGATCGCGGGCGCGATCGGGTACGGCGTCTTCTTCCGGGAGCTGCCCGACGGCGTGGAGCTGACCGACCGGGAACGGCGGCTGGCCGAGACGTCGGTGGCCGCCCCGGTGGTGCCGACCCCGATGGATGCCCTGGTGGAGACGCTGCGCCGGGCCGGGCTCGCCGAGGCGCGGATCGGCCTCGACGAGGACGGCGTGGCGCACGGCTACGTCGACGCGCTGCGGCAGAAGCTGCCCCGGCTCGACGTGCGGCTGGCGTCGAACTCGCTGCGCTGGGCCCGCAAGGTCAAGACCGAGCGGGAGGTGCGCAGCATCACCGCCGCCGCGAACGTGGCCGAGGTGGGTATCCAGGCGGTCAGCGCGCTGGCCCGGCCCGGGGTGACCGAGCGGGAACTGGTCCGCGAGTTCGAGCGGGCGGTGGCCGGCGCGGGCGGTCGGGCCAAGTTCAGCCACATCAAGATCGGCCGGGGCGGGGTGGCCGGGCAGACCCGTCCGAGCGACGTGGCGCTGCGCCGGGGCGACGCGATCTGGTTCGACGTCGGCTGCGTGGTCGACGGGTACTGGGCCGACATCGCCCGGGTGGTCAACCTGGGTGAGCCGCCGGAGAAACTGCGCCGGTACTACGCGGCGATGAAGGCCGGCTGCGACCGGGGGTACGCCGAGGCCAAGCCCGGCATGACCGGTGGCGAGCTGTTCCGGATCGTGGTCGAGGCCGTGCACGAGGCGGGAGTGCCGCACTACCGACGCAACCACGTCGGCCACGGCATCGGCGTCGAGCTGTACGACCGGGTGAACGTCACGCCGGACAACGAGGACACCATCGAGGAGGGGGTCGTCGTCAACATCGAGACGCCCTACTACGAGTTCGGCCTCGGGGCGGTGCAGGTCGAGGACCCGTTCCTGGTGACCGCCGACGGCAACAAGCTGCTCACCACCCTGGACCGGGACCTGATCGTCCTGGACTGACCAGCGCTGCTTGGCAGTGCGCCGGAGTCCGTCGCGGGCTCCGGCGCACCGCCGGGTGGTCGGCGGGGTGCGGCAGCACGCGCGCCCTGGTGGTTGCCGGGCATGCGCAACACGTGCACGCCCAGGTGGATGCAACGCGGGTTGAGTGGATGCAGGGGCCCCCTCCTCATCACCAGACGGTAGGAAGGGCCCCCTGCATCCACCTCAGGCGCCTGCGACCATGCGGGGCATGCGGGACGAGAACCTCGTCGGGCTCTGGGACACGAGGCCGTACGACTACGGGGTGATGGAGTCGAGCTGGCTCTGCCTCCGCCCGGACGGCACCGGCTGGAGCGCGTGGGCCGTCGCCGGCGGGGAGGGGTCGGTCAGTCACCTCACCTGGTCCCGCCCCGGCGACGACGAGATCGAGATCCGGTACACCTGGACCGCCGCCGGCAGTTGGCTGCCCGGTGAGCCGCCCGCCCTGGTCGAGATCGACGAGGAGTGGCCGGACGACACGCTGCTGCGTACGCGCTACGCGGTCCGCCTCGACACGCCACCACTGGCCGAGGCACCCATGACCACCCTGCACCTGACGGACGCGGTCGAGTCCGCGTGCCAGTTCGCGCTCTCCACGCGGAACGTCGACCACACGGACCCGGCGGCCCACGGCCGCCGGTGAGCCGACGGCCGGGTGCCGCGGTCGTACCGCTATCCGCTGCGTCGGACGAGCCGCACGCCGTACCCGATCGCACCGATGACGAGCAGGGCGCCCAGGAGCTGGAGGCCCGGCGAGTCGTCGGCCTCCCCGAGCACGATGCCGGCGACGCCGAGCGCGATGCCGAGGAGGACGACGAGGGCGAGGACGAACTTCATGGGATCTCCTTCGAGGGGCCGAACCCGCCGCCGTACGTGCCGGTGCGCGCGTCGGCCTGATCCGGGTGTTCCGTGCGGGGCTGGTGGTGTGCCGTGGTCATTCCTCGACCCACTCGAGCAGGTCACCGGGCTGACAGCCGAGCACCCGGCACATGGCCTCCAGGGTGCTGAACCGGACCGCCTTGGCCCGCCCGTTCTTCAGCACGGCCACGTTGGCGGGCGTGAGCCCGACCCGCTCGGCGAACTCGCCGACGCTCATCTTGCGTTTGGCCAGCTCGACGTCGATACGGACGACGATGGGCATCAGATCACCGCCTCCATGTCGGTGCGCAGCGTGGTGGCCTGCCGCAGCAGTGCCCGCATGACCACCATCAGCAGCCCCAGCGCGGCGACACCCACCACCATCAGGAACAGCAGGAGCGGCAGACCGGGGTCCGACGCGTTGAAGCCGACGTACAGGAAGACACCCACCAGCACCGCCCAGGCGGCGGTGATCGCCCACACGATCGCGTCCACCCACCGCAGGGCGACGTCGCTGAAGATGCGGTCGTGCTCGACCAGGGTGAGCAGCTTCCAGGTGGACACGATCACCACCTGGACGCACAGCACCCAGAACACCGAGACGGCGGTCATCGGCCACCGGAGGTAGGCGAAGTCCGGGGACTCCTCGGCCATGTGCGCGAACTGCCCGGGCAGCGAGAACGTCTGGAGCATGACCAGGATCCCGAACAGCACCACGAGGAAGACTCTGAGCGGGGCGACCGCTCGATGCTCAGCCAACATGCATCGACTATCGCTCGCAACCTATCGAAAGTCAATCGGTTCGGTGAAGCCCGCCCGCCGCTCGCGAGGAACTCCGGGGACGGGTGCCGGACGCCCCCGCACTCCTCACGGCCCGCGACCTCATCCACGCAGGCTCCGGAACGTCAAGAACGATCTTGCTCGATATAGGATCCCCCCGATGCGCGGGCCCGTCCCGACCCGACCCGGGACGTCGACACCGGCACCGCGACAGGACACCTTGGAGGAATGGTGAGATTCGGTCTTGCTCGCGCGGCCACCGCCCTGGTACTCGCCATCGGTGCAGCCGTCGCCCCGGCCGCCCCCGCCGCCGCGCACACCACGGCCGACCCACTGAACGTCTACCCGCCGATCCAGGGCTCGTCCACCTGGGACCGCTTCGGCCAGACCCCGCCGTCCTCGCACCACATCGTCTTCTCCAACTGGGGATACCTCAACGACTGGGCGGTGGACATCTACCGCAACCCGGGTGCCACCGTCGTCTCCCCGTTCGGCACCAAGACCGCTGCCGGGCACCCCGTGGCGGTGAAGGTGGTGACCGTACGGCCGGGATGCGCGACCGGAAACCTCGCCGACGGCGGCTACCGGATCGGGCTCGAGGCGCGCGACACCACCACGGGAGCGATCCTCGCCCGGGCGGACGTCATGCACGTGAACAACAAGCCCAGCACCATCGTCGTGGGGGCCTCGGTCGGCCCGTGGACCAAGCTCGGCGAGACCGGCCGCTTCCGGTGGTCCACCTGCTACCAGGTCAACGGCGACAGCGGCGCGCACATCCACCTTGAGGTGATCAACCAGCACCGGTACTCGTGCTACGTCAGCCGCCCCGCCAACACCGCGCTCACCGACCTGACCGTGATCGGCAAGGTCGGCGTCCACTACACGGCCCAGCGGCAGCGCTGCTGATCCGGCAGATCGACGCGGCGGCCCGCCGCCTGCCGGGGACTCGTTCCGCCACCGGCCGCGAGCAGGCCGGGCCGCCCACCTTCAGGCCACCCCGAGGGTGAGGGCGAGCTGGGTGACCGTCGCCGGGGCGTCCGGGTCACGGGCCACCCGGGCGAGCACCTCCCGGGCGGCCGGTCGGTGGCGTATCTCGGCCGGAGCGACGCGCTCGGCGTCGACCAGCATCCGGCCGGCATTCGCCGCGTCGTCGGTCTGGAGGTACGCCCGCGCGGCGTCGATCAGGTGCCCCGCGCGGTGTTCGGGCGGCAGCCACCGCCACCCCTCCCGTCCGGTCGTCTTCTCGTGCCAGGCGACCGCGTCCTGCCCATCGCCCAGCTCGACCGCCGCGGCGACCCGGGCCAGGCCCACCGCCGTCGGCCCGAAGCCGGTCCGGTGGTGGTCGTGACCGTCACCGACCCGGACCGCCAGGTCGCCGGCCTCGTCCATCAACTCGGCGGCGGCGCGGTCGTCTCCGTGCCGGGCCGCCGCCAGCGCGGCCTGCACCAGCAGCGTCCCGCAGAGCGACAGCTCCGCCGGTGCGCCGTCGTCGGGGTCGGGCGGCGCGATCCGGTACGCGGCGGCCAGCATCGCCGACATGGCCGTCCGCGCCCGGCCGGACGCCCGGAGCACCTGGCCGAGCTGCACCGCGGCGGCGGCCACCAGCACCGGGTCGCCGGTGGCGACCGCCATCGCCCGGTCGGCGGCCAGCCACGCCACGTCCGTCTCGCCGAGCTTCACCAGCAGCGACGTGGTCACCCGGTACGCCTCGACCAGCGGCGCGCGGCCCGCTCCGGGATCGTGCGCGTGGGTACGCTGCGCGTACGCCAGCAGTTCCGGCACCATGGCGATCAACTGCGGGTACCGGGCGTGCTGGTAGGTGGTCCAGGCGTGCCCGACACTCCCGGCCAACCTCTCGGCGGGCAGCACCGCGTGCCGGACCGCCGAGCGGCCGAGAGCGATCTCGTACGTGGACAGCGCCACCCGGATCCGCTCGACGCCCTCGGCCCGCGCGGTCACGTCGGCGGGGCGGGCGTCCCGGCCGAGCAGCACCGCCGTGTCGATCCGCAGCACGGCGGCGATGTCCCGGAGGGTCGACACCCTGTCCAGCGAGCGGACACCACGCTCGATCTTGTCCACCCAGCTCTTCGACCTGCCGAGCCGATCGGCGAACACCTGCTGCGACATCTTCCGTCGCACCCGCCAGTACGCCACCCGACGCCCGACCGGGAGGAGATCACTGTCCACGGCGCCACCGCCGCTCCGGCACCGCCCGGGTCGTCTCCTCCGCCGGTATTCGGTCCGCCTCGGCCTGGTCGAGGAGCCGCTGCTTGGCCGCCTCCCGTTCCGCCGCCTCGATCTGCTCACCGCGGTTCTGCTCCGGCTCCGACTGCGCACCGTCCACGTGACACCCTCCTCGAAAGAGGGCGCGGCAGCGGCACTCGGGGAAGGGCCGACCGCCGCCGCGCCCGACTGAGGGCGCGACGACGACCGGATCACCCACGGAGGGACCTGCGTAGATCACGCCCTGTGATCAGATGGTCACGGAGTTCGTCCGGGTGGGACAGATGCGATCCGGGGCACGACCGACCGCCGGGGAGAAAGGTGGTGCAGCGGGTACCACCTACGCGCCGACGAGTGCGGCCAGGTCGGCCAGTTCCTGTGACATCGCCCGCCGCCGTTGCGCCGAGATGGACTGGACGATGTCCCGGGCGTACCGCTGTTGCCGTAGCCAGGTCGACGCGGTGGCCCGCAGGTCGAGCAGCACCTCAATCGCGTCGGCGTACCGGCGCTGCTCGGCGTGGGCCCACGCCACGTCCAGCCGGTGCCGCTGCCAACTGGACGCCACCGTCGTCGGCCCCGGCGGGACCTGCTTCGCCAGCTCCAGCACCCGGCCGGGGTCGCCGGCCACCGCCGCGTTCTCCGCGCGCTGCATCTGCACCCGCGCGGTGTCGAACCCGCCGACCATCATCAGGTGCCCCGGCTCGGGGGCCCACTGCCCGATCCGGACCGCCGCGGCCGCCGCAGCGGTGGTCAACTCGACCGCCGCGTCGGGCTCGTTGTTCCGGGCACGCGCGGCAGCAGCGACCGTGAGCAGCCACCCCCACGCGGCCAACTCGTCGGGTACGGCGCGGCTGAACCTGGGCTCGACCTGGTCGGCGGTGGCGACCGCCAGCTCGGCCGCCTCGACGAACCGGCCCTGCCGGATGAGCACCCAGCACATGCCCTTGATGACCGTGGTCGCCACCACCTGGTTGCCGGCCTGACGGGCGGCGTCCAGCGCGCCGGACAACGCGGTCATCGCCAGGTCGCTGGCCCGAAGCTGGATCAGGAGGTTCCCGGTGAGGTGCTGGGTCCGGGCGAGCAGGGTGTACGCGCTGGCCCGGTCGATCTCGTCCGCCAGGCCGGCGGCGGCCCGCACGTCGAGCAGCAACGCCGGCATGTCGGCCAGCGCGCGGGCGTAGTCGTTGGCGTGGTAGGCGCGGTCGACGGCGTGCAGCCGCGCACGCAGCACCTCGGGCTTCGGCGGGTCACCGGCCGGCGGGGTGAGTGCCGTTCCGGTGATACCCCGGACGGGCACGACCGCGCGGCGGATCTCCGCGAGGGAGAGCGGTCGGTGGTCCGGTTCGGCCCGGGCCGCCGCGTGGGAGGTGTCGCCGATCAGCGCGCTGGTGGGCACATTCAGAGCGCGGGCGAGCGCGTGGAGGGTGGGCAGTCGGGCACTCTTGCGCGCGCCCTGCTCCAACTTGCGGATGACCCCGACGTCCACGCCGGCACGTTCGGCGAGTTGCTCCTGCGTCAGGGTCGACTGCTGGCGGATCGCCGCGAGGTTCTCTCCGATGGTCGGTTCCACGATCGCTCCCCAGGTAGCGGGCCGAGCGGCGGCCCGCCGGCCGCACCCGGGTCGCCACTTTGGACGGTACACCGAGCGAAGGCCGCCCCGGTGACGCCCGAGTCGTCCCTCGACGCGGAAGTCGCGTCCCGCGCCGCCGTGCCGCGTGGAACGCCGTGGTCAGCGGATACCCACGAAGAAACGGGTCTGGTCGCTCCGGTGCAACGCGTAGTAGGCCTCGAACCGGGTGCCGTCCCGCAGCCAGGCCACGGACTCGATGCCGAGCAGGGGCGTCGAGGTGGTGACCTCGAGCAGGGCGGCGTCCTCGGGTTCGGGGAAGACGGCTTCGATCCACCGGTCGGCCCCGACGGGTTCGAGCCCGTACCGGCGGCGCAGCACGTCGTAGAGCGACTGGTTCTCCAGGACGGCGCGGTCGAGGCCGGGCACCAGCCGGGCCGGCAGCGCGGTGTCGACGAGCAGCCAGGGCTGGCCGTCGACGCCCCGGAGCCGGCGCATCCGCACGACCGGCTCGCCGACCGGAACCTGGAGCAGGTCCGCCTCGCGCTGGTCCGCCGGGCTGAGGCTCTGGCTGACCGTGTGGGTGGTGACCCGGCGTCCCGACTCCCGCAGGTCGTCGGCGGAGCCGGACACGGAGCCGACGAAGCGCAGCTCGGTCTTGCGGGGAGCGACGAAGGCGCCCCGCCCCTTGACCTTGTAGATCATCCGTTGCTGGACGAGCTCACGCAGCGCCTCGCGGACGACGGTACGGGAGACGCCATAGAGGTCGGTCAGTTCCGCCTCCGACGGCAGCGGCTGGTCGGGGGCTATCTCACCGGCCTCGATCTGGCCGCGCAGCTCCCGCATCAGCTGCATCCAGAGCGGCTCGCTCCCGTCCCGGATGAGCCGCCGGTACGTCATCGTCATGGACTTCCTTCCCCATCGACCGGCTACAGCATGCCATGACTGCGCGGCCCTGTCATGACAGGTCGTGCAGCCGGTGACACACGCCGCCAGGGAAGTCGACGGCCCGGAATGCCAGCCCAAGCGCCGAATCGTCACGAGAGCGTAACCCGAATCACTGTGACATGAAACACGTTTGTCATCATCCTCTAGCGAGCCTGTCACTACAGGTCTGTAATGACTGCACCTCATCGCAGCCCAGCTGCGGTCAGCTGACGGAGCACGTCCACCCCCGCCCCGACGGGTTTTCGCTCTCTCTGGAGGCCCCCACCATGCGTACTCACCCCTCGTCCCCACGGCGGCGCACCGCCGTTGCCGCCGCGCTGGTCGCGGCCGTCGCGGTCACCGCGACCGGCTGTGGTTCCGGCACGAGCGGCGGCGGCAGCGCCGGAAGTGGCGACAAGCCGTTCATCGCGCTGAGCAACGGCTTCATCGGCAACGGCTGGCGGCAGACCATGATCGCCAAGTTCGAGGCCGCCGCCACCAAGGCGCAGAGCGACGGGCTGATCGGCAAGTTCAAGGTCGTCAACGCCCCCGGCGAGAACTCGGCCACCGAGCAGGTCGCCCAGATCAAGAGCCTGCTGCTGCAGAAGCCCGACGCCCTGCTGATCGACCCGGCCTCGCCGACCGCGCTCAAGCCGGTCATCCAGCAGGCCTGCGACGCCGGCATCAAGGTCGTGGTCTTCGACTCGGCGATCGACGCCCCCTGCGCCCACGTGCTGCTCAACAGCTTCAAGGACTGGGCGACGGCGGCGGCCGAGCCGCTGGTGAAGGGCATCGGCGGCAAGGGCACGGTGATCGTCAGCCGGGGCGTGGTCGGCTCCCAGCCCGAGGCGGAGATGTACCAGACCACGCAGGACATCCTGGGCAGGAACCCGGGCGTCAAGGTCGCCGCGACCGTCAACGGCATGTGCGACGGCGCCAAGGCGCAGAAGGCCGTGCTCGGTGTGCTGTCGAGCGTGCCGAAGGTCGACGGGGTCATCGGCTGCGGTGACGGCTACGGCGTCGCCCAGGCCTTCACCAGCGCGGGCAAGCCGGTCCCGGCGGTCACCTTCGAGACCAACGGTCGCGCGCTGAAGTACTGGCAGGAGAGCAAGCTCGACAACGGCTCGGTCGCGGTCATGTCCGACCCGGGCCAGTCGGTGGCCGCCCTGTGGGAGGCGATCGACCTGCTCGACGGCAAGGACATCCCCAAGGAGATCACCTTCCCGATCGTGCTGGTGGAGCAGAAGGACGTCGCCGCGTGGGCCGGCGTCCTGAAGCCCGACGAGTACGCCGCCTGGCCGTGGACCCAGGAGCTCTTCCGCAAGCAGGTCGAGGCCGCGAAGAGCGGTGGCGCCCCGGTGCAGCCGCCGATCCCGACGACCGCCGGCTGACCGACAGCGACAGAGGAGCGCATGATGCACGTCGACAACCTGCCGGTGGGGTCGCACGCGGCCCCGCCACAGGACGGCCGGAAGCCGTCCGCGGCACCACCGGTCGTCACCGCCCGGCGGGTGACCAGGACGTACGGGCGCACCCGGGCCCTCACCGGGGTGGACCTCGACGTCCGCGCCGGTGAGGTGCTCGGCCTCGTCGGTCACAACGGCGCGGGCAAGAGCACGCTGATGCGCATCCTCGCCGGCCTGGAGGCGTGCGACGAGGGCACGGTCGTCGTGGGCGGCCAGGAGACGCGCGGCGTCGCGCCGGGCACCGGACCGTTCCGTGCCGTCCGGATGGCGTACCAGGAAACGTCGCTCTGCCCGGACCTCACCGTCGCGGAGAACATCTGGGTCTCCTCCCGGCACTGCCTGCCCCGCCTGCGGTGGCGGCGGGCGGCCGGCATCGCCGCCGCCCGCCGGCTGGACGAGATGTTCCCCGGGCACGGGGTGGCGCCCCGGGACCGGATCGAGGACCTGTCGCTGGCCCAGCGGCAGATGGTGGAGATCGCCCGGGCGAGCCTCGTCGACCGGCTCGAGCTGCTGATCCTGGACGAGCCGACCGAGTCGCTCGGCCCGGACGCCGCGCGTTCGCTCTACACGTACGTCCGGCGGCTCGCCGCCCAGGGCACGGCCGTCCTGCTCATCTCGCACCGGATCCGTGAGGTGCTCTCCGTGGCCGACCGGGTCGCGGTGATGCGCGACGGCGCGGTCGTCGCGGAGCGCCCCGCGGCCGGTCTCGGCGAACACGACGTGCTCGCCCTGATGGGCGCGGAGGTGGCGGAGCCCACCACCGCGCCCGCCCGGGTGGCCGGCGACCGGCCGGTCGTCGCCGAACTACGTGGCGCCACCGGTCACGGCCTGCACGACGTGTCGATCACGATCGGCCGGGGCGAGGTCGTCGGGCTGGCCGGGCTCGCCGGTCAGGGCCAGCAGCAGGTGCTCGAACGGCTGTGGCGCCCCGTCCGGCGGGACACCACGGTGCAGGGCACCCGCGCGTACGTGCCCGGTGACCGGCAGCGCGCGGGCGTCCTGCCGCTGTGGTCCGTGGCGGAGAACCTGGTCGTCACCGCCATGCGCGGCCTGGCCCGGTTCGGCGTACGCCGCACCGGCGCGGAGGAGGCCGCGATCCGCGACTGGGTGGACCGGTTGGCCATCCGCGGTGGCGCCGACGCGGGCATGACCGAGCTCAGCGGCGGTAACCAGCAGAAGGTCATCGTGGCTCGGGCGTTCGCCTCCACGGCCGACCTGATCCTGCTCGACGACCCGTTCCGCGGGGTCGACGTGCACACGAAGACCGACCTCTACACGCTCATCCGGCAGGAGGCGGCGGACGGGCGCAGCGTGGTCTGGTACTCGAGCGAGAACGCCGAGATGGCGCACTGCGACCGGGTCTACGTGCTGCGCGCCGGCCGGGTCGTCGCCGAGCTGACCGGCGCGGAGATCTCCGAGGAACGGATCATCGCCGTCTCCTTCGCCGAGTCCGAGCCCATGGGAGCACCGCGATGACGAATCTCGTCGCGACGGCGATGCCGTCGCGGGCCCTGCTGCGCCGCACCGGACCCGCCATGGTCAGCACGGTCGCGATGGTGGCCATGATCGCGGTCTGCGCGTCGCTACAGTCCGACGTGCTGACCGTCCCCGGTCTCACCCTGGTCCTCTCGGCCGCAGTGCCCCTGGTGATCGCGGCCCAGGCCCAGATGGTGCTCATGGCGGTGGGCGACATCGACCTCGGCATCGGCAACTTCATCGGCCTGGTCACCGTCGTCACCGCCACGAAACTGGTCTCCTCCCCCGGCACCGGCGCGCTGATGCTGCTCGGCCTCGTGGCGGCCTACGCGGTCCTCGGCGCGCTGATCCACCTGCGCCGGGTGCCGTCGCTGATCGCCACCCTCGGGGCCTCGTTCGTCTGGTTGGGACTGGGGATGTTCGTCCTGCCCACGCCGGGCGGCAGCACCCCGCAGTGGCTGGCGGCCTTCGGCTCCTGGCAGCCGGGCGGCTTCCCCGCCCCGCTGCTGCCGATCCTCGTCGTCACCGCGGTGGTCTGGCTGCTGTCCGCCCGCAGCTCCGTCGGGGTCCGGGCCCGCGCGCTGGGCAGCAACCCGGTCGCGTTGCAACGAGCCGGGCTACGACCGCTGGCCGCGCGGGTCGTCGCGTACGCCGTGGCCGGGGCACTCGGCGTGCTCTCCGGGCTCGCCCTCGCGTCGCAGACCGGCGGCGGCGACGTCTCGTCCGCCACCAGCTACACCCTGATCACGGTCGCCGCGGTGATCCTCGGCGGCGGATCCTTCGCCGGTGGAACCGCCGTGCCGTGGGGCGTCGCCATCGGCGGCATCACCCTCGGCCTGGTCAGTGTCGTCCTCAGCCTGCTCGACGTGCCGTCGAACATGCAGTCAGCCGTACAGGGCGCGATCGTGCTGGCCGTGCTCGCCGGCCGCGTCGTGGTCGGAAAGGTGCTCCGATGACCCTCCGTACGCTCGCCCGCCCCTGGATCTGGGGATTCGTCGCCGCCGCGCTGGTCTGGGTCACCATCCTGGCCATCTCCGACCAGGGCAGCGGGCAGACCGTCTCGCTCGCGCTGTCCCTGGCCCCCTACCTGGTCATCGTCGGCCTGGGCCAGATGCTGGTGATCACCGCCGGGCCGGGCAACATCGACGTGTCGGTGGCGCCGATCATCTCCCTCGCCGGCTTCGTCGCGGTCCAGGTCACCGCGTCGACCGGATCGGTGCCCGTCGGCATCCTGGCCGGCATCGGGACCGGGCTGGCCGTCGCGGTGATCAGCGTGGTGGCGATCCTCGGGCTGTCCGTCCCGCCGATCATCGCCACCCTGGCCGCCGGGCTGATCGCCTCGTCGCTGACGCTGTCGCTGGCCGACGGCTTCACCGCGGTGCCCGACGAGGGGCTGCGCAGGCTACTCAACCTGCGTCCGGCCGGCGTACCCGTGCTCGCCGTCGCGGTGGCCGCGCTGACCGCGCTCGTCGTGACCCTCCTCCGCCGCACCACGTACGGTCGCTCGCTGCTCGCGGTCGGCCAGAGCCGGCAGGCCGCGGAGCGCGCCGGCATCCCCATCGCCCGGACGATCGCCACCACCTACCTGGCCAGCGGCGCCCTCGCCGGGCTGGCGGGCGCGCTGCTCGCCGCCTACATCGCGCCGTCACCCGACCTGGGCACCCGCTACCTGCTCGACTCGGTCGCCGTCGTCGTCATCGGCGGCACGCTCATCTCGGGGGGCCGGGCCGTGCCGGTCGGCATCTGGGGCAGCGCGCTCTTCTTCATCCTGCTCGACGGTCTCGTCAACCTCGTGGGCTGGAGCACCGCCGCGCAGAACCTCCTCAAGGGCGGCCTGGTGCTGTTCGTCCTCTTCCTCGCCGGCGGCGGAACCCTCGCCGGCGGGACGACCCGACCCCGTCGACGGCTGCGCCCCGCGGCCGCGACCACCGCTGGAACTAGCACAGGAGAGAACACCAATGGCTGACACCGACGGTCTGCTCGACGCCCGCGACTACGGCGGGACCGCCCCGACGGCCACCGGCTTCCACGTCAAGGGAGCCCACGCCCAGGACTGGGGCCTCCAGAACCGGCTGTCCCGGATCTTCCGACCCGACAACGGCCGTACGGTGATGCTGGCCTTCGACCACGGCTACTTCCTCGGGCCGATGGCCGGCCTGGAGCGGCTCGACGCCACCATCGCTCCGCTCGTGCCGAGCGCCGACGCGATCATGATGACCCGGGGCGCGCTGCGCACCAGCATCCCGTCGCAGAGCAGCGCCGGGATCGTGCTGCGGGCCAGCGGCGGGCCCAGCGTCCTGCGGGAACTGTCGGACGAGCACATCGCCCTGGACATCGAGGACGCGGTCCGGCTCAACGCCGCAGCGCTGGCGATCCAGGTGTTCGTCGGCGGCGAGCACGAGTCCCGGTCGGTGGCGAACCTCGCCGCCCTGGTGGACAGCGGGCAGCGACACGGGATCGCGGTGCTGGGCGTGACCGCCGTGGGCAAGGACATGGTCCGCGACGCGCGCTACTTCCGGCTCGCCACCCGGATCAGCGCCGAGATGGGCGCGCACATCGTCAAGACGTACTACGTCGACCAGGGCTTCGAGACGGTGACCGCCAGCTGCCCGGTCCCGATCATCGTGGCCGGCGGCAAGAAGCTGCCCGAACTCGACGCGCTGACCATGGCGTACCGCGCGATGCAGGAGGGCGCCGCGGGCGTCGACATGGGCCGCAACATCTTCCAGAGCGAGTACCCGGCCGCGATGCTGGCCGCGGTCCGCGCCGTGGTGCACGACGACGCCAAGCCCGCGGACGCCTACGAGCTCTTCCGGGAGCGGTCGGCCTCCTCCGCGTCCTGACCACCGCCAGGGGTGCGGGTCTCCCACCGGCCCGCACCCCGCATCTCCGGGAGCTCCTCATGTCACAACCACAGACCGGCGCCGAGGACATCGTCGACCTCGTGATCATCGGTGCCGGCATCAACGGCCTCGCCATCGCCCGAGACGCCGCCGACCGGGGCCTGAGCGTCGTCGTGGTCGACCGGGGGGACGTCGGCGCCGGCACCACCGCCACCTCCAGCCGGCTCATCCACGGCGGCCTGAAGTACCTCGAGCGCTACGACTTCACCCTGGTGCACGAATCGATCCGGGAACGCCACCTGCTGTTCCGCACCGCGCCGCACCTGGTCCACGACTACCCCATGCTCATTCCGTTCTACGCCGGAGACAGCCGGCCCCGGGCCCTGGTCCGGCTCGGCCTGGCCGCGTTCGACGTCCTGGCCGCCGGCCGGGGGCGCGGACGCAGCCGGGGCCTCTCCGCGCAGGCCGTCGCCCGACGCTGGCCCCACCTCTCCCGCAAGGGGCTGCGCGGCGGGGTGCTCTTCAACGACGCCCAGGTGCCGTGGGCCGAGCGCCTCTGCGTCGAGTTGCTGATCGACGCCGAGCGGCTGGGCGCGCGGGTGCTGACCTACACCACGGTGACCGGTCTTCTCGTCACGGACGGGCGCGTCCACGGCGTCCGGACGCGGGACAACCAGTCGGGGCGAGCGGGGGAGATCCGGGGCCGCGTCACCGTCAACGCCGCCGGGCCGTGGATCGACCGGATCCTCGACAGCCAGGTGGCGAGCCGGCGGCTCAACGGCGGCACCAAGGGCAGCCACATCGTCATCGACCCGTTCCCGGGTGCCCCGGACACCTGCGTCTTCTTCGAGGCCGCCGCGGACCAGCGACCGATCTTCATCTTCCCGTGGGAGGGCCGCTACGTCCTCGGCAGCACCGACCTCACGTACGAGGGGGACCTGGACGAGGTCGTCGCCAGCGACGCCGAGATCGACTACCTGCTCACCGAGGCCAACCGGTTGTTCCCCCAGGCCGGTCTCACCCCGGCCGACGTGCTGTACAGCGTCGCCGGCATCCGCCCGCTGCCCTACACGGCCGGGGTGGCGGACAACGCCAAGATCAGTCGTGGGCACACCGTGCTCAACCACGCGCCCGCGTACGAGGGGCTGCTCACGATCATCGGCGGCAAGCTGACCACCCACCGCGCCCTCGCCGAGGACGCCACCGACGAGGCGCTGAAGGTGCTCGGTCGGCCGCGACGACGGTGCACCACCCGTACCCGGCCGCTGCCCGGGGCCGACACGCCGGACTGGTACGCCTTCCGCGCGGACTTCGCGCGTTCGGCCACTCCGTTCACTCCGGCGCAGTCCGCCCGACTGCTGGACATCTACGGCGTAAGGGCGCGCCGGGTACTCGAACTCGTCGTGGCCGACCCGGCACTGGCCGAGGTCGTCGACGAGCGCACCGGGGCGGTCGCCGCCGAGGTGGTCCTGGCCTTCCGCGAGGAACGGGCCGTGACCTTGGCCGACGTGCTGCTGCGCCGTACGCTGGTCGGTCTCGGCCCGGACATGGCGGTGTCAACGGCCGTGACCTGCGCGGACGTCGCCGTACGGCAGCTCGGCTGGGACACCGGGCGGGCCGACGCCGAGGTGGCCGCCTACCGGGCGGAGCTGCGGCGTTTCCGCCCGCGCGGGCTGGACCTCGTCCCGGCGACCGGAACGAGCGAGAGGAGGGCGTCGTGACGATCCCGCACACCTGCTACCTCGGGGTCGACGTCGGCCTCACCGCCACCAAGGTGGCCGCCTTCGACGTCGTCGGCACCGAGCTGGCCGTCGTGCACGCCCGCACGCCACGCACCAGCGTCACCGCCCACCGCCACGACGTCGACATGACCGCCCTCGCGGACACGGTGCTGTCGCTGCTGGCGGAGGTCGGCGGCCAGCTGGCCGCCGAAGGGTACGCCCCGGCGGGCATCGGCGTGGCCGCACACGGCAACGGCATCTACCCGGTCGACGGGTCCCTGCGGCCGATCGGGCCGGCCATCGCCTCGTCGGACAGCCGGGCGCAGCACATCGTCCAGGCGATCCCGCCGGAGGGAGCCCGCCGGCTGGCCCGGGAGACCGGCTCGATCCCGTGGGCCGCCCAGCCCGCCGTCCTGCTGCGCTGGCTGCGGGACGCCGAACCGGCGGCCTACGCCGCCACCCGGTGGGTGCTGTCCTGCAAGGACTGGGTCACCGCGCAGCTCACCGGCGTGGCCAGCGCGGACTACAGCGATGCCAGCGCGTTCGGCATGGTCGGGCTCGACACTCGCGCGTACACGCCGACGGCGCTCGAACTGGTCGGCCTGCCCGCCGCCGACCTGGACCGGTTCCCGCCGCTGCTCAGGTCCGACGAGGTGGTCGCCGGACTGAGCGCGGCGACCGCGGCCCGCACGGGGCTGCCCGAGGGCCTGCCGGTCATCGCCGGGTGCATGGACTGCGTGGCCGCCACCCTCGGCGCCGGGGGACGGGCACCCGGGGACGGCACGATCATCGTCGGCACGTGGGCGATCAACGGGGTGGTGGTGCCCGCACGCACTCCCGCCCCGGAGGTCACGCTCAGCGCGTTCATGCCCGATCCGGCCACCATGCTGGCCATGGAGGTGGCCCCCACGTCGGCCGCCAACCTCGAGTGGCTCGCCGGCGCCGGGGTGCCCCACCAGCAGACCGGCGGCGTCGCCGCGGCGGAACTGCTCCAGGAGGCTGCCACCGTGCCGCCCGGCGCCGACGGTCTGCTGTTCCTGCCCTTCGTCAACGGCTCACCGGAGCATCCGTCGGCGTCCGGCACGTTCCTCGGCATCTCCAGCAACCACCGCCGGGGGCACCTGACCCGCGCGGTCATCGAAGGCGTCGCGCAGTACCACCGGGTGCAGATCGACCGGGTGCTGGCCAGCGGCGCGGACGTCGGTGACCGGCCCTGGCGGCTGGCCGGCGGGGGCGCGCGGTCGACGGTGTGGGCGCAGATCTTCGCCGACGTGCTCGGCCGCCCGGTCCGGCGGCAGCTCACCAGCGAACTCGGCGCCCGGGGCGTCGCCTCGCTGCTGCCCGGTGCCCTCGGCCACGACGTGCCGCCGTGGACCGTCAACGACGAGGACGACCTCTGCGTGCGCCCGGGGCCCGACCGCGCCGCCTACCGGGAGCACGCCCAGGTGTTCGACCGCTGTCTCGCCCGCATGTCCGCGGTGTGGTCGGAGGTCGAGCGCCACCCGGGCAGAAGCGCCTGACCGGGGCCGGGTGACATCCGGCGGGCCCAGGGAGCGTTCGGCCGGGGTCGGGAGCATCGACCGACGCGGCCCCCGGCGGAAGGGCCGGGGGCCGCGGTCGGTGCGGGCAGGTGCTGGCCGGGGCTACTCCAGCTCGTTCGGGGTGTCGTGGCCGACCTCGTACGGGGTGGTCACGCCCTCGTAGACCACGTGCGACATCATCCCCGCCGCGGCGTGGTCGAGGTTGTGGCAGTGGTCCATCCACAGGCCCGGGTTGTCGGCCTTGAAGGCGACCTCCCAGATCTCCCCCACCTCGACGTTGACCGTGTCCAGCCAGAGCGGGCTGCCGGTGGCCGGCTTGCCGTTGCGGCTGAGCACCAGCACGTGGTGGCCGTGCAGGTGCATCGGGTGGTCGAAGTGGCTGCGGTTGGCGAAGCGGACCTTCACCAGGTCGCCCTCGCGGACGGTGAGCGACGGGGCCTTCGGGAAGGCCATGCCGTTGCTGGCCCAGACGACGGTGAACCTGCCGTCGTAGAACCACAGCTCGTTGTCGAAGACCAGCGAGTGCGTCTTGGTGAATGTGCTGTCCCGGCCGAACGGGGTGGGCATCGGCGAGCCGTACGTGGTCGGGTCGAACGCCTCCGTCGGCTTGTCCGGCTGCACGTCACCGGTGCCGTCGGCGCTGAGCAGCAGACCGCCGTCGACGACCCGCAGTTCGGAGCCGAAGCGCCGCAGCTCGGTGAGGCGTACCGGCTGCGCGGGCATGGTGAACTCCAGGTCGTACCGGCCGCCGCCGCCGATGACGACCTGCTCGCCGGCGACGTCGGTCGGCTGGTTGACCGGGTTGCCGTCGATCGCGACCACCCTGAACGGCGTACCGGTCAGCGAGTAGCGGTGGGTGGCGCCGTCGGTGTTGATCAGCCGGAGCCGGACCGGGGTGCCCGGAGCCATCCGGCGCCGGTCGAGCTGGTCGACGGTGCCGATCGCGGGCGGCTCCAGGGGCAGCTCGCCGGAGTACCAGGTGTGCGTGGAGACGATGAGGTCCTGGGTGCCCGGGGCGAGGTCCGACTGCTCCGGTTCGATGATCAGCGGCCCGAACAGGCCCTTCTTGACCTGGACCGAGGACTGCTGGTGGGAGTGGTACCAGTGGGTGCCGACCTCGTCCGGGCGGAACCGGTAGACGTGCGTGCCGCCGGGCTTGATGGCGTCCTGGGTGACCCCGGCGACGCCGTCCTCGGCGTTGGGCACGTCGACACCGTGCCAGTGCACCGACACGTTGGTGTCCGGCACCTTGTTGTGCACCGTCACCTCGATCAGCTCACCGCGCTTGACCCGCAGCTCCGGGCCGGGGCTCTGCCCGTTGAACAGCCACGCGTCGACCTCCCGGCCGGAGGCCAGCCGCAGCTTCGTCGCCTCGGCGACCAGGGTGAACCGACGGTCCGGGGTCTCGCTGCGCGGCCCGGTCAGGTCGGCCACGCTGACCGTACGGCCGGTCGAGTGGCCGTGCGCGCCGGCCGCGGAGACGCCGCCGTGCGCGTGGTCGGTCATGTTCATCCGTCCCGGCAGGACGGTCTCGTTGGCGGCCCAGCTCAGGCCACCGACCAGGACCAGGCCGACCACCGCGACGACGGCGACCGCGCGCAGCGCCCGGACCGGGCGGGAGCGGCGGACCGGGCCCCCGTTCGCGGCGACCCGGTACCGGTACTGCTGCCAGAGCCAGAGCCCGACCAGGACGGTCAGGAAGGAGACGTAGACGGTGAGGATCGGGACGAGCTGCGGCGGCCCCATGGTGACCATGATCGCGGTGACGAAACCGGTCAGCGCGCCCAGCGCGGTCGCCTGGAACGGCACGACCGCCTGCGGGGCGAAGGTCGCCAACCGGGTCTCGGCCGACGGGTTCCGCCGGTGGGCACGCCAGCGGGGCACCGCCAGCACCAGCACGGCCAGGGCGGGCAGGACCACGAGGGGCAGCGCCACGGCGACCCGGTCGGCCACGAAGAGGTAGCCGAAGCTGCCCATCAGCGCGGTGGTGACCAGGCGGCCGGCGACGAGGAGCCAGCCGAGGGCGACCAGCACCAGCATGAAGGTGGCCCGGCGGCGGCCCCGCCGGTCGGAGCGGTGGTGTGGCCTACGCGCCACCAGGACCGCGCTCGTGCCCCACAGCAGGGTGAGGAAGAGCGCGGCCTCGATGTCGTAGTTGAGATAACTTTCGAACAACACGGGCAACCTCCGTGGTCAGGCATCGGTCGGGGGTGGACGGTCAGGGGCGGGCGGTCGTGCCGTCCACCGCCTCCCACCGGAGTTCGTGGCCCTCGGCCCAGATCCGCGCGGCGGCGGCGAGGACGCTCCGGCGGTCGGCGACCGGCGCACCGGGCGAGGCCGGCAGCAGCGCCACCACGTCACTGGCCTTCGACCGCACCGCGCGGTGCTGGCGGGCCACGTTGGTCAGCCCCTGACCGGCACCGGCCTCCACGAGCAGCAGGTCACCGGTGGCGAGCAGCGCGTCGAGCGCCGGCCAGAAGAGCACCGGGTCGGCGATCTGGGTGGTCCAGAACATCGGGTCGTCGGCGGTGGCGGCGTCCAGCTTCCGTCCGACGTACGCGGAGTAGACCGTGTCGACCGGCGGGCCGGGTCGGGCCGCCTCGACCGCGGGCCGGGTGGCCAGCGACGCATCCAGCACGGCCGGGCTGTGGAACGCCTGTCGCGCCTTGGCCAGCCGGCAGATGTACCCCTGCTCGCGCAGCTTGTCCTGGACCACGGCCAGCGCCTCGTCCGGGCCGGCCAGCATGGTCTGCCGGGGGGCGTTGACGGCGGCGACGGCGACCTGCCCGGTCGGGTCCAGCGTCAGGTAGGGCTGGAGTTCGTCGGCGGTGGCCGCCACGGCGAGCATGCCGCCGGGCGGGGTACGCAGCACCTCGGTGACCCGGGCCCGCATCAGCCGGACGGCGGCGGGCAGGCTGAACGCCCCGGCCAGGGTGGCGGCGACCATCTCCCCGGCGCTGTGGCCGAGCAGGGCGACCGGGCGGACCCCCCAGGAGCGGACCATCGCGCCGAGCGCGTAGCCCACGCCGAAGAGCAGCGGTTGGGCACGGGAGCCGTCGTCGAAGGGAACGCTCGGGTCGTCGGAGAGCCACTCCTCGCGCAACTGCTCCCCGCCCTCGCCCCAGAGGGTGAAGAACGTGTCCATCGCGGTGGTGAAGACCGGGTCGTGGCCGTAGAGGCCGGCACCCATGCGCGGGTACTGCGCGCCCTGGCCGGGGAAGAGCAGCGCGACCGGGCGCTGCTTCGGCACCGTGGGCCGGTGCCGCTCCAGGGCCCCGGCCGCCTCGGTGGCGTCGGCCGCCACGACCGCGCCGCGGATGCCCTCGGGGGTGGCCCGGCGCGGGGCCTGCCGGGCCAGCGTCTCGACCCGCCGCCGGTCGTCACCGAACAGGTCGCCCTCGAAGCGGGCGAGCCGCCCCATCGCCCGGCGTCGCCGGTCCTCGGCCGCCTCGTCGACGGCCGACCAGCGGATCACCAGCGGGTCCCCGGCCGGGGGTAGCGGCGCGGGCGGCGGCAGCAGGAGCACCGAGTGTCCCCGCCGGGAGGTGTCCGGCACCCCGACCGGGGTGGGGGCCCGGTGGTCGGCGACCGGGTTCGGGCGGCGGAAGCCGTCGGCCAGCATGCGGCGCAGGTCGCCGGGGCGGAGCACGCCGGAGCGGGTACGGTCGGCCTCGGTGAGGTCGTCGGTGGTCCGGACGACCGCCAGCGGCGGCTCGTCGGGGGACCAGGACTCGGCGAGGCGACGCAGCGCCACCACCAGCCACCGTCCCGGCTCGTCGTCCAACTCGGCCGCGACCAGGGTGAGGTCGGCCTCGGCCCGGCCCAGCAGGGTCGCCGCGTGGTGCAGCGCCGCGCAGAGGCGGGGTACGACCACCGTCGACCCGGCCGCCCCCGGCGGTACGCAGACCGACCTGACCCCGCCCTCGTACCCGGCCGGGGTGGTCGTACCGGTCAGCACGAGCGAGGTCCGCCGACCCCGCCGTACGGTCGGGCCGAGCCGGTCGAGCACCGCCGCGACGGTTGCCGCACGGCCGGTGGCCCCCCGGTCCTCCTGCCCCGACGGTCCGACCGCCCACCACACGATCGCGGCGTCAGTCGCTGCCATCGCGGTCACCTCTCTCCCGCTCCGGGCCCGACCACCGCCGGCGACCCCATCGAGGACTGTCCGAGCGGGTCGCGCCGATGTCGTTCAGGTCCGCCACAGACACTGGCGGCCGGGTCTCGAAAACGGTTCGAAGGCACCTGGAAGGAAGCCGCCCGCCGTTTCTCCAGCGATTTCGGAGTTGGCGTCGAGACGGCGGTCCGAGGATGTCCCGAAGCCAGATCGACCTCCTGCGGTCGAGCCACCCTCGGGTTGGAAGCGAGAACAAGATGACCTGGACCCAGCTCCTGGTCCCGATCACCCTGACGGGTACCGGGATGGCGGCCGGCGGGCTGATGATCACTGTGCTCGGCGGGGTGCCGCTGCTGCTCAGGTTGCCGACCGACCAGTACGTGCCGATCCACCAGTTCCTGGTGACCCGCTTCGACCCGTTCATGCCGATCTGCATGATCACGTCGTTGGTCGTCGACCTGCTGCTCGCCGTCGTGGTGGACGAACCGGTGTCGCGGATCGCCTTCGGGGTGGCCGCCGTCCTGCTGTTCGGCGCGATGGTCATCTCGCTGACGAAGAACGTCCCGATCAACCGGTGGCTCAAGACCCTCGACCCGGACCGGTTGCCGGAGAATTTCGAGGAGATCAACCCCCGGGTCCGCTGGGGCAGGTGGAACTCGCTCCGGACGGTGTTCGTCGTCGTCGCCCTGGCGCTCAGCGCGATCGCCGTCGGCCCGCTGCTCTAGCGTCTGCCCCCGCTGTTACGAACCCCCTCGATGGAAGGTACACACGCGATGAGCCATGACACGGGCACCGCCGACCGGGCGGTGGACCACTCCGACACACCTGCGGACCGCCGCTTCGTCATCGGCCGCGACGTCGGCCCGGTGGCCGGCTGGTTCCGCATCATCTTCGGGCTGATCGCGGTCGCCAGCCTCTGGTACCGCGTCGACAAGGCCCTGGACGGTGGCGAACTGGCCATGATGGTGGTCTGGTTCGCCGTGGTGGCGGCGGTCTACACCGCGGTCATCTGGTTCTTCGGGCGCATCGACCGGTTCCGGGGCGTCAGCCCGTGGATCCCGTCGGCGCTGCTCCAGCTGCCGATGATGCTCTACCCGATGGGCATCGGCTCGGACCCGCTGCACCAGGCGCTGGCCGTCTACACCACGATCGGCGTGCTGCTCTGCGGTGTGGCGCGGTACGGCGGCCTGGAGGTCGCCGCCCTGCCGATGCTGCTGCTCGGGCGCCGGACGGTCCTCTACAGCCCGTTCAACGCGGTCGACATCGTCGAGCAGGCGTTCCGCCGGGAGCAGACGCGCGGCGTCATGTGGGCCACCTCGCTCGCGCTGACCGTGTTCGTCCTCATCGAGTACTGGTGGGTGGGCCTGCTGCTCAGCGTCCCGCCGGCGAAGGACCTGATCGGCGAGTCGATCCGGCTCCCCGGCTACTGGGCGCTGCTACTGCTCGTCCCGGCCGGCTGGTTCGCCGCCCACGCGGCGCGCGGCCGGGACCGCTACCGGACGGTCCCGCTCGGCCAGCGGTGGCCGGGGCTCGCCGCGGTGGCGCTGCTGCTGCTGATCCCGATGCTCGGCAACCGGCAGGTGCCCGACTCGCTCTGGGGCATCATCATGTTCGTCGGCCTGATCGTCGGCCTGGTCACCCTCGTCCGGCTGCCGTTCCGCAAGGCGTCCGGCGCCGGCCGCCGCGAGGTGGTCGCCCCGTCGCACTGACCCCACCCGTCGCCGATCGGCCGGGCACCCTTTCCGGGTGCCCGGCCGATCGTCTGTTCGCCCTTCACCGCGCTCCCCTCGCCCTCGCCCTTCACCGCGCTCGCCCTCGCCCTCGCCCTTCACCGCGCTCGCGCTCGCCCTCGCCCTCGCCGACAAGTCGAGGACGGGATCCTGTCGTCGCGCGACTCTCGTTGTCGACAGTGGCCGATGATTACTCGCAGCGATATCGGTCTGATCCGCCCAGACCATCCGCGCATCCTTTGCTCTGCACCCCTCCACGCACCATGCACCCACGGTGACCGAACGCTCCCGCACCCGGCGCAGGTCGACACGACGTCTTCCCTGCTCGATAGGGGTGTCGCGGATGAGGGTGCAGAGCAAAGGGAGCAACCGAAGGGAGGGCACGCCCGACAGCAGGTCACTCTCCGCGACAACCGACCACCGCCCTCTCCGTCGACACACAGAGTGACCACTGGTGTCGTACGTCTCTGCCGGTGCACGTGCCGGCCGCGTTCGAGAACCGGCTGTACCGCCGTCGGAGAGGTCAACCGAGAGCCGGGGGTGGGCCCCCGGGAGCGGCGGTGCGCCGCGAGAACGGCGACGGCCGGAAACAGCCGCGTCAACCCGGGCGCGTGCCCCCTGGGGCAGCTGCGGGTGGGCTGCGCGGCGAGCGCCACCGTGACTGACGGTCCGGACGGCGGCGGGGAGGGGATGTGCTGCTGGCGCCGGGCGGGCCGAATCGTCGTGATCCGGCCCGCCCGGTCACACCGCCTGTCGCACCTGCGGCGCGAGCACGTCCACCGGCGGGGACCGCGGCTCAGCGGCCGGCGGCGTCGACCTTGCGGGGCAGGACGAAGACCAGCGCCACGACCAGGAGGCAGAGCACCACCTGCACGCCGAGGGTCCAGCTCATCGCGTCGACGAAGCGGGCCCGGCTCGCGGTGTCCTGGTCGGCGAGGAGGCCGAAGAAGACCGCACCGGTCACCGCCACCCCGAACACCCCGCCGGTCTGCTTGCCGGTGGAGAAGATGCCCGCGGCGGAACCGGCGTCGACGTGCGGGATGCCGGCCAGGGTGACGTTGAGGATCGGGGCGCTGACCAGGCCCATGCCGACGCCGACGACGCAGAGGCTGACCACGATCGGCAGCGAGGTGAGCCGGTCCCCGGAGACGACCACGATCGCGTTCAGCCCGGCCATGCCGAGCGTCATCAGGATCGCGCCGACGACCAGGGCGGTCCGCCCGGCGGTACGGGCCAGCGGGATCGCCACCATCGAGGCGAGCGCGGTGCCGACCGCCCAGGGAGCGACCGTCCAGCCGGTGCGTTCGGCGGTGAAGCCCAGACCGTTCTGGAGGAACACCACGAAGGTCAGGAAGAAGCCGGACATCAGCGCCGCGACGATGACGTTGGCGAGCACCCCGGCGGTGAACGTCCGCTGTCCGAACAGGTGCAGCGCCACCAGCGGCGACTCCCCGGCCCGTTCCTTGCGCCGCTCGAACCGGACGAGCAGCACGAACGCCGGGCCGGCGGCGGCCAGGCACACCCAGGACCACCACGGCCAGCCGAGTTCCCGGCCGTACATGAGGGGGTGCAGCAGGAGCAGCAGCGCGGCGGCGGCCAGGAAGACACCGCCGAGGTCGAAGCCGCGTCCCCGCTCGTCGCGGGACTCGGGCAGCCAGACGAGCCCGCCGAGGAAGGCCGCCAGGCCGATCGGCAGGTTGATCAGGAAGATGGTGCGCCAGCCCCAACCGAACAGGTCGGCGCCCATCAGGACGCCGCCGAGCATCGGCCCGGAGACCGTGGCCAGGCCGATGACCAGGCCGTAGACGGCGAGCAGCGGGGCCCGGCGGGCGGGCGGCACCAGGACCTGGAAGACCGCGAGGACCTGCGGACCCATGATCGCGGCGGCGACACCCTGCACCACCCGGGCGGCGACGAGCCAGCCGACGTCCCCGGCGACCCCGGCGAGCACCGAGGCGACGGTGAAACCGGCGAGGCCGACCAGGAACGCCCGCCGACGGCCGAAGGCGTCCCCGATCCGACCCCCGGTGACCAGCAGCAGGGCGAACGGCAGGGTGTAGCCGGCGAGGACCCACTGCATCGAGGCGTAGCTCGCGCCCAGCCCGTCCTGGATGGACGGCACGGCGATGTTCACGCCGGTGGTGTCGAAGCTGGTCATGAAGGTCGCCAGGAGCACCACGGTCAGCGCGGGGCCGAGCCGCCGCGCGGGCGTCGGAGCGCCGGGCGGGGCGGCGTCGGCGGCCGGGAGCGGGGTCACCACGTCGGGTGCGGGGCCGGGCGTGGTCGCGGTCACGGCAGCACCACCACGCCCGCCGCGGTCACCGTCAGGGCCGCCAGGGCCAGCGCGGTACGGAGCTGGTGCAGGCGCCGCCACTGCGGTCGGGGGTCGTCCCAGTCGTCGGGTACGGCGTCCGGGTCCACCCGCAGCACCCGCTTGTTGATCGGGACGTTGCCGAGGTGGGACACCCCCTGCACGCCCAGCGCCAGCACCGAGGCCAGGATGAACAGCCATCGGGTCGCCGACTCCTCGACCAGGAAGATCAGTGCGATGTCGGCGAACATCGTCGAGTTGACGATCAACGGCATCGACGGGTGGTATCCCTGGCCGAGTTTGCGGTGCAGGGTGATGTAGCTGCCCGCGGGCATGGTGTAGAGGGTCGGCAGCACGCTCACCGCCACGGCGAAGAACACCCCCGCCACGATCCCGCTGCCGCCGACGGCGACCACCGCCAGCGCCTGGGCAATTGTCTCTCTCATCGGCTCGCCATCTTCCGTCGCGTCCGGCAACGAACTCCGCCAGCGATGCTCACGGCCCCGCCTCAAGCCGACGTGGAGGAAAGCTCGACGCCGCCTGCGTCCCGGCCGGTCGGGGGCGGGGCGACGACACCGACGTGCGTGACCTTCGACCGAGCCCCGAGGCAGACCCGAGACGGGCCGCTGAGCATCGACCGCGAGCAGGCGACCGGGCGGCGTGACGCATCGCCCCGGTCCGGGGCCGCGCTGCACGCCTAACGACCGCGAATGTGAGGAGACGAGCCATGTCGGGTATCGCTGGCTGGGTTGACTACGAGCGGGACCTGTCCCGCGCGCAGGCGACCGTCCGTGCCATGAGCGCCACGATGGCCAACCGGGGACCGGACGCGGAGGGGATCTGGACGTCGCCGCGTGCCGCCATCGGACACCGCAGGCTCGCGCTGGTCGAGCTGGACGGCGGCCGGCAGCCGTACGTCGTCGAGGCGGACGGGCAGGTGCTCGCCGTGGTCGCGCTCGACGGTGACGTCTACAACGCACCCGCGCTCCGCGCCGAGCTGGAGTCGCACGGACACCGGTTCCGCAGCCGGGGCGACGCCGAGGTGGTGGCGTACGCGTACCTCCAGTGGGGGGCCGGGCTGGCCGAGAAGCTGGAGGGTGGCTACGCCTTCGCGGTGTGGGACGTCCGCCGCGAGGAGCTGCTGCTGGTCCGGGACCGGCTCGGCAACAAGCCGATGTTCTACTACCCCACCCCGCGCGGCGTGCTGTTCGCCTCCGAGCGGAAGGCGATCCTGGACCACCCGCAGGCCGAGGCCGTGGTCGACGCCGACGGCCTGCGCGAGATCCTCTCCTACGCCGGCACCCCCGGCCACGGCGTGTTCAAGGGCATGTACCAGGTGCGTGCCGGGCACGTCGTCCGGGTCACCCGCTCCGGGCACCGGGAGGAGCGGTACTGGGCGTTGGAGGCGCAGCCGCACACCGACGACCTGGACACCACGGTGGCCACCGTCCGGGAGCTGCTGGAGCAGTCGGTCGGCGGGCAGCTCACCGCGGACGTGCCGCTGGGCATGATGCTCTCCGGCGGCCTGGACTCCTCCGGGGTGACCGCGCTGGCCGCCCGGGCGCTCAAGGAGCGCGGCGAGGGGCCGCTGCACACCTTCACCGTGTCGTTCGGCTCGGTGGAGGAGTTCACCCCGGACGAGGTCTGGGGCTCCTCGGACGCGCCGTACGTGAAGGAACTGGTCGACGGGATCGGCGCCGAGCACACCGACATCGTGCTGGACACCGCCGACCTGCTCGACCCGATCGTCGCGGCGAACGCGCTGCGGGCCAAGGACGTGCCGAGCCCGCTGGGCAACATGAACACCTCGCTCTACGTGCTCTGCCGCGCGGTGCAGGAGCACACCCCGCTGGCCCTGCTCGGCGACGCCGCCGACGGTGTCTTCGGCGGCACCATGTGGATGTCGATGCCGCCGCTGATCGAGGCGCAGACCTTCCCGTGGATCGCGATGGCCCACTGGGGCGGCGGCAAGCACGGCATGGGCACCGACCTGATCGAGGCGGGCCTGCTGGAGCGGCTCGACATGCGCGGCTACACCAGCGGCCGGTACCGGGAGGCGATGGACCGGGTGCCGCTGCTGCCGGGTGAGACCGGCCAGGAGAAGCGCATGCGCGAGATGTGGTACCTCAACGTCACCAACTGGCTGGAGACGCTGATCCCGCACTCGGAGTCGATCGCCGGTTCGGTCGGGCTGGCGCTGCGGCTGCCGTACTGCGACCACCGCCTGGTGCAGTACGTCTACTCCGCCCCGTGGGCGCAGAAGAGCTTCGACGGCCGGGAGAAGAGCCTGCTGCGCGCCGCGGTGAAGGACGTCCTGCCGCCGTCCATCGTGGACCGGAAGAAGTCGCCGTACCCGGTGACCCAGGACTCCGCGTACGCCAAGGCGCTCTGCGACCAGCTCCTGACGCTGACCGAGGACCGCGACGCCCCCATCGCCGGGCTGGTCGACGTGACCGCCGCGAAGGCGTTCGCCGCCGAGCCCGACAGCCTGGTCTCCGGCCCGCGCGCGTGGGTGGCCCGTACCCACGTGGAGATGCTCTTCCAGCTCAACATGTGGCTCGACCAGTACCGGGTGCGGGTCGACCTCTGACCGGCACCGTCCCAGTCGTCTTCGATCTCTCGTCGAGGAGCGGCTGCCAGCGTTTCCCGAGCATCGTGGCGACCACCACGGCCCGCACCACATCCCGAAGGAGCCTTCGTAATGGGAACCAAGAACTCTGACCTGTCGATCCTCGACCTCGCGGCGGGCTACTGGTCGGCCAAGACCTTCCTCAGCGCGGTCGAGCTGGGCCTGTTCGGCGTCCTCGCCGAGGGCGGCAAGACCGAGCCGGAGATCCGCGAGACGCTCGGGCTGCACCCCCGGGCCACCCGCGACTTCCTCGACTCGCTGGTCGCGCTGAAGGTGCTCGACCGCGACGCCGAGGGCCGCTACGCGATCAGCGCCGCCGCCGCCAACCAGCTCGACCCGAAGCACCCGTCGTACCAGGGCGGCTTCCTCCGCATGCACGCCTGGCAGTACGGCGTCTGGGGCAAGCTGACCGACCTGCTGAAGACCGGTGACATGCAGGCGCACACCGACCGCGACTTCAACAAGTTCTACTCCCGGCCGGAGTCGGTGCGGAACTTCATGTCCGCCATGGACGGCGCCAACTCGGCCGTCGGCCCGGCGCTGGCGGAGAAGTTCGACTGGACCGAGGTGGGCTCCTTCGTGGACGTCGGCGGGGCGCGGGGCAACATCGCCGCGGTGATCGCCAAGGCCCACCCGCAGCTGGACGCCGGCACCTTCGACCTGCCGCCGGTGAAGCCGTTCTTCGACGAGCACATGGACCGGCTGGGCATGACCGACCGGGTCACCTTCCACGCCGGTGACTTCTTCAACGACAGCCTCCCCACCGCCGACGTCCTGATCTTCGGGCACGTGCTGCACGACTGGAACGACGAGCAGCGGACCGCCCTGCTGCGCAAGGCGTACGAGGCGCTGCCGGTCGGCGGTCGGGTCATGGTGTACGACGCCCTGATCGACGACGACCGCCGGGAGCCGGCGAACCTGCTGCTCAGCCTCAACATGCAGCTGGTCACCCCGGGCGGTGGCGAGTACACCGGCGCGGACTGCCAGGGTTGGATGCGCGAGGCCGGCTTCACCGAGACCTCGGTCCTGCCGTTGACCGACGCAGACTCGGCCGTGATCGGGCGCAAGACCGCCTGAGCACGGACGGGGACCATCCGATCCCTCCACGAAGGAGAAACGATCCTGTGACAGCGAAACCCGATACCGGGCGCGCCGCGGTCTCCCGCCGTCGCCTGCTGATGGGCACGGCCGCCGGGGCCGCGCTGGCCGGTCTGTCGGTGGCCGCACCGGCCAAGGCCGCTCCGGCGTCCACCTCCGGGGCCACCGGGGTGGACATCGTCATCCACCCCGACAGCTTCACCGCTCCGAGCCAGCTGCGGGGCGGCTCGGTCACCTTCCGGGTCAGCACCCCGGAGCCGGGTGGCCGGTCGCTGCTGCTGATCCGGCTGCGGTCGGGGGTGTCGGTGGACCGGTACCTCACCGCCCTGGCCGCCACCTCGGCCTACAACCCCGCCGAGCGGGCCGCCGCCGAGCGGGAGCTGGTGGCCTGCGCCGAGAACCTCGGCGGCGCGGTCGTGACGCCGGACTCGCGGGTGTCGTTCACGCAGTTCCTGCTGCCCGGGACGTACCACCTGGTCAACTTCGACTACACCAGCGCCACGGCGGTGCCGCAGGTGAAGCCGCTGACGGTGACCGGGCTGGGCGCCCCGCGGTTCCCGGACGTGGACGACTACGTCCTGCACCGGGAGCGGAACGGGGCCGTCTCGTTCCTGCTGCCGAGCCGGACGCTGACGGCGACCGGTGAGCACCTGGTCGTCAACACCACCCGGCACAACAACGAGGCGGTCCTGTCCCGGCTCGCGCCGGGTGCGACGGCCGAGGACGTGGCGGAGTACTTCACGGCGATCAAGAACGGCCAGTGGCCGAGCGAGTCGCCGGTGACCACCATGCCGATCGGTCTCGCCCCGCTCGCGGCGGGCAAGCAGGCCATCGTCCGCACCGAGCTGGCCCCGGGCGCGTACCTCCTCTACTCGTACGCGACCAACGCCGAGACCGGCTACCCGCGTGCGGTCGAGGGTCTGTACCGCCTGGTCACGCTGGTCTGACCGACCCCCTGAAAGAACCATCGAGTACGCGGCGCCGTCGGCCCTGCCGGCGGCGCCGCCCGAAACCGGAGGAATCGTGGATCTTCAACTGGCCGGCAAGCGCGCCCTGGTCACGGGTGGCACCCGCGGCATCGGACGCGCGATCGTCACCGCCCTGGCCGGGGCCGGCGCCTCGGTCGTCACCTGCTACCGCCACGACCGTGAGGCGGCCGAGAGCCTCGAGCGGGAGCTGAAGGCGACCGACGGCAGGCACCAGGTGGTCCAGGCCGACCTGCGCGACCCGGCGGAGGTGACGCGCCTCGTCGAGGTCGCGAAGACCGAGCTGGGCGGGCTGGACATCGTGGTCAACAGCGCCGGGGTGGACAGCCACGCGCCGGCCGCCGAGGTGACCCTCGACGAGTGGCGGCGGGTGCTGGACACCAACCTGACCGCGTTCCACCTGGTCACCCACGCCGCCCTGCCGCTGCTCGGCGCGGGCGCGTCGATCGTCAACGTCGGCGCCTCGGTGAGCACCCGGGGCCTGGCCGGCAAGGCGCACTACACCGCCAGCAAGGCCGCCATCAACGGCTGGATGCGGTCGGTGTGCAAGGAGGTCGGCCCGCGCGGCATCCGGATCAACGAGGTCTCCCCGGGCATCATCGAGACCGAGCCGGGCGCCGGCCTGCCGCCGGAGATGTACGAGCGGATCAAGTCCAACGCCGCGCTGCGTCGCCTGGGCACCTCGGAGGACGTGGCGAACGCCGTGCTCCTGCTGGCCAGCCCGCTGGCGGCGTACGTGACCGGGGCGACCCTGCACGTCGACGGCGGCATCTGATGGCCGCCCGGAAGGTGGCCGTCCTCGGACTGGGCGGCATGGGCGGCGGCATGGCGCACCGGCTGCTGGACAGCGGCGTCGAGCTGACCGTCTGGAACCGCACCGCGGCGAAGGCCGCCGGGCTGGTGGCGGCCGGCGCGCGGCAGGCGGAGTCGCCGGCCGAGGCGGTCGCCGACGCGGACGTGGTCCTGGTCAGCCTCGCCGACGAGGAGGCTGTCGAGCAGGTCCTCTTCGGCGCGGTGTGCCCGGCGGCCAAGCCGGGCACACCGATCATCGACACCTCCACGGTCTCCCCCACGTACGCCCGGGAGGCGGGCGAGCGGGCGGCGAGGGCGGGGGTGAAGCGGATCGAGGCGTGTGTGGTCGGCAACCCGCACCAGGCGCGCAACGGCGAGCTGCGGGTGCTGACCGCCGGCACCCAGGACGACCTGGCCGAGGTGGCCGACGTGCTGGCCCTGCTCGGCCCGCAGGTGGTCTATCTGGGTCCGCCCGGGATGGCCGCCACCATGAAGCTGGTCTTCAACGCCATGCTCGGCGCCCAGGTCGCCTCGATGGCCGAGGCGGTCGCCTACGGCGAGCGCTCCGGCCTGGACCGGGACATGCTGCTGATGGCGGTGGAGCGCAGCGGCTTCAGCTCCAAGGTGATGTCGTTCCGGGCCGCGCTGATGCGTGAGCGCAAGTACGAGCCGGCCGCCTTCCGGACCCGGCTGATGAACAAGGACCTCCGCCTCGCCCTCGCGGAGGCGGCCAAGGTGGGCGTGGACATGCCGGTCATCGAGCGGTCCGCGGTCACCTTCACCGAGGCGATCGACGCGGGCTACGGCGACCAGGACGCCGCCGCGGTGCACGAGATGCTCAGCCGTAACGACGCCTGACGGCGGCCTCCACCCCGGTGGATTCGCGAATGCTCCATCCGGGCTTTAAGCGCCTTCGAGGCGCCGACGAAATCATTTCGCAGTACAGACCGGGATGCCTGGCCGAGCCTGATCGGCACTCCTGGCGATCAACCCTGCATCAGCCGAAAGGAGAGGACTGTGCACCGGACGCTCATTGTGGCCCGTATGAACCCGGCGGATGCCGCGTCGGTCGCCAACATTTTCGCCGAATCGGACGCCACCGAACTGCCCCACATGATCGGGGTGGACCGGCGGACGCTGTTCCGTTTCCACGACCTCTACTTCCACCTCGTGGAGGCGGACCAGTCCATCAACCGGGACCTCTACAAGGCGCGCAGCCACCCGCTCTACCAGGACATCCACGACAAGCTGGCGAAGTTCATCAGCCCGTACGACCCGGCCTGGGCGGAACCGAAGGACGCCATGGCCGAGCCCTTCTACACCTGGACGCCGGACAAATGACCGTCACCGGGGCCGGCACCGCAGGCCGAGAGGAGAAAACCGTGACCACCACGAGCGCCATGAAGGTTTCGTGGAGCGACGTACAGCCGAACCGTCGGCGCGGCGGTGATGTCCGTATCATGCTCAGCCCGAAGACGGTGAAGTCGACGACCGGGTTCGGCGGAATGCTCACCCTGGAGCCGGGCGAATTCGTGTGCGAGCACATTCACCCGTATTCCGAGGAGTCCATCTACGTGGTGAGCGGTCAGATCACCATGCGGATCGACACCGAGTACGTGGACCTCGGTCCGGGTGAGGCGTGCCTGGTGCCGATCAACGTCAAGCACCGGGTGGAGAACCGCGGCCAGGAGCCGGCCCAGGTGATCTTCCACCTCTGCCCGCTGGCGCCCCGCCCCGAGCTGGGGCACATCGACACCGAGTTCCTGCCCGGCCGGGAGAACGAGCCGGCGCCCCAGGTCGGAGGGCACCTGTGAGCACACCGCGCGTCGCGGTCACCGGCATCGGCGTGATGGCGCCCGGCGGCGTGGGCCGCCAGGCGTTCTGGGACATGATGACCGCCGGCCGGACCGCCACCCGACGCATCACCTTCTTCGACCCGTCGAACTTCCGCTGCCAGGTCGCCGCCGAGATCGACTTCGACCCGGCGAAGATGGGGCTGACCCCGCAGGAGGTCCGCCGGATGGACCGGGCCGCCCAGCTGGCCGTGCTGGCCACCCGGGAGGCGGTGGAGGACAGCGGGCTGACCCTGGACGACCTCAACCCGACCCGCACGGCGGTCACCGTCGGCAACGCGGTCGGCTGCACGATGGGCCTGGAGACCGAGTACACGGTGGTCTCCGACGGCGGTCGCAAGTGGATCGTCGACCACGAGTACGCCGTCCCCGAGATGTACGACTACTTCGCGCCCAGTTCGCTGGCGCGCGAGGTGGCCTGGGCGACCCGTGCCGAGGGCCCCGCGTCGGTGGTCTCCTCCGGCTGCACCTCCGGCATCGACGCCCTCGGCTACGCGGCCAACCTGATCCGGGAGGGCGCGGCGGACATCGTGATCGCCGGCTCGACGGACGCGCCGATCTCGCCGATCACGGTGGCCTGCTTCGACGCGATCCGGGCGACGTCGACCTTCAACGACAGCCCGGAGTCGGCCTGCCGGCCGTTCGACGGCAACCGGCGCGGCCTGATCCTCGGTGAGGGCGCGGCGATGTTCGTACTGGAGAGCACCGAGTCGGCCCGCCGCCGGGGCGCGCCGATCTACTGCGAGATCGCCGGCTACGCGACCCGGGCCAACGGCTTCCACATGACCGGCCTCAAGCCGGACGGGCGGGAGATGGCCGAGGCGATCCGGCTGAGCATGGCCCAGGCGAAGCTCAACCCGGAGGACATCGACTACGTCAACGCGCACGGCTCGGGCACCAAGCAGAACGACCGGCACGAGACCGCGGCGGTCAAGGCCAGCCTGGGCCAGCGGGCGTACGACGTGCCGATGAGCTCCATCAAGTCCATGGTCGGTCACTCGCTCGGCGCGATCGGCTCGATCGAGGTGGCCGCCTGCGCCCTGGCCGTCAAGCACAACGTGGTGCCCCCCACGGCCAACCTGACCACGAGGGACCCCGAGTGCGACCTGGACTACGTACCGAACATCGCGCGTGAGCACCGCACCGACGCCGCGCTCAGTGTGGGCAGCGGGTTCGGTGGTTTCCAGAGCGCGATCCTGGTCGTCGACCCCGAGGCGGTGCCGGCATGAAGACAGCGGTGGTGACCGGCCTGGGCGTCATGGCGCCCAACGGCATGGACACCGAAACCTACTGGTCGTCCATCCTGGACGGTAAGAGCGGCATCAACCGCATCCAGCGGTTCGACGCCCCGCGCTACCCGGTGAAGCTCGCGGGCGAGTTGGCCACCTTCGACCCGGCCGAGCACGTGCCGAGCCGACTGCTGGTGGAGACCTCGGCCATGAGCCACCTGGCGTTCGTGGCCGCCGAGATGGCGATCAAGGACGCCGAGGTCGACCTGACCCAGCTCCCCGAGTACGAGATCGGCGTGATCACGGCGAACGCCACCGGTGGCGTCGAGGTCGGCCAGCGGGAGCTGGAGAAGCTCTGGACGCAGGGCCCGGAGCACGTCAGCGCGTACATGTCGATCGCCTGGTTCTACGCGGCCACCACCGGGCAGCTCTCCATCCGGCACAAGCTGCGCGGGCACTGCGGCGTCGTGGTGTCCGAGCAGGCCGGCGGCCTGGACGCGATCGGCCACGGCCGGCGGGTGCTGCGGCAGAACCACCAGCTCGTCCTGGTCGGCGGCACCGAGTCGGCGATGTCGCCGGCCGGTGTGGTGGCCCAGATGCCCACCGGCAACCTGAGCCACAGCGACATCCCGGACGCGGCGTTCCTCCCGTTCGACGTGCGGGCGGGCGGCTACGTCCCGGGTGAGGGCGGCGCGATCCTGGTGGTCGAGGACGCCGAGACCGCCCGCCGGCGCGGCGCCCCGCGGATCTACGGGGAGATCGCCGGCTACGCGGCCACCTTCGACCCCCGTCCCGGCGGGGACCGCAAGCCGACGCTGGAGCAGGCGGCCCGGCTGGCACTGGCCGACGCGGGCGTCGAGCCCCACGACGTCGACGTGGTCTTCGCCGACGCGTACGGCGTGCCGGAGCTGGACCGGATCGAGGCCGCGGCGATCAGCGCGATCTTCGGCCCGAACAGCGTGCCGGTGACCGCGCCGAAGACGATGACCGGCCGGATCTACGCCGGTGCCGGTGCCCTGGACACGGTCGGCGCGCTGCTGTCCATCCGGGACGGCGTGATCCCGCCGACGATCAACGTCGACACCCTCGCCCCCGGCTGCGACATCGACCTCGTCCGGGAGCGCCCCCGAACCGCGCCGGTGCGCACCGCGCTGGTGCTCGGCCGCGGGCACGGCGGGTTCAACTCCGCCGTCGTCGTCCGTGCCACCTCGTAACGACACCCACAACCGACTGGAGGCACCTGCCATGCGTGAGATGACCCTGGACGACCTGACGCGCGTGATCCGCGCGACGGTGGGCGTGGACGACTCGGTCGACCTGACCGCCGACATCCACGACACCCTCTTCACCGACCTCGGCTACGACTCGCTGGCCCTGCTCGAGGTGGTCAGCCGGCTGGAGAAGGAGTTCCCGGCCTCGGTTCCCGAGGAGATGATCAGCGAGCTGCGCACCCCGCGCGAGCTGATCGAGTTCGTCAACGACCAGCTCGCCCCGGCGGCGTGACGATGGCCAAGAAGACGGAGTGCGCCGTCGTCATCGACGCGCCGATGGACCTGGTCTGGGACATGACCAACGACGTGCCGAACTGGCCGGACCTCTTCACCGAGTACGCCGCGGCGGAGGTGCTGGAGCGGGACGGGAACACCATCCGGTTCCGGCTGACCATGCACCCCGACGAGAACGGCCGGGTGAACACCTGGGTCTCCGAGCGGACCTCCGACCCGGCCACCCGGACCGTCCGGGCCCACCGGATCGAGACCGGCCCGTTCGACTTCATGAACATCTTCTGGGCGTACCGGGAGGTCGACGGCGGCGTGGAGATGCGCTGGGAGCAGGAGTTCCACGTCAAGGACGAGATGCCCTTCGACGACGACGCCATGGCCGCGCACCTGCTGAAGAACTCGGCCATCCAGATGGCGGCCATCAAGGAACGGATCGAGAAGGCCGCCGTCGCCCGCTCCTGAGCCGGCGCACCCCTTACCTGGAGGATTGATGGAACAGCTACTGGCCGGCAAGAATGCCCTGGTCACCGGCGGTACGCGCGGCATCGGCCGGGCGATCGTGCTGACCCTGGCGAAGGCCGGCGCGAACGTGGTGACCTGCTACCGCTCCGAGGGCGAGGCCGTGGAGAGCCTGGCCCGCGAGCTGAAGGACACCCCGGGGCAGCACCACCTGGTCCGCGCCGACGTCGGTGACGCGGAGCAGATCGACCAGCTGCTGGCCGAGTGCAAGGTCCGCCTCGGCAGCCTGGACGTGGTGGTCAACAACGCCGGCGTGATCAGCCACATCGGCTACGACGACCTGTCGCTGGCCGACTGGCACGCGGTCGTCGACACCAACCTGACCGGCACCTTCCTGGTCATCCAGAAGGCCCTGCCGCTGATGGGCGAGGGCGCGTCCGTGGTCAACATCGGCTCCCGGGTGGCCAAGGTGGGCATCCCGATGCGGGCGCACTACACCGCCGCCAAGGCCGGCCTGGTGGGTCTGACCCGCTCGCTCTGCAAGGAGCTGGGCCGCCGGGGCATCCGGGTGAACCTGGTCGAGCCGGGCGTCATCGCGACCGAGGAGATGGCGCGCCTGACCCCGGAGCAGCGGGCCGCCATGGAGGCCCGCTACGCGCAGCTCACCTCGCTCGGCCGGCTCGGCCACGTGGACGAGGTCGCCGAGGTCGTGCTCTTCCTCGCCAGTGACAAGTCCCGCTACGTCAGTGGCGCGCAAATCCCCGTCGACGGAGGTATCTGATCATGAGCAACCCCGTGTTCCGGGTCATGCTGCGGTTCGACATCAACCCGGGGATGGAGGCCGACTTCGAGCAGACCTGGCTCTCCATCGGCAGCGTCATCACCGACCACCCGGCCAACCTCGGGCAGTGGCTGATGAAGGACTCCCAGCAGGACTCGACCTACTACGTCATCAGCGACTGGGTGGACGAGCCGCGGTTCCGGGAGTTCGAGCACAGCGACGAGCACGTGGAGCACCGCAAGAAGCTGCACCCGTTCCGGCACGGCGGGGCGATGTTCACCATGAACGTCGTGTTCGCGCTGCCGGCCGGCGAGGCCGCGAAGGCCCTGCGGTGAGCAGCGCCGGTCGCGCCCGGGTGATGGTGTGGCACCGCGCGCCGGCCGACGACGCCGACGCGGTGGCCAAGGCGTACGACCAGATCAGCCGGCACCTGGAGGGGACTCCGGGGCTCATCGGCAACGAGCTGCTCCGGTCCACGAAGGACCCGCACCGCCTGGTGGTGCTCAGCGAGTGGGAGAGCCTCGAGGCGTTCCGGGTCTGGGAGGAGGGTGTCTCGCACCGCCCCTCCACCTCTCCCCTGCGGCAGTACCAGGAACGCGAGCAGGAGAACTTCTTCGAGGTCTTCGAGGTGTCGGCGGCGTTCTGAACGCCGTCGTACCGCCGGGCGGCCGGCGGGCCGCCCGCCACGAGGGCCGGACGACGACCGGGCGGGACGCCCGGCGATCCACCGGTGGCCGGAGGACGACCCTGACCGGGTCGTCCTCCGGCCACCGTCCGCCCGTTTTCCGGCTCCCGCGACCGGGGAGCGCACGACAGGCCCAGGGATGGGCAGCGACGGACTTTGGAGGCCGTTCCATGACCGACACCCTGCTCCAGGTGGGTGCCACCCCGAGCACCGGCGCCCGGCTCGCCGGCGCGCCGGGCGGCCACCGGCACCACAGGACCGAGCGCCACCACCGGCTGCGGCACGCGGGCAGCACCACCGGAGCCGGAACGGGGTCGTCGGCATGAAGGTCGAGAACCTGTACGTCGTCGGCACCGGGCGTCGCCTGTCCCCGGCGATGACGCTGGAGGAGGCCGAACGGGCCGGGCTCTGCGAGCGCCGGCTGGTCTGGCGTACCGAGATGCAGTCGGTCTGCGTGAGCGAGGGCGAGTCCGGTCCGGAGATGGCCGCGCACGCCGCGCGGACCGCGATCCGGCAGGCCGGGGCACGGCCGGCGGAGATCGACCTGATCCTGCACGCCAACACCTGGTACCAGGGGCACGACATGTGGGCCCCCGCCTCGTACGTGCAGCGGGAGGCGGTGGGCAACTCCTGCCCGGCCATCGAGGTGCGGCAGATGTCCAACGGGGGTCTCTGCGCGCTGGAACTGGCGGTGGGCTACCTGCTCGGCGACCCGACCCGGACCAGCGCGCTGGTCACCACCGGGGACCGGTTCTGCGCGCCCGGGTTCGACCGTTGGCGCAGCGACCCGGGCACCGTCTTCGGCGACGCCGGCACCGCCGTCGTCGTCTCCCGCCGGCCCGGGTTCGCCCGGCTGCGCAGCATCGTCACGGTCGCCGACTCCGGGCTGGAACAGATGCAGCGCGGGGTGGACCCGTTCGGCCCGGTCCCGTTCAGCGCCCGCGCCACCGTGGACGTGGAGTCGCTGCGGCAGGCCTTCGTCCGGTCCAGCGGGCTCGACGGCATCCTCGACCGGATCGACCGGGGCCAGTCCGAGGCGATCGAACGGGCACTGGCCGACGCCGAGGTGACCCTCGACGACATCGACTGGTTCGTCCTGCCGAACCTCGGGCGGGGCCGGCTCAACGCCCACTTCCTGCACAAGTTCAAGATCGACCCCGACCGGACCACCTGGTCCTGGGGACGCCAGGTCGGACACCTCGGGGCCGGCGACCAGATCGCCGGGCTGGGGCAGATCGCCGACTCCGGCGTACTGCAACCCGGCCAGCGGTGCCTCCTCGCCGGCGTGGGCGCGGGGTTCACCTGGTCGTGCGCCGTGGTCGAGATGCTCCGCAGGCCACCCACCGCCAGCCGCCCGGCCACGTCGGCCGGTCTCACCCGCACCGCGAGAAGGGGTTGAGAGAGACCATGACCTCGACAGCCACACCGATCCCGCCCACCGAAAAGACCTTCCTCGGCCAGCCGCGCTGGTTCGGCACCCTCTTCGTCGTCGACATGTGGGAGCGGTTCAGCTTCTACGGCATGCTCGCCATCCTGGCGCTGTTCCTGGTCGCCAGCCCGGCCGACGGCGGCATGGGCATGTCCGAGGTGGACGCCGCCGCGCTCTTCGGCATGTACATGTCCCTGGTGTTCATGGCCGCCCTGCCGGGCGGCTGGCTCGCCGACCGGGTGCTCGGCGCGCGGCGGGCCACCCTCTGGGGTGGCATCTTCATCACCGCCGGGCACATCTTCCTCTCCGTGCCCGCGGAGCCCACCCTCTACCTGGGGCTGGGCTGCATCATCGTCGGCACCGGCCTGGTCAAGCCGAGCATGGCGGCGATGGTCGGCGACATGTACCAGGGCCAGCCGGAACGGCGGGAGGCGGCCTTCTCGCTGTTCTACATGAGCGTCCAGGTCAGCGCCCTGCTCGCCCCGCTGATCACCGGCTTCGCCGCCGAGAAGATCAACTGGCACCTGGGCTTCGGGATCGCCGCGTTCGGCATGGTCGTCGGCCTGATCCAGTACGTGGTCGGGATGCGCGGTCTGGGCGACGTCGGCTCGCGCCCGTCGAACCCCGCCCCACCGGAGGTGCGGGCCCGCGTCTGGCGGCGCTCGGCGATCTTCGGTGGCATCCCGGCGCTGCTCGCCGTCGTCGGCGTGGCCAGCGGGGTGGTCGCCCTCCAGCAGGTGCTGATGCTCCTCGGCCTGATGGTGCTCGGTGTGCCGATCGTCTACTGGATCCGGCTCAACCGTCGGCCGGAGATCGCGCCCTACCGGGTCCGGCTGCGGGCGTTCCTCTGGATGCTGATCGCCTCGGCGTTCTTCTGGATGCTCTACGCCCAGGGCCCCGCCCTGATGAACATCTTCGCGAAGGACTCGGTCGACCGGGACGTGTTCGGCTTCGAGGTGCCGGCGAGCTGGTTCCAGTCGGCCCAGCCGCTGTTCCTGCTGATGCTCGCCCCGGCCTTCGCCGCTCTCTGGGTGCGGCTGGGCTCCCGGGTGGCGGTACCGCCGAAGTTCGTCGCCGGCATGCTCCTCGGGGGCGTCTCGTTCGTGGTCATGGCGGTCGCCGCCTCGCTGGCCGAGAGCGGCCCGGTGTCCCCGCTGTGGCTGCTCACCGTCTACCTGATCGTCGTCTGCGGTGAGCTGGTCGTGGCGCCGGTCGGGCTCAGCCTGGCCGCCCAGGTCGCCCCGCCGGGCTTCTCCAGCCAGATGATCGGCCTGTTCTGGCTCTTCGCGGCGGTCGGCGCGGCCACCGGCGGCCAGCTCGCCGGGATCACCGCGGTGGTCTCCGACGCCACCTTCTACCTGGTGCTCGGCGGCGTTGGCCTCGCCGTGGCGGCGGCTCTGGCGTTCTCCGTCCGCTCGCTGACGCGACGCCTCGCCGACGAGCCCGTACCGGACCAGCCGGCGACGACGCCGTCGCCGGCCGAAGGCGTGACCTCCGTGCACTGAGCGCGGGTCCCGTTCGGGTTTGCCCGGTCCGCCCCGGGGAAACCGATATGTAGAATGGCTATGGATATCGACCCGCCGAGGCTGGGAGGCAGCTCGTGAGGACGCTGGTGGCAGTTCTGATCGGCCTCGTCGCCGGGTTCCTCGCCGGACTGGTGGTCGACCAGATCATCGGCGTCGTCGGCCTGCTCACCTCGGGCGACCCGGGCGGCTTCCGGTTCCTGCCGCTCGTCCTGGCCGCCGTCGGCGCGGTCGTCGCGGTCGTCGTCGACCGGCAGAGGCAGCGCCGGAGCGCGCCGCCCCGGCGCTGACCCCACCGACGCACACGCCTTGCGGGCGCCTCCCGTCACCGACGGGAGGCGCCCGTCGTCGTACCGGATCCGAACCCGTGCCGGATCCGACCCCCGTTGATCTCCAAGCGCGCTTCGAGCCGTCCTCCAAGCGGGGCTGCCAGGCTGGGCCAGCCACGATCCGGGAGGAGTCACTCGTGTACGACGAGACAACACCAGTACTGATCGTCGGGGGTGGGGTGGTGGGGCTCTCCACCTCCCTGTTCCTGTCCGCGCACGGCGTCCGGTCGGTCCTCGTCGAACGTCACCCGGGCACCGCCATCCACCCCCGCGCCTGGGGCTGGTACCCGCGCACGCTGGAGCTGTACCGCTCCGTCGGGCTGACCGACGCCATCTACGCCGAGAGCGCCGGCTTCGCCGGTCACGTCCTGAACGGCAAGGTCGAGTCGCTGACCGGCCGGGAGATCCACATGTCCCGGATCCCCGACGAGGAGGACGTCAGCGACATCAGCCCGATCGAGCGGCTGGTCTCGTTGCCGCAGGACCGGATCGAGCCGCTGGTGCTGGACCGGGCCAACGACCTGGGCGCCGACATCCGCTTCGGCGTGGAGCTGGTCGACCTCGCCCGGGACGACGAGGGCGTCACCGCCACCGTCCAGGACCGGAAGACCGGGGCCCGCCGGACCATCCGGGCCGAGTACCTGGTCGCCGCGGACGGCACGCACAGCCCGATCCGGGAGCGGCTCGGCATCCGGCGGCACGGTCGCGGCGTGGTCCGCCACCAGATGAGCATCCTGTTCCGGGCCGACCTGACCGGCCCGCTCGCCGGCCGCCGGTTCGCCATCTGCCAGGTCGAGAACGACCGGGTGGAGGGCATCCTCGGGCACGACGACTCGCTGGGGCAGGGCACCCTGATCGTCACCTACCACCCGGAGAAGGGCGAGCGCCCGGAGGACTTCACCGACGAACGCTGCGTCGAGCTGGTCCGGGCCGCGGTGGGCGTACCGGACCTCGAGGTCGGGCTGCGCAGCGTGATGCCGTGGGAGATGGGCGCGCTGGTCGCCGAGCGGTTCACCGGCGGGCGGATCTTCCTCGTCGGCGACGCCGCGCACGTGGTGCCGCCGGTCGGCGGGTACGGCGCGAACACCGGCATCCACGACGCGCACAACCTGGCCTGGAAGCTGCACGCGGTGCTGACCGGTCAGGCCTCCCCCGCGCTGCTGGGCACCTACGACGCCGAGCGCCACCCGGTCGGGGTCACCGTGATGACCCAGGCCGGACTCCGCCTGGCCACCCGGGGCGGCTTCGCCACCGACGAGCAGAAGGCCGCCGTCCGGGACACCCTGATGGTGACCTTCGGCTACGTCTACGACTCGTCCGCGGTGGCCGCCGAACCGGGCGACACCGTCCCCGCCGCCCCGCCCGGGCCGGGTGGGGTCCGCACCGCCGCCCTGGTCGACCCGCGCCAGCTCGGCGGCCGGCCCGGCACCCGCGCGCCGCACGTCTGGCTGCGCCGGGACGGGGAACGGATCTCCACCCTGGACCTGTTCGGCCAGCGGCCGGTGCTGCTGCTCGGCTCGGCCGGCGAACCGTGGCGCGTCGCCGCGACGGCCGCCGCCAAGCGCCTCGGCGTCGACCTCGACATCCACCGGATCGGAGCGGACCTGGTCGAGGACGACCGGCCCTGGCACGACACGTACGGCGTCGCCCCGCAGGGGGCGGTGCTCGTCCGGCCGGACGGCTTCGTCTGCTGGCGTTCCCCGGCCGACGCCGAGGCCACCGAGTCCACCGTCGAACGGGTACTGGGCGCCCTGCTGCACCGCTGACCCACCCCGCCCGCACCGCCACTCGGCCAGCCACACCCGGCTGGGGTGGAAGCAGGGTCCCCTTGTTACCGCTTTTTGATGAGGAAGGGCCCCCTGCAACCACCTCAGCCCAGCCCAGCGCAACCCGGCGGCGCAACGCGCAACGCAACGCAACATGGCGCAACACAACGCGACGCGGCGCGCAACCCGGCGCAGGGCAGCGCGACGTGGCGCAGCCGAGGAAGGCAGCGCAGCCGGGCTGAGCAGTGCAGGAGACGCGGCACAGCGCGGTGCCGCACAGCCGGGTGCGACGCAGTGCAGTAGTCCAGCAGTGCAGTTCGGTCGTACCGCATCGAACCGTCCGTCAGAGCTTCGCGGCCGTCAGGCGTGCGCAGCGTCGGTGCCCGGCGCGCCCGCGCGGAGCACCGCCCCAGACGACACCACGCGCCTGTCAGAACCACCGCGCCCGGGAGGGAACCGTGAGCGAACCGCAGACCACCGTGGGTGAGGCACCCGTGGGGCGTACCGAACCCATAGCGATCATCGGACTCGCCTGCCGGCTGCCGAAGGCACCTGACCCGGGGGCCTTCTGGGAGTTGCTGCGCGACGGGGTCGAGGCCGTCGGCGAACCGCCGGCGGACCGGTGGCGGGACGTGGGCGAGCCGCCGGTGGACGTACGCCGGGCCGGTTTTCTCGACCGGGTCGACACCTTCGACGCGGCCTTCTTCGGGGTCAGCCCCCGCGAGGCCGCGGCGATGGACCCGCAGCAGCGGCTGATGCTGGAGCTGAGCTGGGAGGTACTGGAGGAGGCCCGGATCGTCCCCGCCTCGGTACGGGACACCCGCACCGGGGTCTTCGTCGGCGCCATCTGGGACGACTACGCGACGCTGTCCTACCGGGGCGGCCCGGAGGCGGTCTCCCCGCACACGGTCACCGGGCTGCACCGCAGCATCCTCGCCAACCGGGTCTCGCACCACTTCGGCCTCACCGGCCCGAGCATGACCGTCGACACCGGGCAGTCCTCGTCGTTGGTGTCCGTGCAGCTGGCCTGCGAGAGCCTGCGGCGGGGTGAGTCCAGCCTGGCCATCGCGGCCGGGGTGAACCTGATCATGGCTCCGGAGAGCACCACCGGCATGGCCCGGGCCGGAGCGCTCTCCCCCGACGGCCGCTGTCACACCTTCGACGCCCGCGCCAACGGCTACGTCCGGGGTGAGGGCGGCGCGGCCGTGCTGCTCAAGCCCCTGGCCCGGGCGCTGGCCGACGGCGACCGGGTGCACGCGGTCATCCTCGGCGGCGCGGTCAACAACGACGGGGTGGCCGAGGGGCTCACGGTACCCAGCCGGGCGGCGCAGGAGGAGGTGCTGCGGCTGGCGTACGCCGATGCCGGCGTCGACCCGCACGACGTGCAGTACGTCGAGCTGCACGGCACCGGCACCCGGGTCGGCGACCCGGTCGAGGCGGGCGCGCTGGGCCGGGTGCTCGGCGCGGGTCGCCCGGCCGACGCGCCGCTGCTGGTCGGCTCGGCCAAGACCAACGTCGGTCACCTGGAGGGCGCGGCCGGCGTCGTCGGCCTGCTCAAGGCGGTGCTCGCCCTGCGTCACCGGCACCTGCCGGCCAGCCTGAACTTCACCACCCCCAACCCGGCCATCCCCCTGGACGATCTGCGGCTGCGGGTGCAGCAGCGGGCCGGCGACTGGCCCCGGCCGGACGCGCCCCTGCTCGCCGGGGTCTCCTCGTTCGGCATCGGTGGCACCAACTGCCACCTGGTGCTCGCCGCCGCCCCGGAACAACCGGCCGACGCGGAGCCGTCGGGAGGCGTGGCTGGTTGCAGGGGGCCCTTCCTACCGTCTGGTGATGAGGAGGGGGCCCCTGCAACCACCTGGCAGACAGCAACCACCGACACGGAACCGGCGACCGGGGCAGCGGGCGACACGGCGGGCGAAGCGGCGACCGGGGCGGCGGGCGAGGTGACCGGCTGGCCGCTCTCCGCACGCGGCGAGGCCGCGCTGCGCGACCAGGCCGCCAACCTGGTCCGGCACCTGGACGCCCACCCGGGCCTCGACCCGGCCGTGGTCGCGCACAGCCTGGCCGCCACGCGGACCCGGTTCGACCACCGGGCCGTGGTGGTCGCCGGGGACATCGTCGAGGCGCGGACGGCGCTGACCGCGCTGGCCCAGGGGCTGCCCGACGGCGGGCTGGTCACCGGCACCCGCACCCCGGGGAAGGTGGTCTTCGCGTTCCCCGGGCAGGGGTCGCAGTGGGTCGGTATGGCGCTGGGACTGCTCGACACCCACCCCGTGTTCACCGCGCAGCTGCACCGCTGCGCCGACGCGCTCGCCCCGTACACCGACTGGAACCTGATCGACGTCCTGCGCGGTGAGCCGGGCGCCCCGCCGCTGGACCGGGTGGACGTGCTCCAGCCGGCGCTCTGGGCGATGATCATCTCGCTGGCGGAGACCTGGCGGGCGCACGGCGTCGAGCCGGACGCGGTGATCGGCCACAGCCAGGGCGAGATCGCCGCCGCGTACATCGCCGGAGCCCTCACCCTCGACGAGTCGGCACGGCTCGTCGCCCGTCGGGCCCAGGCGATCACCGCGATCGCCGGCACCGGCGGCATGGTCTCCATCCCGCTCCCGCCGGACCAGGTCGACCTGACCCCGTGGGCCGGGCGGCTGCACGTCGGCGCGCTGAACGGGCCGTACTCCACGGTGGTCTCCGGCGACCTGGACGCCCTCGACGAGATCACCGCCGCGCACGCGGAGCGGGGTATCACCTGCCGCCGGGTCAACATCGACTACGCCTCGCACACCCACCACGTGGAGCCGCTGCGCGAGCGGTGGGACGAGATGCTCGGCGAGCTGCGGCCGACCGCCGCGCGGATCCCGTTCTGGTCGACGGTGACCGCCGGCCCGGTCGACGGCACCGCCCTGACCGCGGACTACTGGTACGGGAACCTGCGTAACCCGGTCCGCCTCGACGAGACCGTCCGGGCGCTGGCGGCGGCCGGGCACACCCACTTCGTCGAGCCCAGCCCGCACCCGGTGCTGACCGTCGGCATCCAGGACAGCCTGGACGCGAGCGACGTCACCGGCACCACCACCGGCACTCTCAAGCGTGGTGACGGCGGCCCGCGCCGGCTGCTGCTCTCGTTGGCCACCGTGCACACCCGCACCGAACGGACACCGGTCCTCGCCGCCGATCCGGAGCACGTCCCGGACGGCACGGTCGACCTGCCCACGTACCCGTTCCAGCGCCAGGCGTACTGGATCACCGCCGGGCCGGTCCCGACGGGGCCCGCGCCGGGCGGTGCGCCGCACCCGGTCCGGGACGCGGAGCCCGGCCGGGACGCGCGGCCCGGGCTGACCGGCACGCTGGCCGAACGGCTCGCCCTGCTGCCCGCGCCCGAGCAGTCCCGGCTGACGCTCGACCTGGTCCGCAAGAACGCGGCGGCGGTGCTAGGCCATGCCTCCGACGCCGCGATCGGGGTCGACCTCTCCTTCCGGGACCTGGGCTTCGACTCGGTGCTCTCGCTCGAGCTGCGCAACCGCCTCGCGGCGGCCACCGGGCTGCGGCTCGCCTCCGGCCTGCTGTTCAACCACCCCACCCCGACCGCCCTCGCCGGGCACCTGCGCGACCAACTGGTCGGCGACGGCGTCGGCGCGCCGACCACCCGGGCGGACGCGGACGCGGACGAACCGATCGCGGTGGTGTCCATCGGCTGCCGCTACCCCGGCGACGTCCGCTCGTCGGAGGACCTGTGGCGGCTGGTCGCCGGGGGTGTCGACGCGATCGGCGAGTTCCCCACCAACCGGGGCTGGGACCTCGAGGGGCTGTTCGACCCGGAGCCCGGCGCGCCCGGGAAGTCGTACGCCCGGCACGGTGGCTTCCTGCACCGGGCCGACGAGTTCGACGAGGAGTTCTTCGGGATCAGCCCACGCGAGGCCGCCGCCATGGACCCGCAGCAGCGGTTGCTGCTGGAGACCTCGTGGGAGGCGTTCGAGCGGGCCGGCATCGACCCGACCGCGCTGCGCGGCAGCCGCACCGGCGTGTTCATGGGGCTGATGTCCCAGGAGTACGGACCACGCCTGTACGAGACGTCGGCCGGCTCCGACGGCTACCGGCTCACCGGCAGCACCGCCAGCGTCGCCTCCGGGCGGATCTCGTACGTCTTCGGCTTCGAGGGCCCGGCGTTCACCGTGGACACCGCCTGCTCCTCGTCGCTGGTGGCGATCCACCTCGCGGTGCAGTCGCTGCGCCGGGGCGAGAGTGACCTGGCGGTCGCGGGCGGGGCGTGCGTGATGTCCTCGCCCGGGATCTTCGTCGAGTTCAGCCGGCAGCGCGGTCTCGCGCCGGACGGGCGCTGCAAGGCGTTCGGGGCCGGGGCGGACGGCACCGGCTGGGCCGAGGGCGCCGGGGTGCTGCTGCTGGAGCGGCTCTCCGACGCGCGCCGCAACGGCCACCGGGTGCTCGCGGTGATCCGGGGCAGCGCGATCAATCAGGACGGGGCCAGCAACGGGCTCACCGCCCCGAACGGCCCGTCCCAGGAGCGGCTGATCCGGGACGCGCTGGTCGACGCCGGCCTCTCCCCCGCCGACGTGGACGCCGTCGAGGCGCACGGCACCGGCACCCAGCTCGGCGACCCGATCGAGGCCGGCGCGCTGCTCGCCACGTACGGGCAGGACCGGCCGGCGGACCGGCCGCTGCGGCTGGGCTCGCTGAAGTCGAACATCGGGCACAGCCAGGCGGCGGCCGGTGTGGGCGGCGTGATCAAGATGATCGAGGCGCTCCGGCACGACCTGCTGCCGCCCACCCTGCACGCGGCCGAGCCGTCGCCGCACGTGGAGTGGTCGTCCGGCGCGGTCGCCCTGCTCACCGAGGCGGTGCCGTGGCCGCACGACGGGCGGCCCCGCCGGGGCGCGGTCTCCTCGTTCGGCATCAGCGGCACCAACGCGCACGTGATCCTGGAGGAGGCCCCGGCCGACACCGGCACCGATGCCGCCCCGGCCGACGGCGTGCCACCGGCGACGGTGGGCGCGGTCGCCCTGCCACTGTCGGCGCGCGGCCCGGCCGCCCTGCGGGAGCAGGCCGCCAACCTGGTCCGGCACCTGGACACCCACGCCGACCTCGACCCGGCCGTGGTCGCGCACACCCTGGCCACCACCCGGGCGCGGTTCGACCACCGCGCGGTCGTCGTCGCCGCCGACCCGGACGCCACCCGCGAGGCGCTCACCGCCCTCGCCGAGGGACGGTCCGCGCCGAACCTGGTCACCGGCACCCCGACCGAGGGGAAGACCGTCTTCGTCTTCCCCGGGCAGGGGTCGCAGTGGGTCGGCATGGCGCTGGGACTGCTCGACACCCACCCCGTGTTCACCGCGCAGCTGCACCGCTGCGCCGACGCGCTCGCCCCGTACACCGACTGGAACCTGATCGACGTCCTGCGCGGTGAGCCGGGCACCCCGCCGCTGGACCGGGTGGACGTCATCCAGCCCGTCCTCTGGGCCATGATGATCTCGCTGGCGGAGACCTGGCGGGCGCACGGCGTCGAGCCGGACGCGGTGATCGGCCACAGCCAGGGCGAGATCGCCGCCGCGTACGTCGCCGGAGCCCTCACCCTCGACGACTCGGCCAGGGTCGTGGCGCGCCGGTCACAGGCGATCACCGCGCTCGCCGGCACCGGGGGCATGGTCTCCGTGCCGCTGCCGGTGGAGCAGGTCGACCTGACCCCGTGGGACGGGCGGATCCACGTCGCGGCGATCAACGGGCCGCACTCCACGGTGGTGGCCGGCGAGGCCGCCGCCCTCGACGACCTGGTCACGAGCTTCCAGGCCCGGGACGTCAACGCCCGTCGGATCGACGTCGACTACGCCTCGCACACCCCGTTCGTGGAGCCGATCCGGGAGCAGGTGCACGAGCTGCTCGGCGAGATCCGGCCCCGGGCGGCGCGGATCCCGTTCTGGTCCACGTACACCGGTGGCCTGCTGGACACCACCGAGCTGGGCACCGGGTACTGGTTCCAGAACCTGCGCAACACGGTCCGGTTCGCCGAGACCGTCCGGGCGCTGGCCGCCGCCGGGCACACCCACTTCGTCGAGACCAGCCCGCACCCGGTGCTCACCATCGGCATCCAGGACACCCTGGACGCCGCCGACCACACCGGCACCACCACCGGGACGCTGAAGCGCGGCGAAGGCACCGCCGCCCGGCTGCTGCTCTCGCTGGCCCACGTGCACACCCACACCGGGCACCGGCCCCGGCTGGTCGCCGATCCGGCGTACGTGCCGCGCGGCACGGCCGACCTGCCCACGTACCCGTTCCAGCCGCACCGGCACTGGCTCGCCGCACCGAGCGGGGCGACCCCGGCCCGGGACGCCGGGCACCGGTTCCTCGACGCCGAGATCGACCTGGCCGGCGACGCCGGGGTGCTGCTCTCCGGGCGGCTGTCCCGGCGTACGCATCCCTGGCTGGTCGACCACGCGGTACGCGACACCGTGCTGCTCCCCGGCACCGCCCTGGTCGACCTGGCCTCGTACGCCGCCGACCGGGCCGGCTGTGGCGTGGTCGACGACCTGGTCCTGGAGGCACCACTGGTGCTGCCGCCCACCGGCGGGGTGGAGATCCAGGTGAGCGTCTCCCCCGGGGACGACCCGGAGCGGCGGACGCTGGCCGTCCACTCCCGACCCGCCGCCGACGGCACCGGGACCGACCGGACGTGGGTCCGCAACGCCACCGGCACGCTGGCCGGGACGGAGCCGGGCGACGGGCCGCGCCTGGACGAGTGGCCCCCGGCGCGGGCGACCCCGTGGGACCTGGCCGACGCCTACCCACGGCTGGCCGACGCCGGCTACCGGTACGGGCCGACCTTCCGTGGCCTGCACCGGGCCTGGCGGGACGGCGACGACCTGTACGCCGAGGTACGGCTCGCCGACGACCAGTCCGTCACCGGCTTCCACGTGCACCCGGCACTGCTCGACGCCGCGCTGCACCCGCTCGTGTTGAGCCTGCTCGACGGGGACAACCGGGGTGGCATCGCCCTGCCGTTCGCCTGGAGCGGCGTCCGGGTGCACGCCGTGGAGGCGACCGCGCTGCGGGTGCACGTCCGGCGGACCGGCGAACTGAGCGCGGCGCTGACCCTGACCGACGGGTCGGGGGCGCCGGTGGCCGAGGTGGAGTCGCTGACCCTGCAACCCGCCGCCCCCGCCCAGCTCTCCGCCGCCGCGGCGCACCGCGACTCGCTGCTGGAGCTGGCCTGGACCGAGGTGACCGCGCCACCGACCGCCGGCACCATCCGGCTGGCCGTGCTCGGCGAGAGCGACCTGGACGCGGTCGGCGCGACCGTCTATCCGGACCTCGCCGCACTGCTCGCCGCGGTCGAGGCCGGGGCACGGGTGCCGGACGTCGTGGTGGCCACCGCCGGGGCACCGGAACCGGAGATGGTGCCGGCGACCCACTCGGCGGTCACCGCCGCGCTGGACCTGCTCCAGCAGTGGTTGGCCAGCGACCGGCTGGACGCCTCCCGCCTGGTGCTGACCACGTTCCGGGCGGTCGCCGCCGACCCGGGCGAGCCGGTCCGGGACCCGGCGACCACGGCGGTGTGGGGGCTGCTGCGCACCGCGCAGACCGAACACCCCGGCCGGTTCGTCCTGGTCGACCTGGACACCCCGTCGCACCTGCGGGTGCCCGCCGCGGTCGCCACCGGCGAGCCGCAGGTGGCGGTCCGCGGGGATGCGCTGCGCGTACCCCGGCTGGCCCGCACCGGCACCGAGCAGACCCTGCCGGTGCCGGAGACGACCGACTGGCGGCTGGTGGCCGAACCGCGCGGCACCATCGACAACCTGGCCCTGGTCGGCCCTGCGGGGACGGACCGCCCGCTGGCCGACGGGGAGGTCCGGGTCGCCGTCCGGGCCGCCGGCCTCAACTTCCGGGACGTGCTGATCTCCCTCGACATGTACCCGGGTGCGGCGACGATGGGCTGCGAGGCGGCCGGGGTGGTCGTCGAGGTCGGTGCCGGCGTGACCGACCTGGCCCCCGGTGACCGGGTGATGGGTCTCTTCCCCGAGGGGGCCTTCGGCCCGGTCGCGGTGGCCGACCACCGGCTGCTCACCCGCATCCCGGCGGGCTGGACCTTCGCGCTCGCCGCCAGCGTGCCGACGGTCTTCCTCACCGCCTGGTACGGCCTGGTCGACCTGGCCGACCTGCGGTCCGGCGAACGGGTGCTGATCCACGCCGCCACCGGCGGGGTGGGGATGGCGGCGGTGCAGGTCGCCCGGCACCTGGGCGCCGAGGTCTTCGCCACGGCCAGCCCGCCGAAGTGGGACACGCTGGTGGAGGCGGGCTTCGACGACGCGCACATCGCCAACTCCCGCACCCTGGACTTCGAGCAGTGGTTCGCCGACGCCACCGGGCAGGAGGGCGTGGACGTGGTGCTCAACTCGCTGGCCGGCGAGTTCACCGACGCCTCGCTGCGGCTGCTGCGCCGGGGCGGGCGCTTCGTCGAGATGGGCAAGACCGACATCCGGCCCGTCGAGCGGGTCGCCGCCGACCACCCCGGCGTGACGTACCGGTTCTTCGACCTGCTGACCGTGGATCCGGACCGGATCCGGGGGATGTTCGCCGCCCTGATGGACCTCTTCGACGCGGGCGTGCTGGAGCCGAGCCCGATCACCACCTGGCCGGTCGACCGGGCCCCGGCGGCCTTCCGCCATCTCCAGCAGGCCCGGCACGTCGGCAAGCTGGTGCTGACCCTGCCCGGCGCGCTCGACCCGGAGGGGACCGTCCTGATCACCGGCGGCACCGGCACGCTGGGCCGGCTGCTGGCCCGGCACCTGGTCACCCGGCACTCCGTACGGCACCTGCTGCTGACCGGCCGACGCGGCCGGGACGCGGACGGGGTGGCCGAGCTGGAGAAGGAGTTGACCGAGCTGGGTGCGGAGGTGACCGTCGCGGCCTGCGACGTCGCCGACCGGGAGGCCCTGGCCCGGGTGCTGGACGCCGTTCCGGCGGCGCACCCGCTCACGGCGGTCGTGCACACCGCCGGCCTGCTCGACGACGCCACGGTCGAGGCACTCGCACCGGACCAGGTGGCCCGGGTCCTGCGCCCCAAGGTGGACGGTTCCTGGCACCTGCACGACCTGACCCGGGACCGGCCGCTGGACGCGTTCGTGCTCTTCTCCTCGGTCGCCGGAACGATCGGGCTGGCCGGTCAGGGCAACTACGCCGCCGCGAACGCGTTCCTCGACGGGCTGGCGGCGCTACGCCGGTCCACCGGCCGCACCGCCACCTCGCTGGCCTGGGGCCTGTGGGCCGAGTCCAGCGGGATGACGGGGCACCTCGCCGAGGCCGACCTGGCCCGGATGAGCCGCGCCGGCGTCGCCGGTCTCTCCAACGAGGAGGGTCTGGCCCTGTTCGACCTGGCCGTCGCCCGCGACCAGGCCCATCTGGTGCCGGTCCGGCTGGACCGGGCCGCACTGCGCGGCCGGGCGGACCGGGACACCGTGCCCGGGATGTTCCGTGACCTCGTCCCGCCGCCCGGACGGCGGGTCGTCGAGCGGGTGACGCGGGGCACCGGGTCGGCCTCCTCCTGGGCCGACCAGCTCGCCCAGTTGCCGCAGGAGCGCCGGCACGACGCCCTGGTGCGGCTGCTGAGCACCGAGGTCGCCTCGGTGCTGGGCCGCAACGGCGGGATCGACCACGGGCAGACGTTCCGCGACCTCGGCTTCGACTCGCTCGCCTCGGTGGAGCTGCGCAACCGGCTCCGGACCGCCACCGGCCTCCGGCTGAGCGCCGGGGTGGTCTTCGAGTACCCCCGGGTGGGCGAACTGGCGGAGGTCCTGCTCGACCAGGTGCTGGCGGCGGGGAAGGCGTGAGCGGGTGACGGCGGCGGGGAAGGCGTGAGCGGGTGACGGCGGCACCACCGCGCCGGGCCGGGACGGTGACGTCCGGCCCGGCGGCGGTGCCGCCGGCCCGGCGGCCCGGCCGGCACCCACCGCCCCGTGCGGCAGGGCGACCCCGCCGGTGTCGTGCCCGCACGGCCGACGGTCGGGCACCCGGTCCCGGTGCACCGGCGACACGAAGAGACCGCCCGGGTGCCCGATGGCCGCGCGCTGTGCGCGGCACCGGTCACCCGGACGGTCCGACATCGCGGCCCCGACCCGGTGGCCCCATGGCAGCCCGGTCCCGGGGTGGGTCACCGCCCACCGGCCGGTCCCGGCCGACCGGCCCCGGGTGGGGGCGCGGTCACTGCCGAGACGTCCTACTGCACCGCGCCGACCTGCCGGTACTCCAGCCGCCGCTGCCGGGGGATGGACATCGCCAGGGACTCCAGCCCGATGGGCGGCGGGCCGGCCTCGCTGAGGCTCGGGTCGCCTTCGAGGATGGCCCGGTGCAGGCGTTGCAGGTCACCCGAGGGGTCCACCCCCAGCTCGGCCACCAGGGCCTTGCGGGCCCCCTGGTAGACACCGAGCGCCTCGGAACGGCGCCCGGCACGGTAGAGCGCGAGCATCAGCTTGGCCTGGAACCCCTCGTGGGTGGGCTGCCGCGCGGAGAGTCCGACCAACTCGCTGAGGAGTTCGTGGTGGCGCCCCAGCAGCAGGTCCGCCTCGATGCGCAGTTCCAGGGCGCTCTTGCTCATCTCCTCCAGCCGCAGCACCTCCACCTGGAGGATGGGCCCCGGCGTGACGTCCACCAGCGCCGGCCCTCGCCAGAGCGCCAGAGCGTCCCGGAGGATCCGGGCCGCGGCCTCCGTACGACCGGACTCGAGCGCCGCGCGCCCCTGCGCCACGAGTTGTTCGAAGCGCAGCGAGTCGAGTGCCTCCGGAGCGAGCGAGAGCATGTAACCGCCTGCGAACGTCCGCAACTCCGACGTGGGCGCGGAGCCCGGCCCGGTGCCGCCGGACTGGGGGGTGAGTGCCCGCTGCAGATGTTTGCGGAGTTGGTAGACGTACGTCTGGAGGGTGGTGGTGACGCTGGTGGGCGGACTGTTCTCCCACAGCTCTTCGATGATCTGTTCGTTACGGACGACGCGATTGGCACAAATAGCGAGAAGCGCAAGCACCCGACGCGGTTTTGGCGCCGTTGGCGTCATATCCATCTGACCGACATGAACCGACAAGGGACCGAGCACGTTGATCTGCAATGCTGTCACATCCTTCTCTACGCCCTTGGGCCCCGACCCAAATAATGTCAGCGCAATTCCTGAACGCATTCAGGATCACTTTTCCGCCAGGAGAATCCAGTTGCCACACAGGAATGACGGATTGATGGGCATGACAATAAGTGAATCGTGCGTTACTAGGCGTAACGCAGGGCACCCATACGCACAGTGGAATTCGCAGCGACGGGGCGCCCCCCAGCTGCCGCGCCTTACCATCGTTACTCAGTGAGACATGGAGGTAACTCAAGGTGACACTAAGCAGCCCCCCAGCTCCGACGGTCAACCATTGACTGAATCATCGATTGTCGGATCAAATATTTACCAGTGCGGCAACACCGGTCCCCCTGATCGACTAATCGATGCATGCCTCTGTTCATCACTATGCCCCATTGCAGGTTGCCGCACAAGCAGGCACAGAAACCAAGAAGCTTTCGAGCCGGCTTCGAGGCACCCGTGCATTGTTGGGGCAGGCTTCACAGGATGTAGTGAAATTGTGCGCCGCGACCCGGGCCGCGGCAACCTCAATTACACATGTCGGCGGGGCGGCGAAGCCATCGCAAATCACTCACCGAGGGGGCGTTTGCGCTGATCATGACGGCACGCCGGGAGTTGCACCGGCGGGGCCCGGCACCCCGGGGCGGGCCACCGGCTCCACTGGCGACGAGCGACCGGTCCGATCCTGGGCGTATACGATCGGTAGTGTTCGATCCTGGCGGCCAGGGCCCGCAGGCCATGTATCGGGAAGGTAAAGCTGTCAGCTGGCTGACACTGGACAGCACTCCACTCCCCCGGAAACCCACCACCCGCACCGGCATACCGCCCGGTAACCTCGGCTACGGCCTTCCGGGAACCTGGAAAGAACCGGCAGTAGCCGGATCGGACCGCCCAAAACGCGCATCCGAGCACATACGAGGCGGAGAAGGCGGGGCCGCTCCGGATGGCCGTCCCAGCCTCCTCCCTTCCGCTCCCGTCACCCCGCCGGACGAGTGGCACCCGGGGCCCGCCGGGCCGAAGGGACGCACCGTCGGCGCCGGGCCGGGTCAGCCGGCCCGGGAACCACCATCTGCCCGAAACCAGGAACAGACATGCCGGAGCGCTCACTCCAGAAATGGGCATTTCTGGAAGCGCCCTGGACGCTTTCTGGATGAGAAGGGGTCAGCGGAACGTCAGCGGTCGAACACGGATCCGGACGGAGAGTGGAAAGAGCGCAACGGCCGGCTCGGCCCCGGCCGTCCAACCTGGAGCCGATCCCGGACACAACGAAGCGCCACCGCCGCCGGCCGTCACGCGGTGCGGCGGATCTGTCGTCTGAATTGGATTGTCCGAACGGGACGGCAGCGACGGTCGGCAGCGCGGTGGTCACAGGAGCCGGCGCTGCTGGTCCAGTTGCGAGGCGAAGAAGGCACTGGCCGCTGTCAGTATCTCGTTCACCCGGCGGAGTTCGGCGTTCTCTGCCCGGAGTCGTTGCAGCTCCTCCGCCTCGGTCTCCGACAGACGCTCGGCGCGGGGGTCGGGCCGCTCACCGCGTTCGATCTCGTCCTGACGAATCCAGGTCCGCAGCGCCTCGGGGTGAACGTCGAGGTCCCGGGCGAGCTGCACGATGGGGGGCCGCGGATCGGAGCCCCGCCACCGCTCCACCGCGCGGATCCGCAGCTCGTCCGGATACTTCTTGGGCGGTGCCATGAGCATCCCCTCCCTCTCGTACTTCCCGCGGCTCCGCACCGCGCCCGCCTGCAGACCCCCGTGAGCGGTCCAACCGTCACCGGGTGGACCGCCTGCGACGCGGATCATCGGGTGAACCGCGTGCGACTGACTGACCATGTGCTGTGAAGCCCTCCGGCCGTGACCCGCAGGTCACGGCCGGCCCGGCGGCTTCCGGCCGCCGGCTCCGCCGTGGGCCCCGGAGGGCCCACGGCGGTCGTCGTCGTCAGACCCTGACGTCCTCCCGTTCGTCCTCACGGACCTCCTGGTGGGCGGCACCGCTGTGCTCGAGGGCGACCCGGGGCAGCACCCGCTGCAGGAAGCGGGGCAGCCACCAGGCCTTCCGGCCGAAGATCTGCATCACGGCGGGCAGGATCAGACAGCCGATGAGCAGCGCGTCGGCGAGGATCGCGACCGCCAGTCCGAGCCCGAACTGCTGGAGCATGCGGGTCGGGCTGAGCATGAAGGCGGCGAAGACCACCACCATGATCGCGCCGGCCGCGGTCACCACCTTCCCGGTGGTCGCGATGCCCTCGCGGACCGCCTCCGTGGGGTCCTTGCTCCGCTCCCACTCCTCGTGCATGCGGGAGAGGAGGAAGACCTGGTAGTCCATGGAGAGACCGAACGCCACCGCGAAGATCATGACCGGCACGTACGCCTCGATCGGACCCGGCTCGACGCCGAGCCGCCCGTCCTGGAAGACCAGGGTCATGATGCCCAGCGCCACGCCCACGCTGAGGACGTTGAGCACCGCCGCGATGAGCGGGATCAGCAGCGACCGGAAGACCAGGATGAGCAGGAGCGTGGAGAGACCGACCACGACCAGCACGAAGATCGGCATCTTCGCGGCCACCGCCTCGGAGAAGTCGACCGTGGCGGCCGTGCTGCCACCGATCAGGTACGTGGCACCGGTCTCCTCCGCCACCGGCGGCAGGACGGTCTCCCGCAGCCGGTCGACCAGGTCCATGGTCTCCTGGTCCTGCGGCTTCGACTCGGGCAGCACGATGATCAGCGACAGGTTCTCGCCGATCGTGTTCGGCGGGACGGCGGTGGCCACGCCCTCGGTCGCGGCGATGGCGGCCTGGGCGCGGGTCGCGTCCTCCGGGCTGCCGTCGGAGAGGACGATCAGCGGCCCGTTGAAGCCCGGCCCGAAGCCCTCGGCCAGCAGGTCGTACGCCTGGCGGCTGTGGGTCGACTCCGGGTCGTTGCCGGCGTCGGCGAAGCCCAGGTTCATGTTGATCACCGGAACGGCGAGGGCCACCAGGATGCCCAGCGGCACCAGCGCGTTCAACCAGCGGTACTTCTGCACCCAGGTCACCCAGCGACGCCACTGCGTGCCCTCGGTCGCCTTGCCCTTGGCCAGCCGCTTCTGCACGCCCTTCTCGATCCGGCCACCCACGATGGACAGCAGTGCGGGGAGCAGGGTGAGCGAGGAGAGCATGGTGACCAGGACGGTCATCGCGACGGCCACCGCGACACCCTGGAGGGAGCCGAGACCGAGCACCATCAGGCCGATCAGGGCCAGGATGACCGTGCAACCGGCGAAGAAGACCGTCCGGCCGGCGGTGTCCTGGGCGTTGATCGCGGCCTGCCGCCGCGGGACACCCTTGAGCAGCTCCGAGCGGTACCGGGAGAAGATCAGCAGCGCGTAGTCGATACCGACGCCCAGGCCGACCAACATCATCAGCGGCGCGGTGAAGTCGGCGATGGTCGCGACGTGCGAGGCCAGCCCGATCAGACCGATCGCGGAACCCACGGCGAAGATGGCGATGACCAGCGGAAGGCTGGCCGCCACGATCGAGCCGAACAGGATCACCATGATGACGAGCGCGGCGAGCATGCCGGCGAACTCGGCACCGCCACCGCCGCCCTCCTGTGCCGCGCGGATCGGCGCCCCACCGAGTTCGACCCGGAGCCCTTCGCCCTCGGCCGCGTCCGCGGCGTCAATGATCTTGCGGACGTCGTCGGCCGGGACCTCGGCGGACTGGCCGTCCAGCGCGACGGTGGCGTAACCGATGGTGCCCTGCTCCGAGATGCCGAATCCCTCGTACGGGCTCTGCACGCCGGCGACGTGGGGCAGGGTCTTGATCTTGGCGAGCATCCCCTCGACCCGCCCCTGGGTGGCCGGGTCACGCAGGCCGGCCGGACGCTCCAGGACGATCTGGATCGACTCCCCGGACTGCACCGGGGCCCGCTCCTCGAGCAGGTCGAGGGACTTCTGGGAGTCGGTGCCCGGCAGGGAGAAGTCGTTGCGGTAGTCACTGCCGACGGCCTGGGCGGCGACGGTGACGCCGGCCAGCACGAGCACCCAGAGCGCCACGGCGATCCAGCGACGCCGGTACGCCCAGCCGCCCAGCCGTTCGAAGACACTCGGGCGCCGTGTCGGCGTGACTGCGGCGGTTGATCTGGTCATCAGTGCTCGACCTCCTGAGACTCACGGCCCAGATAGATAGCTTGTCTACTTGTAGATACGCCACCTTAACAGGGGGATCGGTAGCCGTACTACAGCTCCGGTCGTGCCAGGCCCCACAGTTCAGCCATCCCAGGCTCGAAACCCGGGGCGACCGGGCACAGGCATCGCACGCCCTCAGGGTCATCGACTTCCGACCACTTCCGACCCTGACCTGGGCCGAATCACCTTTCCCGGCGCCCTGCCCTGACCTGGCGCGCCCGGCCGTCCCCACCCCGGATCAGGGTGAACCCTGCGTTCCCCCTGGACTTGTCAGGGACAGGTGGACGCCCGCGCGGATACCCAGCCAGGCTACGGATGTACCGACCCCTTGAGACCCCAGAGGTGATTGCCATGCGCCCGCTCCGGCGAGTGCTGATCGCCGCCACGGTCGCCGTCGTGCTCCTCTGCGCGGCCGGCGTGGCGGGCGTGGTCTGGACGTTCAACTCCAGGACCGTCTCCACTGCTGGCAGTGTCGAGTTCGTCCACGCGCTCCCGGTGCCGCCGCTGGCCCCGTCCACCGTGGACGGCGAGGGCCGGCGGGTCTTCGAGCTGCGGGCGCGGACCGGTCGGCACGACTTCGGCGACCGCACCGCCGACACCTGGGGCTTCAACGGGGCGTACCTGGGTCCGACCCTGCGCGCCACCCGCGGTGAGCAGGTCCTGGTGAACGTCCACAACGAACTCGACGAAGAGACCACCGTGCACTGGCACGGAATGCACCTACCGGCCCGGATGGACGGTGGCCCGCACCAGATGGTGCCGGCCGGCACGAGCTGGCATCCCACCTGGACGGTCGACCAGCCGGCCGCGACGCTCTGGTACCACCCGCACCCGCACGGCGAGACGGCCCGGCACGTCTACCGGGGACTGGCCGGCATGTTCATCGTCGACGACCCGGAGACCTCGGTCGCGCAGCTGCCCAACCGGTACGGCGTGGACGACGTGCCGGTCATCGTGCAGGACAAGCGGTTCTCCCGGAACGGGAACCTGAACGAGAACACGCCGATGTTCAGCGGCGTCGGCCTGCTCGGTGACACGATCGTGGTCAACGGCGCGACCGCGCCGTACCTGGACGTCACCACCGAACGCGTCCGGCTCCGGGTGCTCAACGCCTCCAACGCCCGGGTCTTCGACTTCGGCTTCCCCGACGACCGCGAGTTCGCCCTGGTCGGCACGGACGGCGGCCTGCTCGACAAGCCGTACCGGATGAAGCGGGTCATGCTCTCCCCGGGCGAGCGCGCGGAGATCGTGGTCGACGTCCGTCCGGGCGAGCGGACCGTCCTGCGCAGCTTCCCGCCGGACCTCGGGGCGGACACCTGGAGCGAGCGGTTCAACGGCGGCGAGGACACCTTCGACGTCCTCCAGCTGCGCGCCGCGGACCGCCTCGAGGAGCGCCCCGAGCTGCCGTCCCGGCTGGTCGACACGCCCCGGCTCGACCCCGGGGAGGCCGCCGAGACCCGGCGGTTCACCCTGAGCGGCACCCGGATCAACGGCGACGCCATGGACATGGACCGGATCGACGTCACGGTCACCAAGGGCACCACCGAGGTGTGGGAGGTGACCAGCCGGGAGGCGCTCCAGCACAACTTCCACATCCACGACGTCCAGTTCCAGGTGATCGACGTCGACGGGGCCGCGCCACCGCCGCACCTGAGCGGCTGGAAGGACACGGTGTTCCTGCGCCCGAACACGACGTTCCGGCTCATCGCCCGGTTCGCCGACCACGCCGACCCGGAGATGCCGTACATGTACCACTGCCACATCCTGTTCCACGAGGACGAGGGGATGATGGGACAGTTCGTGGTGGTCGAGCCCGGGCAGCAGGCCGGCACGCCGGGCGGCGACCACGGTGGCGGGCACGGCGGTGGACACCAGGGACACGGCTGACCCCACCGGCACGGCGAGCGCCCCGGTGCCGGCTCCCTCACCGGAGCCGGCGTCGGTCGTCGGCGTACCGGCCGGGTGGCCCGCGCCGGTCGCGGCCGGGGTCAGGGGCCCGGCGGGATGTTGTGGTTGCGGTGGAAGATGTTCTCCGGGTCGTAGATCCGCTTGAGGGCGGCCAGCCGCCCCAGGTCCGCCGGTCGGTAGGCCGCCATGGTCCGGCTCGGGTCGCTGAGGAAGTTGAGCAGCACCCCGCCGGTGGCGTACGGGCGCAGCCGGCGGGCGAAGGCCGCCATGTGCCCCCGCGCGACGGACAGTTGGGCGGCGTGCAGCCGCGGGGCGACCGCGATCAGCGCGTACGTCGCGTCCCGGTGGCCGGACGGTCCGCCCTCGGCCACCGGCCGGGCCAGCGCCCCGCCCACGTGCCGCAGCTCGATGACCGAGATCGGGGAACGGCTCGCCCCCGAACCGCCGATCTCGGCGAGCAGCACGTCGATCAGCTCGTCGCTCATCCCCCGGAACAGGTCGGTGTGTTCCCGGACGATCTGCGGTCCGGGTTGCGGGTCGTCCAGGGCGGAGGTCTGCGGCCAGGTCATCGGTCCGTACCCGCCGAGCAGGGGTGGGCCGGCCGCGGCCAGCAGGGGGGCCAGTGCCCGCCGCCCCCGGGCCACCGGACCGGTGTGGCAGACGCGCAGCGCCACCACCGTCCGTCCGCGCAGTGGCCCCGGAACAGCCGGCCCGTCCGGCAGCCGCAGCAGGGTGAGCGCGGTGGTCAACTCGTCGGGCAGGTCGGCGGCGTGGTCCCGGTGGCAGGCGAGGATCTCGCCGGCCCGTTCGCCCGGGAAGTACGCCACCCCGCCGTAGACCTCACCGACCGGGTAGAGGCGGAGCAGGAGTTCGGTGACGACGCCGAAGTTGCCGCCACCGCCGCGCAGCGCCCACCACAGGTCGACGTCGTCGTCCGGGCTGGCGACCAGTCGGGTGCCGGCGGCGGTCACCACCTCGGCGCGGAGCAGGCTGTCGGCGGCGAACCCGTGCCGGCGGGACAGCCAGCCGACCCCGCCGCCCAGGGTGTAGCCGGCGACCCCCAGCGCGGACGAGGAGCCGGAGATGGGCGCCAGCCCGAACCGGGCCGCGGCAGCCACCACGTCCCCCCACCGGGCACCGCCGCCGACCCGGGCGGTGGCCCGGACCGGGTCGATGTCGACGTACGACATCCGGGACAGGTTGAGCAGCACACCGTCGTCGGTGGGGCGCACCGTGCCGTTCCCGGTGGCCTGTACCCCGACCGGTACGTCGAACTCGCGCGCGGTGATGACGGCCCGCGCCACGTCGGCCGCGTCGGCCACCTCGGCGACCAGGAGCGGCTGCTGGTCGAGGTCCCGCCGCCAGGCCAGCCGACCGGCGTCGTAACCGACCGCGCCGGGCAGGTGGAGACGGCCGTCGAACTGGTGGCGCAGCCGCCGGGCGACGGCCTCCGGGCTGCGGGGGCCGGGGTAGCCGTCCGGCAGGCCGCCGAGCAACCGGTCGATCCCGGTCGGCGGCAGGTGGAGTCCGCTTTCGGGGACGATCGCGGCGGGGAGGTGCCCGTCGACCACGCCCGCGTCCTCCCCGGGCCACGGGAAGCGCCCTGCGGCGGAGCGCATGGTACGGGTGCAGGGGAACACGAGTCCCGTCCCCTTTCGGCCGGTCCTGCGTCGCTTCATCGGCGCACTCCTCGTCTACCGCACCTTGCGTCACCAGATCATGACAGAAGGTGAGAGGGATAGGAATCGCGAGTCACTGGAGTCTGTGTCGACGCCCACCACAGAAAGGTGCCGCGGGGCGGGTGCCGTCGCCACCCCGCGACCCCGTCAGCAGGTGAATCACACCTCACACCGGTGAAAGGGGTGACCCGCCCCGGCGGTAGCTACATTTGGTGCCATGCCCGCCATCACCGTCGAGGACGTGCTCGTCCTGCCCCGACTGCCCCGGCTGGACGCGACGACGACCGCGTACCGGCCGGTCCGTCGCATGGTCACCGCCCCGAGTGGATTCGAGGGTGAAGGCTTCCCGGTCCGCCGGGCCTTCGCCGGAGTCCCCGTGCGCGAGCTGGACCCCTTCCTCCACCTGGACCAGATGGGCGAGGTGGAGTACGCGCCCGGCGAGCCCAAGGGCACCGCCTGGCATCCCCACCGCGGCTTCGAGACGGTCACCTACATCATCGACGGCGTCTTCGACCACCAGGACTCCCACGGCGGCGGGGGCACCATCACCAACGGCGACACCCAGTGGATGACCGCTGGCAGCGGCCTGTTGCACATCGAGGCACCACCGGAGCACCTGGTGGTCAGCGGTGGGCTCTTCCACGGTCTCCAGCTCTGGGTCAACCTGCCCCGGGCGGCGAAGATGAGCTCCCCGCGCTACCAGGACATCCGGGGCCGGGAGTCGGCGCTGCTGACCAGCCCCGACGGCGGCGCGCTGCTGCGGGTCATCGCCGGTGAGGTCGCCGGGCACCAGGGCCCCGGATCGACCCACACCCCGATCACCATCACCCACGTGACGGTGCAGCCGGGTGCGGAGGTGGACCTGCCGTGGCGACCGGACTTCAACGCGCTCGTCTACGTGCTCGGTGGGCGCGGCACGGTCGGCACCGACCGCCGGCCGATCCACACCGGGCAACTCGCGGTGCACGGGCCGGGCGACGCGTTGCGCTTCGCCGCCGACCCGCAGCAGGAGAGCCGGACCCCGGCGATGGACCTGTACATCATGGGTGGGCAGCCGATCCGGGAACCGGTGGCGCAGTACGGTCCGTTCGTGATGAACACCCGCGACGAGCTCATCCAGGCGGTCGAGGACTTCCAGGCCGGCCGGCTCGGGGTGATTCCCACCGAGCGTCTGCCGCACACCGACGGGTCGCGGCCCTGACCGGCCCTGACCCGACGACGGGCGCTACCGGTCACGACCGGTGGCGCCCGTACCGTTCTCCCGTCCGCTGTCAGGAGACAGCGAAGATCCCGGCGACCCCGAGGATCACCATGAGCAGCACCGCGACCAGCGCCCCCCGCTCACTCTCCACCGCCTGGGGATGCTGCTCGGGCTGGGCGTTCGGCGTCTCGACCGGCATGGTGCGTGTCCTCCTCGATGTCCGAATGCGCATGGGCGTGGCCGGCGGCGGGCGGGAATCGCCCACGCCGTGCGGGCCAACGGTGCTCGTCCTACCGTGAGGGCAACGTCGACCCCGGGAGGCTGGAACGTGACCGTGCGGGAGTGGTTCCTGACCACGGGGGAACGCGCCAACCAGGTCTCAGGGTTACCCGTCTGGACCGACGGAAACCTTGCCGAGCCGTTAATTCACGGTGCGGCGTACTTCGATCGGCTGGTCGAGGAGGTCGAGGCGCTCGGGACCGGCGACCATCTCTTCTTCACGGACTGGCGGGGCGACCCGGACGAGCGGATGCGGCCGGACGGCCCCACGGTGGCCCAGCTCTTCGCCCAGGCCGCGCAGCGGGGCGTGGTGGTCAAGGGCCTCGTCTGGCGCTCCCACCTCGACGTGCTGGCCTACAGCGAGAAGGAGAACCGCAGCCTCAGCGAGGCGATCTCCGCCGCCGGGGGTGAGGTGCTGCTCGACCAGCGGGTCCGCCGGGGCGGGTCGCACCACCAGAAACTGGTGGTGCTGCGTCACCCGGGCCGACCGGAGCGCGACGTGGCGTTCGTCGGGGGGATCGACCTCTGCCACAGCCGCCGGGACGACGCGGCGCACCACGGCGACCCGCAGGCGGTCCAGATGTCCCCCCGCTACGGTCCGCGTCCGCCCTGGCACGACGTGCAGCTCGCGGTGCGGGGGCCGGTGGTCGGCGCGCTGGACACCGTCTTCCGCGAACGCTGGACCGACCCGATGCCGCTGGACTCGGAAAACCCGCTGGCCTATCTGCGGGACCGGCTGCGCCGGGCCGACCTGCGCCCGGATCCGCTGCCCGCCCAGCCCCCGGACCCGGCCCCCTGCGGTCCGCACCACGTGCAGGTGCTGCGCACCTATCCCGCGGTGCGCCCCCGCTACTCCTTCGCCCCCGACGGCGAACGCACGGTGGCCCGCGGCTACACCAAGGCGATACGCCGGGCCCGCCGACTGATCTACCTGGAGGACCAGTACCTCTGGTCGAGGGAGATCGCCGAGCTGTTCGCGGAAGCGCTGCGGACCAACCCCGACCTGCACCTGATCGCCGTGGTTCCCCGCTACCCGGACGTGGACGGACGGCTGGCGCTGCCGCCCAACACGGTCGGCCGGGAACAGGCGCTGTCGCTCTGCGAGGAGGCCGCCGCCGACCGGGTGCACGTCTTCGACGTGGAGAACCACGAGGGCGGCCCGGTCTACGTGCACGCCAAGGTGTGCGTGGTCGACGACGTGTGGGCCAGCGTGGGCAGCGACAACTTCAACCGCCGTTCCTGGACCCACGACAGCGAACTGTCCTGTGCCGTGCTGGACGGGACCCGGGACGAACGCACCCCGGCCGACCCGGCCGGCCTCGGCGACGGGGCCCGCCACTTCGCCCGGGAACTGCGGCTGCGTCTGCTGCGCGAGCACCTGGACCGGCCCGAGGACGGCAGCGGCGACACCGACCTGCTGGACCCGGCGGAGACGGTGGCCGCGGTCAACGCCGCCGCCGACGCGCTCCAGCGGTGGTACGACTCGGGCCGGGTCGGCCCCCGGCCGCCGGGACGGCTCCGGCCGCACCGGCCGGAGCGGCTGCCCTGGTACACCCGGCTCTGGGCGCTGCCGGCGTACCGACTGGTCTACGACCCGGACGGCCGTCCGATGCGAGCCCGCATCGCCGGAACCTGGTGAGCCCACCCGCCCGGACGAAAGCCGCCCACGCGGTCCGGTACGTGGTTCGGCCCCAGGAGAGTGGTCTACGACACGTCCGGCGCGACATGTCGCCCCGCGCGCGTCACCCGAACCCCCCGTAGGCCACCGAGCGTCACGGCCGTCGACCTCTGTGCGACGGTTCGCCCCGGCGTGCGCGGCACAGGGTGACGAGGCGGTGACACGCTTAGCACTCCCGACGACCCGACGCCCACCGGCAGGGCGATTTGCGGGAGTTACTGCAAACATGAGGCTTAAGTACATCGTACTTTCGGCTAGCTTTCGCCGGCACGATCAGGCTAAGGTAAATCCCGAACGGCCTAACTGAAGCTAAACCAAAAGCCTTACGTCTTTATCTGCGGACGAGGTGCAGGGAGGACCACCCATGACCGCGCCAACGATTACGAAGTCGGCGACCACACCCGCCGCCACCGAGAAGCTCGACCCGCGCGCCCTCACCGACAGCGCCGCCGAACTGCTGAACGCCATGGCCGCGTTGCCCGCCGACCACCCGTCGCGGGCCGCCCTGCGTGACCGGGCCATCGAGGCCTGGCTCCCGCTCGCCAACCACCTCGCCCACCGCTACAGCGGTCGCGGCGAGCCCACCGACGACCTGGCGCAGACCGCCGCCGTCGGCCTGATCAAGGCGATCGACAAGTTCGACCCGAGCCGGGGCGTCGACTTCGCCGGCTACGCCATCCCGACCATCATCGGTGAGCTGAAGCGGCACTTCCGCGACCGCACCTGGGACATCCGGGTGCCGCGTCGCCTCCAGGAGCTGCGTCTGGCCATCTCCGACGCCAACAGCTCGCTCCTGCAGACGCTGGGCCGCTCGCCGACGGTCGCCGACATCGCCGCCCACCTCAAGCTCACCGAGGAAGAGGTGCTGGAGGGCCTGGAAGGCGCCCGCGCCTACAACGCGGTGTCGCTGTCCACCCCGACCGGCGACGGCGACCGCGCCACCGAGCTGGGTGACATGCTCGGCGGCGAGGACAACGAGTTCGAGCTGGCCGAGCTGCGGGTCGCTCTCGGCCCGGCGCTGGCCACGCTGGACGAGCGTGAGCAGAAGATCCTCACCCTCCGGTTCTACGGCAACCTCACCCAGTCGCAGATCGCCGACCAGATCGGTGTGTCGCAGATGCACGTCTCCCGGCTGCTGGCCCGAGCGCTGACCAAGCTGCGCGGCCAGCTGGACGGCACCTACTGACCGGGCAGCTTCGACGGCAGCACCGAGCACGGACGGCGGAGGCCGGACCCCTGAGGGGTCCGGCCTCCGCCGTGTCCGCGTCGGCCCTACGCGCTCTCCTATCCGCCAGCCGGCGGCAGGTCGGCGGCGGCGCTCTCCGGGCCGAGGCCGATCCGCACGTACGCCCGGGACCGGCGCGAGCGCAGCAGCACCGCCCAGAGGGCGCCCGCCACCGCCGTCGACGGGAAGACCGCCGGCACCGCCCAGCGCAGCGGAGAGCCCGGCTCGACCCCGAGGAGCACGGCGACGTCGGCCAGCGCCAGCACGACGACCGTCACCAGGGCGACGGTGGCCAGGCCGGGGGCGACCGTCCGCCGCCAGAGGCGCTCCCCGGTGACCTCCCGGGCGAAGAAGGCGAGCACCGCGCACGAGGTCGCCGTGATCAGCAGCAGCGTTCCCAGGGCGCCGGTCACGGTGCTCCCGTAGAAGAGGTGGCGCACCGGCTCCACCCCTGCCGACGCGCACCCGGCGATCACCAGCAACGCGAGGACGCTCTGCGCGACCGAGGCCCACCGTGGCGCCCCGGTCCGGGGCGAGGCCTCGCCGAACGGCGCGGGGAGCAACCGCTCCCGCCCCAGGGCGAAGGCGTACCGGGCGGTGCTGTGGTGCAGCGACACCAGGGCGGCCAGCACGGAGGTGACCAGCAGCATCCGGCCGATTCCCACCGCGCCCTCGCCGAGGTGGTCGCCGGCCAGGGTGAACAGCAGGTCGACACCCCGCTCCCCGGCGACCGCCGCGACCCGGCCCGGCCCGGTGGCCACGGTCAGCGTCCAGGCGGAGAACGCCAGGAGCGCACCGACGAGCCCGACCGCGAGGTACGTGGCGGCGGGCACCGTACCGGCCCCACGGCTCTCCTCCCTCAGCAGCACGGCGGACTCGAAACCGACGAAGCCGACGGCGGCGACGACGAGCAGCGCCCCGCCCCCGGGGGTCGCCAGGTGGGCCGGGGAGAAAGTGGCCAGGTCGATCGTGCCGGCGGCGTGCCGCAGGTGCCCGAGGTCGAACACGACCAGTACCGCGACCTCGGCCAGCAGCAGGACGGCCAGGACGGTCCGGTCGAGGGTCACCCCGGTCACGCCCAGCACGGCGACCAGCGCCCAGGCGGCCAGGGCCACCAGCCACCAGGCCGGCGGGCCGCCGAACCACCGGGCGAGCACCGGGGCGGTGGCCGCGCCGACCAGTCCGTAGAGCCCGATCTGCAGGAGGTTGCGCACGATCAGGGCGACCCAGGCGGCACCGGCACCGGCCGGGCGGCCGAGGCCCCGGGCGACGTACGCGTGGAACGCGCCGACGTGGGTCATCCGGCGGGACATCGCCAGGTAACCCACCGAGAAGAGGCCGAGCACCACCGCGAGCGCGAGGACGGCCGCGCCGAGGGCGTCCGCCCCGGTCACCGCGTACGCGATGGGGACCACTCCGGCCACCACGGTCAGGGGTGCCGCCGCGGAGAGCGTGAAGACCAGCACCCCCGGCACCCCGCGTCCGCCCCGGGTCAGCGCCACGGGGAGATGACCGGGGTGGCCCGGAGTCACGGGCGGCGGTGTCGGCGAGGCGGGCATGGCCACTTCCGGTCGCAGGGGCAGCGGAGCGGGTCAGCCACGGAGCACGGCCGCGCCGACCGCGGCCTCGGTGTGGGCGACCAGTTCCCGCAGCGGCAGCGGCAGGGCGGGCCTGAGCACACCGAAGCGGTGCTGGGCGCGCGGGTCGGCGTGCCAGAGCACGTCGCGGGTGAGCCCGGTCGCCGAGACCAGCCCGCACAGCAGGGCGTCCGGAACGGCCGGCGGATGCGGGCGGTCCAGCAGCGCCAGCAACCGGGTGGCCGGCCAGGCGAGCGCGTTGAGGTCGATGGCCACGTAGTCGACCGTGGTGCGCAGCAACCCGCGCTTCTCCTGCCGGCGTACCACTCCCGACCGGCTCAGCCGCGCCCCCACCGCGTCCGCGGCGGTCCCGGCGAGCAGGCCCAGCCAGGTGCGGACGGTCCGGTGCTGCCGCTGTCCGAGCAGGTGGGCGAGGACGCCGCCGGCCAGCGCGTCGGCCGGAGGGGGACCGTCCAGGACCGACAGCCGGCCGTTGTCCACGGTGACCCGTCCGCTGAGGACCAGCTCGCCGAGGAGTGCGGCAGCGAGGCCGAGGCCGGTGGCTGTCGGGTTCAGCCGAGCCCGGCCACGGCTGTCGCCATGGGCGATGAGGAAGAACTCGTCCGCGATGAGCAACGAACCCTCCCCGGTCGTCCACTGTGCTCGGAATCGGTGAAAGGATGCCCGCTTGAACGATCCAATGCAACTCCCGGATTCGAGCTGTTGCAATTCCAGGGGCCCCACCTGCGGATAGTGCCCGTGGCAGACTCGGCCGGTGACCGCCAGCCCCACCGTCCGCCGTCGTCGCATCGCCCGGGAACTCCGGCAGTTGCGGGAGCGTGCCGGGATGACCCTCGACGTCGCCGCGCGACAACTCGACATGTCCAAGAGCAATCTCTCCCGGATCGAGAACGCCCAGATCGGCATCAAGCCCCGCGACGTACGCGCCGCCCTGGCGCTGTACCAGGTGACCGGGGCGGACGCCGAGGCGCTGGTCGAGATCGCCCGTGGGGCGCAGCAGCGCGGCTGGTGGCAGAACTACAGCGACGTGCTGCCGGAGTGGTTCGAGTTCTACGTCGGACTGGAGGCGGAGGCGGCGACGCTGCGGACGTACGAGGCCGAGGCGGTGCCCGGCCTGCTCCAGACCGAGGCGTACGCCCGGGAGATCTACCGGCTGACCGCCGGCGAGGAGGCGCTGGAGCGTAAGGTCGCCGCCCGGCTGCAACGGCAGAGTGTCCTGCACCGGGAAGCGCCGGTGCAGATGTCGGTGGTGCTCAACGAGGCGGTGCTCTTACGCCCGGTGGGCGCCCCGGCGGTGATGGCCGACCAGTTGGCCCACATCGGCCGAGTGGCCCAACTACCCAACGTCACCATTCAGATACTTCCATTCATGGCTGGCGGACATCCCGCCATGAGCACGCCGTACGTCGTCCTGCACTTCGCCGACGCCGCCGACGACGCCGTGGTTTACCTGGACAACCTCACGATGGGACTCGCTCTGGAAGGCGCCGAACACGTGCGGGGGTATACCCTGGTGCACGAGAAGCTGTGCCGGATGGCGCTTTCTCCAGCGGACTCCCTGACCCGACTTGAGGACGCTTCTCGTTACTTTGCGTGATCAAGGCGCGCTTCTGTGCGAACGAGGGGTACACCACCATGACCGTGCTCGACCTGACCCGCGCGGAGTGGCACACCAGCACGCGCAGCAGCGGCAACGGCAACTGCGTGGAGGTCGCCGGCGTCGACGGTCGGGTGGCCGTCCGGGACAGCAAGGACCGGCCCGGCCCGGTGCTGCTCTTCCCGCGCACGTCGTGGCGGCACTTCGTCGCCGGCATCGACGCACTGGGCTGACCCCGGACCCGGGACACCCACCCGGACCCACCCGCCGGTACCCGCCGGATGCCGGGCCGGTCGGCGCCGTGGTGGCGCGGGAGCGGACGACACGACGACCGGCACGGCCGGGCGACGGTGCGAGACTGGGGCGTGCTCCGCGACGTACCCCTCGAACTGCCGGTCCGGCCGGTCCTGCCCGCGCTGACCGCGGCCCTGCGCGGCGCGGGCACCGCCGTCCTGGTCGCACCGCCCGGTACCGGGAAGACCACCCTGACGCCGCTGGCGGTGGCCGACGAGGTCGACGGTCGGGTGCTGATCGCCCAACCACGCCGGGTCGCCGCCCGGGCCGCCGCGCACCGGATGGCGGCACTGCTCGGTGAGCGGGTCGGCGACCGCGTCGGGTACGCCGTCCGGGGCGACCGGCGTACCGGCCCGGCCACCCGGATCGAGGTGGTCACCACCGGACTGCTGGTCCGCCGCCTGCACCACGACCCGGAGCTGCCCGGTGTCTCGGCGGTGCTGCTGGACGAGTGCCACGAGCGGCACCTCGACGCCGACCTGGCACTGGCCTTCGCCGTGGAGGCCCGGTCCGCGCTCCGCCCCGACCTGTGGCTGCTGGCCATGTCGGCCACCGCCGAGGCGGACCGGTTCGCCGACCTGCTCGGTGGGGCGACGCCCGCGCCGGTGGTCCGCGCCGAGGCGGCACTGCACCCGGTCGCCCGCATCTGGGCACCCCCGCCCCGTCCGGTCGTCGGATACCGGGGCAACCGCGTCGATCCCGCGCTGCTCGACCACGTGGCCGCGACGGTCCGCCGGGCACTGGCCGAACAGGACGGCGACGCCCTGGTCTTCCTGCCCGGCACCGGTGAGATCACCGGGATCGGCGCCCGCCTGGCGGACCTGCGCGACCGGGTCGCCCTGGTGCCGCTGCACGGCCGGCAGCGCGGCACCGAGCAGGACGCCGCGCTGCGCCCGGCCGACCGGCGACGGGTGGTGCTGGCCACCACCGTCGCGGAGAGCAGCCTCACCGTGCCCGGTGTCCGGGTGGTGGTCGACGCCGGGCTGAGCCGGGTCGCCCGGACCGACCTGGCCCGGGGCCTGGGCGCGTTGGTCACCGTGCCGGTCTCCCGCGCCGCCGCGACCCAGCGGGCCGGCCGGGCCGGTCGGGAGGCCCCGGGACACGTCTACCGCTGCTGGTCCCCGGCCACCCACGAGCGGCTCGCCGCCCAGCCGGAGCCGGAGATCGCCACCGCCGACCTGACCGGATTCGCCCTGGAACTGGCGGCGTGGGGACGACCGGACGGCTCCGGCCTCGCACTGCCCGACCCACCTCCGGCGGCGGCGATGGCGGTGGCCCGACAGACCCTCGGCACGCTCGGCGCGGTCGACGCCGAGGGCCGGATCACCGGACGGGGCCGGGCGATCGCGGCGACCGGTGTCCATCCCCGGCTGGGCCGGGCGCTGCTCGACGGGGCGGTACGGGTCGGCACGGACCGCGCCGCCGAGGTGGTGGCCCTGCTCAGCGAGGAGTTCGGCCCGGGCGACGACCTCGCGGCGACCTGGCGGCGGCTGCGCGCCGGCACCGACCCCGCCGCCACCGCGCGCTGGCGGACCGAGGTACGCCGGCTCCGCGCCGCCCTGCCGAGGGACCCGGACCCCGCACCGCCGGGGACGCCCGGCCCGGTCCCCGACGACCTGGCGGTCGGGCTGCTGGTCGGACTCGCCCACCCCGAGCGGCTGGCCCGGGTCCGGCGGCCGGGCGGCCCGGCGTACCTGATGGCCGGCGGGACCGCTGCGGAGCTGACGCCCGGGTCGGCGCTGGCCGGCTGCGACTGGCTCGCCGTGGCGGTGGCCGACCGCTCCCCCGGCGCCCCGGCCGCCCGGATCCGCGCCGCCGCCGCGCTCGACGAGGCGACCGCCCGGGAGGCGGGCGCGGCGCTGCTGTGCGAGGAGCGTCAGGTCGCCTGGTCCGACGGGGACGTGCTGGCCCGGGAGCTGACCCGGCTCGGCGCGATCGAGCTGGTCGAGCGGCCGCTGTCCCGGCCGGACCCGGAGGCGGTGGGCGCGGCGCTCCTGTCCGGCCTGCGCCGGGACGGGCTCGCCCTGCTCGACTGGACCCCGGCGGCCCGGTCGCTGCGGGACCGGCTGGCGTTCTGCCGGCACGTGCTCGGCGACGTCTGGCCCGCGGTCGACGACGACGCCCTGCTCGCCACGGCCCCGGAGTGGCTCGGGCCGGAACTGGCCCGGGCGCGCCGCCGCGCCGACCTGGCCCGGACCGACGTGGCCGGCGCGCTGCGCCGGCTGCTTCCCTGGCCGCAGGCCGCCCGCCTGGACGAGCTGGCTCCCGAGCGGATCGCCGTGCCGAGCGGCACCCGGGCCCGCGTCGGGTACGCCGACCCAACCGCCCCGGTGCTCGCCGTGAAGCTCCAGGAGACCTTCGGCTGGCAGCAGGTCCCCCGGATCGCCGACGGGCGGGTGCCGGTGCTGCTGCACCTGCTCTCCCCCGCCGGCCGGCCGGTGGCGGTCACCGCTGACCTGGCCTCGTTCTGGCGTGTCGGCTACCCGCAGGTGCGTGCGGAGCTGCGCGGGCGCTATCCGCGTCACCCGTGGCCGGAGGATCCCACCACCGCCCCGCCGACCCGGCACACCACCAGCCGCCGTCGGTGACCGGCCGACCGCCGCCCGGGCAACCGTCAGGCGGACGGCGGTGGGCGGGCAGCGGGTGACAGGCGGCCGGCGGGCGGCGGCTCGTGGCGTGGCCGGCGTGGGTCGACCGGCGGTCAGCCCTCGGCCACCACGTCGGCGACCACCACGGTGACGTTGTCCGGCCCGCCCGCGCGCAGGGCCAGGTCGATCAACCGGCGGGCGCACTCCTCCTGGTCGGAGTGACCGGCGAGCACCTCGGCGAGCGTGTCCGGGCGGACCACGTTGGACAGTCCGTCGCTGCACAGCAGCCAGCGGTCCCCGGCCCAGGGCACCATGGTGGCGTAGGCCGGGGAGACCTCGCCGCCCTGGAGGGCCTGGGTCACCACCGCCCGGCGCGGGTGGCTGCTGGCCTGCTCCGGTGTGATCAGCCCCTGGTCGACGAGCATCTGCACGAAGGTGTCGTCCCGGGTGATCTGCTTGAGCACTCCCTCGCGGAACAGGTAGGCGCGAGAGTCGCCGACGTGGGCCAGGGCCAGGCAGCTTCCGGTCCGGGCGAACAGCAGCGCGGTCAGCGTGGTGCCCATGCCCTGCCGCTCCGGGTCCTCCTCGACGGCCTGGCGGATCCGTCCGCTGGCCAGGTCGATGCCACCGCGCAGCGCCGCCACCAGCGCGTCCTCCGGTGTCTCCGCGTCCAGCGGCACGATGGTCTGCATGGCTATGGAGCTGGCGAGGTCGCCGGCCGCCATCCCGCCCATGCCGTCGGCGACGGCCACGAGCCAGGTGCCGGCGTGGAAGGCGTCCTGATTGCCGCTCCGGATCAGGCCACGGTCGGTCGCCCCCGTGGAACGCAGCTTCAGGGTCATGGGACGCAGCCTGCCAGGAGGAGGGCGGGTTGTCTCTAGTAGATCACCATTGGCGGGGTGTGGCGCGGCGAATCTCACTCTCCGCGCCCGGGTCGGGACCCTATCCAGCGCTGTCGATTGACAGGCCGGTCACACCCTGGAAACATCGACCCATATTTGGGAGCGCTCCCAATCTCTCGACCGTCCCCGGAAGGAACCGTCGTGACGTCACCCCCACACCGTCGACGCCGCCTCGCGCTACTCGCCGCGGCGACCTCCCTCGCCCTGACCGGCACCCTCTCCCCCGCCGCCGCCCAGGCCGCCCCCGACGAGGAGCCCCCGGAGCAGATCCGCAACGGCGACTTCAGCACCGGCACCTCACCCTGGTTCTCCTACGGCACCGGCGACCTGACCAACCCCGACGGGCGGTTGTGCACCACGGTCACCGGCGGGCTGGCCAACCCGTGGGACGCCGGCATCGGGCAGGACGGCATCCCGCTGGTGGCCGGCACGTCGTACACCCTCGCCTTCGACGCCACCGCCACCCCCGGTGCCAGCCTCAAGGCGGTGCTCCAGCTCGGCAGCGCCCCGTACACCACGTACGCCAGCGTGGACGCCACGGCGGGCACGACCCCGCAGCGCACCGAGCACACCTTCACCGCCCCGGCCGACGACTCCCGGGCGCAGATCATCTTCCAGGTCGGGGGAAGCTCCGCCGCCCAGACCTTCTGCCTGGACAACGTCTCGCTGCGCGGCGGCGAGCCGGTCCCGCCGTACGAGCCGGACACCGGCCCGAGAGTCCGGGTCAACCAGGTCGGCTACCTGACCGCCGGACCGAAGAACGCCACCGTGGTCACCGAGGCCACCGACCCGCTGCCCTGGCAGCTGCGCAACGCCGCCGGCACGGTGGTGGCCAGCGGCACCAGTACCCCGCGCGGCGTCGACGCCGCCTCCGGGCAGAACGTGCACACCATCGGCTTCTCGTCGTACCGCGCGCCCGGCACCGGGCTGACCCTGGTCGCGGACGGGGAGACCAGTCACCCCTTCACCATCTCCGGCGACCTCTACGACCGGCTCCGGTCGGACTCGTTGCAGTTCTTCTACGCCCAGCGCAGCGGCATCGCCATCGACGGCGACCTGATCGGCGCGGAGTACGCCCGCCCCGCCGGCCACCTCGACGTCGCCCCGAACAAGGGCGACACCGACGTGCCCTGCCAGCCCGGCGTCTGCGACTACTCGCTGGACGTGCGCGGTGGCTGGTACGACGCGGGCGACCACGGCAAGTACGTGGTCAACGGCGGCCTCGCCACCCACCAGCTGCTGAGCACCTTCGAGCGGACCAAGACCGCGGCCACCGCCGACGGCGGCGCGGCCCTGGGCGACAGCACCCTGCGGGTGCCCGAACGGGGCAACGGCGTACCGGACGTCCTCGACGAGGCCCGCTGGGAGCTGGAGTTCCTGCTGCGCATGCAGGTGCCGGCCGGGAAGCCGCTCGCCGGGATGGCCCACCACAAGATCCACGACAAGGCGTGGACCGGGCTGCCGCTGCTGCCGCACGAGGACCCGGAACAGCGCGAACTGCACCCGCCGTCCACCGCGGCCACGCTCAACCTGGCCGCCGTCGCCGCCGAGTGCGCGCGGCTGTTCGCCCCGTACGACGCGGCCTTCGCCGCCCGCTGCGGCACCGCCGCGAAGACCGCCTACGCGGCGGCCAAGGCCAACCCCGCGCGGTACGCCAGCCCGGCCGACGCCACCGGCGGCGGCGCGTACGACGACACCACCGTCACCGACGAGTTCTACTGGGCGGCGGCCGAGCTGTACCTGACCACCGGCGAGCAGGCGTACCTGACCGACCTGACCGCCTCGCCGCACCACACCGCCGACGTGTTCGAGCCGCGTGGCTTCAGCTGGCAGGGAGTGGCCGCGCTGGGCCGCCTCGACCTGGCCACCGTGCCGAGCGGCCTGCCGGCCGCCGAACGCACCCGGATCCGTGTCTCGGTGACCGCCGCCGCCGACGCCTACCTGGCCGAGATCGCCCGGCAGGCGTACGGGCTGCCGATGCCCGGCGACGCGGGCAGCTACTTCTGGGGCGGCAACGGCAACCTCATCAACAACGCGGTCGTGCTGGCCACCGCCTTCGACCTGACCGGCGACGTGAAGTACCGGGACGGGGCGGTGCAGGCGATGGACTACATCCTCGGCCGTAACGCGCTGAACATCTCGTACGTGACCGGGTGGGGCGAGCACGCGGCGGAGAACCAGCACAGCCGGATCTTCGGCAACCAGTTCGACCCGGACCTGCCGAAGCCGCCCGCCGGTTCGATCGCGGGCGGTCCGAACGCCGCCCTCCAGGACCCGTTCGTCGAGCAGCTGCTCGCCGGCTGCAAGCCGATGTTCTGCTACGTCGACGACATCCAGTCGTACTCCACCAACGAGGTGGCGGTCAACTGGAACTCGGCGCTGGCCTGGATCTCGTCCTTCCTGGCCGACCAGGGTGAGGCCGGAGCGATCCCCCCGTCGGGCTGTGCGGTCCAGTACGTCAACCACGGCTCCTGGCCCGGTGGCTTCACCGGCCAGGTGACGATCCGCAACACCAGCCCGAAGACGATCGACGGCTGGACCGCCCGCTTCGCGTTCACCGGCGACCAGAAGGTTCGCGAGGGTTGGCTGGCGACGGTGGCCCAGTCCGGGGCAACGGTCACCGCGAAGAACGAGTCGTACAACGCGAAGATCGCTCCCGGCGGCACGGTGACCTTCGGGTTCAACGCACTCACCGTCGGCGGGGCCAACCCGGCACCGGGCCTGCTCACGGTCAACGGGGTGGCCTGCTCCCTCTCCTGACCCCACCCGTCCCCGCCCGACGACAGGGGCCTCCCGCATGCGGGAGGCCCCTGTCCCTACGCCGACACGGCAACGGGTCGCGGCACAGGTTGTCGCGCCGTCGTGCTGGTTTGTCGCGTCGACTGCCGCGCCGTCGCGCCGTCTCGTTGGATGCAGGGGCCCCCTGCTCGACAAAAAGCGGTAACAGGGGGCCCCTCCTACCACCTCAGACCGGCAGGCCGCCGACCTGGGTGTTGATCCAGGTGCGGATCGAGGGCAGGTCGCCGTAGATGGACGGACCGGTGGCGCAGGTCGAGCTGCCGTTACCGGCACGGCTGGTGGCGCCGATCAGGTTCCACACGCCGTTGATCTTGCGCACCTGCGGGCCGCCCGAGTCGCCGTAGCAGGCGCCCGCGTTGCCGTTGGTGTTGTTGGTGCAGATCTCGTACGGGCCGTTGATGCCGAGGCAACGGCTGTCGGACACGATCGAGGTGTCCAGTTCGTGCGCGATGGTCGGGGCGGAACCGCAGCCCCGGGTCGGGCAGGTCTGGCCCCAGCCGATGATCCGGGTGGCGGTGCCGACCGCGCCGGAGGTGGTCGGGATGGGGGCCGGGGCGTAGCTGACCGAGCTGGAGAGCTGGAAGAGCTTCACGTCGATCGTCGGGTGGTTGACCGCCCGGCTCACGCCGACGACGGTGCCGCCGCTGGTGCGGTTGATGCTGCCCACCCGAACCGAGGACGGCGTGGGGCAGTGCTTCGCGGTGACCACCCAGTTCGACTTGATCAGCGTGCCGGTGCAGCCGGAGGTGTAGACCATCCACGGGTAGTTCTCGGTGGCCGGCTGACCGTTGACGACCAACGGCGAGATGTCGCCCTCGGCCTCCTCGTTCCACACGTGCGCGCCGAGGGCGGCGGAGCTGATCGCGAGGCTACCGGCGAACAGCGAGTTGACCTGGGCGGCTTCGGTGGAGTTCGGGTAGGCGTTGGTGCAGGAGATCGGGGCGCTGCTGCCGGACATCAGGTCGGAGCAGAGGCCGGTGCGCCGATCGGGCAGGCCGAGGATGTGGCCGAACTCGTGGGCGGCGATCCGGGTCCGGTTGTACCCCTCGTTGACCGCCTGCCAGCCCATGTAGATCGTGCCCCGTCCGAGCCCGGTCACGTACGCGCGGGGCCAGCCGGTGTCCACCCGGATGGTGACGGTGGCCGGGCTGCCCGCCTGGAGCCGGACGTTGGTGACCCGGCTGTTCCAGATCGCGGCGGCCTGGTCGAAGTTGGTCTTGAACTCACCGGCCCGGCTCGCGTCGTAGTAGACGGTCCGGACGGTGGCGCCGACGTCCGCGCCGGCCGGCGTGCCGGTTGCGGCCTGCACGCCGACGAGGGACAGGGCGAGCGCGAGCGTGGCGCCCGCCGCCCGGGACAGTTTCCGTATGAACATCGACCACTCCCTGTGTGCCACGGCGGCAGCGCCGCCGACATTGAGTTACGTCGATTTTACGGCTCGTCGCAACATGGACACACATCGTGATTTGGTCATACGTTCCGCCGGTCCCGGTCGACATCGAGCCACGCAGATCACCCACGATGCGGACATGACCGATCGCGACTCGCTCACCATTCGGCCGGGCACCGCGGCGGACGCCGCGACCGTCCTACGTCTGCTCGACACCGCCACCGCCTGGCTGGCCGCCCGGGGCCGCACCGGCCAGTGGGGCAGCGCACCGGCCTCGACCGACCCGCACCGGATCGCGCAGGCCCGGGCGTACGCGGACAGCGGTGGACTGTGGCTCGCCATGCTCGACGGGCAACCGGTCGGCGCACTCGCCGTCGGGCGGGCCACCAAGGAGATCCCACCGGCCGACGAGCCCGAGCTGTACGTCAACCTGCTCGTCACCGACCGCGCGTACGCGGGCAGGGGGATCGGGGGGCGACTGCTGGCGTACGCGGCGGAGCTGGCCCGCGACGCCGGGGTGGCCCTGCTCCGGGTGGACTGCTACGCCGGGGACGACCGGGCCCTGGTGCGCTTCTACGAGCGGCAGGGCTTCACCCCGACCGAGGCGTTCACCGTCGACCGGCCCGGCCGGGAGTCCTGGCCCGGCCAGGTGCTCGCCCGACGGCTGGACCGCCGATGCGCGCCCTCGACGCCCACCCCGCCCTGATCCTCACCGGCTCGACCCGCCGACCCCGGTCATCGGCCCCGCAGCTTCGGCAGCACCTCGGTGCCGAACACGTCGACGAACGGGCCCAGCTCCTGCCCGACGTGGTGCAGGAAGATCCGGTCGAAGCCGAGGTCGAGGTACTCCTCCAGCCAGCCGGTGTGCCGGCCGAGGTCGGCGGAGATGTTCACCACCTGGCGCAGCCGCTCCATCGGCACCTGCGTGGAGATCACGTCGAAGTGCTCCACTGTCTCCAGGTCCCAGCAGACCGGTGGGGCGAAGACGTTGCTGCGCCACTGGTCGTACGCGATCCGCTCGGCCTCCGCCTGGTCCGTCGCCCAGCTCAGATGCACCTGGAGGCTCAGCGGTCCCCGGCCACCGGCGTCCCGGTAGGCGTCGATCATCGCCCGCAGGTGCGGCACCGGGGCATTGACGGTGATCAGGCCGTCGGCCCACTCGGCACACCAGCGGGCGGTGGCCACGCTGACCGCCGCGCCGACCAGAGCCGGGGGCTCCGCCGGTCTGGTCCACAGCTTCGCCCGGTCGACCCGGATCAGACCGTCGTGGCTGACCTCCTCGCCGGCCAGCAGCGCACGGATCACGTCCACGCACTCCCGCAGCCGCGCGTTCCGGACGTCCTTGCGCGGCCAGGGGTCGCCGGTGATGTGCTCGTTGGCCGCCTCGCCGGTGCCGAGCGCGGCCCAGAACCGGCCCGGGTACATCGCCCCGAGGGTGCCGATCGCCTGCGCGATGATCGCCGGGTGGTAGCGCTGGCCCGGGGCGTTGACCACGCCGAACGGCAGCGTCGTGGCCTGGAGGGCAGCCCCGAGCCAGGACCAGGCGAAGGCGGACTGCCCCTGGCGCTCGCTCCACGGGGCGAAGTGGTCCGAGCACATGGCCGCGTCGAAGCCGGCCCGCTCGGCGTGGACCACCGACTCCAGCAGCGCGGCGGGGTGGATCTGCTCGTGGGAGGCGTGCACGCCGAACACCGTCATGCCAGGGACCTCTACCCAGAACCGCCGCCCGGCAATCGGCACCGCCCTGGTGGTAGCAGGGGTCCCCTGCAGCGCAGAAAGCGACTGCAGGGGACCCCTGCTACCACCTCACCCCCGGCCGAGCAGCACCTCCGCGAAGCAGCACCCCCGGCGGAGGGGTTCACTCGGCGTGCGAGCCGACCCCCGCCGAGGGCCCGCCCTCGCCGACCCAGACCGTCTTGACGTTGCAGAACTCGCGCATGCCCAGCGCCGACAGCTCCCGTCCGTAGCCGGAGTTCCGCACGCCGCCGAAGGGCAGTTCCGGGAAGGACGTGGTCATCCCGTTGACGAAGACGCTGCCGGCGTCCAGGTCGGTGGCGAAGCGCTCCTGCTCCTCCGGATCCCGCGTCCAGGCGTTCGCGCCGAGGCCGAAGCTGGTGCCGTTGGCCACCTCGACCGCCTCGTCGTACGACGACACCCGGTAGAGGCCGGCGACCGGGCCGAAGACCTCCTCGCCCCACATCCGCATCCGCGGGGTCAGGTCGGTGACCACGGTCGGCGGGTACCACCAGCCGGGCCGGTCGGGCACCTCGCCGCCGCAGAGCAGCCGGGCGCCCCGCTCGACCGCGTCGCGGACCTGCGCGGCCACCTCGTCCCGGCCCCGCTCGGTGGCCAGCGGCCCGACGTCGGTCCGCTCGTCCATCGGGTCGCCGACGCGCAGCGCCGCCATCCGGTCGACGAACCGCTCGCTGAACGCGTCGAAGACGTCGGCGTGCACGACGAACCGCTTCGCGGCGATGCAGGACTGGCCGTTGTTCTGGCAGCGCGCGGTGGTGGCGACCTCGGCGGCCCGGTCCAGGTCGGCCGAGGGCATCACCACGAACGGGTCACTGCCGCCGAGTTCGAGCACGGTCTTCTTCAGCTCGCGTCCGGCGATCGCGGCGATGGACCGGCCGGCCGGTTCGCTGCCGGTCAGGGTCGCCGCCCTGACCCGGGGATCGGTGAGGATCCGCTCGACGGCGGACGAGCCGACCAGCAGCGTGCCGAACGCCCCCTCGGGAAATCCGGCCCGGCCGAACAGCTCCCCCAGCCAGAGCGCGGTCTGCGGCACGTTCGAGGCGTGCTTGAGCAGGCCGGTGTTGCCGGCCATCAGGGCCGGCGCGGCGAACCTGATCACCTGCCAGAGCGGGAAGTTCCACGGCATCACCGCGAGCACCGGCCCGATCGGCTGGTAGCGGACCAGGGCCCGCCGCGCCCCCACCGCCGCCGCGTCGGCCGGTTCGTCGGCGAGGAAACGCTCCGCGTTGTCGGCGTAGTACCGGCAGGCGGTGGCGCACTTGGCCGCTTCGGCCTTCGCCGCCGCGTACGTCTTGCCCATCTCCGTGGTCATCACCCGGGCGATGTCGTCGCGCTCGGCGTCGAGCAGGTCGGCCGCCGCGGCCATCCACCGGGCCCGCTGGGCGACCGGGGTGCGGCGCAGGGCCGTGAAGCCCCGGTCCGCGGCGGCGATGGCGGCGTCGACCCGGTCCGACGGCATCTCGTCGTACGTCCTGCGCACCTCACCGGTGGCAGGGTCGGTGGTGGCGATGGGCATCCCGTACTCCTGTCACTCGAAGAGCGAGTGCCGCGCGCCCGGCTCCTCCCGACGGCGGGCGGCCCGACGGCGCTGGATGACGACCAGGTCGACCACCGCCACGACGGCGAGGACACCGCAGGCGACGGCGAGCCAGGGCAGGTCGGCACGGGCGGCCAGGACGGCGAAGAGCACCATGGTGACCAGCCCGAAGGAGGCCAGGGCCAGGCGCAGGTTCAACGCGCTGTAGGCGTGCCCGACGGTGCCCCGGGCACCTCGGGGCTGCGATCGCGTCATCCTGGCGAACTACCCGGTGCCCTGCCGGCCTAACCTGACCGCATCCGCCGTCCGGTCGGACGTTCCACCGGCGTCGAGCGGCCTACCATGCCGGTGCTGGCAGCGGGCCGTTGTGCCGGATGACCGACACCGGACGATCCCCGACCGGCAGTGGACGCGTAAGGTGACCACGCTGTCGCACCACGCTCCGGGACGGGAAGCTCATGCCTCGACGTTGGGTCGCCGCCGTGGCCAGTCTGTCCGCGCTGGTGGCGCTGGCCTGTGAGGGTGGGAGCGGAGGCGGCGACGCCACGCCCCGTCCGCCTCAGGGCACCCCCCGCCCCGGCATGCCGACGGCGATGGCCGCGCTCGGCGACTCGGTCACCACCGGCTTCGGCACCTGCGTGGTGCTGGCGTCCTGCGAGCGGAACTCCTGGTCCACCGGGGACGGCCGGCGGGTGGAGAGCCACTACCGACGGCTGGTCGAGCTGAATCCGGCGATCCGCGGTAGGGCGTACAACCACGCCAAGGCAGGGGCCCGCGCGTCGGCCCTGGCCGATCAGGCCACCCGGGCGGTACGCGACCGGGCCGACTACGTCACCGTACTGATCGGCGCGAACGACGCCTGTCGCGCCGACACCGACGCGATGACCCCGGTGAAGACCTTCCGCCAGCAGGTCGACCGGGCGCTGCGCACGCTGCGCGAGGGACGGCCGAAGGCCCGGGTGCTCGTGGTGAGCATCCCGGACCTGTACCGGCTCTGGGAGGTCGGGCACACCGACGAGCAGGCCGTACGGTCCTGGCAGCGCGGCGTCTGCCCCGCCCTGCTCGCGAACCCGACCTCGACGGCGGCGGCCGACCGGGACCGCCGCCGGGTCTTCCGGGAGCGGATCGACGCCTACAACGACGAGTTGGCCGCCGCCTGCCGGGCGTACGGGTCGCGCTGCCGGCACGACCGTGGGGCCGCGCACCGGGTGCGGTTCACCCTCGACGACGTCAACACCGTCGACCACTTCCACCCGAACAACGACGGCCAGGAGCGGCTCGCCAAGGTGACCTGGTCCGCCGCCGGATTCGCCGACTGACCGTCGACAGGCAGCGGGCCGGCTGTCGTCGGTCAGGGCTGGTGCTGGGGTGGGACCACACCGGTGCCGCCCTGGGCGTAGAGCGCCCGGGACCGGTTGGCGAGGTCCTTGGTGGCCGAGGAGTTGGCCCAGGTGCCGAGGACGATCGCCGCGCCCGGCACCACCTTCGCGAACATCCGCTTGGCCGCACGCACCCCGGCCATCTGGGCCAGCCGCACCCCGAGCTTGAGCATCACCCGACCGAGGGCGGTCTGGGAGCCACCCCCGAAGAGCGCTCCGGCCCGCTCCCGGCCGGCGGCGACGCCAAGGGCGAGCCGGGCTGTCTCGGCCACCTTGTGCACCTTCTGGAGGACCAGCAGGTCGGTCGCGCGGTCGGTGTGCCGCGGGTCGATCCCGTGAGCCGCCGCGATGTGCAGCACCATCCGCGCCTGGGTCCAGGCGAGCACGCCCACGTCGATCACCGCGCCGGGCAGGCCGGCGGCCCCCGAGACCGCACCGGAGAGGCGGGCCTGGTTGACGAAGCGGCGTACTGCCAGGTCGGCGAGGGCCTCGGCGGAGACGCCGGGCTGCGCCGCCCGGGCCCGCTCGGCCCAGCGGGCCGCCTCCGGGCCGAGCCGGCGGACCGCCTCCAGGGCGAGGTGTTCCGGGGCGTACTGCGGGTCGTCCCGCATCCGGTCCCAGAGCCGGGCCGGGGGCGCCTCGGTGGCGTCCGGGGGCTCGGCGGGCGTGACGGAGGTCGCGGGCGGGGTCACGGGCGGACGGGGTGCGGGCACGGACTGGCCGTCGACGGGGGTCGAGTCGGTCACGGGATGGCTCCGGGGGTCAGGGGGAGGTACGACGGAGGGTTCAGCGCCGCTTGCCGAACTTGGTCGCCAGGCCCCGCAGCTTCTGCTGGGTGGCGGGCTTGGCCAGTTCCCGGCGACCACGGTCGACCAGCTGCTGTCCCTGCGGGGACCGAAGGAATCGGCTGATCTTCTGCATGAGTGCTGACATGGTGTCCTCCTGTCGTGGACGTGCCACTCATGTGTACCCCGCCCGGGCAACCGCCATGCCCGTTACGTCGCCGGGGCCACGATCGCGGCGACGATCACCGTCGCCCGGGACTCGTGCTGCGCGTACGCCTCGGGGAAGCCGGACACCTGGACGGCCTGGGCCGCGTCGGTCAGCCGCATCTGCTGCCAGCCGGGCACGGCCAGCAGCGTGGTGAGGAACTTGCGGGTCGCGTACGCCGGGTCCATCAGCTGCGCGACCGTCCCCCAGCCCATGCTGGCCCGCTGCTGGAACAGGCCGACGGAGTCGTGGTCCCAGCCGAGGCCCTGGTTCGGGTGGTTCTGCGACTCGGGCAGCGCGCCGCTGGCGAGGTTGTAGAGGTTGCTCTCCTGCATCGCGGTGGCCACCGCGATGACGAGCGCACGCCGCGGTACGCCCATGGCCCGGCCGGTCCGCACGATCTTCTTGGCGTTGTTCATCTGGGCGACGGTCAGGCCGGCCACCGGGGCGGGGTCGACCGGCTTGCGCGGCGTGGGCTTCTTCGTCGGGGTGGACTTCCCGGGGGCGGTCTTCTCCGCGGCGGGCGTGGGGGCGGGAGCGGTCGACGCGCTGGGCGACGGGGTGGCGGACGGGGCGGACGGGGTCCGGGCGAGCCCACGCGAGGCGTGTTCCTGCTCGGCCCGCCGGAGCAGTTCGGTGCTGGCCGCGGAGCTGTCGGCGGCGGCGGATCCCTCGTCCGGCGTCCGGAGTTCGACGACGGTGACCAGGCCGAGGCAGCACGCGGCAGCGGAGGCGAGGGCGATCGTCGTCCGCCCGGGTCGCGCCGCACCGGGGCGGAGGGTCAGGGCCTGCCGCAGCCGCCGCCGGAAGCCGGGACGCTCACTCCCCGCGACCAACCCGCCAGGTGATACGCCATCACCCTTTCGGTTATCTACGCTGGTGGAAGCGGGTCGATAGTGGATCTTGTCATCGTCACGCATCCGCCGAGGCTAGGCAGAGAACGAGGCTTCTTCACCCGGAGTGATCTGTGGCCCTGCCCACATTTTTCCCCATCAAACCCACTAGACCATCATTTGCCACGTCCATCATTTCAAAACCCGGCGAGACGGGCAATTGCCTTGAATGACTCGGAGCCGTCCCCGACGGGCGGGAACCTTCCCACCCGGAGGTCGGCCGGTAGCCCCGACGGCTGATCCGCCGTCCGGTTGACGGCACCTCGTCCGAAGAGTCGAACGCCTCCACGGCAGCGGGCCCCGTTGCCGGCGGGTCGACCGGGAATGGGAGGGCACCCGCCCCCTCCACCGCGCCACGACGGAATGCACGAAGATGGCGAATACGTTTCCCGTACCGGGTGCCGTTGCCCCACGGCCGCCCGTCCGCAACACTCAGGGAGGTCCAGACCGGTGCTCGACCCACACGAGCTGTACCAGCTCACCGACGATCTGCCCGACCTCGGTCAGCCGGTGCTCATCCAGGCGCTGACCGGCTTCGTCGACGCCGGCAACGCCACCCGACTGGCCCGGGAACAGCTGCTCTCCAGCCTCGACGCCCAGACGGTCGCGACCTTCGACGTGGACCAGCTCTTCGACTACCGCTCCCGCCGCCCGGTGATGACCTTCGTCGAGGACCACTGGGAGCACTACGACGAGCCCAAGCTGGAGCTGCACCTGCTCCACGACGACGACGAGACCCCCTTCCTCCTGCTCACCGGCCCCGAGCCGGACCTGCAGTGGGAACGCTTCGTGGCCGCCGTCGGCCACCTCGCCGCCCGGCTGGACGTCCGGCTCACCGTGGGGCTCAACGCGATCCCGATGGCCGTACCGCACACCCGGCCGACCGGGGTGACCGCGCACGCCACCCGGCGCGAGCTGATCGCCGGCTACGAGCCGTGGTTGCAGCGGGTACAGGTGCCCGGCAGCGTCGGACACCTGCTGGAGTACCGGCTCGGCCAACGCGGGCGGGACGCGCTCGGCTTCGCCGCACACGTGCCGCACTACGTCGCGCAGACCGAGTATCCGGCGGCCGCCGAGGTGCTGCTCTCCTCGGTGTCCCGCAGCACCGGCCTGCTCCTGCCCAGCGACGGGCTCCGCTCGGCCGCCGAGGTGGTCCGGGTGGAGATCGACCGGCAGGTCGCCCAGACCGAGGACGCCGCCACCCTGGTCCAGGCTCTGGAGGAGCAGTACGACGCGTTCGCCCGGGGACGCGGCGGGAAGAACCTCCTCGCCTCGGAGACCGGCCCGCTGCCCACCGCCGACGAACTCGGCGCCGAGCTGGAGCGCTTCCTGGCCGAGCAGAGCCGGCCGGGCGACACGCCGGGCAGCTGACCGGCCCACGCCCGCCGGGCACGGGGGGCGGTGGTCGGGGACGCCCGCGCAGAGCACCCCGGGCAGCGTCGGGTGGTGACGGCGGGCCGGCGGGCGGACGGCCCCGCGATCAGGCAGGCTGGAGCCATGCGCCTGGCGACGTGGAACGTGAACTCGGTGAAGGCCCGGCTGCCCCGGCTGCTCGACTGGCTCGCCGACACCGCGCCGGACGTGGTCTGCCTCCAGGAGACCAAGTGCCCGGACGGCGCGTTCCCGGTGCCGGAGGTGGGCGAGCTGGGCTACACCGTGGCCAGCCACAGCGACGGCCGGTGGAACGGGGTGGCCGTCCTCTCCCGGGTGGGTCTGACCGACGTCACCGTCGGCTTCCCCGGCGAGCCGGGCTTCCCCGAGCCGGAGGCGCGGGCGATCTCGGCCACCTGTGCCGGGCTGCGGGTCTGGTCGATCTACGTACCGAACGGGCGCACCCCCGACGACCCGCACTACGCCTACAAGCTGGCCTGGTTCGCCGCGCTACGGGACGCGCTCGCCACCGAACTGCACGGCGGGTTGCCGGTGGCGGTCTGCGGGGACTTCAACGTCGCCCCCACCGACGACGACGTCTGGGACCCCACCGTCTTCGCGCACTCGACCCACGTGACGCCGGCCGAGCGGGCGGCCCTGGCCGCCCTGCGCGACCTCGGGCTGACCGACGTGGTGCCCACCCCGATGAAGGGCCCGCACCCGTTCACCTACTGGGACTACCGGGCCGGCATGTTCCACCAGAACAAGGGCATGCGGATCGACCTGGTGTACGCCTCCGCGCAGTTCGCCCACGCGGTCCGGACGGCGTACGTCGACCGGGAGGCCCGCAAGGGCAAGGGCCCGTCCGACCACGCCCCGATCGTGGTCGACGCCGACCTGGTCCCCGCCGTCGAACCCCTCTGACCGCGCCGGCCGTAGGGTGGACGACATGGCAGTCGTGAAGATCAACGCTATCGACGTCCCGCCGGGTGCCGGCGAGGAGCTGGAGCGCCGGTTCGCCGCCCGTGCCCGCGCGGTCGAGAACTCCCCGGGTTTCCTCGGGTTCGAGCTGCTCCGCCCGGTGGCCGGCGAGACCCGCTACTTCGTCTACACGAGGTGGGATTCGGAGGAGGCCTACCAGGCGTGGGCGTCCGGGCCGGCACGGGCCGCGCACAGCGGCGGCGAGGGCGGCGAACAGCGCCGGCCGGTCGCCACCGGGGCGAACCTGCTGGAGTTCGAGGTGGTGCAGTCGGTCCCCGGCACCCCGTGAGCCGCCGGCCTGCCGGTGCCACCTTCCGGCCGCCGGCAGGCCCCGTCGCGGGTCCTCGGCATCGGGTTTCCGGATCCGCGACGATTGCCGCACCGGGCGACAGTCTCCACTCATGACAACCGGACCAGCACCGGTCCGGTACGCACTGACCGGGAGATCGCTCGACATGACCGACCAGCAGCGCGGGAGCACCCGCGCCGACCGTAGGAACGACACCTGGGCGCGTATCCACGCCGAACGCGCCGCCCTGGCGACCGACCTCACCGGCCTGCCGGCTCAGCGGTTCGCGACGCCGTCGCTGTGCGCCGGGCTGACCGTACGCGAGGTGCTCGCCCACCTCACCGCCGCCGCCAGCCTCAACGGCTGGCAGTGGTTCGCCGGCGTCGTCCGCTGCCGGTTCGACTTCGACAAGCAGGTGACGATGCGCCTCAACGAGCAGTTGGGCGCGGACCCGGCCGAGACGCTGGAACGGTTCCGGGCCGTCGTCACGAGCCGCACCAAACCGCCGCTGCCGCTGCCGGCGATGCTCGGCGAGACGATCGTCCACGGTGAGGACATCCGCCGACCGTTGGGGCTGCGTCACGCGTACCCGATCGGGACGGTCACCAGGGTCGCCGAGTACTACCGGGAAACCGACCAGGTCGTCGTGGCGAAGGGCAGGATCGGCGGGCTGCGGCTCGTCGCCACCGATGGCCCGTTCGCCAGCGGTACCGGCCCACTGGTGTCGGGCACCACCCTCGCGTTGACGATGGCGATGACCGGGCGTGGCACGTACTGCGACGAACTCTCCGGTGCCGGCGTCCCGATCCTGCGCGACCGCATGGGATGAGGTGGCTGCTGGACACCGTGGGAGCGGGGCCGAGTCAGGCGCCACGGCCACGTGGGCGACGAACGCCCGCCCGACCACCGGCTCAGGAGTCGCGGAAGCCGACCAGGGTGGCGAAGGCGATGACGTTGTCGGCGTAGCCGACGCTGCCACCGACGAACCGGCCACCGCAGGTGATCAGCCGCAGGACAGGGCTCCGGTGATCGCCGTACACCCGGTCACCGGGGAGGGCGTTCTTGTCGAAGCGCTCCACCGAGGTGACCTCGAAGACGGCCACCGACCGGTCGTCCCGGGTCACCTCGATCCGGTCCCCCGGCCGGAGCCGGCGCAGCTCGTGGAAGACCGACGGGCCGGACGTGGTGTCCGCGTGCCCGACGATGATCGCCGGGCCGCTCTCCCCCGGCGTGGGACCGCCGTCGTACCAGCCGGTCTCCTGGTGCCGTTCCAGCGGGGGCACCGCGATGGTGCCGTCCGGGGCGAGACCGACCGGGGCCACCGGAGCGGTCACCCGGATCGCGGGCACGCTCAGGCTCACCGGCCGGCTCGCCGGCAACGGGTCGGTCGCGGCCCGCCCCGGCCCGGCGTCGGCGGCCAGGACGCTCCACGGTCGCCCCGCCGACCGGCCGAGCCCGACCCCGGTGACGAAGACCCCGAGCAGAACGAGCACCACGGCCAGCGGGACCCGCCAGCGACGGCCGTCCCCCCGCCGGGACGGCAGCTCCCGGACGGCGACGGTGGGTCGGGGCGTGGCGCGGACGGTGGACACGGCGATCAGCGGTGGGTCCGCGGTCCCCGTCGGCGGGTGGCCAGCATCGCCAGCACCAGTCCGGCGACGGTGATGCCCAGCCCGCCGGGCAGGATCAGCGCACCGAGGTCGGGGCCGCCGGCCGCGCCGCCGAACCCGGTCGCCGGCCCCCGGCTGGGGTGCGGCTGTGGGCGTCCGTCGTCCGGAGGTGGTGGCGGCTGGCCGCCGGCGGTGACGGTCAGCATGGTCGAGGCGTTCGGGCCCTCGGTGCAGAGCAGCTTGACCCGGTGCGTGCCCGGCCGGGTGTGCGCGGGGAGGGTCACCGTGCCGGCCAGGTACCCGTGCTGGGGGTGGACGGTGACGATGCCGAACGCGTCCGACTCGACGCTGGCCGGATCCCGGGTGGACCGGCAGCTCGCCCGGATGCCGACCAGCTCGCCGGGGCCCGCCCGGCTCGGTGTGAGCTGCACGTAGACGTCGGCGGCGCGGGCCGGCGCGGTGGCCACCAGCACGCCGGCGGCGGCGAGGAGCAGCCCCATCAGCACCACCGCGCCCCGGCGCGTGACTGACACCATGACCCCTCCCGGCCCCGTGGCCCGGGCCGGACACGGAGCACCCGGCCTGCCGTATGAGATGACTCGTCCTGCCCCGGCGGTACGCCGCGTCCGGCCGGTCGGTGGCGCTGGCGTAGGCTCGGGTCGCTGTGACCCCCATCGACCACGACCCGGCCGCCCCGACACCGTTCCGGGTACGCGCCACCGTCCGCACCTTCCACCCGCGCCGGGGTCGCCTCAGCAGCCGCCACCTCGACGCGTTGGACCGTCTCTGGCCGACGTACGGGCTCGCGGTGCCGGACGGGGCCGGACCCCCGGTCGACCTCGCCGACCTGTTCGGCCGCCGGGCCCCGGTGGTGCTGGAGATCGGTTCCGGGATGGGCGACGCGACCGCCGCGATGGCCGCCGCCGACCCGGATCGAGACTATCTCGCGGTCGAGGTGCACACCCCGGGAATCGCCAACCTCCTCGCCCTGGTGGAGCGACACGGGCTGGGCAACGTGCGGGTCGCCGACGGTGACGCGCTGGAGCTGGCCCGGCGGCTGCCGGAGGGGACGCTGGACGCGGTGCACGCCTACTTCCCCGACCCCTGGCCGAAGGCGCGGCACCACAAGCGCCGGTTGGTCCAGCCCGCCCACGTGGCGCTGCTGCGCTCCCGGCTCGTTCCCGGCGGCACGCTGCACTGCGCCACCGACTGGGCCGAGTACGCCGCCGCGATGCGCGAGACCCTCGACGCCGACCCGGAACTGGTCGACACCCGACCGGGTGACACCACCCGCCCGGCACACCGCCCGGTCACCAAGTTCGAGCGCCGTGCCCTGCTCGCCGGCCGCCCGGTCACCGACCTGGTCTACCGCCGCCGCGCGCACTGAGGTGGTGGTGGCAGGGCGCTGAGGTGGTAGCAGGGGTCCCCTGTTACTCGTTTTTGTCGTGCAGGGGGCCCCTGCTACCACCAAGGCGGTCGCGGCGGGCAGGATGGACCGGTTATGACGCTCACCGCCGCGCTGCCGAACAGCGCCGACCCCGATGCCCTGTACGACGCGTTCGCCGGTTGGGCGAAGGAGCGCGGCCTCGACCTCTACCCCCACCAGGAGGAGGCGGTCATCGAGATCGTCTCCGGCGCGAACGTGATCATGAATACGCCGACCGGGTCGGGCAAGAGCCTGGTCGCGATCGCGGCGCACTTCGCCGCCCTGGCCGATGACCGGACGACCTTCTACACCGCGCCGATCAAGGCCCTGGTCTCGGAGAAGTTCTTCGCGCTCTGCGAGGTCTTCGGCGCCGACAACGTCGGCATGCTCACCGGCGACGCGAGCGTCAACGCGGACGCCCCGATCATCTGCTGCACCGCCGAGATCCTGGCCAACCTCGCCCTGCGCGAGGGCACGAAGGCCGACGTCGGTCAGGTGATCATGGACGAGTTCCACTTCTACTCCGAGCCGGACCGGGGTTGGGCCTGGCAGGTGCCGCTGATCGAGCTGCCCCAGGCGCAGTTCGTGCTGATGTCGGCCACCCTCGGCGACACCACCCGCTTCGTCGACGACCTGACCCGCCGTACCGGGCGACCGACCGCCGTCGTGCGCTCGGCCGAACGGCCGGTCCCGCTGCTGTTCTCGTACGTGACCACGCCGATGCACGAGACCCTGGAGGAACTGCTCACCACGAAGCAGGCCCCGGTGTACGTCGTGCACTTCACCCAGGCCGCCGCGCTGGAGCGCGCCCAGGCGCTGATGAGTGTCAACGTGTCCACCCGGGCCGAGAAGGACATGATCGCCGAGGCCATCGGCCGGTTCCGGTTCACCTCCGGCTTCGGCAAGACCCTGTCCCGGCTGGTCCGGCACGGCATCGGCGTGCACCACGCCGGCATGCTGCCCAAGTACCGCCGGCTGGTGGAGACCCTCGCCCAGGCCGGGCTGCTCAAGGTCATCTGCGGCACCGACACCCTCGGCGTCGGCATCAACGTGCCCATCCGCACCGTGCTCTTCACCGGCCTGAGCAAGTACGACGGGGTGCGGACCCGGCTGCTCAAGGCACGCGAGTTCCACCAGATCGCCGGCCGGGCCGGACGGGCCGGGTTCGACACGATCGGGCGGGTGGTGGTGCAGGCCCCCGAGCACGTCATCGAGAACGAGAAGGCCCTCGCCAAGGCCGGTGACGATCCGAAGAAGCGGCGCAAGGTGGTGAAGAAGAAGCCGCCGGAGGGCTCGATCGGCTGGGGCGAGCCGACCTTCCAGCGGCTGGTCGAGTCGGAGCCGGAGCCGTTGACCTCCAGCTTCCAGGTCAGCCACTCGATGCTGCTCAACGTCATCGGCCGCCCCGGGGACGCGTTCGCCGCGATGCGCCACCTGCTCACCGACAACCACGAGGACGCCGCCGCCCAGCGCCGGCACATCCGTCGGGCGATCGCGATCTACCGCGCGCTGCTGGCCGGCGGGGTGGTCGAGCAGCTCGACGAGCCCGACGAGACCGGCCGGCGGGTCCGGCTCACCGTGGACCTCCAGCTCGACTTCGCGCTCAACCAGCCGCTCTCCCCGCTGGCCCTGGCCACCATCGAACTGCTCGACGCCGAGTCGCCGTCGTACGCCCTGGACGTGCTGAGCGTGGTGGAGTCGATCCTGGACGACCCGCGCCAGGTGCTCTCCGCGCAGCAGTTCAAGGCGCGCGGCGAGGCGGTCGCCGCGATGAAGGCCGAGGGCATCGAGTACGAGGCCCGCCTCGAACTGCTCGACGAGGTGACCTGGCCCAAGCCCCTCGCCGAACTGCTGGACGCCGCGTACGAGATGTACCGGCGGGGGCACCCGTGGGTCGCCGACCACCAGCTCTCGCCGAAGTCCGTCGTCCGGGACATGTACGAGCGGGCGATGACCTTCACCGAGTACGTGCAGTTCTACGGCCTGTCCCGCTCCGAGGGGCTGGTGCTGCGCTACCTCGCCGACGCGTACAAGACGCTGCGGCAGACCGTGCCCGAGGACGCCAAGACCGAGGAGCTGGTCGACCTCATCGAGTGGCTGGGCGAGCTGGTCCGCCAGGTCGACTCCAGCCTGATCGACGAGTGGGAGCGGCTGCGCAACCCCTCCGACGCGGCCGAGGCCGCCGAGGCCCTGGACGACCGGGTGCCGGCGGTGACCCGCAACGCCCGCGCGTTCCGGGTGCTGGTCCGCAACGCGCTGTTCCGCCGGGTGGAGCTGGCCGCGCTGCGCCGGTGGGACCTACTCGGCGAACTCGACGCGGCGGACGGCTGGAACGCCGACGCCTGGGCCGACGCGCTGGAGCCGTACTTCGCGACGTACGACGCCATCGGCACCGGGCCGGACGCCCGTGGCCCGGCGCTGCTGCTGATCGACCAGACGTCGGCGCAGCGGTGGACGGTGCGGCAGATCCTGGACGACCCGGAGGGCGACCACGACTGGGGTATCAGCGCCGAGATCGACCTGGCCGCCTCGGACGAGGTCGGCGCGGCCGTCGTGCGGGTCACCGACGTCGGACAGCTCTGACGGAGGGCGGTCGGGTCATCCGGTCGCCGGGCCGCTCTGACGGGAGGCCGTCGGGTCATCCGGTCGCCGGGTGACCCGACCGGCCGTCGACCGGCGGGTCGGCCGGGCCGGGCGAACCGCCACCGGGCGGACCGTCGCCGGGCGGACCGTCGCCGGGCGGACCGTCGCCGGTCAGTCGGCCGACCGCCGACAACCGCCGGACCAGCGCGTCGTGCGGTACGGCGTGACTGGTCCGGCCGCCCACACCGGTGGTGGTGACGGCGGTCAGCAGGGAGTTGAGCAGTGCTTCCTCGACCGCGTCCAGGACGGCGGCGAAGACCGGGTCGATATCGGCGTCGCGGATCGGCGGCTCGTCCGCTGGCGCCGTGCTGAACGCGATCGCGTAGTCGCCGCTGCCGTGGCTGTAGGACGCCCCGACCCGGCCCATCGCGAAGACCGCCCGCCGGGCGACCCGGCCGAGCTGTCGGGCGTCCAGGGGCAGGTCGGTGGCGACCACGATCATGCACGAGTTGCCCGGCGGGGTGGCCCGATCGGCCTCCGGGACCAGCTCCTCGACCGGCATCGGGACGCCGAGGACGGTCAGCACGCCGCCGAAGTTCGACTGGACGAGGACGCCGACCGTCGCCGGGCGCGCGGCCACCCGGACGGTCCGGGACGAGGTGCCGATGCCGGCCTTGTAACCGAGGGCCGTGGTGCCGGTGCCGGCTCCGACGCAGCCCTCCGCCGGCGGATCGGCGGACGCCCCGGCGAGGGCGGCCAGCACGTGTGCCGCAGCGACGGGGCGGCGACGGATGTCGGAGAGGTGGCCGTCGTTGGTCTCACCGACCAGGGGATTGAACGACACGCCGTCCGGTCGCCGGTCCATCAGGTGCCCCAGCAGCGCGTCCGCGACCCGGAACACCGACAGCGTGGCGGTCAGGACGATCGGTGACTCCAGGACGCCGAGTTCGTCGACCTGGGTGGAGCCGACGAGCTTGCCGTAGCCGTTGCCGCAGTGGACGGCGGCCGGCAGGGTCCACCGCCCGGGGCCGAGTTCCGCCGGTACGACCGCGGTGACGCCGGTGTGCACGTCCGCGCCGTCGTCGAGGGTGGTGTGTCCGACCCGGACCCCGGGGACGTCGGTGATCGCGTTGTGCCGCCCGGTGGGCAGGGTGCCCACGACGATGCCGAGGTCGCGGGCGCGTCGACTCGCCTGGTTCATGGTCCTCCTGTCGGCGGGGCCGGTGGTCGGCGGGTTGCGCGGGCAACGGACGAGCCGTCCCGGTTGGCACCGGAAGCGGTTCCGACGCCACCCCGGCGGGTCGCGAGCACGGTGGACGCGAGTGCCACCGCGGCCGTGCCGGCCGCACACCACATCATCGCTGTGAAGGTGTGCGGGACCACCCACTCGGCGACCACGACCAGGCCGACCGTCACCGCCCACAGCGGTGCCGACGGCCACCGCGTGCCCGCCGCCACCTTGGCATTGACCAGCACGAACACCAGCGCGTACAGGGCGCCGGTGACGGCGAAGACCGGCGCGTGGCGGCCGAGGCCGACGTAGTCGGCGCCGCCGGCCAACCGGAACGCCAGCCCGCCCGCGAGCGCCGACGCCGCCACCAGCACGGCTCCGCAGCCGGTCACCAGCCCGACGGCGGTCGTGAGCGCCCGCCGGTCACCCTGGGCCAGGCGCGGGAGCGCCAGCACCGTGACCACCTGCGGCGCCCACAGTGCTCCCTTGGTGAGCACCGTCCCGACCGCGTACCCGCCCGAGGCGTCCGCCGGCAGCAGGTGGCGGGCCAGGATCAGGTCGGCGTAGGAGACGACGAGCATCGCGAGCGTCGCCGAGCCGGCGGTGAGGACCTGACGGGCGGTGACGCGGTGGCCGCCCGCCACGCCGGCCGGCGACCGGGCCAGGTGGGCCAGCACCGGCGGGACCAGCAGCGCGACGGCGGTACCCGCCAGGACGGATCCGGACAGTCCCGCGCCGAGCAGCAGGCCGACGATCAGGCCCCCGTACCGGCCGGCGGCCAGCACCGCCATGCCGAGCGCCAGGCGCAGGAAGCGCTCGTCGCCCTGCAGCTCGCCCAGCCACCGGCCGGCCGCCACCACGGCACCGGTGTGCACCGCGAGCAGCAGCGTCACGGCCGGCGGCAGGTCCAGCAGCGCGCTCGACACCGGCGTCAGGACGACCACGGCGCCGGCACAGCCGGCTGCGGTCAGCCAGCCGATCCGGCCGCTCGCCGCGCCGGGCGCGCGGGCCCGCTGGATCGCGACGGCGATCTGCAGCCCCACTCCGGGCACGCCGGCGATCGCCGCGATCGCGAGGACGGTGGCCAGCGCGCCCAGGTCGCCGGGGCTGAGCTGGCGGGCGCCGAGGACGGGCACCAGGTAGCCGAGCGCGTTGGCCGCCGCACCCGCCACGGCCACCGCCGCGCCGGAAACACCGATGCGCCGCCGGGTGGAGGTCGTCATAGTCGTGGCACGGCTAACGTGGGGGTGCGAGGCGATGTCCGGGACCGGCGACTTCCTGGTGTGGGTCCAGCAGAACGGCGGCCCACGACGGTCCGATCTGGTCGACGAGGTACGCAGCCGGCTGGGCATCGCCGTCGCGGACGTCTACCGCACCTGGGCCGACGGGTTCGGGGTCCACATCGCGCCCGAGCGGGCCGCGGGACTGACGGAGGACGCCGAGGTCCGGCGGGTCGTCGCCGACGAGCCCGGTCGGCCGGCACCCTACTGGCCGAGCACGGCACCCAACGTCGTCGCCGGCAGCTACCTCGTGTGGATGGCGGAGGGCAGCGACCCGGTCGGGCTCACCCGGCAGCTGGACATCAGGCCGACCGGGCTGTTCCGGATCTCCTTCACCGGTTTCAGCGCCAACCTGACCGATGAGCAGCGCGAACTCGTCCGCCGCAGCCCCGGCGTGCGGGTGGTGCTCGACAACGCGGTGCACGGCGTCTAGAGACGGCCGTCGTGCACGGCGCGGGTGACCCACGGGATCACCTCGTCGAGCATGGTGTCGAGGCTGGTCGTCGCGGTGAAGCCGAGGACGTCGCGGGCCTTGGCGACGTCCGGCACCCGCCTGGTCACGTCGTGCGCGAACGGCTCGTCGCTGACGTACCGGAACGGCACGTCCGGTCCCTTGATCTTCCGCCAGATCAGCTCGGCCAGCTCCAGCACGGTGGTCGACTCGGCGGTGGAGAGGTTGAAGTCCTCGTTGCGCGCCGCCTCGTGCTCCATCGCCACCGCGATCCCGCGTGCCAGGTCGCCGCCGTAGGTGTAGTGGCGCACCTGCTCGCCGGTGCCGAGGACGTGCAACGGGTCCTGCCCCTTGACGATCTTCTGCACCAGGTCGGGCACCACGTGCGACATCGCCAGCTTGACGTTCCCGGAGAGCACCTCCGCCTCGCCGAGCGCGCGTCCCTCCCCCACACCGACGCAGTTGAACGGCCGCACGATCGTGTACGGCAGCCGGTACTGGTCCCACGCCGCCCGCGCGTAGTACTCGACCGCCAGCTTCTGGAAGCCGTAGGAGGAGAGCGGTGGCGGGATGCGCCGCTCGTCGCCCTCCCGGCTGGGCCAGCGGTCGGTCGACTCGTACACCATGGACGAGGAGACGTAGGTGACCTTGCGCAGCCGGCCGGCCCGGTACGCCGCGATCGCCGCGTCGCAGGACGCCGCCATGATCCGCTCGTTGGTGGCGAGCAGGTCGTAGGCGTACGCGTGGAAGTAGGAGATCCCGCCGATCATCGCGGCACCGGCCACGAAGTGGTCGCAGTCGGCGAGCAGGTCGGCGAGCAGCCCGGCGTCGCGGGCGTCGCCCTCGACGAACCGGTAGCGGGGGTGGTCGTCGTAGCTGTGCGCCACCGGGCCGTACTTCGAGTGGTCGTCGAGCCCCACCACCTCGTGCCCTCGGCCCAGCAACTCCTCGACCAGGTAGCCGCCGATGAAGCCCGCCGAGCCGGTGACCAGCACCGTCGCCATCCGTGTCTCCTCTACCGTGCCGCGTCGATGTCGGTCGCCACGCCCGGTGCGGGTGCCGGCGCGGACCCGGCCGGCGCGGGGCGGCGCGCCGCCCAGCGCGCGGCGAGCTGCTCCGGGGTCAGCCGCCGTCCGAAGGCGAAGAAGTACCAGCGCAGGTAGCTGGGCAAGAACCGCCCCACGTCGAAACGCGACTCGCCGAGCTGCCGGTCCAGCCAGATCGTCGGGATCTCGGCGACCGGGCGGCGCAGCCGGGTCGCCTTCGCGGTCAGCTCGATGCCGATCTCGAAGCCGGTCCGGGACTCGATGCCGACCTCGCGGACGAAGTCGGTGTCGTACGCCTTGAAGCTGTTCGTCGCGTCGCGGGTGCCGACCCGGGCCAGCAGCCGCAGGGTGCGCCCGGCCCACCGGGAGGCCATCCGCTTGAACCGCGGCCCGCCGACCTGCTGCCCGCCGGGCATGTAGCGGGACGCGGCGGCGACCACCACGCCCCGGTCGACGAGCCGGGCCAGCTCGTCGATCTGCCGTGGGTCGTCGCAGCCGTCGGCCATCGTCACCACGGCGACCGGCGCGCGCGCCGCGTCGATGCCGAACCGGATCGCGTTGGCCGGCCCGGGGCCGTACGTGTTGAGCACCGGGCGGACCCGCGGGTCGCGGAGGGCCACCTCCCGGGCGTACGGGACCGTGGTGTCCTCGGGCATGTCGTGCACGATGAGCACCTCGGCCGGCAGCAGCACCTCGCGCAGGATGCGGTCGAGGCAGCGGACGATGTCGGCTCCCTCGTTGTAGACCGGGATGACCACCGTTACCCGGGGTCTCATACCCGTACGCCCCGCCCGGTCAGGCCCCACATGTCGACCAGTGGCCGGTCGGTGTCGAGGTCGGCGTAGTCGGCGTGTGGTGCGGCGATCACCAGCAGGTCGGCCCGGTCGAGCACGTCGGCGAGGGGCAGGAACCGGTCGTCGACCACGTACGGATCGGTGCACAGGGTCTCCCGCGCCTTGACCGTCAGGATCTTGCGCAGCTTGTAGGCCAGGCTGTTGCGGGGGTCGTCGCTGCCGCCCTTGAAGGCCATGCCCAGGATGCCGACGGTCATCCCGGCGAGGTCGAACCGGTCCTCCAGCCGGGACACCAGGTACAACGGCAGGCCCTCGTTGATCAGCATCGCCGAGTGGCCGAGCACGAAGTTGTTCCGGTTGAACGCGGCCAGCTGCATGGTGTCCTTCAGCAGGCACGGTCCGGCGGCGAAGCCGGGCATCGGCAGGTCGGCGGCGCGCGGGTAGTCGAACGCGACGGCATGCCGGATCCGGGCGAAGTCGAGGCCGAAGTCGTTGGCCATCATCCAGAACTGGTTGGCGGTCGCGAACTTCACGTACCGCCAGGTGTTGGTGAACAGCTTCGCCAGTTCGGCCTCCTCCGGCTCCAGCACGACGATCGAGTCGGTGAGCCGGCGGAAGAGCGTCTCCGCGCGTGCCAACGCCCGTGGGGTCCGGGCCGCGACGATCTGCGGCAGCGTGAACAGCTCGGTCATCGCCCGGCCCTCGGCGATCCGCTCCGGACAGAACGCCACGTCGACCGCGAGGCCCCGGCTGGCCAGCAGTTTCTCGGTCAGCGCCGTCACGCCCGGGTAGACCGTGCTGCGCAGGACCACCAACTGCCCGTCGCGCAGGTGCTCGGCGCAGCGTTCCAACGCCCGGGGCACCGCGCCGAGGTCCGGGTTGAGGTGCTCGTCGACCGGGGTGCCGACGACCACGACCAGCGCGTCGGCCAGACCGACGCTCGCCGCCTCCGTGCTCGCGCGCAGCCGGCCGGCGGCCAGTGCCTCGGTCAGTGGTTGCGCGGCACCCTCCTCGGCGAAGGGCAACGCACCGGAGTTGACCCGGTCGACCGCGGCGGCGTCGATGTCGTACAGCACGACGCTCATCCCCCGGGACGCCAGCGCGATTCCCAGCGGCAGACCGACCCGACCACAGCCGCCCACGACGCAGACGTCGACCGTCGCCGCACCATCCGCCCGCGTCATCGCCGCACCCTTCGATCGGCCCGGCGCGGGATTCCCACGCTGGTCAGTGCAGGTTACTGGCGAGGAAACCTCGGGTCTACCCACCCGGGGGAAAGGGTCTAAGGTTCCACACCATGGCCGGCACCCTGTCCACGGAACTCAGCTCGCGGTTCGCCGCCGTGCTGCCGGCCCGCGCCGTCGGCGCCGCCGTCCGGTTCGCCTATCCACGGGTCGAGCCGGAACTTGCCCGCCTCGCCTCCTACGCGCCACGCGGCGGCACCGCGCTGGACGTCGGCGCCTGGTACGGGCCGTGGACCCGTGGCCTGCGGCGGCTGGCCGACCGGGTGGTGGCGGTGGAGCCGGCTGCCGAGCTGGCCCGGTGCGTGGCGGTTGCCTACCCCGACGTACGGGTCGTCGAGGCGGTGGCCTCCGACCGGCCGGGCACGGTGGAGCTGTTCGTTCCCGCCGGTGGTCCCGGTGTCGGCACCTCGTCCGTGGAGCACGGTGACGGGCCCTCGGTCACCGTCGACCGGATCACCGTGGACGACCTCGGTCTCACCGACGTGCGGTTCGTCAAGCTCGACGTCGAGGGACACGAACTCCCGGCGCTGCACGGCGGCGAGCGCACCATCCGGCGGGACGGCCCACTCCTGCTCGTCGAACTCGAGGAGCGGATCCAGCCGATCGCCCCGGTGCTCGAACTGCTCGCCGGCTGGGGCTACCGCCCGTACGTCATGCCGGGCGACCGGTGGGTGCCGCTGGCCGACTTCGACCTGGTCGCGCACCAGCGGACGGCGGTCGGCCGGGTGGCGCAGAGCTTCGCCCGGCGGGTCGTCGCCCCTCATCCGCGCTACGTCAACATGGTCCTGTTCCGTCGCGAAGGGTCGTCTCCTTGACCGCGCAGCCGGCGACCGTGGCCACGCCCGGCACCACCGTCGCCAGGGGACGCGTCGACCCGATCCACGTCGCCGCCGCAGTGCTGATCACGGCGAGCGTGCTCTGGCGGGCCTCGATCACCACCCGGGGCTTCCTCACCGCCGACGACTTCCCCCTCGTCGCCCAGGCCGACGCCGGTGGTCCGCATCCGGACCACCTGTTCTCGCTCTACAACAACCACCTCATGCCGGCCGCCCGGCTGCTCACCTGGGTCACCCACCGGCTGACCGAGTACGAGTACTGGCCGTACGCCACGCTGATGCTGATCGGGCAGGTGGCGGTCAGCGTCGCCTTCTACCGGCTGTTGCGTCTCCTGCTCCCGACGACCTGGGCCCTGCTGGTGCCGCTGTGCCTGTTCGTGTTCAACCCGCTGACGCTGGAGGTCACCGCCTGGTGGGCGGTGGGGATCAACCTGCTGCCGATGCAGTTGGCCATGATCGTGGCCATCGGGGCGCAGGTGCGCTACCTCCGTACCGGTCGGCGTCGGCACCTGGTCACGCTCGGCGCGTCGGTCGTCGTCGCGCTGCTCTTCTTCGAGAAGGCGTTGCTGGTGGTCGCGGCGGTCTTCCTGCTGACGCTCTGCCTGTACGCGCCGGGCGGGCCGGTGCGGGCGGTGCTGACGACGGTCCGCCGCTGGTGGCCCGCCTGGCTGGTGCTCACCGGAATCTCCGTGGCGTACCTCGCCGGCTACCTGTCGGTGTCGGCCTCGTCGCTCCGCGCGCCGGTCTCGGCGGCCGAGGTCGGCACCTTCCTCCAGCAGTTCTACGGGCAGTCCCTGCCGGCGGGGCTGGTCGGCGGCCCGTGGACCTGGCTCGACGGCGCGGACGGCCCCGCTCTCGTCGCCCCGACCCGGCCCGCCCAGTGGGCCTCGTGGGCGATGGTCGCGGCGTTCGCCGGGTTCACGGTGTGGCTGCGGCGTCGGGTGGCCGTCCGGGCGTGGCTCCTGCTGGCGCTCTACTCCGGGCTGGGCGCCGGGCTGATCGGCGTCACCCGGCTCGGGTCCGGGTTCAGCGGGGTGGCCGGTCTGGTGCCGCGCTACCTCGGCGACGTGCTGCTGGTCGCGGCGCTCTGCGTCGGCGTGGCGCTGTGCGGCCTGCGCCGGGGCGAGCCGGACACCTCAGAGCTCGACGCCGCAGGGCCGGACGGTGCGGGGCCGGAGGGCGCCGAGCCCGAGGGTGCCGCGGGACCGGTGCCGCTCCGCGCCCGCCCCCAGCGGTTCGTCACCGCGCTCGCCGTCGGCCTGGTCCTGCTGCTCGGCAGCAGCGTCCACAGCGGTGTCGACTTCGGCACCGACTGGCGCGACAAGGCCGGGCGCGACTACCTGAACACGGCCCGCACCGACCTGGCCACGGCCGAGCCGGGGACCGTGTTCATGGACCAGCCGGTACCCGAGAGGGTGGTTCCCGGGTTGTCCCACCCGTGGAACCTCCAGTCGCGGTTCTTCGCCCCGCTCGACGACGATCCGGTCTTCGTGACCAGGGCCCGCAGGCTGTGGGTCTTCGACGACGCCGGCCACGTCCGCCCGGCCTGGGTCAAGGGCGTCCGGGCGGAACGCGGGCCGGCACCCGGCTGCGGCTACCAGGTCAGGGTGGACCGGCCGGCGCGGATCCCACTGGAGTCCACGGTCGTGGACTACTGGCAGGTGGTGCGGATCGGGTACCTCAGCGACCGGGACACCGTCGCGACGTTCCGCCTCGGCGACGGCGAGACCGTGCCGTTCGACGTGCACCGTGGACTCAACGCGATGTTCCTGCTCGTGTCGGGCGGCGGCGACGAGGTCCAGCTCGCGGTGAGCGACCCGGCGGCGTCGCTCTGCACCGACGAGATCGAGATCGGCGCGCTGGTGCCGCAGCCGGTCGGGTAGCCGGTGCCCCGCCGGCTGGTCCCGCACGTCGTGCCGCACGCCGTCGCGGCGGCGATCACCGCCGTGGTGCTCGCCCCACTGGCCCGGCCCGGCTACGTGCTCCGCTACGACATGGTCTTCGTGCCCCGCCAGCCGCTGAGCTGGGAGATGGTCGCGCCGGCCGACGCGCTGCCGCGTGCCGTGCCCCTGGACGCGCTGGTGTCGGTCGCCAACCTGGTCGCACCGGGCTGGTTGGTGCAGCGGATCGCGCTGGTCGCCGTCGTCTACCTGGCGGCGCTCGGGATGGCCCGGCTGGTGCCGACCGGACGCACGCTCACCCGCGTGGCCGGGGCGTTCGCCTACGCCTGGACGCCGTACCTCGCCGAGCGGCTGCTGCTCGGGCAGTGGGGGCTGCTGCTGGCGTACGCGGCCCTGCCCTGGCTGGTCGCCGCGGTGCGGGACGTACGCACCGGCCGATCCGGCGGGCTGGCCCGTCTGGTGCTGGCGGCGGCACCGGCCGCGGTGACCCCGACCGGCGGCGTGATCGCGTTCGGCACCGTCGCGGTGCTGCTGCCCGGCGGTTTCGCGGGCTGGCGCCGGGTGACCGTCGCCGCCCTCGGCGCGGTCGCCGCGCTCAACGCGCCCTGGCTGGTCGCGGCGACGACGAGCGCCGCCGGTGGCCGGTCGGACCCGGACGGGATCGCCGCGTTCGCCGCGCGGGCCGAGAACTGGGGCGGCGTGTGGACCGCGCTGGCCGGCACCGGCGGCATCTGGAACGCGCAGACCGTTCCGGTCAGCCGGGCCTCACCACTCGTACCCGTCGCGACACTGGTGCTGCTCGCCGTGGCCGTGGTGGGTGTGCGGGAGTTGCGCCGGCGATGGCCGGGCGACACCGGGCGGCTGGGGCTCCTCGCGGTGGGCGCGTTCCTGCTCGCCGGGGCGGGCACCCCGGGCGGCGCACCGGTCCTCCGGTGGCTGGTCGGCGCGGTGCCGGGAGCCGGGCTGCTGCGCGACGGCCAGAAGTTCCTGATCCCGTACGCGGTTCTGCTCGCGCTGGGGGTGGCCCTCGGCGCCGAGGTGCTCGCCGGCCGGTTGGCCGGTCGCCTCGACGCCGGCACGGGCCGGGTCGTGCTGGTCGCGGCCGCGCTGCTGCCGGTGGCGATCCTGCCCGACCTGGCCTTCGGGGCCGCCGGAGCGCTCCGGCCGGTGCGCTACCCGGCCGACTGGAATGCGGTGGCGGCACAGGTCGCCGCCGCCCCAGGTGAGGTGCTCTCGCTGCCCTTCGAGGGCTACCAGCGCTATCCGTGGACCGGCGGCACGGTGGTGCGCGACCCCACGCCGCGCTATCTGGACTCGCCGGTGCTGATGAACGACGCGCTGCGGGTCGGCGACGTGACGGTCGACGGCGAGAACCCCCGGGCGGCGCGGGCCCGCGCCGTCCTGGACTCCGGCGGGCCGGTCGCCGAACTGGGGGTCCGGTGGGTGCTGATCCGGCGCGAGCCGGACGTCGCGCCACCCGCACCGGTCCTCGCCGGGCTGCGCCCGGTCTTCGCCGGTCCGCACCTCGAACTCTGGGAGAACCCGGCCGCCGGCCCGCCGCCGCAGGCCGGCCGACGGTGGCCGGCGGCGTCCGCCCATCTGGTCGCCGCCGGCATCGTGATCTTCGTTCTCGCTGCCCTGCTGCGGAGCCGGCGAAGATCGTGGTATGGTCCGCGCACTCACCAACCCGAGGAGGGAAGCCATGGCTAGGCTGGCCACGTTCGCCGTCGCCGCCGTCCTCGGCGCGGCGCTGGGTCTCATCGGCATCGTCGCGACGGTCGGAGCGGTGAGCCCGTCCGCCGACCACGTCGCGGAGGAGACCACCGTCGACCCGGCGCCGAAGCTCTACGGCACCCGCTGATCCGTCAGCCTCTCCGGCACCCGCTGATCCGTCAGCCTCTACGGCACCCGCTGGTCCGCTAGCCGAGGTGTGCTCGCCGGCAGCTCTGCGGCGACCAGTGCGGCGAATGCCGCCCCCGACACCGACCAGGTGAAACGCCGCGCGTAGGCCCCGGCCGCCGCACCCATCTCCGCGCGTCGGTCCGGGTCCAGCAACAACGCCCGGACCACCCGCAGGAACTGGACCTCGTCGTCCACCAGCACGCCGGTCCGCCCGTCGGCCATCGCCTCCGCGACGCCACCGGCCGAGCGGAACGCGACGGACGGGGTGCCCCGGGCACCGGCCTCCACGATGGTCAGCCCCCAGCCCTCCTTGAGCGACGGCACCAGCGACAACCACGAGCGGCACAGCAGTTCGTGCTTGCGCTCCTCGGAGACGAACCCGGTGAACCGGACCCGGTCCGTGATGCCGAGGTCGGCGGCCAGCTCGCGCAGTGGCTGGTCCCACCAGCCCTGGCCGGCCACCACCAGCTCCAGTTCCGGCAGCTCGGCGGCGAGCAGCGCGGTGGCGCGCAGGGCCAGCTCCACCCGCTTGTGCGGCACGAGCCGGCCGAGCACCACCAGGCTCGGGTGGGCGGTACGCGGCACCGGCGGGCCGACGACGGCCGGCGTCCCGTTGTGGACGATCACGATGCGGTGCGGGTCGACGCCGAGTTCGGCGAGTTCCCCTCGGGTCGACTCGGACACGGTGACGTACCGGCAGGTCCGGTAGATCCGCACCGCCAGCCGCGACTCGATCCACCAGCCGATCCGGGCCATCCACGGGCCGAAGACCACCGGCCACTGCTCCCGGTGCACATGGTGGACGAGCGCGATGACCGGCCGGCGGGCGTAGACCCGGCTGAGGAACGGCAGGCCGTTGCACACGTCGACGATCAGGTCCGGCCGGCCGAGCCGCCGGCGGGCGAGCGGACCGACACCGAGGGCGCCGGCCAGGTAGACCAGGGCCGCGTACAGGTAGACCGTGTGGCGGCCACCGCGGCGCACCATCCGCACACCCGTCGGGGTGGTCTCCAGGGCGGCACCGTCCGGGTGCGCCTGACAGAAGAGGGTGGCACGGTAACCGTGCGTAACCAATTCGGCGGCGACCCGCTCGAGGAAGACCTCCGACCCACCACCCTCCGGATGCCGGGTGTCTCGCCAGCTCAGGAACAGGACGTGATGACCAGAGGCATCGGTCATGGCCAACTCATCCATCCCCTACTTGCGAGTAAGATCCGCGGTTGCGTCACACTAGGTCGCCGTACAGAGATCCGCAATGGTGACGACGAGGAGGGCGCGTGGCCGACCGGTCCCTGCGAGCCCGGCCCGAGTTCTGGCCGGTCCTGCTGCTGAGCGTCGCGTTGGTCGCCGTCCTCGGCGGTTGGGGCTCGGCCACCTACCTCGAACGGACCCGGCGTGAGCCGCCGTGTACGCGACGGACCGAGCTGCGGATCGCGGCGGCGCCGAGCATCGCGCCGCCCGCCCGACTGGTGGCACGCGAACTGACCACCCGGGACCGTTGCCTCGACGTGGTGGTGGAGGCACGCGAGTCCGCGGACGTCCTCCGTGACCTGGCGCGCGCGACGCCCGGCGGTACGGGGACCGGGGCGACTCCGCCGCCCGCCACGGCCCCGGCCGCGACCCCCACCGCACCTCCGGACGCCTGGCTCCCGGAGTCGACGCTGTGGCTGCGCCGCGCCCGTGCCGCCGGCGCCTTCCAGGTACCGGCGGAGGGTGTCTCCGTGGCGAGCACGCCCGTCGTGCTGTCGCTCGACGAGCGGTCAGCCGCCCGGCTCGGCTCACGCGAGCGCCCCCTCGGCTGGGCCGGGCTGGTCGCCGCCCGACGCCCGCCGCTGCACGTCGTGCTGCCCGACCCGACGAACAGTCCTCTCGGTTTCGGCGCGCTGGTGGGCGTCCGCGCGCTCGCCGACTCCGCCCAACCGACGGCCGGCGCGGCCGGCGCGGCGGCGATCATGCGTCGACTGGCGTCCCGCACGGTGGCGCTGCCCGGCGAGGCACCGCCCGCGCCCACCGGCCCCGGCGCGGCCGAGTCCGCGGTCGTCAGCACCGAACAGGCGATCCTCCTGGACGCCGCCGACGGCGGCACACGCCAGGTCGCCGTCTATCCGCCGAAACCCGTACCCGGGCCGGACTACCCGTACGCGGTCCTGGCCACCGGCGCGCGGCGCGAGGGGGCCGCCGCCCTCCTGCGCGGACTGCTCGCGGCCGAGGGCACGGCGGCTTTGACCGGTCACGGCCTGCGGACCACGACCGGAGGGCCGCCCGCCGGCATCCCGGCCGGCAGGGGGATCCGCACCGACGGCTACCCACCCGCGGCCCTACCCGCCGAGACGGACGCGGCCGCGCTGCTCGACGCGTGGGGCGGGGTGCACATCAGTGCCCGGATGCTCGCGGTCCTGGACATCTCCGGATCGATGGCCGCGCGCCTGCCGGGGTCGACGCAGACCCGGCTCTCCGCCACGATCAGGGCCGCCCAGGGCGGCGCGCGGCTGCTGCTGGACACCACCGAGCTGGGCGTCTGGGCGTTCTCCACCGACCTGGACGGCGAGCGTGACTACCGCGAGGTGGTACCGGTGGGACCGGTCGGCCCGCGCCGCGCGGAGATCGTGGCGGCGCTCGACCGGGTACGGGTCAAGCCGAACGGCGCGACCGGGCTCTACGACACCACACTCGCCGCGTACCGCGACGCGACCCGGAACTGGACCGCCGGGCGGATCAACATGGTGCTGGTCCTGACCGACGGCAAGGACGACAACGCCAGCGGGATCAGCCGCGCCGAGCTGCTCCGCGAGCTGGCCGGGCTGCGCGACAAGCGCCGTCCGGTGCCGATCCTGTTCATCGGTGTCGGCCCGGAGATCGACCCGGCCGAACTCGACCAGATCGCCCGCGCCACGGGCGGACGGGTCGCGCTGACCCGGCAGCCGTCCGGCATCCAGCAGATCTTCTTCACCGCGCTGGCCGAGTTCAGCTGCCTACCGCCGGAGTGCCGCCGATGACGTCCGCCGTTTCCCGGCACCGCGCGCCGGCCGCCCCCCGACCGGCCGGGGGCGCCGATGCCGTGGACCACCGCCGGCGCCCGGCCACTGTGGCCGGCGCGCTGCTCCTCGTCGTGGTCGCCGCCCTCCAGCGCCCCGGCCGGACCACCTTCGACACCAAGCTGGACCTGGCCGTCGACCCGCTCGGGTTCATGGGCCGGGCGCTGCACCTGTGGAACCCGGAGGCGGCCTCCGGGGAACTCCAGCAGCAGGCGTACGGCTACCTGTTCCCGATGGGGCCGTTCTTCGCCGCCGGTGACCTGCTCGGCCTCCCCCCGTGGGTGACCCAGCGCGCCTGGTGCGCGGTGCTGCTCTGCGCCGGTTATCTCGGCGTGGTGCTGCTCGCCCGGGCGCTGCGGATCGGCACCGAGCCCGGACGACTGCTGGCCGGGCTGGCGTACGCGCTGGCGCCCCGGATGCTGACCGAGATCGGCCCGCTCTCCTCGGAGATGCTGCCCGTGGTCGTGTTGCCGTGGGTGCTGCTGCCGTTGGTGGCGGTACGCCGCATCGGCTCGGCGCGGCGCGCGGCGGCCCTGTCCGGGCTCGCCGTGCTGTTCATGGGCGGCATCAACGCCGCCGCCACGGTGATGGCGCTGGTGCTGCCCGCCCTCTGGCTGGCGACCCGACGCCGGGACCGGCACCTGGCCGCCCTCACCGCCTGGTGGTGCGTCTTCGTGGCGGGCGCGACCCTGTGGTGGGTGGCGCCGCTGCTGCTGTTCGGGCAGTACAGCCTGCCGTTCCTGGACTACATCGAGTCCTCGGCGACGACCACCGCGGTGACCTCGCTCTTCCAGGCCGTCCGGGGCACGAACCAGTGGGTCGGCTACGTCGTCCAGGGTGAACCGTGGTGGCCGGCCGGCTGGCTGCTCGTCGACCACCCCGTCCTGATGGCGGCGACCGCGCTGCTCGCCCTGGTCGGCCTGGTCGGGCTCGCCCTGCGTGACCTGCCCGAGCGCCGGTTCCTGGTGTTCGGCGTGCTGGCCGGGCTGGCCCTGCTGACCACCGGCTACCTCGGCACGCTGGACAGCCCGTTCGCCCCGGTCGTCCGGGACCTGCTCGACGGGCCGCTCGCGCCGCTGCGCAACGTGCACAAGTTCGAGCCGGTGCTGCGGCTGCCGCTGGTGCTCGGCCTCGCCCACGCGGCCGGCCACCTGGCCGAGCGGCGTCGGGTGCCCATCCACCCGGCACCGGTCGTGGCGGTTCTGCTCCTTGTCGCGTCCGCGCCCGCCTGGCTGCTCATGCTGCGGCCAGGACCGGGCTGGACCGACCTGCCCGCCCACTGGCGGCAGGCGGCCGACTGGCTCGCCACGCAGGACCCGCAGGCCCGGACGTTGGTGGTCCCCGGGTCCGGCTTCGCACAGCACACCTGGGGCCGGACGGTCGACGAGCCGATCCAGCCGCTGGCCGGTGCCCCCTGGGCGACCCGGCACCAGATCCCGCTCGGATCCGAGGGCAACATCCGGGTGATGGACACCGTCGAGGCGGTCCTGGCGCAGGGCCGGGGCTCGCCGGCGCTCGCCGACTTCCTGGCCCGCTCCGGCTACCGCTACCTGCTGGTCCGCCACGACGTCGACCGGGCGGCCACCGGTGCCCCGCCGGTCGCGGTGCTCCGGCAGGCGGTCGCGGGTTCGCCGGGGCTGCGACCGGCCGCGTCGTTCGGTCCCCGGGTCGGGGTCGACGATCCGCAGCGCAGCCCGGTCGACGCGGCGGCGTCCGTACCGGCGATCGAGATCTTCGCGGTCGACCGCGCGGTGCCGACCGTGTCGGTGTCGGCCCGCGCCGACGTGCCGGTGCTCAGCGGCGGCCCCGAGTCGCTGCTCGGGGTCCTCGAACAGGGCCTGCTCGACCCGCGAACGCCGGTCGTGCTGACCGGCGACACAGGACCGTCCGGCGCGGCCGGCGAGCCCGGCCCCCGCATCGTCACCGACGGGCTGCGCCGGCGCGAACTGAACGTGGGCCGGATGCGGGACAACGTCAGCCACACCCTCACCGCCGACGAGGAGACCCGGCAGGGACGGGTCCGCAGCGACCTGCTCCCGTTCCCCGGCGCCGGGCACCAGACCGTCGCCGCGTACCAGGGCATCCGGTCGGTGGACGCGTCCAGCGGCGGCAGCTTCGCCGACACCGTCGGCGGCACCGAGCCGTCGTACCTGCCGTTCGCCGCGCTCGACGGCGACCCCGCCACCGCCTGGCGCTCGGATCCGTTCCAACCGGCTCCGGGACAGTGGCTGGAGGTGGCCCTCGACACCCCCCGGCGGGTCACCGAGGTGACCGTCGACTTCTCCGACGACCTGCGCCGGGCGCTCCCCGTCGGACTGGTCCGGGTGAGCACCGACCAGGGCACGGTCGACCGGACGCTGCCGGACACCCCCGGGCCGCACCGGCTCGAGACGCTGCCCGGACTGACCACGACCGTACGGGTGACGGTGCTGGCCGTACGGGAGGGCTACGGCAGCCGGGGCGGCGCGGTGGCGCTGCGCGAGTTCGGCATCCCCGGGCTGGCCGCCCAGCGCGGGCTGCGCGCCCCGGCGGACCTGCGCGGGACGGCAGCACCGGCGTACGTATTCGGCCGCGCCCCACAGGAGCGCGGCGCCTGTTTCACCGGCCCGGACGGGCTGCGCTGCGACCAGTTCCTGTCCCGCGCGGGCGAGGAGCCGCTGGGCGTGGACCGGTTCTTCGCCACACCGGTCGACGCCACGTACGACCTGCGCCTGACCGCGCGACCGCGCCCGGGCGGGACGATGCCGGTGAACCGGCCGGTGACCGCCTCGGCGTCGTCGGTCCTCACCGGGGACGTCGCGGTCGCCGCCCACGCGGCCGTGGACGGCGACCCGGCAACGGCCTGGCTCGCCGAACCGGTCGACGACGTGCCGACGCTGCGTCTGGCATGGAAGGGGCCACGGGCCGTCGACCGACTGCGGCTGGTCACGCCGGCGGCACCGGTGTCCGCCCGGCCCCGGCAGATCGCCCTGCGCACACCGGCAGGGGTGACCACCGCGACGGTCGGCGCGGACGGCTGGTTCCGCTTCCCGGCGCTGACCACCAACCGGCTGGAGATCGCGGTGACCGCGTCCGACGACGCGTTGGTCGACCCACGCGGCAGCAGGTGGCCGGCTCCGGTCGGGGTCGCCGAGGTCGAGGTGCCCGCCCTCGCCGGCCTTCTCTCGCCGGCCAGCGCCGGTACGCGGGTGGCGACGCCGTGCGGCGGCGGCCCGACGGTGGAACTCGACGGCGTCACCTACCTGACCGCGGTCTCCGGCACCCTGGCGGACCTGCGTGCCGGTCGGTCGCTGCCGGTGCGGGTCTGCGACGACTTCGCGAGCGAGGGGGTACCGCTGCCCGCTGGCGAGCACCGCCTGCGCACCGTACCGTCGACCGCCTTCGTGGTGGACCAGGCGGCACTCGTCCCGGACGGGACCGCCCCGGCGACGCCGGCCCGGACGCGCGCCGCACAGGTCGACCGGTGGGCCGCCACCGAGCGGGCGGTGACGATCGGCGCGGGCGACACGGCGCTGCTCGTGGTGCCGGAGAACTTCAACGCCGGCTGGACCGCGACGCTGGACGGCCAGCGGCTGCGGGCCGTCCGGGTCGACGGGTGGCAGCAGGCGTTCGAGGTACCGGCCGGCAGCGGCGGCGCCGTCACGCTCCGGTTCGCCCCGGACCGGCCCTACCGGGCCGGGCTGGCTGCCGGTGCCGCCGCCGTGCTGGTCGTCGGCCTCGCCGCGCTCGTGCCGGCCGGTCGGCGCCGCCGGTCGATCGACGGCCCGGCGGCGGACCGGCCGGCCGGTGCCGGCGGGTGGTGGGTCGCGGTACCGCTGATGGCGCTCACGGTCGCCCTCGGCGGCGTGGCGGCGGCTGCCCTGCTGCTCGCCACCATGCTGGTACGCCAGTTACGGCCGGGTGCGCTGCCGGGGATCGCGTTCGTGGCGGGCGGCGGCGGTGTCGCGGTGGCCGTCCTGGGCCGCCTGCTGGGGCACGGGCAGGACTGGGCGTACGGGACCGTCGTGCAGGCGGCGATGCTCACGGCGGTGTGCGCCGTCGCGGCGACCGTGGTGCCGGCCGCCGGCCGCCCGCCCGAGGCCGGCACCGTGCCGTCGCCGGATCCGTCGCCCGAGGACCGGGCGGGTGCAGCGTACGGCTGGTCGGGTGTGTCGGCGGCGCACCACCCGGGGCACGGCCGTCCTGCCCAGCCCGGGCCGCCGGGCGAGGAGCGGCACCGGGCGACCCTCGGCCGGTCGGTCGCGCTGTTCCGCGGCTTCCTGCACGAACAGTCCGACCCTGACCGGTTCTACTCGCTGCTCGCCATCGACTCCGTCCGGCAACTGCGCAGCTACGTGGGCCTGGCCGGGGCGCGGGTCCTCGACGTCGGCGGCGGGCCCGGCTACTTCGCCAACGAGTTCCGCAGGGCCGGCGCGGCGTACGTCGGTCTGGACCCGGCGGTCGGCGACTTCGCCGCGGCCGGCGCGGCGGTGTCGGGCATGGTGCGGGGCAGCGGGACCGCGCTACCGGTACGGTCCGGCGGGGTGGACGTCTGCTACTCGTCCAACGTGCTCGAACACGTCGCGGAGCCCGAGGCGATGCTGGACGAGATGGTCCGGGTGACCCGCCCAGGCGGTACCGTCTTCGTCTCGTTCACCCCGTGGCTGTCCCCCTGGGGCGGCCACGAGACCTCGCCGTGGCACTTCCTGGGCGGCGAGCGGGCCCGGCGGCGCTACCTGCGCCGCACCGGCCGGGAACCGAAGAACCGGTACGGGCACACCCTGTTCCCGGTCAGTGCCGCGCGGACCATGCGGTGGGCCCGTGCGGCCCGACGTGCCGGCGTCGTCGAGATCGTCGACGTGCTGCCCCGGTACCACCCCGCGTGGGCACGGTGGGTGGCCCGGATACCGACGCTGCGTGAGACGCTGACCTGGAATTTCACGGTGGTTCTCCGAAAGACCACATCGAGGACAGGAAGATCCGTTCAGGGGTCGCCTCCGGATGTGACCCGGTAGTAACCTCTCGCCAGCCGGCACGCGGTCCGCCTGCCGAATCTCCCCCCACCACCACCTCTTGGAGGCACTATGAGGTCCCGCGTCATCGGCACCGTGCTGTTCGGCGCCGGTGTCCTCGCGCTGGTCTTCGCCGCCGGTCTGGCGTTCTTCGTGGCACCGCGGGTCGAGCGGTTGCCGTACGACCTGGATCGCACACAGTCCGTCGCCGAGGCGCCCAACGCCCGCTTCCTGCAGATCACCGACGGCAAGGCGGAGGTCAACCAGGGCACCCTGCGTTCGACCGTCACCGTGCAACCGGACGTCAAGGAGACCGCCCGCCTGGACGGCAAGCTCGACGGTGACGCCGTCGTCTGGCTGGTCGGCCAGGAGGTCGTCCGCACCGACACCAAGGCCCTGATCAGCGCCTACAGCACGTCGCTGGCGCTCGACCGGAAGACCGGTGCCGCCGTACGGTGGGACAAGCAGTGGCTCGACACCGGCAACAACCGGCAGCGCGTCGACTACTCGGGCCAGATCTACAAGTTCCCGTTCGGCACCGGGAAGAAGACCTACGACATCTTCGACCGGGACATCGGCACCACCCAGCCGGCGCGCTTCGTCAAGACCGAGAAGATCAAGGGCCTGGAGACCTACCAGTTCACCCAGGAGATCCGCGACGCGCGGCAGGAGCTGCCGGCCGACCGCCTCCAGATCCTCGCGGCCCAACTGCTGCCCGGTGCCACCACCGGACACGTCAGCTACAGCAACACCCGCTCGGTCTGGGTGGAGCCCACCACCGGCCAGTTCGTGAAGGTGCAGGAGACCCAGAACAAGACGCTGGTCGGCGACAACGGGCAGAAGGCCGTCATCCTGGACGCGGTGTTCACCTACACCGACGACACGATCGCCCGCAGCGCGGACACGGCCGCCGCCAACCGGCAGCGGCTCCAGCTCGTCACGGTGTACGCGCCGGTCGGGCTCCTGGTCGTCGGCCTGGCGCTGACGGCCGTCGGTCTCGCCATGACGCTGCGCCGCCCCCGCGCCGCGTCGGTCGACGGCGGCCCGGGCTCCGGCCGGGGTCGCCACACCGGCCCCGGGCCCGACGGGTCGCTGGCGAGCACGACGCCGCCGGCCGATCCCGACCTGGCCGGGAAGCCCGGCAGGTAGGCCGGCCAACAGTCTCGGCAGGGGTCGCAGCCCTGCCGAACGGCATGCGACGAGGGGGCCGGCCCGGCTGGGTCGGCCCCCTCTCGCTGACCGCCGCCGCGCTGCGCCGCCGGGGGTGGTTGCAGGGGTCCCCTCCTACCGCTTTCTGTCGAGGAGGGGGCCCCTGCAACCACCCTCGGAGACGGCAGCGGCCGGCAGCGGCCGGGACGCGCCCCGAGACCTTCACGAGGGTCGCCCACTGTGGTCGGGCGATCCTCTTTCCGTGTCCAAAACCCTGGGCGATGTCGTACCCGTCGATTAGAATGTATGTACTAATCTCGGCACTGACCTGGGAGGACGCCCCGTGTCCGCACCCCTCACCACCGCGCTTCCGCCGTACGCCACCCTGCTCGGCTTCACCCGCTACGTCGACCGCACCGGCCCGACCAAGGCCACCTTCGTCGGCGGGCTGCGCAGGCAGCGGGCGAGCCGATCCGGGTTCAACCCGCACGGTCAGTTCGTCAAGGCGCTCAAGGCCGACATCGCCTTCCACACCGGCGGCACCCACCTGGCCGGGGTGGCCGACGTGGTCAAGCCCCGCTGGCGCCCGCTCTACCAGGCACTGACGCCGGGCGCGGCGCGCTGGCTGCACTCCCTCGGCGAGCCGGGCCAGGTCGACCTGGCCCAGACCCGCGACGCGCTCGCGATGCTCGGCGACCTGCCGGTCAAAATCAACCCGCACTTCGGCGTGCGGTACGCCGACGGCCGCGCCGAGGCGGTCCGGCTGCACTTCGACGAGGCCGCGCCGAGCCCGGAGGCCGCCCTCGCCACCCTGCACCTGATGCGCCGGCACATGGACGCCGTCCTGCCGCACGCCGAACCGGTCCTGGTGGACGTCCGCCGGGGCGAGGCGCACCGGATGCCCGAGGGGGTCAAGCCGGAACAGATCGAGCAGTGGCTCGCCGGCGAGGCCGCCGCCTTCCGGGCCATCTGGTCCACCGCGGCCTGACCCGCCCCGGCCTCGGGCGGACACCGCCCGAGGCCGGGCAGGACTGCGGCTGGGGCCGTGGCTGCCGACCGGCGGCCCGGCTCGACATGGCAGACCTGGTGACGCGACGACGGGCCGGTCCCCTGGTGTGGGGGCCGGCCCGTCGTGGTGTGTGGGTGGGTGTGGGTCAGGCGGAGTAGCCGCGGGTGGCGGTCCAGTCGGCGAGGGCTTCGGTGGTGATCCAGTAGGAGGACTGGTCGGGGTTGGCGGAGTCGGCGATCTTGACGGTGTTGCCGTTGTCGCGGTAGCCGACGACGCTGATGTAGTGGCCGCCTTCGAAGGCGTGGGGGGTGCCGTCGGTGTCGGTGGCGGTGCCGGCGATGTTGGCCACGACCGCGCGGCTGTTGTCGATGGCGGTGACGACGTCGCGGCGCATCTGGTCGGTCTGCTTGTCGTCGGCCGTCGGGGTGGAGACCTCGGTGGTGCGGTAGACGTCCTTGCCCAGCTTGGCGTTGAGGGCCTTGGTGATCAGGTGGGCGGAGTCGGTGCCGTTCTCGGTGGTGCCCATCTCGCGGGCGAGGTCGTCCTGGGACAGGTCGCGGTCCATGGTGGACAGGGCGTTACGGGCGGCGGCCGGGCCGCAGTAGTAGAAGTTGGGCTGGGCCTGGTAGCGGACGCGCAGTTCCCGTTCGCTGCGGCCGTTGCCCCGGTCGCTGCGCTCGTCGCGACGGTCGTCACGGTCGCTGCGGCGGTCGTCACGGTTGTCGCGGTTGTCGCGGCGGTCGTTGTCGCGGTCGGTGGTGACGGAGATGGCCGTCGTGGGGGTGGCTGCCGAGGCGGGGGCGGCGAAGGCGGTGGCGGGGGCGGCGAGGGCGCCTGCGGTGAGGGTGGCGCCGGCGATGGTCAGGGCGGCCTTACGGATCAGCGTGGTCATGGGGGTGTCCTGCCTTTCCGTTGCGGGGGCGCGTGGCGTGGGGGACGGCCACGGCGGGGGAGGCTTTTCGAGCGCGTGGGGTGCGGGGTCCGTCGCGTGGCACGGGGGTGGCACGGGCGGGAAGTGTGGGGGGCGGACCCGGGGCTCGGCCCCTTGTGGGTGCGCCAGCCATGTACAACGCCACCGACCTGGCTCGCATTCCGGATCCGGTGGGTCCGGCCCGGGGGTGCGGGGCGGTGGTACTCGCGGGGTGAGCCATGTCCAACACCCCCGACCCGGCCCGCATTCCAGGCTGTCGGGCACCTCGTCGCGAGGCGATCGGTGGTACTCGGGGGTGAGCCGGGTCCAACGCCACCAACCCCCACCCGATTCCCGACCCCCGCCTGCGCGAACCGGACGATCGCCACCGGACCCGACAACCCGCCCATGACGGCGTACCGGACAGTGGCCGCGAACACGACGAACGGAACGTTATGGCGGATCGCGCAAAGTCGGGACGTCGCCGTGGCGGCTGCGGCGGGCACTGCTCGGATCCGCAGGAAGATCGGCTACGCGAACCGGACGTAACAGGTCATGACACGTGGTGGGTCCGACGGTAGTGCCGGACCCACCACACGGTCTGCGCCACCGCCCAGCCGAGCAGCACGACCGCGATCGTCGCCTGGCTCGCCCGCCCGACGAACGCGGCCTCGTCGGCGACCGCCGCCGCAGGTCCCGTGAGCCGCGCGGGGACGGGCTCGGAGTAGTCGAGCCAACCCTGCTTGCGTTTGAGGTCGACCGTGACGTCGGCGGCGGTGACCGTACCGTCGTCGGCGCGGAACGTCCCGGTGCACGAGGCCATGTCGCCGCCGCGCCCGCGGAACTCGCACCACTCGACGGTCAGCGACCCGTGGAGGGCCGTGGGCGTGCGCACTGCGCCCACCACGAACCACGCCGCCCCGGCGAGCAGCCCGGCGATGAGCAGCGCACCGATTACGAGAGTCTTCACACGCCGGAGGATAGGAGTTCGCCGCCCACCACAAGCTCGGACCGATCCGATGCCAGGATCGCGACGTGTCCCTTAAGTACTAGGCTCGGGAACGTGACTGCGGTCCGGAACGGTGCGGGACGGCTGATCGTGGCGGCTCTCCTCACCGGTCTGCTCGCCCTCGGCCTGGTCGCTCTCGGCTGGTGGCTGCGCAACTGGGAGTTCTCCACCGACCGGGGCAGGTTCCTCGACCCGTCGTGGTGGGCCGGTCTGGTGACCACCGGCCTCGGGCACCTCGCGTTCGGCAAGGTCGGCCTCAAGATCGCGCTGGTCGCGGTCGGCGCGGTTACCGCCGGGACGCTGTGGGCCCGGGGTCGACGCGGTGGCAGCGTTCCGTCCGACGCCGCGTCGACCCGGGACGCCGACGGCACCACCGGAGCACGCCCAGACGCGGCTGCCCGGCCGCAGAACGCCGAGGGCTGACCGGCGAATCCCGGATCAGGCCGACGCCGCCGCCGGCAGGTCGGCGAGGGGCAGTACGCGCGGATCCTCCATCGGCCCGACGATCACCCGGATCGCCGGGAAGTAGTCGAGCAGCACCCGCCGGCACCGCTCGCAGGGCGGCAGGATCTCCCGTCCCCGGTCCCCCACCGCCACGATCGTCTCCAGTTCCCCGGCAGCCTGGGTGACGGCCGCGCCGACGGTGACCAGTTCGGCGCAGGTGTCGCCGGTGTCGTGGAGCAGGTTCACCCCGGTGAGGACCCGTCCCTGGGGCGTCCTCGCCGCAGCGGCCACGGTGTGTCGGGCACTGCGGCAGCGCAGCCGGGCGACCGCGCCGGCGGCCTGCACCAACGCCCGGTCGGTGTCCCGCATCGTCATCGCGTCCCCCCGTGCTCGATCGGCGATCAACTGTAGACCGGACCCACGGCGGTCGAGGGGCCCCTCCCGCGCCTCCACGATGGAAGGATCAGGCGATGGCGGTGGACATCGTGTACGAGACGCACTCCCTGACCATCGACAACGAGACGGGCCGGGCCACCGGTTGGCTGCCCGGCACGCTCTCCCCACAGGGGCGTCGCCTGGCCCGCGACCTGGGTGTCCGTCGCCCCGCCGACGCACTCGACGCGATCTTCTGCTCCGACCTGGCCCGCGCGGTGGAGACGGTGGAGATCGCGTACGCCGGGTGGCCGGCGGTCGCCCGGCGGGACCGCCGGCTGCGCGAGTGCGACTACGGCGAGCTGAACGGCATGCCGGTCGAGGAGCTGGACCGCCAACGACCCGGCCGGGTCGACGTGCCCTTTCCCGGCGGCGGGTTGCCCGACGGGTGGGACGGCACCCGGCCTGGCCACTGAGCCCGGGTGCCCGGCCCGACCGGCCGGGTGGGGCCGGAGCCGCCGGCCGGCGGTAACCCGGAAGCGGTCGGGCGGCAAGCTGCCTATCCTTGGCGACGACATGCAGAATCCTCCCGCCTCCGCCGCGCCCGACGCCGTCCGCGAGCCCGCCGCCGCCCTCCGCGAGCTGCACCGCCGGGTCGCCGAGCTGATGTTCCGCGACCAGCGCCGCGTCCAACGCCGGTTGGACGGGGCACGCCGGCTGCGTGACCCCGCCCGTCGGGACGCCGCGCTGGCCGAGATCACCGCCGACGTGGCCGGTGCCGAGGCGCGGCTGGCCGCCCGCCGGGCCGCCGTCCCGAGGGTCACCTATCCGGTGGGCCTGCCGGTCAGCGAGCGCAAGGACGACATCGCCGCCGCGATCCGCGACCACCAGGTGGTGATCGTGGCCGGCGAGACCGGGTCGGGCAAGACCACCCAGCTGCCGAAGATCTGCCTGGAGCTGGGGCGGGGCGTGCAGGGGCTGATCGGGCACACCCAGCCCCGGCGGCTGGCCGCCCGTACGGTCGCCGACCGGATCGCCGAGGAGCTGGGCACCGAGCTGGGCGACGTGGTCGGCTACAAGGTGCGCTTCACCGACCAGGTCAGCGACCGCTCCCTGGTCAAGCTGATGACCGACGGCATCCTGCTCGCCGAACTCCAGAACGACCGGATGCTGCGCCAGTACGACACGTTGATCATCGACGAGGCGCACGAGCGCAGCCTGAACATCGACTTCATCCTCGGGTACCTGCGGCAGCTCCTCCCCCGCCGGCCCGACCTGAAGGTGATCATCACCTCGGCGACCATCGAGACCGACCGGTTCGCCCGGCACTTCGCCGCGCCGCCGGCCGAGGGCGAGACCGAGGGTAAGCCCGCGCCGGTGGTGGAGGTCTCCGGACGGACGTACCCGGTGGAGGTGCGCTACCGGCCGCTGGTCGAGGTCACCGAGGCCGAGGAGGACGAGGGTGACGAGGAGAACGTCCGCGACCAGATCCAGGCGATCGGCGACGCGGTCGAGGAGCTGGCCGCCGAGGGGCCGGGCGACATCCTGGTCTTCCTCAGCGGCGAGCGGGAGATCCGGGACACCGCCGAGGCGCTGGGCAAACTGGTGGAGAAGAAACGGTCGCTGCTCGGCACCGAGATCCTGCCGCTGTACGCCCGGCTCTCCTCCGCCGAGCAGCACCGGGTCTTCGCCCCGCACACCGGACGCCGGGTGGTGCTCGCCACCAACGTCGCGGAGACCTCGCTGACCGTTCCCGGCATCAAGTACGTGGTGGACCCGGGCACCGCACGGATCTCCCGCTACTCCAGCCGGCTCAAGGTGCAGCGGCTGCCGATCGAGCCGGTCTCCCAGGCCTCGGCCAACCAGCGCAAGGGGCGGTGCGGGCGGACCTCCGACGGCATCTGCATCCGCCTCTACGACGAGCAGGACTTCCTCTCCCGTCCGGAGTTCACCGACCCGGAGATCCTCCGCACCAACCTGGCCTCGGTCATCCTCCAGATGACCGCGATCGGGCTGGGCGACATCGCGGCGTTCCCGTTCATCGACCCGCCGGACCGGCGCAACGTCACCGACGGGGTGAACCTGCTGCACGAGCTGGGCGCGCTCGATGTGACCCAGACCGACCCGGCGAAGCGGCTCACCCCGCTCGGGCGGCGGTTGGCCCAGCTCCCGGTGGACCCCCGGCTGGCCCGGATGGTGGTGGAGGGCGAACGCAACGGCTGTGCCACCGAGGTCGTCGTGATCGCCGCCGCGCTCTCCATCCAGGACCCGCGCGAACGGCCGGCGGAGAAGCAGGCCCAGGCCGACCAGGCGCACGCCCGCTTCACCGACAAGGAGTCGGACTTCGTCACCTTCCTGAATCTCTGGCGCTACCTGCGGGAGCAGCAGCGGGCGCTCTCCTCCAGCGCGTTCCGCCGGATGTGCAAGGCGGAGTACCTCAACTACCTGCGGGTACGCGAGTGGCAGGACATCGTCAGCCAGCTGCGCCAGGTGTTGCGTACCCCGGAACCGGGTGCGGGGGGACGCGGTCGGCGCGGGCCGGCGGCGGACGCGGCGGACGGCGGCCGGCGCGACGCGGCGGAGACCGGCGGCGGACGGCGGGACCGGGGCGCGGACCTGCCGGAGGAGATCGACACCCCGAAGGTGCACCAGTCCCTGCTGGTCGGGTTGCTCTCCCACGTCGGGCTGAAGGACCCGCAGAAGCACGAGTACCTCGGCGCGCGGGGAGCGAAGTTCGCCCTCTTCCCCGGATCGGCGCTGTTCCGTAAGCCGCCGCGCTGGGTGATGGCCGCCGAGCTGGTGGAGACCTCCCGGCTCTGGGGCCGGGTCGCCGGCCGGGTCGAGCCGGAATGGGTCGAGCCCCTCGCCCAGCACCTGGTCAAGCGCAGCTACAGCGAGCCGCACTGGGAGAAGAAACAGGCGGCGGTGCTCGCCTACGAGAAGGTGACCCTCTACGGCGTTCCTCTGGTCACCGGCCGGAAGGTCAACTTCGGCCGGATCGATCCGGCGCTGAGCCGGGAGCTGTTCATCCGGCACGCGCTGGTCGAGGGCGACTGGTCCACCCACCACCAGTTCTACGCGGAGAACCAGCGGCTGCTCACCGACATCGAGGAGCTGGAGCACCGGGCCCGTCGCCGGGACATCCTGGTCGACGACGAGACCATCTTCGCCTTCTACGACCAGCGGATCCCCGCCGACGTGGTCTCCGGGCGGCACTTCGACGCGTGGTGGAAGAAGACCCGACGGGAGCGGCCCGACCTGCTCACCTTCACCCGGGACCTGTTGGTCAACGCCGGCCGGGGCGGGGTGGACGAGGCGGACTACCCCGACGAGTGGCACTCCGACGGGGTCACGCTGCCGCTGACCTACCGGTTCGAGCCGGGCACCCCGACCGACGGGGTGACCGTGGACATCCCGCTGCCGCTGCTCAACCAGGTGCCGGCGGAGACCTTCGACTGGCAGGTGCCGGGACTGCGCGAGGAGCTGGTGGTCGCGCTGATCCGGTCGCTGCCCAAGGTGATCCGGCGCAACTTCGTACCGGTGCCGGACTTCGCCCGCGCCGCCCTGGCAGCGATCACCCCGGGCGAGGAGCCGCTGCTGGACGCGCTGACCCGGGTGCTGCGCCGGATGACCGGGGTGACCGTGCCCCGCGACGCCTGGGAGCTCGACAAGCTGCCGGCGCACCTGCGGGTCACCTTCCGGGTGCTCGACGAGGAGAACAAGCCGGTCGCCGAGGGCAAGGACCTGCCGGCCCTGCAACGCCAGCTCAAGGCCGAGGTACGCCAGGTGGTCGCCGCCGCCGCGCCGGACGTGGCCCGCACCGGGCTGCGCGAGTGGAGCGTCGGGACGCTGCCGCGCACCATCGAGCAGGTCCGGGCCGGATACCGGGTCACCGCGTACCCGGCGCTGGTCGACGAGGGCGAGACGGTCGGGGTGCGGGTCTTCGACTCCGAGGCCGAGCAGGCAGCGGCGATGTGGGCCGGCACCCGCCGGCTGCTGCGGCTGACCGTGGCCAACCCGGCGAAGTTCCTCCAGGGACGGCTGAGCAACGAGGCCAAGCTGGCGCTGAGCCGCAACCCGCACGGCGGCGTACAGGCGCTCATCGCGGACGCGACCGGGGCGGCGATCGACCGGCTGGTCGCCGACGCGGGCGGCCCGGCCTGGGACGCCGACGGCTTCGCCGCGCTGCGCGAGAAGGTCCGCGCGGACCTGGTGGACACCGTCGTCGAGGTGATGGACCGGGTCCGGAAGGTGCTCGCCGCCGCCCACGCGGTGCAGCAGCGGCTGACCCGCACCACCGACCTGACCCTGGTGGCCGCGCTGGCCGACATCAAGGCCCAGCTCGCCGGGCTGGTGCACGCCGGGTTCGTCACCGAGGCCGGGTACGCCCGCCTACCGGACCTGCTGCGCTACCTCACCGCGATCGAGCGGCGGCTGGACCGGCTGCCCGGCAACCCGCAACGGGACCGCCAGCAGCAGGACCGGATCGCGGTGGTGCAGAAGGAGTACCAGGACATGCTCGCCGCCCTGCCTCCGACCCGGCGGGACGAGGAGTCGGTCCGGCAGATCCGCTGGATGATCGAGGAGCTGCGGGTGAACGTCTTCGCGCAGGCGCTCGGCACCCCGTACCCGGTCTCGGAGCAGCGGATCTACCGGGCGATGGACGCGGCCGAGGGACGCTGAGGCGGCCCTACAGCGGTTCGACACCGGGCGGCAGCTTCCCCTGGGCGGCGGCGGCCCGGATGTGGTCGAGCAGGATCCGGCGCAGCTCCCGGCCGGCGTGGGTGGGCACCGCGTCCCGCCGGCGGGCCACCGCGATGGTCCGGCGCACGCCGGGCGGGGCGAGCGGGGTGACCCGGATGCGGGGCCGGCGGGCGACCACGATGCCCGGCACCAGGGCCACCCCGAGGCCGGCCTCGACGAAGCTGAGCACCGCGTCCATCTCACCGCCCTCCACGGCGAAGGAGGGCTCGAAGCCGGCGGTCCGGCAGGCGTCCAGGGTGGCGTCGCGGATGTCGTAGCCCTGCCGGAACATGACCAGCGGTTGGTCGCGCAGGTCGGCGATGCGCAACTCGCCGCCGGTGGCGGCGGGGAGCGGTTCCAGCGAGGCGACCACCAGGCTCTCCCGCAGGATCGGCTCGGCGCGCAGTCCGGGCTCGTGGCCCTGGCCCGGCATGATGATCAGCGCCAGGTCGAGGTCGCCGCGGAGCAGGTCCCGGACCAGATCCTGCGAGCCGCCCTCCTCGACCCGCAGGTCGACGGTGGGATGCGCGTCGCGGAACCGACGCAGCACCGGCGGGGCGAGCGAGGTGACCAGGCTGGGCGTGGCCCCGAGACGGACGCGGCCCCGGCGCAGACCGACCAGCTCCTGCACCTCACGCTGCGCGGTCTCCACGTCGGCGAGGATCCGCTTGGCGGACGGGAGCAGCACCTCCCCGGCGGCGGTGAGGGCGATGTTGCCCCGGACCCGCTCGAAGAGGGGGGTTCCGAGCGATGTCTCGAGGGCGTGAATTTGCTTACTCAACGATGGCTGGGTGATCCCGACCTGGTCGGCAGCTTGGGTGAAATGTCGTAGTTCGGCCACTGCCACGAAGTACCGGAGCTGATGGAACTGCATCTACATAGCTTAGAGCTATACAAGGTGCGAGTTCGATGCATTGGACGACTGGTCGCAGTTCCTCCTAGCGTCGATCGGGTGGTAGTCACGTCGACCCGGTCGCCCGTCCGCTCCAGCGTCGGCCTGAAGGCCGTCATGGCGGTCACGGGCATCGTCCTGGTGCTGTTCCTCGTCGCGCACATGCTCGGCAACCTGAAGGTCTTCGCCGGGCAGACCTCGTTCGACCACTACGCCCACTGGCTCCGCGAGATCGGCACGCCGGTCCTGCCCGGCGTCTGGTTCCTCTGGATCCTGCGGACCGGCCTGCTGGTGTCGGTGGTGGCGCACATCGCGGCGGCCACCGCGCTCGCCCGCCGGGCCCGCGCCGCCCGCCCGGTCCGCTACGCCCACCGCAAGAAAGTGCGGGGCAGCTACGCCGCCCGGACGATGCGCTGGGGCGGCGTGATCATCCTGCTCTTCGTGATCTACCACCTGCTCGACCTGACCGCCGGGACGCTGAACCCGGTCGGCGACCCGAGCCGCCCGTACGCCAACGTGGTCGCCGACTTCGCCCCGTCCCGCTGGTACGTCACGCTCTTCTACACCCTGGCGGTCGTCTCCGTCGGCTTCCACCTGCGGCACGGCCTGTTCAGCGCGCTGCGCAGCCTCGGTCAGCAGACCCCGCACGGCGAGCGGCGGGCCCGGATGGTCGCCCTGCTCTTCTCCGTCGCCCTCTGCGCCGGCTACCTGGTGGTCCCGTTCGCCGTACTCACCGGATTGGTGGACTGATCATGGATCTGTACCGTGCGGGCGACCCGATCGCCGACACCACCGCTCCCGACGGGCCGATCGAGACCCGCTGGGAACGGCGGCGGTTCGAGGCCAAGCTGGTCAACCCGGCCAACCGGCGGAAGATGACGGTGATCGTGGTGGGCACCGGGCTGGCCGGCGGGTCGGCCGCCGCCACCCTCGCCGAGCAGGGCTACCGGGTCAGGAGCTACTGCTACCAGGACAGCCCGCGCCGGGCGCACTCGATCGCCGCCCAGGGCGGCATCAACGCCGCGAAGAACTACCGCAACGACGGCGACTCGGTACACCGGCTCTTCTACGACACGGTCAAGGGCGGCGACTTCCGCTCCCGCGAGTCGAACGTGCACCGGCTGGCCGAGGTGTCGGTGAACATCATCGACCAGTGCGTCGCCCAGGGCGTGCCCTTCGCCCGCGAGTACGGCGGCCTGCTCGACACCCGGTCCTTCGGCGGCGCGCAGGTGCAGCGCACCTTCTACGCCCGGGGGCAGACGGGCCAGCAGCTGCTGCTCGGGGCGTACCAGGCCCTGGAGCGGCAGATCGGGCTGGGCAACGTGGAGATGAACGCCCGGCACGAGATGCTGGAGCTGATCGTGGTGGACGGCCGGGCCCGGGGCATCGTGGTCCGGGACCTGGTCACCGGCGAGATCACGTGCGAGTTCGCCGACGCGGTGGTGCTCGCCTCCGGCGGGTACGGCAACGTCTTCCACCTCTCCACCAACGCCAAGGGTTGCAACGTCACCGCCACCTGGCGGGCGCACCGCAGGGGCGCGTACTTCGCCAACCCCTGCTACACGCAGATCCACCCGACCTGCATCCCGGTCTCCGGCGACCACCAGTCGAAGCTGACCCTGATGAGCGAGTCGCTGCGCAACGACGGTCGGGTCTGGGTGCCGAAGGCCGAGGGCGACCAGCGCGCCCCGACCGACATCGGCGAGGACGAGCGGGACTACTACCTGGAGCGGATCTACCCGTCCTTCGGCAACCTGGTCCCCCGGGACATCGCCTCCCGGGCCGCCAAGAACGTCTGCGACTCCGGCCGGGGCGTCGGCCCCGGCGGGCTCGGGGTCTACCTCGACTTCGCCGACGCCATCGCCCGGCTCGGCCGCAAGGCCATCGAGGCGAAGTACGGCAACCTCTTCGAGATGTACGAGCGGATCACCGGCGAGGACCCGTACCGGGTGCCGATGCGGATCTACCCGGCGGTGCACTACACGATGGGCGGGCTCTGGGTCGACTACGACCTCCAGTCGACCATCCCCGGGCTGTTCGTGATCGGCGAGGCGAACTTCTCCGACCACGGCGCGAACCGGCTCGGCGCGTCCGCGCTGATGCAGGGCCTCGCCGACGGGTACTTCGTGCTGCCCAACACCATCGCCAACTACCTGGCCGCCGGCCCGTTCGCGCCGGTGACGGCGAGCCACCCGGCGGCGGTCGAGGCGCGGCGGGGCGTCGAGGACCGCATCCAGCGGCTGCTGGCGGTGAACGGCGACCGGACCGTCGACTCGTTCCACCGCGAGCTGGGCCAGATCATGTGGGAGCACTGCGGCATGGAGCGCTCCGAGACGGGGCTGCGCAAGGCGATCGACGAGATCCGGGCACTGCGCGAGCAGTTCTGGCAGCGGGTCCGGGTGCCCGGCGACGGCGAGGGGCTCAACCAGTCGCTGGAGAAGGCCGGCCGGGTGGCCGACTTCTTCGAGCTGGCCGAGCTGATGTGCGTCGACGCCCTGCACCGGGAGGAGTCCTGCGGCGGCCACTTCCGGGCCGAGCACCAGACGCCGGACGGCGAGGCCCAGCGCGACGACGAGCGCTTCGCGTACGTGGCGGCCTGGGAGTTCACCGACGGTGACCAGCCGCCGGTGCTGCACCGGGAAGACCTGGCCTTCGAATACGTCCACCCCACGCAGCGGAGCTACAAGTGAACCTGACCCTGCGCATCTGGCGGCAGTCCGGCCCGAAGGACAGGGGTCGGATGGTGACCTACCAGGTCGAGGACGTCTCCCCGGACATGTCGTTCCTGGAGATGCTCGACGTGCTCAACGAGCGGCTGGTCCTCGCCGGTGAGGAGCCGGTCGCCTTCGACCACGACTGCCGCGAGGGCATCTGCGGCATGTGCGGCCTGATGATCAACGGCGACGCGCACGGACCGCAGCGCGGCACCACCGCCTGCCAGCTGCACATGCGGCAGTTCTCCGACGGGGACACCATCGACATCGAGCCGTGGCGGGCGCGGGCCTTCCCCGTGATCAAGGACCTGGTGGTCGACCGGAGCGCCTTCGACACGATCATCGCGGCCGGCGGGTACGTGACCGCGCCGACCGGCAGCGCCCCCGAGGCGCACGCCACCCCGGTGCCGAAGGCCGACGCGGACGCCGCGTTCGAGGCGGCGGCCTGCATCGGCTGCGGCGCGTGCGTGGCCGCCTGCCCGAACGGCTCCGGGATGCTCTTCACCGCCGCCAAGGTCACCCAGCTCTCGCTGCTGCCGCAGGGTCAGCCCGAGCGGTACACCCGGGTGGTCGGCATGGTCGACGCGCACGACGAGGCCGGCTTCGGCGGCTGCACCAACGCCGGCGAGTGCACGGTGGTCTGCCCGAAGGGCATCCCGCTGAACACCATCGGCCGCCTCAACCGCGACTACCTGAAGGCGACCGCGAAGCGCGGCGACACCTGAGGCTCCTGACGCGAGAGGTCACCCGGGACGGAGGGCGTGGCAGGGCCACCGCTGCCGGTGCCCTGCCACGCGAGCGCCGTCACCGAGCCGGCGCGGTCACCCAACCACCGCACGTCTCGGTCTTGATGGTCAGTTGACGGCCGGCGTTGCCGAGGCAGACCTGAAAGTCGATCGCCGCGTCCGGCTTCAGCGCCGGCAGGTGATGGACCTTCGGTGGGGGAACCTTCCCGGTCTTGTCGTTGAGCACGCCGGTCTTGCCGTCGCTGTTGGGCACCGGCTTCTGGTCCCGGCCGTCGGTCCGGAAGAGGAGGAAGACCGCGTCCTCGTCCTTCCGACCGTCGTGGATGACAAACCGCCGCTCGTCGCGGTGGAACTCCGCATAGCCCGAATCACCGTCCGCGGTGACCGCCACGGGCGGGACCGGTGCGGCGCTCGGACCGGAACCGACGCCCGGTGCGGCGCTCGTACCGGAATCGGCCAAGCCCAGAGCCAGCGCCGGCACGAGGGCCAGCGCCAGAAAGCCGGCGACCGACATCAAAGCCCTGCCCACGCGCAGCAGGTCCCTGCCGATCGGCACACTGATGACGACGTCGCGGAGCTGGATGACATGGCCCCGGACCTGGCTGCCCGACACCACCTGATGCGGAGGGTCGACGGGCCCGCTTCCGGTCTCCGGGACGACAGCCGGGGCGGCCATCCCCGGCACGGTGGTCGCTGACGATTCCCCCGGTTCCGGAGACGACTCCGGGTCGTGCGCTTCCCGTACCGGGGTCGCCCGGCGGAGTTGGATGAACCCCAACGGAAGAGCGCAGCCAGCGAAGAGCGCGCCGGCCAGGGGTGCCACCCTCACGGCCTCGTCCAGACCGCCGAGCAGCGCGGCCGCGCCCAACGTAGCCGCGCCCGACACGGCCAGGGCAACAGACACGATGATCGCCAGCGGCCGGATCGTGACTTTCCGGTCGAAAACCATGCGGGCATCATGCACGCGACCAGCGAAAACAGCAATCCAGAGGTGGTGCGCCCCACCTCTGCGCGCCGTGTTCGGGGAAGGCAGGATCCGGCGGGCGCGGCGGCGGTGTTCAGCGGGAAGCCCGCCGGGCAGACCGCGGCACTCTCCGTACGGCATCAAGCGGTCGATCCGCTCCCCCGCTGGTGACCGACCCCGATTGACGACGGAAATTCCACGGGCGATCGAGAACTTGTGGTGAACTCGGACAACGGTCATGTCGCGGGTTTATGCGGAGTAAACAACGGTAATTTTCACGCAGGCCGGAAATAGCCACACCAGAATCCCCGGCGACATCGCACCCCACCCGATCCACCGCCCCCGCAGATCCAATTTGGACATCCCGACCACCCTGGTTGCCACCGTTCTTGGGCAGCCGGCACCTTGTGCACCTTTGGCCAGCTTTTGCGGTTGATCGACAATGCATCCGCCCTCCCTTCCGCCACCCGTTCCGACCGGGCGCCACGATCGATCAACGGAGCACCCCTCGTTCCAAATTATTTAATGGCGAGAATCGATAGAAGGCCATTCCTGTGCGTGTTAACGTCTGTCCCGCACGTCTCCCGGAATGCGGTAACCCGACGCTCGGGCACACCCGGTGAGTCGTGCGGCAACCCCTCCACCCGGCGGCGATCCCGGTGACCCCGTTCCGGGTTCCGCGCCGCTTGCGAACGTGTCGGAAGGAAAACAGATGCGTCGGCTCCAACCACCAGGTCGACTACTGACCGTCCTCGTCGCCCTGGGTCTCGTGACCACCTCGGCCGTCCCGGCCGCCGCCGAGGTCGACGCCGGGGGCACGCGGCCTCCGGAGAGCGTACGGCTGCTGGCCAAGGCCGCCGCAGACGAGTGCTTCGCCGGGATCGGCGTCGACTACCCGGCCGGACCGCCCTGCGCGGTGGGCCAGGAGAAGGTCAACCAGTCGTACGTCTGGGGCCTGGCCAAGGCCGGACGCAAGCTCTGGTTCGGCACCGGGGCGAACGTCCTCTGCCTCAAGCCGGACGGCTACAACGTCCGGGAACCGATCCTGAACGACGACTACGCCTGCGAGTTCGCCAACAGCCAGCCGGCCCGGCAGAACCCGGCCCTGCCGGCCAACCTCGGTGACCACCGGCCGCCGGAGGTCTACACGTACGACCTGGCGGACGAGCAGCTCACCGAGCGGACCGCGGACGTCACCGACGCGTCCCCGGCGGACGCGGCCCTGCTGCGCTCGACGGCCGGGCTGCGCAGCGGCGCCGCCCACCGGGGCGTGGTGCTGCTCGCCGGCCCCAGCCTCGTCGCCGGCATCAACCTGTTCGCCTTCGACACCTTCACCGGCGACTACCTCGGCTCGACCAACCTCGGCGACTACGAGAACATCCGGCACTTCACCGTCGCCGACGGGGTGCTCTACGCGGGTGTCGGGATGGGCACCAACGGCGGTGACGCCGGTCGGGTCCTGCGCTGGACGGGTGACCGGACCAACCCGTTCGCCTTCAGCGTGGTCGGTGACCTGCCGACCCAGGCCGCCGACATCGCCGCGCACGACGGCCGGCTCTACGTCACCACCTGGCCGAAGTCGATCGTGGAAGGTGCCGCGGCCAGCCTGGACACCGCCGGCACCACCGGGGCGGACCAGGCCGCGGACAACAACGCCGACCTGGGCAGCCTCTGGATGAGCCCGCCGCTGGCCGACGGGGAGCCGGGCCTCACCCCGCCGGACGCCACCGGCTGGACGCAGGTCTGGTCGCCCGCCGAGTACGAGCCGGACCCGGTGGTCCGGCGGGTGTACGCGATCGGTGGTCTCGCCTCCTACGGCGGTCACCTCTACTGGGGCACCATGCACGTCCCGCTCCAGGCCACCGCGCTGCACGTCCGGGTCTACCCGCCGAAGAACCAGGAGCAGCTCGCGGCCACCGTGGAGAACACCCAGCGGGCGTTCGCTGTCTTCCGGGGTCGGGACTTCGGCGGTGCCGGGGAGACGGTGGAGACGCTCTACGGCGAGTCCGAGCTTCCGGCGTTCGACCCGACGGCGAACAACGGGGTGGGCGCCTGGGAGACCACGCCGACCGGGGTGACCCCGGTGCACGGCCGCTCCGGCTTCGGGGACCAGTACAACCTGTACGCCTGGAAGATGACGGTGGCCGGCGGCCGGCTCTACATCGGCACCATGGACTTCGCCTACATCGCCCTGGAGGGCGAGATGCCGGCGGAGCCGGAGCCCGGTTACGACGCGCCCACCTTCGGCTCGGACCTGTGGTCGTTCGACGCGCCGGGTCGGCCGGCCCGCGCGATCGACAAGACCGGCTTCGGCAACCCGCTCAACCAGGGCGTACGGACCATGGTCGCGGACGGGTCCACGCTGTACATCGGCATGGCGAACCCGATGAACCTGCGCACCGACCCGAGCACGCACCTGGGCGGTTGGGAACTGCACAAGCTGACCCGACGCTGACCCGACGCCACGCGGCGCCCGACGACCGGTGGGGACACCGGCCGTCGGGCGCCGCCCGCGTCCCGTGGATCCGACGGCGGGCGTCGGGCTCGGGTGGTTGCAGGGGACCCTTCCTCGACAGAAAGCGGTAGGAAGGGGCCCCTGCAAACAACCACCACCGGCAGCGCGGGCCGGCAGCGCGGGATGCTCCGTCAGGGCGCTGCCAGGGCCTCGGTGGGCGAGAGCCGGCTGGCCCGGATCGCCGGGTAGAGCCCGGCCACCGCACCGATGACGATCGTCGCGCCGATGCCACCGGCCATCACCCACAGCGGCACCACCGTCGGCCAGCCCTGCGAGAGGGCGTAACCGGCGGTGACGAGGACCCCCAGCAGCACCCCGCCCAGCCCGCCGAGAGCGGACAGCAGCAGGGACTCGGCGAGGAACTGGGTGCGGACCTGCCCCCGGGTGGCCCCGAGCGCGCGGCGCAACCCGATCTCCGCCCGCCGCTCCAGCACCGAGATGACCATGGTGTTGGCCACCCCGACGCCGCCCACCAGCAGGGCCACCGCGCCCAGGCCCAGCAGCAGGCCGGTGAACGCCTCGTCGGTGGCCTGCCGGGCGGCGAGCGCGTCCGAGGGCCGGGACACCTGGATCTCGTTGGCCTGTTCCGGGTTGGCGGTCGCCGCCAGCACCCCGCGTACCGCCTCGACGTGCTCCTCGGCCGAGCGGGTGTAGATCCGGGTCGGGTGCCCGTCCAGCCCGAGGTGGGTGGTGGCGGCCGGCCAGCCGACCAGCGCCGCCGAGTCGAGTTCCGGGGCGAGCGGCACCGGCCGGAGGATCCCGATCACGGTGAACCACCGGCCGTCGATGTAGACCTGGATGTCCGGCCCGGCCGCGCCGAGCCCGAGCCGCTCGGCGGCGACCGCGCCGAGCACGGTGGCCGGATACTGGGCGGTGGCGTCGTTGAGCCAGGTGCCGTGGGCGACCGTGCCACCGACCGTGTCCAGGACGTCCAGGGTGACCGCCTGGGTGCCCAGGCCGCCGGTCTGCGCCGGTGGGATCCGGTCCGACCGGTAGACCGGTGTGTCGGGGAGCTGGGCGACCGCGGCGACCTGCTGCACCGGCCCGATCCGGGAGATCATCGCCACCGACTCGGTCGGCAGTTGGGCGTCCGCCCCGAAGAGGGTGCTGCCCGGCGCGACGGTGAGCAGGTTGGTGCCCAGGGCCGCCAGGGTCCGGTCCAGGTCGGCCCGGGACGACGAGGAGATCCCGACGACGCTGATCATCGCCGCGATGCCGATCGCGATGCCCAGCGCGGAGAGGAACGCCCGCAACGGTCGGGTGCGCAGCCCCACCCCGCCGACGCGCAGCACGTCGCGCGGGTGCATCCGGGCGGGCCGCAGCCGTTCCGGGCGGTCGGCGCCCGGCGGCCGGGTCGTCGTCGCGGTCACCGGAGCACCCCCTCGACCAGCGGGACGCCCCCGGTGACGATCCGCCCGTCCCGCATCCGCACCTGACGGGGCAGGCTCGCCGCGATCTCCCGGTCGTGGGTGATCACCACGACCGTGGTGCCGGCCGTGTGCAGCCCGTGCAGCAGCTCCATCACCCCGGCCCCCGAGGTGGAGTCCAGGTTGCCGGTGGGCTCGTCGGCCAGGAGCAGCGGCGGTTCGCCGACCACGGCCCGGGCGATCGCCGCCCGCTGCCGTTCGCCGCCGGAGAGCTGGTGCGGACGGTGGTCGAGGCGGTGGCCCAGCCCGACCCGGCGCAGGGCGACCTCCGCGCGCCGGTGCCGCTCCCGCCGGGGTACGCCCGCGTAGAGCAGGCCGTCGGCGACGTTCTCCACCAGCGGTACGCCCACCGCGAGGTGGAACTGCTGGAACACGAAACCGATCCGGCTGGCCCGCAGGGCGGACAGTTCCCGGTCGGTCAGGCGGGACGTGTCGTACCCGTCGACGAGCACGGTGCCCGAGGTGGGCCGGTCCAGGGTGCCGATGACGTTGAGCATCGTGGACTTGCCGGATCCGGAGGGGCCCACGATGGCCACCAGTTCGCCCCGGCCGATGGTCAGGTCGACCCGGTCGAGGGCGGCGACGGTGTCGCCGTACCGCCTGGTCACGTCCCGCAACTGCACGACGGGGCCGGCGGCGGCGCGGATCCGGTCAGTCACCGGGCATCCCCACCGTCAGCCCCTCGACGACCTCGTCGCCGGAGACCTCCACCCGGCCGGCGGCGAACAGGCCGGTCTTCACCGCGATGATCCGGGTGCCCGTGTCGTCGGCCACCTGGAGGCCGTAGCCACCCTCGGCGAGGGCGAGCAGCGCGGCGACCGGCACGGTGAGCACGTCCGCCCGCTGGGCCGCCACGAACCCGACGTCGACCGCCGCCTGCTCGAAGCCGGTGAGGGCGGCCGGGTCGTCCCCGGTCACCGAGACCTCGACCTTCGTCTCGGTGACCGGATCCTGTCCGGCCGCCCCGGCCGAGGTCTGCACGACCGTCTCGACGGTGCCGACCCGGCCGGTGGTGCGCCGGCCGTCCGGCAACGTGATGGTCACCTCCGCGCCCTTGCGGGCCAGCCGCTGGTCGTCGACGTCCAGGGTGCAGGTGACCAGCCGGGTGGTGCCGGTCGTGGAGAGCACCGCCCGGCCCGGAGTGACGGCGTCCCCCACCTCGGCGCCCTGGCTCGCCACCCGGACCGTACCGGCGGCGTAGACGATCCGGCCCGGCTCGACCTGCCCGGTCTCGGGCACCCCCAGGTCCTCCTGCCAGCTCCGGACCGCGTCGGCGGTGGCGGAGGTGTAGTCCTCGTCGACGGTGAAGCCGGTGTAGCCCAGGTCGGTGAGGTTCTGCTCGAACTGCCTGACGTCCCGGCCGCTGACCCCGGACCGCAGGACCCGGTACGCCGGCAGGCTGCCGTGCAGCAGCACCACCGGCTCGTCGTCGACCCGGTACAGGGCCTTGCCCCGGGCGACCGTGGCCCCGGTGGCGGCCAGCCAGGTCAGCGTGCCGCTGTAGCGGGTGTCCAGGGCGCGCGGGGTGCCGTACCCCAGTTCGCCGGTCTTGGTCTCCCGGTCGACGAGGGTCTGCCGCGCGACGGTGGTGGTGGTCGGCGGGAGCGGGGCGGCCCCGGCCGACTCCCCGGCGCCACCGTCGGAGGACACACCGACCGCGACCGCGCCGCCGGCCAGCACGACGGCCGCCCCGGCGGCCAGCGCGGTGACCGGCCGCCACCGACGTCGGCGGTGCGGCGCCTCCGTCGTCCCGTCACCACCGCCCACCGGGGTGACCCCGATGTCGGTGCCCATCGGCGCGCTCACGGCGTCCCCAGACGGTTGTCGAGGTTGGGCACCACCTCGCGGCACTTGTCGAACGCCGCCCGGACCGCCGGGTCCTGCCGGTCGATGTCGGCCTTGCCGGGCTGGATCCGGCCGTCGGCGTCCGGGTCGGGGAAGTTCGGCACGCCGTTCTCCCGCATGCAGCGGGCCAGCTTGCGGACCTGTTCGACCTGGTCGGCGTTGAGCTGCCGGGGTTGTCCGCCGTTCGGGGCGTACTCCCGGCACGCTTGGAGGGCCGCCTGGACCTTGGTGCGGTCCACGTTGGAACCGGGTTTGAAACGCGGGCCGTTCTGGCCCGGCTCCGGATCCGCCACGTCCAGCCCCTGCTCGCGCAGGCATCTGGTGAACCTGATCCGGCGCTCCTCGTCGCTCAACGCGACGGCGGTGAGCGTCGGCCGCGCACCGCCGCCACCGGCGGTGGCCACCCCCTCGTCGTCCCGGTCGCCCCCGCTACAGCCGGCCAGACCGAGGGCCGCCGCGAGGGGCAGGGCGAGCAGTACGCCCGTCAGCCGTCTCCGCATCGTCTCGTGCTCCTCTCTCCTCCGCCGGTGAAACCGGCGTCCACGGAGAAGTCAACGTCACGGGGCGTAGCCAGAGCGTAAACGCCGGGGCTCCGTTAACGGTGTGGTTACGTCGCGATGGGCGAGGATGTGACGGTGCGGGTACTGGTGGTCGAGGACGAACGGCTCCTGGCGGACGCGATTGCCGAATGGCTGCGCCGGGAGTCCTTCGCGGTGGACGTCGTGTACGACGGGGACGCCGCGCTGGAACGGCTCGGGGTCAACGGGTACGACGTGGTGGTGCTCGACCGGGACCTGCCGGTGGTGCACGGCGACGACGTGTGCCGGGCGGTGGTCGACTCCGACCGGGAGACCCGGGTGCTGATGCTGACCGCCGCCGCCGCCGTCCGGGAGCGGGTCGCCGGGCTGGCCATCGGGGCCGACGACTACCTGACCAAGCCGTTCGCGTTCATCGAGTTGAGCGCGCGGGTGCACGCCCTGACCCGGCGTACCCGGCCGGCCGCGCCGCCCAGGCTGACCCGGGCCGGCATCGTGCTGGACCCGGCCCGGCGGGAGGTGACCCGGGACGGGCGCCCCGTGCCGCTGTCCCGCAAGGAGTTCGGGGTGCTGGCCGAGCTGCTGCGGGCCGACGGGGCGGTGGTCTCCGCCGAGGAACTGCTGGAACGGGCCTGGGACGAGCACATCGACCCGCTGACCAACGTGCTGCGGGTGACCGTGATGAAGCTGCGCCGCAAGCTCGGCGAGCCGCCCGTCATCGAGACGGTGCCCGGCGCGGGGTACCGCATCCGGTGAAGAAGCTGACCATCCGCGCCCGGCTCACGCTGGTCTACGGCGGGCTGTTCCTGTTCGCCGGCACGGTGCTGCTCGCGGTGACCTATGTGCTGGTCGACCAGCGGCTCACCCGTGGTCTCGGGTTCGACCTGCGCAGCCGGGACTCCGGCAAGGTGTCGCTGCCGCAGTCCGGCACCAAGATCACCCCCGAGCAGGCGGAGACCCTGCGCGGGCTGGTCCGGCAGGTGCAGGAGGACGCCCGGCAGGACGCGCTGGACTCCTTACTGACCCAGGGCGGGGTGGCGCTGGCCGTGGTGACGGTCGCCGCCGTCGCGTTCGGTTGGCTGGTCGCCGGGCGGGCGTTGCAGCCGCTGAACCAGATCACCGGGACCGCCCGCCGGATCGCCGGCGCGGACGGTGCCGGCCGGGGTTTGCACGAGCGGATCGCCCTGGACGGCCCGACCGACGAGGTGAAGGAACTCGCCGACACCTTCGACCTGATGCTGGAACGGCTCGACCGGTCCTTCGACGGCCAACGACGGTTCGTTGCCAACGCCTCGCACGAGCTGCGCACCCCGCTGGCGATCAACCGGTCCCTGGTCGAACTCGCCATCACCCGACCGGACGCCCCGGCGGAGCTGCGCCAGCTCGGGGAGGTGCTGCTCACGGTGAACGAACGGCACGAACGGCTGATCGACGGGCTGCTCACCCTCGCCGACTCGGAGAACACGCTGACCGAGCGTACCGAGGTGGACCTCGCCGAGATGGCCGGTCACCTGACCGACCAGACCGCCGCCCGGACGGCACTGGCGGTCTCCCGGCAGCTGGCCCCGGCCCGCACGGTCGGCGACCCGGTGCTGCTGGAGCGGCTCACCCAGAACCTGCTGGAGAACGCGGTACGGCACAACCTCGGCGAGGACGGGTGGCTGACGGTCAGCACCACGACGACCGACGGCCGGGCCGTGCTGACCGTCAGCAACAGCGGGCCGGTCGTGCCCGGGTACGAGGTCGAGTCGATCTTCCTGCCCTTCCGGCGGTTGAACCGGGAGCGGGCGGCCGGCAACCGGGGTTTCGGGCTCGGCCTGTCCATCGTCCGGGCGGTGGCCCGGGCGCACGGGGGCACGGTGCACGCCCTGCCCCGGCCGGGCGGCGGTCTGGTCGTCACCGTCTCCCTGCCCACCCCCGGCGTGGGGTGAACGGCGGGGAGGTTCACCGGACGCTGCCCGGGTAGCAGTCCTGGAAAGGACGACCCGAGACGGCGGAGGGACCGGTATGAAGGCACTGACCTGGCACGGGAAGCGGGACGTACGGGTGGAGGAGGTCCCGGACCCGAGGATCGAGGAGCCCACCGACGCGATCGTCCGGATCACCTCGACCGCGATCTGCGGCTCGGACCTGCATCTCTACGAGGTGCTCGGGCCGTTCCTGAAACCGGGGGACGTCCTCGGGCACGAGCCGATGGGCATCGTCGAGGAGGTCGGTTCCGGGGTGACCCGGCTCAGGCCGGGCGACCGGGTGGTGGTGCCGTTCAACATCGCCTGCGGCTCGTGCTGGATGTGCGGCCGGCAGCTCTACGCGCAGTGCGAGACCACGCAGGTCACCTCGGAGGGCAAGGGCGCGGCGCTGTTCGGCTACACCTCGCTGTACGGCTCGGTGCCGGGCGGGCAGGCCGAGTACCTGCGGGTGCCGCACGCCCAGTTCGGGCCGATCAAGGTCCCGGAGACCGGCCCGGACGAGCGGTACCTCTACCTCTCCGACATCCTCCCCACCGCCTGGCAGGCGGTGACGTACGCCGACACCCCACCCGGCGGCACGCTCGCCGTCTTCGGGCTCGGCCCGGTCGGCCAGTTCTGCGCCCGCATCGGCCGGCACCTCGGCGCGGACCGGGTGATCGGGCTGGACCTGGTGCCGGAGCGGCTGGAGATGGCCCGCCGGCACGGCATCGAGGTGCTCGACGTGACCCAACTGGAGGACGTGCCGGGCGCGCTGATCGACCTGGTGGACGGGCGCGGCCCGGACGCGGTGATCGACGCGGTCGGCATGGAGGCCCACGGTTCCACCTCGGGCAAGATCGCCCAGACCGCCGCCGGGCTGCTGCCGGACCGGCTGGCCCAGGCGATGACCGACAAGGTGGGCGTGGACCGGCTCGTCGTGCTCAAGGCCGCGCTCAAGGCCGTCCGGCGGGGTGGCACCGTCTCCGTCTCCGGGGTGTACGGCGGCGAGGTGGACCCGCTGCCGCTGATGGAGATGTTCGACCGGGGCGTGCAGCTGCGGATGGGCCAGTGCCACGTCCGCCGCTGGACCGACGAGATCCTGCCGCTGCTGGCCGGCGACGACGACCCGCTGGGCGTGGCGGACCTGCGCACCCACCGGCTGCCGCTGGGCGACGCGCCGAAGGCGTACGAGATGTTCCAGAAGAAGGCGGACGGCTGCGTCAAGGTCGTGCTCGCCCCGTGAGTCGGGTGGTCGTCGTCACCGGTGCCACCAGCGGGATCGGCCGGGCGGCGGCCCGGGCGTTCGCCGCGCGCGGTGACCGCCTGGTCCTCGCCGCCCGCGCGCCGCAGACCCTGGCCGAGGTACGCGCCGAGTGCGCGGTCTTCGGCCCGAACCCGACCGGCGAGGCCCTCCGGGGCGGCTGGCGATCCGACCGTCGGTGACACTCCGGCCACGGTAGGCACCACGCTCCACCGCCAGCGACGATCAGCCGTACCCACCGCACACGTCCCATCGCCTAGGGTGACCGGATGGACACTCCGGCCGCACGGGACGAGGAGACACGCGTGACTGCCAGGATGAACCGTAGGACCGCTCTCGGGCTGGGCACCGCCGCCACCGCCGGCGCGGTGCTCGGCAACGGAGCGCCGGCATCGGCGGAGGAGCGTGCCGTGACACCGACCGCGGGCACCCCCGCCCAGGCCGCCGCCCTGGTCGCCGCCGCGTACCAGCAGCACACCCTCGAAGCGGGTGGCAGCTGGCAGGCGTACGTCAGCGTCGCCGACCCGGCGGGCGCACCGCTGCCGGCGGTCGCCGACGAGCCGGACCGCCTGCTCGAGGCGTACAGCGTGAACAAGATCGCCGTCGCCGTGGCGGTGCTGGACAAGGTCGACCGGGGACTGCTCACGCTCACCCAGCGACTCGACGTCACCTCCGCGATCGTGATCCCCGGCGGGGACGGGATCTTCAGCCTGGACGGGGCGTACCCCAGCTCGGTCACCCTCGGCCACGCCCTCGCGGCGCTGCTCACCGTCTCCGACGACACCGCCGTACGGCTGTGCGGCCTGGTCTGCCCGGCGGCCGAGCTGAACACGATCCTTCAGGCCAAGGGCTTCCCGAACACGCAGGTGCAGCCGGTGGCCAACCCGAACCGGTTCTACCTCGGCACCAGCACCCCCCGGGAGACACACAACCTGCTCCGCGCGCTGGTGGCCGGCACCCTGCTCGCCCCCGCCTCCACGGCGTTCCTGCTGCGCCAACTGCGCGCCCCGATCGCCCACACCGACGGCGTCCGACGCACCATGTCCTCCGACGAACGGGCCCGCGTCGCCGCCAAGGGCGGCTGGTACGCCGACGCCCGCAACGAGGCCGGCGTGATCTTCGACCGGGCCGGGGCCCCGGTGCTGACGTACGCCCTCTTCGCCTCCGGGCAGGCCGACCCGGGCAACTTCGGCGGAACCCACCCGGCGGTCACCGCACGGGCGAAGATGGGACGGAGCTTCCTCGACGCCGTGGACGGCCTGACCGGCACCGGAACGGCCCACCGGGTCACCCGCCAGCGCCCGAGCAACGGCGGCTGACGCGTCGGGGGCTACCGTGGCACCCGGGGTTCGACCGGGCGGAGGGAAAGTTCATGGGGGGACGCGAGCAGCGGGCACGACGGGGCCGGGGTGGCCGGGTGGCCGGGGCGCTGGGCCTGGCCGCGCTGGCCGCCCTGGCCTGGGCCGCCCGGGACGTGCCGGCCGCACTGGGGGGCCGGCTGACCGGGGCCCGCGCCGAACGCGTCCGCCGGTCGCCGCAGTTCCACGACGGCGCGTTCCACAACCCCGCCGACGTCCGCACGACGATCGCCGACCCCGGCCGGAACCTGCTGTGGGAGCTGCTCTTCGGCCAGCAGCGCCGCCGGCCGACGCGACCGGTGCCGCTGCGGCGTCCGGCTCCCGGCAGCGGTGCGGAGCGGGAACTCGCCGTCGTCTGGTACGGCCACGCGTCCGCGCTGGTCGAGATCGAGGGACGGCGGGTGCTCCTCGACCCGGTGTGGAGCGACCGCTGCTCCCCGTCCCAAGCGGTCGGCCCGCGCCGGCTGCACGCCCCGCCGGTGGGCCTCGACGAACTGCCCCCGGTGGACGCGATCGTGATCTCCCACGACCACTACGACCACCTCGACATGGCGACGGTGTGCCACCTGCGGGACACCCAGTCCGCGCCGTTCCTGGTGCCGCTCGGCATCGGCGCGCACCTGGACCGGTGGGGTGTGCCGGCGGACCGGATCGTCGAGCTGGACTGGGCGGAGAGCCACCGGGTGGCCGGGCTGACGATCACCGCCACCGCCGCGCAGCACTTCTCGGGCCGGGGCCTGCGCCGTGACGGCACGCTCTGGGGTTCGTGGGTGCTGGCCGGGGCGCACCGCCGGGTCTTCTACACCGGCGACTCCGGCTACTTCCCCGGGTACGCCGAGATCGGCGAGCGGTACGGACCGTTCGACGTGACGCTGACCCAGATCGGCGCGTACGACCGGGCCTGGCCGAACATCCACATGTTCCCGGAGGAGGCGGTCGCCGCCCACCTCGACGTGCGGGGTGGTCTGCTGGTGCCGGTGCACTGGTGCACCTTCAACCTGGCCCTGCACGACTGGGCCGAGCCGGTGAACCGGCTCTGGCGGGAGGCGAAGGCCCGGGGCGTCCGGATCGCCGTGCCCCGGCCGGGCGAGCGGGTGGTGGTGGACGACCCGCCAGCGGTGGACGCCTGGTGGGACCAGGTCGCCTGAGCGGTGCCGGTCAGAGCACGAAGGCGTCCGTCCAGAGCGCGCCGGAGCGACCGGAGAGCGAGTCCAGCATCGCCACCGCCTGCGAGTCGGTGAGCAGCGCGACGAAGTCGACGATGGCCCGACCCCGGGCGCGCGCCGAGCGGTCCGCGGTGCGCGGGTGCAGCTCCGCCTCGGCCAGCTCGACCAGGTCGTGCAGGCGGCGGGGCAGCCGGGACTCCTCCTCCGGGTCGAGCAGCCACTCCCAGAGCGCCTCGACCAGCGTGCCGAGCAGCCGGGCCTGGCCGCGCTGGTGCAGCGCGAGGTCCGGGCGGGCCAGCACGAACCGGTGGTGGACGAACTTGAGCACCTGCACCTCGTGCCACTGCGGCGCGGCGAGCTGCACGTGCCCGGAGCGCACCGACGGCTCCCGGACCACCTGGATCGCGTCGACGAAGCGGGTGGTCCAGCGGGCGGAGAAGCGGGCCACGTACTGCTCCGCCTCGATCGAGCCGTCGAACGGCAGGGCGAGCAGGCCCTCGACGAGTTCCCGGCGGACGTGCTCGACGGCGGCGGCGAACGCCTCGTCGTCGGCGATCCAGCCGTCCTTGCGGTGCAGTTGCCGGCGCAGCCGCTCGATCGCCGCGCCGGGGCGGCGGGCGGTGCTGGCCAGCGCCGCGTCGGTGACCGACCGGTAGTGCCCGTGCTCCTTCTGCCAGGCGATCAGCTCGGCGGCCACCGCGCCCTGCTGGAGCACGCCGACCCGGTGGAAGTCCTCCACGTCGTGGATGGCGTACGCGACGTCGTCGGCGGTGTCCATGACCGACGCCTCGACGGTCTGCTGCCAGTCGGCGATCCGGCCGGCGAACGGCTCCCGGGCCTGCCGCAGGTCGTCCAGCTCGGTGCGGTAGGCGCCGAACTTCGCCGAGCCGCTGGCCGGGTCGTCCGGCGGGGCGGCGGCACCCCGGGGCGGCGGGTCCAGGTGCCGGGGATGCGGGTCGGGGTGGTCCAGCCGGGTCCACGGGTACTTCAGCATCGCGGCCCGTACCGCCGCGGTCAGGTCGAGGCCGATGGTGGCCGCGCCGCCGATCTCGGTCGAGGTGACGATCCGGTACGACTGGGCGTTGCCCTCGAAGCCGTCGGGCAGGCCGAGACGCTGGCGGGCCAGCCGGTCCAGCACCCGCTCCCCCAGGTGCCCGAAGGGCGGGTGGCCGAGGTCGTGGGCGAGCGCGGCGGCCTCCACCACGTCCGGGTCGCAGCCGCCGAGGGCGGTCAGCAGGTCCCGGTAGCGGTCGTCGGCGGTGAGCCGCTCGGCGATGGCCCGGGCGACCTGGGCGACCTTGAGGCTGTGGGTGAGGCGGTTGTGCACCAGCAGGCCGGAACCGCCGGGGCTGACCACCTGGGTCACGCCGCCGAGGCGGGTGAAGAAGGGCGAGCCCACGATCCGGTCCCGGTCGGCACGGAACGGACTCGCCGCGAGGTCACCCAGGGCGCGGGCGCTGCCGCCGAAGAGCCGCCGGGCCCGGGGATCCGCAGGTTGTTCCATGATCGCCACGCTAGTGCAGCGACACCGTCCGGCGCGCCCACGTACCGCCACAACGATCGTGTCAGCGTGGGGCGGCACAATGCAGGACGGAACCCACCGGAGAAGGCGGATCAGATCGTGACCCAGTCCGTTCATCAGCGGATCGCCGAGGAAATCGGCGTCACCGAACGTCAGGTACGCGCAGCCGTGGAGCTGCTCGACGGCGGCGCGACCGTGCCGTTCATCGCCCGCTACCGCAAGGAGGCCACCGGCCTGCTCGACGACGCGCAGCTGCGCACCCTCGAGGAGCGGCTGCGCTACCTGCGCGAGCTGGACGAGCGGCGGGCCGCCATCCTGGAGTCGATCCGCAGCCAGGGCAAGCTCGACGAGGCCCTGGAAGCGCAGATCGTGGCCGCCGACTCGAAGGCCCGGCTGGAGGACATCTACCTGCCGTACAAGCCGAAGCGGCGGACCCGGGCGCAGATCGCCCGGGAGGCGGGGCTGGAACCGCTGGCGGACACGCTGCTGGCCGACCCGACGCAGGACCCGAAGGCCGTCGCCGCCGGCTTCGTCGACGCGGAGAAGGGCGTCGCCGATCCGGCCGCCGCCCTGGAGGGGGCGCGGGCCATCCTCATCGAGCGGTTCGCCGAGGACGCCGACCTGATCGGCACGCTGCGCGAGCAGATGTGGTCGCGGGGCCGGCTGGTCGCCCGGGTACGCGAGGGACAGGAGACGGCCGGCGCGAAGTTCGCCGACTACTTCGACTTCGCCGAGCCGTTCCCGAAGCTGCCCTCGCACCGGATCCTGGCGATGCTGCGGGGCGAGAAGGAGGGTGTGCTCGACCTGACCATGGACCCGGAGCCCGACGGCGACGCCGACGCCCCGGTCACCGGCCCGACCCGGTACGAGGCGGCCATCGCCGGCCGGTTCGGCGTCAGCGACTCCGGCCGGCCGGCGGACCGCTGGCTGACCGACACGGTGCGCTGGGCCTGGCGTACCCGGATCCTCATCCACCTCGGCGCGGACCTGCGGATGCGGCTGTGGCAGGCGGCCGAGGACGAGGCGGTCCGGGTCTTCGCCACCAACCTGCGGGACCTGCTGCTCGCCGCGCCGGCCGGCACCCGTCCGACCATGGGCCTCGACCCGGGCCTGCGGACCGGGGTCAAGGTGGCCGTGGTGGACGCCACCGGCAAGGTGGTCGCCACCGACACGATCTACCCGCACGAGCCGCGCCGGCAGTGGGACGCCTCGATCGCCACCCTGGCGACGCTGGCCGCCGCGCACGGCGTCGAGCTGGTGGCGATCGGCAACGGCACCGCCAGTCGGGAGACCGACAAGCTCGCCGGTGACCTGATCAAGCGGCACCCGGAGCTGACGCTGACCAAGGTGGTGGTCTCCGAGGCCGGCGCGTCGGTCTACTCCGCCTCGGCGTACGCCTCGCAGGAGCTGCCCGGCCTGGACGTCTCGCTGCGCGGGGCGGTCTCCATCGCCCGCCGCCTCCAGGACCCGCTCGCCGAGCTGGTCAAGATCGACCCGCGCTCGATCGGCGTCGGGCAGTACCAGCACGACCTTTCCGAGGTGAAGCTGTCCCGCTCACTGGACGCCGTGGTCGAGGACTGCGTGAACGCGGTCGGCGTGGACGTCAACACCGCCTCCGCGCCGCTGCTGACCCGGGTTTCCGGCATCGGCGCCGGGCTGGCCGAGAACATCGTCCTGCACCGGGACGCCAACGGGCCGTTCCGGACCCGGGCCGAGCTGAAGAAGGTGTCCCGGCTCGGGCCGAAGGCGTTCGAGCAGTGCGCCGGCTTCCTGCGCATCCCCGGCGGCGACGACCCGCTGGACTCCTCCAGCGTGCACCCCGAGGCGTACCCGGTGGTGCGGCGCATCCTCGCCCACACCGGGCAGGACGTGCGCTCGCTGATCGGGAAGAGCACCATCCTGCGCGGGCTGAAGGCGACCGACTTCGTCGACGACACGTTCGGCCTGCCCACGGTCACCGACATCCTGGCGGAGCTGGAGAAGCCGGGACGCGACCCACGACCGGAGTTCCGGACCGCGACCTTCGTCGAGGGCGTCGAGAAGATCGGTGACCTGACCCCGGGGATGATCCTGGAGGGCGTGGTCACCAACGTGGCCGCCTTCGGCGCGTTCGTGGACGTCGGCGTGCACCAGGACGGCCTCGTGCACGTCTCGGCGATGTCGCACACCTTCGTCAAGGACCCTCGCGACGTGGTCAAGTCCGGAGACGTCGTCCGGGTCAAGGTGCTCGACGTGGACGTACCGCGCAAGCGGATCTCGCTGACCCTGCGGCTGGACGACGAGCCGGGCGCGCCCGCCGGTCGTGGCCCGGCCGACGGTGGCCGGCGGGAACGCGGCGGCCCCCGGGGCGACCAGAGCGGACGCGGTGACCAGGGCGGACGCGGCCAGCGCGGTGACCAGGGCGGACGCGACTCCCGCGGTGACCAGGGCGGACGCGGCGACCGGGGATCCTCGGCGACGGACCGGGGCGGTGCCCGGGGTTCGCGCGGCGGCGCGCCGCAGCGCCAGGGGCGGGGCGGCGCCGCGCCACCGCCGTCCGGGGCGATGGCCGACGCCCTCCGCCGCGCCGGCCTGGCCTGACCCGGAGACCGACCGATCCGGCGAGACGTCGGGCCACCTGTGAGTCTGGTCGTTCCCCGGTCGGGCCGACCGGACTCACAGGTCGGTGTTGGCCGGTGGCCCGCTCTGCTGCCCGCCGGCGACCGGTGGAAGGCTGGACCGGATTCGAGGGTCGGACCGGTGTCGGCGAGGGAGCACGCCTCCGCTTCGATCGCTGTCGAGACCGCTGCCGCACCCGCTTTCGCTGCTGCCGGTGCGCGCCCGATACTGTACGCTCTCACCGGAATGTCAGCCCATTCCGGATGACCTTCGTGTCAGGTTCGTCGGTCGCCCCGGAAGTCATCGCCGGGACAACGGTCCTGGCCGCCACGCGCAGTTGTCGTGGTGACGCCGGTTGACCTTCAGTTGAGCCCGGCATTAGGCGATGATCATGAACGTCGAGAACCCCGATCGTGGCATCGGTGTCCGGCCCGGCGCCGGTCGACCAGGGTCCCTCCGTGGCGACGGCTCGCACCGGGTCGTGAGCTGCCCCCCGGTTCGATCGCTACCCTCCCGTCCGGTGTCCGCGCCGCGCGGTGACTCACACCTGGTGCGAAGGCTCAGGCATCGGAGTCTCGTCGGCCACTAGGATCTCGTGGCGGTGCCCGGGCACCCGACCACGACAGTTGTTCCGATCGGCGACGACGGCGTCGCTGTCCCACACCCCGCGCCCGACTGCCACCGCACGCGGTGGTGGCCCAACGTCCCGGAGAGACCCGGCAGTTCGCGCCGAACGCGTTCGATGCCGACGGACAACGCAAGCTGAAAGGAAGCCGAAGTGAGCCAACACCTGCCGACTTCACCTTATCGGGGCACCCGGGACTTTCTCCCGGCCGAGATGTCGGTACGGACCCAGGTCTTCCATCGGCTCTACGAGGTGATCGAGCGTTACGGGTTCGCCCGCTACGACGGCCCGATCCTGGAGTCGGCCGAGATCTACGAGGCGAAGTCGGGTCAGGAGATCGCCGATCTGCAGCTCTACACCCTCACCGACCGGGGGGGCCGCCGCCTGGCGCTCCGTCCGGAGATGACTCCCTCCGTCGCCCGCATGATCGCCGCGAACGCGAACAAGCTGCAATTCCCGGTTCGCTGGTACTGCCACGTGAACTGCCACCGTTACGAGCGCCCGCAACGGGGCCGGGTACGGGAACACTGGCAGATCAATGTCGACACGTTCGGCTCGGCCAGCCCGAACGTCGAGATCGAGATCTTCGAGCTGATCCACGACATGATGGCCGCCCTGGGCGCATCCCGTGACATGTACGTGGTGCGGGCAAGCGACCGGGTCCTCCTCGACGGCATTCTCACCGAGATGGTCGGCATTCCGGCCGAGAAGGTGAAGACGGTCGCCGCGTTGATCGACCGGTGGGACAAGTATCCCCACGAACAGCTTCTCGAGGAAGCCGCAGGCATCGGGGTGTCACCCGCGCAGTTCGACCGTCTTGAGGAGGCTCTCAGCGCGGGCGAGAAGCTGTTGGAGGCCATCCCCGCCGACGTCATGCAGCGCTCGCAGCTGGCGAAGGTGCTCGACGGACCGGGACGGGAACTGGTGACGTTCGACCCGTTCATCGTTCGCGGACTCGCCTACTACACGTCGACCGTCTTCGAGGTCTTCGACCGTCATCCCGCCAACAGTCGGGCGCTGTTCGGCGGTGGCCGCTACAGCGATCTGGTCAACCTGTTCTCCGATGCCCAGATCCCCGGCTTCGGCTTCGGCATGGGCGACGTCACGCTGTTCGACTTCCTGGAGACGCACGGGATCCTGCCCGAGCCGCTCCCCGAAGCCGACGTGGTCGTCATCCCCAGCCAGGCGGATCTCTACGAACAGGCAGCCTCCGTGGCGCGTATCCTGCGCGGCAGCGGGTGGCGGACCTCGGTGCCCCTGGAGCCGCGCAAACTCGGCAAGGAGATCAGCCGCGCCGACAAGACCGGCGCCCGTGCGATCGTCATCGTCGGGCCGTCCGACTGGGCGGCCGGCAACGTGGTCGTCAGAGGCATGGCCTCGGGTGACCAGCAGACCGTCACCGTCGACGCGGTCGCCACGGCCGTGGCGGCACAACTGGACGCGCGCGCCCCGGAAGGCCAGCAGTGACGCTGCCTTCTCGGCGCGACGGAACCGCACGGTAGCCCGTCGCGGGCGAAGTCCGGACCTGGGGGAGCCCCGTGCTCTGCCCGTGGTCACGGCAGGGAGCGATACGGCCCGCAGCGTGCTGCGGGCCGTATCGGTTCCCACGGGAACCGAAGGCGACCATCACGGCCACCGCCCTGCCCGTAGGCGCAGGCGGATGGTCACCGCACCGACATCCGCCCCGAGCTGATCCGGTCGATCCGGGGGCCTGTCGTCCCGATCCTCATGCCCGACTCATACCGCTCTGCTGGTTCAGCCACAGGTCCAGCAGCTCGCCGAGATCCTCCACCAGGACATCCGGCTGAGCCTTGGCCAGCGCCGCAGCGGACGCCACGCCGCAGCCCACGCTGATGTGAAGGCCGATGCCGGCGGCGCGACTCGCCACGATGTCCGTCACGGTGTCCCCGACCGTGACGGTACGTCTCGTTGACACCCCCGCGCGCTCGCACAACGCGACGAGCATCTCGCTCTTCGCCGCCCCGGCCGGCCCCGCGCTGACGACGAGGCTGGGCGGGGGGCAGCCGAGCATCCTGAGCAGCTGCTCGACGACAGGTGCCTCCGCCCGCCTAGCCGTGCAGACCGCGATGGTCAGGCCGCACGCGCGGGCGAACTGCAGCAGGGCCAGCGCGCCGTCGTGCAGGGCGGGGGGCATCGACGATTCGTCGAACTGGTCCCAGAACAGCAGATCGAGGACCCCGACGTCGTCGGGCCGGAGAAATCCGAACATGTTCTCGTTCCGGGCGAGCGCATGCAGCGTCGGCGCGTCGACGTCGTAGCCGAACCGCGCGACGAAGCGGCTGACCTGCGCGATCAACTGCTCGGTGTGCGCTCGGAGAAGTGTCCCGTCGAGGTCCAGCACCAGCAGTTCGGCGTCGGCCAGACCGTCCTCCACCACCAGGCGTCGGGCCTGGCTCGCGAGGCGGTCGCCGAGCAGGCCGATGAATCGTTCGACGGCCCCGTCAGGTCGCCCGGACCCAGGCTCGCACAGGTCGACGCCCTGGGCGCTGACACCGGTGACCGGTACGAGTTCCGCGATCCGGTCTGCGGTCCGCAGTCCCAGCGCGACCGCGGTGAGCGTCGGGTTGACCACGGTTCCGGTAGGAAACACCGCTCCGCCGGCGATCCACAGGTTGTCCAGCCCGTGGAGTCGGCCGAACTCGTCCGTGGCCCCATGATCGGGGGACGTCGCCATTCTCGTCGTGCCGAGGTGGTGGCACGCACCCACGGTTCCGGCGGGCCACGAGGTGGAAGAGCAGGAACCGGTGACGACGCGACCCAGTCCGTGCGCGCGGAATGCCGCAGCCGTCGACTCCTCGAGCACCCGCAGCGCCCGGAGGTCGGCGGCGTGCAGGTTCCAGGCGATGTCCACCAGCCGCACGCCGTCGCTGTCCACGGCTTCCCGCAGGTGCAGACGGCTGTCCGGGTTCGGGAGCTGCTCCGTCCGGGCGAGGAGCGCGAGGGCGTTCGTCCCGGTCAGCGTGTGCGCGGTCAGGCTCGCCGCCGGCACCGCGTGTCGGTCCTGCGCCTCCGGAGTCAGGTGCAGCAGCATCCTGGCCGGCCCGTGCGCAGAGAATCCCGTCTCGAGCAGCGGTTCCAGGCGGGCGGTGTCCGCCTCGCGGAGCACGCCGAGCAGGGTGTGCGGGTGGTCGAGAAAGGAGCGGCCGACCCAGGCGTTGCCCAGGCCGAAGTGCATGAGGTGCCTGGCGGTCTCGATGGCGCCCATGGCGAGTACCGTGGCCCGGCTGCGCACGCGCACCCGCGTACCGTCCGAGCGGCGCACCAGCGCGGAGTGGATCGATCGAGAAGCGTTGTCGCCGTACAGTTCGACCAGCCGGCCGCCGTCGAGGTAGGAGAGACACTCCTCCCGCACGGCCAGCTGCCGCAGGTTGTCCAGGGCCAGGCCGTCCGGACTGAGGGCGTACACCCGGGGCACGAGACCGAGCGCGGCCATGTCGGGCAGGTCGTTCTGCCACGCCCCCTGCCAGGCCGCGATCGTGTATTCCGCAGCCACACCGAGATGCCGCGCCGCGTCGCGGTGAAAGCCGGCCAGGTCCGCCGACGCCACCGGCCAGCCGCTGCCGGACACCCAGCTGCGCTCACGGAGGTCCTCCTCGGCGAACGGCCGGCACAACCCGCGCCAGTGGCGCAGGGACCCGCCGAACCCCGAGCTTCGTGCCAGGTTGGTGGGCCAGTTGGCCAGGCCGACGTTGCGCGTCGGCGCGGCCGGGGCGGCAGCTTCGACGAGCATGGTCGCCACGCCCCTACGGGCGAGTCGGCACGCCAGCGAGACGCCCACGGGCCCGGCGCCGACGACCAGAACCCCGGTGTCGATGTCAGTGGTCATGATCCATCCCTAGCTACTCAGGTCCAAGGTCGCTTTGGACCGGGCTTGTCTCGCGAAGTACGCCAGGAACACGCAGGCAGCGGCACCGTAGGCGAACACCAGCAGCAGTTCGGTCGTCCAGGCCGCGGTCGTGACAGGTCGGCCGGCGATCACGTCCCGGATCGCGCGCAGGCCGTGGGTGAGAGGGAGCGCCTCGCCGAGCAGGGCGAGCACGCCTGACGTCTCGGCGGGGGTGAGGTTGACACCGCAGAGAAGCATCATGGCGTAGACGGCGACATTCGGGAGAAAGAACACGTCACGGAGATAGAGGCCGATGGCACCCAGTACGAGTCCGAACGCGCCGCAGGACGCGGACACCAGCAGGATGAGCAGCAGCAACGACGGTGTCGCCGACCACGACAGGCGCACACCCGTCGTCGCCATCGCCACGGTCATCATCAGGGCCGCCGAAGCGACGCCGGTGAGGACGGGTGGCAGCAGCCGTCCGCCGAATACCAGCAGCGGGTGGGCCGGCGCGGCCAGGACCGTGATCAGCGTGCCGTTCATGCGTTCGGCGGCGATCACGATGGTGGCCGCGTAGACCGACGCCCGCGCTGTCGTCTGGACCGCGTTGCCGACTGCGTAGAAGTCGGCGGGTTGGCTTCCGAGATACGCGCCGATGACGGTGAACACCGCCAGCTGCATCATCGGCCTGAGCACCAGGGTCGGCAGGATCAGGCGTCTGCTGAACCACTGGAAGAGGCCCTGGTAGGCGAGGAAGCCCCCCACCACGACGATTCGTAGTCCGTTCATGACAGCGGTAACGTGGCCCTTTCTCGAGCAAGTCTCTCCACACGTCGCAGGAGAAGGACGCTGAACAGCCAGTAGAGTGCGGTGACGATCGCGCAGGCGACGAGCGCCGACAGCGCGGCGGTGACGTCGCCGGCCACCGCCGCGCGGATCGATTTCATGCCCCACGCCGGACCCACCACCCAACTGACGGTGTCGACCCAGTCCGGCATGACGCCCAGCGGCACCCAGGCGCCGGTGAGGAGCCAGATCGGGTACTCGAAGATGTTGCTCACCGCGTGCGCTCGCGGGTACAGCACCAGGGACACCGACAGGACGAGACCGAGCGCCGCGGTGGAGAAGACACACGTGACCGCGGCGGCGACCAGCATCGTCGGCGATGCGACGTGCAGAGGCAGGCCGAGCGCCAGCCTGGCCCAGCCGAGTGTCGCGGCCATCGCGTAGATGCCGAGCGCAGAACTCGCCAGGGCGTTGGAGGCGAGCGCTGCCGACAACGGCAGGGGCGCGGCGACCACCGGCTCGAGCAGGCCGAACGAGCGCATGCGCCCGATCGCCGCGCCCGTGCCACTGAGCGTCGCCGCCCACATGCCCAGCACGGCGGCACCCAGGGTTGTCACTGTCGCGGCTGTGGCGTCCCGGACGTCTCCGGCCAGCCGGTGGGCGATGGTGGCAAGGATGACCGGAAGGATGACGGCGTCGAACAGGTAGAGCTTCGTGGTGGACATCTGACGGAAGTTGAGGATCCACGCCGTGGCCAGGAAACGGAGGAGAGTCATGACGCGTCGCGCGGGGCGCGGGACACGAGGGCCACGTACGCGTCCTCGAGGGTGGGATCGTGGGTCGTTATCCGGCCGATGCGGACCCTGCCCAGCGCCTGGATGACAGCCTGCAGGCAGTCGGCGTCCGGCTCGGTCCGCACCTGGATCAACTGCCGCGCGTCGACCGCGTCCACCTCGACGCTCGTCACGCCGGCAAGGCCGCGAATCGCGGCGATGCGCTCCGGTTCCAGCCCGTCGACTTCGATCTCGGTGACGCGGGGTATGCCCACGGCCCGCTTGACGGTGGACGGCGTGCCGGATGCGATGATCCTGCCACGGGCCAGCACGACGAGACGCTCGCACATCGCCTCGGCCTCGTGCATGTAATGGGTGGTCAGCAGGACTGTCTTCCCCTGCCGCGTCAGGCCGGCGGTGAGCTCGCGCAACTCGCGTGCGCCGACGGGGTCGATGCCGTTCGTCGGCTCGTCGAGGATGAGTACCTGCGGGTCGTGGACCAGGCTGCGTGCGATGTGGAGCCGCTGCTTCATGCCTCGGGAATAGACCTCCACCCTGTCCCGCGACCGCTCGCTCAGACCGACCTGTTCCAGGAGCTCCGGGATCCGTGTGCGCTGAACACGATGGGGCACTTCGTAGAGGTCGGCGAAGTAGGTGAGATTCTGCCTCGCGGTCAGCCGGTCGTAGAAACCCTTGTCGCCGCCGAGAACGTGGCCCACCCGGCGACGGACCTGCTTGACGTGGGTCGTCACGTCGTGGCCGAGTACCGACACGCGGCCACTGGTGGGGAGCAGGGTGGTCAGCAGTACCTTGATCGTCGTCGTCTTCCCGGCGCCGTTCGGGCCGAGGATGCCGAACAGTTCTCCACGCGCGACGGAGAAGGAGACGGAGTCGACGGCGCGCAGCGTGCTGCCGCCGCGGCGGTAGTCGCGAACGAGTTCATCCACTTCGATGTCGTTGGTCGCCACGGTGGTCGGCCTCTCGTTGCAGCTCGGCGAGTTCCACGGGATGTCCTGCTTCCCGGAGGTGCGACCGTCCGGCGTCGGTCCGGGGACGCAGCGGCGCCTCGGCGGTGCGCGCGGTGTGGCAGCTTCAGGGTCCGGAGTCGGCGGAGTCCAGCGTCCGCCGGTCGAGCTTGCCGTTGACGGTCAGGGGAAGCGTGTCCACGCCGACGAATCTGGTGGGCACCATGGCCGCGGGAAGCGCCGTCGCGCACCACCGCATGAGGTCCGGCTCGCGCACACCCGGCCCGCCGGACCACATGCAGTACGCGACGAGCCGAGCCTCGCCGCTCGCGCTCGGCGACAGGACGACCACGGCCGCGGTGATGGCCGGATGCCTCGTCAGCCGCTCCTCGATCTCGCCGAGTTCGATGCGGTGGCCCTGCACCTTCACCTGCCGGTCCCGACGGCCGAGGTACTCCAGTTCGCCGCTGTCCAGCATCCGCACCAGGTCGCCCGTGCGATAGAGCCGCAGTGCGCGCCCGCTGATGACGACGTCGACGAAGCGCTCGCTCGTCAAACCCGGCTGGTTCAGGTAACCCCGGGCCATGCCGGGCGTGCTGAAGTACAGCTCGCCCGGCGTGCCCGGCTCGACCGGCTCTCGGGAGTCGTCCAGCACGAAGACCTCGACGTCGAAGATCGGTCTGCCGATGGTGGCCACCAGCGGAGGCTCGCCGAGTAGGCAGGCCGTGACATCCTGCACGGCCTCCGTGGGTCCATAGACGTTGAGTAGCGGGACGTCGCTCAACGCGAACCAGCGCCGCGCCAGTGAGGTGGTCAGAGCCTCGCCGCCGCTGCGCAGCAACCGAAGTCGCGGGATGGCGAGCGCGACCGACGACGTCTCGGCATGCCGCACGAGGTAGTTGATCATGGAGGGAGTCAGCCACAGCACCGTGACGTCGCGGGCCCGGACGTAGTCCAGGAGACCGGCGGCGCTGTACTGACGGCCGCGCACCACCACCTCGGCACCCACCGACAGCGGAGCGAAGATCTGCCCCATCGACGACGCGAACGACAGTGACGCGAACTGCAGCATCACATCGTCCGCCGACAGGTCGTGGAGCCGGGCGGTCTTGATCGCATTGTCACGGAGGGCGTGGTGTTCGATCTCCACTCCCTTGGGCACACCGGTGGATCCCGAGGTGTAGAGGACGTAGGCGAGCTGGGTCGGCGGCGGCGCGACCGCAGGATCCGCCGCTGACGCCCTGCCGATCTCGCCCGCCTGCCGATCCAGGACGAGGCGTCGCACGGGCACGCCCCCCAACCGGTCGTCCAGGTCGCCGTGTGTCACCAGCATCGACGGCCGCGCGTCGTCGATCATGAAGCGGATCCGCTCGTCGGGATACTGCGGATCGAGCGGCACGCAGGCGCCGCCCGCCTTGAGGATCCCGAGCAGGGCGACGATCATGTCGGCGCCGCGGTGCGTGTAGACGCCGACCGGCGCCCCGTGCGTCAGGCCGCGCTCCGACAACGTGTTCGCCAACCGGTTGGCCCGGTCGTTCAGCTCCCGGTACGACAGAGACCCGTGTTCCCAGCTCACGGCGGTGCGCTCGGGGTGCTGGTCAGCACTTCGGGCCACGAGCTCCACGACGGTCATGCCTGCTCCTGCCTCTCGTCCGACGCCCTCCTGCCTGCGACGTGCACCATGGCCGCGCGCCGTCGCTCCGGTGCCAGAGCGCCGCAGCGTGCCGGCACGCTATTCCACGCCCGCCAGAAGTGCGGCCAGTGCGGCCAGCAGGTCGTCGAGGAAGGCCCGCACGTCGGCGACGGGGAACCGTTCGACCGGGAACATGCAGATCAGGCTGAAGTGGTCGTCAGCCTCCAACTCCATGCACAGCAGCATGCGGGGCAGTTCCTTCGCCACCGTCTCGCAGGACTCGGTGCCGGGCGCGCTGTCGGTGGGACGTGGGGCGTGCGGGAACGGGTTGAAGTTGAGGTCGACGGTCGGCTGCTCCGCGACCGTCGTCCCGGTACCGTCGGCGAAGAGCTGCCGGAGGTATTCCCGCGGCGTCGCCTGCCACATCAGCACCTGGCGCCAGCCGGCCGCGGCCAGGGGCACGGCGCGAACCGGGTCGGCCAGTCCGGGGCCCTTCACCCTGACCGGAACGAGGCTCGACATCCATCCGTACGTGGTGAGGAACGGGGCCGGTCTGCCCAGGGTCATCGTACGAACCGTCACGTCTTCGGCCTCGGCATGGCGCGAGATCGCCGACGCGACGGCCGCCAGGTAGAGGATGAACGGGGTCACCCGCGAACGGGCGGCGGACCTGCGCAGCATCTCCGAGGAGAGGAACAGTTTCCGCCGGATCCTGCAGTAGCTCTTCCCCAGCGGTTCGTCGGTGCGGAACCGGAAGCCGGGCGCCCATTCGGGGGCCGAGCCGTCGAGGTACCGACGCCAGAACTCACTCGCCGGGGTCACGCGCCCGCGGGCGCCCATGGGGAACTGCTCGTGTTGCCACCTGAGCCAGTCGACGTACGACCCGGCGGTGGACGGCCCCGACGGTGATCCCAGCGCGTCGGTGAGCTCGGCCCGGAAGAGGTCGAGGCTGCGTCCGTCGGCGACGTGGTGATCGAACACGCCGCACAGGGTGCGTCTGCGTCCCCCGGCCGGACCGGGCCGTTCGACGACGGTGGCGGTCCACAGCGGTCCGCCGTCCTGCCCGAAACGTCTTCCGGCACAGTCCCTGACCAGCGCGTGGAACTCCTCGTCCGAGTCGACGACCTCGTGACGCAGCGGAATGACCGGTTCCGGCGCGAAGAGCGTGTGTCCGCCGGCATCGAGGGACACCTGCGTGATCCGGAGCGCCGCCTGGCGTGCGGCGACGTCGTACAGTCTCCGTGCCACGTGCCCGGTTTCCATGCCGTCCGGCAGATCAACCAGGACATCGAGATTGGACAACGGTTGCCGATACGTGAGCCGGGTGTGCTGCTGCCACGAGATAGGGCCGCGCACCGGCGACCCGGCCGCTCCGGGAATCACCCACCCGTCCCTTCGCCGTCGTCGGTCCGCGCTTCTCCCGGGCGGCAGGAAAACGGAGTCCGCGAGAGGCTCATCGCGAGAACCCGGCATCCGGCAACCGGCATTCATCAGCACCTTTCGGACGGCTGGCCCGGCCACACGCCGCCAGCAGGGCACCGAAAGAGCCGTCGACGAACAACCCCTCCAAGGACAGCTCGACATCCAGCTCACGCTCCACCTGAGCGAGCAACATCATGGCGAGCATGGAGTCTCCGCCACAGGCGAAGAAGTCGTCGTCTAGGTGAACATCGGCCGTGCCGAGGATGTCACACCACGCCTCGGCAACGGTTTCCTCCACTGTGTTGTCCATCCCCCGTACCCTTCTGGACTTTCTGCGGCTCATTCCGCCACAACGCCACTCGTCTGTCAATCCCCCGGGGCACCACAGGGTCTTTCGTGGAGCGTGGTCGCGGCTCGCTGACACCTCAGCTCGCGGCGCACCCGACACCGCCCGAGGCCCGGCCGGAATCGATCCCGGGTTGACACACCTGCGGTTCCACCGCCGCCGAAATCGGGCTCGAATCCGGTGCCGATCGGGCTCGACGTGCCGGGTGCGCACCCCCGACACCGTCGTCACCATGCCCCACCATCAGGGTCTTCACCTGCGGTTTCATCTCCGCCCAAACTGACGCCTCCCCCAATCTAGAACACTCTCGTCAATGTCTGTTATCGTTTCGTTACCTACCGGGACCGTCCCCGACTGCGAACCGAGTTACCGTCGAACCCGGTCGCCCGAAAAATAGCTTCGGGTCGATGACACGGGGGAGGTGGAAAATGTCGATCAAGGCTGCCAAGAAGTCGTGGCGTCGGCCGCAGTGGCGTGCTCGTAACGTCCGTACGCACTGCTAGTCCCTGAGTACGGTGCCGCAGGCGACTGCCCGGCACATCGGTTGAATCGGTTGCCTGCGGCACTGTCGGGCAGAGTCTGTCGCCCCACCGGGGGCGCGACCATCACGGGTAAGAACACGGGGATCCACTCATGCAGAACTTCGCCATCGCAGACCACGTTGTCTGCCGCCAGACCAACACCGACCTCCGGATGCTCTTCGATCGCCAGAAGGGCGTCATGTACGAGTTGAACGAGACGGCATCCAGTGTGGTCGCCATTCTCGAACGGTCCGCCACCACGGCCGAGCAGATCTCCGAGGAACTCTCCGAGGAGTTCGACGCCCCCCGGGACGAAATCCGCGCGAGCGTCGACGAGATGCTGTCGGACTTCGAAAACGCCGGGCTGGTGATTCGCCAATGAGCACACTGTCCGAGCCTGCGGATTTCCAACTTCCGGAGCTGAAGATCCCGATCCTCGTACAGTTGGGGTTGACGTACCGCTGCAATCTGAAGTGCTCGCACTGCTACGCGCTCTACCGCCGGGACCGTAACGAGTTCACCTTCGACGAGCTGCGCAAGCTCACCCAGGATCTGTACGCAGCCGGGGCTGCCGCCGTCGTCTACTCGCACGGTGAGAACATGATTCGCCGGGACTTCCACGACGTCGCTGCGCTCTTCCGTGACCTGCACTTCTACCAGACGCTCATGCTGAACGGCTACTACGTCCGCCAGCCGGCGGACGCCCAGCGGCTGGTCGATGCCGGCATCAACCGTTGCATGATCTCCATCGACAGCGTCGATCCCGAGGTGCACGACCGGGTCCGCGGCAAGGCGGGCGCCTTCGACACGGCCATGCGGGCGGCCGATCTCCTCCTCGACACCTCGATGGACACGGTCGGCTTCTCGTCCACCATCGACCGGCACAACTACGACGACATCGAGGGCATCGTCCAACTCGCTCTCGACCGGGGCGTGCACGCGATCAGCTTCATGCAGAACCGGTACAACCTGCGCGACATCTTCGACCGGGCGCTCTGGCGCCGCTACGAGGAGGTCTGCGCGGAGATCTACGAGATCATGCTGCGGTATCGCGGCAGACTGGACATCTACACGCATGACCCGTTCATGCTGACGCTGCTGGATCAGCGCCTGGACGACAACGCCGCCCGGGACGCCTTCATCGGCGCGAACCTCTGCAACGTGGGCACGAGCATGGTGTCGATCGACCCGGTGGGCAATGTGACCGGCTGCAACTTCATCTCCGAGGCCGTCGGCAATCTGCGTGAGGAACCCTTCGCCGTCATCTGGGACCGGCTGGTCGACAAGTACTCCGACACGCGCCAGCCGCCGACCGGCGCCTGCTCGGGATGCGGCGTGCTGTCCGCCTGCATGGGAGGCTGCAAGGCCTTCCACTACATCGGCAAGTACGACGAGCGGTGCGGCGAGACCCGGTTCGGCGAGAGGCACCCCCATGGCCTGCCGGTGGCCGCGGTGGAACAGATCGTCCCCGATCGCCCCGCCGGAGCGTTCCTCGGCATGCCGCGCGTCGGCGTCCGTCCGCCCACCGCGGGAGCGTGAGTCGTGCGCGTGCTCTTCGTCAATCCGCACTACCCGCACGACCCCTTCACGTTGCTGCTGCACCCGCCGCTCTGCTACGCCTACATGTCGACACATCTCAAGGCCGCCGGTCACGAGGTGCGCCACGCGGATCTGCCGTTCCTCGGCAACACGCTCGACGCGCTGGGCCCGATACTGGCGGACTACCGGCCCGACCTGGTCGGGGTCACCTCGGTGGCTCAGTCGTACTGTCAGGCGCTGGAGATCGCAGCAGCGGTCAAGAACAGCGGTGTCGATGCGAAGGTCGTGTTCGGTGGGCCTCACGTGACGTTCCTGCCCACCGAATGCCTGACCCGGCACGCCGACGTCGACTACGTCCTGCTCTACGACGCCGAGCAGTCGATCGTGGAGTTGTGTGCGGCGATCGGCCCGGGGCGGGCGGAGGAAGCGGCGTTGCGGAAGGTGTCCGGGCTGGCCTTCCGCACGGATGCGGGCAGTGTCGCGCTCACCCCGCCCGCGCCGCCGCTCATGGCACTCGACGAGCTGGGCCGGCCGGACCGGTCGATCTTCGACCTCGCGCCCTATCTGGCCTACGACTACGAGACGGTCGTGATGACCGCGCGCGGATGTCCGAGCCGCTGTACGTTCTGCTCGACCACGATCGCCGGCCGCAAACCACGGTGGAACTCGCCCGTCCACGTCGTCGACGAGATGGAGGAGGTCGCTGAACTCGGCTTCCAGTCGATCTTCTTCGGTGACGACACCTTCTCCGGCGATCCCAAGCGGGCCATCGCCATCTCGGCGGAGATCCGCGCCCGTGGCCTCGACCTGCCATGGACCAGCAACATGCGGGCCCAGGACGCCAAACCCGCAGTGCTGGAGGCGATGCGCGAGGCGGGCGCGTACCGCGTGTTCATGGGCTTCGAGTCGATCCAGAAGGCCACGCTACGTCTGATCAAGAAGGGGGCCACCCCGGAGCGCATGATCGAGAAGGCCAGGCTCGTCATGGACGCGGGACTGGAACTGCACGCGTCGTTCATCATCGGGGCACCCGGGGACACCGACGAGACGCTGGCCGCGACGCTGGACTACATCCGTCTGCTCAACCCCACCGTGGCCACGTTCAACGTCATGGAACCGCGGCCGGGGACGGACGTGTTCAGCCGGCCGGAGCAGTACGGCATCGAGATCCCGGACCGGTACTGGTACGAGTCGACCGGCTGGCTGTACGAGCCGGTGTGTCGTACGACGACGCTCACCTCGACACAGATCCGTGACTGGGTCGACCAGTGCTACATGGAGTTCTGCAGCCCCGACTTCCGGGCGCCGGAGCGCCTGGCGACGCTGGACGACGCGACCAGCCAGTGGCGTTCGTCCGGCCTGGTCGAGCCGGTGGCGGGATGATCCGAGTAGGGGTGGTGGGCGGCGGGATAGCCGGTAGATCCCACCTCTTCGATCTGCTCTGCTGCCCCGGGTTCGAGCCCGTCGCGGTGTGCACCACGTCCGTCGGCTCCGCGACCCGGGTCGCACGCGAGTTCGGGGTCGGATCGGCGTACAGCGACGTCGCGGCGATGATCGCGCAGGAGCGAATGGACGGCCTGGTGGTCGCCGTGCCACCCGGGGCCGGCGACCGCGTGCTGCCGGTGGCGGCCGGTTGCGGCCTGCCGCTGGTCATCGACAAGCCGGGCGCTGCGTCGCCCGCCGTGCTGCGAAACGTCCTGGCGACGTACCCCGGACTCACCGGCCGGACGGTGGTGTCGTACAACCGCAGGTACCAGGCGCACGTGCGGGCATTGCGGTCGCTGCTCGCCGACGGGAGCCTGGGCGCCCTCCAGCGCGTGCACTGCACCTGGACCGGACCGTTTCGCGATCGGTACGCCAGCGGCGACACCTACCGCGGATCGGTGAGGTTCGGCGGCGGCGTGCTGCTCGACACCGTGTGCCATGTCGTCGACACGCTGCTCTTCCTGGGCCTGGGTCCCCTGGAGGTGAAGCGGGCGCGGCTCGACAGGGGCAGCCGGCCCGCCGACGTGGCGGCCGAGGTCCGTCTCCGCGGTGGCGGCGGGCGCGTGTCGGTGACGCTGAGCGTCGGTGAGGGCCCAGAGCACTGGGAGATCGTGGTCGAGGGCTCGGCGGGGCGGGCGCACCTGGTGGCGGCTGGACTCACCGTGCAGACCCCGGCGGGTGCCCGACACGTCGACGGCGTCGACCTCGGGCGCCCGGTCGAGGATCTGGGGCGGGCCGAACGCCTCGGCGCTACCGTCGAGGAGGCCGAAGAGGTGCTCCGTGTGCTCGAGCACATCCGGGCCGCCGCGACCGCACGGCCCTGGTTGCCACCGCGGGCCAAGGCGCTCGGCCGGCTCAACGGGGCCTGCTGACCCAGGGACCACCGGCGACGGCGATTCGCCGGAAACGCCCTCCTGGTCGACGTGCCCCCGGACCAGCCTGCGGGCGGTCCACGCCGAGTCAGCCGCCCGGGTTCGCATCAGTGACCACTACGAAGAGGAACATGATGGGCAAACTTCACCGACTGGACGGCCTCGTTCGGCACGTCCTGAACCAGGCGCCATGTCAGGTCTTCATCGAGACGGGCACCTTCCACGGCGAGAGCCTGGAGTACGCCGCAAGGCTGCCCTTCGACCGGATCCACTCGATCGAACTCTCCCCGCAGCTGCACAGGGCCGCCGCCGACCGGTTCGCGTACGACAACCGGATCACCGTGCACCACGGCGACTCGGCCCGCGTCCTGCCCGAGGTGCTCGCCGGACTGCACGAGCCCGCATTGATCTGGCTCGACGCACACTACTGCTTCCTGGACAGCGCACGGGGTCCCGTGGACTGTCCCCTGCTGGAAGAGGTCGAGGCGATCGTCGCGCACGAGCGTGCCGCCGGGCTCGAGCACATCGTCCTCATCGACGACTACCACATCTTCGGCACGTCTCCCTCCTCGCCATGGCTGGTGGGCGACGACATCACCTTCGTCCCCGAGGCGGACTGGAGCGACATCACCCCGGAGCGGGTTCGCGCGGGCTTCTGCGGCGGGAAGCAGTTCCACGTCTGGGCGGACACGCTGTTCGCCCTTCCCACCTGGATTCAGACGGCCGACGTCGCGATACCGCGCGACCCGTTCGCTGAGGCCCGTCCCGTTGCCGGTTGACCGGTCGGCCCTCCCGCCGGCCGACGTCGCGGCGGTGGCTGACGACATCGCCACGGCCCTGGCCGGGCAGGCTCCCATCGGCCGGCTCACGGCGCTGGAACAACGCTGGTCGTGGGAACTGCTGGTCGAGGCGACCCGGGTCGCGGTGATGCGGCCGGTGTGGCGGCTGCCCGGCGACGAGCCGGCCGGCCTGGTGACCGGAAGCGGTGGGGTTGGCTATCGACTGCCCAACGTGTCCACGCTGGCCGCGTTGACCGCGTCCTGCGCTCCCGGGGTCCGGGTGGTGAAGCCGGGTTCACGGTCCAGCCGGTCCAAGGACGTCGGCCCTGGCGGACTTGCCGCCAGGGTGGGCCTGCCGGTGGCGGACTCGCCGGCCGCGGTCAGTCGCGCCCTGGCCGGCGAGCAGTTCGCGCTGCTCGACACCGACCACCTCTATCCGTGGCTGCGGCTGCCCGAGGTGTTCACCGTTCCGTACCTCGCGGAGGCCATGCACCGAGCGTCCTTCCTGCCGTGTTCGGCGGTGTGGAAGGTCAACGGGGTCGTCGAGCCGGACGTCGGCGTGCACGTCGAACGATGCCGCGGTTCCGAGGTGAGCCGGACTCTGGTCGTCCGTGGCAGCACCGACCTGCCCGACTTCGTCATCGACGACGTCAGCACCTGCGGCACCACGTCGATGATCTCCATTTCGGAAGCGACGTACGAGACATGGTCCGTCGAACCGGAGGACGTCGGCCTGCCGCGGGTGGCCGCCGCAGATCTGATCGTGGCGCGGTCGACCCGGGTCGAGGAGCTGTTCGCTGCGATTCTGCTGGGTGATGCGCCTGCCTCACTCATCCAGCTCGTGGCCATGTCTGCCGGTGCCGTGCTGCTACAGGCGGGTGCTGTGGACACCCTGGCGGAAGGCTGCGCGACCGGCCTGGAGCTGCTGGGTTCCGGAGTGGTCGCCGCCAAGCTGAGCCGGCTTCGGCAAGGCTGACCGGACGGCGACGCCCGGTGGCGCAGGCCGACGGCCCGCAAGGCCCGCGCCGCCAGCGGACGACCGGCGGCGTACCGTCGGGGTCGTGGGTGAGGGCGACGGCCGGGACTGGCGGGAGCAACGACAGCGTGCGGTGCGGGCGCACGCCGCCGCGGACGAACGGCGACGCGCCGCCGAGCGGGCCGAGGCCGCCGATCTGGTCGCCGGGTTCGTCGCCGAGGCGATCCGGCGCGGACTGCGGCCGACCCCGCTGGTGGCCGGTTCCTACTCCGGCGGCGGGCGGTACCGCACCGGCCTGACCGGCTGGTACGTCGACCGTGCCGCGACGCGGGCGGTGGACGTCGAGGGGCGGTTCTACCTGCTGACCGTGCCGGGTGGCCTGCGGGCCCGGCTGTTCGGGGCGACGCCGCGCCCGCACCCCGCCCCGCTGATCGTCGGGGAGGGCGGCCGGGACGGTGACTCCGTCCCGCTGCGGGAACTGCTCAGCCGACGGCTCGACGCGGGCGACGACTGGCCGTGACCGGTCCGGTGGCGCGTCGGGCCACCCGCCACCACCAGAACTGCTGCACGGCCAGGGTGAGCAGCCCGGACACCACGATCGCGCAGATGTTGATCAGAAGTTGCAGCATCGAGCCGCCCGCCTCGTGCCACACCCCGTAGGCCAGGGCGACCGCCGCGTTCGCGGCGGCCGGCACCGTGGTCACCGAGATCAGCACGCCGACCAGGCTGCCGGACTTCTTCGAGGTGAGCGAGAGCATGCCGGCGACCCCGGCGAGCAGACCGACCACCCAGGAGAGGGCGTCGGGACGCCAGATGAAGTCGGTCACCGGCCGCTCGGCGAGCAGCATCCCCCGGTCGACCAGGCCGGCGGCGGTCAGCGCCCAGGTGCTCAGGATGGTGAGCACGATCGCGATCAGGAAGCCGACCACCAGGGCCTGCACCGACCGGGCGATGATCCGGGGCTTGCGGCGCAGCAGGGCGACGCAGAGCGCGGCGAGCGGCCCGAATTCGGGGCCGACCACCATCGCGCCGACGATCAGGATGGGCTGGTCCAGCAGCACCGCGATGCCGGAGAGCATGGTGGCCACGACGATCAGCACCAGATAGGTGCCCGACAGTTCGGTCTGCTCGCCGGTCTTGGCGGCGATCTCGTCCCAGACGACGGCGTCGTCGGCGTGCCCCGGGGCCTCCCGGGCGGCCCGCTCGGCGGCCGAGGAGAGGGTCAGCTCGACGTCGTCGGCGCTGACCCCGCCCCGGGCCTCCACGCCGAGTTCCTGGAGGCGGTGCAACACGTGGTCGGCGCTCTCCCGGACCACGTCGCAGAGGATCAGGTCGCCGGCCGGCTGGCGGGCGGCTCCCGGCAGGACGGCCAGGTGGGCCACGCCCGGGTCGGCGGCGAGCAGATCGGCCACCGCCTCGGACCGGTCGGCCGGTGCGATGATCCTCAAGTGCAGCACGGACGGGCTCCCTGCGGTCGGGCGGCGTACCTGCCGCCGGCCGCAGCACTCTACCCGTCAGGGGTCACATCCGACGCGTCAAGAATCGGCGGTCGGAACGGCCGAGACGGCGTAGCAGTTCATCCGCCGGCCCTCCCGGGTGGCGTACTCCCCCACCAGGGTCCATCCGGCCCGGCGGTAGAAGGCGTTGACCGGGTCGTTGCCCTCGGCGTCGGTGGTCAGGTAGGCGTCGTCCACCCCGCGTTCCCGTACCCGTCGCCACCACGCGTCGATCAGCTGCCGGCCCCGGCCACCGCCGGCCACCGCCGGGTCGACGCAGATCGAGCTGAGCAGCGCCCCACGCGCCGCCACCGGGACGTCCCCCCGGTACGCGATGCCGCGTACCAGGCGCCCGACGGCGCGCGGGTCGCGCAGGGCGGGACGGACGGCGGCGACGGCCATCCGGTGGCCGCGCCGACGCAGCAGCCGGCGGAAGAAGCCGTCGGGCGTGACGGTGCCGACCACGACCCCGACCAGCCGGCCGTCCTCGCCCCGCGACACCACGGTGACCGCGTCCGGGTCGTCGACGAACCCGGCGTAGAACTCGCGCAGGAACGGCGCGCCGAGGCTGGACAGGAAGAACCGGGGGAAGGCCCGCAGGTGCAGGTCAGCCGCGGCGGGCACGTCGTCGTCGGCCAGCGCGGCGAGGTCGACCAGGTCGGCTCCGGTCATCGACGCCGCCCGGTCGCCACGGCCGCCCGCAGCGCCTCCTCGATCCGGGCGACCCCGGCGGCGACGGAGAAGGTCCGCTCGTAGTACTCCCGGCCCGCCGCGCCCAGCAGGTGCAGCTTCTGCCGACCGAGCTGGCAGGACTCGCGGATGGCGGCGGCCACCGAGCCGGGGTCGCCGGGTCGGGCGGTGATCCCCGCGCCGCTGTCCCGCGCCACCGTGGTGGCATCCCCCTCCGCCGCCACCAGCAGGGCCCGACCGGCGGCGAGGGTGGCCTGCACCTTGCTCGGCATGGTGTACGCCGACATGCCGCCCGGCCGGAGACCGACGTAGTGGACGTCGCCCGCGGCCATCAGGGCGGGCATCCGTTCCCGGGGCAGCCGGCCGAGGAAGCGGAGGTTGGTCAGGCCGAGCGTCGAGGCGCGGTCCCGCAGCCGCCGCTCGGCCGTGCCGGAGCCGGCGACCAGGCAGAGCAACCGGGGGTCGTCGACCAGGGCACACGCGTCGACCAGCACGTCGAGGCCCTGCGCCTCGCCGAGGGTGCCCGCGTAGACCAGCACCACCCGGTCCGCCGAGATGCCGAGTTCGGCGCGCAGGTCGGGAGCCGGGGGCGTCGGGGTCTCGTCCGCCCACATCGGAATATGCACGAGTTTCTCCTCCGGCACGCCACGCCGGGCCAGCAGTTCGCCGACGCCGGGCGAGATGTAGGCGACCCGGGCGGCGGCCCGGTACATCGCCGCGCACCAGGTGTGCATCGCCCGTTCGGCGAGCGGACGCCCACGGCGTCCGGCGTCGAGGAAGCCGCTGGCCCGGACGCTGTCCGGCCACAGGTCCAACACGTGCAGCACCACCGGCACCCGGTGGGCGTACCGGACGAACCACATCGGCGCGGCGACGGTGATCGGCGAGTTGCTCACCCAGAGCGCGTCGAGGTCGCGTAACGCGGGTGTGCCGGAGACGAGCGCGGAGGCGGCGAACGAGCCGTAGGTGGCCAGCCGGCGCAGGGCCGAACCATCGTGGCTGGGGTAGAGCGCCACCCGCCGGACGTGGACGCCGTCGGCGACCTCGTCGGCGCGACGGGTGATCCGGTGACCGGGGGCGAGCCGGCCGGTGGGCCAGTTCGGAAAACCGGTGAGCACCTGCACGTCGTGGCCCCGGGCGACCAGGCCACGGGCGAGGACGCCGGGCAGTGCGGCCGGACCGGGCTCCGGGTCGAACCACTGGCTGAGCAGGCCGAGCCGCATACCCTCACCTCACTGCCAAAAATGGTGCAATAAGCCGGAATAGCCCACCTAACGGACAGGCGCAGTTTATCCTCAGTCGCAGCAATTGGTGCGTAAATCGCATAACAGGAGGACCGGGATGCAGGACCGCACTCTTCCCTTCGCGCTGCCGGACGTCGGAGAGGCGGAGATCGCCGCCGTCACGTCGGCGATCCGGTCCGGCTGGCTCTCCAGCGGTCCGCTCGTGCGCGAGTTCGAGGAGCGGTTCGCCGCGTACTGCGGACCCGGCCTCACCGCCGTCGCGATGAACTCGGCGACCGCCGGCCTGCACCTGGCGCTGGAGGCCCTGGGGGTGGGCCCCGGCACGGAGGTCCTCGTGCCGACCTGGACCTTCACCGCCACCGCCGAGGTCGTGGTGCACGTCGGTGCGGTCCCGGTCCTGGTGGACGTCGACCCGGCGACCCTGAACATCGACCTCGACGACGCCGCGCGCAAGGTCACCGGACGCACCGTCGCCGTCCTGCCGGTGCACTTCGCCGGCCAGCCGGTCGACGCCACCCGGCTGCACGAGTTCGCCCGCCGGCACGGCGTGGCCGTGGTCGAGGACGCCGCGCACGCCTTCCCCGCCGCCAGTGGCGGTGTCCCGGTGGGTGCCGGCCCGACCGCCGCCACCGTCTTCAGCTTCTACGCCACCAAGACCATCACCACCGGCGAGGGTGGCATGCTGGTCACCCGGGATCCCGACCTCGCCCGACGGGCCCGGGTGATGCGGTTGCACGGTTTCGACCGGGACGGCTTCGACCGCTACCGCAGCGACCGGCCCGCCTGGCGGTACGACGTGGTCGAGGCCGGATTCAAGAACAACCTGACCGACCCGGCGGCGGCGATGGGGCTGGTGCAGCTCGCCCGCGCCGAGTCGATGCGGCGGCGACGGGAGGAGATCGCCGGCCGCTACCGGGCGGCGTTCGCCGGCCTGCCGCTGGACCCGCCCCCGCCCGCCCCGGAGCGGGACGTGCACGCCTGGCACCTCTTCGTGGTCCGGCTACGTCCGGACGCCCCGGTCGACCGGGACCGGTTCATCACCGAGATGTCCCGGCTCGGCGTCGGGTGCAGCGTCCACTTCATCCCGCTGCACCAGCACACCCACTGGCGTCGTCGGCTCGCGCTGACCGACGACATGTTCCCCGTCGCGAGCCGCGAGTTCGAGCGGGTGGTCAGCCTGCCGCTCTTCTCGGCGATGGACGACGACCAGGTGGATCTCGTCATCCGTACCGTCAGCAAGGTCCTGCAATGATCAAACGAGGTTTCGACATCGTCGCCGCGGCGGTGGGGCTGGTGCTCTGCGCCCCGCTGCTGCTCGTGATCGCCGTGGCGATCCGGTGGGAGGACGGCGGGCCGGTGCTGTTCCGGCAGGAGCGCACCGGTCGGCGTGGCCGGCCCTTCCACATCCACAAGTTCCGCACCATGCGCGCCGCACCGGGCCCGGAGGTCACCGCCGACGGCGACGACCGGATCACCCGCGTCGGCCGGCTCCTGCGGGCCAGCAAGCTCGACGAGTTGCCGCAGCTCTACGACGTGCTGCTCGGCCGGATGAGCCTGGTCGGCCCCCGTCCGGAGGTCCGGCGCTACGTCGACCACTGGCCGTCGGTGGCGCGCTGGCGCATCCTGTCGGTCCGGCCGGGCATCACCGACCCGGCGTCGATCGCCTACCGCGACGAGTCGGCGGAGCTGGCCCGCGCGGACCGGCCGGAGGAGTACTACGTCTCGGTGGTGCTGCCGCGCAAGGTGGAACTCTACGTGCGGTACGTCGAGACCCGCAGCTTCCTCGGCGACCTGCTGATCCTCGCCCGTACGGTGCAGGCGGTCCTGGGCCGCTGAGCCCCGCCGGGCCGGACGCCACGCGGACAACCCCGCCGACCGGAGTGGGTCGGCGGGGTTGTCGGTGTTCGCGGGCAGCTGGACGGTCAGCCGGCCAGGGCGGGGGCCGGCTCGGGGGCCGGCTGCCCGACCGGCTCGGGCCAGGTGTCGGGGCGGCCCGGGTCGAAGACCTCGTTGGTCCAGAAGAGCGTGAGCAGGTCGTCCGGGCCGGTGTTGACGATGTGGTGCGCCCACATGGTCGGCATGTCCACCACCACCGGCTCGGCACCGCTGACCGGGAAGCGGACCACCGTGTCGTCGCCGACCCGGCGGAGCCGGATCTCCGCCGAGCCCCGGAGCACGCAGAACCGCTCCAGCTTGGCCAGGTGGAAGTGCTCCCCGCGTACCGCTGCGGGGCGGGTGGTGGAGCAGAAGGTCTGTCCCCCACCACCGTGCACCTTCACCGTCTCGACCAGCTCACCCCGGGCGTCGGCCCGCCGGGTCAGCGGCACCGGGTAGTGCGCCGGGAAGCAGTGCGACCGGTAGGTGTTGAACAGCCGCACCGCGTGCCGGTCCGGCAGGTCGGGGACCTCCCCCGTGTGGTAGGTGCCCGCGAAGCCGGTGAGCAGCGCGGCCAGGTCCCGCACCCCGATGCGCAACCCGGGCATGCCGGCGTCCCACGGGTGGCCGGCGGGAGCGCCGAGCAGCCGGGCCGCCGCGTCGGTGACGTGCACCAGGGTCAGCTCGCGGTCGTCGTGCACCTCGGGCCGGCCGCCCTCGGCGAGCAGCCGGCAGAAGGTGGCCACCACCGAGTTGTAGTACGGCAGGCCGTGCTCGCCGTACAGGTTGGGCAGGCGCAGGTCGACCAGGTCGGGGCGGACGGCCGCGAGGGTGGCCGCGGCGACGGCCTTCGCGTCACCGTACGGGGTGCCGTTGCCGGCCTGCACGGAGTTGGCGTAGACCACGGCAGCGGGTGGCTCCGGACAGCGTTCCAGGCCCCGGGCCAGGGCGGCGGCCAGCCGGACGTTGCCGGCGGCGACCTCCGCCGGGTCGCCCCGGTTGACCCCGGCCAGGTGCAGCAGCCGGTCCACGCCGGCGATCCGGGTGGCCACGGTCGCCGGGTCGGTCAGGTCGGCGCGGGTGAGCACGACCGGCTCCGGCCAGCCGAGCGCCCGGGCGAGCACCCGGACGTGCCAGCCGAGGAAACCACCCGCCCCGGTGACCGCGACCCTCACCATGCCAGCACCGGATCCCGCAGCGCCAGCTCCGCGCGGATCTCGGGGAGCGTGCGGAGCAGGTCCACGATCTGCGGTACGCCCAACCGGGGCGCGTTGGCCGAGGTGAAGTCCTCGGCCGGGGAGCCGCCGAGGTCACCCTCGGTGACGTACCGCGCGTAGTTGAGGTCACGCACGTCGACCGGCACCCGGAAGAAGTCGCCGAAGTCGTCGGCCCGGGCGAGTTCCTCCCGGCTGGCGAGGGTCTCGTCCTGCTTCTCGCCGTGCCGTACGCCGATCATCTCGATCTTGGCCGGGACGTCGAAGAGCTGGCAGACGGCCTCGGCGAGGTCGCCGATGGTGCACGCCACCGCCTTGCGGACGAACACGTCACCGGGGCGCGCGTGGGTGAAGGCGTGCTCGACCAGCTCGACCGAGTCCTCCAACGACATCAGGAACCGGGTCATCGCCGGATTGGTGACCGTCGGCGCGCGCCCGGCCCGGATCTGCTCGACGAAGAGCGGGATCACCGAGCCCCGGGAGTACATGACGTTGCCGTACCGGACGCAGGAAACGGTGGTCCGGCTGCGCGGGTTGTTGCGGGCGTACGCCTGGGCGACCTTCTCCATCAGCGCCTTGCTGATGCCCATGGCGTTCACCGGGTGGACCGCCTTGTCCGTGCTGAGCAGCACGACCGACCCGACGCCGTGGCGGTCCGCCGCCTCGATCACGTTGGCGCTGCCCAGGACGTTGGTCCGGACCGCCTCCAGGGGGAAGAACTCGCAGGACGGCACCTGTTTGAGCGCGGCGGCGTGGAAGACGTGGTCGACGTCGCGGGTGGCGTTCAGGACGGAGTCGAGGTCCCGGACGTCACCGACGTGGTAGCGGACCCGGTCGTCGCCGAGCATCCGGCGCATGGCGTCCTGTTTGGCCTCGTCCCGGCTGAGCACCCGGATCTCGGCGACATCCCGGTCGAGCAGGCGTCGCACCATCGTCCGTCCGAAGGAGCCGGTACCACCGGTGATCAACACCCGGCACCCGGCAGGCAACACGGTCACGCGGAGCCCCCGTTTCGTCGTTTCCCACATGTCGTGACACCTGGCTCAACGACCACTGAAAACACGAAGAAACGCATAATGGGGCAAATTGCCTGAACCGGAGTCGGGTTGACGGACGGTAGACCCGGCGTGGACGGAGCCGGCCATAACGTGTCGTCGACGGGGACCGACTCCGTCCGGCCCCCTCCCGACGAAGGAGGATCGATGTTCAACGCCGCTGACTTCGGTGCCAGCCCGGCCGCGTCCTGGACGGTGAACCGGAACGCGTTCCAGGCCGCCCACGACGCGGCCCGGAACGCCGGAGGCGGCGAGGTCACCGCACCGCCCGGCGTCTACCAGGTGAAGGGCGTCGTCCAGGACGGCGGGGTGGGGTTCGTCATGCCCGGGGTGACCCTGCGCAGCCCCGACGGACAACTACCCGAGGTGCTCGCCACCCGGGTCGTCACCACCACCGGCTCGACCACGGCCGGCGGCCGGCAGCTCATCGTGGCTTCCAGCACCGGTATCCGGGTGGACGCGGTGATCGCCGTCCAGGCTGCCGGCGGCATCCTCGACACCCAGTTCACCCGCCTGGTCCAGCCGATCACCGCGACGCAGGACAGCGGCATCGCACTGGCCTCCACCACCGGGTTCCCCACGGCCGGCACCCTCCAGGTGGACAGCGAACTGCTCACCTACACCGGGTTGGACGGCGCGACGTTGACCGGCGTCACCCGTGGCGCGTACGGGACGCCTCCCGCCGCGCACACCACGACGAGCCGCATCGGCGTCGCCCGCCGGTTGTACGCCCTCGTCCTCGGGGTGGTCGGCACGACGGTCACCATCGACACACCCGCCCTGATCGGCGCTGCCGGGGTGGCCGTCTCGGTCGGCTGCGTCCGGCCCGCCCTCACCGGTCTCACCGTCGACGGGAACAAGGTCTGGGGCGGTGCGGCCCGCTCCCTCTTCGCCGTCTCCTGGCCCCAGGTCCGGTGGGGACGGGTGGAGAACGTCATCGTGCGCAACGCCGAGAACGGCTTCGCGCTCACCCGGGGGGCCAGCGACTGCACGCTGGTGGACCTGCACCTCCACGACTGCGGCACACCGGAGACGGCCAAGGGCAGCGCGCTCTGGATGTACCAGGGATGCCGCCGCAACCGGGCCCGTGGCGCGTGCGTCACCGGATCGACCTGGACGGCCGTCTACCTCGACGACCGCACCACGACGGCCCAGGAGGGCTGGGACGGCCCGAACGACGACAACGTGATCTCCGACTTCACCGTCAGGATCACCGAATCCCGGGCCCCCGCCCTGGCGGTGGTCGGGGGAAGCCACAACCGGTTCGTCACCGGCACGGTCTCCAGCCCCGGCTACGGCGTCTCCCTGAGCAACGGGACGCAGGGCACCACCGCCGACGGCTCGGTGGCCCCCTGCCGGGGCAACGAGATCGCGGGCATCGCCTTCCGGGTCCGCTTCGGCTGGATCCTCGAAGCACCGGGCAACAGCCTGCACGACTGCTACGTCGCCGCCGGCGCGGAAGGCGTCGGCAGCAACGCCGGAAACAACCTGGTGTACGCGGTCAGTCCCACCCCCGGCGCCACGCCACGTCTCTGACCACTACGACCGGTTCGCGGTGACCGAGGTGGACCCGACGACCTGACCGGGCACCCCACCCGCCCGGCCCACCAGGTCGCGGACGAGCGCACGCAGTCGCGGCGCGCACGTCCGTTCCCAGGACAACTCGTCCCGGGCCCGCGCGGCGGCCCGGTTCACCGCCTCGCAGGTCGCCTCGGCGTCGGCGATGAGGTCGGTGATCGCCCGGGCGAAGCGGTCGGGGCGGGCCGGGGGCACGCAGCGCCCCGCCGCGGAGCGCTCGACGAAGTGCCGCGCGGCCGGCAGGTCGGAGGTCACCACCGCCAGGCCCATGATGGCGTACTCGTAGAACTTGGAGTTGACCGAGAGCCGCGCCTCCCCCACGTCCTGCATCAGGGACAGGCCGATCCCGCAGGTGGCCAGCAGGTCGGCCACCTCGTGCGCCGGGACCGGGTCCAGCATCCGCAGGTTGGCCGGGCGGCCCGCCCGCTCCACCGCCTCGCCGAACCGCCGCCGGGCCGCCTCGCTGGGGAACCGGGAGACGGCCAGGACCTCCACCTCGGGCGCCAGCCGCCGCAACTCCACCGCCAGGCCGACGAGCACGTCCGCCCCGTAGTCGGTGGTCAGGCTGCCGGTGTGCACGACCCGGCGCAACAGGTCCGGCGTGAGCGGCCGGGGCGGCCGGGCGAAGGCGTCGACCGACGGATAGTTCGGGGTGGCCACGGCGGGCAGGCCGAGCGCCCGGAACCGGTCAGCCAGTTGCTCGCTGACCGCGTTGGCGCCCCCGAGCCGGCCGGCGTAGTACTGCTCCACGCCGGCCACCAGTCGCCGGCCGGCGTCCTGCACGAACGAGGGCGCGGTGAACCGCTGCGAGTAGTACTCGGGGTAGTACTCGTGGACGTCGTACAGCACCGGCCGACCGGTACGGCGGGACCAGCGCCGGGCGTGCGGCAGCAGGTAGTAGTCGTGGATGTGCCACAGGTCGGCAGGAACCCGTTCGGCGGCCCGGACGACGGCCGGCACCAGCCGCAACCGCTGCCGCGCCGAGGTCGGCTCGGGCAGGCGGGTCTCCCGTACCCGGGGGTGGGGACGGGACTCGCCCGGCTCACCCCCGAGCCAGATCAGGTGGACGTCGAAGCCGTCGTCCAGCACCGCCTGGGCGCAGCGGAGCACCCGCCGGTCGCCGACCGGGTGGACGGTGGGCACGCACACCGTCCGGTTGACCGTGGCCACCGCCGGTGCCCGCAGCCGCCAGTGCGCGGTCGTGATCATGTCTGCGTCGACGATCATGGTTCCTCCGTGTGGGTTCGTGGGGGTGGCCGGGTACCGCGTCGCCCCGTCACACCTGCTCACCGGCGGGCAGGTTGCTCCCGACCGGCGTCAGTGGATCGACGGTGCTCCGCTGGGCGGTCCCCACCGGACGGTCCGCGACGCGGCCCCCGTCCGGTGGGCGTTCCGCAGCGCGCTCCCCGCCCGCGTGCCGGTCCCCGACGTCGCAGGCCCGGGTCAGGGCCGCACGGGTCAGCAGGACGTGGACGCCGTACCAGCCGACCATCGCGAGGGAGAACACCAGCAGGGACGCCGACCAGCTGATCCAGTCGGCCAGGGCCGGCAGGAAGACCAGCCCCGTCGTCAGCAGCCGCCCGACGTCCCAGAGCAACTGCTGCCGGTTGCCACCGGTGCCGGCGAGCGTCTGGCTGAGCGGGACGACGGCGAACTGCCCGACCAGGAACGGCAGCAGGAGCAGCAGCACCGCCGCCGCACCGGCCCACTCCGCACCGAACACGAGCGGCGCGGCGAGGTGCGTCCCGACCGCGAGCAGTGTCAGCAGCACGGCACCGGCGACCGAGAGCCCGACCAGCGCCCGGTCGTAGCTGGTGCGCGCGCGGCGGGGCGAGGACCGCAACTGGTGGGCGATCTCGCCGAACAGGATGGGCATCAGGGCCTGGCCGAGGAGTGCGGACGGCAGCGCGCCGACCCGCAGGGCCAGGGCCAGGTCCGCCGCGGCGACGCTGCTCACGGCGGCGGCGAAGAACAGCGGCACGTTGAGCGTCAGCCCGTTGATCAGGCTCGCCGGGGCGGAGGCGGTCATGAAGGGCCGGTGCCGCCGCAGCACCTCCCGGACACCGACGTCGGCAGCCGGCCGGAGCGGGCGGAACAGCAGCAGCGCACCGGTCGCGTAGCCCAGTGCCATCGCGGCCAGCAACGCGGCCGCCGAGCGGTCACCGGGCAGCGCGAAGGCCACCATCGCGGCGGTCTGCACCAGGGTGGTGACCAGCTTCGCCACCGCGACCAGCCGGTAGCGGCGGTCCCGGACCCGGGCGTAGACCATCGTGCCGGACAGGCCCAGGGCGGTGGTCAGCGCGCCGAGCGCGACCGCCTCGACGAGCGCGGAACGGTCGAGGTCCCCGGCGACCGCCGCCCAGGCCACCGCGAGGAGCCCCACGACGACGCCGACGACGCCGTTCAGCCGGGCGGCGATCCGCAGGAGCACCGCGGCGTCCCGGTCGGCGGCGGTGGTGGCGGCCACGTCGAGCCGCAGCGCGCCGGCCGCACCGGCCACCGCCGCCACCGCCGCCACCGTGGCGTACCGACCGAAGGCGGCGGGGGTGTAGAGACGGGTGACCAGCAGGATGCTGCCGAGGTTCACCGCCTGCGCCGCCATCATGATCGCGGCCGTGTGCACGCGGCTCCGGCTCGGCACGGACAGCGCCACGGTGGGCCGCCTCATCGTGTGCCGACACCCGGGGGCGACACCACCACTGCCCGGCGTGCCCGCTCCGGCCGGGGCGTACGCCCCGGGCCGGCGGCCAGCAGGGCGGCGGCGAACACCCACACCAGGTAGTTGCCGTTGAGGTCCGCGCTGAACAGCGAGTTGACGAAGGCGAAGGTCAGCAGGGTGGCGACGGCGACCACGGTGGGATCCGCCCGGCGCGTCCACAGCACCCGCGCGACGGCCACGGCCAGCAGCACCAGTCCGGCCAGCGCGACGAGACCGCCCTCCACCGCCACCTCCAGGGGCAGGTTGTGCGGGTAGATGGCGTCCTCCAGGCCGGGCAGGACGATCAGCGAGCCGTCCGGCACCACCGAACCGAAGCCACCCCAGCCCAGTCCGAGGGGACGCTCCAGGAAGACCTCGGCGGCCAGCCGGGAGAGCATCACCCGGACCTCGGCGGAGGCGTCCAGCGGCCCGCCCCAGAGCACCGCGAAACGCGATGTCAACGTCTCCGGCAGGGCCGTCGCGACGGTCGGGGCGATGAGGCCGCCCAGCCCGACCAGCGGGGGCAGCAGCCGCCAGCGACCCTTGCCGCTGACGGTGACGGCGAGGACCAGGCTGGAGAGGGCCACCGCGACGAGCGGCCCCCGGGAACCCGTCATCAGCAGCGGGACCTCGAGCGCCACGGCACCGCACAGCGCCGCCAGTCGCCACCTGGGCAGCAGGACGACCAGACAGAGCAGGCCCACCACGCCGTACCCGATGAGCCGGGCCGTGGTGATCGAGACGGTGCCGGCCAGGACGACCGTGTCGACGGCCTGGGAGGCCGGATCGGGGCGGACCATCACCAGGAGCGCGACGAGCACGCCGATCCCCGCGCTGGCCCAGAGCAGCGCCACCCGTCGGGCCGGTCGGTCGACCACGAGGAGGGTGGCGACGACGAACGCCGGGGTCGTGGTCAGCATCTGCAACGCCTTGCCGGACTGGTACCCGCCGAGGGACGTCAGCGCGAAGCCGGGCAGGAACGACAGGAACAGCACCAGGAACGGCAGCGCTCCCGCAGGTGCCCGGAAGCCCCGCGCGGCCCAGGTCACCACGATCAGCAGCGCGACGGCGCCGAGGTCGGCGTAGAGGAGCAGGTGCCGCAGCGGGCCGACCTCGCCGGACAGCGGCGCGACCAGGTCGGTCAGCACCCCTGAGGCGTCCAGCGCGGCGGCCGCGGGAAAGGCGACGAGCGGGAGCACCGTCGCGACATCGCGCACCCGGACCCGGACGTCGGTCGTCGCACCGGCGTCCAGTCGCGCCTTCGACGGTCGGCCGCCGGCTTCGGTCACGAACGGCCGGGGGCCGCCCTGCCCGACGCTCATCCGGCTCCTCGTGTCCGGCACGCACTCCCCCACGTCGACCGGAGACATCAACGGGGTACGCCGGGTGACGTTCCGGGCGGGCCGCCGGATGTTCCGCGCACGTGCTCGGCGCGGTCCCATCCGGCGGCCGGCAGGCAGGCCATCAGCACGATCGCGTAGGCGAAGCCGTTCGACAGGATGCTGGTGAAGACGCTCATGTTGGCCAGCGCGACAGCGGGCACCAGGAGGATCGCGCCACTCACCTTCAGCGGCAGGTGCCGGGCCGCGCCGTCGATCGCCCAGAGCAGCAGGACGAGAACGGCGGCCTCGATGAGCACGCCCCCGTACCCCAGGTTGCTGTACCCGTCGCCGAACAGACTGGCGTTCGCCGAGGTCTGGGGCTGCTCGAACATCACCGCGCCGACCAGGTGGTCCGGTACCTGGTCGTACGGATAGTCGACGAACGGCCGGAGGAAACTGTGCCCCCACCGTGCCTTGGGCAGATCCGCGAAGACCATGACGTGCGCGGCGGTGACCACACCCGGCGCGATGAACAACCGGTTGACGAAGACCTGGGTGTAGAGGAACGAGCCCAGCAGCGCGTCGGCCACCAGCGCGGCCGCGATGATTCCGACGACACCGGCCACGATCGTCCACGCCCGTGGGCTTCCCCGCCCACGGAAGAGCAGGGCGAGAGCGACGATCGCGGGAATCGAGAGCAGGGTCAGCTTGAACCCGGTGGCGGCGAAGATCGGGATCTGGCCGACACCGCCCAGCAGCGCCATCGTCCACCGTCGCGCGTAGATGCCCCGGGCGATGAGCAGGGGGTTGAGCACGTTGCCCTGGAGTCGCACCAGGTACCCCAGCACGGGACCGCTGGCGGCGACCTGGTCGCGGTACGCCGACCGGATCTCCCACACGTCACCGAGGCCCACCAGACGGAAGCTCAGCCCGGCGGTCAACGTCATGTAGGCGTAGGTGATGAGGGAGAGGACCACCACGATCGCCCAGACGTCGAAGAACTGGATGCCCCTGACCCGCAGCGTCCCGGACGGACCGAACCGGGCACCCCCCACCACCAGCAGGAAGACGGCCGCCACCACCGCCGCGAGTTCCAGCGACTCGGAGGCCGGGAGGATGTCGGCGTACTGCGGAACCACGATGCTGGGGACCACCGCCATCACGAACAGGACCCAGAGCACGAAGTCCGACGGTCGGCGGATCCGCTGCGGCATCAGGACGGCCACCACCGCGACCATGCCCAGCGCCAGGGCGTAGTTCCACGTGTCGGGCGTGCGGTACACCAGGTTCAGGTACTCGAACAACGGGACGATCTCGTGCTGGTACGCGTGGTGCAGCAGGGTGACGTAGCCAGCCAGCGGAATCAGGAGCAGCCACCGGCGCTCGGGGTGCGGGCGGTCCGGTGACGGCTCGTCGACCCGACCGGCCTGCGGTCCCGGCCACGGGTGCGTCAGCCGGGACGGTGCACCGGGCCTGTCGAGCGTGCGCATGTCCTGATCAACTCCTTGCCGACGCACCGGGGAACGGCGGACTGCCGGCCGCCGGGACGGTACGACCCGTGCCCTCCGGTCAACGATTCGACCGCCTCTCGGTAACGATTTGATCACTCTGTGCGACCAGACCGCGTCGGCGGCGCCCGACCCGGCCGACCCGGCGAGCCCCCGGCGAGACCCGGTCACGGGGTCGCAGCCGACCGTGACATCGCAACCGATCGACTCATTGACATGCGTAAAGACGATGCGGAAGGCTCGCCGCTACAGGTCCCCGCCCTTTCGAAGGGAGCCCGATGAGGCGCACACGGCTGGCGGTCGTCGGCGTGTTCACCCTGGTCGGCGCACTGGCGCTGACCGCTCCGGCGAGCGCGCGGCCACCGTCCGACCCGGGCGGTCGCGACGACAGCCTCGAGGTCTACGTCGGCACGGTCGCCCCGGAGCAGCTCGACAAGCTGCGCGCCGCCGGTGTCGACCTCGGCCACGACCACCGGGCCACGAGCCCCACCGGCGACACCACGGTCGAGACGGTGCTCAGCCGACGTCAGGCCGACCGGCTGGCCGGCCAGGGAGTCCGGCTCCGCGTCAAGCAGGTCGACGGCAAGGACGCCTCCCGGGTCCTGCGCGACCAGGCCGCCGACGGCTGGACGGCCTTCCGCCCGTACTCCGGACCGGGCGGCATCTCCGACGAGATCACCGCCACCGCGGCCCGGTACCCGAAGCTGACCAGTGTGGAGACCATCGGCCGCACCCACCAGGGCAAGCCGATCCGTGCGGTCAAGGTCACCAAGAATGCCCGTACGCTGCCGGACGGACAGCGGCCGGCGGTGCTCTACGCCAGCACCCAGCACGCCCGGGAGTGGATCACCCCGGAGATGACCCGGCGCCTGATGCACCACGTCCTGGACAACTACGGCCGGGACCGGGAAATCACCCGGCTGGTGGACACCACCGAGCTGTGGTTCCTGCCGGTGGTCAACCCCGACGGGTACGACCACACCTTCACCCCCGGCAACCGGCTGTGGCGCAAGAACCTGCGCGACAACGACGGCGACGGGCGGATCACCGCCGTCGACGGCGTCGACCTGAACCGGAACTTCGCCTACAAGTGGGGGTACGACAACGAGGGCTCCTCACCGGACCCGGCCAGTGACACCTACCGTGGCCCCGGCCCCAACTCCGAGCCGGAGACCCAGGCGCTGGACCGGCTCTTCCGCCGGGTCGGCTTCGAGTTCTTCGTCAACTACCACTCGGCCGCCGAACTGCTGCTCTACGGCGTCGGCTGGCAGGTCGCCACGCCCAGCCCGGACGACCTGATCTACCAGGCGATGGTCGGCGACGACGACCACCCGGCGGTGCCCGGCTACGACCCGGACCTCTCCGCCGAGCTGTACACCACCAACGGCGACACCGACAGTCACGCCACCGTCCGGTACGGCGCACTCGGCTTCACCCCGGAGATGTCCACCTGCCGTACGGTCGCCGCTTCCGACCCGGACGACCAGTGGCGTCCCGAGGACTGCGTCAGCGGCTTCGTCTTCCCGGACGACGAGAAGCTGATCGCCGCCGAGGTGGCGAAGAACCTGCCGTTCGCGCTCGCGGTGGCGCAGTCCACCCACGACCCGGACGACCCGGTCTCCGTGGTCGGCCGGAGCACCCCGGACTTCGTGGTCGACGCGTTCGACACCTCGTACGGTCGCACCCAGCAGGTCGCCGCGATCACCCGGCGGGCGCTGGCCAACGTGCGGATGCACTACACGGTCAACGGCGGCCGGACGAGCACCGTCGGCGTGCGCGAGTGGCGCGGCGGCGAACGGTACGGCGACACCCACGACGACTACTACGCCGAGATGCGGGGCACGGTCACCGGCGCGAAGCCCGGCGACCGGGTCGAGGTCTGGTTCACCGGCACCGGGCGCGGGCAGGGCGTGGTGGCCAGCGAGCACTTCACCTACCGGGTGCACACCGACATCGGCGGCGAGGTGCTGGTCCTGGCGGCCGAGGACGTCACCGGGCTCAGCCCGGTGCAGGAGGGCACCGGCGCGAAGTACGCCGACGAGGTGACCGCCGCGCTGACCGCCGCCGGGCGCAGCAGCGACGTGTACGACATCGACGCGATGGGGCGGAAGGCCCCGCACCACCTGGGCGTCCTCGCCCACTACCGGGCGGTGGTCTGGGAGACCGGCGACGACGTGATCCCCCGCTCCCCCGGCCAGGTGCCGGGCACGGCGGCCCGCGCGGCGGCGGAGACCGAGCTGGCCGTCCGGGACTACCTCAACGAGGGCGGCAAGCTCCTGGTCAGCGGGAAGTACGCGCTGTACGCGCAGGCCTCCGACGGCGGGTACGTGTACCAGCCGACCGCCCCGGCCGAGTGCACCGACCCGGACGACCCCACCTGCCTGCCGCTGTCCAACGACTTCCAGCAGTACTGGCTGGGCGCGTACAACCACGTCAGCGACGGCGGCAGCGCGGACGGCGTCCCGTACCCGCTGCGGGGCTCCGAGGGGGCGTTCGCCGGCTGGCAGGGCACCCTCAACGCCCCCGGCTCCGCCGGCAACCAGGACCACACGGCGTCCCTGCTCAGCACGTCGAGCTTCCTGCCGCCGGACCAGTTCCCGCAGTTCCGCAGCACCGCGGCGCTGGACTGGGTACGCCCCGGCGGTGCGCCGTTCGACCCGCGCACCGGCGGGTGGTACGTGTACAGCGGGCGGGCCGACGAGGCGTACAAGCGGCTCACCCGGACCGTCGACCTGACCTCGGCCACCAGCGGTGAGCTGCGCTTCTTCACCTCGTACGACATCGAGCCGAACTGGGACTTCATGATCGTCGAGGCGCACGAGGTGGGCACGGACGACTGGACCACCCTGCCGGACCGCAACGGCCACACCGGCACCGACACCGGGGACAGCTGCGAGAGCGGCCTGGCCACCGAGCTGCACCCGTTCCTGCTGCACTACCAGAGCGCGGACTGCTCGCCGACCGGCAGCACCGGCCAGTGGCACGCCGCGACCGGTGCGTCAAACGGTTGGCAGGAGTTCTCGGTGGACCTGTCGGCGTACGCCGGCAAGCGGGTCGAGGTGTCCATCTCGTACGTCTCGGACTGGGGCACCCAGGGGCTCGGCGTCTTCCTGGACGACGCCCGGGTGGTCGTCGACGGCGTCACCGTCGCGGAGACCTCGTTCGAGACGGCCGACCTGGGTGGCTGGACGGTGGCCGGGCCGCCGCCCGGCTCGCTGCCCGGCTCGAACGACTGGTCGCGCAGCGAGCGGGCCTTCGAGGAGGGCGCGGCGGTGGTCACCGCCGACACCGTCTACCTCGGGTTCGGGCTGGAGGGACTGGCCCCGGCGGCCCGGGACGACCTGGTCGCCCGGTCACTGACCCACCTGCTCGGCCGCCCTCGCCGCTGACCGACGGCCCCACGCGGAACGGCCCTCCACCCCGGCCGGCTCGGGCCGGCGGGAGTGGAGGGCCGGGTGGGTCAGCGCCGGACGCCGGCCCACTCGTGGTGCCGGCGGACCGTGGAGAGGATGAAGTCGACCACCCGGCGGGAGGTGTCCGGCACCCGGTAGTCGGCCGGGCAGGGCACCCCGTCGGCGGCGACCTGGTCGACCGTCACCCGGACCGCCTCGACCACACCGGCCGGGTCGAGCCCGGTCATGATGATCCCCCCGGCGTCCAGGGCCTCGGGGCGTTCGATCGACTCCCGCAGGGTCACCGCCGGGAACCCCAGGATCGCCGCCTCCTCGCTGATCGTCCCGCTGTCCGACAGGGTGCAACTGGCCCCGAGCTGGAGGCGTACGTAGTCGAAGAGGCCGAACGGCTCGTGGAACGTGATCCCGTCCAGGGTGCTGTCGTCCGGGGCGAGCGCCTCCAGCCGCTTGCGGGTCCGGGGGTGGGTGGAGACCAGCACCGGCAGGCCCCACTCGTCCCGGACCGCCCGCAGGCAGTCCAGCAGCCGGCCGAGCCGGGCGGGCGCGTCGACGTTCTCCTCCCGGTGCGCGCTGACCAGGAAGTACCCGCGCGGGGCCAGGCCGAGCTGGTCGAGGATGGTCGAGCCGTCGATGTCCGGCCGGTGGTGCTCCAGCACCTCCCGCATCGGCGAGCCGGTGAGCAGGATCCGCCGGGGGTGCAGCCCCTCGGCGAGCAGGTTCCGCCGGGCGTGCTCGGTGTAGACCAGGTTGAAGTCGGCGACGTGGTCGACGAGGCGGCGGTTGGTCTCCTCCGGCACGTTCAGGTCGAAACAGCGGTTGCCCGCCTCCATGTGGTAGACCGGCACCCGCATCCGGCGGGCCATCAGCGCGGCGATGCAGCTGTTCGTGTCGCCGAGCACCAGCAGCGCGTCCGGGCACAACTCGGCGACCGCCTGTTCCATGCCGACCAGCACGCCGCCGAGGGTGCGCCCCAGCGACGACGTGTCCACGTCGAGGAAGCGGTCCGGTTGGCGCAGTCGCAGCTCGCTGAAGAACACCTCGGAGAGCGAGTGGTCCCAGTTCTGCCCGGTGTGCACCAGGACGTGGTCCACGGTCCGGTCCAGCCGGTCCATCACCCGGGACAGCCGGATGATCTCCGGCCGGGTGCCGACCACCGTCATCACCCTGGTCACGGTCGTGCTCCCCTCGTCGACGCCACGGAGGGGCCAACGAGGGGACGGCGGTGCGGTGACGATCCCACCAGCACGCGGGACCGCACGCCCCGGAGCGGGCGTCAGCCCTGCCCGAGCACCGTCGAGACCAGTTCCCGCGCCTCCTCCTGGATCCGGGCCAGGTGCTCCGGGCCCTGGAACGACTCGGCGTAGATCTTGTAGACGTCCTCGGTGCCGGAGGGACGGGCGGCGAACCAACCCGAGGCGGTGGTCACCTTCAGGCCGCCGATCGACGCCCCGTTGCCCGGGGCGGTGGTGAGCGTCGCGGTGATCGGCTCACCGGCCAGCTCGGTCGCACCGACCTGCTCCGGGGAGAGCTTCCCGAGCACCGCCTTCTGCTCCCGGTCGGCCGGGGCGTCGATCCGGGCGTAGGCGGGTGCGCCGAACCGCTCGGTCAGGTCGGCGTAGTGCTGGCTCGGCGTCCGGCCCGTGGTGGCGATGATCTCGGCGGCGAGCAGGCAGAGTAGGATGCCGTCCTTGTCGGTGGTCCAGGTGCTGCCGTCCCGGCGCAGGAACGACGCCCCCGCGCTCTCCTCACCGCCGAAGCCGACCGTGCCGTCGAGCAGCCCCGGCACGAACCACTTGAAGCCGACCGGCACCTCCAGCAGCGGCCGTCCGAGGTCGGCCGCGACCCGGTCGATCATCGAGGAGGAGACCAGGGTCTTGCCGACCGCCGCGCCCGCACCCCATCCGGTACGGGTACGGAAGAGGTGCCCGATCGCCACCGCGAGGTAGTGGTTCGGGTTGAGCAGGCCGCCATCCGGGGTGACGATGCCGTGCCGGTCGGCGTCCGCGTCGTTGCCGGTGGAGACCTGGTAGTCGGCGCGGGCGGCGATCAGCGAGGCCATCGCGTTCGGCGAGGAGCAGTCCATCCGGATCTTGCCGTCGCCGTCCAGGGTCATGAACCGCCAGGTCGGGTCGACGGTCGGGTTCACCACGGTCAGGTCGAGCTTGTGCCGTTCGGCGATCTCGCCCCAGTACGCCACACTCGCCCCGCCCAGCGGGTCCGCGCCGATGCGCACCCCGGCGTCGCGGATCGCGGCGATGTCCAGCGCGGCGGGCAGGTCGTCGACGTAGCCGGCGAGGAAGTCGTACTCCCCGGTGGTGTCGGCGGCGCGGGCCCGCGCGTACGGGATCCGCCGCACCTCGGTGAGCCCGGCGGCGAGGATCGCGTTCGCCCGGTCCTGGATCCACCGGGTGACGTCGGTGTCGGCCGGGCCACCGTTGGTGGGGTTGTACTTGAAGCCACCGTCGTCCGGCGGGTTGTGCGACGGGGTGATGACGATGCCGTCGGCGAGCCCGCTGGTGCGGCCCCGGTTGTGGGTGAGCACGGCGTGCGACAGCGCCGGGGTCGGCGTGTAGCCGTCCCGGCTGTCGACCAGCACCGTCACGTCGTTGGCGGCGAGCACCTCCAGGGCGGTCACCGCCGCCGGGGCGGAGAGCGCGTGGGTGTCCCGGGCGAGGAGGAGCGGACCGTCGACGCCGAACGCCCGCCGGTAGTCGCAGAGTGCCTGGGTGACGGCGAGGATGTGGTGCTCGTTGAAGGCGTTGCGCAGGCTCGACCCACGGTGTCCGGACGTGCCGAAGGAGACCTGCTGCGCCGGGTCGGCCGGATCCGGGTGCTCGGCGTAGTAGGCGGTGACCAGCCGGGGCACGTCGACCAGGTCGGCGGGCTCGGCGGGCTGTCCGGCACGGGCGTGGACCACTTCTGCAACCTCCTCCTGACGGGGCGGACCGCCGGTTCCGGGACGGGCCCGGCGGATGGGACGGCGGCCTCAGACCTCGACGCGTTGACCCTTGCCGATCACGACGACGCCGTTGTCCGAGACGGTGTAGCGCTGCCGGTCCTTCTCCAGGTCGACACCGATCTCGGCGCCCTCGGGGACGTACACGTTCTTGTCCAGGATGGCCCGGCGGACCACCGCGTGCCGGCCGATCTCGACTCCCTCCATCAGCACCGCGCCGTCCACGTGCGCCCAGGAGTGGACCTTGACCTTCGGCGAGACGATCGAGTTCTCCACCAGCGACCCGGAGATCACCGCGCCCGGCGAGACCATCGAGGCGACCGCCCGGCCGACCCGCTCGCCCCACTGGTGCACGAACTTCGCCGGCGGGTAGGTCAGTTGCCCGGTGTAGATGGGCCACTCGAAGTTGTAGAGGTTGAAGATCGGGTGGACGTTTATCAGATCCATGTGCGCGTCGTAGAACGAGTCGAGGGTTCCCACGTCGCGCCAGTAGCCACGGTCCCGGTCGGTGCTGCCGGGCACCTCGTTGTCGCGGAAGTCGTAGACGTTCGCCTCACCCCGCTCGACCAGCATCGGGATGATGCTGCCGCCCATGTCGTGCTTGCTGGTCTTGTCTTCCGCGTCGGTCTCCAGCGCCTCGATCAGCGCTTTCCTGGAGAAGACGTAGTTGCCCATCGAGGCGTAGATCTGGTCGGGGGCGTCCGGCAGCCCGACCGCGTCGGTGGGCTTCTCCCGGAACGCCCGGATCCGCCGGCCGTCCTCGCCCACCTCGATCACACCGAACTGGTCGGCCATCGACAGCGGCTGTCGGATCCCGGCGACGGTGACGGCGGCCCCGGAGGCGATGTGCTCGTCCACCATCTGCCGGGGGTCCATCCGGTAGATGTGGTCCGCGCCGAAGACGATCACGTAGTCCGGCTGTTCGTCGTAGATCAGGTTGAAGCTCTGGTAGATCGCGTCGGCCGAGCCGGCGAACCACCACGGGCCGCGCCGCTGCTGGGCCGGGACCGGGGTGACGTAGTTGCCGAGCAGGGTCGACATCCGCCAGGTCTTGGTGATGTGCCGGTCCAGTGAGTGGGACTTGTACTGGGTCAGCACGACGATCTTCAGGAACCCGGCGTTCGCCAGGTTGGACAGGACGAAGTCCACCATCCGGTACATCCCACCGAACGGCACGGCGGGCTTGGCCCGGTCGGCGGTGAGCGGCATCAGGCGCTTGCCCTCCCCACCGGCCAGGACGATCGCGAGCACCTTCTCAGCCATGCACCGACGCTAACCACCCGCGTGCGACTTCACCACTCGTACGGGCACACTTCACGGTTGGTTCCACGCCGGGTGGCGCGGGCCGGTGTGCACTAGATTGCGGACATGACCGACTCCGCGCCGCTCCGCGTCGACCTGCTCACCCGGGAGTACCCGCCGGAGGTGTACGGCGGAGCCGGGGTGCACGTCGAGTACCTGGCCCGTGAGCTGCGCCGACTCGCCCACGTACGGGTGCACTGCTTCGGCGCGCCGCGCACCGGGGAGGGCGTCACCGCGTACGCCGAGCCGGCCGAACTGGCCGGGGCGAACGCGGCGCTGCGCACCATGGGCGTCGACCTGGCGATGGCCGCCGGATGCGCCGGCACCGACGTGGTGCACAGCCACACCTGGTACGCCAACCTCGCCGGGCACACCGCGAAGCTGCTGCACGGGGTGCCGCACGTGGTCACCGTGCACAGCCTGGAGCCGCTGCGCCCGTGGAAGGCCGAACAGCTCGGCGGCGGGTACGCGCTCTCCTCGTGGTGCGAGCGGACCGCGATCGAGGCAGCCGACGCGGTGATCGCGGTGAGCGCCGGCATGATGCGCGACGTGCTGGCCGCGTACCCGGCGGTCGACCCGGCGAAGGTCCGGGTGGTGCACAACGGCATCGACACCGCGCAGTACGCCCCGGACCACGGCACCGACGTGCTGACCCGGCTCGGCGTCGACCCGTCCCGCCCGAGCGTCGTCTACGTCGGGCGGATCACCCGGCAGAAGGGCCTGCCGTACCTGCTCCGGGCCGCCCGGTCCCTGCCGGCGGACGCGCAGCTCGTGCTGCTGGCCGGCGCGCCGGACACGCCGGAGATCGCCGCCGAGGTGGAGGATCTCGTCGACGAGCTGCGGGCGAAGCGCTCCGGGGTGGTCTGGGTGGCCGAGATGCTGCCCAAGCACGAGGTGATCCAGGTGCTCACCCACGCCACCGTCTTCGTCTGCCCGTCGGTCTACGAGCCGATGGGCATCGTCAACCTGGAGGCGATGGCCTGCGAGACGGCGGTGGTGGCGACCGCCACCGGCGGCATCCCCGAGGTGGTCGCCGACGGCGAGACCGGGCTGCTCGTGCCGATCGAGCAGGCGACCGACGGCAGCGGCACCCCGCTGGACCCGGACCGGTTCGTCGCCGACCTGGCCGGGGCGGTCAACGCGCTGCTCGCCGACCCGGAGCGGGTGGAGAAGTTCGGTCGCGCCGGTCGCCGCCGGGCCGTCGAGCACTTCTCCTGGGACGCCATCGCCGAACGCACCGTGGAGGTCTACCGCTCGGTGGGCGCGACCGCCTGACCTGCCGGGCGTCGCCGCGCCGGGAGGTCAGGTGACGTGGAGGGCGGCGGCGAGGCGGGCCAGGTCGGTCGGGGCGTCAGCGGGCCGTGCCACGACGGCAACCAGGTCCCGTACCGCCGGGCGGTCGTGCACCTCGCTGCGGGCGGTGCGTTCCGCGTCCAGCAGCGCCCGGCCCGCCCGCCGCATGTCACCGGCCAGCACGTACGCGCGGGCCGCGTCGAGCAGGTACGCGGCCCGGTGCTCGGTCGGCAGCCACCGCCAGCCGCCGCCGGCAGTCAGCCGCTCGTGCCGTGCCGTCGCCACCGTGACGTCCCCGAGGGCCGTCTCGGCGACCACCCGCGCCGCCTCGACCGCCGCCGGGCCGAACCCGCCGTCGCCGGCCACGACGTCCCTCGCCAACTCCGCCGCCTGGTCGAGCAACTGCCGCGCGTCACGGGCCAGTCCCCGGCCGGCGGCGGCGAGGGCGGCCTGGAGCAGCAGCGTCCCGAGCAGGGACGGATCGGCGGCGACACCGGACCGCGCCGACCTCAGCCGGTGTACGGCGACCACGGCGGCCTCCGTCGCGGCACGTCGCCGGTCGACGTGCCGGAGGGCCTGCGCCAGTGACACCGTGGCCACGGCGGCGACCTGCGGGTCACCCGTGGCCTGGGCGAGCGCCATCGCCCGGTCGGCAGCCAGCCAGGCCAGCTCCCCGTGGTCGACCTTGACCAGCGCCAGGGCGGCGAGCGCGTACCCGGCGACCAGCAGCCCGGCGGTCGCCCGGTCGGGGCGGACGGCACGCGCGGCGCGAGCGGCGTCGAGCAGACCGGGCAGCAGGGCGAGCAGTTGCGGGTAGCGGGCGTGCCGGTAGGTCTGCTCCGCGTGCGCCAGCCGGGCCCGCACCTCCGCGACGTCGACCGGCCCGGACGGGGCCTCGACGTGGTACCGCGACAGGGCGTTGCGTACCCCCTCCACACCTGCGGCAGCGGGATCCGGTCTGCCGGGCTGGTCGGTCAGCAGCACTCCCAGATCGATCCGGAGCGCGTCGGCGACCTCCCGCAGGCTGGACACCCGTTCCAGCCGGCGCACCCCGCGCTCGACCTTGTCCACCCAGCTCTTCGACCTGCCGAGGCGGTCGGCGAACTGCTGCTGGGTCATGTTCCGCCGTACCCGCCACTGGGCGACCCGGCGGCCCACCGGTAGCTCGTTCACCATCGGCCCCTCCCGCTCACCGGAGGATCCCGACCACGAGCAGCACCAGGACGAGCAGCGCGACCGTCAGGCCGTAGGCGTACTGCCGGCGGGTGAGCGGCGCGCGGTCCGGGCGGGCCGGGGTCGGCACCCGGTCTCCGTCGGGGTGCGGTGGCCGGGCACCCGGCACCGGGCTTGCCGACGGCAGCGGCCCATCGTGGGGACGCTCACGCATCCGTGCCTCCTCGGGGTTGGGGACGGGGGGAGGGCGGGGTGGCACGGGGAGGAACCACCCCGCCCGGATCCGAGGCACTCCGCTGCTGACGAGAGGACCTCCGCCACGAGCAACTTAGGACCCTAAGTCACCAGAGTCAACACAGGGTTCACACCGTGTCGCGCTTGGTGAGAGTCTGGACAGGCTGACGAGAGGTGGTCCACATGCCCCGCAAGCCTGTGTACGAGCAGGTCTTCGACGACATCACCGCGTCGATCCGCAGCGGCACGCTCAAGCCCGGCGACAAGTTGCCGACCATCGCCGAACTCGCCCGGCAGTACAGTTCCTCCGACAACCCGATCAAGCGGGCTCTCTGGATCCTCGACGAGCGCGGCTGGATCGAGGTGCACCAGGGCAAGGGCTCATTTGTCGCAGCCGAGCCGCCCGCCTAGAGCAGGCTTGATCCTTGACGACGCACGACCGATAGTTCTAGAGAAGCCGAACCACCATCCACCACTCCAGGAATCGATCTTGAGAGCCAAAGTGAATGAAAACGCAGTAGTTGATCTCTAGAAACGCAGGTCAAGAAGTCTGCTCCCCGCGCACGCGGGGGTGATCCTTGTCACGTCGTGTTTTTGGGACAAGGAAAGGCCTGCTCCCCGCGCACGCGGGGGTGATCCCACGCCCGCCGCACTGGACTTCCGTTCCGGGCTCTGCTCCCCGCGCACGCGGGGGTGATCCCGACGTACACGCCGGCCATGCTCCGTTCGACGTCTGCTCCCCGCGCACGCGGGGGTGATCCCGGTCGGTGCCCCTGGCCCCGGTCCCACGTAAGCTGCTCCCCGCGCACGCGGGGGTGATCCTCCCTCGCCCAGCATCAGGTGACCCAGACCCACCTGCTCCCCGCGCACGCGGGGGTGATCCCTCGCGGCACTTCTCCCGCACCGCAGGCCAGCCCTGCTCCCCGCGCACGCGGGGGTGATCCCTACCAGCGCGGGACGGCGTGGATCGTGAGCAGCTGCTCCCCGCGCACGCGGGGGTGATCCCGGGTCGTCGGTGTCCACCTCCACCGGGCCGTCCTGCTCCCCGCGCACGCGGGGGTGATCCGTTGCTCCGGGCGGCGTCCGACTTGACCACAATCTGCTCCCCGCGCACGCGGGGGTGATCCGTCCGCCGGGCTGACCCGGCAGACCCTCAACGACTGCTCCCCGCGCACGCGGGGGTGATCCCGAGCGACGACGACGTAGGGGAGATCAAGAGATCTGCTCCCCGCGCACGCGGGGGTGATCCTCCATGACGGCGCGTGTCGAGTTCGACAACATTCTGCTCCCCGCGCACGCGGGGGTGATCCGAACTCCGCGCCAAGGCGGCCCGCGTCGCTGCCCTGCTCCCCGCGCACGCGGGGGTGATCCGATCAGGTACGAGGAAGAGGTGAAGGACGGGCCCTGCTCCCCGCGCACGCGGGGGTGATCCCTGCAACGGGCCCTGGACGCGATCAACGCTCGCCTGCTCCCCGCGCACGCGGGGGTGATCCGGGCACCGCCGCGGCGATCGAGGAGTACGGCTACTGCTCCCCGCGCACGCGGGGGTGATCCCCCGGAATTCATCGCCGGGGACTTCGTCGTGGCCTGCTCCCCGCGCACGCGGGGGTGATCCCGTGTCGCGTCGTGCCTCGCTTGCCGCTCCGGCCTGCTCCCCGCGCACGCGGGGGTGATCCCGACCATTGCCGTTGCGATGAAGGAGTACGCGGCTGCTCCCCGCGCACGCGGGGGTGATCCGTAGCGCATCGGCAGACCGGTCACCCCGGCGACCTGCTCCCCGCGCACGCGGGGGTGATCCAGCAGCACGACCAGAGGAGTACGGCATGAAGTCTGCTCCCCGCGCACGCGGGGGTGATCCCTGGCGACGCTGGCGGACCTCGCCGCTCACCTCCTGCTCCCCGCGCACGCGGGGGTGATCCACCTCACCGATGCAGGCATTCAGCTAGTGGTGGCTGCTCCCCGCGCACGCGGGGGTGATCCCCGGCGGCACATCCAGGCACGGCTGAGCCAGTTCTGCTCCCCGCGCACGCGGGGGTGATCCCCCGGCGACCGCCGTCCCGCACGCGCAGACCGCCTGCTCCCCGCGCACGCGGGGATGATCCGGCCAAGATCACCCGCGAAACGTGGGACCAGGGCTGCTCCCCGCGCACGCGGGGGTAATCCCCGGCCACGAGGACTTCATGCTGTCGTTCGCCTGCTGCTCCCCGCGCGCGGGGGCGATCTCGCCGGCCCGGTTGCTCTGGCCTACCGCAGGGTCTGCTTCCTGCGCACGCGGGGGTGTTCCGGGATGGCCTGCTGCGCGAGCAGCTTGAGGACGCGTCGCCGGACAGGTGTAGACCGATGCCCTGACGTTGAAGACCGCGCCGCCTCTCGGCGCCGCGACCGATGTCGACGATGCCCGCCGGGCCGGAGTCCTGACCCGCGCCGCAGCTGGTGACCTCGCCCTCGGCCACGCTGCCACGCCACCCTCGCCCACCAGGTACAACCTGATAAATGTCGATCTCAAGACCGTCGATGCCGCAAAATGACCCTGCACCTGGCGGTCTCTGAGGCACCCGGCCTCAGGTCGTCGGGGGTTCGGGGAGGACAACATGCGGTTTGGCAGGCGACTGGTGGTTTCGGTCGCGATGGTTCTCGGTTTTCTGGTCCTGTCTGGGCAGCCGGCCCAGGCCGCCTACTACAACACGTACAGCGACATTGCCAGCACACCCGACACAGGATGCTGCACCGGGGTGCAGGGCTTCGCCGCCGGAGCCACCTACCTCTACTCGATCAAGACGCGCACCAACTACGACGACGTCTCCGTCATCTACCGTGTCCACAAGGACACCGGCGCGCGAGTGCTGATGACGAACGGCACGAACAACACGTCGACCAACCCCTGGCTCGGGCACGCGAACGACATGACGATCGTCGACATCGACGGGCAGCACCACATGTTCGTCGTCACCATGAAGTCGAGCGGCGCGCAGCTCGTCAGGCTCCGCTACGACGGCACCACCTACTACCACGCCGGGTCGTACCAGGTGCGGCTCAACGGGGCCGTGGCGACGCCGTCCGGGATCCACCGGGTCTCGGTCAGCAGCAGCGCGATCACGTTCATGTTCAAGAGTGGCAGGACGATCTACAACGCCAGTCTCCCGCTGCGCGCCAGCTCCGGGACCATCGATCTGACGCAGGCGTTCACCTTGCAGGTCGAAGGTGCTCTCGTCAACGGCGCCACCGTGCCGGACCTGGGGACCTTCGTCAACCAGGGGTTCTTCTACGACGCCCCCAAGAAGGTTCTCTACTACCCGCTGACCAAGGACAACCGCAGCATCGTGCTCGTCTACCGGAACGTGTCGCCGGCGACGACCGGGACCGCGCCTGCGGCCACCGACCTCTCCTTCCGCATCACGTCCTCGGCGTACTCCAAGTTCGAGATCGAAGGTGTGGGGATCAGCGACGGCAAGCTGTACTTCAACACGAACCGGTCGAACTCGAGCGGCGCCTACGACGGGGTCCACGTGTTCAACGGCTACGTCGCGGCCTGACCCACTCGACCGCGTGGACTCGTTGTGGCTCAGCGGTCGAGCCACAACGAGTCCCACGCCCGCCTGCCGGATTCGTACTCACCATGCGCCCCGGACGACAGCGCGAGACACCTACGCGGGCACCTGGTCCTTGACCTCGTCGTAGCCGACCGTGGCGGGGGCGGCGGTGGGCGCGTAGATCACCCGGATCGCACCGGTCGGGAACACCTCCGTCAACGTCACCTTGAGGTGGTACGGCTTGTCGCCGTCGTCGAAGAGCCGGCGGCCCTTCCGCGCCGCCACCGGGTGCACCAGCAGACGCAGCTCGTCGACCAGCCCGGCGGCGAGCAGTTGCTGCACCACGGAGATCGACCCGGGGATGAGGATGCCCTTGATGTCGGGATCGGCCTTGAGCGCGGTGACGACGTCGAGGAGGTCACCCTGGATCACCTCGGAGTTGCGCCAGGAGAACTCCAACTGCTGACGGGTGACGACGATCTTGCGTACGTCCCCGAGCTGCTTGGCGAACCCCGCGTCGTCGCCACCCGCGGCCTCGCGGTCGGGCCAGGCTCCGGCGAAGCTGTCGTAGGTATCGCGGCCGATGAGCAGCACGTCGGCGGTGTCGTAGTCCTCGCCGACGGCGCGGCCCATGTTGTCGTCGAAGTACGGGAAGTGCCAGTCAGGATCGATTTCGGCCACACCATCGGCCGAGATGAAGAGCGTGGAGACGACCTTTGCCATTGTCGTGATCCTTTCGGGTCAGCAGGTGCCGTGAGGCAGACCGCCGCATTCTGCTACACCCCACCGACAATCCCTGGCACGTTGAGCCCCACCGCGAGGGTGTTCTTGTCCTCGCAGTGGGGAATTCGCGGACGGATATCTGCTGTCGAACACGTCGTCGAGCACGAGCCTTGCCCGTCCTGGACCTGGCGTCGTGGTGCCGGCACGGATAAGCCCGAGGAACAGTCCGCCGAATCTGGCCCGGCTCGCGCCGGCCGCGCCGCCGATTCTTGGACAGTTTCCGTCCTCATCGAGCGGTAACTGTCCAAGATTCGGCTCGCGTGCTGGATACAGGCCACTTCGGCCGGGTGCCCCGCTGGTCGACCAGCCTGCCGTCGGCCCGGCAGCAGACCCGACAGCTCGTTGCCGAAGCAGGCAGCGAGCCGAGGACGGACCGCCAGATCCAGGTGTCCTTGCTGGCGAGCAGATCGAGGGTGACCGTGACGTCAGCGACGAGGTCGTCGGTGAGTGGCGGGAAAGCCCGACTGCCAGGGCTCGTTCGTGGAGTCGCTGTGCGGCGAATCGGGCCAGGGTGAACCGCCGACCAGCGCCGGGTCTGTCTCGTCGGCCCTACCCGGCTTCGTCGGATCCTCGGCCTGCTTCGTCGACCCGAGCCCGTCGGCACCGAGCGGGCGGAGCCCTTCCGCACCGAGCGGGCGGAGCCCTTCCGCGCCAAGCGGGCGGAGCCCCTCCGCGCCAAGCGGGCGATCCCGTTCCGGTACCGGCGGAATGACCGTGTCGGGGACGACGACCGCCGGCTCAGCAGCGTCCGGCTGTGGCCAGCGCCGCCACCGCTGGACACTGGCGACCCCGACCAGGAGCAGCGAGCCCAGCAGCACCGACGTCCCGGTCCGTACGGGGACGAGCAGGTCGATCTGGTAGCCCGCCACGCTCAGCTTGTGACCGAGCAGGTCCAGCAGCCGCGCCGGGCTGAACAACAGACCTACGTAGCTGGCCGAGTACGCCAGTCCGGTCAGCACCGAGCCGAGCGGAGAGATCCGTACGGTGGCGACGAGTCCGAGGAGAAGGCCGGCCGCCGCCAGCACCAGCAACGGCTTCAGCAGAGCGTCCGGGTCGAGGGCGCCACCACTTTCCTGCGCCTCCCCGAACACCCGCAGGGACCGGCCCTGTCCGGCGGCGAGCAGAAACCAGGCCAGCGGACCCACGCCGAGCGCGGCGATCACGGTCTTGATGTGTCGCATCCGGGCAAGGTACCGATCTTTCATCGTTGATCGGCAACGCGATAAGCAAAACTTAACCCGCCGTCACGTTCCGTCGTCCCGCGCGGCCGGCGGTATCGAAGGTCGGCTGTCAACATGCGTACCGCTCGACGAGTTCCGCGCCGAGACCACGACGAGGATCGCGCAGCACGCGCCGGTGGGACAGGGGGCGCTCGACCGAGCGCGAAGGGATCTCGGGCAGTAGGTTTACGGGGTGACTGGACGGTTCCCGATCGAAGACATCACCCCCTCGGTGGCCTGCGGTCGCTACCCGGCCAAGGCGGTCGTCGGCGAACTGGTGCCGGTGGCCGCCCGCGCCTACCGGGAGGGGCACGACGCGCTGGGCTGCGCGGTGCGCTGGCGGGGCCCGGACGGGCGGGAGCGCCCGGCGGTGCGGATGCGTCCCGGCGAGCCGGGGCAGGACCACTGGCACGCCACCATCCGGCCGGACGCCGTCGGCCGCTGGTCCTTCACCGTCGAGGCGTTCTCCGACCCGTATTTGACCTGGCAGAACGCGGTGACGAAGAAGATCGCCGCCGGGCAGGGGGCGGCCGAGCTGGCCAACGACCTGGCCGACGGGGCGAAGGTGCTGGACGCCGCCGCGACGACCGTACCGAGGGACGAGCGGAAGCGGGTCCGGGCAGCGGCGAAGGCGCTGCGCGACGGGAAGCTGCCGGTGCCGCGCCGGGTGGCTCCGGCCCTGGAGCTGGCCGAGCTGCTCTGGGCGCATCCGGTCCGGGAGCTGGTCACCCCCGCTGACGAGTACGCCCTCTGGGTGGACCGGCCGCGGGCGCTCTTCTCCGCCTGGTACGAGTTCTTCCCGCGCTCCGAGGGGGCGATCCCGGCCACGGTCGACGCGCCGGCCCGCTCGGGCACCTTCGTCACCGCGATGGAGCGGCTGCCCGGGGTCGCGGCGATGGGTTTCGACGTGCTCTACCTGCCGCCGATCCACCCGATCGGCCGGGTCAACCGCAAGGGCCGCAACAACACCCTGGTCGCCGGCCCGGACGACGTCGGCTCGCCGTGGGCGATCGGCGCGGCCGAGGGCGGCCACGACGCCCTCCACCCCGACCTGGGTACGCCGGAGGATTTCCGCGACTTCGTCGCCGCCGCCGCCGAGGTGGGGCTGGAGGTGGCGATGGACCTGGCGTTGCAGTGCGCGCCGGACCACCCGTGGGTCACCGAGCACCCGGAGTGGTTCACCACCCGCGCCGACGGCACCATCGCGTACGCGGAGAACCCGCCGAAGAAGTACCAGGACATCTACCCGCTGAACTTCGACAACGACCCGGAGGGGATCCGCGCCGAGATCCTGCGGGTGGTGCTGCACTGGGTCGGCGAGGGCGTGAAGATCTTCCGGGTCGACAACCCGCACACCAAGCCGGTCGACTTCTGGTACTGGCTGATCGGCGAGGTCAAGAAGGTCGACCCGGACGTGCTCTTCCTCGCCGAGGCGTTCACCCGCCCGGCGATGATGCACGGGCTCGGCAAGATCGGCTTCACCCAGTCGTACACGTACTTCACCTGGCGGACCACGCCGGCCGAGATGCGGGCGTACTGCGAGGAGCTGGTCGCCTCGGTCGACTGGATGCGCCCGAACTTCTGGCCCAACACGCCGGACATCCTGCACGAGACGTTGCAGCACGGCGGGCCGCCGATGTTCAAGATCCGGGCGGTGCTGGCCAGCCTGCTCTCCCCCTCCTGGGGCATGTACGCCGGCTACGAACTCTTCGAGCACGAGGCCCGCCCCGGCGCGGAGGAGTACCTCGACAACGAGAAGTTCGAGCTGCGCCCCCGGGACTGGGCCGGCGCGCAGGCGCAGGGCCGCTCGCTGGCGCCGTTCATCGCCACGCTCAACCGGGTACGCCGGGACCACCCCGCCCTGCACCGGCTGCGCAACCTGGTCTTCCACGAGATCGACAACCCGATGCTGCTCTGCTGGTCGAAGCGGGACGCCGAAACCGGCGACACCGTCCTGGTGGTCTGCTCGTTCGACGCGCAGAGCGTGCAGTGGGGCAACACCACCCTGGACATGCCCGCGCTCGGCTTCGATTGGCACGAGCGGTTCACCGTGCACGACGAGCTGACCGGGGCCAGTTACGAGTGGGGGCAGCGCAACGCCGTCCGGCTCGACCCGTACCTGCAACCCGCGCACGTGTTCACGGTGCGGCGGCCCGCCCCCACCGACCCTCCGGCCGCCGTCCCGGCCGCCCCGACCGAGCTGACCGTCGAGGCGGTGCCGGACGACCTCTCCGGCGGTACCGCACCGGTCGCCCCCGCTGGGAAGGATGTGGAATGGACCAGTTGATCGCCGGTGCGGCGCACGACCCGCACGCCGTGCTGGGGGCGCACCCCGCCGACGGAGGCACCACGATCCGCACGCTGCGCCGGGGCGCGGCGACGGTGGCCCTGCTGGCCGACGGTACGCGCCACGAGATGCGCCGGGTGCACGACGCGGGCGTGTTCGAGGTGACCGTGCCGGGCACCGTGCTCGACTACCGGGTCGAGGTGGACGGCACCGCGCACGACGACCCGTACCGCCACCCGCCCACCCTCGGCGAGCTGGACCTGCACCTGATCGGCGAGGGGCGGCACGAGCGGCTCTGGGAGGCGCTCGGGGCGCGGGTCACCGACGCCGGGGTGGCCTTCGCGGTGTGGGCACCGAACGCCCGGGGCGTCCGGGTGGTCGGCGAGTTCACCGGCTGGGGGCCGGACGACGGCTGGCCGATGCGCTGCCTCGGCTCCAGCGGGGTGTGGGAGGTCCTGGTGCCCGGGGCGACCGCCGGGCAGCGGTACAAGTACCGCATCCTCGGCGCGGACGGCCGCTGGCGGGACAAGGCCGACCCGATGGCCGCGTACGCCGAGGTGCCGCCGGCCACCGCCTCGGTGGTGCACCGGTCGACGTACGAGTGGTCGGACGCGGCGTGGCTCCAGCGCCGGGCGAAGCGGCAACCGCACCAGGAGCCGATGAGCGTGTACGAGGTGCACCTCGGCTCGTGGCGGCCCGGCCTCGGCTACCGGGAGCTGGCCGAGCAGCTCACCGCGTACGTCACCGACCTGGGCTTCACGCACGTCGAGTTCCTGCCCGTGATGGAGCACCCGTTCGGCGGTTCCTGGGGCTACCAGGTCACCGGCTACTACGCCCCGACGTCCCGCTTCGGCGACCCGGACGAGTTCCGCCACCTGGTCGACACCCTGCACGCCGCCGGAGTGGGCGTCCTGCTGGACTGGGTGCCCGCGCACTTCCCCAAGGACGACTGGGCGCTGGCCCGCTTCGACGGCACCCCGCTCTACGAGCACCCGGACCCGCGTCGCGGCGAGCACCCGGACTGGGGCACGTACGTCTTCGACTTCGGCCGCCGCGAGGTGCGCAACTTCCTGGTCGCCAACGCGCTCTACTGGCTGGACGAGTTCCACGTCGACGGACTGCGGGTGGACGCCGTCGCGTCCATGCTCTACCTGGACTACTCACGCGGCGAGGGGCAGTGGGAGCCCAACCAGTACGGCGGCCGGGAGAACCTGGAGGCGATCGCCTTCATGCAGGAGGTCAACGCCACCGTCTACAAGCACCACGCCGGGGTGGTGATGATCGCCGAGGAGTCGACCGCCTGGCCGGGCGTGACCCGGGCGACCAGCGAGGGCGGGCTCGGCTACGGGTTCAAGTGGAACATGGGCTGGATGCACGACACCCTGCTCTACACCTCGAAGGACCCGATCTGGCGGCAGCACCACCACCATCAGCTGACCTTCTCCCTCGCCTACGCCTTCAGCGAGAACTACGTGCTGCCGATCAGCCACGACGAGGTGGTGCACGGCAAGGGCTCGCTGGTCGGCAAGATGCCCGGTGACCTGTGGCAGAAGCTGGCGAACGTGCGGGCGCTGCTGGCGTACATGTGGGCGCACCCGGGCAAGCAGCTGCTCTTCATGGGCTGCGAGCTGGGTGACGAGCGGGAGTGGAGCGAGGAGCGTGGCCTCGACTGGTACCTCCTGCACGACCCGGCGCGGGCCGGGGTGCAGCGGCTGGTCAAGGACCTGAACGCGGTCTACCGGGACACCCCGGCGCTCTGGGCGCAGGACACCGAGCCGGCGGGCTTCCGCTGGATCGCCGGGGACGACGTCGCCAACAACACCGCCTCCTTCATCCGGATCGCCCCGGACGGCTCGACGCTGGTCTGCGTGGCGAACTTCTCCGCCCGGCCGCTGCACGACTACCGGATCGGCCTTCCGGCCGGCGGCACCTGGACGGAGGTCGTCAACACCGACGCGCACCACTACGGCGGCTCCGGTGTGGGCAACCTCGGGTCGGTCGTGGCGGAGTCGGTCCCGTGGCATGGCCTGCCCGCGTCCGCTCCCCTCCAGGTCCCCCCGCTCGGCGTGCTCTGGCTCCGCCCCGCCTGACGGTCGACGGTGATCGTGGTGGGAAACGGCCCCTCCGGGGGCACCTTCCCACCACGATCACGCCTCACTGGAGGCAGGCGTCTGCGGCCCGCGCGCACGCTTCCGTGATCTGTCGCACCGTTTCGTCCCGATACGGCGTTACCGGCTTCTTTGAGGACCAGATGAAGGCCGGGCCGGTCGGGAGGACGACCCGCACGAAAACAGTGCGCCCGGACCTCGTCCTGATCCTGACCCCCGCCCGGCCCACCGGCTCGACCGTGGCAACGTCCCGCAGGTCGATCCAGCGTCGCTGCACCGCGCATTCGCCAAACCCCGGAAGTTTCAGGAGCCGCGCCGGGGCGAACACCAGCCGGACGTCGGTGAGGACGAGCAGCACGCCGACGAAGGCCAGACGGGTACCCGGAACGGGAAAGTAGGCCCGCTGGGTGAGGTGTGTCCGCTCCCAGGTGAACAGGGGCGGCATGGCGTACGTCAGCATGGTCCGCCTCTCGTCGACCGACCGTCACCCGCCGCCGAGCAGCAGTGGTGGCATGACGGCGGTCTTCGGAACTAAGAGCCAACACTTACCGAGGGTGTCTGGTGCGTCAAGAGGTGCAGAGCAAAGGGCGCGCAGGCAGACAGGTCGCATCAGCCAGAGTCACTCCCAGTGAAGCACCCTCGCTATTGCAGGTGCCCGATACGCGAGACGGAACCCAGGGGGACGCTCCCACCCGATCCGCGTCGGGGATCAGCTACGCCACGAGGTGGACGCCACGAAGGCGGCCCAGGCGGACGGCGCGAAGGCCAACCATCTGGCCGGGACGGTCATCCCGCCCCGACCGGGCCGCCGCGCCGCTCACAGGCGGGTGATGCGGACGGCGTCGGCGACGACGTAGCCGGTGGTGGCGGTCCACCGGCTCACCCCGACCACCTGGTGGGTGCCGGCGGCCAACGGATAGCTGCCCAGCGTCCGCCACTGACCGCCGCCGCTGCGCTGGTCGACGGTGACCGTCACGTTGCCGGTGCTGGTGGCCACCAGGTGCGGGGTGGCGCTGTTGTAGCCGGGGTCGGCCGGATACCAGACCTCCACCCGGTAGGTGCCGGCGGCCGGGATCGCGGCGCTGAACCAGGCCACGTCGCTGACCGACTGCGGGTTGGCGAAGCGGTAGTTCGAGCCGTACCGGGTGCTCAGGAAGGTCGAGGTGCCCCAGTTGGCGCTGGCGGTGAAGCCGCCGGTGGTGGCGTTGTCCACGATCACGCTGAACGTGCCGGAGCCGTCGCCGGGCACCGTCCGGGCCGCGCTCGGCGCGCTCTCGTGGTGCAGCCGGTGCAGGGCGGTGACCAGGTACCGGTAGGTGCTGCCGGCCGCCGCCGTGGCGTCGGTGAAGGTGCCGGTGGCCCCGGAGGCGCGGACGGTCGCGATCAGGTGCCGGCCGTCGGTCAGCGCGCAGGCGTCCACCGGTCCGTCGCCGGGGAGCCGGTACACCGCGTACCCGGTGGTGGTGCCGGTCGTCGGGCGCTGCCAGGTCAGGGTCACCCCGGCGCTCCCCCGCGTCGCGGCGGTGAGGGCGGGCGCGCCGGGCGCGGACCCGCCCCGGGCCAGCGGTACGGGCAGCAGGGCCGGACGGCTGTAGTGGTCGGTGACCACCCGGGCCACCGCGCCGATCCGGTTGGCGCGGACGTCCTTGGCGCTGAAGTGGATGTCCCCGACCACCTGCGGGTGGCTGCGGTTGAGCGTGAGGTGGCTGGTCAGTTCGTCGACGTCCTGCCAGGCCGCGTCCTGGCCGGAGGCGCCGGCCCGGTAGGTGGCCTGCCCGACGACGAGTTGCACGTTCGTCCCGGTGGTCACCTGCGACCACCAGCGCACCAGTTCGGCGTAGTCGGCGGCGGGGTGCCCGATGTGCCAGTAGATCTGCGGGGCGATGTAGTCGATCCAGTTCTGCTTCACCCAGCGCCGGGTGTCGGCGTAGATCGCGTCGTAGGACTGGAGCCCGTTGGTACGCGAGCCGAGCGGGTCGGTGCCGGCGTTGCGCCAGATGGCGAACGGGCTGATCCCGAAGGTGACCCAGGACTTCGCGGCGTGGATCTTCTGCCCCATCTCCTGCACCAGCAGGTTCACGTTGTTACGCCGCCAGTCGGCGATGGTGGCGAACCCGGCGCCGTACTGGGCGAAGGTGTCCTGGTCGGGGAAGTTCACCCCGCTGACCGGGTACGGGTAGAAGTAGTCGTCCCAGTGCACGCCGTCGATGTCGTAGCGGCGCACCGCGTCCATCATGGCGTCCTGCACGAAGGCCCGGACGGCCGGGATGCCCGGGTTGTAGTAGAGCTGGCCGCCGTAGCTCTCCACCCAGCTCGGGTTGCGCCGGGCCGGATGGCTGCTGGTCAGCCGGGTCAGGTCGGTGTGGTTGGCGACCCGGTACGGGTTGAACCAGGCGTGGAACTCCAGGTTGCGGGCGTGTGCCTCGGCGACCATGAAGGCCAGCGGGTCGTAGCCCGGGTTCGTGCCCTGGGTGCCGGTGAGCCAGTGCGACCACGGCTCGTACGACGACGGCCAGAAGGCGTCGGCGGTGGGCCGGACCTGCACGACGACCGCGTTCATCCGGTTGCGTTTGGCCAGGTCGAGCCAGGAGCGGTACTCGGCCTGCTGCTCGGCGACGGTGAGCCCGGTGCGGCTGGGCCAGTCCACGTTGGCGACGCTGGCGATCCACATGGCCCGGAGCTGCCGCTTCGGGGTGGCCGGGTCGACCGGGCAGGCCGCCTGCACGGCCACCGGGACCGTCGCGGCCGGCCCGGACGGCGGCGGGGACGCCGACGCGACCAGACCCGCGCCGAGGAGCAGCGCCGTCACCAGCGCGGTACGGACGAGGGTCGGGATGCGCGGAGCCACCATGAAGGAGATCTTCATCGATCTCTCGCCCCGGCGCAAGGATCCTTCATGGCCGGCTCCGGTCCCGACCGCCCGCCCGCTACCGGCACCGGGGCCCGGCGATCACCGCCCGCGCGGCTGGCTGAAGCGCAGCATGTTGCCGGAGGGGTCGCGGAAGGCGCAGTCGCGGACGCCATAGGGCTGGTCGATCGGCTCCTGCAACACCTCACCACCCGCGGCGCGGATGCGCTCGAACGTGGCGTCGCAGTCCTGGGTGCGGAAGATGACCCCGCGCAGCAGGCCCTTCGCCAGCAGTTCCGCCATGGTCTTCTTGTCGGCGGGCGAGGCGTTCGGGTTCGCCAGGGGCGGTTCGAGAACGATGTTCACGTCGGGCTGCGACGGCGCGCCGACGGTGATCCAGCGCATCCCCTCGAATCCGACGTCGTTGCGTACCTCCAGGCCGAGAACGTCCCGGTAGAAGGCGAGCGCCCGGTCGTAATCGTCGACGGCGATGAAACAGTCGGAAAGCGTGATGTCCATGCGTTTCACGCTACGGACGTCGGGACGGCCTTCGCTTCTCGATTCCTGACCGGTCGCGTGAAAATCTTGGCGACGCAGGCCGGAATGGCCGTGCCCTCGTCGTGGCGACGGGCCCGGTACGCGCTGGGGCTCTCGCCGACCAGCTCGGTGAAGCGCGAGCTGAACGACCCCAGCGAGGTGCAACCGACCGCGAAGCAGACCTCCGTCACCGTCAGGTCACCCCGCCGCAGCAGCGCCTTGGCCCGCTCGATCCGGCGCGTCATCAGGTAGCTGTACGGCGTGTCCCCGAAGGCGGCGCGGAAGCTGCGGGAGAAGTGGCCCGGTGACATGAGCGCGGCGCGGGCCAGCGCCGGAACGTCGAGCGGCTTCGCGTAGTCGCGGTCGATCAGGTCACGGGCCCGGCGCAGCCGGACGAGGTCCTCCAACGTCACGCGACCACCTTTCCACAGCGCCCCGGGGCCACCGGCCTGTCGTCGTGCCCGAGCCGTACGCGGCTCAGACCAGGCCGGCCTGGCGGAGGAGTTTCCACAGGCCGGCGCCGTCCGGGGCGGAGAGCCACTTCTGCCCCACCGGCCCGGACGACGACTCCTGCCCGGCCAGCGGCGCAGGGAGCGTACCGGCGAGCACCGACTGTGTGGGCGAGAGCCGCCGGATCGCCACGCCCGCCACGTTGGCCGGATGGGCGGCGGCGAACTCCCGGTAGATCTCCTGGTCGTGCTGGCCGTCGTCGCCGACCAGCAGCCACTTCACGTCGGGGAACTCGCTCGCCAGCCGGGCCAGGGTGGCCCGCTTGTGTTCCTTGCCGCTGCGGAACCACCGGTCGTGGGTCGGACCCCAGTCGGTGAGCAGCAGCGGCCCGGCCGGGTAGAGGTGCCGGGAGAGGAACCGGGTCAGCGTCGGCGCGACGTTCCACGCGCCGGTGGAGAGGTAGAAGACCGGCGCGCCGGGGTGCGCGGTGACCAGGCGTTCGTAGAGCACCGCCATGCCGGGCACCGCGTTGCGGGCGTGCTCGTCGAGGACGAAGGTGTTCCAGGCGGCGAGCAGGGGTCGGGGCAGCGCGGTGACCATCACCGTGTCGTCGATGTCGGAGAGGATGCCGAACCGTACCTGCGGGTCGAGGATGCGCACCGGCGCCTCCACCGGTTCGGCGTCGGCCATGCTCAGCCGGACCGACCCCCACCCCGGGGGCAGGTCGGCCTTGACCACCGTGTTGACGAAGCCGCTGCGGTCGGCGCGCGCCTCGTGGCGGACGCCACCGGCCTCGATGGTGACGGTCACCCGTTTCGCCGGCAGGGTGGTGAAGCTGCGCCAGCCGCGTACCTTCTCCAGCCGCCCCTTCTTCCGGTTGTCCGCCCGGCCGAGCAGCACCCGGCACATCACCCGCACCCAACCCGGGCCGCCGTACCCCGTGTACGCGATGATGTTGGTCTGCCAGCCGGTGCGACGCAGGCGGCGTTCCACCAGCCGGTGGACGGCGTCTTCGATCCGAGCGGCGCGGTGCAGGCTGGGTACGGCGAGCTGGCCGGCGGGAGGCGTGGACACGCTGACACCCTGCCACACCCGCCGCCAGCCGGCCACGCGAGCGGCCATCCCGCCCCTCACCTGCGCCGATCCACCTCCCCCGGCCGGCTCCCCGTGACACACTTTCGCTCGCAGGGCGGCGACGGGGGCGTTCGGCGATGGCGACAGGCGTACCACGGTGGGTTCCGGCGCTGGACCGGCCGGCGCTGGTCGCGCTCCTGCTCGGCATCGCGGGGGTGGGCTACCGGCTGGTGCTGACGGTGCACACCGTCCCCGCCGGCAACAGCGACGAGGCGACCTTCGGTCTGGTCGCGCTGCACGTCGCCCAGGGCCGCGCGCACCCGGTCTTCCTGTACGGGCAGCGGTACATGGGGGTGCTGGAGTCGTACCTGGCGGCGCCGCTGGTCGCCGTCGCCGGGCCGTCCTGGACGGTGCTGCGGCTGCCCCTGCTGGCGCTCTACGCCCTGTTCGTCTGGCTGATGTACCGGTTGACCCGCCGGGTCTTCTCGCCCTGGTTCGCGGTGCTGGTGGTCGGCCTGCTGGCGCTCGGCACGGAACGGGTGGTCCGGGACCAGATGACCGCCGTGGGCGGACGACCCGAGGTCAAGGTGGCGGTGGCGGCGATGCTGCTGGTCGCGGTCGGGCTCGCCGAGCGCACGGTCCGGCACCGCCGGCTGGCCGTGGGCCTGTTCGGGCTGCTCGCCGGGGTGGCCACCTGGTCGGACTGGCTGATCGTGCCCTACCTGGCGGTGGCCGGTCTGGTCCTGGGGTACGCGCTGCGTCGGGAGCTGGTCGGCTGGGCGGCGGTGCTGCTGCTGGCCGGGTTCACCGTCGGGGTGTTCCCGATGCTCTGGGACAACCTCACCGCCGGGCCGGGGCAGGACTCGCTGTCGGTGTTCCGCCGGGTCGACGCGACCGGCGGACCTCCCGGTCCGCTGGCCGGGCGGATCGTCGGCGGGCTGACCGAGGGGGTACCGCTGGCCAGTGGGTTCTGCCCGGCGGAGGGCTGCGCCCGCTGGCAGGAGTGGTTCGGCCTGCTCTACCCGGTGCTGCTGGTGCTCGCCGCCGGGCTCGCGCTGGTCGCGCTGCGCCGCCGGGTCATCCACCCGGTCCGGCCGGTCGTGACGCTCGCCCTGGTCGCCGGGGCGGCGTTGACCCTGTTCGGGTACGTGCGCAGCCCGCTGGCCGCGTCCGATCCGCTCTCCAGCGCCCGCTACCTGTCGGTGCTCCAACTGTCCCTGCCGGCGGTGCTCTGGCCGCTGTGGGTGGCGGCGGTGTCCTGCTGGCGGGGCACGGCGGGGGTGGCCGGGCGGCTCGCGGGGGCCACCGCCACCGCCGTACTGGCCGCGCTGACCGTCACCGCGCTGGTGGCGACCGGCCAGTTCGCCACCGGCACGGGCGGCATCCGCGCCGAGGAACGTCAGGCCCGTCGGGTCGCCGAGGTGCTGCGCGCCGCCGGCCCCCGCCACGTGTACGGCGACTACTGGACCTGCCACCGGCTCACCTTCACCACCGCCGAGGAGGTGCTCTGCGGGGTACTCGACGACGGGCTGTACCCGGGGCAGAACCGCTACCCGGCGTACTGGCGGGCGGTGGGGCGCGCCGAGCGGCCCGGGTACGTGCTGCGGGCCGGATCGCCCGCCGAGCGGCGGCTGACCGAACTACTCGCCGCAGGCGGCGTCCCGGCCACGGTCACCGACGTCGGCGACTACCGGGTGTACCACCCGGCCACCGCCGTGCGCCCCTGGCGGTGAGCGCTGTCGTCCCCGCCGGTGGCATCCGGGTACGCCGCTGTCCGGCCCACCGGTGGGCAACGGGTGCGTCGCTGTCCGTCCCCGCCGACGGGGCCCGGGTAGGCTCGCCCGGCCAGCGTCCCACCGGCCCGTGAGGGGTGCCTCCCGATGCTCATCCTGCTGCCGCCCTCGGAGCGCAAGGCCGACGTCCGCGCCGGGCGGCGGCTCGACCTGACCCGGCTCAGCCTGCCCGAGCTGAACCCGGCCCGGGAGGAGGTGCTGGACGCGCTGGTCGCCGTCGCCACCGCGCCGGACACCGACGTCGAGCGGGAGGTGCTGCTCACCGGCGCCCAGCGGGACGACATCGCCCGCAACGCGCGACTGCGCCGGGCGGCCACCGCCCCGGCGGCGGCGGTCTACACCGGGGTGCTCTACGAGGCGCTGGACCTGGCCACGCTTCCCGCGCCAGCCCTGCGAGCCGCCCGCCGGCAGGTACTGGTCTCCTCCGGGCTCTGGGGCGCGGTACGCCTCACCGACCGGATCCCGCCGTACCGCTGCCCGATCGGGATCACCCTGCCCGGACCGGGGACGCTGACCGCGTACTGGAAGCGGGTGCTGGCACCGGCGATGGAGGCGGCGGCGGCCGACGGACCGGTGCTCGACCTGCGCTCCGCCGCCTACGCGGCGACCTGGACGCCCCGGGGGGAGCTGGCCGGGCGGACGGTGACCGTGCGGGTGCTGCACGAACGGGAGGTCGACGGAGTGGTGACCCGGTCGGTGGTCAGCCACTTCAACAAGGCGACCAAGGGCCGGCTGGTTCGTGACCTGCTCACCGCCGGGATCCGCCCGCGCGACGCGGCCGAACTGGTCACCGCGCTGCGCGACCTGAAGTACACGGTGCTGGAGGAACCGGTCACGCCCGGCCGGCCCCGCCGCGTCGACGTGGTGGTCACCCGGCTCTGACCGTGGGTGACCGACGACCGGCCGGCACCTCCGCCGCACTCGTCACCGGGGCGCGGCAACGCAAATTTTGCTCAAGGCTTGCGCCGATCGGTACCGCGCGGGCCCCCCACCGTCCACGGTAGGGATACCCCGACGAGTGGAGGAGCGGTCCCCGATGGAAACCACCCTGCTCGACCGGCCCCGGGCCACGGCGCACCCGCCGCCGCTGGACTGGCCGACCGTGGCCGACGCCTTCGAGGTCGCCTGCCTGCTGCGCTGCATGCCCCTGCCGGCGGGTCCCCGGGGCCGGCATCCCGGTGAGCCGTACCGGAGCACCGTCGAGTTCAACCGCGAGGACGCCGCGCTGCGCATGCGGCAGTTGCTCGGTCGGCTCGGCGTCCCGGTGGAGCACGAGATCACCGTCGGCGGTCTGCGCCGCCGTTACGAACTGCACCAACTACGGGTACCCGCGTCCGCCCGGACCGCCTACGCGACGCTGCTCGACACCGGGTGGCGGCAGGGCCGACGGGAACTGCTCGGCGGACCGGTGCCCGGCGCGTCCGCGGCCCGTCGGGTGTGGCGGTCCCGGCTGGCCGCCGCCGCCTGGCGGTCCGCGCTGCTGGCCGGTGGCCGGCACGTCCGCCGGCACATCCTCGGGGTCCGCCTCACCGACCGGGAGCTGGCCGCGGTCCTGGTCCGGGGTGCCGCCCTGCTGGAGGTTCCCGCCACGCTCCGCCCCGGGGCCGGCTGCTTCGTGGTGAGCGTCGCCGACGGGGCGGACCGCAACCGGATCCTGGAGAGCGCCAGCCTGAACCCCGCCCCGGTGGCCGCCCCGGCCGGGGAGACCGCCTAGCGTCCGCGCGACGGCGGGTTGCCAACCGGGGCTGTCCGGGCGCAGAGTACAGCCGGTGAACACCGTGCCCTCCGCCTCCGGCCGGCGGCCGGCGGTCGCCCTCGCGCTGCTGGCCGTACTGGTCGGGGCGGCTGTGCCGGCGTTGGCCGGGTGCCGCGACGAACCGGTCGAGCCGGTCCGGATCCGGATCGCCACCGGCAGCCCCACCGCGGTCTACCACGCCTTCGGCCAGTCGCTGGCGACCATCCTCAACCGGGAACTGCCCGGGGTCCGGGCGACCGTGGTGGTGACCGCCGCGTCGGCGGAGAACGTCCGGCTGGTCGCGGCGGGCGGGGCGGAACTCGGTTTCACCCAGGCCGACGTCCTCTCCGGGACCCCGGACGCCCACCCCGGCGTGGTGGCGGTGGCCCGGGTCTACGACGACCTGCTGCACCTGGTCACCAGCGCCGAGTCGCCGATCCGGACGGTGGCGGACCTGCGGGGCCGGCGGGTGTCGGTGGGTGCCCCCGGTTCGGGCACCGGGATCACCGCGGGCCGGCTGCTCGACGTGGCGGGGCTGGACGGCGGCGTGGTGCGACGGGAACGGCTCGGGCTGGACGACTCGGTGGCCGCGCTGCGCGACGGGCGGATCGACGCGTTCTTCTTCTCCGGCGGCCTGCCGGTACGGGCGATCGAGCAGCTCGCCGGCACGGCCGGGATCCGCCTGGTCGACCTGGGCGAGTGGACCGAGCCGTTGCGCCGCAGCCACCGGGAGGTCTACGTCTCCCGGGATATCCCCAGCTCGGCGTACGGCGCGGAACCGGTGACCACCGTGGCGAACCCGAACTACCTGGTGGTCGGGGCGGACGTGCCGGAGTCCGTGGTGCGGGAGGTGACCCGGCTGCTGATGGAACGCCGGGAGGAGCTGGCCGCCGCGCATCCGGCCGCCGGTCGGATGAGTGCCCGCTCGGCCATCGCCACCGTCCCACTCCCCCTGCACCCGGGCGCGGCGGCCTGGTACCGGGCGAACAAGCCCTGACCACGCCCGGCCGGCTCAGGGCGCCGCCGCGCTCGGCCCGGCCGGCTCAGGGCGCCGCCGGCTTCCGGTCCGGCTGGCACCCCGGCGGGCCGGCTCCGGTCGGCGCGGTGGGGAACCACAGCTCGGCGACCAGGCCGCGCGGCTCGCCCCGGCGCATGGTGAGGTGCCCGCCGGAGGCGTCCACCAGCACGGCCACGATGGTCAGTCCGAGCCCGGCCCCCTCGACGTTCTGCGCGTCCGGGGCCCGCCAGAAGCGTTCGGTCGCCTGCGCGAGCTGACTGTCGGTCATACCCGGACCGGTGTCGGCGACCACCAGGGTCACCCCGTCCTCGGCCGGCTCGACGGCCACCGTCACCGCGCCCCCGGCACCACTGAACTTCACCGCGTTGTCGATCAACGCGTCCAGGGCCTGGTCGATGGCGGTGGGCACGGTACGGGCGTACCGGGGGCCGGAGGCCGCGACCAGGCGCAGCGTGACCTGCCGGCGGCGGGCCAGCGGCTCCCAGGCGGTCACCCGGGAGGCGGCCACCACCACCGCGTCGACGGTGACCAGCCGGTTCTCCTCCCGCTCGGCCCGGGCCAGGGTGAGCAGCGCGTCGAGCACCTGGGCCAGCCGGTCGGTCTCCTCCAGGGCCAGCCGGTGCTCGGCCCGCCCCTCCGGGTCGGTCAGGCTCGGCCCCAGCTCCTCCACCCGCAGCCGCAGCGCGGTGAGCGGGTTGCGGAGCTGGTGGCTGGCGTGCGCGACGAAGGCCCGCTGCCGGTCCATCACGTCGGAGACCACGTCGGCCATGTGGTTGAAGCCGGCCGCGAGGCGGCGCAGCTCCGGCGGCCCGAGCCGGTGCTGGACCCGGGCGCTGCGATCCCCCTCGGCGATCTCGTGGGTCACCGCGTCCAGTTCGATGACCGGGCGCAGCACCCAGCCGGCCAGCCCGAACGCCGTCGACACGCAGGCCAGCACGGCGAGCAGCCCGATCGCCGCGAGCACCAGCCACCAGGTCGTGACGGCGCGGCGGACCGCGTCGACCGGGCTGGTGGTCACCACCGCGCCCAGCACCTCGCCGCCGTCGTTGATCGGCACCGCCACCACGATCGGTCCGTCCACCCAGGGCCAGACCGACTCGGCACCGGTGAACTGCTGCCCGGAGAGCGCGACCCGCAGGGCCAGCTCGGTCGTCGGGGACGACCGGTAGCCGTCGGAGACCGCCACCGTCCGCAGCTCCCGGTCGACCACGGCCGCGCCGATGCCGTACAGGCCCTCGTAGCTGCCCAGTTCCCCGTCGAGCTGACCGGTGCCGCCGCCGCGCAGGGCCGGGCCGGCGAGCGAGGCGAACCGGGTGGCGTCGGCGAGCCGGTCCGCGCGGACCCGGTCGGTCTCCCGGTTGGCCAGGGTCACCGCGAGCGGGGTCTCCAGTGCCACCAGCACCAGCGCCATCAGCAGCAGGTAGCTGATGACCAGCCGACGGCGCACCTCGGCCTCACTCGGCGCGGAGCCGGTAGCCGACCCCGCGCACGGTCTCCACCAGCCGCGCGTCGCCCAGCTTGCCGCGCAGCGACCCGACGTGCACCTCGACGGTGTGCCGGTCGGCCCAGGTGGTACCCCAGACGTCGAGCAGGATCCGCTCGCGGGGCACCACCGCGCCGGGCTGCCGGGCGAGCGACACGAGGATGTCGAACTCCTTGCGGGTCAGGGTGACCGACCGGTCGTCGACGGTGACGGTCCGGGCGGCCACGTCGATCCGGAGCCCGCCGGCGGTGATCCGGTCCAGTTCCGGGGCGGCGCGGGCGGCGCGGCGCAGCACCGCCTCGATCCGGGCCTGCAACTCGACCATCGAGAAGGGCTTCACTACGTAGTCGTCCGCGCCGAGGCGCAGCCCGAGCACCCGGTCCCGCTCCTCGCCCCGGGCGGTGACCGCGATGATGCCGATCTGCGCGCTGCGCCGCCGCAGCTCCCGGCACAGTTCGGTGCCGTCCCCGTCCGGCAGGGTCAGGTCGAGCAGGACCAGGTCGCACGGCGCGGCGGCCAGCGCCGCCGCCACGGTCGCGGCGTGCTCGACCTGGTAGCCCCGCCGGGTCAACGCCGACGACAGGGCCGCCGCCACCCGGCGGTCGTCCTCCACCAGCAGGACCCGCACCCGCACCTCCACTGTTGAGCCCCCGGTCAGCGAATGGTGCCAGACCCGCTGGCGTCACGACACCCCCGGCCGGGGACCGCACCGGGCACCGGCCCGTCCGCGCGCCGGCAGTGACGGCGGGAGTGACGGCGGGACCGGCCGCCCCGCCGGCCGGTGGGACAGCTCGGGTGGACGGCGTTGCGGCGGGTGAGCGTCGGGAGCGGGCGGGGCCGCCGGTTATGCTTCCCGCTGCCGTGGTGCTCCCCGGTGACGCGCGCCGGGACCACGGGTGACCGAGCACGTGCGCCGGCTCCGGGCGGGTCCGTCCCGCCGGTCGCCGGCCGTACGCCACACCGGCGCGGACGCGCCCTGCTGACTGTGAGTGGAGCCCATGAGCCAAGGAACCGACCAGGTCTTCGTGCACCCGACGGCCGACGTCGAGGAGGGCGCGCGGATCGGCGACGGCACGAAGGTCTGGCACCTGGCGCACGTCCGGTCCACCGCGCGGATCGGCGGCGGCTGCGTGATCGGCCGCAACGTCTACGTCGACAGCAACGTGGTCATCGGGGACCTCTGCAAGGTCCAGAACAACGTCTCCGTGTACCAGGGCGTGACGCTGGAGGACGAGGTCTTCGTCGGCCCGTGCGCCGTCTTCACCAACGACTTCCGCCCCCGGGCACAGAACCCGGACTGGGAGATCACTCCGACCGTGGTACGCCGGGGCGCGTCCATCGGCGCGAACGCCACCCTGGTCTGCGGGATCGAGGTCGGCTCGTACGCGATGATCGCCGCCGGTTCGGTGGTGACCCGGGACGTCGCCCCGTACCAGCTGGTCGCCGGTAACCCGGCCCGGCCCAAGGGCTGGGTGAACGAGAAGGGCGAGGTGGTCTCCCGGGACCCGGCCAACCCGCCGGCTGGCGTCTGAGGTGGTAGGAGGGGTCCCCTGTTACCGCTTTTTGTCGTGCAGGGGTCCCCTCCTACCACCCGGCGGCAGCGACGGACCGGCGGCAGTCGGCGCGGAGAGCGAGGACGCGCCGGCGAGGGGCCGGTGACGCGAACGGGCCCCGACCGGATCGGTCGGGGCCCGTGTCACGTGGGACGCGGTCCGGCGGGCCGGACCGGTGCGGCTCAGCCGCCGATGACGACGCGCCGGACGTCGGCCCAGCGCGCCGGATCGGTCACCCGACGGCCGTCGACAAGCACCCGCACGTCGGGCAGGTCGGTGGCGGCCAGGGACCGGTACTCGGCGTGGTCGGCCTGCACGACGGCGGCGGTGACCCGCTCCCCGGCGTAGGCGGGCAGCCCGTGCGCGGTCAACTCCTCGGCGGTGTACATCGGGTCCGAGACGTACGGCTTGGCGCCCCGGGCGCGCAGCGCCTCCACCGTCGGGAAGACCCCGGAGAAGGCGGTCTCCTTGACCCCGCCCCGGTAGGCGGCACCGAGCACCAGCACCTCCGCCCCGGTGAGGTCGCCGTACGCGGCGGCGAGCAGGTCGACGGCGTACTCCGGCATGGCGGCGTTCGCCTCGCGGGCGGAGCGGACCACGGTGGCGGCGGGGTCGTTCCACAGGTACATCCGGGGGTAGATCGGGATGCAGTGCCCACCGACCGCGATGCCCGGGGAGTGGATGTGGCTGTACGGCTGGGTGTTGCAGGCCTCGATGACCTTGGTGACGTCCACGCCGACGGTGTCGGCGAACCGGGCGAACTGGTTCGCCAGGCCGATGTTGACGTCCCGGTAGGTGGTCTCGGCGAGCTTGGCCAGCTCGGACGCCTCGGCCGAGCCGAGGTCCCACACGCCGTTCGGCTTGCCCAGGTCCGGGCGCTCGTCGAAGTCGAGCACCGCCTCGTAGAAGCGGACGCCGTGCACGGCGGACGCCTCGTCGATGCCGCCGACCAGCTTCGGGTAGCGGCGCAGGTCGGCGAAGACCCGGCCGGTGAGCACCCGCTCGGGGCTGAACACCAGGTGGAAGTCCGTGCCGGCGGTGAGCCCGGAGCCCTGCTCCAGCATGGGCGCCCAACGGTTACGGGTGGTGCCGACCGGCAGGGTGGTCTCGTAGCTGACCAGGGTGCCCGGCTTGAGACCGGCGGCGATGGCCCGGGTCGCGTCGTCCATCCAGCCGAAGTCCGGCACGCCCTCGGCGTCCACGAACAGCGGTACGACCACCACGACGGCCTCGCTGTCGGCCACCGCGGCGGCGGTGTCGGTGGTGGCCGAGAGGAGACCGGCCGAGACCACCTCCTTGAGCTTGACGTCCAGATCGGCTTCCCCGGGGAACGGCACCGCGCCGTCGTTGACCAGGCTGACCACCCGCTCGGAGACGTCGGCACCGATGACCCGGTGCCCCTTCGTCGCGAACTGCACGGCCAGCGGCAGTCCGATCTTCCCGAGGGCGACGACGCAGATGTTCATGTCTACTACTTTCCTCCTAGTGGAAGCCTGCGCCGCAGGCGGGCCATCACCCGGCGTGGCGTCACAGGTGCTACGGCGACGATCAGTTGACCCTTGTGGTTGGTGGTGGCGGTGAGGACGTGCAGGCGTGCGCCGCGGCGGACCACCACACGCTGGGGCACCGTCCGACGGGGACCGCGCAGGGGGGCCGTCCCGGTCGTACCGAACGCGTCGATCCGCGCCTGGATGAGTCGAAGCTTACCGCCGGGAGCCAGGTCGGTGAGGAGACCGGCCAACAGGATGCGCGCCCGGATGGTGGTGCCGGTGATGTCCGGGACCAGCTCGGTGCTCTCCGCCGGCACGTCGCCCGCCACGATCTTCAACGCCGAGGCGAGGTGCGGCAGGTCGGGGCGGGGGCTGCGGGCGGTCACCACGAGGGCGCGGGTGCCCTCGAAGGCGACCGAGACGGTGTCCAGCCGGGCGATCCAGTCCGCGGCGCTGCCGGTGATCTCGAACCACTGGTCCGGGATGCCGAGACGGGGGTCGCGGAAGCCGGGGTAGTCGGCGTACCAGCGGTCGTCCTCCACCACCGCGGGTGGGTTGCCCTGGTCGGCGTCCTGCCGGATCACCGCGAGCAGGTCGTCCAGCTCACCGTGCCAGGCCAGGGCGAGCCGGACCCGGGTCTCGATGCCGATCTGGTCCCGGATCGTGTCGGTGAGGTACCGCTCGGCCAGCGACCGCACCCCGGCCTGGACGCTGGCCTGGGTGGGCCGGTCCAACGCCAGGAAGTCGTTCTCCAGCAGCCGGGCGACCTCCCAGGCGAAGTGGCGCAACAGCACCGCGTCCCGCCGGGGACCGGCCTCGATCAGCCCGCCCACGAAGTCCATGATCGACTCGGCGCAGTGCAGCCGTTCCAGGTGCCGGCTCTTGTAGGTGATGTTGTGGGCGTTGAACCGCCGTACCGCGAAGTAGTAGTCGTAGTCGGCGAGCACGGAGACCCGTCGGGCCCGGTAGCAGGCCTCGATGGTGAACGGCTGGTCGCTGCCGACCGGCATGTCCTCCGGGTAGCGCAGCTTGTGCTGCTCGATCAGGTCCCGCCGGAACAGCTTGGTGTTCGACAGCGAGAACGGCAACGGGGAGGTGAACAGGTCCACCTCGGGCTGGGTCGACTCGTAGATCGCCTGGTGGATGTACCGGCTGTTCACCCCGACCATCCGGCCCAGCACCACGTCGGCGTCGTACCGGTCGGCGGCGGCGACGAGCCGTTCCAGCGCCTCCGGGCCGAGGTAGTCGTCCGACCCGATGAAGAAGACGTACCGGCCGGTGGCGACCTCCAGCGCGCGGTTGCTCGGTTTCGCCGGTCCGCCGGAGTTCGCCTGGTGGATCACCTTGACCGTGCCCGGGTACGACCGGGCGAACCGGTCCAGCTCCCGGCCGCTGCCGTCGGTGGAGCCGTCGTCCACGGCGACGATCTCGAGCCGGTCGAGGCCGATGGTCTGCTCCACCACCGACGTCAGACACCGGGTCAGGTAGGGCATGGTGTTGTAGACGGCGGTGATGACGGTGACGTCGGGGACGGTCACGTGCCGGCCCCCACCGCCGGCCGCGCGGACGCCGGACCGGCCGGGTCCGCCCCGGCAGCCGGTCGCACACCGGGCGGTGTCGGCCCGGGCCGGTCCGGCAGGAGTCGGCGGTAGACGCCGTCCAGCACCTCGGCCTGCGCCTCCCAGGTCCAGCTCTCCAGCAGGCCGGGTCGGTCGTACGCGGCACGGTAGCGCGCCGGGTCGGCGAGCACCGCACGGACGGCCCGGACGTAGTCCGCCACGTCCTCGGCGCGGAACACCTCACCCTGGCCGGTGGAGCGCACCGTACCGGCCATCGTCCGCACGTCGCTGACCACCAGCGGCAGCCGGGCGTGCGAGTACTCGAAGAACTTCGTGATCAGCGCGATCTCGTGGTTGGGCCAGTGGTGGATCGGGATCACCCCGACGTCGGCGGCGGAGAGGAAGGGCACCACCTGCCAGTGCGCCACGTACGGCAGGGCGTGCACCCGGTCGGCGACGCCGCGCCTGGTCGCGCGGGCGAGGACCTCGGTCATGTAGGGGCCGGCGGGCTTGTTGACCACCATCGCCACGTGCACCCCGGGCAGCTGCGGCAACGCGTCGACCATGGTGTCCAGGCCGCGCTGCCTCCCGGCCGACCCGCTGTAGACCAGCAGGGGCACCTCGGGGCCGATCCCGCAGAGGGCACGCAGGTCCGGTGCGGGTGCGTCCGGGGTCGGCTCACCGTGGTCGGCGGCCGGCGCGTTGAGCACCACGTCCGGCACGGCGGTCAGGCCGTGCTCCCGTTGCAGCAGCTCGGCCAGGCCGTCGGAGACGGTCATCACCGCGTCGGCGTACGGGGCGTACTCCCGCTCGTGGGCGCGGTGCGCGGGCAGCCAGCGGGCGTTGTCCTGCCAGGGCTTCACGCCGGGCAGGAACTCGTGCGCGTCCCAGACCACCTTGATCTCGCGTCCCCGCGCGGCGGCGCGGATCTTGGCGCGGGCGGCGACCCCGAGCATCCGGAAGTCGTTGGCGTGCACCAGGTCGGGCCGCAACTCGTCGACGGCCGGGCCGTAGGCCAGCTCGTAGTCCCACAGCCCCGGCTCCAGCCGCCGCCACGCGCCGTCGCCCTTCACCGTCTGCCAGAAGAGCGTGTACGCCCGGTCCCACGGGTTGCGGAACCGGCGGTGGGTGCGGGCCCGGGTGAGCATCCAGTACCGCCCCGACACCCAGGTGCGGGTCAGCTTCGCGGCGACCTGCTCGGCCCGGAGCGCCCGGCGACGCAGGCCGAGGCGGGGGGTCGCCGGGTCGGCGACGGCCAGCTGCGCGGCCCGGACGTCGAGGTCGGCCTGCCACGCCCGGACGGCCTGCCGCCGGTGGGCGGCGATCCCGCTCGGCGGGTACGCCAGCGGCCAGCGCAGCCAGGACCGCCGGAACTCGTGCCGGCGGCGGGCGAGCGGATCGGGCATCGCCAGCAGGCGCACCTCCGCGTCGCCGAGCCGCCAGGACTGCGCCACGCCTCCGGGGGCCCGCCCCAGCAGGACGACGTCCCAACCGGCGTCGGCAGCCGAACGGGCTGTCTTCTGGACCCGGGAGTCGCCGTGGACACCGTTGTCGACCAGCATGACGATCCGTCCCCGGGTGCCGGCCGTACCGTCAGATCCCATCATCCGCCCGTCTTCCGTCCCTCGCCGCGGCCCCGGCGAGTCTACGACAAGCGCTGCGAAGGGCCAGCCGCCCTGTCCGCCGTGTCCCCGCCGCGGGGAGTGTCCTGGTTGTTAATCTGCGTCCGGTTCCGCCGTCGGGGCCGGTGGCTCCGGTCCGGAGGCCCCCTTCGGTGTCCGGCACCTGAAGAAGCGACGTCCGTTCCCCGCTCGATACAGCCTCGACACAGACAGGACCCCATAATCGACGTGGTGACGACCGAGGAACGCCCCTCACCGGGCCGGGACGCCGACACGTCGGCGGCCGGCCCCGGCAGCCGTACCGTGCCCGGCCGACGGCTGGTCGCCGTCGTACGCCACGCACTGCCCGCCCTCGCCGCGTACACCGCGGTCCGGGTCCTCGGGGTGCTGTTCGTCTACGTCTGGGCCCGCAACGTCGGGGAGAGCCCGGCCTCCGTGCTGAGCAAGAACGACGGCCTCTACTACCTCTCGATCGCCCGGGTCGGCTACGACGGGTACGCCCGGGTGCAGAGCGACATGGCGTTCTTCCCGCTCTACCCGGGCCTGGTCGCCGCCGCCGACGTGGTCTCCCCGTTCGGCCTGCGGGAGACGGCGCTGCTGGTCGGCAGCGCCGCGTCGCTGGCCGCCGCGTGGGGGCTCTTCGCGCTCGGCAACCACCTGCACGGGCGGTCGGTCGGCGTGCTGCTCGCCGTGCTCTGGGGAGTGCTGCCGCATGCCGTGGTGGAGTCGATGTCCTACAGCGAGGGCCTGTTCACCGCGCTCGCCGCGTGGACCCTCTACGCCCTGCTCCGGGAGCGGTGGCTGACCGCCGGGGCGCTCTGCCTCCTCGCCGGACTGGCCCGGCCGACCGCCTCCGCCCTGATCCCGGTGGTGGCTCTGGCGGCCCTCGTGGCGGTCGTCCGCCGCCGGGACGGCTGGCGTCCCTGGGTGGCCGGGGCGCTGGCGCCGCTGGGCTGGCTGGGCTACCTCGCCTGGGTCGGTCGGCAGACCGGTCGGGCGGACGGGTGGTTCCACATCCAGGAGGCCGGCTGGGGCTCGTCGTTCGACTTCGGCGTCTTCCTCGTGCAGCGCGGTCGGGAGGTGCTGGCCGCCCCGTCCGGGTTGCAGCTGTACGTGGTGACCGGGGTGTGCCTCGTCGCGATCATGTTGTTCGTCCTGAGCGTGCTCGACCGGCAGCCGTGGCAGCTGTTGCTCTACGCCGGGCTGCTGCTGGCCACCACCCTGGGCACCGCCGGCTACTACCACTCCAAGGCGCGGTTCCTGATCCCCGCGTTCACCCTGCTGCTGCCGATCGCCGTCGGCCTGGCCCAGGCCGGACGCGCCAGGGCGACCACGGTGGTGGTCACGCTCGCCATCTTCTCCGCGTACTACGGCGGCTACCTGATGATGGTCTGGGGCCGCTCGCCGTGACCGGCGAGCGGCCGTCACCCCGCTCGGGCCACCCGCTCAACGGGTGAACGGCCGGACGTCCCAGAGCCACACGTCGTCGACCCGCTTGCCGGGGCCGAACATCGCGTCCAGGGTCGTCCGCAGCTCCGTCTCCCGGCCGTGTCTCGGCAGGGCGACGGCGTCGGCCTTCCAGTGCCGGACGTCGGCCCGGGCCTGCTCCACCTCGGCCGGGGTGACCGTCGGCGGACGCTGACCCCGGGCGACCGCGGTCAACAGCGTGGCCGTCGGCCGGGGCTCGACGCCCCACCGGCCGGTCCGGTCGGTGGCGGAGACCGGCGCGAGGAAGTAACCCTCGGGCACCGCGAACCCGGCCACCGCCTCGGCACCCCAGTAGATCGAGGTCATGCCGTTGACCGGCACCGGCACCAGGGTGCGTCCCGGCGCGACGTGCTCCTTCCAGGTGCCGCTGCCGACGAAGTCCGGCACCGGGACGCGGCTGCGGGCGTCCAGCGGCACCGGCATGACCGGCAGCAGCGCGGCCACCGCGACGGCCACCGTCAGCCCGCGGACCAGCCGGCCCTCCGACCGGTTCCGCGACTCGGCGCCGACGAGCCGGTCCCCGGCGAGCGCCAGCAGTACGCCCAGCGCCGCCGTGGTGATCAACGCGAACCGGGACACCACCACCGAGTCGAACACCGGCAGGTGGTGGAGCAACGCGAACGGCGCCGGGACGTCGGTGCGTTCGGTCCCCCACGTCCAGGTGGTGCCGACGGAGAGGAGGGCCGAGACGAGGGCGACCACGGCCAGCACCCGGACGAAGATCTCCCGGCGCAGCCACCACAGCGCGGCGAACGCCACCACCACCAGCGACCAGCCGTAGTAGCTGCTCTGCTCGGTGGTGTTCGGCCCCCAGGGCTGGGCGCTGGTCTCGCTGCCGGCGAGCGACTTCGTGGCGTACTCGACGTAGGAGCCGAGTTTCAGGGCGTAGGCGTCCGGGTCGCCCGGATGCCCGATGCGGTGCTGCGGGCCGGCGAACTGCATCCACAGCGGGTAGGCGGCGGCCAGTGCCACCATCACCCCGGCGATGGCCAGCCCGCCGAGCAGGGGGCGGGCCCGTCGCAGGGCCTCCCGGGGACGCACGGCGAGGTAGCCGAGCACCATGAACAGGCAGCCCAGCGCGGTCAGGAACAGGATCTCCAGGCCGATGAAGAACTGCGCGACGACGAGCGCGCCCAGCACCAGCCCGTCCCGGACCACCCGCTCGCCCCGGGCCAACGCCAGCACCCGCCAGACGAGGAACGGCACGAGCCACTGGGCGGTGATGTGCGGGTGACCGTTGCTGTGCGAGACCAGCGCGGGGGCGAAGGCGCAGAAGAGGCCACCGACGAAGGCCGCGCCCCGGGACCCCACCAGGTGCCGGGAGAGCACGTGGTACCACGCGTAGGCGGTGCCGGCGAGGTTCAGCGTGATGAACAGCAGGTACGAGAACGAGGCACCGAAGAGCAACGTGAACGGGGTCAGCACCAGGCCGGGCAGCTGCATCCCCACGTTGGTCATCAGGTTGATGCCCTCGGGGGCGTTCTGGAGGGTGGTGAAGAAGGGGTTCTCGAGGTGGGTGTAGGCGTGCGCCGCGTGGGCCAGCATCCACTCGTTGAAGCCCTGGTCGTTCGGGCGGCTGCCGAGCAGGCGACCGTCGTGGTCGCGCCAGCCACGGGCGGTCACCCAGAGCGCGCCGGCGAGGTAGACCAGGGCGGCGACCAGGTCCGCCCGACCTCGCCCGAACCGCCGCCGGGGCACCTCCGCATCGACCCGGGCCGCCGGGGAGCCGGCCTCCGGCCCGCCGTCCGGGGCGGTGGCCGGCTCCCGCTCGACGGGCCCGTCCGCGTCCGGGGACGCGCCGTCACGGCTCAGGCCTTGGGAGGGAAGGGCAGTCATGGCCCAGTAGTCTAAAAGGTGTCCAACGGCGCGGTTTCGCGCGAGGCGGCCGGGGCGGTCCGGTCGGCACCTGCGGAGAGCCGTCGACCGCCGGGCCGCGCGACGGGTCGCCGACGCGGCGGCGCACCCGGCGCGGGGCGGGCCGTGGCGCGGCGGACGGAGCGGGGACGACGCTATTGTGGTGTCGCGCTCTGCTTCGGGGCCGTCGCACGGCCGGACGTCAGGGCTGGCACCGCGTCCGGCCGAAACCGTGGGGCACAGTCTGCTGTACCTCTGCCACAGCCCGAGGAGACACACACGTGAAGGTCGTCAGCATCGTCGGCGCCCGTCCGCAGCTGGTGAAGCTCGCGCCGATCGCCGCCGCGTTCGCCGAGCGTGACTGTCGTCACGTCATCGTGCACACCGGTCAGCACTACGACGTCGACCTCTCCGACGTCTTCTTCTCCGGCCTGGGCATCCCCGCGCCGGACGTGCACCTGGGCATCGGCTCGGGCAGCCACGGCGTGCAGACCGGCCGGACGCTCGCCGCGCTCGACCCGGTGCTCGACGCCGAGCGGCCCGACTGGGTGCTGGTCTACGGCGACACGAACTCCACCCTGGCCGGCACCCTCTCCGCCGTGAAGCAGCACCTCCCGGTCGCCCACCTGGAGGCCGGGCTGCGCTCGTTCAACCGGCGGATGCCGGAAGAGCACAACCGGGTCCTCACCGACCACGCCGCCGACCTGCTGCTCGCCCCCACCGAGGAGGCCATGCGGCACCTCGCCGCCGAGGGGCTGGCCGCGCGGTCGACCCTGGTCGGCGACGTCATGGTGGACATCTGCCTGCGCATCCGCGACGCCGTGGAGCGGGGCGACCACCCCCGGCCGGAGCTACCCGAGGGCATCGACCCGCAGGCCCCGTACCTCGTCTCCACCCTGCACCGCGCGGAGAACACCGACGACCCGGCCCGGCTCACCGCGCTGGTCGACGCGCTCGCCGACCTGCCGGTCCCGGTGGCGCTGCTGGCCCACCCGCGCCTGCTGGCCAAGTCCGAGGAGTACGGCCTGAAGCTGAACCGGGGGGCGCTGCACGTGGGCCGGCCACTGCCCTACGCCGGCATGGTGGCGGCGGTGCTCGGCTCGGTGGGTGTGGTCACCGACTCCGGCGGGCTCCAGAAGGAGGCCTACCTGCTCGGCCGCCCCTGCACCACGCTGCGCACCGAGACCGAGTGGATCGAGACGCTGGACGGCGACTGGAACCGCCTGGTACCGGACCCGCACACGCTGGCCGACTGGGTCGCCACCGCCACCCGCCCCGCGCCGGAGGCGCCCCGGGGCACCCCGTACGGCGACGGCCGGGCGGCGCATCGCGTGATCGAGACCCTGCTCGCGCACCAGGCATGATCGAGCCCCGCACCCTCACGATCGGCAGCATGCGATGAACAAGCGTTTCTCCCTCCCCTGGACGCAACCCCGCTCCGGCCCCCGGCCGCACGTCATCTACCTGGCGATCGGCTTCCCACCGGCGGCGAAGAGCTGCGCCTACCGGATGCGCGAGACGGCCAACCAGTTCTGCGCCCTGGGTTGGGACGTCACCGTCATCACGTTGTGCGACGAGGCGTGGGAGCGGGAGTACGGCCTGGACCACACGCTCTCCGAGAGCGTCGACCCCCGGGTCAAGGTGGTCAAGCTGCCGCTGATCCGGCAGGACCTGGAGACGGACATCCGGGCGTTCTCGGAGGACCGGTCGCTGAACCCGGGCGGTTGGATCACCGAGCTGCGCAAGCGCGAGCAGAAGGTGTTCCCCGAGCCGGTCTTCGGCGGCTGGCGGCACGAGCTGGAGAAGGCGGTGCTGCGGGTGCACCGCGAGCACGCCGCCGACCTGCTGCTCTCCTCCTGCGCGCCGTACGTCAACATCGCCGCGACCTGGAAGCTCTGGGAGGAGTACAAGGTCCCGTACGCGATCGACTTCCGGGACGGCTGGTCGCTGGACGTGATCGGCGGCGGTGAGGCGTTCACCCGCGAGTCGGTCTCCGGGCGCTGGGAGAGCCGGGTCCTGGAGCAGGCGGTCGCCGTCTGGACGGTCAACGACCCGATCGCCGGCTGGTACCGCGAGCGCTACCCGCACCTGGCCGACCGGGTGCACGTGGTCCGTAACGGCTACGACGAGGAGAGCCTGCCGGCGATCAGCGGCCGGGCGCCCGACCCGGCAGCCGGCCTCACCTTCGGCTACCTGGGCTCGGTGAACTTCCCGCCGGACTTCCTCGACGCGGTGCTCACCGGCTGGCGGCTCGCCCGCCGCGACGACCCGCTGGTGGCCCGTTCCCGGTTCGAGGTGCGCGGGCACATCGGAGCCGGCGCGATGCGCGAGGCCAACCGCCACATGGACCTGCTCAAGGCGGCCGCGCCGGACGACGTCACGTTCGGCGGCCCGGTCGCCAAGACCGCGCTCTCGGCCACCTACGGGTCCTGGGACGCCCTGGTGCTGATGCTGGTCGGTGGCCGCTACGTCACCTCCGGCAAGGTCTACGAGTTCATGGCCACCGGGCTGCCGGTGCTCAGCGCGCACGACGTCGACCACGACGCCAGCAACGTGCTCGCCGGCCACCCGCTCTGGACCGGCGCGGTCGGGATCGACCCGCAGCGGCTAGCGCACTCGTTCTCCGAGGCGGCGCGCCTGGCGGTCACCGCCACCGAGGCCGACCGGGCCGAGGCGCGGGAACTGGCCCGCCGCTTCGCCCGCCCGGCCGTGCTCGCCCCCGCCGTCCGGCACCTGGCCCAGCTGGTCCGGCCGGGCTCGTCCGCCTCGACCGCGACCGCAATGACGGGAGTCTGACGACCGTGACCACTGTGCTCATCGTGGCCAGCAACGTCCCCGCCCAACCGGCCGTCCTGACCGAGGCGCTGGAACGCTTCAAGGGCCGGGGTGCCCGGGTCGCCGTGGCCTGTTTCTTCGACGCGGCCGAGCTGGAGATCGATCCGGCGCTGGCCGAGATCCGCTCGTTCGCCGTGCCGAAGGAGCAGATCGACAAGCGGCTCCGTACCGCCCTCGGCCGGGCCCCGGCCAACCGGAAGATCTGGCTGCACGCCCAGCGCAGCGGCTGGCTCATGAAGTGGGCACGCACCGCCGACCTGCTCGTGGCCATCGACCCGCGCTCGGTGCACACGGTCTGGGAGATGGCCCAGCGCAACGTCGCCGCCAGCGCGTGCTACGGCCTGGTGCCGGCGCTGCGCGCACTGGACGCCGGGGTGTCCGCCCCGGTCACCACCCGGCTGGAACGGCAGGTCTCCGCGACCGCCGCGCGGGGGGTGCGGGGGGCCCGTCGGGCGGCGATCTCCAGCGCCAAGACGACCCTGCGCAAGGCCACCGGCCAGAAGGTCATGGGCACGCCCGCCGGGGCGTGGCTCTGGACCCGCGCCGTGTCGGCACCGAAGATCCCGGACCGCTACCGCAGCAAACTCGCGGCACGGGTCCACGACAGCGCGGTACGGGCGGGACGGCACGCCGAGGCGGCCCGGGCCGCGACGGCGGCGGTGAGCCGCATCACCAACGCGGCCACCCGCGCCGAGCTGCTGACCAAGGCCGCGCAGTCCGAACTGGCGGTCGGCCGGGTGCCGGAGCGGCTACACGACGCGATCAGCGCCCAGCTGACGCTCGCCGACAGCCTGCTGCGCAAGGACCGCAAGCGGGCCGCCACCGCGCTCTCCAACGCGTGGAGCCTCGCCTCGAACCGGGTGCTGCACTTCGACCGGCTCTCCTCGCCGCTGGTCGACGACCCGGCCGGGTATCTCGCGCCGTTCCGGGCCAGCGAGGCCGCCCGCCTGCTGTCCGCGCCCCGGGGCCGGTCGGTTCCGGCGGCGCCGGTGCCCTCCGGCCGGCCGCTGCGGATCCTGCTGGCCACCCTGATCAACGACAACTTCCTGCACGAGATCCGCCAGCGGTACGAGGCGATGCCGAACGTCGAGGTGCGCTTCCTCGACCTGGACGACGACCCGGCCCGCCGGTCGCTGGCCCGCAGCGGCAGCTCGGTCATCGAGCACAAGCTCGCCGGTCACACGCCCTACGGCGAGAAGATCGAGGAGTGGCTGCGTCCGCACCTGGACTGGGCCGACACGGTCTTCATCGACTGGTGCCAGGCGACCGCCGCGCTGTTCACCATGCCGGATCCGGGTGACACCCGGATCGTCATCCGGCTGCACAGCTTCGAGGCGTTCAACTTCTGGCCGCACCTGGTGGACTTCTCCCGGGTCGACGACGTCGTCTTCGTCTCCGACCACCTGCGCGACCTCTCCACCGCGGTGCTGCCGCAGCTGCTCGGGGCCGAGGCTCCCCGGCTCTGGGTCATCGACAACGCGATGGACCTGCAACGCTACGCCCGGCCCAAGCCGGCCCAGGCGCGGTTCAACCTGGGCATGGTCGGGGTGGGTTCGGTCGCAAAGGACCCGCGCTGGACGATCGAGGTGCTGCGCCACCTGCGCCGGCAGGACGAGCGCTACCAGCTGCTGCTGATCGGCAGTGACCTCAACGCCAAGACCAGCGTCGCCGCCAAGCAGTACGCCGACCTGCTCAAGCGGGACCTCGCCGAGCTGGAGCCGAGCGGTGCCGTGCAGCGCCGGGGCCAGACCGACGACGTGCCGGCCGCGCTGGCCGAGGTGGGCGTCATCGTCAGCTCGTCGGTGCGGGAGAGCTTCCACTGCGGTCTGGTGGAGGGTGCCGCCAGCGGTGCGGTGCCGGTGGTCCGGGACTGGCCGTACTTCGCCGGCGGGGCGCACGGTGCCCGTACCCTCTTCCCGGCCGACTGGGTGGTGGACTCCCCGGCGCAGGCCGCCGAACGGATCCTGGCGGCGACCGCGACCGAGGAGGACTGGCGGCGCTCCGGTCAGGCCGCCGCCGAGCACACGCTGAAGACCTGGGACTGGACGGTCACGCAGACCGCCTTCGACCGGCTGTTCCTGACCGACTGAGCCGACGCCGCGACGACGGACGACGACGGTGGGCCCCGGCCATCCGGCCGGGGCCCGCCGTCGTCCTCAGCTGACCGGTGCCGGGTCCTTCTCCGGCTCGGGGGCGGGGACCGACGGCGCGGGGGGCCGGCCCGGGAGCAGCCGTCGGTAGACGTCCTCCATCACCTGCGCCTGCGCCTCCCAGGTCCAGCCCGCCAGCACACCCGGCTGGTCGTACGCCTTCCGGTACCGCTCCGGGTCGGCCAGCACCATCCGCACCGCGCGCAGGTAGTCGGCGAGGTCGTCGGCGACGAACACCTCGCCCTGGCCGGTGGCACGGGTGGTGTCCGCCATCGTCTGCACGTCGCTGACCACCATCGGCAGCCGGGCGTGTGCGTACTCGAAGAACTTCGTGATCAGTGCGATCTCGTGGTTGGGCTTGTGGTGGATCGGGATCACCCCGGCGTCGGCCGCGGCCAGGAACTGCGGCACCTGCCAGTGCGGGACGTACGGCAGCAGGTGCACCCGGTCGGCGACGCCCAGCTCGGCGGCGAGGTCCTCCAACTCGATCATCGTCGGCACCTTGCCGTTGGGGTGCAACGAGACCAGCGCGACGTGCGCGTCGGGCAGCTCGGTGAGCGCCCGGATCATGACGTCGACCCCGCGGGACGGGTTGATGCCACCGCAGTAGACCAGCAACGGCGTGGCGGCGTCGATCCCGCAGAGCGCCCGCAGGTCCGGTACCGGCAGGGCCCGCTGCTCCGGCGTGAGCGTACGCGGCGGCGCGTTGAGCACCACCGACGGCTGCTCGGGCAGGTCGTGCATCTTCCGGAGCAGGTCGGCCAGGGTGGGCGACACGGTCATCACCGCGTCGGCGTACGGGGCGTGCTCACGGACGTACGCGATCTGCGCGGGAAGCCAGCGCAGGTTCTTCGGTCGGCCGATGATGCCGGGCACGAACTCGTGGGCGTCCCAGACGAGCTTGACGTCCCGCCCGGCGGCACGGGCCCGCATGGTGGCCCGCGCGCCGACGCCGAGCATCCGGAAGTCGTGGGCGTGGATCAGGTCCGGCTTCAGCTCGTCCAGCACCGGGGCGAACGCCAGCTCGTAGTCCCACAGCTCCGGGTCCAGCCGACGCCAGGCGCGGTCCCCCATCGTGGTCTGCCAGAACCGCAGCGCCAGGTTGTCGATCCGGGAGCGTGGGTCCTGCTGGCGGTCCTGGAGGCGCTTCAGCTCGGCGTTGCGGAACTTGACCCACTGGAACTTCGCCTTGTTCACGAAGTAGGGGACGGCGAGCACCCCCTTGCGGCTCAGCTCGGAGAACTGCGAGATGGTGCCCTCCCGGCGCGCGACCTTGATCTCCGACAGCCGGAGGTCGAGGTCGTCGCGCCGGGCCTTCAGCCGTTGGATCTTGCGCCTGCCGTCCGGACCGGGTCGGTAGGCCAGCGGCCGGCGCAGCAGCGCCCGCCGGTAGGCCACCGGGTGCGGAATACGGCGGGAGACGCTGATCAGCCGCACCTCGGCGTCTCCGATCCACCAGGTGTCCTCGGTGGCGGCACCGCGACGGATGCCGACCAGGATCACCTCCCAGCCCGCTTCGGCAACCGAGCGGGCCGCCTTCTGGACCCGAGAGTCGCCGTGGACGCCGTTGTCGACGAGCATCACCACCCGCCCACGACGAGACGGAGCAGCGGTGCCCTGGACAGGTTCCATCGGTGAGTTCTCCTCGTTGAAGGTTCGGCGGACCGGTCAGTGGCCGGACCACGGGGACGGGTCATCGGACGGGCGTCGGCAGGTCACCGGAGGAACGCGTCGAAGGCGGCCGCCGTGCGCCGGCCGTCGTGGTGTTCACGGACGAACCCGGGGCCCTCCGCCGCGAGGCGGGCGGCGGTGGCCCGGTCCTCGATCAGCGACTCGATCGTCTTCACGAGGGTCGTGGCGGTCGCGTTGACGATCGGCGGCCGGAGATCGACCCGCTCGTGCACACTCTCGCTGAGGTAGGAGACCACCAGTTTGCCGGCGGCCATCGCCTCGCAGGCGAAGGTGCCGTAGGTGCCCATCACGAACTGTTCCGTGACGACGTCCGCCTCGAAGACCAGGCGGCGCATCTCGTCGTGCGGCATCCCCTCGACCAGCCTGAAGTCGATCACTTTACGGTCATGCAGCTCCTGAAGGTCGGGCAGGATCCGATCGGTCCCCTTCGTCCACCGGGTCGACGGCGCGTGCAGCACCACCGGCCGGGACCGTTCCATCACCGGACGGTCGCAGGCCCAGCCGTCGACGTCGACCACCAGCGGGGCCCAGGTCGCCCATGGTACGTCGTCCAGCAGGTCGGGCGTGGTGACGAAGAGTGGCAGCCCACTCTCCCGCGCGATCTGCCGGTTCCGTTGCGCCACCGTCGTGAGCCGCGCGCGCAGCTCCTCCGGGGCGTCGCGGAAACCGGACTCGGCGTGCCGGTCGAGGTGTTCGACCGGGTGCCGGATCTCGCTGCCGTGCGCCAGCAACGCGACCTTGACCCCGGCCCGGGTGAGGGCGGGCAGGTCACCGGCGATGTCGTCACCGTTGAGCCGGCCGAGCACCGGGCGGAAGGCGTCCACGATCAGGTGGGTGTAGCCACTCAGTACCCGCCGGATCTGGTCCAGCTGGACGTCGAGGTGGTGCTCGGTCGGGAAGTGCAGGTACACGTCGGCGGGGTACCGGAAGGAGGACGGCGGCTTCGCCATCACCAGCTCCGCCGACACGTCCGGCCGGGCGGCGCAGACGGCGGTGGCGATCGCCGCGAGCTGTCCGGCGTAGTTCGCCGTGCCGAGGCCGAGCCGGACCGGTCCGGTGCCCAGCGGGGTCCACGGGGTCGGCACCCCGGAGGGCCCGGCCGGCGCGGAGGCGGGAACCGGCGTGGCCGGGGCCGGCGCGGTGGCCGCTCTGCCCGCCGTCACCGGCGCGCTGTCCGCTCCGTCCGCCGGGGTCGGCGCGGTGGCCGCCCGCCGCACCGCGGCGGCGAAGGACGGCAGCGAGCCGGTAGCGAAGACCTCACCGGCACCGTGCCGGACGAGGTAGTCGCGGACCCCCCGGGCGTTGCCGGCGACGATCCTCAACCCGGCCGCCCGGTAGTCGTCGAACACCTCCGGCACCAGGGGGGACGACCCGTCCGGCCGGCAGAAGCCGTGCACCGCCAGGTCGGCGGCGGCCAGGAAGTCGGGCGTCAGCCGGCGGGGGCGGACCACCCGGTGCACCCGTGCGTCGACCCCGGCCGCCCGGGCCCGGCGGAGCAGGCCCTCGACCGCCGCCCGGTCGCCGCTGGTCCACCCGTGGACGACGGCCAGGTGGTACGTGGCCAGCCGGGGCAGGGCGTCGACGATCGCGCCGAGGCAACGATCGTCGACGATCCGTCCCGCGTGCACCAGCAGCGGGACCGCGTCGGAAAGCCCGCAGGCCTCCCGCACCGTGGAGTAGGACCGCCAGGCGGTGGCCTCCCGCAGGGCCGTCCGCACCGGCGAGTAGACCCGCCGCCTCATCACCGAGACCAGCCGCCGGGCCGGCGACGACGTCATGGCAGCGCCGGCTCCGGGGCGGCGCCGGACGGCGCGATCGAGACGGTGACACCAGCCGAGGCCGACTCGAGCGTCGCGGCGGCGACCTGCACGGTCCGCAGACCCTGCCGCAGGGTGACGATGTCGCTCTGCTTGCCCTCGACCGCGTCGCGGAACCGCTCGTGCTCGACCAGGAGAGGCTCCCGCTTGGGGATGGCGTACCGGACCATGTCGCCCTCGGCGACCCCGCGGAACGCGCGCAGCGCCTCCCACTCGGTGTCGATGGCACCGTTGGCGTAGAAGGTCAGGTCGGCGGTGAGCGTGTCGGCGACGAAGCAGCCCCGGTCACCGGTGATGACGGTGGACCGCTCCTTCAGCGGGCTCAGCCAGTTCACCAGGTGGTTGACCATCGTGCCGTCGGCGAGCTGGCCGACGACGGCGACCATGTCCTCGTGCAGCCGGCCGCTGCGGGAGACCGTCCGGGCCGAGACGGAGGTGTAGTCCTGCCCGGTCACCCAGCTGGTCAGGTCGATGTCGTGGGTGGCCAGGTCCATCACCACGCCGACGTCGGCGATCCGGTGCGGGAAGGGCCCCTGGCGGCGGGTGACCACCTGGTAGACCTCGCCCAGTTCACCGGCCTCCAGCCGGGTGCGCAGGTTCTGCAGGGCGGGGTTGTAGCGCTCGATGTGCCCGACACCGGCCACCAGGCCACGCGACTCGAACGCCTCGACCAGCCGTACCGCCGATTCGACGGACTGCGCCAGGGGCTTCTCGATCAGCGCGCAGACCCCGTTGGCGGCCAGGTCCAGGCCGACCTGCTCGTGCAGCGCGGTCGGGCAGGCCACCACCGCGTAGTCGAGGCCGAGGGCGAGCAGCTCGCCCAGCTCCGGCACGACGGGCGCGCGCAGGGTCCCGGTCGTGTCGCCGGCCGGGTCGACGATGCCGACCAGCTCGACGCCGTCCAGGCCGGAGAGGATCCGGGCGTGGTTGCGCCCCATCGCGCCGAGGCCGATCAGACCGGCGCGCAACTTCTTACCCTCGCTCACGCCGCCGCTCCGCTTCGCTCCGCGCCGGCCTGAGCCGTCACCGCGCTGATCATGACGATTCGCTCGCTCATGCCGCACCCCCGGCGACGTTCGCGGCGTCGGCGATCCGCTCCAGGTCGGCCTGGGCCAGCGACGGGTGGATCGGCAGGGAGATCACCTCGGCGGCGGCCCGCTCGGTCTCCGGCAGGTCCCACGGGCCCGGCTGGCCGTCGGCGTTGAGGTACGGCTTGAGCCGGTGGATCGGGGTCGGGTAGTAGACCGCGTTGCCGATGCCCAGCTCGGTGAGGCGCTGCTGGGCGGCGTCCCGGTCACCGCGTACCCGGACGGTGTACTGGTGGTAGACGTGCCGGGCGGCGTCGGCCACCGGCGGGGTGACCATGCCGGTGATCCGGGAGTCGAGGAACTTGGCGTTCGACCGGCGCTGCTCGGTCCACTCGCCGAGCTGGGTGAGCTGCACCCGGCCGATCGCCGCGGCGACGTCCGTCATCCGCATGTTCGCGCCGACGATCTCGTTGGCGTACCGCTGCTCCATGCCCTGGTTGCGCAGGAGCCGCAGGGTACGGGCGAGCGCCGGGTCGGCGGTGGTGATCATGCCGCCCTCGAGGGAGTGCATGTTCTTGGTCGGGTAGAAGCTGAAGCAGCCGGCGGTGCCGAACGCGCCCACCGGGGTGCCGTTCAGGGCCGCGCCGTGCGCCTGCGCGGCGTCCTCCACGACGGCCAGACCGTGCCGCTCGGCGATGGTCATGATCTTGTCCATCGCGGCCGGGTGGCCGTAGAGGTGCACCGGCATGATCGCCTTGGTCCGGGGCCCGACGGCGGCCTCCACGGCGGCCGGGTCCAGGCAGAACGAGCCCGGTTCGATGTCGACGAAGACCGGCTCCGCGCCGACCAGCCGGATCGAGTTGGCGCTGGCGGCGAAGGAGAAAGAGGGGACGATGATCTCGTCACCCGGCCCGAAACCGAGCGCCATCAGCGTGAGCTGGAGCGCGGAGGTGCCGGAGTTGACGGCCACGCAGTGCCGGCCGGCGACGAGCTCGGCGAATTCCTCCTCGAAGGCGGCGACCTCGGGGCCCTGCACCACCCGGCCGCTGCGCAGCACCCGGACGGCGGCGTCGATCTCGGCTTCGCCGATCACCGGCCGCGCCGGCGGGATGAATTCGGCGTTCTGCCCATCCATGGGCATTCCTCCTGTCGTGTGGAGCTCGTCCGGCCGCGATGCTAGCCGGTTCCGGTGTCTCCGGAACCCGGTGGTGCGGAATGGGCTGATGAAGCGGACGAGCTGGGGATCGTCACGGTTGTGCGCTCAGCTGGACGTCCGGCTCGTCCCGGATTGATGGTTGGCATGCTACTCGGAGCGCTGCGGCGACCGTCGCGGCCATCCGGGGCAGGTCGGCCGGGTCCAGCGGGAGCCGGGCGATGGCCAGCCGCCAGTAGAGCGGACCGACGATGAAGTCGACCACGGAGTCCGGATCCGCGCCAGTGGGCAGCTCGCCGCGCTCCACGGCCCGCCCGATCACCAGGCTGCCGACGGTGCGCTGGTTGAGCCGCAGCGCCTCCTCGAGGGTCTGGGCGATCTGCGGGTTGCGCGCCGCCTCGGCGAGCAGGTCGGGGATGATCTGGGAGGCGAGCGGGTGCCGCAGCGCCCCTGCCATGATCATGTAGAGCATCTCCAGGTCGCCCTGGAGGGTGCCGGTGTCCGGTAGCGGCAGGCGCTTGCCGGCCACGGCGGAGACGACCTCCAGCACCAGTTCCAACTTGGAACTCCAGCGCCGGTAGATCGCGGTCTTGCCCACCCCCGCCCGCCGGGCGACCGCCTCGATGGACAGCCGACCGTAGCCGACAGCGGCCAGCTCCTGCATGACGGCCCGGCGGATGGCCGTGGTGATCTCGCCACGGAGCACCGCCGCTCCCGCCGGAACCCGCCTCTTCTCGGTCGTCACGTGGAACAATGTAGCGCAGGGACGGTACGGTTGCGTCCCGACGTGTTTTCCACTACGGTCCACGCAGCGATGAGGCTCGACGTGCCCGCCGCGGACGGTTCGGGCCGGCGACGTGCCGGAGGCTCGCCTCGCGCGCATCCCGTAAACCCTGGAAGATCGGAGCGCCTACCCATGGCCAACACGGCGGTGGCTGACGCCGACTCAGGACTGACCCGGGCGCAACTGGCCGCCCGGTACGGTCTGACGGTCGCCGGCGAACGGCCCACCCTGGCCGGGTACACCCGGCAGTTGTGGTCCTACCGGCACTTCATCGCGGCGTACGCGAACGCGAAGCTGATCGCCACCTTCGCCACCGCCCGGCTCGGGCGGGTCTGGCAGGTTCTGACCCCGCTGACCAACGCGGCGATCTACTTCCTCATCTTCGGGGTGATCCTCAACACCAGGGCCGGGGTCGACAACTTCATCGCCTACCTCTGCGTGGGTCTGTTCGTCTTCAACTTCACCCAGTCGGTGGTGCTCAACGGCACCCAGTCGATCAGCGGCAACCTCGGCCTGATCCGGGCGCTGCACTTCCCCCGGGCCAGCCTGCCGATCGCGGTGACGCTGACCCAGTTCCAGAACCTGCTCACGGCCATGCTCGTGCTCGTCGCGATCGTGCTGGTCACCGGGGAGCCGTTGACCCTGGAGTGGCTGCTGGTGCTGCCGGCGCTGCTGCTCCAGTCGGTGTTCAACGTCGGCACGGCGCTGGGGATGGCCCGGCTCGGCTCGAAGATGACCGACCTCAAGCAGCTCATGCCGTTCGTGATGCGGACCTGGATGTACGCCTCCGGCGTGCTCTACAGCGTGCAGAACTTCGCCAAGCACCTGCCCGGCTGGGCGCAGCTGCTGGTCGAGCTGAACCCGCTGCTGATCTACATCGAGCTGGTCCGGCACGCCCTGATGGAGGACGTCCCGCTGACCTCCTCGGCGGCCCAGCTCTGGCTGGTCGGCACCGCGTGGGCGCTGGTCGCCTTCGTCGGCGGATACGTCTACTTCTGGCGCGGCGAGAAGGAGTACGGTCGTGGCTGAGTTCAACCAGGTCTCCCCCGGCGTCACCACCGTCGCCGACCAGCGCGTCCCCACCGTCATCGCGGACGACGTGCACCTCATCTACCGGGTCTACGGCGCCGGCACCCCCGGCAGCGGCTCGCCGGTGGCCGCGCTCAAGCGGATCGTCACCCGCACCAACGCGCCGAACGTCCGCGAGGTGCACGCGGTCAAGGGGGTCAGCTTCACCGCCTACCGGGGTGAGGCGATCGGGCTGATCGGCAGCAACGGCTCCGGCAAGTCGACGCTGCTGCGGGCCATCGCCGGCCTGATGCCGACGAACAAGGGCGCGATCTACACCCAGGGGCAGCCGTCGCTGCTCGGCGTCAACGCCGCCCTGCTCAACGACCTCTCCGGTGAGAAGAACGTGGCGCTCGGCTGCCTGGCCATGGGCATGACCCCGGCCCAGGTCCGTCGATTGACCCCGCAGATCATCGAGTTCTCCGGGATCAACGAGCGCGGCGACTTCGGTTCCCTGCCGATGCGGACCTACTCCTCCGGCATGGCGGCCCGGCTGCGGTTCTCCATCGCCGCGGCCAAGAAGCACGACGTGCTGCTCATCGACGAGGCGCTGGCCACCGGTGACGCCCGGTTCCGCCGACGCAGCGAGCAGCGGGTCCGGGAGCTGCGCGCCGAGGCGGGCACGGTCTTCCTGGTCAGCCACGCCATCGGCACCATCCGCGACACCTGCGAGCGGTCGATCTGGCTGGAGTCCGGCCTGATCCGGATGGACGGCCCGACCGACCAGGTCATCGCGGCATACAACGAGTACATGAAGAAGTAGCGTGCGGCGGCCTGCCCCCCGGTGAACACCGGGGGGCAGGTGCGTTCGGCGGCGGCGCTAAGGTCGTACCGCGTGCCCGCCGGAGGACTCGGGCACGGACGACGGCGTGGATCAGTGAGGATCGGCGATGACGCAGGACCACCCCAACGGAGCCGGCACCGGTACGGAGGCCCCGGCACCGTGGCGGCCCTCGCGGACGGTGGCGGTGGTGCTGGCCGGCGGAACGGGTTCCCGGGTCGGGCTGGGCATCCCGAAGCAGCTGGTCAAGATCGCCGGTAAGCCGATCATCGAACACACCATCGCGGTCTTCGAGGCGGCCCCCGAGATCGACGACATCCTCGTGCTGATGGCCCCCGGCTACGTCGACGACGCCCGGGGCATCGTCGAGGCGGCCGGCTTCCGCAAGGTCCGCCAGGTCCTCCCCGGCGGCGGGACGCGCAGCGACACCACCCGCCTCGCGCTGGACGCGATCGGCCCGGACGACTGCAACATCCTCTTCCACGACGCGGTCCGCCCCCTGCTCAGCGGGCGGATCGTTCGGGAGTGCGTGAACGCGCTCTGGACGTACCAGGCGGTGGACGTGGCGATCCCCTCGGCGGACACCATCGTCGAGGTCGGCGACGACGACTGCATCACCGGCATCCCGGTGCGCGCCCGGCTGCGGCGCGGGCAGACCCCGCAGGCGTTCCGCTCCGGCACCATCCGCGAGGCGTACCGGCGGGCCGCCGACGACCCGCACTTCGCGGCCACCGACGACTGTGGCGTGGTGCTGCGCTACCTCCCCGAGGTGCCGATCAAGGTGATCGACGGCGCGGACGAGAACATCAAGGTCACCCACCCGGTCGACGTGCACCTGGTGGACAAGCTCTTCCAGCTCGCCGCCGCGCGGGCCCCCCGTCCGGTGGACGAGCAGCGGTACACCGAGGAGCTGACCGGCCGCACGATGGTGATCTTCGGCGGCAGCTACGGCATCGGCCACGAGCTGGCCGAGCTGGCCCGCCGCTACGGCGCGCAGGTCTTCCCGGTCAGCCGCTCCGCCACCGGCACCCACGTCGAACGGGACGCCGACGTGCAGGCCGCGCTGCGCACCGCGTTCGAGGCCACCGGCCGGATCGACCACGTCGTGGTGACCGCCGGGATCCTGGAGAAGGGCGCCCTGGCCGAGATGGACGAGGCGACCATCGACCGGCTCCTCCAGGTCAACTTCGTCGGGCCGGTGACCGTCGCCCGGCACGCGCTGCCGTACCTGCGCCAGACCCGGGGACAGTTGCTGCTCTACACCTCCAGCTCGTACACCCGGGGCCGGGCCCGGTACGCGCTCTACTCGGCGACCAAGGCGGCGCTGGTCAACCTCACCCAGGCCCTCGCCGACGAGTGGGCCGAGTTCGGCGTCCGGGTCAACTGCGTCAACCCGGAGCGCACCGCCACCCCGATGCGCACCCGCGCGTTCGGCGCGGAGCCGGAAGGCACCCTGCTCGCCGCGGCGACGGTGGCCCGGGCCTCGCTGGACGTGCTCCTGTCCGACCTCACCGGCCAGGTGATCGACGTCCGCCGCTCGGCCGACGAACCGGTGGTGCCGGCCCAGGCCGGGCCGGCTCCCGCCGCCGCGCCGTCGGGTCGCTGAACCCGCGTCCCCACTTCCCACGCCACAGGCAGGAGAGTCAGCGAGATGCGTGGCACCCTGGTCCGGAAACTGCTCGCCCGGTGTCTCACCGTGGGCCTGGCGGTCCTGGCCTTCCTCCTGGTCGCGCTCACCGGGGCGACCCTGCCCGGACTGCTGCTCGCGGTCGCCGCGCTCGCCGCCGGGTTGTGGGAGCGCCGGGTCCGTCCGGGCGCGGACGTGGCGGCCGAGGCGGTCCTGGTCGCCGCCGGCATCCTGATCGGGTACGCCCGCCGCCTCGACGCCGGCTTCGACCCCGCCCTGGTGGCCACCGCGCTGGTGGTGCTGGCGCTGGTGCTGCTCGACGGCCCGCTGCGGGAGGCCGGTGGTCTGGAGATCCGCACCGCCAACCTGCCGGTACGGCACGGGCTGACCACCGCCCACGTCGGCACGGCGATCCCGGTGCTGCTCGGCGCGGTCGCGTTCGGCGCGCTGCTCGCCCTGCCCACCTGGTACGCCCTGCTGGTCAGCCTGCTCGTCGGCGGCCTCGCCGGGGTGGTCGGGCTGCGTCTGGCCCGGCGGCGGTTCCGCCCGTCGACGGCGGCCAGCCCGGTGGCCCGCGCGCTGGCCCGGCACCAGCCGGAGTTCCTGCTCTACTTCTCCGCCCCGCCCGGCTCGGAGTACCAGGTCACCATGTGGCTGCCGTACCTGGAGCGGATCGGCCGGCCGTTCCTGGTGCTGCTGCGCGAGCCGGAGTTCCTGGCTCCGATCGCGGCGGCGACCCGCGCGCCGGTGGTGTACTGCCCGACGCTGAAGGCGATCGACGAGGCGCTGGTGCCCACCCTGCGGGTGGCGTTCTACGTCAACCACGGCGCGAAGAACGCGCACTGCATCCGCTTCACCCAGCTCACCCACATCCAGATCCACCACGGCGACAGCGACAAGGCCCCGAGCGCCAACCCGGTCTCGGCGATCTTCGACCGGAACTTCGTGGCCGGGCAGGCGGCGATCGACCGGTACGCCCGCGCCGGGGTGCAGATCCCGGCGGAGAAGTTCGTCGTCGTCGGCCGTCCCCAGGTGGAGGCGATCGGGGTACGCCGGCCGCCGCTGCCGATGCCGGCCCAGCCGACCGTGCTCTACACGCCCACCTGGACCGGGCACCACGCGGACGCCAACTACTGCTCGCTGCCGGTGGCCGAGGCGCTGGTCGGGCGGCTGCTGGCCCGGGGCGCGACGGTGATCCTGCGGGCCCACCCGTACACCGCGCAGAACCCGGAGTCGGCCCGGCAGCTCGCCCGGGTGGAGGAGGTGCTCGCGGCGGACCGCTCCCGCACCGGCCGGCAGCACGTCTGGGGCACCGAGGCCAGTCGGGCGATGAGTCTGGTCGACTGCGTGAACCGCTCCGACGCGCTGATCTCCGACGTCTCCGGGGTGATCTCCGACTACCTCTACTCGGGCAAGCCGTACGCGGTGACCGACATGGGCGCCGACGGCGACGCGTTCACCGAGCGCTTCCCGCTGGCCCGCTCCGGCTACGTGCTGCGCCGGGACCTGGCCGACGTCGACGACGTCCTGGAGCGGCTGCTCGGCACCGACCCGCTGGCCGAGGCCCGCTGGGCGATGCGCACCCACTACCTCGGCGACTTCCCGGTCGAGTCGTACGCCGAGGGGTTCCTGTCGGCCGCCCGGGCGCACCTCGCGCCAGCCGCCGTGCCAGCCTCCCGCACCGGCGACACGCACCGGCCGGTCGGGACGGAGTCCGTCACCGGCTGAACCCGGCGCCCCCGCGGGTGGTAGGAGGGGTCCCCTGTTACCGCATTTTGAGGAGCAGGGGTCCCCTCCTACCACCGCAGCGGTTGCACCCCCGCGCGGGTCAGGCGGAGTAGCCGCGGGTGGCGGCCCAGTGCGCCAGGCTGATGGTGGTCATCCAGTACGAACCGGCGGCGGCGTTCGCCGGGTCCGCGATCTTGACGGTACGACCGTTGTCCCGGTAACCGACCACGGTCAGGTAGTGCCCGCCGGGGTAGGAGTGCCATCCGCCCGCCACGTCGGTGGCGGAACCGGCGATGTTCACCACGACGGCGTACCCGTTGCCGACGGCCCGCACCACGTCGGCCTGGAGCCGGTCCATCTGGGCCGGGGTGGCCGCGCCACCGGGGATCGTCCGGGTCCGGTAGACGTCCCGGCCGACGAGGTCGTTGAGGACCCGGGTGGTGTCCTCGGCGGAGTTGGTGCCGGCCTCGGTGGTGTTCAGCCGCCGGGCGAGGTCGTCCTGGCTGCGGACGACGTCCCGGGCGGTGAGCGCGATCCGGGTGGCGGCCGGACCGCAGTAGTAGAAGGTGGTCTGCTCCTGGTACTGGATGTCGAGCACCTTCGACGCGGGCGGCTTCGGCGGGGTGGGGCTGGTTGTCAGGTCCGGGTCCGCCGAGCGGGTGGCGGCGGGCGAGGCGGACCGGGTGGCCGGCGTCGCCGCGGTGGCCGGTGGGGTGGTGGCGACGGCGGACGGGGTGGCCGGGGACGCGGTGGCGCGGTCGCGGTGCCGGGAGGCGGCGGTCGACCGGTCCGGCTCGGCCGCCGTGGCGACGGTGTCGTCCCGGCGCACCGGAGTGTCGGGGTCGACGAGCAGGACGCCGGCGGTGGACGCCGCCACCAGCACCGCCGCCGAGGCGGTCACCTGGTAGGACCGGCGGGTTCGGAACAGGGTGAACGGTCGCGGGACCGGGTACTTCACGGATTCCTCCACGGAAGGCAGGGGTGGAGAGCGGCGCACCTCATCGGCGCGCGGACGTACCGCACGCGGGATCGACGGGTCGCGGAGGGTGCCCGCTCGGACGGCGTCTGAGGGCGGACGCCGGAGTCAGTGCCGGCGACGCGGACGGCCGGCCGGCGGCACCTGGGCACCGTGGAGGAACCGGGAAACGGGGGTGTACAGCACGGACTACTCCTTCCGATACCGCCTACCGGGTTAGCTGACGGATTCGGGCGGGAAGATCGCCCTACCGCGGGTCGGCCCCGCGGATTCACCCCGGACGTACGTGGGTCCCCGGCTCGTCGAGCACGATTAAGCGGGCCGGCGCGGTGTCGCCCTTTGCGACCTACGACCGCACCAGACGGGCCGACACTACTGATACCTCGATCCGCTGCCAACCCTCGTGAGCAGGCTGAACGGCCCCTCACACCCGGAATTTCGGTGCGTTGCCGGGCTGACGTCGCTCAATGGGACGAGCCGTTTACCAGTCATCGTCGAGGCGGTTACCGCCACGGGTCGGCACAACCGGGCCGCCGCACCGGGCGCGGAACGGGACGACCGGGGTCGAACGTGCCGCACGGCAGGGCGTGGCCCGGGTCACGTCACGATCCGGTCACGCCGCCGGCTGCGGTGACCCCGCAGTGCCACAGGGACCCCGCAGCGGCCCGGGAACGGGACCGGTCAGGTCAGGGTCAGCCCACCCGCGCCGGCCGCCACCGGGCAGCGGGACGGACCGCGCCGGGCACACGTCGGGACGCGGCGACGACCGTCGAGGTGCTCGCCCGGAGGCGCTCCGCGGCGAGGGACGCCTCCTCCGCCAGGGACCGCGCCGCCCTGGCGGCCACCTCGGCCCGCTGCCAGGCCGCCCGCTCCCGCTCGGCCGCCGTCCGGTACTCCACCCGCCGTAGGTCGCGCAGCACCCGGTGCAGGACCGCCTCCTGCACGACCGGGTGCAGACGGGGGTCCCACCCGTTGCGGCGGGCGAACACGTCGCTGAGCTCCCGCACCGACAGGTCCCCCCGCCAGTACGCGGCCATCGCGGACCGGTGCAGGAACCGCTCGCGGGCGACGTACTCGGCCGGGGTGCGGGGCGTCCGGGGGGCGGGCAGGGCGGTGGCCCCGGCGAAGCGACGGGCAGCGGTCTCCGCCTCGTCGTACGCCCGCCAGGCCTGGTCGACCCGCTCCTGCGCGGTCAGCCACTCCGTCCGACGGCGGCGGGCGGTCTGCGCGGCCCCGGCCGCGGCGACGGCCACCTCCTCGGCGTACCGGCGCAGGTCGGCCGGGTCGCCGACGGCGGGGTCGCCAGCGGCCGGGTCCGGGGCGGGTGGGGGCGGCACCCCCTCCCGTTCCCGCTCGGGGCGTGCCACCAGGACGGTGAGCACGGTCAGGGCGAGCACGAGCAGGGCGGACCAGATGGCGGCCGCCCGGGGCACGTCCACCAGGAACTCGTAGAGAACGATGTCCATCGTCGGCACCTCACGGAACACGGAGCGGGTGGGGGCCGCACGGACGCCTCGGGCGCGGGGCGCGACCATCGTCGCAGCCACCGGTGGACCGTCGGCGGTGCGGGGTGAGGTTCGTCGGATCAGCTCGGACCCCGGGGACGGGACACCCGGGGCGGACAGGTCAGCGAGGCGGTGGTGCCCGGGAGCCGGCCGCACCGGCGTCGGTGCCGACCAGCGGCCGGACCGGGGGCTGGCCGACCGCACTGGACGCGACCACCACGACCGGTACGCCGCCGGCCGGGCCGGTGCCGGAGGGCGTGCCCGCCTCGTCGCGGGCCACCGGCTCGACCCCGTCAGCCGTGACCCGGTGGGCGGGGTACGACCCGACCAGGACGGGCAGCCGTCCCACGGAGAGGCTTCCCCCGGCGAGGGCTGGCACACCGCCAGCGGAGAGGCCGCCGGCGAGGGCGCCGCCGCTCAGCGCGAGGGCGACCGCCACGGCGAGGCTGGTGAACACCCGGAACGCCCGGCGCACCGACCGCCATCGATGGCAGTCGAGCACGACGGGAGACACGCAGAGCAGGTTACCCCGAACGTCGGGTACCCGCATCGATGCCGGCCGTGCCGGAACCCGCGGCCTGGTCACCGGCCGGGACCACGGCGTGTCCGCCCCGGCCGCCGCCGTCGGCGGCCCGCTGCCGGGGCGTCACGGCCGCCCGGTCCCCGGTCGCGGACGGATCTGCGGCCGGGGCGGGACGCTTCCGGCTGGGGGCGAGCAGGCGCATCATCGGGGTCTCCACCCACCGGTACAGCAGCCAGGCCAGCAGCAGGTTCAGCAGCAGGAAGCCGACCGCCACCAGCGGCCCCGTCCAGCCGGTGAAGCCCACGCCGTAGTCACCGGTGAGCCGGAGGATGGTGACCATCACGAAGACGTGCACCAGGTAGAAGGCGAAGGACACCTCGCCGAGCCAGACCAGCGGCCGGGATCGCCACGGCGAGGGCAGGCCCCGCACGTCGGCCCGGGCCGCCGCGGTGATCACCAGGATGTACGCGGCCGACAGCAGCGCCGCCCAGAGTTCCGCGCGGATCCACTCACCGGCCACCGCCCAGGTGACCACGAAGACCAGGCTGGCCAGCGGCAGGGCGGGACCGCGCCAGTGGCCGCGCCGCATCAGCTCGGCCGCGGCGACGCCCATCCAGAACTCGGTGGACCGCACCAGCGGGAAGATCTGGGTGAACCACCAGCGGCTCTCCTCGGGCACCAGGAGCTGGCCCGGCCAGAGGGCGAGGATCACCAGCGGTACCGCGACCACGACGGCCCAGAGCACCCACGACGACGCCCGGCGCAGCGCCGGCAGGACGAAGGGCAGACAGAAGTAGAAGAACAGCTCGCAGGAGAGCGACCAGCTCACCGTGTTGACGCTGTAGAAGTAGCCCGGGGTGGGGTTCCAGGCCTGCACGAGCAGCAGGTTCTGCACCGCCGCCGAGGGGTGGACCGGGTCGGCGAACCAGAGCCCGACCAGCAGCACCACCGCCCACATCAGCACGTGGTTCGGGTAGATCTTGGCCATCCGGCGCCGCCAGAACGCCCACTTCGTGTCCTGCGGACGGGCGGACCAGACCAGCACGAACCCGCTGAGGACGAAGAAGAACTGCACCCCGGACAGGCCCAGGGTGAACAGTTGGTCCACCACGGCCTTGAACTCCGGCTCGACGATGATCCGCATCGTCCCGACGTGGAAGCCGAAGACCAGCATCGCCGCGATCCACCGCAGTCCGGTCAGGGAGGGCAGGCGGGACAGGGACCGGTCGGCCCCCGCCGTCGGGGTGAGGCTGGTCATGACACCGCCCGCGGGTACGGCTCGCGGATCGGCATGCGGGTTCTCCCGTCGGTCGGCCGGCGTACGCCGGATTGGTCACACCGGGCGGAACCGGTCGGCGCCGCCCCGCCGGGCACCCTACCCCGACCGACCGCCTCTCGTACGCGTGTACGAGAGGCGGGTAGGATCGGCCGGGTGGCCGACATCGCGTACCAGCCCTCGATGCTGGACCTCACCGACCAGGGCCCCGCCCTGGAACCGCTGGTCGGGCGGGTACGCCGGCACGAGTTGGGCCGGGGCGCCTGGGTCGACCACCTCCCCGGCTGGGTACGCGGCTCCGATCCGGTCCTCGCCACGCTGCTGCGGGAGGTGCCGTGGCGGGCCGAGCGCCGCCGGATGTACGACAACGAGGTCGACGTGCCCCGCCTCCTCTGCTGGTACGCCGCCGGCCGCCCGCTCCCCCACCCCGTGCTGACCGCGGCCCGCACCGCCCTCAACCAGTACTACGCCGCCGAACTGGGCGAGGAGTTCGTCACCGCGGGCATGTGCCTCTACCGGTCCGGCCGGGACAGCGTCGCCTGGCACGGCGACACCATCGGCCGGGGCGCGCACGCCGACACCATGGTCGCGATCGTCTCGTTCGGCACCCCCCGACCGCTGCTGCTGCGCCCGCGCGGCGGCGGGACCGGTCCGCGCTTCCCGCTCGGCCACGGCGACCTGGTCGTCATGGGCGGCTCCTGCCAGCGCACCTGGGAACACGCCGTCCCGAAGACCAGTCGTCCGGTCGGGCCCCGGGTCAGCGTGCAGTTCCGCCCCGCCGGCGTCGCCTGAGCCTCCCGCGCCGACCGTCCGCCCCGCGTCCGCCGCCACCGACGGCCGGTCCAGCGGGCCGGCCGCCGCCGGCACTCTGCTACAAACGTCCAGGGTCGCCGCCGCCCCACCAGGTCCCACCGACGTGAAGGGCAGTTGCGCCATGACCCCACCCCAGACCGGGACGCCCACCACGCCGCCGCGCCGGGGCCCCTGGCGCCTGCACGGCGACGGCCGGGCGGTACGCCCCGGTGACGTGGTCGCCCCGGACGAACGCCTCTCCTGGCCGCGAACCGTCGGCGTCGGCGTGCAGCACGTGGTGGCGATGTTCGGGGCCACCTTCACGGTGCCGCTGATCACCGGTTTCCCGCCGGCCACCACGCTGCTCTTCTCCGGGCTCGGCACCCTGCTGTTCCTGCTGGTCACCGGCAACCGGCTGCCGTCGTACCTCGGCTCGTCGTTCGCCTTCATCGCCCCGGTCATGGCGGCGAAGGCCGGCGGTGACATCGGCCCGGCGCTCGGCGGCATCGTGGTCGCGGGCGCGGCGCTGGCCCTGGTCGGTCTGGTCGTCCAGGTGGCCGGCACCCGGTGGATCGACGCGCTGATGCCCCCGGCGGTGACCGGCGCGATCGTCGCGCTGATCGGGCTCAACCTCGCCCCGGTCGCCTGGGACGGCAACGGCAGCGGCACCGGCGTCAAGGCGCAGCCACTGGTCGCGGTGGTCACCCTGGCCGCGATCCTGCTCACCACGGTGGCCTTCCGGGGCTTCCCGGGCCGGCTGTCCATCCTGGTCGGTGTGGTGGTCGGCTGGCTGTTCGCCGCCGCGACGGGCGGGCTCGACACGGCCACCTTGACCCGGCTGCGCGAGGCCGCCTGGGTGGGGCTGCCCGAGTTCCACGCGCCCAGCTTCAGCCTCCGCGCGGCGGTGCTGGTGATCCCGGTGGTCCTGGTGCTGATCGCGGAGAACGCCGGGCACGTGAAGGCGGTCGCCGCGATGACCGGCCGCAACCTGGACCGGGACATGGGTCGGGCGTTCCTCGGCGACGGGATCGCCACCGTGCTCGCCGGCTCGGCCGGCGGCTCCGGGACCACCACGTACGCGGAGAACATCGGCGTGATGGCGGCGACCCGGGTCTACTCCACCGCCGCGTACTGGGTCGCCGGGGCGGCCGCCGTGCTGCTCGGGCTCAGCCCGAAGTTCGGCGCGTTGATCCTGACCGTGCCGGCGGGGGTGCTCGGCGGCGCGACCACCGTCCTGTACGGGCTGATCGCCGTCCTCGGCGCGCGGATCTGGATCGAGAACCGGGTCGACTTCCACGACCCGGTGAACCTGTTCACCGCCGCGGTCGCCCTGATCATCGGAGCCGCCGACTACACCCTCACCGCTGGCGACCTCGCCTTCAACGGCATCGCCCTGGGCACCACCGCCGCCCTGGTCACGTACCACTGCATGCGCGTCGTTGCCCGCCTGCGTTCGCCCCGCGTCCCGACCTGACCCCCGCCCCGGGCACCCGGGGTACGGCCGGAGGCCGGCCGTACCCCGGGTGAACGGTCACTCGCGGGTCTGGTGGTGGCCCAGGAGGGTGGGGCCGAGCATGACCGCGAAGCCGGACCCGTCCCGCCGCGGGTCCTCCGCCGGCAGCTCGACCGGTTCGCCGGTGGCGGTGGAACCCACCGGCCGGGGGCCGACCCACGCCACGACCAGGTCCGTCTCGCCCTTGAGAAAGCGCTGGGCACGCACCCCGGCGGTCGCCCGCCCCTTGGCCGGGTACGCCGCGAACGGCGTCACCTTGACCGTGGCCCCGGTCGAGGTGACCACCATCGGCTCCCCGTGCACCGGGTCGTCGGTGCGCACCGCCCCGAAGAAGACCACCCGCGCCCCGGCCGGCAGGTTGATGCCGGCCATCCCGCCGCCCCGGACACCCTGCGGCCGGACCAGTCCGGCCGGGAAGCGCAGCAGCGACGCCTCGGAGGTGACGAAGGCCAGCGTCTCCGCCCCGTCGGTCAGCCAGGTCGCCCCGACCACCTCGTCCCCCTCGCGTAGGGAGATCACCTCGAACTCGTCCGAGCGCACCGGCCACTCCGGCGCGCACACCTTGACCACCCCCTGCCGGGTGCCCAGGGCCAGACCGGGCGAGCCCTCGGCGGTCGGGCCGAGCGGGGCCAGGGCGACCACGGACTCCCCCGCCGCGAGCGGCACCAGCTCGGCCACGGACATCCCACCGCTGAGCGAGACCGTGCCGGCCTGCTGGGGCAGGACGGGCAGCGGCAGCACGTCGACCTTGAACGCCCGCCCGGCACTGGTCACCACGAGCACCCGGCCCCGGGCGGTGGAGTGCACCAGCGCGCGTACCGCGTCGTGTTTCACCCGGCCACGGCGTCCACGCCCCTCGGCGGCCTCCTCCGACTCGGCCGCGGTCCGGGCGATCAACCCGGTGGCGGAGAGGATCACCTGGCACGGGTCGTCGGCGACCTCCAGCGGCCCGGCCGGCACGGACGCCGCCAGGACCTCCTTCAGGTCGCCGTCGACCAGGGTGGTCCGGCGCGGGGTCCCGAACTGCTTCACCACCGCGCCCAGCTCGTCGGAGACCAGCTTCTGGAGCACCTTCTCGTCGTCGAGGATCCGGGACAGCTCGGCGATCTCGCCGCGCAGCTTCTCCTGCTCGGCCTCCAACTCCAGCCGGTCGTACTTCGTCAACCGGCGCAGCGGGGTGTCGAGGATGTAGGTGGCCTGGATGTCGGACAGACCGAACCGGCTCATCAGGCCGTCCTTGGCGGCCTGGGCGTCCTCGCTCTCCCGGATCAGCCGGACCACCCGGTCGATGTCGAGCAGGGCGACGAGCAGGCCGTCGACCAGGTGCAGCCGCTCCTGACGCCGACGCCGCCGGTACGTGGTGCGCCGGGTCACCACCTCGTACCGGTGGGCGAGGAAGACCTCCAGCAGGGCCTTGAGCCCCAGGGTCCGGGGCTGCCCGTCGACCAGGACCAGGTTGTTCACGCCGAAGGACTGCTCCAGCGGGGTGAGCCGGTAGAGGTCGGCCAGGAGCGCCTGCGGATTGACCCCGACCTTGCACTCGACGACCAGCCGGGTGCCGCTCTCCCGGTCGGTGAGGTCCTTGACGTCGGCGATGCCGGTCAGCCGCTTGGTCTTCGTCACCTCGTTGGTGATCGCGGCGATCACCTTCTCCGCGCCGACGCCGTACGGCAGCTCGACCACGGTGATCGCCTGCCGGCCCCGGCTGCCCTCCACCGGGCCGATCTCCACCTTGCCGCGCATCCGCACCACGCCCCGCCCGGTCTCGTACGCGCGACGGACCTCGTCCAGACCGAGCAGCAGACCGCCGGTGGGCAGGTCCGGGCCGGGGACGAACTCCATCAGCTTGTCGAGGGTGGCGTCCGGGTGCCGGATCAGCCAACGGGCCGCCGCGACCACCTCGCCGAGGTTGTGCGGGATCATGTTGGTGGCCATCCCGACCGCGATCCCGGACGCGCCGTTGACCAGCAGGTTCGGGAAGGCGGCCGGCAGCACGGTGGGTTGGGTCAGCGAGCCGTCGTAGTTCGGCTCGACGTCGACGGTCTCCTCGCCCAGCTCGCCGACGAGCAGCATCGCCTCGCGGGACATCCGGGCCTCGGTGTAACGCGCCGCGGCGGGACCGTCGTCCGGGCTACCAAAATTCCCATGCCCGTCGATGAGTGGCACGTTGAGCGAGAAGTCCTGGGCGAGCCGGACCATCGCGTCGTAGATCGCGGTGTCGCCGTGCGGGTGGTAGCGCCCCATCACGTCACCGACCACCCGGGCGGACTTGACGTGCGCCCGGTCCGGGCGGAACCCGGACTCGTGCATGGAGTAGAGGATCCGGCGGTGCACCGGCTTCAGGCCGTCCCGCGCGTCGGGCAGGGCCCGGGAGTGGATGACCGAGAACGCGTACTCCAGGTAGGAGTCGGAGACCTCGGTGACCAGCGGGTTGTCGAACACCCGCGCACCGGCCCGGTCGAAGGCGGACAGGTCGACCTTGTCGCGGGTTTCCTTACGGCGTGCCATGGTTACGCTCTCTCCCGGGACGGGGGGTGGTCATGCGTCGATCGCCTCGCGGTCGACGCGGTCGGCGGACTCGATCAGCCAGTTGCGGCGCGGTTCGACCTTCTCCCCCATGAGCAGGTCCAGGATCCGCTCGGCGGCGTCGACGTCCTCCAGAGTGATCCGCCGGACCGACCGGGTGGCCGGGTTCATGGTGGTCTCCCAGAGTTCGTCGGCGTCCATCTCCCCCAGGCCCTTGAACCGGGGGATCGGGGTGACGATCTGTTTGCCGGCCTTCTCCAGCTTGCGGACCGTCGCCTCCATCTCGGCCTGGGTGTAGGTGTAGACGGTCTGCGGGTTGCGCCCCCTCGTGGTGATCTTGTGGAGGGGTGGCATCGCGGCGTAGAGCCGACCGGCCTCGATCAGCGGACGCATGTAGCGGGCGAAGAGGGTGATCAGCAGGGTACGGATGTGCGCGCCGTCCACGTCGGCGTCGGCCATGATCAGGACGCGGCCGTACCGCATGGCGGAGAGGTCGAACGTCCGCCCCGAGCCGGCCCCGAGCACCTGCACGATCGCCGCGCACTCGGCGTTGTCCAGCACCTGCTGGAGGTTCGCCTTCTGCACGTTGAGGATCTTGCCCCGGATCGGCAGGAGCGCCTGGTACTCGGCGGACCGGGCAAGCCGGCCGGTCCCGAGGGCGCTGTCCCCTTCGACGATAAATAATTCACTTCTGTCGATGCCTGCGGAGCGGCAGTCGACCAGTTTCGCCGGCATGGCCGCGCCCTCCAGGGCGGTCTTGCGCCGGGCGGCATCCTTCTGCTGCTTCTGGGTCAGCCGCACCCGGGCCGCGTCGACGATCTTCTGGAGGACGGTGCGCGCCTCGGCCTTGGTCCGGCGGTCCTCCAGCCACGCCTTGAGGTGCTGCTCCACCAGGGACTGCATGACCTTGGTGATGCCGGCGGTGGAGAGTTCGTCCTTGGTCTGCGAGGTGAACTGCGGCTCGGGGATGCGCACGTGCACCACGGCGGTCATCCCCTCCAGGACGTCGTCCAGGGTGGGCGGGTCCTCCTTGGCCCGGAGCAGGCCCCGGGTGTTGCGGACGGCGTCGGCGAGGGTCCGGGTCAGCGCCCGCTCGAAGCCCTTGCGGTGGGTGCCGCCGTGCGCGTTGCGGATGGTGTTGGTGAAGCACTCGACGGTGCGCTCGTAGCCGGTGCCCCAGCGCAACGCCACCTCGACCTCGGCGCGGCGCTGCACGTTGGACTGCATGACGCCGTTGGCGTCGGCGGCGTTCTCCCGGTAGGTGCCCTCGCCGGTGACCAGCAGGGTGCCGGAGACGGCCCGGTCGCCGGCCGGGGCGAGGAACTCCACCATGTCCGCGAGCCCGTTCGGGTAGTGGAACTCCTCCCGGGTCGGCTCCTCGCCGGTCTCGTCGCGCAGCAGGTAGTTGACGCCGGGCACCAGGAAGGCGGTGTTGCGCAGTTTCATCCGGACCGCGTCGACGTCCAGTTGCGCGCCGGTCTCGAAGTAGCGCGCGTCGTGCCAGTACCGGATCGAGGTGCCCGTCCGCTGGCCACGCTTCATCGCGCCGACCACCTGGAGGCCGGGGCCGGGGGTGAAGGGGTCGTCCGGGCCGGGGCCGTCGAAGATGCCGGGCACCCCGTGCCGGAACGACATGGCGTGGACCTTGCCGCCCCGGCGCACCGTCACGTCGAATCGACGGGAGAGCGCGTTGACCGCCGAGGCGCCGACGCCGTGCAGGCCGCCGGAGGTCTTGTAGCCGGAGCCGCCGAACTTGCCGCCGGCATGCAGCCGGGTCAGCACCAGTTCGACGCCGGAGATGCCGGACTTGGCGTGCACGTCGGTGGGGATGCCCCGCCCGTCGTCGTCGACCTGCACCGAGCCGTCGGCGTGCAGCACGACCTCGATCCGGGTGGCGTGGCCGGCGACCCCCTCGTCGGTGGAGTTGTCGAGGATCTCGTTGACGAGGTGACCCACGCCACGGCTGTCGGTGGAGCCGATGTACATGCCGGGGCGCTTGCGGACGGCGTCCAGCCCCTCCAGGTGGGTGAGGTCATCGGCCCCGTAGAGAGGCTCAAGCTCTGCGGTCAACTTGGTCGTACTCCCAGGTCTCGGCGGTGCGGGGCCACCTCCGGCGAAGATCGCCGGTGGACGGCACGCCGCAGCGAGCCTAGCCGGATGCGCCGACATAACGTCGCCGCCCCGCGCCGCGCCCGTCCGGGCGGACCGATCGTGAGCAGGGCGAGGGGCGTACCGCGCGGGGTCGGCCCGGGTCCGTCCGGCTCCGCGGGGCACGAATTCCATCGATCGAAACGGTGCCGAACCGTTGACGCCCGCGAGAGGGGCGTGATGTGATCGCGATCTCGAAGACTTTCTCACATTTCCATCATTGGATGGAGGTTCGATGTCCCTGTTCCGTCGTACCGCGCTCGCGGCGGCGCTGGTCGTGGCCTCGGCCGGCTTCACCGCCGCGGTCGCGTCCCCCACCCCGGCGACCGCCGCGCTCCCCACCGCCGCGGTGGCACTCGGCGACAGTTTCATCAGCGGCGAAGGTGCCGGCGCGTACGCCCCGGTGGTCGACGTCAACGGGGTGGCCCAGGGCTTCCCGGGCTGGTCCGCGCCGAACAACAACGCGTACTTCTGCCACCGCTCGTCGAACGCGTCCCTGCACCGGGCCAGCCTCCCGGGCATCCAGGACCGGTTCAACCTGGCCTGCTCCGGCGGGCAGCCGTACGACATCGGCGCCGCCTCGGCGGCGCGGGCCAAGGGCCGGCAGGTGGCCTCCCAGCTCGACCAGCTCCGCACGGTCGCCCGGACCCACGACATCGACCTCGTCCTGGTCGGGCTCGGCTCCAACAACAGCTCGTTCACCTTCGGCTCGGTGGCGGAGAAGTGCGCCAACCGGTTCATCGCCGACGCCTGGACCGGCTGGTGGGAGTTCTGGGCGTACCTCGGCGGCCCGGTCCCGCAGGAGCCGTGCAGCGACGCCGACCTGGCCACCCCGGCGCAGCTCACCGCGGCCACCGGGGAGACCACCTCGGCGGTCCGGCAGATCCTCGCCACCCTCGCCCAGGTCGACGCCGACGGCCAGCACCGGGTGGTGTTCCAGGACTACACCAACCCGCTGCCGTTCGACCTGTACCCGACCTTCCACGAGCAGGACAGCCGGGACGACACCCGGGACAAGTTCCGGGACCTCGGTGCCGAGCGGTACGCGGCCGGCTGCCCGATCCACCGGGCCAGCCTCGCCCCGGGACACCGCTTCTCCGCCAGCCTCGGCACCCTGGTGCGGTCGACCCGGGACGCTCTCGCCGCCGAGTTCCCCGGGGCGGACCTGGTCTACCTGAACGTGCAGCGCGCCTTCGACGGTGCCCGGCTCTGCGAGTCACCGACCAGCCCCACCGGCACCCTGGCCACCCCGATCCGGCTCCAGGACGGGCCGTCCGGGGTCTTCGTGACCAGCCTCTCCGGTTACGACAAGCTGGACATCCAGGACATCGCCAACACCTGCGTCACCTACTTCCAGACCTGCCAGGAGTCGTGGCACCCGAACGCCGCCGGGCACCAGGTGCTCGGGCAGTGCCTGACCGCGGCGGCCACCGCCGCCGCCCGCAGCGTGGCCTGCGTACGGGCACCGGACGGCAGCATCAGCGTCTCCTGATCGTCGCCGTCGTCGACGGACCACCGGGACCCCGCCCATCTCCGGCGGGGTCCCGTCGTGTTCCTGCCGGTCCCGTCTCCGAGGTGCGGCGGTCGGGGTCCGGCGCGTCCGGGCGGCGGTCAGCCCGACCGGCCGCCGAGGGTGAGCAGCACCGGGCCAGCCGAGCCCGCGACCAGGTCACCGAGGCGGACCTGGTCGAGCACGTCGAGGAAGGCGTCCTGCGCCCGGCGCAGCGCGCCGCGCAGGCGGCACCCGGGCAGCAGCGGACAGGCCGGACGGTCGCAGTCCACCACCTCGTCGTCGCCCTCGAACGCGCGGACCAGCGCGCCGACGGTCAGCCCGGTCGCCTCCTCGGCGAAGACCACGCCGCCGGAGCGCCCCCGGATGGTGACCAGCACGCCGAGCCGCTGGAGGCGTTGGACGACCTTCGCCACGTGGTTGCGGGGCAGGGCGAGCCGCGCGGCGAGTTCGTCCACGGTCGTCCGGTCCGGTGACGCGGCGGTCAGCATGGCGATCCGCAGCGCCATGTCGGTGGAGCGGTTGAGCTTCACCTCACGACCCTAGCCAGCGCGGCAGGTGGGCCGGCACGGCCGGAGGTCCCGCCGGGGTGTGATCCGGACAACCGTGGATCCGGGACTTTCGACCCTGAAGAGGTATTTGATCTACCTGTTTAGCTGGACGCGATCGATCGATCAGTGACCAGAAGGAGTGAGTCGTGCTCACGGAGTCATCAGCAGCGGTGGTCAAGGCGACCCTGCCGGCCGTACAGGCGCACGGGGAGCAGATCACCGGCCGGTTCTACCAGCGGATGTTCGAGGCCCACCCGGAGCTGCTCGACATCTTCAACCGGGGCAACCAGGCGACCGGGGCCCAGCGCGCGGCGCTCGCCGCCGCCGTGGTCGCGTACGCCGAGCACCTGGTCGGGGTGAGCAACCTGCCGTGGGGACCGGTGATGGACCGGATCGCGCACAAGCACGCCTCGCTCGGGATCACCCCGGCGCAGTACACCATCGTCGGCCGGCACCTGATGGCCGCCGTCGGCGAGGTGCTCGGTGACGCGGTCACCCCCGAGGTCGCGGCGGCCTGGGACGAGACGTACTGGCTGCTCGCCTGCGAGCTGGTCGCCCGCGAGGCGCGGCTCTACCACACCGCCGGGATCGGCGAGGGCGAGCCGGTGTGGCGGCCCTGGCGGGTCGAGCGGCGGACCCGGGAGACCGCCGACGTCGTCTCCTTCACCCTGGTCCCGGCCGACGGCGGGCCCGTGCCCGACTTCGTCCCGGGCCGGTACGTCTCGGTCGCCGTCGACCTCGGCGAGGGACGCGGCCAGCAGATCCGGCAGTACAGTCTCTCCGGCCGTCCCGGCGCGGACCACTGGCAGATCACCGTCAAGCGGGTACGCGGCATCGACGGCGCCCCGGACGGGATGGTCTCCACCTTCCTGCACGAGCAGGTGGCCGTCGGGGACACGCTGCGACTCAGCCCGCCCTTCGGCGAGGTCGCCTCCGCCCCCGGGGAGGGTCCGCTGCTGCTGGTCAGCGCCGGCATCGGGGTGACCCCGGCGATGGCCGCCCTGGAGCACCTGGCCGCCACCGCCCCGCACCGGCCGGTGACCCTGGTGCACGCCGACCGGGCCGGTGGCACGCACGCCCTGCGCAACCAGCTCCCCCGGCTCGCCGCCGCCCTGCCGGGGCTGCGCCTGCACCTGTGGTACGAGGAGGACGGCGACCTCATCGACGGGCTGGCCGCCGAGGTCAGCGCCGGTCGGGTGGACCCGGAGCTGATCCCGCTCACCCCCGACGCGCACGTCCACCTCTGTGGACCGCTGCCGTTCATGAACCAGGTCCGCGGCGGGCTGTTGCGCCGGGGCGTACCGGCCGGGCGGATCGCGTACGAGGTGTTCGGCCCCGGCATGCTCCGCGACGACGCCTGACCCCCACCGAGCCGGACGTGACCTGATCGGTTGGTTAGGTCGGACGGCTCAGGGTAGGGACCTGCCATGCGGGTCGGGCGTCCGCCCCCACCGGAACGTCACGGACGCGCCCCGGTCGGTACCCGCCGACCGGGACGCGCTCCGCCGGCCCGCGTCGGACGCGGGACGGCACGCCAGACGTTTCGACAGACCGTTCCCGAAGGCGACGGGACCGGTTGATGGAGGAGGAAGCATGCGCATCGCGATGATCTCGGAGCACGCCAGCCCGCTCGCCCTACCCGTCGAGCCCGATGCCGGCGGCCAGCACACGCACGTCGCGGAGCTGGCCGCCGCGCTCGTCGACGCGGGCCACGACGTACGGGTCTACACCCGCCGGGACTCCACCGCGATGCCCGACGCCGTTCCCGCCGGGGACGGCTACCTGGTCTGCCACGTGCCCGCCGGACCGCCGGAGCGGCTGCCCCGGGACGAGCTGCTGCCGTACCTCGGCGAGTTCGGACGCTGGCTCGCCGGAGCGTGGCGGGACGGGGACTGGCTGCCCGACGTCGCGCACGCGCACTTCTGGATGAGCGGCCTGGCCACCCTGCACGCCGCCCGCAGGACCGGGGTGCCGGTCGTGCAGACGTACCACGGGCTCGGCACGGTGGCCCGCCGGCAGCTCGGCAACCGGGACACCAGCCCACCGGGGCGGATCGGCTACGAACGCGCCATCGGCCGGGCCGTCGACCGGGTGGTCGTGCAGTGCCAGGACGAGGTCGGTGAACTGCTCCGGCTGGGGGTGCCCCGGTCCCGGATGACCCTGGTTCCCACCGGGGTCGACCAGGAGCTGTTCCGCCCCGACGGGCCGGTCGCGCCCCGGGACCCGGCCCGGCCACGGATCCTCACCGTCGGTCCGCTGGTCGCCGCGCAGGGCCTGCCGGACGTGGTACGGGCGCTGCCGGGCGTGCCGGAGGCGGAGTGCGTCGTGGTCGGCGGTCCCCCCGCCGACCTGTTGCACACCGACGGCACGGCCCGCCGGCTGCGGGCCCTCGCCACGGCCTGCGGCGTGGCCGAGCGGGTCCGCCTCGTCGGCGCGGTCCCGCGCCCGGAACTGGGCCGCTGGTACCGCTCCGCCGACATCCTCGTCGCCGCTGGCTGGCAGGAGCCGTTCGGCCTCACCCCCCTGGAGGGCATGGCCTGCGGGGTGCCCGTGGTCGGGACCACCGTCGGCGGGATCACCGACTCCGTGGTCGACGGGCTCACCGGCGACCTCGTCCCGCCCCGCGACCCCCGGGCACTCGGTACGGCGATCCGCCGGCTGCTGCGGGACAACGTCCGCCGGTTCTCGTACGCCACCGCGGCGCTGGACCGGATCCGCAGCCGGTACTCCTGGAAGCGGGCCGTCGAACAGCTCGGAGCGGTGTACACCGCGGTCAGCGGCGTGGCCCGGCCGGCCCCGGCGGTCGCCTGACCACCTCCGGCGACCGGTCGTCGGGAATAGCCGTCCGGGGGGTGGGTATGCCGCAGCGCCCACACGGCGGAAGGGGATCAGATGTCCGAACGACACACCGTACTGCGCTCGATGCACGACCTCGGCCTGGCGGCCTGGTTCGGCGGCTCCTTGATGGGCGCCACCGGGGTCAACGGCGCGGCAGCGAAGATCAGTGACAAGACCCAACGGCTGCCGGTGGCGTCGGCGGGCTGGGCCCGGTGGACGCCGGTCAACGCGGCGGCCATCGGGACCCACCTCGCCGGCGCGGTCGGCGAACTGGTGACGGAGAGCCCACGGGTGCTCACCCAGTCCGGGGTCGGCCGGATGAGCGCGATCAAGACCGCACTCACCGTCGCCGCCCTGGCCATCACCGGGTACAGCCGGATGCTCGGCATGCGGTTGGAGAAGTCGGGGCATCCACCGGTGGCCGGGGTCACCGAACCCCAGCCCGACACGCCGCGCGCGGTCGCGACCTCGCAACGGCAGATGAAGGTGCTCCAGTGGGCCGTCCCGGCCGTCACCGGGGCGCTGATCGTGGTCACCAGCTACGCCGGTGAGCAGCAGAAGCCCGGCCAGGTGTTCCGGGGCTTCCTCGGTCGCGCCGGCGGCATGATGACCGGGGCGGGCAAGGGCATGGGCATGGGCATGCTCAGCACGAACGGGAACGGCCGGACGCACCGCATGATGGCCCACCGCTGACGGCGGGCCGCGCGACCCGCGACCGACTACGGTCGCGGGTCGCCGCGTGGGTGGAAGCAGGGGCCCCCTGTTACCGCTTTCTGTCGAGCAGGGGGCCCCTGCAGGCACCCCGGCCCGGCGCGTCGACGGTCAGCGGCGGGCGGGCAGCGGGACCGGTCCGCCCGCCGGCACGCCCAGCAGGTCGGCCAGCCGGGCGGCGTCCCGCTGCGCCTGGTCGCCACAGCAGTTGTTCATCAGCACGTGCAGCTCGTCGGCCTGCCCGGCCAGCTCGGTCAGCAGTCCCGCCCAGTGCGCGAGCTCGTCCTCGGCGTACGCGTAGCGGAACCTCTCCTGCTTGTCGCCGCTCTCCCAGGCGCTGCTGTGCCCGTGGAACCGGATCATCGCCAGCCCGGCGGTGACGGTCAGGATGGGCGGGACCGACGAGGCGAACCCCTGGGGCATGTCGACGCAGACGAAGGTCAGGTCGTGCTCCCGGAGCAGGTCGAGGGTGTCCAGCACGGTGGGCTCGGCGAACCAGGAGTGGTGGCGCAGTTCGACGGCGACCCGGTGGGGCCGGCAACGCCCGGCGAGGTCGGCGACGCGCCGTTTCGCCGCCTCACCGTGGGCGAACCACGGCGGGAACTGCAACAGCACCGCGCCCAGCCGGTCGGCCCCGGCGAGCGGGGCCAACGCGGCGTGGAACCTCACCCACAGCTCGTCGTACGCCCCGTCCGGCAGGTCGCGGCGCTGTACCTGCCGGCGGGTACCGGCCGGACGCAGGTCCCGGGGCAGCACGGAGACCGGGGTCGGGTGTCCGGTGAACAGGCTGAACGCCTTGACGTCGAAGGTGAAGCCGTCCGGTGTGGCCGCCGCCCAGCCCTCGGCGGTCTCCGGTGTCGGCACCGCGTAGTAGGACGTGTCCACCTCGACCAGACCGAACCGGCCGGCGTAGTGACCGAGCCGGGCCGCGGGGGTCCGGGCGGTGCGGGGGTACCAGCCGGAGCGCAGCAGCATCTGGTCGGCCCAGGACGACGTACCTACCTTGATCACACCCATGGGTCCAGTTCACCCCCGGTGTCCGGATTCGGCAACCGGGGGGCGTCCCGACCGGGTCGTCCGCCGGGAAAGTGTCGGGGGCGACTCGTAGCGTGACTCCGCATCGGACGACCCGGAAGGACTCCCCCATGACCGTTTCCGACATCCCGGCGACCGGCGAGCGCGCCGACCTCCTCCACTCGCTGGCCCTGCACCGCGGCTTCCTCCGGCGCACCGTCGACGGGCTCACCGACGAGCAGGCCGCCCGCCGCACGACGGTCAGCGAGCTGTGCCTCGGCGGCCTGGTCAAGCACGTCGCCGGGGTCGAGGAACGGTGGCTGCGCTTCGTGGTCGAGGGTCCGGCCGCGATGCACGCCGATCCGGACGCCTGGGCGACGCAGTTCCGCATGGTCGACGGGGAGACCCTGGCCGGTCTCCTCGACCGGTACGCCGAGGTCGCACGTCGCACCGACGAGCTGCTGGCCACCGTCGACCTCGACGTCTCCCGTCCGCTGCCGTCGGCGCCCTGGTTCGAGCCGGGCGCCCGCTGGTCGGTGCGTCGGGTGGTGCTGCACGTCATCGCCGAGACGGCCCAGCACGCCGGGCACGCGGACATCATCCGGGAGGCGCTCGACGGGCAGAAGACCATGGGCTGACCCGCCCCGACGCCCCGGGCACCTCGGCCCGGGGTCGGTACGGGGGTGGGGGGGGATGGGGGGTGGGTCAGGCGCGGGGTGGGCCCTGGTAGTTCGGTGCGACGTAGACCGGCAGGCGCTCACCGCCGGCACGGGCGTAGCGACGGGTGTACGTCACGTGACCATCGGCTCGGGAGGGCGGGAACCCCTCCGCGAGGTCACCTGTCCGCTCCGAGGGCAGCGGGACGGTGAAGCTGACCGGGAGCGACCGCAGGGCGGCGGCTGCCCGGGCGGGCGTCACCTCGTGACGTTCGTTGTGCCAGGGACCACCGAGGAAGAGCACCTTCATGCCTTCATGTTCTCCTGTCGCTAACTGTGACGCCTCATCCATCGGTCCGTCGACTACTACCGTCCCGGTTGGACCTTGAGGTGTCGATCCGTCCGTTCTGCCGGTGACCCCAGGGATGATCCCGGACCGGTCCCGGGGACCGGGAGGATGATCCTCCGGTCGGTCATCCCGGCAGACCGGCACGTCCCGTGTGACGCCGGACGGTCCGGCGGCGCTGATCGACACGAGATGACCCCACACCACCAGCACCAGATCGACCGGGATACCGTCGAGCGCCTGCTCGACGGTGCCGCCGTCGACCGCCGACGGGTGCCCGACGACCTCGTCCGGCTGCTCGACGCGGTCCGCGCCGCTCCCCTGACGGAGGAACTGCGCGGCGAACACCTGGCGGTGCGGGCGTTCCACACCGCGCGACTGACACCGGCGCGGCGACCGTCGCCGCATCCCGCCCTCCGGGGCACCCTGGCCCGTCTGCTGGCGGCGAAGACGACCATCGCCGCACTGGCCGTGGCCGCGACCGGCGGCATGGCCCTCGCCACGGTACAGGGTGTGGTGCCCAATCCGCTGCGTCCGGCACCGCCGGCGACGACCGCTCCCACGCACGGACCGTCCCCCGGCAGCGACCCGGGCCGGGTCCGGACGTCACCCACCGGCAAGCCGCCGGCGCCGGAGCTGGTCGACTCGTGCCGGGCCTGGCGGGACGCGCGCGCCACGGACCCGGAGCGGACGCTGCGGAACCCGACGTTCGCCCCGCTGGTCCGAGCCGCCGGTGGGCGGGACGGGGTCGACGCCTGGTGCGACACGGTGCTGGGCGGCAACGGGACGCCGGGACCCCCGGCCGGCAGGCCGACCACCGGTCCCGGCGCTCCGGCGTCCGGTCGGCCCCACCCGTCGCCCTCGCTTCCGGCGGCCCCGACCACGCGCCCAGCGGTCCCGTCGACGAGGCCGACCGGGCAACTGACGGTGCCCACCCCGCTGCCGACGGTGCCCACCCCGCTGCCGACGGTGTCCACCCCGCCGACGGACGACCTCCCGGGCCGGCCCGGCCACACGACCGGCCCGCCAGCCCCGGTGGACGCCCTGCCGGAGCCCACCGGGGCTGGCGGGGACACCGCTCGCCGGTGACGGGCCCGCGAAGGACTGTTAACGTGCGCGGATGACTCTGCGGCGTAGGCCGGCGGCGCTGGTCCTCCGGCTGTTGGTCGTCGGCTGCGTACTGGCCGGGATCGTGCTCACCGCCGTCGGTCCGGCCACGGTGACCGGCCTGCTGCCGTACTTCACCATCCAGAGCAACCTCGCGGTCGGGCTGCTTGCCGGCTATACCGCCACCCGGGCCTGGCGGGGATTGCCCGACCCGCCGTCGGCGCTCAGGGGCGCGGTCACCCTGTACATCACCATCACCGGGGTGGTCTACCACCTGGTCCTGGCCAACCCGGCCAGCCCGTTCGCGATGCCGCAGCCGGACCGCACCCTGGCCGACGCGGCCGGCAACCAGTTCCTGCACACCGTGGTCCCGCTGCTCGCGGTGGCGGACTGGGCGTTCTTCGACCGCCGGGGCCGGCTGCGCCCCCGGTACGCGGCCTGGTGGCTCGCCTTCCCCCTGGCATACCTCGGGTTCGCGCTGGTCAGAGGGGTCCTGGTGGACTCCTACCCGTATCCGTTCGTGGACGCCGGTCAGCTCGGCTACGCCGGGGTGACCGTGAGCGCGCTGGGCTTCGCGGTGGTGTTCTGGCTGCTCGGCCTGGTCTTCGTGGGGGTGGACCGGGTCCTGGCCCGCCGCGCGCGGCCTCCGGTACCGGCCATCCCGGCGCAACCGGCCCCGAACCAGACGGCGGAGACATCCGGAACGGCGGCATCCGCGCAGGGCGTCACCCGGGACGGGTGAGTTCCCGTCGAGGCCGGGTAGTCGGGGCGGGCGACCACGACGAAGGGCGACGACCATGCGCGCGCTGCGACTGCCGGACTGGAAGAGTGAGCCGGAACTCGTCGAGGTGGACGAGCCGACTCCGGGACCTGGCCAGGTGGTGATCAGGGTCGGGGCGGCCGGCGCCTGCCACTCCGACCTGCACCTGATGCACGACTTCGAGGCGGGCACGGTGCCGTGGAACCCGCCGTTCACCCTGGGGCACGAGAACGCGGGGTGGGTGCACGCCCTCGGCGCCGGTGTCACCGGGCTGGAGGTGGGGCAGCCGGTCGCCGTCTACGGGCCCTGGGGCTGCGGCACCTGCGCACGGTGCCGGGTGGGTGTCGACACCTACTGCGAGAACCCCGCCGGTGCGCCGGTGCCCGGCGGGGGCGGCGGCCTGGGGCTGGACGGGGGCATGGCCGAGTACCTGCTCGTACCGTCCGCCCGGCACGTCGTCCCGCTGCCCGACGGGATGGATCCGGTGCAGGCCGCTCCGCTGACCGACGCCGGCCTCACCCCGTACCACGCGGTGCGCCGCTCCTGGGCCAAGCTGCCGCCGGGCAGCACCGCCCTGGTGATCGGGGTGGGCGGTCTCGGCCACGTGGGCGTGCAGATCCTCAAGGCCACCACCGCGGCACGGGTGATCGCGGTGGACACCCGGGACGAGGCGCTCGCCCTGGCCCGCGAGTGTGGGGCCGACCTGACCCTGCGCTCGGAGTCGGACCCGGTGGCCGAGATCCGCGCGGCCACTCCCCGAGACCGGGGCGTGGACGTGGTGCTCGACTTCGTCGGGGTCGACGCGACCCTCAGGCTGGGTGCGGCCAGCGCCCGCACCCTGGGTGACCTGACCGTCGTCGGCATCGGCGGCGGCACGCTGCCGGTCTCCTTCTTCTCGGTGCCGTACGAACTGAGCATCCAGACCACGTACTGGGGGAGCCGGCCGGAGCTGAGCGAGGTGCTCGACCTCGGGGTCCGAGGGCTGGTCCGGCCGAAGACCAGCACGTTCGGGCTGGACGAGGCGGTCGACGTCTACCACCGGTTGCGGGAGGGGAAGGTGGCGGGACGGGCGGTGATCGTGCCCTGACCGCCTGCCCTAGGGTGGGCCGGTGGTCGCCGCGCTGGAGTTGTATCTCGACACCGACGCCACCCGGCGGATCCGGGTGCTGTGGGAGGCGTTGGAGGCGGAGGGGGTGCAGAGCCTCCGGTACCTGCTCGACCAACGCCACCGGCCGCACGTCTCCCTGGCGGTGGCGCCCCGCCTGGACCCGGAGCGCGTCGCCGGGGCACTGGCCGGGATGACGGTGGCCGCGCCGCTGCGGCTGTCGTTCCTGCACGCCGGGCAGTTCGTCGGACGGGTGCTCTGGCTCGGCCCGACGCCGACGGCGGAACTGCTCGCCCACCACGCCGAGGTGCACGCCCGGCTCACCCGGGCCGGGGTGGGCCTCTCCGAGCACTACCAGCCGGGCCGCTGGGTGCCGCACTGCACGCTCTCGATGCGGGTGCCCAACGCGCTGATGGCTGCCGCCGTCCGCCGCTGCCTGGAGGTGCTGCCGATCGAGGCCCGGGTGGTCGGCGCGGCGGTGACCGACCACGCCCGGGGCATCGCCCACCCCCTGTCCTGACCGTCTCCACCCCGGTACGGGCCGGCGGGGGCGGGTGACGGCGGACTCAGGTCCAGCCGTACTCCGCCCGCAGGACCGCGGCGACCCGGTCGAACCGGGTCCGGTCCAGCACCGCCCCCTCCCGCCGGATGCCGTCCTCCCGCATGGTGAGCACCCGGTCGAGCCGTACCCAGCTCGGCCGGCTGTCCCGGTCCCACGCGCCCGGGCCGAGGGGGAACCAGTGGCGCTGGCCGTCGCGGTCGCTCTGGCTGGAGAGCATGAGCCCGAACAGCGTCCGGCTCTCCCGGCCGACCACCAGCACCGGCCGGTCCTTGCCCTGACGGGGGTCGTCCTCGTAGGCCACCCAGGTCCAGACGATCTCGCCAGGGTCGGCCCGACCGTCCGGTTCGGGCGCGTAGACGAGGTGCCGCCGACGCAGGGCCGCCGCCTGGCGCCCTCGGGCGACCTGGGCGGGGATGTGCGCCGGGGTTCCGGCACCGCTCCGGACGACCCGACCGACCCGTGCCGCCACGCTTCTGAAGAGTCCCGCCACGGCCGGAAGCCTAGCCGCCGGCCGCCAACCCCGCTGGGTGGCGACCACGCCGTCGGCGGGAACGCCCGGCGCGGACCGTGGTCGTCAGGGGGTCACCAGGTAGTTCCAGGAGCTCGGTCCGGGCGGCGGGGGGATCAGCGCGGGGCCGGCCCCGTCCCGCGACTCGGCGAGCACCCGCATCTCCACCTCGTGCCGAGCGGGCACGGAACCGGGGAGCCGGAGCAGGACGTTCGAGCGGACCCGGTCCTCCCCCCGGTTCCAGCGCATGGTGTTCGAGGGCAGGTGGCACACGGTGATGGTGACCCCGATCCGCGCGGCGAAGCGGGCCAGCCCGGACCGCCAGGACCTGCCGCCCCCACCCGCGGAGTCCGCGACGATCAGCAGCTGGCGGGCCTGCTGACTGGACTCCGCCCACCAGCTGCTGACGGTGGCCAGCGCCACCGCCCAGGTGTCCCGGTCGACGGGCTGGTCGGTCCAGTCGCCCTCGCCGGCGGGACCGGCCGCGCCCGGGTCGGCCGTCGGGGTGTCGGCGACCGCCGGCCCGCCGGCTCCGGCCGCGTCCGCCTGTTGCCGGCGGCGCAGGCTGAGCACGATCACCGGTTGCCCGGCGAGGACGCACCGTTGCACGTGGTCGTTGACCCGGTGGAACTGGGCGTCCCGGTCGAGTTGCTGGCCGGCGAGGAGCGGACGGGAGCTGGTCGACAGCCGGAAGCCGGCCTCCCGCAGCAGCCGGCTCACCGACCAGGCCGAGACCCGGTGCCCCAGTCCGGACAGTTCCTCGGCGAGCCGCCGGGTCGAGCGGGTGGTCCACTGGAGCACCGGACGCGGCTGGTGGCGGGGTTCCATCAGCCCGAGCAGGTCGGTCATCAGGCCGGGATCGGTCTCGGTGAGTCGCTTCCGCCCCCCACCCGGACGCCGCACGCGTGCCGGCCGCGCCCCCGGGGACTCGAGCTCCTCGATCCCCTTCGAGACGGTGCTCGGATGCACCCCGGCGGCGAGTGCGATCCGGCTGATCCCACCCCGCCCCAGCGACCGGGCGCGGGCCGCGAGCACCAGCCGGCGCTGCCGCTCGTCGAGATGCGGTTCGAGCATTCGGAACTCTTCGGCAAAACCCTTTACGCCATCCCCGTTCGTCCCCATGACTTGACGAGTATACGCATCTCAAACCACCGCACGAGATAGCTTGTGGTGAATTTCTGCACAGTCTCGCGCCCATTCTCGCCACCAACCGCGCACATCGTGACGCGTCTGACACCCATCGACACGGGTCGCAGTGCCTCATTCCGGCCCGACCGCACCGACCACACCGGCTCCGCAGCTCAGCGCAGCAAGGAGGCCCGTACCCCCTCGACCCGACCGCCCGGCGAGCCGAGGCGAGCCGGGCCGAACCAACCACACACAGCCGCCAACTGCCACGTAGTTATTTCCTCGCGAAACGCGTCTACGACTCAAGCCACACGCAACTCGAATCGCGCTACCTGCTGTTGCGGCGGGGCCGGATCAACATGTGGAACCACAAGTGGTCGCGCGAGAAAATAGGTATTTGGCGGCCATGGGAAAGTCGTGCTACCTCATTGGATCTGCGCGGCGCGAACTCGGGGGAACACAAGAGCCGGTTGGAGGCGTCAGTGTTGTTCGACCACGACAGACCGAACTGGCCGCTGCTGGGTGCCCAGTCCGGGATCTGGTACGCCGAGTCACTGGACCCGACCGGGGCGTCCTGGAGCATCACCGACCGGGTCGACATCCACGGCCCGGTCGACCCCGCCACCATGACCGCCGCCCACCACCAGGTGGAACGGGACTGCGAGGCGCTCCGCCTCCGGTTCGCGGTCACCGCCGCGGGGCCCGTACAGCACGTCGACCCGGACGCCTCCTCGCCGCTGCACCTGGTCGACGTCAGCGCGGAGGCCGACCCGGAAGCGGCGGCGGACGCCTGGACGACCGCCGACATGGCGGCCCCGGTCGACCGGCTCGGCACGGGGCTCTGCACCACCGCGCTGATCCGGTTGGCCCCGGAACACTTCGTGCTCTACCGGCGGGTGCACCACCTGATGGTCGACGGCTGGAGCATCGCCCAGCTGCACCGCCGGACGGCGGCGACGTACACCGCCCTGATGACCGGACAGGCCCCGCCGCCACCGCCCCCGCCGCTGCGGATCCTCGGCGACGGCGAGGCCGCGTACCTCGCCTCCGACCGGGTGGAACGGGACCGTCGGCACTGGCTGGACCGGCTGGCGGACCGGCCGGAGCCGACCCGGCTCGCCGGACGGCACGGCCGGCGCGGCGGACCGGTGATCCGTCGCCGGGCCAACCTCGGCGTCGCCCTGACCGAGCGGATGCGGGCCGCCGCCGGGCGGTTCGGGGTCGGCTGGTCGGAATTCGCCGTCGGGGTCGCGGCGGCCTACGTCGGGCGGATGACCGGCGGCACCGACGTGCTGCTCGGGCTTCCGGTCACCGGCCGGATGAGCCGCGCGGAACGCGACGTGCCCGGCATGACCACGAACGCCATGCCGCTGCGGGTCCGGATGCCGGCCGGCACCAGCCTGGCCGCCCTCCTCGCCGGGGTGGGCGCGGAACTGCGGGCCGGCCTGCTGCACAGCCGCTACCCCGCCGCCATGCTCGGTCGCGACCTGGGCCGGACCGGGCAGGGGCGGCCCTTCTGGGGGGCGGTGGTCAACGTCATGGGCTCGACCGCCCCGCTCCACTTCGCCGGACATCCCGCCACGGTGCGCACCCTCTCGCTGCCGGACGTCGACGACGTCTCCCTCGTCTTCTTCCAACTGCCCGACGGGGACACCGAACTGCTCCTCGACGCCGACTCCGTCGCCCACCCGCCCGCGGAACTCGACGCGCACCTGCGGCGGTTCCTCTTCTTCCTGGAGGCGGCGACGTCGGCGGAGCCCGGCACCGCGGTCGACGACCTGCCCCTGGTGGACGCCGGGGAACGGGAGCGCCTCCTCGGCTGGGGCCGGGGGCCGGTCCGGGACATCCCGCCGGTCGGCATGCACCAACTCGTCGAGCAGTGGGCGGAACGGACCCCGGACTCCCCCGCTCTCGACGACGACGGCACCCCGGTGAGCTTCCGCGAGCTGGACCGGCGGGCCAACCGGCTGGCCCGGCACCTGGTCGACCGGGGCGTCGGTCCGGGTCAGGTGGTGGCGTTCGCGCTCCCCCGGTCCGTGACGCTGGTCACCGCCGCGCTGGCGGTGCTGAAGTCCGGGGCGGCCTTCCTCTCCCTCGACCCCGCCTACCCGCTCGCCCGGCTGTCGTTCATGGTCGACGACGCGGAGCCGAGCCTGCTGCTGCTGTCCCGGGAGACCACGGCGCTCGGCGACCACCTGCCGGTACGACGGCTGCTCGTCGACGATCCGGAGCTGACCGCGCGACTGGCCACTCTCGACGCCGGTCCGCTCTCCGACCGGGAACGGACCCTGCCCACCTCCCCCTGGCAGCCGGCGTACCTGATCTACACCTCCGGTTCCACCGGCACCCCGAAGGGCGTGGTGGTCCGCCACCGGGGGGTGGTCAACCTGACCGCGGCCATGGTGGACCGGCTGGGCTCCGGTCCGGGCACCCGGACCCTCCAGTTCGCCTCCGCCAGCTTCGACGCCTTCGTCGGCGAGATGACGCAGTCGGTGCTGAACGGTGGCACCCTCGTCCTCGCCCCGGCCGAACGGTTGACGCCCGGCCCCGAGCTGACCCGGCTCATCCGGGAACGGCAGGTCAACGACCTCGTCCTCGCCCCGTCCGTGCTCGACGTGCTGTCCGGGCAGGACCTTCCCCCGGGCACCACCGTGTCGATCGTCGGAGAACTGTCCGCGCCGACGGTGGTCGAACGGTTCGCGCCGGTCTGCCGGCTGATCAACGGGTACGGGCCGACCGAGGCGACGGTCTCGACCGCGATGAGCGGCCAGCTCACCGGGGACCGGGCCGCCGCCCCACCGATCGGGACCCCGCTGCGCAACGTCCGGGTCTACCTGCTCGACGCGCACCGGCGGCTGGTGCCCACGGGCGCGGTCGGTGAACTGCACATCGGCGGCGCGGGGGTCTCGCTGGGTTACCGGGGCAACCGGGCGCTCACCGAGGAGCGCTTCCTGCCGGACCCGTTCGCCGCCGACGACGACGGCGAGGCGCGGATGTACCGCAGCGGCGACCTGGCCCGGTGGACCGCCGACGGCGAGTTGGTCTTCGTCGGACGCGACGACGACCAGGTGAAGATCCGGGGCTTCCGGATCGAGCTGGGTGAGGTCGAGGCCGCGCTGGTCCGGCAGCCCGGGGTGGTCCGGGCCGCGGCCACGGTCCGCGACGACGGCGCCGGGGGCCGGCAGCTCGTCGGGTACGTGGTGCCGGCCCCGGAGAGCGCGGTCGACCCGGCCCGGATCCGCGCCGGGCTGGCCGAGGCGCTCCCCGCCCATCTGGTCCCCGGGATCGTGGTGCCGGTCGACGAGCTGCCCCGCACGGCCAGCGGCAAGCTCGACCGGGGGGCCCTGCCCGACCCGTACGCCGCGACGCCCCCGTCGGACGCGACCGGCGGCCGGACGACCCGCCGGACCGACGCGGAGGAGGTGCTGGCCGCGCTCTTCGCCGAGTTGCTGGGCGTGCCGGCCGTCGGCGCCGACGACAGTTTCTTCGACCTCGGTGGACACTCGCTCTCCGCCACCCGCCTGCTGGGCCGGGCGCGGACCCTGCTCGACGTCCACCTGTCGGTACGCGACCTGTTCCGCCATCCGACCGTGTCGGCGCTCGCCGCCCGGATCGGTCCCCCACCGGTGGCCGCCACCGGCCCGGTCGCCGCCGTGCCGCTGCGGCGCACCGGCAGCCGGCCGCCGCTGTTCTGCCTGCCGCTGCCGGACGGCCGGAGCTGGCCCTGGCTGCGCCTGGTCGCCCGGCTGCCCGCCGAGGTTCCCGCGTACGGCCTCCAGGGCGGGGTGACCGGCTCGGCCGGCTTCGAGGAACTGGTCGCCGGGTACGTGGCCCGGATCCGCGAGGTCCGGCCCGAGGGCCCGTACCACCTGCTCGGCTGCGGGACCGGCGGCTACCTGGCGTACCAGGTGGCGGTGGCGTTGCAGGCGGCCGGCGCGGAGGTCGGGTTGCTGGCGCTGCTGGACAGCTTCCCGCCGGACGAGACGCATCCGTCGCCGCCACTGACCGATCGGGAGGCGCTGCTCGGCGTCCTCGACCTGTACGGCGTACCGCGCCCCGCGTCGGGCCCGCCGGACGCCGCCACCGTGGCCGGTCTGCTGCACGCCCGGGGCGGCGGGCTGACCGGGGTCGACGAGACGGCGGTACGCGACCAGGCCGACGCCCTCGCCCGGCTCAGCCACCTGGCGCACGAGTTCACGCCCGGCCGGTTCGTCGGGGACCCGCTGGTCCTCGCCACCCGCTCGGACGGGGCGGGGCAGCCGCCGACCGTGCCGGACTGGGGCAAGTACGTGACGGGTCGGGTCCGCGAGCGGCTGCTCGACGTCGACGGCGCGGATCCGCTGGGCCCCGACCCGGTGAGCGCCCTCGCCACCGCGCTGGCGGTGGCCCTCGACCCGGCCGGCCCGACAGCGGCGGACGGCACCGCGCCCGGGGAGCCGGCACCACCCGACACCGTGGCCACCGAGCGACCGCAGGAGGAGACGGGTACCCGTGAAACCCACCGATGAGGCCACCGCGCGCGCCACCCGGGCGGACGTCCGCAACGCCGCCCGGCATCTGCGCACCGAGGTCGACGACCGGTCCTTCGCGTCGAAGCTGACGCTCTGGGCCCTGCTGACCGTTGCCGGCGGGGTGCTGGCGGCCCGCCCGGAGATCACCCTGCGGGTGCTGGGCGTGGTGGTGTCGGGCTGCATGTTCGCCCACGCCGCCGAGTTGCAGCACCAGACGCTGCACGGGCTGGGATTCCGCCACGCGCGGGCGAACCGGCTGGTCGGCGTCCTGCTGGGACTGCCGATGCTGATCTCGTTCTCCGCGTACCGGGCCACCCACCTGCGGCACCACCGCGACCTGGGCACCCCGGAGAACCGGGAGTTCTTCGACTACGGCGACCAGTACGGCACCGACCGCCCCCGGTCCCGGCTGCGGACCGCCTGGGACTGGACGGTGCGCTTCACGATGCTGCACCACTACGGGCTGTTCCTGGTCGACGCCGGACGGGCGCTGCGCGGTGCGGACCACCCCGGGGAGACCGCCACCACCTCCCGCCGGATCCGGGCAGAGCACCGGCTCGTCCTCGCCGTGCTCGCCGCCGCGACCCTCGGCTCGGTGCTGCTCGGCGAGGCCCTGGTGGTGTGGTGCTGGCTGGCCCCGCTGCTGCTGGTCGCCGGGCCGGTGCACGCGTTGGTCGAGCTGCCGGAGCACTTCCGGTGCGCCACCCTGGACCGCGACCCGTTCGCCAACACCCGCACGATCCGGTCGAACCGGCTGATGACGTGGTTCACCAACGGCAACAACTTCCACGTCGAGCACCACCTGATGCCGAACCTGCCGATCGAACGCCTGCCCGAGCTGCACCAGCAGGTGCGGCACCAGCTGCACCACTTCCACCCCGGGTACGTGGACTTCTTCCGGACGTTGGTGCGCCGGTGAGCGCCCCGTCCACCACCGGGATGGTGTTCCGGCTGGCCGAGTCGACGGCGGACCGGGCGGCGGTGCTGCGGCTGCGGGACGCGGTCTACGTCCAGGACCAGGGGCGGCTGCACGACGCCGCCGACACCGAGCAGACCTTCGACCGCTTCGACCCGTACGCCCACTACATCCTCGCCCTCGACGGCGACGAGCCGGTCGGCACGGTCAAGGTCATCCCCGACCAGGCGGCCGGGCTGCCCTGCGAGGACGTGGTCGACCTGACCGCGCTGCGACCGGGCAACCGGCTGGTCGAGTTCGGGCACCTGATGACCCTGCCGGCGATCCGCAGCCGCTCGGTCGGGCTGGCGCTGATGCGCGAGGCACTGGTGCACAGCGTCCGGCGCTTCGGCGCCACCCACATCATCGGGGACTTCTTCGTCGACGAGAACTCCGGCCAGCTCCGGGACTTCTACCTGGAGATCGGCTTCGTGCCGCTCGGCGAGCCGTACCTCGACGAACGGTTCGCCGGGGGGCCGCTGAGCCTGGTGGCCTACCTGGACGTACCGGACGCGGTGGCCCGGTCCCGCACGCCCGAGGGGCGGCGCAGCCGCCTGTTGCAGTTCTTCTTCGCCGACTACCACGCGTACGCCAGTGCCCGGTGACCCCGGGCGGGAGGAGACGAGGGTGCGAACACGTCGTCAGGAGCTGGCCGAGGCGAAGGCGGCCCACAACCATCCGACCTACTCGACGATGTCTTTCGTCATGGGCTGCGGCGTGCAGGGTCCCGGCTCCGGCGCGCACGTGACCGACGGCGACGGCCGGGACCTGCTGGCCCTGTTCGACCAGTACGGCAACCAGTCGTTCGGCTACTCGCACGAGCGGATCGTGGCCGCCGTCGCCGAGCAGCTGGCCTCCGGCCGGCTGAACAGCACGAAGATCCTCTTCGAGGAGGAGCAGATCCGGCTGACCGCCCGGCTGGCCGAGCTGACCGGCGGCCGGCTCCCGTACGCCTATCTGGCCAACGGGGGCGGGGAGAGCATCGACAACGCGCTCAAGCTGGCCCGCGCCGCCACCGGCCGGACCACGTTCGTCAGCGCCCTCGACTGCTTCCACGGCAAGACCTTCGCCGCGCTCAGCGCCGCCAACCGGCCCGAGCACGCCGCCCTGTACCGCCCGTTCCTGGAGCGGTTCCGGCAGGTGCCCTTCAACGACCTGGCCGCGCTGGACCGCGCGGTGGACGGCGACACCGCGGCGGTGCTGCTGGAGCCGGTGCAGGCCGAGGGGGGCGTGGTCGTCCCCGACGAGGACTACCTGGCCGGGGTGCGGCGGATCTGCACCGAGCGGGGAGCCCTGCTGATCCTCGACGAGATGCAGACCGCCTTCGGCCGCTGCGGGCCCTTCTTCGCCTTCGACCGGTTCGGGGTCACCCCCGACCTGGTCTGCGTGGGCAAGGCGTTCGGCGGCGGGGTGGTCCCCCTGTCGGCGGTGCTCGGCACCGAGGCGGTGTGGACCAGCCTGCGGGCGCTCCCGTCCACCTTCGGTTCCAGCCTGGGCGGCAACCCGCTCTGCTGCCGGGTGGGGCTGGCCGCCATCGAGATCGCCACCGAGGAGTCGTTCGGCCGGACGGTGGCCGCGCACACCGAGACGCTCGGCACCCGCCTGCCCGCCCTGGTGGCCCGCTTCCCCCGGCTGCTCGCCGCGCACCGGGGCATCGGCATGATGCACGGCCTGGAGTTCCACGACGAGACGCTCGGTGGGATGGTGCTCGCGCTGCTGCTGCGGCACGGGGTGACGTCGACGTACTCGCTCTACCACAACCGGGTGCTGCGGGTGCAGCCGCCGATGGTCATCTCCCCGGCCGACCTGGCGTACGGGCTGGACGTGCTGGAACGGGTGCTGACCGAGGTGGACGCCCGGCAGGACGACCCGACCGGGCGACCGGCGGTGCCCTGCTCGCCCGTCACCCGCACGGCGCTGCTGCCGCTGCCCTGCGCCGAGCTGCGCGACCTGCTGCACCGGCAGCCCCACCTGCTGGATCCGTTCGCGCTGGACCCGGCCGGGTTGGCCCCGAGCGACGACGGGCTGGAGCCGGAGTTCGCCGGGACGCTCGGGCACGACCGGGTGGTCTGGGCCGACCGGGTCACCCGTACCCCGGAGGGCGTGACCGCCTCGGCCGTCCCCGACTGGCTCTGGCGACGGCTGGACCGCACCGTCCGGGTCCGCCCGGTCGACGGTGACGACCGGCGCAGCGCGGTCGAGGTCCGCATCGACTGGGACACCGGCTCCGGGCCGTACGAGCCGCTGCTGGCCGGACAGCTCGGGCCGTTCGTCAGCGACCGGCTCGACGCCCTGCTCGCCCGACTGGCCGACGAGATGGCAAGGACTTGACCATGAACCTGGCAGACCTCACCGACCGGTACCGCGATCGGCGCACCGCGCGGATCGTGGAGATCGACGCCGCTGGGCAGCGGCGGGAACTGACCCACGCCGAGCTGGCCGAGGCCGTGGACGAGCGGGTCGGGCGACTGCGTGCCGCCGGGGTGGGCCCCGGTGACGTGGTCGGCATCCGGGCCGGCAACAGCATCGACTGGGTGGTGTGGGACCTGGCGGTGCTGGCGCGCGGCGCGGTGCTCCAGGCGTTCGGCGACGAGACCACGATCGACGCGGGGTTCGCCGACCGGCACGGGCTGGCCCTGCTGGTCGACGGCGACCGGGTACACCCGACCGGCCGCCGGCCGCACCCGGTCGGCGAGATCCCGCCGGACCTGCACAGCCTGGTCTACTCCTCGGGCACCTCCGGCACGCTGAAGGGACTGCGGATCAGCCGGGCCGGCACCGAGTACGTGATCAGCCGGTTCGTGGACGCCTTCGCGGTCACCCCGGCCGACCGCCACCTGATCTTCCTGCCGTTGGCCAACTACCAGCAGCGGCTCTCCGTCTACTGCTGCCTGTGGGTGGGGGCCGACCTGGTGCTCGCGCCGTACCAGCGGGTCTTCACGGCGATCCGGCAGGAGCAGCCGACCTTCGTCATCGCCCCGCCGGTCTTCTACGACGCGGCCCGGCAACTGCACGCGCGGAGTGCGGCCGGCACGCCGTTGCCCGAGTTCCTGGGCGGCCGGATGCGCTTCATGATCACCGGCATGGCCCCGATCTCCCGGGCCACCCTGGACGCGTTCTGGGCCGGCGGGGTCCGCCTGCTGGAGGCGTACGGGATGACCGAGAGCGGCATGATCGCCTGGAACACCGCCGACGCGCACCGGCTCGGCACGGTCGGCCGCCTCATCGACCCGGACGCGGTGGAGTTCCTGCCCGACGGTGAACTGCTGATCCGGCGACCGGCCCCGTTGAGCCTCGGCTACTTCGACGTGCCGGCGGAGGTGGCCGGCGAGACCTTCCGCCCGGACGGCACGATCGTCACCGGCGACTACGGCCGGCTGGACTCCGACGGCTTCCTCACCCTCGTCGGGCGGAAGAAGGACGTGATCACCCTCGGCAACGGCCGGAAGGTGCACCCGGCCGAGATCGAGGCCCGCTTCACCGGCGTACCCGGGGTGGCCGACCTGATCGTGGTGCCGACCCGGTCGCACCGGCTCGGCGCGATCGTCACCCCGACGGCCGACTCCCCCGAGCAGCGGACCGCCGTGCGGGACGGCGTCGAGCGGGTCAACACCGGCCTGCCGAGCCACGAACGCCTCGCCGCCGTGGCGTTCAGCGCCACGCCGCTGCGCGGGGACCCCCGCTTCCTGACCGCCAACCTGAAGCTCAGCCGCACCGCGGCGGCGGACTGGTTCGCCGACCACGTCGGGGCGGACGAGCCGGCCGACTCGGCCCGCGTCGCGGTCGACGCTCCCGCCCAGGCGGGTTCCGCATGATCGTCGACGGGCACGTGGTGCTGGCCAGCGACCGGGTCATCCCCCGGGAGTACCTGGAGGAGCAGGCCGCGAACATCCACCACCGACTGGCCGCGCACGGGCGGGGCGGGAACCGCGCGGCGGTGACCGAACGGCTGCTGGCCATCCACTCCGACCACGACGCAGACCGCCTGGTCGCCGAGCTGGACGCCGCCGGGGTGGATGTGGCGTTCCTGGTGGCCGCCGACTTCTCGCACGTCTCACCCCGGGCCACGCCCCCGGACGAGCTGGCCCGCCTGCACGACCGGGTCTGCCGCCGGCACCCGGGCCGGTTCCGGGTGTTCTGGGGCGTGGACCCGCGCGCCGGGGCGGCCGGGCCGGAGGAGTTCGAGCGGACGGTGACCGGGTACGGCTTCGCCGGGCTGAAGCTCTACCCGCCGGCCGGCTACTCCCCCAGCGACCGGCGGCTCTACCCGTACTACGAGATCTGCGCGGCGCGCGGGCTGCCGGTGCTGACCCACACCGGTCCGGGCTGGGCGCCGCTGGACTTCACCTACGGCCCACCGCTGCTGGTCGACCAGGCGGCCCGGGACTTCCCGGGGGTGAACTTCGTCCTCGGCCACGGCGGGGTGACCCACGTGGAGGAGGCCTCGTACCTGTGCGCCCACCGGCCCAACGTCCATCTGGACGTCAGCCAGTTCCCGTCGATGCTGGCCGCCGACGGCTGGGTGGCGCACCTGAACCGACTGTTCCGCAGCGGCATCAACCACAAGATCGTGTTCGGCACCTGCTGGCCGTCGTACCGGATGTCGACGACCCTGCCGGCGGTGCTGGCCGCCTTCACCTCGGACGGCGTCTTCGCCGGCGTCCGTCCCTCCCACCAAAGAATGATCATGGGAGAGACCATCCTTCGCCTGGCCGGCGACCCGGTCGCCGCCACCACCCCGGGAGGCCACCAGTGAGTGTCGACGCGACCGTGTTGCAGGAGGAAGCGATCGAGTGGGTCCGGGAGTGGAACGAGGGTGACCTCCCGGTCGACCTGGACGCCGACACCCCCCTGCTGGCCAAGGGCCTGCTCGACTCGATGGGCATGGTCGCCTTCGTGTCGTTCCTGGAGGAGCGGTTCGACCTCCGGTTCGACTTCACCAGCTTCGTGCCGGGACCGAACGCGTCGATCCGCACCCTGCTCGACCACTGCCTCGGACGATGATCCACGACGGCCACTGCCACGTCGCCTCCACCGACTTCATCCCCCGGGCCTTCCTCACCGACGTCGCGGCGGGCATGCACCGGGGGCTCAGCGCGGTCACCACCGCACCGCCGCTGGCCACCCTGGTCGAGCGGTACGTCGCACAGCACCAGGACCACCACGCCGACCGGCTGGTGGCCGAGATGGACGCGGCGGGGGTGTCCACGGCGGTGCTGCTCGTCCCGGACTTCGGGCTGGTGATGTCGACCCCGCTGTCCCTGGCGGAGATGGCCCGGCGACACCACGGGATCCGGACCCGGCATCCCGGTCGGTTCCGGGTCTACCTCGGCGCGGACCCGCGCCGGGGCGAGGCGGGGGCGCGCGAGTTCGCCGACCTGGTGGACCGGTACGGCTTCGAGGGGATGAAGCTCTACCCGCCCTGCGGCTACTCACCGTCGGACCGGGCGCTCTACCCGTACTACGAGGAGTGCCGGGCCCGGTCGATGCCGGTCTTCGTGCACACCGGACCGACCGGGCGGAGCCTGAGCTTCAACCCCGCCCACCCGCTCCTGGTCGACCAGGCGGCCCGGGACTTCCCGGACCTGGTCTTCGTGCTCGGCCACGGCGGGGTCAGCCACGTCGACATCACCTCGTACCTGGCCCTGTACCGGCGCAACGTCTACCTCGACACCGGCGGCTTCGCCGGCTCGCCCGGCACGGGCTGGCCGCAGCGGTTGAACCAGCTGTTCCGGCTGGGCGTCAACCACAAGATCATTTTTGGTACGGACTGGCCGCTGAACCAGCTCACCGGCGGGCTGCCCCGGCTGCTCGCCGAGGTGTGCGACGGGTCCGAGGTCTTCGCCGGGGTGTCCCGGGGCGACCGGGACCTGCTGCTCGGCGGAAACCTGCTGCGGGTGCTCGCACCGGCGGACCGGCCGGCGCGGGCCGGGGCGGGACCGTGACCCGCCCGGCCGTCCCGCGGCGGCGGGTGGCGGCCGGGCCGGGCCCGGCAGGTGCGCCCCCGACGCCGTCAGGCCCCGGGCACCCCGGCGTACTGTCCCCGGACGATCTCGTCGAGGAACCGGTCCAGGAACTCCTCCAGGTGGTCGAAGGACTCCGCGCAGAACAGCACGGGCTGGTAGTCCTCGACCCGGTACCGCTGGGCGCCCATCGCCGCCGCGTCCAGCGGCCGGATCTGGGCCGCCGTGCGGAACTGGTCCAGTTCACCGATCGAGGAGAGCAGGCTCGCCCCGCAGGCGCGCACCTCGCCGTCCTCGCGGACCAGTCCGTACTCGAGGGTGAACCAGAAGACCCGGGAGAGCACGGACAGCGCCTCGTGGCTCTCCAGCCGCCGGGCCGCCGCCCCCACCCGCCGGTAGATCGCCGCGAGCCGGTCACTGGCCAGCGCGCTGCCGTGCCCGACCACCTCGTGGATCATGTCCGGCTCCGGGGAGAACCGGGGCGTCGAGCAGTGCCGGATGTACTGGGTCGCCTGGAACAGCCCGTCGGCGAGCGAACCGTAGAAGTCGCGCATCTCGACGATGCCGGCGGCCGGCCGGAAACGGAACCCGGTCAGCGCGGTCAGGCGCGCCGAGGCCGCCCCGAGCTGGGGCAGCCGGTCGGTCGGCAGGTCGAGTCGGCGTACGCCGTCGAGGAACTCCCGGCAGGCGTACCGCTGGTGCCGCTCCCGCAGCTCCGGGCCGACGATCCGCCACAGCTCGTGCTCCTGTTCGGTGTACTCCACGTCGGCGACCGGGCCGCCGGGCACGTGGTCCAGGGCGGCCTTCGCGATCCGCGCCCGGTGCCGTTGGTACGCCGGGTCGTCCCGGCCCGGGTGTCCATCGGCGAACACCACGGAGACCGTGCCGTTCTCCGTCCGGATCACCGGCGAGTACAACGTCGCTTCCTTGAACATCGTCGATTCCTCCCCCACGCCCGGCTCACGCGCGTCGAGAGACCGGCGTGGTGCCACACCCTCCGGCCGGTCCCGCGTTGCCATCGGATCGGGCGGCGGCATTTCCGCACCAGCCCGGTACGACCTCGTCCGCACAATTTCACGGGTGGTCACATGAACCGAGCATAACCCAGACGTCCACATAGTTGAGTGCCAGTAAATAAGTAGTGGAAAACGCTCCGGAATGAGCTGGAAACCGGCGGCGGGCGACACACGCTGCCCATTTGTGGCGCCACCGTTCCGGCCATTCCGCGTCTCGATCGGAGGGACCGTGCTGACCCGTACTCCCGTGTTCACCGCCGGCGGATCGGACTTCGACCCGACCGATCCCCACCTGTTCACCACCGACCGGCACCTGGAGGTCTGGCGGCAGGCCCGCAGCCGGCATCCGGTCGCCTGGCAGGAGTCGGCCGACGGCGGCTTCTGGTCGGTCACCGGCCACCGGGCGGGCAGCGAACTGCTCCGGCGGCCCACCGAGTTCACCTCGACCCTCGGCATGCGCCTGGGCAGCAGTCCGCAGGCCGTCCGCGCCGCCGCCGGACGGATGCTGGTGGTCGCCGACGGTACCGCGCACCGCCGGCTGCGGACCGCCCACTCGGCATGGTTCACGCCCCGGGCACTGGCCGGGCTCCGCGCCGACCTGCTCCGCCTGCTCGACGCGCGCCTGGCGGAACTGCTCGACCGGGGCACCCCGTTCGACGTGGTGGGTGAGCTGACCGCGCTCCTGCCGGCGTGGGCGCTGCTCGGCATGATGGGGGTGCCGGCCGCCGACTGGGACCACCTGGTCGGGCTGACCCTACGGGCCTTCGACGACGACGAGCGCGGCCCGGAGGCGGCGGCGGCCCGGACCGAGGCGCACACCGAGGTCTTCCTGTACTTCGGTGACCTGCTCGACCGGCGGCGCGCCGCGCCGGGCGACGACATGGTGAGCGCGCTGGCGCAGGCCGTGGTGGACGGCCGACCGCTGACGGACGAGGAGATCGTCCTCAACTGCGACGGCCTGATGAACGGCGGGTTGGAGACGACCCCGCACGCCGCCTCCGGCGCGATGCTCGCCTTCGCCCGGCACCCGGACACCTGGCGGCGGCTGCGCCACACCCCGGAGCTGGCCGACCGGGCGGTCGAGGAGATCCTCCGCTACACCTCACCGCCGATGCACGCGATGCGGACCGCCACCGTGGACGCCACCCTGGGCGACGCCACGATCCGGGCCGGCGACCGGGTGGTGGTGTGGTTCCCCTCCTGCAACGCCGACGACACCGTCTTCGCCGAGCCGGGGCGGTTCCTCCTCGACCGGTGGCCCAACCCCCACCTCGGGTTCGGTGGAGGGCCGCACTACTGCATCGGGGCGGCCCTCGCCCGGCTGGAGCTGCGCTGCCTGCTGGAGACCCTGGCCCGGCGGGTCGAGGCGTTCGAGGTCGCCGGTGCGGTCGTCCGCCAGCCGTCGAACTTCCTCAACGGCCTCCGCCGCCTCGACCTGGCACTGACCCCGGCCGGCACGGCGGCCGGGGCCGACCCGCTCACCGGGCCCCGGCACTCCGGGACGCCTCGATGACGTGCATCCCGGGTGGACCGGCCACGGTCCGCCCGAACACCCAACCCGCCCGCTCCAGCAGCGCCCGGTACTGCCCGAGGGTCCGTTCCCGCGCCCCCGGGTACAGCACCATCATCACCACGTCCGACCAGGCCTGGGTCGCCGCCAGCGGCCCCGACTCGGGGATCAGGTCCTCGAAGATCCGCAGCCGCGCGCCCGGGGACGCGCCCCGGGCGACCGCGCCGAGGATCCGGACCACCTCGTCGTCGTCCCAGTCGTGCAGGACCCGGGAGAGCAGGTACACGTCGCCGGCCGGCACCGGCGCGAAGAGGTCGTGCGGCCGGGTCTCGCTCCGGTCGGCCAGCCCGCGCTCCCGGAACCGGTCCACCGCCCGGGGCAGCACCTGCGGCTGGTCCAGCAGGATCCCCTTCAGCCCGGGCCCGGCGTCGAGCACCGCGGCCAGCAGCACCCCGCTGCCGCCGCCGACGTCCACCACCGTGCCGCCGTCGGGCCAGTCCAGCAGCGGTACGCACGGCAGCGAGAGCAGTCGGGCCTGCTCCGCCATCGCCTGGCTGAACACCGCCTGCTGGTCGGGACGGTCCGCCAGGTACTCCCAGAACCCGGTGCCCAGCACCCCGGGGACGGCGGGGCGGCCGGTGCGGACGGTGTCGACCAGCCGGTGCGCCACGTCGGAGATCCCGAGCGTGGCGAAGGTGGCCCAGACGGACATCGGATGGTCCCGCCGGAGCAGCTCGCCCCGGTCGGTGAGCCACACCCGGTCCGTCTCACGGTGGTGCACGACGATCTCGTGGCCGTCGAGCAGGCGCAGCACCCGGCGCAGCGCGTCCGGGTCGGCGGCCACCTCGGCCGCCAGGTCGGACACCGGCCGGGGACCGTCCGCGAGCCGGTCCGGAATCTCCAGTCTGGCGACCGCGCAGAGCGCGTGGAAAACCAGCCCGGACTGATAGACGTGGAACAGCTCAGCGATTTCCGCAATCGGCTCCCGGAACACCAGAAATCAACCTCCCCGCGATTGGACAACGAACGAAATCTAGCAAGGTTTGTCAATACGTACACCGGTTGGGTGGGCACGCGCGACGTCCCGGCGGACAACTGTCCGACGAGGACGGTGGGGAATCCGGAAAAGCACCGGCGGCCCCTTCGGCGTCCCCCCATGGCCGGTCGACCCGTGAAAGGATGCCGACGATGACGTCCCCTGTCCCCACGGTCGGCGGCGTGCTCCCGCCGGCCGTCGCGCCGGCCACGAGCGCCCGACTACCGCTCTCCTTCGCGCAGGAGCAGTTGTGGTTGGTGGACCAGCTCAGCCCCGGGGAGTCCGCCTACAACAGTCCCCTCGTCTACCGGTTGCGGGGGACGCTGGACGTCACCGCGCTCCGGGCCGCGCTGACCGCCCTGGTGGCCCGGCACGACGCGCTGCGGGCCACGTTCGGCACCGAGGACGGCACGCCGTACCAGGAGATCGCCCCACCGGCCCCGGCCCGGCTGGAGGTGCGCGCGGTGCCCGGCGACACCCCCGACGACCGGGAGACCGCCCTGCACCGGACGCTCCGGGCGGAGGTCGCCGCCCCGTTCGACCTCCAGGCCGGCCCGCTGTACCGCTTCCTGCTGCTCCGGGTCACCGCCGACGACCACGTACTCCTGCTGCTCCTGCACCACATCGTCACCGACGGCTGGTCGACCGGGGTGCTCCGGCGGGACCTGGCCGCCGGGTACGCCAGCGCGGTCGCCGGCCACCCCCCGCAGCTGCCGCCGCCGGGCCGCACGTACGCCGCGCACGTGCTGGCCCAGCGCGCCCGGCTCACGCCGGAGACGTTGGCGGCCGGGCTACGGCACTGGGAGCGGACGCTGCGCGACGTCCCACCGGTGGAGCTGCCCACCGACCGGCCCCGGGCGGCTGCCGTCGGACGGCCCGGCGCGACGGTCGTCCGGCCCCTGCCCGACGCGCTGGGACAGCGGGTGGCGGCGCTGTGCCGCGACCGCCAGGTGTCCCCCTTCATGCTGTTGACCGCGGGCCTGGCGGCGGTGCTCGCCACCGAGGCCGGCCAGGAGGACCTGTCTCTCGGCGTGCCGCTGCTCGGCCGGGCCGAGGCCGAGCTGGAGGACGTGGTCGGGCTCTTCGTCAACATGGTGGTGCTCCGCCTCGACCTGTCCGGCGATCCCACCTTCGACGACCTGCTGGACCGGGTCGCCGAGGCGAGCCTCGGGCTCTACGACCACGACGAGGTCCCCTTCGCGAAGGTGGTCGAGCGGGTCCGGCCGGTCCGCACCGAGGGGCGCAACCCGCTGTTCCAGGTCTGCGTGCAGCTGCTCGGCGCGGACACCACGGGGGCCGGACTGTCCCTGCCCGGCCTCACCGTCGAGCTGGTCCCGCCCCCGTCCGAGCGGTCCCCGTTCGACCTCTCCGTCGACTTCGCCGTCACCGGCGAGCGCATCGCCGTCCACCTCACGTACGCGACCGACCTGTTCGACCGGTGGCGGATCAACGCGCTGCTCGACCACCTCACCACCCTGCTGACGACCGGATGCGCCGACCCGGCCCGTCCGCTGTCGCGTCTCCCGCTGCTCTCCGCGCGGGAGCGGACGGCGCTGCTCGAACTCGGCGACGGTGGTCCGTTCCGGCCGGACGGACGTCCGCTGGACGCCCGGATCGCGGCGGTCGCCACCGCCCGTCCCGAGGCGGTGGCCGCGGTCTGCCGGGGACGGGAGCTGACCTACGGCGAACTGCTCCACCGGGCGGACGCCCTGGCCCACCGGCTGGTCCGGCACGGGGCGGGTCCGGAGCGGGTGGTCGCCGTCGTCGCCGACCGGGACCTCGACCTGCTCGTCGCCGTGCTCGGGGTGCTGCGGGCCGGGGCGGCGGTGACCGTCCTCGACCCGACGCACCCGCCCCGACGGCTGGGCCGTCTGATCGACACGGTCGACGCGCCGGTGGTGCTGGCCCGGTCCGCCCTGGTCGACCGGCTGCCGCCGCTGCCGGGTCGGGACGTGCTGCCGGTGGACGGCCCGGCGGCCGACCCGCCCGCGCCGGGGCCGCTGCCGGCGCACACCGCCGCCACCCTGGCCGCGGTGGTGACCACCTCCGGGTCGACCGGTCGCCCCAAGCCGGTGGCGCTCGACCACGCCGGCCTGGGCTGCTTCGTCGACCGCTACCGCCGGGCCCTCGACCTGGGGCCGGCCGACCGGATGCTCCAGTTCTGCTCGCTCACCTTCGACCTGGCCCTCGGCGAGGTGCTCACCGCGCTCACCGTCGGCGCCACGCTGGTGCTCGTCTCCCCCGAGGAGGGGTCCGCGCCGGACGAGGTGTCGGCGCTGATGCGCGCGCGTCGGGTCACCTACCTCGGGCTGACCCCGACCATGCTCGGCAGCCTCGATCCGGCCGGTCACCCCGACCTACGGGTCGTGATGAGCGCCGGTGAGGTGCTGACGACGGATCTGGTCGACGCCTGGAAGCTGCCCGGCCGCCGCATGGTCAACCTCTACGGTCCGACCGAGGTCTCGGTGGCCTGCACCGACCACGAGTGCGCCCCCGTCCCGGGGCACTGCCCACCGCCGATCGGACGTCCCCACCCCGGCCGCTGGCTGTACGTGGTGGACCGGTACGGGCGGCTCGCCCCCCGGGGCGCCCCGGGTGAGCTGCTCATCGGGGGCGTCGGGCTGGCCCGGGGCTACCTCGGCCAGCCGGCACGGACCGCGGAACGGTTCGTCCCCGACCCGTTCCGGCCCGGTGGCCGGGTCTACCGCAGCGGCGACCTGGTGCGCTGGAACGCCGCCGGCGAACTCGAGTTCCTCGGTCGCCTCGACGACCAGGTCAAGCTGCGCGGGTTGCGGATCGAGCCCGGCGAGATCGAGTCGGCGCTGCTGACCCACCCCCGGGTCAGCCGGGCAGCGGTGGTGGTCCGCCCCGACCCGCGCGGGGAACCCCGCCTGGTCGGGTACGTCAGCGCGGAGGGGCCGCCGCCCACCCCGGCGGAACTCCGCGCCCACCTCGACGCGGTGCTGCCGGCGTACCTGGTGCCGGGCGCGTGGTGCGTGCTCGACAAGTTCCCGCTGACCAGCTCACAGAAGATCGACCGGGCCGCGCTGCCGGACCCGGATCCCGTCACCGCACCGGGCGGCACCGCCCCGGCGGCCACCCCGACCGAGGCCGCCCTGGTGGCGATCTTCGGAGAGGTGCTCGGTGTGCCGGAGGTGGGCGTGGACGCCAACCTCTTCGCGCTGGGCGGCAGCTCGTTGCAGGGCATGCGGGTGGTCAGCCAGGTCAACCGGGCCTTCGGGGTGCGGCTGAGCCTGCGCCTGCTCTACGGCACCGCCACGATCCGCGACCTCGCCGCCCGGATCGACGGCACGACGCGGGGGGCGGTCAGGTGACCGACCGAGCGGTGCTGACCATCCGCGCCACCGGGCACCGGCCCCCGCTGTGCTGCGTACCGGCCATCTCCGGTTCCCCGTACCCCTACCTGCCGCTGCGGGCCCTGGTCGAGGCCGACCAGCCCGTCCTCGCCCTGGAGGCACCCGGATTCGACGACGGCCGTCCGCCGGCCGGCTCACTGCCGGAACTGGCGGCCGGCTACCTGGACTCGTTGCGCCGGGCCCGGCCCGACCGGGCGTACGCCCTGCTCGGATGGTCGATGGGCGGCGTGGTCGCGTACCACCTGGCACAGCGACTGCGGGCCGCCGGGTTCGGCGTGCCGGCGCTGGTCCTGGTCGACAGCATCGTGCCGACCCTGCTGCGGCACCCCGAGGGGTTGGCCCGGACGACGAGGTTCGTGGTGGACCTGCTGGCCACCTCGGGCCAGCCGGTCGAGCCCGCCCGGGCGGTACTCGCCGGGCTCCCGGCCGGTAGCACCCCGGAAGGGGCGTTCACCGCGCTGTCCCGGGCCGGTGTCCTCCCCGACGACCTCGACCACTCCTTCCTGCTGCACCGGTACGCGCTGTTCGACGCCCACCTCACGGCGCTGAGCCGGTACCGGCCCACCGGCGGATACGACGGACCGGTCACCCTGGTCCGCGCCGCCGACTCCTCCGCCGAGCTGATGCGCTGGGACGGCCTGGCCACGGACGTGACGGAGATCGTGGTCCCCGGCGACCACTACTCGATCTGGCGGGGCGAGGGGCTGGCCGCGCTCGGCCGGGCCCTGCGCCGCTGCCTGTCCACCACGTACGACGACCGAGGGCGCCCGTACGCCCGGAAAGGAACGGCCGACGCATGTCCTCCGCCACCTGGCGGCGCGTGACCGTACTGCTGGCTCTCGCCCTGTCCGCCTTCACCTTCAACACCACCGAGAACCTGCCGATCGGCCTGCTCCCGCTGATCTCCGAGGACCTGGACGTCACGTTCTCCTCGGTCGGCTACCTCGTCACCGGCTACGGCCTGACGGTGGCCGTCGTGTCGCTGCCGCTCGCCCAGGTGACCCGGGACCTGCCCCGCCGGTGGGTGCTCACCGGCGTGCTGGCGGTCCTCGTGATGTCCACCCTGGTCTCGATCGTCGCGGCCAGCTACTGGGTGCTGCTGACCGCCCGGATCGCGACCGCCGTCGCCCAGGCCCTCTTCTGGGCGGTGATGGCACCCGTCGCGGTGGGGCTCTTCGCCCCCGAGGTACGGGGACGGGTGATCGCCGTGATGTCGGTCGGGGGTTCGCTGGCCACCGTGCTCGGTGTGCCGGCCGGCACCTGGCTCGGGCAGCAGGGCGGCTGGCGGGCGCCGTTCCTGGTGCTGACCGCCCTGTCCCTCGCCGCGCTGGTGCTGATCGCGGCGCTGCTGCCGACCAGCCGCCCGCAGGACAGCCACGGCGCGTACGGCTCCGCCCCGCACACCGGCCGGTTCGTCGTCACGCTGCTGGCCACCGCCGTCTCGGTGACCGGCATGTTCGCCGGGTTCACCTACGTCGTCCAACTGCTCACCGACGTCACCGGCTTCACCGACGAGACGGTGAGCGCCCTGCTCTTCGTCTTCGGGCTCGCCGGCATCGCCGGGGTGAGCGGGGTCGGCCAGATCCTCGACCGGTTCCCCAACGGGTCGCTGGTGCTGACCATCGGGCTCCAGGCGGTCGCCCTGCTCGGCCTCTGGCTGTTCGCCACCGAGAAGGTCGCGGTGATCGCCATGCTCGCCCTGCTCGGCGCGTCGGCGGCACCGGTCTTCATGGCCACCCAGGCCCGGATCCTGGTGGTCGCGCCCGGGCGGACCGAGATCGGTTTCGCGGCCAACTCGGCGGCGTTCAACGTGGGCATCGCGGTCGGCGCGGCGGTGGGTGGACTGGTGCTCGCGCCGCTGGGCGCGCGCGGGGTGTTCGGCATCGGCGCGCTGGTCACCTTCGCCGCGCTGGCGGTCGTCGCGGGCGAGTCGCTGCTGGCTGACCGTCCGGGCGGAGGCCCCCGCCCGGACGGTCAGCCGTCCAGTCCGGCGGGACGGAAGGTCGCGACGTAGCGCTTCTGCCAGAACGTCTCGACCGCGCGGCGGTGGTAGTGCCGCCGGACGAAGGCCACCGCCTCGGCCGGCGGCACCCCGTCGATGACCGCGAGGCAGGCCAGGGCGGTGCCGGTGCGCCCCCGACCGCCGCCACAGGCCACCTCCACCCGCTCGCTCGCCGCCCGTTCCCACACCTCACGCAGCAGCGGCCCGACGGCGGCCCGGTCCCGGGGCAGCCGGAAGTCGGGCCAGGGCAGCCAGCGGCTCTCCCAGTCCACCGGCGGCGGTGGCGCACCGAGCAGGTAGACGGCGAAGGTCGGGGCGGGGCCGGTCGGCGGTCCCGCCCGCAGCCCGCGTCCGCGGACCAGCCGGCCCGACGGCAGGCGCAGCACCCCGGGGGCGGTCGGTTCCCACGTCGTGTCCATCAGGTGATGGTAGGGAGCGGGCGGTCCTGCGTGGACGGAAGGCCGGGCGTCGCTTGATCTGCTACGGTTCCGTGCTGATCTACGATCTCGAATGGCTTCCTCGAAGGGCCCAGACATGAACGTCGCCCTGTGGGTCACCGCGGGTCTGCTCGCCGCCGTCTTCCTGGTGATCGGTGGCATCAAGCTGGCCCGTCCCAAGGACCAGCTCCTCACCAACGGCATGGAGGCCCTGGAGCCGTTCCCGCCCGGCCTGATCAAGTTCATCGGCGCGGCGGAGGTGCTCGCCGCGTTCGGCCTGATCCTTCCCGGCCTGTTCGGCATCGCTCCGGTACTCGTGCCGCTGGCCGCCCTCGGCCTGCTCGTCATCATGGTCGGCGCGGTCGTCACGCACGCCCTGCGCCGGGAGGCCGGGCCGGTCCTGCGGAACCTGGCGCTGGTCGCCCTGCTCGTGTTCGTCGTCTGGGGCCGCTTCGGGCCGTACGCCTTCTGACCGCCCTGCCCGACCACCAGCCCGACCGGTAGCTCAGTCCAGGCCCATCGCCCGGACGTGCCGTTCCGCCGGGCCGGGTTCGCCGGCCGGCTCCGGGCCGAGCCGGTAGACGCCGCCCGCCCGGGAGAGGATCCGCAGGTCGACGAGGTACCGCCGGACCGTCACGTGGTCGACCTCTCCCCCGTCGCACCAGGCGCGGAGCCGGTCGTTGACGGCCGACTCCGGATAGTCGACGCCGGGCGTGAACGACCGCTCGGCGACGTGGCGCAGCCCACCACGAGTTCCTGCTCGCGTAGTCGACGCAGCGCCACCAGCGCCGCCTTCGCACCGAGGCCGGAGGCCGCCACGGCGGCGTCGGGCGTCACCGCCCCGAGCGCGACCGCGCCGAGGACCCGCAGCCGATCCGGCTCCGCCACCAACCGCACCACCGTCTCAGGAGTCACGCCCCCTTTCTTCCCGTTCCGCGCTCGTCCCTCAACAGGTTTTCCGTCGCCTGCGCCACCCGGTACCGTCCGGCTGTGCTCTTCCACATCGCCGAGGCGGCCGACTGGCAGCGGGCCCGCGAGGCCGGGGACTACCGGATGTCCACCCGGGGCCGGACCCTGGCCGACGAGGGCTTCATCCACGCCTCACGGCGCGACCAGGTCCTCGGTGTCGCCGAGGCCTTCTACGCCGACGCCGGTCCACTCCTGCTGCTGCACATCGACCCGGCCCGGCTCGCCGCACCGGTCCGCGACGACGAGGTGGCACCGGGGGTGGTGTTCCCGCACATCTACGGGCCGCTCAACCTCGATGCCGTCACCGCCGTGACCCCGCTGCTCCGGGCCGCCGACGGGGCGTTCCTCCTCCCCGACGAGCTGCGGTAGCGGCCGTCCTCTTGACCCGTCGTGGCAGCGTGTCTGTCGCACCGCAACGGACCAGGAGGACGTCATGTCCACGCCCGCGCAGAAGTCGGGGTCGCCCCTGCTCGCCATCGACGGTGGCATGCTCGTGGCCACCCTGCTCACCCTCGCCGGATATCTGCTGCCCTGGTTCCGCAAGGGCAGCGGGTACGCGTGGTCCTTCTCCGGCTGGGCGTACGCGTCACTCAGCGACGGGGGCGGCTGGACCCTGCTCACCTTCGGGTGGCTGCTGGTGGCCGGCGGGGCGGCCCTGCTGGCCCGGGGCAGCACGGCGGCGGCGATGACCGGTGTGGTCGCCGCCGTGGGCACCCTGGTCACCAGTCTCGCGGTGGTGGCGGCCAGCTTCGCCGTCGTCGGCGAGCAGACCGCGTTGAACCCGGTGGCGCAGTTGCCCTTCGGCATCGGCCTGCCGGTCATGGCCACCGGGCTGGGGCTGCTGCTGGCCACCTCGTGCCGGGCGATCGTCCGCGGCGAGGCCCGGGACCCGGCGCGCCTCGGCGAGCCCGACTGAGCACCGGCGACGACGCGTCGTCGAACAGTCACGAACCATCCGGCGGTTCGGGGAGACAGTCCGGGTAGACACTCTCTCCGAAGGGAAACGGCCATGAATCGCAGGATCCACCCGCTGGCAGCGGTGACCGGTCTGATCGCACTCCTCGCGCCCGGACTGGCGGCACCGGGCGCCGCCCACGCCCAGCCGGGCTCGGCACCGGGACGGTCGGCGCGCGACTGCACCCCGATCCGGCCCGAGTCCGACTTCTACGCCGGCGGACGGGTGGCCACCGTGCTGCTGGCCGTGCCCGACGACCCGACCTGCACCACCATCAGCGTCTCGCACGTCGTGGACGTGGCGGTGCCGACGGACCGCTGCCAGGACTTCCTCGTCGTCTTCTACCCCACCGACGGCAGCGAGCCGATCGCCACCGAGCCGGTCACGGCCTGCTCCCACGGCCCGCGTTCCCAGCCGGTGGTGCTCGCCACCGACGTGCCGGACGGCGCGTGGTACCGGGTGCTGTACGAGATCGACTACCTGGGCCAGGACGTCCGGTTCACGGTCCGGCACTGATCCGGCCGGGCCCGGTCGGCGCGGAGACACTCCGACGTCCGGCCGGGCCCGGTCCCGGGGTCAGCCGGCCCGGCGGGCCGCGCGGTGCAGGAGCAGGGCGGCCAGCAGGCCACCGACCAGGACGGCACCCGCGCCGACGGTCTGACCGACGACCACGGCCGAGGAGAACGCCTCGGCGACCGACTGGCGTTCCGGTTCGCTCCGGGCGGCGGCCATGGCCGCGGGGAACGAGGCGGCACCGGCCAGGGCGACCGGCAGCGCCGCCGTGAACCGCGCGTTCATCACCGCGCCGAGCACGGCCACGCCGAGGCTCGTGCCGACCTCCGCCATGGTGCCGTCCACCCCGGCCCCCGCACCGGCGCGGTCGGCGGGGATCGCGCTCATCACCGCCTCCACGATGGCCGGATTGGCCACCGCACAGCCGGCGCCCATCAGCACCAGACCGCCCAGCAGCACGCCGTAGCCGTCGGTCGGGGCGTGGGCGGCGACCACGAGCCCGACGGCGAGCGACGTCATGCCGGTGGCGATGGCGGCCGGGGTGCCGAGCACCCGGATGAGTCGGGCGGTGACACCGACCAGGTTGAGCAGGACCACGGTCAGCGCGAACGGCACCGTGCGCAGGCCCGCCTCCCAGGCCGAGTGGCCCCGGACGAACTGCAACTGCTGGGCCAGCAGGAACAGCGCGCCGGCGCTGCCGAAGGTGATCAGCACGACGCCGGCCACCGCACCGACGAACCGCCGGTCGCGGAAGAGGGTCATGTCGAGCATGGGATGCGGGACGCGCCGTTCCCAGCCGACGAAGAGGCCGACCAGCGTCACTCCGGCCAGTGCCGCGCCGAGCACCGGCCCGGAACCCCAGCCGTCCTCGGGTCCCCGGATGACCGCGTAGACCAGCGCGGTCAGTCCGGCGGTGGAGAGCACCGCCCCGACCAGGTCGAGGCGCCCGCCGGTGGCACCGTGCGACTCGGGCACCAGCAGCGCGGCGGCCACCACGCAGAGCAGCACGATCGGCACGTTCAACAGGAAGATGGCCGGCCAGTCGAAGTGCGCCAGGGCGAGCCCGCCCACCGGTGGCCCGGCGGCGAAGCCGAGCGCGCTGACCGCCGCCCAGATGCCGATCGCCCGGGGCCGCTCCTCGGCGTCGAAGACCTGCATGGCGACCGCCAGGGTGCCGGTGACCAGCAGGGCCCCACCGATGCCGAGGGCCGCCCGCGCGGCGATCAGCTGCCCGCTGGACTGCGCGGCCGCGGCGGCGAGCGAGGCGAGCCCGAACAGGACGAGCCCGGCCAGCAGCATCCGCCGCCGGCCGTAACGGTCGACCACGCTACCGGCGGTGAGCAGCAGGCCGGACTGCACCAGGGCGTACGCGTTGATCACCCACTGGATGTCGGCGGTGCTGGCGGCCAGGTCCCGGGTGAGTGCCGGCACCGCCACGGTGAGCACGGTGTTGTCGAGCACCACGACGAGTTGGGCGAGGCTGAGCACCCCGAGGATGAGCCAGCGGGTCGGCAGCCGGGTCGCGACGGCGTCGTCGCGGGTCGGGGGGCCGGCCGTGGCGGGTGCCACGGTCACCGGGCACCGCCTCCGGGACCGTCCGCCGGCGGGTGGACGGCTCGGGTCACCGGGCGGTCCAGTAGGCGAGCGAGGAGACCTGCTGTTTGCCGGCACCCAGGCCGCGCCGGAGGTGCCGGGCGATGGTCCGGTTGCTCGCCGCCTCGCAGGCGACCCAGTAGTACGCCCCGTCGGTGTCCGGCGGGATCGCCGCGCACACCGTGTCGACCAGGTACTGACCGCCGTCCTGGCGGGGCACCCACATCACCTTGTGGTGCCCCCGGGCACGCGGGGTCAACGCCTGTTCGTCGGTGTGGGCGTACTCCAGCCAGACCGTCGCCGGGACGTCCCCGGCGTGGTCGAGCAGGCTGTTGACCGCCGGCAGGGAGGCGGCGTCGCCGACCAGGTAGAGGTGGCGCGGGGCGGGGTCGGGCAGGGCGAACCCGGTGCCCTGGACGGTGGCGTCGATGGTGTCGCCGGGGCGGACGTCGGTCGCCCAGCGGGCGGCCACGCCGTCGTGCAGGGCGAACTCCAGGTGGAACCGCCCGGTCGCCGGATCCGGGTCGACCAGGGTGTACGCGCGCTGGTGCGCCTTGCCGTCGTTGTCGAACCACAGGCGGACCCACATCGTCGGGTGCACGCCGCACGCTTCCAGCAGCCCGCCACCGTCGACCAGCAGGCGTTGGTAGTGGGCGTTCACCGACTCGGACTCGAGCACGGTCAGCCGGAAGTCCCTGCCTCCCATGGCTTTGAGCACCAGGGCTTCCCAGTTCCGTTTCACGCGGTCCTCCCGTACAGTCCTGCCCAGTTAGGCAAGGCTAACCTAAACAACCGGTTCTGGGGAGAGGCGTCGTGCCGCGCACCGGACGACCCGCAAGACCATGAGATGAGGCACGTGATGTACCAGGAGACGATCCCCGGCTTCGGCACCCTGTCGCTGACACCGGTGGACCCCCCGGTCCACGCCGGACTGTTGCACGGCTGGGTCACCCAGCCCCGGGCAGTGTACTGGGGTATGGGCTCCTTCACGCCGGACGACGTCCGTGAGGTCTACGAGTTCATCGACGGCCTCACCACCCATCACGCCTACCTGATCCTGCTGGACGAGGTGCCGGTGGGCCTGTTCCAGACCTACGAGCCGGCGGCCGACCCGGTCGGCGAGCGCTACGAGGTGCGCCCCGGCGACATCGGCATGCACCTGCTGCTGGCCCCGCCGCCCGGCACGGGGCACGGCCTGACCACCGCGATCGGGCCGGCGCTGGCCCGGTTCCTGTTCCGCGACCCGGCGCACCACCGCATCGTGGTCGAGCCCGACGTACGCAACGAACTGGCGCTGCGCCGGCTGGAGCGGGAGGGCTTCACCTTCGACGACCAGATCGACCTGCCCGAGAAGCGCGCCCAGCTGGCCTTCCTCACCCGCACCCGCTTCGAGGCCGACCATCCGCAGCCGGTGGGCCGGTGACCGCACCGGCCGTGCGGGACTGGCCGGGTCCGTCCCGGGCGGGTCAGGCGGCGGAGTGGGCGTGGCGGGCGGCGCGTTCGGCCAGCCACAACCAGCGGCGCTGCACGTCAGCGGCGGTGGCGGCGACCATGGCCAGGGCGTCGGACCGGACGGCGTCGAGCGCCTCCGCCGTCGCCGCGTGGTCGTCCAGCACGGCCGCGCCGTCGGCGAACGCCTGCGCCTCCGCCGGGCCGCCGAACCGGGGGGCGACGTCGTCGCGCCAGAAGTCGGCCCAGGCCAGGTCCGGGTTCCAGGTGAACCGGGCGTACGCCAGGTAGCTGATCTCGTTCGTCGGGTGGTACGCCGACGGCTCGGCGAAGATGGTCAGCCCGCGCAGCCCGGCCGTCCCGGAGCGGGTGGCCATGTCGGCGTACATCTCCGGCACCCAGGAGTGCCGCTGCCGGTTCCACTGTGAACCCGCGTGGGTGCGCAGCACGTTGGTGGTGTGCGGAAGCCGGTCGACGTGGTCGGCGGTGAGCCGCTCCCGGTTGTCGTACCAGAAGCCCCGGTTCACGCAGTACTGGTAGGCGACGTCGTCGGGCAGGTCCGCGAGGGGCTTCTGCGCGTCGAGGTCGAAGATGTTGTCCCAGTAGACCTCGACCAGGTGCCGCAGCGGCACCCCGGCCGGGCCGGTCCGGCGGGCGGTGTCCAGCAGCGTCGGGTACACCGACCGCATCGCCTCGTACGACCACGAGGTGCGTTCCCCGCCGGTGCGGGCGGTGCACCGGGCGCAGGCGCAGCTGCCGTAGTCGCCGGTCTCGAAGTTGATCCCGCCCACCGGCAGGGTGTCCAGCAGCCAGTCGACGGCGTCGCGGTGCCAGGCCAGGTTGTCCGGCTGGGACGGGCAGGCGGCCATCATGTACTCGCTGGCCGGGAAGTGCAGGTCGCCGAACTCGTCGATGTCGAAGCCGACCTTCTTCGGCAGTTCGGCGGCGAGGTCGGGGCGCTGGCGCAGCCAGGTGGCGAGGTTGTAGCGGTGCCGGCCGTCGAAGTAGATGCCGCCGTAGGCGTTGACCCCGATGCCGGCGACGATCCGCACGCCGCGCTGGTTGGCGTACTCGCACAGCTCACGGGCCGCCTCGACGCCACCGTGGGCGTCGCGCAGCAGCCCGTACACGACGATGCCGCCGATCCGCTCCCGGCTACAGAAGTCGACCAGCCGCCGGTAGTCCGCGCCGAACGCCTCGGCCGACTTGGCGTACGGGTTGAGCGCGCCGATCTCCTGCTGGCCTAGCTGGCGCAGGTCCCAGTTGGTGGAGTGGTCCCAGGTCCAGAGGGTGCGCAGCGGCAGGCCCGGCGACCCGGTCCGGACGCCCACCGGCACGCCGGCCGGGGTGGCCAGGTCGGCCAGTTCCCGGGCGGCGTACACCAGCCCGGCGAAGGGGTCGCCGACGAGCCGGATCTCACCGGTCCCGGGCACCTCGACCCGGTAGCCGCCCTCGGGCAGGGCCGGGTCGACGGCGAAGCGGACCGGCACCCCCTCGGGCGACCGGCCGAGGGCCTCCTCCACCAGCCGGGCGGCGTACGGCGCGGACTCGGCACCGTGCACCCGCACCCCGGCGATCCGGCGGTACTGCGACATCATGACCTCCCGAGGGACTGCGGGGTGGCGGCGAGGTACTCGACCACCTCGATGGCCGTCCAGACCCCGTGCTGCCAGTACGGATCGTGTGCACAGCGGGCGCGTGCCGCGTCGGCGTCGGCGGCCCGCAGGACGAGGACGGAGGCGCCCAGGTCGGCCCGCGCCCCGGCGACCAGGGCGGTGCCGTCGGCCAGCAGGGACGCCACGTGGGCGAGGTGGGCGGCGCGGTGCGGCTCCCGCCGGGTGGCGGCGTCGGCGGCGAACGTGGCGGTGACCAGGAAGGTGGGCTCGAACCTCACGTGCCACCCCCGATCGCCTCACCGAGACGCTGCATGGCCACCCGGTAGACGGTCTGCGGCCGGCCCGCGCCCGTGCTGACGTGCAGCCCGACCTCCTCGGCGAAACCCGCCGCCCGCAGCGCCTTGAGCAGCCGGCGGGCGGAGCGGGCCTCCACCCCGTACGCGTCGGCCAGCCCTCGCGCGGTCACCTGGTTCGGGTCCATCTGGTGCAGCGCCTCCAGCAGCCGGCGGGTGGACAGCGGCCCGAGCCGGAGCTGCTCGGAGACCCGCAGCACGCCCGGCGCGGTCTCCCGGAGCCGCTGCTTGACCGGGCTCTCCCGGCTGGAGTAGATCTCCCCGTCCGGGAAGACCACGTGGGTGTCGCCGCTGCTCCGGCCGAGCGCCAGCGCCTTGCGGGCGTTGTCCTCGGCGGCGGCGATGGTGGTGCCGGCCCCGAAGCCGACGGTGTGCTCGACGTCGACACCGCGCAGGGTGAGCAGGGAGGCGTGCCCGGCCCGGAACCGGGCGATGGCGCTCTCCACGGTGCCCCGGGTGGTGGTGATGAGCATCGTCCGGTCGTCGATCGTGCCCAACCGGCCGCGCATCCGCTCGGCGTGCTCCAGCAGCGCCTCGCGCAGCCGCAGCCGCGCCCGTTCCGCCTGGTACGGATCGACCTGGCGGCTCGCCGGCTCGGCCAGCTCGATCATCATCACCGCGATCTGGGTGCCCCGGGACTGGCGTACCTCGGCGGCGAGCCACGCCCGGCGCAGCGCGTCGCGGACCGAGGCGCGGGTGTGCTCGACGCGCCAGACCGGCACCCCCGCCTCCCGCAGGTCCCGGTGCACCGCCCCGAGGCAGGTCAGGCAGGCCTCGACCGCCCCCGAGGCGTACCGCTCCCGGTGGTACGCGGTGATCTCGTCGAGGCCGGAGAAGAGCAGTCCGGAGGAGTCGGCGATGGGCAGGATCTCGGTCGGCGGGATCTGCTCGATGTCGTGGTAGGTCTCCCGGACGACGTCGGCCTCGATGGTGTCCACGCTGACCCGGGGCAGCCGCCCACCGGTGGCCAGCAGCATCCGGGACAACGTCCGGTAGAGGTCGATGCCGGCGTGCGGCACGAAGTCGATCTCGGCGCGCAGCCCGCCGGTGGCGGCGGCGAACGCGTACGGGATGCGTCCGGTGAAGAGCATGACCTGGCACAGCTCGTCGAGTTCCCGGGCCAGGTCGGGGGCCTGTTCCGGCCGGGTGTACGCGCGGACGGTGAGGTCGGCGGCGCGCTGTTCGCCCTCGGCGACCTCCTGGACGAGCCGGATCGAGTCCTCCGGGCCGATAATGCCGATCACTGTGCTGCCTCCACGTCGTCGCCGCCCTCGGGTGGGTGCTCAGCCGGTGTGGACGGTGCCGACGACACCGTCGCTGGCCGGCGACGCCAGCAGCACCAGTGCCGACGCCACGTCCTCCGGGCGGCCCAGCGCGGCCTCGATCGCCGCGACCCGTCCCCCGTCGGTGCCGTTGGCCCGCGCCTCGTCCAGCGACCGCCGCATCAGCGGTGTGTCGATGTCGCCGGGGCAGAGCGTGTGCACCCGGATTCCCTGTGGACGCAACTGCCGGTCCAGCGTGAGCGCCAGCCCGTGCAACCCTCCCTTACTCGCGCCGTAGGGTACCGAGCCGGAGCCGGTGAGCACGCCGGCCTTCGATCCGACCAGCACCAGCACGCCGCTGCCGGGGGTGAGGTGCCGGGTGGCGTGCCGGGCGACGAGGAACGGCCCGGTCAGGTTGACCGCGATCACCTGCGCCCACAGTTCGACCGGGACGTCCCGCACGTCCAGCCCCTGGCCGCGCATCACCCCGGCCACGTGCAGCACCGCGTCGATGCCGCCCAGTTCGGCGGCGACGTCGTCGAGGGCGGCGGCGACCTCGTCCTCCACGGTGACGTCGACCCGGCGGGCGCAGGCGGTCGCCCCGGCGAGCCGGGCGTCGGCAGCGGCGGAGGCCGCGCCCTCGCCGTCGGCGTCCAGGACGGCGAGCGCCGCGCCCGCGTCGGCGGCGGCCCGCACGGTGGCCCGGCCGATGCCGGAGGCACCGCCGACGACCACCACCCGCCGGCCGGCCAGCAGACCGGCCGACGGGGTGGGGTCGGCCGCTCTGCTGGCCGACGGGCTGGGGTCGGCCGGCGATTCCGGACCGGCCGAGGGGGTGGGGCCGGTCATCGACCGACCGTCCGCCGCACCGCCGCCGCCACGTCGGCGGCCTCGGGCACCACGGCCTGCTGGAGCGTGGGGGCGGCCGGCATCGGCAGGTCCGGCAGGCCCACCCGGGCCACCGGGGCGCGCAGGTCGGCGAAGCACTCCGCGGCCGCGCGGGCGGCGATCTCCGCGCCGAACCCGCCGGTCAGGTTCGCCTCGTGGGCCACTACGAGCCGGCCGGTGCGGGCCACCGAGGCGGCGACGGTGTCGAAGTCGAGCGGGTTGAGCCAGCGCAGGTCGATCACCTCCGCCTCGATGCCCTCCTCGGCGAGCGTGCCGGCCGCGTCGAGGGACGCGGTGACCATCCGGGACCAGGACACCACGGTGACGTCGCCGCCGGGGCGGACCACCCGCGCGCCGCCGACCGGTTCGACCGGGGCGTCGGTGCGTACCGGCCCGCGCGTCGGGTAGAGCATCCGAGCCTCGGCGACCACCACCGGGTCGTCGCTGACCACGGCCGTCCGCAGCATCTGGTACGCGTCGTCCGGCGTGGCCGGCAGCGCCACCCGCAGCCCGGGGGTGTGCGCGAAGTACGCCTCCGGGGAGTGGGAGTGCTGGGCGCAGGCGCCGGGCGAGTAGCCCTGCTGCATCCGGATCACCAGCGGGGCCTTCCAGCGGCCGTTGCTGGCGTACCGGATGGTGGAGATCTGGTTGACGAACTGGTCCATCGCGACGAACGAGAAGTCCGCGTACATGATCTCGGCGATCGGCCGCAGGCCGGTCATCGCCGCCCCCAGGGCCATGCCGAGGAAGCCGGTCTCGGAGATCGGGGTGTCGAAGATCCGCGCGGAGCCGAACCGCTTGTGCAGCCCCTTGGTCGCGCCGAACGGCCCGCCGGGCAGGGCGACGTCCTCGCCGAAGTAGACGGTGTCCTCCCGGCTGTCCAGGGCCCAGGTGAGCGCCGCGTTGACGGCCTGGATGTAGCGCAGGGACTCAGACATGGACGTGCTCCTTGACGGTCGCCGGGTCCGGGAACGGCACGGCGCGGGCGGCGGTCACGGCGGCCTCGACCTCGGCGGCCACCTCGGCGTCGACGACGTCGAGCCGGGCGGTCAGGTCGGCGTCGGCGGCCTGCCGGATCCGGGCGAGGGGCTCGCGTTCCCGGGCGGCGGCGATCTCGCCGGCCGGCCGGTAGTGCTGCACGTCGCCGCTGTAGTGGCCGACCAACCGTTCGGTCATCGCCTCCACGATGGACGGGCCGCCGCCCTCGCGGGCCCGGTCGACCGCCTCGGTGACCGCCTGGGCGACGGCGTCGCAGTCGTTGCCGTCGACCACCCGGCCCGGCATTCCGTAGCCGGCGGCCCGTTCGGCCAACTGACGGATCCGCACCATGTCCTCGATCCGGGACATCTCGGAGTAGACGTTGTTCTCCACGACCAGCACCAACGGCAGGGCGAGCACGGCGGCGAGGTTGAGCGCCTCGTGCACGTTGCCCTGGTTCATCGCGCCGTCGCCGATGCTGACCACGGAGACCGCGCCGCTGCCGGTGCGCTGGGCGGTCAGCGCCGCGCCCGCGGCGACCGGTACGCCCGCGCCGACGATGGAGTTCTCGCCGATGAACCAGCGGCCCGGGTCGGTCAGGTACGGCGAGGCGGCCCGGCCGCCGCAGAGGGCGGAGTCGCGCCCCATCATCTCGGCGAAGAGGCCGACCAGGTCCACGCCCCGGGCGATGGCCCAGCCGTGCCCCCGGTACGTGGCGGTCACGTGGTCGCCGTCGCGCAGGGCACGGGCGGCACCGACCGGGATCGCCTCCTGACCGTTGCACAGGTGGATCGAACCCGGGACCTCACCGGCGTCCTTGAGGGCGGCCAGCCGCTCCTCGAACCGGCGGATCCGGGCCATCAGCCGATAGTCGTCCGGCAGACCCATCACACCCCCAGTGGTAGTTAAGAGCCTTATTCCGGCTCGTTCGCATCGGAGCCTAGACCAGGGCTGCAAGGCTATGGAAGAGTGCAAGAGCAAGTTTCTGGCCGTTATTGGTCTCTAATTTGGGGGCAGGTATGGAGATCACCGCCGTCGAGTCGGTGGTGCGGGGCGACGCGCACTTCGTCCAGGTGCGGACGTCGGACGGTCTGGTCGGCGTGGGACAGTCCGCCTGCTGGGGCTACCCCACCGCCGTGCACGCCGTGGTGGAGGCGTTCCGGCCGCACCTGCTCGGCGCGGATCCGAACCGGATCGAGCACCACTGGCACCACCTCTACCGGATGGGCCCGTTCCGGGGATCGGTGCTGACCGCCGCCGTCTCCGCCGTGGACATCGCCCTGTGGGACCTGCTCGGCAAGCGACTCGACGTGCCGGTGTGGCAACTGCTCGGCGGCCGGGTGCGCGACCGGATCCGGCTGCACCTGCTGCTGCCCGGCACCGGGGCGGAGGCGCTGGCCGCGCAGGCGGCGGCGGCCGTGGCCGACGGTTTCACCGCGGTCAAGTTCGACCCGCTGCCCGCCGACTACGGCGACCTGTCGCTGGCCCGGCTGGTCACCGCCACCGAGGCGACCACCGCCGCCGTCCGTGACACCGTCGGCCCGGACGTCGACCTGCTGGTCGAGCTGCACCGCAAGCTCACCCCGTTGCAGGCGGAGACGGTGGTACCCGCGCTGGCCCGGCACCTGCCGCTGCTGGTGGAGGACCCGGTGCAGATCGACAGCATCAGCAGCCAGGCCGGCGTCGTCCGGCGGGCGCTCGGGGTGCCGATGGCCAACGGGGAGCGGCTGCACACCATCTGGGAGTTCAAGGAGCTGCTCGCCCAGGGCGGCGCCCAGTACGTCCGTCCCGACCTGGGGCTGGCCGGCGGCATCAGCCACGCCCGCAAGATCGCCGCGCTGGCCGAGGCGTACCACGCCGCCGTGGTCAGCCACAACTGCCTCGGCCCGCTGCTGACCATGGCCTCGGTGCACCTGGACGCGGCCATCCCGAACTTCGTGACCCAGGAGTACTCCCCGGTGGACGACCAGCTCGCCGACGGCCCCGCGCGGGCCTGCGTCCGCCGGCAGGGCGGCTGGCTGCCGGTGCCGGAGGAACCGGGTCTGGGGGTGACCCTCGACCTCGACGACCCCACCCCGCTGGACCTGACCGGTCGGCCGCTGATCCGCATTCCGCTGCGTGCCGACGGTTCGGTCGCGTACGCGGTCTGAGCGCCGGACCGCGTCCGGTCCGCTCGCGCGGTGACGTGGCCCGACGGGATCATCCCGGCGGGCCACGTCGTCGACCGCACGCTCAGCCCTCCGGGGGCCGGCCGGCATGGCGGAAGACGGGGTACGCCCAGAGCGGCTCGCCGTCGGCGTCGGCGATCTCGGCGAACAGGTGCGCCAACGACTCCGTCCACCGCCGCTGCACGGCCGACGCCCCGGTGACCCGGTCGGCGTGCCGGAACCCGTGCCGGGTGCGCAGCACGCAGATCAGCAGCAGGCCGTGCCGGTGGATGTGGTAGTCGTAGATCCCCGCCGAGTCGAGCAGCGCCGACATCTCCGGCCAGATCGCGGCGTGCCGCCGCTCGTACTCCTCCTCCGCACCGGGGCGGAGCCGGTACAGGTGGCACACCTGCTCCCCCGGCCCGGCGTCGGCCGGACCGGGGGTGGTGGCGGCAGCGCTCACTTGCCCGACCCGGCGAGGGCCCCGGAGACCAGTTGCCGCTGGAAGACCAGGTAGACGATGAGCACCGGGAGCAGGGCGACGATCAGGCCCGCGCTGACCAGCGGCACCGAGACGTCGTACTGCCCGCTGAGCAGGGACACCCCGACCATCAGGGTCTTGCTGTCCGAGCCTCCCATGATCACCAGAGGCAGCAGCAGGTCGTTCCACATCCAGACGAAGTTGAAGATGGCCAGCGCGGCCAGCGCCGGGGCGGCGATCGGGGTGAGCAGCCGGAACAGGATGGCGAAGTGCCCGGCACCGTCCATCCGGGCCGCCTCGATCAGCTCGTCCGGAATCTGCTGGAAGTACCCGGCGAGCTGGTAGGTGCCCAGCGGCAGCCCGAAGGCGGCGTAGGCGAGGATCAGCCCCTGGTACTCGCCGGACATGCCCAGGTCCAGCACGGTCTGGTAGAGCGGGTAGATGATCGCCTGGCTGGGAATGGTCAGCGAGACGATGATCAGCAGGAAGACCAGCCGGCCGCCCCGGAAGCGCAGCTTGGTCACCACGTACGCGACCAGCAGTGCGGCCAGCACCGACAGCACCAGCCCGCCCACGGTGGTGACGAGCGAGTTCAGCAGCAGCCGGGGCATGTCCATCCGGCGGAACGCCTCGAGGTAGTTCTCCAGGGTGATCCCGGCCGTCGGCAGGCCGAGCGGGTCCCGGGCGAAGCCGGTCTGCGTCTTGAGCGAACTGACCACGGTGAACAGCAGCGGGTAGAGCGCCGCGACCGCGACGACCACCAGCGCGAAGGTCAACAGGTAACGCCCGATCCGGGCGGCGTGCGTGTTCATCGCGGCTTGCGGGTCCCCTCTGTGAACATGTGCCGCACGCTGAACACGGACAGCAGGGCGACGAAGACGAACAGCGCGATGCCGATGGCCGAGCCGTAGCCCCGGTCGAGGAACTGGAAGGTGGTCAGGAAGACCAGGTACTCCGGCATCATGGTGGCGTCCCCGGGGCCGCCCTGGGTCAGGGCGTAGATCAGCGGGAACAGCCAGATCAGCACGCCGGACGCGCAGAGCACACTCCAGTAGGCCACCGTCGGGCGCAGCATCGGCACCACCACCGAGAACAGCCGCCGCCAGAAGCCGGCCCCGTCGAGGTACGCGGCCTCCAGCATCTCCTCGGGAATGGTGGAGAGCCCGGCCAGGTAGGTCATCACCCCGAGGCCGAAGAAGCTCCACAGCGCGACCGCGACCAGCGAGAAGATCGCGCTCCACCGGCCGTTGAGCCACTCGATGGCCAGCGGCTCCAGCCCGACCGTACGCAGCAGGGCGTTGATCGGCCCGTCCGGGGCGAGGATCTGCCGGAACATGATGCCGACCACGATCGGCGCGATGGTGTACGGGACGAAGTACACCGCCCGGAAGAACTTCCAGCCCGGCGACCGCTGGTGGATGAAGACCGCCAGGACCAGCGGGATCACCACCCAGAACGGCAGGGTGGCGACCACCAGCAGCGCGTTGCGGAAGCTGGTGAGCACCATCGGGTCGTCGAACATCCGGGTGTAGTTGTCCGCCCCGGCGAAGGACCCGCCGTCGAACCCGCCGGACGACTCGAAGCTGGTGATCACCCCTCGGACCAGGGGCACCACCTTGAACGTCACCACGAGGGCAAGGGCGGGCAGGACCAGGGCTGCCCCCAGCCACCACTCGCGCGCCCGGCCCGGCCGGCGCGGAGGGCGGGTGGTCCGGGCGGGTTCGTCGGCGCCGGCCGACTTCTCGACCGGCACGGTCGAAACGGTCATCAGGGTTCCTTCCCCGGGACTCACCGGCCGCAGGCGGCACGCCGGCCGCCTGCGACCGGTACGGTCACTTGCCCTGCTTCTTCGTGGGGCTGCGCTCCAGCGCCTGCTGCATCTGCTCGGCCCACTTGTCGACGGTGAGCTGGCCCAGGGTCACCTGCTGCCAGCCGCGGGCGAGCGCGTCCGCCTCCGGACCGGAGAGCATCACGCCGGCGTGCAGGGTCGGCTCGGCCACCAGTTCCTGGATCTTCCGGAACGCCGGGGACGAGGGCAGCAGCGCCGGGTCGACGTTCTTGTTCAACGGCTGGCCCTTGGCGTGCTTCACCCACAGCTCGCCGTTCTCCTTGCTGGCCAGCCAGGTGATGAACGTCAGACCGGCGTCCTTCTTCTCGCTCCACTTGGTGACGCCGTAGACGGCGCCCTCGATGCCGGAGAACTTCTGCGCCAGCGGGGCGTCCGGATTGATCGTCGGCCAGCGGGTGACGCCGAGCTTGTCGTCGCCGAGGGCCTTGCCGAAGGAGTCCCAGTTCACCGCGTCGGAGATGATCGTGCCGGCGAAGGCGGCGTCCCCGCGCTGGAAGATGTCCGCGCCGTCGGGCAGCATCGTGATCGACGGGGCGTTCTTGTTCGTCCAGCCCTTGGTGGTGATCTCGGCCAGCTTCTCCAGGACCGACACCAGCTTCGGGTCCTTCCAGGACAGGGTGCCGGCCAGCAGGCCCCGGATGTCCTCCTCGGACAGGTAGTTGCGGGCGATCTCCGGGAAGTCCCAGTAGGCGGGGAAGGTGCCGGAGAGGCCGAGCGCCAGACACGTCTTGCCGGACTTCTTCACCGCCTCGCAGGCCGCGCCGAAGTCTGTCCAGGTCGCCGGGGGCTTCTCCGGGTCGAGGCCGGCGGCGCGCAGGACGTCCTTGTTGTAGTAGAGGACGTTGCCCTGGTACGAGAAGGGCACGCCGTAGCAGGGCTTGGCGGTGTCGAAGCCCTCGCACGCGCCGCTGTAGGTGACCAGGTCCTTGTTGATCTCGGCAGCCTTGTCGCCGAGCGGCACGTACGCGCCGCGCCGGTCGAACAGCTCCAGCCCGGCGTTGTTCGCCATCACGTCCGGCCCGGACTGCGAGGTGATGTACGGGCCCTGCACCTCGGGGTACTTGTCGAACGGGACGGACTGCATCTCCAACCGGATGTCCCGGTGACTGGCCTCGAAGGCGGTCTTCACCTGCTGCCAGTACTCGGTGCCACCCGGCTCCCAGGTCAGCACCTTGAGGGTGACCGGGCCGTCGGAGGTGTCGTCACCGCCGCCGCAGGCGGTCAGCAGCGCGGCGATCGCCGCACCGGCGGCGACGACGCCGGCGAATCTACGTCGAAACATCGGCAGAAGCTCCTGTCACGTGTGGGGGGCTCGGGGGGATCCGGCGGACCGCGCCGCCGGAGGTGGCGCTGTCGACCACGGCCTCGGCGACGCGGACGACGTGCAGCCCGTCGGCGAGCGGGACGACCGCCGCCGGTTCGGTGCCGTCGATCTGGCCGAGGAAGTGCCGCAGTTCGGCGGCGAGGGCGCCGCCGCCGTCGGCCGGGGAGAGGAGCCAGTCGGGCGCCTCGGTCGGCTCGCCCTGGACGAGCAGCGTGGGGTGGCCGAGGTCGACGTGCGCGACCCCGTCGGTGCCGTACACCTCGACCAGGTCCGAGGTGTGGTTGGTGGCGTGCTCGGGGAGCAGGTAGCTGTTGCGGATCGACGACACGACGTCGTTGGCGTGCCGAAGCTCCGCCCACACCAGGACCGGGCTGACCGGTCCGGGTCGGGTCCGGGTCACCGCACGGACCTCGACCACCGGCGCTCCGGCGTACCAGAGCGCCAGGTCGATGTCGTGCACGGCGGTGAGCAACGCGGGGTGTTCGCGCGGAAAGAGGCGGCTGAGGGTACGGGGCCGGTCCCGGCGGGACGACACGGCGAGCACCTCGCCGAGCCGGCCGGCGCGGACCGCCTCGTACAGGGCGCGGTGCGGGGCGCTGTGCCGCAGGATGTGGCCGGGCTGGCAGAGCACGCCGGTCCGTTCGGCGGCGACCACGATCGCGGCGGCGTCGTCGACGGTGGCGGCCAGCGGCTTCTCCACCAGGACGGGCACCCCGGCGTCGAGCAGGTCGACGGCGACCGCCCGGTGCGCCGGGCCGGGCACGCAGACCGAGGCCGCGCCGGGCCGCTCGGCGGCGAGCAGGTCGGCGACCGAGGCGTACCGGTGCGGCACCGCGTACGCGGTGGCCACCCGGTCACGGGTCGCCGCGTCCGGCTCCACCAGCGCCCGGACCGGCACGCCGAGCGACCGGTACGCGGCCAGGTGCCGGACGCCGAACGCCCCGCCCCCGACCACCGCCACCGACCGGACGCTCATGCCCGGACCGCCTCGGTCTCGGCGGACCGCCCGACGTCGGTCGCGGTCCGGTCCCCGCCCGGGGCCGCCGTGCCGTCCCCGGCCGCCCCGGTCCCATCACCGGTCGGGCCGTCGTCCCCGCCGCCGAGCCGGCCGTCGAGGACCGCCCGGGTGAGCCGTTCCAGCGCGGTGACACCCGCCCCGAGGCATCGCTCGTCCACGTCGAACGCGCCGGAGTGCAGCGGCGCGCCACCGCGCTCGCCGGTCACGCCGAGCTTGACGTAGAGGCTGGGGCCGAGCACGCCGAGCAGGGCGAAGTCGTCCGTGGTCAGCGGCGGCTCGGTCAGGTCGGCCACCTCGACGACGCCCGGCAACTCGGCGTGCGCGAGGGTGACCAGGGAGGCCGCGTTGCGTACCGGGGGCATCTCGTTGGCCCAGGTGAACCGCACCCCCAGGTCGAGCGCCGCGGCCTGCTGCCGGGCGATCCGCTCGATGACCTCCTTGAGCCGCCCACGGGTGGCCTCGTCGTGGGTGCGCAGCGTGCCGGTGGCCTCCGCGTAGGCCGCGACCTGGCTCTGGCTCGCCCCGCCGGAGATCGTGCCGATGTTGAACGCGACCAGTTCGTGCGGGTTGCGGGACCGGGCCACCCCGGCGTGCAGCAGGTTGACGATGCCGCTCAGGCCGAGGATGGCGTCGCGGCCGAGGGCGGGGGTGGCGGCGTGCGCGGCCCGGCCGAGCACCTCGATCCGGAAGGCGTCCTTGGCGGCCATCGCCGTCTCGCGGTCCACGCCGACCGCCCCGACCGGCAGGTCGGGCCAGCAGTGCAGGCCGAGGACGGCGTCGTAGCGTCGCCCGCGCAGGGCCTCGTCGGCGAGCGCCGCGGCGGCACCGGACGCCTCGCCGAACGGAATCTCCTCGGCCGGCTGGAAGAGCAGGGTGACCGTCCCCCGGGCGGGCGGGTCGGCGGCGAGCCGGGCCGCCACGCCGTAGACGACGGCCATGTGGACGTCGTGCCCGCAGGCGTGACAGACCCCCGGGTTACCGGAGGCGTAGCCGACCGCCTTGGCGTCCTGAACGGGATAGGCGTCCATATCGGCCCGAAGCAGGACCGCAGGCCCGGTGGCACGCCCGTCGATCTCGGCCAGCAGACCGGTACCGGCAATTCCGGTCCGGACCCGGGCGATGGGAGCCAGCCGACCGGCCAGGGTGGCTGCCGTCCCGTGCTCCGTGAACCGCAGCTCGGGGTGCCGGTGGAGCTGCCGACGCAGCTTTACCAGATCGTCAACGTCCTCGTGCGCCTGCACCACGCGGCTCCACTCCTCGCCTCCGGCCGATAATCCGGACCTAATTGAGACAAGAACTTAAGCGAGCGGTCCTCCGACGTCAATGGCCTGGTCGGAGTGGGTTAGGGTCCCGCCATGGAACGCGCCGACGCCCACCTGCACCTGTTCGCCACCGGGTATCCGGGCCGCTACGGACGGTCCCCGGCCGGCGGCGACGAACTGGCCGTCTACGAGTCGCTGCGTCACGCACACGGCATCGACCGCGCGCTCGTCGTCGGCTACGAGGGCGCGCCGGAGTTCGCCGGCAACAACGCCTACCTGGCCGGGCTCGCCGCCGACCACGACTGGATCGCCCCCGTGGCGTACGTCCCGCCGTCCGGCCCGGCGGACCCGGAGGACCTGCGCCGCTGGTGGTCGGCGGGGTTCGTCGGGATCTCGGCCTACCTGGCCGACCCGGGCGCCAGCCGGGCCTTCGCCGGCTGGCCGGGCGAGGTCACCGCCGACCTGAACCGGGTCGGTGCGGTGCTCAGCCTGAACGCCACCCCCGCCGCCACCGCCCACCTCGGCCCGGCGCTGGCGCGGCTGGCGGGGTGCACGGTGCTGGTCAGCCACCTCGGCCTACCCGGCGCGCACCCGACCCCGCCCGACCGGGACGCCGCGGCGTCGGTGCTCGCGCCGCTGCTCGACCTGGCCGACCTGCCGCACGTCGGGGTCAAGGTCTCCGGCCTGTACGCGGTCAGCGAGCCGTCGTACGCCTGGCCGCACGACAGCGCCCGCCCGTTCGTCGAGGTGCTGCTCGACAGGTTCGGCCCGCAGCGTCTCTACTGGGGTTCGGACTTCTCCCCCAGCCTCGACCACGTCTCGTTCACCCAGACCCTGGACCCGGTCGGCCTGGCCGGGCTCTCCCCCGCCGAGATGACGGACGTGTACGGCGGCAACCTCCGCCGCGCGCTACGCCGTCAGGCGGATCTCGCCGCCTGACGGCAGATCAGAGCCGGTTCCGGCGCCGGGTGCCCGTCCCCTGGCTCCCCGTCGGGGGCGGACCCGTCGCGGCCGACATCCTCGTGGACAGAGCCGACATGTCCGCCAGGACTGGCCGCCCGCCACCGAGCCGACGTACGGCCACGCCGAGCACCCGCTCGACCGGGACGGCTCCGAAGTGCCGGGAGTCCCGACTCACCTCGGGGTTGTCACCGAGCAGCACCAGGTGCCCGGCGGGCACCCGCCCCGCCGGATCACTCGCCCAGGAGGGCAGGAACGTGGGCGCCGGTTCACCCGGTAGCGCCACGACGCGCTTGACCACCCAGGTCAGCGGCGGCCGGTCCGACGGGCCGCCGGGGCGGCAGGGCCCCGCCTCCTCGACCAGGACCACCTGACCCCGGCGCGGCACCCGGCCGCGCACCCGGCGGACCAGCACCAGATCACCGTCACGCAGGGTCGGCGTCATACTCAACCCGCTCACCGACACCACGACGACCCGACCGCGCACCAGCGCGACGGCCCCCGCGAGCAGGACGAGCAGCACGCCGACAGCGGTCAGCAGGACGCTCATCCCATCTCCCCCGCCACCGGGACCGGCTGGTCGTCCCGCCCGGTCGCCCGGTACCCCGCTGCCTGGAGCGTGAAGAGCCGCCCGTACGCACCGCCGGCCGCGACCAGTTCATCGTGGCCGCCGCGTTCGACGATCCGGCCGCCGTCCAGCACGACGATCAGGTCGGCCTCGCGCACCACGCCGAGGCGGTGGGACACCAGCAGGCTGGTCAGCCCACGCCGGTGCGCCCGGAGCCGGGTGTGCACCTCGTACTCGGCCTCGGCGTCCAGGGCCGAACTCGGCTCGTCGAGGACGAGCAGGTCGGGCCGGTCGAGCACGAGCCCACGGGCGATCGACAGTCGCTGCCACTGCCCGCCGGAGAGCACCACACCGGTGCTGGCGTCCGCGCGGTCGGCACCGGAGAAGAAGGTCCGGGTCAGCGGTGTCTCGTAGCCGTGCGGCAGGCGGGCGATCACGTCGTGCACGCCGGCCCGCCGGGCGGCCCGCTCGACCCGGACGGGGTCGTGCAGGGCGGTCAGGTCACCGAGGGCGACGTTCTCCCGGGCGGTGAGGTCGTACGTGGTGGCGTCCTGGAAGACCGCGCGGATCCGGTGCCGCAACTGTGCCGGGTCGACGTCACGCAGGTCGACTCCGTCCCAGAGCACCGCGCCCCGGGTCGGGTCGTACAGCCGGCACATCAGCTTGACCAGGGTGCTCTTCCCGGCACCGTTGAGCCCGACCACGGCGGTGCAGCGTTCGGCGGGGATCAGCAGGTTCACGCCCCGGAGCACCCACGGCCCGTCGTCGGTGTAGCGGAACCACACGTCGCGCAGTTCGATGCCGCGGCGCAGCGGCGGTGCGACCAGCGGCTTCGGCCGCAACGGCAGGTCCGGTCCGGCGTCGACCACCGCGACGTAGTGGCCGAACAGCAACCGTGCCTGGTGGATGCCGGCGGCGTCCGTCACCAGTCCGGAGAGCGCGCTCTGGACCGAGGCCACCGCGGCGACGACGAGCGCCACGTCACCCACCGTGAGCACGCCGACCGTCACCGACCGTACCGTCCACAGCAGGAGACCGGCGGCGACGCCGGCACCGAGCAGGGCCAAGCCGGCCTGGGTGGCCAGCTCACGCCGGTCGAGCCGGCGGTGGCCCTCGTTGATGGCCCGCAACTCCGCCGCCATCTTCCCCCACAGGTACGGCCCCGACCCGAACAGCCGGATCTCCTTGGCCGCCTGACCGTTGGTGAGCAGGCCGGCGTAGAACACCTCCCGCCGCTCCGCCTGGCCCACCTCGGCCACCAGCGCGGCGCGGCGACGGCTCAGCGCCAGCTCGGCAAGGAGCGCCGGGACGGCGGCGACCAGGACCGTCATCGCCACCCACGGGCCGAGCAGGAAGAGGGTGCCGCCGAACCCGACGACCGTGATCGCCGCGCTGGTGACCCCGAGTCCGCTGTCGACCACCATCCCGGGAGCGTTGACGCCGCTGGTCCGGGCGATCTGGATCCGGTCGAGGAAGGCCGGGTCCTCGAACCGGCGCAGACCCACGAAGCGGTCCACGGCGGCGTACAGCCGGGCCGTGGCGTCGAGGCGGATCCGGCGTTCGGTCTCCCGACGCAGGTAGCGGGCGGCGGACGGGAGCAGCGCCGCGGTGATCCCGGTGGCGGCCAGCGCGGCGACGAGTCCGATCAGGTCCCGCCACGCCACCGGGCCGCTCACCAGCCGGTCGATCACCAGCTTGGTGAGCCAGGCCGCCGCCAGCGGGGTGAGCCCGACGGCCAGGCTCACCCCGAGGTACGCCACCACCTGCGTCGGGGCGGCCTGCCGGGCGAGCGCCGTCGCCCGACCGAGCGTACGAAGCGAGGACACCGGCTCAGACCGAGGCGAGGGGCGCGGTGTCACGCTCGGTGACCACGGCGAGGTCGAAGCTGGACGCGGCCACCACGGCGTTCTCGACCAGCAGGAAGGCGGGGAACCCGTTGACCCCGAACGCCTTCTGCACCGGCCCCTGGTCGGGCTCCACCACGACGGTCGCCACCTGCCGGAGCTGCTCGACGGTCTCGGCGGCCTCCTGCGGCGTGCCGGCGACCACGGCGAGGACGTTGTCGGCACCACCGGCCCGGGACGCCGCGTACTCCACGAAGCCGGGCAGTCGTTCCTTGCAGGGCTGGCATTGCGGCGAGAAGAAGCCGACCAGTGGCCGCTCGCCGAGTCCCACCAGGTCGACCGGCCGCTCGTCGACGCTCGTGGCGGTGAACTCGCCGATCCGCGCGTCGACCGGCAGCGCGACGGCCGCGCCGGCGACACCACCGCCGGCACCACCCCGGCTGCGCAGCTCCGCCAGCTCGGTGGTGTGCTCACGCAGCCGCCGGACGACGCCGATGGTGAACAGCAGGTTGACGGTGGCGAGCAGGCCGACGAGGACTGCGGCTGCGGCTAGGTACGCCATCGGGACATCTCCTTCGATAGGTCGGTGCGGGACATCGGCGTGAGAAGCGCGACGATGTCGTCCAGGACGGTGACGAGCAGGCCGGCCACCGCACCGGCGAGCAGCGCGAGGAGCGTGCCCGCCGGGACCGCGGGACCTGCCGGCCCGACGAGCCCGGCGAACGCCGCGAGGCAGAGCACCACGTTGCGGACCAGGTGACGGCGACCCAGCGGGGTGGCCGAGGCACCGAAGCAGCGGCACGGCTGCGCGGTGCCCCGGGCCAGGACCACCGCCACGCCGGCGGCCAGCACGGCGAGCAGCGCGGCAGCGGCGCCGAACCCGACCCGCCGGGTGGCCGGAATCAGGAGCAGCACCACGGCCACGGCCTCCGCCACGGCGAGTACGGCGGCGACCGGCTCCGCCCACCGGGGCGGGACCAGCCGCATCGCGGCCAGCGAGCCCGCGAGGACGCGCAGGGCCTGCCCGCTGCGCAGCTTGCTCGTCGCGGAGACGAGCAGCACCACCGCGAGCAGGCCCTGACACGCTGTTACCAGGTACGGCATTTAGCAGCCGTCGCCCACGTAGTAGCAGGAGGTGCACGGCTGGAGGTCGCAGCAGGTCTTCTTGTACAGCCGGATGCCCGAGCAGTAGCACGAGATCTCGTAGCACGTCTGGATCTGCGCGGCCTGCGCGGTCGCCCTGGGTGCCACGGCACCCACCAGGCCGTCAGCGAGTCGGGTGAGAGTACGGATCATGGAGTCCTCCTCGACGCCGGATGCCGGGTGCATCCCAGCGGATCAATGGAAACCCGGCTCCCATCGCCGGACCAGGACGTTCAGCCGGACATTCATTCGGACGTTTAAACTCATCGATTGATCGATACCTACGGGGGTGGTTCGAATCAACGCGAACGCGTTCGCTTTTCTGCTGCGACAACACCGGCTCCGCCGCCGGCTGACCCAGGAAGCGCTCGCCGAGCGGGCGGGGATCAGCGCCCGGTCGGTGGGCGAGATGGAGCGGGGCGGCGGGCGGGGCCCGCGCCCGGGCACCGTCGACCAGCTCGCTGCGGCGCTGGAGTTGACCGTTACCGATCACGATGCGTTCGTCGCGGCCGGTCAGGCGCTGTTCTGGGAGAGTCGCGCCGGGCGGCGGGAGCGCGCCGCGCCAGCCGACGAGGTCGAGGGCGCCGGTGCGACCGACCCGAACGTCCGGCCCGGGGCCACCGCGCCCGGAGTGCCCCGCCAGCTCCCGATCGACCTGCCGGACTTCGTCGGACGCGACGCCGAACTCGCCCGGCTCTGCGCCGCCGTCACCAGCGGCGTACCGGTGGTCGCGATCTCCGGCCCGCCCGGCGTGGGCAAGACCGCACTGGCGGTGCACGCCGCTCACCGGCACGCCCCGGCCTTCCCGGACGGACAGCTCTACGCGGGGCTGCGCGGCGCGGGCGGCGAACCCGCCGACCCGGCCGACGTGCTGGCCAACCTGCTCCGGGTGCTCGGAGTGGAGGGCTCGACAGTACCGGCCGGGGTCGACGCCCGGGCTGCGTTGCTACGGGCCCGGCTGGCCGGCCGTCGCGTGCTGCTGGTGCTCGACGACGCGGGCGGCCACCACCAGATCGAGCCGCTGCTCGCGGGCGGATCGACGTCGATGCTCGTGACCAGCCGACTGCCGCTGACCGGACTACCCGGGGTGGCCGCCGTCGACCTGCGTCCCCTGCCCGGTTCCGCCGCCGTCGAACTGCTCGGACGGGTCATCGGCGCAGAGCGGGTACGGTCCGAGCCGAGCGCCGCGACCGAGGTGGTCGCCGCGTGCGGAGGACTACCACTCGCGGTCCGGATCGCCGCGGCCCGACTCGCCGCCCGGCCCGGACTGACGGTCGGCGCGCTCGCCCAGCGACTCGCCGACGAACGGCACCGCCTCGACGAACTCCGCCATGGCGACCTGGCGATCCGTCCCGGGCTGCACCTGAGCTACCAGGGCCTGAGCAGCGCCGCCGGCCGGGCGTTCGCACTTCTCGGCGGGCTCGGTTTCGCGACCTTTCCGGAGTGGCCGGTGGCCGCCCTGCTCGGGGTCGACCCGGCGGCCGGTGCCACCGTGCTCGACGAGCTGCTCAACGCCCGCCTCCTCGACGAACTGGGAGCTGACCAGGCGGGGCAACCACGTTACCGGTTCCACGAGATCACCGCCCTCTACGCCCGGGAGCGGCGCGATGCCGAGGTCAGCCGACCGGAGTGGACGGCCGCACTGGCCAGACTCGCCGGCGCCTGGCTCGGCCTCGCCCGAGAGGCCCGCGACCGGCTGTGCTGCCGACGGCTGCACCTCGACGATCCGAGCATCGGGGCACGTACGGTCTGCACGGAGGCGACCCGGGTGACGGTCGAACACCCCATCCACTGGTTCGAGGCGGAGCGGGAGACGCTGGCCGTACTCGTGCTGGCGTGCGCCGAGAGCGGGCTCTCGGCGGCCGCCCGGGAACTCGCCGCCTGCGGCGCCGACTTCTACCAGCTACGTGGCTACTACGAAGACTGGCGCACGGTGACGCAGAGCGCGCTCGAGGTCTGCCGGCGGGTCGGCGACCGCCGAGGCGAGGCTGCCATGCTGCGCGGGTTGGGTAGCTGCCTGGTCGACCTCGACGACGCGGCGGCGGCGCTGGTCACCCTGCGCGCCGCCCGGGAACTCGCCGACGAGGTGGGTGACCGGGCGGGCGCGGCGATGGCACGCCGGGACATCGGTTTCGTACTCGGCCTGACCGGCCGACTCGACCAGGCGGAGCGGGAACTGCGTGCCGCCACGGACGAACTCGCCCGAGTGCGACGGCCCGCCACCCGGGCATTGGCGCTGACCAACCTCGGCTTCGTCCTGCGGCAGCTCGGACGCACCGCCGAGGCGGTGCGAACGATCCAGCTCGCCCAGGCCATCGCCCACTCCTGCGGAGACCCGTTCGTCCAGGCGTACGCCTCGCGTGGGCTCGCCGGAGCGCTGCTCGCCGCAGGTCGGGCAGTCCCCGCCGAGCAGCAGGCCCGGCGGGCGGCCGCGTTGTTCCAGCAGCTCGGGGACCCGATCGGCACGGCGCAGAGCCTCCGGGCGCTGGGCGAGGCGCTCGCCCAGTCCCCCGTCCGGCAGGCCGAGGCGGAACGGGTGCTGGGCACCGCGGCGGCGCTGTTCCGGGACCGGGGTCACGAGTGGGGAGTCGCCCTGACCGAGCTGAGCCTCGGCGAGGTCGAGCTACGTCGGGGCGCGGAGAGCGCCGTCGACCGACTGCACCGGACACTGCGCTACTGGACCGCCGAGCAGATACCCGCGTTACGGGCCCGTACCCTGGCTGCCCTCGCCCGGGCCGCCGAGCAGGACCGGCGGCTCGCGACGGCGGCGGGAGGCGGGCCGGGTGGTGCGGACGGACCGGCTTCCTCAACGGTGTGCGGCTCCCGCCCGCGCGGGTCAGGACGCTCCGGCGGCACAGGAGAGCCGCCGGCGTTCCCGACCAACTTCCCGGAACGGTGAGCTGCCGGCGAACGCCGGGAGTCGGCACGGCGTTCGCATGGCCGCTCCGGACCGGCCCGGTCAGTCCGCGCCGACCACCATGACGCTGGCCTCGTCGTCACCGAGAGCCGCGACGAGCCGTTCCAGCGTCGCCGGCCCCTCGTGATCGATGGCCAGGACGGGACGCAGCCGGTCCCCGCAGGGGTCGCCCTCGGGGCTCAGCGCGGCCCGGTGGCCGGGACCGGGCAGCAGCCCCACCTGGTCGGCCAGGGCCGCCGGGTCGATCACGATCTCGCGGCGCAGCACGGTGACCCGGCCGTCCGGGAGTTCCTCCGACGCCAGGCCCGTGACGATCCGGCGGAACTCCTCGTCGAGGTGCCGCACCGCTTCGGTGACCCGCTGCGCGGACGTCACCAGTCGGACCACGAGCCGGTCTCCGACGACCTCGGCCCGGGCCCACAGGTCTCCGGGGAGCAGGTAGAAAACCCCCTCCTCGCCCTCGTGACCGTAGTTGAACAGGGCACCGGCAAGCTGCTCGTCGACACCGCCCAGGATGTCGACACCGAGCACGATGTTCACCTCGTCCGGCCCGACCGCCGGCACGGCGGTGACCCACATCCGCACGGAGTCGTCACCGAACCGGGGCAGCGAAGGGCTCATGCGGGTGATCCAACCACAGCCGGGGAACCACACCCCGGTCCTCGAACCGGTCCGGCGTCCTGGTGTCGGACGGCCCCGCTACCCTGCCGCCCATGATCACACGCCCCACCGCCCGATGGATTGCCAAGGTCCGTGAGCAGCGCGACAGCATCGCGGCGGGAACGCTCGCCGAGGAGGACGCCTACGCCGTGCACCACTGGCCGGAGGCGTTCACCGCCGCCGCCGACACCGCCTTCGACCGGTACGAGGCGGAGGTCGCCGCACTGCGGGACCCGTCCGACGAGGAGGTCCTCGCCACCGTCGAGCGGGTCGTCACGGCGCTGAACGACATCGACGAGACGCACGGGGTGATCGAGACCGGCGAGCGGGAGGAACTCTGCGAGCACGTCGACCGGGTCCTGACCTCGGCGGGTGTCGACGTCGGCGCGCTCATGGCGCGTCAGGGACGGGACAGGTCCGAGCTGACCGACCGCTGGCGTGACTGGTGATCCCACCCGCCGGGTCGGCCGGCACCCCGCCGGGACCGCCCCGAGGCGCGTCGGCTAGGAACGTCGCATGCCCCGCTACCTGCTCTTTCCGGGCCGCCACCACCTGCTGACCCGGTTCCAGGCCGACTATCTCCGCCGGCTCGCCACCGACGGTGACACCGCCCCGACCGACGGCGTCGACGGGGCTGCCGACCAGGCGACCGGCGACGGTGGCGGGGCCACCGTGATCTGGGCGGTCACCTCGGCCAACCACGAGAACACCCGGCGCAACCCGGTCCCCTACCACCGACGGGAGGCGGCGATCGAGCGGTTCAGCGTGCTCACCGGGCTCCGCTCGGTGGTGGTGCCGGTCTTCGACACCGCCGCGACCGACCGGTTCGCCGAGGTGACCCTGAAGAACGTGGCGGCGGCGACCGGACGGGAGCTGACCCCGGCCGACACGGTGGTGGCCTGTTCCACACCGGAGGTGGCCGCGATGTACGAGCGGCTCGGCTTCGCCATCGCCGGGGTGGAGGCCGACGCCGAGCCGACCCCCGCCCGGCCCTGGGACGTGCTGCTGCGGCTGGCCGCCGGTGATCCGACCTGGCGGGAACTGGCCCACCCGGCGACCATCGACGTGTACCGCCGCTACCGGCTGGACGACCTGGTGCGGGCGGTGGTCAACGACCCGGTGGTCGGCGACGAGGGCGGGCTGACCGCCACCCGGGACTACCGGACGTACGCCGAGGCGTTCGCCGACGCCGCGCAGCGCAAGTGGTCGGCGGTCCGGGAACACGTACGGCCGGGACGGATCGTCGACGTCGGCTGCGGCGCGGGAGCCGTGCTGGAACTGGCCGACCGGGAACCGGCGCTGCGGGAGAGCGACCTGATCGGCGTCGAGGTGGCCCGGCACCTGTTCGAGGAGTGCGTGCACAAGAAGGCGCAGGGCTTCTTCACCAACCCGAACGTCTTCTTCTACCGCCGCAACGTGCTCGGCGGGGCGGTGTTCGCGCCGCGTTCGGTGGACACCACGCTGACCTTCGCGCTGACCCACGAGATCTGGTCGTACGGCGAACGGATGGCGTCGCTGCGCCGGTTCGTGCAGGCCATCTACGACCACACCGTACCCGGCGGGGTGTGGATCAACAGTGACGTGTGCGGGCCGGACGGCCGGGACCGGACGGTGCGGTTACGCCTGTTCACCGAGGACGGCACGAACCCGGCGCAGCCCCGGACCGACCTGGCGTCCCTCCCACCGGAGGAGGTGGCGGCGTACGTCGGAGGCCTGTCGACCCGGGCCCGGCTGGACCAGTTCGCCGTCGACTACCGGTTCCCGTTCACCTACCGTCCCGTGCCTGACGCGGCGGACACGGCCCCCGGCAGGACAGATGCGCGCCAGACGGACTCCGGGACGGCCCCGGCCGGGGCCGTCGTCGAGTTGACGCTCGGCGACGCGATGGACTTCCTCACCCGCAAGGACTACACCGACAACTGGCTGTCGGAGACCCGGGAGCAGTTCTGCGGCCTGGAGTACGCCGACTGGAAGGCGCTCCTCGCCGACGTCGGCTTCGAGGTCGACCCGGCCAGCGGCCCGAGCCGCAACGACTGGATCGTCACCAACCGTCTCGCCCCGGTCGCCTCGCTGTCCACCATCGACGGCCAGTCGCTGGACTGGCCGGTCACCCACGTCTTCCTGGTCGCCCGCCGCCCGGTCAACACCTGACGGGCGGTGGCAGGGGTCCCCTGCCAACGCCTTTTGTCGTGACGGCCCGCACGGACGTTGCCATGGTGCAACTACGATCCGGGGATGGTTCGCGGAAAGGCTCTGGGCGACGAGCAGCGGTTGCGCCGCATCGAGGCGGTGACCGATGCCACCCTGTCCCGCCTCGACGCCGCCGATCTCTTCGACGAACTGCTCGACCGGGTCCGCGAACTGCTCAAGGTCGACACCGCCGCCATCCTGCTGCTCGACACCCGCGCCCAGCAACTCGTGGCCACCGCGGCCAGAGGGCTGGAGGAGGAGATCCGGCAGGGCTTCCGCGTCTCGGTCGGCCGGGGGTTCGCCGGCCGGATCGCCCTCACCCGGCGACCGGTGGTCGTCGACCGCGTCGCCCCCGACACGGTCGTCAACCCGGTCCTGCTGCACACCGGTGTTCAGTCCCTGCTCGGCGTGCCGATCATCGAACGCGACGACCTCGTCGGCGTCCTGCACGTCGGCACCCTCACGCCACGTCGTTTCACCGCCGACGACATCCGCCTCCTCGAACTGGTCGCCGACCGCGTCCGGCTGGCCCTTCCCGCCCGCGAGAACAGCCTGGACCAGAACGCCGCGCTCGCGCTGCAACGCAGCCTGATCCCCACCGAACTGCCCGACGTACCCGGTCTCGAACTCGCCGGTCGGTACGTGCCGGGTCATGCCTCGGGCGTGGGCGGTGACTGGTACGACGTCTTCACACTCCCCTCGGGCTGGCTGGGCATGGTCGTGGGCGACGTGTCGGGTCACGGACTCCAGTCCGCGGTGGTGATGGGACGGGTCCGCAGCGCCCTGCGGGCGTACGCCCTGGTCTGCGACGACCCGGCCGAGGCGCTGACCCTGCTCGACCGGAAGGTGGTCCACTTCGAGGCCGGCAACCTGACCACCGCGCTCTACGCGATGATCTCCCCCGACGGTTCCGCCATGCACGTCTCCCTGGCCGGTCACCCCCGCCCGGTCCTGGCCGTACCGGGTCGGCCGAACACCGTACTCGAGGTGCACATCGACCCCCCGCTCGGCATCGGGCGCCTGCTGCCCAAACGGCACACCACCCGGGTCGACTTCCTGCCCGGCACGGTCCTGGTCTCCTACACCGACGGGCTGGTCGAGCGGCGCGGTGAGGTGTACGACGCCGGTGTCGCCCGGCTGATGGCCGCCATCCCGCTGGCCCCCGTCGAAACCGTGTGTGCGACCGTGATGGCGACCCTCGACGTCGAACACCCGACCGACGACATCGCCCTGCTGGCGGTGCGGAGACTCCCGGTCTAGGAAGCACGCGGCAAGACCGGCTGCGCGCCCCCGCCCCCGGCCGCCGGAGCTACCCGCCGCAGTTGTTGCTGGTCCGCCGGACCGTGTACTCGGTGTCGTCGTGGGTGATGCCGGACGGCACCCCGTCGAAGTGGGCTTCCACCTTCTCCCAGCCCCGCCGCTGCTCGTAGTGCAGGTGCGGGGCACCGGAGTTGCCGGTGCTGCCGACCTTGCCGATCTGCTCGCCCTGCTCGACCCGCTGACCGACCTCGACCATGGGCGGTTCGAGCAGGTGGAGGTACTGCGTCTCCCACCGGCCACCGTGGTCGATCTTCACCCAGTAACCGCCGCCCCGCCCGCGCGGACCCTCCGGGTCCTCCGGGGTACGGCCACCCACCGAGCCGTTGACGCCCGCCTCGGTGACCCGGCCGCCGTAGGACGCGAGCACCGGCCTCCCCCACGCCTCCCCCTCGATGGGGAACAGGTCGACGTCGTAGTCGTCGTGTCCGGGGTAGGTGCCGAGCTGCCAGGTCTCGCCGCACGCGACAGGAAGTTGGAACAGCGGACGCGGCCCCGGCGGCCGAACGAGCGGCACGACGACCACGGCGACGGCGACCAGGGCCGCCAACGCGCCGAGCGCCAGGACGACGAGGACGAGGCGGCTCCGGCGGGGACGGTGACTACGCGGTCGGGGCGGTTGGCCGGTCACCGCTCCGAGGATGCCAGACAGCGGCAAGACGCGCGGCCCGCACCAGGAGTGCACTCTCCGGTCGGTTCGGCCCTCCGCCCGATTCACCACTATTGGTGATCGGCCGGTGACGACTTCTACAGTGGATGGCCATGGTCCGACCGGGTGCTCTCGTACGACGAGAGGCGCTGTCTGCCTACCGGCAGGCGGGCTGCGGCGACGAGTTCGTGCGGTTCCTCACCCGGTGGATCGAAGGTGGCCTGGACACCATCGACTCCGCGGTCATCTCCGTGCCGGCCCAGTACTCCGCGTCGGTGGTGCTCCTCAGCGATTAACGATCCCCACGGATAAATCCGGGGCATTTTCCTCCGGGGCCAGGCCCTGGATTCCCAGCTCGGACCGCACCTGATCCACCGTCCCGGAAGGAGGCGATCAGATGTCTTACGTCGTCGGCACTGGCACGGTCGCGTTCGGCCGTGGCGAGGAGCGTCCTCGCGGCGTTTCGGTCGCGGCATGCGGTATAGCCGCATGCCGCGCACTCGAAGGTACGGATACCCAGTCCGAGGCGAAGATTGGCTCTCTCACCGCACTCGGAGCAGGTCATCGTAGTGTAGGCGGGCGGTACCAGCACCACCTTGCGGCCCGCCCGCGTACCACACTCGATCAGTTCTTTCTTACATGCGCCGATCGCCGCGTCGGCCGCTTTGCGGGCCATCGTGGTGCGGGCGAGGAGTTTCGGCTTGAAGTCCTCGACCGCGATCAGCGCGTGGTGGTCAGTGACGTTCTTGGCCCAGACGCGGGCGTCGTGGGTGTTCTGTCGGGCGGCCTTCTTCGCGACCCGGGCGGCCTGCCGCTTTGCGGTCTGGTAGCCCTTCGACGGGGCGTGTCCCTTGGGACGACGGCGGCGGGCCATCTCGCGCTGGGCCTTGGCCATCTCGGCGGCGCACCGGCGGCGATGGCCGAGGTGCGGCAGGTCGAACGCCGGGTCGGTCGTGGCGGCGGTGGTCTTGACGCCCCAGTCGACGCCGATACCCGGCGAGTCCGACTCGGGTGCGGTGGTGATCTCACGGCGGACCACGAACGAGGCGTACCAGTGGCCGAGGGTGTCCTGGTAGACGCGCACGCTGGTCGGCTCGGACGGCAGTTCCCGCGACCAGACGACCGGAACGGTCACCGTGCCCGGCAGGCACAGCCGGCCGTCTTTGATCCGGAAGCCGCGGGTGGTGTACTCCAGGGTCGGCAGCGAGTCCTTGAGTCGCTTGACCTTCGGTCGGCCCCGGCCCTTGACCTTGAACGAGTGGTCCAGGGCGGCACCATAGGTGCGCAGTGTCTGCTGCTGTGCGACCTGCGATCCCTCGCGCAGCCAGGCATGACGGCTGCGGGCCTCGGTCAGCAGCTTCGACAGCTTCCCGAACGTCGGCTTCAGGAGTTCCCGCACCTCAAGTCCCGGATGCCGACCCTTGGACCAACTCGTACTTCGTCGCCACGACCGGCGGCGCCACTGTGGAGGTGATCAAGAGGTATGTCGAGAACCAACGCAACGTGTGACCAGACGCCCATCCGCCTTGGCGACGAATGGGCTATCCCTGACCTGCTCCGCAGGAATTCCGTTTCCTCCCCACGGCTAAAGCCGGGGGATTCCACGGAAGACACCCGATGACCACGGAACCGGACCAGGTGGTTCGTTGCGGGCACACGGGAGAGTTCCGGGACGTCGCGGTCCGCCCACTCAGGCCAGGAGGGCCGCTCGCATCTCCGCGCCCGGATTGAACCCGCCGACCACCCGGCTGCCGGCCGGGTCGAGGACGTCGACGGTGTTGTTGCGGCGCATCAGCTCCCGGACCGGGGGCGGCAGCGGAGGCGGATCACCCATGGCCGCGCGGATGTCCCGGGCGGCCATGATCAGCCGGTACGCCAGGGTCGCCGCCTCGGTGTCCACCCGCACCCGGCCGTACTCCCAGCCGACGATGGTGAGGTCGAGCACCTCGAACAGGTGGGTCAGCACCGGTTTCGGATCGGTCGTCTCCACGTACCGGGATGCCCCGCTGCCGACGACCGTGACCGCCGCCGCCACCTGCACGTACGGATGGAAGCCGGACGGCAGCTCGAACAGGGACCACCGCAGCGCCGGCGCGGCCTCCCTCCACAACGGCCGGTAGTTCCGGCGGTCGACGATCAGCCGACGACCGGTGCGCCGGTGCAGTTCGTAGGCCTGGGCGAGGAGGTCCGTGTGGGCGTCCTCGGCGAACTCGTGCAGGACCCGGGCCGCCACGGACAGACCGTCGTCGCCGTCCAGCAGTCGCGTGATCGCGTCGACCTGCTCGGAGACCCGGACCTGCACCCGAGCGCCGAACCGGTGCCGGACGTCCTGGAGCAGTGCTTCCTGTCGGCCCGGATCGTGCTGGACCTGCTTCTTACCCAGCATTTGCTGGAGCCACCGCATGTCGCCTCGTCTCAGCAGCCGCCTCAGAAAGGGGCAATGCTAGCCGAGATCCCGGCCGGGTCCGACGCGGCGCGCGTGCTGACTGGTGCGGCTCGTCAACGAGTGGAACGACAAGGTCGCGGAGGTAGGGAGGCTGCAGTTGGGAGAGGTACGGCTCTCAATCGGGCGTGCCGAACTGCAGCCAGACACGGACTCGCTCGGTGACCTTGTCGCGTCCTCCGAGGGCGTCGTGGACCTCGGAGGTGAACGCGGCTCGGTCCTGCATGGAGGGCAGTCGGTCGGCCGACATGGCGGAGAAGACGCCACCGACCATGTCGTCAACGGTGAGCGGTGCGTCGTACTGCACCAACGACTCCGCGTATCGGTAGCCGGCACGAACGAGAGCATCCTGGTTGCGCCAGCGTCCGGCCTCGTCGGTCTGGCAGGTCGCCGTGACGGGGTGCCCGAGCAGCCGTTCCAGGCACCCGCGCAGTGCCGCAGACCACTCGGCGTCCTGCAACCACAGCGGCGCGCCGTTGGTGACCACGGCGACGCCGCCGCCGGGACGCAGCAGCGGCCGGGCAGCCCGGAACAGTGTGTCGCGGTCCATGAAATGGATGGCGACAGCGACGGTCAGCGCCCCGATCGTTCGTTCGCCGAGTAGCCGGCCCAGCGCGGGCAGATCGCTGTCGGCACCGAGCAGCCACGTAGCGTTGACTCTCGCGGCGTTGAGGGCGGCCTGGCGGGCCATGGCCAGCATGTCCGGCGACGGGTCCACGCCGATGACGGCCCCCGCCCGGGCGGCGAGTGGGAGGCTCAGCTGACCGGTGCCGCAGCCGAGGTCGACCACCGTGTCCGCGGCGCCGAGGCCGAACGCTCCGACGAGGGCGTCGAGCACCTCGGGCGGGTAGCCACGCCGGTGCCTCGCGTAGTACGTAGCCACCTCGCCACTGAAGTCCGTTCCCATTCCGACAGCCTGCCCGCAACAGTCGGCGGGAGGCGAGCCATTCTGCTCAGGGCATCGTCAACCTGTTGACGGGATACCAAGGAAGGAGCCGGCCGGGTCGCCTGGCCGGTTCCTTACCCGCCAGGTCAGGCGTCGGTGACGGTGAGCAGGAGCGGACCGCCGGGCACCGGCAGCCCCTCCGGCCCGTACGTCGTGCGCAGCCCACTGCCGCCGTAGAGCACGAACCCTGGATGGCCCGCCCGGATCACTGGCCGTAAGTGTCAGATGCCACTGGGCGTCCCGCCATCGCTACCGTATGCGGCGTCGTGCGAAAGACTCGTGTTCCCTCCGCCGCCCTTACCACGGAGAGTGCCGCGTTGGGTTCGACGCCGGTCCTGCGCGATCTGGCGGGTAGCAACCCGCGCGGCCCGCATCACTTCCGCCCGGTCCTGCGGCAGAGCCGCACGCCTGCGACGACGCAACAGCAGGCCGGCGGCGGCAAGCCCACCCACCAAACCGACAGCGAGCAGTCCCCATGCCGCCGTAGCACCACTCATACATCGACGCTAAGAGCTATCGAGGGCGATCGGCATCCGGCGTACAGGTCGACTCGTCCGTCGCCCACCGACTCGGGGCCTTGATCATGGCTCTGAACTGGTACGGCGTGCCAGGAATCCGACCTGGTGTTCACCACCCGCTACGGCACCCCGATCGAGCCGCGCAACTCCCAGCGTTCCTGGCAGACCCGATGCGACCGGGCCGGCATACGGCCGATCACCGTCCACGGTGCACCTGCGGTCACGCTCCTCGCCGACCTGGACGTCCACCCACGGGTCGCCATGCGGATCCTGCGGCACGCCCGGTTCTCCGTGACGATGGAGATCTACACCCAGGTCTCGTCCACCGCGACCCGCGACGCCCTGAAACGGCTCAGCGATTCCCTCAGCCACTGACGTATTGCTGTATTCAACTGCTGCATGGGTAGCAGAAAGGCCACTTCCCTCGATGGGAAGTGGCCTTTGACCTACGTGGGCGATACTGGGATCGAACCAGTGACCTCTTCGGTGTGAACGAAGCGCTCTCCCGCTGAGCTAATCGCCCTCAGCGCGCATGACTGTACCTGATCGGGTCCGGACTCCGCGAATCCGGGGTCAGTTCGTCGCGAGGTAGTGCAGCAACCGGGCGACGACGTCGATACCGAGGCCCACCTTGAGGGAGAGCCAGACGACCCCGCCGACGAAGAGCAGGCCCACCGTGCCGAGGGCCAGGCGCACCGGCAGCGACCGACTGGTGACCCATCTGGTCCAGCGTTGCACGTGCCGGCGGGTGAACCCGAGCAGTCGCCTGGCCCAGTGGAACTCGACCGCCCAGATGCCGAGCCCGGCGATCACCAGCAGCCAGCCGGGGCCGGGCAGCGGGATGAGCACCACGCCGACGGCGACCACCAGGGCCCCGGCCACGGAGATGAAGACCTTGAGCGCGATGCGGCCGGTGGGATTGGCCCGGATCAGGTCCAGGGTCGTCCGCAGACGCCGCCAGCGGACCCGCCGCTCGGCGGTCCGCACACCCCCCGCGCCGTTGGCACCGTGGTCGCGCGGCCGGTCACGGCCACGCCCGTTCTCCGGCACCCCGTACCCCCGCTTTCCGGTCTTTCCGGTCACCGGACCCGGCAACCGACGCCCGGTCGCAGCCTCCATTGAGGAATGCTCCGCGACCATCTCACCCCCAGTGTCGTCCCGGCCCGTCACTCCTACCGACGACTGGACGTTACCGGAGTAAGTCGACGACTGAACCACCCGATGCCGGGCGGGATCCAAGTTCTGGGCAGAACCGGAAATCGTACATGAATTTTCACATTCTAACGCCGTTTCCGACCCTCTTCCCACCACTGGGTGAAGTCAGCGTATGGCGGAGCGTAGCCATGAGGAGCGCCTGAGTATGGAAAAGCGGAACACGCGCGTTCCGCAGCGGTGCCGGGGGGAGAACGTCCATGAGTGTCATCCGACCGACGACCGTAGAGGTCGAGACGTCGCTAAGGCTCGTCGCACCTGACGCCACCGCCTTGCCGGTGCGCGCCAGTCTGCGTTACGACCCTGCTGACCCGTATGCGGTCCATGTCCTGTTCCATGCCGAATCTGCCGGCGGCGAGGCGGTGAGCTGGTCGTTCGCCCGTGAACTGCTGGTCACCGGGCTCGACGAGCCGGCCGGCATCGGCGACGTCCGGGTGTGGCCCTGGGCCACCCCACGCGGCGACTTCGTCGCGCTGGCGCTGTCGTCACCCGACGGCAACGCCCTGTTCGAGGTGCCGCGCAGCGTACTGGTGCGCTTCCTGCGCCGCACCTACGTCGTCGTCCCACGCGGCCGGGAGGCCGAGCACCTGGACGTCGACACGGCGGTGAACCGGTTGCTGGCCGGTCGCTGACCGACGCCCGGCGGGGCCGCGCGGATCTGCCGAGTCCGCGCGCGCCCTGCCACCGACCACCGGGGTACGCCACGACGTTCCGGTCACGCGCTCAGCCGTGCGTCGTGATGCCCCCGTCGACCGGGATGACCGCGCCGGTCAGGTACGCCCCGGCGCGGGAGGCCAGGTAGATCGCGGTCCCGGCCATGTCCTCGGGCCGACCGATGCGGCCCAGCGGCACCTGCTGCTCGATGCCGGCCCGGGTGGCCGGGTCGTCCAGCGCGAACGCCATCATCCTGCTCTCGAACGGGCCGGGCGCGATCGCGTTGACCGTGACGTGCTCACCGGCGAGCTGGTGGGCGAGGCTGCGGGTCAGCATGTGCACGGCCGCCTTGGTGGCCGAGTACGCGTACACCTCCATCAGCGGCACCCGGATGCCGTCCACCGACCCGATGTTGATGACGCGGGCCGGGTCGTCGGCGCTGGCCGCCGCGCGCAGCACGGGCAACAGCGCGGTGGTGAGCCGGAACACCGCCTTGACGTTGACCGCCCAGAGCTTGTCGAAGGCGCTCTCCGGGTACGCCTGAAGCGGCGCGCCCCAGGTGGCCCCGGCGTTGTTCACCAGCACGTCGAGGCGGGAGGTGCGTTCCCGGACAGCGGCGGCGAGCGCCTCCGCGCCGGTGTCGGTGCCCAGGTCGGCCGGAATCGCCGTGCACCGCCCCTCTGCGGACAGCTCGGCGGCGACGCGCTCGCAGACCTCCGCCTTGCGGGACGAGATGATCACCTCGGCACCGGCCTGGACGAAGCCCCGGGCGATCATCAACCCGATGCCCCGGGAACCTCCGGTGACCAGGACCGTCTTGCCTTCGACCGAGAACAGATCCGTCATGTCCATCCCATCGCGAGTCGGCGGGTCCGCCCGCGTCCGGCAGACCGGGCGCTACCGACCGGTAGCCTAACCGCCCCGACCCCTGCCGGGCGGCGGCCGATCCCCTACGTCCCCTGCGTCGACATGCGGGAGACGGTGCGGAGGGCTACCGTCGCTGGTGATGGTCTCTTCCGGTCAACTCGCCCCGGCTGCGGACGCCGCTCCCGCGCCGGCCGCGACCGGGATCCAGGCCATCACCCTGGGTGATCTCAATACCGACCCGGCGTGGCGGCGACCGGTTCTGATCGGGTCGGACCACCTGATTCTGGTCACCGGCGGTCACGGCACCCTGGAAGTCGACTTCCGCCCGTTCCCCTGTCGGCCGGGCACCATGTTCCGGGTCCGTCCCGGGCAGGCGGTGCGTCGCACCGACGCGCTGGACGCGGTGGTGGTGCGGTGGAGCCCCGGTGCCCTGCACGGTCTGGACGTCGACCCGGACGCCGTACCGACCCACACCCAGCTCGGCGGTGAGGACGAGGAGGCGGTACTCAACGAGGTCAGCCAGCTCGTCGTGGACTGCCGCCGGCACCGGGGCTCAGGCGGCGAGAGCCTGCTGCGGCACCAGCTCGCCGTCCTGCTGCTGCGCCTGACGCTGACCGCCGCCCCGGCCGCCGGGACGGAGCCGCGCACGTTCCGGCGGCTCTGCCGCGAGGTCGAGCACCACTACCGGTACACCCGCCGGGTCGAGGACTACGCCGACCGGCTGGGCTGCTCGGTGCGTACCCTGACCCGGGCCTGCCTGGCGATGACCGGGCGCAGCGCCAAGCAGGTCATCGACGAACGGGTGGCGTTGCAGGCCCGCCGACTGCTCGCGGCGACCGACGAGCCGATCGCCCGGATCGGCCGGTATCTCGGCTTCCCGGAGCCGACGAACTTCGGTCGCTTCTTCAGCCGCGAGGTCGGCCTGAGTCCGGGTGCCTTCCGGGCGACCGGCGGGCGGGTCGCCGTTCCGGCCCGGATCGCCCGCCCCCGGCCACCGCATTGGACCGACCGGGCATGATGGCATCGTGCAAATCTCGGCACGCGGCGACTACGCGATCCGGGCGGCGCTGAGCCTGGCCGCCGCGTACCCCTCGCTGCTCTCCACCCAGTCCATCGCCGCGGAGCAGGACATGCCGCGCAAGTTCCTCGAAGCCGTCCTGGCGGACCTGCGCCGGGCCGGCATCGTCCGGGCCCAGCGTGGGGCCGAGGGCGGTTACACCCTGGCCCGGCCCCCACGGGAGATCGCCGTGGGGGCGATCCTGCGGGCGGTGGACGGACCGTTGGCCGGCGTCCGGGGGATGCGTCCGGAGGAGACGGAGTACCTGGGCGCGGCGGAGAACCTGCCCCGTCTCTGGGTGGCCGTCCGGGCCGCCGTCCGGCAGGTCGTCGACGAGGTGAGCCTGGCCGACCTGTCCACCGGCAGACTGCCGGCGCACGTGCGGCGGCTGACCGCCCGGCCGGGGGCCTGGGAGCCGCGCTGACGGCACCGGGCGACCGGTGACCGCTCCGCCGTCGGCCCCGGCGGCACTCCCCCGTGGGACGATCACGGGTTTCGTGAAACGGCCTTCCGGGCATGTTCGACACCGAACACGGACGGCTGGTCATGAAGGGAGGCCCCGACATGGGCCTGATGTTCCGCAAGCGGAAGAAGTACGGTCCCCTGGTCCTCAACTTCACCGAGAACGGTTTCTCCTCGTGGACCGTCCGGCTCGGCCGGTGGTCCTGGAACTCCAAGGCCCGGGCGCACCGGGTCGACCTGCCGGGCCCGCTCTCCTGGAAGCAGGACAAGTCCCGGTCCCGGGCGTAGCACCCGACGTGCAGGGGGGTGCCGGTGAACCACCGGCACCCCCCTGGCTGAGCGCCATCAGTGGGCGCCCGTGTCGCCGGGTGCCGGTTGGACGATCACGTCCCCGGCGAGCCGGCCGTCGGCCGGGGACCGGGTCACCGTGCCCGCGTCGAGCAGGACGGTCAGTGCCCGGAGCGCGTCGACGGCCCGGTACGGGGTCCCGGTGAGCACATGCCGGCGCAGCTCGGTGACCGTACGCGGACCACAGCGGTCCAGTTCGGCGCGGAGCAGGTCGGAAAGAGCGCTCGGGTCGGGCTCGGCGTCGAGGTCGCGCGGGGTGCCGTCGACGTCCCGGTGGCGCAGTCCGGCCGCCGCGCCGGCCCGCCAGATCGCGTCCTTGAACGCCTCGAGGTTGCGGTCGGAGTTGGTGCCGAGGGCGAACAGCCACGGCGGCGCGTCCCCGACGGGGACCGTCTCCACCTCGGCGACCAGCGGGAACCGGGACACGGCGGCGCGGGCCGTCCCGGCTTCGACGGCACCGCCGGCCCTGCCGGTTCCGGTGGCGAGGAGCAGGTCGGCCGGACGGCCACCGGTGGCGGCGGCGAGCAGGCCCCGACCGGCCGGGGTGTCGAGCACCTGTCCCGCCGGGTCGGCCAGGACGGTGAGCAGCGGCGTCCCGGCCGCGCCGGCTGCCTTGAGCACCACCGGCAGCCGGTCGGGGGTTCCGGGTACGGGGTGCACGGTCACCTCGGCGGGGAGCCCCGCCGCCAGGGGGGCGAGTCGGGCGGGCAGTCCGGGGTCCTCGGCGAGCACCACGACCGTGAGCCGCTGCCCGCGTACCCGGTCGGCGGCGGTGGCCACCGCCCGTAGGACGGTCTCGGCGCTGTCGCCCGGCGGCCCCGCGTACACCAGCGCGAGGGTGACCCGGCGGGAGCGGCGCAGCGCCCCGGTCAACCAGGTGTCGAGGAGACGGGCGACCAGCCCGCCCAGGACGGCGTCGGTCGGGTCGGCGGGCATCCTGCCGTTCTACCAGACGGGTTCGCCGGTCGGCCGGACGGGCAGGGCGGCGGGGAGTGGGCGGTTCGTGGACGGACCCGACCCGGTCGGACTCCGGTGGTACGGCTCGCGTCAGGCCGGGACGGAGACGCCGACCCCGCCCCGGGTCTGCCCGCCGTAACGCTGCCGCTCGCGGGCCAGGTCGAGCCGGCCGATCCGGGTACGCGCGGCGAGCGCCGCGTCGTCGAGCCGGTCGGCGGGAACCAGCCAGACGATCTCGAATTCCAGGCCGTCCGGGTCCCGGCCGTAGAGGCTCTTGGTGGTGCCGTGGTCGGACGTGCCGACCAGCGCGCCGGCAGCGGTGAGCCGCTCGGCGGTGACGGCCAGCTCGTCGAGGGTGTCGACCTCCCAGGCCAGGTGGTAGAGGCCGACGGTACGGCGGCCCGCCTCGGACGGGCCGGCGGCCGCGCCGATCTCGAAGAGGCCGAGGTCGTGGTCGTTGGTCGAGCCGGGCGCCTGGAGGAAGGCGGCGCCGGTGAACCCGTCCGGGGTCATCGGCACCCGCCGGAAGCCGAGCACGTCGCGGTAGAAGGCGACGCTGCGCTCGACGTCGCGGACGAAGAGGACGGCGTGGTTGAGGCGGTGGATTCCCATGTCGACCACGGTACCGCCATTTTGTTGAGCGTTCAACTATCTGCCGTATGATGGGCGTCATGACCCGCTGGTTGGACCCCGACGAGCAGCGCACCTGGCGGGCTTTCCTGGCCGCCTCCCGGACGCTGATGGAGACGCTCGACCGTGAGCTGCAACGCGACGCGGGCATGCCGCACGCGTACTACGAGATCCTGGTCCGGCTCTCCGAGGCTCCCGGGCGCGAGCTGCGGATGACCGACCTGGCCCTGGCCAGCGGCTCCTCGCGCAGCCGGTTGTCGCACGCGGTGGCCCGGCTCGAGGCGGCCGGCTGGGTGCGCCGCCGGGACTGCCCCACCGACCGGCGGGGCCAGCTCGCCGTCCTCACCGACGCCGGTTTCGCCGCGCTCGCCGCCGCCGCGCCCGGTCACGTCGAGGGGGTACGCCGGCACCTGTTCGACGCGCTGAGCCCGGCGCAGGTCGACCAGCTGCGCCGGATCAGCGAGTCCCTCGTGGACCATCTGGGCGGCGATCGACCACTATCCTGACCAAACTGCCACCTGACGGGTCTTGTACATACCGTCGCGGAATGCGCACGATGAGGCGTGTCCTCCCCCTTCGGTGAACTGACCGGCCAGGCGCACCAGCTCGTGGCCGCCGGCGACCTCTCCGGTGCCCAGGAGCTGCTCGCCGACGCGCTGGCCGACGCGGACCCGCGCCCGGCGAACGCCTCACCCGAGCTGGCCGAGGCCGCCGGCCTCCAGGCCCGGGTGCTGGTCACCCTCGGCGAACCGCACTCGGCGCGCGGCTGGGCGGCGTTCGCGTACGCCGCGCTGACCCGGCTCCACGGATCGTCCGACCAGCGGACCATCGCCGCCGCCGCGACCCTCGCCGCGGTGCTGCACCGGGTCGGCAGCTACGCCCGCGCCGCCCGGCTGTACCAGGAAGTGATCATCGAGCTGACCGCACTCGACGGCCCCGAGTCGCTGCGGGTGCTCGCCGCGCACGCCGACCTGGCCACCGTCGAGTACGCCCGGGGCGAGTGCACGGTCGCCCGGGAGCGCCTCCAGGACGCCTGGGAGCTGCACCGCGAGGTGTACGGCGACGGGCACGTCAGCGGGATCAAGATGCTGGCCCGGCTCGGCGCGATGCAGCGCGACTGCGGTCTCTTCGCCGACGCGCACGACAACCTGGCCCTGGCCCGGGAGCTGTGCCGCCAGCACCTGGGCCCGGACGACCCGCTCGCCGCCCAGGTCGCCGGCCTGGCCCGGGCCGCCGCCAACCCGGACCACACCTGCGACCACGTCGACGACGCCGAGCCGACGGCCCACCCGCAGGACGCCGGGCACGGGGCGGTTCCCCGTCCCCGCGTACCGGAGGAGCCGGTCGACCGCTCCGACGCGACCGGCGACGCGTACCCGGCGGAGCCGGACGGGTTCCGCACCCACCCCGGTGGCCAGCCCGAGGGGTGGACGGCCGGCAGCGGGTACCGGCCCGACGCCGACGACCGCTCGTACGCGCACGACCAGCGGTTCACCGGCACCGGCCGGTACGGCGACGACCCGGACGGCGACGACTGGTGGCCCCCGGAGGGGGCGGTGAACCGTCCCGACGAGCCGACCGGTACCCCTGGTCCGGCCGGGCCGCCGCTTCCGCCGTCCGTGGTCGGTCTCACCGGCGGACCGCATCCGGAGGAGTCGCCGGGCGTGCACCGGGTCGCCCACCTGCCGGTGCGGGTCGGCTCGCGGCTGCCGGTGCACGTGCCCCGCCCGCCGGCCGATCCGTCCCGCCGGCTCGCGCCGCTGATCGTCGCCGGGGTGGTCGTGGTGCTGCTCGGCACGGGAGCGGTGATCGCCGGGGTGGCGCGGGTCGACGAGCCGGCGGGGCAGCCGCCACCCGCCCCCGGCACTGCGGCGGCCACGAGCGCGACGCCCGGCGGCACCGCGAAACCGGCCAGCGGGGCACCCGGCGCCCCACCCAGCGGGGTCACCCTGCGCGACAACCGGGACACCGTCACGTTGAACTGGACCTACCCGGCGGGGGCGGAGGGGCCGGTGGTGGTCTCCGGTGGCCGGGTGGGGCAGGATCCACGTGCCTTCCAGGAGCTGCCCGCCGGCTCGACCAACTACATCGTCTACGGGCTGGACCGGGGCACCGACTACTGCTTCACGGTGGCGGTCGTCCACTCGGCGGACACCGTCGGCCGGGCGAAGCCGGTCTGCACGAAGCGGGGCTGACCGGGACGGGCCGGCCGGGCGGTCCTCCGCGCCCGCCGGTGAGGTCGGTCCCGGCCGGTCAGGTCTCCGCGTCCGGCAGGGCCGGCAGGTGCAACGAGACACGCAGTCCCGGCCCCGCGTCGGACAGCCGCACCGTGCCGCCGTGCAGCCGGACGAGTTCCCGGACGATGGCCAGCCCCAGGCCCGCGCCTCCGGCGTCCCGGTCCCGGGCGTCGTCCAGCCGGGTGAACCGGTCGAAGACCCGTTCCCGGTCGGCGGCCGGAATGCCCGGCCCGTCGTCGGTCACGGTGACCAGGTGGGTGCCGGCTCCGGGGTCGCCCGTCACCTCGATCACGACCGCGCTCCGGCAGTGGCGGACCGCGTTGTCGATGAGGTTCGTCAGGACGCGGTGCAGTTCGTCCGCGTCGCCGACCGTCCACCGGGGTCCGGACGCCGGCAGGACGCGTACCGGAGGGGACGGGAAGCGGGCGGCGACGGCCCGGACCAGTTCGACCAGCTCGACCGGTCCGGTGGCCCGCCGCCCGCGCACCGCCCCGCGACCCGGGGCTCCGGGCCCGGCGGCGGTGCCCGCGCCCACCGTCCCGGCGGCGGTGTTCCCGGCCTCGTCCAGGCGGGCCAGCAGCAGCAGGTCGTCGACGAGACGGCTGAGCCGTTCGGTGTCCGCGAGCAGGTCCCGGGACACCGCCGGCCAGTCGGTCCGCTCCCCCAGCCGCCCGGCCACCTCCAGTTCGGTACGCATGTTCGTCAGCGGGCTGCGCAACTCGTGGGCGGCGTCGGCGAGGAACGCCCGTTGCCGGGCCCGGGCCGCCTCCAACCGGGCCAGCATGTCGTTCAGGGTGACCGCCAACCGGTGGATCTCGTCGCGGGACGCCGGCACCGGCAGCCGCCCGCCACCGGCCCGGCCGGTGATCTCCTCGGCACCGCTGCGCAGCGCCTCGACCGGGCGCAGGGTGGCCCCGACCACCCGCCAGGCCACCCCGCCGAGGATCGCCACCAGCAACGGGAAGCTCACCAGCAGGACGAACCGGACCACCTCGGCGCTCTGCGTCACGTCCGCCATCGACTTGCCGACCAGGACGGTCAACGGCTCGGACGGCGTACCGGCCGGCACGCTGACCACCCGTACCCGGCCGGGAAGCCCCAGCCGTTCCCCCCGGACGAAGGTGCGGTCCCGGGCGGAGTGGTCGATCCGGTCCACCGGCAGCATCGGCACCAGCCGGTCGGCGTCGATCGAGGCGGCCCGGACCCGCCCCTGCCGGTCGACCACCTGGACGCGCACCTGACCGGCGGCCACCGGCAGCGGATCGGGCAGGGCGTTCTCGGCGGCCAGCAGCGCCACCGCGTCGGCGGTACGGAACGCCTCGTCGTCGACGCTGCGTTGCAGGACGTGGCCGAGCGCGCCGAGCAGCGCCAACCCGCCCACCGCCAGCCCGACGGCCAGCCCGAGGACGCTGACCAGGGTCAGTCGACCGCGCAGTCCGACGGTGGGCGGACGGCGCGTCCCGCGGCCACCCACCCGGGTCGCCCCGACCGGCCCCGAGTCCTGGTCCCGCTCCGACGGTCGGGTCATGGCGTGAGGCGGTAGCCGGCGCCCCGGACCGTCTCCAGGTGGTGCCGGCCGATCTTGCGGCGGAGGTAGCCGACGTACACCTCCACCGCGTTCGGCGCGGTCTCCAGGCTGGCGTCCCAGACGTGGTCGAGCAGTTCGGTCTTGGAGACCACCTCGCCGGGGCGGCGCATCAGGTAGTCCAGCAGGGCGAACTCGCGGGCGGTCAGGGCGACCTCGACGTCGCCCCGGGTCACCCGCCGACCGGCCGGATCGAGGCTCAGCTCGCCGACGGTCAGCACGGCGGGACGTTGCGGCGCACCCCGACGCAGCAGAGCCCGCAGCCGGGCCAGCAGCACCACGTACGAGAAGGGCTTGGTCAGGTAGTCGTCGGCCCCGCAGTCCAGCCCGTCGGCCTGGTCGTACTCGCCGTCCTTGGCCGAGAGCATGAGCACCGGCAGCCAGTGCTCCTCGGCGCGGAGCCGACGCACCAGCTCGTAGCCGGAGAGCCCGGGGAGCATCACGTCGAGGATCATCGCGTCGTACCCACCGTGCCGGGCGGCCTCCAGCCCGGCCGGACCGGTGGTCGCCACGTCGACCGCGAAGCCCTCCGCCTGGAGCCCCCGTTGCAGGGTCCCGGCGAGCCGGGTCTCGTCCTCCACCACCAGCAGTCGCACGGGTCAAGGGTGCCACCGCCGCGCCGCCCGCCGGTTCGTTCTCCTCAGCACCTTCACAGCATCCGTCGGGCAGGATGGCGGAAGGAGGTGCACATGTCTGTTCTGACAAGCCGTCCGGCGTTGCGCTGGGTCGTGCCGACGGCCGCGACGGTCGTCCTGCTCGGAGGTGGCGCGGCGATCGGCCAGTTCGCCGCCGAGGCCGAGCCGAGCCTGCCACCGAGGAGCGCCGCCCAGCTCCTGGTCGACCTTCAGACGTCCCGGCTGGAGGGGCTCTCCGGCACCGTGGTGCAGCGCGCCGACCTCGGCCTGCCGCCACTGGTCGCCAAGGTCGCGGAGCGCCGCGAGGACCTGACCGCCCTGGTCGCCGGTACGCACACCATGCGGGTCTGGTACTCCGGCCCGGACAAGGCGCGGATCGCGTTCAAGGACACCATGGGCGAGCGGGACGTGATCCGCAACGGCACCGACCTGTGGGTCTGGAACAGCAGGAAGAACGAGGCGTACCACCGGACGCTGCCGGCCGACGCCGGGCATCGGGCCGGTGCCGACCAGGAGCTGCCGGTCACGCCGGCCGAGGCCGCCGACCGGGCACTGGCCGCGATCGACCCGAGCACCGAGGTCAGCGTCGGCCGGTCCGCAACCGTGGCCGGGCGGGACGCCTACGAGCTGGTGCTCAAGCCGCGGGACACCGCCTCCCTGGTCGACCAGGTGCGGATCGCGCTGGACGCGAAGGAGCACGTGCCGCTGCGCTTCGAGCTCTTCGCCGACGCGGGGGACGCACCGGCGATCGAGGTGGCCTTCACCCAGGTCGACTTCAGCCGCCCGGCCGCCGACCAGTTCACCTTCAACCCGCCGCCGGGCGTGAAGGTGAACGAGGAGAAGTCCCCCGCACGTCCGGCGCGGCCGGAGCGGAGCGCGCCGGGGAAGGCGGGCGACGCGAAGGACCGGGACGCCACCGTGGTCGGTGAGGGCTGGGCCGCCGTGCTGGTCGCCCGGACCGGCACCGGGGCGGACCGGCCGGCGGGGAAGGACGCCCCCGCCAGCCAGCCGGAGAAGGCGGACGCCGCCGGGCTGGACCTGCTCAACCAGCTGCCGAAGGTCAGCGGGGCCTGGGGCAGCGGTCGGCTCTTCTCCGGGACGATCTTCAGCGTGCTGCTGACCGACGACGGGCGGGTGCTCGCCGGCCTGGTCACGCCGGAGCGGCTCTACGAGGTCGCCCGCGGCTGACCCGTCCGAACGACCATGACTCGCGTCACCGGAACCCGTTCCGGTGACGCGAGTTCTTTCCCGGGACTTGGTCGGCACCGCCCGGACACGCTATCTTTCTCAGTTCAGACACAAAAAGAACGACCATTAAAAATGGTCGTTCAGCATTATCTTAGCGAATTGGGAGAGGGCTTGTCAACGCAGTCCGACGAGCAGCAGCACACCGACGAGATCGGTCGCGAGCAGGAGTACGTCTCGATGCTCTACCGCCGGCTGGACGGGCTGCGGGACCAGGCCGCCCACCGGCTGGCCGAGGAGCTGCGCAGCGACGGTGGCACCATGCAGGCCCGGTCCCAGCGGGACACCGCCGTGCGGATGTACGCCGAACAGGTGGAGCAGTTCTCCGCCGTCGAGCAGGGGCTCTGCTTCGGCCGGCTGGACGCCGACGACGGCTCGCGCCACTACATCGGCCGGATCGGGATCTTCGACACCCGCGACGACTACGACCCGCTGCTGATGGACTGGCGGGCGCCGGCCGCCCGGCCGTTCTACCTCGCCACGGCGGCCAACCCCCAGGGCGTACGCCGTCGTCGGCACCTGCGGACCCGGGACCGCAAGGTGGTCGGGTTGCACGACGAGACCCTGGACCTGGCCAGCGCCTCCCCCACCGCGCACGAGGAACTGACCGGTGAGGCGTCCCTGCTGGCGGCGCTGGACGCCAGCCGTACCGGCCGGATGCGGGACATCGTCGAGACGATCCAGGCCGAACAGGACCGGGTGATCCGCGCCGACCTGGGTGGCGTGCTCGTCGTGCAGGGCGGGCCGGGCACCGGCAAGACCGCGGTCGCGCTGCACCGCGCCGCGTACCTGCTCTACACCCACCGCCGGGAACTCTCCAGTCGGGGTGTCCTGCTGGTCGGGCCGAACGCGACCTTCCTGCGCTACATCTCGCAGGTGCTGCCCACGCTGGCCGAGACCGGTGTGCTGCTGCGCACGCCCGGTGACCTCTTCCCCGGGGTGACCGCCCACCGCGCCGAGTCGGCCCGGACGGCGGCGCTGAAGGGCCGGCTGGTGATGACCGAGGTGCTCGCGGGCGCCGTCCGGGACCGGCAACGGGTGCCGGACGAGCCGCTGGAGATCGAGCTGGAGCAGCGGGACGTGCTGACGCTGACCCCGCAGATGTGCCGGGAGGCACGCGAGCGGGCCCGCCGTTCGGGCCGGCCGCACAACCTGGCCCGTGCCCTGTTCGACATCGAGGTCGTCCATGCCCTCGCCGACCAGGAGGCCGACCGCATCGGCGCGGACCCGCTGGGCGGGGAGAACCTGCTCGACGAGGCCGACATCGCGGAGATCCGCCGGGAACTGCGGGAGGAACCGGGCGTACGGGCGGTGCTGGACGAACTCTGGCCGGTGCTGACCCCGCAGCGCCTGCTCGCCGACCTGTTCGCCGCCCCGGACCGGATCGCCACCGCCGCGCCCATGCTCGACGAGGCGGAACGGGCACTGCTGCACCGCGAACCGGGCGGCTGGGCCCCCTCCGACGCACCGTTGCTCGACGAGGCCGCCGAGCTGCTCGGCGAGGACGACCGGGCGGCGGCGGCCCGCCGGGAACGCATCCGCGCGCAGGCCCGCGAATATGCCGAGGGCGTGCTGGAGATCTGGCGGGGTTCCCGTTCCATCGACGTGGAGGACGAGGCGGACGGCGGCGAGATCCTCGGCGTCACCGACCTGCTCGACGCCGACCGGCTGCTGGACCGGCAGGAGACCGGCGACTCGCTGACCACCGCCGAACGGGCCGCCGCCGACCGGAACTGGGCCTTCGGGCACGTCATCGTGGACGAGGCGCAGGAGCTGTCGCCGATGGCCTGGCGGCTGCTGATGCGCCGCTGCCCGAGCCGGTCGATGACCATCGTCGGGGACGTCGCGCAGACCGGCGCGCTGGCCGGGACCCCGTCCTGGCGGGAGGCGCTGGAGCCGTACGTGGCGGACCGGTGGCGGTTGGCGGAGTTGACCGTCAGCTACCGCACCCCGGCCGAGATCATGGCGGTCGCCGCCGACGTGCTCGCCCGGATCGACCCCGGACTGCGTCCGCCCCGCTCGGTACGCAGCACCGGTGTCGAACCCCGGTCGCTGACGGTCGCCCGGGAGCGGCTCGCCGCCGAACTGGTCGACGTGGCCACCCGGGAGGTCGCCGGCCTCGGCGACGGCCGGCTCGGCGTGATCGTGCCGGCCGGACACGTCGACGAGCTGGGCGCGGCGGTGAGCGGGGCGCTGCCGGAGGCGGCGGTGGGCGAGCACCCGGAGCTGGAGAGCCAGACCGTGGTGCTGACCGTCGCCCAGGCCAAGGGGCTGGAGTTCGACTCCGTCCTGCTGGTCGACCCGGACTCGATCGTCGCCGAGTCCCCTCGCGGTGAGAGTGACCTCTACGTCGCCCTCACCCGCGCCACCCAGCGCCTCACCACCCTCGTCCCCACCCCCTGAGCCGCTCCACCCCACCCCACCCGCGCGGCGCGCGGAGGGGTGGGGTGGCCGGCGTGGGTCAGTCGTCGGTGAAGCCGCCGATCTGGCTGGCGGCGGAGGACTGGTCGCTGGTCGCGCTGCCAGCCGGCGTACTCAGGCCACCGGTGGTGGCGTCCCCGGTGGTGGTCGGGGCGACCGTGCCGGGGTGCCGTTCCGGCTGCCGGGCGATGCGCCGTACGCTCGCCGGCCCGGCGGTGCCGCCGGTGGTGGTGACCGCTCCCTGGCCCCGGGTCGGGCCGCCGTCGCGCAGCACCTCCGGGTCGATCGGTACGTGCGCCGGGTCGCCCCGGTCGTCCTCCTGGAGCACCCGCTGGATGTCGCTCGGGGGCGAGTTCACCTCGTTCAGGGCGTCCTCGCCGTAGACCCCGGCGAGGAGTCGTTCCTCGGTCCGTCGGGCGGATTCGCGCATGTGCTCGGACACGTGGATCACCTCGCAGAAATGTCGGTGACCCGCTGCCTGCCCGACCCCGGCCCGGCTAAACGCGCCGGTCGGGGGCCGGGGTCGGTGGCATCCGGCCGGAGCTGCGGGTTACTGGCCCACCGACACCGGGTAGCCAGGCGGTGCCCCGCCAAGTACCGCCCCGTGACCGGAACGCGGAGTGGGGTGTGGGTGCAGGACTCATCGCATCCGAGGAGGACAAGATGAGCACGCAGGCTGCAAGCACCAGGCCGGCCAACCGTCCGGCGCAGGACATGCCGACCAGGATGGGACAGGACATGCCGAACCGCGCGGTCGCGGAGGCACCGACGCGTCCGATGGCGGCGATGCACGACGGTCGTTCCGAGGCCGTGCAGGCACCCGGTACGGAGACGAAGAACGCGTTCCGTACCACGGAGTTCTGGGTCTACGTCGCCGCCGTGGTCGGTGTCCTGGCCGCCTCCCAGTTGGTCGGACGGAACTCGACCGGGGTGGACGTCTTCCGGGCCGACAACGCCTGGTTCATGGTCACGCTGCTGACCCTCGGTTACCTGGGTAGCCGTGGTCTGGCCAAGGCCGGAAGCGCCTTCCGCAGCGGCGCGGAGCGCACCGCCCGGCACTGACCGACCGGGATGAACGGTACGGCCGGTCGTCGACCGGCGTCACCGCGACGGTGGCCTCCGGGGGTTCCCCGGAGGCCACCGTCGTCGGCGGTCACGGGTCACTCCTCGAAGAAGTCGCCCTCGAAGGCGTCCTCAAGCATCTCACCGGCGACCATGCCGCCGGCCACGCCGAGCGCCGCGCCGGCCACCATGCCGCCCATGCCCGCCCCCCGGCCGTGGCCGTGCGAGGTGAAGCCGTGCGGGCGCATGCTGCCGTGACGGTTGATGGTGTCGCGGAGCCACCCGTCCACCACCTGGGTCCAGTCGACCCGGTCGGCGTCGGTGTGGGCGACCGTGTAGCGGCCGAAGGTGTCCTGCCCGGGGGTGAAGAGCCCGCCGCGCTTGTCGCACTCCAGGATCACGTCGACGCCCTGCTGGCTGGTCACGAAGGTCAGCTCGACCTGGTTGACCGTCTGCGCGTACTGCGGCGCGGCGAAGTACTCGATCTCCTGGTAGAAGGGGAGCGTCTGCTGCACGCCGTAGATGTGCCCCCGCTCCAGGTCGGCGCTCCGGAACCGGAAGCCGAGGCGCTGGAACGCCTCCAGGATGCGCTCGTGCACCGGCAGCGGGTGCACCGAGACCTGGTCCAGGTCGCTCTTGTCGACCGCACGGGCGATCGCCAGCTCGGTCCGCAGCCCCATGGTCATGCCGTGCAGGCGCTGGCCGTACACGTCGGTGATCGGGGTCTCCCAGGGCACCGGCAGCTGGAACGGGATGGAGAGCTGCTGCTTCGGGGCGAGCTGGAGTGCGCTGCTGACCCTCATCCGGTGGAACTCCATCACGCCTGCGTACTCGCCGTCGCCGGTCTCCACCTCGACCCGCGTGACCAGCCCGACGGCGATCTGCTCGATGTTCGCCGGAGCGTCCCCGCCGACCAGGTTGACCTGGCCGTCCAGGGTGAGGCCGGGGCGGGTGTTCGGGTTGGTGAGGACGGTGTCCACACTCGGCCCGCCGACGCCGAACGCGCTCAACATCTTCTTGAAGACCATGTCGCAAACTCCCGGAAGATCGCACCGGCGCTCCAGGATGGAGACCGGCCGCCGCTTCGCGCAGCGTAACGGCTCCCACTGGGAACTGCCTGGGAGGACGCGGCCGATCGGGCGGTCGGTGCCCCGGGGCATCGAGCTGCCAGCACCGGTGCGGGGGCGGCACCGGTCGGTGCCACCCCCGCCCTCGCCGTCGGACGATGGATCAGGCGGCGGTGCAGGTGAGCGTCGGCGCGGTGGTGCCGCCCGGCGCGGAGCCGATGAAGCCGAAGGTCGTGCTGGCCCCGGTGCCGAGGTTGCCGTTGTAGCTGACGTTCTTCGCGGTGACGGCAGAGCCGCTGCTGGTCACCGTGGCGTTCCAGGACTGGTTGATCGTCTGGCCGTTGGCGAAGGTCCAGGTCACCGTCCAGCCGGTGATCGCGGCGGAGCCTGCGGTCACCTTGACCTCACCCTGGAAGCCGCCCTGCCACGAGCCGACCACCGCGTACGTCGCCGTGCAGCCGCCCGGCGGCGGGGTGGTCGGCGGAGGGGTGGTGGGCGGCGGCGTGGTGGTCGGCGGCGGCGGGGTGCCGCCGCCGCCGAAGACGGTCGCCTCCCGAGCGGTCTGCCTGATGCCGTTGGCACCGTAGAAGATCCGCTGACCCCAGCTGCTCAGGTTGGCCGGGTCGAAGTTGATCGCCATGTCCAGGTACTCGACGCCACCGCCGTTGCCGCTCCACGACCAGCCCAGGTAGCCGATGCCGTTGGCCTGGCTGTAGGAGAGGATGGCGTCCTCGTCCGGGTCACCGTCGGAGTGGTTGTGGCCGAACTCGCCGACCACGATGGGCAGTCCGGCCGTCCGGAACCGGCCGAGGTAGTCGCTGATCTTCGCGGCGGTGTTGAACACGCCGTACATGTGGATGGAGAAGACGGTGTTCTTGGCCGGGTCGGCGGCGAAGACCGACGCCGCGTTGTCCCGCATGGTGTACGTCCAGTCCTGGCCCCAGTTCGGCGCGTCCACCATGATGGTGTGCGCGAACCCGGCGGTCCGCAGCCGCTTGATCGCGTTGGCGGTGTCGGTCGCCCAGGTGGCGTAGTTCTGGTTGCCGTACGGCTCGTTGCCGATATTGACGATGACGTACTTCTCCTGGCCGGTCAGGGCCGACTGGACGCTGATCCAGTAGTCGACCGCCTGGTCCAGGGTGGCCGCGCCGCTCTGCTCGCCGTAGCCGGTGGTGTCGTGCACCTCCAGCACGCAGATCATGCGGTTCTGCTTGCAGAGCGAGATGACGTTGGCGACGTCGGCGGTGTCGTTCTTCGTCCAGCGGTGACCGCTGGAGAGCACCACCCGGACGGTGTTCGCGCCGAGCGCCTTGATGTTGGCGAAGGAACTGGTCTGGTGGGTGTACCAGGTGTGGGCGTGGTTGACGCCGCGCATGATGAATTCCGCGCCGTTGGCGTCGTACAGCTTGCCGTTGGCGACGGTGAACCCGGTCGCGGCGTGCGCCGGCTGCCCACCGAACGCCACCAGGCCCACGACGAACGCGAGCAGGGTGGCGGCGACGACGGAGAGTCGTGTCTTCATGGCCTTCCTCAGGGATGACCCCCGGCCCGAAGGGGGTGAAGGGTGTGACGAGGGGCGGCTGCAGCCCGACAGCCGCGCCCGACTCCACGGCGCGGGATCAGCGTAGGCCGATGCGTCTCCGGAGGCAACCTGAACCGGTTAAGAGAATCCGTTCCCCGGTCCCCGCAGGGACGACCGACGGAGGGTTGAGCGGCGGGGTCGGGGGTAAGCCGGAGGGACCGGTGCGGCGAGAGGAGCGTGCGATGGTCAACGTCGGCTACACCCTGATGTGCGAGCAGGCCGGCCCGAAGCAGCTGGTCGACTACGCGGTACGGGCGGAGGCGGCCGGCTTCGACCAGCTCGTCATCTCCGACCACTACTACCCGTGGCTGGACTCGCAGGGCCACTCGCCGTACGCCTGGTCGGTGCTCGGCGCGGTCGCGCACGCCACCAGCCGGGCGGAGCTGATGTCCTTCGTGACCTGCCCGATCCGGCGCTACCACCCGGCGGTCGTGGCGCAGAAGGCCAGCACCATCGGCGTCCTGTCCGACGGCCGGTTCACCCTCGGCCTCGGGGCCGGGGAGAACCTCAACGAGCACGTGGTCGGCGGCTGGCCGCACGTGCAGCAGCGGCACGAGATGTTCGAGGAGGCGTTGCAGATCATCCGGCCGCTGCTCAACGGGGAGACGTTGACCTTCTCCGGCAACCACTACGACGTGCCCGACGCGTACGTGTGGGACCGGCCGGAGCGGCCGGTCCCGATGGCGATCGCCGCCTCCGGCCGGCAGTCGGCCACCCTGGCGGCCGAGTACGGCAACGGCATCGTCGCCACCGAGCCGGACCGGCACATCATCGAGATGTACGACGACGCGGGCGGCGTGGGCCAGCCCCGCTACGGCCAGGTGGCGATCTGCTACGGCCCGGACGAGGCGGAGTGCCGCAAGATCGTGCACGACCAGTTCCGCTGGTTCGGCCTGGGCTGGAAGGTCAACGCCGAGCTGCCCGGCCCGGACTCGTTCGAGGCGGCCAGCCAGTACGTCCGCGAGGAGGACGTCGCCGAGGGCATCTCCTGCGGCCCGGACGTCGAGAGGCACGTCGCCGCGTTCCGGAAGTTCGTCGACGCCGGCTTCAGCCATGTCGCCATCGTCCAGGTGGGCGGAGACAGCCAGCCGATGTTCCTCGACTGGGCGCGCGAGGAGCTGCTGCCCCGGCTGCGCGAACTGTGAGCGCCCCGCCCGTCCCGGGCCCGAGGGGTGCCGGGCACGACCGGGCGACCGGCCCGGCACCGGATCGGTTCGGCTGGGCGCAGCTGCGGATCGCGCTGGCCGCACCGCGCCCGGCGGCGGGGCTGACCAGCGAATACCGGCTGGTGGACGGGATCCGCATCCACTGCCGGCGCTCCGCCGCCCCCGCCGACGGGCAGCTGCCCGTGCTGCTGGTGCACGGCCTCGCCGTCTCGCACCGGTACCTCACCCCGCTCGCCACCGCCCTCGCCCCCACGCACCCGGTCTACGTGCCGGACCTGCCCGGCTTCGGGTTGAGCGGGCCGCCCCCACGGCCGTACGACGCGGCCCGGCACGCCGCGCACCTGGCCGCCTGGCTGGAGGCGTACGCCCTGGGACCGGCCTGCGTGCTCGGGCACTCGTTCGGCGCGGAGGTGGCCGCCGCGCTCGCCGCCCGGCACCCCGGCGCGGTACGGGCGGTCGTGCTGGCCGGGCCGACCAGCGACCCGTCCGCGCGGTCCCGGTGGGGGCAGGTCCGGCGGTTCCTGGTGGACACCACGCGGGAGGCGAAGCTCCAGGCCCCGATCCTGTTCCGGGACGTCCGGGACGCCGGCCCGCACCGGGTGTACGCCACACTGACGCACTCGGTGCGCAACCCGGTGGAGACGGACCTGGCCCGGATCACCGCGCCCACCCTGGTGGTCACCGGCGCGCGGGACCCGATCGTGCCGCCCGCCTGGCGGGACACCGCCGTCGGGCTGATCACCACCGCCGAGCAGGTGACCGTGCCCGGCGCGGCGCACAACGTCACCACCACGGCACCGGCGCGGGTGGCCGACGCGGTCCGCGCCTTCCTCACCCGACACGGCCTCCCCGACGGACAGGTGGACACCCATGCGCATCGGTAACACGGAGATCCGGCCGCTCGGCGGTGGTCTCGGCTGCCTGCTGATGATCCTCTTCTCGGTGGTCGCCTCGGTCGTGCTGACCGTGCTGGTCAACGTCGTGCTCTGAGCGTCCCCCACCCGAAGACAGGCATGTTTTTCGAAATTTACCGCGAACAGTATGACGCGCACCCAGGGTGCGGCGGACTCGACGCCTTCGGCTCCAAGGAGCAGACGCTGCACGCCAACAACATGGGCGGACACACCGGCATCCCGCAGTTCGCAAGGCAGGACGCGGCCGCGTTCTTCGCCCGGCATCCCCGCGCTGACCGGCCGTCAGCACCATTGTGCTGACGGGCCCGAGTGCTGGTGGAATCCGTTACCGCACGCAGTTGTGGCAGCTCAGATACACGACACGCCGAGCGAATCACACCTCGGGCAGCCACGAAGCCTCGGACAACCTGACAGACGTGGGTGGGGCCCTGTCGTCCGATCAGTCAGGCGGTGTCAGTGCGCCAGCAGCAGCGGCCCGCGCAAATGCTTGCCACGCCTCCGGCGAGAAGGACAGCACCGGCCCCTGCCGGTCCTTGCTGTCGCGTACGCCGATGCCGTCACCGAACCCTGCCACTTCCACGCAGTTGCCCTCCCCGCCGGAGCGGGTCGACTTACGCCACACCCCGTCACGCTGCATAGCTCAGCTCCTTCGCAATTGCCGTGATCAGCTCACGGGAGTCGTCGGCGTTGAGCGACCGCTCGTTGAGCGACCGCCAGGCATCCTCGTAGGTCTGAATTTCGTACGGCTTGTCGAGGTAGACCGCGCCGCACGGGCCATCCCAAGCCCGCACTCAGCGGCAATACACGAATGGCGATGTTGCGCTGCCGAATCGCCACCAGCAGGGCGTCGAGCTGCCGAACCGTCGCAGCGGGCTCACGCAGGGGACGGCGAAGGACGGCTTCGCTGAGGATCACATGTGATTCCGACGGTCAGGCCGGGGTGAGGTCGAGGTCGACGACCACCGGGTAGTGGTCGGAGGCGTACTCGGTCTCGCCGCCCCGGACGACCCGGCAGCCCCGCGCCCGGCCGGCGAGCGCGGGGGTGGCGAGCAGGTAGTCCAGGCGCATCCCGGAGAACTCCGCGCCACCGCCGTGTGCCGTCGGCGCGGTCGCCGGCTCCCCCGCCCCGGCGTGGGTGAACAGGTCCACCAGACCGGCCCGGTGCAGCCGGGCCACCGCACGGGTCTCCACGGTCCGCCCGTCGCGGCGCAGGTGCCGCCGGCGGTACTCGGCCGGCAGCCGGGCGATCCGGGCGGTGTGGTCGACGCCCGGTTCGAGGGTGTTCAGGTCCCCGGCCAGCAACGCCAGGTCCCCCGGCGCCCGGCACAGCGCGGCGGCCAGCCAGCCCGCCTCCAGCAGCCGCCGCAGCCCGCAGTACGGGTCCAGGTGGGCGCTGCACACGGTGAGCGGCCCGGCGGCGGTGGCCAGGGTGACCCGTGCGGCGGCGTGGTGGAACGGTCGGCGTACCGGGGTGGCGGAGAGCACCCGCCACGGCGGACGCACCAGCACCGCGACCGGCTGGCCGAAACAGCTCCGGGCCAGGTACGCCCGCATCCCCACCGCGTCGCCGAAGCGCTCCGCCACGCCACGCGCTTCGAAGCCGCGTAGTTCCTGGAGGGTGAGCACGTCGGGCCGTTGGTCGTCCACCATCCGCAGCACCCGGTCCCGGCGGTCGGGGCCGGTGCGGTCCCGGCCGCCGGTCCGGATGTTCCAGGTCATCACCCGCAGCATGGGGCTCAGTCGACCCGGCCGGCCTTGGCCAACTCGTCGTCGAGGGTGTGCACGTCCTCGGACTCGATCGCCGGGCGGTTGCCCTCGGCCACGTCGGCGTTGGGGCGGACCACCCAGTAGAGGATGCCGATCCAGCACGCGGTGAGCAGGATCGCGCCCATGAAGTCGGTCGGGTGGTGCATGCCCCGGTACATCCGGGAGATCGCCACCCCGGCCGGCATGACGACGGCGAGCGCGACGAACACCCAGCGCCACCAGCGGTCGGTGCGCGGGAACACGACGATCGCGATGGCCACCCAGACGCAGAGGGTCGCGGCGATGTGGCCGGACGGGAAGGACGAGGTCGGCATCGGCCCGTCCAGGTTCTCGATCGGCGGGCGCGGCCGGTCCACCGCCGCCGCGCTGGCCAGGAAGAGACTCAGCTCGCCGAACATGGTCAGCGCCACGAAGAGCACCGGCCGCCAGCGCCGCCAGACCGCCAGCACCAGCGGGCAGAAGACCAGCGAGATCAGCAGGATGGCGTGGGTGTCGCCGACCTTGCTCCACCAGTGGCTGGCGTCGTCCCGGCCCGGGGTGCGCTGCGCGTCGAACCAGTTCGGCACGGCGCTGTCCAGGGTGGCGAAGAAGGTGCCGTCGGCGTGATAGCTGACGAAGGTGCCGAAGCCGTAGAGCACGCCGAGCACCAGTACCCAGCCGATGATCAGCTCGGCCACGCCGGCCCGGGGGTGGGGCAGCAGCCGCTCCTCGTCGGGCGCGGGCGCGACGTCGTGGGCGGCCTCCGGTTCCAGACCCTCCTCCAGCGGTACGGCGGGACGGCCGCGCTCCAGCCGCCAGAGCCGGAAGGCGTACGCGGTGACGCCGAGCCAGGCCGCGCCGAGCAACCAGGCCCCGAGCACGTCGGAGACGAAGTGCACGCCGAGCGCGATCCGGGTGAAGCCGATCAGGGCGACGACCAGGGCGGTGAGCGCGATCGCCGGCTTGCGCCACCGGTGGGACATGGCGGGCAGGAAGACCAGCAGCAGCGCCCCGTACGCCACCATCGAGCCGAGCGCGTGGCCGCTGGGGAAGCTCTCGCCGGAGTAGCTGCCGATGCGTACCTCGACCTCGGGCCGCAACCGGTCGACCAGCGCCTTGAGCGTCGGGTCGAGGATGAGCGCGCCGGCCCCGGTGACCAGCAGGTAGACGGCGAGGCGTCCCTGTCGGCGGATCAGCAGGCCGACCACCGCCACCGACACCAGCCAGAGGATCACCGCCAGCCCGCCGAGGTCGGTGATCGCGTTCAACACGGTGACCAGCGGGCCGTGCGGCGAGACCTGCTCGTTGAGCCACTCGGCGATCCCGTGGTCGACGTCGTAGAGGGGCGTCCACCGGCTGCGGACCAGCACGAGCAGCACCCCGAAGCCGACCCCGGCGCCGAGCACCAGGGCCAGACCGGCGAGGCTGCGTTCGGTGAAGTGTCCCAGGGGTCGACGCAGAACCTCTCTCACCTCGGCCACGGCAGCCTCCCTTTTCGCCTCTGGCGTGCGGCTGTACCCGATCGGCCGGTTCGGTACACCCGCCCCGGGCGCAGGGGGTGTCAGAGGGCGGTCATCTCCCCGGTGTCGTGGATCTGCTCCCGGTGGGCCTCCGGCTCCCAGAGGTCGGGCTGGGCGGGCTCCTGCACACCGATGCGCAGCGCCTCGAGCTGGGCGGCGAAGGCCAGCCCGCCGAAGAACGCCATGCCGGTGAGGTTGGCCCAGATCAGCAGCGCCATCATCCCGGTCAGTGGCCCGTACGTCTGCCCGAAGTTGTCGCCGAAGGCCACGTAGGCGGCGAGCAGCAGACTGGCCAGCCACCAGAGCACGGTGGCGATGGCCGCGCCGAAGAAGAGCCAGGACAGGCCGGGCTGCTTGCGGCGGGGCGCGTGCCGGAACAGCACCGCGACGGCGAGGACGATCAGGCCGAGGCTGAGCGGCCAGCGCAGCACGGTGAAGACGTTGTGCGCGGTGTCGCCCCAGGCGTAGTGCCGGCGTACCGAGTCGGCCAGCGCGCCGCCACCGACCAGGATGAGAAAGCCCACCAACGCCGGCAGGCCGGCGGTGACGGCGAGCACGGCGGCCCGCAGGTACTTCCACAGCGCCGGGCGGTCCCGCTCGACGCCGTAGATCCGGTTCGCGCCCCGCTCGATCTGGGCCATGGTGGAGGTCAACGCGACCAGCCCGGTCAGCAGACCCAGGGTCAGCGCCAGCTCGCCGGCCCGCTCGGTGCGCTCCCGGTCGCTGAGCAGTTCCCTGACCATGTCGTCGCTCGCGCCGGGGCTGAGGGCGAGCACGGTGTCCGCCACCACCTCGCCGCCCTCCTCCACGCCGAGTTCGCTGATCAGGCCGGTGAGCGCGATCATGAACGGGACCACGGCGAGGCAGAGCTGGAAGGCCAGGGCTCGGGAGTGGCTGAAGCCGTCGCCGTAGCGGAACCGCACGAAGGCGTCCCGCAGCAGGCACCAGCCGCCCTCGCGGCGCAGGGTGTGCCAGGCGTCGTCGGCGGAGAGTTCCTCGTCCGCCATCAGCTGGGTCTCGGGGACGATCCGGGTGCTACTCACGGCGTGCCTCCTCGACCCGCTGTTCACCCCGCTCCGCCACCGCGTCCGCGTCGTCGGCCAGGTCGGGTGCCTGCGCCGGGCGCGGTACGCAGAGCCACAGCGCCCCGGGACGGATCTCCGCCCGCAGCACCCGGCCGGGTTCGATCAGGTCGCCGTCGAGTTCCCGGGGCTGAGCCCGGTTGCTGGTGATCTCGACGTGCCGGCCCCGGAATACCTCCATCCGGGGCACCCGGCCGCGACGGCGCATCACCGCCCAGCCCAGGGCCAGCCAGTGCCGCAGCGTACGCGGGGTGAGCACGGCGACGTCGAGGTAGCCGTCGTCCGGTTCGGCCTCGGTCAGCAGGGTCACCCCGCCCTGGAGCCGCCCCACGTTGGCGACCAGCACCGAGCGGGCGCGGCGGCGCACCGGGGGCCGGTCGTCGATGCGGATGCTGACCCTCATCGGCCGGTCGCGCAGGTGGCGGGCGGCACCCACCACGTACGCGGGCCAGCCGATGCGGGCCTTCGTGGTCTCGGAGGTGTCGGCGAGCATCTGGGCGTCGAAGCCCATGCCGGCCATCACCACGAAGTGGTGCTCGTCGACGGCGCCCACGTCGAGGCGGCGGCGACCCCGCTCGACGGCGACCTCCAGCCCGGCGGCGAGGTCGCCCGAGAGACCGAGGTTCGCCGCCAGCAGGTTGCCGGTGCCCTGCGGGAGCACGGCCAGGGCCACCTCGGTGCCCACCAACCCGCTCACGCAGGACATCACGGTGCCGTCCCCGCCGCAGGCGAAGACGACGTCCACGCCGGCCGCGACGGCCTTCTCGGTCTGGCCGCGGCCCGGGTCCTCGACGGTGGTCTCGTACCAGAGCGGCTCGGGCCAGCCCGCGGCGGTCAGGGTCTCGTCGACGATGCGCCGCAGCTCGTCGAGATCGGCGACCTTGACCGGGTTGACCACCACGGCGGAGCGCAGCCCGCCCTGGTCCGCGTCGCGCCGTCCGCCCTCTCCAGCATCCACGGCGCAAGTGTGCAGCAATGTGGCGTCGGCAGCGACCCGGCGGAGCCCGTCGTCGCACATGCCACAGGAGGTTTGGAAAATCGGGCGGGTGGTCAGGCCACCGCCCGCACCGCCACCTCGACCCGGCGACGCAGGTCACGCAGGTCGACGCCGGCCTCGTGGAGGACCTGCGCGGCCACCCCGTCTCCCTCGGAGAGCAGGCCGAGGAGGATGTGCTCGGTACCGATGTGCCGGTGGCGCAGGTGCAGCGCCTCCCGCAGGGCCAGCTCGAGCACCTTCTTCGCGCGGGGTGTGAACGGACCGGCGGCCTGCCGACGCCACCAGCCCCGCCGGGGCGGAGGCACCGGCCGCCGGAGCGCGCCCGGGCCGAACGACTCGTCGATCCGGGCCTCGATGGCCGCGAGGTCGATGCCGATCTGCCGCAACGCGGCGGCGTCGGCCTCTCCGAGGACCGCGCTCCGGTCGACGTACCGGGCGATCCGGGCCCGCAGGTCGTCGGCGTGGACGCCGCCGTCGGCGAGCACCCGGGTCGCCAGGGCGTCCGGATCGGCGAGGAGGGCCAGGAGCAGGTGCCGGGTGCCCACCGACTCCCGGCCGGCCTCCTCCCGTGCCCGCCGGACCACCTCGCGCGACCGGGCGGTGAACCGTTCGAACATCACGCCTCCCAGGAGTGATCGACCGCCGGACGCCCGGCGTGCTTCTTGTGGACCGCCTGCCGGCTGACCTCGAGCGCGTCGGCGATCTCCTGCCAGGACCAACCCGCCCGTCGGGCGTTGTCCACCTGGACCACCTCCAACCGCTCCAGCAGCCGGCGCAGGGCGAGCACGGCCCGCAGCCCGACCCTGGGGTCGGCGCTGCCGGCCGCGGCCGCGAGTTCCGTAGCCTGACTCATGGCGTCAATCTACGTTGACACGCGAGCGACTGTCAACCCCAGTTGACAGCCTCCGCGCCACGACCGGGTGGGGTCCGGAACGCCTTCACAGGGAGCGGAGGTACGCGGCGACCACTCCCGCCTCCGCCGGGTCGGCGACCAGCCCGATGTGCCCGTCCGGACGGACGAGGACCAGGGCGTCGGTGCCGTAGGCGCGTGCCGCGGGTCCGTCGTCCAGGAAGCCGCCTGGCCCGACAAGGTAGGGCCGGACGATGTCCGTTTCGACGTCGTCGAGCACTGCGGCGCAGCGTTCGCCAAGGCCGAGCAGGGTGAAGTGCGGTCCACGGAAGAGGTCGAAGAGTCGGGTTGGCGAACCGGTGACCGCGTCGCGCAGTGGCGCGTCCGGTGCCCGGTCACCCGGCCCGGGTCCGCTGGACCGGCTCGCGGTGTGGCGGGAGAGCCGGCTCCACGGGTACCCGAGCATGAGTTGGGTGAGTTCGGGCGAGGCCGCGGCGTCCACGCCACCGCCGGGGGCCTTGATCGCGGCAAGGACAGCGTCGAGCCGTTCCGAGGTGATGTCGAGCAGCCAGCTCGCAATCGGCAGTCGTTCCTCCTCGTACGTGTCGAGCAACCCTGACGAGGCGTTGCCGGCCAGCACGAGCCCCAGCTTCCAGCCGAGGTTGTAGGCGTCCTGGATTCCGCTGTTCATGCCGAGGCCACCCGCGATCGGGTGTACGTGCGCGGCGTCTCCGGCGAGGAACACCCGGCCCACCCGGAGTTGGTCGACCATGCGCACGTTGACCCGGTAGCTCGAACGCCACGTCAGGTTGTGCAGCCGGACGGCCGGAATACCGGCGATCCGGCCGAAGGTCTGCTGGAACCGTTCCAGCGTCGGCTCCAGTGGCGAACCGTCCTGGTCGAGTTCGTGTGATGCCTGCACCTGGAAGGCGTCGGTGCCGGGGAGCGGGCACAGCATGATCGCACCGTCGGCGGTGAACCACTGGTGCCAGGCGTCGCGGCCAAGCCCGTCGACCTCGACATCGCCGACGGCCATGAGCTGGACGTCCGGCGTCTGGCCGCGCAGACTCAGGCCGAGTGCCCGGCGCACGGTGCTGCGGCCGCCATCGCAGCCGACCAGGTATCGCGCCTGGATCCGAGCCTCGCCGACCGTGGCGGTCACGCCGTCGGCGTGTTGGCCGAAGCCGCGCAGTTCGGCACCCCGTTCGACGGCGACGTCGAAGTCGGCCAGCCGCTCGCGCAGGATCTGCTCCACCCGCCACTGGGGGATCATCAGACCGGTCGGGTACGGGATGTCCGGCGTGGGCACCCGTCCGGCCTCGGGGTCGATCTCAGCGATCACCTCCGCTCCCCGGTACTTGCGATGCGGCAGGTGGGTGATCCCGGAGGCCAGTATCCGGTCGATCACCCCGAGGTCGTCGAACACCTCCAGACTGCGCGGGCTCAGTCCCTTACCGCGGGAACCGCCCGGGAACTCCTGTGCCCGATCGACGACGCGCACCGCGACACCACGCCGGGCAAGATCACACGCGAGGGTCAGGCCGGTCGGGCCGGCACCCACCACGAGGACATCCGTCTGCGACATGCCTCCATCAAAGCGTTACCGAGTTAAGAAAGCAACTCGGTAACTAATGTACGCTGATCATGTGATCGAGCCGCCCGGACTGCGGGCCCGAAAGAAGGCACGAACCCACGACGCGATCGCCGACGCGGCCATCTCGCTGTTCCTGGCACACGGCTTCGACCAGGTCTCGGTCAACGACATCGCCGCGACCGCCGAGGTCTCCAAGCCGACCCTCTTCCGGTACTTCCCCACCAAGGAAGACCTGGTGCTGCACCGGTTCGCGGACCACAAAGGGGAGACGGCGCGGGTCGTACGCGACCGCCAGCCCGGCGTCTCACCGTTGACCACGCTGCACCGGCACTTCCGGGCCGGTCTCGACCGCCACGACCCGGTCACCGGCCTCAACGATCATCCCGAGGTGGTGGCGTTTCACCGGCTGGTGTTCACCACACCGAGCTTGGCGGGACGGCTCACGCGGTACATGCTCGACGACGAGGAGGCGCTGGCGACCGCCCTCGGTCCCGGCATCGAGGCGCGACTGCGGGCCGCCCAGGTACTCGCGATCCAACGGGTACTCGCCCGGACCAACTGGCAGAAGATCGCCGACGGGCGTAGCGCCCTCGATGTCCACCCCGAGGCCGTCGCCGACGCCGACCAGGCATTCGCGCAACTGCGATCGGCAACCGGCGGCACCTCCCACGACTTCCACTGAGCACCCACGATCCGTACCATCGAGGCACGTCAGTGGCATCCCGGCACGGATGCCGCCGCGGAGCGGGACCACCCACCCACCGGCATGCGGGCTCATGCCGGTCGATCGGCGTGCGGTCCCCCGCGTCCTCCTCGCCCCGGCGGCCCGCGCGCGCCCACCCGCGACAGCATCGGAAGGATCACCCATGCGCGCTGTCAGGACGCGCCGCCGTCGGGCGTTGCCGGGCCTGCTGGCCCTGGCCGCCCTCGCCACCGCCGCCCTCGCCGCGGTGCCGCTGACCACACCACCCGCCCGCGCCGCCGACCCCGTGGTGGTGCTGGACGCCACCTTCGAGGACGGCACCACCCAGGGCTTCCGGGGCCGGGGCGGGGAGACCGTCACGGTCAGCACCGCCACCGCCCACGGCGGCACCCGCAGCCTGCTCGTCTCCGGGCGGACCGCGAGCTGGCAGGGCCCCGCCCGGGACCTGCTCGACGAGATGGTCAAGGGCACCCGCTACGAACTGTCGGTCTGGGTCCGGCTCGCCGCCGGCCAGTCCCCCGCCCAGGTCCGGCTCAGCGTCCAACGCGACTCCGCCGGCACCTCCGCCTACGACCAGGTGGTCGGCGACACGGCGGTCACCGCGGACGCCTGGGTCCAGCTACGCGGCACCTACGTGCTCGCGCACGACGTGGACGGGCTCTCCGCGTACGTGGAGACCGCCAGCGGGACCGCCGACCTGCACGTCGACGACTTCACCCTGTCGTACCTGCCCACCAAGCCGGTGCAGACCGACATCCCCGCGCTGCGCGACGTGCTCGCCGACGACTTCCCGATCGGGGCGGCGATCGGCAACCGGCAGATCATCGGCGACCAGGCCACCCTGCTGCGACGCCACTTCGACACGGTGACCCCGGGCAACGCGCTCAAGTGGGACGCCACCCAGCCGACCGAGGGCACGTTCCGCTGGGCCGACGCCGACGCGCAGGTCGGCTTCGCCACCACGCACGGACTGGCCGTACGCGGACACACCCTGGTCTGGCACCAGCAGACCCCGCCCTGGGTGTTCACCGACACCGACGGCACCCCGTTGACCTCGGACCCGGCCGACAAGGCACTGCTGCTGGCGCGGTTGGAGACCCACATCCGCACGGTCGTCGGCCGCTACGGCGACGCGATCGGGGTGTGGGACGTCGCCAACGAGGTGATCGACGAGAACCAGGCCGACGGCCTGCGGCGCAGCCGGTGGTACGAGATCAGCGGCCTGGACTACCTGCGCACCGCGTTCCGGGTGGCCCGCCAGGTCGCGCCGACGGCGAAGCTCTACGTCAACGACTACAACACCAACGTGCCGGCCAAGCGGGACAAGCTGCGTGACCTGGTGAGCCGGCTGCGCGCCGAGGGGGTGCCGGTCGACGGGGTCGGGCACCAGATGCACGTCAACATCCAGTGGCCGTCGGTCGCCGAGACCGAGGCGATGCTCCAGGCGTTCGTCCCGCTCGGCGTGGAGCAGCAGGTCACCGAGATGGACGTCAGCATCTACACCAACGCCGACGAGTCCTTCCCCGCCCCGCCGGCGGACCGGCTGCGTACCCAGGCGTACCGGTACCGGGACCTGTTCGCCCTCTACCGCCGGTACGCCGACCAGCTGACCTCGGTGACCCTCTGGGGGCTGGCCGACGACGACACCTGGCTGGACACCTTCCCGGTGGCCCGCAAGGACGCCCCACTGCTGTTCGACACCGAACTCCAGGCCAAGCCGGCGTACTGGGGGATCGTCGACCCGGCCCGGATCGACCCGACGCCGACGCCGACGGCCACGGTGAGCCCGACGGCCAGCCCGACGCCCACGGCCAGCCCCACGCCCACCCCGACCGGTGGGGTGGACTCCTGCCGGGTGACGTACGCCGTCACCAACCAGTGGTCGGACGGCTTCCAGGCGACCGTCCGGGTCAGCAACACCGGGACCCGGGCCCGCACCGGCTGGACGGTGCGCTGGAGCTTCCCGGACGGGCAGCGGATCACGCAGCTCTGGAACGGCACCCACCAGCAGTCCGGTGCCGACGTGACGGTCTCCCCCGCCTCCTGGAACGGCACGCTGCCCGGCGGCGGGACGGTCGAGGTCGGCTTCCTCGGCAGCTGGTCCACGGCCAACGACCACCCGTCCGCGTTCTCCCTCGACGGCCTGCCCTGCCTCCTCGGCTGAGCACGCCGGCTTCTCGGCTGAGCACACCTGATTGGAAGGAGGGGTCCCCTGCTACCGCTTTTTGTCGAGCAGGGGGCCCCTGCAAACACCCTGCACACACCCCTGCAAACACCCTGCACACACCCCAGCACACACCCTGCACACACCCCAGCCGCCCGCCCCGGTTCCGTCGACTCGCCCCGACGGCGGCGGCCACGCCACTACTGTCGGCCATGACAGGGTGACGGTCGGGAGGTGACACGGTGAGCGCAGCCGCCGACGCGCCCGTCGTGGTCGGGGTGAGCGGCACGGAGCAGAGTCTGCCGGTGGTCCGCCTGGCTGCCCGGGAGGCCGCCGAGCACGGGCGCCGGCTGCACGTGCTGCACGCCTTCAACTGGGAGGCGGCGCTGGCCGCGCCGAGCCTCGCCGGTGCCCGGTCCGAGGCGGACCGGGCGATCGACCGGGCGGTCGAGGTGGCCGGCGAGGTGGCCCCGGACCTGCCGGTGGAGGCCCAGGTCGTGGAGGGTGCGGCGGTGGCGGCGCTGCTGCGGCACTCCGCGTCGGCCTTCCTGGTGGTCGTCGGCGACGGCGGCATGACCGCCCGGGACTGCGTGTCGACCGAGGCGGCGGCCGTACAGGTGGCCGCCCGGGCCGGCTGCCCCACCCTGGTGGCCCGGCTCGATCCGCCGTCGGACGGTCCGGTCCTGGTCGGGTTGGACGGCTCGGCCACCTCCCGGTTCGCCCTGGACTTCGCCCTCGACTGCGCCGGCCGGCACGACGGCCGGTTGCGGGCGGTCCGGGTGATCGAGCCGGACGACGACGCCACGCGACCCGGGCAGGACGTCGCCGACCTGCTCGCCGAGCGGGGACGAGCGCACCCGACGGTCTCCGCCGAACCGGAGGTGCTGCGCGGCGACCCCGGCCAGGTGCTCATCGACCAGTCCCGGACGGCCCGGCTGGTGGTGGTCGGCACCCGGGGGGACCAGCCGTGGCGGGGCCTGCTCGGCGCGGTCAGCCAGTCGCTGCTGTACCACGCGCCCGCCCCGGTGGTGTTGATCCGTGGGGTCACCGACGCGCCCCTGGAGGCACCGTGACCAACGGGCCGTCCCGCCCGGCGGTTCCGGGACCAACGACCCTGAACCCACCGCCGTGGCCGGGGGAAGCTGAAGCCACCGGACGAATCCGTTGTTCCGGATGCAGGATTCCCCGACCCGCGAGAGGCTTGCGCAGATGGACACCGCTCGGGAGCTGCACGCCCCACTGACCGACGACGAGTTGCGCCGGCTGGACGCCTACTGGCGGGCGGCCAACTACCTGACGGTCGGCCAGATATACCTGTTGGACAATCCGCTGCTGCGGGAGCCGCTCACCGTCGACCACGTCAAGCCCCGACTGCTCGGCCACTGGGGCACCAGCCCCGGCCTGAACCTGCTCTACGCGCACCTCAACCGGGTGATCGTCAACCGCGACCTGAGCGCCATCTTCGTCACCGGTCCCGGCCACGGCGGCCCCGCCCTGGTGGCGAACACCTGGTTGGAGGGCACCTACAGCGACCGGTACCACTCGGTCGAGCGCGACGAGGCGGGCATGGCGAAGCTGTTCCGCCAGTTCTCCTTCCCCGGCGGCATCCCCAGCCACGTGGCCCCGGAGGTGCCGGGCTCCATCCACGAGGGCGGCGAGCTGGGGTACGCCCTCAGCCACGCCTACGGTGCCGCCTTCGACAACCCCGACCTGCTGGTCGCCTGCGTGATCGGCGACGGGGAGGCGGAGACCGGCCCGCTGGCGGGCAGCTGGCTGTCCAACGTGTTCCTCAACCCGGCCCGCGACGGCGCGGTCCTGCCGATCCTGCACCTCAACGGCTACAAGATCGCCAACCCGACGGTGCTGGACCGGATCCCCACCGACGACCTGCTCGCCATGATGCGCGGTTTCGGCCACGAGCCGTACGTGGTGGAGGGCGACGACCCGGCGCGGGTGCACCAGGTGCTCGCCGCCACCCTGGACCGGGCGGTCGACGAGATCACCGCCATCCAGCGCCGGGCCCGCTCCGGGGAGACGGTCACCCGCCCCCGCTGGCCGATGATCATCCTGCGGACCCCGAAGGGCTGGACCGGTCCGGACGTGGTCGACGGCAAGCAGGTCCAGGGGACGTACCGGGCCCACCAGGTGCCGTTGTCGGGCATCCGCGACAACCCCGAGCACCTCGCCGCGCTGGAGCGCTGGCTGCGGTCGTACCGGCCGGAGGAGCTCTTCGACGCCACCGGCGCGCCAGTGGCCGAGCTGGCCGCACTGCCGCCGACCGGGGACCGGCGGATGAGCGCCAACCCGGTCACCAACGGCGGCCAGGTGCTGCGCGACCTGGTCCTGCCCGACTTCCGGAAGTACGCGGTCGACGTACCCGAACCGGGTGCGGCCGGGATCGGCGCGACCGGCGCCCTCGGTCCCTGGATCCGCGACGTGATCACCGCGAACCCGCAGACGTTCCGCCTGTTCGGCCCGGACGAGGTCGCCTCGAACCGGCTCGGCGCGGCGTTCGAGGTCACCGACCGGGCGTTCGTCGCCCGCACCGGCCCGGACGACGACCACCTCTCCGCCGACGGCCGGGTGATGGAGGTCCTCTCCGAGCACCTGTGCCAGGGCTGGCTGGAGGGCTACCTGCTCACCGGGCGGCACGGCGTCTTCACCAGCTACGAGGCGTTCATCCACATCGTCGACTCGATGGTCAACCAGCACGCCAAGTGGCTGAAGGTGACCCGGGGCATCCCCTGGCGGCAGCCGGTCGCCTCGCTGAACTACCTGCTCTCCAGCCACGTGTGGCGGCAGGACCACAACGGCTTCTCGCACCAGGACCCGGGCTTCATCGACCACGTGGTCAACAAGAAGGCCGAAGTGGTCCGGGTCTACCTCCCGCCGGACGCCAACACCCTGCTCTCCACGATGGACCACTGCCTGCGCAGCCGGCACTACATCAACGTGGTGGTCGCCGGGAAGCAGCCCGCGCCGAACTGGCTGACCATGGACGAGGCCGTCGCGCACTGCCGGCGCGGCCTGGGCATCTGGGACTGGGCCAGCACCGACGAGGGCAGCGAACCGGACGTGGTGCTCGGCTGCGCCGGGGACGTGCCGACCCTGGAGACCCTCGCCGCCGCCGACCTGCTCCGCCGGCACCTGCCCGACCTGAAGGTCCGGGTGGTCAACGTGGTCGACCTGATGCGGCTCCAGCCGCCGTCGGAGCACCCGCACGGGCTGCCGGACAGCGAGTTCGACACCATCTTCACCCGGGACAAGCCGATCGTCTTCGCCTACCACGGCTACCCCTGGCTGGTCCACCGGCTCACCTACCGCCGGGCCAACCACGACAACCTGCACGTACGCGGTTACAAGGAGGAGGGCACCACCACCACGCCCTTCGACATGGTGATGCTCAACGACCTGGACCGCTTCCACCTGGTCATCGACGTGATCGACCGGGTGCCCGGACTGGCCGCCCGCGCCGCGCACCTGCGTCAGCTGATGGTCGACGCCCGGCAGGAGTGCCGCGACCACACCCGGCGCTTCGGTGAGGACTCCCCCCGGGTGGTGGAGTGGCGCTGGATCCGCGAGACCGACCCGAGCACCGCGAACGAGGGGCAGGCATCATGAGCGGCGAGGAGATCCTGGTCGGCTACGACGGCTCCCCGGACGCGGCGGCCGCCCTGGCCTGGGCGCTGGACGAGGCCACGCGGACCGGGCAGCCGGTGCGGCTGACGTACGTGTTCGAGTGGCTGACCGTGGGGGGTTGGATCGCCCCCGGCGTGGCCCCCGGCGCATGGCCGGACGCCGCCGCCCGGCAGCAGGTGGAGCAGCTCGTGCAGCAGGCCGTCACGGACGCCGCCACGGCCAACCCGGGGCTGACCGTGCGCGGCGAGGTGTTCGACGGGCCGCCCGCGCTGATGCTCCAGGAGCGCTCCGCCGAGGCGGCCCTGCTGGTGCTGGGCAGTCGGGGCCACGGAGGCTTCACCGGCCTGCTGGCCGGCTCGACCGCGGTCTCGGTGACCGCCCACGCGCACTGCCCCGTCGTGGTGGTCCGCCGCGACACCCCGACCGCCACCGGAAGGCGGGTCGTGGTCGGGGTGGACGGTTCCGAGTTGTCGCTGGTCGCGCTCGGGTTCGCGGTGGAACGGGCCGCCGGGCGGGACGCCCCGCTGCACGTGGTACGGACCTGGGCCCCGGCCCAGTGGCGGTCCCAGGGCTTCGACCCGGACGAGGCACAGGCGGCCGAGCGGGCCAGCCTCGACGAGTCGCTGGGACGGTGGCGGGAGAGCGTGCCGGGCCTGACGGTGACCACCGAGGTGCTCGCCGGGAACGCCGCCTCCGTGCTGGTGGAGGCGAGCCGGGACGCACAGCTCGTGGTGGTCGGCACCCGGGGGCGGGGCGGCCTGCGCGGAGCGCTGCTCGGTTCGGTCAGCCAGCAGGTGCTCCAGCACGCGCACTGCCCGGTGGCGGTGGTCCGCGAGCGGTGACCGGGCCGCCACCGCTCGGCCGGGGCCGGTGACCCACGCCCACCGGGTCGCTCAGCCGGACCCGGTGGAGCCGTCGCCGGACGGGACGGGGGTGGCCTGGTCCTCCCCGTCCCGGGCCGGCTGCGGGCCGCCGCCGAGCGCCCGCAGCGCGTTGAGGATCACCACCACGTCGATCCCCTCCTGGAGGAACGCCCCCGCCACCGGCGGCAGCCGACCCGCTGCCGCCACGATCATCGCCACCAGCGCCAGTCCCATCCCGACGGTGGCGCTCTGCACCGCGATCCGGCGCGCGCGCCGGGCGATCTCCACGGCGTCGGCGAGCCGGTCCAGCCGGTCCACGGTGAGCACCGCGTCGGCGACGTCGGCGGAGGCCCGCGCGCCGGTGGCCCCCATCGCCACCCCGACGTGCGCCTCGGCCAACGCGGGGGCGTCGTTCACCCCGTCGCCGACCATCACCGTCACCGCCCGCCGCGCCTCCTGACGGACCCGGTCGGCCTTCTCCCGGGGCGGACACCGGGCCACCACGTCGTCGACCCCGACCACCCGGGCGACCTGGTCGGCGACGCGCGGCCGGTCGCCGGTGAGCATGACCACCCGGGTCAGCCCGGCCCGCCGCAGCCGCCGCACGGTGCGGGGAGCGTCCGGGCGCACCGGGTCCTCCAGCAGGATCACCCCGAGCGGGCCCTGCCCACCGCTCACCCAGACGGTGGAGCGGCCGGTCCGTTCGGCGCGTTCCCGCACCTCCCGCGCCCAGTCGGGCAGCCCGTCGGCGAGCTGGCCGACCCGGACCACCCGGCCGTCCACCCGGCCCCGGACCCCCCGACCGGGCTCCTCGGTCACCTCGGTCGGCTCGGTCAGCGGCAGTCCCCGCTCGCGCGCCTGCCGGACCAGGGCCGCCGCCAGCACGTGCGGGGAGAGCTGCTCCACCGACGCTGCCAGCCGCAGCACCTCGTCGCGGTCGCCGCCGGGCGCGGTGACCGTCTCGGCCGCCCGGGGCCGTCCGGCGGTGAGCGTCCCGGTCTTGTCCAGCAGCAGGGTGCGGGCCCGGCCGAGCAGTTCCAGCGAGCCACCGTCGCGGACCAGCACCCCGCGCCGGGCCGCCCGGGACAACCCGGAGACGATCGCGATCGGTGTGGCCAGCAGCAGCGGGCAGGGCGTCGCCACCACCAGCACGGCGACCGCCCGCACCAGGTCACCGGCGAGCAGCCCGGCCAGCCCGGCCAGGCCGAGGGTGAACGGGACGAACGCCGCCGCGTACCGGTCGGCCACGCGCACCATCGGCGCCTTCCGGGCGGTCGCCTCCTCGGCCAGCCGGACGATCCCCGCGTACGTGCTGCCGGCCGCGTTCCGCGTCGCCCGCAGCCCGAACCCGGCCCCGGCGTTGACCACCCCGCTGGCCACCCGTTCCCCCGCCGCCCGCGCCACCAGCCGGGACTCCCCGGTCACCACCGACTCGTCGAGGGTGGCCGCCTCCTCGACCGTGCCGTCGACCGGCACCACGTCACCCGGGCCGACCAGCAGGCGGTCGCCCGCCGCCACCACGTCCAGCGGCACCTGCTCGATCCCGCCGCCGGGCCGGCGCCGCCGCGCCGACCGGGGTGCCCGGGCGAGCAGCGCGCGCAGGTCCCGGGTCGCCCGGTGCTGGGCGTACGTCTCCAACGACCGGCCGGTGGCGAGCATCAGCGCCACCACCGCGCCGGCCAGGTACTCCCCGACGACCAACGCGCCGGCCAGGGCGAGCACGGCGACCACGTCGACGCCGAACCGCCGGTGCCACAGCTGCCGCAGCATCGACCCGGTGGCCGGCACCAGGGTCAGGACGGTCGCCGCGGCCCACAGCAGCCCGGCGACCTCCCGTCGCCCGGCCAGCCAGAGGCCCGCGCCGGCCAGCACCACGAGGGTGAGACCGGCCAGCGGCAGCCACTCCCGCCACCGCCAGCGGGGTCGTCCCGGGCCGACCGGCCGCTCCGGGACGCATTCGCTGTCCCCCACCCGTGGATCATCTCAGCCACGAGGGGTGACCGACCCGGTATCCGGCGGTTCGACCGCACCGGAGGACCCGCGCCACGCCGACCGGGGGCATCGTGCGGGACCAACGGTGATGGCGCAGGATGGAGCCGCAAGCCGGCCCGGAGCACCGCTCGGGTGCGGCACGATGGGGTGGAGACGAAAGGTCGTTACATGAGCCACGAGACGCCGGCACGCTCGCTGACCACCGCGTACGCGGAGGCCGCCGCCACCGCCGGTTACGCCCCCTCGGTGCACAACACCCAACCCTGGAGCTGGCGGGTGCTGCCCGACGCCCTGGAACTGCGGGTGGCCTCCGAGCGGCGGCTCGCCGCGACCGACCCGGAGGGGCGGCTGCTCGCCCTGAGCTGCGGGGCCGCCCTGCACCACGCCCGGGTGGCGCTCACCGCCGAGGGCTGGACGCCGGCGGTGGAACGCCTGCCCGACCCGGCCGACCCGGAGTTGCTGGCCCGGCTCGTCGGCTCCCGCCGCGCGGAACCGGACCCGGAGGCGATGCGGTTGGTGCAGTGCATGCAGGTCCGGCACACCGACCGCCGCCCGGTCAGCGAGGAACCGGTGCCCACCGCCGCGATCAGCGAGATCGTCCAGGCCGCCGGCCTCGCCGGTGGCCGCCTCCAGATCCTCGACGGCGACCAGGTGCTGGAGGTGGCCGCCGCCGCCGCGCACGCCGGCGCGGTCGAGGCGGAGGACCCGCAACTGCGCGAGGAGCTGGCGTACTGGACCAGCCGGGCCGGCACCGGCACCGGCCTGCCGCCGGAGGTGCTGCCCGAGCAGGCACCGCAGACCACCGTCCCGGCCCGGGACTTCGGCCGGGCCGGCACCCTCCCGATCGGCCCCGGCCACGACCGGAGGGCCGTGTACGCGCTGCTCCACGGTGACGAGGACGAGCCGGACAGCTGGCTGCGGGCCGGCGAGGCGCTCTCCGCCGCGTGGCTGGCCGCGACCCGGCTCGGGGTGTCCGTGGTGCCGTTGAGCGGGGTGGTGGAGGTGGCCGGCACCCGGCAGACGCTGCGCCACCTGCTGGCCGGGCTCGGCTTCCCGTACCTGGTGTTGCGGCTGGGCATGGCCGACCCGGCGCACGCCGGTCCCCCGCACACGCCCCGGCTGCCCGCCGCCCAGGTGGTGGACACGTCCGCCGTGCAGGCGCGGCCCTGACGGCGGGGACGCGCCCTGCGCGTCGGGCCATGGAGGCGGACGTCACAGGGTCGCCTCCGGCGATCTTCGGGCGGTAGCATCCCCTGGTGGCCGCACCCGCGCACGACCCGTCTTCCGAGCAGCACCAGGGCACGCCGTCGCTGGGGCTGAGCCCGCTCTCCCGGGTCCGCCTCGACGAACTGCTCCAGGAGATGCTCGACCGGGTCGGCGACGTGGTCACCAGCCGGGAACGACTCCGCGCGCTGCTCGACGCGGTCGTCGGCATCAGCACCGACCTCGACCTGCACAGCACCCTGCAACGGATCGTGGTGTCGGCGTGTGAGCTGGTCGGTGCCCGCTACGGCGCACTCGGCATCGTCGGGCCGGACCGGACGCTGCACGACTTCATCGTGCACGGCATCTCCCCCGAGACGCACGCGCTCATCGGCGACCTGCCCCACGGCCGGGGCGTGCTGGGCCTGCTCATCGACGACCCGCGCCCGCTGCGCATGCCCGACATCACCCGGCACCCGAAGTCGTACGGTTTCCCGCCGAACCACCCGCCGATGCACACCTTCCTCGGCGTCCCGGTCCGCATCCGCGACCAGGTCTTCGGCAACCTCTACCTGGCCGAGAAGCAGGGCGGCACACAGTTCACCGAGGACGACGAGGAGATCGTGGTCGCGCTCGCCGCGGCGGCCGGCGTGGCGATCGAGAACGCCCGCCTCTACGCGCTGGCCCACCGCCGGGAACGCTGGCTCGCGGCGACCGCCGAGATCACCTCGGTGCTCCTCGGCGAGGTACGCCGGACCGACGCGCTGGCCCTGGTGGCCCGCCGGGCCCGCGAGGTCGCCGACGCCGAGCTGGCGCTGGTGCTGCTCTACGACGAGGACGCCGACCAGTTCACCATCGAGGTCGTGGACGGGGCCGGCGACCGGGTGCGGGAACTGCTCGGCTCGGTCCTCCCGGCCCGGGAGACCACGTTCCGCGGATCGGTCACCGAGCACCGGCACGAACTGCTGGAGAACCTCGCCGAAGCGGCGCCCTGGCCGGCGCCGGTGACCGCCGGGCCGGCGGTGGTCTGCCCGCTGGCCGCCGGGGACACCCTGCACGGCGTGCTGGTCACCGCGCACCTGCCCGACCGGGACGGCACCACCGACGACGACGTGGCCCTGCTGCGCAGCTTCGCCGGCCAGGCCGCGCTGGCCATGGAGCGCGCCCGGGGGCAGGAGGAACGGGAGCTGCTGGTGGTCCTGGAGGACCGCGAGCGCATCGCCCGCGACCTGCACGACGTGGTGATCCAGCGGTTGTTCGCCACCGGGTTGCAGTTGCAGAGCGCCGCCCCGATGTCCGCCCGCCCCGACATCGCCAAGCGGATCAACGCCGCCGTGGACGACCTGGACGCCACCATCCGGGACATCCGGCGCACCATCTTCGAGCTACGGACGCCGATGAGCGCGGCGCTGCGCACCGACATCCGCGAGGCGATCGACGCCGCCGCCGAGTCCCTCGGGTACCGCCCCGAGCTGGACCTGGTGGGGCCGATCGACAGCGCGGTGCCCGAGTCGATCCGACCGGACCTGCTGGCCGTGCTCCGCGAGGGCCTCTCCAACGCGGTGCGCCACGCGCGGGCGGACCGGGTCGGCGTACGGGTTCAGGTCGACGCGGGCCGGGTGACCGTGGTGGTCGCCGACGACGGCGTGGGCACGGACCCGGCCGCCGCCCACAGCGGACTGGTCAACCTGCGCGAGCGGGCCGAACGGCTCGGCGGCGAGTTCACCATCCGACCGGTCGACCCGCACGGCACCGAACTCTGCTGGAGCGTCCCCCTGCGCGACTGATCCCGGCCCGCTCGCGCGGTCAGGGTCGCTTGCCGAGCAGGCGGGTGGCCAGCACCGCCGCCTGGGTGCGCCGCTCCAGGCCGAGCTTGGCCAGCACGCTGGAGACGTAGTTCTTGACGGTCTTCTCGGCGAGGAACATCTTGCCGGCGATCTCCCGGTTGGTCAGCCCCTCGGCGACGTACTCCAGGATCCGCCGCTCCTGCTCGGTGAGGGACTGGAGTTCCCGGGGCTGTTCCACCCCGCTGCGGATGCGGTCCAGCACCCGGGTGGTGATCGCCGGGTCGAGCAGGGACTGCCCGGCCGCCACCCGGCGGACCGCGTCCACCAGGTCGGTGCCGCGGATCTGCTTGAGCACGTAGCCGGCGGCACCCGCCATGATCGCCGCGAACAGCGCCTCGTCGTCCTCGTACGAGGTGAGGATCAGGCCCTTGATCGACGAGTCGACGGCCCGGATGTCCCGGCAGACGTCGATGCCGTTGCCGTCGGGCAGCCGGGCGTCGAGGATCGCCACGTCCGGGCGGAGCGCCGGAATACGGCGCGTCGCCTCCTGAGCGGAGCCGGAATCACCGACCACCTCGATGTCACCGCTGCTGGTGAGCAGGTCGGCGAGGCCACGACGGACGACCTCATGGTCGTCGAGCAGGAACACCCGGATCATCCCTCGTTTGTACCCCGTTCGACCGGGCACCACAGGGGCCGAAGGTCCCGAACGCGGAACCCGGTGGCGGGCAGCTGGTCCCGACGGGTGGGGACGTCCGGCCCTGCCCGGTGCGCCCGCCGGCGACGCATCGTGGAGACCTGGCAGGAGCACCGCACGTCCGGAGGGAGCAACACCATGGACGCCGCCTACACCGTAGAGCAGCTGCGGGCCGCGGCGGCGGACGCCGTCCGGGCACCGTCGTTGCACAACACCCAGCCGTGGCGGTTCCGGTTGCACGAGGGGGGCATCGAGGTCGTCGTCGACCAGGCCCGCCGGCTGCCTGCCAGCGACCCCAGCGGCTGGGGGGCCCGGATCGCCTGCGGGGCGGCCCTGTACAACCTGCGGCTGGCCCTGGCGGCGGCCGGCACCCCGGCGTCGGTGCGGCTACGGCCGTACCCGGGCGAGCCGGACGTGGTGGCCCGGCTGGTGCCGGACCTGCCCCGCCGCCCCACCCCGGCCGAGCGGAGCCTGCACGCCGCCATCCCGCACCGGTTCAGCAACCGCCGGCCGTTCTGGCCCGACCCGGTGCCGGCCGACGTCCGGTGGCAGCTCGGCGAGGCGGCCCGGGCCGAGCAGTGCTGGCTCGAACTGGTGATCGGCACCAGCGCGGTGAGCGCCTTCGGCGAGATCGCCCGCAGCGCGCACCGTGTGCTGGACCGGGACCCGGCCTACCGGGCCGAGCGGGCCGAATGGACCCGCGCCGAGCCGGCCCCCGACGGCGTGCCGGCCGCGTCCGGCGGCCCGCAGAGCGAACCGCAGGACCTGCTCCCGCAGCGCGGCTTCGGCAACCTGCACCGGGCACCCGGCCGGGACTTCGAGCCGGAGCCCCTGGTGGCCGTGCTCATCGCGGCCGGCAACACCGCCACCGACCAGATCGTCGCCGGTCAGGCCCTGCAACGGGTGCTGCTGACCGCCACCGACGCCGACCTGGCCGTGTCGATGCTCTCCCAGCCGATCGAGGTGCCCAGCGCACGCGAGCAGCTGCGCCTCTCGCTGGGCCGGTTCGGCACCCCGCAGATGGTGATGCGCATCGGGTTCGGCCAGCCGGGGCGGCCCACCCCCCGCCGGATGGTCGACGACGTCCTCGACCTGCCGGTGTCGCAGCTCTGACCGGGGCCGCCGCCCCGGCCGGGACCGCACGTCGCCGCCCCGGCCGGGACCGACGTTCCGCGCGGCCGTCGGGCGACCGCGCCGACGGGTCAGCCGGACACCACCCGGTGACTCAGGTGGCTGCGGACCCGGGCCGGCAGGTGCCCGGCGAACCGGCTCACCCAGGCGTCGAAGTGCCCCGCCGAGTCGGTCAGGAAGGGCAGGTCGAAGACCAGCATCCGGCGTACGGCCAGCAGCGGCACCGGCGACCGCAACGGCCGGAAGTCCTCGTTCCACAACCCCGGGTTGGGGCAGTACGGGTGGAACTGCCCGACCATCAGCCCCTCGGTGACGAACTCGTCCTTCACCCGGGCCTGGAGGGCGTCCAGCGGCCCGGGATCGGTCCGGTCGACGTCCGGCAGCACGAGCAGGTAGGTCAGCAGCTCCGCCTCGTCGTCCGGCAGCGTCGCCACGGTCCGCTGGTAGCGGTCGCGCAACGCGCCGACGGCCGCGCTGATCCCCGGCACGTCCGTCACGCCGGGCAGTTCCGCCAGGTACAGCAGGTCCCGGCGCAGCGCCGGGGCGGTGTACGGGCAGACCGAACCGGTACGTCCCAGCTCCGGGTGGGGCGCGACCAGGTAGCGGACACACCACTCCAGCACCGTGCGCAGCGTGCCGGCGGCCGGGTCGGCCCGCACCTCGGTGGCCGACCGCAGCCGGGGCAGCGGGTCAGTGCCGGGCATGGGGCACCCGCCACATCGGTTGCAGGGTCGGCCCGTCGGGCAGCCGGATCGCCGGGCCCCGGGGTTGGAACCCGTACCGGCGGCCCAGCGCCCGTCCACCGGCGGAGCTGGCCTCGGCGTGCACCGGCAGCCCCTGGTCGTCGCAGTGCCGCAGGAATCCCGCCAGCAGCAGCGCGCCCCACCCGGACCGTTGCCGGTCCGGGGCCACGCCGGCGAACGACACGTGGTGGTGCGGCACCGCCGGCCGGTGCGCGTCGAGCAACCCCAGCACGGTACGCAGGGCTTCGGCGTCCTCGCCCGCCACGGCGTCCAGCCGCTCGGCGAAGCCGGCCGGCTCCGGGGTGTCCGGGCCGGTGGTGAGCAGTACGGCCCCGAGGTCGACGGTGGTCCAGACACCGTCCGCGCCGAGACTCAGGTCGTAGAGCGCCCGGAAGAAGCCGGGCAGCGCGCTGCGCCGCCGCCGTACGTCCGGAAAGATCCACACCGCGATCGGATCGTCCCGGAACGCGGTGGCGAGCAGCGACACCAACGGTTCCGCGTCGGCCGCGGTGCCCCGGCGGACGCCCCGGTCGGCTCCGGTGACGACGCCAGCGGCGGCGGTGTCCACGGTGTCCATCAGTCGCCTCCCTTCACGGCGAGTTCCTCGATGCGGGCGTGCAACGTGTCCAGGTGGGCCTCCGCCTCCGGCTTCATCACCACGCTGCGCAGCACCCGCGCGTGCGCGGCGTCCCGGACCAGGTCCGGGTGTCGCCGGCCGAAGTCCTCCGCGTCGACCCGCAGCGTGCTCAGGTAGACCGGGTCGACCGGGTCGTGCATCCCGGAGTGCAGCACCCGCCGGGTGGCCTCGTCCACACCCGACAGGGTCGGCCGGCGGGGGTGGTACGTGACGATGTCCAGGTCCGGCTCCTGGTACAGGTCCAGGTACGGCGAGTCGGCCAGCAGCGCCGCCCACCGCCGGGCGGTCCGCCGGGGCACCGCCAGGACCCGCCCCAGCCCCTCCGGGGTGGGCGGCAGCAACCGGAAGGTCAGCCACAGCGCGGCCGCCGCCGCGCCGGCCCGGGAGCACTCCAGGCTGATCTCCCCCAGGTGCAGGTCGCTCGGGGTGAAGTAGGTGTACGGGGAGTCGTGCAGGTAGTACCGGGCGACCGCCGGGTCGGCGAAGAGCACCGCCCCGCACCCGTACGGCTGCAACCCGTGCTTGTGCGGGTCGACCACCACCGAGTCGCAGTGCCGGATCGCCGCCCACGGCTCCGGCCGGACCGCCCCACTGCCGGCGAGCAGCGTGAAGAACCCCCCGTACGCCGCGTCGACGTGCACGCGGACGTCGTGACGTTCCTTGAGGCGTACCACCTCGTCGATCGGGTCGACGGTGCCGGTGCCGGTCGTCCCGGCGGTGAGCACGACGGTGCCGACCCGCCCGCTGCGCAGCAGTTCCTCCAGCGCGTCCAGGTCGATCCGGCCGTGGTCGTCGACCCGCACCGGGTACGCCTCGACGCCGAGCAGCCGGCACATCCGGGCGTGCGTGAAGTGGCTGTCGACGCTGAAGGCGATCCCCCGGCCGGGCCGGGCCTGCCGGGCCACCCAGAGCGCCTCCAGGTTGGCGATGGTGCCGCTGGTGGTGAGGTGACCCAACGCGTCCGGCAGGCCGAACATCCCGGCGAGTTGGGCCACCACCTCCCGTTCCATGTCGGTGGTGGCGGGCCCGCCCTCCCGGGCGTGGTTGTTCGGGTTGAGCAGCATCGCGGACAGGTAACCGACCACCGCCGCGGGGTGCGGCGGCCGGACCATCTGGCCGGCGTACCGGGGGTGGAAGAACGGATAGTTGTCCCGCATCCTGCGGGTGAACTCGTCGAAGGCCGCACCGAACGCCGAGTCGTCGACCACCTGGGACGGGTGCGGGGCGACGGAACCGAATTCCGCCGCCCACCCGTCGACCGCGTCGACCGCGCGGGCGAGCCAGTGTTTGAGGTCCATCAGGCGGTTTTGTTCACGACCTCGAACTGCGCCATCATCCCGAGCGAGGAGTGTTCCGGGAAGTGGCAGTGGAACGCGTACTTGCCGGTGAAGCCGGAGAAGGTGGCCTGCACCCGGACCGTCGAGCCCGGCGGCACGTGCACCGTGTCCTTCCAGCCCGCCTCGCCGGGTGCCGGCGGCACGCCGTCGCGGTCCAGCAACCGGAACTGCACCAGGTGCAGGTGGAAGTTGTGGTGGATGCCGAACGCGGTGTCCCGGTTGGTGACCCGCCAGATCTCCGTGGTGCCGTTGACCACCTGGGCGTCCACCCGGGTCGCGTCGTACGTCTTGCCGTTGACGGTGAAGGCGAGCTTGCTCGGGTCGAAGCTGAGCGCGATGTCCCGGGTGACCGTCGCGGCCGGCAGCGCCGGCAGCGGGATCAGCCGGTCCGGCACCCTGCTGTCGTCCGTGGCCGGGCCGGTGACGTCGAAGCCGATCACCGGTCCGGAGGTGTCCTCCAGCACCACCCGGGTGCCGGCCGGCTGGCCGGCGAAGTCGACGACCACCTCGACCCGCTCACCCGGGGTCAGCCGGACCTCGGACACCGCCAGCGGAGCCGGCAGCAACCCGCCGTCGGTGCCGATCTGGATCAGCTGCCCCCGGTCGAGGCGCAGCCGGAAGATCCGGTGCAGCGAGGCGTTGAGCAGCCGGAACCGGTACCGGCGCCCGGTCACCCGCAGGTACGGCTGAGGCTTGCCGTTGGCCAGGATGTGCGGCCGGTTGTCGGCGTTGGTCGGGTCGAAGACGAGCGAGCCGTCCGCGCCGATCAGCGCGTCCCGCAGCAGGATCGGGATGTCGTACTGGCCCGACGGCAGGCCCAGCGCCCTCTCCGCGTCGTCCTCGATCAGGTAGAAGCCGTGCAGCCCCCGGTAGATGTGCTCGGCCTCGGCGTGGTGGCTGTGGTCGTGGTACCAGAGGGTGGTCGCGTGCTGGAGGTTCGGGTAGGCGTAGCTGCGGGTGGCACCCGGCGCGATGAAGTCCATCGGGTGGCCGTCGTGGACGGCCGGGGTGAAGCCGCCGTGCAGGTGCACGTTGGTGGGGTTGGTGAGCTGGTTGGTCACCTGGAGCGCCACCGCCCGGCCCTTGCGGGCCCGGATGGTGGGGCCGACGAACTGACCGTTGTAACCCACCACCGGCGTGGCGAGTCCGGGCAGGATCTCGACGGTGCCCGTGCGCACCGGCAGCTGGTAGAGGTCCGATGTGGAACCCACGTACGTCGGGCGCAGCACCGGGGGAACCGGCATGGCGACACTGAACGGCTCGACCAGCGGGGCGGCGGCGACCGTCCGCGCGTCCGTGCCGCCGCCACCCGAGTCGCCGTGCGCGTGGCGCTCGGCGGTCCGGTCCTCCCCCTTGAGGGCGGCACTGACCGACACCGCGGACGACACGGCCGCCACGCCGCCGACCGCGAGTCCGCCCAGGGTGAGCATGCGTCGTCTGTCCACTCTCTCCACTCTCCTTCACAAGCGGGTCGACCGGGACGGACGCGGACGTCGCGCCGTCCCGCCCCGGGGAGACGCCATGGAAGACATCGGCGCTGGGCGGAGGTGAATTCGCGTGGGTCCCCGTGGGTCCTTCCTCGCACCGTCACCGACCGGAGCGGCGACCGCTCGGCGGACAGCGTCGGTACTTCCGGGAAGTCAACCGGAAAGACCTCGAGAACCGCTGGACAAAAGTGGCCTAAGCCATTGACGTAGATCGCTGAAAATCAATTCCGGAAAACGAAGCGACCCGACACCTGAATTAGGTGCCGGGCCGATATTTGCTTCGACAGAATTACTGGTGGGCGATACTGGGTTTGAACCAGTGACCTCTTCCGTGTCAAGGAAGCGCGCTCCCACTGCGCCAATCGCCCCTGCCCCTCAGGCGGGCCGCGAGCGGACGACGGGATTCGAACCCGCGACCCTCACCTTGGCAAGGTGATGCGCTACCAGCTGCGCTACGTCCGCACGTCCCCGGAGTGCCCCGGCGACGGGATGAACTCTACCCGAACCCAAGATCAGCCCGACACCGGGTATCCCCCGACCGGGCTCAGCCCGGACCCCGCCCCGGCCCCTGCGGCGGCTCCGGCTGCTGGCGCTGCCGGGGCGGTTGCGGCCGCGACGGCGGCTGCGGCACCGCAGGCCCGGGATGCGGCGGGTGCGACACCGGGCCGCCCGCGCCCCAGCCCGGCAGGACACCGGCGGCGGCCTGCTCCGGCGAGGCCGGCTGCGCGACGATCGGCGCCGGCTGGGAGAGCGTGACCTGACCCGGCACCCCGGAGGCCGGATGGGCGGCCTCCCCGGCGGGCGGCAGCGGCACCACCGGCAGCGGGTCCATCGTCATCCGGGGCAACGTGACGATCTCCGGGTTGCACTCCACCGCCTGCACCACCGAGCCACGCCCCTCCCCCTTCACCAGGAGCAGGGCGTAGTCCGGCAGATCCTGCAACACCCGGGGCTCGACGGCGTACTCGTACACCCGCTGCGCGGAGGCGGCGTCGCTCCAATTCGACCCGCTCGCCACCGACTGGGTCTGACTCCAGGTGCGGCTCCGGCTCCAGTTGCGGCTCCGCTGCCTGATCAGCGACTTCCCCTCACCCCGGGACCCCTCGCTGCCGCCCTCGGTCTCCGAGCCGCCCTCGGAGTTGGCCAGGGTGTGCGTCTGGTCCCCGCCCAGGGTGCGGGTCAGACCGCTGAGCACGAACCGGTGCTGCCGGCCGATGAACTCCGCCGCCTGCTGCGCCTCGTGGTGGTTGCCCAGTCGCATGAAGGCCACCTCGCCGCCGCCGAGAGCGTGCAGCGACTGCTCCCGCAGGTGCGCGAAGAAGAGCACCAGGCGGATCCCGCGCCGCTCGCAGAGCGTGCCCAACCGCTCGATCTGCCGGTGGTGCAGGTCGTCCGCGCCGACCAGCACGATCGACCCGCCGCTGATCGCCTCCCGGCTCACCCGGCGGATCAGCCACTGCACCAGCAGGTCCTTGAGCAACTCGTGCTGGGCGCTGCGGCCGTCCCGGTCGGCGACCAGGCAGGACAGCTCGGCCGTGGGCGGCCCCCCGGCGGCCTGCCCCAACCCCGTCAGCGGGCGCAGGAAGCTCTCCAGCCGCCGCAGGTGGTGGTGGGCCTGCCTGCGGGCCTCCTCCGGCATCAGCCCCGCCACCAGCGCGCACTCGATCTCGCTGAGCGCCGGCTGGCCGGGCCGGTCGGTCAGCACCCGCAGACCGCCGACCAGCCGCGCGATGCTCACGTCCTCACCGAGCACCTCGCAGAGTTCACCCAGCAGCATCGTGTCGCGGTGCCGGTCGGCGCGGTCACCGCCGGTGCCCTCGCCGTACATCGACTCGACCAGCAGGTCGACCAGTTCCCGGGCGGAGAGGCCGGCGAGCAGGTCCAGGTCGCGCAGGCCGGACGGGAACCCGGTGACCCGCACCGAGCGGCCGGTCTGCTCGGCCAGGGTCATCAGCTCGCCGCAGAGCGCCTCACCGGTGAAGTCCACCAGGGTCATCGGCCCCCGGGTGCTGAGCAGTGACCCACCGAAGACGGTCAGCAGCGCCTCCCAGCCGTAGCTGCTGCCACCGACGACGTCGATCCGCCGGGTGCCCGGGGACGGGGTCGCCGCGCTCCACTCGTACATCTGCTCCAGCGCCTGCTGCTGCTGGTGCTCGAAGGCCGCGCGGCGTGCGTCCCACCCCGCCCTGGCCTGCTCGAACGTGCTGCGGACCTGCTCCTGCGCGGTGGCCAGGTCCCGCTCGGCCTGGCGCTTGAGCAGCCAGACGACCGCCGCCCCGCCGATGCCGCCGAACGCGGAGAGGATCATCAGGAACATCACCAGCCAGCCGATCGGCTCGCCGAGGGCGGCGCCGAACCGCTGGCAGCAGCCGAAGAGCAGCGCCAGCCCGAGGCCGACGCCCAGGGCCACCCCCATCCGACGCATCGCCCGTTCCCTGGCGCTGGCGGCCCGGGTGACCAGCTCCGGCGGGACGGTCCCCGGCTCCGGTGGCGGCTCGGGGAACCGCCGCCGGTAGAGGTCGGGGTCCTGGTAGATCCAGCCGAACCGCTCACCGGGCACGGCGAGCCGAGGCAGCGGGTTGTCTCGGTGCGCGATCTCGGTCATGGGGCAGGGAGCCGCCTTCCACAGTGGCACGGTCCACGATCGAATTCGCAGTTAACCAGGCACCTGCCGAATCGAGAAGACCACCGTCCGCTACCCACCGGTACGGGGCCTAGAGTTTGTCCGGTCCCCGTCACCGGCCCGAGGAGACGTCATGGGCAACGCCATAGTGGCCGTTCTCCTGCTGCTGGTGGCGGTCGGGGTCGCGACCGCCTTCTCCCGCTGGCGGCGGCGGTCCGCTCCGGAGGCGTCCCGCTCCTCCGGGAGCCCGGCCCGCCCGGGGCGGGACCGGCCGTCCCTGCCCGAGCGCTGGCGGCTCCGGTCCGCCCGCTGGCTGCGCCGGCCCGGGGAGCCCCGACGTCCCGTGGTGGCGGAGGAGGTCACCCTGATCTGCATCACCTGCCAGGGGCGGGGGTGGATCGACCGGCGGGAGCGGACCCTGACCTTCACCGGCACCGGCTTCGCCGACGTGGAGAACCCGCCCACGATGTGTGAGACCTGCGCCGGCTCCGGTCGCGTCACCCGGTGATCCGGAGGCGGCGGACCCGGCGGAGCGGAGACGGCCGCCGACGTCCGGAGACCGGAGCACCCGGTCCGCACATGGGAGAAGCCCGTCACCGGCGTCCGGTGACGGGCTTCTCCGTCTGGTGGGCGATACTGGGTTTGAACCAGTGACCTCTTCCGTGTCAAGGAAGCGCGCTCCCACTGCGCCAATCGCCCTCGTCTACTGCCGAGGTGGAGACGGGATTTGAACCCGTGTACACGGCTTTGCAGGCCGTTGCCTCGCCTCTCGGCCACTCCACCGAGGTTGCCCCCGCATGCGTGGTGGCATCTCTCCGAGCGGACGACGGGATTCGAACCCGCGACCCTCACCTTGGCAAGGTGATGCGCTACCAGCTGCGCTACGTCCGCACGCCCCCGGTGTTTTCCGGTGACGGATGAGAACTTTAGCCGAGCCCGGGAACGCTTGCCAAATCGGGGGGAACATCCGGCGATTTCCACCCGGTGTGTCAGGGTTCCGGGGCAGGTCGGAGGCCAGATCGGGGCGGCGGATCGAGGGGCGGGGTCACCACTCCTAAAGCTTCCTAGGAGCCTGGATAGCAGGATCCCGGGAGGACGAGCGAGCAGGTGGACGGCCCTATGGGCGACCGTCGCCGACGGCTTCGGTCGCCCTTCCGCAGCTCATCGACGGCAGACCGGAGCGGTAACTCCTCGTGAGCGGCCCGATGGGCTACGGTAGCCGCGTGACGAGACGTGCCGCTGAGATCCGCCTGGATGCCCTGCTGCGCACGGCGTGTGACGTGATCGTGGAACGTGGCCTGGCCAACACCCGGACCGCCGACGTGGCGCAGGCGGCCGGGGTCAGCCAGGCGCTGGTCTTCTACCACTTCGCCACCAAGGACCGCCTGCTGGAGCAGGCGTTCGCGTACGCGGTCGAACAGGACCTGGCCCGCCTGGACGCGGTGGTCCGCTCCTCCGCCACCCCGCTGGCCAAGCTCAAGAAGATCCTGCGGCTCTACACACCGTCCGGGCGTTCCACCTCCTGGTCGCTCTGGATCGACGGCTGGTCCGAGTCGCTGCGCACCCCGGAACTGGAGAAGGTCTGCCGCCGCCTCGACCTGCGCTGGCGTCAGGACCTCGCCGCGGTCATCGCCGCCGGCGTCGAGGACGGCACCTTCGAGTGCGCCGACCCGGCCGGCGCGGCGTGGCGGATCAACGCGGTGATGGACGGGCTCGCGGTGCAACTCGCGGTGCACCACCGGGTGATCACCCGCCGCCAGTTCGTCGAGTGGATCCGCCTGGTCACCGCGCGGGAACTGGGTTTGGACCCGGCCGAGCTGGACTGAGCCGCCACCGTCGCCGGGCAGCGGCCCCGCCGGGCAGCACCCACCCGCCGGGTGGCGGCCACCGGCGGGCCGCGCGGCCCGGGAGCGGTCCGCCGGGCGGTCGCCCGGCTCGGGCCCGCCGACCGGAAACCGCCCCGTCCGGTCGACCGGACGGGACAATCGCGGCATGGACCTGCTGGAGACGTACCGACGCAGCCTGGCGGAGTTCACCGACCGGGTCGGCCGGGTGGGCCCACGACAGTGGTCGGCGCCGACGCCCTGCGCGGAGTGGGACGTGCGCACCCTGGTCGAACACGTGGTCACCGAGGACCGGTGGGCGGTGCCCCTGCTGGCCGGCGCGACCATCGAGTCGGTCGGCGACCGGTTCACCGGCGACCAACTCGGCGACGACCCGGTGAGGGCGGCCCGGGACGCGGCCCGGCAGGCCGAACGGGCTGCCACCGTACCGGGGGCGACCGAGCGTACGGTCCAGCTCTCGGCCGGTCCGACGCCGGCCCGGGAGTACCTCCACCAGCTCGTCGCCGAACACCTGGTGCACGGCTGGGACCTGGCCGTGGCGATCGGCGCGACCCGCCGGCTGGACCCGGCGGCCGTCCGTGAGTGCGCCCGGTGGTTCACCGGACGGGTCGCCGCCTACCGGGCGGGCAACCTCGTCCGCCCCGGGGTGGACGTCCCCGCCGACGCCGACGAACAGGCCCGGCTGCTCGCCCTGTTCGGCCGCGATCCGGCCTGGACGCCGGGGAGCTGACCCGCGCCACCGCACGGTCGCCCGGCCGGGAGGAGGGGCGCCGTGGCGACCGCATCACCGTACCGTCGTCCGGCCGGGCGCGGGGGCCACCGCGGGGCCGGCGGACACCGCGCCGGACTCAGCGGGACGACGGCTGCGGGGTGCCCGTTCCCGGCGGCGGGCCGGAGAGCCGCCGCCGGGCCGGCGGGTGGACGTTGGCCAGCGACAGGTCGCCGCCGTAGTGGGCCAGGACCCGGGGGTCCATCACCCGTCGCCACAGTGGCGGCACCAGGGCGGCGAGCACCATGGTGGCGTACCCGGCGGGCAGTTGCGGGGAGGAGTCGAAGCTGCGCAGCGTCTGGTAGCGGCGCAGCGGGTTGGCGTGGTGGTCGCTGTGCCGCTGGAGCTGGAAGAGGAAGACGTTGGTGACCGTCCGGTCGCTGTTCCAGCTGTGCCGGGGGTCGACCTTCTCGTAGCGCCCGGCGGCGGTGCGCTGCCGGGCCAGGCCGTAGTGCTCCAGGTAGTTGACCGCCTCCAGCAGCGAGAAGCCGACGACCGCCTGCACCGGCAGCAGGAGGAGCACGGCCGGCCCGAAGGCCACCGTCAGGACGGCGAACAGGACCACCGTCATGGCCCAGGCGTGCAGCACCTCGTTGCGCCACGTCCACGGGGTGCGTCCGCGCAGCCGGAGACGGTTGGTCTCCAGCCGCCAGGCGGAGCGCAGGCTGCCGACGACGGTACGCGGCCAGAACGCCCAGAAGCTCTCCCCCAGCCGGGCGCTGGCCGGGTCCTCCGGGGTGGCCACCCGGACGTGGTGCCCCCGGTTGTGCTCCACCTGGAAGTGCCCGTACCCGGTCGGGGCCAGGGCGATCTTGGCCAGCCAGCGTTCCGTCCGCTCCCGCTTGTGCCCCAACTCGTGCGCGGTGTTGATGGCGATGCCGTCGACGATGCCGAGCGTGACGGCCAGTCCGGCGCCGACCAGGGGACCCGGGCGGTCGTGCGCCCAGACCGCGCAGCCGAGCACCAGCCCGGCGTACTGCGCGGGCAGGTAGAGGTAGGTCAGCCAGCGGTAGTAACGCTCGCCGGCCAGCCGGGGCACCGCCTCCTCCGGCGGGTTCTCCTGGTCGTCCCCGACGAGCAGGTCGACTACCGGGATCACGCCGAAGACCAACAGCGGGGCGAGCCACCAGGCCCACCACCGGCCGGTGGCGTCCCACACCAGCCAGCTCAGGAAGGGCAGCCCCGGCACGAGCAGGGCCAACGGCCAGAACGGGCGGCGTGGGTCCCGCCAGGCGGCGGGTGGCGGGGTCGGATCGATGCCGTCGGCCATGCCAACCTCCGATCGACGACTACCCCGACTGTGACACGGACCACGTCGCTTTACAAGACGGTAGATTTTGTCAAATGTCGATAGACCATCGGGCCACCCGCGCCGACCCCGGAGGACGCGCACGGGGCAGAATCACCGGGTGTCCGAGATCTCCGCGGCCTTCGTCCGGCTGCACGCCCGACTGGCCCCCGTCGCCTTCGTCCCCGAGGTGCGGCTGCACCAGGCCGACGAACCGATCGGGCTCTGGGAGCTGACCGAGGGCGAGTTCCGCAGCGCGCAGCCGCCGCCGTTCTGGGCCTTCGCCTGGGCCGGCGGTCAGGCCCTGGCCCGGTACGTCCTCGACCACCCGGAGACCGTCGCCGACCGCCGGGTGCTCGACCTCGCCTCCGGCTCCGGCCTGGTCGCGGTCGCCGCCGCCCGCGCCGGGGCCGCCGCCGTCCGCGCCGTGGAGATCGACGAGCGGGCGGTCGCCGCCGTCGCGCTCAACGCCGGGGCCAACGGGGTACGCGTCGACGCCGAGCTGGGCGACGTCCTCGACGACCCGGACGCCGGGACGGCCGAGGTGGTGCTCGCCGGGGACGTCTTCTACAGCGAGGCGATGGCCAACCGGATGCTGCGCTTCCTGCTCCGCGCCACCCGGGCCGGGGCGCGGGTGCTGGTCGGCGACCCCGGCCGCGCCTTCCTCCCCCGGGACCGCTTCACCGAACTGGCCGGGTACGACGTGCCGGTGCCCCCGGCGCTGGAGAGCGTCCGGGTCCGGCACACCACCGTCTGGGAACTGAAGTCCGGTCGTCCCCGTGCCGACGGTTGACCGGTCCGACGTGCTGTTCCGTGGCTGGGGCCCGGCCCTGGACGGCGAAGCGCCCGACACGGTGACCGTCGCCGACCACCTCGGGGTCACGCACCTGCTGGTCACCCGGCACGCCCTGGTCCGGCAGGTGCTCGCCGACCCGGTCACCTGGCGACCCGACAACGCGTTGGACGCGGTCACCCCGATCCCGGTGGCCGCGCTGCGGGTCCTCGCCGGGCACCGGTTCCGGCTGCCGCCGACGCTCGCCAACAACTCCGGTCCGAGCCACCCCGGGATCCGGGCGCTGGTCGCCGAGGCGCTGCACCCGGAGCGGGTCGCCGCCCAGCGGCTTTGGCTGACCGCTCTGGTCGACGCGCGGGTCGGCCGGCTCACCGCCGGGCTGGCCGCCGGGGCGACCGTGGACCTGTACGCCGAGCTCGCCGCCGACCTGCCGCTGCTGGTGCTGGCCCGCCTGGTCGAGCTGCCGGACGCCCCGGTCGAGGCGGTCAAGGCGTTCGCCCGCGCCGCGCTGGAACTCTTCTGGGCGCCGCTGGACGAGGCCCGGCAGCTCGCCCTCGCCGCCGAGGTGGGCCGCTTCCACGGGGTGCTGCGGGAGTTCGCCGCCACCGGCGGTGGGCTGGCCGCCCGGCTGCGGGCCGAGGGGCACTCCGCCGACGTGGTGGTCGGCGCGCTCTTCTTCCTGCTCGTGGCGGGGCAGGAGACCACCTCCCAGTTCCTCACCCTGCTGCTGCACCGGCTCACCGGCGAACCGGCGGTGCTGGCCGGGCTGCGCACCGGCACGGTGCCGGTGGCCGACGTGGTGGAGGAGGGACTGCGACTGGAGCCGCCGATCGTCACCTGGCGGCGGGTCACGGCGGCGGACACCACGCTGGGCGGGACGCCGGTGCGGCGGGGCACCAGTGTCGTGCTCTGGCTGGCCCGGGCCGGGCGGGACCCGGCCGTGGTCGCCGAGCCGGGGCACTTCCGCCCCGGTCAGCGCGGCTCCCGCCGCCACCTGGCGTTCGGCGCGGGCGCGCACCGCTGCGTCGGGGCGCAACTGGCCCGGATGGAGGCGGCCGTGGTGGTGGCCCGTACGGCGGAACTGCTGGCCGGCGTCGAGGTGGTCCGGCCGCCGTGGTGCCCGGACAACCTCACCTTCCGGATGCCGGACACCTTCCTGGTGCGCCACCCACCCGGCCGGAGACCCTGACGAAGATCAGTGGTCCGTCCGGGCGATCGACGGTGCCGAACGGCCGCCCGCCGCCGTTAGCGTCCCGGCATGATGACTCCACGTCACGGCGGCCGGGCGGTCGCCGTACTCCTGGCCCTGGCGGCGGCGCTGACACCTGGTGGCGCGGTCGCGGCCCCGCCGCCGCCCGTGCCCGCGCTGGCCCTGCCCGCGCCGACCGGCCCGCACCCGGTCGGCACCACCTGGCTGCACCTGACCGACCACGCCCGGCCCGACCCGTGGCGGCCGGAGCAGCCCCGCGAGCTGATGGTGTCGATGTGGTACCCGGCGGCGGCCCCGGTCGGCACGCCCGCGCCCTACACCACGGCGGCGGTCTCCGCCCGGATCGTCGCCTCCACCGGGCTGCCGCTCCCGCCGGACGTGCTCACCACGGTCCGCACCCACGCCCGGCGGGACGTCCCGGTACGCCCGAACCGGCACGGCTGGCCGCTGGTGCTGCTCTCCCCCGGTTTCTCGCTCAGCCGGGAGTCGCTCACCGGGCTCGCCGAGGAGCTGGCCAGCCGGGGGTACGTGGTCGCCGGGATCGACCACCCGCACGAGGCGTACGGCGTCGAGTTCCCCGACGGCCGGGTCGCCGAGTGCCGGGCCTGCGACGAGTGGGGCGACGGCACGGCGCAGAAGGTGATCGCCGGGCGGACCGCCGACGTGTCGTTCCTGCTGGACCGGCTCACCGGACCGAGGCCGGTCTGGCGCGGCTTCGTCGACCGGCGGCGCGTCGCCATGGTCGGCCACTCCATCGGGGGCGCGTCGGCGGTCCGGGCGCTGGTCACCGACGCCCGGGTGGATGCCGCCGCCGACCTGGACGGGACGCTGTTCACCCCGGTCGGCCCCACCGTGCGGCCGGTCATGCTGGTCGGCGCCGAGCGGCCGGCGGACCACAGCTGGGTGCGGGACTGGCCCGACCTGGGCGGCTGGAAGCGCTGGCTGACGGTGACCGGCAGCGGGCACATGTCCTTCACCGACCGGCCGGTGCTCGGCGCGCAGCTCGGCCAGGACCCGGGGGCGATCCCGGCGGAGCGGCAGATGCTGGTCACCCGCGAGTACGTGGCGGCCTTCGTCGACCGGCACCTGCGGGCCCGCCCCGCGCCGCTGCTCGACGGCCCCGACCCCGCGTACCCCGAGGTGACCTTCCGGTGAGACCGGGTCCGCCGGGCGGGTACACCGCCCGGCGGGCCCGCTCAGTCGTCGGAGGGGACCAGTCCCGCCTCGTGTGCGAGGATCGCCGCCTGCACCCGGTTGCGCACCCCGAGCCGGATGAACACGCTGGACAGGTAGCCCTTGACCGTCCCCTCGACCAGGTGCAGCCGGCGGGCGATCTCGGCGTTGGACAACCCCGCCCCCACCAGGGCGAGCACGTCGCGTTCCCGGTCGGTCAGCGTGGCCGTGCGGTCCCGGGCCGCCGGTCCGCGGGCCATCCGCGCCCCGCTCAGCTCGATCACCCGGCGGGCCACCCGGGGCGACAGGTACGCGCCACCGTCGGCCACCGCCCGGACCCCGGCCAGCAGCTCTCGGGGATCGCCCGCCTTCAACAGGAAGCCGGTGGCCCCGTCGCCGAGCGCCCGGGCGACGTGGTCGTCGTCGCCGAAAGTGGTCAGCACGGCCACCGCCGTGCCGGGCACCAGGCGGCGGATCTCGGCGGCGGCGGCCAGCCCGTCCAGCCGGGGCATCCGGATGTCCAGCAGCGCCACCCGGGGCCGGTGGGCGCGGGCCAGTTCCACGGCGGCCCGGCCGTCGGCGGCCTCGGCGACCACCTCGATCCCCGGGTCGGTGGCGAGGATGGCCCGCACCCCGGCCCGGATCATCCCCTCGTCGTCGGCGAGCAGTACGGAGATGGTCACGGCATCCGTTCCTTCTCGACCAGCCGGCCCCGCACGAAGCAGAGCCGGTAGGCCGGTTGGGCCAGCGGGAAGTTCCCGTCGGTGTAGTACTCGCAGCCGGCCGGGGCGTCGACGGGAGCCTCGACCTGCCGGCGGGGCAGGCCGGTCAGCTCGGTGCGCTGCTGACCGGGGCGCATCCGCTCGTACGCCCCCGGCTCCAGCACCGCGTCGGCGGTGACGAACGGGTGGTAGACCAGCGCGAGCAGTCCGGCCAGGGTGACCGGCACCCCGACCGCGACGAGCAGACTGCGGCGCACCTGCCGCCGGACGTCGCCGAGCCGCTCGGGCAGCACGGCTGACCCGCCCGGGGGCACGGTGGCCGGCTCCGGCAGCACCGCTCCCGCGACCGGGGGCACGGTGGCCGGCTCCGGTGTCCCGGCTGCGGTCGGGGTGCGGGGAAGACGGGCCGCCACCACGAACCCGCCGTCGCGGGGACCGGCGTCGAGAGCGCCCCCGGCGAGCCGGACCCGTTCGCGCAGCGCCAGCAGCCCGGTGCCGGCCGACACCGAGGCGGGCGGTGGCACCGGCGGCGCGGCGTTGCGCACCGACACCTCGACGTGGCCGGAGTCGCGGTGGACCGCCACGGTGACCGGGACGCCCGGGGCGTACCGGGCGGCGTTGGTGAGCGCCTCCCGGACCAGTCCGCGCAGCGCCACCCCGGTCAGCGCGGGCAGGTCGCCGTCGGTCGGGTCACCACGCAGCGCGACCGCCATCCCCGCCGCCCGGGCCCCGGCCACCAGCGCGGCCACGTCGTCGACGGGATCCAGCGGGGACGGTCCCGCGTCGGTTCGGAGCACCCGGACGATCTCGCCGAGCCGCGCGGTCGCGGCGGTCACGCTGGTGCGCAGCTCACCGACGGCCGTCCGGTGCCGGGGGTCGAGGTCGCCGGCCAGTTCCAGCGCACCGGCCCGCAGGGCGATCAGGCTCAGGTCGTGGCCGAGTGAGTCGTGCATGTCCCGGGCGATCCGGGCCCGCTCCCGCAGCCGGACCCGCTCGGCCGCGCCGCGCTGCTCCCGGCGCACCGATTCGGCGTACTCCCAGCCGGCCAGCAGCAGCGTGTGCTGCTGGCGAAGGTACCGGCCGACCAGCCACGGGAACACCCCGGCGAAGATCAGCACGGTGGCCAGCAGGAACCAGGTCCGCGGCCGGGTGCCGAGCAGCCCCAGGTTGAGCATGCTCCCCCCGACCGCGAGGACCGCGAAGACCACCGCGGCGGGCGCGGCGCGGGCGTCCCGCCGGCCGACCAGGTAGCTGAACACCGGAATGGCGAAGACGAAGTTCCCGTCGACGGACGAGCCGAGCACCACCAGCACCAGCGCCGGCAGGGGCCGTCGCCAGGCCGCCACCACCGCCGTGGCGAGCAGCAGCAGCCCTACGACCAGCAACAACCCGGCGTGCCAGGAGTACGGCGGGGTCAGCCGGGGGTACGTGAGCGGCGCGGCGAGCAGTACGCCGAGCAGCCCGTCCCCCAGCAGCCGCCGCCGACCGCCGTCGATCCGTCGTCCGAGTGTCCGCACGCCGTCGGAGGCTACCCACCGGCGGGACCGGTCGGCACTGCCGAAAGTGGGTGGGTTCAGATCTCCTCGGCCCAGGCCCGCCAGTCGTCGAGCACCCCGTACAGCGCCGGGGTGAGCCAGCCCGGGGCGGACCGGCGGAACACCCCCGGATCCATCGCCCCGGCCCCGGTCGGCAGCGCGCCGAGCAGCTTCGGCACCAGCTCGCCGAGGTTCGCCCAGTGCACCAGTTCCGGCTCGGCCGGCCAGGCGCCGATCACCACCCCGGCCGGCACCGCCCGGCGCTCCAGCGCCTCAAGGGTGAGCGCGGTGTGGTTCAGCGTGCCCAGCCCGGCGCGGGCCACCACGACCGCCGGTGCGCCGAGCGCCACGGCCAGGTCGGCGACCGTCCACGCCTCGCCGGAGGGCCGCAGCCCCATCGGCACGAGCAGCCCGCCGGCCCCCTCGACGAGCACCAGGTCGTGCTTGTCCGCCTCCTCGCGGACCGCGTCGACGACCGGGTCGAACCCCAGCGGCTCCAGCTCGGCCACCCGGGCGGCGGTCAGCGGGGCGAGCGGGTCGGGGAAGCTGGCCAGCGTCCGGCCGGTCAGCGGGGCGGCCAGCCGGGTCACGCTGTCGACGTCGGAGGGCTCGCCGGTGGCCGTACCGGTCTGGCCGGGTTTGACCACGGCGACCCGCAGCCCGGCCGCCTGCGCGGCGGCGGTCACGGCCGCGGTCACCACGGTCTTGCCGACGCCGGTGTCGGTGCCGGTTACCAGCACCGCACCCTGCCACGGGGCGGTCACGCGACCACCCCGACCCGCGGCCCGCGCGCCCCGTCCGGCGCGCACGCCACGACGACGTCCAGCGCCCGCTCGAAGTCGGCCCGGGGTACCCCGGCGTTGAGGGTCAGCCGCAGCCGCGACCGCGGGTCGGGGGTGGAGGGCGGACGGAAGCAGCCGACCGCCACCCCCTGCTCCCGGCACTTCTCGGCCCACGTGGTGGCGGCCTCCGCGCCGGGGGCGGTCACCGACACCACCCCGGCGGCGGGGGTGGAGACGGTCAGGCCGGCGGCCCGCAGCCGGCGTACCGTCACCGCAGCCCGGTCGGCGAGCTCGGCACGCAGGTCGTCACGGGTACGGGCGAGACCGACGGCGGCCCGTACCCCGGCGGCGACGGCCGGCGGGAGCGCCGTGTCGAAGATGAAGGTCCGGCCGGTCTCCACCAGGTGCCGGACGAACGGTGCGGGACCGGCCACCACCCCGCCCACGCCACCGAGGGACTTCGAGAGGGTGGCGGTGACCACCACGTCCGGCGCTCCGGCGAGTCCGGCGGCGACCACCGCGCCGGCACCGGCCGGTCCGGTCACCCCGAGCGCGTGCGCGTCGTCGACCAGCAGCAGCGCACCGTACCGGCGGGCCACCTCGTGCAGCCGGGCGAGCGGGGCGAGGTCCCCGTCGACGGAGAAGACCGACTCGGTGACCACCACGGCCGGCCGGCCGGGGGCGGCGGCGAGCGCGGCCTGCACGGCGGACACGTCGGCGTGCGGGGTGACCACGGTCTCCGCCCCGGATATGCGGCAACCGTCGATCAGGGAGGCGTGGTTGTGCGCGTCCGAGACGAGCAGGGTACGGGGCTGGACGAGGGCCCGCAGCGCGCCGAGGTTGGCCAGGTAGCCGGAGGAGAAGACCAGCGCCCGTTCCGCGCCGAGCCAGTCGGCGAGCGCGTCCTCCAGCTCGTGGTGCACGTCGGTGGAGCCGCGTACCAGCCGGGACCCGGTAGCGCCCAGCCCGTACGCGCGCAGCGCGACCGCCGCGGCAGCGGTGACCTCGGGATGGGTGGCGAGCCCGAGGTAGTCGTTGCCGGCCAGGTCGACCGTGGCGTCGTCCGCGCCCCGGGGCCGCAGCCGCCGGGTCAGTCCCGCCTTCGCCCGCAGCTCGGCACGGCGTTCGAGCGCCGCCAGCCAGTCCGCCACCGTCACTCCCCTGCTCGCCGCCCGACCTCGTCGCCATGCCCGGCGACCGTTCCGCCGGGCGAAGTTACCATCCGTACCGGAGCCACCGGCGTGGCGCGGCGCGGCCCCCGGCGGAGCACTGCCCGGCCCCGCCGCAACCGGCTCGGAGGTGGCTGGAGCGGCGGGAAGCAGGGATTCGCCCCCGGTGGCCGGCCTTGTAGGGTACGAGCCATGCCAGAGATCCTCGACCAGGCCCGGACCCAGGTGCTGGAGCAGGGCGTCGGCCTCGACGAGGCCGGTGTCCTCGCCGTGCTCAACCTGCCCGACGAGCACCTGACCGCCGCGCTCCAACTCGCCCACGAGGTGCGGATGCGCTGGTGCGGCCCGGAGGTCGAGGTGGAGGGCATCGTCTCGCTCAAGACCGGCGGCTGCCCGGAGGACTGCCACTTCTGCTCGCAGTCGGGCCTGTTCGCCTCCCCGGTCCGCTCGGTCTGGCTGGACATCCCGTCCCTGGTCGAGGCGGCGAAGCAGACCGCGGCCACCGGGGCGACCGAGTTCTGCATCGTGGCGGCCGTGCGTGGCCCGGACGCGAAGCTGATGAAGCAGATGCGCGAGGGCGTCGCGGCGATCCGGGCGGCGGTCGACATCCAGGTCGCCGCGTCGCTGGGCATGCTCACCCAGGAGCAGGTCGACGAGCTGGTCGACATGGGCGTGCACCGGTACAACCACAACCTGGAGACCTGCCGCTCCTACTTCCCGAACGTGGTCACCACGCACTCCTGGGAGGAGCGCTGGGAGACCCTGCGGATGGTCCGTGAGTCCGGCATGGAAGTGTGCTGTGGCGGCATCCTCGGCCTCGGCGAGACGGTGGAGCAGCGGGCCGAGTTCGCCGCGCAGCTCGCCGAGCTGGACCCGCACGAGGTCCCGCTGAACTTCCTCAACCCCCGCCCCGGCACCCCGCTGGGCGACCGTCCGGTGGTCGAGGGCAAGGACGCGTTGCGGGCCATCGCCGCGTTCCGGCTGGCCATGCCGCGCACCATCCTCCGGTACGCGGGCGGGCGCGAACTCACCCTCGGCGACCTGGGCACCCGCGACGGGCTGCTCGGCGGCATCAACGCGGTGATCGTCGGCAACTACCTGACCACCCTGGGACGGCCGGCGACCGACGACCTCAAGCTGCTCGAGGACCTGAAGATGCCGGTCAAGGCGCTCTCCGCGACGCTGTGACGGCGGACGGAGCGGCAACCGTGGACACCGACGCAGCGGCGGACCACCCGGCGACCGTGGACACCGACGCGGCTCCGGCCGGCAGGGCGGCCATCGGCAACGGTGCGCCGGTGGACGACGCGGCGGGCCGGCCGAACGCGACGGCATGCGGCACGGTGGGTGGCCTGTGGTGCGACCGGTGCGGTGAGCCGGCCGGGGCGAGCGCCCACGAGGCGTGCCGGACCGCCCGGACACTCGAGCCGCCCCGGTACTGCCCGTCCTGCCGGCGCCGGATGAAGGTGCAGGTGCTGCCGACCGGCTGGCGGGCGACCTGCGTCGAACACGGCGCCATCAAGGACTGAGTCAAGCCACACCCAGCACCCGGGATCTTGGACAGTTACCGTCCTGTCAGGACGGTAACTGTCCAAGATCTGGCGGTGTGGGCGGGGTGCGCCGGTCAGGATCGGTGAGGTGTCCTTCGACCTTCCCCACGACGACGCCACCGCGCTGGACTGGCTGGCGTTCGAGCAGTCCGGAGTCCTCACCACCGCGCAGGCGACCGGCCTGCTGACCGAGGGCCTGGTTCGCAGCCGGATCCGCACCGGTCGGTGGCGGTCCATCTGTCGCGGCGTCCTGCTGACCGGCAACGGCCGGCTGACCCGGGACCAGCAACTCTGGGTGGCGGTCCTGGCCGCCGGGACGGGAGCCGTGCTGGGCGGCACCACGGCGGCCACCGAAGCGGGCGTGCGTGGCCTGCCCCGGGAACCGCTGCACGTGCTGGTCCCGGCCGAGCGGCGGGCCGCCCGGACGGTGCTGCGGCGGCTGCCGGTCGACATGGCGGCGGTGCACGTGCACCGCTCCTCGGTGCTCCCGCCCGAGCATCTCCAGCTCGGCCGGCCACCCCGTACCACCACCTCCCGGGCCCTGGTGGACGCGGCCGGCTGGGCGCGGAACGAGGCGGAGGCGCAGGCGGTGCTGGCCGCCGGTTGCCAGCAGCGCCGGGTGCTGCCCGAGGAGCTACGGGAGGTGGTGGCCGCCCTGCCCCGGGCACCACGTCGACGGCTCATCCGGCAGACCGTCGACGACATCACCGGCGGCGCCCAGGCGCTGTCGGAGATCGACTTCGTCCGCCTCTGCCGGCGGTACGGGCTGCCCCGGCCGGATCTTCAGGAGCGGCGTACCGACGCGGCGGGACGGACCCGGTGGCTGGACGCGTACTGGCGGGCGTACCGGCTGCACGTGGAGATCGACGGCGCGCACCACATGGACGTACGCCAGTGGGCGGCGGACATGCGGCGGCAGAACGACGTCTGGACGGCGGGTGACCGGATCCTGCGCTTCCCCGCCTGGCTGGTCCGCGCCCGCCCGGCGGAGGTCGCCGCCGACCTCCGCCGGGCCCTGTCGGCCGCCGGCTGGCGCTCCGCCGCCCAGGACGCCGGTCGCCCCGCCGGCTTCGGCCCGCCGCACGCGATTCGCCGGCACGGATCTTGGACAGTTACCGTCCACACACGACGGTAACTGTCCAAGATCTCTGCGGGGCCAGGCGGTGGGACTAGGCGATGGTGCAGGGGGAACCGTTGAGGGTGAAGGCGGTCGGCTTCGGGTTGCTGCCGGTGTGCGTGCCGTTGAAGCCGAAGCTGGTCGACGCCCCCGGCGCGAGGGTGCCGTTGTACGCCAGGTTGGTGGCGGTCACCGCCGCTCCCGACTGGGTCGCGTTCGCCGACCACGCCTGGATGAGTTGCTGCCCGGCCGGGAAGCTGAACCCGAGGCTCCAACCGTTCAGCGTGCCGGTGCCGGTGTTGGTGATGGTCACCGTGGCGGTGAACCCGGTGCTCCAGTCGCTGGTGGTGTAGCCGACCCGGCAGGACGCGGTCGGGGTGTCCGGCGCGGTGGTCACCGTGAGGGTGGGCGACGGGGCCGACGGGTTGCCGGCGGCGTCGACGGCGACCACGTAGAACGCGTACGCGGTGGCCGGGGTCAGCCCGGTCACCGGGTACGTGGTGCCGGGCACCGTGGCGACCAGGGTGTCCACCGGCCAGGTCTTCCGGTACACGCGGTAGCCGGTGACCCCGACGTCGTCGGTGGACGGCCCCCAGGCCAGGGTGAGCCCGGTGGGGCCGACCGCCGAGGCGGTGGGGGTGCCGGGCGGGGTGGGTGCGCTGGTGTCCGGGCCGTTGCCGGCCGGGGTGGTCACCGTCACCGTCGCCGAGGACGCCGACGAGTTGCCCGCGCTGTCCCGGGCCCGGACCCAGAACCGATAGGTACGGGCCGGGGAGAGCGAGGTCAGGGTCAGCGTGTTGGTGCTGGACCGGTGCAGGACCAGCGCGTCGCTGCCGACCGTCTCCTGGGTGATCTCGTAGCCGGCCACGCCGCTGCCGGCGTCGGTGGAGGCGGTCCAGGTCAGGGTGACGCCGGTGGCGGTGAGCCCGGACGCGACCGGGGTGCCGGGCACGGTGGGCGGGGTGGTGTCCGGCGTGGTGCCGGTCGGCTCCTCACCCCAGACCCGCTGGCCACCGGAGTAGAGCGGCACCTTCGGGTTCGGACCGGCGGTCGGCTGCCAGGACGGGTCGTTTGTCGGGTCCCAGGTGCCACCCTCCGGTACGCCGATCTTGAACTGCACCTCCATCCGGTGCTGCGACTGGCCGGCCGGGGCGATGGTGTGCCCGGTGCAGTCGACCTCGACGTACCAGAGGTCGCCCGCGACCTGGCGGGCGGCGGACGGCGACGGGCAGCCCTGGGTGTAGCCGGGGGTGACCTGCGCCGGCGAGCCGTCGGTACGGAAGTAGTACCGGAACCTGCCGTCGGTGAGCGCGCGGGCCGGGAAGGCGGACTTGTTGTAGACGATGGCCTTGAGCCCGACCGCGCGGGGCTCGTTCTGCATGACCGTGGTCTCCACGCTCAGTTCGGCCAGGTCGGGCTGCTCGGCGACCGGGAAGCCGGCCAGCGGGGTGCCGCCGTACTTCGCGGTCAGGGCGGCCAGCGCGGAACTGAACCCGGCGTTGTAGTCGGTGGCGACCTCGTTCATCACGTAGTCGGACCGGCTGTCGGTGTACTTGTCGTCCGGCGCGGACGGGCCGCCGACCAACGCCCCGTGCAGGACGTGCCGGGTCTCGGTGGGTACGGTCTGGCTGTCCCACCAGGAGCCGTGCGCGGTGCGGTGGTGCGGGTTACGCGGCGGGTTGACCCCGAAGCCGATCTGGTAGCTGGAGTTGCGCGGGTTGTCGCCGAGCGCGTAGTTGATCTGCCGGAGCGCGAAGTCGTGGTAGCGCGCCTTGCGGGTGGCGTCGGTGATCCGGTCGCTGTGCAGCAGCGCCACGAACGCGGTGTTGGCGGCGTAGCGCAGCGCGCCCCAGGAGTCGAGCACCGCCATCCCGCCGGGCGAGTAGCGCACCTTCTCCCCGTTGACGCCGACGGTCCACCAGTCCAGCCAGCGGTTGGCGTCGTCGAGGTACTTCTGCTTGCCGGTCAGCGCGGCCAGCAGCACGTACGCGCCGAACTGCTTGTTGTCCCAGGCGATGGTCCACCGGTACGACTTGGTGGTCGACTGGTTCTCGTTGCCGAGCCGGTCGTACTCGCTCTCCGCCTTGGCCAGGTAACTGGCCTCGCCGGTGGCCCGGTGCAGCCAGATCGCGCCCCAGACCAGTTCGTCCTGCCAGCCGCTCCAGGAGCGGTAGAAGCTGGTCGCGTCGGTGATGCACTCGTGGTAGCTCTTCCGCACCGTGTCGGCGAAGGTGTAGAGCTGCCGCGCGTGGGTGAGCAGGGTGTTGGCGTAGGTCGGGTCGGTGGGGCGGAAGACCATCGACGACGCGGCCATCGCCGCCGCCGTCTCCCCCGCCAGGTCCGCGCCGCCACAGCTCGCATCGATCTTGTACGCCGGCCGCGCCATCGGCATCACCTCGGCCGGACCCCACCACTTGTGGTCGTCGTCGCCCTTGCCGACCTGTCCGTAGAGGACGTTCGGGGCGGGGTGCGCCTTGATGAAGTAGTCGTTGACGAAGCGCAGGTTGTTGAGCAGGTGCGGCAGCTGGCCGGAGGCGGCGTAGCCGTTCCGGTACTCGACCGCGCCCCAGGCGAGCATGGTCGTGCTGAACGCCATCGGGAAGCCGAACTTCACGTGGTCGCCGGCGTCGTACCAGCCGCCGGTGAGGTCGAGGCCGACGTCCGCGCCGTCGGTGCGGGCGGAGTCACCGCGCCAGGAGACCCGGTTCCAGCCCGGCAGTTCGCCGGACTGCTGGGCCTCGTAGAAGAAGAGCGACTTCTGCAACGCCTCGGCGTAGTTGAAGGCGGGCGCCGCGGTGGCGGGGGGCGGTGCGGTGCCGGTGACGGCGAGGGCGAGGCCGGTGGTCAGCGCGGCACCGGCCGCGACGAGACGCCGGTACCAGGGCGGTTCGGACCGACCGCGGGCGGTGCGGAGGCGCATACCGGTGCTCCTGTCCGGTAGGGCGCCCGGCGACGTCGGCGGGGCGAGGGGTCGCGAACGGTGCGACGCCGCCGGGCGGTGGTGGTGGGGTGGGGTGATGGCGGGGTGGGGGCACATCCACATGGAAGCGCTCCCATGGATACGCGACAATGTAACGGGCGTCTCACCTGTTTGTGAAGGGCGCGGGTTCGACCGACCCGGCATCGCAGCGTCCGAGAGGGACGGAGCGTTACACGAACACGCCCGCGAAGGACCATGAGATGCGCGGCAACCCCGCCCGGCGCGGCTGCCGGACGACCCGTCCGAGCAGGTCAGACCGATTGCCCGATGCCGCAGAACGCGGTTGTCCGTGCGATCATGAGCCTGCCCCTCGACTACTCTCCGGAGGATCCCTCATGCCGCAGCGCCGGCACCTGGCCCGCGCGGTCGTCTCCGCCGTCGCCGCCACGACCGTTCTCGCCCTCGCCACCCCGGCCTGGGCGGCCACCACACTCGAGCTGCGCCAGTCGAACGTCACGGCGGGCGGCTTCGCCAACCAGGAGTGCGCCGACCCCCGTTTCGCCGACCTCCCCGACGACCACGACGGCTGGCACTTCGTCCTGCCCGAGCGGGCGCTGGGCGACCTCCTCAGCCTGAAGCTGACCTTCACCGACGGCAGCCGGACCGTCGAGGTGACCATCCCCGACGACTCCGACCCGTACCCGGACGCCCTCTACGCGACCGGCGGGCAGAACCCGCAGCTGAAGCACGCCTACCTCTTCACCCCGGCCGGCTGGACCCTGGTCACCGGGACCGCCTCGGTCACCGGCGAGGGCAGCAAGTTCAACCTGAGCCACACCTGCGCCGGCCAGCCGTCGGCCACCCCGACCCCGACGCCGACCGGATCGGCGAGCCCCAGCCCGGACGGATCGGCCACCCCCAACCCGGGCGACTCGGCGAGCCCGACGCCCGACGCGTCGACCACCCCCACCCCTGACGGCTCGGTCACCCCGTCGACCTCGGCGAGCCCGAGCGGTGGCACCGGCGGGGGCGGCGGCGACCTGCCGCTCACCGGTGCGGCCGTGACCACCATGGCCCTGCTCGGGGTCGGCCTGGTGGGTGGCGGCGCGACCCTGGTCCTGCTCCGTCGCCGCCGGGACGACGTCACGTTCACCAGCTGACCCCACCCGCGGTCGACCACCGCGCACACGACCGGCCGCCGGGCCCCACCCGGCGGCCGGTCGCTTTCCCGCAGACGGTGGCCGCCGCCGGACCGACCGCAGCCGCCGGGCTCCGTCAGGCGGGCCGGACGGCTGGACGACCCGACCCGCAAATTGATCAGTGTCTCTGATCACCATGCCCGCGGGCGCACCCTGCGTGACCGGGCCAACCTCGGCCGAACATGCCGGGAAAGCCCTTTCCCGTCAAGCCAGACTGAATCACATAATCGATAGCCTGCGATATAGTCTCGGAATAACAGCAGGTCAGCGAGGAGATGCGCGCATCGCCGGGTCGGATCCACCGACTCTCGGGCGTGGACGGCCGTCCTGGCATACGAACGTACTGTTGCCGCCGACGATCCGGGCACGGGACAGTACCGCCAAGCGGTGCCGTCGATGCCGCCGCTCCACTGGAAGACCCTGAGGAGATCGCGATGGCTCTACGACTCGCCGACGGCACCGCCTGGGCCGAGACCCTGTCCCGTGCCGTCGAGGCCGCCCCCGAGGCGTTCGACCCCACCGGCCCCGACGGCACCACCACCCTGCGCAACCTCATCGAAGGAGACTGGGCCTCGGCCGGCACGCCCAGCCCCGTCCGCACCCCGATCGACAACACCGTCCTGGTCAACTTGCCCCGGCTGGACGCCACCACGGCCCGCGCCGCCGTGGTCTCCGCCGCCACCGCGCACCGAGACTGGGCCGAGACCCCGCTCTCCGAGCGGAAGGCCCGGGTGAACGACGCACTCGCCGCGCTGCGCGACCACCGCGACCTGCTGGCCCTCCTGCTGGTCTGGGAGATCGGCAAGCCCTGGCGGCTGGCCTGCGCCGACGTGGACCGGGCGCTCGACGGCGTCCGGTGGTACGTCGACGAGATCGACCGCATGCTCGCCGACGGGCGCGAGCCGCTCCCCGGCCCGGTCAGCAACATCGCCAGCTGGAACTACCCGATGAGCGTGCTGGTCCACGCCGAACTGGTCCAGCTCCTCGCCGGCAACGCGGTCATCGCCAAGACCCCCTCGCAGGGCGGGGCGGTCTGCCTGACCGTCGCCCACGCGCTGATGCACCGGGCCGGCCTGCCCACCACCCTCGTCTCCGGTGGCGGCGAGGAACTGTCCGAGGTGCTCGTCCGCGCCCCGGAGATCGGTGCGGTCGCCTTCGTCGGCGGGCGGTCCAACGGCGGCAAGGTCGCCGCCGCGCTGCTCGACTCCGACAAGCGCCACTTCATCGAGCAGGAGGGGCTCAACGCCTGGGGCATCTGGAACTTCTCCCAGTGGGACATGCTCGCCGCGCACCTGAAGAAGGGCTTCGAGTACGGCAAGCAGCGCTGCACCGCGTACCCGCGCTTCGTCGTGCAGCGGGACCTGGTCGACGAGTTCCTCGACATGTACCTGCCGGTGGTCCGTTCGGTGCGCTTCGGCCACCCGCTCGCCGTCGGCGACGACTGGTCCGCCGGTGACCCCCTGCCCGAACTGGACTTCGGCCCGCTGATCAGCGCCACCAAGGCCGACGAGCTGCGCCGCAAGGTCGACGAGGCGGTACGCGGCGGTGCCGTCCCGCTCTACCGGGGCAAGCTCGACGGCGCACCGTTCCTGACCGGACAGGACACGTCGGCGTACGTGGCCCCGTCGGTGCTGCTCGCCCCGCCCGGCCGCTCCCGGCTGATGCACGCCGAGCCGTTCGGCCCGGTCGACACGATCGTGGTCGTGGACACCACCGACGAACTGCTCGCCGCGATGAACGCCTCCAACGGCGCGCTGGTCGCCAGCCTCGCCTGCGACGACGAGGAGGAGGCGGCGAAGCTGGCGGTGGACCTCCAGGCGTTCAAGGTCGGCATCAACAAGCCACGCTCCCGGGGAGACCGGGACGAGCCGTTCGGCGGCCGGGGCGCCTCCTGGAAGGGCGCGTTCGTCGGCGGTGAACTGCTCGTGCAGGCGGTCACGGTCGGCCGCGGCCGGCTCTTCGGCAACTTCCCCGACTACAACAGCTACCCGGCCACCTGACCGGCCACGCCCGGGGCCCGGCCGCACGGCGGCGGGGCCCCGCCGGCGCCACGGTCACCACCATGGCCGCGATCGAACAGATCTCCCTCGGCGTGTCCGGGCGGCGGGCCGGCTAGACCTGGGCCGGGCAGTGGCGGCCGGTGAGCGGGAGCGTGGCGGTGACCACCGACCCGTCCCGCTCCAGGCGCATCGGGCGGCCGAGCCGGTGCAGGATCCGCAGCATCGGGGCGTTCCCGGTGTACACGTACAGCTCCAGCGCCGCGTACCCGGCCCGGTCGGCGTGGGTGACCAGCCGGCGCAGCAGCGCGCCGCCGAGGCCACGGCGCTGCCGGTCGTCGGCGACCAGCAGCGCCGCCTCGGCCTGGTCCCCCTCGCCGAGCAGGTTCGCCATCGCGACCACCGACTCCGCCGAACCGGCGGCGTCGGTCTCGGTGGCGACCAGGGTCGTCCCCCGCGTCGGGTCGAGCAGCCGCCGCAACCGCTCCGGCGACGGGCTGCCCGCCCCACTCAGGTACCGGCCGTGCAGGCTCCGCGCCGAGCACCGCTCGTGCAGCCGCCCGACGGCGGGGAGGTCGTCCGGCCCGGCCGGGCGTACCCCCAGCTCGGTGCCGTCCGGTAGGACCAGGGTGACCTGCTCGGCGGCCCGGCGCGCGACGGTGGTCGCCAGTTCGACCAGCGCCTGCGCCCGGGCGTACTCGGCCGGGGTGAAGTCCGGCGCGGTCCGGGACAGGTCGAACGAGCCGCCGGCGGCGTCGCCGAGGCACATCCGGGTGCCCTCGACACCGGCCACCGGGGCACCACCGGTGCCGGCCACCGCGCTGCCGGCGGCGGGCACCGGCCGCCAGGTCACCGTCTCCGCGCCGAGCAGGGCGCGCAGCGCCTCGCCGGTCGCGTCCGGGTCGCGGACCAGCCGGGTGGCCAGCCCGAGCACCCGGGTGGGCTGGTCGACCAGGCCGCGCGCCTCACTACGGGCGATCCAGCAGTTCCGGCCCCGCCCCTTCTCGACGGCGGCGAACAGGTCGGCCTCGTCGAGGGCGTCCGGCGCGTCGACGAGGAAGTCGTCGACCGCCCCGGCCTCGGTGGTGTGCACCTGCACGGCGAGGATGTTCACCCCCCGCAGCGCGAGGCTGGCGGTGAGCACCGACAGGTAGCCGGGCCGGTCGTCCACCGTGGCCCGGATCCGCCAGAGGGTCACGACCGTCCCCCGGGGGCCGGAGCCGACGCCGCGCCCACCAGGTCGAGCCGGTCGCCGAGGATCACCGCGCTGGCCCGTACCAGCTGGGACAGCCGGTCCACCTCGGTGCGGTGGAACGCGGCCGGGGAGAGCGTCTCCGCAGCTCCTCGGGCCACCACCAGCACCAGCCCGGCCCGGCCGAACGGCGCGACCGCGTAGTGGCCGCCGTCGGGCGCGGTCATCGCGCGGGAGCGCAGCGGGGTCACCTCCGGCAGGATCGGCGCGACCGGGGTACGCCAGCTCGCATAGCCGACCGTGGCCACACCGCCGCCGGAGGAGGCCCAGTCGACCGGCACCACCGCGGCCACCGCCCAGTCCGCCGCCAGCAGGCCGGGCACCGCGTCGACCAGGGTGGCGAGCCCGTCGGCCGGGTTCGCGGCGACCTGGGCCAGCAACTCGGCGTCCTGCCCGGTGGCGGTCGGCGCGCCGATCGCCCGCCACACCCCGTCCACCTGCACACCGGGGATCGCGGCCAGACCGGCCATCAGCCGCTCCAGTCGGCCGGCGCCCGGCCAGACCACGGTGAAGTCGTCGACCGCGCGGCCACCGAGCCGTTCCAGCACCACCACCTGGACGATGTCGGCGCCGGAGACCCCCAGGGTGCGGGCCACCTGGCCGAGCGTGCCGGGTCGATCCGGCAGGGTCACCCGAACTCTCAGCAGCATGTCTGTCCCCCATCGCTCGGCGGCCGGTACCCGTCCGGCAGGCTGGTCCCCAGCGTGTCCGACGGCCGTTTCGCCCCTGTTGCCGCGCGGTGTCCCTGGCGAAAAACGCGTCTTGACACGAAGAGCCGAGGTGCCATCAACTATTCGGATGACCGATCCGGCCGTCGACGCGGTCCGGCCGGGGACCGGCTCGGCCTCCCCCGCCGGTACGCCCCCGCGCGGGCTCGACCTCGACCGGCTCGCCGCCCACCTGGCCGCCCACCGGCCCGACCTGGCCGGCGGCCCGTTGCGCGCCCGGCTGATCGCCGGCGGGAAGTCGAACCTGACCTACCTGCTGGCCATCGGCGACCGGGAGGTGGTGCTGCGCCGGCCTCCGCTGGGCCACGTGCTGGCCACCGCGCACGACATGGCCCGGGAGCACCGGGTGATCAGCGCGCTCGCCCCGACCGGGGTGCCGGTGCCGGCACCCCTGCTGCTCTGCACCGACCCGGCGGTGATCGGCGCGCCGTTCTACCTCATGGAACGGGTCGACGGAGTGGTCTACCGCAGTCACGCGCAGACCGACCGGCTCACCGCCGGGCAGCGGCGGGACCTGGCCACCGCGATGATGGACACCCTGGCCACCCTGCACTCGGTGCCGCCGGCCGAGGTGGGGCTCGCCGACTTCGGCCGCCCCGACGGCTACCTCGCCCGCCAGGTCCGCCGCTGGGCCGGTCAGCTCGACAAGTCGCGCAGCCGGCCGCTGCCCGGCGTCGACGAGCTACGCGACCGGCTCGCCGCGACCGTCCCGGAGGGGGCGAACGACGGTCGGATCGTGCACGGCGACTACCGGCTGGACAACCTCCTCGCCACCGTCGAACCGGTCGCCGTCCGCGCGGTGCTCGACTGGGAGATGGCCACCCTCGGCGATCCGCTGGCCGACCTGGGTCTGCTGCTGACCTACTGGGACGTGCTGGGCGACTCCGACCTCGCCGCCGGCAACCCGGTGGCCGACGGGCTCGGCCCGCGCGCCGGCTTCCCCACCGGCACCGAGCTGATCGAGCGGTACGCCGGCCGGGCCGACGTGGACGTCGGCCCGCTGCACTGGCACGTGGCGCTGGGCTGTTTCAAGCTCGCCGTGATCTGCGAGGGGATCCACTACCGGCACACCCTCGGGCAGACCCTCGGCGAGGGGTTCGACCAGATCGGGGCGCTGGTGGCACCGCTGGTCGCACACGGGCTGGCCGCCACCGGCAAGCGCGGCTGAGGCGGGCAGGAGGGCGGCCGGCGTCGCCGGATCGACACGACAGGGCGGCCGGCGGGCTGCCCGGGGAGGGACACATGGACTTCGGCTTCGACGCCCGGACCACCGAGCTGCGCGAGGTGTTGCTGCGGTTCCTGGAGGAACGGGTCCACCCGGCCGAGGCGGTGCACGCGGAGCAGGTCGCGGCGGCCGGTGACCCGTGGGCGCGTCCGCCGGTGCTGGCGGAGCTGAAGGCCGAGGCGCGGGCCCGGGGCCTGTGGAACCTCTTCCTTCCCGACCCGCGCCACGGGGCCGGCCTGACCAACCTCCAGTACGCCCCGCTCGCCGAGCTGACCGGGCGCAGCCCGCACCTGGCCCCGGAGGCGCTCAACTGCGCCGCCCCGGACACCGGCAACATGGAACTGCTCGCCGCCTTCGGCACCGGGGAGCAGCAGGAGCGGTGGCTGCGTCCGCTGCTGGACGGTGAGATCCGCTCGGCGTTCTGCATGACCGAGCCGGAGGTCGCCTCCTCCGACGCCACCAACATCGCCACCCGGATCGTCCGGGACGGCGACGAGTACGTCGTCAACGGACGCAAGTGGTGGTCGTCCGGAGCGATGGACCCGCGCTGCGAGCTGCTGATCGTGATGGGGAAGACCGATCCGGACGGTGAGCGGTACAAGCAGCAGAGCATGATCCTGGTGCCCCGGGACACCCCGGGCGTGACGATCCGCCGGGGCATGACCGTGTTCGGGTACTCCGACGCCGCGCACGGCGGGCACGCCGAGGTCGACTTCACCGACGTCCGGGTGCCGGTGGCGAACCTGGTCGGGGTGGAGGGCGGCGGCTTCGGCATGGCCCAGGCCCGGCTCGGGCCGGGCCGCATCCACCACTGCATGCGGCTGGTCGGGATGGCCGAGCGGGCCCTGGAGCTGATGTGCCGGCGGGCCGTCGACCGGGTGGCGTTCGGCCGGCCGCTGGCCGAGCAGGGGGTGGTCCAGGAGTGGATCGCCGAGTCGCGGGTACGCATCGAGCAGGCCCGGCTCCTGGTGCTCAAGACCGCCTGGCTGATGGACACGGTCGGCAACAAGGGCGCGCACACCGAGATCCAGGCCATCAAGATCGCCGCCCCGGCGATGGCGGAGTGGGTCATCGACAAGGCCATCCAGGCGCACGGCGGGGCCGGGGTCAGCCAGGACACGCCGCTGGCCGCGCTCTGGGCGCAGGCCCGCACGCTCCGCCTCGCCGACGGCCCCGACGAGGTCCACCGCGCCTCCCTCGCCCGCCGCGAACTCCGCGCCTACCGCACCTCCTGACCGCCGGCCCGGTTGCCCTTCCGAGGGGTCAGGCGGAGGCGCGGGGAACCAGGTGGGTGTCGAGCAGGACGTAGGGGGCGGGGAGGTCGTCGCCGCGGATCCGGGAGACCAGCAGGTGGGCCATCTGCCGGCCCATCTCCTCCACCGGCTGGAAGACCGTGGTCAACGGCGGGTCCGACTGCCGGGCGATCGGCGAGTCCTCGTAGCCGACCACCGCCACGTCCTCGGGCACCCGGCGGCCGGCCTCGCGCAACGCCCGCAGCGCGCCGTACGCCATCAGGTCACTGGCGGCGAAGACGGCGTCGAGATCCGGGCAGGACTCGAGCAGCCGTCGCATGCAGGCGGTGCCGCTGCCCTCGCTGAAGTCACCGTACGCGATCATCGCCGGGTCGACCTGGCCCCCGGTGGCCTCGACGGCCTCCCGGTAGCCGGTCAACCGGGCCAGGCCGGCGCCCATGTCCTGCGGGCCGGCGATGGTGGCGATGCGCCGTCGTCCCTTGGCGGCGAGGTACTCCACCGCCTGCCGGGCACCGCCGACGTTGTCCACGTCCACGAAGTAGGCGGGCTGGGCTCCGGGGCGCAGCATCCGCGCCGGCCGGCCGCCGAGCACGGTGGGCAGCCCGCGCTCCTCCAGCAGGGTGGGCAGCGGGTCGGCGTCGTGCAGGGACAGCAGCAGGACGCCGTCGACGTGCTGGTTGGTCAGGTGGTGCTCGACCCGCTCCCGCTCGACCGGTGACTGGGCCATGGCGAGCCAGAGCTGCATCGGGGTCTCCAGCAGCCCGGAGCTGATCCCCCGGACGATGCCGGCGAAGAACGGCTCGGTGAAGACCCGCTCCCCGGACTCGGAGACCACCAGGGCCACCGAGTCGGTACGCTGGGTGACCAGGGCGCGGGCGGCCCGGTTCGGCACGTACCCCAGCTCGGCGATGGCCTGCTGCACCGCGGCTCGGGCCTCCGGGCTCACCTGCGGCGATCCGTTGACCACGCGGGAGACCGTTCCGCGACCGACGCCGGCGCGGGCCGCCACCGCGTCGAGGGTCGGGCGCCCGAGCGAGCGGGTGCGCTGGGTTGTCATGGTTCTGCTCCTCCGACGTCGGACGGACCGGCGGGAGCCCGCAAGAGGGCACCCGCCGGAGCCGCCCGTTACTGGCTGGCCCTGCGGCCTATTGTGCGGCCAGACCGTTGCGTCGGATCACCTCGGCGTACCACCTGGCGCTGGACTTCGGGATGCGGAGCTGGCTGTCGTAGTCGACATACACCATGCCGAAGCGCTTGGTGTAGCCCCACGCCCACTCGAAATTATCCATCAGCGACCAGGCGAAGTACCCGCGCAGCGGCACCCCGGCGCCGATCGCCTCGTGGGCCGCCCGCAGGTGGGCGTCGAAGTACGCCAACCGGTCCGGGTCGTGGACCCGGCCGTCGACGACCGTGTCGACGAACGCCGACCCGTTCTCGGTGACGTACAGCGGCAGGTCGGTGTACTCCTCGTGCACCCGGCGCAACGTCTCGACCAGGCCGGGGGCGTCGATCTCCCAGTCCATGTCGGTGACCGGCACCCCTCGGGTGACGAACCGCACCGACTCGCTCCCCGGCCAGCAGGACGGCGCCCGCCAGTACTTCTCCGGCGCGGCCCCCTCGATCGGCGCGGCCACCACGTGCCGGCTGTAGTAGTTGACACCGACCAGGTCCAGCGGGGTGGAGATCGTCGCCAGGTCACCCTCGCGCACGTGCCCGAAGTCGCTCACCGGGCCCAGGTCGGCGACCAGGTCGGCCGGGTACCGACCGCGCAGGATCGGGTCGAGGAAGAACCGGTTGGCCAGCCCGTCGATCCGGCGGGCCGCGTCGGCGTCGCCGGGCGAGTCGCTGGCCGGGGTCACCGGGTACAGGTTGAGGGTCACCCCCACCTCGGCGGCGTGCCGGCCGGCACGTAGCGCCTGCGTGGCGAGGCCGTGCCCGAGCATGAGGTGGTGTCCGGCGCGGACCGCCTCGATGCCGGCGGAGCGGCCCGGGGCGTGCGCCCCGGAGCCGTACCCGAGGAACGCCGAGCACCACGGCTCGTTGAGGGTGGTCCAGTAGCGGACCCGGTCACCGAGGGCGTCGTGCACGAGCGTGGCGTAGTCGGCGAACCGGCTGGCCGTGTCCCGGGCCGGCCAGCCACCGGCGTCCTCCAGCTCCTGGGGCAGGTCCCAGTGGTAGAGGGTCACCCAGGGCTCGATGCCGTGGGCGAGCAGCTCGTCGACGAGCCGCCGGTAGAAGTCCAGCCCTTCGGGGTTGGCCGGGCCGGAGCCGCCGGGCTGCACCCGGGGCCAGGAGATCGAGAACCGGTACGACCTCAGCCCCAGCTCCGCCATCAGCCGCACGTCGGCGGGCATCCGGTGGTAGTGGTCGCAGGCCACGTCGCCGGTGTGGGCGGAGACCGTACGCCCGTCGGTGTGGCTGAAGGTGTCCCAGATCGACGCGGTCCGGCCGCCCTCGGTCGCGGCCCCCTCGATCTGGTACGCGGCGGTGGCCGCGCCCCAGAGGAAGCCGGGCGGGAAGAGCAGTGCCGGGCCCTGCTCCAGGAGGTCGACGCCGGACGGGGTGGCGGGGTTGCTCACGACTTGACGGCACCTTCCATGATCCCGCCGATGATCTGGCGGCCGAACAGGACGAATATGACGAACAACGGCAGGGTCGCGATCAACGTACCCGCGAAGATCTGCGAGTTGTCGGCGAAGTAGGCGGTGTTCAGGCTACGCAACGAGATCTGCACGGTCGGGTTCGCCGGATCGGCGAGCACCACGAACGGCCAGAAGAACTGGTTCCACTGCTCCATGAAGGTGAGCAGGCCGAGCACGGCCGCGGCCGGACGCAGCGCCGGAGCGACCACATGCCAGTAGACCCGCCAGGTGGAGCAGCCGTCCACCCGGGCCGCCTCGATCAGCTCGTTGGGGACGGCCTGTTCGGCGTACTGGCGCATCATGAAGATGCCGAACCCGCCGATCAGGAACGGCACCGTCACCGACGGCATGGTGTTCAGCCACTCCAGTTTCGCCATCAGGATGTACAACGGCAGGACGCCGAGCTGGATCGGCACCATCATCGAGGCCAGGATGACCAGCAGCAGCGCGTTCTTGCCCTTGAACTTCAGCTTGGCGAAGGCGAAGCCGGCCAGCGAGCCGAAGAAGACCGTGGCGACGGTGATCGTGCCCGAGACCAGGAACGAGTTCACCAGGCCCTTGACGACGTTGGCGTCGCCGTTGGCGAGCACCCGCTCGATGTTCTCACCGAGCTTGCCGCCGGGCAGGAACGGCGGTGGCCAGGAGTTCGCCGCGTCGTTGGTCCGCGACGCGATGACGATCATCCAGTAGAAGGGGAAGAGGGAGAGGAGCACGCCGAGGACCAGCCCGACCCAGGTGAGCGGGCTGGCCTTCCACAGCTGCGCGGCCCGGTGCCCGCGGGCGGGACGGCCGGAGGAGCGTACGGGGGGACGGAGCGTCGTGGTCGTCATCTGCGCACCCTCACTTGTCCGAGCTGATCCGACGGGCCAGCAGGTAGTTCACGACCGACATGAAGGCGATCAGCAGGAACAGCACGAGTGCGACCGCGCCGGCGTACCCCCAGCGGAAACGGGTGTTCATCACGTCGAGCAGGTACATGGTGATGGTCTGGAACTGGCCCTCGGAGCCGCCCGAGATGGCCCCGGCACCGCTGGTGAACAGCAGTGGCTCGGTGAACAGCTGCAAACCACCGATGGTCGAGATGATCAGCGTGAAGATGATCGTCGGACGGAGCTGCGGGATGGTGATCGACCAGAACTGCCGCCGCCGGGACGCGCCGTCGAGGGAGGCAGCCTCGTACATGTCCTTGCTGATCGACTGCATGGCCGCCAGGTAGATCAGGGCGTTGTAGCCGATCCACCGCCAGTCGACCATGGTGGAGATGGCGAACCAGGAGGCGTACCGGTTGGCCCGCCAGTCGATCGGATCGATGCCGACCAGGTCGAGCGCCCAGTTGGCCAGGCCGAACTCACGGGCGTAGATCATCGAGAAGATGAGCGCGACCACGGCGGTCGAGGTGATGATCGGCATGGCGATGGCCATCCGGAAGAACGTCTGCGCCGGGAGCCGCCGGTTGAGCGCGTTCGCCAGCATCAGGGCGATCAGCAGCTGCGGCACCGTGGACAGGGCGAACATCCCGAAGGTGTTGTAGACCGCGTTCCAGAACTGCGGGTCGTTGGTGAACAGCTCGACGAAGTTGTCCAGCCCGACGAAGCTGATGGTCGGGTTCATCGGGGAACGTTCGGTGAGCGCGATCCAGACCGTGTAGCCGATCGGGTACGCGCTGAAGACGGCGAAGAGGACGAAGAACGGCAGGACGTAGAGGTAGGGCGAGTACTTCAGGTCCAACCGGGTCAACGAGAGGCGACGGCGCGACTCGGCCGGGGCGGGACGGGGCCGGCGTCCGTCGGGGGGCGCGTCGGCGTGCAGGTCGAGACTCATCAGCGGTCCTTCACGTCAGGCGACGCCGCCCGGTCGCGGGCGGCGTCGGGCGGCACCGCGGGTGGCACCGACGCGTTGCCGCGCTCGGCGCCACCCGCGGGCAGCTCGGCCAGGGTCACTTGCCGGCGGCCTCGCCGTTCTTCAGCGCTGCCTGCCACTGCTCACGTGCGGGCTTGCCCTGCTCGACCGCGCGCAGCGTGTTCTCCACGGCGGTCCGGACCGCGTTGTTCTTCGGACCGAGGTACACCGGCTTCAGCTCCGCGGCACCGGCGGCGAAGATCTTGCCCACCGGGGCGTTGCTGAAGTACGCGTTGGTGGAGTCGGCGACCGCCGGGTCGGCCAGGCCCTGCGGGGACGAGGGCAGGTTGCCGACCTTCTTGAACGCCTCGACGTGGCCCTTCGCGTCGGTCAGGAACTTGGCCAGCTTGGCCGCCTCGGCGGCGTGCTTGCTGGACTTCGGCACGGCGAGGAAGGAGCCGCCCCAGTTGCCGCCGTTGCCCGGGGCCTTGGCGATGTCCCACTTGCCGGCCGCCGCGTCACCGGCCTGGCCCTTGATCACACCGGTCATCCACGCCGGGCAGGCGATGGTGGCGAAGGTGCCGTTCTTGAAACCGGCGTTCCACTCGTTGGAGAACGACTGGAGGTTGTTCGACAGCTTGGCGTCGATCATCTTGGTGGTGAGGTCGTACGCCGTCCGGACGTCCGGGTTCTCGCCGATGACCAGCTTGTTGCTCTTGTCGTAGTAGGTGTAGCCGGTGCCGGCGCCGGCGACCTGCATCAGCACGACGTTGAAGAAGTTGGTCGCCGAGTCGACGAACTTGTGCTTGGGGTCGGCGGCGGCGAACTTCTTGCCGGTCTCGATGAAGGCGTCCCAGGTGGGCCAGAGCTGGGCGACCTGCTCCCGGTCGGTGGGCAGGTTGGCCGCCTTGAAGAGGTCGCTGCGGTAGCACAGCGCCATCGAGCCGACGTCGGTGCCGAGGCCGAGCACCTTGCCGTCGGGGGTGGTGCCCTGCTCCCACTTCCACGGCAGGAAGTTGCCCTTGAGGTCGTTGGCGCCGTGGTCGGCCAGGTTCACGAACTTGTCGGCCTGGGCGTAGAACTGGACGATGGTGCCCTCCTCGAGGGCGACCACGTCACCGGCACCGGACCCGGCGGTGATCTGCTGGGTCAGTCGGGTGTTGTAGTCACTCAGGCCGAGACCCTTGCCCCGCTCCTGGATCTTGACGTTCTTGTTCGCGGCTTCGTACTGCTTGTACAGCTCGTCGTAGCCGAAGCCCTGGTCGCCGAAGACGTCGACGACCAGCGTGATCGGCCCGTCGGAGCTGCCGCTGTCCGAGTCGTCGGTGCCGCAGGCCGCGACGCTGGCGAGCGCGACGGAGGCGAGCGCGAGGGCCGCGAACCGTCGGCGGCGGAAGGTGAGGCTCATCCTGACCCCTCTTTCGGTGGTGAGGCTGTCGTGTGGTGGGGGCGCCTCGGGAGCGCTCCCATGAGATTGCCGCCGGGTAACGGGCGTGTCAATAGATCGTGGGAGCGTTCCCATATCGTTACCGCGAAAGCGTCTTCCGCCGACCGAAACGCCCCACTAGGCCCGGCTTGGCCTGCCTCCGTCGCCGTCGCCGTCGCCGCTCCGGCGACGGCGCACCAGTGATCGACTCCGCACCCGGTCAGGGGACGGTCAGCAGAACCGCCGCAGCAGGGTGCTGGCCCGACCGGCGTCGAAGAGGGACGGGTCGAAGGACCGACCCAGCCAGTCGCGCATCGCGTCGTGCTCGGGATGTGCCGGATCGGCCAGGGCGTCGAGCAGGAGCCGGTAGCCCGCCGGGCCGCCGACGTCCTCCGGCGGGCACGCGTGCTCGCCGTCCAGACAGACCGGGTAGCGCCCGTCCGGGTCGACGGTCAGCACGTCCTCGACCACCAGGTCGTGCTCCCACCAGTCGCCGAAGTCGTAGGTGTAGTGGAACCGGCTCCCCTTGCCCACCGCCGCGTCCAGCCGGGTGTCCAGCTCGTCGCGCGACGCCAGTCCGTCGTCCGGATCGGGGGCGCCGTACTGCACCCCGTCGATCTCGAAGCTGTGCAGGTGGCAGTCCCGCCAGCCCATGGCGTGCTGCACCACGCGGTGCAGCCGGTCCAGGGTGTACCCGCCGGGGACCAGCACCCGCCGCCAGACCGACGGCCGGACCCCGGCCAGCGAGATCCGCAACTGGAAGATCTGACGCGGCATGCTGTCCATCCTCCCTCGGCATAGGCTGCCAGCATGATCTGCCGAGCGTGCCGGGCGAAACGGCACGGTGACTGCCCGGGCCGGAACTGGTGCGACTGTCAGCACCGTACCCCCGCACCGACCCCTCCGGTCACCGGTCCGGCGAGCGAATGAGCGTCCGGATCCCGATCCACCGCGCCTGGCCGGGCCCGGCCACCGGGCCGCTGGACGACGCGGCGCTGACCGCCCTCTACGGTCGCGGCGACCGCCCCCGCCTCCGGGTCAACTTCGTGACCAGCATCGATGGCGCGGTCGCCCTGGACGACTACTCCGCCGGTCTCTCCGGTGAGCCGGACAAACGGGTGTTCGGACTGCTCCGGATGCTCTGCGACGCGCTCGTGGTGGCCGCCGGCACCCTGCGGCACGAGGGCTACCGGGCGGTACGCCTCGACGAGACCCGGCGTGCCTGGCGGCGGGCGAACGGGCTGGCCCCGTACCCGACGCTGGTGGTGGTCTCCGGGTCGCTCCGCCTCGACCCGGCGCAGGCCGCCTTCGCCGACGCCCCGGTCCGGCCGGTCGTGCTGACCACGGACGGCGCCACCGCCCCCGCCGGGCTGACCGACGTCGCCGACCTGGTCCGCTGCGGGACCGACCGGGTCGACCTCGCCGCCGGCCTGGCCGACCTGCGCCGACGCGGCCTCGACCACCTGCTCTGCGAGGGCGGGCCGCGACTGTTCGGCGCGCTCACCGCCGCCGACCTGGTCGACGAGGTCTGCCTGACCGTCGCGCCGCTGCTCGCCGGCGCGGGCGCGGGCCGGATCACCGCCGGGCCGGCCGGCCCGGCGCGCGGCCTGCCGCTGCGGCACGTCCTCGCCACCGACGACGGGGTGCTGATGCTGCGCCACGCCCGGGACTGACCGGTCGCAAACTGGCAACGTGTCGTACCGCTGGGGCAGGATGCAGCACGTGTGCCCTGAGCGAATGCCACTGACCAGCGGAGCCCGGCGATGACCGACGATCCCCCGGTGACGGCCGACGACGCGTTCGACGTCTCCGGCGAGGAGGTGGGGCGGGTCCTCGGCACCGCCGACGCCACCCCGCTCCAGTTCTGGACGGCGGTCGCCGACGGCAGCTACCTGCAACTCGACGACGTGGTGGTGACCCGGCGGGAGCTGCCCGACCGGGAGCCAGTGACCATCGCCGGGGTGGTGACCCAGGTCCGCGCCCGGCACGAGGGCGCCCAGTTCGACTCGGACGTCTTCGCCATCGCCGACGGCACCCTCCCCGCCCAGGTGCAGGAAGCGGCGGAGATCACCACCACCCGGGTCGACCCGGAGCTGTACGTGCCGCCCACGCCCGGCGCGGTGGTGCGCCGCGCCGAGGGCGACGCCCGGGCCCGGGCGCTGCACTTCGACCGGATGGAGCGGCGCATCCCGATGGGGACCGGCCGCGACGGGGTGCCGGTCTACCTCAACGCCGACTTCCTCGACGGCAGCCGGGGCGCGCACGTCTCCATCTCCGGCATCTCCGGGGTGGCCACCAAGACCAGCTTCGCCACCTTCCTGCTCTACTCGGTGTTCCGCTCCGGGGTGCTCGGTGGCGACGCGGTCAACGCCAAGGCGCTGATCTTCAACGTCAAGGGCGAGGACCTGCTCTTCCTCGACCACCCGAACACCCGGCTCGACGACCCGACGCGGGCGGCGTACGCCAAGCTCGGGCTGGCCGCCGGGGCCTTCCCGGACGTGCGCGTGCACGCCCCGCCCCGGGTCGGCGACTCCTCCGGCACGCCGGACGTCAGCAGCCGGCTCACCGGGGTGGACAGCTTCTACTGGACGTTGAGCGAGTTCTGCGCCGACCGGCTCCTGCCGTACGTCTTCGCCGACGCCGACGACGAACGCCAGCAGTACACGATGGTGGTGCACGCGGTCACCGCGCACCTGGCCCGGTACGCCCAGCCCGCCGACGGCGGGGTGAGCATCGACGGCGTCCGGCTGGGCTCCTACACCGACCTGGTCGACCACATCGTCGAGCAGCTCAACGACGACGAGACCCGCAGCGACTGGACCGGCAGCGCGGTCGGGATCGGCACCGTCAACGCCTTCGCCCGCCGGCTGATCGGCAGCAAGAAGGATCTCGGCCGGCTGATCCGGGGCGACCTCGCCACCCGCCGCCCGCACTCGATCAACACCGCGGAGAGCGCCCAGGTCACCGTGGTCGACCTGCACAACCTGCCGGACCGGGCCCAGCGGTTCGTGGTCGGCGTGACGCTGCGCGGCGAGTTCGAGCGCAAGGAGAAGGCCGGCACCGCCCGGCCGCTGCTCTTCGTCGTCCTCGACGAGCTGAACAAGTACGCCCCCCGGGAGGGCTCCTCGCCGATCAAGGAGGTGCTGCTCGACATCGCCGAGCGGGGCCGCTCGCTCGGGGTGATCCTGGTCGGCGCGCAGCAGACGGCGAGCGAGGTGGAGCGGCGGATCGTCACCAACTCGGCGATCCGGGTGGTCGGCCGGCTCGACCCGGCCGAGGCGTCCCGCCCGGAGTACGGCTTCCTCCCGCCGGCCCAACGGCAGCGGGCGCTGCTGGCCAAGCCGGGCACCATGTTCGTCAACCAGCCGGACATCCCGGTGCCGCTCTGCCTGGAGTTCCCCTTCCCGGCCTGGGCCACCCGGGTCTCCGAGGCCGGTCACGCCCCGTCGGAGACGCTCCGGTCGATCACCCAGGCCGCCGACCCGTTCGCCGTGGTCGGCTCCGGCGGCACCGACGACGACATCCCGTTCTAGGGGGACCACCCGTGAAGATCCTGCACACCTCCGACTGGCACGTCGGCAAGGTCCTCAAGGGCCAGTCCCGCGCCGAGGAGCACAAGCAGGTCCTCGCCCAGGTCATCGAGATCGCCCGACAGGAGCGGCCCGACCTGGTCGTCGTCGCCGGTGACCTCTACGACACCGGCTCCCCCACCCCGGAGGCCACCCGGCTGGTCACCCGGGCGCTGACCGCGCTGCGCCGCACCGGCGCGGACGTGGTCGCCATCGGCGGCAACCACGACAACGGCCCGGCCCTGGACGCGCTGCGCCCCTGGGCCGAGGCCGCCGGCATCGTGCTGCGCGGCAGCGTCCGGGACACCAACCCCGCCGACCTGGTCGTCGACGGCACGACCGCCGGCGGCGAGCGCTGGCAACTCGCCGCGCTGCCGTTCCTCTCCCACCGGTACGCGGTCCGCGCGGTGGAGATGTACGAGCTGACCGCCGCCGAGGCCACCCAGACGTACGCCGACCACCTGGGGCGGGTGCTCGCCCGGCTCACCGAGGGCTTCGACGAGCCCGACCGGGTGCACCTGGTCACCGCGCACCTGACCGTGGTCGGCGCGAGCACCGGCGGCGGGGAACGGGACGCGCACACGGTCATGGGGTACGCCGTCCCCGCCACGGTCTTCCCGGGCACCGCCCACTACGTGGCGCTGGGGCACCTGCACCGGGCCCAACGGGTCGACGGGCCCTGCCCGGTGCGGTACAGCGGCAGCCCGATCGCGATCGACTTCGGCGAGCAGGAGAACGTCTGCTCGGTGACGCTGGTCGAGGTGACCGCGCGCACCGCGGCACAGGTCCGCGAGGTGCCGATCTCCGCCGCGGTGCCGCTGCGCACCGTCCGGGGCACCCTGGCCCAGCTCGCCGAGCTGGAACCGCCGGAGGGGTGGCTGCGGGTGTTCGTCCGGGAGCAGCCCCGGGCCGGGCTGCGCGAGGAGGTCCAGGAGCTGCTCCCCCGGGCGCTGGAGATCCGGATCGACCCGGAACTGGTGCCCGCCCCCGGCAGCGGCGCCCGCGCCGCCCAGCGGGCCGGCCGCTCCCCGCAGCAGCTCTTCGCCGACTACCTGGCCGGGCGGGGACACGACGACGACGGCGTACGCGAGCTGTTCGACGAGCTGTTCGAGGAGGTCGACCGCTGATGCGCCCGATGCGGCTGGACATGGCGGGCTTCACCGTCTTCCGTGAGGAGACCTGCGTCGACTTCACCGACGCCGACTTCTTCGCGCTGGTCGGGCCGACCGGATCGGGCAAGTCGACGGTGCTGGACGCGATCTGCTTCGCCCTCTACGGCACGGTCCCCCGCTGGGGCGGCACGCGGGGGCTGGCCAACGCGCTCGCCCCGTCGGCCACCGAGGCACGGGTCCGGCTGGTGTTCGAGTCCGCCGGGGACCGCTACGTCGCCACCCGGGTGGTCCGCCGGGACGGCCGGGGCACCGTCAAGACCGCCAACGCCGGGTTGCAGCTCATGCCACCCGGCTTCGACGTCACCAAGCTGGACACCGGGCTCAGCCCGGAGGATCTCGGCGAGGTGCTGGCCGGCACCCCGGCCGAGATGGAGGCGGCGGTCCTGGAGGCGGTCGGGCTGCCGTACGAGCAGTTCACCAGCTGTGTGGTGCTGCCGCAGGGGCAGTTCGCGGACTTCCTGCACGCCAAGCCGGCCACCCGGCAGCAGATCCTGGTCAACCTGCTCGGCCTCGGCGTCTACGAGAAGGTGCAGAAGCACGCCACCGAGCGGGCCGGGAAGGCCGAGGCACGGCTGGAGGAGGTCGCCCGGATGCTCGGCGGCCTGACCGACGTCGACGACGCGGCGCTGGCCGAGGCGGAGTCCGCCGTGACCCGGGCACACGAGCTGGCCGGCGGGGTCGCCGAGGCCGTACCGGAGCGGGACCGGGCCCGGACGGCGGCGCGGGACGCGCACGCGGCGCTGGCCGCCCTCGACGCCGACCTGGCCGTGCTCGACGGGGTGCCCGCGCCCGGCGGGGTGGCCGAGGTGGCCCGGGCGGTGGCTGCCGCACGGGCCGGTGCCGACCAGGCGGCGAAGGCGGTGGCGCTGGCCGAGGAGCGCGAGGAGAAGCTGCGCGGCGAGCTGGCCGGTGCGGGTGACGAGAGTGCCCTGCGGCTGCTGCTGAAGGCGCACGCCGACCGGGACCGGCTCACCGGCGAGGCGGCGGCGGTGGCCGCCACGGTGGCCGGGGCCGAGGCGGAGCACGAGGCGGCGGTGGCCGCCCTCGCCGAGGCGCGGGCGGCAGCCGAACGGGCCGGGACCGAGCTGGAGGCGGCGTTCCGGGCGCACGAGGACGCGAAGGCCACCGACCAGGCGGTGGCGCTGCGGGCGCAGCTGGCCGACGGGGCGTGCTGCCCGGTGTGCGAGCAGGTGGTGCCCCGGGTGCCGGCGGTCCCGGCCGGCTCGGCGGTGGCCCGGGCCGTCGCCGCCGGGAAGGCGGCGCGGGCCGCCAGCGACACGGCGAAGCGGCGGATGCAGGAGTGCGACACCGCCGCCCGGGACCGGGAACGCGTGCTGCTGCGCGCCCGCGCCCAGCACGACCAGCTGCGGGGCCGCCTGGCCGAGGTGGACGAGCAGCTCGCCGGGGCCGCCACCGCCGAGGCGCTGCGGCACGGGCTGGCCGAGCACGCCCGGCTGCGCGCGGCCCTGGACGAGGCGGCGGGCGCGGTGCGCGCGGGGCGGGACGCCGCCCGGCACGCCCGGGGCGCGGTCGAGGCGGCCGAGGAGGGGCTGCGCACCGCGTGGCGGGAGTTCGACCGGGTACGGGACGGCCTGGCCCGGTTCGGCCCCCCGTCCGCCGACCGGGACGACGTCGCCGCCGCCTGGGCCGGTCTGGCCGGCTGGGCCGGTGGGGAGGCGGACCGGCGGCGCGCGGACCGGGCGGGCCTGGTCACGGCGGTGACGGCGGCGGAGGTCGCCGCCGGGGCGGTGGAGGAACGGATCGCCGGCATCTTCGCGACCGCCGGACTGCCGCCCGACGACGACCCGGTCCGGGCGGCCACCGTCGCGGTGGAACGTGCCGAGGCGGCCCACCGGAGACTGGTGGAACGCCGCGAACAGGCCGCCGAGCTGCGCGGGCAGCGGGCCGGACACGAGCGCGAGGCCCGGGTGGCCCGTGCGCTCGCCGGTCACCTGCGGGCCAACAACTTCGAGCGGTGGCTGCTCGCGGAGGCGCTGGACGTGCTGGTCGACGGGGCCTCCCGGATCCTGCGGGAACTCTCCGGCGGGCAGTACGACCTGGTCCACGACAAGGGCGAGTTCTTCGTGGTCGACCACCACGACGCCGGGCTGCGACGCGGGGTGCGGACGCTCTCCGGTGGGGAGACCTTCCAGGCGTCCCTGGCGCTCGCGCTGGCGCTCTCCGAGCAGCTGGCCGGCCTTTCCACCACGGCGGCGAGCCTGGAGTCGATCGTGCTGGACGAGGGGTTCGGCACCCTCGACGCGGCCACCCTGGACACGGTGGCCGCCACCCTGGAGAGCCTGGCCGCCCGGGGCGACCGGATGGTCGGGGTGGTCACCCACGTGCCGGCACTCGCCGAGCGGATCCCGGTGCGCTTCGAGGTCCGCAAGGACGCCCGCAGCGCCCGCGTCGAGCGGAGTGGCCTGTGAGCGCGAGGAGTGAGCTTGCGAGCCCCGCAGTCGCGAACGAGAGGCCGGCCCGGTGAGCGGGGCGGGTCGTCCCCAGTTCTTCGTGGACGCGTGGGACCCGGCGTACGGGGTGTCGTTCGAGGCGTCCCCGGGCGGCCCGGCCGCCCCGAGCAGCGCCCAGGTCGACCCGGACGTGGAGTTGCCGGCGGCCGACTGGCGGGCGCTCGATCCCCGGCCGGGGGTGCGGGCCCCCGAGGTGGTGCTCCTGGTCGACGGGGTGCGACGGATCGACGCCAGCGTCTGGACGGCCGAGGCCGACGGGGTCTCCTACCCCGGTGTGGCGGCGTCGTACGCGGCCGGCGTGGTCCGCTGCGACCTGGGGCGGGGCGCGGCGGAGATGGCCGGCGCCCGGGTGGCCCGGGGACTCTTCACGGCCAGCCCGTCGGCGCAGGAGATGGTGGCCGGGTCGGTGCGGTACCCGGTGCACCGGGTCGGCGGCAGCGGCGAGCTGAGCAAGCTGCCGGCCGCCGTACAGGGCCCGCTGACCGCACTGGAGGTGGCGGTCTCCGACGCCGCCCGGACCGACGGCGACCTGCTGGTGGTGGACGGCCCGTTGCGCGCCCGACGGCAGTTGCCGCGCACCCTGGGTTACGTCAAGACGCAGCACAGCCAGTACCTCGACGCCCGGCTGACGGCGGTGGTGACCGGGCTGGCGCCGGGGCAGCGGTGCCCGGTGTTCCGGCTCCGGGTGGGCACCGGCTGGGGCGGCTGGTCGTGGTATCTGCGGTTGCCGGTGACGCGGGGAGCGCCGTGGGCGGGCATCGTGCGCGTGGAGTGTTCACCGGACCTGGATCCGGCCGACGCGATCGCGCTCGCCGACCTCTCCCTGGCCACGCTGCCCCGGTTCGCCTCGACCCCGTACAAGGATCCGCGCGCCCCGCAGAACCTCGTCCCGATCGCCGGCCTGGAACGCCGGCTGCGCGCCCTGCTCGGCGACGCCCGCCTGCTGCACCGGGCGCTCTCCGCCGCCGCGCGCCGCCGCCGCTGACCGCTGGCCGTCGGTGCGCGGCCGACCGGGATACTGGGCCGCATGGGGCGCAGGCGGGGCGGGGACCGGGTGGCCGAACGGGTGGAGACCGGCGAGGCCGAGCTGCTGCCGGACGCCGACCGCCCCGGGTCGTGGACCCTGCTGCTGGACGGGGCACCGCAGTCGCACGTCGACCTGACCGACCCGACCCACCTGGAGTTCGAGTATGTGCGCCGGCTCGCCGCCGCGCTGGATCTACTCGCCCCGGCCGGCGTACCGCTGCGGGTGCTGCACCTCGGCGGCGGCGCGCTGACCCTGCCGCGCTACCTGGCGGCCACCCGGCCCGGCTCGGCGTCGCGGGTGGTCGAGGTGGACGGCGCGCTGGTGGAGCTGGTCCGCCGGGTGCTGCCCTGGCCGGCGCAGGCCCGCATCCGGGTCCGGGTCGCCGACGCCCGCGAGGTGGTGGCGACCACGCCCGACGCCGCGTACGACGTGGTCGTCGCCGATGTCTTCGCCGGTGCCCGCACCCCGGCGCACCTGACCTCGGTGGAGTACGCCGCCGAGGTGGCCCGGGTGCTGCGTCCGGACGGCTGGTACTTGGTCAACCTGGCCGACGGCCCGCCGCTGCGGTACGCCCGCGCCCAGGTGGCGACGGTCCGGACGGTGCTGCCCCGGGCCTGCCTGGTCGCCGACGCGGCGGTGCTGCGGGGCCGCCGGTACGGCAACCTGGTGCTGGTCGCCGGCCGGCAGGAGCCGCCGGTCGCGGCGCTGACCCGGCGGGCCGCCGGGGACTGGTTCCCCGGCCGGGTGGTCGCCGGGGCGGAACTGGACCGCTTCGTCGGGGGCGCGACCGTGGTCCAGGACGCCGGGGCGACCGCCTCCACCCCGCCCCCGCCCGGACTCTTCTCCGTCCGCCGCTGACATCCTCGATGCGAACTGGCGGCTGTCACGGCTGCGGGACGTCGCAGGCCTTCCCTCGGAGGTGAGCCCGCTGCGGGTGTTCGATGTGAGCTGCTGGTGCGAGGGCAAGGGCTGGCCCACCAGGGCGGTGGATGACGGCGAGGCACGAGAACGTGACAGCGTGTAGACGTAGGTCACACTGGTCTGGTGCACAGTGGACGCGCCCGGAAGGCGGCTTGGCTCGGAGTCGGCGCAGGAATCGTCCTTCTGCTGCTCGCGGTGCTACTCGCACTGGCGAAGGGGCACCCTGGCCGGCTCAGTGCAGCAGACCAGCTCGCCAGCGTAGCCAGCGGACTCGTCGGCCTGGTCAGCCTGGCCGTCAGTCTCATGTCGCTGCGGATTGCGGCACACGCCGAGCAACCCGACCCAGCCGTTCTGCTGGACCGTGCCTGCGAAGAACTGGCGAGGCAGGTACGGCAGCAGTGGGATCAGGAGGCAAAGGCGCGAGGGCTGCTCCGTCCTGAACCTCTGCGGGTGCGCTGGTCGTCCACCGGACGCCCCGTCTCGGCCACGCCAGTGGAAGTCCTCGGCCCCGTAGTTGGCCGGGTCATCCGGTTGAAGCTGCACGGCGATGTCACCGAGGTCGCCGACAAGTGGCGGCAACTGCCGGCCCGACAGTTGGTGGTGATTGGGGCTGCTGGGGCAGGCAAGACATCCTTGGCGGTGCTACTGACCCTCGATCTGTTGAAGGACCGGGATGCCGGCGAGCCGGTGCCGGTGCTGATGAACCTGACGGGGTGGGATCCCCACCGCATGCATGTGGACACGTGGCTGGCCCGGCAACTGGCGGAGCTGTACCCGGTACTGACCGATCGATACCGGTTCGGCCCCCATGTCGCGGTACGGCTCGTTGACTGGTCCCGGATCATCCCGGTGCTCGACGGCTTGGACGAAATGCCGCCACGGCTGCGCGGCGCCGCAGTGGCGGCGTTGACCGACGTGGTGAGCCGCGACCGGCCGCTGGTGCTCACCTGCCGGTCCCAGGAATATCAGGACACCATCGAGGAAACCGGCATCCCGTTGGCTCGGGCCGCAGTGGTGGAGATCGAGCCCGTAACCGGGCAGGAAGCCAGCGAGTACGTACGAGCTGGGCAGGTCCACGGCGAACGTCGGTGGGCACCCGTCGTGGAACACCTCCGGGCTCACCCACAGGGAGCACTGGCGCAGACTCTGTCCACCCCACTGATGGTGTACCTGGCCCGGACCGCATACACCCCGCGACACACCGATCCGGCCGCACTCACCGCCTTCACGGATCCGGCCTCGGTTGAGGAACACCTGCTCCAGGCATACCTACCCGCCATCTACGGCCCCCGCACCCCCACCCGTGACACCGACAGCCCACCATCCCTCCATGACTATCCCCCCGATCAAGCCCGCCAATGGCTGGCCTTCCTTGCCCGCCATCTGCAACAGCGACGCAGCCGCGACCTGCATTGGTGGCGGCTTCTCGCTGCCGTCCCCCGACCCGGACTCTTGTTCGCAGCCGTTTTTACCCTTGTTCTTGCGATCGCAGGCGGACTATCGACCGTAAGCACAGGAGGATTGATGGTCGCGCTCGTATGCGGCCTCATAATCTGGCTGCTCATGCTTCCGCCTGTCCTTGTGGCAGCTTCTCCCGATGACGTCGTCATCGACTCCACTCCGGGACGAATATACATAAACCCAAAAAGGATGCTGTTCAGGCTCGCGTCCGGACTCGCGATCGGGCTCACTATCGGGCTCGCGTTCAAGATCATGACCGGACTCACAGGATGGCTCTTGGCTGGGACCATTATCGGAGTCGTCGTCGGGGCCGTTACCGGGTTTGACAAACACGCCAAAAGCAGTGAAATTCTCGATATCCGGCCGACCATTCGAGACAACAGGACACTGTTCCTCGCGCTCGGACTTGGGCCTACGCTCGTACTCGGGCTCGGCTTCGGAATTGCTTTCGCACCCTCAGCCGGGATCGCGGCTGGATTTTACGCGGGGTGCGCGTCCGGACTATTTGGAATTGTCGGACATGGTCGCACCTGGTTTTGGTTCTGTGTGGCGCGTTTTTGGCTGGCGGCAACCGGGCGCCTCCCGTGGCGGCTGATGCGGTTCCTCCATGACGCCTACCACCGCGGGGTCCTACGGCGGGTCGGTGCGGCCTACCAGTTCCGCCACGCCCGGCTCCAGGACTACCTGGCTTCTGATGGCCAGCACCCTGCTGACACCCGCTGACCCCTGACCCCCTCGGTGCGAACGGGGGGCGCGGCGGACCGGTGCCACCGGCAGTCGACGCCGGTCGTGGCAGAGTGTCCCGGTGACCCCCACCCGGATCCTGCGCCCGCCGCCGGAGCACCGGTTCGCCGAGACGGTACGGGCGCTGACCTTCAGCCCGTACGACCCGTGTGCCCGGATCGCCGCCGGGGTGTTCTGGTGGGCCACCCGCACGCCGGACGGACCGGCCACGCTGTGCCTGCGCCGCCAGGACGGCGACCTGCTCGCCGAGGGGTACGGGCCGGGCGCCGACTGGGTGCTGGAGTGCGCCGACGCGATCGCCGGGCTGCGTGACGACCTGACCGGCTTCGCCGACCTGGCCGGCCGGCACCCGGTGGTGTCCCGGCTGGCCGCGGCGCACCGGGGCCTGCGGATGCCGGCCACCGGCCGGGTCTTCCGGCAGGCGCTGCGGACGGTCCTCGAACAGAAGGTCACCGGCAAGGAGGCGTACCGGACCTACGCGGCGATGGTCCGGCACTTCGCCGAGCCCGCGCCGGGGCCGTTCCCGCTGCTGCTGCCGCCGGATCCGGCGGCGGTGGCCGCCGCGCCGTACTGGGTGTTCCACCCGTTCGGGGTGGAGCAGCGGCGGGCCGAGACGCTGCGCCGGGTCGCCGCCCTCGCCGACCGGCTGGAGGCTTGCGCGGACACAGGCGAGGCGGCCCGGCGGTTGACCGCGATCCCCGGCATCGGCCCGTGGAGCGTCGCAGAGGTGGTGCGCATCGCGTACGGCGACCCGGACGCGGTCAGCGTCGGCGACTACCACGTCCCGAACACGGTGAGCTGGGCGCTGGCCGGCGAGGCGCGCGGGGACGACGCCCGGATGCTCGCCCTGCTGGAGCCGTTCCGGGGGCACCGGGGGCGGGTCTGCCTGCTGCTGGCCGCCGGGGGCGTGCACGCGCCCCGGTACGGCCCGAGGATGCCGCTGCGGTCGTTCGCGGCCTACTGACCGCCGGGTCAGCCCGGCCGCCGTCACGGCGCTGGCTGCTGCGCGGTGCCGGTCAGCCGGCGCGGGCGCACAGCCGACGCAGGGTGGCCGCCAGCCAGCGGGCGTACCCGTGCTGGAAGGCCCGACCGGCGGGGCCGGCGACGCGCATGACCCACCGTTGTGGGCGGCTGAACGCGCGGATCTCGAACCAGACCCGGCCCGCGTCGTCGCGTTCCACCACGAACGCCTCCTCGCCACACGCCGGGTGGCCCGGGAGCGTGCCGTACCCGAAGCCGGCCCGGCGGTCGTCGTCGGCGACCCAGACCACCTCGCACGGGGCGTCGAGCCGCAGCGGGCCGAGGCCGAGCCCGGAGGTGACGGCGACACCGGGCGCGGCACGCGGCGCGTCGGCGGTGATCCGGACCCCGGCGGCCCGGTGCAGCCGCCAGCTGAGCACGGCCGCGCCCGCCTGGGCGAAGGAGCCGTCGGGGAGCCGGACCCGGTGTCGCACGTGCCGCCAGCCGGGCGGCAGATCGCCGTCACGGGTCGCTCCGACGTGCGGGTAGGTCAGCGGCACGCCGCACCTCCGGGGTTCGTCGCGTACCGGGCCAGCGTACGACCACCGTCGGTGGTACGAGCTGGCACGGGCGGGCCGTCGGCGGGGCCGGGATCAGGCCGCCTCGCGCAGGTCGGCCAGGGTGAGCGGGGTACGGCGGGCCAGCAGGTCGGCCAGTTCGGGGATCGATCCGGCCTCGCCGAGGACGTCCTTGCCGCCGCCGAACTCCGGGCGGTAGCGGCGCACCAGCCGGTACCGGTACCGGCCCCGGATCAGCTCCACGCTGACCCGCCAGCGCCCGCAGCAGCCGCAGACGAACTCGCGCACCCGGCGACGGTAGCTCTGACCTGCGGTTTTGCGGATCGACCACGGGTGACGGACGGGCCGGCGCGGGACACACCGGCACCGTACGCACCCGTGATGTGCCTCACTGTTGTCGGTCCCGTCTGGTTGACTGTCGCCGTGGAACTGCCGTTGAACCCGCCGGTCGAGCCGATGCTGGCCAAGAGCGTCGCCCGGATCCCCACCGGGGAGCAGATGACGTACGAGCCGAAGTGGGACGGCTTCCGGTGCATCGTCTTCCGGGACGGTGACTCCGTCGAACTGGCCAGCCGGGGCGGCAAGATGATGACCCGGTACTTCCCCGAGGTCGTCGAGCAGGCCCGCCGGCAGCTGCCGGAGTGCTGCGCGGTCGACGGCGAGCTGATCGTGATCCGGCGCGACGGCCCCGACGGCCAGCCCCGGCTCGACTTCGAGCTGCTCGCCCAGCGGATCCACCCGGCCGCCTCCCGGGTGCGGCTGCTCGCCGAGACCACCCCCGCCGACTTCGTCGCCTTCGACCTGTTGGCGATCGACGACGAGGTGCTGCTCGACCTCCCCTACCCGCAGCGCCGGGCCCGGCTGGAGGCCGCGCTGGCCGGGGTACGCCCACCGGTGCACGTCACCCCGGTCACCACGGACGTGGACACCGCGCGCCGCTGGTTCGACGTCTTCGAGGGCGCCGGCCTGGACGGGCTGATCGCCAAGCCGGCGGACCTGCCGTACGAGCCGGGGAAACGGCTGATGTTCAAGGTCAAGCACGCCCGCACCGCCGACGTGGTGGTGGCCGGGTTCCGCTGGCACAAGTCCGGGCCGGTGGTCGGCTCGCTGCTGCTCGGCCTCTACGACACGCAGGGCACGCTGCACCACGTCGGGGTGTGCGCCTCGTTCACCATGGCCCGGCGCAAGGAACTGCTGGCGGAGCTGGAGCCGTACCGGGACGTCGGCGACGACCACCCGTGGGCGCACGGCGACCACGAGCGCGGCCAGCGCATCCCGGGCGGGGTGAGCCGCTGGACCGGCGGCAAGAACCTGGAGTGGGAGCCGCTGCGCCCGGAGCTGGTGGTCGAGGTCGGCTACGACGCGATGGAGGGCGACCGGTTCCGGCACACCGCCCAGTTCGCCCGCTGGCGGCCCGACCGCGACCCCCGCTCCTGCGGGTACGACCAGCTGGAACGCCCGGTCCGCTTCGACGTCGACCAGGTGCTGCGCGGCGAACCGGTGCCGACGGCCGAGCCGAGCTGACGCCGACACGATCCTGGAGGGCAGGCCGTGAGCCGCATCCCCGACCCGCCCCCGACCCGCCGGGTCCGACTCGCGCTGGCCGGGTTCGTCGCGGCGGCCCTGGTCGCCACCGGCTGCACCCTGCCGACGTTCGCGCCCCGGGCCGAGGTGGAGGGTGAGGCGTCGGTGGCCCCGCTGGGCGCGGCCCCCCGGTGGCGGTCCTGCCCGGAGACCGCCGAGCAGGTGGCCGGCCGCGCCGCACCGGACATGCGGTACGAGTGCGCACGGGTCGCCGTACCGCGTCGGTGGAACACCACCGGCCAGTCGGCGACGGCCACCCCGGGCGGCGGCGAGACCTTCGAGATCGCGCTGCTGCGGGCCCGCTCCACCAAGCAGCGTGACCGGATCGGGTCGCTGCTGGTCAATCCGGGCGGGCCGGGTGGCTCGGGAGTCGACACCGCGGTCTACCTCTCCTTCGGCGAGCAGTTCGGCGGCCTGCCGGCCTCGGTGACCGAGCGGTTCGACATCGTCGGCTTCGACCCGCGGGGCGTGGCCCGCTCCAGCCCCGTCGAGTGCATCTCCGACGCCGACCTCGACGCCAGCTTCGGCTACGACCCCGACCCGGAGTCCACCGCGGCGTTCGACGGTCTGGTCGCCCTCAACCAGCGGATCGGCCGGGCCTGCGGGACGAGGTACGGCGACCAGCTGTCGCTGTACGGCACCGAGCAGGCCGCCCTGGACATGGACGTGGTGCGCGCCGCCGTCGGCGACGAGAAGCTGACCTACCTGGGGTACTCCTACGGCACCCTGCTCGGCGCGGTCTACGCCCAGCGTTTTCCGGAGCGGGTCCGCGCGCTGGTGCTCGACGGCGCGATCGACCCCCGCCAGGGGGCGGTCGCCGCCTCGGAGAGCCAGGCGAAGGGCTTCGAGCGGGCCTTCGACAACTTCGTCCGGTGGTGCGCGGGGAACGCCGACCGGTGCCCGCTCGCCCCGGACGCCCGAGCCGCGGTGACCTCGGCCGTCGACAAGGCCCGGGTCTCGCCGGTCCGGGGCGCGGACGGGCGGGAGGCCACCTCCGGCTGGGTCTTCTACGCGGTCATCTCCTCGCTCTACACCGAGCAGGGGTGGCAGGAGCTGGCCCGCGCGATCGACCAGCTGGCCCAGGGCGACCCGGCCGGCGTGTTCCGTCTCGCCGACGCGTACGCCGGCCGGAACCCGGACGGCACCTACAGCAACCTGTTCGACGCCAACCTGGCCGTCAACTGCGCCGACGACGAGGAGAAGCCGGCCCTCAAGCGGATCCGCCAGCTCCAGGGGCAGTGGCGCGAGGCGTACCCGCTGTTCGGGCCGGCGCTGGCGGTGGGCCTGCTGACCTGCGCGAACTGGCCCGCCAAGCCGGACCCGTACCCGACCGGGAAGGCTGACGGCGCGCCGCCGATCCTGGTGGTGGGCACCACCGGCGACCCGGCCACCCCCTACGAACAGACCCCGGCGCTGGCCGCGATGCTCGGGGTGGGACGGGTGCTGACCTGGGAGGGCGAGGGGCACACCGCCTACCCGCAGACCAGCTGCGTCACCGAAGCCGTCGACGCCTACCTGATCGACCTGACCGTTCCCCCGGAAGGGCTGCGCTGCCCGGCTCGTTGACCTTCAGCACGTCCGGTGGCTCCGGCAGGGCGATGCCCTGCCGGGTGGCGAGTTCCTCCAGCAGCGCCCGCATCCGGCGGATGTCGGCCTTCAGTTCCTCCTGCTCCTCGTGCTCGAACGCGTCGTCGTCCACGATGAGCCGACTGGCGAAGTGAGCGGTGATCAGTGGAATGACCAGCAGCACCATGGTCGAGATGAGCAGCGCGGCGAGGGCTCGCCCCTGCCAGGAGGTCGGGGAGATGTCGCCGTAGCCGACGGTGGAGGCGGTGACCACCGCCCACCAGACCGAGTCGGCGGCGCTCTTGTTCTCGACCTGGCTGTAGATGGCTCCGGCCACGATGATCATCAGAAGGTACGAGGTCATGAGGGTGCGGGGTGAATTGGCGAACCAGACCAGTCCCCGGTAGATCACACGGAACGGCCACAGCACGAACTCCATGCCGGATCATGCTGCACCCACCCGGCCGCCCCCGCCAGGCGTACCCGCCAAATGGCTGTGCCATTCTCGGCGGTATGTCTGACCTGGTGTTCCGGACAGCGGTCCGCGCCGACCTGCCCGCGGTGGTCGCCCTGCTCGCCGACGACGTCCTCGGCCGGGGCCGGGAGGCCGCGGTGGTCGACGAGGCGTACGAGCGGGCCTTCGCGGACATCGAGGCCGATCCGCGCAACCAGCTCGTCGTCGGCGAGCAGGACGGCGAGGTGGTCGGCTGCCTCCAGATCACCTACATCCCCGGCCTGGGCCGGCACGGCGCGGAACGCTCGCTGATCGAGGCGGTCCGGGTCCGGTCCGACCACCGGGGTACCGGCGTCGGTCGGGCCATGGTGACCTGGGCGGTCGACCAGGCGCGGGAGCGTGGCTGTGGCCTGGTGCAGCTCACCACCGACAAGCGCCGAGCGGACGCGCAGCGGTTCTATCGGGGCCTGGGCTTCGTGGCCAGCCACGAGGGCATGAAGCTGCCGCTCTGACCAGCCGGGCTCCGGGATCCGGGCTCTGGAGTCGGGAGCCATCCGGTAGCACGGACGGGGCAGCTCCAAAGGACTCCGACCCGGACCGTACGGGCCCGGACCGCCCACCCCCGCCGCACCGGACGACGAACAGCGGGACGGCCCGCTACATTCACGGCCATGACAGGGCGGGCTCGGCTGGCACCGGCGGCGTGGACGACTCGGCTGCCCCCGGTGGCCTGGCTGGGGTTCGCCGCCACGCTGCTGGTCATCGCCGCCTTCGCCCGCTGGCGTACGGTCACCGGCGACCCGGTGACCGCCGCCACGCTGGAGCAGAAGATCGCGGCGGTCGGGTCGGTGGCCGGTCCCTGGCTGGTCGGGGCGACCACCCTGTTGGTGGTGACCCGGGCGGTGGCGGTCGCGGGCGGACGGCCACAGCGGCTGCTCCGGCTGGTCGGCACCGCCCTGGCGGTCGTCCTGCTGGTGCTGCTCGGGGTGATCGCGGTCGCCCTGGTGGGGACCGTCGAACCGCCCGTCGGCTCCGCCCGGACGTCGGTGTCCACCCAGCCCGGACCGGCGCTGCTGCCCGCCGCCGGTGCCGTACTGGCCTGTCTGGTGGGCATCTGGTCGGCGCCTGCGCGGCGGGCCGCGCCGGGACCGCGCGGGTCACGGTGGCGGCGGCTGGGCGTGCTGCTGCTCGCCGCCGGCTGGGCGACCGTCGCGGTCGCCGTCCTGTTGCCGGCATGGCGGCGGGAGTACCCGGACCACATCGAGGTGGACACCAGCCTCGACCTGGTCTTCGTGGCGCTGCCGTTCGCGCTGGCCGGCGCGCTGCTGGCGGTGCCCTCCCTGCTGCGGACCGGTACGGCCCGCCGGCCGTGGCGGGAGGCCAGCCGGGGCTGGTCGATCGCCACCACGCTCGGCTGCGGCACCTCGATCCTGGCGATCTGGTACTTCGTGGCGAACGACCCGTACCGCCAGGAGGCCGGCATGTCCTCGGCCCGGCCCGGCGCGGGCACCGCCCTGGCACTGCTCGGCTGCGTGCTGATCGCGGTCTCCGGGGCGCTTCCCGACGACCGCTGAGCGCCTCCGGCGGCTTCGACCGCCACCTGACGACACCGTCAGGCGCGACAGAGGATCTCGCCGTGCAGGATGGCGAACCAGCCGTCGTCGTCGGCGGCCCACTCCCGCCAGCCAGCCGACAGGCGGTCCAGGTCTTCCGTCGTGGCCAGGCCCGACGCCCGCACCTGGTCGGCCATGGCCGAATGCCGGATCCGGTCGGCCCACATGCCGCCCCACCACTGCCGGTCCTCGGGCGTGGCGAAGCACCAGGTGCTCGCCGTGGCGGTGACGTCGGTGAACCCGGCGGCGCGGGCCCAGGAGAGGAGCCGGCGGCCGGCGTCGGGCTCCCCGCCGTTGGCCCGGGCGGCCCGCTGGTAGAGGGCGAGCCACTCGTCCAGCTCGGGCACCCGGGGGAACCAGGTGAACGCGGCGTAGTCGCTGTCCCGGGCGGCGACGATCCCACCGGGCCGGCACACCCGGCGCATCTCGCGCAGCGCCTCGACCGGATCGGCCACGTGCTGGAGCACCTGATGGGCGTGCACCACGTCGTACGTCGCGTCGGGCAGGTCCAACCCGTGCACGTCGGCCACCACGAAGTCGACGTCGTCCCGTCCGCGGGCCCGCGCCTCGGCCCGCGCGAGTTCGAGGGCCTCCTCGCTGACCTCCAGCGCGGTGACCCGGGCCACCCGCCCGGCCAGGTCGGCGGTGATGGTGCCGGGCCCGCAGCCGACGTCGAGCAGAACCTGGTCGGACGTCAGGTGCGGCAGGAGGTATCCGGCGGAGTTCTCCGCGGTACGCCAGCGGTGCGACCGCAGCACCGTCTCGTGGTGTCCGTGGGTGTAGACGTTGCGCGCGGCGACCATGACGGGGCCTCCTCGTTCCGGGTGCCCCGAACCTAACCGCCGCATCCCTTGATGCGGGACGGCGATCCCGAAATGCAGGACTCAGGCAGGGTCGGGTCGCGCCCGGGAGGGCTGGACCCGCTTCGGTTCGCCCGGCATCTTCGGGTGGTCCGGCGGGTACGGCAGGTCGCCCGAGCCGGTGGCGTCGTCCCGGTCGGCCCACTCCAGCAGCGGGGTGATGTCCCACGGGCGCTCGTCGATGCCGGCGTGCGGGTCGCCCCGCTCGGCCAGCCGGGCCGGCACGCTGCCGAGGTGGAAGTCGTCCGGCTCGACGTCGGGCAGCTCGTCCCAGTCGACCGGGGTGGAGACGGTGGCCCGGGCGTTAGCCCGCAGCGAGTACGCGCAGGCGATCGTCCGGTCCCGGGCCATCTGGTTGTAGTCGACGAAGACGTGCGCCCCGCGCTCCTCCTTCCACCAGGCGGTGGTGATCAGATCGGGGCGGCGGCGTTCGAGTTCCCGGGCCAGGGCGATGGTGGCCCGGCGCACCTCGGTGAACGTCCAGCGCGGCTCGATGCGCAGGTAGACGTGGACGCCCCGGCCGCCGGAGGTCTTCGGCCAGCCCGTCGCGCCGAGTTCGTCGAGCAGGGCGCGCAGTTCGCCGGCCGCGGTCACCGCGTCGGCGAAGTCCGTGCCGGGCTGCGGGTCCAGGTCGACCCGCAGCTCGTCGGGCCGGTCCACGTCGGCGGCGCGCACCGGCCAGGGGTGGAAGACGATCGTGCCCATCTGCGCCGCCCAGGCGACGTGGGCCAGGTCGGCCGGGCAGAGCTCGTCGGCGCTGCGCCCGCTGGGGAAGTTGATCCGCGCGGTCTCCACCCACGGTGGCACGCCCCGGGCCGGCACCCGCTTCTGGAAGAACATCTCCCCCTCGATGCCATCGGGGAAGCGTTGCAGCGTGGTGGGACGGTGCCGCAGCGCCCGCATGATCCCGTCGCCCACGGCGAGGTAGTAGTGGAAGACGTCGGCCTTGGTGAACCCCCGGCCCGGGTAGATCACCCGATCCGGGCTGCTCAGCCGTACGGTATGCCCGGCCACCTCGATCTCGACGGCCGCTGCCTTGGTACCACCCATGCCGCGACCATATGTCACACCTGTGACAGGCGGCCTATTCTTGGCTGGTGAGTCTTTCCGAGAGCGAACTGCCCCGCACCGAGGACGAGTGGCGCGTCCGGCTCAGCCCGGAGGAGTTCCGGGTCCTGCGTCAGGCCGGCACCGAGCGCCCGTGGACCGGCGAGTACGTCGAGACTAAGACCCCGGGCGTCTACCACTGCCGCGCCTGCGGTGCCGAACTCTTCTCCAGCGACACCAAGTTCGACTCGCACTGCGGCTGGCCGAGCTTCGACGACGCGCTGCCCGGTGCGGTCAAGGAGATCCCGGACAACACCCTCGGCATGCGGCGCGTCGAGATCCGCTGCGCGCGCTGCGACAGCCACCTGGGGCACGTCTTCCACGGCGAGGGCTTCACCCCGAAGGACACCCGGCACTGCGTCAACTCGGTCTCCATCCGGTTGACGCCGCGCGAGGGCTGAGCCGGGGCGACCGGCGGGACCGGCCCTCAGACCGGCGGAACCGGCCCTCAGATCAGGAGCAGGCCACCCCGCTCGTCCACCAGGTCGGCGTGCTCGTCGTCGAGCCACACCCCGCCGGTCGCCAGATAGCGGAACCGGTACTCCCCCGGGCCCAGCTTCACGGTGACCGTCCGGGTGCCGTCCCGGCGGGCGACCAGTTCGTGCCGTCCGGGCTGCCAGTCGTTGAACGAGCCGACGACGCTGACCGTCCCCGGCGGAAGGTCGCGGGGCAGGCAGAAGGTGACACGGGTCTGGTTGCCGAAGAGTTTGTTGCGCTTGATCACGCCGATCCTCCGCCGGTCGGGTCCTCTCACCGGGTCCAACGCGCGACACGCCCGGCACGACGCGCCACCCGACCGGACGTCTTCGGCCTGTTCCGCCGCCACGCCGCCCTCCGGTGCCGCACTCTCGGGGCATGACTGCCGATGGGGGGATCCGTCATGGCGACCTGTGAGGTCTGCGGCAACGACTACTGGATGGCGTTCGAGGTCCGGACGGTCAGCGGTGACTCGCACACCTTCGACTCGTTCGAGTGTGCGGTGCACCGGCTGGCCCCGGTCTGCGAGCACTGCCAGCTCAAGATCGTGGGGCACGGCGTGGAGGTGTCCGGCCGGTTCTTCTGCTCGGCGCACTGCGCCCGCACCGTCGAGGGGGAACGCGCCGCCGAGGTCGCCGACGCCGTCGGCGTCCGGCCCGGCTGACTAGCATCGCGGTATGCAGCCCCGGACCATCGACCTGCGGGTCGCCTCCTTCGCCGACCTGGACACCCGCACCTTCCACGACCTGCTGAGACTGCGCATCGACGTGTTCGTGGTGGAGCAGGAGTGCCCGTACCCGGAACTCGACGGGCGGGACGTCGAGCCGGGCACCCGGCATCTCTGGCTGGCCGAGGACGGCACGCCGGTGGCGTACCTGCGGATCCTGGCCGACCCGGGCGGCGTCGAGCGGATCGGCCGGGTCGTGGTGGCGCCGGCGGCGCGCGGCGGCGGGCACGCCGGGCGGCTGATGACCGAGGCGCTGGCCGTGGTCGGACACCGCCCGTGCGTCCTGGAGGCGCAGTCGCACCTGGTCGACTTCTACGCCCGGTACGGCTTCACCGTCAGCGGCCCGGAGTACGTGGAGGACGGCATCCCGCACACCCCGATGCGCCGCGAACCCGCGTCCTGACCGGCGGCTCCGCCCGCCGACCCCGGATCGGGACCGGGGTCGGCGACGGCACCGGCCCGAATCAGGGCAGCGCGGCGACGATGTCGGTGAGCGAGCGGCGACGGCCGGTGTAGAAGGGGATCTCCTCGCGGACGTGCCGGCGGGCCCGGGAGGCGCGCAGGTCCCGCATCAGGTCCACGATCCGGTGCAGCTCGTCGGCCTCGAAGGCGAGCATCCACTCGTAGTCGCCGAGGGCGAACGAGGCGACCGTGTTCGCCCGCACGTCCGGGTAGCCCCGGGCCATCCGGCCGTGCTCGGCGAGTAGCTCGCGCCGCTCGGCGTCGGGCAGCAGGTACCACTCGTAGGAGCGGACGAACGGGTAGACGCAGACGTACGCCCGCGCCTCCTCGCCGGCCAGGAACGCCGGGATGTGGCTCTTGTTGAACTCCGCCGGCCGGTGCAGCGCCATCTGCGACCAGACCGGGGTCGTCGCCCGCCCGAGCGCGGTGCGCCGGAACCGGCCGTACGCGTCCTGGAGGTCGTCGCTGGAGGAGGAGTGCCACCAGATCATCAGGTCGGCGTCGGCGCGCAGCCCGGCGACGTCGTAGGTCCCCCGGACCACCACGTCCTTGCCGGCCAACTCCTCGACGAGCGCCTCGGCCTCGGCGCTGACGTTGTCCCGCAGGGCCGGCAGGGGGCTGGTGGCCCGGAACACCGACCACATCGTGTAGCGGATGCTCGCGTTCAGCTCCCGCAGCCGGGCCGCGTTGCTCTGCTCGTCGGTCATGTCGCCGGTCCTCCCAGTGCAGTGATGATCTCGTCGGCCGCCGTCTCGCCGGAGCGGACGCAGACCGGGATGCCGACCCCGTCGTACCCGGCCCCGGCCAGGGCCAGCGTCGGGTGGGCCGCCCGCAGTTCCGTCCGGGCCGCCGCCACCCGGTCGGAGTGTCCCGGGGTGTACTGCGGCAGCGCCCCGCCCCACCGTTGCACGTGGCTGGCCAGCGGCGTCGGCAGGGTGGCGCCGAGCACCCCGGACAGCTCCCGGTGCACGGTGGCGACCAGGTCGGCGTCGGGGAGTTGCAACTGCTGCTCCTCGCCGTACCGGCCGACCGAGGCGCGCACCAGCGCCACCCCGTCCGACCGGCGCAGGTGCCCCCACTTGGTGGTGAAGAAGGTGGACGCCTTGATCAGGAGGCCCTCGGTGCCGGGAACGAGGAAGCCGGAGAGAGCCGGCAGCTCCGGCTCGGGCAGGGCCAGGGTGACCAGCGCGACACTGGCGTAGTCGAGCCCGCCGACCCGGTCGGCCACCTCCGGGGCGACGCTGGTGAGCAGGCGCGCGGCCGGTCGGGCCGGCACGGCGAGCAGCACCGCGTCGACCTCCACCGACTCCGGGTCCCGGGTGGGGCCCACGGTCAGCCGCCACCGCCCGCCCAGCGGGGTGAGTTCACGGACCGTCGCGCCGAGCCGGAGCGTCGCTCCGCTGGCGCTCGCCGCCGTCTCGACCAGTCGGCTCATCCCACCGGCCAGCGCACCGAAGACCGGCGCGCCGGGCGCGCGGGGGGCGGCGGCCTGCGCCGCCCGGACCGCCCCGGTGAGGGTGTGCTCCACCCGGGCCGCGCGGGCCAGCGCCGGCATGGTGGTGACCAGGGACAGGTCGTCGGCGCGGCCGGCGTAGACGCCACCGAGCATCGGGTCGACCAGCCGGTCCACCACCTGGTCGCCGAGGCGGGCCCGGACCAGCGCGCCGACCGCGACGTCCTCGTCCGGGCCGAGCAGCGGCCGGCCGCCGTCGACGTCGGCCGCCGCGACGGGTTCGGCCACCGTCGCCACCTTGTCCAGGTCCCCCGGTACGCCCACCAGGGTGCCCCCCGGGATGGGGCGCAGCCCCCCGTCGACGGCGAGCGCGGCCTGCCCGACGGTCGGGTGCACGATCTCGGCGTCCAGCCCGAGCCGGCGGACCAGGGTCACCGCCGCGGACTCGCCGCCGGCCGGGTCGCGCATCAGGAACGACTCCGCGCCGAACTCCACCGGCCCGCCGGCGAGGCTGCCGGTGCGCAGCTTGCCGCCGAGCGCGCCGGACTGCTCGTACACGGTGACCTCGGTCCCGGCGGGGGCGCGGTCACGCAACCGGACGGCGGCGGCCAGCCCGGTGATCCCACCGCCGATGACCGCGATCCGCCACGGTTGCCGCATGGTCGCCTCCGGTCAGTCCACGGGCCGCGCGGACACCTCGTGCACCAGCGCGACCACCCGGGTCAGCACGTCGGGGTCGGTCTCCGGCAGGACGCCGTGACCGAGGTTGAAGACGTGACCGGGCGCGGCCCGGCCCTCGTCGAGGATGCGCCGCACCTCGGCCTCGACCACCGGCCAGGGGGCGAAGAGCACGCACGGGTCGAGATTGCCCTGGACCGCCCGGTCCGGGCCGATCCGCTTCGTGGCGACGTCCAACGGGGTACGCCAGTCCACGCCGACCACGTCCGCGCCGGCCTCCCCCATCGCGGTCAGCAGCTCGGCGGTGCCCACTCCGAAGTGGATCCGGGGCACCCCGGCGTCGGCCAGCCCGGCCAGCACCATCGCCGAGTGCGGCTGCACGTAGCGACGGTAGTCGGCCTCCGACAGCGCGCCGGCCCAGGAGTCGAAGAGCTGCACCGCGGAGACCCCGGCGGCGATCTGCACACGCAGGAACGCCAGCGTGACCTCGGCGAGCCGGCCGCAGAGCGCGTGCCAGAGCTCCGGGTCGCCGTACATCAGCGCCTTGGTCTTCGCGTGGGTCCGCGACGGACCCCCCTCGACCAGGTAGCTGGCCAGGGTGAACGGCGCACCGGCGAATCCGATCAGCGGGGTCTCGCCCAGCTCGGCGACGAGCAGCCGGACCGCCTCGTCGACGTACGAGACGTCCTCGACGGTGATCGGTCGGATCCGCTCGACGTCGGCGCGGTCGCGCACCGGCTCGGCGACCACCGGGCCGGTGCCGGGCACGATGTCCAGGTCGACGCCGGCCGCCGCGACCGGCACCACGATGTCGCTGAACAGGATCGCCGCGTCCACGCCGTGCCGGCGTACCGGTTGGAGGGTGATCTCGGCGACCAGCTCGGGACGGCGGCAGGACTCCAGCATCGCCACGTTGGCCCGGATCTCGCGGTACTCCGGCAGCGAGCGCCCGGCCTGGCGCATGAACCAGACCGGCGTGTGCGGGCCGGGTCGCCGGCGACAGGCCCGGACGAAGGGCGAGTCGGCGGTGCGGGATGCTCCACCCGCGCTCAGGCGGGTCTCTCCGTCTCGGGCAGCGCCGCCCGCGGTGGTGGTGGTCATCGCGGCAATCGTGCCACGACCGCCGCCACCGACGGTCACCCGGGTTGCGAAGGACACGTCCCCCGAGAGCCACCAGCCGGTCACGCTGCGCGTTCCCGGCGGGCGTGGGCGTCGACGGCGGCGCCGACGTCCGGCCGGTGCCGGCGCGCCGGCACCGGCCGGACGTCGCGGCGGCTTAGGCTGCCCGCATGTCCCCTCCGATCGCGCTTCCGGAGACCTTCGCCCGCGCGGTCGCCGGGCTGCGGTCGGTGGCGGCCCGGCCCGAGATCGTGATGGAGGAGGTGGGTGCGCCGAAGCGGCTCGCCCCGTACGCCTTCGCCCTCTCCGCCACGGTGCTGCGCGACGACGACGAGGTGGCCACCGGGCGGCTCATCCTGCTGCACGACCCGGCCGGGCACGAGGCGTGGCAGGGCACGCTGCGGTTGGTCAGCTACGTCACCGCGGACCTGGAGGCCGACCTCGCCGCCGATCCACTGCTGCCCGGGGTGGGCTGGACCTGGCTGACCGACGCGCTGGAGGCACAGGACGCGGGCTACCGGGCGCTCGGCGGCACCGTCACCCAGACCATGTCCACCCGGTTCGGCGACCTGGCCGGGCCACCGGCCACCGGGGACGTCGAGATCCGGGCCTCGTGGACCCCGATCGACGACGACCTGGCCCCGCACCTGCACGCCTGGTGCACGCTGCTCGCCTCCACCGCCGGCCTGCCGCCGCCGGGAGTGACCGCGCTGCCCGATCGCCGGCCCGCCGCCACCGGCTGACGCGTCGGTCCGGGACCCGTCGTCGCTTCTTCCGGCGGCAACCGGGCGACGACCGGCCCCGGACCGACCGGGACGCAGGCGTGTGTCAGAGGTACTTCTCAGCCTCGTCGCAGACCGCGTCGAGGCCCTTGACGGCCTGGTCGTAGGCCGTCTTGTTGCCGGCCGCGGCGGCGCTCAGGGCGGTGGTGAGCTTCTCCAGGCAGTTCGCGATGACCTTCTTCTGCCGGGCCTGCTCGTCGCGGTCGTTCTTGGTGCCGGTGAGGTCCTGCTGGGTGTCGGTCAGCTTGTCCTTGGCGGTCTGCAACTCGCCCTTGAGCTTCTCGATCTCCTTGACCTTGGTGTCCCGGTCGGTCGTCCGGGCGACCAGGTTCTTCTCGGTGCGCTCGAGGTCGCCGCTGGTGTTCAGGTAGAGCCCGGTCATCACGCCGCCGAGGACGAAGAGCAGACCGGCCACGATCGCCAGCACGAGCACCGCCCGGCCACGCCCGCCGCCCCTGCCGGGGGTGGTGGCCGGCGGCGGGTACCCGGGCGGGCCGGACATCGGCGGGCCGAAGGGCTGACCGGAGGGCTGGCCGGAGGTGGGGGTGTACTGGCCCGGAACCGGCACGCCGGAGGTCGGGGAGTAGCCAGCGGGTGCCGGCGTCTCGGCCGGCGGCGCGGACTGCGGGTAACCGCCGGGGTAGCCCGGCTGCGGGTAGCCGGCGGCCGGGGGCGCGGACTGCGGGTAGCCCGCGGCGGGCGGCGCGGACTGCGGGTAACCGGTGGCGGGCGGCGCGGACTGCGGGTAGCCGGACGGCTGCTGCGACAGCGTCGGGTCGATGCCGAACTGCTGGGTCGGCTCGTGCCCCTGCGGTTCGCGCTGGGAACCGTACAGCCCGCCGCCGGAACCGGCCGGCGGCTGCTGCGGGTACCCCGGCGGCGGATATCCGCCGGTGGGTGGCTGGGTCATGACTACTTCCTCCGAAAGGGCTGGTCCGGCTCCGGTTGACGGGGCGGACCGGGCGGGTACGGGCGCGTCGGCGGACGGGTCAGCAGATGTCGAAGCCGTCGCACGCGGTCTTGATCGGCACGGCCAGGCCGATGCCCTCGGCGTTGCGGGCCTTGGCGGTGGCGATGCCGACGACCTGCTTGGCGCCGTTGATGACCGGGCCGCCGGAGTTGCCGGGGTTGATCGGGGCGTCGAACTGGATGACGTCGCCGCCGCCGTTCTCCGCCTTGCGGAAGGCGCTCACCACACCGGTGGTGACGCTGTCGGTGAGGCCGAGCGGTGCGCCGACGACGACGATCTGCTGCCCGGACTTCACCGGGGTGGGGGCGGTGACCAGGCCGGTGAACTTGGCGGCCGTCCGCAGGTGGGCGACGTCGTTCTCCTCGTCGACCTTGACGATGGTGGCCGGGAACCGCTGGTCGGTGCGCTCCAGGAACACCTGGCGCTCGCCACTGGTCCAGAGCGACTCGACCACGTGGTAGTTGGTGAACAGGTTCGCCCCGCCCTCGGAGTTGGGCTTGCCGACGGCGAACGCCGTGCCGGTGGCGTTGCCGGCCCGGACACGGAAGACGCTCCGCAGCACCGTCGCGGCGATGTCCTCCGGGTTGAACACCGTCCCGGCCTGCTTCTCCAGTTCCTCCGCCCGCTACTCCACACCGTCGAGGCGAACGCCGTCGCGGTCCTGCGCGGTGGCCAGGTCGCGGCGGGTGTCGCCGAGCCGGTCGTTGAGCACGTGGATCTGGTACGCCTGGACGCCGGACACCAGGACCAGCAGCAGCGCCAGCAGCAGGGCGGCCCGGGGCAGCCAGCCGGAGCGCTGGCGGACGACGGGCGCCTCGCCCGGATGCGAGGTGCCCGGGAAGGCCGGCCCGGAGGCGGCCGGCGGCTGGCCGGGCGACCAGGTCGGCGGGGCCGGAACCGGCTGCGCCGGCGGTTGCCCGGTGTCGCCGGCGGTCGGCCAGGTGCCCCGGGGAGCGGGCACCGCGGCCGGGGCCGGCGCGGCGGCGTAACCGGCCGCCGGGGCGCCCGGGTGTCCTCCGCCCACCGGGGGCTGCCCGGGGACCGGGGCACCGGGCGCCGGGGGCGCGGGCCAGCCGCCCACCCCCGTGCGGGGCGGCTCCATCCGTGGTGGCAGCGGCCCTGGTCTACCTCCGTGGTCACCGGGTGCCGGCCCGACCGGTCCACCGTCCTGCGGCCCGTACCCCGCCGTCATGATTGCCACGTCCTCCCCGCTGAGCGCCTGCCGGCGGCCCTGCCGCCTGCGCTGCGCCGGCGGTGGGCTCGATGGACCGTACCGGCCCCGGATGACATTGTCTCCCCTGTTGTCCAGCCCTGCGACGGCGGCACCGGACCGGTTGCCGACACGCACCGGAGGAGGCTGCGCGCACCGGATCGCCGCGCGCACTAGGGTTGTCAGGTGACCGACGAACCACCCCTGCGCCGTCGGGCCGCCGAACGCCGACCGGGAAACGAACCGCAGCACCCGCCATCGGCCGCGCCGGAGCCGACGGACGCGGGGACCGAAGCGACCGCCGAGCAGCCCGTACCCCTGACCGCACCCCGGGAGGGCACACCTGAGCCGGTGGCCACATCGGCCGCGTTGGCCGAGGTGGTGGCCCGGTTCGCAGCGGGCACCGGACCGGTGGCCATCGACGCGGAACGTGCCTCCGGATACCGCTACAGCCAGCGCGCCTACCTGGTACAGCTGCGTCGACACGGCGCCGGCACCGTCCTGATCGACCCGTTGCCGCTGCCCGACCTCTCCACCCTCGACGCGGTGATCGGCCCGGCCGAGTGGGTGCTCCACGCGGCCAGCCAGGATCTGCCCTGCCTGGCCGAGCTGGGGCTGCGCCCGCGCCGGCTGTTCGACACCGAACTGGCCGCCCGGCTGGCCGGGTTCGAGCGGGTCGGCCTGGCCGCGCTGACCGAACACCTGCTGGGTTACACCCTGGAGAAGCACCACTCGGCGGCCGACTGGTCCAGCCGCCCCCTGCCGGAGTCCTGGTTGACCTACGCCGCCCTCGACGTGGAGCTCCTCGTCGACCTCCGCGACGCGCTCGCCGCGGAGCTGGAGCGGCAGGGCAAGCAGGAGTGGGCGGCGGAGGAGTTCGCCGCGCTGGTGGCCGCCGGGGCGCGACCGCCCCGGGTCCGGGCCGAGCCGTGGCGGCGCACCTCCGGCATCCACCGGCTGCGCGGCGCGCGGGCCCAGGCGCGCGTCCGGTCGTTGTGGTACGCCCGGGACCAGATCGCCGCCCGCCGGGACGCGGCTCCCGGACGGGTGCTCCCCGACTCGGCGATCGTCGCCGCCGCCGAGCTGGACCCGAAGGACGAGCGGACGCTGCTGACCCTGCCCGGCTTCGGCGGCCGGTCGGTACGCCGGCTGGCCCGCACCTGACTGGCGGCGTTGGAGGAGGCCCGGCAGCTGCCGGAGGACGCGCTCCCAGTCAGCCCGGCGGTGGAGGGTCCACCCCCGCCGCACCGGTGGGCGGAACGGGACCCGGTGGCCGCGGCGCGGCTGGCCCGGTGCCGGGAGGTGGTGGTCCGGATCGCCGGCGCGCACCGCCTGCCGCCGGAGAACCTGATCACCCCGGACTCGATCCGCCGGTTGGCCTGGACCCCGCCGGAGGAGATCACCGAGGAGACGGTGACCGAGACCCTGCGCGGGTTCGGCGCGCGGACCTGGCAGCTCGGCCTGCTGGTGCCGGAGCTGACCGCCGTCCTGCCCACGCCGTGACGGCGCACACCCACCCCGGGTTCCGGGGTGGGTGTGTCGTGGGACACAGGGAGGGCACGGGCACGGCTGGTTACTGGTGAGTAGCATGCGAGGAACCACGCCCGTGCCGGCGACCTTCGTCCGGCCCGGAGTGCCGCCTGTCGGCGCCCGGGTTGCGGATCATGGTCGAAAAGGAGGCTCAAGTGCCCCGTGAAGTTCGGGATGTCGTCTTCGTCGACGGCGTCCGCACCCCGTTCGGCAAGGCGGGTGGCATGTACGCCAACACCCGCGCCGACGACCTGGTCATCCGCTGCATCCGGGAACTGCTGCGGCGTAACCCGCAGCTGCCGCCGGAGCGGGTCGAGGAGGTGGCCATCGCCGCCACCACCCAGATCGGCGACCAGGGCCTGACCATCGGCCGGACCGCCGCGCTGCTGTCCGGCCTGCCGAAGACCGTGCCCGGCTACGCCATCGACCGGATGTGCGCGGGCGCGATGACGGCGGTGACCACCGTCGCCGGGGGCATCGCGATGGGCGCGTACGACATCGCCGTCGCCGGTGGCGTCGAGCACATGGGGCGGCACCCGATGGGCGAGGGCGTGGACCCGAACCCGCGCATCCTCGCCGAGAAGCTGGTCGACCCGTCCGCCCTGGTGATGGGCGCCACCGCGGAGAACCTGCACGACCGCGTCCCGCACGTCACCAAGGAGCGCGCCGACGCCTTCGCGCTGGCCTCGCAGCAGAAGACCGCGAAGGCGTACGCCAACGGCAAGCTCCAGCCCGACCTGGTCCCGGTCGCGATCCGCGACGGCGACGGCGACTGGGGTCTGGCCACGGTGGACGAGGCCCCCCGGGACACCTCGCTGGAGAAGCTCGCCACCCTGAAGACCCCGTTCCGCCCGCACGGCCGGGTCACCGCCGGCAACGCGGCCGGGCTGAACGACGGCGCCACCGCCAGCCTGATCGCGGCCGAGTCCACCGCCCGCGAGCTGGGCCTGCCGGTCGCCATGCGGCTGGTGTCGTACGGCTTCGTCGGCGTCGAGCCGGAGGTGATGGGCGTCGGCCCGATCCCCTCGACCGAGAAGGCCCTGCGCATCGCCGGGCTGAGCATCGACGACATCGGGCTGTTCGAGCTGAACGAGGCGTTCGCCGTGCAGGTGCTCGCCTTCCTCGACCACTTCGGCATCGCCGACGACGACCCCCGGGTCAACCAGTGGGGCGGCGCGATCGCCATCGGTCACCCGCTCGCCTCCTCGGGCGTACGGCTGATGACCCAGCTCGCCCGGCAGTTCGCCGAGCACCCCGAGGTCCGCTACGGCGTCACCGCCATGTGCATCGGCATCGGCATGGGCGGCACGGTCATCTGGGAGAACCCGAACTGGGAGGGTGGAGACAAGTGAGCGCGCTCGCCGCGGCGAACGAGGTGGTCACGAAGGCGCTGCTGCGCCAGGTGAACGTGCCCGGCCTGGACCGGCCGGCCGCGCTGATCACGCTCGACAACGGCTTCGACCACACCAAGCCGAACACCTTCGGGCCGGGCGGCCTGACCAGCCTGGACGAGGCGATCACCGCCGCGCTGGCCGCGAACCCGGCGTTCGTCGCGGTCACCGGCAAGCCGTACGTCTTCTGCGTGGGCGCGGACCTGGTCAGCCTGCCGCAGATCGCCGGCCGGGAGCAGGCGCTGGAGATCGGCCGGCTCGGCCACCGGGTCTTCGCCCGGCTGAAGGACAGCGACGTCCCGACCTTCGCCTTCGTCAACGGCGCGGCGATGGGGGGTGGCCTGGAGCTGGCCCTGCACTGCCACTACCGGACGCTCTCCGGCGGGGCGGCGGCCCTGGCCCTGCCCGAGGTGTCGCTCGGGCTGGTCCCCGGCTGGGGCGGCACCCAGCTCCTGCCCAACCTGATCGGTATTCCGGCCGCCACCCAGGTGGTCATCCAGAACCCGCTGATGCAGAACAAGATGCTCAGGCCGAGGCAGGCCGCCGAGATGGGCATCGCGGACGTGCTGCTGGAGCCGGCCGACTTCCTCGAGCGATCCCTGGAGTGGGCCGCCAGCGTGGTGCGCGGTGAGATCACCGTGGCCCGCCCGGAGGTCGACCGGGACATGTGGGACGGCGTGCTCTTCTTCGCCCGGCAGATGCTCGACCAGCGGCTGCACGGTGCGGTCCCGGCCGCCAACAAGGCCCTGGAGCTGCTGGCGCTGGCCAAGGAGGCCGACTTCGCCACCGGCAGCGCCGCCGAGGACGAGGCCCTGGCCGACCTGGTCTTCAGCGAGGAACTCCGCAGCGGCCTGTACGCCTTCGACCTGGTGCAGCGGCGGGCCAAGCGCCCGGTCGGCGCGCCGGACAAGGGGCTGGCCCGTGAGGTCACCAAGGTCGGCATCGTCGGTGCCGGCCTGATGGCCAGCCAGCTCGCGCTGCTGTTCGCCCGCCGCCTCCAGGTGCCGGTGGTGATGACCGACCTGGACCAGGCCCGGGTGGACAAGGGCGTCGGCTACGTGCACGCCCAGATCGAGAAGCAGGTCGCCAAGGGCCGGATGGACAAGGGTACGGCGGCGAAGCTGTACGGCCTGGTCTCCGGCTCGGTCGACAAGGGCGTCTTCGCCGACGCCGACTTCGTCATCGAGGCGGTCTTCGAGGACCTGGGCGTCAAGAAGCAGGTCTGGGCCGAACTGGAGAAGATCGTCTCGCCGGAGGCGGTGCTGGCCACCAACACCTCCTCGCTCTCGGTGACCGCGATGGCCGCCGACCTGGAGCACCCCGAGCGGGTCGTGGGCTTCCACTTCTTCAACCCGGTCGCGGTGCTGCCGCTGCTGGAGATCGTCCGGGGCGAGCGGACCGACGACGCCACCCTGGCCACCGCCTTCGCGGTCGGCAAGCAGCTGCGCAAGTCCTGCGTGCTGGTCGCCGACGCCCCGGCGTTCGTGGTCAACCGGCTGCTCACCCGCTTCCTCGGCGAGATCTTCACGGCCGTGGACGCGGGCACCCCGCTGGAGGTGGCCGACAGCGCACTGGACCCGCTGGGCCTGCCGATGCGTCCGCTGGCCCTGCTCCAGCTGGTCGGTCCGGCGGTCGCCCACCACGTGGGCGGCACCCTGCACGCGGCCTTCCCGGACCGGTTCGGCCTCAGCGACAACCTGAAGCGGATCGCCGAGTCGGGCCAGCCGGTCATGGTGGACGACGAGGTGAACCCCGAGGTGGCGAAGCTGCTGGTCGTCGGGGACACGCCGCTGACCGCCGAGCAGGTCCGGCAGGGCGCGCTCGACGCGCTGGCCCAGGAGATCCGGCTGATGCTCGACGAGGGCGTGGTGGCCGAGGCGCAGGACATCGACCTGTGCATGATCCTCGGTGCCGGCTGGCCGTTCCACCTGGGTGGCGTGACGCCGTACCTGGACCGGACCGGCACCTCCGAGCGGGTCACCGGGGCGCGGTTCCTGCCGCGCGGGGCGGCGAGCCTGCCCGCCTGACCCGATCCGACCACCGGGGGTCGGCACGTCGTGACGGCGTGTCGACCCCCGGCTCGTTCGGCGGGCGGCTCGCGGTGCCCCGATGGTGGAGCGTCCCATCGGGGCAACGGCCATGTCGGTCCGGCTGGTTAGGATCACGCGTCCATTCCTTTGATCTGGAGCGTCGATGTCCCAGCCGCACCACCCCCCGCAGCCGGAGTACGGCTCTGCCCACCCCCAGCCGTCGGGCGCGCCCGGCTACGGCACCGGTCAGCCGTACGGGGCCGACCCGATGGCGGCCGGCTTCCCCCCGCCGCCGAAGAAGAAGTCCGGCGTCGGCAAGGTCCTGCTGATCGTCCTCGCCGTGGTGCTGGTGCTCTGCGTCGGCGGTGGCATCGCCATCTGGGCCACCGTGGGTGACGACGTCGGCGAGGTCGTGGAGGCCACCAAGACCCGCGTGGTCGCCCCGGAGACGCTCAACGGCCGGCCCAAGGTCACCGAGCCGGGGCTGGTCGCGGCGTCCACGCAGATGGCCGCCGAGATCAAGAAGGAGGTGCCGGAGGCGACCAGCACGGTCGGCGGCTTCTACGGCGACCCGGCGAAGAACGACCTCGTCATGATCATCGGGGTCTCCGGCCTGATCGCCGACCCGAAGAAGGAGCTGGACGACGCGATCACCGCCCTCTCCAAGGACCTCGGGACCACCAACATGACCGCGGTGGAGGCGGGTCCGCTCGGCGGCGACGCCAAGTGCGGCGACGGCACCTCCGAGGGCGCCAAGCTCGGCATCTGCGTCTGGGCCGACCGGGGCAGCCTCGGCATGGTGATCATCTACTTCAAGACCGGCAAGGAGGCCGAGGCGGAGTTCGGCACCATCCGCTCCGCGATCGAGCAGCGCGACTGAGTCGTCCGGCAAAGGGGCCCCTCCCGTGCGGGAGGGGCCCCGTCGCGTTCCGGGTCAGGCCGTCGCGGCCCGCTCGGCGTCACTGCGCAGCACGCAGAACTCGTTGCCCTCGGGATCGGCCAGGACGACCCAGCCGGTGCCGTCCGGGTGGCGTCGGTCGTCCACCTGGGTGGCGCCGACGGCGAGCAGGCGCTCCACCTCGGCGTCCCGGTCCCGGTCGGCCGGCTCCAGGCACAGGTGCACCCGGTTCTTCACGGTCTTGCCCTCCGGCACCTGTACGAAGATCACCATCGGGCCGCCCGGCGGCAGCAGCATCGCCTCCGGGTCGCCGGGGAAGTCGTCAGGCTGGCGGGGGCAGCCGAAGACCTCTGCCCAGAATCCGGCCAGGGCGTAGGTGTCGGCGCAGTCGATGGTGACGCTGCGAACTCCTGAACTCATGGTTCTCCTCGTCGAGGATGGACGCGCCCCGCGGGAGTCGACTGTCAGCGGTGCCGGCGGCGAGGCGCGGGAATGATCATGGTGGACATCGACCGCACCTCCCTTCCTCCTCGGGGCTGACCGGGCGATCATGGCAGGCCCCCGGAACCGGTGCCACCGAATTACCGCAGCCGTCAGTCGGCCTTCACGTCGGCGGCGATGCGGGGCAGCACGCCGGTGGTCACCGCGGCCGAGGCGCTGACCACCGGGGTGACGGCCGCCGCAGGCAGGGTCACGGTCACCTCCAGGCCCCCGCCCGGCTGGGCGATGACCCGGACACTGCCGCCGTGCGCGTCGCAGACCGCCCGGACGATCGAGAGTCCCAGCCCGGAGCCGCGTGCCCCGGTCCGCTCCCGCCCACCACGCCGGAACGGCTCGAACAACCCCGGCACGTCCGCCTGGTCCACCTCGAAGCCGGTGTTGCCGACCACCAGCCAGGTCTCGTGCCCGTCGGAGCCGGTCCGCACCCAGAGCCGGCCGTGCAGGTGGTTGTAGCGCACCGCGTTCTCGATCAGGTTGCCGGCGAGCCGGTCGAGCAGTCCGGGATCGCCGACCACCGGGGCCGGCTCCAGCTCGGTCTCCACCCGCAGCTTGATCCGCTCCACCTCGCGGCGGACCGCCGAGAGGGCGTTGGCGGTGCCGTCGGCCAGGTCGCACTCGCTCTTGCGGCCGAGCCGTCGTCCCGCCTGCGCCTCGCTGCGGGCCAGCACCAGCAGCGCGTCGACCAGGCCGTTGGCCCGTTCCGAGGCGTCCCGCACCACGGTGGCCATCCGGCGGAACTCGGCGACGTCGGCCTCGTCGTCGGAGAGCGTCACGTCGATCTCGGTACGCATCACCGCCAGCGGCGTCCGCAGCTCGTGCGAGGCGTTGGCGACGAACCGCTTCTGCGCCTCGAACGCCCCGGCGATCCGGTCCAGCATCGCGTCGAAGGTCTTGGCCAGCTCGGCCACCTCGTCGTCCGCCCCGGAGTAGCCGATCCGCTGGTCGAGGGTGGCCTCGCCGAGCCGGCGGGCGGTGGAGGTGACCTGGTACAGCGGGCGCAGCGCCCGGCCGGCGACCGCGTACGCGCCGGCCACCGCGACGGCGCTGATCGCCAGCAGGGCCACCAGCCCCTTGGCGAGCAGTTCCCGGGAGGCGGTGTCGACCAGCTGGCGCTGCCACTGCCCGGCGTCCAGGGTCCGGCCGTCGGCGAGCACCACGGTCGTGCCGGGGAGCAGCTCGTCGGTGGGGCGGAGCGCGTCGCGCACCAGCAGCCAGGCCAGCAGGACGAGGATCGCCCCGGCACCGATCAGCAGGATGCCGTTGAGCAGGGTCAACCGCAGCCGCAGGGTGGGGCGCAGCCGGGGGCGGCGGGTGAGGTAGAGGGTCATGACAGGTCTCCGGCCGTCCGGTATCCGGCACCCACCACCGTCTCGATCAGTGGCGGGTCGCCGAGCTTCTTGCGCAGGGTCATCACGGTGACCCGGACGATGGTGGTGAACGGGTCGGTGTTGGCGTCCCAGACCCGTTCCAGCAGTTCCTCGCTGGAGACCACCGCGCCCCGGGCCTTGAGCAGTTCGCAGAGGACGCCGAACTCCTTGTTGGTCAGGTCGACCGGCGACCCACCGCGGGTGACCACCCGCCGGGCCGGATCGAGCACCAGGTCGGCCAGCTCCAGCACCGGCGGCGCGGGCGGCGTGGCCCGCCGGCCGAGCGCCTGGACCCGGGCGACCAGCTCGTCGAAGGCGAACGGCTTCGGCAGGTAGTCGTCGGCCCCGAGCTGGAGCCCCTCCACCCGGTCGGAGACGGTGCCGCTGGCGGTGAGCATCAGCACGCGGGTGAGGGTGCCGGAGGCGGCCAGCTCGGCGCAGATCTGGTCGCCGTGCACGCCGGGCAGGTCACGGTCGAGGATCACCACGTCGTACCGGGTGACGAAGGCCATCTCGTGACCGCTGTCCCCGTCGTACGCGACGTCGACCGCCATGCCCTTGCGGCGCAGTCCCCGCGCGATCGCGTCGGCGAGGTTGCGCTCGTCCTCGACCACCAGTACCCGCATCCCCGGCCTCCTCGCTGCTGCCCACCACAACCTAGTGTCGGCCGCCAAACGCGAGGTGGCCGCGGCCACCCGGACATTGCAAAGAATCTTCGGGTAGGCGATGCTGCACGAAACTCGTCTACGGATCGGACCGTGATGGCCGCAGCGGCGCAGCACCGGGACGTCGTCTACCGGGTCTTCCGGTTCCCGGCGGACCTCGACGACGGCACGGTTCTCGGCGTACGGCCGAACGACGGCGGGCTCGTCCTGGGCGGACCGCCGTCCCGGCTGGAGTACACCGATCCGCACACCGGTGTCCGCACCCGGTACGACGTGGGCCGCTGGGTCTCCCCGCCGGTCCGGGTCGGGTTCGGGGTCCACCAGGTGGTCCCCTCCTGGACCGCCGACGTCCCGGAGGGCTGCTGGGTCCAGGTGGAGGTGTGCGGCTGGGCCGACGACGCCGCGGTCACCGGCTGGTACGTCCTGGCCCGGTGGGCCGCCGACGACGAGGGGATCCGCCGTACCTCCGTGCCGGGGCAGCAGGACCGGCAGGCCGAGGTGGACACCGACACGCTGACCGTGACGGGCGCGCGGGCCACCGGCTGGCAGGTGCGGGTGACCCTGGCCCGCCCGGCGGGCACCGCCGTCGGGCCGACCCTGCGGACGGTCGGCGCGGTCGCCTCCGGCCCCCGCCCGACGACAACAGTCCCGACGCAGGCGCGAGCGGAGGAGACCGGAACGGACGCCGACCGGACCGTACCGGCGCGTACCGGACCGGACGGGACGGAGCGGGACGCGGCGACGGGTGACCCGGCGGCGCGCGGGCGGGTACTGGCGGTGCCGACGTTCTCCCAGCGGCTGCACGCCGGGCACTACCCCCGCTGGGGTGGCGGCGGGGACTCCTGGTGCAGCCCGACCTGCGTCACCATGGTGCTGGTCTACTGGGGTGTCGGCCCCACGCCCGAGGAGTGCGCGTGGGTGGACCCGACCGACCCCCGTCCGGAGGTCGACCACGCCGCCCGGCACTGCTACGACCACGCCTACCGGGGGGCGGGGAACTGGCCCTTCAACACCGCCTACGCCGGCCGCTACGGGATGGACGCCTTCGTCACCCGGCTGCGGTCACTGGCCGAGGCGGAACGGTTCATCGCGGCCGGGGTGCCGCTGGTGGTCTCCGCCGCGTTCCGGACCGGGGACGTGCCCGGCCTCGACTACGACACCAAGGGGCACCTGATCGTGCTCGTCGGCTTCACGTCCGACGGTGACCCGGTGCTCAACGACCCGTACGCGTCGGACGACACCGGGGTGCGCCGCACCGTCGACCGCCAGCGGTTCGAGGCGGCCTGGCAACAGGGCAGCAGCGGGGTGGCGTACGTCATCCGCCCCCCGTCGGTGCCGCTGCCCCCACCGCCCGCGCAGCCCAACTGGTGACCGCAGGCCCCGGTCAGTGGCGCAGCCACCAGAGCCGGAACGAGCCGTCCGCCTGCTGGCACAGCAGCACCTCGGGATGGAAACGGCACTCGCCGTAGGTGCCGGGCAACACGTCCAGGATCCGGGGTCGACCGCGTACGACGTCGAACTCGGCCACCAGCAGTCCCCGGTCCCGGATCTGCCGGGAGGCGACCGGCGGCCGGCCGTCGACCGGGGTCTGCAACCCGCTCCAGGTGCCCAGGTCGGCCAGTTGCCGGCCGGTCGCGGCGTCCAGCACGAAGACCTCCTCCCGGGCCGAACTGACCGACGTGGTCGCCACCAGCCGGTCCCCGACCGGGACGGCCGCCATCCACCGGGGGTCGTGCCACACCGTCCGGCCGGTCGCCCGGTCCAGCAGTCGCACCCCGCCGGTCTGCTGCCAGACGCAGAGCATCGCGCCGCAGCGGCTGACGTACCCCACCGACGGCAGCTCGGCCGTCCAGTGCCGGTCCAGCCGGTCCAGCCCGTACGCGGTCACCGTGGGCGGGTGGTTCCGGACGGCCAGCAGCAGGTCGTCGACCACCTGCCCACCCACGCCGTCGTCCGGGGAGCCGGTGTGGACCGGCGCGGCGGCCAGCACCCGGCCGGAGTCGGCGTCCCGCACCTCGGTCCGTCCCGACGGGAGGGTCCACACCAGCCGGTCGATCCCCCGCTCGGCGAAGCGGTAGTCGACCCGGTCCGGAGTCGTCGACGCCGACCAGCGCACCGCCCCGGTCGCCGGGTCGACCACCCGGACCGACTGGCCGTCCTCCCCGGCCGGAACGGTCAGCAGCACCCGGCCGCCCTCGGTCAGCATCGGCGAGCCGGGCTGACGCCAGCGTTCCCGCCCGGTCGTGGTCTCCAGGGCGACGGTGAACTGGCTGCCCCGTCTGCCTTCGTTGCTGGCCACCAGGAGAACCCCGGCGACGTCGGTCACCGGCCAGATCCTCGGCGTGTCCGGCACCGTCCGCCGCCAGCGGGCACGCAGCGCCGACGACGCGGACCGACCGCTGGCGGGCAGGTCGTAGGCGGCGAGTTCCCGGTCACCTGACGCGCCGACCGACGGGGGACCGACCACCACCAGCTGGTCGCCGACGAGGAACGCCTCGGCTCCGAGCCGGCCGGGCACCGTCACCGAGAACCGTCGGGGCGCCGGTGCCGCCCCGGCCAGGGTGACCAGGACGAGGCCGAGCACCAGCGCGAACCGCCAGCGCCGTGACACCCCGGGCCCCCGCCGCACCGCCGGTTCCGGGTCGTCGCGCACCTCACCCAGATCGATCAGCGCCATCCGCGTCCTCCCCGTGCCCCTCCCGCCAGCACCGGGACTGCCGCGCGCCGGCCGGTGCCCGCGACCGGCACCGGCCCGGCAAAAGCGACACGCCCTCTCGCGTACGATGGCGCGTCGTGGCTGTGCCGGTGGTAGACCCCTCGTTGAAGTCCGCGTCCGCGTCCGCTACGGCCGACCCGCCGGCGGACACCCGGCCGGCGACCGGCCGGTTCGTCCGCGCCGACGTCCTGGCCATCGGAGCCTATGTGCTCCTCGGCGTTCTCGTGTGCCTGAACTACTGGGGGGACGTCGAGAACCGGGTCTCCTCGCACCTGCCCACCGACCACAGCTGGTTCGAGTGGCTCTTCTCGCACGGCGCGCACTCCGTCCGTCACCTGGAGAACCCGCTCTTCTCCGCGCGGCAGAACGCCCCGGACGGGGTGAACATGATGGCGAACACCTCGCTGCTCGGGGTGACCCTGCCGCTGGCCCCGCTGACCCTCCTGCTCGGTCCGCAGGTGGTGTACGCCCTCTACCTGGGCGGCGCGCTGGCGGCCACCGCCGCCACGTCGTACTGGGTGCTCTCGCGTCGGCTGGTCGGTTCCCGGGCGGCAGCGTTCGTCGGCGGCGCGTTCCTCGGGTTCGCGCCGGGCATCGTGCACCACGCCAACGGGCAGCCGAACTTCGTGTCGAACTTCCTGCTGCCGCTGATCGTGGCCCGGGTGCTCCGCCTCGGCGAGCCGGGACGGTGGCGGCGCAACGGTCTGGCGCTGGGCCTGCTGGTCGCGTACCAGATCTTCGTCAACGAGGAGATGCTGCTGCTCACGGCGCTGGCCTGCCTGGTGGTCGTGGCCGCGTACGCGGTGGCGCGCTGGCGGGCGGCGCGGGCCCAGGCCGGCACCTTCCTCGCCGCCCTCGGCGTCGGCGGCGGACTGGCGCTGCTGCTGACCGCGTACCCGATCTGGTTCCAGTTCAACGGTCCGCAGTCCTACCGTGGCCTCCAGGGTGGCGTCTTCCACAGCTGGGGCGAGGATCTGGCCGCCTTCGTCACCTTCGCCCGGGACACCCTGGCCGGGGACCCGGCGGTGGAGAAGACCATCGGGTTGACCGAGCAGAACACCTGGTTCGGCTGGCCGGTGGTGCTCGTCACGCTGGCGGCGATCGTGCTGCTCTGGCGGCGTTCGTTGGCCGCCCGGATCGCGGCGGTGCTGGTGGCGGTCTTCACCGTGGCGTCGCTCGGCCCCCGGATCCGACTCAACGGCGTGGAGACCGAGACCTACGGCCCCTGGCACTACGTCCCGGACGACCTGCCGCTGGTCGAGATGATGATGCCCACCCGGCTGACCCTGGTGGTGACCGGCGCGGTCGACGTCCTGCTCGCGCTGGCCTGGGACGCCGTCGCCCGGAACGGACGACCGGTCGGCTCCGACCTCCCGCCGGCCGCCACCGGAACCGGCGACGGGGCCGCCGAAGCCGGGCCCCGCCGCCGCTGGGTCCGGCCGGTCGGGTACGCCGCGATCGCGCTGGCGGTGCTGCCGCTGGTCCCCCGGCCGCTGCCGGCCCAGCAGATCGACCCGCCGCCGGCCTTCATCACCTCCGGCGCCTGGCGGCCCTACGTGCCGGACGGCCGGACCCTGGTGCCGGTGCCCATCCCGAGCAACGTGCACGGCCTGTCCACGCTGCGCTGGAGCGCGCTGACCCGACACGAGTTCCCGGTGCCCGGCGGCTACTTCATCGGCCCCGGCCCGAACGACGAGGGCATCTTCGGCGCCCCGAACCGCCCGACCAGCACCCTGATCTACTCCACGATGGACAAGGGTGCGGTGCCGGCGCTGACCGACGAGGACCGCCGCCGGGCCGTCGAGGACCTGCGCTTCTGGCGGGCCTCGGTGGTGGTGCTCGGCGCGCATCCCCGGGAGGCGGTGCTGCGCGAGCTGATGACCGGCCTGCTCGGCGAGCCCCGCCGGGTGGACGACGTGTGGCTCTGGGACGTCCGTCCCCTGGTCTGAGCGACCTCCGGTCCACCGCCCGCTCGCCCGGGTGGTTGCAGGGGTCCCCTCCTCGGCACAATGCGGTAGGAAGGGCCCCCTGCAACCACGCGGGTGGACCGGCAGGTCAGTCGGTGCGGGTGGTGATCGGGCGCACGTCCCAGAGCCAGACGTCCTGTTCCCGCCGCGCCGGGCCGACGAGTTGCTCGACCGTCTGCCGCAGCGGCTCGACGTTCTTCTGGTCGACCGGCAACACCACGATCGCCGCCCGCCAGTGGCGCAGCTCGTCCAGGGAACGGCGGCGTTCCCGGTCGGTCAGCTTCGCGGTGCGCCCGGTGGTCGCCACCTGCTGGAGGATCTCGCCCACCCCGCTGGGCCGGCCACCGAACCGGCCCGGGTCACCGGTGTTGCCGTTGCGCGGCGCGAGGAAGTACCCACCGGGAATCTTGAAGTCCAGGTTGGTCGAGGCGGCCCAGCGCATGCCGTGGGTGTTGCCCATGCTCGGGATCGGCACCGGCACCAGGGTCTGCTCCGCCGCGACGTACCGCCGCCACTGGTCGGAGGTGATGAAGTCCGGCACCGGCGGGCGGCTGGTCACCTTCAGTGGCATCGGGGCGATCGGCAGCAGCGCCATGACCAGGCCGGCGCCGACCAGGGTACGGGTGTGCTGGGCCAACGGGCGCGTCGTCCAGGCCCGCTCGACGGCGACGGCCAGCAGCACGCCGATCACCACCGTCGTGATCATCCCGAACCGGGTGGGCACCACCGCGTCCAGCAGCGGCAGGTGGACCAGCCACTCCCACGGGCCGGTGAACAGGTCCCGGTCCCACCAGGAGATCCGCTCCCCCAGCGAGAGCACGGCGTAGAAGGCGCCGGTGACCGCGAGCGCCCGCACGACGACCTCCCGACGCAGCCACAGCACGATGCCGATGGTGATCAGCACCAGGCTCCACCCGAAGAAGGCGTTCTCCTCCGAGTAGTTGGGGGCCAGGTTGGCGTTGGCCCGCTCGTTACCGCCGAGGGTCGGCGAGCCCGGTGTGACGAACGCCGCGATGTCGTTGCCGTAGTCGCGGACCGCGTCGCTGAGCCCGTGGTACGCCATCGGGCCACCGAACTGGATGTAGAGCGGGTACGCCAGCAGCGCCCCGGCCACCACGGTGCAGACCCCGAGCGCGACCGCCATCGGCCGCCAGGCGGACGACCAGAGGTCCCGCCGCTGGGCCAGCACGGCGAGCAGGAAGATGCCGCAGGCCATCGCGGTGAAGAGCAGGATCTCCTCGTTGATGAAGGCCTGCCAGGTGACCAGCAGCGCCAGGATCACCCCGTCCCGCACCGGCCGCCGGGAACGGGTGATGACCAGCACCCGCCAGACGATGAACGGCAGCAGCCACTGCGAGATGATGTTGGGGTGCCAGTTGGCGTGCGAGAGCATGGCCGGTGAGAACCCGCAGAACCAGCCGCCGACCAGGGCCGCCAGTGGGGTCCGTACGACGTGCCGGGAGAGCACGAAGTACCAGGTCGAGGCGGTGCCGGCCAGGGCGAGGGTGACCAGCACCACGAAGGTCACCGCCGGGCCGAAGAGCAGCGTGATCGGCACCATCGGAATGCCGAGCGCCAGGATGGCCGTGTTGGCCATCAGGTTGACCCCGTCGGGGTAGTTGAACTGTTCGGTGTAGAACGGGAACTCGCCGTGCAGCACCACCCGCACCGAGTGGGCGAGGAAGAACTGCACCTGGGCCGGGTCGCTGCTGTAGAGCGAGGCCACCCGGCCGGCCGGGTCGACCCAGATCTGGCTGGTCACCCAGATCGCGGCGAGCAGGAAGAAGCCGAAGACGCCGAGGTCCCGCCGCCAGGTGGGCCAACGTCGCCGCCGGTCGGCGGTGGTGGTCCCCGCCAGGGCACCGGGGGCGTCCGTCTCGTCGGCTTCCGCCCGGACGACCGTCGGCTCCTCGTCGGCCGTGGTCCCGTCCACCGGTCCCCCGTCGAGCGTCCGCGCGTCGACGGAGCGGGCGGCGACCCGCCCGGTCACCGCTGTCGGCTCGCTTCCCGGGCCGGTGGTGGCGGATTCCAGCGTGGATACCCCACGGGGCACGGCAGGCGTCACAGTCGGCGGAGTCTACCGGAGCTGAGAAAAGCCACGAAAACGCCGGCGACGCCCGGGTCGGACGCCACAGTGCCCGTGTCCCGCGCACGCCCAGCGGCCCGAGGCGCCGGCCGGGGACCTCCGGACATCTCGTAGCATGTGGCTTCCGGACCGGGCAGAACGATCGGGGGCGTACACGTGGCTTCAGTCCGCTGGCGCGGGAGGACGGCCACGGCGCTGCTGGCCCTGGCCCTGACGGCGACCGGCTGCGGGCCGGTCGCCCAGCGGCAGCAGGCCCGGCTTCCGGTCGGCTACGACTCCCTCGACGGTGCCCTGGCGGTGTGGCCGGCGCGGGGCGGTCTGGCCGCCGACGCCGACGCGACGGCCGCGCTGACCGAGGCGGTCCGCGGCTGGCGCTCACCGGTCGACGACCGGGTCCACCTGCCCACCTCGGGCATCCTCTGGTCCGGCGAGGTCGGCGGGACGCGGCTGGCGCTGGTCGCCGCCGACGTGCCCGGGGAGAGTGCCTCCTGGCTGCTCCAGCTCACCGGCGACGGGTCGCGGTACACGGTCACCCGGGCCGTCGACTACACCGACCGGGGCTACCTGGTCTACGCCGACGTGCTGCCGGTGCAGCTCGGTGCCGAGCGCCGCTATCTCACCTCCGCCCGCGTGGAGCGCCTGCTCGGGCCGGACGGGCGGCCACTGGCCGTCACCGACGGTCTGACCGGGCCGGTCGCCGTCCCGGCCTGCGCGGCCGTGCCACTGACCGCCACCCTGCGGGCCACCGAGTCGCTGCCGCGCGGCCGGGCCGCGGACCGCCTGATCGACCTGGGTACGGCCACCGAACCGCCCCGCTACCCGCTGGTGCGCGACGAGTCCGGTGCCGGCCAGCGGGCCCTGCACGGGTTGGACACGTGCCAGCTCGCCGGGGAGGACGGCCCGTTCGTCAGCGTCCCCCGTCGGGTGCGCGACCGGGAGACCCCCGAGTCGGTCCCGCGCTCCTGGCCGATGGAGCAGGTCACCACCCGGGTGCTGGGCGAGATCACCCTCGACGGTGGCGCGTCGGCCGAGTTGAAGCAGCTCAGTTGGGAGAGCGAGGCGGGACCGATGACGGCCCTGGTGCACCGCTCCCCCGGCGGGGGCCCGACCGTGGTCTCCTCCGCCGACCGGACCAGCACCCTCCAGACGTACGTGCTGCCGGTGCCGGGACAGCCGCTGGTGGTCCTGAGCTGGCGGGCCAGCCGGACGACCTCCCTGTCCACCCCGCCGGGCACCCGACGGCTGGTGGACCGCCCCGGTCTGGTGGTCGTGCCGCAACCGGAGTCCAACCAGACCTTCAGCCTGGCCAACGCCGAACGCACCTACTACCGCTCGGTCAGCGGGCGCTGACCCGCTGCGGGCACCGGCGGGTGCCCGCGTCCCCGCCGGTCCCGGGCCCACCCGTCCGCCCCGGCCGTCGGCCAGGTAGCCGGACGGCCGGCGACCCGCGTGGGGTGCCGGCCGTCCGGAGGGTGGGTCAGTTCTGTGCCGCGGGTTTGCCGGCGGCGAGTCGGACCGGCTCGACCGGCTCGGAGTCCAGGCCGGAGATCCAGCCGGTCACGTCGCGGGCCACGTCCTGCGCGGTCAGGCCCAGGTCGGCGAGAATCTGCGCCCGGGTGCCGTGCGGGTGCCAGTCGGCCGGTACGCCGAGGTCGCGCAGCGGGACCCGGACGTCGGCGTCGCGCATCGCCTGGGCCAGCGCGTTGCCGACCCCGCCGGTGCGGACGCCGTCCTCGACGGTGACCACGAGCCGGTGTGCGGCGGCCAGCTCGACCAGTTCCGCCGGGACCGGCCGCACCCAGCGCGGGTCGACCACGGTGACCCCGTAGCCCTGCTCGGCCAGCCGGGTGGCGACCTCCATGCCGAGCTGGCCGAAGGAGCCGACCGCGACCAGCAGCACGTCGGTACGGGCCGACTCGGCCAGCACGTCCACCGGGCCGACCCGGCGTACGGCCGGCAGGTCGGCGGCGACCGTACCGGTCGGGAAGCGGACGATGGTCGGGCCGTCGTCGACGGCGACCGCCTCGCGCAGCTCCTCGCGCAGCGTGGCGGCGTCCCGGGGGGCGGCGATCCGCAGGCCCGGCACCACCCCGAACACGGACATGTCCCACAGTCCGTAGTGGCTCGGCCCGTCCGGACCGGTGATCCCGGCCCGGTCCAGCACGAAGGTCACCGGCAGCCGGTGCATCGCCACGTCGAGGAGGACCTGGTCGAAGGCCCGGTTGAGGAAGGTCGCGTAGACCGCCACCACCGGGTGCAGCCCGCCGAGCGCCAGCCCGGCCGCCGAGGTGGCTGCGTGCTGCTCGGCGATGCCCACGTCGTACACCCGGTCGGGGTACTTGCGGGCCAGCTTGGCGATGCCGGTGGGCTCGGCCATCGCGGCGGTGATGCCCACCACGTCGGGCCGCTCGTCGGCGATCGCGACCAGTTCGTCGGCGAAGACGTTCGTCCACTTCACCGCCGGCGCGGCGACCAGCTTGCCGGTCGCCACGTCGAAGGCGCCGGGACCGTGGAAGCAGTCCGCCTCGTCCTCCTCGGCGGGGCGGTAGCCGTAGCCCTTGCGGGTCACCGCGTGCACGATCACCGGACCGCCGAAGTTCTTCGCCGCCCGCAGCGCCGACTCGACCGCCTCCCGGTCGTGCCCGTCCACCGGGCCGACGTACTTGATGCCGAGGTCCTCGAACATCGCCTGCGGGGCGACCGCGTCCTTGATGCCCTTCTTGACCGCGTGCAGCACCTCGTACATCGGCCGGCCGACCAGGGGGGTCGAGCCGAGGGCGTCCTTGACGGTGTCCAGGATCTTCTCGTAGCCGGGGTTGAGCCGCAGCGACGAGAGGTGGTCGGCGAGCCCACCGATGGTCGGCGCGTACGAGCGGCCGTTGTCGTTGACCACGATCACCAGCGGGTTGCCGGCGGTGGCGATGTTGTTCAGCGCCTCCCAGCACATGCCGCCGGTCAGCGCGCCGTCGCCGACCACGGCGACCACACTGCGCTGCTCGCCGCGCAGGGCGTACGCCTTGGCCAGGCCGTCGGCGTAGGAGAGCGCGGTGGAGGCGTGCGAGTTCTCGATCAGGTCGTGCTCGCTCTCGGCCTGGCTCGGGTAGCCGGAGAGGCCGCCACGCTGGCGCAGCCGGTCGAAGCCGGCCTGCCGGCCGGTCAGGATCTTGTGTACGTACGCCTGGTGGCCGGTGTCGAACAGGAGCCGGTCGCGCGGGGAGTCGAAGACCCGGTGCATGGCGACGGTCAGCTCCACCACGCCGAGGTTGGGGCCGATGTGCCCACCGGTGCGGGACACCTTGGCGATCAGGAAGTCCCGGATCTCGGCGGCGAGGATGTCCAGTTCCTCGGCGGACATCCGCTTGACGTCCTGCGGACCGCGCACCGTGGCCAGTAGCCGGCCGTGGTTGGCCGTGTCCTCTTCAACACTCATAGGCGATGAGTCTATCGGCCGTCGCGCAACCCGCAGTCCGGGCCGGAACTCGCCCCGGACCGGCCGTCGACCACCCGCAGCCGTCGCGGGGCACCGGTGGCGACGCCGGCACGGGGCGGCCCGGCGGGGGTCCACGCGCCGAGCACCGCGGCCCGCCGCGCCCCGGTGACCGAGGGCACCGCCCCCGGCAGGCCGTGCCAGGAGAGCCAGCCCAGCAGGGCGAACGCGTACGCCTCCTTGGCCTGCGCCGGCACCCCCAGCTCGTCGGTGGTACGCAGCCGCCAGCGCCCCTCGCCGAGAGCGGCCAGCCGGTGCAGCAGGGTGGGGTTGCGCACCCCGCCGCCGGCCGCGACCACCTCGACCACCCGGTGCCGGTCGCACGCGGCGGCCACCGTCCGGGCGGTCAGCTCGGTCAGCGTGGCGAACACGTCGTCGACGGCCACCGGCCCGTCCAGCGCGGCGAGCCGGTCGGCCAGGTAGCCGGCGTGGAAGAGCTCCTTCCCGGTCGACTTCGGCGGCGGCGCGGCGTAGTAGGGCTCGGCGAGCAGCGACGCCAGCAGGGCCGGGTGCACCCGACCGGCGGCGGCCCGCGCGCCGCCTGCGTCGCAGGTCGCGTCGAGGAACCGGCGGGCCGCCGCGTCGAGCAGCGCGTTCGCCGGCCCGATGTCGTACCCGACCGGGGGCGCGTCGGGCGCGACCACGGTGAGGTTGGCGATGCCGCCGAGGTTCAGCGCCGCCCGGGGCGCGGTGGCGTCCGGGTCGGCGAGCAGCAGCGCGTCGAAGGCCGGTACCAGGGGCGCGCCCTGCCCACCGGCGACGACGTCCGCGCTGCGCAGGTCGCTGAGCACCGGTACGCCCACCCGGGCGGCCACCCGGGCCGGACTGCCGAGTTGCAGGGTGCCCCGGGCCCGCCCCGCCTCCACCCAGTGGAAGACCGTCTGCCCGGGTGAGACGACCAGGTCGGCCCGGCCACCGGCCAGCTCCACCCCGACCGCCGCCGCCTCGGCGAACACCTCGCCGAGCCGGTTGTCCAGCCGGCAGACCGCCTCGACGGTGGTCGGGTTCGGTGGCAGCGCCGCCCCGATCGCGGCGCGCAGGTCGTCGTCGTAGTCGATCCCCCGGTGGCCGAGCGGGCGCAGCAGCAGCGTCTCCCCCTCGACGGCGAACTCGGCGGCGGCCACGTCCACCCCGTCGTAGGAGGTGCCCGACATCAGGCCCACGATCCGTACCACGGCTCAGCCCTCCCGGGCCGGGGGCAGCAGCAGCCCCACCAGCTCGACGTGCTGGGTCATCGGGAACAGGTCGAACCCGCGCAGGGCGGCCAGCCGCCACCCGGCGGCGGTGAAGGTGCGTACGTCCCGGGCGAAGGCGGCCGGGTCGCAGGCCACGTACGCCACCGCCCGCGGCGCGGCGGCGACCAGGCCACGGACCACCTGGGCCCCCGCGCCGGCCCGGGGCGGGTCGAGTACCACCACGTCGACCGGGCCGGTGATCCGCCGACGGGCCAGGGCCGTCTCGACCCGGGCCGCCACCACCTCCACCCGCTCGGTGTCGGCCAGGTTCTCCCGGGCGGCCCGGACGCCGTCGGCGGCCGCCTCGACCAGGGTCACCCGGCCGGTCGGGCCGACCCGGTCGGCGAGCGCGGCGGCGAAGAGGCCGGCCCCGCCGTAGAGGTCCCAGGCGGACTCCCCGGCCCGTGGTTCGAGCAGCTCCAGCACCGCCGCGACCAGGGTGTCCGCCGCGGCCGGGTGGACCTGCCAGAAGCTGCCGGCCGGTAGTGCCCAGTCCCGGCCGGCGGCCACCTCGCGGACCGTCGCCGGCCCGCGCACCGGCGTGCCGACCCCCTCGGTGACCGCGGTGACGGTGACGTCCCCGCCGGTGGAGGCGACCACCTCCACCGCCTCGGCCTCCGGCCAGCGGGTGCCGTCGGCCGCCAGCACCCTCGTCTCCTGGACGGCCGGGTGGGCGATCAGGCAGCGGTCGACCGGGACGACCTCGTGCGAGCGGTGCTTGAGCAGCCCGGCCCGGCCGGCCGCGTCGACCGCGTACCGGACCCGGGAACGCCAGCCCAGCGGTCCGCCGGGCAACGCCGCGACCTGCGGGTCGAGCGCGTCCACCTCCGCGTCGGTCAGGCCACCGAGCCGGGTGAGCTGCTCGCGCACCACCGACGCCTTCCAGTCGCGCTGCGCCTCCGGCGCGACGTGCTGGAGGTCGCAGCCCCCGCAGCGCCCCGGCCCCGCGTACGGGCAGGGCGGTTCGACCCGCTGCGGCGCGGCCGCCAGGACGGTCACCGCGTCGGCCCGGAGGAAGCCCCGGTGCACCTCGGTGACCTCGGCGACGACCCGCTCGCCGGGAAGCGCGTGCCGGACGAAGACCACCTGCCCGTCGAGCCTCGCCACGCAGTGCCCGCCCGGGGCGACCGCCCCGACGGTCACCTCGATCCGCTCGGCCTCCTCCGGTCCCATCCGTGCCCCCTCCACCTCGACGTCGACGTCACTCATCGCCGGCCTCCCGGTCCCTGGCGGAGCCGCCCTCGCCGGGAGCCGCCACGGTCACCGGCGGGACGGTCGGCGGCAGCGTGCTGCGCGGGGCCACCCGGGGCCCCCGGGCCGGGCCCCGGGTGAGCGTCTCGTCGAACCGGGTCAGGTCCTTGCCCCGGGACGAGGCGAGCTGCCAGGGCACGCTGGTCACCATCACCCCGGGCTCGAAGAGCAGCCGGGTCTTGAGCCGCAGCGCACTCTGGTTGTGCAGCAGGTTCTCCCACCAGCGCCCGACCACGTACTCGGGGATGAAGACGGTGACCACGTCCCGGGGCGACTCCCGGCGGGTGGACGCGACGAAGTTGAGGATCGGCCGGGTGATCTCCCGGTACGGCGAGTCGATCACCGTGAGCGGCACCGGCACCGCCCGCCGTTCCCACTCGGACTGGAGGGCGCGGGTGTCCTTGTCGTCCACGTTCACCGTCACCGCGGTCAGCGAGTCCGGGCGGGTGGCCTGCGCGTACGCGACCGCCCGCAGGGTCGGCTGGTGCAGCTTGCTGACCAGCACGATCGCGTGGTTGCGGGCCGGCAGCACGGGCCGGCCGTCGTCCGGGGTCAGTTCGACGGCGACCCGGTCGTAGTGCCGTCGGATGGCGACCATCAGCCCGTAGATCACCCCCATCGCGGCGATGGCGATCCAGGCGCCGAGGAGGAACTTGGTGATCAGCACGATGACCAGCACGATGCCGGTCAGCACCATGCCGAAGCTGTTGATCGCCCGGGAGCGGAGCATCCGGCGGCGGGCCTGCGGGTCCCGCTCGGTGCGCAGCATCCGGTTCCAGTGCCGGATCATGCCGGCCTGGGAGAGGGTGAAGGAGACGAACACCCCGACGATGTAGAGCTGGATGAGCTTCGTCACCTCGGCCTGGAACCCGGCGATCAGCACGATCGCGAAGGCGGCCAGGAAGAGGATGCCGTTGGAGAAGGCCAGCCGGTCGCCCCGGGTGTGCAGCTGCCGGGGCAGGAAGCGGTCCTGGGCCAGGATCGAGCCGAGCACCGGGAAGCCGTTGAAGGCGGTGTTCGCGGCCAGGAAGAGGATCAGCGCGGTGGCGCCGACCACCACGAAGAGCAGCACCGAGCCGGAGCCGAAGATGGTCTCGCCGAGCTGGGCGGTGACGGTCTTCTGGACGTACCCCTGGGGGCCGGACACGATCTGGTGGTCCGGGTCCTCGACGAACTGGAGGCCGGTCAGCCGGGCCAGCCAGACGATGCCGACCAGCATGGTGACCGCGACCGTGCCGAGCAGCAGCAGGGTGGTGGCCGCGTTGCGGCTCTTCGGCTGCTTGAACGCCGGCACCCCGTTGGAGATCGCCTCCACACCGGTCAGCGCCGCGCAGCCGGAGGAGAAGCTGCGCAGCAGCAGGAACGCCATGGCCCACCCGGTCGTGTCGCTCCACTCGGCGACGATCTCCAGGTCGGCGCTGGGGGCGCGCAGGTCGTGCCCGAGCACGAAGACCCGGACCAGGCCGGTGAGGATCATGCCGACGACCACGATGATGAAGCCGTAGGTGGGGATGGCGAAGGCCGTCCCCGACTCGCGCAGGCCACGCAGGTTGATCGCGGTGAGCACCACCACCGCGGTCACCGCGACCAGCACCTTGTGGGTGGCGACGAACGGGATGACCGAGCCCAGGTTGGCCACCCCGGAGGAGACCGACACCGCGACGGTCAGCACGTAGTCGACCAGCAGCGCGCTGGCCACCCCGATGCCGAACCGGGGGCCGAGGTTGACCGTGGCCACCTCGTAGTCGCCGCCGCCGGAGGGGTAGGCGTGCACGTTCTGCCGGTAGCTGGCCACCACGGTGAGCATCACCACGACCACCGCGAGCGCGATCCACGGGGAGAACAGGTACGCCGACGCGCCCGCGATGGAGAGGGTCAGCAGGATCTCGTCGGGGGCGTAGGCGACGCTGGAGAGGGCGTCCGAGGCGAAGACCGGCAGGGCGATGCGCTTGGGCAACAGGGTGTGCTGGAGCCGGTCGGACCGGAACGGACGACCGACGAGGAGTCGCTTCAGCAGCGAGGTGGGACTGGCCACAACCGGTAAGCGTACGACCAGCACAGGCCGACGGCCCGGGGGTGGCCGGTCGCCACCCGCGACACGGCCGGGTACCGTCTCCTCCGCGTCGCGGCCGGGAACATGGCAGGCTCACAGACGACGATGCCCTTCGACGGGCGGGTGCGCACCTTCGGGAGGGACGCCGTGCATGTCGTGATCATGGGGTGCGGCCGGGTCGGCTCCACCCTCGCCCAGAACCTGGACGCCCGGGGGCACTCGGTGGCGGTCATCGACCAGGACGCCGACGCGTTCCGGCGGCTCAGCCCCGACTTCGCCGGGATCACCGTGACCGGTGCCGGGTTCGACGGGGACGTGCTGCGGCAGGCCGGCATCGAGCGGGCGGACGCCTTCGCCGCGGTCTCCAGCGGCGACAACTCGAACATCATCTCCGCGCGGCTGGCCCGGGAGACGTTCGGCGTGGCCCGGGTGGCCGCCCGGATCTACGACCAGCGCCGGGCGCAGGTCTACGAGCGGCTCGGCATCCCCACCGTCGCCACCGTCCGATGGACCGCGGACCGGATGCTGCGGCACCTGATTCCCGAGGGGAACGTGGAGATCTTCCGCGACCCGACCAGCACCGTGTCGATCATCGAGGTGCCGACCCACAAGGACTGGATCGGCCGGCCGCTGCGGGTGCTGGAGGAGACGACCGGCGCGCGCACGGCGTACCTGACCCGCTTCGGCATCGGCACCCTGCCCACCGCCTCCACGGTGGTGCAGGAGGGTGACCAGCTCTTCATGCTGGTCACCGACGACATCGCGGCGTCGGTCACGGCGGTGGCCGTGGCCCCGCCGGAAGGAGGGCACTGAGCATGCGCATCGCCATCGCCGGGGCGGGCAACGTGGGTCGCTCGATCGCCCAGGAACTCATCGACAACGGCCACCAGGTGATGCTCATCGAGCGTCAGCCGCGGATGCTCCGCCCGGACCGGGTGCCGGGCGCCGACTGGGTGCTGGCGGACGCGTGCGAGCTGACCAGCCTCGAGGAGGCCGAGATCGCCGACTGCGACGTGGTGGTCGCGGCGACCGGCGACGACAAGGTCAACCTGGTGGTCTCCCTGCTGGCCAAGACCGAGTTCGCGGTGCCCCGGGTGGTCGCCCGGGTCAACCGCGCGGAGAACGAGTGGCTCTTCACCGAGCAGTGGGGGGTCGACGTCGCGGTGAGCAAGCCGCGGGTGATGGCCGCCCTGGTCGAGGAGGCGGTCACCGTCGGCGACCTGGTCCGGCTGATGACCTTCCGGCAGGGCGAGGCGAACTTGGTCGAGATCACCCTGCCCCCGGCCGCCCCCTACGTCGGGCAGCCGCTGCGGGACGTGCCGCTGCCCCGGGACAGCGCGCTGGTGGCCATCGTGCGTGGCCGGCGGGTGCTGGTGCCCAGCCCCGACGACCCGATCGAGGCCGGCGACGAGCTGGTCTTCGTCTGCACCGCCGAGGTCGAGGACGCGGTCCGCGCGGTGGTCCTCGGCCCGGACAGCGTCGAACGCACCCGCAACGGCAGCCGCTGAACCGCGCCGCCGGACGGACCGGTGCCGCCGGACGCCGACGGGTCCCGGACGACGGTGCCAGCGACAGGTCCCGCACGACAGTGCCGGCGGTGGGTCCCGGACGACGGTGCCGGTGGCGGGTTCCCGGCGGCTCAGGCGGTGGGGGCGGCCGACTGCCGGGTCACCCGGCGGACCACCCAGACGGTGATCAGCAGCAGCAGCGCGTACGGCGGGTAGCCGAGCGCCAGCCGGGCGATGCCCAGCGCGGTGTCCATGTCGGCGAGGTAGAAGGCGGCCTGCACACCCACCTTGGCCAGCCAGACCACGCCCCAGAGCGCGGTCAGCCAGGTGAAGGTGCGCACCAGCCGGGGATCCTGCCGCCACTCGGAGCGCCCGCCGGCAGCCAGCACCGACCAGATCCAACCGACCAGCGGTTGCCGGATCGCGGCCGAGCCGAGCAGCACCAGCCCGTACGCGATGCCGTAGAGGATGCCGGGCAGGTAGAAGGTCTTCTCGTCGCCGGTGCGCCAGGCGATCGCCGCGCCGACGGCGACGCCGAAGAGGCCGTTGACCGCGTGCCGGACCGGCCGGCGCTGGATCAGCCGGAGCACGGCGATCACCAGCGCCACCCCGACCGACGCGACGATCGCCGGCCGCAGGTCGGTGATGAGGTTGGCCACCACGAAGACGACCACCGGCACGCTGGACTCGACCAGCCCGCGCCAGCCGCCGAGCTGGTCGGCCATCTGTTCGGCGAGGGTGGGCAGGCGCTCCTCGTCGGGTGAGTCGTCTCGGGGCGGGGCGGCCGGGTGCTGCCCAGTGGTCATCGGTACGTCCTCCGCTCGCAGGCCCGTCACCGTGGCGACTCGAGTTCGTAGTACGGGTTGTAGATGACCTTGCGGTCGTCCCGCACGGCCACCCGTCCCCGCACCGTGAGGTGTCGACCCGGCTCGATGCCGGCGATGTGCCGGCGGCCGAGCCACACCAGGGTCACCACGTCGCTGCCGTCGTAGAGGTCGGCTTCCAGCGTCGGCAGGTTCGTCCGGGGCGTGTACACCACGGTACGCAGTCGCCCGGACACCGAGACGACCTGCCCGCGCCGGCACTGCCGCGCGGGAGTCCCGCCGCACTGGGCGCTCTCCCGGCGCAGCTCCTGCGCCTCGATCTCGGCCTCGTCGGCGGTGAGCCGGCGCAGCAGGCGACGCAGCGACACCCGCCCTTCGTCGGTCACCATGACCTCCGTGTCACCCTCTTCACGCCGACCGGCGGACCGGTACCGGGCCGGGCCCGGCACCGGGACCCGTACCCGTCAGCGTACGCCGACGGTCGGGCTTCCCGGTGCCGCCGGTCGGTGCCGTCGGCTCAGGCCGCACCGGAGCCGTCGGGCGTGGTGCCCGCGCCCTGCGCCGCCGCCTGCGCCTGGTGCTCGTCGGCGACCTCCTTGGGCAGCCGCAGCGGCAGCGGCTCGCGCACCGGCTTCGCCTCCTGCCCCCGGTCGACCACCAGCCCGTCGAGGCACTCGGCGAGCGGGCCGGCAGCCGCCGGATCGACCGCGGCGAGGCCCTGGTAGACGCCCCGGACCATCCAGCGCGGGCCGTCCACCCCGATGAACCGCAGGTCGGTGATCCCCTCCGGGGTACGCAGGCGGGCCCGCAGCTCGGTGCCGTACTCCCCCGACACCTCCTGGGCGGCGGCCCCGTCGTTGAACAACGACTGCCGGATCTCCTCGCGCACCTCGTCCCAGATGCCGTCGCTACGCGGGGCGGCGAAGACGCCGAGCTGCAACGCGTTCTCCCCGTGCACCAGGACGACCTGCTGGACCACGCCCTGCGGGTCGGCCTGCACCCGCACCTCCACCCCGGGCACCGCCGGGATGTGCAGGCTGCCCAGGTCGAGGCGCTGGACGTCGTCGGGCGCCTCGGAGATGTCGTACGGGCCGCGGGCCGGCGTGCCCGCGGTCTCGTCGGCGTCCTGCCCGACCCGGAGCTCGGCGGCCTGTTCGTCGCGGGCGTGCCGCCCGGAACCGGCCCGCTTTCGGGAGAAGATCACTGCGCCCACCCTCCGCTGTTCGCACTCACCGTGCCACCTCTTCCGTCTGGTCGCCCGCCCGCCTCACCGTCGGCCGGCGGCGGGACGAGGCCGGCGTGCCCGCCGGTCGACCCGTGTCCACCGACCCCACGGCGGGAGTCGGGCAGCTCGGTCACCGGGTGGAAATCGGCCCGCTCCACCCGCTGCACAACGAGCTGCGCGATCCGATCGCCACGGGAGATCCTCGCCGGGCTCACCTGATCGTGGTTGATCAGGTTGACCATGATCTCACCCCGGTAGCCGGCGTCGACCGTACCGGGAGCGTTGAGCACCGTCACGCCGAGCCGGGCGGCGAGTCCGGAGCGCGGGTGCACCAGGCCGACGTACCCGTCGGGCAGCGCCAGGGCGACGCCGGTGGGCACCAGGGCCCGCTCGCCCGGCGCCAGGTCGACGTCGACGGCGGCCACCAGGTCGGCTCCGGCGTCGCCGGGATGGGCGTACGCCGGCAGCGGCAGCCGCGGGTCGAGCTGCCGCACGGGTACGGGTACGGGGTCGTTCACGTCTCGCCTCTTCCTCCGGTTCGCTCCGGTGACCCTGCCATCCTGCCGGTTCCGACGCCCGCGCCGCGCCGTACCCTCGGACTGTGAGCCTGTCGCCTTCCTCCCCACCCAGCCCACCCGGCGAGCACGCCGAGCGGCTCACCCTGCCGTGGTGGCTCTGGCTGGGCGGCCTCGCGGTCGCGGTACTGCTCGCCGCCGAGATCTGGATGGGCGCGTCCGGCCTGCGCGCCTGGCTGCCGTTCGCGGTGCTCCTGCCGGCCACCGCCGCCGGGCTGTGGTGGCTGGGGCGGATCCGCGTCGCGGTCGGCGACGGCGAGCTGCGGGTGGACGACGCCCGGCTGCCGGTGCGCTTCGTGGCCGACGTGGTGCCGCTGGACACGGACGGGCGGCGTGAGGTGCTCGGCGTCGCCGCCGACCCGCTCGCCTTCGTGGTGCAGCGACCGTGGATCGGCGGGGCGGTGCAGGTGCTGCTCGACGACCCGGCCGACCCGACCCCGTTCTGGGTGGTCAGCACCCGGCACCCGGTCCGGCTCGCGGCGGCGCTGCTGGCCGCCCGGGACGCCGCCGCCGACCGGCGGGAGACCGTTGCGGCCGAGGCCGACCCGGCCGGCGGCTGAGGACCGGTTCAGGGCGCGACCGGCGGCGGGCCGGGTAGGGCGCTGCGCTGCCGGCGCAGGTCGGCGCGGAGCTGGTCGCCCACCGACCGGGTGGCACGCCGGTTGAGGTAGCTGGCCACCGCCGCGCCGGTGAGGAACGGGCCGAGCGTGGTCAGGTTACGGCCGAAGCGCTTGAGCAGACTGTCCCGCAGTTCCTTCCGGGCGGCCGTGCCGAGCACCGCCGCCACCCCGACGCCCGGTGCCATCGGGTTGACGCCCCGCTGGGTGGCCCAGCTCTGCACCAGCGCGACCGCGCGCTGGGTGCCGCCGGTGGGCAACGGGGCGCCGTAGACCTCGTGCAGCTCGCCGATCAGTTTCAGCTCGATCGCCACCACGGCGACCGTCTCCGCGGCCAGCAGCACCGGCGCGGAGAGCAGGGTCGGGGCGACCGCCCACTCCACGGCGGCGACGCCGCCGCCGGCCGCCCCCACCCCGGCCGTCGCTCGCGAGGCGTTCCGGACCAGGCGTTCGGCGAGCGCCTCGCCGTCGAGTCCACCGTGGTGGCTGCGCAGGGTGGCCAGGTCCCGTACGGGCACGTACGGCGCGATATCGCCGACCGTGTCGGCGATCCAGCGCAACGCGGCCCGCGGCTTGAACAGGTCGGCCAGACCTCGGGTGCGGGCCTGGCCGACCAGTCGGGTCAGCAGCTGTCGACGTCGCCCCGTCGACAGGTCGTCGGCGGTCAGCGCGGCAACGGTCGCGCCCAGTTCCTCGCCGGCCGACAGGCCCCCCGCTGGGCCGTCGGGCGACGGGCCCGACCCCGCCGTGGTCGCCGGCTCCGGGGTCGGGCCCGGATCCGTTCCGCGTCCGCTCATACCGCCACCCTCCCGCGTCGTCCGCCGTTCTCGGGACACCCACCCGTACCGGTACCCGAGTGAATCAGCTCCCACACGACGGCGCACGACGATCGTGTCCCGCGACGGCTCCGTCGGAGGCGTCGCGGGACACGATCACACGCACTCGCGACAGATCAGTTCCCCGTTCCGCTCGGTGGCCAGCTGGCTGCGATGGTGCACCAGGAAGCAGCGGGCACACCGGAACTCGTCCTGCTGCATCGGTAGCACCTTGACTGTCAGTTCCTCGTCAGTCAGGTCGGCACCGGGCAGCTCGAAGCTCTCGGCCACCTCGGCCTCGTCGACGTCCACGGCGCCCGACTGTGAGTCGACCCGCCGGGCCTTGAGCTCTTCCAGGCTGTCCTCGCCGAGGTCGACCTCGTCGCGACGCGGGGCGTCGTAGTCGGTGGCCATCGGTTTCACTCTCCCATTTCGATATGGTCGCTACCCGGTTGTCACGCCGGACGACGCTGTTCCGGTTCCGCTGGCCGGCCACCACAGTGTCGGTCACCCGACCCGACAGTCGGTCGGATCGGGGCTTGCCAGAGGAACGTCCCCCAGCGAGCGCGGTACCTTACCCCCCTCTGGGCGAGGCATGTATACCGCCCTCGTGGCATGGATGTACGCCCTCGTCCCCAAAGTTGTTCCCAATGTGACTCAGGCGACACGAAGATAGGGGTAGTACTACCCGCTCGCCGGTCGGCACGCCGGCATGTCCGGCTGTTTCCACGCGTCCGCCGGACAACCGATAACCTCAGCGGCGTACCCGACGGCCCGTCCGTACGCCCCGACCCGTCGTGGGCCGTCCTCGTCCACCTCTCCCGGGGGAGCGCCCAGATGAGCTTTGCGCGAGTGCGAGCACTCGTTGTCGTCGGTCTGCTGGCGGCCTTCGCGCTGGTCTTCTCGGTCGTGGCACTGGTCAAGGACAGCCAGGGCGACGCCGGAGCCGCGAAGGGCTGCCCGGCGGGGTGGCCGCTGGCCGACGTCACACTGCGCGAATCCAAGGACGTCAAGATCAACGTTTACAACGCCACCGACAAGGCGGGGTTGGCCATCAGCGTGGCCGACGACTTCCGCAACCGGAAGTTCCAGGTGAAGAAGGCCAGCAACGACCCGCAGAAGCGGTCCGTCGACGAGGTGGCCGCGCTGCGGTACGGCCCGAAGGGCGTCGGCTCGGCGCACCTGTTGCGCGCGTACTTCCTCAACCAGGCCGTCTACGAGTACGACGCCAAGCGCGAGGACGACGTGGTGGACGTGGTGATCGGCGAGTCGTTCCAGCAGCTCGCCACCACCACCGAGGTCAACCAGTCCCTCGGTGACCTCGGCTCGCCGCAGGCCCCGGAGAACACCTGCCCGGCCCCGGTCGACAAGTAGCCGCCACCGGACGCCTGCGGCGGGTGTCACGGCCCGCCGGAGGCGTCCAGGTCGGCGAGACGGTCGTGCAGCGCGTCGTACAGCGCGGGCGGCGCCGCGACCACCATGTCCGGGCCCGGGGCACGCCCCCGCAGCCCGGAGACCCGCAGCCCCGCCTCGGCGGCCACCAGGGCACCAGCGGCCATGTCCCAGGCGGCCAGCCCCTTCTCGTAGTACGCGTCCACCCGCCCCTCGGCGGCCAGGCAGAGGTCGAGCGCGGCGGCCCCGAGCCGGCGGATGTCCCGCACGTGCGGGATGAGTCCGGCGACCACCCGCGCCTGGTGCGCCCGTCGGGCCTGGTCGTAGCCGAAGCCGGTGGCGACCAGCGCCTGGCCGAGATCGGTCCCGATGGAACCGCGCAGCCGTCGCCCGGCCCGGTACGCGCCACCGCCGAGGGTGGCGGTCCACTCGTCGCCGGTGGCGATGTTGCGGACCACACCGGCGACCACCCGGCCGTCGACCTCGGCCGCCAGCGACACCGCGTGGTACGGCAGGCCGTAGAGGTAGTTGACCGTGCCGTCGATCGGGTCGACGATCCACCGGACGCCGCCGGCCACGGCGGGCGGGCCCTGGCCGTACTCCTCACCCAGCACCGCGTCTCCGGGGCGCAGCCGGCGCAGTTCCGCGGTGACCTGCTCCTCCACCGCCCGGTCGGCGGCGGTCACCACGTCGGTGGCGGTGCTCTTGGTCGCGACCGCCGCGACACCCTCACCCCACATCCGGTGGGCCGTCGCGGCCGCGGCCCGGACGACCCCGACGGCGACCTCGAGCAGTTCCTCCGGCGTCGCCGAGCCCATGGTGTCCCCTTCCGCACGTCCCGGGGCGTCCCGGTGTCGCCCGCGAGTATCATCCATACAAAGTCCACAAGTTCGCCAATTTCGCGGCCCCGGCCGCCGGTACGCCGTGCGGCGCAGGATGATCGCCGCAGACGGCGTTACAATTCACCCCTGCCCACGCGCCACGGACCGCCAGACGACCGGCCGGCCCGGGACACGGGGGTCCCTCAACCACATCGCCCGACGCGGTGCCCCATGCTGCGCCGGACGAACCCGGCCGTGCTCGCTCATCGCCTCCGGAAGGTCATTCGTGACAGAACCCCGCCACACCGGCGCCGACGTACGCTCGCTCACCGACACGCTGATCGCCCACGCGCAGAGCGCCGGCGGCCAGTTGACGTCGGCCCAGCTCGCGCGCACCGTCGAGTCCGCTGAGGTGACTCCGGCCCAGGCCAAGAAGATCCTGCGCGCGCTCTCCGACGCGGGCGTGACCGTGGTGGTCGACGGTTCGGCGAGCACCCGCCGCCGGGTCGCTGCCGCCCGGTCGGCCACACCGGCGTCCCGGGCCACCACCGCCAAGACCACCAAGAAGACGGCCGCCCCGGCGCCGAAGCAGGCTCCCGCCGCCGAGGAGACGACCCCGACCCCGCGGAAGGCGGCGCCCCGGAAGGCGGCCGGCGCGACCGCGGAGGGGGCCGCCAAGGCGGCACCGGCCAAGGCCACCAAGGCGACCCGGGCCACCAAGGCGACGGCCGCCCCCGGAGCCCCGGCCAAGGCCGCCGGCAAGGCCAAGGGTGGCGAGGGGCCCGAGGGCGACATCGATCCCGAGGAACTCGCCGCCGAGATCGAGGACGTGGTGGTCGAGGAGCCGGTCGAGCTGGCCCAGGCCGCCGAGGCCGACGCGGCCAGCTCCGCCAGCGACAACGACTTCGAGTGGGACGACGAGGAGTCCGAGGCCCTCAAGCAGGCCCGACGGGACGCCGAACTCACCGCCTCCGCCGACTCGGTCCGGGCGTACCTCAAGCAGATCGGCAAGGTCCCGCTGCTCAACGCCGAGCAGGAGGTGGAACTCGCCAAGCGGATCGAGGCGGGCCTCTACGCCGCGGAGCGGCTGCGCGCCGCCGAGGAGGGCGAGGAGAAGCTCACCCGCGAGATGCAGCGCGACCTGGGCTGGATCTCCCGGGACGGCGAGCGGGCCAAGAACCACCTGCTGGAGGCGAACCTGCGGCTGGTGGTCTCCCTCGCCAAGCGCTACACCGGGCGGGGCATGGCCTTCCTCGACCTCATCCAGGAGGGCAACCTCGGCCTGATCCGCGCCGTCGAGAAGTTCGACTACACCAAGGGCTACAAGTTCTCCACCTACGCCACCTGGTGGATCCGCCAAGCCATCACCCGCGCCATGGCCGACCAGGCCCGCACCATCCGCATCCCGGTGCACATGGTCGAGGTGATCAACAAGCTCGGCCGCATACAGCGCGAGCTGCTCCAGGACCTGGGCCGCGAGCCCACCCCGGAGGAGCTGGCCAAGGAGATGGACATCACACCCGAGAAGGTGCTGGAAATCCAGCAGTACGCTCGGGAGCCCATCTCCCTGGACCAGACGATCGGTGACGAGGGGGACAGCCAGCTCGGTGACTTCATCGAGGACTCGGAGGCCGTGGTCGCCGTCGACGCGGTGTCGTTCTCGCTGTTGCAGGACCAGCTCCAGCAGGTCCTGCAGACGCTCTCCGAGCGTGAGGCGGGTGTGGTGCGGCTGCGCTTCGGCCTGACCGACGGTCAGCCCCGGACGCTGGACGAGATCGGCCAGGTGTACGGGGTGACCCGGGAGCGCATCCGGCAGATCGAGTCCAAGACGATGTCGAAGCTCCGGCACCCGTCCCGGTCCCAGGTGCTGCGCGACTACCTGGACTGAACGATTCCGTCAACCAACCGTGTCGGTTTGATCACCAGACGTACAACACGCCCTGGTGACCGGTCGGTTGCACGATTGTGATCGTTGACGTGGCACCCTTGGTGCACGGCACACTGTCTCCCATGTGTGACCCCGGTCCCCCGCGGGCACACTGGGAAGGCAGGGCCCCGCAAGGGTGTTGCACGATAGGTGAGCAATGACCGACGAGAGTGTTCATCGGTGACGACCAGAGGAGGAAGGCGATGACCCCGACCCTCACGCCGCCGCCCGAGACGGTGGCTCCCCCAGCCGCCGATGAACGGTGCGACCGCTGCAATGCTGCCGGCAAGCTCCGCATCACTCTGGCTGGTGGGAGCGAGCTGGTGTTCTGTGGGCACCACGCGAACAAGTACGCGGAGGATCTCGTGAAGATCACCGTGCGGTTCGCGACGGACCCGGAGTTCACCTGGCGTGGCGCCGATCTGATGGCGAACTAACCGCACAACCGACATATGGCAGGACCGGGAACCCGCTTGCGGGCTCCCGGTCCTCTCGTATGTCCGGGTCCTGGCCCGGTGTCCGGATCCCGTCCCCACCGTGCCGTCCCGGCGCCCGAGGTGCCATCCCGAATGCCCGCCCCGGAGCGGGACGGGGACGGTCAGAGGGTCTGGACGGTGGCGATGCGTTCCTCGAGCTGCTCGATGGTCGCCTGGGCGCTGGGCGGCCCGCCGCAGAGCCGACGCAACTCCGCGTGGATCTTGCCGTGGGGCTGGCCGGTGCGATGGTGCCGGGCGGCCACCAGGGCGTTGAGCTGCCGCCGGAGGGCCACCCGGCGCTGGGCGGCGTTCATCGGCGGCGGGGCCGGCGGCGCGGCGACGGCCGGTTCCGCCGTGCGGGTCGCGGACCGCCGACGCCGGGCGGCGAGCTGCTCGGCCTGCCGTTTGCTCAGCAGCAACGCCACCTGGTCGGCGGTGAGCAGGCCGGGGAGGCCGAGGTACTCCTCCTCCTCCGGCGTGCCGGCCTGGGCGGCGGTGCCGAACGAGGCGCCGTCGAAGATCACCTGGTCCAGTTCGGCGGTGGCGGACAGCGCGGCGAAACGCTTCTCCAGCTCGCCGCTGGCCTGGTCGTCCCGCTGGGCCCGCTCCAGCAGGTCGTCGTCGAAGCCGTCGGCCTCCTTGGGCTTGCCGAGCACGTGGTCGCGCTCGGCCTCCATCTCACTGGCCAGTCCGAGCAGGTGCGGGACGCTCGGCAGGAAGACCGACGCGGTCTCCCCGGTGCGACGGGCCCGCACGAACCGCCCGATCGCCTGGGCGAAGTACAACGGTGTGCTGGCGCTGGTCGCGTAGACGCCGACCGCCAGGCGGGGGATGTCGACCCCCTCGGAGACCATCCGCACCGCGACCATCCAGCGCTGGTCGGAGGCCGCGAAGGTGGCGATCCGGGCCGAGGCGCCGACATCGTCGGAGAGGACTACGGCCGCCTTCTCACCGGTCACCTGTTCGATCAGCTTGGCGTACGACCGGGCGGTCTGCTGGTCGCTGGCGATCACCAGGCCACCGGCGTCGCTCATGCCCGCCTTGCGCAGCACGGTCAGCCGGGCGTCCGCGGCGCGCAGGACCTGGGGCATCCAGTCGCCCGCCGGGTCGAGCGCGGTACGCCAGGCCTGCGCGACGAGATCCTGGGTCATCGGCTCGCCCAGCCGGGCGGCCAGCTCCTCCCCCGCGTTGGTGCGCCACCGGGTCTCCCCCGAGTACGCCAGGAACAGCACCGGCCGGACCACGCCGTCGCGGAGCGCGTCGGAGTAGCCGTAGACCGAGTCGGCACGGGAACGGAGCAGGCCGTCCCCGCCCCGCTCGTAGGTGACGAACGGGATGGGGTTGTCGTCGGAGCGGAACGGCGTACCGGTGAGCATCAGCCGGCGTTCCGCTGGTTCGAAGGCCGCTTTCACCCCGTCACCCCAGGACCGGGAGTCCCCGGCGTGGTGGATCTCGTCGAGGATGACCAGGGTCCGACGGGTCAGGGTGCGCCGTTTGTGCACGTGGGGTGCCATTCCCACCTGCGCGTAGGTGACCACCGCGCCGTGGAAGTCGGCGGAGGAGTGCAGGTCGGCGTTGCGGAAGGCGGCGTCGAGCTGGATGCCGACCCGCGCCGCCGCCAGAGCCCACTGGGTCTTCAGGTGCTCGGTCGGGGCGACCACGGTGACCGCGTCGACGGTGCCGTCGACGAGCAACTCCGCGGCGATCCGCAGGGCGAAGGTGGTCTTACCGGCCCCGGGGGTGGCGACCGCCGTGAAGTCGGGATCCCGGCGGCGCAGGTACTCCACCAGGGCCTTGCGCTGCCAGGCACGCAGTGGCGGAAACGTCTCGATCGCCGGCAACGGGGCAGGCACGCAACCGCTCCTCTCCGACCGCCGTAGGTCTTCGACCGCCGCAGGCGGAACCCGGCCGGGGCCACGGGTACCGCCGCCCATGAAAACGCCTCCGCGCGCGGATGCCGCGAAGGCCGGATCAGCATAACCAGGACACCCTGGCGGGTGCCCGTCGACACCACGCGCCGCCGGTCACACCGGCCACGCCCCACCGCCCACCGGCTCCCGCCGGACGTGGTGGGGTGGTGCCTTCTCCCGCCGGTGTGTGGTTGCAGGGGGCCCTTCCTCGCCAAAAAGCGGTAGGAGGGGTCCCCTGCAACCACACAACCCGCAGCGTCGCCGTCAGGAGGCGGGCGGCTGCCCGTCGGGGGCGTGGGGCGGCCGGAGGACGGGCACCGGGGCGGACCAGCGCCGGCGGAGGGCGATCAGGCGGAGCCCGAAGACCAGCACCGCCGCGGCGGTCAGCGGGACCGGCCCGGTGCGGCCGAGACCGTCCAACGCCGCCACCGCGGTCGCCCCGACCAGGGCGGCCACCGCGTAGATCTCCCGACGCAGCACGACCGGGATCTCCCCGGTGAGCAGGTCCCGGCCCAGGCCGCCGCCGATCCCGGTCAGCATGCCGACCAGGCACGCGCCGACCGGCGGCACCTGCGCGTCCAGGGCGCGGAGCGTGCCGGTGACGGTGAACAGGGCCAGCCCGGCCGCGTCCAGCACCAGCACGGTGGTCCGCAACCGGGCGAGGTGGGGGTGCCACCGGAACACGACCGCCGAGGTGAGCACGGCGGTGGTGGCGTACCGCCAGTCGGCGAAGGCGAGTGGGGGGACCTCGTCGACGACGAGGTCCCGCAGGATGCCGCCGCCGAGGGCGGCGACGAAGCCGACGAAGACGACACCGAAGAGGTCGAGTCGTTTGACCACCGCGGCGGAGGCCCCGGAGGCGGCGAAGACGGCCACGCCGACCAGGTCGGCCAGGAGCAGGGCGGTGGAGGTGGTCACCGCCGCAGGTTACGTGGGCGGCCGGGCGGGCCGCCCACGGTCAGTCGCCCCAGGAGTCGTAGATCTCCTTGCACGCGGGACACACCGGGGAACCGGGCTTGGCCGCCTTGGTCACCGGGAAGGTCTCCCCGCAGAGCGCCACCACGAACGTACCCATCACGGCACTTTCGGCGATCTTCTCCTTCCGGACGTAGTGGAACATCTCCGGGCCGGTATCGGCGTCCTTCAGCTCCGGACGCTCGAGAACCTCTGTGCTCACGTCACACCTCCAACTTTTCAGTCTGGCAGGTCACTTCCGCGTGGTCCACCGGAGAGGCCCCCGACCCGCGCCGTACGGTGGCGGCGTGACCGACTTTCACATTCAACACGGCAACGAGGTCGCCGAGGCGCTGCGGGACGGGCGTCCGGTGGTCGCCCTGGAGAGCACCATCGTCTCGCACGGCCTGCCCCGGCCGGACAACCTGCGGGTGGCCCGGCAGATCGAACAGGCGGTACGCGACGCCGGGGCGGTGCCGGCGACCATCGGCATGGTGGGCGGCCGGCTGGCGGTGGGGCTCGACGACGCCGAACTGACCCGACTCGCCACCGCCGACGGCGTGGCGAAGCTCTCCGTACGCGATCTGGCGGTGGCGGCGGCGGCCGGTGCGGACGGCGCGACGACGGTCGCCGCGACCAGCGCGGTGGCGGCGGCGGCGGGGATCCGGGTCTTCGCCACCGGTGGGCTCGGCGGGGTGCACCGGGAGGCCGCGCAGTCCTTCGACGAGTCGGCCGACCTGACCACCCTGGCCCGTACCCCGATCGCGGTGGTCTGCGCCGGGGTCAAGTCGATCCTCGACGTGGGGGCGACCCTGGAGCGGATGGAGACGCTCGGCGTCGGGGTGGTCGGCTACCGTACCCGCCGGTTCCCGGGCTTCTTCGTCACCGACGGCGGGTTCGACCTCGACTGGTCGGTCGACTCGCCGGAGCAGGTGGCGGCGGTGCTGGCCGCCCGCGCCGCGCACGACCTGCACGACGGCGCGCTGGTGGTGGCCAACCCGCTCCCCGTCGACGAACAGCTCGACCGGGACCTGCACGACCGCACTCTCGCCGACGGGCTGGCCCTGCTCGACCGGGACGGGGTGACCGGCAAGGCGGTGACGCCGTACCTGCTCGCCCACTTCCACTCGGCCACCGAGGGCGCGAGCCTGGCGGTGAACGTCCGTATCATCCTGCGCAACGCGGACCTGGCGGCCCGGATCGCGGTGGCCGCCGCCGGGACCGTCGCCGGATGAGCCGTCCGGGTCGGGTGGTCGTGGTCGGCGACGTCGTGACCGACGTGGTCGCGGTGGTCGCCGGGCCGCTGGCGACCGGTTCGGACACCCCGGCCGCGATCCGGGTCACCGGGGGCGGCCAGGCCGCCAACACCGCCGCCTGGCTCGCTGAGGTGGGCGTACCGGTCACCCTGGTCGGGGCGGTCGGCGACGACGACGCGGGCCGGGCGCGGGTCGTCGAGCTGACCCGCGCCGGGGTCGACTGCGCGGTCACCGCGTACCCCGACCGGCCGACCGGCAGCGTGGTGGTGCTCGCCTCCGGCGAGGAGCGGACCATGCTCACCGAGCGGGGGGCGAACGAGCGGCTGACCGGTACGCAGGTGCGGCGGGCCCTGGCCGCGCAGCCGGACGCGCGGCACCTGCACCTGTCGGCGTACCCGCTGCTGGACGCCGCGTCGCGTGACGCGGGACTGGCGGCGTTGGCCGCCGCGCGCGCGGCCGGCCTCACCACCAGCGTCGACGCGGCCTCCGCGGCGCCGCTGCGGCTCGTCGGCGCGACCGCCTTCCTGGACTGGGTACGCGACGTCGACCTGCTCCTGGTCAACACCGACGAGGCCGAGGCGCTCGCCGGCGGCACCGATCCGACGCGGCAGGCCCGGACGCTGACGGCCACGGCGCGACACGTGGTGGTCAAGTGCGGGTCGGCGGGGGCGGTGTGGGCCGGGCCGGACGGCGCGGTGACGACGGCACCCGCACGGCCGGTGACGGTGGTCGACGTCACCGGGGCCGGGGACGCCTTCGCGGCCGGGCTGCTCGCCGGCTGGCTGGTCGGGGCGACCCCGGCGGTGGCGCTGGCCCGCGCCGGTGAGCTGGGTGCCCGCGCGGTCGCCGGGATCGGCGCGCGACCGGCCGGGTGATCCCGCCGTACCTGCTGTGCCGGGCGACGGTCCGGGACCGGAAGGCAGCCGGGACCGGAAGGCAGCCGGGACCGGGCTCAGAGTTCGGCGTCGATGACCCGGTGCGGGCGCTCCTCGGTGGCGGCGAGGCTGCGCGGCGGAGGCGCCTCCCGGCGCGGTACCCGGTGGAACATGCGGTGCTCCTCCTTGGGCGGCCGGTCGTTGGCGATCAGCACGGCCAGCCAGGGGATGAGCACCATGCCGATGCCGCAGAGCGGCAGCCAGAGCCAGAGCAGCGGGGCCTCCACGCCGACCAGGACGGCTCCGGCGACCAGGCAGGCCGCCCGGATGGACATCATCACGACGTACCGTCGCTGGCGGCTGGTCAGCTGGTCGTCCTGGCTGCGCGGGGCGTCGGTGATCAGGATCGGCTCGTACGCCTGTCGCTTCACACGACCTCCTCGAGGGATTCGACCCATCCTGTCATCTCGGTGGTCGGGACGGCGAGAATCGACGCGACGGACTACGGGGGGTCACGTCCGTGGTGCGCTCCGGCATTGGGCCCTCGTCCAGCCCACCGTTGCCTGACCGGCCCGCCGTCCCGGTCACGGTCAGCTCTTCGCCGCCCGGGCCGCCGCCTTCTGCTGCTGCTTGTACTCCCGGACCAGGCGCAGCGACGTCTCGTCGGTGATGTCGGCCACCGAGCGGTACGCGTCCTCGTCGCCGTACCCGCCGGCCGCCTCCCGCCAGCCCGTCGGGCGGACGTCGTAGCGCTTGCCGAGCAGGGCCAGGAAGATCTGCGCCTTCTGCCGGCCGAACCCGGGCAGGTCGGTGAGGCGGCGCAGCAGCTGCGCGCCGTCGGCGGCGTCGGCCCAGACCCGGGCGGCGTCCCCGTCGTACCGCTCGACGAGCACCCGGCACACCTCCTGCACCCGGGCCGCCATCGCCTTCGGGAACCGGTGCAGGGCCGGCGGTCGGGCGAAGACCTCGACCAGCGCCTCCGGGTCGTACGCCGCCAACTCCCGGGCGTCCGGGGCGTGCCCGAGCCGCTGGGCCAGCACGTACGGCGAGGTGAACGCCTTCTCCAGCGGGATCTGCTGGTCCAGGACCATGCCGACCAGCAGGGCCAGCGCATTCCGATTGAGAAGTTCGTTCGCCGCAGGGTCGATCGGCAGGGAGAGTGTCATGGCGGCCATGGTCCCTCACCAGATCCTGCCGCCCGTGGCAGATGGACGAGGGACACGCAGCAACAAGCGCTTCCTCGACGCGATGGCACCGGAAGGAGAAGATCCAGACATGGGCCACGCCGACCTGATCGACAACGAAGAACTGCGGACTCCTCGACTGTCGTTGCGCCGCCCGAACGACGCCGACATCGACACCATCTATCGGATCCACAGCGATCCAAGGGCATACGCCCACAATCCGGCTGACGCGCTTGCCACCCGCGCAGAAGCTGAGGAGCGGTACCAACGATGGAACGAGCACTGGAACCAGCACGGGTTCGGCTACTGGACCGTCCACAGCCAGATGCGGACCCATCAGCCGCTCGGCTTCTGCGGCATCAAGCTGATGCAGCTACATGGCCGCACCATCTTGAACCTCTTCTACCGGCTTGACCCGCTGGCCTGGGGCAACGGAGTAGCCACCGAAGCCGCCACCACCGTGGTCAGTTGGGCAACAGCGCACCTGCCCGACTATCCGATCATCGCGAGAGTCCGGCCCGACAACGCAGCGTCGCTGAAGGTCGCTGCACGCGCCGGCCTGCGTCGCGCCCCTCAGCTGGACACGGACGGCGAGGATGGCCTCGACTGGATCTTCACGTTGAGCTGGCCGGGCGACGCCGAGCCGGTTCGCGACCCGCGCCCCTGAACCCGACTCCGCGAAGACCTAGGACGCCGTTTTCCCTGGTTCGACAATCTGCTGGTCCAGGACCACGCCGACCAGCAGGGCCAGCGGATCGTCGTTGAGTAGCCGGTTGGCCTCGGGGTCGATGGGCAGCGAAAGCGTCATACGCCTCATCCTGCCCGGCCGGGCCGGGCCGGGCCGGGCCGGGCCGGGCCGCGCCGACCGACGCGACGTACCGGAGCGGCCGGCGGCCGGCGTTCTGCCCGGATGTCGTGGGTGGTGCCGGTGCCGTCCCGCCGGACAGGCAGGATGACGAGGTGGACGAACACGACATGCTGCTCTCCCCCGCCGGGGTCGACCGGCTGCGCACCGCGCTGACCAGCGCCGGATTCACCGCCACCGGCGTTGCCGACCGGCTCGGGCCGCAGGCCACCGCGGCGATGGGCCGCAACGACCACCGGGCCGCGCTGCGCGCGACCGAGGACCGGGACCGGCTCGCGACGCTGATCCGCCTGTTCATCTGCGAGCAGACCGAGCCGACGGGGCCGGTCGCCGCCGCCCTCGCCCCGCTGACCGTGGCCGAGGCCCTCGACGCCGGGCTGGTCGAGCCACACGGTGACGGCCTGCGTGCCGGCATCGACCTGGAGCCCTACGGGGACGACTGGTGGATGCTCGCCGACCTGCCGGCCAGCGCCCGGCCCGGCCCGCTGCACGCCGAGCACGTGCTCGGCGTCGGCGGGGCGACGCAGACCCTGCTCGGCGCGACGGTCCGCCGGCCGGTGGAGACCGCCCTGGACCTCGGCACCGGTTCCGGCGTGCAGGCCCTGCACCTGGCCACCCACGCCCGACGGGTCACTGCCACCGACGTCTCGGCGCGGGCGCTACGGTTCGCGGCCACCACCGCCGCCCTCAACGGGCAGGAGTGGGAGCTGCTCCGGGGCGACCTGGTCGCCCCGGTCGCCGGTCGCCGGTTCGACCTGGTGGTGAGCAACCCCCCGTTCGTGGTCGGGCCGGGCACGACCACCCACGTCTACCGGGACTCCGGCCGGGTCGGCGACGCGGTCGGCGCGGAGCTGGCCGCCGCCGCCCCCGGGCTGCTCACCGAGGGCGGCACGATGCAGTACCTCGCGAACTGGGTGCACGTCTCCGGCGAGGACTGGGGCGAACGGGTCGCCGGCTGGTTCGCCGACACCGGGCTGGACGCCTGGGTGGTCCAGCGCGAGGTGGCCGACCCGATGGCGTACGTGAACCTGTGGCTGACCGACGTCGGCGAGACCCCGGACCCGCACCGGATGGCGGCCTGGCTGGACTGGTTCGACGCGCACCGGGTCGAGGCGGTCGGCTTCGGCATCGTCAGCCTGCGCAACAGCGGCCACGACGACCCGGTCGTCCGGGTGGAGGACCTGCGGCAGCGGGTCGAGCCACCGATGGGCGACCTCGTCGCCGGCTGGTTCGACCGGCAGGACTGGCTACGCGCCCACGACACGGAGGGGCTGCTGGCGCACCGGTACCGGGCGGCCGAGGGGTTGCAGCTCCGGCAGGAGGCGACCATGGGCGACGAGGGCTGGGCGGTGGACCGGCAGGTGCTGGCCGCGCCGCACGGGCTGCGGTGGAGCGAGGAGATCGACCCGCTGGTGCTGGCCCTGGTCGGCGGCGCGGACGGCCGGCTGCCGCTGCGCGACCAGCTCGCCCTGCTGGCCGCCGCGCACGACGTCGCCCCCGACGAGCTGGCCGAGGCGGCCGGCCCGATCGTGGCGCACCTGGTCGAGCGGGGCTTCGTCGAGCCGGTGACCGCCTGATGCGGGCGGTGGTGCAGACCGTCGGCCGGGCCAGCGTGACGGTGGACGGCGAGGTGGTCGGGGCGGTCACCGACGGCCTGCTGGTGCTGCTCGGGGTGACCCACACGGACACCCCGGAGACCGCCCGGACGATGGCTCGCAAGATCCACGAGCTGCGCATCCTCGACGACGAGCGGTCCGCGGCGGAGACCGGGGCGCCGGTCCTGGTGGTCAGCCAGTTCACCCTCTACGGCGACGCCCGCAAGGGCCGCCGGCCGAGCTGGACCGCCGCCGCTCCGGCCGAGGTGGCCGAGCCCCTGGTCACCGAGGTCGTCGAGGCGCTCCGGTCGAGGGGCGCCACGGTCGCCACCGGCCGCTTCCGCGCCCACATGCTGGTCGAGAGCGTCAACGTGGGCCCCCGCACCCTCCTGCTGGACCTCTGAGCCCGTATTCCCCTCCCCACCCGCCCTTTTCTCGGGGTCGGGTGGGGACGGGGAGGGGATCAGAAGAAGAGGCCGCGCCGCTGGAGGGACTGGCGGAGCCACCCGTCGAGCTGGGCGGGCCAGTCGGTCTGCCCGGCGGTGGCGTGGTCGACGGTGAACCGGCCGAACGCGTCCCGTCCCTCGGTGAACAGGCCGCCCCGCTTGTCGATCTCCAGCACCACCTGCACGTGCTGCGGGTTCGTGACGAAGGTCAGTTCGAGCTGGTTGATCGCGCTGGCGTACTGCGGCGCGGGGTAGAACTCGATCTCCTGGTAGAACGGCAGGTGCTGCTGCACGCCGTAGATACGGCCCCGCTCCACGTCGGCCCGGGAGAACCGGAAGCCGAGCCGCAGCAGCGCCTGGAGGATCTGCTCGTGGGCCGGCAACGGGTGCACCGCCACCGCGTCCAGGTCACCCTTGTCGACCGCCCGCGCCACCTCCAGCTCGGTGCGCAGTCCCATCGTCATGCCGTGCAGGTGCTGGCCGTACAGGCTGGTCAGCGGGGTCTCCCACGGCACCTCGAAGCGGAACGGCACGTCGTACCGCTGCCCGGCCTCCAGCCGGAACGCGCCGGTGACCTGCTGGCGGTGGAACTCCTGGGTGGTCTCGTACTCGCTGTCGCCGCTCTCCACCTCGACCCGGGTGACCAGCCCGAGCGCGAGGTACTCGATGTCCGTCGCGTGGTCCCCACCGAGCACCTGGATCCGTCCCTCCAGGTGTCCGCCCGGGCGGCAGTTGGGGTTGGCCAGCACCGTCTCGACCGAGGGACCGCCCATACCCATCGCCTGCATGAACTTCTTGAAGACCACACCGACCTCCGTTTACCTGTGTCGTGGCGGCCCGACGGGCCGACCGGTGGCAACGTAACCGGGCGGGGCAACCCCCGCCAACGTTCTCCCACTATTCCTGTCGGTTCCCCGATCGCCTCACTCCCGTTTCACGCGCTCCCCGGCAAGCTGTGTGTCACCGGCGCCACTGGCCCGGTACGCGCGAAGTTGACGCGGGGAGGCGACAGAGATGGTTCTGCAGATGAGCGAGCACCCGATGACCCCGGCCACGACCGACACCGACGACCACGCGTCCATGGAGACCCTGGCGGACCTGGACGCCACCGACGAGCGCGGCGCGTCGACCGACCTGGTCCGGGCGTACCTCAACGGCATCGGGCGGACCAAGCTCCTCACCGCCGCCCAGGAGGTCGAACTCTCCAGGCGGATCGAGGCCGGCCTCTTCGCTGAGGAGAAGCTCGCCACCTGCACCCCGGTCTCCGTCCAGCTCCGGGCGGACCTGGAGGTCGTCGCGGCCGAGGGCCGCGCCGCGAAGGACCACCTGCTGGAGGCGAACCTGCGGCTGGTGGTCAGCATCGCCAAGCGCTACACCGGGCGGGGCATGGCCTTCCTCGACCTCATCCAGGAGGGCAACCTCGGCCTGATCCGCGCCGTCGAGAAGTTCGACTACACCAAGGGCTACAAGTTCTCCACCTACGCCACCTGGTGGATCCGCCAGGCCATCACCCGCGCCATGGCCGACCAGGCCCGCACCATCCGCATCCCGGTGCACATGGTCGAGCAGGTCAACCGGATGGTCCGGGTCCGCCGCGAGCTCTCGGTCTCGCTGGGCCGGGAGCCCACCGTCGCCGAGGTGGCCGTCGCGCTCGGGGTGCCGGAGTTCCAGGTCATCGAGCTGATCTCGTACGACCGGGAGCCGGTCAGCCTGGACCAGGCCGTCGGCGAGGACGGCGAGAGCGCCCTCGGCGACTTCGTCGCCGCCGTCGACCTGCGGCAGGAACCCGGCGACGAGATCGCCAACGGCCAGCTCCGCCAGGAGGTCCGGATCGTGCTGGCCACCCTCTCCCAGCGGGAGGAGGCGGTGATCCGGCTCCGGTTCGGCCTCGACGACGGCCGGCAGCGCACCCTCGACGAGGTCGGCCGGGAGTTCGGCCTCTCCCGGGAGCGGATCCGGCAGATCGAGAAGGTCACCCTGCTCAAGCTGCGCGACCCGGAGCGGGCGCAACGGCTGGAGGCCTACGCCTGCTGAACCGGCACCACCCGAGGGCCCCGGCGGTTCGCCGGGGCCCTCGGCCGTCCGGGGCGGAGAATGGCCGCGACCGCGTGGGAAACCGATCGAGGGAGGCCGTCGTGAACTGGACGCTGGAGGTCGTGGTGGTGCCGGTCACCGACATCGACCGGGCCAAGGACTTCTACGCCGGGCAGCTCGGCTTCACCGTCGACCACGACACCCGGATCGGCGACGACGTGCGGATCGTCCAGTTGACCCCGCCCGGGTCGGGCTGTTCGGTGGTGATCGGCACCGGCGCGATGCCCCGGATGCCGCCCGGGTCGCTCAAGGGGCTCCAACTCGTCGTGCCGGACCTGCGCCGCGCCCACGCCGAGCTGACCGCGCGCGGGGTGCCGGTGGGTGAGATCCAGGTCGTCGGCGAGAACCCGCGCCCGGTGCCGGACCCGCTGGACAACGTCGGTTTCTTCTTCTTCGAGGACCCGGACGGCAACGGCTGGGCGGTGCAGCAGATCTCCAGCCGGGGGTGACCGGGTGCGGGGTGAGGTGGTTGCAGGGGGCCCTTCCTCACCGAAAACCGTGAGCAGGGGTCCCCTGCAACCACCTCACCACACCGCTGCCGCCTCCGTCACAGCCGACGGGGGCCGGTGTCCGGACGGGCTGCGGCGGCACCGATCCGGACGCCTGCGTGCAGCACCGAGATGCCGTCGGCGCGGACCAGCACCGGGTTGAGGGTCAGCGCCCGGACCCGGGGCTGGTCGTCGGCGAGCCGGCCGACCCGGAGCAACAGGTCGGCGAGGGCCTCCCGGTCGACCGGCTCGGCACCCCGGTAACCGCGCAGCAGCGGTGCCGCACGCGGCTCGTCGACCAGCTCGCGGGCATCCCGGTCGGTCAGCGGGACCGCGCGCCAGGCCCGGTCACCGAGCAGTTCGGTGGCGACCCCACCCAGGCCGAAACCGACCACCGGCCCGAACGTCGGGTCCTCCACCAGCTCCACCACGCACGCCACCCCCGGCGGGACCATCGCCTGGACCAGAGCGTCCGCCCCGAAGACCGCCGCCATCTCGTCGTACGCGCGGCGTACCGCGGCCGGGTCGGCCAGGTCGAGGCGGACCGCGCCGAGGTCGAGGCGGTGCCGCAGCCCGGCGGCCGCCGCCTTCAACGCCACCGGAAAGCCGAGCCGTCCGGCGACCGCGACCGCCTCCTCGGCGGAACGCACCGGCACCGAGTCGGCCACCTCGACGCCGTACGCGGCGAGCAGCCGGTTGGCCTGGCCGGGGCCGTCGACCCGGATCGCCGCCTCGGCCGCGGCGGTGTCGACGTCGGGCAGCTCGGGCGGGGTGCCCGGTGGCCGGCGCAGCCAGTCCGCGTACGTGGTGACCCGGGCCAGCGCCCGGACCGCCTCCTCCACACCGGAGTAGGCCGGCACGTCGGCCGGGACCCCGCCGGCCAGGAAGGTCGCCACCACCGGCTTGCCCGCGTCCAGCACGCCGGCCAGCGCGGCGGCGAAGTCGGCGGCGGTGTCCACCAGCTGCCCCGGCAGCGGCGGAGCGAAGACCGCGACCAGCGAGTCGACCCGCTCGTCGGCGGCGGTTCCGGTCAGGGCCAGGGCCAGCTCGGTCGCCCCCGCCCGGGGGCCGACGTCGCGGGGGTAGCCGACGGCGACGTCGAGCCCGTGTGCCGCGCAGGCCGTGGCGGCGAGCACGGTCAGCGCGGAGGAGTTGCCGACGACACCGACCCGCCGGCCGGTGGGCAGTGGCTGCTTGGCCAGCAGCACCCCGACGTCGAAGAGCTCGGCCACGGTGTCGACCCGGATCACGCCGGACTGGGCGAAGAGCGCGCTGACCGCCACCTCGTCCGGGCCGCCGGGCAGGGCGGCCGGGCGGGCCGGGGAGGCGAGCGCCACCACCGGCTTGGCCCGGCCGATCCGCCGGGTCAGCCGGGCGAACTTGCGCGGGTTACCGAAGGTCTCCAGGTAGAGCATGATCACGTCGGTGGCCGGGTCGTCCTGCCAGTACTGGAGCAGGTCGTTGCCGGACACGTCCGCCCGGTTGCCGGCGGAGACGAAGCTGCTCAGTCCCAGGCCACGCCGGTCCGCCTCGGCGAGCAGGGCCACCCCGAACGCGCCGGACTGGCTGAAGAACCCGACCCGACCGGCCGGCGGGAGCACCGGGGCGAGAGTGGCGTTGAGGCGTACCGCCGGGTCGGTGTTGGCGATGCCGAGACAGTTCGGGCCGACCACCCGCATCCCCGCGGCGTGCGCCTGGCGGACCAGGGCCCGCTGGGCCGCCGCCCCCGCCGCGCCGGCCTCGGCGAACCCGGCGGAAATCACCACCAGGCCGTGCGCCCCGGCCGCCGCCGCGTCGGCCACCACGGCCGGCACCGCTTCCGGGGCCACCGCGACGACCGCCAGGTCCACCGGCTGACCGGCGTCGGCCGCCGACGGGTACGCGGGCAGCCCGGCGACGGTGGCCGCGTGCGGGTGCACCGGGACGACCGCACCGGCGAACCCGAAGTCGCGCAGGTGCCCGAGCACCGCCGCGCCGACGCCCTGGCCGGAGGCGCTGGCACCGTAGACGGCCACCCCGCGTGGGGCGAGCAGCCGCGCGATCGACCGGGCCTCGGTGCGCTGCTCCCGGCCCCGCTGCACCTGGAGGGTCTGCTCGGTCGGGGCGATCGGGAAGCTCAGGTGCACCACCCCGTCGGCGAACTGCCGCTGGACCTGGTAGCCGAAGTCGGAGAAGACCCGCAGCATCGCCCCGTTGGCCGGGAGCACCTCGGCGACGAAGGACGTGATGCCGGTCCGCCGGGCCGCCTCGGCGAGGTGTTCCAGCAGCACCGAGCCGATACCCCGCCCCTGGTAGGCGTCCTCCACCACGAACGCCACCTCGGCGTCGGGTGAGCGGGGGCCGAGCCGCTCGTACCGGCCGACCGCGACGATCCGGTCGCCGGCCAGCACCACGAACGCCTCCCGGTCGTGGTGGTCGACGTACACGAAACGGTGCAGGTCCCGGTCCGGGATGCGCGGGTACGGGGAGAAGTAGCGCAGGTAGCGGGTGCGCTCGGAGAAGCGGGAGTGCATCGCCACGATGCCCGGCGCGTCGTCCGGGTGGATCGGCCGCAGCTGGACGGTCGTACCGTCGCTGAGCAGCACGTCCACCGGCGGGTCCGTGGTCACGTCCGGCACCTCCGGCGGCTGGTTCAATCTCTCGGATCGTGCGGGTCGAGCCCGAACAGCGGGAAGACCGCCCGGCGGGTGGCGGCGACGGCCCGGTCCACCGCGTCGGGCTCGCCGGTCGGCTGCCACGGCTCGTACGTCGGGTCGACACCGTCGCCCATGCGCAGCGGCACCTCCCGGCCCGGACGGCGGGTGGCGGCCAGGGCCCGCCAGGCCGGCGGGGTGAGGGTGGCCGGGTCGACCGGGTCGCCGGTGGCCACCGCGAGCAGATGGGTCCAGGCCCGGGGCACCACCTCGACCAGGGCGTACCCCCCGCCCCCGGTGGCCACCCAGCGCCCCTCGCACAGCTCGTCGGCGAGGGCCCGCAGGGCGAGGTAGGTGGCCCGTTGCCCGTCGACGCTGAGCCGCAGGTCGGCCAGGGGGTCGAGGCGGTGCCCGTCCGCGCCGCACTGGGTGAGGAGCACCTGGGGGCGGAACGCGCGCAGCACCGACGGCACGACCGCGTGGAACGCCCGCTGCCAGCCGGCGTCGTCGGTGCCCGGCGGCAGTGGCAGGTTCACCGCGCTGCCCGGTGCCGCCGGGCCGCCTGTCTCGTCCGGGAAGCCGGTGCCGGGGAAGAGCGCGAGCGGGGTCTCGTGCACGCTGACCGTCAGCACCCGGGGCTCGTCCCAGAAGATCTGCTGCACCCCGTCCCCGTGGTGCACGTCCACGTCGACGTAGGCGATCCGCTCCGCGCCGAGGTCGAGCAGGCGGGCGATGGCCACCGCCGGGTCGTTGTAGACGCAGAACCCGGCGGCACGCCCGGCCATGGCGTGGTGCAGCCCGCCGGCCACGCTGACCGCGCGTCGTGCCTCGCCCCGCCAGACCGCCTCGGCGGCGGCCACGGTCGCGCCGGCCACCAGCGCGCTGGACTCGTGCATGCCCTCGAAGACCGGATTGTCCGAGGTGCCCAGGCCGTACCCGGAGAAGAACGGGTCGTGCGGAGCCGCCCGGACCGCGTCCAGGTAGTCCGGGCGGTGCACCCGGGTCAGCAGCGCCTCGTCGGCCGGCGCGGGCCGGACCAGCCGTACCCCGGGCCGGTCGAGCACGCCCAGTTCGCGGGCGAGGGCGACGGTCAGTTCCACCCGTACCGGATCGAGGGGATGGTCACCGAGGTCGTAGGCGAGCAGCGCCTCGTCCCACACCACCACCGTGTCGTCGGCCATGGGGTCATCGTCGCACGCGGGCCGGATCCGACCCGCCGCACGCCGCCGGTCAGCGACCCGGCCCGGTCCCGGTGGCCACCGGCCGGTCCGGGTCGGCCACCCAGCCGCTCCACGAGCCGACGTAGAGGGCGGCGTCGGGCCGGCCGGCGAGGTGCAGCGCCAGCACCGCCTGCGCGGCGGTCACCCCGGATCCGCAGTACGCCCCGACCGGCCGGTCGTCGGTGACCCCGACGTCGGCGAACCGGTCCCGCAGGACGGCGGCGGGCGGAAAGCGTCCCTCGGTGACGTACGCCGGGGCGGGCAGGTTCGCCGCGCCGGGGATGTGCCCGGCGACCGGGTCGATCGGCTCGGTCTCGCCCCGGAAGCGGGGCGCGGCCCGGACGTCGAGCAGTACCGCCGTGTCGGCGGCGGCGAGCCGGGCGGCGGCGTCGGCGTCGAGCACCGGCAGCCCGCCGGGGCGGACGGTGACGTCCCCGGGCGTGGGGCCGGGCACATCGGTGTCGACCGGCAGACCGGCGGCGACCCAGGCCGGGAAGCCCCCGTGCAGCAGCCGGACCGGCCGGTGCCCGGCCCAGCGCAGCGTCCACCAGGCTCGGGCGGCGGCCATCCCGTCGCCGCCGTCGTACACCACCACCGGCTGCCCCTGCCGGACGCCCGCCCGGCGCAGCGCCGTCTGGAGCGCGACCGGGTCGGGCAGCGGGTGCCGCCCGGCGGCACCGGGCGGGCCGCACAGCTCGGTGTCCAGGTCGACGAAGACCGCACCGGGCAGGTGGCCGACGGCGTAGTCGTCCCGGCCGGGCGGGCCGGTGAGCCGCCAGCGGACGTCGAGCAGGGTCGGCGGGTGGTCGTGACCGATCTCGACGGCCAGCTCCGCCGCCTCGACCAGGAGATCCTCGGTACCGGACATGGCGTCCAGTTAACCCCATCGCGGGTCCTGACCGGCGGTTCGCCGGCGGTCGCCGGTCGGTCACCGGGGTAGCATCAGTTCCCGGGAGGACCTGCGACGTGAAGCATGATCTGGTCGACACGACCGAAGGCGTAGATACCTCCGATGAAAGGTGGGGGTAGATGGGCCGGCACGACCTCGTCGACACGACCGAGATGTACCTACGCACCATCCTCGAACTCGAGGAGGAGGGGGTGCCGCCGCTGCGTGCCCGGATCGCCGAGCGGCTGCGGCAGAGCGGTCCGACCGTCAGCCAGACCGTCGCCCGGATGGAGCGCGACGGGCTGCTCACCGTCGAGGGCGACCGGCACCTCGCACTCACCCCGCTGGGCCGCGGTACGGCGGTCTCGGTGATGCGCAAGCACCGCCTCGCCGAGCTGCTGCTGGTCAACGTGATCGGCATGCCCTACGAGGAGGCCCACGAGGAGGCCTGCCGGTGGGAGCACGTGATGAGCGACGCGGTGGAGAAGCGGGTCTACGACCTGCTCAACCGCCCGACCCGGTCCCCGTACGGTAACCCCATCCCGGGGCTGGAGGAGCTGGGTCCCCCGGAGCAGCCGGCCACCGAGGCGGCCGACGGCGAACGGAACCTGGCCTTCCCCGGTCTCGTCGGCACGGTGACGGTCCGACGGATCTGCGAGAGCGTGCAGACCGACGCGGACGTGCTGCGCCAGCTGCACGCCGCCGGAGTGGACCCGGGCGCCACGGTGACCGTCGCCCAGGAGCGGGACGCGGTCACCATCGACCGCTCCGGCGAGAAGATCCGCCTCCCCCGCGAGGTCGCCTCCCGGGTGTTCGTCGCCGCCGGCTGAGCCCCACGCGCGGGATCGCGGCCGACCGGCTCAGTCCGTGACGTACGGGCAGTGCCGGCAGCCGCGTCCGCAGCAGGTGCCGCGCCGGGCGAGGAAACCCACGGTGAGGACGAAGAGCCCGGTCGACGGGTCGGCGTAGCCGGCCGCACCGGCGGCCAGCGCGGCGGCGTGCGCGGCGAGGATCCGTTCCCGGTCCGGGTGCTCCGGCGCGAGGCGTGACGGATGCGGCTCGGTCAACGCCCGTGCCGCCAGCGACCGCCGCTCTCCACCCACCCGTGAAGTGTAGGTGGGCGGACGGCGAGGACCGGACGGCGGAAACCGGCTCGCATGGCACGGAATCCCGCTGCCGGGGTCGCGCCGTGTCGACCTTCGCCGCACCGGACGACACCCTGCTCGCGTACACGGACCATCGGGCCGGGCCGAACCCTGGTGTGCCTGCCCGGCGGGCGGATGCGCGCCTCGGTCCACCCGGGCGAGCTGGGTGGACTCTCCCGGTCGTGGCGTACAGGGACTACGCCGACAGTCGCCAGCCCCGCCTGCGGCGGCCGGAAGCGTTCGATCGGCTCTCGAGAGAGGCTCGACTCCGAACCGACAAAAAGACGTTTGTGAATATTGACAGGTGGCGCTAGGCGGTCCAGAGTGTCCAACATCATTTCGTCCCGCTAGGAGCTTCGATGTTCCGACGTACACTCCGGATCGCCGCTGCGCTGCTGCTCACCGCGACCGCGAGCCTGGTCGTCGCCACGACGACGGCCGCCCCCGCCCAGGCCGACACCTGTTACACCTGGCCCCGCTACCTGCACGCCGGCATGACCGGCGACGATGTGCGGCAGTTGCAGATCCGGATCTCCGGTTATCCCGCCTACGGCCAGGTCCTCGCCCTCGACGGCTCGTACGGCCCGGCGACCGAAGCGGCGGTGCGCCGGTTCCAGCAGGCGTGGGGGCTCACCGTCGACGGCAAGGCCGGACCGCAGACCCTCGGCAAGATCTACGACCTGCAGGACGGCGACTGCACCCCGGCCAACTTCTCCTACAGCGAGATGAACCGCTGCAACTCGGACTGGTCCGGCGGCGCGGTCTCCGCCTCGACGGCGAAGTTCAACGCGTTGGTCGTGATGTGGAAGCTGGAAGCGATGCGGCACGCACTCGGCGACGTCTCCATCAACATCTCCAGCGGCTTCCGCAGTTACGCCTGCAACAGTGCGGTCGGCGGCTCGCCGACGAGCAAGCACCTCTACGGGCTCGCTGCCGATCTCATCGGACGCCCGTCCCTCTGCACGCTGGCCAAGCAGTCCCGTTACCACGGGTTCAACCTGATCCTCGGCCCCGGTTACCCCGACCACAACGACCACACCCATGTCGCCACCCAGACGAGCCTCTACTGGGAAGCCCCTTCCTGCGGGATCTGAGCCGCAGCGAACGCCGCACGGGGAGCGGGGCCCGGTCGACGTACGACCGGGCCCCGCGACGCACCGGTCCGACCCCGCATCAGGTGACGGCCAGGCGGAAGACCTGCCGCGAGCCGCCTCCCGGACCGGCGGGCCGGGCCGGGGCGGGCCAGGGCAGCACGCGACCGCCCGGACCGGGATCGGTCCGGGCGGTCGTCACCGTACGACGTCAGCTGCAGCCGCTGGTGGAGCCGCAGCCCTCGCAGACGTAGCAGCTACCGGCGGGGCGCATCTTCGTACCGCAGGTGAAGCAGAGCGGTGCGTCGGCGGCCTTGCCGATCACGGCCTCCAGCAGCTCGGTGGAGGAACCGACCGACGCCGGCTTGGCGACGGCGGGCTCGGCGGCGGGCTCGGCCGCCGGCTCCGGCTTCGACTCGACCGGGGCGGAGGAGGCCATGGCGGTGAGGTCCGCACCGCCCTCGGCCGCCTCCGCCTCGGCCCGCATCTGGGCGGTCCGCTCGGCGGCGGTGAAGATGCCCAGCTCGGCACGGGTGTCGTAGGGCAGGAAGTCCAGCGCCAGGCGACGGAAGATGTAGTCCATCACCGAGGCGGCGATCCGCACGTCCGGGTCGTCGGTCATCCCGGCCGGCTCGAACCGCATGTTGGTGAACTTGCTGACGTACGTCTCCAGGGGCACGCCGTACTGGAGGCCGATGGAGATGGCCACCGAGAAGGCGTCCATCACGCCGGCCAGCGTGGAGCCCTGCTTGGACATCTTGAGGAAGACCTCACCCAGGCCGTCGTCCGGGTACGACGACGCGGTGAGGTACCCCTCGGCGCCGCCGACGGAGAAGCTGACCGTCTGGGACGGACGCTTCTTCGGCAGCCGCTTGCGCACCGGGCGGTACTCGACGACCTTCTCCACGACCTTCTCGACCTGGGCCGGAGCGGTCTCGGCTGCCTTGTTCGGCTTGGCCGCCGACAGCGGCTGGCCGACCTTGCAGTTGTCCCGGTAGATCGCCAGCGCCTTGAGGCCGAGCTTCCAGCCCTCGAAGTAGATCTTCTCGACGTCCTCGACGGTGGCCGCCTCCGGCATGTTGACCGTCTTGGAGATCGCGCCGGAGATGAACGGCTGGACCGCCGCCATCATCCGCACGTGCCCCATCGGGGCGATCGAGCGCTCGCCCATCGCGCAGTCGAAGACCGGATAGTGCTCCGGCTTGAGGCCGGGGGCATCCACCACGTGGCCGTGGTCGGCGATGTGCTCGATGATCGCCTCGACCTGCTCCTCCGGGTAGCCGAGGCTGCGCAGGGCACGCGGGACGGTCTGGTTGACGATCTGCATCGAGCCGCCGCCGACCAGCTTCTTGAACTTGACCAGCGCCAGGTCCGGCTCGACGCCGGTGGTGTCGCAGTCCATCATCAGGCCGATGGTGTTGTGGCTGACGAAGCCACCGGCGACGTACGTGACGTTCTCCGGCACGGACAGGTCGTACGTCGGCTGGATCCCGCCGTCCTCGTTCACGGCGACCGCCTCGAAGAGGTAGCCGAGGGCGTGGCCCAGCCGGTCGTCGCCGGTCTCCGCGAACAGCCGCATCGCCACCGCCCGGGGCACGCCGCCGGTCTTGCGCAGCGACTGGGTGACCGGCGAGCGCAGTTCGTGACCGGCCGGCACCAGCAGATCCCAGACCGCAGCGGGCAGGTGGACGCGGTCCCGGTTGCCGGTCTGCGTCGGCTCGACGACGAGCAGGCCGGCCTTGCGCTCGCCGATGAACCCGACGATCTCCTCGAAAGCGATGGCGTGCACGGTGTTGCGGAGCCGTACCTGCCACATGTCCGAGCCCAGGCCACTGGTCGTCTGCCGGGTGGTGGTGGCCATCCCGAGCGTCAACAGCAGGGTACGGACCTCGGCCGCGAACGCCTCGCTGGCCGTCGACAACGACGGCACGCCGGAGGCCACCGTGCCGTCGGCCTCGAACAGGCCCCGCAGGAACGCGGCGTACACGCTGACGTCGTTGGTCTCGAGCACCGCCGACGGCACCCGGGGAGACCAGCCCTTGCCGGTGTGGTCGACGCCCGGGAGGGTCTTCGCGAAGCCCGCCGCCTGCCACCACCGGGCAAGCCGGACGGACGCGAAGGTCACCTCCCGGTAGCCGGCCTGCTCGCTGACGACCGGCTCCAGGCCGAACAGGCCCTTGCCGAGCACCCGGAGGCGCTCGACGACGTCGAGGTCCGCGTCGGCCACGCAGAACCGCAGGCCCTTGGCGTGCAGGCTGCCGTCACCCATGAAGTAGCCGACGAGCTCGGCAAGCTCCGCGTCGACCACGTCCGGCACGTACAGCCGCCGGTCGTCGGTGTAGTACGCCTGGTCGAGCACCGGCAGGGGGACCCGCCGCGGCTCCCCCACCAGCGTGCCGAGCTGGATCGGCACCAGGTCACCCGCGGCGACCTCGGCCATCCGCTTCCAGACCCACTCGCCGCTGCCCGGGTCCACGACCTTGATCCGGTGGGCCAGGGTGCCCTGGATCCGGTAGCCGGCCTCGGTCACGATCCGTCGGGTCGGCTCCTCGCCGTTGACGAAGAACTTCGTCGCCTGACGCGCACCCTCGTCGGTCGAGACCTGCATGTCCAGGTCCTGCCAACGGTCGCCGTACACGTCGCCGATCTCGCCCAGCCGCATCAGCCCGCGGTCGGTCGTGACCATCGTGTCGGCGGTCAGACAGCCGGTGGGCGCCAACACGCTCGCCTGCGCGTTCCGCCAGCCGAACTTGTCACCGACCTTGTTGCCCTGGGTCCACTGCCGGGTCGCCTCGCGGACGATGGCGGTGGCCACGGTGCTGCTCGGCTTGATCTCGTCGTTGGCGGCGGCGTGCTTGCGCATCACCCGCTTGTGCGGCTCGGCGTTGCGGGCGTAGCCGTCGTACGGGCCGACGATGCCGGCCAGCTCGGCCGAGCGGCGGTACGCCGTGCCGGTCATCAGCGAGGTGATCGCGGCGGCGACCGAGCGCCCCTGCTCCGAGTCGTACGGCAGGCCCGAGGCCATCAGCAGCGCGCCGAGGTTGGCGTACCCGATGCCGAGCTGGCGGTAGGCGCGGGTGGTCTCGCCGATCTTCTCGGTCGGGAAGTCGGCGAAGCAGATCGAGATGTCCATCGCGGTGATGACCAGCTCGACCGACCGGACGAACTTCTCCACCTCGAAGCCCCCGTCGGCGCGGAGGAACTTCATCAGGTTGAGTGAGGCCAGGTTGCAGGACGAATTGTCCAGGTGCAGGTACTCCGAGCACGGGTTCGAGGCGGTGATCCGCCCGGTCTCCGGGCAGGTGTGCCAGTCGTTGATCGTGTCGTCGTACTGGAGACCCGGGTCCGCGCACTCCCAGGCGGCCTGGGAGATGGTGCGGAAGAGCTTCTTCGCCTCGACCGTCTCGATGGTCGCCCCGTCGAGCCGACCACGCAGGTCGAACGGGCCGTCGGTCTCCACCGCCGTCATGAACTCGTCGGAGACCCGCACCGAGTTGTTGGCGTTCTGGTACTGCACGCTGACGATGTCCGCGCCGCCGAGGTCCATGTCGAAGCCGGCGTCCCGCAGCGCGCGGATCTTGTCCTCCTCGCGCGCCTTGGTGACCACGAACTCCTGGATGTCCGGGTGGTCCACGTCGAGGATGACCATCTTGGCCGCGCGCCGGGTGGCACCGCCGGACTTGATCGTCCCGGCCGAGGCGTCCGCGCCGCGCATGAAGCTGACCGGGCCGGAGGCGTTGCCGCCGGAGGAGAGCAGTTCGCGGGAGGAACGGATCCGGGAGAGGTTCACCCCGGAGCCGGAGCCGCCCTTGAAGATCAGCCCCTCCTCCTTGTACCAGTCGAGGATCGAGTCCATCGAGTCGTCGACGGCGAGGATGAAACACGCGCTGACCTGCTGCGGCGATGGCGTACCGACGTTGAACCAGACCGGCGAGTTGAAGCTGAACACCTGGTGCAGCAGCATCCAGGTCAGCTCGTGGGCGAAGACCTCGGCGTCGGCCGGGCTCGCGAAGTAGCCGTACTTCTCACCGGCCGCGCGGTAGGTGCCGACCACCCGGTCGATGAGCTGCTTGAGCGACCACTCCCGCTCCGGCGTGCCCACCGCGCCGCGGAAGTACTTCGTGGTCACGATGTTGGCCGCGTTGACGCTCCAGAACGCCGGGTACTCGACCCCGCGCTGCTCGAAGTTGATCGAGCCGTCCCGCCAGTTCGTCATCACGACGTCCCGGCGTTCCCAGGTCACCTCGTCGTACGGGTGCACCCCCTCGGTGGTCCACACCCGCTCGACCTTCAGACCGGTGACCGCCCCGCCGGTCTTCGCCGTCCGCGTCCGACTGGCTGTCACGCCGTCCCCCGCCATCTCATCCGCCCCCTCGTCTGCGCGGCCACCCGACCGCGCGTCGTCACTTACCGTCTGGAAACTCAGTTGGTGCGGTCGGTCGCCCCGGCCGCGCCTCGGGCCCCGTCCGGGTCGCCCCCGACGCCGGCCCGCGCCCGCGCCGCCGCCCGCAGCGTCTCGATCTCGCGCTCGAAGTCGGCCAGCGAGTCGAACGACCGGTAGACGCTGGCGAAGCGGAGGTAGGCCACCTCGTCCAGGTCCCGCAGTGGGCCCAGGATCGCCAGCCCCACCTCGTGGCTCGGGAGTTCCGCCGCTCCCTTGGCCCGCACGGTCTCCTCGACCTTCTGCGCCAGCAGGGCGATCGAGTCCTCGTCGACCGGCCGCCCCTGGCACGCCTTGCGAACCCCGCCGATGATCTTCGTCCGGCTGAACGGCTCGGTCACCCCGCTCCGCTTCACCACGGCGAGGACCGCCTCCTCTACCGTGGTGAACCGCTTGCCACATTCCGGGCAGGCCCGGCGACGCCGGATCAACTGGCCGTCGTCGGCCTCCCGCGAGTCGACCACCCGGGAGTCGGCGTGCCGGCAGTACGGGCACCGCATCGCCGAACCTCCTTCATCGATCGCGGGCGCGCCCTGTTCCCGGACACGCGTGACCGCGACGGAACCATCGGTCGATGGCCGGCCGCCGTGGGCGCGAACGGGAAGTGCGGTGGGTAGTCAAACCCAACCTATAGGCGACTTACACCCATGTGACTACTACATCTAGGGGTCGACCGTATGCTGCCGACCGACCGCGGTCAAGTTGGCCGGCGTGTCCGGCGCGTCACCCGGGCCCCCCACGTCCAACGCGCGCCAGCGGGCACCGGTTACCGGCGAACCGGTCGGCAATTCGAACAGCAGTTCGAGCGGGCGTACCATTAAACAGAAAGCGGGCCACCCGAGGGGACGGATTTCCCCGCGACACGCCGAATCAGGTCGTACAGACGTTTGAAAATGACCCATCCCACCTATACGGTCGGGAACAACCGGGCGCGGGTGCGCCGTCCAGGCGAACCGGTGCTCACCCGTGCGCACCACGAGCCGCCGAGGCACCCAGCGCCGACCAGGGAGGACGGACGTGTCGACCGAGGACCGGGCCAGCCGGCCGAAGCCCCCGCAGCAGATCGCCGAGGCGGGGCCACCGGCCACCCGCCGTCGCACCGCGCGCAGCCGGACCGGGCAGCCCGCCGTGCGTCCGGTCACCCCGGTGGTCAGCGCCTTCCCCGACCCGGCCACGGTCGACCTGACCGCCCGGCAGCGGCGGATCCTGGAGTTCATCCGGGACTGGGTGGACCGCCACGGCTACCCGCCCAGCGTGCGCGAGATCGGTGAGGCGGTCGGGCTGGTCTCGCCGTCCAGCGTCGCCTACCAGCTCAAGGAGCTGGAGCGGAAGGGCTTCCTCCGGCGCGACCCGAACCGTCCCCGCGCGGTGGACGTCCGCCCGCCCAGTGACATGATCGACGACGAGGCGACCCGCTCGCAGCGGCCCACCCCGGCGTACGTGCCGATGCTCGGCCGGATCGCCGCCGGCGGACCGATCCTCGCCGAGCAGGCCGTCGAGGACATCTTCCCGCTCCCCCGCGAACTGGTGGGCGAGGGCGAGGTCTTCATGCTCCAGGTCAAGGGTGACTCGATGCTCGACGCCGCCATCTGCGACGGGGACTGGGTCGTGGTCCGGCAACAGCCCACCGCCGACAGCGGTGAGATCGTGGCCGCGATGCTCGACGGCGAGGCGACCGTCAAGACCTACCGGCACCGCGACGGGCACGTCTGGCTGATGCCGCAGAACCCGGCCTTCGACCCGATCCCCGGTGACGACGCCACCATCATGGGCCGCGTCGTGGCGGTTCTCCGCCGCATCTGACCAGGGCCGGCCAGCGGTCCCGGGTCGGTACGCCGGCCGGCGGATCAGTACCGGGTGCCCCGGTAGTCGTGGCCGGGGCCGTTGGCGCGTCCGTAGCCCTCCGGGTCGGGTCCGCCCCGGCGGCGGTACTCGTCCGGCTCGTCCCGCCGACGACCGGGCGCGCCCCGGCGCGGCGGCTCGGCCCGGCCGTCGTACCCGCCGCCGGAGGAGCCGCCACGGTAGGCGCCGTCGCCGCCGTAGCCGCCCCGACCGCCCGAGGGACCCCGTCCACCGCCGCCCCGGTAGCCGCCCTGTCCACCTCCGGGCGGGCCGCCGTACACGTTCGCACCGCCCTGACCGCCGTAGACCGCGCCCCCGGCTGGCGGGGCGGCCCCGCCGTAGACGTTCCCCCCGCCGGCCGGACCGGTCGGACGAGCAGCGGCGGGCGGCGCGCCACCGTAGACCGCGCCCCGCGAGGGCTCCCGGCCGGCTGGTGGCGCAGCACCGGGGCGACCGTCGGCACGGCGGTCGACGTCCGCGCGGTCGGGCAGCTCGCCACTGACGTACGGGTCGCCCGTGCCGCCGCGCCGGGGGGCTGCCGGTGCACGGCGACGGGCCCGGACGATGCCGACGATGCCCGCCCCGACCAGCAGTGCGCCGAGCACGCCCACCGCCGCGATCAGATACGTGATGTCGTCCAGGCTCAGCCTGTCCAGCAGGGAGCGGTCAGCCGCCTCCTTGCCCTTCGACTTGTCGGCCACCGGTGCGGCGCCCTTGATCGACGGCGGGTACGCCAGGATGTCGACCTTCGCGTCCTCGCCCAGCTCGCCGACGTCGGAGACGGTGACGAAGAGCTTGCCGTCAGGGGTGTAGGAGATGGCCTCGCCGAACGGGTCGGCCAGCGGGGTGACCCGGGGCTCGCCCTTGGTCAGCGCGGCGACGACGTCCCCGCCGGTCACGTCGTACTCGAAGGCGTCGGCGTAGGTGCGCAGCACCACCTTGCTGCCGTCCGGTGCACGGGCGGCCCCGGTGATCGCGATCCGGCCGGGCCCCTGGAGCACGTTGGGGGTCGTGGTCTTCGGCAGGGTGATCTCGCCGACCTTCGACATCGGCACCGGCTCGGCGTTGTTCTTCTTGAGCGCCGCCGTCGGGGTGAAGATCTCGGCCTTGCTGCCGAGCGCCTTCGTGATGATCAGGGGCTTGCCGTCGTCACCGATCAGCAGCGCCTCGGCGTCGTGCGGTTTGCGCTCCGGGTAGGCCACCCGGTGCAGTTCGGGCTGCTCCGAGCCGCTGACCGGCATGCTCCACAGGGCCACCCGCTCGCGCCGGTTGGTGCTGGTGAGGTTGTCGCCGATGTCGGCGATCCAGAGCGTCTTCCCGTCCGGGGAGAGGGCGAGGTCCTCCGGGTCCAGCGGCCCCTGACCGGAGTACCGGACGCTCTTGGTGACCGCGCACTTGGTGTTCAGGTAGAAGATCCGCTTGTGGCTGTCGACGTCGGTGCTGTCGTTGACCACGATGTAGCCGCTCCTGGTCGCCACCAGCCCGGAGAGTTCACGGAGCTTCTCGTCGGTGACCGAGCAACGCTTCTTGCCGGCCGCCGGGGCGGCGTCCGAGGAGGAGGGGGCCGGGGCGGCGACCGCCGCCCCGGCGATTCCCACGGTTGCCGTGAGCAGGCCGAAGGCAACCGTGATCGAGGAAACCGCGCGCCGCATGGGCTCAGTGTCGCATGTTCCGCTCGCCGTTCGGACGACCCGGAGGCCCCTTATGGACGACGTGTGGCGACCGCGTTCTCCTCCGTCTGGAACGGGGCCAGCTCGGCGGCGAGAGCCGCACCGACCCGGACGTGCAGCAACGTCCCCTCCGCCAGGTGGGCGGTGCTGAGCACCTCGCCCTGCCGGTGCACCCGGGCGACCAGGTCACCCCGGTCGTACGGCAGCACCGCGCGGACCTCGACGGCCGGACGCGGCAGCTGCGCCTCGATGGCGGCCCGCAGCTCGTCGGTCCCGCGTCCCGAGTGGGCGGAGACGAAGATCGCGTCCGGCCAGGCGCGCTTGAGTCGCAGCAGCGTCTCCTCGTCGGCAGCGTCGATCTTGTTGACCGCCAGCAGTTCGGGCAGCCGGTCGGCACCGACCTCGGCAAGCACCTCACGGACCGCCCGTACCTGCTCCTCCGGGTCGGGGTGGGTGCCGTCGACCACGTGCACCACGAGGTCGGCGTCGGCCACCTCCTCCAGCGTCGAGCGGAACGCCTCGACGATCTGGTGCGGCAGGTGCCGGACGAAGCCGACGGTGTCGGAGAGGGTGTAGAGGCGACCGTCGGCGGTGGTGGCCCGCCGGGTGGTCGGGTCGAGGGTGGCGAAGAGCGCGTTCTCGACCAGCACACCCGCGCCGGTCAACCGGTTGAGCAGGCTGGACTTGCCGGCGTTGGTGTAGCCGGCGATGGCCACCGCGGGCACCGCGTTACGGGAACGCCGGGCGCGCTTGGTCTGGCGTACCGTCCGCATGGCCTTGATCTCGCGACGCAGGCGGGAGATCCGGTGGCGGATGCGCCGCCGGTCGGTCTCCAGCTTGGTCTCACCGGGACCACGCAGACCCACGCCGCCGCCGGCGCCGCCGCCGCGACCGCTACCGCCGGTCTGCCGGGAGAGGGTCTCACCCCAGCCGCGCAGCCGGGGCAGGAGGTATTCGAGCTGGGCCAGCTCGACCTGCGCCTTGCCCTCCCGGCTCTTGGCGTGCTGGGCGAAGATGTCGAGGATCAGCGCGGTCCGGTCGACGACCTTGACCTTGGTGCGCTGTTCCAGGTTGCGCAACTGGGACGGGGAGAGCTCCCCGTCACAGATCACCGTGTCGGCACCGGTGGAGAGGACCACCGCGCCCAGGTCGTCGACCTTTCCCCGGCCGATGTAGGTGGCCGGGTCCGGACGGCCGCGCCGCTGGATGAGCCCCTCCAACACCTGGGAACCGGCGGTCTCGGCGAGCGCGGCCAGTTCGGTGAGGGAGTTCTCCGCGTCGGTCACCGTGCCCTCGGTCCAGACGCCGACCAGCACCACCCGCTCCAGCCGGAGCTGGCGGTACTCGACCTCGGTGATGTCGCTGAGCTCGGTGGAGAGACCGGGCACCCGACGCAGCGCCTGACGCTCCTCCAGTTCCAGCTCGCCGGTGGTGGCGTCGAGTTCCTCGTCCTCGACCGGGACGAAGCCCTGCTGCTCTCGCAAACCGCTCTCCTGTCCGTTTTGGTAAGTACGAAGCAATCGTGTCACGCGGCCGGCGCCACCGCACCTGCTATTTGCCCGCTCACCGGCAAAACACGCGCGGGTCACGTCACCCTCGACCGGGCCGCGTGTCGGTCCGATCCGGCGAACCGGTAGAAATGCGGGGGCGGCGTCGCCCGGGGCCGCCGAGCCGTGACCGGAGGGACCCTGTGGCCATCACCCGACTGCCGAGCGCCGGATTCTCGATCACCATCCGGATCGCCGTGCCCGCCGACGCCTCGTCGATCGGGCGGCTCACCACCTGTGTCGGGGAGGCCGGGGCGATCGTCACCGCGCTGGACGTGGTCGACTCCGACCCGACCCACGTGGTGGTCGACCTGACCTGCGACACCGCCGACGCGGGCCACGCCGACCAGGTGGTCCAGGCGTTGACCGAGCTGGACGGGGTGGACGTCCGCAAGGTCTCCGACCGCACGTTCCTGCTGCACCTGGGCGGCAAGATCGAGGTGACCCCGAAGGTGGCGCTGCGCAACCGCGACGAGCTGTCCCGGGCGTACACGCCGGGAGTGGCCCGGGTCTGCCAGGCGATCGCGGAGAACCCGGCCGACGCGCGGCGACTGACCATCAAGCGCAACACGGTGGCCGTGGTCAGCGACGGCTCGGCCGTGCTCGGCCTCGGCAACCTGGGTCCGGCCGCGTCGCTGCCGGTGATGGAGGGCAAGGCCGCCCTGTTCAAGCGGTTCGGCGGGGTGGACGCCTGGCCGGTGGTGCTGGACACCCAGGACACCGACGAGATCGTCAACATCGTCCGGGCCATCGCGCCGGCGTACGGTGGGATCAACCTGGAGGACATCGCCGCACCGCGCTGCTTCGAGATCGAGGCCCGACTGCGGGACCTGCTGGACATCCCGGTCTTCCACGACGACCAGCACGGCACCGCGATCTGCGTGCTCGCCGCCCTGACCAACGCGCTGCGCGTGGTGGGCAAGCAGCTCTCGGACGTCCGGGTGGTGGTCTCCGGCGCGGGTGCGGCCGGCACCGCGATCATGAAGCTGCTGCTGCGCCAGGGCGTGGGCGACATCATCGCGTACGACCGGCAGGGCGCGCTGCACCGTGGGCTCCCCGGGCTCAACTCGGCCTGGCAGTGGCTGGCCGAGAACACCAACAAGGAGAACTACTCCGGCGACCTGCGCGGTGCGGTGGCCGGCGCGGACGTCTTCATCGGGGTGAGCGCGCCGAACCTGCTCACCGGCGAGGACATCGCCACCATGGCCAAGGACGCGATCGTCTTCGCGCTGGCGAACCCGGACCCGGAGGTCGACCCCCGGGAGGCCCGCAAGTACGCGGCGGTGGTCGCGACCGGCCGTTCCGACCAGCCGAACCAGATCAACAACGTGCTCGCCTTCCCCGGGGTGTTCCGGGGCATGCTGGACGCGCACGCCGAGGAGTTCACCGAGGAGATGGCGATCGCCGCCGCCCGGGCCATCGCGGACGTGGTCGGCGAAGAGAAGATCAACCCGACGGTGATCGTGCCGAGCGTCTTCGACTCCCGGGTCGCCCCCGCGGTGGCCGCGGCCGTCCGCGCCGCCGCCCAGAACCCCGGCGCCACGGCTCCCCCGGCCGCCGACTCCGGCCCCGCCGACCTCACCGAGATCGCCGCCGCCTCCTCCGCCACCCCCTGACCACCGCCCTCCCGACCCACTCGATCAGGACGTCGACCGGACCGACCCGCCCGGCCGACGTCCTGTCGACACGGACGAGTGCGGGTCAGAGCAGGGTGCCGGTGGCCACCAGGACGGCGGGGCCGGCGAGCCAGCAGGCGTGCGGGTCGAGGGTCACCCTGAGACGCCCGCCGGGGACGTCGACCGCGACCACGCCGACCCCCCGGCCGGCGTCGCGGAGTGCCACGGTCGCCACCGCGCAGGCCCCGGTGCCGCAGGAGAGCGTCTCGGCCGAGCCGCGCTCGTACACCCGCATGAGCATGTGCCCGTGGGTGCCGTCGACGGGCTCACCCGGGCTGGTGAACTCGACGTTCACCCCGTCCGGGAAGAGTGCCGGGTCGACACCGGGCGGCCGGGTGAGGTCGAGCGTGGCCAGGTCCAGTCCGCCCGGCAGCACGCAGACCAGGTGCGGGTTGCCGACGTCGACGGCGGTGCCGGGCAGGGTCAGCCCGCCGAGGGTGGCCACCCCGGTGTCGTACAGGCGGGGGCGGCGCATCTCGACGGCGATGTCGTCCCCGTCGAGGAAGGCACGCACCACGCCGGCCCGGGTCGCCACCGGCACGAGATTCCGGGTCGGGACGGCGAGCCCGGTGTCGACGAGGTAGCGGACGAAGACCCGGACGCCGTTGCCGCACATCTCGGCGAGGGAGCCGTCGGCGTTCCGGTAGTCCATGAACCACTCGGCCTCGCCGGCCTGCCCGGCGCCGTCCGGGTCCTCCGCGGCCCGGACCACCCGCAGCACACCGTCGGCGCCGATGCCGCGTCGTCGGTCGCAGAGCGCGGCGACCCGCTCGGCGGTCAGCGTCAGGTACCCGTCCGGGTCGGACAGGATCAGAAAGTCGTTGCCGGTGCCATGGCCCTTGGTGAACTCCACGCCTCCATCATCGCGCAGCGGCCCGCGCCACCGGCGCGGTGCTCACTCCCCGGCGTCCCGCACCACCCGCAGGGCGACCTCCACCAGGTCCGGCGCGGCGGCGTCCAGCCAGTGCACCCGGGGGTCGCGGCGGAACCAGGAGCGTTGCCGGCGGACGAACCGGCGGGTGGCCCGGATCGTCTCGTCGTGCGCCTCGGCCTCGGTCGACTCACCGGCCAGGAACCGGAGCACCTGCTGGTAGCCGAGCGCCCGACTGGCCGTACGGCCCTCGGGCAGGCCGTGGCCGACCAGCTCGCGCGTCTCGGCGACCAGCCCGTCGGCCCACATCCGGTCCACCCGCCGGGCGATCCGTTCGTCGAGCAGGGCGGTGTCCAGGTCGACGCCGAGCTGCACCGACGGGTAGAACGGGGTCGGCTCCGGCAGCGAGGCGGCGAACGGCGCGCCGGTCAGCTCGACGACCTCCAGCGCCCGGACGATGCGCCGGCCGTTGCCGGGCAGGATCCCGGCGGCGGCGGCCGGGTCGACCGCGCGGAGCCGCTCGTACAGCGGGGCCGGGCCGAGAGCCGCCAGCTCGCGTTCCAGTCGTCCGCGCAGCTCCGGGTCGGTGCCGGGGAACTCGAACCGCTCCAGCACCGCGCGCACGTAGAGCCCGGAGCCGCCGACCAGCAGCGGCACCCGTCCCCGGGCGAGGATGTCGTCGACCGCCGCCCGGGCGAGCCGTTGGTACTCGGCGACGCTCGCCGGTTCGGTGACCGGCCAGATGTCGAGCAGGTGGTGCGGCACGCCCTCCCGTTCGACGGGGGTGAGTTTGGCGGTGCCGATGTCCATGCCCCGGTAGAGCTGCATCGAGTCGGCGTTGACCACCTCCCCGTCGAGGGCGTGCGCGAGGGCGATGCTCAGCGCGGACTTGCCGGCGGCGGTCGGCCCGACCACCGCGACGACCCTCACGCCCGCTCCCAGGTCGACACGAGGTAGGCCACGCCGTACGGGGCGGTGTGGTGGGTCAGGTCGCCCCGCCAGTCACCGCCGGCCGCGCGCACCGCGCCGGCCAGCACCTGCCAGGGGGCCCGGCCGGCGGCTTGCAGCTCCGTCGAGAGCACCGGGTCCAGGCCGAGCAGCGCGCCGGTGTCCGCGTGGGCCAGGGCCGCGGCCACCCCGTCGTCGTACGCCTGCGCGCGCGGGTCGTCGTATCCGGGTGCCTTCTGCCCCCGGCAGGCCGACCCGTCCCCGAGCACCAGCAGCGCGGTGCGCGGCCGGGCGGCGACGGTGGCCAGTTCCGCCCCGAGCCGGGCGCACTCGTCGGCCGTGGCGTCGGTGGCGACGGAGTGGGCGAACCGGGGCAGTTCCGTGCCGGAGCGACCGACCAGCCACGCGCCGACGGTGAGGCTGAGCGGGAGGTGTGGGCCGCCGGCGCAGTTGACCTTCCAGAGCCGGACCTGCCGGTCCACTCCGTACGGCCGCAGCGAGCCGTGGTCGGCGGGGTTGAAGCGGGTCGTCCGGGGCCCGGAGCCGATCAGCAGGAGCTGTTCCGGCCGGGCGTCGAGCAGCCGGGCGACCGCCGCGTCGCAGGCCGCACGGAGGTCGTCGAGTTCACCGGCGGCCGCACCGGCGACCTCGGGCACGAGCAGTGGCGGGTGCGGGCAGACGGCGGCGGCGACCAGGGACACCAGGCAACCGTAGCGGCCGGCACGCGAGCGGCGCCCCGGGGCCCGCGGGAACGCCGGCCGCGCCACGGCCCCGGCGGGAGCTACCCGGCCTGGTCGCCCCAACCGCCCTGGATCATGGTCTGGAACCGCCACTCGCCGCCGGTCCGGACCAGCACGTCGGCGTAGCGGCCCCGCTGGGACTGCCCGTCGACGGTGAACTCCGCCTCGGTGAAGACCACCGCGAGGCTGGGGGTGAGCAGGTACGGCGTGCGGGTCGAGGTCATCGTCAGATCGCCCGGGGCGCCGAGGGCCCCGCCCATCACCCGCAGGTACTCCTCCCGGTCGAGTTGCCGGACCGAACCCTCCCCGGACGAGTCGTCGGTGACGGTGTTCAGCGGGAACACGGCCAGGCTCGCCGTGCCGGCCACGTCGCCGGCCGCCGCGTACGCGTCGTAGCGCTGGAACCAGTCGTCCAGGGCGGCCAGCTCCTCCGGGCCCGGCGTGTAGGCGGGGTCGGCCGGCGGGACGATCCGCGAACTGGCCTGGGTCATTCGGTCCTCCTCCTGCGGGGCCCGGTGACGGGCCCCGATCCTTGGTACGTTGTACCGTACAGCGTACGTCAACCCCCGACAAGCCGACCGTCGAAAGACGACGGTCCGGGGTAGGACACCGTATGGTCACGGTCGGCGATAGGCGCTCGACGCGGACCCGGTGGGACCTGTGACAATGCCGGGGGAGAAACTTGCTGCGCCGTGGCGGCGATCACGGGACTGTCCCCGTCGACGCCGGGAGAACGAGGATGGGCACATGAGCGACTGGACTGCCTTCGGACGGGTGGACGCGGACGGCACCGTGTACGTCAAGACCGCCGACGGCGAGCGAGTGGTCGGATCCTGGCAGGCCGGAGCACCGGAGGAGGGGTTGGCCCACTTCGCCCGCCGCTTCGCCGACCTGGTGACCGAGGTCGACCTGGCCGAGGCCCGACTCAACTCGGGTGCGGCCGACGCCAGCGGGTCACTGACCACGATCCGCCGGCTCCGGGACTCGCTGGCCGAGGCGCACGTCGTCGGGGACATCGACGCGCTCGCCGCCCGACTGGACAAGCTCGCCGCGCTCGCGGAGGAGAAGGCCGGCGAGGCGCGGGCGGCCCGCGACGCGGCGCGGGTCGAGGCCGTGGCCCGCAAGACCGCCCTGGTGGAGGAGGCCGAGAAGCTCGCCGCCGAGTCCACCGGCTGGAAGACCGCGGGCGACCGGCTCAAGGAGATCCTCGACGAGTGGAAGACCATCCGCGGGATCGACAAGAAGACCGACGGTGAGCTGTGGAAGCGGTTCGCCGCTGCCCGGGACGGGTTCACCCGGCGCCGGGGCGCGCACTTCGCCACCCTCGACGCGCAGCGCAAGCAGGCGCAGTCCGCCAAGGAGCAGCTGGTCGCCGAGGCCGAGTCGGTGAAGGAGTCGACCGACTGGGCGGCCACCGCCAACCGGCTCAAGGACCTGATGGCCGAGTGGAAGGCCGCGCCGCGCGCCTCCAAGGAGGCCGAGCAGAAGCTCTGGGAACGGTTCCGGGCGGCGCAGGACGCGTTCTTCACCCGCCGGAGCGAGGTCTTCTCCGCGCGGGACAACGAGCAGCGCGCCAACCTGGAGCGCAAGCAGGCCCTGCTGGCCGAGGCCGAGGCGCTGAACGTCGACGGCGACCCGCGCGGTGCCCAGGCGAAACTGCGTGACATCCAGGCGCAGTGGCACGAGGCCGGACGGGTCCCCCGGGACGCGGCGGCCGGCCTGGAGCGGCGGCTGCGGGCGGTGGACGACCGGGTCCGCGAGGCGATGGACTCCGCGTGGCGGCGTACCGCGCCGCAGGACAACCCCCTGTTGGCCCAGATGCGCGCGCAGGTCGCCGAGGCCGAGGAGCGGCTGACCCGCGCCCAGGCCGCCGGGGACGCCAAGCGGATCCGGGAGGCCGAGCAGGCGCTCGCGTCCAAGCGGCAGTTCCTCCAGCTGGCCGAGCAGGCCGGCTGACCAACGGTCGACAGCCCCCTCGTGCCCCGGTTCCGGCGGCACGAGGGGGCTTCGTCGTTGCGCGCCTGCCGGGACGGACCGTTCCCGCCGTTGACGGGCGCGATCGACGGCGACCAGAATGAGCGCGGAGCCAGGGCACCCGCCACGCACGCGTGGCCATCTTCCGCACCGCAGGTCCGGGCACGGATTCCTCGGAATGGAGCTCTGGCAATGTCCCGTACCCTCCGTCGCGGCACGCTCGGCGGCGTTCTCGCCGCCGTGGTGACCGCGACCGTCGGCGTGCTCGTCGCCGCCGCCCCCACCCCCGCACCGGCCGTCGCCGCGAATGCCGGCACCGGCACCGGCTACCTGCACACCGACGGCAACCGGATCGTCGACAGCACCGGCACCACGGTCCGGATCACCGGCATCAACTGGTTCGGCATGGAGACCGACAACAAGACCTTCCACGGTCTCTGGTCGACCAACCCGTGGCGCAACCAGATCGACACCATGGCCCGCCTCGGCTACAACACCCTGCGGGTGCCGTACTCCAACGACGCGCTGAAGCCGGGCGCGACGGCCAGCGGCATCAACGACTTCGTCAACCCGGACCTGGTCGGTCTCTCCCCGTTGCAGATCCTCGACCGGGTGATCGACTACGCCGGCGGCAAGGGGATGCGGATCATCCTGGACCGCCACCGGCCGAGCGCGGGCGGGCAGTCGGCGCTCTGGTACACCCCGACGGTCTCCGAGCAGACCTGGATCGACGACTGGAAGACGCTCGCCCGCCGGTACGCCGGCAACACCACCGTCATCGGGGCGGACCTGCACAACGAGCCGCACGCCGAGGGCACCAACCCGAACGCCACCGGCGCCTGCTGGGGTTGCGGCGACCCGGCCCGGGACTGGCGACTGGCCGCCGAGCGGGCCGGCAACGCGATCCTCGGCGTCCAGCCGAACTGGCTGATCTTCGTGGAGGGGGTGAGCTGCCCGAGCGGCGGCCTCTCCAACGTCTGGGACGGCGACCCGAGCAACGACGAGGACTGCGGCTGGTGGGGTGGCAACCTGTCGAAGGCCGGTGCGTTCCCGGTCCGGCTGAGCGTGCCGAACCGGCTGGTCTACTCACCGCACGAGTACGCCACGTCGGTCTACGAGCAGGCCTGGTTCGACGCGCCGGACTTCCCGGCGAACCTGCCCGGGATCTGGGACCGGTACTGGGGTTACCTGTACAAGCAGAACATCGCGCCGATCATGATGGGCGAGTTCGGCAGCACCCTCGCCGATCCCCGGGACAAGGTCTGGCTGGAGCGCCTGATGGCCTACACGGGCACCGGGGTGAACGGGATGTCCTTCACCTACTGGTCGTGGAACCCGAACTCCGGGGACACCGGCGGGATCGCCCTGGACGACTGGACCACCATCAACACCACCAAGCAGGCCATCCTCCAGCCGTACCTGATCGCCCCGGTCGGCGGCGGCCCCTCCCCCACGCCGACCGGCGGGCCGTCGTCCCCGGCTCCGGGTGGTGGCTGCACGGTCGCCTACCGGACGACCAACACCTGGCAGGGCGGGTTCCAGGGTGAGGTGACCGTGACCAACACCGGTGGCGCGGCGGTCAACCCGTGGCGGGTCACCTGGTCCTGGCCGACCGGGGTGACCCTGGCCAGCGGATGGAACGCCACGGTGACCCAGAGCGGCGGCACGGTGACCGCGGCGGCGCCGACCTGGACGCCGTCGCTGGGCGCGGGCGCCTCGGTGACGATCGGCTTCACCGCGAACGGCCCGACCAGCACGCCGGGCGCGGTGACGCTCAACGGCACCGCCTGCTGACCCCCACCGGTGGCCGGCACCGGTCGAGGTGCCGGCCACCGGCGCGCGTCGGTGCCGACCGACGCGGGGATCGAAGTCGACGGGTGATCGACTTGTGACGCGGTGTTTACATCGACGGGCGGTTGTGCTTGTATCAGGAAAGCGCTTACCTGACCGGTCGAAGCGTAGTGCGGGAGCTGACACAGCACGTTCGGCACGGCAAGGACAACCGTCCCCCGGTCACCGGCCGACCCCGACGCCGCCTTGGGCACGGCGTCCCCACGGTCCGCCGGCCGGGTGTCCACCGCTCCACTGAAGGGAAGCAACCATGCTCGCAGGACGGCGTCGCCTGACGCTGCTCGCCACCACCGCCGGCGCCACCGCGGCGCTGGTCACCGCCGGGATGCTCACCTCCGTCACCGCCCAGGCCAGCCCCACCGCCGGCCCGGATTCCGCACCGCAGGCCACCTCGACCGCCCTGGTCGGCTGGGCGACCCAGAACGGCGGCACCACCGGCGGCGGGAGCGCCCCGACGACCACGGTCACCAGCGCCTCGGCGCTGACCAGCGCCCTCGGCTCCAGCAGCGCCGCGGTGATCCGGGTCTCCGGCACGATCTCCTGCTCCGGAATGCTGCGGGTCCGGTCGAACAAGACCATCCTCGGCAACTCCGGCGCGACCATCTCGGGGTGCGGTTTCAACATCAGCGGTGACCGCAACGTCATCATCCGGAACCTGACCTTCCGGGGCTGGAACGACGACGCGATCAACGTCCAGGAGTCGGCCACGAACATCTGGGTCGACCACAACACCTTCACCGGCGGCTACGACGGCGCGGTCGACATCAAGCGCGGGTCGGACTTCATCACCGTGTCGTGGAACCGGGTCTACAACCACGACAAGTCGATGCTGCTCGGGCACAGCGACGACAACGCCAGCCAGGACCGGGGTCACCTGCGGGTGACCTACCACCACAACTGGTTCGACGCCAGCACGCAGCGCCACCCCCGGGTGCGCTTCGGCAACCCGGTGCACGTCTACAACAACTACTACTACAACAACAGCGGCTACGGCGTGGCGTCCACCGAGGGCGCCGGCGTGCTCGTCGAGGGCAACTACTTCGAGAACGTCGACGACCCGTACCACCTCGGTGAGGGCGACTCCGGGCCGGGCACCCTGGTCGCCCGGAACAACCACTTCGTCAACTCGGGCAGCGGGCAGGCCGGCGGCAGCGTCGCCAGCATCCCGTACGGCTACACGCTGGACACGCCGAGCAGCGTCAAGTCGATCGTCACCGCCGGCGCGGGTGCCGGCCGGATCTCGGTCTGACCCGTTCGGCGTACCGGTCGGGGCCCGTCGTTCGCGGCGGGCCCCGACCCGGTCAGTGCGCGGCGCAGCCGGAGGTGGGCGCGGGCGACGCGGCCGGCGCGCCGACCGTGGGCAGCCCGAGCAGCACCCCGGGGGTACGCGGTGCGAGCCCCGCCTCGAACGCGTCCCCGGCCCGGGTACGCCGGTGCGCCACCGGTGCGCCGTCGGCGTTGAGGTGGTGCGGGGCGGCATAGGTGATCGTGGTGTGCACGATGTCGCCGGGGCGGATCCGACCGGCCGGGCTGCCGGCGTCGCCGGCCGCTCCGGTCCCGCCCTGCGAGCCGGTCGGCTCGGGTGCACCGGTCGCGAAGTGCACCAGGCGGCCGTCGCGGGCCCGGCCGGACATCCGTCCGGTGCGCTCGTCCTTGCGTCCCTCGCCGACCGCCACCAGCACCTCGACGGTCTCGCCGACCAGCTTCCGGTTCTCCGCCCAGGTGATCTCCTCGACGCAGGCGATCAACCGTTCGTAGCGCTCCTGCACGACCTCCTTGGGCAGCTGTCCGTCCATGGTGGCGGCCGGGGTGCCGGGGCGCTTGGAGTACTGGAAGGTGAACGCCGAGGCGAACCGGGACTCGCGGACCACGTCGAGGGTGCGCTGGAAGTCCGCCTCGGTCTCGCCGGGGAAGCCCACGATGATGTCGGTGGTGATCGCCGCGTCCGGCATCGCCGCGCGGACCTTGGAGATGATGCCGAGGTAGCGCTCGGCCCGGTACGACCGACGCATCGCCCTCAGCACGTCGTCCGAACCGGACTGCAACGGCATGTGCAGCGAGTGGCAGACGTTCGGGGTCTCGGCCATCGCCGCGATCACGTCGTCGGTGAAGTCCTTCGGGTGCGGGCTGGTGAACCGGACCCGCTCCAGCCCGTCCACGTCGCCGCAGGCGCGCAGCAGCTCGGCGAAAGCCGACCGGCCACCACCGCGTTTCCCGTTCGGCTCGCCAGCGTCGCCGAACGCCACCCCGTAGGAGTTGACGTTCTGCCCGAGCAGGGTCACCTCCAGCACGCCGGAGTCGACCAGGGTGCGGACCTCGGCGAGGATGTCGCCGGGGCGGCGGTCCTTCTCCCGGCCCCGCAGCGAGGGCACGATGCAGAACGTGCAGGTGTTGTTGCAGCCGACCGAGATCGAGACCCAGCCGGCATAGGTCGACTCGCGCCGGGTGGGCAACGTCGAGGGGAAGACGTCCAGGGACTCCAGGATCTCCACCTCGGCGGCGGCGTTGTGCCGGGCCCGTTCCAGCAGCACCGGCAGGGAGCCGATGTTGTGCGTACCGAAGACCACGTCCACCCAGGGGGCACGGCGGACGATGTCGCTGCGGTCCTTCTGGGCCAGGCAGCCGCCGACCGCGATCTGCATCCCGGGGTTCCGACTCTTGACCGGACGCAGGTGACCCAGGTTGCCGTACAGTCGGTTGTCCGCGTTCTCCCGGACCGCGCAGGTGTTGAAGACGACCACGTCGGGGTGGTCGTCGGCCTCCGGGGCGCGCACGTAGCCCGCCTGCTCCAACAGACCGGAGATGCGTTCGGAGTCGTGCACGTTCATCTGGCAGCCGTACGTACGCACCTGGTAGGTGCGCGGGCTGCCCACGGCTGCGGTAGTCATGACGGTGACAGCCTATCCGGGCCGGGTGGACCGGCCGGAACCGAGGAGGAACCATGTGCCGGAGCATCAAGACCCTGCGGGAGCCGTACGTCCCGGCGGTCACCGACGCGGACGTGCACGCCGCGGCGTTGCAGTACATCCGGAAGATCTCCGGGTTCCGCGCCCCCGCCGCGCACAACGCCGCCGCGTTCGAAGCGGCGGTGACCGCCGTCGCCGCCGCCACCCAGACGTTGCTCGACCAGCTCGTGGTCCGGGGCACCACCCGTCCCGGACCACCCCCCGCTGCCGCTGACGGCTCCGAGCAGACCGCCGACCTTCCCGGGTAGCCCGACGCCGTCGACCGCCCGGCTCGCCGGGCGCGACCGACCGCTCGGGGCGGGGCGACGCTCAGGCCGCCGCGAGCGCGGGCACCACCGAGTCGGGGGCCCACCGCGAGCGGTGACACTGGGACCAGCCCCGACAGCCGGGGTGGGCCAGGGTGCACAGCCGCTGGTCGGTGAGTTCCTCGCCGTCGTCGGTCTCCCGGACCTCGAAGTGCACCGGACGGATCGTCCCGTCCGGGGTGACCAGCAGGTGCCGTCCCGCGTCGAGGGTGTCGTCGCGGAGCACGCAGGGGCGGTCCAGCAGGCGGGCGAGCGCCGCCACGCTGGTGTGCTCGCCGAGCCCCTCGGGCACCCCGTAGCAGTCCACGACGGTGGCGAACTCCCCCGGCGCCTGCCACACGTCGCAGATCACCGCGTGCACCGGGAGCCGACCGGGGTCGGCCGCGGCGAGCGGCATCACCACCCGACCGAGCGCCTCCGCCAACGCCGGGTAGACCTCCACCGGTCGTACCCGGTCAATTCTCCAGCTCCACAGCTCGGTCATGCCGCCTCCTCGCTGTGCTCGTTCCCCAGGGGCCTCCGGATCGGGCCTTACTGACGATGGTGGAGGTGATTTGGTCGGAGGCGGGGGCAAGTTACCGGTCTGTGACCATTCCGGGCAGAATTTCCCTGCCCTCGCTCCCGGGACCTGACGGAAACCCGACACTTCATCAGGTATGGTGCCCTCCGGTCCGCAGCGAAGACCCCGGGTCCGGCGTCAGCGGACGACCACCATCCGCTCCCCCCTCGACAGCAGTTCGCCGATCACCGTGGCACCGGGCAGCTCGCCGGCGACCAGCAGGCCACCGGAGGTCTGGGCGTCGGCCAGCAGCAGCCGGTCGTCCTCGCCGACCCGGCCGAAGTCCGTCCACGGGGAGACCCACTCCAGGTTGCGGCGACTACCGCCGCTGACGTACCCGTCCCGCACCGCCTCCCGCGCCCCCGACAGGTACGGCACCCGGGCGGCGTCCAGCGCCACGGTCAGCCCGCTGGCCCGGGCCAGCTTGCTGGCGTGACCGAGCAGCCCGAACCCGGTCACGTCGGTGCCGCAGCGCACCCCCGCCGCGACCGCGGCCCGGGCGGCGTCCCGGTTCAGGGTGGTCATCGTCGCCACCGCCTCGGGGAAGCTCTCCCCGATCGCCTTGTGCCGGGTGTTGAGCACCCCGACACCGAGTGGCTTGGTCAACGACAGCGGCAGCCCGGCCTGACCGGCGTCCAGGGTGATCAGCTCTTCGGGACGGACCACCCCGGTCACCGCGAGGCCGTACTTGGGACCGTCGTCGTCGACGCTGTGCCCGCCGGCGAGGTGGCAGCCGGCCGCCCGGGCCACGTCCTGCCCGCCGCGCAGCACCTCGCGGGCCAACTCCAGCGGCAGCACCTCCCGGGGCCAGCAGAGCAGGTTGAGCGCGAGCAGCGGGGTGCCACCCATGGCGTAGACGTCGGAGAGGGCGTTGGTGGCGGCGATCCGACCCCAGTCGTACGCGTCGTCGACCACCGGGGTGAAGAAGTCGGCGGTGCTGACCAGACCGGTCCGCTCGTCGAGGCGGACGACGGCCGCGTCGTCACCGTGGTCCAGCCCGACCAGTAGTTCGGTGGTGCCGCCGGAGGGCCCGAGCCCGGCCACCATCTGCTCCAGCTCGCCGGGCGGAATCTTGCACGCACAGCCACCCCCGCGGGCGTACCGGGTCAACCGGACCGGTTCCATGACTGCCTCACCTTCACTCGGCCGGACCGGTGGCACCGGTCCGGCATCCGACCCCGGCGCTCCTACACTGCTGGTCGGACGCCGTCCACCCGCCGCGCGGCCTGCCGCCGGGCGCAGAGGTGCCGGATCTCGAACACTCCGCGACGATAGCCGCCGGTGTTACCGCTCCGTGACCCGCTGAGTTGCGCTCCGCCACGCCGGCCCGCCTAGAGTGGCCCCACCGGAGGTCGTCCGACCTCCGCGCCCAGGCGACGACGAGGGACGGTGGACGACGGTGACGACGGGCGAACCGCTCATCGTGCTCGATTCGGTCAACAAGTGGTTCGGTCCGCTGCACGTGCTGAACGACGTCTCACTCTCGGTCGGTCGGGGCGAGGTGGTCGTGGTGATCGGCCCGTCCGGCTCGGGCAAGTCGACGCTGTGTCGCGCGATCAACCGGCTTGAGCCGATCACCTCCGGCACGATCACGTTCGACGGGCAGCCCCTGCCCGCCGAGGGCAAGGCGCTGGCGAAGCTGCGCAGCGAGGTCGGCATGGTCTTCCAGTCGTTCAACCTCTTCGCGCACAAGTCGATCATCCAGAACGTCATGCTCGGCCCGGTCAAGGTCCGCAAGGAGAAGCCGGCGGTCGTCCGGGAACGGGCGATGGCGCTGCTCGACCGGGTCGGCATCGCCAACCAGGCGGACAAGTTCCCCGCCCAGCTCTCCGGCGGCCAGCAGCAGCGCGCCGCGATCGCCCGCGCCCTGGCCATGCAGCCCAAGGCGATGCTCTTCGACGAGCCCACCAGCGCGCTGGACCCGGAGATGGTCGGCGAGGTGCTGGAGGTGATGACCTCGCTGGCCCGCGACGGCATGACGATGGTCGTGGTCACCCACGAGATGGGCTTCGCCCGGCACGCGGCCAACCGGGTCATCTTCATGGCCGACGGTCAACTCGTCGAGGACGCTCCCCCGAGCGAGTTCTTCGCCAACCCGCGCAGCGAGCGGGCCCGGGACTTCCTCTCCAAGATCCTCACGCACTAGGCGTCCGTCCGGAGCGCGCCGTTCCCCGGCAAGCTCAGTCGAAGAAGGAGAAGATCATGCGGTTCAAGCGCGTGGCGGCGGCAGCCATGATGGCGTCGCTCGCCCTCTCGGTCGCGGCGTGCGGCAAGGAGGGGGACCCGACCCCGAGCGGGGACGGCAACGCCCCCGGCGGCGCCAAGTCCGACACCTGCCAGAGCTCGGGGGTGAACTTCACGCCGAAGACCGACGCCGCGATCACCGGCAGCCCCGCCTTCGACAAGATCAAGAGCGCCGGCAAGGTCGTCATCGGCGTCAAGTTCGACCAGCCCAACCTCGGTTACAAGGACGCCCAGGGCAACCGGTGCGGCTTCGACATCGAGATCGCCCAGTACGTGGCCAGCACCCTCGGCATCGACAAGTCGAAGATCGAGTACAAGGAGATCGCGTCCGCCAACCGGGAGACCGCGATCAAGGGTGGTGAGGTCGACTACTACGTCGGCACCTACTCGATCACCGACAAGCGCAAGAACGACATCTCGTTCGCCGGCCCGTACTTCGTCGCCGGCCAGGACCTGCTGGTCCGCAAGGACGAGACCGCGATCACCGGCAAGGAGACCCTCAAGGGCAAGAAGGTCTGCTCGGCGACCGGGTCCACCCCGATCCAGCGGGTCCGGGACGAGGGGCTGACCGAGCCGGAGAACATCGTCGAGTTCAAGACCTACTCGGAGTGCGTCTCGCAGCTGCTCGACAAGAAGGTCGACGCCGTCACCACCGACGACGCCATCCTCAAGGGCTACGCGGCGCAGAGCTCGGCCGAGCTCAAGGTCGTCGGCAAGCCGTTCAGCACCGAGAAGTACGGTATCGGCCTGCCCAAGGACGACAAGGCCCTGCGCGACTACGTCAACGACCAGATCCAGGCCGCGTTCACCGACGGCACCTGGCAGAAGATCTACGACGGCACGCTGGGCAAGTCCGGCTCGCCGGCCACCCCGCCGGCCCTCGAGCGGTACTGACCGACCGGTTCCATACGTGACGCGGCGGCGGGCGGACCTTCCGCCCGCCGCCCGTCCGAGGACTGAGAGCGAGAGGCATGGGCGAGTTCTTCCGCGTCCTGACGGACAACGCGGCCCTGTTCCGCGACGGTTTCACCACCACCGTCCAACTGTTCCTGATCGCCGGCGTGGGCAGCCTCGTCCTCGGCATGGTGCTCGGCGCGATGCGGGTCTCCCCGGTCCCGGCACTTCGGGCCTTCGGCGCCACGTACGTCAACCTGGTCCGGAACACCCCGTTGACCCTGGTCTTCGCGTTCCTCGTCTTCGCGGTGCCGAAGCTGGACGTCAACATCGACTACTTCGAGAGCGCGGTCACCGCGCTGACCGTCTACACCGCGGCCTTCGTCTGCGAGGTGGTCCGCTCCGGTGTGAACACCGTCGCCCCCGGCCAGGCCGAGGCGGCCCGGGCGCTGGGCATGACCTTCGGCCAGGTGCTGACGCTGATCGTGATGCCGCAGGCACTGCGGGCGATGGTGCCGCCGATGATGAGCGTCTTCATCGCCATGTTGAAGAACACCACCATCGCCGCCGGCTTCTCGGTGCTGGAGGCGGGTGCCATCCCGGCGTACATGGCCGAGCGCGGTGAGCCGCAGTTCGCCGTACTGCTCTGGATCACCATCGGCTTCCTGATCCTGATCCTGCCGCTGGTGGCCCTGCAACGATTCCTCGAGCGCAAGTGGGCGGTGGCGCGATGACGTCGGTGCTCTACGACCTGCCGGGGCCGAAGGCCCGTCGGCGCAACATGATCCTCAGCGTCGTCTCGACCGTCGGCATCGTCGCCCTCGTCGCGTTCGTGGTCTGGAAGTTCAACGCGACCGGCCAGTTCGAGGCGCGCAAGTGGGAGCAGTTCCAGTACGCCTCGGTGCAGCGGGAGCTGCTCGCCGGGCTCTGGGCCACCCTCAAGGCGGCCGGCATGGCGGCCGTACTGGCGCTGCTCTTCGGCGCGGTCTTCGCCAGCGCCCGGCTCAGCGACAAGTGGTTCCTGCGCTCCCCCGCCACGTTCGTGGTGGAGCTGTTCCGGGCCATCCCGCTGCTGATCCTGATCTTCTTCGGCTACTACGTGTCGTTGCAGTACGGCTGGCCGATCGACAAGCTGTGGGCACTGGTCATCGGTCTGATGCTCTACAACGGCTCGGTGCTGGCGGAGATCTTCCGGGCCGGCATCAACGCCGTGCCGTACGGCCAGACCGAGGGCGCGTACGCGATCGGCATGCGCAAGAACCAGGTGCTGCGGCTGATCCTGCTGCCGCAGGCGTTCCGGTCGATGCTGCCGGCGATCGTCAGCCAGCTCGTGGTGCTGCTCAAGGACACCGCACTCGGGTTCATCATCACGTACCCGGAGCTGCTCTTCGTGGGTAAGCAGATCGGCGGACGACTGCCGTTCGGCCTGCCCTACGTGCCGACGTACCTCCTCGTCGCCGCGATCTACATCAGCATCTGCGGCCTGCTCTCGCTCTTCGCCTGGTGGTTGCAGCGCCGGTTGGGTCGGATGCCCCGGACCGCCGCCAAGGTGATGCCGGCCCAGGACACCGGAGCGGACGCCGCCCGGATGGTCTGAACCGGAGGACGAACACCGCCGAGGGGCGGACGGCTGAGCCGTCCGCCCCTCGGCGGTATTCGCCATCTGCCCGTCCCCGTAGCCACGTCAGCCTGGTGAATCTCTCGTTCCGCCCCCGGCTCGCCGGCCTCACCGAGTCACCCCAGGTACCACGAGTAATTTACGTGCGCCCAGTTATGTCACGAACACGACAAGTAGCTAGGCCGACCGCCCACCCGGCCAACATCATGAGGTGGTCGACAGCGAAGATCGTCAATGTATCGCGTGCCTTGGCGTCCTTCGGCGGATATCCACCACCACACGACCACGCGACGGAACCGCAGAAACGGGGACAGCAATGAACCGCACCAGGAAACTCGGCATCTCGGCGGCAGCGGCACTCACCATGGCCACCGGTATGGCTCTGCTGGCATCGGCCACCCCGGCCCAGGCCGCGCCCAGCTGCCAGACCGGCGGGCAGATCGGCCAGGACGGCGGCTCGGGCTGGGTGAGTTGCACGGGCGTGACCAGCGCCCGGGTGCAGATCCGCTGCCAGGACAGCGGTGGGAGCCAGGGCATCGTGTCCGGCAACTGGGTCGGCCCCGGTTCGATCTCCAGCGCGCGTTGCCAGGCTGGCACGTGGCTCGTGAGCGTCACCTACCAGTACCAGCTCTGACGGGTACGGTGAGCCGGCGATCCAACCGGCAGGCTGACCGACGCGCAGCGGGCGGGCTGGGCGAGGCTCCCTCGCCGGTGCCGTCGGCCCACCTCTCCTGACGCGGTTGATCCGACACCCGACAGAGGGTCGGCCGGACGCCGGAATGGGGCAACCGAGCCATCGGTTGCCCCATTCGCGCCTGTTCCGGGCATGCGCCTGTCCCACCTCGACGCCGGCCGGCCCACCGTCCCTCGACGTGTCCGCTCAGCGGGCGATCTCGGTGACCCGGGACTCGCGGACCACGGTGACCCGGATCTGCCCCGGGTAGGTCAGTTCCTCCTCGATCTGCTTGGCCACGTCCCGGGCCAGCACCGCCGCACCGATGTCGTCCACGTCGTCCGGCTTGACCATCACCCGGATCTCCCGACCGGCCTGCATCGCGAAGACCTTCTCCACCCCGAGCTTGCCGGCGGCGATCTCCTCGATCCGCTCCAGCCGCTTGACGTACGCCTCCAGGCTCTCCCGCCGGGCCCCGGGACGGCCGCCCGAGCAGGCGTCCGACGCCTGGGTCAGCACCGCCTCGATGGTCTGCGGGGGCACCTCGTTGTGGTGCGCCTCGATGGCGTGGACGACGTCCTCGCTCTCGCCGTACTTACGGGCCAGATCCGCACCGATGAGCGCGTGGCTGCCCTCCACCTCGTGGGTGAGCGCCTTGCCGATGTCGTGCAGGAAGGCGCACCGCTTGATGGTCGGCACGTCCAGCCGCAGCTCGGCGGCCATGATCCCGGCGATGTGCGCGGTCTCCACCAGGTGCTTGAGCACGTTCTGCCCGTACGACGTCCGATAGCGCAGCCGGCCGAGGAGGGTGGCCAGTTCCGGGTGGATGTCGGTGATGCCCACCTCGACCAGGGCGTCCTCGGCGGCCCGCTGACAGAGTTCGTCCACCTCCTGCCGGGCCAGGTCGTGCACCTCCTCGATCCGGTGCGGATGGATCCGCCCGTCCAGGACCAGCTTCTCCAGGGTGAGCCGGCCGACCTCCCGGCGTACCGGGTCGAAGCAGGAGAGCAGCACCGCCTCGGGGGTGTCGTCGATGATCAGGTTGACCCCGGTGACCGACTCGAACGCACGGATGTTGCGGCCCTCCCGGCCGATGATCCGCCCCTTCATCTCGTCACCGGGCAGGTGCAGGACGCTGACCACGCTCTCCGCGGTCTGCTCGCTGGCGACACGCTGGATCGCGTCCACCACGATGTGCCGGGCCCGCTGTTCGGCGGTGCTGCGGGCGTCCGCCTCGATGTCCCGGACCAGCAGCGCGGCCTCCCGTTTGGCCTGCGTCTCGATCGCCTCGATGAGTTCCGCGCGGGCCGCCTCGACGGTGAGTCCGGCGATCCGCTCCAGTTCCCGGCGCCGCTGCTCCTCCGCCTCGACGAGGGCCTGCTCCCGTTCGACCAGCGCCGCCTCCCGGGCCGCGAGGGCGGCACTGGCGGCAGTGAGCTGCCGTTCCCGCTCGGCCAGCCGCTCCGCCTCCTCGGTGTGCAGCCGCTCCCGCTCGTCCATCCGGGCCGCCCGGCGCTCCACCTCGGCGGCCTGCTCGCGGGTGGTGGAGGCGAGTACGGCCACCTCCCGCTCGCCGCTGCGCCGGGCCGCTGCCCGCAGCTGTTCGGCGTCCGCCTCGGCCTGCTTGTGGGCCCGCTCCAGGACGGTGTCCGCCTCCAGCCGGGCCGCCTCCAGCACCCGGCGTGCCTCGTCCCGGGCGGCGTTCGCCTCGGCCTTGGCCGCCGCGGCCTCGGCCCGCGCAGCCGCCGCCGCCGACTTCGCCACGTCGGCGGTCGAGTGCGCCTCGTCGGCGGCGGTGCGCAGCGCCGCCAGTGACTGCTCCTGGCGGTCCTTCTCGGCGACGAAGGCCGGATCCTCGGGCGCCGGTGCCGCGCCGACCCGGCGCAGGGTCCGGGCACCGAGGACGACCGCGCCGACCACCACGAGGGTCAGGGCCACGACCGCCCCGAGGAGGACGACGTCGACGGCGCTCATGCCGGCACCCCGTGGGGACCACCGCTGATCCTCTGCCGCCCCGTCATGGCCGCCTCCCCTGGAACCGTCAGCGCCGCAGCGGTGACGTGCCGGTGAGCACGTGACCCTGCGGCTGTTAGACGCCCGACCGGAGCGACTGGCCATGGGTAGGTCTCCGTCGACGGTGACCCCCTTTGGTCATCGCCGACGGCCGGGTGCAGTTGTCTCGCCGGTGTCGCACCGGGTGGTCCGACACCGCCGTGCGGCCAGACGAGCTGGCCGAACTGATGCTGTTCTGTTACACGATCTATGTTGTGCGCTTAGCCTGCGCTGGTCGGGCAATGTGAGCCTGTAAGGCGAGGCTAGGTGTCGGGGGCCCCTCCGGTCAAGGACTCATGATCAAAATATGCCAACGCAGGGCAGTCGGACGGTCACGCCACGCTCACAGCTAATCGGACGGGCTTTGACAAAGCGGGCAGTTGTCCCCGGCAGAGCACCCCGGGGCGACTACCCAGGGTGCCGGGCGCATGACCGGCCCATCAGACTTCCCTCGACCGTCCCGTCGCCGCGCCCCGATCCGCCACCTGGAGATGACAACCACGGTGACGGGACGGGGAAAGCGTTGTCCCGCCCATGTACTTCATGATCACATAGACGGGAGGTCGGGGTCGAGGTCCGGGGTGAGGGCGTCGGGGTCGATCTGGTCGGCGAACTCGGCGGCCTCCGCGCTCCGCGCGGCCAGGGCGTCCTTGACCGCCCGGATCGCCAGGCCGGGCGGGTAGCCCTTGCGGGCGAGCATCCCGACCAGCCGTCGGAAGATCGCGTCGGGCTCGCCCCGGGCGGACCGGAGCTTGCGGTCCACCAGGGCACGGGCCGTCTCCGCCTCGGTGGCCTCGTCCAGCTCGCCGAGCGCCGCGCCGGCGACCTCACCGTCCACCCCGCGTTGGCGCAGTTCGTTGGCGAGCGCCCGCCGGGCCAGCCCTCGTCCGGCGTGCCGGCTGGACACCCAGGCCCGGGCGAACGCGGCGTCGTCGATGATGCCGACCTCGTCGTAACGGTCGAGCACCTCGGCGGCGACCTCCGACGAGATACCCCGGCGGGTCAGCGCGCCGGCCAGTTCCGCCCGGGTACGCGGCCGCACCGCGAGCTGCCGGAGGCAGATCTCGCGGGCCACCTCCGCCTCGTCGCGAGGCTCGGCGCGGGACGGCTCGCCGGTCGAGTCGTCCGGGGACCCGGTCGGCCGGACGCCCTCGTCGAACGGGTCGGCGGTCGCGCCCGGCCCGGAACGGCTCGGTCGCCCCCGTCGGGGTCGCGCAGGGGTGTCACCCGTCCGGGGAGGGGTGGCGTCCCAACCCCGCCCCGAACGGGCCCGTCGTCCCGCCACGCGGCCGGTCAGAAGTCGACCGGCGGCAACTCGGGACCGCCAGCCGCGTCGCTCGCCCCGGCACCCACGCCGAGCTTCTCCAGGATCTTCTTCTCGATCTCGGCGGCCACGTCCGGGTTCTCCCGGAGGAACTCGCGGGCCTTCTCCTTGCCCTGGCCGAGCTGGTCACCGTCGTAGGTGTACCAGGCGCCGGACTTGCGGATGATCGACTGCTCGACACCGACGTCGATCAGCGAGCCCTCGCGGGAGATGCCCTTGCCGTACATGATGTCGAACTCGGCCTGCTTGAACGGGGCCGCGACCTTGTTCTTCACGACCTTGACCCGGGTGCGGTTGCCGACCACGTCGGTGCCGTCCTTCAGGCTCTCGATCCGGCGGACGTCCAGCCGGACCGACGCGTAGAACTTCAGCGCCCGACCACCCGTGGTGGTCTCGGGGCTGTTGTGCACCATGACGCCGTCGACGAAGTAGTTGTGGTTGCCCTCCACCTCGATGTCGAACCGGTTCATCGAGCGGGTCTTCGGCTTGACGTGGATGTCGATGACCCGCGCCGGAACCGGCATCAGCTCAGCCGGGACGAACTGCGGCTCGACCACGCACCGACCGCGGAACCTCGGCAGCAGCTTCGCCTCCATGGCGGCCGGCACGTACGGGGCCACCAGCTCCTGGAACACCGCCGAGGCAGCGGTGGTGAACTGGACGTACGACATCTGCCGAGCACCCCGGACACCCAACGTCACGTCGAGTCCGTACGCGTCGCGCAGGTGCTCAACCAGCCGTGCACGGCTGCCCTCCGCCATTGCCTCGACGCAGATCTCGATACGGCCGGAGCCGCCCTCGGTGCGCTCCTGCACCCCCTTGGAACGGAGGGAGAAGCAGCCGTCGTCCATGTACCACACGGCAAGGGCGAGCGGAGTCAGCGCCTTGAGATAGTCCCAGCTGAGGTGTTTCTTCCCATCACCGAGGTAGACGGCGCGACGCAGCTCGTCCAACTCGGGCAACGGGGTGAAGTCCGCGAAGACCGCACCCCGGGAGTCGGTCCGGCGGGAGTGGGCGAGATTGCCCAGCAGGGAGACCTTCCAGTCGAGGTAAGCGGCCTGCTCGGCACCGTGACCGAGCCGAAACCGGACGCCGGAACGGTCACGCCGGTTCGGGGAGAGGGAACCGTCCCCCATCAGGGAACCGAGCACAACCTGCCACTGCTGTTCGCTGAGCTGGCGTGACTCGGCGAGCATGACGCGATCACCCGCGATCAGCTCGCCCGCCTCCCGCCACCCCCCGGGCGTCCGGATCAGGTGGTTCGCCGTGGCGGCGAACTGCGCGCGACCGTTGCCTCCCGACTTGGCGACGGTGAACTGGAGGAACTCCTCCGCCGGGCCGTTGTTGAACCAGTTGGTGATCCGCTTCGGCTCCACCCGGTCGGTCTCCGGGTTGTAGGAGAGAACCTCGACGTCCATCCGCTGGTTGACGATCTTGCCGATCTTCTCCTGCGTGCCGTCCGCCAGGGTGACCCTGGTCGAGTACGACATACAGCCGAACATGACGCCGATCTTCTCGCGGAGCTGGTTGATGAAGATCGCCGTGGTGCCGGTGTTGTTGAGCACACCGGTGATCTTCCGCAGGGCCTGGCTCATCAGCCGGGCCTGGAGACCGACGTGGCTGTCGCCCATCTCGCCCTCGATCTCGGCGCGCGGCACCAGGGCGGCGACCGAGTCGATCACGATGATGTCGAGCGCACCGGAGCGGACCAGCATGTCGGCGATCTCGAGGGCCTGCTCACCGGTGTCGGGCTGGGAGACCAGCAGCGCGTCGGTGTCGACCCCGAGGGCCTTGGCGTACTCCGGGTCGAGCGCGTGCTCGGCGTCGACGAAGGCGGCGATGCCGCCGGCCCGCTGGGCGTTGGCGACCGCGTGCAGGGCGACCGTGGTCTTACCGCTGGACTCGGGACCGTAGATCTCGACGACCCGGCCCCGGGGCAGACCGCCCACGCCGAGCGCCACGTCGAGCGCGATCGAGCCGGTGGGGATGATCGCGGTCTGGACGACCGGCCGCTCCCCCAGCCGCATCACCGAACCCTTGCCGAACTGCTTGTCGATCTGCGCGAGAGCAAGGTCGAGTGCCTTCTCCCGGTCGGGCGTTGCCGCCATGGTTACCCCTGCCTTCGCCGGCGTCTTTCCTGAGCTTCTCGTCACGCGGACACGCTAGGCGCTGGGTCCGACAAGAACCAGCCGACCGGCCGTGGCCTGTGGACGAGCACCCCGCTGTGGACAATAGCCGAACACCTGTACGAGACGACAGGCGACACACCCGGGCGACGGAAGAGCAGCTCAGCGTAGTCGCGCGGGCACCCGGTCCGGGTACGCGGCGCACACCGCCCGCCACACCACGTGGGTCTGCTCACCCGAGGCGAACGCCTGCTCGATGGTCCGCCCACCGAGCTGGGCGAGGACCTGGTCCCGGGCGATGCTGGCCGCGTAGCCGGGCCCGAACGCCTCCTCGAGCCGGCTCCAGAAGTCGGTCAGCCGCACCGCGTTCCCCCGTTCCGCACGTCACTCCTCCTCCGGCGCGGACACCGCCGCCGGCCGCAACGCTAGCGCCACCAACGGCACGACCGCGACCGCCGCGAGCAGGGTCAGCACGGGATAGCCGGCCACCTGCACGACAAACCCGCTGGCCGCGCCGGCCGCCGCGCCGGCCAGCCCCATGGTCAGGTCGGACAGGCCCTGGACGGTGGGGCGCTCGGCCACCGGCACCGACTCCGACAGCAGCGTGGAGCCGGCGACCATGGTGGCCGACCAGCCCAGCCCCAGCAGGACCAGCCCGACCGAGAGCAGCACGGTGTCGTGTCCGGCGGTACCGGCCACCGCGCAGGCGGCCAGGAGCAGTGCGGTGCCGCCGAGGATCACCGGCCGCCGACCGGCCCGGTCGGTGAGCCAACCGACCACCGGGGCGAGCGCGTACATGCCGGCGATGTGCAGGCTGAGCACGACGCCCACCACGTGCAGCACGTCGGCGTCGCCGTGCGACTCGCCGAGATGCACCGGGGTCATCGCCATCACCCCGACCATGACCAGGTGGCCCATGGCGACCGCGGCGATGCCCAGCCGGGCGGCCGGGCGCTGCCGCACGGTCCGCCAGGCGGACCACATGCCGGCCGCCCGGGGCCGCGCGCCGGGGAGCGCCGGCTCGGCCCCGTTCCGCGGCCCCGGCCCGCCCTGGCGGTCCCCGTCGCCGACCTCCGACGCCGCGATCCGACGAGCGGTGAGCAGCGGGTCCGGACGCAGCAACGCGAAGATCACCACCGCCGCGACCAGGAAGGCGACGGCGCTGAACGCGAACGGTCCGGCCAGCCGGGGCAGCCCCCAGCGGCTGGTGGTGTCGTCGGCGAGGGAGGCGAAGTTCGGCGCGGCGACCGCGCCGACGGTGGTGGCCCAGACGATCAGGGAGAGCTGCCGGCCACGCCGGGCCGGTTCGGCCAGGTCGACGGCGGTGTACCGGGCCTGGAGGTTGGCGGCGGTGCCCCCGCCGAAGAGGAGCATGCCGAGGAAGAGCAGCGGCACCGAGCGGGCGGCCGCGGCGGTCACCACCAGGACGCCGCCGAGCGCGCCGGTCAGGTACGCCAGGACCAGGCCGGGGCGGCGGCCGTACCCGGTCATGACACGGGTGATCGGGACGGCGAGGAGCGCGCCCCCGACCACGCCGGCGCTCTGCGCCAGGCCGGCCACGGCCGCACCGGCGATCCGCTCGGCAAGCAGCGCGCCGACCGAGATGCCGATGGTGACCCCGACCCCGCCGATGATCTGCGTGGTGAAGAGCAGTCGCAGGGTGCGGCGCTGGATCGGGGCGACGTCCGGGCGAACGCCGGCCGGGACGGCGAGGTGGGTGGTCATCTGCGACTCCTCGGGAGGGGGCGGTCCCATCCTGGCGTACGGGTGGTGTCGCCCGACGGGCGGTTCCACCCGGCCGGGCGACCCGTCACAGGTCGAGGCCCCGACCGATGATCTCCTTCATGATCTCGGTGGTGCCGCCGTAGATGGTCTGCACCCGCCCGTCCAGCCAGGCCTTCGCCACCGGGTACTCGAGCATGTAGCCGTACCCGCCGTGCAGTTGCAGGCAGCGGTCGGCGACCCGGTTCTGCAACTCGGTCGTCCACCACTTGGCCTTGGCCGCGTCGACCACGGTCAGCCGGCCGGCGTTGAACTCGGCGACGCAGTGGTTGACGAAGGTCCGGGCGATGGTGACCTCGGTGTCCAGTTCGGCGAGGAGGAAGCGGTTGTGCTGGAAGGAGCCGATCGGCCGGCCGAACGCCTCCCGGCCACGGGCGTAGTCCAGGGTGATCGCGAGCAGCCGTTCGGCGGCGGCGACCGCGGCGACGGCGATGCCGAGCCGTTCCCGGGGCAGGTTCGCCATCAGGTGGTAGAAGCCGTGGTTCTCGGTGCCGAGCAGGTTCGCCGCCGGCACCCGGCAGCCGTCGAAGAAGAGTTCGGCGGTGTCGTTGCCCTTCAACCCCACCTTGGCCAGGCGGCGGCCCCGGGTGAAGCCGGGGGTGCCGCTCTCCACGGCGATCAGGCTGACGCCGTGCGCGCCCTGCCCGGGTGCGGTCTTGGCGACCACGACCACCAGGTCGGCCTGCTCGCCGTTGGTGATGAAGGTCTTCTGCCCGTCGAGCACCCAGTGGTCGCCGTCGCGCACCGCGGTGGTGCGGACGCCGGCCAGGTCGGAGCCGGCACCCGGCTCGCTCATCGCGATCGCGGTGACCAGGTCGCCGGAGCAGAACCCGGGCAGCCAGCGGCGGCGCTGCTCCTCGGTGGTCAGCTCGGTGAGGTACGGCGCGACGACGTCGTTGTGCAGACTGAAGCCGAGACCCGAGCAGCCGGCGGCGACGACCTCCTCGGCGAGCACCGCGTTGAACCGGAAGTCCCGCTGGCCGCCGCCACCGTACGCGGGGTCGACGTCGGTGCCGAGCAGGCCGGCGACGCCCGCCTTCCGCCAGACGTCCCGGTCGACGATGCCCTCGGCCTCCCAGCGGTCGTGGTACGGCACCGCCTCCCGGGCGAGGAACTCCCGGCAGAGGTCCCGGAACTCTTCGTGGACGGGCTCGTAGAGATGCTGCTGCATGGCGGTCAGTGTGGCACCGGCCCTCCGCCCTGCCCAGGGGTCGGCGCGGACCGGTGGCACGCGACCGCCGGTTGCGGAGGCGGACCGGTGACGCGTCAGCCGGCCAGGGCCCGGGCGGCGATGGTGAGGTCGGCGACCAGTCCCTGGTAGGCGATGTCCTGGTTGTCGGCGCGCAGCACGGCGGACGGATGGATGGTGGCGAGGAGTCGGGCCGGTGGCGCGTCGGCGACCCCGCCCGCGGAGTCGACCGGCACCCGGGTGAAGTCCTCGGGGTGCTCCGCCGAGGCCGGCCAGGGCAACAGTTCACCGCGTTGGCGGGTGACCCGGAACGCCGGTCCGAGCAGCGCCTTGGCGGCGGTGGCGCCGAGCACCACCACGATCTCCGGACGGAGCCGGGCGAACTCGGCGACCAGCCAGGGACGGCAGGCGGTGATGTGCACCCGGTCGGGCGTCTGGTGGATGCGTCGCCTGCCGCGCAGTTCGAACCGGAAGTGCTTGACCGCGTTGGTGAGGTAGAGACCGGTGGGGTCGAGGCCGGCGTCGTCGACCGCGCGGCGGAGCAACCGCCCGGCCGGCCCGACGAACGGGAGACCCTTCTGGTCCTCCAGGTCGCCGGGCTGCTCGCCGACGAGGACCACACGGGCGTCCGCACCGCCCCGGCCGAAGACGGTCTGCGAGGCGTCCCGGTACAGCTCGCAGCCCTGGCAGGAGGTCGCGGCGGCCCGTAGCTCGTCGATCGTGTCGGCGCGGGGTGGAATGAACCGCTGCGCACCCGGGGCGGTCTGGGTCTGCTCGGACATGGCGACTGTTGTACCCGGACGCGGCCCGGTCACGCGGCGATCCCTGGTCGCCCCGGCGCGTCGCGACGACCCGACAGCCCGCGACCCGGGGGCCGGCCACCGGTCAGGCGGTGAAGCCGGCCGGCCGGGCCGGTCGGAGCGCGCGGGCGACCGCGTCGGCCAGTGCCGGGATCTCCGCGTCGTCGAGCGGGCTGACGGTCAGCCGGACCGCCGGGGGCGCACCGATCCGGAACAGCCCGCCGGGGGCGACCGCCCAGCCGGCGTCCCGCAGTGCGGTCACCGCGCTGGTCTCGTCGGGCACCGGAAGCCAGACGTTGATGCCGCTGCGGCCGTGGGCGGTGAGGCCGTGCCCGGCGAGGGCGGTGATCAGGGCGGCACGCCGCCGCTGGTAGCTCTCCTCCGCCCGGACGATCAACCCGCTGGTCGCCGGGTCGGCCCAGAGGGCGAGCACCAGACGTTGCAGCAGGGTGGAGACCCAGCCGGGACCGACGCTCATCCGGCCCGCCACCCGGGCCACGGTCGTCTCGTCGCCGGCGAGCAGGGCGAGTCGGAGATCCGGGCCGTACGGCTTGCTCACCGAGCGGACGAAGGCCCAGGACGGGGTCACCCCGGCCAGCGTGTGCAGCGGCAGCCGGGCCAGTTCGGCGGCGTGGTCGTCCTCGACGAGCAGCACGTCGGAACGGCCGGCGAGCAGCGTGCGCAACGCCGCGGCCCGGTCGGCGGAGACGGCGGCCCCGGTCGGGTTCTGCGCCCGGCTCGTGACGATCAGGGCCCGCGCCCCGAGGGCCAACGCGTCCCGGACCCCGGCCTCGGTCGGGCCGTCGTCGTCGACCGGCACGGCGACCGGCCGTAGGCCCAGCGCGGCGACCAGGTCGAGCAGGTTGGCCCAGCCCGGATCCTCCACCGCCACCGGGTCACCGGGGCGCAGGTGGGCGGCGAGCAGGCGTTCGATGCCGTCGAGGGCCCCGCCGGTGACGGTGAGCCCGTCGACCGGGACCCCGTCGGCGGCGAGCCGGTGGCGCGCGGCCTCGGCCAGCTCGGGCAGGACGCCGGCCGTGGCGTAGCCGGCGGGTGGGCCGATCCGGTCGGCCAGCCGGGCCAGGTGCGGACCGAGCGGGGGCAGCAGCCGGAGGTCGGGCTGACCCCGGGAGAGGTCGCGGACCCCGGGGCCCGGGGTCGGGTACCGGGCGGCGCGCCGGGTGGCGACCGGAGGCCGGGGACGGACCCGGGTGCCGTGTCGGCCGGCGGTCGCGACCAGGCCGCGTTGCCGCAGCTCCTGGTAGGCCCGAGCGACGGTGGCCGGGCTGACCGCGAGGGTGGCGGCCAGGGCGCGGACCGGGGGCAGGGGGCTGTCGGGAGGAAGGGCCCCGGTGCGGACGCCCGACTCGACACTGGCCGAGATCTCGGCCGCCGTACCGCCGGTGATCTGATAACGTACTGCCACAGTTCGAGTATTGTACTAGCACAAAGGCGGGATGTCACATGTACACGCCGACCGCCCGGACCACCCCCCACCGCTCGCGGGAACGGATGAGCTACGACCGGGCCGCCGCCCACGCCGTGCTCGACGAGGCGTACCACTGCATGCTCGGCTTCACCGTCGACGGCGAGCCGCGCCTGCTGCCCACCCTCCACGTCCGCGTGGGCGACACCCTCTACCTGCACGGCTCCACCGGAAGCCGGCCCCTGCTGGCCGCCCGGGGCCCGGACGGGCTGCCGGTCTGCGTCGGGGTCACCCTGCTCGACGGGTTGGTCTACGCCCGCTCCCAGTTCCACCACAGCGCCAACTACCGCTCGGTGGTCGCGCACGGCGTCGCTCGGCTGGTCACCGACGCCGGGGAGAAGTCCGCGGCGATGACCGCGCTGGTGGAGAAGGTCGGCACCGGCCGTAGCGCGGAGAGTCGCCCACCGAGCCGGCGGGAACTGGCCGAGACGGCCGTCCTGGCGCTGCCCCTCCGCGAGGTGTCGGTCCGGGCCCGCACCGGCGGGGTCCGCGACGACCCGGCCGACCTGGCCCTGCCGTACTGGGCCGGGGTGGTGCCGCTACGGCTGACCCCGGCGCTGCCCGAACCGGACGCCGGGGTCACCGCGCCGGTCCCGGCGTACCTGCGCCCGGCCCGCCCGCCGTGGTACGAGCCGGCACCGATGCGCGGCGCACACGTGGCGCTGGAGCCGCTCGACCTGGCGCACGCCGCCGAACTCTTCGACGCCACCGCCGACCCGGAGGTCTGGCGACACCTGACCAGCCCCCGACCCACGGACGCCGCCGACGTCCGCACGCTGGTCGCGGACGCGCTCTCGGCCCACCAGCGGGGCGAGCGGGTGCCGTGGGTGCAGCGCTGCGCGGTGACCGGGGCGGTGGTCGGCACCACCTCGTACTACGAGATCGACCCCGGCCGGGGGTCGGTGGCCATCGGCTACACCTTCCTCGGTCGGCCGTGGTGGCGCACCGGGGTCAACACCGAGGCGAAGCTGCTCCTGCTCGGCCGGGCGTTCGACGAGCTGGGCGCCCGCCGGGTGGTGTGGCACACCGACATCCGCAACGAGCGTTCCCAGCGGGCCGTGGAACGGCTCGGCGCGACGCGGGAGGGAGTGCTCCGGCTGGACCGGCAGCGCGCCGACGGCTCCTGGCGGGACACCGTCCAGTATTCGATGGTCGTCGACGAGTGGCCGGAAGCACAGCGCCGGCTGTGGGAAAAGCTACGCGCGGGGACCACCACGGCGTGATGATGACCGGCGTGCTGGGCATCACCGACTTCTGGACGTTTGTGCTGGGTACCGTGGCGATCGTTCTGCTGCCCGGGCCCAATTCGCTCTTCGTGCTCTCGGCCGCGGCGCGACGGGGGGTGGGCGCCGGCTACCGGGCCGCCGCCGGGGTGTTCGTGGGCGACGCCGTGCTGATGGTCCTCTCCGCGGCCGGGGTGGCCTCACTGCTCACCGCGTACCCGCCGCTCTTCCTGGTGATCAAATACGCCGGAGCGGCGTACCTCGGCTACGTGGGACTGAGCATGCTGCGCGGTGCCTGGCGACGCTGGCGCACCCGGCACGACCCGACCGCACCGCGCCTGGTGGAGGCCCCGGAACCGGCGGCGGTCCGGGCACCGTTCCGGCGTGCCCTGGTGGTCAGCCTGGTCAACCCGAAGGCGATCCTCTTCTTCGTCTCGTTCTTCATCCAGTTCGTCGACCCGGCCTATGCCTGGCCGGCGCTCTCCTTCCTCGCGCTCGGCCTGGTCGTCCAGGTGACCAGCGTGTTGTACCTGACCGCGCTGATCTTCGCCGGCACCTACCTGGCCAGCCAGTTCCGGGCCCGCCGCCGGCTGGCCGCCACCGCCACCACCGGGGTCGCGGCGCTCTTCCTGGGCTTCAGCGTCAAGCTCGCCACCGCCACCGCCGGCTGAGGTCCGGCGCCGCCACCGCCGGTCGAGGTCAGGGCGCGGTCACCCGAAGCGCGGCCACCGCCACCGCCGACCGAAGCGCGGCCCGCCGCCACCGCCGGTCGCGGTCAGGTGCCGTCGCCGGACCCACCGCCGATGCCGGCACCACCGGCGGTGCCGCCCAGCCCCTCCCCCGGGGCCACCGGGCGGTCGGGCGGACGGCTGACGTGGGCCGACCCGGTGATCTGGGCCGACCAGTCGGCGTGCGCCGCCGCCCCGGCGTGCCGGTTGATCGCCGCGCGCAGCCAACCGTCCACCAGGTTGACCCAGTCCCGCTGGCCGGAGTCGACATGCCACACCTTGAACCGGCTGATGCTCTGGTGGGTCACGCCGGCCAGGGAGAGCCGGCGGTCCATCCAGAGGATCACCTCGAGAGCCGCCGGATCCGCCACGAAGATCAGCTCCAACTCGGTGACCGGGCCGGCGTAGAGCGGCCCCACCCAGTAGTTGATCCGCTGGTGGACGGGAAGGGTCTGGGCCACCCCGGGCAGCCGGCCGGCCTGGAGCCCGGCCTGACGCAGGGTGAAGCCGAGGGTGCCCAGGGCGGCCAGCACGTGCTGCTGGGCGGGAAGGGGATGGACGAAGACCGGCACCATCGCGCCCTGGTCCAGCAGGCCGTCCAGCGCCACCTCGGTGCGTAGCCCCGTCCGGAGGCTGAGCAGCGGCACCCCACCGAAGATGGTCACCGGTGTCTCCCAGGGCAGCGGCAGCGCGAAGGCCACCGACCGTCGCCGCCCGGCCGGCACGACGAACCCGCCGGCCACCGCCGCCTGGTGGAACTGCACCAGGCGGCGGGGCTGGTCCGGGTCCTCCGGCTCGACCGTGCCGATCAGTCCCAGCCGGATGTGCCCGACCGGCACGTCGGTCGAGCCGGCGGTGAGCGTCACCCGCCCCGGCAGACGCAGGCCGGGGCGGGTGCTCGGGTTGGTCACGCAGGTGTGCACGGTCAGTCCGGTCGCGCCGGACCCCGGTGACACCCCCGTGAACCGCACCGTGGCCCTACCGCATCCGCCGCCCGCGGGGCACCGGGTCGGTCTCGTCGTCGAACTCGCCGATGACCTCCTCCAGGAGGTCCTCCAGCGCCACGAACCCGATCGGGCGGGTCGGGCCGCCACCGTTGCGCACCAGCGCGAGCTGCGCCTGCACCCCCCGCATCGCGGCCACCGCCTCGGTGACCGAGGCCGTGGCGGGCAGGGTAAACGCGTCGGTCATCAGCTCGCCAGCGGTCGCCGACCGGCCGGTCGTGGTGACCCGGACGGCCTCCCGGACGTGCACCAGGCCCACCACGTCGCCGGCCGGGTCGACCACTGCCAGGCGGGACCGGCCGCTGTCCCGGGAAACCTCCTCGACCCGCTCGGCGGGGTCGTCCCGGCGCACCGTCACGATCTGCCCGAACGGTTCCATCACGTCGGCCACCTTGGTGCCCTGCAACTCCAGCATGCTGGTGAGCATCTGGTGCTGCTCGGCACCGAGCAGCCCGTGCTCACGGGACTGCTCCAGCAGCATCCGCAGTTCCTCCGGGCCGTGCACCTGGGCGAGCTGGTCCTGCGGGTTGACCCGGACCAGGCGCAGCATCGCGTTGGCCAGCGCGTTGAGCAGCGACAGCACCGGCCGGGCCACCCGGGCGAAGGCCCGGAAGGGCAGTGCCAGCAACTGCGCCGAGCGCTCCGCGTCGGTGATCGCCCACGACTTCGGGGCCATCTCGCCGACCACCAGGTGCAGGAAGGTGACCAGGCTCAGCGCGAAGACCAGCGCGACGACGTGGCTGGCCGCCGTGGGCAGGCCGACCGCGTGCAGCACCGGGCTGAGCAGGTGCTCGATCGCCGGCTCGGCGAGCGCGCCCAGTCCCAGCGTGCAGAGGGTGATGCCGAGCTGCGCGCCGGCGAGCATCAGGGACAGCTCGCGGACGCCGTCGAGCGCCGCCCGGGCCGCCCGGCCACCGCCGGTCGCGGCGTGTTCCAGCCGGTACCGCTTGCTTGCCACCAGGGCGAACTCGGCGGCCACGAAGAAGGCGTTCAGCGCCAGCAGCACGACCGAGATGACCAGCGCGAGTCCGGTGCTCATGCCGCCACCTCACTGGTGCCGGTGACCCGCAGCCGGACGGAGTCCGCGACGTGCCGGTCCACCACGAGCACCTCGACCAGGGCCCGGGGTGCGGGCTCGCCGTCCTCGGCGGGCAGGCCGATCTCCAGCAGGTCGCCCACCTCGGGGACCCGGCCCAGCTCCCGCATGACCAGTCCGGAGAGGGTGTCGTACTCGGGCCCCTCGGGCAGCGCGATGCCGGTGCTGTCGGCCACCTCGTCGATCCGCCAGCGGGCCGGGACCACCCAGGACCCGTCGTCCTGCCGGGCGGGGGCCCGCTCCGGCGGGTCGTCCTCGTCCCGGATCGGGCCGACCAGCTCCTCGGCGATGTCCTCCAGCGTGATCACACCGGCGAACCCGCCGTACTCGTCGACCACGCAGGCGAGCTGCCGGTGCCCGACCCGCAGCCGGTCGAGCACCGTCGGCAGTGGCAGCGTCTCCGGCACCAGCAGCGGCGGTACGGCCACCGCGCTCACCGGCGTCGTCGCGCGCCGCGCCGGGGGTACGCCGAGCACGTCGGCGATCCCGACCACGCCGACCAGGTCGTCGACGCCCTCGGCACCCCGCACCGGGAACCGGGAGTGGCCGGTGTCGAGCAGCTGCACCACCCGGCTGATCGGTTCGTCGGCCCGGACGGTGTGCACGTCGACCCGGGGCACCATGGCCTCCCCGGCGGTCAGCTCACGGAAGTCCAGCCCCCGGTCGAGCAGGTCGGACATGGCCGCGTCGAGGCGCCCCTCCTCGCGGGACTCGGCGATGATCTGCTCCAGGTCCTGCGGGGTCGCCCCGCTGGGCAGTTCCTCGATCGGCTCGATGCCGACCCGCCGGAGCAGTCGTACCGCGGCCCGGTCGAAGAGTTTGATCAGCGGACCGGCCACGGCGAGGTAGATCAGGGTGGAGCGGCTGAGGGCCCGGGCCAACGGCTCGGGTCGGGCGATGGCGAGGTTCTTCGGGGCCAGCTCACCGAGGACCATCTGCACGACGGTCGCGATGGTCAGGGCCAGCGCCACGGAGAGCGGGAGGCTGACCGCGGTGGAGACGCCGACGCCGCCGAGCAGTTCGGCCAGGCCGGCACCGAGGTACGGCTCGGCCACGTATCCGACGAGCAGGGCGGTGACGGTGATGCCGAGTTGGGCACCGGAGAGCATGAAGGAGAGCCGGCTGGTGACCTGGAGGGCGCGGGCCGCGGCCGGGTCGCCGTCGTCGGCCATCTGCCGCAGTTTGCCGCGGTCGACCGCGACGTACCCGAATTCCTGGGCCACGAAGTAGCCGGTCGCGGCGGTGAGAACGATGATCAGGACGAGTCCGACGACGATCAACACGGGAGGCTCAGGGCTCCCGACGTCGCGGGCGGGGAAGGCCGGGTCGTACCCGGCCGGCTACTGCTGCCCTCCTGGGCAGAAGAGTCGATCATGCCGCCATTTTATCGGCCCCGGCTGGGTGCTGCCTGGATGTCCCGGGAAACGGTGTCACCGGTCGGCGAGTTCGTCGACGTCGAGCAGATTCCGGTCGAAGCGACCCGACCGGTAGACGGCCCGGCCGATCATCTGCGCGGCGACCGGCGCGGTGGCCAGTTGGAAGAGCCCGACCAGCAGGAGCATGCCCAGGTCGGTGGGGCTGCGCAGGCGCAGCGCCAGGCCCAGCAGGATCAGCAGCACCCCCAGCACCTGCGGCTTGGTGACCGCGTGCATCCGGTCGAGGGCGTTCGGCAGGCGCAGCACCCCGATCCCGGCGGCCAGGCTGAGCAGCGCCCCGGCCACCAGGAAGACGGCCGCGAGCGGGTCGGCCAGGTCGGCGGCGTTCACGATTCCTCCCCGGCGGCGAAGCGGACCAGGGCCACCGAGCCGAGGAACCCCAGCAGCGACAGGACCACCAGCACCGGCAGGGTCGTGGTGTGCCGGTTCACCGCCGCCTCGGTGCCCACCGCGGCGATCATCGTGGCCAGCAGCAGTTCCGTGGCGACCAGCCGGTCGAGCAGGGACGGGCCGCGCACGATCCGGGCCAGCGCGAGCAGGGCGGTGGCGGAGAGCAGGACGGTGAGGGCGACGATCACGGCCGGGTTCACGTGGCGGTTCCCTTCTCGACGGGGGCGCCCGTCACCAGCCGGACCTCGGCGGGCGAGCCGACGACGCGGACGATGCGCCGCTCGACGTCCTCGATGCGCCAGCGGGCACGACGCAGGTCCTCCGGTCCACGGACGTCGAGGACGTGGACGTAGAGCAGCCCGGCGCTCCGGTCGACGTCGATGATCAGGCTCCCCGGCACCAGGGAGAGCACCTCGGCGGTGAGGGCCAGGTTCAGGTCGGTACGCACCCGCAGCCGTACTGCGATGATCGCGCTGCGCGGCCGGTACCGCGGGCGGACGGCGACCCAGGCGACGTGGATGCTCGCGCCGACCAGTTGGGCGGCGAACCGCACCGCGAAGCGCAGCAGGTGGACGGGGCGCAGCCGGCTGTCCAGGGAGACCGGGGGCAGTGGGAAGAACACCAGCACCACCGCCGCGACGGCGCCCCCACCGATCAGGTTGCCGAGGGTGAACCGTCCCCAGAACAGGTTCCAGATGAGCACCATCCAGGCGGCGGCGATCAGCCGTTCCCGCCAGCGGGCGGCGCGGGCCCGGCCGGGGGCCGCCCCGGGGACCAACCGCCGGCGCGGGCCGGACGCGGGGACCGGCGGGTCGGGGATCACGGGGTGCCCCCGGGGAAGACGGCCCGCACGTACGGGGTCCGCCGGTGCAGGTCGTCCGCCGCGTCCGCGGTGACCGTGAAGAGCGGCCCGGCGGCGAGGGTGAACGCCACACCGAGCGCGACCAGCGCCACCGTCGAGCCGACCATCAGCCGGGGCAGCCGGGCGGGCGGGTCCTCGGGGAGGGGGCGGGGCGACCGCCAGAAGGCGATGTTCCACACCCGGGAGGCGGCGTAGAGGGTGAGCAGGCTGGTCACCGCCCCGGCGGCCACCAGGGCCCAGGGCAGCGCGCCGCCCACCGCCGCCCCGGCCTGGAAGAGGCCGAGCTTGCCGAGGAACCCCGGGAACGGCGGGATCCCGGCGAGGTTCATGGCCGGGACGAAGAACAGCACGGCGATCAGCGGGGTGACCCGGGCCAGGCCACCGAGGCGGCGCAGGTCGGTGCTGCCGGCCCGCTGTTCGATCAGGCCGGCGACGAGGAAGAGCGTGGTCTGGACGGTGATGTGGTGCATCACGTAGAAGATCGCGCCGGTGAGGCCGGCCACGGTGCTCAACGCGACCCCGAAGATCATGTAGCCGATGTGGCTGACCAGGGTGAAGGAGAGCAGCCGCTTCAGGTCGGACTGGGCCACCGCGCCGAGGATGCCGATCAGCATGGTCAGCCCGGCCACCACCATCAGCAGCCCGTCGACGCGCCCGCCGGGGAAGAGCAGCGTCTCGGTACGGATGATCGCGTACACGCCGACCTTGGTGAGCAGGCCGGCGAAGACCGCGGTGACCGGGGCGGGCGCGGTCGGGTAGCTGTCCGGCAGCCACGCCGCCAACGGGAAGACGGCGGCCTTGATGCCGAAGGCGAGCAGCAGCATCAGGTGCAGCGCCAGCCCCAGGTCCGCCGGCAGGGTGTCGAGCCGGCCGGCGAGCTGGGCGAGGTTGAGCGTGCCGGTCGCCGCGTACACCAGCCCCACCCCGCTCAGGAAGATCATCGACGCGAGGACGCTGACCACCACGTACGTCGAGCCGGTACGGATCCGGACGTCGGTCCCTCCCAGGGTGATCAGCGCGTAGCTGGCGGTCAGCAGGATCTCGAAGCCGACGAAGAGGTTGAACAGGTCACCGGCGAGGAAGGCGTTGGTGACACCGGCGGTCAGCACCAGGTAGGTGGGGTGGAAGATGCTGACCGGGGTGCCCTCGCCGAGGTCGGACTGGCCCTGGCCGATGGAGTAGAGCAACACGCAGAGCGTCACCGCCGCCGAGACGGTCAGCATCAGCGCGGCGAACTGGTCGGCGACCAGCACGATGCCGACCGGTGGCGTCCAGCCACCGATCCGGACCACCAGCGGGCCGTCGGCGTACGCCCGGACGAGCAGCACCACCGACACGGCCAGGGTGGCGACGAGCACGAGCACGCTGACCGCCCGCTGCGCCCGCGCCCACGGCAGCACCAGGGTCAGGGCGGCGCCCAGCAACGGCATCACCACCGGCAGCGGCACCAGGGCGGTCATCGGCGACCTCCCGGACCGGGGTCCACCTGCTCGGGGTCGTCCCCCGGCCCCTCGCCGCCCAGGTCGGCCGGTTGCGGGGCGTCCCGGTCGGCGAGCCCCACGATCTGTCGGTCCTCCGGGTCGTCCCTCGTCTCGTCGTGGCCGGTGAGCAACCAACTCCGGTACGCCACCGCCAACAGGAACGCGGACAGCCCCAGGGTGATCACGATGGCGGTGAGGATCATCGCCTGGGGCAGCGGGTCGCTCATCCGGTCCACCGGGGTGGTACCGACCAGCGGGGCCTCCCCGGCCGGGGCGCTGAGCAGGATGAGCACGTTGACCCCGTTGCTGACGAGGATCACGCCGAGCAGGATCCGGGTGAGGTTCCGCTCCAGCAGCAGGGTCACGCCCGTCGCGACGAGCACCCCGACGACGAGTGCCAGCACCAGCGTCGGGCCGTTCCCGGAGTCGGTCACCGTTGCCCTCCCCGCCGGTCGGCGGCCAGTCCCCGGTCCGCCTGGCCGCCGACCTGGATCTGGCGGTCCACCTCCGCGCCGAGGGTGCGCAGGACGTCCAGCGCCAGGCCGACGACGACCAGGTAGACCCCGATGTCGAAGACGAGGGACGTGACCAGGTAGAAGTCGCCGATTCCGGGCAGGTGAAGGTCGATCCGGCTGCTCTCCAGCAGAGTCCCGGTGGCCAGCAGCGCGACCACCCCGCTGCCCACGGCGGTCCCCAGCCCGACGCCGAGCACCGTGCCGGCTCCCACCGGGGCGGCGTCCTCCAGTTCGTACCGGCCGCCGGCCAGGTAGCGCAGGGTCAACGCCAACCCCGCCACCAGCCCACCGACGAAGCCGCCCCCCGGCGCGTTGTGCCCGGAGAAGAGCAGGAAGAGGGAGAAGAGCACGATGCTGTGGAAGATCAGCCGGGTGACCACCTCGAAGACCAGTGATCGGCGGCGCTCGTGCAGGGTCGGCCCGCCCCGCAGCCAGACCCGTTGACCCGGCTCGGAACGGACGGCGGACGCTCCCCGGCGACGCGGGCGGGGGTCGGTGCGGGACCGTTCGAAGATCAGACTGGCCACCCCGGTGGCCGCCACCACGAGTACCGAGATCTCGCCGACGGTGTCCCACGCCCGGATGTCGACCAGGATCACGTTGACCACGTTCCGGCCGTGCCCCTCCTCGACGGCGAGCGGGGGGAAGTCCACCGAGACCGCCGGGAGGCGACGGCTGCCGGCCGCCGCGACGGCCAGGCCGGCGAGGGCCGCGCCGACGGCCACCCCGATCCCCCGGCGGATCCACCGGCTGCGCCGCAGGGGGCGGACCGAGAAGCGGGGCGGCAGCCGGCGCAACGCCAACACGAAGACGGTGATCGTCGCGGTCTCGACGAGGATCTGGGTCAGCGCCAGATCGGGTGCGCCGTGCACCACGAAGATCATCGCGGTGCCGTAACCGGTCACCCCGACCAGCAGCATCGCGGTCAGCCGGGTGCGGGCGGCCACGGCGAGCACCGCCGCCACCGCGACGACCAGGCCCACCAGCAGTTGCACCGGGCTGTCCCAGAGCCGGGTGGGCACCGGCCAGGGCCGGACCAGCAGCATCGCCCCGCCGGGAAGCACCACCAGGACGACGAGGATGGTGCCGAGGTACTGCGGCAGGGAGCCGCGCTGGATCCGGCTGGTCAGCTCGATCGCGACCCGGTCGAAGGCGTGGACGGTCCGCTCGTACACGTCCGCACCCGGCACCGGGGTGGTCAACCGGGCCAGCACCGGGGCGAGCGCGCCACGCAGCAGGAAGAGCAGCCCGCCGGCGGCGAGCACCAGCAGGGACAACCACAACGCGGGCTGGAGCCCGGACCAGAGCGCCAGCGGGTGGTCGCCGCCGGGAAACGCCTCGGCGTACGGGGTGAGGAGCGCACCGACCGGCCCGGCGAGCGGCCCGAGGAGGAGACCGGTGAGGGCCAGCAGGGCCGGTGGGACCACGAGCGCGACGGCCGGCCGCTCGACGGGCACCGGGTCGACGCCGGGTTTCCCGCCGAAGGCGCCCCAGAGGAACCGGGCGCTGTAGGCGACGGTGAAGGCCGACCCGACCAGCACGACGCCGAGGGCGAGCGGGTCGTCGAGGAACGCGTACAGCACGGCCTCCTTGGCGACGAACCCGACCAGCGGCGGGACGCCGGCCATCGACGCGGCGGCGAGAAGGGCGACGATCCAGAGCAGCGGCAGCCGACGCCACAGCCCGGTCAGCTCACGCAGGTCCCGGGTGCCGGTGACGTGGTCGACGACGCCGACGACCAGGAAGAGCGTCGCCTTGAACAGGGCGTGTGCCAGCAGCAGCGCCAGCCCGGCCAGTGCCGCCTCCCGGGTGCCCGCGCCGGTCACCGCCACGAGCAGGCCGAGCTGGCTCAGCGTGCCGTACGCCAGCAGCAGCTTCAGGTCGGTCTGGCGCAGCGCCGCCCAGCCGCCGACGACCAGGGTGGCGAGCCCGGCCACGGTGGTGACCGGCCGCCAGGGCGGGGTGTGGGCCAGTACCGGGGCCAGCAGCCCGACCAGGTAGACGCCGGCCTTGACCATGGCCGCCGCGTGCAGGTAGGCGCTGACCGGGGTGGGTGCGGCCATCGCCGCCGGCAGCCACGCGGTAAACGGCAGGAGGGCCGACTTCGCCAGCGCCCCCGTCAGCACGAGCAGGACGGCGACGGTCAGGTACCCACCGTCGGGCGGCACCTCGGTGATCTCCGACCAGCGGTAGGTGCCGGCCCGTTGCCCGAGCATGACGAATCCGACCAGCATCGCCAGCCCGCCCAGCGTGGTGACGGTCAACGCCTGGGCGGCGGCCCAGCGGCTCGCCCGCCGCTCCGGGTGGTGCCCGATCAGCAGGTACGAGAAGACCGTGGTGAGTTCCCAGCAGACGTAGAGCAGGAGCAGGTTGTCGGCGAGGACGAGCCCGAGCATCGCCCCGGCGAACGCGACGAGGACGCCGGCGAACCGGCCGAGCTCCGGCTCACTCGGGGCGAGGTAGCCGGCGCAGTACACCAGCACCAGCGCGCCGATTCCGCCGACCAGCAGGGTCATCAGCCAGGAGAGGGTGGTCATCCGGAACGTCAGGTCGAGCTGGAGCTGACGGATCCAGGTGTGGTTCTCGACCAGGGCGGCCCCGTCACGTACCGCCGGGGTCCGTGCCAGCGCCCAGCCGAACGCGGCGGCGGGCGCCAGGGCCAGCGGATAACAGGCCCGCGGTCCCCACCACCGGACCAGCAGCGGCGCGAGCAGGGCCGCCACGAAGTGGAGGATCAGCAGTACGAGCACGCGTCCTCCCGGTAGGTGGCAGCGCCCGGCAGGGCACTCTCCGGCTACCAGGGATCACACGTCAGCGGACGGGACCTATGGGGCGTTTTGCGAAAAACACCCGGATTACCACCCGGTCGGGACGGGCGGCTCGCGCAGCGCGCGCTCGCGGCGGGTCTCCACCAGCAGGTCCGGGCGACCGAGCTGGAGGGCGACCCGGTTGGCCAACCGCTGTGCGGCGGCGAGGGACCGCACGGAGAGCAACTGACCCCGGCTCTCCCGGCGCAGGACGAAGTAGTGCACGGCGGCCCGCACCTGGGCGCGGTCGGCGGCACTGGCCTGGGCGGTCTGCACGACCAGCTCCCGCAGGCACCGGGCGAGCCGCTCGGCCAGCTCCAGCTCGGGGCCGTGCAGACCGACGCGGACGGCGGCGAGATGACTGTCGACCTTTCGGATGAGCACATCGGTGCCGGGCTCCGAGCCTCGCTCCACGGCCATCCGGCTCCCCTCCCCCGACCGGCGATGCGGGAGAAGTTACTGTATGTTTCCATCCACAAGCAAGCAGTTAAGTAAGACTTAACGTGCAAGCACCCCATCTTCTCCCGTAAGAAGCCCAGCCGGACATCGTTCCCGGTCCGACCGACGTGCGGGCGGGGCGTTGTCGCACCCGCGCGGCAGGATGGGAGACGTGACGGAGATGCTGGCGGGGTTCGGCACGCCGACCCGGGAGTGGTTCACCGCCGCCTTCGCCGCGCCCACGCCCGCGCAGGTGGACGCCTGGCGGGCGGTCGCCGCCGGACGACACGCACTGGTCGTCGCCCCCACCGGCTCCGGCAAGACGCTCGCCGCGTTCCTGTGGTCGCTGGACCGGCTGGCCCGGGAGCCGGTGCCGGAGGACCGGCGGCGACGCTGCCGGGTGCTCTACGTCAGTCCGCTCAAGGCCCTGGCGGTGGACGTCGAGCGGAACCTGCGCACCCCACTGGCGGGCATCCGGCAGGCGGCCACCCGGCTCGGGGTCACACCCTGCGACGTCACCGTCGGGATGCGCACCGGTGACACCCCCGCCGACGAGCGCCGGGCCTTCGCGCGCACCCCGCCGGACGTCCTCATCACCACCCCGGAGTCACTGTTCCTGCTGCTCACCTCGGCGGCACGGGACTCCCTGCGCGGGGTCGAGACGGTCATCGTCGACGAGGTGCACGCGGTGGCCGGCACAAAACGTGGCGCGCACCTGGCGCTCTCCCTGGAACGCCTCGACGAACTCCTCCCCCGGCCGGCGCAGCGGATCGGCCTGTCCGCGACGGTCCGCCCGATCGACGCCTGCGCCCGGTTCCTCGGCGGCTCCCGGCCGGTCGACGTCGTGCAGCCACCGTCCGCCAAGACCATCGAACTCAGCGTCCAGGTGCCGGTGGCGGACATGGCCCGGCTCGACGAGGTCGAACCCTCCGAGGGCGACCTCGGTGGTCCCGGTCCACGGCGGGCCTCGATCTGGCCGGCGGTGGAGGAGCGGGTCCTGGCCCTGGTCCGCACACACCGCTCGACGATCGTCTTCACCAACTCGCGGCGCAGCGCCGAACGGCTCTGTGCCCGCCTCAACGAGCTGGCCGCCGACCCACCGCCCGAGTCGGCCGATGCTGGGGCGGTCGGCTCGGCTCCGGGGGCGGTCCCCGCGCCGGCCGCCGGGGCGATGCTCCCACCGGCCGCGCGGCGACCGCCGGCCGAGATCATCGCCCAGTCCGGCACCGCCGACGGGGCCGCCCCGGTGATCGCCCGCGCCCACCACGGCAGCGTCTCCCGGGAGGAGCGCAAGCACATCGAGGAGGCGCTCAAGTCCGGGCAGCTGCCCTGCGTGGTCGCCACCTCCAGCCTCGAACTCGGCATCGACATGGGCGCGGTCGACCTGGTCGTGCAGATCGAGGCGCCGCCGAGCGTGGCCGCCGGTTTGCAACGCGTCGGCCGGGCCGGGCACCAGGTCGGCGCGGTCTCCCGGGGCGTGGTCTTCCCCAAGCACCGGGGCGACCTGCTCTCCTGCGCGGTGGTGGCGGACCGGATGGCCGCCGGGGCGATCGAGGAACTGCACCACCCGCGCAACCCGCTCGACGTGCTCGCCCAGCAGATCGTCGCGATGGTCGCGCTCGAACCGTGGCGGGTCGACGAGCTGGCCGCCGTGGTCCGCCGGGCCGCCCCCTTCGCCGAACTGCCCGACTCGGCCCTGCACGCGGTGCTGGACATGCTCTCCGGGCGGTACCCGTCGACCGCCTTCGCCGAGCTGCGTCCCCGCCTGGTCTGGGACCGCGCCGCCGACGTGCTGACCGGCCGGCAGGGCGCGCAGCGGCTCGCGGTCACCAGCGGCGGGACCATCCCGGACCGAGGGCTGTTCGGCGTCTTCCTGGCCGGGGCGGAACGCGCCGCCCGGGTCGGCGAGCTGGACGAGGAGATGGTCTACGAGTCCCGGGTTGGTGACGTCTTCCTGCTCGGCTCCTCGTCCTGGCGGATCGAGGAGATCACCCCGGACCGGGTGCTGGTCTCCCCCGCCCCCGGGCAGGCCGCCCGGATGCCGTTCTGGAAGGGCGACCAGGCGGGCCGCCCGGTCGAGCTGGGCCGGGCGATCGGAGCCCGGGTGCGGGCACTGCTGCGGCAGGACGACGAGTCCGCGCTGGCGGCACTGCGCGCCGGTGGGCTGGACGACTGGGCCGCCGGCAACCTGATGGCCTACCTGCGCGAGCAGCAGACCGCCACCCGCTCCCTCCCGGACGACCGGACGGTGGTGGTCGAGCGCTTCCGGGACGAGCTGGGCGACTGGCGGCTGGCCGTGCACAGCGTGCTCGGCGCCCGGGTCAACGGGCCGTGGGCGCTGGCGATCGGCCGCCGGCTGGCCGAACGGTACGGGGTGGACGCCCAGGTGATGCCCGCCGACGACGGCATCGTGGTCCGCCTGCCGGACACCGCCGACGCCCCACCCGGCGCCGACGTGGTCGCCTTCGACCCGGACGAGATCACCCAGCTCGTCGAGGAGTCGGTCGGCACGTCGGCGCTCTTCGCCGCCCGGTTCCGCGAGTGCGCGGCCCGGTCGCTGCTGCTCCCCCGCCGGGACCCGCGCCGCCGCCAGCCGCTCTGGCAGCAACGGCAACGGGCCGCGCAACTGCTCGACGTCGCCCGGGAGTACGCCGACTTCCCGGTCACCCTGGAGGCGGCCCGCGAGTGCCTCCAGGACGTGTTCGACCTGCCCGCGCTGACCACGCTGATGCGGGAACTGGCCACCCGGCGGGTCCGCCTGGTCGAGGTGGAGACGTCCCCGCCGTCGCCGTTCGCCCGCTCGCTGCTGTTCGGGTACGTCGGCGCGTTCCTCTACGAGGGGGACGCCCCGCTGGCCGAACGGCGGGCCGCTGCCCTGGCGCTGGACTCCGGCCTCCTCGGCGAGCTGCTCGGCCGGGTCGACCTGCGCGAACTGCTCGACCCCACGGTGCTCGCCGAGACCGACCGGCAGCTGCGCTGGCTGACCGAGCAGCGCCGGCCCCGCGACGCCGAGGACGTGGTGGAACTGCTGCGGGTGCTCGGCGACCTGACCGACGCGGAGCTGGCCGAGCGGGGCGTACCGGCGGACTGGCCGACCGGGCTGGCCGCCGCCCGCCGGGTGCTGCGGCTGCGCATCGCCGGCCAGGAGCGCTGGGTCGGCGTGGAGGACGCCGCCCGGCTGCGGGACGCTCTGGGCGTGGCGCTGCCGGTCGGCGTGCCGGAGGCGTACCTCGCGCCGGTCACCGACCCGCTCGGCGACCTGGTCTCCCGGTACGCCCGCACCCACGGCCCGTTCGCCGCGGCGACCTGCGCGGCCCGCTTCGGGCTCGGGGTCGCCGTGGTGGAACAGACGCTGCGCCGGCTCGCCGCGACCGGGCGGGTGGTCTCCGGGGAGTTCCTACCGGAGAGCGCGGGCACCCAGTGGTGCGACGCGGAGGTGCTGCGCCTGTTGCGCCGCCGGTCGCTGGCCGCGCTGCGTCGGGAGATCGAGCCGGTGCCGCCCCGCACGCTCGCCACCTTCCTGCCCCGCTGGCAGCAGATCGGCGCGGCGGCCCGGGGCGTCGAGGCGCTCGCCGCCGCCGCCGAGCAGCTCCAGGGCGTGGCGGTGCCGGCGTCCGCGCTGGAACGGCTGGTGCTGCCGGCCCGGGTGGCCGACTACTCCCCCGCCTTCCTCGACGAACTCTGCGCCAGCGGTGAGCTGGTCTGGGCCGGGTCGGGGGCGATCTCCGGCGGCGACGGCTGGGTCACCCTGGCGTACGCCGACGCCGCGCCGCTGCTGCTCCCTGCTCCGGACGAGGCGCTGGCCCTCACCCCGGCGCACCAGGCGGTGCTGGACGCGCTGGCCGACGGGCAGGCCCTCTTCTTCCGGTCCCTCTCCGACCGGGTGGGCTCAGGCGACGACGCGGCACTCACCGCCGTGCTGTGGGACCTGGTCTGGGCCGGGCACCTCACCAACGACACGCTCGCCCCACTGCGCGCGTTGCTCGGCGGGGGCGGGGCGCACCGGGCCCGACCCGCCGCCCCCCGCACCCGCTACCGCCGCCCCGGCCGGGTGGCACTGCCCGCCCGCAGCGGTCCCCCGACGGTGGCCGGACGCTGGTCCCGGCTGCCCGAGCGGGACACCGACCCGTTGCGGCGGGCCGCCGCCCTGGCCGACCTGCTGCTGGAACGGCACGGGGTGCTCACCCGGGGCGCGGTCGTCGCCGAGCAGGTCACCGGTGGGTTCAGCGCGGTCTACCCGGTGCTGTCCGGGTTGGAGGAACGTGGGGCGGCCCGACGCGGGTACTTCGTCGAGGGGTTGGGGGCGGCGCAGTTCGCGGTGCCCGGCGCGGTGGACCGCCTCCGTGCCCTCGCCGACACCGCCGACGGGACGCGGACGCGCGGCGGGGCACCCCTGGTGCTGGCGGCGACCGACCCGGCCAACCCGTACGGGGCGGCGCTGCCCTGGCCGGAGCGGGTGGTCGACTCCGGCGACGGCACCGCCCCCGCCACCGGCCACCGGGCCGCCCGTAAGGCCGGTGCCCTGGTCGTGCTGGTCGACGGGGAGCTGGTGCTCTACGTCGAACGCGGCGGGCGGACGATCCTGTCGTTCAGTGCCGAGGCAGAGGCGCTCACCGGCGCGGCCAAGGCGTTGGCCGACGCGGTGCACTCCGGCGCGCTCGGCGCGATCTCGGTGGAACGCGCGGACGGGGAGGCGGTGCACGCCTCCCCGCTGCGCGACGCGCTGACCACCGCCGGCTTCCGGGCCACGCCCCGGGGCCTGCGCCTGCGCGGCTGACGCACCGGCCGCAGCTCAGCCCAGGTCGGCGAGGACGGCCTCGTAGCGCCTGCGCTGCTCGGTGCTGGTGGTGGTGCCCAGGTAGCTGAGCACGACGGTGCCCTTCCGGTACGCGTCGGCGCCCCACATGTCGGCCCGGTTCACCGCGTTCGCCTCGTCGGGGAAGACGTACACCGAGACGGCGTCGGTGACGAGCAACTCGGCGCAGCCCAGCCCCGCGCCGTTCGGTCCGCAGTCGACCGAGCGGTCCCGGACGCCGGACACCGGCAGTTTCGCGGCCCGGAACGCGTCCACCACCTGCCGGGCACTGGGCGCACCGGCCGAGCGGGTCGGCATGACGAACTGCGGGGTGCGGGTCCGGCCCGGTCCGCCGGGCACCGGCGGGGTCGTCCGTCCGGCCCGGGGCGGGGCGCTCGGGGTCGTCCCGGCGCCCGGCGTCGCGGACGGGGCCACCGCCGGCGGGGTGCTCTCGGCCGGGGTGGCCCACACGGGCGCGCTGGCCGAGGGGGCGCTGTCGGCACGGTCGTCAGCGTCGTCACCGCAGCCGGCGAGGGAAGTGGCGAGCACGAGCAGGGCGGCGACGGTCAGGGTACGGGGTGCGGAGGTCACCCCTCGTAGTCTGCCGAACCGTCCGCATTCGCGGGAGGGCCGGTCGGTCGGCGACCGGCCACCAACCGCCACGGTCGACGCCCGTCATCCGCCTACGGTCGGCGTGACGGGTGGTCGGGCCGGGCGCGGTCGGGGTCGAGGGCAGCCGGCGCCTGGTGGCCCACAGGCAGAGACAACCGTTCACAGTGACGCAGCGTGTCCACGTTCGGGTGGCAGTGGATTCTCACACCGAGTGACCTCCCGCCAGGTGACCCAGTACCCATGTTTTCCCTTTGCTCTGCACCCGGATACGCGACACCGGCAACGAGCAGGATCGACGACGCTTCAGCGAATGCCAGCGCGGTGAATGGCCGCTCACGGAGGGTGGCTGGCGCGTCCAGGGGTGCAGAGCAAAGGGGCAAAGAGAGGTGTCGGCCACCCCGGACTGACATCACCCTGAGTGGTCAACCCCGCCAGGTTCTCTCGCCGAGCTGTTTGCCCGGGACGCGCCGTGCACAAGACGGATGCGGAACTGGCCCTCGGCGTAGAGGCCCTGAAGGACCTCGCAGACGCGCGGAGCGATCTGGCCAGGGTGCACGCGGTCAGCCGGCAATCGAGTACCGGGTGAACACGGGCGTGACGCACCGTCAGCCGGCAGAGTCGTTGGTGCGACGGCCCGGCAGGGCAGCCGGGGCGGCGACGACCGGACGTGACGACCTAGGGTGGGGTCCATGGGGTTCGGATGGGTGTCGTTGACCACGGACTACGGGCTCTCCGACGGGTTCGTGGCGGCCTGTCACGGCGTGATCGCCCGCCTGGCGCCGCAGGTACGCGTGATCGACGTGACCCACCTGGTGCCCCCGACCGACGTACGGCACGGGGCGGCGGTGCTCGCCCAGACCGTGCCGTACCTGCCGGCCGGGGTGCACGTCGCGGTGGTCGACCCGGGCGTCGGCACCAGCCGGCGGGGGATCGCCCTCGAGGCTCCGGGTGGGCTGCTGGTCGGGCCGGACAACGGGCTGCTGGTGCCGGCCGCCGAGGCGTTGGGCGGCGTCCGCGCGGCGGTCGAGCTGACCAACCCGCGGTGGCTGGCCCCGGAGGTGTCCCGCACCTTCCACGGCCGGGACGTCTTCGCCCCGGTCGCCGCCCGGCTGGCCACCGGGGCGGCCCTGGCCGAGGCGGGCCCCGCGCTCGACCCGGCCGGCCTGGTCCGACTGCCGGAGCCGGTGCTGGAGGTGACCCCGACGGGCTTCACCGCCGAGGTGCTCACCGTCGACCACTTCGGCAACGTCCAGCTCGCCGCACCCCCGTCGGTCCTGGCCGACCGCCCGGCGACGCTCCGGGTGGGCGGGCACGAGGCGGTGCACGGGCGGACCTTCGGCGACGCGCCCCCGGGCCAACTCGTGATCTACGTCGACTCCGCCGACCGGGTCGCGGTGGCGGTGAACGGGGGCCGGGCAGCGGACCGCCTGGGGGTACGACCGGGCGATCCGGTACCGGTCCGGCATCCGGGCTGAGCCGGTCCCCGCCTGCGCCGGTGTCGCCCACTGTGGAATGCTCGAAGGGTGGGCGAGCAGTGGGTTCCAACGACCTGTCCCTGCTGCGGTTACCGGACCGGTGGGGGCACCTGTCCGGTCTGCTTCTGGACAGACGACGGCCAGGGCGACGCGGACGCCGACGTGGTCCGGGGCGGACCCAACGGCGACCTGAGCCTGTCCCACGCCCGACTCAACTTCGCCATCTACGGCGCGAGCCACCCCCGCTACCAGGAGATGGTCCGCCCACCCCGTCCGGACGAGCAGCCCTGACGTCCGCACCGCCTGCCCCGGAGCCGGAGGTCCGGCCGCAGCCCGGCTGACCACGCCCGGCCCGGACGATCACGCCCCGAACCCGGCCCGCACCCGGCCCGCTCCCCGTGCCCGGCCCGGTGCGGCGAGGCAGGATGGACGGGTGCCCGAGGGTGACACCGTCTGGAACACCGCCCGCGTGCTGGACCGCGCGCTGGCGGGTCGCCGGCTGACCGGGTCCGACTTCCGGGTGCCACAGCTCGCCACCACCGATCTCACCGGCGCGACGGTGCACGGCTGCGTCAGCCGGGGCAAGCACCTGCTGCTCCGGCTGACGTCACCACCCGCCGAGTCCTCCGCCGAGGCCCCCGCCGGCGACCGGGACGGAGCCTGGACGCTGCACTCGCACCTGCGGATGGACGGGGCCTGGCGGGCGTACGCGCCGGGCGAACGGTGGACGGGGCGCCCGGCGCACCTGATCCGGGTGGTGCTGCGTACGGCCGACGCGGTCGCCGTCGGCTACCACCTGCACGAGGTCGCCCTGGTGCCGACCGCCGAGGAGGACGCGCTCGTCGGTCACCTCGGCCCCGACCTGCTCGGCCCGGACTGGGACGCGGCCGAGGCGGTCCGCCGGCTGGCGGCCGGCCCGACGGTCCCCGTCGGCGAGGCCCTGCTCGACCAGCGCAACCTCGCCGGGGTGGGCAACCTCTACAAGTGCGAGCTGCTCTTCCTGCGCGGTGTCTCCCCGTGGACACCCGTCGGCGAGGTGCCGGACCTGCCCGGCCTGGTCGACCTCGCCCAGCGACTGCTCGCCGCCAACCGGGGCCGGTGGACGCAGAGCAGCACCGGTTCGTTGCGCCGGGGCGAGACCAGCTACGTCTACGGCCGCCGCGCCCAGCCGTGCCGGCGCTGCGGCACCGCCGTCCGCAAGCGCGACCTGGGGGACCGGGTCACCTACTGGTGCCCCACCTGCCAGCCGGAACGTCCCGGCGGCACCCAGATTGACACGATTGGGTAATTCCCCAACCCGGGACGACTGTCGCATGCTGCGATTACGCGCTCACCCACCGTCAGCGCGGCGCCACGGGTACGACCTCGACCACACCGGGGTGGCGGTCGTCGTACCCCCGTCCCCGGGGGACACCATGGCCATCTTCCGCAGACTCCGCCCCGCCCGGACGGTTCCGGTGGCCCGGGGCACCGCCGACCCGCCCACGCCCGACCGGACGACCCCGCCGACGGGCACAGCCGGCGCGGTGCCGGCGCCGGGGACCGGAACGGACCCACCCGCCGCCCTGGACCCGGAGGCCGTCCCGCGCTGTTTCGGCCCGGAGCCGAACGTCGCCACCAGCCCTCGCCCCCGGATCGACGGCACCGGCCGGGTGGTGCCGGGCACCGGACTGCGCAAGTTCGTCGACCCGCTCCCCCGGCCGGGCCCCGGGCAGGCCGACGCGCTGGGTGGCTACCTGCCGGTGGCCGCGCCCGACACGATCAGCTACCCGGGCTGCGACTACTACGAGATCGGCCTCCAGGAGTACCGCCAACGCCTGCACCGGGACCTGCCACCGACCCGGCTGCGCGGGTACCGCCAGCTCAACCTCGGCACCGACCGGCACGGGCACAACACGGTCGGGCCGCCCGCGCGGGCGTACCACCTGGGGCCGATGATCGTGGCGCGCCGCGACCGGCCGGTCCGAATCAAGTTCATCAACCAGCTGCCCACCGGACGCGCCGGGGAGCTGTTCCTGCCGGTCGACGCGACCCTGCCGGGAGCCGGGACCGGACCGCTGGACGGGCCGGCACCGTACCCGCAGAACCGGGCGGTGCTCCGCCTCCAGGGAGTCCGGACCGCCTGGATCAGCGCCGGCAACCCCACCCAGTGGATCACTCCGGCCGCCGAGATCACCCCGTACCCGACCGGACCGGGGCTGACCCCCGTGCCGGACATGCCGCTACCCGGCCCGGGAGCCACCACCCTGTACTACCCGAACGACCAGAGCGGCCGGCTGATGTGGTTCCACGACAACACCCTCGGCCTGTCCCGGCTCACCACCTACTCCGGCCAGATCGCCCCCTACCTGCTCGTCGACCCGGCCGAGGAACGGCTGGTCGCCGACGGCGTCCTCCCGGCCGACCAGGTCCCGCTGGTGATCACCGACCGGACCTTCGTCCCGGACGACGCGCAACTCGCCACCGAGGACCCGACCTGGGACCGGGGCCGCTGGGGAGCCTGTGGCAGTCTCTGGTACCCGCACGTCTACCAGCCCCGGCAGAACCCGTTCCGCCCCGACGGACGGAACCCGACCGGCCGCTGGGACTACGGCCCGTGGTGCCGGCACCCGGAGAGCGCGGCCGTGCGACACGGGCCGACGCCGAATCCGTACCACGACCCGGTCGACGCGCCCGACCAGCCACCGCTGGCCCCGGGCGTGCCGCACCCGTCGGCCGTCCCCCAGGTGTACGGGGACACACCGCTGGTCAACGGCGTCGCCTACCCGTACCTGACGGTCGAACCCCGGGCCTACCGGTTCCGGATCCTCAACGCCTGTCCGGACCGGAGCCTCAACCTCCAGCTCTACCGGGCCCGCTCGGACCAGCCGATGTGGGACGACGACGGCAACCTCGCCGACGCCGGGGCGGGCGAGGTGCCCATGGTCGAGGCGGTCCGCACTCCCGGCCACCCGGCGTACTGGCCGAACGACGGGCGGGACGGCGGCGTGCCCGATCCCCGGGCGGCCGGTCCGGAGATCGTCCGGCTCGGCAACGAGTGCGGCCTGCTGCCCGCCCCGGTGGTGCTGGCAAACCGTCCGGTCGGCTACCGGTACGACCGGCTCGACCCGGGGGTGCTCAACGTCGACGGGCACACCCTGCTGCTCACCCCGGGCGAGCGGGCCGACGTGGTCGTCGACTTCGCCGCCGTGCCCCCGGGCAGCACCCTGATCCTGTACAACGACTGCCCGGCCCCGCTCCCCGGCGGCGACCCCCGGTACGACCACCACGCCGGTTCGCCCGGCGCGGTGCCCGGGTACGGCCCGGACACCCGTACCCTGCTCCAGTTCCGGGTGGCGGGCACGCCAGCCGACCGGTACGACGTGGACCGGCTACGGGACCAGCTGCCCGTCGCGTACGCGGCCAGCCAGCCGCCACCGATCGTGCCGCAGCCGGCGTACGACCGGGCCTTCGGCACCCGGACCGAGCGGGACACGGCCGTCCCGGTGCACGCCACCTCGGTCAGTTTCACCCCGGTCGGCGCGACCGGCCCGGTCACCCTGCCGGTGGTCGACCGGGCCGTCCAGCAGGTCTTCGAGCCGGATCACGGCCGGCTGACCGGTCGGCTCGCCGCCCCGCTCCCCGGCACCGGGAGGACCGACGGCAGGCCGCCCGCTCCCGGCGGGACACCCGACGGGGACCCGGTGGCCCGCGAACCGGAGGATCCGCCCACCGAGATCCTGTACGCCACCGACCCGGCCGTGCCGGTCGGATCACCCGCCGACGGCACCCGGCTCTGGCGGATCCGGGGCGAGGGACGGCTGACCCAACCGCTGCACCTCGGCGGCGGCGACGTGCAACTGGTCAACCGGGTGGCCCGGGACGGCACGGTCCGCCCTCCGGCGACGGACGAACGGGGCTGGAAGGAGACCGTCCGGGTCGACCCCGGAGAGGACGTGGTGGTGGCCGTGCGGCCCGTCCCGCCCGGCCTGCCGTTCACCGTCGGCGACTGTGTCCGTCCGCTCGACCCGACCGATGGCGACGCCCGCCCGGTCGACCTGGGCTGGGAGTACCGCTGGCACAGCCAGCTCGCCGCCCATCGGGACCAGGGCATGGACCGTCCGTTGGTGGTGCGGGTCTCCCCCCGGGCGCCCACCGGACTGACCGCCACCCCGGTCCCGGGTTCGGCCATCGCCCTGCCCGCGATCGCGCTGGCCTGGACCGGCAACGGCGACCGGCCGCCGGCCACCCGGCACCGGCTGGAACGGGCGACCGACATCGCCTTCGCCGGCCCGGTCACCGTGCTGGCCGTGGCCGCCGCCGCGACCCGGTACGTCGACGCCACCGTCACCCCGGGCGTGACCTACCACTACCGGATCCGGGCGGAGAATGCGGCGTCCTGTTCGGCCTGGTCGAACAGCGTCCTCGCGACGGTCCGGCTGGCCGCGCCGACCGGCCTGAGCGCGGTGGTCGCCGCCGCCGCGCCGTTGCGGGTCGCGGTGCGGTGGACCAACCGGTCCTTCGCCACCGGCGTCGACGTGCAACGGGCCACCAACCCGACCTTCACCAGCGGCCCCGTCACCACGGCGGTCGGGGTGACCGACCAGCACCTGGATCCGAGGGTCGCCCCGGAAACCACCTACTACTACCGGGTCCGCACCACCTACCTGGGTGCCGTCTCGCCCTGGTCCACGGTCGGCGTGGTGACCACCCCACCCGTGCCGAGGACCCCGACCGCGGTGATCGCCACGGCCTGTACGGCAGGCCCGGAGAGTGCCACGGCGATCCTCCGCTGGACCTCCGGCACGGCCACCGGGGCGGGCTGCGGGTTCGTCGTCGAACGCGCCGCCGACCCGGCCTTCTCCCGGGAGCTGACCGCCTTCACCGTCTCCGGACGCGGTTTCACCAACACCGGGCTACGGCGCGGGGTCTCCTACTGGTACCGGGTCCGCGCGTTCAACGTGGTCGGCAGCTCGGCGTTCACCGCGCCGGTGCCGGTGACCACCCCGGACTGAGCCGGTCGGCTAGTGGCTCGGGGCCCGGCGTGGATCGCCGACCGCGCGCAGTTCCGCCAGGGCCGAGGCCACCCCGTGCAGCAGGTCGGTCGCCTCGGTCAGCCGGGAGGCGGCCGGATGGGTGCCGGCGGGACGGGCGTCCTCGGCGACGTAGCCGGCCGCCGCGACGACGAGCTGCTCGTACGCGGCCACCCCCTCGTGCAGCTGCCCCACCAGCACGCGGTGGGTCTCGGCCAGCGACTCGCCGGCCGGTGCCGGGGCGAGTCGCATCGCCCGTTCCACGTTCGCCACCCGCTCGGCGAGGTCCCGCAGGGAACGGTCGGCCGCCGCCGCTTCGAGCACCGCCGGGTCGGCCAGCCCGGTGAGCCGGCCGGCCATTCCCGCGAGGGTCAACGCGGCCCGGTCCAGGCGGGCCCACGGCTCGGCCGCGGCGGTGCCGCGCAGTGCCATCCGGGCTCGGGCCCGACGCACCTCGGCGAGCACGTTCGGGCCGGCCGGGAGGCGTTCCACGGCGGCGACCAGCCGGGCCCGGGAACGGGCGGCGGCCTCGGCCGGGTCCAGCGGGGGCGGGGCCGGCCGTGCCGCGTGCGCCCGCAGGTCGACCCAGCGCCAGGCGGCCAGCATCAGGGCGCTGCCCGCCGCGCCGGCCCAGGCCGCGTCGGGCAGGCCGAGGCCGGCGTACGGGGTGAGGACCGCCGCCGCGCCGCCGAGCCCACCGGCGGTGACGCTCCACCGTCGGGCGGACCGGCGTAACCGGTGCAGCCGCCGGAAGTACCGCGCTCGCTCGTCTGCCACGCCTACCTCCTCGACCCGTCCGCTCAGCCGGCGGCGGTGGTGTCCCCGGTGCCCCGGTCGCGACCCATGCTGGCGCGAAGCTCGTCCAGCCGGGCCGCCGCGGCCGGGTCGGCGGCCGGTGCCGCCTGCTCGACTCCGGGCCGCTGCTGCCGGCCGGCGAGCTGCTCGCCGGCCATGCTGGCCCGGATCTGCTCCAGCCGGGAGGACCCGGCCGAGTCGAGCGCGGACTTCTGGATCTCCAGCATCCGGCCCTCGACCGAGTTGCCGGCCAGTTCGGCGCGGCCCATCGCGTTGGCGTACCGCCGCTCGATCCGGTCGCGCACCTCGTCCAGGCTGGGCGTGTTGGCGGGTGCGGTGAGGGCGGACATCGACTCCAGCGAGCGGGCCACGCTCTCCTGCATCTTGGCCTGCTCGAGCTGGCTGAGCAGCTTCGTGCGCTCGGCCAGCTTCTGCTGGAGGATCATCGAGTTGTTCTCCACCGCGCGCCGGGCCTGGGCCGCCGCGCCGATGGCCTGGTCGTGCAGGGTCTTGAGGTCCTCGGCCGCCTGCTCGGCCGAGACGAGCTGGGTGGCGAGGGCCTGCGCGGACTGTTCGTACCTGGTGGCCTCGGCCTCGTCACCCTTGGCTCGCGCCTGGTCGGCCAGGACGAGGGCCTGGCGGGCCATTCCCTGGAGGCGCTCGACCTCGGACATCTGCCGGGAGAGCTTCATCTCCAGTTGGCGCTGGTTGCCGATCACCGCCGCGGCCTGCTGCACCAGCGCCTGGTGCTGGCGCTGCGCCTCCTCGATGGCCTGCTGGATCTGCACCTTCGGGTCGGCGTGTTCGTCGATCCGGGCGCCGAAGAGCGCCATCAGGTACTTCCAACCCTTGACGAACGGGTTCGCCATCTCCGCGGTATCCCCTCAGTCGCGTCGCTGCGCCCGGTGACCTGTGCCGGACGGGCCGCCCGGCACGCCGGCGGCCTGTCCATCGTCGCAGCCGGGCGCCACTGGCGTCGGCTGTGGCGCGGACCGGACGACCTGCTGATCAACCCTACGCGGCCGGCGCCAGGTCGACCACGCGACGATCGGGGGGCGGGGCCGGTCAGGCGGCGCAGACCACGTCCCGCTCGGCCGGGCGGACCCGGGTGGTGCGCAGCGTGGCCTTCAGCGGCGAGTCCTGCCGGACGGCCACCGAGACCGGGCCGTCGGCGGTGACCTGCCGGACGCCCTGCGGGGCGACCTTGCGGACCGACGGGCGGGCCACCGGCTCGGCCGACTCGCCGGCGACCGGTACCAGCACGCCCGGCATCTGCTCGGCCAGCGCCACGGTGTCGCTGACCTCACGGAGCACCTCGGAGAGGCGGGCGCCGAGCGCGTCGCAGATGGCGGCCAGCAGCTCGCTGGAAGGCTCCTTCTGGCCGCGTTCGATCTCGGAGAGGTAGCCCAGGCTGACGTTCGCGGCCGAGGAGACCTCGCGCAGGGTGCGGTGCTGCCCCTGCCGGCGTGCCCGCAGTGCGTCACCGATCACCCGGCGTAGCAGGACCATCGCACCTCCCTTGACGGGACCTCTGCCCGGCGACCGGATCACGCCGGGCGCCCTCAGCCGTCCCGACACCGAAACCGTACCGTCGGAGCCTTCCCGCAACCGTACCCGCTGAGGGCCTCCGCGACATACCACCCCGCCCGGTCCCGCCCGCGCAGCGGTCAGCGCCCCGCGCTGGCGGTGACCTCCCCGGCCGCTCCGATCCGTTCGGTGAGCAGCCGCAACGCCTCGACGACGGCGGTCGACCGGATCCGGTCACGGCCGCCGTCGAGGTCGAGTTCCCGGACCGCCGTCCCGTTCGGTCCGGCGACCGCGACGAAGACCAGCCCCACCGGCTTGCCGTCCTGCGGCTCCGGGCCGGCCACCCCGGTGGTCGACACCCCCCAGTCCGCGTCGCAGCGGCACCGTCCGCCCTCGGCGAGCGCGACCGCCACGTCCGGGTCGACCGGCCCACGGTCCGCGAGCAACCCCTCGGGTACGCCCGCGAGCTGTGCCTTCAGCTCCGTCGCGTACACCACCAGTCCGCCCCGGAAGATCCCGCTCACCCCGGCGATCTCGACGATCGAGGCGGCCAGCGACCCGCCGGTCAGCGACTCCACCGAGGCGAGGGTCTCCCCCCGCTCGGAGAGCCGGTGCACGACCCCGGCCGCCGGATTGATCACCGGCCGGTCGTCCGGACCGCCCGACGTCGTCGTCCCACTGCTGCGCACCACCATGCCCGCAGTCCTTCCCCGGCGCGCCCGGATGAACCGTCGCCGGAGCGGTTCACCGCGCGGTGCGCAGGCGCAGCGCGCGGGCGACGTAGTCGAAGCCGGTGAGCACCGTGACGGCCACCGCGGCGGCCATGATCCACCCAGCGGCGCCGGCCACGGCGGCCGGCATCGGCCACAGGTACCAGACGATGGCGAGGATCTGCAACGCGGTCTTGGCCTTGCCACCCCGGCTGGCCGCGATCACCCCGTGCCGGATCACCCAGAACCGGATGAGGGTCACCCCCAGCTCCCGGGTGAGGATCACCACGGTCACCCACCAGGGGACCACCGCATACCAGGAGAGCAGCAGCAGGGCGGTCCCGGTGAGCGCCTTGTCGGCGATCGGGTCGGCGACCTTGCCGACCGAGGTGATCAGGGCGAACCGGCGGGCGATCCAGCCGTCCACGAAGTCGGTCAGCGAGGCGAGGGCGAAGACCAGGCAGGCCGCCAGCCGCCAGCCGGCGTGCGTCATCTGGGAGGCGACCACCAGCACCATGAAGACCGGCACCAGCAGCAACCGCAGCGCGGTCAGCGCGTTGGCCGCGTTGAGCACCGGCACCGGGGCCACCACGGCCGGCGGCGTCGAGTCGGCCGTCCCGGTCACCCGTCCGCCCCGATCCGGCGTTCCCGGTAACGCACCACGTGGCTCCCCCGCTCCGTCAGGGCCCGCCGTCACCGTGCCGCGCCGGGCGCCGCCGAGATCATCTCATCCGGAACCGCGATCAGGTCCACCCCTTCGGTGCCGGTGACCGTCGCCCGGACCAGATCGCCCGGACGCAACGCGGCCAGGTCGACACCGCCGCCGGACGGGGCGACCAGCGTGGTGGAGCCGTCCACCTCGGGGGCCTGGTGGGCCGCCCGGCCCTCGACGACGCCGCCGTCGACCGCGTCGACCAGCACCTCGACGGTCGAGCCGAGCCGGTCCTCGGCGCGCTGCGAGCAGAGTTCGTCGGCGAGTGCGCTGATCTTGTCGTACCGGCGCTTGACGGTGGCGGCGGAGACCTTGCCGGGCAGGTCGGCGGCCTCGGTGCCGTCCTCGTCGCTGTAGTCGAACACGCCGATCGCGTCGAGCCGGGCGGCGGTGAGGAAGCGGACCAGTTCCTCAACGTCGCCCCGGGTCTCGCCGGGGAAACCGACGATGAAGTTGCTCCGGGCACCCGCCTCCGGGGCCAGCTCGCGGGCGGTGGCGAGCAGTTCCAGGAAGCGGTCGGTGGAGCCGAAGCGGCGCATCCGGCGCAGCACCGGCTCGCTGGAGTGCTGGAAGGACAGGTCGAAGTACGGGGCCACGCCGGGGGTGGTGGCGATCGCCTCGACCAGGCCGGGACGGGTCTCGGCGGGCTGGAGGTAGCTGGCCCGCACCCGGACGATGCCGTCGATCGCGGCGAGCTGGGGCAGCAGCTTCTCCAGGGCGCGGGGGTCGCCCAGGTCCTTGCCGTACGAAGTGGAGTTCTCGCTGACCAGCACCAGCTCCCGGACGCCGGTCTTGGCCAGCCACTCCGCCTCGGCGAGCAGCTCGTCCGGCGTACGTGAGACGAAGGCGCCCCGGAAGGCGGGGATCGCGCAGAACGCGCAGCGCCGGTCGCACCCGCTGGCCAGCTTGAGCGAGGCGACCGGGCCGGTGTCGAGCCGACGGCGGAGCACCTGGCGCAGGTGCGCCGGGGTGTGCGCGTCGGTCTCCGGAGCCTCGGTGCGGACCGGGGTGCCGTGGCCGGGCAGCGACACCGCGCGGTCCCGCCGGGCCACCGGGGTCAGCGGCAGCAGCTCACGCCGGTCCCGGGGGGTGTGCGCGCCGACCGCCTCGCCGTTGACCACCGAGGTCAGCCGGGCGGAGATGTCCGGGTAGTCGTCGAAGCTCAGCACCGCCTGCGCCTCGGGCAGGCTGTCGGCCAGCTCCCGCCCGTACCGTTCGGCCATGCACCCGGCCGCGACCACCTTGGCGCCGGTGTCGGCGGCGGCCAGCAGGGTCTGGATGGAGTCCTGCTTGGCCTTGGCCACGAAGCCGCAGGTGTTGACGACCACCACGTCGGCCCCCTCGCCGTCGGTGGTCACCTGCCAACCGTCGGCGTGCAGGCGGGCGGCCAACTCCTCCGAGTCGACCTCGTTGCGGGCACAGCCCAGTGTCAGCAGGGCGACCCGACGACCGTCAGCGGCAGGCGACGGCTCCAGGTCGCGGGACGCCGGACGCGCCGAGCTGGAGCTGTCGGACGACTGCTCCAGGTCGCGGCGCGGCGCCGGATACCCCGCGCTGGAGCTGTCGGACGACTGCTCCAGGTCGCGGCGCGGCGTCAGACGCGCCGCGCTGGAGCTGTCGGAAGAGGTGGCAGACACCCCCCGAGGGTACCGGGCGCGGCGGGGCCGCCCACCGACGCCCGGTCACGCGACCGGCCCGGCGCGCACCAGCCGCGCTACGCGTCCGGTCATGCCACCACGGTGGCGGCGAGCCGGACGAGCCGGTCGAGGAGGAAGACCTCGGTGCCGCTCAGCCCGACCGAACAGAAGACGCTCACGTCGTCCCGACTGGCCCGTCCGGCCGCCGCGCCGGCCAGCACCGCGCCCAGGTCGGCCAGCCGTCCGGCGTACGGTGGCCGGGCGGCGAGCATCGGCGGGTCGTACGCGGCGGCCTGGGTGGGTGAGTCGGTGACCAGCACGTCGGCGGCGTCCAGCAGGTCGGTGCCGAACTCGGTGCGCCCGTGCTGCTTGAACCCGACGGTGTTGACGTGGGTGCCCGGGGCGACGTCCCGGGCGTCGAGCACCGGGGTCGCGCTGGTGGTGGCGAGCACCACCACGTCGCGATCCCGCACCGCCTCGGCGGCGGTGGACACCGCGCGGGCCGGCACGCCCAGCTCGGCCCGGACCCGGGCGGCGAACCGCTCCCGACCTGCCGGGGTACGGCAGTGCACGGTCACCTCCCGCAGCGACCGGACCGCGGCGACGGCCCAGACCTGGCTCCACGCCTGCCCACCTGCCCCGATCACCCCGAGGGTGGTGGCGTCCGGCCGGGCCAGCACGTCCGCCGCGACCCCGCCCAGTCCCCCGGTCCGCCGGGAACCCAACTCCTCGCCGACGGCCACCGCCCGCACCGCCCCGGTACGACCGTCGTGCAGCACGACGAGCTGCTCCGCCTCCGGATGGCCGAAGGTGTCGTAGGAGCGGAAGCCGTACCACTCGCCGGTGAGGTGGCCGGCGGTGAGCACCATCCGGCCCCCGCCCAGCGGGGCGGACGCGCGGGGCGGGGCGACCAGCCGTCCCTCGTACGCGGCCAGCAGGGCGGCCCGCATGGCGTCGACCGTGCCGGGCGCGTCGAGGACCGCGGCCACCTCCCGGTCGGTGAAGAGCAGAGTCATGCGTCAATCCTTGAACATGAAGGTACCTTCAGGTCAACCCCGTGGTCCCGATCACCCGCTCCCGGTCGACACCGGCCCACGCCCCCGCACCGGTGCTACGGTCGGCCTCGGCACTTGCGACCAGGGTGTCCCGGACGAGTGGTGGGCGTACCCGGTCACGCGAAGACGCCCCCGGACAGTGGTGGTCCTCGACCCGTCCGGGCCGGTCCCGGGCGCCTGTGACAGGGGTGACGTCATGGCCTGGCTCGTACTCGTGGTGTCCGGACTTCTGGAGACGGTGTGGGCGATCGCCCTCGACCGCAGCGCCGGCTTCAGCCGTCCCCTACCCACCGCGGTCTTCGCGGTCACGCTGGTGCTCAGCATGGCCGGGCTGGCCTACGCGCTCCGGGATATCCCGGTCGGCACCGGGTACGCCGTCTGGGTGGGCATCGGCGCGGTCGGCACCGCGGCCGTCGGCATCCTGGCGCTCGGCGAGTCGGCCAACCTGCCCAGACTGGCCAGCCTGCTGCTGGTGGTGGCAGGCGTGGTGGGACTGAAGGTGTTCCACTAGCAGGGCCGGTTGCCGCCCGTCTCCGGTCGTTGCCGCCCGCCGCCGAACGGGACGGGCGGCTGCTCCGCCGCGACGCGTAACGGCTGGGTCGAATGGGTAGAGACCGGTCGACGACATCGGTTTTCGTACCCGGAGGACGACATGGCGAACATGCACAGCACCGCCCGCCCGCGCAGCAACGCCGCACGCATCTGCACGATCCTGGCCTTCGTCTTCGCCGTGCTCGCGGTCTTCATCTCCCCACTGCTGTTCGGGGTGGCGGGCCTGGTGCTCGGCATCGTCGGCGCGGTACTCGGCGACAAGCCGCTCGGCTGGTACGCGGCCATCGCGAGCGTGGTCGGCGCGCTCGTCGGCGCCCTGCTCGTCGCCGCCCTGATCAACTAAGGACCTCCCGCCCACCCGGGCGCGTACCCACGGGCCCGCCGGTCTCCGGCGGGCCCGACGCATGTACCGGCCCCGAAAACCCACGTCGGGGTGGGGCGGTTGGGGCCTGGATTGGATGCAGGGGGCCCTTCCTCGACAAATAGCGGTAGGAAGGGCCCCCTGCAACCACCCGGGCGGGGCGGTGCGGTGGTGCGGCGGTGCGGCGGAGCGGGGGGCGGTGCGGAGCCGCGGGGGTGCTGCGGGGCGAGGGGGTGCTGCGGAGCGGCGGTGCGGCGGAGTTGCCGGCCGGGTCAGCTGTCGGCGGGCTGGAGGGCGGCCAGCGCCTCCTCCAGCTCGTCCGGCTTGACCAGCACGTCACGGGCCTTGGAGCCCTCGGACGGGCCCACGATGCCCCGGGTCTCCATCAGGTCCATCAGCCGGCCCGCCTTGGCGAAGCCGACCCGCAGCTTGCGCTGGAGCATCGAGGTGGACCCGAACTGCGAGGTCACCACCAGCTCGATCGCCTGCACCAGCAGGTCGAGGTCGTCGCCGATCTCCTCGTCGACCTTCTTCTTGTTGTCCTGCGCCGGGGCGAGCACGTCCGGCCGGAACTCCGGCTCGCGCTGGTCCTTGCAGAACTTGACGACGTCGGCGATCTCCTGTTCGGTGACCCAGGCGCCCTGGATCCGGATCGGCTTCGACGCGCCCATCGGCAGGAAGAGGCCGTCGCCCCGGCCGAGCAGCTTCTCCGCGCCCGGCTGGTCGAGGATGACCCGCGAGTCGGCCAGCGACGAGGTGGCGAAGGCCAGCCGGGACGGAACGTTCGCCTTGATCAGACCGGTGACCACGTCGACCGACGGGCGCTGGGTGGCCAGCACCAGGTGGATGCCGGCGGCCCGGGCGAGCTGGGTGATCCGGACGACCGAGTCCTCCACGTCGCGCGGGGCGACCATCATCAGGTCGGCCAACTCGTCGACGATCACCAGCAGGTACGGGTACGGCTTCATCTCCCGCTCGCTGCCCGGCGGGGCGGTGATCTCGCCGGTGCGCACCTTGCGGTTGAAGTCGTCGATGTGCCGGACCCCGTTGGCGGCGAGGTCGTCGTAGCGCATGTCCATCTCGCGGACCACCCACTCCAGCGAGTCGGCGGCCTTCTTCGCGTTGGTCACGATCGGCGTGACCAGGTGCGGGATGCCCTCGTAGCTGGTCATCTCGACCCGCTTCGGGTCGATCAGCAGCAGCCGTACCTCGTCCGGGGTCGCCCGGGTCAGGATCGAGACGAGCAGGGAGTTCAGCAGACTCGAGTTGTGCGTCGGGACGAGGGAGCGACCGGCGAGATACAGATGGCTCGGGCTGTCGACCTCGATGCACCGCACCGGTACTGACGGAACCGGTCGAACACCGACAATGTAGCGACGCGCGACGCTGGGACGACTCGCGTTGATCTGACGGCTCAGCTTCCGGGTCAGCCGGAAGACCTTGTCCTGAGGTGTGAAGTGGATCCGATAGCAGACGGAGGATTCCGGACTTCTTCCCGCCACCGCCTTCGTCGTCATCGTCGCCTGATAGCCGAGACCGAGGACGAGTTCGAGGGCATCCCGGGCAAGCCGCTCGTTGGTGAGCGCGAGTTCCACGCCACCCCGCTTCGAGACAGTGCCGTCAGTGTCCAGCAGACCGGCGAGCAGTGCCCGCCGTTGCGCCTCGGAGGCCCGTAGATAGGCGGGTGGGATGTGCTTCGCACCGATCTCACGAAGGAGCGCCCGTAACGTCCGGTACGGCCTCTGGGGGCGGCTGGGTGGCGCATCCGGTGTCTCCCAGCCCGCTTGCCCTGACTGTTTCCGCGCGAGGTACAACGCAGTGATCGACACGCCGACGTGTCTGGCCGCTGCCGGCCCACTCATGCCGCGATCGACGAGCAGCAACGCTTCGGCGATTCGCCGGCTCCTGTCCATCCGGTTGGAGAGGATGTACTGGATCTTGCCACGCGGGTGTTTGGTGACCTCGTAGCCGTCCAGGCGGATCTGCTCCAAGATCTCGCGGTCGGCGCAGGTCAATGCTGCGGAGCCGGTCGTCCCGTCACCCAACCAACAGCCAAGGGTGTAAGGGGCGACGGGAAGCTCCTGCTCGGGACACTCCAGTGGGCCGGCGACGGCGACGGCGTGGTTCGCCCACTCTCCGTTCGGTCCCACCCGGAGGGTCTCGGCGATCTCCTTCGTCGTCACCGTCGACTCGTCATACGACTTCCTGGTCACCGACCGGCCCGGATGGAGCACCCGAAGGGACAGCGCCCGGTACACCCCGTGCCGGGAGTAGGTGGGGACCCATCGGGTGATCAGGCGGCCGCCCCGCTCGTAGGGCGCTCGACTGAGTACCTGCTCCTTGGGAACGCCGCGAAGAATCTGATAGAGGGTGTTCTTGAACTGCTGGCCAAGATCCGTCAGTACCTCGCTGCTGGAGACTGGACGATCTGGCTCCGCCAGCACCTCGGCCGCGCGACGACTCACCAGGTCCCGGTCCGGGGCCGCCCAGTAGGAGCCGTCCCTCCACTGATGCCTGCGCTGGGTCCGTTCCGCCCGCGTCGTGGTACGCCACTCGTGGTCGGCATCCGCCACGATGACGGTGCCATCGGAGAACTCCACCTCGTAGCAGGGACGGTCGTGCATGACCGGCGTCGCGGCCAGCACCCGACACGGCCGACCGTGTTCGTCGAACACCTGGTCGCCAACCCGCAGCTCGCCCATGCTGGACCAGCCGTCAGGGGTGGCGATCGGAGTGTCCAGGGCCAGCGCCTTCCCGGCACCGGTGGCCCCGGCCACCAGGATGTGCGGCATCTTCGCCAGGTTGGCCACCACGTAGCCGCCCTCGATGTCCTTGCCGAGGGCGACCAGCATCGGATGGTGGTCGCTGGTGGCCGCCCGGGAGCGCAGCACGTCGCCGAGGGCCACGTTCTCCGGATCGGTGTTGGGGATCTCCACGCCGACCGCGCTCTTCCCCGGGATCGGGCTGAGGATCCGCACGTCCGGGGACTTCACCGCGTACGCGATGTTGCGGGAGAGCTGGGTGATCCGTTCGACCTTCACACCGGGGCCCAGCTCGACCTCGTACCGGGTGACCGTCGGCCCCCGGGTGAAGCCGGTGACCTCGGCGTCCACCCCGAACTGGTCGAACACCCCGGTGAGGGCGGCGATCACCTCGTCGTTGGCCTTGCTCCGGGTCTTCGGCGCGGCCCCGGTGTTGAGCAGGTTGGCCGGGGGAAGGGTGTAGTCGCCGGCCAACCCGGTGAGCGCGAGTTGCTCGGCCCGGGTGGGCGGCACGGAGTGCTCCGGCGGCTCCGGCTTGCGCCGGGCTGCGGGTACCCGGGCCGGCGGCTTGCGGGGCAGCACCAGGGTCTCCTGGAGGTCGACGTCGTCGGCGTAGGCGTCGTCGGTCTCCGCCGGGTCGTCCGGCTCCGGCGGCGGCGCGGACTTGCGGGCCGGACGGCGGCGGGCCGGCTTCTCGACCACCTCCACCACCTCGACCTCGTCCACCGCCGGGGCCGGCGGCACGCCGAGCACCCCACCGGTGAGCAGGCCGAGCCGCTCGGGGACCTTGTTGATCGGCGTCGCGGTGACCACCAGCAGACCGAAGACCAGCAACAGGATCAGCAGCGGTACGGCCACCCAGGCGGTGACCGCCCGGTCCAGCAGCCCGCCGACGCCCATGCCGACCAGGCCACCGGCGTAGTCGCGCTGCACGTGGTCGACCGGGTCCTGTCCGATGTGCAGCATCGCGGCGGTGGCGACGATCATGGAGCCCCAGCCGACCAGGCCGCGTCCCCGGTGCGCCGGGTCGGCGGGCTCGCGCATCATCCGCCAGGCGCCGATGGTCAGCAGCACGGGCACGATGATGGAGATCGCACCGAGGAAGAGTCGGACGCTGTCCGCCAGCCGGGCCCCGACCGGTCCCGCCCCGGAGAACCAGATCGCCACCGCGCTGAGGATCGCGAGCCCGAACAGGAGCAGGCCGGCACCGTCGCGCCGGTGCTCCGGGCCCACCTCACGGGCGGTGGCGGCCTGCCGGCCCGCGGCCCGGACCGTCCACCCGACACCGTGCGCGAGTCCCATCCAGACACTGGTGATCGCACGGCCCAGGTAGGCGCCGGGCGCGGGCCGGGCCGCCGGACGGCGGCTCCGGGCGGTCGCGCGGGTCTTCTTGGCCGGCTGACGGGCACGGTTGTTCGTGGTACCGCGCGGCGACGCGCCGCGTCGCCGGCTCGCCTGAGAGGTACGGCCCGCCATAGAGTCACGGTAACGGCGCGACCCGGTAGTTCGCCGCTTTTACCGTCGTGTCCGTGCGTCGCAGCGCGCTGTCGGCACTCAGCCGTGATATTCGCCTCAGGAACCTCAGGGAGGGGTGCCGCCGATGGTGCCGCCGGAGTTCGGGGACGGCCCGGAGGGCCCGCTGGGCGGACACCCGCACACGCTGCGTCCGCTGACCGGGGAGCTGGTGGCGGCGGTGCTGGCCACCCGGGGGTACGCCTGCCGCCCGGACACCGACGGCAACCTGGTCGGCCGCTGGGGGACGAGCCTGGTCTGGTTCCGCCGGCTGGGCGGGGCCGGTGAGGTGCTCCAGGTGCGGACGGTCACCGCGCCGCTGTTCGGGATCGAACACGTTCCGGCGCTGCGCGCCTTCTGCAACGACTGGAACCACTCGCGGTACTGGCCGAAGGCGTTCGTCGAGGTCGACGACGACGGGCGGGCCCGGGTCTGCGGCGAGGTCATCACCGACCTGGAACGGGGAGTCACCCCGCACCAGCTCGACCAGCTCCTCGACCGGGGCATCTCGGCCGGCTGCCGGCTGGCCGCCGCCGTGGCGGAACTGACCGACGGGGCCCGGGCGTGAGTGGCGACGCGGGGCGTGCGGCGCTCGACGCGGCCCGGGACCTGCCCGACGGGGAGGAGAGGCTCGTCGAACTGGAACGGATCGCCGCGCACGCCGACGCCGCCGGGGACGTCCGGCTCGGCGTGGACGCCCGGCTCGTACTGATCGAGACGCACCGGTACCGGGGCGAGCGGTGGCGACTGGTCGAACCGCTGGACCGTTGTCTCGCCGCGGTGGACCAGCATCCCGCCCTCTTCGACGCCGACGACGTCGCGATGCTGCGCAGCGGCCAGCGGGCCGCCGTGGAGGCGCTGCCCGCCAGCCCTCGGATCGGGCTGGACCAGGCCCGTGTCCTCCTGGACGACCTCGACCGCCGGCTGGGCGGGACGGAGCCCGGCACGGTGGCCGAGCTGCGCTGCCGGCTCGCCGACCACCTGGGGGACGAACCGGCCGCCCGGGAGTGGTACGCCCGGTGGCGGGCCGCCGGTCCGGGGCGCGACTGCGCCGCCTGTGTGGCGGTACGCCAGGCCGAACTGCTCACCGGTTGGGGCGAGTGGGCCGAGGCGGTACGGATGCTGGAACCGGTGATCGCCGACCCCGGCGACTGCACCGACCAACCGGAGGCCGCCCTGGTCGCGCTGCTCCTGCCGTACCTGCGGCTGGGACGGCACGACGACGCGGGGCGGGCGCACGTGCGGGCGTACCGCCGGCACCGGCGGGAGTGGACGGCCTTCGGGCACCTCCCGGCGCACCTGCTGTTCTGCGCGCTCGGCGGGCACCCGGCGCGCGGGGTGGAGATCCTCGTCGAGCAGTTGCCCCGGCTGGCCCGGCCGGTGGACGAGCGGTCCGCGATGGAGTTCACCGCCGCGGGTGCCCTGCTCTGCCGGCTGGCCGCCGAGTCGGGTGTGGGTCACCCGTCCGGGCCGGTCGACCCGGGGCCCGCCCGGACGCCGGGGCGGACGCTGGGCCTGGACCACGCGACCCGGCTGGCCGAGGCGTTCGGGCTGGTCCGGGTGACCCCGCCGGGCGGCACGCCGAGCCTGGCGGCGCTCGGCGGGGAACTGCTCGCCACCGCCACCGACCTCGCCGGGCGGTTCGACGCCCGCAACGGCACCGGGCACCAGTCCGGCCGGATCGCCGCCCGGCTGGCCGAGCGGCCGCTGACCACCGCGCCGCCCCCACTGCCGGCCGATCCGGTGGCCGACGACCCCGCCGGCCCCGGTGCGTTCGACGCCGGCTCCGGTCCGGAGCCGGCGGACGACGTCCCGCCGGACGAGCCCGCCCCGCTGACCGTCGCCGTGATCGTCTCCGCCGTGGAGCGTCGGGGTGACCGGTGTGCCGTCGAGCCGGGTGGCACCGTGGTCGGCCGCTGGGGTGAGGCGGTGATCCGGTTCGAGCGGGTCGGGACGCGGGCCGAGATCCTGCACGCCCGGGTGGTCGCCACCCGTCGCCTGCCGGTCGGCCGGCGCGCCGAGGCGTACGAGTTCGTCAACGCCTGGAACCGCGACCGGCTGCTGCCGAAGGCGTACGTGCACGAGGTGGCCGGCGGCGAACTGGTGCTGGCCGGGGACGTCACCACGGACCTGGCCCACGGGGTGGCGCCGGCGCAGGTGGAGGTGCTGGTCGAGGCGGTGGTCAGGACCGGGACCGCGTACGCCGACGCGGTGGCCGCCCTGCCCTGAGCCCGCCGGCCCGCGCTGGTCGCCGGGGCCTGAGCCCCGGGTGGTCCGGCGGGCCGCCGGACCACCCGGGTGGGTCAGACCTCGACCACGAACGGGACGATCATCGGCCGACGACGGTACGCGTCGTTGACCCATCGACCGACCGTCCGCCGGACGATCTGCTGGAGCTGGTGCGGGTCGGTGATCCCGTCGGAGGCGGCCCGGTTCAGCGCCTCGGTGACCAGCGGCACGACCGCGTTGAACGCCGCCGGGTCCTCGGAGAAGCCCTTGGCGGAGACGGTCGGCCCGCCGACCACCTTGCCGGTGACCGAGTCGACCACCACGGTGCAGGCGATGAAGCCGCCGTCGCCGAGGATCCGCCGCTCGGTCAGCAGCGACTCGCCGACGTCCCCGACGGCCAGCCCGTCGACGTAGACGTAGCGGCTGGTCACGTGCCCGACCAGGCTGGCCCGGCCGTCGACCAGGTCGACCACGTCGCCGTCCTCGCAGAGCACCACCCGGTCGGGGTCGACGCCGGACTCGATGCCCAGCCGGGCGTGCGCCCGCAGGTGCCGCCATTCGCCGTGCACCGGCATCAGGTTGCTGGGCCGGACCACGTTGAGCAGGTAGAGCAGCTCACCGGCGGGCGCGTGGCCGGAGACGTGCACCTTGGCGACGTCCTTGTGCACCACCACCGCACCGGCCCGGGCGAGCCGGTTGATCACCCGGTACACCGAGGTCTCGTTGCCGGGGACCAGGGAGCTGGCCAGGACGACGGTGTCACCGGGGGCGATGGTGATGTGCCGGTGGTCGCCGCTGGCCATCCGGCCGAGCGCGCTCATCGGCTCGCCCTGCGAGCCGGTGGACATCAGCACGATCCGTTCCGGGGGCAGGCTGGTCGCCTCGTCCAGGCCGACCACCAGTCCGGGTGGGATGTTGAGCAGGCCGAGGTCGCGGGCGATGCCCATGTTGCGGACCATGGACCGGCCGATCAGGGCGACCTTGCGGTCGTGCTCGGCGGCCGAGTCGAGCACCTGCTGCACCCGGTGCACGTGCGAGGCGAACGAGGCGACGATGATCCGGCCCTTCGCCTTGGCGAAGATCGAGTCGAGGACCGGGCCGATCTCCCGCTCCGGCGTGACGAAACCGGGGATCTCCGCGTTGGTGGAGTCGGACAGGAGCAGGTCCACGCCCTCCGCGCCGAGCCGGGCGAACCCGGCCAGGTCGGTGATCCGGCCGTCCAGCGGGAGTTGGTCCATCTTGAAGTCGCCGGTGTGCAGGACCAGCCCGGCCGGGGTGCGGATGGCCACCGCGAGCGCGTCCGGGATGGAGTGGTTCACCGCGAAGAACTCGCACTCGAAGGGGCCGAGCCGTTCCCGGCCCCCCTCCCGCACGGTCAGGGTGTACGGCTCGATCCGCCGCTCGGCCAGCTTCGCCTCGACCAGGCCGAGGGTGAACTGGGAGCCGACCAGCGGGATGTCCTGCTTGTGCGCGAGCAGGTACGGCACCGCGCCGATGTGGTCCTCGTGCCCGTGGGTGAGCACGATCGCCTGGACGTCGTCGAGTCGGTCCAGGATGGGGGCGAAGTCGGGGAGGATCAGGTCGACGCCGGGCTGCTCCACGTCGGGGAAGAGCACGCCGCAGTCGACGATGAGCAGCTTGCCGTCGTACTCGAAGACGGTCATGTTCCGCCCGATGGCGCCGAGCCCGCCAAGCGGGATGATCCGTAGACCACCCTCCGGAAGCGGCGGGGGAAGTTCCGCCTCGATGTGCGCCTCGGTCACGCAGCCACCTCATTCTGCGGGGCCGGCATCCGGCGCCCGCCGTGTCGTGTCGTCATCAGGGTAGGTCCAGACCCGCTGCCGTGCAGTCGGCACGGAGCTGGGCGATCTCGTCGGCGGTCGCGTCCACCAGCGGCGGGCGGACCGGCCCGGCCGGCAGTCCCGACGCCTTCAGGCCCGCCTTCACCAGGATCGTGCCCTGGGTACGGAAGATCCCGGTGAACAGCGGCAGCAGCCGCCGGTGCAGCGCCAGGGCGGTCGCGGTCTCCCCCGCGTCGTACCGCTCGATCATCTGCTTGGTCAGCGCACCCGTGAAGTGGGTGGAGGTGCCGACCAGGCCGACCCCGCCGACGGCCAGCAGCGGCAGGGTGAGCGCGTCGTCACCGCTGTAGACCGCCAGGTCGCACCGGCTGGTCACCCAGCTCGTGGCGGTCAGGTCGCCCTTGGCGTCCTTGACGGCCACGATCCGGCCGTGCTCGGCGAGCCGCACCAGGGTGTCGGTGGCGATGGCCACCCCGGCCCGGTGCGGGATGTCGTAGAGCATCACCGGCAGGCCGCTGGCGTCCGCGACCGCGGTGAAATGGCGCAGCAGACCGGCCTGCGGCGGCCTGCTGTAGTACGGGGTCACCACGAGCAGCCCGTCGGCACCGGCCTTCTCCGCCGCGGCGGCCAGCTCGATGGTGTGCCGGGTGTCGTTCGTGCCGACCCCGGCGACCACCCGGGCCCGGTCACCGACCGCTTCGACCACGGCCCGGACCAGGCGTTCCTTCTCCGCGTCCGTGGTGGTCGGCGACTCGCCGGTGGTGCCGTTGACCACCAACGCGTCGTTGCCCTCGGAGTCGACCAGGTGGGTCGCGAGCCGGGCGGCGCCCTCGAGGTCGAGCGAACCGTCGGAGGTGAACGGGGTCACCATGGCGGTGAGCAGTCGCCCGAAGGGACGCGACAACGCCCGCTCCGAGGCGACAGGGTGGTCGTGGGTCATGCTGACAACCTAGCAACCGACCGGGACGCCTCCGGCGGGGAAGGGCTCAGCGGGGTCGGCCGGCCGGACACCGCCGGCCCACGCACGCTCGCCGTGCCGGCCCGGCCACGTTCGGCGTACGTCGTCAGGACCGCTCGGCGTACGGGCTCGTCGCGACCTCGGTGCCGTCGGGCAGGGTCGAGACGACGAAGTCACCGAAGACGTTCGGCGCGACCCGCTGGAGCTGCCGCAGGCACTCCACGGCCAGCTCGCGGATCTCCACGTCGGCGTGCTCGGTCGCCCGCATCGCGACGAAGTGCCGCCACGCCCGGTAGTTGCCGGTCACCACGATCCGGGTCTCGGTGGCGTTCGGCAGCACCGCGCGGGCGGCCTGCCGTGCCTGCTTACGGCGCAGGGTGGGGTTGGGCTCGTCGACGAAGCGCCGTTCGAGGCCCTCCAGCAGCTCGTTGTACGCCCGCACGCTCGCCTCGGTCGCCTCCACGAAGCGCTTGTGCAGCTCCGGGTCCTCGGCGATCACCCGGGGCTCGACCATCGCGGCGTCCCGCTCGGGCACGTACCGCTGGGAGAGCTGGGAGTACGAGAAGTGGCGGTGCCGGATCAGCTCGTGGGTGAAGGAGCGGGACACGCCGCTGAAGTAGAAGGTCACCGAGCCGTGCTCCAGCACCGACAGGTGGCCGACCTCGAGGATGTGCGCCAGGTAGCCGGCGTTGCTGGCGGTGGCCGGGTTCGGCTTGCTCCAGCTCTGGTAGCAGGCCCGGCCGGCGAACTCGGCGAGCGCCTGCCCGCCGTCGGCGTCGGTCGACCACGGCACGTCGTCGGGAGCCTCGAAGTGGGTCCACGCGACGAGCTTGACCTGAGGTTGCACCATCTCCGGCATTCCTCGGACTGTAGTGGCCCCACCGGCGTCGACTGAACCCGACCCACCTGCCGCCACCTGCGGATTCACCGCCGACCCCACCCGCTTCGCCGCGTGCGTGTTCCATGTCTCGCCGGGTCGACCCCGGCGATGGAGGCTGCCGTCGACCACCCCGTACCCCGCGACGTCACGCGCCGCCGGAGGGGTCGGCGTGGTTCCGCCGGATGCGGCCCGCTCAGACGTAGAGCGAGGTGAAGGGGACCCAGGGCAGGTTCCGGGCCACCGAGAAGACCAGCCAGGCGACCAGGAAGCCACCGATCATCTTCGGGCTGATCCGCAGCTCCGGCAGTCGCCAGCCGAAGGCCTGCTTCGCCCCCCAGGCGACGAAGAGGTACGCCAGGAAGGGCAGCGCGAAGACGAACAGGAAGTGGTGCCGCGCGGCGGCGGGCAGGTCGGCGTGGAGCACGTACCAGAGGGCCCGCGTACCGCCGCAACCCGGACAGTCCAGCCCGGTGGTGAGCTTCAGCAGGCAGGTGGGCAGCGCGTCGGGCGCGGCCCGCGTCGGGTCACTGACCAGGGCGTACGCCACGCCGACGCCGACGCAGCCGAGGGCGGCCAACGGCACCGCCCAGCGGGGCGCACGGTCGTAGAGGCCGACCACGAAACGGGTGAACCGGTCCGGCTCGGCGACCTGGACCGCGCCCGCCGGCCAGTGCGGGTGCGGGTGCGGGTGCGCGGCCGGGCTGGCCGGCGTCGGGTCGGCCGGTGGAATCGGCGGGGCCGGCTGGGCGGCCGGTCCGTCAACGCTGGTCACGTGCTCACCGTACACCGGCCGTGCCGGCCAGCGCGGCGGCGAGCGGCCCGGCCAGGTCCCCGCCGGCCGGAGGCGCGACCGCGTCCAGCCCGAGCCAGCCGGCCAGCCGGTACAGCTCGGCGGCGAGGGCGAGCGCGGTCTCGCCGGGATCGACGCCGGGTTCGGCCCAGGCCGCCGGCACCAGCAGCACCCTCGCCTTCCGGTCGGCCTTCAGGTCGACCCGGGCGGTGAACCGGTCGCCGGAGAGGAACGGCAGCACGTAGTAGCCGTACACCCGTTTCGGCGCGGGCACGTAGATCTCGATGCGGTAGCCGAAGCCGAACAGCCGCTCGGCGCGGGCCCGCTCCCACATCACCGGGTCGAAGGGACTGACCAGGGTGTTCGCCCGGATCCACCGGGGCAGCCGGGCCTGCGCGTGCAGGTACGCCGGCTGTCGCCAGCCCTCCACGGTGACCGGGGTCAGCTCCCCCGCCTCGACCAGCTCCGCGACGGCCTGCCGGGTGCCGGCCGCCGGCAGCCGGAAGTAGTCGCGCAGCTCCGGTTCGGCGGCCACGCCCAGGCAGCGCGCCGCGACCGCGACCAGGGTGCGGTACGCCTCCGCGTCGGTCGGGGTCGGCGCGTCGAGCACCTCGGCGGGAAGCACCCGCTCGGGCAGGTCGTACCGGCGGGCGAAGGCGGTCGTCCGGTCGGCGGCGGTGACCTCGCCGGCCCAGAAGAGGTACTCCAGGGCCTGCTTCACCACCGACCAGTTCCACCCCCAGTTGCCGGTCTCCCGGGGCGCGTCGTGCTCGATCTCGGCGGCGGTGAGCGGCCCCCGGGCGGCGACCTCGTCACGGACCCAGGCGACCAGTTCCGGCTGTTCGCGCACGATCCGCCGCATGCCACCCCAGGCCTTCTCCCGGGCCAGCGCCATCCGCCACCGCAGCGCCGGGTGCAGCTCCACCGGCACCAGCGACGCCTCGTGCCCCCAGTACTCGAACAGGTCCCGGGGCGGGCGGTAGGCGGCCCGGTCGAGCAGGTCGGTCGGGTACGGCCCGAGGCGGCTGTAGAGCGGCAGGTAGTGCGCGCGTTGCAGCACGTTGACCGAGTCCATCTGGATCAGCCCGACCCGGTCGAGCACCCGGCGCAGGTGCCGCCGGGAGGGCACGCCGGCCGGCGGCGGGTCGGCGAAGCCCTGGGCGGCCAGTGCCACCCGTCGGGCCTGGGCGAGGGAGAGCGATTCCGGTGCGGCCATCGCCGGCACCCTAACCGAGCGGTACGACACGAACGAAAGCACTGGACCACAGGCCCGTTCGGGCATAGAACGGTCAGATGCGCACCATCCGCCGGGAGGAGCCCGACGACGCCGAGGCGGTCGCCCGGGTGCACGTACGGGGCTGGCAGGCCGGTTACGCCGGGATCATGCCGCCGGAGGTGCTCGGCCGGCTCAACGTCGCGGCGTGGGCGCAGCGGCGGCGGGACATGGCCACCGCCGATCCGGAGAACCCGTTCACCACCCTCCTCGCCGAGGCCGACGGGCAGGTCACCGGGTTCGCCACCTTCGGCCCGTACCGGATCAACCAGAGCCGCGCGGAGCTGGACCCGACCTGCGGTGAGGTGGTCGGGCTCTACGTCGACCCGGCGTGCTGGGGCGACGGGACGGCGGTCACCCTGCTGTCGGCGGCGCGGGCCGGGCTCACCGACCGGGGGTGGACGACCTACCGGGTCTGGGTGCTCGCCGACAACGCGCGGGCCCGCCGGTTCTACGTGCGGGCCGGGCTGTCACCGGACGGCGAGGAGTCGACCTATCCGGTACCGCGCTCCGGTGGGCGCGCCCCGCTCGCCCTCGCCGAGCTGCGGTACGCCGGCCGTGTCGACGGCGGCTGAGCCGGCCCCCTGGGTCGGTGCGGGCCGGCGGACCGGCAGGGCCACCAGGAGCGCGAGGCTGACCCAGACGTAGAAGTTGCTGAACACGAAGCCGTCCACCCCGCCGAAACCCCGCTCCCAGTGCCAGACCAGCCGGCTGATCAGCACGAGGTACGCGACGGCGGCGAAGGCGAGCAGCCCGCGTCGACGGCGGCCACCGGCCGGCGCGGCCATGGCGTTGTCGACCAGCAGGATCAGCGCCGGAATCAGCCAGACCAGGTGGTGCACCCAGGTCACCGGGCTGACCAGGCACATCACCACGCCGGTCAGGGCGAACCCGGTGGCCTCGTCGCCGACCGACACCGCCGCCCGGCAGCGGCGGGCCCAGACCAGCAGGGTGACCGCGACCAGCAGCAACCAGAGCAGGGTGCTCGGGTGCCCCGGGTCGAGCCGGGCCACCACGCCCTGCAACGACTGGTTGGAGATGAACGCCAGTTCCCCGATCCGGTCGGTGTTCCAGAACGCCTGGGTCCAGTACTCGCGGGAGGCGTCCGGGAAGAGCGCGGCGGCCAGCAGGGTGGCCCCGCCGGCCACGGCCGTCGCGGTGGCCGCGGCCCGCCAGCGGCCGGTGACCAGCAGGTAGACCAGGTAGATGCCGGGGGTCAGCTTGATCGCGGTGGCCAGCCCGATCCCCACCCCGAGCCAGCGGCTGCCCCGTGGGGCGAGCCAGAGCAGGTCCACCGCGACCAGGAAGAGCAGCAGCATGTTGACCTGGCCGAAGTTGACCGTCTCGCGCATCGGCTCGAAGGCGGCGGCCAGGCAGAGCGCCACGGCCAGGGTGAACCAGCGGCTCCACCCGGCACGGACCGCCACCGGGTCGAGCAGCCACCAGATCACCACGGTGCTGGCCAGCACGCTGAGGGTCACGCTGACCAGGATCGCGGCGTTCCAGGAGAGGTACGCCATCGGCAGCATGGCCAGGGCGGCGAACGGCGGGTACGTGAAGCCGTACTTGCTGCGGGGCTTGAGGTAGTCGTAGACCTCGCCGCCGTCGTGCACCCAGTAGGTCAGCGCGCCGTGGTAGACCTCCAGGTCGAAGAAGCCGTGCCGAACAGCTGCCACGGAGAGGAAGAGGGCCACCGCGATGGCGAGCCCGATCACGCCCGCGACCTGTGCGACCGTCCGTCTGGCACCCTGGGGCACCGTCGCCTCCCTCGCCCTGCGTAGGCTTGCGTCCCATGGCTCTCGGGTACGTCCGCCCGGCGCGTCCCGAGGACGCCGGCGAGATCGCACGAATCCAGCTCGCGACCTGGCGGGTCGCCTACCGGCGGATTCTGCCACGGCACGTGTTGGACAACCTGGACGAGGCGTACCTCGCCCGACGGTGGACCGCCGCGGTGCAGGAGCCGCCGTCGGCCGCCCACCGGGTGCTGGTCGCCGTCGAGCAGGCCGAATCATCGTATCTGGTGGGCTTCACCGCGTCCGGTCCGGCCGACGCGGAGGCGCTCGCCCCCGAGGAGCCGGCGGAGTCGCTGGGGCCGGACGTGGTGGCCGTGACCGACCTGCTGATCGAGCCGCGCTGGGGTCGACGCGGGCACGGCAGCCGGCTGTTGGCGGCGGCCGTCGACCACTGGCGGACCGACGGCTTCACCCGCGCGGTGGCCTGGGCGTTCGAGGGCGACGAGGCGACCCGGAAGTTCCTCACCGGCACCGGCTGGGAGCCGGACGGCGCGGCCCGCGCCCTGGACGTCGACGACATGCTCGTGCCCCAGCTCCGCCTCCACGTCGGGGTGCCGACCGAGCCGGTTCCGCAGGGTTGACGGGTCACCGGGCCGGGTACGCCGACCGGAGGCCGTGCCGCGCGTACGACACCGGGGCCGACCCGGACCCGTTGACCAGACGGACGCCGCGACCACGGCCGGAACGGAGACGACCATGTTCAGGGACACGCCGGCGTTCAGCGGCTTCTCGGTGGACGACACCGACCGCGCCCGGGAGTTCTACGAGCACACCCTCGGCCTGCGGGTGTCGCAGACCGGGGGTACGGGCGGGCTGCTGACGCTGCACCTCGCCGGGGACCGGAACGTCCTGGTCTACCCGAAGGCGGACCACACCCCGGCAGCCTTCACGGTGCTCAACTTCCCGGTCGACGACGTCGACCGGGCGGTCGAGGAGCTGACCGGGCGGGGTGTGCGGTTCGCCCGGTACCCGGGGATGCCGCAGGACGACAAGGGGATCATGCGCGACAACGGGCCGACCATCGCCTGGTTCACCGACCCGGCCGGCAACATCATGTCCGTCATCGAGCAGTAGTGGTCCGGTGGTGGTTCCCGGCCCACGGCGCGGGAACCACCACCGTCCTCAGCCCTTGTCGGCGCCGTCGTTGGCGTCCCGGACGAAGTAGCGCTGGAAGACCACGAAGACGATCGCCACCGGGATGGTGGCCAGCAGCGCCGCGCCGAGCTTGAGCGGGTACTGCGTGCCCGCGCCGAGCGACCCGCTGACCAGGTCGGCCAGCCCTCGGGGCAGGGTGAACAGGTCCGGGTCCTGGACGGCGACCAGGCTGTGCGGGAACTCGTTCCAGGAGCCCTGGAACGACAGGATGGTCAGCGTGATCAGGGCCGGTTTCGCCATCGGCAGCACCACCGACCAGAAGGTCCGGAACGGGCTGGCCCCGTCGATCCGGGCCGCCTCCTCCACGCTGACCGGGATCGACTCGAAGAACTGCTTCATGATGAAGACCCCGGCCGCGTCGGCCAGCAGCGGCACCACCAGCGCGGCGTGGGTGTCGTACATGCCGAGCTGGTTGAGCACCAGGAACTTCGGGATCAGCAGCACCACACCGGGCACCGCCATGACCGCGACCACCGCCGCGAACAGCCCGGCCCGGCCCCGGAAGCGCAGCCGGGCCAGGGCGTAGCCGGCGAGCGAGTCGAAGAACACCCGGCCGGCGGTGACCAACACGGTGACCAGCACCGAGTTGCCCATCCAGAGCGGGAACTCGGTGCCCTCGACGATCCGCTGGAAGCCGGCCAGGTCGACCGGGTCGGGCAACGGGGAGAGCGGGTTGGCCGCCGCGTCCGGCTCGGTCTTGAACGAGTTGGCGATCTGGATGACGAACGGGTAGAGGAACACCAGCCCGAAGAAGACCAGGGTGGCGTACCCGAGGAAGGTCGTCGCCAGGCCACGCGCGCCGCCGGGGCGGCGACGGGCGGTCACCGGGGCCGACCGAGGGCCCGCCGGCCCGGTCACCACGGCCATGTCAGGACCTCCCCGGTACGCGTCGACGCCACGACCGCCGCCCGACCTGGTCCTTCTCCCGCATCAGCCGGCGTTGCCCGAGGGTCAGCAGGATGATGATCAGGAACAGGACGAACGAGATCGCCGCGCCCGAGCCGTACTCGAAATCCCGGAACGCGGTCCGGTACGACAGGTATGCCGGGGTGAGCGTGGTCTTGGCCGGGTCGCCCTGGCTCATCACGTACACCTGGTCGAAGACCTGCCAGGTGCCGATCAGGCCGAGGGTGACCACCAGGAACGTGGTCGGCTTCAGCAGCGGCAGGGTGACGTGACGGAACCGCTGCCAACGGGTCGCCCCGTCCAGGGTGCTCGCCTCGTCCAGGGCCACCGGCACGTTCTGCAACGCGGCGAGGTACATCAGCATGAACGTCCCGGAGGTGGTCCAGACCACCAGCGTGATGATCGAGACCATCGCCACGCTGGGCCCGGAGAGCCACTCCCACCAGGTCAGGCCGAACGGGCCGCCGCCGGTCAGGGCGGCCGGCGGCTGGTCCACACCGACCGTGCCGAGCAGGATGTGCAGCACCCCGCGGGCGTCGGCGAACCACTGCGGCCCGTCGACGCCGAACGCACCGAGCAGCGCGTTGACCGCTCCGGAGTTGGCGAACAGGAAGAGGAAGACCACGCTGATCGCCACCGAGCTGGTGACCGAGGGAAAGTAGAACGCCGACCGGAAGAACGACTTCCCCCGGAGCATCCGGTTGTTCACGACCAGGGCGAGGCCGAGCGCCAGCGCGGTCTGCGTCGGCACCACGATCGCCACGTAGTAGAGGTTGTTCCGGATGCTGGTCATGAAGTCCCGGCGGGCCAGCCCCTCCTCGGTGAACAGCCGGGTGTAGTTGTCGGCTCCCACGAAGGGCACCTCGGACGTGAACGGGCTGCCCTGGCCGTTCCAGCCGGTCAGGCTCACCCAGAACGCCATCAGGATCGGCAGCAGCAGGAACAGCCCGAGGATCGCCACCACGGGCGCCACGAAGAGCCAACCCGCGAGGGTCTCGTCACCGCGTACGCCGCCGCGACGTCGCCCGCCGGGCGGCGCGGCCGACGGGGTGGCCGGCGCGGCCGGCGCGTCGATCGCCATCTTCCCTCCCTCCTCCCTCCGGGGGGTGGGATGCAGGGGCCCCCTGCTCGTCAAAAAGCGGTAGCAAGGGGCCCCTGCATCCCCCTCAGCTGCCGCCGAGCGCCGCCTTGGCGTTCTGGTCGAAACGGGCGAGGATCGCCTTCGGGTCGCCCGTGGCGAGGGTGTTCAGGCCGGTGTCGAGGTCCTTCAGGACGCTGTCCATCTTGGGGGCGTTCACCGGCCCCTGGGCGTACTCGGCGCCGTCGATGAACGGCTTGTCGTTCGGGAACTGCTGGGTGTACTGGTCACGGACCGACTGCCGGGACGGCATCACGCCGAACGCCTTGGCGAAGGTCATCTGCTGCTCGCCGGCGGTCATCGCCTCGACGAACCTGATCGCCTGCTCCTTGTGCTTGCTCTTGGCGGCGATGCCCCAGCAGTTGGTGAAGGAGAGGGTGCCCTGCCCCTTCGGCCCGGCCGGCAGCGGGACGACCTTGTACTTCACGTTCGGGAAGTCGTTCTGGAGGGCCCCCTTGATCCAGTTGCCCTCGATGGTCATCACCGCCTTGCCCTTGCCGAACGCCTCGCCGCCCCAGCCGGCGTCGAGCTGCTTCGGGTAGCGGGCCAGCCCCTCGGCGAGCAGCGTCTTGACGTAGCCGAGCGCCTGCACGTTCTCCGGGGTGTCGCCGGTGGCCTGCTTGCCGTCCTCGCTGGTCAACCAGCCGCCGGCCTGCACCATGAACGCGCCGATCCGGTCCCGGGTGTCGGCGACCACCAGCGGCACCTGCCCGGCCGCCTTCAGCTTGCGGGAGGTGGCGGTGAGCTGGTCCCAGGTGGTCGGGATGTCGGCGTCGGTGAGGCCGGCCTTCGCCCAGAGGTCGGTGTTGATCTGGAGGGCGAGGGTGGAGAAGTCCTTCGGCACGCAGTAGAACGTGCCGTCGTAGGTGAACGTCTGCCGCAGGCTCCCGTAGAAGTCGTCCGGCTTGCTGATCTTGTCGCCGTACGGTTCGAGCGCGCCGACGCTGGCGTAGTCGGCGAAGCGGCTGGCGTCGACGTAGAAGACGTCCGGCGGGTTACCTCCGGCGAGCGCCTGCCCGAGCTGCTGGGTGAGGTCCTGGGCCGGGGTGACCGTGGCGGTGTTCCCGGAGGCGCCGGCCCACTTCGCCGCCGCTTCCTGCACGGCCTTGGTCTCGGCCTCGCCGGAGGAACCGATCAGGATCTCCAGCTTTGCCGGGCCGCTGGACTGGGCCTCGTCGCCGGAGTCGTCGAAGCCGCTGCCGCAGGCCGCCGAGCCGAACAGGGCGGCGACGGCCAGGCCGGCCACCGCCGCGCGGCGGATCGATCGAGGAGCCATCTCTACTCTCCTGGTGGGGGATTCGGGTGGGGGAAGGTGTCACGCGGTCTGCCGGAGCACCAGGCGGGGCTTCAGCAGCACCTGGGGGTGGATCTGTCGGGGGGTGTCGTCGAGCAGGCCGGCCAGCAGTTCCACGCACCGCACCGCGGCCTGGTGCAGGGGCTGGCAGACGCTGGTCAGACCGACCGCGGCGGCGACCGGGGTGTCGTCGAAGCCGATCACCGGGACGGCGGGATCGGCGGCGCGGACGGCCTGGAGGGCACCGAGGGCGAGCGAGTCGCTGACGCAGATCAGGGCGGTCGCCGGACGGGCCGCATCGAGCAGGTCACGGGCGGCGCGCTCACCCTCGACGATGCCGTCCTCGGTCCGCCGGTCCAGGTCGACCGGGTCGACCCCGGCGGCCCGCAGGGTGTGCTCCCAGCCGAGGCGTCGGTCGTCGCCGACCCCGGAGCCGACCGGCCAGCCGACGAAGCCGATCTGCCGGTGGCCGAGCGCCAGCAGCCGCCGGGTCGCCTGGGCGGTGCCGTCGGCCCCGTCCACGTCGACCCACGGGTGGGCGGTCGGGTCGTCCCAGGGTCGTCCGAAAGTCACGAAGGGCACGTTCCGGGCGGCGAGCCAGGCGGTACGCGGGTCGCCCCGCTTGGTGCCGGTGAGCACGAAGGCGTCGAGGTCGTACGCGCCGAGCAGGTCGTCGTACTCCCGGATCTCCTGCTCGTCGTCGACGGCGGTGTAGAGCATCACCCGGTAGCCGGCGGTGCCCGCGGTCTCGGAGAGGCCGTGCAGGAAGCGGTCGAGCACGGAGCCGTTGATGCCGTCCCGGGTGGGTTCGATGCGCACGGCGATCAGCCGGGACCGGCCGGTACGCATCTGCCGGGCGGCCTGGTTGGTCCGGTAGCCGAGGGCGTCGATCGCCTCCTGCACCCGCTGCCGGGTCTCCTCGCGGACGACGTGCGGGGCGTTGAGCACATTGGAGACGGTCTGACGGCTGACCCCGGCCCGCCGGGCCACCGTCGCGATGGTCACCTTCTGTGCCACGAAATCCCTCTCGCCATCTTGAACGTTCCAAACTGGATAAGGCAGGATTGGATCGTTCAAGTTTCTGGAATGTTTCGCACTCTGCACTCCCCGAAACGATCTGTCAAGAGACCTCCGTTCCGCCGACGACCTGGAGTTCCCCTGTGACCGAACGGCACCTGCAACCCCTGCTGCACGAGCTGGTCGGAGTCGTCCACGCCCCGACCAGCGCACTCGGCGACGCGGCCGGGCAGATCCGGCCGGTCGGCGTGCAGGGCGTCTTCCACGCCGACGCCCGGGTGCTGTCCCGGGCCGAGCTACGCGTCAACGACCGGGAACCGGAAGGGCTGGCCGCCGGGGCGGACGGCCCCGACGGCGCCCGCTTCGTCAGCATCGCCCGCTGGCTCGGCGACCCGCACCCCGATCCCACCGTCCGCGTCGACCGGCTGCGTCGGGTCACCCGCGACGGTCTGGTCGAGGAACTGCACGTGGTCTCCACCGCCTCGGTCGGCGTCCGGGCCACGGTCAGCGTCGACCTCGGCTGCGACCTGGCCCCGATCGAGGTGGTCAAGTCCGGTGACAGCCGACCGGCGCTGCCGGCCCACCCCGGACCGGACGGCGGCTTCGGCTGGGCCGCCGGCGGGATCACCGTCACGGTCCACGGCGAGGGCGCGACCGCGTACGTCGACGGCGAGCACGCCACCGCACCCCGACTCGCCTGGCCGGTCGATCTCCCCGCCGGTGGTGGCAGCACCGTGCTGCGCTGGCGACTGACCGTCACCGACCCCCGCGCCGTCGTGGTGGCCCCGGTGGACGGCCCCGACTGGGCCCGTCCCGAGGTACGCGCCGACGACCGCCGCCTGGCCCGCCTCCTCGACCGCTCCCTGGCCGACCTGCGCGCGCTGCGCCTGGCCGAACCGAGCCACCCGGAGGACGTCTTCCTCGGCGCGGGCGTGCCCTGGTTCCTCACCCTCTTCGGCCGGGACAGCCTCTGGGCGGCCCGGATGATGCTCCCGCTCGGCACCGGCCTGGCCGCCAGCACGCTGCGGGTACTCGCCCGCCGGCAGGGCACCCGGGTCGACCCGTCCACCGGCGAGGCACCCGGCAAGATCCTGCACGAGCTGCGCCGCCACGAGTTCGCCCTCTCCGACGCGGGCCTGCGGCTCCCACCGGTCTACTACGGCACGGTCGACGCCACCATGCTCTGGATCAACCTGCTGCACGACGCGTGGCGCTGGGGTCTCTCCGCCGAGCAGGTCGAACCGCTGCTGCCCCACCTGGAGGCGGCGCTGCACTGGCTCGGCACGCACGCCGACGCCGACGGCGACGGGCTCGTCGAGTACGTCGACACCACCGGGCACGGCCTGGCCAACCAGGGCTGGAAGGACTCCGGCGACGCGGTGCGCTTCGCCGACGGCACGATCGCGCGGGCCCCGATCGTGCTGGCCGAGGTGCAGGGGTACGCGTACGAGGCGGCGGTGAACGGCGCAGCCCTGCTCGACGCGTTCGGTCGCCCCGGCGGGGACGCCTGGCGCGAGTACGCCCAGCGGCTCGCCGAGCGGTTCCGGGCCACGTTCTGGGTGGACGGCCGGCACGGCCCGCAGCCCGCCCTCGCCCTCGACCGGGACAAGCGCCCGGTCGACTCGCTGACCAGCAACATCGGTCACCTGCTCGGCACCGGCCTGCTCGACGACGACGAGTCGACCCAGGTCGCGCGGCTGCTCGCCACCGAGGAGATGACCGGCGGCTTCGGGTTGCGCACCATGTCCCGGGCCGACGGCGGGTTCAGCCCGCTGTCGTACCACTGTGGGTCGATCTGGACCCACGACACCGCCATCGTGCTCGGCGGGCTGGCCCGGGCGGGGCTGCACGACGCCGCGCGCACCCTCGCCGAGGGGCTGCTCCGCACCGCCGAGGCGTTCGACTACCGGCTGCCGGAGCTGTACGGCGGCGACGACCGGGACAGCCTGGGCCGTCCGGTGCCGTACCCGGCGGCGTGCCGCCCGCAGGCCTGGTCGGCGGCGAGCGCCGTCCTCCTCCTCCAGGCCGCCGTCGGCCTCTACCCGGACGTCCCCAGCGGGCGGGTGGCGCTCCGCCCGCTGGCCGGCCCCGAACTGGGTGCCGTCGCGGTGAGCGGACTCCGGATCGCCGGCACCCCCGTCGACGTGACCGTCACCGGCTACGGCGAGGTCAGCCTGACCAACGCTCCCGCCCACCTGGCTCCGGGGCACCTGCCCACCGTTCCCGCTCCGCGCACCGAGGCGGAGGCGCTCCCGTTCCGCTGACCACGTGGTTGGCGGCGGTCGTGGCGCGCCACGGTCGCCGCCACCGTCAGCGTGGCGCCCACCGGCTCAGAGGAGCGGGTCGAGACCGATGGTGAGGCCGGGTCGCTGCGGGACCTGGCGGACGGCGAGCAGGACGCCGGGCATGAAGGAGGCCCGGTCGTAGGAGTCGTGCCGGATGGTGAGCGTCTCGCCGGTGGTGCCGAACAGCACCTCCTGATGGGCGACCAGACCGGTGGCCCGGACCGCGTGCACGCGCACGCCGTCGACGTCGGCACCCCGTGCGCCCGGCACCTCGCTGGTGGTGGCGTCCGGCGACGGCCCCAGCCCGGCCTCGGCGCGGGCCTGTGCGACCAGCCGGGCGGTGTGCGTGGCGGTGCCACTCGGCGCGTCCAGCTTGCGCGGGTGGTGCTGCTCGACGATCTCGACCGACTCGAAGTACCGGGCGGCCTTCGCGGCGAACTGCATCATCAGCACCGCGCCGATGCCGAAGTTCGGGGCGATCAGCACGCCGACGTCGGGCCTGCCGGCCAGCCAGCCGCGTACCTGGTCGAGCCGCTGCTCGGTGAAACCGGAGGTGCCCACCACCACGCTGATCCCCCGGTCGATCAGCCAGCGCAGGTTGTCCATCACCACGTCGGGCGTGGTGAAGTCGACGACCACCTGGGCGTTCGCGGCGGCGGACAGGTCGTCACCCTGGTCGATCGTCGCCACCAGGTCGAGGTCGTCGGCGGCGTCGACCGCCCTGCACACCTCGACACCCATCCGACCCCGGGCACCCAGTACGCCGACCCGGACGGGCCCACCACGTCGCTTTCCCTGCTCGTCAGTCACGGGCACAACGTATCCCAAGCCGGGCATGGTCCAGCCTGCGGAACCGGGGACGCCCACCCTGCGGGCGGTCAGCCCGAGAAGTCGCCCTCGCCGAACGGGCCCACCACGGCCAGCGACATGGGTCGGCTGAGCAGCTCGGCGGCGAGGGTGTTGACGTCGTCCACGGTGACCGCGTCCACCCGGGACAGCAGTTCGTCGACGGGCATCAGCTCGCCGTAGAGCAGTTCGCCCTTGGCCAGCCGGCTCATCCGGGAGCCGGTGTCCTCCAGGCCGAGCACGAAGGAGCCCTTGGACATGCCCTTGCCCCGGGCCACCTCGGCCTCGGTCAGCCCGTCCGCGGCCACCCGGCGCAGCTCGGCGCGGGTCAGCTCCAGCACCTCGTCCACCTTCCCGGGCGCGCAGCCGGCGTAGACGGCGAACAGCCCGGAGTCGGCGTACTGGCTGGCGTAGGAGTAGACCGAGTACGCCAGCCCGCGCTGCTCCCGGATCTCCTGGAACAGCCGGCTGGACATGCCGCCGCCGAGCACGTTGTTGAGCACGCCCAGGGCGAAACGACGCTCGTCCAGCCGGTCGATGCCGGGGCAGCCGAGGATCACGTGCGCCTGCTCGGTCTCCTTCGGCTCGACCACGGTGGTGGCCGACCTCGTCCGGACCGCCGGCCGGCTCGCCCGGTGCGGGGCCGGGGACGCCGGCTCCGTGTCCAGCGGCGTGTCACGCAGCGCCTGCCGGACCAGCTTCACCACGGTGGCGTGGTCGAGGTTGCCGGCGGCGGCGATGACGATCTGCGGTGCGACGTACCGCTTCCGGTAGAAGCCCTGGATCTGCCGGCGGGTCATCGGGGTGACCGTCTCCTCGGTACCGGAGATCAGCCGGCCCAGCGGGTGGTCGCCGTAGACCGCCCGGGCGAAGATGTCGTGCACCTCGTCGCCGGGCTCGTCGTCGTGCATGGCGATCTCTTCGAGGATCACCCCGCGCTCGGTCTCGACGTCCGCCGCCTCGATCAGCGAGTCGGCGACCAGGTCGCACATCACGTCGATGGCCAGCGGCAGGTCCTCGTCGAGCACCCGGGCGTAGTAGCAGGTGTACTCCTTGGTGGTGAACGCGTTCGTCTCACCACCCACCGCCTCGATCTCGGCGGAGATGTCCAGCGCGGTCCGCTTGTGGGTGCCCTTGAAGAGCAGGTGCTCCAGGAAGTGCGCGGCACCGGACTGCGGGCCGGTCTCGTCCCGCGAGCCGACCGCCACCCAGATCCCGAACGAGACGCTGCGCATCGCCGGGATCGCCTCGGTGAGCACGCGCAGCCCGCTGGGGAGCACGGTACGCCGTACCGTGCCGCCCAACGGGTCGTCGCTCAGTGTCCGGGTCACCGCCCGGGCGGCGGCGGTCGGTCGGTCGGCACCGGCGGCGCGGGCCCGGTGACCCGTACCCCGTCGGCCTGCGGGGAAGGTTGCGTGGTCGACCCGACTCACAGGTGGCTGGCTCCTGACTGGACGACGCCGGTGGGGGTGGTGCCGTGTCCTCCGACGAACCAGCCCGGCTCGGCGAGCCGGGCTGGTCGACGGAACAGAACGGGTGGGTCAGCTGTGCCGGGTCCGGCGACGCGGACGGGAGTCGCCGCCCTCGCCACCCTCCCGGCGCGGGCGCTCGCCGCCCTCGCCGCCCTCGCCCCGGCTCGGGCGCTCGCCCCGGTCGCCACGCGGGCCCCGGTCACCCCGGTCCCGGCTGGCCGGACGCTCGCCCTCCTCGGCGGCGGCCGGCGCCTCGGCACCCTCCGGGCGGACCTTGTCCAGGTAGATCTTGCCGCGGGCGTCGATGTCCGCGATCTCCACCTCGACCTTGTCGCCGACGTTGAGGAAGTCCTCGACCTTCTCGACCCGCTTGCCGTCGCCCACCTTGGAGATGTGCAGCAGGCCGTCGCGGCCCGGCAGGAGCGAGATGAAGGCGCCGAACGCGGCGGTCTTGACCACCGTGCCGAGGAACCGCTCGCCCGCCTTCGGCAGGGTCGGGTTGGCGATGCCGTTGATCCGGTCGACCGCCGCCTGGGCGGACGGGCCGTTGGTGGCACCGACGTAGATCGTGCCGTCGTCCTCGATGGAGATCTCGGCGCCGGTCTCGTCCTGGATGGCGTTGATGGTCTGGCCCTTCGGGCCGATCACCATGCCGATCTTGTCGACCGGGATCTTGACGGTGGTGACCCGCGGCGCGTACTCCGACATCGTGGCCGGGGCCTCGATCGCCGCCTGCATCACGTCGAGGATGGTCTGCCGGGCCTCGTGCGCCTGCTGGAGCGCGGCGGCCAGCACGTCCGACGGGATGCCGTCGAGCTTGGTGTCGAGCTGGAGCGCGGTGACGAAGTCCCGGGTGCCGGCGACCTTGAAGTCCATGTCGCCGAAGGCGTCCTCGGCACCGAGGATGTCGGTCAGCGTCACGTACTCGGTCTTGCCCTCGACCTCGTCGGAGATGAGGCCCATGGCGATGCCGGCGACCGGGGCCTTCAGCGGCACACCCGCCGAGAGCAGGCCCAGGGTGGAGGCGCAGACCGAACCCATCGACGTCGAGCCGTTCGAGCCGAGCGCCTCGGAGACCTGCCGGATGGCGTACGGGAACTCCTCGCGCGACGGCAGCACCGGGATCAGCGCCCGCTCGGCCAGCGCGCCGTGGCCGATCTCGCGCCGCTTCGGCGAGCCGACCCGGCCGGTCTCACCGGTCGAGTACGGCGGGAAGTTGTAGTTGTGCATGTAGCGCTTGCGCGTCTCCGGCGCGAGCGTGTCCAGCATCTGCTCCATGCGCAGCATGTTCAGCGTGGTGACGCCGAGGATCTGCGTCTCGCCCCGCTCGAAGAGCGCCGAGCCGTGCACCCGGGGCAGCACCCCGACCTCGGCGGTCAGCGGACGGATGTCGCGTGGGCCCCGGCCGTCGATGCGGACCTGCTCGCGCAGCACCCGGTTGCGCACCTCGGACTTGGTCAGCGAGCGGAAGGCGGCGCTGAGCTCCTTCTCCCGGCCCTCGAAGCGCGGGCCGAGCTCCTCGGCGACCTTGGCCTTGATCCGGTCCAGAGCCTCCTCGCGGTCGGCCTTGCCAGCGATCTTGAGAGCCTCGGCGACCTCGGCGCGGACCAGGTCGGCCACCGCCGCGAAGACGTCGTCCTGGTAGTCCAGGAAGACCGGGAACTCGGCGACCGGCTTCGCGGCCACCTCGGCCAGCTCGCTCTGCGCCCGGCACAGCTCACGGATGGCCGGCTTGGCGGCCTCCAGACCGCTGGCGACGACCTCCTCGGTCGGGGCGGTCGCACCGCCGGCGACCAGCGCCACGGTGTGCTCGGTGGCCTCGGCCTCGACCATCATGATCGCGACGTCGCCGTCGGCCAGTGCCCGGCCGGCGACCACCATGTCGAAGGTGGCCCGGGCCAGCTCCTCGCGGGTCGGGAAGGCGACCCACTGCCCGTCGACGTGCGCCATCCGGGTCGCCCCGATCGGGCCGGAGAACGGCAGGCCGGAGAGCTTGGTCGACATCGAGGCGGCGTTGATCGCCACCACGTCGTACGGGTGCTGCGGGTCGAGCGCCAGGATGGTCTCGACGACCTGGACCTCGTTGCGCAGGCCCTTGACGAACGACGGGCGCAGCGGGCGGTCGATCAGCCGGCAGGTGAGGATCGCGTCCTCGCTGGGCCGGCCCTCGCGGCGGAAGAACGAGCCGGGGATCCGGCCCGCGGCGTACATCCGCTCCTCGACGTCGACGGTCAGCGGGAAGAAGTCGAACTGCTCCTTCGGCTGCTTGCCGGCCGTGGTGGCGGAGAGGACGACCGTCTCGCCGAGCTGGGCGATGACGGAACCGGCGGCCTGCCGGGCGAGCCGGCCGGTGGAGAAGGTGATCTCGCGGGTGCCGAGGGCACCGTTGTCGATCACGGCGGTACGGGATTCGGTGCCGAGTCGGTTCTCGGTCATAAGTAGGTCTTACTCCTCACGTCGGGGGGCCCACGACGCGCGGAAGCTGCTCAGACGGCCGGTCTTCGATCGAAGCGCCCGGGGGCCGGCGGATTCAACGCCGGGGATCCCGGGGGCCACTACCGGAGACCGGTACGCTGACCGGCTCCCGTCTCGGGTGGTCGCGCGGCCCTGGATTGTCGGTTGGTGACGCCGATCGGGGGAATGACCCGGTTGGTCACTCCCCCGTCACGTCACCGGCGCAGGCCGAGCCGCTCGATGAGCGACCGGTAGCGGTTGATGTCCTTCTTCTGGACGTAGTTGAGCAGCCGACGGCGACGGCCGACCAGCAGCAGCCCACGACGGCTGTGGTGGTCGTGCTTGTGCACCTTCAGGTGCTCGGTGAGCTCGGCGATCCGCTTGGTGAGCACCGCCACCTGGACCTCGGGGGAACCGGTGTCCCCCTCGGCGGTCGCGTACTCCGCGCGGATCTTGGCCTTGGCTTCCTGGTCGAGCGCCATTTTCTCCCTGTTTCGATGGGTTGTTCGTCAGGATCCGCCCGTCCCGTACGGGGTCGGAAACGGAGGCGAACCTCGCACCCGCGGCGTCGAGCAGGCGCGCGAGGCCCCACGTCGTTGAACGACGTCTCGGCCAGACTACCAGCATCCTGGGAAACCGCTCGTCGAAGGGCCGCGGGACGCGTCCGTCCGCTCAGCCCAGCGCCGTTCGGGTACGCGCGACGTCCTCGTTCATCTGCGCGATGAGCGGCTCGATCGCGTCGTACCGGCGCTGCTCGCGCAGGTGTGCCACGAAGTCCAGCGCGAGCCGCTCGCCGTAGAGGTCCCCGCTGAAGTCCAGCGCGTACGCCTCGACCCGACGCTCACGGCCGGAGAAGGTCGGGTTGGTGCCGATGGAGACCGCCGCCGCGAGCGGTTCCGACCGGCCCCGCCAGCTCAGCCGGGCGGCGTAGATGCCGTCGGCGGGCACCGCCGCGTACCGGTGGCAGAGCAGGTTGGCGGTGGGGAACCCCAGTTCCCGACCGCGCTGGTCCCCCCGGACCACCACCCCCTCCAGCCGGTGCGGGCGACCGAGCGCCGCCGCGGCCGGCCCGACGTCGCCGGCGTCGACGCAGGCCCGGATGTACGTCGAGGAGAAGACCGTGCCGTCCGCGGCGACCAGGGGCGCGCCCTCGACGGCGAACCCGAACGTCCGGCCGAGTCGTTCCAGCAGCGCCACGTCACCGGCGGCCCGGTGGCCGAAGCGGAAGTTCTCGCCGACCACCACCAGCGCGGCGTGCAGGTGCTCCACCAGGATGTCGTGCACGAACTGCTCGGCCGGCAGCCGGGAGAACTCGGGCGTGAAGGGCACCACGCAGAGCACGTCCACGCCGAGCGCCTCGACCAGTTCGGCCTTGCGCGCCGGCTCGGTGAGCACCGCCGGATGGGACCCGGGACGGACGACCTCGGCCGGGTGCGGGTCGAAGGTCACCACCACCGACCTGACACCCAACTCCCGGGCCCTCGCCACGGCGTGGCCGATGGTGGCCTGGTGTCCGCGGTGCACCCCGTCGAAGACGCCGATGGTGACCACCGAACGCCCCCAGCCACCGGGCACCGCCTCGTAACCCCGCCAGCGCTGCATCTCTCTCCTCCCCTGCCGCACCGTTCTCGGCCGGTGCGGTCCCCGGCGTCAGGCCGGGGCGAGCACGATCTCCGCGCGGGCCCGGCCCTCCCGCTCGCTGACGATAGCGATCAGCTCCCCGGCGGGGCCGAAGACCGCGTAGGGGCCGGCGATGCCGGCCGCGACCAACGGTCCACCGTGGGAGAGCACCCGGGCCTCGTCACCGCTGGCGTCCCGGCGCGGGAAGAACCGGTCGGCCGCCGCCGCGAGCGGGAGCGGGACCACGTCGGGGGCCCGCTGTTCCAGCTCCGGCAGGGTCGCCGCCTCGTCCAACGTGAACCCGCCGACCGCGGTCCGGCGCAGCGCGGTGAGATGCCCACCGACGCCCAGCGCGAGGCCGGCGTCCCGGGCGATGGCCCGGATGTACGTGCCGGAGGAGCAGGTCACGTCGACGTCCACGTCGACCAGGTCCGGTGCGTCCCGCCGGACGGCGAGCACGGCCAGCCGGGAGACGGTGACCCGGCGCGCGGCCAACGCCACGGTCTCGCCGTCCCGGACCCGCTTGTAGGCCCGCTGGCCGTCCACCTTGATGGCGCTGACCGCGCTCGGCACCTGGTCGATCTCGCCGGTGAGGGCGGCCAGGGCGGACCGGATCGCCTCGTCGGTCACCCCGGCGGCGGAGGTGGCGGCGGTGACCTCCCCCTCGGCGTCGTCGGTGACCGTGGTCTGCCCGAGCCGGATGGTGGCGGTGTAGCTCTTCGTCGCGCCGATCACGTACGTGAGCAGCCGGGTGGCCCGACCGACCCCGATGACCAGCACCCCGGTGGCCATCGGGTCGAGCGTGCCGCCGTGCCCCACCCGCCGGGTGCGGGCCAGCCGCCGGATCCGTGCCACCACGTCGTGGGACGTCATGCCACCGGGCTTGTCGACCACGATCAGACCGTCTGCGCTCACGTCGGCCAAGCCTGCCAGACCGTCCGGGACCGGTCCGCGCCGGACCGCCCGCCGGGAGCCGGGCGGTCCGCGCCGACGAAGGCAGCCGACCGGCCGGCGCGTAGGGTCGGAAAAGGGACGGCGGAGACCGCGATGCGGTGCCATCATCAGGCACCCGCTTCCCGTGCATGGAGCGGACCGACCGGTCACGGAGGAGCCCCGATGTCCACTGCGTACGACACCGACACCGACACCGACGGTCCGGACCGGGCTGGCCGGTCGGCCCGGTCGCGGCCGACCGGTCAGCCGTCGCAGCTGCCCGACTGGATGCGCGACCCGCCACCGGCCCGGCTCACCCTCGGCGACCGGGTCACCGCCGGGCTGCTGCGAGTGCCGGGAGCACCCCGGTTACGGCATGCCTGGTGGACGTGGCGGGACCGGCAACGGCTGCACCAGCGCTTCCCGAACTCCTTCAAGATCGTGGCCTTCTTCGTCTCCTGGGGGCTCGCCGTGGCCCTGCTGCTCGCCGCGTACGCCCTCTTCTCGCTGGCCTGACGACGGCAGGTCCACGCGGCCGCCGGGTGCTCAGTGGACGCCGGTCACCGCCCAGCGCCCGGAGCGCAGCCGCAGCGCCAGCGCGACCAGCCGGATCACGACGAAGAGGGTGAGACCCGCCCAGATACCGCCGAGGCCCAGGTCGAACGCGTAGGTGAGCCAGATCGCCGGCAGGAACCCGCCGAGGCCGGCGATCACGGCCAGGTTCCGCAGGTAGCGGACGTCCCCCGCGCCGATCAGCACCCCGTCGAGGGCGAACACCACGCCACCGAGCGGCTGGATCACCACGAACCACGGCCAGATCGCCGCCGCCTGCTCGCGCACCTGGGGATCGGAGCTGAACAGGGCCGGAACCAGGTTGGCGCCGACGGCGATGACCAGCGCGAACGCCAGCCCACAGACCCCGCCGAGCAGGCCGATCCGGCGGGCCAGCACGCGGGCGCCGGCCTCGTCCCCGGCGCCGAGCGCCGCCCCGACCAGCGCCTGGGCGGCGATGGCGAGGGCGTCGAGCAGCAGCACGGTGAAGAACCAGAGCTGCACGACGATCTGGTGCGCGCCGACCGCGGCGGCACCGAACCGCGCGGCGACGGCCGTCGCGGAGAGGAAGCTGGCCTGGAAGGCAACGCCCCGGACGAGCAGGTCCCGGCTGAGGGCCAACTGGTGGCGGATGACCCGCGGCCGGGGTCGCAACGACACCCGCTCGCCGACCAGCGCCGTGACGAACAGGACACCGCAGAGGGTCTGCGCGACGACGTTGGCCACCGCCGAGCCGACCAGACCCATCCCGACCGGATAGACCAGCAGCGGGCAGAGCAGCGCGGAGAGCAGGTTGGGACCGAGCACGTACCACAGCGGGCGCCGGGTGTCCTGGATGCCGCGCAGCCAGCCGTTGCCCGCGGCGGCCAGGAGCAGGCCGGGCGCACCGAGGGCCGCGATCCGCAGCCACTGGGCGGCCGCGTCGGCCACGTCGCCCGCCGACCCGGCCAGGGTACGCGCCAGCGGTCCGGCCAGGACCTGCATGCCGAGCGCGACGATCAGCCCGCCGGTGAGGGCGAGCCAGGACGACTGGACACCCTCGGCCACCGCGGCGGCCCGGTCACCGGCGCCGAAGCGACGTGCCGACCGGCCGGTGGTGCCGTAGGCCAGGACGCTGCCGAGCCAGGCGATCAGGGTGAGCACCGTCCCGCCGACCGCGACGGCGGCCAGCGGCACCCGGCCGAGGTGGCCGACCACGGCCGTGTCGACCAGGACGTAGAGCGGTTCGGCGGCGAGCACGACCAGCGCCGGCAGGGCCAGCCCGGCGATCCGCCGCGCCGACGCCACCGGTGCCGCGGGGGTGGCGGAGGCGGTCACCGCCCGATCCTGGCATGCCCCGCGTAACGTTTACAACCCTGCTCGCCCCTTACCGTCCCGTCGGCCGGAGCCCCCGCCGCTCACGTGACCGTCACGGACCGCACGGAGGATCGTCCAGCGTCCGGGCGACCCCGTGAGCGCGCGAGCGGGTGGGGCCGGACGGGTTACTGACGGGTGTCCATGGAGGTCTGGAGGGCGCGACGGGCCTGCTCGCGAGCCTCGTCGACGGTCTCGGGCTGGGGCTTGGTCGGCATGACGGTTCCCTTCCAGGGGAGGCACGCGTCGACGACGCGGCACACGTGGGCGTTCCTGCTGCACGCCCCGCCAGCGGCCGGGGGTGACCGGCTCGGCTGGCCCGGGCAGCGTGGACCCGGGTCGGTTCGACCCTGGAGGGAGGTGGCGTCCGGTGGGACCCACCACCAGTGGGCGACGCCAGCAGTACGCGCCGGCCCGCACCCAAGCTATCGTTAAGTTCCACATGTTGCCCGTGCTTCCCAACACGTGGACGCGTTCAGCGGGCGAAGAAGTGCCAGCCGAGCCACCACCAGAAGCCGAAGAGGCCGATCCGCCCCACCGGCACCGCGCCGACCTCGTACTGCATGACGTACGCGCAGACGTCACCGAACGACGGCACCCGCGAGCCCTCCCGGCGGGCCGCCCACTCGACGACGGCGAGCAGCACCAGCGAGGCCAGGAACCCGCCGATGGCCAGGGTCCGCATCATCGCCGCACCAGGCCCCAGAACGCCGCCAGCCAGGCGAACCAGGCAGCCGTTCGGACCAGCGGATCCTCCAGCAGGGGATCGGCCAGGCGGGAGAAGGTGGGGAAGTCGTCGCCGGCCGCCGCGACGAAGGTGGCCCCCTCGAACGCCCCGAAGACCACCACCGGCAGCACCCACCAGATCGCGCCCGAGCGCAGCCGCTCCGGCGCGGGGCGACGCGGCACCCGGTGGCTCAGCCCGAGCCAGACCAGCACCCCGCCGGTACCGAGGGTGTAGAGGTTCGCCGACGTCGAGAAGGAGGGGAACTGGCCGCCCACCAGAGACAGGAAGGCGAGCACCGGAACGACCACCACCGGACGGTCCCAGGCCCGGGGTGCCTCGGCGGCAATCTCGTGGGGCTGCTCCATCCCGCGATTCTCCCCTTCCGTCACGGAGTGCGGGAAGGCCGACACTCCCCGCGATCAGTCCTGCTCCACCGCCCGGACCAGCGCCGTGTCGAGTTCGGCCCGGATCCGGGCCACCACGTCCTGCGCCGTGCCGCGCCCGGTGAAGCCCGCCGCGAAACGGTGCCCGCCGCCGCCCAGGGCCACCGCGACCCGACTGACGTCCACCGCGCCCTTGCTGCGCAGCGAGACCGCCCAGCCGTCCTCGGCGATCTGCTTGAGCACCCCGCTGACGTCCGCCTCGGCGGTGCACCGCACCGAGTCGATCAACGGCTCCAGCACGTACGGCTGCTGGTCGTGCCGGGCCAGGTCGGCCAGCGTCGCGTAGGTCCAGACGAAGCCGTGGCCGCCGGCCGCCGCCGGCTCCAACCGGGTCCGGCCGAGCACGTCGCCGTAGAGACGGACGGCGCCGAACGGCCGGGTGTCGAAGATCCGCCGGGAGATCTCCCCCGGCCGGATGCCGGTGGCGAGCAGCCGGGCCGCCATCCGGTGCACGTCCGGGGTGGTGGCGTCGAAGCGGAACGAACCGGTGTCGGTGGCCAGCGCGACGTACAGGCACTCGGCGATCCCCGCGTCGAGCGGCACGTCGAGGCGGGTCAGCAGCTCCTCGGCGACCACCGAGGTCGCCGCGGCACGCGGGTCGACCAGGTGGATGTCACCGAAGCCGGTGTTCGAGGCGTGGTGGTCGAGGACCACCGCCGGGGCCGCGAGCGCCAACCGGTCGACCAGGTCACCCAGGCGGGACTCACTCGCCGCGTCGAAGCAGAGGACCAGATCCGGGTCGGGGTACGCCTCGACGGCCGGCACCAGCAGGTCGAGACCGGGCAGGTCCCGGAAGGGCTCGGGCACCTCCGGCGGACCGGGGAAGGTCGCCTGCACCCGGCGCAACCCGAGCCGACACAGCCCCAGCCCGAAGCCGAGCATGCTGCCCAGGGCGTCCCCGTCCGGATTGACGTGGCAGATCAGCAGCACCCGGGCGTCGGGGTCGAGCCGTCGCAGGGCGTCGACGGCGGCGGCCCAGTCGGCGTCGGCCGGACCGGACCGGACCGACGGGTCCTCCTCGACGAGCAACCCGCTGGTTGACCCGCCCGGATCGTCCGTCACCGCCGTTCCCGGGCGGCCGACGCGACGTCGTCGGACTCGTCGTCGACCTCGGTGTCGTCGTCCTCGTCCTCGTCGAGCCGGTACGGCTGGGCCTCCCCGGCGTACTCCGCCCGCGCGGCGATCCGCTGCACCTCGGCGTCGGCGCTGCGGGCCTGGGCGAGCAGATCGTCGATGTGCTTGACGTGGTCCTGGACGTTGTCCAGCACGAACGTCAGGGTCGGCGAGTGCCGCAGTCCGAGCGCCTTGCCCACCGTACTGCGCAGCATGCCCTTCGCGCTCTCCAGCGCGGCGGCGGTGCCGGCCTGCTCGGCGGCGTCACCGAGCACGGTGTAGAAGACCGTGGCGTCCCGCAGGTCGGCGGTGATCCGGGCATCGGTGATGGTGATCATACCGAGGCGGGGATCCTTGATCTGGCTCCGCACCACCGACGCGACCAGCTCACGCACCCGTTCGGCGTGCCGGCGTACCTTGGCCGGATCCGTCATCTCCGCCACCTCCACGGCATCGACGTCCCGGTTCGGACCGGGGCGCGGACGCCACCGGTGACCGAACCGGGCCAACAACTCGAACATTACCCGCGCGACCGGTCGGTCACGCCGGAGCACCGGCGGCCCCGGGCCGCCGGCCTCCACCGTCAGTCGTCCACGCCGTGGAGGCGTTGACGCACCGACAGCAGTTCCACCTCCGGGCGGCCCGCCACCAGGCGCTCGCACGAGTCGAGCACCTCGCGGACGTGTCCCGCCTCCGCAGCCACCACGGCCACGGCAATCTGGGCCCGACCGTGCAGGTCGAGCGCTCCCACCTCGGCAGCCGACACCTCGAAGCGGCGCAACGCCGCCACGATCGGCCGTACGTATGATCTCTTGGCCTTGAGCGACCGGGAATCACCCGGCAGCAGCAGGTCGAAGACCGCGGTTCCGGTGAACATCGCCTCGGACGATACCCGTCCACCGCCCCCCATGATCAAGGGGTTTACGCCCGTCCGGCGTAAACCCCTTGATCGGGTGTCCCGAGCGTCAGCTACGGGCCTTCTCGCGCATCTCGAAGGTCTCGATGACGTCGCCGACCTGGACGTTGTTGTAACCACCCAGGGTCAGACCACACTCGAAGCCCTCGCGCACCTCGGTCGCGTCGTCCTTGAACCGCTTGAGCGAGCTGATCGTGAGGTTGTCCGCCACGACCGCCCCGTCGCGCAGCAGCCGCGCCTTGGCGTTCCGCCGGATGATCCCGGACCGGACGATGCAACCGGAGATGTTGCCGACCTTGGACGAGCGGAAGACGTCGCGGATCTCCGCGGTGCCCAGCTCGACCTCCTCGTACTCCGGCTTGAGCAGGCCCTTGAGCGCCGCCTCGATCTCCTCGATGGCCTGGTAGATGACGGTGTAGTACCGGATCTCCACGCCCTCGCGGTCGGCGATCTCGCGGACCTTGTTGGCCGCCCGCACGTTGAAGCCGATGATCGTGACCGCCTCGGACGAGGCGCTCGCGAGCATGACGTCGCTCTCGGTGATCGCGCCGACACCCCGGTGGATGATCCTGAGCTGGACCTCCTCGGGGATGTCGAGGTTGAACAGCGCGTCCTCGAGTGCCTCCACGGAACCGGAGACGTCGCCCTTGAGCACCAGGTTGAGCGAGGTCTTCTCGCCCTCCTTGAGCTGCTCCATGAGCGTCTCGAGGGTGGCCCGGCCACGGGAGTTGGCGAAGCTCGCCGCCCGCCGCCGTGCCTGCCGCTGCTCGGCGATCTGGCGCACCGTGCGGTCGTCCTCGGCCGCCAGGAAGGTGTCACCCGCACCCGGCACCGCGGTCAGACCGAGCACCAGGACCGGACGGGCCGGACCGGCCTCGGCGACCTGGTTGCCGTTCTCGTCGAGCATCGCCCGGACCCGGCCGTGCGCCCCACCGGCGACGATCGAGTCGCCCGCCCGCAGGGTGCCCTTCTGCACCAGCACGGTCGCGACCGCACCACGGCCCTTGTCCAGGTGCGCCTCGATGGCCACACCCTGCGCCGGCCCGTCGATCGGAGCGGTCAGCTCCAGCGACGCGTCGGCGGTGAGCAGGACCGCCTCGAGCAGCTCGTCGATGCCGATGCCCGGCTTGGCCGCCACGTTGACGAACATGGTGTCGCCGCCGTACTCCTCGGCGACCAGGCCGTACTCGGTCAGCTGCTGGCGGACCTTGTCCGGGTTGGCCTCCGGCTTGTCGACCTTGTTGACCGCGACCACGATCGGCACGTCCGCCGCCTTGGCGTGGTTGAGCGCCTCGATCGTCTGCGGCATCACGCCGTCGTCGGCCGCGACCACCAGCACCACGATGTCGGTGACCTGGGCACCACGGGCACGCATGGCGGTGAACGCCTCGTGACCCGGGGTGTCGATGAAGGTCACTGCCCGGTCCTCGCCGTCGTGCGGGACGTGGACCTGGTACGCACCGATGTGCTGGGTGATGCCACCCGCCTCGCCGGCCACGACGTTCGCCTTGCGGATCGCGTCGAGCAGCTTGGTCTTACCGTGGTCGACGTGACCCATGACGGTCACCACCGGCGCACGGCTGACCAGGCGGTCCTCCGCGACCTCGGCGTCGAGGTCGATGTTGAACTGCGCGAGCAGCTCGCGGTCCTCGTCCTCCGGGCTGACGATCTGCACGTTGAAACCGAGGTGCTCACCCAGCAGCAGCAGGGTGTCGTCAGAGCAGGACTGGGTCGCGGTGACCATCTCGCCCAGGTTGAACATCTCCTGGACCAGCGAACCCGGGTTGGCGTTGATCTTGTCGGCGAAGTCCGACAGCGAGGCGCCACGGGAGAGCCGGACGACCTGACCCTGACCCCGGGGCGCACCCGAGCTCATGGTCGGAGCCGACAGGTTGTCGAACTCCTGTCTGCGCTGCTTCTTGGACTTGCGACCGCGCGTCGGCCGGCCGCCCGGACGCCCGAAGGCACCCGCGGCACCGCCGCCACGGCCACGACCGCCGCCACCGGGACGACCGCCGCCACCGGCGGGCGCGCCGGGACGGAACCCGCCACCGGCACCGGCGCCACCACCGGCGCCACCACCGGGACCGCCACGGAAGCCACCGCCACCGCCACCGCCACCGGGGCCACCGCGGAAGCCACCGCCACCGCCGCCGCCACCGGGACCGCCGCGGAAGCCACCGCCACCGCCACCGGGGCGGCCTGCGCCGCCGCCGGGACGACCCGCGCCGGGCCCGCCCGGACGACCGGGACGCTGGCTCGGCATGGAGGCCGGACTCGGCCGGGGCGGCATGGAGGCCGGACTCGGCCGGGGCGGCATCGAGGCCGGGCTGGGCCGGGGTCCGCCGGCGCTGCTCGCCGGCGGCCGGGCCTGGCCGCCACCCTGGATACCGAACGGGTTGTTGCCCGCGCCACGGGCCGGCGGACGTCCGCCGGGACCGGGACGACCCGGGGCCGGCGTGCCGGTACGACCGGCGGCCGGCGAACCCGGGCGGGGCGGGATCGCACCCGGACCCGGGCCCGGACCCGGCCGGGGGCCGGGGCGGGTGGTGCCGTCCGTCGGGGGCTCCCGGCGGACGTTCTCACGCTGCTGCTGCCGGGCGGCCTGGGCGGCCTTGACCGCGGCCTCCTGGTCGGCCTTCAGCTGGGCGGCGCGCGCCTCGGCGGCGGCCACCTCGATGTCGTGGGCACTCGCCGGCTTGGCGACCGGGGTCGCCGCGGCCGGCGGGCCGGGGACCGGCCCCTTCGGCTTCGGACCGGGCACCGGCCGCCGGGGCGGCATCGGCTTGGCCGAGATCCTGGGTTCGCCGGGGGTCGGCGGTGGGGTCGGGGTCGGTCGCGGGGCCGGGCTCGGGGTGGCCGCCGCCGGAGCGGACGGTGCCGAGCCATCGGCGGACGCGACGAATGCGCCCCGCAGCCGTCGGGCGACGGGCGCCTCGACGGTGCTGGACGCGGACTTCACGAACTCGCCCATTTCCTTCAGCTTGGCGAGAACGGTCTTACTCTCGACCCCGAGCTCCTTTGCCAGCTCGTGTACGCGGGCCTTACCTGCCACTGCACTCCTCACTCCGAGGTCGTGCGGGCAGCACCCGCAGCGACCTCACTCCTGCACTTGAAGCCTGGTCATTTCAGGGACTTCATCGTGTGCTCATGTCGGTCGTCCTACCTTGCTAGCGACTCCCGTCCGGTCGGGCTGACCGGACGTGAAGCTTGGCGCGTCGACGTGCTTCGCCAGCTCACCATGATCGGGAACCCCGGCGATCCGTAACGCACGCCCGAAGGCGCGGCGTCGCACCGCCAGCGCGAAGCAGGCCGGATCCGGGTGCAGGTTCGCTCCCCGACCCGGCAGCCTACGGGCCGGATCGGGTCGGAGGCTGTGACCAGCCTCGTCGCCAACCGCGACGATCCGCAGGAGTTCGCTGGCCGGCGCCCGTTTCCGGCAGCCCACACAGGTGCGCTCCGGCTGCGCGCGTCGTACCACTTGAGAAAGTCTACCCCTAGCTGCTCGAGATCGCGCCGCCCGGCTCCGGGACGTGATCAGCACCGCGCCGTCCCGCCGGGGCCGACTGCTCGGCGTCGGACCGGATGTCGATCCGCCATCCGGTCAGTCGGGCAGCAAGCCGGGCGTTCTGCCCTTCCCGCCCAATTGCCAACGAAAGTTGGAAGTCGGGCACGGTGACCCGTGCCGTCCGGGTGGCCAGGTCGACCACCTCGACCCGGAGTGCCTTGGCCGGCGACAGTGCGTTGCCGACGAAGGTCGCCGGGTCGTCCGACCAGTCGATGATATCGATCTTCTCGCCGTGCAGTTCACTCATCACGGCGCGGACCCGCTGCCCCATCGGGCCGATGCAGGCGCCCTTGGCGTTCACGCCGGGCACGGTGGAGCGGACCGCGATCTTCGTACGGTGACCTGCCTCACGCGCGATGGCGCTGATCTCCACGGTGCCGTCGGCGATCTCCGGCACCTCCAGGGCGAAGAGCTTCTTCACCAGCGCCGGATGGGACCGGGAGAGGGTGATCTGCGGACCACGCATGCCCTTGGCGACGTTCACGACCACGCAGCGGATCCGCTCTCCGTGCGTGTACCGCTCGCCGGGCACCTGCTCGGACTGCGGCAGCACACCCTCCAGCTTGCCGAGGTCGACGCTGACGATGCCCTTCTCGGCGCGGGCCTCGTGCGCCTGGACCACACCGGTGACCAGGTCCCCGTCGCGTCCGACGTACTCGCCGAAGTGCACCTCGTCGGTGGCCTCCCGCAGCCGCTGGAGGATCACCTGCTTGGCGGTCATCGCGGCGATCCGACCGAAGTCGTGCGGGGTGTCGTCGACCTCCCGGACCACGGTGCCGTCGGAGTCCAGTTCCTGGGCGTAGACCAGGGCCTGGCCGGTCTTGCGGTCGATCTCCACCCGGGCGTGCGACTGCGCACCCTCGGTGTGCCGGTAGGCGGTCAGCAGCGCGGTCTCGATCGCCGCGAGGATCGTGTCGAACGGGATCTCCCGCTCGCGCTCCAGTGCGCGCAGCGCCGCGAGGTCGATGTTCACCTCTCCTCGTCCTCCACATCATCTTCGTCGTCGATGTCGTCGATGTCGTCGCCGAACTCGTCGTCGGCCACCTCGTCGAGGCGGCTGAATTCGACCTGTACGCGGCCGGGGCCGAGTTCGGCGTAGGCCCTTTCCCACCGCTCGCCGTCCACGTCGAGCACCACCCGCTCGTCGCCCGCGTCCAGCACCCGGCCGGTGACCTGACGGTCCCCCGGCTCCCCGGCACGCTGGTCCGGCACGGCCGTCCGGGCGGTCACCCGTACCAGCCGGCCGACGTTGCGGCGCCAGTGCCGGGGCAGGGTCAACGGGCGGTCCACACCCGGCGAGCTCACCTCGAGCTGGTACTCCCCCGCGACGATGTCGCCGCTCGCCTCCTCCGCCGCGTCGAGCGCCGAGGAGACCGCCCGGGAGACGTCGGCCACCGCGTCGAGGCTGACACCCCGGTCACCGTCGACGATCACCCGGACCACGTGCCGGCGTCCGGCCCGCGAGACGGAGAGGTCCTCCAGGTCGTACCCGGCGGCGACCACCACCGGCTCGATCACGGCCCGCAGCCGGGACCGGCGGGCGGCGAGATCCCCACGCGGCGCACCGGCGGGACGGGGTCTCCCCGTCGACCTGGTGGCACGGCCACGCTGCGTCATCTGGCGCACCCCTCTCAGCATCGACGGCACCCGGGCGGGCAGCCACGGCGGCACGCCACCGGGGCGGTTCGCTGCCGGTGGCTGCGCAGAGCGTAACGCGCCGTCGGCCGGACCGGCCGGGCGGCGCACCGACGCCCTTGCCCGCGAACGGTAGCGGATGGTGTTGACTTGTCCGGTGGCGATCGGCAGAGCAACACAGCGCGACGGAGCGGCCGGACATTCCCGGCGGAGGGTGCTGCGTACCGGAGTGGTCCTGGTCCTCGGCGGAGCCACCGCGTCGGTGGCCGGCTGCGGACTCCTCGACCGGGACGACCCTCCGCCCCCGCCCGACCCGCTGACCCCCCTGGTCGACGGCGCGCTCGCCCTGGCGGCCCGATACCGGGCCGCGATCGACGCCGACCCGGCGCTCACCGACCGGCTCACCCCGATCGCCGAGGCCCACCGCGCACACGCCACCGAGCTGGCCGCCGCGATCGGGATGGCACTCCCCTCGCCCAGCCCGTCCGCGCCGGCCGCCGGTCCCACCGGGGACGCCGCCACCGTCCTCGCCGAGCTACGCGCGGACGAGGAGCGCGGACGCGCCGAGGCGGCGACCTTCTGCGCGCAGGCCCCGGCCGACCGGGCCGCCCTGGTCGGTTCGATCGCCGCGGCGCGCGCCACGCACGTGGAGGTGCTCCGGTGACCGCCGAGGAGGCGCTCGGCGCGGCGCTGACCGCCGAGTACGCGGCGATCTTCGCGTACGGGCCGATCGGGGTGCGACTCACCGACGCCGCCCGGCGGGCCGCCCGGGAGGCCGAGGCCGCGCACCGGCGCCGCCGCGACGACCTGGTGCTGCGCCTGAGCACCGGCGGCGGCACCGTCCCGGCCGACCGGGCCGGCTACGCGCTGCCCTATCCGGTCACCGACCGGGCCAGCGCGCTGCGGCTGGCGGTCGAGGTGGAGGAACGCACCGCGGCGTACTGGCGGGCGGCGCTGGCCGCCACCACCGGCGCGGAACGCACCCGGGCCCTGGCGGCGCTGACCGACTGTGCGCTGCGGGCGACCCGGTGGCGGCGCACCGCCGGCGTGACCCCGTCGACCGTTCCCTTCCCCGGTCGCCCCTCCTGACCCGGGCGCGGCCGACCCGGCTCTCCCGGGCGGCCGGCTTGCCCGGGGCGGCCCTGCTGACACGGCCGGCGTCGGCCGGCAGACTGGGAGGCGTGTCCGTCCTGGGAACCCTCGCCCGTCGTCTCGGGCACCGGCGCTGGTTCGGCGCGGCCGGTCGCCTGCTGGTCCCCGCCGACCGGCTGGTCGGGCGGCTCACCCGGGGGCGGGTGGTCGCCCTCGGCCTGATCCCGTCCCTGGTGCTCACCACCACCGGCCGCCGCTCCGGCAAGCCGCGCAGCAACCCCCTGCTGTACGTGCCGGACTCCGACGCGTACGTGGTGGTCGGGTCGAACTGGGGGCAGCCGAACCAGCCGGCCTGGGCGCTGAACCTGCTCGCCGAGCCGACCGCCGAGGTCGCCCTCGGGGGTCGCCGGATCCCGGTGCGGGCCGAGCTGGCCACCGGTGCGGAACGGGAGCGGCTCTGGCGGCTCCTGGTGACCGAGTGGCCGGCCTACCGCACGTACGCGCAGCGGGCCGGCGACCGGGAGATCCGGGTCTTCCGGCTCGTCCCCACGGGCGCGGCGGGGACCGGCGGAGGCGACCCCGGCCACTAGGGTGGGCCGGGACCGCGACGCACGCAGTGAGGTGATGGGCGGGTGGACCCGCACGACGACCCCCGGTGGCGGGTGGCGGAACAGGTGGCCGCGGCGCTGACCCGCCGGTTTCCTGCCGACGTGCTCGCCGTGGCGGTGCACGGCCCGCTCGCGCACACCGACGACGACGGTGGCGGGACGGGCGAGGTGGGCCTGCTGGTGGCGACCTACCGGCCCGACTCCGGCCCCCGGTCGACCAGCCGTCGGGTCGACGGGGTGCTGGTGGAACTGACCGTCACCGGGTCGGAGGAGTACCTGCGCGCGGCGCGGACCCTGTCGCCGGGGTGGCCGCTGACCGCCGACCGGTACGTCACCACCCGGGCGCTGCACGACCCGACCGGCTGGCTGCCGAAACTGCGCGACGAGCACCTGGGCCGGCTGGCCCGGGCCCGGCCCGCCGAGTTCAGCGCCGCCGCCCGGCAGGCCTGGTACCGGGGTTGGGCGGCGCACGCGCGGGCCGCCCGGCTGGCCGAGTGGTACGAGACCGACCAGGCGCTGCTCATGCTCGCCGAGGCGCGGCTCGCGGCGGCCACCGTCTCCGGTCTGCTGAGCCGCACGTACTACCGGGACGCGGGGGACGCGGTGCGGCGTACCGGACTCGCCGGGGCGGACATGACCGAGGTCGGCGCGGTGCTGCGGCGGCAGGCCGGCGAACTGGCCGCGCGCGGCCGGCCGGTGGACGGCAGCGTCGACGACCTGCTCGACGGCTGACCCGCCCGGTCAGCCGATCCCGCCCTGGACGCCGATCAGCGCCCCGATCAGGTACGTCGCGGCGGCCGCCGCCGCGCCGAGGAGAAGCTGCCGCAGCCCGCTGGTCCACCAGGGCCGGTTGGTGAACCGGGCGACGATCGCCCCGGCGGCGAAGAGCCCGGCCCCACCCACCGCGAGAGCCAGCCAGAGACTGGTGAACCCGACCAGGTAGGTCAGCAGCGGCACCAGCGCCCCGATCGAGAAGAACACGAACGACGAGAAGGCCGCCGTCCACGGGCTGGGCTGCTCGTCCGGGTCGACGCCCAACTCCTCCCGGACGTGCACCCGCAACGCCTCCTCCGGGTTGCGGCGGACCGCCTCGGCGACCTCCCGGGCCAGGTCGTACGGGAGGCCGCGGGCGGCCCAGGCGTCGGCCAGTTCCCGGGCCTCCGCCTCGGGGTGCCGCTCCAGCTCCCGGCGTTCCTTGGCGACCTCGGCGGCGATCTGCTCGTTGGCCGAGCGGACGCTGGTGTACTCGCCGAGCCCCATGGAGATCGCCCCGGCGACCAGCCCGGCGGTGCCGGTGAGCACGACGGCCCGGGGCGAGACCCCACCGCCGCCCACGCCCGCGATCAGGGCGATGTTGGTGACCAGGCCGTCCATCGCGCCGAAGACCGCCGGACGCAGCCAGCCGCCGGAGACGTCCGCGTGGTGCCCCTCCCGCAGCGCCGCAGGTGTGTCGGTCACGGCAGTGTCAGGATCTCGTGGCCGCTCTCGGTGACCACCACGGTGTGCTCGAACTGGGCCGTCCACTTCCGGTCCTTGGTGACCACGGTCCAACCGTCGTCCCACATGTCGTACTGGTGGGTGCCGAGAGTGATCATCGGCTCGATGGTGAAGGTCATCCCCGGCTCCATCACGTCGGTGGGACGCGGACTGTCGTAGTGCGGCACGTACAGGCCGCTGTGGAAGGCCTCCCCGATGCCGTGGCCGGTGAAGTCGCGCACGACGCCGTAACCGAACCGCTTGGCGTACGACTCGATGACCCGGCCGATGACGTTGATCTGACGGCCGGGCGCGACCGCGCGGATGCCCCGCATCATCGCCTCGTGCGTCCGCTCGACCAGCAGCCGGGCTTCCTCCCTGACCTCGCCGACACCGAACGTGGCGTTGGTGTCCCCGTGGACCCCGCCGATGTACGCGGTGACGTCGACGTTGACGATGTCGCCGTCGTGCAGCACGGTGGAGTCCGGGATCCCGTGACAGATCACCTCGTTGAGGCTGGTGCAACAGGACTTGGGGAAGCCCCGGTAGCCCAGCGTCGACGGGTAGGCACCCTGGTCGACCAGGAACTCGTGGACCACCCGGTCGATCTCGTCGGTGGTCACGCCGGGCTTGCAGTGCTCACCGGCGAGCTGCACCGCCTGCGCGGCGATCCGCCCCGCGACGCGCATCCGCTCGATGGTCTCCGGGTTCTGCACATGGGAGCCGGTCCACTGCTGCGGACGCTTCTTGCCCACGTACTCCGGGCGGCGGATGTGCGACGGCACCGGTCGCCACGGAGAGAGCGTGCCTGGGATCAACGGCGCTCGGACGGTCATCCGTCAAGCCTATCGCCGCCCCGGCCGGGGTCGGCACGCAGCGGGCGGCCCGGGGCGGCTGTTGCCCCCACCGGGGTGCTGTGCCATGGTGTCAGGCGTGGATCAAGGGGGAAGCGCTCCCGTCTTCGCTGCCAGTGTGCAGGTCGACGGTGACCACCTCCGGGTCGTGGTGACCGGTGAGGTCGACATGGCGACCGCCGACACCATGCTCCAGACCGCGCTCCGGGAACCGGCCCGACGGCTGACCCTGGACCTGCGGGCGGTCACCTTCTTCGACTCCGCCGCCATCCACGCCGTCGTCCGGGTCGCCGAGCGGTTCCCGGGCACGCTGGCCGTGCTGCCGTCCCGCCAGGTGCGCCGGGTGCTGGAGATCTCCGGTCTCGCAAGTCAGGACTGGTTCGACCCGAGCTGACCGGCCCACGCCACGACCGGCCGTTCAGGCGGCCTCGCCGGTCAGGACTGGTTCGACCCGAGCTGACCGGCCCACGCCACGACCGGCCGTTCAGGCGGCCTCGCCGCGGCCGGCCGTTCAGGCGGCCTCGCCGCGACCCGACCGCTCCGGCTCCCCGCGGCGGCCCGCCAGCCGACGACGCAGGGTCAGCTCCGTGCCGGTCGCGGTACGGCTGACCGAGAGGTCGCCGAGCGCGCGGATCAGGGAGAGCCCCCGGCCCCGGAACGTCGACCCGGACGACTCCCGCCACTGGCCGCTGTCCCGGACGGTGACCACCACCGTCCGCTCCTCGATGGTCACCTCCACGTCGATCACCGGTTCGGCCGGAGCCACCGGATGCTCGATCGCGTTCGCCGCCGCCTCGGAGACCGCCACGGTCAGGTCGAACAGATCCGTCTCGCCGACGTCGTGGGCGACGAGGAAGTCCTCCACCCGCTTGCGCAGCACGCTCAGCCGGGTCGGGTCGGCGGGCAGCCGCAGCGCGAAGCGGTCCCGCTCGGTCGCCTCCAACGCGAGCACCGCCACGTCGTCCCGGCGTGGACAGTCGACGACCCGCTCGACGACGGAGTCCACCAGGTCGGCGACGTGCCCGCTGAAGCCCGCCACGTCCGACCTGAGCTGGCCCAGTCCGACGTCGATGCCGAGGGTCCGGTCCTCGATCAGGCCGTCGGTGTAGAGCAGCAGCCGGCCGCCCGCCTCCAGCGTGTCCGTCTCGGTCCGGTACGACGTGTCGGGAATGGCACCGACCGGCGGGCCCAGGGCGCGGTCGTGCAGGAACGCCACGTCGCCTCCTCGGATCAGGAGCGGGGACGGATGGCCTGCGCTGGCGTACCGCAACCGCCCGGTTCGGGGATTGAAGCAGAGACAGACGACAGTGGCGAACGAGCGCCGCTCGACGGAGCCGACCAGCCGGTTGAGCCGGGTCAGCGACTCGCCCGGGTCGAAGCCCTCCAGCAGGTACGCGCGCAGCGCGTTACGGAGCTGTCCCATCGCCGCGGCGGCCTGCACACCCTTGCCCACCACGTCCCCGATGACCAGCGCCAGTTCGTCGTCGACCTCGATCACGTCGTACCAGTCGCCACCGACCTCGACATCACCGCTACCGGGCAGGTAGCGGCTAGCCACCACCGCGTCGGGCCGCTGCGGCAGGGAGCGGGGCAGCAGGCTGTGCTGGAGGGTGGTGGCGATGCGGTGCTCGGCCTCGTAGAGCCGGGCGTTCTCCAACCGCACGCCGATCAGCCGGGCCAGTTCGGTCAGCGCGGCCTGCTCGGCGTCGACGCGGGCTCCGGCCGACTGCCAGATCCGCAGTTCGCCGAGGGGTCCGCCGGTGGTACCGGCCAACGGCAGGACGACCGACGGGTCACCGGACGCGTCGCCGGCACCGTGCGCCTCGGAGCGGGCGTCCCCGGCGGTGACCACCGCCCGTACCGCGTCGACCAGGCTGAGCGCGTGCGCGGCGGCGACCGAGACCACGTCGGCGGTGGAACGGGCGGTGTTGATCGCCACCGCCGCGTCGGCGAGGGCGCGCAGCCGCCGGATGATCTGCCCGCGCAGCTGCCCGAGTTCGACGTTGGCCCGGACCCGGGCGATCAGCTCCTGCCCGGAGAAGGGCTTGGTCAGGTAGTCGTCGGCGCCGACGGAGAGCCCGGCGACCGCCTCGACCGAGCCGGCCCGGGCGGAGAGCAGCACGATCGGCACGTACCGGGTACGCGGATCGGCCCGTAACGCGGTGACCAGGCCGAACCCGTCGAGTCTCGGCATCATCACGTCGGCCAGCACCAGGTCGAACGAGGTGTTCTCGATCGCGTCCAGGGCGGCGACGCCGTCCTCGACCGCGACGACCTCCCAGGAGGGGGCGAGCAGCCGGGTGACATGTTCCCGCAGGTCGACGTTGTCGTCGACGACCAGGATGCGGCCCGCCCGGGGACCGGCCGGTTCGTCCGTTCCGTACGCCGGTGCCGGCCCGGCGGACCAGAAGGCGGCCTCGGAGACGTACAGCCGGGCCTGCTGGGAGTCGGGCAGCGGGGCGGGTCGGTCGATGACCCGGTCGGCCGGCAGGTGCGCGGAGCCGAACGGAACGGTGATGGTGAAGGTGCTCCCCTCACCCACCCGACTGGTGACGCCGATCTCGCCGCCGTGCATCTCCACCAGCTCACGGACCAGCGCCAGGCCGATCCCCGTCCCCTCGTGGGTACGCGAGCGCACCCCGGGCACCCGGTGGAACCGCTCGAAGACGTGCGCACGTTCGTCGTCGGCGATGCCGACGCCGGTGTCGGTCACCTCCAGCCGCGCACCGCCCGGCACCGCGAGGACGCGGACCCGGATCTCCCCGTCGAAGGTGAACTTCACCGCGTTGGAGAGCAGGTTGAACACGATCTTCTCCCACATGTCCCGGTCGACGAAGACCGGTGCGGGCAGCGGCGGGCAGTCCACGGTCAGCCGCAGCCCGGCCCGCTCGACGGCGGAGCGGAAGGTGCTGGCCAGCCGGGAGGTGTAGTCGGCCAGGTCGGTGGGGCGGTAGTCGGCGGCGAGCCGGCCGGACTCCAGCCGGGAGAAGTCCAGGACGGTGTTGACCAGCTTGAGCAGGCGCAGCGCGTTGCGGTGCATCACGGTGAACCGCTCGATGTGGTCCACCGGCAGGTCCGGGTCGGCGAGCAGGTCCTCCAGCGGCCCGAGCACCAGGGTCAGCGGGGTGCGGAACTCGTGGCTGACGTTGGCGAAGAAGTTGGTCTTCGCCCGGTTGAGCGCGGCCAGTTCGGCGGCGCGAACCCGCTCCTGCTCGTACGCCCGCTGCCGGGCCACGGCGCGGGAGACCTGGGCCGCGACGAGGTCGAGGAAGGTGCGGTACTCGGTGGTCAGCGGGAACCGTTCGGCGGTGCCGAGGACGAGAGCCCCGACGGTCTCGTTGGCGGCGAGCACGGGAAACGCCAGCGCTCTCGGTGCGCTCCCGGGTGGCGCCGGGTCGACCAGGTCGGTGAGGTCGACCGACCGGGCGTCGGCACCGGCGACCGCCTGGCGGACCGCCTCGGGCAGCGCCGTGGGGGACGTCACCCGGTCGGGGTCGACCCCGCTGCACCCGGCCAGGGTCACCTGGCCGGACGCGTCGGTCAGGTAGAGCAGACCGACGGGGAGGTCCTCGTGGTGCGCGTCGAGCACCTCGGCCGTGGCCCGCCCCAACTCGGCACCGTTCCCCACCTCGGCGAGCCGGGTGCCGAGGTCGGCCAGGGCACGCAGGCGGCGTTCACCGAGCACCCGGCCCGTGGTCTCGTTGACGATGCAGTACACCCCGTCGATCGATCCGTCGTCGACGCGGATCGGGTCGTAGGAGACGTCGAAGTAGACCTCTTCCAGGAAGCCGTGCCGGTGCAGCAGGAAGGGCCGGTCCTCGGCCCGGTAGGACTCACCGGTGCGGCGAACGCCGTCCAGCAGCGGTGCGAGGTCGGCCCAGGTCTCCGTCCAGTGGTCCCGAGCGGGCCGGCCGAGGGCGTGCGGGTGCTTGGTGCCGATGGTCGGCAGGTAGGCGTCGTTGTAGAAGGCCCGGTGGTCGGCACCCCAGAACATCACGATCTGGGCCTTGGAAGTGAGCATCATGGCGACCGCGTTGGCCAACGCCGTGGGCCACTGCTCCGGGCGGCCGACCGGACTGTCGGTCCAGTCAAGGTCACGAATCCGTGCGCCCATCTCGCCACCGGCCGCGAAGGCGGCCACCAACTGCGGGGGCAGTCCACCCCCGGTGGTGCCCCCGCACAGGCCACGCTCGTCCACGCCCCCCTGGGCCGAGCTCATGCTGCCTCCCGCTCCGGCCATGTCCGGCGCGCCCCTTGGATATTCGCCCGCCCGTGCTCCGAGTTGTACCCAAGCGGAACAGCAACGTAACGCATGCCGTCCACGCAACGCTGGTTACCCGTGCCTCATCCTGACGACCCCGGTCGACGCCCGGATCGTCAGGTCGGCCCGGACGGGTACGCCGGGGTCGGCCCACCGGCACACCACCGGCCGACGGACCGTCGACGGAAGGAGAGACGGCAGGTCAGAAGACCGGCAGGCCGTCGATGCTCGCGGCGTTCTTCGTCGCCCGGTAGACCACCAGGTCCTCGGTCGTCCGCCGGGAGTGGTTGGCGAGGAGCATGTCCCGGTCGCCCTGGTACTCCATCAGCGGCACCGAGAACCCGCACGAGTCGGAGACCCGGTCGACCTCGACGGTGACGACCGCCCGGACGGCGTGCAGGTCGGGCGGGTCGGGAAAGCCGGCGAGCCGGGCGGCGAAGTCAGGCGTGCCCACGGCGACCGTGTCGCCCCGCCCGTGCAACCGGACGACCTTCGGCGGGCCGGCGAAGGCACAGAACATCAGCGTGATCCGGCCGTTGTCCCGCAGGTGGGCGATGGTCTCCGCGCCGCTGCCGTGATAGTCGAGGTACGCCACCCGGTGCGGGCCGAGGACCACGAAGGTGCCCCGCATGCCCTTCGGCGACAGGTTGATGTGCCCGTCGACCGAGGTGGGGGCGGTCGCCACGAAGAAGACCGGCTGCGCCTCGATGAAGGTGCGCAGCCGCCCGTCGATCTCCGGATACACCTTGCCCATACCAGCCATCCTCGCACCGCCGCGTCGTTCCCGGTGCCCCGTGCCCGCCGGTCGGGACGCCTGCCTCCGACGCGCCTAATTGCCTTGCCGGCCCATTGACACCGGGCGCATCCTTGACGTCGTGACCAGGCCCGATCCGGGCCACCGCCGGGCACTCGGAACCCGGCACCGCGGCGGCGCGGGGCGTCGGTCACCTCTCTCTCACCGGTACGGCGATCCGCCGTACCCGACAACCGCCCCGCGCCGCCGCCTCCCGGATGTGGGTCACGTCACCGTTCGCCGCGCAGTCGGGCGGTGATCTCGTCGGCCGGCGCGGGTGGACCGAAGAACCTTCCCTGCCCGGTGTCACAACGCAGCGCGCGGAGCAGTTCGGCCTGCGCCGCCGTCTCCACCGCCTCGGCGGTGACCCAGAGCTCCACCGCGTGCGCCAGCCGCACCAGCGCGTCGACGATCCGCCCGTCCCGGTGTCCGGCGGGCGAGTCCGGACCGTCGGCGCGGATCCCCTCCACGAACGGCCCGGCCAGCTTCAGGGAGTGGATCGGCAGCCTCCGCAGGTACGCCAGGTTCGAGTAACCGGTGCCGAAGTCGTCGATGGCGAGTCGTACGCCGAGGTCGGAGAGGCGGTGCAGGGACCTCAGCGGCTCACCCGCCGTCCCCATCACCGCGCTCTCGGTCAGCTCCAACTGGAGCAGGTCGGCGGGGAGGCCGCTGCGGGAGAGCACCTCCGCGACGGTGGCCACGATCGCCGGGTCGTCGGCCTGCCGGGCGGCGAGGTTGACGCTCACCACCAACCGGGCGTCGGGGAACTCGGTCAGCCAGCCACGGGCGTCCCGGCAGGCCCGGTCGAGCACCCAGCGACCGAGCTGCACGATCAGACCGGTCTCCTCGGCCAGGCCGATGAAGGCGTCCGGCCCGAGCAGACCCAGTTCCGGGTGCTGCCAGCGGACGAGCGCCTCGACCGCCACCATGGTCGAGTCGAGCAGCGAGACGATCGGCTGGTAGTGGACCACGAACTCGCCCCGCTCCAGCGCCGCCGGGAGGCCCGCGACCAGCGCGGAGCGGGCGATGTCCCGGGCGCCGCGCTCGGGGTCGTAGACCGCCCACCGGCCCCGCCCCTCCGCCTTGGCCCAGTAGAGCGTGGTGTCGGCGGCCTTCATCAGCTCCGAGACACTGGTCTCCCCGACCGCGCAGTCGACGATGCCGACGCTCGCCGAGACGGCGAGCTGCTGCCCGGCGACGTGCACCGGGGCGGCCACGGCGGCCAGGGCGCTCTCCGCGACCCCGATCGCGCGGTCGAGCCCGTCGCCGCCGTCGACCAGGATGACGAACTCGTCCCCGCCCATCCGGGCGACCAGGTGCCCGTGCTCGGCGACGCAGCTCGCCAACCGCTCGCCGATCACCACCAGCAGCCGGTCACCGAGGTCGTGGCCGAGGCTGTCGTTGATCGCCTTGAAGCCGTCCAGGTCGAGGAAGCAGACCCCCACCCGGTGCTCCGGGGTGGCCTGGGCGAAGAGGCCCCCCAGGGTCTCGAAGAACAGCGTCCGGTTGGGCAGACCGGTCAGCGGGTCGTGCAGGGCCTGGAAGCGCAGCCGCTGCTGGAGTTCGTGCCGGTCGGTGATGTCCTCGATCATCGCCACGGTGAACCTCGGCCGACCGTCGTCGTACCGGATCAGGGAGACGGCCAGGTCGGTCCAGACGACGCTGCCGTCCTTACGGTGGTAGCGCTTCTCCATCCGGACCGAGTCGTGCCGGCCCGCGATCAGATCCTGGTACAGCTCCCACATCCCGGCCGCGTCGTCGACGTGGAAGAGCGCGGCCACGTTGGTCTCGCGCAGTTCCGCCGGGGTGTAGCCGAGCATGTCCGCGAAGGACTGATTGACGTCGATGATCCGCCCGTCGGTGCCGGCGATACCGATCCCGATCGCCGCGCCGGTGAACACCGCCCGGAACCGGGCCTCGCTGTCCCGTAGCGCCTGCTCCACGTCGTCCCGGGCCTGCCACGCGGACCGGGCGATCCGCTCCTGCTGGGTGAAGGTCCGGTCGCGCAGCGCCCGGGCGAACCCGGCGGCGAGCGCGCCCTGGAGGGCGGCGACCCGACCGGCGGCGTCCGGAACGTCGCGCTGCTCGGGAGCCTCATGCTGCTCGGAAGCGTCGCGCTGCTCGGGAAGGACCTGGGCGAGGAACCGGGTACCGAGGGCACGTACCGACCAGTCGAGCGCCCGGGGTTCGGTCAGGTGTGCCTCGACCAGCGCCCGCCCGACGTCCTCGGCCGGCTGGGAGGTGAAGACGGCGGCGCGGAGCGCGCCGGCCAGCCGTACCGTGTGGACCAGCAGCAGTCGCTCGGTCTCGGCCGCGCTCAGCGGCACGAACCCCAGCCGGCGCACCGCCCGCGCCCAGTCGGCGGCGTACCGCCGGGCTCCGGGGTGGTGCAGCCCCTCCTCGTCCGGTTCCCCGGCGGAGCCGCTCACCGTCGCCTAGCCGGCGGTACGGTCGTACCGGGCGACGGCGCCGAACGCACCGAACCGCTCCGGGTGCTCGTCCACGTCGGAGGGCGAATCCGGCCGCCAGAGCGGCATGTGCACCACGCCCGGGTCGAGGACCGTCCAGTCGCCGAGGAACGCGGCGACCGCGGCCCGCGACCGCAGGGTGATCTCGGTGTCGGTACGCGCCGAGAGCCGCTGCGCGTCCAGCATCTCCGGCGGCTGGTCCTCGAAGGTGGAGTGCGAGACGACCAGGAAGCTCCCGGGTGCGGCAGCGGCCCGCAGGGTGGCCAGGATCTCGGCCGGGCGGTCCACGTCCGGGACGAAGTGCACCACGCCGCCGAGGAGGATGCCCACCGGACGGTCGAGGTCGAGCAGGCCGCAGGCGCGTGCCTCGGCGAGGATCCGCTCCGGTTCGCGCAGGTCGGCGTGGAGCACCCCGGCCCGCTCGTTGCCGGCGAGCAGTTCCCGGCTGTGCGCCACCGCCACCGGGTCGATGTCCACGTAGAGCACCCGGGCCGCCGGGTTCGCCGCCTGCGCGACCTCGTGCACGTTGCCCACGGTCGGGATGCCGGAGCCGATGTCCAGGAACTGGTCGATGCCGGCGTCGAGCAGCACCCGCACCGCCCGGCGCAGGAACTCCCGTCCGGCCCGCATGGTGGCGGGCAGGTTCGGGGTCATGGCGGCGATCTGCTCGGCGAGCTGCCGGTCGACCTCGAAGTTGTGCGCGCCACCGAGGAAGTAGTCGTACACCCGGGCCGCGCTCGGGCGGCTCAGGTCGATCCCGGCGGGCGTTCCGTCCGGCTGCTGCATCGTCCACCCCAGTCCGTGGCCGCGGAGTCGCCGGCGGCTCCGCGGCCACGGACGCGGGCGATCACCGACGGACCCGCAGGTCGTGTGGTGTGCCCACTCTAGGCCGCTGACTCCAGAATCAGCGAGATCCCCTGACCGACTCCGACGCACATGGTGGCCAGGGCACGCCGCGCGCCCCGGTGCCGCAGCTCCAACGCGGCGGTCAGCGCGAGCCGCGCCCCGCTGGCGCCCAGCGGGTGGCCGAGCGCGATCGCCCCGCCGTTGGGGTTGACGTGTTCGGCGTCGGTGGGCAGGCCCAGCTCGCGCAGGACCGCGACGGACTGCGCGGCGAACGCCTCGTTCAGCTCGATCACGTCCACGTCGGTCAGCCGCAGGCCGAGCCGGTCGAGCAGCCGCCGGGTGGCCGGCACCGGTCCGATTCCCATGATCCGGGGCGGCACCCCGGCCGCCGCGGCGCCGCCGACGCGGGCCAGCGGGGTCAGCCCGTACCGGGCGACGGCCGCCTCACCGGCCACCAGCAGCGCCACCGCGCCGTCGTTGACGCCCGAGGAGTTGCCGGCGGTCACCGTCCCACCCTCCCGGAACGGCGTGGGCAGGGCGGCGAGCTTCTCCAGGGAGGTCTCCCGGGGGTGCTCGTCGGTGTCGACCAGCCGGGTGCCCCTACGCCCCTCCGGGACGGTCACCGGCACGATCTCCTCGGCGAACCGCCCGTCCGCCTGCGCCTTCGCGGCGCGCTGCTGGGAGCGGAGCGCGAAGGCGTCCTGCTCGGCCCGGTCGACGCCGAACTCGGTGGCGACGTTCTCCGCCGTGTCCGGCATCGAGTCGATGCCCCACTCCTTCTTCATCAGCGGGTTGACCAGCCGCCAGCCGATCGTGGTGTCGTACACCTCGGCGGTACGGGAGTACGGAGTGGCCGCCTTCGGCATGACGAACGGCGCGCGGCTCATGCTCTCCACCCCACCGGCGACCACCAGCTCCGCCTCCCCGGCCACCACCGCGCGGGCGGCGGTGGCCAGCGCGTCCAGGCCGGAACCGCAGAGCCGGTTCACGGTGCTGCCGGGAACGCTCTCCGGCAGACCGCCGAGCAGCGCCGCCATCCGGGCCACGTTGCGGTTGTCCTCCCCGGCCTGGTTGGCGCAGCCGAGGACGACGTCGTCCACCCGCTCCCAGTCCACCGTCCGGTGGCGGGCGACCAGCTCGCGGATCACATGTGCGGCGAGGTCGTCGGGGCGGACCCCGGCGAGCGCGCCGGCGTACCGGCCGATCGGGGTGCGGACTCCGGCCACCAGGTATGCCACGCTCATCGCTGATGTCCTTCGGGGGTGGGAAGGGGCGGGGGCGGTGCCGGCCGGGTCACGGCGGCACGGGCCAGGATATCGGCCATCGGAGCGGCGTGGTCGGCCGCCGGAGGCAGTCGGCGCACCGGAACGGGTCGACCGCCGGGGCGGTTGAGCCGCCGGGGCGGTTGAGCCGCCGGGGCGGTTGAGCCGCCGGGGCGGGTTAGATTGGCCGGCATGGGCCGTGCCGTGACCACCGCCGGGGGCGGGCCCGTGCCTGGACCCCCGACCCTCCGCCCCAACGCGGCCGTCCGGGCGTGACCGAACTCACCCGACGGGTCGCCGCAGGGGGCGCGACCGCCTGTGTGCTCGGCGGCACGGTCGCCGTCGTCGTCGCCGTGGTCGCCGGCCCCGGTCCGGGTCTCACCGGGTACGTCAGCGAGGCGGGCGTCACCGACAGCGGGTACGCCCCGACGTACCGGGCCGGGGTGTTCGCCCTGACCGCCGGCCTGCTGCTGCTCGCCGTGGCACTGTCGGCGACCGCCCGGGCAGCTGCCGCACTGCTGGTCGCCGGAAGCTTCTGCACCCTGCTCTCCGGGTCGGTGACGTGCAGCGACGGCTGTCCGCTGCCCCCGTTCGAGCAGGCCACCACCGCCGATCTGGTGCACGGCGGGGCGAGCGTGGCCGCGGTGGCCACCGTGTTCTTCGCGATGGTGGCGGTCGTCCTGTGCCCCGGCGCCGGCACACGGGTACGCCGGGTGGCCGCCGTCGGCGCGCTGCTCGCCCTGCCGCTGGCGGCCGCGGTGGGGCTGGCGATGCTGGTGGTGGGCCGGAGCACCCTGGTCGGCGTGCTGGAGCGGCTGCTACTGGCGGAGACCGTCGGCTGGGGCCTGGCGACGGCCGCCCTCCTCACCCTGCCCGCCCGCCCGCGCCGCCCGCCTTGGTGGTAGCAGGGGTCCCCTGTTACCGCTTTTTGTCGAGGAGGGGTCCCCTGCACACACCCAACCGTGGGCATGTAAGGAGCCTCACCCGAGCGGCTCCTTTCGGTGCGGAGAGTGGCCGGCGTATCGTCGCCAGGCGATGACCAACGTCTGGAATCTCACCGTCCGCCTGTACGTCGACCTTCGACGGCAGGCCAGCGGTGTCTGTCCGGCGCGGCTGCTCCCCTGACGCCGTTGCCGTTCCCCAGACCCTTGGACGTCCCATGCCCACCTTCCTGCGCAAGTTTCCCTTCTCGCTCCAGATCCTGCTCGGCCTCGTCGTCGGCGTCCTGCTCGGCTTCCTGGCCCGCGCCAACGACCTGAGCTGGTTGACCAGCACCCTCGACACCGTCGGCGGGCTCTTCGTCCAGCTGCTCAAGCTGGCCGTACCGCCCCTGGTCTTCACCGCCATCGTGGTCAGCGTGGTCAGCCTGCGCGGCGTCACCAACGCCGCCCGGCTGGCGCTGAAGACCCTGCTCTGGTTCGGCGTCACCGCCCTGGTCGCGGTGGGCGTCGGCATCGGCCTCGGCCTGCTCACCAACCCCGGCCGGGGCGTCACCCTGGACACCGCCGGGGCGACCGCCCCGCAACGGACCGGTTCCTGGACCGACTTCCTCACCGGCATCGTCCCGACCAACCCGGTCGGCGCGTTCGTCGAGGGCAACGTCCTCCAGATCGTCTTCCTCGCCCTGGTCGTCGGAGCGGCGGCGCTGCTGGTCGGCCCGGCCGCCGAACCGTTCGTGGCGGTCAACCGGGCGCTGCTGGAGATCGTGCAGAAGGCCCTGTGGTGGGTGATCCGACTCGCCCCGCTCGGCACGCTCGGCCTGATCGGCAACGCGGTCGCCTCGTACGGCTGGGACCTGCTCGCCCCGCTCGCCCGGTTCACCACGGCCGTCTACGTCGGTTGCGCGATCGTGCTGTTCGTGGTCTACCCACTCGTGCTGGTCGCCGCCGGCCGGCTCAACCCGGTGCGCTTCTACGCCGCTGCCTGGCCCGCCGTGCAGCTGGCCTTCGTCTCCCGCTCCTCGGTCGGCACGATGCCGGTGACCCAGCGGTCCGTCGAACGCCTCGGCGTCCCCCGGGAGTACGCGTCCTTCGCGGTGCCGTTCGGCGCGACCACCAAGATGGACGGTTGCGCGGCGATCTACCCGGCCCTGGCCGCGATCTTCGTGGCCCAGGTCTTCGGCGTCGACCTCGGCGTCACCGACTACCTGCTGATCGCCTTCGTCTCGGTGGTCGGCTCGGCGGCCACCGCCGGCCTGACCGGTGCCATCGTCATGCTGACCCTGACCCTGGGCACGCTCGGCCTGCCGCTGGCCGGCGCGGGGCTGCTACTCGCCATCGACCCGATCCTGGACATGATCCGCACCGCCACCAACGTGGCCGGGCAGGCACTGGTGCCGACCGTCGTCGCCGCCCGGGAGGGCATCCTCGATCGGGACGCGTACGACTCCGCCGGCCGGCGTGACGTGACGGATCCGGCGCCGGCGGACCGCCCGACCGCCGTCGGCCGCCCGGCCGGCGACCTCGCGCCAGCCCCGGCCTGAGCTGGTTGCAGGGGACCCCTGCTACCGCTTTTTGGGTAGCAGGGGTCCCCTGCAACCACCCCCACCCTGCAACCACGCACCCCCCGGCAACCACGCAGTCCCCGACCGCAACCACCCAGCCCGACCCGGCAACCACCCATCCCCTGAGAGGAACGGACATGAGCGCCCTCTTCACCCCCCTGCCGTTACGCGGGGTGACCCTCCCCAACCGGGTCGGACTGGCCCCGATGTGCCAGTACCGCGCCGACGCCGACGGGCGGCCGAACGACTGGCACCGGGTGCACCTCGGGGCCCGTGCCGTCGGTGGCGCGGGCCTGGTGCTGACCGAGGCCACCGCCGTACTGCCGGAGGGCCGGATCAGCCCGCACGACACCGGCATCTGGTCCGGCGCACAGGTCGACGCGTGGCGCCCGATCACCGCCTTCCTCGCCGGGCAGGGCTCGGTGCCGGCCGTCCAGCTCGCGCACGCCGGGTTCAAGGCGTCCACGTACCGGCCCTGGGCGCCACGACGCGGCGGGGTGGCGGACGCCGACGGCGGCTGGACGCCGGTCGGCCCCGGCGCGGACCCCTTCGCACCCGGCTACCGGACCCCCACGGCCCTGGACACCGCCGGCATCGAGGCGGTGGTCGAGGCGTTCGGGGCGGCGGCGGCACGGGCCGTGGACGCCGGCTTCGCTGCCGTCGAGGTCCACGCCGCGCACGGGTACCTGCTGCACGAGTTCCTCTCCCCGCTGACCAACCATCGCACCGACGGCTACGGCGGTGACCGGGCCAACCGGATGCGGCTCACCGTCGAGGTCGCCCGCGCGGTGCGCGCGGCGGTCGGCGCGGACGTCCCCGTCCTGGCCCGGATCTCCGCCACCGACTGGGTCGACGGCGGCTGGACGGTCGACGACAGCGTGGTGCTGGCCGGGGAACTGGCCGCCGCCGGGGTGGACCTGGTCGACTGCTCCTCCGGCGGAGCCTCCCCGGACGCGCGGATCCCGGTCGGGCCGGGATACCAGGTGCCGCTCGCCGCCCAGGTCCGCCGCGACGGGGGCGTGCTGACCGGCGCGGTCGGGCTGATCGTCGAGCCGGAGCAGGCGGAACGGATCGTCGCTGACGGCGAGGCCGACCTGGTGCTGCTCGGCCGGGAGCTGCTGCGCGACCCGTACTGGCCACGCCGGGCGGCGGCGAAGCTCGGCGCGGACCCGGGTTGGCCCGACCCGTACGCCCGCGCCTTCTGACCCGGCCCGCCCCGACCGGCGTACCGGCCGAAGGACCCCGCCTGGCGTACCGGCCGGCACGGCTCACCCGGTGCTCCCCCGGCCCGGCCCGGTTCTGACGGTGCCGACCCCGCCGCGGACGGGGTCGGCACCGGTTCAGCCGGCCAGGTGGGACCAGTGCTCGGTCAGGTCGTGCCAGGGCCCCTGCGCGGCCACCCGGCCGCCCACCAGCACCACCACGTGGTCGGCCTGGAGCAGGGCCGCCCGTTTCGACGTCGACCCGACCACCGTCACCCCGGTGGCCCGCAGCGCCGACCAGAGCGCCAGCTCGGTGGTGACGTCCAGGGCGGAGGAGACGTCGTCGGCGATCAGCAGCTCGGTACGGGGTGCCAGCGCACGGGCCAACGCGAGGCGCTGCAACTGCCCGCCGGAGAGCCGGGTGCCCTTGTGCCCGATCACCAGTCCGAGCCCGGCTCCGGCCGCCGCCAGGTCGTGTTCGAGCTGCGCGGTGGAGACCGCACCGGCGGCGTCCACCGCGTGCCCGAGCGTGATGTTGTCGACCACCGTCCCGGAGAGCACCCGGGGCAGCTGGCTGACGTAGCCGACCTGGTTGGGGCGGAGGAACAGCTCCGGTTCGGTGACCGGGTCCCCGTTCCAGGCCAGGCCACCGGTGTGGTGCACGATGCCGGCCAGCGCCCGCAGCAGCGACGACTTGCCCGCGCCGACCGGCCCGACGACCAGCACGAGCTGGCCGCGTTCCACGGTCAGGTCGACGTCGCGGACCGCGACCGTGCCGTCCTCGTGCACCGCCGAGAACCCGGTCAGGGTCAGCCGCCGCAGCGGACGCCGGGGGGCCGGCTCCGGCGCGGGTGCGGTGCCGTCGGCCAGGTCGAGCCCCGGCACCGTCGCCGAGTACGCCTCGACACCGGTCATCGCCACCGTGCGCCGCGTCCACACCCGGGCCGACGGGTACTGGGCGATCAGCGAGGCGGTGGTCCAGGCGAACCAGCGGGCGGCGCCGAGGGTGGAGACGGCGACCAGGGTCGCGCCCGCCGACAGCCCGCCGGAGAGGAAGAGCGCCCACACACCGATCGGCAGCAGGCCACTGACCACCGAGGGGGTCGACCGGGACCACACCTGCACCTTGATCTCCCGGCGCTGCCGGTCGCTGCGGACGGTGTCCAGGGTGGCCAGATGGCCCAGCACCGGGGCGGTGGCCCCGGCGAGCTTCACCGTACGGGCCGCCGACAGCGAGGACACCAGGGCGGTGGCGAAGGCGGCCCGGGCTGCCACGGTGGCCCGCGCGGACCGTTCCAGCCGGGGCCCGAACAGCGTCGCGGCGAGCGCGGAAACCACCATCGTGCCGAGGAAGAACAGTCCCGGTACGACGCTGCCGGAGACCGCGGTCATCGCCACCACGACCACCAGGCTGGTGGCGTTGTCCATCACGTTGTCGGCGAGCTGGACCACCCGCTCGGTGTCGCCGCCCTGGGCGACCACCTCGGCCGGGGTGTGCCCGCTGACCCGGCGGGGCCCGGTCTGCCCGTACACCAGCCGGGCGCTGATCCGCAGACTCTGCCGGACCCACCACTGCGGGAACCACAGGTTGGTCAGGTACGGCACCGGCAGCGTGACCAGGAGCGCGACGACGATACCCACGGCGGGCAGCCACAGGCTCCCGACGTCGTCGACGAGATCGGCCCAGAGCCAGGGCAACACCACGCCGTCCAGCCCGAGCACCGCGACCACGGTGAACATCGCCAGCGCGACCATGCCGTACCGGGCGTCGTTGACGACGAGACGGAGGATCTCCCGGATGGTCCGGGCCGGCGGCGTCGCCGGCAGCGGTGGCGCCTCGACCTTCGCCACCCGCGCCCCGGCCGGTGCCGGGCGGTCCGCCACGGCCACCGCCGACCGGGGCGCGGGTGCCGCCGCCCCGCCGGACCCGCCGCCCTCGCGACTCGTCCCGGGGCTGCCGCCGTCGGGGCCACCCCCGGCCGTGACAAGGACCCCGTGCGTGGTGTGGCTGGCGGCGAGCAGCCGGGCGAAGCGCTCCGACTCGTGCAGCGGACCGGCCTCGACCACCGCGCCGTCGGCCATCACCACCACCTCGTCGCACCGCCGCACCGAGGAGAGCCGGTGCGCGATGACGATGCCGATCCGGTCGGTGAGCAGACGTTCGGTGGCCCGCTGCACCCGCGCCTCGGTGACCGGGTCCAACCGGGCGGTCGCCTCGTCGAGGATCACCACGTGCGGATCGCGGACCAGGATCCGGGCGAACGCGACCAGCTGCTCCTGACCGGCGGAGAGGACGTACCCGCCCTCGCCCAGCCGGGTGTGCACGCCGTCGGGCAGCTCCGCGAGCCAACCGTCCAGGCCCAACTCGTGCAGGGCGTGGGTGGCGGCGTCGAGCAGGTCCGGGTCGAAGAGCGCGACGTTCTCCGCCAGCGTGCCGGCGAGGATCTCGGTGCGCTGGGGCACCACGGCCACGAACCGGCGCAGCTGCTCGATGTCCAGGTCGAGCAGGTCCGTGCCGGCGAGGAAGACGGTCCGCGGGGGCAGGTCGACGGCACGGGAGAGCACCTTCGCCAGCGTCGACTTGCCCGACCCGGTCCGCCCGACCACCGCGTACGAGCGACCCGGGACGAAGGTCAGGTGCACGTCGCGCAGGGCCGGGCCGCGTCCGCTGTCGCTGGTCGGGTACCGGAAGGTCAGGCCCTGGATCTCCAGCCGCCCCGGGACCGGCGGCGCACCGCCGGCCGGCTCCTGCCGGGCGTCGGCGAGCAGCTGTACCCGGGCCCACGCGCCGAGGGCCGCCTGGAGCTGCGGCACCATCCGGGTGACCTGCTCGACGGTGCCGCCGAAGGCCAGCACGAGCAGCCAGATGGCGGTCAGCCGGGCTCCGTCGACCCGGCCGGTGAGCAGCGCCCAGCCGCCGGCCAGGACCACGGCGGCGATCCCGCACCGGGTGACCACGGTGGCCGCGGTGCTGACCTGGGCGGTGAGTTTCCACACCCGCTCGCCCTTGCGCAGCACCAGGGCCGCGCGCTGGGCGAACAGCCGCAGCACGTACGGTCGGGCCAGGGTGGTCCGGACGTCGTCCTGACCGTGGATGGACTCCTCCATCACCGCGGCCATGTCGGACCAGGCCTCCTCCTCGGCCATCCGGGCCGGGGCGATCCGCGAGGTCGGGCCGCGCAGCACGAACAGCAGCAGGACGGTCAGCAGCAGCATGCCGAGTCCGGCCGGCCACCAGACCAGCAGGGCGACCACGGTGGAGAGCGCCCCGGTGGCCACCGCCTGGGTCAGCCGGACACCGACGTGGCGCACCTCCGCGCCGACCTGGTAGACGTCGCCGTCGATCCGGTCGAGCAGCTCGCCGACCGGGGTGCCCTCCAGGGTCGGCAGGTCCTGGCCGAACGCGACCCGGCACAGCCGTCGCCGCACGTCCGCCGTCCAGTCGGCGGTCAGCCCCGCCATCACCAGGCCGATCACCAGGTCGGCGAGCACGGCGGCGACCAGGGCCGCGGCCAGGACCACGAAGAGACCCCCGGAACGGTGCAGCAGCACCGGCCCGGCCAGGGCGGCGGCGGCGGACTGGCCGGCGGCACCCAGCAGGATCAGGACGGCCACGAACGTCACCCGGCGGGGCGAGGTGACCCACAGGTCGCGGAGCAGGCGCATGGAAGGAAATCCTCCGGTCCCGGGTGGCGGAACGTCCAGCCTCTCCGGCGACGCGGGACAACTCAACGCATTTACGCCACCGGCAGATGGTTGGTCCGGCTCAGAACAGCACGGTGGCGAGGGTGCCGACCGGCCGGAAACCGCACCGCTGGTACACCCGACGCGCGGGCAGGTTGAAGTCGTTGACGTACAGGCTCACCGTCGGCGCGACCCGTAGCAGGGCGTGGCGCACCACGGCCGCCATCGCCGCCGTGGCGATCCCCCGGCCCCGCCACTGCGGGTCGACCCAGACCCCCTGGACCTGGGCGGTACGCCGGGTCACCACGGCCAGTTCGGCCTTGAACACCACCTTGCCGTCGACGAACCGGGCGTACGCCCGGCCGGCGCGGACCAGCTCGGTCACCCGTCGCCGGTAGCTGCGACCGCCGTCGTCGACCAGCGGCGACACGCCGACCTCCTCGGTGTACATCGCCACCGCTGCCGGGAAGAGCACGTCGACCTCGCCGGCGTGGACCTGTCGTACCTCCCGGTCGACGGACACGCAGGGCAGCGCGTCCGTGGCCAGCAGCGGCTGGTTCGGGCGGACGTCCCGGGCCGGCCCCCAGGAGGCGGAGAGGCGGTCCCAGAGCCCGAGGACGGCGTCCGCCCGCCCGACGATCGAGGAGCAGATCCGCTCCTCGCCGCTGAGCAGGTCGGCGAAGGCCGCGACAGCGGGCCGGTCGGCGAGTACGGGGGTCAGGTTGCCGCCCAGCCAGCAGAGCGACTCGACGTGGCGGCGCGGGCCGTAGCCGAGGATCCGCCCCTCCGCCCGCCACCAGGCCAGCCCGCGGGCGGCGACCCGCTCCGCGACCTGCGCGCCCGCGTAGGGGTCGCGGTCGAGGAGCCGCTCGACCGAGCGGCGCTCCGACTCGCCCAACTGCCGCACCGGCACCGTCAGCACGAATACCAGCCTGCCAGATGCACCCGCCGTCGCGCCGGGCGAGTGGCGAGCCCGACGCGACGCGCAGCGGCCCGGTGGCGGTGCGCCACCGGGCCGCTGTACGGGTGGTCGGGGTTCAGTGCACGGTGACCGTCGCGCCGCCGACCAGACCGCGCAGGTCCTCGGGCAGTTCCGCGCCCATCTCCTCGGCGATCCGGAGCGCCTCTTCGATCAGCGTCTCCACGATTTGCGCCTCGGGCACCGTCTTGACGACCTTGCCCTTGACGAAGATCTGCCCCTTGCCGTTGCCGGACGCGACCCCGAGGTCGGCCTCGCGCGCCTCACCCGGGCCGTTGACGACGCAGCCCATCACGGCCACCCGCAGCGGGACGGGCAGCCCCTCCAGACCGGCGGTGACCTCCTCGGCGAGCTTGTAGACGTCCACCTGGGCCCGGCCGCAGGACGGGCAGGAGACGATCTCCAGGCCGCGCTCCCGCAGGCCCAGCGACTCCAGGATCTGGTTGCCGACCTTGATCTCCTCGACCGGCGGGGCGGAGAGCGAGACCCGGATGGTGTCGCCGATCCCCTCGGCGAGCAGCGCGCCGAACGCGACCGCCGACTTGATGGTGCCCTGGAACGCCGGACCGGCCTCGGTGACGCCCAGGTGCAGCGGGTAGTCGCACCGCTCGGCGAGCTGCCGGTACGCCCGGATCATCACCACCGGGTCGTTGTGCTTGACCGAGATCTTGATGTCCCGGAAGCCGTGCTCCTCGAAGAGCGAGCACTCCCAGAGCGCCGACTCGACCAGGGCCTCGGCGGTGGCCTTGCCGTACTTGGCGAGGAGCCGCTTGTCCAGCGAGCCGGCGTTCACGCCGATCCGGATCGGCACGCCCGCGTCGCCGGCCGCCTTGGCGATCTCCTTGACCTTGTCGTCGAACTGGCGGATGTTGCCCGGGTTCACCCGGACGGCGGCGCAGCCGGCGTCGATCGCGGCGAAGACGTACTTCGGCTGGAAGTGGATGTCGGCGATCACCGGGATCTGCGACTTCCTCGCGATGGCCGGCAACGCCTCCACGTCGTCCTGGCTCGGCACGGCCACCCGGACGATCTGGCAGCCGGACGCGGTCAGCTCGGCGATCTGCTGCAACGTGGCGTTGACGTCGGCGGTGAGGGTGGTGGTCATCGACTGCACGGAGACCGGGGCACCGCCACCGACGGGCACCGTGCCGACCATGATCTGCCGACTGGCGCGGCGGGGAGCCAGGGCCGGGGGTGGCACGACGGGCATACCGAGACTGACAGCGGTCACTTCAGGCACTCACCTTGAGAAGAGCGTGATCGGGTTGACGACGTCCGCCGTGATGGTCAGCAGCGTGAACACGCCACCGACCAGGATCACCGCGTACGTGACGGGCATGAGCTTGAGGTAGTCGACGCGGCCGGGGTCGGTCCGGCCGAACCGGGCGTAGAGCCAGGAACGGGCCCGTTCGAACCAGGCGATGGCGATGTGACCGCCGTCCAGCGGCAGCAGCGGCAGCAGGTTGAACACGCCGACGAAGAAGTTCAGTGAGATGAAGAGCAGGACGAACAGCTCCCAGGCGTCGTTGGCGACCGCCTCACCGCCGAGCCGGCTCGCGCCGACCACGCTGATCGGGGTGTCCACGTCCCGCTCGCCGCCGGTGATCGCCTCCCAGAGGGCGGGGACCTTCTCCGGGATGCGCTTCATCGCCTCGAACGTGCCGACGGCCATGTTGCCGGTGTAGTCGGCGGTCGCCCCGAGGGCGTCGACCGGGCCGTAGGTGACCATCGCCGGGGTGCTGGGACGCAGGCCGACGCCGAGCGCGGCGACCGGCCCGACCGGGCCGTCGGTGTCGTCCAGCGGGGGCCGCTGGGTGGTGGCCAGGGTGGCCCGGGCGGTGGCCGGCTGGCCGTCGCGGACGTAGCCGATCTCGGCGGTGCTGCCCGGGGCGGCGGCACGCAACGCGACGAGCAGCTGGCCGTAGTTGTCGATCGGGGTGCCGTTGAGGGAGGTGATCCGGTCGCCGCTGCGCAGCTGGGCCTGGGCGGCCGGACTGGCCGGGTCGGCGGGGGTGCACTCGCGGACCGTGTTCTCCGGCACCACGCACTCGCCGAGCGCGATCACCGCCGGCTCCTGCCGGGCCTGCTCCTCGTTGGTCGGGAAGTCCGGGTTGGGCAGCCCCATGAAGACGGCGGCGAGCCAGAGGGCGACGATGGCCAGGGCGAAGTGGGTGGCCGACCCGGCGGACATCACGATGGTCCGCTTCCAGACCGGGTACCGCCACATCGCCCGGGGCTCGTCGGCCGGGTCGACGTCGTCGTCCTGCGGGGTCATCCCGACGATCTTGCAGAAGCCGCCGAGCGGGATGCCCTTGAGGCCGTACTCGGTCTCACCCCGCTTGAACGACCAGAGAGTGGGGCCGAAACCGACGAAGTAGCGGGTGACCTTCATCCCGAACGCCTTGGCGGTGACCATGTGCCCCGCCTCGTGCAGGCTGACCGAGACGAGGATGGCAAGGGCGAAGAGCACCACCCCGAGCAGGTACGCCATCAAGCTCCTTCCACCGACGCCGCGATGATCTGCTGCGCGTGCGCGCGCGCCCAGGACTCCGCGGCGAGCACGTCCTCGACGGTACCTGGTTCGTCGAAGTCGGGAGCCTCCTCCAGCACCCGCTCCAGGGTGTCGACGATGCCCAGGAAGGGCAGTCGACCGGCGACGAAGGCGGCCACGCACTCCTCGTTCGCCGCGTTGTAGACGGCCGGGCGGCACCGCCCGGCCTCCCCGGCCGCCTTGGCCAGCGCGACCGCCGGGAACGCCTCGTCGTCGAGCGGGGCGAACTCCCAGGTGTGGGCGGTCGTCCAGTCGACCGCCGAAGCGGCGTCCGGCACCCGGTCCGGCCAGCCGATGCCGAGCGCGATCGGCAGCCGCATGTCCGGCGGGCTGGCCTGGGCGATGGTGGAGCCATCGACGAACTCGACCATCGAGTGGATCACCGACTGCGGGTGCACCATCACGGTGATGTCGGCGTACGGCACGTCGAACAACTCGTGCGCCTCGATCACCTCCAACGCCTTGTTGACCATGGTGGCCGAGTTGATGGTGACGACCGGCCCCATGTTCCAGGTCGGGTGCGCCAACGCCTGCTCGGGCGTGACCGTGGTCAGCTCGTCGCGCCGCTTCCCCCGGAACGGGCCGCCGCTGGCGGTGACGATCAGCCGCCGCACCTCGGCCCGCGACCCGGACCGCAGGCACTGGGCGAGCGCCGAGTGTTCCGAGTCCACCGGGACGATCTGCCCCGGCCGGGCCACCGCGGCCTTCACCAGGGGGCCGCCGGCGACCAGCGACTCCTTGTTGGCGAGCGCGAGCGTACGCCCGGCGCGCAGCGCGGCCAGGGTCGGCGCGAGCCCGAGCGAGCCGACCACGCCGTTGAGCACGACGTCGCAGGGCCACTGCGCCAGCTCGGTCATCGCGTCCGGCCCGGCCACGATCTTCGGGATCCGGAAGTCGCCGGTGGCGTACCCGCGCCGGCTCGCCTCGGCGTAGAAGGCGAGCTGGAGGTCCTGGGCGGCGGACGCCTTCGCCACCCCGACCGCCTCGACACCCAGTTCGAGGGCCTGGGCGGCGAGCAGCGCGACGTTGCCGCCACCCGCGCCGAGCGCGACCACCCGGAAGCGGTCCGGGTTGCGCCGCACGATGTCGATGGCCTGGGTGCCGATGGAACCGGTGGAACCGAGCAGGACGAGGTTCCGGGGAGAAGTCACCCGGCCATTCTTCCCCAGCCGCGCGAACCGCCCGCCGGGAGCCTCAGCCCTCGTCGCCGGAGTCCTCCGGAAGCGCCTCCTCGCCAAGCAGATCGGCCGGGTCGACGGCGAACTCGAACGGCTCCCGCATGAGGAACCGGGTGCCGGCGGCAGCCGCCGCCACCGGCCGGTACTCCCCCTCCGTCAACTCGAAGAGCGCAAGGGTGGGTACCCGGTTACGCAGGTCGACGCGGAGGAAGAACGGCACTCCCGCAGCGGCGTACTCGCGCGGCCGGTCGATGACGTCCTTGCGTCGGTTGCCAGGCGAGACGATCTCACCGAGCAGCACGGCATGCCGGATGTCCATCGCCGTGCGCCCGCCGGCAGGAACGTCGAGGACGACGATGTCGGGAATGAAGAGATCGTGCCCCGACACCACGTTCGCCTCGATGTAGAGCCAGAGCTTCGCGCGCCTCGCCGCCTGCTTGAGCAGGTAGGCAAGATCCAGCTCGGCATCCTGATGGTCGTATCCGGCGTGGGGTGTCACGATCACGCTTCCGCTCAGGACCTCAACCTTGGGGCCGTTGGTCTCCGGCAACAGGTCGAGGGCGAGCTGAGCGGTCCACGGCTCGTCATGCCAGCGCAGCACGTCGAACGACGGCTCGGCGGGCTGCTGCGCCGGCTCGGGCGCGAACGCTGCCTGGGCCATCGGGCTCACCCCCTCAGCGGACCATCCTGCTCGACCCAGCCTAGTCCTCGCAGCCCTCGCCGCACCGCGTCGCACACCCAGTCCGACTCCGGGCAGGGGCAGGCGATCAACGTCGGATGACCAACTCCAAAGCGCTCATGCTCACTGTTATCCGCATTCCCGCTCCCGCCCCCGCCCCACACAAAAGCCTGACCCCCTGCACACCGATCACTATGCGCCTGTTGCTGTGCGCGCAATTGCGTCACACCATGCCGATGGCCTGGCACCGATGGAGCCAGTAGAACCGAGCGGGCCCCTGTAGCGGTCAGAAGACGGACGCGTGCGCGCTTATGCTATCTGATTGCGAAGTTACTCCAACATCGAATCCTCGTCGAACCCCAACTCGTCCTCCACACACAGGCCTACTGCCGCATGCCACCGAATGGGGTCCGGCCACGAATCGGTAGTCATCTCGCAAAGGTAACGGCGAGCCTCCTCGGTGCCAATATCACACAGGGCACCGATAGCCTTCTGACAAAGCCAGTAGGCCGGAGCATCGGTCTCCAGCGACCGCTCGACAACTTGGAAGATTGTCCTTGCGGCACCAACCGCCCCTATCTCGCCGAGAATGTCAACCAAATCCTCTTCATTCAGGCCATCACGAACGTCAGAACTAAGTATCGACTGAAGCACCTCACCCAATCCGGGTGCTCTGAGCAGAGCGGCCAGGTTGGCGAGCCGCTCAACTCGGCGCCAGTCTCGCACGGCCGCAGCGTCTTGGATCCAACCAGAAATAGACTTGGCTGTTTCCGGGAACTCCGCTACGACAACTTGGGCGCGATTCGCACTTATATCACCTCTGGACAGGAAGTTGTCAACCGCGTCGGCCCGTTGGTCCGGAGACGTCACCAGTCCTTCGCCCTTCCTGAACTACCTACCCTGGAGTTGAACATGCCAACACTCCCTGGCCGCAATCCGAACGTGTCCCAGCCACGGCTTCGGCCGCCTTCTTCGCTGCCTGCCACGCCTTGACTGCTCGGCGGCGGATAGCTGGCGCTGACGTTTCAGGGGAGAGGACCTTGGCCGGGACGAACGTTCATCGTCGCGGTCCAGTGGTCGAACCACTGCCCCTTGACCGCTGCAATCCGACGTTCAGGTCGCAGACACCAGCGCCGGAACTACCGGAAGCCCCTGGATCATGCTGAGCGGAGGGGTGCCCATCTCCGCGAGGTGTTCGACGTGTCGGCGGTGAACCTGCCACCGACAAGGGCCCCGGTGAAGGCGGCCCACGCGGCCGGTCGGAAGCTCAGGACCGGTCCCTGCCGGTCCTTGCTGTCGCGTACGCCGACCACCTCCGGCAGGTTCGTCGCCACCTCCACGCAGGTGGAGCCACCGTTGTCACTGCGGGTGGATGTCCGCCACACCGCACCGGTCAGGTCCATGACTTCGCCATTTCCCGAACGAGGTCCCGAGACGCCCTTCGTGGCAGAGCCTCACCACGGAGGTTCTCCCATCTGCGCTGAAGGCTATCAACGTCCTCCGGCCGGTCGGTTACGTGCGCCCACAGCGGGTTGTCCAGATGCGCCACCTCAGCTCCGTCCGGTGTCTTGGCCAGGATGAAGGGCCCGGCCAGACCGGCATGCATACCGACGTCCGCCGGCACCACATGTAGATGGACATGAGGTCGCTCGGAGACCCGAAGCAGGTGCTCGAACTGTTCCCGCATCACCGCAGGCTCACCGGCCCTGCGATGCAGGACAGCCTCATCGATGACGACCACGAACTCGGGTGGATCGTCACCGGACAGAATCGCCTGCCGCTCCAGACGTGAACTCACCCGCTGCTCGATCTCGCTCTGCCGCAGCATGCCACCACCACCGAGCACCGCGCGGGCGTACGCCTCGGTTTGCAGCAGGCCGGGGACGAGAGACGGCTCGAACCAGCGGATCAGGGTGGCTTCCTTCTCCACCGAGATCCACTCGCGCAGCCAGGGTGGCGCGGCGTCGGCGCGGACCAGGGTGAGCAGCCGCTCGAAGAGGCCACCGGCCCGCAACTCCGCGTCGACGCGGGCGACGAAGTCCTGCGAGGGCGTGCGGTGCCCGATCTCCACCATGCCGATCAGCGAGGACGAGTAGTTGATCCGCTGGGCCAACTCCTCCTGACTCAGCCCGGATTCCTTGCGCGCCCGGCGCAACTCCCCACCGAGGAACTCCAGGGTCGACACCCGGCCAGCAACCATCACACCCCCACCACAGTTCCGCCGACAGCCGCCACCACCCGTCACCCCGGACGGGCCGACCGGCACGCCCTCCGCTGGGGCGACGCGCCATCTTCCGACCGTAGTCGAGCGACCGCAGAGTGTGAACAGACGCCCGACGAGAGGACCGACATGGCACGTCGTCACGACCCCGTACCGCTGGCACCCCGGCACCGCCGCGACTGGTCGCGGTTCGGTCGGTACTGCGTCTGCGGGCTGCGCTGGCCCTGCCCGGACCGGCTGACTCCCGTACCGGTGGAACCACCCGCTCCGCCGCCACCGCGTGCCCGGCCCGTCCGGCGGACCTGCGCGCCCCGGGTCGCCTCGCGGTGCGGACGGGGGCGGCGACGGTGAGCGGCGTGTCCCTGGCCGACCTGCGCCGGCACGTGGCCGCGCGGCCGACCTGGCGGTGCCGGGTCTGCGCCGCGCCCTGGCCGTGCCAGCCGGCGAAACTGGGCCTGCGCACCGAGTACGCCGACAACCGGATCGCCCTGACGCTCCACCTCTCCGCGCTCCTGTACGACGCGATCGCCGACCGGATCGACACCGGTTCGCCCGACGCCGGAAGGGCCGACCTCTTCACCCGGTTCGTCGGCTGGACCCGGGTGCGGTGACCGACGCCGGCCGGTCGACGTGCGACCCCGCCGGTCAGGATCGGGCCGACCCGGTCAGCCGGGCGTCGGCCGGTGCAGGACGAAGGTGTCGACCTCGGTGCCGCCGTACCAGTCGGTGCGCAGGCCGACGTAGCTCATGCCGAGCCGGCGGGCCACCGCCTTCGACGGCTCGTTGCCCGGGTGGACGACGGCGTGGATCGTCTCGGTCGGGGTGTGGGCGAACTCCCGGTCGATCAGCGCCCGGGCCGCCTCGGTGGCGTAGCCGTGGCCCCAGTGGTCAGGGTGCAGGTGCCAGCCCACCTCGATGTCGTCGGTCAGCACCGGGTCGTCCGGGCCGGGCAGTTGCTTGATCATGGTGGTGCCGACCACCTGCCCGGTGCCGCGCAGTTCGACCGCCCAGATGTCGTACCAGCCGTCGCGGGAACCGCGCAGCTCCCAGCGCCGCAGCAGCTCGACCGCCTGTTCCGGGGCGGTGAGCGGCAGGATGCCGCCGCCGAACCAGCGCACCACCTCGGGTCGGGAGTACATGTCGTAGAGGGCGTCCAGGTCGGCCGGCTCCCGCGTCCAGGGGCGGACCAGCAGGCGTTCCGTCTCGGTGATGACAGCCATGTCGCGGGATCGTAATGCGTGCCGTCCCCGGCCACGGGGAATAAGCCGGCGATGGGCAGCGGATGGCAGCGCACGACACGGATCGCCCGGGGGGCCTTCCGGCCGGTACGCGGCCGGGACCTGTCGCTGCACGCCGCCGCGATCACGTTCTACGGGGCGATCGCCGTGGTGCCGGTCGCCCTGCTGGCCATCTGGCTGACCGGGCTGCTCGCCGGGGCGGACCGGGTGCGCCGGCTCGCGTCGTACGCGGTGGAGACGCTGCCCACCGAGATCGGCGCGCACCGGGCGGTGGCCGCGCTGGTCGACGGCGGCCTGGAGCTGACCCCGGTGTTCGCGCTCGCCTCCCTGCTGCCGGCGTCGCTGTACGGCGAGGGTTTCCGCCGCGCCTTCGTCTCGGTTGCCACCCCGCCCGACCCGGACGAGTCGCTGGTCGGCTGGCGCGGCCGGCTCCTGCTCCTGCCGCTGCTCGCGCCGGCCCCCGCCCTGCTGCTGTCGATCCTGGTGGCGTTGCCGCTGACCACCCGGCTGGTCCGGCAGGGCGGTTGGATCGGCGCGCTCGGCGTGGTGCTGTCGTTCCTGTCGGTGTGGCTGGTGCTCACCCCGGTGCTGCTCTGGGTGTTCCGGGTGGTCGGGCCGGCGACCCCGGACTGGCTCTCCGCGCTGGCCATCGGCTCCTTCACCGCCGCGAACCTCTCCGGGTTCGTGCACGGCTTCGTGCTGTTCTGTTCGCTGCCCCTGGACCTCGGGGTGCCGTTCGGCGGCTTCGACGCCATCGGCGGGGGCGTCGCCGTCCTGCTCTGGCTCTACCTCTTCCACGTGATCGTGCTCGCCGGCTACTCGGCCACCCTCGCCCTCTCCCGCTGGCGCGCCCGCCGGTCCCTCTCCCCCGGCCGTGCCACCTCCCGGTGACCATGCCGGGCCGGGAACGACCCGAGCACATGATCACCGGGGGTGGCGGTGGTGTCAGGACCGGAACGGGCCGGTGACCTCGTAGGTGATGCCGTCGGTGCCGGCGATGCCGCCGCCCGGACCGCGCTGGGAGGAGAAGTAGAGGCGGCGGCCGTCCGGCGAGAAGGCCGGGCCGGTGATCTCCGACTCGGACTGTCCGGGCAGGCGTAGGAACGGGGCGACGACCCCGCCCGGCGTGATGAGGTTGATCTCCATGTTGCCGCCGTCCTCGGCCACGTAGAGGTCACCGCCCCGGGTGCCGGTGATGTTGTCGACGTTGGTCAGCGTGGCGGTGCCGGCCGGCACCAGCGAGTCGTCGTACGCCAGGTCGAGGCGCTGGTTGACCGCGTCGTACGCCCAGACCCGACCGTCGCCCTTGGTGGTGAAGTAGCAGACGCCCCGGTCGTACCAGCAGCCCTCGCCGCCGACGAAGCGCTTGGCCGCGCCGACCTGCTTGCGGGTGGGGGTCGGGAAGCCGTCCCGGTCCGGGATGTCGGCCCAGGTGACCGGGCCGGCGACCTGGTCGGCGGGGGCGCAGAGCACCTGCACCCGGCCGTTGCGCAGGTCGCCCCAGACGTCCGGGACGAACCGGTAGAAGCAGCCGTCCCCCTCGTCCTCGGTCAGGTAGACCACCTTCCGGTCCGGGTCGCAGGCGGCGGCCTCGTGCTTGAAACGGCCCATCCGGCTGCGTTCCTCCGCCGCGCGGCTGCCGTCCGGCCAGGTCTCGTAGACCAGACCGAGCGGCGTCTCCTCGCAGGAGAGCCAGGTGCCCCACGGGGTGGCACCGCCGGCGCAGTTCAGGTTGGTCTCGGAGAGGATCCGGTACGCCGACGCGATCGACCCGTCGGCCCGGAAGCGGACCGCGGACGCCCCGCCGAGCAGCGGGATCTCCGAGTTGGAGACGTAGATCCAGCCGTCGGCGGTCGGGAAGCAGGCCCCGCCGTCCGGCGCGGGGTGCCACAGGTAGCCGGTACCGGAGACCACCCGGCCGGAGCGGGCGATGATCCGGCTGGTGAAGCCGGCGGGCAGCTCGACCCCGTTGGCGTCGACGGGGAGCAGGTCGCCGTACGGGCTGGGGCCGGGCTGGGCGACGGCGGCGAAGGCCTGCTGCCAGAGTGCTCCGGCGAAGGTGGCGGTGCCCGCGCCGAGGATGGCGGCGCGCAGGACGGTACGACGCTCCACGGTTACCTCCAGAGATAAACGTCAATGCCCCGACGACACTACGGCCGTCGGGGCATTGATCGCAGTCCCTATCGGGATAACGCGGCGTGACGCTCACCGGTCGGGGCGGTTTCGTCGTCCCCGGACTCCGACTCGCGGATGCCGTACCGGCGGTAGACCCGACCGAGCGGTCCCGGGGCCCACCAGTTCCACCGACCGAGCAGGCGCATGCTCGCCGGCACCAGCAGCGCCCGGACCAGCGTGGCGTCCACCACGATCGCCACGATCATGCCGATGCCGACCAGCTTGATGTAGGCCATGCCGCCGGTGGCGAACCCGGCCACCACGACGATCAGCAGCAACGCGGCGGCGGTGATGATCCGCCCGGTGTACTGGAGGCCCGCCGCGACCGACGCGGTGTTGTCGCCGCTGCGGTCCCATTCCTCGCGCACCCGGGACAGCAGGAAGACCTCGTAGTCGGTGGCGAGGCCGAACAGGACCGCGAGCATGAAGATCGGGTTGCTCGGCTCGACGAAGCCGGTCGGCGTGAAACCGAGCGCATCGGCGAAGTGCCCGTCCTGGAAGATCCAGACCACCACGCCGAAGGACGCGCCGATCGAGACCAGGTTCATCAGGACCGCCTTGATCGGCAGCACCACCGAACCGAAGGCGAGGAAGAGCACGATCAGCGTGGCCGCCGCCATCAGCAGCGCCATCCAGGGCAGCCCGGCGGAGAGACTCTCGAGCAGGTCGTAGTCGGCAGCGGGGCGTCCGCTGACGAGGACCTCCGCGCCGTCCGGCGCGGGCAGTTCCCGGATCGCCCGGACCGCGTCCTGGGCGACGTCCCCGGTCGGCTCGCCGGTGTAGGTGACGCTGAGCAGGGTGGAGGTGCCCCGGTTGGCGGCAACGGTCACCCCGGTGATCCCCTCGACCCCGGCCACCCGGTCGGCGAAGGGCTGGACCTGCTCGACCGGGGCGCCGGAGACCAGCACGTCGATCGGGGCGACCGTGCCGCCCGGGAAGTCCTCGCTGATCCGGTCGGCGACCACCCGCGGCTCGGAGCCGGCCGGCAGCACCCGCTCGTCGAAGCCGCCGAACTCCATCCGCAACGACGGCACCGCGAGCACCGCGAGCACCGCCAGGACCCCGAGCAGGTAGGGCACCGGACGACGCATCACGCTGCGGGCGATCCGGGCCCAGGCGCCACCGGTCACCGCCGGCTGGGCACGCCGCCGCTTCGGCAGCGGTACGCGCAGCGCGTTGATCCGTGGGCCGAGCACCACGAGCAGGGCCGGCAGCACGGTCAACGAGGCGAGCATGGCGATCAGGACGGCGGCCACCCCACCGAGGGCCATGGAACGCAGGAACGCCATCGGGAAGATCAGCAGGCTGGACATGGCCAGGGCGATGATCACCCCGGAGACCAGCACGGTACGGCCGGCGGTGGCCATGGTCCGACTGATGGCGGATCCCACGTCGCGCCCGGCGTCCAGTTCCTCGCGGAACCGGCTGACGACGAAGAGCGCGTAGTCGATCGCCATGCCCAGGCCGATCAGCGTGATCACGTTGATCGCGAAGATCGACACCTCGGTGACCATGTTCAGCAGGCGGACGGCGATGAACGCGCCGAGGATGGCCAGACCACCGATGAGCAGCGGGGTCATGGCGGCGACCAGGCCCCGGAAGATCAGGATGAGCAGCACCAGCAGCACCGGCATGGAGAGGATCTCGGCCTTGGTGATGTCCTCGGTGGTCTGCTCGTTCGCCACGTGGTTGAACGGCACCGTGCCCCCGGTCTCGGTGCGCACGCCGGGGGTGTCGAAGACCGGGACGAGGTCGCCGTACGCGGCGGTCTTGTCGTCCACGTCGGTGGCGCGCAGCTGCACCAGGGCGTAGGTGGCCCGCCGGTCGTCGCTGACCAGGGTGGGTGCCTGGGTCTCGTACCAGCTGGTGACCTGGCTCACCTCGGCGTGCCCGCGCAACCGGGCCAGGGTCGCCGCGACCGGGTCCCGGAAGGCCGGCTGGTCGACGGTGGTCGTGTCGCTGGAGAAGAGGACGATCACGTCCGCGCCCTGCGGCCCCAGCTCCTCGGTGATCCGGACGACGGCCCGGCTCGACTCGCTGGCCGGATCGTCGAAGCCTCCCCCGGTCAGCTGGTCGAAGACCGCCGCACCCCAGGTCGCGCCGACCGCGACCAGGGCCAGCGCGGCGGCGAGCACCGCCCAGCGAAGCCGCACCACCACCCGCCCCCACCAGGCGAACATCGCATCTCCCTTCACCGACCCCGAGGTCGTAGGATGTAACTGTCGATCATTTGAGTGAACGCCGTTAACTTACGCAACGGCGTTCTCGTCCGTCAAGGAGCCCTGCCGCAGTGACCCCACCGAGTCGGCGCGAACGCCTCCGTACGGCAACCGTCTCCGAGATCAAGGACGGAGCACGGCGGTTGTTGGTGACGGGTGGACTCGACGCCGTCTCGCTGCGGGCCATCGCGCGGGACATGGGCATGACCGCCCCCGCGATCTACCGCTACTTCCCCAGCCTGGAGGCGCTCATCGCCGGCCTGGCCGCGGACTTCTACGACGAGCTGCGCGAGGCCGTCGAGGCGGCCCGGGACGCCGCCGGGGACGACCCCCTCGACCAGCTGCTCGCCATGAGCAGGGCGTTCCGCCGCTGGGGGGTCGACAACCGCGCCGAGTTCACCCTGATCTTCGGCAACCCGGTGCCGGGGCTGGAGGAGTTCACCGACGCCTGCGGCGACGAGGACCACCCCGGCGCGCGGCTCGGCACGGTCTTCGTCCGTCCGCTGGCCACCCTCGCCGAGCGGGCCGGGCTGCGCACCCCGCCCCGGGAGTTCCTGGAGAAGCACCTCGGCGACCGGCTCGCCCCGCTGCGCCGCAGTCACGGCGACCTGTCGCTGGAGGTCGCCTACGCCTTCCTCAGCGGCTGGACCCGGATCTACGGCCTGATCGCCATGGAGGTCTTCGACCACCTGCGCTGGGCGGTCACCGAACCGGAGGCCCTCTTCGAGACCGAACTGGCCACCTTCGTCGCCCAGCTCAGCCCCGCCGCCGACCCGTCCGGTACGCCCCGGGCGACGGTCCGGGTGGCCCCGCAGCGGGCCCGGTCGCACTAGGCTGCCCGGGCATGACAACCGAGCTGCCGTCCCGAGCCGACGTCGTGATCGTCGGAGCCGGGCACAACGGTCTGGTCTCCGCCGTCCTGCTGGCCCGTGCCGGCCTGCGTGTGGTGGTGCTGGAGGCCGCCGACACCATCGGCGGGGCCGCCCGGACGGAGAACCCGTTCCCGAAGGTCCCTGGCCTGCGCCACTCCACCGGCTCGTACCTGCTCGGGCTGATGCCGCCCGAGCTGCTCGCCACGCTGGACGTGCGCATCCCCGTGCTGCGCCGCGACCCGCACTACTTCCTGCCCACCCCGGGCGGGCCCGGCTCGCCGTACCTGCTGATGGGGAGCGACCGGGCGGCCACCCGGGCCCAGCTCACGGAGTTCTTCTCCCCCGCCGACGTGGCCGCCGACGACGCCATGCAGGCCGAGTTGGCCGCGCTCCGCGAGGACCTCGCCCCGGCCTGGCTCGCCGAGCCGCTGCCGGTCGAGGAGACCGCGCAGCGGTACGTCCGCCCCGCCCTGCGCGAGACCTTCGCCGCGCTGGTACGCGGTTCCGTCGCCGACTACCTGGCCCGGTTCGACTTCCGCTCCGAACTGCTGGTCAGCATGTACGCGGTCACCGACGGGCTCTCCGGGCTCAACGCCGGCCCGGACGACCCGGGCACCGGACACAACTTCCTGGTGCACAACATGTGCCGGCTGCCCGGCGCGGACGGAACCTGGATGATCGCCGAGGGCGGGATGGGTACCGTCTCCCGGACCTTCGCCGAGGCCGCCCGCGCCGCCGGGGCGAGCATCCACACCGGTACGCCGGTCACCGCCGTCCTCCTCGACGGCGGCGCGGTCTCCGGCGTGGCCCTCGCCGACGGCCGGACGGTCAGCGCCCGCGTGGTGCTCGGGGCCTGCGACCCGTACCGGCTGATGGGGCTGGTGCCCGACGGCGCGTTACCGGCCCCGCTCACCGAACGGATGACGGCCGTCCGCCGCACCGGCAGCACGCTGAAGGTGAACCTGGCGCTGAGCAGGCTGCCCCGCTTCTCGTGCTTGCCGGCGGACGCGCCGAGCCCGTTCGGCTCCACCATCCACCTGCTCCCCGGCTCGGCCAGCCTGGTCGGCGGCGGATCGGCGTCCCCGATGACCGCGCTGCGCGGGATGTGGGCGGACGTTCGGGCCGGGCGGCTGCCGGCCGAGCCGACCATCGAGTGGTACCTGCACACCACAGTCGACCCGTCGTTGCGCGACGACGCCGGGCACCACTCGTCAGCGCTCTTCGTGCAGTCGGTGCCGTACGAGCTGGCCGGCACCACCTGGGACGACGCCCTGCCCGGCTACGTCGACCAGCTCGTGGAGATCTGCGAGCGCTACGCCCCGGGCACCGGCGACCTGATCGCCGACGCCGTGCCGCTCACCCCACCCGGCATCGAGGCGCACTTCGGGATCACCGGCGGGCACATCCACCACGTCGACAACACGGTCTCGTTCACCGACCGGATGCCGTACGCCACCGGGATCGACGGCCTGTACGCCGGCAGCGCCGGCTGCCACCCGGCGGGCAGCGTGATCGGCGCGGCCGGTCACAACGCCGCCCGCCGCATCCTCACCGACCTGGCGTAGGGGCGGGGAAAGGTCCCTGCCACCGCCATCTGGGTGTGCGGCAGGGACCTCTCGACCCTCGGTGCGGCTCAGGTGGCCGGGACGCGGGCGTCGGTCAGGAGGCCGGGGTCTCGGCGCGGTGGGCGCGGATCTTGTGGCCGACGCTGGTCAGGCAGCGCCCGCTGGCCAGGTCGAACCTCCAGCCGTGCAGCTGGCAGGTGAGCTGGTCGCCCTCGACGATGCCGAACCGGGTCAGGTCCGCCTTCAGGTGCGGGCAGCGCCGCTGGACCACCCAGTCCCCAATGGTGACGTCCTCGGCGTCGCTGCTGCGCTCGTGCTCGTCGTACCAACCCTCGGCGTACTGCTGGCGCTCCCGGGAGAGGCACTTGAAGAACGCGTAGACGAACTCGTTGTACTGGCCGATCCGCGCCGCCGAGAAGCGGCAGGGGAGGAAGAGCGAGTTGACCCAGTCCACCTCGCCGATGTGCAACAGGTGCTCGACCAGGGCGCGCTCGGTACGGAAGCGGTACCGGACCTTCTCGTCCGCGTACGGCCGCACCTCCTTGCCCGGGAAGTCCACCACGATCGACTCGACCGACTCACCGTCGTAGCCGACCAGGTCGAAGCGGACCGGGCCGCCGACCCCCTTGGCCAGGTAGACCGACTCCTCCAGCAGCGGCTCGACGCGCCGCTTCATCTCCTTCAGGACGTCGATCTCCGGGTGCCGCCAGGACGCCTTCTCCGCCTCGATGACCGGGCGCTTGCGCTCCCGCATCTCCTCCAGGTGGGCGACCTTGTCGGCGAAGAACTCGTCGACCGGCACCGGGTGGGTGGTCTCGCAGGAGTCCGTGGTGATCTCGGCGACGCTGCCGGGCAGCAGCACCACGCCGTTGGTGCCGCCGACCTTGGCGTACTCGGAAAGGAAGACCGACTGGTCGGGGAAGATGTTCCCCTCGTCGCCGTGGATGTCGTTGAACTGCCACAGCTCGTCGTCGAGGAAGCAGGGCGGACCCGCGATCGGGAAGACGTGGTCGGCCTTCAGGTCGTCGATGTAGCGCCAGGTGCGGTCGAACTGCCGGTCCCGCTTCTGCTTGCCGAAGGCGGTCTTGGCGGCCTGCGGCAGCTCGTAGACCATCGGGTACCAGATCGCGCCGGAGAACTGGAGCATGTGCGCGTGCACGTGCCCCAGCTCGGCGAAGGTGCTCAGGTCGGTGGGGCGGGCGTCGTTCTGGTTGAGCAGGCGGACGCCGTCGTACTCCACCCAGAGCGAGGAGTCACCGATCGGCCCGTCGGTCGGGCTGGTCAGCGACTGGATCATGATCTTCAGCCCGCCGTCGAGCTCGTGCACCTCCTCGTTGCGGGTCCGGAGGAAGCTGGTGAAGCCCAGCTCGCGCAGCTCGTCCTCCATCTCGGAGGTGGGGAAGGCGGGCAGCAGCACGGTCGCCTTCTTGGACACGAACCGCTTCAGGTGCGCCGCGTCGAAGTGGTCCCGGTGCAGGTGCGAGACGTAGAGGTAGTCGACCTGGCCGAGCGTCTCCCAGTCGAGCTGGGAATTGTCCGGGAACGGGAACCACGACGCGAAGTAGGCCGGGTTGACCCAGGGGTCGCAGAGGATGCTGCCCGCCGCCGTGTCGATTCGCATGCTGGCATGCCCCGTACCGGTCACTCGCACCGTACAGTCCCCCTCAAAACGACAACCAAGGTGTACGACAAGACGCTACCGGAGTGGCCGTGGCCCGCTCACCGCGACGCCGGTAGTGCCCCTGGCCCCCGGACGCCGGCAGCCGCCGAGCCGGCCGGCCGGACCCTGCGCCGCGCCCGGTACGGGGCGTGCCAGACTAATCGGAGATCCGATCGCGAGGGAAGGACCGACAGTGGCAGGAAGCGAGCCGGTAACGTCGCCAGACCAGCACAAGCCGGGGCACCGCAAGGCCGGTCAGATCGGCGCGGTCGTCACCGCGCTGGCGTTGCTGGCGATGCTCTGCGGCAACCACGAGGGCAGGGTCGAGAACATCTTCCTGATCGCGGGTGCGGCACTGCTGCTGCTGGTCGTCATCGGCGACGTGGTGCTGCGCCGCAACGGCCTGCGGTCCTGACCGTCGGCTGGTCGACCCGTCCGACGACGTGCCGAGGGCCCGCTCCCCACTTCGGGGTGCGGGCCCTCGGTCGTTCCCGGGTCCGCCTGCTCGGCGTCAACGGCCGAGCAGGATCTCCTGGACGTCCTTCAGTGCCGCGTCGACCTCCGCCTCGAAGTAGCCGCCCGGCACGAGCGGGAAGCGCATGCTGTCGAGGTCCTTCGGGTTGACCGGCATCGGACCCCGCCCCGACATACCCCCGAGCAGGCTGTCGAAGAAACGGTCCACCTGATCCGGGTCGTACCCGCTGCCGAACCGCCGGACCTGGAATCCGCGCCGGATCTGGTCCACCCGGTGCAGGTCACTGCCGGGCGGGCCGGCCATCGGCGGCGGACCGGCCGGGGGGCCACTGGCCGGCTGCGCGGGCAGCGCCGGGGGCATCCCGGGCGGCGGGCCGGGGATCGGCGGACCAGCCGGGCCACGCCCACGCAGCTCCCGGTCGGGCATCCGGATCTCCGCCGTCATGTCCGCCCGGCCACGCCGTCCGGCCTCGAACCCGTCGAACCGGTCGTCCGGCCCATACCCGCCGGGGCCGGCGGGAAGGCCACGGGGCGGCGGACCGCCGGGCCCGGGCGGAGGTCCGCCGTGACCGCGAGGCGCGTCGTAGTCCTCCCGGGGCGCGTCGAACCCGCCCGGGAAGGCACCGGTCGGCTCGTCGTACCGGCCGTACCGGTCGGCGGGGTTGGCCTGCGCGGGCATCGGCCGAGGCGGTAGCGGCGGCGGGACGGGCCGGCCCCGCTCGTCACGCATCGGAGGACCCATCCGGTCCGGCGGGCCCATGGGATCGGGCGGACCCATGCGGTGCTCCGGTGGGCCCATGCGGTCGGGCGGACCCATCCGGTGCTCGGGCGGACCCATCCGATCCGGCGGTCCCAGGCGATCCGGCGGACCCATCCGGTCCGGGGGACCCATGTGTGCGGGCGGGCCCATCCGGTCCGGCGGGCCCAGGCGGTCGGGCGGAACCATCCGGTGCTCAGGCGGACCCATCCGGTCCGGCGGACCCATCCGGTCCGGCGGACCCAGGCGATCCGGCGGACCCAGGCGATCCGGCGGACCCAGGTGCGCCGGAGGGCCCAGGTGCGCCGGAGGGCCCAGGCGGTCGGGCGGACCCATCCGGTGCTCCGGTGGGCCCATGCGGTCGGGCGGACCCATCCGGTGCTCGGGCGGACCCATGCGGTCAGGGGGACCCATGCGGTCAGGGGGACCCATCCGGTCACCGACCCGGGAGGGGACGGCTCCGCCGCGCTCCTCCAGCTCGGCGAGCTGCCGCTCGACCCGGTCCAGGTGGAGGTCGACCTGCCACTCGTCGTACCCGTTGAAGCGGACCCGGAAGACGACGTCGTGCACCTCCTGGGAGGCCACGGGCGCACCGACCGGCTCACCGGCGAGGGTCGCCTCGACCCGGTCCAGGAAGGCGTCCACCTCGTCGACCTTGTAGCCCCGGCGGAGCGCCTTTCGCCGGAAACGCTGACCCTGACTCGCCACTATGTCTCCTGGTTCAGTTCGCTACGCCCCGTCACGCCGTCGCCTCGTCCTTCTCCCCCTCGGCCGCGGCCAGCTGCCCACACGCGCCGTCGATCTCCCGCCCACGCGTGTCCCGCACGGTGGTGGAGACCCCGGCGGCACGCAGCCTCCGGACGAACTCCCGCTCGACCGGTTTGGGACTGGCGTCCCACCGGCTGCCGGGGGTCGGATTGAGCGGGATGAGATTCACGTGCGCCAGCCTGCCGGCCAGCAACCGGCCGAGCAGGTCCGCCCGCCAGGGCTGGTCGTTGACGTCCCTGATCATCGCGTACTCGATCGACACCCGACGCCCCGTCCGGGCCGCGTAGTCCCACGCGGCATCCAGCACCTCGGCGACCTTCCAGCGCTGGTTGACCGGCACAAGCTCGTCGCGAAGCTCATCATCGGGGGCGTGCAGGGAGAGCGCAAGGGTCACCGAGAGGTCTTCGCTGGCCAGACGTCGGATGGCGGGCACCAGGCCGACCGTGGACACGGTGATGTGCCGCTGCGACAGGCCCAGGCCCTCCGGCGCCGGTGCGGTCAACCGGCGGATCGCCGCGACCACCCGGGAGTAGTTCGCCAACGGCTCGCCCATGCCCATGAACACCACGTGCGACAGCCGGGCCGGTGAGCCGGCGACCACACCCGAGGCGGCCACCCCGGCGAGGTAGACGGCCTGGTCGACGATCTCCGCAGTGGAGAGGTTACGGGTGAGACCGGCCTGGCCGGTCGCGCAGAACGGGCAGGCCATGCCGCAGCCGGCCTGGCTGGAGATGCAGACCGTCACCCGGTCCTGGTAGCCCATCAGGACACTCTCGACCAGGGAACCGTCGTGCAGCCGCCAGAGCGCCTTGCGGGTGGCCCCGTCGTCGCACGCCAGCTCGCGCACCGGCGTGAGCAGTCTCGGCAGCAGGGTGCCGGTCAGCCGCTCGCGGGCCGCCGCGGGCAGGTCGGTCATCAGTGCCGGGTCCCGGACCAGTCGCCCGAAGTAGTGCGTGGAGATCTGCCGCGCCCGGAAGGCCGGCTCCCCGATCTCGGCGAGGAGGGCCTGGCGACCCGCGAGGTCGAGGTCGGCGAGGTGGCGCGGGGGCAGCGAGGCTCGTCGGGCAGCGGCGGCGTCCGGATCGACCGGGATCATGGGCAGGCTCGTCATGGCCTGTCCAGTCTCCCACGCCCGCGCCGCCCCCGGCCCGTCCACCGGTGTCCGGCTGCCGTCGGAACCCCTGACCAGGACGGCAACCCGTCGTGATCCATGCCTCAGCTCACCACCGGCACGAAGACCGCGAGCAGCAGGTACGCCGTCGGCACCGCGAAGAGGATCGAGTCGAGCCGGTCCATCAGCCCGCCGTGGCCGGGGAGCAGATTGCTCATGTCCTTGATGCCGAGATCCCGCTTCATCATCGACTCGGCGAGGTCACCGAGGACCGCCGCGACCGACACGGCCACTCCGAACAGGGCCCCCCACCAGGGCGCCACGTCGAACAGCGCCCAGATCAGCAGGGCGCTACCGAGCGCCGCCGCACCGACCGAGCCGGCGAAGCCCTCCCAGGACTTGCTCGGGCTGATCGTGGGAGCCATCCGGCGCTTGCCGAAGTTGGCGCCGGCGGCGTACCCCCCGGTGTCGGAGAGGACGACCCCGGCCAGGGTGACCAGGACCCGCAGGTGGCCGTCCCCGGGCACGGCGGCGAGCAGCGCCGCGAATCCGGCGAGGAACGGCACGTAGACGGCGATCAGGGTGGCCGCGACCATGTCGCGACCCAGCCCGGCCTTGCCGTCGGCGAGCCGCCACACCAGGGTCGCCGCCACCGTCACCAGCAGTCCGAGCGTCAGCGCGTCCGGCCCGGCCCACCAGGCCATCCCGACGGTGAGCACGCCACCGGCGATCAGCGGGACCAGCGGCGGCCGGGCGTCGGCGCGGCGCACCGCCCGCCCCATCTCCCACATGCCGACCGCCACCGCCACCGCCAGCACGGCGAGGAACGCCCTGATCTCCGTGAAGAGCGGCACCAGGATCAGCGCGCCGAGCGCGAGCCCCACCCCGATCGCGGCGGGCAGGTTACGGCCGGCCCGGCTGGACCGGCTGTGCCCGGCGGCGGACCCGCCGCCACGGACCGGACGTCGCCGGCCGCGCCAGCGCCCCGGGGGTCGCTCCGGCGCGGGCTCCGCCCCCACCGGCCCCGTGGGGCGGTACGGGTCGTGCTCCGACGGGTCCGGTGCGCTCCCGGACAGCGGCTCCGGCTCCGTGCCGGCGACCGGCCCCGGTCCGGGGTACGGGTCGCCGTCCGGCCCGGGACGCGGGTCGGGATCCGGTGCGCCGGCAGGGTGGTACGGGTCGAGGCCATCGGTCGGCACCGGCTCGGCGGACCAGGCCCGCTCGAAGTCCGGATGACCGGGTACGAGGGTGGGCTGGTCGTCCGGCCGCGCCTCGTACTCCTCGGGGGTCCAGGTCACGGCGGGCTGCTCGGCGTACACGTGCCGGACCCGGCTACCGGGTTCCAGGTCGGGCTCCGGCCACGGAAGGGCGGGACGGGCCACGCGGTCCCTGCCGCGGGGCTCGATGCTGCCGTAGGAGTCGAGGTGGGACATCACGCACCGAACGGATGCGAGGCGAGTTCCACCGCAAGACGCAAGACCAAGACCATCCCCTGCACGCGACTGTTGTCCGTCCGGTACTCCCGCCCGACGGTCGGGAGATTCCCACTGTTCACGCTCCGGCAGTGGCGAATCGAGCCGAGCCTACTGCACCTGCGGGCCGCGCACTCCCGCAGACGAGGCCCGCCGTACGCCGGGTGCGACCCAGCGGGTGCGCGGCACCATGGGTGCCGTCCGGTGGGTGCGACCGGCAGCGGTGCAGCGGCGGGTGCGACCCGACGGTGCCGGACAGCCGACGGCACCGGTGCCCGCCGCCGCCAGGGCGGACAGCGCACCGGTGCCGGAGAGCGCGGACGACCAGCGGTCGTCGCGCCGCTTCACACCTCGAGCAGCTCGGCTTCCTTGTGCTTGACCAGCTCGTCGACGTTGGCCACGTACCGCTGGGTGAGGTCGTCGAGCTCCTTCTCGGCACGGCGACCGTCGTCCTCGCCGGCCTCCCCGTCCTTGACGATGCGGTCCAGCTCCTCCTTGCCCCGGCGGCGCACGTTGCGGATCGCCACCTTGGCTTCCTCACCCTTGTGCCGGGCGACCTTGATCATGTCGCGTCGGCGCTCCTCGGTCATCTGCGGGAGCAGGATGCGCAGCTGGTTGCCCTCGTTGTTGGGGTTGACGCCCAGGTCGGAGTCCCGGATCGCCTTCTCCATCGCGTTGAGCTGCGAATTGTCGTACGGCTTGATGATCGCCATCCGCGGCTCCGGGATCGCGACCGAGGCCATCTGGGTCAGCGGCGTGGGGGTGCCGTAGTAGTCGATGATGACCTTGGAGAACATGTTCGGAGTGGCCCGCCCGGTGCGGATCGCGCCGAACTCCTCCTTGGCGTGCTCGACCGCACGCTCCATCTTCTCCTCGGCCTCGAGGAGGGTGTCGTCGATCACCTGTCCCCTCGCCTCCTTCTTGTGCTCGTTGTGGGCCTGTCGTGTCGGATGGCCGGTCAGGCGGTGATCAGCGTGCCGATCCGTTCGCCGGCCACCGCACGGATGATGGTGTCCTCACCCTGGGCGCCGAAAACCAGCATCGGCAGACCGTTCTCCATGCAGAGGCTGAACGCGGCGGCGTCGGCCACCCGGAGGTTGCGGCGCAGCGCCTCGGAGAAGGTGATCGAGTCGATCTTGCTGGCGGTGGGGTCGAGGTTCGGGTCGGCGGTGTAGACGCCGTCCACACCGTTCTTGCTCATCAGCACCACGTCGGCGCGGATCTCCAGCGCGCGCTGGGCGGCCACCGTGTCGGTGGAGAAGTACGGCATGCCGGCACCGGCGCCGAAGATGACCACCCGGCCCTTCTCCAGGTGCCGGATCGCGCGCAGCGGAATGTAGGGCTCGGCGACCTGGGCCATCGTGATCGCGGACTGCACCCGCGTCTCGATGCCCTCCTTCTCCAGGAAGTCCTGCAACGCCAGGCAGTTCATCACGGTGCCCAGCATGCCCATGTAGTCGGCGCGGGCGCGGTCCATGCCACGCTTCTGCAACTCCGCGCCACGGAAGAAGTTACCGCCACCGATCACCACGGAGACCTGCACGCCGCGACGGACCACGGTGGCGATCTGCCGGGCGATGGCCTGTACGACGTCCGGGTCGACGCCGATCGCGCCACCACCGAAGACCTCACCGGAGAGCTTCAGCACGACCCGCCGGGCCCGGCCGGGTGGCGGTGCCGTCGGGTCGTCCTCCGCCCGGGTCCGATCACTCACAACCTGCGTCATCCGACCGCCCTTCCCCTCGCGCACGTTCCGCGCGCCGCCGTCCTGCGACTCTGCCCGATGTCGACCCTATGTGACGAGGAGGCCGCGGTGCCTGTGACGTACACCCGCGACCTCCTCCTCGACGTTCCTGCCCGCCGGGCGCGCCCGCGCCCGGCGGTCGGCTCAGGCCTGGCCGACCTCGAACCGCAGGAAGCGGGTCACCTCGATGCCGGCGTCGGCCAGCACCTGCTTGACCGTCTTCTTGTTGTCGGCGACCGACGCCTGCTCGACCAGGACGTAGTCCTTGAAGAAGGCGTTCACCCGGCCCTCGACGATCTTCGGCAGCGCGGCCTCGGGCTTGTTCTCCTCGCGGGCGGTCTGCTCCGCGATGCGCCGCTCCGACTCGACGACCTCGGCGGGCACCTCGTCCCGGGTGAGGTACTTCGGCCGCATCGCGGCGATCTGCATGGCCACGGCACGGGCGTCCGAGTCGGCGGCCTCGTCGGTCCTGCCGGTGTACTCGACGAGGACACCGACGGCCGGCGGCAGGTCCTGGCTCTTGCGGTGCAGGTAGACGGCGGTGGTGCCGTCCAGCTTGGCGAAGCGGTTCAGCACCAGCTTCTCGCCGATCTTGGCGGACTGCTCCTGGACCAGGTCGGCGACGGTCTTGCCGTCGAGGGTGCTGGCCAGCAGTTCCTCGGCGGTGGTGGCACCGCTGCGCTCGCCGTGCTCGACGAGCTGCTGGGCCAGGGCGACGAAGGCGTCGTTCTTGGCGACGAAGTCGGTCTCGCAGTTGAGCTCCAGCAGCGCCTTGCCGGAGTGCGCCACCAGGCCGTTGGCGGCGGTCCGACCGGCCCGCTTGCCGACGTCCTTGGCACCCTTGACACGCAGGATCTCGATGGCCTTGTCGAAGTCGCCCTCGGCCTCGGTCAGCGCCTTCTTGGAGTCCATCATGCCGGCGCCGGTGAGGTCGCGGAGCTTCTTGACGTCCGCGGCGGTGAAGTTGGACATGGCTCTCTCTTCGGTGTTGAGGCTCGGTGGGATGGTCTGGGTTACCGGTCGTCCGGAGGCGGGCCGGGCGCGGCGCGGGGCCGGGCGCGACCGGCGGTTCCGCCGCTCCCCGCCCGCCGGCCGGTGCCGACGGGCGGGGAGCGGCGGCGCGATCACTCCGCGGCGACGGCCGCCGGCTGCTGCTCCTCGTCGGCCTTCTTCGGCTCCTCGAGCAGCTCGCGCTCCCACTCGGGCAGCGGCTCGTCCGCACCGACGGCGCCCGCCTCGGGCTTCTCGTCCGCGCCCCGGCGGCGGCCGGAGCGGGCGATCAGACCGTCGGCGACGGCGGCGGCCACGACCTTGGTCAGCAGCTCGGCCGAGCGGATCGCGTCGTCGTTGCCCGGGATCGGGAAGTCGACCTCGTCCGGGTCACAGTTGGTGTCGAGCACCGCGATGACCGGGATGTTCAGCTTGCGCGCCTCGTCGACCGCGATGTGCTCCTTCTTGGTGTCGACCACCCAGATCGCGGCCGGGAGCTTCTGCATGTCCCGCAGGCCACCGAGGGTGCGGGTCAGCTTGATCTTCTCGCGGGAGAGCTGGAGCGTCTCCTTCTTGGTGTAACCGGCGGCGGTACCGCTGAGGTCACCGAGCGCCTCGAGCTCCTTCATCCGCTGGAGCCGCTTGTACACCGTCTGGAAGTTGGTCAGCATGCCACCGAGCCAGCGGTGGTTGACGTACGGCTGGCCGACCCGGGTCGCCTGCTCGGCGATGGCCTCCTGGGCCTGCTTCTTGGTGCCGACGAAGAGCACGCTGCCGCCCTCGGCGACCGTGTTGCGCACGAAGTCGTACGCCTTCTCGATGTAGTCGAGGGTCTGGCGCAGGTCGATGATGTAGATGCCGTTGCGCTCGGTCATGATGAAGCGCTTCATCTTCGGGTTCCAGCGCCGGGTCTGGTGCCCGAAGTGGACACCGCTTTCCAGCAGCTGACGCATGGTCACGACGGCCATGGTGGGGTACTCCTCAGAAGGTCCCTGGTTGTCACGCCCGGCCGGCGGCCGGACGTCCTGGCGTCTGGTCGCCGGTCATGGTGGGCCCGATCGGCATCGGGACCAGGGGACCGTCGCCCCACGGGACGACCGTGGAGAGGACGCGCGAAGTCGACCGCGCGAGGCGGTCGCCAGTCGACAAGTGTACGCCCCCACCCGACCCCTTACCCCCGGGGTGTAGCAGACGGGCCCGTGGTCACGGCCCCGCCCGCACCCCGGAGGTCGACACGGGCACGGATAACGCCCACACCCCGACGTCGACGCCGGGTGGGTGGCCCCCGACGGGCCGGAGCGATGCTCAGCCGGCGGCGAGGGCGGCCGCGACGAAGAGCACCAACCCGACGGTCAGGTACGCGGTGGGCGGGCGTAGCCAGCCCCGGCTGCCGTCGGCCAGCGCCAGGCCGCCGGTACGCAGCCCGTAGAGGCCGGCACCGAAGATCGGCAGACCGCCGACCAGGAGGATCCCGACGACGACGTGGGACACCGGCGCCGGATCGGCGGTCAGCCCGTGCAACAGCACCCGCAGGGCGGGAACCTCGAAGACCAGCACCAGCAGGGCGATGAGGACCGCGAGTGCCGGACGCCGGGTCCGGTAGACGCCGTCACCGGCGACGGGGCCGGGACGGCCGAGCGCTCCCACGGCGGGGTAGCCCAGCGGATCCGCCCCCGGCGGCGGCAGGTCCGGACGCGGGGTGACCGGCGGCATCGGACCGGTCGGCATCTCCAGCGGGTGAGGCGGTTCGACGGGCGGGCCGACCTCGGCACCACGCTCGACGTCGGCGGCCCGGGGGATGTCGGTGGCCCGGGGGATGTCGACACCCCGGCCCCCGTCGAAGCTCCGGCCGGCGTCCACGCCACGGTCGAGGTCGGCACCCCGGTCGAGGTCGCCACCCCGACGGTCGAGGACGACCCCACGACCGTGGTCGGCTTCGGCGGTCCGGCCCGGGTCCGTGCCCAGGTCGGCGTCGACCGTCCGGCCCGGCTCGACCCCCCGGCCCACCTCCCCGGGGCGGGACGGCTCGATGACCGGGTACCCCCCGAGCGGGGACTGCCGCATGGGGTCCGGAACCCGTCCCCGCTCCGGCGCCTCCACGCCGTCACGGAACGAGTCGACGTCGTCGCGGAAGGCCAACTCCTCCCCGGCGGATCGCGCCTCGCGGGAGCGGCGGGACGGGCGTTCGCCCCGCAGGTCACTCGCGGTGACTCCGCTGGCGGTGGGCTCGGCGCGCCGGGAACGAGGCGCCCGATAACTCTCCGCATCCGAACGCTCCACCCCCAGTGGGTCGTCCGCGTGGTACCGGCCCGACTCGGCATATCGGCTGACCGGCGGGTCGGTCAGGTCGCCGTACCGTCGCTCACCGGTGTCACCGCGCTGCTCAGGCGTCCGGAGGTCGTCGCCCCGGTAGCGATCATCGCCACCGGCGTGCCACTCGGACTCGCCGTAGCCACGGTCACCGGAGTACCAGCGTGACTCCTGATCTTCGGGAAAGCTCCGTCGTCCGTCCACGACCGGCACGGTATGTGACAGGAGCCATCCCGCGCCATTCGCCGCTCCGAGGTCACCTTTACCGACCATGACCGTTACCCGGAGTACAGATCGACGGGCTGTGCACCGGGGCCGGCGCGGGCCCGTCATAGCACAGCAGGGGCATGATCGTCCGGCTGTCCACAACCGCCTCCGTCGTCCACAGGCGGGGCCGTCCGGGCTGCGGGCGCAGGGCGGTCCGGGGCACCGTGCCGGCATGACGAGACGAAGCCAGGCGGTCGGCGCGTACGGCGAGCGGTGCGCCGTCCGACACCTGATCGGGGCGGGGCTGCGCCCGGTCGCCCGCAACTGGCGCTGCCCGGACGGCGAGATCGACATCATTGCCTGGGACGGCGACGTCCTGGCCTTCTGCGAGGTCAAGACCCGCCGCGACGGCAGCTTCGGCAGCCCCGCCGAGGCCGTCGTCCCGGCGAAGGTCCGTCGGTTGCGCGGGCTCGCGGTGCGATGGCTGGCCGAGACCGGGACACGCGCGGACGACCTGCGCTTCGACGTGGTCTCGGTGCACCTGTCCGCCGCCGGAGCCGCCCGCGTCGAGCATCTCAAGGGCGCGTTCTGAGATGGGCGGCCACCGATGAGCTACGCCAGGGTGCTCGGCGTCGGCCTGGTCGGGATGACCGGGCACCTGGTGGAGGTGGAAGCCGACCTGGCGCCGGGACTACCCGCCCTCACGATCAGCGGACTGCCGGACACCGCCCTGCAGGAGGCCCGCGACCGGGTCCGGGCGGCGATCGTCAACTCCGGCGAGACCTGGCCCAACCGCCGGATCACCCTCAACCTGCTCCCCGCGACGCTGCCGAAGTACGGTTCCGCCTTCGACCTGGCCATCGCGGCGGCCCTCCTCGGCAGCGCCGGTCGGCTGCCGCTGCTGCCCCTGGAGGGGGTGGTGCTCCTCGGCGAGCTGGGACTCGACGGGGCGGTGCGGCCGGTCCGGGGCGTCCTGCCGATGGTCGCCGCAGCGGCCCGCGCCGGCGTGACCCGGGCGATCGTTCCGGTGCGGAACGCCACCGAGGCCGCGGTGATCCCCGGGGTGCGGGTCCGCGCGGCCGACAGCCTGCACCAGCTGGTCGCCTTCGTCCGGGACGGCACGCCGCTGGCCGATCCGCCGCCCGTCGCGGCGACCACCACCGCGCCCGGCCCGGATCTCGCCGACGTGGCCGGGCAGGGGTACGCCCGCCGCGCGCTGGAGGTGACCGCCGCCGGTGGTCACCACCTGGCGCTGCTCGGGCCGCCCGGTACCGGGAAGACCATGCTCGCCGAGCGACTCCCGTCGATCCTGCCGGCGCTGGACGACGAGGCTGCCCTGGAGGTCACCGCGTTGCACTCGATCGCCGGTCTGCTGCCACCCGCCGGCGGGCTGCTGCGCCGGCCGCCGTTCCAGGCCCCGCACCACACGGCGACCGTGCCGGCGCTGGTCGGTGGCGGTCCGGGGCTGGCCCGACCCGGGGCGGTCTCGCTGGCCCACCGCGGGGTCCTCTTCCTCGACGAGGCCCCGGAGTTCAGCCGCGGCGCGTTGGAGGCCCTGCGGCAGCCCCTGGAGGACGGGCACGTCCAGCTCGCCCGCGCCCGGGGGGCCACCGAGTATCCGGCACGGATCCAGTTGGTGCTGGCCGCCAATCCCTGCCCGTGCGCCCGTCCGGTGGGGGACACCGCCTGCGAGTGCAGCCCGCTGGCCCGCCGTCGCTACCTCGGTCGCCTCTCTGGCCCGCTGCGGGACCGGATCGACGTCCAGGTGACGGTGCCGCCGTTGCGCGCCGCCCAACTGATGGAGACCGGGGAGGTGGGCGAGCCGTCGGCGGTGGTGGCGGTCCGGGTGGCGGCGGCCCGCGCGGCGGCTGCCGAACGGTGGGCGGCCGTCGGCCACCGCCTCAACGCGGAGCTGCCCGGCCCGGTGCTGCGCCGCCCGCCGTTCCGACTGCCCGCCCGGGACACCGTCGAGCTGCGCCGACGCCTGGACAGCGGATCGCTCTCCGCCCGGGGCTTCGACCGGATCATCCGGCTGGCCTGGAGCATCGCCGACCTGGACGGCCGGGCCCGTCCGGGTCGGGACGACGTGTGGGAGGCGATCGGCCTCCGGACGGGAGAAGAGTCATGACCGACCACGACCTCGCCGACCGGCTGGCCCGGATCGCCCTGACCTGGCTCGTCGAGCCGGGCAGCTGGGCGGTGCACCGCCTGGTCACCAGGCTCGGTCCGGTCGCCACGCTCGACCTGCTGCTCGATGGGGGCGCGCCGGAGGATCGCCTGCGCTGTGCCGTGGCCGCCCGGATCGGATCCGCCGATCCGCGGGCGGTGTCCGCGGAGGCGATGGCGCGTGCCGAGCGGTTGGGGGCACGCCTGGTCACCCCGGCCGACCCCGAGTGGCCGGTCCGGGTCGGTGACCTGCACCGGCTGGTGCTTCCCGGTGCCACCCGACGGGTGGACACCGAGACCGCTCCGCCGCTGTGCTTCTGGGTACGCGGTGGGTGGCCGCTCGACGAGGCGCTGGACCGGTCGGTGGCGGTCGTCGGCTCGCGGGCCGCCACATCGTACGGGGTGCACGTGGCCACCGAGATCGGCTACGGCCTCGCCGACCGGGAGTGGACGGTGGTCTCCGGTGGGGCGTTCGGCATCGACGCCGCCGCGCATCGGGGTGCGCTCAGCGCCGGAGGCGTGACGGTGGCGGTGCTCGCCTGCGGGGTGGATCGCCCGTACCCGATGGGCAACAGCGCCCTCTTCGACCGGATCGCCGAGACCGGCCTGCTGGTCAGCGAGTGGATGCCGGGTGCCGAGCCGCTGCGTCCCCGGTTCCTGATCCGCAACCGGGTGATCGCCGGGGTCACCCTGGGCAGCGTGCTGGTGGAGGCGTCGGCGCGCAGCGGGGCGACGCAGACCTTGCGACGGGCACTCGGCATCGGCCGTCCGTCGATGGTGGTGCCCGGCCCGGTCACCTCGGCGATGTCGGTCGGGGCACACGAGATGCTCCGCGAGTACGGGGACACCCGCCTGGTCACCGGTGTGCCCCACGTGCTGGAGGAGGTCGGGCGGATCGGCGCCGACCTCGCTCCCCCGGCCCGGGGACCGGACCGTCCCGGCGACCAGCTCGACGACGAGGCGGCGCTGCTGCGGGAGTCGCTGCCCCGCCGGGGTGTGGTGGGCCCGGACGTGCTCGCCGCCCGGGCCGGGCTCGACATCCGGACGGCGTTGCGCAAGCTCGCCCTGCTCGAGGAACTGGGCCTGGTGGTGCGCCGGGACGGTGGGTACGCGATCCCGCCGCGCCGGAGGGAGGCCGCGACGCCGGGGCGGGCCCGAGCAGGCGGTGGAACGGAGGTCAGTCCCCCTCCAACCGGATCTCCACGTCGTGACCCCGCATGCACCGACGGGTGAGGGCCGCCAGGCTCCGTAGCCGGGCCATCTCCGCCGGGGAGGCGGCGGACTCGGCGAGGCAGCGCAACTCGGCCAGGAGACGGGGTGCCTCCGGGGCGCTCACGACGAGTTCCCCGGCCGGGTCGAACCGGTCCAGCAACGGCGTGCGTCCGCCGCCGCGCACCCGGGTGAGCAGACCCAGCAACACGTCGTCGGAGTCGTCCACCACCTCGACCGGCACGAAGGAGGGACGGCGGGCCGCACCGGCGGACCGGACCACCCGGTAGAGCACGACATCCAAACCCATCCGGCCGCCTCCGCCCGTCGACGTCTGCCTGACCCCGTACCGGACCGGCTCACCTCGACGGACGGACGTCGGGCACGACGACCACGCCACCGGCGAGCCGGGACGGCCCCACGAGCGGGAACGCCGCTTCGGCGACGCACCGCGCGGTCGGGGCCGGCGGGTCCGCCGCGCTGCCACCCGCCTACCGTCGACCGTAAGCTGAACCGGTGCAGGGGGACAACCACATCCCGGCGTGGCCGGCGCGTCGGCGCCCCGGTGGCCGGGTGCTCGGCCCCGGGAGTGGCGGTCGCGACCCGCACCGGACGGCGGGACACCGGTGAGCCGCGCCGACGACGGCACCCGTGCCCTGCACGAGGCGCTGCCGCCGCCGCTGCGCGACGCGGTGGACGAGTTCGCCCGGCACCTGGCCCAGGTACGCGACCGCTCGCCGCACACCGTCCGGGCGTACGTCGCCGACCTGGTCTCGTTGCTCGACCACACCGTCCGGATGGGCGGCCGGGTCCCGGCCGACGTGGACCTGACGGTGCTGCGCAGTTGGCTGGCGAAGCAGCGGACGATGGGGGCGGCCCGCAGCTCGCTGGCCCGCCGCGCCGCGTCGGCGCGGACGTTCAGCGCCTGGGCGCACCGGTCCGGCCTGCTGCCGAGCGACGTGGCGGCCACGTTGGCCAGTCCCCGGGCGCAGCGCGAACTGCCCACGGTGCTCCGGGTCGACGAGGCCACCGCGCTGCTCGACGCGGCCCGCACCCGTTCCGACCCCACCCCGGCCGGCACCGACACCGGCGGCAACGACGAAGCCGTCCTGCTGCGCGACCGCGCCCTGCTGGAACTCCTCTACGCCACCGGAGTGCGGATCAGCGAGGCGTGCGGGCTGGACACCGGCGACGTCGACCACGGCCGCCGGCTGATCCGGGTTCTCGGCAAGGGCAGCCGGGAACGGTCCGTGCCGTACGGGCTCCCGGCCCAGCGCGCCGTCGACGAGTGGTTACGACGCGGGCGACCCGTCCTGGCCCGGCCCGGCTGCGGAGACGCCCTGCTGCTCGGCGCACGGGGCGGACGGCTGCACCCCACCACCGCCCGGCGGATCGTCACCGGCCACGCCGACGCCGCCGGGCTGCCCCACACCAGCCCGCACGACCTGCGCCACTCGGCTGCCACGCACCTGTTGGAGGGGGGCGCGGACCTGCGCGCGGTGCAGGAGCTCCTGGGCCACTCCTCGCTGGCGAGCACACAGATCTACACGCACGTCTCGGTGGAGCGCCTCCGCGCCGCCTACCGGCAGGCCCACCCGCGCGCCTGACCGCCCGGCCCGGACGCCGGATGCGCCCCGCCGACGGAGCGCACCGACCGGCCCCTGCGGTGAACCCCGAATCCCGGACCGGACCCGGGCTACGATCATCCGGTGACCGTCCCGCAGCCCCCCACCCCGCTGCCCGGTGCCCGGATGCTGTTCTCCCTCGACCCGGCGGTCTGCCATCTCAACCACGGCGCGTTCGGTGCCGTCCCCCTCCCGGCGCAACGGGCCCAGCAGCGGCTGCGGGACGAGATGGAGGCGAATCCGCACCGTTTCTTCTCGCGCGGACTGGTCGAGCGGATCGCGCACGCCCGACGGCACCTCGCCGATTTCCTCGGTGCCGACCCGGAGGGCAGCGCGCTGGTCGGCAACACCACCACCGGGGTCGCCGTCGTGCTCCAGTCGCTCGGCCTGCGCCCCGGCGACGAGGTGCTGATGACCGACCACTGCTACGGGGCGGTCGTCCTCTCGGTGCACCGGGAGTGCCGGCGGACCGGGGCCTCGTCCCGGGTCCTCCCGGTGCCGCTCGGCGCCACCGACGAGGAGATCGTGGAGACCGTCCGCACGGGGTTGCGGCCGGGTCGGACCCGGTTGCTCGTGGTCGATCAGATCAGCTCGGCCACCGCCCGCCTGTTCCCGGTCGCGGCCATCGTCGGCGTCGCCCGCGAGCAGGGGGTGCCGGTGCTGGTCGACGCCGCGCACGTGCCCGGCATGCTGCCGGTCAGCGTGGAGAGCATCGGTGCCGACTTCTGGGTCGGCAACCTCCACAAGTGGGGGTACGCCCCGCGCGGCACCGCCCTGCTGGCGGTACGCCCGCCGTGGCGGGAACGGATCGAGCCCCTGACGGTCTCCTGGGAGCAGGAGAACGGCTACCCGGCGCGGGTGGAGTGGCAGGCCACCCTGGACTACACCAGTTGGCTCGCCGCGCCGACCGGGCTCTACGCCCTCCGCAGCCTCGGCGTGGCCCGGGTGCGTGACCACAATGCCGCTCTCGCGGCGTACGGCCAGCGGGTGGTCGGGGACGCCCTCGGCGTGGCGCCGACCCACCTGCCGGACCCCGGCGGACCGGCGGTGGCGATGCGACTCGTCCCGCTGTCGCCCGGGACGGCCACCACCATCGAGGCGGCGAAGGCGCTGCGGGACCGGATCGCCGACCGGCTCGCCACCGAGGTCGCGGTGGCGGCGTGGGGCGGTCGCGGCTGGTTGCGCCTCTGCGGCCAGGTCTACAACAGCGCCGAGGAGTACGAGCGCCTCGCGGTACGCCTGCCGCCCCTGCTCGCCCAACGCTGACCCGGCCCGGCCCCCACGCGACCGGAACGACGCGTCGCCGGGACGCGGGAACGAGGAAACGCCGGGACGACGGGACGACGTAGACGCCGGGTCGCGGAGACGACGGAGCCGGGGACCGGCGGGTCGACGCGGGGCAGCAGCCGCACCGGGACCGGCCCGAGCAGGGCGAGCGGGTCGAGATAGTCCTCGCCCCGGCGCAGGCCCCAGTGCAGGCAGGCCGGCACCGGACATCCGGCGTGCCCCGGCGACAGCTCCCCCAGCGGTGTGCCGGCGACGACCCGGGTGCCGACGCGTACCGACGGTCGGACCGGCTCGTAGGTGGTTCGCAGCCCCTCGGTGTGCCCCACGGTGATCACGGGTCGGCCGGCGACCATGCCCGCGAAGAGCACCACCCCGGCGCCTGCCGCGCGGACCGGGGCGTCGGCCGGGGCGGCCAGGTCGACACCCCGGTGGCCGGGCAGCCAGGGTCGGGACGGTGGGTCGAAGTCGCGGACCGACGGGGACGGGTCGTCCAGCGGCCACCGGAAGCCCTGCCCCGGAAACGGTCGCGGCGGGGCGGGCACCGGCGGCGCCACGGGCTTCCCGGCGGCCGGGGCCGGGCCGACCGGATCGGGACCGTGGCCGGCCAACTCGACCGACGCCCCCGACGAACCCTGGAGCACGGCCAGGGTCAACGCCACCAGCGGGGCCACCAGCAGGGCCCGGGTCCACGCCCGGTGCCGTCGCGTCATGCCTGTCACACCCCGCAGCGTGCCCGCCACAGCCGGTCGACGCCACCGGCGGATGGTCACCTGTGGACGGTGTGTCGCCCTGTGGACGAGCACCCACACCCGCCGACGATCTGCTATGCCCGGCGGTCGGCGCGGCCGGCGTCCCGGAGTCTCTACGCTGGCTCCATGGACCGCGACTGGCACGCCTGGCACGCCGACTACGACGACCCGGACTCCCCGCTGGCCCACCGGCTCGCCGAGGTGCGGCGGCAGGTCGGCGCGGCCCTCGACCGCGCACCCGCCGGTCCGCTACGGGCGCTCAGCCTCTGCGCCGGGCAGGGTCGGGACCTGATCCCCGTGCTGGCGGAGCATCCTCGGGGCGCGGACGTCACGGCCCGGCTGGTCGAGCTGGATCCGCGGAACGCCGAACTGGCCGCCGAGGCCGTCCGGGCCGCCGGGCTCACCCGGGTCGAGGTGGTACGGGACGACGCCGCGCGCACCGACGTGTGGGCGGATCTCGTGCCCGCCGAGATCGTCCTGGTCTGCGGTCTCTTCGGCAACATGACCGACACCGACGTCCGAGCGGTGGTCCGACACTGCGGGCAGCTCTGCGCGACCGGCGGCACCGTCGTCTGGACCCGGCACCGGGATGCCCCGGATCTCGTCCCGACGATCTGCGATTGGTTCGCCGAGGAGGGGTTCGCGCTGCTCTCCCTCACCGGTCCGGCGTTCCCCAGCGCGGTGGGCGCGCACCGCCTCACCGGGCGGCCCCGCCCGCTGCCACCCGGGGTGACCATGTTCGAGTTCGTCCGGTGACCTGACCGGTGTCGGGGTCCGCCGGCCGATCGACGTACCGGGAGCGGTCCCGGTGACCACTGTGGAACGCCGCGCCGTCGAACATGGTGAGGTACTCCGGGCCGGCGAGGACGCCCGGGTCACGGCACCGCGCAGCGGCGCGGCCTGCCGATGGCGACCACACCGGACGGGGTCGGCCGAGGGCGGTGGGTGGGGATCAGCCGGCGGATCGGGTGGGTGGGGTCAGCTGCCGAAGCCGGAGTCGGCGGGGAGGGAGATGTCCGGCTTCTCCAACTCCTCCACGTTGACGTCCTTGAACGTCATCACCCGGACGTTCTTGACGAACCGGGCAGGGCGGTACATGTCCCACACCCAGGCGTCGTGCATCTCGACCTCGAAGTAGACCTCGCCGTCGGAGTTGCGCACGTGCAGGTCGACCTGGTTGGCCAGGTAGAACCGACGTTCGGTCTCCACCACGTAGGAGAACTGGCGGACAATGTCGCGGTACTCCCGGTAGAGCTGAAGCTCCATTTCGGTCTCGTACTTCTCGAGATCTTCCGCGCTCATCGCACTCCGCCCTCCATGACCACATCTTCCCCCACCGGTGCCGGCGGTCGAGGCTGCTCGCCCAACGCCACGCCGACGGTACCCCCTGACCGCCCCGAACGCTCCATCGGCTCGTGGCCGTCGGCGACGACGGGTCGTCGGGAGCGGGGTGGACGCCCGTCCCGGCCCGACACCGCCGCCACGTTGACGTACGAGAATCGGTGCTCCGCGCACGGCCCGTGCTCCCGCAGCGCGGCGGTGTGCTCCGCGGTGATGTACCCCTTGTGTTCGGCGAACCCGTACCCCGGGTACCGGCCGTCCAACTCCACCATGAGCCGGTCCCGGGTGACCTTGGCGAGCACGCTCGCCGCCGCGACGCACGCCGCGACCCGGTCGCCCTTCCAGACCGCCAGCCCCGGCACGTCCAGACCGTCGACGGGGAAGCCGTCGGTCAGCACGTACTCCGGCCGGGTGGTGAGCGAGGCGAGCGCGCGGCGCATCGCGGCCAGGTTGCACACGTGCAGGCCCCGGGCGTCGACCTCGTCCGCCGGGATCACCACCACCGCGTACGCCAGGGCCCGGGCGACCACCTCCTCGTACACCCGTTCCCGGCTGGCCGGGGTGAGCAGCTTCGAGTCGGCCAACCCGTCGATCTCGCCCCGCCGGCCCTCGGGCAGCAGCGCCGCGGCGGCCACCAGCGGTCCGGCGCAGGCCCCCCGGCCGGCCTCGTCCGCGCCCGCGACGTGCCGGAAGCCCCGGCGTTGCAGCGCCCGTTCCAGGGCGTAGAGCCCGGCGTCACGGCGGACGACGGTACGTGGTGGCGTCAGCACCCCGCCTCACCTCCCAGCACCCGGGTCAGCACCGCCGGCAGGTCCACCGGGTAGTACCGCTCGGTGGTGGCTGCCAGTTCGTCCCGTCGCCACCAGCGGTGCCCGGTGACGCTGGCCCGCTCGATGTCGTCGAAGCCCGTGGTGTCCACCTCCCAGGTGGGCACGCGCACCAGGAAGAACTCCTGCTCCTGGCGGTACCACACCCCGTCGAACGGGAACTCGACCGTCTCCCGCCAGACCGGCGGCCCCAGGTCGGCGGGGGCCAACCGGAGCCCGGTCTCCTCGGCCAGTTCCCGGGCCGCCCCGGCGGCGGGCTCCTCACCGGTGTCCAGGCCGCCGCCCGGCGTGAACCAGTACCGGAAGTCGGGCCGGCCCGGGTCGGCGGCGTGGAACAGCAGGACCCGCCCGGTCGCGTCGACCAGCAGGACACGCGCCGCGCGCCGGGGGGTGGGGGCAGTCACCTCTCCAGCCTGCCAGACCGGCCCCGGGCCGGCTGCGGCCACCCTGGGGCCCACCCACGGCGACCGCGACACGACACGACGGACGTCAGGGGTTCGGGATGTCCTCGAAGCCGCTCGGCACCGACAGCCAGGTGGCCCGGCTCACCGGCCAGAAGACGGTGAAGGCCCGCCCCACCACGTCGTCGACGGGGATGGTGGCCCGGTCGACGTCCTGGAGCCGTTCCCAGTGCTCCAGCGAGTCACCGGAGGCCGCCCGGTGGTCACCCATCACCCAGAGCCGCCCCTTGGGGATGGTGACGTCGAACTCCTGGTCCGCGGGCTTGTCCCGCCGCCCGTCCACGGAGTAGACGTACGGCTCGTCCAGCGACCTGCCGTTGATCATCAGCCGGTCCTGTTCGTCGCAGCAGACCACGCGGTCGCCCTCGACGCCGATCACGCGCTTGATGTAGTCCTCGCCGTCCGGGTTGCCGCTCCACTCGGTCGGCGCCTTGAAGACGATCACCTCGCCCCGTTCCGGGGAGCGGAAGTCGTAGACCAACTTGTTGACCAGCACCCGGTCGTCGATCTGGAGAGTGTTCTCCATCGACGGCGAGGGGATGAAGAAGGTCTGCAACACGAAGGCGCGCACCAGCACCGCGACCAGGATCGCCACGCCCAGGAGGACCGGCAACTCCTTCCAGAAGGAATTGCGGGGCTTGTCGGTCTGCTCGTCAATCACGAGTGGAGCCTACGTCGCCCGGCGCGTATCGATCGACCGGAACGCGCGACAAGCCAACCCGCACCGACCAGCGGGGCGAGCGGCACCACCTGGGGCACCGGGCCCGGACCGGTCGGCGCGGGGGCGGCCACCACGCCGTCGACCTCGGCGAACGTCTCCGGCACCGGCAGCGACGACCAGCGGGAGGACGGCCAGACGACCAGGAACGCCCGGCCCACCACGTTCTCGATCGGCACCGGCCCCTGGCAGCGGGCGTCCTGCGAGACCATCCGGTGGTCGCCCAACACGAAGATCTGCCCGGGTGGGACGACCACCTCGTCGAACCGGCGGGACCGGCACTCCCGGGCGTTGGGCGGCAGGTCCAGCGGGGAGTCGCGGAGCACGTACGACTCGTCGAGCGCGACGCCGTTCACGGTGACCCGGCCCTGCGCGTCGCAGCAGGCGACCCGGTCCCCGGGGACGCCGATCACCCGCTTGATGAAGTCCTTCTCGCCGGGGCGGCTCACCCCGACGAGGTCACCGAGGGTCTGACCGAGCTTCGCCAGGAATCCCGGCTCCGGCACCCCGTCCACCTGCGGCGCCCACCGGTCGGTGCCCCGGAAGACCACCACCTCGCCCCGGGCCGGGTCACGGACGTCGTAGACGACCTTGTTGACCAGCACCCGGTCCCCGACCAGCAGGGTGTCCTCCATCGAGCCGGACGGGATGAAGAACGCCTGGAGCAGGAACGTCCGGATCAGCACGGCGAGGCAGAAGGCGACGATCAGCAGCAGCGGCAGTTCCTGCCAGAGCGGCATCTGGCGACGGGGCCGCCGAGGCCGACGCCGCCACGGGTCGACCGCGCCGTCCTCGTCCACCGATTGCACCACGCCCACTCCCGCCTCACGCGCAAACGACTACCGCCCGCCGAGCCTCGTCGAGGCTCCACGGGCGGTGGACGATCCGTCGGCACTGCTACACCCGCCCGACCAGAGTAGTGCGCCCGGTTCGAGGGACGTCCGGCGTGCCGGCCGGCGTGGCGGCGAGATCAGCTGGGCTGCTTCTCGCGCTTCTCCTTGATCTTGGCCTTCTTGCCCCGCAGCTCGCGCAGGTAGTAGAGCTTGGCCCGGCGGACGTCACCACGGGTCACGATCTCGATGCGGTCGATCGCCGGGCTGTTGATCGGGTACGTCCGCTCGACACCGACGCCGAAGCTGATCTTGCGGACGGAGAAGGTCTCCCGCAGGCCGTCACCCTGGCGGCGGATGACCACGCCCTGGAAGATCTGCACACGGGACCGGTTACCCTCGACGACCCGCGCGTGCACCTTGACGGTGTCACCGGCGCGGAAGTCGGGGAGGTCGGTCCGCTTCGACTGGGCGTCAAGGGCGTCCAGGATGTTCATCGCTGCAACCTCGTAAGGCTCACGGCGCACCGATGCTCGGCACGCGAACGGGTGATTCTGATCCTCGGGTGGTGGCCGGTGGTGACGACCCCGGTCGGGGATCCTCGTGTCCGCCCACGGCGCGAGCGGATACGGCAACCCCTCTACTCTGCCATATCCCGTGCCGGCGCCGGAAACCCGGCCCGCTCCAGCGCCGCGCGGTCCCACCGGTCGAGGTCGCCGAGCGCGGCGACCATGTCCGGCCGGCGTTCCGCCGTCCGGCGCAACGCCTCGTCCCGCCGCCACCGGGCGATCCGGCCGTGGTCGCCCGAGCGGAGGATCTCCGGCACGTCGTGGCCCCGCCAACTCGGCGGCTTGGTGTAGACCGGCGCCTCCAGCAAACCGTGCGCGTGCGACTCCTCGTCCAGCGACCCGGCGTTGCCGAGCACGCCGGGCAGCAGCCGGGTGACCGACTCCAGGATCACCAGCACCGCCACCTCGCCGCCGAAGAGGACGTAGTCACCGAGGGAGACCTCGGTCACCGGCATCCGGGTGGCGGCGTGGTCCAGCACCCGCTGGTCGATGCCCTCGTACCGGCCGCAGGCGAAGAGGAGGTGCTCCTCGGCGGCCAGCTCGTGCGCCATCGCCTGGGTGAACCGGGCCCCGGCCGGGGAGGGGACCAGCAGCCGGGGCGGCGGGGCCTGCGCCGGGGCCAGCGCGTCGAGCGCCTCACCCCAGGGCTCCGGGCGCATCACCATGCCGGGCCCGCCGCCGTAGGGCGTGTCGTCGACCGTGCGGTGCACGTCGTGGGTCCAGGTCCGCAGATCGTGTACGGCCAACTGGAGCACGCCCCGGGCCCGGGCCCTGCCGATCAGCGACAGGTCGAGCGGGGCGAGGTACTCCGGAAAGATCGACACGACGTCGACGCGCATGCGGGGGTCGCTCCTGCGGGTGTCACGGATGGAGCCGGTGTCACAGGTCGAGCAGCCCGCCCGGCGGGTCGACGACGACGCGTCCGCCGGCCAGGTCGACCTCGGGCACGATCGCCCGGACGAACGGGATCAGCGCGGTACGCCCCTCGGGGCGACGCAGCACCAGCAGGTCGGAGGCGGGCGCGTGGTCGATGCGGGCCACCTCGCCCAGGTGCTCACCGGTGGGGGTGACCACGGCCAGCCCGACGAGCTGGTGGTCGTGGAACTCCTCCGGGTCCTCCGGCGGTGCGACCCCGGCGCTGTCCACGACGAGCAGCGTGCCGCGCAGCGCCTCGGCGACGTCGCGGTCGAGCACGCCCTCGAAGACGACCAGCAGGTGCCCCTGGTGCCAGCGGGCGGACTCGACGGTCAGCCGGTCGGGCACCTGGTAGGGGACGCCCGGGCCGGGCGCCGGGTTCGCGGGCTTCGCCCCCGGTTCGGTGGTCAACACCGAGCCGGGGGCGAACCGTGATTCGGGCTCGTCGGTCCGCACCTCCACGGTGACCTCACCGCGGACACCGTGCGGCTTACCGATCCTGCCGACGACGAGAAGCATCAGTACGAGTCGACGATGTCGACGCGGACCCCGCGCCCGCCGATGGAGCCGATCACCTGGCGCAGCGCCTTGGCGGTCCGGCCGGACCGCCCGATCACCGTGCCGAGGTCCTCCGGGTGCACGCGGACTTCGAGCCGCTTGCCCCGACGGGAGTCCACCAGCCGGACGCGCACGTCGTCCGGGTGGTCGACTATCCCCTTGACCAGGTGCTCCAGGGCCGGACGGATCGCCATGTCAGGCCTGCTCGCCGGAGTCCGCAGCGGCCGGCGCCTCGGTCTTCGGCGCCTCAGCCTTCTCGGCCTTCTCGGCCTTCTTCGCCGGCTTGGCCGGGGCGTCGGTCAGACCGGCCGCGGCCTTCGCCTCGGCCTCGTACGCCTCCTGGCGGTTGACCCGCTCGGCGGCGACCTTCAGCGGCGGCGGGGCCGGCAGGCCCTTGAACTTCTGCCAGTCGCCGGTCAGCTCCAGCAGACGCTGCACCGCCTCGCTCGGCTGCGCGCCGACGGACAGCCAGTACTGGACCCGCTCCGACTTGACCTCGATGACCGAAGGGTCCTCCTTCGGCTGGTAGATCCCGACGAACTCGATCGCGCGGCCGTCACGCTTGGTGCGCGAGTCGGCGACGACGATGCGGTACTGCGGGTTGCGGATCTTGCCCATCCGCAGGAGCCGGATCTTTACGGCCACAGTCTTTTCGCTCCTGTTGCGATTCTCACCGGCCCGAACGGGCGGTGCGGCGGGTGAGAGCCGACCGGCACAGTGGGGATGGGCCGGGGACTGCTCGGTGGACTGGCGGCATGCCCGGGTTAGAGGGCGCCGGACATGCGCCGGATACCAGCCAGCCATTCTGCCAGATTCCGCGCCGCTCCCTCGCACCGGGTCGACTCAGCGCACGGGTGGGCGGTCCCAGCCCGGCGGCAGGACCGGCGGGGGCGTCCAGTCCGGCGGTGGGGTGAAGTCGCACCAGGTGCCGTCGAAGGGGAACTCTCCCGCCTCGGCGAGCGCGATCACCCGCCGCCCCTCGGCCCGGACCGCGGCCTCGTCGGCCACCCAGTAGTGCTCGGCGAGGGCGAGCCGCTCGGCGAACTCCTCCTCGTCCTTCCACTGCCAGCTCAGGTCCGGCCGGACGACCACGTCGAGGTCCTGGTCGACCATGTCGATCCCGGCGAGGTCGCCGTCGTCCCAGCGGACGCCCGGTTCCTCCAGGTTGACGTACCAGTTGGCGAAATGCCCGTCCTCGTCGGAGAACCACCAGACCGAGTGGGCGGCCCCGACGGGTAGGAACTTCAGCAGCGGCGGGCCGTTCCAGCGGCTCTTCGCCAGCCCGTACGACGGGGAGGTCACCCACTCGGCGAACGGCATCGCCCGCATGCCCCGGCCGTCGGCGCTGACCTCGCTGGCGACCGGGGAGTCCCGGGCGATCCAGATCAGCAGGCCGCGGTCGTCGTCGCTGACCACCCGGGCCGGCCGTACCCAGCCGATCCGGCCCCGCCGCACGTTCCGGTGCACGATCAGTCGCCCCGGCTCGAACCGCACCCGCGCCCTCCCCCCGTCTCGTTCACCGCGCCCTCCCCCGTTCGTTTGCAGGGGACCCCTGCTCCGCACGAGGCGGTAACAGGGGTCCCCTACAAACCACCTGAGTCAGTACGCCCGAGCGAGGATGGCGACCAGGTCGGCCTCGTCCTCCGAGTCGGGCACGGAACCGTCGGCCCGCAGCAGGCAGCGCACCGTCACGCCCTGGGCGTTCGCCTCGGCCTCGCCCGCGACACCCACCGCCGACCACGGCACCCGGGCCCAGCCGGTGGCGGCGGCCTCGATCGCCTCGGCCAGCGTGGCCACCTCCCGGGTCCGGGACTCCCGGTGGGCCAGCGCCTGCTCGTACAGCGCCCGCTGGTCGTCGGTCAGCGCGGCGAGCACCGCGTCGACCACGCCGGCCACCGGCACCGGGGTCTTCGAACCGTCCGTACGCCGGACCAGCACCGCGTTGCCGGCGGCCAGGTCGCGGGGGCCGACCTCGACGCGTACCGGATAGCCGCGCAGCTCGGCGTCGACGGCCCGGCGGCCGAACGGGGTGTCGGTGCGGTCATCGAGCGCGACCCGGACCCCGGCGTCACGCAGCGCGTCCCGGAGCTTGGCCGCCGCCTCGCCGACGCCCTCGCCGTCCTTGACCACCATCACGTACACCTGGATCGGCGCGAGCTTCGGCGGCACCCGCAGGCCGTTGTCGTCGCCGTGGCACATGATCAGGCCGCCGAGCATCCGGGTCGAGGTGCCCCAGGAGGTCGTCCAGGCGTGCTCCCGGCCGCCCTCGGCGGAGGAGTAGGTGATGTCGAACGCCTTGGCGAAGTTCTGCCCCAGTTCGTGGCTGGTGCCGAGCTGGAGTGCCTTGCCGTCGCCCATCATGCCTTCGAGGGTGTAGGTGGCGGTCGCCCCGGCGAACCGCTCCCGGGCCGTCTTCAGGCCCACCTGCACCGGGATGGCCAGCACGTTGACCATCAGGTCCTCGTACGCCTCGTGCAGGATCTTGCGGGCGTAGGCGCGGGCGTCGGAGCCGGTCGCGTGCGCGGTGTGCCCCTCCTGCCAGAGGAACTCACTGGTGCGCAGGAAGATCCGGGGGCGCAGCTCCCAGCGGACCACGTTGGCCCACTGGTTGAGCAGCAGCGGGAGGTCACGGTAGGAGTCCACCCACTTGGCCATGAACTCGCCGATGACCGTCTCGCTGGTCGGCCGGACCACGACCGGCTCGGCGAGCTGCTTGCCACCACCGTGGGTGACCACCGCCAGCTCGGGCGAGAAGCCCTCGACGTGCTCGGCCTCCCGCTTGAGGTAGCTCTCCGGGATGAAGAGCGGGAAGTACGCGTTCTCCGCCCCGGCGTCCTTGATCCGGGCGTCCATCTCGGCCTGCATCCGTTCCCAGATGGCGTAGCCGGCCGGTCGGATGACCATGGTGCCCCGCACCGGCCCGTTGTCGGCGAGCTTCGCCTTGGCGATCAGGTCCTGGTACCAGCGGGGGAAGTCCTCCGCGCGGGGAGTGAGCACGCGTGCCATGACCGGACATCCTATGCGCCCGGCCAGCGGCGGCCGCGACCGGACGCGGGTCCCGTCCTCCGGGCGCGGCGGGTCCCGCACTCCGGGCATCCGGCGGGTCCCGTGTTGCATCCGGCGGGTCCCGTGTTCCCGGCGCGGCTCCCGGTCCCGGACGCGGCGGGTCCGGTGCCCCGGGCGGCCCGGCAGGCGGCTCTGCCATCATGAGGTGGTCGTCTCCGGGCTGCCGGACCGCACCGCCCGCCTCCCGGTCGCCCGGCGACCGGGACGGACGACCCGGCGGGCGACGCGGAGAACGGAGAGGCGGACGGTGGACCTTGCCGAGGCACTACGCCGGGTGCTGCACGCGTCGCACCGCGCCCGCCCGGAGGACCTGCCGGACCTGGCGATGCGGATCGCACCACTGCTGGACGCGAGCGCAGTGCTGCTCTACCTCGTCGACCACCAGCAACGGTGGCTGGTGCCGTTCGCCGGCACACTCGCCCCGGCCCGCCAACCGGTGACGATCTCCGGCACCATCGCCGGACGGACGTTCAGCACGCTGACCGACCACGAGGTCCCCGGTGCGGAGGGGGTGTCGCTCTGGACACCCGTCCTCGACGGTGCCGAGCGGCTCGGGGTGCTGGAGGTGGTCAGTGCCGGCGGCTACGACGCGGAGCGCCGCGACGACCTACGGGTCCTGGCCACCCTGCTGGCCGAACTGGTGGTCACCCGGGGCCTGTACGGCGACACCCTGGAACTGGTCCGGCGACGGGCGCCGATGCAGCTCCCCGCCGAGCTGCTGCGCGGCCAGCTACCGCCGCTCACCTTCGCCACCGAACGGCTGGTGATCAGCGGACTGCTGGAACCCTGCTACGAGGTGGGCGGGGACGCCTTCGACTACTCCGTCAACGGCGACCTGGCCCACCTGGCGCTCTTCGACGCGGTCGGCCACGGCTCCCAGGGCGGACTGCGGGCCGCGGTGCTCGCCTCGATCGCGCTGGCCGCGTACCGCAATGCCCGTCGCGGCGCACTGCCGCTGGTCGAGACGTACCACCACATCGACCGGGCTGTCCGCGCCTACGACCGGGCCGGGATGATCACAGCGATCCTGGTTGAACTGGACCAGGCCACCGGGCGGCTCCGGGCGATCTCGGCCGGGCATCCGAGCGGGCTGGTGCTGCGCGGCGGCAGGATGGTGCGGATCCTGCCGACGCCGACCGCGCTGCCGATGACCCTGGGCGACCTGCAACCCCCGCGGGTGATCGAGGAGGACCTGCAACCCGGCGACGACGTGCTGCTCTACACCGACGGCATCACCGAGGCGCGGTCGGCCGACGGTGAGCCGTTCGGCGTGGACCGGCTGGTCGACTTCACCGTCCGGGCCCTGGCCGACGGTCTGCCCGCGCCGGAGACCACCCGCCGGTTGGTGCACGCCATCCTCGATCACCAGAACGACGAGCTGGCTGACGACGCCACCCTGCTGATGGCCCGCTGGCTCGGCTGACGCATCGCCCGCGCCGCCGCTGCCCTGGCTGCAGGGGCCCCCTGCTACCGCTTTCTGTCGAGGAGGGGTCCCCTGCAACCACCGGACAACCGCCCGGCAACCGCCGAGCGACCAACCGACCGGGCACGGCGGTCACCGTAGACTTCGGCCGGATGGACGGGATCCGGGACACCGCGCGGCAGCGGCTGCGCGACACGATCGTCGACGCCGCCCGCGCGCAGGCCGTCGCCGTCGGCTGGGACGGCGTCCGCATGGGCAGTGTCGCGGGCGCGGCCGGGGTCAGTCGGCAGACCGTCTACAACGAGTTCGGCAGCAAGGCGGGGCTGGCCGAGGCGCTCGCCCGGCGGGAGGTCGACCGGTTCGTGGCGGACGTCCGGGCGGCGCTGCGCCGGCACGGCGACGACGTACGGGCCGGGGCGTACGCGGCGATCGCGCACACCCTCGCCGAGGCGGCCGGCAATCCGTTGATCAAGGCGATCCTGACCAGCGCCCGGGGCGGCTCGGACGCGCTGCTGCCGTACCTGACCACGCGGGCCGAGCTGGTGCTCGACGAGGCGACGGGCGCGTTGCTGGAGTGGGCCGGTCACCGGCTGCCGGAGGCCGACCCGGTGGCCCTGGCCTTCGCCGCCGACGCGGTCGTCCGCCTGGTGGTCAGCCACATCGTGCTGCCGCAGGCACCCCCCGACCGGACCGCGCGGCACCTGACGAACCTCACGCTCCACCTCCTTTCCGCCACCACCGTCACCCCGCTGGCCGATCAGGACGTCACCGGCACCCGTCCCCGGCGGGTCGCCCCGCCGACGCCCTGATCGCCGGACCAGGCGGTCGTCGCGTCCGGCCGACAGGATCGGGCCTACCAGCACGAACCAGACCATTCCGGGTCGAGCAACCTGCCAGACTGGCCCGGTGACGGAAGACCGAGCGACAGCCGGAGGTGGCGGGGGGAAGACCAGAGGGCACAAGCCGGTACGCGTACTGCTCCGCGACGCCGTCGGCAGCCTGTTCGGTCGGCGGCGGGTGGTCGAGGGCACGCGTACGGCCACCGAGGAGCTCTTCTTCGACCTGGTCTTCGTGTTCGCCTTCGTCCAGCTCGGCACGCTGATCCTGAGCGACTACACCCCTCAGGGCGTGCTCCGCGGGGCGCTCGTGCTGGCCCTGCTCTGGTCGGCCTGGTCCTCCTTCGCGTGGCTGAGCAACAATCTCCAGGCCAGCTTCGGGGTGATGCGGTTCGGGTTGTTCCTGGTCACCGCGATCACCTTCGTGATGGCGATGTCGACCCTCGTCGCGTTCGTCGACCGGCCCGGCGGGTTGTACGGCCCGCTCGTCTTCCCCGTCTGCTACTTCCTGGTGCGGGCGCTGCACCTGGCGCTGTATGCGTACGCCGTCTCGGCCCACGACCTGGCCCGGCACATCCTGGTGCCCGCGGTGCCGATGCTCGGCACCACCGCCCTGCTCGTCTTCGCCGCACTCGTGCCGCACCGGATCCTCGCCGACCAGCGTCAGGTCGCCATCACCGTGACCCTCCTCTGGCTACTGGCCGTGCTCGTGGACTACGCGACCAGCTTCACGCTGCCCGTCTGGGAGATCGGCATCTTCTCCGCCCGGCACTGGTGCGAGCGGCACGGACTGATCCTGATCGTGGCCGTGGGCGAGTCGATCATCTCGATCGGGACGGCCAGCTCCGACGTGTCGATCAGCTGGCCGCTCCTGCTCGCGGTCATGCTGGCCATGACCGTCACCGGCGCGCTGCTGTGGACCTACTTCGACGTGGTGGCGCTCGTCGGTGAGCAGGTCCTCGAACGTGCCGACCCGAGAACCAGGTTCGCCCTCGCCCGCGACGCCTACAGCTACCTGCACCTACCCATGGTCGCCGGCATCCTCCTGCCGGCCCTCGGGATACGCGAGCTGGTCAAGAGCGTCGGCCACGTCGAAGACCGCCACCCCGACGAACCGCTGTCCGCCATCGGCATCTTCGGCCTCTACGGGGGGATCGTCCTCTTCCTCCTGGCCAACGTCGCCTACCAGCTGCGGACCGCCCGGGCGCTCAGGACGATCATCTGGACCCGGGTGATCGCGGTGCTGGTGCTGGTCGCACTCGTCCCCGTCGCACGGCAGATGCCGGCGATCGGCGCGCTGGGCGTGCTGGCGGCCGTCTCCTTCGTCCTGATCGTCGTGGAGGTCGTCGTGGCCGACGGGCAGCGCACCCATCTGCGCGAGTCGGGCCTGGCCACCCGGGTGCGGACCTGAGGCCGGCGCCGCGAGGAGGTCAGCGGAGCGGGCGACCCCGGAGGACGACGCGGGAGGGGGCCCGCACGACGCGCAGGTCCCGACGCGGATCCTCGGGGTAGACGACGAGGTCGGCGGGACCGCCCTCGGTGAGCCCGCCGAAGCCGAGCCAGGCGCGCCCGCCCCAGGAGGCGGCGGCGAGCACGTCCGCCGGGGTCATGCCGGCCCGCTCGTGCAGCAACAGCATCTCGTCGGCGGCCAGCCCGTGGTCGATGCCACCGCCCGCGTCGGTGCCGACGTAGATCGGCACACCGGCCTCGTACGCGGCCCGGACCACGTCGGGAAAGCCGTCCCGCAGGGCGAGCATGTGGTCGGCGTACCCGGGGAACTTCTCCCGGGCCTGGTCGGCGATCCGGCCGAAGGTCTGAATGTTGATCATGGTGGGCACCAGGGCGGTCCCCCGTCGGGCCATCTCGTCGACCAGGTCGACGCGCAGGCCGGTGCCGTGCTCCACCGAGTCCACCCCGGCCCGCACCATGATCGCGACGGCCTCCTCGGAGAAGGTGTGCACCGCGGCGCGTACCCCGGCGGCGTGGGCGGCCTCGACCGCCGCGGTCATGGTCGCCGCGTCCCAGGCCGGGGCGAGGTCCCCGACCCCCCGGTCGATCCAGTCGCCGACCAGCTTGACCCAGCCGTTGCCGGCGCGGGCCTGCGCGGCCACCGTGGCGGTGACCTCCGCCGCCGGCACCTCCACCCCGATGTCGCGCAGGTAGCGCCGGGGTGGGGCGATGTGCCGGCCGGCGCGGGCCAGGCGCGGCACGTCGGGGTCGTCGTCGAGTTCCGGGTACGGGTACGGCGAACCGGCGTCCCGGATGGCCAGCACCCCGGCGTCCCGGTCGACGATGGCCAGTTCCCGCGCCTGCTCCAGCGAGCCGACCGGTGCGCCACCCCGGGCGATGCCGATGTGGCAGTGCGCGTCGACCAGGCCGGGCAGAATCCATCCGCCGTCGGCGATCGTCTCCGCGCCGGCGACCGGCTCGAAGGTCACCCGGTCCCCCACCAGCCACAGGTCGCGCTCCTCGTCGTCGGGAAGCACCACGCCGCGTACGTGCCAGGCCATTCGTCCTCCGTCTCAGCCGGTAGCGGGCGGTCGCGAGCCATTCTTCCCGGCCGCGCCGGAGGCCGGTGGACCGGGACGGGCCCGGCAGCCTCCCCCACACCTCCGGCCGAACGGTAACGAAACCAACACCCACGGCGACACGAACGGTCGATTGACAGATTTATCAATTTAAGCCTGTCTTGATGTTGGGGCCGCTCGGCATCAGGATGCTCCGATGGATCCCGGGGCACCGGGACCTCCGCCTCGCCTCACAAAGGAGCATCACAACCGTGTCACCACGAAGATGGCGTGTGGCAGCGCTCGGCCTCGCGGTCGGCCTGACCATTCCCGTCGGTGCCGTCGGGCAGCCCGCCTCGGCCGCGCCGGACCAGGCCGCCGCCGCTCGGGCGGTGGCCGCCAAGGTCGACAAGAAGGTCACCAACCGGATCGCCAGCACCGGCAAGTCGGCCTTCTGGGTCTTCCTCGACAGCTCGGCCGACCTGACCAGCACGTCGAAGCTGCGCACCAAGGCGGAGAAGGGCGCCGCCGTGCTGCGCGCCAAGACCGCCCACGCCGAGCGCAGCCAGGCCGGACTCCGCGGCCTGCTGACCAAGCGGGGGGCCGAGTTCACGCCCTTCTGGCTGGTCAACACCATCAAGGTCACCGGCGACGCCAAGCTCCTCGAGGAGTTGGCCACGCGTGGTGAGGTCCGTGAGATCGTCGCCGACGACCCGGTGACCATCCCCGAGCCGCTCCCCGGCCAGACCGTCGCCACGGTGAACGGCATCGAGTGGAACATCGACCGGATCAGCGCTCCCCGGGTCTGGAACGAGCTGGGTGTCCGGGGCGAGGGCGTCGTCATCGGTGGCATCGACACCGGGGTCAACTACCTGCACCCCGCGCTCAACGCCAGCTACCGGGGCCGTAAGGCCGACGGCACCTACGACCACAACTACAGCTGGTACGACCCGTCCGGCGCGTGCAGCGCCGACGAGCCCTGCGACAACAACGACCACGGCAGCCACACCATGGGCAGCATGGTCGGCCTGGACGGCGAGAACGTCGTCGGCGTCGCCCCGAACGCGAAGTGGATCGCCGCCAAGGGCTGCGAGTCCAGCTCCTGCTCCCGGACCTCGCTGCTGGCCTCCGGGCAGTGGATGCTCGCCCCCACCGACATCAACGGCCAGAACCCCCGCCCGGACCTCGCGCCGGACGTCATCAACAACTCGTGGGGCAACACCACCTACGACCCGTGGTACGCCGAGACCGTCTCGGCCTGGGTGGCCGCCGGCATCTTCCCGGCGTTCTCCAACGGCAACAGCGGACCGGGCTGCAACACCTCCGGCAGCCCCGGGATGTACTCGATCAGCTACAGCTCCGGCGCGTTCGACGTGAACAACGCGATCGCCAGCTTCTCCAGCCGGGGCACCGGCGAGAACGGCGAGATCAAGCCGAACATCGCCGCCCCGGGTGCGAACGTCCGCTCGTCCACCCGTACCGGGTACGGGTCGTTCAGCGGCACCTCGATGGCCTCGCCGCACACCGCCGCCACGGTGGCGCTGATGTGGTCGGCCTCCCCCGCCATCCACGGTGACGTCGCCGCGACCCGGGCCATCCTGGACCAGACCGCCATCAACGTGGACGCGCTCACCTGCGGCGGCACCGTCGAGAAGAACAACGTCTTCGGTGAGGGCCGGCTCGACGCGTACGCGGCGGTGAACGCCACCCCGCGCGGCGCGCTCGGCACCGCGAACGGCCACGTCACCTCCGGCGGCGCGCCGCTGGCCGGGGCCACCGTGACCGTGACCGGCCCGATGACCCGCACCGGTGCCACCGCGGCCGACGGCTCGTACGGGTTCGACCGGCTCATGGTCGGCGACTACACCCTCACGGTCAGCAAGTTCGGCTACCTCACCGCCACCGGGCAGCTGACGGTCACCGAGAACCAGACGGTCACCAAGGACATCGTCGTCGAGCAGGCCCCCTCGGCCACGCTCAGCGGCACGGTGAGCACCTCCGCCGGACCGGCCGCGGGCGCCACCGTCAGCGTGCTGAACACCCCGCTCACCGCCACCGCGGACGCGCAGGGCAACTACTCGGTCACCGTCCCGCAGGGCAAGTACGACGTTCGCTTCACGCACGCCTACCGGTGCGCGGACGCGGTCACCCAGCCGGCGACGGTCAACGCCGACACGGACCTGGACGTCACCCTGCCCGACCGGGTGGACACCTTCGGGTACGCCTGCGGCGCGGCCGGGGGCAGCTTCGTCCCGGGCACCCAGCTGCTGAACATCACCGGCGACGACCGGACCGCCACGGTGGCCCTGCCGTTCCGGGTGCCGCTGTACGGCAAGTCGTACAAGGACGCCTGGGTGAGCAGCAACGGCGTGCTGGGCTTCGGCACCGCCACCACCAACCGCACCAACACCACGATCCCGACCGCGGGCACCCCGAACCTCGCCCTCTTCCCGTTCTGGGACGACCTCTACGTCGAGGCCGACTCGGGCATCTACACCACGATCACCGGCAGCGCCCCGCGCCGCAGCTTCACGGTGGAGTGGCGCAACGTGGCGATCTACGCCGACCGCAGCCAGCGGCTGACGTTCAGCGCCACGATCGGTGAGGACGGTTCGGTCGTCTACCGCTACCAGGACGTCGACGGCACCGGCGCGGAGACCGGCACCGGGGCCACCATCGGCCTGGAGAACGAGAACGGCACCGCCGGCTTCCTCTACTCGTTCAACAGCGGCGCGATCGCCGACGGCACCGCCATCGCCTTCCGTACCACCCGCACCGGCGTGGTCTCCGGCGCGGTCACCGACGCCAACGACGGGCTGCCGGTGGCCGGGGCCACGGTCAGCGCCACGGTCGGCGACGTGACGGTCAGCGACACCTCGGACGCCAACGGCCGGTACCTGCTCCAGGCGCCGACCGGTGCGGTCACGCTGGGGCTCGCGTCGGAGAACTACGAGACCGCCGCCGCCACGGTCACCCTGGCCGCCGGTGGCTCGGAGGTCCGGTCGGCGGCGCTGCGCACCGCCCGGATCGGCGCCAACGTCACCAGCCTCGTGGTGACCGCCCCGGCCGAGCAGACCCGCGGCCGGTCGATCGCCCTGAGCAACACCGGTGCGCTCGGCACCGACGTCACCGTGACGGAGCTGGACTCCGACGGCCTGCCGGCGGACATCGGCTGGCTGGAGCTGTCCGGCACCACCACCACGATGGCGGCCGGCGCCCGGCACACGGTCGGTGTGGTGACCCGGACCGCCGGACTGGCGCCGGGCAGCCACCACCAGGCGAAGGTGCAGATCAGCTCGGCCAGCGGCCGGAAGCCGGTGATCGTCGTACCGGTCACCCTGGTCGTGCCGAGCTACACGCTGGCGATCGACGCCGGTGGCACCGCCGGCCGGACCGACGTCGAGGGGCAGACCTGGTCGCCCGACCAGGCGTACGCCGCCGGCAAGGCCGGGTACGTCGGCACCTCCAGCCGTCGGTACACCACCACGACGATCACCGGTACGAACGACCCGGCCCGCTTCGCCGACCAGCGTGAGGGGATGCACGAGTACCGCGTCGACGGGCTCGCCGACGGCTGGTACACCGTCGAGCTGGACTTCGCCGAGGTGCGCAGCCAGCGGCCGGACAAGCGCGTCTTCGACGTGCTGCTGGAGGGCCAGGAGGTCCTGCCGTCCCTGGACGTGGCCGGTGAGGTCGGCAGCTTCGCCGCGCTGAGCCGCACGTTCACCGTGCAGGTGACCGACGGGCAGCTCAACGTCCGGTTCGTCACGCACGCCGGCTACGGCCAGCCGATCGTCAACGCCCTCCGGGTGACCAACCGCCCGGACCTCGGCGTCTGACCTGAGGTGAGGACGTGGGGCCCGGCGGAAGCCGGGCCCCACGTCGTCGGTCGGGTGGCGTCGGCGGACCGCTGACCGGGACCGGGCCGCCCCGCGATCTCGTCCCTGGATCGACCTGGCAGGTCCGGTCGGTTCCCGCTACGTGCGCCGATCAGCCCTGCCTGCCGTCGCCGCCCTTGCCGAGCTTGTTGAAGTCGATCTTCGGCAGCTTGAAGCCCGGCGGGAGACCCTGCTGCCCACCCAGGTCGTTCGGGTTCACCCCCGGCGGGAGCTGCGGCATACCGCCCGGGAAACCGCCGGGCAGGCCGGCCCCGGCGCCCGCTCCGGTACGCGGCCGACCGCCACCCTTGGTGCCCTTGCGCTTGTTCTTCGGGCTCTTGGTGGCCTTGCGGCGCCCCGCGCCCGGCAGCCCCATCATGCCGCCCATCTGCTTCATCATCTTCTGCGCGTCGGCGAAGCGGTTGAGCAGCTGGTTGACGTCCATCACGGTGACCCCGGAGCCGTTGGCGATCCGCGCCCGCCGGGAGCCGTTGATGATCTTCGGGTTGGTGCGCTCGCCCGGGGTCATCGACCGGATGATCGCGGTGACCCGGTCGAAGTGCTTGTCGTCCAGCTCGGCGAGCTGGTCCTTCATCTGCCCCATGCCGGGCATCATGGCCAGCACGTTGGCGATCGGGCCCATCCGCCGGACCGCGATGAGCTGGTCGAGGAAGTCCTCCAGGGTGAACTGCTCGCCGCCCATCAGCTTGGCGGTCATCTTCTCCTTCTGATCGGAGTCGAAGGCCTGCTCGGCCTGCTCGATCAGAGTGAGGACGTCGCCCATGCCGAGGATCCGGCTGGCCATCCGGTCCGGGTGGAAGACGTCGAAGTCCTCCAGCTTCTCGCCGGTGGAGGCGAACAGGATCGGCTGCCCGGTGACCTCCCGGACCGACAGCGCGGCACCACCACGGGCGTCGCCGTCGAGCTTCGACAGCACCACACCGGTGATGCCGACGCCGTCGCGGAACGCCTCGGCGGTGCGGACGGCGTCCTGACCGACCATCGCGTCGATGACGAAGATGACCTCGTCGGGGTCGACCGCGTCCCGGATGTCGGCGGCCTGTTGCATCATCTCGGCGTCGATGCCGAGCCGGCCGGCGGTGTCGACGATGACGACGTCCCGGGCGGCCCGTCGGGCGTGCTCGATCGACGCCCGCGCCACCTGCACCGGGTCACCGGTGCCGTTGCCGGGCTCCGGGGCGTACACCTCGACGCCGGCCCGGCCACCGAGGACCTGGAGCTGCCCGACGGCGTTCGGACGCTGGAGGTCGGCGGCGACCAGCAGCGGCTGGTGCCCCTGGGCCTTGAGCCAGCGGGCCAGCTTGCCGGCGAGGGTGGTCTTACCGGAACCCTGGAGACCGGCGAGCATGATCACGGTCGGCGGCTGCTTGGCGAACTGGAGTCGCCGCCCCTCGCCACCGAGGACGGCGATCAGCTCCTCGTTGACGATCTTGACGATCTGCTGGGCCGGGTTGAGCGCCTGGGAGACCTCGACGCCGCGCGCCCGCTCCTTGACGTTCGCGATGAAGCCCTTGACCACCGGCAGCGCGACGTCGGCCTCCAGCAGCGCCAGCCGGATCTCGCGCGCGGTGGCGTCGATGTCGGCGTCGGTGAGCCGACCCTTGCCGCGGAGCTTGGTGAAGATCCCGGAGAGGCGGTCACTCAAGGTGTCAAACACGCGAACATCCCGTTTGTCAGTGTTACGGCGGGCACAACGCGGCCGGGGAACACGGTCCGGCCACCGTTAGGGTAGCCCGCCGCCCGTACCCCCGCTCCCGGCCGGGCACGGGCACGCCCGCGCCGAGGTGGTTGCAGGGGGCCCTTCCTCATCAAAATGCGGTAACAAGGGTCCCCTGCTACCACCGAACCCGGCTACCACCCGAACTCACACGGCGGCCAGCACGGCGGCTTCCAGGTGGAGGCGGGCGTCCTCGTCCGGGCCGCCGCCGACCAGGTAGAACGCGTCCACCACGTCCCCGCCGAGGGTGGAGATCCGGGCCGCCCGCACCTCGACGCCGGCCGCGTCCAGCGCGCTGGTCACCCGGTAGAGCAGTCCGGCGGCGTCGGCCGCCCGCAGTTCCAGCACCACGGCGTCGGTGGCCGCGTCGCGGTGCCAGACCACCCGGGGAGCGGCCCCGCCGTCCCGCGCGGTCGGGGCCCGTCCGCGCAGCCGCTGGGTGACCGAGACGTCGCCGGCCACGGCGCGGCGCAGGTCGGCGGTGAGCGCGACCGGGTCCGGCGGCAGCCCGTAGCGGGGCTGCACCCGGCAGGTGACCAGGGCCCGCCCGTCGACCGTGGCGGCGTCGGCGGCGACCACCTCCAGCCGGTGCAGGGCCAGGCAGCCGGCCACCGTCGCGAGCAGACCGCGCCGGTCCGCCGCGGCCACCGCCACCGTGTCGTCGGTCAGGTGCACGACCGGCAGCGGCCCCGCCAGCAGCGCCGGGTCCGGAGCGGGTGGCGCGGGCAGGGCACCGGTGTCCAGCGCGGTACGGACCCGGCGGACGAGGTCGGCGACGAGCCGCCCCTTCCAGCCCGACCAGGCGGCCGGCCCGGTGGCCGCGGCGTCCGCCCGGACCAGGGCGTGCAGCAGGTCGAGGGTGACGATGTCGCCGACCGCCTCGGCGACCCGGGTGATGGTCACCGGGTCGTCCAGGTCCCGCCGGGTGGCCACGTCCGGCAGGAGCAGGTGCAGCCGGACCAGCGTGCCGATCAGGGCCACCTCGGCCGGGGGCAGCCCGACCCGGGTCGCCACCGCCTCGGCCAGCGGCACGCCGAGCACGCTGTGGTCGGCGACGGCCCCGGAGGCGTCGGGCAGCCCCTTGCCGATGTCGTGCAGGAACGCGCCGAGCAGCAGCAGGTCGGGCCGGTCGACCTCGCGGGCGAACCGGCTCGCCTCGGCGGCGGCCTGCACCAGGTGCCGGTCCACGGTGTACCGGTGCACCGGGTTGTGCTGCGGCAGGCTGCGCAGCCGGGGCCACTCGGGCAGCCAGGCGTCGACCAGCCCGTACCGGTCGCAGGTCTCCCACGCGGCGACCAGGCCCGGACCGGCCCCGAGCAGGGTGACCAGCGCGGTGCGGGCCTCCGCCGGCCAGGGTGACGGCAGCGGCGGGCAGTAGGCGGCGAGCCACTCGCAGGTGGCGCGGGCGATCGGCAGCCGGGTGGTGGCCGCGGCGGCGGCCACCCGGAGCGACAGGGCCGGGTCGGGGCGGGCCCCGATGGCGGTACGGGCGAGCACCAGCTCGCCGTCGTGCTCGACCACGTCCCGGGCGACCGGGCGGCGTACCGGCCGACCGTCGGAACCCCGTCGCCGCCGGACGCGGAGCCGGTCGGCGGCCCGCCAGGCGTCGTCGAGCGCGTGGCTGACCGTGCGGGCGTCCCCGGCCACCCGGCGCAGCAGCGCGTCCCCGTCGCCGACGAGGGCACCCGGTGGGGCGGACGGCGCTCGCCCGAGGACGGTTCCCGGCTCCGGCCCGGCACCGGGCGGGGGCTGCGACGCGACGGCGCCCGGCGGCACGACGGACGCGCCGGGTGCGGGCTGGCGCAGGCCGAGCAGGGCGGCGACGCCGGCGCGCTCCTGCGCGAGCAGTCGGTCCACCCGCCGGCCGACCTGCTGGTGCAGGGCGTCCCGGGTGTCCAGCAGGCGCAGATGGGCCGCCCGGACGGCCGGGCGCAGCGCGTCGGTGAGTCCGGCGGTGGCGATGGCCCGCAGGATGCCCACGTCGCGCAGCCCGCCGGCCGCTTCCTTGAGGTCCCCTTCGAGCAGGAAGGCCAACTCGCCGTGGGCCTGCCAGCGGCTCTCGGTGGCCTCCCGCAGCGCGGGGAGCTGGCGGACGGCGGTGCGTCGCCACTGGTCGGCGGCGGTGCGGGCCAGCTCGTCGGCGACGGCCCGGTCCCCGGCGACGTACCGGGCGTCGAGCAGGCCGAGAGAGACCTTGACGTCGTCGAGGGCCACCGACAGTGCCTCGCCGACGGTGCGTACCGAGTGGTCCAGCTGGAGCCGGGCGTCCCAGACCGGGTACCAGACCGAGGCGGCCAGGTCGTCGATGCCCGGCACGCCGGTGTGCACGAGCACCAGGTCGAGGTCGGCGAAGGGGGCGCACTGCCGGCGACCGAGGCCCCCGACGGCGACCAGCGCCACGCCGTCCCGCTCGGGCAGCAGGGTGCGCAGCCACCGGTCGTGACGTTCGGCCCGTTCGTGGCGGGCGGCCGCACCGATGCCGGCGCCCGCCGCAACGGAATCGTCGGCACCGGCCACCGCCGGAGCGGGACCGGCGACCCCGCCGACCGCGGGGACCGGGCCGCCGGGGGCGGCGGCCGGGTCGGGTGCGGTCGGCGGGGTCATCGTGGGTCGCCGATCAGAGGGCGTCGAGGCCGCGCTCGCCGGTACGGACCCGGACGACCTCCTCGACGGCGGTCACCCAGACCTTGCCGTCGCCGATCTTGCCGGTCCGGGCGGCGCCGACGATGGCGTCCACGACCTTCCCGACGTCGATCTCGTCGGTGAGCACCTCGACCCGGATCTTGGGCAGGAACTCGACCGTGTACTCGGCACCCCGGTAGACCTCGGTGTGCCCCTTCTGCCGGCCGTAACCCTGGACCTCGCTGACGGTCAGGCCGGCCACGCCGAGGGCGTGCAGGGCCTCCTTCACCGCGTCCAGCTGATACGGCTTGATGACCGCGGTCACCAGCTTCATGTCCAACCCTTCCATCGCAGAAACGTTAGCCGGCGACCTTCTCGCTGACCGGGGTGGTGGGTTCGGGCTCGCCCCTCGGTGGCGTCGTCGCCGTCGGGGTGCCGATGCCGGCCATCGCGAACGCGCCGCCCGCGCTGCCGCCCGACGGCGACAGGTCGTAGCCGCTCTCCGCGTGCTCGGCGATGTCGATGCCGTTGACCTCGGCCTCGGCGGAGACCCGGAAGCCGATGGTCTTCTGGATGACGAAGCCGAGGGCGAAGGCCACCGCGAAGGAGTAGACCGTGACGATCAGGGCGCTGAGCGCCTGGACGCCGAGCTGGGTCACCCCGCCGCCGTAGAAGAGGCCCTCGTCGGCGACGAGCGAGCTGACCGAGCTGGTGCCGAAGAGACCGATCCAGAGGCAGCCGATCCAACCGCCCACGAAGTGCACGCCGACCACGTCGAGGGAGTCGTCGTAGCCGAGCTTGTACTTGAGGCCGACGGCGAGGGCGCAGACCGCACCGGCGACGACGCCGAGCAGGACCGCCGCCCAGGGGGCGACGAAGGCGCAGGCCGGGGTGATGGCGACCAGACCGGCGATGGCACCGGAGGAGGCACCCACCAGGGTGGGCCGCCCGTCCCGGACCTTCTCCACGACCAGCCAGCCGAGGACGGCGGCGGCGGTGGCGACCTGGGTGTTGAGGAAGGCGATCGCGGTGGTCGCGTCGGCGGTCAGCTCGGAGCCGGCGTTGAACCCGAACCAGCCGAACCAGAGCAGGCCGGTGCCGAGCGCCACCATCGGGACGTTGTGCGGCTTCATGGCCTCCTTCGGCCAGCCGAGCCGCCGGCCGAGCACCAGCACCAGGGCGAGCGCGGCGGCACCGGCGTTGATGTGCACCGCCGTGCCCCCGGCGAAGTCCAGCGCGCCGAGCTTGGCCCCGATGAAGCCGCCACCCCACACCCAGTGCGCCACCGGGAAGTAGACCAGCGTCGCCCAGCCGAAGGCGAAGACCAGCCAGCCGGAGAACTTGGCGCGGTCGGAGATGGCCCCGCTGATCAGGGCGACGGTGATGATGGCGAACATCATCTGGAAGGCCATGAACACGTAGAGCGGGATGCCGGTCTCGCCCCACAGGTCGGTCTCGGCCATGAAGGTCTTGGTGCCGAGGTACTGGCCGACGTCACCGATGACGCCGCCCTGGTCGGCGCCGAAGGCGACGCTGAAGCCGTAGAACAGCCAGAGGATGCTGACCAGCCCCATGGCCGAGAAACTCATCATGATCATGTTGAGCACGCCCTTGGACCGGTTCAGGCCGCCGTAGAACAGCGCCAGACCCGGTGTCATGAGCAGCACGATCGCACTCGATATCAGCAGCCACGCGGTGTTGCCGGTATCGATCGTCGGTGCTTCAGGCACGCTGGCCTCCTAAAGGTGAGGTTCCCTCCTTCGCGGCTTCCGGGGCAGCGTCGCCCGTACGCCGGATGCGCGAAAGAATCCGCCCCGGCTGTTTCACCTTCGGTCCCGGCGTGGTTTCCGGTCGGTCACGGGTTGTTTCGGACGTGTGACGAAACCCGCACCTCAGCGCAGCGCCCACTCCAGGGCGTGCCGTTCGTAGTCGAGCAGCCGCAGGTCGCGCATCGGGCGACGGAGGTGACCCTTGTGCACGATCCGGACGAACGCCGGATCACCGGCGGCGGCCATCCGGCGGATGCCCTCGACGTGGTCCACGATCCGCTTGCGGATGGTCCGGATCAGCCGGTGCCGGTCCCGGGGGATCAGCCCGTACGCGTCGGCGAAGAGCCGCAGCCGGCGCGGCCGGTCGGGGCGTTTCCAGCCGAGGGTGTAGGAGTCCCGGTCGGAGAAGATCGGCACCCAGGTCCAGGCCGCGTACGCGACGTCGTAGATCCGCGCGCCCGGCGAGGCGAGGTCGAAGTCGATCAGCCCGAGGGTGCCGTCCGGCCGCCAGATGACGTTGTGCGGGGCGGCGTCGTGGTGGCAGATGACCTCGGTGTCCGGCGGGGGCGGGCCGAACGAGCGCCAGACCGCCCCCGGCGGCGGGACGAAGCCGTACTGGGCGTCGTGGAACATCCGCAGCATCGTCGCCACGGTCACCAGCGCCTCGTCGGTGACCCAGTGCGGGGCGAGCGGGTACTCCCCGCACTCCCCCTCCAGGTACGACAGGACCTCGCGGTTGCGCTCGTCCATCCCGTACGCCCGGGGCGCGCCGGTGAAGCCGACGTACTCCAGGTGGCGCAGGAGGGCGTGCACCGCCGGGGTCCACGGCCCGGCGTTGCGCCGGACGGTGTCGCCCACCCGGACGACGGTGCTGACGTTCCCGCCGTGCAGCGGGATCTCCTGTGCGGTCACGTACGGTCTCCCGGGGCCGGTGCCGGCAAGCGGTGCTCGCGCCACCGGGTGCGGCGGCGGTCGTCGGTGGTCACCCGAGGTTACGCGTCCCGGGCGAGCGGCTCGGTGCCGAGCAGCGCGTCGACGAACTGGGTCGGCTCGAAGGGGGCCAGGTCGTCCTTGCCCTCGCCCAGTCCCACCAGCTTGACCGGAATGCCGAGTTTGCGCTGCACGGCGATGACGATACCGCCCTTGGCGGTGCCATCGAGTTTGGTGAGCACCACGCCGGTGACGTTGACCACCTCGGTGAAGACCCGGGCCTGTTCCAGACCGTTCTGCCCGGTGGTGGCGTCCAGGATGAGCAGCGTCTCGTCGATCGGGCCGTGCTTCTCCACCACCCGCTTGACCTTGCCCAGTTCGTCCATCAGGCCGATCTTGTTCTGGAGCCGGCCGGCGGTGTCGATCAGCACGGTGTCCACCCCGGTGCCGATGCCCCGCTTCACCGCGTCGAAGGCGACGCTGGCCGGGTCGGCCGCCTCCGGGCCGCGCACGGTCTCCGCGCCGACCCGCCCGCCCCAGGTCTCCAACTGGTCGGCGGCGGCGGCCCGGAAGGTGTCGGCCGCGCCGAGCAGCACGCTGCGGCCGTCCGCGACCAGCACCCGGGCGATCTTGCCGCAGGTGGTGGTCTTGCCCGCGCCGTTGACCCCGACCACCAGCACCACCGCCGGCATGCCCTCCTTCGGTGCGGTGCGCAGTGAGCGGTCCAGCGTCGGGTCGAGCGCGTTGACCAGCTCGGCGGCGAGCAGGGCGCGCAGCTCGGTGGTGGAGCGGGTGCCGAGCACCCGGGTCCGCTCCCGGAGCCGGTCGACGATCTCGCGGGTGGCCTCGATGCCGACGTCGGCGGTGATCAGGCTGTCCTCGATCTCCTCCCACGCGTCCTCGTCGAGGTGGTCCCGGCTGAGCAGCCCGAGCAGCCCCTTGCCGAAGACGTTCTGTGAACGGGACAGGCGGGACCGCAGCCGGACCAGTCGCCCGGCGGTCGGCTCGGGCACGTCCAGCGGCGGGACCTCGATGACCGGTGGGACCTCGACCACCGGCGGCTCGACCACCACGCCGGTGGCGGGTTCGGTGGGTGCCTCGACCGGTGGGACGACGGGCCGCTCCTCGACCCGGGTGGGTGCCTGTGCCTCCGGCAGCCGGGGCTCCGGCCGCCGCCGCAGCTTCGGCACGACCAGCCCCACGAGCGACAGGAGCAGCACACCGAGCAGGACCAGTGCGACTACGAGGTAATCCGCCATGCGGAAATCCTGTCAGATGCCGGCGTCGTCGGCTCAGCCACCGCGCCCGATCCCCGGGCGAACAGCGGTGACGCGGGGCGTGAGGCATGGGTGCGCGGTGCGGCGACAGGGTAGAAATGGTGAGCCGCTCTCGTCCCGGAGGTTCTGATGCCGAGTCCCCGCCTGCTCATCGGCCCGTTGCTGCGACGGGTCGTCGGCACGCGGGCCACCGTCTGGGTGGAGACCAGCGCCCCCGCGGTGGTCCGGGTCCGCACCGCCGACGGGGCCGAGGGCAGCTCCCCCACCTTCACCGCGTACGACCACCACTACGCGCTGGTCGTGGTGGAGGGGCTCACCCCGGACACCACCTCGACGTACGAGGTGCTGGTCGACGACGAGGTGGCCTGGCCGGAGCCGCGCAGCTCCTTCCCGCCGAGCGTGATCCGCACCCGGGCCGCCGACGACCGGGACCAGCCGGTCCGCCTGGTCTTCGGCTCGTGTCGGGAGACCACCCAGCACTCCACCGCGCGGAAGCTGCCGCCGGACGCGCTGGACGCGTACGCCCGCCGGCTGATGGCCGACCCGGACGGCCCGGAGCGGCCCGACCTGCTGGTGCTCCTCGGCGACCAGGTCTACGCCGACGAGACCTCCCCGACGGTCCGGCGGCTGCTGCGCCGACGCCGCCGCCGGCCGGCGGGCGCCCCCACCGACCAGGTGGTCAGCTTCGACGAGTACACCAAGCTCTACCTGGAGTCGTGGCGGGACCCGGAGATCCGCTGGCTCTTCTCCACCGTGCCCAGCGTCATGATCTTCGACGACCACGAGATCATCGACGACTGGAACACCTCGGCCGCCTGGCGGGCGGAGATGCGCGAGCAGCCGTGGTGGGCGGAGCGGATCGGCAGCGGCCTCGCCTCGTACTGGGTCTACCAGCACCTGGGCAACCTCTCCCCGGACGAGATCGCCACCGACCCGGTCTACGCCAAGGTCGTCGCCGCCGGGACCGACGCCACCGAGGTGCTCCGCGAGTTCGGCAGCCGGGTCGACACCGAGTCCGACCTGGCGCACGACACCGAGCGTTGGCGCAACGTGCAGTACCAGTGGAGCTACGCGCTCGATCTCGGCCGGACCCGGCTGGTGATGCTGGACAACCGGTGCAGCCGGGTGCTGGAGCCGGCGCAGCGGGCGATGCTCCCGCCCGGCGAGTGGGCGTGGTTCGTCGACCGGGCGCACGGCGTCTACGACCACCTGGTGGTCGGCTCGTCACTGCCCTGGCTGCTGCCGCCGGGCATCCACCACGTGGAGGCGTGGAACGAGAAGCTGGCCTCCTCCCGCCGGCCGTGGGTGGCCCGGGCCTCGGAGAAGCTGCGCCGGGCGCTGGACCTGGAGCACTGGGCCGCCTTCCAGCGGTCCTTCGACGCGCTCGGGGCGCTGTTCGCGCGGATCGGCACCGGATCACCCGGCGCGCCCGGCGACCGGGTCGGGGCCGGGCCGGCGTACGCGCCCCCGGCCTCGATCAGCGTGCTCGGCGGGGACGTGCACCACTCGTACGTGGCGCGGGCCCGCTTCGCCGACGGCATGGTGACCCCGGTGCACCAGCTCACCTGCTCGCCGATCCACAACCAGGTGCCGGCCGGGATGCGTCCGCTGATGCGGCTCGGCTGGTCGGCGGCCCCCTCGGCGGCGGTCCGGGCGCTGGCCCGCTCCGCCGGGGTACGCCGGTCACCGGTGCGCTGGCGCAAGCTCAGCGGCCCGTACTTCGGCAACGCGGTCGGCACACTGCTGCACCAGGGCCGGGCGGCCGAGGTGACCATCGAGGGCACCACCAGCGACGGCGCGCTGCATCCGGTGGCGTACCGGCGACTGACCACCCAGCGCTGAGCGGGGCACCGTACCCTCGTGCCGTGGATGATCAGCTACCGGAGCCGCTGCGGACGGTGGAGCACGAGTTGACCACCCTGCTGCGCCGTGGCCGGACGGTCTCCTGGGGGCTGGTCAAGGAGGTGCACCCGCACCTGGAGCCGAACAGCTACGGCCTCCTGCTCTGGCTGCGGCGCAGCGGCTCGACCCGGTTGACCGACCTCGCCACCCGGCTCGGGGTCGGCAAGGGGACGCTCAGCCGGCAGATCCGAGGGCTGGAGGCGCTCGGGCTGGTCCGCCGCGACCCGGATCCGGTGGACCGGCGGGCCGCCCAGCTCAGCCTGACCGAGGAGGGGCAGCGCCGTTTCGACGCGGCGCGCGGGACCCGGCTCGACGAGCTGGAGCGGTCCCTGCGGGAATGGCCGGCGGAGGACCTGACCGAGTTCGCCCGGCTGCTGCGTCGGTTCAACGAGAGCTGGACACCCGAGCGGGGTTGAGGCACGCCCCACACCCGGAACAGGGCTCCGGCACCAAAGGTTGTTGCTTCAGGCAACCAAAGCTACGGTTGCCTCACGCAACTTCTCGACGCCGGAGGTAGTCCCACGATGTCCCAGGCCGCCGCGCCCCCACGGACGACCCCGGTGGAGATGACCCACCGCCAGGTTCTGGAGGCCCTCTCCGGCCTGCTACTGGGCCTGTTCGTCGCGATCCTCTCCTCCACGGTCGTCTCGAACGCGCTGCCCCGGATCATCACCGAGCTACGCGGCGGGCAGTCCGCGTACACCTGGGTGGTCACCTCGACGCTGCTCGCCACCACCGCGACCACCCCGCTCTGGGGCAAGCTCGCCGACCTGACGAGCAAGAAGGCGCTGGTCCAGGTCTCGCTGGTGATCTACGTCCTCGGCTCGGTGCTGGCCGGGCTCTCCCAGTCCACCGGGCAGCTGATCGCCTGCCGGGTGGTCCAGGGCATCGGGGCCGGCGGCCTCACCGCGCTGGCGCAGGTGATCATGGCCACGATGATCGCGCCCCGGGAACGCGGCCGGTACAGCGGCTACCTCGGCGCGGTGATGGCGGTCGGCACCATCGGCGGCCCGCTCATCGGCGGCGTGATCGTGGACACCTCCTGGCTCGGCTGGCGCTGGTGCTTCTACGTCGGCGTGCCGTTCGCCGTCGCCGCGCTCGTCGTGCTCCAGAAGACGCTGAAGCTACCCGTGGTCCGGCGCGAGGCGAAGATCGACTGGTGGGGCGCGTCCCTGATCACCGCCGCCGTCTCGCTGCTGCTGGTCTGGGTCTCCCTCGCCGGGGACCGGTACGCCTGGGTGTCCTGGCAGACCGCCGCGATGGTGGGCGGGGCGCTGCTGCTCGGGGCGCTGGCGGTCCGGGTCGAGACCCGGGTGGCCGAGCCGGTCATCCCGCCGAAGCTGTTCCGCAACCGCACCATCGCGCTGGCCACGGTGGCCAGCGTCGCGGTCGGCGTCGGCATGTTCGGCGCGTCGGTCTTCCTCGGCCAGTACTTCCAGATCAGCCGGGGCCAGAGCCCGACCATGTCCGGCCTGATGACCCTGCCGATGATCCTCGGCCTGCTGGTCTCCTCCACCGTGACCGGCCGGATCATCACCCGGACCGGCCGCTGGAAGCGGTACCTGGTGGCCGGCTCGGCGCTGCTCACCCTCGGTTTCGCCCTGATGGGCACGCTCCGCTACGACACGAACTTCTGGTTGCTCAGCGTCTACATGGCCGTCATCGGCGTCGGCGTGGGCATGACCATGCAGAACCTGGTGCTGGCCGTGCAGAACACCGTCGGCCCGCACGAACTCGGCGCGGCCAGCTCGGTGGTCGCCTTCTTCCGCAGCCTCGGCGGCGCGGTCGGCGTCTCCGTGCTCGGCGCGGTCCTCGGCCACCGGGTGCAAGGCTTCCTCGCCGACGGCCTGGCCCGGCTCGGCGTCCCGACCAGCGGCGCGGCCGGCGGCGGAACCCTGCCGGACGTGCACACGCTGCCCGGCCCGGTGCGCACCGTGGTGGAGAGCGCGTACGGCCACGGCGCCGGGGACATCTTCCTGGTCGCCACCCCGTTCGCCCTGATCGCGCTGATCGCGGTCTGCTTCATCCGGGAGGTGCCGCTGCGGCGGCACAACGAGCCGCTGGCCGCCGGGGTCGAGCGGGCGGCCCCGGTGGCCACCGGGGCCGGCACGGCCGGCAAATCCGGTCGCCCGTTGTCACCCGCGCCGGCCAGGATGACCGGATGACCTGGAGAGCACCGCAGATCACCCGAACCCCCGAGCCCTACGTCGCCGACGAGCGCACCATGCTGGAGGGCTGGCTCGACTACCACCGGCAGACGTTGCTGCTCAAGTGCGCCGGCCTGACCGCCGAACAGCTCCGCACGCCCAGTGTCGAACCGTCCGGGCTGACCCTGCTCGGCCTGGTCCGGCACATGGCCGAGGTGGAGGCCTTCTGGTTCCGGGAGAACGCCGCCGGGGAGACGGTCGACTACCCGTACTTCACCGAGGCCACGCCGGACGCCGACCTCGACGTGACCGACGCCGACGCCGAGGCCGACCTGGCCGTCTTCCACCGGCAGGTCGAACTGGCCCGGGCCGCCGTCGTGGGTCGCTCCCTCGACCAGGTCTTCACCGACCGGGGCCGGGAGCGCAACCTGCGCTGGGTGTACGTGCACATGATCGAGGAGTACGCCCGGCACAACGGCCACGCCGACCTGATCCGGGAACGGATCGACGGGGTCACCGGCGACTGACCCGCCCACCGGCCGCGGCCGGGGCGGCCACCCGCCCCGACCGCAGCGGTCAGTACGCCAGCGCGGCCCGCACGTAACGCAGCCCCTCCGGGCCGCTCCACCGGTACGCCGACAGCCCGGCGACCCGGGCACCGCTGATCATGCGGTCGTCGTCGTCGACGAAGAGCACCCGCTCCGGCGGGGTGCGCAGCGCCTGGCAGGCCGCCTGGAAGTACTCCTTCGACGGCTTGTGCACCCCGATGGCCGAGGAGTTGACCACGGCGTCCAGCTCGTCGGTCAGGCCGAGCGCGGCGAGGTCGGCGTCGAGCAGGTCGGTGGCGTTGGTGGCCAGCCCGACCGGGATCCCGGCGGCGCGCACCTCGCGGACGAAGGCGAGCACGTCCGGGTCCACCTCGCCCCGGTACTCCTGCCACTCGGCCACCGCTGCCCGGGCCTGCTCGGGATCCACCGCCCGGCCGGCCAGCGCGTCCGCCACGCTGCCCATCCAGTCGGCGTGACTGACCCGCCCCACCAGGACCGGTTGGAGCCGACCCCAGTGCATGGCGATGTCGCCGAGCACACCCGGGGTCAGTCCGTACCGTCGTTCCACCCCGGCCGCCACGGCCGGGTCCCAGCGCCGCAGGACGCCGTCGAAGTCCACCAGGAGCGCCGTCGCGCGTTCCCGAGCCACTACTGATTCTCCTCGCTGCGGCCGAGCCGCTGATCCTCCGTGCTGCGGCCGAGCCGCTGTTCCGTGCTGCGGCCAGGCCGCTCGTTCTCCCCGTCGGTCCGGTTGAGCCGTTGGCTGATCACCTGGGTCACGCCGTTGCGCATGGTCACCCCGTAGAGCGCGTCGGCGACCTCCATCGTCCGTTTCTGGTGGGTGATGACGATCAACTGGCTCTTCTCCCGCAACTGTGCCAGCAGGGTGATCAACCGGCCCAGGTTGACGTCGTCCAGGGCCGCCTCGACCTCGTCCATGATGTAGAACGGGCTGGGCCGGGCCCGGAAGATCGCCACCAGCATCGCCACCGCGGTCAGCGACCGCTCCCCGCCGGAGAGCAGCGACAGCCGCTTGATCTTCTTACCCGGCGGCCGGGCCTCCACCTCCACCCCGGTGGTGAGCAGGTCGTCCGGTTCGGTGAGCACCAGCCGCCCCTCGCCACCGGGGAAGAGCACCGTGAAGACCTGCTGGAACTCCCGCGCGGTGTCGGCGAACGCGCTGGCGAAGACCTCCAGGATCCGGTCGTCGACGTCCTTGACCACGGTGAGCAGGTCCCGGCGGGTGGCCTTGAGGTCCTCCAGCTGTTCGGAGAGGAACTTGTACCGCTCCTCCAGCGCGGCGAACTCCTCCAGGGCGAGCGGGTTGACCTTGCCGAGCAGGGTCAGCTCCCGTTCCGCCTTGGCGGCCCGTTTCTCCTGCACCGCCCGCTCGTAGCGGACCGGCTCGGGCACCGGCGTCCCGTCCCGCTCGGCCGCGGCGACGTCCGCCTGGGTCGGCGGCACCGGCTGGTCTGGGCCGTACTCGCCGATCAGGGCGGCCACGTCCAGTCCGAAGTCCTCGGCGGCCTTCGCCTCCAGCTGTTCGATGCGCAGCCGCTGCTCGGCGCGGGCCACCTCGTCCCGGTGCACCTGGCTGGTCAACCGTTCCAGTTCCGCGCCGAGCCGCTTGGCCGCGCCACGTACCTCGGAGAGCTCGGCCTCCCGCGCGGCGCGTTCGGCCGCCACCGCATCGCGGTGCTCCTCGGCCCGCGCGATCGAGGTGGTCAACCGGGTCAGGGCGTCGCGGGCCCCAGCGGCCACCGCGCGGGCGATGGCCGCGCCCCGGGTACGCGCCGCCCGGCGGGCCGCCGCGCGTTCCCGGGCGGCCCGTTCGGCGCTCGCCTGGCGGCGCAGCGAGTCGGCCCGACCGGCGATCGAGGAGACCCGCTCCTCGGCGGTCCGCACCGCGAGCCGGACCTCCATCTCGTTCTGCCGGGCCTGCGGCACCATCGCGGCGAGCTGGTCGCGTTCCTCGGTCGACGGTTCCGCGTCGATCGGGGTGGCCTCGGCCAGCCGGAGCCGCTCCGCCAGCTCGTCGAGGGTGGTCAGGTCCCGTTCCCGGGCCGCCTGGGCGCGGGCCAGCGACTCGCCGAGCCGGTCGGTCTCGCCCCGCGCGCTGCGGGCGGCGGCCCCGAGTTCGGCCAGCCGGCGGGCGGCGGCGTTGCGGTGGCTCTCCGCCTCCCGCCGGGCGGCGGCGGCGTGCTGCACCACCTCTTTCGCGCCCGCCACCTCGGCCCGCGCCTCGACGAGTTGGTCACGCAACTCGGCGCTGGTCCGCTCGGCGGCGAGCCGGTTGGACCGGGCCTCCTCGACGGCCGCGGTCACCTCGATGAAGCTGGGCGCCTTCGCCGAGCCGCCGGCCGCCGCGTACGCCCCGACCACGTCGCCGTCCGGGGTGACCGCCCGCAGTTCCGGGTTGCCGGCCACCACCTCGGCGGCGGCGGCGAGGTCGTCGACGAGCACCACGTCGCGCAGGGCCCGGTGCACCGCCGGGCGCAGCTGCGCCGCGCACTCGACCAGGTCGGGAGCCCACCGCGCCCCGTCGGGCAGCTTCGGGCGCAGCGCGTCGGCGGAGCCGTCCATGCCGGGGCCGGCGGGGCTGCCGACCAGCAACCCGGCCCGGCCGGCGTCGGAGATCTTCAGCAGCCGCATCGCCTCGATCGCCTCGTCCACCCCGGTGACCGCGACCGCGTCGGCCAGCCCGCCGAGCGCGGCGGCGAGGGCCGCCTCGTGGCCGGGCGCGACGGTGAGCTGGCCGGCCAGGCTGCCGAGCAGGCCGGGCACCTCGTCGGCGCGGGCGAGCAGCGCGCCCGCGCCGTCCTTGCGGCGCAGGCCGAGGGCGAGCGCCTCCTCGCGGGCCTTCCAGGTGGCGGCGTCCTTCTCCGCCGCCCGCTCGGCGTCGCTCAACGCCCGGACACCGGCCTGTGCCTTCTCGTGGGCGGCGACCGCCTCGGCGTGCCGGGCGTCCAGCTCGGCGTTGTCCCGGTCCGCCTCGGTGGACTGCTCGGCCACCGCATCCAGCTCGGCCTGCGCCTGCTCGGCGCGAGCGAGGGCGTCGGCGTGCGCGGCGGCGAGCCGTTCGATCTCCTCACCGGCGCTGGTGGTCCGGGCCCGGGCCGAGTTGACCTGCCCGGTGAGGCGGGCCAGCCCCTCGCGCCGGTCCGCGATGGCCTTCGCCGCGGCGACCAGTTCCCGCTCGGCGGCGGCGAGCTGCCGCTCCAGCTCCTGCCGGTGCTCCACCGCCTCGGCGAGTCGGACCTGGTCGTCGGTGAGCGCGGCGCGCAGCTCCTCCTCCTGCTCGCGGACCCGCTCCGCCTCCGCCTCCAGCTGGTCGGGGTCGCGGCCGGGGCGTTCGTCGTCGGGGGTGGCGCTGAGGTGGCGCAGCCGCTCCCGGGCGAGCTGCTCGATCGACCGGAACCGCTCGGAGAGGGCGGAGAGCTTATACCAGGTGTCCTGGGCGGCGGCGAGCAGCGGCGCGTCCTCGGCCAGCGCCGCCTCCAGCTCACCGAGGCGCTGCTGCACCTGGGTGTGTTCCTCTTCGACCTGCTCGCGGCGCTCCCGCAGGGCGGCCTCGTCGGCGATCTCCCGGTCCAGGGTGGCGCGCAGGGTGGCCAGGTCGTCGGCGAGCAGGCGCAGCCGGGCGTCGCGCAGGTTGGCCTGGATGGCGGCGGCCCGCCGGGCCACCTCGGCCTGCCGGCCCAGCGGCTTGAGTTGGCGACGCAGCTCGGCGGTGAGGTCGGTGAGCCGGTTGAGGTTTGTCTGCATCGCGTCGAGCTTCCGCAGCGCCTTCTCCTTGCGCTTGCGGTGCTTCAGGACGCCCGCGGCCTCCTCGATGAAGGCCCGCCGGTCCTCCGGCTTGGCGTGCAGCATGCCGTCGAGCCGGCCCTGGCCGACGATGATGTGCATCTCCCGGCCGATGCCGGAGTCCGACAGCAGCTCCTGGATGTCGAGCAGGCGACAGGAGTCGCCGTTGATCTCGTACTCGCTCTCGCCGGAGCGGAACATCCGGCGGGTGATGGAGACCTCGGTGTACTCGATCGGCAGCGCACCGTCGGTGTTGTCGATGGTGAGGGTCACCTCGGCCCGGCCGAGCGGGGCGCGGGCGGCGGTGCCGGCGAAGATGACGTCCTCCATCTTGCCGCCCCGCAGCGCCTTGGCGCCCTGTTCGCCCAGCACCCAGGCGATGGCGTCGACGACGTTGGACTTGCCGGACCCGTTCGGCCCCACCACACAGGTGATGCCCGGCTCCAGCTTGAGCGTCGTGGCGGAGGCGAAGGACTTGAACCCCTTCACCGTCAGGCTCTTGAGATGCACCTTCTCGATCCTCGTCCGGTGGCCGCCGTACCGTCGCGGGCTGCCGCGCCGGGCTCGGTTGCCGTGCCGTGGTGGGCCGCGCGGACCTGGTCAACCCGCAGAGTAACCCGGTGCCGGGCGGGTCCCGGTGTGCGACCCACCCCGCGACGGACCGGAGGACGGACGGTGAACGACCGGTGCACAGAGCTGCGCGCCGGCACAAATGTGTCGGCGCGCGTTTTCTTTCTGCTGCGATTCAGTTGTCCGGAAACCGGGGATCAGGTCAGCGCGGGCTCGGCCAGCCGGAGCAGGTCGTCCGTCTCCGCCGCCGCCGCCGCGAGCCGATCGTTCTCGGCCCGCAGACGCGTGATCTCGAACTCCAGTGCCTGAACCCTGGCACGCAGCCGGGTGACCTCGTCGAGCAGGCGCCGATCGGACGCCGCACCAACGTGGCCGTACAGGGCCTTCGCCATTTTGACTCCTTGATATGCGCTGCCGGAAAGGCCGGCCAACGCGCGCCCACTGGTTCGCGGCTGCCACCCCGAGGAAACTTCGGGCATGACTGGGCGCGACTGGCGACACCTATATATTGAGCCGCCAACCCCTCGTTCGTCAAGTTCCCGCAGGCCGTGGATCATCACCGTGCCAACCCGAGCATCACTCGGATCGCCGCCAGGCACGGACGGACAGTGTCCGGACCGGACCACTGTAACTCCGTAGGGTGTCGAATCGGTTACCTTGCGAGCCGGTTTCGCCTTAACTCTTCCTTAGCGGCATTGCCGCTGCTCAGAGCGGCCACGTAGCGTCACCCCGGCCCGTGAACCCGACCCCGTGGAGGCACCGGAGTGTACGGCTGGACCGACCCGATGGAACCGGACGGCGCCGACCGGCGCCCCGAACCGCCGACGGAGGAGTCGCCGTACTGGGACAACGGTCGCCCGATGCCGCGCTCGTCGTACCTGTTCGGGGACGAGCCGGAGGGACCGACCGCCGGCTGGCACGACGGGCCGCACGCCGGCCGCCGGCACGGTGAGCGACCGACCGGGTACGCGTGGACCGGCGAGGGACAGCACGCCGGGCCGCCGGGCGGCCCGGTCCTGAGTGGGCCGGGCATGGACGTCCCGGCCCACCGTCGGGCCCCCGGAGCACCGGCCGGCGACGGTCGCCACCGGTCACGTCGCCGGATCTCCCGCCCGTTCCTGATCGTGGGTACCGCCGCGGCGGCCACGCTCGTGGTGGCCGTCGGAATCGGCACGGTGCTGGTGCGCGACGACCAGGCGCCGCCCGCCACCGTGGCCGCCGAGGATGTGCCGGTGGCACCGCCGCTGCCCGGCTCCGAGCTGTCCCCCTCGACGTCGGCCAGCACCAGCCCGTCCCCCCGGACGGCCGGCCCGACCCCCGCACCGAGCCGTAGCGTCCGGCCGACGCCGGCCCCGAGCCGCACCACCGCCCCGTCGCGGCGCACCGTCGAGCGGAGCAGGACCCCGACCGCCCGCGCCACCACCGCCGCCGCACCGGCCACCGGCGGCACCGAACAGGCCCAGGTCGTCGCCCTGGTGAACGCCGAACGGGCCAAGGCCGGCTGCGGCGCGGTGAGCGTCGACGCCAAGCTCACCACCGCCGCGCAGCGGCACAGCGAGGACCAGGCCACCCACCAGAAGATGTCGCACACCGGCAGCGACGGCAGCGACGTCGGCGACCGCCTCGCCCGGGTCGGCTACGACTGGCGCGGCTACGGCGAGAACGTCGCCTGGAACCAGCAGACCCCGGCGGCGGTGATGGCGGCCTGGATGAACAGCGCCGGCCACCGGGCCAACATCCTCAACTGCGCGTTCACCGAGATCGGCGTCGGGGTCGCGCGGAGCAACGGCCCGTACTGGACGCAGGTCTTCGGCACGCCCGGCTGACCGGTCCCGCCCGACGTCCCGTCCCGGCCGGCGGTTCGCCCCGGGTCGGGACGGGTCAGCCGCGTACGACGGCGCGGGGACGGGGCTGGCAGCGGGGGCAACTGTACGACGACCGGTTCATGAACGGCTCCCGCCGGATCGGCGCACCGCACCGCCGGCACGGCTCACCCTCGCGACCGTAGACGTTCAGGGACCGGTCGAAGTAGCCGCTCTCGCCGTTGACGTTGACGTACAGCGCGTCGAAGCTCGTGCCGCCGACCGTGATCGCCTCGCCGAGCACGTCCCGGACGTGGCCGAGCAGCCGCGTCACGGCCGGACGGGTCAACGCGTCGGTAGGACGCGCACCGTGCAGCCCGGACCGCCAGAGCGCCTCGTCGGCGTAGATGTTGCCGACCCCGGAGATCAGGGTCTGGTCGAGCAGGGCCCGCTTGACCTCGGTACGCCGCCGTCGCAGCGCCGCCACGAACCCGGCGTCGGAGAAGTCCGGGTCCATCGGGTCCCGGGCGATGTGCGCGATCTCGCCGGGCAGCTCCGCCCCACCGGCGGAGACGGCGAGGCCGCCGAACGTGCGCTGGTCGACGAAGCGCAGCTCCGGCCCGTCGTCGGCGAAGGTGAGCCGGACCCTCAGATGCAGCTCGTCGGGGGCGTCGGCGGGCTGGACGAGGAGCTGGCCGGACATGCCGAGGTGCCCGACCATCGCGTCCCCGCTGTCGAGCGGGAGCCAGAGGTACTTGCCGCGCCGCCGGACGTCCCGCACGGTCCGGCCGGTGAGCACGTCCGCGAAGTGCGCCGCGCCGGGCAGGTGCCGGCGTACCGCCCGGGGGTGGCGCACCTGCACCGCGTCGATCCGTCGACCGGTGACCCAGCGGGCCAGCCCCTGCCGGACCGTCTCCACCTCGGGCAGTTCAGGCACGGCCCGGCTCCGGATGGGCCTCCCCGGTGACGTCGGCCGCGATCCGGCCGTCCACGCCGTCGTCGGCCGCGATCCGACCGTCGGGGACGCCGGGGCCGGCCACGACCGCCTCGGCGACGGTGACCGCGACGGCACCGTCAGCTGCGGCATCGGTCCGGCCCTCGGCCGGCGCGGCGGCACCGTCGGCGGTCCGGGCACCGTCCGTGCTCCCGGCGGTGGCGGTGCCGGCGGCGGCGTCCGCCTCGGCCTGCTCGGTGAGGGTGCGCCAGGCCGACTCGGCGGCCCGCTGCTCCGCCTCCTTCTTGCTGCGCCCCTCCGCGCCGCCGTACCGGTTGCCGGCGACCACCACCCAGGCGGTGAACGTCTTCAGGTGGTCCGGGCCGGTCCCCTCGATGCGGTACTCCGGCACGCCCAGGCCGAGCGCGGCGGTCAACTCCTGGAGGCTGGTCTTCCAGTCCAGTGCCGCTCCCCGGCCGGCCGACTCGGCCATCAGCGGGTCGAAGAGGCGGTGGATGACCTCCGCCGCGATGTCCAGGCCGTACTGGAGGTAGATCGCGCCGAGCAGCGCCTCCAGGGTGTCCGCGAGGATGCTGGCCTTGTCCCGGCCGCCGGTCGCCTCCTCACCCTTGCCGAGGAGGAGGTACTGACCGAGACCCTCCGGCCCCAGCCCTCGGGCCACGTCGGCCAGCGCGCGCATGTTGACCACGCTGGCCCGCAGCTTCGCCAACTGCCCCTCCGGCAGGTCCGGGTGGTTGTTGAAGAGCGCGGTCGTGATCACCACCCCGAGCACCGAGTCGCCGAGGAACTCCAGCCGCTCGTTGGTGGGCAGGCCACCGTTCTCGTACGCGAACGAGCGGTGCGTCAGCGCGCGTTCCAGCAGCTCCGGATCCAGTGACACCCCGAAGGCCGCCTCCAGATGGCCCACCGGGGCACGGCGGCGCTTGTCGTTGTTCATGGGATCACCTCGGTGTGCGTGGTGCGGTCGGAAGTGTCGGCGGGGCGACCGGCGGCGAGCAGCGCGGCGACCCGGGTCGTGGCGTTGCACCGCCAGAGGTGGGCGGCGAGCGCGATACCGGAGGCGACGTCCTCCCCGGCCGCGGAGCCGTGGCACACGACCACCGTCCCGGCCACGCCGAGCAGGGCCGCGGCCCGGGGCGCGCCACCGCCCTCCGGCGGACCGCCGGCCATCGCGTACGCGCCCTCGACCGCCTTGAGCAGCACGTTACCGGTGAAGCCGTCGGTCACCACCACGTCGGCACGCCCGCCGAGCGCGACGTCGTAGCCCTCGACGAGGCCGACGTACCGGCCGTCACAGGGCAGCGACAGCGCCGCCAGGAGCGGGTCCGCGGCCCGGCGGAGCCGGTCCCCCTTGCCGGGCTCGGTGCCGACCGAGAGGAGGCCGACCCGGGGGCCGGTGATCGTGTGGGCGACCGCGGCGTACGCCGTCCCGAGCACGGCGTGCCGGGCGAGGGTGGTGCTCCGGGGTTCCAGGTTGCCGCCGACGTCGAGCAGCACCACCGGGCCGGCGACCGCCGGCAGGGTGGCGACCAGGGCCGGTCGGCGCACGTCCGGCCAGCGGCCGAGGCCGAGCGCGGCGGCGGTGACGGTGGCGCCGGTCGACCCGGCGGAGACGACCGCGTCCGCGGTGCCCTCGGCCACCGCGGCGACCGCCGCACGGACGGTGGTGGCGGCCCGGGGCGCGCGGGTGGGCTGGTCGGCCATGGTGACGGCGTGCCGGACCTGGCGCACGGTCACCCGGCTGCGCTGCTCCGGAGTGAGCACGCCGACGAGCCCGCCGGCCACCTCGGAGGGGCCGACGAGCAGCAGGTGCAGGTCCGGGTCGGCGCGCAGGGCCCGCAGAGCGCCGTCAACCACGACGGCGGGTGCATGATCCCCGCCGAGGAGGTCGACGGCGATCCGCGCGGTGCCCGGCTCCGCCGGAGCGCCGGCCGGGGCTTCCCGGCCGGCGACGTCGGGAGCCGGTGCACCGGGCGATCGCCAGGACGTGCGCGCCACCCGACCCGAGGTCGGAGGCGTCACCCGGCGTCCAGGTCAGACCTCGAGAACCTGGCGGCCGTTGTACGTGCCACAGACGCCGCAGGCGGCGTGCGGCAGCTTGGCCGACTTGCACTGCGGGCAGGCCACGGTCGCGACCACGGCCGCCTTCCAGTTCGCCCGGCGGGACCGGGTGTTGCTGCGCGACATCTTGCGCTTCGGGACGGCCACGGTTCCTACTCCTCTTTACGGGTCAGTTGCGACAGGCCCGCCCAACGCGGGTCGATCTGCTGGTGACTGTGGTCGGCCGGCAGCTCGTCCCAATGCACCCCGCACTCGGGGCACAGTCCTGGGCAGTCCTCCCGGCAGCGCGGGTTGGTCGGCAGTGTGAGCACCACCGCATCCCGCAGTGCCGGCTCCAGGTCGATCAGATCGCCCTGCATCCGGCCCACCTCGTCCTCCTCGGTCGTGGCGTCCGTGGTGCTGTTCTCGTACGCGTACAGCTCCTGGATCGTCACGGCCATGGAGGTGTTGATCTCCCGGAGGCACCGGCCGCACTCACCCCGCACGGGACCGGAGACGGTCCCCGAGACGAGCACGCCCTCGGACACCGACTCCAACCTCAGGTCGAGGTCGAGGTCCGCGCCCTCCGGCACGCTGATCAACTCCACGCCGAGGTCCGCCGGTGCCGGGGCCACCCGCTTGACCGTACGCAGAGCGCCAGGCCGGCGCGGTAGCTCCCTCGTGTCGAGGACCAGCGGCGACCTGGGGTCGAGGTGCGATGGCGAGTGCTTGGGCATAGTCAGACTCCGGCCGTGGACAGGCCGACACAAGAGGTTACCTGGACCGTCGCCCCACCGTCGAACCGGGGGCGACAGCCAGTCGCACCCCGGCCGGCCGCTGAGGTGCCGCTCAGAAGGTTAGCGGGCGCTCCGAGTCGTCGCCTCCGAAGGTCCCGATCTCCCGCAGCGCGTGCATCTTGTCCCGGCCGCGCTCGATCGAGGCGAGGGCCCGGGTCAGGAACTGTTCGAAGTTGGCCAGCGCGGTGTCGACGTAGTCGTCGACCTCCTCCCGGAGCCGCTGGGCCTCGGCGCGGGCCTCGGCGATGATCCGTGCGCCCTCGTGCTCGGCGGAGACGGTGATCTCGTTGACCGAGACCAGTCGGGCGTGCTCGGCCTCACCCTCGCTGATGATCCGGTCGGCCTCCCGCTTACCGGCATCCATGATCTTGTCCCGCTCCTCCAGGAGCGCCGCGGCCCGGCGCAGGTCGGCGGGGAGCTCGGCGCGCAGCTCGTCGAGTGCGGCGACCATCTCTCCCCGGTCGACCATGCAGTTGTTCCGGGACATCGGGACGGAACGGGCAGTCTCCACCATGGCGATCAGTTCGTCGATGCGGTCGAGCGGGTCCACCGTGTACCTCACTCCTGTCGTCGTCGGCCGACCTCCATGATGCGGTCCACGGCCGGGTTCCTGCTGCACCCATCATGCGGGGTGGGGGCGAGAGCCGGTCCATCCCGCCCGCCCGGCGCGTCGCCGCGCCGCCCGCACCGGGGCGTCAGCCCCGCCGCTGGACGGTCAGCCGGGCCCGCAGCTGTTCCCGGACCAGGTCGGGCACGTGCGGCGACACGTCGCCGCCCCACTTGGCGACGTCCTTGACCAGGCTGGAAGAGAGGAACGAGTAGAGCGGGTTGGTCGGCATGAAGAGCGTCTCCACCCCGGCCAGGCCGATGTTCATCTGGGCCATCTGGAGTTCGTAGTCGAAGTCGCTGACCGCTCGGAGCCCCTTGACCAGGACGCTCGCCTGCTGCTCCCGACAGAAGTCGACCAGCAGGCCCTGGAAGGACTCGACCCGGACGTTGTCGTAGGAGGCGGTCACCTCGCGGAGCATGGCGAGCCGCTCGTCGACGGTGAACAGGCCGCTCTTGGACTGGTTGATCAGCACGCCGACGATCACCTCGTCGAACAGCCGGCTGGCCCGACCGATGATGTCGAGGTGTCCGTTGGTGACCGGGTCGAACGAGCCGGGACAGACCGCACGTCTCATGATCGGCGACCGTACCAAAGAGTGGTCTCGCCGTAGCGCCGGCTGCGCTCGGCCGTGACACCCTCCACCCACTCGACGGGCCCGGACCGGGTCGCCCGCTCGACGACCACCAGGGCGTCGGGGGCCAGCCAGCCGCCGTCGACCAGGGCCGTCAGCACCGCGGTGACCTCCCGGTCGGCCACGGCGTACGGCGGGTCGGCGAAGACCAGGTCGTACGGGCCGCCCTCGGGGCCGGCGGCGAGCACGGTGGACACCTTCCCGGTCACCAGCCGGGCGGTCGGGGCGGCCCGGAGCAGGGCGATGTTCTCCCGGACCACCCGGGCGGCACGCGGGTCGGACTCGACCAGCAGCACGTGCGACGCGCCCCGGGAGACCGCCTCCAGCCCGACCGCGCCGGAGCCGGCGTAGAGGTCGGCCACCCGGGCCCCGGTCAGGTCCAGGCTCGCCTCGACCGCCCTGAACAGCGCCTCGCGCACCCGGTCGGAGGTGGGTCGGGTGCCGGCGCCGGGCGGCGCGGCGATCCGCCGTCCGCCGAGCGTCCCGGCCACGATCCGGGTCACCGTCGCTCCCTCTCCATGGCCCAGACGCTACGCGATCAACCGAAGGCGACGGCGACACGGCACGTAGGCGCGGACCGCCACCCGGGTGACCGCCCGGATATCAATGATCTCGCATTCATAACATCATCGGCGGCGGTGGGGGTGGGCTGCGCCGGGCAGGGCGGTATCGCTAGGGTCCTCCCGGTGTCGGCGGTTTATCCCGCCGACCGACGGTGTCGGGGAGGCCCGTCACGCCGACGCGCCGACGACCGGCAGCGACCGTCACCGCCGCCCCGTGCCGTACCCATGACGTTCCCTGACTCCGGGAGTACGTGTGATCCGTCCCAAGCTGTCGCTGCGGCGGCCGTTCTCCGTGGCCGCCGCCGGACTGGCCGGTCTCGCCACGGCGTTCGCGGTCGTCACGCCGGCGACCGCCACCCCCACCCCCACGCCGTCCGCCTCGGCGACCGGCTCCTCGGCGCCCTCCTGCGTGAGCGCCGAGGACGCCCGCTACACCCACACCTTCGACGGGCCGAAGGGCGAGGCCAGCATCGCCCTGACCAACGGCCCGCTCTGCGCGGGCGAGGAGCAGGAGTTCGCGCTCGTCTCGTACATCGCCCCGTCGGCGACGTTCGCCGTGCCGCAGTACGCCTTCGACACCTCGGTGAAGAAGCTCACCGGCGTGGCCGACGGCGAGGTCGGCGCGGTGACCCGGCTGGAGTTCGCGGTCGAGGTGCCGGCCTGTTTCACCCAGGTCGACTTCGTCTTCGGCAGCAAGATCATCGACCCGATCACCGAGAAGGGCGACCGCTACGGCGACCGCAAGGTCGGCAGTTCCACCGGCATCGGCGCCCGCTCCAAGGGCGACCGGGCCTTCTTCGGGAACCGCAGCGACGACGCCTGGTACAACGGCGGCGCGGGCACCTGCGTGCAGGCGCCGGCCGTCGAGGCCAAGTCGGACTGCGACGGCGGCGTCGAGCTGGTCCTGACCAACCGGGGCAACGTGCCGGCGACCTTCACCCTGCGCGGCAGCGGAAGCTTCGAGGAGAAGGTGACCGTGGCCGCCGGCGGGAACGTGACGAAGAAGCTCACCGCCGAGCAGGGCAAGGAGATCACCGCCGAGGCCCGGGGCATGCAGACCTGGAAGGGCGCCTGGGAGAAGCCGGCCGACTGCCAGGAGCCGGAGGTCGGCGAGCCGGAGACCTCCTACGACAGCACCTGCGAGGAGTTGACCCTCCAGGTCGCCAACCCGGAGAACGGGATTAGCCTCACCTCCACCTTCACCCCGAGCGTCGGCGAGCCGAAGACGGTCACCTTCGCCCCGGGCACCACCAAGAAGATCACCTTCCCGGCCGCCGAGGGGCTGACCGTGGTCGTCACCGGCGACCTGGCCTCGGAGAAGCCGATCACCTGGACCGCCCCGAAGGGCGGCTGCGGTGACGGCGGCACGGGCGGCGGTGACCAGGAGGGCGGCCTGCCGGTGACCGGCGCGGCGGCCGGCGGCATCGCGGCCGGTGCGGCGGCCCTGCTCGCGCTCGGCGCGGTGCTCTTCGTCGTCGCCCGGCGTCGGCGGATCCGCTTCACCGCCTGAGTCGACCCGACCTGAGCGTCGGTGCGGGGGCGCCGTCGACCTGCCCGGTCGACGGCGCCCCCTCGGTCCTCCTGGTGGAGCCTCAGCCCTTCTCCAGGTACTCCGCCCGCTCCTCGTCGACCAGGGCGGCGACCGAGGCGGCCAGGGCGGGGTGGCGGGCCAGCTCCGGATCCTCCTCGACCAGGGTGATCGCCTCGGCGCGGGCGTCGCGGATCAGGTCGGCGTCGCGCAACAGGGAGAGCAGCCGCAGGTGCGAGCGGCGGCCGGACTGGGTCGCGCCGAGCACGTCGCCCTCCCGGCGCTGTTCGAGGTCGAGTTCGGCGAGCTTGAAGCCGTCGGTGGTGGAGGCGACGGCGTCCAGCCGCTCCCGCGCCGGGGTGCCCTCGGTCGCCTCGGTCACCAGCAGGCAGAGCCCGGCCGCCGAGCCCCGGCCGACCCGGCCGCGCAGCTGGTGGAGCTGGGACACGCCGAACCGGTCCGCGTCCAGCACGATCATGACGGTGGCGTTGGGGACGTTCACGCCGACCTCGATGACCGTGGTGGCGACCAGCACGTCGAGATTGCCGTCGGCGAAGGAGCGCATCACCGCGTCCTTCTCGTCGGCGGGCAGCTTCCCGTGCAGCACACCGATCCGCAGCCCGTGCAACGGCCCCTCGGCGAGCAGCGGGGCCACCTCGGTCACCGCCAGCGGTGGCCGTCGCCCGGTGTCGTCGTCCTTCGGGGGCTCCTCCTCCGCGCTCGACCCCTCGCCGATCCGGGGGCAGACCACGTACGCCTGGTGGCCGGCGGCGACCTCCTCGCGCAGCCGCCGCCAGGCCCGGTCCAGGTAGGCCGGCTTCTCGGCGGCCGGCACCACGTGCGAGGCGATCGGCGAGCGGCCCTGCGGCAGCTGGGCGAGGGTGGAGACCTCCAGATCGCCGTAGACGGTCATGGCGACCGTGCGCGGGATCGGGGTGGCGGTCATCACCAGTACGTGCGGCGGCTGGTCGGCCTTGGCGCGCAGGGCGTCGCGCTGCTCCACCCCGAAGCGGTGCTGCTCGTCCACCACGACCAGCCCCAGGTCGGCGAAGTCGACACCTTCGTAGAGCAACGCGTGGGTGCCGAGCACGATGCCGGCGCGTCCCTCGGCCACCTCGGCCAGCGCCCGCCGCCGGGCCGCCGCGCCCAGCGAGCCGGTGACCAGCTCGACCCGGGTGGCGTGCTCGGCGGCACCCAGCTCGCCGGCCTGCGCGAGCGGGCCGAGCAGTTCCTGGATGCCCCGGTGGTGCTGGGCGGCGAGCACCTCGGTCGGGGCGAGCAGCGCCGCCTGGCCACCGGCGTCGACCACCTGGAGCATGGCCCGCAACGCGACCAGGGTCTTGCCCGAGCCGACCTCCCCCTGCAACAGCCGGTGCATCGGATGCGCGGTGGCGAGGTCGGCGGCGATCTCCCGGCCGACGTCGCGCTGACCGCCGGTCAGCTCGTACGGCAGGCGGGCGTCGAAGGCGGCGAGCAGCCCGTCCGGTCTCGGCGGCCGGGGCCGGGCCGGCCAGTCGGCGGCCCGGTGCTTGCGCTGCACCAGCGTCACCTGGACGGCGAACGCCTCGTCCCACTTCAGCCGTCGCCGGGCCCGGTAGAGGGCCTCCTTGGTGGACGGTCGGTGGATCTCCCGCAGGGCCACGTCCAGGCCGACCAGGTTGCGGGTGGCCCGGACCGTCGCCGGCAGCGGGTCCTCCGGCGGGGTGAAGGTGTCCAGCACCGTGCGGACGCACTTGGCGATCACCCAGGTGGGCACCGCCGCGGCGGCCGGGTAGACCGGGATCAGCGCCCCGGCGAACTCCTCGACCTCCTCGTTGGCCGCCGCCTCACCCTCGCCCCCCTCGCCGAGCAGGACGTACTCCGGGCCGTTGAGCTGCCGCCGGCCCCGGAACTCGGTGACCTTGCCGGCGAACAGCCCCCACCGGCCGGGCCGCAGTTCCCGTTCCCGCCAGGCCTGGTTGCCGAAGAAGGTGAGGGTCAGCAGGCCGCCGGAGCCGTCCCCGACGGTCACCTCCAGCAGGTTGCCCCGGCGCTGCCGCATCGGCCGTACCGCCGTCTTCTGCACCTGCGCCAGCACGGTCACCTGCTCGCCGACGTCCAGCGAGCGGATGTCGGTGTGCTCGCCGCGCTCGTCGTACCGGCGGGGGAAGTGGTAGACCAGGTCACCGGCGGTGTGCAGGTCGAGATGGCCGGCGAGGGCCTTCGCGGTCTTCTCCCCGACCAGCTTCTTCAGCGGCGTGTCCGCCGTGGACGACTCGGTCACTCGACCCCCACCAGGAGCGGATAGTGCGGCTGGCCCCCGGCGTACGCCTGGACCTCCACGAACGGCCAGCGCCGGGCGACGTGCGCGCGGACCGCGTCGACCAGCCCGGCCGGCGCGTCCGCTCCGGCGAGCAGGGTGACCAGTTCCCCGCCGCCGCCGAGCATCCGGTCCAGCAGGGCGGTGCAGGTGTCGAGCAGGTCCGCGCCGATCAGGTGCACCTCCCCCTCGACCAGGGCGAGCACGTCACCCGCGCGGCAGGGGCCGGCGACGGTGAGCGCCTCCCGGCGGGCGTGGCAGACCTCGGCGTACCGGCAGGCCCCGGCGGCCTCGGCCATCGCGATCACGTCGTCCTCGAAGGAGCGTTTCGCGTCGCGGACGGCGAGGGCGGCGAGCGCCTGCACCGGGGAGCGGGTCGGCACCACGCTCACCTTCACCCCGAACGGGTGCGCCTGGCGGACCACCTCGCCCGCCACCGACGCGGTGGCCGGGTCGTTCGGCAGGACCACCACCCGGGCCGCGCCGGTGGCCCGGACCGCGTCGAGCAGTTCCCCGATCGAGGGGTTGGCGGGGACCACGGTCGCTCCCTCGCGGGAGAAGATCTCCGTGATGCCGGCGCCGGGAGCGACCACCACGGCCGCCCGGGCCGCGCCGTCCGGGGCGGGCGGCGGGGCCGGTGCCGGCTGGTCGGCGAAGCGGGTGACCGAGATCCGGTACGGCCGCCCGGCCGCCACCCCGGCCTCGATCGCCGCGCCGACGTCGTTGACGTGGACGTGGACGTTCCAGGTGCCGGGCTGCCCCGGCGGCGGGTCGTCACCGACCACCACCAGCGAGTCGCCGAGCGCGTCGAGGGCGCTACGCATCCGGGCCACCGCCGCCGGCTCGGCGTCGAGCAGGAACTGCACCTCGTAGGCGTACGCGTCGGAGCCGGTCTCCCGGGCGGCGGTGGCCGGCGGACGGACCGGACGGGACTCCGGCGCCGGACGAGCCTGCGGTTCCCCGGTGACCACCTCGACCAGGGCGTCCAGCAGGAGGCAGAGGCCACGGCCACCGGCGTCCACCACCCCGGCGCGGGCCAGCGCCGGCAGTTGCTCCGGGGTGCGCGCCAGTGCCCGGGTCGCCGCGTCGGCCGCCGCCCGGGCCACCGCCTGGAGATCGTCGCTGGCCGTGCCCGACGCCCCGCCCGCCGCGGCGGCCACCACGCTGAGCAGCGTCCCCTCGACGGGGTGGGCGACCGCGGCCCGGGCGGCGGCGGACGCGACCCGCAGGGTCTCGGCCAGGGCCCCGCCCCGGATCACCGGGACGGGGGCGAGGGCGTCGGCCAGACCGCGCAGGATCTGCGAGAGGATCACCCCGGAGTTGCCCCGGGCACCGAGCAACGCCCCGCGCGCCATCAGCCGTAACGCGTGGCCGTGCGCGGTGGTCCCGCCCTCCGGTGAGGTGTCGAGGTCCAGCCCCAGCGCCTGCTGGGCGGAGGTGAGGGTGAGCACCAGGTTGGTGCCGGTGTCGCCGTCGGGAACCGGGTAGACGTTGAGGTCGTCGATCTCGCCCTGGTGGCGTCGCAGCGCCGCGAGCCCGGTGGCACACCAGCGGCGCACCGCTACCGCGTCCAGGGTCTCCAGCACGGCCGAAAGCCTACTGGCGGACACCGACAGCCGCCGGACATCATCGTCGCCGAGCCGGTGCGCGCCGGGGTCCGCCAACCGGTTCCGGCCCGTCGCGGCGGTCCGGTCGGGAGCCGGTTGGCTGGTGTGCGGGGGCATCGGGTAACCTGACCAGGTTGCCCGGGCAGCACCTGCCGGCGACCCTCGTGAACGAACAAATCCCAGGAGTATCCCGTGGCTAGCGTGTGCGACGTCTGTGGCAAGGGGCCGGGCTTCGGCCACAACGTGTCCCACTCGCACCGGCGGACCAACCGCCGCTGGAACCCGAACATCCAGTCGGTGCGTACCCCGGCCGGTGGCGGCAACACCAAGAAGCTCAAGGTCTGCACCTCGTGCATCAAGGCCGGCAAGGTCACCCGCGCCTGACGCGGTAACACCGCGCCCCACCGTCGTCACTGCCGGCGGACCCCTGTGGTCCGCCGGCACTGTCGTGTAGGGTCACGGCCCCGGCCGTGCCCGGTCTCCGCGCTCCCACGGGATCGCGGCCAGCGCCCTCCCGCCCCGCGCGGGACCGACTCCCCCGCGTACCGAACCACTTTCGGAGGGCCGCCCCGTGGCGCTGAGCCTCGCCCGAGACGAGATGATCATCGTCGGGGTGCCACCCGGTCTGCTCGGCGTGCTGGACGAGCTGCTCCCCGCCGGCAGTGTGGTGATCGTCGAGGATCCCGAGCTGATCCGTCGCCGTGACCTGCACGAGGCGCTGGCCGGGTTGCCGTTCGTCTCCCGGGTGGTGCCGGCGGCGTACCAGCCGGACGGGCTCGACGTCGACGCGCTCCTGGCGGCCGAGCCGACACTCGCCGCCGCCCGGCTGGTCATGCCCGGTGTGGAGTACGCGGTCACCGCCGCCGCGCGGTTGGCCGAACGGCTCGACCTGCCCGGTGCCGGGGAGGCCGCCGCCCAGACCTTCACCGACAAGCACCGGCTGCGGCGGCTCGCCGCCGGCCACGGCCTGCCCAACCCGGCGTACGCGCTGGTCCGCACGCCGGGCGAGGCGGAGGCGTTCGCCCGGCGGGTGGGCGGGCGGTGTGTGCTCAAGCCGACCCGACGCGCCGGCAGCCTCGGGGTGCAACTCCTCGACGGCCCGGACGCCGTCGCCCCCGCCTGGGCGGCCACGGTCGACCCGCCCGGCTCCCCCGACGAGGCCGCCGTGCCCACGGAGGTGCTGGTCGAGGCGGCCCTGACCGGTTCCGAGCACAGCGTCGAACTGCTCGTGGCCGAGGGCGAGGTGCTCTTCGGCAACGTCACCGACAAACGGGTGCTGCCCGGCCGGTACCCGGTCGAGATCGGGCACACCGTCCCGTCCGCACTACCCGGGACGCACCGCCGCGCCCTGCTCGACGTGGCCGGCCGCCTGGCCCGGGCCGCCGGCTTCCGCACCGGCGTGCTGCACAGTGAGTGGATCCTCGCCGACGGGGTGCCGACCCTGGTGGAGTGCGCCGCCCGTCTCCCCGGCGACCTGATCGCCGCGCTGATCACGGTCGCCTACGAGGCGTCGTTCGTCGAGGCGTACCTGCGGGTGCTCCGCGGGGAACGCCCGGTGCTGCCGGCCGGGGCGGGCGGGGCGGCGGCGGTGGAGTTCCTGCTCGCCCCGGCGGGCACCGTCACCGCGATCGAGGGCGTCCGCCCGGCCGGCCGGGTGCCCGGCGTACTCGACCTGCGCCTCGACGTGGGCATCGGCGACCGGGTGGCCGAGGTGGTCTCCTCCCGGCAGCGCAGCGGTCACGTGCTGGCCTGGGGTGCCGACCCGGCCGAGGCGGGGAACGCCGCGGGGCGGGCGGCCGGGCTGGTCCGCTTCACGGTGACCTGAGCCCGGTCGGGGCGTCAGAGGGTGCGGCCGAAGGAGACGCAGCCCGGCGCGTCCCGGTAGTAGCCGAAGTTGGGGATCCGCTCGTAGCCGGCCGCCTCGTACATGGCGATCGCCTCGGGCTGCCGGTCCCCGCACTCCAGGACGATCCGCTTGCGGCCCCGCTCCCGCGCCGAGCGCTCCACCGCCGCCAGCACCGTCCGGGCCACTCCCCGGCCCCGGGCCGCCGGGGCGGTGTACATCCGCTTCACCTCCGCCGCCTCACCGGTGTCGCCGTGGCTGCGCCAGCCCCCACAGCCGACCGGCTCCCCGTCGAGGTACGCCACCAGGAACGTGCCGTCCGGCGGTTCGAACTCGGTGGCGTCGACGGGGGTCTCGTCGCCGCTGCCGCCGTACCGGGTGCCCAGGTCGGCCAGGGCAGCCCGCACCAACCGCTGCGCCACCTCGGAGTCGAAACGCAGCACGCGGATCTCGATGTCGCTCACCCCCGAAGGTTACGACCGGCATCGGCCCAGACCGGGGCCGACCGGCCCCGACCTGTCGTACGTCACTGCCCGGCCGGGTCGACCCGGCGGACCGCCACGGGTGGGGTGGACCGGGGTTGTGTGGTTGCAGGGGGCCCTTGCTCTACAAAATCCGGTAGCAGGGGGCCCCTGCAGGCACCCGGAGGGGCCGGCGGCACGGAATCAGCGGAAGTGGTCCCAGCCGGCCGGGCCGCCCCAGGGTTCGCCGTCGACGGTCACCCCGCTCCCCTCGGCCACCCGGCCGATCACCCGCCACGGCGGCGGGAGCACCACCGCCGGGGGGAAGGTCGCGGCCAGGGCGTGGTCGTCGCCGCCACCGAGGATCCAGGTGTACGGATCGACGCCGAGCGCCTGGGCGGCGTCGGCCATCTGCCGGGGCACCTCGAAGGCGTCACGCCGGACGTCGACGGCGACCCCGCTGGCCCGGGCCACGTGCCCGAGGTCGGCCAGCAGCCCGTCCGAGACGTCGATCATGGCGGTGGCGCCGAGGCGGGCGGCGTACGGCCCGGCCGGGTACGGCACCTCCGGTCGCCGGTACGCCTCGACCAGCAGCTTCGGCGTCCGGAACCCCCGGGACAGCACGGTGTACCCGGCCGCCGCGTACCCGATCCGCCCGGCCAGGGCGACCACGTCGCCGGGGCGGGCACCGGAGCGCAGCACCGGGGGACGGCCCCCGAGGTCGCCGAGGGCGGTCACCGCGACGGTCAGTGTCGGGCTCGCGGACATGTCGCCGCCGACCACGCCCGCCCCGACCCGACCGGCCTCGGCGGCCAACCCGTCGGCGAGCCCCTCCGCCCAGGCCACATCGAGCCCTGGCGGCAGGCAGAGGGCGACCAGCAGGGCGGTCGGGGTGGCGCCCATGGCCGCGATGTCGGCGAGGTTCGCCGCCGCCGCCCGGTGCCCGACGTCCACCGCGCTGGACCAGTCCCGCCGGAAGTGCCGCCCCTCCACCAGCACGTCGGTGGAGGCGACCACCCGGCGGTCCGGGGCCGCCACCAGTGCCGCGTCGTCGCCCGGGCCGAGCAGGCAGGCCGACCCGTACGACAGCCGGGCGGTCACCCGGTCGATCAGCCCGAACTCTCCGCTGCCCACGACGCTCCTGTCGTTTCCGGCGTCACCGTTGCTGCGCTCCACGCCGCTGTGCTCGCTCACCGCTTCTCCTTGACCACCGATCGGGGTCGGACCTGGTGGGTAGGGTAGTTTCACTCCTCGGGCCGCCCCTGGTGGCGACGGACGGAGGTCGAGTCGTGGTACAGGCGTACATCCTCATCCAGACGGAGGTCGGCCGGGCACGTGACGTGGCCGGTGTGATCGCCGAGCTTGCCGGTGTCGTACGGGTCGACGCCGTCACCGGGCCGTACGACGTGGTGGTGCTCACCGAGGCGAACAACGTCGATGAACTCGGCAAACTGATTGTCAGCAAGGTGCAGATGGTGCCCGGCATCACCCGCACCCTGACCTGTTCGGTGGTGCGACTGTAAGTGGACGACGAGAAGACTCCCCCCACCGGCCCCGGGAAGACCACCGCGGACACCGGCGCGACGCCGGACCGCGCGACGCCGACCGGCGCGGAGCCCGCCGCCCCGGCGAAGCGGCGCGGCGGCTGGGACCGGACCACCCGGAACGCGGCCCTGGTCGCCGCGCTGGTCGCCCTGCCGGTCACCGTGGCGGTGGCCGGATTCACCTTCAACTCGCTCTCGTCGGACGAGCCGGCCGCCACGCCGAGCCCGAGCGAGAGCGTGCAGGCACTCGGGCCGAAGGCCACCACCCCGGTGCAGATGGCCGCCGAGCCGCTGGCCGAACGCCCCGCCACGGTCTGCCGGGCGTTGCTGGCGAAGCTACCGTCGACCGTCCGGGAGTTGCCCCAGCGACCGGTCACCGCCGGCCCCGAACAGAACGCGGCGTACGGCGACCCGGCGCTCACCGTGTCCTGTGGCGTTCCCGAGCCGGCCATCCCCGCGACCGACACGGTCTGGGTCGTCGAGCAGGTCTGCTGGCACGCCAGCGAGCAGAGCGACGTCACCGTGCTCACCACCGTCGACCGGGAGGCCGCGGTCCGGGTCACCGTGCCGAAGCGGTACGAGCAGCCGTTGCAGTGGGTGAGCCCGATCTCGGAGGCGATCGTCGCCTCCATCCTCACCGCCGGCCCCGTCCCGTCCGGTTGCCGGGGCTGAGGTCCCGCCGCCGGGGCTCCCGGTCCGGGGCCATCCCCGCAGGATCGGGTCCGCCCCGGCCCGGGGCCGCCCCAGCGGGATCGTCCGCCCCGGCCCGGTCGCCGGAAGGCGCTCAGCCGCGCCGCAGGGCGGTACGGATCAGCCGGTTCACCAGCTTCGGGTACTCCAGTCCGGAGGCGGCCCACATCCGGGGGAACATCGACGACGGGGTGAAGCCCGGCATCGTGTTCACCTCGTTGAGGTAGACGTCCAGTTCCGGGGTGACGAAGAAGTCGACCCGGGCCAGGCCGGCGCAGTCCAGGGCGGTGAAGGCGCGGGTGGCGTACTCGCGCACCCGTCGGGTGACGTGCTCGGGCAGCCCGGCCGGGATGTCGTACTCGCAGGCGGAGTCGGCGTCGATGTACTTCGCCTCGAAGTCGTAGAAGTCGTGGTCGCCGACGACCCGTACCTCGGCCAGGACGGACGCCTCGGGCGCGCCACCGGCCTCCCCCTCCAGCACGCCGCACTCGATCTCCCGGCCGACGACGGCCGCCTCGACCAGCACCTTCGAGTCGATCTGGCGGGCTACGGCGATGGCCGCGTCGAGCTGGGACCAGTCGGTGACCTTGCTGATGCCGAAGGACGAGCCGGCCCGGGAAGGCTTGACGAACACGGGCAGGCCGAGGCGCTGCTTCTCCTCCTCGGTCAGGGTCGCGCCGCTGCGCAGCACCGCGTACGGGCCGACCGGGATGCCCTCGACGGCGCAGAGCTTCTTGGTGAACTCCTTGTCCATCGCGGCGGCGGACGCGAAGACGTTCGCCCCGACGTACGGGATGCCGGCCATCTCCAGCAGCCCCTGGATGGTGCCGTCCTCCCCGTACGCGCCGTGCAGAACCGGGAAGACCACGTCCACCCCGGCCAGCGCCCGGGGCCCATCGGTCGGGTCGAGCACCATCAGGCCGCCGCTGGTCGGGTCGGCGCGGAGCACCACCTCCGCCCCGGTGGCCGAGGTGATCTCCGGGAGCCGACGGTCGGTGATCGCCAGACGGGACGGATCACCGTCGGCCAGCACCCACTGCCCGGCGCGGGTGATCCCGACCGGCACCACCTCGAACTCGTCCGGGTCCAGCGCGCCGAGCACACTGCCCGCGCTCACGCAGGAGATGCCGTGTTCGGGGCTACGGCCGCCGAAGACGATGGCGACGCGGGTCTTGCCTGGGGTGGTCACTGGCTTCATCTCCGGTTCGGCGACTGCGGTGGCCCGCGAGCCCGCTGGCGGCGCTCGCCTGGTCGACCCTACTGTGCGTGGCGACGCGCCGGTGCCGATACCCGGACCCGCCGCCATCCTCTCCGCAACCGGTCAACCCGTCCGCTACGGTGCGTGGTGCCGCATCGAGGACGCACGGGTCGATCGGCGGGCACTACCCTGCCCTGGTGACCAGTGCCGACTCCTTGATCGCCAGTCTCACCGCCGCCGTGGACGCCCGTCCGGACGACCTGCCGCTGCGCCTGCACCTGGCCGGCCTGCTGCTCGACGCCGGGCGCACCGGGGAGGGGATCGCCCACCTCGGACAGGCACTGACCCGCGACCCGGGCAACACCGGCGCCCAGGCGCTGATGCAGCGGGCGCTGGGCACGCCCCCGGGCGCAGGCACCGCCCCGGGCGGAGGCGCCACCCCTGGTCCGGCCGCGGCTCCGGACTCCCCCGGCGATCCTCTCGCCGCGTACGAGCGGGAGCTGGCGGACGTCGTACCGCCCCGGTTCGTCCGGTCGGGAGACGAGCCCGAGCCGGTGACCGGCGACGCGGACCGGGTCTACGACGTGGAGGCCTCGACGGTGCGGCTGGCCGACGTCGGCGGCATGGAGGCGGTCAAGGAACGGCTGGAGCTGGCCTTCCTCGGCCCGCTGCGCAATCCGGAGCTGCGCCGGATGTACGGCAAGAGCCTGCGCGGCGGCCTCATGCTCTACGGCCCACCCGGCTGCGGCAAGACGTTCCTGGCCCGCGCGGTCGCCGGCGAGATGGGGGCGAAGTTCCTGTCCCTGTCCATCGTGGACGTGCTGGACATGTGGATGGGCAACTCGGAGCGGAACCTGCACGAGCTGTTCCAGGCGGCCCGGCGCAACGCCCCCTGCGTGCTCTTCCTCGACGAGGTCGACGCCCTCGGGCACAAGCGCTCCAAGGTCACCTCCAGTTCGATGCGGACGGTCGGCAACCAGCTGCTGGCCGAGTTGGACGGCATGGAGGGCGACAACGAGGGCGTCTTCGTGCTGGCCGCCACGAACACGCCGTGGGACGTGGACCCGGCGCTGCGCCGGCCGGGGCGGCTGGACCGGATGGTGCTGGTGCTGCCGCCGGACCCGGAGGCCCGCCGCGCGATCCTGGAGTACCACCTGCGGGACCGGCCGATCGCCGGGATCGACCTGCGCAAGGTGGTGGCCGCGACCGAGGACTTCTCCGGTGCGGACCTGGCCCACCTGTGCGAGACCGCCGCCGAGTTCGCGATGGCCGACTCGGTACGCCGGGGCGAGGTGCGGATGATCGGGCAGGGCGACCTCGACCGGGCGCTGAGGGAGGTCCGGCCCTCGACGCGTCCGTGGCTGGCGACCGCTCGCAACGTCGCCATGTTCGCCAACGAGGGTGGCGTCTACGACGACCTGGTCGCCTACCTCAAGCGGCGCCGACTGCTCTGAGCCGGGCGTTCCGACGGCGGGTGCTCCGACGGCCGGGGGCTCCTGCGGCCGGGGGCTCCTGCGGCCGGGCGTTCCGACGGCCGGGATGCACCGTGGGACGGGTCAGCAGCTGCCGTAACGGCGTCCCACGGCGATCACCTTGACCCGCTGCCGGCCGGCGCGGACCATACCGAGCGCCATGAAGGCGGCGGCGATCCGGTCGGCGGCGGCCCGGCTGCTCGCGCTGACCACCTGGCGTCGCCGCTCCGGCATGGTCCGCTCGTTGCGGACCACGCCGTCGAGCGGGCGGACGTCGGTGAGCACGACCAGGAACCGGGTCACCGGGGATCACCGCCGCCGGTTCCCGTCATGCTCGGCGACACCCGGGGCAGCGTCGGCCCCCCGATGCCGAACGGCGCGTGCCGCGCCACGCCACCCCACGCGTGACGCGGCACGCCGTACCGGACGGTCGCTCCCGTCGTCCGGCACTTCCCGGTGCGTCGCGCACTCCCCTGCCCGGGCCGGCAGTGGGGTCGCGGACGCCCGGCGTCAGGACGCACGGCGCACCTGCTCGGGCTCGGCAGTGGTGGCCGCGAGGCCGCCGGAGGAGTCCCGGCAGACGTAGGCGAGGTCGGTGTGGATCCACGTGCCCTCGTTGTCCCGCAGCACCGGGCGTGCGCACCAGCGGCAACGCGACACCCGAGGCCAGCAACCGGTGGTCATCGGCGATCCCCTTCCGGTGCGCCCTGGTGGGAGACACGTGGTGGTCGGGTGGGGGAGTGGGAACCCGACCACCACGCGTCTCATTTCCCCTCCGTCACTCACCACCACCGTCGCCACGACCACCGGCGGTGAGGACTCGGTGACAGCCTGACACCTCGAACAGCGTGAATGCAACTCTCATCCCCCCTCTCTCATGCACGTATTCCCATGGATCTGTGCGACGATCGGGGCATGGCACCGAAGACCGCCCGGGCCCGTCGGCTCGGCATCGCGCTGCGCAGCCACCGGGAAGCGGCCGGCCTGACCCTCGAGGCCGCCGCGGACGAGATCAACAGCACCCGCAGCACCCTGTCCCGCTACGAGAACGCCCAGACGCTGGTCAGCCCGGCCACCGTCCGGGCGCTGCTCACGCTCTACGGTGTCGGCGCGGAGGACGTCGACGCCGCCGTCGCGCTGGCCAAGGACGCCCGCAAACCCGGCTGGTGGGTGTCCTACTCGTACGTCCTCGACAAACGGACCATCGACTTCATCGCCCTGGAGGCCGAGGCGAGCGCCATCGCCAACTTCGAGCCGTCCGTGGTGCCGGGCCTGCTCCAGACCGCCGACTACATCCGGGCGGTGATGCGGGGCGGCCCGCACACGCTCACCGACGAGGGGGTCGAGCAGCGGGTCAAGGCCCGGCTTGACCGGCAGCAGCGGCTGACCGGGCCGGAGCCGCCCATCTTCGACGCGATCATCGACGAGGGGGCCCTGCTCCGCCCGGTCGGCGACCAGGCGGTGATGGCGGCGCAGCTCGACCACCTGCTCAAGATGATCGAGCTGCCCAACATCACCGTCCAGGTCATCCCGCTGACGGCCGGTTACCACCGGGGCACCCGGGGCTCCCTGCACATCCTGGAGTTCCCCGACCCGGAGGACCCGATCATCGCCTCGGTGGAGACGGTGGCCGGTCAGATGGTCCTCGACCGCCCGGGTGAGTTGCGCACCTGCACCAAGATCATGGAACACCTGCGAAGCGTCGCGCTCAGCCCGGCGGACAGCCGCGACCAACTCGTTCGACTTCTGAAGGGACGGTAGACATGACACCGACGGCCCATCCGGCGCTGGCCACGGCCCGGTGGCGCAAGAGCAGCCACAGTGGAGACGAAGGTGCCTGCGTGGAGGTGGCGGTCGTCCGCGACCCCACCGACACGGTCGCGGTCCGCGACTCCAAGGACCCGCACGGGCCCGTGCTCCGCTTCCCCCCGACCGCCTGGGCCGCCTTCGCCGGCGCCCCGCCCGCCCCGCCGGCAGGCTGACCCCGGTGGTTGCAGGGGCACCCTCCGGTGCCTAGGCGGTAGGAAGGGGCCCCTGCAACCACCCCAGGCGCGCGGTGACCGCGACCGCGTCGAGTTCCGCCGAACGGGTGACCGTGGGCACCAGGCCACCGCGGGCCAGCTCCGCGCAGAGCGCGTCGACCTGACTCTCGCCGACCTCCACCACCAGATTCCCGCCCGGGGCGAGCCACCGCACCGCCTCCCCGGCCAGCCGGCGCAGCACGGCGAGCCCGTCCGATCCGCCGTCCAGCGCCACGGTCGGCTCGTGCAGGCGGGCCTCGGGCGGCATCAACTCCACCGCCTCCGTCGGCACGTACGGCGCGTTGGCCACGACCAGGTCCAACCGGCCCCGCCAGTGGGCCGGCAGCGGGTCGAACAGGTCGCCCTCGTACACCGGCACGCCCAGCCCGGCCAGGTTGCGCCGGGCGCAGGCGACGGCGGCCGGGTCGACGTCGGCGGCGGCCTGCCAACGGGGCCGCAGCCGCCGTGCCAGCAGCAGCGAGACGGCCCCGGAGCCGCAGCAGAGTTCCACCACCGCCGGGTCCGGCCCGGCCACCGCCTCGGCGGCGGTGGCCAGCAACGCGGTACGTCGCCGCGGCACGAACACCCCCGGGCCGACGGCCACCCGCAACCCACCGAACTCGGCCCAGCCGAGCAGGTGTTCCAGGGGATCGCCGGCCACCCGGCGGTCGGCGAGCGCCGCCAGCGCGGCGGGTGAGTCGGCGGCGGCGATGAGCAGGTCCGCCTCGTCCTCGGCGAAGACGCAGCCAGCGGCGCGGAGCCGACGGACGAGGGCGGAACGGTCGGAAGTGGACGGTGCCATGGTGGGACCTCTCGAAGACGCTCGTCGGCGCTCCCGGTGGTCACCTATCGTGGCGACGGCACCGGGAAGGTGCGCCGGTCCTGCTGCTGTCGGGGGATCGGACTCACCTCCTCGCGGTCGGGGCCCGCTCGGGCCGCAGACACGGTAACCCATCCGCGGCCGTTACGGGCGCGCGGCGTCCAGGGCTGCGGTCAGGTCGGTCACCAGGTCGGCGGTGTCCTCCACGCCGCAGGAGAGCCGGACGAAGCCCGGCGCGGTGTCGTCGCCCCACTGGGCCCGCCGGTCGGCGGTGGTGTGCAGCCCACCGAACGAGGTGGCGGCGGCGACCAGCCGCGACGCCGCCACGAACCGGGCGACCCGCTCGGCGTCGCCGAGGTCGAACGAGACGATCCCCGGCAGCCGGCGCATCTGGACCGACGCCACCGGGTGGGCCGGGTCGTCGGGCAGCCCCGGCCAGCGCACCCCGGTCACGTCGGGACGGTCGGCGAGCAGTCGGGCCACCGCCTGAGCGTTCGCCGACTGCCGGGCCAGCCGCAGGTCCAGGGTGGCCAGCGAGCGGTGCGCCAGCCAGGCGTCGAACGCGCCGGGCACCGCGCCGGTGGTGGTGCGCCAGGCGGTCACCGTCGCCAGCAGCTCGGCCGACCGGCTGGCGACGTAGCCGAGCAGCAGGTCGGAGTGGCCGGTCAGGGCCTTGGTGCCGGAGGCGACCACCAGGTCCGCGCCGAGGTCCAGCGGGCGCTGCCCGAGCGGGGTGGCGGTGGTGTTGTCCACCGCGAGCAGCGCCCCGGCGGCGTGCGCCCGCTCCGCCAGCGCGGCGATGTCGCAGACGTCCAGGCCGGGGTTGGCCGGGGTCTCCAGCAGCACCAGGCGTACGCCGTCCAGCGCCGGGTACGGTCCGGCGGTCGGCGCGAACCGCACCGTGACCCCGATCCCGGCGAGGGTGTCGGTGGCGAAGGACCGGACCGGGAAGTACCCGTCGGCGGGGAGCAGCACGGTGTCCCCGGGACGCAGCACGGCCAGCAGCAGCCCGGTGATCGCGGCCTGGCCGCTGGCGAAGACCCGGCAGTCGCCCCTCTCCAGTTCCCCGATCGCCGCTTCGAGCAGCCGGCGGGTCGGGTTGTCCGGGCGGCCGTAGCCGTTCGGGCTGGCCGCCGGCCCCTGCCACGGGTCGAGGTGGTACGGCGCGGCGAAGACCGGACCGGGCAGGAACGGCTGCCCGGGGGCGGGTTCGGGCAGTCCGGCGTGCACGCAGCGGGTCCCGTCCGCCCAGTCGACCGGCAGGGCGCTTCCCGGCTCCCCCGCGTCCATCCGTCCTACTCCGGCTTCGTGGTGCGGCTCATCAGCGCCCGGACCGCCAGACGCGGGTCGACGCCCTCGTGGCAGACCCGTTCGACCTGCTCGGTGATGGGCATCTCCACCCTGTGCGCACGGGCCAGGTCGCGGATCGCCAGGCAGCTCTTGACCCCCTCGGCGGTCTGCCGGGTGGCCACCTGCGCCTGCTCCAGGGTCTCCCCCCGGCCCAGGTGCTCGCCGAACGTACGGTTGCGCGACAACGGCGACGAGCAGGTGCCGACCAGGTCGCCCATGCCGGCCAGGCCGGCGAAGGTCAGCGGGTCCGCGCCGAGCGCCACGCCCAGCCGGGCGGTCTCGGCCAGCCCCCGGGTGATCAGCATGGCGCGGGTGTTGTCCCCGAAGCCCATCGCGGTGGCGATGCCGTACGCCAGGGCGATCACGTTCTTGACCGCCCCACCCAGCTCGCAGCCGATCACGTCGTCGTTGGTGTACGGCCGGAAGTACGGCGTGGTGACCGCCCGCTGTACCAGGGTGGCCCGCCCGACGTCGGTGCAGGCGACCACCGTGGCGGCCGGCTGCCCGGCGGCGATCTCGGGGGCCAGGTTGGGGCCGGAGACCACCACCACCCGGTCCGCCGCCACCTTGGCGGTCTCCACGATCACCTCGCTCATCCGCTTGGTGGTGCCCAGCTCGATCCCCTTCATCAGGGAGACCAGGGTGGCGTCCGGCTCCAGGTGGCTGGTCCACTCGGCAAGGTTGCCCCGCAGCGTCTGCGACGGCACCGCCAGTACCACCACCTCGGCCCCGGAGATCGCCTCGACGGCGTCGCCGGTGGCCGTCACCCGGTGCGGCAGGCGCAGGTCGGGCAGGTACTCCGGGTTGCGCCCCCGGAACCGGATCGCCTCGGCGACCGGTGGCCGCCGCGCCCAGATCGCCACCTCCCGGCCCGCGTCGGCGAGGATCTTGGCGAACGCCGTGCCCCAGGACCCGGCCCCGAGCACCGCCACGTGCCCGCTCATCGCCGCCGGATCCCTTCTCGCGGTCATGCGCCACCCCCCGGTTCCTCGATGCCGTCCCGGCTCGCTTCGAGCGCGCCCGGACGTCCCGGGCGTTGCCAGAGCGGCGGTGGTGTGCCGCCCCGGATCCCGGCGAGCAGGTCGCGGATCCGGAGCATGATCTCGTCGGTCATCTCCTCCAGGGTCGCCTTGGTCGGTGGCGCGTCCGCCCAGCGGCCCAGGTCGACCGGCGGGCCGGCGGTCACGGTGACCGGGATCCTCGGACGTAGGCTCACCCGGTTGCGCCGGGAGTCGATGATCTTCTCCGGGCCCCACATCGCGAGCGGGACCACCGGCGCTCCGGTGGCCAGGGCGAGCCGGGCCGCCCCGGTCTTCCCGCGCATCGGCCACAGGTCGGGCTCCCGGGTGAGCGTGCCCTCCGGATAGATGACCACCGCGCCGCCCTCGTCCAGCGCGGCGACCAGGGCGTCGAGGGAGCGGGCCGCGTCGACGGTGCCCCGTTCGACCGGGATCTGGCGGCAGCGGTACAGGATCGACCCCACCAGCGGAACCCGGAAGACGCTGGCCTTGCCGAGGTAGCGCGGCCACCGGCCGGCGTCGTAGACGAAGTGCGCGGAGACCAGCGGGTCGGCGTGCGAGAGGTGGTTGGGGACGATGATCACCCCACCGTCGCGCGGGATGTGCTCCATGCCGATCCAGGTGCGCCGCGTCCAGACGGTCATCACGGGCTTGACCAGCACCACGGCGAACCACTGCCAGAATCCCAGCCTGCGCCGTGCCACGCTGCCTCCTCGTCCCACCGCCCCGCGACCGCGTCCACCGGTGACGCCCGCAGCGAAATCATGCCTGCTTCCAGCGGTCGGGGCCAGCGAGGGTGCCGCGCCCCGGCTGGGGCAGGATGAGCCAGTGAGCGAGCCGAGCTGGACCGTGGTGGTACCGGTGAAGCGCCTTGACGTGGCGAAGAGCAGACTACGCGGTGCACTGCCGGGCGTACCGCACGAGTCCCTGGCCCTCGCCCTCGCCCTCGACACGGTCCGCGCGGTGCTCGCCTGCGACGCGGTGGCCGCCCTGCTGGTGGTGACCGACGACCCCCGGGTCGCCCCGGCGGTCCGCTCGGCGGGCGCGCGGGTGCTGCCCGACGTCCCGGACGCCGGGCTCAACGCCGCGCTGCGGCACGGCGCGGAGACCGCCGGCGGTCCGGTGGCCGGGCTCACCGCCGACCTGCCCGCGCTGCTCCCGGCCGACCTGGGCGCGGCGCTGCGGGCCGCCGCCGGCACCCCGGGGGTACGCCACTTCGTCGCCGACGCCCCGGGGGACGGCACGGTGCTGCTCGCCGCACCGGCCGGCGTACCGCTGGACCCGCGCTTCGGGGCCGGTTCGGCCGCCGCGCACGCGGCCAGCGGGGCGCTCCCCCTGGCTGGCGGCTGGCCGACCCTGCGCCGGGACGTGGACACCCCGGCCGACCTGGCGGAGGCCGCCCGGCTCGGGCTGGGCCCGCACACCGCCGCGCTGGCCGCGCCCCGCTGCCCGGCCGCCGCCCCCGGCTGACCCGGGCGGGTGTACGGTGCGGGCATGCAGGGCACGGTGGCCACCTTCGACGGCGCGACACGCACCGGGACGCTGCTCCTCGACGACGGCACCGAGCTGTCCTTCCCGGCCCCCGCCTTCGACGCCTCCGGGCTGCGCCTGCTCCGCCTCGGCCAACGGGTCCGCGTCGACCGGGACACCGCCGGGGCGATCGTGAGGGTGACCTTGCCGACCATGGACTGACCTGGGCTGCGCAAGTTCATTTCGCGTTCACCCTCGTCGGGTCATGATGGCGGGGTGAGCACCCCTCCGCGCCGCCGACCGGTCCGCCCACGCCGCACCCCCGAGCCGTCCGGCCCGGTGGGCACCGACCCGGCCGACACCACCGCCACGGGTTCCGACGTGCCCGCCGGTGCCACCCCCGGCACCGAGGCCGGGACCACCGCCAGCGACGTCGACGGCCGGGTCGACGACGGACAGCCGGGACCGGGTGCCGGCGGCGCGGCGTCCGCCGGGCTGGAGGAGGTCGTCGACCCCGAGCAGGTCCCTGCGGCCGACGCCGGGCACGGTCCCGCGGCCGACGCCGGGCCGGACGGTCCCGACCCCACCGGTGGCGGACCGGCGCGGGAGCCGCTGCCCGAGGACCGCTTCCTCAACCGCGAACTCTCCTGGCTCGACTTCAACGCCCGGGTGCTCACCCTGGCCGAGGACCCCCGCACCCCGCTGCTGGAACGGGCCAAGTTCCTGGCCATCTTCGCCAGCAACCTCGACGAGTTCTACATGGTCCGGGTGGCCGGGTTGAAGCGACGCCTCCAGGCCGGCCTGCCGGTCCGTGGCGGCGACCGGATGCCGCTGCGCACCCAGCTCGACCTGGTCGCGGGGAAGACCGCCGGACTGGTCGGCCGGCACGCCACCTGCTTCGTCGACGACGTCCAGCCGAAGCTGGCCGCCGAGGACATCCACCTGCTGAACTGGTCCGACCTCGGTGACCCCGAGCGGGAACGGCTGCGCACCTACTTCCGCGAGCAGATCTTCCCGGTGCTGACCCCGCTGGCCGTCGACCCGGCGCACCCGTTCCCGTACATCTCCGGGCGGTCGCTCAACCTCGCGGTGACGGTCCGCGACCCGCACGGCGGGGCCGAGCTGTTCGCCCGGGTCAAGGTGCCGAACAACGTCCCGCGGTTCGTCCGGGTCTGCCGGGACCTGCCCGGGGTCCGGTTCCTGCCGGTCGAGGAGCTGATCTCGGTGCACCTGGGGCAGCTCTTCTCCGGCATGCAGGTGGTCGAGTGCCACCCCTTCCGGGTCACCCGCAACGCCGAGCTGGAGGTCGACGAGGACCGCGACGAGGACCTCCTCCAGGCGCTGGAGCGGGAGCTGGCCCGCCGCCGTTTCGGCCCGCCGGTGCGCCTGGAGGTCGCCGCCTCCATCTCCGACCACATGCTGGAGCTGCTCGTCCGGGAACTGGACATGGACGCCACCGACGTGCTGCGGGTCCGCGGCCTGCTGGACCTCTCGGCGCTCTGGCAGCTCTACGGCGAGGCGGACCGCCCCGACCTGAAGGACCCGCCGTTCGTCCCGGCCACCCACCCCAGGCTCACCGAGGGGGAGGTGCCGCGCAGCGTCTTCGCGACCCTGCGGGACGGGGACGTGCTGGTGCACCACCCGTACCACTCGTTCGCGACCAGCGTGCAGCGCTTCGTCGAGCAGGCCGCCGCCGACCCGAACGTGCTGGCCATCAAGCAGACCCTCTACCGCACCAGCGGCGACTCCCCCATCGTCGACGCGCTGGTCGACGCCGCCGCGGCCGGCAAGCAGGTGGTGGTGCTGGTCGAGCTGAAGGCCCGCTTCGACGAGGTGGCGAACATCGGCTGGGCGCGCACCCTGGAGCGGGCCGGCTGCCACGTGGTCTACGGCCTGGTGGGGCTGAAGACGCACTGCAAGACGTCCCTGGTGGTACGCCAGGAGGGCAACCAGATCCGCCGCTACTGCCACATCGGCACCGGCAACTACCACCCGAAGACCGCCCGGCTGTACGAGGACTTCGGGGTGCTCACCGCCGACCCGGAGATCGGCGCGGACCTGACCGACCTGTTCAACGTGCTCACCGGTTACAGCCGGCAGACCACCTACCGGCGGCTGCTGGTCGCCCCGCAGGGCATCCGGCGGGGCCTGATCGAGCGGATCGAACGGGAGATCGCGCACACCCGGCTCGGCGCGCCCGGACTGGTGCAGATCAAGGTGAACTCCCTGGTCGACGAGGAGGTGACCGACGCGCTCTACCGGGCATCCCGGGCCGGGGTGCACGTGGACCTGATCATCCGGGGCATGTGCACGCTGCGTCCGGGCGTACCGGGGCTGTCGGAGAACATCCGGGTCCGGTCGATCCTCGGCCGGTTCCTGGAGCACTCCCGGATCTTCCGGTTCGGCAACGACGGCGCGGCGGAGTTCTGGATGGGCTCGGCCGACCTGATGCACCGCAACCTGGACCGCCGGGTGGAGGCGCTGGTCCAGGTGAGCGACCCGGTCGCCCGCGCCGAACTGGACCACGTGCTGACCGCCGCGATGAGCCCCGAGGTGGACGCCTTCGAACTGGCCGCCGACGGCACCTGGAGCCGGCGGGAGAGCAGCCCGGACGCGCCGTCGCAGCACCTCCAGGAGCTGCTGCTGCGCCGGGTCGGTGGCACCGCCGGTTGACCCGGTGCGCCGACATAGTCTGGGGCGATGGTCGAACAGGAGCGCAAGTACGCGGTACCGGCCGCCTTCCGGCTGCCGGACCTGTCCCCCGCGCTGCCCTCGGGCGGCCGGGTCGACAGTCCGGCTCCGGTGACGCTGGTCGCCACCTACTTCGACACCGCCGACCTGCGGCTGGCCCGCGCCGGGGTCTCGCTGCGGCACCGGGAGGGTGACGAGCCGCCCTGGACGGTGAAGCTGCCCACCACCTCGCCCGGGGTCCGGCACGAGATCTCCCGGCCGGGGGCGACCGACACCGTGCCGGCGGAACTGGCCGAGTTGGTCACCGCGTACCACCGGGGCGCGCCGCTGGTCGCGGTCGCCCTGGTCAGCACGGTGCGGGACCGCCGTGAACTTCGCGACGGCGACGGCGGGCTGCTCGCCGAGGTGGTCGAGGACCGGGTGACCTCGGTGGCCGCCGGGGGCGCGACCGGCACGGTCGACCTGAGCTTCCGGGAGGTGGAGGTGGAACGCGGCAGCGCCGACGCCGACCTGCTCGACCGGGTGGAGGCGCTGCTCACCACGGCGGGCGCGCGGCTGGCGGAGTTCGTTCCCAAGCACGTCAAGGCGCTCGGCAAGCCGGCGCGACGGGCCCCGGACCTGGTCGGGCCGGGCGAGCTGCCGGCGGAGCCGACCGCCGGTGACGTGGTCACCGAGGCGATCCGGCGCGGCGTACGCCGCATCCTCCGCTACGACCCGCTGGTACGCCTCGGCGAGGAGGCTGGCGACGTCGAGGCGGTCCGGAAGATGCGGGTCGGCACCCGGCGGCTCCGCAGCGACCTGCGCACCTTCGCGCCGCTGCTCGACGCCGCCTGGGCGGATCCGCTCGCCGACCAGCTGCGCTGGCTCGCCGGGGTGCTCGGCGAGGCCCGGGACGTCGAGGTGCTCCGCGACCGGCTGCGACGCACCGCCGCGGCCGACCCGGTCGACCCGCTCGACGCGGGCGCGCTGGACCGGCTGGACGCCGCGCTCGCCGCCCGGCAGCGGCAGGCCACCACCGCCGTCGCCGACGCGCTGCGCTCGCCCCGCTACCTCGCCCTGGTCGAGTCCCTGGTGGTGGCGGACCGCGCCCCCCGCCTCACCCCGAAGGCGGACACCCCGGCGGAGAAGGCGCTGCCCCGGCTGGTCCGGAAACCGTGGCGCCGGCTGGCGCACGGCACCGGCCGGCACGGCGGCGTACCCGCGCTCGACCCGCTCGGGCCGGACGAGCAGTGGCACGACGTCCGTAAGGCGGCCAAGCGGGTCCGCTACGCGCTGGAGGCGGTCGCCCCGGTGCTGGGTGCGGGCGCCGGCAAGCTGGCCCGGGCGGTCCGGGAGAGCCAGGCGCTGCTCGGCGCGCACCAGGACGCGGCCGTCGCCGCCGAGACCTGGACGGCGCTGGCCCTGGCACACCCCGACGACCCGACCCTGGCGGTGACCGCCGGTCGGCTGGCCGAGCGGGAGCGGGCCGAGGTCCGCCGGGCCCGCGCCGACCTCCCGGACACCTGGCGTCGGGCGGTACGCCGCCGGAAGGGCTGGCTGACATGAGCGTCATCCGGGCGGCGGGCGGGGTGGCGTGGCGTCCCGCCGTGGGCGGCGGGACCGAGGTGTGCCTGGTGCACCGCCCCCGGTACGGGGACTGGTCGCTGCCGAAGGGCAAACTCGAACCGGGCGAGCACCCGCTGCTCGCCGCGGTCCGCGAGGTCGCGGAGGAGAGCGACGTCCAGGGGGTGCCCCAGGTCCGCCTGCCGAGCGTCTCGTACCGCAGCGAGGGCCGCCCGAAGGTGGTCGACTACTGGTCGCTGCGGGCGGTGGCGGAGGGGGGCTTCCAGGCGGACACCGAGGTCGACGGGGTGCGTTGGTTACCGGTGGCGGCGGCGCTGGAGCTGGTGAACTACCCGCACGACGCCCAGGTGCTGCGCGCGTTCGCGGCCCTGCCGCCGGTGACCGGGGCGGTGGCGCTCCTCCGGCACGCGCAGGCCGGTGCCCGGGGCACCTGGTCCGGGCCGGACACCGCCCGGCCGCTCGACGCCACCGGTCGGGTGCAGGCGCGTACGCTCGCCCCGCTGGTGGCCGCGATCCGCCCGGTACGTCTCGTCTCCGCCTCGCCCCGCCGCTGCGTGCAGACCCTCGACCCGCTGGCCGAGCTGCTGGACCTACCGATCGAGGTGAACCGCGACCTGGACGAGCCGGAGCCGGGCCAGCAGCTGGTGGAGCGGGCCCTGGCCGCCGCGGCCCGGCTGACCGCGCTGGCCGCCGCCGGCGACCCGGTCGCGGTGTGCAGCCAGGGCAAGGTGATCCCGCCGGCCCTGGAGCGGCTGACCGGCCGTACGGACGACTTCACCACGGTCAAGGGTGGCGGCTGGCTGCTGGCGTTCACGGCCGACGGGGTGCTCCCACCCGACCGTCTCTGACGCCCCGACCGGTGCCGGGTCGGGTCCCGGGCGGCGGGCACGACGAAGGGCGCCCACCTCGACGGTGGACGCCCCTCGGTCGGTGCGGGATCAGCGGGTGGCGGTCTTCTTCGCCGGTGCCTTGCGGGCCGGCGACTTCTTGGCCACCGTGCTCTTGGCCGTCGTGGTGCCGGCCTTCTTCGCGGCGGTCGTCTTCGCGGCCGTGGCCGTCTTGCTCGCCGCCGTGGCCTTGGCGGTGGCCGCGCTCTTCTTCGCCGGAGCGGCCTTCGCGCCGGCCGCCTTGGTGGTGGCCTTGGTGCCGGCTGCCTTGGTGGCCGCCTTCGTCGCGGCCTTCGTCGCGGCCTTCGTGGCCGCCTTGGTGGCCGCCTTCGTCGCGGCCTTGGTGGCCGTCGCCGGGGCGGCCTTGGCCGCAGCCGTGGCCTTCTTCGTGGCGGTGGCCTTGGTGCCGGTGGCCTTCGCCCCGGTCGCCTTGGCACCCGTCGCCTTGGCACCGGTCGCCTTCGCCCCGGTGGTCTTGGCCGCCGCCGTCGTCTTCGCTGCGGTCGTGGTCTTCTTCGCGGCGGTCGTGGCCTTCGGCGCCTTGCCGCTGGCCACCATCTCCTTGAAGCCCGCGCCCGGCCGGAAGGTCGGCACGGATGTCTTCTTGACCTTCACCGCCTCTCCGGTGCGCGGGTTGCGGGCTGTTCGCGCGGCGCGTACGCGCTTCTCGAACGCTCCGAAACCGGTGATGGACACCTTCTCGCCCTTCGCCACCGCCGCCTGGACCTCAGCGAGGACCGCGTCGAGCGCCGCAGTCGCCGACTTCCTGTCCCCCAGGCGAGCGGCGAGCGCCTCGATGAGCTCGGCCTTGTTCACGACTTCCTCCCGATTGTGCAACTGACTCGACGCGAGCCATTCTGCGCGCACGGTATGCCCTCTGCTGCCCGGACACAAACATTCGGTGGAAAAAAGCCCTTGTGTCGTAACGGATTCGCCCCCGTCGGCCGAGGCGACGGGGGCGAAAACCAAGGCGTGAGTGCCCTTACGGCTACCCGAGGACGGGCAGGAACGGCAACCGGCGGGCCTCGTAGGCGCTGATCTCCGCCTCCTGGCGCAGGGTCAGTCCAATGTCGTCCAAGCCCTCCATCAGCCGCCAACGGCTGAAGTCGTCCATGGGGAAGGCCCAGGTGTCCGTCCCGACCCGGACCTCCCGCGCGGCCAGGTCGACGGTGACCGGAGTGGTCGGGTCGGCATCGAGCCGATCCCACAACTCTTCGACCGTCTTCAATTCCAGCTCGACCGGGAGGAGCCCCTCCTTCAACGCGTTGCCACGGAAGATGTCACCGAAGCGGGGCGAGATCACCGCCCGGAAGCCCCAGTCCCGCAGCGCCCACACCGCGTGTTCACGGGATGACCCGGTGCCGAACTCTGGGCCAGCGACGAGAATCGATGCCCCGGAATACGAGGAATCGTTCAGCACGAATCCCGGGTCCTCCCGCCACGCGCTGAAGAGGCCGTCGGCGAAACCGGTCCGGGTCACCCGCTTGAGGTACACCGCGGGAATGATCTGATCCGTGTCCACATTGGAGCGCCGCAATGGCACGGCGGTGCCGGTGTGCGTGGTGAACCTGTCCATCGTCCCAGTCATCCCTTCACAGGTCGGCCGGCGCGGCCAGCCGGCCGACCACGGCGGTGGCGGCGGCGACCGGGGGCGACACCAGATGGGTACGCCCGCCCCGGCCCTGCCGGCCCTCGAAGTTGCGGTTGGAGGTGGAGGCGGACCGCTGCCCCGGCGAGAGGGTGTCCGGGTTCATGCCCAGGCACATGGAGCAGCCGGCGAAGCGCCACTCCGCCCCGGCGTCGCTGAAGATCTTGTCCAGCCCCTCCGCCTCGGCAGCCTGGCGGACCGCGGCGGAGCCGGGCACCACCAGCATCCGCACCCCGTCGGCGACCCGCCGGCCGCGCAGCACGTCGGCCGCCGCACGGAGATCCTCCAGCCGGCCGTTGGTACAGGAGCCGACGAAGACCACGTCCACGGGCAGATCGCGCAGCGGCGTCCCGGGGCGCAGGTCCATGTACTCCAGCGCGCGGCGGGCGGCGGTCCGCTCGGCCTCGTTGTCGAAGCCGTCCGGGTCGGGCACCCGCTCGGCCAGGGGCGCTCCCTGGCCCGGGTTGGTGCCCCAGGTGACGAAGGGCGTCACCCGGGAGGCGTCCAGGGTCACCTCGGCGTCGAAGACGGCATCCTCGTCGGTGGGGAGCGTCCGCCAGTACGCCACCGCGGCGTCCCAGTCGGCTCCCTGCGGCGCGTTCGGCCGCCCCTGGAGGTACGCGAAGGTCGTCTCGTCCGGGGCGATCATGCCGGCCTTCGCGCCCCACTCGATGGACATGTTGGCGATGGTCATCCGCCCCTCCATCGACAGCGACCGGATCGCCTCCCCCCGGTACTCCACGATGTGGCCACGACCGCCGCCGGTGCCGACCTGGGCGATCAGCGCGAGCACCAGGTCCTTGGCGGTGACCCCGGGGCCGAGCTGACCGGTGACGTTGACCGCCATGGTCCTCGGGCGGGCCTGCGGCAGGGTCTGGGTGGCCAGGACGTGCTCGACCTCACTGGTGCCGATGCCGAAGGCCAGCGCCCCGAACGCGCCGTGGGTGGCGGTGTGCGAGTCGCCGCAGACGATGGTCATGCCGGGCTGGGTCAGGCCGAGTTGGGGCCCGATGACGTGGACGATGCCCTGGTTCTCGTCACCCAGCGGGTGCAGCCGTACGCCGAACTCGGCGCAGTTGCGGCGCAACGTCTCGATCTGGGTGCGGGAGGTCGGGTCCGCGATGGTGAGCAGGTCGCCCCGACGCTGGCGGAAGGCCGGGTCGGCGTACCCGGTCGGGGTGTTGTGGTCCTCGGTCGCGATGGTCAGATCGGTCCGGCGCACCCGGCGCCCGGCCAGGCGGAGGCCGTCGAACGCCTGGGGGCTGGTGACCTCGTGCAGCAGATGCAGGTCGATGTAGAGCAGGTCGGGCTCGCCCTCGGCGGATCGCACGACGTGCGCGTCCCAGACCTTCTCGGCCAAGGTCCTTGGCTTCGGAGTGACTCCCACCATCTGGACATCCTAAATTCTGGGAGGTAAATTTCGGCTTGTGGGACACAGTATGAGCGGTGTCGGCGTTCTCGACAAGGCGGTGGTCATCCTGGCCGCCTGTGTCGACGGCGCCAGCCTGGCCGAACTCGTTGATCGCACCAAGCTGCCGAGGGCCACGGCCCATCGGCTCGCGCAGGCGCTGGAGATCCACCGGATGCTCGTCCGGGACACACAGGGGCGGTGGCGGCCCGGTCCACGCCTCGGCGAGCTGGCCAACGCCGCGCCGGACGTGCTGCTGACCGCGGCGGAGCCGCTGCTGGCCGCCCTGCGCGACGCCACCGGGGAGAGCGCCCAGCTCTACCTCAGGCGGGCCGACGAGCGGGTCTGTGTGGCCGCCGCCGAGCGGGCCAGCGGTCTGCGGGACACCGTGCCGGTCGGCTCGGTGCTGCCGATGACCGCCGGTTCGGCCGCCCAGATCCTGCTGGCCTGGGAGCCGCCCGAGGCGGTGATGCCACTCCTGCCCCGGTCGAAGTTCACCGGCCGCACCCTCGCCGAGGTACGCCGGCGCGGCTGGGCGCAGAGTGTCGCGGAACGGGAGGCCGGCGTGGCGAGCGTCTCGGCCCCGATCCGCGACCGCACCGGACGGGTGATCGCCGCGATCAGCATCTCCGGCCCGATCGAACGCCTCGGCCGGCGCCCCGGCGAACGCCACGCCATGGCCGTCGTCCGCGCCGGCCAACGCCTCTCCGGCCTCTGACCCGCTCGTGTTGGTCATGAAGTGGACGGCGGTCCAGGAACCCGACGTCGCCGTCCACTTCATGACCAACAGCGGAGGCGGGCCGCCCCGAGGGTCGCGAACCTGAGCCCGGGAAACGGAGGCGGCGGGCCACCCCGGGGGCCGCGACCTGGGCCCGGGAAACGGAAAGGCCCGTCTCCCGGATGGGGAAACGGGCCGATATGGTAGCCCCGACCGGATTCGAACCGGCGCTACCGCCTTGAGAGGGCGGCGTCCTGGGCCGCTAGACGACGGGGCCAAGACTTTTCCTGCTTCACCACCCTGCCGGGCGGTGCCGCCGTAGTCTAACCATGTCCCCCGGGCCGGGTGTCGACCGGGTGGGACCGGGTAGACCCGGCAGAAGCGAAACAGCCCGCCCCGCTGACACGGGACGGACCGGTGACGCTGTAGCCCCGACCGGATTCGAACCGGCGCTACCGCCTTGAGAGGGCGGCGTCCTGGGCCGCTAGACGACGGGGCCAGAACTTCTTTCGCACCGCCACCCTCGCGGGCGGCGATGCTGCACTCTAACAGAGATCAACTTCCCGTCCCCACGTGGGAGGCGGGAGGCGAACTCCACCAGAATCCAGCGTCCGAGGCTCTCGCGAACCTCGGTTGCGCTGGGGTACCAGGACTCGAACCTAGACTAACTGAACCAGAATCAGTCGGGCTGCCAATTACCCCATACCCCATTGGTGCCTTGCGGCACCGGATCGGCACCTTGCGGCACCGGGGAGAAACTTTACTCCACCGGTGCCGGTAGGCCAAATCGGGTTACCGAAACCGCACTTGAGCTGCGGTTTCACCCTCCACACCGGCCATCAGAGCGAGACCACGGGGTTCGAGAGTTCCCCGATCCCCTCGATACGTACCGTGACGGTATCCCCGTCCAGGAGCGGACTAACCCCGGCCGGGGTGCCGGTCAGGACGACGTCCCCGGGCAGCAGCGTCATCACGTGCGAGATGTACGACACCAGGGACGGCACGTCGAAGACCATGTCCTTGGTCCGGCCCAGCTGACGGACCTCCATCTCCTCCGGGTCGCGTCCGACCTCGCAGCGGACCTCCAGGTCGCCGACGTCCAGCCCGGTGGTGATCCAGGGGCCGATCGGGCAGAACGAGTCGAAGCCCTTGGCCCTGGTCCACTGCCCGTCGTTGCGTTGCAGGTCGCGCGCGGTCACGTCGTTGGCGCAGGTGTAGCCGAAGATGGCCCGCTCGGCGGCGGCCCGGTCGGCACGCCGGGCACCCGGCGGCCCGATCACCACCGCCAGCTCCGCCTCGTGCTCGACCTGCTTGCTGAACAGCGGCAGCCGGATCGCGTCACGCGGCCCGATGACGCTGGTGGAGGGCTTGAGGAAGAGCAGCGGCTCCTTCGGCACCGCACTGCCGTGCTCGGCGGCGTGCTCGGCGTAGTTACGGCCGACGCAGACCACCTTGCTGGGCAGGATCGGCGAGAGCAGGCGGACGTCCGACAGTGCCCACCGGGCACCGCTGAACTGGATCTGCCCGAACGGGTGCCCCTCGATCTCGGCGATGGTGAGACCCTGCGGTCCCGCCCCCGGCTCCCCCTCGACGGCACCGAACGACATTCCCTTGGCATGAGCGAAACGAGCGATACGCACACCGCCAATCTAGCCCTGCCGCCCAGGCCACCGGCACCTCGCCACGGGCGGCGCAGCGTACCGACGACGCAGGTCGGGCGGATCGGGTTCGGCACTTTCCACCCGGGCGGGACGGCCACCGCCCTAGCGTCGGTCCGGGAGGTGCGTTCGTATGCCTGCATCGACACGGCCCCACCGGACCCTCGCGGTGCTCGTCCACTGCCTCGGTCTCCTCACCGCGCTACCGGCGCTGTCGACGCCCGACCCGCCCCGTGCGGCGGCCACACCGGCGACCCCGGGGGCGGCCCCGGCGGTCCGGGTGCGCGTCGCCCCCGCCGGCACTCCGGCCCCGGCCTACCGGATCGAGGTACGCAACGACGGCAACGCCCCGGTCGACACCACCGTGCGCCAGGAACTGCCGCCGGGCGCCACGGCGGCCACGGTCACCGCCGGGGGCCGGGCGACCCGACCGACCGGCGGGGCCGAGTCGGCCGAGGTCACCTGGCGGCTCACCCTCCCGGCTCGCAGCACGACGACCCTGAACACCGCGCTGAGCGCCGCCCCGGACCGGCCACTGACCGCACCGGCGTGCGCCTTCGACGGTGCCGGCGACCGGCCGTACGACTGCGCGACGGCGACCTGGCGGCAGGGCGCGGGGGACGGGGGCGGGGCCGACGCGACGCCGTTCTGGCAACGCCCCACCACCGCGCTGGCCGCAGGCGCGGCGCTGCTGCCGGTGCTGGCCGGTACGGGCTGGTGGTTGCGGCGCCGACGAAGCCGGCCGGACGAGCGGGCAGCCGGACGGTCCGGCACCCCCGACCCCGGCAGCCGACCCGACGGACGCCCGGACGGCCGGGGCACGGTGTACCCCCGCGTGGCGGTCCCGATGCCGGCGTACCGCCGCCGTAGGCCGCCGGTCTGGCTGGTGGTCGGGGTGGCCGCGACGATCCTGGTCGCGGTGGCCGGCGCGGCGACCTGGACCGCGACCAGGCGGGTCTCCGCGATCAACTCCGGCGCGCAGCCCACCAGCGGCGCGTGGACCGGGCAGGGCCACGCCGGCGCGCTCGGGGTGCCCCTGCGGGAGGCCGCGTTCGAGTTCACCGTCTACCGGATGGCCTGCGACCCGGCGGCGGACCGACGACGCTGCCAGGCGACGGTCGGCGTGCGCAACCTCACCCCGCACCAGCAGGTCTGGCACGGGGAACTCCAGCGGGCGTACCTGCCGGACGGCCGGTGGGTCACCACCGACGAACCGGCCACCCGAACGGCCAACCGGGGGCGGGACGTCTTCGCCGACCCCGTGGCGGCCGACCAGCGGATGGTGGTGCCGCTGGTCTTCACCGTCGGCGGAACGGAGCCGCCGAGACAGGTGGAACTGCGTAGCGGGGTGTTCTCCGCCGGGGTGCGGGTGGACGTGCCCTGACGGCGGCGCGGGGCGGCGGTCGTACCCTGGGATCCGTGACCGCCGCCCTCGCCACCGTGCTCGACGCGCCGACCTGGCGGGCCCGCCGCCGGGCGCACGAGGAGCGGGTCGACGCCTGGCTGGCCCCGCACCTGGCCCGGCGACGCGGTGGCGTGCGGCACCCGGTGGAGGACTTCCTCTTCACCTACTACTCGCACCGCCCGGCCCAGTTGCGCCGCTGGCATCCGGGGGCCGGCGTGGAACTGCGGGACGCCGAGCCGGCCGAGTTCGGCCCGGACTACCGCGCCACCGCCGCCGGGGTCACCCTCGACGTCGACGCGGTACGCGCCCGCCGCGCCGGGTCCGTCGACTGGATCCGGGACCTGCTGGTCGCGACGGCCGGGCGGCCGGCGCACCTGGGCTGCTTCGGCATGCACGAGTGGGCGATGGTCTACCGGCAGCCCCAGGACGAGGTACGCCACAACGCCTGGCCGCTGCGGCTCGGCCCGGAGCGGACCGCCGCCGTCGTCGACGAGCGGGGCGTCCGGTGCAGCCACTTCGACGCGTACCGGTTCTTCACCGCTCCGGCCCGGCCGCTGAACGTGCTCAACCCGACCCGGGAGAGCCAGCACGACCTGGAGCAGCCGGGCTGTCTACACGCCAACATGGACCTCTACAAGTGGGCGTACAAGCTCGCGCCGCTGGTCTCCGCCGAACTCGTCGCGGACTGCTTCGCGCTGGCCCGCGAGATCCGCACCCTGGACATGCGGGCCAGCCCGTACGACCTGGCCGCGCTCGGGTATCCGCCGGTCCGGGTCGAGACGCCGGAGGGCCGGGCCGAGTACGTCACCGCCCAGCGTGGCTTCGCCGAGCGCGCCGCCACGCTCCGCGCCCGCCTGCTCGCCGCCCTGGAGACGCCGGGCGCTTCGCGGCCCTGAAGGAGACCGCCGTCGTGGACCGGGGCCGGGTGAGCGGAGGCCCCGCCGGGCCGGCGGGGCCTCGGTGCTCAGCTCGCCGTGCAGGTCACCGTGGGCACGACCGGGGTGCCCGTGGTGCCGCCCAGGAAGCCGAAGGTCGCCTCGGCAGCAGGGGCGAGAGACCCGTTCCAGCTCACGTTGCGGGCGGTGACCGACGTGCCGGTCTGGGCCAGTTCGGCGTTCCACGCCTGGCTGATCCGCTGGCCGTCGGGGAGGGCGAAGGTCACCGTCCACCCCCTGGTGGCGACTGATCCGGTGTTGCGGACCGTCACCTCGCCCTGGAAACCGCCCTGCCACTGCCCGACGATCCGGTAGCCGGCGGTGCACCCGGTGCCCGAGGTCGGAGTCGGCGTGGGCGAACCGGTCGGTGTGGGGGTGGCGGTCGGCGTGGCCGTGGGGGTGGCGGTCGGCGTGGCGGTCGGGTCCGGGGTGACGTCGGAGAGGGCGGCGGCCAGCGCCGGATACCAGCGGTCGGACATCTTCTGGTCGCCAGCGGCGTTGGGGTGCACCCCGTCGTAGGTGTCGGTGGCGGTGTCGAAGCCCGTCCACTGGTCGACCACCACGACCGGGGACCGCGCCGTGGTCTTCCCCGCCGCCCAGCCGTCGATCGCGGCGTTCAGGGCCACCGCCCGCTGCCCGCACCCGGCGCAGGTCGGTGGGGCCAGCGGGATGATCTTCGCGACGAGCACCCGCATCTCCGGGTTGCTCTCCCGCATCTGGTCCACCAGCGTGGAGTACGCGGCCAGGATGGTCGCCGGTGGGATGCTGCTCCACACGTCGTTGGTGCCGAAGTGCATGAGGACGATGTCGGGGCGGGTGGCGGCGAGCCAGCCGGGCAGCAGCTTCTGGTTGGCGACGTTGGTCACCAGGTAGCCGCCGTGGCCCTCGTTGTCGCCGTCGTGGGGCTGGCCGCAGCCCTGCGGACCGAGGGTGCCGACGAAGTCCACGTCGGTGTGGCCGGTGGACTGGAGACGGTTCCAGAGGATGGCACGCCAGCAGCCGGGCGAGCCGGTGATCGAGTCGCCGAGCGGCATGACGCGTACCGGGGACGCGGCGACGGCCGGCCCGGTGGCGGACACGGCGACGGCCGGGCGGGCGGGCGACGCGGCGACCGGGCCGAGCAGCACGGTGAGTGGGACGGCCACGAGGGCCGCGAGCAGGGCCGGAAGGAATGACCTTCGGAGCATGGTGGAGGGACTCCTGTCACGTGACGTGGAACGTACGGTGACGGCCCTGATGCTCCCGGGGACATTCCACCAGAGAGCCGCCCCACGCTCAACGCCCTCCCAGCAGCCGGGCCGCCCTCCGCCGGTTCGCTGCGCCTGGATGTTTTGCAGGGGGTGGGTGTTTGCAGGGGTGGGTGGATGCAGGGGCCCCCTGCTCGACAAAAAGCGGTAACAAGGGTCCCCTGCTACCACCTCAGCGGCAGCGGCAGCGGCTCCGTCAGCGCTCGGGGTGCCCCCGGTGCGCCGTCCACTCGGGAGCCAGGATGGACATGACCGTCGCGTCCACCCAGCGGTCCCCGTTGCGCGACACGTCCCGCAGCACGCCCTCGGCGACGAAGCCGACCTTCTCGTAGACCCGGCGGGCCCGGGGGTTGAGGTGGTACACCTCCAGCGAAATCCGGTGCAGGCCGAGCCGCTCGAAGCCGTGCCCGACGACGAGGCGTACCGCCTCGGTGCCGAGGCCACGGTCGCGCCCACCGGGGCCGATCAGCGTACGGAAGTTGCAACTGCGGTTGTGCGCCTCCCACTGGTTGAGCACCACCTCGCCAACGCACGCTCCGGTCGCGCGGTCCACCACCGCCAGGTCGAGCCGGTCGGTCTGCGCGTTACGGGTGCCGTACCACTGGCGTAGCCGTTCCTCGTCGTGCGAGACGCCGATGCTGCCGGTGAGCCGGATCACCTCCGGATCGGCCAGAGCCGCGCACAGCGCCGGCAGGTCGTCGTCGACGAAGGGGCGCAGCACCACCCGTTCCCCGGTCAGCGTGGGCTTGTCGGCGAAGCCGGGGACACGGTCGGGCGCGGCGGCCACGGGATCGGTGTGCACCGGCCGATCCTCGCCAGCGCCGTTCACGCCGCCAACCGGTTTCCCGAAGGGCCGTCAGTCGCCGTCCACCCGGCGGTTGCGTTTGACCTGCGAGCGGCGCTTCTTCTCGTCCAGCCGACGCTGTTTCGCCGCCCGGGACGGGCGGGTCGGCCGGCGGGACGGCGGCGGTGGGGCGACCGCCTCGCGCAGCAGCGCGGCCATCCGTTCCCGGGCGGCCTCGCGGTTGGCCAGTTGCGCCCGGTGTTCGCTGGCGGCCACGGTGAGGACCCCGTCGACCAGCCGCCCGGCGAGCCGCTGGAGGGCCCGCTCACGCAGGTACGGCGGGAGACTCGGCGAGGCGGCGACGTCGAAGCTCAGCTCGACCCGCGAGTCGGTGGTGTTGACGCCCTGACCGCCCGGCCCGGACGACCGGGAGAACCGCTCCCGCAGTTCCGCGCCGGGCACCACCAGCCGGTCCGTCACCCGCAGTCCGTCGTCCATGTCCCGAGGCTAGTCGTCCGCGTGGCGGGCACGCGCGCCCATTCGACCCGGCCCGCCCACCGGCCCACCGGCCCACCGGCCCGCTGACTCGCCGGCCAGCCGGCCAGCCGGCACGCCGGCCCACTGACCCGCCGGCTCACCGGCCCGCTGACCCGCCCGGCCCGGCTGGCGGCGACCCGGCGCGCCGGTCACGGTCAGCCGCCCCGGCCGATGATGGTGTCGGCGGTCTGCTGGACCTGGTCGATCGGGATGGCGAAACCGATGCCGATCGAGCCGTTGCCGTCGATGGTGGCGATCGCGGTGTTCACCCCGACCACCTCGCCCCGCGCGTTGACCAGCGGCCCGCCGGAGTTTCCGGGGTTGATCGAGGCGTCGGTCTGCACCGCCGTGTGCCGGTTGTCGCCGAGTCGCACCTGACGGTTTAGTGCGCTGACGATGCCGGCGGTCACCGTGCCGGAGAGGCCGAGTGGGGAGCCGACGGCCAGGACCGGCTCGCCGACCCGGGTCGAACCCGGTTTCGCCAGCGGCAGCGGGGCCAGCCCGGCCGAGGCCGGCACCCGCAGCACCGCCAGGTCGCTGCGCGGCTCCCGGCCCACCACCTGGGCCGGGACGCGACGGCCGTCGGGCAGTTCCACGGCCACCACCCCACCGCCCCGGGCCAGGATGTGGTCGTTGGTGATGATGTGCTGCTGGTCGTCCACGGCGAACCCGGAGCCGGTCGCGCCCCGGCCCCTACCGTCGACGACCAGCACCGATACCACCCCGGGCACGGTCCGCTCGGCGGCGGTGACCAGTTCCGCCGGCACCGGCGCGGCCGTGGCCGCCGGTGATTCGGTCATCTCGTCCAGGTTGGCCACCCAGCCGCCGGCCACCGCGCCGGCACCGGTGGAGAGGGCCACCACCGCCGCCGCGGCGGCGAGCAGCCGCCCCGGGGCGTCCGGGCCACGCCGGTCCGGCCCGGACGCGGGTACGTCACCACGGGGACGCCCGTCCGGGTCCAGTTCGGGTGAGACGAACCAGGGTCCACGCGGCTCACCGAGTCCGGTCTGCACCGCCATACGTCCGCTCCTCATGTGTTGTCCGCTCCTGCCGTCCGTCCATCCGCCGGCTCCCCGGCTCGTCGCACCGGCACACCCGCCGCCTGTGCGCCGTTCCACCGCTGCGTCCGGCTCGTCGCACCGGCACCGCCCGCCGCCTGTGCCGTTGCACCGCTGCGTCCGGCACGGCGGTACGGACCGGTCAGGGCAGTCGGGAGAACCACCGCATCGAGCCGGCCGCCGCGCCCATGGCGAGGATCAGCCCGAGCCCGATGAAGCGGGCCGACACGTCCTGCCGCACCGTCCGGTACCCGACCGAGGTGCCGATGTCCTCGTAGACGGCGCGCAGTTCGTCGCTCGTGCTGGCCTCGTGGAAGCCGCCGCCGGTCTCCTCGGCGACCGCGCGCAGGGTCTGGCCGTCGACCGGCACCTGGATGGGCCGGCCGCCCCGGTCCACGAAGCCGCTCGGGGTGCCGAACGAGATGGTGTGCACCGGCACCTTGGCCGTCACCGCGTCGCCGGCCGCCTCGATCGGGTCCTTGCCCGAGGTGTTCGCCCCGTCGGAGAGCAGGATGATCCGGGCCGGCGGCGGGTCCTTCACCGCCTGGCTGTCCAGCGCCCGGACCGCGCCGAGGGAAGTGTTGATCGCCTCGCCGATCGCGGTGCCCTGGACCCCGGTCGCCCCTTCCACCAGCCGTTCGATCCCCTCGTGCAGCGCCTCCCGGTCGGTGCCGGGCGGGACCAGCACGGCGGCGCTGCCGGCGAAGGCGACCAACCCGACGTTGAACTCCTCGGGCAGGCCGTCGACGAACCGCCGGGCCGCGTGCTTCGCGGCGGTCAACCGGTCCGGCTCGACGTCGCTGGCGAGCATCGAGGTGGAGACGTCCACCGCCACCATCACGGTGGCCCGTTCCCGGGGTACCCGGACCTCGGCGGTCGGCCGGGCGAACCCGACCACCAGCAACGCCAGCATGGCCAGGAAGAGCCCGGCGGGCAGGTGCCGCCGCCAGGTCGGCCGCTGCGGCGCGACCCGGTCGAGCAGGCGCAGGTTGGTGAACCGTACGGCGTAACGGCTGTGCCGGCGCTGCGCCAGGACGTACGCGACGACGAGCGCGAGCACGCCGAGCAGCAGCCAGAGCCGGACCGGGGACTGCCAGATCACACGCCACCTCCTCCGGTCGGGACGCCGCGGGCGGCCGGGGCGAGAGCCAGCCGGCGCTGGGCGTGCACGTGCCGGACGATGTCCGCACCCCAGTCCCGGTCGGTCCGCAGCGCCAGGTGCGCCGCCCCGCACCGGCGCAGCGCCCGGCGGACCTGCTCCCGCTGGGCGGTCGCCGCCCGGGCGAACCGGTCCCGCAGCACCGGGTCGCCGGTCCACACCTCGCGACGCCGTCCGGTCTCCGGGTCGACCAGGGTGATCAGTCCGACGTCCGGCAGTTCCAGCTCGCGCGGGTCGGTCACCTCGACGGCGAGCACCTGGTGCCGGACGGCGAGCCGGCGCAATGCCGGTTCCCACCCGGCCTCGGCCCACGGGTCGTCGGGGAGGGCGTCGAGGAAGTCGGAGACCACCACGACCAGCCCTCGGCGGGGGGCGAGGCGGTGCACCGAGGCCAGCGCCTCGGTCAGGGAGACGGCGTCGGCCGCACCGGCGGGCCCGGTGTCGGACGGCACGCCGGCCGCCGTGGTGGGTCGCCCGGACGGATCCGGTACGGCGGCGGCCCGGTCGCCGCGCGGGGCGGCGAGCAGCGTCCGGAGCAGGTTGACCAGGTGCCGGCGTCCACCCCGGGCAGGGAACCGGCGTACCCCGTCACGGGTGAGCACCTGGGCGCCGAGCCGGTTGCCGGCACCGGCGGTGAGGAACCCGACCGCCGCGACCGCCGCCACCGCCAGTTCCCGCTTGTCGAGGTCGGCGGTGCCGAACTCCATGCTCGGGCTGGCGTCCACCAGCAGCCAGGTGGTCAGTTCCCGGTCGGCGTCGACCTCCCGTACGTGCGGTACGGCGGTGCGGGCGGTGACCGCCCAGTCCATCCGGCGTACCTCGTCCTCGCCGGGCCGGTACTCCCGGCTGCCGGCGGTCTCGCTGCCCGGCCCGGGGAACAGGCCCCGGTACTGGCCGTGCAACAGTCCGTCGAGCCGGCGGGTGACGGTCAGCTCCAGCCGGCGCAGTCGCTGGTCCGGGGTCAGCTCGGCCAGACCCGGGTCGCGCTGCGCGGAACCGGCCGGCAGCGGCGGGCGGCGGGCCCTCTTCATGCCGCCGCCAGGTCGGGGGCGACCGGTCGGCGGCCGGGTGCGATCCGGGGCGGGGGTACGGCCTCGACGAGCCGGTGGACCAGCGCCTCGGCGGACACCCCGTCGGCGACCGCGTCGAAGGAGAGCACCAGCCGGTGGGCGAGCACGTCCACCGCCAGCTCCCGGACGTCCTCGGGGACGACGTACCCGCGACCGCGCAGCAGGGCCTGGGCCCGGGCGGCGGCGACCAGGCCGAGGGTGGCGCGGGGGCTCGCGCCGTACGACAGCATGGGGGCGAGTCCGGGCAGGCCGAAGCGTCCCGGGTCGCGGGTGGCAAGAATGAGCCGGACGACGTACTCGGCGAGGGCGTGGTGCACGAAGACGTCCCGGGCGCGGGCCTGGAGGGTGCGCAGCCGGTCGGGGTCGAGCACCCGGCGGGGACGCGGCCGGGCGGTGCTCATCCGGTAGAGGATGGCCAGTTCGTCGGCGTCGTCCGGGTAGTCGACGACCACCTTCATCAGGAACCGGTCCCGCTGTGCCTCGGGCAGCGGATACACGCCCTCGGACTCGATCGGGTTCTGGGTGGCGAGCACCAGGAACGGGTCGGGTACGCCGAAGCTGCGCCCGCCGATGGAGACCTGCCGTTCGGCCATCGCCTCCAGCAGCGCCGACTGCACCTTGGCCGGCGCGCGGTTGATCTCGTCCGCGAGCACCAGGTTGGCCATGATCGGGCCGAGTTCGACGTCGAAGGTCTCCCGGGACGCCCGGTAGATCCGGGTGCCGACGATGTCCGAGGGGACCATGTCGGGGGTGAACTGGATCCGGGAGAACGTGCCACCGACCACGGTGGCGAGGGTCTGCGCGGCCAGGGTCTTGGCTACGCCCGGCACCCCTTCGAGCAGACAGTGCCCGTCCGCGACGAGCGCGGTGAGCAGACGCTCGACGAGTCGGTCCTGCCCGACGATCACACGTTTGACCTCGTGGAGGATCTGTTCCAACTCGATGCCGGGCGCGGGGGGATCGTCCGGGCTGGGCACGCTGGCCAGGGTGTCCGAGATGTCCGTCACGGTGCTTGCTTCCCGGGGCACCGCCACGACAAACGTCGGAATCTGAGCCGCTAACCTCGCTTTTCCCTCTCGAACGGGACGAGTTTCGCCGACCCGGCGGCCCTCCCCGACAGCCGACAGCCCCGTCCGACAGCCGACAGCCCCTTCCGACAGCCGGCGGCGCCGGCCCCCGTGGCGCAGGGGGCCGGCGCCGGTCGGGTGACCGACTCCGGCCACCCCCACGCCGTGCCGGGGTCAGCCCGTCACGTGCAGGTGGAAGGGCCGGTCCGCGGCGGTGCCGCTGGAGTTGCGGGTCTGGACGAAGACCCCGGTCGTGATGCTCAGCCGGGGCGCCACCGAGATCTCACCGTTCGCCGGGACGCAGCAGTCCGCGGAGTCTCCGAGGGTGGCCACGTAGGCACCGCGGGAGAGGACACGGTTGAACAACACCTCGTACTGGCCGACGCCGTACCGGGTCACCGAGACCACGTCCTGCCCCCGGGCCAGGACGCCGTTCGACCGGACGACGGCGAAGGAGACGGTGGTGGCGAGGGTGCCCGCGTCCTGCTTCAGCGCCTCCTGCGCCTTCCGGGCCGACTCCGGCGACAGCGGTGGCTGCTGACCCTGCCGGACCGCCGGCTGGGCGCCGCTGCCCTCGTTGGGCTGGGCGACGGCGATCCCCCCTCCGGCCAGGCTCAGCCCCAACACGGCGAGCGTCACCGCGACCGCCTTACGTGAGAACATTTTGGCCATGACAGATCTCCCTTGCTTCAAGCGAGGCGAGTAGAGCCGTTCCGCATTTCGTGGAACGGATTGTTGCCGGATCGCAGGGTCGGGAAAAATAGCGCAAGGCAGTCCCGACCGGGCAGAGTTTCTCGGGTCTACACCAGCATTGACCTGGTTAAACTACGGAGAGTATCGGCTCCAGCCACAGAGGAAAGTGGCACCACAAAATGCGCCTGGTCAATACCTGACCGTGGCTTTGGATGCCTTTTCAGCACCCTGCGGACAGCAGATGGTGAAACGAAGAACCGTTCACGAAACCACGTGGTGACCGGGCGCGGAGCGGGGGCGGCTACCGTGTCGGGATGACCGCAGGCACCGAGGGCCGACCGACGACCGGGTTACGACGCCAGGGCACCCTGCTCTGCTGGCTCGCGGTCACACCGGGGCTGGCCTTCGCCGCCGTCCGCCTGCCCGGACTGGAACGGAGCGCGCTCGTGCAGGCGGTGGCCTTCACGCCGTACGTGGCGGCCGGAAGCGTGCTGCCCCTGGTGCTCGCGCTCGCCCTGCGGCGACGCGGCCCTGCGGTGGTCGCGGCCCTGACCGCGCTGGCCCTGGCGATCGTGGTCACGCCCCGGGTCCTGCCCACCGGCCAACCGGCCGCCGACGGACCGACGCTCCGGGTGCTCACGGCCAACCTGCTGGCCGGCGCGGGCGACACCGGGCGGCTGGTCGACCTGGTGCGCAACGGGCGCGTGGACGTGCTGGCGGTGCAGGAGTTCACCCCCGACGCGCAGGCCGAACTCGACCGGCTCGGCCTGACCGGGCTGCTGCCGTACCGGCAGCTCAACCCCGAGGTGGGCACCACCGGCTCCGGGCTCTACGCACGCTTCCCGCTCACCGAGGTCGGCATCCGGCGCAACGTCGGCTTCGGCTTCAGCCAGGCGTACGGCACCCTCAGCGTGCCCGACGCGCCCCCGGTACGGGTCGAGTCGGTTCATCCGGCGGCCCCGTACGCGCCGTCGGTGGTCCCGGACTGGCGGACCGACCTCGCCGCCCAGCCCTCGGCCACTCCGGACGGGCAGCTGTCCGTCCTCGCCGGGGACTTCAACGCCACCCTGGACCACGCGCCGCTGCGGGACCTGCTCGACACCGGGTACGTCGACGCGGCCGACGCGGTCGGCGCCGGGCTGACCGGCACGTGGGGCCCGTACGACGGGGACCCGATCCCGCCGGTCGCCATCGACCACGTGCTGGTCGACCGGCGGATCGCGGTCCGCTCGGTGGCGGTGCGCCCGCTGCCGGGCAGCGACCACCGCACCGTCCTGGCCGAACTCCGCCTGCCCGGCCGCACCGCCTGAGGTGGTAGCCCCGCCTGAGGTGGTAGGAGGGGACCCCTGTTACCGCTTTTTGTCGTGCAGGGGACCCCTGCTACCACCCATCACCGCCCCGGCCCGGCCCGGCGCGGGATCAGACGTGTGCGCGGTCGAGACCGTAGGTGAGGGCGTCGACCAGGGCGTGCCAGCTCGCCTCGACGACGTTGGGGTGCACGCCGACGGTGGTCCAGTCCCGGCCGGCACCGGTGGTCTCCACCAGCACCCGGGTGACCGCGCCGGTGCCCTGGCTCCCCTCCAGGATGCGCACCTTGTAGTCGGCCAGCCCGAAGTCGCGCAGCTCCGGGTAGTGCCGGGCCAACCCGACCCGCAGCGCCTCGTCCAGGGCGTTGACCGGGCCGTTCCCCTCGGCGGTGGCGATCACCCGCTCTCCCCGTACCCGGATCTTCACCGTCGCCTCGGAGACGACCGCGCCGTCCTCCCGGTGTTCGACGATCACCCGGTACGACTCCAGCGTGAACGGCTTCGCCGGGGCGTGGTCGGGCAGCTCGGAACGGACCAGCAGCTCGAAGGACGCGTCAGCGGCCTCGAACGACCAGCCGCCGGCCTCCAGTTCCTTGACCCGGTTGGTGACCCGGGACAGCGTCTCCGGACGGCCGGCCAGGTCCAGCCCGAGCTCGCGGCTCTTGAGCTCGATGCTGGCCCGGCCGGCCATCTCGGTGACCAGGATCCGCATGTCGTTCCCCACCACGGCGGGGTCCACATGGTTGTAGAGCAGCGGATCCACTTTGATCGCACTCGCGTGCAGCCCCGCCTTGTGAGCGAAGGCGGCGGCCCCGACGTACGCCTGGTGGGTGTCGGGGGCGATGTTGGCGATCTCGGCGATGGCGTGCGAGACGCGCACCATCTGTTCGAGACACCCGTCCGGTAGGACGGGGATCCCGAGCTTGAGCTGGAGGTTGGCGACGACCGCGAAGAGGTCGGCGTTACCGGGGCGTTCGCCGTAGCCGTTGGCGGTGCCCTGGAAGTGCCGGACCCCGGCCTCGACGGCGGCGACGGTGTTGGCGACCGCGCAGGCGGTGTCGTTCTGGCAGTGGATGCCGAGCCGCTCCGGGCCGACCCCGGTGCGGGCGGTCAGGTCGACGATGGCGGCGGTGACCTGGGAGGGCAGCATGCCGCCGTTGGTGTCGCAGAGCACCATCACCTCGGCCCCGGCGTCCAGGGCGGTCTCCACCACCGCCGCGCCGTACGCCGGGTCGGCGCGGTACCCGTCGAAGAAGTGCTCCCCGTCGACGAAGACCCGGCGTCCCTCGGCGACCAGGTGGGCCACGGTGTCCCGGATCATGGCGAGGTTCTCGGCCGGCGTGGTCCGCAGTGCCCGTTCGACGTGCCGCAGGTCCGCCTTGGCGACCAGCGCGATCGCCGGGGTCTCGGCGTCGAGCAGGGCACGGACCTGCGGGTCGTCGCCGACCGCGACCCCGGCGCGGCGGGTGGCACCGAACGCGACCAGCAAAGCGTGACGCAGGTCGAGTTCGGTGCGGGCCCGGCGGAAGAACTCGGTGTCCTTGGGCACCGCGCCCGGCCAGCCGCCCTCGATGAAGCCGACGCCGAACTCGTCGAGCAGCCGGGCCACCGCGAGCTTGTCGACCACGGAGTAGCTGATTCCCTCGCGCTGGGCACCGTCGCGCAACGTCGTGTCGTAGACCTGGTACGTCATGGGAGACCTTTCTGGAACCAACAAAAAGACCCCCCGCGGCATGCGGGAGGTCTGCGCGCTCGGCGGAGGGTTGCCGGCGCGCTAGGTGCCAATAATCAGGGCGGTCCTGGTCACAGTCCGTACTCTGCCACCCGCGCACCGAATCTGGGAGGCAAAATCCACATCGCGGGACGGCGGGTGGCGGCGGGCCACTCCGGCGGGCGACGGCCGAACGCCTGATCGGGGCACCCAATCGGTGATCGACTTCACAAGTGGCCCGGCCGCCGACCACCCGACTTGAGACTGCGGCAAAATCTGGAACCAGTCCAGTTACGGACCCGCGCCGCATGTCAAGGAGGACCTGTGCTCACTGTCGGTGACCGCTTCCCGGAGTACGAACTCACCGCCTGCGTCTCCCTGGAGGCGGACAAGGCGTTCGAGACGATCAACCACAAGTCGTACCAGGGCCAGTGGCGGGTCGTCTTCTTCTGGCCGAAGGACTTCACCTTCATCTGCCCGACCGAGATCGCCGAGTTCGGCCGGCTGAACGGCGAGTTCGCCGACCGCGACGCCCAGGTCCTCGGCGTCTCGATCGACAACGAGTTCGTCCACTACGCCTGGCGCAAGGACCACCCGGACCTGCGTGAGCTGCCCTTCCCGATGCTCAGCGACATCAAGCGCGAGCTGACCGAGGCCTGCGGCGTGCTCGGCGAGGACGGCGTGGCCCAGCGCGCCACCTTCATCGTCGACCCGAACAACGAGATCCAGTTCGCCATGGTCACCGCCGGTTCCGTGGGCCGGAACGTCTCCGAGGTGCTGCGGGTGCTCGACGCCCTGCAGACCGACGAGCTGTGCCCGTGCAACTGGAACAAGGGCGGCGACACCCTGGACGCCACCAAGCTGATGGCCGGGGCCTGACCGATGGGCCTCGACGCCGTCAAGGCGGCTCTGCCGGAGTACGCCAAGGACATCAAGCTCAACCTCGGGTCCACGGTCGGCACCTCGACGCTGAGCCCGGTCCAGGCCTGGGGTACCGCGCTGGCCTGCGCGGTGGCCGCCCGCAACCCGGTGGTGCTGCGCGAGATCGCGGCCGAGGCGGCCGACCACCTCAAGCCGGAGGCGGTCGAGGCAGCCAAGGGCGCGGCCACCATCATGGCGATGAACAACATCTACTACCGGTCCAAGCACCTGATCGGTGACGAGTCGTACGCCTCGATCCCGGCCCGGCTGCGGATGCAGATCATCGCGAGGCCCGGGGTGGACAAGGGCGACTTCGAACTCTGGTGCCTGGCGGTGTCGGCGATCACCGGGTGCGGGGTGTGCCTGGAGTCGCACGAGAAGACCCTGCGCGGGTCCGGTTTCACCCGGGAGCAGGTGCACGAGGGGCTGCGCATCGCCGCCGTGGTGCACGCCGCCGCGGTGGCGCTCGACGCCGAGGCAGCGCTGGGCTGACGCCACGCGTCCGCCCGGTGTGTGGACTCCGACCGGGGCCGTCCGACCAGTGGACGGCCCCGGTCGCGTCGTCTCCGGGGCATTCCGGGTCTCCGGGGCGTGCCGCACCGGATCCTCCCCCGTGCCGCCCACCGGTGCCGGCCCCACCGCACGCCCCCGCGGGACCGGTCGCGGCGGTCGGGTGTGCGACCGCGACCACGGGGTACGAAGAGCCCTGACGGGAACAGTCTCCGCGATACGACGCAGTCGAGGCAGGAGGGCGGTCCGATGGACAGGCTCGATCCGGGTGCGGCGCACGCCTCGCCGAAGCCGGTGACCGACGACGGACAGGGCGGGTTCGCCGGTGGCGCACCCGCAGGGGCCTTCGACCCCTGGCGCTACCGCGACGAGGCCGGGGTCACCGACGCCGACCTGGCCGGCTACAAGGTCGAGGCGACCGACGGGTCGATCGGGAAGATCGACGAGGCGAGCCACGAGGTCAACGCCAGCTACCTGGTGGTGGACACCGGCCCATGGATCTTCGGCCGGAAGGTGATGCTCCCGGCCGGCACGGTCAACCAGGTCGACCACGACGCCCGTACGGTGTCCGTCGACCGGAGCCGCGACCAGGTCAAGGCCGCGCCGGAGTACGACGAGACCGACACCGACCCGGCATACCGGGACCGGCTGGGCGGCTACTACGACGACACGTACGCGCCCGTGCCACCGGGCACCGCCCGGTAGGTGACCACGACGTGACGGCCGGTGGGGTTCCGCCCCGCCGGCCGTTACCGTGTCGGGTGTGGACACCCCCCAGGTGAATCGACGAATCCCGTTCTCCGCGATGTTCAACTTCCGCGACGTCGGCGGCTACCGAGGCCACGACGGACGCACCGTACGGTGGGGGCGGCTCTACCGCTCCGACTCCCTGCACCGCGTCGACGAGACCGACCGGGCGGCGTTCGCCGCGCTCGGCGTCCGGACGGTGATCGACCTGCGCCGACCGACCGAGGTGGCCCGCGACGGCCGGGTGCCGGCGTACGACGGGCTCACCTACCGCCACATCCACCCGGAGCACCGGTCCTGGGGGGAGCAGATGTACGACCCGGAGACCAGCCTGGCCGGCTTCCTGGTCGACCGGTACGTCGCCCTCGCCACCACCGGCGCGGCCGGGCTGGGCGAGGCGGTCGGGCTGATCGCCGACGCCGAGAACGCCCCGGTCGTGGTGCACTGCGTGGCCGGCAAGGACCGCACCGGCATCGTCTGTGCGCTGACCCTGTCCCTGCTCGGGGTGAGCGACGCGGACATCGCCGCCGACTACGCGCTGAGCACCGAGGCGTCGGCCCGGTTCAGCGCCTGGCTCGCCGCCAGCAACCCGGACGCGGAGGACCCGCCCGCACCGTTCCTCTCCTCACCGGCCGAGACGATGCCGCTCTTCCTCGACGAGCTGCGCGGACGGCACGGATCGGTCGAGGGGTACCTCCGCCACGCCGGACTGACCGACGCGCAGCTCGACGCGCTCCGGACTCACCTGCTGGAGTGAACCGCCGGGTGGAGCCGCCGGGGGCCCGCCCAGGACCGGGGGTGGCTCACGCGGTGACCGACAACTGCCGACATGCTGACTCCCTATGACGCACCGAAGGTTCTGCGTCAGCAAGATAGGTCACCATGGATGACCTCCGGTAGTCCGGCACACCGGTCACAGACTGTGATCAGCGCCTCCACCGGCTGAAACAACGACATCCCGGGGTGATGTCCGATAGTGGACATCACCCCGGGACGCCGACGTGGAGGGGTCACGACCCCCTGACGGGTCAGAACACCCGGTGGACCCAGCCGTGCGGGTCGGCGGTGACGCCGCGCTGGAGGTCGACGAGCTGTTGGCGCAGCTCCATGGTGACCCGGCCGGGCCTGCCCGCCCCGACGGGGAACTCGCCGTCGGGGAAGCGGACGTGCCCGATCGGCGTGATCACGGCGGCCGTGCCACAGGCGAAGACCTCGCGCAACCGCCCGCTCACCGCGTCGGCCTGCCAGTCGGCGAAGCTGACCGACCGCTCCTGAACGGTCAGTCCCGCCTCGGCGGCCAGGGTCAGCACCGACTCCCGGGTGATGCCGGGCAGGATGCTGCCGGTCAGCGGCGGGGTCACCAGCGTGCCGTCGTCGTAGACGAAGAAGACGTTCATGCCGCCCAGCTCGTCGACGAAGCGCCGCTCGACCGCGTCCAGGAAGACCACCTGGTCGCAGCCGTGCTCGATCGCCTCGGCCTGGGCCGCCAGCGAGGCCGCGTAGTTGCCGCCGCACTTCGCCGCACCGGTGCCGCCCGGCGCGGCCCGGGTGTAGTCCGGGGAGATCCAGACCTTCACCGGCTTGACCCCACCGGAGAAGTACGACCCGACCGGGGCGGCGATCAGGACGTAGAGGTACTCCCGGGCCGGCCGGACACCGAGGAAGACCTCACTGGCGAACATGAACGGTCGCAGGTAGAGACTGCCGTCCTCGCCGGTCGGGATCCACTCCCGGTCGATCTCGATCAGCCGGTGCAGCGAGTCGAGGAACGCCTCCGGCGGCAGCGGGGGCATCGCCAGCCGTTCGGCCGAGGCGACGAACCGGTCGGCATTGGCCTCCGGACGGAACAGCGTCACCCCGCCGTCGGCGGTGCGGTACGCCTTGAGCCCTTCGAAGATCTCCTGCGCGTAGTGCAGCACGGCGCTGGCAGGGTCCATCGGGATCGGGGCGCGGGCCTCGACCCGGGCGTCGTACCAGCCCTTGCCCTCCGCATAGCGGATCGTGACCATGTGATCGGTGAAGACCCGGCCGAAACCGGGGTCGACCAGCAGCGCGGCCCGGTCGGCGGCGGATACGGGCGCGGGGTTCCGACGGATCTCGAATTCGAGCTTGTCACCACCGCTCATCGCGCTGACCTCCCTGGGACGACGTCACGGCGTGCTGGAGCGCACGCCGAAGGACTGGTGTTGTGGAACTTACCCCGAACGGCCGTTCAGCGGGAGGGCCGACCGACGCTCCGGCGCTACGTTGCGTGACGCCGGGGCTGGTTGCAGGGGACCCCTCCTCATCACGAGACGGTAGGAGGGGTCCCCTGCAACCAGCGTCCGGGTAACGGACTGTGCGGGCGGTCAGCCGGCCGCGTACTCGGCCAGGCGGTCGCCCACCTCGTCGGTGCGCAGCGGTACGCCCGGCGCCCGGTTCGCCAGTTCGCTGGCTACGGCCTCGGTGACCCGGCTGGCGGCGTCGGCGTGGCCGAGCTGTTCCAGCAGCAGCGCGGCGGAGAGCACGGCGGCCACCGGGTCGGCGACGCCCTTACCGGCGATGTCCGGGGCCGAGCCGTGCACCGGCTCGAACATCGAGGGGTAACGGCCCTCCGGGTTGATGCAGCCGCTGGCGGCCAGCCCGATGCCGCCGGTGACGGCGGCGGCGATATCGGTCAGGATGTCGCCGAAGAGGTTGTCGGTGACCACCACGTCGTACCGCTGCGGTTGCGTCACCAGGAACATCGCGGCGGCGTCGACGTGCTGGTACTCGGTGGTCACGTCGGGGTGCTCGGCGGCGACCGCCGCGAAGGCACGGGCCCAGAGCGAGCCGGCGTGGGTGAGCACGTTGGTCTTGTGCACCAGGGTGACCTTGCGCCGTTCCCGGCGGCCCGCGCGGGCGAAGGCGTCCCGGATCACCCGTTCCACGCCGTGCCGGGTGTTCAGGCTCTCCTCGGTGGCCACCTCGGCGGCAGTGTCCCGGTGCAGCGAGCCGCCCGCGCCGGCGTAGAGCCCCTCGGTGCCCTCCCGGACCACCACCAGGTCGACCTCGCCCGGCTTGACGGTGGCGAGCGGCCCGGTGACGCCCGGCCAGAGGCGGGACGGACGGAGGTTGACGTACTGGTCGAAGGCGAAACGGAGCTTGAGCAGCAGGCCGCGCTCCAGCACGCCCGGCGGGACGGTCGGGTCGCCGACCGCGCCGAGCAGGATCGCGTCGTGCCCGGCCAGCTCGGTCAGGACCGAGTCCGGCAGCACCTCGCCGGTGCGGTGGTAACGGGCGGCGCCGAGGTCGTACCCGGTGGCCTCCACCCCGGGGAGGACGGCGTCGATGACCTTACGGGCCTGCGTGACCACCTCGGGCCCGATCCCGTCCCCGGCCACCACCGCGATCCGCGTCACGTTCCACTCCTCAGCTCACCGTTGAACTCGTACGTTACGACGCCGTCCCGCCTCCCGGTACGTTGCGCCCAGGATATGGGATATGGAGATGCACAGCAGCTTTCCAGGTGACATTCATGGTCCAGTCACCTCGGCCCCCTAGGGTGGGGGTCGCGCGGGTCACGGGGGCCCGTGACGGAGGGTCGGCGACGGCGCGGCACCGTCCGGAGGGAGCAGGCACATGCGCATCGAGGAACAGACCCGGACGCGGTGGGTGGACCAACCCACCCACGTCAGCCGCCGTCCCGACCTGCGGCTCGGCGGTCGCGGCCTGCTCGACCGCTGGGGTGCGGTGGCCACCGACCGGCTCACCGTCACGCACACCGTGCGCACCTCGACCGGTGAGTACACCCTCGTCCTGAACGCCCCCGAGTGGCTCGGACGGCGGGGGGTCGGCGAGGCGCTGCGCGACGCCGTCGCCGAGCTGCGCGCCATCGACCTGACCTACGGACCCGGTCGACCGCAGAGCCTGGTCTCCCGGCTGCGCCGGGGCGAGATCGGCACCGAGTCGTACACCCCCCTGGCCGACCTGGTCAACCGCTGCACCGCGATGCGGGCCGCGACCGACGGTTGGTTCGACGCCTGGGCGGTGCCCGGCGGCTTCGACCCGGGTGGCCTGCTCGGCGGGTGGGCGGTGGAGCGGGCCGCCGCCCGGTTACGCGCCGCCGGGGTGCACGACTACGCCGTGGTCGCCGGCGCGGACCTGGTCGTCCGGGGACACGCCCCGCACGGCGGACCGTGGCGGGTGGCGGTGCACCACCCGGACGGCGAACACGCCCCGCTGGTGCTGGAGATGACCGCCGGCGCGATCGGCACCTCCGGGGTCAGCGGCCGGCGCGACCACGTGGTCGACCCGCACACCGGGGAGCCGGCCCGCCAGATGACCGCCGCCACCGTGGTGGGGCCGGACCTGGCGGTCGCGGACGCGTACGCCACCGCCCTCTACGCCGCCGGCCCGGCGGGGCTGGCCTGGTTCGCCGACGGGTCGAACTACCGGCCGCTCTTCGGCCACCGGCACTGACCCGCCTCACCCACCGGCACGCCCGCCGAGGCACCGGCACTGACCCGCCGACGGCTCCAGCACGACTCGCTGGGCGCGGCTGCGGCGGCAGGCGGCAGGGGGGCACGGAACGGGAAGAAGCGCGATCGGCTCCCACGGTCGCGGCAACGACGGTGGGAGCCGGTCAGCGACGAGTGCGCGTGGCTCGCGCATCCGAGGGGTGCGGAACCGAAAGGCCGGACGCCGGACACCGTCACCCGAAGACAGGTCGACGCCGCGAGTTCGTTCGGTAACCGCACGTGTACGCTAGCGAACCCTCGTGGACCGCCGCAAGGGTCTCCACAGCGGACCGTCCCGGTACGACGCTGCGGGTTCCCCTCCGGACGGTCCAACGGGGTCGGTGACACGGCGGGTCGACCGGATGGCACGCTGTCCGCCGTGAGTTTCGATCTGAGCGTGTGGGCCCTACCGGAAGGGGCCTCCCCCGCCGACGTGCGGGCGGCCGTGCAGCGGTGCCGTCAGGGACAGCACGTCGAGAGCTATCCCGACCCCCGGGTGGTCGCCTTCTACCGGGCGATCACCGCCAGCTACCCGGACCGTCCCGGGCCGGGATCGCCGTGGGAGGTGACGCCGTTGCACGCCGCCGCCGACCACGTGGCGATGTACCTCTATCCGACCTGTGAGGACCAGGTCCTCCTGGACATCGAACGGCTCGCCGCCGAGAACAACCTGATGCTCTTCGACCCCCAGGACGGCTCCGTCTACCCGCCGCCCGCGGCCGTCCCCTCCCCCGTCCACCGCGGCTCCGCTCCCGCGCCCCAGGGCACCCGCGTCGTCTAGGACCGGTCACCGGGGGACGCCCTGGTGACCGGGAGCGGGCACCGACCCGCCGGGATGTCCGGGCCGGGAACGCGCGAGCCCGACGACGGCACCGGGGCCCGGCCGTCGCTGGCCGGGCCCCGGTGCCGTACGGGGTGTCGGACTACTCGTCGCGCAGGTCGGCGGCGGAGGCGGCGGTCGCGCCGATCGACTCGGCGGCCGAGGTGAGCAGGTCCGCGCCGAGGGCCTGGTCGACGGTGAGCGTCATCAGCGTCTCGCCACCGGCCTCGCGGCGGGCCACCTGCATGGCCGCGATGTTGATGCCGGCCTCGCCGAGCAGCGTACCGACGGTGCCGACCACGCCGGGACGGTCGACGTAGCGGAGGAAGAGCAGAATGCCCTCCGCGCCGATCTCCACGTCGAATCCGTCGACCTCGGTCAGCTTGATGACGTCGCGTCCGCCGCTGCTGGCGACGGTGCCCGACACGCTGACCGTACGGCCGTCGGGCAGCGCGCCCCGGACGGAGACCAGGGTCGGCTGGTCGGCCTCGGCCTGGCTGGACAGGGTGACCTCGACGCCGCGCTCGGCGGCGAGGTGCGGGGCGTTGACGTAGGTGACCTGCTCCTCGACGACCGAGCTGAACAGCCCCTTGGTCGCGGCGAGCTTGAGCACCGAGACGTCGTGGTTGGCGATCTCGCCGCGCACCTCGACGGTGACGCTGGCGGCCACCCCGCCGGCCACGGCGGTGAACGCCCGACCGAGCTTCTCGGCCAGCGGCAGCAGCGGCCGGACGTCCTCGGCGACCACGCCGCCGGCCTGGACGTTCACCGCGTCCGGCACGAACTCGCCCTGGAGGGCGAGCTTGACGCTCTTGGCCACCGCGAGACCGGCCTTGTCCTGCGCCTCGTGGGTGGAGGCGCCCAGGTGCGGGGTGGCCACCACGTTGTCGAAGGCGAACAGCGGCGAGGAGGTGCAGGGCTCCTTGGCGTAGACGTCGACGCCGGCACCGGCGACCCGGCCCTCGGCGATGGCGTCCGCGAGGGCCTGCTCGTCGACCAGGCCACCCCGGGCGGCGTTGACGATCCGTACGCCCGGTTTGACGATCGCCAGTTCCTTCTCGCCGATCAGGCCGACCGTCTCCGGCGTCTTCGGCAGGTGGATCGAGATGAAGTCGCTCTCCCGGAGCAGCTCCTCCAGTCCGACCAGGCGGACCCCGAGCTGGGCCGCGCGGGCCGGCTGGATGTAGGGGTCGTACGCGATCAGCCGGGTGCCGAAGGCGGCGATGCGGGACGCGAACAGGACGCCGATACGGCCCAGGCCGACCACGCCGACCGTCTTGCCCTGGATCTCGACGCCGGTGTACTTGGACCGCTTCCACTCCCCCGCCTTGAGCGCGGCGCTGGCGCTGGCGGTGTTGCGGGCCACGGCCAGCAGCAGGGCGACGGCCTGCTCGGCGGCGGAGACGATGTTCGAGGTGGGCGCGTTGACCACCATCACGCCCCGGGCGGTGGCGGCGGGCACCTCGACGTTGTCCAGACCGACGCCCGCACGGGCGACCACCTTGAGCCGGGGCGCGGCGGCGACGGCCTCCGCGTCGATCTGGGTGGCACTGCGCACGATCACCGCGTCGGCCTCGGCGAGGGCGGAGAGCAGCGCCGGGCGGTCGGTGCCGTCGACGTGGCGTACGTCGAAGTCGTGGGCGAGCACCTCGATGGCGGCGGGAGCGAGTTCTTCGGCGATCAGTACGACAGGATTCATCGGTCCTCGTAGATATCGTCAGGGCGGTCGGCTACCTCGACGGGACGCCGCGCTGCGCCCTGTGCTTGACCGGGGCCATGGGCCGTGCGGGTGCCGGCAGCACCTACCGCGGTGGCGTGCGGGTGCCGGGAACACCTACCCGCGATGGTAGGCCGCCGCCCACTGCGGCCGTCCCAGGTACCGGGGTGAGGGCCCTCACACACCAGCCGGGCATGAGACGGTTCTCGACCGAACGTGCGGATCCGACGCGAGCACCGGAACGCCTCACCCGTCCGTCATCGTCCGTTCAACCGCTGGCCGGGCCCTGCTAAAGGGGAGACCACACCCGTACGGGGAGGGAGTCGCCGATGTCGCTCGTCGTCCGGATCGCGCTGCTACGCCCACTGGCCCGACGCCGGCCTCTGCGACGGGGTCCACGGCTGACCGAGGCGTTGGTCACCCGGTCCCACCACCTGAGCGTGCTGCCCGGCGCGCGGCTGCGGCCCGGGAGGCGGTTACCGGCGGTCGTCCCGCCACCGGCGGGCCCGGTGGCTGCTCTGGTGGTCTGCCCTGCCTCGCAGCCGGGCACCGTGGAGCAGGCCGCGACATGACGGCGGCCCGTGGCCGGACGCCGGGGAGGGCGTCGGCCACGGGCCGTGTCGGTACGACCCGACCGGGTCAGGCGGTCTCGGTGAGCGGACGGTCGACCCAGCTCATCATGCCGCGCAGCTTCTGGCCGGTCTCCTCGATCGGGTGCGCCGCGCCCTCGGCCTGCCACTTGCGGTAGTTCGGGCGGCCCGCGTCGTCCTCGGCGATCCACTCACGGGCGAACTCGCCGGACTGGACCTCGGAGAGGATCTTGCGCATCTCCTCCTTGACCCGGGCGTCGATCACCCGCGGTCCCCGGGACAGGTCGCCGTACTCGGCGGTGTCGGAGATGCTGTAGCGCATCCGGGCGATGCCGCCCTCGTACATCAGGTCGACGATGAGCTTCAGTTCGTGCAGGCACTCGAAGTAGGCCACCTCGGGGGCGTACCCGGCCTCGGTGAGCACCTCGAAACCGGTCTGCACCAGCGCGGACGCGCCACCGCAGAGCACCGCCTGCTCGCCGAAGAGGTCGGTCTCGGTCTCCTCCTTGAAGGTGGTCCTGATCACGCCGGCCCGGCTGCCACCGATGCCCTTCGCGTACGACAGGGCCAGGGCGAGCGCGTCGCCCGAGGCGTCCTGCTCGACGGCGACCAGGCAGGGCACGCCCTTGCCGTCGACGTACTGGCGGCGGACCAGGTGACCCGGGCCCTTCGGGGCGACCATCGCCACGTCCACGTCGGCCGGGGGCTTGATCAGCCCGTACCGGATGTTGAAGCCGTGGCCGAAGAAGAGGGCCTTGCCGGCAGTCAGGTTCGGGGCGATCGACTCGGCGTAGAGCTTGCGCTGCGCGGTGTCCGGGGCGAGGATCATGATCACGTCGGCCTCGGCCGACGCCTCCGCCGGGGTGAGCACCCGCAGCCCCTGCTCCTCGGCCTTGGCCCGGCTCTTCGAGCCCTCGGGCAGACCGATCACCACGTCGACGCCCGAGTCACGCAGCGACAGCGCGTGGGCGTGGCCCTGGCTGCCGTAGCCGATCACCGCGACCTTCCGGCCCTGGATCAGGCTCAGGTCGGCGTCGTCGTCGTAGAACACCTCAACGCTCATGAGAACTTCCCTTTCGTACGACGGCCCGGGTGGCCCGTCGTGGTCGGTGCGGCTGGGTTTCCGGCGGCGCGCGACGCCGGTCCGGTCGGGCTCCGGCGGCGCGCGCCGCTCATCTGTCGGGTCAGGCGGCCCGCAGCGACGGACCGGCGGTGATGGAGCGCGATCCGCGCCCGATCGCCACCGTGCCCGACTGGACCATTTCCTTGATGCCGAAGGGTTCGAGGTCACGCAGAAGTGCGTCCAGCTTGTCGGGGGTGCCGGTCGCCTCGATGGTCAACGTGTCCGGGGCGACGTCGACCACCCGGGCGCGGAAGAGGTTCACCGTCTCCAGCACCTGGCTCCGGGCCGCCCGGTCGGCGCGCACCTTGACCAGCAGGAGCTCCCGGGCGACCGAGACCTGCGGGTCCAGCTCAACGATCTTGAGCACGTTGACGAGCTTGTTGAGCTGCTTGGTGACCTGCTCCAGCGGCGAGGACTCGGCGTTGACCACGATGGTGATCCGGGAGACGTCCGGGTTCTCCGTCTCGCCGACGGCCAGGCTGTCGATGTTGAACCCGCGCCGGGAGAAGAGCCCGGAGACCCGGGCCAGTACGCCCGGCTTGTTCTCCACCAGAACCGACAGCGTGTGCAGGTTCATGCCACGGCCTCGCTTCGCTCGGTCGCGCCCGGGCGCGACATCCGACTGCGCTTGCTGATTCGTTCGCCTCGGCCACCCATGGTCAGACGTCGTCCTCGTCGAAGGCCGGGCGGACGCCACGGGCGAACATGATCTCGTCGTTGCTGGTGCCGGCGGCGACCATCGGCCAGACCATCGCGTCCTTGCCGACCACGAAGTCGATCACCACCGGCGCGTCGTCGATCGCCATCGCGGCCTCGATGGTCTTGTCCACGTCGGCGGCGTTCTCGCAGCGCAGCCCGACGCAGCCGAGCGCCTCGGCCAGCTTGACGAAGTCCGGGATGCGGTGCTTGTGGGTGCCCAGCTCGGTGTTGGAGTAGCGCTCCCCGTAGAAGAGGGTCTGCCACTGCCGCACCATGCCCAGGTTGCCGTTGTTGATGATCGCAATCTTGACCGGGATGCCCTCCAGGGCACAGGTGGCCAGCTCCTGGTTGGTCATCTGGAAACAACCGTCGCCGTCGACCGCCCAGACCACCGTGTCCGGCTTGCCGACCTTCGCGCCCATCGCGGCCGGGACCGCGTACCCCATCGTGCCGGCACCGCCGGAGTTCAGCCAGGTGTACGGCTTCTCGTACGAGATGAACTGGGCCGCCCACATCTGGTGCTGCCCGACGCCGGCCACGTAGATCGCGTCCGGGCCGACGATCTCGCCGAGCCGCTTGATCACGTACTGCGGGGCGAGGGTGCCGTCGGCGGGCTCGTCGTAGCCGAGCGGGTAGCGCCCACGCAGGTCGTCGAGCTGCGCCCACCAGTCGGTCAGGTCCGCCGTCCGACCGGCGGCGTGCTCGACGGTGACCGCGCCGATCAGCTCGTCGATCACCTGCCGGGCGTCACCGACGATCGGCACGTCCGCCGTCCGGTTCTTGCCGATCTCGGCCGGGTCGATGTCGGCGTGCACCACCGCCGCGCCGGGGGCGAACGAGTCCAGCCGACCGGTCACCCGGTCGTCGAAGCGCGCCCCCAGCGCCACGATCAGGTCGGACTTCTGCAACGCGTACACCGCGGCGACCGTGCCGTGCATGCCGGGCATGCCCAGGTGCTGCTCGTGCGAGTCGGGGAACGCCCCGCGCGCCATCAGCGTGGTGACCACCGGGATGCCGGTCAGCTCGGCGAGCCGGCGCAGCCCCTCGGTGGCCCCGGCCTTGAGCACGCCGCCGCCGACGTAGAGCACCGGCCGGCGGGAGCCGGTCATCAGCCGGGCCGCCTCCCGGATCTGCTTGCCGTGCGGGTGCAGGGTCGGCCGGTAGCCGGGCAGGTCGAGGGTGGGCGGCCAACTGAACGTGGTCTGCGCCTGGAGGACGTCCTTGGGGATGTCGACCAGCACCGGCCCGGGACGCCCGGTGGCGGCCAGGTGGAACGCCTCGGCCAGCACCTGCGGGATCTCCTCGGGGGTCTGCACGAGGAAGTTGTGCTTGGTGATCGGCAGCGTGATGCCCTGGATGTCCGCCTCCTGGAAGGCGTCCGTGCCGATCGCCGGGCGCGGCACCTGGCCGGTGATCGCCACCAGCGGCACCGAGTCCATGTACGCGTCGGCGATCGGGGTGACCAGGTTCGTCGCGCCGGGGCCGGAGGTCGCCATGCACACCCCGACCCGGCCGGTGGCCTGCGCGTACCCGGTCGCCGCGTGTCCCGCGCCCTGCTCGTGCCGGACCAGGATGTGCCGGACCCGGGAGTCGTAGAGCGGGTCGTACGCCGGCAGGATCGCCCCGCCGGGGATGCCGAACACCACGTCGACGCCGAGTGCCTCGAGCGAGCGCACCAGCGAACCGGCACCGGAGACCTGGAGCGGGGTGACCGGGGCGGGTACCGCCGGAACGGCGGCGCGGTCGGTGGCGGGCTCGGCGCTCGTGCGGGCTCGCCGAGCGGAGTGGGCGAGGGTCTCTGGCGTGGGTCTCGTCATGGCGGTTCTGGCCTTCGGCTCGGGTGAGTGGCTCGTCAAGCAGTGCAACGCGGGCGGGGCCCGCCCCGATGGGTCCAACGGCAATAAAAACGGCCCACGTGCAGACACGCACGGGGCCAGCGCACTCTCACGAGGAGGAGAGTGCGCTCAGGTAAGTACTCGCGGGAAGCGGAACGACGGCATGGGGACAGCCTGACGCATCTCACGCGATGAGTCAACTGGTCTCACATATTGGTCAACGGTGTGCCGCGCCACCGCGTATGTCCGGCGCCACACCCGGCCCGACCTGCGTCGATGCCACATCGTTGACGATCTGGTCGGACGCGCCCTCCGGCAGCGATGCCGGAACGGCGCGCGGCGCCGGGGGCGGTGCCGTCCCGGCGCGCGGTGCGGGAACGGCGCGCGGCGCTGGGGGCGGTGCCGTCCCGGCGCGCGGGGCCGGTGGCGGTGCGGCAGTCGGCTCCGACGGCCGGCTCTCCGCCGGGTCGCCGCCGGTGACCGGGGCCGGCCGCGCCAGGGTCGCGGCGTCGAGCATCGCCTCCAGGTGCTCCGCCGGTACGCCCCAACCGAAGAGCGCCCCCTGCCCGAACCGGCAGCCGGCGGCGACCACCGCGGCCAGTTCGGTCGGCGAGGTGACCCCCTCGGCGATCACCTCCAGGCCGAGCTGGTGGCCCAGCCGCATCACGACGTCGACCATCGGCGCGAACGGCGGCCCGTCCCGGTCCACCGGAGCGACCGGCTCGTGCTCGGCGACCAGACTGTGGTCGATCTTGAGGATGTCGATCGGCAGCCGGCGGAGCTGCCCCAGGGACGAGTACCCGGCCCCGAAGTCGTCCAGGGCGATCCGCACCCCGGTACGACGCAGCGCGGTCAACCGCCGGATCAGCTCGTCGACATCGGTCGCCACGGTGTGCTCGGTCACCTCCAGCACCAACCGTTGCGGCGGCACCCGGTGCGCCCGCAGCGCCTCGGCGACCTGGGCGACGTACGCCTCGGCGTGCAGTTCCCGGGGGGAGACGTTCACCGACACCCAGACGTCGTGACCGTCGGCCAGCCAGCGGGAGAGCTGGAGGCATGCCTGGTCGAGCACCCACGCGCCGAGCGCGGCGATCATGCCGCACTCCTCGGCGAGTGGGATGAACTCGTCCGGGCGGACGTTGCCCAGCTGCGGGTGGTGCCAGCGCAGCAGCGCCTCCGCCCCGACCGGACGCACCGACGGCAGGGAGGCCACCGGCTGGAACGCCAGGCGCAGCTCGCCGCGCCCGATCGCCCCGCGCAGCTCGTGCTCCACCGTCGTCCGGCGACGCAGCATCCGCTCGTACGTGGCGTCGTACCGCTCGACCCGGTTCTTGCCCTGCTGCTTGGCGTGGCGCAGCGCCAGGTCGGCGTGGCGCAGCAGCACCTCGACGTCCGACTCGTCGGCTTGGCGCGGCACCGGCGTGCCGTCCGGCCCCGTTCCGCCGGGCGACCGGTCGGCCTGCTGGGGAACAGCCGCGCCGTCCGGCCGGTCGGCCTGCTGGGGAGCAGCGGCGCTCTCCGGCCGGTCGGCCCGGTGGGGATCGGCCGCGCCGTCCGGGTCGCCCCGTCCGGCGACACCGACGCTCACCGAGAGGAAGACCGGCCCGTCCGGCTGCTCGTACGCCTCGCCCAGCGCGTGCAGCAGTTCCCGGGCGAGGCGGTCGACATCCTGCGGGCTCCGGTGGGTCAGCACCGCGAACTCGTCCCCGCCGAGTCGGGCGGGGAGGTCGCCGGGGCCCTGGTGGGCGCGCAGCCGCCGCCCCACCTCGGCGAGCACCGCGTCACCGACGTCGTGCCCCCGCATGTCGTTGACGTGCTTGAACCCGTCCAGGTCGAGACCGAGCAGCGCCACCGGCTCACGGCCGGCGACGGCGGACGCCAGCGCACGCAGCAGCCCTCGTCGGTTCGCCAGCCCGGTCAGTGGATCGGTGTGGGCCAGTTCACGGAAGTGCGCCTCCCGCTCGGCCAGCCGGGCGGCGTACCCGCGCATGTCGTGCAGGGTGAGGTACTGGCGGGTGACCAGCGCGAAGCCCTCGAGGCTGCCGGCGGTGATCGCGAAGGCGTCGAAGCGGCCGTCCTGGAGAAGGTGGTACGCCGCCGACGCGGCCATGGCGATCATCGGGATGAAGGCGTACTCGCTGTCCCGGCGGATCAGGTCGGCCGCGACCTGGCCGGGCGGGTCGGTGGTGTGCACGGCGAGCCCGGCGCTGAGCAGCCCGACGGCGAGCAGCACCGCACCGGCGAGGGCCAGCCGGGTGCCGCCCCCGCAGAGTCCCCCGGCCACCCCCAACCCGCCGAAGACCGTGTTGGTGACGCCGCAGCAGAGCCCGGCCAGGCGGGCCCGGGGGCGGGGCGCGCGGGCGGCGACGACCGCGTTCAGCCCCGCGGCGAGGGCCGCGCTGACCGTGGCGAACAGGATCGGCGCGCAGGTCAGGTGCGTCGCGTCACCGAGCAGGCGGGTCGGCTCGGAGAAGAGCACCCAGCCGACGAACCAGAACGCCGCCGCCGTGATCACCCCGTCGAGGAGCAGCCGGACCGCCCCGGACGGCGATCCGACGACCCCGGGCATCCGGAGCAGCCCGGCGCAGCCCAGGAAGCCGCTCACCGCGATGCCGATCGAGACCGCGGTCGCCCAGCCTGTTCGTTCCCCCGAGTGGGACCCGTGTACGGCGGCGGCGACCAGCCCGGTGGCCAGGCTGAGCGTCGCGACCGCGGCGCCGGCGGCCAGCAGCAGGTGGGCCTGTCGGTATCCGCCGCTCCGGTGCCGGACCGAGACGAGCAGCAGACAGGTGGCCGCCGTCGCCCCGAGCCCGCTCAGCGTCGCAACCGCGATCATGACCGGGGAGAACTGCACAGGGTCAACTCTGCCGGACGGCGCGCGAGCGCGGGGGGCGGGGTGTGCATCTGTTGGGACACGGCGTGATCGCCGCCGACGGACCGGGCCGGTGGTGCCACACTTGACCCCATGCCTGAGCTGCGGTCGAGGACCTCCACCCACGGTCGGACGATGGCCGGTGCCCGGGCCCTGTGGCGGGCCACCGGGATGACCGACGACGACTTCGGCAAGCCGATCGTCGCCATCGCCAACAGTTTCACCCAGTTCGTACCCGGACACGTCCACCTCAAGGACCTCGGCGGCCTGGTCGCCGACGCGGTCGCCGAGGCCGGCGGGGTGGGACGGGAGTTCAACACCATCGCGGTGGACGACGGCATCGCCATGGGGCACGGCGGGATGCTCTACTCGCTGCCCAGCCGGGAGCTGATCGCCGACGCGGTCGAGTACATGGTCAACGCGCACTGCGCGGACGCCCTGGTCTGCATCTCGAACTGCGACAAGATCACGCCGGGCATGCTGCTGGCCGCGTTGCGGCTGAACATCCCGACCGTCTTCGTCTCCGGCGGCCCGATGGAGGCCGGCAAGACGGTGGCGATCGAGGGGATCGTGCACTCCAAGATCGACCTGATCGACGCGATGATCGCCTCGTCGAACGAGGCCGTCACCGAGGACCAGCTCGGCGAGATCGAGCGCTCCGCCTGCCCGACCTGCGGCTCCTGCTCCGGCATGTTCACCGCCAACTCGATGAACTGCCTCACCGAGGCGATCGGGCTGGCCCTGCCCGGCAACGGCTCGACACTCGCCACCCACGCCGCGCGCCGGTCGCTCTTCGTCGAGGCCGGCCGCACCGTCGTGGAGATCGCCAAGCGCTGGTACGACGGGGACGACGCCTCGGTGCTGCCCCGGGCGATCGCCAACCGGTCGGCGTTCGAGAACGCCGTCGCGCTGGACGTGGCGATGGGCGGCTCGACCAACACGATCCTGCACCTGCTCGCCGCCGCCCGCGAGGCGGAACTGGGCTTCGACGTCGCCGACATCGACGCGATCTCCCGGCGGGTGCCCTGCCTGGCGAAGGTCGCCCCGAACTCGCCGCAGTACCACATGGAGGACGTGCACCGGGCCGGCGGCATCCCGGCCATCCTCGGTGAGCTGGACCGCGCCGGCCTGCTGCACCGGGACGTCTCGTCGGTGCACTCGCCCTCGCTGCAGCGCTGGCTGGCCGACTGGGACGTACGGGGAGGCTCGCCGAAGCCGGAGGCGGTCGAGCTGTTCCACGCCGCCCCCGGCGGGGTGCGCACCACCCAGCCGTTCTCCACCACCAACCGCTGGTCCACCCTGGACACCGACGCGGCCGGTGGCTGCATCCGGGACCGCGCGCACGCGTACTCCGCCGACGGCGGCCTGGCCATCCTGCACGGCAACCTCGCTCCGGACGGCTGCGTGGTGAAGACCGCCGGGGTGCCCGAGGAGTGCCTGACCTTCCGCGGCCCGGCGAAGGTCTACGAGTCGCAGGACGACGCGGTGACGGCGATCCTCGCCAAGGAGGTCGTCGCCGGGGACGTGGTGGTGATCCGGTACGAGGGCCCCCGGGGCGGGCCGGGCATGCAGGAGATGCTCTACCCCACCTCGTTCCTCAAGGGACGCGGGCTCGGTCGGTCCTGTGCGCTGCTCACCGACGGCCGGTTCTCCGGCGGCACCTCCGGCCTGTCGATCGGGCACGTCTCCCCCGAGGCCGCCTCCGGTGGGCTGATCGCGCTGGTCGAGCCGGGCGACGAGATCGTCATCGACATACCGGGCCGGTCGATCTCGCTCGACGTACCCGAGGACGTGCTGGCAGCCCGGCGGATCGCCCAGGAGAAGCGCGACAAGCCGTACACGCCGGTGGACCGGGAGCGTCCGGTCTCCGCCGCGCTGCGGGCGTACGCCTCGATGGCGACCTCGGCCAGCGACGGCGCGTACCGCCGCGTGCCGGAGTAGCGCCGGGCGCCGGGCGCCCGCTCGGGTGTTTGCAGGGGACCCTTCCTACCGCTTTTTGATGAGGAGGGGTCCCCTGCAACCACCGCAGGGCAGCGCGATCAGGCAAAGTCAGTCCGGGCGAACGCCGGCCAGGACCTGCATGGCGTGGCGTTCCCGGTCGGCGAGTTCGGTGAGGAACGCCGAGGCGCGGGCCAGATGTTCCGGGTCACCGGTTTCTCCGGCGGCCGTGATCTGGCGGGCGACCTCGGTCCACAACGGGGCGATCTCGGCGTACCGCTGGTGACCCAGACGGACGTTGTCGTCGTCGACGATGGTGGCGCATTCGGCGAGGAAGTCGCGGTACATGTTGCGAAACAGCGCGCCACCGGTCCCGCCGCGTTCCATCAGCGTCGCGGCCAGTGGGAGGTCCCGGGACGGGTCACTGGATCGGTCGAGCCATCGCGTCACCTGTCGGGCCGCCTTGTCGATGCCACGGTGACCGAGGTTGGCGATGGGTGGATGGAGAAAGACCTGCGCATTGTTGCGGATGGACGTCCGGATGGCGTGAGCCAGGTCGGGCCGGCGAGCGGGGCTCGCGATGGTGAAGGAGCGGTTGCGGGCGGTCATCGGTCCGCGTTCGTTGCGGGCCCGTTCCAGATTCGTCAGCGAGGTCGTCACCGCGCCGCCCTGCTGGGCGGTGTCGACCAGGTAGGCGTGGCTGTCGTCGTAGCCGTACATCGCGACGCAGTGACCACCGAAGTGGACCTTGGTGGTGAAGTAGTCCAGGTGGTAGGAGTCCAGTTGCAGGCCGACCGGGCGTCCGGTGGTCAGCGCGTCGACGACGTTCTGCCAGGCCCTACGGGGGGACGCGGTCTCCTGGATGTGCAGCGTCAGGCCCAGCCGGTCGGCCACCGTCCGGGTGATCGTGGTCGGCTTGGTGCGGCCCCCGAGGAACGGGAAATCCATGCTCTTGGCATCCCAGTAGACGAAGCCCAGCCCCTCGCCGAGGCCGAACAACATCGGCTCGGACAGGTCGACGCCCTCGTGGCGCAGCAGGGCACCGAGCGTGGTGGTCTCGCAGTGGCGACCGGCGGGAAACGCCACGTCCTCGATGATCATCGGGTCTCCTGACGTGCTGGCCGGGACGGGCCGGACACGCCTCCCTGCGACCACGAGCGAACGTATGTTCGGATCGGGCGGTACGTCAAACGACACGCGGCAGGCCCGCTCCTTGGGTGGTTGCAGGGGGCCGGTGGAGGGGGCCGGGCAGCGGCCGTGAGTCAGGCAGCCCTCCCCGCTCACCGGGGCGTCCGCGCCGCACAGGTTCCGTCGTGGTCGACCTGGCGCACGCAGCGCCGACGGTCGGGCAGCGGCAGGTCGCAGAAGACCCGATGGCGTACGCCCTGCTCGTCCTCGAAGCTGACGGTGACCTCGGCGGCGTCCACCTCGGACAGGAAGCTGACCGAGCGGGCAAGGGTGCCGGTGAACTGCCGCGCGGCGGGCAGGTCGGCGGCGGTGAACGGCAGGTGCGCCACGAACCGTTCGCTCATCGGGCACCGGCCAGCTCACGCCGGGCGACCTCGGTCTGCCACTCCCGCAGGGCCGTCCTGATCCGCTCGGCTTCAGCATGGGTGCGGGCCACCTCGGCGTAGAGGGCGGTCAGATCGTCGGCGACCCGGTCGAGGAACGCCCGCACCTCGGTGGCGTCCACCCCGTGCCGGCCGCGCGGGGTGAAGAGGCGGTCGCGGACCTGCCAGGGCCGCAGCGGTCCGACCGCCCCGCTCCGGTACGCGGTTCCGCGAGGTCTGCCGCCGCCCGGCCGGACCGGCTGGGCTGGGGACTGACGTACGGTGACGATCGCGTGTCGGCCGATCGCCACAGTTCGACGGATAATTGCGCGCACGACGGCAGCACTCCTTTTCCGGGTTCACGGATGACGGGCCTGGACAGCTGCCCGGGCCGGGAGACGGGAGAAGGGCGCGGCAGTCACACCGGGGGAAGACGAGACCACCGCGCCACCGCCATACTGCGACCTCGACCAGCAATAAAGCAACGATTTGCCGCCCCGATTCCTGACTTATTTCTGCCCAACAATCGGGCATTCCAGAGTCGGTGTTCGGGATGTTGCAAATTTGGATTGTGGCGGGACTGGCGGGCAACGATGCGACGTGGGTCAACTCGTGCTGCCGCACGCGCGTCCGCGTCCGAACCCGGACCCCACCTCGGCGGATCAGGGCCCGGTCAGATGTTGGACGCGTCGGGAGGCAGGTCGGCCGGCGGTTGCGGGGAGCCGGCGCCGTCGGGGACGCTCCGGCCGGTGAGTCCGAGCGCGTACGCCGTCATCGACAGCGACCCGTACGCGTAGCCGTCGACGAGGATCTCGGTGGCCGGCGCGTCGGCGGCTCCGGCGAGGCCGGCGAGGTACAGCGCGGGAATGAAGTGGTCGGGGGTGGGCACCGCGAGGCCGTAGTCGCGGTGGGCGTCGAGGGCCACGAACTCGGTCGGGTCGGTGAGCATGCGGCTCTTGGCGTCCTCGTCGAAGCGCTGAGCCCAGTCGTAGCCGGCGTCGGTGAGCGTCCAGTCCATGCCGCGCAGGTTGTGCACCACGTTGCCGCTGGCGACGATGAGCACTCCCCGGTGGCGCAGGGGAGCCAGCTTCGCACCCAGTTCCAGGTGGTAGTCCAGCGGCTTGGCGGCGTTGATGCTGAGCTGGACGACCGGGATGGACGCGTCGGGAAAGGCGTGCACGAGCACGGACCACGTGCCGTGGTCGATGCCCCAACTGTCGACGTCCGCCCCCACCCACGTCGGGTGGACGACATCGCTGACCTCGGTGGCCAACTCCGGCAGCCCGGGTGCGGGGTACTGCACCTCGAACAGCTTTCGGGGGAAGCCGTAGAAGTCGTGGATGGTGCGCGGCCTCGGCATCGCGGTCACGGCGGTGGCGTTGATGTACCAGTGGGCGCTGACCACCAGGATCGCACGGGGTCGCGGCACCGTTTCGCCGAAAGCCTTCCACGCCGCGGTGTAGCGGTTGGCCTCCAGGGCGTTCATCGGGCTGCCGTGGCCGAAGAAGGCCGCCGGCATCAGGACGTCCGAGGTCTTGACCAAGTCTGACGTCATGATCCGAGCCTTCCTCGATGCCGGTGGTGGCTTCGTCGCAGCCTGTCGTCAGGTCGCGAAGGTCGCGGTGATCACGCCGCAGCCAGCATATCCACTGTCGTTGGCGCTCGTGCCGCTTCGACCGACGGGCAGCAGCACCGGGTGGCTGGTCACGGCTCGACAGAGCCAGTTGCCAGGGTGCCCACCGCCCGGTCATCGTGGGGACCGAAAAGGCATCTCTCGTCCAATGCGGCGCGGAGTTCGCGATGGGATTCCCACAACCACCGGGGACGCTCACAAACTCGACCACCCCAAACCGGAATCACGAATAATGCAACGTTCCACCATGCCGATTCTTGACACTACGCGAATTAGCGGATAGGCATTTGAGACGCGAAATCGAAAATCGGATGGAGGCGTGATCGTTGGCCGAAGACATGGGCTCGACGGTGCCGCGACGGCAACTTGGCCGGGCACTGCGCCAGTTACGCACCGAGGCGGGGGTCACCCTGGACGCGGCAGCCGAGGCGTTGGAGTGCAGCCGGCAGAAGGTCTGGCGGATCGAGAGCGGCCTCGGGTCGGTGCGCTCGGTGGACGTTCGCGCGATGTGCCAGCTCTACGACGCGAACCCGGAACTGACCGGTGCGCTGGTCGCCCTGGCGAGCGAGACGAAGGCAAAGGGCTGGTGGCACGCCTACGGTGACGCCATCCCCGACTGGTTCGAGTTGTACGTGGGCCTGGAACAGGCCGCCAGCCGACTGCGTGAGTACGGAGACGCGCTGATGCCCGGCCTGCTTCAGACAAGGGAGTACGCCCGCGCCGTCTACCAACATCGAGCAGAGGTGACCGACGAGGAACGGGACCGCCTGGTTGACGTCCGGCTGCAACGGCAGTCACTGCTCCGTCGTCGGTTGCCTCCTCCGCCCCGGTTCGACGTGGTTCTCTCGGAGGCCGTGTTGCTGAGGACGGTTGGCAACCGCATCATCATGGCGAGCCAGCTCCGACACCTGCTGACGGTTGGGCAGGAACCCCACATATCAATCCGAGTACTGCCCCTCTCTGTCGGCTTGCACCGAGGTGTGGAGGCCGGCGCGTTCGTCATACTGGAGTTTCCGCCGGGAAACCGGACGACACCAGAGCCGCCGGTGGTCTACAGCGAGTCCTGGACCGGCGCGCTCTACCTGGACCGGCCAGAGGAGTTCGCCGCCTACGGGCAGGTCTGGTCGAGCCTCAAAGAACTGGCGCTCGATAGAGGACAATCAGCAGAGTTGATTAACAAGATCGCTGGGGAGGTACATCATGGCTGATTGGACCAAGGCCCGGTGGCGCAAGAGCAGGTACAGCGGCAGCAACGGTGGCAACTGCGTCGAGGTCGCCGACAACCTGCCCGGCCTCGTCGCCGTACGGGACAGCAAGGACCCGGCGGGTCCGGTCCTCACCTTCACCCCCACCGCTTGGAGGGCCTTCATTCGCGCTGCGCAACCCACCCGCTGACACTTCCGCTCCTGGACGCCCCGGCGCCGCTGGGGCATCCGCGCGCTCACACCCCGGCGAGGCTGATGCCTCAGACCCTCTCGCGTGGTTAACTCGCAGGGATCGGCCGGAGGGCCGAGGATCAGAGGGCACAGCCATGTTGTTGAGTTTCCGCTTCGCCAACCACCGGTCGTTCCGCGACGAGCAGCAGCTCAACCTGACGCCGGTCTACCGCAGCGGTGACGAGCCCGAGCAGGCGGTCCGGGTGGCGGGCGTCTTCGGTGCCAACGCCTCCGGCAAGTCCAACTGTCTGCACGCGCTGTTGTTCATGCGGCAGTTCGTGCTCTTTTCCGATCGGGAGGTCGAGCCCGGCCTCGGGATCAAACGCGAACCGTTCCGGCTGACGCCCGACTCGCTGGCAGCTCCGTCTCACTATGTTGTCGACCTGACCCTCAACGGTGTCCGGCACACGTATGGCTACGTTCTGGACGACGAACGAGTTCTTGAGGAATGGCTCTATCACTATCCCAAGAACCGGAGGAGGCGGGTCTTCGAACGTACCGGTGATGCCTACCGCTGGGGCGAGGAGTCCAATCGGGGTATGGCGTCGGAGCGGGTCGCCGAGGTCACGGCACCTGCTGCCCTCTTCCTGAGCACCGTCGCCCGCTTCGGCCATGGGCACGCCGAAGGGGCCGGGGCAGAGCCACTTCATGACGTCTACCGCTGGTTCCGGAACATCCACAGCCGATCTCGGCTCGGCCCTCGGTTGCCGGGCGGAGTTGGCCCGGCCTGGCCTGAAGGTGAGGTGAGTCAACGCACGGTCATCGAACTACTCCGAGCGGCCGACGTCGGAATCGTCGATGTCGTCACGGTCACTACCACGGTGACGGACGAACAGCCGGTCGTGTTGCGGCCGTCGGACCTGGAGACAGGCGACGCTCCTCTGGTCCGAGCCGTACGGAATTCGCCGAGTCACCGGCAGAGACGCCTGAAGTTCGCCCATCGGGGTCCATCCGGCGAGGTGCTGTTCGAGTTGACGGAGGAGTCGACAGGGACTCAGCAACTACTCGGACTCGCCACCGAAGCCGCCACGATCCTGAGCGACGGTGGCACCATGTGCGTGGACGAGATCGACGCAAGCCTGCACCCGTTGCTCACCGCGAAACTCATCGGGCTCTTCCAGAGCACAACATCGAACCCTCACGCCAGTCAGCTCCTCTTCACGAGCCACGACGCCGCCCTCCTCGGCACCATGGACACTGAGGAGATCCTCCGGCGGGACGAGATCTGGTTCACCGAAAAGGATGCCAAGGGCGTGTCGACGCTCTACCCGCTCACAGACTTCAAGCCACGCAAGGAAGGCGAGAACCGGCAACGCCGCTACCTGAACGGCAACTACGGCGCGGTGCCGAATCTGTCGACCTACCTGTTCGAGCAGGCGCTGGTAGCACGAGGACAGGTGAATGGCGAACCGACGGGCTGACCAGCGCAGCACGGGACGCAGGCAACCGGGCACCACCCGGAGGACCGACCTCCGTCGCAGAGCCGGCACCCGGGAACAGCGGCAGACGGTGCTCGTCGTCACCAACGGTGAGTCCACCGAGCGCGCCTACCTGGAGGGGCTCAGGCAGAAGTTGTCGGAGCAGTACCGCCTGGTTGTGGCCGTGGAGAAAGGCTCTCCCGTAGACGCGGTGCGAGGCGCTGCGCGTCGCCGGGACGACAACGACGTCGACCACGCGTACGTCGTCTGCGACGTCGACCAGTACCCGACCGCGGAACCGACGAGTGAGGCCCGGCGGCTCGGGGTGACGCTGCTCTGGTCGAACCCCTGCTTCGAGGTCTGGCTGATCCTGCACCACGCCGATTGCACGAAGTACCTGGAGAACGCCGGGAAAGCGGCCGATCTGCTGCGCGTACACGTCAAGGGATGGAGCAAGACGAGGCTCGAATTCGACGCGTTCCGGGAGGGGATCGAGGCCGCTGTCGATCGCGCCCGAAAGCTCGGTGAGCCTCCTGCCGCCAATCCCTCGACGGCCGTCTGGCGACTGGTCGAAGCCCTACGCTGATCGGCCAGGTCTCACCGAAGACCTCGACGAGGTCTTCGAGGCCGCCTGAGTCACCGCCGCTGCCAACCCTGTCCGCCCGAGGCACCCCCGCTACGCGTCGGGAGCCTTCGCCGCCGAGCCCCGAGCGCGTTCCACCGGATACCGCCGTGCCGAGTCGGCGAGCTTGTCGGTGGCCGCCTCGACCAGGTCGATACCGAGCACGTCGGCCAGCCGGACCAGGTAGATCATCACGTCGCCGATCTCGGCGCGAACCCGGCCACCGGCCTCCGGGTCGGCCATGACCGTCGCCGATTCCTCCGGGGTCAGCCACTGCAACTCGGCGAGCAACTCCCCCACCTCACCGGCCAGCGCCATGGCGAGGTTCTTCGGCGTGTGGAACTGCCCCCAGTCGCGCTCGTCGGCGAACCGCCGCAGCGCCTCGGTGAGACCACCGACCCCGGCATCGCCACCACTCGTCATGGAAAGCGCCCCTAACGCCACTTATCCCGGCCGAGTCCATGGTGACAGCAACCGGCGGAGACGGGGAGGTCGACCACACCGACCTCGGTGAGGAAGCAGCTGGCCTCGATCGCCATCCTGCTGACGGATGACGAGCGATGGATGATCACCCTCTGCAAGAGAAGCAACACACAGGGCTAGGTTGATGGCCTTCCCCGAATGGAGGTCGCCTGTGACCACCGTCCGAAGGCTCGGCATCGTGATCGCCGCCGTGATCGCCGTGCTGCTGCCCACCTCCGCCGCCCACGCCTCCGACGCCGCCTACGTCGTCAACCCGACCGGCCCCGTCCTGTACCAGACGAACTGGTGGTACTCCAGCACCACCGTCAACGCTCCGACCAGCGCGCCCACAGCGTCGTCGATCGACACGATCTACTGGTCGTACTCCATCTCCAACCAGTCGAACGTCATCGCCCAGCTCTGCAACCCGAACGGGCCGGGGCAGCTGCTCTGCCTCGACCTGCCCAACGGCTGGGCCACCGGCAACACCACCGCCTGGGCGGGCCTCTCCGCACAGCGCGGCTGGCTGTTCCGGCTCGCCGTCCTGGACCCGGTGACGAAGATCCTCAGCCCGTACCGGTACGCCGGGCAGCACCAGGTGATCGTGAACTACAGCTACACCACGCCGTCCCCCACTCGCACCCACACCTCGCCCCTCCGGCTCGTCTCACGCTGACCTCCGCCACCCCAGCGCCGAGTCTGCCGTCAGGAGACGCGCCGTAGAACGCCGGCTGCCCCGGTGGTGACGATGTCTGGTCGCGACACCGTCACCACCGGCGACACGTCGCCAGCCCTCAGGCGGGGACGAAGCGGGCCGCGTCGGCGACCACGTAGCCGTCCGTGCCATCGGTGCGGATCAGCACGCTGCTGGCCGTCCCCGCCGCGAACGTGTACGTCCCGAGCGGCATCCACTGTCCGCCCGAGCCGCGCTGGTCGACGGTACGGGTGGTGACGCCGCCGCTGTGCACCACGTCCACCGGCACGTTGCTGGCCCGGTTCGGGTCGGCGGTCCAGCGGAGGCTGACCGTGTAGCTGCCGGGCCGGCAGGAACGGGGTGAAACGCAGCCGGTTGACGCCCTTGCCGGTGTTGCCGTCGTGCTCGTAGTCGACGCCGTAGTACCCGCCGACGTGGCTGCTGCTCACCCAGGTGCCGCCCCGGGTCACCGACGCCGAGGCGTTGTCGACGACGACCTCACCGTCGACGGCCGGGGGCCACTGGAGGTGCTGGCCGTCCTGGCGTAGGCGGGACTGGAGGGCGGCGACGTTCACCTGTTGCACCGCCACACCCGCGTCGAGGGCGAGCTTCGCCGCCGTGGCGGCGGACTGGGCGAGGATCATGAAGACCGGTTCCATCCGGATCGAGCCGTACGCGATGTGGCTGGCCGACAGGCAGACCGGCACGAAGAGGTTGGCGCACTGCGCCTCGGTGGGCACGATCGCGCGGTAGCTGATCGGGTACGGGCCGGGCACCCCGACCTGTACGTCACCCTCGTTCCTGACCGCCCCGTCGACCACGACCCGCTGGCAGTTGTGCGAGTCCATGGTGTAGCTGGCCAGCCCGACCGAGTCGGGGGCCTTCACCGTGCCCCGGCAGTCCCGCTCGGTCATCACGTACGCCGACACCATGCGACGCGCCTCCCGGACGGACCCGCCACCGGGCGGATCAGCGCGTGGCGATGGCCAGGTCGCGGGCGTACCGGATGGCCGTTGGCGTGTCCGGGAAGACCAGGCCCTCCCGGCGCAACTCCTCGGCCACCCCCAGCGTGCTGAGCACCTGGTCGTGACCCGGGGTGATGCCGGAGATCAGCACCACGATCCCCCGCCCGCGCAACCGGCGGATCGCGTCGCCGAGGACGTGCGCGCCGGTGGCGTCGATCGTCGACACCCGGGACATCCGCAGGATGACCACCCGGACGTCGGCGACCTCGGACAGTTGCAGCAGGAAGTTGTGCGCGGCGGCGAAGAACAGCGGGCCGTCCAGCCGGTACGCGACGATGTGCTCGGCGAGCAGTCCCCGCTCCTCCGCGCTGTGGTCGCTCGTGTCCAGCGGCACCTGCTCCAGCCGGGCGCTGCGGGCCACCGCGCGCAGCGCGACGACGATCGCGACGGCGATGCCGACGGCCACGGCGGTGACCAGGTCCCAGATCACGGTGACGGTGAAGGTGAGCACGAGCACCAGCGCGTCACCCCGGGTGGCGCGGGCCAGCGCCCACAGCGAGCCGGCCTCGACCATGCGTACCGTCGTGGCCAGCAGCACGCCGGCCAGCGCGGCGAGCGGGATGCGGCCGACCAGCGGCGCGGCGGCGAGCACGATCGCGGCGAGTGCCACGGCGTGAGTGAGCGCGGCGAGCTTGGACGATGCCCCGGCACGGACGTTGACGGCGGTGCGGGCGATGGCGGCGGTGGCCGGGATGCCGCCGAACACCGGCGCGGCCAGGTTGGCCAACCCCTGCCCGAACAGCTCGCGGTCCGGGTCGTGCCGCTCGCCCACGGTCATCCCGTCGGCGACGGTGGCCGACAGCAGGCTCTCCAGCGCGGCGAGGGCGGCCACCGCGAGCGCGGAGGGCAGCAGGATGCCGACCGCGTCGAGGTCGACGAAGGCCAGCGACGGCGCGGGAACACCCTGCGGCAGCGCGCCGATGCGGACCAGGTCCAGCGGCGTGGTCTCCGCCAGGATGGTCGCGGCGGCCACCCCGACCAGGGAGAACGGCACGCCGGGCCGCCACTTGGCACCGAGCAGCATCAGCGCCGCGACACCGAGGGCCACCGTGAGGGCCGCCGGGTGGGGGTGTACGACGAAGCGGGCTACCGCGTCGCCGGCCACCGCCCAGACCCGCTCGCCGTGCACGTCGGTCACGCCGAGCGCGGCGGGCACCTGTTGCAGTGCGATGACCACGGCGATGCCGGCGGTGAAGCCCTCGATGACGGGAGTGGGCAGGTAGCGGACGTACCGACCGAGGCGGGCGACGGCGAGGGCGATCAGCACCAGCCCGGCCATCGCGCCGACCATCAGCACCCCGGCCGCGCCGAACTGCTGCACCACCGGAACCAGCACCACGGTCATCGCGCCGGTGGGGCCGGACACCTGGAGGTTGGAGCCGCCGAAGACGGCCGCGATCGCGCCGGCGACCACGGCGGTGACCAGCCCGGCCTGGGCGCCCAGCCCGGACGTGACGCCGAAGGCGAGGGCCAGCGGCAGGGCGACGACGGCGACGGTCAGCCCGGCGAGCAGGTCACGGCGGGGCGAGCGGCGGGCCGCGACCCAGTCGACGCGGTGCGGCAGCAGGCTGCGGACGCGGTCGCGGACCACTACGGCGACGCTCACCGACGCCGCCCGGCGGGCTCGCGGCCCTCCGCGCTGTCGCCCTCCCCGCCGATGGCGGGAACGGCCCTGGCCTCGTCGGCGCGCAGCTGGTCGAGCAGGGCGTCCCGGTCGGTGAGGACCGCGCCGAGGATGCGCCGCCCGGCGGCGAGCAGGTCGGCCACGTCGGGGGTGCTCAGCGCGTACATGACCAGGGGGCCGTCGCGGTGCGAGGTGACCATGCCGGCTCGGCGCAGGACGGCGAGTTGCTGCGACAGGTTGGACGCCTCGACCTCGATGGTTGCGAGCAGCTCGCGGACGGGCTTCGGCCCGTCCTGGAGCAGCTCCAGCACCCGAATGCGGACGGGGTGGCCGAGGGTGCGGAACAGCTCCGCCTTGGCCTGGTACAGCGGCACGGACACGAGACTGACCCTCCCGAGCTAGACATGAAGACCTTAACACTTGAGAAAGTCTTCAACTCGTCTGCCCGCGCGTCGGAAAGCGCCGCGACACCACCACCGGTCGAACGCCGCCCGCCCCCTCGCGGGGGCGGGCGGCGTCAGTTCACCGTGCGCAGGACCGGGCGGGTGGTCAGGGCGCGCGGGTCCAGCGGCGCGGGGGCGCGCACCGTGAGCGTGGCCGTCTCCCCCGGCAGAAGGGTGACCAGGGCCTGGTCCACCTCGGCGGAGGGGTCGAGGCGGTCCGCCGCCAGCACCAGGTCGCGCAGGACGGTGCGGGCGGTGACCTGGACGCGTACGCCGCCGTCGGTCGGGGTGACGGTGGCGGCGTAGGTCGCGGCCGGCCAGGGGATGTCCCTGTCCTCGGCGAAGAACCACAGGGCCCGCTCGGCGGTCGCGCCGGCCTCGGCCACCAGCAACTCCCGGGTGGCCTCCTCGGGTCGGGCCAGGTCCGCCGGCAGGGGCAGCGTGACCGCCGCGCCGGCTGGCACGTCCAGGTCGTACGACGTCCTGGCCCGTGGCTCGCCGGTCAGGGTGAGCCGGGTGACGGTGGCCGTGGCCCGCCAGGGCGTACCGCTGTCGTTGACCGCGACCAGGGCCAGCCCGCCCTCGCGGGGCTGGACGGTGAGCAGTCGGTCGGCGTACGCGTGGCGCAGCGCGTACCACAGCGGCTTGCGGCGGCCGTCGCCGTCCACCGCCGACCAGGAGGTGACCGGCCAGCAGTCGTTGAGCTGCCAGAGGATGGTGCCCATGCAGACGCCCCGGTGCGACCGGAAGTGCTCCACCCCGAGCGCGATGGCCCGGGCCTGGTTGACCTGGGTCAGGTAGTGCCACTCGTCGAAGTCGGCCGGGGCGGGCAGGTGGGCGTCCAGCCCGCGCTGGAGCTTCCGGTCGCCATCGATGGCCTTCTGGTGGTGGGCCATGCCGGGTGAGTCCGCCGCGAGCGGGTCGTCGGTCAGGGCCCGGCGCAGCGTCGCGTACGCGGGCGGGGCCTGGTAGCCGAACTCGGCCACGAACCGTGGCACGTACTCGCGGTACTTCGTGTAGTCGTCGGTGTTCCAGACGTCCCAGATATGCATGGTGCCGTGTGCCGGATCGTTCGGGTGGACGTCGTCCGAGCCCGACCACGGGCTACCCGGCCAGTACGGCCGGGTCGGGTCCAACTCGGCAACGACCCGGGGCAGCAGGTCGAGGTAGAAGCCCCGTCCCCAGGTGCGCCCGGCGAGCGGCTCCTGCCAGTCCCAGTCGTACCAGCCCCAGATGTTCTCGTTGTTGCCGGTCCACAGCACCAGGGACGGGTGACCGGCCAGCCGGGTGACCTGCTCGCGCGCCTCGGCCTCGACCTCGGTGGCGAACGGTTCCTCCTCTGGGTATGCCGCGCAGGCGAAGAGGAAGTCCTGCTGGACCAGGAATCCCCGCTCGTCGGCGAGGTCGTAGAAGTCGTCCGACTCGTACCGGCCGCCGCCCCAGACGCGCAGCAGGTTGACGTTGGCGTCGGCGGCCTGGTCGAAGCGGTGCGCCAGCCGGCTCCGGGTGACCCGGTGGGGGAAGACGTCGTCGGGGATCCAGTTGACGCCCCGGACGAAGACCGGCACGTCGTTGACGACCAGGGCGAAGGCGCTGCCGTGCCGGTCCGGGGTGGTGTCGAGGCGGACCGAGCGGAAGCCGATCCGCCGGGTCCAGGTGTCGAGTGCCCGGTCGTCGGGGCCGTGCAGGGTCACCGTCAGGTCGTAGCGGTGCTGGTCGCCGTACCCCCGGGGCCACCACAGCTCGGGGTCGCGGACGGTGAGGTCGAGCACGGCCGTGCGCTCACCCACCGGGACCACCGTCTCGACGGCCGCCCCGGCGACCGTGGCGCGGACGACGAGCGGGACAGCGGCGGCGCGTTCGACCACGACGTGCACCGCGACGGTGCCCACGCCGTCGGCGACGGTCACCACCGGACGGACCTCCGCGAGCCGGGCAACCGACCAGGTGTGCAGGCCGATGTCCTGCCAGATCCCGGCGGTGACCAGGGTCGGCCCCCAGTCCCAGCCGAAGTTGCAGGCCATCTTCCGGATGAAGGGGAACGGCTCGGGGTAGGCGTTCGGCCGGTCACCGAGCCGGTCCCGGTGCGCCTCGGCGTACCGGTACGCGGAGTCGAACCGGACGGCGAGGGTGTTGTCCCGGTCGCGCAGCAGAGAGGCCACGTCGAACCGGTGGCTGCGGTGCATGTTCTCGGTCCGGCCGATCCCGACGCCGTTGAGGGTGAGCGTGGCGACGGTGTCGAGGCCGGCGCAGACCAGGTCGATCCGGTCCGCGTCGCCCGCCGGCCGGTCGAAGGTCGTCTCGTACACCCAGTCGGTCCGGCCGATCCAGCCGACCGCCTTCTCGTTGTCGTCGAGGTAGGGGTCGGGGATCAGCCCGGCGGCGAGCAGGTCGGTGTGCACGCAGCCGGGCACGGTCGCGGGCACCGTCGTCCCGGCGATCCCGGCGGGGACGTGTGGGCCGGGCACCGCCCGCAGGGTCCAACCGTCGTGCAGGGCGTGCCGCGCCGAACCGCCCCCGCGCGCCTCGTTCAAGACTTCACCGCACCTTCCATGATTCCGCGGACGATCTGCCGGCCGCCGACGACCAGCATCACCAGCAGTGGCAGGGTGGCGACCAGGGCACCGGCCAGCACCCGCCGGTACCGGACGTAGTTGCCGCTGGCCAGGTCGGAGAGGGCGACCACGCCGAGATGGTTCGGCACGGTCATGGTGAGGATCACCATCACCATCAACGCGAGGAAGCTGTTGCCGCTGCACGCCGCGACCAGGACCAGGCTGACCACACCCGCCGAGGCCAGCCGAGCCCATCGGGACCAGGACCGTGCCATGTCACCCCTCCGCGGGGGAACGCTCCCGAGATCGAGAGACGTCGACTGAACCGGATAAGTTACGTCACCGTACGAGCCGGTTGCCGGCATGTCAACGGGGCAACTTAACCGGGCAAGTTCAGTCGTCGACGTCTCCGGAGTCGCCGGGGCGGTAGCGTGGGTGCTCCGGGGGCTCCGGCGTCGATCCGGCATGATCAGCCCGAGGGCCTGACGGGAAACCGCCCGTGCGGGCGCCCGGGAAGTGGAGGGACGCGCCGGTGAAGCGGCCGACCATCGCCGACGTCGCCCGACGGGCCGGGGTCTCCAAGGGAGCGGTGTCGTACGCGCTCAACGGGCAGCCCGGCGTCTCCGAGGCCACCCGGCGACGCATCCTCGCCATCGCCGAGGAGATCGGCTTCAGCCCGAGCAGCGCCGCCCGGGCCCTCTCCGGGGCCACCGCCGCGGCGGTCGGGCTGGCCCTGTGCCGTCCGGCCCGGATCCTCGGCATCGAACCGTTCTTCATGGAACTGATCAGCGGCGTCGAGGCCGAGCTCTCCGCCCGGTCGTACGCGCTGACCCTCCAGGTCGTCGCCGACCAGGACGCGGAGATCGCGGTCTACCGGCGCTGGTGGGGGGAACGACGGGTCGACGGGGTGCTCATCTGCGACCTGCGGGTGGACGACCGCCGGGTGCCGGTGCTGGAGGAACTGCGCCTGCCGGCGGTGGTGATCGGCGGCCCGGGACACACCGGCACGCTGCCCAGCGTCTGGTGCGACGACGCCGCCGCGCTGGTCGAGGCGGTGGAGTACCTGGTCGCCCTCGGACACCGGCGGATCGCCCGGGTCGGTGGTCTGCCCGACCTGCTGCACACCCGGACCCGCACCGAGGCGTTCGAGCGGGTCTGCCGGGAACTCGGCCTGGTCGACGCGGTGACCGTCCCCTCCGACTACACCGGGGAGGAGGGCTCCCGGGCGACCCGGCGTCTGCTCAGCTCCCCGGGCCGGCCGACCGCGGTCATCTACGACAACGACGTGATGGCCGTCGCCGGGCTCGCGGTCGCCCAGGAGATGGGACTCGCCGTCCCCGGCGACCTCTCCATCGTGGCGTGGGACGACTCCCCGCTCTGCCGGCTGGTCCACCCGCCGCTGACCGCGCTCGGCCGGGACATCCCCGCCTACGGCGCGCACGCCACCCGGCACCTGCTGGCGGCGATCGCCGGGGAGACGGTCGGCGCGTTCCAGGACGAGACGGCGCACCTGAGCCCGCGCGGCAGCACCGCACCACCCCGGGTGCGGTGAGCGCCCGGTCGACGCGGTGCGGCGGAGTGCCCGCGCGATCCGTCCCGGGGGACCGCCCCGGTCAGGCGAACGCGCCGGGTGACGGGTGCTCCTCCAGGAACGCCTCCACCCGCTCCGCGGTCGCCGGGCGGGAGAGCGCGAAGCCCTGCCCGTACCGGCAGCCGGCCCGGTACGCCCGGTCGACCTGACCGGTCGACTCCAGTTCCTCCACCACGACCTCCAGCCCGAGCCGCCGGGCCAGGTTCGCCACCACGTCGACCAGGGGCTGCTCCGGCTCCCCGCCATCGACCGCGCGCGGATCGACCTTGACCAGGTCGATCGGCAGCTCCCGCAGCCGCCGCAGCGAGGCACGGCCGGCGTGGAAGTCGTCCAGCGCGGTCCGGACGCCGAGGGAGCGCAGCCCGGCCAGCCGGGCCACCACGGTCGGCAGGTCGACGTCGAGCCCGGCCTCGCCGACCTCGACCACCAGCCGGTCGGCCGGCACCCCGTACCGGGCGAGGGTGTCCGCCACCCGGGTGACGAAGTCCGCGGCGGTCAGCTCCTCCGGCGTCACGTTGACCGCCATCCAGAGCAACGGGTGCACCGCCGACCAGGCGGCGAGCTGCCGGCAGGCCCGGTCCAGCACCCACTGCCCCACCTCGCCGAGCAGGCCGAGGTCGGCCGCGACCGGGATCAGCTCGGCCGGAAGCACGGTGCCGAGCAGAGGGCTGCGCCAGCGCAGCAGCGCCTCGGTGCCCACCGGCACCCGGTCGGCCAGCCCGTGCACCGGCTGGTAGACCAGGTCCAGCTCACCCCGGGCCACCGCACCGGCCAGTTCCCGCTCCAGGTCCAGCCGGCGGACCAGCTGCTCCTCGAGGAAGACGTCGTACCACTCGATCCGGTCCCGGCCGAGCTGGCTGGCCCGCCGCCGGGCGAGGTCCGCCTGCCGCAGCACGTCGTCGGTGCTGCCGGCGGCGGTGTCGGCCAGCCCGATGCTCACCTCCAGGCGCACCTGCACGCCGGGCAGCCGGTACGGCTCGGTGAGCGCGTCGAGCAGCCGGAGGGCGAGCCCGTACGCGGGCACCGACCCGCTCTCGACGACCACCGCGAACTGGTCCCCGGCCAGGCGGGCGACCAGGTCGTCCGGACCGGCGGTGGCGCGCAGTCGCCGGGCCGCCTCGACGCGCACCCGGTCGCCCACGGTCGGCCCGCTGCCGTCGTCGACGTCGCAGAGGCCGTGCAGGTCCAGCACGAGCAGCGTGGCGGGTTCCCCCGTCCCGGCCCACCGACCGGTCAGCGCCCGACGCAGCTCCCGCCGGTCGACCAGTCCGGTGCGGTGATCGGTGCCGGCGAGATCCGGCACCGTCTCCGACCCGCGTCGCTCGTCGGCCCCCCGGGCCTCCCGCTGGCGTCGCTCGTCGACGTCCCGGGTCTCCCGCCCACCGAGGCGACGGGTGTCCGCGACGGTCAGCAGCTCGCGGACGACCATCGGCGGGATCACCGCCAGGCCGAGCACGACCTCGGTGCGGTCGAACTCCCCGGCCCGGACGAGGTGGTAGCCGGCGGCCAGGGCCGCGATCGCGGCCGGGGCGGTGATCCGGGGCCAGAGCCGTGCCGGACCGGCGCGGTGCGGCGGGGCCGCGCGGGCCAGTCGGCGGGCACCGGCCACGGTCAGCAGCGCCCCCGCTGCCGTCAGGAGCGCCACCGGCAGCGTCGCCTCCTGCGGGGCCCGGTAGGCGTGGAGCAGCACCAGCCCGGCCAGGCCGAGTTGGCCCGTCACGGCACCCGCCCGCCAGACGACCGCCCCGACCGGGGACGGGCCACCGGTCGGGGCGGTGACCAGGACCGCCGAGATGCCGACGGCGGCGACCAGCAGGGCCGCCCGGACGGGCACCGGCGCGGCCCCGGCGGGCAGCAGCATCCAACTGGCGAAGGCCAGGCCGAGACCGAGGCCGACCGCCTCCGTCGCCTCCCGCAGGCGGACGCCGGCCGGTCGGGGCGCGCGTCCCGGCAGCGGAAGCAGCCCGAGGGTGTGCAGCAGGGCGACGGCGGACAGCCCACCGGCGGCGATCACGGCCCGGCAGGCGGGGGTGCCCAGGCCGGCGACGACGAACAGCAGCACGACCGCGACGACGGCGAGCTCCGGCACCGGTACGGGGGCACGGGGTGGCGGTGCGAGGGACACGTCGGTCACCTCCAGGGGCAGGGTCGGGTGAGGTGGATGTGAAACGGATACACCTCTGCTCCCGAAACGACCCCGACCGCGTGCCGGTTACGCGTCCCCGACCGTGACCCCGGTCACCGTCGTCCGGTGCGGCACCGCCCGACGCCGGGGCGCGTCCCGGGAGGTGGGATCATCGAGGGGTGAGTCGCACCGACACTCTCCGTTTCCGGCACAGCCAGGCCCTCCTGGTCGCGGCGGTGGTCGCCGTCATCGGCGCGCTGCCGATCGCCGACGCCCGGTGGTATTTCCTCCCGGTGCTGCTCGTCCCGCTGGTGATCGCCATCTGGGCGTGGCGGGCCGGCACCGACGCCGACCCCCGGGAGGTCCGGGTCCGCGCACTGTTCGGGCAGCGTCGGCTGCCCTGGGCACGGATCGTCGAGCTGGCCGCCGACCCGAGGGGACGGGCGGTCGCCCGGCTCGACGACGGCGAACGGGTGGCCCTGCCGGCGGTACGCGGTGCCGACCTGCCCCGGCTCGTCGCGGTCACCGGTCAGACCCTCCCGGACCGCGCGGACGACTGACCCGCCGGCCCCGGCCGCCAGCGGGGAACCGACCCGCCACCGACCGTCGAGCCCGGATCCGGTCGCGACTCGGGCTCAGTAGCCGTCGGTGACCACGTTCGCCAGCGGCCGACCCGCCGCCAGCCGGCGCAGCTGCTCGGCCACCAGCCGGTAGGCCCGGGGCAGCAGGCCCCGCACCGAGCCGGCGACGTGCGGGGTGATCAGCACGTTGGGCAGCCCCCAGAGCGGGTGGTCGGCCGGCAGCGGCTCCGGGTCGGTGACGTCGAGGGCGGCGGCGATCCGGCCGGTGGTCAGCTCGGCCACCAGTGCCGGGGTGTGGACGACCGGCCCCCGGGCCGCGTTGACCAGCATGGCCCCGTCGGCCATCGCGGCGAGGAAGGCCGCGTCGACCAGGCCCCGGGTCGCGTCGGTCAACGGCACCAGCAGCACCACCACGTCCGCCTCCGGCAGCAGCGCGGGCAGTTCGTCGACGCCGTGCACGCCCTCGTCGGGACGGGCGGTCCGGGCGACCAGGGTGAAGCTCACCTCGAAGGGCGCCAGCCGGGCCCGGAGCGCCGCGCCGATCGACCCCGCGCCGACGATCAGCACCCGCTTGCCGGCCAGTTCGTCGGTCGGGGCCACGTCACCGTAGGCCCACTCGCGCCGGCCCTGCGACCGGGCGAGGGTGTCGAAGCGGCGCAGCCGGGACAGGATCGCGGTGACCACCCACTCGGCGGTGCCGGAGTCGTGCACGCCCCGGGCGTCGCACAGGGTCACCCCGGCGGGCAGCCGACCGACCCAGGCGTCCGCCCCGGCGCTGAGCAGCTGCACCACCTCCAGGTCGGGCAGGCTGCCGGCCAGCTCGACCACCTTCCCGGTGGAGAGGAACGGCGGCACCCAGAACCGCACCCCGGCCGGGTCGCCGGGGAGCCGGTCCGGGCTCTCGGCCACCTCGACGGTGACGCCGGGCAGCTGGTCGACCAGGGCCCGGCCCTGCTCGTGCGGGATCCATACCTTCACGCCCGCCGACCCTAGCCGTCAGCGCAGCGGCAGGCCCACCGGGGCGGCGGGCAGGTGGATGTCGTACCCGGGCACGGTCGTCCGGGCCACCGGCGTGCCGGAGACGGCCAGCCAGTCGGCGACCGCCCGGCTCAGTGCCGTGCCGGCGGGCAGCACGTACGCCGCCCGGTCGGCCCGGGCCACCCGGGCCGGGTACGCCGGATGGCGGTCCCAGCCGGCGCGCAGGTCGTCCCGGATCACCCCGCAGGCCAGCCGTTCCCGGGTGGCGAAGACGACCGGGTAGCAGGTCCAGTAGTCGGTGTAGAAGTGCCGGATGCCGAGCCGGTCGAGGACGGCGACCAGGTCATGCCGCCGGTCGTCGGCCCGGGTGAGGCCGCCCGCCTCGGTGACCAGCGTCCCGGTGGCCAGCAGCGCGCTCCCGGCCACCGCGGCCAGCCCGGCCCGCCCGAGGCGCCGCAGCCCGGCGGGGAGCCGGCCGGGGTGCGCACGGGCCGCCGACCAGAGCGGCCAGAGCAACGCCGGCAGGGAGACGAGCAGGCAGGACAGGTAGCGGGAGCTTTCCACCGGGGTGGTGCCGGCGGCGGCGCTGCCGGCGTACGCGGCGAGACTCACCGCCGCCGCCCCGACCAGGGCCAGCCGCCCGCCCTGCCGGATCCGCGCCGTCCGGATCGCGTCGTCGCCGGGTGGGGCCGGGCGCAGTCCCCACAGTGCCCGGAGGGCGAGCAGTCCGGCCAGGACCAGCAGCAGCGGGGCGACCGCTCCCCACCAGAGCTGCCAGTCCGCGCACCGGCTCGGCGCGCAGAACCCGGTGCCCATCGGCAGCCCGAACAGCACACCGCCGTGCAGCCGGTCGGCCCAGTCGCCGGGCGTACCGCCGCCGAGCTGTCGGTAGGCGGCGAGCGAGCGGTGTTCCGGCGCGGCGGTGAGGTTGTGCGCCACGATCGGCAGCAGCCCGACGGCGAGCCCGGCGGCCAGCGCGGCGCCACCGCGTCCGGCCAGGTCCCGACCGGCTCCGGCGAGCAGGAGCAGCCCGGCGGCGGCCACGTACGGCAGGACCAGCCAGTCGTCCCAGAGGGTGAGGCCGGCGACCAGGCCGAAGGCGGCGAGGGCCGGCGCGCGGCGGCGTACCGCGCCGAGGCCGAGCAGCACCGCGAGCAGGACGAGCAGCGCTCCGGCCGGGTTCATCTCCGGGTAGCCGCCCCCGGCGATGAGCTGGTTCTTGAGGATCCGGTCGGAGCCGAGCGCGAGCAGGCCGACCACGGCGGTGGCGAACCACGGGTGGTAGAGCCGGCGGGTGAGCTGCCACATCAGGACGAGGAAGAGGGCGTAGAGCACCAGGTTCGGCAGCCGCAGCGCGACCAGGCCCGGACCGGCGAGCGCGAACAGCGGAGCGGCGAGGTACGCCTCCAGCGCCCCCATGTAGTGCTGGCCGTAGAAGAAGAGCGGGAACTCCCGGGCCTGCGCGACGTGCGTGGCGACCAGGCCGGTGACCGCCTCGTCGCTGTTGGTCGGGGGCACACCGGCCAGGAGAGCCACCGCCCGGTAGGCGACGCCGAGCGCCCCGAGCACCAGGGCCGTCCGGCCGGCGGACACCATCCGCCGCCGGTCCGGCACCCCGGCCGGTACGGGGTCCCGCGCCGGCTGGTCGGTGATCACCACGGCTGCCAGTGTCGCAAGATGCACGGTCGCCAGCTGACATATCCGTCTTTGTCAGCGTGTTTCCGGGTGGAGCCCCCGGATCGCGTACCGGAGCCCCGTCCGGTGAGCGGCTAGTCTGGTCCGGGTGAGCGCCCGTCTCCCGTACCCCCGCATCGGCCGCCTGCGCGCGACGGCGGCGGCGTCCTGCGCGGCGCTGCTGATGGTCACCGCCGGGTGCAGTCTCGGCGAACCGGAACCGGACCCGGCCGGCGAGCCGCCGAACCTCCCCACCCCCTCCGCGACCGCCAACGAGCAGGGCGGGCAGGAGGTGGTGGCCACGGTGTTGGCCAAGGGACTGCGCGTCCCGTGGGCCATCGCCTTCCTACCGGACGGCGGGGCCCTGGTCACCGAGCGCGACAACGGACGGATCCTCCAGGTCGGACCGGAGTCCGGGCCGGACGGCCTGAAGGTCACCCCGGTGCAGACCATCGCCGACGTCGAGGCGTCCGGTGAGGGTGGCCTGCTGGGCATCGCCGTCTCCCCCGGCTACGCCACCGACAGGACGGTCTTCGCCTACCACTCCACCGCGCGGGACAACCGGATCGTCAAGTTCACCCTCGGCGGGACACCGACGCCGATCCTCACCGGCATCCCGGTCGCCGGTATCCACAACGGCGGCGGCCTGGCCTTCGGACCGGACGGCTTCCTCTACGCCAGCACCGGCGACGGCGGCGACCGTCCGCTCTCGCAGGACGTCAAGAGCCTCGGCGGCAAGATCCTCCGGATCACCCCGGACGGGAAGCCGGCCCCCGGCAACCCGTACCCGAACTCGCCGGTCTGGTCACTCGGGCACCGCAACGTCCAGGGCATCACCTGGGACGCCGGCAAGCGGATGTACGCCGTGGAGTTCGGGCAGAACACCTGGGACGAGGTCAACCTGGTCACCAAGGGTGGCAACTACGGCTGGCCCCAGGTCGAGGGGAAGGCCGGCGACCGCCGCTACCGCGACCCGCTCGTGCAGTGGCGCACGGCGGACGCGTCCTGCTCCGGCGCGGCGGTGGTGGAGCGCCTGCTGGCCGCCGCCTGCCTGCGCGGGGAACGGCTCTGGCTCGTCGAGCTGACCGACACCGGCACCGTGCTCGGCCAGCCCCGGGAACTGCTCACCGGCCGGTACGGCCGGCTGCGGGCGGTCGCCGCCGCTCCCGACGGCTCGCTCTGGGTGAGCACCTCCAACCACGACGGCCGGGGCGACCCGGAACCGGAGGACGACCGCCTGCTCCGGCTGGTCTTCGCCGGTGGCGGAGCCGGTCGCAGCTGAGCTGGGCAGACGTCGACGAGCCACGGCGGCTCGGCAACCGGGGTTTGCCAAGATCCCCCTTTGGGCAGGTCAGAATCTCATCATGGACGGGCAGGACGAAGACACGCGGCAGCGCCCCGGGGGCGGTCGTCCCCCCGGGCGGAGGTGGGTCGGCACGCTGCGTCGGCTCGGGGTGGGGCTGGCGGTCCTGGCGATCAGCCTGACCGGTGCCCTGCTCGGCGTCCTCGCCGGCGGTCAGGTCGACACCGACATCGGGCCGTTCCGGGCCCGGATGGCGCTCACCCCGAACCTCGACGGGGGCACCACGATCGACATCCCGCCGCTGGGCGCCCTCCTGCTGGACAGCCACGACGGTCCAGCCCACCTCGACGTCGAGCTGGGGGCGCTCGACCAGGGGCGGGTCGAGGCGCTGATCGACGACCCGGCGAGCATCAACCGGGCCAGCCAGTCCGCCGTGGCGGACGTCCGGCACGGCGTGCTCCGCCTCGGCCTGCGTACCGTCGGTGCCGCCGTCGGAGTCACGCTGATCCTGGCCGGGCTGGCCTTCCGGGACACCCGCCGCACGGCCTGGGCCGGTGGGCTGGCACTGGTGGTCACCGCGGGCAGTCTCGGCATCGCCGCGTCCACCCTCCGTCCGCAGTCGATCGAGGAACCCCGGTACGAGGGGCTGCTCGTCAACGCCCCCGCCATCGTCGGTGACGCCCGACGGATCGCCGACGACTACACCAAGTACGCCGAGCAGCTCCAGCGGCTGGTCGGCAACGTCAGCCAGCTCTACACCACCGTCTCGGCGCTTCCGGTGTACGAGCCGGCCCCGAACACCACGCGGGTGCTGCACGTCTCCGACATGCACCTGAACCCGACCGGTTGGCAGCTCATCCGGACCGTGGTGGAGCAGTTCGACATCGACGTGGTGATCGACACCGGCGACATCACCGACTGGGGCAGCGAGCCGGAGGCGAACTACGTCGCCTCGATCGGGCTGCTCAAGAAGCCGTACGTCTACATCCGGGGCAACCACGACTCCGGCCGGACGGCCGCCGCCGTGGCCCGCCAGCCGAACGCGATCGTGCTGGACAACGCGACGACGACGGTCGCCGGGCTGACCATCGCCGGCATCGGCGACCCGCGCTTCACCCCGGACAAGAGCACCGCCCCCGCCGCCGGCGGCCTCGACCGGCCCACCGCCGACCAGGTGATCACCGTGGGCGAGAAGCTGGCCACGACCGTGCGGGAATCACCGACGCCGGTGAACATCGCCCTGGTGCACGACCCGGCCTCGGCCGGGCCGCTCTCCGGCACCTGCCCGCTGGTGCTCTCCGGGCACACCCACGACCGGCAGGTCTCCAAGCTCCCCCCGCAGGAGGGGAAGACGCCCACCCAGCTCATGGTGCAGGGCTCCACCGGCGGGGCCGGGCTGCGCGGGCTGGAGAGCGACGAGCCGACGCCGCTGTCGATGAGCGTGCTCTACTTCGACGAGAACAAGCTGCTCCAGGCGTACGACGACATCACCGTCGGCGGCACCGGCCAGGCGCAGGTCAACCTGGAACGGCGGGTGGTCCGGGACCCGAAGGCCGGCGCGGACGTGCCGGTCACCCCCACCCCGACCCGCTGATCCCGGTCGGCCCCCGCCCAGTCGCGCCCGCTGGTCCCGCTGGTCCCGGCTCCCCCGGTCGGCACCCGGGCCGTGGTCAGCGCAGGGAGAGCGCGGCCAGGGCGGCGTTGACGATGCTGCCGGGCAGCAGGTCGTGCAGCTCGTACAGCTCGTGAACGGTGCCGGACTGGCCGAACTCGTCCACCCCGAGCGGCACCGCCGGCACCCCGAGCGCCGAGCCGATCCAGGCCATCGCGTGCGAGGCCGCGTCGTGCACGGTCACCACCGGGGCCCGCTCGCCGAACGCCGCCCGCAACACGCCGGGCACGCTCGGCACGGTAGCCGTCCGTACCCCCTGCCGCAGGGTGCGCTGCCAGGCCCGGTAGAGCCGGTCCAGCGAGGTCACGTCGACCACGTGCGCGGCCACGCCCTCCTCGGCCAGCTCCGCCGCCGCGGCGAGCACCTCCGGCAGCACCGCCCCGGAGGCGGCCAGGTGCACCACCGGCGCGTCCGCCAGCTCCGGGTGCGCCTGGTGCGCGTCGACCAGCCGGTACGCCCCGGCGACCGCCTGCCGGCGCAGCACCGCGTCGCCGATCCGGGCCCGGGCCGCCTCGAAGGGGGCCTGGTCGATCGGGCGGGTGCTCAGCCGGAAGTAGTACGCGCCGTCCTCGGTGGGCGCGGCGGTGGTGGTCGGCGCGCCACCCCGGGCGATCTGGCCGAACGCGTCGCAGAGCAGCCAGTCCAGCGTGGTGGCGTACGCCGGCTCGACGAAGGTGACCCCGGGCAGTTCCAGCCCGACCGAGGCGGTGATGGTCGACTGGTGCGCCCCGCCCTCCGGGGCGAGGGTGATCCCGGACGGGGTGCCGGCCACCACGAACCGGGAGCCGGAGTAGGTGCCGTAGAGGAAGGCGTCCAGCCCGCGCAGCACGAACGGGTCGTAGACCGTGCCGACCGGCAGCAGCGGCTGGCCGGAGAGGTCCCAGGCCAGCCCGAGCTGGCCGAGCAGCAGGAACAGGTTCATCTCGGAGATGCCCAGCTCGATGTGCTGCCCGTCGGGGTGCTGCTCCCAGCGCAGCATCCGGTCCTCCGACCAGGAACGCTGCTTCGTCGGGGCGAACACCCCGGTCTTGTTGATGAAGCCGGCGAGGTTGGTCGAGGTGGCCACGTCCGGAGCGGTGGTGACCAGGTAGCGGCCCACCTCCTCGTGCCGGGCCAGGTCGACCAGGACGCGACCGAAGACCTCCTGGGTGGAGATCGGCTTGTTCGCGCGTACCCGGGTGGTCTCCGGGACGGTGACCGGCAGCGCCCGCTCGCGGGGCGCGCGGGACAGCGCCTCCCGGCGGGCGTTGGCCCAGATCCCGGCCGGTGACGTCGGGTCGAGGCGATCCCACTCGGTGGCGGCGTCCAGCCCGTGCGCGGTGCGCAGGGCGTCGACCTGCTCGGTGCTGAGCAGCGCGGAGTGGTTGCGCGGGTTGCCGGCGATCGGCAGGCCCCAGCCCTTCACCGTGTACGCGAAGACCACGCTGGGCCGGTCGGTCACCGCGTCGCACTGGGCGTACGCGTCGAGCATGGCGGCGAGGTCGTGCCCGCCGAGGTCGGTGACGAGCGGCCCGAGGTCGTCGTCGGACACGTCGGCGATGAACGCCTCGATGCCGTCGGGAGCGCCGTCGAGGAAGCGGGTGCGCAGGGCGTCCCCGGTCAGCCCGAACAGCGACTGGTACTGCTCGTTCGGCATCGCGTCGATCCAGTCGCGCAGCGCCCCGCCGCCGGGCCGGGCGTACGCCTCGGCGAGCCGCCGGCCGTACTTGACCTCGACGACGTGCCACCCGGCCGCCTCGAACTGGCCCCGCCACTGGTTGATCCGCACCCCGGGGACCACCCGGTCCAGCGACTGCCGGTTGAAGTCCACCAGCCACATCACGTTGCCCAGGCCGGTGGTGGCCGGGTCGGCGACCGCCTCCCAGATGTTCCCCTCGTCCAGCTCGGCGTCGCCGATCAGCGCGACGAACCGGGAGCGGGGCCGCTCGCCGAAGTGCGCGTCGACGTACCGCCGGGTGACCGCGGCGAACAGCGGGGCCGCCGCGCCGAGACCGACCGAGCCGGTGGAGAAGTCCACCTCGTCCGGGTCCTTGGTACGCGACGGGTACGACTGGAGCCCGCCCCGGGCCCGCAGCTTCGGCAGGTACGACCGGTCCAGGTTGCCCAGCAGGTACTGGACGGCGTGGAACACCGGCGAGGCGTGCGGCTTCACCGCGACCCGGTCGGCGGCGTCCAGGTGGGCGAACCAGAGCGCGGTCATCGCGGTGACCAGGGAGGCGCTGGACGCCTGGTGCCCGCCCACCTTCACCCCGTCCCCGGTGCGGCGGTCGTGGTTGGCCGCGTCGACGATCCGGGTGGCGAGCCAGAGCACCCGCCGCTGGATCTCGTCGAGCACGTCGAGGTCGACGTCGGGACGCAAGGGGTGGACGTTCACCGCTGAACTCCTACCGAGGGGGTGGTGGTGGGGGTGCGTGTGAGCAGGGGCCCCCTGTTACCGCTTTTTGTCGAACAAGGGGCCCCTGCAGGCACGAAACGAGGGCGACCAGCGCCGGCTAGGAGACGCCGAGGCGGGCCAGGACCAGTTCGCGGACGGTCTTGGCGTCGGCCTGGCCGCGGGTGGTCTTCATGACCGCACCGACCAGTGCGCCCGCCGCGGCGACCTTGCCGCTGCGGACCTTCTCCGCGATGTCCGGGTTGGCGGCGATGGCCTCGTCGACGGCCGTGGTGAGCGCGCCGGTGTCGGAGACGACCTCCAGGTTGCGGTTGGTCATGATCTCGGTCGGGGTGCCCTCGCCGGCCACCACGCCCTCCAGGACCACCCGGGCCAGCTTGTCGTTGAGCTTGCCCGCGTCGACCAGCCCCTGGAGTTCGGCGACCTGGGTCGGGGTGACCCCGACGTCGGCCAGTTCCCCACCGGACTCGTTGGCCCGCCGGGACAGCTCGCCCAGCCACCACTTCCGCGCGGCGGCCGGGGTGGCCCCGGCAGCCACCGTGGCCTCGATCAGCTCGACCGCGCCCGCGTTGAGCACCGACTGCATGTCGTGGTCGGAGAGCCCCCACTCCTGCTGGAGCCGGCGGCGGTGCAGGCGGGGCAGCTCCGGCAGGGCGGCCTTCAGCTCGGCCACCCACGCCGCGTCCGGGGCGAGCGGGACGAGGTCCGGCTCCGGGAAGTAGCGGTAGTCGGTCGCGGTCTCCTTCGACCGGCCCGGGGTGGTGTCACCGGTGTCCTCGTGGAAGTGCCGGGTCTCCTGGACGATCCGGCCACCCGAGTCGAGCACCATCGCCTGGCGCAGCATCTCGGAGCGGACCGCCCGCTCCACCGAGCGCAGCGAGTTGACGTTCTTGGTCTCGGTGCGGGTGCCCCACTCTGCACCGGGCAGGTTGAGCGAGGTGTTGACGTCGCAGCGCAGCGAGCCCTCCTCCATCCGGACGTCGGAGACGCCGAGGGAGCGGATCACGTCGCGCAGCTCGGTGACGTACGCCCGGGCCACCTCCGGGGCGAGCGCCCCGATGCCGGCGACCGGCTTGGTGACGATCTCCACCAGCGGGATGCCGGCCCGGTTGTAGTCGACCAGCGACTCGGTGGCGCCGTGGATCCGGCCGGAGCCACCCACGTGCAGCGTCTTGCCGGTGTCCTCCTCCAGGTGCACCCGCTCGATGCCGATCCGGACCAGTTCGCCGTTCACCTCGACGTCCAGGTAACCGTCGACGCAGAGCGGCTCGTCGTACTGGCTGATCTGGAAGTTCTTCGGCATGTCCGGGTAGAAGTAGTTCTTCCGGGCGAACCGGCACCAGGAGGCGATGGAGCAGTTCAACGCGAGGCCGATCCGGATGGTCGCCTCGATCGCCGCGGAGTTGGCGACCGGCAACGAGCCGGGCAGGCCCAGGCAGACCGGGCAGACCCGGGTGTTCGGGTCACCGCCGAAGTCGGTCGGGCAGGCGCAGAACATCTTGGTGTTCGTGCCCAGCTCGACGTGGGTCTCCAGGCCGATCACCGGTTCGTAACGCGCGACGACGTCGTCGTACGCGGGCAGGGTCGTGGTCATCTGACGCTCCTGACTCACAGTGCCGGTGGGGTGAACGTGCCGACGGTCGACTCCAGCGCGGCGGCGACCCGGTACATCCGGTCGTCGGCCATGGTCGGGGCCATCACCTGGAGCCCCACCGGCAGCCCCTCCGAGAGCCCGCAGGGCACCGAGATGCCCGGGCCGCCGTAGAGGTTGGACGGGATGGTGAACAGGTCCGCCAGGTACATCTGGTACGGGTCCGAGGTCCGCGAGCCCATCGGGAACGCCACGAACGGCGTGGTCGGCGAGATCAGCGCGTCGACCTGCTCGAAGGCGGCGGTGAAGTCCCGGGTGATCAGCGTCCGGACCTTCTGCGCCTGCCCGTAGTAGGCGTCGTAGTAGCCGGACGAGAGGGCGTACGTGCCGAGCATGATCCGACGCTTGACCTCGGGACCGAAGCCGGCGTCCCGGGTCAGCGACATGACCTCCTCCAGCGACCGGTTGCCGTCGTCGCCGACCCGCAGGCCGAACCGGACCCCGTCGAAGCGGGCCAGGTTGGACGAGCACTCACTCGGCGCGATCAGGTAGTACGCCGGCAGCGCGTACTGGAAGTGCGGGCACGAGACCTCGACGATCTCCGCGCCGAGCTTGGTCAGCGCCTCGACCGAGTCACGGAACGCGGCGAGCACACCCGGCTCGGCCCCGTCGCCGGAGAACTCGGTGACCACGCCCAGCTTCACGCCGGTCAGGTCTCCGGTCGCGCCGCGCTTCGCGGCGGCCACCACGTCCGGCACCGGCTGCGGGATGGAGGTGGAGTCGCGCGGGTCGTGCCCGCCGATCACCGCGTGCAGCAGCGCCGCGTCGAGCACGGTACGGGCACACGGGCCGGGGGTGTCCAGCGAGGAGGAGAAGGCGACCAGGCCGTACCGGGAGGTGCCGCCGTAGGTGGGCTTCGCGCCGACGGTGCCGGTGACCGCACCCGGCTGGCGGATCGAGCCGCCGGTGTCCGAGCCGATGGACAGCGGAGCCTCGTACGCGGCGAGCGCGGCGGCGCTGCCGCCACCGGAGCCGCCCGGGATCCGCTCCAGATCCCACGGGTTGCGGGTCGGGCCGTACGCGGAGTATTCGGTGGAGGAGCCCATCGCGAACTCGTCCATGTTGGTCTTGCCGAGCATCACCGTCCCGGCGGCGCGGAGCCGCTCGACGATGGTCGAGTCGTACGGCGGACGCCAGCCCTCGAGGATCTTCGAGCCGACGGTGGTCGGCACACCCTTCGTGGTGAGCACGTCCTTGACCGCGACCGGCACGCCGGCCAGCGGGCCGAGTTCCTCGCCGGCGGCGCGGCGCTCGTCGACGGCGCGGGCGGCGGCCAGCGCGCCCTCGGTGTCGACGTGCAGGAAGGCGTGGACCCGGTCGTCGACGGCGGCGATCCGGTCCAGGTGCGCCCGGGTCACCTCGACGGCGGAGGTCTCCCCCGAGGCCACCAGCGCGGCCAGCTCGGCGGCGGTGAGCCTGGTCAAGTCACTCATGCCGCCGCCTCGCTCCGCTCGCCGGCGCCCTGAGCGCCCCGCACACCAGTGCTGCTGATTCGCTCGCTCATGAAGCCACATCCTCGTCCAGGATCCGCGGAACGCGGAACCGCTGTTCCTCGGCGTCGGGCGCACCCGACAGCGCCTCGTCGGGGGTCAGGCCGGGCCGGACGACGTCCTCGCGCAGGACGTTCGTCAGTGGCACCGAGTGGGAGGTCGGCGGGATGTCCGCGGCGGCGACCTCGCCGACCTGGGCGACGGCCTGGAGGATCACGTCGAGCTGGCCGGCGAAGGTGTCCAGCTCCTCCTCCGTGACGGCGAGCCGCGACAGGCGCGCGAGGTGCGCGACCTCCTCGCGGGAGATGGCGGCCATCGGTGCCCCCTTCGTGATGGTGCTGCTGATTCGGGCGGTACGCCGACCGCGGGGTCGACTGCCCGCGCGGTGACCGGAGCGAGTCTATTGGCTGGCACGTCAGCCGCGCCCCCGACTCCCCCGCGTGCCGGTCGGCGGCACCGACGGCGGCGGGGCCGGTCAGCCGGTCGGCCGGGAGCGACCGCCGGCGACCCCGGCCGGCCGGACCGGTCGGTACCGGGCCAGCCACGCGGTCAACTTGTCGGCCGGCATCGGGCGGGCGAAGAACCAGCCCTGCGCCAGGTCGCAGCCGGCCGCGTGGAGCAACCGCCAGGTCCGCTCGTCCTCCACGCCCTCCGCGACCACCCGCAGGTTGAGCGCCCCGGCCAGTTCGATCATCGAGCGGACGATCGCGGCATCGTCGGGGTCGTCGGCCATGCCGAGGACGAACGAGCGGTCCACCTTCACCTCGGACAGCGGCAGCCGCCGCAGGTGCTGGAGGGAGGAGTAGCCGGTGCCGAAGTCGTCCAGCGCGATGGCCACCCCGATCCGGTGCAGCCGGGAGACCGTGTCGAGCACCCGCCGGGGGTCGGCCATCAACGCGCCCTCGGTGATCTCCAGTTGCAGCCGGTCCGGGCGGATCGCGTAGCGGGCGAGCAGGTCACCGATCTGGTCGGCGATCTCGCCGGTGTGCAGGTCCCGGACACTGACGTTGAGCGCGGCCCGCAGGGTGCTGCCCGCCGCCGACCAGCGGGCCAACTGTCCCACCACGTCGTCGACGACCCGGCGGGTCAGCAGCCGCATCACCGCGCTCTGCTCGGCGACCCGGATCAGCTCCCCCGGGTCGACCATGCCCCGCACGGGGTGCCGCCAGCGCAGCAGCGCCTCCACGCCGACCACCTCGCCGGTGGCGATCCGGACCTGGGGCTGGTAGTACATCGTGATCCCGGCCGGTTCGTCCACCTCGACGCGGGGCTCGGCACCGGCCGGGCCCGCCCCGACCAGTTCGGCAGCGACCCCGGGCAGGCCCGCCGACGGCGCGGTCGTCGCGGCCGAGCTCCCGGCGGGCAGCGGTCGCGTCCCGGCCGGTCCGTCCTCGGCGGTGGCGTTTCCGACCGGTCCCGACGGCGGTGGCGCCCACTCCCCACCGGAGCGGACCGGCTCCGACGGCCGGGGGGCCGGACCGTCGCCGGTCCGCCCGGCACGGCGACGGACCGGGTCGGCGCCGGTGATGATCTGGTTGATCAGTTCGTCGGGGTGCGCGGTGGCCCGGTCGCGCCGCCGACCACCCCACCGCCGGGAGCCCTGGCGGACGTGCGTGCCGTCGTCCCCGGTGGGCAGGGCGGCCCCGTCGCCGCCCCGGGCAGCGGCCTCCGGCGCGGTGGACGCCGCCGGATCGGTCGGCCCGGACTCCAACACCCGGCGCAGGTCGGCCAGGAGTCCGAGCCGCTCGGCGGAGTTGTGGTCCGACTCGGCGGCGTACACGGCGACGGTGTCGTTGCGGTGCTTGGCGTCGTACATCGCCACGTCGGCGTGGCGCATCAGGGTGGCGAAGTCCTCACCGTGTTCGGGGAAGAGCGCGATGCCGATCGACCCTCCGACGTCCAGCGGCAGCCCGTCCAGCGGAACCGGCTCGGCGAGGGCGCGGACCACCCGGTCGGCGACCCGGCGGGCGTCGTCCACCCCGGCCAGCCCGCCCGTGACGACGGCGAATTCGTCGCCGCCGAGCCGGGCCACCATGTCCCGGGAGCCGAGGGCCGAGGTGAGCCGGTCGCTCACCGCCACCAGCAGCCGGTCGCCGACCGCGTGGCCGAGCGCGTCGTTGACGCCTCTGAAGCGGTCCAGGTCGATCAGGAGCAGCGCGAGGTGCGCGTCGGGCATCCCCTGGGCACCCCGTTCGGCGTGCCGGCGGATCTGCTCGGCGACCTCGGTGAGCAGCGCCTTGCGGTTGGGCAGCCCGGTCAGCGGGTCGAGCGCGGCGAGATGCTCCTGGTCGGCGGAGAGGCGGGCCATCCGGTAGACGGCGTAGAGCGGCACCAGCACCAGCGGGATCAGTGCCGCGCTGGCCCGGGCCGCGGCCACCAGCACCGGGGCGAGCAGCAGCAACGAACCGGTGGCGAGCAGCTCGAAGCCGAGCCCACGGCGGACGGTCGGCCACCACGGGTCGCCGAAGCGCAGCCGTACCGCCGTGCTGACCAGGCCGTAGCTCACCACGAACCAGGCCACCGCCGCTCCGGCCAGCGCCACCGCCCCGGTCCAGTGCAGGCGGTCGTCGGCGAAGGCCGCGTCGGGGCCGAGCCGGATCACCTCGTCCGCGGCGGCCAGCGCGCAGGCGTACTGGGCGGCGTTGAACGCGGTCCGCCAGGCGACGTGCCGCAACCGCCAGCCGGAGACGACCACGGCGGCGGTCTGCACCGCCACCGCCGCGCCCGGTCCCCAGGCGACCAGGATCGCGAAGGTGAAGCAGATCGACGGGAAGACCGCCGAGGTGTGCCGCTGGCCGGGCGGTACGAAGGGCCGGGCGTCGCAGACGACGGCGAGCGCTGCCATGATCCAGAAGGCGCCGGGCAGCGTGGCGAGGTCGGCGGGAAGCGCGACCAGCGGACCGGCGGTGAGCCCGACGGCCAGCACGACGGTCGCGCCGACGAACCCGAAGAACGGCCCCACCCGGGCAGGCGGTACGGCGTTCCGCAGGTCGGCGGCTTCCATCGCACCTCCCGAGGCGTGCGGTCCGGATCGCACGGCGTGACCTTGTGCCACGCCGTGCTCCCCATCAAACGCCCCCGGCGGGATATTTCACGGTAGGACAGCCGCGAATCGGTCGTAGTCGTAATTAAGTTGGTATACGCGGCCAGTTGCCCGTAAGCCGCATCGCCCGCCCCGGCTCACTCCTCGCGGCGCGCGACCTCCCGCGCGGCGTCCGGGCCGGATTCGAGCAGCACGCGGAAGCCATCCTCGTCGAGGATCGGCAGCTTGAGTGCGGTGGCCTTCTCCGCCTTGGAGCCGGGGTTCTCCCCCACCACCACGAAGCCGGTCTTCTTGGAGACCGATCCGCTGACCTTGCCGCCCCGGGACTGGATCGCCTCGGCGGCCTGGTCCCGGGAGAACCCGGCGAGGGTGCCGGTGACCACGACGGTGAGCCCTTCCAGCGGGCGCGGCCCCTCGTCGACGGCCTCCTCCGCCATGCGGACCCCGGCGGCGGCCCACTTGTCGACCACCGCGCGGTGCCAGTCGACGGTGAACCACTCGGTCAGGCTCGCCGCGATGGTCGGCCCCACCCCCTCCACCGAGGACAGTTCCTCCTCGGTGGCCGCCCGGATCTTCTCCACCGAGCCGAAGTGGCGGGCCAGGGCCTGGGCCGCGGTCGGACCGACGTGCCGGATCGACAGCGCCACCAGCATCCGCCAGAGCGGACGCTGTCGCGCCTCGTCCAGGCTGGCCAGGAAGCGGGTCGCGTTGCTGCCCAGGCTGCCGTCCTTGTTGACGAAGAACGGCACCCCGGTCAGCCGGTCCGGGTCGAGGGAGAACAGGTCGCCCTCGTCGGTCAGCACGCCCGAGTCGAGCAGCGCCGCCGCCGCCTTCTCGCCGAGCACCTCGATGTCGAGCGCGCCCCGGCCGGCGAGGTGGGTCAGCCGTTCCCGCAGCTGCGCGGGGCAGGTGCGGGAGTTGGGGCAGCGGATGTCGACGTCGCTCTCCTTGGCGGGAGCGAGCGGGGAGCCGCAGGCCGGGCAGTGGGTGGGCATCACGAAGGCGTGGGCGTCCGGCGGCCGGAGGTCGACCACCGGGCCGAGCACCTCGGGGATCACGTCACCGGCCTTGCGCAGCACCACCGTGTCGCCGATCAGCACCCCCTTGCGTTCCACCTCGCGCGCGTTGTGCAGGGTGGCCAGCGCCACCGTCGAGCCGGCCACCCGGACCGGTTCGAGCACCGCGAACGGGGTGACCCGGCCGGTCCGCCCGACGTTGACCTGGATGTCGAGGAGCTTGGTGTTGACCTCCTCCGGCGGGTACTTGAAGGCGATCGCCCAGCGGGGCGCCCGGCTGGTCGATCCCAGGCGGCCCTGGATGGAGACCGGGTCGACCTTCACCACCACACCGTCGATCTCGTGCTCGACGTCGTGCCGGTGGGCGGCGTAGTGGGCGACGTACTCGGCGACACCGGCCAGGTCGGGCACCACCCGCCAGCGGTCGCTGGTCGGCAGCCCCCACGCCTTCAGCGCCGCGTACGCCTCGGACTGGGCGGTGGGCTGGAAGCCGCGCCGGGCGCCGATGCCGTGCACCACCAGCCGCAGCGGCCGGGACGCGGTGATCCGCGGATCCTTCTGCCGCAGGCTGCCGGCGGCGGCGTTGCGCGGGTTGGCGAAGGGCGGCTTGCCCTGCTCGACCAGGCCGGCGTTCAGGTCGGCGAAGGCGGCGACCGGGAAGTAGACCTCGCCCCGCACCTCCAGCAGCTCCGGCGGCGGGCCGAACTCCGCGGAGCTGGTCAACTCGGCCGGCACGCCCCGGATGCTGCGGACGTTGGCGGTGACGTCCTCACCGGTGCGGCCGTCGCCCCGGGTGGCGGCCCGGACCAGCCGGCCGCGCTCGTACGTGAGGTTGATCGCCAGCCCGTCGACCTTCAGCTCGCAGAGGTACGGCACCTCGCCGCCCGCGTCGCGGACCACCCGTTCGGCCCAGGCGGCGAGTTCCTCGTCGGCGAAGGCGTTGTCCAGCGAGAGCATCCGCTCGGCGTGGGTCACCGGGGCGAAGTCGGTGGAGAACGTGCCGCCGACCCGCTGGGTGGGCGAGTCCGGGGTGCGCAGCGCCGGGTACTCCGCCTCCAACGCCTCCAGCTCGCGCAGCAGCGTGTCGAATTCGGCGTCGCTGACGACCGGGGCGTCCAGCACGTAGTAGCGGTACTGGTGGTCGGTCAGCTCCTGACTCAGGGTGGCGTGCCGGTCCTTGACCCCGGGCGGTGGCTCCGCCCCGGCTGCCGCTGCCTGTGCCGGGCTGACCTGCTGGGGGATGGCTTCCTCGGACACGTGCGACCCTCCACGCCCTGAGATCCCGGACACCCCGCGACCTCGCTGATCACGCTACCTGAGGCACCGTATCGGGCGGGTGGGACAATCGGCTGTTCGCCCGGCACGGGTCCGGGCCGACAGAGAAGCGGGGTACGCATGCCGGAGTGGCTGCCCTGGACGGTGGCGGTCCTGCTGGCGGTCGCCGCCGGCTGGGCGTGGAGCAGTTGGCGGCACCGGCCCGCCCCACCGTCGCGCCCGGCGGGTCGGACCCGGCCGCCGCGCCGTACCGGCCGGTCGACCGCGCCGCCGCGTCCGCGCGACCGGCGGACCACCACGCGTACGCCCCGACCAGGTGAGATCTGGTGGGCGGACGTGCCGTACGCCGACGGCACCGGCTCGAAGGTACGGCCCTGCCTGGTGCTGCGCGCCGACCGCCGGGGCGCGGACGTGCTCAAGATCACCAGCCAGGACAAGAGCGACCGCGACGACCACGTACGCATCCCCACCCGCAGCTGGGACGCCGACGCCGACCACGACAGCTTCCTCGACCTCGGTACGACGCTCCGGGTCGACGCCGGTGCCTTCCGCGACCGCGCCGGCACCTGCGACCCCGCGCTCTGGCGCCGCCTCCAACCCCACCTCTGAGGGGTCCCGACCGGTCCCCAGCTTCCTGGATCACCCCTGGCGTCCTGGGACATCCTCCCCGTGCCGCCATTTCTGTTATGCCAATTGACACAACACTATCCACGCCCCTACGGTTCCCGGCATGGACGAGGTGCGACGCCCCGGACGGCCCCGCAAGACGCCCGGTCAGCTGGCTCGGTGGACTCCACCGGAGGGCTGGTCGCGGCTGGTCGCCTGGATCTCGCCGGAGGAGAAGAAGGCGCTCAAGCACGTCGCCGTCGAGGCCGATGTGGCCGTGGCCGATCTGGTGCGGGCGTTGGCCAGTGGCCTGGCCGGCGGGCTCATCACCGCCGAAGAGCTGATCGGGCACGTCAGGAAGGGAATGCAGGTCATGGAGAAGATCCCCACCCTGTTCGAACGCGACGACCACTTCCAGGTCGTCGACCGCCCGCGGCCTGAGTGCGCCTGGGTGTTCAACGGCGAGGGAACTCCCACCGAGAAGCTCGACGGCACCAACGTGCGGCTCACCGTCCGCTCCGGACATCTCGTGCGGGTGGAGAAGCGTCGCAACCCCAGCAGGGCGCAGAAGCAGCAGGGCATCGTCGACGGGTGGTACGTCGACACCGACGACCACAGCCCGGAGGACAAGTGGATCCTGGTCGCCGCCCGCAACACCGACGTGTCGGACTGGCCCGACGGCGAGCACCCCTGCGAGACGCTCGGCCCCCGCGTTCAGGGCAACCCGCTGGGGCTGGCGGAGCACACCTGCGTGCCGTTCAACCTGCACGCGCCCGCCCTGCCGGACGCGCCGCGCAGCTACACCGGGCTGCGGGAGTACCTGGCCGGGTTGGAGAGCCGGTTCGCCCCCGGTCACCTCGCTGAGGGCATCGTGTTCCACCACCCGGACGGCCGCCGCGCCAAGATCAAGCGTAAGGACTTCCCGCGCAGCGCGTGATCCCCTCCCGCCCTTCCGTGTGGCGCCCTGCGCGCCGACGCTGAGGCGGACCTCTCGATCAACGCGCTGGGCGGGCCGTGGGAGGAGAGCTGGGCGGGCCGTGGGATGAGGGCTGGGCGGGCCGTGGGATGAGGGCTCGGCGGGCCGTGGGGATGAGGTGGGAGGGTCAGTCGAGCGGGGCGGAGAGGGCGCGGAGCTGGTCGGCGTACTCGATGCGGAAGGCCCAGTCGGCGGGCCAGGCGGCCATGCCGTGGGCGGCACCGACGAACGCGCCGGCCAGCGCGGCGATCGAGTCCGAGTCACCGGCGGTGGTCGCGCCACGGGCCAGCGCACCGACCGGGTCGTCGGCGTGCCGGACGGCGCAGAGCAGGGCGGTGGCCAGGGCCTCCTCGGCCACCCAACCCTCCCCGGTCTCCCGGCACGGGTCGCCGCCGTCGTCGGGGCGGGCCAGCGCCGCGGTCAGCCGCGCGAGCACGGCCAGGCACTCGTCCCAGCCCCGGGCGATGAAGTCGACCGGGTCGCTGACGCCGGGCTGCTGCCAGAGGTCGCCCAGCCACCCGTGCCGGTAGACCCGGCGTTGCCGCCGGGCGTGCCCGACGAGCAGGCCGGGTAGTTCGGGCAGGGTCACCCCGTCACGCAGCACCCGGACGGCGTACGCGGTCAGCTCGCTGGCGGCCAGACCGGTCGGGTGGCCGTGGGTCAGGCCGGCCTGGAGCTGGGCCAGTCCGGCGAGGGTGTCCAGGTCGACGTCGAGCAGACCGACCGGGGTGACCCGCATGTTCGCCCCGCACCCCTTCGAGCCGGCCTGGGTCGCCGCCTGCCAGCGCACTCCCCGGGCCAGTTCCCCACAGGCGCGCAGGCAGGTCATGCCGGGGGCGCGGTTGTTCTCCGGGCTCACCGACCAGGCGACGAAGCGCTGCCGGAGCAGCGGCTCGACCGCCTCCGGCGTCAGCGCCGGGGCCTCCCGCAGCGCCCAGGCGACCGCCAGGGCCATCTGGGTGTCGTCGGTGACCGGGGCGGGGTCACCGACGAGTTCCCGGGGACCGCCCTGGCCGTACCGGCGGACGATCTCGTCGACGGTCAGGAACTCGGTCGGTGCGCCCAGGGCGTCCCCGTACGCGAGGCCGAAGAACGAACCGGAGGAACGCCGTACCGAAGACTGGATCATGGCTCCTATCCTGCCCGCCTCCCGCAACCACGCCCAGCCGCCCGCCCACGGCGCCCTCTCGGGCGGGCGGCTGGGCGCTCGCGCCTGGTTGCGCCGGGTGGTTGCAGGGGTCCCCTGCTACACAAAAAGCGGTAACAGGGGACCCCTGCTACCACGCATCACTCGAAGACGAGACAGAACGGGTGGCCGGCCGGATCGGCGTAGACCCGGAAACCGTCGCCCTCCCCGGGCAGCCGTCGCGCCCCGAGTGCGAGCACCCGCTGCTCGGCCGCGTCCACATCGTCCACCTGCACGTCCAGATGGAACTGCTGGGGGCGCTCCGGGTCGGGCCAGTTCGGCGGACGCAGGTCGGGGGCCATCTGGAAGGCGATCCGAGGATGCTGCCCGGGTGGGCCGCCGAGCACCACCCAGTCGTCGTCGGTCTCCTCCTCGGCGATCGACAGGCCCAGCAGTTCGCCGTAGAAGGCCGCCAGGGCACGCGGGTCGGGGCAGTCGATCACCACGGAACGTAGCTGTCCAATCATGGCCTCTTGCTGCCCACCGGGTACGACGGGAAACCTGTCATCCGGCGATCCGCCGCCCGGCACCGCGACCCGGAGGCCGGTCACCTGCTCCGTCCACGAGCCGGCACCGGTCACCTGCCCGTCCGCGACTCCGGCGACCGGCGCTCACTCCTCGGCGAGTCGCCGGCCGGCGTCGCGGCAGGCGGTGAGCACCTCCCGCACGTACCGGGGAGTTGCCCCGGCCAGGCCGCAGGCCGGGGTGACCACCACCTGCTCGGGCAGCCGGGCACGGGGGAAGCCGAGCCGGTCCCAGAGCTGGCGTACCTGGTCGGCCACCTGGGCGGAGGTCGGCGCGCGACCGGCCGGCGGCGGCAGCGCCGGGGCGGCCCCGGCCAGCAGCCCCAACCCGGCGTCGATCGCCTCGCCCAGCGGGTCGAGGTCGATGACCTGGGCGAGATCCAACGCCACGGCGACCGCGCCGGTGGAGCGGAGCAGTTCCAGCGGCACGTCCGGTGCGCAGCAGTGCACGATGGTGGGCACCCCGGCCGCTTCGACCACGGTACGCAGCGCGGTCCGGGCGACCTCGGTCTCCATGGCGCGGTACGCGCCGAGCCCGCTCTCGGTGGGGATCCGACCGGCCAGTACGGCTGGTAGCGACGGCTCGTCGACCTGGAGCAGCACCGTCGCCCGGGGCACCCGGCGGGCGACCGCCTCGACGTGCCCGCGCAGCCCCTCGGCGAGCGAGCCGGTGAGGTCCCGGACCGCGCCCGGGTCACGCAGCATGCGACCGCCGATCGGCAGTTCCAGCCCGGCGGCCAGGGTGAGCGGGCCGGCCACCTGCACCTTGACCGGGCCGGTGTACTCCTCGGCCTGCTCGGCGAGCTGGTCGAGGTCGCGTTCCATCAGGTCGCGGGCGCGACGCACGTCCCGACCGGGGCGTGGGGCGATCCGCCAGCGGGCCGCGTACAGCTCGACCGGCAGTTCGACCAGGAGTCCGGCGCTACGGCCGATCAGGTCGGCGCCGGGGCCACGGGCGGGCAACTCGGGCAGGTGGGGCAGGGCCGGCAGCTCGCCGAGGACGATGCGCTGCGCCTCGGCCACGTCCGTTCCCGGTAGGGAACCGACGCCGGTCGCCGCGCCACGGGGCCAGGGCCACACCTGATCAGTCACGGTCGACAGGTTAACCGGCCGGCACGCCGGCTGCCCCGCCGACGGGCGGGAAGCGGCGCGGCGGTGGTTGCCCGCCGACGGGCGGGAAGCGGCGCGGCGGTGGTTGCAGGGGGCCCTTGCTCGACAAAAAGCGGTAACAGGGGACCCCTGCTACCACCTCACCCGGGCGGCGACGCCCTTCCGCCGCCGCAGCGGGAGGTGGTCGCGCTTGTCGGCTCAGCCGGAGGTGGTCGTGCTGGCCGGGCTCAGCTGGTGATGGTCGCGGAGCCGAGCACCACGTCGCCGGCCGGGTCGGGCCGGTACGCCACGATCGCCTGACCGGCGGCGACCCCGCGTACCGGGCGGCGCAGCGCGGCACGCAGGCCGTGGGCGTCGACGGTGACGGTGGCCGGCACCACGTCACCGTGGGCGCGCAGCTGCACCTCGCACTCGACCGGGTGGTCGGGGCGGGGTCCACCGGTCCAGACCGGACGCTCGGCGCGGACGTCGGTGACCTCCAGGGCCTCGCCCGGCCCGACGGTGACGGTGTTGGTCTTCGGGGTGATGGAGAGCACGTACCGGGGGCGGCCGTCCGGGGCGGGGCGGTCCAGGTGCAGCCCCCGCCGCTGCCCCACGGTGTACGCGTACGCGCCGGTGTGGCTGCCCACGACCGCGCCGGTGAGCGCGTCGACCACGTCGCCGGGGGTCTCGCCCAGCCGCTCGGCCAGGAACCCCCGGGTGTCACCGTCGGCGATGAAGCAGATGTCGTGCGAGTCCGGCTTGTCGGCCACGGCCAGCCCGCGTCGGGCGGCCTCCGCCCGCACCTGCGCCTTGGTCGAGTCGCCGAGCGGGAACAGCGACCGGTCGAGCTGCTCGCGGGTGAGCACGGCCAGCACGTACGACTGGTCCTTGGCGACGTCGACGCTGCGGCGCAGCAGGCCGTCCGGGCCGAGCCGGGCGTGGTGGCCGGTGACCACGGCCTCGAAGCCGAGGGCGACGGCCCGGTCCAGCACCGCGGCGAACTTGATCTTCTCGTTGCAGCGCAGGCACGGATTCGGGGTACGCCCCGCCGCGTACTCGGCGACGAAGTCGTCGACGACGTCGGCGTGGAACCGGTCGGCCATGTCCCAGACGTAGAACGGGATGCCGAGCACGTCGGCGGCACGCCGGGCGTCGCGGGAGTCCTCCAGGGTGCAGCAGCCACGCGCCCCGGTCCGATAGGTCTGCGGGTTGCGGGCCAGCGCCAGGTGCACGCCGGTGACGTCGTGTCCCGCCTCCACCGCCCGCGCGGCGGCGACCGCCGAGTCGACCCCGCCGGACATCGCTGCCAAGACCCTCACCGGCACACTCCCTTCATCCCGTCGAGGGTAGCCCCCGCCCGGGGTCGACCCGCACCGCGATTCAGGAGCGGGCGGAGCGGATGGCCCCGGCCCGGCGGGCCCGTTCCACGGCGGCGGGGAGCGCGGCGATCAGGGCGTCCACGTCGGCACTGGTGGAGGTGTGGCCGAGCGAGAAACGCAACGAGGAGCGGGCCCGGTCGTTGTCGGCGCCCATGGCCAGCAGCACGTGCGAGGGCTGGGCCACCCCCGCCGAGCACGCCGACCCGGTGGAGCAGGCGATGCCCTGGGCGTCCAGGAGCAGCAGCAGCGCGTCCCCCTCGCAGCCGGGGAAGGAGAAGTGCGCGTTGCCCGGGAGCCGGTCGGTCGGGTCGCCGTTGTAGACCACCTCGGGCACCGCGTGTCGGACCCGCTCGACCAGGTCGTCGCGGAGCGCGGCAACCCGCGCGGCGTACGCCTGCTGGTTCTTCACCGCGCTCTCGACCGCGACGGCGAAGGCGGCGATCCCGGCGGTGTCCAGCGTGCCGGAGCGGACGTCGCGCTCCTGGCCGCCGCCGTGCAGCAGCGGGGTGGCCACGACGTCCCGGCCGAGCAGCAGCGCGCCCACCCCGGTCGGGCCGCCGAGCTTGTGCCCGGTGACGGTCAGCGCGGCGACGCCGCTGGCGGCGAAGTCGACCGGGACCTGCCCGACGGCCTGGACGGCGTCGGTGTGGAACGGCACCCCGTGCTCGGCGGCGACCGCGGCCAGTTCGGCGATCGGTTGGACGGTGCCGACCTCGTTGTTGGCCCACATCGCCGTCACCAGGGCCACCCGGTCGCCGTGCGCGGCCAGTTCGGTGCCCAGGCCGTCCGGGCTGAGCCGACCGGCCTCGTCCACCGCCAGCCAGCCCACCCCGGCGCCCTCGTGTGCGCAGAGCCAGTCCACCGCGTCGAGCACGGCGTGGTGCTCGACCGCGCTGGAGACGACCCGGTCCCGTCCGGCGCCCCGCCGGGACCAGAAGATCCCCTTGACCGCGAGGTTGTCGCTCTCGGTGCCCCCACCGGTGAAGATCACTTCGGACGGACGGGCGCCCAGGGCGGCGGCCACCCGCTCCCGGGACTCCTCCACCCGGCGACGGGCACGTCGCCCGGCCGCGTGCAGTGACGACGCGTTGCCGACGTCGCGAGCGGTCGCGACGTACGCCTCCAGTGCCTCGTCGAGCATCGGGGTCGTCGCCGCGTGATCCAGGTATGTCATCGCGGTTCAGCCTATCCGCCGCCCCGCCCCCACCCCGGCGCGGAGGGATGTCACCGGCTCCGGCCGATCGATCCGGGAATCGTGGGACCCTCCCGGTCGGCGTGCTCGGCGAGGGCACCGACGCGCTGCTACCGTTGCCCCCTGACGTCGACCTTGACCGGTACTCCGTGGTCGACGTCTCCGCCGAGCGGTACGACAACAACACCGCCCACTCCGGCGACAGCCTGTTGAGGGGCTCCTTGACGAGCTGATCGGCGGGCCGGCTCAGCTCCCCGGCCCGCCGATCAGCTCCCGTACGACAGCCGGCCGCGGAACCTGTCAGGTTCCGCGGCCGGGGTGCGTGACGGTCGGGTCACTTGCGCTTGCGGATCTCCTCGGCGGCCTGCGGGACGATCTTGAACAGGTCGCCCACCACACCGAAGTCGGCCAGCTCGAAGATCGGCGCCTCGGCGTCCTTGTTCACCGCGACGATGGTCTTCGAGGTCTGCATGCCGGCCCGGTGCTGGATCGCGCCGGAGATGCCGAGCGCGACGTAGAGCTGCGGGGAGACGGTCTTGCCGGTCTGCCCGACCTGGAACTGGTGCGGGTAGTAGCCGGAGTCGACCGCTGCCCGGGACGCGCCGACCGCGCCGCCCAGCAGGTCGGCCAGCTCCTCGACCAGCTTGAAGTTGTCGGCGTTGCCGACCCCGCGACCGCCGGAGACGACGACCGAGGCCTCGGTCAGCTCGGGGCGGGAGCCCTTCTGCTCGGCGACCCGGTCGACCACCTTCGCCAGTCGGTCGGTGTCGCCCACGGTGACGGTGAGCTGCTCGACCGTCGGGGTGGCCGGGGCCGGGGCGGGGTTGACCGAGTTCGGCCGGAGGGTGACCAGCGGCAGGCCCTTGGTGACCTTGGACTTGACGATGGTGGAGCCGGCGAAGGCGACCTGGGTGGCGGTGCCGTCGGCGGCGAGGCCCACCACGTCGGTCAGGATGCCGTTGTCCAGCTTGACCGCGAGGCGGGCGGCGATCTCCTTGCCCTCCTGGGCCGAGGCGAGCAGCACGGCCGCGGGCTGGACCCGGGTGACCAGCTCGGCCAGGACAGTGGCCTTCGGAGCCACCAGGTAGCCGTCGATCTCCTCGCTCTCGGCGGCGTAGATCTTCTCCGCGCCGTACTCGCCCAGCTTGGCGCCGAGCGCCTCGGCCGCGCCGGGGCCACCGAGCACCACCGCGGCGGGGGTACCGAGCTCGCGGGCGAGGGTGAGCATCTCGAGGGTGACCTTCTTGACGCCGAACTCACGGGTGGCTTCGACGACGACGAGAACCTCAGACATCCTGACCCCTCACACGAACTTCTCGGTGGCGAGGAACTCGACCAGCTGCACGCCGCCGGAGCCCTCGTCGATGACCTTCTCACCGCCGGAGCGCGGCGGGCGCTTGCTGTGCTCCAGCACGGCGCTGGTCGCGCCGTCGAAGCCGACCTCGCTCGGCGCGACGCCCAGGTCGGCCAGGGAGAGCGTCTGCACGGGCTTCTTCTTCGCCGCCATGATGCCCTTGAAGGACGGGTAGCGCGGCTCGTTGATGGTGTCCCAGACGGAGACCACGGCCGGGGTCGAGGCGGTGACCACCTCGTAGCCCTCCTCGGTCTGCCGCTCGACGGTGAGCGTCTGGCCGTCGACGGTCAGCTTCCGCGCCCCGGTCAGCGCGGCGACGCCGAGCCGCTCGGCGAGCATGTGCGGCAGCACCTGGACCCGCCCGTCGGTCGACTCGGCCCCGCAGATGACCAGGTCGGCGTTGAGCGTGCCGAGGGCTGCGGCGAGGACCTTCGAGGTGGCCACCGCGCAGGAGCCGTGCAGCGCGTCGTCCACCACGTGGACGGCCTTGTCGGGGCCCATGGAGAGCGCCTTGCGGATCGACTCGGTCGCCCGGTCCGGACCCATGGTCAGGATGGTGACCTCGCCACCGTGCGCCTCCTTGATCTTCAGCGCCTCCTCGATGGCGTACTCGTCCATCTCGTTGATCACGTTGTTCGCCGAACCACGGTCGACGGTGTTGTCGTCACTGCGCAGGTTGCGGTCCGCGCCCGAATCGGGCACCTGCTTGACGAGTACGACGATGTTCATCGCGCTTCGACGACCCTCCTGTGTGATGGCTTTGCTCGCCCTGTCCCGGGCGCAGCCTCGCGCTTTTCGTTGACGCCGGTCAACCGCGGGCTGCTGTGCAGTTACCCACGCCGGCAATGTTACCTGCCAGTAGCATCACGCTTTGGCGGACTCAGCGTGACACAGCTCACCGAAAGCCGACCAACCCGCTAGAGTCGTGAATCGGGAGGTATCACGACATGTCAGGGCAGGAGGGTACGGTGTCGCCGCAGGTCAGGCCGGTCGATCCGGGCACGCCACCCGACCGGCCGTGCCGCCGCGTTCCCCCGACGTCCTACCGGTGCGCCTGCGGCCGCCTGCGGGAACGCTGCGTACGGCTCGCCGTCCGGGCGCTCTGGGCGCCGATCCGGCTCGCTCCCGCCCGCGCCTGACCGGTCCCGGCCGGGGCCGACCAGGCCCGTCGGCCGTTCAGTCCGCCTCGTCCAGCACCGCCCTGATCCGACCGATCGCCACCTGCTCGGCCGGGTCGACCCCCCGGTGTGCCCGAGCGGCCCGGTCCGCGGCGGTCAGCACCACCGAGCGGTACGCGGCCACCTCGCCCGGCACCTTCTCCCGCAGGATCGTCATCGCCCGCCCCAGGGCTGCCAGCGCGGCCTGCTCCACCTGCCCGGACGACCCCTCGGGCAGCCGCGGCAGCGGGCCGGAGGTGAGGGCGTCCCGCACCGTCCCGCTGGCACCGGCGATCACCCCCGACGCGGCGAAGCTCTCCCGGACCAGGGCGAGCAACCCCGGGTCGGCGTTCGACACCAGGAGGACGGCGCCGAACGCGCCGGTCTTCAGCGTCAGTTTCTCCTCGGCCGTCAGCGACTGGTCCATGATCACGGAGTGTAGACGTACGGGGTCGTCGTGGTGACCGGGACGAAGCCGAGCCGCTCCAGGATCGGCCGGCTCTCCGGCGAGGCGTCCACCTGGAGCAGCGTGCGGTCGCGCTGGGCCGCCAGCCGGGCCCGATGGGTCACCAGCGCCCGGTAGACGCCGCGCCGACGCCACGCCGGCAGGGTCGAGCCGCCCCAGAGGGTGGCGAACCCGGTGCCCGCGACGTAGCGGACCCAGCCGGCACTGACCACCGTCCCCTCCGCCTCGGCCACCACCACGGTGATCGACTGCGGGTCTGTGGCGATCTCCCGGGCCAGCCCGTCGACCAGGTGGCCGCGGTCGTCACCCCAGACCTGCTCCTCCATCGCGGCGATCCGCTCCAGGTCGGCCCGGTCGGTGACCTCGCGCAGGCGGACGTCCCCGGGAAGCACCGGGACCGCCGCCGCGAGCGGCGCGACCGGGCCGACCACCACGGTCTCCGGCTCCTCCGGGACGAACCCGGCCGCGCGCAGCCGGTCGGCCAGGTCCGCCGGCTCGTCGTGGCCGTACAGCTTCCACTCGACCGCCTCACCCCGCTGGCGGAACAGCTCCCGCTGCCGGACGATCAGCGCGTCCAGGTCCGCCCCGGTCAGCCCGCCCAGGTCCCGGTACGTCAGGAAGCCCCGGTGGTCCAGGCCGAGGATCCGCACGAGCGGACCGTCCCGCTCCACGGTCACCCCGTCCGGCACCGGGTCCGGGACGTCCGGCCGCAACTGCCGGTCGTACGCCGTCCGCAGGATCGTCGCGTCAAGATCGCTCATCGGTCCAGGCTACGTGCGGGGTCGAACCGATAATGGCGATGTGTGGCAGGCGATCAGGCGGTGGTTCGACCCGCAGGAGATGCGGACGGTCGGCACCCGCCCGGACTACCGCTTCTCCCTGGCCAACGAACGCACCTTCCTGGCCTGGCTGCGGACCGGGCTGGCGCTGATCGCCGGTGGGCTCGCCGCCGCCCAGTTCCTGCCCCCGCTGCCCCTCGCCCACCTGCGCGAGGTGATCGCGATCGCGCTGCTGCTGCTCGGCGGCACGGTGGCCATCCGGGCGGTGGACCACTGGGCGCGTACCGAACGGGCGATCCGGCTCGGCGAGGACCTGCCCGCCTCCCGGTTCCCGGCCGTGCTCGCGCTGGTGGTCGGGCTCGGCGCGGCCCTGCTGGTGGTGGCCGTCCTGGCTCGGGCGGTCGGCAACGGATGACCGTCGACCCGGGGCTGCAACCCGAGCGGACCCGTCTCGCCTGGCGGCGGACCGCGCTGGCGGTCACCGTGGTCACCGTGCTCGCCGTCCGGCTGGCCGTGGACGGCGGCGTGGCCGGCACGCTGGCCGCCGCGCTCGCGCTGCTCACCTGGGGCGCCGCGCTGGTGCTGTGCTGGCGGCGGGGCTCCGGCACCGGCCCGGCACCCACCGGCGGGCCCCCCGTCCCGCTGGCCGCCCTGGCCGCCACCGGGTACGCGCTGCTCGGCGCCCTGCTCGTGCTGCGGACGCTGTGGTGACCTGCGGAGAGTGCGTCATGATTGGTGAATGGTCCGGGTCTTCCTCCTCCTCGTCGCGGCTCAGGTGGTCCTCGCCGCGCTCGCCCTGATCGACTGCCTCTCCGCCGAGAAGCACCAGGTCCGCGCGATGCCCCGCGTCGTCTGGGTGCCGGTGCTCCTGCTCGTGCCCCTGCTCGGCCCGGTCGCCTGGTTCCTCGCCGGCCGACCCGCGCCCACCCGCGCCGGGCCACGTCCCGCGCCCCGGCGGGCCCCGGCGGCTCCGGACGACGACCCCGACTTCCTCAGGTCGATCGCGGACCCGACGCGGCGACAGGACGAGGAGCTGTTCCGCCGCTGGGAGGACGACCTCCAGCGCCGCGAGCGGGACCTGCGCCGCGAGCGCGACCCCGGGCCCGCCGCGGACCGGCCCGAGCCGCGCACGCCCGGGCCCGCCGCGAACCAGCCCGAGCCGCGCACGCCCGGTCCTGCCGGCGACCCGCGCAACCCCCGTACGCCCGGTCCTGCCGGCGACCCGCGCAGCCCCGACCGGGCGGACACCCCGGACCGGCACACCGATCCGGACCAGACCATCTGACCGCCCCCGGTCGGGTCCGGGCGGTGGCCTCAGACGCGGCGGCGGAGCGCCCGGACGGCGAGCGGAGCGAAGACCGCCGCGATGGCGACCCCCCAGATCACCGACTGCACCACCGGCGCGAGTACCGGTCCGGACACCAGCAGCCCACGCAGCGCGTCGGCGAGCACGGTGACCGGGTTGACCTCCACCCAGGCCTGCAACCAGCCGGGCATGGTCTCCGTCGGCACGAACGCGTTGCTGGTGAAGGTCAACGGGAAGATCACCATGAAGCCGAAGACCTGTACCTTGTCCGGTTCGCTGACCAGCACTCCGACCAGCACCGACACCCACGCGGCGGCCAGGGAGAAGGCCAGCAGCAGGGCGAGCGCCCCGATCAGGCCGAGGACGCCGTTCTGGAGCCGGAAGCCGAGGATCGCGCCGACTGCGATCAGCAGCGAGACCGACCAGGCCTGCTTGACCGTGTCGGCGAGGATCCGTCCGGCCAACGGTGCCCAGCGGGCGATCGGCAGCGACCGGAGCCGGTCGAAGACACCCTTGGTGAGATCGTGGTTGAGCCCGAAACCGGTGGTCATGGTGGCGAAGAAGGCGTTCTGCACGATGATCCCGGGAAGCGCGAAGGTGAGGTACTCACCCGGGGAGCCGGAGATCGCCCCGCCGAAGACGTAGGTGAAGAGCAGCACGAACATCACCGGCTGGATGCTCAGGTCGGCCAGCTCCAGCGGGTTGTGCTTGATCTGCACCAGGCTCCGCCAGGCCAGGGTGAACGTGTGCGACAGTCCGGCGAGCGGGCTCAGCCGGCGGGCCGGGGCGGGTACGGTGACGGCGGTCATACCAGCGCGCCCTTCAGCTCGGCTTCTTCGGTCCGCCCCGGTTCGGCCCGCTGACCGGTCAGGGTGAGGAAGACCTCGTCGAGGGTGGAACCGCGCAGCGCCAGCTCGGCGACGGCGATCCCGGCCTCGTCGAGGCGGCGCACCACGGCCGGCAGGACCGAGTCGTCGTTCACCGCAACGGTGACCGTGCTCTGGGCCACCTCGGGGGTGAGCCCGGTGACCTGGCCGGCCACCGCGAGCACGGTCGGCAGGTCGGCCGCCCGCTCCGGACGGACGGCCAGGGTCTGTCCGCCGGTCCTGGTCTTCAGTTCCTCCGGGGTGCCCTGGGCGATCACCCGGCCGTGGTCGACCACGGCGATCTCGCTGGCCAACTGGTCGGCCTCTTCGAGGTACTGCGTGGTGAGCAGCACGGTCACCCCGTCGGCGACCAGGCCGCGGACGATGTCCCACAGCTCGTTGCGGCTGCGCGGGTCGAGCCCGGTGGTCGGCTCGTCGAGGAAGAGCACCTGCGGCCGGCCGACCAAACTGGCGGCCAGGTCGAGGCGGCGACGCATACCGCCGGAGTAGGTCTTGGCGGGTCGGTCGGCCGCGTCGGTCAGGTGGAAGTCGGCGAGCAGTTCCCGGGCGCGGGCCCGCGCGTCGGGGCGGCGCAACCCGAGCAGCCGGCCGATCAACACCAGGTTCTCCACCCCGGTCAGGGTCTCGTCGACCGAGGCGTACTGCCCGGTGAGGCCGATGAGCTGCCGGACCCGGTGGGCGTCGCGGACGACGTCGTACCCGCCGACGGTGGCGTGCCCCTCGTCGGCCCGGAGCAGGGTGGCGAGCACCCGGACCGTGGTGGTCTTACCGGCCCCGTTGGGCCCGAGCAGGCCGAAGACCGTCCCGCTCGGGACCTCGAGGTCGACTCCGGCCAGGGCCGTGGTGGCACCGAAGCGCCGCACCAGCCCCTCCGCCCGGATCGCGTGGGTCATGGATGAACTCCCCGTGTCGTACGTCGTGGTCCGAACACCCTGGACGACGGGTGTGACAGTTCCGGACAGCCCGTGGTGGCGACCCTACGACGACGGGCGGGGAATTTCCCGTGGTTTTCCTGGTCAGGCGAGGGTGGACGAGCGGGGGTACGAGTCGGCCGGGTCGGTGATCACGTTGACCAGGTACGGCACACCGGCGTCGAAGGCCCGCTCCAGGGCGGCACCCAGGTCGGCGGCCTTGGTGACCGTCTCGCCGGCTCCGCCCATCGCCGCGACCACCTGGTCGTAGCGGAGTTCGGGCTGGAGGTCGGCGGCGATGTCGTAGCCGTACATGGCGCGCATCGGGTGCTTCTCCAGGCCCCAGATGCCGTTGTTGCCGACCACCATCACCACCGGAAGCTTCTGCCGGACCAGGGACTCCACGTCCATCAGCGAGAAGCCCGCCGCGCCGTCGCCCATCAGCACGCAGACCTGCCGGTCCGGGTGGGTGATCCGGGCCCCCATCGCGTAGCCCATGCCGGTGCCGAGACAGCCGTACGGCCCGGGGTCGAGCCAGGTGCCGGGCTGGGCCGGCTCCAGGTAGCGGCCGGCGTACGAGACGAAGTCGCCGCCGTCGCCGATGGTGATGGCGTCCCGGGCGAGCACCCGGCGCAGTTCGCCGTAGATCCGCGCCGGACGGATCGGGTCGGTCTCGGCGGCCATCTCCTCGGCGTCGCGCGCCTTCGCCGCGTCCTCCTTGACGCGCAGCTGCGCGATCCAGTCGGTGTGGTCGACCCGGTCGCCGACGTGGTCGGCCAACGCGGTGAGGATCAGCCGCAGGTCACCGGCGGGCGAAGCGGCCGTCTCGACATGCCCTGCGCGCTGGCTCGGCGCGTCGACGACGTGCACCACCTTCGCGTCGCCGAAGTCGCCGAAGCTGAGCCGGAAGTCCAGCGGGGTGCCGACCACCACGACCACGTCGGCCCCGGAGAGCGCGGCCCTGCGGGCCTTGGCGAACGCGAGGGGGTGCTCCGGCGGGAGCGCGCCGCGCCCCATGCCGTTGGTGAAGACCGGCACGCCGAGCGCCTCGGCCGCCGCCCGCAGCGCGTCGACCGCGTCGCCGGACCAGACGTCCGACCCCGCGACGATCACCGGCCGCTCGGCCTGCGCGACCAGCTCGGCGGCGCGGGCCACCTCGTCCGGATCGGCCTCCAGCGGGGCGGGCGCCGCTCCCGTCGGCTGGTCGGCCTCCCCGACCGAGAAGACCACCTCCAGCGGGAAATCGAGGAAGACCGGCCCGCGGTGCGGGGTGAGCGCGGCGTCCAGCGCGGCGGCGACCGCCCGAGGGATGTCCTCGGTGCTGAAGACCGTCTCGGCGTGCTTGGTGACCGGGCGGACCAGCGGGAGGTGGTCCATCTCCTGGAGGCTGCCGGAGCCCCAGCGGAAGGCCGGGGCCCGGCCGCCGAGCACCAGCACCGGCGAGGCGTTGAAGAACGCGCTCGTCAGGCCGGAGATGCCGTTGGTGACGCCGGGGCCGGCGGTGAGCACGGCGAGGCCGGGGCGGCGCTGGAGCTTGGTCACCGCCTCGGCCGCGAAGACCGCCGTCTGCTCGTGCCGCACGTCGTAGACCGGGAAGTCGGTCCGATGCGCGGCGTCGTAGAGCGGGAACACGTGCCCGCCGGAGAGGGTGAACATCTCGCGTACGCCGTACGCGCGCAGCGCCGCAAGCGCCAACTCCCCGCCGTGACCCTCGATCCGCTCCGTCATCGCCGCTCCCCTCGTCGCGTGGCCGGTCCGAGGTTACCGGTCGGTCACCTGAACGTGAAGAAGCTTCGGCGCGGCGTGTCAGCGCCCGGTGAACCTCGGCTTGCGCTTCTCCACGAACGCGGTCATGCCCTCGCGCCGGTCGTCGGTGGCGAACAGCCCGGCGAAGAGCTGGCTCTCCCAGGCGAGACCGGAGTTGAGGTCCATGTCGAGGCCGGCGTCGACGGCGAGCTTCGCCGCCCGCAGCGCCTGCACCGGACCGGTGAGGTACGGCTGGACCAGCTCGACGGCGGCGAGGTAGACGTCGGCGGCCGGGACGACCCGGTCGGCCAGCCCGATCCGCAGCGCCTCCTGGGCGTCGACCATCCGGCCGGACATGATCAGATCCTTGGCGCGGGCCGGGCCGACCAGCCGGGCCAGCCGCTGGGTGCCACCGGCGCCGGGGATGATGCCCAGCTTGATCTCCGGCTGGCCGAGCTTGGCGTCCTCGGCGACCACCCGCCAGTCGCAGGCCAGCGCCAGCTCGCAGCCCCCGCCGAGGGCGTAACCGGTGATCGCGGCGACCACCGGCTTGGGGATACGGGTGAAGGCGGTGAGCGCGCTGGAGAGGCGGGCGGAGCGCTCGCTCATGTCCACGTAGGACATGTCGGCCATCTCCTTGATGTCCGCCCCGGCGGCGAAGACCTTCTCCCCGCCGTACACGATGACGGCGCGGACCTCGGGGTCGTCGGCGGCGGCCGTCGCGGCCTCGCGCAGCTCCTCCTGGACCTGGACGTTGAGCGCGTTCATCGGCGGCCGGTCCAGCCGGATGGTGCCGATGCCGTCCTTGGTCTCCAGCCGAACGAACTCGCCCATTGCTGCCCTCACTTCCTCGTCGAAGTCGCGTGCCAACCTTACGGCGCGGGTCGTTGGGGTAGATAGTCTGGTGTCAGCTCCGTCACCGGGAGTCGCGATGGTCATGTTCTACGACGACAGGTCGGTGCAGGTCACGTCGACCGCCGTCCGGGTCGACGGGCAGCGCTTCCCGCTCGCCGAGATCACCGAGGTCTGGCACCAGCGCGGCAGCCGGTCCTGGCGGGTGCTCGCCGGCCGGGGTGTGATCGGCGCGGCGATGGCCGGGCCGCTGGTGGCCGCCGTCCTCGGCATCGCCCTGGCCATCTGGCTGCACCGGTCCTGGACCGTCACCATCGCGATCGTCGGCGCGTCGGTGCTGGTCGGGCTGGCCGTCGGCCCGGTCGCCGACGTGCTGTTCGAACAACTCGACCGCTCGTACGCCCGGGGCAGCCGGCAGTGGGAGATCTGGATCCGCTGGCAGGGCCGGCCGGTCCGGCTGGTCCGCACCGCCGACGCACTCCGCTTCGGGCAGATCTACCGGGCCCTGCAACGGGCGATGGAACGCGGCCAGCCGGTCCGCCCGCGTTGACCCGGGTCCACGCCCGGGTCCACAACGGACACCCCGCCGTGGTGTCGGGGCTGCCGAACCCGTCCGCACCGGGTTCACTGAAGAGATGACGCTCTATTACCAGGACGACACGGTGCAGGTGACCTCCGAGTCGATCCGGGTGGACGGGCACACACTGCGGCTGCCCGAGATCACGTACGTCTGGCACGCCCGGGGACGGAGCACCCTCGGGCAGCACTCCCGGAAGCTGGGCCGGGGCGTCCTGGTCCTGCTCCTCTCCCTGCCCCCGCTGGTGGCGCTGCTCTGCGTCATCTCGCTGGCCTGGTCGGCGCAGGACCGGGGGAACTGGACGCTGGCGCTGATCGTCCTGGCCGCCTTCGTCGTCGGCGCGCTGGTGCTCGCCCCCTTCCTGGAACTGCCGCTGGGCTGGCTGGACCGCTCGTACGAACGCGGCGACCGGACGCACGAACTCTGGGTGCAGCACCGGGGGCACGACATCCTGCTGCTGAGCAGCCCGGACGCGCTCCGGTTCGGGCAGATCTACCGGGCCGTCCAGCGCGCCGTCGAACAGCAGGCCGACGGCTGACGCAGGGTGCCCCGGCAAACGCCTCAGCCCCGGCGGGCGGCGGTTCTGGCGGTCGCGCCGCACACTTGGACGCATGGTGATTCCCCTCCCCCGCCCGTCCGCCGTCCTCGGGATGACCAGTGACGCCGCCTCCCGGGCCGCCGGGCTGACCCGAGCCGCGGTCGACCAGGCTCTCGGCTCGGCGGTGTCGTTCGCGGCGGTGCCGACGCGCGCCTTCGCGGTGCTCGACGCCGTAGAAGCGTTGGTGACCAGGATCAACGGGGTGGTGGACCGGATCGAGCAGACCCTGGACCGGACGGATCAGGTGCTCACCGACGCCGAGGCGGCCGTCCGGCAGGTGGCAGTGATCAGCGCCGCCGCGACCACCGCGATCGACAACGCCACCGAGGTCGCCGCGAAGGCAGCCGTGGTGGTCGCCGAGGCCGAGCAGGTCTCCGCCGTGGCGGGCCGGGTGGTGGCCGAGGCCGAGCGGGTCTCGGCGAGCGCAGCCGTGGTGGTCGCCGGAGCCGAGCAGGTGGCGGGGGCGGCGGCCACGGTGGTGGCCGAGGCGGAGGTGGTCGCCGGGCGGGCGGCCGGCACGGTGGAGACGGCGGGGGTGGCCGCCGCCACCGCCGGGGAACTCCTGGCCGCGTACGAGCCGGTGCTGCGCCGGGCCGCGCCGATGGCCGCGCGGTTCGTGGAGCAGCTCAGCCACGAGGAGGTCACCGCCGCCATCCGTCTCGTCGACGAGCTACCCAAGCTCAAGGAGCACCTGACCGCCGACATCCTGCCGATCCTGGCCACCCTGGACCGGGTCGGACCGGACCTGCACGACCTGCTCGACGTGACCCGGGACCTGAAACTCGCCGTGGCCGGCATCCCGGGCCTGGGCATGCTCCGCCGCCGGGGCGAACGCCGCGCCGACGACCAGGCTGACTAGGTCTCGCGCATCCTGCGCATCGACCACCCGGGGCGCCGGCCCTACCGATCCGCAGCGCGTTCCCATGCCCGGCCAGGCGGGGATACCGGCGCGCCGACCGCCCGTCCCGCCGGTTGGTCCGGGTGTCAGGCGTCGGCGGTCAGGTCCCGGACGTGACGCAGTGCGGGACGACCGTCGACCGTGATCTCGCCGACCGGGGTGAACCCGGTGCGCCGGAGAACCGCGAGCGAGCCGACGTTCCGCAGGTCAGCCGAGGCGACCAGCCGACGCAACCCGTAGCGGTCGCGGGCCAGTGCGCAGACGGCCCGGACCCCGTCGCTCGCCACACCCCGTCCCGTCGCCCGTTCCGCCACCCGGAAGCCCAACTCGGCGCTGCCGTCGGCGATGTCCACCAGGTTGAACCGGGCCAGCACGGTGCCGTCGTCGTCGACCAGGACGTGGAAGCGGCATCCGCCGTCGGCCTGCTCCGCCAGCAGCTCCGCGTGCCGGACGGTGAATCCGGCGAAGTAGTCGTCGCCCCGGTCCGGCACGAACCGCGCGAAGTACGCCCGGTTCTCCCGCTCGAAGCGGAGCAGGGCGGGGGCGTGGCGCAGGTCGAGCTGCTGGAGTTCGGACACCGCGCCACCGTACCGGCCCGACCGGCCGGGATCCCGAAAGCGGAACGCCCCGGGGCCGGGGCGGTCGCCGGGCCGCCGGCGACCGGGGCTCAGCGCGCGTGCAGCTCGTCGATCTCGGCGCGGTGCGGCAGCGCCACCGACGCGCCGAGCCGGCGGGTGCAGGCCGCGCCGGCCGCCGCCGCCCACCGGACCGCGTCGAGCAGGTCGCGCCCCTCGCCCCAGGCCACGGCGAGGGCGGCGGTGAACGCGTCGCCCGCCGCGGTGGAGTCGACCACCTCGACCTCGAACGCCGGGACGTGCGCGACGGTGCCGTCGCGGTCGACGTACCAGGCGCCGTCGGCACCGAGGGTGAGCACCGCCCGGGGCACCAGGTCCAGCAGCGCCTCCGGCGCCGCACGCCCCCGCCCGGTGAGCGCCGCGGCCTCCACCTCGTTGACCACCAGCATGTCGACCAGGTCCAGCAGCTCCGCCGGGACCTGCCGGGCCGGTGCCGCGTTGAGGACGACCCGGGTGCCGGCCGACCGCGCGGCCACGGCCGCCTCGGTCACCGTCTCCACCGGGATCTCCAACTGCGCCACCATGACGTCGGCGCCCCGCACCGCGGCCAGTTCGGCGTCGGTGAGCCCGACGAGGGAGGCGTTCGCGCCGGGCGTGACCAGGATCAGGTTCTCGCCCTCCGCGTCCACCATGACCAGCGCCACGCCGGACGGGCCGTAGGTCACCCGGAGCTGGCCGGTGTCCACTCCGGCGGCGGTGATCCGGGCCCGCAGGGTGACCCCGAAGGAATCCGATCCGATCGCACCGAGGAAGACGACCGAAGCGCCGGCGCGGGCGGCGGCGATCGCCTGGTTGGCGCCCTTGCCGCCGGGCACCATCACGAAGTCGGTGCCCAGCACGGTCTCCCGGGCCCGGGGCAGCGCGGGAGCCGTCCCGACCAGGTCCATGTTCGCGCTGCCCACCACCACGACCCGGGTCTGCGGCACGGGAGGTCTCCGCGGGTCAGGCGGCGCGGGCGGTGAAGCGTTCGCCGGAACGCTCGACCACCAACGGCAGCCCGAAGGTCTTGGAGAGGTTGTCGCTGGTCAGGGTGGCACCGAGCAGTCCCTGGGCGACGACGCCCCCGTCGCGGAGCAGCAGCGCGTGGGTGAAGCCGGGCGGGATCTCCTCGACGTGGTGGGTGACCAGCACCAGCGCGGGCGCGTCCGGGTCGTACGCCAGCTCGGCCAGCCGGGCGACCAGGTCCTCCCGGCCCCCGAGGTCGAGCCCGGCGGCCGGCTCGTCGAGGAGCAGCAGCTCCGGGTCGGTCATCAGGGCGCGGGCGATCTGGACCCGCTTGCGCTCCCCCTCGGAGAGGGTGCCGTAGCCGCGGTCGGCGAGGTGGCCGACACCGAGCTGGCCGAGGAGGGCACGGGCGCGGCCCTCGTCGGTGCGGTCGTAGCTCTCCCGCCACCGGCCGACCACCGACCAGGCGGCGGTGACCACCACGTCGGTGACCTTCTCCTCGGTCGGGATCCGTTCGGCCAGGGCCGCGGTGGAGAGCCCGATCCGGGTACGCAGCTCGGTGAGGTCGGTCCGCCCGATCCGCTCGCCGAGCACGTGGGCGGTGCCGGTGGTCGGGTGTAGCCGTCCCGCCGCCAGGTTGAGCAGGGTGGTCTTGCCGGCACCGTTGGGGCCGAGCACCACCCAGCGCTCGTCCAACTCGACCTGCCAGTCGACGTCGTGCAGCAGCGCGGTGCCGGACCTGCGCACGCCCACCCCGTCGAGATCGACCACCAGATCCTCGTCCACGGCTGACGATGCGGGTGCGGCGCCATCCGCGCCAGGGATCAGCTCAGCAGTCACCCATCCATCCAACCACGTGCCCGTTCCCGTGCACCCCGACGGGCGACGCGCGTCACTGGCAAGACCTTGCAGGTCAGATGTATGTGGTGAAGAATTCCTTCACATGGGGAGTGGGGTCCGGCCCGACGGGTCAGCCGACCGTGGAACCGAAGACCTCGTCTCGGACGGCGTCCAGGGCGGTCCGCAGCGCGCCCCGCAGGATCGGCTCCTCGCGCAGCCCGGTGGGCACCACCCTCGGCCGGACCAGCGTGATCGCGGCCACCTCGTGCTGCACCCGCTCGGCGAGCGCCCCGCCACCGGCCCGGCCGATCTCACCGGCCAGCACCACCAGCGGCGGGTCCAGCACCACGCAGGTGCTCGCCACCCCGAGCGCCAGACGCCGGGCCAGCTCGTCGAGCATCGGGCCGCCGGCCGTACCGGCCGCGATCGCCGCACGGACGGCATCGGCGGCGGTGACGTCGGCCGGGAAGCCGTACTCCTGGGCCACCGCGCGGACCGCCTCCGCCCCGGCCAGCTGCTGGAACGCGGGCTTCGCCCGGCGGGAGACGTCCCGGGGGATCGGCGCCCCCGGCACCGGCAGGTAGCCGATCTCACCGGCCGCGCCGCTGCTGCCGTGGTGCAGCCGCCCGTTCAGCATGATCGCCAGCCCCACCCCGGCGTCCACCCAGACCAGCACGAAGTCCGTCATCCCCTGGGCCGCGCCGGACTGCGCCTCGGCGACCGCGGCCAGGTTGACGTCGTTCTCGAAGACCACCGGGGTGGCCAGGTCGTCGCGGAGCGCGGCGAGCAGGCCGCGGTGCCACCGGGGCAGGTTGAACGCGAAGGTGATGTCCCCGGTGGCCGGGTCGACCAGACCGGGGGTGCCGAGCACGACCCGGCGGACGCTCGCCATCGGCGCGTCCGCGTTCCCTGCGGCCTGCACCACCGCGTTGTGCACCACGCCCACCGGGTCGTCGGTGTCCCGGGTGGACTGCTCCGCCCGACCGATCACCGCGCCGGTGATGTCGGCGCAGGCCGCCACCACCCGGTCCGCGCCGACGTCGACCCCGATCACGTGCGCGCTGCCCGGCCGGACGGCGTAGAGCTGGGCGTTCGGGCCACGCCCGCCGGCCTGCTCACCGACCCGGGTGACCAGACCGCGTTCCTCGAGCCGCTCGACGAGCTGCGAGGCGGTGACCTTGGACAGGCCGGTCAGCTCGCCGAGTCGGGCCCGGGTGAGCGGCCCCCGTTCGAGGAGCAGTTCCAGTGCCGCGCGGTCGTTGAGCGCCCGCAACAGGCGCGGGGTGCCGGGCAGCCGCGTCGAACTCATGCCACGTCCTCTGGTTTTGGTAAACCTTGTTGATCGAATCGATCCGGGGTGACCGTAGCGTAACGGCCGGCCCCGACACGGGTCAGCGGCCGGACGACCGGCCCGGGGTCGTCGATCAGCAGGCCGGAGGACCCGGCCGACTGCGAAAAGGAGATCACGTGGGGCTGGATCCAGGACTCCGCCGCCTTGCCCTCGGCACGCTGCTCGCGGCGTACCCCGGGCCGACCCCGCCGGACTGGGCGCTGGACCTCGTCGGCGCGGGGCTGGCCGGCTTCACCCTGTTCGGGACCAACGTCGAGACCCCGGCCCAGGTCGCCGCGGCGACCGCCGCGCTGCGCGACGCCCGCACCGACGTACTGGTCGCCATCGACGAGGAGGGCGGCGACGTCACCCGGCTGGCGCACGCCACCGGCAGCCCGTACCCGGGCAACGCCGCGCTCGGGGCGGTCGGGGACGTGGCGCTCACCCGCCGGGTCTACGCCGCGATCGGGGCGGAGCTGGCCGCGTTGGGCGTCACCGTCGACCTCGCTCCGACGGTGGACGTCAACAGCGCCGACGAGAACCCGGTGATCGGCACCCGGTCCTTCGGCGACGATCCGCTCCGGGTCGCCGCGCACTCGGCCGCCGCGGTCGACGGGTTGCAGGGTGCCGGGGTGGCGGCCTGTGCCAAGCACTTCCCCGGGCACGGCGCGACCGTCGCCGACTCGCACCTGGAGCTGCCCACGGTGGACGTGCCGCTGTCCGTGCTGCGCGAGCGCGACCTGCCGCCCTTCGCGGCGACCGTGGCCGCCGGCACCCGGGCGGTCATGACCGCGCACATCCGGGTCCCGGTGCTGACCGGGGACCGGCCGGCCACCTTCAGTCGGGCCGTCCTGGTCGACCTGCTCCGCCGGGAGCTGGGCTTCACCGGCACCGTCATCACCGACGCGCTGGAGATGAAGGGTGCCACGGTGGCCGCCGGCGGGATCGGTCCGGCCGCCGTGGCCGCCCTCGCGGCCGGCGCGGACCTGCTCTGCGTCGGGGCGAAGGTCGACGCCGCGCTGGTCGAACACGTGGTGACCGAGATCGTCGTCGCGCTCGGCGACGGGCGGCTGGCCCGCGACCGGGTCGAGGAGGCGGCCGCCCGCACCGCCGAGCTGGCCGCCTGGACCCGGCCCGTCGGCGCGCCCGCGCCCGGCCCCGGTGACCTCGGGTACGCCGCCGCCCGCCGGGCGGTACGCGTCGAGGGAATCGTCGCCGGGCTGGACCGGCCGCTGGTGGTGCAGGTGCACGCCACCGCCTCCATGGCCGAGGGCCGGGTGCCGTGGGGGCTCGGCCCGCACCTGGCGGGAACCGAGGAGGTCCGGGTGGTGGCGGGCGAGACCGACCCGGCCGCCCTGCGGGCGCTCGCCGGGGACCGGCCGGTCGTGCTGGTCGGCCGGCACCTGCACCGGTTGCCGGGCGGGGCGGAACTGGTCGAGGGGCTGGCCGCCGTCCATCCGGTGACGGTGGTGGAGATGGGCTGGCCGGGACGGTGGCGGCCGGCCGGAGTGCGCGCGTTCGTCGCCACCTACGGGGCCAGCCACGCCAACGGTCGCGCGGCGGCGGAGGTGCTCGGCCTGGCCGGCTGACCGGCGGTACCGCCCGCCGGAGGGTTCCGGGGCGGCTCAGCCCAGCCAGCGGGCGTCGGGCGGCAGTGGGGTGGCGACGTCCGGCAGCCCCAGCAGCGGGCCGACCGAGGTGATCCGCAGAACCCGCTCGACCACCGGCTGCGGATTGGCGACCCGTAGCGACCGGCCCCGCTCCTGCGCCAGGCTGAACCCCTCGATCAGCACCCGCAGGCCGGTCGAGTCGAGGAAGGTGACCTCGGCCAGGTCGACCAGGCACTCCCGCAGGTCGGGCCGGTTCAGCGCGGCGGTCAGCGCGGTCTCCAGCACGCCGACGGTGGACATGTCGATCTCACCCGCCGGACTCAGCACGACGTCGCCCCGGCCGGTGTCCCGCACCCGCACCTCCATGACCGCTCACCGCCTCCATACCACTGCCGCGTCCGGCCCGCTCGTCGCGACCCTATCCACCGGCCCGCCGCCGGGCCATGGAACACCGGCGACTCGTACCGTGCGTCACCGGCGACCCGCACCACCAGGACCTCAGATAATCCCAGGTCAAGTCCATTTCTGGACAGCTCTACGCGCCTTTCGGGGGCTTGCCGGGGACCACCTCGACACATAGCGTTACCTCACCGGGATGTCCGGTCGCCAGACGCCTCCTCGGACCTGGGGGGAAGAGGCCGCGGACCGTGGATCCGGCCCGGGATCCACGGTCCGCGCCAGCGCGCGGTGGCCCACCCGGGCCGGCGGCCAGGCCGGGGTCCGGTCCCGGAAGTCAGTCGGGATGGACGATGTGGGAGCGCCAACCCCGGTCGGGAAAGCCGGCCGCCGCGGCGACCCGGGCCGAGGCGGTGTTGTCGGGGTCGTGCAGGTACGTCGGCACCGCCCCCTCGTCGAGCACCCGACGGGCCGCCTGCGCGACCAGCCGGCGGGCCAGTCCCCGGCCCCGCGCGCCCGGCACGGTCCCGACGGCCAGTTCGTGGCCGTACCGGTCGTGCCGCTTGACGCCGACCCCCGCCAGGTAGTGCCCGTCGGCGTCCCGCACCACCAGGACCTCCCGGTCGAACAGGTGCAGCCAGGAGGGGAACCCGGGATCGGTCGGGTCGACCCACTCCCCCACGTCGGGGAGCGGGTGGGGAGCGGTGCACCAGCGGAACACTCCCTCGCGCAGGGGCAGGTCGGGGTGACCGACCGCGCCCGGCAGCGCCGACCACAGCCGTGGGGTCGGCCCGTCCGCCGCCAGCGCCCGGACCGCCGCGACGCGCTCCGTCGGCACGGAGAGCACCGCGCTGCCGGGGGCGGCCACCGCGACCGCCGGCCGGAGCCGGCGGTCCCAGGCCGGGCGCGAGCGGCGCCAGGAGCCGACCACGTGGAGTCCCGGCCCGGCCGGCCACTGGCCGAGCCAGGTCGCCAGATGCAGGTGGAGTCGCCTGTCGAGCATCGGATCACGGTACGCGTCACGGCCGCCGCCGGCCGTGCGATCGCCCACCCGTACGTCGCCCCGGCGCCCACGCCGCCGGACGGGATCTGACCGTCGTGGTTGAAGCGCCCGAGCCCGGGTACAGCAGACAGAGAACATCACCGATGATTGCCGACCGTGTTCCGGGAACCGGACGCACCGGCCACGCGTCACACCTATTTCCATAGATGGACAACTTTCTCTGGGATGGTACGGCCATGCCGAAACAGCTGATCGATCAGGACAAACGCGACACGGGACGGCTCTGGCCGACCCTCCGGGACGACGTGCCCCCGCCAACACAGTCGCGGTACGACGGCTGCCGGGACCCGCATGCCGGTGACCGGTCGTGGGCGGAGCTGAACCGGCTCCCGGCCAACGTCTCCACCCGCCGCCACCTCGGCACCCGCTGAACGGCGGTCACCCCGGAAGCCCGGCACGGGCACCGGGGACCGCCGACACGGAACCCGGGGGCGCGACACACCCGGGCCCCCGCGCGACGGAGGTCTTAGCACACCTGTCGGGTAGGTTCGTTGCGTTCCGGCACGGCCACCGACAGGAGAAGCTCCATCCATGGGCAAGAAGACCATCCACGTCTCCGACTTCAGCGGCACGGTCCTGGAGACCGACGACCAGGTGTTCCGCGTCGTCGTCCTGGAGCACCCCGACCTGGTGACCGGGCCCGTGCAGTTGGAGATCAGCCCGACCGAGGTGGAGGGCATCGACGACGCCGCCCTCGACGTCGCCGTGGTGGAGATCCACGACCCGCAGGGTGACGGGGAGCCCCGCCGGGTGGTGCTGACCGCCAGCGAGTTCGACGCGATGTCGACCGAGACGCCGATGGCGCAGCTCCTGCGCACCGCCGAGCGGGTCCGCCCGCCGAAGGCCCGCAAGGCGGCCGAGAAGATCGACTACGGCACCATCGAGCACGCCGGCAAGCCGCACCGGGGCCGCGTCACCGACGAGGAGGCCACCCTGGTGCGTGAGCGGCTCGACGAGGTCAACAAGCGGCTCGCGGACGCCGGGCTCCGCCAGATCGACCCCGCCGACCCCGAGCACGCCGCCCGGTACGGCTTCCCCACGCCGGCCTGAGACCGGCGCGACGGGTTGGCGGCGACCGCGTATCGTGCTGCGGGTGAGCGGCATACCCCACTCCCACTGCTCCGGCTGCGGCACCGCCTACCCCGACGGGGCGGACTGGCCCCGGATCTGTCCGGCCTGCGGCCACACCACCTGGCGTAACCCCCTTCCGGTGGCGGTGGCCGTCCAGCCGGTGCTCACCCCCACCGGGCTCGGCGTGGTGGTCCAGCGCCGCGACATCGAGCCCGCCCGGGGCCTGCTCGCGCTACCGGGCGGCTTCATCGAGTACGGCGAGGAGTGGCGGGACGCGCTCGTCCGCGAGCTGTGGGAGGAGACCGGCCTGACCGGCGAGGCGGCCGGCGTACGGCTCGTCGCCGTGCACAGCGCGCCGAGCGGCGGGACGATCATGATCTTCGGGGCGCTGCCGACCCGGCGGCTGGAGGACCTGCCCCCGTCCGCTCCCACGGCGGAGTCGACCGAGTGGCTCGTCCTCACCGAGCCGACCGAACTCGCCTTCTCCACCCACAGTCAGGTGCTCGCCGAGTTCCTGGCCGCCCACCGCTGATCCGCCGACAGGTCGGCCAGCCCGGCGGCGGTGCGGCCGCGAGGAAACAACTTGGTCGGTCGAGAGCGACCCATCGTCACATACATCGCATAGCATCGATTTCTCGTGCCGTCGGACGGAATGAGGACTCGATGGAGCTGAGCCACGCCTTTCTCGACATCCCCTTCTCGTTGCCGTACCACTTCGCGAGAGCGAGTCTGCTCGCCACCCGGCTGGTCCGGGTGGAGCTGCGCGACGGCGACGTCCGGGGCCGGGGGGAGGCGACCCTGTTCGAGAGCCCGTTCCCCGACCCGAAGGCCGCCACCGCCGAGCAGGTGGAGCAGGCGCGGGTCGCGATCGGCCAGGGGGCCGGCCGGGAGGACCTGCTCACCCTGCTGCCGGCCGGCGCGGCGCGCAACGCCGTCGACGCCGCCCTCTGGGACCTGGAGGCCAAGCGCAGCGGACGCCGGGTGTGGCAGACGATCGGCCTGCCCGAGCCCACCCCGGTCGAGGACATGCTCACCGTCTCGCTCGCCGAGGAGACCCAGTTCGTCCAGGAACTGAAGGACAGCCAGGGCCGCCGGGCCCTGAAGCTGAAGCTCGGCTCGGAGGAGGACGTCGAACGGCTGGAACTGACCCGGGCCCACCGGCCCGACGCCGAGCTGGTGGTGGACGTCAACTGCGGCTGGACGCCGGAGCGGCTGGTGGCGATGCTGCCGGTGCTCGCCCGGCACGACGTCCGGATGGTGGAGCAACCGGTCCGGCCCGAGCACGAGGAGGCACTGCGAGGGCTGCCCCGGCAGGTGCCCCTGATCGCGGACGAGTCGTTCTACGCCGAGGAGGACCTGCCCCGGATCGCCGAACTCTACGACGGGGTGAACATCAAACTCGACAAGTGCGGCGGCCTCACCGCCGCGCTGCGGATCGTCGCCCAGGCCCGGCAACGTGACCTGCGCATCATGGTCGGGTGCTTCGCGGCCACCTCGCTCGCCTCCGCCGCGGCCTTCCAGGTCGCGCACTTCGCCGAGTTCCGGGACATCGCCGGGCACCTGATCCTCACCGAGGACGTGCAGCCGTCGATGCCGTGCGTCGACGGCTGGCTCAGTCCGCCCACGCCGGAGCTGTGGGGCTGAGCGTTCGTCCACGCCGGGGCCATGGGCTGACCGGCACCGGACCGGCCGGTAAACCGGAGGCGGCGGCACGCGCCGTACGCCACACTGGCCGGCATGTCCGCAGAGGTGTGCAGCGTCGCCGAGCTGACCGACGCGGTACGCGCCGGCCGTACCGCGAAGTTCCTGTTCTTCTGGGGACACCGGGCCCGACCGGACGGTACCGCCGGACCCGGCTGCCTGAGCCAGTGGTGGCCGGCGCCGTTCACCGTCGACGGGGTGGAGTTCGCCACCGCCGAGCACCACATGATGTGGGCCAAGGCGATGCTCTTCGACGACCGGGTGACCGCCGGGCAGGTGCTCACTGTCGCGCACCCCAACGAGGCCAAGACCCTCGGCCGCCGGGTCACCGGCTTCGACGAGCGGACCTGGCAGGAGCACCGGTACGGGATCGTGGTGGCCGGCAACCTGGCCAAGTTCGGCCAGCACCCCGACCTGCGGGCGTTCCTGCTCGGCACCGGGGAGCGGGTGCTGGTCGAGGCGAGCCCGCTGGACCGGGTGTGGGGCATCGGCCTGGCCGCCGACGACCCGGCCGCCGCCGACCCCGCCCGGTGGCGCGGGCTGAACCTGCTCGGCTTCGCGCTGATGCGGGTCCGGACCGCGCTGCGGGGACAGGAACACCCCGCCGGGTAGCGTGGCCCGACCGCGAGCTGCCGGGACGCGGCCGGGTGGCCCAGGGGACGCCGAGGTGGCCCGGGCGAACCGACGTGGCAGGGTGGGAGTCATGCGTCTTCATGTCGGGTGCGCGATGTGGACTCACAAGTCGTGGCAGGGACGGCTGCTGGCGCATCCACTCCCGGCCCACGAGCGGCTACGGCACTACGCCGGCTGGTGCAACGCGGTCGAGGGGAACACCACGTTCTATGCGACCCCGGCCCGGGAGACCGTCGCCTCCTGGGCGCAGCAGACCGATCCCGACTTCCGGTTCGTGGTCAAGCTGCCCAGGGTCGTCACGCACGACCGCCGGCTCACCGACGTCGACGAGCCGCTCCGCGACTTCCTGGACGCGATCGCCCCACTCGGTCCCCGGACCGACGCCCTCTGGGTCCAGCTACCCGGATCGTTCGCCCCCACCGACGTCCCCGTACTCGCCCGCTTCCTGCGCCGGCTCCCGGCCTCCCACCGGTACGCCGTGGAGGTCCGTCACCCCGCGTTCTTCGACGACCCCCGTGCGACGCGGCTCCTCGAAGGGGTGCTCGCCGACGCGGCCGCCGAGTGGATCCCCTTCGACACCACCGCGTTCTTCCGGAGCCCGCCGACCAGCGACGCGGAACGGGACGCCTGGACGAAGAAGCCGCGTATGCCGCTCCGGTCGGCTGCGCTGACCGACCGTCCGATCGTCCGCTACCTCGGCCGCGACGACACCGCCCGGACGGTCGAGGGCTGGCGGCACTGGGTCGACGTCGTCGCCGGGTGGCTGCGTGCGGGGCGCTCCCCCACGGTGTTCGTCCACACCCCGGACAACGCCGACGCACCCGTGCTCGCCCGCCGGTTCCACGACGAGGTACGGGCGCGGGTGCCCGGACTGGAACCACTTCCCGAGCCGGTCCCGGTCGAGCCGCTCACCCTCTTCTGACCACGACTCTGCCCGGGGTCGCCACCCCGGGCACGGAACACGACTCCGTGCCCGGCGGCGTCGCCCCGGGCACGGAGACCGCGACGGTCAGCAGCTCGGCGCGACGACGCCCGACGAGCCGGTGTGGACGAAGCCGTCGGAGACGTACCGGCCGTCACCGATCTTGTCCCAGATGTCGGTCCAGTACTGGTAGACGTCGCTCCAGACCCGGGTCCCCCGGGTCTGGCAGACGATCTGCACCGTCGTGCCGTGGGCCACCGTGCCGACCGTGGCGTAGGAGGTCCCCGGGCCGGCCCGGACGTTCAACGGGTCACCGCCGGTGTTCACCGTGCCGGTGACCCCGCCGCCGGGGTTGTTCACCCCATCGCGGGCCTCGGTCAGGTAGTTCCGGTAGGAGCCGTTGGTGTAGGTCGCCCACGCGGCCCAGCCCGACCAGCCCCAGATGTCGTGGGCGGCACGGGCGTTGCAGTACAGCTCGTAGGCGCAGGCATCGGTGACCCAGGTGTGGTAGCAGTTGTTGATCTGCCAGGCACCCCGGTCGATCGAGCCGTTCGGGCAGCCGGACGTGGGGCCGTTGTAGCCCTTCGCGCCGACGACGCACTGCGACTCGGCCAGCGACACGGCGACCGAGATGACCAGGTTCTCGCCGGTCCAGCCGGCGGCGCGGGCGGCGTTGGCGCAGCGGACCGACCGCTCGGTCGCCTGGATGCCCACCGCGTCGTCGCTCGCGGCAGCCCCGACCGCCGGGGCCTGCGCGTCGCGCGGCGCCGCCGAGGCGGGGCCGGTCGCGGTCAGGGCGATGCCGAGTACGGCCAGCAGCACGGCCAGCCCACGGATCATCCGACCCACGGGTATCACCTCCTGAGGTAGTCGAACGTGGTGCACGGTTGGGGTGGTTGCGGTTCCGGAGGTGGTTGCAGGGGGCCCTTCCTCGACAGAAAAGGTGAGCAGGGGACCCCTGCAACCACCCCACCAGGCGACGATCACGCGCTCCCGCCCGGTTCCGCCCTGATCAGGCCCAACGCGGTCCGCAGGCTCCGCCCCACGGTGGCCGGGTCACCCAACCGGCTCTGCCGGATCAGCAGCGCCGTGGAGACCGGCCAGAGGCTCTGCCCCTCCCGCATGAGTTCGGCGGTCGCGACGTCGGCCGGCTGGCCGACGCCGAGGATCCGGTCGGCGGTCGGTTCGTCGAGGACGTAGACCCAGACGCGGTACGCGCTCGGGTCGTCGGTGATGCCGGGCCCGGCGAGCGCCGTACGGTCGATCCGGTCCGGCAGGCGGGCGGCCGGGCAGCCGAAGTCCAGCGCGGTCTCCGGGGTGAGGCGGACCCTGCCGTAGCTGGCGGCCCAGTTGGGGTGCTCGCGGGCCCGGTCCAGGCCCGCGAGCAGGTCGGCCCGGATGGCATCCTGCCCGGTGCCGGTGCCGGCCTCGACGCACATCCGCAGGGCCGACCGGCTGGTGACGAGCAGTCCGCTGGCGGTGTCGAGATGGGCGTGGTCGGCGTGGTCGTGGCCGCCGGAGCGGTCGAGCACGGCCGTCACGATCACTCCGGCGGCCAACGCCGACGCGAGGCAGGCCGTCAGCGTGGTCACCAGGCGGGTACGCACGGAACGTCGTGCCATCTCAGGCCTCCTTCTACGGACCGTCAGGCCATCACGTTGACGACGGACTGGAAGTCGGACGGGCTGGGGTACCAGTAGGGCCAGTTGGTGCAGCTGTAGCCGACGATCGAGCTGTGCATGAGGCTCGGCGGGTTGCAGACGCCGTTGTCGTCGGCGAGGCCGAAGACGTGCCCGAACTCGTGGTTGATGAAGGCCCGCCCCACGTTGTCCAGGCGTCCGCCGGAGCTGAAGACCAGGTAGACGTAGGCCCACTGGCTGTCGTAGTGGCCGTGGGCCGCGTCCCACACCGGGTTGTCGTGTACGACGCAGTTGTAGTAGCCGGTGGGCGCGCCGCAGAAGCGGCTCCAGTCCCAGCCGTAGTGGACCTCGATCTCGATCGTGCTCCGGGTCGAGGCCGGGTACGCGGTGCAGTTGCTGTTGGTCGCCCACAGGTCGATGCGCCAGTTGCCCGTGCCGTCCCAGACCTTCCCGGCGCCCATCTCGGTCAGGGTCTGCTTGACGAAGGTGCGGGCACTGCTGTGGCTCACCTTGGCCGTGTCGGTGGACTCGACGCAGAACTGCTCGTCGTTGGCGCCCGCGGAGGTGCCGGACGAGGCGTAGTGCATGTTGTGCAGGTGGCGGGTGGAGGAGGGGTTCGGGTGGGAGGCGTGGGCCGGGCCGGCGGGTGTCAGCAGCGCGGCGAAGAGGACGGCGGCCCACATCGCGGGCACCCAGGCCGGCAGCCGTTCCCCGGTGGTTCGATCGGACACGGGAGATCTCCTTTCCCTGATCGAGTGCCGCGAAGATTCCCAACCGTCGATCTATCTTTGGTATATGCGCCCCGGTACGCTGCGATGACATGGCTGGTCGACTGACCTTCGGGCTGCTCGGACCGGTGCAGATCCGGTCGGACGGCCAGCCGGTTCCGGCCGGGCCGCCCCGACAGCGGGCGGTGCTCGCCGCCCTGCTCCTGCACGTCAACCGGATCACCCCGGTCGACGACATCGTCGACCTGCTCTGGGGCGACGAGCCGCCGCGCACCGCCCGCAAGAACGTCCAGCTCCACGTGTGGCGGCTGCGGCAGCTGGTGGGTGACCGGTTGGCGTCCGACCCGCCCGGCTACCGCATCACCGTCGACCCGGACGACCTCGACGTGTCCCGGTTCGACATCCTGCTGGAGTCCGCCCGCGCGGCGGTCCGCGCCGGTCCGACCGGACGGGCCGCCACGCTCTACCGGTCCGCGCTCGACCTGTGGCGGGGCGCTCCCCTGGCCGACGTGGCCGGGCTGGGCGGCTTCGGTGGCAGCGTCGCCTGGCTGGACCGGCGGCGGCTGTCGGCGTACGAGGAGTACGTCGACGTCGAACTCGACCTGGGGCGGCACGACGAGATGCTGGCGGTGCTGGACCAACTCGTCGCCCGGTACCCGCTGCACGAACGCTTCGCCGAACAGCAGGTCATGACGCTGCACCACCTCGGTCGGCGCAGCGAGGCCGTCGACGCGTACCGGCGTTACCGGCGGGCGCTGGCCGACGAACTCACGATGGAACCCGGTCCGGTGCTGCGCCGGCTCGCCGAGCTGGCCCGCCAGCCGACACCGCCCGCCGCCGTCCCGGCCCGGCCCCCCGCGACTGCCGTCCGGGAACTACCCCACACCGCCCCGGTGCTCGTCGGACGCGACCGGCCCCTCGCCGCGCTGACCGCCGCGCTGACCACCGGGCCGCGCCACCGGATGCCGTTGTACGTGGTCACCGGCCCGGCCGGGGTCGGCAAGTCGGCGCTGGCCGTGCAGGCGGCGCACCGGGTGGCCACCGCCTTCCCGGACGGGCAGCTCTACGTCGACCTGCGGGGCGCGACGGCCGGCGTGTGCCCGCTGCCGCCGCACAGCGCGCTGGGCCGGTTCCTCCGGGTGCTCGGGGTGGCCGAAACGGCGATCCCCACCGACGTGGCCGAGGCGTCGGCCGCACTGCGTTCCCTGCTGGCCGGGCGGCGGGTGCTGCTGGTGCTCGACAACGCGCACGACGCCGGCCAGGTACGGCCGTTGATCCCGGCCGGTGACGGCTGCGCGGTCCTGGTGACCTCCCGGCGGAAGCTCACCGACGTGGACGGGGCCACCCACCTGGAACTCGACATCCTCGCCGAGGCCGACGCCGTCGACCTGCTCCGCCGGCTCGCCGGTGACGCGCGGGTGGACGCCGAGGCCGACACCGCGGCCCGGCTGGTCCGCCGCCTCGGCGGGTTGCCCCTGGCCGTCCGGATCGCCGGGGCCCGGCTGGCCGCCCGACCGGCCTGGAGCCTCGCGACGCTCGACGACCGCCTGCGCGACGAGCACCGCCGGCTGCACGAGCTGCGCCAGGGCGACATCGCGGTACGCACCAGCTTCCTGGTCAGCTACCAGCACCTGACGCATCCGCTGGCGCCCCGGCTGTTCCGGCTCGTCGGTGCCGTCGACAGCGTGGACGTCACCGGCGAGGTGGCCGCCGCGCTGCTCGACGTCGACCTGCCCCCGGCGCTCGACGCGCTCGACGAACTTGTCGACGCGCGCCTGCTCGACGAGACCACCGCCGGACGGTACGCCATGCACGACCTGATCCGGCTCTTCGCCCGCGAACGGGCCGCCGAGGAGCCGGAGCCGGTACCGACGGCGGCGGTGCACCGGATGCTCGCCCACCACCTGGAGCGGACCCGCCAGGCGTTGGGCCTGCTGCGTCCGGGCACCCGGGTGCCGACGGTCGCCGGCCCGTCCGCCTTCGACGACGCCCCGGCGGCCCTGGCCTGGTTGTCCGCCGAGCGACCGAACCTGGTGGCGGGGGTCGTCCAGGCCGCCCGGGCGGAGGCCACCGCGCGGGCCGGCGTCGACCTGGCCGACAGTCTCTTCCTCTTCTTCGAGATGCGTGGCCACGTGGACGACTGGATCACCGTGGACCGGGCCGGGGTGGCCGCCGCCGAGCGGCTCGGCGACCCGGTGGCGCAGGCCAGGCTGCTGCACGACCTGGCGGTGGCCCACTTCCACCGCAACCGCACAGACGAGGCGACGCACCTGCTCCGGCGCAGCCTGGACCTCAGCGACGCGGCCGGCGACGACGAGGGGCAGGCCCGCGCGCTCAACCAGCTCGGCGTCCTGCACGGCATGGCCGGCGCGTACGACGAGTCGGCCGCCTGCTTCAAGCGGAGCCTGCGGCTGCGTCGACGACTCGGCGACCTGCGCTCCTGCGCCGCGACGACCGGCAACATCGGCATGGCGTACCGGCTCGCCGGACGCTACGAGGAGTCGATCCGGTTCTGCCGTACGGCGGTCCGCCTGGCCCGCCGCAGCAACGCCCCGGAGATCGAGGCCAACGCGTTGGGCAACCTGGGTGAGGTGCAGTGCCTGCTCGGTCGCCACCACTCCGCGCTGCGCTACCTGCGACGCGGCCTGGCCGTCGCCGGGGTGCCGGTCAACGAACGCAACCGGGGCAGCATGATGGGCACCCTGGCCGACGCCTACCTCGGCGCCGGCCAGGTCGACTCGGCGATCCGCTACGCCGAGCTGGCCGTGGCGGCGATGCGCCAGGCCGAGTTCCGGCACGGGGAGGCGGTGGCACTGCGCCGGCTCGGCCTGATGCTCTGCCGACATGGTGACGTCGACCGTGGGGTACGGCAGTTGCGGCTGGCGCTGGCCGTCTTCACCGACGTGGGCAGCCCCGAGGCCGACGAGGTCCGCGCCGAACTCCGCTCCCGCTTCGGCCTCCGCAACGACGACGTCCCCACCCCGTCCCCCGGCGAACGAGTCAATCGTGGACCGACTCCGTCCTGACAGGACGGTTACTGTCCAAGATCTCGACAGGCCCACGGTCGGGCCCCGACCCTGACCACCGATCCGGGTTCCGAAAGTTTCAGATCAGTTGGCTCGGCTCTCCACTCCTTCGGTAACGACGGAAGGGCCGCTGCCCCCGACCAGGTTCCCGGACAGGACTGCCGACCAGGTCGAACGCTCCCTGCGAGAACCCCGAGGCCGCGAGCAAATTTCCGTAACATTTCCGGAAGTTGTTGACTGGCCACGGATCCAGCCAATAGCGTCGCCATCGACAGCGCTGAATCACTGTCGACGCCACCACCCGCGACCCACCCTCCGGTCCTGCGGGACGACCGGCACACCCCACCACCTGTTGGTAAGCCGAGTGTCCGGCTGCCCGTACCTGGTCACCGAGCCGGCCGGGTCGCACCGCGCCGCTGGCCTCCCGCCAGCTGTCACGAGGAGGGAAGACGTACATGAACCACAGTTCGATCACACCGAGGAGGCGCGGGCGTCTCCGGCTGCTCCTCGGCGCCCTGTGCGCCGCCGTGCTCGCCGTCACCGGCACGGTGGTGGCCGCCCCCCACGCGTTCGCCGAGGCCGACCGGTACCTCAGCTCGAACACCACCGGCACGCACAACGGCTACTACTTCTCGTTCTGGAAGGACAGTGGCAGCGCCAGCATGACGCTGCGCGAGAACGGCCGGTACACCAGCAGCTGGGACAGGAGCACCAACAACTGGGTCGGCGGCAAGGGCTGGGCCACCGGCACCCGCCGGACGGTCAGCTACTCGGGCACCTACAACCCGGGCAACAACAACACCTACCTCGCCCTGTACGGATGGACGCGGAACCCGCTCATCGAGTACTACGTCGTGGAGAACTTCGGCAGCTACAACCCGAGCAGCGGCGCCCAGCGGCTGGGCACGGTCACCACCGACGGCGGCACCTACGACATCCTCCGCAGCCAGCGGGTCAACGCGCCCTGCATCGACGGCAACAACTGCACGTTCTACCAGTACTGGAGCGTGCGCCAGCAGAAGCGGAGCAGCGGCACCATCACCACCGCCAACCACTTCGACGCCTGGGCCCGCGCCGGCCTGAATCTCGGCACCCACAGCTACCAGATCATGGCGACCGAGGGCTACCAGAGCAGCGGCAGCTCCGACATCACCGTCTGGGAGGGCGGCGGCACCCCCACCACCGGCCCGACCAGTCCGGGCGGCAACTGCACCGCGGTGCTGTCCGCCGGCGAGCGGTGGGGCGACCGGTTCAACCTGAACGTCGCGGTCAGCGGCACCAACAACTGGGTGGTCACCCTCAACCTGAACGGCGGCCAGTGGATCCAGAACAGTTGGAACGCCTCGGTCAGCGGCACCAGCGGAACCATCACCGCCACACCGAACGGCAACGGCAACAACTTCGGAATCACGATCATGGCGAACGGCAACTGGACCTGGCCGACGGTCAGCTGCCGAACAGCCTGACCCGACCAGCTCCGTAACGGTGGCGCGGCGGCTCCGGCCGCCGCGCCACCTTCGCCCTGCGCACGTCGCACGTCACGCGCGGCGGTTCGTCACGGACCGCTGCTCCTCGCGCCCGCCCGGGGGCCGCCGGCACGGAAACTCGTCCGGTACGCCTGGGGCGAGACGCCCAACTCCCGGCGGAAGCTGTGCCGCAGGTTGCCGGCCGAGCCCATCCCGGTGCGGACGGCGATCTGCGCGACCGGCTCGTCCCCGGACTCCAGCAGCCGCTGCGCCGCCAGGATCCGCTCCCGCAGCAGCCACTGGTGCGGGCTCATCCCGGTGAGCCGGTGGAACCGCCGGGACAGGGTGCGGGGGCTCATGTGCACCCGGGCGCCCAACGAGCCCAACGACCACCGCTGGTCCAGGTGCTGCCGCAGCCAGTCGAGCAGGTCCGGCAGCGGATCATCCGGTTCCGGGCCGAGCGGCGCGTCGACGAACTGCGCCTGGCCGCCGCTGCGATAGCCGGCCAGCACCAGCCGGCGGGCGAGCGCGGCGGCGGCGTCCGCACCGAAGTCCCCGCGTACGACGTGCAGCGCGAGGTCCATCCCGGCCGACATGCCGGCGGCGGTGAGGACGCGACGGTCGTCGACGAACAGGGCGCGCGGCTCCACGGTCGCGGCCGGGAAGAGCGAGGCGAGCAGCGGTGCCATCGCCCAGTGCGTGGTGACCCGACGGCCGTCGAGCAGGCCGGCGTGCCCGAGCACGAACGCGCCGGTGCAGATCGACATGATCCGGGCCCCACGCCGGTACGCGCCCCGCAGGGTGGCCAGCAGCTCCCGCGGCGGGACCTCGTGTTCCCTCGTCCACCCCGGCACCACCACCAGGTCGGCCCGCTCCGCCTCGTCGAGCCCGCACCCGGCCTGGACGATGACCCCGCCGTCCAGCTCGACCGGCCCCGGCGTCAGCCCGCACGCGCGCGTCCGGTACCAGGAGCCGAACCGGTGGGAGTAGTCCACGCCGAAGACCTCGTTGACGGTCACGTAGTCGAAGCTGCCCCCGCCGGGGTACGCCAGCATGGCGACATCGAGCGGCATCGGGGCCTCCCACACCTCACACCTCGGCCACCCGCCTGCCGGCGGGCGCGGACTCCCGGCACCCCATCCTAAGAAGCCGTGCGGGTGGGTCCGGCGGTGAAAGCCGGCCAGGTATCGACAGGATCAGGTCGACCGCCCGTCGCGGGGCGGCCCGCGTACCGGTACCGGCCCTAGCGTCGCTGCCGAGACGCCGGGTGGGTCGCCTCACCCGGCACCTGCGGACGAAAGGTGCCACCATGATGGACGATTCCGCCGAGTTCGGACGACGGACGTTCCTGCTCGCCGCCGCAGCCGTGACGGTCGCCGGGCCGGCGGGCGCAGCCGTCCCGGCGGGCGCGACCGGGCCGGGGAGGGGATCGCGGGCGTCGGGCGCGCGGTCGGTCGGCGCGTACGAGGTGATCCCGTTGCGGGACGCGACCGGGACGTTCTTCCTCGACCGTCAGGCGGCGTTCCCGGCGGCCACGTCGGACGACTGGGAGCTGGCCCGGGCCGTCGACCCCGGCGCGTTCGGCCCGGGGGACGCCTGGCAGCTCGACTTCCGGTGCTACGCCGTTCGCGGGCCGCGAGGTCGGCTGACGCTTGTCGACACCGGGGTGGGGCCGGACGGCAGCCCGGCCGAGGGCTGGGCGCCGACTCCGGGCCGACTGCCGGCCGAGCTGGACCGGGCCGGCATCGACCCGGCGGACGTCGACACGGTGGTGCTGACCCACCTGCACGAGGACCACTTCGGCTGGTCGGTCGGGTTGGACGGCACGCCGGCGTTCCCGAACGCCCGGTACGTCGTCCAGCGCCGCGAGGTGGCCACCCTGCCCGACGGTGACGCGGCCCGGACGTACGTGGTCGAGCCGCTACGGGCCACCGGCCAGCTGCACGAGGTGGACGGGGCCAGTCGGCTGCACTCCGCCCGGGGGCGCGGCGGCTGCGTCCGGGTCGTGCCCACTCCGGGGCACACCCCGGGCCACCAGTCGGTCGTCGTCGAGGACGGCCACGACCAGGTGATCGTCACCGGTGACGTCCTGGTCCACGCCGTCCAGCTGGTCGACCCCGCCGTGGGCTACCGGTACGAGGCCGACCCGGAGGCCGCCCGGGAGACCCGCCAGCGGCTGCTCGACGAGGCTCGGGCCCGCCGCGCCGTGCTGGCCACCGCGCACCTGAACCAGCCCTGGACCGCACTCGGGTGAACCGGCCCCGCCGGGCTCCCCACGCCCGGCGGGCCGCCACGACTCCCCTTCTTTTCGTCGCCGTAAATACCCGCGCCCTCTGCCCGAATCGCAGGTCAGCGGGGAGATTCGGCCACGGGAAACCGGAACGGCCCAGGCGCTGATGTCGCGCCACCGAACCGCCCTCGACAGGGTTCCTCATGCACACTATCAGGAATCGACGGAAGGCTTGACGGATCACCTTAACGAAGCCTAAGGTATTGATCGCTGTGATCACCTGACGGAGCCGCGTAAATACGGGGGAACGGGTGCCCAATCTTAGGTTGTGGAAGTCCAGCGTAGGTCTCCTCTTCGACCGTAGGGCCGAAGCGGGGAAGCCAATGATCTTCCGTCCCAACCGCCCGTTGGATATCGATCCATCAGGCCAGGCCGTCCTCGACATAGAGGCGATCGCCCAGTGCGTGCGGAAAACCGCAGGAGCGCTCAGTGCGGCAGGGGTCCGTCCCGGTGACCGATTCGCCGTCTACAAGGACAACCACTTCGACTGCCTTCTGCTCGCCGCCGCCGGCATCCGGATCGGCGCTATTCCGGTGATGCTCTCCGGTTTGCTGCCCACCGACTCGACGCGAGCACTACTCCAGCGCGTCGAACCACGGCTGCTGGTCAGCAACAGACAACTCCTGGAAAACAGAGGAAGCGACGGAAGCTCACTCACCTCGTTCGCGGAACGGACCCTGTGCCTGGACGAGGGCGTACCGGACACGCTGGCCTTCGCGGACCTCTACGGCAGCACCGACCCGTCCCCCGTGGCGCGGCGTGACGACGAGCTGATGATGCTCACCCACACCTCCGGCACCACCGGCATTCCGAAGCTCATCATGTACACCCCGGCCAAGCTCCAGGGCCAGATGGCCAGGCTGGAATGCCGTCACCTGCCACCGATCACCTTCCATCGGAACGACACCGTGGCGATGTTCACGCCGTACGTCCACGCTCGCGCCTTCACGTGGATCTACTCGGTGCTGACCCTGTCCCCCACCAAGGTTCTCGTGATGAGCGACAGCGATCCCGAGGTCGTCGGCCCGTTGTTCCAGCAGCACCGACCCACGGTGGTCGAGGCGCTGCCGATCGACTATTTCCGGATGGAGGGGCTCGCCCGGGACCCACGCAATGACGCCTTCTCCTCGGTACGCATGTTCATCAACAACTTCGACGCGGTGCGGTGGGCGACGATCCGGCCGTACCTGAACGCCTCCCGGCACCCGTTCCCGCTCTGGCGGGAGGGGTACGGGCAGTCCGAGACCGGCGGCATGGGCATGACATTCGTCACCCGGCGAACGGCGAACATACGGCGTGACCAGCGACCGGGTCCCCGCAAGGTGGGTCGGCCGATGCCGGGGTTCGTCCAGCTCAAGGTCGTGGACCCGAAGACGTTCGAGCCGGTGCCGGACGGTCAACCCGGACTGGTGTTGGCACGCACCAGGGCACGGTGCGCCGGGTACTACCAGGAACCGGAACGCTGGAACGAAAAGGCCGTGGGTGAGTGGTGGAACACCGGTGACATCGGTATCAAGACCAGGACCGGCGCCCTGAAGCTCATCGATCGTGAGGTCAACTACGCGCCGGGGTTGAACTGCCTCGAACAGGAAGATGTCATCGTCGACAATCTGCCGGCAGGGCATGACGTGGCGCTGCTGCCGGTGTCCGACGGACCGCCCGTGCCGATCGTCGCCACGCCCGATGGCCAACTGGACGGAGAGCAGTGGCGGAATGCGGTACGTAAACTGCCCGAGCTCGCCGAGCCGATCGTGATTGCTTTCAAGGACATGCCCCGCACCGGAACGGGGAAAATCATCCGGGAGGAACTTCGCCGACGGTATCTGAACGGCGCCGCGCACCCGGGAACCGGTCGGTGGACCTGATGACGACAGCCGAAGGCGCGACCAACCAGGACGGAAACACACCGATCCGGCAAGGGCTCTTCGTCGTCGAACCCTTCACCGACGACTGTCGTCTGATCTGGGAGCAGCGACAGCACGCGGTCCTCGGGGTCAGCCCCGGAAACAGTTACTTCAACGTCGCCCGGCTGACCGACCTCCTGGGCTGGCTCTGTGCCGAGTTCGCCCGCGTGGATGTCGTCATCCCGGACTCGGCCCTGAAGCACACGTACCTCGCGCTCGGCTACGAACCGGACCGTGCGGACAAGAAGGCGCGCGGCGAGACCAACGTCCTGCGCAACCGGGTCGTACGAGCCTGGGAAAGCAGTGGTGGACCACGGGCGACCGACGGCTTGAACCGTATGTCGGACCTGGTGTCGAACGAGGTCTACCGCAGGAAGCTCGCGGAGTGCGAACAAACCCTGAACGAGGACGGCATCCTGTGGGAGACCTGCGCGGAGATGAGCAGGGACGTCCTCGCCGCCCGGGGGTACGACGGGCCGCTCGACACGGAACGCATCGAACGTGCCATGCGGTATCTCGTCGCCGAACTTCCGTTCTTCCTGGCCTCGGCCGACATCTTCGACGCTTCCTCGTCGCTGAACTTCTATCACCAGCGGCTTCCGTTGGCAGAACTGATCTTCTCCGGTAAGTCCCTGCTCCAGGCCTCACCGCGGCAGGCGTACGCCACCATCCACCCCGTTCCGTGACGACGGAACACCCGAAGGCAGACACCGTGGACGGTGGAGCCCGGAATGCCGGTCCGAGGTGCGCGCCTCGGACCGGCCGTGCGGGACAGGTCAGTAGTGGACGCGGGCCCGGATCGCCCGGTGGTCGGAGTAGCTGCGGTCCTGCCGGTCGGAGCCGGTCACCGCGATGTCGGCCTGGTCGCCTTCGGCGAAGGTGACGGTGTGCTCGGCGCCGGTCATGGGCATGCTGCCGTCGCCCCGACGGGCGAAGAGGACGTCGATGCGGTTGTCGCCGCCGACGGTCCAGTGCTCGTCGCGCAGGCACTGACGCAGCGCCGTCCCGCCGTCGACCCGTTCCGAGCAGTCGTCGAAGGCGGCGTCCCGATAGTTGTGCCGCCCGCCCAGTTGTCCGTTGGTGGTGGCGTACCAGCTCCGCCAGTCACCGTTGGCCTGGTCGGAGACGTTGGCGTCGCCGCCCCAGACGCGCAGGGCCCCGCCGATGCTCTCGACCTTCTCCACCGTCCGGGCGGCGTTCTCCGGGGCACAGGCCGGGCCGTCGCTGTTGCCGGTCGGCCAGTGGATGCTGCCGGCGGAGACGTACCTCCCCGCGATCTTGTCGTAGAGGCGGGCGGCCACGTTGATGGTGCGGTCCTGGTGGTTGGGAGCACAGGTGCCGCTGGCGTCCTCGGCCAACGACTGCCAGGTGAGCTGCGAACCCGCGACCATGTCGAACCGACCGATCCGCCAGATGATCGCGTTCGTCTGGTGGTCCTTCTCCGCGCCGCAGGGCGACTGCATCTGCTCCGGGTCCGGCTCGGCGAGGATGCCGGCGAACTCCCCGGCCAGCAGGGTGTTCATGCGGTCGAGGAGGGTGTTCAGCTCACCCGGCCCGGCGAGCTGCTGCACGAGGAACAGGTCCGGGCTGGTCTCGTAGGTCTTCATGTAGTAGATGAGATCCTCCCAGTCGCCGGGGCAGTTCACCGCGTCGACCGTCTCGAGGTTCTCGATGTTGTTGACGTAGACCTGGATGAAGTCGGGGTCGTTGTTGAGCTGTGCCCAGGCCAGGGCCGGGGACGGAACGGCGACGACGCCGGCGGTCAGGGTCACGGCGAGGGCGGCGGCGAGACGGGCGCGGAGTTTCACGGTCCTCCTCGGGGACGTGTCGCCGGGCCGCCGATGACGAACCGGCGGACCCGGCGAATGACTTCGACAGAAGTCAATGATGCCGTCCCGAGGCGCAACAGGAGCCGATTCTCAGGGCTTGAGTCGGGGCAGCAGATCCGTGACATCCCGGTGCCAGCCGCGCAGCTCGGCCAGCGTCGGGGCCAACTCGTACGTGTGGTGGTGCATGGCACGGGAGAGCCCGTGCCAGGCGGTCCGGGCGATCAGCGCCGTCTCGTCGCCGGCGAAGGCCCGCAGGGCCAGGAGCTGACGGCTCATCCGGCAGCGCCCGACGTTGACGTCGATGGTGCTCCAGTAGTCGCGCATCCCCTGTTCGAGGGCGACCCGGGTGAGGCAGGCACTGCCGCGCTGCCAGCAGCGACGCATGCTCGGGCGGGGGTTGACCAGCAGGTCGGCGGCCTGGTCGAGAAGGTGTTGTGGGGTCACGGCCGGCTCAACCTTCCCGCCACCCGACGCCCGTCGGCGACGAGCGTGTGCAGGTTCGGTACGGCGTTGCCGTGGGCGCCCCGGTTGACCTCCCGCACCAGCCGAACCGCTGCGGAGTCGACCTTGCGCAGCTCCACGTCCACCTCGTCGGTGCGCCGGTGGTCGCCGAGCAGAGCCAGCGCGAGCAGGGGCCGCAGGCCATCGGACTGCGCCTCGGCGATGGTGTCCTCGATGTCGGCGAAGGGGGTGCCGGCGCGCAGGCCGGCGATCCGGATCCGCTCGTGGCAGACGTACTCCAGGGCGTCGCGGATCAGGTTGCAGGCCACGGTGATCCGGGTCTGCTCCGACATGTCCTCGTCGTCGGCGATGCCCTGGGCGTCCTTGAGGTAGCGCTCGGCGGGGTCCTTGCCGGTGTCGACGGTGACCTGGGAGTGGTCGCGCCGGCTCACGGTGAGGATCCGGGCGTCGAGGCGCAGGTGCCGCAGGGCGGCGGGCAGCCGGTCGTCGTGGGTGAAGACGACGACCTGCCGGGTCGCGGCGACCCGGTGGAGCACCTGGGCGAGCCCGTGGACCTTCGCCGGGTCCATGGACTGCACCGGGTCGTCGATGACCAGGAACCGGAAGGGGCTCTCCGCGGTGGTGGCGCGGGGCAGGAACAGCGCCAGCGCGAGGGAGTGCAGTTCACCCTGACTCATCACGCTGAGGGCGGCGTCGGGCACTCCGTCGACCCGTACGTCGAGGTCGACCCGGCGGGCGGGGCCGCTGCCGGCCAGCCTGATCGCGTCGAGTTCGACATTGCTGTCCTGGCGCAGGGTGTTCCAGATGGCGGTGGCCTCGGCCGCGATCGGCCGGAGGCGTTCGGCGCGGATCGTCGCACCGATGGTCTTCAGCGCCTCGATCGCCTTCCTCAGGTCGGGAAGCACGATGGCGGCCTGCCGGCTGGCGCGCTCGATGTCGATCCAGGCACGGATCCGGTCGGCGACGGGCTGCCAGTCCTGCCGGCGGCGTTGAAGGGCTTCCCGGGCGGCGGCCCGGACCGGGGCCAGCGCGGCGGCGAGGTCGTCGAAGGTGGTGGGTGCCAGTTCGACGAGCATGGCCGGGTCGGTGTCGGCGGTCAGGTCATGCCAACGCTGCCATGCCTTCCGCAGTTCGGTGAGGTCGATCCCGTCCGGTCCGGGGTCGACGGTGAGCACCGGCGGCCGGCTGGGCACGGCCTGGCGTAGGGCGTGCCGGGCTTCGTGTCCGGCGCGGTGGGCGGCGTCGAGCTGCTCCGCGCGCAGGGTCAGCTCCCGTACCTGCGTGCGGGCCTGCACGGCCCACGCCTCGTCCAGGGTGCGACCCCCGCACACCGGGCAGGGCTGGTCGGGGTGGTTGTCGTGGTGGGCCAGCGCGGCGCGGAGCAGCCCGGCGAGCGCCCGTGCCTGTTCGGCCGGGGTTCCGGCCAGTTCGCCGACGTGGCGCAGCGCGGCACGGAGCCGGTCGGCCCGGGCGGCGAGGTCGTCCCGGTTCGGCAGGTCGAGCACGGCGAGCTGACGCAGCGGTACGACGGTCGCGTCGTCGTCCGGAGCGCCGCTGGTGGCCACCTCGTCGAGCGTGTCGAGATCGGCGGTGCGGCCGGCGAGGGCCTCCTCGGCGCGGCGGGCGCGCGGGTCGGGGTGTTCGGTGAGCAGTGCACGCAGCGCGGGGAGTTCCTCGGCGGCCCGCCTGCGCCGCTGGTCGGTGTCCTTCCGGGCGGCCTTCAGCAGCTTCTCGATCTCGGCCACCCGCTTGAGGCCGAGGATGCCGTCGAGGGAGTCGTGCATCTCGCTGGGCTTGCCGTTGATCAGGCCGCCGAGTTCGGAGTAGGACAGGAACGGCCGGTACAGCTCCAGGTGCCGGCTCCAGCCGAGTTCGGCGACGGAGGTGCGCTGCTCGCCGAGGAACTGGAGCGAGTCCGTGTGGTCGCCGAGGTCCGCGCCGGCCGTCCAGCGGCATTCCACGGTCGCGGGCTTGCGGTGACCGTCGACGTTGAGCCGGACCCGGATGCACGACCCGCCCTCGGTGTGCAGGTTGCGCCAGCCTTTCTTCCACACCGTGCTCCGCTCGGACCAGCGCTTGTTGTCGCCGGTGAGGGCGAACTCGGCGGCCTCGGCGAAGCTGGACTTCCCGGAGCCGTTGCGGCCGGTGACGATGGTCAGCCCGGGGCGGGCGGTCAGGTTGAGGGTGGCGGTGGTGCCGATGCCCCGGAAGCCGGTGACCTCGATGTCGGCGAGGTAGGTGCCGACCGGCCCGGAGTCGTCGGGGTCGGTGGGCGTGGGTCGGGGCCGCTGCGGGGGTGCGGCCCCGCCGAGCTGGTCGGCCAGGTAGGACTCGCCGAGCAGGGCGGCGACGATCAGGTTCTCGGCGGTTTCGGGCAGCGCGGCGTCGGCCAGTTGGTCGAGGACGAGCTGCCCGACGATGTCGGGGTCGTGGACGGCGGGATCGGACACGGGGTCCTCCGGTGGGGATGACGGGCCCGTTCGACGGGCCGGTGGGGAGGGAGTGCACCGTCGGGCACCCTCGACCAACGGTGAAAGCGACACTAGCAAACCTCTGCACTGAAAGCACTGTCAAATCGTTTACGCGGATCGACTCGTGTACAGTGCCACCGTCCCCGTACCCGAGTCGACAGGACGCCGATGCCGCAGTCAGCCCTGGTGACCGCCGCCGAGATCTCCCGGCTGGCCGGCGTCACGCGCGCCACGGTGAGCAACTGGCGGCGGCGGCACCCGGACTTCCCCGCCCCCACCGGCGGCACCGAGGCCAGCCCGGCGTACGACCTGGCGGCCGTGCGGACCTGGCTGGCCAACCGGGGGCAACTGCCGGACAGCTCCCCCGCCGACGAACTACGTACCGCCCTGCGCGCCGCCGAGGCGGACCACGCCGCCCGGACCCGGCTACTTCCCCTGGTCCTCGCCGCCAGCCGGCTGCCCGAGGAGGCCCGCCGCACGCTGGCCGAGCTGCCCGACCACCGGCTCCCCGCCGGGGCACGCGAGGCCGCCCGGCCGTGCGCCGGGCAGCTCCCCGACATCGGCGAGCCGACCTACCGCGCCGACGAGGTGCCCCTGCTTCGGGCGCTGCTGCGCTGCGTCGCCCAGGCGGGTGCCCTGCCCACCCTGGACGTGCTCGCCGAGGGCACCGTCGACGACACCAGCACCAGCGGCGCGTACCTGACCCCGGCCCCGGTGGCGGAGCTGATGGCCGGCCTGCTCGCCGAGCCCGGTGAGGCGTATCCGGAGCAGGTGCTCGACCCGGCGTGCGGGGCCGGCGGCCTGCTCGCCGCCGCCGCCACGCGTGGCGCGCGGGAGCTGTCCGGGCAGGATCTCGCGCCGGCCCAGGCCGCCCAGGCAGCGGTACGCCTCCTCCTCCTGGCCGGGGACGCCACCGTCCGGGTACGCGTCGGCGACTCCCTCCGCGACGACGGGTACCCGTCCGTCACCGCCGACGCGGTGCTCTGCGCACCGCCGTACGGGCAGCGGGACTGGGGGCACGACGACCTGGCGTACGACTCCCGGTGGGTGTTCGGCCTGCCTCCGAAGGGCGAGTCGGAGCTGGCCTGGCTCCAGCACTGCCTGGCCCGGTTGGCTCCCGGTCGACGGGCCGTCCTGCTGCTGCCCCCGGCCACCGCCGAGCGCCCGTCCGGCCGACGGATCCGGGCGGAGATGCTGCGGCACGGGGCGCTGCGCGCCGTCGTCGCCCTGCCGGCGGGGGTGGCGCCACCACTGCACGTCGGCCTGCACGTATGGCTGCTGCAACGCCCGCACCCGCAGGCCGCCACACCGGGCCACGTGCTGTTCGTGGACACTGCCGCCCCACCGGAGCCGCACCGCGCCGGCGAGCCGGAGAGCCGCCGTCCCACGGTCTCGGACTGGTCGGCGGTGCGCGCCACCGCCCTGGCGGCGTGGGCCGATTTCGACCGGCATCCGGACGCCTTCGACCCGATCCCCGGCACGGCTCGGGCGGTCGCGGTCATCGACCTGCTCGACGAGGCGGTGGACCTGACCCCGGCCCGGCACGTCCGGACCCCGGTGCCGGTCCGCCCGGACGAGCTGGCCGAGGCCGCGTACGGACTGCGTCGCCGGCTGCGGCGGGCGGTGTCCGGCCTGTCGGCGCTCAGCGGCGGCGGGGACTGGCCGCCGGCCGGGGCGACCGCCCGCACCTGGCGTACCGCGACCGTGGCCGACCTGCTGCGCGGCGAGGCGCTGACGCTGCTCCGCGCGCCGGCCGCCACCCGCGGTCCCCAGCCGGCCGACCGAGACACCGCGACCCCGCGCACCCTGACCGCGCGGGACGTGCTCGCCCACCGTCCCGCCTCCGGGGCCGCCGACGACGACCCGGCCGGCGCGGAGGTCCCGATCGAGGTGGGGGACGTCGTCCTGCCCGAGTTGCTGCACCACGGCGGCGGCACCGCGCGGGTGGCGGACGCCCGGGACGCCGGTCTGTTCCTCGGCCGGCACCTCTATCTGCTGCGTCCCGACCCGGCCCGGCTGGATCCGTGGTTCCTGGCCGGTTTCCTCGCCGCGGAGGACAACCTGACCGCCGCGTCGTCGGGCACGTCGGTGATCCGGGTGGACCCTCGCCGGCTGCGGGTGCCGCTGCTGCCGCTGGCCGAGCAGCAGCGCTACGGCCGGGCGTTCCGGCAGCTCAACGCCGTACGCGTGGCGGCGGACCTGGCCAACCGACTTGCCGGCGAGACGGCCCGTACCCTGGCTGCGGGCCTCACCGGCGGCGCGCTTCTCCCCCCGGACTCCCCTGTGGAAGGAACCCGTTGAGCAGCACCAGCAAACACACCGAACTGGCCAACCACGCCTGGTCGGTCGCCGATCTCCTGCGCGGCGACTACAAGCAGTCCGACTACGGCAAGGTGATCCTGCCGTTCACGGTGCTGCGCCGCCTGGAGTGTGTCCTCGCGCCGACCCGGGAGCAGGTGCGCCAGACATACGAGAAGCACCGGGGCCAGGACGTCGACGTGAGCCGTTTCCTGCGCCGCGCCGCCGGGCACAGCTTCTACAACGTCAGCGGCTACACCCTGAAGTCGGTGGCGGCCGACCCGAGTCAGACCGCCAAGCACCTGCTCGCCTACATCGGCGCGTTCTCCGACAACGCGCAGGAGGTGCTGCACCGCTACGAGTTCCCCCAGCAGATCCGCCGCCTGGACGCCGCGAACCTGCTCTACCGGGTGGTCGCCCGCTTCGCGGACCTGGACCTGGACCCGGTCAGGCGCGACCCGCAGACCGGTGAGGTCAGGCTCGACGAGCGCGGCCAGCCGGTGGTCAACGTCTCCAACCACCAGATGGGGTACGTCTTCGAGGAGCTGATCCGGCGGTTCGCCGAGCAGTCCAACGAGACGGCCGGTGAGCACTTCACCCCGCGCGAGGTCATCGAGCTGATGGTGAACCTGCTGGTCGCCCCAGACCACGACACGCTGAGCGTCCCCGGCATGTCCCTGTCGGTCATGGACCCGGCCTGCGGCACGGGCGGCATGCTCAGCGCCGCCGAGGAGCACATCACCGCGCTCAACCCGAACGCGACGGTGACGGTCTTCGGGCAGGAGCTGAACCCGGAGTCCTGGGCGATCTGCCGGTCCGACATGCTGATCAAGGGCCAGGACCCGGAGAACATCAAGTTCGGCAACTCGTTCAGCGACGACGGCCACCGGGGCGCGCACTTCGACTACCTGCTGGCGAACCCGCCGTTCGGGGTGGAGTGGAAGAAGGTCAAAGACGAGGTCGAGGCCGAGCACGAGAAGCTCGGCGACAGCGGACGGTTCGGTGCCGGCCTGCCCCGGATCAACGACGGCTCGCTGCTCTTCCTCCAGCACATGATCTCGAAGATGAAGCCGGTCACCGCCAACGGCAGGGGCGGCAGCCGGGTCGCCATCGTCTTCAACGGCTCGCCGCTGTTCACCGGGGCCGCCGAGTCGGGCGAGTCCCGCATCCGCCAGTGGATCCTGGAGGCAGACCTGCTGGAAGGCATCGTCGCGCTGCCCGACCAGCTCTTCTACAACACCGGCATCTCCACGTACTTCTGGATCCTCACCAACCGCAAGCTGCCCGACCACAAGGGCAAGGTCATCCTGCTGGACGCCCGGGAGCACTTCGCCAAGATGCGCAAGTCCCTCGGCGACAAGCGCAAGTACCTCACCGAGGACCAGATCACCGATATCACCCAGCTCTACGGCGAGGCGCTGCACGTCGCCGCCGACCCGGAGCACCCGCTGCACGCCAAGGTGAAGGTCTTCGCCAACGAGGACTTCGGCTACCGCCGGATCACCGTCGAACGCCCGCTCAAGCTCCGCTTCGAGGTCACCGAGGAAACCCTGACCGCCGTACGCGAGTCGAAGCCGATCGGCAAGGCGCTGGACGTCACCGCCTTCGAGACGGCGTTGAAGCCGCTGGTGGGCCGCTCGTGGGACACCAAACGGGCCGCCTGGGACGCCGTCCGCACGGCGATGGCTGAGGCCGGCGTGCTCTGGCCCAGCGGCGCACCCTTCCAGAAGGCGCTCCGCGACGTCCTTGGCGTCCGCGACCCGGACGGCGAGGTGCAGAAGGTCAAGGGCGAACCCGAGCCGGACACCGACCTGCGCGACTACGAGAACGTGCCGCTGCACGAGGACGTCGAGGAATACCTACGCCGCGAGGTGCTCCCGCACGTCCCGGACGCCTGGATCGACCACACCAAAACCAAGATCGGGTACGAGATCCCCTTCACCCGCCACTTCTACGTCTACAAGCCCCCGAGGCCCCTGGCGGAAATCGACGCCGAACTCAAGGCCCTCGAAGCCGAGATCCAGGCACTGCTGGGCGAGGTGACGAAGTGAACCCCTCAAGCTCGATCCCTTTTCAACTCTTTCCGATCAGGCGATTCATACTCGAGATAGCAGATGGCCCATTCGGAAGCGCATTGACCAGTAGCCACTATTCGGACAGTGGCGCTCGCGTGGTCAGGCTCGGAAACATCGGCGCTGGGCACTTCAAGGACTCCGACTCAGCCTACATCCCGCACGAATATTTTCGAGAGCTGCAGCGACATGAGATAAAGACGGGAGATCTCCTGATAGCGGGCCTGGGTGACGAGCGGAACCCTGTCGGCCGAGCATGCATCGCACCAACAAACCTTGGTCCAGCAATCGTCAAGGCCGACTGCTTTCGAGCGCGTTTAGATCAAAGCCGAATGACGCATCGCTTTGCCGCTTGGGCACTTAGCTCCTCTTTCATCACGGATCAGGTTGCCACACTATCCCGTGGATCCACGCGCACCCGCATCAATCTCGACATAGCACGCCACATACAGATTCCAGTCCCCGATATAGAGGAGCAGCGGCGTATCGCCGACTTCCTCGATGCCGCAACCAGCCGACTCGACCGCTTGGCACGAAGAAGGGTCTACCAAGCCGCACTGTTGAGCGCATATCATCGAAGCTGGCTCTCAGAAGAATGGGAGAGCCTTGTCAAGGAATTCGGTAAAGCGCGACTTCGACATCTCGTGACTTCCCTCGAGCAAGGCTGGTCCCCCCAGTGCGAGGAACGAGTTGTCGAGGATGACGGGTGGGGCGTGGTCAAGGCTGGCTGCGTTAACACCGGCGTCTTTGATCCCAACCAGCACAAGGCACTACCAGCGAACATGGAGCCTCGGCGTGAATACAAACTTGAGGTCGGAGACTTGTTGGTATCGCGCGCGAGTGGGTCTCCCGACCTTATCGGAAGCACCGCAGTAGTCGATCAACTCACGGGAAAATTGCTACTATGCGACAAAATTTACCGTTTGAAAGTCGACAAGACGAAAGCTCTACCCTGGTTCGTCGCGTTCATGCTACGCAGCCAGGCTGCCCGAGAGCACATCAAAAGGGGGATATCAGGAGCAGAAGGAATGGCCAACAATCTTCCTACGTCCATCGTTAAGGACTGCCAGATCCCCAACGCCCCACTCCGCAAACAGGATCACGTAGTCCGGAAAGCCACAGAACATCGGGATAGCATCGAGAAGACTCGCTCAGCTCTTCAAGAGGCAAGTCGCCTGATTTCGGAGCGCCGGCAGGCGCTAATCACAGCAGCAGTGACCGGGCAGATCGACGTATCGACGGCGAGCGGGCAGGCAGAGTAGAGCCGGCCTTCTGCTTCGCTGTTCAGGCCCCGACGGCACCGGCCCGGACACCCTTGATGAACTCGATCCACTGGCCGGGGCCAAACACCAGCACCGGCCCCTGTCGGTCCTTGCTGTCCCGGACCTGGGTGGCGTGGTCGGCGTACCGGGCCTCCACGCACGCACCGTTGCCGCCGCTGCGGCTGCTGGTGCGCCACTGGCTGTCGAGCGCCTTCATGGAGTCTCCTCGTCCCGAATCCTCTTGATCATCGCAGTCGAGGCCGTAGGAGACAGGGCTGCGGCTCGAAGGCTGCTGAACACTCGCGTGCACCTGTCAACGTCCTCACCTTCAGCGTAGAGGTCGCCGGTCAGGCCCTCGCTGTACACCACCCCTGGCCCTTCACTGAAGCTGAGGATGTGGAAGCTCGACACCATCGAGGCGTAGGCCCCTTCTTTGAACGGGATGACCTGGATGCTGACGTTCCATCGCTTCTGGGCGTCGAGCAGCGCCGCCAGTTGATCCCGCATGACATCGGGTCCGCCGATCTGCCGGTGCAGAACCGCCTCGTCGATCACCGCGACGAGGCGTAGCTTCTCCTCGGTGAGCAGCTTCTGCCGTTCCAGGCGCACCGTGACCCGCTCGTCCGTCGCTTGCGGCGTGGGCTGGGATGCGTCGGCGCTGATGATCGCTCGGGCGTATTCGGCGGTCTGCAACAGGCCCGGCACAACCAGGGTTTCGAAGTTCTGGATCTCCGATGCCGCCGACTCAAGTCCGATGTACTGCCGGTAGGCGTTGGGCAGGTCGGCGTACTTCGCCCACCAGCCGCGCTGCTTGCCCGTCCGTGCCATCGATCGCAGCGTCTCCCGCAGCTCGCCATCGGTCACGCCGTACCGGTCAAGCAACGCGTTCAGCGCCGGCCCCTTCAAGCCCACCCGGCCCTGCTCAATCCTCCGCAAGGTGCTCGGCGACACCTCGATGAGTGTGGCCGCTTGCTCGGTGGTCACTCCGGCATCCTCACGTGCCCTCTTGAGCTGAGCACCGAGCTGGAACCGGACGAAGGTTGGGCTCTCCACGCTCGCATTCTCCATCCTCCCGCGCACCGACACGAACCACATGCGGTAGGCGCAACATGACCGCACGTCATTGACTCTAGCAATCTGCGCACGCAAAATGGGTGCGCAAGAACCTCCACACACACAGGAGCCCGCACGAGCGGGTCTTTGGCGAGCGAGCCGCAGTAACGCCGGCTCCGGTCTCGCCGGGAAGTGAGGTGATCGTGGTACTTGGCATCTCGATGATCGTGTTCGGCGGGCTGATGTTGAGCTTCCTGCTCGGGCTGAACGTCCAGGCCAGAGCCCGGCCGTGCCCGCGCTGCACGCGTCCCCGGTCGGACGTGAGAGCAGCCAACACGGGCCGTCACCGTCTCTCCGGTATCGGCGGGAGGTGAGGGTGCTCGTGGAGTCCGAGGTGTTGTTGAGTGTGCTCAGTGGCCTGACCGTGGGGTTCCTGGCCGGGCTGTTCGCGTTCAAGGTCAAGTCGCGGTGGTGTCCGCGCTGCGGCTCGTACACCGAACCCGTCCGGCCGACGGACCGCCGATGAGCACGCCACGCCAGCCCGACCGCCGGGAGGTGCCGATCGGCCGGCGGGTCGCGCAGCTACGCGTCCGCCGGGGTATGACCCAACAGGTCTTCGCCGACCGGATCGGCAAGTCCAAGAGCTGGGTCGACAAGGTCGAACGCGGCGTGCGTACCCTCGACCGCCTCCCCATGATCGAAACGGTGGCCGCCGCCCTCGGCGTCACCCCCGGCGTGCTGGTCGGCCGACAGCGCCAGCGGACCCCCACCACCGACGCCACCACCGCCGTCGAGCACGTCCGCAGGGCCCTCGCCACCTACCACAGCGCCTACCGCGACCCCACGCCGTCGATGATCGACCTCGACCACCAGATCCGGTACGCCCACACCGCCTACCAGCACGCCCATCACCTACAGGTCCTCAAGATGCTGCCCGACCTGCTCACCAGCACCCGTCAGGCGAACCATCCCACCGGCGGCCCCTCCACCGCCGGACTGCTGATCCGCGTCTACCGGCTCACCGCCCACGTACTCGTCAAACTCGGCGAACCGCACCTCGCCTGGCTCGCCGCCGATCGCGCCATGACCACCGCCGAGGGCGACCCGCACCGCACGGCCCTCGCCGCCGTACCCCTCGCCCAGGCCCTCCGCGCACTCCAGCGTGGCCGACTCGCCATGACCGCCGCCACCACCGCCGCGCAACCACTCGACCTGGCCCCGCACCGCGCGCTGTCGCCGGACGATCTCGCCCTGGTCGGGACACTGCTCACCGAAGCCGCCCTCGCCGCCGCGACCTGCGGTGACGCCACCGCCGCAGACGGCCTCCTCGACCGGGCTGCCCACCTTGCCACCACCCACGCCGAACGGCAGAACCACGACCACAGCTTCGGACCCGCCACCGTCGACCTGGCCCGCGCACTCGCCGCCGCCCACCTCGGCGACAACCACCTCGCCATCGCCATCCACCTGCGCGTCACCGGTGGCGACGCCTGGCACCGGCTACCCGCCGAACACCGCGCCGCCCACCTCCTCGACGCCGCCCGCTCCTACCTCGACATCGGTGACCCCCACAACGCCGCCCGCGCGCTGGTCACCGCCGACCACCTCGCCCCCACCGAGGTACGCCTCCGACCCGTCACCCGCACCACAGTGACCGCGATCCTCCGCACCGGCACCACCCCCGCCGACCTGACCACCCTCGCCACCGCCCTCGGCCTAACCCACCGCTGACCCGGTAGCCCGCAGCACCCACCACCGTCCCCGGCCTACCAATACGGCCCGTGACCGGGCTACTGGTTGGCAGGCCCTCCGTAGCTCTCGCCGTTCAGCGTTGCCCCGGCAAAGTTCGCCCCGCCGCTGAACATCACCCTGCCGAACCAGGCGTCACCCCTGAACGTCACCCCGCCGAACTGCGCGTCACCACCGAACATCGCCCCACTGAACCAGGCGCCACCGCAGAACATCGCCCTGTCGAACTGGGCGTCAGCAATGAACATTGCCCCCTCGAATCCTGCGCCTCCACTGAACATCACCCTGCCGAACCAGGTGCCACCAATGAACTTCACTCCGCCGAACCAGGCGTCACCGCCGAACATCGCCCCGCCGAACCGAGCGCCACCACTGAACGTCACCCTGTCGAAGCTGGCGGTACCACGGACCGTCACCCCACTGAACGAGGTTTCACCACGGAAAGTTGCCCTGCGGAACCGGGCGTCACCACTAAACGTTGTGCTGTGGAATCGGGCGGGCCCGACGAAGTGCGCTCCGGTGAAGGTCGCATCGTGTAGGTGGCAGTCGGAGAAGTCGACGTCCAGAAGAACCGCCTCGGTCAGGTCGAGTACTACCGCAGGTCCCCAGTACGACGGGTCGGGTTTCTTGTCGCGGGTCTCCGGTCGCAAATGGCGGGCGAGGATGCGTTGGGCGGCCAGGCGGACCTGGCGTTCCTCCCTGGGATCCACGGTCGGCTTCTCGCCGTCGCCCGAGCTGCCCTCGGCGGCCGGGGCCTGGTCGGCGGGCTCGGGGGTGGGCTTGGCTTCGGGTGGGGTGTAGGGCATGCGCAGGTAGGCGCAGATCACCTCCACGATGCTCTGCCGCTGGGCCGGGTTGTCCTGGGCGAGACGTTCCAGGGCGTACAGGCCGGCGAGCCGGACGGGGGCCTTGTCCGAGCCGAGCTGCTCGGCGGCCTTGACGTACAGCTCGGTGACCCGCTTCTCCCCCGCGTCGTACTCGGTGGCCTGCTGGGTGCGCTCGGCCAACTGCTGCCGCCGGAACGCCAGCAGCAGCGCGAACGCGGCCGTCACGCCGGCACCGATGGTCAGGCCGGTCCGGATGCCCTCCACCCGGAGCTGTGCCCGCTGCACCTGCGTGCCGGCCTCCGGCAAGGTGGCCTGCAACCCCCACACCGCCAACCAGGTGACCGCCGCGACCGCCACCGCGCCGGCCGGGATCACCCACGACGGCAGTGGCCGCAACGGCCGGTCCGGCGCGACCGGGGCCGCCGACGCCTCGGCCGCCCGCCGACGCCGGTCACCGCTGCGGTAGCGCAGGACCGCGCTGGCGGTCAACGCCGCCACGGTGGCCACCACCAGCAGCAGCACCGCCCAGTGCGCTGCCAGCGCGGCCCACCAGCCCGCCGGCACCCACACCGCCACCAGGGCCGCCACGCCCAGCCCGCCCAGCACCGCGAGCACCGTACTGATTCGCCTCGTCACGCTGCGCAATCGTGCCGTACCGCCGCCACCTCCGCCCACGGCCCCGCCTCCCTGCGACTTCGCCAGGCTTACGGTGCGCTGCGCTGGTGTCGGGTCGAGGAGTCCGGCCCGTCAGTGTCGTGGGCCGCCCCCGCCGAACGAGATGCCTCCGTGGACGTCGCGCGCCTGCACCACCGGCCCGCTGACGTCACCGGAGACCGAGTTCGCCACGCTGCCCGGACCTGCGGCGACGGCCGCGTCTGCCCGCTCCCATCGGGCCTGGAACTCGGTACGGAAAGCGGGGTCACGCAGTGCCTCACGGTCCAGCACTTCGGTGAGGCGACGGGCGGCGTCCGGTGACGGCTGCTGGAGCACGCCCTCGATGGCCTCGCGCGCCTCGGGCTCCCGCCGGAAGCGGTCCCGCAGGAAGTCGATCAGCGCCGAAACCGCCAGCCGGCCCCCCTGGGCCAGTTCGGTTGTCGTCCAGGCGGCGAGGGTCGTCGCCGCGGTGGCCATGAGTGGGTCCATCGTCGGTCTACCTCCAGGTGCCGGCCACTACGGATCAACGACAACAGCCTGTTCCACCACTACCGACAGTCCTATCATCATCACGGACGGCACTGAAGGGTCGTCCGCTCCGCTTTCAGAGGAGGCCGCGGTGAGGCTGACCAGGCTCTACAAGGACCCCGGTTCGGGTGCCAACGGCTGCCCCACGGTCTACCTCGGCGAGAGCGGCGAGTTGATCGTGCAGGGTTACCAGGTCGACGAGGACACTCTCGGCAAGCTCGAGAACGTCCTTCCCGGTGAGGGCGCGGTACGGATCTCTGCCGAGGTCCTGCTCGGCGCTGTCGAGCGCTACCGCGAGTCCGGGTCACGGTGATCGACGTTGACCCGATCGTTCACGTCTCTCGACGACGCCGAGTTCAACCGGATGTTCCGCGAGTTCCGCTACACGGCCTACCGGTTGGAGACCCTTCAGCGGTACGACGTGTCGTACGAGCAGGACGAGTTCGCCCGGTTCCTGGCAGGCCAGAGCCGTGGCGAGTTTCCCGGGATCGCTGACTGGTGCGACACCGTACGAGCGGCGGTGGTGGCCGGCAAACGCATGCACCGGGTCCACGTCGTCGTCGAACCGCTGTCGGACTACGTCCGGTTCGAGTGTGGCTGGGCCTACGAACACACCGTGGCGGCGGGCGAGGACGTCCGCCTCGTCACCGTGTCCGGCGACGACTGGCCGACCGGGTTACCGCACCACGACTACTGGTTGTTCGACTCCTCGCGGCTCGTCGCCATGTACTACGACGAGGCGGGACGCTTCGTCTCCGGGGAGCTGATCAGTGAACCGGAGAAGGTCGTCCAGGCCAACCTGTGGCGCGACGCGGCCGTGGCGGCGTCGGTTCCCTACCGGCGGTACGCCGATCACCTCCAGCCGAGCACCCCGTAGCCTGCCGTCCACCGTCGGGGGAGGAGACAGCGTGCACCCGGCGCGCAACGAGTCGTCCGGCGATGCCGGGGCTGTCGTGCAGGCCGGGACGGTGCACGGCGGCGTCAACCTGTTCGGCCGCGCGGAGCCCCCTCCACCGCCGCCCCGTCAGCTTCCTCTCGACGCCGCCCGGTTCGTCAACCGCGAACGGACGCTCACCCGCCTGGACGCGTCACTGCCAGCCGACCACGAGGCGACGGCGGGCAACCACGTGCCGGCGGGCCGCCCGTCGACGACCGTCGCGGCCATCACGGGCGCCCCCGGTGTCGGCAAGACAGCTCTGGCTGTGCACTGGGCCCACCGGGTCCGCAGGTGGTTCACGGACGGGGACCTCTACGTCGACATGCGCGGCTATGGTCCAGGACCGGCCCTCGACGTCGGGCAGGCACTGGACGCCTTCCTGCGCGCACTGCACGTGCCGGCCGAGCAGATCCCGACCGACACCGAGGGCCGCGCCGCCCTCTACCGGTCCATCCTGACCAGCAAGCGCGTACTGATCGTGGTGGACAACGTCTCCACGGCCAGCCAGGTCCGGCCGCTGCTGCCCGCCACCCCGGCCTGCGTGGCGATCATCACCAGCCGCAACCGGCTCTCCGGCCTCGTCGCACGGGAAGGAGCGGCACGGATGACCTTGGATGTCCTGTCCCCCGAGGAAGCGATCGCGGTGCTCAGCGACAGCATCGGCGGGGACCGCGTCCGCGCCGAACCACAGGCCGCGACGGAACTCGCCCGGCGCTGCGCCTACCTTCCGCTGGCCCTGCGGATCATCGGGGAACGGATCGCCAACTCCCCGCACGTCACCCTCGCGGAGTACGTGGCCGACCTGGCGCTGGTCGATCGTCAACTCGACGCCCTCGCGATCGACGACGACGAACTCTCCGACGTACGGGCGGTGTTCTCCTGGTCCTACCAGGCGCTGCCCGGGGAGGCCGCCCGGTTCTTCCGGTTGCTCGGGCTGCACGCCGGCTCCGACATCTCCGTCGCCGCAGCCGCAGCCCTCGCCGGCGTGAGCCTGCCCCGCGCCCGCGTCCTGCTCGACCAGCTCACCGCGGCGCACCTCGTGCAGAACCCGGCCCGTGACCGCTACCTGTTGCACGACCTCCTCCATGCCTACGCCCTCGAACGTGCGCAGGCCGAAGAGACGCCCGAACAGCAACGCCGGGCACGACGCCGCGCCTACACCTGGTATCTGTGGATGGCGGAGGAGGGCCGACGGATCATCCTCCCCTACTCCCATGCCGTCGCTCTTCCGGCAGCCGGACCCGACGTCCCGCTCGCTCCTCCCCACACCGTGGCCACGGCGATGGCCTGGTTCGAGCGGGAACGACTCAACCTCCTCGACAACCTCCGGCAGGCCGCCGAGTTGGGCGACCACGACATCGCCTGGCAGTTGCCCGTGGTCAGCGACGGCTTTTTCGAACTCAGGTCGTACTGGTCGGACTGGCGCGACATCCACCTCACCGGCCTGCGCGCCGCCCGGTCGGCCGCATCGCGCCTCGGCGAGGCGGCCAACCTCCGCTGCCTCGGCGACGCCTACTGGCGGATGGAGCAGCGCGAAACCGCCCTCGACTGCTACCGACAGGGCCTCGACGCGAGCCGCGACGTCGGCGACCACTGGGTGGAGGGATTCTGCCTCCGTGGTCTGGGCCTCATCCACGAGGAAGTCGGCCAGGTCGACGAGGCCGTGGAACGCTACGGCCAGGCACGCGAGGTCTTCCGGCAGCACGGCATCACCCGAGGCGAGGGCATGTCGCTGCTCAGCCTCGGCAACTGCCACCGCGCACGCGGCCATCTCGACACCGCCATCGCCCACTATCAGGAGGCAGTCGCCGTCCTCGCCAGCATCGACGACCAGTGGAGCGTCGCCTGGGCCTCCTACCCCCTCGGCCTGGCCCACCAGCAGGCAGGCCGACTCGACGAGGCCCGCAACCACCACGAGTACGCCCTGGCGCTCTTCCGCAGATTCGACGACCGGCGCAGCGAAGGACTGACCCTCGCCGCCCTCGGCGACACCTCCCACGCCGCCGGCCGGCACGACGACGCGCAGCGCTGTTGGGAGCAGGCACTACAGATCCTCGACCCGCTGGGTGACCCCCGCGCGGACACCGTCCGCCGACTCGTCACCTCGTCCGGAACCGCCGAAGGGTCGTAGCCGGACCGGCGCTCCTACATGGTCGTACGTGGACGGTCCTTATTTCACCTACTATCGTTAAGCCATGGCAGACGGACCCGTACGAGTAACCGGACCTCTCCTGGCCGTCCTGAACGCCCTCCTCGCCGCCGAGGACCACGAGCTGCACGGCTGGGCGATCATGAAGACCACCGGGAAGTCCGGCCCCACCATCTACAAGATCCTGGAGCGGCTCGCCGAGGCGAGATGGGTGACCTCGCGTTGGGACGAGCACACCGAGCCCGGCAAGCCGCGCCGCCGCTACTACCAGCTCACCGGCCACGGCGTCGCCAGCGCCCGCCAGTTGATCGCCCAACGACAGATGAAGACCACGCCCGCCGCACGCGCCCGCCTCGCGTTCGGATGGTGCCAGGCATGAACCGGTGGGAGATCATCCTGGGCATCGTGTTCGGGCTGATCGTCAACGAGATCACCGACGTCTCGCCCTGGCTTGCCCGGAGACTGGTCCGCTGGTCGGCGTACCGCTGGACGACCGACCCCGAACTGGCCGCCGGCTACGCCGAGGAGTGGGCGGCGGTCGTCGAGGAGCGACCAGGCAAGCTGTTCAAGCTGCTGACCGCCTCACGCTTCGCGATCGGCGCAATCAGCCGGGCCACCCCGAGGGCTTTTCGAACCGCTCGAACAAGCTTCGCACGCCTCGCACGCACCGGCATTTACCTAGCATTTGGGGACCCTTTCTTTCAAGCGCTGAAAGTGCTGACATCCAAGGATCTCAAGGAGCAACTGTTGCTGGAAGGGCCGGGACAATCTGAGGGACCGATAGCCAGAGCATTCGATCTAGTTCTCTTTAAAGCGTTCGTCAAACTAGTCGATCAGGACCTCTTCTATCGGCTGATTCAACGACCGCTGGCCAAGTTGCTCGAGCAGTACGACGGCTCTCACCTACCTGGTCACGGTGACGGCCCAGAAGGTCCGTAGTCGGGCAATACCGCATCCGGGTCGGATGATCCAGCGTGCCGCGCCGTCGCCGGAAGGTGACTGGGCGGCACGCGTGTCCGTCAGTACGCTCCAGCATGGATCCGGGTCGGGCACCCGGGTCCACCGTGGGGGAGGCGACGTGGCGGTGCATCACGAGTCGGTGTTCGGGGACGCGATCGTCGCCGCGCTGCTGCGCAACGGCTGGACGGCCGGTCACCCGGCCGACTACCGGCCCGAACTCGGCCTCGACACCGCGCAGCTCTTCGAGTTCGTCGGCGCGACTCAGGCGCAGGAGTGGGCGGACCTGGTCGCCTACTACGGGGGCGACCCCGACGAGGCGCAGCGCGGCTTCGCCAAGCGCCTCGACCAGGCGATCGCCACGGACGGGCTGCTCGACGTGCTCCGCAAGGGCGTCAAGGACCACGGGGTACGCATCCGGCTCGCGTACTTCCGGCCGTCGTACGTGGAGTCGGACGCGATCCTCGCCGACTACCGGGCCAACCGCCTGACCGTGGTCCGCGAGCTGGCGTACGCGACCAAGCAGGCCGACCGGGGCAACCGGCTCGACCTGACGCTCTTCGTCAACGGCATCCCGGTCGCCACCGCCGAACTGAAGAACCCGCTCACCGGCTCCGGCGTCGAACACGCCAAGGAGCAGTACCGGACCCAGCGCGACCCGACGGAGCTGATCTTCGCGCGCCGGGTGGTGGCGAACTTCGCCGTCGACCCGGAGCTGGTCTTCGTCACCACCCAACTCCGGGGTGAGAAGACCCGCTTCCTGCCGTTCAACACCGGCAGCGCCGGGCCGGGGCGCCCCGGCGGTCAGGGCAACCCGCCGGCCACCGAGCCCGGCAAATACCCCACCTCCTTCCTGTGGGACGAGATCTGGCAGCGGGACAACTGGCTCGACCTGCTGGAACGCTTCGTCCACCTGCGGCAGGAGAAGGGCCCGGACGGGCGCACCCGGAAGACTGTGATCTTTCCGCGCTACCACCAGTGGCACGCGGTGCGGCAGCTCACCGCGCACGCCGCCCGGCACGGGGTCGGGCACCACTACCTGGTGATGGCCTCGGCCGGCTCCGGCAAGTCCAACACCATCGCCTGGCTCGCCCACCGGCTGTCGTCCCTGCACACCCACCACGACCCGGCGGCGCTCGCCCCTGGCGTGCCGCCCGGCGTCCCGGTCTTCGACAAGGTCGTCATCATCACCGACCGGCGGAACCTCGACGGCCAGCTCCGGGAGACCGTCGGCAGCTTCGAGCAGACCGCCGGCCTGGTCGTGAAGATCGACGAGCGGCACGGCGCGAAGTCGGAGCAGCTCGCGCGGGCGCTCTCCCGGGAGAGCGGCAAGATCGTCACGGTCACCCTGCACACCTTCCCGGCCCTGGTCGACTACCTGAAGGAGAACCCCACCGAGATCCGGGGCAGCCGGTTCGCGGTGGTGCTGGACGAGGCGCACTCGTCGCAGACCGGCGAGGCGGCCGTCACGGTACGGCAGGTGCTGCGGGACCTCGGCCTCGACGCCGACTCCGACGACACGGGCGCGACCAGCGCCGCCGCGCCGCGTACCACCGAGGAGAAGTTGACGGCGAGCGCCCGGCTGCGGCAACGCGCCCGCAACCTGTCCTACTTCGCGTTCACCGCCACGCCGAAGGCCAAGACGCTGGAGCTGTTCGGCACGCTCGGCGACGACGGGAAGTACCACCCGTTCCACACGTACTCGATGCGGCAGGCGATCGAGGAGGGCTTCATCCTCGACCCGCTGCGCAGCTACGTCACGTACGACACGTACTGGAAGCTGGTCAACGCCAACCCGGACGAACGCGAGGTCGACTCGGCCAAGGCCAACAAGGAACTCGCCCGGTACGCGCTCACCCACGACTCCACGGTGGCCCAGCACGCGCAGATCATCGTGGAGCACTTCCGGGCGCACACCGCCGGTCGGCTCGGCGGCCGGGCCAAGGCGATGGTGGTCACCTCGTCCCGGCAGAGCGCGGTGCAGATGTCCCGCACGATCAAGAGCTACCTCGCCGACCGGGGCTACCCGGACTACGGGGTGCTGGTGGCGTTCTCCGGCACCCTCACCTACGACGGCGAGGAGGTCACCGAGGTCAGGGAGAACGGCGGGCTGGCCGAGTCGGCGCTGCCGAAGGCGTTCGGCTACACCCGGGCCGACGACCGCAGCGCCCGCGCCGGCACCGCCGCCGGGCAGCGCGAGTACCGGATCCTGGTGGTCGCCGAGAAGTACCAGACCGGATTCGACGAGCCGCTGCTCACCACCATGTACGTCAACAAGAAGCTCGCCGGTATCTCGGCCGTGCAGACCCTGTCCCGGCTCAACCGGACCGCCGAACGCAAGAGCCAGGCCGACCTGGCGGTGCTGGACTTCGTCAACGAGGCCGAGGAGACCAGGGAGGCGTTCCGGCCGTACTTCGAGGAGGCCGAGACGCTGCCGTCGGACCCGAACCTGCTCTACACCGCGCAGAGCCGGGTGATGGCCCCGCCGCTGCTGGTCGAGGCGGAGATGCAGGAGTTCGTGGCGGCGTACCTGGCGGCCGAGGAGCAGGCCGCCGGGGACACGGTGGCCTGGGAGCGGCTGCACGCCGAGCTGTACCGGCACCTCTCCCCTGCTGTGGCGCGCTTCGCGGCGCTGCTGCACGGCGAGGACGACGAGGACCGGGAGACCGCCGAGACGTTCCGGTCCGACCTCACCGACTACGTCCGCAAGTACGGTTTCCTCGCCCAGATCGTGCCCTACACCGACGCCGAGCTGGAACGGCTCTACCTCTACGGCCGGCACCTGCTCGTCAAACTGCCCCGGCGCGGTCACGGTGGCGTCGACATCGGCGAGGTCGACCTCAGTCACCTGCGGGTGCAGAAGACCGGCGAGCACGACGTCAGCCTGGGCCCGGCGGGCGCGGCCGAGATGAAGGGCTTCGGCGACGGGTCGGCCCACCCGAGGGAGCCGGAGAAGTCGCTGCTGTCGGAGCTGGTCGCCAAGTTCAACGCCCGGTACGGCACCAGCTTCACCGACGAGGACGTGGTCAAGCCGCTCGACGAGGCGATGGCCGACCCGAAGGTGCGCGCCGCCGCGGTGGTCAACGACGAGGAGAACTTCGGGTACGTCTTCGAGCCGGTGTTCGAGGAGAAGATGCTCGACCACTTCGACTCCGTCGCCGACCTGAGCCGCCGGTACTTCGGCCCGGACCGGGACTTCCGCAGCTCGCTCAACCGCAGTGCCCGCAGCGCCGCGTGGCGGATCATCCGGGAACAGGAGGGCGTGGTCGACGACGCCGCCTGAACGTCGCCTGAACGCCGCCTCCACGCCGCCGGTGGACGACGGCGGCGGCGATGGACGAGAGCCACTCGCGGCGGGCACACTCGTCCACATCGGACGGACGCGAGGAGTCGAGGTGGCAGCGCGGCAGGACCCGATCGCCGGCCGGTACGAGCTGGTCGAGCCGATCGGCCCCGGCGGGATGGGACAGGTCTGGCGCGGCTACGACGCGGTGCTCGACCGTGAGGTCGCCGTCAAGCTGATCCGCACCGACGTGATCTCCTCCGCCGACGAGGCCGAGGAGTTCGCCCGGCGGTTCCGCCGCGAGGCCCGGATCACCGCGCGCATCCAGCACCACGGCGTCCCGCAGGTGTACGACGCGGTGCTCGACCAGTCGTACGACCGGGTGTACCTGGTGATGGAGTACGTACGCGGCACCTCCCTGCGGGCGTACGTCGACCCGGCCCGGCCGATCCCGGTCACCTGGGCCGCCGCGATCGCCGCCCAGATCTGCGCGGTACTCTCCCACGCGCACGCGATCCCCGTCGTGCACCGCGACCTCAAGCCGGACAACGTCCTGGTCACCGACACCGGCACGGTCAAGGTGCTCGACTTCGGGATCGCGGCCGTCCTGCGTACCGACGTCACCCGGCTGACCGCCACCGGCCAGGCCGTCGGCACCCACCGCTACATGCCGCCCGAGCAGGTCCAGGGCGGCCAGGTCGTGCCGCAGAGCGACCTGTACGCGCTCGGCTGCGTGCTGCACGAACTGCTCGCCGGCCGGCCGCTCTTCGACGGCCCCCACGAGTTCGCGCTCATGCGGCAGCACGTCCACGACGAGCCGACGCCGCTGCGCACGCTCCGGCCGGACGTGCCGGAGGCGGTGGAACGGCTGGTGCTCGACCTGACCGCCAAGGTCCCCGAGCAGCGGCCCGCCGACGCGTACGAGGTGTACGAACGGCTGCTGCCGTACCTGCCGCTGCCCGGTGCCGCGCCGCCGGCCGCGCACCCGCCCAACACCGGGATGCCGGACCCGACGGCGCTGTACCGCCGGCCCAACTCGCCCCGGCCCCGCGTCGACCCCCCGGCCCGGTCCGCCCCCGGAGCCGCCGTCGACACCCGGCCGCCGGACGCCGCCCCCGGTACCGGCCTGCGCGACGTCATCAACGTCGCGTTGGCGCACTCGAACGACCTGCTCGCCGAGGAGCGGTACGGCCAAGCCGCCGCGGCCCTGCACGAGGTGGTCGAACGCGTCGCCACGGTGCTCGGCACGGAACACCCGCGCGTCCTCGCGCTCCGGCAACGCCGGGCGGCGATCCTCGTCGTCGGCGGTGACTTCCGCACCGCGCTGCCGGAGTTCGACACGCTCGCCTCGGCGTTCGCGCGGACCCAGGGGCCGACCGGCGACGCGGCGATGGCCTGCCTCCGACAGGCCGCTCACTGCCGGGCCGGACTGGGTCAGGTCACCACGGCGCTGCGTCAGTTCCGCCAGGTCCTCACCCACGTACGGGCTGCCGAGGGCGACGTCTCCACGACCGCTCTGGAACTGCGCCGCGACATCGGCCTGCTCCTGCTCGCCGAAGGGGACGTCGAGGCGGCGAAGGCCGAGTTCGTGTCGCTGTACGAGGACCTCGGTGTGGTCTACGGGCCGGACCACGAGGAGAGCCAGGAGGTCGGCGACCTCCTGACCCGACTGCGGTTCTCCGGGGAGAGACAACCGCCCGCGAGGTTCGACGACGGGTCAGCCCGCTCACACCAGACGGGTGGTCCGGTGACCAGAAGGAGTGGATGAGGCTGTTCGGAGGACGTGGGACGACGGGACCGAAGACTGACAGCCGCACCCCGGCCCGGTTCGATCGCCGGGCCGCGCGTGAGTGCTGCCGGCGCGGGCGACGACTCGCCGAACGGCTGGGCGCCCTGGAGCCGCTGCGGGCCGGCGCGGGGCAGGAGGCGGCGAGGCAGTACCGGCAGGCGCATCAGGCCCTGGTCGTCGAGCGGTTGCGGACGATGCCGCTCCAGGAACTTCGGTCCGCTGCCGTGCAGGGCCTCCGGCTCGTCCCCAGCGTGGAACGAGCCGGCTACCGCGACGTCCTGAGCGTCCTGAATGCGTCGCCGGCCGACCTCCTGCGGCTACCGGGTGTCGGCGAGCGGACGGCGGCGGCCATGCGGCAGGCGGCCACGAACCTGTACCGGCACGTCGACCAGGACACCGTCGTACGGCTCGACGCCGACCGGCGGCCGGCGGCGCTGGAGCCGCTTCTCCGCGCGTTACGGGTGCTACACGCGCTGAACCGGCTGATGAGAGACAACCGGAGCATCGTCGGCCCGCTACTGGCCGACCTCACCGATGCGCTGCGACGCGCGGAACCCGCGACCCGATGGTGGGCACAACTGCTGGCCGGGGCCGACGCGAAGGCGACCGCCCGGGCGGCTGTCGGCGACGTGCAGCGACTGCTCACCGATTCGCGGGCACAGGCAGCGGGCGAACTCCTCACCAACGTCGAGCGTGCCATCGCTGACGCGGCGACGGTCGACCACCGTGAACTGTGGGCCGACTACGTCCGGCACGCGGCGGCATACCACACGCTGCTGGCGCAGGTGGGTGGTCCGACCACGGACGATGCTCCGGCCCATGGGTACCTGCCCCGGCCCGTCCAGGACCGGGCCGACCAGATCGTCCTGGACCAGTCGCGGCTACGCGTCACCCTCCGCGGCTACCAGGCCTTCGGCGCCCGGTACGCGCTCGCGCAGCGGCGCTGCATCCTCGGTGACGAGATGGGACTGGGCAAGACCATCGAGGCCATCGCGGTCTGCGCCCACCTCGCCGCCAATGGCGAGCGGCACTTCCTCGTCATCTGCCCGGCGAGTGTCGTGGTCAACTGGCTGGGTGAGGTCGCGCTGCACAGCACGCTGACCGCCCATCGGCTGCACGGACCGGAACGGGACCAGGCCATCGCGCACTGGTACTCCTCCGGGGGCGTGGGTGTCACCACGTACGAGACCCTGAGTCGGCTTGCCCTGCCCGCCGACCTGAGGCCGGGCCTCGTGGTCGTCGACGAGGCGCAGTACGTCAAGAACCCCAGAGCCCTTCGTTCCCAGGCCGTCGCTGCCTGGATCGCGGTCGCGCCACGCGTGGTCTTCCTGACCGGCACGCCCATGATCAACCGCGTCGACGAGTTCCGGCAGTTGATCGGATACCTGAACCCGTCCCTCGCCGCGAGCATCACGGTCACGGACGGACTGGCCGGGGCCCCCGCCTTCCGGCGCAAGGTCGCCGACGTGTACCTGCGTCGCAACCAGAAGGACGTCCTCACCGAGCTTCCAGAGCTCATCGAGGTAGAGGACTGGGTGGAGATGGAGCGCGCCGAAGCCGAGACGTACCGGCGGGCGGTGGAGACGCGCAACTTCCCCGGCATGCGCCGGGCGACCGTGGTGCCGGACGGTCCCGTCCGGTCGGCGAAGCTGGATCGACTGCGGGAGATCGTCCAGGAGTCCGCCGACAATGGTGGGAAGGTGCTCATCTTCTCGTACTTCCTGGAAACCCTCGACCGGGTGCACCAATCCCTCGACCGGTCACCGAGGTTCCTGCTCACCGGGAAGGTCCCGCCGGCTGCCCGGCAACAACTCGTCGACGAGTTCTCCGCCGCCGAGGGCCATGCCGTCCTGATCAGTCAGATCCAGGTGGGAGGGGTGGGCCTGAACGTACCGGCCGCGTCGGTCGTGGTGCTCACCGAGCCCCAGCTGACACCGACGGCCGAGGAACAGGCCATCGCGCGGTGCCACCGGATGGGCCAGACCCGACGCGTACGGGTCCACCGTCTGCTCGCGAAGGACACCGTCGACCAGCGTCTCCTGGAGATCCTGGGGCACAAGACGGCGTTGATCAGGGCCTACGCGAAAGAGAGCGTGGCCAAGGCGGCCCACCCGCTGGCCACCGACAGCCGATACATCGACCAGTCCCTGCTCCACGACTCGGCGATACCAATCGACCAGCGGATCATCATGGTCGAACGCCAGCGGCTCGGCATCGACGGGCGGCGGTCTGACCGGCGATGACGCCGAGCCGCCGTCCAGCCGACGCGGGTCTGGTGGTTGGCGTGAGCGCTCCCCCCGATCACCTCGGGCGTCATCCGGAAAACAGCCACCGGGCACCCACCCGAAAGGCCCGATACGACAGTTCAAGGCATGAGACAGGAGCATTCTTCCGAACCCGGTCGTACGCTGGGCCGGTCCTCCACATAGGACGGATCAGGAAGGCGAGGAGACACTGATGAGCGAGCTGGGCCCTGCCCGGGACGCCACCCACAAGGACCTGGTGGACCGCGCCAAGCGGCTCTTCCGGTACCTCGCCCACGCCCAGCAGCTCAGGGACCGGCCGCCGCAGACCGTCGACTCGTACCCGACGGTGCTGTGGCTCGCGGACCTGCCTCACCACCCGGCCGTGGCGACGGCCCACCGCGCCGGCGACCCGGAGCCGGAAAGCCCGATTCTCTCCATCGGCCGGGTCGCCCGTGCCGCTCCCCCCGATGTCGGGGAACTGCTCGCACGGTGGTTGAACGGACCGCTGGACGACCCACGTCGCCCCCCCGTGCTGCGGACCGGCATCACCCTACTCGAGGAGGCCACCGCCGACGACGACCCGGACGCGCCCGTCCCATCGCGCTCGCTCGCCCTCGACGACCACCCGGAGGTGACCGAGGCATACGACGGCTGGCTCGTCGGGTGGGAGACGTGGGCCGAGCAGGAGCAACGCGACCGCCCGGTACGCGACCTCTACGGACAGTTGTTCAAGGCGTACACGGTGGCGACCGGGAATCCGGAGGAGTACGAGCTGGTCCTCGGTGCTGGCTGCCTGAGCTGGCGGCCGGACGGGCACCCCCCGGTCAGACGGCACCTGCTCACCGCCCCGGTGGTCGTCAGCCTCGACGAGAACAGCGGCCGACTGACGGTCGCCCAGCGGGATCCGGCGGATGGCGTCAAGATCGAGCTGGACATGCTGGGACCCTCGCTGACCGGATCTCCGCTGCTCCCGGAGGTGAAGAGCACGGCGCAGGCGTACGAGGCTCACCCGTTGCACCGCGACGAGGTGGGATCGATCGTCCGACGCCTGGTGCACATCCTCGATGCCGACGGCGAGTACCGGGACGTCGACCGGGCATCGGCGCCGTCCGTCGACGCGGTGGCCACCTTCGCTCCGGCCCTCTTGCTGCGTCGCCGTTCCCAACAGGGTCTGGTGGAGATCTACCAGAACCTCGTCGAGCAGATCGCGCTGGCCGGTGAGGTACCCGACGGTCTGCTTCCATTGATCGACCCGGACCACGCACCGGCGGTGACCGCCGAGCGCACCGATGGTGCGGTGGTCACCGTCGACGACGATCCCTTCCTTCCTCTTCCCGTCAACGACGTGCAGCTACGCATCATCCGCCAGGTCGACACCCGCGCGCAGACGCTCGTCCAGGGACCCCCGGGTACCGGGAAGACGCACACCGCCGCAGCGCTCCTGGCACACCTGTTGGCGCAGGGGAAACGGGTGCTGGTCACGGCGCACACGGACCGCGCGCTCAAGGAGGTCCGCGACAAGCTGCCCGCCGCGATCCGGCCGCTGTCCGTGTCGGTCGTGGGCAGTTCCCGAGAGGACATGTCCGAACTGAAGGTGGCGGTGGAGCGGATCGCCGCCGCAGCGGCGGAACGGGACCGACGCCGAACCGACGCCACGGTGGCGGCCTGCTACCAGAGCATCGACCGCCTCCGCCGTCGCCGTTCCGAGATTCACCAGCGGCTCGTCGACGTCCGGGGGCAGGAGGTGCGGGAGCATCACCGGAGCGGCTACCACGGCACCCTGGCCACCGTGGCGACGCAACACCAGACCCAGGCCGAGGCACACGAGTGGTTGACGGAGCACGTCAGTGTTCCCGCCGAAGGGCAGTCGCCGCTCGACCCGGCCGAGATCCTCCAGTGGCTGGGATACCTCCGCGACAGAACGCTCGTGGCGGACGAACCCGAGACGCACCAGGCCCTACCCGACCTCCAGGCTCTACCTGAGCCGAAGATCTTCGCCGACCTGGTGGCCAAGGAGCGGGAGGCGGTCGCCGCCGAAGAACGACACGCGCCCGCCCGATCCCACCCCGCCTTCGGGCCGGTCAGCCGGTTGAAGCGGGAAGACCGTAGGGAACTCCGTCGCCGGCTCCTCCGACTCGCCGAGACGGCAGGAACCCTGGCCCGGCGCCCTGAGGCGTGGATGGCGACCGCCCTGGCCGACGTCCATACCGGTAGAGCCGGCATCTGGCAGGGCCGCGCCACCCACGTCTCCTCGTTGATCGCCAAGGTCGAGGCAGTCGTCCAGGATCTCGATCCCCTCGTCGACGTGGTCGTCACCGGCGACGGTCACGCGCCGCTCATCACGCAGGCGTCGGAACTCGTCCGGTACCTCGAGGCCGGTCACCGACTCAAGGTGGGAGCGGACGGCACACCGAAGGTCGGCCCCTTCACCGCCAGGGTGGTCAAGCAGGCCCAGGAACTCTTCACCCGGGTCCGGGTCGACGGGCTGCCACCCACCACTGCCGAGGCGTTGCGACTCTTCGTCACCTGGGCCGACGCCGTCCGGAAACTGGACGCCCTGGATCGGGCCTGGCCGCGCGACCTGCGTATCCCCGTCGAGGACACGGTGCACGAGCGGTTGCGTTGGCACATCGCGGAGGTCGAACAGCTCCGTCGGGTGCTCGACCACGCGAACGCCGTCACAGCTGAAGAACAGACGTTCGTCGCCTGGCATCTTCCCGCCGTCGACTGGCAGGACCTGGACGCGGTCCGTGGGTACGCGGCGCTCACCGACGCCGTGGACGCCAGCGAGGCGGCGACCGAGGCCAACGTCCCCCTTCATGGCCTTGAGGAGAGCGTCGCCGACATCGCCCGGCGCTCCGACGCGGCGGCCGTCGTCCACCGTTTGCTGCTGGCCGTTCGACAGCGGGACGAGCGGGAGTACGACGCTGCGTACCAGCGGATAGGGCGGCTGGCCGAGGTCGGTCGCGCCGCTCAGCATCGGAACGCCCTCGGTCGACGTCTCGACACCGCTGCGCCAGCACTCAGACGTGCCGTCGAGGACTCGTGTCACGACGACGTCTGGGACGGACGGCTGTCGGCCTTCGGTACAGCCTGGGATTGGGCTGCCACCGCCACCTGGCTGCGTCAGCGGGAGAACGTCGACGTCAACGCCCTCCAAGCGGAGATCAACCAGATCGAGGAGCGGATCCGTCACGAGGTGGAGAAGTTGGCGGCCGCCAGGGCGTGGGGACACGCCGTCGCGGAGGAGCGGCTCACCGGCACCGCGCGCGCGAATCTCGAGCAGTACGCCTACCTGGTACGGCGCCACGGGAAGGGCACCGGAAAGTACGCCGCCCAACAGCGCGCCGAGATCCGTCAGGCAATGGACCGCTGCCGGTCGGCTGTGCCCGTCTGGATCATGCCGGTCTACCGCATTGCCGAACAGTTGCGCATCGCACCGAACATGTTCGACGTGGTCGTGGTGGACGAGGCGTCCCAGGCCGGGCTCGAGGCGACGTTCCTGCAATACCTCGCACCGAAGATCGTGGTGATCGGGGACGACAAGCAGGTGTCACCGAGTGCCGTCGGCGTTGACCAGCAGCAACTTCGCGACCTCGCCCAGCAGTACCTGGCCGACGACCCGTACCGGGCCTCCTGGCAGGATCCGAAACGCAGCCTCTTCGACGAGGCGAAAATGCGCTTCCGGGGGCTGCTGACGCTGGTCGAACACCGTCGGTGCGTACCCGAGATCATCGGTTTCTCCAACCAGATCGCCTACGAACCCGACGGCGTCCGGCTCATCCCGGTCCGCCAGTACGGCAGCGATCGCCTCGACCCGGTCAGGCCGGTCTTCGTCCCTGACGGTTACGTCCGCGGCACGACCAACAAGATCAATCCGAGCGAGGCCGACGCCGTCGTCGAGCAGATCGAGAAGTGCATCGTCGACCCCAGGTACGAGGGGCTCACCTTCGGGGTGATCTCGCTGCTCGGCAAGGCTCAGGCCCAGGCCATCGAGAAGAAGCTGCTCGAACGGATTCCGGCGGCGGAGTGGGCGAGCCGGGACCTGCGCTGCGGTGATTCGGCCGACTTCCAGGGTTCGGAGCGGGATGTCGTCTTCCTCTCGATGGTGGCAGCCCCAGAGCCCGGGCAGACCCTTCGGGCGCTGACCGGGGAGGCGTACGTACAGCGTTACAACGTCGCCGCCTCCCGGGCGAAGGACCAGATGTGGCTCTTCCACTCCGTGCCTCTGGCGGATCTGGGCAACCCGGAGGACCTGCGATTCCGCCTGCTGGACTACTGCTACGCCGTGGCCGGTCGGGCCCAGGGACCGACTGGCACCGCCGCAGTGCCCGGGACTTCTGCCGGCCGGGTGCCAGAGGACCGTCGGGTGGAGCCCTTCGACTCGCTCTTCGAGCAGCGCGTCTACAACCGCCTGTACGACCGCGGCTACACCGTATTCCCGCAGTATCCGGTCGAGCAGTACCGGATCGATCTCGTCGTCATCGGACCGGAGACGCGGCTGGCGATCGAGTGTGACGGAGACGCCTGGCACGGCCCTGAGGCGTACGAGCGCGACCTGGCTCGTCAGCGGGAACTCGAGCGGTGCGGCTGGCGGTTCTTCCGGATCCGCGAGTCGGCCTTCTACATCGACGAGTCGGCAGTGCTGCACGACCTCTGGGACACGTTGGCGAAGGTGGGGATCCACCCCTCGGGGTCGGTCCTCCGCCCAACGCTGGTCGCACCCACACCGACCGACGAGGTCACGGCACGGCCAGGCCCGGCGCTCCCGACACCGCCAACGGCGGAGATCGAAACTTCTGCCCCGCCCCATGCTCCGGAGCCGACGGTAGAGCCGATGCCGTCGGTGGAGACGCCCCTGGCTGAGGAGACCCACGTGCCCACGCCGGGACCAGCGCCCCGGGTCGGCAACGACTCCGACCAGCCGGACAGCAACCCGTCCGCCGTCGGCAAGACGCACCCCTCCGGCGTCCCACTGGAGCAGTACGAGGAGTTCTCCGGCGCCCTACCGTCCGTCCTGGAGTCGTCACACCAGCAGATCATCGACGGTCTTCGGCTGATCGTCGGCGTCGAGGGGCCCGTGCTCGGTGCCAGGTTGCACACCGCCTTCGTCAAGGCGGCCGGGGGACAGCGGGTCGGCAAGACGATTGCCAAGGCCCTGAACTCGGCCATCACCGTCGCCGTCCGTCGAGGCGTACTCATCGCCGACAACCCACTCGGTGAGGTCGGCGTCAAGCCGCAGACGTACCGACTTCCCGATCAGCCGCCGGTCCGTCCGCGACGACTGGGAATACGGGAGTTGGAGGACGTGCCACCCCGCGAACTGGCGGCGCTGCTCGATGACATCGAGCGGACGCGTGACGACCTGACGGAGGAGGCCCTGTACCGCGCTGCGCTTGAACGGCTGGGCCTCAAGCGGCTCACCCCCAACGTGGCCAACCGTCTACGGAAGGTCCGCATGTCGCTGACGGTCCGGGGCACCGATGGCTGACCAGGGACCATCCGCTTTCCACGAGCCGGACGTACCCGCTCCCAGGTGGATCACCCGGTCGCTGTACCCGAACGAGGGCCGAGACCCGCTGGGTCTGCAGACCACCACCCAGGACCGGCTGATGCCGGCCCTGCTGCCGGGGATCCTGGAGCTGTCCCGCCGGGCACGGTACCTCTCGTTCCACGCATTTCTGCTCGACGAGTACCAGCGTCGGCGCATGCCGGCCGACCCCGGGTCGCTGTCGCTGTTCGTCCGGCGGCGTGAGTGGGAACTGGGGCTGGCCGTGCAGCGGTGCCCCGCCGCATGCGGGTCCAGCCCGGTCGGCGCACGGAAATTGGGAGCCTTCGCAGGCCAGTCCGGCCCCTTCCCGCGCGGAGAATCCGTGGAGAGCAACCTCGGCGGGTACGGGTTGTACTACCGCACCCCGATGGCGGAGGTGGGTGTGGTCGCCCGAGCCGGCACGATGCTCGGCGACCAGCCGATCTCGATCGACGTCCTACGGAACACCGATCGGGCGAAGCGGTTGGCGGAGGAGTTCCGGTCGTCGGTCGGCCACACCAGGTACTACCAGCGGGCGATGTGGACCAACGACAGTCTGCCGGCGAAGCTGATCGACGAGTACGCGGAGGTGGCCTGCCTGTGCCGGCTACGCGACCGGGTGTCCGAGCAGCAGGCCGTACACGAGGCGCTGTTCGGCAGTGACCCTGCCGACGAGGCCGACGGTTCGGATCACCTGTCCGCCGAGGATGCGCCCCTCGTACAGCGCCGTCGAAGCGTGGCCCACTACCTCGCCCTCGTCGCAGGTGACCCGATGGTGCCCTGGTCCCACACGGCCTACCGGGAAGCGCTGTGGTCACCGCCGCCACCGCGCAGCGAGGCGCACGCCGCGGTGGCGGGCCAGTGGGCCGGGCTCGTCGCGAAGGACGTCTGGCAGGATGCCCTCTGCTCGGTATGGTCGCAGTTCTGCCGGGATGGGCTGGCCTACACCCGAAAGCAGGGACACGACCTCACGCCGGGGGAACTCCGGCAGATCGTCTCCGACATGGTGACCGGACCGCCCGCCCTCGCCGCCGACCATCCCACCGCCGACGTCGCCGAAGCGTTGCTCACCGGCGCCCTGGGCCTGCCGGACGAGGACGGCAACGAGGTTGTCGTCGCCGATGCCTCGCTCGAGGACCTCCGGTGGCGCAACGTCCGGTTGGACAGCGCGACGTCCGGGTTGGTCCTGCTTCTGGAACTCCACCGCCGTACGGCCGGACGCACCGACCCCGGCTGGATGCAGGCGGCCGGGATGCGATCGGCGTGGCAGCCGTCGCTCCGGAAGGTGCTGGCCGATCTGGACGCTCACCTCGAGCGTGGCCCGACCGTCGCGGAGACACTGTGGTGGCTGGTGTCGCACTTCGTGGTGCCGGTACACGAACGCATCGCCTACTCCAAGTTGCCGGAGTTCACGTTTCGGTTCCGCTGGGAGGAAGGGCTGTTGCGCTTCTACGACAAGGGCATGGGTAGGTTTCCCCTGGCTGCCATCCGCGACGCGCCGCTCGCCTGGCTCACCTGGGATCTCGGCCTGTGGACGGGAGACGAGCCGGAGCAGACCGGGTTGACCGCCCGAGGAGCCGCCTTCGTCGACGAGGTCCTGGCATGACCGGCACGGAGCAGAAGGCACCAGCGCACAGCCGACCGGTGGTCGAGCTCTTCACCGGTGCGGCCACCGCGCTGTGGGCGACCACCTACAGCGTGGACCTGGCGCTGTTCAACGAGTTCCTTCTGCCCCGCCTGGGTGAACCACCGCTGAACGTCGTCGTCCTGGCCGACCACCGGCGTCTCGCCACGGCCCTGGACCGGCTCGACGCCGGCACGGTGGACACCGTCGCGGCGGTGAACCGACGGTGGCTGCTGCGCGGGGTACGCCCCGGCGGCCAGCGTTTCCACCCCAAGACCTATCTCGCCGTGACCAGGACCCGGGCGACCCTGCTCGTCGGCTCCGGAAACCTATCCGTGGACGGCCTCAGCGCCGGTCGGGAAGTCTTCACCACCTTCCACTCGGGCACCCCGGCCGGTGACGCGGCCATCGGCGCGTGGCGTGGATGGATCCGACGGGTGGCGGGGCTGGTGGGTGATATGCAACTCGCCGACCGTTTCCACGACCTGGAGGCACGACTGCCCGCCGTCACGGTGACGGCCACGACGGAGATTCCGCTGCTGCACAACCTGGACCAGTCGATAGCCGCGCAGTTCGTCGACCGGGTGACCGGGCAGGCAACCTCTGCCGGCATCGACGAGCTGATCCTGACGGCCCCGTACTACGACAGGGACGCGGCAGCCGTCGGGCAGTTGCTGGCCAGTCTGCGGCCTCGGCGCGTACGGGTCCTCCTGACCAGTACGACCAAGGTCGATGGGTCCCGGCTCGCTGCGCGGCTGACCGCGAGTGGTGCGGCGGTCGAGGTCGCGTACTACGCCCCGGACCAGTTCGTCCACGCCAAGCTGGTCGGTGCGATCACCGGCGGACGCGGTTGGCTGCTGTCCGGATCGGCGAACCTGTCCCGGGCCGGGTTGCTGCACACCGCCAACGACCATGGCAACGTCGAGATGGCGGTGCTGACCTCGCTGGCCGCAGACGAGGTTCGGGCGAGGTTCACGCCGCCGGACACGACGATCGAGCCGGCCGACCTCACCCGCCTCGGGGCACTGTCCTTCCGGGTCGACCCGGAGTCGACCCTGCCGTCCGTACGGCTGGTCTCGGCCACCGTCGCAGCGGACGGCACGGTCGAGGTGACGAGTGAGCCGATTCCCCAGCCGGGCTGGCAGCTCGACGACCTGGTCAGCCCGCGAGCACTGGTCCCGCAACCGTCCGGCAGCGCCGTCACCGTCGGGCCGGTGAGCGGGCGGCTCGTCCGGCTGGTCGACGCCGACGGCTGTCCCCTGTCGAACCGGGTGGTGGTGGACGATGTCGCGGCACTCGCCGCCGCGCTGACCGCACCCACCGCCCGGTCGAGGTCCGACCGGCCCGCCGAGCTGGCCGACATCGACGTCGACTCACCCCTCGTACGCGCGCTCGTCCAGCTGAACCGGACCTTCGTCATGGAGGTCACCGAGCGCACCTCCGCCGCATCCGACACCGCGGCTGCCGGAACCGAGGACGGCCAGGGTGACGACGACCTCTGGGCACGCCTGGAACGCGAACGCCTTGCGCGCGATCCGCGTGCCGCTCGCTATCGAGCCGGTTGGGACGGTACTGGCCTGGGCGGCTCGGCCCAGGTCCTCGAACTGCTCGACCTCCTGCGCTCCCGCGCTCCCGGCGAGCCCGCCCCGACCGACCTGGGCCGGAAACTCCTCGCCCGGCTGCTGGATCAGGCCACCGAGGCGGACAGCCGCGAGAAGGGGTCCACCCGCCGCCGGTGGCAGCTGGCCGCCAGGGTACGGATACGGGCGCGGAACCTGCTGCGACGCTGGGCCGCCGCCCAGACCGACCCTCGTCTCGCCTGGATCGACCCCCTGGTGCCCGCCGACAACTTCGCCGTGATCACGGCCATCCTCGCGAACCTTCGTCTCCACCAAGCCGAGGAAATCTCGCCGGTCGAGCTGACCGCCGACGACCTCGACGACCTGTGGTCGCGCTGGCTGACCGGCTTCGTCGGCACCGGAGCCGGTGACGGTTGGCTCCACCAACTCGACCAGGACACCTACCGAGCCGCCCGCCAACGGCAGCCGGACGACCTGCCCGAGACCGTGGCCGCGCTGTGCTGGCTGTTGATCCGGCCGGGCCAGCACGCCCGGAAACGCATCGTGGCCGCCCAGCCGGCCATCGTCGCCGCCGTCAACCACGACCTGATCGGTCCCACCAACCACACCGCTCGCTATCTCAGCCGGGTCGTCGGGCGGCGAGTCACCCGGGCGCAGGTGGAGCAGGACATCCTGCACGCCGCTACCTTCGTCGACGATGCGCTCTGGTGCAACCGTACCGCCGATGACCTCGCGCTCGGCGGTCTCAGGCTGAAGGCCCCGCCGGGGGGCGCGGCGGACATCCAGGTCCGGCTGGACGTACGCGGTGTCGATGATCCCCTGCTCGACCCGCGCGTGCCCCGGCTCGTCGTCGCTGTCCGGCACTATCGCCGCTGCCAGGGCGTCGCGGTCTTCGCGGCCGACGCCGACTGGCGGCTCTCCCTGTACCCGGGAGAGACGATCGCCTTCCTGCCCGGTCAGGGACGACGCACCATCGAGTCCGCCGGGCCCGTGACCAAGGGCGACCTCGACCAGTTGGCGGTCTCCGTGGGTGTGCTGGCCGACTTGTTCCCGCCCACCGACGCGGCCGAGTCGTAGGTCCACCCGCAGCAGCCCGCCGGAGCCCGTCGTCTCGTGGCTGTCAGTCGTCGGTCCCCACCGGTAGAACACCATTGCCACCGAGTCCTCCGGCGGCACGCCCGCCCGCGATCAGTCAGGCAGGGCACCGTCGGTGGACCACTAGTCGGCCAGCCAGGTCCGCAACGCCCACCACCAGCGCAGGGTGACCAGCACCGGCCACCGTCCGCCCGGCTCGGCCAGCGTCGGCGGCATCCCGACGAGATCCTGCAACCGGCGCAACCGGTACCGGACCGTGTTGGGGTGCAGGTGCAGGGTGGCCGCCGTGTGGTCCAGCCGCTGCCCGTGGTCCAGGTAGGTCAACGCGGTCGAGGCCAACTGTCGGTGGAACACGTCGGCCGGGTCGAGGGCCGCCAGCAGGGTCGTGCTGAGCAGTTCGGCCAGAGCCGGTTGGGCGGCCAGCGCGGTCTCGCCGGCCAGGTCGACCAGCCGGTGCCGGCCCTGGAGCCCGGCACCGGCCGCGACGCGCAGCGCGGCGGAACAGAGCGTGTACATGGCGGGCAGCTGGTCCAGCGGCCGGGGCGGTGCCACCACCACGAGGGTCGGCGCGTCGAACCCGTCCGCCGGCAGCTGACGCGGGACGAGGCCGGTGAGCCGGTCGTCGACCGTACCGAACACGCCGCCGCAGCGGGAGAGCCGGCGCTCGGCCGCGCGGATCCGGGCCGGGTCGGTCAGGTCGGTGACCACGCAGTGGTACCGCCCGTCCGGCCGTAACCCGAAACGGACCAGGTCCTCCCGGCAGCCGACGGTCGACCCGTCGACGAGCAACCGCCGCAGCAACCGGTTACGGGCGTCCTGCGCGGTCCGGGCCAGCTCGCGTTCGGCGGCGTGGTAGCCGTCGACCAGGGCCCGTTCCAGCGCGCCCGCGTACCGGTCGAGGTCGAGCAGCCCCTCCAGGAGCGCGGTGTCCGGGATGCCGGCCGCCCGGCCCCGGTCCAGGGCGGCCTCCACCACCACCCGCCGTCCGGCCTGGACACCCCGGAGCAGGCCGGTCACCGACACACCCTGCGCGGCCCGGGCGGCGCCCAGCCGTCGAACCTCGACGAAGTCGCGTTCGGTCGGGTCGGCCAGCAGCTCGAAGGAGGCCAGTCCGGCCGCGAGCAGGGCCGCCACGTGCCGGCGGTTCTCCGCCCAGGGCAGTCGGGCGACCTCGGACGAGCTGGCCCGCGCCGCCTCGACCATCTCGTCCACGATCCGCTGGTCGGCGGCGATGTCGCGCAGCAGCGCCCCGAGGGACACCAGCCGCTCCGGCAGCGCCATCAGCCCCGCTCCCCTCGACGGCCGGTGTGGCCGGCGCACAACGGTTCGTCCGGGTGTTGGACCTCGGCACCTACCGAGAGTCCAGGTTCGACTGATTTCCTTCCGTTACCGCAAAGTAACACCGTGTCGCGTCGAGCGGAACGCCGGCACGGGTACCCATCGGTCAGGAGCGGTCCATGACAGCAGCAGCACTCCCGCCCCCGCGCGCCCGTGGTCGCCGTCCCCGCTGGTACGGCGCAACCGCCGCCGCCCTCGCCCTCGTCGTCGCCGTCGCACCCGGCCCGGCCGGTGCCGCCGTCCGAGCGGGTACCACCGGACCGGTCGGCGGCAGCCTCCAGGAGGTGATGTTCGTCGGCAACAACTGGGAGGGCACGGTCGACGTCATCCGCGCCCGGGGCGACTACGCCAAGCTCGGCCGGATCAACGTCGTCCCGGACATCACCGAACGGCTCTGGGAGATCTACCTGAACCCGATCAAGCTCGCCTTCTATCTCGGCGTCCGGGAAGGGCCAGGTGAGGGGCACGACCAGCTGGTCGACGACATGTACAGCACACCGGACGGGACGGCCCTGGTCGCCTCCCGGCCCAGCTTCGCCGACGTGGTCTCGATCGACGTGGCCACCGGTGCCGTCCGCTGGCGGTTCCCGGTCTCCGGGTACCGCTCGGACCACATGGCGGTCTCTCCCGACGGCAGCAGGGTGGCGGTCTCGGCCTCCCTGTCCAACCGGGTGCACGTGCTCGACATCAACACCGGCCGGGAACTCGGTTCGTTCAAGACCGGGGACAAGCCGCACGAGAACATCTACACCGACGGCGGCCGTTACATCTGGAACATGTCCATCGGTGACGTCACCACCTCGTTCGACGATCCCGACCAGGACTGGACCAAGGGCGACCGGAAGATCACCATCGCCGATGCCAACACCTTCGCCACCGTACGGACCATCGACATGCGCCCCCGACTCGACGCTGCCGGCCGCAGTGACCTCTCCGACGCCGTCCGCCCGGCGGTCTTCACGCCCGACGAGACGAAGCTCTACTTCCAGGTGTCGTTCTTCAACGGCGTCCTCGAGTACGACGTGGCGTCCGACGCGATCACCCGGGTCGCCACGCTGCCCAAGAACCCGAACACCAACGAGGACCGGACCACCTGGGTGAACGACTCCCGGCACCACGGTCTGTCGATGAGCCCGGACGGGTCGAAGCTCTGCGTGGCCGGCACCATGGACGACTACGCCACCGTCGTCGACCGGGCCACGCTGCGGCCCGGCCCGCTGGTGACGGCGGGCAAACCGTACTGGGCGACGGTGAGCGGTGACGGCCAGGACTGCGTGATCTCCGAGTCGGACACCGACCGGGTCACCGCGATCAACTTCGCCACCGGCCAGAAGGTGACCAGCGTCGCCGTCGGGGACCACCCGCAGCGGGTCCGGGTCGGGGGTCTGCCCACCGGCTGGACCCCACCGCCCGCCGGCTGACCCGGCAACCGTCGTTCCACCGGGGCCCGCGCTCCCCGCCGCTGCCCGGCGGGGAGCGCACCGGGCCACGGTGAGAGCCGCGCACCGCCGGTGCCTCAGGGTCCTTCGAGTCGCCGGGCGATCCGTTCGATGGCGGCGAGATCGTCCGCCGTGAGGCGGTCGACGAAGTGGTGTCGAACCGACTCGACGTGGACCGGCGCGGCGTTGTCCAGGGCGTCCAGACCCTGCTCGGTGAGTACGAGGAGACAACCGCGGCCGTCGGCCGGATCGGGTGCGCGCCGCAGGAGACCACGCGCTTCCATCCGCATGGCATGGCGGGACAGTCGACTACGCGACCATCCCATCTTGTCGGCCTGTTCGCCCAGGGTGCTGGTGTGGTCAGGCCGCTCCGACAGCGTGCTGAGCACCTCGTAGTCGGGCTCCGAGAGGCCAACCGTGCCAAGGTCGCGCGCCGTGCCCCGCTGGACGGCGACCACCACCCGCAGGAACGCCCGCCACGCGCGCTCCTCGTCCGGGCTCAACCAGCGCACAGCCGGAGCCCGCCGCTTCGTTGACATGTAATCAACTTAGCATCTAGGGTTCGTTTCCATGTCAATGAAATTGACCCGTGTCCTGGTGCTGGTATGCACCACCCGTCCCGGCGCTCTCGGCCCTGCGGTCGCGCAGTGGCTGATCGAGGCGGTCGCCCCTCGCGCCACCGAACTCGGTGTCGAGCTCATACCGGTGGCCCTCGGCGACCTGAACCTGCCGTTCCTGGACGAGGAGGAGCATCCGTCGTCCGGCGTCTACCGGCACGAACACACACGCCGGTGGAGCGCGATCGTCGACGCGGCCGACGGGTTCGTCGCGGTCACACCGGAGTACAACTTCGGGATGCCGGCGCCGCTGAAGAACGCGCTCGACTACCTCAGTCGCGAGTGGGCGTGGAAGCCGATCGGCTTTGTCAGCTACGGCCACACCTCGGCGGGCACCCGGTCGGTCCAGCACGCCAAGCAGGTGACCACCACGCTACGACTGGTCCCGCTGGGCGCCACGGTCGCGATCCGCATCGCCGACGCGGTCGAGAACGGGCGTCTGCGGCCCGACCCGGCCCGCGACGCAGCCGGCGTCGGCCTGCTGGACGAACTGGTCCGGGTCGCCCACGCCCTACGGCCACTGCGCGAACGCGTACGGCCCGGAACGCTGCCCGGTCCCCTACCGGGCTCGTATACGAGACAGCTCACGCCCAACGACGCGCCCGAGGTCACCGTGCTGCAGCGGTGCTGCTGGGTGGACGAGGCCATCGCGAACGACAGCCTTGCGATACCAGCCCTGCACGAATCGCTGGACGAGGTTCGCGAGTGGCTGGAAATCTGGGACACCACGGGCATCTGGCGGGACGGCCGGCTCCTGGGCCTGGTGCGGACGCGACGCGTCGGGACCGACTGGCACGTGGGCCGGTTGGCCGTCGCGCCCGACCTGCGGGGCCGGGGACTGGGCCGGTGGCTGCTCCGTACCGCCGAAGTCGCCGCCGACCCGGAGTGCCACCGCATTCTGCTGTCGACCGGCGCGAAGAACACCCGGAACATCGACCTCTATCACAGTCAGGGCTACCGGTCCGTGCCGCCTGCCGCGCCTGACGTCGCCACCCTTGTCAAGGACGTGCGAAGAGGCCATTGATACGAGGTGAAAAGGGTCAGTGTCCCCGTCGGCGGATCCTGATGTTGTCGAGGTCGGTCGATACCGACCTGAGGTCGCGGTAGTCCGCACCGATCTGCCGGACGGCGGCCACGGCGAGCGCTTCCGCCCTGCCGATCACGACTGCGTCGTCGTCCTCCTCGGTGGCCGGGACCACGCAACGGAAGGTGAACGCGAGCAGGGACCGCTCGTAGGTCACGGTGCCTTCCTCGGTGAACTTCGCCCGGAGCAGGTCGTGTTCGTCAGCCTTGGCGAGCAGAGCGGCCCGCTGCTCGTCGTCGAGTGGCGCGAACCTGCCGCGCACGATGACCTGGTAGGACTTGCGGGCCATAGGCAGGGGCCTCCGGATCTGGCCGAGCGTCACGACATCGTCGGTCGGCGGGCTGGTGCGGCAGGACCGGACGGCGGGCAGATCACCGTCGCCATGCCGCTGACGGACTGGTACAGCGCTGTTCGACCGTACGGGGAGAACCTCGGAACGCCGGGGCATTTTCCGCGAACATCCCTGCCCCCGTGAGGGGAATCCGACTGGGACACTGGCTTCGGTTGACGGAACCGGCCGGGGACGGTGGGCGGACCGCCGTGCTGGAGCCAGCCGATCGAGGAGTTTCGGGTCGTGCGGAGGCCACAGCCTGCAGGGCCGCCGGCAGACCGACGCGCTCGTGTCCGAAGGAGACGCATGGCAAAGCTCATCTACTCGATGATCACCTCGCTCGACGGCTACGCCGAGGCGGCGGAGGGCGACCTCGGCACCGGGGCCGACGACCAGGAGGTGCATACCTTCGTCAACGACCTCTTCCGCCCCGTCGGCACGTACCTCTACGGCCGACGGATGTACGAGACGATGGTCTACTGAGAGACCGCGCACACCAAGCCCGACCAGCCGCCGCACATCCTGCAGTACGCCCGCGACTGGCAGGCCGCGGAGAAGATCGTGTACTCCACGACGCTGGAGTCGGTGTCCAGCGCGAAGACCAGGATCGAGCGGGCCTTCGACCCGGACGCGGTGCGCAGGCTCAAGGCCGAGGCTGATCACGACCTCACCGTCGACGGCCCGAACCTGGCGGCCCAAGCGATCGCGGCCGGCCTGGTGGACGAGTACCACCTGTTCATCACCACGAGCGTGGTCGGCGGCGGCAAGCGGTTCTTCCCCGACGGCGTGCGCCTCGATCTCGAGCTCGTCGAGGAGCGTGCCTTCGACAGCGGACTGATCTACGCGCGCTACCGGACCCGCTGAGCCGTCCCCGGTTGGCGGCGCTGCCGGTGGCCGAGCCGGGCAGGTGAGGCCGAGGCGCCGCAGCGTTAACCTGCTGGCATGGCGAACGCCGAACTGGATGAGTTGATCGTCGCGGACGCCGACGCGCTGCGCGCGTGGTTGTCGGCCCACCACGCCACGTCGCCCGGCGTCTGGCTCGCCCTGACCAGGAAGGGCGGCACCGTCACCACGCTGACCTGGCAGCAGGCGGTCGACGAGGCCCTGTGCTTCGGCTGGATCGACGGGCAGGCCCGTAAACGGGATCAGGAGACCTCCTGGATCCGGTTCACCCCTCGCAGACCCCGCAGTTCCTGGTCACAACGCAACGTCGCCCACGTTGCCCGGCTGGAGGAGCAGGGGCGTATGCAGCCTTCAGGCCGCGCCGCTGTGGAAGCCGCCAAGGCGGACGGACGCTGGGCAGCCGCGTACGCCCCACCATCGGAAGCCGAGGTGCCGGCCGACCTCCTCGCCGCCATCGCCGCAGACCCCGCCGCCCAGGCCATGTTCGACGTACTCACCAAGACCAACCGGTTTGCTCTCATCCACCGCCTCAACGCCGTCAAACGAGCCCAGACCCGCGAACGAAAGATCATCGAGTTCGTCGCCATGCTCGCCCGCCACGAGACGCCCTACCCGCAGAAGGCCAAGCCGCCGACCTCGCCGTCGTCGACATCTACATGATCAAGCGCACCCACCTGCCACGATCCGGCCGCAGGGGCTGGCGGCTTCGGTTGACACGGCGGTGGCTCGTAGGGTGAATCGGGTGGAGGAACCGTCGACGTTCGGCGCACAGTTGATGCGACTGGTCGAGCTGCGTGGCATCGACGTCGGCGCGTTGGCCCGCCGGACATCCGTCTCCCAAGCCGAGATCACGTCGGTACTCAAGGGGGACGAGCCTGCGCCGTCACTGGTGCGCCGGCTTGCGCTAGCCCTGGACCTGCATGCCAGCGACCTGTTCGTTGTCGCTGGCATGCAGGTACCCGACGACCTCGCCCCACTGGACCCGACCGCCGCCAGCGCCGTCGGTTGGCTGTCCTGGGAGCTGACGTACCTGCCACGCGCTGCCCCGGATCTGCATGAACTCATCCGGGCGATGCCGCAGCAGCCCCGTCCGCCGGGGCCGCCGCCGTCGACCCCGCCGTACCGGCGGTACCCGAACGGCGCCGGCAGCCTGGTGCTACGCCTGCTGCACAACCGCAACCTCAACTGGCTGGGTGCCGCCAAGTACCTGTTCGGCATAGGCCGCCGCGACATGCTGTCGGCGTCGACAATCGGCATGATCGGACACGGCAGGAAGACTCTGACACCCGAGCTGTTGGCCGGGTTCGCCGCCTTCCTCGACATCTCGCCACACGACCTCCACGCGCTGACCGGCATCGACCTGGCGAGTGCCGGTCGGCCGGTCCATCCGGACGCGGCCGAGGTCGCCGCGTTGATCTGGAACGCCCGCCGCTTGACCGCCGACCAACTGCGGCAGCTCCAGGACCGGGCACGCGCCATGCGGCATGAACGCGCCGACGAACTCGAACCGCACCTACGATGCGGCTGCCCCGGACATACCTGAGGTCAGGTCACCGAGTGCCAGGAACGTCGTGCTGAGAAGCCCGAGTGCGTACGGCGCGGGGGACATGCCACGCGTCGTGTACTGCGAGCGTCACGGGTCGCCCGGAACTCCTACGTGTCGCGGACTGCCGCCGGTCAGGGGTACGGTCCGGCAGTGCTTGCCGGCGTCCCGCCACCGTTGGTCTTTGTCGACATCGACGGCGTGCTCATCCCATTCCGGGCCCGTTCGAGGGGCACGGGCAGCCGTGCCAGCGCCGGCGCGGGAGACGTTCCCGACCGCTCGGGCAATCCGCTGTTGGAGCGGCTCGACCCCGGTGACGGGCGGCGTCTGCCCGCTCTGCCTGGCGAGTTGGTCTGGGCGAGCACGTGGATGGCGGAGGCGTCTGCACTCGGCGCGCCGTCTGACCAGCACTCCACTGAACTCTTCAACGGCGACTCCTTATCAAGGACTGCTGCGTTGCGGAGCCCTGACGAGGGGCAGCTGTCTCTTTAATGCGCGAATCACACTCACCTGAAGCCAGGCGTTCTTGGAGCCTGCTGTGTCGAAACTGGTAGAACCCTCCGACTTGGCGGAGGACCCCATGCCGGTGAGCGTCCTCAAGAAATCGGAACAATCGCCACGGCGCTTTCCCTCTACATGCAAGCCACACCCTGACCAGCAGGAACGGCCCCCAAGCCGAACGTGCCAGAAAGTCCACCACAAGGAAGACCGGGAAGGTGAGAACAAATACGGCCAGAGCAGAAAACGATCCGAGACCATATAGGGCAACGACTGCGCTAAGAACTGTGACGGTGAGCGCACTTATAAGCGCGACAGCACGGTCCGCGCGCAGCAGGCTTCGAGGGCTTGTGGCGTCGCTTGTCGCGGCAGGTTCGGTGGCGCCTTGTGTCAATATTCCACACATCAGACCAGTTGATCCGGCCAGAATGCCCCCAAACGGCCCAACTTGCACTCCCACCAGCATCGCAGAACCCAGACCCATGGCGAGAGTCATCGCAAACGGGCCGCCACGTAACCTTTCGATCCATTGAGCCGGAGACCACAATCTCGTCAGCCGCTTCGGGCCTCGATCAAACGGCGGACCGAGCATAAGACGGGCTCCCAGCCCGATGGTTATACCCCCTTGGAGCGCCGAAAAGACCACGGAGGCCGCCGCATCGGGGCGTGCGTAGAGGTGCTCGTCGGTCTTGGTGATTAATAGGGCCCAAAGAGGGATAGCCACAACGGCCTGAGCTGCTCCAGCTAAAAATGCAAGCCGCCCCGGCGATACAACTCGCCAGATCTCCCACCACGCCAGCTCATTTGCGTTCCGGCGATACAGATAGCAAGCGAAGAATACCGACCACTTTTTTGCGCGCTCGGGGTTCCAGCGCAAGAATGACGGGCGGTTGGCGCGAGGCATGTTGCCGAGCGCAAAGGCAGCCGAAACGAAAGCGTCAAGCAGATGATCCTCTATCGCCCTTCTGCTCGGAAAGCGGTCGGAATCGGCAAGTTCGACGGGATCAGATCGGGTGCCGCTGTATACCACTCGAGCCAGCGAAGCCATGAGGGGCGTATTTAGGGCGCGGGCAAGCAAGCCGTTTCGGTCATCGGCGATTGCATCGAGGACTGGTCGCCATCGGCCGGCCGCCCGCCTAGGAGTCAGAAATTTGACAATATCATCAATGCCCAGCGGCTCAATCCTGATTGCGAAAACTGCTTGTAATACATCCGTTGATGCCAGCCGCTTGTAGGCGTTCGTTCGACACGTGATGACCATAGGAGTCGTCGACGGAATTTGTCTATTAAGCGCCGCGATTGCGGCCTTCTGAAGCTCGAGAGAAAGCTCGTCAAGTCCATCGAGCACGGGAAGTACACGGCCTGATGTCAGTAGCCGTTTGGCGGCATCGAGGCCGTAGGCATTAACGTTTCCTAATCCGGGATATTCCTCGGTCAATCGCCGGGCAAGCCAAACATAAAGATGATCTTCTGTCGGCCTCCATGCGCCGCGCGTCGATGACAGCGAAATCAGCATAGGCACCGGCTCGCGCTGCGAACGCGCCTCTAACAGCCCGAGCACCAGCAACGTTACCCAGCCAGTCTTGCCCCCACCTTGTTCACCGAGAACCAGCAGGCGACCGGATGAAACCTGACGATATGCCGTGACAAATTCTGCCGGGCAACTCCCGCATCCCGGATCCATCGTCGCGCCCGCCGCGCGGTCTACGAGCCGCTTGCTCGCCGGCACCCACCTCAAGGTCAATGCGGGCGATTCAAGCAGACCTCGTGCGGCCGCCTCTAGTCGCCAATACTCCAGAGCCTTATCAGCCAGATATTGGCGCGCCTCGTCGAGTTGTTCGACTGTGGCTTCCGTCAACCGTCGAGGCCGCCACAGCAGCTGCAACCCGCTGACCGCCAAGGCAAGAATGGCGGCGAGCCAGCTTGCCTCCTCCAGCCCTCGGACAAACGCGAGGGTTGCTACTGAAGTTGCGCCGGCCGCAAGCCCCAACAAGACGATCTTGCTTCGCCACCCAATCACTTGAGCATCATGCCTCAGATGGCTAGCGCGCTGGGGGCACCGCGAGAAGATCATGAATTCGACGATCACCCGTGCGTGTGTTGAGGTCGCTTTCATTTGGTATACCAAGCCTGGGCGAGGGCACGCGGGCGCCGCAACCACCCGTCGCCGTGCAGGATGCGGATAGTGCCGGCGAAGCTGTCCCCGCATTGTTGAGCACCGCTCCGGCCCTACGCACGGTCCACCCCATGGCACCCCGAAGTGACGTGTTACCAACATGGCCCGTACCAAAATCCGTTCTTCGCCTGAAGCTACTCACATGCCGCCGATCGGGCGTGGCGGTGAGGCTCGCGCGATCACACGACGTGGTACGCGTGCCGCACGGGTACCTTCCCGCTCACCTGGCCGGCTTACGTGTGGTGGTTCGGGGTGTCGAGGATCAGCAGGAATCGAGCCTTGCGTCGGTGTCGGCGAGCATGTGCGCTTCACCAAGGGCCGCTCGTGTAGCCATCTTTGGTGGTGCGGGCGGGCGGCGGTGCTCCCAGCCCGAGACCGTCACGGCGGCTGCCGCGAGGTGACGGGCGAAGTCGTGGACGGTCATCCGGAGCGCCTCGCGCAACGCGCGGGTCTCCCGACCGTCCACCGGCCGACGACCACCGTCCCACACGAGCAGCCACCCGCCGCCGCGTCAGTGGCGAGAGTGGCGGGCCGGCCAGCGCGTCGCTGGCGTTTCTCGTCCCGCGCCGCGCCAGCTGGGTGTGGAAGTCCCTGTTCCGGTTTGCCCAGTCGGCGGGTGCGAGCACTACCGCCCCCAACCTGACATCGCCGACCTTGCTGAAGCCGGCGACATTCCTGTACGGCCGAGACGGCTTGCTGCGTCCCTGGGGTTATCTTCGCTGCACCGTGAGGTTGAGCTCGGTGACGGCCAGGTGGGTGATGTCGGGTAGCTGGTCCTCGTTGAGGGTGATCCCGTGCAGGTTGCCGAGGCTGGTCTTCAGGTCGTGCAGCGAATTGCCCCGGAGGTCTGCGCCGTGGAGCTGGCAGGAGTCGAGTTCAAGTCGAGCGAGTTGGCAGGACCTGAGAACTATGTCGGGGAGTCGGCAGGAGGACCAGGTGGCGTCGGTGAGGACGCAGTCGACGAAGGCCACGGCTCCGGCGGCGGTGATCCGGGTGAGGGTGGCGTAGTCAAAGCGACATCCCTCAAACAGGACGTCCTTGACGCGGATGTCGGTGAGTCTGGTGCCCGTGAACCGCGAGCCGGTGACAGCGCAACGCTCAATGGTGACGCCGGACAGGGTGGCTCCGGAGAAGTCGGTGCGGGTAATTTCGCAACCGAAGAGGGTTCCCGGCTCCCAGGTGCTCTCGCTGAGGTCCGCTCCGGTGATCCGGCTGCTGCGGATCCTGACACCCTCGAGCTCAGCGCCGCGACAGGAGGCGTTCTCCACGGTGGCGTCGCTGAGGTCGTCGGTCACTTCGCTGGTGCTGTCCAGGTCGTCGGGGTCGAGATCCGGGAGCAGGATCCGCAGGTCGCCGACTGTGGTGGTTCGCATATGTCCTCTACCTGTTTCTGGCGCGACGCGGGGCGGGCCAACCGCCCCGCGCACCGAGTGTCGGGTCCGCTGTCAGCGGATCACTTCTTCTTGTTCCAGGTGTCCCAGCCCGGGCGGCTGTCGAAGCTGCCCCGGTTGTCCCAGGTGGGCCGATTGTCGAACGTCGCGGCGTCGACCGACGCTACCGCTCCGAATGGCTCGACACCGAGACGGTCAAGGTGCTGCGGCGCGGCGTTGATCAGTGCGGCGAGGGCGTTGGTCATGCTGTTCCTCCAGTCGGAGTGAGGTGGTCCGCGGTGGCGCGGACGAGGGCCTGCCGGGTCCGGCAGAAGCTGGTCTCACGGGTGGAAGGTGCGGTGCTCGGAGTAGCGGTTGCCGGCAGGGGCGGGCCGCCGGCGGACCGGGCGCGGCCGGTCTTCCTTCGGCAACGGGCTATGCGCCAAGGGCGAGCCCGTAGGGTCGGTCGCGTGGCCGAGACGCAGACCGAACCTGACATCTCCTACATCGCCAGCGTGACGCGGCTCCGCGCGGCGGCCGGCATGATCTTCCGGGATAAGGACGGGCGGGTGCTGGTGGTCCACCCGACGTACAAGGACGTGTGGGAAGTTCCCGGCGGAACGGTGGAGCCGGACGAGTCTCCGGCGGGCGCCTGCACGCGCGAGATCCGGGAAGAGCTGGGCCTGTCGGTGCCCGCAGGAGCGCTGCTGTGCGTCGACTGGGTGCCGGCGAGCCCGCCGTGGGACGGCGGGCTCATGTTCGTGTTCGACGGCGGGGTGCTGACAGCGGACCAGATCGCGACGATGCGACTGTGCCCGGACGAGCTCGACCGATTCGAGTTCGTCGAGCCGGAGCGCTTGGGCGAGATGTTGATCCCTCGGTTGGCTCGGCGGGTTGTCGCGGCGCTCGCCGCAATCGGGCGTGGTGGTGTCTACCTTGAGGATGGAGTCGCGACCTCAGATCGACAGTCGGGCTGAGGGTGTGGACGCGGTGTGCGTAGCAGGTCAGGCGTGGCGGAGCTATCGGTTGCCGCCGAGGCCAGGACGGCCTCGGCGGCGGCGATGGTCACGGCGGCCTGCCGCACGACCTCTCGGCCGAGGACGGCATCGCGGAGGACTTCGTGCTCGCTCAGCAAGCCTGTCGTCAGAACTCCTCGCGGGTGATGTCGGCACCGAGGGCGGTGAACCGGCTGGTCAGGTCCGCGTGGCCCCGGTCGACCATGGTGCCCTTGCCGATTACGGTTTCACCGTCGGCGACAAGTCCGGCCAGTACGAGCCGTACCAGGAGACCCTGGACAACCGCCAGCGTCCACGGCAACGCCACCCGTCCACCAATGGTCGCAACCGTCCAACCGCTCCCGAGGACCCACCGAGCACCGGGCCACCGGCACGGAAACGAGAAAGGCTCCGACCCAGGGTGAAACCCCAGGTCAGAGCCTTTATTGCTGGTGCGCCGCCAGGGACTCGAACCCCGAACCCGCGGATTAAGAGTGCTGCCGCTCGATCCTGGTTGGCCATCCTGACCTCGCTCCGTCCTGCTCGGCGGACATGCTTGCGGTGCTCGTCTTGCGGTCCGTTGGGGTCGCGCAGGGGTCGACCCCTCAGCCTGTTCTCCTGGGCGGCAGCCCCTGCATTGCAAAGATCAAGACTACTGTCGGCCAGCGTCGGTCACTGCCGCTGGCCTGCTCGCCGTGTCGCCTCCCGTCGACCTCGGGTCGCTTCCGTCGGCGGGCTTGGCTGTACGGATGGCTGTACTTACCGGCTCCACATCTCAGGCATCAAATCGCGCTTTAAACGCTCTACGTCTTCCGGGTAATGCCGGACCGGTTGCCCAATACGGACACGATTCGTATAGCTAAACTCTGGAATCTTCCACTGCGAGGCAAGCAGGCTTTCCCGCCAACTTTTTTTATCCCAACTTGCCGGCTCGATAGGCTCCACATCAAGCACGATATCCACCGTGCTTAAATATTGGTCTTTTGATCCAGGTGACAACACGAAACGGGCGGAGAGGTCTGGCTCTTTGCGCGGATCATCGAATGATTCAATCCATCGCTCCAGTATTTTACTTGCCTCCCATTCAAAGAGGGCGGCTTCGCCGGGCTTCAGTAGCACTTCCATCCAGGCGGGATCAACAGTTGGGGGGATCGATACTTCACGGCCGAGGATGGGAGAGTAACCTGATATGAAGGCTGGCCCATCTGGCGACACCCGCATAGAGTGAGCACCATCATTGATAATGATCCCCCGAACAGTGAAGGCGATGCGCAGAAATCTGTCATCCATGAAGTTTAAGGTGATCGGTAGATCCTCGGTTGACCTTTCCCTGTCCCTGTCTCCTTTAGCACCAGCAAACTCAGTCAATCGAGGCGGCCAGGGCACCTTTTCTACGGCAATGACGGCCTTGGGAGCTAGGGAGTCAATCCTTGCCCTAGCCGCTTCTAGAACTGAAACATGCGCCACCTCTACCGATCGCCCTGCTTCGACTGCCGCCGCCCTCGACTCAATCGCCTGCTCTCTTGCTGACTGACTCTGGGCTTTAGCGGCCTGACTCTGCACCTCTGCGAATTTGGCGCTCCTCTCGGCGGCATCGGCGTTTCTTCGTGATTGCTTGGCCGAGTGAAGAGCTACCACAAGCGCAGCGAATGCAATCAAGAAAGATGCACGGTCAAGGGTGATAACGTCCTTCAACGCTTCCCAGGTCATAGCGCCCAGGGTATTGGGTTTGGTCGAGCCGGCGAAGACGCCCAGCTGCTATCCCGATGCTCCTATGGAGGTCAAGTGGTCAGGGCGGCGAAGTCCGCGCGGAGGGCGGTGTAGACGTCGCGGACGATGTAGCGCTTGAGGCAGCGCAGGATCTCTTGCTTGCTGAGGCCTTCGGTGGTGCGTCGTTGCTGGTAGGCACGGGTGCGTTGGTCGTAGCGCAGGCGGCAGAGGGCGATGGTGTGTAGGGCGTGGTTGGCGCCGCGGTCGCCTCCTCGGTGGAGGCGGTGGCGGCGCACCCGTCCGGAGCTGGCGGGGATGGGTGCCGCTCCGCAGAGGTGGGCGAGGGCGGCCTCGGAGTGAAGTCGGTCGGGGTTGTCGCCGGCAGTGGTCAGGAGTTGGGCGGCGACGTCGGTGCCGAGGCCGAACAGGGCGCTGGTGCGCGGTGCGGTTCGGCGGACCAGCGGTGTCAGTTGCTGGTCAAGGGCGTGGATCTCCTCGGTTAGAGCGAGCGCCCGTCGGGCGAGCCCGGCCAGCGCCGCAGCGGTGGCTTGTTCCGGGTCGTGGAGTCGGCTCAGGTCGGCGGTGAGGGTGGCGCAGCGGTTGACCAGGACAGCGGCGCTGAGCTTGGTCAGCTCGGCCCGGAGGGCTTCCGGGGCAGCGGCGACCAGGCCCCGCATCTGGTTGATCGCGGCGGTTCGGGCCTTGACCGCGCCCTGGCGGGCGACCCGTAGGGCGCGGATGGCCTCGACCGGACCGGTACGGGTCTTCGGGATGCCCATGGCGGTGCCGGCGAGGGTGGCCCTGGCTGCGGCAATAGCGTCGATGGGGTCGGATTTGCCCTTGGTTCGGCGGGTCCTGCGGTCCGGGCGGTCGACCTCGACGACGGGGATCTTGCGGCTACCCAGGTGACGGGCGAGGCCAGCGCCGTAGCTGCCGGTGCCCTCTACTCCGACAGCGACCAGCTGGCCGAAGGAGGACAACCAGTCCAGCAGGTTTTCATAGCCGTCACGGGTAGCGGGGAACTCGGCGTCGCCGAGGAGGCCGCCGGTGCTGTCGATGACTGCCGCGTGGTGAGTGTCTCGGTGAGTGTCGACACCACCGATGACCGATCGCTTCTTCGCTGCCATGCTGGTGAGGTCCGCCCTTCTCGGTCGCGTCGAGAACACGTGGACACGTCACCGGTCAGGCGATACGGACAACACAGTGGTGGGCGCCTCTCGCACAGGCTCCTATCAAGTCACGACGCCTGACCGGTGACATGCAGTTGGGAGGGTCACCGAGCCGGCCGACGAATCGGGATCAGGACAGCAGCCGTCGGTCTGCCGGTGAGTCAGACCAACCCGGCGACCCACCCCACCATCCTCACTGTCTGCCGCCGACCCACACACCGTGGAGCGGGCCAGGGCCAGGGCGACAAGGTGGAGCGCCCTACCGGACGTACGACCTTGTCGCCCTGGCCCTGGTCTGCTCGGCTTGCCTGGATCGGTGGCTGGCGGGATGGCATCCCTCCTCAACCACCCACCCATCGGAACCGTTCGGCAACCCCATCCCGGAGTCGTCTGGCCCCCGCCGGAGGCGCTCTGACCCCGCGTCCGCCGACCACTCCGCACCGTCCGTGGAACCGTTCGGCAACTTCTACCTCGGGCCAGCCCAGCCACCGAATGACGACCCCGACGCGGCCGGCACCCCGTCCGACCGGCGGGAGGAGTCACCTCGACCGGGCCGGCGGGTAACCACTCCTCCCGGTTCTTCAAGCCGTCGACCACCTGGCGGTGACGCGCGGGCAGCTCCCCACCCCGCACCTCCTCCTCACCCCGCCCCCTCTCACCTCTTCCCCACCCCGGTCCCGAGCGGCCCCGTGTTCCGTTCGGCAACTCCACCGCGGTCGTCCCTGGTACGGCTTCGAGGCTCGCCGGAGTAGATGCGACCGGCGGTAGGGCTTCGTCGTATCGACCTGGTCGAGCCAGGCTCGTCACCGGGTCACCTCACTAACCCCAGGGATGACGCGCGGGGCGTGGGTTTCGGGCCGGCTGACTTTCCGCCCCGGCGCGGTCAGCGCCGGGGCGGCGGCTCCGCAGGAGCCGGTTGCCGCGCCCCGCGCCGCGCGTCAGCGCCTTGATCGGCAAGCGGTTCCGCTCAAGAGCCGACTCCCCGGAATGGCCGCCGCAAGGTCAACGGTGAGGGCACCATCCGACAGCGGAAGGATGGCCGCTGGGAAGGCCGGGCATGGGTCTTTACCAGCGACGGCCGCGAGATCCGCAAGAGCGTCTACGGCAGCTCGTGGGCAGACGTCCACGAGAAGCTGACCGCGCTCAAGGCCAAGACCCAGGCCGGTATCCGGGTCGCCGGTTCCATCCAGTCGGTAGCCGACTTCATGGCCTACTGGCAACGGGAGGTGCTTCACGACCGGGTACGGCCGAGCACGCTGCGCACGTACGAGTGGCTGTCGCGTTGCTACGTGGTGCCGCTGCTCGGGAGTCAGCGTCTCAGCAAACTCCAGCCTCCGACGATCCGGACGTTCCTGAACCGGGCGAAGAGCACGTGCCAGTGCTGCGCTCAGGGCAAGGATGCGGCGCGTGCCTCCGCAGGGAAACCGGCTCAGTGCTGCGCGAAGAAGCCCCGGCAGTGCTGCGAGTCGTACCCGTCCGACGGCACCATCCGGCACCTCCACCGGATGATCCGGGCAGCCCTCCAGGATGCCGTGGTCGACGGACTCATCCCCGAAAATCCCGCGCGCAACCTTCGGCTGGCGCACCGGTACCGTCCGCGGTTCACCCCGCTGACCGGCGAAGAGGCCAAGCTGCTGCTCAAGACTGCACGCGCGGATCGGCTCTACGCCCTGTACGCGGTGGCGCTCTCCCTCGGGCTCCGACGTGGCGAAGCGTTGGGTCTGCGGTGGCAGGACGTGGACCTGGTCGACGGCGTCATCTTCGTTCGGCAGTCGCTGCAACGCCTGGGCGGTCGGCTCGTCTTCGGTCCGGTGAAATCCGACGAGTCAGAGCGGGTCATCGGTCTTCCGGCACCATGCCTGGCCGCCCTGCGTCAGCACAGGACGATGCAGGAAGCGGAACGGAAGACGATGGGTGATGACTGGCAGGACTTCGGCTTGGTCTTCACCACCGGGATCGGCACGCCCGTCGAGCCGCGGAACCTCAACCGGCACTTCGTCCGGCTCCTGGAACGTGCCGGCTCCGACGGGTCCGCTTCCATGACCTCCGCCACTCGTGCGCGACGCTGCTCTACGAGCAGGGCGTCCCCATCGAGAAGATCCAAGATGTGCTCGGGCACAGCTCGCCCACGATCACGAAGCTGATCTACGTGGAGGTGACCCGGCAGGCTCAGCGATCGACCACAGACAAGCTCGGTTATCTGTTCGATGCCTGACGTAGGGGTCAGGAAAAGGGGTCAGGCCCAGTCCAATTGGACCGGGCCTGCTCTGTTACTGCTGGTGCGCCGCCAGGGACTCGAACCCCGAACCCGCGGATTAAGAGCCGGCGTTGGCAAGTGTTTCCCAGTCCCCACGCATCCCGCCAGTCCACATTCTGTCGGGTTTTCGTCGCGATGATGCCGGACAGTCCCTCCTAGTCGAACCTGTCAAAGGGCGGCCGAGCACCCGCAGAGCACCCCGTCAACGGGCTCGGGCATCCGTTGTAGGGCACTCACTGGCTCGTTAACAGCAGCGGTAGCAGCGAATCGCGTAGCTGCTCCGTAACCTCGACGATCTTCCGGTGTAGCGCAACCTTGTCGTCAAGAGCACTCATGGTGTCACCGATGGCTTCTTGAATGGCGGAGGGCGGAACCAGTACCGGCAAAGTCCGGAGGGTGTTAAGGGTCAGCGTTGGCACGGTGGCTGTCGACGCGTGCCTGTCGATCCAGTCACGGACCGCCGGATGTCGCATGTAGTGCAGCAGGTACCGAGAATCGACAAATGGTTGGGGACGTAGCCGGAAGCAGGCTGTCCCGGTTATCCATCCCTCGTGCTCCGGGCCGGCGAGGGCCTGCTTGCCGAGGTCTCCGGTCCGCACACAGATCAAGTCGCCGGGGGCGAGTCGATACCGATCTAGCTGCGCGGATGCTTTAGCCGTCACTAGTACGGTGCCACTATCCGCGATGCGCCCGTACATCAAATGCTTAGGTGCGACAACTTCGACTGGCACGCCATCGGCGTCAACCGGCCGGATCATGGTGCTCGACGGGCCCGCTACCACGTCGCATACCTCAGCTAGCGGCATCTCCTGCCAGTCGGCGGGAACAGGACCGACCAGAGAGTTCACAGGGAAAACTCCCTCAGGCGCGCCTCAATGATCTCATCGAGGCCGGCGGCTTTTTGGGCAAGCCGGTCAAGTTGCCGCGCGAGCTCCCCTACCTCTCGGGCTCGCGTCCGCAAGTCTGGCACCTCATTGATTGGCGGAATGTAGGCACGGGGATTTATCCGGTATCCTTCGCTTCGAACCTGCTCAATTGGTACCGCTGCCGCGAACCCTGCGACAGGGTCAAGCGAGTGCTTCCGCCAATCACGGTACGCCTCGACGATCCTGTCAATTTCTGCGGCGTCGAGGGTTCGGCGCCGCTGCTGGATGCTGCCGAGCTCGGTTGCATCTACGAACAGCACCTCACCGGAGCGGATAGCGGGTAAGTGTTGCAGGATCCACAGCGTGACTGGAATGTCGGTGCCGGCGAACATCTGACCTGGTAGCGCAATGACTGCCGAGACCACGCCGTCGTCGAGCATCGCCGCCCTGATATTTCGCTCATGTGTGTTCTCCGAAAGCCCAGCACCGTAAGGCATTACCACCGCCGCCCGGCCACCGGCCTTGAGCGAGGCGATGACGTACTGCAACCATGCGAAGTTACTGTTGTGCGCCGGTGGCACACCGTATCGCCACCGTCCGTTGAATCGGCCGCCTCCGTTCCAGTTCGATAAGTTGAACGGCGGATTTGCCACTACCACGTCGTATCTGCTCTCCGGCGCCCCAGTTGGCAGGCTGCCGGTAACGCTAGGCAGCACTTGCGGCGTTATCCCTCGCAGACGCAGCTGCAGGTACGCCAACGCGCACGACCGCAACGAGTAGTCGGAAATTGCCACCGCCAGCCGGTCGATAGCCTTACCCTGCTGCGTCAGCCGATCGACAATCGCCGCCGGAAATTCACCTGCTTTACAGCAGGGGTCGAAGATCTCGTCGCCCTCTCTCGGGTCGAGCAGATTTGCGGACAGTTCCGTGATGGCCCTAGGAGTGTGAAACTCCCCGCTGCCCTTGCGGGTCGTCAATCCGCCCACACGCTCGAGTACCGCGCTGAAGACCTGCGCAAGGTGAGCTTGGTGATCCGAGCCAAGCTGGTCGACCAGCTCCACAAGCGACGCCATCTGGCGCATATCACCAGCCTTGCGCACCGACTCCAGCAACGGGCGGAGGAGCACAGCATCTCCCCCGTCTGCCGGCAGGTCGGAGCGAAGCGCCCGCTCGACGTCTGAGTCACCGTCAACCAACACCTGCCATGCGGGGCGGCCCCGCAGATACAACAGGACGAGCACGACATCGCCGAACTCAATGACATCGAGCAACCCCCGGTATCGATCGAAGCCGCGCCAAATCGCTTCTCTGATGCGCCCCTCCGCCGCGCCTACCGTCACCGGCGGAGGGGTGAGCTTGCCCGATCCGTAACTCACGTGCCCCGCCCCTCGTCCCGCTTGTCCTTCGGCCCTCTCCGGCGCGAAATGATACGCAGCCAGAGATTGAGTAAGTCCTTCGAGTCCCGAGGCAGCATTCGGTGCACCAACGCGAGAAGCGTCATACCGGCGAACGCCCACCACGGCGCCTCAGCCAACGCCGCACTGACCGGTACCACCACGCCGGTCAACGCGCCAGGTGACAGCTTGGCAATCATCGGACCTCACCAAGCAGTCTGGAACTACGGCCACTCGGCGCGCCGGCAATCAGGCGCCCAACCGCCAAGAACTTCATCACATCCAAGAGTGCACCCCTCCCCATCGGTGGACCTCTCCACTGTAGACGCGTATTGCTCTGCGCGTCAACGCGCAGAGCAATACGCGCAACTAGGCCGGGTCTATCGAGAGTTCGCATCGGGGTGCGATGTGACCGACGAGCTGAGCCGGTCCTTGACGGTGCACGCCTGGCCGAGCATCCCGGAACCTGCTGGCACGCCTTACCGTGCCGGTACTGCGCGGCGCGGTAGCGATCTACGCTCACGGCCTGGATCGCTGACCAGCAAAATCCAGCCGCCACCAGGCCCTCACCTCATCCGGGAGACAGCGTGGTGAGCGAAGCGAGAGTTGCCCCTCGACCCGCAGCGTCGGCTCATCGGCGGATCGCGCGGCGTGTCCCGTGGGAACGTGCCGCTGATGCGGTAATCGTAGTCGCCGCGAGGGTCTGAGCTGCAGAAGGTAGACCAAGCAAGCGCCAACAACGAGAGGAGCTCGGGTTTCCATCCGACCCTGATGCAGGGATAGGTGGCAGGTGTAGACGCGGCCTGACTGGCCGACGATCTCCACCCTCAACGGACTTGGCGCGGCCCGGTGACTCCTGCACGTTTCTCGGTATCTGGCTTCTGGAGGACGGGCCGCCTCGACCTCACCGTCAAGGCGTTCGTCCGACGGAAACCTTGGTCACTGGACATGGCTTCACAGATGAAGGTGGGACCGTAGCACGCCGACCAACTCGCCTGACTGGCGCTCTGACAGCTTCTACATGCTGCACGATGGCTTCGCCTACTGCTTGAGCGAGCTTCGGCGGTACGGCGTTGCCGATGAGCCGTCCCAGAGACGCGAAGTGCACAGGTTCTCCAGGGGCAACGAACTCGTAGTCAGGCGGGAAGCTCTGGAGGATCGCGGCTTCGCGCAGGGAGATGGCGCGGTCCTGTTCGGGATGGCCGAATCGACCGGCGCCGTAGTTGTACGACAACGTCGTGATGGTGGGTGACGGTTCGTCCCAGACCATGCGGGCGTAGACGTTGCGGAAGGTGGAGCCGGACGACTTTCGGTGGCAAGGCGCGCGAAGCTCTTCACGCCAGTCTTCCCAGGTGCCGCCTGGGTTCGAGCTTCTGATTCTCTCCAGGTTGACTGGGGTGAGCTTGCGGCTCTTGTGTAGGCGGTCGGTGGGGTCGACCGTGCCGTCTTCGAGTGCGGGAAGTCCGCGAATGGCCTGCTCGACGGTGGCGTAGTCGGTGGGTGCGACCTTGCCCTTGGGTACGCGGATCTCGCCGAGGAGCGATGCGACGAGGACCATGCGCCGACGATGCTGGGGCACGCCGTAGGCCGGGCAGTGGCAGGACTCGTGGTGCACCGAGTAGCCGAGTTTCTCCAGCTTGCCGACGAACGCCTTGAAGATCGGGGTGCTCCCGATGCGAGGAACGTTCTCCATGGTCACGATCTCGGGCATCGTGCCCTCGACCAGACGGCTGACCTCGTCGATCAGCGGCCACTGGGCTTCGCGCGAGGTGTCCGTGCCACGGCGGTACGAGGAGAACGGTTGACAAGGAGCGCATCCGGCCAGCACCCGGATCGTTCCCTTTGGCCACATGGAGGCCAGCTCCTTGGCCTTCAGCTCGCGCACGTCCTTCTTGCGGAAGGGGGCGCGGATGTTCGACTGGTAGGGGTATTCGCATGCCGAGTCGATGTCCACACCTGCGGCGATATCGAGGCCTGCCTCCTGCAGTCCGTACGAGAGCCCGCCGACTCCACAGAAAAGGTCGACTGCGGAGATCTTGACGGTTCGCGGAGCCATGCCAGGACTGTAGTTGGTCGACAGGCGTCGACGCTGACGGCGTCGACGATCGTACCTTCGGCCTCGCGTCGGGGACGGACGGTCGAATCCTCGACCGCTACGTCACCTGAACGTCCCCGTTGCGCTCGAGGCCTGGTAGGAAGGCAGGGACACGTCCACAGTGGTCTCCCCCGAGGAGCTCGAGTGTCGCGCGGCCACTTGGAGGCCGCGAGACGGCAAGTAGAACGATTGTTCTAATCGTCCGCTTTTGTCGTACCCCAGCTCTACGCTCGGATCCCCACGGAGGAGGGAGGGGCCCATGGCGGCGGTCGCAAGGTCTTTTGCGTCACCTTCCGCGAACGTGTCCGCAATCCTGGTTGACGAACTGCGGGGGATCCTCGATCGCAACGGCAGGCATAGAGCCCAGTCCTTGGTGGCGGACTTCGTCGTCCGCCACCGCCTCAACCACAACGACGTCGACGCCCTGTTGGTGATGCTGACCCGGCAGCCAGTCTCGACTGCTCCACCCAGCCGCTCCGAGAACCAGGCACCTGCTTCGCCCGGCCCCGACAGTGCACCCACCGAGGAGCCTGACGCGGCGGAGTGTGATCCACCAACCTCGGCCGGAGGCGAGGACGACACCGCCCAGCCTCGACACGAAGAGACGCTCGACGACGGCCTCGACTGGATGTTCGGCGACGTTCCCGAGCAGCCCGTCGCACTGGCGTCCGACGACAAGGTGCAGGGTGCGTTCGACGATCTGCTCGGTGACTGGACTCGCACAGGCGGAAAGCTGACGCGCGCCGAGGTCGCGCTGCTCGTGACGCGGCGGGCCCTCTCCGCAGAGCAGCATGGCGAACTGCTGCGATTACTGAAGGAAGCCGGCGTCGAACTGCCCGCATCCGCCGACGCGCGTCCGGTCTCGTCTGCCGCAAAAGGCTACGAGCTGCACGGGGACACCGTGCGCCAGTACTTGCGCAGCATCGGCCGGTACCCGCTGATCGGTGCCCAGCGTGAGGTGGAGCTGTGGTCGCTGATGAGGCAGGGAGAGGCAGCACGACGTACGCTCGAGGCCGGTTGGAACGACCTCCCACGCGAGGAACGGCGGTCGCTGCGTGACCGGGCCGAGGATGGCCGCGACGCACACGCCGAGTTGGTGTGTGCGAACCTGCGGCTCGTCGTCTCGATCGCCAAGGCCAACCACTACAACCGCGGTGGAGTCGAGTTCGCCGACCGCATCCAGGACGGCAACCTCGGCTTGATGCACGCGGCTGATCTTTTCGACGGATCCAAGGGATTCAAGTTCTCCACCTATGCGACCTGGTGGATACGGCAGTCCATCGAACGGGGCATCGCCAACCACGGCCGCACGATCCGACTTCCCGTCTACGTCCGAGAGCAGATGCTGAAGGTCGACAAAGCTGCCCGCAGGCTGACCGACCGATTGGATCGGGAGCCCACCCTGACCGAACTCGCCGAGGAAACTGGCCTCGAGCCCGGCAGGGTGCAGGCGGTGTTGGACCATCTGCGCCCGCTGCTCAGCCTCGATCAGCTGTTCGGCGACGAGGGCGATCTTCGCCTGTCGGACGTTCTCGCCGACGAACAGGAACGTGACGGGCGTACCGATCCGGCGGAGATCGTCGGTCACATGATGTTCCGAGCCGACGTCGACCGCACGCTGCGTGAGGTGCTGCCGGAGCGGACGGTGAACGTGCTCCGACGGCGGTTCGGCCTCGGCACCGGCATCCAGGAGACCCTGGACGACATTGGTGCCGACTACGGTGTCACCCGCGAACGGATCCGCCAGATTCAAGGCAAGGCGATGACGACACTCCGGGAAGACGAGAGGGTGTTGGCGTTGCGCGAATACGTGACGGACGCTCCCGTGGTCGAGTCCGGCGATGCCGCTGAGGGGAAAGCGTGATGAACGTCGACAAGGGCCAGCCGCTGATGGAGGCATGCGACCGGTTCGTCACCTGGCTGGACCGTCGAGTGGTGGCGGCGGGCCGGGGCGACGGTCTGCAACGGCTGGAAGTGGCGCCCTCTGGAACGTTCTGGCTCGGCCGGCTCAGCCGGCTCGTCGGCAAGGACGAGGACGCTGGGGGCGCCAACGACGATCGGTCGGATCGCCTGGACCCGTGCGCGATGGGCATCCGGCTCCGCCCGGCCGAGTCGCCGCCGTGGTCGATGACGGTGACCGTGCGGGCTCGGGCCTGGGTGAAAGACCCCAAGGACGGTCCGGAACCCGATCGGCCCTGGTGGCGAACTGGCCTGGTGGAAGAGAAGATTCCGGTCGTGATCGGCGCTGCCGGGGGGACCTTCGGGGCCAAGCAGTTGCAGGACGCGTTCTCGGCGGTCGGCGCATCCGGCCTGAGCGCTGAGGTACGGGTCGAGGTGGAGGACTGGCACAAGCAGCCTGAGCTGGTCGTGCAACTGGTGAACACCAGCCCTAAGCCAGGCCGCGGGCTGACCGATCCCCATCTCTACGAGACGCAGCTGGAGGTGGCGGGGCTCCTCACGGTTCCGTTCGAGCTGGAGGCCCTGCCGGACACCTTCCGCTACGACCGGAAGGTGCCGGCGTACGGAATCAACGTGGGCGTCGAGGTGGTGGCCCCTGGGGTGTTCCGTACCACCGACACCGTCAGTGTGCAGACCTTCCGACCGGAGTACTGGAACAGCGACCGCCCGAAGCCCGATCTCTCCTTCGCCCGTCTCGCCGCAGATCCGATCCCGGTCCTCACCGATTTGGTGGACGCGCTCGACGAGTACGACCAGAAGCACTGGTCGGTAGCCGCGCTGGACGCACGTCAGTTGGCCGACGGCTGGTCGGATGCGATGCGCGCCGAAGCGGACGGCTCGGCGGCACTTGTGTTCGACGAGCTTGCTCGGCTGCGCACCGGCCTGGACCTGGTCCGGACGCATCCCGAGATCCGACGTTCGTTCCAGCTCATGAACGAGGCAATCGGGCTGAGCGCCAAGGGACGTGGCTACCGTTCGTGGCGGGCGTTCCAGGTGGGGTTCCTGCTGTCCGCCATCCGGTTTCTCGCCGAGCCGGCCGAAGAAGCCGATCACGTCGACACCGTGTGGTTCGCCACCGGTGGCGGCAAGACCGAGACCTATCTGGGCCTGCTGCTGACCGCGGCGTTCTTCGACCGGCTGACCGGGAAGCGAACGGGCGTGACCGCCTGGTCGCGGTTCCCCCTGCGGCTGCTGAGCCTGCAGCAGACGCAGCGTTTCGCCGACGCGCTCGCCGGCGCGGAACTGGTCCGCCAGCAGCAGGAGGACCTCCGGCGGACCGCCCCGTTCAGCCTGGGCTTTCTCGTCGGCCAGGCCGGCACCCCGAACAAGATCGTTCCGAAGCCGGAGAACGACGAGACCGGGCCGGACAGCCCGGGCATGCCCGACAAGTATCAGGTGCTGCTGAACTGCCCGTTCTGCCGCGACGAACGCCTGACCATGAAGTTCGACCGCAAGCGGTGGAAGCTGGAGCACCACTGCACCAACCAGGCTTGCCCCTGGAAGCGGGGTGCGCTACCGATCTACGTCGTCGACCAGGAGGTGTTTCGCTTCCTGCCGACCGTCGTCGTCGGCACCCTCGACAAGGCGGCATCGATCGGCCTGCAACAGGCCATGCGCGGTCTCATCGGCCCGCCCCAGAAAATGTGCTCCGAGGAGTGGCACGGATTCACCTACTCGACCCGGTCGAAGTCCCCCAACGGCTGCCTCGTACCCGACTGCCAAGGCACCCTGCTCGAGCTACCCATGCCCGACGAGCGCTTCGGCCCGTCGCTGCGGCTACAGGACGAGCTGCACCTGCTACGCGACAGCCTGGGCGCCGTCGACTCGCACTACGAGAGCCTGCTCGACCACCTTCAGCACAAGCTCTGCGGCACCCGCGCCAAGATCGTCGCAAGCAGCGCGACCCTGACCGGATACGACCATCAGGTCAAGATCCTCTACCGCCGTGACGGGCGCGTCTTCCCTCAGCCCGGGCCCCGAGCCGGTGAGTCCTTCTGGAGCCTGCCGGAGGACACCAAGCTGCGGCGCTTCGTCGCCGTCGCACCGCGCGGCGTCACGCTGGAACACGTCAGCGACCGGACACTCGACGCCCTGCAGCGATGTGTGCGGGAGATGCTGGACGACCCGGCGAGGGTGTGTGCGGAAGCCGGGATCGACCCAAACCACGCCGAAGAGCTGATCAGCATCTACGGCACCGACGTGGTCTACGGCTCGACCCTCTACGACGTGGAGGCCGCCGGCCGAAGCCTCGGCAGCAACAACACCGTCGACGGCATCAATGTCGAGCAGCTCACCGGCCAGACCGACTTCGACGAGGTGCGCGACATCCTGGAGCGGCTGGAGAACCCGGAGGAGAAGTTCGAGGACCGCATCCACGTGATCGCCGCCAGCTCGATGCTCTCCCACGGTGTCGACGTCAACCGGCTCAACACGATGGTCATGCTTGGCCTGCCGCTGACCACGGCCGAGTTCATCCAGACCACGGCCCGCGTCGGTCGCCGCTATCCAGGTCTGGTGTACGTCCTGCACAAGATCGGCCGTGAGCGTGACGCTCAGACGTTCCGCCACTTCGACAAGTACGTGAGCCAGGGCGATCGGTTCGTCGACGCCATTCCGATCACCCGCCGCAGCCGACGCGTGTTGGCCCTCACCCTGCCCGGCGTCGTGGCCGCCCGGGTCCTGATGCTCAAGGAACCGGCCAGCAAGCAGCGGCTGAGCACACCGGCGAAGCTACGCCAGTACGCCCACGACGCCGGGCTGACACCCGCCGACGAGGCAGCGGCTGTGACGGAGGTCCTCGGACTCGACGGGCCGGAGGACTCCCTGCACCAGCAGCAGATCGTCGAATGGGTCCGAGAGTGGTTCGCCGATCTCCACGACACTGCCAGCAAAGCCCGGTTCATCGGCGAGATCGGCAGCCCGTCCCCGATGACGAGCCTGCGCGACGTCGAGGCCCAAGCCCCGATCCACGACTGAGGCGGACGACATGACGAAGCTGGGCTCCCGCAGCGGCAGCCAGATCCTGCGGACCTTCCTGCCAGCGCAGACGGTCGACCTACGCGGTGACATCTACCGGGTCGACGAGTGGTCGGCACCGAGCCCGATCGACGTCGACTCCGAACTGGTCCGCTGGAGCCTGCTGAACGAGATCGCCGTGTGGACCGCCAACGACAAGGACAGCGGCATGGCCGCCGACCTGCTGCGCAAGATGCCGGTGGAAGTGGTCGAACTCGACGAGCGCCGCGGCGTCACAGTCGAGCGATACCCGCGAGTCTGGCTGTGCCGCGCCTGCAAACGCATCGGGAAGTCGGAGGACGCCCGCTGCAAGTGCGGCAAACGAGCCTGGGGGCAGCTGCACTTCGTCGGCGTGCACGAATGCGGAGCCATCACCGAACCCTGGATCAAGCGCTGCCAGCAGCACGACGACGTGCAGGTGGTCATCCCGAAGAGCGCCAAGGCAGCCGACATCAAGTTCGTCTGCCCGACCTGCCGCACCGAGACGATGCAGGGGCTCGGCTTCGGTCGCAAGTGCGAGTGCGGCGACGGCAACGTGCGGTGGAACGTGCACAAGGCCCGCATGGTCTACGTGCCGCGCGGCATGGTGCTGATCAACCCGCCGCGCCCGGAACACCGGGAGAACCTGAAGCTCGCCGGCGGCTCCCGAAAGGCCCTCGTCTGGGTGGTCGAGGGCCTGACCGCAGCCCGCCCCGCGGACGTGGCGGCGAAGCAGACCCGCAAGGACCTCGTCGAACAGCTGATCTCCAACGGGATGGCTCCCGACATCGCCGAAAAGATGGCGGACCTGGCCGAGGCAGGCGGTCAGCTGGCCGTAGCCGGGGACCAACCTGTCGACCGGCTGTCGTCGACGCGCCGCGAAGTGGCCGAGCGGGTGGCCGTCGACATCGCGATGGCCCTGGCGGAGAGCCGGACACCGACGACAGCCCTGCGCGCGCCGGAGCCGCACGACCCACTTGAGCGACGCTACCGAGAGGCCTACCCTCCGGCCTTGCGCCGCGCCGGCATCGACGGGCTCGACCTCGTCGACAGGTTCCCGGTACTCAACGCCATGTACGGCTACACCCGCGGTGACGACGATCCGTCGAAGTGCCGGCTGGTGCCGTTCCGGCGCAAGCGCAGCGGCTATCGGCTCTACGGCAACCTGGCGGAGACCGAGGCCTTCCTGATCCGTCTCGACCCGGTACGCGTGGCGACGTGGTTGTCCGGCCGAGGTCACCGACTGCCCGGCTGGGCCTCCGAGTCGACCGACGCGCTCGCGGCGCGGGTGGCGATCCTAGAGTCGGCAGTGATCCCCACCAAGCGCGACGATCCGAAGGTGGAGTCCGTCGGCTCCGACGTACTCAAGCTGATCCACACGTACGCACATCGGTTCATCCGGCAGACGGCGGTCTTCGCTGGCATCGAGCGCGACGCCCTCAGCGAGTACCTGGTACCCGAGCACCTCGGCTTCTTCGTGTACGCGGCCGCCCGGGGCGACTTCGTGCTCGGCGGAATGCAGGCGGTCTTCGAGTCCAATCTCGACGACCTGCTGACCGCGTTCGTCGACGCCGAGCACCGGTGCCCACTGGACCCGGGCTGCAGCATCGGCAGCGGCGCCTGCAGTGCCTGCGTGCACCTCGGTGAGCCGTCGTGCCGGTTCTTCAACCGGTTCCTCGACCGTGGTGTGCTGTTCGGGAGGGGCGGCTACCTGCGTACTGCGGTCAGCGTCCGATAGGCGTCACCCGACGCCGCCATTCGGCCTGGACGCGGTCGGCGGCGGCGTCGGTGGCCTCGTGTTCCCACACGTGCAGCACGACCCAGCCCCGCTCGGCGAGAGCGGCGTCCTTGGCCCGATCGCGGGCGACGTTGCGGTCGAGCTTGGCCTGCCACCAGTCACGGTTGTTGCGGGGCATCGTTCCGTGCTGCGGACAGCGGTGCCAGAAGCAACCGTCGACGAAGACCGCGACCTTGGCTCGGGTGAACGCCAGGTCGGGCCGGCCCGGCAGGCCCGGATGGTTGACCCGGAACCGCAGGCCTCGGCGGTGCAGCTCACGGCGGAGCGCCAGTTCCGGCTTGGTGGAGCTGCGGGGCTGCCGGCTCATGCGAACGGACGTGGCGGCGTCGAGCGGTTCGGGCACAGTGGACGTTCGGACCATGTTCCTGACCTGTCTACGGAGATTGTGAAGGATCTTGCACGGTTAGGCTTCCGTCGGGTTGCGACCCGAGTAATACTCGGCGTCGCTTTCGTACGTTCTCGAAGACGGAGCATGCGCCTGTGCCGGCAACCAAGCCCGACGTCCACGGTACGTTCGCACCAGGATCGGTCGTCGTGGTCCGCGACGAGGAATGGCTCGTCCGCGCGGCCGAGGAGACGACCGACGGCACCCTGGTCCACGTCCAGGGACTCGGTGAACTCGTCCGCGACACCACCGCCTCGTTCTACACCCAGCTCGACCGGGTGGTCGTGTCCGACCCTGCTCGCGCCCGGGTGGTGGCCGACGCCAGCCCTCGATACCGCACCGCGCGTCTCTGGCTGGAATCGACGCTCCGGAAAACCGCCGTACCCCTCGGCGAGCGCTCGCTGTCGGCGGCGACCAGAGGGCTCGCGGACACGCTGAGCTACCAGCAGTCGGCGGTACGCAAGGCGCTGGACCCGGCGAACCTGCGACCCCGGATCCTGCTCGCCGACGCCGTCGGTCTCGGCAAGACGCTCGAGATCGGCATGATCCTGTCCGAGTTGGTACGCCGCGGCCGTGGCGACCGCATCCTCGTGGTGACCCCACGCCACGTGCTCGAACAGATGCAGCACGAGCTGTGGACCCGGTTCGCGTTGCCGTTCGTGCGGCTCGACACCGCCGGCATCCAACGGGTCCGGCAGAAACTGCCGGCGACCCGCAACCCGTTCACCTACTACCGCCGGGCGATCATCTCGATCGACACCCTCAAGTCCGACCGGTACGTGGCCAGCCTGCGGAGACAGCGGTGGGACGCGGTGGTGATCGACGAGTCGCACAACCTGTCGAACGCTTCCACCCTCAACAACCGGCTCGCCCGTCTCCTCGCCCGCAACGCCGAGGCCCTGATCCTGGCTTCGGCCACCCCGCACAACGGCAAGCCGGAGTCCTTCGCCGAGCTGGTGCGCCTGCTCGATCCGTCCGCCGTGCCGCCGAGCGGCGTCCTGGACCGGGAGGAGGTTCGCCGGCTCGTCGTCCGTCGCCACCGGCACAGTCCGGAGGTCGCGAACGCCGTCGGCGCCGACTGGGCCGAGCGGCAGGAGCCGAACAACGTCCTCGTACCGGCCACCCCGGCCGAGAACGCGGTCGCCCACGAACTCGAGCACACCTGGCTGTGGCCCGGCGAGGGCGGCAGCCCGTACTCGGGGCCGCGCGGAACGTTCTTCCCCTGGACGCTCGCGAAGGCGTTCCTGTCCTCACCGGCAGCACTCGAGGAGACGATCGAGGGCCGCATCGATCGGGTCACCAAGGACGAGAAGCTGTCACCCGACCGGGCGGAGAGCGAACTCCGGGCCCTACGCCACCTCCGGCAGCTCAACGAGCGGACCATGAAAGAGCCGTCGGCCAAGTACACCCGGCTGGTGGCGTACCTGGAGGAGATCGGCGTCGGCGCCGGCTCCCCCACCCGGGCGGTGGTCTTCGCCGAGCGCCTGGAGACGCTGCGCTGGTTGCACCGCAGCCTGCCGAAGGACCTCGGCCTGCCGGCGAATGCCGTCGAGCTGATGCACGGCGGCCTCACCGACGCCGAGCAGCAGAACGTCGTCGAACGCTTCAAGCAGGAGCAGGCGGCCGTACGCGTGCTGGTGACCGGCGACGTCGCCTCCGAGGGCGTCAACCTGCACGCCCAATGCCACCAGCTGATCCACTACGACATCCCGTGGAGCCTGATCCGGATCGAGCAGCGCAACGGCCGCATCGACCGCTACGGCCAGAAGCACCCGCCCCGCATCACCGCCCTGCTGCTCGACCCGGCCAGCGAGAGGTTCGCCGGAGACGTCCGCGTGCTCGCCAAGCTGATCGAGAAGGAGAACGAGGCGCACACCGCCCTGGGTGACGTCGCCTCGCTGATGGGGCAGTACGACGTCAAGGGCGAGGAGGACGAGATCCGGTCCGTCCTCGCCGGCGCCAAGCAGCTCGACGACGTGATCCGACCGGTCGCAGAGGTCGCCGCCGGCAACGACCTCGCCGCGCTGTTCGCCCAACTCTTCGACGCCCCCGGGCAGACGAGCGACGAGGCCGTGGCGCCGGAAGCCACGGTGGAGCCCGGCGACGCCGGCTCGGGCCTCTACGACGACGAGGTCTCGTACCTGGAGGAGGCCCTGCGGGAGGCGTTCGTCGACCCCACCGCACCGCCGGCCCGCGGCGGCGTCGGGTGGCGCCGCGACGAGGCGTTCGGCACCGCCGAACTCGTTCCCCCGCCCGACCTGGTGCAACGCCTCGACGTGCTGCCGCAGAGCTACCTCGCCGACCGCAAGGTCACCGAACGCCTGGTGCTCGCCACGACCATGGCCCGAGGTCGGGAACGGCTCGCCGCCGCCCTTCGCGACCGCAGCGGCACGACCTGGCCCGACGCGCACTATCTGAGCACGCTGCATCCGGTCCTCGACTGGGCCGCCGACCGGGCCCTGGCCGCCCTCGGCCGCAACGAGGTGTTCGCCGTGCGCGGATCGGTGGACACCCCGACGGTGCTGCTGCTCGGCACCCTCACGAACAAGCGGGGGCAGGTGGTCTCCACGGCGTGGCTGACCGCGCAGTTCCCCGCCCCGGAGGACCCGTCGTTCGTCCTGGTGACCCCGCACGACTCGGTCCGCACCGCGTTGCAGGAGCTGGGCTGGACCGCGCCCCAGGCCAACCCCGGCCCCGTGCCCTCGATCGACAGCCTCCAGCCCTTGGTCGCACCTGCGGTGCACCAGGCCGCGGCCTATCTGGAGAAGAACGTCTTCGAGGCGGCCAGCCGCGACGCCCAGCAACGGGTCGAAGCCTGGCGCCGCAAGCTCGACGCGTGGGACGAGGGAGCCGACGTCCTGATCCGGCGCAGCGACGTTCAAGCCAGCCGGGCCCGCATCGACGAGGAACGTGAGCTGGCCGAAGCGATGGCACCGTCCCGACAACTGGTACGCCCGCTGCTGGTGGTCGTGCCCGACACGGAAGGCGAGAGCAAGTGAGCGGGTCGGACGCGATCCTCGTCGGCGAAGGCTGGATCTCCGAGCACTACTTCACCACCGAGGCCACGAAGGAGTCGTTCCGCGCCAAGGTCCTGGAACGCCGCACCGCGTGGGACGCCGAGAACGCGGAGAAGCGCTCGACACCACGGTCCCGGTTCCTCGCGGCCCGCAAGGAGCTGGAAAGCGACCTAGCCACCCTGTCCGAGTTGCTCGACCCGGCCGCCGCCACCGAGCAGACGGGCAGCCGGGCAGCCCACGGCGCACCCGCCCGTGTGGTCACGAGCATGCACGCCATCCTCGGGCTCGACGCGCCCGGCCTGGTCACCGTCGAGACAGGACCGCTTACCCGGGTCTCCTCGGTCGGCGTCACCGGTCACGCGCCGCTGGTCGTCGTCGCCGCTCTGCCCGTCACCACCGTCGAGGAACTGCTCGCCCGCGACGCGGTGACGCTCGACGAACCGGTCCGACTGACCGAGGACGGCGAGGACGTCAAGAGCGTCGCCCGACTGCTGTCTGCCCTCTTCGTCGCCGACGACGCCCCCGAGCTGGCACTGGTGCTGGCCGGTCGGTGGGCGCTGCTCGCCGAACGCGAACGCTGGGCCGAAGGCCGCTACCTCGCCGTCGACATCCAACTCGTCTGCGAACGCAACGACACCAAGAAGGGCGGCGAGATCGACCGGGCGCTGGCCTGCCTCTGCGCCGAGTCGATCGCCCCAGACGCCGACGGCAAGCTGTGGTGGCACGGCGTACTGGAGGCGTCGGTCAAGCACACCGTCGGCGTCTCCCAGGACCTACGCGAGGGCGTACGCCTCTCCATCGAGATCGTCGCCAACGAGGTCGTCGCCCGCCGCCGCGCCCAGGGGCTTCCGCCGCTGCCGAAATCCGAGGCCCAGCCGCTGGCCCGGCAGTCCCTGCGGTTCCTCTACCGGATCCTGTTCCTGCTCTACGCCGAAGCCTCCCCCGAGCTGGGCGTGCTGCCGGTCGGCGCCCCCGAGTACGACCAGGGCTACAGCCTCGACCGGCTCCGCGAACTGGTACAGGTCGAACTGGCCACTCCCCGAGCCCGCACCGGTACCCACCTCTACGAATCGCTGGGGGTCCTGTTCCGTCTCGTCGACCAAGGCCACCCACCAGCCGACACCGGCGACGACGAGGCCACGAACGCGCCGGGCTTGATCTTCAACCCGCTGCGTGCCGACCTCTTCCTCCCCGAAGCCACTGCCCACATCGACGAGGTCGGTCTGGGCAACGCCGCCGTCCAGCAGGTGCTGGCGCACCTGCTGCTCAGCAAGGAGCAGCGCGGCAAGGACCGAGGCTTCATCTCGTACGCCGAACTGGGCATCAACCAGCTCGGCGCGGTCTACGAGGGCCTGATGTCCTACACCGGCTTCTTCGCCGACACCGACCTGTACGAGGTGGCCAAGAGCGGCGACGGCTCGAAGGGGTCGTGGGTCGTCCCGGTCGACCGGGCCGACGGCATCGCCGCCGCCGACTTCGTGAAGACCATCGACCCGGTGACCGGCGAGCCCCGCCCGGTGGTGCACGAGCAGGGTTCGTTCGTGTTCCGCCTCGCCGGGCGGGAACGCCAGCAGTCGGCCTCCTACTACACCCCCGAGGTGCTGACCCGCTTCACCGTCGGGCAAGCCCTGGAGGAGCTGCTCACCGACGAGACTCCGGCCCAGCAGATCCTGCACATGACGATCTGCGAGCCAGCACTGGGCTCGGGCGCGTTCGCCATCGAAGCGGTCCGCCAACTCGCCGAGCAGTACCTCAAGCGCCGGCAGAAGGAGCTGGACCAGCGCATCGACCCGGACGAGTACCCGAAGCGCTTGCAGGAGGTCAAGGCGTATCTCGCCCTGCACAACGTCTATGGCGTCGACCTCAACGAGACCGCCGTCGAACTGGCCGAGATCTCGCTCTGGCTGGACACCATGGTCGAGGGCCTGTCCGCGCCGTGGTTCGGCCTGCACCTGCGCCGAGGCAACTCGCTGATCGGCGCCCGCCGCGCCGTCTACCGCCGCAGCCAGGTCGCCGACAAGTCCTGGCTGGGAGCCGTGCCGCAGGAGGTGCCGCTGACCTCCCTGGTCGAGGACATAGACGCCGGACGCGTCGCCACCGACGGCATCCACCACTTCCTGCTGCCCGCCGACGGCTGGGGCTCGGCCGCTGACGCGAAGGAGGCCGCTGCCCTCGCTCCGGACGCCGCCACAAAGTTGAAGAAGTGGCGGACCGGCACCCGGAACAAGCCCACCAAGACCCAGATCGACGCGTACGCCGAACTCGCGCACCGGGTCGAGACCCTGTGGCAGATCGCCTACCGGCGGCTGACCATCGCCGAGGAGCAGATCCGCCGCTCGATCCCGGTGTGGGGAGCGGGTGAGCTGCCCGCCGGTGGGGCGGTCACCCGCGAGCAGATCGAAGCAGCACTCGCCGACCAGAATGGCGCCTACTGCCGGCTACGACGAGCGATGGACGCCTGGACCGCCCTGTGGTTCTGGCCTCTCACCGACACCCTCGCCACCGTGAACGGCAAGGTAATCGAGCCGCCGACGGCCGCCCAATGGATTGCCGGCCTACAGGCGCTGCTCGGTCGCAACCCGGACGTGCACAAGCGCAAGCCAGTCGAGCTGCGCTTCGGCGCCGGCATGAGCTGGGAAGAGCTGGACGAAGCCGAACCCATGGAGATCGGCTTCGCCAGCGCGGAATCCATCGACGAGGTGCTCCAGAAGCACCCCTGGCTGGTGGCCTGCGAGCGGATCGCCCAGCGACAGGGCTTCTTCCACTGGAACCTCGACTTCGCCACGGTCTTCGCCCGCGGCGGCTTCGACCTCCAAGTCGGTAACCCACCGTGGGTTCGCCCGGTTGTCGACATAAACTCGCTCCTAGCAGAAGGCGACCCTTGGTGGCGGCTGGAGGTCAAGCCCAGCCAGCAAAGCGTCGAGGAGAAGCGAGCCGCAACGCTGGCTGCGCCCGGGATGCTGGAGTTCACCGCTGACGGGGTCGTCGCGGCTAGTTCCACGAACGAATTTTTAGGATCCGCAGCACAGTTCCCGCACCTAACTGGTCTGCAACCGGACCTCTACCGCTGCTTTATGGAGATCGTCTGGCGCAACGCTGGGCATTCCGGGATTTCCAGCCTGATTCACCTAGATACGCATTTTGCCGAGGAGCGTGCCAGCCTACTGCGCGAAGCGTCATATTTGCGCCTCCGGCGGCATTGGGAATTCATCAACGAGCTGCACCTTTTCGAGATTCAGCATCAACGACACTTCGGAGTCAACGTCTATGGGCGCATGTCCGACCGGCCCAACTTTCTCCACGCCACGTCGCTGTACCATCCAGACACCGTAATTCGGTCGGAAAAACATGACGGATCCGGACCGGAACCCGGACTCAAGGACTCGCTTGGACGCTGGGATGTGCGACCACATCGCTCGCGCATCAGTCGGATCAGCCAGGCTCAACTGAAGTCGTGGCACGCGATTATGGAAGCGCCGAACGTTCCTCTCATGCGAACGCGGATGGTGTATGCAGTAAACGCCGCCTCCGAGGCTGTGCTCGACGGAATTGCGCATTCACCCAGACTTCGCGAGTTGATTCCATCCTACTCGGCTGGCTGGCACGAGAAGAACGACAGAGTCAAGGGGTTATTTCATTCGGAGTGGGGAGCCACGAAATCGTGGGACTCGGCCGTCCTCCAGGGCTCGCACATATTTGTGTCGACCCCATTCTACAAAGAGCCGAATCCCACGATGCTACACAACACCGACTGGCGTCCAGTCGACATCGAGACTCTCGGCACCGATGCCACACCCGTGACTGGCTACAAGCCAGCAGGTGATGCTGACGTCTTCGACCAAGCGTACGGCAGGTGGGAACACGGATCAGAGAAGGTATCGCCGCGGAAATTTTACCGCCTGGCGTGGCGAAAGATGGCCGCCAATACTGGCGAGCGAACCTTGGTTTCTGCCATAATTCCACCCGCCGCCACGCACATCCAAGGCATCTATTCGCTCGGCTTCGCCGATGGCGATAATGAAAAACTTGTTATGGTTGCAGCACTGGCGTCCTCGCTGATTCTTGATTTCTCGGTCCGGGCTGCCGCACTCGCAAACATCGGCTTTGGAACTATGGATCGCCTCCCGGTCGTAACGAATCATGAGCTGGAAAACGAGATTGCTCTACGCACGCTTCGGCTGAACTGCCTTACCGACGCCTACTCCGATCTTTGGGTCGACCGATACCGCGCTGAATTCCTTGACGATACGTGGACGGGCGGCCACCCGGTCCTTCGTGAGCGAGAATTCGGTCGCTTAGAGAACGAGTGGAACGAAGACATACCCCTACGCCTAGCTGCCGAGCGGCGGCAGGCCCAGCTCGAAATCGACGCATTAACAGCATTGATGTTGGGTGTCGAAATCGATGTACTTTGCGCACTTTACCGCACGCAATTTGCCGTCCTGCATGGATATGATCGAAGAGCTCATCACTATGATGCCAATGGTCGACTAGTACCCAATTCTGTACTTAATTCATGGCGTTCCAAAGGTAACCAGATCGGCGTCGAGGCACGTACCACGACCAACCAGGCAGGCAACACCTACACCTACGAGCTCCCGTTCGTCACCCTGGATCGGGAGGCGGACATGCGGCAGGCGTACGCCGTCTTCGAGCGGCGGCTGCGGGAGCGTTCGTGACCGAGCTGCTGCCCACGTTCCAGGCGGCCCGCATCCGGCAGGGTCTGGTCGACTACCTGACGACGACGTTCGGGCTGACCGACGGTGACGCTCGTGACGGCCTGGATCGGTTCCTCTCCGACCCGGACACGGGCATGTTCAAGGGTCCCTACGTGCGGCTGCGGCTGCCATTCCGGCCCGCCGAAGAGGGGTGGCGGACCAGCCTGGAGTGGTACGAGGGTTTTCCGCCCTACGGTCACCAGGCGACGGCGTTCGCCCGGCTGGCGTCGGCGGTGGGCGGCGAGCCACGTCGGCCGTTGCCGACGTTGGTCACCACCGGCACGGGTTCGGGTAAGACCGAGGCGTTCCTGCATCCGATCCTCGACCACGTGATCCGGGCCCGGCGGGACGGGGTGACCGGCACGAAGGCGCTGATCCTGTATCCGATGAACGCGCTCGCCAACGACCAGGCGGCGCGTCTGACCCGGCTGCTCACCACGCACGCGGCGCTGGCCGGGGTGACGGCCGCGCTCTACACCGGGCAGGAGGGCTCCACTCGCACCACGGTCACCCCGAACGGGTTGATCACGGACCGGGTGGCGATCCGGGACACCGCCCCGGACCTGCTGCTCACCAACTACAAGATGCTCGACCAGTTGCTGCTGCGTGCCGAGGACCAGGAGTTGTGGCGGCAGTCGGCGACGAGCCTGCGCTACCTGGTGTTGGACGAGTTCCACACCTACGACGGGGCGCAGGGCACCGACGTGGCGATGCTGCTGCGCCGGCTGGGACTGGCGCTCAAGAGCCACTGGCGTGACGACGATCCGCTGATCGACGATGCCGCCCGGTCCCGGCCGCTGGGCCTGATGACGCCGGTCGCGACCTCCGCGACGCTGGGTGACAAGGGCGACCCGTCGGTGATGCGGGAGTTCGCCCACACCGTCTTCGGGGAACGCTTCGACTCCACGTCGGTGATCACCGAGACCCGGCTCAGCCTGGCGGAATGGGCGGACGGCGCGGCCGAGGCGGTTGCGGCGGCGGGGTTCACGCCGAAGAGCCTCGACGAGTTGCGCGCCGTCGGGATCCGGCCGCTTCCCGAGGTGAACCTGGACGCCTCCGGCGCGGAAGCCGCGTACGCCGTACTCGGGCTGCTCTACGGGGTGACCAGCGACGAGCTTGCTGGCGCAGCACCGGAGGTGTTGTCGGCGTTGTGCCGGGCGCATCCGCTCGTGATCGAGCTGGCGCGGACGGCCGGTCAGGCCGTCGCGCTCAGCGACCTCGCCGTGCGGGTGTTCGGTCCGCAGGCCGAGCCGGAGCAGGCCGAGGCGTTGTCGTCGCAGGTCCTGGCGATGCTCGGGCACGTGCGTAAGGTCGTCGGCCGCGATGCGCTCTCGGTCGACGTGCATCTGTGGGTGCGGGAGCTGACCCGCATCGATCGGGCTGCGACCGCCACGGCGCGGTTCCGGTGGAGTGACGACGGGCCGGTGGTCGCCGGCGACGAGGCCGAGGAGGCCCGCCCGTCGTTCCCGGCGATCTTCTGCCGGCACTGTGGGCGGTCCGGGTGGGGTGTCGGGCTCGCCCCGGTGGGTGACAGCCTGGCCTCGGACGACGAGGGCATCCGCCGCCAGCACGCCGCTCGGGAGGGCCGGTTCCGGCCCCTGCTGTACGCGCCCACCGAGGCCGCCGTCCGGTCCGACAGCGAGTCGCCGGTCGAGGGGTTGGTGTGGTTCGCGGTGCGCAGCCGGGAACTGCTGGGCACGGTCGACGTGGACGATCCGGATCTGCGTGACGGTTGGGTCCTGCCGGTGCTGACGAACGTCGGGGACACCGCCGACGAGCTCAGCCGCAAGGACGCGTGCCCGTCGTGCGGGCAGGAGGACGGCATCCGGTTCCTGGGCAGTGCCATCGCCACGCTGCTGTCGGTGTCGCTGTCCACCCTGTTCGGGGCGCCGAAGCTGGTGTCCGAGGAGAAGAAAGCGCTGGTCTTCACCGACTCGGTGCAGGACGCGGCGCACCGGGCCGGTTTCGTGCAGGCCCGGTCGCACACGCTGACCATGCGCTCGGTGTTGCATGAGGCTGTCGCGGAGGGGGCGCTGACGCTCGACCGGTTGGTGGACGAGGTGCTGGCGAAGGCGGGCGACGATCCGGTTCGGCGATACCGGATCCTGGCGCCGGACTGCGCCGACCGGGAGTCGTTCGCGCCGTTCTGGCAGGCACCGCGTCAGCGGGCCGTCACGACGCCGGTGCAATCGCGGGTACGCAAGCGGCTGGCCCTGGATGCCGCCCTGGAGTTCGGGCTGAACTCCCGCATTGGCCGCACGCTGGAACTGACCGGCTCCGTCGCGGTCGAGATCGAGGCAGGACTTCCGGCGCGCATCGCCGGCCTGGCTCGGGCTGCCCTCGACGGCACCGCCTGGCAGGAGCGTCTGGGGTCGGCCGGCGCCGGCGACGACGTCCTGGTGCAGTGGGTACGCGGTGTGCTGGACCGGATGCGGGTGCAGGGCGCAATCGACCATCCGTGGTTTGCCCGCTATCGCGCCGAGGACGGCCGAGACTGGTCGATCTGGGGTGGCCGGCGCCGCGACGAGGGCATGCCGGCGTTTCCCCGCGACCGGCCGCGACCGGCGTACCCGAAGGTGGGTGGCTCGCCGGGACCGACCAACTACTCCCATCTCGACCCGGTGACCTCGTCCCAGTCCTGGTACGCCCGCTGGACGTCGCGGGTGCTCGACGTCTCGCCCCTCGACGGTGGCCGGCTCGCCCGGATGCTGTTCGAGCGGCTCGCCCGTGACGGTGTGCTCATCACGACGACCAGCCAGTCCGGGGCCACCGTCTACGCCCTGCCCGCCTCCGGGGTGGTGGTGGCCCCGACCGACGAGGCCGACCTGACCGCCGGGCAGCACCTGCTGGTTTGCGACACCTGCCGGGGCAGCACGCCTGGCAGTGTCGCCACCGTCGCCCAACTCTCCGGAGCGCCCTGCCTGAACGTACGGTGCCGTGGACGCCTGCAGCCTCAGCCGCTGCCGGGCGACAACTTCTACCGCCGCCTCTACGGCTCCCCGGACATGCGGCGGGTCGTCGCCCGGGAGCACACCAGCCTGCTCGACGACGCGACGCGCCTGGCGTACGAGGACGGTTTCCGTGGTGCGGCGACCAGTCCGCAGGCGCCGAACGTGCTGGTCGCCACGCCCACCCTGGAGATGGGCATCGACATCGGCGACCTGTCGGCGGTCTTCCTCGCCTCGCTGCCCCGTACGGTGGCTTCCTACCTGCAGCGGGTCGGCCGGGCCGGGCGTCTCACCGGCAACGCCTTCGACCTGGCGTTCGTGACCGGTCGCGGCGAGCACCTGCCGAAACTCGGCGACCCGTTGTCGGTGATCGACGGTGAGGTGCGACCGCCGGCGACCTACCTGGCCGCCGAGGAGATCCTGCACCGGCAGTACACGGCCTACCTGATCGACGCGTCGGCCCGGGAGCAGGGCCGCCGGCACCCGAGCCGGGCGGCCGGGGCCATCGGGTCCTGCGCGCCCGGCACGTTCCTGGGCGACCTGGTCCTGCGTGCCGAGGAGTCCTGGGAGCAGGACCTGGCCGGGTTCGTCACGACGTTGGCCGACCTGCCCGGCGAGGTGGTGGACAGGCTGCAGGACTGGGTGGACAGGCTGCGGGACTGGCTGGTGCCGAAGGCCGGCCCGCGCACCAGCGGGTTCGCCCGGCACGTGCAGCAGGCGAGCGAGCGCTGGCAGCAGACGGTCGCGGTGCTCGAACAGCGCCGAGCGAAGATCATCGACCTGCTTCCCGACCTGGAGGCGCGGGCACAGTCGCCCGCCGTGACCGAGGACGACCATCAGGCACTGCGATCCGCGCAGGCGACCCGGCAGATGACCAGTGGTCAGCTGGCTCATCTGCGCAGCAGCTACTGGATCGGTGTCCTTGAGGAGTACGGGCTACTGCCCAACTACACGCTGATCGACGACACCGTCACCCTGGACGTCGGGCTGTCGTGGATCGACCCGGACGACGGCAGGTACCGCTACGACAGTGCGCAGTTCCAGCGTGGTTCGGCACACGCCCTGCGCGAGTTCGCGCCCGGAGCCACGTTCTATGCCCGTGGCTGGGAGATAGAGATCGACGCCGTGGATCTCGGCCTGGACGGAACGTCGATCCGCACGTGGGTGTTCTGCCCGGACTGCGGGTACGCCGCCGACCTGGCCCTGACCGGGAGAGAAGTCACCCCGGTCACGTGCCCACGGTGCGGCAGCCGAGGTATCCACGACACCGGGCAACGACTCGACGTGGTGGAGCTGACCCGGGTCTCCGCCGAGCTGCGGCGTGACGAGGTGGCCATCTCGGACCGGCGCGACGAGCGGGGCCGCGTGGCGTTCCAGATCGTGACCACCGTCGACGTCAACCCGGACGACATGGCGGAGCGCTGGTTCGCCGAGGGCATCGGGCTGGGTTGCAGCCACCTGCGCTCGGTCGACATCCGTTGGCTCAATCTCGGGCCGGCCGGCCATGGCACGACCCGGACGATCGCCGGAGCCGAACGGCAGGGAACGTTGTTCCGGGTCTGCTCCGGCTGCGGGAAACGCGACACCGAAACGGGTCGCAACCGTCCGCACGAGCACCGTCCCTGGTGCCCGCACCGAACTTCGGCGAGCGAGACGACGAGCACCATCGCCCTGTCTCGGACCTTGCGCACCCAGGGTCTGCTGGTCCGGTTGCCCCGCACGGTCAGTCTCGGTGACGACTTCGCCGTTCCGAGCCTGTCCGCAGCGCTGCTGCTGGGGCTGCGGGAGCAGATGGGCGGGCACCCCGACCACATCCGGGTCGAGCAGGTCGTCGACCCGACGCTGTCCGACGGCAGCGACAACCACGACGCGATCCTGCTGCACGACACCGTTCCCGGCGGTACCGGGTATCTGGCGGGCATCGCTGCCCCGGGCGAGTTCCGCCAGCTGCTGGTCCTTGCTTGGAATCGGGTGCGGGACTGCGAATGCCGCATCGAGGAGCGCCTTGCCTGCCATCGCTGCCTGCTACCGTTCACGCCACCGGTAGTGATCCGCCGGGTCTCGCGGGCGTCGGCCGAACGGCACCTGCGCACCCTGCTCGGGTTGGCTCCCGACGAGCAGACAGCCGAGGACACGACCTGGACGGTGACCGAGGTGGCCCCGCACGAGGAACCGGAGTCCCATCTGGAGCGTGCCTTCCACCGGGTGTTCCTGGGCCGGCTGCGCCGTAGCGGCGCAGCCGTCACCGAGACGCCGTCTCCGGTCGGCAACGTCGCCCGGTTCACCCTGCCCGGCACATCCCGGCACTGGGCCCTGACGCCACAGGTGAACGTCGCCAACTCGCGGCCGGACTTCCTGCTCAAGGCCAACGACACGAACGTGCCGGACGTCGCTGTCTTCACCGATGGTCGGGCCTACCACGCCACTGCCGCGGTAAACCGGCTCGCCGACGATGCCGTCAAGCGTGCTCACCTGCGTGAGCTGGGCTTGGTGGTGGTCGCTCTCACCAGCGCCGACATCGCCGCTGCCGAGACCGGCACCCATACCGCGCCACGGTGGTGGAACGCCGCCCTGGCCGGCAGCCTGATGAACGTGCCGGGATTCCAGGCGTCGCCGGAGGCGTACAAGGCACTGGGCCGAGGGCTGGTCGACTGGCTGGTCGGCTGGGTTCTCGACCCCAACCCGGCCGCGGTGCGGTCCGTCGCACGCGCCGTGCCGATGTTCCTGTCTGCCGGGGCGCAACCGCTCCACATCCCTTCGGACGTCGCCCTGGCCCAGGTGGGCCGGGCGGCTCTGCTCGGCGAGGAGTCGCCTGTCGGCGAGCGTCGCGTCCACCTGCATCGCAGCGGTTCCCTCGCGGCTGTCGTCGAGATGCGGCCCGGCGCCGTCGTCGAGGTCGCAGTCGTGCTCGACGATCGGACCGAGGTGCTCGACGAGAAACACGCCGATTCGTGGCGTGCCTGGCTGCGGCTCGCGAACGCGCTCGGTCCGCGCGACTGGGCGACCGCCGTGACGACGACCAGCCTCGTCGAGCCGATCGCCGGCAAGCCGGACACGGCTGAGCCGCTGCGGCCGACGGGTGCCTGGGCCGACCTGTACGAGGCCGCGTTCTCCCAGGACGAAAAGGAACTGATTGCCGCTCTGGCCGACCACGGCGTCGCACCACCGACAGTCGGCGCGGAAGGCCCGGACGGCATCCCGCTCGACGTCTGCTGGCCCACGCTGCGCGTCGCCGTGGCCTTCCCGCACATGTCGCCCGAGGACCGCACCGACCTGGCCCGCCACGGCTGGCGCCTGGTGGAGCCCACGCCCGCCGAGATCGTCGCTGCCCTGGCCCACGCCGCCGTCGACCCGGACGAAGGACACTGATGCCGACCATCATCATGGGAAAGCTCGCCAGCAAGATCGACGGCTCGGTCCGCGGAAAGGCAATGACCTTCCTGCAGAAGCTCGGGGTCGACGACGCGACCCCGGGCCTGCACGTCGAACCCATCCAGCACAGCGTGGATCCGCGGGTCCGCACCGGACGGGTCGACGAATTCTGGCGGGCCGTCATGTTCCGCCTCGACGGCGACGGCGAGACCCACTACGTCATCCACGGCATCTGGCCACACGACGACGCCATCGCCATCGCCCGACGCGTACGGCTCAAGGTCAACCCGATCAACGGCCTGCCTCAGATCGAAGAAATCGAGCCGTCCCCGGCTCCGACTCTGCCTGTCGGCAAGACGACGAAGCCCGTGGAGCCGCTGTTCGCCCGGCTCGGCCACGACCGCACCGACCTCGTCGAGCGACTCGGGCTCCCCGAAGACGTCGTCACCCGAGCCCTGGCCGCCTCGGACGAGGACGGCATCCTCGACCTCGCACAACGCCACGAGGGCTGGATCGGCACCATCCTGGTCGACCTGGCCGCAGGGGACGACATCGACGCGATCGTCCAGCGCATGCAACTGGAGAAGGCGTCCTCGTCCGGTGACGACGATGCCGACGTGCTGCACTCCCTCAAACGGCCGGCCGCCGCGCTGCAGTACGCGTTCATCGACGACCAGGAAGAACTGCGCCGCGTCATCGAGGGCGGCGACTTCGGCGCCTGGCGCATCTTCCTGCACCCCGAACAGCGCCGCTACGTCGACCGCTCGTACAGCGGCCCGTTCCGGCTCTCCGGCGGAGCCGGCACCGGCAAGACGGTCGTGCTCGTCCACCGGGCCCGCGCACTCGCCCGGCGCAACCCCGACGCCCGGATCGTCCTCACCACGTTCACCACCAACCTCGCCGAAGCCCTGGGCGACAGCCTCAGCCAACTCGACCCGCGCGTACCGCAAGCCAAGGCCCTCGGCCAGCCCGGCGTGTACACGACCGGTGTGGACGCGCTCGCCTCCGCAGTGCTGCGGACCGCTGGTCGCGGCCTCGCCCCCGCCATGCGGGAGGTCCTCGGCGAGGAGCGATCGACGCCGCTGGCCCGCACCGCACCGACTCGTTGGCGGGAAGTCGTCGAATCGACCGGCACCATGTTGCCGCACGAACTCGCCAACGAAACGTTCCTCGCCTCGGAGTACGCGCACGTCGTCCTACCCAACAAGGTGCACGACGAGGTCGGCTATCTACGGGTACGCCGACCGGGCCGTGGCGTCGCGCTGGACCGCGCCAAACGCCGAGCCGTCTGGGCACTCGTCGAGGCGTACCGGGCACGCTGCCGGGCCGACGGCGGCCTCGACTTCGCCGAGGCCGCCGCAGTCGCCGCGGCGCACCTGGCAGCAAGCGACACCCACCCCGCCGATCACGTGCTCGTCGACGAAGGACAGGACCTCTCGCCCACCCACTGGCTCCTGCTCCGAACCGTCGTCGGCGAGCACTCCGACGACCTGTTCGTCGCCGAGGACTCCCACCAGCGCATCTACGGCACGCGCGTCGTGCTCGGGCGGTACGGCGTCGCCATCGTCGGCCGCTCCCAGCGGCTGACCCTGAACTACCGGACCACGGCGCAGAACCTGCACTACGCCATGACGATCCTCGCCGGAGGCCAGTACGTCGACCTGCAGGACGAGCCGGAAAGCACCGGCTACCGTTCGGCCCGGACCGGCCCGATGCCCGTCGTCGAGACCATCGACTCCCTCGCCGAAGAAGCGGCGGTAATCGTGCGGCACGTGCGCGCCTGGCTCGACGCAGGAGACCCGCTGGAGAACGTCGCCGTCCTGGTACCCGACCGATACCACCGCGACCGTGTCGTCACTGCCCTCACCGACGCCGGCATCGATGCTCGCGCCGTAGACCGTGACCGTCCGCCGGCAGGCCGAGTACCGGTACTCACGATGCACCGCGCCAAGGGCACCGAGTTCTCCAAGGTCGTGCTGGCCGCAGGCAAACCGTCGCCGACGGAGATGGAACGCCTCGCCATGCTGGATCCTGCCGAACGGGCGGACACGGAGCTTCGGGCCCGTTCGTTGACCTACGTTGCGGCGACTCGGGCACGTGACCAGGTGGTCGTGGTGCAGCGAAGCTGACAGCCACGCAGAAAGCCTGGGGAAAGCCGCGCCCGCTGTTATGCAGGGAACATCGGGTGCCGAAACGTGGTTCGTCAGGAGCGCTTCTTCGCTCAGCTCGAAGACCTGATGAACCGCTACATGCGCCAGCAGCTGACCAGCGCGCAGCTGATCGTCAAGCTGGCCAAGGAGGTGTCTGCGTACGCGCGGCGTGGCCAGCAGTTCGGCCCTCCGCTCAACCACGCCGAGCTGGCCTTCTACGACGCCGTAGCGCAGAACGGTGCGGCCACGGAGCTTATGGGTGTCGGCACCCTGGCGGAGATCGCCCGGCAGTTGGTCAAGTCGATCCAGTCGTCGATCACGGTGGACTGGTTCTCCCGTGAACCGGTACGCGCCAAGCTCCGCAGCCGCATCCGGCGGCTGCTGGCCCGCTACGACTACCCACCGGACCACGAGCGCGCCGCCGTCGACCTGGTCATCCGCCAGATGGAGACCTTCGCCAACGAGTGGGCCGGCAGGTAAGCCTCGGAGGACTGGTAGGCGCTACAGGATCGCGAAGCGGGCCGTATCAGACGATCAAGTTGGACGTGCGATCTCGAAGGCACAGCCCCAGGAGAGAGTAAGGCCAGCGCCGCCATGGCCATAGTTGTGGACCACCTTCGCGTCACCAAGCTGCTCTTCTTCGACCCGGACGTACGGCCGGGTGGGGCGAAGTCCCACCCGGTGCTCGACGACCCGGGCGTTACGCAGGCGAGGCTCGACGTCGGCACAGCGGGCGACGATCGCTGCGGCGGTCTCCGGATCGGGTTCTCGGTTCCACTCACCGGGTTGGGCGGTGCCGCCGAGCACGAGAGTCTCGCCCTGAGGATAGAAGTGCAGCAGGTCCGGTGAGGGCCCGGTTTCTTCGGAGAAGAACTCGGTGATGCCGAGGTTCTCGACCACGACGAGCTGCCCGCGGATCGGAGTCAGGTCGGGGTCGGGTACGAGGTCACGGGCACCCATTCCGGAGCAGTTGACGATCACTGGGGCCACACCAACGGCCTCACCAAGCGAGTGAATCCGGCGGATCGCGATCTCGCCGCCGGCCGCCTCCAGCCGCCGGCGCAGGTAGCCGAGGTAGACCGGCATGTCGACCAGCGGGGCGGTGTAGCGGCACCCGGTGGCGAAGCCGTCCGGCAGTTCACTCGGCTCGCACATCCGGAACCCGTCGAGCTGGCTACCCCACTCGGGCGGTTCGACGGGCGTGCGGGACGCCTCGATCCCGGAGACGAGCCGTACCCCGGTCGCCGGGTCGGTCGCGAGGTGCCGCAGCACCTCCAGCGTCTGAGCGCTCCACACCCGTACCCGGTCGACGGGCTCGACAAGGTACGGACCCCACATCGCCCCGGCGGCGTACGAGGTGGTCCGCTCGGGTGGCTCGGCTGCCCAGATCTCCACCCGCCGTCCGGCTTCGGCGAGGCAGACGGCGGTGGTGAGGCCGGATACACCGGCGCCGATGATCAGGGCGTCGAGATCGGTGCGGCTCATCGGTCGACCGTAGTGTCAGGCCGGTTGGCGCGCGAGCGCGTTCTCAAGGTCGGGGAGCAGGTCGGCGACACTCTGGTTCCGCTTCCGTCGCCGGAGTTCCTGCGCGAGCGTACCCAACAGGGCGGCACTACGAGGCGATCGGACCTGCTCGAGCCGGGGTAGGGCCATCCTGGTCACGGCGCAGGCGTCGTCGAGTTTGCCGTGGGCGGTGTAGCCGAGGGCGAGCCAGGCGCCTTCGTAGAGGGCCCTCCGCTGGTAGGGGACGTCCGGTCGCCGGGCGTAGGCCCCGGTGCGCAGGAGTGCCTCGCCCTTGCGGAGCAGGGCCCGCCCGTCGGTTCCCCTGCCGCTGGCCACCACTTGCCGACCGGCGAGGATCATCGCGTAGCCGGCCTGGCAGTCGAGGTGGTTCGGCGTCAGGTAGTACATCCACTCCGGGTCGCGGTCGGGATGCCGCTTCGCGAGCTGGTCGCGGGACTCTGCCCAGGTTCGTTCGCACTGCTCGACGTGTCCGGCGGCGGCGTGGGCGTACGCGAGGCGGGACAGCACGGAGGCTTGGACGCTCGCGGCGGACCGGCCGGCGACCCGGCGGGCGGCGTCGCCGAGGCACAGGCCGTCGTCGGCGTCGCCGAGTGAGACGGCCTGGAAGGACAGGTCGGCGAGGATGTGGGCTTCCATAGCCCGGTATCCGGCGTCATGGGCGGCGCGCAGACCGGTGAAGAAGTAGCGCTGGGCGAGACCTTGTTGTCCGGCGTCGAACGCCTTCCAGCCGGCGAGTTGGGCGAGGTCGGCGAGGGCGACCAGAAGTCGGCGGGTGGTGGCGTCGGTGTGGCCGCCGTCGCGGAGTACGAGCAGGACAGCGCGGACCTGGGCGCCGACGTAGCCGAGGCCGGACGCGCCGCCGCGCTCGTCGTCGAGCAGTTGCAGGCGCGGCACGCTGGCTTCGATCTGGTCGACGAGGGGGTCGTCGGGTGTCGCGGTCGGGAGCGCGGCCCCGTCCGTCGGTAGGTGTACGCCGAGGTAGATGTTCACGGCCTGGGTGAGGGCGACCCCGGAGACGGAGAGGAACATTCTCCGGTCCACCAGTCCTCCCAACAGCCAGTCCTCGGCGACCAGCATGGTGCTCGCGAGTGTCCACGGCCCGTCCATGCCGGTGCTGGCCGCCATGACCAGCGTGCCATCCGCGCTGTCGGGCTGCCCAAGCCAGAGTTCCCCTGCGGTCACGATGCGACCGAGGCGACGGGAGATGACGTACGCGGTCAGCGCCGGAAGCGGCGGGCGGGGGATGCCGCCCGCGTCGCGCCAGTGGTAGGGCGCGGTTTCGGCGAGCGTGCCAGCCCCGAAGAGGCGGTTGATCTCCCGCGCGAGGGTGCGCGGGGTGAGGCCCGCTTCGGTCATGTGCGCGGCGAGGGTCTGGTTGGTGCGGTCGGGTGGCAATCCCATCGGCTCCTCCGCAGGGGCAACCGACAGTACCGCGACAGTGCCGGATCGTGTTGACCGCTTCGGCCCACGGAATTGACGCTCTTGACGGTTCCATCCCCTGCCCGAGCGGTGCCGGTTCGCGGTCTGCTGAATGCGTCCCCGCCGGCGCACCGCCAGGAGGGCTGCGCCGGCGGGTGAATCCCCGACGGGCGAGCGGAGGACTGATGCGTACTTCGGCGATGACCCAGACCAAACCTCCATGGGACTGGGAGTTCGACTGGCACCTCACGAACCGCTGCAACTTCTTCTGCGAGTACTGCCACCCGCAGATTCGCTACGTGCTCAACCGCAAGCACCTCGACGAGCCGACCCCTGAGCTGGTGGTCCGGCGCTTCGACGAGCTGGGCAAGGTCTGCCTGGTGCACATGTCCGGTGGCGAACCGTTCATGTTCCCCGGCTTCGTCGAGCTGTGCCGGGGTCTGGCCGGCAACCACTTCATCAGCATCAACACCAACCTCGCCTCGGACGACGTGGCGGAGTTCGCCGAGCGTGTCCCGGCCGGCCGGGTGGCGAAGATCGTCGCCGCGATCCATCAGCCCGAACGCGAGCTCCGCGGGCTGGAACTCGACGCCTACGCCCGCAACTACCTGATCCTGCGGCGCGGCGGGTTCGACGTGACCGCCCTCTACGTGCTCTACCCGCCGCTACTCGGTCGGTTCGCCGCCGACCTGGACCGGCTGCGCGAACTGGGCGTGGACCACGTCCGGGCCAAGGTGTTCAAGGGCGTGTACGAGGGCGTCCGCTACCCGGAGGGCTACACCGACGAGCAGAAGGCCCTGGTGTTGGCGAACTCCGGCGAGTACGTCTTCAACCGGCCCTACCTCGACGGGATGCTCTCCTTCCGGGGCCAGGCGTGCACCGCCGGTGTCACCTCGTTCAAGGTCACGGTCACCGGTGACGTACGCCGGTGCGCCTCCGTACCCACCGGCTACGGAAACCTCTACGACGGCACCTTCCAGCCCGCGGACGTGAACGAGCCGTGTCCCGCCAAGCGGGTGCTGGTCCTGTCGCAGTGCCTGTCCTACCTCGTCGATCCTCCGGTCCGCCCCGAACAGGGCGTCGACCCGGACGACCTCTGACCCGAAGGGCATCCCCATGCAGATCTCGATCCGTCACGCCTGCGTCGACCCGGACGACCAGCCGTTCGACGTCGCCGAGCGTAAGGGAGTCGGCCATCCGGACAGCCTCGCCGACCTGGTCGCCGACGCCTTCTCCCAGCGCTACTCGTCCTGGTGCCTGCGCGAGTTCGGTGCCATCCCCAACCACTGGGTCGACAAGGTGAACCTCGTCGGTGCCGCCGCCGACGTGCGCTTCGGTGGCTTCGACATCCTCAAGCCCGCCGACTGCTACCTCTTCGGGAAGATCACCGACCAGGTCGGTGCCACGCAGGTGCCGATCGAGGAGATCTTCCGAGCGGTCGTTCTCGAGATCCTCCCGGCCGCGCTCGGTGATCGCCGCATCCTCGAACACCTCCGCCTGCACATCAACAACACGCGCGGCACCGCCGTCGACCACGACCGGAGGTTCTACCGCCCGGACGCGGCACTGGACATCAACACCGTGCTCGCGACCGAATCCGTCGCCAACGACACCGTCGTCTGCGTCGGCACCAGCCGGCGCAGCCTCGCCGCCGATCTCGCGATGCGACTGGAACGCCGGCTCACCGCCGAAGCGTTCCGGCAGGCCGTGCCGGCTGCCGGGACCGACGTGAAGGTCATGGTGGTCCGGATCGGCTCGGCGCTGGAGGTCACGGCCGCCGTACCGTTCCATCCCGAGCTGGTCGGCTCCTGGCCGGCGTACCGGGCCTCGCTCGCCGAGGCGCAGAGCGCCGTCTCCGCCGAACTGAAGTCGCTGCTCGATCAGGAGCCCCGAGCCCGGCACGTCACCGGCCTGTCGCTACATCTCAACACCAAGGACGTCCCCGGTCGCGGCTACCTGGCACCGTTCGGTACCTCGCTCGGTAAGGGTGACTGTGGCGCGGTCGGGCGCGGCAACCGGTACAGTGGCGTCATCGAGCCGCTCCGCCCGGCGAGCGGTGAAGCCCCGGCCGGCAAGAACCCGGTGCACCACGCCGGCAAGATCTACACCGCGCTCGCCGCCGAGACCGCCGAGCGGGTGCTGGCCGAAACCTCGGTGTACACCGAGGTCACGATCGCCGCCCGCAACGGCGGCCAGCTCGACGCTCCCGCCCACGTCCTGGTCTCGGTGGACCGCGATGTCGACGCGCTCACCGTGGCCGAGATCGAAGAGGTGGTGCGACGCGTCGTCGCCGGTGCCCCGACCTTCGCCGCCCGGTTCATCGCCACCGAGCCGCTGGCCCGGTTCCGGGACGGGGTGCCGCTGTGACGCGCAAGGTCCTGTCCACGGTGCACCAACGACACATCGACGCCCTCCTCGACCAGCCCGCGGTCATCGACGCGGAGGGTCTACGTATCGGCTCGCAGTACGTGATGTTCTTCGCCGAAGCCGACCTGATGAGCGAGCACGTAGCCCACCTCACCGAGGGTTTCAGCCGTCCCGACGTACTGGAGGTGGGACTCGGCCTGGGTGTGTTCGCCGCGCAGCTGTCGAGGCGTGAGGTCGGCTCGTACACCGCGATCGAACCGCATCCGGGCGTGGCCCTGGCCGCTCGCATGCGGCTGGTCGAAGCCTTCGACACACCCATGCGGGTGCACGTCGACCCGTGGCAGCTCGTGAGGCTACCTACCAGTGCCTTCGACGCGATCATGTACGACACCTGGCCACCGGACGGCCATGCCGACCTGGACTTCGCCGACTTCGTCGCCAACGTCGCGATTCCCTGCCTGCGTCCCGGTGGCCGGTTCAGCTTCTTCCACAGCGGCACCGCGATCAGCCCGGCCCGCCGCGCGGTCCTCGACCGGCACTTCGCGGAGTGGACCGCCCACCCGCACACCATGCCGGTCGAGCAGACCCCACCGCACTGGACGAAACCCAGCCGCGACTTCGTGATCCCGATCGCCACGAAAGGCGGTGCCCGATGACTCCACCAATCGCGCCGGCGGTCACCGCGCAGCAGATCGACCGGTTCGCCTCGCACGGGTACCTCGTCCTGCCGGATCTGATTCCGCCCGCCACCATCCAGGACCTCCGCGTCGAGGCCGACGAGATTCTCGGTGGCCGGCTCGCCCGGATGGTGGCCTCCAGGACGCGCGACCCGCGCGTCACCTGGTGGCGCCTCGCCAGCGGCAAGCCGTACGTCCTCAAGGTCAAGCCCGTGGTCGACCTGTCCCCGACCGCCACGACGGTGGCCGACGACCATGCGCTGCGCGCTGTCGTCGCCGATCTGCTCGGTGCTCCCCCGGCGCTGATGGACAACAAGCTGATGTACAAGCAGACCGTCGACATCGCCGCAGGCTGGGCGGCGCTGCCGGTGCTCGGTGAGGAGGTTCGCAAGCACACCGACGCCGCCTACTACGCGACACGCGGCTACCCACGGGTGCTCACTGTCGCCGTCTGCCTCGACCCCTGCACCGAGAAGGCCGGCGCGCTGCGGGTATGGCCCGGCAGCCACCGACGCACCATCGGGATGATCCCGACGGACAACCAGGGGCCCGTCGTACCGGACGCCGCCGCGCCCGACACGGCGGCCGTGACGCTGGTCGCCGCGCCCGGCACGGTACTGGTCTGGGACGCCGCCCTGGTTCACGCCAGCGGACCCAACACCTCCGGTCACCCACGCCGGCTGCTCGTGCTCGGGTACAGCCCCGCCCGGCCGGAACGCGGGGCACCGCGATGAAGATCCTCATGCTCGGTGGCACCCGGTTCGTGGGCCGGCACATCGTGGAGGAATGCCTCCGGCGCGGAGACGACGTCACCGTGCTCTACCGGGGCCGGTCACCGTCACCCTTCGCCGGGATCACCCGCCACGTCCTCACCGACCGACGCGCACCAACCGTCGAAGCAGCCGCCGTCCTCGCCGAACCCTGGGACGCGGTCATCGACACCAGCGCCCGCGATGTCGACGACCTGCGCCCGGTCCTGCCCCTGCTCGGTGGCGTCGGCCGGTACCTGTTCGTCTCCAGTTGCGGGGTCTACCGCAGGACACTCGGCCGGCACGGCCTGACCGAACGGGCGCCCACCATCGCGGCTGACGTCTCCCACCCGGTACGCGCCTCCGCCACCCGCAAGCTCCGCTGCGAGCGGTACCTCCGGCGTCGTCTCGACCTGACCGACGTACCGCTGCTCATCGCCCGCCTCGGCCTGGTCATCGGCCGGTACGACGACAGCGAACGCCTCGCCTACTGGCTCGAACGCGCCCTGCGCGGCGGCGACGTTCTCGTCCCGATGGACGACCGCCAGGCCATCCAACTCATCGATGCCCTCGATGTCGCCCGGTTCCTGCGCAACGCCATCGACCAGCGACGTACCGGCGTCGTCAACGTCGCCGGTGCCCGCACCACCGCCCGAACCCTGGTGGACACGGTCCTGACCAGCGCCGGCCGAGCCGTTGCCCCCTGTCGCGTCGGCGAGGAGTTCGCCCTCGCCCATCGCCTCCAACCGTGGACCGAGATCCCGCTGTGGCTGCCCGCCAGCAGCCCCGAACTGGCTCTCATGTCGGTCGACAACAGCCGTGCCACCGACGCCGGTCTCACCCTCCGCCCCCTTGCCGACAGCATCACCGACGCCCTCGGTTGGCAGGCGCTACGGCGCAGTTGGTCACAGCGGTGGCTCGATCATGCCCGTGAGCAGGACCTGATCAAGCGGTGGAGGGGATGACGGCGATGCTGCCCTACACCCAACCCGCGCCGTACCACTCGCAGTGGGGCGAGGACCGCTGGCTCGCTGAGAACTACCACCTCCCGGTGCACGGAGTGTTCGTCGACGTCGGCGCTGGCGACGGCGTACGCGGCAGCAACAGCCTCTACTTCGAGAACCGGGGCTGGCGCGGACTCTGCGTGGACGCCGACCCCCGCAATCACCAACGCCTCCGGGACCGCTGCTGTGCCGTGGACACCTGCGCCGTGTCCGCCACCCCCGGACTCTGGCCGTTCGGCATGTACGCCCACAAGCCGTCGTGGTCCGGCCTGCAGCGGCGCGGCACCGACTACCAGGAGATCCTCGTCGCCTGCCGGCCCCTGGAAGACCTCCTCGGCCAGTGGTGCATCGAGCAGATCGACCTGCTCAGCATCGACGTCGAAGGCACCGAACTCGACGTCTGGGACTCCTTCGACCACACCCGGCACCGGCCGACCGTCGTCATCGTCGAGTTCGACGACGAGCACGCCGACCGGCACCGACACACGATCCACCGCCACCTCGGCCCGGACACCTACGAACTCGTCCACGAGACACCAGCGAACCTGATCCTGCACCGAACAGACCGGCCCTGGCGGCAACGCCGATGACCAGCCCCGGCATGTCGATCACCCAGCTACTACCCGACGGCAAACTGATCGTCCTCTGCGGACGCGCCGACGACGCCTCAGCCTGGCAGGACCTGCTCGGCCCGGCCCGCTGCCTCGCCATCGCCCTGGACGACGCACCGCACGAGGCCCGACCCCGGACACTGCGCGGCGCGTCCGACCACCTGGCGTGGCAACACCACGCGATCGGCGGGCTCGACGGCTCCGGCTGGCTCGCCGAACCGGCGGACGCCTTCGACCCCGACCACACCGCGACACTCGTTCTGCCCGACCCGCTCGATCCGCCGGACGCCGGGAACCGGCGACGGTTCGGCTTCAGACGGCCCGCGTGGCGGCTGTTCGAGGACAAGACCATGGTCGACACGCTCTGGGACGCCGCCGGGGTGCCACGCGCACCGTCGATCGTCGGGGACGGAACCGCTGACCTCTCCGTGCTGGGGGCGATCGTGGACCAGGGCACCGGAGTCGTCTGCTCCTGCCAGCCCAGGGGTGCCGGTCCGTCCGCCGGCGGTGACGGCATCTGGTGGTGGCGCGAAGGCCCACCACCGACGACCATCCCCACCGCCGGACCCGGAACCTGGCGCGTCCGGCTGATGCCGCTCCTCGAAGGGGTCCCGGTACGCCTGCACGGGCTGGCCCTCACCACCAGGATCATCCCGTTCCCGCCCATGGAACTCGTGACGCTTCCCCGCCCCGGGCAGGGGACCTTCCTCTGCGCTGGTGCCGTTCCCCTGCTCGACGATGCCGCCGATCTCGTCACCCACACCGAGCGGATCGGGGTTGGGCTACGCGAACGCCTCGGCTACCGCGGCGGCTTCTCCGTCGACGGCATCCTCACCCCCAGCGGGTTCCAGCCCACCGACTTCAACGCTCGGCTCACATCGGCCATGGAAGCGGCACCATCTGACCGTCGGGTCCTGCTGCACGCGGTCAACCTGCTCGCCCGAGAAGGAAACGAACCCGACACCGGCGCGGTCGAGCAACTCGCGGAGGACCTCTTTACCATCGGCACCAGCTGCACGATCTTCGGCGCGGCCACGCACGCCGACGATAGGGCCTCCCGGACGACGTCGGTCCGCTGGGATGGTGACCGACTGGTCCCTGCACCCAGCGGCGCGGCAGACGGAAGGCTCCTCATCACCCCGTCGCCGCGCGGCTGGCTGCTCACCGCGACTCTTGCCACCGCCCGGCTCCCGGGCGGTGGCCGGGTCGGACCCCGGGCACCCGAGATCTTCCGGGTCAGCGACGAGGTCCTCGGCACCAACTTCGGCCACCTCGTACCGCCATTCGACACCAGGCCCAGCGCCTGTCTGCCGAAAGTAGCGCTCAACCCCGAGCCAGCAACCAGGTAGCCGGGCCGTGCACGGGAGTGGTCGGGGGGCAGTGGCTACATGCGGTCCGGGGTGGCGATGCCCAGCAGGTACAGACCTCGGTGCAGGATCCGGGCGGTGAGGTCGCACAGGGCCAGCCGGCTGTCGCGTACCTCGCCGGCGGCGCGCAGAACCGGGCAGTGCTCGTAGAACCCGCTGAAGGTGGCGGCGAGAGTGTGCAGGTAGCCGGCGAGCCGGTGGAATTCCAGGGTGTGCTCGACGCTGGTGACGACACTGCCGAAGTTGACCAGTTCGAGGGCGAGGGCGTGCTCGGCCGGGTGACCGATCGAGATCGGTCCTGCGGTGAACTGATCGATGCCGGAGCGGCGGAAGATGGACCGGATCCGGGCGTGGGCGTACTGCAGGTACGGGGCGGTATTGCCATCGAGGGAGAGCATCCGTTGCCAGTCGAAGACGTAGTCCTTGATCCGGTCGGTGGACAGGTCGGCGTACTTGATGGCACCGATGCCTACCGCGCGGGCGACGTCGGCGATGGCCGCCTCGGGCAGGTCGGGGTTCTTCCGCCGGGCCAGGTCGGCGGCCCTGGTCACGGCCTCGTCGAGCAGTCCGACGAGCTTGATCGAGTCGCCGGCCCGACTGCGCAGCATCTTGCCGTCCGAGCCGAGGATCGAGCCGAAGCCGATGTGTTCGGCCATCGCGGGCGGGCTCAGCCACCCGGCCTGCCGGGCGACCGCGTACACCATCTCGAAGTGCTGACGTTGTGGCAGCCCTACCACGTAGAGCAGCCGGGTCGCGCCGATGTCCCGGGTCCGGTGGCGGATCGCCGCGAGGTCGGTGGCGCCGTAGCCGTATCCGCCGTCGCGCTTGCGCACGATGATCGGCAACGGCTGCCCGTCGCGGCCGGCGAAGCCTTCCGGGAAGACACAGGCGGCGTCACCGCTGTCCCGCAGCAGCCCGAGCTGATCCAGTTCCTCGGTCACCGGGGCGAGCATGTCGTTGTAGTAGCTCTCGCCGTAGAAGTCCTTCTCGGTGAGCAGGACGTCGAGCTGGTCGTAGACGGTGAGGAAGTACTTCTCCGACTCGGTGACCAGCAGCCGCCACAACCGCAAGGTCAGCTCGTCGCCGCCCTGTAGGGCGACCACCCGCCGCCGGGCCCGCTCCTTGAACGCGTCGTCGGCGTCGAACTTCGCCCTGGCCGCCTTGTAGAACGAGTCCAGGTCACCGACGGACAGTTCGTGGGCGGCCTCCGACTCGCCCAGGTCGAGCAGGTGCTCGATGAGCATCCCGAAGGGTGTGCCCCAGTCGCCCAGGTGGTTGGCCTTGATCACCCGGTGTCCGAGCCACTCCAGCAGCCGGACGGCGGCGTCACCGATCACGGTCGACCGAAGGTGCCCGACGTGCATCTCCTTGGCGACGTTCGGCGCCGAGTAGTCGATGACCACCGTCTGGGGTGCGGCGCTCGCCGCGACGCCGAGCCGGGTGTCGGCGGCCATCCGCGACAGCAGCCTGCCGAGAGCCGGGTCGGCGACGGTCAGGTTGATGAAACCCGGACCGGACACCTCCACAGCCGAACAGAGGTCCGCCAGCTCCGCCCGGCTGAAGACCTCGGTGGCGATGTCCCGGGGCGGGCGGCCGAGCCGACGCGCCAGGGACAGGGCGGCGTCGGATTGGTAGTCGGCGTGCTGCGACCGCCGTACGACCGGGTCGACGGGCCCATCGGCCACGGCTGAGAACGCCTGCGCCAGCCGGTCGGACAGCAACTTTTCAAGATCCATGAAGTGCGCCAATCTCGCTCCGATCCGCCTCGTGCAAGGAGGCGGATCTGCCGGGAAATGCTCGGGGAGCGGATCGATCGACGACCAGGTTGACCGGCGGATCGATCCGCCGGTCGCGAAGGGGTCAGCTCAGGCGGTCGAGTGCGGCTCGCAGGCGAGCCAGGGTTCGCTCGCGTCCGAGGATCTCGATCGACTCGAACAGCGGCAGCCCGACGGTACGGCCGGTCACCGCGACCCGTACCGGTGCCTGGGCCTTGCCGAGCTTGAGCCCGCGCTCCGCGCCGATCGCCTCCAGCGTCGACTTGAGCACCTCGGTCTGCCACTCGCACGTCTCGTACGCCTCGACCACAGCGGCCAGCAGCGCCGGGGCCTCGGCTTTCATGGCCTTCGCCCACGCTGCCTCATCGGTGACCGGCTCGTCGAGGAACAGGAAGTCGACCATCGGCACGATCTCGGAGAGCACCGCGATCCGGGTCTGCGCCAGTTCGGCGACCGCAGCGAACGCGTCGGCGTCGTACGCCTCCGGCCGCCACGGCGCGGCCTCGGCACTCAACCAGGGCTGACACGCCTCGATGAACGCCTCCACCGACAGCGCCCGGATGTAGTCCCCGTTGAAGGCCCGCAGCTTCTTCACGTCGAAGAACGCCGGAGAGGGGTTGACGTCCTCCAGGCGGAACTCCGCCACGATGTCGTCCCAGGGCAGGATTTCGCGGTCACCGGAAGGTGCCCACCCGAGCAGCATCAGGTAGTTCCGCATCGCCCCGGCGAGGTACCCCTCGGCCCGGAAGTCCTCCAGGGCCACCCGGTCCCGACGCTTGGACAGCTTCTGCCGCTTCTCGTTGACCAGGATCGGCGCGTGCACCCACACCGGGGGCTCAGCGCCCAGCGCCTCCCACAGCAGTTGCTGCTTGGGTGCGTTCGGCAGGTGCTCCTCCGCCCGGATCACATGGGTGATGCCCATGACCATGTCGTCGACCACGTTCGCCAGCAGGAACACCGGCGACCCGTCGCCACGGGCGATCACGAAGTCCTCGATCAACTTGTTGTCGAAGGTCGGCTTTCCGCGTACCAGGTCGACGATCACCGTCGAGCCGTCGTCCGGCGTACGGAAGCGCAGCGCACGACCTTCGCCGGCGCTCTGAGCACGGTCCCGACAGAAACCGTCATAGCCCTTGTGCTCGCTGCCCGTACGCGCAATGACCTGGTCCCGGGTGCAGTCGCAGTAGTAGGCGCGACCGGCGGCGAGAAGCCGGTCGATCGCCTCGCGGTGCTGCGGGGCAAAGTCGGACTGGAACAGCGGACCCTCGTACTCGCTCGGGCCGATGCCGAGCCACTCCATCGCATCGAGGATGCCCTGCACCCACTCCGGGCGGTTCCGCGCCGCGTCCGTGTCCTCGATCCGCAGCACCATCGTTCCGCCCGACTGTCGGGCCAGCACCCAGTTGAACAGGACAGACCGGGCGTTGCCTACGTGGAACATGCCTGTCGGGGAGGGTGCGAAGCGGACGCGGAGATCGGAGCTGGTCACGGATAGCAGGCTACCGAACAACCGATGGTCAGCCTCACCGATATCCGGGCCGGAGCTTCCGAGGCGAGACGGGGCGCCCCCGATCTGCGCAGACCTGCTGTGAACGGGGTGCTGGAAGCGACAGCCGCGCCCCTACGCGGAATGGCGCGCACCCGACTGCGTACTCGACCTGAGCCCTGACGAGTACCCGACCGAGTACCAAGCGTGGTGCAGCGAACGCCTTCGTGATCCGGATTCGGCTCTCCATGGTGGGGAGAGCCTGACAGCGCTACGACAACGCGCGATGGAAGCCGTATCGCGCGCCCACGAGGCCGCCCAGCAGGGCGTAGCCCTCATCGTGTCGCACCGCGTCTTCATCGGCGCCGTAGCCGCAAACCTGAACGGTGCCCGCAGCCCGCAAGACACGTTCCAGGCAGCCCGGGACTTCAGACTCGGGCCGGCGATGGTCTGGCCAGCCTGCCCTACACGGAGAGCAGGGCCTCCTCGTTGGAGATGATGAACTCTTTCAGTGCATCCGGCTTGAGATCCACCGCAGGCAGCTTGTCGATCGTCACCCGGTCAAGCTGGTAGCCGCCACGCGACGGATCAGCGAACTCCTTCCCGGTCCGGGCGTCCTCGTTCAGCTGACGTAGCCGACAGGCGAAGAAGTGCTGAACGGAAACGCCCTCACCAGCGGAGGCGGTGAACAGGAACACCTGGGTGAACCGGTCCGCCTCGGCACCGAGTTCTTCGTGCAACTCGCGGCGAAGCGCCGCCTCCAGGGAGACATCCGTCGACTCCAGGCCGCCGCCCGGCGTCGTCCAGTACGGCGCCTGGCCGGGCTTGATCCGCTTGATCAGCACGAGGCGGTCGTCCTCATCCAGCAGAACGGCCCGCACCGACCTACGTACGATCTGACGCACGACTTGCCCCCATCCGCGCCCAGGAATCACTAACAGTAGGTACCTGTCGCATCTTTGGAGGCACCACGAGGTACCTGATCCAAGCCGCACCCGCCGACGCGACGCGCCAGGCAGTTGATCCATCTCTCCACCGACACGCCACCCGTCCACCGGGAGCCCGAACGGTCCAACCGCTCCCGAGCACCCACCGAGCACCGGGCCACCGGCTGGGAAACGAGAAAGGCTCCAACCCAGGGTGGAACCCCAGGTCAGAGCCTTTATTGCTGGTGCGCCGCCAGGGACTCGAACCCCGAACCCGCGGATTAAGAGTCCGCTGCTCTGCCAGTTGAGCTAGCGGCGCTCGTTGGCAACGGAGAGAACCTTAGCACGCACCTTGATCCGGGTTCCAATCCGATCCCCTCCTCACCTCTTCGGACGAGATTAACGGCCATATCCAGGCAAAAGCCCCGGGAATCCGGTCAGTGGGGATCAGTCCCGGGCGCCGATACGGCACGATGTGCGCCAGGCACGCGAGAAACCGAGGTGGGGATGGGCAGGTTCGCGCGGGCCGGGGCGATGGTGTGCGCCCTGGCTGTGACAGCGTCGATCGCACTGACGGGTTGCGGTCCCGACCCGCAGAAGCCGGCGTTCGTGGGCGGCGGCCCGTCGGGGTCTCCCGAGACGGGCGTGGCGGCCCCGGTGGGCGACCGGGAGGGGACGCCGGGGTCGAGTGGACCGGCGCAGACGGTGACGATCAGTCCGGCGGACGGGGCGACGAACCGACCGGTGAGCACGGAGATCGCCGCCGGCACCCCGGGCGTGAAGATCACCGATGTCGCGCTCACCACGGCCGACGGCAAGCGGGTCGCGGGCGCACCCCGTACCGACGGCTCGTCCTGGGTGCCGGCCGCCCCGCTGAAGTACGGGACCCGCTACACCGCCACGGTCACCGGCACCGGTACCGCCGGCCAGGTGACCGGCACCAGCACCTTCACCACGATGAAGAAGCCGAAGTCGACCATCGGCTCCGGGCTCTACCTCTTCGACGACAAGACCTACGGCGTGGCGATGCCGGTGGTCACCGAGTTCTCCCCGGGCATCCCGAAGAAGGACCGGGCGGCGGTGCAGAAGCGGATGTTCGTGCAGACCGACCCGCCGCAGCCGGGTGCCTGGCACTGGGTGTCCAACGGAACCCAGGCCTACTACCGGGGCGCCGAGTACTGGAAGCCGGGCACGAGGCTCACCGTCCGGATCGCCCTGGAGGGCATCCCGCTGAGCAACGGGAAGTACGGCAACGTCGACCGCCGGGCCAGCGCGAAGATCGGCCGGGCCTTCGAGATGAAGGTCGCGAACGCCACCAAGCAGATGACCGTGTACGAGAACGGCCAGGTGGTCAGGACCGTGCCGGTGAGCCTGGGCAAGAAGCAGACCCCCTCCTCCAGCGGCACCATGGTGGTGATGGAGAAGAAGGAGGCGACGGTCTTCGACACCCGGGACGACCCGGACCCGGCGAACCGCTACGTCACCGAGATCGACTTCGCGCAGCGGCTCACCTGGGGTGGCGAGTACATTCACGCGGCGCCCTGGTCGGTGCAGCACCAGGGGCGGCGCAACGTCTCGCACGGCTGCGTGAACGTCTCCATGGACAACGCCCGCTGGCTGTTCCAGCGCACCCTGGTCGGCGACCCGATCACGATCACCGGCACGGAGCGCAAGCTCACCCCGGGTAACGGCTGGACGGCGTGGAGCCTGAGCTGGGCGGAGTTCGTCAAGGGCAGCGCGCTGCCGGTACCGGACGGTGGAGAGGGTGCCACGCTGGCACTCTGACGACCGGGGTCGCGTGTTTTCCTTCACGCCCCGAAACGGGTACCGGGTTCTCTGCGTCTGGTGAGAGACGATGGTTTCCGGACCACGACTGTGAGGACGACATGCGAGCTGACCAGAACCAGCTGATCCGGAGCAGGGGCGCCCGGCGCGGCCGGCGACGCGGCGGGTTCGCGGCGGCGGGGGTGCTCGCCGTCGCGCTCGCGCTGACCTCGGGTTGCACCGGTGGCGGCGACGACGGGCCGGCGGCTCCGCCGGGCGCCAGTGAGAAGGCACCCGAGGCGGCGGTGACGATCACCACTCCGCCGGCCGACGCGAAGGACGTGCCGGCCTCGACCGGGATCGCCTTCACCGCCGAGAAGGCCCAGGAGGCGGCCGTCGAGCTGAAGGACCCGGCCGGCGCGGTCGTCGAGGGCACGCTCGCCGCCGACGGGAAGAACTGGCTGCCGTCCAAGGCCCTGGAGTACGGCACGACGTACACGGCCACCGTGACGGCGACCGGCTCGGACGGGAAGACCGCGACCGCATCGCACTCGTTCACCACGATGGCCAAGCCAGCCAACCAGGTGCGGGTGACCAGCTTCCTCGGCGACGGCCAGGTGGTCGGGGTCGGCATGCCGCTGATCGTCAAGTTCGGCCGGGCGATTCCGGAGGACCACCGCGACGACGTGCAGCGCCGGATGACCGTCCGCTCCGACCCGCCGCAGGAGGGCGTCTGGCACTGGGTCAGCCCCACCGAGGCCCGTTACCGGCCGAAGGAGTTCTGGCAGGCGGGCACCACGGTGTCGTACAAGGTGCAGGCCGGCGGTCTACCGCTGGGTGACGGCTGGTACGGGCGGGCCGACCTGACCGTGGACGTCAAGATCGGTGCGGCGACGGTGATGACCGTCGACAACAAGACCAAGCGGATGACGGTCACCCGGGACGGCAAGGTGATCAAGACCATTCCGGTCAGCCTCGGCAAGAAGAGCACCCCGTCGTCCAGCGGGACGATGGTGGTCATCGAGAAGCTGAAGGAGACGGTCTTCGACACCTTCGACGAGCTGGGGCCGGAGGACGGCTACCGCACCGACATCGACTTCGCGCAGCGGCTCACCTGGGGCGGGGAGTTCATCCACGCCGCACCCTGGTCGGAGGGACAGCAGGGTCGGGTGAACGTCTCGCACGGCTGCGTGAACGTCTCCATGGCCGACGGCGCGTGGCTGTTCAACCAGACCCGGATCGGTGACCCGGTCACCGTCAAGGGCACCGAGCGCAAGCTCCAGAACGGCAACGGCTGGACGGACTGGAACATGAGCTGGGAGGAGTACGTCAAGGGCAGCGCCCTGCCGTACGAGCCGGAGGCGACGCCGTCGACGACGCCGTGAGCTGACGGTCAGCGCGTGACGGCCGGGGCGGCCCGCAGTGCAGGCGGGCCACTCCGGCCGTCGTCGTTCATGCCCGGTTGAACCACTGACGGGACTGCGGGAGCAGCAGGAGCACGAGCAGGACGATGCCGGTGGCGAAGGACAGCCAGTCCCCACTGAAGATGCTCAGTACGGCCAGCGCGCCACCGATGACGGCCAGGATCCAGGCGATCTTGTTGCCCTTCCAGAGCCCGTACGCGATGGCGAGGTAGATCACCGCCGCGATGAGGGCGACGATGATGCCGCCCGCACCGCCGTCGAGCCCGTCGTACATGCGCAGGACAGCTTGGAGACCGGCGAGCAGGAACACCACGGCGGCCAGGATCACGGTTATCGGTGCCTGACGAGGCGCAACTGTAGTCATGCTACGTACGGTACCGGCAGGTACCGCGGAACGCGCTCCCTGACATCCATCAACTTCGACCCGTGATTGGCGGGAGCCGCCACGGTCCGAACCGGAGCGGAAAAGCAGTGAGCCCCCTCCGTGGAGGGGGCTCACTGCTTACTGGGGTGACTGATGGGATTTGAACCCACGACACCCGGGACCACAACCCGGTGCTCTGCCAACTGAGCTACAGCCACCATGCCGTCGCGCCCGGATCACCGACCCGGGCGGGCGCGCCGACCAATGATAGCCACACCCCTCCCGCTCCCGTCGAGCGGGTTCCACCCCCGGGTTCGGAACAGCGCCCTACAGCTCCGCGGCGATCGCCTTGGCGGTCTCCACGTCCGGCCCGGGGAGCGGGACGAACAGGGTACGCCGGTAGTACTCCAGCTCCCGGATGCTCTCCCGGATGTCGGCCAGCGCCCGGTGCGCCAGCCCCTTGGCCGGCTGCCCGAAGTACACCCGGGGATACCAGCGCCGGCAGAGTTCCTTGATCGAGGAGACGTCGATCATCCGGTAGTGCAGGTGACCGTCGAGGCGGGGCATGTCCCGGGCGAGGAAGCCCCGGTCGGTGGCGATGGAGTTGCCGCAGAGCGGGGCGGTACGCGGCTCCTTCACGAAACCGGCGACGTACTCCAGCACCATGTCCTCGGCCTCGGCGAGGGTTACCGTGGAGCGACGCACCTCCTCGGTGAGGCCGGACTTCTCGTGCATGGTCCGGACGATCTCCGGCATCCCGGCCAGCTTCTCCTCGTCGGCGTGGATCACCACGTCCACGCCGTCGCCGAGCACGTTGAGGTCGGGGTCGGTGACGAGCGCGGCGACCTCGATCAGCGCGTCCCGGCCGAGGTCCAACCCGGTCATCTCACAATCGATCCAGACGAGAAGATCAGCCACCGGACCAGACTACGCGCAGCACAGACGGCCCGCGCCTGCGCACCGTCGGCCGGACCGACCGTTAGGGTTTCCCCGTGCCAGCCGAACCTGCCGCTCCGTCCGCCCTGGTCGAGGAGGACCCGGGCGGTCGCAGGGTCCGTCGGCTCCTGACCGTCCTGGCCCTGGCCGCCGTGCTGCCCGCCCTCTACCTGCCGGGGCTCGTGCACGACTTCTTCGACCTGAAGATCTACATGCGGGCGATGGAGTGGTGGGCGGCGGGCAACCCGCTCTACGACTACAGCCAGCCGGACCGGGTCCAGGGTGCGCTCTACTTCACGTACCCGCCGTTCAGCGCGCTGTTGCTGCGGCCGTTCGCGGCGCTCCCGCTCGGCGCGACCATCGCGGTCTTCACGGCGCTCACCGCGGTCGGCGTGGTGGTGACGACCCGGTGGCTGGCCGGCCCGGTGATCGCCCGGCACGACCTGCCCCGCCTGTTCACCCTGACCGTGGCGGTCCTGCTCGCCTTCGCGGTGGAGAGCACCCGGGAGACCATCACCTTCGGCCAGATCAACATGTTGCTGGTGGTGCTGATCCTGGCCGACCTGCTCTTCGCCGTACCCCGGGGAAGTCGCTGGGCCGGGGTGGCGGTGGGGCTGGCGACGGCGCTCAAGCTCTTCCCGGGCATCTTCATCGTCTACCTGCTGGTGACCCGGCGGTGGCGGGCGGCGATCGTGGCGAGCGCGACCGCGGCGGCGGCGACACTGCTGGCGGCGGCGGTCGCACCGCGCGACTCGTGGCGGTTCTGGACCCACGAGTTGTGGGCCACCGACCGGGTGGGACGGACCGACTACACCGGCAACCAGTCCCTGTTCGGGCTGCTGAGCCGCTTCACCGTGCCCGAGAAGCCGGACCGGCTGGTCTGGCTGCTGCTGGTGGCGGCGGTGACCGTGTACGGCCTGTGGCGGGCGTGGCGCGCGGCGCGCGCCGGTGACGCGCTCACCGGCCTGACCCTGACCGGCCTGGTCGGCGGGCTGGTCAGCCCGATCACGTGGACCCACCACATCTACTGGTTCATCCCGGCTGTGGTGATCATGCTCGACGCCGGGCTCGGCCCGGACCGCACCCGCCCCGGGGCCGACGACACCGGCCCGGCCGCTGGTCGCTCCCGGATCTCGTGGTTGGTGGTGGCGAGCGTCACCACCTACCTGGTGATCGCCTACGGCGTGGTCTCGTTCCAGGACTGGGGGGCCGGTCCGGCCCGAACCGACGACCCGCTCGACGTGCTGACCCGCAACACCTACGTCCTGCTCTCGCTCCTGCTGCTGGTGGTGCTGCCGGTTCGACCGGCCGCCGGGGACCGGGTGGCCGAGGCGGGTCCGCACGTGCCCCGCGCGCGGCCGTCCCGGTGGACCCGCTGGCGCCCGAAGGCGAAACTTGCATCAAATGGACAGAACTGACGGGTAGCGTATTTTCCGGTTAATCTGGTACCACCTACCTCAGACGTTCTCTCAGGTAGCACCGATCCCCCGGTGAAGGTGGCCCTCCGCGTCGGCAGCGCGGAGGGCCACCCGCCGTGCGGGGCCCGGGTCAGTCCGGGTCCGCGCAGTCCCGGGCCGCCCCGCCGCCGGGCGACAGTGGCGGCCAGAACAGATCGGGCGGGACGACCGGGCGGGGTTCCCGCTCCGTCCCGCACGCACCGGCGGGCAGGTCCGCCAGGGTGGCCGGGCGACCGGCCGGCACCGGCCCGATGGCGGTACGGCCGCCCGACCCCACCGCCACCAGGGTCCGCTCGGCCGGTGACGCCGGAGGCGGGCCACCGCTCGACGAACCGAGCGCGCTGAGCGAGGTCACACCGAGCCGCTGGGCGAGGATCGGCACCTGGTCCGGTTCGACCACGAAGACCACCTCCCGGGGGCGGGGCGGGCGCAACAGGAGCAGCAGAGCCAGGGCCACCAGCAGCGCCCCGCCGGCGGGCACCGCCCAGCGGGCCGGGGTGAGCCAGCCGGGCCGCAGTTCGGCCCGGACGTCTAAGGCCAGGCCCGCCCGGCCGTCCGGGTGCATCAACACCAGGCTCAGCGGCCGGTCGCCGAACTCGGCCGGGCTCCACTCCAGTACGCCGATGCCCTCCCGCAGCCAGAAGGGCCGGCCGACCGGCCCGGGGGCCGGGTCGGCGGGTTCGGCACGGCCCGCCGGTTCCATCCGGGCCGGCAGCGCACCCCGGGCCACCACCACGCGGGTCAGGGTGGCCCGGGGCGCGTCGCCCAGCCAGCGGTCCACCTCGGCGGTCGGGGCCAGCCCGAGGAAGGCAGGCCCCTCGGCGGTACGGGCGGTCAGCCGGAGCCGGTTCGGTCCGGCGTGGACGAACGGCACGTCCCGGCGCAGCAGGCCGGACAGGTCGGTGACGACCACGGCGTGGCCGTCGACGGCCACCGGCTCGAACCGGGCGCGGAACCCGCCCTCGGGATCGGTGTGCCGGGCGACGACCCAGAGCGCGCCGCCGGCGACGAGCACCGGTATCGCGATGACCAGCAACAGCATTCCGGCGAGCGCCCGCGCGAACCGCATCCGTGTCGTCCTCCTCCTGAGCCGGGTACCTGGACGACCTTACCTAGACAAGTGGCGCAATCCCCGGATATCGGAACCAAGCGGACAGTGGCTCCCACGCGCCGGCCCCGTCGGACACCCGACGGGGCCGGTCAGGGACGTACGGGTCGCGGCTCAGGCGTCCCGCACCGGCCCCCGGCGGGTACGCGCGAACGCGGCGCCACCCAGCCCCAGGCCGGCGAGGCCGGCGACCAGACCGGCGACCCCGAGCCCGGTGGCCAGCCCGGTGTCGTCCGACACCTCGTCGGCGTCGTCGTCATCGGCGTCCCGGGCCGCCGGCGCGGCCGACGGGGCCGCCGCGGCGAGGGCCAGCACCGGCGCGGGGCTCTCCGGCTCCTCGCCGCCGGCGGTCGGCTCCTCGATCCAGCGCTGCACGTTGCCGTCGGAGTAGGTCTGGAGGGCCTTGAAGACCATCCGGTCGGTCTGCGGCAGCGGCCCCAGCGACACCGGGAACTCCTGGAACTCGCCCGGCCGCACCCCGCCACCCGCGGCGGCCGTCCAGGTGAGCTTCGACACCACCTCGGAGAGCTGGCTGCCGTGCACCTCCACCGGTGGGTCGACCTTGCGCTTCTCGACTGTCACCGTCCAACCAGGCACGGGCAGTGTGGAGACCGAGCCGACCGGGGCGTTCTCCGGCAGCACCACCTCCACCTTCACGGTCGAGGCGGTGTCGCTCTCGTTCGGCACCCGGAACGCGAACCGGCCGTAGCTGCCCTGGGTGGCCTCCTTCGGGTTGACCGTGACGTGCGCCGAGGCCGGCCCAGCGAAGCCGAGGACGGCGGTGGCGACGGTGCCGAGGACGACGGCGGCAGCGGCGGCTGCGGTACGCCGGTGACGGATCATGGGACGGAACCTTCCTAACGGACGGGCACGGTGGTGCTCACCGTGGCCTGGTCGATTTCTGACGTGCGGACGGTGACCCGGAGCTGCCACTCACCCGACGCCGGCAGGTTGATCTCCCCGGTGGCGTGGTTGTCGGTCAGCGGCAGCAGGGTGATCTCGATCGGCTCGATCCCGGCCGACGGCAGCGCGACGGTGGCCCGCCACTCCACCACCGGCTGCGGGCGGTTGTCCGATGAGTACGCGTACAGGTGCATGGAGTTGTTGCCCGGCTCGGCCGGGTCCACCTCCACCTGGAGGGAGTAGAGCGAGCTGGTCAGGGTGGTGGTGAAGAGCGTGCTGCGGGTGCTGGTGACGTCGGCTCCGGCGGTGCGGGCCGGCGTGGTCTGCACCAGCGTGGCGGTGACCCCGAGGACCACCGCGGCGACCGCCAGCTCCAGCCAGAGCGCCCGGCGCAGCGGCCTCGGCCGGGCCGCCTCCCGCCACCGGCGAACCAGGTTACGCGAGACCGCCGCCACCCCGACCACCAGCGCGAACAAGGCGATCTTGGCGACCAGCAGCCACCCGTAGGTGGTGTCGACCAACGCGGCCGGGCTGCCCACCTCGATCAGCGCGTTCACCGTGCCGGCGAGCAGGAGGGCGGCCACGGCGAGCGCCGCCCACCGCGACCAGACCGGCAGGATCGCGCCCAGCTCGTGCTCCTCGGCTCCGGGCAGCAGGAATCCGGCGAGCACCACCAGCCCGCCCAGCCACACCGCCATGCTGCCCAGGTGCACGGCGTCGACGAAGATCGACAGCGGCGGCGCGGGCGAGGCCGCCGGGTGCCCGGCCAGCGGCCAGGTGAACAGCGCCGCGCCGCCGAGGGTGGCCAGGATCACCCGGTCCGCCCGGCCCCCGCGCCCGGCCAGCAGCGGTCGCAGCAGGAACGCCGACGCGGCCAGCAACCCGAGCCGGACCAGGTGCGCCAGACCGAAGTCGCTGCCGAGCGCATCCCGCAGGCCCGCGCCGTCGACGTCGAGCAGCCCCCCACCCGCGGTGTACGGCACCTGGGCCCAGAGCCCCACCAGGGTGCCGACGGCGACCAGCCCGAACCCCGCCCAGGCGACCCGGGCCGGGCCGGTACGGGACAGCCGGCGCGGCCAGAACGCGCCGATCATCAACACCGGGCCGACCAGCAGCAGCAGGCCCGCGTAGGTGAGGTACTTGGCGACCTTGATCGTCAGCCCCACCACCGGGTCCGCCCGGCTGACCGTCCCGGAGTCGACCGGCGGTGTCGACGGCGCGCCGACCGAGTAGGTGAACGCCCCGGAGACCGGGTGACTGTCGGCCGAGACGACCCGGTAGCTGACCAGGTACGTACCGCGCGCACCGTCCGGGGCGAGCCGCAGGGTCACCACCGAACCGTCGAAGGCCGGCTCACCCCGGTCGGCCCGCGACCCGTCCGGGGCGAGCACCCGGATCTTGCCGGGCACCTGCCGGACCGACTCGCTGAAGGTCAGCACCACCTCGGCCGGGGCGCTCGGCACCACCGCGGAGGCGGCCGGACTGCTGCTCACCAGCACCGCGTGCGCGCTCGCCGGACCGGCCGGGGCGAGCAGCAGCGCGACCAGGACGACCAGGAGGCCGGCACCGGCCGCCAGGCGGACGAGCGGGTGCGCACGGGTGCGGCGCGAGAGGGGTGTCGGAGCAGTCATAGCGGCAATGCTCGCCGACGTGACCTGGCATCGCCGACCCAGGTCACCCCGGTCCCGCCACGGCGGGCGCCACGAGCGGGCGGTCCACCTGGCGGGTGGTGCGGCCCAGCGCCCAGAGCAGACCGGCCTGGACCACCGCGGCCAGGTGACCGATCTCGTGCACCAGGGCGGTCGTCGAGTTGGCGATGTCCACCGCGCTGGTGCCGGCCAGGCAGACCGCCAGCACGAAGGCCACCGGCACGAACGCCTGGGCCCGTTCCGGCCGGTACGCGGCCAGCGCGAAGCCCACCGCGAGCGCCACGTCGAAGGAGGCCATCTCCCGGCTGGTGTGCGGGTCGACGGCCACGCCGAGGCCGGCGAGGAGCATCGGCAGCGCGATGGCGAGCTGGGCCGCCGCGGCCACCCCCACCGCCACCCGGAGCACCTGCCGACGGGCCCGGACCGCCGCCATCGCCGCCGCCCGGGCAGCCTGCTGGTCGGCGGCCACCGCCGCCAGCACCGAGGCGGTCAGGTCGGGCACGGCCACGGCCTGCACCCGGACCAGTCGGGTCACCTGCTCGGCCCGGGCCAGCCAGCTCCGGCACCCGGAGCAGGTGGAGATGTGCGCGTCCAGCGTGGCCGGCGGCGTGCCCGGATCCTCGCCGTCCAGCCGCGCCGACAGCGCCGCGCGTACGTCGTCGCATGTCATGGTGGGATAGTCGGTCGCCGGGTCCGATTGGTTCCCGGCGTGGCGCACGCCATGGAAGTGCCGAAGGTCTCTGTCCGCTCCGTCGTCTCCGCGTAACCTGGAGTGTCGTGATCCCCGCGCCGCTGGATGCCGCCGGGGTCGGCCGCACCGCCGACACCCCGGCCGTGCCCGCGTGGGGTCCGCCGGGCGACCCGGCGGACCCCACCACCACCGGGCCCGACCCGGCGACCCGCTGGGCGCTCACCGCCCGCGACGGCGACCCGGTGGCCCAGGCCGCGTTCGTACGGCTCACCCAGGCCGAGGTGTGGCGCTTCGTCGCCGCCCTGATCGACCCGGACAACGCCGACGACCTCACCCAGGAGACCTACCTGCGGGCGTTCCGGGCGCTACCGGCGTTCGAGGGACGGGCCAGCGCGCGTACCTGGCTGCTCGGCATCGCCCGGCGGACCTGCGCCGACCACCTGCGCACCGTGGTCCGGCGGCGGCGGCTCGACGAGCGGCTCGCCGCGCAGGCGTACACCGACCGGCCGCACCCCGACCCGGCCGGGCACCTCGGCGCCGCCGACCTGCTCCGCCGGCTCCCCGCAGACCGGCGTGAGGCGTTCGTGCTCACCCAGGTCCTCGGCCTGTCGTACGCGGAGGCGGCGGCGGTCGGCGGCGTGCCGGTGGGCACCATCCGGTCCCGGGTGGCCCGGGCCCGGGGCGACCTGCTCGAGGCGGTCGGCGACGCCCTGGGCAGTTGAGGCGGGGTCGGGGCAGTGGCACGGACCACGGAACTTCACGGTGGATCGGAGCGACCAATGACCGTGACCGCACCCCGCCCCCGGGTCGTGAGCTGGCCCCTCCTCCGTCCCTGGCTCGCCGTCGCCGCCCGGCTCGGCCTCGCCGCGGTGTGGTTCGCCGCCGGCGGCAGCAAGGTCGGCGACCTGGCCGCCTCCGGGCGGGCCGTCAACGCGTACCAGGTCATGCCGTACGACCTGGCGATGGTCGTCGGCGCGGCACTGCCCTTCGTGGAGCTGGCGCTCGGTGTCCTGTTGCTCGTCGGGCTGGCCACCCGGCTCGCCGCCGGCTTCTCGGCGGCGCTGCTGGTGGTCTTCGTCGCGGGCATCGTCTCCGCCTGGACGCGGGGCCTCGCCATCGACTGCGGGTGCTTCGGTGGGGGCGGCGAACTCGCCGCCGGCCAGAGCCCCGCCTACCTCCCGGAGATCCTCCGGGACCTGGGTTTCCTGGCACTCGCCGGGTTCCTGCTGATCTGGCCCCGCACCCCCGCCTCGGTGGACGGGTGGCTGTCGGGCACACCGGCCACGGAGGACGAGGATGAGTAGTCGCAAGGGGCAGAAGGACGCCTCCCGGGTGGTCCGCGAGCAGCTCGCCAGGGAGCGCCGCCGACGCCGCACGCTCTGGACCTCGGTGGCCGCCGTGGCGGTGCTGGTGATCGCCGGACTGATCGGCTGGAGCGTCTACGCCGCGCAGCGCTCCGACGACTTCACCGCGCCGACCGGCGCGAACGACGCGGGCACCGGCGTCGTGGCCGGCTCCGGCCCGGTCACCATCGACGTGTACGAGGACTTCATCTGCCCGGCCTGCAAGCAGTTCGAGCAGCTCAGCGGCCCGACCCTGGACACGCTGATCGACCAGGGCAAGGTCCGGGTGGTGTACCACCCGGTGGCGTACCTCAACCGCTTCTCGTCCACGCAGTACTCCACCCGGTCGTCGGCCGCGTCCGGCTGCGCCGCCGAGGGTGGTCGGTACCGGCAGTACGCCAAGGCGCTCTTCGAGCGACAGCCGCCGGAGGGCGGCGCGGGGCTCAGCGACGACGACCTCGCCGACATCGCCGCCGAGGTCGGCATCGACCGGGACGGGTTCGCCTCCTGCCTGCGCGAGGGCACCTTCAAGCCGTGGACCGAACACGTGACCGAGGAGGCGAGCCGGGCCGGGATCACCGGCACCCCGACCGTCCTGGTCGACGGCAAGCCGATCGAGAACCCGACCCCGGACGCCATCACCGCCGCCGTCGAGGCAGCCGCCCGGTGATCCGGTCGCTGCTGCTCCGGGCGGGAGTGCCCCTGGTCGGGGCGCTCGTCGCGCTGCTGGCCACCGCCGTCCCGGCCGCCGCGCACGGCGCGGACGCCCCGAACGGCAGCGACTACCGGGTCGGGGTGACCGGGCTGGCCCCGGCCCTCGACGGCGTGGACGTCCGGACGGTGGAGGCGGGCGCGCGGCTGGAACTGCGCAACCACACCGACCGGACGGTCACCGTCCTCGGCTACTCCGGCGAGCCGTACCTCCAGGTGCGCCCCGACGGGGTGTACGAGAACGTCCGCTCCCCGGCGACGTACCTCAACCGGACCATCGCCGGCGAGACCGCCGTGCCCGCCGACGCCGACCCGACCGCCGAGCCGTCCTGGCAACGGGTGACGAACGAACCGGTGGCCCGCTGGCACGACCAACGGGCGCTGTGGCGGGAGTCCAGCCCGCCGCCGCAGGTCGGCGCCGCCCCCGACCGGGAACACCGGGTACGCGACTGGGTGGTGCCGCTACGCGACGGCGAGACCGCCGTGGAGCTGCGGGGCACCCTGGACTGGGTGCCCCCGCCGGACCCGTACCCCTGGTGGGCGGCGGTGGCCCTCGGCACGCTCGCGGTGGGCGCGCTCGGGCTGGCACCGGCCGGCACGGTGGCCGGCCGGCGGGTGTTGGCCGGGCTCGGCGCGCTGCTCGCCGTGGGTGGGCTGGCCGCCGTTGCGGTCGCGGTCGGCCGGGCCCTCGACGCCGGGGCCGACGGGGCCGGCGGGCTGCTCGTCGCCCTGCTGACCGGCCAGACCTGGGCCCTCATCACCGGCCTCGGCGCGGTCGCCGCCGGTGGCTGGGCGCTGACCCGGCACGCCGCCGCCGACTTCGGACTGGCCCTCGCCGGTGCCTGCCTGGCCCTGTTCGCCGGGGTGACCAACGCGGCGGTGCTCGCCCGCTCGGTGCCCCCGCTGCCCTGGCCGGCCCAACCCGTCCGGCTGGTGGTCACGCTGATCCTGGTCACCGGGGCGGGGGCCACCATGGCCGGGGTGTTCCGGCTGCACGCGGCGAGTCGCGCGGTCGCCGAGGCGACCCGCCGCCGGCCGACCGGCATCGGACACCTCCGACCCGAGCGTGCCGGTTAGGCGCCAGCCCGGACGGAGGCCGTAGGGTCTCGGGCATGACCGCGCCGCACCGTCTCAGCCCCGGCGACCCCGCGCCGGACTTCACCCTGCCGACCGACACCGGCAGCACGCTCTCCCTGGCCGACCTGCGGGGCCGCCGGGTGATCCTGTACGCCTACCCGGCCGCGATGACCCCGGGCTGCACCAAGCAGGCCTGCGACTTCCGCGACTCGCTCGCCTCCCTCCAGGCCGCCGGCTACGAGGTAATCGGCATCTCCCCGGACAAGCCGGAGAAGCTGGCGAAGTTCCGCGAGCGCGACGCCATCACCTTCCCCCTGGTCGCCGACACCGACAAGGCGGTGCTCACCGCATACGGGGCGTTCGGCGAGAAGCAGAGTTACGGCCGGACGGTCACCGGGGTGATCCGTTCCACCTTCGTCGTCGACGAGGCCGGGAAGATCGAACGGGCGCTCTACAACGTGAAGGCCACCGGGCACGTCGCCAAGCTGCGCCGCGACCTCGGGCTGGACTGAGGAGCCACCGGCTGCCGTCCGGGCGGCCCGTCTCGGCCCGGGAAATCGTCGTACCGGACCGCTACCGTGCGTACGTGGTCCGGTACCGGTACACCCCGGAGGTGCTCGCCGACGCGGCGGCGCGCGCCCGCAACGTCACCGACGTGATGCGCCTGCTGGGCGTACGGATCAGCGGCGGCTCGCACGCCCACATCAGTCGTCAGCTCAAACGGTTCGGCGTCGACACCTCCCACTTCACCGGGCGTCCCCGTGGGCTGCGCGGTCCCCGCCACCGGGTCTCCTCCGCGATGCTGCTGGTCCAGCTACCGGAGGGCTCCCGCCGTACGCCCGGCACCCGGCTGAAGTGGGCCCTGTGCGACATCGGCGTCCCGGAACGGTGCGAGGAGTGCAACGTCGGCACGACGTGGCGGGGCGGGCCGCTCACCCTGCACGTCGACCACGTCAACGGTGACTTCCTCGACAACCGCCCGCCGAACCTGCGCCTGTTGTGCCCGAACTGCCACAGCCAGACCGCCACGTACGCCGGCCGCAACCGCCGGCCCGCTCCGTCGCCGGCGAGCGCCGGGCAGCCGCCGACCGGTCATGACCCGGACCGGATCGACCACCCCCGGCCGCTCGATCCGCGTCATGTCGAGGCGCTGGTCCGGCAGGTGGCGGCCGGCGCGATGACCGCGGTGGAGGCCGGTCGCCGGATCGGCTGTCACCGCAACCACGTCTACCGGCTCCGCCACCGCCTGGAGCAGACCGGCACGATCGCGCCGCAACCACGGATTCCTCGCGGGTCGGTCGTCGACCACGCGCTCGTGGTCCGGTACGCGCTGGCGAACCCCGACCTGGGTCCCCGAAAACTCGCCGATCTGATCCGAGCCGCCACCGAGGGGCGGGAGAGGCCCAGTCACGGAACGGTGTCCAACGTCCTGCGGGCCGCCGGGCTCCACACGGCACGAGCGCGACGCACTAGACTCTCTGGGCAGGCGGGAGTGGTGTAATTAGGCAGCCACGCAGGATTTAGGTTCCTGTGCCTTCGGGCGTAGGGGTTCGAGTCCCCTCTCCCGCACGAGATCCGGCGACATGGCTGCCCGTACCAGCGCTGGCACGGGCAGCCATGTCGATCGGGCCGCCGAGTGTCGCCCCGACGAGGGATCAGGACGCCGGATCGACCCGCACCGGATCGCCGACGCCGACCGCGCCGGTCGACACGGGGACGAGGTGAAGTCCGAACAGGATCTTCTGGTCGACACGGCGGTGCCGGACGAGGGTCCGCAGCGGTTCGTGTCCGCGTACCCCGGTCTCCTGGTCGGTGGTGGTCACCACGCAGCGGGCGCACGCCCCGGCGGCGCGGAAGGTGGTCGCGCCGATCTGCAGGGTCCGGCCGGCCCAGCCGTCCTCGGCCCAGGCCGGTGCGCCCTCGACCACCACGTTGGGCCGGAAGCGGGTCATCGGCACGGGCGCCGAGCCCGCCTCGGCCAGCCAGCCGTTCAGCGCTTCCAGCGAGGCGGTGACGGTCAGCAGCAGCGGGTAGACGTCGGCGAAGCTGACCTGGTCGCCGGTGTCGTGGGCGCGCTCCCCCCGAGCGATGTGCCGGGTGGGCTGGGCGAGCCAGGTCAGCCGGACCGGCCTGCCGAGCACGGCGGTGAGCCAGGCGTCGGCCGCCGGGCCGGCGGGGAGGGCGTCGACCGGCAGTTTCCGGTGCCGGAAGGTACGGACCGTGACCGGGGCGGCACCGACCGGTTCCGGCACCTCCAGGTCGGGGCGGCCGGGGCCGCGTAGCACCAGCCCGCCGGGCCGGGTGGCCGGCCGCAGGGTGGCCAGCACCGGGTGCTGCCGCTGGGTCACGCCGATGCCGTCGGCGTCGACGATCATCCAGCGGCGGTCACCGGCCAGGCCACAGGGGTCGACCCGGGCCGTGTCGTGGTCGAGCCGGTGGCACCCCTTGACCGGGTACGTGTGGACGGATGCCAGTTTCACCAGGCGACGCCGATTCCGTCACCGGGGTACCAGTGGTTGATCGGGGTCTCCCGGTAGGCGAGGAAACGCCGGCCGGTGCGCTCGGCGTGGTCGGCGAGGACGTGGGTGACGGTGACGTTGTCGGTGAGCAGCATGGCGCCCGGCGCCAGCTTCGGCTCGACCGCGTCGAACTCCCGCTTCTCGTGGGCCTTGCTGTGGTCGCTGTCGTGCAGGAAGAGGTCGACCGGGCGGTCCAGCGCGTTGATGGAGGCGATGGAGTCACCGATGACCAGGTCGACCACGTCGGACCAGGGCGCGGTGCGGGCGAGGTAGCCGGCCTCGGGGTTGATGTCGAGGGAGGTGAGCCGGCCGGGGTGTCCCTCGGCGGCGTTGCGCAGCAGGGCGGCGGCGAGGACGCAGCTGCCGAGGCCCTTGTCCACGCCGGTCTCGACGACGTGCTGGGGGCGCCGGGCCCGGACGATGGCGTACCAGCCGACGCGGCGGGCGTAGCGGACCTGGCGGTCGGCGAGACCACGCCGGGCGGCGCCCTGGGTGGTCTGCTCGATGTGCCGGCGCAGGTTCTCGTCGCCCTCGATCTCCTGGATGTACGCCCGGATCTGCTTGACCGGGGTGTCGCAGACGACGCTGACGAACCAGGCGAGGTGACTCTTGCTCAGCCAGGTGAGGTCGTACGTGTAGTTGTGGTGCTCCCGGGAGGTCATCAGCCATCGGGCGGAGACCTTCAGCAGCTTGGTGTCGTGCCGGGCGACCCGGACCAGCCGCTTGGGGAAGGCGGCCACGGGGGCGAGGGGGGTGCGGGCGATGGCCCGACGAAGCTTGGTTGCGTCCACGGAAGGGTTCTACCACCCGTACCGGGGGCGGGCGCCACCACGAGTTTCCCGCTTCCGGTCCGGATGGGCCGCGCAGGACCGCCGTCGACGGGCCGGCACGGCGGCCGGAAGGGCCGTCACCTGCGGGTCCGGGGTTCGACGGCGGTGCGCCGGCGGCGGTCGGTGGGTTTTCGTGGGTGTCGGGTACCCAACGGAGATGATCCGGACGTCAGTCACCCCGGTTGCCGGTCACCGCCGTACGCCGCGAAGGGATGCTGGCCACCACCGCCGCCCCCAGCAGCAGGGCCGGAAGGAGGAACCAGAGTCCGATGCCGAGGCCGAGCAGGAGGCCCCACGCCAGCATCACCAGGGCCCCGATCGTCGTCGTGACGGCGACAGCACGGCCGACCAGGTCTGCGACCAGGGGACATGCGGCCGCCACTACCGGCACACCCAGCAGGTAGCTGGCGGACGCGCCACTGTCCGAGACCGTGAACGGCAGCAGCGCCGCGGCGATCCCGATCGTGGCGGCGAACGCCAGCAGTCTCAGCACCCGACCGACGGCCTGAGGTGCGGCACGGTGCCTGCTCAGGTACATGAGCGCTGCCACGGCGACGAACAGCGCAACAACTCCGCCAACTATCGCGGCTATGGTCATTTCGGTGGCTCCTCTGTCGCGGCGATGTCAGCGAGCCGGGTCTCGTACACCTCGACCGGCCACTTCTTCCGCAACGAGTCAGCGAGCCGGCCCAGGTGTTCCTCCTGACGATACGTGGCCATCGCCGACTTCACCTTGTAGGCCAGCACCGCGTCCCAGTTCATCTTCTTGAACGAGATGCGCTCGACGCGGACCACCCACCACCGGTTGTTCTGCGGATCCGCGGACAGTCCGACTCCCCCGGCCGCGCCGACCGCGAAGGCCGCGCGCGAGATCATCGGATCGGCACCCTCACCATGGTCGTCAATGGTGGCCGTACCGCTGCCCTTCGCACCGCCCTCACGCACCAGCCCCTGAAACGTCGTCTGATCGGTATCAGCCGCACGCTCCAGAGCCGTTCTGGCCTGCGCAGGGTCAGCGAACTCACCCCAGGCCACCTCGGCCTGTGCCACGTTTCCGAACAAGCTGCGGTGCTCCTGGTACCAGGCGAGGGCTTCCCCGTCGCTGATGCTCTCAGCGGCGAGGCCAGCAGCACTGCGCTGCTCCTGAGTGATCAGTTTGGCGATCTGTTCGGCCCTGGTTGACCCGCGCAGGCCCCGGCGAGCGGCTTCCCGCCCCAGCAGCTCGTCCCGGATCGCCAGCTCCAGCGCCTCCGGCCACGGACCGGCGTAGCCGCCTGCCACCAACACCGCCGGCAGGGGACTGTCGGGAATCAGCCCCCGAACCTGCTCGACGGTGACGGGTTCGCCTGCCACGGTGGCCAGAGCGTTCGGCGGCGGGTCCACGGAACGGTCCGTGGACCCGCAACCGGTCGCCACCAGTGCGAGCGCGACGATCGACACGGTGAGAAGAAGTCGTTTCATCGTACGAGAGGATCTGGCTCTAGCCGCACTGGTTCGTCGACCACAGGAAGTCGTCGTCGGCTTCCCAGTACTCGTCGCCGCACTCGCTGTCCCAGGGGTCCGTCGATCCACCGTGGACCCGGCCACAGCGATCGTGGTCAGCACAGTCGTAGGTGTAGCCGGTGATGATGAAGCAGCCACCACCGCACTTACCCATGCAGTCGTACGAGGCCGGGCCGACGTAGACGGTCTCACCCAGGAAGCAGTGGCTGTCCGCATCGTGAAGCACCAGTTCGTTCACGTTGCATCCGGTGTACCAGATTCCGTCCTCGTTGCTTTCCTGGCAGGCGGCGATCACCGCCCTCCGCTCCGCGCTGTCCTTCTCGGTGGCGAAGAGGCCCTCCTTGAGGCACGACTCCACCTTGGCGGCGCTGTCCGGAAGCTTCCGGTCACCGTATCGCTCCGCCGGGCGGGGCACGGCCTGGGTTCCGATCCTGGTGCCGGGGGGCGCCTCGGCAAGAAGCATGGCGAGGCGGATGGTCAGGTCCCGGTGCAACGAGATCGGTGCTTTCGTGGCACTGGCCGGTTCGACCCACTCCGACTCGAGGGCCTTGGCGAAGGCGTCGAGCGCCAGGTTCTCGTCCGGTTGCAACGCGGCGCCTTCTCCGGACCACTGGGCGGAGCCGCTCGCGATGTCCTTGCTGGCCGTGAACTTCTTCCCGCCGACGGAGAGCGTCACCTCCGTCGACACGGCGTTCTCGGCCGAGGCCGCGAACTCGATCACCGTAGCCGAGCGGGCGAAGGTGCCGGTGTCGTGGCTGGCCGACGACGCGGTGATGCGGAAGTCGTTGCTGGCCAGCGGCTGCGCCAGCGGCGCCGCGGAGGCTGCTGACGTGACCGGCGGCGTCACCAGGAGGAGCGCGGCGCCGACAACCAGGATCTTGGAGAGACGGAGAGGTGAGGAGATCCGACGTTTCATGCATTCCCCCATCGAAGTCCCGTGGGGTACGCATCAAAAGTGATCGCTCCTGAGGTTTCCGAACGAAGCGACCGCCGCGATGGCACCCGGATTGCCATTGGCGATAACGATCGTCGTTGATAGATGTAACAGCTGTCAATGCCTCGCCGCAAGGATCTTAAATGCGCACCGACCCTCTTCCACCAGGGGCGACTGTCACCCCGCAGGCCAGCACGCTCGCCGAAGTCGTGCGAACCACCGCGCCCACCAGACCACCGCCCGCCGCCACAGACCCCCACATCAGTCCGGACGCATTCCCCTCGGAGGCCGGACTGTCCGTTTACTACGGGTTCCACCAATCAGTCGGAAACACCGACTCAGTCGCTGAGTAGCAACTAACTACATAGTCACCCTTGAATACGAAAGCGCTTTCCCTCCGGACCGGACCCCAACGCCCGCCCAAGCCCCGGTCGTCGACCGGAAGGCACTCGCGGGGTGCGGCCATCCCGGTCCGACCAGGGCCGGCGGTGACGGCCCACGAGACCGGCGTGGCCGGACCGGGCCGGCACCCGCCCCCTCCCCTCGCCACCGGTCTGACCAGCCACCCCCTGACGCCCTGGCCTTGCCTGCTGAAAGTTCTCATGCATAAGGTCAGGGCATGAATGAAACGGCCACCATCGCGGCTGCGCCGAGCGACCGGCTGCTGGATCTGTTCCACGGCGCCCGGCTCACCCCGACGCAGCGCCGGATCGCGCACTGCCTGGTGCAGCACGCCGGCTCGGTGGCCTACCTCTCCGCCGCCGAGGTCGCCGAGCTGGCCGGGGTCAGCCAACCGTCGGTGACCCGCTTCGCGGTCGCGCTCGGCCACGACGGCTACCCGGCGTTGCGCCGCCGGCTGCGCGAGCTGACCGGCACCGGCGTCACCGGCCCGTCCGCCGGGGAGAACGAGCTGCAACGCGCCGTCCGGGCGGAGATCGCCAACCTCGACCGGCTCGCCGGGCAGCTCGCCGACCGGGAGCGCATCGCGTCGGCCGGCGCGCTGCTGGCCGCCAGCCGTCCGCTGCCGGTGCTCGGTCTGCGCGCCGCGGCGCCGCTGGCCGCCTACTTCGCGTACTTCGCCGCGAAGGTGCACCCGGACGTCCGCGTGGTCGACACCGGTGGCAGCCTGCTCGCCGACCGCCTCGAGCAGGCCGCCGTGGCCGGCGCGGACGCGCTGCTCGCCTTCGTCCTGCCCCGCTACCCCCGGGAGACCCTGGACGCGTTGCGTGCCGCGCGGGAGGCCGGCCTGCGGGTCGTGGCGATCACCGACTCGCCGGTGAGCCCGGCGACCGAGTACGCCGAGCTGGTGCTGCCCGCCGCCGTCGGCACCGACCTGGTCTTCGACCTGCACACCGCCCCGATGGCCCTGGCCATGGTGGTGCTCCAGGCGATCTGCGACGCCGCGCCGACCGACACGCAGGCGCGGCTGGAGGCGTTCGAGGCGTCCGCCGCCCGCCGACAGTTGTTCCTCGGGTGAGAGGAGATCCGACGATGTACCAGCCCGTCCGTGCCGCTCGCGGCACCGAGCGCAGTGCCCGGGGGTGGCCGCAGGAGGCCGCCCTGCGGATGCTGATGAACAACCTCGACCCCGAGGTCGCCGAGCGCCCCGAGGACCTGGTGGTCTACGGCGGCACCGGGAAGGCCGCGCGGGACTGGCCGTCGTACCACGCGCTGGTACGGACCCTGACCGACCTGCGGGACGACGAGACCATGCTGGTGCAGTCCGGCCGGCCGGTCGGCGTGCTGCGCACCCACGAGTGGGCGCCCCGGGTGCTGCTGGCCAACTCCAACCTGGTCGGCGACTGGGCCACCTGGCCCGAGTTCCGCCGTCTGGAGCAGCTCGGCCTGACCATGTACGGGCAGATGACCGCCGGTTCGTGGATCTACATCGGCACCCAGGGCATCCTCCAGGGCACCTACGAGACGTTCGCCGCGGTCGCCGCGAAACTCGCCGGCGACGGGCAACCGGCCGGTGACGGTTCGCTGGCCGGAACGCTGACTCTCACCGCCGGCTGCGGTGGGATGGGGGGAGCGCAGCCCCTCGCGGTCACCATGAACGGCGGGGTCTGCCTGATCGTCGACGTCGACCGGTCCCGGCTGGACCGCCGGGTGCACGACCGCTACCTGGACGAGGTCGCCGACTCCCTGGACGACGCGGTCGAGCGGGTGCTCGCCGCGAAGCGGCAGCGGCGGGCGCTCTCCGTCGGGGTGGTCGGCAACGCGGCCACCGTCTTCCCGGAACTGCTGCGCCGAGGCGTCGACATCGACATCGTCACCGACCAGACCAGCGCGCACGACCCGCTGTCGTACCTGCCGGAGGGGGTGGAGCTGGCCGACGCCCGGGAGTACGCGGCGGCGAAGCCGGCCGAGTTCACCGACCGGGCCCGCGCCTCGATGGCGAAGCACGTCGAGGCGATGGTCGGGTTCCTCGACGCCGGGGCGGAGGTCTTCGACTACGGCAACTCGATCCGGGGCGAGGCGCGCCTCGGCGGGTACGAGCGGGCGTTCGACTTCCCCGGCTTCGTGCCCGCGTACATCCGGCCGCTGTTCTGCGAGGGCAAGGGCCCGTTCCGCTGGGCGGCGCTCTCCGGCGACCCAGCCGACATCGCCGCCACCGACCGGGCGATCCTCGACCTGTTCCCGGAGAACGAGTCCCTGGCCCGGTGGATCCGGATGGCCGGGGAGCGGGTCGCCTTCCAGGGCCTGCCGGCCCGGATCTGCTGGCTCGGCTACGGCGAACGCGACCGCGCCGGGGTGCGGTTCAACGAGATGGTCGCCTCCGGCGAACTCTCCGCCCCGGTGGTCATCGGTCGGGACCACCTGGACTGCGGCAGCGTCGCCAGCCCGTACCGGGAGACCGAGGCGATGGCCGACGGCTCCGACGCGATCGCCGACTGGCCGCTGCTCAACGCGCTGGTCAACACCGCCAGCGGGGCATCCTGGGTGTCCATCCACCACGGCGGCGGGGTCGGCATCGGCCGCAGCATCCACGCCGGTCAGGTCTGCGTGGCCGACGGCAGCGCCCTGGCCGGGCAGAAGATCGAGCGGGTGCTCACCAACGACCCGGCGATGGGCGTCATCCGGCACGTCGACGCCGGCTACGACCACGCCCACGAGGTGGCGACCCGTACCGGGGTGCGCGTTCCCATGGCCGAGCGGTAGGAGGGGCCCCTTGTTCATCAAAAACGCCCTGCAGGGGGCCCCTGCTACCACCACCCGCTTCCGCGAGCTGTGGGACGAGATCGCGCCGATCGGGCGGGACGCGCGCACCGGCGGCTACCTGCGGTACGCGTTCGGTGAGCCGGAGCGCCGGCTGCGGGAGTGGTTCCGGGTGCAGGCCGAGCGGCGGGGCATGCCGGTCACCGGGGACGGCAACGGCAACCTCTTCGCCCGCTGGGGTGACCCGGACGCCACCGGCGCGGTGCTCACCGGGAGCCACTTCGACTCGGTTCCGCAGGGCGGGGCGTACGACGGGCCGCTCGGCATCGTCAGCGCCTTCCTCGCCGTGGACGAGCTGCGCGCCGCGGGCGTCGCCCCGGACCGGCCGATCGTGGTCGGCGCGTTCGTCGAGGAGGAGGGGGCCCGGTTCGGCGTACCGTGCCTGGGGTCGCGGCTGCTCACCGGGGCGCTCACGCCCGAGCGCGCGGCCGGGCTGCGCGACGCCGACGGGGTCGCCTTTGCCGAGGCGTTCGGCGACCGGCCGGCGGGGGCCCGTCCGGACCTGCTGGCCGGGTTCGCCACCTTCGTCGAGCTGCACGTGGAGCAGGGGCGGGCGCTGGTCGACCGGGACGCGCCCGTCGCGGTGGCGACGGCGATCTGGCCGCACGGCCGCTGGCGGTTCGACATCACCGGCGAGCCGAACCACGCCGGGACGACCCGGATGGCCGACCGCCGCGACCCGATGCTCACCTACGCGTTCACCGTCCTCGCCGCGAACAAGGAGGCCCGGTTGCGCGGCGCACATGCGACCGTCGGTCGGGTCAACGTCGAGCCGAACGCCACCAACGCCGTCCCGAGCCGGGTGACCGGCTGGCTGGACGCGCGGGCCGCCGAGGAGGGCACACTCGCCGAGCTGGTCGAGGCGGTCCGCGCCAAGGCCGTCGAGCGGGCCCGCCGGGACGGCACCGAGGTGATCGTGACCGAGGAGTCGGCGACCCCGCTGGTGGGCTTCGACGCGGGCCTGGGCGGGCGGCTGGCGACGCTGCTCGACGCGCCGACCCTGCCCACGGCGGCGGGGCACGACGCCGGGGTGCTCGCCGGGCACCTGCCGACGGCGATGCTCTTCGTACGCAACCCGACGGGGGTGTCGCACTCCCCCGCCGAGTCGGCCACCGACGCCGACTGCGCCGCCGGGGTGACCGCCCTGGCCCGTGTGCTGGCGGAGCTGGCCGCCCGTCCCGCCCCGGTCGGCCGCCCCGGCGGGGCGACGGCATGACCACCACCCGCTGGCTCGCCGAGTACGCCTGGCTGCCCGACGATCCCGAACCGACCGCCGACGTGCTGATCGAGACCATCGGGGGCCGGATCACCGCGGTCACCCCGCTGGCCGACCGGGCCGCGCCCGCCGCCGGGGTCGAGGTGCTGGCCGACGCGGTACGCCTGCCCGGACTGACCCTGCCGGGCCTGGCGAACGCCCACTCGCACGCGTTCCACCGGGCGCTGCGCGGCCGCACCCACGCCGGGCGGGGCGACTTCTGGACCTGGCGGGACCTGATGTACACGGTCGCCGACCGCCTCGATCCGGACACCTACCTCGCCCTGGCCCGAGCCGTGTACGCCGAGCTGGCGCTGGCCGGCGTCACCTGCGTCGGCGAGTTCCACTACCTGCACCACCGCCCGGACGGCGGCCGGTACGCCGACCCGAACGCGATGGGCGCGGCGCTGGTCGAGGCCGCCGCGCAGGCCGGCATCCGGATCACCCTGCTGGACACCTGCTATCTGACCGCGACGGTGGACGGCCGGGCGCTGACCGGTCCGCAGCGCCGCTTCGGCGACGGGGACGCGGCCCGCTGGGCGGACCGGGTCGAGGCGTTCACCCCGGCCGGTGACCACGCCCGGGTCGGAGCGGCGGTGCATTCGGTCCGTGCCGTCCCGGCCGACCAGCTCGACGCGGTCGTCGAGTGGGCGCGGCGGCACGACGCGCCGCTGCACGTGCACCTCTCCGAGCAGCCCGCCGAGAACGACGCCTGCCGGGCGGTGCACGGACGCACCCCGGCCCGCCTGCTCGCCGACCACGGGGTGCTCGGCCCGACCACCACCGCCGTCCACGCCACCCACCTGACCAGTGCCGACGTGGGTCTGCTCGGGGGGAGCGGCACCGGGGTCTGCCTCTGCCCGACCACCGAGCGGGACCTCGCCGACGGCATCGGTCCGGCCCGCCGGATGGCCGAGGCGGGCAGTCCGCTCAGCCTCGGCAGCGACAGCCACGCCGTGGCCGACCTCTTCGAGGAGGCCCGCGCGGTGGAGCTGGACGAGCGGCTGCGCACCCGGCAGCGCGGCCACTTCGCCCCGGCCGCGTTGCGCGACGCGGCGACCGTGACCGGGCACGCCGCGCTGGGCTGGGCCGACGCCGGCCGGATCGCCCCGGGGGACCGGGCCGACCTGGTCACCGTACGGCTGGACAGCGCGCGGACGGCCGGCGTACCCCCGGTGGGGGTGTTCTTCGCGGCGACCGCGGCCGACGTCACCCAGGTCGTGGTGGACGGCCGGGTGGTGGTCCGCGACGGACGGCACACGACGGTCGACGTGCCCGCCGAACTGGTCGCCACGATCCAGGCGGTGATCAGCAGGTGAGCGCGAGGAGTGAGCCGATCCTGCGAGCCCCGCAGTCGCGAACCAAGGATGGCACCGCGTGAGCAGCCTGCTGATCGACAACATCGGGGAGCTGGTCACCAACGTGGCCGGCACCGGGGAGGGCGGCCGGCTCGGCATCCGCCGCGACGCGGCCATCCTGGTCGAGGAGGACCGCGTCGCGTGGCTCGGCCCGGCCCGGTACGCCCCGGCCGCCACCCGGCGGATCGACGCCGACGGCGCGGCGGTGCTCCCCGGCTTCGTGGACAGTCACGCCCACCTGGTCTTCGCCGGGGACCGGGCCGCCGAGTTCGCCGCCCGGATGGCCGGGCAGCCGTACACCGGGGGCGGGATCCGGACCACGGTGGCGGCCACCCGCGCCGCCTCCGACGACACGCTCCGGGCCACCGTGCGCCGGCTCCGCGCGGAGGCGCTACGTCAGGGCACCACCACCATCGAGATCAAGAGCGGGTACGGCCTGACCGTCGCCGACGAGGCCCGCTCGCTGCGGATCGCCGCCGAGGTGACCGGGGAGACCACCTTCCTCGGCGCGCACGTCGTCCCCACCGAGTACGCCGACCGCCCGGACGACTACGTCGGGCTGGTCTGCGGGCCGATGCTGCGGTCCGCCGCCCCGTACGCCAAGTGGATCGACGTGTTCTGCGAGCGGGGGGCGTTCGACGCCGACCACGCCCGGGCGATCCTCACCTGTGGACAGGCCGCCGGCCTCGGGGTACGGCTGCACGCCAACCAGCTCGGCCCCGGCCCGGGGGTCCGGCTCGCGGTGGAACTCGGTGCGGCCAGTGCCGACCACTGCAGCCACCTGGACGCCGCCGACGTGGACGCGCTGGCCGGATCGGCCACGGTGGCCACGCTGCTGCCCGGCGCGGAGTTCTCCACCCGGTCGCCGTACCCGGACGCACGCCGGCTGCTCGACGCCCGGGTCACCGTCGCCTTGGCCACCGACTGCAACCCCGGCTCGTCGTACACGTCGTCGATGCCGTTCTGCCTCGCGCTCGCCGTACGCGAGATGGGCATGACCCCGGCGGAGGCGGTCTGGGCCGCGACCGCCGGTGGCGCGCGGGCGCTGCGCCGCGACGACGTGGGGGTGCTCGCCCCCGGGGCCCGGGCCGACCTGATGATCCTCGACGCCCCTTCCCACCTGCACCTGGCCTACCGGCCAGGGGTGCCCCTCATCCGCCAGGTCCTGCACAACGGAGTCCCGCTATGAACGCACAACGCGCCTGCCCCACCGACCTCCGCCCCGCCGACACCCGCAGCGGGGTGACATCGTGAGCGTGGTGACCGTCCAGCCCACCGGAGTCTCCCCCGCCGACGTGCTCGCCGTGGCCCGGGGCACCGCGAAGGTCGTCCTCGACCCGTCCACCGTGGACGCGATGACGACCAGTCGCGCGATCGTGGACGGCATCGTGGCCTCCGGCCGCCCGGTCTACGGGGTCTCGACCGGGTTCGGCGCGCTGGCCAACACGTTCGTCGCCCCGGAGCGCCGGGCCGAACTCCAGCACGCGCTGATCCGTTCGCACGCCGCCGGGGTCGGTGCGCCGATGCCCCGCGAGGTGGTACGGGCGATGATGCTGCTGCGGGTACGCTCGCTCGCCCTCGGCCGCTCCGGGGTCCGCCCGCTGGTCGCCGAGGCCCTGGTCGACCTGCTCAACCACGACGTCACGCCGTGGGTGCCCGAGCACGGTTCGCTCGGCGCCTCCGGTGACCTCGCGCCGCTGGCGCACTGCGCGCTGGTGCTGCTCGGCGAGGGGTGGGTGCTCGGCCCGTCCGGCGAGCAGGTCCCCGCCGCCGACGCGCTGCGCCGGGCCGGCCTGGAGCCGGTGGCGCTGGCCGCCAAGGAGGGGCTGGCGCTGATCAACGGCACCGACGGGATGCTGGGCATGTTGTTGCTGGCCATCCACGATGCCGCCCACCTGTTCACCATGGCCGACGTGACCGCCGCGCTGGCCATCGAGGCGATGCTCGGCTCGGAACGGCCGTTCCTGTCCGAGCTGCACGCCATCCGGCCGCACCCGGGGCAGGCGACCTCGGCGGCGAACATCCACCGGCTGCTCCAGGGCTCGGCGGTGATGGACTCGCACCGGGACGACCTGGCCCACGCGGTGCAGGACGCGTACTCGATGCGCTGTGCGCCGCAGGTGGCCGGCGCGGCCCGGGACACCCTCGCCTTCGTCGAGCAGGTCGCCGCCCGGGAGCTGATGTCGGTGGTGGACAACCCGGTGGTGCTGCCGGACGGCCGCGTCGAGTCGACCGGCAACTTCCACGGCGCGCCGCTCGGCTTCGCCGCCGACTTCCTCGCCATCGCCGCGTCCGAGGTCGGCGCGATCGCCGAGCGGCGGGTCGACCGGCTGCTCGACGTGACCCGCTCCCGGGACCTGCCGGCGTTCCTCTCCCCCGACGCCGGGGTGAACTCGGGACTCATGATCGCCCAGTACACGGCGGCCGGGATCGTCGCCGAGAACCGCCGGCTGGCCGCCCCCGCCTCGGTGGACTCACTGCCGACCAGCGGCATGCAGGAGGACCATGTCTCGATGGGCTGGGCGGCGACCAAGAAGCTGCGCACGGTGCTGGACAACCTGACCAGCCTGCTCGCCGTGGAACTGCTCGCGGCGGTACGCGGGCTGCAACTGCGCGCCCCGCTCACCCCGTCCCCGGCCGGTCGGGCGGCGGTGGCGGCCCTGGGCGAGGCGGCCGGGGAACCCGGCCCGGACGTCTTCCTCGCCCCGGTGATGGAGGCCGCTCGGGAGGTCGTCCGGAGCCCGCAGCTGCGCGCCGCCATCGAGCGGGAGGTGGGGACGCTGGGTTGAGGCGTCGGGTGCTTGGCTGGTTGCAGGGGGCCCTTGCTCATCAGAATGCGGTAGCAGGGGGCCCCTGCAACCACCTCAGCGCCGGGTAACCAACCCGGCGGCCTGCGATCTCAGCGCGCTGCCGCCGCCTCAGCGCGCGCCGAGCAGCGCCACGCCGAGCAGCACGGGCACCGCGCCCACGGTCGACAGGAGTATCGCGTCGCGGGCCAGCACCACCCCCCGGCCGTAGCGGACCGCGTAGACGAAGACGTTCTGGGCCGTGGGCAGGGCCGCGGTGATCGTGCAGGCCAGCACCACCGGCTGCGGCAGCCCCAGCACGAACCGGGCCACCAGGTACGCCACCGCCGGCTGGACCACCGTCTTGAGGACCACGGCGAGCCGGACGTCCCGGCCGGTCTCCCCCGAGCCGGGTGCCGGGGCGCCGTGCAGCGACAGCCCGTACGCGAGCAGCGCGGCGGGCACCGCCATCGCCGCGACGAGTTCCACCGGCCGCAGCACCGGTTCCGGCGGCAGCCAGCCGGCCAGCGCGCAGGTCACGCCGAGCGCACAGGCCACGGTGACCGGGTTCGCCAGCGGCTGCACCAGCACCCGGGCCAGCGATCGCCGGGTGCCGGTCGCCGTCTCCAGCACGGCGAAGGCGATCGGTGTCATCACGACGAGCTGGAACATCATCACCGGTACGACCACCGAGGCGTCCCCGAGGACGTAGACGGCGATCGGGATGCCGATGTTGGCCGCGTTGACGTACGACGAGGCGAGCGCGCCGACGGTGACCTCCGGCGCGGGCCGGCGCCACCAGAGTCCGGCGACGACCGCGAACACGGCCACCACCACGGCGGTGCCCACCACCGTGACGACCAGGGCCGAGGAGACGACCGCGAGCACGTCGGAGCGGGCCGTGGTCAGGAACAGCAGCGCCGGGGTGGCCACGAAGAACGCCACCCGGGACAGCACGGTCGACGCGTCCGGCCCGAGGGTGCCGCGCCGGCCGAGCAGCCAGCCGACCGCGACGACGGCCACGATGACGGCGAATCCCGTCAGGACACCCGGCACGTCGTCCCTCTTCCTCCCGTCAGCCCGGGCCCGCCGCGCACGGACCAGGTGGGCGGTGGGTCAGGACGCCGGGGGGAGCACCTTGGCGATCAGCTTGGCCAGGTCCCGCAGGGCCTTGCCGCGGTGGCTGACCGCGTCCTTCTCCTCGGGGGTCAGCTCGGCGTTGGTCCGGGTCTGCCCGTCCCCCAGGAAGATCGGGTCGTAGCCGAACCCGCCCTCACCACGCGGCGCGCGCAGCAGCCGGCCGGTCTGGCGGCCGTCGACCAGGTGCTCCTTGCCGCCGGGCAGCACCAGCGCCACGGTGCAGACGAAGGCGGCGCCCCGGTGCTCGTCCGCCAGGTCGGCGATCTGGTCGAGGACCAGTTGCAGGTTGGTCAGGTCGTTGCCGTGCCGGCCGGCCCAGCGGGCGCTGAGCACCCCGGGCATGCCGTTGAGGGCGTCCACCGCCAGGCCGGAGTCGTCGGCGATGGTGGGCAGGCCGGTACGGCGGCAGCCCTCCCGCGCCTTGATCAGCGCGTTCTCGCCGAAGGTGAGGCCGGTCTCCGGCAGCTCGGGGTAGTCCTCGACGTCGTCGAGGCCGAGCAACGCGATCCGGTGCGCGCCGAGCGCCCCGTCGAGGATCCGCTGGAGTTCGACCAGCTTCTTCCGGTTACGGGTCGCGAGCAGGACCTTGTTCACGCTGGACCACCTTTCGTCACCGTCTGCGGGGCCCGACGGCCCACTCCTCGCGCGTTCACCGGCCGAGGGCTTCACGCTGGGCCCCGGCCAGCTGGTCGCACCCGGCCACGGCCAGGTCGAGCAGGGCGTCGAGCTGCCCGCGCGCGAAGACTCCGGACTCCCCCGTTCCCTGCACCTCGACGAAGTCGCCGGTGCCGGTGCACACCACGTTCATGTCGACCTCGGCGGTCACGTCCTCGTCGTAGGCGAGGTCGAGGCGGGGCTCACCGTCGATGATGCCGACGCTCACCGCGGCCACCGACCGGTGCATCACCTTCTCCGGCTTGCCGGCGAGCGCCTTACGGCCGGCGAGCCAGGTGACGGCGTCGTGCAGGGCGACGTACGCGCCGGTGATCGCGGCCGTGCGGGTGCCCCCGTCGGCCTGGAGGACGTCGCAGTCGAGCACGATCGAGTTCTCGCCGAGGGCCTTCAGGTCGACGCAGGCGCGCAGGCTCCGGCCGATGAGCCGGGAGATCTCGTGGGTCCGCCCGCCGACGCGGCCCTTGACGCTCTCGCGGTCCGAGCGGGTGTGGGTGGCCCGGGGCAGCATCGCGTACTCGGCGGTCACCCAGCCGAGCCCGGAACCCTTCCGCCAGCGGGGCACCCCCTCGGTCACGCTGGCCGTGCAGAGCACCCGGGTGTTCCCGAACTCCACCAGCACCGAACCCTCCGGGTGGGTGCTCCAGCCCCGGGTAAGGGTCACCGGTCGGAGTTGGTCGGGCTGCCGTCCGTCAGGTCGCGCCATGCAGGCACTCTATGCGGTGCCGTGATCGGACTCTCCCGGGGTCTCCCGCCGCCGCGACCGGCCCTGGTCAGATCTCGTAGCGGGAGCCGGGACGGACGACGTCCAGCGGGCCGGTGTACGCGGCGCTGGCCGCCTCGACCGTCTGCGCCTCGCTGCCCCAGGCGGTGACCAGGTGGGTGAGCAGGAGCCGGCCGACGCTGGCCTTGGTCGCCGCCTCGCCCGCCTCCCGGCCGGTCAGGTGCAGGTCCGGCGGGTTCTCCACGCCGTCGAGATAGCTGGCCTCGCAGAGGAAGACGTCGGCGTCCTGGGCGAGCCGCAGCAGGGGCTCGCAGGGTGCGGTGTCCGAGGAGTAGCAGAGGACCCGCCCGTCGTGCTCCAGCCGGACCCCGTACGTCTCGACGGGGTGGTTGACCCGGTCGACGGTGACGCTGAACGGACCGATCGGGAAGGTGCCCGGCTCCAGCGCGTAGAACTGGTAGACGTCCTCCACACCCCCCTCCTCCTGGTGCCCGTAGACGGCGTTCAGCCGGTCCGGGGCGCCAGCCGGGGCGTAGACCGGCAGCGGCGGGTACGGGCCGTCCGGGGCATACCGGCGGACGACCACGTAGGAGGCGGCGTCGAGGATGTGGTCGCAGTGCAGGTGGGACAGGATGATCGCGTCCGGGGCGTGCAGCCCGGCGTAACGCTGGAGCGCGGAGAGCGAACCGGTGCCGAAGTCCAGCAGCAACCGGAAACCCTCGGCTTCCACGAGGTACGCCGAACAGGCGGACTCAGGGCCGGGAAAGCTGCCCGCGCAGCCCAGCACGGTCAATCTCATGCGGTCGCCCCGTCGCCACTGCCGGTAGTCAACCCGTCGAGACTCGCCCCGTCGAAGATCTCTACCGACGCGTACGCCACGCTGCGCAGCCTACGCCGGTGACGGCGGTGGCAAGAATGATCTGATGGAAGTTGTCGCGAACGTGACACCCCTCCATGTCTCCCCCGTCCACTCCGTCACGGTTACCGGATCAGACCGTTGCACACGGTGAAACCCGCCGACCGTCGGCGGGGGGTGACGACGGGGGCGGAACAGATCGTGCTGACCGAGACGGAGGACGCCGGCCACCCGCCACGGACCACACCGGACCCGGTCCGGCGGTCCGATGCGGTGGCCGGGACGGCTCCGGGACGGGTTCCGGGTGCCGGCGCCGTCCCGGCCGGGGGCCGCACCGCATCGCCCCGGGCGGTGCCGGGAGGTCGACACCGGGCGCCCCGGCGGGCGTGGTCGGCCGGCAGCGTCCGGCTCCTGGTGATCTACGGCTGGGCCACCGGCCTGGGGGCGGTGGCCCTCGCCTCGGGAGTACGAGGTCTGGTGCTGGTGCTGGCCGGGACCGCCCCGCAGTGGTACCAGCCGACCGTGGCCGCCCTGGGCTTCGGCGGGATCGCCCTGGGCGGCGTCGCCCTGCACGGTCCTGCCCGCCCGGGGCTGCGGTGGGCCGCCCTCGGACTGGCGAACCTGGCCGTCGGGGTGAGCGCCGGGCTCACCGTCAGCCTGCCCTGAGCCGACCGCCACCGCAGTGCCACCGCAGGGGCCGGTGCGGGGGCAGCCGGCCCCCCGGCCCCAGCGGTCAGGCCCAGAGTTGCCCGTCGAGCGCCTCCTCGGCATCGGCCAGGGTGCCGCCGTACGCGCCGGTGGAGAGGTACTTCCAGCCACCGTCGCAGACCACGAAGGCCACGTCGGCGCGGCGGCCGTCCCGGACCGCCTCGTGCGCCACGGCAAGGGCGGCGTGCAGGATCGCCCCGGTGGAGAAGCCGGCGAAGATCCCCTCCACCTCCACCAGCTGCCGGGTACGCAGCACCGCGTCCCGGGTGCCGACGGAGAAACGTCGGGACAGCACCGTCGCGTCGTACAGCTCCGGGACATAGCCCTCGTCGATGTTGCGCAGGCCGTAGACCAGCTCGCCGTAGCGGGGTTCCGCCGCGACGATCTGGATGCCCTCGACCTTCTCCCGCAGGTAGCGCCCGGTGCCCATGAGCGTGCCGGTGGTGCCGAGGCCCGCCACGAAATGGGTGATCGTGGGCAGGTCGTGCAGCAGTTCCGGCCCGGTGGTCTCGTAGTGCGCCCGGGCGTTGGCCTCGTTGCCGTACTGGTAGAGCATCACCCAGTCGGGGTGCTCGGCGGCGATCTGCTTGGCCGTGGCCACCGCCTGGTTCGAGCCGCCGGCGGCCGGCGAGAAGATGATCTCCGCGCCGTACATCCGGAGGAGCTGGACCCGCTCGGTCGAGACGTTCTCCGGCATCACGCAGACCAGCCGGTACCCCCGCAGCTTCGCCACCATGGCCAGCGAGATGCCGGTGTTGCCGCTGGTCGGCTCAAGGATGGTGTCTCCCGGACGGAGCCGGCCGGCGCTTTCGGCCGCCCGGACCATGAACAGCGCCGCCCGGTCCTTGATGCTGCCGGTCGGGTTCCGGTCCTCCAGTTTCGCCCAGAGCCGCACCGGCGGTGCCCCGTCGGGCACCGTCGGCGACAGTCGCGGCAGCCCGACCAGGGGCGTACCGCCGCAGGCGTCGAGAAGGCTGTCGTACCGCGCCACGGCGGACCGCCTCAGCGGACGGCGACGGAGGCGCGGCGGACGCTGCCGTGCCCGCTCATCGCCGCCATGGCGGCGAAGCCCAGCGCGCCACCGGCCACGGCGGGCAGGATCGTCACCGTGTCGCCGTCGGCGAGCTTGGCGTCGAGCGCGCCGAGGAAGCGGACGTCCTCGTCGTTGACGTAGACGTTGACGAAGCGGTGCAGCGTGCCGGTCTCGGTGACCAGCCGGGCGCGCAGCCCGCTGTGCCGGGAGTCGAGGTCGGTGAGCAGGTCGGCCAGGGTGTCCCCGGCGCCCTCGACGACCTTCGCGCCGCCGGTGTAGCTGCGCAGGATGGTGGGGATGCGAACGTCGATGGCCATGATGTCGTAACTCCTCGTTCGGGTGTGCCTACGGTGACGGAGGTGCGGGTGTGCCGGACGCTGGACTTGTCAGCGGCCGGAACACTCGTAGTCGACCGTCGCCGGGCTCTGCCCGAACATGTAGGACTGGACGGCGTGCGGGTCCACGGCGGCATCCACGATCCGGACCGGCTCCTCGGTCACCACGCCGTCCACGATCCGGAAGGAGCGGATCTCCTCCGTGTCGGGGTCGCGGGTGGAGACGAGCAGGTAGTGCGCTCCCGGCTCACCGGCGAAGGACACGTCCGTGCGGGACGGGTACGCCTCGGTCGCGGTGTGCGAGTGGTAGATGACGACCGGCTCCTCGTCGCGGTCGTCCATCTCGCGCCAGACCCGCAACTGCTCCATCGAGTCGAACTCGTAGAACGTCATCGAGCGGGCGGCGTTGTCCATCGGGATGTGCCGGGTCGGGGTGTCACTGCCGGCGGGGCCGGCGACGACGCCGCACGCCTCGTCCGGGTGGTCCCGGCGAGCGTGGGCGACGATCGCGTCGACGATCGACCGGTCGATGCTCAGCACGAGTCCCAGCCTAGCGCCTGGGGAGACCGGACCGAAGGTGGCAGCCGTCACCCTCACCCCCGCGGACCGGCCCGGTTTCCCCCACGCCCCGGCCGGGGACGCTGTCGGAGAGGTGGCGGGGACGCCGGGCATCCTGTCCGGTGGGCGGAACGACCCGTCCGGCTGGTGGGAACCGGCCAGGAGCGAGAACGAGGGGGACGACATGCAGTACCGCCGTATCGGTTCGGTCGAGGTGAGCGCGATCGGACTCGGCGCGATGCCGATGTCGGTGTCCGGGCGCCCGGACACCGACCGCGCCGTCCGGACCATCCACGCCGCGCTCGACGCGGGCGTGACGTTCATCGACACCGCCGACGCGTACGCGCTGGGGGCGGAGGACGTCGGGCACAACGAGTCGCTGATCGCCCGCGCGCTGGCCGCGTACGGCGGGGACACCACCGGCGTGCTGGTCGCCACCAAGGGTGGGCACACCCGTCCCGGCGGCGACGCGTGGGCGCTGGACGGCTCGCCCGAGCACCTCCGGGCGGCCTGCGAGGCGTCGCTCACCCGGCTCGGGGTGGACGCGATCGGGCTCTACCAGTTCCACCGGCCCGACCCCGAGGTCCCGTACGCCGACTCGATCGGCGCGCTGCGGGAGCTGGCCGACGCCGGCAAGATCCGGATGGCCGGCATCTCGAACGCCGACCCGGACCAGATCCGGCAGGCCCGGGAGATCCTCGGCGACCACCTGGTCTCGGTGCAGAACCAGTTCTCCCCGGCCTACCGCGACAGCGAACCGGAGCTGCGCCTCTGCGCCGAACTCGGCCTGGCCTTCCTGCCCTGGTCGCCCCTGGGCGGTATCGGAAGGGCCGGCGGGCTCGGCGACCGGTTCGCCGCGTTCGCCCGGATCGCCGGGGAACGCGGGGTGAGCCCGCAGCAGGTCTGCCTGGCCTGGCAACTCGCCCTCGACCCCGTGGTCGTGCCGATTCCCGGTGCGAGCCGACCGGAGACGATCCGCGACTCGGCCGCCGCCGCGGACCTGGTCCTCGACCAGCGGGAGATCGACACGCTGCACGCCGCCGGCTGAGGTGGTTGCAGGGGACCCCTGCTCGACAAAAAGCGGTAGGAGGGGTCCCCTGCAACCACGCAGGGCGGGAAAAGCGAACCACGCGACGCGGGAGGAGCGAACCACGCGACGCGGGAGGAGCGAACCACGCGACGCGGGAGGAGCGAACCACGCGACGCGGGAGGAGCCGACCACCCAGAGTGGGAGAGACGGTCAGTCGATCAGGGCGTTGAGCAACGACTCCTGGAGGTAGCCGAGGTACGCGTAGACCGAGAGCTGGAACACCCGGGTCGAGGACGGGTCCGCGGCGACGGCGTCGTCGAGTTCCTCGCCGAGATCCGTCCCCTCCTTGACGCCGAGCCGGACCCCCATCGCCAGCCGGGCGTCGTTGAGCGCCCGCAGCCACGCCTCGGCAGCCTCGGCGTCGAGGCGCACCTCGCCGCCCTCGTCCCCCGGAAGGGCCGCGAGGATCGCGCCGGCCTGGTCGATCTTGGCGGTCTTGAGGTCGCCCTCGGTGTACCGGCGGACCTCTGCGGCGCTGGCCGGGTCGTCGGCGTAGACGTCGGGGAAGAGCCGCCCCACCACCGGGTCGCTGTGGTCGAAGCCGTCGGTGAGCAGGCCGACCACCTCGGAGGCGACCTTGCGCAGTACCCGGACCTCGTCCACGGCGAAGGTGGCGACGTACCGGCCGCCCCGGCGACGGAACATGCTCACGAACGGTCCACCGTCGCCCAGAGCCCGTACGCGTGCAGCTGCGACGCGTCGTGCTCCATCCGTTCCCGCGCGCCGGTGGAGACCACGGCACGGCCCTTGTGGTGCACATCCAACATCAGTTGCTCGGCCCTCTCCCGGCTGTATCCGAAGAGCTTCTGGAAGACCCAGGTCACGTACGTCATCAGGTTGACCGGGTCGTCCCACACGATCGTCACCCATGGCCGGTCCGAGACCGGCACCTCTTCGGTGCCCGGCGTCTCGACCGGTGCCACCTGTGGAGCCGCCATGCCACCCATCGTGCCACCGGAATCCCGATTGCGATGAACCGGAACGCCGGGCGGATCCGGATCGGTGCCCGGATCGCCCTTCTCCGGCCTCTTCCGGGGGGCGGCCGGCGACCGAGGATCCGCCGCCTCGGCCCTGCGTCGTCCCGGCACGATCCGTCGACCGGTCAAGCGAGCAGGATGCCGTGGTCGACGGCCTCGGCGAGCACCGCGCCCAGCGCCCGCCGGACCGCGTCGAGCCGGTGGGACACCTCGCGCTGCAACTCCCGGTCGAGCTCGCGCAGCACGTGCTGGAGCCAGGACCGCGCGCCACCCGGGTCGGTGCTGCCGGGCCCCCAGAAGTGCAGGAAGCAACCGCCGGCCAGGGCCACCGCGACCGGCGGCAGGACGGCGGTACGGGGCGCGCCGGGGTACGCGTCGAGCGCGGCGAGCGCGCCGGCCCCGGTCACGTCGGCGATGTCGCCGGCACTGGTGACCAGGAGCACCCGCTCCAGGCTCCGGACCGCCCGCGACCCGGCCAGACCGGCCCGCACGGCGGCGCAGATCCGCCGGTGGGTCGTGTCCTGCGGTGGCGTGCCGAAGACCAGGGTGCCGGTGTCGCGCACCAACCGGTCCACCGCCCGGTCGCACTCGACGGTCGCGAGCTGGGACAGGGCGTGCACCTCCCGGTCCAGCACGCGCGGCAGTCCGGCGCAGCCCGCCCCGAAGACGATCTCCTGCACCGCGCGCAGGTGGATGTGGGCCAGCTCGATGGCGAGGTGCTGGCGGATCCGCTGGGCGTGCGCGCGGGCCTGCCGGTCGAGCCGGTCGGCCCAGTCCCGGGCGTGCGCGTCCGGCGTCACCGGCACGGTACGGTGCGGCCCGGCCGGTGGCGCGGTGGCGAGCCGGCGCGGTCCCTCCCCGGCAGCCCAGGCGACCAGGGCCCGGCGGAGTGCCCCGACCCCACCGGGGCGGAACGGGAACCAGGGCGCGACGGCCAGCTCCGGAACGACCGCGAGCAGGGCCGCCCGCTGTGTCCGCACGGCCGCCCCGACCGGGTCGACCGGCGGCGTCACGCCGGCGAAAGGCGTCCCGCCCGGCGTCTCCGTGCCGTCCACCGGAGCCGTGGCGGCCGGGGCCACGCCCCCGTGCCACCCCGTCGTTCCCGGGGTGACCACGAAGAAGACCGCCAGACCCGCCCGGGCGACCCTGCCGAGCAGGTCCAGCTCCGCCGCGGTGAACACCTGGTCGGCGGAGATCACCACGAGCAGCGCGCCGCCCCGGCCGGCGAGCTCACACAGCACCCGGCTCCCGGCGATGCCCAACGCGTCGGTGTCCGGCGCACCGACAAGTGCCACGTGTCGCAGCAGCGGGGCGGGCAGGTGCAGCTCGACCCGGCGTGGTGGCCGGGGAAACGCCGGTCCGGCGGCCGGCACGTCGATCGCGAGGGCGTGCGGCTGCCGGTAGCCGGGCACGAAGGCGACCCGGGTGGTCTCCGGGGCGTACCGGGCCACCAGGTAGCTGTCGTCGGGCATCGGCACGGTCGTCGGCGGCACGTCCAACAGCGCGGCGAGCACGTCCCGCCGGGCCGCCCCGGCCGGACCGGTGGCGATCACGGCCAGCGGCTCGTCCGGCGCCACCCGGACGCCCTCCGCCGGCTCCGTGCCCCGCTGTGCTGCCGGGGCGTCCGGGTCCACCGGGGCGTCGAGGGCGTCGGAATCGTCCGCCGGACGGTGGTCGCCGTCGGCGGCGTCGGCCTCCGCACAGCCCGTCCCGTCCGGCGCGTTGCCGCCCCGCCGAGGACGTGACGTCATCGCGGACTGCCTCCCTGACGCGTCGGGCCGGCGGGCCGCGCCGGCAGCGTGGAATGTTCGGCCGACGGAGCCGAACGCCGGAAGACTACGGCCGGACACCATCCCGGAACGGAGAGTTCCGATACTCAGCAGTAACGAGAAGGCTACTCAACTTCGGTGCGTGACGGGATGCACGCACAGCGAATCCGATAGATATGCTGCCCCGATGAGTCGGTGGGAGTTCATCGGCCGGTCAGCGGATCTGGGCCGTCTGCTCTCCGCGGTGACCGGGGGCGAGGGGCGGGGCCTCTTCCTGAGTGGAACGGCCGGCATCGGCAAGAGCCGGCTCCTGCGGGAGGGGATCGCGGCACTGCCCACCGACCGGTACGCGATCTGGATGGTGGCGGCCAGCGCCACCACCGCCACCATCCCGTTCGGCGGGCTGGTGCAGGTCCTGCCGACCGAGCAGCCCCGGGGGCTCTCCCCCGCCGGTGTCCTGCGGTGGGCGGTGGACGCGTTGCGGCAGCAGGCCGCCGGGCGACCGATCGTGCTGGCGGTGGACGACGCGCACCTGCTGGACCCGCCCTCGGCCGCGCTGGTGCACCTGATCGCCCGGCTGGACAACGCCACGGTGCTCGGGACGCTGCGCAACGGCGAGCAGGTGCCGTTGCCGATCCGCGCTCTCTGGACCGACGACCTGGTCGACCACGCCGAACTGGCCCCGCTCGACCTGGCCGACACCACCGGGCTGCTCGCCGCCATCCTCGGCGGGCCGGTGGAGTCCTGCTCGGCGGACCGGCTCTGGCGGCTCTCCGGCGGCAACCCGCTGCTGCTGCGGGAGCTGGTGCTCGCCGCGCTGGGCAGCGGCGAGCTGCACGAGACGTACGGCATCTGGCGCTGGACCGGTCGCCTCGAGCTGGCCCCCAGCCTCACCGACCTGATCGGCGTCCGGATCGGTCAGCTCACCCCGGGTGTCCGGACGGTGGTCGAGCTGGCCGCCTTCGGCGAGCCGCTCGGGCTGGAACTGCTCACCCGGGCCGCCGACCCGGCCGCCGTGGAGACCGCCGAGGAACGGGGGCTGATCTCGGTGGTCCGCGACGACCGGCGGCTCGACGTCCGGCTGGCGCACCCGCTCTACGGGGAGGTGATGCGCCGGCGGTGCCCGGTCAGCCGGACCCGGCGGTTGCAGGCGCAGCTCGCCGACCTGATCGAGGCGGCGGGCAAGCGCCGCCGGGACGACGTGCTGCGGGTGGCGGTGTGGCGGCTCGACTCCGGCACCGGGCAGGACCCCGCGCTGCTGCTCGGTGCGGCCGTCCAGGCCTTCGCCCGGTACGACGTGCCGCTGGCGACCCGACTGGCCCGCGCGGCGGTGGAGGCCGACGGCGGGTACGCCGCAGCCGAGCTGCTGGCCACCATCCTGATGTTCGCCGACCGGCCGGAGGAGGCGCTCGACGTGCTCGACGCGGTCGCCGGCCAGCTCGACGCCGACGACCGGTACAGCCGGTGGCTGACCGTCCGGGGCATGGTCAGCTACTGGGGACTGCGGCAGGAGTCCACAGTGGAGGAGATGGCGGTGCGGGCGGCGGAGCTGACCGACACCGCCGACCAGACCCGGGTCCGCGCGTTCGAGGCGATCATGCGGCTGCACCGGCTCGACCTGGCCGCCGCCCAGCGGCTGAGCTGCGCGGTGCTGGACCGTCCGGCCGCCGGGGTGGCGTCCCGCGAGCTGGCCCGGTGCACGATCGCCCACCTCCAGGCCGCCCAGGGCCGGCTGGTGCTCAGCGCGGCGGCGATCGCGGCGGTCGAGGCGGAGGCCGCCCAGTGGCGGGGTGACATGCCGTATCTGCAACTGGCGCTGGAGCTGGCGCGGGGCACCCGGCTGATGCTCGCCGGGGAACTCGCCGGCATCGACGCCATCGTGGTCGACGAGTTCGCCGACCTGGCCGGCGCGGGCGACTTCCGGCTGGGCACCGGCTACCTGGGCATCCTCCAGGCGTACGCGGCCCGGCTGCGCGGGCGCAGCGCCGAGGCGCTGAAGACCAGCCTCGGGGCCTGCGCGGTGTTGACCAGCAGTCGGGTCTACGCCGGCCTGGCCCACGCCGAGCGGGCGCAGGCGGCGGCGCTGCGCGGCGACGCCGTCGCAGCGGCCGAGGCGATGGCGGACGCCGACCGCACCCACTCGCCCGGGATGGCGGTGCTCTACCCGTGGCTGGAACAGGCGCGCGGCGCGGTGCTCGCGGTCACCGGCGACCTGGCCGGCGCGGTGAAGCACCTCGCCGAGCTGGCCGACCGGCTGCGGGCGGACGGCTTCGCCGGGCACGAGGTGCTGGTCCTGCACGATCTGGTGCGGCTGGACGAGGCGACCCTCCCGGTCGGCCCGCGCTGCTCCGACGGGCACCGGCGGACGGTCGCGCAGCGGTTGACCGAGCTGACCGAGCAGGTGGACGGGGTGCTGCCACCGCTGCTGGCCCGGCACGCGCGGGCGGTCGCCAGCGGGTCCCCGGACGATCTGCTGGCCGTCGCCGACGAGTTCGCCGACCACGAGCTGAACGTCTTCGCCGCGGAGGCGGCGGCGCTGGCGCTGCACCGCCTGCGCCGGCAGCGGGCGGCGACCGCCGGAGCCGCCCACGACCGCCTCGGTGACCTGCTGGGCCGCTGCGACCAGCTCCGGACGCCGGCGCTGCGGCTCGGTCAGCCCGCGCTGACCGACCGGGAGTGGCAGATCGCCAGCCTCGCCGCCGACGGCGTGGCGAGCCGCCGGATCGCCGAGCAGCTCTTCCTCTCCCCCCGCACGGTGGAGAACCATCTCCAGCGGGTCTACGGCAAGCTGGGTATCGCCGGGCGGCCTGAGCTGCGGGCCGCGCTGCGCTGCATCCCGGGCCACGGGGACGGGGTGTCGCACTGAACTCTAGGCTGGGGTCGTGAGCACCCTTCGCCCCGCGCTGCTGACCGACCACTACGAGCTGACCATGGTCAGCGCCGCCCTGCGGGACGGCACCGCCGACCGGCGCTGCGTCTTCGAGGTGTTCGGCCGGCGGCTGCCGACCGGTCGCCGGTACGGGGTGGTCGCCGGCACCGCCCGGCTGATCGAGCTGATCCGCGACTTCCGCTTCGACGAGGCGGAGGTGGACTTCCTCCGCCGGACCGGGGTGGTCGACGACGCGGCGGCCGACTGGCTGTCCCACTACCGCTTCACCGGGGACGTCGACGGATACGCCGAGGGCGAGCTGTTCTTCCCCGGTTCGCCCGTGCTCACCGTCTCGGGCGGCTTCGCCGAGTGCGTGGTGCTGGAGACGCTGGTGCTGTCGGTGCTCAACCACGACTGCGCGGTCGCCGCCGCGGCGGCCCGCATGGTCACCGCCGCCCGGGGCCGGACGTTGATCGAGATGGGCTCCCGGCGGGCGCACGAGGAGGCGGCGGTGGCCGCCGCGCGGTCGGCGTACCTGGCCGGTTTCGCGTTCACCTCGAACCTGGCCGCCGGGCAGCGGTACGGCATCCCCACCGCCGGCACCGCGGCGCACGCCTTCACCCTGCTGCACGACGACGAGCGGGCCGCGTTCGCCTCGCAGGTCGCCACGCTGGGCAAGGACACCACGCTGCTGGTCGACACGTACGACGTCAGCCAGGGCATCCGCAACGCGATCGCGGTCGCCGGACCGGAGCTGCGGGCGGTCCGGATCGACTCCGGGGACCTGGCGGTGATCGCCCAGCAGTCCCGGGAACTGCTCGACTCGCTCGGCGCCACCGAAACCAAGATCATCGTCTCGGGTGACCTCGACGAGTACGCCATCGCCGCACTCGCCGCCGAGCCGGTCGACATGTACGGCGCGGGCACCGCCGTGGTCACCGGCTCCGGCGCGCCCACCGCCGGGCTGGTCTACAAACTGGTCGAGGTCGACGGCCGTCCGGTGGTGAAGCGCTCCGAGCACAAGGCCACCATCGGCGGGCGGAAGGTCGCCGTCCGGCGGCACAAGCCCACCGGCACCGCCACCGAGGAGGTCATCGTGCCGCAGGGCGTGCCCGACCACCTCCCGCACGACCGGCTGCTCCAGCGGTCGTACGTGGTCGACGGCGAGCCGGTCGACCTGCCCCGGCTGGACGAGTCGCGGGAGCACCTGCGGCAGTGCCTGATCTCGATCCCCTGGGAGGGGCTGAAGCTCTCCGCCGGGGACCCGGCGGTGCCCGTCACCGTCGTACCCGCCGGCTGACCAGAAAGGAACGCTCCGATGGCCAACGCGCTGATCATCGTGGACGTACAGAACGACTTCTGCGAGGGCGGCTCGCTCGCGGTGGCGGGCGGGGCCGGCGTGGCGGCCGGGATCTCCCGGCTGCTCGCCACCGAGCCCGACCGCTGGGACCACGTGGTCGCCACGAAGGATTACCACGTCGACCCGGGCGCGCACTTCGGGAACCCGCCCGACTTCGTCGACTCCTGGCCCCGGCACTGCGTCGTGGGAACCCCCGGATCGGAGTTCCACCCCGAGCTGGACACCACGCGGGTCGAGGCGATCTTCCACAAGGGCGAGCACGCCGCGGCGTACTCGGGTTTCGAGGGGCACGCCGCGGACGGCGAGTGCCTGGCCGACTGGCTGCGCCGGCACGACGTGGACCGGGTCGACCTGGTCGGCATCGCCACCGACCACTGCGTCCGCGCCACCGCGCTGGACGCCGCCCGGGAGGGCTTCCGTACCACCGTGCTGCTGGAGCTGACCGCCGCCGTCGCGCCGGCCACCACCGACGTGGCGTTGCGGGCCATGGACGGGGCCGGGGTCACCCTGCACGGCGAGCCTGTGATGCCGACCGCATGAGCCGTTAACCGGTGGCTCCCGTCGTACCTCCGGCCGAGGATGGTCGGCGGAGGTGCCCGCCGTCATGAATCTCACGCCCTACCGGGACGCCCTCGCGGTGCCCGGGATCCGGTCGCTGCTGCTCGTGGCGGTGCTGGCCCGCATCCCGCACACCGCGGCGGGCATCGCCCTCACCTTCTACGTGCTGCTCGACCTCGACCGGGGGTACGGCGCGGCCGGCCTGGTCGGCGCGGCCTTGACCGTCGGCGCGGCCCTCGGCGCACCGTTGCTGGGCCGGCTGATCGACCGGCGTGGCCTGACCCCGGTCCTGGTCCTCACCACAGCCGGCGAGGCGCTGTTCTGGACGAGCGCGCCGCAACTGACGTACGCGCTGCTGCTGCCCGCGGCGTTCCTGGCCGGGCTGCTCGCCCTACCGCTCTCCTCGGTGATCCGGCAGTGCATCGCCGCGCTGGTGCCGCCGGACCACCGCCGTCCGGCGTACGCGCTGGACTCGATGTCGGTGGAGTTGTCGTTCATGGTGGGCCCGGCGCTGGGCGTGGCGCTGGCCACCGCCATCGCGCCCCGGGTGACCCTCTGGGCGGTGGGTGGCGGCATCGTCGCCGCCGGGATCGCGCTGATGGTGCTGAACCCTCCGGTGCGCACCGCCGAGGAGGAGACCGCCGGCCCGGCCCGCCGGATCCCCCGGCGGGAATGGCTCAGTCCGCGCCTGCTCGCCGTGCTCGCCGTCAGCACGGCGTGCACGCTGGTGCTCGGCGGCACCGACGTGGCGGTGGTGGCCGCGCTGCGCGACGACGGCGAGGTCGGCTGGACCGGTGCGGTGCTGGCCCTCTGGGCGGTGGCCTCCCTGGTCGGCGGGTTCGCCTACGGCGCGGTCAGCCGGCCGGTGTCGCCGCTGGCCCTGATGGCCGCGCTGGCCCTCTGCACCGTGCCGATCGGCCTGGCCGGGGGCGACTGGTGGCTGCTCGGCCTGGCCCTGCTCCCCGCCGGTCTGCTCTGCGCGCCGACACTGGCCGCCACCGCCGACGCGGTGAGCCGGCTCGCCCCCGGCCCGGTCCGGGGCGAGGCGATGGGGCTGCACGCCTCGGCGATCACCGTCGGCATCGCCATCGGGGCCCCGCTGGCCGGCGCGATCATCGACCGCACCACCCCGGCGTGGGGCTTCGCCGGTATCGGCCTGATCGGCGTCCTGGTCGCGCTCGTCGTCCTCCCGGCCGAGCCGCGCCACCGGCGTCGGGTGCCGGACACCGCGAAACCCGTCGAACTGACCAACGCCGCCCGTTGAACCCGCAGGCCACCGGCACTTTGGGCCGCCACCGGCCCGGGTGCTTTGATGGGGGCGTGGCGAATCCGGTGATCCTCACCATCGACGACGACCCGGCCGTCTCCCGTGCCGTGGCCCGGGACATGCGACGGCGTTACGGCGACCGCTACCGGGTGGTCCGCGCCGGTTCCGGCCCGAGCGCCCTGGAGACGTTGCGCGAACTCAAGCTCCGGGGGGAACAGGTGGCGGTGCTGGTCGCCGACTACCGGATGCCCGAGATGACCGGCATCGAGTTCCTCGAGGCCGCGATGGACCTCTTCCCCGCCGCCCGTCGGGTGCTGCTCACCGCGTACGCCGACACCGACGCGGCGATCGACGCGATCAACCTGGTCGACCTCGACCACTACCTGCTCAAGCCGTGGCACCCACCGGAGGAGAAGCTCTACCCGGTGGTGGACACCCTCCTCGACGCCTGGACGGCCACCCCGGAGGCCGCCGCCGCCGAACTCCGGGTGGTCGGGCACCGCTGGTCCGCGCCGTCCTTCGCCGTCCGGGACTTCCTCGCCCGCAACCTCGTCCCGTACCGCTGGCTGCTCGCCGACGACCCGGAGGGCGCGCGGCTGCTCAACGCGGCGGGCGCGACGGCCGAGGACGTGCCGGTGGTGATCGCCCCGGACGGCCGGCACCTGTCCCACCCCACCGAGGCCGACCTGGCCACGCTGGTGGGCCTCCGGGTGGCCCCCGCCGAGGAGTTCTACGACCTGGTCGTCGTCGGCGGGGGCCCGGCCGGGCTGGGCGCGGCGGTCTACGGCGCGTCCGAGGGGCTGCGCACGGTGCTGGTCGAACGGCGGGCCACCGGCGGGCAGGCCGGGCAGAGCAGCCGGATCGAGAACTACCTCGGGTTCCCGGAGGGGGTGTCCGGCGCGCAGCTCACCGACCGTGCCCGCCGGCAGGCGTTGAAGTTCGGCGCCGAGCTGCTCACCACCCGGGACGTGACCGGGCTGACCGACGCCGGCTCGGCCCGACTGCTCACGTTCGGCGACGGCAGCACGATCGCCGCGCACGCGGTGGTGCTCGCCACCGGCGTGTCGTACCGGGTGCTCGACGCGCCCGGCCTGGCCGAGCTGACCGGCCGGGGGGTGTTCTACGGCTCGACCGCCACCGAGGCGCCGAGCTGCGTCGACCAGGAGGTCTACATCGTCGGCGGGGCGAACTCCGCCGGGCAGGCGGCGGTGCACTTCTCCCGGTACGCCACCCGCGTGCACCTGCTGATCCGGGGGGCCGACCTGACCGCCTCGATGTCCCGGTACCTGATCGACCAGCTCGACCGGAACGACCGGGTGGTGGTGCACCCGCACACCGTGGTCGCCGCCGGGTCCGGCGGGGAGCACCTGGAGCGGCTCACCCTGGCCGACGGCCGCACCGGTGAGACCCGTGAGGTGGACGCCTCCTGGCTGTTCATCTTCATCGGCGCCCAGCCCCGCACCGACTGGCTGGACGGTGTCCTGGTCCGCGACGAGCGCGGCTTCGTGGTGACCGGCCCGGACCTGGTCGCCGGTGGGCGCCGACCGCCGGGCTGGCCGCTCGCGCGGGATCCGTACCACCTGGAGACCAGCCTGCCGGGGGTCTTCGCCGCCGGGGACGTCCGGGCCGAGTCGGTCAAGCGGGTCGCCTCGGCGGTCGGTGAGGGCGCGATGGCCGTCTCGCTGGTGCACCGCTACCTGGAGTCCCAGTGACCACACCAACCGGCCCGGCCGGCGACCCCGCCGGCCGACCACCGGGTGACGGTGCGCGCCCCACCGTCGCGCAGCTGCGCACGCTCTTCCTCTTCGAGTCGCTCGACGAGGGGCAACTCGACTGGTTGGCCGAACACGGACGGGTGGAGACCCGCCGCGCCGGTACCGCCGTCTACACCGAGGGCGAGCCGGCGACCTGCTTCTACGTCCTGCTCGACGGCACGGTGACGATGACCCGGCGGGTACGCGGCGACGAGGTCGAGGTCATCCGCACCGCCCAGCGCGGGGTCTACGGCGGGGCGACCCAGGCGTACCTGGGCGACCAGGTGCCGCAGGTCTACATCAACTCGCTGCGGGCGGTCGGGGACGCCACCTTCCTGGTGCTGCCCGCCGAGACCTTCGCGCACGCCGTCCGGTCCTGGTTCCCGATGGCGATGCACCTGCTGGAAGGGCTCTTCATCGGGATGCAGCAGACCCAGGTCCGGGTCGGGGAACGGGAACGGCTGCTCGCGTTGGGGGCGCTCTCCGCGGGCCTCACGCACGAGCTGAACAATCCGGCCGGGGCCGCCGTCCGGGCCACCGCCGTGCTGCGCGAGCACGTCGCCGGGATCCGGCACGAGCTGGCGACGATCGCCGACGGCCGGCTCGACGGTGGTGCCCTGCACCGGCTGGTGGCGTTGCAGGAGGAGGCCGTCCGGCGGGTCGCCGACGCGGCGACGCTGTCGCCGCTGGCGGTCAGCGACGCCGAGGACGCCCTGGTCGACTGGTTGGACGAGCGCGACGTCGCCGCCGGTTGGGAACTCGCCGGCACGCTGGTCGCCGGTGGGGTGGACGGGGCGTGGCTGGACCGGGTCGAGGCGGTCGTGGGGCCGGGGAACCTGGAACCGGCCCTGCGCTGGCTCACCCACACGATCGACACCGAGCAGTTGCTCCGGGAGATCGACGAGGCGGTCACCCGGATCTCCGGCCTGGTCGGCGCGGCGAAGCAGTACTCCCAGCTGGACCGGGCGCCGTACCAGGTGGTGGACGTGCACGAGCTGCTGGACGCGACCCTGGTGATGCTCCGCGCGAAGATCCCGCCGGGCGTCCGGCTGGTCCGGGAGTACGACCTCGCCCTGCCCCCGGTGCCGGCGTACGCCGCCGAGCTGAACCAGGTCTGGACGAACCTGATCGTCAACGCGCTGGACGCGATGGGCGACACCGGCACGCTCACCGTCGCCACTGGCCGGGACGGCGACGCGCTGGCGGTGGCGGTCGGCGACACCGGTCCGGGTATCCCGGCGGACGTCCGGCCCCGGATCTTCGAGCCGTTCTTCACCACCAAGCCGGTCGGCGAGGGGACCGGCCTGGGGCTGGACATCTCGTACCGGATCGTGGTCCACAAGCACCGTGGGGACATCCGGGTGGATTCGGTACCCGGCTCGACCACCTTCCGGGTGCTGCTGCCGTTCGCCACCGCCCCGGTCGCACCCGCCCCCACCGACTGATCGGCGGCTCAGCCGAGCCCCGGACGCCCCGGCGCGGGGGGCCGGACCTCGTGGCCCTCGGCATTGGGCCTCCGCCGAACTAGCATTCGGCCAATGCAGCAGCTCCTGGCCTCCGAAGCGGGCGGCGGACCACCGGCGTTCCTCGCCGAGATCGTCGCGTTGATGCTCGCCGCGGCGGTGATCGGCTATCTGTCCACCCGGCTGCGGATCGTGCCGATCGTCGGGTTCCTGCTGGCCGGGGTGGCCATCGGTCCGCACGCCCTCGGGCTGGTCCGCAGCCAGCAGGCCGTCGACGTGGCGGCCGAGGTCGGGGTGATCCTGCTCCTGTTCACCATCGGCATCGAGTTCTCGCTGGGCAGGCTGGCCGCGATGTGGCGGCTGATCGTGATCGGCGGTGGCCTCCAGGTGCTGTTGACCGTCGGCGTCGCCGTCGGGGCGCTCGCCCTGTTCGGGGTGTCCTGGCAGGTGGGGGTCTTCACCGGGTTCCTGGTCTCGCTCTCCTCGACCGCGATCGTGCTGCGGCTGCTGGCCAGCCGGGGCGAGACGCAGAGCGCCACCGGGCGCACCGCGCTGGCGTACCTGATCTTCCAGGACCTGGCCATCGTGGTGATGGTGCTGGTCGTGCCGATGCTGGGCGACGGGGGCGGCTCCGCGCTGGACATCGCGACGGCCCTCGGTACGGCGGTGGCGGTCGTCGCGCTGGTGCTGGTGGTCGCCCGCTGGGTGATGCCCCGACTGCTGGAGACGGTCGCCCGGGCCTGCTCGCCCGAGGTGTTCCTGCTCGCGGTGATCGCGATCTGCTTCGGCACCGCGTACCTGACCAGCCTGGCCGGGGTGAGCGTGTCGCTCGGGGCGTTCCTCGCCGGCATGGTGGTCAGCGAGAGCCGGCACTCCGAACACGCGCTCGGCGAGATCCTGCCGTTGCAGATCCTCTTCTCGGCGACCTTCTTCGTCTCCGTCGGCATGCTGCTCGACCTGGGCTTCCTCGCCACCAACCTGCCCCTGGTGCTGGCCGCCGTGCTCGGCGTCGTGCTGGTCAAGGGGCTCGCCACCGCCGTGTCGGCCGTGGTGCTCCGGGTCCGGCCGGCGGTCGTGGTGGCACTGTCCCTGCTGATCGTGCAGGTCGGCGAGTTCTCCTTCGTGCTGGAGAAGGTGGGACGCGAGGCCGGTCTCACCCCCGCCGGGCTCGGCGAGGACGGCACCCAGGCGTTCATCGCGGCCACCGTGCTGCTGATGGTCGCCACCCCGTGGCTGGGCAGCGGGGGCCGCCGGCTCGGCATGGCGGTCGAGCGCCACGGCGGACCCGCCCCGGCCCGGCCCGCGCCGGCAGAGGCCCCCGACGCCGCTTCCGGCCCGCAGGACCACGTGGTGATCAGCGGGTACGGCGCGGCCACCCGCGCCCTCGCCGCCGAACTGGCCGCCGCCGATGTCCCGCTGGTCGTCGTCACCCTCAACCCGGACGGGGCCGCCGAGGCGGAGGCCGACGGGCACCGGGTGCTCCGGGGCGACTCGACCCGGCGGCACATTCTCGACCAGGCGGGCGTGGTGGCGGCCCGGGTGGTGGTGATCCCGGAGGACGAGCCGGAGGACGCGCGCCGGATCGCCTCGGTGGTCCGTACCCTGTCGCCCGAGGCTCGGATCGTGGTCCGTTTCGACACCGCCACCGACCTTGCGGAGCTGGTCGCCGCCGGCATCGACACGGTCGTCCGGAACGACCGGGCCGGGAACACCTCGCTGAGTCGGACCGTGCTGGACGCGCTGCCGGGTGCCGCCAACCGGTTCGCCGCCGCCGAGGCGCGGCGACCGGGCCGTACCCGGGTCGACGTGGACCGGATCGTCACGTTCCGCCCCGACCCGGAAACAGCCTGCCCGCACACCAGCACGATCCAGCCGGTACTGCCGTCCGCCCCCGGCTGCGAGGACTGCCTGCGCGCCGGCACCTCCTGGGTGCACCTGCGTACCTGCCTCACCTGCGGGCACGTCGGCTGTTGCGACTCCTCACCCGAGCGGCACGCTTCCCGGCACCAGCAGGACCAGGACCACCCGATCATGGCCTCGGCCGAACCGGGCGAGGAGTGGGCGTACTGCTACCTCGACGAGACACTGCTCCCCCCGGCTGCTGGCCCCAGGTGAGGTGGTAGCAGGGGTGAGGTGGTAGCAGGGGTGAGGTGGTAGCAGGGGTGAGGTGGTAGCAGGGGTGAGGTGGTAGCAGGGGTCCCCTGTTACCGCTTTCTGTCGAGGAGGGGGCCCCTGCAAACACCCGACACGGCAGCGCGCGCTGAAAAGGCGGCACCGCCACGGCGCACAACGCGACGGGCGCCGCACCCCGGTCGGGGTGCGGCGCCCGTCGTACGTGCCGTGCGTGGGCTCGCCGGTCAGTTCTTCCGGTCGAGGTCGCTGGCGGTGTCCTCCTGGTAGGTGGCTCCACCGTCGGACTCGCTGGTCAGCGGCTTGGCACCACCCTCGGGCGGCCCGGCCAGCGACTGGCCGGCGGCCAGCTCGGGGAACTTCTCGTCGAACGCCGGCCGCTCGGAGCGGATCCGTGGCATCCGGTCGAAGTTCCGCAGCGGCGGCGGGCAGCTCGTCGCCCACTCCAGCGAGTTGCCGTGGCCCCACGGGTCGTTCACCTCGACCACCGGACCGGTCTTGTACGACTTCCAGCAGTTGTAGATGAACGGCAGGGTCGAGATACCGGTGATGAACGCACCGATGGTCGAGATCATGTTCAGCGTGGTGAAGCCGTCGCTGGGCAGGTAGTCGGCGTACCGCCGGGGCATGCCCTCGTTGCCGAGCCAGTGCTGCACCAGGAAGGTGGTGTGGAAGCCGATCGTCGTCAGCCAGAAGTGCACCTTGCCGAGGCGCTCGTCGAGCATCCGGCCGAACATCTTCGGGAACCAGAAGTAGATGCCGCCGAAGACCGCGAACACGATCGTGCCGAAGAGCACGTAGTGGAAGTGGGCCACCACGAAGTACGAGTCGTGCAGGTGGAAGTCGAGCGGCGGGCTGGCCAGCAGCACACCGGTCAGACCACCGAAGAGGAAGGTGACCAGGAAGCCGAGCGCGAAGAGCATCGGCGTCTCGAAGCTGACCTGGCCCCGCCACATGGTGCCGATCCAGTTGAAGAACTTCATACCGGTCGGCACGGCGATCAGGAAGCTCAGGAAGCTGAAGAACGGCAGCAGCACCTGACCGGTGGCGAACATGTGGTGCGCCCACACGCTCATCGACAGGCCGGCGATGGCGATCGTCGCGCCGACCAGACCCTTGTAGCCGAAGATCGGCTTGCGGGAGAAGACCGGGATGATCTCGGTGATGATGCCGAAGAACGGCAGCGCGATGATGTACACCTCGGGGTGGCCGAAGAACCAGAAGAGGTGCTGCCACAGCATCGGGCCGCCGGTGTCGGGGCTGAACACGTGCGCGCCGAGGATGCGGTCGGCGGCGAGCGCGAAGAGCGCGGCGGCGAGCAGCGGGAAGACCAGGATCACCAGGAGGCTGGTGACCAGCATGTTCCAGGTGAAGATCGGCATCCGGAACATGGTCATGCCGGGCGCGCGCAGGGTCAGGATCGTGGTGATCAGGTTGACCGCGCCGAGGATGGAGCCGAGACCGGAGATGGCCAGGCCGACCACCCACATGTTGGCGCCGATGCCCGGGGAGTGGGCCTCGGTGCTCAGCGGCGTGTACGCCGTCCAGCCGAAGTCGGCCGCGCCACCGGGGGTCAGGAAGCCGGCCACGGCCATCGTCCCGCCGAACAGGAAGAGCCAGTAGGCGAAGCTGTTCAGCCGGGGGAACGAGACGTCCGGGGCACCGATCTGCAGCGGCACCACGTAGTTCGCGAAGGCGAACACGATCGGCGTCGCGAAGAAGAGCAGCATCACCGTGCCGTGCATGGTGAAGAGCTGGTTGTACTGCTCCGGCGAGAGGAACTGCATGCCGGGACGGGCCAGCTCGGCGCGGAGGATCAGGGCCATCAGGCCACCGATCATGAAGAACACGAAAGCGGTGACCATATACATGATCCCGATCTGCTTCGCGTCCGTGGTACGCAGCATCCGCGCGATGGCCGAGCCCTTCACCGGCTCTCGGACCGGCCAGGGCCGGGTCACGACCGGCTTGGGTGCGACGGTGGTCACGAGTGGCCTCCGGTTCTCGTTCGTCCCCCTCGGCACGCGCTGGTAATTGCGAGCCGTAGTCCGAAGGAAGGATAGTCCCCGGCAGGTCGACACGCCGCGCCGGGTGGTCGGACACGCCCTGCAGCCGTCGGCTGGTCCGGGCTCACAGCGGATCGACCAACAGCCGGTAGTGCTCCTGGAAGATGCGCCCGCCCCGGCCGCGCAGCAGCGGGTCGCGCAGCGCCGGGGGGACGTCCCGGGTCCGGTCGCGGTCGCGGGTGCGGTCCCGCACCCACTTGGTACGCGGCCGGCGGCGGCTCTCGTACGCCACCAGCGCCGACTCCACGCTGCCGGCGGCGTGCAGCGACTCGGCGAGCACCACCGCGTCCTCCAGTGCCATCGCCGCCCCCTGGGCCAGCGTCGGCGCGGTGGCGTGCGCGGCGTCGCCGACCAGCACCACCCGCCCCCGGGACCACCGGCCCAGCTCGACCTCGTCGGTGGGCCCGACGTGCACCCGGTCCAGGGCGTCGAGCACCCGGGGCACCGGACCGCCGTAGGAGCCGAACACCTCGCGCAGTCGGGCCAGCGGGTCGGCCGGCGGCGTGGTGCCGACCTCGTCGGCGTAGCAGTAGAGCCGTCCCCCGCCGACCGGCATGACCACGAACCCGGCGCGCTGGCCGAGCAGGGCGGTCCACTCGGCCACCGGTGGCCCGCCCCGGACCATCCCCCGGTAGACGATCTGCCCGGCCGGACGGGCCGGACCGCCGAGCGCGGCGAGCGTGCGCACGCCGGACCGGGGGCCGTCCGCACCGATCACCAGGTCGTACTCGGTGACGGTGCCGTCTCCGAAGGTGACGGTGACCGCGTCGGCCGCGAGGTCGAGGGTGCGCACCTCGGTCCCGTGGTGGACCGCCCCGCCGGCCCCGGTGAGCAGGACGCGGTGCAGGTCGCTGCGGGGCAGGGCCCGGCACTCGCCGACCCCGGCCCAGAGCCGGGTCAGGTCGACCTCGCAGAGTTCGCTGCCGGCGGCGTCGAGGAACCGCTGTCGGTGGATCACCTGCCCGAGTGGGCGGACAGGCAGGTCGAGGTCGAGCCGGCGCAGTGCGCGGGCGGCGTTACCGGGGAGGTAGAGGCCACTGTCGGGCGGTTCCGTGCCGGCCCGTCGCTCGGTGACGTCCGGGCGGTATCCCGCCATTCGCAGGGCCCGGGCCACCGCGAGCCCGGCGATGCCCGCGCCGACGACGAGAATGCGCAGGGGGGATCCACCCATGCTGGTGTACGCCTCCGAGGGGAGCGGCACGCGTTGAAGGCAAGAGACTACTCCCCGCAACCGACCCAGGGAAGATCCGATCGGATGGCGCAGGATCTCCCCTTCGACTGAGGCGGGTGGACCCAGGGCGCACGAACCGGAGCGGTCCGGTTGCGCCGTCTTTTCAGACATGTAAATGTGTCAACTAAACATGGGAGCGCTCCCGACCCACCTCGGGACCGTCCGGTGCCCCCACGCCGAGTCCAAGGAGCAGCGAACACCATGACCCGTACCCTCCTCCGTGCCACCCTGGCGGCCGGCCTCCTCGCGGCCGGCGCGATCGTCGGGGTCAGCCTCGGCGGCAGCGCGTCCGCCGACACCCAGATCTGCGAGCAGTACGGCTCGACCGTCATCCAGAACCGGTACGTGGTGCAGAACAACCGCTGGGGCACCAGCGCCCAGCAGTGCATCAACGTCACCGGCACCGGCTTCTCGATCACCCGGCAGGACGGCAGCAACCCGACCAACGGCGCGCCGACGGCGTACCCGTCGGTGTTCTACGGCTGCCACTACACCAACTGCTCCCCCGGCACCACGCTGCCGATGCAGGTGAGCCAGATCAGCAGCGCGACCAGCAGCATCCAGTACACCTACGTCAGCGGGGCCACCTACAACGCCTCGTACGACATCTGGCTGGACCCGACGCCCAAGCGGGACGGGGTGAACCAGATGGAGATCATGATCTGGCTCAACCGGCAGGGCCCGATCCAGCCGATCGGCTCCCGGGTCGGCACCACCACCCTGGCCGGGCGCACCTGGGAGGTCTGGCAGGGGAGCAACGGCGCCAACAACGTGATCTCGTACGTCGCGCCGTCGGCGATCAGCAGCCTGAGCTTCAGCGTGCTCGACTTCATCGCCGACGTCCGCAACCGCGGTGCGATCACCAACTCCTGGTACCTGACCAGCATCCAGGCCGGCTTCGAGCCCTGGTCCGGCGGCGTCGGCCTGGCGGTGAACTCCTTCTCGGCCAGCGTCAACGGAGGCGGCACCAACCCGACCACCCCGCCGCCGGGCGGGGCCGCCTGCGCGGTCCGGTACGCCCCGACGAACGTCTGGAACAACGGCTACACCGCCGAGGTGACCGTCACCAACACCGGCTCCGGCACGGTCGACGGCTGGACGCTGGCGTACCAGCTCCCGGCCGGGCAGCAGATCACCGGCTCGTGGAACGCCACGGTGACCCAGAACGGCAGCACGGTGACCGCGCGGAACCTCAGCTACAACGGCACCATCTCCCCCGGCGCCTCGGTCACCTTCGGCCACCAGGCGTCGATGAGCGGCAGCTACTCCGCGCCGAACGGCTTCACCCTCAACGGCACCACCTGCACCCGTACCTGACGTACCCGGCGTTCCGGCGGCAGGACCGGTGGACGGACCCCGGCGAGCGGACCGACCGGCGGGGAACGCCGACCTAGACGATGAAGTCGGTCGGTGCGTTCCGCCTGTCGCCGGAATCCCCGGGGCCGGCCAGGGCGTCGATCGTGGTCCGTTCCTCGGGCGTCAGCGCGAAGTCGAAGATGTCGGCGTTGGCCCGGATCCGGGCCGGCGTGACCGACTTGGGGATGACCACGATCCCGTGGTCGAGGTGCCAGCGCAGCACCACCTGGGCCGCGCTGACGCCGTGCGCCTCGGCGACCCCGGTCAGTACCGGGTCGGTGAGGTCGGTGGTCTTGAACGGGCTGTACCCCTCCAGCACGACCCCGCGTTCCCGGTGTTCGGCGTGCCGCCGGGCGTCGTACAGCATCGGGCCCCAGCGGATCTGGTTGACCGCGGGGGCCTCCGCCGTCGCCTGGATCAACTCGTCGAGCTGCGCGGTCGAGTAGTTGCTCACCCCGACGGCACGGGTCAGGCCGTCGTCGCGCGCCTTGAGTACCTGCCGCCACATCCGCACGCTGTCGCCCGGAGCGGCCGGGGGCCAGTGGATCAACCACAGGTCGACGTGGCCGGTCTCGAGGGCGGCCAGGCTGGCCTCCAGGACGTGCCGTTCGCGCCCCACCCCGTCCGAGGGGATCTTGGTGGTGACGAAGACGTCGTCCCGGTGCAGCCCGCTGTCCCGGATCGCCCGTCCCACCTCCTTCTCGTTGCCGTACATGGTGGCGGTGTCGACGTGCCGGTAGCCGGCGGCGAGGGCGGTCCGCACGGCGTCGTAGGCGGACTGGCCGGACGCCTGCCAGGTGCCGAAGCCGAGCAACGGCATCCGGACGCCGTGGGGCAGGACGACGATGGGTGGGTCGGACGTACTCATACCGGTCCGCGTACCCACCTGCTCCGGTCCCATGCCGCTGCGGAGGCGTCCGGATTCGCGGACAATGTCCCCATGGCGGACCGGCTACGCGAGTACCGGCGCAAACGCGACGCCGGACGGACCCCGGAGCCGGTGCCGCGACGCTCGCCCCGAGGGCCGGACCCGGGCGACGGGCGGGGCCGGTTCGTGATCCAGCAGCACCACGCCCGCAGCCTGCACTGGGACCTGCGCCTGGAGCGCGACGGCGTGCTGGTCTCCTGGGCCGTGCCGCGTGGGCTGCCCCGCGAGCCCGGCCGCAACCACCTGGCCGTGCACACCGAGGACCATCCGATCGAGTACCTCGACTTCCAGGGCGAGATCCCGGCCGGCGGGTACGGCGGCGGTCGGATGACCATCCACGACCGGGGCACGTACCGGTGCGAGAAGTGGCGCGACGACGAGGTGGTCGTCCGACTGTCCGGTGAACGCACCGCCGGCCGGTACGTGCTCTTCGCCACCGGCGGCACGGACCGCGACTGGATGGTCCGGCGCACCGACCCGGCGCCGGCGGGCTGGGTGAGCATGCCGGAACGGATCGCGCCGATGCGCCCGACGGCCACCGGGAGGCTGCCGGCGGACGGGGCCGCCTGGGGGTACGAGATGCGCTGGGACGGGGTACGCGCGCTGGCGTACGTCTCCGGCGGCCGGCTGCGGCTGCTCGCCCCGACGGACTCCGACGGGGAGCGGGACGTCACGGCGGCGTACCCCTGGCTGCGGGACATGGCCGAGGCGCTGGCCCCGACCGAGGTGGTGCTGGACGGGATCCTGGTCGACATCGACGCCGCCGGTCGGGTGCGCCCGCCCCGTCCGGCGCGGGCCGGACGCGTCGACCCCGCCGGCCAGTACCTCGTCGTCGACCTGCTCTGGCTCGACGGGGTGTCCAGCGTGGACGTGCCGTACGCGCAGCGCCGGGAGCTGCTGGACGGGCTCGCCCTGGGCGGACCGCACTGGCAGACCACGCCCTGGTTCCCCGGTGCGGGCGCGGAGACCCTGGCCACCGCCCGGGCGCAGGGGCTGCCGGGCGTGCTGGCGAAGCGGTTGGACGCGACGTACGAGCCCGGCCGGCGCAGCCCGCACTGGCGGAGCGTCGACGCACACTGAAGCTCCGCCGGGGTGGTAGCGCTGCCTGCCGGGTCAGTCGCCGCCCGGTTCGGTCAGCTCCCAGGCCGCGCTGATCAGGCCGATGTGCGAGAGCGCCTGCGGGAAGTTGCCGAGCATCCCACCGGTGACCGGGTCGACCTGCTCCGGGAGGAGCCCGACGTCGTTGGCGTGCCCGGCCACCCGGGTGAAGAGCGCCTCGGCCCGCTCCCGCTCGCCGGCCAGGACGAGGCACTGCACCAGCCAGAACGAGCAGAGCAGGAACCCGCCCGGGTCGGTCGACCAGCGCCGGACCAGCCCGTCCGGAGTGGCCAGTTCCCGCTCCACCGCCGCGACGGTGGCCCGCATCCGGGGGTCGGTGGCGGGCAGGAAACCCACCACCGGCAGGTAGAGCGCGGAGGCGTCGAGTTCGTCGGAGCCGAACGCGCCGGTGTACGCGCCGATCCGCTCGTTCCAGCCCCGCTCCAGGACCGTCGCGCGGATCTCGTCGCGCACCGCCCGCCAGCGCACCGGGTCGGCCCGGTCCCCGAGCTGGGGGGCCAGCTCCACCGCGAGCCGCATGGTCACCCAGCAGAGCGCCTTGGAGGAGAGGTAGTGGTGCTCCTCCTCCCGGGTCTCCCACATTCCCCGGTCCGGCAGCCGCCAGGTCGCGGCCACCTGCTCGGTCAGACCGACCACCGTCTCCCGCAGCTCGTCGTCGAGCCGCTCACCGAGGTACTCGTGCAGCCGCCAGACCGCCGAGACCACCTCGCCGGGCACGTCCAGCTGACGCTGCCGCCAGGCGTCGTTGCCCAGCCGCACCGGCCGGCTGTCGGCGTACCCGCGCAGGTGGGTGATCTCGTGCTCGGCCAGGCCACGCTCCCCCTCCAGGCCGAAGAGCACCGGCACCGGATCGTCGCCGAGCTGGCCGATCGACCGGGACGCCCAGGCGAAGAGGCGGGACGCCTCGTCCGGGCAGGCCGCCACCCAGAGGGCGTGCAGGGTCATCGCGAAGTCGCGCAGCCACGAGTAGCGGTAGTCGTAGTTGCGGTCCCCGCCGAGCCGCTCGGGCAGGGAGGTGGTGAGGGCGGCGGCGACCGCGCCACTGCGGGTGTACGTCAGCCCCTGGAGCACCGTCGCGCTGTGCCGTACCAGCCCGGCGTGGCGGCCCTGGTAACGGTGCGACTCCCGGAACGCCTGCCAGGCGAGGACCGTGTCGGCGAGTGCGTCGACCGGGTCGAGGCGCGCGGGGATCCCGCCGTACACCGGGGCGTACGCCAGGTCGAAGCCGAGCCGGTCGCCGGCGGAGACCGCGAAGTCCGCCCGGACCCGGTCCCGTTCGACGTGCAGTGGTACGCCACCCCGCAGCGCCAGGGCGACCGGGCCGGCCTCGGCCCGTACCGTGCCGTCCGGCAGCTTCCGCAGATACGGCGTGAGCAGCCCGTACTCGGGCCGGGGGGTGAGGTCGAGGCGCATCGGGACCCGCCCGCTGAGCCCCTCGACCACCCGGAGCAGCACCGCCGGGGAGTTCTGCCCCAGCTGGTGCGCCCGGGCTCCGGGCTCGGCGGCGAGCGCGTCGGTGACCGCGACGCTCCCCTCTGGCGTGTGGTGCACGGTCCGCAGCACCAGGGTGTCGGGCAGGTACGCCCGCTCCACCCGGCCGGTGCCGACCGGGGCGAGCCGCCACCGGCCCGCCGCGTCGTCGAGGATCCGCCCGAACACGGCGGGCGAGTCGAACCGGTCGGGGCACCACCAGTCGACCGAGCCGTCCCGGCCGACCAGTGCGCCGGAACGGCAGTCGGAGAGGAATCCGTAGTCGGAGATCGCCGGCCGGTCCACCTGCCCGGCGTACCCCGATCCGCACCTTTCAGACCCCGATCCGCCGCCTCCGACCGGCGCGGGGACTACTGGCGCGCGGTCGGCGGCTCGTCCTTGCCGGCGGCCTCCATCTCGTCGGCCTCCTCCTTGGTCCGGTGCACGACCTGGTCGGCGTGCTCGGGCGGGCCGTAGACGGTGTACAGCACCAGCGGGTTCGGGCCGGTGTTGACGAAGTTGTGCTTCGTGCCGGCCGGTACGACCACCAGGTCGCCCTGGTTCACGGCCTTCTTCTCGTCCGCGACCCGGGCCTCACCGGTGCCGCTGACGAAGGTCAGGATCTGGTCGGTGTCCTCGTGGACCTCCTCGCCGATCTCCCCACCCGGCGGGATCGTCATGATCACCAGCTGGGTCTGCTGTCCGGTCCACAGGACCCGGCGGAAGTCGGGGCTCCGCTCGGCGACGGTCGCGATCGTGTAGTGCTCCATGTCCTGCCCATACCCGGTGTCGACCCTGGTCACGCCGCTACCTCCGAATGGAGGACTTTTCCACAGCGGTCAGGTTTGCGGCTTCCCGGAAGGGGCATGATGCAGACTGACCGGCGCAGCACGCCAGAGTCGGTCGAGCCAGGTCCCCGCTGGCGTACCGCCGCAGGCTGCGACGGTGGGAGACGGCCAGAGCGCGGCGACGTGACGACCCCGCAGCGGGGTTCGGAACGGCGCCGCGCGCTCATGTCCGGCGTCGGCTGCCGGCCCTCCGCCAGCTCCTGCTGGTACCACAGCGCACCGCGCCGCCCACACCACGGGACCACCGACCCCACCTCGGCCGTTGGGACGAGAGTCGGATACCCGCCTGTGGCGACCCTGGCCCGCAGTTGTCCGCACCGCACCCGCAGACCCCACAATGGAGGGCCGGTCACCGGTGCGGCAGCGGGAGGAACGAGCTTGAGTCAGGAGACTGAGCCGAGCGCGGCGACGACGACCGCCCCGTCGAGCAACCGATCGCGACAACTCCGGCTGGTGGCGTTGACGGTCGTGCTGACCGTACTGGCGGTGGCCCTGGTCCCCGTCGTGCTCGACACCGGGCCCCCGACCCGCGACGAGCTCATGGAGCGGGCCGGTATGAAGGGCAAGCGGGAGCTGCTCATCGGGGTCAAGGACGACCAGCCCGGCATCGCGTTGCAGCTGCCCGGGGGCGGCTGGCGGGGCTTCGACATCGACATCGCCTACATGATCGCCAGCTATCTGGACTTCGACCGCAGCAAGGTGGTGCTGCTGCCGATCGAGAGCGAGGACCGGGCCCGGCGACAGGCCCCCTACAACGACCGGTTCGTCACCGTCGACATGGTGATCGCCTCGTACAGCGTCACCGACGAACGGACCCGGGAGGGCGCCACCTTCTCCGCGCCGTACCTGCACACCGAACAGTCGGTGGTCACCCTGGCCGACGAGCCCGGCCCGGTCAGCAGCCTGGAGGACCTGCGTGGGCGGCGGGTGTGCACGCTGACCACCTCGACCTCGCAGAACCGGCTGCGCGACGTGGGCGCCGAGGCGTACGGCCGGAACAAGATCAGCGAGTGCGTCCAGGAGTTGTACGACGGGCGCACCGACGCGGTCACCACCGACGCGGCGATCCTGGCCGGCTTCGTGACCTCCAGTCAGGACCGGGACGCCTTTCCCACCACCCTGAAGAACGTCAAGCCCCTGCGGCACTGGGACATCGGCTCGTCCCCGCAGGAGCGGTGGGGCGTCAACACCGGCCCCAACACGGCCCTGCGTGACCTGGTCGACCTCGCCCTGCACGCGTCCGCCAAGGACGACGAGAACAAGGTCTGGGAGGAGGCGTACGACGACAACCTCCGCTGGCAGCAGCCGTTCAACCGGCCGCAGTCGGTCGCCGAGGAGCAGCAGCCCGAGCCGAGGAAGGTGGAGGTACGGCAGTGGCCGTGGGAGAGGTTCGCGCTACCGCTGCCGGGTCACCCCGGACCGCCGGTGGCCCCGGTACGGACGGCCGCCCGCGCCGGACGGCAGGGGCGCGGCAGGCGCAGCAGTGGCTGCTGACGCTCGTCCCGGCGTTCCCCGTCCTGCTGCTGGTGCTGCGGCTGTGGCAGCTCAGCCGGCAGGACAGTTCGACGATGCTGCTGCTGGTGCAGTACGTCAGTCCACTCGGGCTGCTCAGTGCCCTGCTCATCGCGCTGGTCTGAGCGGTGCCGCTGGGCGTGCTGGTGGTCGGGGTGCTCGGCCGGCTGCTGCGGCTGAGCGCGCCGGAGCAGTTCGACCCGGAGCGCTCGCTGCTCGCCTCCGGCACGGCCCGTACCCCGGGCTGGGTGCTCACCGCCGCGGTGTCACTGGCCGCGCTCACCTGGCAGCTGCGGTTCCTCCCGGCCCTGCTGATGCTCGCCCTCTGGCTGCTCGCCCTGCGCACCCGGTACCTGTACCCTGACCGTCCGCTGCGGATCATGCTGGTCGGCGTGGCGCTGCCGGTGGCGGCGGCCGTGGTGACGTACGCCGTGCTGGGGCCGGCCATCTGGGCGGCGGTCCGCGCGGACGAGTGGAGCACCGTGGCCCTGCTGGCCGTACCACCGGCCGCCGCCGGCGTGCTCACCGGCCCGCTCCCCCGCCGGGCCGCCCCGGCCCTGACCCACGGGCTGGCGTACACCGTCGCCGCGGCGCTCCCGCTGGTGATGGGGGCGGTGTTCCTGCGGGTGCCCGTCCTGCCCACCGCCGCGATCGAGGTCGCGTCGACGGAGACCGGCCCAGCGGCCGGCGTCGTGCTCGGACACCTGATCACGGTGACCGACACCTCGACGGTCGTACTCGACCGGGGCGGCGTGGTCCGGTTCCTGCCCAACAGCCGGGTCCGGACGCAGACCCTCTGCTCCGAGGCCGCCCGGGTCCCGTTCAGCGTGGTCAGCGTGCACGGCTGGCCGGTGGAGGAGACCGCCCTGGACTGGATGATGCCCCGCCGACCGGTCACCCCGCCGGACCAGCGCTGCTCCGGCCGACTGGGCCCCCGATCCTGACCGGCACGTCCGGGTGGTCGCCGGCTCCGCCGAACTGACCGGGGACATCGCGCGGCGCGACCGGTACCGTCGGGCACACGACCTGCTCCGGACCGGCCCGGCCGGGGCGGTCCACGGGTACGGCGACGAGGTGCGCCGTGCCCTCGACGACCGGTCCGGCGACGAGTCCGACGGGGGGTCCGCCTGATGTTCTGCACCCGTACCCCGGACTGCACCGGCACGGTCGACGAGACCGGTTTCTGCGACCGGTGCGGGCTGGCCCCCCGCCGCGCCGACCGGTCGCCCCGGCGCGGGTCCGGGACGACGCCGCCGCCCGCTGGCGAGACCTGGACGGTGGCCGATCTGGTTCCGCTCCCCGTGCTGGAGTTCCCGACCGACGAGCGGGTCCTGCGCGACCCGGTGGTCCCCGAGCACCAGCGGTTCTGCGCCCGCTGTGGCGGCCCGGTCGGGCGGGGTGGGAAGGACCGCCTGGACCACGGCTTCTGCGTCCGCTGCCAGACACCCTTCGCCTTCGTGCCCGACCTGGAGCGCGGCGACCGGGTCGCCGACCAGTACGAGGTCGTCGGCTACCTGGCCCGGGGTGGCCTCGGCCAGGTGTACCTCGCCAGGGACACCCACCTGGACGACAACCCGGTCGCCCTCAAACGGCTGATCAACAAGACCGACCGGCACGCGCTGGCGGTGGAGGTCGCCGAGCGGCGCTACCTGACCACGCTCGACCATCCCACCATCGTCCGGATCTTCAACTTCGTCACCGCCCCGGACCGGCTCTTCGGGGGGCAGGCCAGCTACCTCGTCATGGAGTACCTCAACGGGATGTCCCTGGCCGAACTCTGCCGGGCCGCCCATGATCCGGCCCGGCCGGACATCTCGCTGCCGCTGGAGCACATCCTCGCGTACGCCCACGAGATCCTGACCGCGCTGGACTACCTGCACCGCCGTGGGTTGCTCTACACCGACCTGCACCCCGGGAACGTGATCCGCACCGCCGACCGGATCAAGCTGATCGACCTCGGTGGGGTACGCCGGGTCGACGACCGCTCCAGCCCGCTGGTGGGCACCCCGCTGTACCGGGTCAGCGACCGGGAGGTGGAGACGCACGGCGCCACGGTCCGCTCCGACCTGTATTCGGTCGGGGTGCTGCTGGCGGAGCTGAGCCGTGGTCTCGTCCCCGGGCCGGGGGCCCCGGTCGCCGAGGTCGGGGTGGAGTCGTTCCTCCGGCTGGTGCGGCGGGCACGGCACGCCGAGCCGGAACGCCGCTTCGCCTCCGCGACCGAGATGTCGGAGCAGATCCGGGGGGTGCTGCACGAGCTGCTGCCGGCCCGGTCGGTGCCCGAGCAGCCCGCGTCCTCCACCGTGTTCTCGCCCACCCCCATGCTCTTCGACGCGGGTCTCGGCGCGGTGCCGCCGCTGGCGCACTGGACCAGGCCGGGGGCCAGTGTCCTGCGCGCGCACGGCCGGCCCGCTCCGGCTGCCGTGGCCACCGGTCTGCCGGTGCCCCGTCCCGCGTCCGGCGACCCGGCGGCCGAGTTCCTCACCACGGTCGGGGCGCTCGACCCGGAGAGCCTGCTGGACGGCCTCGACGCCTTCGACACCCCCTCCGTCGAGATCGAACTCGCCCGGTGCCGGGCCCGGCTGGAGCTGGGCGACCCGCCCCGCGCCTGGGACGCGCTCACCGCCGCCGAGCGGCAGCTCGGCGACGACGCCTCGGTCGACTGGCGGATGACCTGGCACCACGCGTTGCTCGCGCTCACCCAGGGCGACGTCTCCCGGGCCGGCGACCTCTTCGACCAGGTGTACGGGGAACTCCCCGGGGAGGTCGCGCCGAAGCTGGCCCTCGCCTACTGCGCCGAGCACACCGGTCACGCCGGCCGGGCGGCCCGCTACTACGAGGCGGTGTGGCGACGGGACCGGTTGACGGCGAGCGCCGCGTTCGGCCTGGCCCGGCTCCGGTTGGCCGGGCGGGACCGGACCGGGGCGGTGGCCGCCCTCGACGGCGTCCCCCGCTTCTCCCGGCACCACGACACCGCCCGGATCGCCGCCGTCCGGGCGCTCACCACCTGGCTCGGTGACGAGCCACCCGACGCGGCGTCGCTGAACGCGGCGGTCGGACGCCTCGCGAAGCTACGGCTCGACGGCGGCAGCCCGCACGGCGAGGCCCGCGACCGGCTGACCACGACCGTTCTCGAGGCGGCGCTGGAACGGATCCTGGCCACCGGACCGGACGGGCTGGACGGCGGCGGGACGTTCGGCGAACCGCCCTCGGAGACCGCCCTGCGGCGGCGGCTCGCCCGGTCCTTCCGCGGCCTCGCCCGGCAGCAGGCCCGCAACCGCAACGACCACGGCGTGCTGCTCGACCGGGCGAACACCGTCCGTCCCCTGACCCTGCTGTGACGCGTGAGGAGTGATCTGGTGTCGACCGTCCCCCTCGGCTTCGACCTACACCTCGAGTACGACCACTTCCTCTCCCCTGCCGACCGCGAGCTGCACGGGATCCTCACCGTCACGGCACGCGTCCGGGACCGGCGACCGGTGGCCGGGACGGACCGGCCGCGGCTCGCCGGGGTTCGCGTCGGCGGGTGGGAGTCGACGGCCCGCCCGCCGACCGGGATGCCCGCCGCCCCGACGGCCGCCGCGATCGTGGTGCCGCAGGTTCGGCTACGGATCAGGACCGTCGCCCCGAACCGGGTGCTGTTCTGCCGGCAGGTCCACCCGACGGTGCGGGACCTGACCGGCGTGCCGGTCGACGACCGGACGGTGGACCACCCGACCGGCTCGTGGGGTGAGGAACGCCGGGAGTACCACCTCTGCCTGGCGGTGGACGGCACGGACCGGCCCCGGGACGAGGACCTGTTGGCGGCCCGGATCGACCTGGTGGTGGCGGACACCGCGCAGACGCCCCCGGTGGCCGCGCTGGTGCGCTGGACGGACGACCCGACCCTGCCCGGTCAGGTCGACCCCCGGACCGCGTACGACACCGGTCGCAGGGAGCGGAGCCGCGAGGTCGTCGACGACGGCGAGGGCCACGACAGCGACGACTTCTCGGCCGCCGGCCCGCTGGGACGGGCGGTCAGGCTGGCCGCCGTGGCCGGTGACACCCGCCGGCTCGGGGAGCTGGGGCTGCTGGTCGACGCCGAGGATCCTGCGCCGGGGCAGGTGCCGGTCCGGGACGACCCGCCCCGGCCGGAGCCGGCCGGTTGGTCGTACCCCCGGCACGACGGCCCGCCTCCGGCGGGGCCGGGGGCGGCCGGCGGCGCCGTCCGGACCTGCCGGTGCGGCCGGGGGTCACCACCGGACGCCCGGTACTGCGAACGGTGCGGGACGGAGTTCGACGTGCCGGGACCGGTGCCGGCGTGAGCGCGGCCACCCTGACCAGCACCACCCGGCGGGACCTGCGGCGTCACCGGCGGGCCCTGCTGGTCGCGACGGCGGTCGCGCTGGCCGGCTGCCTCTCGGTCTTCCTCGTCGTGCACCGGACCGCCGACGCGGTTGCCCGGCAGTCCGTGCCGTCGGTCCTGGCCGTCTACGACACCCAGGTCGCCCTCCGGGCCGCGCACGGCGCGGCGCTGGCCGGTTTCTCCGACGGCACCCGACTCCTCGGCGGCCCCGGCGAGGAGTACCAGAACCGGATCGCCGCCGCCGGCCAGCACCTCGCCGAGGTCGCCGAGCGGAACGCGGCCGGTGAGACGGGCAGCGGCGACATCCAGGTGGTCGAGGCGCTCCTGGTCACCTACACCGGCCTGATCGCCCGGGCCGACGTGCACTTCCGGCAGGACCGGGACAGCGCCCTCGGCACCGCCTCGCTCTGGGACGCCGCCAGCCTCCTGGAGGAACTCCTGCTCCGGCTGGACCGGCTCCGCGAGGCGCAGCTGAGGGCCCTGGACGACCAGGTCGGTCGGGTGTGGACCAGTCCGGCCGCGGCCGCGGTCTGGCTGCTGCCGGTGCTCGTCCTGGTCGGGTTGCTGGTACGGGCCCAGCGGTTCCTGCGTCGACGGTTCCGCCGCCGACTGAACGCCCCCCTGCTGCTGGCGACCCTCTTCGTGGTGCTGATGGGCGTCGCCACCTCGTCGAGCCTCTGGTCCGCCGGGCAGCTCACCGCCGCCCGGGAGTCGATCAGCGAGGTCGACGGGCACCGCCGGGAGCAGCTGGCCCTGCTGGCGGCCGGGGACACCGACCGCCTCACCGACCGGCTCGAGGCGGCCTGCGGAGGGCGGGACGGGTGCCCGCGCACCATCGACCTGGTCACCGCGTCCGGCGGCGCCCCCCCGGACGGCGACACGGAACCCGCGGGGCCGAAGCGGGGCACGGCACCGGCGGCGACCACCGCCGACCCGGCCGGCGACGCGCGGACCAACGGCGACGTCGCCATCGACCGGGCCACCCGCGCGGCCAACAGTTTCGGCGGCGAGATCGTCCTGTCCGTCGCGGCGCTCTGTGCCGCGGTGGCCGTACTGCTCGGCTTCCAGCCGCGCCTGGATGAATACCGGTACCACGAACGATGAGACGCCGCATCGCACTGCTGCTGCTCCCGGTCCTGTTCGCCGTCGGGGGCGTCGCCGCCTGCGCGGACGCGACCCCGACCGGACGGGTCACCGTCATCGCCTCCTGGTCGGAGGCGCCCGCGGACGACGGGGGGACACCCCCGGACACCGAGGCCGCCGCCTTCGTCGCGGTGCTCGACGAGTTCGAGCGCAGGACCGGCATCACGGTCGACTACCGGGGCACCCGCGACGTCAGCCAGGTGCTCCGCTCCGGGGTCGACCGGGGTTCCCCGCCCGACGTGGCGGTGCTGCCCCGGCTCAACGACCTCCAGACGTACGTGCCCAGCCGCAAGCTGCACCCGTTGGACGACGTGCTCGGCGGGGAGCGGCGGACGGATCTGGAGCCACAGCTGGTCACCCTCGGCGGACGGGTCTACGGGCTCTCCGTCAACGTGATCCCCAAGAGCCTGGTCTGGTACGCGCCCGACCGGCACCCCACCCTGGCCCGGCGTCCGCCGGCCACCTGGGAGGAGCTGGTGGCGTTCAGCGCCGGGCGGCGCACCCCGTGGTGCCTGGGCATGGGCGCGCCACCGCTGTCCGGCTGGCCGGGCACGGACTGGATCGAGGACCTTTTCCTGCACCGGTGGGGGGCGGCGACGTACCAGGCGTGGACGGCTGGCGACCTGCCGTGGGACTCGCCGCAGATGCGCGAGGTCTGGCAGGCGTGGGGCGAGGTGACCCGGGCCGGCCGGAGCACCCCGAATGCCCTGCTCACCGGCTTCAACGTCGCCGGGCTCGGCATGTTCGCCGAACGACCGGAGTGCCATCTGGACCACCAGGGCTCCTACATCGTCCGCGACTACCGGCGACAGGCCCCGGACCGGTTCGACTTCTTCCCGTTCCCGCCGTTCGCGGCGCGTGGGGGCACCGCCACGACCACCGAGATCGCCGAGGACGTGGTGGGGATGTTCCAGGACACTCCGGAGGCCCGCGAGTTGATCCGCTTCCTCGCCGGGGAACGGGCGCGGCAGGTCTGGCGGGAGGCCAGCGGTGGCCTGTCCTTCACCCTGAACCGGGGCACCGATCCGGCGAGCTACCCGGACGCGGTGTCCCGCCGGATCGCCGGGACCCTGGCCCGGGGCACCCTCTGCCGGGACGCGTCGGACCTGATGCCGGCGGCGATGACCGCCGCGTTCCACCGGGCCGTCCTGCACCACCTCGACGACCCCCGGGACCTGGCGACCCTGCTCCGCGAACTCGACACCGTGCGGGACCGGATCCCGGACGAGGAATGGCTGGACCTGCCCTGCCTGAGCCGATAGCCCAAGGGGCCGGGCGCCAAGCCACCGGTTGACCGGCAGATCAGCCGAACGGCGCTGTGAGGCATGTTCATCGCTCGATACATTGGAGTATGGCGTCCGCCCACACGGGACGGACGGCGGAACCGGTCTACCGCCCGGTCCTCACCGCCGGGCGGAGCGAGCTGGAGGCGCTGGGCCATCTCGACAGCGACGCCGCCGTGCTGGTCGTCCCGATCCTCACCCTCACCGCCGGTGATCCCGTCGACCTGCTCGGTCGGCTGCCGGCGGGGCTGACCGCCGCCGTCGACCTGACCGGGTTCCCCGAGACCGGGCCCCTGCTCGGGCTGCTGCGTCGGGGCGTACCGCTGGTGCCGGTGATCGGGTTCGCGGAGCAGGCCGACCGGCTGGTCAGCCAGGGCGCGATGGCCCGGTCCCACCTCGGCTGGGCGGTGCTCCGCCTGCGCCTGCGCGCGGACCCGTGCGGCGCGGACGCGGCCACGGCAGCCGTGGAACGCATCTGGCGGCGTACCGGCCTGATGCCGGAACAGTGCGACCTGCTGCTCGACGTGGGCGAGGTCTGTTGCATGGCGGATCTGCGCGCGGCCGAGCCGCGGGTGCGCCGGTTGGTCGACTGGGCCCGCCGGCACGCCTGGCGATCGGTGACGGTGGCGGCCGGGGCGATGCCTCCCGCCCTGCCCGGACTCCCCGACGGCGAGCCGGTCCGGTTGGCACGCTGGGACTGGCGGCTCTGGCAGAACCTCACCGGGCTCGGCCTCGGCTACGCCGACTACGGCATCCGCACCGCCACCCCCGGCCCGCCCGAGCGGCTGCCCGGCATGCGGTACACCGCCGACGGGGCCTGGTGGATCTACCGGTGGTCCCGCCGGGGCGGACGGGGGGACGACCGGGTCGCCGAGTTGTGCCGGGCGGTGGTCGCCGCGCCGCACTGGCCGAGGGCCGGGGCCGGCTTCTCCTGGGGCGACCACGAGATCCTGCGCCGCGCACGGGGTGCCGCCGGGGCCGGTTCGGCGACCAGTTGGGCGGCCTGGGGCACCTCGCACCACCTGGCCCACGTGCTGGCCGCGCTCCGGCAGCCGGCCGGACCGCCCCCGCCGTCCGCGAACGATCGCCGTGGGGAGCGCCCCGACGGCCACCGGTCACGCGGACCGCGCCACGGCGGACGACCGGCCTGGCCGTCGCGGGGCGGCGAATCCGGGCGAACCGGCTGACGGCGCCCGGCGGCGACCCGGTGGTCACCGGCCGCCGGGCGGAGCCGGCCCGGTGGTCAGTAGGGCGACGGGCCGCGTCGGCCGGTGGTCAGTGGGCCGGCTTCTCGGTGAAGCCGAACTGCACCACCCCCTCCTCGTCGACGCTTGCGTCGACCGAGGTGTCGTTGAGCAGTTCGGCGGCGTCGGAGTCGAGGAAGATCCGGGCACCTTCGGTGTCCACCACCTGGTCGTCCCGGGCCGGCTGCCCGACCAGTTCGACGGCGAGCGAGCCAGCGTCCAGGTCGGCCGTGATGCGCAGCCCACCGGCGTCGGAGACGTCCTGCTGCGCGGCGAGGTCACGGATCACGAGTACGGCGTTGTCGGTCATGGTGAGCATCGCGGATCTCCTCACTGGTGGTCGGGTGGTCACCGGTGGCCGGCGATCGGTCCCGTCGGACCAGCGCCGGTCGCGGGGCCCCGGTCACACCACCCGGCGGCACGTCCGGACACGGGCCGCCACGGACAGGCCCCTCCGGTACGCGGGCGGCCCGGAGCACGGGCCCGCCACTCGCTACGAACAGGGCAACTCGTACCGCCCTCTCCGGCCAACGGTGCCCGCTGCCGAGAGATCCGTCAAGCGGAGTCCGGTCATCCGCGCGGTCGGGGCCACTACGTCCCGGACGTGCCGGTCACCGCCGGACTGCGAAGGTCCGCCCGGTACGCGAGGCCGCACCCGGCCCGGCACAAATCTTCGCTCTCGGAGCTGCGCTGAAAAGAACCTCCATGGCAGCATCGACGGATGCAACGTCGTCGCTACCCTCGGGCCCTCGCCCTGGTCGCCCTCGCCACCGCCCTCGCCACCGCGACCACCAGTGCCGCGCCCACCGCCACCGCCGAGTCCCCCGCCCCCGCCGAGACCCGGCTCAGCGCCACCATCGACGCGATCCTCGCCGACGCCCGACTCGACGGCGCGCAGGCGGGTGTGGTGGTCGCCGACGCGACCACGGGGGACACCATCTACCAGCGCAACGGGGACCGCCGGCTGATCCCGGCATCCAACACCAAACTTCTCACCTCGGCCGCCGCCATGGAGCTGCTCGGTGCGGGGCACCGGTTCACCACCGACGTCCTGCACACCGGCGCCCGACGCGGCACCGTCCTCACCGGGGACCTCCACCTGCGCGGCGGTGGCGACCCCACCATGCTCGCCACCGACTACGACGCGCTCGCCGCCCGGGTCGCGGCGGCCGGCATCCGGGTGGTCGGCGGCAACCTGGTCGCCGACGACACCCGCTACGACGCCACCCGGCTCGGCCCGGACTGGACCTGGGACGACGAGCCCTACTACTACGCGGCCCAGGTCTCCGCGCTGACCGTCGCCCCGGACACCGACTACGACGCGGGCACGGTGATCGTCACCGCGACGCCCGGGGCGGGTGCCGGGGAACGTCCGCAGATCAGCCTCACCCCGCCGAACGGGTACGTGCGGATCGACAACCGCGCCACCACCGTGGCCACCGGTACGACCAACGTCTCCTTCGAACGCGAGCACGGCACCAACACCGTCGTGGTGACCGGCCAGGTCGCCGTCGGCGCCGCCCCGACCAGCGACTGGGTGACGGTCTGGGAACCCACCGGGTACGCCGCCGACCTGTTCCGCACGGCGCTGCGCCGGCACGGCGTACAGGTGCTGGGACGGACCGTGCTCGGACGGGCGACCCCGGCCGGCGCGACCAGCGTCGCCCGTCACGACTCGATGCCGCTGGCCGATCTGATGGTGCCGTTCCTGAAGCTCTCCAACAACGGTCACGCCGAGGTGCTGACCAAGGAGATCGGCCGCGTGCTCGCCGGCTCCGGCACCTGGTCCGCCGGGCTAGCCAAGATCAACGGCTACGTGGCCGATGCCGGCATGGACGCCGGCACCCTGCGCCAGCGCGACGGCTCGGGGCTGTCCCGGCGGAACCTGGTCCCGCCCGCCGAGTTCGTCGACCTGCTGGTCGCCGTACGTGCCGAACCCTGGTTCGACGCCTGGTACGCCGCCCTGCCGGTCGCCGGCAACGCGGAACGCTTCGTCGGCGGCACGCTGCGCAGCCGGATGCGGGGCACCCCGGCGGCGGACAACGTACGCGCCAAGACCGGCAGCCTCACCGGGGTCTCCGGGCTCTCCGGTTACGTCACCGACGCCGACGGGCGGCGGCTCGTCTTCTCCGTCGTGCTCAACAACTACCTGGCCTCCTCGGTGAAGAGCCTGGAGGACCAGATCGCGATCGCGCTGGCGTCGTACACCGCCACGGGCGGTACGGCGGCGCGGACCGCACCCCCGGCGGCACCGGAGATCCCCCGGACGCCGGAGGGCATCGAGTGCTCCTGGTTGAAGCCGATCACCTGCTGAGGTGCCTGCAGGGGCCCCCTGCTCGACAAAAAGCGGTAACAAGGGGCCCCTGCTACCACCCCAGCCTCGGCTCAGGCGACCGGCGGCGGGACGGCGGCGGGGTCACCGCGCTCGATGAGGGCGTCGATGTCGGCCGGGCGGAGCCCGCGCAGTGCCAGCACGCGTCGTCCCCAGCGGTGCAGGCGGCACGGGTGCGGGCTGGCGTCGTTACGGCACACCGTCCCGCCGGACCACCGGCGCGGCGCGTGCACCACCACCGCCCGGACCGCGAACTGCGCGTCCTCACCGGTGACGTACGGCGGTAGCGGGATCTCCCGGAGCACCTCCCCGCTCGGTTCGCCACCGACGCGCGGGGCGGGAGGCCGGACGGTACGGGTACTCGTGCTCATCAGCGAAGCCTCCCGAGGTCGTCGAATCTCCACAACGGAAAGTTACGACCGGATCGACGGACCGCGACGGACAAACTGTCCCGGCCCGAGTGCCACCGGCCGGGCAGCCGACGGCCCGGCGGCAGGCAGGCCGGCAGCACGCGACAGGCCGGCGGCAGGCGGGCCGGCGGCCCCTTGGCACCGGCGGGCTAGCGGCGGATGCGGCGGTGCAGCCCCCGCCCGGGATGCCAGCTCTCGATCACCAGGTGGTCGGCCGGCTCGCCCACCCGGGTCAGCACCACCTCGGTCAGTTCGACCCGGAACCGGTGCGAACCGTCCTCCGGCGGCGGCAGTTCGTGCGCGATCCCGGCGATCTTCGCGTCACCGTCCCAGGAGCCCGGGTCGTCCTCCGGGGTGTCCTCGGTCGGGCAGTGCAGCGCGAGCCGGGGATCGCGGCGCAGGTCGAGCGCCTTGAGCGCGCCGGGCATGCTGCCCACCCGCAGGTCCCCGTCCTCGAACTGGAACTCCGTACCGCTGATCCGGGGTGAGCCGTCCCGCCGCAGCGTCGCCATCGTCCCGTGCTTGCGGACCGCGAAGCGGGCGCGTACCCGCTCGGCGAAGTCCGGTTCCTCGTCGACCAGATCCGACCACCATGCCATGCACCGAGAGTGGCAGCCGCACCTGACACCCTGTGGCAGGTTTTCCCACGCCGCCGTGCTTTCCGCGCCCCCTCGCGGCGTCAGCGGAGTTCGAAGCCGAGCGTCCGGGCCAGCACCAGCGCCTGCTCCGGGTTGATGATCGCGCCGGCCCGTTGGACCGTCGTCGGGTCGACCGCGCTCAGGTCGCTGCCGCGCAGGTCGCACCGGGTGAGGCGGGCACCCGAGAAGTGCCCGCCGGAGAGGTCCGCGTTGGTCAGGACCCCGCCGGTCAGGTCGGCCGCGCTCAGATCCACCTCCCGCATCCGTACGCCGTTGAGGCGCACGCCGCGCAGGTCGGCACGGGACAGGGCGACGAAGGACCAGTCCCCGCCCTCGACCCGCAGCGGACGCAGCTCACACTCGGTGAACGTGCTGCCGACCAGCTTGCAGCCGGTGAACTCGGCCTCGAACAGGACGCACCGGGTGAAGACGCAGCGGGTGAACGCCGAGTCGACGTGCCGGGAGGCGTTGAAGCGCACACCGCCGAAGGAGCACTCGGTGAAGACCGCGCCCCGGGTGGTCGCCTCGGTCAGGTCGATCTCCTGGAACGAGCAGCGCACGAAGTGCCGGTCGACGATCTCCTCGCCGTACCAGTCCTCGTGGCGGAAGGACGCGTCCTCGGTGAGCTCCGGCACGGTCCCGAGACTAGCCGCACCCCTTTCGGGAAGCCCCTACCGGCTAGTAGGTTCAGTTGTCGTGGACGTGGCGCGGAACATCGACCCGGACGAGATCGGCTTCGACCCGGCCCGGCTGTCCCGGATCGACGAGCACTTCGGCCGGTACGTCGACGCGGGGCAACTCGCCGGCTGGCAGGTCGTGGTGACCCGGCGCGGGCACGTCGCGCACTCCTCGACGTACGGGATGCGCGACGCGGAGGCGGGTGCTCCGGTGACCCCGGACACGCTCTGGCGGATCTACTCGATGACCAAGCCGATCACGTCGGTCGCCGCGATGATCCTCTGGGAGGAGGGCCGCTTCGAGCTGACCGACGAGATCAGCCGGTGGCTGCCCGAGTTCGCCGACGTCCGGGTCTACGCCAAGGGCTCGAACCTCAAGCCGTACACGGTGCCGGCGGTCGAGCCGATCCGGGTCTGGCACCTGCTCACGCACACCGCCGGCCTGACGTACGGGTTCATGCAGACCTCGGTGGTCGACGGCCTCTACCGGGCCGCCGGCTACGACCTGGGCTGGCCGCCCGGCGTCGACCTGGCCGCCGCCTCGGTGGCCCTGGCCGAGCTGCCGCTGCTCTTCCAGCCCGGTAGCGCGTGGGGCTACTCGGTCGCCACCGACGTGCTCGGCCGGCTCGTCGAGGTGGTCTCCGGGCAGCGCCTCGACGACTTCGTCGCCGACCGGATCCTGCGCCCGCTGGGCATGACCGACACGCACTGGTGGGTCGACGGGGACGACGCCGAGCGGCTCGGCGCGCTCTACGTGCCCGACCCCCGGACCGGCCGGATCCTGCGGCACGACCAGTTCGGAGCGGTCGCCCGCCAGAAGCCCACCCTGCTCGCCGGGGGAAGCGGCCTGATCTCCAGCGCGTACGACTACCACCGGTTCACCCAGATGCTGCTGCGCGGGGGCGAACTGGACGGGGCGCGCGTGCTCGGTCCGCGCACGGTGCGCTTCATGACCCGCAACCACCTGCCCGGCGGACGCGACCTGGACGCCCTCTCCACCGGCGGTTTCGCCGAGTCGATCTTCGACGGGGTCGGTTTCGGTCTCGGCTTCGCGGTGGTGCAGGACCCGATTCCGGGCCGGGTGCCGAGCAGCGTCGGCGAGTACTACTGGGGCGGCGTGGCCAGCACCGCGTTCTGGGTGGACCCGGCCGAGGAGATCACCGCGCTGTTGTTCACCCAGCTCATGCCGTCGAGCACCTATCCGCTGCGCCCCCAGTTGCGCCAGCTCGTCTACTCCGCCCTGGTCGACTGAGCCGCGTCCCCGCGACAGCCGGGTCGCGGGACCGGACAGGACCGCGGGACCGGACAGGACCGCGGGAACGGGCACCGCAGGAACGCGCCGGCCCGCAGGACCGGGCAGGACCGTGGGAGCGCGCTGGCTCGCGGGACCGGGTGGGGCTGCGGGACCGGGCAGGGCCGGCCGGTGGGCCGGGGATCGCCGTTCCGCCGCCCGGCCGACCGATCGCTCCCTAGCCTGGAGACGGACCAGTCCGTCGGACCGGGAGGCGGTCATGAGCAGCATCGTCGTGTTCGGTGCCGGAGGCACCGCGGGTTCCCGGGTCACCGCCGAGGCGTTCGACCGGGGGCACCGGGTCACCGCCGCGGTGCGGCGGCCGGAGGCCACCTCGTACCTGCCTGCGGGCGTCCGGGTGGTGACCGGCGACGTCACCTCCGCGCGGAGCGTACGGGAACTCGCGCCGGAGGCGGACGTGCTGGTCGTCGCGGTCGGCGGCGGCGAACGGACGCTCTGGGCGGACGCGGCCCGCACGCTGGTGACGACGCTACGCGAACTGCCCGACCCGCCCCGGATCATCCACCTGGGCGGCGGGGCGACCCTGCTCGCCCCGGACGGCACCCGGTTCCTCGACGCGCCGGACTTCCCCGAGCGGTACCGGGACCCGGCGCTGGGGCAGGCCGAGGCGCTGGACTGCTACCGGTCCTCGGCCGACGGCGTGCCCTGGACCTATGTCTCACCACCGCCGTTGGAGTTCCACCCGGGCGAGCGCACCGGGCACTACCGCACCGGCGGCGACCATCCGGTCACCGACGCCCAGGGCCGGTCCGTGCTGTCGTACGAGGATCTGGCGGTGGCCGTGGTCGACGAGATCGAGAACCCCCGCCACCTGAACACCCGGTTCACCGTCGCCTACTGATCTCAGCGCGCCGGCCGCCCGTCGGGGAACTCATTCGGAAACTTATCAGAAGCGGGTTGCCCGCTACGTTATGTTGCCATCCGATCAATCACACCCGGCGCCGGCCCGAACCCACCGGAGCGCAATTCCTCACACCAATCACCAATCCCCCAGGTATTGACAATCTTGATGGCTTAATGCAGTCTTTCCATCGGAGCGGGGCCGCTCCACAGGACGCGCTGCCGAAAAGCCACGGGGGACACCACAGCATGTGCGAAAAGTCCGCGGTCCGGCGGGGGGCGACGCCCCCGGATCACGCCATACGCGCACTCCACAGGCCCTGCCGATGCGTTGACCCCTGACCCACCACGGCCGCGCGAACAGTCGGGCCCACGTCCACCACCTGCGCAAACCCTCCACCCGACACCCGCGGGCCGATGGCGCCGACCGCCGCCGGACGACGCCTGACGTGTGGGGCAAATTGCAAGAAGCGGCGACACGCGCATGCCCACGCACCACCATGCGCTCCGCCCCACGCACCGCAGCAGCAGGCCGTTTCCCTTTCCGCGCAACGGTGCCCGAAGTAGGGAGTATTGAATTGACCACAGTCAATCAAGCACAACGCCGCTTCGCGGTAGTCCCCGCACTGGCCCGCCGCCCCGAGCCACGCCGGGTGGGGATCGGGAACGCGCCGGCGCACCACGGCGAACTGCTCCAGGGCATGTTCGACTGCGCGGGTGGCCGACCACAACGCGCACTGGTCACCCTGACCCATCCCCAGTACGGCACCCGGGCCTGCTTCCGCCCCTGCGACACGAGCGGGGTGACCGTCACCGATCCCAAGCTGATCAAGGCACGACGGGCCGCCGAGTTGACCCTGCGGGAGTTGGCCGGTGAACCCCTGGCGCCGGCCGGGGGCGTGGTCGAGATCGTGAGCAACATCCCGCACGGAGTCGGCATGGGCTCGTCGACCAGCGACGTGACAGCCACCATCAGAGCGGTGGCCGACTACCACGACGTCGTGCTGCCACAGCGGACGATCGCCCGGCTCGCGGTGCTGGCGGAGAAGGCGGCCGATTCGGTCATGTTCGACGACGCGGTGGTCCTGTTCGGGCACCGCGAGGGTGTGGTCCTCGAGACGCTCGGCGCCGCGCTACCGCCACTGGTGGTGGTCGGCTGCGACACGGATCCGCGCAGCGGTGGCGTGGACACCCTCCAGCAGCGGGTGGCCGAGTACCACGATCGCGAGGTCGCCGCCTTCGGCGTGCTGCGGGCCGCCCTGCGACGAGCCGTCGTCAGCGGCGACGCCGCGCTGTTGGGCCGGGTCAGCACCGCCAGCGCCCGGATCAACCAACGGTTCCTGCCGAAGCCGGCACTCGACGACCTGGTGGACCTGTGCCACCGACACGGGGGCTGCGGCGTACAGGTGGCGCACAGCGGCACCGTGGCAGGGCTCATGTTCGACGCCACGCGTCCCGGTGCGTCCGAGGACGCGGAACGGTGCGTGTCGGCGGTCGAGGACATGGGGCTGCCGGTGACCACCGTCTGGCGCACCGCACCGGCCCCCGTACGCGAGGAGGTTCGCTGCTGATGGCGATTCGTGCACCCTTCGACGAGGTGACCGCCGCCGAAGAGATCCCCAAGCTGATCCAGTTGACGCCGAATCTCTACGCGGCCTCCTTCACGTTGATGAAGTTGATCCCGGCGCGGTACATCCTGCGCAAGGCGGCCCAGACGGGCGAGATCGGACCGGACACGCTCATCGTCGAGACCACCTCGGGCACCTTCGGTCTGGCCCTGGCCATGCAGGCGGCCCGGCTCGGCCGTCGCCTGGTCCTCGTGAGCGACCCCGCCATCGACGATCGCCTCTACCGACGCCTCACCGACCTCGGTGCGGTCGTCGAACGGGTCCGTGAGAAGGCCCCGGTCGGCGGCTACCAGGGAGCGCGGCTGGCCCGACTCGCCGAGATCCAGGCCGAGAATCCGGACAGCTTCTGCCCCCGCCAGTACTCGAACCCGGACAACCCCGGCTCCTATGCGCTGGTCGCGGAACTGCTGGCGGAGAGCCTGGGCCAGATCGACTGCGTGGTGGGGCCGGTGGGATCGGGCGGTTCGATGTGCGGCACCGTCGGCTCCCTCCGGTCGCTGCTGCCGCACTGCCGGGCGATCGGGGTGGACACTCCGTACAGCGTGCTCTTCGGCCAGCCGGACGGACATCGGGGGCTGCGGGGCCTCGGCAACAGCCTCATGCCGCAGAACCTCGACCATCAGGTGTTCGACAGCGTCCACTGGTGCTCCGAGGCGCTGGCCTACCAGGCGACCCGCCGACTGCACCAACGGTTCGCGATGTTCAAGGGACCGACGAGCGGTGCCGCCTTCCACGTCGCCCACTGGTGGTCGACGTCCAACCCGGACTCCCGCACCGTGGTCATGCTCCCCGACGACGGCTACCGGTACCAGGACACCGTGTACGACGACACCTGGCTACGCGCGGCCGGCCACCTGGACCGGGCGGTCCCGGGCGTGCCGGTGTTCCTGGACGACCCGCGCACCCCGTACGGCGAATGGTCGGCCTACGAATGGGGCCGGCGGACACACGACGAGGTCATCTCGTCGATCGGCGGGCTGGCGGGTGTGCGGTGAGCGGGACGGGCCGGCTCGCCGGACAGCTCGGCAGGCGTAGTCAGCGGGTGGTGTACGGCGAGTTCTCCGCCGCGCAGTTCGAGGCGGAGCTGGACCTGATGGTCCGGGTGGACCGGGCCCACCTGGTGATGCTGGCCGAGCGCGGGATCATCGCCGGTGACCTCGCCGCCACGCTGCTGCGGTGCATCGACGAGTTGGCGAGTGACCGGTACCGGGCGTTGGCCGGGCGGCCCGCGCCGCGTGGGCTGTACCTGATGTACGAGAGCTACCTCATCGAACGGCTCGGGGCGGATGTCGGGGGCGTGCTGCACACCGGCCGCTCACGCAACGACCTCAAGGCGACGATCACCAGTATGCGGCTGCGGGACCGGGTGCTGCGCCTCAGCGAGGAAGCGGTCCGGTTGGAAGGTGTCCTCCTCGCGCGGGCCCGTGCCCACCGCGACGTCGTGATGCCCGTCCACACCCACTTCCAGGCCGCGATGCCGATCACCTACGGCTACTACCTGCTGGGCGTGGCCGAGGCCGTCGGTCGGGACGTCACCGCCCTGCACGCCGCCGCCGGCGGACTGGAGACCTGTCCCCTCGGCGCGGGGGCGGTGGCCGGCACCGACCTGCCCATCGACACCGGCCGCACCGCCCGGCTGCTCGGTTTCGCCACCGGGCCCCGGCACGCGCTGGACGCCGTCGCCAGCCGGGACGCGCTGCTGCGAATACTGGCGGCAGCTGCCGGCCTTTCCGTGACCCTGAGCCGGCTCGCCACGGATCTGCAACTGTGGAGCACCGAGGAGTTCGGCTTCGTGACGTTTCCGGACCGGCTGGTCGGGGGCAGTTCGGCCATGCCACAGAAACGGAACGCGTTTCTGTTGGAGCATGTCAAGGCGAAGGCCGGTGTATCCGTCGGGGCCTGGACCGCGATGGCCGCGGTGACGAAGAGTGCCCCGTTCACGAATTCGATCGAGGTCGGCACCGAAGCGGTCGGGTGCGGCTGGCCGGGCCTGGACGCGGTGGAGGACGCCGTCCTGCTCGGCCAGGTGTTGGTCAGCGGCGCCCGACCGGTCGGCCATCGGATGCGGGACCGGGTCGAGAACGGCTTCACCGCCGCCACGTGGCTGGCGAACCGGCTGGTGAGCAGTGGCGTTCCGTTCCGTTCCGCGCACCACATGGTCGGCGACGCGGTGCGTCGCGCGGTCGCCGCCGGCTCCACCGACCTGGCGAAGTTCGGTCCGCCGGGCTGGCTGGACGGGCTGGACCTGACCAGCCTGGATCCCGCGGAGATCGTCGCGGGGCAGCGCCACGGGGGCGGACCGGGCGACTTCACCACGGTGGCGGAGAGCGCCGCCGACCGCTGGCTGGCGCACCGGAGGTGGCACGTCGAACAGCTCGACGACCTGGCCCGCGCCGAGGCGGCGCTGCGGGAAGCGGTCCGTGCCCGGCTGGGCGAGTGCGCGGAGGTCCGGAGTTGACCGGCACCGGGAACACAAGCGCTATTCGCCAATTGCACGAACGTGAATTCCCCGGCACGAAGTCGCGCTTTGACTCGCCAACCGGAGCGGTTGTAGCATGCGAGACCTCTACTGTGGGCAGACGTGAATTCGGAGCGGCCGGGCCGCTCGAATCCACATCCGGAGGTCGACCGATCGTCACATCGGTGTTCAACACACCAGACACGCCACAGCCACGGGGAACGACAAGAGTGTGGAAACCAGTTTCGGCGAACGCGGCGGCCGGAGCCGCAACGGCAGTTCGTCACACGGTCCGGGCGGCTCGCAGGGATCGACCGGGGTGGACGGCATGACCACGAAGGCGTCCCGACCCTGGCTGGTACTCGTGGAGAGCAACACCACCGGCACGGGCCGACTGTTCGCCAGCACGGGGCGGGCACTCGGCCTGACGCCGGTACTGCTCGCCGCCGATCCAGCGCGGTACCCGTACGTCGCGGCCGACGGGGTGGAGTGCGTTCAGGTCGACACGGGTGACGCGAAGGCGCTGGAGGTGGCCTGCGCCGCGCTCGCCGGCCGCGCGTCGATCGGCGCGGTGCTGTCCAGCAGCGAGTACTTCGTGCTGGCGGCCAGCCGACTGGCCGGACATCTCGGCCTGCCGGCACCCGACCCGGACGCGGTGCGGCGCTGCCGGGACAAGGGCGCCCAGCGCCGCGCGCTGGCCGATCAGCCCGGTGCGGTGCGCTTCGCCGAGTGCGTCGACGTCGACCGGGCCGTCGAGGCCGCCGAACAACTCGGCGGCGACGTGGTGGTCAAACCCTGCTTCGGCTCCGGTTCCGAGGGCGTCCGCGCGTGCGGCAGCCCGGCGGAGGTCGAGGCGTGGGCGCGCAAGCTCCTCGACGTACGGCACAACGAGCGCGGCCTGCCGATCGAACCCCGGATCCTCGTCGAGGAGCGCGTCACCGGCCCGGAATACTCCGTCGAGATGCTCGACGGCACGGTGTACGGCATCACCGCCAAGCACGTGGGGGACGAGCCCTTCTTCGTCGAGGTCGGGCACGACTTTCCCGCTTGCCTGGACCGGTCCGACTCGGCGCGGGTCGCGGAGACGGCGCGCCGCGCCGTCGAGGCGCTGGGGCTGCGGTCCGGGCCCGCGCACGTCGAACTCCGCCTGGCCGAACGTGGGCCGGTCATCATGGAGGTCAACCCACGGCTGGCCGGCGGGATGATCCCGCACCTGGTCCGCCTGGCCACCGGCCACGACATGATCGCCGCGACGATCCTGCACGCCACGCGTCGTACCACCGCCCCACCGGACCCGCGACCCCACCACCACGCCTCCATCCGGTTCCTGACCCTGCCGGAGAGCGGGGAGATCGGCGGCGTGACCGGACTGGACCGGGCCTGGGAGGTTCCCGGCGTGGTGGACGTGGTCTGCACGGCGACCGTCGGCGAGCGGCGACAGCGCCACCACTCGTTCCGCGACCGGGTCGGCCACGTGCTGGCGTTGGGCGAGACGGCAGCGGACGCGGCCACTGCCGCGGAGTCCGGCCGGTCCGCGATCACCGTGACGGTGGTGGACCCGCACGAGGTTTCGGCGGCCCGGCCCGGCCGGTGACGGCGCGACGGTGAACCGGACCGACCGCAGAACGGAAACGGAGAGCATCGTGCCTTCCCTACGGGTCGCTGTGCTGCGCGCGGACGACCATCACCACCGCTACCTGGAGTCGATGTTGCGGACCCGGTTCGACGTGGTGTTCGCCGCCGTGGAACCGGGCTCGGCGAAGACCGCCCGGCTGTGGAGCCGACGGCGCTACCGCGACTACCTCTACGCCCGCTACCACGACATCCGCCGTTCGCTGACCGGCAAGGACCGCTACCGGCGCGAGTACTTCCGGCATTACCCACCGTTGTACGCCGACGCCGACAACTCCCTCCTCGTCTCGTCGATCAACGCGCCGGAGGTGGCCGCCGGACTCGCCGACGCGCGTCCCGACGTCACGGTGGTGATCGGCTGCTCGATCCTGGGCAAGGCCGTGCTGGCGGCGGCGGGCGACCGCATCGTCAACGTGCACGGCGGCTACCTGCCCGACTACAAGGGCAACCACTGCGTCTTCTTCGCGCTCTACCACGACGAGCCGGACAAGACGGGGGTGACCATCCACCACGTCAACGCCGGGGTGGACACCGGCGCGCTGATCGAGGTGGTACGCCCGCCGGTGCACGGCGGGGAACTCGCGGAGCACCTGTACTGCCGGGCCGAGAAACTGGCGATCCACCGGCTGGTCGGCCGGCTGGAGCGGCTGGAGGCGGGTGTCGAGTTGCCCTCGACGCCGCAGCCCCAGCGCGGTGACACCTACCGCACGCGCGACCGCGGCCCCTCACACGACCTGCGGATGTGGATACGTCAGTGGGGAAGACGCCGGCCCCGGCCGGTCGGCAGTGACCGATGACGCACCAGGCACCGACGACCGAGGCCACGCCGACGCCGACGGCCGGGTCCGGGCCCGGCGACCACCGCCAGGGCATCGGGGTGCTGGCCGGGGTGAGCGCCTACACCATGTGGGGCCTGCTCACCCTGTACTGGCCGCTGCTGGAGCCGGCACCTCCGGTGGAGATCCTGGCCCACCGGGTCATCTGGTCGCTGGTGCTGGTCGCGCTCCTGCTGACGGTGCTGCGGGACTGGCGGTGGGTGCCCGACCTCCTGCGCGACCGGCGCCGGTTGGGCATGCTGATGGCCGCCGGCGGCTTCGTCGGCGTGAACTGGGGGCTGTACATCTGGGCGGTCAACAGCGAGCACGTCATCGAGGCGGCGCTGGGCTACTACATCACCCCGTTGCTCAGCGCGATGCTCGGTCTGCTGTTGCTGCGGGAGCGCCTGTCCGGCGTGCAGTGGACGGCGATCGGGCTGGCCGGCGCGGGCGTGCTCTGGCTGGCGGTGGACTCGGGACGACCGCCGTGGATCGCGCTCGGCCTGGCCGTGACCTTCGGTTTCTACGGCCTGCTCCGTAAGAAGGCCAGCATGCCGACCTGGCGAGGGCTCGCCGTGGAGACCGCGACGCTGGCGCTACCGGCGGCGGGGTACCTCACCGTGCTGGAATGGACGGGCCGGGGTCACTTCGGTGGCGGGGACCTGACGCACGACGTGCTGCTCGCCAGTACCGGCCTGGTCACCGCCCTGCCGCTGGCGCTGTTCGGGTTCGCCGCGGTGCGCACGCCGCTGACCGTCATGGGCATGCTCCAGTTCCTGCTGCCGACGATCCAGTTCGTCATCGGTTACTTCGGCCTGCACGAGTCGGTAACCCTGGGCGCTTTCGGGGCGTACTGCCTGGTCTGGATCGGCGCGGCGGTGTTCCTGGCCGCGTACGCGGTTGCCAGCCGGCGAGCGGAGGCGCCGAGCCGCAGGTGAGGATGGCCTCACTGGGGGTGGGCACCGGCGCTGTCACGGGCCGGCTGGGCGGGCACCCGGGGACGGGCCGCCGGCCGCCACTCCCGGCCGTTGGCGTAGATCACCCGGAAGCCCAGGTACGACGCGAGCGGCGCCCAGTGCGCCGATCCCATCCGCAGCTCGGCGGCATTGTGCCGGTGGCCGTTGGCGAGGACGTCGAGCAGGACGGTCTCGAACGCCGCCGACTCCACCCAGTCGACCTCCCGGGTGAACCCGCAGACCAGCGCCGCCCCGGTGACCGACAGGAAGTCCCGCATCGCGGAGTTGGAGGCGCGCAGCACCGAGCAGCTGCCGAAGTAGAGCCGCTTCCCGGCGCACCGGCCGGCCATCCGCTCCGCGACGTCGCTCAGCTCCACCGAGTGCCAGTCGGTGAGGCAGAGCCGGCTCGGCTCACCGTGCATGGCGAAGAAGCCGACCCGGTAGTCGGCGTACTGCTTGAGCAGCCAGCGGTCGAGGAAGTAGTTCAGCTCGTCGGGCGTGGCGGCGTCCTTGTGGATGAACCGGATCCGCCCGAGCCGCTCCAGCAGCTCCAGCGTCGGCAGCACCGACCCGCGTTCGTGCAGGTCACGGTGCCACTGACCCTCCAGGCAGAAGATCCCGCCGCGCGCCATGCCACCCCCCCCGTCGCCCCGTGCTGGACGTTACCGCCGCCGGCCGGTTCAGACCAGTTCGGCGTCGTGGACGAGCAGGGCCACCTGGACCCGGTTGTTCAGCTCCAGCTTCGCCAGCAGCCGGGAGACGTACGCCTTCACCGTCGCCACGCTCATGAACAGCTCGGCGGAGATCTCCGCGTTGGTGCACCCCCGGCCGAGCGCGACGGCGACCTCGCGTTCCCGCTCGCTCAGGCCGGCGAGCAGGCGCTGCGCCCGTTCCCGGCGCGGATCCCGCCGGGCCTGGGGCGACGCGGTGGCGGTGACGTGCGCGATCAGCCGGCGGGTGACGGTCGGCGAGAGGGTCGCCTCGCCCGCCGCGACCCGGCGCACCGCCTGCACGATCTCGGCGGGCGGGGTGTCCTTGAGCAGGAAGCCGCCCGCCCCCGCGCGCAGCGCCCGCAGCACCTGGTCGTCGGCGTCGAAGGTGGTCAGCACCAGCACCTCCGGCGGTTCGGGACGCGACCGCAGCGCCTCGGTGGCGGCCAGCCCGTCGAGCCGGGGCATCCGGATGTCCATCAGCACGACGTCCGGGGCGTACGCGTCGACGGCGGCGGGCACCTCACCGCCGTCGCCGGCCTCGCCGACCACCCGCAGGTCCGGTGCCCCGCCGAGGATCATCGACAGCCCGGCCCGGACCAACGGGTCGTCGTCCACGACGAGGACGCGTACCGGGCGCGGGTCGTCGGCTCCGCCGCTCATGCCGGCTGCCACGGCAGCCACGCCGCCAACCGGAAGTCGCCGGAGGTGTCCCGGCCGTGGGTCAGCCGCCCACCGGCGAGGTGGACCCGCTCGGCGATGCCGACCAGTCCGGTTCCCGTGCCGGGGATCTGCGGGTCGGGGCGTTCCCCCAGCGGCCAGCGGTTACGGATCTCGACGGTGAGCCCCTCCCCCGGGCCACCGGCGAGGTCGACGCTGATCGCGGCTCCCGGAGCGTGCTTGCGGGCGTTGGTCAACCCCTCCTGCACGATCCGGTACGCGCTGCGTCCCACCGCGGGCGGGACCTCCCCGGCCCGGTCGACCCGGTCGCGCAGGTCGACCCGGACCCCGGCGGTGCGGGACTCGTCGACCAGCGCCGGCACGTCGCCGAGGGTGGGCTGCGGGCGCTCCGGCTCCACGTCGCATGGCTCGGCGCGCAGCACCCCGATGACCTCGCGGAGGTCCTGGAGCGCGGCGTGTGCGCTGCTGCGGATCACACCGGCGGCCCGGACGACCTCCTCGGTCGGCGCGTCCGGCCGGTACTCGAGTGCTCCGGCGTGCAGGCTGAGCAGGGAGATCCGGTGCGCGAGCACGTCGTGCATCTCCCGGGCGATGCGGGTGCGCTCCACCTGTCGGGCCTGCGTCACCCGGAGCTGCTGCTCGGCCTCGGCCCGCTCGGCCCGCTCCCGCAGCGACACCACCAGCTGCCGGCGGGCCCGGACGAACATCCCCCAGGCGAGCACCGTGAGACTGATCGCCACGCCCCACGCGGTCGTCTGCCAGTACGACAGGTGCGGGTCGGGACGCAGGTGGCTGAAGACCAGGTTGGGCCCCATCCCGACCGCGGTGAACGTCAGCGCGACGGCGGTGCGGCGGTGCACGACCACCGTGAAGTAGACGATCAGCAGGGGCACGGCCCCGGCCAGCGAGAAGAAGGTCAGCGGCAGGGTCACCACCGCCAGCCCGACCGGCCAGCGGCGGCGCACCCAGAGCAGGCCGGTGACGGCCAGGCCGAGCACCGCGTCCGCCGGCACCATCCACCGGTACGGCAGCGGCGTCGCGAACTCCGGGCGCGCGGCGAGGGCGTCCGCGGTCGCCAGCAGCACCCAGCCCAGGGAGATCAGGCAGCAGAGGACGTCCACCAGCCAGTCGCGGGTCGTCCGCCGGGGGTGCCGCCGCACCGCCCCGGGGGCGGACGTCAGCGCCCCGGGCAGCAACCACGGATGGTCCGGGACGACGGCCGTGCTGGACATGACCCCATGCTACGGAGCGTCACCGCAGCTGCGGCACCGACCAAAGTCGAGACCTCTCCGTCGACCAAGGTATCGGCGGCGGTGCACTCCCGGCCGCAGCGGACAGCCGGGTGGCGCGGGCAGGCTCCTCCCATGATCACCGTGGAGAACCTCACCAAACGGTACGGCCGGCACGCCGCCGTGGACGACGTGTCGTTCCGCTGCGCACCGGGCACGGTCACCGGCTTCCTCGGCCCGAACGGGGCGGGCAAGTCCACCACCATGCGGATGATCTGCGGTCTCACCCTGCCGACGTCGGGCAGCGCGACGGTCGACGGGGTGCCCTACCGGCGGCTGCCCAACCCGGGGCGGCGGATCGGCGTCCTGCTCGACGCCTCGGCGCAGCACGCCGGACGGACCGGGCGGGAGGCCCTGACCGTCGCGGCCCGGACGATGGGCGTCGACCCGACGCGTGTCCCGACGACGCTGGAGCGGGTCGGGCTGGGCCCGGCCGCGGCGAAGCGCCGGATCCGGGCGTACTCGTTGGGGATGCGGCAACGCCTCGGGCTGGCGCACGCGCTGCTCGGCGATCCCCGGATCCTCGTCCTCGACGAACCGGCCAACGGCCTGGATCCGGAGGGCATCTTCTGGATGCGCGGCCTGCTGCGCGACTTCGCCGACCGGGGCGGCACGGTGCTCCTCTCCTCGCACCTGCTGCGGGAGGTGGAGGCGGTCGCGGACCGGCTGGTGGTGATCGGCGGCGGCCGGGTCGTCGCCCAGGGCGGCAAGGACGAGCTGCTCTCCGGGGCCGGCACCCTGGTCCGGGCCCGGGACCCGCAGGCCCTGCGCACCGCCCTGGCCACCGCCGGACTGACCGCGACCAGCAGCACCGACGGGGGGTTGCTGGTCCGGGCCGAGGCAGGGGTGGTCGGCCAGGCCGCCGCGGACGCCGGGGTCGCCCTCACCGAGCTGCGCCCGGCCGGCAGCGGCGGCCTGGAACAGCTCTTCCTCACCCTGACCGCCACCGAGTCGCACCAGGAGGTCGCCGCATGAGCGCGGGTACCCTGACCAGCCCGGCAGCCCTGGACGAGCGACCCGGCACCGGGGACCGGCGTCCGTCGCTGCTCCGGCTCACCGGGGTCGAGCTGCGCAAGCTCGCCGACACCCGGGCCGGGCTGTGGCTGCTGATCGTGATCGCCCTCACCGCCGTCGCGATCGTCACGGTGCAGCTGTTCGTGGCTCCCGCCGAGGAGCAGACGTTCCGCCCCTTCTTCGAGTCGACGCTGCTGCCGGTCGGGGTGCTGCTGCCGGTCCTCGGGATCCTCTCGGTGACCTCGGAGTGGTCGCAGCGGACCGCGCTCACCACGTTCGCCCTGGTCCCGGCACGGCACCGGGTGGTGCTCGCGAAGCTGGCGGCGGTGGTGGTCGCCGCGCTGCTGTCGGTGGTGGCCAGCATCGCCGTCGCCGCCGCCGGCACGGTCGTCGCCGACCTCACCGGGGGCGCCGGCACCTGGTCGGTGCCGGGGGCGCTGCTGTGGCACGCCGCCGTCCTCCAGGTGGCGAACGTGCTGATCGGGATCGCCTTCGGGCTGTTGCTGGGGAGCACCCCGCTGGCGATCGTCCTGTACTTCGTCCTGCCGACGGTCTGGTCGGTGCTCGGGGAGATGGTGGCGGCACTGCGGAAGCCGGCGGAGTGGCTGGACACGGCGGTGACCATGACGCCGTTGTTCTCCGCCGAGGTGACCGGCGGGCAGTGGGCCCGGCTCGGCACGTCGCTGCTGCTGTGGCTGGTCGCTCCGCTGGTCGCCGGGCTGGTCCGGACAATGCGCCGGGAGGTGTCCTGACCGTGCGGGGTACGCCGTGCCGGCCGGGTCGAATCCGGGCTCGCCGGTGGTGGTCGGCGGCGGCGCGTTGTGGCACGACCGGGTGACCGCCGGGCAGCGGGTGGGAGACAGCGCGCCGCAGGCCGTTTCCCCGCCCGCTCCCAGGGGTTGATTCCGTTGGATGCGTCCGGGGTATTGGCGCCGCGTCCGAGCGGCACCGGGGCGCACCACAACGGGATCGGGTGAGGGAGGACGACGATGACCTCCGGACGGGACGTCGGTGGCGGGACGGGCATCTTCCGCCGCAAACCGGTCGAGGAGATCACCGAGGAGGCCGGGGAGGGGTTGGCCCGGTCGCTGGGGCTCTGGCAGCTCACCGCGATCGGGGTGGGCGGCATCATCGGCGCGGGCGTCTTCGCGTTGGCCGGCGCGGTCGCCAACGAGACGGCCGGTCCGGCCGTCCTGCTGTCGTTCCTGATCGCCGGGGTGGCCAGCGCGGCGGCAGCGCTGTCGTACGCGGAGTTCGCCGGCATGATCCCGAAGGCCGGCTCGGCCTACACCTACGGGTACGCCGTGCTCGGCGAGGCGGTCGGCTGGTTCATCGGCTGGGACCTGCTGCTGGAGTACACGGCGATCGTGGCGGTGGTGGCGATCGGCATCTCCGGCTACTTCAACTTCCTCGTCGGCGAGCTGGGACTGGAGCTGCCGGCCTGGATGCTCGGCGCACCCGGCACCGGCGAGGGTCGGGTGGTGGACCTGTTCGCCGTGCTGCTCTGCCTGCTCATCGCGTTCCTGCTGAATCAGGGGATCCGAAACGCGGCCCGCTTCGAGACCTTCGTGGTCGGGTTGAAGGTCGCCGTGGTGCTCCTGGTGATCGTGGTCGGTTTCTTCCACGTACGGACGGAGAACTACTCACCGTTCTTCCCGTTCGGCTTCGGTGGCGCGCTGACCGGTGCCGCGACCGTCTTCTTCGCGGTCTTCGGTTACGACGCGATGAGCACCGCCGCCGAGGAGTCGAAGGACGCCCGCCGGCACATGCCGAAGGCGATCCTCTACTCCCTGGCCATCTCGATGGTGCTCTACGTGCTGGCGACGCTGGTACTGACCGGCATGCAGAACTACACCGAGATCGACCCGGAGAGCGGCTTCTCCTCGGCGTTCGCCTCGGTCGGCCTCTCCGGTCTGGCCAGCGTGATCGCGGTGGGCGCGATCATCGGCATCCTGACCGTGATGTTCACCTTCATGCTCGGGGTGACCCGGGTGTGGTACTCGATGAGCCGGGACGGCCTGCTCCCCGGCTGGTTCGCCAAGCTGCACCCGGTACGCCGGGTGCCGAGCCGGGTCACCTGGATCGTCGGCGTCGGCTCGGCGGTGATCGCCGGGTTCCTGCCGATCCGGCAGGCCGCCGAGCTGACCAACATCGGCATCCTCCTCGCCTTCGTGGTGGTCTGCGTCGCGGTGATCGTGCTGCGCTACCGCCGCCCGGACGCTCCCCGGACGTTCCGGCTGCCCGGGATGCCGGTGGTACCGGCGATCGGTGCGCTCTTCTCGCTCTGGCTGATCACCTACCTGGCGGCGGAGACCTGGCTGCGCTTCGGCCTCTGGTTCCTGCTCGGGGCGGTCGTCTACGCCCTCTATGGCTACCGCCGGTCCCGGCTGGCCCGCCGGTGACCCGTGGCGGGGCGCCCACCCCGGGGGCGCACGGGTCGGTCAGTTGTCGGCAGCCACCGCCAGGGTGAACTGGTTCAACGCCTGCTGCTTCTCCGGCGACAGCGACTCGACGTCGATGCGGTCCGGGCCCTGGTCGGTGCGGTTGTCCACGCCCTCGATCAACCGGTCGACGATGCGCTTCGCCTCGTCGGTGGTGAATCCGGCGTCGGTCAGAATGTCCAACGGATGATCTTCCCGAGTGCTCACCCCGGCCGATAGCATCGCTGACCATGAATATTAGGAGCATGGCCCGCTCGCGACCCGGGCGGATGATCACTGCCATCGCACTGGCCGTGGCGGTGGCGGTACCCATCGTGGTGACCTCCGCCTCGGCCGCGACCGCCCTCACCGTGAGCCAGGCGCTCGCCACACAGGACGGCCGCACGGCGACCGTGACCGGGTACGTCATCGGCCAGCCCACGTCGACCACGACGGTGCTCCGGTCCGGCTTCACCGCCGACACCGCGATCGCCATCGCCGACTCGGCCGCCGAGACCAGCACGGGCCGGATGCTCTACGTCCAGGTGACCACCGCGTACCGGAGCACGTTCGGGCTGCTCACCAACCCGGACCTGCGGGGCAGGCAGATCACCGCGACCGGCACGCTGACCGCCTACTTCAGCCACGGCGGGTTGAAGAACCCGACCGCGATGAGCCTCGGGGGCACCACCACGCCGTCCCCGACGTCGTCCCCCACCCCCGTCCCGACCAGCACCGTCCCGGGGGGTGACTACGACTCGACGTACTACGCCACCGCGATCGGCAAGACCGGCACCGCGCTGCGCAGCTCGCTGCACTCCATCATCAGGGTGCAGACGAAGCTCTCGTACGACCAGGTGTGGGAGGCGCTCAAGGACACCGACCAGGACCCGGCGAACACCAACAACGTCATCCTGCTCTACACCGGACGCTCGCAGAGCAAGAGCAGCAACGGCGGCGGCGTGGACGACTGGAACCGCGAGCACGTCTGGGCCAAGTCGCACGGCGACTTCGGCACCTCGACCGGCCCCGGCACCGACGTGCACCACCTGCGCCCGGAGGACGTCACGGTGAACTCGACCCGGGGCAACAAGGACTTCGACCTCGGCGGCAGCACGGTCGGCGAGGCCCCCGGCAACTACACCGACGCCGACTCGTTCGAGCCGCGCAACGCGGTCAAGGGCGACGTCGCCCGCATGATCATGTACATGGCCATCCGGTACGAGGGGAACGACGGCTGGCCCAACCTCGAGATGAACAACTCGGTAAACAACGGCACCGCGCCGTACCACGGGAAGATGGCGGTGCTGCTCCAGTGGCACCAGGCCGACCCGCCGGACGCCTTCGAGAAGCGCCGCAACCAGCGGATCTACGAGCGCTGGCAGGGCAACCGCAACCCGTTCATCGACCACCCGGAGTGGGCCCCCTCGATCTGGGGCTGACCCCGCACCGACCACGGCCGGTCCCGGCCCTGCCGGGACCGGCCGCATCCCATCGATGACAGTCGAGCCCCTTTACCGCATTGAAATCGGCTGTTATCTTTCCGGCAATCGCTGCAAGGTCTTGCGGCACCCGGACCCCGGACGTCGGAGAAGGCCCATGCCCACACCTCGCGCCCGGCGTACCCGGGCCACCCTCGCCGCCGGACTCGCCGCCGCGCTGGCCGCCGTGGCCGCGCTGGCCGCGCCCCTGGTCACCGCGCCCGCACCGGCCACCGCCGCGATCGACGCCCGCGCCCTCGGGGCGCGGTACGACAGCACCGGATCGCGGATCACCTTCCGGGTCCACTCCGGAGCCGCCACCCGGATGACCGTCAACCTCTACGCCAACCCCACCGGCACGAGTGAGAACGCCGCCTACCTGCTCACCCGGGACTCCGCCGGGGTGTTCAGCGCCACCGTGGACGTCGCCGCTCTGCGCGCCGCCGGCATCGCCGGCACGGTCTACTACGGCTACCGGGCCTGGGGGCCGAACTGGCCGTACAGCAGCGCCTGGACCAAGGGCTCGTCCGCCGGCTTCGTCGCCGACGTCGACGCCGCCGGCAACCGGTTCAACCCGAACAAACTGCTGCTCGACCCGTACGCCCGGGAGATCAGCCACGATCCGCTCCGCGCCGGCATGACCAACGAGACGGTGTACGCCACCGGGCCGACGTACCGGACCATCGACAGCGGCCCGCACGCGGCCAAGGGTGTCGTCCTCGCCGCCACCCCGGCGGACGTCGGCAGCAGGCCGACCCGGGCACTGAAGGACGACCTCGTGTACGAGGTGCACCTGCGCGGGCTGACCCGCAACGACCCCTCGGTGCCGGCCGCCTACCGGGGCACCTACCGGGGCGCCGCGCTGAAGGCCGGCTACCTCGCCTCGCTCGGGGTGACCGCGGTGGAGTTCCTGCCGGTGCAGGAGACGCAGAACGACACCAACGACGTCGACCCCACCGGCACCTCGGGCGACAACTACTGGGGCTACATGACCCTCAACTACTTCGCCCCGGACCGCCGCTACGCCTACGACCGCTCCCCCGGCGGGCCCACCCGCGAGTTCCAGCAGATGGTGAAGGCGTTCCACGACGCGGGGATCAAGGTCCTGGTCGACGTGGTCTACAACCACACCGGCGAGGGCGGCGTCTACAGCGCCGGCGGGTCGAACGTCTACAACACCTTCTCCTGGCGCGGGCTGGACAACCCGACCTACTACTCGCTCACCGCCGACCGGCAGTCGTCCTGGGACAACACCGGTGTCGGTGGGAACTACAACACGTACCACCCGGTCGCCCAGGACCTGATCGTCGACTCGCTGGCGTACTGGAAGAACGTGCTCGGGGTCGACGGGTTCCGCCACGACCTCGCCTCGGTGCTCGGCAACACCTGCCAGCACGGCTGCTTCTCGTACAGCCGCACCGACCCGAACACCGCGCTCAACCGGATCACCCGGGAGATGCCGCCCCGACCGGCCGGCGGCGGCGCGGGCGTGGACTGGATCGCCGAGCCGTGGGCGCTGGGGGACGGGACGTACCAGGTGGGGAACTTCCCCGCCGGCTGGTCGGAGTGGAACGGGCGGTACCGGGACACGCTGCGCCGCGACCAGAACAAGCTCGGCGTCGACGCGGTCACCCCGGGGCAGCTCGCCGACCGGTTCGCCGGCTCCTCCGACCTGTACGGCGACGACGGGCGGCGGCCCTGGAACTCGGTCAACTTCATGGTCGCCCACGACGGGTTCACCCTGGCCGACCTGTACGCCTGCAACAGCAAGAACAACAACCAGCCGTGGCCGTACGGACCGTCGGACGGCGGCACCGACGACAACATCTCCTGGGACCACGGCGGGATCGCCGCCGACCAGCGCCGGGCGGCCCGCAACGGGCACGCGTTCCTGATGCTCTCCGCCGGCACCCCGATGATCACGGGCGGGGACGAGGTGCTGCGCGGCATCCGTTGCAACAACAACCCGTACAACCTCGACTCGTCGGCGAACTGGCTGGGCTGGAGCCCGACGGCCGACCAGACCACCTTCCGGACCTTCGCCTCCCGGCTGGCCGCCTTCCGCCACGCCCACCCGGCACTGCGGCCGGTGAACTTCTACTCCGCCGCCGACACCAACGGCAACGGGATGGCCCAGCTCGCCTGGTTCACCCCGGCGGGCAGCGTCCCGGACGCGGCGTACTGGGGCAACGCCGGCAACCACGCGCTCGGCTGGCGGATCGACGGCACCGAGTTCGGCGACCCGGCGTCGGCGGTCTACGTCGGCTACAACGGCTGGTCCGGGGACGTGAACTTCACCCTCCCGTCACCGGGGGCCGGAAAGCAGTGGTACCGGGTCACCGACACCGCCAGCTGGGCCGAGGGGCCGAACCAGGTCGCCGTGCCCGGGTCGGAGGCGCCGATCGGCGGCCAGGGCACCTCCTACCTGCTGCGCGGTCGCAGCCTGCTCCTCCTCGTCGCCCGGTAGACATCCACCGCGCGTGGCAGGTGAGCCCCCGGGCAGGCGGGGTACGACAGCACCGGGAGACCGCGACCAGGCGCAGAGGGAGTGGCATGGCCACCAACACGATTCCGGACATCAGGCTCAACGACGGCAACACCATCCCGCAGCTCGGCTTCGGGGTGTTCCAGATCGAACCACGGGACACCGTCGCCGCCGTGCGGGAGGCGTTGGGCGTCGGCTACCGACATATCGACACCGCCCAGATGTACGGCAACGAGTCCGAGGTCGGGCAGGCGATCCGGACCTCCGGGCTGGAACGGGAGGAGGTCTTCGTCACCAGCAAGCTCAGCAACGCCTTCCACCGCCCCGACGACGCCCGCAAGGCGTTCCAGTCGACCCTCGACGAACTGCGGTTCAACTACGTCGACCTGTTCCTGATCCACTGGCCCCTGCCGACGCTCTACGACGGCGACTTCGTCTCCACCTGGCAGGCGCTGGAGGAGTTCAAGGCCGACGGCCGGGCCCGTTCGATCGGCGTGTCGAACTTCCAGGTGCCGCATCTGAAGCGCCTCGCCGCCGAGACGGGGACGGTGCCGGCGGTAAACCAGGTCGAGGTGCACCCGTACCTCGGCAACGAGCAGGTCCGCGCGTACGGGCGGGAGCACGGCATCGTCACGCAGGCGTGGTCGCCGATCGCCCAGGGGAAGGTGCTGGACGATCCGGTGGTGACCGGGATCGCCGGGAGACTGCGGCGCACCCCGGCCCAGGTGGTGCTCCGCTGGCACATCCAGCGCGGCGACGTCGTCTTCCCCAAGTCGGTCACGCCGGAGCGGATCGCGGAGAACTTCCGTATCTTCGACTTCGCCCTGGACGACGACGACATGGCCCGGATCGGCGCCCTCGACCGGGGCGAGAGCGGACGCCAGGGCGCCCACCCCGACACCTTCGACTGGATGCCCGCCTGAGGGTCCGCGCTTGGTGCGGGGTTTGGTGGTAGGAGGGGTCCCCTGTTACCGCTTTTTGTCGTGCAGGGGTCCCCTGCTACCACCCCAGCCCGGCGGTGAGGTCCAGCCGCCAGTCGTGGGAGCGCATCAACCGGCCCGGCGGGAACTCGAAGTCGGTCTCGCCGAGCAGAGTGAACCCGGCCTTGCGGCAGACCGCGTTCGACGGGCCGTTGTCGACCGAGGGGAAGGCGTGCGCGTGGCGGTGCGTCCGCCGGGCGCGGGCCTCGGCGACGGCGGCGACGAGCGCGGCGGTGGCCAGCCCCCGCCCCTGGTACGCCGGCAGAATCGACCAGCCCAGCTCGTACACCGTCGCACCGCGCCACACGCGTTCCCAGTAGCCGATGCTGCCGACCGCCTCGCCCTCCGGCGACGCGACCACCCGGAACATGCAGCCCTGACCGGTGCCGGCGAACTCCACGTACTTCCGGTGCCGGGCGAGGACTTTCTCCTCGGTCTCCGGGCCGCCCAGGTGCCGCTTCATCTCCGGTGTGTTGATCCGCCGCAGCAGGTCGAGGTCGCCCTCCTGCCACGGCTCCAGCCGCACGGCCGCCATGTCCGTCCCCCTTCGGAAAAGAAACGCCGCCCACCCGGTTACCCGGCTGACCTGCGCCGATCCGCCCGGGGCCACCAGCGACGAACCCGATGGCCGGCCAGGGCGATGTCGGCGGTGAGGCTACCTCGCGGCGGGACCCGCACCAGGGGGCGAACGGTGGCCCGGATCGTACCGGCCGGTCGGGTCGGAGCGCCGGCAGACGGTGCGCCGGACGGGACGTCCAACCGCGGAGACGTCGACGGCGCACGGAACGAGGAGCCGCCCCGGGGTGGGACGACTCCTCGTCGCGTCGAGCGTCAGCGGTCGGCGCAGATCGCGAACGACCGGATGTCCCAGTTGCCGGCGAACGGGTCCTCCTCGTACGCCCCGGAGACCACCAACACCGGCGCGGTCGCCACACCACCGTTGGGAGTGAAGTCGTCCACCACGGCCTCACCGGTGGCGCCGTTCACCTCGAATCCGCCACCGGTCAACACCTTGCCGGTCGGGCACGCGGCGACCACGCTGCGGAAGTCGCCGGAGTCGATGGCGCTGAGCACGGTGATGCGCGACAGCCCGGCGACCGGGTTCGCACAGATCGCGTACGCGGCCGCAGTCCAGTTGTCGACGAACGAGTCCGCCTCGTACGCCCCCACGGTCACCGCCGTCGGCGCGTTGACGGTGCCCCCGTTCGGACGGAAGTCGTCCACGACGCCCTCACCGGTCACCCCGGTGAGTTCGAACCCGGCTCCGGTCAGCACCTTGCCGGTCGGACAGGCGGCGGTGACACTGTGGAAGTCGTTCGAGTCGGTGGGGCTCAGGGCGGAGACCCGCACCAGCCCGGCCAGCGGGTTCGCACAGATCGCGTACGCGGTGACGGTCCAGTTCCCGGCGAACGCGTCCGCCTCGTACGCCCCCACGGTGACGGCGGTGGGGGCGGTCAGCGTGCCACCGTTGGGAGTGAAGTCGTCCACCACCACCTCGCCGGTCGCCCCGGTGATCTCGTACCCCGTTCCGACCAGCACCTTCCCCACCGGACAGGTGGCGGTGACGCTCCGGAAGTCGCTCGAGTTGCTGGCGCTGGTCGCGGAGATCCGGACCAGTCCGGGGACGGCGGCCGAGGCCGGGCTCGCCGGGGCGAGGACCCCCACGACGGCGACGCCGAGCGCGAGGGCGAGCCCGCGGGTTCCGTTACGCCGGAACCCTGTCTGATCTGACATCGTTGCTCCTGTTCCGCTACCCCGGTTGCGGCACCGCGTGCCTCTGGTGTCCGGGGCCACTGCCATGACGCGCTGACTCTAGGTAGTCGGGCGAGCTGGCATTATCCGGAAGACGACTACGACAGGTAACCGACTGATTCCTACCTTTTCGGTACTTGCCGGCAATGTCAGACGAGGTGCCGGCAAAGCTGTGCCGCCCCCGTTCCCGGGGGCGGCACAGCACGAACAGTCGTCAGAGGCTCGCGCAGATCCCGAACGACCGGATGGTCCAGTCCTCGTCGTAGGGGTCCTCCTCGAACGCGCCGGTGATGACGGACACAGGCGCGGTGGCCGGGCCACCGCCGGGAGCGAAGTCGTCCACCACGACCTCACCGAACGCGTCCCTCAGCTCGAAACCTCCGCCGAGCAGCACCTTCCCCGGAGGACAGACGGCCACGACGTTGGTGAAGTCGGTCGAGGCGGGGACGCTGATCGCGGTGGCCTGCACCAACCCGGGGATCGGGTCCGCGCAGACGGCGTACACGGTCGCCGTCCAGTCACCGTAGAAGGGGTCAGCCTCGTAGGCCCCGAGGGTGACCGCGGTCGGAGCGCTGGCGAGGGTGCCGTTGGGCCGCAGGTCGTCCACGATGCCCTTACCGACCACCTCCCTGAACTCGAACCCGGAACCGGTCAGCACCTTGCCCACCGGACAGGTCGCGGTGACGGTGTTGAAGTCGGTCGAGTCGTCCGGGGTGGTCGCCGCGACCCGCACCAGCCCGGCGATCGGGTCCGCGCAGACCGCGTACGCCTTGACCGTCCAGTTCTCGGCGTACTCGTCGACCTCGTACGCGCCCACCGTCACCGCGGTCGGGGCGGTGGTGGGGCCGCCGTTCATCCGGAAGTCGTCCACCGTCACCTCACCGTTCCCGCCGAGGATCTCGTACCCCGTCCCCACCAGCACCTTTCCGATCGGACAGACAGCGGTGACGCTCTGGTAGTTGAAGGAACTGCTGGCGCTGGTCGCGGTCATCCTCATGAGGCCGGGGACGGCGGCCGAGGCCGGGCTCGCCGGGACGGCCACCCCCGCGAGGGCGACGCCGAGCACGAGGACGAGCCCTCGGGGCCCGAACCGCCGGAACCCTGTCTGATCTGACATCGTTGCTCCTTCTCCTCAGCCCGGTCCCGCCACCGCGTACTCCAGGCTTCTCGGTCGGCTGGCATGGCGTCCGGTTGGCCGGCGGGCCGACGCGTTGGTGGCCGTGGGGACAACCAGACGTCGCCATGGTCAACCCCGCCACGTTCCACCTCGTCAAAACGGGAGCACGCGCGGTTGACCGCAGAATGACGCCCAGGCGTTCCACCTGGCGGGCGGGCCGGGGCCTCCCTGTCGGTGCGCGCCGTGCGGAGAGCACGAGACGCCGGATCCGCCCGCCCGGACGTGCGGTCGGTCGGTCGGAGCAGGATTCCGCCCGGGTGGGGCTACCCGCGGTCGACCGGGAGGGCTGAGGACCCCGCCGCCACGCTGGTCCGCCTCAGCATCGACAGGATGCCCTGGTTCGCCTCCCAGCCGTCCGGGAAGCGGACCGGGACGTCGAGGTGCACCGGCTCGGTCGACGGGTGGGCGTCGAGCAGGTCCGCGATCCCGGCCCGGGCCACCACGACGCACGCGTGTCGGTGCCGGCTGGTCAGCACGCAGAGCCGCCCCGACTCCAGGTGGAACGCGGTCGCGTCCCGCCGGCCGGAGAGTGGGTGCAGGACGATCGTCACGTCGTACTCGCGGCCCTGGAGCCGGTTGGCGGTGTCCACCGTGATGTCCGCCCCGGCCTCGCCGAGCCGGGCGCGGATGGCCGCGACCTGGTCGCGGTGCGCGGCCCCGACGGCGATCCGCTTCGCGTCGACCGGGGAGGTCTCCCCGGAGGAGTACGCCACCGCGCCGCGTTCGAGCACGCGCAGGGCCAGGGCGGCGCAGGCCGCCGCCGCCTCGCCGTCAGTCCGTACGGTGTGCCGGGCGGGCAGCTCGTAGAGCGCCCACCCCGACGACGCGGCCAGCTCCACCGTCGCGTCGAGGAGGTCACCCGGCCCGGTCTCGGTGAACGTCAGCACCCGGTCGTCCGGGCCGGTCCCGGCGCGGAACCCGGTGAACGGGTAGAACGCCGCCGCGACCACCGGAGCGGCCGAGGCGGGCAGCCGCCACGACACCGGCAGTCGGTGCACCGGCAGGTCCGGGTTGTGGCGCAGCAGCACCGCCACCGCGGACTGCATCGGATCCCAGGTCAGACCGGTCCAGCGCGCGGTCTCGACGGTGGAGAACGGGTCGAGCTGGCCGGGATCCCCCACGAACAGGGCCCGCTCGAACCTGCCGGCCACGCGCAGCAACGCGTCCGAACGCATCTGGTACGCCTCGTCGACGATCGCCCACCGCCAGGTGCCGTCGGCGACCGTGGCCCACTTCGCGGCCGTACCGACGATGACGGCCGGACCGCCGAGGTCGGCGACCTTCGCGGCGACCCGGACCGTCTCGTGCGCCCTGATCCGCGCCGACGGCCGGTAGTCGGCGGCCGAGAGGCGGCCGATCCGCAGCTCGGGGGCCTTGCGGGCGAGCCGGTCGATCAGGTCGTCCACCTGCTCGTTGGTCTGCGCGACGATGATCAGCGGCTCACCGGCCTCGGCCAGGTCGACAGCGGCCCGGACCACGAGGGTGGACTTGCCGGCTCCGGGCGGCGAGTCGACCACGACGCCCCGGTGCGCGCCGGAGCGCAGGTCGGCCAGGACGGCCGTGATGACCCGTTCCGCCTCGACGGCCGGCGGCAGATCCAGGGCGGCGCGCATCGTCCTCCACCTCCCGCTCGCCTCCACCGGCCAGCTCCGAACCTGCCCACCATACGTCGGCGGGGCCCGCCGGAGGCGCGGGCTCCCGTCCCGGCGGTCAGTAGCTGAAGGTCGTCGCCCCATGGCCGATCCAGCGCCACATCTCGACAACGCCCAGCCCCATCGTCGACCGAAGTCGGCGTCGCGTCAGACCGGTGGTCCGCGAAGCTACGGGAGTCCGCCGCTGCCGTCCGCATGATGGCGAGCGGATGGCAGCAGACCAACGGGGCATGGCGACCACTGCGGTTGTCCTCGGTTGGACTGTGGTGGCGATCTATTCCCTCGGGCTGCTCTGCGCCGGAGCGTTCCTCCTGGCCAGGGGCGTCAGCCTCCTGGGCGTGATCAGTCGTTGACGAGCGGCGGTGCCAGCCGTCCCGGAGAAGCCGCGCCGAAAAGGGGCCATGTCCAAGATCCGACATTCTGGCCGGACCATCGGCCAAGAGCTGGCCTTTCTTGGCCGCGAGGAGTTGCCGTCCGCCTCTACCCAAAGTCCGGCGCGGCACAGGGTCATCTCGAACGCGGTTCCTCGCTATGGTGTCGGGTCCCCATCCCTCACTCGACAAGGACGGAACGTGGGCATCATCCGGGAGATGCAGCGTGCGCACGCACGCCAGGTGCGCGCACAGCGACAGGCCCAGGCTGTCGCTTACCGGCATCACCAGCAACTGGTTCGCGCGGCGGAATCCGCCAGGAAGGCTGCACAGCGTGCGGCCGCAGAAGACGCACGTGAGCGCAAGAGGCTCTATGTCGAGGCGCGTCTGGCCGAAGTCGCCGCGAGCAACTCGGAGTTGCTGGGCCATCTCGAGGCGCTTGACACCCTGCTTGCCACGACGCTGACCGTGGATGATCACATCGATTTCGACAGCTTGAAGAAATCGGTGAACCACCCACCGTTCAACCCCGGCTCTCTCGGCACTCCCGTGCCTCCTCCCGACTGGCGCCAGTTCGCGCCGCCGGAGCCCGGCGGACTTGGCAAACTCTTCGGTGGGCAGGCGAAATATCAGCAGCAGGTGTCCCTGGCACAGCATGCGTTCGGACAGGCCCAGGCGCAGCATGCAGCGGCAGAGGCCGACCGGCAGCGCAGGCTGGCCGCCGCCTACCAGCGATACCAGCAGCACTGCCAGAAGACCGAGACGGAGGCGGCTGCACACAACGCGGAAGTCGAACGGTTCGCAGCGGCGGTCGCCGCAGGTGAGCCGGCTGCGGTCGTCGAGTACTTCGGCATGGTGCTGAGCAACTCCGTGTATCCGGATGACTTTCCTCAGCAGTACCGGCTGGCGTACGTGCCCGAGTCACGCCAGCTCATCATCGAGTACCACCTTCCGACCATGGACGTGGTCCCCGCCGTGCGCGAATACCGCTACGTGAAGGCTCGCGATGAGATTGCGACGACAGCTCGTCCCGGCAAGGAGATCCGGGAGCGGTACGCGAACGTCGTTGCCCAGGCCACGCTCCGCACCGTGCACGAGGTTTTCGAGGCCGATCGTGCGGGACTCGTGGATACGGTCGTCTTCAACGGCATCGTCGATACGACAGATCCGCGTACTGGCGCCGCGGTCCGGCCCTGTCTGGTGACACTCCGGACCACTCGGGAGGTGTTCGCCGAGCTGAACCTGAGCAGGGTCGAACCCACGGCGTGTCTCCAACACCTGAACGCTTCGGTGTCGAAGCGTCCGGAAGCCCTGGCACCGGTGCGCCCGGTCCTCGAGTTCGACATGGTCGACAAGCGCTTCGTGGACGAAGTCGACGTCCTCGCGGACCTCGATCACCGACCCAACCTGCTGAAGCTGAGCCCGACCGAGTTCGAGAGTCTGATCCAGAACCTCTTCGCCAAGATGGGCCTGGACACCAAACAAACCCGCCCGTCGCGGGATGGTGGTGTCGACTGTGTTGCCTACGACCCGCGCCCGATCTTCGGAGGAAAGGTAGTGATCCAGGCCAAGAGGTATCGCAACACCGTCGATGTCTCGGCAGTCCGAGATCTCTTCGGAACCCTGCAGAACGAAGGGGCCTCCAAGGGGATTCTGGTGACCACCAGCGGCTATGGCCCGGCTTCCTACGAGTTCGCCTCCGGCAAGCCGCTGGAACTGATCGACGGCTCCAATCTGCTCTACCTGCTCGCCGAACACGCCGACGTGAAGGCTCGTATCGATGCCAGCGAGCTCGACTGATCCATGGTCCTCCTGCTGACCCTTCCGCCCGAGCAGGCACAAATCATGCACTTCACCCACATCGACAACATGTCGCCCATCCTGGCCGCCGGGCGACTTGTCGCCGACTCCGCAGTAGGTGAACGCCTGACGACCGACGTCGGCTCCGCTGCCATAAAGGCGAGCCGCCGAGCCAAGCGAGTGCCCTGTCCGCCCGGCGGCGTGATCGCCGACTACGTGCCGTTCTACTACGCGCCCCGCTCCCCGATGATGTACCGCATCGCCTGTGATCACCGGGACGGCAAACCGAACTGTTACCCCGATGGAGACGATCCCCTGGTCTACCTCGTGAGCTCGGTCGATCGGGTCCATGCCACCCGGCTCGACTGGGTCGCCAGCGACGGCAACTGCGCGGCGGCGCTCACCTGCTTCTCCAACTCTCTGCGTGACCTGCCGGAGCTGGTTGACTGGCCGCTGATGCGGGAAACACTCTGGAGGAACACGCCGGCAGACCAGGACCGGATGCGAAGGCGGATGGCCGAGCTACTCGTGCACCGGGAGTTCCCGCTCGAGCTGGTCATCGGCTACGCCGTTCGGACGCCAGCTCGGGAGGAGCAGTTGAGGCAGGTCCTCCGCGATGCGGGCATCATCAACGCGTACGTTGGTGTCAGACCGGACTGGTACTACGGCTTCGGACGAGGGGAGGTGCGCGGGTGATAGTCATCAGCCACGGAAACCTGCTCACGGCCGAAGCAGATGCCCTGGTCAACACGGTCAACACCGTAGGCGTCATGGGCAAGGGGATCGCCCTGCAGTTCAAGCGTGCCTACCCGGCCAACTACCGGGCGTACCGTGCGGCGTGCGCGGCGAAAGATGTCGAGTTGGGCAGGATGTTCGTCTTCGACTCCGGCCTCGTGGGTTGCCGTCGCTATGTGATCAACTTCCCGACCAAGGGCCACTGGCGGGCCAGTTCCAAGCTGTCGGACATCCGCAACGGCCTCGCAGATCTGGTACGGGTAGTACGCGAACGGCAGATCAGTTCGGTGGCAGTGCCGGCTCTGGGCTGCGGCAACGGCGGACTCGAATGGGGCCAGGTCCGGCCCCTGATCGAGCAGGCCTTCGCCGAGCTGCCTGAGATCCGGGTACTACTCTTCCCGCCCGAGGGTCCTCCGGAGCCCGCTGACATGCCGGTAGCCACCGAGAAGCCACCGCTGACCCGGGGCCGGGCCACCCTGCTGCGTGCGATCGACCGCTACCTCGAACAGGCTCGGGCTCTGGAGCCGAGGGACGGCATCACCGTCCTGGAAATTCAGAAAATCGCCTACTTCCTCCAGGTGCTCGGGGAGCCGCTGCGCCTCTCCTTCGTACGCGGCCAGTACGGTCCGTACGCGGAAAGGCTGAACCACGTCCTTGATCTTCTCGAGGGCCACTACCTGATGGGGTTCGGCGACCGTTCCGCACGGACAGAGGAGTTGCGCCCGATCCAGGTTACGGAAGGAACGTCGGAAGCGGTCTCCGCCTGGCTCCAGGCGCACGACTCGGAATGCCCCGACTCGGTCGAACGACTCGGTGATCTCGTAGCCGGATTCGCTGCCCCGTACAGCCTGGAACTACTCGCCACCGTTCACTACGCGGCCGGACTCGAGCCGGCGACCACCGACACGGACGAACTGATCCGCCGGGTCCAGGCGTGGAACGGCCGGAAGGCCAGACTCTTCACGTCCGCCCACATCAGGGCCGCCTACCAGAGGTTGCAGTCCACGCGACTGATGCCGGATCTGGTCGCACCAGGTTCCTGATCGCATCGCGGCAGTCGCAACCTCACGCCGTTGGCGTCGTACCGGGGTGATAGCTATGGCGTGTGCTCACCATCAGGCAGGGGAACCTGCTCGACTCGGACGCCGAGGCTCTCGTCAACGCCGTCAACACCCTCGGGGTGATGGGCAAGGGCATCGCCCTCGCCTTCCGGCAGGCGTACCCGGAGAACCACGCCCGCTACCGGGCCGCCTGCGCGTCGGGCAACGTGCGCCTGGGGCGGGTGTTCCTCTACGACAGCGGTCGCCTCGGGCCGCGCCGCTATGTCATCAACTTCCCGACCAAGGGGCACTGCCAGACCACCTCTCGGCTGTCAGACATCGAAGCCGGGCTACACCACCTGGCCCGGGTGGTCCGGGACCTGGAAATCATGTCGTTGGCGATTCCCCCGCTCGGCTGCGGCAACGGTGGTCTGGACTGGGCCGACGTGAGACCGGCGATCGAGTCGGCCTTCCACGATCTGCCCGAGGTGCAGGTGTACCTCTACCCACCGTCCGGGCAGCGGAAGGCGGCCGGGCAGCGTCGCTCGATCAGGCAGCTCTGGGGCCGAGGGCGGAGCTGACCTCAAGCCGGCACACGCCGGTGGTGCCGGACCGTCGGCGGTACGGTGTGGAGGTGGAGCAGCGGATCAGCCTGATCACCCTCGGTGTCGCCGACCTGGCCCGCGCCCGCGCCTTCTACGAGCGGCTCGGTTGGCGCGGCCAGGAGGTCGAGCAGACCGTCTTCTTCCAGGCGGGCGGTCTCGCCGTCGTGCTCTGGAGCCGGCAGAAGCTCGCCGAGGACGCTGGCTTCACCGACCCCGGCGGCGACGGTTTCGGTGGGATGACCCTGGCGCACAACGTCCGCACCCGCGACGAGGTCGACGAGGTGCTGGCCAAGGCCGCCGCGTCCGGAGCGGCCATCACCAAGCCGGCGCGGGAGACGTTCTACGGCGGGTACGCCGGCTGCTTCACCGATCCGGACGGCCACGTCTGGGAGATCGCCCACAACCCCGGCTTCCCGCTCGGCGTCGACGGGACGATCACCGTTCCCGACTTCGGTCGGACGTGACCCAGGGCGACGAGGCCGCTTCAGCACTCGCTACCGTGCCCCGGTGACCGAACCGGCCCGGGGCATCTACGAACACCTGATCACCCGTGAGCTGGCCGACCGGTTACGACACGTCGATCCGGCCCTGATCGCGCACGGTGAGCTGGAACCGGCCGACGCGCCGGACGTCCTGGCCCGGCACATCGCCACCCTCGCCCGGCGGGCGTTGCGCGCCGTACCCGGTGGCAGTGACCAGTTGGCCCGGCAGGTCGAGGTGGCCAACCAGATAGCCGCCGGCATCGCCACGCTCGCGCCGGCCGCAACCGGGGTCGAGGACCAGGTAGCCGATGCCAGGAACCTGTTGCACGCCATCGCGGCCCCACCGGTGCCGCCCGCGTCCCCCACCTTCCCGGTACGCCCCACCGCTCCGCTCTCCACCGGCGCACTCCTGGTCAACGGGCGGAACCAGCCCCGGATCGGGCACGAGGTGACCCGCGAGATGGCCTCGGCCGACCGGGTCGACCTGCTCTGCGCGTTCGTGAAGTGGTACGGACTACGGATCGTCGAACCGGCCGTCCGCGAGCTGATCGACCGGGGTGGCCGACTGCGGGTGATCACGACGACGTACCTGGGGGCGACGGACCAGCGGGCGCTGGACCGGTTGGTCGAGCTGGGCGCCGAGGTGAAGGTCTCCTACGAGACCCGGACCACGCGGCTGCACGCCAAGGCGTGGCTGTTCCGCCGTACCAACGGCCTGAGCAGTGCGTACGTCGGTTCGTCCAACCTGTCCAAGGCCGCCTTGGTCGACGGGTTGGAGTGGAACGTCCGGGTCGCCGAACCGGAGCAGCCGCACGTCGTCGGCACGTTCGCCGCCACGTTCGAGGACTACTGGAACGATCCGGCCTTCGAGGCGTACCACCCGGGTCGCGACGCCGACCGGCTGCGGACCGCGCTGCGCGGGGAGCGGGCCGACGACAGCGGCGCCGCGATCGCGAACCTGGACGTGCGGCCGTACCCGTACCAGGCGGAGATCCTGGCCGACCTGGACGCGGAACGGCGGGTGCACGGCCGCTACCGCAACCTGGTGGTGATGGCGACCGGCACCGGCAAGACGGTGGTGGCGGCGCTGGACTACCGCCGCCTGCACCGCGGCGGGCACGTCGACTCGCTGCTCTTCGTCGCGCACCAGGAGCAGATCCTGCGGCAGAGCCAGGCGACGTTCCGTCAGGTGATGGCCGACGGCAGCTTCGGCGAGCTGCTGGTCGGTGGGCGGGAGCCAGCCGGCTGGCGGCACGTCTTCGCGTCGATCCAGTCGCTGCACCGTCGGGAGGTCGACCCCGGGGCGTACGACATGGTGATCGTCGACGAGTTCCACCACGCGGAGGCGCCGACGTACGCCCGGCTGCTGGAACGGCTGCGCCCGCGCGTCCTCCTCGGGCTGACCGCGACCCCGGACCGGGCCGACGGTGGTGACGTACGGCGGTGGTTCGACGGCCGGACCGCCGTGGAGCTGCACCTGTGGGAGGCGTTGGAGCGGCAGTTGCTCGCGCCGTTCCAGTACTTCGGCGTGCACGACGACGTGGACCTGTCGCACCTGCGCTGGAAGCGTGGCCAGGGCTACGAGCGGACGGACCTGGAAGGCGTCTACACCGGCAACGACGCGCGCGCCCGGATCGTGCTCCGGGCGGTACGGGACGCCGTCGACGTGGGGCGGATGCGGGCGCTCGGCTTCTGTGTCAGCATCGGGCACGCCGAGTTCATGGCCGACTGGTTCACCCGGCACGGCGTACCGTCGGCGGCGGTGACCTCGGGCGTCGACCGACCGGCGCAGCACGGCCTGCTTCGCGACTTCCGGACCGGCCGGCTGCGCGTACTGTTCACCGTCGACCTGTTCAACGAGGGTGTCGACCTGCCGATGGTCGACACGATCCTGATGCTGCGGCCCACCGAGAGCGCGACGATCTTCCTCCAGCAACTCGGCCGTGGCCTGCGGCTCGACGACGGGAAACCGTGCCTGACGGTGCTGGACTTCATCGGCGGGCAGCACGCCAACTTCCGCTTCGACCTGCGGTGGCGGGCACTGACCGGAGTGAGCCGGCGGGCCGTACGGGAAGCCGTCGAGCAGGACTTCCCGATGCTGCCGAGCGGCTGCCACATCCAGCTCGACCGGGTCGCCAAGACCATCGTGCTCGACAACCTGCGGTCGGCGATGCCCACCTCACGGAAGGGCCTGGTCGCGGAGCTGCGGCAGCTCGGAGACGTCACCCTGGCCGGCTTCCTGCGGGAGACCGGGCTGGAGATCGAGGACGTGTACCGGTCGGGGTCGCTCGGCGGCTGGGCCGGGCTGCGTCGCCTCGCCGGCATCGAGACGTCGACGCCGGGACCGGACGACCGCGAGCTGGGCCGGGCGATCGGCCGGATGCTGCACCTCGACGACCCCGACCGGCTGGACCTGCTGGCCCGGGTCGCGGCGGGCGACCGGCCGGAGCCGGGGCGGCGCTGGGACCTGTTGCACTTCGACCTGTGGGGACCGAATGCCCGTCTGTCGTCCCGGGAGGAGCGGCTGGCCCGGCTCTGGGCGGAGCCGGTCCGCTGCGCGGAGCTGCGCCAGGTGGCCGAGGTGCTGCGGAGCCGGGTCCACCGGGTCACCGGGCCGTCGCCGTCGCCCGGGGTGCCGCTGCGGGTGCACGCCCGGTACAGCCGCAACGAGGCGTGCGCGGCGTTCGGCATGCCCAACCCCGGCTCGCTGCGGGAGGGCGTGAAGTGGTTGGAGGCGGAGCGGGCCGACCTCTTCTTCGTGACGCTGGTGAAGTCGGAGCGGCACTACTCCCCCACCACGATGTACGCCGACCGGGCCGTCACCGACCGGCTCTTCCAGTGGGAGTCGCAGAGCACCACCTCCGCCCACTCACCGACCGGCCAGCGGTACGTCCACCACGTCGAGCGGGGCTCGACGGTGCACCTCTTCGTCCGGGAGACCCGGATCGCCGACGGTGACCTGGGCGCACCGCCGTACCTGTACGCCGGGCCGATGACGTACCGGGAGCACAGTGGGGACCGGCCGATGCGGATTCTCTGGGAGTTGACCCACCCGCTACCCGCCGACGTGTACGCCACCGCCCGCACCATCGCCGCCTGAACGGTCCACACCGGAGGGTGGAATGTCGCCGGGTGGCGGGCCTCGGAGCAGGGTCAGGGGGCTTCGACGGCGGAGATGCGGTACTTGTGGACTGAGGCGTCGCGGATCGCCACGGTCTGCTCGTCGCTGGGCCCGCTGTCCCGGAACGCGAGGAGCTGCTCGTCGGAGGCCCACCGTTCGTAGACGTTGATCCGGCCAGGGTCGAGCAGGTCGGCCGTCAGCGCGAAGTCGAGGCAGCCGACCGCCGCCCGCGCGGCGTCGACCACCAAGCGACACCCGGCCAGGTACTCGTCCCGCGCGGCGGGGTCGACGTGCAGCGTCCCGGCGATGATGAGCACGGCCACTCCCTCGGATCGGGTTCGTCCGCCAGGCTAGCGTCCCCCACCGACAGCAGTGCCCTACGCCGTAACGGATGCGGCATCCCCGTATCCGGGCGGTCAGACCCGGGGTCACCCGGTCCGCCTCTCCCGAAGTATGCGTCGTGGTTATCCCCGACGGGGAAACGGCCACTCGTACGCGACATATTTTCACCAGTACGAATATGACGGTTGCGCACCAAGCGCAAATTGGCCAGCCCGCCAGGATCCGACAGTTCTATATGGCAGAGCATCGACGCCTGGAATGTTCTCAGCCAGGAGGCTCCTACTGATCGTTTCTTTACCACCCGAGATGAGGAAAAGTGAAAAGAATACGGGACGCCATGGCGGTTACCGGATGCGGAATCCTGTTGGCCAGCCTGCTCGTCGGCATCGAGGTGGCCGCCGCGAGCCCACCCACCACCGGCTCGGCGGAGGTAGCGGTCGCCGCCGCCGGTCGCGGCCACGCCTCGCCGAGGCTCATCGACCAGCGCGCCAATCCACCAGCCCGCCAAGCAGCCACGACCGGGGACCACCCGACCAGGGGGGTCGACGGCAGGCCCACCGGCGACACCCTGCCCGTCCGCGTCAGCACGGCGGCCAAGCCGTCCGCCACGACCACGAGTGCCCGCGTCCCGGACGGTCCGAACACCGGCGGATCCGGCCTGCCGCGTGCCCCGTCCCCGCGCACCATCAACTCCAACTTCGCCGGCATCAACCAGGCCGGCGGTGGTGGCGCCCAGCCCTCCGACGTCAACGCCAGCGTCGGACCGACGCAGATCCTGGAGACGGTGAACCGGCGGGTCACCGTGTTCGACAAGGCCGGCGTGCAGCAGTGCACCAACACCCTGGCGGGGTGGCTCGGCCTCGGCACCACCAATGTGTTCGACCCACGCACCCTCTACGACAACCTGAACAACCGGTTCATCATCATCGCCACCACCACCGGCACGGCCGGCACGGCTCCACGACTGTTCCTGGCCGCGAGCACCAGCGGCAACGCCTGCGGCGGCTACTTCGTCTACACCCTGACCTTCAGCGGCGCACTGTTCCCGCTGGGGACGCTGTTGGACTACCCGTACCTGGGCCAGGACCGGACCGCGATCCTGTCCTCCACCAACAACTTCAATCCGGGGTACGTCAACTCCACCGCTTGGTCGGTGTCCAAGGCGCTGGTGTACGCGGGCGCGGCGGTCAGTTTCCCGGCCTTCCCGGTCGCCTTCTCCACCGCACCGGTCACCGTGGTCGGCATTCCCATCGCCGCCACCGCGAACACCTACTACGTGGCCGGTGTCCCCGGCACCGGGTACCGGCTCTACCGGATGAGCAACAGTGCCGGCCCCGGCACCACGCTGGTCCTCCAGGCCACCGTGGCGTCCGCCTACGCCAGCCCCAGCCGGCGGGTCAACCAGTGTGGCACCGCCACCACCCTCGACCCCCTCGACGGACGCATAGCCTGGGCGCCGGTGCAGGCGGCGAACTCACCGTTCATCTGGTTCACCCACGGCACCGACATCGCCGGATACCCCGGCGTCCGGTACGGAGCCATCAGTACCTCCACCAACACCGCCACCGTCGCCAACGCGTTCCACAGCGGCACCAGCGACGACTTCAACCCGTCCCTCGGCGCTTCCGAGATCGCGCCGAACGCGTTCAACGTCTGGCTGAACTGGGCCTACACCGACACCGGAGCCACCACCTGCCGTAACACGTCCATGACGTTCAACGGGGTGCAACCCGGAGCGGGCGTGCCCGCCCTCACCAACACCGACGTCACCCTGGTCGTCGGCTCGAACACCATCAGCAACACCCGCTTCGGTGACTACTCCAGCGTCCACGTCGACCCGGTCGCCGCCAGCGCCAGCTGCCCGGCCGGCCGGACCGCGCTGCTCGCCCAGCAGTACTTCGTCGGGGGGACCTGGGCCACCCGTCTGGTCCGTATCAGCTTCGGCCCCGGCTGCTGACCGACCGGCACCGTACGGATGCCCGGCGGCACGGGGCCGTCGGGCATCCTCGGGACCACGATCGTCGTCAGGCTGACGCCCGACACGGAGAGCCCGTCACGCCCGGATGATCGCGTTGGCGTGGATCGCCTCATGCAGGTACGCGGTCAGCCCCGGCCTGATCGCCTCGTAGTGGGCGGTGAACCGGGGGTCGGCGAGGTACATGTCGGCCAGCCCGGTGTGGATCTCGTAGCCGCACTCGTAGAACCAGCGGCTGATGTGCGCCCGGTGCTCCTCGGCCAACTCCATCGCCTCCGGGCCGTCCGCCGGGGCGCCGGACTCCATCACCGCGACGATCCGCCGTCCCCAGTCCTCGGTCTCGTCCTTGATGCGCAGCCAGTCGGCCTTGGCGTAGCCGGCGGTGCGCCGGGTCGACTCCCGGTACGCCTCGCTGCCGCCCCAACGCTGCTCCGCCTCCTCGGCGTGGGCGTCGGGGTCGAAGTCCCCGAAGACCTCGAACCGCTCCTCGGGCGTGAGTCGGATGTTCATCTTCTTCGCCTCCATCGCGAACTCGATCGCCGTGACCATCTCCTCCAGACGCTTGATCCGTACGGTGAGCAGCTCGTGCTGTCGCCGCAGGTGCGCCGCCGGGTCGACACCCGGGTCGTCGAGGATCCTGGCGATCTCTTCCAGCGGGAACCCCAGCTCGCGGTAGAAGAGGATCTGCTGGAGCCGCTCCAGGTCCGCGTCGTCGTAGCGGCGGTACCCGGCCGGGGTGCGCCCGGTCGGCGAGAGCAGCCCGACCTCGTCGTAGTGGTGCAGCGTCCGCACGGTCACCCGGGCCAGCCGGGCGACCTCTCCCACCGTGTGCGTCATGGTTCCTCCTTCTGCGGAACCACGTTCCCGCCTCCCGCCACGTGAGGGTCAAGCGCGATTCTGCGCGGCTGCTGGGGGGTGGTTGCAGGGGGCCCTTCCTCGACAAAAAGCGGTAGCAGGGGACCCCTGCTTCCATCCAGCCCGCCGCCTGCCCACCCAGCCCTGGCCCGGGTGGGGAGGCGGGGTTCGGCGACCGGGAGCGGACAGGGAAACGCCCCCGGCGGGTGGCCGGGGGCGTACGGCTCGGGGGCCGGCGGGTCAGACGGTGGCGCGGTCGCGCTTCGGGGCGGCGAACGCCTCGTTCTCCGGGGTACGGGCGGCGTGCACGAAGCCGGCGATCGAGAGCAGGAACAGCAGGCCCGAGCCGAGGTACATGGCCAGCGCGCCCTGCTGGGCCTTGACGCCGAACTCGCTGAAGCCGTACGAGGTGAGCAGCAGGCCGCGCAGCGTCTCGCCCTTGAAGACGGTGTCCCGCTGGCCCTTGATCTGGGCGAGCTGCTTCTCCAGCTCCGGCAGGGCCGGGTCGTTGGCCGCCCGAGCCGCCTCGATCTTGCCCTGGATCTCGCGCTCCGGCCCGCCGAGGGCGGCGTAGGTCTGGCCGCCGGCGATGGACTTCAGGTGCGATCCGATGTACTCGTTGGCGTAGCACTCGGCCTGCTTGCCGGTGGTCATCAGCTTGCCGGCGTTCTCGACGAGGCAGTCGGCCTTCTTCTCCTCCTCGCTGAGGCTCTCGGCCGGGGCGAACCGGATATTCTGCTCGCTCAACTGGTCGCGTACGTAGTCGTTGGCGAAGTTGGCGTTGGCGGTCAGCACGATGCCGACGACGAGCAGGAGGACGGCCAGTCCGAGGCCACCGATGCTGAAGAGGATGTCGAGGGTCCGGCGCTTCATGTGATTCTCCCCGGGTCGCTGGTGCAGTGGTCTGTCTACGTATCGATTACTAGTACATAGTCGTGCCTCCCGCACGGCGGGAGACAGGGCCGAAACTCCCCGACCGAACCGGGACCTTCGGCCCTGCCGCCCCGGGGACGACGGCCGGGTGGGCCCCGAGCTGAGCGGAAACTCAGGACCCGGTGAACGCCGCGCGCAGGTCGGCGAGGCTGCCCGGCTTGCCGTAGAGGTAGCCCTGCCCCTGGGCGCAGCCGATCGCGGCGACCGCGTCGTGCTGGCGGTCGGTCTCCACACCCTCCGCGACGACACGCAGGTCGAACGCGTCGGCGAGGTTGCTGACCATGTTGACCGTCGCGTACGCCCGCGCGTCGTGGTCCAGCCGGGCCACGAACGACCGGTCGATCTTCAGCTCGGTGGCCGGGATCCGGTGCAGGTAGCTCAGCGAGGAGTAGCCGGTGCCGAAGTCGTCGATGGCGATCCGGATGCCCAGCTCACGGAGTTGACGAAGCCGGTCCAGCACCGCCTCGCTCCCCTCGATCAGCGCCGACTCGGTCAGTTCCAGGGTCAACGCGCGCGGGGCCAGCCCGGCGGCGGCGGTGGCCCCGGTGACCGTGGCGATCAGGTCGGGACGGCGCAGGTGGGCGGCGGCGATGTTCACCGCGATCGTCGCGTCCGGGGCACCGTGTCGCCAGACGGCGGCGGCCCGGCACGCCTCGTGGATCACCCAGCGGTCGATGGGGAGGATCAGGCCGGTCTCCTCGGCCAGCGGCAGGAACCGGCCCGGGGACAGCATCCCGAGCCGGGGGTGCCGCCAGCGCACCAGCGCCTCGGCGCTGCGGACCACGCCGGTCCGCAGGTCGACGATCGGCTGGAACTCCAGTTCGAGCTGACCCTCGTCGACCGCCCGACGCAGGTCGGCGATCAGCTCGGCCCGGCTCACCGCCGACTCGCGCAACGCCGGGGTGCAGATCCGGTACGCGGACTTGCCGGCCGCCTTCGCCGCGTACATCGCGATGTCGGCGTCGCGGAGCAGGTCGCTGTGGGTGGCGTGCTGGGGGCCGTACTCGGCGATGCCGATGCTGGCCGACGGGTGGGTGCCGACGTCCTCCTCGTCGTCGGCCGGGCGCAGCGCGGTGAGCAGCCGCTCGGCCAGCCGTTCCGGGGACACCGGCCGGTCCGCGTCGACCAGGACGGCGAACTCGTCCCCGCCGAGGCGGGCCACCGTGCCGTCGCCGTCGACCGCGTCGCGCATCCGGTCGGCGATGCTGACCAGCAACGCGTCCCCGGTGGCGTGGCCGAACCGGTCGTTGACCTGCTTGAAGCCGTCCAGGTCGAGCAGCAGGACGGAGACCGGTGAGTCCTCCCGGATCGCCCGGCGCAGCCGGCGGGTGAACATCAGCCGGTTCGGCAGGCCGGTGAGCTGGTCGGCGTAGGCGAGTTGGCGGAGCTGGGCGACCAGCCGCAGGTTCTCGTTGGCGGCGAGCCCCTGCCGCAGGGCCAGGACGGCCAGCAGGCCGAGCACGCTGACCAGGATCAGCGGCGGGGTCTGTCCGGTGGGCCGGCGGGCCAGCAGCACCGCGACGATCGCCCCGCCCACCGGCAGGTACGGCAGGGCGACCCGCCACCAGGGCGGCACCGGCGGGACGATGGTCTCGTCGGTGTCCGCGCCGTCGGCCGGCGGCGCGTACCGGGTGGCCACGCCGACCAGCAGGCAGGTCAGCGGCCAGCCCAGGTCGACCAGGTGCCCGGGGACGTAGCTGCCGTGCGCGAGCAGCCAGACGTAGCCGATGTCGGCGACGGCCCGGACGGCGAGGCTGCCGCCGAGCACGGTCAGCGGCCGCCACATGGCGCGGGACGACCCGGCCACCGCCGCCAGGATGGTCAGCTGCACCAGGTCGAACATCGGATAGACCAGGGCGAGGGCGTGGTCGGGCTGGGTGAGTTGGGCGGCGGCGACGTCCTGGAAGACCACCACCCAGCCGATCGGCACCAGGGACAACCCGACGATCACCCCGTCGAGCACGGCGCGGCCCCGGCCGACGGTGCTGTGCGGCGCGCAGGGGCTGGACAGGATGGCCACCGTGCCGAGGACGATCCCGGTGAGGAAGACCAGCCCGACCAGCGGGGTGTGCGGGGTCTCCCCGCTGCCGATGCGGCCCAGCGCCCACAGGGCCCGGGAGACGGCGGACAGGGCCATGGTGACCGCGAGGAGGGTCCAGAAGCGGCGCAGCGACGGCGGGTGGCGACGGGCCACCCCGGCGCAGGCGACGGCGGCCCAGCCGGCCACCGCGAACGCGCCGAGGTCGGCGACGAGCGCGGCGGCGGGTAGTCGGGCGGCGAGCCAGAACGCCTCGACGAGGACGACCGCCACGGCGACGGCCAGGCCGATCCACCCGGGGCCGAACGACCCGGGCGACGTACGGGTCGAACCGGTCGACCCGACGGTGTCCCGGTTCACCTCCTGCGGCGGCACGGCGATTCGCTCCGGCTCTCTCTCCTGAGTCCACGCTGGACGGCGCGTACCGGTCACGGGTGGCGAACGAGCAAAGCCTAGCCAGCGCTCCGCGCCCCCGCTACCACTCGGACTGACCCCCTGCTCAGTCGGCGTGCCCCGGACCTGCCCTGTCGACCGGTTTGGGATGCCTCACGGCGGTCGGCCCCGGTCAGTCCCACTCCTCGGCGGCGGCCGCGTCGTCCGGGCGGTCGACGGCCTCCGGCTCCACGGCGTCCGGGTCGACGGCGGTCGGCGGCGGACCGCCGTGCGTCCACGGGGTCTCCTCGACCGTCGGGAACGCCCCGGCCGGCAGGAACGCGTCCGACAGGGTGGTGTAGCAGAGCCGCTCCCCGACCTCGGGGACCGTCCCCGGCGGCGGGGTCAGCCCGCGCCCCATCCCGCCGGACAGCTCCAGCACCACCTCGGTCTTCGACTCCCCCACCGGGTTGACGAAGACCACCTTCGCCTTCTGGCCGGGCCGGGCCGGCGACCAGAGGGTCGCGCCGACCGGCATCGGCACCGGCTCGTCGGTGACCACCTGGATCCGGGGACGCAGCACCGGGCGTTTGCCGCTGTCGTCCACCCGGGTCGGGTCGGCCAGGGTGACGTCACCGACGAACGCCTCCCCGGTCAGCCGGTGCTCGGCCATCACCAGCGGGTCGTCGTAGGCGCGCTGGACGGCGTACGCGGTCAGCGCCCGTTCCAGCCGGTGCAGCTTCTGCGCCGCGGCCACCGCCCCGTCCCGGCGGGGTTGCGGCGCCCCGCCCGCGTCGACGTGCTCGGCGAAGGCGGTGAACGCGTCCCGGTCGCCGTCCCAGCGGCCGGCGACCCGCGCGCCGGGCGGCAGGGCGTACAGCAGCGCCAGTCCGCGCCACATCAGGTCCCAGGTCGGCGCGAGCTGGCCGCGCAGCAGCTCCGCCAGTTCCGCGTACGCCGCCCGGCGGGCGTCCGGGTCGTCGCCGGCCGCCGCGTACGCCTCGATCGCCGGGTACAGCCGGGCGTTGTCGAACTCCGGGTCGGTGGCCGGGCCGGCGGGCGGGCAGACGGCCGGGTCCTCGGCGCGGGCGGCGGCCTGTGCCCCGGTGAGCCCCGGCGGCGGGTCGATCCAGCCGAGCAGCGCCGGCAGGTGCAGGTCCTCCAGCACGCTCTGCCCGGTCGCCCAGTGCAGGGTCAGCGCCTCGGTCAGCGCCAGCAGCGCCGATGAGCCCGGATGCTCGGCGCGGTCGGCGAAGAAGGTCAGCCAGCGGCCGAGCAGCGGCACCGCCGGGTGCACCGGGTACTCACCGTCGGCGCGGCGGAACCGGGTGGCCCGCCCGAACAGGCGCAGGAACGTCACACCGGCCGGGTTCGGCACCACCAGCTGGGGCGCGTCGACGTACCGCTGGCGCACGTCCCGGCCCCGGTCGACCGGGACGTCCTCGGTCGCGCCCCGGTGCCCGTCGATCCAGGGCAGCACGATCCCGGCCAGCTCGGCGGCGAAGGCGAAGCGCTGGTCCCGGTTGCGGGGTTGCGGCACGACCAGCAGCCGGGGGTCGTCGTGGGCGGTGCCGACCAGCGCCGCGAGGGGGGCGTTCGCCTCGCCCGCCATGGCCAGCGGCACGAGCACCAGCGGTCGGGCGCTCAGGTGCAGGTGCCGGACGGTGGCGACCGGCTCGGCCCGCCCGGTGGCGAGCGCGCGGGCGCGGGCGAGGGCGCGCAGCGTACTCACGTGGGTGCCCCGGCCAGGGCCTCGGCCCGCAGCCGGGCCGCGGCCCGCAGCAGCGCGGCGGCCTCCGCCTGGTCCGGTGTCCCGGGGTGGTCGCCGTCGGCGAGCGCCAGCGCCTCGGCCACGCTCGCCACCCCGCCGAGCGCCTCGCGGACCGGTCGGCCCAGCGCCGCGGTGTGTCCGCGCGCCTCGTGGCGGCAGAAGAACGCCAGCTCACAGGCGGCCAGGCACTCCGGAGCGTAGTGCGCCTCGACGGTGCGCAGCGCCGCGACCAGGGCCTCCGGCTCGGCGGTCGGGTCGACGGTGAAGTCCTCCGGTACGGCGGCCAGCAGCGCGTCGAGCCGGGCCATCCGGGTCAGCTGCCGGCGCAGCACCAGCAGTTGCCGGCGTACGTCGACCAGGCTCGCCACCGGCTGGTTGGCGAAGTCGCGCGGGCAGACCAGCACCACGTCGGCGGAGACCAGCTCCGGGTCGTGCCCGGCGGCGGCGAGCAGCTCGCGCAGGGCCAGCACGTAGACGGCGGACTGGATCGCGGCGGCGGCCACCTTGCCCGGGTCGGCCTGGCCGTCGACCACCGGGAACGACTTGATCTCCACGACGTGGTAGCGGCCGGCGAGCCGGGCGGCGACCAGGTCGGGTTCCAGGTAGACCCGTGCTCCGGCGACGTCCAGACTGAGCAGCGGGTGGTCGAACAGGGCGGGTGACGGGTCGGCGGCGGCGGCGGTCAGCAGGTCCCGCGACCGCTCGTGCCGCTGTGTGAGGTCGTCGGCGTTCAGGTCGGTCCAGGTCGCCGGTCCGCCCGGCGGCACCCCGAGCCGCTCGGCGACCAGCCGCAGCAGTTCCGCGCCGCCGTCGGCCTTGACCTGTGCCTCGAACGCGTTGCCCCGGCTGATGGCGAACCGGGACTGCCCGAACCGGGTGGGGAAGCCGATCCGCTCCGCCAGCCGGGGCTTGTCCACCCCGGCGCCGTCCAGCACGGCCCGCCGGGCGCAGCCCGGGTTGCCGGTCAGCGCGGCGATCGTCCGCGCGTTGTGCCGGCGGGCCGGCACGTCGCCCCGGATGGCGGCCAGTCGCTGCTCGGTGCTCGTCACGACAGGCCACGATAGGCGCTCCGCTCCCCACCCGCCCGCACCGGCACCGGGGCGTCGCGCTCCGCGCCCGGCGTCGGGCGCGCGGGGTTGGGTGGTAGCAGGGGTCCCCTGCTACCGCATTTTGTCGAGGAGGGGGCCCCTGCAAACACCTCAGCGGGGCAGCAGGCAGCGGGCAGCGTGGCGGCGGTGGGAGTGCTCGTGGGCGGCGGGAACGGTCAGCGGCCGGTGGACCGGTTCCGGGGGGAGCGGGGCAGTCGCGCCCCGGCGGACGGCCGGCGGCGGCGTCGCCGCCGCCGGCCGGGCGTGCAGGGTGGCCGGGACGCCGTGTGGGTGGGGGGCCCGTCGGGCGTCTCCAGGGGACGGCCGATCAGCCAGCAGAGGAAGCGGGTCATCTCAGCCGACCGGGAGGTGCCGCGCCTCGTGCTTCGGTACGACGTACTCCGCGCCGCAGAACGAGCACTGCCGCACGTAGCGGGTGCGGATCGGGATGAGCGGGACGAAGAACACGCTGAACCTCGTCGACCGCTTGGTGATCACCTGGGCGGCGTGGTTGCCGCAGTTGGGGCAGACCATGGCGACCACACCCGACCGGCGGACCGAGGTACGGAGTCCGAAGATGAGGAACATCGCCCGGCAGTACCCCGATCGGTCGGTCGCTAACGGGTCAGAGCCAGATCGGTCGCCAGTCGGGCATCTCGTGGTAGCGACGGAGTTCCGCGAGGCCCGAGACGGAGCCGCCCCAGGCGGCGTACGGCGGGTTCTGCTCGTCGAAACCGCTCTGCACGAAGGTGAGCCGGGTCCGGCCGGCGGACTCGGACAGCTCCCAGGTGGTGACGCCGGCCGGTCCCCAGTCGACCGAGATCCGCCGTCCCGGTTCCAGGTCGACGACCTTCGCCGCATGCCCGGACTCGAAGCCGCCCATGGCGTACCGGCCGCCGACCCAGGGCTCGATGCCGATCGGGTACCCGAACCAGGCGCTCGCCTGGTCGGAGTCGGTGAGCGAGGTGTAGACCGCGTCCGTCGGCGCGTCGATGAGCAGATCGCCGCGCAGGTCGGTGGAGGTGAAGTCGACCTTCGGCAGCAGTGCCCGCCCCTCCAGGTGGGCGGCGAGGTTGGCGATGCCCAGCGACCACCAGGTCTCGAGCACGCCCCGGATGCTGGTGCCGTTGATCACGTCGGCGAAGTCGAAGTGGGTCTGGGTGAGGGTGAGGACCGTCGCGTCCGGGCCGTCCTCGGCCAGGTTGATCGTGGTGGTGGTCTCCTCGCCGTCGAGCAGCCAGGTGAACCGCAGGTCGTGGTCGTCGGCGTGCAGCAGCCGCTGGTGCGGGGCGTCGCCCTCGGGGGTGTGCCGGCCCCAGAACGCGTACCGGTGCGGCAGCTCGACCTCGGCGTGCTCGGTCAACCAGACGCGCAGTTCGGCCGGATCGGTGAGGGCGTGGTGGACGGCCTTCACCGGCGCGGCGAGGCGGGCCCGGATGGTCATCGGTTCAGTCACGGTCTTCTTCTCCCTTGGGATAGCAGGCGACGGCGAGCTTGAAGGCGTCGCCCTCGGCGCCGCCGTACCGGGTGAACAGGTCCTGGAGGGTGCTCCGCAGGTCGGCGAGGAACTCCTGCCGGCGCTCGGCGGGCACCCGGATCTCCCCGGACACCCCGATGCTGGGCAGCTCGGGGGCGGAGCGGTCGAGCGCCGCCACGTCGGCCTGGACCTCCTCCATCAGGTCGAGCAGGTGGCCGAGGCTCAACTCGTCGCGGGCCCGGCGCAGGCCGCCGAGCCGGCCGACGAGGCGGGGCGAGAGCCAGTACGACCGGGCGGCGGCCCGGTAGATGCCCTCGCTGATGCCGCGCACCCGACGCTCGGACACCTGCTCGGCCAGCCCGGCCGCGACCAGCTGCTTGACGTGGTAGTAGACCCGCTGCGGGGTCTGCCCGAGCCGGGTGGCGACCTCGGTGCAGGTGCGCGGTTCGGCGAGCTGCCGCAGCACCTCGACCCGCTGCGGCTTGAGCAGGGTCTCGGCCTGGGTGATCTCTTCGAGGTACAGGACGTCTCTCATGGCAAAAACGAGCTTGTACGTAAAAACTGATCTTGTCAATCGGGTTGGCGACGCGGGCGGCCGAGGTGGGCCGCCCGCGTCGGGTGCGTCAGGGCGTCCAGTCGGGACGCAACGGGTAGTCGTCCGCCCCGCCGGGACCGTTCCGGGTCCCCAGCACCTGGTGCAACTGGATCTCGTTGCGCTCGAACGCCAGCCGGGAACCGGCCAGGTAGAGCCCCCACACCCGGGCGGTCCCCGCACCGACCTCCGCCACGCAGGCGTCCCAGCGCGCCACCAGGTTGCGGCACCAGGCGGCCAGGGTCAGCGCGTAGTGCCGGCGCAGGTTCTCCTCGTGCCGCACCTCCAGCCCGGCGTCGTGGATCTCGCCGATCAGCCGCCCCGGACCGGCCAACTCGCCGTCCGGGAAGACGTACCGGTCGATGAACGCGCCGGAGCGGTGCGGGGCCCGGTTGTCCGCCCGGGTGATGCAGTGGTTGAGCAGCCGTCCGCCGGGACGCAGCCGCTGCCGCAGCGCACCGAAGTACGCCGGGTAGTTGCGCACCCCGACGTGCTCGGTCAGCCCGATCGAGGAGATCGCGTCGAAGGGCCCGGCCGGGGCGTCCCGGTAGTCCAGGTGCCGCACCTCGGCCAGCGCGCCCAGCCCCTCCCGCTCGATCGCCGCCCGCGCCCACGCGGCCTGGGCCTTCGACAGGGTCACCCCGGTCGCCCGGACGCCGTACTCGCGGGCCGCGTGCCGGACCATGCCGCCCCAGCCGCAGCCCACGTCGAGCAGACGCATCCCCGGCCGGAGTGCCAGCTTGCCGGCGACCAGGTCGTACTTGGCCGCCTGGGCCTGCTCCAGGGTGTCCTCCGGGTCGCGGAACAGCGCGCAGGTGTACGTCATTGACGCGCCGAGCACCATCTCGTAGAAGGCGTTGGAGACGTCGTAGTGGTGCGAGACCGCGCAGCTGTCCCGGAAGCGGGAGTGCCGCAGCCCGTTGACCACCCGCCGCCAGCGCGGCACGGCCTCCTGCGGCGGGGGCGGCGGCGGGCGCAGCCGCTCCCAGCCCAGCCCGCGCACCAGGGCCAGCCCCTCGGCCAGCGACGGTGGGCGAAGCGTCAGCTCGTCCTTGAGCACCCGCAACGCCTCGTACGGGTCGCCGGGGTGCACGCCGCCGAGGGCCAGGTCACCGCTGACGTACGCCCGGGCCATGCCCAGGTCACCCGGGGCGGTCAACAGGTACGACAGCCCGCGCTCGGAGCGGATCGCCAGGGTGATCCCGGCGTCGGCCGGGCCCACGGCGCTGCCGTCGTACCCGGTGATCCGCACCGGCAGGGGCCCGGCGGTGACGGCACGGACGACGTCGGCCACGGTCGGCCCGGACGGCCGGCGACGTGCCGGCGGTACGGAGGGGACGTCCACCGTCCCCTGTTCACGGTCGATCAGGCTCACTGTCGTGCCACCGCCTTCTCGTAGAGTCCGGTGAGCCGGTGTTGCGGGTCGTAGCGGTCCTTGACGGCGCGGTACGCGGCCCCGCCGTAGAGCCGGTCGAACTCCGTCCGGTCGTAGTACGCGTCGGAGTAGAGGGACTTGTGCCCGCCGGCCCGGGTCACCGCCCGCTCCACGGCCCGGTTGACGTCACCGTCGGCGGCACCCCCAGTGATCGGCACGGTGCCCCAGAAGCCGACGTTGACGTACGTCTCGCCGGGGCGCAGCGGGTACAGCGGCCAGACCCGGGCCGAGCCCGGCCCGGCCGGCTCGCGCAGCCGCAGCGGGCAGAGCCAGACCGGCGACATGCCCACCTCGCGGGCGAACCAGCGCAGGAAGTCGGCGGTGCCGGCGAGCGGGATCTCCACGTCCTGCACCACCCGCTCACGGGGCGGCCGACCTCGCCAGCGGTCCACCCGGGCGGCGACGCCGTACCGGTGCTCCAGCCGGACCAGGCGGTGGTAGACGTCGCTGCGCCGCCAGCGGGCCGGCCAGAGCCGGCGCACCACCGGATGCTGTGCGCCGAACGCCCGGGAGCACCAGAACCAGTCGGTGTCCCAGCGCCAGAGGTAGTCGTGGATGGTCAGCAGGTCACGGTCCCGCCGGCGCAGCGACCGGTAGTAGATCTCCCGGCCGGTGTAGTCGCTGGCCGGCCCACCCCGGCCACCGCCCGGCCGTCCGCCGCCGAGCGGGCCGGCCCCGCCCACCGGATGCCCGTCGCCGGCCGGGCGCGCGTCGTCGGTGAAGGTGGCGAGCACCAGGTACGCCTCGTCCGGGGCGAACATCACCCCGTCCATCGCGTCGACCGGGCGGCCGGCCCAGGCCCGGGTGGCGGTCACCGTGCCGATCGCGTCGACCAGCGCGTCCAGGTCGGTGAAGCGGACGTTGCGCAGGGCGACGTACCGGCGCACCGGTTGCAGCCCGATCCGCAGCCGGGTGGCGTAACCGAGGCTGCCCAGCGAGTTCGGGAAGGCCGCGAAGAGGTCGGCGTACGGGCCGTCCGGGCCGGCGGTGAGCAGGTCCCCCGCACCGGTGAGGACGTCCATCTCGACCACCGACTCGTGCGGCAGGCCGTTGCGGAAGGAGGTCGACTCGATGCCGAGGCCGGTCACCGCCCCGCCCAGGGTGATGGTGCGCAACTGCGGCACCACCAGTGGCATCAGCCCGTGCGGCAGGGTGACCGCGACCAGGTCCTCGTAGGTGCACATGCCCTGCACGTCGGCGGTGCGGGCCACCGGGTCGACCCCGAGCACCCCGGTCAGGCCGCCGACGTCCAGCCCGGGGGACGCGGTGGCCGCCCGGGGACGGAACAGGTTGGAGGTCCGCTTGGCCAGCCGGACCGGCTCGCCGGCCGGCACCGCCGCGTACGACCGGCGGAGCGCCCCGACCGCCCGGCCGTGCCGGTCACCGGACTGTTCCCGCAGGCCACCGGCCCTCTCCACACGCAACGCACACACGTCGTCACCCTACGCCCGTCACGGCCGTGCCGCTGGTTGTCCACGATGGGTTTTCCCAGGTCCGGCACCCTTTCGGGCCACGACCGCGTTCAGCCGACGGCGGCGCCGAACCACCGTGGCAGCTGGGCGAGGAGATCCGCCTGGTCGTCGCCGACCCAGGCCACGTGGCCGTCCGGCCGCAGCAGCACGGCGGGCACGCCCAGTTCCTCGCTGTCGTCGACGACGTGGTCGACCCGGTCCGCCCAGCCCGCCACCGAGAGCCGGCCGGTCCGGTCGAGCAGCAGCCCGCGGCCGCCGTGCGTCAGCTCGTAGAGGCGCCCGCGCTTCAGCCGCACGTCCCGCATCCGCCGGCCGAGCAGCTCGTGCCCCTCGCCGAAGTCGTAACGGACCCCGAGCGCGGTGACCTTCTCGATCAGGTACCGGTTGACGTCCTCGAAGTCCATCAGTTCCGACAGCAGCCGGCGCACCGCCTGCGGGCCCGGTTCGGCGGATATCAACAGGGCCTGTGCGCGGGTGTTGTCCAGCACGTCGGCGGCCACCGGATGCCGTTCGGTGTGGTAGCTGTCCAGCAGCCCGTCCGGTGCCCAGCCGTTGACCTCGGCGGCCAGTTTCCAGCCGAGGTTGAACGCGTCCTGGATACCGAGGTTGAGCCCCTGCCCGCCCATCGGTGGGTGGACGTGCGCCGCGTCGCCAGCCAGCAGCACCCGGCCGACGCGGTAGCGCTCGGCGAGCCGGGTGGCGTCGCCGAAGCGGGACAGCCAGCGCGGTGAGTGCACTCCGAAGTCGGTGCCGGCGTACACCCGCAACTGGTGCCGGACGTCCTCGATGGTCGGCGGGACCGAGCGGTCCTCGGTCACCCCCGCTGCGGGCACGACGACGCGGTACACCCCTTCCCCGAAGGGCCCGAGGCCGAACCCCTTGTGGGTCTCGCGGACCTCGGCGACCACGGCGGCCACCGTCTCCGGTGACGCGGTCACCTCCATCTCGCCCAGCAGCCACTCGACCCTGGCGGGCTCGCCGGGGAAGCCGACGCCGAGCAGCCTGCGGACCGTGCTGCGACCGCCGTCGCAGCCGACGAGGTAGCGCGAGCGCAACCGCGTGCCGTCGGCCAGCTCGACGGTCACCCCGTGGTCGTCCTGGCGCAGCCCGACCAGCTCGCAGCCGCGCCGGATCTCGGCACCGAGTTCGCTGGCGCGCTCGGCCAGCAGGCGGTCGGTGACGGGCTGCGGGATGCCGAGGACGTAGCCGTGCGCGGTGTCCAGTTCGGGCGAGGGCTTGACGATGCCGGCGAAGAAACCGCCGACCGGGTGCTGCTGGCCGTGCGCGAGGAACCGCTCCAGCAGACCACGTTGGTCCATCACCTCGATACTGCGTACGTGCAGTCCGAGCGCGCGGACATTGCGGGGCGGCTCCGCCTCCCTCTCCACCACGAGCGCGTGCACGCCGTGCAGCCGCAGTTCACTGGCCAGCATCAACCCGGTCGGACCAGCGCCGACCACGATCACGTCAATCATGAAGCTCCCATTCGAGGAAAAGGAATTCGGCCAGCCTGCGGTACGACCCGGGTCTTGTGGCAAGGCCCCCGGTGCGATATATGTTGAGAGTGGCAAGGAGCGAATCACCTCCTTGCCTTTGCTTTTTGTCCTCCCTGATCGGCCGGTCGGCCCGCCTCCCGGGCGCGTGAACCGTGAGCAGGGCTCGGCACGCGATGGCTCGGGCGACCGGCGGGGCATAGCCTGGACGCATGCCGAAAGCCGTCTGGAACGACCTGGTGATCGCCGAGAGCGACGACACGGTGGTGGTCGAGGGCAACCACTACTTCCCCCGGGCCGCGCTGCGCCAGGACGTCGTCCGCGATTCCGCAACCCACACCCGCTGCCCCTGGAAGGGCACCGCCTCGTACCTCAGCCTGGAACACGACGGCCGGACCAGCGCCGACGCCGTTTGGTACTACCCGGACCCGAAGCCGGAGGCGGAGATGGTCCGCGACCGGGTGGCCTTCTGGAAGGACGTCACCGTCGTCGAGTGACGACGCGGCCGGCCGGCCCGACCGTCGGAGGACGGCGGCCGGCCGGCGCGGTCGGGGCGAACCGACGGGCAGCCCACACGGTCGGGGCGAACCGACAGGCAGCCCACGCGGTCCTCGGGAACAGCCCCGGGTCAGTCACCGGGTGCGCAGGGCACGGAGCTGCGCCAGGTGCAGCGGCAGGTGCACCCGGCCGTGCAGGTCGAGGGTCCGGCCCCAGGGCAGCGCCTCGTCCACCCGCAGCTCGAACCCCTCCCGCAGGTGGGTCTCGACCAGCGTCTGCGCCGCCGGGCCGAGCTGGTCGGCCAGCGCGCAGAGCCGCCGGCTGGTCTCCCGGAACAGGGTGGTCAGCCCGGCCAGGCCGCCGTGCTGGACGACCATCGCGTCGAGCTGCGGGCGGTGGATGTCCTCCAGGTCATAGTAGGCGTACGTCGAGCCGGCGAGCACCGCCTCGGTCGCCTCGCTCAGCAGCTCGTCGTTGACGGCCAGGTGGGCCACGATCTGCTCGGCGCTCAGTCCGCCGTCCCCGGGCGGCCCGAATCCGCCTGTCTCGACCTCGGCGAGCAGGACGTCGTACGTCCGGCGCAGCTCCGCGGTCTCCATCCGCCCAGCGTAGGCGTCGACGGTGCGGCGGCACGGCGATTCGCCGGTCCGCGGCGGCCGGGGACGGTCAGCGCCGGTAGGTCGGCCCCGGACACGGTCAGCGGCGACCCCGGCGGGCGCGCAGATAGTCGGAGACCACGTACTCGCCGAGGTCGTCGGTGTCCGGGGTGAACAGCCGCCCCTTCGAACGGCGGGCCACCGCGTCCATGAACCGGCGCAGCCCCGGATCCTCGCCGAGCATGAAGATGTTCAACGTCGCCCCGTACCGGGTCAGCCGGTCCACCTCCCGGATCGTGGCCTCGACGGTCTCGCGCAGCGGCGGCCAGTGGAAGACCGGCTCGCCGTCGTCCGGGTCCAGGTGGGCGGTCGGTTCGCCGTCGGTGACCACCAGCACCACCGGTTCCGCCCCGGGATGCCGGCGCAGGTGCCGTCCGGCCAGCCGCAGCGCGTGCTGGAGGTTGGTGCCCTGGACCATGTCCGGTTCGACCGCCGCCAGCTCCTGTTGACTCAACGGCAGCGCCGCCCGCCCGAAGCCGACGATCTGGAGGGCGTCCTGCGGGAACCGGGTGGCGACCAGGTGGGACAGGGCCAGCGCGGTCTGCTTCATCGGCCCCCAGCGCCCCTCGGAGACCATCGAGAAGGAGAGGTCGACGCAGAGCGCCACGGCCGCCGAGGCCCGCCGCTCGGTCTCCATCACCTCGAAGTCCTCGACCGCGAGCCGCACCGGCACCGTCGGCCCGGCCCGGTGGACCGCCCGGGTGAGGGTCCGCACCACGTCGAGCGGCTGCTCGTCGCCGTACTGCCAGGGTCGCGACGCCCCGCTGACCTCGCCGGCCGCCCCGGCGGACCGCAGGTCGTGCTGGCCGCGCGGCCCGGCGGTCAGGTCGGCGAAGACCCGGCGCAGCGCGGTGCCGGCGAGCCGGCGCAGCGCCTTCGGACTGAACGTCATGCCGTCCGGGGTCCGGCTCACCCAACCCTGCCGGCGCAGTTCCCGCTCCAGCTCCCGCAGTCGGCGTACGTCGTCCGCGGCGTCCCGCCCGAGGGTGCGGGCGACCGCCTCCACGTCGACGTCGTCCAGGGTCGCCCCCGGATGCTCCTGGCCGAGTTGGTCGAGCAGGTCGTCCAGCTCGCCGATCTCGCCGAGCGCGGCGGCCGCCTCGCCGTAACCCAACGGCTGGTCGCCCCGGACCCGCTCGCCCCGCGACCAGCCCAGATCGGGGCGCAGCGCCCGCAGGTTGGCGTCGAGCGCGGCCAGCTCACCGGAGAGGCGGTCACCGAGGGACTGCCGCATCAACCCGGCCAGCTCCTCGCGCTGCCGGTCCGACAGCGAGCGCAGCAGCCGTTCCCCCGCCGCCGACCGCCGGGCCAGCACGTCGACCAGCTCGTCGACGTCGCGCGGCTGTTCCGGGAAGAAGTCGCCGTGCCGGCGCATGAACTCGGCGAACGCGTCGGTGGTGTCCTCCGCGCGGGCGTGCCGGGCCAGCAGGTCGTTGAGATCACGCATCATCTCGGCGAGCTGCTGCTGCACCCGTGGGTCGGCGGCGGCCCGCGCGGCGTCCCGCAGCCCGGCGAAGCGCTGCTCCAGCACCTCGCCGCGCAGCCCGTCGAGGATCCGCTGGTACGTCTGCCGCGCCTCGTCGCTGGCCCAGTCGTACGCCGCCAGCTCCTCCACCGCGCGGGCGGTGGACCGGGGCAGGTTGTCCAGCATCGCCTCGGCGAACCGGGCGTCGTCGCCGTCCCGCCCGCGCAACTCGTCCCGCTCGGCGGCGAGCGCCTGGTCGAGCAGGGCCCGGGCCCGGGTCACCGCTCCGTCCAGGTCACCCCGGCGCAGCGCCTCGCGCCGCAGCCGGCGCGCCCGGGCGGCCAGGTCGTCCAGGCCGCGCCGCTCCTGCGGGCCCCGGCGCAGCAGGTTCCGCAACGCCTCGCGCAGGCTCCCGCCGGCCAGCACCTCCGCGCCGACCTGGTCGACCGCCGCCCGTACGTCGTACGGGGGCGCGAGCGGGTCGGGCCCGCCCCGCCACTGCCCGTACCGGAACCGGTTGCCAGCCATGTCCGGGCTCAGCCCTGGCCGCCGTAGCGGGTCCGACCGTCGTCGGTGACGTCCTTGCCGAGCCGACGGGTCAGGTGCAGCCCCTCCAGCACGAACTCGACCCCGGCGGCGGCCTCGTCCGGGGTGGGCGCGTCGCCCAGGCCGAGCCGGTCCAGCACCTTCGCCAGCCCTGGGATGGCGCCCACCTGGGCCAGCAGTTCCGTCGCCCCCACCAGCTCACCGGTCTCGATGACCGCGTCGTCGGCGACCAGCGCGGTGAAGCCGGACAGGTCGATCCCGGCCAGCCGGGCGCGGAACGTCTCGGCGGTGGCGGTGCGCAGCAGGTGGGCGAGGATCTCCGCCTCCCGGCCGTCCTCGCCGCTCTCGAACTCCACCTTGCCCCGCAGCGTGCTCACCACCGACGCCGCGTCCCCGACACGAGCCACCGGCTGGGTCGGCAGGGCTGCTGGCCGGGGTGGCTGGGGTGGAAGGAGGGGTCCCCTGTTACCGCTTTTTGATGAGGAGGGGGCCCCTGCAAACACCTCAGACGAGCCCGGGGCGGAGGCGGCGAGCAGGCCGGCGCGGCGCAGGGCGGCAGCGGCCACCGTCTCGGCGGCGGCGATGGCGAACCGGGCGGAGACCCCGGAGCGCTGGTCGACCGAGGGCGACTCGCGCACCGCCCGGGCGAACCGGGCCAGCACCTCCAGCACGTGCTCCGGCACCTCGGCGACGAGCTGCGCCTCCTGCCGGATCAGGGCCAGCTCCAGGTCCAGGTCCAGCGGATAGTGGGTACGGATCTCCGCGCCGAAGCGGTCCTTGAGCGGAGTGATGATCCGCCCCCGGTTGGTGTAGTCCTCCGGGTTGGCGCTGGCCACCAGGAGCAGGTCCAGCGGCAGCCGGAGCTGGTAGCCGCGCACCTGGATGTCCCGCTCCTCCAGCACGTTGAGCAGCGCCACCTGGATCCGCTCGGCCAGGTCGGGCAGCTCGTTGACGGCGAAGATGCCCCGGTTGGTCCGGGGCACCAGCCCGAAGTGGATGGTCTCCGGATCACCGAGCGAGCGCCCCTCGGCGATCCGGATCGGGTCGACGTCGCCGATCAGGTCGCCGACGCTGGTGTCCGGGGTGGCGAGCTTCTCGCCGTACCGCATCGAGCGGTGCAGCCAGCCGATCGGCAGGTCGTCGCCGGCCTCGGCGACCGCCGCCCGGGACGTCGGGGTGAGCGGGTGCATCGGGTGCTCGTTGAGCACCGAGCCGGGGATCACCGGCGTCCACTCGTCGAGCAGCGCGGCGAGGCTCCGGATCAGCCGGGTCTTACCCTGGCCCCGCTCACCGAGCAGCACCAGGTCGTGCCCGGCGAGCAGCGCCCGCTCGACCTCGGGCAGCACGGTGTCGTCGTACCCGACGATGCCGGGGAAGCGGTCGCCGCCCGTCCGCATCCGGGCGAGGAGGTTGTCGCGGAGTTCCTGCTTGACCGTACGGTGCTGGTGTCCGGCCGCGCGCAGCTCGCCGAGCGTGCCGGGCAGATCGGCCGGGGGAACCGGAGGTACCTGGGAAGGCGCAGTCACCCGACCAAAGCTAGCTCACGCTGGGGAACGTTCCGTCGCACGAGCCGTACGTCGAAATCCGCGCGCCCGCTCCCGGAGGGCGGACCGGCTAAAGTATGCCCGTGCGGCGCCAGAGCGAGGCACATGATGCGCTCGAGAGGACACCCGAGCCTTCACGTGAGGCTGAGGCGTCCGACGGCATGCTAGAGGTCACCGCCCAGCAGCGTGACAGCGGTCTCGATCGACTTCGCGGCCTGGCGATCATCCTCATGGTCATCGACCACGTCTTGGTCGTCGTCCTGGCCAACGTGGCATCCGAGCCTTGGATGGAGGCGATCCGCCTCACGTTGACGCGGCTCTCCATGCCCCTGTTCATGATCCTCTCTGGCCTACTCCTGGCCCGCCGCGGCTATCCCTCGCGGAAGCGCATCCTGCAGATCCTCGTTGCCGCCGCGTTACTCAACCTGCTGCTCAACCAAGTCGAGGTCGGGCTCGTCACCCCCGAAATCCTGGCTGTCTGGCTAACCCTCCTGCCGTTCTTCCCGTTGATTGCGCGCTACCCCGTCGAGGCCGCCGGACTCGGTATCCTGCAGTTGCGGAACCTCCCCATTGCTTGGGACGGCTACCAGCCGGGCGAGGCGGCGGCCTTCATCGCTCTGGGCGTAGTCCTCAATCGCATATCGGACAGCGCCCTGTTGCGTCACGCCATCGCCATTCCGCGCTGGTGTGAAGCCGTCGGGAGGCGCCCCCTGCTGTGGTACGTCGGGCACCTCACGATCCTGGTGGCGGCCGGCGCAGCAATCACCAACCTCTAGTCCAGGTCACCTGCGGGTGAGTCGCCCCTCGGCCAGGGCCTTGTCCACTTCGTCTTCGGGGTTGTCGAAGTATCGGAAGAGGCTCGTTCCTTCCCGGGCCGGTCCTAGCGCAACGGCACCGGTGTCGATGCATCCCGGGGACCGTTCGTCGCGGGTGATTTTCTCCGTGAACCAGGCAGTGTTGTCGTCGACCTGCTGAAGCGTCAGCGTTCCGCTGCATCGCAGCGACGGATAGTCGACTGAGGCTTCGGAGCCGATTTCCCGGTCTTTGATGACGATGACCACCTCGTAGCTCTCGTCGGTGTTGTACTGATGGATTGTTCCGCGCCAGGTGTCGACCAGTTCCGCGGGAAGCACCGGCGACGACCTGACCAACTTGCCGGTCAGCGCGCCCGGCGGATATTTCTCGCCCCGTCCGTCGTACCGCATGGACCCGTCCGACTGGAGCGAAAGCGTCAACGGTACGGGGCTCGTACAATTCGACCGGCCCTCGGTGATTCGCTCGGTCACCTTCATGGCGGTGTCGGTCGCCTCATCGAGAGTGAGTTCGCCAGCACATTGCAGCGTCCAGTAGCGCACCCTGCCCACCACCGACCCGACACGCCCCTTCGTCAGGGTGACCGTGACGGGATACGTGCGGTCGATGTCGGCCTGATAGACGTCACCGGACCAGGTGTCGGCGTAGCGCGCCGGAAGAGCGTCGTCCGGTGGAGGCGCAGCCTCGGGGGTACGGCCGTCGGGGTTTGCCAGCGAGGCGGTACCACCGGACGGTCTCCGCTCATTCGGTTGCGCATCACCGCTGTGTGGGAGCGCACGCACGACCAGGTTGGAGATCCCCACCACCGCGAGCACCACCAGCACGGCCGCCACCGGCCACCAGCGACGACGGTACTCGCGGACGGCGGTGCCGGTGGCAGGGCCTGAGGACCGCGAGCCCGGGTGGAAGTGTCCGCCAGGGGAATGCGATTCCGACACGGTCGGCGGGAGCTGTTGCGGCACCCCAGCGATACCACGTTGGAAGGCGGCCTGCTGCCGTTGGGCTGTCCTGGTCTGCTGCTCCACGAACGAGGTCGCCTCGGCGGAGAGCCAGTCACCTTCGAAGAGGTTGGCGATGGACTGCCCGGGCGGAGCACATCGGTCACGCAGAGCGGTGAGGGTCGGTCGGGCCGCCGGGTCCTTGGCCAGGCACTCGCGAATGATGTCGACCCATTCGCTCGGAACCCGCGACAGGTCCGGCTCGTGGTAGAGCACGCGCCCCATCAGGGCAGACCAACTGCCCTGGCCATACGGCCCGACACCGGTAAGCGCGAAGGTGAGCACCGCGCCGAGCGAGAACACGTCGGCCGCCGCGCTCAACGGCTTGCCCTCAATCTGCTCTGGCGCCATGTATCCGGCGGTCCCGACGATCTCACCCGGTCGCGTGAGCTGACTGGCCTCGGCTGCTTTTGCGATGCCGAAGTCGATCACACGGGGACCCCGTGCTCCCAGGAGGACATTGGCTGGCTTGAGGTCCCGGTGGATCAGGCCCGCACGACCGATCGACACCAGGGCCTCGGCCGTGCCGATCGCCAGGGCCCGGACCGTGGCTGAGGGCAGACCACCGATCCTGGCCACGACTTGCGCCAACGAGGGCCCGGGCACGTATTGCGTCGCCATCCACGCCGGCTCACCGTCGACGTCGGCGTCGATGACCTCGGCGACGTAGGGCCCTTGGACCCGCCTTGCCGCAGCGACCTCGCGCCGGAAGCGCATACGAAAGTCGTCCTCCCCGACCAGGTCCGGCAGAATGGTCTTGAGCGCGACGGGTCCGGTGGCTGCGGAAACCGCGAGGAACACTTGTCCCATCCCGCCCGCACCGAGTCGACCGAGGACGTCGTACCCGGCGATGCGAAGTGGATCCGAGGCCTTGAGCGGTTCCATTTCGGCTGCCCCCTTAGCTACTGGCGCCCGGGGTGTGACCGACACCGCCTCCTGACGCCGCGCCATGAAAATACAACGTTCCGCCGAGCAACTCCGGCGCGATCCTGACACCGTCCATCGTGGACCCCGCGCAGTGGCGCAAACGAGCGGTTCCCGGCCACGGCCCCACCTGCGATGTCGTCATCGGTGATCCCGCGCCCGCCTCATACGCGACCTCGAAACCACATGGGCACGGTCCCCACAGCAGCCAGGTCGGATGTTGCTGGCTCTCCCATCGGCGCGCTCGGTTGCCTCGGCGCCAGGCAATACACCTCGGGCTTCCGGCTCGGCCGGCGGCGCGGGAGAGCCGGCGGCTGTGGAGGGTTCCAGCGAGACGTTCGTGCTGCCCGAGTCAGCACGCAACGACCCACTCCCCCAACGGCCCGCTGTGGCTGCGCTGACGCGACCGGGAGGTGGGACCCGCAGTCTCGCCGGACCGGCGCTGGTGGTGCTCGCCTGTCAGCGGCACTGAAGATGCCCTCGGGCGCGGACCGCCGCGGCACTCGACGGACGTACGTGTGTCCTATGTGGTATACATTGCTTCGCGTCGCCGACGTGGAATCGCACCAATGGGCACTCATGGTTCGCGGAGGCTCGACATGCCCTTTGCCGAACGCGCCAACTTGTGGCCCTACATCACAATTATATTTGCCACCCTTTTCGCCGTCTGGGTGGGCACTATCATCTTGCTGCGCCGCAAGGACAGGAACCGAAAAGCCAACGATGACACATAGCGACCCCGCGAACTCAAGCTACGCGATTCCGAAGGCTTCGTTCACCCGTTGGGCAACGGCCAGTACCTCTACGGCCAGCTCAGCGGGTGGTGCGGGCACGTAGCAGGCGGGGCAGCGCGGCCAGGCCGGTGATCGGCTGGAAGTTGCGGGCGGCGGTGAGCAGGGCGTCGTACTCGCCGTCGGTGAGGTCGATCTCGGCGGCGGCGGCGTTGCGTTCCATCTGCTCGACGCTGGACGCGCCGGGGATCGCCACCACGTTCGGGTGGTGCAGCAGGTAGGCCAGCGCGATCTGACTGGGCGTGGCGTCGTGCGCGTCGGCCACCTCGCGCAGCGTGCCGATGAGCGCGGCACCCCGCTCCAGGTTCTCCGGCAGGAAGTACGGGTTCGCCTTGCGGATCGCCCCGGTCGGCGGGTTCGCCGCGTCGTACCGGCCGGAGAGGAAGCCCTGGGCGAGCGGGCTGTACGCCATCACGATCCGGCCGGTCCGTTCGGCGTACGGCAGCAGGTCGCTCTCCGGCCCCCGGTCGACGAGGCTGTAGCGGACCTGGTTGCTCAGCACCCGCCGACCGAGTGCGATCTCGGCGAACTGCCAGCGGCGGAGGCTGTAGTTGCTCACCCCCACCTCGCCGACCAGACCGACGTCCTGCAACGCGCGCATGCCGCGCATGGTGGTGTGGTCGCCGACCACCGGGTTCGCCTGGTGCACCTGGTAGAGGTCGATGTGGTGCACGCCGAGCCGGGCGGCCGAGGCGACCGCCCGCTGCTGCACCACCGGGGCGATCGGGAACGCCGGGAACACCTTGGTGGCCACCACGGCCTTCGGCCGGTCGTCGCCGAGCGCCGCGCCGAGGATCCGCTCGCTGCGGCCGAACCCGTAGAGCTCGGCGGTGTCGAAGAGGGTGACCCCGAGGTCCAGCGCCCGCCGGACGATCTGGGCGGCCCGCTGCTCGTACTCCGGGCCGTAGCCCCACTCCCGGGAGCCGAACTGCCAGGTACCAAGACCGATCTTGGAGATGGGCTTGGGGGTGTCGATCGGCACGTAGCGCATGATCCCGACGCTACCCGGCGGCCGGCGGCCCCGGCCGGCTTCGGAGAGGGTTACGGAAGCGAGGTGCCGGAGGACGACGGAACACAGATGGCGGAAGGTGCCGGGGTGGGATGCCGGAGGGGACCCCGCAGCGCGCGAGGTCCCCTCCCCGTGCGGGTCAGTGGTAGACGTGCGGGTCAGTGGTAGACGTGCGGGTCAGTGGTAGACGTGCGGGTCAGTGGTAGACGTGCGGGTCAGTGGTAGACGGTGGCGGTCAGTGGCAGACGGTCGCGGTCAGTGGTAGATGGTGCCGGCGCCGAGGTCGCGGATCCCACCGGAGAGGTTGCCGGTGAAGTCGTTGCCGGGTCCGACCACGGTGGCCAGGCAGCGGCTCGTGGTGATGTTCAGGCCGAAGCGCTGGGTCTTGGTCGCCTGGTGGTCGGTGGCCACGTTGCCGGCGACGATGTTCTCGGCGCAGGCGACCTCGGTGGGAGTGGTGATCCGGATGCCGTCCCGGCCGGACGCGGCGGCGGAGCTGTTGGTGACGCGGTTGTTCAGGATCTGGTTGGCCTCTCCCCCGTCGACGTTGACGCCGTCCAGACCGGCCTCGTCGATGACGTTCCCGGTCAGCACGTTCCGGTCGGAGGTCTTGTTCGGCTGGTCGGCGTCCGCCGAGGATCGGTTGATCTGGATGCCGTGCCCGACGACGTGGTGGATCTGGCAGCCGCTGATCGTGTTGCGGCTGGCCGCGAGCAGTTCGATGCCGTCGCTGGCCGCGCCGGTGACGATGCAGTCCCGCACGGTGTTCCCGGTGGAACTCCAGCCCTGGTTCTTGCCGTCGAAGACGATGCCACGGCCCCGGGCGGCGCTCACCCGGACCCGCTCCACCAGCACGTCGACACCGTCGTCGAAGTCGAGAGCGTCGCTGGTGGACCGGGCCGGGCCGCCCGCCGCGATGGTGAGGTCCCGGACGACCATCCCGACCGCCCCCTTGGTGTTGAACGGTTCGGTGTCGGCGCTGGCGCTGCTGTAGTTGCGGATGAGGGTCAGGTCCATGCCGGCCCCGGCGAAGACGATGTTGTTGATCTGGACGAGCTTGAGGAACTCCGCACCGAAGTCGAAGGTGCCGGCGCCGAACTGGACGGTCCCGCCGCCCCGGCCGTCGAGTTCGGTGACCGCGCTCTCCACCACCGCCTTCAGCCGGCCGGTGTAGGTGTGCCCGGTGACCTGGGAAACCGCCTGGTAGGTCACCGACCCGATCCGGCTGACCAGGTACGGCGACGGGTGGGGTGGGGCCGGCACGAGCAGTTCCGGCTTGGCCGTCCCCTCCCGGCTGGTGATTCGGACGGCGGTGTCGTTGCCCGTGGTCAACGCGAACGTGACCAGGCCGTCGCCGCTGACCAGCGCCGACACGTCCACCGAAACCCAGGTGCCGGCCTCGACCGGCCCGCTGCTGCCGACCACCGTGCCGACCGGCGGCGCGTCGTGGTAGGTCAGGGTCGTCTCCTGCCACGGCTCGTCGCCGACCGCACGCACCTCCACGCCGGTGCTGCTGGCGGTCTCGACGTGGAAGCGGAGCAGCGCGGAAGGGTCGGGGTCCGCGCCGCGCACGTCGAAGCGGAGGTACGCCACCGCGACGGGCAGGCCGTCCACCTTCAGGTAGCCACCGGTGCCGTGGTTGGTCGCCGGCTCCATGCTGTCCACCCAGGCGTCGGCCACCGGGGTCACGGTCGCCTGCCCGACCGGCGCGTCGCCGGTCGCCGGACCGTGGCCCCGGGCCGGGGCGGCCACCCCCGCCGGGGCGTCGGCGGTCGGGGCCGGGGCGGTCACCGCAGGCAGGGCGTGGGGTGTCGCGGCGGCTGCCGGGGTGACGGGCCCGAAGGCCGCCACGATGACCAACCCGAGCACCGCCACCGTCGGCCGGACCAACCGGCCACGTGTCGTCCGCATCATGTTCTGTTTTCTCCTCACCGGCCCCGGCGGCCCCGTCGCGGGTATCGACGTCGACACCCGCGACGGGGCCTCAGAGGTCCACTGGATCCACCTGCGGGGCGGCGCCCCGCTGGGTCGGTGGGGTGACCGCGGGCCGGGCCCGGCGTCGGCGGTACACCAGCCAGAGGGGCGGTACGGCCGCCACGGCGACCGTGGAGAGCAGCGCCGCCCAGGCGGGCAGCCCCCACGGTTTCTCGTCGGAGGTGGCGTGGCTCTCCAACAGCACGTCGTGGTCGACGGTCCGGCCGAGCAGGTCGGCGAGGACGTCCAGGTACGTCTCGCCGTGCCGTTCACTCGGCTCGATGTGGGTGTTCTCGCTGAACTCGTTCCAGCTGATCACCCCGAGGGCGTCCGGCGCGGAGTGACGGGCGGCGGCGAACGAGGCGCGCAGCGTGTCGCCGTCGCGCCGGTCCACGTCCCGCCGGCCGCCGATCATCCGCGCGTCGAAGCCGGGTGCGACCGGGGCGATCCAGAGTCCACCGGTGCGCTTGACCGCCTCCGACATGGCGGCCAGCTTCCGGTCGGTCTTCTCCTTGACCGGATCGGCGGAGGACCAGTAGTACGCGTGACCGTCCAGTACGCCACGGGTGTCGGCCACCGCGTCGACGTTCTTGGCGTTGCCGAGCACGAGCAGACGGCGGCGGGCCTGCCCGACGGTGTCGTCGATCTGCTCGGCGGTGAACTTCTCGCTGCCCGTCCAGACCACCACCGGCCGGTCGAAGATGTCGAACACCGGCTCGGCGGCGTACCGGTCGGCGAAGTGCCCCAGGTCCGCGCGGACCGTCGCCAACGGCAGCGGGTCACGGGCGAAGTCGAGCCCCTGGTAGACGATGCCGAGCTTGAAGTCCTCCCGCCGGGCGATGTCGACCAGCGCGGCGAGCCGGGCGTCGAGCTGCGGGGTGTGCTTCCAGGAGACCAGGAACCCGTCGATGCCGGCGGCCTTGGCCATCCGGACGTGCCGGCGCAGGATCTCGGTGTCGTCGCTGGAGTACCGCCCGAGCAGCGGGTAGTCGGTCTTGGCCCGGTTCCACGAGCTCGGGTTGAACCAGATGTAGTAGTAGGCGAGCACGGGCACCGGGGCGGACTCCCCGGCGGAGGCCCGGCCCGCCGCGGCGGCGACCTCCTGTGCCGGGACCGGGGCCCAGGGTGGCGCGCCGGCGGGAGCCGTCCACGGAGCCTTCTGCGGCGGGGCGGCGACCAGCCGGTCGGTGACCGGCGGCGGGGCGGCGGCGGCCGACCGGTCGGTGACCGGCAGCGGGACCAGCAGCGCCACCAGCCCCACGACCGCGACGGCAGCGCCACGGCGGCCGCCGCTCCGGCCGGCCGGGCGGTCCGGCATCCCGGCGGCCGCGCCGTTCGCCGTCGAGGGGTGGGTCGCGGGTGCCGTCGGGACGGGGACCGGCTGCTCGGGCACGCCCGCTCCGGGGTCCGCCGGGTCCACCGGGTCCACCGGAGCCACCGGAGCCACCAGAGCCACCGGGTCCACCAGGTCCGCCGGGTCCGTCGGGTCTGCGCGGCGCCGGGGAACGGGTAGCTGGAGCCAGGACGGGCGAGACGGCCAGGACGGGCGACGCGGTCGGACGAGCGCCCGGCACAGGTGCGGGCGGCCGACCAGGACCAGGCCGAGCGCCACGGCCAGCACGCCGAGGACCACCAGACTCAGGTCGAGCGGGCTGATCACGCTGAGCACCACCTGTTGGTCGCGGCTGATGCTGACCGGACGTCCGAAGGAGACGCCACCACCGGCGACCTTCACCTCGTACGTGCCCCGGGGCAGGTCGGGGACGAGGACGGTGCCGTCGCCGGCGAACCCGAGCCGTTCGACCCGGCCGTCCGCCCGGGTCAGCTCCACGCCGTCCCCGGCCTGCCGGCTGAAGATCATGTCCGCCGCGCTGAAGGTGACCTTGAAGAACAGCAGCTCGATGACCCACGCCTGCTGGGTCCACGGCACGAACCGCTGCGCGGCCCGGTTCACCACCGAGGTGCCGTCCACGATCACGCTGTCCACCACGTAGTAGAGCTGCTTCGACGCCAGCCCGCGCGGGCCCTGCTGGGTACGGCTCTCGGCGACCCAGCGGGGCCGGGTCAGGTCCGCCCCGCTCAGCTCGTGGATCTCCCCGGTGCTGCTGCGCAGCCGCATCGTGGTGATCCGCTGGGCCGGGACCGGGGTGCCCAGCCGCTCGACGAAACTCCACGAGACCCGCCGGATGGTCCGCAGCCCGACCTCGACGACCCGGTGCACCCCGGCGTCCGGACTGCCCCGGAAGCGGTCGAAGACCACCCGCCGGTCGGAGCTGACCGCCGCCGGGGCGACCGCGATCCGGTCGGCGAGACCGAGGAAGTTCCGCACCCGGACGGAGATCCGCCCGTGGACGTCGGAGCGCGCGGTGCTGCCGTCGACGGTGACCTGGACGCCGGCCAGCGGCGGTACGGTCTGCATGCGGAGCACGCCCGGCCGGCGGGAGGCGGGACCGTCGGCCACGGCGGCGACCGGGGTGAGTCCCAGCACACCCGCCGCCACGGCCAGCGGCAGGAGCAGGCGACGGAGCGGCCCGGTCACCGCGACCTCCGTCCCCGCAGCGCCGCCGTGGCGACCAGCGCCCCGACCAGGGCCACCGCGACGGCGTACGAGGTGTAGACCGGTTCCGGCCGGGGTCGTTGGACCGCTGGCGGGTTCCGTTCGGCGTCGAGCAGCACCGCTGGGCGGGGCGGTGACTCGAAGTCGAACGCGCCGAGGAAGTTCGCCGCCTTCCGGTCCCGGTCGGCCAGGGGTCGCAGTCCCCAGTTGGCCTGGATGAACTTGAGCACCGAGGCGAAGTCGAGGGTGGTGGACTCGACGTACCCGCGCCGGGCGTACGGACTGACCAGCAGGGCGGGCACCCGGAAGCCGTAGCCGTACCTGTCGACCTGCGGCGGGGTGACGTGGTCGTACCAGCCGCCCCAGTCGTCGTACGACCAGAAGAACGCCGAGGACTCCCAGGCCGGTGAGCGCATCAGCTGGGTCAGCAGGGAACGGACCAGGGTCTGGCCGGCGCGGATGTTGCCCGGCGGGTGTTCGCTGTTGCCGGCCGGGGCGACGAACGCGACCGCCGGCAGTTCCCCCTTCGCGGCGTCCTCGTAGTACTCGTCGAGGTCGACGATCTTGCTGGACAGCTTCGGGTCGTCGATGTAGCGGGCGTACGCCAGCAGCGGCACCCAGATCACCTGCGCGCCCCGGTCGATCTCCTCCTCGGCGGTACGGGTCCGGAAGGTGATCGTCGGGTCGTAGTTCTGCACGTAGAACTTCCAGGAGATGCCGGCCGCCTCCAACCGGTCGAAGATGGTGGGGATGTTCCCCCAGCCGGTCGCCGGGATGGTCTCCGCGTCGCCGTACGCGCCCGGCCCGCCGGTGACCCGGAACATGTGGTTGCGGATGCTGCCCGAGTTCGACGAGCTGAAGAAGCGGTCGAAGATGACGTAATCGTCGGCGACGTTCCAGTAGTAGGGCATCTCCCGGTCGTCGTAGTAGGCCATCGCCATGGTGCCGTCCTTGCCCTGCTTGCTCACCCCCTCGACGAAGCCGTCCATCTTCCCGCCGTTGTACTGGGTGCGGAACGCCTCGGCCGAGTGGTCCAGGTCGATCGCACCCCGGTCACCGATGTGGAACGGCTTGACGCAGGGTTCGGGCTGACCGCGCTTCACCGGCATGCAGACGCCCTCCGGGATGCCGTCCACCCCGGGCCGGGTGCCGAAGTAGTTGTCGAAGGTGTGGTTCTCCTGCATCAGGTAGACGAAGTGCCGGATCGGGGTGGTGGTCGCCGGCTGACCGTCCGGGGCGGCGGCGAGCGGCCCGGACGCCGCCGCCCCGGACGGGGCGAGGGCCGTCGGGGCGGCGGCCGTCGGGGGGAGAGCCGCCGGCGTGGCGGCCACGGCCGGCGCGGCGGCGAGCGGCGCGGCGGCGAGCGGCGCGGCGGCCACGGCCGGGGCGGCGGCGATCGGCGCGGCGGCGGCGAGCAGGAGGGCGAGCGTCGCGCCGAGCGGACGGCGGAGGGAGCAGCGGCGTACCCGGCTCCGGGCGAAGTCGATCATGGACGCACCTCGTAGATGATGATCACGGGGACCGGGGTCCGGTCGGGGCCGTCGACGTACTCGGTGTGCACGACCCGGCCGTGGTACCGGCGGACCAGGGTCAGCAGCCGCTCCGAGAAGTACGTCGAGCGCCGGGCGGAGAACGAGTCCCAGACGACGTAGTGCAGGTCGTTGGCGCGCAACGAGGCGTCCGGGTTGTGCAGCGGCGTGTAGGACGGGTTGCGGTGCAACGGGTTCGGGCTCACCGACAGCCCGTAGCTCTGCCGGCTGCCGTAGTAGCGCACGATGTTCGCCATCGACGGCCCGACGGTCAGGATCACCGAGCCCTCCGGGGTGTTGGCCGCCAGCCAGCGGCCGGCCTCCCGGCCCCCGGGCACCCCGCCGGAGCCGGCGAGGAAGGTGGTCCGGCCGGCGTGGTTGACCGCGTTCCAGCAGGGCCAGAGAAGGCTCGCCGCGACCACCGCCACGGCGGCCAGCCGCACCGCCGGGACCAGCCGGGCCGACCGCACCCGCCGGATCAGCCGGGTCGGCACCGGCAGGGTCAGCAGCGCCCGGGCGGCCAGCAGCACCAGCGGCACCGCGACCGGCAGCAGGTACTGGAAACCCTTGACCGGCCAGAGCTGGAAGAACACCACGGGCACCGCGATCCAGCAGAGCAGCAGGGTCTCGCGCCAGGACCGGCGCCGGCGGGCCCACCAGAGGCCGCCGAGCGCCGCCACCAGCACCAGCGCCCCCATCGCCGCCGGGACGTTGTCCAGGTAGAAGTCCATCGGGTGGTTCGGCCGACGGAAGAGCTGCCACACCAGGTAGTTGCGGCCGGTGCTGCTGCGTCCGGCCAGCGCCTGGGAGAGCGGGTGCACCGCGAAGATCGCGGCGAGCACCGGCAGCGCGGCCAGCGTGGCCCGCACCGGTCGGCGCACCATCGGGGTGAGCGCGAGGAAGGCGTACACGCCACCGGCGAGGACGACGCTGGTCTCCTTGGTGAGCATGGTCAGGCCGAGCATCGCGGCGGTGGCCAGGTACCAGGTCAGCCGCTGCGCCTGCACGAACCGGACCAGGCAGTAGAGGGTCAGCGTCGCGAAGAGGACCATCGGTCCGTCCAGGAGGACCTGCCGGGTCACCACCACGTGGTACGGCATGACCGCCAGCAGGAGCGCGGCGACCAGCCCCACCCGCCGGCCGTAGAGGCGTGCGCCGAGCGGGTAGACCGCGAGCACGGTGGCGACGCCGAGGACGACCACCACCACCCGGCCGGCGACGTCCACCTCCCCGGCGCGGAAGAAGGGCGACAGCAGCGCCTGGAAGAGCATCGGGTGGGCGCGGAAGACCGGGAAGAGGTCGGCGTACCGGGGGTTGCCGGCCAGGGAGGCGGCCTGCCCGGCGTACACGGCCTCGTCGCTGTTGAAACCGAGCGCGTCGAGCTGCCAGGCCCGGACGACGGCGGCGAGCGCGGCGATCGCGGTGAGGACGCCGAGCGCGGCCCAGCGCCGCCGGGTGGCGGCCGGTCGCTCCGGTGCCGCCGCCGCGCCGTCGGATTCGGCCGACGGTGCCGGCAGCGTGCCGAGCCGCTGCCCGGGTGGGGTCGTCGGAGAGGTGCCGGTCGTGCTCACACGGCGCCCCCGGTAGCGGCCAGGTGGGCGTCCCACCGGGGCCACACCGGCGACGGTACGCCGCCACGGCGGGACGCCTCGCCCCGCTCCTCGCGGAGCAGGCGGGGGATCTCGTCGGCCCATCCGAAGCAGTCCGAGGAGACGACCCGGCCCCGCACGGTGGAGAGGAACCCGGCGAGGATCTCCCGTTCCCGGTGCCGGAGCTGGGTGTAGCCCTGACCGTCGATGGTGATGGCGGGGGCGAGGTAGCGGAACGGCGGGAAGCCGTACGCGTCGTCGGTGTTGTCGATCATCCGTTCCAGGGTTTCCGTCGGGTCGAGATCGCTGATCCCGGGCACGCCCCGCTCGATGACGAAGAGTTCCTCCACCCGGGTGCTGGTGCCCATCCGGCACGGCACCAGGCGGTCCACGCTGTACTTGGGCGGCGGGACGAGCAGTTGGGTGAGCGCGTTGATGCCCATGATCGGCAGGTTGAAGCGGGCCAGGGCCAGCGCCAGCGACCGGCCGCCCTTGGAGTGCAGCCGGCTCTGGATCTGGAGCCGCCGCCACTCCCCGGGGGTGAGGTCCTGGGCCTGCACCGCGCGCAGCGTGTGCGCGCTGATGGTCAGCGGCTTGGGAAAGCAGAGCGCGACGCCGTCCGGCCGGACGATGGTCATGTCGTCGGAGAGGAAGAGTCCACCGTGGTCGCGCAGCAGGCGCAGCACGGTGGCGGTCTTGCCGGTGTCGGTGAGCGCGGAGAGCATGACCTCGACGCCGTCGAGGGTGACGCAGGCGGAGTGCAGCAGCATGTGTCCCCGGGACACCATCACGAAGCGGAGCAACGCCTCGATGATGTTGGTGTAGACCACGTGCGGGGAGCGGGCCAGCAGCGGGCCGACCTGGATGTCGATCGCCTGCCCGAGCTGGATGCGGAAGTTCGCCCCGAGCCGGCCGAGCTGCTCCTCGTAGCGCAGCACCGACTGGCTGGCGTACTGGGTCATCGCCGCGCGCCGCTGCGGACCGCGTCCGCCCACGTCGGCGACCCGGACGGCGATGTCCACGTCGGCCCCGGACACCCACTGCGCGCGGAAGAACTCCAGCTCGGGCAGGCGGATCTGGGAGCCGATGGTGACCACACCGGCGACGTCGTAGCGGTACTTGAGGTACTGGTAGCGACGACGCGACGGCGTGGGCAGCGTCTCCGTGCCGCCGACGGCGACCAGCATCCGTACCGGGTCGCGACGGCCCCGGTCGTCGGCGGTGTAGATGACCCGGTCGTTGACCAGGAACCGGAGCAGGAAGAGCGCGCCCAGGGTGACCGCGTTGGCGGCCAGCACCCCGACCCCGGCCCAGACCAGCGCCTGGAGCACCGGCAGGCGCAGCAGCAGCAGGGCGTTGTTGAGCAGGAAGAAGCGGGTGGCGCGGGCGGGCAGCCCGGCCCGGCGGTTGCGCCGGTAGATCAGGTTGTCGACCAGGAGGAAGTTCCACGAGGTGGAGATCTGGGTGGCGACCGCCGCGCCGAACAGGTGGTGCAACTGGGCGGGTTCGTAGCAGAACCAGAGCACGGCGGTGTTAACCACCATGCCGGAGAGGCCGACCAGCCCGAAGGCGACCAGGCGGCCCAGTTCGTGCAGGCGTTCCCGGACGGTGCGGGGGCGGGTGCGGATCTGGCCGACCAGCCGCTGCCCCCGGAGCCGGGACAGGTGGCGCAGGAAGGTCATCCCCTCCCGCAGTGAGGCCTTGGACCGCCCGGCGTGCCGGGTCGCCATCTCGTACGCGACCTCGGCGACCCGCGCGCCCGGGTGGCGGACCAGCAACTCCAGCAGGACCTTGAAGCCGGTCGGGTTCATCCGGTCCAGCCGGATCGCGTCACGGCGGACGGCGAACAGGCCGCTCATCGGATCGCTGACCGTGGCCAGCCGACGCGGGAACAGGCTCTTGACCAGCCGGGTCGCCCAGGACGAGGTGGCCTCCCGCAGGGGGCCGTCCAGTCCCTCCCGGGAGCCGTTGCCGGCGTACCGGGTGCCGATCACCACGTCCACGTCGTGGCGCATGGCGATGGCGGCGAGCATCGCCGCGGTCTCCGGCGGGTGCTGGAGGTCGGCGTCCATGACCAGGATCCAGTCACCCCTGGCGTGCCCGGCTCCGAGCAGGACCGCCCCGCTGAGGCCATCGGTCCGCGCGTGCGCGGGTCGGTGCAGCAGGCGCACCGGCAGCGGGGCGTCGAGCGCGGCGCGCGCGAGCACGGCGGGGGTGTCGTCGTCGCTGTCGTCGACCACCAGGATCTCCGCGCCGAGCGGGGCGACCAGTGGGATGAGCCGGGCGATCAGCAGGGGTACGTTCTCCGCCTCGTTCCGGGTGGGCACCACGACGCTCAGCCGGGGTGGCCGGTCGTCGGCCGGCCCCCCGAGGTCCTGCGGCACCGCCGCGGGACTGTCCGGCGCCTGCCTGGTGGCCGGGTCGAGTACGGCTCTGGTCATGCCCACCCCTCACGGTCGAACCGAACGCTGATCGAGCCATTCGTCCGACCGGCGGGCAGCACGTGAGGAATTCTCTTTCGAGGAAATCGTCACCGCCGACGCGACTGCGCCAGATCCGCCGGTTGATGGCCCGGGCAGCGGAAGCGTACGAGCGATGAATAGGGCTCGTCCATTATGGGAACAGTCGACAACGCGACATGCAGGCAGGCGTTTTCCGTCGCAACGCGTTCACGTTTTTGTGGTCGTTTCTCCAGCTCAAGCGCTACGAAGATCAGATTGTCGCGACTGGTTAAACAATTAACCACAACGGCGCAACGACATCGACGACAGAAATTCCAAACCCGAATCATATTCGGGCGCGTGACGGCCTCGCGGGCGGCCGTGGCCCGCTTGGATAATCCATCGAGGGCCACCCGGAAACGCCGGGAGCCATCGATCGCGGCGATCCGTTCGACGACTCGGCCGACGCATTCCGCAGCGCATCAACGCCCCGACGAAGCGGAGGGCGGCGCAGCGGAGAGCGGCGCAGTGGGGGCCGGCGCACCCGGGGGCGGCACGTCCCGCAGGTCCGCAACGGGTTCGGAGAGCCCGTCGCCGCTCCAGTCGCACCAGGTCCCCGACGGCACCGGGTTGCGGCAGCCGGAGGACGCCTCGATCGAGGTGCCCTCGCCCCACTCGTTCCACGTGGTGATCAACTGCCAGCGCGCGCCCGAGGCGTTCATCCGGGTCAGGCCGGACCGCCAGCGGTCCCGGTTGCGGGCGAGGAAGGGCGCCTGCCCGTACGCCAGGCCGGCCTTCCAGAAGCCGGGCGAGACGGTGTACGAGCCCTCGCCGGGGGCGGCGCTGAAGTCGCTCTCCGCGCGGTCCGGACCGTACTGGTGCCACCCGTCGACGCGCGGGGTGCCGGCGCAGGTCCGGAAGCCGGGGAAGACCTTGAGGTTGACGTGGACGGTCTCGCCGTAGCGGCGGGCGAGCAGGTCACGGGCGGTGTTCCAGCGGTCCACCGTGGCGCAGCCCAGCTCGGTGGTCAGGTCGTTGGCGTTGTAGACGAAGACCACCATCCCCTTGCCGGGCAGGACGGCCAGCGGGGAACGCGCCCCGCCGTAGGTGGCCCGCAGGTAGTGCAGGTCCTCGGCGATCCGTTCGGCGTCCGGCTGGGAGGTGCTCTCCGGTTCGTAGTAGGGGGCCCAGGAGAAGCCGGTGTTGCGGGCCCCGGCCATCATCGCCGGCCAGTGTCGGTCGGTGGTGCTGCCCCGGCCGAACCAGGAGGCGATGCCCAGGGTGATCCAGCCCTCGCGCATCTCGGCGACCTGGGACCGGACGGTCGCCTCGTCCACCTGGTAGAGGCCACGGGTGGGCCGGTAGTTGGTGAACGGGTCCAGCCCCTGCTGCCGCCACGCCTCCGGGAACCACGGGTAGTAGAAGGCGGCCCGGACGACCGCTGCGGCGCGGACGACCAGCCGCACCTCCACCTGACGGGTCACCGACGCGCCCACGCCCTCGACGGTGAGGACGAAGGTGCCGGGACGCGTGGAGATCGAGGTGTGCAGGGCCAGACGGGTCGACTCACCGGCCGCGACGGTGGCCGGGGTGAACACGGCGCCGACCCCGGCGGGCAGGTCGGTGACCCGGAGGGTGACCGGCTGCGATCCGCCCGAGACGACGGTGGTGGCGATGGTGAAGCGGGCCGGGTATCCCGCGGTCACCGTCACCGACGCGGGCGCGGCGGTGAGCGCGAAGTCGTCCACCGCGACCCCGGGGTGCACGGACCGGCCGACCACGGCCGGTGCCGAGCGCGCCGACGAGGGCGCGACGACGGGAACCACCATGGTCAGCAGGACGGTGACCACCACAACCAAACGACGAGCCATTCGCCCAACCTAGAGGGCTTATGTCCGTTTTATTGGCAGTGACACGCTCACCTACTCACGGGCGCGACCAGTCGAATCCCATGCCCAGCCGCTCGGCCAACGCGTCGTTGTACGGGGCGAAGTACGTGCTCAGCTCCGCCCGGACCGCCGGGTCCATCGCGCTGCTGCGCCGGTCGTTGAACACCTCGAACCGGGCGAGCTGGTGCGGCGGCAGGCCGAGGAAGTCCAGCACCCGGGCGTACGTGGCGGCCGGCTCCCGGTAGAGCGTCTCGCTGGGCAGGAAGAGCATCTGCTCCCGGTCGAAGCGGTCCAGCCAGGGTTCGAGGTGTTCCAGGTAACGGCCCCGGGCCCGGTAGGTGTACCAGTCGTACGCCTCGCTGAAGTACGTCGGCTCCGCGACCAGCCGCTCCCGCTCACCGGCCGTCCGCTCCTCCTCCCGTGCCAGCGCCTCGGCGAACTCCAGCGGCTCCTTCCCCTCGGTACGCCGCTCCTTCCAGTGCGAGTACGCCCGCTCCACCGGATCGCGGAGCAGGAAGATCAGCCGTACCTCGGGGAGCAGGTCGGCGACCCGCTGCGGGGCGAGCGGGTGGAACATGTACAGCGGCGCGGCCTCCCCCACCCGGGTCGGCCCACCGTGCTTGCGTTCCAGCGCGCGGCGCTGCCGCTGGGTCGGGAAGTGCGAGCGGTACCACGCCTCGCCCCGGCCCCAGTTCTCCTCGAAGTAGTGCGAGGTCTTGGTGTTCCACGCGGGGAAGAGCCGGGGCACCAGGGGGTGCTCCAGCAGGTACCGCCAGAGCGAGGTGGTCCCGCCCCGCTTCGTTCCGGCGATCAGGAAGTCCGGCAGCGGACGCTGGTCGCTCGTCCACTCGCCGTAGCGCACCAGTGAGCCGCGTACCCGCGCCCGCACCCCCGTGGGCAGCACGCTCTTGGCCCGGTCCCGGATCGTCATCGCATCCCTCTCGTTCCGCCGGAGCCGGCCACCGCCGCCCGGTCGGGTGAACCCTCGTCCTGCCGGTCCCGGGGCGTCGGCCGCAGGGTCGCCGCCGCGGCCCGGACCACCCGGCGGACCCGGCGGTCGAGCAGCAGCAGGGCGCAGCCGACCAGCAGCAGCGCCACGGTCAGGGCCAGCCCCGCGACGCCCCGGCCGGCCACCGTCGCGCCGAGGGTGGCGAGCACCAGCGTGCCCGCGCCGGCCAGCGCCCCGGCCTTCAGCAGCGCACCGGTGAGCAGCGGCTGGCCGATCGCGATCCGGGCGGCGCGGGCCGCGAGCAGGTTCTCCACCACGATCCCGACCGTCCAGGCGACCGCCGCCCCCAGCACGCCGTGCCGGGGCACCAGGACCACGGCGAGACCGACGTTGAGCACCAGGCCGGTCGAGGCGGCCATCAGGTGCTTGCCGCTGTTGCCGCTCATCAGGAGCATGGTCTGCACGATCCCGACCCCGGAGTTGACCATCATCGCGCCGGCCAGCACGGTCATCGCGGTCGCGCCCGCACCGAACTCCGGCCCGAACAGGCTCAGGAAGCCCGGGGCGAAGAAGCCGAGGATGAGGTACGCCGGCCAGGAGAGCACAATGATCATCATGGTGGTCCGGCGGTAGACCTCGGCGGCCTCGACCGTCCGGTCCTGCCCCAGCAACCGGGACAGCTGCGGCGCGACCGCCACCCGCAGCCCCTGCATGACCAGCAGTCCGGCGAGCACGTACCGGCCGACCCCGCCGAGCACACCGGCGTCCGCCTGCCCGGCCAGCGCCGTGGTGAGCAGCACGCTGAGCCAGAGACTGCTCGCGTCGATGGTCGCCGACGCGGCGCGGGGCAGCGCGAAGCCCCAGAAGGTCCGCCAGTCGGCCCGCTCCGGCCACAGCACGGCACCCGAGGTCAGCCCGAGCGGACCGAGCAGCATCGCCGCGCAGGCCAGCACCGCCAGGGCGGCCGGGAACAGCCAGCCGCCGAAGGCAAGCACCACCCCGGCACCGCCGACCACCGCCGCCGCCACGAGCAACGGCCGGGCCAACGGCACCAGCACGTACTGGACGGCCACCACGGCGGTCACCGGACGCACCGCGCGCACCGCCGCGACCAGGACGGTCATCGCCACGGTCAACGGCAGGGTGGCGAACGCCAGCCGCAGCAGCGCCGGCCCGTCGCCACCGGGGCGGTCGAACAGGACCGGGGCGAGCGGTCCGGCCAGGGCCACCCCGGCCACGGCCACCACGGTCGACCCGAGCAGGGTGGGCACCAGCGCCACCGGGAGCAGCCGGGCGGCGTCCCCCCGGGGGCCCAGCCGTCGTCGGGGCAGCGACCAGACCAGGGCGGTGTCCGCGCCCGCGCAGCAGAGCACGCCGACGATCGTGACGACGCCGATCGCGGTGAAGATCGCCCCGGAACCGGTGGGGCCGAACCCCCGCACGATCACCAGGGTCAGCACGAAGCCGAGCAGCCCGTTGACGGCCGCTCCGGCCAGCCCGACCGCCCCGTTACGGGTGCCGCGCCGGACCTCTCCCCCGGCGGCGGCCCGGTCGGGTCGGTCAGACACCCCGCCCCCGCCGCTGCGCCAGGCTCAGCACCCGCTCCCCGGAGACCAGGCCCAGCGCCACCGGCAGGGTCACCAGGACCCGCTTCTCGGTCGGGTTGAGCCGAACCACCCGGACCAGCTCCCGCAGCGCCTCGCCCCGGCGGTGCCCGGAGGCCAGCGCGAAGGCGATCTGGCCGTGGATGCGGGCCAGGCCGGTCCGGCTACGGGCCAGCTCGGGGTGCTTGGCGAGCAGGTAACGGGACGCCTCGACGATGACCGCCCAGCGCCCGAAGAAGAACGACCCGCCGTGCCAGTCGACCACCACCAGCACCTCGGGGGCGATCACCACCGGCCCGTGCGCGGCGACCCGGAGCAGCCACTCGTAGTCCTCGCCGTACCCGCCGGGGATCTCCTCGTCCACCGGGCCGATCGCGTCCCAGGTCGACCGCCGGACCAGCATCGTGCTGGAGTGCACCTCCATCACCCGGTCGGCGAGGAAGTCGTCCAGGATGACCTCGTCCCGGTCGAGACGGCGTTCCTTGGCGATGCCGGGGCCCTGCAACCGGATGCCGCAGCTCGCCGCCGCCGCGTCCGGCCGCCGCCGTAGCAGCTCCACCTGCCGGCTCAGCCGGGCGGGGAGCCAGAGGTCGTCGTCGTCGCAGAACGCGATCAGCTCGCCGGTGGCCACGTCCGCGCCGGTGTTGCGCCCACCGGGCAGCCCTTGCCGGTGGGTGTTGTTCACGTAGCTCAGCGTCCGCCCGCGCTCCGGCACCCGGACGTCCAGCGGCCGGATGTCGCAGTGGTCGTAGACCACCACGCACTCGATCTCGCCCGGGTAGTCCTGGTCCAGCACGGCCTGGACGGCCCGCTCCAGCAGGCCGGGGCGGTCCCGGGTGGCGATCACCGCGGTCACCCGCGGGTGCGTCTGGTCGGTCGGTGCCGGGTCAGTCACGTCCATCCCTCGTCAACACGAAGCCGACCGGGTTCACCCCGGCGGCACGGAGCCGCTCGACCACTCGGCCCAGGTGGGCCGTGCGGGTCCGGTCCCGGGCGGTCACCAGCACCGCGAAGCCGGCGCGGGCGATCCGCACGCCACGGTCGTCGCGGGTGGCGGCCGGGGCGTCGAGCAGCACCAGCCCCTTGTCGTCGCCGGAGTCGAGATCACGGATGAGCCGGACGACACCGGTGCCGATGCGGACCGTCCGGTCGTCGGTGGCGCCCGGACCGGTCGGCGTGCCCGGGGTGGCCGACGTGGCCGGGACGCTGGCCGCGGCGGTCGCCGCCGCCGGGGCCGGCTTCGGTGGCTCGTTCGCGGTGCCGGAGCGGTACACACCGCCGTTCTTGGCGTCCGGTCCCGGGCTGGGCCGGGGCTTGCGCACCGGGGTGATCAGCACCGTGTCGTCGGAGCTGCCCGCCGGCGGGACGCCACCCGCCGGCCGGGACGAACGCACCGGCGTGATCTGCACGGTGTCGTCGGGGCCGCTCGTCGCGCCGGAACCGCCGGCCGGGCCGGACGCACGCACCGCCGAGATCTGCACGGTGTCGTCCATCGACCGGGACGGGCTGATGCCCTCGGCGACGCGCGGCTTCGGGATGAGTTCGACGGCCGCCTTCGCCACCGGCGTGGCCGGGGGGTTGGTGAGCTGGGGCCGGGTGGCCGCGACCGCCGGTGGGACGCGCCGCTGGGCGGCGAGCAGGACCGGCCGGATCTGCTCCAGGCTCTCCGGGGAGCTGCCCAGCCGCACCTCGTGCCCGGCCTCGGCCAGGGCGGCGGCCAGCCCCGCGCTCACCTGGGCCCGGCCCTCGTCCTCGTCGCTGGAGAGCACCACCAGCGGGACCGGGGTCGGCCGCTCGACCCACCGGTTCAGCGCCAGGGCGAGGTACCGCATGTCGGACGTGGCGGCGTCGCCCTTGCCCCGGTGCACCGTGCCGAGCAGCGGCGCACCGATGATCTCGGAAGCCTCGTTGGCCGAGCGCACCCGACGGTCGATCGCCTCCCGGACGAAGGCCAGCAGCGTGCCGAGCAGCGCCCCGCCGAGCAGCCCGGCGAGGACGTAGATCGGGGCCGAGTCCCGGTTCGAGGGGACCGGCGCGCGGGCGGCGCTGGTGACCGAGCCGGGGCTCAGGTCCGCGGATGCGATTTTGGAACGCTGCTCGGCGAGCTGCGCCAACTGGTCGTTGAGGGCCCGGATCTGGTCGAGCAGCGCGCTGGTCCGGGGGGAGGCGTTGGTGGACCCCTCCGCCGGCAGGGCCCGCTGGGTGGTGGTCCGCTGCGTGGTCACCAGCGCGATCGTGTCGTCGTACGACTTGAGCACGGCGGCGCGCTGGTCCTCGTACATCCCCTTGCGGTGGCTGAGGTACGTCTCGGCCGCCCCGTTCGCCCCCGCGACCGCCTCCCGCTCGCTCTCCCCCGCGTAGCTGAACCGCAGGAGCTGACCGCCGACCGGCGTCTCCACCTTCAGCGCGTTGGCCACGCCCTCGACGTCCCGACCGGTGATCTGGGCCACCCGGTCGATGACATCGTTGCTGGTCGCGATGCCGGTCTCGGCGGTCATGTTGACCGCCCGGTCGGCGCCCCCGGCGGGCAGCGAGAACGGGTCGGTCACCACCGGCCGGACCACGACCACGGTCGTCGCGGTGTAGACGGCCGGAACGAAGACGAGGTAGGCGACGACGAGGAGCAGCAGCAGGCCCATCGCGGCGAGCACGGTGCGCCAGCGGCGCAGGGGGATCCGCGCGAGATCTGCCAGCCCGACAGGGCGTGGTCGGGCGACGTCGGTCGCGTCCATCAAACAGGTCCTCTGGGGTGCGGCGGGGGCGTACGGAGCCGGTGGTCGACCCGCACTCGCGGACGGTCGTTCCTCCCATTGTCGTCGACGGTCCGGCCCGGGTCCGCCCCCCGGTCAGCCGGAAGTCGGTCGGATCTCCTACCGACGCCCGGACGGCCACCCCCGCGAGGGGTGGCCGGCCGGGTGCCGTCGGTCGTCCCGCCGGTGCGCCACCGGCGCACCGGACGTGGTCAGGAGGTGGCGTAGAACAGCGTCGGGCTGTCCCAGTCCGTGTCACGGGTGCCCGTGGCGAGCTGGACCGCGGCGGCCCCGTCCACGGCCGCCCCGTCGAAGGGGACCGCCCACAGGTTGCCGGGGCCGAGCAGAGAGTAGGTGCCGTAGACGATCCGGCCCCCCACCCAGGTCATCCCCCGCACCGAACCCCAGCTGACGCCCTGGCTCGGGACGGTGAACTCGGAGGCGCCGATGGTGTAGCCGTCCGGCTCCAGGTAGCGGTAGTACAGCGTGTTCTGCCCGGCCTTGGTGTAGTACATCCGCCCGTTCAGGTAGAACGCCCCGCTCATGGTGGCCGTGTTGTACCAGTCGTTGTAGCCGCTGCCGAGCCAGGACGCGCCCACCGTGCCACCGGTGAACGTCGAGATGTGCAGGGAGCTGGTGGTCGCCAGGCCGCCGTCGGCCTTCGACCAGTAGAGCTTGTTGTGCACGGCGAACGCCGCGCCCGCACCGGTCAGGTTCGGCTGGCTGACCACGCTCGGCGTGCCGAGGGTCGCCGCCCCGTCGAAGGGCACCCGGGTGAGCTGGCCGTCCCGACCGCCGATGTAGAGGTAGCCGGGGGTGGTCTGCGGCGCGTTGACCGCCGGGACGACGCGACCGCCGGCCAGCGGGAAGAGGGCCATCCGGCCGTGGTACTCGCCGCCGGTGCCGTCGTTGTCGAAGCCGGCGTGGATGCCGGCGCTGCCCCGCCACAGCTCCCAGACGATCGGGCCCCAGTTGGTGGTGCCCGCCGGTGCGCCGGTGCGCTGCGGGTTCCAGGCCAGCGGCATGCCGTTGATCGGGTCGAGCGCGCCGTAGCCGTACCGGTCGATCGCACCCGGACCGGCCGAGTCGTTGCCGTTGGTGTTGTTCAGCCAGCGGAAGTGCCCGGCGACGTAGACCACGTTGTCGGCCACCTCGACCGAGGTCACCGAGTCGTGGCCGGTGTGGTTGACCCAGGTGCCGTCGATCGCGCTGCCCCGGGTGCCGGTCTCGAACCGGGCGATCGTGTCGCAGTACGCCCCGCTCGCCCGGCCGCCGTCCGCCACGATCACGAAGTAGCTGCCGTCGTCGGCGAAGTCGACGTCCCGGGCGTAGAACGGGAAGCTCGCGCTGGAGCAGGGGTGCACGTAGCGCTGGGTGCTCCAGTCGGCGACCGACGGGGTGCCGTCCAGCTCGACCATCACCACCTGGTTCCGGGACTGCCCGTTCACCACGGTGAAGTTGCCGACCGCGACCAGGGTGCCGTTGTCCGGCGACACGTCCAGCCCCCAGACCAGCTCGGTGCTGGTGCGGGCCACCGACGCGTCGATCTGGAAGGTCGGGTCGATCGCACCGGTCGTGGCGTTGAGCCGGGCCAGCAGCGAGTGCGAGGTGCCGTTGACCCAGTGGAAGGCACCGGCGATGTACAGGTGGTTGCCCCGCACGATGGTGCGCCGCACCTGGCCGCCGTCACTGCGGCCGACCCAGGTGCCCACCGTGGCGCCGGTGACCGGGTCCAGGGCGACCAGGTTCTTCCGGGACACCCCGTTGACGGTCTTGAAGTTCCCGCCGACGATCAGCTTGCCGTCCGGGTTGACCGCGAGCGCGTGCACCGCGCCGTCCAGCACCGGCGCGAACGAGGTCTTCAGCGCGCCGGTCGCCCGGTCGTACGCGAAGAGGTAGTTGCGCGCCGTCCAGGTCGCCGCACCGGGGCTCTTGACCGAGGTGAAGCTGCCGCCCGCGTAGATCGTGTCGCCGATCTCGGCGAACGCCTTGACGTCGCCGTTCTGCGCGTGCGGGGTGGTGTCGGCCGGGTTCGCCGAGGTGAGGGTGCTGACCACCGGCGTGAGGCCGGTGGCCGCGCCGGGGGTCGCCACCAGGAGCGTGGCGACCAGTGCCGGCGCGGAGAGCGCGGCGAGCCAGCGGACCGCGACCGAACTGCGGCCCGGTCGGGTTGACGTTCTGAGTGACACTGGGCGGCCCCCAAGGATGAAGTGATACAGGCGTAGCTTGCTGCGCCGGTGACCGGCGCGCATCACCCGACTGGTCCGTACGTGCCGTAATCCGGCCGTCGCGGACCGTTCGGGCATCAGGTCGGGTTCGTCCATCGGAACGGCTCCACCTCCTTCCGGGCGGAGACCGTCCACCGGGTCGCCAGGAGAAGGTCCGCCTCGCTGACCTGGTCCGCCTCGCGGGCCAGGACGAGACCCCGGCGGTCAAGTTCCCGGGCCATCTCGACCTGGTGGTCGTCGACGTGTTCGCCGTGGCGTCGGCGGCGGGGCACGTAGATGGCGCGCTGGCCGGCCCGCAACGCGGTCAGCGCGGAGCCGACCCCGGCGTGGGTGACCACCACGTCCGCCTCCCGCATCGCCTGCTGCATCTCGGCGAAGGGCACCTGCGGGCGGGCGTCGGCGGGCATCCGGGGAATCCGCGTCGACCCGACCTGCCACAGCACCTCGGCCGACGCGGGGATGATCCGCGTCAGCCGCTCCAGCAGCCGGGGAAACCCGTACTTCTGGGTGCCGAGGGTGACGACGACCCGGGAGACCTGCCGACTGGCGGCCGACTCCCGGGCGACGTAGGCGTCGAAGATGGAGCCGCCGTAGCGCCAGCGACCGTCGGCCCACGAGGGGTACTGGGTGTACAGACCGGTCCCCGGCATCCGGGCGACCATCCGGCCGGTGAGCGACGGTCCCGTCGTTCGGGTGGCGCTCTCGATGTAGTGGCAGGCCACTCCGGACCGTACCGCCGGGAGGAAGAACGAGGCCGCGACGCTGGCACCCGTGCTGACCACCCGGCTGAACCGGCCACCGCGCAGCACCCGCCGGGCCGCCACCAGGTCGCGTACCGCGCCGACCAGGTCCCGGCTGGTGGCCGGGGGCACGTGGATGACCTCCGCCCCGTCGAGCAACGAGCGGCTCTGCGGGGAGTCGAAGGTCACCCAGACGCAGTCGTCCTGCACGCCGAGCCGGGGCACGAGGTCGTGCAGCTCGGCGAGGTGCCCACCGGTGGAGGCGACGAGGAGCGTGGTCACGGACATCCACCCCGGCCGGTCACCGCCGGCCCGACCGGCAGCACCGGTACGGGCACCGCGCGGACGGTACGGAGGTGGGTCAACGCCACGGGGCGTCCTTCCTGGACGGTACGGACGGTCGGTCGGCCCGGCAGGACGTGGAGCGACGACCCGGCCACCGGACGCACCCACCCGGCGTCCGGCTGGCGGATCCGCGTATCGTGCCCGGCCGGCGGCCGGCATGCTCCGGTCCCGTCCGCGCCCCGGATGTCCCGACGATTCGGGCACCACGTCTCGGCACGGCGAACCACGACCAAGCGGTGAAACAGTAGAGGAATACTCGCGATCCCGGTAGGGACGGGCAGCCGATTGCTCGCATCGTGGAGGTTCGGCCCGGCGTACCGCCCTATCCCAGTCGCACGGCCAACAGCTCCAGAAGAGCCGGATGCAGCTTCGGACTCCAGCCCCCACCGCCCGCGGCGAGTTCGGCCGTCCGCAGCCAGAGCTCGATGAGATAAGCGTCACCCACCAGTCGGCGGCGGTCGGCGTCCAGCCCGAGGGCCGCTCCGTGCCGGTCGAGCAGGGCCCGCATCTGCTCGGCCGCCTCCGCGGCGGGCCGTCCACCCAGCGACAACGCGGTCTGGAAGCCCTGGTGGGCGAGATCGAAACCGACCGGCCGGTCGGTGCCGCCGTTCTCCCAGTCCCAGGCGATCAGGCGGCCCCGGTGGGTGCCGAGGTTCCACGGCACCCAGTCGCCGTGCCAGTCGCCGAACTCCAGGGCCACCTCGCCGTCCCGGGCCGCCAGCGCGGCCACGGCGTCCCGGACCGGACCACCCGCGACCTCCGCCCGGGCGGTCAGGTCGGCCAGGAACGGTGAGCCGCGCAGCGGACGGGCCGGGCGGGGCGCGCCACCGCGCCGGGCCACCGCCAGCATCGCGGCGATCCGGGGCTCCTCCGGACGGCGCAGGCCACGCACGCCGGCGGGCATCGGTTCGACCACGGTCACCGCGAGGTCGCCCCAGCCCACCTCGCCCAGCAGCCGGGGCGCGTCGGGCAGGTCACCGCCGTCACGCGGCAGGCCGCGCAGGGCCGCCGCCTCGGCCCGGACCATCGCCCGGGTCGCGTCGTTCCAGCCGATCTTCGCGTACCCCCGGGGGCGGCCCCGGTCGTCGAAGAGCTGGAGGGTCGGCTTGTGGTGCGGATCGGGCGGCCGGATGCCGATGGCGGCGTGCAACCGGCCGCCGAGCACCGAGGCCAGGTGCTCGACCAGGAGCACCTCGGCCGGGTCCACCGTGGACGGCACGGAGACCGTCAGCACCGGCATGCCCGCCGCCCCGGTGGCCCCCACCCCGGCGAGCAGGCCGACCGCCAGCCGGTTGAGCCGCACCCGGGGCGGCCGGAGGGCGTTGTACGCCCAGGTCGAGGCCGCCCCGACCCGCCGCGAGGCGAGCGGCAGGAGGAAGCGGGCGCGCTCCACCGACGGCACCACCGCGTACCGCACGGTCACCGCCCCGGCCGCGTCCTTCCGGGTGGCGACGGGCTGCTCCCGCGAGACCGACAACCGCAGCCGGGGATCCGGGAAGACCGCCCGGGTCACCCAGCCGATGCCGTCCTGCCGCTCCCTGGGGTCGCCGTCCCGCCGCTCCGCCATGACCGTGCCGCCCCCTGTCCGCGCCCGCACCCGGACGCCCGCGCGAACACGATAGGTGACGCCCGACGCAACGCGCACCGGGCGTCCACCCGCATCGCGGCCTGGGTCGGGTGGTAGCAGGGGGCTGGGGTTGGGTGGTAGCAGGGGCCCCCTGTTACCGCTTTTTGATGAGGAAGGGCCCCCTGCAACCACCTGGGAAGGGCACGCCGAGCCGACTGCTCCGGAAGGAGGGTGTGGCTAGCGCTGCCAGACGCGGATGTAGTCGACCCGGAAGTCGGCCGGGAACACCGTGCCCCCGTCCGGGTCGCCGAGCCAGCCACCGACCTGGAAGTTCAGCCGCAGGTTGTACGGCTTGTGGAACACCTCGTCGAACCAGGGCGTGGTGGCGCGGTTGCGCTCGTACACCTTGCGTCCGTCGATGTACCAGCGGATCGCGTCCGGCTCCCACTCGGTGGTGTACGTGTGGAACCCGTCGCCGGGGTACCCGCCGTCCGGGAACGTCCACCGCTGGTCCTGCTTGACCGGGGTGTAGTCGTAGAAGATGGCCTGCGTGGCGGCCCGGTAGTACTGGTTGCCGCCGGGCAGCTCGACCACGTCGATCTCGCCCCGGCCGCCGTCCTCCGGGCGCAGCCAGAACGCCGGCCAGAGCCCACGCGAGTCGTACGGGCCGTTCGGCGACTCGGCCCGCATCTCGAACCGGCCGTACGTCCACGAGTGGCGGCCGATGGTGTCCAGGTAGCTCTGGGTGTACTGCCGGGTCTGCGAGCTGCACTGGGCGGTCTGACGCAACGCCCGCAGGGTCAGCACGCCGCCGGAGACGAAGGTGTTCTCCGGGCTGTCGACGTTGCAGCCCTTGTCGACGTCCCGTGCCTCACCGGTACGCAGGTTCCACTTGGCGCGGTTCACCGCGTCGCCGTTGAACTCGTCGTTCCAGACCATCCGCCAGCCGGGCACCTGGCCGGGCGGAGCCGGCGTCGGGCTCGCCGGAGAGCGGCTCACGCTGACCGACGGGCTGGGCTTCACCGTGGTCGGGGCCGGGGTCGGCTCGGCCGTCGTCCGGCTCGGGGACGGTTTCGGCGCGGTCGTCGTCCGGGACGGGGACGGGGCGGGCCGTCCTCCGTCGCGGTAGGTCAGCACGAGCTGGGGACGCAGCTCGGTACGGGAGTTGTCCTGGGAGGCCCAGTAGATCCGGGTGTGGTGGGTCTGCTGGGTCAGCGCGAACGTGTAGGAACCGTTACCGGTGACCGCCTCGCTGACGTCCCACTCGTTGTGCCCCTTGCCGACCTCGCTGACGCCGTCCAGGGCGGGCCCCAGGGACGGCCGCTCGGTCCAGCCACCGGCGAAGTCCGCCGGGCCGCCCGCGAAGTGGGCGAAGACCTGGGCGGTGAACGGCTGCCACGCGTGCACCCGCAGGGTGGCGCGGATGTCCCAGGCTCCGGCGGGCAGCGCGGTCACGTCGAACTCCAGCAGCGCGTCCCGCCGCCCGTTCGGGTTGCGGTCGCAGAGCCGGGGGCAGCTGGCCAGCGTCGACTTGACGCTGTTGTCCCCGTCCTGGACCACCTGGGTCGCGGTGGTGTCCGCGACCGGACCCAGCGTGACCGAGGTGTCGTCGTCGGCGAAGAGCGGCAGCACGGAAACGGCCAACATCACCGTCGTACCCGCAGCCACCAGCGCGATCGCTGAACCTCGTCGTAGCATCAAGCTCCCCCGGGACAGGTCGGACTCCGGTCTGGTGAACACAAACGGTAACGACAGCCTGACCGTACGGCCGCAACTTCACGAGCACCGAACCGCAACTTAAGCGTCCGCTAAGGACGACACCATCCCTTGACGGTACGGGATCTCCGCCCCGGACGGGCCGGGCCGGTACGCGAGGCCACGACCCGCAGGTCACGGCTGTTCCGCTCGGCATCGGGTCACCCCGGTGCGGTGGTACGCCACGAGCCGCACCGCCACCCGCCAGTTCAGTCAGCCGCAGATCACCTCTGTTCCCTCGTCTCCGATGGCCCGGAGGACTGCGCCGTGAACCGACCAACCTGCTCCTGCTCTGCCCGGCGCAGGTCTTCGGTCAACTCTGCCGCCACCTGCTCCGGCTCGGCCAGACAACGCCAGGCCGGTACCCGACGAGCGGGCATGGGGCCGCCAGTGATGCCCAGACGCGCGAGCACCTTACGCAGGCCCCGACCGTCGGCGTCTCCCGCGGGATCGTCGACGACGACGGCCAGCTCGACCTCCGCGAGGCGCACCACGAGGTCGACCGTCCACCCGGCGACGGAGACGTCACGCCGTACCGCAAGGCCGGCGCCTCGAAGGGCACGGTGCAACCGATCGGCTGGCATTCTCGTGGCATCCAGGGCAGCCCCGGCGACATCAGGGCCGACCGCCAGAGCCTTGAGCAGCCCACGTTGTGTCGACCACCACGAACGGTCACCGACCACGACGAGCTGGGACCGGGCCCGGGTGATGGCGACGTTCCACAGGTTGGTCTGGTGTACGAGCCAGCCTCGGGTGTGGTCCGGAATCCCGTGCGCCCCGACCGGGGACACGACCATGATGTCCCGCTCGCTGCCCTGAAACCGGTGGATGGTCGCGCAGAGCAGGTTGTCGGTCAGGCCGGCGCCACGCAGGGCCGTGGCCAGGCGACGCTGGTGCGCGGCAAGCGGCGTGACCACCCCGATCGAGGCGTCGGGGTACGTCGCCCGCAGGGCCGCCACCTCGGCGACGACCTCGTCGATCTCGACCTGGTTGCACCCGGAACCGGTCGCCCCACGGCTGAACGTGCCGGACACGTCGCGCCACCGCACTGCCGGCTCGGCCGGAGCAGCCAGCCGGGCCGGATCGGTCAGCACGGTGAGTCGCCCCTGGTAGACCTCCCGGTTCGGCACCTCGACGATGTCCGGGTGGCACCGGTAGTGCTCGTCGAGGAGATGCGTCGTGCCTGCCGCGGCGGCGAACGCGTCGTACGCGGAGTGGCCGGTGTAGGTCAGCCGACGGGTGGTCAGCCACCCGGTGCTCAGGTCGGTCCGGGCCCGCTCGGTGACGTCGTCAGCCTCGGGCAGGTCCACGACCGGCGCGAGCTGACGTGGATCACCGATGATCAGCGCACGCTTGGCGCGGTAGAGCATGGGCAGGATCGCGGGAATGGTGCACTGCGCCGCCTCGTCGATCACCACCAGGTCGTACATCGCGGGGCTGGGGCGTAGCCGCCGGGCGGACAGTGCGGTCACCGCCCAGCCCGGCAGCACCCGCAGCAGTTCGGGGAAGAAGGACCAGCTCTTCGACTGCTGTTTGGCCATCTCGTCGGCCCGATCCTGAAGGAGACGTGCTCCCGCGGCCACCCGGCGGGCGATCTGCGCCCGCAGCAGTTCGTTGCTGCGGGCCGGCCGTTCGGAGTCGATCAGAGCGACCAGCCTCCGCCAGGTGACGTCGGCATCGGGAAGCTCGCCGAGACGCTGCCGCCGTTCCCGCCAGCGCAGCTCGATCACGGCCCGCCCGGCCAGCACCTCGACGGCGTCCCGGTCGACCAGCCGGTACGACCGCAGCCGCCACCGGTACCACCACCCGAACCACCTGCTGGAGAGCGCCCGGTCGGTCAGGTGGACGAGCTGCATCAGAGCGGCGTCGTCCTCCGGCAGGTCGACCGCGCTGGCGTCCGGTTCCGAGTCACGCTCCACGGCCAGGTCGGCGAGGTCGCGTTCGAGCAGGCGCCGCTGGTCCAACTTCTCCCGAAGCTCGGCCATCTCGTCAGCCACCAGTCGCAGCTCGTGCAGTGGAGTACGGTCGTCCGGCGTCGTACGCCGCTCTGCCTGCGGATAGGCGGCGAGGATGTCGGCAAGGTGTTTGGGTTCCTGCTGCCGGTGTTCCTTGTTGCCGGTACGCAGCAACAGGCCCGGACCGACCAGCTCGGCGACCCGGCCGAGCACCGAGTCGACCGCCTGGTTGCTGGTGGAACCGATCAACACGCTCTCACCGGCAGCGGTGGCGGTCGCCAGCAGGGCGGTCACCAGTTGACTCTTGCCGGTGCCGGGCGGCCCCTGGGCGACGGTCAACGGCTGTGACATCGCCGCTTGGATGATCTCTTCCTGTGCCTCGTTCGCCGGGCCCAGCGCCACTGTCACGACCGGCTTCGGCGGGGCCTCGTCCGGACGGAGCGCCAGCACGCCCAACGCGGTCCTCTCGATGAGCTTCGGATTCTTGATCATGTCCCGAAGATCCTCGACGAGCTGCCGCTGCGGTGCTTCCGTAGCGTCGACGGCATAGAGGATGGCCGCGTTCTGCACTCCGTCCAACGGCCCCGGTCGGATGGTGCCGACGAGCACCGCCGGGTCGAGCTCGACCACCGGATTCAGTCCGAACGTCTTCATCAGCACGTCGACGGTGGCGGCAAGGGCAGCGGGATCACCTTGCACGAAGATCTGCTCGACACGTTGCCGGAGTTCGTCCGCCTCCGCCTCGGAAAGCTGGAACAGGTCGACGAGGGCTGCGCTGGGGCGGGGCGGGAAGGAGGCGTGCAGGAAGTCGTCCGCGCCGACGGTCACGTCACACATCAGTAGTGGAGCCAGCCGTGGCGGCCTCTGCCCATGGGAACGGACGGCGACGACCGGATAGCCGTACTGCAGCTCCTTGCCGTCGGCTCGGGCCCGTGCGGCGAGTCTGGCGGCCGAACCGCTGACCCGGACGGGCTTCTCCGAGGTGAAGACCGCCTCCGGCCCGGGCGGAGCCGCCACGTACGTGGTGGTCGCCCGAGAATCGATGAAGGACTGGAGCACCGTCGACCGCTGCATGCAGTTGATGTAGTAGGTCACCAGGCGACGCCACTGGTCCGCGTCGAACGGCGCCTCGTCCGCCGGGCTCGCGGTGGCGGCCACGGCCTGCTTCGCGGCGGCAACCGAACCCGGCGCCGCCACCAGTCGGATGGGCTCGGTGATCCCCTCGCTCGACTCGACCGGCTGGTGCTGACGGCGCCGGGCCATCTCCGTCGGGACGTAACGGGAGAGGTCGTTGGTGGTGATCCAGCCGTCGTCCGACGTCGCCCCGGCCGCACCGTACAGACCGGTCAGGAGCACCTCGGTGAAGACCGATGGCCGGTCCGGCCCCTGCGCCTTCGACGCCTTGGTGTGGTTGCTGGAGGTGAGGATGAACGTGCCGCGTTCCCGCTTGCTCCGCCGTGGCTCTTCGCGCACACCGCCACGGAAGCGGTTCCGGGCGGTGAACGCCCCGGAGAAGCAGCAGTCGAGGAGGACCACCTTCTGGCTGGCCTTGGTGTGGTTGAGCAGATGACGCAGGACACCATCGACGTCGAAGGCGGTCGTGTGCAACTGCCCGCACACCGTGTCGGTCGCGGCCAGGAACAGCGATTGCCTGTCGTCGTGCAGCACGCCATGGCCTGAGTAGTAGAGCAGCGCCAGATCGCTGCTGGTGCGGGCGCTGTAGAACTCCTCGACGACCTGACGCATGTGCGCGGCGGGCAGGTCCAGTGCCGGCTGCACGGAGTCGAACTCGCCGGCAGCGTCCAGCAACGCCTTGAGCTGCGCCACGTCCTGTCGCACCGATGGCAGGGGCGCAAGCGCGCGCTCGGCGTGGCAGATGGCCGTTCCGAGCAGCAGGGCGTGCCGCCCCATCAGCGACGGGTTCCCTCGATCGCCGCCTGCACGATCCTGATCATTTCGTCGGTCTGGCTGCGGGTGGGCCGGTCGATGGTCAGCTCGATGTCGCCGACCCGCAGGTGAGCCCGACGACCGGTGTGCCGTTGCAGGAAGGCCAGGACCACGTCGACCAGCGCCTGCACGTACCCAGGCTCGATGCCCGCCAGGACGGTCACCACGCCGAGCGCCAGCTCTCCGACGCCCTTGGCGTCCGGGTCGGTGACGGGTTGCTCGACGCGCTCCACCTCGCCGATCTCGCGGAGATCATCCGCCAGTTCGTCGGTCAGCTGGTCAAGGACGAACTCGTCGTCGTCGGCCACCGGCGTGAAGTCGACCTGGATCCGGACGTGAGACACCCAACCTCCTCGGTGTGCGGTGCTGGCAAGGCTACGGAGGCCGCACGATGCGCGCCTCCGCCTGTCAGCTATCCGATCTTCGTCCAATATGGACCAGCAGGGAAATCCGGTGTGGACCGTCGGCTGGTCGACCACTTCGCCGCGCTGACGGGACCGCGTGGCGGGCCACTGGAGCGGGTGCCCTGACCCGACCCGGCCTCCCCCACGGACCACCCCACCGGGCCTCAGATCAGGCCCTCGCGCACCGCGTACGCCACCGCGTGGGTGCGGTTGCGCAGCTGGAACCGGGTGGTGATGTCGTGCAGCACGTTCTTGACGGTCCGCTCGGAGTAGCTGAGCCGGGTGGCCACCTCCCGGGTGTCCATCCCGTCGGCGACCAACCGCAGCACCTGGCTCTCCCGGTGGGACAGCCCGTTGACGTCGATGCCGCGCGGGGCGAGCACCGTCTGCTGCAACCGGGTGACCTGCTTGACCAGCCGGCCGAGCACGTCCGGCGGCATCGCGGCGCCCCCGGCGGCGGTGCTGACGACGAGCTGCGCCAGCCGGTGGCTGGTCGCCTCGGTCCGGGCGGCGAGGGCGCGTACCCCCAGCTCCACGGCGGGGATCAGGGCCATGTCCGACTCGACGGCCGCGACCAGCACGAAGCGCCGGCAGCCCAGCCGGCGGACCGCCCGGATCAGGTCCAGTGCCTCCTGGTCGAGCGTGTCGGCGGCGACCACGCCGACGGTCTCGGCGGTGACCCGCTCGTCGGGGACGACCTCGATCTCCGTCCGGCCGCGCAGGGCCGCGGTGATACCGGCCGTGGAGATCGGGTCGGGGGTACGGATGTAAGCCTGCGCACGTCCGGTCATGATGGTTCCTTAGCCTGTGGGGTCGACGAGCGTCGCCGGTACGGCGTCCCCGGTCGCCGGGTTGCGGCCGGCAGTCGGGGCGCGGAGGTGGTGTCTCGGGTGACGGGCGGAACCAGCGGACGGTGATGGTCCGACCCGGCCTCAAACGGTAGAGAACCCGGTGGTCCGGGCACTGACGGCACACTGGACGCAGCCGGATCGACGGTCCTTCCCCGTCACATCCGCGTCGAGCTGCGGGGTTGCCCGTCCGGGCAACGACGGACTGGACGGGCACCGGCAGAAACCGGCAGATCCGCTGCCCACACGGACCGTCCGGGGTGCGCGATCGGCTCCACCACTCTCCCCTGCCCGCACCGGACATGGTGGAGGATCATGGTCAGCCGATCGGCCGTACCGGCAGAATCACGTGTCGGCGGCGGTGGCCGGTGGATCGCGGGTCCAGACGGGGGAGCCGGTTGATGGCGGACGACGGCGCTGAGCTGAGGCTCCGGCGGTTGCGCGCCGGGTTGACCCAGGAGCAGTTGGCCCACCGGGCGGGGATCAGCGTCCGCGCGGTACGGGACATCGAGCAGGGCCGGGTCCGGGCACCCCGTCCGGAGTCGCTGCGCCGCATCGCCGAGGCCATCGGCCCGGCCGTTCCCGAGCCACCGGTTCCGGAGCCACCCGCCGAAACGGGGTCGCTGCGCATCGGGGTGCTCGGTCCGTTGACCCTGCGGGTGGGTGCGGAACCGGTCAACCTGGGCTCGGGGCGGCAGCGGATGCTGCTCGGTCTGCTCGCCCTGCACCCGGAGACGACCGTCTCCCGGCAGGAGATCGTCGACGTGCTCTGGGGCCACGACCCGCCGGACAGCTGCCTGAACCTGGTGCACACCTACGTGGCGCGACTGCGCCGGGCACTCGCCCACCCCGGCAGCGGGACGAGCGGCGGGGCCGGGACGAACAGCGGGACGAGCGGCGGGGCCGGCACAGGCGGCGGTACGACGATCGTGCACGCCGGTGGCGGATACCAGCTGCGGGTCGGCCCCGGGCAGCTCGACCTGGCCCGGTTCACCGCCCTGATCGGTCGGGCCGAGGGCAGTGTCGCCGGTGACCTGTCGAGCCTGGACCGGCTGGCCGAGGCGCTGGCCCTGTGGCGGGGACCGGTCCTGACCGACCTCGGGCCCGGTCTGGCCCAGCATCCGACCGCCGCCGCCCTGAACCGCCGCCGGATCGCCACCGCCGTCACGTACGCCACCCTCGCGGTGGAGCTGGGCCTGCCGGACCGGGCGGTCCGCGAACTCAGCGCGGTGGCCGGGCACGAGCCGTTGCACGAGCAGGTGCACGCCCGGCTGATGCTCGCCCTCGCCGCCTGCGGCCAGCAGGCCCGGGCGCTGACCCTGCACCGGAAACTGCGGGACCGCCTCGCCGACCAGCTCGGGGTGGAGCCCGGCCCCGAGCTGCGCGAGGCGCAGCTGCGCATCCTCCGACAGGACCTGCCGGTGATCGTCCCCCGGGCCGGGACGACCGCCGCGACCCCGCCCCGGCCGGTCGAGCCGGCAACCCGCCGGGTGCCCGACCACCGGCCGCCGGCCCAGCTGCCGGCCGACGTCGCCCACTTCACCGGCCGGAGCAGCCAGATGGCCGCGCTCGACGCCCTGCTGGCCGCGTCGACCGGCGCCAGCGGGCCGGTCGTGGTCGCCACGATCACCGGCATGGCCGGGGTGGGCAAGACCGCCCTGGCCGTGCACTGGGCCCACCGGGTGCGGCAGCACTTCCCGGACGGGCAGCTCTACGTCAACCTGCGGGGCTACTCGACGGCCAACCCGGTCCGCGAGGGCGAGGCGCTCGCCGGGTTCCTGCACGCGCTGGGCGTGCCCGCCGAGCAGATCCCGGTCGACCCGGGCCAGGCCGCCGCGCTGCTGCGTACCCTGCTCGACGGTCGCCGGATGCTGCTGGTGCTCGACAACGCGGCGAGCGCCGACCAGGTCCGACCGCTGCTGCCCGGCACTCCCGGCTGCCTGGCGCTGGTCACCAGCCGGGACCGGCTCAGCGGGCTGGTCGCGATCGACGGCGCACGCCGTATCGCCCTCGACGTGCTCACCGGGGCCGAGGCCAGCGCCCTGCTCACCCGGATCATCCCGGCCGACCAGGTGTCCGCCGCCCCGACCGAGATCGCCGAGCTGGCGGAGGTGTGCGCCCGGTTGCCGCTGGCGCTGCGGATCGCCGCCGCCGACCTGATCGACCATCCGGGTCGGCCGATCGGCGCGCACACCGCCCGGCTCAGTGCCGGCAACCAGCTCGCCGGCCTGCGGGTCGAGGGGGACGACCAGGCCGCCGTCCGGGCGGCCTTCGACCTGTCGTACGCGGCGCTGCCCGCCTCGACCCGCCGCCTGTTCCGGCTGCTCGGGCCGGCCCCCGGGGCGGACGTGACGGTCCCGGCGGCCGCCGCCCTCGCCGCGTTGGACGAGGTCACCGCCGCGCGGGAGCTGGACCGGCTCGCCGCCGCGCACCTGGTGCAGCAGCCCCGCCCCGGCCGGTACACCTTCCACGACCTGCTGCGCATCTACGCGGTGGAGCGGGCCACCGCCGAGGATCCGGCACCGGAGCGGGTCGCCGCGAACCGGCGGCTCTACGCCTGGTGCCGGCGACGTGCCGAGGCCGCCGCCGCCGCGATCTACCCGCAGATGCTGCGCCTGCCGCCGGCCGGGGACGCCGACGGGACAGCGGCCGGGGACGCCGAGGGGACAGCGACCATGTTCACCGACGGGACAGCGGCCGGGTTCGCCTCGGCCGGCGAGGCGATGGCCTGGCTGGAGGCGGAGCGGAGCAACCTGGTCCGGGTCGTCGCGCACGCCGCCGAGCACGGCGCGGACCCGGCCGCCTGGCGGATCCCCGACGCGCTGCGCGGCTACTACCAGTTCCGCCCGCACAGCGACGGCTTCGTGGCGGCGACCCACGCGTTGCGCGCCGCGCAGGACGCCGGTGACCACGCCGGGGAGGCGGCCAGCCGGCTCGGGCTGGCCAGCCTGCACCTGCGCCGCAGCGAGTACCGGGTGGGGCTGGAACACGCCACCGCGATGATCGAGGCGGCAACGCGGACGGACTGGCCGGAGGGGCTGGCGGCGGCGCACGGCACCTGCGGCCTGATGCACCTGCGGGCCGGACGGCTGGCCGAGGCGGCGGAGTTCACCCGGCGGGCGGTGGAGATCCACGAACGGCTCGGCGGGGCCGAGCGGCTGAGCACCAGCCTCGGCAACCTCGGGGTGATCTACCGGGACATGGGCCGGCTACGGGAAGCCGAGGAGGTCTTCCGGCAGGGGCTGGCGTTGACCCGGCGGACCGGCATGCGGATGAACACCGGGATCAGCCTGAGCAACCTCGGCGACGTCGAGCACGCCCTCGGCCGGTACGACGAGGCGCTCGCCCACCTCGGCGAGGCGCTGGAGCTGAGCCGGGAGACCGGCTACCGGCCGACGGAGGTGGAGAGCCTGCGCCGGCTGGCCGCGCTGCACGTGCACGCGGGGGACCTCTCCCGGGCGGTCGGCCTGGCGGACGAGGCGCTGGCCCTGGCCGAGCTGGTCGGCGACCCGGCTCAACAGGCCGCCGCCCGCAACGTGCTGGGCACCGCGTACCTACGGCGGGGAAACGACGCGGCGGCCGTGGCGGAGCACCGGCGGGCCCTGGAGCTGGCCCGGGCGACCGGCGCACACGGTGAGGAGGCCGAGTCGCTGATCGGGTTGGCCGAGGTGCACCGGCAGACCGACCCGGTCGAGGCGCTGGCGGTGGCCGGGCACGCCCGGGACGTCGCCCGGACCGCCGGGTACCGGGTCTGGGAGGGGCACGCCCTGGTCACCACGGCCGAGGCGCTGCGCGTCGACGACCCGGTGGCCGCGGCACGGGTGGCCCGGGAGGCGCTGGTCGTCCACCGGGAGACCGGGCACCTCCTCGGGCAGCTGCGGGTGCTGCGGCTGCTCGTCGCGCTCGCGTCGGGAGGTGTCGTCACCCCGGCCGAGCAGGCGGCGTACCGGCACGAGGCCGAGCAGCTCGCCCGGCTCGGCCGGTGGCGGGACGAGGCCCGGTCACCCCGCTCCGGGTGACGCGGCAGGGGGCGGTCGGGGTCGGCGGGCCCGGCGGCGGCCCCCGCCGGGCCGGACGGCACCGGCCGGGTGGGACCCGACCGGTGCCGTCCGGTCACACCAGCTCGAACTCGCGGGCCAGGTAACCGAACTCCTCGACGGTCAGCACGGTCGCCAGGATCTGCTGCTCCTGCGCCGAGAGGTCGTCCTCCTCGTCGTCGAGGACCTTGGCGAGGACCGCCCGAGCGGCGTCCGGGTCGAGGTCGGCCAGGGGTTCCCGCTCTGCCTCGTCCGGCTCGTCGACGGTCACGGCGTCCGGGTCGTACGTCTGCGCCGGGCCGTACTCGATGGACGGTCCGTACTCCGCCGGGTCGTGGCCGGTGGAGGGGTCGTGGCCGGTGTCGTGGGCCTGGTCGGTCCACTGGGCGTGCCCGGTCCACTGGTCGTGCCCGGTCCACTGCTCCTGCTCCGACCACTGGTCGTGCTCGTCGTACGCCGGGTCCTCCCCCTCGGCGTGCAGGTGGGCGGCGGTGGCCCAGCCCTGTACCACCGAGTCGATCACACGTGCCATGTCCGCCGCCGGTTCGCCCAGTTCGTCGACGGCGAAGATCTGCGCCGGTTCGACCGAGCTGGCGTACTGGTAGACGGTGTTGTAGAAGTCGGCCAGCCACTCGTTGCGCTGGTACCAGTCCGGGTCGCCCCAGGTCTCGCCGAGCAGGCCGGGCAGCAGCTCCCAGCTGGTCTCCGGGCGCTCGGCGAGGGCCCGGTGGACGCTCACCGCCGTCCAGTTCAGGTAGTCGTACGAGTCGTCCAGACTCGCCGGTCCGGTGGTGTCGAAGGTGTCCGGGTAGTTGCTCATCTCGGCTCCCTGTCAGCCCGTCACGGTGAAGTACTTGTTGCTGTCCTGGTCGAGCAGGCGCAGCACCGGATTGCCGGACTGGTCGACGCCGAGCCGCAGGTTCCCGAAGTTGTCGTGCGACTGGGACTTGCCGACCGCGCCGGCGTGCTGGGCCCGCCAGTTGATCTTCACCTGGGCTCCGACCTGCCCGTTGACCTCCTCGATCCGTGCGCCGAAGCGCAGCGTCGACGTCTCGTGGAAACGGTTCTTGATCGCCTTGATGTCGTACTTGGTGCCGTCGTCGCCGACCACGACGGGGTCGCCCGCGACGGTGTCCAGCACGGTGAGCGACACGTCGCGGAAGCTGGCGTACCGGACCCCGTTCTGCTGGACCACCTGCCGGTTGCCGGACTGGTCCGGATCGGTGAAGTAGTGGACCAGGGTGTAGCGGAGCAGGAGCAGCACCCTGATCTTGGTGCGGACCTGGCTGCCCAGCACCGAGCCGTTGCGGACGTACTCCAGCCGCACCGCGCCCTGCCGGCCGTTCTGGCCCGCGCGGGCCAGAACGCCGTTGGCGGCGGCGCTGTCGACGGTGATGGTGTCCGGGCCGTTGAGCTGGTCGAACCCGACCACCCGCAGGCTGTCGTGCTCGTGGGCGGCGAGCGCGTTCGCGTCCTGCCCGGCGCCCCGGGTGATCTGGGTGGCGCTGAGCAGGGACACCTTGCCGACCGGGGCGTTCTGCGCCGCACCGATCACGCTCGGCCGGTTGTGCACCTGCCCGCTGAGGTGCGTGATCCGGAAGTGCTTCTCGGTCCGGCCCTCGCCGGGGGCGATCTCCAGCAGGCCGTTGCTGTGCACCAGGAACGCGCCGACGTCGTTGTGGTTCAGCGCGAGCGTGGCACCCATGACGGTCTTGGCCTGGTGCTGGACCCGGTAGTTGATCCGGAAGTGCGGCAGCCCGGAGGTCACCGGCGCGGTGTCGAAGATGAGGCTGCCGACCTCGTTGAACTTGTTGAACGGGTTCCGGCCCCGGCCGGTGGCCATCAGCGAGATGCTCAGGCCCGAGATGCCCCACATCGGGTAGTCGGTCAGGGCGGCGAGATCACGGCTGCGCAGCTTCTGGTCGGCCTTGGGCACGTAGTCGAAGGTGGTGAACCGGACCAGCAGTTCCACGCACACCCGCTTCTTGTCGGTGACGCCGATGCCCCGGCGCAGGTAGCGCAGCCAGTACACATGGTCCACGGACTGGCTGCCCCGGACCATGACGACCTGCTTGTCACCGAGGGGGTTCGGCGAGGCCAGCATCTCCAGTGGCATCTCCTTCTCGAAGCGGGCGTCGTTGAAGCCGGTGACCTGGAACAGACCCTCGGTCAGCCCCTTGGCCTGGCCGTTGATGAAGCCGGTCAGCCCGGCGGTCGTGTTCAGTACGATGGCTGCTTCTGCCACGGACGTACCTCCGTCTCAGGGTGGACCGCCGGACGGATGACCGACGGTGGTGCTCGTGGGGCGCGGCGGGCCGCGTCGCCGGGGAGGCGGGTCACTCCCGGGCGAAGAACTCCAGTTCGCTGACGGCCACGTCGGTGCCCTTTCCGGCCCGGTACACGTCGGTGACCTGGATCTGCACGCTGGTCACGCCCTTGGCGGCGGTCAGCGTGAGGGTCTGCGGCTCGCCGGTGTCCTGGATGGTCAGCGTGTCCGAGCGGTTGGTGGACCAGACCAGGTGCAGCTTCGCCGGCCGGTGCGAGGCGGTGTAGTTCTCCGCCGTACCGGCGATGACGATGAGCCGTTCCAGGTCGACCTTCCCGCCGAACCGCAGGGTCACCGTGGGCGGTCGCTCGGCGTTCCACCGCACCTGCCAGTGGGTGTTGCGGTACTGGTCGACGGTGAGGTCCGGGCCGTGGCCGCGGACCGACTCGCTGCCGGTCACCTCCACCGGCCGGGCCGCCACGAACCGGGGGTTGAGCTTCCGGTCGACCCAGGCCCGGGCGTCGCGCACCGGAGGCACCACGACCGCGTTGACCCGCTCCCGCAGCGGCGGATAGACCAGGTACGCGATGCCGAGTGCGAAGAGCAGCACCGCGGCGACCCCGTTCACCCGCTGGTAGACCGTCTGGAGCACCCCGCCGGCCCCGCCCGGGGCGCCCCCGCCCGGCGTGCCGGGACGCACGCCCGCCTCGGTGACCTTCGGCCCGCGTCGCGGCAGCAGTCGCTGCCACCAGCGGCGACGGACCACCTCGGCGGTACGCAGCGAGTCGCCGCACCGGCTACAGAACCGGCGCGTCGGCGGGTTGCCCTCACCGCACTCGCCGCAGACCAGGTCACCGGGTTGGAGCCGGCGGGTGGGCGCGCGCCGGCCCGTGCTGGTCGTACGGGGACGGACCGGCTGCGGCGTCACCTCGTCGGGAGCGGAGTCGACCGGGCCGCCGGCCCGGGGCCGCCCGGACGTCCGGCCGGTGGCGGTCCGGTCGCCGGGACCGGTGGACGCGGCGTCCGTGGCGACCAGCGACCTGGTGTGCGGCGCGGCGAGCGCCTCCCGCTGGCGGGACGGCCCGGACGACACCGGGTCCGGTGCCTCCTCCGGCGCGTCGTCGGCGACCGCCACGTCGGTGGCCTCCGGCCGGTCGGCCGGCTCGCCGCCGGGCGGGCGGGCCGTCGCGCCGGGCAGCCGTGCGTTGGCCACCCCGGGGGGCGGGGGCGGCAACCGGCGCACCGGCCCCGCCGGACGCACCCCGGCCGGACCGGCCGTCGCCGGCGGCCCAGGGCGGGCATCCGACGCCGCGGCGGAGCCCGGCGGCCCCGAGCGCACGCCGGGCGGCCCGGCGGGCCGGGACGGCGCACCCGCCACCCCGGGCGGCGTCGACCGTGGACCGGGGCGGAGCCCGGGCGGGCCGGAACGGATCCCGGGCGGGCCGAGGGAGCCACCGGTACCGGGCGAACCGGGACGGGGGCCGAGCGGGGCGGCGGAGCCGCCGGTGCCGGGCGGGCCGGGCCTCGGGCCAGCCGAACCGGGCCCCGGGCCGGGGCGGCCACCCGGCCCCCGGGCCGAGCCGTCCGAGACCCGGATCACCCCGGTGTCGACCGCCGTGCCGCCCGGGGGCGGCGCGATCACCCCGGCGATGCGCTGCAACAGGGTCGGCCGGTGCCGGATCTCCGGCTCTGCCTCCTCGACCGCCTCGACGCTGACCGTCGGCGTGGTCTTCTCGCCGGTCCACTCCAGGAAGCTCCCGCAGGAACCGCAGAACGTGTCGGCGTCCCCGTTGTGGTTGCCGCACTCCCGACAGATGATCACGGTCCGAGCACCTCCAGGGTCGTCGCGACATGGGCCGGTACGGCGGTGCGGATCAGCTCCGCCAGGGCGTGCCGGGGCACCCGGTCGGGCTCGGCGGTCCGGACGCGGACGTGCAGCCCGGCCGGCGGCACCGGTCCAGTGGGTGGCTGTGGGCGGGTCGACCAGGAGACCCCGGCCGAGTCCACGACCTCCACCTCGCCGCCGGTGGCCAGTTCCAGCAGCCTGCGGAGCCCGGCCACGGTGCCGCGCAGCCGGTGCGTGGCCACGGCGGCGGCGACCATCGCGCGCTGCCGGTCCAGCGGCCAGTTCTCGTCGAGGTACGCGCCGACCCAGTCGCCGAGCCAGGGCAGGAAGTCCGGCGGGGTCAGCCAGGGATCGAGGTACGCGTCGAGGCAGTCCAGGGTGGACACCACCGGGGCGAGCACCTCGTCCAGGCCCTCGGTCCAGCGCACCAGCAGGTCGTCCTCCTGCAACAGGGCGGGCAGGAACCCGGCGATCGGGTACGGCATCGGCACGTCGGTCAGGCCGCGCATCAGTGCTCCTCCACCCGCAACTGGTGCTCGAAGGAGAAGACGAGGCTGTCCGGCTCCAGGTCGATCCGGCCCGCCTCGGCGCCCCGCTCCCCGGTCACCGGGTTGGCACCGAACAGCCGCAGGTCCTCCACCAGCTCCACGCCCCGCACCCGTTGCAGCACCGCGAAGAGTTCCCCGGCCTGCACCGGGCGGCCGAAGGGCCAGCCCCGCCCGTCCGGGCCGCCGCCGATCATCGGGCTGAGGAAGCCGTACAGGGCGGCGAGCCCCTCCTCACGGACCCGGTCGACCCGGACCCGGGGCCGGGCGACCACCCGGGCCACCACGGTCACGCCCCGGTACCGGGGCGGCTCGACGACCACCCGGGTGCCGATCAGCCGGGTCTCGTCCAGCCGCCCGGCCACCCGGGCCAGACTCGCCTCGGCCGGGATCAGGTCCTCCAACCGCAGCCGGCCCTGTTCGGCGGGAGCCGCCGGCACGACCAGGATCCGGGCCACCGGGGGCCCGTCGCCGCCGCTGGGCACGCAGCGCACCCGGGCCAGTTCGGGAGCGGCCTCGCGGGCGAGCACCTCGTGGTCCTCGGCGGTCACCGCCCGGTCCCGGCTGCGCAGGGTCAACGGGCCACGGCGACGCGCCTCGTCCAGGGTCTCCCCGTCCACCCCACCGCCGGCCGGGTGACGGTTCTCCACCCCGGCGACGTACGGGATGCTGGTGCGCAGCGCGCGGACCGCGCCCGCGCCGACGTTGCCCCGGCTGCCACCGCCGACGGCATAGCGGCGCAGGCGCAGCCGGCTGCCCCGGGGCGGTACGGCACCGTGCCGCCGCAGCGTGCCGTCGCGCAGCCGGACGGCCGGGCCGAGCACCACCTCGCCGGTCACGCCGTCGAGCAGGAAGTGCGGGTCGTCCGGGCCGCTGGCCGCGAAGTGGTCGACCCGGGTCCAGGGCTGCCAGCCGTCGTCGGAGGCGACCTCCAACACCGGGTCGCCGAGCCCGGCCAGCACCGGCCGGCGGGAGACCGGGAAACGCTGGCCGGGCACCCCCTCCGAGTCGCCGATCTCCTCGTCGTCGACCAGGTCGGCGTGGACCGCGTCGGTGGTGCCGCCCACCGTGTTGGCGGCCAGCCCGAGGACCACCGGTGAGGCGCGGTAGCCGGGCTGTCCCTCCTCCGGCGGCACGACCCGGGCCCGCAGCCAGCCGGCGAGGGTGCCGTCGACCAGGGTGGTCTGGTGTCCCTCGGGCACGTGCAGCAGGATCGCCCCGGGCCGGTTCAGCGCGCCGGTGGAGTCCAGGCTGACCTCGCACTCCCGCCAGCCGTCGGCGTCGCGCGCCTCCCAGCGCAGCGGCGGGTGCAGCGGGTTGACGCCGACGCCGTCCACCCGGCCCTCGAACTCCAGCCGCACCGCGCAGCCGCCGACCGCCCGGTCCAGCCCGACCAGCAGTTCGTCGCCGGGCTGCGGTACGGCGGAGAACGCCACCACCGGCCCGCCCACCTCCAGCGCGGCGGTCTGGTCGGTGATCCCGTCGGCGGTGCGGACCCGCAGGTGGGTCAGGGCGCAGGGCGGCACGGTCAGGTCGGCCAGAGTGGTGAAGACCAGCGGTTCGTCGCCGTCGGCGACGGTGACCGCCTGGGTGCCGGCCGGGACGACCTGGGTGGCCCGGGCCGGCGTGGAGAGCCAGAACGTCAGCGTGGTCCGGGCCGCGGTGGGCGGCACCAGGCGTACCCCGACCAGGTCGAGGAACTTCACGTAGAGGCGGTCGGGCACCCGGTTGAGCCGGTAGATCAGCTGGTCGGTCAGGGACGCGAACGTCTCGATCAGGGTCACGCCGGGGTCGGCCGGGTGCAGGTCGGTCCACTCCGGGCACCGGTCGGCGATCAACTGGCGGGCGTCACCGACCAGGTCGTCGTAGCCGCGGTCGTCGAGCGCGGGGGCGGGCAGCGCCATCAGCCGAGCACCTCCGCCCCGGCCGGTACGTCGTCGCCGGTCAGGGTCCGCAGGTCCAGGTGGAGGCTGTGCGGTTCGTCGGTGCCGCGTACCCGGTAGCGGACCTCGATGTGCAGCAGCCCGCCGCCGCCCGCCGGGTCGTCGGTCACCGCGACCTCGTCGATCTCCGCCCGGTTCTCCCAGCGCTCCAGCGCGGCGCGGACCTCCGCCGCGACCGCCCGCCGGGTCTGCGCGGTGGTCGGCTCGAAGACGAAGTCACGCAGCCGGGAGCCGAACTCCGGTCGCATCGGGCGTTCCCCCGGATACGTCGCCAGGATCACGCACATCGCCTGCTCCAACAGAGCGGTTCCGCTGACCGTGGCGAGCCCGCCGTGGGGTTGGACGCGCAGTGGGAAGGCACACCCGGTGCCGATGACGTCGGCCTGCATGGCACTCCTCAGTTGAGCTGGATGGGTTTGCCCTTGATGGCGGTCGCCGCGGTGCCGCTGATGCTGATCTGCGTACCGTCGATGTCGACCGTCTCGGCCCTGAGCTTCAGGCTGGTGCCGCCGTCGAGGGTCATGCTGCCGCCGGGCCCCGCCTTGATCTCCACGGCGGTCTGCCCGGTGCACTCGATGACCAGCTTCCCGGGCCGGTCGGGCGCGCAGCGCAGGGTGACCTCGCCGGTCACCGCGTCCATGGCGAGGGAGAGCTTGTCGCCCTTCGTGCCCAGCACCACGTCGGCGGCGGTGGGTTGGCCCTTGCCGCCGGGCGGCACCTCGTCGTGGAAGACCAGCCGGTTGCCGGACGGCGAGAGCAGGCCCCGCCGGATCACCGAGCTGGTCTGGCCGACAGACTTGATCCCGGTCGCGCCCGGTTTCGTCGACGCGGTCTGCGCGCCGTCCAGGCCGTACCCGGTGTGCCGGCTGGGCAGACTGCCCAGCACGTACGGCCGGCGGACGTCGCCGAACTCGAACGCCACCAGGACCTGGTCACCCGGCTCGGGGACGAAGAACGCCCCGCCGGCCGGGCCGGCGAAGAGCTGCCCCACCGGGGCCCAGTCGGTCTCGTGGTCCGGCGTCAGCCAGGGCAGGGCGAGGGTGACCCGGCCCAGCTCCTGCGGATCCTTGACGTTGCTGACCACCCCGCAGACCACCCCGTCGATCCGGGCCGGCCCGGACGTGCCACCTGTGTCGCCGCCCGTGAGCCCGAGCAGCGAGCGGTCCTGGGTGCCGCCGACGGTGAACTCGGTGCGGTACCCCTCCTCGGTGTCGTCGAAGACGTGCCGGGCGGCACTGAGCGTCCAGGTGCCGGCGAAGGGGGCCGGCACGCCGTCCACCCGGACCGCCCGGCCGGCGACCAGCCGGGCGTCGCCCAGCGTTTCCCCCTCGGCCTCGGCGAACGAGCCGCCGACGGTGGCCGCGAGGCTCGCCGCCACCTGCCGTACCGCGCCGTCGGACCGGTTCGGGACCGGCAGGCCCCGGCCGACCAGGACGTGTGCCCGGGGGCCCGGGGCCGGCCCGACGTCACCGACGGCGCTGTTGCCGGCGCGCGGGGGCGTCGGGGCGGCCCGGGGCACGAACGCGTCGGCGGCGGTCGCCGGGGTTTGGCCCGCCCCCAGGCTGACCCCGGCGGCGGTGGTCCCGGTCCGCCCGGCCACCACGGTCGCGGCGACCGGGTCCCAGGTCCGCACCTCGACCTCCGGGGCGAGGTTGCCGGCGGTGACCCGGGGCAGGAACCGGCGCAGGTTGCCCCGGAAGGTCAGCGGCAGCGGGCTGCCGGCCCCGCGCGCGGTGCTCGCCCGACGGAAGTGGAACCGGTCGCCGTCGGCACCGATCTCGTAGCCGATCTCCCGGGCCCGGGCGGTGAGGAACTCCCAGTCGGTCTGGTCGACCTGGGAGAGGTGGGCCAGTGTGCCGCCGGTGGCGTCGATCGTGCCGACGGTCAGCTTGGCGGCGGTGGCGACCTGGCGGGCGATGTCGGAGTCGGACTGGTTGAGGAAGGTCCGGGTCCGCCGGATCCGGTGCAGCCGATGGTCGTGGGTGTAGCCGCGCACCACCACGTACGCGGCGGGGTCGACGAAGCGCCCCTCCAGGGCGGTCACCTCACCGCTGATCAGCCGCTGCTCGGCCGAGCCGTCCTGCGTCGGGCCGTGCACCTGCACCACCGTGCCGAGCTGGAGACCCGCCCGGGTGAGCAGGTCGCCGTCCAGGTCGACGAAGGTCAGCTCGAACATGTCCGGCAGCGCCAGCTGGGTGTCCACCACCACCCGGACGAGGTGCTCGGCGACCTCGGCCGGCAGCTCCCGGCCGGCGGTGCCGGTGGTGACCCGGGGCCGCAGGGTGGCCGTACCCCAGATGAGCTGGTGCCGGTCGATGCCGGCCGCCCCGCTCACCGGCGGGCTCCGACGGCCGCGCCCCGGGCCTGCGCCCGCATCGGGTCGTCGATGCCGCTGGCCGCGGCCCGTTGCCGCCACTGCGCCGGGTCGGTGCGTACCGTCCGGGGCGGCACCGGGGCGCCGGCCCGCTTCGGGAAGATCTCCCCCCGGATCACCACCAGGTCGAGGGTGGCCTGCGCCCGGATCGGCTGCCCCTCACCGTCGAACCGGGTGAGGTTGACGTTCAGCGTGCTCAGGTTGACCGCCATGGAGAGCTTCCCCCAGCTGAAGGTGAGCGGGGGCAGCACGGTCTCGGCACGGCCCTCCCGGTCGCTCCTGGCCTGGCCGGAGAACGTGATCAGCTTCTGCACGTCCTGGGCCACGCCGGCCCCGACCAGCAGCACCTCCCCCGCCATCACGCGCAGCGCGTCGTCGGAGGCGAGCACCAGCCCCTTGCCCTGCCCGATCACCTGACTGGGCCGGGAGGACCGGGTGATGGTCATCTTGGCCGGGTTGTACGAGAACGCCACCGTGCCCAGCGTCGGCGACGACAGCTCGGCGGTCTCCGCGCGGGCCTGGAGGTCGGGGAAGAAGCCCTCGTGCACCAGTTCCAGACGCTCCACCGCCACCTGGTTGGTGTCGGCGGACAGGTCCGGGCCGGTCCAGGAGGCCGGCCGTACGCCGTAGAGCAGCCAACTGTCGACCGGCTCGCCGTCGGCGTCGAGCAGGGTGATCCGGGCGGTGGTCCGGGTGTCGTCGCCGGTGCCGTCCTGCCAGGAGCGCAGCACCCCGACCAGCCACTGCTGCAACTGCGCCGAGTGTTCCCGGTGCACGGCCCGCTCCAGCACCACCGGCGGGTAGCTGACCTCGCCGGGCAGGTGGTACTGGCCGACGTAGTCCCCGGTCACCCGGACCACCTCGGGCCGGAAGTCGGCCCGTAACCCCCGGCAGGACCGCCACAGGCCGAGCTGGACGTCGCCGATGGTCACCCGGAACCGCATCGCCAGGCCGAGCTTGTCGGTCCGCCGTACCCCCGGGCCGCTGCGGAACAACTGCATCAGGCCGCCGGAGGCCAACCCCTGCGCGGTCTGGTTGGGGTCGCCCAGCATCCCGCCGAGCTGCCCCGCGGAGATCGCCGCCATCGGTGTCCGTCCTTGGTTCGAGGGGTGGGGTCAGAGGGAGAAGGCGACGTCGTCGTCGAGGAAGCCGGTGTGGGCCAGTTCGAGGGTCTCCACGGCCACCCCGGTCCGGCTCGGGTCCAGTTCGGACACCGACCAGCCGACCGGGAAGAAGTGCTTCAGCTCCCAGCCGACGATCTTGAGGCCGAGGCTGTCGACGAGCTGGATGCTGCCGCTGAGCGGCCGGTACTGCCGGGCCTGCTGGCAGAGCCACTCCTGCACCACCTGGGAGTCGAAGCAGACCGCCCGGCTGAGCCGGATCCGGCTGTAGTTCGGCGTCCCCACGTAGGTGAAGAGGTCGTTGCTGTCCCCGGCGCGGTACTCGCAGACCTGCCAGGTCACCCCGAGACCGGACACCCGGGACCAGGAGCCGAGGTTGTAGCGCTCGTCGTCGATGACCACCAGGTACCGGTGGTTGACCCCGGTGACCTCGAAGAAGCCGCCCAGGAACCGGGCCCCGGTGGAGAGACCACCCGCCATCGTCGTGTCCTCCTCGTCGTCGTCGGCTTCACGGGAACCGGGTCAGTCGCCCGCTGCGTTCGCGGTCGACCAGCAGTTCCTGCCGGAGCCGGCCACGCAGCCGCCCGTAGAGGCGACCGGCCAACTCCTCCAGGTCGTCGGGATCGTCCAGGTCGACCGCGCGGGCGGGGGACCGGTCGCCCGGCGGGGCCGGCGGGCGGGCGCTGTCCCGGTCGAGGCGGGCCACCAGCGCCTCCTCCCGGCCGGTCACGGCCCGCAGCTCGCCCCGGAGCTGTTCCACCGCGGCACTCACCTCGGCGAGCCGACCGCTGCTCCGGTCCACGGTGGGTGGACGGGTCGCGGCGGTCACCTCGGCACGCAGCGCGGCCAGGGCGGCAGCGGCGTCCGGGGTCGGGTCGGGCCCCTCGCCCGGGACCGCGTCCTCCTGCCGGGCCACCTCGGCCCGCACCAGGTCGCGCAGGTCGGCCAGGGCCTCGGCGGAGCCGCCGACCGGGGCCCGTTGGAGCGGCGGGCCGCTGCCGGGCGCCGCACCGGGGTCGGCCCGCCAGGTCAGCCCGCCCCCGGCGGTGGTGCCCCAGGTGCCGACCGGCCCGGCCGGGGTCGCGCCGCCGCCGACCGGCCCGCCGGCCCCGCCGGCAGCCGTACCGGGGCCGACCAGGGGCAGCGGAGGCACCGTCGCGCCGACACCGGCCGGCGACGACCCGTCGCCGAAGGCGTACTCGGCGGCCAGGGCCCGCGCCTCCAGGTCCCGCCCGGCCCCGGTCGACTCGGCCGGGGGCGTGGCCCCGAGCACCCGCTGCTGCACGACGTGGGCCAGTTCGTGCGCGAGCAGGGCCCGCACCGGCGGCGCGTCGAGCGGGCCGGCCTCCGCCGGCAGCAGGACCTCGCCGTTCCGGGTCGCGGCTCGGGCACCGGCCTGTCGCACCAGGGCGGTGGCGGCCGGGCCCCGACGCACCGGCACCTCGGAGACGTCCACGCCGTACCGCTGGCGGAAGCCGTCCACGAGCGTGGCGGGCACCGGGGTCAGCGGCTCGCCGGCAGGCGGCGCGAGCGGAGCCGGTGGTGGGGCCGGTGGTGGGGCCGGCACCCGGGCCGGCAGGTCGGGCAGGACCGCCCGGTGCCGCAGCGGCACCGCCGGGCGCGATGGCCGGTCGGCCGGCGGCGGGCCGGGCCATCCGTCCGCCGGGGCCGCACCGGTCCGGGCCGGGCCGAACGGGTACGGCACGCCGCCGGCTGTCGCCTGCCGGGAATCGTCCGACGTGGACGGTCGTACCTCCGTGCCACCCCGGTCGTCCGTGGCCGGTGCTGATCCGGCACCGGAGGCCGGCACCGGGTCCGCGCCCGCCGGCGTACCGGTGGCGGGCCCGGCCGGGGTGGGTTCGCCGGTCGCTTCCGTCCTGGTCGGGACCGCCGGCGCGGGCCCGGGGGCCGGCGGCTCGACGGCCGGGAACGCCACCGTGACGGCGGCGGGACGAGACCACGGATCGGTCGGGGCCGCCTCCACCCCGCCACCGACCGACGGACCGGGGAGCGGCGGCGGGAGGGCAGCCGGAGTGGACGGCGGTGGCGGCGTCGGGTGGTCGGCCGGCCCTGCCGGACCGCTGTCCGGCATCCCGGCCGCCGCCACCAGGTACGGCGCGTCCGACGGGCCCGCCGGACGGAGCCCGTCGAGCTGCGCGGACGGCACCGTCGAGCGGTTGGCGGCGGGCCGGACGTCGGGCGCGCGGGAACCGGACGGCGCGGTGCCGCTGGTGCCGGGCCGGTCGGGCTGGTCAGGCCGGTCAGGCTGGTCAGGCCGGTCAGGCTGGTCAGGCCGGTCGGACCGGTCGGGTTGGTCAGGCCGGTCGGGTGACAGTGGTCGGGCCGGCGGCGGGGCGTCCGCCCGCCGGGTCAGGAACCGGGCCGGCGACAGTGCCGGGGAGCGGTCCCCGCCGGCCGAACGCCCTCCAGCGGCCTCGAACGCGGCCGGGACGGCAGTCGGCGGGGCCGGTGCACCCTGCGCCGCCGGGACCGGTCGGGGCGGGACGGCGCGCGCGGCGCGAGACCGGGACACCACCTCGACCGGACGCGGCGTGGTGCCCCCGGGCAGCCCCGACGGTAGGTCAGGAGCGGTGGACCCGCTCTCCGGCAACCGGTCGGCGGGGCGCGACGGGGGGTCCTCCCGCCGGCCGGCACCCGGCACCGATCCACCCGCCGCGCGGGCCGCCTCCGCCGCCCGGGTGACCTCCGCCGCGCGGTGGACGTCCTCGAAGCCCGGCGGGGGCCAGACCTCGACGGTCGGCAGGCCGGCGGCGGCGAACCGGGCTGCCGTGCGGGCCGCCTCGTCGGGGCCGCCGGCCGGCGTCCCGTCCCCCGTCGACCCGGCGGACGGCGCGACCGCCGGGCCGGTACCCCGGACGGTGTGTTCCGGAGCGCGGGGCGGGCCGACGGCCTCCCCGTCGGCCACGGTCAGCGGACCCCGCACGGAGACCGGGGCGACGACCACCGGCAGGGTGCGGGACGTCCCCGCCGGGTCGGGGGTGTGCCCGGCGACCGGCGGTGCGCCCCGGTGCCACTCCCCAGCAGAGGCGACCGGGCGGGGGTCGCGGCGGCCGGTCACCGGGTGGGAATCGCCATGGCTGGTCACCGGGTGGGCATCGCCGTGGCCGGTCACCGGGTGGGCGGCGGTGGCGAGGCCGGTGACCCGGCCGCGGGGTGCGGCGGTGGCGTCGGGTGTGGCCGGTGCCGGCAGCAGTGGCTCGGCCGCCGGCGTCCCGGTCGCGGCGACGGTGATCATGGCCGGCCCCGGGGCCACGGTCAGCGGGAGGGCCGCGAGCCGGGTCCAGTCGCGACGCACCGGCGCCGACCCGGCCGTTCCGTCGACCGACCCGGCCACCGGTCCGGCCGACCCGACGGTGGACGCGGGCGACCCGGCCGACACGTCGCGGCGCGACCGGAACGGCCGGCGAAGCCGGAACGGCCAGGCCATGACCCACCTCCTTCGTCAGATCGGGAACGGATGTCGCGGTACGGATGGACGGTCGAGCTTGCGGATCTCGGTGAGCACCCGCACCCGGTCGGGGTGTTCGAGATCGAGGATGCTGTCGAGGGACCAGTGGAGGTGGTGGGCGACGTACGCGACTTCCTCCCAGAGCCGCTCTGTCGCGTACGTCAGGATCCCCCCGGCGCGGCCCCCGCCACGTCCACCGCGAACTCGCCCCCGCAGTGCGGGCAGGCGACCTCCGCCTCGGTGTGACCCTGCTGGTTGATCCGCCGGTAGAGGTCCTGGAGGAAGGCCAGGTCGGAGGCGAAGAGCCGCTCGATCACCGCGGTGTCCACGGTGTGCACCGCCCCGATCCGGGTCACCGTCCGGGCCAGTAGCAGCACGGTGAGGAACGCCGGGTTCTGCCGTACCCGGGGATCGCCCTGGGGGTTGATCTCGTCGCGGGCGGTGGCCAGCCGCATCACGCCCTCCCGGTGCACCCCGCCCCGGTCGTCGACCAGGCCACGGGGCAGCACGAACGGGTACTCGGTGCGCAGGCCCGCCGCCGGTGCGACGGCGGGCTCGGCGAGGTCAGATCCGCGCATTGAAGTCGAACAGGTCGTCGCACATCAGCGTGACCGTCTGGTAGACGATGTCGGTGGACCCGGCCTTGACGCCGCTGACCTCCACCTTCGCCGGCCAGGCGTTGGTCATCATGTACGTCAGCCGGGCGTCGCCGTTGAGGTCGTCACCGGGGCCGTAGAGCTTGAGCGCGCAGTCGCGGTACGCGTCGTACATCAGGTTGCGCACCTTCTGGTGCCAGAGCCAGAGGTCGCCGTTGAGGTCGAGTCCCCGCTTGAGGGTGACCGTCGGCGGCTTGGTCCGCCCGAAGTGCCGGGAGAAGACCGGCCCGGTGGGGCCGGAGGCCATGTACTCGGCGTTCTCCACCTCGCTGCTGATGCCGACCAGCTCGGCGAAGTTGATCGCCGTCATGCCCGGCACCTCCAGCCGGAAGACGGCGGCGCTGATGATCTCGGTGTTCTGGCGGGGGTCCTGGGTACCCTGACCTGCCATGGTCGTCCTTCCTGGTTACGTCGGGGGCGGATCAGTCGTCGCCCGCGCCGTGCGAGAGCTGGGAGAGGCGGAACACCACGAACTCGGCCGGCTTGACCGGTGCGATGCCGATGTCGACGGTGAGGATCCCGGCGTCCAGGTTCTCCGGCGGGTTGTTCTCCGCGTCGCACTTGACGAAGAACGCCTCGGACCAGGTGTCGCCCATCAGGGCGCCGCTGCGCCACACCCGGCGGAGGAACATCGTGATGACCCGGCGCACCGCGTCCCAGAGCCGGGGGTCGTTGGGCTCGAAGACCACCCAGTTGGTGCCGAGCAGGATGGACTTCTCGATCCAGTTGAACAGCCGCCGGACGTTCAGGTAGCGCCACTCGGCGTCGCTGGAGAGCGTCCGGGCTCCCCAGATCCGGATGCCCTGGCCGGGGAAGGCCCGGATGCAGTTCACCCCGATCGGGTTGAGCTGGTCGTGCTCGCCCTTGGTCAGGCCGCTCTCCAGGGCGAGCGCGCCCCGGATGATCTCGTTGGCCGGCGCCTTGTGCACGCCCCGGGTGTCGTCGTTGCGGGCCCACACCCCGGCGACGTGGCCACTCGGCGGCATGAACACCGCCCGCCCCTGCGCCGGGTCCATGACCTTGATCCAGGGCCAGTAGAGGGTGGCGTACTTGGAGTCGTAGCCGGCGACGTCCTGCCGCCACTCCTTGAGGCGCTGCGGGTGCAGCCCGGGCGGCGGGTCGAGGATGGCCACCCGGTCGCCCATCAGCTCGCAGTGCGCGATCATCGCGAGCTGGACGGCCTTGAACGCCTCGTCGTCGATGACCCCCCGCTGGTGGGCGGCGGCCAGGTCCGGCACGCTGAGCATGGTGACGTCCTCGATCGCCTCCAGCCCGGCGAAGCCGGTCCGGTCGCTGACGTCCCCGACGTAGTCCTCGGCACACACCCGCAGGTCGGCGTCGACGGTGGTGGTGACCGGCAGCGCGGGGGCGGCGAGGGCGACCTCGGCACCGCGCCGGGGCGGGGCGAGCGTCGCGCCCCTGACCTCCTCGACCTGGATCAGCTTCGACTGCTGCCTGACGGCGGTGACCACGTTGCCGGCACCCCGCCGAGTGGTCAGGTTGTCCAGCGTCTCGACCGGCTTGCCGGCCTGCTTCACGACCAGCTTGAAGGTGTCGTCGCCGCCATCGGAGGCGTCGGTGACCTCGACCGAGAGGTCCTGTCCGGCCGCACCGGGCAGGGCGGCCCGGACGGTGAAGGAGAGCTTCCCGTTGTCCCCGCCGGCCGGCAGGGCCGCGCTGGCGTACGCCCCGTCGCCACCCGCCGGCCCGGCGTCGCCCCCGGTCGGCCCCACCCGGACGACGTACGCGGAACCGCCGCCGTTGAGGAAGTACCCGTAGACCGACAGCGGCAGGAACGCACCGGCCACGAAGCCGCCGAAGAGACGGGTGTACTGCGACCAGTTGGTGACCAGGGTGGGCTCGTTGACCGGCCCCTTCTCGGCGAAGCCGACGAACGCGGCGACGGCGGTCCCGACCGCCTCGATCGGCCTCGACCCGGAGGACACCTCCTCCACGTAGACGCCCGGCGACAGATACGTCGGCATCGAACCTCCTGTACGACGGTGTGTTGCGGCGAGCATGCCTTCGGCGCGGGGTCGGATCCGTTGCCCGCCGGACCGCCACGGGGGTAGGCCGCACTGCCCCGAAGGGCACCGGATCCGCCCCACCGGCCTGCCCGGCCGCGAGCGCGGGACCGTCCGGGCGACCGGCAGGGTGGGTGGGTGATCTGGGATGTCGACCTGTCGGTCCGGGCCTGGCTGGGCAGCTACCTGCCGCCGGGGGTGCCCGTGGTCTTCGACCCGCCGGACCGCTGCGCGCAGCTGACCGGCGAGCGGGTCTCGGCCTTCCTGCTCGACGTCGAGGAGGACTCCAGCGGCGTCTCCGCCAGCTGGGACGACCTGCGCGACGCCACCGGTCAGGTGACCGGACGCCGCCCGCCGGGGCGGCGTTACCGGTTCGACTACCTGCTCACCGCCTGGGGAGCGGACACCGAACGGGAGCACCGTCTCCTCGGCGACCTGCTGGTCGGCTGCGCGGGCTGCACCGCGCTGCCCGTCCGGTTCCTCGCCGGGGTCCTGGCGCGGACCAACCAGTCGGTGGTGGTGCGCAGCGCCCCCCGCCGCGAGGGGGCCACCGGCTCGGCGTGGGTGGCGCACGGCGGGGCGGCCCGCACCGGCCTGCACCTGCAACTGCTCGTCCCGTTCGTTCCGGAGGCGTCGACCGACCTGGCGCCCGCGCCACGTGAGGTGAGCGTCAACAGCGCCGGCCGGCACGGCGGCGCCGCCGCATCGCGCGCCACGCGCCGGCCGGGCCGGATCAGCGAAGCCGGCTGACCGCCGGGTGCCCCGCTGTGCCGCACACATCTGGACCGGTGGGCCCCGGGTTGCCCGATCAGGTAGCCACGGTTGCCCGTTGGTGTTCCTCGATCGCGGTACTGCCGGCCCCCGCCGCGCGGCGAGACTGCCCGGCATGAGCGTCGCTGTGGGCCTTGCCGAGACCGAGCTGACCGTCGCGCCGGGTGACGAGGTCGGCTGCACCGTACGGGTGCGCAACACCGCCTCCGTCGTGGACCAGTTCACCCTGGACGTGGTCGGCGACGCCGGGTCCTGGGCCCGGGTCGAGCCACCGACGATGAACCTGCTGCCCGGCACCGAGGAGGAGGCCCGGGTCACTTTCCGCCCGCCCCGCTCGGCCACGGTCCCGGCCGGCGACGTCGACTTCGGGGTACGGGTCCGGGGCCGGGAGGATCCGGACGGATCGGTGGTGGAGGAGGGCCGGGTCACCGTCCTGCCCTTCGTGGAACTCGCCGCCGAGCTGGTGCCCCGGACCTCCCGGGCCCGTCGGGCCGGGGCCCACCAGCTGGTCGTGGACAACACCGGTAACACCGCGACCACCGTCGAGGTGCTGCCCACCGACCCGGACCTGCTGCTCGGCTTCCGCGTCCGGCCCGCCGCGCCGGTACTGCGTCCGGGCACCGCCACCTTCGTCAGGCTGCGGGTACGCCCGAAGAAGCGGTTCCTGCTCGGCCCCGACCGCAACCTGCCGTTCCAGGTGGCCGTCACCCGTCCCGACACCGAGCCGGTCACCTCCGACGGGATGCTGGTGCAACGGGCGCTGCTGCCCGCCTGGTCGCCCCGGGTGGCGCTGGTCGCCGTCGCGGTGACGGTGGCCCTGGTCGCGCTCTGGTTCGCGGTGCTCAAGCCGACCGTGCAGTCCACCGCGAAGGAGGCCGCGCAGGTGGAGACCCAACAGCTCAACCAGGAGTTGAGCGAGGAGGTCGCCGAGGTCAAGACGCAGGCCAGCGAGGCGGCGCAGACCGCCGAGAAGGCCGAGCAGGCGGTCACCGGGGGCTCCGCCTCGCCGAAGCCGAGCGCACCGGCGAGCCCGACGGCCGGCGCGGGGAACGGCCGGGGCGGTCCGGGCGGGACGTTGGAGAACGCCGACCCGGAGACCGCCGCCGACTTCCGGGTGGCCACCAGTGCCTCCCCGACCTCGAACGAGTTCGCCCTGTCCACGTACCGGCCGGCGGCGAGGAAGGTCCTCTGGGTGACCGACATCGTGCTCCAGAACCCGCACGGCGACGCGGGCGTGCTCCAGGTGCGGCGGGGTGACACCGTGTTGCTGGAGACCGGGCTGAACAACTTCCGCGACCTGGACTACCACTTCGTGCAGCCGTTGAAGTTCTCCGCCGAGCAGCCGGTCACGGTGGCCGTGAAGTGCACCAACCCGGGCAGCACGCCGTGCACCCCGGCGGCGTACTTCGCCGGCCAACTGGTGCCGGCCGCACCGGCGGCCAGCCCGTCCACCAGCGCCGGCGCCGCCCGATGAGCGGCCGGCCGGAGGCCGAGGTCACCCCGGTACGCACTGCGGTCCGCGCCCGCGACCCGATCTCCCAGGCCGGGATGGTCGCCCAGCTCGGTGCCGACCCCGGCGACGGGGACCCGGCCGGGGTCCGTCCCGTGGTGGTGACCACCGACGACGCCACGGCGGACGTACTGGTGGTCGTCGGGGACACCGTGGACGACTGGCTGCTGGCCCAGCTCGACGCGCTGGCCGCCGGGCCCGGACCGGCCCCCCGTCCGGTGCTGGTGGTGGGGCAGCTCGACGACACGGCCGGGCTCCAGGCCATCGAGGCGGGCGGGCTGAGCATGGTACGACGCGCGGAGAGCACCGCGCCGCTGCTCCGCGAGGTGGTACGGGCTGCCGCCCGAGGGGAGGCGCGGCTCCCCACCGACCTGCTCAGCTCCCTGCTGACCCGGGTGGGACGCGCCCAGCGCCAGGTGCTGGCGCCCCGGGGCCTGACCATCCTGCCCCTGTCGCCACGGCAGCTCACCGTGCTGCGGATGATCGCCGCCGGGGCGGACACCGCGACGATCGCCCGGGACCTGTCCTACTCGGAACGCAGCATCAAGAACATCGTGCACGAGATCACCGTCCAGCTCGGCGTCCGCAACCGCACCCAGGCGGTCGCGCACGCCATCCGCGAGGGCCTGATCTGAACGGACCAGGCCGGTTCCCGGTCTGTGGAATGAAGGAGCACGGACGTGGGCGTACCCGCCGCGAAGCTCGGCGACAAGGTGGTCGGCACCGACACCCACATCATCATGGTCCCGTCCCCGGGCGGACCGGTGCCGACACCCACCCCGATGCCCTTCGCCGGCACCATCACCACCGGGTGCAGCACCGACGTGCTGATCGAGGGGAAGCCGGCCGCCGTGGTGGGCAGCCGGGCGCAGAACGCGCCGCCGCACGTGCCCACCGGCGGGCCGTTCCAGGTGCCGCCGACCAACCAGGGCACCGTCCTCGCCGGCAGCCCGACCGTGCTGATCAACGGCAAGCCGGTCGCCCGGCACGGCGACAAGGTCAACACCTGCAACGACCCCGCTCCCCTGCCGAACGGCACCATCGTCGCCACCGGCCAGGTGCTGATCGGCTGAGGGTGCACGATCGCGGTAACCCGGCGTCACCCCGCCGATCATGGAGTTGTGGTGCCCGATCAGCGGCTTTTGTGGAAGCTTGGGCAGTGCCCAAACTCCATGATCGACGAGCGGTGAGGAGCGGATCGACGTCAGCGGCGGCGGGTGAACACGCCTGGCTGCGCCGTCGGGGACTGCACCAGGAACGCTCCGCTGGTCACCGTGCCGACCGCCGGCACCGACGCGACCGCCGTCCGAGGGCCGGCCGGGGCGTCGGCGAAGACCACCATCGGTACGGCGAACCGGCCGGCCGCGTCGGCGACCACGGTCACCGCGCCGGTGCCACCGGCCCAGGTCACCGTCACCGGCTGCCCCGGCGGGAAGTCCCGCCCGAGGCCGGTGACGACCTGGCCGGGTCGCCCCACGCCCGGGTTGAACTGGAAACTCGGGCTACGGCCGGCGACCTGGACGGTGAGCGCCTGCGCCGCCTGCCCACCGGTGTCGGTCGAGCTGGCCAGAGTGAGCACCGCATGGGCGACACCGACGGTCCGGGGCGTCGCGCCGACGTCCAGGGTGCAGGACTCCCCCACGGCGAGGACCTGGCCGCAGGTGTTCGCGGTGACGGTGAAGACGTCCGACCCCGGGGGCGCCGCGACCGGTGAGGTACCCGTCCCGGACGGGGCCGACCCGCCGAGCGTGGCCGCGACGCGCAGCGGGTAGTCCCCGGCGTTGCTCAGGGTCACCCGGCGGGCCGGGGTGGCGACGCCGAGGGACGCCTCCCCCAGGTCGAGCAGGGTGGCGTCGGAGTGCAGCATCGGCACGTCCGGGGCGGCCCCGGTGACGGTCACCACGAGCCGCTCCGGCCCGCCCCGCACGAGGCCGTCCACGGTGTACGTGACCTGACAGGCGTACTCGCCGTTGCGGGCCCTCGGGTCGACCCGGACGGCGAGGGTGAAGTCGACGCTGCCACCGCTGTCGACGGTCCGTTCGGCGGGCGTGACGTCGGCGCGCAGCTGCGGATCGCAGTCGGAGATCCGGGCGGCGACGGTGGCCTCGATGGCCCGGATGCCGGCGAGGATGGCGGTGGAGACGTCGGCGGCCATGGCGGCGGTGAGCAGCACCCCGCCGGTCCGGGTGGTGATCTCGGTGAACTGCCCGGCCTGGTCGAGGCTGGAGAGCGGTGATGCGGTGACGTCGACCGCCACCACCCGGATCCCCCGGGCGGTGAGGGCCGCGACCGTCCCGGCAAGGTCGTGGCCGAGGACCGGATCGTGCGACGGGGCGTCCCCGAAGATCACCACGATCGGGCTGCTGTCGGCGCGCAGGGTCACCGCCCCGGTGGCGACCCGGGACAGCGCGTGGAGGTTCGCCTCCGGGATGTCCCCGCCGCCGGCCGCGGTCCAGGTGTTCACCGCCTCCTGCACGGCGGCCGGGTCGGCGGTGAGGTCCCGGTTGACCCGGAAGGCGTACTCGTCGGCCGTGTCCCGGTACTCGGTGACCGCGAACCGGGCGTCCGGCTGCACGGCGCTGATGTCCGCGACGATCCGGCGGGCGTTGGCCTTCACGTCCGCCAGCGCCGGGCCCATGCTGCCGGTGGTGTCGGCGAGCAGCACCACGTCCGGGCGGGGCGGCACGCTGGTGGTGGTCACCGTACGGGTCAGCGTGGCCGCGCCGCCGGGGGTCAACCCGATCGTCGTGCCGGTTCCCGGTGGGACGGCCGCCGGTGCGGCGGCGTCGGTGACGCTGATCCGGAACTCCGCGCCGCCGCCGCTGGCCGGTGCCGCGAGGAACGCGGCATGACCGGCCGGCGGGGCGCTGGCCACCAGGACCGCCACGACGGCCAGCACCGAGGCGGTACGCAACGGGCGGGAGGCGAGTGTGGCCATGCCGGCATTGAAGTCCGCCCGGCCGGTGCCCCGCAGCGGGTGGCCGGACAGACCTCGGTGCAGTCCTCGCTGCCCCTCCGGGCAGCACCGGCTGCACCCGCGCCCCACGTCCACCGGCCCCGACGGGGTCAGTCCAGCACCTTCACCGTCATGCCGGAGCACCGGCGGACCACGGCCACCAGGCTGGCCTGGTGGCTCTCCTTGACCGGGGTGACGGTGAAGTGCGCCTTGCGGCCCTTGCCGTGCCGCACCACGTAGCTCTCCGCGTCGCCACCGACCCACAGATCACCGAAGGTCTTCAGCACGTTGTAGATCGGGGTGTTCATGTCGTTCTCGTCGACGTAGAACATCACCAGGTCCTTGTACTGCACGTAGTGGGTGTACGCGCCGTCGGTGTCGAGGGTGGCGATGATCCCGGTGTTGTGCGCGTTGAGCCCCGAGTCGATGGTCACCGCCACGTCCACGGAGTCCCCGATGATGGTGATCGTCATCCGCTCGTCCCGGTACATCCGCACCGGATGGCGGTTCATCGCCTCCGTCACCCGCTCGACGAACTCACCCAGGTCCACCCCCCAGCGGCCGAGGTGGTCCTGCGCCTCGTCCCAGGTCAGCTTCTCCGGCAGGTACGCGTTGGCCTCCGGGTTCAGGGTGAAGGCGACCCCGATCCGGAACGCGTACGACAGCCACGGGTAACGGTTCGCGGCGACCTCGGCGGGCTCGCTGAACTGCACCCCGCGGCGGCGGACGACGGTGACCCCGCCCTCCTCGTGGTACGCGGACCGGTCGGTCCCGCTGGCCGGGGAGTCCGGGTCGTCCACCCGCTCCTTTCCCCTGCCCCGGTCCTGCTCCACCCGGTCCTGCTCCACCTGGTACGCCTTCGCCTCGTGGGCGAGATGCACGCAGTCGTCGAGGAAGGCGTCCAGCACCCCGCCGTCGCGCAGCACCGCGACCGAGGACTCCTGGAGTTCCTCCCGCCACAACCGGAAGATGTCGGGGCCGGCCGTCAGTGCGTCGGCCAGCACCATGACCTCGCTGTCGTCGCGGACCTGGGTGGGCACGTCGCCGTACCGGGCGGAGGTGCGTTCCAGCGCGGTGAGCATCGCCCGGTCCTCCCACGGTCGGGCGACCCGCTGGTGGAACGTCTCCATCGTCTCCGCGACGTTCTCGCCGTAGGCGTTGGTGACCAGCAGGTACTCCACGGCCCGGAGGAACTCCCGGGAGTCCGGGTACCGCTCGTCGACCCATCTGCCGAACATCCGGGTGCCGTAGTCACCGTCCAGCACGGTGGCGAACTCCACGGCGGCGAAGTACGCGGGGTCGGAGGCAGCGTCCTGCCAGTAGGTGTCTCGCCAGGTCATGACCGCTCTTCTCGCTCGGCGACAGTCGACGCGCCTCACCATGGCGTAGCGGTGGTCCCGCCGACACGCACAGCCGGCGGTCTTCCGGGCAGTCCGGGCTGCCTCAGCGGGCAACCCGGCTCAGGACGCCTCGGGGCGGGGGGTGACCCCCAGCTCGGCACAGGCGTCCCGGTACATCCGGGCGGCCTCGGCGCGGATCTGGCGTCGCTCGGTGAGCCGGTCGCGGAACGGGATCCGCACCGGGACCGCCACGTCGTCGACCGTGGCGACGAACTCCATGGCCTCGTCGTCCATCCCGGACATCCGGGCGGCGGTGGCGCGCGGCTGACCGCCGAGCCCCCGACAGATCAGCAGGCAGTCGTCGGCGTGGTCGTCGTTCATGTGCCGCCGCACGGCGGCGACCACGTCCGGTCCGAAGGTCGTCACGCGGCGGCCTCCGGCAGGACGGCGCGGCCCAGCTCGGCCAGCATCGCGGTGTTCAGCCGGTACGCCAGCGACACCTCGTCCAGGAAGCGCTGCCGCTCGGCCGGGTCCCAGGGGACCTCGTCGAGGAGCCTGCGGTAGTTCTCCTTGTAGGCCCCCGGCTCGACGTCGGGGAAGAGGAAGAACCGGACGCCGTCCTCGGTGAAGCCGAACGACCGGCGCACCGCGCGGAGCATGACCTGACCACCGGAGAGGTCGCCGAGGTAGCGGGTGTAGTGGTGCGCGACGTAGCCCGCCGGCCAGGTGAAGGCGACCTCCCGCAGCCGGGCCCGGTACTCCAGGGTCGCCGGGTTCGGCGTCGCCCGCGCGGCCCAGTCCGGGCCGTGCAGGAACTCCAGGTCGGCCGTGAGCGACGGCAGGCGGTGCACCGCGTCGGTGACGAACGGACCGGCGACCGGGTCGGCGCGCATCACGTCCGCCGCCTCCTCCAGCGTCCGGTAGACGAAGGAGAGCTGCTCGGGCAGGGCGGCGTAGCCGTCCCGGTCCAACCGGCCGGCGAGCAGGGCGTCGAAGTACCCGAGGTGCTGTGCCGTCCGGTGGTCCGGCCTGGTCCGTTCCCGCAGTTCAGCCGCGAAGCCCATGATCGCCTCCGGGCGACAACGCTAGCCTGATCGGCCAGTCAGGGGAAGGGCGTCACCCCTGGCCGGCGCCGGTCGCCGCCGTCCGGCACGCCGGGAGCCGGCGGGGGCGTCGTCACCGGCCGTGGTTGCCCAGTCCCCGGTCCCCGGTCAGGAGCCGGATGTCACGAATCGAGGAGCGGGGGAAGACCACGCGTCCGAGCGGGGTGAAATCGGCGGCGTACACGTCGATGAAGCCGTTGTCGTGGTCGCGGTCCGCGTACTCCTCGGCGAACACCGACGCGCCGACCAGCAGGTGGCGGCCGTCGTAGGCGAGGCCACGACCGAAGCCCTCGGTGGTCAACAGGTCGACGCCGTCCAGCGCGACGGTCTGCTCGACCGACCGGCAGACGAGCATGCCCCGCTCGTGGAGCACCACGTTGTGGCAGCACGACCCGCCGGCCGGCACGATGTCCCGCAACCGGAACTCCTCGTCCAGCAGCCACACGTCGCTCTTGCGGCCGGTTCCGGCGTAGTGGTTGTGCGCCATGACGAAGATCGTGTCGGCGTTCCGGTAGATGGAGTTGAAGTGTCGATAGTGCGGGGAGAGACGGCCCTTGCGGTCGTCCGGTGTCAGTTGGATCGTGCGGTGGCGGGTCGAACAGTGCCGGCCGATCGTGCGCTCGACGGCCGGGTAACACAGCAGCCGGTTGCGCAGGGTGTCCGTCAGGATCAGTTCGTCGTCGACGAAGTCGATCTGGTGGATCCAGCGATTCAGGCCGTACAGGTGGGTGACCATCCGCCACCCCGTTCCCGGTTCCGGAATGTGCCCGGCGCTGAGAGGAAGGGAGATGACCCGGCCGTGCCGTCCGGTGATCTGGAACGCGTAGAGTCGCTCGCCGCGCAGGGTCAGGCCGAAGTGTCGGCCAGGAGAGATCATGCGCGGTCGGCCGTCACTCCACACGACGATGCCGTTGCTCGTGGAGGTGACGAAGGACAGCTCCGCCGGCAGGTCACCGACCGCGTAGGGCGTACCGTTCCAGGGGGTCGGCGGAGGTGTGTCGGTGGCCCTGGCCAGTTCCCAACGGCCCACGATCCGATCGACGCCGAACGCGTCGGCGAATCGGTCGTACCGCGCGGAGAACCGCGTGCGCGGCGCCTCCGGCGGTACCCGACGGAACCTCGTCCTGCCGCCGCCCATGCCGACTCCCTTCGTCGCGGATCCACGCATCGCCGGGACTGGGAAGCATATCCACATATCGATGTACTTGATGGCGACCGCGACCCTGGTGAACGTCAGTGACCGGCACGCCGCAGGCCCGGATACGCTGCCCGGGAGCCGCCCTGTCGCGACTCCTGGTTCCGGCACGGCGACCCTGACCGGTGCGCGCTGCTAGGTTCTCCCGGTGGAGACGGTAGAGACGACGGTCGCCCGCTACCTGGCCGCGGTGGACACGGCCCTGCCCGGCTTCGTGGAGTCGCTGTACCTGACCGGCTCGGTCGCGCTCGGGGCGTACCAGCCCGGCCACAGTGACATCGACACGCTGATCGTCACGTCGCGCCGTCCGACCGACCAGGACCGCACCGCCCTGGCCGCGGTGCACGCCGGCATGCCGCCGAAACCGCACCTCGACGGCGTGTACCTCGATCGGGAGACCTTCTTCCAGCAGCCCGCCGACCGCCGGGTCGCGCCGTTCGTCGTCGAGGGACGGTTCCGGGCCGACCAGCCCTGCGGGGAACTCCACCCCGTGCTGTGGCTGCTGCTCACCAGGTACGGAAAGGCGGTCCGGGGGCCGGAGGTGCCCACCCTGGGGCTGACCGTCGACCACGACGCCGTGCGCCGCTTCAACCTGGACAACCTGGAGACCTACTGGCGGCCGCTGGCCGCGAGTCTTCGCGCGGCGGTCGCCGACGTGCCGGAAGCCACGCAGGTGGGCGCCGAGGGCGTGGCGTGGTGTGCGCTCGGGCCGGCACGCCTGCACTTCACGCTGGCCCACGGCGACATCGTCTCGAAGGCCGGTGCCGCCGCCTACCTGGCCGAGGTCCTTCCCGCGTACGGGCCACTGGCGGACCGCGCGCTCCGCTGGCGGCGGGGCGAGCCGATCGCGTTCACCGTGGCCGACGCCCGCGAGGCAGCCGACTCCGTCGAGGCCGTCGTGGCGGACGCCTTCCGGCGCTGGGGCTGACGCGACCAACCGTCACGCGTGCATGATCGCTCCCGCACGGATCCCGTCGACGTCACCAGCCGCGTTGCGGCCCGCCCGTTCTACCGGAAAGTGGACATATCAGTTGAGGAGGATCAGCAATCAAAGCCAACCCGAAGATCCTGGTTTTGATTATTGGCATGTTCCTGCTTCCATTCGCCTTGATTGGATGCACGACGAGCGAGGGGTCGGGCGAGAGACCAAGGATTTTCGAAATCGACAACACGGCGGAGGTCTTCGGCAAGCAGGCCGAGGGAGGCGTGACCGTCAGGAAGCACTACATGATTCTGGACCCGCCCGAAGACCTGACAGAGCTGAAAGAACTGGCAGAAAAATACAACAAGGACCACCCGGTTGAAGGAGAAGTCGGAGCCGCGGAAGGCGGAAACCGGTTTTTCCACCTGTACTTCTACCGGGAGAGTGACGAGCTGCCGAGAGACTGGCAGCCCGACGAAGGCTACCTGAACACGGATCGACTGGAACATCACAGAAACGACGTGATCGCCTCGATAACCTGGTCGGACGCCGACCCGCAGAAGAAATACCACAGTTACCACAAGGACGAGAAAGGAAAGATCATCAAGCAGGTACGTTTTGTCGAGGATCGACTTGTCGAGTGACATCGACGGTTCCGGCGCGTATCCGCTCACCCGCAGGTGAAACGAAGAACGCCCTGGAGGGGGATTATCCCCTACCAGGGCGTTTCACAAGGGTGGAGCCGAGGGGACTCGAACCCCTGACCCCCACACTGCCAGTGTGGTGCGCTACCAGCTGCGCCACGGCCCCTTGCCGGTGTCCCCGGTCGCCCGGGCACGGACGAAACTATACACACACCGGCGGCCATGGTCATCTCCCGGGGGTACCCCCGGCGGTCAGTTGAGCGACACGTCCGGCGGGAAGTGGGCGACCGCCGCCATCATCCCGCCCTGCCGGCGCAGCACCATCGGCCACAGGTCGTCGGGACGGTCGACGAAGGCGTCGCCGGGCAGGGCGTCCAGGACGAACCAGGAGCCCTCCTCGATCTCCTGCTCCAACTGCCCGGCACCCCATCCCGAGTAGCCGGCGAAGACCCGGATGCCGGAGACGTTCTCCCGCATCCGGTCCGGGTCGACGGAGAGGTCGATCGTGCCCACCGCGCCGAGAACCTGGTGGAAGCCCTTGAGCCGGCGTACCGGGTGACGCATCCGGGCCAGGCAGATGGCGGAGTCGGGCTGCACCGGGCCGCCCTCGAAGAGCACCGCCGGGTCCCGGGCCAGCGCGCTCCAGTCGCCGAGGACGTCGGCGACGGGCACCTCGGTGGCCCGGTTGAGCACCACACCCAGCGCCCCGCCGGGCTCGTGCGCGACCAGCAGCACGACCGTACGGTCGAAGTTGGGATCCTTCAGAGCCGGGGTCGCGACCAGCAACTGCCCGGTCATCGACGCCATCGAACGACCGCCGATCGCCTGTCCCTCTCCCTGCATGTCGCCTATCCCCTAACCGCGTGCCGCGACGCGGTCACGCCACGCCGGAACCTCCTGCCGGGACGTCGCCGAACGCACCGGTTCGACCCGGTGCACCGGGAGCGTCCGTGTTCTCAACGCCATGCCTGGCACCATAGCCTGCACCTTGCACGGTGGCTAAGGTCTGACCGGCCGGTAGTGGAACGAGTTTGGGGAGAATCGATGGATCCTACGGCGGAGATTGCGGTCATCGGCGGCTCGGGCCTCTACGCCCTCCTGGACAACGCCGTGGAACACCGGGTGGAGACACCGTACGGGCCCCCGTCGGACGCGATCACCGTCGCCGAGGTGGCCGGTCGGCGGGTGGCCTTCCTGCCCCGGCACGGCCGCGACCACCGGCACCCGCCGCACCTGATCCCCTACCGGGCCAACCTGTGGGCGTTGCGGTCCCTCGGGGTACGCCGGGTGCTGGCGCCCTGCGCGGTCGGCGGGCTGCGGCCGGAGCTGGGCCCGGGTTCCTTCGTCGTGCCGGACCAGCTGATCGACCGGACCAGCGGCCGGGCGCAGACCTACTACGACCGGGGCGCGGTGCACGTCTCCTTCGCCGACCCGTACTGCCCCGCCGGTCGGCGTACGCTGCTCGACGCGGCGGCCGGACGGGGGGTGTCGGCGGTGGACGGCGGCACGGTGGTGGTGGTCGAGGGGCCGCGCTTCTCCACCCGCGCCGAGTCCCGCTGGTTCACCGCGATCGGTGGCTCGGTGGTCAACATGACCGGGCACCCGGAAGCCGTCCTCGCCCGTGAGCTGGCGCTCTGCTACACCTCCATCGCCCTGGTCACCGACCTGGACGCCGGAGTGGAGGGCGGGCACTCGGTGACGCAGGAGGAGGTGTTCCGGGTCTTCGGCGAGAACACCGACCGGCTGCGGGACATCCTGCTGGACGCGGTCGCCGCCCTTCCGGCCGAGCGGGAGTGCACCTGCGCCTCCGCGCTGGACGGCATCAAGCTCCCCTTCCCCCTGCCCTGAGCATGGGTCGCCCCGAGGGGGTCGTCCGACGGACGCCCCCCCTCGGCGGGTCGATCCCGACCGTCGTGCCCGGACCACACCACCGGCTTCCGGTCGCCGTCGACGACCTGCCGGGACAGGTGCGTCAACCGCCGAGCATGGACACCGGCGATCCGGTCACCACGTCCAGCACCGTACGGGCGCCGAGCGGCGTCTTGAGCGTCGCGCTGACCGGCTCCAGCTTCAACTGGTCCGTGCAGACGCCGGTGCCCCGGACCACCCCGGCGCCGACCACCACCACGTCGTCGAACTCGGCCACCAGCGGCTGGACCCCGGTGTCACAGGCACCCACCCCGACCCGCCAGGTGAGTTCGGCGCCCTCGATCGAGACGACGTTCTGGGCGGCGGCCACCTCGGGAGCCGGCTGCCAGGACGGGCCGGCATCCGGCACGGCGGAGACCGCGCTGGGCGCCACGGCCACCTGGGCGACCGGCACGGCGAGTTCCTCCACGGTGAACAGCCAGGCGGGCACGGTGGCCTCGCCACGGCTGGTCCGCAACTCCACGGTGCCGAGTTTGACGCCGGTGACGGTCAGCGGCGTGCAGGCCGCCGTGGCCGGGGTGGTCGCGACCGGTCCGTCCGGGCCCGGCTCCACCGTCGGCCCGGGGACCTTCGGCCGGCCCTCGCACGGCGGCGGGTCTCCCAGGTCCAGCTGCCGGTACGCCTCGGCGGCACTGACCAGCGGCACGTCGAGCGTGCCGTCCGGGAAGCGCACGACGCCCCCGCCCACGCGGGTCGGCGGGATGGCGACCTGCTCCCGGTACCAGCCGGCCTGGAAGGCCAGCTTGGTCTCGTCGGAGAACTTCGGATCCCCGGTGAGGACGGTGGGGGCCTCCAGGGGGACGTAGCCGGTCTTCCAGGCCGGGCCGGGCTGCCACGCCTCGGCGACCTCGGCGGCCCGCCGGTGAAACGACCCCCACCGCTCGCTCGGATCGCCCACCGTGGTGGTCCGGTTCCCGTTCTCCGCGCAGGCGGCGGTCAGGGCCAGCAGGATCGGCAGGCCCAGCAGCAGAGTCACTCGTCGACGCATGCCGGTTCGACGTGGGCCGGGGCGTCCCCGGTTCCCGCCGACCGCGACGTGCCCATGTTCCCTCCGGGGACGACGATGCGCCCCGGTCCGCTGATGGGACCGGGGCGCATGGTGGTGGAGGTGCCGGGAATCGAACCCGGGTCCTTCGCCGCCTTGTCAGGGCTTCTCCGAGCGCAGCTCGCTGTGCCTCTACTCGGCCCCACCGATCACGCGAGCGAGTTGGTGTGACGGGCCCAGTCGCTGATTAATCTCGCCGCACGGACCCCGCGACCGGGTCCGGTTGGCCAGCCTTCTAGCTGATGCCGGCTAACTGGGTCGAAGGCGTTCCCAGGCCGACAGACTTGCTACTCGCCTCAGGCGGCGAGAGCGAAGTCAGCGCGATTGTTCTTGGCGCTTATTGTTTTCCGACGACCGATTCACGAGACGACGTCGGCTTCCTCGGCTCGCTTCCCCTGACGCCACGCACGAAGTCGAAACCTGTCACCCCCTCGAGTGGCTGCCCCTGTCGGCAGCTCCACCAAGCCTAACGCCTCGCGCAACGGGTTTCATCCCGAGCCCCGCCCGCACACTGCCAGACGGACATACGGGACGAAATCACTCGGCCATCCCCTTGCCCCGCCGGCCCAGCGCCCGGTTGATCTCGCGATCGGCGTCCCGCTTGGCCAGGTCCTGGCGCTTGTCGTAGGCCTTCTTGCCCTTGGCGAGCCCGATCTCGACCTTGGCCCAGCCGTCGGAGAAGTAGACCTGCAACGGCACCATGGTCAGCCCGCCCTCCCGGCTCTTGCCGATCAGCCGGTCGATCTCCAGGCGCTTCAGCAGCAGCTTCCGGGTCCGCCGGGGTTCGTGGTTGGTCCACGTGCCCTGGACGTACTCCGGGATGTGCATGCCGTGCAGGAACAGCTCGCCGTCGCGCTCCTGGGCGAACGCGTCCACCAGGGAGGCCCGGCCCGCACGCAGCGACTTCACCTCCGTGCCGGTCAGCGCCATGCCCGCCTCGTACGTGTCGAGGATGCTGTAGTCGTGCCGCGCCCGGCGGTTGGAGGCGACGACCTTCCGCCCCTTCTCCCGTGGCATCGGCCCACACCCCTTCCGTGATCGACTCGGCGGACAGCCCGCCCATGCTACCTGAACGGAAAGAGCCCCCCGGCACCATTTGTTCCCGGTGCCGGGGGGCTCTCATCACCCGGAGATGACCCGTAGGAGTGACTAGACCCGCAGGTAGAAGCGGAGCGTGACCCAGGCGGTGATCGCGCTGACCAAGCCACCCACGCCCGCCATCAGCGGGAACATGATCAGGATGTCGCCCCAGCTGACCGGGGAGAGCAGGCCCTGGAGGGACTGCAACGACCCGTCGAAGAGGAACTGTTTCGCGCCGATCAGGGCGAGCAGGCCGAGCAGTGAACCGATCAGACCGGCGACCACGGCCTCCAGCACGAACGGTGCCTGGATGAACCAGTTGGAGGCACCGACCAGCTTCATGACCGCGACCTCACGCCGCTTGCTGTACGCGGCGACCTGGATGGTGTTGGCCACCAGGAGGAGGGCCGCGATGGCCATCACGGCGGCTGCGGCGAGCGCGATGTTCTGGATCGCGGTCAGGATGTTGAAGATCTTGTCGAGCAGCGCGCTCTGGTCGACGATCTCGTCGACCGCCGCGTCGTCCTTGTACTGTTCGTAGATCGACCGGTACTCCTGCGGGTTGGTCAGCTTGAGCCGGAACGACTCGGGCAGCACGTCCGCCTGGACGGCTCCGACCAGGTCCGGAGCGTCCCGGAACATCTGCTGGAAGCGCTGGTACGCCTCGTCCTTGTTGACGTAGACGACCTCCTCGACCAGCGGGTCGCCGTCCAACTTGGCGCGGAGCGCGTCCCGTTGCTCGGCCGGCACGTCGGTCTTGAGGAAGATCGACACCTCGATGTTCTCGTAGTAGAGCTCCTTCATGTCGGAGACCTGGCGGTACATCAGACCGCTGGCGCCGAGCATGGTCAGGGACACCGCCATCGTGATGATCATGGCGATCGTCATGGTCACGTTGCGCCACAGTCCGACCAGCACCTCGGACAGGACGTATTTAACGCGCATCGGGTATTCCTCCGGGTCTCCGGCAAGTGTTCGTCGTCAGATCGGGCCGCAGGGCCCCGTTCGGGGAGCGGCGAGCCGCGGGCCCGCCTGGGGGCGGCGGGCCGGCGGGCTCAGCCGTAGACGCCGCGGGCCTGGTCCCGCACGATGCGTCCGCTCTCGATCTCGACGACCCGGCGGCGCATCTGGTTGACGATGTTGGAGTCGTGCGTGACCATCACGACCGTTGTGCCGGTGCGGTTGATCCGGTCCAGCAGGCGCATGATCTCGATGGAGGTGTCCGGGTCGAGGTTTCCGGTCGGCTCGTCCGCCAGCAGGATCAACGGCCGGTTCACGAACGCCCGGGCCACCGCGACCCGCTGCTGCTCACCACCGGAGAGCTCGTGCGGGTACCGGTGCTCCTTGCCGCCGAGGCCGACCAGCTCCAGCACCTCGGGCACCACCCGGCGGGCGACCGCCTTGGTCTTGCCGATCACCTCGAGAGCGAACGCGACGTTCTCGTACGCGGTGCGGTTGGGCAGCAGCCGGAAGTCCTGGAACACGCAGCCGATGGAGCGCCGGAACTGCGGACGCTTCCAGGAGCGCATCGACGTGACGTCCTTGCTGTTCACGATGACCCGCCCCTTGTTCGGGGTGACCTCGTGCAGCAGGAGCTTGATGATGGTGGACTTGCCGGAGCCGGAAGGGCCGATGAAGAAGACGAACTCGCCCTTCTCGATCGAGACCGACACGTTGTCGAGCGACGGGCGGGACGCCTTCGGGTACGTCTTCGTCACTTGCTCAAGCTGAATCACGGAGAGGGAGTCTACGCCGTGTGACCGGCGGGGCGTCCCCCACGCCCCGCCGACGCGTGTGAAGTCATCGATTTAGTAGGTTACGCGACAAACGATCAACGCGCTCCGCCCGGAGTCGATCACGCTCGGTCATCGGCGAGCTGTCGCTGCTTGCGCCAGCGGATCCCCGCCTCGATGAAGGCGTCCAGTTCGCCGTCGAAAACCGAGGTCGGGTTGCCCGTCTCGTGCTCGGTACGCAGATCCTTCACCATCTGATACGGGTGCAGGACGTACGACCGCATCTGGTCGCCCCACGAGCCGGCGGCGTCGGTCTTGAGCCCCTCCAGCCGGGCCTGCTCCTCCTGGCGCTTACGCTCCAGCAGCCGGGCCTGGAGCACCCGCATCGCGGACGCCTTGTTCTGGAGCTGGGACTTCTCGTTCTGGCAGGTGACCACGATCCCGGTCGGGATGTGGGTGATCCGCACCGCCGAGTCGGTCGTGTTGACGCTCTGCCCACCCGGCCCGGACGACCGGTAGACGTCGATCCGCATCTCGTTCTCGGGGATGTCGATGTGGTCGGTCTGCTCGGTGACCGGCAGCACCTCCACGCCGGCGAAGCTGGTCTGCCGCCGGCCCTGGTTGTCGAAGGGGCTGATCCGGACCAACCGGTGCGTGCCGGACTCCACGCTGAGGGTCCCGTACGCGTACGGGACCTTCACCGCGAAGGTGGCCGACTTCAGCCCGGCCTCCTCGGCGTACGAGGTCTCGTAGACCTCGGTCGGGTAGCCGTGCCGCTCCGCCCAGCGCAGGTACATCCGCAGCAGCATCTCGGCGAAGTCCGCCGCGTCCACGCCGCCGGCTCCCGCCCGGATCGCCACCAGCGCCTCCCGGGAGTCGTACTCCCCGGAGAGCAGGGTGCGCACCTCCATCTCCTGGATGGCCTTGCCGAGCCCGGCGATCTCGCTCTCCACCTCGGTGAGCACCCCGGAGTCCGATTCGGCCTCGGCCAGCTCCAGCAGGACACGGGCGTCGTCGAGCCGGGACCGGAGGCTGCCCAGCTTGCTGATCTCGCCGTTGACGTACGACAGCTGCGAGGTCACCTGCTGGGCTCGGGCCTGGTCGTCCCACAGGTCCGGCGCGGAGGCCTCCTGCTCGAGCCGGGCCTTGTCCTCACGCAGCCGGTCGAGGTTGAGCACGGCCTCGATGTTGCGCAGGGTGGCGTCGAGTTCCTTGAGCTGTTCGGCGTAATCGGCAGCGGTCACGACAGCCAAGCGTACCGGCGGGAGCGGCCGGCGGCCGGCGAGCCCCGCGGTCGGAGTGGAAAGCACCCCGGCGAGGGGGCACGGCGGGCGTCGCCGGCCCCCGGTCCTCCGGTCCTGGTGGCGTCGTGCGGGTGGGCGGGCTGGTACGGCTCTACGGTCCGCAGGCGGACCCGGCGGCGGATCGGCGCTCAGCCGGGGACCGGAGCGTTCTTCAGCCAGGTCAGCGCGGCCTTGTGGTAGGCGACCGCGAACTCCAGGGCGCTCGCGTCGAAGGCGGCACCCTCCTTCTTGGCGTTGCGCACCTGCTCACGGACGTGCGCCAGCGCCTCGGTGTGGTACTCGTTCGCCGAGGTGTAGAGGTTGCGCAACTGGCTGGCCGAGTGCAGCTCGCCGAAGGCGATCCGCAGCGCGACCGGGTTGCGGATGGTGTCCTTGCCCGGCCCTTCCGCCAGCCAGCGGGAGAACGTCCGCTTACCGGACGGGGTGATCGCGTACGGCTGACTGGATCGTGGACCGGGCTTGCCCATCCGCACGAGTCCGCGCTCGGCCAGTACCGGCAACTCTCGGTAGACCTGACTGCGGGTCATCGACCAGTAGGGCGCCAGCCGGCGCTCGGCGGCGGCCATCAGTTGACCGCCTGTCATGGGACCCTCGTGGAGCAGCCCGAGCAGGGCTGCCGCTGTGGGGTTGATTCCGGAATCCGCCATGCCCATTACGCTGCCACTTTGCTGACCCGGCGTCTAGGATTTGGCGCAATCAGCACGGCCTGTCACTTCCTATGTGCACTGTCGGACGACGACAGTCCATAGAGGATAATCGATACGTTCGGGCGCCTTGAGGATGCCTACGTATATGATCATCTGGTTACGCAGGGTACAGGAGACGGCCGATCGCCTGTCCGCTTTGGCCCAGATTCCACCCGGGCGGGTCATCGGTGGTGGCACGCCGAGGGCCCCACCCCACCGGAGGACGGCGGAATGGGGCCCGTCGGGACGACACCAGCCGGACGCGCTGCGCCCGGACAGCCTCAGCCCATGTGCGGGTAGGTGTGATCCGTCGGTGGGACGAAGGTCTCCTTGATGGTGCGCGGCGACATCCACCGGACCAGGTTGTGCCAGGAGCCGGCCTTGTCGTTGGTGCCGCTGGCCCGCGCGCCCCCGAACGGCTGCTGCCCGACCACCGCACCGGTCGGCTTGTCGTTGACGTAGAAGTTGCCGGCCGCGTACCGCATCCGCTCCGCGACCGCCTCCACCACCCGGCGGTCGGTCGCGAAGATCGACCCGGTCAGCGCGTACGGGGCCACCGACTCCGCCTGGGCGACCACGTCCTCGAAGCGGGCGTCGTCGAAGACGTGCACGCCGAGGATCGGGCCGAAGTACTCGGTGGTGAACGTCTCGTGCGTGCCGTCGGTGCACTCGAACAGGGTCGGCCGGACGAACCAGCCCACCGAGTCGTCGGCGGTGCCGCCGGCCAGCACCCGGCAACTGTCGTCAGAGGAGATCAGCTCCAGCGCGGCGGTGTGCCGGTCGAACGCCTTCGAGTCGATCACCGCGCCACCGAAGTTCGAGAAGTCGGTCACGTCGCCGTAGGTCAGCGAGTCGGCGGTGGCGGCCAGTCGGTCCCGCAGCCCGCCCTCCCAAATGGAACGCGGCACGTACGCCCGCGACGCCGCCGAGCACTTCTGTCCCTGGTACTCGTAGGCGCCCCGGATCAGCGCGGTGTGCAGCGCGTCCACGTCCGCGCTGGTGTGCGCCACCACGAAGTCCTTGCCGCCGGTCTCCCCGACCAGCCGGGGGTAGCCCCGGTACCGGGCGATGTTCTCCCCGACGGTCCGCCAGAGGTGCTGGAACACCTTGGTCGACCCGGTGAAGTGGATGCCGGCCAGGTCGGGGTCGGCGAGGACCACCTCGGAGACCTCCTCGCCCCGGCCGGTGACCATGTTGATCACACCGGGCGGCAGGCCGGCCGCCTCGAACAGGCGCATGGTGAAGTGCGCCGCGAGCTGCTGGGTCGGCGCGGGCTTCCAGACCACGGTGTTGCCGAGCAGCGCCGGGGCCGAGGGCAGGTTGCCGGCGATCGCGGTGAAGTTGAACGGGGTGATCGCGTAGACGAAGCCCTCCAGCGGACGGTGGTCGAACCGGTTCCACACCCCGGGCGACGACATCGGCTGCTCCTCCAGCAGCTTCCGCGCGAAGTGCACGTTGAACCGGAGGAAGTCGACGAACTCGCAGGCCGAGTCGATCTCCGCCTGGACCACCGTCTTCGACTGGCCGAGCATGGTGGCGGCGTTCAGGGTGTCCCGCCATGGGCCGGCGAGCAGCTCCGCCGCCCGCAGGAAGATCGCCGCCCGCTCCTCGAACGGCAGCGCCCGCCACATCGGAGCCGCGTCCAGGGCGGCCTTGACCGCCGCCCGCGCGTCGGCCTGGTCGGCGTGCGCGGTGACCCCCAGCACGTGCGCGTGCCGGTGCGGCTGCACCACGTCGATCCGCTCGCCGCCGGCCATCCGCTGCTCACCGGCGACGGTCATGGTCAGGTCCAGCCGGTCGGCGGCCAGCTCGGCGAGGCGCCGCTGGAGCCGCTCCCGGTCGGCACTGCCCGGCTCGTAGGCGCGTACCGGCTCGTTGCGCGGTTCGGGTACGGAGAACACGGCGTCCATCACAGCTCCTGGCGATCTCGACGGCGGTGGCGAAACCGGACCCGCGGCCACCGACCGACGGCCGGGTCACCGGGCATGACGCCTCACCGGATCGCGGCGACGGGTCCGCCGCGATTCTCCCACGCCCGACCCCACCCACCTAGCCGGCCACGTCCTACCCGCACCTCCCGTCGTACCCGCGCGAACCGCCCTCCGGTCCGGGTGGATGCAGGGGCCCCCTCCTCGACAAAAAGCGGTAACAGGGGGCCCCTGCATCCACCCGGTCACACCCGGGCCGGCCCGTCGGGCGGGCGCGTACCCTGGGGAGCCGGTGACCCGCTCGCCACCTTCCCGTGCCCGTCGGAGGCCCTGCCCGTGCCCGTCGATGGGAGGGAACTGGCGCGCGTTCGCGTCGAAGGGGAGACGATGACCCAGCAGTCCGGCAGCTCGACGGCCGCGGACCCGGACCAGCCGGTCGACGACCCGTCGACCGGGGAGACCACCGCCCCGGCGGGCAGGCCGGGGCCCGCCCCGGCGGCCGTCGTCCTCGCGCTGCTCGCGCTCGGCTGGCTGGCCGCGATGCTCTGGTCCACCCGGGCCGCGATCAGCTCCGCACAGGCCGGTGTCACGGCGGTCAGCCTCTCCGCGTACGCGCTGCCCGGGGTGATCTCGGCGGCCCTGGTCGCCGGAGGCGGGGTCGCGCTGGCGGTCACCAACCTGCTCGCCCGCCGGGGCGTCGACCGGGCCACCCTCCGCTTCGTCACCGCCACCGGGGTGGGCCTGCTCGTCGGTCTGCTCACCGCCGTGGCGATCAACCTTGTCTACCCCGACAACGCCACCACGAACGTGATCGCCGGCACCACCGCCGCGGCGGCCGTGGTCGGCGGCGCGCTGGCCGGTGCCCGCACCGCCCGGGTGGTCGGGGCCGTGGTCACCGCCGCCCTCGCCGTCCTGGTCTTCGTGGTGGCGTTCAGCCAGGTCCGCGATCCGCTCTTCGAGCTGTACGGCGGTGGCGGCACCCAGGAGGCGATGGTCGGCGCGGCCCGGTGGGTCTCCCGCACCGAGTCCCTGCTCGCCGGGCTGGTCGCCGGGGTGGTCGCCTTCGGCTACCTCCGTCTGGCCCGCCGCCGGACGCTGCGGCGGCACCCGGACGCGCCGGCCGAACGGTGGCCGGCGTACCTGGTGGCCGGGGCCGGCTCGGGTCTGCTGCTGCTGCTCACCGAGGTGATCATCCGGGTCGGCGGACGCTCCCTGCTCGACCTGGCCGCCGCGCTCAGCGAGGCGGACGCGGTGGCCCAGACCACCCTGGGCACCTCCCGGCTGGACAACGCCATCTGGGTGCTCTTCGTCGGCGCGCTCACCGCGATGATCGCCTTCGGCCGCACGCTCGGCCCGGCCCCCGTCGACGACGAGGACGACACCGCCCCGGTCGAGGACTGACCGGCGCGCTCAGGAGGCGGTACGGAGCAGCAGGTCCAGCTCGGAGGGGTCGTACCACTCCAGCTCGTGGTCCTCCACGCCGTCGACGGTGAACTGGGCGTCCTCGTCCCCGGCGAGCGCCCGGTCGACGACCGCCGCGGCGGCGGCGACGTCCGTGACCGCCTCCTCCCCGTCGACGTGCAGGGCGGCCACCGCCCGCACTCCGACCGGCTGGGCCAGGTCGACGATGCTGGAGCCGAGCTCGCCGTCAGGCCGGCCCAGCACGGCGGCTGGCACGTCGGCCGAGACCACCACGCGACGCCGGGGCGCGGACGGGTCGTCGTGCAGCAGCCGCAGCGCGTCCTGGGCGGCCCGGGTGAAGGCGACGTACTCCAGCTCCTCCTCGTCGCCCTCGGCGTACCACTCGCGCAGGCCGGGGGTGACCGCGTGCACCGCGCCGGCCGGGAGGCCCTCGTCGCGCAGTCGGGTCAGCATCGGTACGGTCGCCGGTACGTACACCCGGACAAGGTCGTCGGTCACCCTGGTCTCCCCGCTCGAGGCCGGCCGGGTATCCGGCCGGGACACCGGCCGCGCCGGACGCCGTGACCGTAGTACACCCGCAGCGACCGGCGGAAAGGCATCCCCGCGCCGCGCCGGTGCGCCACCGGCCCGACCGGTGGCAAACTGAGGCAAACGCCGGCAACGCGAGAGGTCCGACATGGAACCGAGGTTCCTGCTGCTGTCCGACGTGGCGGCCGAACTCAACGTCACCGACTCGCAGGTCTACCACATGGTCCGCAGCGGAGAACTGCCCGCCATCAAGATCGGCGGCCGGGGGCAGTGGCGGGTGGAACGCGTCCGGCTGGAGGAGTACATCCAGCGCAAGTACGCCGAGACCGCGGAGTGGGTGCGGGCCAACCCGCTCAGCGAACGTGAGGCCACCGAGTAACGGACCGGTCACTCCCAGACATTGACCGGGGCTGTTCCATGCCCGAAGATGAAGGCTATCGGAGGCAAACGTAGGCAAACGAAGGAATCAGGGGGATCTGATGGTCGACTCCCGCCGTCCGGTGCCACCACGTCCCCCGGTCCGGTTGCGGCCCGCGCCGCCCCTCGACCCGCCGTTCGCCGACGATCGGCTCGCCGACCTCTGGCCGCGTCCGACCGCCGCCCAGCTCGCCCTCGACCTGGTCGACGCCAGCCGCCCGGGCGGGGGTCGGCCCGCCGGGCGGCCCGCACACCGACCCACCGCGCCGCACCCGCCCCGACCGGCCGCGCCCGCCGTCGCGCCGCCCGCCACCGCCACCCCGGAGGCCACCCGCGCCGCGCACCGCTTCGTGGCCACCTGCCTGGAGGTCGTCAACGGCTACCGGCCGCCGGGCCAGATCCGACCGCTCACCGACCCGCTGCGCACGGCCGACGTGCTGGAGCAGCTCGCCCTGGCCACCTCCCGGCTCGGGCCGGTCCGGCGACGGGCCACCCGCCCGATGGTGCGGCTGCGCCGGCTCCGGGTGTGCCAGCCACAGCCGGCCGCGATCGAGGCCGCCGCCGTGCTCGCCGCCCCGAACGGGCGGAGCTGGGCGATGGCGCTCCGCCTGGAACGCCGGGGGCCGGGCTGGATCTGCGCCGTCCTCCAGATCCTCTGACACCCCGTTCCGCCGGGCGATCCGCTGGCGGCGGGCCGACGCCTGAAGCACAGCCGTGGTCCCCCGGTCCGCCGGCGGCGGGCCGACGCCCGGGGAAGACGCCGCGAGGGGCGTCCACCGCGTGCGGTGGACGCCCCTCGGGTCGTGGTCGCGGTCAGTTGCCGCCGTTGGGTGCGCCGTGGCAGCGCTTGTACTTCCGGCCGGAGCCGCACGGGCAGGGCGCGTTCCGGGACGGGCCGTTGCCGCCCTCGGCCTGACCGGTGGGTGCCCGCCGGGCGCTCGGGGTCGGGGCGGGGCCACGCAGACCGGCCGCCGGCCGGGACGGCGCGGGACGCTGCGACGCGGACCCACCGACACCGAGGGCCGGGGCGGACTGCCGGGGCGGCTCGGCGGGCTGCTCGTCCGGCCGTTCCACGGCCACCGCACCCGCGCCGGCCTCCCCGTCGATGGTCGGTGCGGAGTACTGGAGCCCCTGCTGCTGCGGGGCGCGGTTGAGCCCCTTGGCCCGGATCTCGACCGGCTTCTCCAGCAGCTGGACCTGCTCGGGCTCCGGCGTGGGCTCCTCGACCTGGACCTCCAGGTTGTAGAGGAAGCCGACCGTCTCCTCCTTGATGCCGTCCATCATGCTGGCGAACATGTCGAAGCCCTCGCGCTGGTATTCCACCACCGGGTCGCGCTGGGCGTAGGCCCGCAGGCTGATGCCCTCCTGGAGGTAGTCCATCTCGTAGAGGTGCTCACGCCACTTGCGGTCGATCACCTGGAGCAGGACCATCCGCTCCAGCTGGCGTACCGCCTCCTCGCCGAGGGTCTCCTCGCGACGGTCGTACGCGGCGTGCGCGTCCTCCTTGAGCCGGCTGAGCAGGAAGTCCTGGTCGAAGCTGGCTCGCGAGCCGCCGACCTCCTCCTCCAGCTCCTCGATGGTCACGCCGACCGGGTAGAGCTGCTTGAGGCTGGCCCAGAGCTGTTCGAGGTCCCAGTCCTCGGCGTACCCGTCGCTGGTGGCCCCCACGACGTACGCCCCGATGACGTCGTCGATCATGTTGCGGACCTGGTCGGAGAGGTCTTCCCCGTTGAGCACCCGCAGCCGCTCGGCGTAGATCACCTGCCGCTGCTTGTTCATGACCTCGTCGTACTTGAGGACGTTCTTGCGGATCTCGGCGTTCTGGCCCTCGATCTGGGCCTGGGCGCTCTTGATCTGACGGGTGACCATCTTCGACTCGATGGGCACGTCCTCCGGGATGTTGAAGCGCTCCATCACCGCCTCGACCGCCCCGGCCCGGAACCGCTTCATCAGCTCGTCCTGGAGGGAGAGGTAGAAGCGCGACTCGCCCGGGTCGCCCTGCCGGCCGGAGCGGCCGCGCAGCTGGTCGTCGATCCGACGGGACTCGTGGCGCTCGGTGCCCAGCACGTAGAGGCCACCGGCGGCGGCGACCTCCTCGGCCTCCGCCTCACAGGCCTGCTTCCACTTGGGCAGGACCTCCTCCAGCGCCTTGGCGTACTCCTCCGGCTCCTCGGCCGGGTCCAGGCCGCGCTGACGCAGCTCGGAGGCGGCCAGGAACTCGGGGTTGCCACCGAGCAGGATGTCCGTACCACGACCGGCCATGTTGGTGGCGACGGTAACCGCGCCCTTGCGACCGGCCTGGGCGACGATCTCCGCCTCGCGGGCGTGGAACTTCGCGTTCAGGACCGCGTGCGGGATGCCCCGCCGCCGCAGCAGCGTGGAGAGGATCTCGGAGTTCTCCACCGACACCGTGCCGACCAGCACCGGCTGACCGGCCTCGTGCCGCTCGGCGATGTCCTCCACCACCGCGTTGAACTTGGCCTTCTCCGTCTTGTAGATGACGTCGGCCCGGTCCAGCCGGACCATCGGCCGGTGCGTCGGGATGCTCACGACGCCGACCTTGTAGACCTTGTTGAACTCGCCGGCCTCGGTCTGCGCCGTACCGGTCATGCCGGAGAGCTTGGTGTAGAGGCGGAAGTAGTTCTGGAGGGTGATGGTGGCCAGGGTCTGGTTCTCCTGCTTGATCTCCACCCCCTCCTTGGCCTCGATCGCCTGGTGCATGCCCTCGTTGTAGCGGCGGCCGTGCAGGATACGGCCGGTGAACTCGTCGACGATCAGGACCTCGCCGTCGCTGACGATGTAGTCCTTGTCGCGCTTGTAGAGCTCCTTGGCCTTGATCGCGTTGTTCAGGTAGCCCACCAGCGGGGTGTTCACCGACTCGTAGAGGTTGTCGATGCCGAGCCGGTCCTCGACCTTGGCGACCCCGCGCTCGGTGACCGCGATGGTGCGCTTGGCGTGGTCGACCTCGTAGTCACCCTCGCCGTCCTTGCCGGCCTGGAGCCGGGCCACCACCGTGGCGAACTCCTGGTACCACCGGGCCGAGTGCTCGGCCGGGCCGGAGATGATCAGCGGGGTCCGGGCCTCGTCGATCAGGATCGAGTCGACCTCGTCGACCACGGCGAAGTTGTGACCGCGCTGGACCAGGTCGTCCCGGGACCAGGCCATGTTGTCGCGCAGGTAGTCGAAGCCGAACTCGTTGTTGGTGCCGTAGGTGATGTCGCACTCGTACGCCGCCCGGTGCTCGACGGCCGGCCGGTTCGGCAGGACCACGCCGACGGTGAGGCCGAGGAACTCGTGCACCCGCCCCATCCACTCGGCGTCACGCTGGGCGAGGTAGTCGTTGACCGTGACCACGTGCACGCCCTTGCCCGAGAGCGCGTTGAGATAGACCGGCATGACCGAGGTCAGGGTCTTGCCCTCACCGGTCTTCATCTCGGCGATGTTGCCGAAGTGCAGCGCCGCGCCACCCATCACCTGGACGTCGTACGGCCGCTGGCCGAGCACCCGCGCCGCCGCCTCCCGGCACACCGCGAACGCCTCGGGCAGCAGGTCGTCGAGGGACTCCCCGTCGGCGATCCGCTCCTTGAAGTGTTCGGTCATGCCGCGCAGCTCGTCATCGGTGAGGTTGACGTACTCGTCCTCGATCGAGTTGACGGCGGCGGCGATGGCCTTCAACCGGCGCACCATGCGGCCCTCGCCAGCGCGAAGGACCTTTTCCAGAATCGACACGGATCAACGCTCCCCTAGACAGTCTCGAACCATCGTAGGCGTTCCATCGGCCCAATGGTCACTGGTGGCGTACGTGAGGTCCACGGAAACCGACATAAGACACGCGTCCCCGGCCGTGTGCACGGGGATAACCGGTTACGCCCAGCGCGAACGGTCGGGCACGATTGCTCCGTGGAGCCTGTGGAGATCATCGAGGACGGCCTGCTGTTGCGCCCATGGCGCCCCGCCGACGCCGGTGACGTGCACCGGGCCTGCCAGGACCCGAACATCCAGCGGTGGACCACGGTACCCCGGCCGTACCTGCCGGAGCACGCCGTGGGTTTCGTGACCGACGTCGCCCCCCGGGGCTGGGCCGAGGGCACCTCGGCGGCCTTCGCCGTCTGCGACGCGGACAGCGGCGAGCTGCTCGGCTCCTGCGGGCTGGTCAGCATCAACCACGCCCTGCGCTCCGCCGAGATCGGCTACTGGACCGCGCCGTGGGCCCGGGGGCGCAACCTCGCCGCGCGGGCGACCCGGGCGGTGGCCCGGTGGGCGTTCGACCGGCTGGAGCTGCGCCGGATCATCTGGCAGGCCGGACTGGGCAACCACGCCTCCCGGCTGGCCGCGCTGCGCTCCGGCTTCCACGTCGACGGCCGGCTCCGGCTGGCCGCGCCACCGCCGGAGGGCCCCACGGACGGCTGGATCGGCTCGCTGCTGCCCGGCGAGGTGCCCGAGCCGGGCGCGGTCGGCCCGGCCGGACCGGGCACCCTGCTGGCCCGCCGCGCGGCGGTCTTCGGTCGTCCGCACCCCGAACTGTTCGCCACCGCCGGCCCGGTCGAGCTACGGCTACGCGCGATGGACGAGCGGGACCTGGACGCCGTCGTGGCCACCTGCCGGGATCCGGAGACCGTGCGCTGGACCAGCGTGCCCGACCCGTACCAGCGCTCGGACGCCGAGGCGTACCTCGCCTACCACCGGTCGACCTGGGCGGACGGGCGGGCCGCCTGCTTCGCCGTCGTCGACCCCGACGACACGTACGTGGCCAACGTCGACCTGCGCATCTCACCGGTGGACCCGGCCCTGGGCGACGTCGGTTTCCTGACCGCACCGCACGCACGCGGTCGGGGCTACCTGCCGGCCGCGCTGGCCGCGGTGGGCGCCTGGGGGTTCACCACCCTCGGCCTGGCCCGGATCGAGTGGCGGGCCAACGTCGGCAACACCGCCTCCCGGCGGGCCGCCGAGAAGGCCGGCTTCCGGATGGAGGGCGTCTCCCGGGGGGCCATCGTGTTCCGCGACACGCGCGTCGACGCCTGGGTGGGCGCGCTGCTCGCCGGGGACCAGGCCGGACAGTCGATCTGACACCGGAACGGGGGACGAGATGGAACCACAGGTGATCGAGGGCGACGGGGTGCGGCTGCGGCCCTACCGGGACACCGACGTCGCCGACATAACCGCCGGCTGCGACGACCCGCTCACCCAGCGCTTCCTGCCTGCGCTGCCCAGCCCGTACACCGAGGCGACCGCCCGCTGGTGGGTCGACGAGGCCGCTCCGGCGGTCTGGGCCAACGGCGGTATGGCGTACGCCGTCGCCGATCCGGACTCCGACCGGCTCCTCGGCGCGGTGGGCATCGACCGGCTGGTGCCCATGCGCCGGCAGGCGGAGATCGGCTACTGGACGGCACCGTGGGCCCGGGGCCGGGGCGTAGCCACCGCCGCCGTCCGGGCGCTGACCGGGCACGCGTTCGCCACCGGCCTGGTCCGGCTGGAACTGTTCACCCACGGGGAGAACGCGGCCAGCCAGCGGGTCGCGCTGGCCGCCGGCTACCGGCACGAGGGGGTACGCCGGGCCGCCGGCCCGCAGCGCGGCGGCGGGCGCTGCGACTCGATCGCCTGGGTACGGCTCGCCGACGACCCGCCCGGACCGACGCCCCGGCTCCTGCCGGACCTCCCGCCCGGCGGGCTCACCGACGGCGTGGTCGCCCTGCGCCCCACCGGCCCGGACGACGTGGACCTGATGTACCGGTTGCACACCCGCCCCGAGGTGGTCGCCAACCGGGTCCCACCGGAGCCTCCCACCCGGCCCGAGGTCGAGCGGCGGTGCCGGATGGCGGCGAGCAACTGGCTGGTCGGCACCGTGGCGGACCTGGTCGTGGTCGACGTGGCCAGCGGCGAGGCGGGTGGCGGCCTCGCCCTGCGGTACGACGAACCGCTCATCAGTCAGGCCATGCTCGGCGCGAGCATGCTGCCCGAATGGCGAGGGCGTGGCCTGCTGACCCGGGGCGTGCGCCTGATGGTCGACTGGGCGTTCGACACGGCGGGCGTGGCCCGGCTGTGGGCCGGCTGCCGGCCGGAGAACGTGGCGCCGCAGCGGGTGCTGGAGAAGGTCGGTTTCCGCCGGGAGGGGGTGCAGCGTGGGCGCCTACCGGGCCCGGACGGCACCCGTATCGACTCGGTGCTCTACGCCCTGCTTCCCACCGACCGTTCGGACCCGCCCGGCCGCCCCTGATCCGCACCTCCACCCTCCCGCTGCCGCTTTCGAGGGCTGGCCGCGGACCGGAGGCCGTCGCCGCCGACTCCGGGGTCGGCGCGGAGAGGGGTGGGGCGGGGGGCCGCGGTACGAGCGACCCCCCGCCGGGGGGACTCAGAGGTCGAGGGAGATGATCCCGTAGTCGTAGGCGTGCCGGCGGTAGACCACGCACGGCCGGCCGGACTCCTTGTTCTGGAACAGATAGAAGTCGTGACCGACGAGTTCCATCTCGAACAGGGCGTCGTCGACGGTCATCGGCTGGGCGGGGTGCACCTTCTCCCGCGCGATGTGCCAGGGCTGGTCGTCGGGCTCCTCGTCCCGTTCGGCGACCGCGGTGGCGGTGGTGGACGCGCTGGTGGAGAGCGTGGGCTCACCGAGGTCCGCGACCGGCAGGCCGGCGGTGGCGGCGGCGACGGAGATCGGCGCGTGCCGTCCCCGGTGGACGCGGCGGCGGTCGGCCGCCCGGCGGAGCCGGGTGTCCAACTTGGCGATGGCGGCGTCCAGCGCGCTGTAGAAGTCGTTGGTGCAGGCCTCGGCCCGAACCACCGGCCCGCGCGACACGCAGGTGATCTCGACGCGCTGGCAGTGGTCCGCCTGACGCGGGTTGCGCTCGTGGAACAACTCGACGTCGACCCGGATGAGCTTGTGGTCGTAACGCTCGATCTTGGCAAGCTTCTCTGCTACGTGTACCCGGTAATGGTCCGGCACTTCGACGTTACGGCCCTTGACCACGATGTCCACGTGACCTCCCTTGATCGGATGGTCTTCGATCCTGATCCGGCCGACCCTGGGAGCATCCCTGCGGCGTCGACCGGTTGCTACGGCTACGCCTCCTTCCACGCCGGGAGCGGTGGATGGGACCCCTCCTACCCCCGACACCGAAACGCTAACTCCTCCTCGCCAACCAGTCACCCCCGGTTGTCATGGCAGACCAGAGAATTTCACAGCTCGGTCACCAAGGGGTGAAACGGAACCACGGAGAGTCACCCTGACCGCCGTTTCCGGGTCGCGGCGAGCACCGCCGCCACGGTGGGCGACAGTCCGGCCGCACCGAGCACACTCCCGACCGCCGCCAGGGTGGCGCCGGTGGTGAGGATGTCGTCGAGCACCACCACGGTGCCGCCCGGGTCGACCGGGCCGGCCGAAGGCCACGCCCGCAGCCGGAACGCCGCGGCCGCGGCCGCCGCCCGGCCGGCGCTGTCCAGCCCCACCGAGTCCGGTCGGGGCAGGGCCCGCACCGGCCGCCGCACCCGCACCGGCCAGCCCGCCGCGCGCAGCCGGGCCGCGGCGTGCCGGGCCAGCCGCCCGAGATGGTCGCCGTAGCGCGCCCGCGCCGCCTCGGCCGTGTCCGGCACCGGCACCAGCAGCACCGGCCGGACCTCGCCGACCGCCGCCGCCACCACCTCGGCCAGCAACCCGCCCAGCGGCCGGGCCAGGCCGTGCCGGCCCCGTTCCTTGTACGCCAGCAGCACCTCCCGCAGCACCCCGTCGTACGCGCCGAGGGCGACGCAGGGCGGGAGGGCGGCGGGGGCGGGGTCGGGGCGTACCGGAACGGGTCGCAACGCGCCCAGCGTGGCCACACAGTCGGCGCAGACGCCGTGCCGCAGCGGGACCCGCCGGGCCCGGCAGCCGGCGCATTCCACCGGCAGCACCAGGTCGGCGAGATCCGCCCAGAGGCTGCCCGGCATGCGGATCAGTAGAGGAAGAACGGGGCGGTCGGACTGCCCGGTGGGGCCTCGGCACCCGCCGGCCCGACCCCCTGGACCTGCTCCCGCAGGACCTGGACAAGCGGCGGCCCGGCCCAGGTGACCCGGTTCGCCTCGTACATCACCGGGCTGCGGGCGAACGGGACGACCGGATTGTCCGGGTAGCTCGCCAGGTGGGTGACCTTCGCACCGAGGTCGGTCCGGAGCGCGACCTCGGCCCCGGCCCCGTCCACGCTGACCTCGTAGACCGCCGGCTGGCCCTGCGTGCCGGCCAGGACCAGCCGGGACTCCCCGGCCCAGTCCACCGCGGTGAGCGCGGTCAGCGAGGTGGGCACCTGACGGGTGGGCCCGACGGTGACCCCGCCGCCGTCCACGCTCACCGCCGCCACGTACAGCCGGCCACCGACGACCAGCGCGATCCGGTGCCCGTCCAGTGCGGCGGCGACCGCGGTGACCGGGCCGGGCACGATCAGCGGCACCGGGGTGAGATGGGCGGCGCTGTCGAAGCGGTGGAGCCGGCCGTCGGCCACCACCAGCCCGTGTGCGCCCCGGGTGTCCGGGGTCTTCAGCCAGACCGGCCGACCGATCGAGCCGTACGTCGCGGCGCTGCGGGCGGCGACCCGTACCGGGGCCGCCCCGCTGCCCACCGCGAGCCGCTGACGCCGGCCGTCGGCCACCACGAGCGCGGCGAGGATCCGGTCCCCGACCCGGCTGAGACCGGCGGAGACGACGTTGCGGTTGTCCGCCTGGGCGACCGGGTCGGTGCCGCTGATCTCGCCGAGGAACGCCAGCGGGCGCACCACCCCCTCGTACACGCAGAACCGCTGCGGGTCCTGCCGGACCAGGTAGACGGGGTTGGCGAGCCGGTGCTGGGCGGCGCTCTCGACCTTCCGGCGGGTCTGGTTGCGGACCTTCAGCTCCAGCGGGCCGTCGAGGTCCGGCAGCGACCAGGCGAGCTGGGTGACGAGCCGGTCGAACTTGGCCCCGTCCTCGCCCGACATGGCGATGTCGATCTCCCACCGACCGTCGGTCTCGGTGGCGTTGTTGATCAGTTGGGCGCCGTCGGGCAGCCGGGTGACGGTCGGGGCGAGCCACTCCGACGGACCGTCGGTGAGCCAGCCGACCACCTCGGTGACCCGGCGCTCCTTCGGCACCGCGAGGGGGAGGTACCGCTGGTCCGGGACGAGCCGGGTCTGGTTGGAGTTCCAGAAGTAGATCGTCGAGGGCCGGTAGAACATCTGGAGCGCCTGGTCGCTGAGGAGCAGCGTGCTCGGCGGGTCCACGACGTAGTAGCCGGCGTCGTCGTCGTCCGACCCGGCCGGCGCGGCGGCCCGCAGGTTGAACTGGTACTCCGTCTCGGTGGCCACCGGGGGCGCGAGGGTGCCGTTGGCCCGCAGCAGCCCCACCTGCTGCACGGCCACCCGGACCGAGAAGGTGGCCTCCTCGCCGGTGGTGCCCTGCGGGTTCACCGTGGTCACCGGGTCGTCGAGCAGGCGGACCACGTTCACCGCGAAGTCGCTGCCCTGCTTCTCCTGGAGCCGGTCCCGGTCCTCCGGGGCGATGAACTGCAACACCCGCTCGTACGCCCGGTTCGCCTCGCCGGCCGGGGCGGCGAGGAAGTTACGGATGAACGCGGCCGAGTCGCTGCCGCTGGCACCGCGCGGCGGCGGCTCGCTGGGGCGGCCGTTGACCGAGCCGGCCTCCCCGACCGGCCCCGGGCCGTCCACCCGCACCTCGGAGAACTGCGGTATCCCGCAGCCGCCCAGCCCTGCGGCGGCCAGCAGCACCCCGGCAAGCAGCGCCGCCACCAGCCGCCGGTTCACGGCCGGACCTCGGCCCGCTCGCCGTCGGTCGCCGGGCCGATCGCCAGGGCCCCGCCGGGCCCGGGGCCGATGGCCAGCAGTTCCCCGTCGCGGGGGCCGCCGAAGGGCAGCGTGGCGTCGGCGGGCACCAGCCGCAGCGGCGAGGTGGTCAGCCGGTCCCCGGCGCGGGCGGGCAGGGTGAGCCGGAACTGCGCGCCCTGCCCCGGCGCGCCCCACGCCTCCAGCCAGCCGCCGTGCAGCCGGGCGTCCTCCAGGCTGATGGAGAGGCCGAGCCCGGTGCCCCCGGTCTGCCGGGCACGGGACGGGTCGGCGCGCCAGAACCGGTTGAACACCAGCTTCTCCTCCCCCGGTTTCAGCCCCACCCCGTGGTCGCGCACGGTCACCGCCACGGCGGTCTCGTCCACGCCGAGGGTGATCCGGACCGGCCGTCCCTCGCCGTGCTCGACGGCGTTGCCGACCAGGTTGCGCAGCACCCGCTCCACCCGGCGCGGATCCACCTCGGCGATCACGGGGGAAGCCGGGACGTCCAGTTCCAGCGGCACGCCGACCCGCTCGGCGAGGCTGCCGAGCCGGTCGGCCACCCGCTGCACCACCGGCACCAGGTCGGTCGGCTCGGAGTCGAGCATCGCGAACCCGGCGTCGAAGCGGCTGATCTCCAGCAGGTCGGTGAGGAGTTCCTCGAAGCGGTCCAGTTCGGCCTGGAGCAACTCGGCGCTGCGGGCCACCGCCGGGTCGAAGTCGTCCCGCTCCGCGAAGATCAGGTCGGCCGCCATCCGTACCGTGGTCAACGGGGTCCGCAGCTCGTGCGAGACGTCGGAGGTGAACCGGCGCTGGATCCGGGACATCTCCTCCAGCCGCAGGATCTGCCGCTGGAGGTTGGTCGCCATCTGGTTGAACGAGGCGGCGAGCAGGGCGAGGTCGTCCTCGCCGTTGACGGTCATCCGCTGGTCGAGCAGGCCGGCGGAGAGGCGCTGGGCGGTCCGGGCCGCCGCCCGGACCGGGCTGACCACCAGCCGGGTCACCAGGGCGGCCAGCAGCCCGAGCAGGAGGACCAACGCCACCCCGGTGGCCACCACGGTGGCCCGCGCGTCGCCGGCCGTCTGGGCCTGCCGGGTCAGCGGTACGAAGTAGTACAGCTCGACCTGGCCGAACCGGGTCGGCACGGGCGAGCCGTACACCAGGTAGGTGGTCCGTTCCCCGGCCACCTGCCCGGTCCGGATCTGGTGGGCGACCTGGCCGTCCGCGACCGCGGCCCGCAGCTCCGCGCTGACCAGGGGCCAGACGTCCACGTCGGGCGAGGTGCGCGACTTCAGCACGCCGGAGTACTGGTCGGCGGTGATGGCGACCACCACCCCGCCGGTCTGCGCCGGGTCGCCCCCGCCGGCCAGGTAGTTGACCGTGCCGTCCAGGGTCTCCTGGAGCTTCGCCTCCTGCGGCTGGCTGAACACCCGGAACTGCTTCTCGGAGTACTCCCGCCCGCTGGTGAGCCGCAGCAGCACGTCGGTCTGCGCGTTCTCCAGCAGGATGCCGGTGATCTTGTCGGCGATCAGGTACGCGAATCCGCCGACCAGCAGACTGGACGTGACGAGTGTGATGGTCACCACACGCACCTGGAGGGAGCGGCGCCAGGTCTGCCGCACTCCGGCGGTGACCCGGGCGGACCACCCGACCAGGGCGTGCCAGAAGGCCCACACGGCGGAGAACCGGTGTGGGCGGGAAGCGGGATCGACGGAGGTCGGGGAGTCACGCACAGTGGTCCCCAGGTTATCCCGTCCCCGCCTTGTAGCCCACGCCCCGCACGGTCAGGATGATCTCCGGCCGCTCCGGGTCCGGCTCGATCTTGGCCCGGAGGCGCTGCACGTGCACGTTCACCAGCCGGGTGTCGGCGGCGTGCCGGTACCCCCAGACCTGCTCCAGCAGGACCTCCCGGGTGAACACCTGGCGCGGCTTGCGGGCCAGCGCGACCAGCAGGTCGAACTCCAGCGGCGTGAGCTTGACCTCCTCGCCGTTGCGGCTGACCGTGTGCGCCGGCACGTCGATGGTGATCTGGTTGGTCGGCGGGCCGATGGTCAGCATCTCCGGTGCGGCGTCCTCGCCCCGACGCAGCCGGGCCCGCATCCGGGCCACCAGCTCCTTGGGCTTGAACGGCTTGACCACGTAGTCGTCCGCCCCGGACTCCAGCCCGAGCACGACGTCGACGGTGTCGCTCTTGGCGGTCAGCATGACGATCGGCACGCCCGACTCGCCCCGGATCGCGCGGGCGACGTCGATGCCGCTCATGCCGGGCAGCATCAGGTCGAGCAGGACGATGTCGGGCCGGTTCTCCCGGAAGGCGGCCAGGGCTCGCTCCCCGTCGGCGACGAAGGAGGGTTGGAACCCCTCGTTGCGCAGCACGATGCCGAGCATCTCGGCAAGCGCAGGGTCGTCGTCGACCACCAGTACCCGTGCTCTCATGGGATTAATATTCCATCCCCGTTCGTCATCGTGGGATCGGTGTCACCAGCGTGATATCCGCGCCGGCAAAGCTTGCCACAGAAAACCCGCGACCAGCAGGGCCGGCGACCCCTACCGGGGCCGCCGGCGGAATCCACCACCGGTGTGGCCGGTGGGACAGGAGGGACCGGCATGCGTGTCCTCGGCCCGTGGCTGGCCGTGCTGGCCGTCGTCCTGCTGCTCAGCGCGCTGCGGTTGCGCGTGCTCGCGGCAGCGGTCTCGGTGGGCTGGCTGGTGTGGTGCGTCTGGACCTGGATCCGGGCGGCGGCGCGGCGCGGCGGCCCCTGAGCCGACGGCCCGGACGGACGAGCCGGACGCCCGGCACCGTCGGGCGGATACGCCGGACCGGGCCGGCTGTGCCCAGCCGGCCCGGTCGCGTCGGTGCTCAGTAGCGGTAGTGCTCCGGCTTGAACGGGCCCTCCGGCGACACGCCGAGGTACGCGGCCTGCTCCTTGGTGAGGGTGCTCAGCTTCGCGCCGAGCGCGTCCAGGTGCAGCCGGGCGACCTTCTCGTCGAGGTGCTTCGGCAGGACGTAGACGCCGATCGGGTACTCGTCGGTCTTGGTGTAGAGCTCGATCTGCGCGATGGTCTGGTTGGCGAACGAGTTCGACATCACGAAGCTCGGGTGCCCGGTGGCGTTGCCCAGGTTGAGCAGCCGACCCTCGGAGAGCACGATGATGGCGTGGCCGTCGTCGAACCGCCAGACGTCGACCTGCGGCTTGATGTTCTCCCGGGTGACGTCCGACCGCTTGGCCAGGCCGGCCATGTCGATCTCGTTGTCGAAGTGGCCGATGTTGCCGACGATGGCCTGGTGCTTCATGCGGGCCATGTGCTCGTTGGTGATCACGTCGAAGCAGCCGGTGGCGGTGATGAAGATGTCGGCCTGCTCCACCACGTCCTCGAGGGTGGCGACCTGGTAGCCGTCCATCGCCGCCTGGAGGGCGCAGATCGGGTCGACCTCGGTCACCACGACCCGGGCGCCCTGGCCGCGCAGCGACTCGGCGCAGCCCTTGCCCACGTCGCCGTAGCCGAGCACGACCGCCATCTTGCCGCCGATCAGCACGTCGGTGGCCCGGTTGATGCCGTCGATGAGCGAGTGCCGGCAGCCGTACTTGTTGTCGAACTTGCTCTTGGTCACCGAGTCGTTCACGTTGATGGCCGGGAAGAGGAGGTTGCCCTCCCGGTGCATCTCGTAGAGGCGGTGCACGCCGGTGGTGGTCTCCTCGGTCACGCCCTTGATGCCGGCGGCGATCCGGGTCCAGCGCTGGTTGTCGGAGGCGAGCGAGCGGTGCAGCACGCCCAGGATGACCGCGAACTCCTCGGACTCGGCGGACTCCACCGGCGGCACCACACCGGCCTTCTCGAACTCGACACCCTTGTGCACGAGCAGGGTGGCGTCACCGCCGTCGTCGAGGATCATGTTCGGCCCCTGGCCGTCCGGCCAGGCCAGCACCTGCTCGGTGCACCACCAGTACTCCTCCAGGGTCTCGCCCTTCCAGGCGTACACCGGGACGCCGGCCGGGGTCTCCGGGGTGCCCTCGGGGCCGACCACGACGGCCGCCGCGGCGTGGTCCTGGGTGGAGAAGATGTTGCACGACGCCCAGCGCACCTCCGCGCCCAGCGCGACCAGGGTCTCGATCAGCACCGCCGTCTGGATGGTCATGTGCAGCGAGCCGGTGATCCGGGCGCCGCGCAGCGGCTGGGCCTCGGCGAACTCACGACGGATCGCCATCAGGCCGGGCATCTCGTGCTCGGCGAGGCGGATCTCCTTGCGCCCGAACTCGGCGAGCGACAGATCCGCCACCTTGAAGTCGCCCTCGGCAAGGGTGCGCGGCCGGGCCTCGGACGGCGCACTGCTGGACGCCGGGAGGGTGCTGGTCATGAGAGCTCCTGTCGGAACGAGATTCTTGGGCGGCTATCCACCTTACGCGAGACAGCGCGCGGGGCGGTCGAGCACAGACGGAGAATCCGTCCAGCATCGGCCGCCCCGCGCATCCCCCCGGTTTGGTTCCCCGCCCGTTTCTCGGACCTGCGTCGCGATAACGGTGCGTACTCACAGGTTCACATCGCGAGTCCGACACGTCAAGCATTTCTGGAATATCCGGCATGCGTGTTGCGCGGTATTCGACCGTTTCTGTCAGATGTTCCCGATCGCCCCCGCCCCAACCGGGCCAGCGCACCCGGAGCGACGTCAGCGCAGGCCAGCGGCGGCGACGAAGGCCTCGCCGGGCCCCCCGAGGATCAGCGGGCCGGCCTCAGCGGTGCCGATCGCCGCCTCGCCGCACCGCAGCGTCACCACACCCGCGCCGTCGCCCACGGTGACCGTCCCGGCCACGCAGAGGACCACCCGGGGACCGGGCACCGGCAGCCGTACCTCCGCCGACCCGGCCGTACCGGCGACCCGGTAGAGCGCGAAGTCGTCGACCGGTACCGGCCAGGTCACCACACCCGGTACGACCGACCGGGCGGCCACCACCGGATCGTCGAGGACGTCGAACCGGAGGATCCGCAGCAACTCCACCGGATCGACGTGCTTGGGGGTGAGCCCGCAGCGCAGCACGTTGTCACTGGCCGCCATCAGTTCCACGCCGGTGCCCCGCAGGTAGGCGTGGAGGTTGCCGGCCGGCATCCAGATCGCCTCGCCGGGCGCCAGCCGCACGCGGTGCAGCAGCAACGCCACCAGCACGCCCGGATCGTCCGGGTACCGGGCGGCCAGCTCGCGGACCAGCGCCGCGTCCGGACCGGTCACCGGTGCCGCCACCACCGCGCCGACCAGCCCGGCCCGCTCCGCCGCCGGCCAGCCGAGCAGCAGACGGACCGCCTCCCGCAGTCCCGACTCGCCGTCGGTCAGGGCGTCCACCACCGGCGCCAACGCGGGCACGCCGAAGCTGGCCAGCGCCGCCGCCGAGACGGCGGGATCGCGGAACCCGCAGAGCGCGTCGAACGGCGTGAGCGCCACCAGCAGTTCCGGCTTGTGGTACGGGTCGACGTAGTTGCGCGGCCCGTCGGCGCGGGCGCAGTCGGCGGCGTACCCGGCCCGGGCCTGCTCGGCGTCCGGGTGGACCTGGAGGCTCAGTGGCGCCTCGGCGGCCAGCACCTTGAGCAGGAAGGGCAGCCGGGGGCCGAACCGGTCCAGCACCTGGGCGCCGAGCCAGTGGCCGGGATCGGCGGCGAGCAGGTCGAGCAAACTCACCCGCGCGCCGTCCCGATCCACCGTCGCCGGGGCGCCCGGGTGGGCACCCAGCCACAGTTCCGCCTCCGGCCCGTCGCTGGGCACCGGGCGCCCCTGGAGCTCGGCGATCGCCGACCGGGACCCCCATGCGTAGTCCCGGACCGGCCCGTACAGCTGCTCCATGGTCAGTGCCCGGACTGCCCGTCGTCCGTCCCCGCCGCCGGGGTCGCGGCGGCCTGCGCCTTGGCCGCCGAGTAGATGTCCGGTTCGAGGTAGATCACTCGGGCGACGGGCAGGGCCGCGCGGATCCGGGCCTCCGCGGCGTTGATCCCTTCGGCGATCCGGTCGGCCGACGCGCCGGCCGGTACGGCGATCTTCGCGGCCACCAGCAGCTCCTCCGGGCCGAGGTACAGGGTCTTCATGTGGATGATCCGCTCCACCTCCGGCCCGGCGGCGATCGCCCGCTCGATCCGAGCCACGTCGTCGGCCTCGGCGCCCTCACCGAGCAGCAGGCTCTTGGTCTCGATCGCCAGGATGACCGCGATGGCCACCAGCAGGACGCCGATCGCCGCGGTGCCGGCGGCGTCCCACAGCCCGTTGCCGGTGATCAGGGTCATGCTGACCCCGATGAGCGCGAGGACCAGGCCGACCAGCGCGCCGAGGTCCTCCAGGAGCACCACCGGCAGCTCCGGGGCCTTGGCCCGCCGGACGAACTGCACCCAGGTGGCCTTGCCCCGCACGTGGTTGGACTCGACGATCGCGGTGCGGAAGGAGAACGTCTCCATGATGATCGCCGCCACCAGCACGGTCACCGGCACCCACTGCCAGCTGTCGATTCCGTGCGGGTCGTGCCACTTGTGGTACGCCTCGTAGAGCGCGAAGAGGCCACCGACGCTGAACAGCACGATCGAGACGATGAACGCGTAGACGTAGCGCTCCCGGCCGTACCCGAAGGGGTGCTGCGGGGTGGCCTGCCGCCTGGCCCGGCGACCGCCGAGCAGCAGCAGCCCCTGGTTGCCGGAGTCGGCGACCGAGTGGATCGACTCGGCGAGCATCGACGACGAGCCGGTCAGCAGGAACGCGATGAACTTGGTGACGGCGATGCCGACGTTGGCCAGCAGCGCGGCCACGATCGCCTTGGTGCCGCCGCCGGCGCTCACGCCGCCGCTCCGTCCGGTGTGTGGTGCGGCACGGATGTGCCGAGCCGGGGGGTCGACTCGTTCACGGGTTTGCGAGCTCCTTCATTTCTGAGACGGCGGGAACCGCCATCGGGTCCAGACCGTGTGCCAGCGCGAGGTAGATCGAGGCGAAGTCCGGTACGGCGACCAGGGAGGCCAGCCGCTCCAACGCGGAGCCACCCTCGGCGGTCACCACGTCGCAGCGCACGCCGCGCCGCTCGGCGAGGGTCTGCACCGCGTCCGCCCGACGCTCCTCGACCGCGAGCGGCTCGTCGGAGTCGTCGTCGGCGTTGAGCCCGCCGTCGCGCAGCAGCACCACCCGCAGCCGGGTGCCGTCGGGGGTGTCGTCCGGGTCGGCGAAGATGTCCCGCGCCGACTCGACCAACCCACCGAAGACCCCGTCGAGCAGACCCACCCGACCCCGGCCCGCCTCGCCGAGCGCCCCGGCCACCACCGGGTAGCGGGCGTTCGCCGAGAGCGTGTCACCGAAGCGGCGGGCCGCGACGGTGGCCAGCGGCGACGAACCCCAGACGATCGGGATCGAACCGGCCAGCCCGAGCGCCAGCGACTTCGCCGGGTTGACGAAGGACTCGGCGGTCGGGCGGCACCGGTCGGCGTCGGCGTCGAGCCGGGCGGCCGTCTCGGCCAGGTCGGCCTCGTTCACCTTCACCAGGCCGAGCGTACGGGCGGCGAGCAGAACCGGCACGGTGAGCGCCCAGAGGCTGGCCCGGGCCGGGGCCCGGCGCGGCACCGGGATGAACGGGGCCCGGGCGCGCTCGGCCACCGACTGGAGCTGGGAGTCCGGGGCACCGACCGCGACCAGCCGGGCGCCCCGTCGGTGGGCGGCCTCCGCCGCGCCGAGCGCCTCGGGGCTACGACCCGAGGCGCTGACCGCGATCACCACGTCCGCCGCGCCGACCCAGCCGGGCACCCCGGCGCTGCGGTGCGGGATCACCGGTACCGGGCAGCGCGGCCCGGCCACCGTGGCCAGCACGTCACCGGTACGCCCGGCGGTGCCGATGCCCGCGATCACCACCGCCCGCGGTCGTCCCTCGTCGGCGAGGACCTGGAGGTTCGCCTCGGCGGCCAGCGCGGCCGTCTCGCGGACCTGGGCCCCGGCGGAGGCGATGTGCCGGAGCATGCCGCCCGGGTCCTTCTCGGCGAGCGCGTCCGGGTTGTCGAGCAGGGACTCGTCGGCCTCGCGGTGGCCGCTGACTCCGGCCGTGCCCTCGATCACGACTGCCGCCCCGGGCGTGCCTCGTCCAGCAGCAGCACGGGCACGTCGTCCCGCACCTCGAAGATCCGGTGGCACTCGGTGCAGGTCAGCGTCTGCGCCTGCGGGTCGTAGTCGAGTGGGGCGTGGTGCGTGTCCGGACAGGCGAGGATCTCCAACAACTGCGGATCCAGGGCCACGGCGCGGCTCCTTCCACGTATGTGGTCTCACCGGTCGGTCTCGCCGACCGGCGCACGCGATCTTATCGGCGAACCTGTTCGAGCACCTCGTCACGGAGTGCGGCCATCCGGTCCCGGGTGGGTGCCTCGACGTTGAGCCGCAGCAGCGGCTCGGTGTTCGAGGCACGCAGGTTGAACCAGGCCCCGTCGGGGAAGCGCAGGGTCAGCCCGTCCATCGTGTCGACCTCCGCCTCCGGGTACGCGGCCCGCACCTCCGCGACCTTCCCGGCCTGGTCGGCGACCGTCGAGTTGATCTCACCGGAGGCGACGTAGCGCTCGTAGGCGGCGGCCAACTCGGAGAGGGGGCGCTCCTGCTCGCCCAGCGCGGCCAGCAGGTGCATGGCGGCGAGCATGCCGGTGTCGGCGAACCAGAAGTCCCGGAAGTAGTAGTGGGCGGAGTGCTCGCCGCCGAAGACCGCGTTGGTGCGGGCCATCTCCGCCTTGATGAAGGAGTGGCCGACCCGGGCCACCACCGGCTTGCCGCCGTGCTCCCGGATGATCTCGGGCACCGCGCGGGAGGTGATCAGGCCGTGGATGACCGTCGCGCCGGGGTGCTTGGCCAGCTCCCGGGCCGCCACCAGCGCGGTGATCGCGGACGGGGAGACCGGCTCGCCCCGCTCGTCCACCGCGAAGCAGCGGTCGGCGTCGCCGTCGAAGGCCAGCCCGACGTCGGCTCCGTGCGCGACGACCGCGCGCTGGAGGTCGACCAGGTTCGCCGGGTCCAGCGGGTTCGCCTCGTGGTTGGGGAAGCTGCCGTCCAGCTCGAAGTAGAGCGGGACGATCTCCAGCGGCAGGGCCGGCAGGACGGCGTCGCCGAGCACGCTCGGCACGGTGTGCCCGCCCATCCCGTTGCCGGCGTCGACCACCACCTTGAGCGGTCGGATCCCGGCGAGGTCGACCAGGCCGCGCAGGTGGGCGGCGTACTCCGGGCGCAGGTCGCGCTGCCGGGTCGGCGGGGTCGGCTCCCCCGTCGGGGCGGCCTCGCCCTTGTCCAGCAGGGCCTGGGCCCGGTCGCGGATCTCGGCCAGCCCGCTGTCCTGCCCGATCGGCCGCGCACCGGCCCGGCACATCTTGATGCCGTTGTACCGGGCCGGATTGTGACTGGCGGTGAACATCGCCCCGGGCAGGCCGAGCGCGCCGGAGGCGTAGTAGAGCATGTCGGTGGAGGCGAGGCCGATCTCCACCACCGAGCGACCCTCGGCGCGCACGCCGGCGCCGAAGGCAGCGGCCAGACCGGGCGAGGTGGCCCGCATGTCGTACCCCACGACCACCTGCTCCCCGGGTTCGCCAGTGGTGTTCAGCAGGTGGGTGAAGGCGGCACCGAGGGCTTCGGCGGCCCGTTCGTCCCACTGGTCCGGCACCGTCCCTCGGACGTCGTACGCCTTCACGATCTGGGACAGGTCAGACACCGGATTCGCTCCCTCGCCCGTGGGTCGTCAACGCCACTGAGCGTATCGGAGGGTCCGGCGGCTACTCGGGTAGGCGAGGCATGATGGCCGTCGAGTCCCCACCGCCGGTGTGCTCCGGAGGCGGGGGCGTACCGGGCTGCCCGGATCTCGGCGACGGATACACCGTGCCGCCCGACCCGTGCCCCGGTGGCGGAGGTGACGCCGGATACACCGTGCCCGACGCCGGCTGACCGGTGCCCCGGGGCGACCCCGGGTAGACCGTCCCCCGGCCCGGCTGTCCGCCCGGCGGGAGCTGTCCGCCCGGCGGAAGCTGTCCACCCGGCGGAAGCTGTCCACCCGGCGGGAGCTGTCCACCCGACAGAGGCTGTCCGCCCGGCGGAAGCTGCCCGCCCGGCGGGACGGGATGACCGGCGTAACCGGCCACGCCGCCGGGGGCCGGGTGGCCGCCGGAGCGGTAGGTGGTCCCGCCCGGGTTGCCCGGCAGCGGCGGCACCGGCGCGGGCGACGCCGGGTCCTCGTCCCGCCGGTCCGCGCGGGAGCGGCGGAAGAGCAGGACGATCAGACCGAGCCCGACCGCCACCAGCGCCACGCCGAAGACCATCACCAGGGAGAGCCCGCCACCGGACCCGCTCTCGTCGGCAGCCTGCCCACCGCCCCCGCCCGCCGCGGCGAGCGTCGAATCCACCGCCGGATCCTCGGTCGGCGGCCCGGTCTCCACCGGACTCGGCGTCGGGCTCGGGGTCGGGCTCTTCGTCGGGGTGGGGCTCGGGGTGGCCTTCCGGCCCGCCCGGACCAGGGACGTGTCGGCGTGCCGGCCGATCGCCTGACCGGCCGCGGTGGTCGCCTCCCCCGCCACGGTGAGCTTGCCGGCGGGCGCACCGGGCAGGAAGGTCACCCGGTACCGCACCGTGATGCTCTTGCCCTTGCAGAGGGTCGGGTTGGCCGGGGACGTCCGGGCGCTGCTCAGCACGCCGCCCCCGGAGACCGGGACCGGCCACCACTGGCCACCGGCGGACACCTGCACCTCCACCTGCTCGGCCCGGACCCCCTCCAGCCGCAGGCGCAGCCCGGTACGCAGCAGGACGCAACCCCCGCTGCGCTTGCGCACCTCGACCGACACGGATTCGGCCGACCCGCCAGCGGTGAAGCTGCCCGGGACACGCACCCGGACCGAGTCGTCGTCGGCCAGTGCGGGTGGCGCACCGAGGACCAGCGCGCCGCCCGCCAGCGCGCAGACCACCGCCAGGCGCGCCGCTCTCCGACGTACCGTCATGATCACCTCGCCGTTCCTCCCCGGTTGGGGTCCGGCCGACAGGCTACTACCGGAGGCTGACCGACCTGCGGCATCGACCGCCCGTGATGCTCCGACCCACCTCCCCGGTCCCGTGACGACCGGCCTCAGTTCTCCCGGTTCGTGCGGCCCGCCCGGTTCCCCCCGGCCCCGGTTCCACCCGCCCCGCCTCAGCCGGCTCGACCCGCCCGCGTCGGCCCGGTTCACCCACCCCGGCTACGGCATCGTCAGGTGCGACCGGCCAGCGCCGCCCGGCAGAGCCGGTCCGCCGTGCGGGTGGTCTCCGGTAGGCGGTAGCTCGGTGCGAGCGCGAGCACCAGGGCGCAGGCGTTCTCCAGACCCATCCGGTGACCGACGGAGACGAAGACGGGCTTCACCCCGTCCTGGGTACGCAGCACCCGGCCCACCACCTCCGTACCGTCCACCAGCGGCGACCAGGAACCCCGCCGCTCGCCGGGCGGATCCCACGTGCCCACCAGCGGGGTCTTCCCCACCCCGATCGCCGGCAGGCCGGTGAGCACCCCGAGATGACAGGCGAGCCCGAACCGCCGTGGGTGCGCCAACCCGTGCCCGTCGCAGACCAGCAGATCCGGCGGGTTCGTGAGCCGATCCAATGCGTCCAGCAGCGCCGGCAACTCGCGGAAGGCGAACAGGCCGGGCACGTAGTCGAACGCCGGCCGGCCGGTCACCACCGCCGAGTCGACGACCCGCAGCGTCCGGACGTCCAACACGGTGACGGCTGCGGCGAGCCGGTCACCGTCCTCGGCGTATGCGACGTCCAGGCCGGCCACGGTCGTGGGCGCGGTGGGACCCGGCCCGACCATGTCGACCAACGGCCGCAACCGATCCTGTACGCGCAGCGCCTCCTCAGGCGTCGCCGGCCATTCGACAGCCCCGTGTTGTTGGCCACGGTCCGGTTCGGTGGATCGGCCGACATGCTGGGTACCGGTGGCAGAGCGTCCAGGGATAGCCTCACTCCGATGGAGGCAGGCTTCACCGGATCCCGCGTCTCGATTCCCACTGACAGGCAGATCCGCGCCCTGCATGAGCAGTTCGCGCCGACCCGCGACGCCTTCGATCTCGTCTACTCCCACTGCGAGATTGTGTGCGAGCTGGCCGAGCGCCTGCTTGCCGGACGGGAGCACGATCTCGACATCGAGCTTGTCCGTGCGGGAAGCCTGCTCCACGACATCGGCGTATATCGCCTGTACAGCCCCTGCGGCGCACTTGACCAGGAGAACTACGTCCGTCACGGACTGTTGGGGTACGAGCTGCTCCGGGGTCTCGGATATCCGGAGGCTCTGTGTCGCTTCTGCTCATGTCACACCGGGATGGGACTGTGCCGCGACGACGTGCTCCGGCAGGGGCTTCCGTTACCGGCCGGCGACTACATGGCCGAGACCGGCGAGGAACGCATAGTCATGTACGCGGACAAGTTCCATAGCAAGACGACGCCGCCGACGTTCGTTTCCGCTGCCTCCTACGTGTCCAGCGTCCGGCGGTTCGGCGAAGACAAGGTGACCCGCTTCGCGTCGATGATGGAGCAGTTTGGCGAACCGGATCTCGCACCGCTGGCAAGCGTCCACGGGCACAAGGTCGTGTAGCGATCGTTTACCACCGGTACACGCACGACGGCCGGGGGGTGAGCCCGGCGGACGCCGTAGCCCTACTCCTGCCCGATGGACGGGTCGGCACCCGGATCGCCCTGTTGCTGAAGCTGCTCCTCAAACATGACGAACGTCTTCCGGCGGACGCCGTTCACGATCGCACGTTCTCGTGGCGTCAGGTATCGGCGCTCTCGTCGCTCCACATCTGTGATCGCTTTGACCGTCTCGTAGAGGGCGAATATCGGCCCCTCACCGTCCAGGTAGCGAGCTCGATAGCGCTCGACCTCCTGCACGAAGTCGGCAGCGGAAAGCGTCGACACCTCTCCACCTACGGCGAAGAGAATCTCCTCGATAAGACTGTCGGCGGACTCCCAACCGCCCGTTTCGATCGAGACCCGCCAAGCCATCAATTTACCGCCCGGCACCTCCACCAGCTTTACTGGCGATGTGTAGTAGCGGAAATACGAGGGCAGTCGGAGCCCTGGGACGCCATTCATGTCCCCTCCTCTCGGTAGGTCGACAATAGCGCCCTCCAGAACAACTCCTGCTCGCGACGGAGCACTCCATCGAAAATCGCCTGCTCCACGAGCCGAAGAGGGCGCCCCTCCTGCTTGGCTAGGGCCTTCAGATCCCGCCGCACCTCGTACAGTGCATGCTCCCAGGCGGCCACCTCATCCAGCGCGGCCAGGTGGAGACGGAACTCGGCGATGTGGCCGTTCGACATCTTTAGGAGCAATTGGACATCACGGTACCCGCTCTTTTGGGGACGCTGGAACCGATCATCAATGAATACGATTCGCACGTCTGGTTCGCGACGTAGCCGGTCGAGCGCTGAATAGAGTTGCCCCAGGGATCGAAACTCAATCTTCGCAGCCGCCAGGTCCCGCAACTGCGACGCATCTCCGCGGTACTTATCCACCTTGTCTTCAGCGCGACGCCGGTCCTTTGGAGCAGCACGCCAGCCCGGCTGACCGATTTGCTGGTTCCCGTCCCAAGCCAGCCGTTCTGCCAGTCCCGCCAGTTCGGCCTGGGCTTCCGCCGCCGCAACGTACAGACCGTCGAGGTACTGTCGCCGATAAGCACTGTCTCCACGTCGGCGCTGATCAAAACCGGGCTGATCGACATCATCGACCCACGTCTCGACCGACGAACTGATCCGACGTTGTTCGTTGGTCAAGGGCGTCGCCTCTGGTTCCGGCGTCCCAGCCGTTACGATTGCTTCGGGACCGCGAGAGGATATGTCGTCCATGACCGACATCAGAACGTCGATGGCGTTCTGATGAACGGCGAGGTGGTGCAGGGTCAGTGGACGGGCCGTGAGCGAAGCCATCAACTCCGGCGTCGCGAGGACCATGCTGACGAGATCCGGTCGCTGCGCCAGTTGTCGGACCAGCGTCTCGGCCAACAGCGGCTCGCCCTTGGGCGGGGTCCGCCACGTCTCCTGGAGCATCTGCTGCACACGGGGTTCGGCAAACAGGCTCGTCAGGTCGTGGGTGGCTGTCTCGTCCAGGTGCGGGAAGAGTCTCCCCAGCGCAGCCTGGTCCGCAGCGACGGCCACTTCCGCAGGGCTGACGCCAACCGAGAAGACCGCGTCGAGATCCTTGGCCGACGCGATGACCGTGGACGCGGGAATGCCAGCCGCGATGCGGTCGTCACACGCACCTTCCCGCGCCGCGCGCAGCACGGCAGGCTCCGGTTCTGGCTGGCGTGGGTCGGGGTTCGCGCCCGGCGCATCGGGCGAGCCCGGTAGCTGCCCCGGGGCGGCGGTGAACTGCGTCCGCGCCAGGTGCGGTCCCGATTCTCCTGCCGTTGCCTGGTCTGCCCGGACGGACAGTGGCCGCTGCTCGCTGAAGTCGCCCACCTCGCGGCCCGGCAGCGGCAGCGGCCTGCCGTCGGGACCGACCACGAGTGCTTCCAGACCGGCCACGTTCCCCGGATGCGCCACCCCCCGGTGGAAGTACGGGGGACGGTCCGACACGGTGCCGATCTGCGGGTCGAGGTACAGCACCGTGCCGTTCTGGTTCAGGGCCACCCACGCGTGCGCCCCGCCGCCCTCCCAGGTGTTCACCAGGAAGGCGAAGCTGCCGTGGCCGCCGGTGAGCAGTTGCCGGTGCAGGTCCGCGTACCCCTGCATCACCTGCTGCCGGGCGGCGGCCGGCGACAGGCCCTCGGTCGACGGGGTCACCCGCTGGTAGACGCCACCGGTGGCCCGTTCGACCCGACCGGGGCCGCCCCACTCACCGTCGATCGGCCGGTTGACGTCACCCTCGAAGTAGCCGTCGAAGGTACGCGGCGCGGAGACGCGGGGTCGGCCGTGCACCCACGTCTCGTACGTGGACAGGGTGCAGTCGAGGCAGTTGATCGCCCGGGTCGCGTCGGCGCTCGGTCCGCCGTCGTTGACCAGCGAGAACCATCTGCCCTGGCGGGGATCGGCCGTCCGGGTCACGCTTCCGTCTGGCTCGCGCGGCATCTGCCGTTCCAGGTCGGTCTGGTGCAGCGCCAGCGGCGGGCGCAGCCCGCCACGTTCCCCGTACGGCCGGGTCTGGTCGCTCGGGGGTGGAACGTCGTCTCCGGTCAGCGCCGACCGGTTGCCGGTCTCGACCCCACCGGTCGCCAACTCCGCTACGTCGTCGTTGATCCGCCGGAAGTGCTCCTCGGTCTCGACGAACGTGACGTCCGGCAGGACCGCGCCTTCCCGCACCTCCTCGGCGAGATCCACCTGCTGATGGCCGAGACGTTCCTGCTCACGAGCGCGCGCGATGAGTCGGTCAGACAGGGCCCGTTTCCCGGCCCGGTGCAGCCCGAGGGCCTGCCTGATAAGCCAGCGTGCGTTCTCGTAGTACGCCTTCGCGTCCCTACGCAGCCCCCGTACGAGGGTCTCCCGCCGCTGGTCCTCGAACCAGGCGCGCTGGGCCTCGTAGTAGCCGCGGTAGCGACGCCGTTCGAGCGCCTCCCGATCCGCCGCCCAGGTCCTCTCGTACCACTCGCGGCTTCTGAACGCAGGCTCCGTCGACTGCTGGGGCTCGGGTTCCGGAGCGGGAGCAGGTGGAGGCGGCGATTGCGAATGGCGTCTCTTCGGAGCCAGTGCCTCCAACAGGGACAGGTCGAGTACGGGCGGTTCCTGCTTGTGCCGCTTACCGGAATCGGCGTTAGCCGGCATGGCCGCGCTGAAGCCGGTGGTCGGGTTCGGCGTTGCTGTCAACGGCCCCGAGCCGGATACCGGTGTCGTGGCCGTGCTGGTCACGCTGACGACCGGCGAAGCGACGCCCGAGGCCGCCATCGGGACGGACGGAACCGCCGGTGTGGGGCCCGGTGTCAGAATGGTGGGCGTGCCGTTGTGCACACTGGTCGAGCCCGTGCTCGCCACAGTCGGTGGTGGTGCGCTGGTGACAGCGGGCGCGGTCGCCGTCGTCCCGACCGAGCTTGCCGTGGCGGCCAGCTCGGGCGTGGGCGCGGTGACCGGGGACGCGGCCAGCACCGGATCCATCGGGACGGACGACAGACTCGGCGTCGCGGAGACCGGGACAGGTGCCAGGGACGGGATGACGGCGGACGGCGGATTGGTGACGGTGGCTGCCGGCTCGGACCCGACCGGAGGGACAGTCTCCGGTCGACGGTCGGCTTGCCCGTCCGCCCCGACGGAACCGCTCGCCTCGGGGGACCCACCCACGTCGGCGGAACCGTCCACCTCGATCAGACCACCCGCGTCCCTCGGTGCGGGTGGCACCGGGCCCGGCGTGGCGTCCGCCCCGGAGGTTCTGGATGCCGGTGCACTCGTACCGGTGTCGCCGACGTCGGACGTCGTCCGTTGGGCGGGGACCGGCGATGGACCCGAGTCGGCTGCCGGGACGCTCGGTGTGGGTGGCGCGGTGTCGACCACGGACACGGGCGTACCACCCAGTGCGGCCAACCGGGCGTCGAGTCGTGCCTGGAGCGCCGCGTCGCTCTGGCTGACCACCGAGCCGGTGACCCCGGACGCCGCAGCGCGGGCCGCGTCCTCCAAGCCGACGAATCCGCCCCCGGTGGCCAGGCTGGCCGCTTGGTCGGCAATCATCTCGCCGCCCATCTCACGGCCCAGGTGCTCGGCGAACTGTCCACCCCGGCTACTCGCGTGCTTGCCCAAACCGGCGAGCGGGGCAGCGGCACCGCCGGCCAGACCGCCGAGGGCGGAGGTGCCGAGGTCGGCCAGGTCCAGGCCGTCCCGCCGTCCGGTCGAGTTCTGATAGCCCTGGATGGCCAGGTTGACGCCGCCCTCCTCGGCAGCCTCCAACAGGCCACCCCGCAGCGCGTTCCGCCCCAGCCCGCGCAGACCGTCCTTGGTGACCTGCTTCGCGGCCCGCTCGGTCGCCTCCTGCATCCCCTTTTTGAGGGTCTTCCGGGCGAGTTGCGCGATCAGCTTCTTGAAGATCTGCTGGACCACGAAACGGGTCGCGGTGATCGCGGCGGCTGCGGCCGGCGAGGCGGCACCGGCGGTGAGGACGACCGCCACCGTCATAGCGAGCAGTTCGACCACGAGAATGCCGAGCTCGATCCAGACCTCGAGCTTCGCGCCCTCGATGTCGCAGCCGCACTCCTCCACGAGACGACCGAGGTCGGTGCTGACCGCGAGCAGCAACGGTAGGGGTGCCTCGTCTCCCTCGGCCACCTTCCGCCAGGCAACGTCGAAGGCCTTCGCGACCGCTCCTACCGCCCCGTACCCGCTGAGCACCTCCCCGGCAGCGGTGGTGGCGTCCTCGCGTGGACCGGCCAATGCGGCGGCCACGGCGTACCACTCGTCGGCGAGGTCCCAGACCGCCCGCTCGTTCCCCTCTGGCCACTCGACGCCGACCACCCAGTCGAGTGCCTCGTAGATCCAGTCCGGCAGCTGCCAGGGGCAGAAGTCGAGAGGGTGCGGGATCGGACTCGGCAGTACGGTCACACCGGTGCTCCTGACCGATCAGGGAACATCGTGTCGGGGCTGGTTACGCACCCGGTTGAGGCGGCCGGCGTTGCCGGTGTCGGTCTCGACGTTGGCGTCAACCGAGCGGACCACGTCGGCACCGAGCCCCTCGACGTGCCGGCCGACTCCCTCCCAGGCGCGCAGCAGGGTCGCCTCCAACCCCCGGTATGTCTTCTCGAACGCGCCGCCGATGTCGTCCCGCCCCCAGGGGCGCTGGGCGCTCGCCGCCGCGATCTCCGCGCCGAGGCCGTCGCGTTTCGCCCTGACCGCCCGGCCGGCGAGCGAAAGGTCCATGCCGCCGCGCCGGGCACGTCCCGGGTCGAGCCAGAGCTGCCCGTCAGGCACGCCGACCACCGTCGTGTCCCATGATCGCGTCGGCCCGACGGAGCAGAGAGCCGAAGTCGCCCGAGCGGAGGAAGTCCAGCGACCCGGAGTTGGCCGGCAGGTAGCCCGCGACCAGTTCCTGCGTCGAGGCCGTCGCGGCGGCGGTGGCCTTCTGGACCGTAGAGGTGATCTTGCGGCTCAACGCCTGGGCGTCGCGGGCCTGGTAGACCGACGGATGCAGTTCCACGGAGATCAGCTGCCCTCGGGCACCGACGGTGGCGGTCACCTGACCGTCGTCGGAGCGCTCAGTGATGCGCAGTTCCGCCAACCGGACCTGCAGTTCGTCCAATCCGGACCGCAGCTGCTGGTACTGACCGTGCACCTCGTCGAACCGCGCTCGCAACGCACGGTTGGCGTCCCGGTCCGCGCTTCCCGCCAATGCCGCCTCCCGTCACCTTGGGTAGGCCAGACCATACCGGTCCGTCACCGATCCGTGGGGTCGGGTAACTTCACCCCGTGATCGACCGTCAACAGGCCGAACAACTCGCCACCGTTTGGGCGCGTCGGGAGTCGCAGCGCCTCGGGCACGAATGCACTCCGCTGGTCGAGGAGTTCGACCTCGGATATGTGATCTGGTACTCGGTGCCCCGTGACCTGCGGGCACTGCCGGGTGACCTGCCGACCACCGTGATCGATCGGGAGACCGGGGAGGTCTCCCACTGGCCACGCGTCCCGGCAGACGTCGTCGCGCAGACCTACCGGCAGCGTCGACCCACCCAGCCGGCACCCCGCACCGTCGACCCCGCCGCCCAACTGCTACGCGAGCTTCACCGACTGCCCACTCCCGGAACGGTGGCGCACCTGACCGTCGGCGGCCGTACCTACGTCGCGCAGGGGGCCAAGGGCGACATCACCCTGAACCACCATCCGCTGGTGCAGGGCTACCTGGACAATCTCCGCACCGGAGAGCTGGTACGCGGTGGCGACCGGCACGCCGAGCTGATCGTCATCTCCGACGCCCTGCACGACCTGGACCACCAGCGCGCCCTCCAGGGGCAGCCGCCTCTGGACTTCCAGGAGTACCTGGCGCTGCTGAACAGCGCCCGCCTGGAGGTCTTCCGGGTACGCGAACCCGGCGATCCGGAGGGCGGACCGGCGGACGAGGTCTGCGACTCGTGCGCGACCGCCCTGTCCCGGATGCGGCTGCTCCCCTGGTACGACACCGTCTGGATCCAGGAGTGGCGACCCGAGCCCCAGCCCGCTCCCGACCCCTACCGTTTTCCACCGGAGGTCACGCACGCACTCGTCGCAGCGGGCTGGGGGAAGATGGACTTCATCAAGGACATCGTCCCTGCCGCGATCGAGGAAACTCTCGAAACCGGCACGGCGGCCCACCGCCACCAGGCATTCCCTGCCGCCGAGGCGGCACTGGCCGACTTCCTGTCGCTGGTTTCCAAGCGCAGGGGCCGCGGCGAGCAGGTGTGGATCAGTCGGTTCGACATCAGTCCCCTGCGCGGCGCGCACAGTGCCGCCACGCTGGCGGACTTCGGGGCCGTGCTGGGCATGCGGCTCTTTCCGATCGGGGCGGAGTATCCGCAGGAGAGCATCCTCGCCGTGGACGAACTCGGTCGGGTCTTCGCGCTCGACCAGGCCGGCGAGTGGTTCCTCGGCGCAGACATCGACGCCGCCCTGACCACCCTCCTCCTCGGCCGTGCCCCCGCCCGGGTACGCGACGACGGCACCTGGTGAGCGCCCTGAGGTGGTAGCAGGGGACCCCTCCTACACAAAAAGCGGTAACAAGGGCCCCCTGCTACCACCCAACCCCCTGCTACCACCCCACCCCACTATCGCCTTACAGCTGCACTCCGGTGAGCACCAGCACCCTCGGCTCGGTGTAGTCGTCCATGGCGCTGCGCACACCCTCGCGCCCCACCCCACTGCCCTTCACCCCGCCGTACGGCATCTGGTCGGCCCGGTACGACGGCACGTCGCCGACGATCACCCCACCGACCTCCAACGTCCGGTGCGCGGCGAAGGCGACGTCGAGGCGGTGGGTGAAGACGCCGGCCTGGAGGCCGTACGCGGAGTCGTTGACGGCGGCGAACGCGGCCCGGTCGTGTTCGACCCGGGTGACCACCAGCACCGGCCCGAACACCTCCTCGGTGTTCACCCGAGCCTCGGCCGGCACCCCGGTCAGCACGGTGGGCGGGTAGGTGGTGCCGTCCCGCCGGCCGCCGACCTCGATGGTGGCCCCGGCGACGGCCGCCTCGTCCACCCACGCCTCGACCCGGGCCGCCGCGTCGGCCGAGATCAGCGGGCCGACGTCGGTGTGGTCGTCGGAGGGGTCCCCCGTCCGTAGTTCCTGGACGGCGGCGACCAGTCGGGGCAGGAACGCGTCGTAGAGCCATTCGTGCACGTAGACCCGCTGCACGGCGATGCAGGACTGGCCGGCCTGGTAGTTGGCGAAGGTGGCGATCCGGTGCGCGGCGAAGGTGAGGTCCTCGTCGGTGTTCCAGTCCTCGCAGATCACCGCCGCGGCGTTGCCGCCGAGTTCCAGCGTGACGTGCTTCTCGGGGGCGGCGCGGCGGATCGCCGTACCGACCGGCCCGGAGCCGGTGAACGACACCACCGGCAGCCGGGGGTCGGCGACCAGGTCGGCGGCGCGCTCGTTGGGGAGCGGCAGCACCGAGAACATCCCCTCGGGCAGCTCGGTCTCGGCGAGGATCTCGCCGAGCAGCAGCGCGGACAACGGCGTGGCGGGAGCCGGTTTGACGACGATCGGCGCGCCGACGGCGAGCGCCGGGGCGACCTTGTGGGCGACCAGGTTGAGCGGGAAGTTGAACGGGGTGATGCCGAGCACCGGCCCCCTGGGCACCCGCCGGACCAGCGCGATCCGGCCGGTGGCGGTCGGGTCGGTGTCGAGGCGTTGCAGTTCCCCGCTGAAGCGCCGCGCCTCCTCGGCGGCCCAGCGGAAGGTGGAGACCGCCCGGGTGACCTCGGCGCGGGCCCACTTGACCGGCTTGCCGTTCTCGGCGGTGATCAGCCGGGCGAGCTCATCGGCCCGTTCGGCGAGCCGGCGGGAGACGTGGTCGAGGGCCGCCGCGCGCACGTGCGCGGGCAGGGCCGCGGCCTCCGCGGCCACTCCGGCGGCTGCCGCGACGGCGGTTTCGACCTGCTCCGGCGTGGCGTGGGTGGTACGCCCCACCGGGCGTCCGTCGTACGGGTGGTGGACGGTCAGTTCGCCCTCGCCGTGGACGGGACGACCGGCGACGAAGAAGGCACGGGGCTCCACGTCGCGAGCGTAGAGCACGACGGACGGCCGGGGCGCAGCCATTCGGTATCGACATGTTGACCATGCGTGACGGCCGGTCTGATCTACCCCGGATTGCGACAGCAAACCGCCGCCACCTGGTCACAAATAGATCAACACATCTCTCTGCATCACTGTCGATGCCATACGATCCCGATCACTCGATCAGTCCTGATCGATCTGCGTGTCACCGGCACGCTGTCGAGCGGAAGGAACACCCCGAGGGATGACAGACTCCCCTGCCACAGGACGCCGCTGGCGTCTCGCCGTGGCCGCAGCCGCCGTCACCGCCGCCGTGGCGTCCGGCACCCCGGCGTCCGCAGCTCCCGCCGAGGGGCAGATCCTGCTCGCCGGTGGCGCGACCGCCGTCGAGAACTCGTACATCGTGGTCTTCAAGGACACCACGGTCGGCAGGTCCGAGGTGGACACCCGGGCCCGCGGCCTGGCCGGCAAGCACGGCGGTGCCGTCGGCCGGACGTACTCCAACGCGCTGCGCGGCTTCGAGGCCCGGATGTCGGAGACGGCGGCCAAGCGGCTCGCCGCCGACCCGTCGGTCAGCTACGTCCAGCAGAACCACACCGTACGGATCTCCGCCACGCAGACCCCCACCCCCTCCTGGGGCTTGGACCGGGTCGACCAGCGCGCCCTTCCGCTCAACAACTCGTTCACGTACGCGAACAACGGCGCGGGCGTGAAGGCGTACATCATCGACACCGGCATCCGGTTCTCGCACAGCGACTTCGGCGGTCGGGCGATCTCCGGGTACGACTCGGTCGACGGCGGCACCGCCGACGACTGCAACGGCCACGGCACGCACGTCGCCGGAACCGTCGGCGGCACCGCGTACGGCGTGGCTAAGGGCGTCACCCTGGTCGGCGTACGGGTGCTCGACTGCCAGGGCAGCGGCACCAACGCCGGGGTCATCGCCGGCGTCGACTGGGTCACCGGCAACCACCTCGCCGGTGAGAAGGCGGTCGCCAACATGAGCCTCGGTGGCGGCTTCGACCAGGCCACCAACGACGCGGTCGCCCGGTCGATCGCCGACGGCGTCACCTACGGCCTCGCTGCCGGCAACGACTACGGCGCGAACGCCTGCAACAGCTCGCCGGCCAGCACGCCCGCCGGCATCACCGTCGGCGCGACCCAGTCCAACGACGCCCGGGCCAGCTACTCCAACATCGGCTCCTGCCTGGACATCTTCGCCCCGGGCAGCTCGATCACGTCGGCGTGGCACACCAGCAACACCGCCACCAACAGCATCAGCGGCACCTCGATGGCGACCCCGCACGTGGTCGGCGCCGCCGCGCTCGTGCTCGCCGCGAACCCGACCTTCACCCCGCAGCAGGTTCGCGACAAGCTGGTCAACGACGCCACCAGCAACGTGGTGACCAGCCCGGGCACCGGCTCGCCGAACAAGCTGCTCTACGTCGGCGACGGCGGCACCACCACGCCGCCCACCGGCTGCTCGCGGACCAACGGCACCGACGTGACCATCCGCGACAACACCACCGTGTCCAGCACCGTCACGGTCACCGGTTGCACCGGCAACGCCTCGTCGGCCAGCACGGTCGCGGTCAGCATCGTGCACACCTGGATCGGCGACCTGGTCGTCAGCCTGGTCGCGCCGGACGGCAGCGTGTACACCCTGCACAACCGCACCGGCAGCTCCACCGACAACATCAACCAGACCTACACGGTGAACCTCTCCTCGGAGACCCGTAACGGCACCTGGACCCTGCGGGTGCAGGACGCGGCGAGCGGGGACGTCGGCTACATCAACAGCTTCACCGTCAACCTCTAGTCACCACCGCACGCCCGTCGGGTGGTAGGAAGGGCCCCTTGCAGTGCAAAAAGCACCTGCAAGGGGCCCTTCCTACCACCTCAGTCGTCGCAGCCGTAGCCGTCGTTGTCGCGGTCGAGGTCGTAGATGTCGCTGCCGATGACGCGAACCGGGCCGCTCACGTAGGCCGGGCCGTTACCGCCACCACCCGCGCAGTCGACGTCACTGGCGATCGGCACGCAACCGCTGTAGTTGGGGTCGCAACTCCGGGCGGGCCTGGTGCCCACCGCGACCACCTCGGTGACCGGCTTCCGGGTCACCACCGACCGCACCAGCTTCCGTCCGGTCTGCACGCCGTCGGTGACGGTGACCTGATAGGTCAGGGTCCGCTCGCCGTCGACCCCTCGGGTGCGGACCACCCGCTTCCCCTCGGCGAGGGAGGAGTCCTTCACCGTCCGTACGCCGTGCGGGAGCCGCTGGGTGGCGGTGACCGTCCGCACCTCGACCACCGGCGAAGCCGTGGGGGCCGGCGCCGTCGAGGGCGGCGGCGTCAGGGTCGGTGACGTCGACGGTGGATCGGCGGGCGCCAGGGACACCGGGGCCGTCGGTTCCGGCAACGCGTCCCGCCCGGCACCGGCGACAGCGGTACGGGAGTCCTTCGGCCGTTCCTCCCCGCCGACCATGGCCAGTCCGCCGCAGCACAGCAGGGCGGCGGTGAGCACCCCGCCACCGACGATCAGAGCGAGGCGCTTCGGCGAGGCGGGCCGGTCGGGGGGCAGGCCGTACCCGGGCGCGACAGCATGTCCGGGCGGCGGTCCCGGATGGGACGGTACGGCGTGTCCCGGCAGTGGGTCGTAACCGGCGGGTGGTGGGGGCGGGGGCTGCTGGGTCACAGCGACGAGTGTCGTCACCGACGACGCGGCCGGTAACCGCCGTGCCGCCGACCCTCCACATCGAACAGCCCGCGCCGCGCGCGCCTCGGACCGCCCATGCCCACCGGACACCGCCGCGCGATCACCCGCTCGCCGAGCGCGGCGGCCCGTTGGTCCACTGTGTCCGTGTGCACGGCCCATGACCTTGGTACCCGGTCGGCCGGGGCCTCAGCTCCGGGCGATCCGCGCCGGCCGGGAGCCAGCCCCGCGCGATGAGAAAACACCCGACCGCCAACAGTGAGCACACGACTACCATTGGTGCATCTGCCTCGTAGAATCGCAGCCCACGAGGGCCGGCTGCCGGGAGGTGTCGGATGCCACGTCGTAGCGCCGGTTGGATGTGGGCTGGTCGGCTCGTGGCCGGGCTGGCGGTGCTGGGTCTGGTCGGCTACCTGATCGTCGTCGGACTGGACCGGGCGGACAAGATCGGCAGCGCCGTTGGCGTGGTGATCGCGATTCTGGGCCTGGTGGCCCCGTACCTGCTGCCGCCACGACGGCAGCCCCCTACCGAGGGGACCGCCCCGGCTCCGGCGGGGAAGGCGCCCGCAGCGGCGGACGGCGCCGTCCACCTCCACGATGCCCGGGGTGTGCAGGTCAACCTGGGGGGCTCCAACACCCAGCACAACACGTTCGGGCCCCGGTGACCACCACCCAGCCCGACGACGGGCCCACCGCCGTCCCCGCCGGTGTTCCCCCGGCGCCGGAAGCTGACACTCCCGACTCGCCGGGTTCGTACGTGATCCGGATCAACGACGGTCGGGGGATACAGATCAACGTGGGTGGCAACAACACGCAGCACAACCTCCACGGAGATTCGTCGGGGACGCCGCCCGGGGCACCGGCGACCGCGCCGGTCGACGCCCGCGAGGAAGGGCGTCTTCCCCGCCTCCCCCGCAGGACGGCCCGCGTCGCGGTGGTGGCGGCCGTAACCCTGGCGCTGATCGGCGGGGCCGGCTACTGGTGGAGTTCACGTAGCGAGTCCTCGCCACCGTCCTCGACGTCGCTGACGCCGACGCCCGCCCGTACGACCGGTCCCCCGATCTGGTCGGCCCGGATCGCCAACACGCCGAACGGCACGTTCGGCTACCCGGGCCCCTTCGCGGACTCCCGGCACCGGGAACCCGTCAAGTCGTTCTTCGAGGGCAACGTCCTGCGGATCGTCTGCCAGGAGCGCAACGGACGCCTGATAAAGGACAGGACGACCGTTCTCCAGTCCACGGTCTGGTACAGACTGGATTCCGACATCTGGGTCTCCAGCCTGTACGCCGAGCTGACCCCGGCAGAAGCGGACCACCCGCCGCCGCGCCTGCCGGACTGCACCTACTAGCGGGACTCCCGGGCTGCCCGCCCGTCCCGACGGTCGGCCGGCGGGGTACGCGGCGCCGGTGACCGGTGCGGTGGACGCGGCGCGCGGCGGGCAGGTGGACCGCCGACCGTGCCGCCCCCTGGCGGTCGGCGGTGATCGGGGTCACGATGGGCGGGAGGAGGTCGCCGTGGCTGACCCGTGGCTCGCCCTGGAATTCGGTGCCGATCCGGACGAACGGATCGCACAGGTCGGTGCCGCCCACGAGGCGTTCCTCAGCGGCGGCACCAACCCGGAGCGGGTGCGGGACGTGGTCCACCGCTCGTGGCGGCGGTCGGTCGGGGCGCTGCTCGACCCGGAGGGCACCCCGCCGGTCGAGCTGACCGGCGACGACCTGGAGAGCTACCGGGCCGCCCACCCGCTGGCCCGCGTGCTGCCGCTGTTCCGGGACCTGCTCGGCGGGATCGCCACCGACGGCGCGCACCTGATGGCGGTCTGCGACGCGTACGGGCGACTGCTCTGGGTGGAGGGGCATCCGGGGGTGCTGCGCCGGGCCGAGGGGATGAACTTCGTGCCCGGCGCACGGTGGGACGAGGCGCACGCCGGCACCAACGCGCCGGGCACCGCCCTCGCCGTCGACCACAGCGTGCAGATCTTCGCCACCGAGCACTTCAGCCGTCCGGTGCAGCGGTGGACCTGCGCCGCCGCGCCGATCCACGATCCGGCGACCGGGCGGTTGCTCGGCGCGGTGGACATCACCGGTGGCGATCACCTGGCCAACCCGCAGAGCCTGGCACTGGTCCGGGCCACCGCGCGGGCGGCCGAGGCGTGGTTGGCCGGGCCGCCGGGGCAGGGCGGGTCAGTCGAGCCGGACGCGGTCACGGTGACCGCGCTCGGCCGGGACGAGGCGGAACTTCGGGTCGCCGGGCGGCGGATCCGGCTCGGTCGCCGGCACAGCGAACTGCTGGTGCTGCTGCTCCAGCACCCGGAGGGGCGGACCGGCGAGCAGCTCGGCCTGGATCTCTACGGCGACGACCGGCTGCACCCGGTCACCCTGCGCGCCGAGTTGTCCCGGCTGCGCCGCATCCTCGGCCCCGAGCTGCTCGACTCCCGCCCGTACCGGCTGCGCCCGGTGGTGCGGGCGGACTTCCGTACCGTCGTCGAGCTGCTGGAACGCGGCGAGGTGGCGGGCGCGCTCGACGCGTACCCGGGAAGTCTGCTGCCCGCCTCGGACGCGCCGGGAGTGACGCGACTGCGCCGGCTGCTCGACGGCCAGCTCCGCGCGGCCGTGCTGGCCGCCGGCGACCCGGCGCTGCTCGCGGCCTGGACCGCGACGTCCGCCGGGGCCGACGACCTGGCGGCGTGGCAGGCCCTGGCGCGGGCGCTGCCGCCGGGCACGCCGCGCCGGCCGCTCGCGGTCGCCCGGGTCCAGCAGCTCACGAGGGAGTACGGACTCAGCGGCGCAACGTGGTTGCAACGTCCCGGTAACTAGCGTGGCCGCCGTCACACCACCACCACGGACGGCGGAGGTATCCATGACGCGCTACGACGCGCCGACGCACTGGCAGTCCCGGTACGACCACTTCATCGGCGGCGAGTACGTCAGGCCGCACGACGGCCGGTACTTCGAGAACCCGACGCCGGTGACCGGGCAGACGTTCTGCGAGGTGGCACGGGGCACCGCCGCGGACGTCGAGAAGGCGCTCGACGCGGCGCACGGCGCGGCCGACGCGTGGGGGCGGACCCCGGTGGCCGAGCGGGCCCTGCTGCTCAACCGGATCGCCGACCGGATGCAGGAGCACCTGGAGGACCTGGCGGTCGCCGAGACCTGGGAGAACGGCAAGCCGGTCCGGGAGACCCTGGCCGCCGACATCCCGCTGGCGATCGACCACTTCCGCTACTTCGCCGGGGCGATCCGGGCGCAGGAGGGCTCCCTCGGCGAACTGGACGACGACACCGTCGCCTACCACTTCCACGAGCCGCTCGGCGTGGTCGCGCAGATCATCCCGTGGAACTTCCCCCTGCTCATGGCGACCTGGAAGCTGGCTCCGGCGCTCGCCGCCGGCAACGCGGTGGTGCTCAAGCCGGCCGAGCAGACCCCGGCGTCGATCCACTACTGGCTCTCGCTGGTGGCCGACCTGCTCCCGCCCGGCGTGCTGAACGTCGTCAACGGTTTCGGTGTCGAGGCGGGCAAGCCGCTGGCCTCCTCGCCCCGGGTGGCGAAGGTGGCGTTCACCGGGGAGACCACCACCGGCCGGCTGATCATGCAGTACGCCAGCGAGAACATCCGGCCGGTCACCCTGGAGCTGGGCGGCAAGAGCCCGAACATCTTCTTCGACGACGTCAGCGCCGCACGGGACGACTTCTTCGACAAGGCGCTCGAAGGGTTCACCATGTTCGCCCTCAACCAGGGCGAGGTCTGCACCTGCCCGTCCCGGGCGCTGATCCAGCAGGGGCACTACGCCGACTTCCTGCCCGCCGCCGTGGAGCGGACGAAGGCCGTCCGGCAGGGTCATCCGCTGGACACCGAGACGATGATCGGGGCGCAGGCGTCCAACGACCAGCTGGAGAAGATCCTGTCGTACCTGGACATCGGCCGGAAGGAGGGCGCGAAGGTGCTCACCGGCGGCGAGCGCGCCGACCTGGGCGGCGAACTGTCCGGTGGGTACTACGTGCAGCCGACGATCTTCGAGGGCGACAACTCGATGCGGATCTTCCAGGAGGAGATCTTCGGGCCGGTGGTCTCCGTGGCCCCCTTCGCCGACCTGGCCGACGCGGTCAAGATCGCCAACGACACGCTGTACGGGCTGGGCGCGGGCGTCTGGACCCGGGACATGAACACCGCGTACCGGGCGGGTCGGGCGATCCAGGCCGGCCGGGTCTGGACGAACTGCTACCACGCGTACCCGGCACACGCCGCGTTCGGCGGTTACAAGCAGTCCGGCATCGGCCGGGAGAACCACAAGATGATGCTGGAGCACTACCAGCAGACCAAGAACCTGCTGGTCAGCTACTCTCCCAAGAAGCTCGGCTTCTTCTGATGTCCGGCGGTCCCGACGTGGCGGAGCCCGGTCCGCCGGGCACCACCGCACCGCCGGCCTCCCTCACCCCCGACGCGGGCACCACCGCGCCACCCGTCTCCCTCACCCCTGCGGCGGCCGAACTGATCCGGTCGCTGCGGGGGCGGCACGGGCCCTTGATGTTCCACCAGTCCGGCGGCTGCTGCGACGGCAGCGCGCCGATGTGCTTTCCGGCCGGCGAGTTCCGGACCGGGGCGTCGGACGTCCGGCTCGCGGCGCTGGAGGTCGAGGGGGTTCCGGAGCCGGTCGGGTTCTGGATGTCGGCGAGCCAGTGGGAGCTGTGGCGGCACACCACGTTGACCGTGGACGTGGTGCCCGGCCGGGGCAGCGGATTCTCGCTGGAGGCCCCGGAGGGCGTCCGTTTCCTCATCCGCTCCGACCTGGCGACCTGACGCCTCCGGCTCGTCACGCCGCCCGCCGGCCGGGATCGTGGTGGCGATGTGCCCCCGGCGGGGCCGGTCGCCACCACGATCACCCGCGTACGGATCAGTTCTTCTCGTCGCAGGCGACGCCGTTGCCGTCGCGGTCGAGACGGTGCACGTCGGAACCGGTCACCTTGACCGTGCCGGTGATCCAGGCCGGGCCGTCGCCCCGCCCGGCGCAGTCGACGTCCTCGGCTACCGGCACGCACCCGCCGTAGTTCGGATCGCACGCCGCCGTGGTGGACGTGCCCACCGCCACCACCTGCGTCACCGGAGCCCGGGTGACCGTCGAGCGGAGCAGCCGCTTGTCGGTCGGCTCGCCGTCGACCCGGATCACCTCGTAGGTCAGTGTCTTCACTCCGGTGACCCCTCGGATCCGGACCACCTGCTGTCCCTCGGGCAGGGCCGGATCGTCCACGATCTGCACCGGGTAGGGGATCCGGACCGTCTCGGTGACCTGCTTCGTCTCCACGTTCCCCGACGGGGACGGGCTCCCGGCTGTCGGCGGGGCGGGCGGCGGGGCGTCCGGGTCGGCCCACTCCGCCTGCGACCCGTCCGCCACCGGTGACCCGCCGGGGCGGAAACCGAACAGCGCGCCGACCACCGTCAACTCCGCGCCGCAGGCGAGCACGAAGGTGAGCATCCCGGCGAGGAGCGCCACCGTGGTCCGGCCACCGGAGCCGCCGCTGGCCGGACGCGGCCGGTCGGTGCCCTTGCGACGGGACGACCGAGAAGACGTCATGAAGGAAGTTTCGATCGCATCGCACGCGGTGGCAATGGCCAACCGGAACGGACGCGCACCGCTCCTCGGCGTCCGGCGCGTTTGCAGGGGGCCCTTCCTCGACAGAAAGCGGTAGCAGGGGACCCCTGCTACCACCTAGCGGGAGAGCGCACGAACAGAGCGGGTCCGGACGGTGGTGGCCAGGACCAGAATCAGGGCGACCGCGAACATGGCGGTCCCGACGACGTTGACCTGTGGCGGGATGCCCCGCTGGGCGGCGCCCCACACGTACATCGGAAAGGTGACCGTGGTCCCGGCGTTGAAGTTGGTGACGATGAAGTCGTCGAAGGAGAGGGAGAAGGCGAGCAGCGCGGCGGCGACGATCCCGGGCAGCGCCAACGGCAGGGTGACCCGGCGGAAGGTCTGCCACTCGCTGGCGTAGAGGTCCATCGCCGCCTCCTCCAGCCGCCGGTCCATTCCGGCGAGCCGCGCCTTGACCGTCACCACCACGAAGGACAGGCAGAACATGACGTGGGCGATGACGACGGTCCAGAAACCCTGTGGCACGCCGGCCGAGACGAAGAGGGCGAGCAGGGACGTCCCCATCACCAGCTCGGGGGTGGCCATCGGCAGGAAGATCAGCACGTCGACCGCGGACCGGCCACGGAACCGGTGCCGGGCCAGGGCGAACGCCATCAGCGTGCCGAGGACGGTGGCGGCCACCGTGGCGAGGAAGCCGATCTGCACGCTGCGGACCACCGCGTCGCACATCTCGACGCTGGCGCACGGGTTACGCCAGTTGTCGAGGGTGAACTCCTGGAAGTCGTAGGAGAGGCGGCTCGCCGGGCGGTTGAGCGACAGGGCGGCCACCACGACGACCGGCAGGAGCAGGTAGCCGAGGACGAGCAGGGCCAGGCCGACCACCCAGCGGTCGGCCAGCCAGCGACTCGCGCTCACCGGAGCCGACCTTCGATCGCGACTGCGGGGCTCCGCTGCGCTGCACTCCTCGCGCTTCACGGAGCCATCCCCCGATCGCGACTGCGGGGCTCCGCTGCGGTGCACTCCTCGCGCTTCACGGAGCCATCCCCCGATCGCGACTGCGGGGCTCCGCTGCGGTGCACTCCTCGCGCTTCACGGAGCCATCCCCCGATCGCGACTGCGGGGCTCCGCTGCGCTGCACTCCTCGCGCTTCACCGGGAATCCCCGGTGCGGCGCAGGTAGGTGAAGACCACCGCGAGGACGGCCGCCATCAGCAGGAACGACAGCGCGGCGCCCTGCGGGTAGTCCAGCCGGACCAGGAACGCCGAGTCGATCACGTTGCCGATCATGTACTCGTTCGGCGTGCCGAGCAGCTCCGCGTTGATGTAGTCGCCGCTGGCCGGGATGAAGAACAGCAGCGTCCCGGCGGTCAGGCCGGGCATGGACAGCGGCAGCACCACCCGGCGGAACGCCTGCACCGGTCCGGCGTACAGGTCGCTCGCCGCCTCCAGCAGCCGGGGGTCGAGCCGCTCCAGGCTCGCGTACAGCGGCAGCACCAGGAACGGCAGGAAGTTGTACGTCAGCCCGAGCACCACCGCGAACGGCGTGGCCAGCAGTCGCCCGTCGACGTCGAGGAGGCCGACGTCACGCAGCAGCCCGACCAGGGGACCGTGGTCCGACAGGATGGTCTTCCAGGCCAGCGTACGGACCAGGAAACTGGTGAACATCGGGGCGACCACGCACACCAGCAGGACGTTGCGCCAGCGTCCCGCCTTCCGGGCGATCGTGTACGCCAGCGGGTAGCCGAGCAGCAGCGCCAGCGCGCACGCGGCCCCGGCGTAGCCGAAGGAGCGTCCGAACTGCGGCCAGTAGGCCGCCACCGCGTCCGGATAGTTGCCGAACGCCCAGGTCATCGCGTACCCGGTGGCCAGCGAGCCGGCGGGGTCGTACAGGCTGGCGGCGGCGAGCTGGCCCAGCGGCACGATGAAGAAGACGACCAGCCAGGCCACCCCCGGCAGCAGGAGCAGGTAGGGCAGCAGCCGGTGCCGCCCGGGGCGGGTCGGGGCGGCCGGGCTGGTGCCGGTGGCCGGTCCGGCACCGCCCGGCAGGTGGACGAACGCGGTCACGGACGGACCCGGCGGGCACCGGTACGACGCGGCGAGCCGGTCACCGGGACACCGCCACCGGCTCGTCGCGCACCGTGCCGCTCCGCTCGGCCTCCCCGGGTACGCGGGGCAGCAGGAAGGCGTGCTCCGGCCGCCAGTACGCGACCACGGACGAGCCGACGGGGTGCCGTCCCTCGGTGCCGTTGTTGGCCGCGAAGACCGACAGTTCACCTCCCGCACCGGTGTGGACCTGGTACTGGGTGCTCACCCCGACGTAGGCGGCGTCGGCGACCACCCCGACGACGTGCTGGTGCCCGTCGGGCACCTCGTCGGTGGACGCGGCGAGGCGCAGCTTCTCCGGGCGTACCCCGAGGTGGACCGGGCCCCGGTCGGCGCGGGCGCGGGCGACGGGCACCGTGAAGCGCGCGCCGTGCGCGGTCACCGCGACCTCGCCCCGGGTCGGCCCGGCCGCCTCGGCGACGAGCAGGTTGGACTGGCCGAGGAAGTTCGCCACGAACACGGTGGCCGGGAACTCGTAGAGGTCAGCGGGGGCACCGACCTGTTCGATCCGCCCGGCGTTCATCACCGCGACCGTGTCGGCCATCGTCATGGCCTCCTCCTGGTCGTGGGTGACGTGGACGAAGGTCGTGCCGACCTCGGTCTGGATCCGCTTCAGTTCGCCCTGCATCTGCCGGCGCAGCCTGAGGTCGAGCGCGCCGAGGGGTTCGTCGAGCAGGAGCACCTGCGGCTGGTTGATCAGGGCGCGGGCCAGCGCGACCCGCTGCTGCTGCCCGCCGGAGAGCTCGGCGGGGCGACGCCGTCCGTACCCGTCGAGCTGCACCAGGCCGAGCATCCGCTCGACCGCAGGGCGGACCTGGCGGATGCCCCGTCGGCGCAGGCCGAAGGCGACGTTCTCGGCGACGTCCAGGTGCGGGAAGAGGGCGTAGCTCTGGAAGACGGTGTTGACCGGCCGCCGGTACGGCCGCAGCCGGGTGATGTCCTCCGCACCGAGGAGGACCTGACCGGCGGTCGGTTCCTCCAGCCCGGCGATCATGCGCAGGGTGGTGGTCTTGCCGGAGCCGGACGCCCCGAGCAGGGCGAAGAACGAACCCTGCGCGACGGCGAGGGTGAGGTCGTCGACGGCGGTGACGGCACCGAACCGCTTGGTCAGGTCGACCAGCCGCAGGTCACCGACAGGTGTCCCGGTCCCCATCACGCCCCGATGACCTGTTGGAACTTCGACTCGTACGTCTTCTCCTGCTCCTCGCTGAGCGCCATGAAGACGCCTGACTTCGCGAGCATCGCGTCGTCCGGGAAGATCAGCGGGTTGGCGGCCAGCTCCGGATCGATCTTCTCCATCTCCGCCTGCGCGCCCTGCACCGGGCAGATGTAGTTGACGTGGGCGGCGAGCTTCGCGGCGACCGCCGGCTGGTAGTAGTAGTTGATCAACTGTTCGGCGTTGGCCCGGTGGGTCGCCCGGTTCGGCACCAGCAGGTCGTCGGAGTACAGGATGGCACCGGAGTCCGGGACCACGAACCGGATCTTGTCGTTGTCGAAGCCGAGCTGGATGATGTCGCCGGACCAGCCGATGCAGGCGGCGATGTCACCCCGGGCGAGTTCCGGGGCGTAGTCGTTGCCGGTGAACCGGCGGATCTGCCCGCTGTCCACCGCCCGCTTCAGCGTGGCGAGGGCGTCGTCGAACTGCGCCTCGGTGAAGTTCGTCGGGTCGTGCCCCTTGGCCTGGAGCAGCAGTCCGATCGTGTCGCGCATCTCGCTGAGCGCGGTGACCCGGCCCTTGAGGTCGGGGCGGGTCAGCAGCTCGTCGAGGGTCCGGATCTCCCGGGTGACGCCGCCGTTGTAGGCGAGCCCGGCGAGGCCGGTCTGCCACGGCACGGCGAGCTGGTTCTCCGGGTCGAACGAGCGCCCCTTGAGCGACGGCAGCAGGTTCGCCTGGACGTTGGGCAGCTTCGCCGGGTCGAGCTTCTGGATCCAGCCGAGCCGGATCATCCGGGCGGCCATCCAGTCGGTCAGCACGATGAGGTCCCGGTCGATGCTCTGGCAGCCGGCGAGCTGGTTGCGCACCTTGCCGAAGAACTCGTTGTTGTCGTTGATGTCCTCGGTGTAGGTGACCTGGATCCCGGTCTCGGTCTGGAACGCGTCCAGGGTCGGTCGCTTCGACTCGTCGGCGGCGTCGACGTCCAGGTACTGCGGCCAGTTGGAGAAGATCAGCTTCTTCTCGCTGGCGGAGTGGTCCTCGCTGACACAGCCCTCATCGGTCTGCCGCGCCGCCTCGGTGCCGCAGCCGGCGAGGGCACCGCCTCCGGCGAGCAGCGCGGCCGAGCCGAGCGCACCGGAAAGCAGGCCACGCCGGGAGACCGTCCGGGGGTGACTACGCATGTGACGGCTCCTTGGGGTCGTCGTCGGCGAGGGGCGAGGGTGACCACCGTCCACCGGGAGGAAGTCCGCGATGACCAACCGCCAACAGGATAGTTCCGGCCCCGCGCGGCGGATCTCCGCCGTCCGCCGGGTCCGTCTGCGGGCTCCGTCGGCTCCACGACCCCGGCCCCTCGGCGTCCGTGCGCCCGGGGCCGGGGCGCGGCAGAGGACGGCGCGCGGGGAAAGACGGCGCGCGCGGGGAAGGACGGTGCGCGGGAGAGGGTGGGTCAGTGGGTGGGCGGGATGACGCGGAGGTGGCCCCGGCGCCCGGTCTGGGGCGTCTGGGGCTGGTCCTGGCGTGAGGGCTCCTGGGGCGGGCGGGGCGCGGGGCGCGCGGCCTCGCGGACCGCCTCGGCGAGGGCCACCAGGTCGTCGGTGGTGGGCGGAGGCGGTTCGAACTCACCCTCGTGCCGGACGACGTCCCAGCCCCGGGGGGCGGTGAGGTTCCGGGCGTGCGGCTCGCAGAGGTCGTACGTGTGCGGCTCGGCGAAGGCCGCGAGCGGACCGACGACGGCGGTCGACTCGTTGTAGACATAGGTCAATGTGGCGACCGCTTGCCGGGGGCAGCCGTTTCTGGAGCAGCGCCGTGGTGACCTCACGGCGGCAGGGTATCTCCATTACCGGGTCCGCCGCACTGGTTCACGGTGCGACACGCCCGTCACCGAGATCACAATTCGGCCGCCGGAGGCGCCGAGGGCGGGAGAGATCGCCGCACAACGGGCGCGACACACCCGGGCCGGCGCTCCCGGGAGTGCCGGAGCGGCAGGCCAGCGGGGATGGGGACTACCCTTGCCCCATGACCAGTCCGGAACACCGCCGCCCCGGCTCCGGTCGGCGGGTGCACCGCGACCGGCACGGCCGCGGTCTGCGCGGGCGGCTGGTCCCGGCGACCGTCCCGCTGGCGCGGACGAAGGCGGAGGTCTTCGACGACCTGGTGCTGGACACGGTGGAGACGTTGGAGCGCCGCTTCGCCAAGGAACTGGCCGGGGTCGAGTTCGCCGTCGAGGACGTGCCCCCGGATCTCAACGTCTACGACTCGGACGTGCTGGAGGACGGGGAGGTACCCCTCGCCCGACTGCTGCCGGGGCGTCCCGGCCGGCAGGAGATCCCGCCGCGGATCGTGCTCTACCGACGTCCACTGGAGTTCCGCGCGATGGACCGGGAGGATCTCGCCGATCTGGTCCACGATGTCATCATCGAGCAGGTCGCGAATCTGCTCGGGGTCGACCCCGACGAACTGGCCTGAGTGGTCGACTCGCCGGTCCACCGGGGGCCGGACCGGGCGGCCCCCACCGCCCGGCACGGAAATCGTCAGGCCACCCGCCGCTTGAGCTTGCGGCGCTCCCGCTCGGAGAGCCCACCCCAGATCCCGAACCGCTCGTCATGACCGAGCGCGTACTCCAGGCACTCCGTCTTGACCTCGCATCGGGAACAGATTCGCTTCGCCTCGCGGGTCGAGCCGCCCTTCTCGGGGAAGAACGCCTCCGGATCGGTCTGCGAGCACAGCGCCCGCTCCTGCCACTCCGGCGCGTTTCCGAGCAGGTCGGCCACCTCAAGCTGGCCGTCCATCGAATGCCTCCTTGTCGCGCACCGGCGTCATCGCCGCTGCAACCCCCACGCGGAAAGGCGCGTTTGTCCCTCCGGTACCGATTTGCTGCGCTCGGTGTAGACAACCCCATTCAAATTACACGCGTGTAATGCGTGCGCCGTCAAGCCGAACTTGATAATGGAGTCGCCCTCCCGACACGCTCCGGACGGCCATCCGCGCCGCCCGACCCCGCAACCTGCCCTATCGATTCAGACCCCTGAGGAGTAACGCCCTCTCCGGCGAGTTGGCCGAGATTTCTCCCGTGGCGCTCCACCGTCCGGCCCGGACCGCGCCGCCGACGAGGACGGTCGGAGAACCCGTACCAAGATCAGCGATCTTGGTGGGGCACAGGTTAACGCGACTTCCGCGACACCGCCCGTCGAGGCCCCGGCCGGTACTCACGCGCAGCCCACCATGTGGACGGATGCTTCGGACCCGCACCGCATCCGACAGCACGAGTTCCCTGCTGATGGCGACCGTTTTCCGGGCCGGATCCGGGCCGGGCCAAGCTGGCGTGAGACGCGCTTCGTCCCACATAGTGGTACGGACCATCCGGAGAGCGGGTCGGCACGCCGACAGCGGACCGTCCCGCGCGGGAATACCGTCGTTCAGATTTCCCGTCCAGAACGGATGACGAGGCGCACGACCTTCCCGGCCTCCCCTTCCCGGCGGTGCCGTAACCGTCGCCGGCCCGGGAAGGTTCACCAGTCAGGACGGTCGACCGTAGGCCGTGCTCCGCCGCCGGGCCGGACGACCCGCCGCGGCGGCGATCGCGCGCAACTGTTCCTCGGTACGCGCCGACCCGTTGCCGGAGCCGGCCATCCGGGAAATCGTCTCCTCCATCAACGTGCCACCCAGGTCGTTGCAGCCGCCGCGCAGCATCGCCACCGTGCCCTCGTCGCCGAGTTTCACCCAGGAGCACTGGATGTTGCCGATCCGACCGTGCAGCAGCAGCCGGGCCATCGCGTGCACCACCCGGTTCTCCCGCCAGGTCGGGCCGGGGCGGGCGATGCCGGCGAGGTAGATCGGCGCGTTGGTGTGGACGAACGGCAGCGCCACGAACTCGGTGAACCCGCCGGTGCGGTCCTGCACCCCGGCCAGCACCCGGAAGTGGGCCAGCCAGTGCGCCGGGTGGTCGACGTGGCCGTACATCATCGTGGAGCTGGACCGGATGCCCAGCTCGTGGGCGGTGGTCACCACCTCGACCCAGGCGGCGGTGGGCAGTTTTCCCTTGGTGAGCACCCAGCGCACCTCGTCGTCGAGGATCTCCGCGGCGGTGCCCGGGATGGTGTCCAGACCGGCCTCGCGCAGCTGCCCCAGCCAGTCCCGGATGGACACGCCCGCCTTCGCCGCGGCGGTGACCACCTCCATCGGGGAGAAGGCGTGCACGTGCATCCCCGGCACCCGTTGCTTGATCGCCCGGACCAGGTCCGGGTAGACGCTCACCGGCAGCTTCGGATCGATGCCGCCCTGCATGCAGACCTCGGTCGCGCCGGCCGCCCATGCCTCCTCGGCCCGGTCGGCCACCTGCCCGACGGAGAGGCGGTAGGCGTCGGCGTCCCGCTCACGCTGGGCGAACGCACAGAACCGGCAGCCCACATAGCAGACGTTCGAGAAGTTGATGTTGCGGTTGACCACGTAGGTCACGTCGTCGCCGACGGTGTCGCGGCGCACGTCGTCGGCGAGCCGGCAGAGCGCGTCCAGCGCCGCGCCGTCCGCCGCGAACAGCGCCAGCGCCGCGTCGGCGTGCCGGGGGTCGAGCAGCGCCGCCGGATCGTCGGCGGCCAGCCGCAGTCCGGTACGCAGGTCCGCGTCGCCGCCTGCGGCGGTGACCGCCGCGGTGACCCGGGTGGCGACCTGCGCCCAGTCGCCGTAGACGCTGTCGAAGTCGCCCCGCCGGTCGCCGGTCCGGCCGGTGGTGTCGATGGTGGCGTGCAGGTCGACCCGCCCGCCGTTGGTCTCCTCCGGCTCCTGCCACGGCAGGCCCACCGGGCGGACCGCCTCGACGGCGAGCCCGGTCTCCGGGTCGGCGAGAGCGGTCACGTGCGGCAGCAGGCGCGGATCCAGCCACGGGTCACCGGCCCGGACGTACTCCGGGTAGACCGTCAACCGCTCGCGCAACGTGAACCCGGCGGCGGCCGTGTGCTTGGCCAGCTCGTCGAGCTGCGGCCAGGGGCGCTCCGGGTTGACGTGGTCCGGAGTCACCGGGGAGACCCCGCCCCAGTCGTCGATTCCGGCCCGCAGCAGCAGGTCGTACTCGCCGGCGATGAGGTTCGGCGGAGCCTGGATGCGGGCCTTCGGGCCGAGCAGCACCCGGGCCACCGCCACCGTGGCGGCGAGGTCGTGCAGCTCCGCGTCGGGCATGCCGCGCATCGCGGTGTCCGGCTTGGCGCGGAAGTTCTGCACGATCACCTCCTGGAGGTGGCCGTACTCGCGCTGCGCCCGCCGGATCGCGAACAGCGCGTCCACCCGCTCGGCGAGGGTCTCGCCGATGCCGATCAGGATGCCGGTGGTGAACGGGACCCCGACCCGCCCGGCGTCGTCGAGCACCCGCAGCCGCACCGCCGGCTCCTTGTCCGGCGAGCCGAAGTGCGGGCCCCCGGGCTCCGACCAGAGCCGGGTGGCGGTGGTCTCCAGCATCATGCCCATGCTCGGCGCGACCGGCTTGAGCCGTTGCAGCTCCGACCAGGAGAGCACGCCCGGGTTCAGGTGCGGCAGCAGCCCGGTCTCCTCGAGCACCGCCACCGCGCAGGCCCGCAGATAGTCCAGAGTGGAGTCGTAGCCGCGCTCGTCGAGCCACCGCCGGGCCGCCGGCCAACGCTCCTCGGGCCGGTCGCCGAGGGTGAAGAGGGCCTCCTTGCAGCCCTGCGCCGCGCCCTCGCGGGCGATCGCCAGCACCTCGTCCCGGTCGAGGAAGGCCGCCGGGAGCCGGTGCGGGACGGTGGCGAAGGTGCAGTAGTGGCAGCGGTCCCGACAGAGCCGGGTCAACGGGACGAAGACCTTCTTGGAGAAGGTGATCACACCGGGACGGCCAGCCTCGCGCAGCCCGGCGTCGCGGATGCCGGCGGCGACGGCGAACAGTTCCGCCAGGGCGTCGCCGCGAGCGGTCAGCAGTGCGACCGCCTCGTCGACGTCCAGCGCCCGGCCGGTCGACGCGCGGCGCAGGGCTCGGTGCACGCCCGTCCCGGTCACCGTGGGCGCGGTGGCCGACCCGCCGGCCACCCTGTCCGCCCCGCCGGTCGCGCCCGCCTCGGTGTCCTCCCGCATTCCACAACCCTATTCCGGTTCGCTTCCCCGGCCACGCCGTCCTCCCCCACCACGTCGCACCGGTCGGAGGCCGCACCGGGCCCGGAGCCGCACAGAGGTCCCGGACGTCCCGGGCCGGTCGAGGTGCGGAGCCGCACAAGGCCCGGGGCCGGTCGAGGTCCGGGACCCGAACAAGGCCCGGGGCCGGTCGAGGCCCGGGACCCGAACGAGGTCCGGGGCCGGTCGAGGTCCGGTGGGACGTCGACCGGCCCCGATCGGGCCGCGACAGCGGGAGGTGCGTCAGATGGAACCGGGGATCAGCGGGCCTCGGATCCGGGGTCGCGCGGAACGGCCTGGGTACGGTCACCGTCCGCACCCGGCGCGACGACCTGGGTACGGTCGCTGTCCGCGCCCGACCCGACGACCTGGGTACGGTCGCTGTCGTCCCCCGTGGCCGGGGCCGGGGTGGACTCGGTCGCCTGACGCGGAATCGCCTGCGTCGGGTCGGCCGACGGCGGCTGCCCGAAGGGGGGCGCGGACGGGGTACCACCGGCCGGGGCCGGAGCGAAGCTGCCCGTCGGCGCGGCACCGTACGACGGGGTCGTGCCGCCGAAGGGCGGCGGGGTGCCCGGCTGACCGAACGGCGGAGCGGACTGCGGTGCGGCGCCGAACGGCGGAGCCGACTGCGGCGCGGCGCCGAACGGCGGAGCGGACTGGGGGTTCGGCTGGCCGTACGGCGGGGCCGGGTAGCCGGGCTGGGCACCGTACTGGCCGGGCTGCGTGCCGTACTGGCCGGGCTGCGCCGGGTAGGTCGGGTAGCCCTGCTGCTGTTGCTGCTGCGGCCAGCCCGGCTGGGGCTGCCCGTACACGCCCGGCTGCGGCTTCGGCTTGGGGACGTGGTACTGCGCCCGCCACACCTTGTGCACCACGACCGCGGCGACCGCGAGCACCGCCAGGAAGGCGACCGACTCCAGCAGGAGCAGGAAGGCGTTGCCGACCTCGCCCTCGGCGAGCTGGCCGATCACGCCGATCAGGAAGGCCAGTACGCCGAGCAGGGCGCTCACCGCGTACTCGACGAGGGCGATCAGGGTGATCTGCTTGGCCTTCGACACCGCCGGCAGGACGTGGGTGGCGAGCAGGAACGCCAGCACCGGCAGGACGATCGCCTCGACGCCGAGGAAGGTGTGGACGGCGCCCACCGCGCGGCCGGTCAGGGTGCTGTACTCGGACATCGGCACCAGCAGCCGGATCAACCCGACGAAGAGCAGCACTGCGTTCGCGCCGAGGAGCACGAGGGCGACGAGTTCGCGGAGTGGTTTGGTGTGCTGGGCGGCCTGCGGCGCGTCGGGAGGCGACGCGGGCTCGGCGGGGCTGGTCAAGGGGCTCCCCCTCTTCGGGCGATGTCGGACAGGTGCGACGTGAGCCTAGTCTCTCCGGACCAGGCCCGATCGACGACGTCACGTGCGCGAGGATGGTCGGCATGCGCATCGTGGTTCTGGCCGGTGGCATCGGGGGGGCCCGATTCCTGCTCGGCGTCCGGGCGTACGCCCGTGAGGTGGGTGCCGAGGTGACCGCCGTGGTCAACGTCGGCGACGACCTCTACCTGCACGGACTCAAAATCTGCCCGGATCTGGACAGCGTGCTCTACACCCTCGGTGGGGGCGCGGACCCCCAGCGCGGCTGGGGGCGGGCCGACGAGACCTGGACGGTGAAGACGGAACTCGCCGCGTACGGAGCGGAGCCGACCTGGTTCGGCCTCGGCGACCGGGACATCGCCACGCACCTGGTCCGCACCAACATGATCAACGGCGGGTACCCGCTCTCCGCCGTCACCGCGGCGCTGGCCACCCGCTGGCAGCCGGGCGTACGCCTGCTGCCGGCGACCGACGACCGCCTGGAGACCCACGCGGTGGTCGACCTCGACGGCGGCCAACGGGCAATCCACTTCCAGGAGTGGTGGGTACGGCACCGGGCCGAGATCCCCACGCACCGGTTCGTCTTCGTCGGCGCGGAGAGCGCGAAGCCGGCGCCCGGGGTCCTCGACGCGCTCGGTGCGGCCGACCTGGTGCTGGTCGCGCCGAGCAACCCGGTGGTGAGCATCGCACCGGTCCTTGCGGTACCGGGGCTGCGGGAGGCGGTGGCCGCCACCCCCGGACGGGTGGTCGGGGTCTCGCCGATCATCGGCGGCGCGCCGGTGCGCGGGATGGCCGACCGGTGTCTGGCCGTGCTCGACGTGGAGTGCAGCGCCGCCGGGGTGGGTCGCCTCTACGGCGGGCGACGCTCCGGCGGGCTGCTGGACGGCTGGCTGGTCGCCCCGGAGGACGAGGGCGCGACGGTCCCGGAGGTGGCGGTACGCGCGGTGCCGTTGTGGATGACCGACGAGGCGACGACGGCGGAGATGGTCCGCGCCGCCGTGGAGTTGGCGGGGCTGGCATGAGGTTGGAGATCCTGCCGGTGCTCGGGATCGGCGACGTGACCGCCGGCGACGACCTGGCCGCGCTGATCGCGACCGCCGCGCCGTGGTTGCGCGACGGCGACGTGCTCGTGGTGACCAGCAAGATCGTCTCGAAGGCGGAGGGCCGGCTGGTCGACGTCCCGGCGGACGGGCCGGAGCGCTTCGCCGCCCGGGACGAGGTGCTCGCCGCCGAGACCGCCCGGGTGGTGGCGACCCGGGGAGCCACCCGGATCGTGCAGACGCACCACGGTTTCGTGCTGGCCTCGGCCGGCATCGACGCGTCCAACGTGGAGAAGACCCGGCTGGTGCTGCTCCCCGAGGACCCGGACGCCTCGGCCCGCGCGCTGCGCGCGGCCCTGCGGGAGCGGTACGACGTGGACGTCGCGGTGATCGTCAGCGACACCATGGGTCGCCCCTGGCGCAACGGCCTGACCGACGTGGCACTCGGTGTCGCCGGCCTGCCCGCCATCCGCGACCACCGGGGCGAGATCGACCCGTACGGCAACGAGCTGCACGTCACCCAGATGGCGGTGGTCGACGAGCTGGCCGGCGCGGGTGAGCTGATCAAGGGCAAGTGCGACCAGGTGCCGGTGGCGGTGGTGCGCGGCTACCTCACCGGCGGGGGCGCGGCGGACGGGCCGGGCGCACGGGCACTGGTCCGGGACGCCGAGCAGGATCTCTTCGCGCTCGGTACGGCCGAGGCGAAGGTCGCCGGCATGCTCGCCGCCGCCACGCTGGCCGACGGCCCCGGCCCGGAGCCGGCCGACCCGGCCGCGGTGCGCCGGGCGATCGACGCGGTGGCCGACTCGCTCGCGCCCGGCACGGTCTTCACCCTGGTCACCGACGAGGAGGCACGCGCCGTGCTGACGGCCGCCGTCCCCGGCTGGCCGGCGACGGCGACCGGACTGGTCCTCGGCGAGGCGGCTCCCCCGGTCAGCCAACCGGACCTGGTGCGGTTCGGTGCCGACACGCAGCGACTGCGGGCCGCGCTGGCCGCCCACGGGGTGCCGTCGCTGCTGCTGCCGCCCCCGGCCGACAGCACCGCCAGCGCCGCCCTGGCAATCTGAGGCGCACCACCTGGTTGGTAGCAGGGGTCCCTTGTTACCCATTAATGGGTAACAAGGGACCCCTGCTACCTCCGCGACGCACTCCCAGCGCGACCCGGCCCGGCGGGCGGGCGGCTCAGCCGTCGAGCACGGCGCGGCCGAGCGGGGTCAGCGTGTGCAGGACCGTGTTGCGGTCCCGGTGGCTGACCAGCAGGCCGGCGTTGCGCAGCACGGTGGTGTGCTGGCTGACCGCGGCCGGGGAGATGTCCAGTCGGCGGGCCACCTCGCCGGTGGTCAGCCCGGCGTCGCTGGCCTCCAGCACCGCCGCCCGGGTCCGGCCGAGCAGGGCGGCGAGCGCCGTCCGGCCGTCGCCGCCGGTCGGTCCGCCGGCCGGTCCGGTGGCCGGGACGAGCGCGCCGAGCCGGTCCACCGGGTAGACCAGCACCGGCGGCCGGGTCGGGTCGAGGAGGGCGACCGGGGTCCGGGCACAGAAGAAGGAAGGCACCAGCAGCAGCCCGCGCCCGTCGAGGTGCAGCTCCCGGCTGGCCGGGTAGTCGGGCACCTCCAGCACCCCGGACTCCCAGCGCATCGCCGGGCGCAGGCTCTCCAGCAGCCCCTCCGCGCCGCCGTCGAGCATGGCCCGGGCCCGACGGGTACGGTCGGCCTCCACCGCCGCCTGGATCCGACCCCAGTACGGGCGCAGCGCCAACGACCGGTACCGCTGCAACGATTCGGCGAGGTGGTGCAACGCCTCCGGCTCGCCCCGGGCCAGCGCGGCGGCCGGGGCGGGCAGTTCCCGTCCGCCCGCCAGTGTGGTCAGGTCCCGCCGGAGCAGTTCCGGCGAGGTGGCCCGGACCGCGTCCAGCCCGGCCTCGAACCCGTCGACGCTCTGGTACGGCGTGAGGAAGTCGGGAAAGTAGCCCCTCGGCGGGTTGAGGGCGAGCAGCAGACGCAGCCGGTCGGCGTCCTGTTCCCGGCGCAACCGGGCGGCGACGGCGCGCCGCCACCCGTTGACCAGCGGGTCGGCATGGCGCTCCTGCAACAGGTGCAGGCTGAGGACCAGTTCCCACAGCGGGTCCGCCGAGGGCGCCACCCGGGTCCGGAGGACGTCCTCGCGGGAGAAGTGGATTGTCAGCATTGCCAGCGCTCCCGTGAACGCCGGACAGCGCTTACCGTCCGGCGAACGTCTGCACTGTACCGGCCGTGATCTCGGCTTTTAAGTGTGAGCTGAAAAGCATCGACGTCCGGTAACCACTTCGGCATGCTGGTGTGCGGCCGGGCGACGGCACGAGGGTCTGCGGCCATCGCGTCCGCAGGGACGTCGCCCGGCCCCGGGGCTCATCCACGCTCCCAGAGCGCTACCCGGTGGTCCTCGTCGGTGACGTAGAAGCACCGGCCGTCCGTCTCGGCGATGCCCTCCACGTGGTGGAACGGGGCCAGGTCGGCGACGAGTTCGCCAGGGATCAGGTGGTGGGGCTCCACCGGCAGCCGGAACCGGACGTGCCGTGAGGTCACCTCGCCGCCGTGCGGGTAGTCGTCGAGCAGCACCGACCCCTTGCCGAGCGCGTCGATGGAGCCGATCACCGCCGTGTAGCCGCCGTCGTCGGTCGAAGCGAGGGCCCGGAAGCCGGTGAGCACCCCGGGCGGGGTCACCCCGGTCAGCGCGTACGCCCGCACCGCCCGGGGCCAGGCCCGGGGCTCGGCGAACATGTCCGCCACCCCGGTCACCTCGACCAGGATCGGCTCGCCGTCGGTCGTGACCGGGAAACGGAGCCCGAGCAGGACGGAGCCGGTCGGGGTGAACGCGGCGCCCTCGACGTTCAGCGGCAGGTCCCCCTCGGCCAACCGGCTCACCCAACGCTTGGCCCGGGAGGTGCCCCGGGCCAGTGTCTCCACGATGAACCGGGTGCGGACCTGCTCCCCCGGCGGCAGGGTGGCCAGGTCGGCGGCGACGAGCGCGTCGTTGATCACCCGGTGCAGCCGGAACGAGTTGCGGACCACTCGCACCGGCAGCGGGGCGTCGGGGGTCGCGTCGTCCTCGCGGAACCGGGCGACGAAGGCCCGGCGGGGACGCAGCGGTCCGCCCTTGGAGCCGAAGTGCGAGCCGAAGACGTAGACCCAGCCGTCGTGGTGGGCCAGGGCCTCACCGTCCTCGGTACGACGGTTCTCCGCTCCGGCGTCGGCGCGTACGTGCTCGGCGGTCCACTTACCGTCCTCCCGCTCCAGCAGCAGGGCCAGACACTCCTCCACCGGCCCCTCGTCCAGCACGGTCCAGAAGCCCCGGCGTGCCCCGTACCGGCGCAGCAGCGCGGCGGAGCGGACCGGCAGCAGATCGCTCGCCTCGTTACCGGCGACGACGAATTCCAGCAGCTCAAGTGTCACCCGGCCAGGGTAGAGACCGGGTGCTCGTAGAGTGTCCGGATGCCCGACGCCCGTGACGACACCACCGCCCCGCGCACCGACCCGACGCCGTCCGGCGACACCGCCGGGTCCGGCGACACCGCCGCCGCCCTGCACGCCGACACCACCGCGGTGCTGACCCGCTGGGAGCCGACCAGCCCGGCCGCCGCCGAGGCCCGCGACCGTACGCTCGCACTGCTCGCCGCCGGGCCGGTGGCGGTGACCCGGGCGCACCGCCCCGGTCACGTCACCGCGAGCGTGCTGATCGTCGACGCCACCGGCGAGCGGCTGCTGTTCTGCCTGCACGGCAAGTTCAAGCAGTGGGTGCAGCTCGGCGGGCACTGCGAGCCGACCGACCGGACGCTGGCCGGCGCCGCCCTGCGTGAGGCGACCGAGGAGTCCGGCATCGCCGGCCTGCGGATCGACCCCGTCCCGATCGACGTGGACATCCACCCGGTGCCCTGTCAGGGCGGCTCGTTCCACCACGACGTCCGGTTCGCGGTGGTCGCCCCGCCGGGGGCGGTGGAGCGGGTCAGCGACGAGTCCGACGCGCTGGGCTGGTTCCCGCCGGACCGGTTGCCCATCCCCCGGCTCGGCGGGGTCGACCAGCTCCTCGCCCCGGGGCTGGCCGCGCTCAGACGTGGCCTTCTTCGCCCCGCTCCTTGAGGTCGTCGACGAGCTTCTTGACGTCCTGGGCCCGGTCGCGGGGGCAGACCAGCACGGCGTCGTGGGTGTCCACCACGATGAGGTCCCGGACGCCGAGCGCGGCGACGAGCCGGCCGGACTGGGCCACCACCACCAGGTCGTCGCTGTCGTGCAGCAGTACGCCCGGCTTGGTGTCGCCGCCGAGCACCACGTTGCCCCGCTCGTCGGCGGGGAGCACCTCGCCGAGCGTGTGGAAGTCGCCGACGTCGTTCCACCCGAAGTCGCCGGGGACGGTGGCGACCCGCCCGGCGGTGGCCGCGCCCTCCATCACCGCGTAGTCGACGGAGATCTTCGGCAGCGTCGGCCAGACCGTGCCGAGCACGTCGTCCTGCTCGGGGGTGCCCCAGGCGGCGGCGATGGCGGAGATCCCGGCGTGCAGGGCCGGCTGCTGCCGGGCCAGCTCGGCGAGGAAGACGTCCACCCGCCAGACGAACATGCTCGCGTTCCACAGGTGCCGGCCGGAGCGCAGGTACGCCTCGGCCACCGCGGCCTCCGGCTTCTCCTTGAACTCGACGACCGGGCGCAGCGGCCCGCCGTCGACCGGGTCGCCGGTCTCCAGGTAGCCGTAGCCGGTCTCCGCCCGGGTGGGGGTGATGCCGACCGTCATGAGCAGGCCGCGCTCCGCGCCGCGTACCGCCTCGCGGACCGTGTCCGCCCAGCGGTCCGGCTGCCCGATCAGGTGGTCGGCCGCGAACGATCCCATCACCGCCTCCGGGTCGCGCGCCGCGATCACGGCAGCGGCGAGCGCGATGGCCGCGCACGAGTCCCGGGGCGAGGGCTCCACCAGGATGTTCTCCTCCGGCAGGCCGGTGAGCTGCCGGGCCACCGCCGCGACGTGCGCGGCTCCGGTGACCACGAGGGTCCGCTCGGCTGTGGTGAGCGGCGCGAGCCGGTCCACGGTGGCCTGGAGCAGTGACCGGGTGGAACCGGTGAGCGGGTGGAGGAACTTGGGATGCCCGGCACGGGACAGCGGCCACAACCTCGTGCCGCTGCCTCCCGCCGGAATGACGGCGTAGAGCATCAGCACATCATGCCCGAACCGCCACGGGACGGACGCCTGCCGCACCGACCCGGTCGTCGCGCAGGAAGGGCGGACCGGTCAGGACCGGGCCCGGGTCCACGCCGCGATGTGCACCTCGGCGCTGGACTCCCAGGTGAACTCCTTGGCCCGGTCGAAGCCGGCCTTGGCCAGCGCCAGCCGGCGGGACTCGTCGTCGAGCAGGGCGGCCAGGTCGGTGGCGATCTGGTCCGGGTCCTCGCTGGTGTAGGCGACCGCGTCGCCGCCCACCTCGGGCAGGGAGAGCCGGGGCGTGGTCAGCACCGGGGCGGCGCAGGCCATCGCCTCCAGGATCGGCAGGCCGAAGCCCTCACCGTACGAGGGGTAGGCGGCGACCAGCGCCCCGCCGAGGAAGCCGGGCAGGTCGGCGTAGCGCAGGTAGCCGGGGCGGAGCAGGCGCAGGTGCGACGGGACCTCGGCCACCGCGCGGTCGATGTCGTCGTCGTGCCCCTGGCCGCCGGCCACCACCAGGGCCGGCGGGTCGGCCCGGTCGGCCACCGCCCGGGCCCAGCCCCGGATCAGATTGGGTACGTTCTTGCGTGGCTCCTTCGCGCCGAGGAAGGCGACGTAGCTGCTGGAGCCGAGGCCGAGCCGGGCGCGGACCCGGGCCTTCTCCTCGTCGCTCGGGGCGTGGAAGGCCGCGTGGTCGACACCGTGGTACGCCACGTCGATCCGGGTCGGGTCGGCGTCGAGGAGGCGGATCAGCTCGTCGCGGGTCGCCTTGCTCGGCACGATCACCCGGCTGGCACGCCGCAGCGACGTCTTGATCGCACTGCGGAAGAAGGTGCGCCGGGACTTGTCGTAGTGCTCCGGCTCGGTGAAGAACGTCGCGTCGTGCAGGGTCACCGTGACCGGGCAGCCGGCCCGCAGCGGGCAGGTGTAGAAGGGCGAGTGCAACACCTGCGCACCGACCTGCTGGGCCAGCATCGGCAGGCCGGTCTGCTCCCAGGCGAGCCGGGCCGGCCGGTGGGCCACCGCGGCCGGCGCGGGGATGACCTCGGCACCCGGCAGCATCCGGGCGTAGCGCTCCTGGTCGGTGCGGAGACTCACCACGGCCAGGTCCACCCCCGAACCGGTGACCTTGCCGAGGGCTCCGAGCAGACCATCGACGTATCTACCGACGCCCCCACGGTCGGCGGGGACACTCGTGGCGTCGATGAGCACGCGGGGCGGGCGACCGGCGGTCACGGGGCAACTCCTTTGTGGGGAACAACACTCGGTGCAAGCCTACGCCGCCGGCCGCCCGCCGCGGTGACTGCGACCCGACGCTCGGACGGTCTCGAGTTGGCGTCGAGTGCGGATGGCGGGGGCGTATCGTTCGCCCGATGGCCGATGACATTCCCCGGGTCTTCGCCGACGCGATCGCGGCCGACCCGACCCGACCCCTGCTGACCTGGTACGACGACGCCACCGGGGAACGCACCGAACTCTCCGGGGCGACGTTGGCGAACTGGGTGGCGAAGACCGCCAACCTGCTCGTCGACGATGTGGCCGCCGGCCCCGGGAGCGCTGCCGGCGTGCTGCTCCCGCCGCACTGGCAGACCGCCGCCGTGCTGCTCGGCTGCTGGTCGGCAGGATTGACGGTGGCCGGGGAGCCGGGGCCGGTGGACGTGCTCTTCGCCGCCGCCGACCGGGTCGCCGAGGCGGACGCCTGGTCGGCCGGGGAGCGCTACGCGCTGGCGCTCGCCCCGTTCGCCCTGCCGCTGCGCGAGGTGCCGGCCGGCTTCGCCGACTACGTGGTCGAGGTGCGCGTGCACGGCGACCACTTCGCCCCGTACCCGGGCGGGGGTGCCGAGCTGGTGGCCCGCGCGGCGCACCGCGCGGAAGAACTCGGCCTCGCCCCCGGTGACCGCGTGCTGGTCGACGCGGCCCGCCACCCGGAGCCGGTGGACTGGCTGCTCGCCCCGCTGAGCGTGGGGGCGAGCGTGGTGCTCTGCGGCAACCTCGACCCGACCCGCGTCGAGTCCCGCCTGACGTCGGAGAAGGTCACCCGGTCGCTGGCCTGACGCCCCCTGGCCGGTCAACGGGGCAGCCGCCGGGCGCAGTCGCCGTCGTGGCCGGCCGCGAGCAGGCATCGCCGGCCGGCGGCCATCCGTCGGTCACAGAACACCCGATGCCGTACGCAGGTGATGATGGGTGCATGGCTCCGTTCGTGCAGGCCAACACTGGCTGCTGGCGATCACCGACAAGTTCGAGAGGGTGCTGGTCGACAACCTTCCGATCCGTAGTCAAGACCCTCTGACCCCTCGGAGGAATTGGGTGACGCGATGTATCCGCCAGGGTGAGAGGGCGTACGCCGTAAGACCGGCCGTCAACAGGATGCCTGCGAGAACCATGCTTGGCAGGTGACCAACCGGATGGGCGGTGAATTCCCACCAGCGGTAAGTCCGGCCGGTTCGGTCGTGTCCCCAGTAGAGCAACACACACATGACCGCTGACGGCAACACCCAGGAATAGCTCCAAGCCAGCACCCGTCCGGAGACAAGGGCCAGGCCGAACCAGGCCAGCAGCGCCCGGACGATCACGGGTGCCACGGCCACGTCCATTCCTACCGTTGCAGCGGTGAGGATGCACGCACTGGAGATCGCGAGGGCACCCCAGAGTACGAAGCAGCGAGTCCGGTGGTACGGCAGGCCTGCGGCCGCCTCAAGCGCCTGAAGCGGGCTGGCCAGTGTGAGGACAGGCAGCAAGCCTGACCCGACGGCTAGCAGCCGCCAGATCGGAACCTGCGACCCCCCGGAGTCGGTGGCAGCCGGGGTGGACGCCTCAAGCGACCCCCAGCCCCCGACGACGACTCCTATGACGATCATCGCGGCCAGCAACCATCGCCAGTTGCGGGTCATGAGATAGGCGCCAATCACCCACAGACGCAGCTTGGCTTCAAGCGGCATTGCAGTAACGGTTCTTCTCTTCGGCGATGAGCTTGATCACCCACCCAGCTTGATCTTGCTCGGACTTGCGCTGAGCAGTTTGGCGACCAACCGACCAGGCTGCCTGGAGATCGCTCGGAGCGTTCGTGCTGTAATCGTGCGTTCCTCCACCGGCCAGCCGCCACTCCAGCCAGGCGTGAAGCTGGTCCCAACGGTGGTCGGGATCCGGCTGCGTCCGGTGACCGCAGTCGGCGAACGTACTGTCCAGAATCGCCGCTGCTATCCCGCGCGCCAGGGCCCATCGGCTTCCCGTCGATATGTCAAACTCTGGAGGGAACGCCCCTGGAAGCTCGACCTCGATTTCCTCGTCGATCCATTCGGTCGAGCCAGAAAGCGCGTAGTCTACAACCCGTTCAGGCGCTGGCAACTGGACGGGAAGCGCAGCCAAACGGCGGTCCAGGTCCTGAATCATAGGTACATACTTTGCATGCTCAGGCCACAGGCAGTATTCCATCACACCCTGGATGCAGAGTGGCTTTGCGACGGGAGCACGGTGACCGACCACGCTTGTATTTACGAATGAAGTGACGGTGCCGACGAGAGCTAGCAGCGCCACCCACACCCACCGCCCAAACGAGCCTCGCCAATCCGCCCTCCAAGGAAGCGCGCAGACCACTGCAGCGAAGAGGAGAACGGCGGCAAGTCGCACCCCGACAGCGCCGAACCGGACTTCCATCCAGGGCGGCCCTGACATGACCGCCGCTCCAGCGGTGCTGGCGAGAAACGCCGCCCCGATGAACCAGCTGAGCGCGGCGCAAACGGCGGCCAGCAGCGGTGTGAGTAATCGACCCACCAGCCAACCCCAGGCCGTTCCGAAGACGATCATCGCAGCACCGATCAGCACGTACTCGAAGTATATTCCGACGCCGGGTGGAAATAGTTTTACTGCCGTGGCCACAAACCCGGCGATGACCACAATCAGGTATGGCGAGGCCAGCCACAGCAGTGCCGCGGTGAATCGGGACAACTCGATGACGAATGGCCTAATCGCGGCAGCAGCCGCTTGCTCATGCAGGCCTCGGCTTTCCACTCTGGCAGCGATCAAAGCGGCGACACCAGCGGCAAAAATGCTGAGGAAGACAGCGCTTACCTGAACGGCTGCACCGGACTCGGGCCAGATGCCGATCCAGAATCTGTTGCGACCAAAAAGAATGACGATGCCCAGGAGAGCCAGCGGGATGAATCCCATTCGGGCGATGCTGAACCGCATTTGCAGCCACAGTGCGCTCACCGGTTGCGGCCCTCCTCCGGCAGGAGGCTTACGTAGGCCCGTTCCAATGGGGTATGGCCTGGGGCGGACGGATCGTCCAACGCCTTGAGTTCATCGGTGAGGCCCGCGAAGCGAATCTTTCCTTCGTGCATGACGACGATGCGATCACAGACGGCATCCACGTCGTCGATGAGGTGGGTGCTTAGCAGTATGGTAGTATCGGTCAGTCCGGCAATGATGTCTCGAAACCGAAAGCGCTGCTGGGGATCGAGGCCCACCGTCGGTTCATCGAGCACGACGAAACGCGGCTTCCCGACGACCGCCCAAGCGATGGCCGCCCGCTGGCGCATTCCGCCGGACAAGCTGCCCATCTTTTTCCTGGCCTCGTTGGCCAGTCCGACGTGATCAAGTGCGGTTGCCGACGCGCTCGACCAATCGCGCGGCGGTATGCCGCGAAGCCAGGCCCCGTACCGTACGAAATCCCGGACCCGCATGCCGGGCTCGTATCCGAATCGCTGCGGGAGGAACCCAATCTGCCGCCTGGCCGCCCTTGCTTCAGCTTCCGACTTCACCTCCCGCCCGTCAATCGTCAGGCGCCCTTCGCGGGGCGGCTGCACGGTGGCGAGGGTCCGCAACAGGGTAGTTTTGCCAGCGCCATTCGGCCCGAGCAACGCTGTGACCCCCGGCTGAAGTTCGAGGTCGAGGGAACGAAAGACAATGTGACGTCCGTAACCTTGGCCGAGCTGCTTGGCAGTGATCAAGATGAGCCTTTCATACGTGCACGGACGCTGATGCTGTCGAGACACCGAAGACCGGAACCGCCTCGGCGGCTCCGGTCGGTCAGCTTCGGCAAGAATGGCGAGTTACTGAACTAGCCCGCTATCCCCTGAACCAGGTCGTAACCATCCAGACGTCGTTCAGGCAGTCCTCTCCGTCGTAACTCGCCGTGCTGCCCTGGAGTCGGTACTTTTCCACATCCTTGTCGTCCGACCAAGTGCAGTCGGCGGTGGACTTGTAGGTACCCGTTGGCAGCAGCGCCGCCACTACCACACTCCTGGTTCCAGTCGGTGTCCCAGAAGACCCCGTAGCAGTTGTTGGTCTTGTTGCCGTACTCGGCTGCCCATGCGGGAGCTGCCAAAATGCTACCCGCGCCGCCGACCAACATAAGCACCATAGCGCTCTTCGCGATTCCGCGTACCACGTTCCGGCCAGACAAGTAATCCTCCTTGTTAGTTGGAGTGGCCGCAACTAACCCGAAGCGTCCCCCGAGCACTGTCACGCACCGTTCGCCGCATCCAGCTGCCAGCGATCGATACGCTGTCACGACGATCACTTCAGCGTGACCCCTCTATCACCCTCCGCGCAAGAGCCTAACGTCGTAGCGCGCCTAGGATGCCAAGCCCGAGGCCGAAAGTAGCCATGAAGGCGGCACCGGCAAACAGCGCCGCCCCGGCCGCTGAAGAGCCGACGCCGGTTTCCGGCATTGCGGCCACGAGCACCGCAAAGAGTGATGCGAGTCACGCAGCAAGAATCCACCCATGAATCGTGCTTAAGCGTTTCACAGGGCTTTCCTGTCGGTGAGGACAATGGTTCCGACGGTGAGGTGCCGACCGAAGGCGGTCCGGACGTGGGAGCCGTCGATCACCGCCCGCGACATGTCCAACTGGCCACTGGCGCGGAGCATGCTTAGCAACACCTCGTGCAGCCGCTGCCAGACGCCCGTGTCGTGCCGGTCCCGCAGCCTGCGCCAGTAGGTCATTCCCGACCCGAATCCGACCTCTTGGGGCAGGTACTCGAAGGGATCGCGGTGTCGAACACGAACAAGATCCTGCACAGCACCTTGCGCCCGGGGTAGCGGTACCGCCTGGTGGGCGCGGTTGCAGCAGCGACGCGACCTCGGCCCACAGGTCGTCCGAGACGATCCACGGCGGCTGCTGACCCTTCCTCGCCTTGAGACAGCACGATCCTCACATCCCGAGGACACGCCCACCGTCATTCCGTCAGGAGAGTTAGCGAAACGCCGCCGGCGGGCACTCCGAGGGGCGGCAGCTCAGCCGACGGTGGCGTCCTCGTCGCTCACGCGACGTTGAGCGAAGGCGGCGAACGCGGTCAGTGACTCCGGGTTGGCCAGCGCCCCCTTGGCGGCAGCGGAGTCCACCGGCGTACCGGTGAGGATCTTCTTCACCGGCACCTCCAGCTTCTTGGCCGACAGGGTGCGCGGCACCGCCCGCACCTGGTGGATCTCATCGGGCACGTGCCGGGGGGAGAGCGCGGTCCGCAGCTCGCGGGCGATCTCCTTCCGCAGGTCGTCGTCCAGCTCCCGCCCCTCGGCGAGCACCACGAAGAGCAGCAGCTCGCCGGGGCCGCCGTCGGCGTCCTCCAGGTGCACCACCACCGAGTCGACGACCTCGTCCAGCCCCTCGACCACCGAGTAGAACTCGGCGGTGCCGAGCCGGACGCCGCCCCGGTTGAGGGTGGCATCCGAGCGGCCGGTGATCACGCAGCCGCCCCGGGAGTTGACGGTGATCCAGTCGCCGTGCCGCCACACGCCCGGGTAGAAGTCGAAGTACGCCTCCCGGTAGCGCTTGCCGTCCGGGTCGTTCCAGAACCCGACCGGCATGCTCGGCATCGGCGCGGTGATCACCAGCTCGCCCAGCTCACCGATGACCGGGCTGCCGTCGGCCGAGCGCGCCTCGACCTTCGTGCCGAGCGCGCGGCAGGCGATCTCCCCGGGGTACACCGGCAGCAGCGGCACGCCACCGACGAAGCCGGTGCAGACGTCCGTGCCGCCGGAGAGCGACTGGAGCTGGAGCGTCTCGCCGACGGCCTCGTACACCCAGGTGAAGCCCTCGGGCGGCAGCGGCGCGCCGGTGGAGCCGAGCCCGCGCAGCGTGGAGAGGTCTGCCACCTCCTTCGGCACCAGGCCGGCCTTGCGGCAGGCCAGCAGGAACGGCGGGGAGGTGCCGAGGTACGTCATGCCGGTCTCCTCGGCCAGCCGCCACAGCGCGCCGAGATCCGGGTGGCCCGGGTTGCCGTCGAAGAGCACGATCGCCGCGCCGACCGCCGGCCCGGAGACGAGGAAGTTCCACATCATCCAGCCGGTGGTGGTGAACCAGAAGAACCGGTCGCCCGGACCGAGGTCGTGGTGCAGGGCGAGCATCTTCAGGTGTTCCAGCAGGATGCCGCCGTGGCCGTGCACGATCGGCTTGGGCAGGCCGGTGGTGCCGGAGGAGTAGAGCACGTAGAGCGGGTGGTCGAACGCCACCGGGGTGAAGGTCAGCGGCTCGTCGGTCTCGGCGGCCAGCTCGGCCCAGCCGATCGCCCCCTCGGGCGGCGAGCCGGCCGGGTCGAGGTACGGAATCGCGACGGTGTGCCGCAGCGACGGCAGGGCAGCCCGGATGGCGGCCACCTCGCCCCGCCGGTCGACCGGCTTGTCGCCGTACCGGTAGCCGTCCACGGCGACCAGGACCGTCGGCTCGATCTGCTGCCAGCGGTCGGTGACGCTGCGGGTGCCGAACTCGGGGGCGCAGGACGAGAAGACCGCGCCGAGGCTGGTGGTGGCGAGCATCAACACGAACGTCTCGGGGATGTTCGGGGCGTACGCGGCCACCCGGTCGCCGGTGCCGACACCGAGCCGGCGCAGCCCGGCGGCCACCCGGCGGACCTGTTCGCGCAGGCCGGCGGCGGTCAGCGTCTGCGGGGCGCGGGTCTGCCCGTGCGCGATCACCACCGGGGCGTCGTCGGCCAGGCCGGGCATCCGCAGTACGTGCTCGGCGTAGTTGAGGGTGGCGCCGGGGAACCAGCGCGCCCCGGGCATGGTGGCGTCGGCCAACACATCGGTGGCCGGGGTGTGGGAGATCACCTGGAAGTAGTCCCAGATCGAGCCCCAGAACGCCGACAGGTCGGTGACCGACCACTGCCACAGCTCGTGGTAGTCGGTGAACTCCAGCCCCCGCTCGGCCCTCAGCCAGCGCAGGTAGTCGCCGATCCGGGACCGCTCGAGTACGTCCGCCGGCGGCGTCCAGAGCACGTCAGGCACGGTTCCATCCCTCCCCGCGACCCGTCACGACGCTGTGCGTGGGCCGTGACGCCATCTTGCCCTACCTCAACCCCACCATTCTCCGCCGCCATCGCCTTGATCGACGTGTGCGCATCCCACATAAAGTGCATGCAGGGGTCCCCGGTTACCGCTTTTTGTCGAACAAGGGGCCCCTGCAGACACCTCAGTGAGCGGGCGGGCGGGCGGGCGGGAAGGCGCGGTCAGTTCTCCCGGTGGGCCTGGATGGCGCGGCGACGGGCCAGCCGGTGCGCCCGCCGGATCTCCGCCTCCCGGAACCGGCGTTCGTCCTCCGGGGTCTCGGGCAGCACCGGACGGACCGGACGCGGCGCGCCGCCCACGTCGACGGCGACGAAGACCAGGTAGGCGGTGGCGACGGGGACCGGCTCGTCCTCGGCCGAGTCCCACCGTTCGGCGACGACCCGGACGCCCACCTCCATCGAGCTGTGCCCGGTCCAGTTGACCTGGGCGTGGGCGTGCACGAGGTCACCCACCCGGACCGGCTCGGCGAAGACGATCTCGTCGATCGCGGCGGTGACCGCCGTGCCACCGCTGTGCCGGGCCGCCGCCGCCCCGGCGACGTCGTCGACGAACTTCATCAGGACGCCGCCGTGCACGGTGCCGTAGAGGTTGACGTCCACGGCGGTCATGATCCGGCTCAGGGTGACCCGGGAGTAGGAGGTCGCCTTGCCCGGGGGCGCGGCGGTGGGGTGCTCGGTCATGACGAAGACGGTACGGTGCGCGGATGCGACATCTCTGGAGCTTCCTCGCCGGTCTGGTGGTGGCACCGGTCACCTGGGTACTGGTCGCCCTCGGTCAGGACGGATCAGGCCGGACGATCGACCGCTGGGTGGAGTTGGGTACGTTCAACACGGCCAACCTGATCGAGCCGGCGGTGTACCTCGGGGTCGCCGGCCTCCTGTTCGGGCTGGTCGGCATGCTGCGGGTCTCGCCGCTGGGGCCACTCGTCGCCGGGCTGCTGCTGGTCGCCCCGTACGTCGGCATGTTGGTCGCGCCGTTCGACGTGCGCGACCAGGTACCGGCCGACTGGAAGGTGTTCGGCGACCCGCTGCCGTTGCTGCTGCCGGTGCGCAACGGCACGCTCTTCCTGATCGGCGTCGCGCTGCTGATGGCCGTGTTCAGCGGGGGGCGCTGGCGACGCTGGCCCCGGCCGGTTCCCGCCCCGGTCGCGGAGACCGGACCGGTAACGGAGGAGCCGGCCTTCGCCCTGACCGACTTCGACAACCCGGCCCGCCCGGACGAGCGGGACACTGCCCCGCTCAGCCTCGGCTACCCGGACGAGCCGCCCACCGATCCGCTGCCCCGGCGCACCGCTGGCGCGTCGCCCTGGTCCCAGCCACCCGGGGCGGGCCAACGCGACGACACCGCCTGACCCGGGCCCCGGCCGGACGACGCCGACCGGCACGGGCCACGTAGGACGACGCGACCGACGACACCGGCTGGCCCGGTCTCGGCCACCGTCCCCAGTGGACGGACGGACGCCCGCCCGGTCGGATCTCCGGCCGGGCGGGCGGTACCCCGGCCGGCCGTCGTTTACTACAGTCAGCCGCTATGCGAGTGCCATCCGTCATCGGCCGGCGGGCGGTGGCCGTCACGGTGGCCTCCGCCCTGGTCGTCGCGGTGGTCGCCGGTGTCTGGGCGTACCGGCGGCACCGGGCGGGCACGGTCGACGACGCCGCCGCCGTCTGGTGTCTGGCTGCCGACCGGCGTCCCGCCCTGGTCCAGGCCGCCCGCAGCCTCGGGGTGGTCCGTCCCGAGTCGACCGTCGAGCGGTTGGGCTGGCCGGGCGGGGGCGGCGGCGCGGAGCGGTGGCGCGGCGAGCGCCCGGCGGACTTCGCCCGGACCTGCCGGGCGCTGATCGGCGCCGAGCAGCGGGTGCCGTCGGGTGGTGGTTCGTCGCCCTGGTCCGGCTTCACCCCCGCGCTGCTCCTCGCCGTGGTCAGCGCCGCGTTGGCCGCCTGGTTCAGCCGGCGGTCGGCCGTGGCGGGTGCCCGGCGGGTCGAGGCCGAGGAGCTGCGGGCCGCGGCCCGCGCCTACCGGGTGGCGGTCGAGCGACTGCTGCGCGAACTGGAACAGCGGCGTCCCGGGGTGGCCCCGGACGAGGGCGAGGTGCAGGACCGGCGGCTGGAGCTGGCGACCCGGCTGCGGGCGGTGGCGGCGGCGCACCGGCGTTGGCCGTTGCCGCGTGCGCTGGGCGAGACGCTCGACCGGGAGCCGCTCGGCGCGGGCCTGGCGGCGCGGTGGACCGCCCGGCCCCCGCAGGAGCGGTCCGGCTGGGCCGCCGAGACGCGGGGGGCACTGGGCCGACTGGAGGCGGAGGTGGCACAGGTGGCAGAGGTGATGCAGGAGCCGGGCCTGTTCCGGACGCGGACCTCGGCGGGCCGGCGATGACCGGGGTGATCAGCCGCCGGCACGAGCCGGCCGAGAAGGTGCCGACGAACCCGTTCGCGGTGCCGGGACTGATGCGGGACGTGGACCCGCTCAACCCGGTCCGCAACGACGGGCACCTGTCGCTCTACGTGCCGGTGGACAACACCGAGACGGCCTTCGCGCGCTGCCGGGAGGAGTTCCGGGACGCGTCGTACCTGGTCGACACCGGACGCCTCGTGGTGGTCACCGGCGACCGGGGATGCGGCAAGACCGCCCTGATCAACCGCTGCGCGTACTGGCTGCGGGAGCAGTTGTCCACTGTCGGCCTGCGGGGCGAGATCGTGGACGTGACCCGGCAGGCCCGGGAGAACGAGCCGATGGCCGAGCGGCGCGCCAAGGTGTGCCGGGCACTGGTCGACACGGTGTTCCAGCGGCAGCTGTTCACCTCGGAACTGGCCCACCAGATGCGCGAGCAACCCGACGACGCGTACTTCAACCTGGCCAGCTGCCTCCCGACGGACCTGGTGCTGATCGTGCTGCTGCCCCGCTCGGCGGACCTGACCGAGGAGCTGGTCACCTACGCCACCGACGCCCGGGCCCAGATCGTGTTCTTCGGCGAGACGTCGTACCAGTTGCCGGACGAGCGCCGCCAGCGGCTCGACCACGCCGGCCACGCCCCGCCGGTCTACCTGGAGGTGGGTGGGCTGCGGGAACACGACGCGGCCCGGTTCGCCGAACAGCGCCTCGGTGCCGTGCCCGACGGGGAGCTGCCCCGGGTCGATCCGAAGGCTCTTGACGACTACACGACGTTCCGTCGACATGTGTCCATCGGTGAGGTGCAGCGGCTACTCTACGGCATGTACGAGAAACTCCGCGTACAAGCTGACCGACCGGACGAGGTGACCTACCAGCACATCAGTCAACACTTTTTGAGTATCGCCGTGAGTCTGCTGGAGAATCCGCGCTGATGGACGCCTTCGACCACCTGGACCTGAGCGGTGAGGTGAATCCTTATCCGTCGAGCGCCGTCGCCCAGATCGCGGACGCGGGGTCGACCTCGGTCACGATCCCGACCGTCGCCGTCCGGCGGGCCGTCAACGCCATGGACGCCTACCTGTCCACCGTCCGGGCCCGTCCGGAGACCCCGTCGGGGCAGGTGCTGGCGATCGTCGGCGACTACGGCACCGGCAAGACCCACCTCGCCTCGTACCTGATCCGGCACGCCGCCACCAGCCTGGGCGGGGCGGTGCAGTCGGTGCACCTGAACGCCCCGCCGGACACGTTCGTCTCGCTCTACCGGGCCTTCGCCGACAAGCTGGCCGAGCGGCGCGAGCTGGTCCACGAACGGGTCCGCAGCCTCTATGCCGAGATCCTCGCCGACGAGCTGCGCGCCTCCTCGGCGACCGCGCCGGTGGCCGAGCAGCTGCGCGCCGGGGCGATCGACCCGGTCGCGCTGGTGGAGATGTTCGGGCTGATGGAGAGTGCCTTCCTGCGGCAGCTGCGGGAACGGCTCCGGGAGGTCACCGACAACGCCGAGTTCAGCCAGGCGCTCACCCTGCTGCTGCGCGGCGGTTTCGAGGACGCGGTCTGGGAGTGGTTCAGCGGCGCGGCCCCGTCCGACGTGCTCCGCGAGCGGGGCATCACCGAGGCGATCACCAGCAGCGAAGCCACCGCCCTCCAGGCGATGGGGGTCTTCGCCCTGCTCATCGGGCACGGCGACCATCCGTTCGTGGTGGTGATCGACGAACTTGACCAACTACTCACCGCCGCCGGCCGGCGCTCCGCGATCGACGCGTTCAAGGAGATGCTGCGCGTCTTCGCCGCCTCCAACACCTTCCTGATCCTGGCCGGGCTGCCCGACCTGCTCAGCTCCCTGCGGCGGGACGTCCGCGACCGGATCACCGAGCACATCACGATGTCCCCGCTGACCGCCGCCGAGGTCCAGGACTACGTCCTGACCCGGCAGGGCGGCCAGCTGGAGCCGTTCACCGAGCAGACGATCGCGCAGATCGTCGACCTGACCAACGGGGTGCCGCGTCAGGTGATCTCGCTCTGCCACCGGCTCTGGCGACGCGCGCACGACCAGCAGGCGCTGGTCACGCCCCCGATGGTCCGGCAGACCGCGCGGGAGATCTACGACGCCGGCAACGCGCAGAACGTCCGCGCCGAGATCCGCCAGGTCCTGGTCGGCACCGGGTACGACACGTACGTACCCGACCATTTCCTGGACAGCGGCACGGACAGCCGGGTGGACTACTGGGTGCCGGTCGGGTCGAACGAGGTGGGCTGCGCCATCCTGCTCTCCGAGCCGCTGCTCGACGAGACCGACATCGCCGCCCTCGAACGCCGGTGCCGGTCGATCCGCGCGCACCGCGACTGCGAGCTGCTGCTGGTCGCGCTGGAGCCGCCTCCCGCCCGGTACGGTCAGCGGCTGCGCGAGGCGGTCGGCCGGGAGCCGTTGACCTACCACCCCCGTTCCTTCGTCGACCAGTTCGCGCTGGAGTTCAAGGCGATGGCGACCCGGCTGGAGGAGCGGTACCCGCAGGAGGGGCCGCTCGCCGCGGTCGCGCCGCACCTGACCCGGCTCGACCGGCGGCAGTCGGCCACCCAGCACCTGCTGACCGTGCTGACCGGCTCGCTGGAGGAGTTACGGGGTCGCAACGACCGGCAGCTCGCCGCGATCTACCGGGAGCTGCACGAGATCCAGCGCGGGCTTCCCACCGCCGGTGGCGAGCGTCGCGGGCACATCGCCGTCGTCGCGAACCTGCCCCCGCCGGTGGTCGCCCTCTTCGACGCCGCCTTCTCCGCGGTCGACCTGCTCACCCCGGCCCAGGAACTGCTGCGCCGGGCCTTCCAGGAGGACGAGGGCGGGCGCGGGGCCCGGCAGTCGGTACGGGCCCGGATGCGTACCTCGGAGGTGCACGCCGCCACCGGGGTCACCGCTCTGCTGACCTCGCTGATCGAGGCGTTCGGGCACGCCGTGGTCGAGTGGTACCGGTCGGTGGACCAGCCACCGGGCAGCGGGCTGACCGCGCGGCACCGGGAACGGCTGACCGCGATCTGCCAGATCTTCGACGTCGTCTACGAGTACCTCCCCCTCTACCAGTACCAGCTGCGCAGCCTGCGGGGCATGGTCGGCTACCCGGTGCCCGGCCGGCAGCAGCAGGAGGCGGAGGACATCCTCGGCGACTTCAGCTCCCGGGTCCGGGAGGAGCTGCTGGCCGCGCTCACCCCCGTCGAGGGCTGAGCGGCGGCGCGAGCGGCGGCACCGGCGGATCGGCCGCCGGCACCGGCCACCGGTACGCCTCGCGCAGCCCGTTGGTGAGGGCGTGCAGCACGTTGATGGTGAGGATGGCCGGGGCGACCACCGCCACCGTGCCGACGAACTGCCGCTCCAGCACCAACGCGAGGATGATCGCGGTGATCCCGTTCTGCTGGCCGAGCAGCACGTCGACGCGGTCGGAGCGGGGCAGCCGCCACCCGATCAGCACGGCCACCAGGGCGTGCGCGCCGACCGCCGCGAGGCCCAGCACCACACCGGCCAGCGGGCTGATCCCGCCGACCAGGACCAGCCCCAACGCGAAGCTGGCGGCCAGGAACGCCCCCTGGGTGAGCCGGTCCAGCACGACCCCGAGCGGCGGCCGGTAGAACAGCCCGGCCACGGCGATGGCCAGCATGAGGAACTGCCAGACCGCCACGGCGGCGAGAGCGGCCAGGGCCGCGATCTGGAGGGCGGTCACCAGCCGGCCGGGGCGTACCCAGCGGCGCAGCCGCTCGGTACCCCACCAGACGAGCGCGGCCACCGCGGCCAGGGCCAGATTCTGTGCCAGGGAGAGCCCGAACGACTCGAACCCGGTGTGCGGGGCCGCCGGAGCCGCCGCCGGATCTGCGGGCACCAGCGGCCATACCCAGGCGGCCGCGTACACGGTCAGCAGGACGGTGATCGGGTCGTCGAACGACGCCCACGCCGACAGGATCGTCCTGGCCTGGGCGGACATCCGGGACTGGAGGCGCGCGGCGGCGAACGAGACCGGGTCGATCTGGGCGACCGCGACGCCGAGCACGAGGTACGCCGGCTCCCGGAAGGCCAGGTACATCACCGCCGAGATCAACGCGGCCTTGACCACCACACCGCCGGTGATGGCGAACACGACCAGGCGGACGTTGCGGCGGGCGGCCCCCAGGTCGATGCCGTACGTGCTGGCGTAGAGGCCGACGGCGAGCAGCGTCCCGGCGAGCGTGAGGTACGTGTCCGAGCGGTACGTCCCGACCCAGTCCCGGTGCTCGGCGAGCAGCCAGCCGAGCGCTGCCACCAGCACGAACGTGCCGGTACGCGCCAGCGACGGCAGGACCGCCTCGCGCACCGGCGCTTCCCGTCCGGGCCGGTCGGCAGCCGGCCGGGACGGTCGCCACCGGCGGCGGACCCGGGGCACAGTGCCTCCCCGCCCGGAGCGCGTGCCCCGGGGCAGCCGGGCCGTCCGGAGCGGCACCCGCGTCACCCGTCGAGTCGACGGGCGAGCCGGGCCGCCTTCTCGTCGGCGGCCCAGACCAGGTGCTGGTCCAGGGTGACCCCGAGCAGGTAGCGGTCCAGCCCGACCGGGTAGCAGAACAGGGACCCCTGCTCGACGTCGAGCACGAGCCGGCGGACCCGGGAGCCGAGGGCCAGGTGGGTGGCCCGGACCAGGGTGCGCAGGTGGACGTCGATGCGCTGCCCGAGCAGGGCGTAGAGGTGTCGACGCCGCTGCGGGGTGATGTCGTCGAAGAAGCGGGTCAGCCGGGGGTCGTCCAGGACGTCCTCGGCGGCCTCCACCCGGCCGGCCCGGCAGACGGCGACGTAGTGCAGGTCGTCGACGCTGAGGTGGCGGCGGCAGGTCGCGGCGAGCTGGTCCGGCGCGGGCCGTCCCACCCGACGCCGTGTCGGCGGCACGCCCACCGACGACCCGGTCTCCGCCAGGGCCGCGTCCTCCGGGGCCGCGTCGTCCGGGTCCACCGGGGACGCGGGCGGGCCGGAACTCGGCCGGACGTCCCGGATGCCGGAGTTGAGCAGCGGCTCGTTCAGCCCGAGCCAGCCGCCGTAGTCGGTGCGTTGCTGGCTGACCATCTCCCGCATCCGGTTGGCCAGCTCGGCCAGCTCGATGTCGGCGGCGCGGACGGACGGGTCCTGCGGCGGAAGCTGGTCGGGGGTGCCGCTGGACCAGCCCAGCGCCACCAGGAACTGCTCCCGCAGCACGGAGAGGCTGAACAGGGCACCCCGCTCGGTGTGCAGCAGGAGTCGCACGAGGTCGCCGCTGCACACCGGGCGGAGCTGGTCGTCCAGGTCGGTCATCACGTGCACCACGTCCCGGCCGATGAGCTGCCGCTCGTCGACGGTCAGGCCGAGCGGGCCGTGCGGGCCAGCCGGCTCCCACGCGTCGAGGGCGAAGTCGCAGGTCCCGGTGCGGTAGCGGGCCAGGTGGGAGATGCTGCCCACCTCTTCCATCAGCTCCCCGCACAGTCCGAGGGACGGCGGACGTCGGTCGCCGAGGTGCGTGCCGAGCGTGACGGTGACCCGCCGCCGGGGCGCGTCCCCGCCGGGGGTGGCAGGTGCGCCCGACGGGGCCGGACGATCGGCCGGCGGGGTGGTTCCGGTGGCCGGCGCGTCGGCCGGCGTCTGCCCGCTCATGTCTCCGGCACCTCCATGTCGACGAAGTCGAAGGAAACCCCGCTCTCGCGGCTCTGGCCGGTGACCTCGCCCGCGCTGACCACCGTCGCCAGCGCCCGGCGGGCGCTACGCAGGCACGGGTGGTCCGGCCCGAGGAAGTCCCGCCCCTGCTCGACGGCCGTCCGTAGCAGGTCCTCGGCCGCCGCCGGCCCGCCGACCGCGGCGACGACGGTGGCCTGGTTGACCAGCGCGCCGATCGCCCACGGGTGCGGTTCGCCGAGCGTGGCGGTGAGCCCGGCCGCCGCCTTCTCCGCGTCGGCCACCGCCTGGTCGAGCCGGCCCTGGGCACGCAGCACGACCGCGCGCAGGCTGCGGCAGATGTGCGTGAAGGGATGCGCGGGGCCGAGGTCGTGCTCGTACCCGGCGAGGCTCTCCTCGATCAGCCGCGTCGCGTGCTCGCCGTCCCGGGCCAGGTGGTAGTCGACGGCGAGGCTGAGCCGGCAGGACCGGGTCAGCGGGTTCTGCTCCCCGACCAGTCGCCGGAGGGCGAGGTACGCCCGGCCGTTGAGTTTCCTCGCCTGGTCGAGCTGGCCGCGTCGCCGCTCGGTGACCGCGCGGTTGCGCAGGATCCGCAGCAGGAGGGTGTCCTCGTCACCGCGACCCCGCCCGCCCCGCCGCCGGTACGCCTCGGCGAGCAGTCGGCGGGCCTCCTCCAGGTCGCCCAAATCCCGTCGGAAGCTGCCGATGTCACTGATCAGCCAGAGGGTGTCCGCGTTGTGCCCGCCGAAGAGCCGCGCCCGGCGGTCCCGGGCCCGTTCCGCGACCCGCAGCGCCTCGTCGGTCCGTCCGGCCAGGTGGAACGAGTTGGCCAGATTGTGCGCCGCGATCAGGGTCTCCGGGTGGTCGTTGCCGAACTGGTCCCGGAAGCCACGCCAGGTGGCCTGGTCCTCGACCAGCGCGGCCCGGAACTGGCCCAGCCCGCGCAGGTCACCGGCCAGGCCCCGGCGGGTCACCAGGACCCACGGATGGTCGGGGCCGAACAGGGCCGTTCCCTCGCGCAGCGCCGTCCGGCTCAGCTCCAGCGCCTCCGCGCCGTGACCGAGCGATCGGGTGACGTCGGCCAGCCGGGTGGCGAGGCGCAGGGTGAACCGGTCCTGCCAGCCGTGGCGGGCCAGCCACCGGTCGAGCGCCCGACGCCACCGGCGCAGCGCGTCCGGGGCCTCTCCGTCGCCCCGGGCGATGAGATGTTCGAGCTGTTCGACCAGCCACCGCCGGACCTCGTCGGGACCGTCCACGTCGAGCGCGCCGGAGCTGATCAGGTGCCGGTGCAGCTCGCGTCGGACCGGTGAGTCGGCGGCGATCGTCCGGGGCGCGGCGTCGGCGAGGCCGAGAAGGAACTGGCCGCGCCGCGTCTCACGCTCCTGGTCGGACATACCGGCCAGGACGGTCGCCTGCACGGCCGGGTGCATCCGCACCACGCCACCCCGTCCCCAGGCGACCTCCACCAGCCGGAACCGGACCGCCGCCGCCAGCGCCCGGTCCATCTCCCACCCGTCGGCGCGCAGCATCGCGCCGTCCGCGTCGGAGAGGCCGCGCGCGACCTGCGCCCGCATCGGTCGCGACCCGAGGATCGACAGGGAGAGCCCCAGTGGGGAGGCAAAGGCGCACATCTGCGCCACCACGACCGCGACCCGCCCGCTGAAGTCCTCCTGCATAAGGGCCATCGCCACGCGCACGATCCTGGCGGCGGCGGGCTCCCCGGCCGGCTCGGCGACCGCCGCGCAGAACGCCGGCACCGCGGTGTCGGCACCACGGGAGTCGGCGACCGCGTGCGCCGAGCTGAGCAGGACGCCGGCCTGCCCGAGCAGGCCCGAGGCGAGCCGCAGGTCGAGCGGGGACGCCCCGACCGTCTCCACCACCGCCGTCGCCGGCACCCGGGAGAGCCCGCGCACCCGTGCGGTGAGCAGGCGCACGGCGTCCGCCTCCACAAGGTCGCCCACGGTGACGGTCACCGCGCCCGGCGTCGGATCGGCGTCGGACCGGCGGGTCAGCACGACGTGGCCGGAGCCGCCCGGCAGCAGGTCGGACAGCTCCTCGTTCCCCGCGCCGTCGTAGACGACCAGCCACTGCCCGCTGCGCCGGCCCAGCTCGTGCAGGACCTCCTGGACCGGGTTGCCGCGCGGCTCGACGCCCAGTTCGGCGGCGAGTTCGGTCAACGCGGCCCGGACGTCGTGCAGCCCGCCCGCGGCGATCCAGACGATCAGGTCGTAGTCCCAGCGGAAGCGGTGCGCGTACTCGCCGACGAGGCTGGTCTTGCCCACGGCGGCCGGTCCGGTCACCACGACCGGCCGCCCCGGTGGACCGGCCAGCAGCAGGTCACGCAGCTCGGCCAGTTCCCGGTCCCGGCCGACGAAGAGGCGGGGCCGGGCCGGCAGCTGGAACTCCCGGGGCGCTTCCTCCCGGCCGCCGGGGAAACCCGGCCGCCAGGGCCGTTCGGTCGGCACCGGACGGATCCCGGCCAGCCCGAGCGTGCCGCGCAGCCGTTCGCGGGCCTGCTCCTCGGTGCACCCGGTCAGGTCGATCCCCCGGACGTCCTCGTGCGGCAGGGCGTCGACGGTGGCCGGGCCGGTCCGGGCGACGAGCAGTTCGGTCTCCGGGTCGGCACGCACCGCGCCGACCACACCGTCGCGCCACTGTTCCTCCGAGTCGTCCGCCGGAACCACCGCCAGCACGGTCGTCCGGCCGGTGGGACGTCGGCGTTCGTCGTCCGGGGGCCACGGCTGGGCCCGGACGCCCACCGCCGCCAGTTCGGCACGGAGCCAGTCCGCCCAGGGCCGCTGGCGCGCCGGGTAAGCCAGCTGGATCTCACTCTGGTCGTCGGCGGCCTGCCGACCCAGTCCGTACCGGTAGCGGATGCGCAACGACTCCGGCTCGGGCCCGGCGGTGCCGAGCGCGCCGTCGGTGACCAGCCGCAGCAGGTCACCGTACGCGGCGAGCAGCCGGTCCCGGTGGGGCGAGGGCTCCAGCAGCGGGGCGAGCGTCTGCCCGGTCGCGCTTCCGGGCACCTCCACCAGGGCCATCCCGAACGACGCGGCGGAGTCGTCGAGCGCGGCCCCCAGCCCCCGGCGGATGGTGTCCCGCCGCTGTGCGGCGCGGGCCGGGTCGGGCTCGTCGACGGCGGTGGCCACACCGACCAGCCGGACCCCGGCGGGCGCGGCCCGGTGCACCTGCCGGGCCAGCGCGGCCACCTCGGGCAGCCGGGGATAGCGGTACGGGAAGCAGATCACCACCGCCTCGCAGAGCACCGCCGCCCAGCGGCCCACCGTCGGGTCGGTGTCGACCGGATCGAGGAGGACGACGTCGTACTCGGTGCGGCGCAGTTGCCGGCGCAGCTCGGTGAAGGAGGCGTCGTCGGGCTCCTCCGGCGGCCACGGGGTGGACTCGGGCATCCAGACCACGTCGAGCCGGCCGGGCGGGGCCGCGTACCGGCGCAGGACGGGTTGTTCGGCGAACTGCCGGGCCGGCCCCACCGAGGCGGGGAAGAGCGACCGGGCCAGTTCCGTCGGAAGCTGGTCGGCGACCGGCCCCTCGTCGGTGTGGAACATGCGCAGGTGCTCGTGCACCCGCACGGTGCCCCGGCCCGCGTCGACGACGAGCACCCGGCGGCCGGTCCGGGCCAGGATCCAGGCCAGGTTGCTGACCAGGTTGGTCCGCCCGGTCCGGCTGGTCGGCGCCAGGAAGGCGACCACGCTGGCCCCGGTCGGACCACTGTCCGACCGGGACGGTACCGGTCCGGTCATCGCGGCTCCGACCCGTCCGGACGGCGGTCACCCGTCATGTCCATCCCTCTCCATTCGGTCGGTCCCCACTCGCCTCCGCCCGGTGGCCGGCGCGACCCCCGGGTCGCTGGTCTGGTTGGGGAACCACAGGAAGTGCCCACGGGGTTCGCCGGTCTCGTCGATGAGCCGCCGCAACGACTGCCGCAGCAGTTTCCGGGGCAGGGCGTCGAGATCCGACGGGTCCAGGTCCTCCGCCTTGAGAAGGTCGGATATCAGGGGGCGGTCATGACTGCTCATCCTTTCCGGCATGCTTCGCCCCACCTTCGATCTGTCGAGAACCACACCGTAAGCAGCACAGCCAGCGCTCCGCCAGTAACATATCGTAGCGTTCATCGATATTCAGCTGTCAGTTCGGGGGAACGGTGCGTGACCCGGCACGGTCGTCGCGGCACGCCGACCGGCACGTGATGGCTCCCGAAACGTTCCTGGCGCTGGCCCGGGGCGGTGGCGGGCGGTCCGCCGTCCGGGTTCTGCTGGCCGCCCAGTACAGCCGGAACCTGTTGACGCTGCGTGAACTCGTCGAGCGGTGCGCCGATCTCGGCCACCCGCACACCGGCACCGTCCGGCAGGCCTGGCGGCTGCTCGGCGGGCTCCGCCGGACCGACCCGGACGCGGTACGGCGGGTGCTGACGTACCCCAGCGTGAGCGCCTGGGCGGCGGAGACCCTCGCCCGGTTGGCGCCGACGGACGCGGACGCCGTGGGCGGTGATCCGCGTGGCGGCGGGTGGCCGGCCATGCTCGCGCCGGTCGCCGTGGCGGCGGCCCGCCGTGCCGGGGTGCCGGCCACCGTCGGGTTTCCGACACCACCCGGATCGGCGTTCCCGCTGCCCACGGTCGGTCACATCCGGCTCGCCACGGGCGGCCCGGCGAACGTCGCGCTGGCGGTCACGCCGCACGGCGTGACCGTCGACGGCGTGCCGCCGCGTCCCGGCACGGGCTGGTGGCCGGTGCCCCGGCTGCACGCCGGTGGCGGACTGGACCTGCGGCTGGACGACCTCTGGTCGCTCTCCCGCCCGGCCACCCCGGTGCGCCCCGACGAGGCGGCCCGGTGGCGGACAGCGCTCGCCCCGGGCTGGCGGCTGCTCGCCACCGGCCACCGGGGGTACGCCGACGAGCTGGCCGCGGCGGTCGCCATGGTCATGCCGCTGTCGCCCGGAGCGGCCGAGCTGACCGGTACCGGCGCGCCGGCGGAGGCCGGGGCGGCCCTGATCAGTGGGACGTTCCCGGCCGGCGTGGGCTGTGTCGCGCTCTCCGGCGGCGGGGACGCCGCGACCACGGCGGCGACCCTGGTGCACGAGCTGGCCCACAACAAGCTCGCCGCGTTGGAGAACCTCTTCCCGCTCCTGCGGCCCGGCGACGACGTCCGGCTCCCCGCGCCCTGGCGGGTCGGGCCGCGTCCGCTGCCGGCACTGCTCCAGGGCCTCTACGCGCACGTCAGCGTGGCCCGGTTCTGGCGTCGCCAGCAGCGCCACGAGTCGCGGCCGGACGGGCTGCGCCGGGCCCGGACGGAGTTCCGCCGGACCCGGGCCGCCTGTCGGGAGGTCGCCGAGCTGCTGCTCGCCGGTGACCGGCTCACCCCGCACGGTCGAATGCTGGTCGAGCACCTGCACCGGGTGGTCGACACCGACCGGCCGCCCGGACGGCGACCGGTCGGTGCGTCGGTCAGTCGCGCAGGAGCTGGCGGGCCATGACGATGCGCTGCACCTGGTTGGTGCCCTCGTAGATCTGGGTGATCTTGGCGTCCCGCATCATCCGCTCGACCGGGTAGTCCCGGGTGTAGCCGTAACCGCCGAGCAGCTGCACCGCGTCGGTGGTGACCTCCATGGCGACGTCGGAGGCGAAACACTTCGCCGCCGCGCCGAAGTAGGTCAGGTCGGCGTCGCCGCGCTCGGAACGGGCGGCGGCGGCGTAGGTGAGCTGCCGGGCCGCCTCCAACTTCATGCCCATGTCGGCGAGCATGAACTGGATGCCCTGGAACTCCGCCACCGGCTTGCCGAACTGCTTGCGCTCCTTGACGTACCCCTTGGCGTAGTCGAGCGCGCCCTGCGCGATGCCGAGCGCCTGGGCGGCGATGGTGACCCGGGTGTGGTCCAGGGTCTTCATCGCGGTGGCGAAGCCGGTGCCCTCGGCACCGATGATCCGGTCGGCCGGGATGCGCACCTGGTCGAAGTAGACCTCGCGGGTGGGCGAGCCCTTGACGCCGAGCTTCTTCTCCGGCGCGCCGAAGCTGACCCCCGGGTCCGACTTCTCCACCACGAAGGCGGAGATCCCCCGGGACCGGGCTGTGGGATCGGTCACGGCGAATACCGTGTAGTACTCCGAGACGCCCGCGTTGGTGATCCACCGCTTGACCCCGTTGAGCACCCAGTGATCCCCGTCACGTACGGCCCGGGTGGTCATCGAGGCCGCGTCGCTGCCCGCCTCCGGCTCGGAGAGGCAGTACGAGAACATCGCCTCCCCGGCGGCGACCGGGGTCAGGTAGCGCCGCTTGAGCTCCTCGGAGCCGGCCAGCAGCAGCGGCATGGTGCCCAGCTTGTTGACCGCCGGGATCAGCGAGGACGAGGCACACGCGCGGGCCACCTCCTCGATCACGATGGCCGTGGCCAGCGCGTCCGCGCCGGCACCACCGTACTCGGCCGGGATGTGCGGGGCGTGGAAGTCGGCGGCCCGCAGGGCGTCGTACGACGCCTTCGGGAACTCGCCGGTCTCGTCGGCCTCCGCGGCGTGCGGGGCGACCTTCGCCTCACAGACCTCCCGGACCGCCTCCCGGATCGCCTCGTGCTCCTCGGGCAACCGGTAGACGTCGAACGACTGCTCTGCGGCCATGTTGGCCCCTCCCCTTCGCCGCTATCATGCGCAGACCGTGGCTTCGTGGGCCACGGACCACGCAGACTGAAGGATAGCGACCAGGGTTCAGGTGATCCCTACCGGCGCGTAGGCTCCTGGCTCAACGGCCCCCACAGAGCCAGCGGACCATGAAGACGACAAAATTGTCACTCGGTGCCCGGCCAGGCGCCGCAGCCGATTGCGACGCGACGAAGCGCCGCCAGCGCGAGCGGAGAAGACAGGCGTGACGATCCCGTACCCGAACACCCAGCCGATGCCGGCCATCCCGGCGGTGACTCCCCCCTCCGGTGCCCCGCGGCCCCGGGTCACCTTCCTCGGCACCGGCTACCTCGGTGCGACGTACGCCATCTGCTATGCCGAGCTCGGTTACGACGTGCTCGGCTACGACGTCGACGTGGACAAGATCGCCAAGCTGAACGCCGGTGAGGTGCCGATCCACGAGCCCGGCCTGGACGAGCTGCTCAAGCGCAACCTGGCCGCCGGTCGGCTGCGGTTCAGCACCGACATCGCCGAGACCGCCGAGTTCGGCGACGTGCACTTCATCTGCGTGGGCACCCCGCAGCGCGCCGACGGCCTCGGCGCCGACCTCACCTACGTGGAGGCGTCGGTGAGCAGCCTGGCCCAGCACCTCACCCGGAAGGCACTGATCGTCGGCAAGTCGACCGTGCCGGTCGGCACGGCCGAGTGGGTCGAGCAGTTGGTCGGCAAGCACAGCTCGCCCGACCTGGGCGTCGAGGTGGCGTGGAGCCCGGAGTTCCTCCAGGAGGGATTCGCCGTCGACGACGTGCTGCGTCCCAACCGGATCGTGGTCGGGGTGAAGAGCGAGTGGGCCAACGGCATGCTCTACGCCGCCCACAAGGGCGTCTTCGACCTGGCCGCCACCGAGGACCGTGAGGTGCCGTTGGTGGTCACCGACTTCGCCACCGCCGAGCTGGTCAAGGTCGCCGCGAACGCCTTCCTCGCCACCAAGATCTCCTTCATCAACGCGATGGCCGAGGTCTGTGAGGTCGCCGGTGGCGACGTCACCCAGCTCGCCCGGGCCATCGGGTACGACCCGCGGATCGGCAACCGCTTCCTCCAGGCCGGTCTCGGCTTCGGTGGCGCGTGCCTGCCCAAGGACATCCGCGCGTTCCAGGCGCGGGCCCAGGAACTGGGCGCGGGCGAGGCGCTGCGCTTCCTGCACGAGGTCGACCTGATCAACCTGCGTCGCCGCAGCCGGGTGCTGCAACTCAGCGCCGACCTGCTCGGCCGCCGGTACGGCCCGGCCGGACCGGACCTCACCGGCACCCGGATCGCGGTGCTCGGGGCCACCTTCAAGCCCAACACCGACGACGTCCGCGACGCCCCGGCGCTCGCCGTCGCCGCGCTGCTCGGCAAGGCCGGCGCGGACGTCCGCGTCTACGACCCGGAGGGCATGGAGAACGCCCGCCGGGCCATGCCCGAACTCAGCTACCAGCCGAGCATGAACGAGGCGGTGACCGGGGCCGACCTGGTCTGCGTCCTCACCGAGTGGGCCGACTTCCGCAACGCCGACCCGGTCGTCCTCGGCGAACTCGTCGCCGAGCGCCGGGTGGTGGACGGCCGCAACTGCCTGGACTCGGCCCTCTGGATCCAGGCCGGCTGGGAGTACCGGGGCATGGGTCGCCCCTGACGCCTGACCCTGGTCGGAGCACCTCCGACCAGGTGACCGGGGCCGGTCGGGGAGCACTCTCCGCGACCGGCCCCGCGCCTGTCCGCGACTTTTCTGGCCGCGATGCGGCGACAACTGTCGAAATCCGTGCCGGGTTTGGGCATGCTGCCACAGTGGGATTCCACAGTGCGGGGCGACCGGGCGGAGGAGTTGTTCGTGGCTAGCTTCCAGTGCGCCTCGTGTGGTCGGGAGATCAAGCCGGCACGCCGCTGTCCGGTGTGCGGGGCTGAGCAACCACAGTGGGCGGCCCACATCGCCGAGGTCGAACGGTCCATCGCGGAGATGAAGGCGCGGGACGCCGAGATCGCCCGTGAGCAGCGGCAGATCGCCCAGAAGATGCAGGCGGCGCTCTTCCAGCGGGACATCCTCGCGCACGCCGGCGAGGAGAAGCTGAAACAGGCCACCAAGACCCGCCGGGTGCTCCGTCGCCGTGGCCCGCGCCGGCCCCCCGGCGCACCGGCCGGGGACTCCACAGGTGTCCCGACCGGGGGCTCCACCGGCGCCCCGCCCCGGGTGCCCCGCCAGGGCAACCGACCGCCGGACGACCCGCCGACCACCACCACCGCCACCTGGCTCGACGCGGACGACCCGGAGCATCCGCCGGAGGCGTCCTCGCGGGAGGTGCAGAACATCCCGCTCGGCTTGGGTGCGCTGCTGATCGGCGTCGCCGCGGTGGTCTTCGCGGGCGTGGCGACGTCCTCGATGGACGCGCTGGCCCGGCTGCTCATCCTCCTCGCCGCGACCACACTGATGCTGCTCGCCGCGCCTGCGGTCGCGCGGCGGTCGCTGGTGTCCACGGCCGAGACCATCGCCGCGGTCGGGTTGATCCTGGTACCGCTGGACGGGTACGCGCTCCACGCCGTGGCCGGGTCCGGCGCGGACGCGGTACCCGGCACGGTCTTCGCCGGCCTCGTCTTCGCGGTCACCGCCGGAGTCGGCTACGGCTACGCCCGCTGGACCGGCCTGCGGGTGCCCCGGTTCGCCGCCGTGCTCGCCGTGCAACCGGTGCTGCCCCTGCTCGCCTCCGGGCTGGTGCGGGGGGCCACCGGGTGGGCACTGGTCTTCACCGTGGTCGCCGCGATCGACCTCTGGCTGGCCCGTTCCCCACTGACCACCGAGCGCCCGGTCGTCCCGTCACCGGTCGCCGCCGACCGGAGCCGGGCCGCGACCCGGCCGGAGGGTGCCCCCGAGGAGGCCGACGAGGTCTTCAGCGACCCGTCGACGAACACCGGAGCCTTCCGGGCCGGTGTCCGGCCGGCGGCCCCGGCCCGACCGGTGCCCTGGCTGGCGGAGCTGGCCTGGGCGCTGCACGCCGTGGCGCTCGCCCTCGCCCTGGCGTACGCGGTCACCGCGCTGCTACGCGCGGACACCCTGCCGGCCACGCTCGGCGCGGCGGTCGTGCTCCTGCTGGCCGCCGGGGTGACCCTGGTCGGGACGATGGCGGTACGCCGCCCGCCCCTGCCCGATCTCGGGGCCGCGATCGCCACCCTCGCCGTGATCGGTGCGCTGAGCCGGGTCGCCGCGGTCGCCCTGCCCGGCCAGGTGATCCTGCTGATCTCCCTGGTGATCGCCCTGACCAGCCTCGCCGTCCGGGCCGTACCGGCGGCGATCCGGCGCGGGCCACAGCTCGCCTCGGCGGTGGCCCTGACCGTCACCGGGCTGTTCGTCGGGTCCGGTGCGCTGTACGCCGGGCTCGCCCCGGTCAACGCGGCGCTGCCCGCCTGGGCCGCCGACCTCGACCGCTACCCGGCCGTCCTCGCCGAGGCCGCCGGCCCGGTCGGTTGGCAGCTCGCCACCAGCGCGCTGCTGCTCACCGTCGCGGCGGTGCTCGCGCTCCCGGGGGAGATCCGGCGGGAGTTCGCGGTGACCGGGACCGCCGTGACCGCGTTGGCCGTACCCGCCTCGTTCGGGCTGGGCTGGGCCGTCGCACCGTGGCCGCTGGTGCTCACCGCCATCGGTCTCGGTCTGGTCGGGCTCTCCGCCCGCACCGTCCGGGCCGCCCGGGCGCATGTCGGCGCCGCCGCCGTGGTCGGGCTCGCCGGTGCCGGCGCGTCGCTGGCCCGGCCGGCGCTCACCGCCGCCGTGCTGCTCGCCCTCTTCGCGGGCGGGGTACTGGTGACCCTCGCCCCCCGGGTCCGGGTCGCCTCGGCGGCGGCAGCGGACACCATCACCGCCTGGGCGGCCGGCGGCGCGGCGTTCGCCCTGCCCGGGGCGGTGGCCGCCTTCGTCGCCGCGCTGACCCCCGCCGGTCCGGTGCTCACCCCGGCCGCCCTGCGGGAGGTCACCGTCCCGATCCTCGCCTCCAGTTTCCTGGCCGTCTGCGTCACGCTCGGCTACTCGGCGATCGTCCAGGTGTCGCAACGGGAGATCAGTCCGCCGCTGGCGGTGGGCGCCGGGCTGGGCGCGGTGATCGTCGCGGGGGCGGCCTTCGTCGCCCCCGGCGCCACCTCCGCCGACGCCTGGGTCGCGGCGTTGCTGCTCGCCGCCGCGCTGCTGCTCTTCCTCGCGCCGGCCATCGACGCCCGGGGCCGGGCCGACCTCGCCCTCGACGGCTCCGACTTCGCCGCGGCGGCGGCCACCGCCGCGCTCGTCGCCACCCTGCTGCGGATCGCGGCGGTGCTCGCCCCCGGTGCGCAACTGGTGGTCGCGGCGGCGCTGGTGCTGCTGGTCGCGGTCGCCGCCCGGACACTGCCGGACGAGTGGCGGCGGGGTCCGGTCCTGGGCATGGCGGTGGCCGGGGCGATCGTCGCCGCGCTGGCCGGCTGGATGGCGCTGCGGGGCGGGTTCGGAGTGATCGCGGTACCCGGGCCGATCTGGGCCGGTGACCTGACCGGTTGGCCGGCCGCGCCCACCGGCGGCACCACCGCGCAGGCTCCGGTCGCGCTGGTCCTGCTCGGCGTCGCCGCCGCGATCCTCCTGCCCGAACCATGGAAGCACGACGTCTCCGGCGCGGCGGCGGTGCTGGCCACCATCGGCGCGGCCGCCGCGTTCGACCTGCCCTGGTGGTCGCCGGTGCTGGTCGGCGGCACGGTCGCCACCGTCTTCGGGATGGCCGCCGTCGCGGCGGCCGATCCACGGGCCGCGCTCTCCCGGGCCACCGTGGCCGCCCTGGTGGCGCTGCACGGGGTGGGCGCGGGGCTGGTCCGGCCCTGGACCACCGCACTGGCACTGAGCATCGTGGTGCTGGTCGGGGCGACGGTCGCCGGGCTGGCCCGGACGTTCGCCGCCCGGCAGGTCGAGCGGATCGAGACCACCGGCATGCCGCCACACCTGGCCACCATCGGCGGCCTCGGCACGGCGGCGGCCCTGCTCGCCCTGCCCGGTGTGGTCGCCGCCCTGGCCGCCGAGGCCGGGCACGGCCCCGAGGTGCTGCTCACCGCAGCGCTGGCCGCGTCCAGCATCGGCCTGGCCGCGGTGGCCGCCCTCCGGCGGCGGGTGCCGCAGTACCTGCCGTACGCGAGCTTCGGCATCGCCGCCGGAGCCACGGTCAGTGCGCTCGCCGCGATCCCCACCGGCCTGCCGGTCGGGGTCTTCGCGGCGGCGGCGGCCCTGCTCGGGGTCCTCGCCGAACTGGTCCGGGCCGCCACGGTGCCACCGGCCACCTCGGCCCAGCCGGTCGGGCGCTGGGCGGTGCTGGTCGACGGGGCGCTGCGCCGGATGCCGGACCGGCTCGCCGACCGGCGCTGGCGGGTCAGCCCGGCGGCCGGCGCGCTCGCCGCCGCCACCCTGCCGGTCGCGCTGGCCGTGATTTCGATCGCGCCGGCCCTGGTGGTCGCGTTGGTCGAGCCGTACGGGACGCTGTCGCAGGTCTGGGACGGGCCGCCGCCACAGCTGTTCACCCCGCCGGCCGAGGCGGCCGACCCGACCCACGTGCTGACCGCCCTGCTGCTCACCATCTGCGCGGCGCTCGGCGCGACCGCGTTCAGCGGCGGACAGTACTTCCGGGCGGTCCCGGTGGTGCTGCCCGGCCTGGCGGTCACCGTGCTCATCACGCCGATCGCGTTCGGCCTGGGCTGGCCGCAGACCACCCTGGCCGCGCTGGCGGTGTTCACCCTGGCGATGCTCGGGCTGGCGCTGACCCCGCCACCGCCCCTGGTCGAGCGGGCCCGGTCGCTGCGCTGGACCCGGGCGCTGACCTTCGGCATCGGGCTCGCCGGTGGCGGGGCGGGGCTGGCCGGCAGCCTCGCCACCCGGGACCTCACCGTCTTCACCCTCGCCGGGGCGGTCGCGGTCGGGACGGTCGCGGCGCTGTTCGGCAGCACCGAGCGGGCCCGCATCCTCGGCTGGCTGTTCGCCTCGCTGATGGCCCAACTGCTGGTCCTCACCATCGGCCTGGTCGCCGGGCTCGCGCCGGTCTGGTCGGCGTTCGGGGTGCTGACGGTCGGCGCGGCACTCCAGGTGTTCGCCGCCCGCCTGCCCCGGCTGCGCCGGCCGGAGGCGCACCGCGAGGCGGCGACCGTGGAGTGGAGCGGGTACGCCGCCGCGCTGATCGCGCTGGCCCTGGCCTTCGACTCGCCACGGCACATCGCCGCCCTGCTCGCCGGCTGGGGCGCGGTGCTCGGGGTGGCCGCCACCCGGCCGGGTCGCCGCCCGGCCGAGCGACGCATCCTGTTCTGGTCGGTGGTGGCCTGCGAGATCGTCGCCTGGTGGATCCTGATGCGGGTCGCCGACGTGGCGCTTCCCGAGGCGTACACCCTGCCGTTCGCGGCGCTCGCCCTGCTGGTCGGGATGATGGAGCTGCGGGAGCGACCGGATCTGAGCAGCTGGGTGGCGTACGGGCCGGCGCTGGTCGCCGCGTTCGTGCCGACCCTGGCGATGGTGCTGGCCACCGACTCCAGCATGCTCCGGCAGGTGCTCCTGCTGCTCGGCGCGGTGGCCGTGCTGGTCTGGGGTTCGATGACCCAGCAGCAGGCCCCGGTGATCGTCGGGGCGGTGGTCACCGGCATCGCCGCCCTGCATGCGCTGTTCAGCCTCGGGCCGTGGCTGGTGCTGCTCCTGGTCGGCCTGGTGCTGCTCGTGCTGGGCGCGAGCAACGAGCGACGCCGCCGCGCCCAGGACCGTCTCCAGACCGCCCTACGCGGCATGCGCTGACCCGGCCGCACCGCCCTGCCCTGCCCTGAGGCTCCCCGCCGCCCGGCTGGGGGTGGTAGGACCCGCCCCGGCTGGGGTGGTAGGAGGGGTCCCCTGTTACCGCTTTTTGAGTAGCAGGGGACCCCTGCAACCACGTGTCGAAGAACAGACGAGGTCCGGCGGGCACCGTGACCGGGGTGTGCTCAGCCCGGGGTGTGCTCAGCCCAGCGAGGCGCGGAGCGCGGCTTCCTTCTCGGCGACCAACTGCTCCAGCCCGGCCTGGTACGCCGTCATCCGCTCCCGCAGGACCGGGTCGGCGGCGGCGAGGATACGCACGGCGAGCAGGCCGGCATTGCGCGCACCGCCGATGGACACGGCGGCCACCGGCACGCCGGCCGGCATCTGCACGATGGAGAGCAGGGAGTCCATCCCGTCGAGGTGCTTCAACGGCACCGGCACGCCGATCACCGGCAGCGGGGTGGCGGAGGCGACCATGCCCGGCAGGTGGGCGGCACCGCCGGCCCCGGCGATGATCACCTTCAGCCCCCGGTCGACGGCGGAGCGGGCGTACTCGATCATCTTGACCGGGGTCCGGTGCGCGGAGACCACGCCCACCTCGTACGCCACGCCGAACTCGTCGAGCGCCTCGGCGGCGGCCCGCATGGTCGGCCAGTCCGAGTCGCTGCCCATGATCAGCCCGACGGTACTCACGCTGGCCTTCCCTTCGTTGGCGGGAGCGGGGCCGACGAACTCGCCCCGCGCGGTCACTGGTGGCCCTCGCGCAGCCAACGGGCGGCCCGCGCGGCCCGCGCCCGTACGTCGTCGAGGTCGTCACCGAGCACCGTGACGTGCCCGATCTTCCGGCCCGGTCGGACCTGCTTGCCGTAGAGGTGCACCTTCGCGCCCGGCTCGGCGGCGAAGAGGTGGTGCAGCCGCTCGTCGATCCCCATGCCACCGGGCTCGCCGCCGAGCACGTTCGCCATCACCACGACCGGCGCGGTGAGCGAGGTGTCCCCCATCGGGTAGTCGAGGACCGCCCGCAGGTGCTGCTCGAACTGCGAGGTCCGGGCGCCCTCGATGGTCCAGTGCCCGGAGTTGTGCGGCCGCATCGCCAACTCGTTGACCACCAGCCCGGTCGGGGTCTCGAAGAGTTCCACGGCGAGTAGGCCGACCACGCCGAGCGCGGTGGCCAGATCGATGGCGAGCTGCCCCGCGGCGATCGCCAGCTCCTCCGGCAGGTCGGGCGCGGGGGCCAGCACCTCGGCGCAGATGCCGTCGCGCTGCACCGTCTCCACCACCGGATAGACGGCCACCTGCCCGAACGGCGAGCGGGCCACCTGCACGGCCAGCTCGCGGCGCAGCCGTACGCGCTCCTCGACGATCAGCGGGGTGCCGGCGGCGAGCAACGTGCCGGCCAGCTCGGCGGCCTGGTCCGGGTCCTCGACCAGCCAGACACCCCGGCCGTCGTAGCCGCCCCGGGCCGCCTTGAGGACCACCGGCCAGCCGGCGCCGGTGCCGAAGTCGACCAGGTCGCCCGGGACGGTGACCGGTCGCCAAGCGGGGACCGGGGCGCCCAGCGCGCTGAGCTTCTCCCGCATGACCTGCTTGTCCTGGGCGTGGACCAGCGCGTCGGCCGGCGGGTAGAGCGTCACCCCCTCGTCGGCCAGGGCGCGGATGTGCCCGGTGGGCACGTGCTCGTGGTCGAAGGTGACCACGTCGCAGCCCTTGGCGAAGGTGCGCAGCGCCGCCAGGTCGGTGTGATCGCCGTACTGCACATCGGCGGCGACCAGGGCCGCGCCGTCGTCGGGGGCGAGGGCGAGCACGCGCAGTGACTGGCCGAGGGCGATCGCGGCCTGGTGGGTCATCCGGGCCAGCTGGCCACCGCCCACCATGCCGACAACGGGGAGACCGGTACGGGAGTCCATAGCGGCGCCCAGCCTATCCGGGCGGTCCGAGGTGCCGGCAGTCGCCGCCGGTCGGGGGTTTGCAGGGGGCCCCTGCTACACAAAAAGCGGTAACAGGGGGCCCCTCCTTCCACCTCGACCGGGTGCGGGGCAGCACGCCCTCAGGCCGGGTGCGGCACCGGTGCGTGGGGCGGGCTACCGGGCTGGTCGGGTGAGTTGGGTCACGAGGTCGTCGACGGTGGTCACCGGGCGTTGGCAGACGAAGCCCCGGCAGACGTAGGCGGTGGCACGGCCGTCGAGCATCGGCCGGTCGGCGAGCAACGGCACTCCGGGCTGGTCCGGTCGGCCGGCGACGACCACCGCCCCGGGCGGGGCGTGCCGGTACGCGGCGGCGACCAGCGGGTCCCCGGCCGGGTCGTCGGTGACCACGGCGATCTCGTACGGCCCGGAGAGCAGCGCCTCGCCGACGCCTGCCGCGTACCCGGTGAACCGGGCGTGCCGGCCGACCAGCGGGGCGACGGTCGCCAGCGCGGCCTCGGCCGCCTCCCGGTAGCGGGTCTCGCCGGTCAGCGCGGCGTAGTCGACCAGCGCCGCGACGATCGCCGACCGGCCGGAGGGGGTGGCGTTGTCGGTCGGGTCGGCGGGCCTGGTGACCAGGCGCTCGGCGTCGTCGGCGGTGTCGTAGAAGCCGCCGCCGGGCGCGGCGAACCGGGCCAGCGCGGTGTCCAGCAACTGCCCGGCCAGCTCCAGCCATCGTCCTTCGCCGGTGAGCTGGTGCATCGCGCAGAACGCCTCGGCCACGCAGCCGTAGTCCTCCAGCACACCGGCCGGCTGGCCGACCACGCCGTCGCGGGAGACCCGGCGCAGCCGGCCGTCGACGAGGTGTACGCCGGCGAGGTGCTCGGCCGCGTCCCGCATCGCGCCGTCGGCGACGATGGTCACGCCCTCCAGCAGGTTGTCCTCCCCGTCCGCACCGCTGGCGCCCCGGGTCTCGACCAGGCGGACGAACTCCGCGATCGCGGTGATCGCGAGGCCGTTCCAGGCGGCCACCACCTTGTCGTCGCGGGTGGGCTGGGGTCGGGTGTCCCGGGCGGCGAGCAGCCGGCGGACCACGTCCTGCCAGCGGGCGCGTACCGCCGGGTCGGCGTCGTCGACGTCGCGGGCCAGCCGCAGCACGCTCGTGCCGCCCTCGAAGGTGCCGGCGGACGTGACCCCGAACAGGTCGGCGGCGAAGCGGCCGTCGTCCTCGCCGAGCACCTCGACCAGTTGGGCCGGCGTCCAGACGTAGGTGAGTCCCTCGACGCCGTCGGTGTCCGCGTCGAGCGCGGAGGCGAACCCCTCGCCGGGCCGGTGCAGTTCGTCGGCGAGGAACCGGGCGACGTCCCGGGCCACCCGGGCGGCGAGCGGGTCGTCGGTGAGTCGCCAGAGCTGGGTGTACGCCCGCAGCAGCAGGGCGTTGTCGTAGAGCATCTTCTCGAAGTGCGGCACGGTCCAGTGCCCGTCCACCGAGTACCGGGCGAATCCGCCGGCGAGCTGGTCGTGGAGGCCGCCCCGGGCCATCGCCTCACAGGTGTGCCGGACGATCTCCAGCGACTGCCGGGAGCCGGTGCGCTGGTGGTGCCGGAGCAGGAAGAGCAGGTTCATGTGCGGCGGGAACTTCGGCGCGCCGCCGAAGCCGCCGTTCGTGGCGTCGTACTCCTGGGCGAGCTGGTCGGCGGCGGCGTCGAGCAGGTCGGCGGTGAGCGGGGTGGTGGGGCCGCCGACGGCCTGGGCGCCGCCGATCGCCTCGACCACCGCGGCCCCCTGCCGGAGTACGGCGTCGCGCTGCTCCCGCCAGGCGGTGCCGACCGATTCGAGCAGCCGGAGGAAGTTCGGCCGGGGGAAGTAGGTGCCGCAGAAGAACGGGGTGCCGTCCGGCGTGGCGAAGACCGTCATCGGCCAGCCGCCCTGCCCGGTCATCGCCTGGGTGGCGGTCATGTAGACCGCGTCGACGTCCGGGCGCTCCTCGCGGTCCACCTTGATCGCCACGAAGCCCTCGTTGAGCAGGCGGCCGACGGTCTCGTCCTCGAACGACTCGTGGGCCATGACGTGGCACCAGTGGCAGGCCGAGTAGCCGACCGAGACGAGCACCGGCACGTCCCGCCGTTTCGCCTCGGCGAACGCCTCGTCGCACCAGGGCCACCAGTCGACCGGGTTGCCGGCGTGCTGGAGGAGGTAGGGACTGGTGGCTTCGGCGAGTCGGTTCACCGGACGACCATAGCCAGCGACCGGCGGCCCGACGTCCCCGTCCTCGGAGGAACGCCCCACCTGGGACCGCGACCGCGGGTCTCCGCGAGTCGGTCGGGGTGGTCCGGGGGCTTCCCCTGGGACACATTCATCGACTTTCATCAGTGCATGCCCGGCGACCGTCGCCGGTCTCCCCCAAGGAGGCACGCATGCGCGGATCCCGTCCCCGGTCGGTGCTCACGTCCGTCGCCCTGGTCGCGACGCTGCTCGTCACCGGCTCCCCCGCCACCGCCGCCGACCCGACCACCCGGGTCTCGGCCGCCACCACCGTCGGCACCCACAACGCGTACGAGCAGGACACGTACACCTACCTGGCGCAGGCGCTCGACGCCCGGCCCGGCATGATCGAGCTGGACGTCTGGCCGGACATCATCACCAGGCAGTGGCGGGTCAGCCACTCCAACCCGCTCGGCAACGCCAACAACTGCGTCGCCGCGACCAGCGCCGACCAGCTCTACACCGGCACCCGGAACAAGAACCTCGAACACTGCCTGGACAACATCCGGCTCTGGCTGGCCGCCCACCCGGACGCCGGCCCGCTGCACCTGAAGCTGGAACTGAAGACCGGCTTCAGCAGCCGTACCGGGCAGGGGCCGGTGCAGCTCGACGCGGTGCTCGCCGCCCGGCTGGGCAGCCGGGTCTACCGCCCCGCCGAGCTGCGCGGCGGACACGCCTCGCTGGACGCCGCCGCCCGAGCCGACGCCTGGCCGACCCGGCAGCAGCTCGCCGGCCGGGTGATCGTCCACCTGATCCCCGGCACGGTCGAGCAGGGCAATCCGACCGACACCCTGTGGACCGACATCGAGTACGCCCGCCACCTCAACGCGCTGGCCGCCGCCGGCACCCTGGCCAGCGCCCAGGCGTTCCCGGCCGTGCACAAGGCCCAGGCCGGCGACCCCCGCACCCGGTACGCCGACACCACCCTGCGCCCCTGGTTCGTGATCTTCGACGGGGACGCCACGGCGTACGTCACCGGCGGGATCGACACCTCCTGGTACGACAACAACCACTACCTGCTGGTGATGACCGACGCGCAGAACGTCCCGCCCGCCGTGGGCGACACCGACCCGGTCGCCGCCCGCGCCCGCGTCGCCGAACTGGCCGCGCGGCACGCCAGCGTCGCCTCCGCCGACTGGGCCGCCATCCCCGAGGTCGTCGACGACGTCCTCGACCGGGGCTGACCCGAAGCGGGGCGAAGCGATCGTTGTCGCGTCAGCTGTGGGACACGCCGCAGCCACGCCTGCTGGCGCGACAACGAGGAGCCGAGGAACCCCTCAGGAGGCCCCGTCGGCGCGGAGCGGGAAGACGTTCGCGGTGGCGTTGTCCAGCAGCGAGCCGAGCACCGTGGAGATCTTGTCGGCGGGCATCGGCTTGAAGAAGTGGTAGCCCTGGGCGGCGGTGCAGCCCAGCTCGGCCAGGGCGAGCCGCTGCTCGGCGGTCTCCACCCCCTCGGCGACCACCCGTAGCCCCAGCTCGTGGGCGAGCCCGACGGTGGTCCGGACGATCGCCGCCGCCTCCGGTGAGTCGGCCATCCGGATCACGAAGGAGCGGTCGACCTTCAGCTCGTCGACCGGCACCCGGGTCAGGAAGGTCAGCGACGAGAAACCGGTGCCGAAGTCGTCCACGGCGATCTGCACGCCCATCCCGCGCAGCGCGGCGAGAACCTCGTCGATCACCTCCAGCTCGCTCATCACCACCGTCTCGGTGATCTCCAGGACGAGCCGGCGTGGTGGCACGTCGTGCCGGCGCAGCGCCTCGGCGATCTCGGCGGGGAGGCGGGGATCGAGCAGACTGCGCGCCGAGAGGTTCACCGAGATCGGCACGTCCAACCCGTCCCGGGCCCAGTCGGCGGCGATGGCCAGCGCCTTGTCCAACACGTACCGGGTGAAGGCGCCGAGCTGTTCACTGTGCTCGACCGGGCCGATGAAGTCGGCGGGGGTGAGCAGACCCCGGCGCGGGTGCAGCCAGCGGACCAGCGCCTCCACTCCGGTCGGCGCGCCGGTGGCCAGGTCGACCGCCGGTTGCAGGGCGAGGTGGAGCTGGTCGTCGACGGCCAGCGCCTCGCGCAGTTCGGCCAGCAGGGTCAACTGGTCGGTGCTGGCGTCGTCCCGGGAGCTGTCGTACGGGGCGACGCTTCCACCGCCCTTCTTCGCCTGGTACATCGCGATATCGGCCCGGCGCAGCAGCTCGGCCAGGTCGGCGGTGCCGGCGCCGGCCACCACCACCCCGACCGACACCTCGGTCGACATCCGCACCCCGGCCACCTCGGCCGGCGCGGCGAGCCGCTCCACGATCTCCCGGGCCCGGCGCAGCGCGTACGCCATCGGGGCACTGCCGTGGTCCACCACCGGTAGGGCGGTCGTCAGCAGCGCGAACTCGTCGCCGCCGAGCCGACCGAGCAGGTCACCGGGGCGGACCAGGGAACCCAGCCGGTTCGCGGTCAGTTGGAGCAGGTGGTCGCCGGCACCGTGCCCGAGCGTGTCGTTGACCTCCTTGAAGTGGTTGACGTCCAGCAGCAGCAACGCCACCGGCTGACCGTGCGCGAGCTGCCGCAACGCCTCGTCACCCCCAGAGAGCAGGGCGGCCCGGTTGACCAGTCCGGTGAGCGGGTCGTGCACCGCGTCGTACGACGACCGCGCGGTGATCCGACGCAGCTCCCGGTGGGTCGCCGCGTCGTGCAGCGCGGCGGCCAGCGCGTCGGCGAAGGCGGTGAAGGCGTCCTGTTCGGAGTCGGTCGGTCCGGTCGAACCGGCGAGGCGGATCCGCAGCTCGCCGACGCGGGTCGCGCCGACGGCGAGAGTACGGGCCAGCTCGTGCCCGGTGGCCGACGCGGGCTCCGGCGCGGCACCGTCCCGCTCGGTCACCCGGCCGCCGACGTCCCCCCGGTACCGTCGCCACCGGCCGTCGTCCCGGACCACGTGCACGTCGACCAGTTCGGCCCGGAAGAGGGTGAGCCCACCGGTGACCGCAGCCGTGGCCACGCTCCGCTCGTCGAGCTGGTTGAGCGTCCCGGTGGTCTCGGCGAGCGTCCGCCACGTGCGGCGTTCGTCCTCGGCGCGCAGCCGGTGCCGGTAGGTCTGCTGGAGCAGCCAGCACGGTGGCGGCAGGAGCAGCAGCCAGCGCGGGTCGAGGCGGATCAGCGCGATGACCAGCAGTCCGATCACGACGTTGCCGACGAACATCAGCAGCTTGCCGCGAAGCGCCGCGAGCAGCGGCGGGGCGACGGTGGTGTCGTGCCGCAGGGCGAGGGCGAGGCCGCCGAGCGCGGCGCTGGCCAGCAGGTACGTGGCCGCACCGGCGAGCAGGGCGAGGGCGAGGCTCGGGGTGGGCGGGGCGAGGAACGGCTGCCCGAGAGCGGTGGTGACCACCACGGCGGTGGCGGTGGCGGTGGTGACGGTGGCCACTATCCGGACGAGGTCCACGATGGAACGCCGGTCGGTCAGCAGCGACAGCAGACCCCAGGTGACCGTCGTGCCGACCAGCGCGGCCGCCGGGAGCCAGCCGGCCGGGGCCAGGTACAGGGAGGCGATCAGGGCGGCCTCGCCCCAGGTGATGCTGACCATCCCGGCGACGGCCCGGAACCGGAGCCGGGCCAGCTGGGCGGTGCCGAACACCACGACGGCGATGCCGAACCGGGCCAGCGGGGGCAGCGAGTCGTCCGGGGAGAGCCGGGCGGGGACGGCGAACCCGGCCACGGCGGCGGTCAGCGCGGCCAGCAGGAGCACACCGATGAGCAGGCGGACCCGGGTCGGGGTGTCCCGGAGGCCGAGCCGGTCCGGCGCCCGGCGGCCCGGATCGGAGATCACGGTGCTGCTCCGTCCGGCCGCTCTCCGGCCCGTCGGCGGGCAGCCGGTGCTGTCCTGGTCACTGGCGCCCCCCTCCCGCGCACGGCTCGGGGGCTGATGGTCCCCCGGCGGAAGGCTAAGCCAAACCGGGGGACCGCAACAGGGGGCGACGCCCCCGTTTGACCCGGATCATGCCCGGAAGAACGCCTTGCGGTGCTGCTGGCACCCGCGCTGAGCGTTCGTCGGGTTTCTACTGTGACGTGGACCGTTCTGTCGGATCAACGACTGCCTCGCTCTTCGCGACGTCCGTCGACGCTCCCTGGTCCGGGAACCGGTCCGGCAGGCGCCGCAGGCGGGCGTTCATGTTGCGGATCAGCAGCACGGTGGCGGCGCCGAGGATCAGGATGAGGAACAGGCCCATCGGGCCGGCGAGACCACCGGTACGGGTGTCCCCGAAGTTGTTCTGGGCGAGCACCTGCGCGGCGGTCAGCATGGGTTTCCTCCGGTCTGCGGACTACGACCAGGGTAGCCCCACGAACGGTCAACAGGCATGGGCCCTCTCCCGTACCCCGGCGAAAAGGTCCGACTCGGGCAGCGCGCTGTCGACCAGGGAACGGGCCAGGATGAAGTCCTCGGTCGGCCAGGCGCGGCGTTGCAGGTCCATCGGGACGTGGAACCAGAACCCGTCCGGGTCGACCTGGGTGGCGTGGGCACGCAGCGCGTCGTCGCGGACCGGGAAGTAGTCCGCGCACTCGACCCGGGTGGTGACCCGGGGGCCCTTGTCCTCCCGGTCCTCCCAGCGCTCCAGCCACTGCGCGTACGGGGACTCCAGGCCGGCCTCGACCATCGCCTCGTGCAGGGCGGTGACCTTGCTCTTGGAGAAGCCCATGTCGTAGTAGAGCTTCAGCGGCTGCCAGGGGTCGCCGAGGTCCGGGTAGCGCTCCGGGTCACCGGCCGCCTCGAAGGCCGCGACGCTGATCTTGTGGCACATGATGTGGTCGGGGTGCGGGTACCCGCCGTCCTCGTCGTACGTGGTCACCACGTGCGGCTTGAACTCGCGCATCAGCCGGACCAGCGCGCCGGCCGCCACCTCGACGTCCTCGAGGGCGAAGCACCCCTCCGGCAACGGCGGCAGCGGGTCGCCCTCGGGCAGCCCCGAGTCCACGAAGCCCAGCCAGGCCTGCTCGACACCGAGGATAGCCCGCGCCGCGTCCATCTCGGCCCGCCGGACCTCGCCGATGTTGGCCCAGACCTCCGGCCGGTCCAGCTTGGGGTTCAACACGCTTCCGCGTTCCCCTCCGGTACACGTCACGATCAGCACGTCCACCCCCTCGGCGACGTACTTGGCCGTGGTCGCGGCGCCCTTGCTCGACTCGTCGTCGGGATGGGCGTGGACGGCCATGAGACGCAGTTGCTCTGCCAAAGCCGCACTCCTCGTCTGTGCCCGACACCGGACCCCACGGACCGGGCGGGTGAGCTGCCGATATCTCCACCAGCCCCGGTGACCGGCTGCCGACCTGTCAGCATGGGCACTGACCTGCCAACATCGCAGCGTGGACGGGCTGAGAGGATGGACCAGGCCCATTCTTCCCGAAGCCTGTGACGACGATGCCAGGAGATGCCCACCGGTGACCGAGACGCACGCCACAACTACACCGGGTGCACCGGTATTCCCGCCCGGCCGGTACGGTCGGCGCCGGAATCCCGGCCGGCGTCGCCCGTGGCTGACCGCGGTGCTGCTGGCGGTCGCGCTCGCCGCCTCCGGACTGGTCACGTTCCGCCTCTACCAGCAGTACGGCGACCCGACCTACGACGCCCAGGTGATCACCTACACCGACATCACCGACAACCAGGTGGTGGTGGCGTTCCGGGTCACCGTGCCGCCCGGTGGGTCGGCGGTCTGCCTGCTGCGGGCCCGCGACGTCGACGGCGCGGAGGTGGCCCGCGAACAGGTGACGGTGACCGCCCCGGGCGACGAGCGGAGCATCACCACCCGGCACCGGCTGGCCACGTCCGCCCGCCCGTTCATCGGCGAGGTCGTGCGCTGCCGACCATCGTCCTGAGCTGCGGAAACGCTTCCACGCAGCGGCACCGGGCGGTCACCGGCGGTATTCGTCGCCCCGGAGCCGGGTGCGGCACTGGTAACTTGGTAGTTCACCTGTCAGCCAGCCACGCACAATCGAGGAGAACGCCTGTGTCCACCACTGGCAACGAGGCGCCCGCCACCTGGCTGTCCCAGGACGCGTACGACCGCCTGAAGGCCGAACTCGACGAGCTGATCGCCAACCGCCCGGCGATGGCTGCGGAGATCAACGCCCGGCGCGAGGAGGGCGACCTGCGGGAGAACGGTGGCTACCACGCCGCCCGCGAGGAGCAGGGCAAGCAGGAGGGGCGCATCCGCTATCTCCAGGAGTTCCTGCGCACCGCCCAGGTCGGTGAGGCACCCAGCGCCGACGTGGTGACGCCCGGCATGGTCGTGACGATCTACTTCGACGACGACGCCGACGACAGCGAGACCTTCCTGCTCGGCTCGCGGGAGATCGCGTCCACCACGGAGCTGACCGTCTACAGCCCGGAGTCGGCCCTCGGGAGGGCCATCCTGGGCGCGCGCTCCGGGCAGGCCGTCACCTACACCGCGCCCAGCGGCGCGGACATCAAGGTGACCGTCGTCTCGTTCGAGCCGTTCACCGGCTGACCGACCCTCCCCCACACCGTCCACCGGGGCGTGTGGCCCACACGGGCCGCACGCCCCGACGGTTTCCACGCCCGCCCCCGAGGCGGCGCACGCCACGTCTGCCCAGCTTCACGCCTCCGGGGCGGCGAAGACCTGGTAGCCGTTGGCCCGCAGGGCACTGATCAGCGTGTCGGAGTGGTCGGCGCCCCGGGTCTCCACCGAGAGCGCCACCTCCACCTCGCCGAGTCGCAGGTGCGGGTGGACCCGCTGGTGCACCACGTCCACCACGTTGGCGCGGTGTTCGGCGATCTGGGTCAGCAGGGAGGCCAGCTGCCCGGGGCGGTCCACGCACCGGACGGTGATCCGCAGGAAGCGACCGGCTGCGGCGAGGCCGCGCTCGATCACCCGCAGCATCAGCAGCGGGTCGATGTTCCCGCCGGATAGCACCGCCACCGTCGGCGCGCCCACCTCGACCGCACCGGCGAGCAGTGCCGCCACCCCGACCGCACCGGCCGGCTCCACCACCTGCTTGTTCCGTTCCAGCAGCATCAGCAGCGCCCGGGAGATGTCCTCGTCGCCCACCGTGACCACCTCGTCGACGAGCTTGTGCACGTGGGTGAAGGTGAGGTCACCGGGACGGCCGACCGCGATGCCGTCGGCGATGGTGCTGAACGCCGGCAGGCGCACCGGCTCCCCGGCCGCCAGCGAGGGCGGGAACGCCGCCGCCCCGGCCGCCTGCACCCCGACCACCCGTACGTCGGGACGGAGCGCGCGGGCCACCACGGCGATCCCGGAGACCAGGCCACCCCCGCCCACGCCGGTGACGATGGTCCCCACCTCCGGGCACTGCTCCAGGATCTCCAGCGCCACCGTGCCCTGCCCGGCGATCACGTCCGGGTGGTCGAAGGGGTGGATGAACACCGCCCCGGTCCGCTCGGCGAAGGTCTGTGCCGCCACCAGGGACTCGTCCACGGTCGCGCCGACGAGCTGCACCTGCGCGCCGTACCCCTTGGTCGCCGCCACCTTGGGCAGCGGCGCGTTCACCGGCATGAAGACGGTGGCGGTGGTGCCGAGCAGGCCGGCGGCGAGCGCCACGCCCTGCGCGTGGTTGCCGGCGCTGGCGGCGACCACGCCCCGGGCCCGCTCCGCCGCGCTGAGCCGGGCGATCCGCACGTACGCGCCCCGCACCTTGTACGACCCGGCGCGTTGCAGGTGCTCGCACTTGAGCCAGATGGGCCCGCCCAGCGCGGCGGTGAGCGGGCGGGAGGGCTCCATCGGGGTGGCCCGGGTGACCCCGGCCAGCAGTTCCCGCGCTGCCTGGACGTCGGCGAGGCCGACCAGCTCCGTCATGCCCTGATGGTGCCACCTGCTCCTGGGGACGGCATCGCGGACGGTGGCCCCGGCCCGTTGTCGGGGCCGGCCCACACTGGACGACTACGCGGCGGCCGGCGATCCCGTCCCGACGCGCGGGTACCCGGGGGCATGCCGCGCCCAGGGCGCCTGCATCTCGAACTGCCCGGCCACACCGAGCAGCAGCAGCTCGGAGCCGGGCGGGCCGACCAGCTGCACCGCCACCGGCAGGCCGTCGGGACGCCGCCCGACCGGCACCACCAGCGCCGGCAGGCCGGCGATGTTCCACGGCGCGGCGTACGGGGCGTACCGGATGCTGGTGCTCATGTTCGACCGCCAGGACCGGCCCGACCAGGTCTGCGCTGCCGGCGGCGCGCTGGCCAGCGCGGGGGTGAGCAGCAGGTCGACCGAGTGGTCGGTGAAGAAGCCGATCGACCGTTCGCGCCAGGCGTCCCGGTCGGCCTGGCGGACGTATCCCCGGCGCTGCGCCCACTCCCCCAGGGCGACGTGCCGCCGGCTGCGCCGCTGGAGGTGCCGGCGTTCCAGGCCACCGGCCCGGACGTCGACGGCGGCGGCGGCGAGCCAGGTCGCGACGCCCTTGAGCCCGAGCGCGGTCGGGTACACCGGGTCGGCCGGCACGGTGTCGTGGCCGGCGGCGGCGAGCAGCCGGCCGGCGGCGGCCACCGCGTCCCGGTTGGGGTGGTCGGCGGCGATACCGCGCACCGGCGAGCGCAGCGAGACACCCACCCGCAGCCGCTGCGGGGGCACCAGCTTCTCCTGGGGACGGCCGGCGAGCACCTGGAAGCCCACCGCCGCGTCGGCGACCGTGGTGGTCAGCATGCCGTGCTCGGCCAGCCCGAACCAGTCCTCCGCGCCGAGCTGCCAGGGCACCACACCCCGACCGGGCTTGAGCCCGACCAGGCCGCAGCAGGCCGCCGGGATGCGGATCGAGCCGAGACCGTCGTTGGCGTGCGCGATCGGCACCAGTCCGGCGGCCACCGCCGCGGCGGCACCGCCGGACGAGCCACCCGGCGTCCGGCCCGGGTCCCACGGGTTGCGGGTGACGGCCGTCTCGTCGTCGGTCACCGCCCACAACCCGAGTTCCGGCATCCGGGTGACGCCGAGGATGACCGCGCCCGCGCCGCGCAGCCGGCGGACCACCTCGTGGTCGCTCTCCGCGACCGGGGTACGCACGGCGGCCGAGCCCCGCCAGGTGGGCAGGCCGGCGACCGGCGTGTTCTCCTTGACCGCGACCGGCACCCCGGCCAGCGGCAGGTTCGCCAGGTCCTCCTGCTCGTCGACCTTCTCCGCCTCGGTGATCGCCTCCCCGCCGCGTACCGTGCGGAACGCGGCGAGGTCGGCGTCGGCCCGGGCGATGTGGTCGAGGTGGTCGGCGACCACCTGGGTCGCCGAGACGTCCCCCCGGCGTACGCCCCGGGCGATCTGCTTCGCGGTCGCCCCGACCCAGGTCGGCATGATGTCCTGCACGGCCACCCTCCCCAGCCAGCGGTCAGCCCAGCGCCTGCTCCAGATCGGCGAGCAGGTCGTCGACCGTCTCGATGCCGACAGACAGTCGCACGAGATCGCCGGGAACTTCAAGCGGCGAGCCGGCGGCACTTGCGTGTGTCATCCGGCCCGGGTGCTCGATCAGGGATTCCACCCCGCCGAGGGACTCGGCGAGGACGAAGAGCCGGGCGCGGTTGCAGATCTCGACCGCGTGCTCCTCGCCACCGGTGGCCCGGAAGGAGATCATGCCGCCGAACCGGCGCATCTGCTTGGCGGCCACCTCGTGGCCGGGGTGCGACGGCAGGCCGGGGTAGATCACCTCGGCCACCTTCGCGTGCCCGTCCAGATAGGCGGCGATCCGCTCGGCGTTGTCGCAGTGCCGGTCCATCCGGACGCCGAGGGTCTTGACGCCGCGCAGGGTGAGCCAGGCGTCGAACGGGCCGTTGACCGCGCCCATCGCGTTCTGGTGGTAGCGCAGCTGCTCGCCCAGCTCCCGGTCGGCCGCGACGAGGGCGCCACCGACCACGTCGGAGTGACCGCCGACGTACTTGGTGGTGGAGTGCACCACCACGTCCGCGCCGTGCGCGATGGGCTGCTGGAGGTACGGCGAGGCGAAGGTGTTGTCGACCACCAGCAGCGCCCCGGCGTCGTGCGCGACCCCGGCCAGCGCGGCGATGTCGGCGATGCCGAGCAGCGGGTTGGTCGGCGTCTCCACCCAGACGATCTTCGTGCTGCCGGGGCGGATCGCCGCCCGTACGGCGTCCGGGTCGGAGACCTTCGCCGGGGTGTACGCCAGCCCCCAGCGCTCGGCGACCTTCGCGAAGAGCCGGTACGTGCCGCCGTACGCGTCGTCCGGGATGACCACGTGGTCGCCCGGCTTGCAGACGGTCCGCAGCACGGTGTCCTCGGCAGCCAGGCCGCTGGCGAAGGCGAGGCCGACCGGGCCGCCCTCGAGCGCGGCGAGGCACTCCTGGAGGGCGTCGCGGGTCGGGTTGCCGGACCGGCTGTACTCGTAACCCAGCCGGGGCGCACCGACGGCGTCCTGGGCGTAGGTGCTGGTCTGATAGATCGGTGGGATCACCGCGCCGGTGCGGGCCTCCGGGTCCTGGCCGGCGTGGATCGCGAGCGTCTCGAAACCGTGGTTCATTCCCGACAGGCTAGTGCCCCGGCCGATACGCGATCCGTGAAGTGCGCCGCGCGGCCCGGCCCGGCGGCCACGTGAGGCATTAGCCTGCCCGGATGAGCGGGTGCGTGTTCTGCGGCATCGTGGCCGGTACGGTACCGGCGTTCCGGGTCACCGACGAGGCGGACGGGGTGGCGTTCCTGGACACCCGGCCGGTGTTCCGGGGGCACGTGCTGGTGGCGCCCCGGGCCCACCTGGTGACCCTGGCCGACCTGCCGGCGGAGTCCATCGCCGGGTACTTCGGGCTGGTCCGCCGGCTCGCCGTGGCGGTCGAGGCCGGGCTGGGCGCGGACGGCACCTTCGTGGCGATGAACAACCGGGTCTCCCAGTCGGTGCCGCACCTGCACACCCACGTGGTGCCCCGGACGAAGGGGGACGGGTTGCGCGGCTTCTTCTGGCCCCGGACGCGTTACACCGACGACGCCGAGGCGCAGTCCTACGCCGACCGCGTCGCGGCGGCTCTCTCCTCCGGCCCTGGTCGGGTGTAGCGGGTGATCCAGAGGCCGGGGACGGGTTCGGCGTCACCGAGCACCACGAAGCCGAACGACTCGTAGAGCGCCCGCGCCGGCCGGTTCGCCCGGCCGGTGGCGACGACCACGGTACGGCCGCCGGCCCGGGTCAGCACCTCACCGACCAGCATCCGGCCGACGCCGCGCCGGTGGACGGCCGGGTCGACCACGAGCCGGTCGATGTCGACCGTCGCCGCGTCCTCCGTCCAGGCCACCGCGCCGACCAGGCGACCTCCACCGGACCCGCCGGCCGCCGCGTCGTCGGCCGCCGTGTGATCGGTTGCCACGCGGTCGGCCACCTCGTCTTCGGTCGCCGCGTCATCGGCGAAGGCGACGAGCCAGCGCAGGGGCGCGGCGCGAAGCTCGTCGAGGGTCTCCCTCAGCGTGGGGATGCGGTCGTCGCCGATCAGCACCGCCTCCACCGCGTACGCGGCCCGCTGCACCCGCAGCAGCGACCGCGCCACCGCCTCGTCCGTGCCCGGCTCCATCTCCCTGATCTCCATCAGCGGAGATGGTGGCAGCGATCGGCTGGTCGGGGCAGCGGTTTTTCCCGCCGGGGTCAGCGGGGGCAGCCCTGGCCGGGGCGGGCGCACAGGTGTCCCGCCCTCCGGCCGGGCGGGCGCACGGACGGGGCAGCTCGACAGGAGGTCGGACCCGAATGTTCCCCCCGCCCGACGCCGACGCGGTGAGCGGTTCGTCGCCTGGACCGCCCGTGATCGCCTGACCGGCGGCTGAACGGGTAAGGACGGGGGACCCGCCGGCGTTGCAGGATAGACAGATACGAGAGGAGTCATCGTGTTCCTGCGCCGCATGAAGGCCGAAATGATCACGCCCGACCAGGCCCTGCCCGGCCGCCCCCTGGCGATGCCGGTCAGCGACCGGCACGAGGTGCTCGGCACCCCGCTGAAGGGCCCGTTCCCCGAGGGCGCGCAGGTGGCGGTCTTCGGGATGGGCTGCTTCTGGGGCGCGGAGCGCCTGTTCTGGGGCCTCCCCGGCGTGATCACCACCTCCGTCGGGTACGCGGGCGGCTACACCCCGAACCCGACGTACGAGGAGGTCTGCTCCGGTCGTACCGGGCACGCCGAGGTGGTCCAGGTGGTCTACGACCCCACGACGATCGCGTACGAGGACCTGCTCAAGGTCTTCTGGGAGAACCACGACCCGACCCAGGGCATGCGCCAGGGCAACGACGTCGGCACCCAGTACCGGTCGACCATCTACACCACCAGCGACGAGCAGGCCGCCACCGCGAAGGCCTCCCGGGACGCGTTCGCCCCGATCGTGGCCCGTGCCGGCCGGGGTGAGATCACCACGGAGATCGACCAGCTCGGCGACTATTTCTTTGCTGAGGACTACCACCAGCAGTACCTCGCCCCGACGAAGAACCCGAACGGCTACTGCAACCACGGCCCCAACGGGATGAGCTGCCCGGTCGGCGTGGCCCGCACCAGCGGCTGACCGCAGCCCTGCCCACGACGTACGGGAGGGGTACGGCGACCGGCGTGGTTCACGCCCAGCTGGTCGTCGTGCCCGTCCCGGCGACCGCTCCTCGACGTTCAGCGGGCACCTGTCGACCGCCGGACGCAGGCTGAGGTCTTGTTCACAACAGTGCGCGGGCACAAAAGGGTCACTCCTCCCCTGCGGGACACGGAAACTCCGTAGATCCACTCCAGCCCGCACGGGGCGCGGCATTCTAGCAACTGGCCACCCGAAGGGCTATCAGCTCAACAGGCGATGCGCTGCCACCTCTGGCACCATCGGTTGGCATGTGCGGACTGGCTGGGGAGCTTCGTCGGGACGGCTCACGTGCCGACGTCACGGCGGTGGAGCGGATGGCGGCGACCATGCACGACCGGGGCCCCGACGACAGCGGCGTCTGGTCGCAGGGGCCGGTCGCCCTGGGCCACCGTCGCCTCAAGATCATCGACCTGTCGGCGGCGAGCGGGCAGCCGCTGGTCGACTCGGCCGCCGGGCTGACCGGCGTCTTCAACGGCTGCGTCTACAACTACCGGGAGCTGCGCGCCGAGCTCCAGGCCAAGGGACACGTCTTCTTCTCCTCGGGCGACACCGAGGTGGTGCTCAAGGCGTACGCCGAGTGGGGCGACGACTTCGTCGACCACCTGGTCGGCATGTTCGCCGTGGCGATCACCGAACGGGCCACCGGTCGCCTGGTGCTGGCCCGGGACCGGCTCGGCATCAAGCCGCTCTACCTGGCCGAGACCCCCGACCGGGTCCGGTTCGCCAGCACCCTGCCCGCCCTGCTGGCCGGTGGCGGGATCGACACCACGGTCGACCCGGTCGCGCTCGCGCACTACCTGAGCTTCCACAGCATCGTGCCACCGCCCCGGACCATCCTGCGCGGCGTGGCCAAGCTGCCCCCGGCCACCGTCCGGGTGTACGAGCCGGACGGCCGGGTCACCGAGCGGGTCTACTGGGATCCGTCGTTCACCCGCCACCCGGACCGGGCCGGCTGGTCCGAGCGGGACTGGCAGGACGCCCTCCACGAGTCGCTCACCACCGCCGTCCGGCGACGCATGGTCGCCGACGTGCCGGTGGGGGTGCTCCTCTCCGGCGGCCTGGACTCCAGCCTGGTGGTGGCGCTCCTCGCCGAGCAGGGGCAGCGCGGCCTGGCCACCTTCTCCATCGGCTTCGAGGCGGTCGGCGGCCGGGAGGGCGACGAGTTCCGCTACTCCGACCTGATCGCGAAGACCTTCGACACCGACCACCACCAGATCCGGGTCGCGACGAACGACCTCGTCCCGCCGCTGGAGGCGGCCGTGGCGGCGATGAGCGAGCCGATGGTCAGCCACGACTGCGTGGCGTTCTACCTGCTCAGCGAGACCGTCGCCCGGCACGTCAAGGTGGTCCAGTCCGGGCAGGGCGCGGACGAGATCCTCGGCGGCTACCACTGGTACCCGCCGCTGGCCGGCGTCGACCGGGCGGCCGCTCTCGACACGTACGCGAAGGCGTTCTTCGACCGGGACGCGGCCGGACTGGCCCGGGTGGTCAACCCGGACCGGTTGGCCGACGGTGACCCGGCGCGCGAGTTCGTGGCCGCGCACCTGGGCCGGGTGGGCGCGGACACCGCGGTCGACGCGGGCCTGCGGATCGACACCCAGATCATGCTCACCGACGATCCGGTGAAGCGGGTCGACAACATGACGATGGCGCACGGCCTGGAGGCCCGGGTCCCCTTCCTGGACCACGAGTTCGTCGAGCTCGCCGCGAGCTGCCCACCCGAGCTGAAGCTCGCCCAGGGCGGCAAGGGCGTGCTCAAGGAGATCGGCCGTCGGGTGCTGCCCTGGGAGGTCATCGACCGCCCGAAGGGCTACTTCCCGGTGCCCGGCCTCACCCACCTCGAGGGCAAGGTCCTCGACCGGGTCCGCGACGCGCTGCACGCCCCGGAGGCTCGCCGCCGCGACCTGTTCCGCGCCGACTACGTCGACGCCCTCCTCACCGACCCGAACGCCGAACTCACCCCGTTGAACGGAAACAAGCTGTGGCAGCTCGGACTCCTGGAAATGTGGCTCCAGAGCCACGGAATCGCCTGACCGTGACCGAGACCCTGGCGACGGGGGCGGCCCTGACCGAGGGGCAGCGGGCCCGGATGGCCCGGCGACGGGAGCGGGTCGGGCCGGGCGGTGACCCGGTCGCCCCCGGCGAGCCCGCCGGCCGGTCGACCGACCCGGATGCTGTCCCGCCCGCCGGTCGTACCGACGTGGTGCTCGACTGCGGCTGGGGGCGGCTGGTCTTCGGCCAGACGTTCCGCGACCCGGCCGACGTCGCCGACGTGCTCCGCTCGGAGGCCGCCGGTTCCCGGGACATCTGCATCTACCTGCGCGACCCGCACGTGCTGGTCTCCCGGCTGCACGACGAGCTGTTCATCGACCCGTCGCTGACCTACCGGCTGCCGCTGAGCCCGGACGCGGCCCCCGGTCCCGGCCCGATCGGTGGCGAGCCGGCCGCCGACGGTGGCGCGGACCTGCCGGGGCTGCGTGTCCGCCAGCTCCGCGACGCGGCGGACGCCGACGCGGTGAACCGGATCTACGCCAGCAACGGGATGGTCACCGCCCCGGTGGACGTGCTGGTCGCCAACGCCGCCACCCCGTCCTTCCTGCACCTGGTCGCCGAGTCGGCCACCGGGGAGATCGTCGGCACGATCACCGGCGTCGACCACGTCGAGGTCTTCGACGACCCGGACAACGGCGCGAGCCTGTGGTGCCTGACCGTGGACTTCAACCACGCCCCGCCCGGTACCGGCCAGGCCCTCCTGACCGAGCTGGCCGCCCGGCTCACCGACCGGGGTCGGGCCTTCGTCGACCTGTCGGTGCTGGCGGAGAACGACGGGGCGATCCGCCTCTACGAGCGGCTGGGTTTCTACCGCACCGCCACGCTCTGCGTGAAGCGGAAGAACCCGATCAACGAGCGACTTTTCCTGCCGTCCCTGCCCGCCGGCTACGACGAGCTGAACCCGTACGCCCGGATCGTCGCCGACGAGGCGATGCGCCGGGGAATCCGGGTGGAGGTGACCGACCCGGCCTGGGGCGAGCTGCGGCTGACCAGCGGCGGGCGGACCATCCTGACCCGCGAGTCGCTCTCCGAGCTGACCTCGGCGGTGGCGATGAGCCGCTGCGACGACAAGCGGGTGACCCGGCGGATCCTCACCGAGGCCGGACTGAGCGTGCCGCGTGGCCGGACGGCCACCGGGGACGACGCGGACGAGGCGTTCCTGGCCGAGATCGGCGCGGTGGTGGTCAAACCGGCCCGGGGTGAGCAGGGCAACGGCATCACCGTCGGGGTGCGGGCCCCGGAGGCGCTGCGCACGGCCGTCGAACTGGCCCGGCGGTACTGCCCGGACGTGCTGATCGAGGAACTGCGCGCCGGTGCGGACCTGCGGGTGGTGGTGATCGACCACGAGGTGGTCGCGGCGGCCGTCCGCCAGCCCGCCTCGATCACCGGCGACGGGGTGCACGACGTCACCGAGCTGATCGAGCGGCAGAGCCGCCGCCGGGCCGCCGCCACCGGCGGCGAGTCCCGCATCCCGATCGACGACATGACCCGCGAGGTGGTCGCCGAGGCCGGGTACGGCATGCACGACGTGCTCCCCGAGGGCAGGATGATCGCCGTCCGGCGGACCGCCAACCTGCACACCGGCGGCACCATCCACGACGTGACCGGCGACCTGCACCCGGAGATCGCCGAGGCGTGCGTGGCCGCCACCCGGGCGCTGGACATCCCGGTCACCGGGCTGGACCTGCTGGTCACCGCCCCGGACCAGCCGGAACACGTGTTCATCGAGGCGAACGAGCGGCCGGGACTGGCCAACCACGAGCCCCAACCGACCGCCGAGCGCTTCGTCGACCTGCTGTTCCCGGGCACCCGGGCACCGCACCGGCTCTGGTCCCCGGCGGGTACGGCATCCTCGACGGCATGACCGAACGTCGTCCCGCCCCGCTTCCGCTCGACCTGGACTACCTGCGGCAGGTGCTGCTGGAACTCCTGGAGATCCCCAGCCCGTCGGGGCGTACCGACCACGTGCAGCAGTACGTCGGCGAGCGGCTCTCCGCGCTCGGCATCACGTCCACGCTGACCCGGCGGGGCGCACTGAGCGCCTGCCTGCCCGGCCCCCGCTCCACCGGGGCGGACCGGGCGATCGTGGTGCACACCGACACGATCGGCGGGATGGTGAAGCGGCTGAAGGAGAACGGCCGGCTGGAGCTGAAGTCGATCGGTACGCACAGCGCCCGCTTCGCCGAGGGCGCCCACGTACGGATCTTCACCGACGACCTGGACCGGGTGATCACCGGCCAGGTGCTGCCGCTGAAGGCGAGCGGCCACCGCTACAACGAGGCGGTCGACCTCCAGGGCGTCGGCTGGGAGCAGGTGGAGGTCCGGGTCGACGAGCCGGTCGAGGACATCGCCGGGCTGCGGGCGCTCGGCATCGACGCGGGCGACTTCGTGGCGTTCCTGCCCAACCCGACGATCACCCCGAGTGGCTTCGTCAAGTCCCGCCACCTGGACGACAAGGCCGGCGTGGCGGCGGTGCTGACCGCGCTCAAGGCGATGGTCGACGCGGGCGTCCAGCCCCGGGTCTCCGCGCACCTGCTGGTCACCGTCACCGAGGAGATCGGGCACGGGGCGAGCCACGGCCTCGACCCGGATGTCGCGGAGATCGTCTCGGTGGACGCGGCGGTGGTCGCCCCGGGGCAGCAGTCCCGGGAGACCGCGGCGACCCTGGCGATGGGCGACGGGGTCGGCCCGTTCGACTACCACCTGACCCGCAACCTCGCCTCGATCGCCGCCGAGCACGGCGTCGACCTGGTCCGGGACGTCTTCGACTACTACCGCTCGGACGTGGCGGCGGCGGTCGAGGCGGGCGCGCACGCCCGGGTGGCGCTGCTCGGCTTCGGGGTGGACGCCACCCACGGCCACGAGCGCACCCACCTGGACGGCCTGCGCCACCTGACCCAGCTGCTCTGCCTCTACCTCCAGAGCGACCTGGTCTTCCCGGAGTGGGACGCCGAGCCCGAGGGCGACCTGGCCGACTTCCCGTCGCTGGCGGTGCAGCCGGCGTCCGAGGAGGGGCCGCGCGAGGGGCCGATCGGCATCGCCGACCCTGCCCCGCACCCGTCCTGACCTGCGTCGGCAGCAGGTGACGTAAAACCGTTGCCGCCGGCGTCGGGAAGTGGATAGCGTGGCGGTACACGGGAAGGGAGGTGATCCGAAGCTTTGTGTAGTTATCGGACTCGTGAGGTGGCTGTCCGCTAGCCGCTGTCCTTGACAGTCGACTGTCCGCCCTCCGGGGCGGGCGTGCAAGATCGTCGAGACCGTGTGGCAGCGGTGCGGCGAAACCACAACAGCCACCCGACCCCCGGGGTGCCGGCCCAGTCCAGCCGGTCCGCGCGCCAGCGCGGAAGCCCCGGGGGTCGCTTCATGTCCGCAGGGAGGCCCACGGTGTCGATGCGCGAGCTGACGGTGCTCGGCACCGCCAGCCAGACGCCGACGCGGCAGCGCAACCACAACGGGTACGTGCTGCGCTGGGACGACGAGGTGATCCTCTTCGACCCGGGCGAGGGGAGCCAGCGGCAGCTCCTGCACACCACGGTCACCGCCACCGACCTGACCCGGATCTGCGTCACCCACTTCCACGGCGACCACAGTCTCGGGCTACCCGGCATCATCCAGCGCCTCTCCCTGGACCGGGTGCCGCACCCGGTGGCGGTGCACTTCCCGGCCGGCGGCGCGGAGTACTTCGCCCGGCTCCGGTACGCCACCAGCTTCCACGAGACCGCCGAGCTGGCCTGCGAGCCGGTCGCCGCCGACGGGCAGCGGATCGCGCTGCGCGGTGGCCACACCCTGACCGCCCGCCGGCTGCGCCACCCGATCGAGACGTACGGCTACCAGCTGGTCGAACCGGACGGCTGCCGGATGCTCCCGGAGCGGCTGGCCGCGTACGGCATCGGGGGCCCGGCCGTCGGGGAGCTGATCCGCGTCGGCCACCTGGACGTCGGCGGACGCCGCGTGCACCGCGACGAGGTCGCCGTGCCCCGGCCCGGCCAGCGGTTCGCCTTCGTGATGGACACCGGGCTCTGCGACGCGGTGTACGCGCTCGCCGAGCACGCCGACCTGCTGGTGATCGAGTCGACCTTCCTCGACTCGGAGGCCGCGCTCGCCGCCGAGGTCGGGCACCTCACCGCCGCCCAGGCCGCGCGGGTCGCGACCGAGTCGGGGGTACGCCGGCTCGTGCTCACCCACTTCTCCCAGCGGTACGCCGACCCGGCCCGGTTCGCCGCCGAGGCCCGCGAGCACTTCACCGGGGACCTGGTGATCGCCGAGGACCTGGCGACGGTCGCGGTGCCGCCCCGGCGGGTAGCCTCGCCGGGGTGACGCTCACTCTCCGCCACGCTGTCGCCGACGACCTGATGGCGGTCGGCAGCCTGCACCAGCGTTCCCGGGTCGCCGCCTACTCCCCGTTCCTGCCGCCGGAGGCGCTGGCCGCCCCGACGCCGGAGGGAATGGGGCTCTACTGGGTGGAGCGCTGGTCGTACGAGCGGGACGACCACCTGATGACCGTCGCCGAGCGGGACGGCCGGCTGGTCGGCTTCACCTACGTCGGCCCGGACGAGCTGGACGGCGTGGTCGACCCGCAGGCGGCGATGCTCCGGGCCATCCACCTGGAGCCCACCGAACAGGGCCGGGGCACCGGTCGGACGCTGATGCGCGACGCTCTGCGCACGATGCGGTCGTGGGAGCGGAGCCGGGCCACCCTCTGGGTGCTCCGGGACAACGCGCACGCCCGCCGCTTCTACGAGCGCGGCGGCTGGGCGCCGGACGGCCGGGAACGCGACGAGCGATTCGGCCCCGTCGTCACCGCCCAAGTCCGCTACGCCCGCCCCCTCTGACTGTGCGGTGGGAGCCCGGAGCAGGGACTTCTAATCCCAAGGCTGCGGGTTCACGCCCCACCAGTGCAATGACCTGCGGTTTCTAGATGGCTGATGGACCATTGCGCGAACCGTACCGGCACCGTGGCGTGTCGACACCAGGGCCACCCGACAGGTCGACCGGCGGTGAGGGTGGGCATCAGGCGTCCCTTGCGCGCTCGGGTGACGTGAGCCCTGGCCGGGCCGGCTGATTCGTGCTCATTCGTAGTGATAGCGGCACTGCGCTATCTGCACCGTGTCATCGACGATCCGGTACACCAGGCGGTGTTCCTGGTCGATTCGTCTCGACCAGAATCCCGACCAGTTGCCGCGGAGTTGCTCCGGTTTGCCGATGCCCTGGTGGCCGTTGCGTCGAATGTCCTCGATCAGGGCGTTCACCCGCTTGAGCATCTGGCGATCCCGTTGCCAGGTCAGATAGTCCTCCCAGCCCCGGCTGGCGAACTGGACCTTCACGCTGCCGACGCCTCGCCCGAGCCGGCGTTGGGATCGATCAGGTCGTGCATCTCCCCACCCCCGTTGCGCAACTCTTCGACGGCTTCGTTCAGACGGCGCGCGTTGGCGGGGCTGGCCATCAGGTATGCCGTCTCCTTCAGCGACTCGTACTCACGTAGCGAGATGATGACGGCGGCCTCACGGCCGGAGCGGGTGACCACGATTTCCTCGGCATCGTCCACGACATGGTCAAGCATCTTTGCCAGGTTCTGCCGGACTTCTGAGTAGGGAACGATGCGCATGATGCCTCCCAACGTGACGTACAAGAAATTGTACAACCCAATAGGTTCCCTGGCAGGTGAGCCCCCACGTCTGGCCTTGGGTGCCGATCAAGCGCTGGAGCGAAGCGGGTGTAGGGGGAGTGGCTCGCCGGTGATGGTCGCGGGGTTCGCCTGGTGATGCCGCGCCGGTGCACATCGTCGTGGCGCCGAAGCGTCATGTGCCATCTCTCATTGACCTCGGCGGTGCCACTGAGGATCTCTTGCATCGCGTTCTAGAGGTGGTCCGTCACGCCGCCGCCCGCGTCGAGCGGGAGCAGGGTGCCTGCCGAGTGCCGACCAACCTCGGCCGATACCAACACTCCGAACATCTGCACTTCCACGTCTGTAGCGGGCAGCCCTCCCGGCCCGATCCTGCATAGAGCGTGGGCCACGAGCGGTCTGCATCCAGAGCGCTTGGCAGCGGCTTTGGACGTGCGTCTCAACGTCGGTTTCGTGCCCGGAGACGCAGCACGGCCTGAACTGGGTGGCAACCGGCCTGCCCTGGGACAGGCCGGTTGCCATGCTCAGCGGGCGCCGAGGTGGGCCAGCAGGTCCTGCCGGGTGAGCACGCCCTTGGGCTTGCCGTCGATCAGCACCAGCGCGGCGTCGGACTTCTCCAGCAGGGCCACCGCCTCGCTGACCGGCTGCCCGCCGCCGACCATCGGCAGCGGCTCACCCATGTGCCGCTCGATGGTGTCGTGCAGGTGGGCCTGGCCGGTGAAGAGCGCGTCGAGCAGGTCCTTCTCGGCGATCGAACCGGCCACCTCGCCGGTCACCACCGGCGGCTCGGCCTTGAGCACCGGCAGCTGGGAGACGCCGTACTCGCGCATGTAGTCGATCGCGTCCCGGACCGTCTCGGTGGGGTGCACGTGCACCAGCTCGGGGAGCCTGCTCGGCTTGGCGGCGAGCGCGTCGGCGACCGTCGGCTCGTCACCGCTGGCCGTCAGGAAGCCGTACCGGGCCATCCAGGCGTCGTTGAAGATCTTCGACAGGTAACCCTTGCCGCTGTCCGGCAGGAGCACCACGACCACGTCGTCCGGGCCGGCGTCGCGGGCCACCTCCAGGGCGGCCACCACGGCCATACCGCAGGAGCCGCCGACCAGCAGCCCCTCCTCCCGGGCCAGCCGCCGGGTCATCTCGAAGGACGCCTTGTCGGAGACCTCGATGATCTGGTCGGCGACGGACTTGTCGTACGTCTCCGGCCAGAAGTCCTCACCGACCCCCTCGACCAGGTACGGCCGGCCGGTGCCGCCGGAGTAGACCGAGCCCTCCGGGTCCGCGCCGATCACCTTCACCCGCCCCTCGGACGCCTCCTTCAGGTAGCGCCCGATACCGGAGATGGTGCCGCCGGTGCCGACGCCGGCCACGAAGTGGGTCAGCCCGCCGCCGGTCTGCTTCCACAGCTCCGGGCCGGTGGTCTCGTAGTGCGAACGCGGGTTGGCCGGGTTGCTGTACTGGTTGGGCTTCCACGCGCCGGGGATCTCCCGGGCCAGCCGGTCGGAGACGTTGTAGTAGGAGCGGGGGTCCTCCGGGGCGACCGCCGTCGGGCAGACCACCACCTCGGCCCCGTACGCCCGCAGCACGTCCTGCTTGTCCTGGCTGACCTTGTCCGGGCAGACGAAGACGCACCGGTAGCCCTTGAGCTGCGCCACGAGGGCCAGCCCGACGCCGGTGTTGCCGCTGGTCGGCTCGACGATGGTGCCACCCGGCTTCAGGATCCCGGCGGCCTCGGCATCCTCCACCATCCGCATCGCGATCCGGTCCTTCACCGACCCGCCGGGGTTGAGGTACTCCACCTTCGCCAACACGGTGGCCTGGATGCCGGCGGTGACGTTGCGGAGCTTCACCAGCGGAGTGTTGCCGATCAGCTCGACGACGTTGTCGTAGTACTGCACCTCGTTGTGCCCTTCTCCTCCGGTGCCGGCAGCGGCGCCGGGCGACGGTTGGTCGACGCCCAGGGTACGTGGCGTCAGGACAGGACACTCCCAGGGACCACGGACGCGCGGCGGGCCTCCCACTCCAGGAACCGCTCCGTCTCGGCCAGCACGCTGCCGGCCAGCCAGGTGACCATCACCGCGTCGTCGACCAGGCCGAGGACGGCCAGGAACATCTCCGGTACCAGGTCGACCGGGGAGACGACGTACGCCGCCGCCGCCGTCATCAGCGCCAGCCGGAGGCCGCCGTCGTACTCGCCACGCGCGGTGGCCTTGATCATCCGGGGCAGCGCCGCCAGCCGGGCACCCAGGGACGGGCCACCCCGCGCCCCCGCCATCAGCGCCCGGGCCAGCGCGGCGAACGCCGCGCTCCGCTTCAACGTCCTCGCCATGTCAGTGCCCCTCTCTCCTCGACCAGCGTGCCGGGCCGGCGCAACCGCCGCCGCGACGACCGGCCCGGACGGCCGGCGGTCGATGGATGACGTACCCAGAATGTCCCGCTGCCAGGCACCGGAGCGCCATCGCGGGGACAGCGACGTGTCGCTCCCGCGCGGTACTGTCGGCTCATGGAGGAGGTGGCTGGATCCGTCGTACCCACCGGTACGCGCTGGCGACGCGCCCGGCAGGTCGTCCGCTACACGGCGATCGGCGCGGGTGCCACGGCGGCGGCCTTCGCCACCACCACCGGCATCCTCCTCGGCCAGGCGAAGCAGGCCCGCCGGACGATCCCGATGGCCGAGGCGCCGCCACCCCGCTGCGACGGCGTCTACGGCCCCAAGCTCCCCGGCCCGCCGCTCACCATGGTGATCCTCGGCGACTCCTCCGCCGCCGGCTACGGCGTGCACCGGCGCCGGGAGACCCTCGGCGCGCTGCTCGCCACCGGCCTGTCCCGTCGGCTGCACCGGCCGGTGCGGTTGCACCGGTTCGCTGTCGTCGGCAGTCTCTCGGCGGGGCTGAAACACCAGGTCGAGGCCGCCCTCGAGAAGCAGCCGGACCTCGCGGTCATCCTGGTCGGCGGCAACGACGTCACCAACCGCACCCCGCCGGCCGTCGCGGTGCGCTATCTCACCGACGCGGTCCGCGACCTGCGCGCGGCCGGCGCGGAGGTGGTCGTCGGCACCTGCCCCGACCTCGGCACGATCCAGCCGATCCAGCCGCCGCTGCGCTGGTTGGCCCGGCGCTGGGGTCGGCAGCTCGCCGCCGCCCAGACGGTCGCGGTGGTCGAGGCCGGTGGCTGGACGGTCTCCCTCGGTGACCTGCTCGGCCCCCGGTTCGCGGCGGAGCCGGGCCGGATGTTCGCGTGGGACCGGTTCCATCCGTCCGCCGAGGGGTACGCGGTCGCCGCGTCGGCGCTGCTGCCGACGGTCCTCTCGGCGCTCGGCGCGGGCCAGGACCGCCGGCCGGCACTGACCCGGGGCGAGGGTGTACGGTCGCTGCCGCAGGCGGCGCAGGAGGCCGTCCGGAACCCGGGCACCGAGGTCAGCGGCACCCAGGTCAGCGGGCGCGACCGGGGCCCCGCCGGGCGCTGGGCGCAACTGCGGCGGCGGGCCTTCGTCGCGGTTGGCGCGCTTCCCGCCCACGCGGGTGAGCCGGTGCCGCACCCCGCCGCCGACGCGGTCCCGCCGTCCGGCACACCACGGGCGGACGGCGTGGTCCGACCGGCGCAGAGCCCCGAGACAGGCGACGCGGTCCGACCGGCCGGGGGCACGGAGACAGCAGTGGAGGGACGATCATGAACGAGCGGAACACCCGCACCGAACGGGCGGCCCGCATGGGCCGGGTCGCGGCCCTCTCCCTGCTGGCCGGCACAGTGGGCGGCGCGGCCGTCCTGGCCGGGGAGGCCTTCGTCGCCCGCACCCGCCGGTACGCCGAGCCGGAACTCGGTCTCGCCCTACGGGCGACGGTCGGTTCGACGGACGCACCCCCGCTGCGGCTGGTCCTGCTCGGTGACTCGGCCGCCCTCGGTGTCGGCGTGCAGGAGTTCGACGAGACGGTCGGCGGCCAGTTGGCCCACCTGCTCGCCGAGGGGCCGGCCGGCCGACGGGTGCACCTCTCCAGCGTCGGGGTCTCCGGATCCCGCTCCACCGACCTGGCCACCCAGGTGGCCCGGGCTCTGCTCGGGGCCCGCCCGGACGTGGCGGTGATCCTGATCGGGGCGAACGACGCGACGACCCTGCGCCGGCCGTCCGACGCGGCGGCGTACCTGGGCGGCGCGGTTCGCCGACTGTGCGACGCCGGGGTGGAGGTCGTGGTCGGCACCTGCCCCGACCTCGGCGCGGTCCGGGCCGTCGCCCCGCCGCTGCGCCAGGTGATCGGCTGGTCCGGGCGGCGCACCGCGCGGGCGCAGACCGTGGCGGTGCTGGAGGCCGGCGGCACGGTGGTGGATCTCGCCGCCGAGACCGGGGCGGTCTTCCGGGCCGACGCCGGCACGCTCTGCCACGACGGGTACCACCCCTCCGCCGACGGGTACCGGGTCTGGGCGCACGCGCTGCTCCCGGCGGTGGCCGCCGCCGCGGCCGTCGCCTCGTCCCGCTGAGCCCGGCGTACGGTCTCGACGGGTGCCGAGTCCGTGGTGCGACGTGCGCCACATTCCACCGCAAGTTACCGACGGGTTAACGTTGGCTCATGCCGACTGAGTCGTCCCGCGACGCCGTCATCGTCGCCACCGCCCGCTCCCCCATCGGCCGGGCGCACAAGGGTTCCCTCCGCGATGTCCGCTCGGACGACCTCGCGGCGACCATCGTCCGGGCCGCGCTGGACAAGGTCCCGCAGCTCGACGCACGCGAGATCGACGACCTCTACCTGGGTTGCGGCCTGCCCGGCGGTGAGCAGGGCTTCAACATGGCCCGCGTGGTCGCCACCCTGCTCGGGCTGGACACCCTGCCCGGCGCGACCCTCACCCGGTACTGCGCCTCCTCCCTCCAGACCACCCGGATGGCGATGCACGCGATCCGGGCCGGCGAGGGGGACGTGTTCGTCTCCGCCGGGGTCGAGTGCGTCTCCCGGTACGCCCGGGGCAACTCCGACGCCCTGCCGCCGGAGGCGCAGGCGCTGGTCGGCGGGGGCTGGGAGAACCCGCGCTTCGCGGCGGCCCAGGAGCGTTCGGTCCGGCGGGCGGCCGGCGGCGCGGAGGTCTGGTCCGACCCGCGCGAGGCCGGTGAGCTGCCCGACATCTACCTCGCCATGGGGCAGACCGCGGAGAACCTGGCCCAGGCGTACGACGTGACCCGCGCCGACATGGACTCCTTCGGCGTCCGCAGCCAGAACCTCGCCGAGAAGGCGATCGCCGACGGCTTCTGGGCCCGGGAGATCACCCCGGTCACCACCCCGGACGGCACGGTGGTCAGCACCGACGACGGGCCCCGTCCCGGGGTGACCCTGGAGGGCGTGTCCGGGTTGAAGCCGGTGTTCCGCCCGGACGGCCGGATCACCGCCGGCAACTGCTGCCCGCTCAACGACGGGGCCGCCGCAGTGGTGATCATGAGCGCCCAGCGGGCCCGGGACCTGGGCATCACCCCGCTGGCCCGGATCGTCTCCACCGGCGTCACCGCGCTCTCCCCGGAGATCATGGGGCTCGGCCCGGTCGAAGCGAGCCGGCAGGCGCTGAAGCGGGCCGGCATGACCATCGACGACGTCGACCTGGTGGAGATCAACGAGGCGTTCGCCGCCCAGGTGATCCCCTCGTACCGGCAGCTGGACATCCCCCTGGAGAAGCTGAACGTGATGGGCGGCGCGATCGCCGTCGGGCACCCGTTCGGCATGACCGGGGCCCGGATCACCGGCACCCTGCTCAACGCCCTCGACTGGCACGACAAGTCGATCGGCCTGGAGACCATGTGCGTCGGCGGCGGCCAGGGCATGGCGATGGTCCTCGAACGCCTCTCCTGACGTCGACACGCAGGCGCTGAGCGGTCGCCTCAGAGTGCGGTCCGGGTCGCCGTCACCTCGGCGGCGGCCCAGGCCAGCGCCTCGGGCGCGGGGGTCGCGGCGACCAGGTCGGCGGCGACCACCCGGAGCTGGTCGGGCAGGGCGAGGTCGTTGTCCAGCCGGGGCACGGTGCGTCGCGGCTGGCCCTCGGCGTCGGCGGCCAGGTTGGCGACCTCCTGCACGAGCTTGTGCACCAGGTCGGCACGGGAGACGTTGCCGTCGGTGGTCAGCGCCGACCACCGGGGCGGCTGCCAGTGCCCGACCTGCCGGACCAGCAGCTCCACCGCCTGCTCCAGCTCGGTGTTCGGGCCCGGGTCGCCGGACACCGGGTTCACCGGGCACCGGCCTGGTCCACCGGGTACGCCCCGGCCTGCGCGCTGCTCACCGGAGGGAGTCTACGGCCGCGCCGACGGCCACGGACGCGGTCGGTCCGGGTCCTGCGGCCGGTCGGTCCGGGTCCTGCGGCGGATCGGGGCGACCGGCGGGTCGGGTGCGACCGGATCCACTCGTCCCGGCCCCCGCGACGACGGTGCGCCCGCCCCCGGAGTCGGGGACGGGCGCACCGGTCGATCGACTGTTGACTGACTGCTCAGTCGTCGCCCTGGAAGTAGCTCAGCAGGCGCAGGATCTCGATGTAGAGCCAGACCAGGCTGACCAGGATGCCGAAGGCGGCCACCCAGGAGTAGCGCTGGGGCAGCCCCATCCGGATGCCCTCCTCGACCTCGTGGAAGCTCAGCACGAAGCTGAGCGAGGCCACCACGATGCAGACCAGGCTGAAGCCGATGGCCAGCGGGCTGCCGTCCCGCAGGCCGGTCTCGATGCCGAACAGCGCCAGCACCAGGTTGACCAGCATCACCGCGAAGAGGCCGACCATCACCGCGATCATGCCGCGCACGAACTTCGGGGTGGCCCGGATGACGCGCGCCTTGTAGAGCATGGCCATCAGGAAGAACACGCCGAAGGTGGCGGTGGTGGCCTGGAGCACGATGCCGTCGTAGAGCGACTCGAAGGCCTTGCTCACCATGCCGACGAACACGCCCTCGACGACCGCGTACGTGACGACGAGCGCCGGGTTGGCCATCCGGGAGAAGGAGATGATCATGCCGAGCACAAGGCCGACGACGGCGGCCCCGATCCACGCGACACCGACCAGCGCGTCGGGCACGAGCACCCAGGCGGCCGCGGCGGAGGCACCGAGGATGCCGAGGAGCAGGACGGTCTTGACCACGACGTCGTCGAGCGACATCGGCGTCACGGTGGGCGGTGCGGCCGGGTAACCGGGGGCCGCCGGGTAGCCCGCACCCGGGTACTGCTGGGGGTAACCGGGCTGACCGTACGGCCCGGCCGGGGCGTACCCGGCCGCCCGCTCCCGCTCGGCCGCCTGGCCGAGCCGGGCGAGCACCGGGTTCGAGGTCTTCACTTTCAGCCTCCCTCAGGGGGTCGATGCACGGTGAACGTGCCTGTCCAGGGTAAACCGCCGGGCCGACCTCTTGGTGATCACCAGGCTGAAGGGAAGCTGAGAGTCTGGTGCCCGGGGCGGGGGTCGAACCCGCACGCCTTGCGGCAGCCGCTTTTAAGGCGGCCGTGTCTGCCTTTCCACCACCCGGGCGGGTGACCCACCGGCGCGTCGACACGCGGCAGTGCAGTGTCACGGTAGCCGGTCTCGCCGAACCCGGCGTACCCCGATACCTCCCCGGCACTATGGTCGAGGCCGTGAGCAGCGCAGCCTGTGCCGACCAGGACGCCGGGCCCGGCCGGGACGCCACCCCGGCCGTCGACACGGTGTCCGCCTCCCGGCGGGCCCGGCTCGTCGCCGCGGCCCACCGGAACCGGGTCGACCTGCTGGTCGGTCTGGGCTTCCTGGTCCTCGCCGGAGTGCTCACCCACGGGCTCTGGCCGGACCCGTCCGGCCGGACGCTGGCGCTCAACCCGGAGGACCAGACCCTCTACGAGTTCTTCCTGGCCGTCGACTCCCGTGCGCTCCTCGGTGACCTCGGTCTGCTCACCGACCGGCTCAACGCCCCCGACGGGGTCAACCTGATGGCCAACACCTCGGTCATCGCGCTCGGGGTGCTCTTCGCCCCGGTCACCCTGGCCTTCGGCGCGCCGACCACGTTCGCGCTGCTCGCCGGCCTGAACCTGGCCGGCACCGCGATCGCCTGGTATGCGCTCTACGTCCGGGTACTGCGGGCCGGCCGGCTGGCCGCCGCGATCGGCGCCGGCCTCTGCGGCTTCGGGCCGGGCATCGTGTCGCAGACCAACAGCCACCTGCACATGACCGCGCAGTGGCTGGTCCCGGTGATCGTCTGGCTGGTCGTCCGGATGCTGCGGGACCAGCGGCTGGTCGTCTCCGCCCTGGGGCTGGCCGTCGTGGTGGTCACGCAGGTCTTCGTCGGCGAGGAGGTGCTGTTCCTCGCCGCGCTGACCCTGGCGGTGATGACCGTCGCCTACGCCGCCGCCGACCGGCGACTCGCCCGGCGTACGTTCCCGGGTTTCGCCGCGGGGATGCTGCTCGCCACCGGAGTCGCCCTGGTCGCGCTCGCCTACCCGCTGTGGTTCCAGTTCGCCGGGCCGCAGGGCGTGGCCGACGGCATGTTCAGCCCGTACTACTTCTCGGCCGACCTGACGAGCTGGTGGACGTTCTCGCCGCTCTCGGTCGCCGGCGACGACTCGGCGGCCCGGCTCACCACCGGTCCCGCCGAGTACAACACCTTCCTGGGCTGGCCGCTGCTGCTGGTCGGCGCGGCCTGCGCGGTCTGGCTGCGTCGGCAGCCGCTGGCGGTCGCCTGCGTGGTCGGCACGCTGGTCATGGGCGCTCTGTCGCTCGGGCCGGACGTGGTGGTCGACGGGGAGCGGACCGGTGTTCCGGGACCGTACCGGTTCCTGCTCGACGTGCCGGTGGTGGACGGCGCGCTGCCGATGCGCTTCGCGCTGGCGGTGCTCCCGCTGCTGGCCACCGTGTTGGTGCTCGCCGTCGACCGGGCGTGGCACGCCGGGGGTCGCTGGCGCGTGGTCGTCCCGGCCGCCGTGGTGGCGGCGCTGCTGCCGGCGGCACCGACCCCGCTGGCCACCGAGGACCGGCCGCCGGTGCCGGAGTTCATCACCGCCGGGCACTGGCGTGACTGCGTACGCCCCGGCGGGGTGCTGGTGCCGGTGCCCGCGCCCACCCCGAAGGAGCCCTGGCCGATGCGCTGGGCGGTGGCGGCGGACGCGGAGTTCGCCCTGCCCGAGGGGTTTTTCATCGGCCCGTACGGACGGGACGGCACGGCGGCGATGGGCACGTACAAGCGGCCCACGTCGGCGCTGCTGGCGGAGGTGGCCCGGCACGGCGAGCAGCCGGTGGTCAGCGAGGGGCAGCGCCGGCAGGCGGCCCGGGACATCGCCTTCTGGAACGCGTCCTGCCTGGTGCTCGCCGCCGACGAGCGGCACGCCGAGAGCCTGCGCGGCACGCTGGAGCAGCTCTACGGCCCGGCGACCCGGGTCGCCGACGCCTGGACCTGGCGCTTCTGATCGACGTCCCGCCGTCGTTGGGTGGTGGCAGCCCTCCTACCACGCCACCTCAGGCGCGCGGGCTGCCCACCGGCTGGGACGCCTCGACGAACTCCTCGCGCGGTTCGTGCAGCTGGCCGAGCGCGACGACCTCCCGACGGAGGAAGAACGCCAGCGTCCAGTCGACCACCACGCGCACCTTGCGGTTCAGCGAGGGGATGCGGCTCATGTGGTACGTCCGGTGCATGAACCACGCCGGCCAGCCGGTCATCTTGATGCCGTACACCTGGGCGACGCCCTTGTACAGGCCGAGGCTGGCCACGCTGCCCGCGTGCTTGTGCCGGTAGTTGACCGGTTCCCGACCCCGGATCACCGCAGCGATGTTGTCGGCCATCCGGGTGGCCTGCCGCACCGCGTGCTGCGCGCTCGGCGAGCAGTACGTCCCGGGCGGGCCGGTCAGGTCGGGCACCGCCGCGCAGTCACCGGCCGACCAGGCGCCCTCGACGACCCGGTCGGAGTCGACCACCTGGAGGGTGGGCAGACAGGTGACCCGCCGCCGCTCGTCGCGGGGAAGGTCGGTGGCGTCCAGCAGCGGCGACGGCTTCACGCCGGCGGTCCAGACGATGGTGTCGGAGGGGAAGCTGTCGCCGTCGGAGAGCGTGACCACCCCGTCGACGCAGGACTCCAGGCGGGTGTCCAGCCGGATGTCCATGTTCCGCTTGAGCAGCTGCTGGACCGTGTACGCGCCCATGTCCCGGTCGACCTCGGGCAGCACCCGCTGGGTCGCCTCGACCAGCACCCAGCGCATGTCCGCCGGGGTCAGCTCCGGGTAGTACTTCAGCGCGTCCCGGGCCATGTCCTCCATCTCGGCCAGCGCCTCGATGCCGGCGTACCCACCGCCGACGAAGACGAAGGTCAGCGCGCGACGGCGCACGTCCGGGTCGGTGGTGGCCGCGGCCACGTCCAACCGGTCGAGGACGTGGTTGCGCAGGTAGATGGCCTCGCCGATGGTCTTGAAGCCGATCCCGTGCTCGTGCAGGCCGGGAATCGGCAGGGTCCGGGAGACCGACCCGGGGGCGACGATCACGTGGTCGTACCGGATCTCCCGGACCGGACCGGTGATCGGTTGGATCGTCGCGGTCCTGCGGGAGTGCTCGATCCGGGTCACCGCGCCCGCGACGATGGTGCACTTACGCAACTCCCGCCGCAGCGGCACGACACTGTGCCGCGGGGAGATGTTGCCGGCCGCCGCTTCCGGAAGGAAGGGCTGGTAGGTCATGTGCGGCTGCGGGTCGACGACGATGACCTCGGCCTCACGGGAGCTCAGCTTCTTCGCCAGGCGCAGGGCCGCGTACAGCCCGACGTGCCCGGCGCCTACCACAAGGATCCGCTTCGGGTTCACGTCTTCCATCTTTCCCCGACCGACCGGAGTAATCCCGTTCGCGGCCCTTCTCTGTGACGGAGCACCCCCTGTGACCTGCGTGACCATCGCGCTCCCGCCGGTGTCACCGGCGGCGCAGCAGCCACCCCAGCAACGCCGTCACCACGACCGCGACGCCGAGTCCGCCGATCGTCACCGGCAGCATCCCCCGGTCCCCGCCGACCCCGGCGACGGTCAGCAGCAGCACTCCGGCGACCCCGGCGACGAGGACCACCCCGGCGGTACGGGTCAGCCAGCGAGCCACCAGCGCCGGGTCCACCACGGCGTCGTACGGCAGCAGTGCGGCCAGCGCGCAGAGGTTGTGCCCCAGGTAGAGCAGGGCGGTCAGCAGCAGCAGTCGCCACAGCGCGATCGGTTCCCCCTGGTCGAACGTGCCGTAGAGCCAGCCGGCGACGGTGACCAGGGCGGCGAACGTCGGCCAGAACCGCCGTGGCCCGAGCGCGGGCAGCAGCGCGGTCACCAGCAGCGCCGGCAGGGCGTCGCCGAACCAGACGTCGACCGGGAACGCCACCGTGAAGCCGACCAGCACGGTGAGGAACACGCCTACCCGGACCAGGAACGGCAGCAGGGTGGCCCGGCGGGCCGCGTGCCGTGCCGCCCGCACCCGGTCGACGACCTGTCCCACCGCGCTCACCGGAGCCGCCTTCCGTTCGCGACTGCGGGACTCCGCTGGCGCTACATTCCTCGCGCTCACCGGTTGCCTGCCCGGGGGGCGGTGGCGAGGCGGGCCACGTCCCGGAGCACCTGGTCCAGGCTGCCGGCACCGGCCCAGCGCACCACCGGTACGCCGTGCTCGCGCAACTGCTCGACCATCACGTCCCGGTCCAGTCGCCAGAGCCGGAACGCCACCTCGGCCCAGTCCCGCCGGCCGCCCGGCGGGGGCAGGTCGGCGGGGAGGGTGTCCACCGCCACCACGAATCGACCGGAGCGGGCGAGCTGGGCGAGCATCTGCGCGGACCGCTCCTGCAACAGCGGGGTGAGCACCACCACGAGCGCGTCCGAGGAGAGCAACTGCGGGCCGAAGACCTGGTCGTCCGCCTCGTCCGGCCAGGACTCGGCGCGTACGTCGAGCAGCCACTCCAGCACGGTGAGGTACTGCCGACGGCCGGTGGCGGGACGCAGCCGTCGCGCGGTCGGGCCGAACTCCAGCATCGCCACCCGGTCGCCCCGGTGCAGGTAGTGCTCGCCGATCGCGGCGGCGGCCCGGACCGTGGTGTCCAGCACCGAGGCGGTGCCGTTGATGCCGCCGGAGCGCCCCGCCTCGGCGAGCACGTCGAGCAGGAGCACCACCTCGGCGTCCCGGTCGGAGAGGGTCGCCGCGACGTGCAGCTGCTTCGCCCGTAACGAGACCCGCCAGTCGATCCGGCGGAGCCGGTCACCGGGGGTGAAGACGCGCACCCCGGCCAGCTCGCCGCCCTCGCCGGGGCGGCGGGAGTGGTGCGCGCCGACCAGTCCGGCGGCCCGGGGCATCGCCTCGACCGCCTCGAACGGCTCGGTCTTCGGGTACACCGTCAGCCGGGCCGGTTCGGCCACGACCACCCGGGAGACCAGCAGCCCGTCGGCGGTGGCGGCCCGGGCGCCGGCCGGGCCGACCGGGTGCCGCCCCCAGCGCAGCGCGGTGCCGGCCAGCGTCAGGTCGACCGCCTCACCAGCCGGGACGAAGGTGGCGAAGGGTCGGTCGGCGGGCCCCTGGTGCGGGGCCTCCGCGTCGAACCCGGACCGCTCGACGCGCAGCCACGGCGACACCCGGGTCCGGACCACCGCCAGGTCGTAGCCGACCCGGTCGGGGTTGCCCACCGTCACCGTCGCGGTGAGGTCACCGCCCTCGACGAGGTGCCCCTCGGCCGCCTGCGGCCAGACCTGCGGCGGGGCGGCCGGCCGGCGGCGCAGCGCGTACGCGGTGCCGAGCGCGAACGGGGCGGCCAGCACCACCAGGTCGACCCGGCCGAGCACCACTCCGGCAACCAGCAGCAGGCCGGTGAGCAGCACCGCCCGGCCGAGCGCCGGTGTCGGCACCCAGGCGGACGGGGTCTGCGGATCCGGGGGCGACCCGGCGGGCGTACCGGTCAACGTCCGCCCCGACCGGCGGCGTAGCTGGGCAGCGCGCCACTGGCCGGCGCCGGGGTGGCGTCGAGGACCTCGCCCACGACGAACGACGGGTCGACGCGGCGCAGCCACATCTCCGGGCGGAGCGTGATCCGGTGTGCGAGGGCCGGCACCGCGACGTCCTTGACGTCCTCCGGCACGACGTAGTCACGGCCGCCGAACGCGGCCCGGGCCCGGGCCAGCAGCAGCAGCGCCAGCGATCCGCGCGGCGACGCACCGACCAGCACGGACGGGTGGTCGCGGGTGGCCGCGGTCAGCTCGACGATGTACCGGCCGACGGAGTCCTCGACCGCCACGTCCTCCAGGGCGGCCTGCATGGCACGCAGCGTCGTCGCGTCGACGACCGGCTTGATCTCCGCCTCCTCGCGGCGGCGGGCCATCCGCCGGCGCAGCACCTCCCACTCCTCCTCGCGCTCCGGGTAGCCGAAGGAGACCCGGAGCAGGAACCGGTCGAGCTGCGCCTCGGGCAGGGGGTACGTGCCCTCGTACTCGATCGGGTTGGCGGTGGCGAGCACGTGGAACGGCTCGTCCAACCGGTAGGTGACGCCCTCCACCGAGACCTGCTTCTCCTGCATCGCCTCCAGCAGCGCGGACTGGGTCTTCGGCGGGGTCCGGTTGATCTCGTCGGCGAGAAGCAGGTTGGTGAAGAGCGGACCGGCCCGGAAGGTGAAGTCGCCGCTGCGCTGGTCGTAGAGGAAGGACCCGGTGACGTCGGCGGGCAGCAGGTCGGGGGTGAACTGCAACCGACGGAAGTCCAGGCCGAGGGCCTGGGCGAAGGAGCGCGCGGTGAGCGTCTTGCCCAGCCCCGGCAGGTCCTCCAGCAGCACGTGCCCACCGGCCAGGATTCCGGCGAGGACCAGCTCCAACGCGTCGCGCTTGCCGACCACGACCGAGCCCACCGCGTCGAGCACCGCGCGGGCCAGCCGGCCGGCCTCGGCGGGCGTGACGTTCCGGTCCACGTCGTTCATCTCAGATCTTCTCCAGTTCGGCGACGATCGCCGCGAGATCGCGCGGCGACGGGGGGCGGCGGCCGGGTGCGGCGAGGAAGATCCAGAGCCGCTCGCCCAGCAGGGCACGGGCACGGGCCGGATCGGCGTCGCGGGTCACGCCGTGCCGTTGCCGCAGTCGTTCGTCGGCCAGCTCGGTGATCCGGGGCAGGACGACCCGGGTGAACCGCTCCGGTTGACTGGTGGCCCACTCCAGGGGCAGCGCCCAGCCGTCCACGGCGGCGCGCAGCGCGTCCCCGGCGGGAGGTGGGGCGTCGTCACCGGGCACCGGCGCGCCCCGGCGGTGCGACGGCGGCGGGGCGAGCCGGCCGGTGACCGTCCGGACGCCGAGGAGGGCGAGCACCCCGGCCACCAGCACCGGCAACGAGACGGTGAAGCCGATCGCGCGGAGCACGGCGACCAGCACCGCCGTGGCCGCGCCGGTGACCACCACCGTCCGTAGCAGCCAGCGCAGCCAGCCGCCCCGGCGTCGCTCCGGCCGGCCGACCGGTTCCTCCTCGAACCGGAGCAGGTCGTCGATGCTCGCGCCGCCGCGCGGGGCCGACTCGCTCACGTCGGCACCTCGTCGGCGAAGACGGTCAGCTCGGCCCGGATCCGGCGCAGCGCCGCACGGGCCTGGTCGCGCATCCGGTCGTCCACGGTGCGGGTGTCGTACCGGGCGGACCGGTAGACCTGCGCGAACTCGGCCAGCACATCGGCGCTGACGATCGCCGGGACACCGCTGTCGGTGTCCCCGCGCAACAAGCGGGTGACCAGGTCGGTCGGGGTGTCACCGGCCCGCCGGGACACGCCGGCGGTCGCGGCGGCCTCCTCCAGCCGCACCCAGCAGGCGATCACGACGGTGCGCGGGTCGGTGGACCGGTCGTCCAGCTCGATCAGGCCGGCGTCGAGCGCGGCGACCACGTCCCGGGCGGTCCCCTCGGCTGACCGGCGGGGTCGCGCGGCGGGCAGTCCGCGCCGGTTGGTCCGGCGCAGGGCACCGCGTACCACCGTCCAGAGCGCGTAGCCGAGGGCGAGCAGGGCGGTCACCCCCAGCAGCACGACCGCGGCGGTGGTGACCCAGCCGGGGATGCGCGCGGCGGTCTCGCGGGCCGCCTCCCGGGGCTCGACCGGGAACGACGGGGAGGGCTGTGCCTCCGGGTACTCCGGAATGAACGGGACGTTCTCCGCAGCGGGTGGGATTCTGGTCGCACCGAGCGCGGAGTGCGCGGCGGCAACCGCGACGACGGCGAGCAGCACGGCCACGGCCAGGACCGGCCACCATCGGCGCAGCACGCTGAAATCCATCGTCACCGCCCCACACAGTGTCAGTCCACCCCGGCCACCTGCTTCGCCCGGGTGAACACCTCGTCCAGCATCTGTGGTGTGAGCCGTCCGGTGAAGGTGTTCTGCTGGCTGACGTGGTAGCAGCCCAGCACCTCCGGTACGGCCGTGCCGGACCAGTGTGCCCCATGGCCGAACGCCGGTCGCGGGCTGGGCGGCCGGACGCCGTACACCGCGTGCAGCGCCGGCCACCACGCGGCCCAGGCGAACGCACCCAGCGCGACCACGACGCGCAACGTGGGCCGGATCAGGTCGAGTTCGCGGTGCAGCCAGGGCGCGCAGGTGTCCCGCTCGCCGGGGGTGGGTTTGTTGTCCGGCGGGGCACAGCGCACCGCGGAGAAGATCCGGGTCGCCCGTAGGGTCAGCCCGTCGTCCCGGGCGAGGCTGGTCGGTTGGTTGGCCAGTCCGGCCCGGTGCAGCGCGGCGAAGAGGACGTCCCCGGAACGGTCCCCGGTGAAGATCCGCCCGGTGCGGTTGCCGCCGTGCGCGGCGGGGGCGAGGCCGAGGATCGCGATGCGGGCGTCGGAAACGCCGAGGCCGGGCACCGGTCGACCCCAGTACTCCTGGTCCCGGAAGGCCGCCCGCTTCGTCCGGGCCACCTCCTCCCGCCAGGCGACCAGGCGCGGGCAGGCGAAGCACCCGCCGATCGCGCCGTCGAGGTCGGGCAGGTCGGCCGCCCGCCGTGCGCGGGCGGCCACCTCCTCGGCGGTACGGGCCTCAGCCAAGCCGGCTCCGGAAGAGTTCGAGGGTACGGGCCCAGGCGCTGGCGGCGGCCCACTGGTCGAAGACCTCCGGCCGGTCGTCGTTGAAGAACGAGTGCGCGGTACCCGGGTAGTCGTGGAGGACGCAGGTGCCACCGGCGGACTCGATCGCCTGGCGGGCGGTCTGGACCCCCTCGGCGGCGGAGGTGCCGTCCGCCTCGGCGCAGTGGATGACCGCCGCCTTGCCGGCGTAGTCGGCCCACTCGGGGCGCATCTTCTCCCAGGGCAGGACGGGATAGAAGCCGGCGGTGGCGACGATCCGCTCGGAGATGGTCGCGGACCAGAGCGCCAGGCTGCCCCCGGCGCAGAAGCCCGCACAGCCGATCCCGCCGGTGACCTCGGGACGGTCGGCGAGGTAACCGGCCGCGGCGGCGATGTCGGTCGCCGCGTCGTCCATCCGCAGTGCCGTCATCAGCCGCTTCGCCTCGTCCGCGTCGTCGGTCGAGGCACCGTGGTAGAGGTCCGGCGCGAACGCCACGAACCCGGCCTCGGCGAACCGGTCGGCGACCGCGGTGATGTGCGGGACGAGACCCCACCGCTCCTGGATGACGATGACCGCCGGGCTGGTCGCACCGCCGGAGGGTATCGCGAGGTAGCCCTCACCCGTCGCACCGTCGTGGCGGTAGGTCACCATCTCGCCCATCGGGCATCCTCCTAGCGGTCAGTCATCGTTGGCTGGTCGCGCGGTTACCTGCCGGTAGCGTGCCACGCGCCGGCCGCCCGGGGAAGACACCGACGGAGTGGGATTCACCTCCTGTTCAACCGCTCCGGGGATCCAACGGCTCAGCGGTGGGGCACCAGGCAGAGCAGGTACCCGGTGCCGCCGGGCGGGATGCTGCTGTAGGTGTAGTAGGTACCGCCCTCGGCGACGAACGGCTCGCACTGGCGGCCGTCGCGCACCTGCTCCTCGGTCTGCCCGTCGAGCCGCCCGACCACGTCGTACGCGGCGTCCGGAGAGGCGCAGGCGACCACCCGCGCCTCCGCGGCCCGGCGCTGCCCGCCCTCGGCCACGTCGGGCAGCGGGGCCAGGCAGTCCCCCACCCGGGCGTCGGCGGTCCGGTCCGGGGTCAGCAGGCGGTCCGCGACGTCGTACCGCAGCCCGACGGTGACGAGCGCGCCCACCAGCACGGCGACCGCCCCGAGCGTGACCAGCACCCGCAGCAGCGGGTGCCACCCTCCCCGGGCCGGCTCGTCGTCCGCCGGCTCAGCCTCGTCGTCCGCCGACTCAGCCTCGGCGTCCGCCGGATCGGGCTCGGCGTCCGCCGGATCGGGCTCGGTGTCGGCACGGTCGGCGCCGTCGGTCGGGACGACGTCGACCGGGGTGACGCCGGTCCGGGCAGCGGTCGGCCCTCCTCCGGCGCTCTCGTCCTCGGTCGAGGCGGGGGGCACGGCCTGCTCGGTCACGGGCGGTCCTTCCAGGAAGATCGACAGCGAAACGGTAACGACGTGACACCGCTCGCGCTGTCCCCCGGAACGTGACCTCCGTCCCTTGTGGAGCCGCCCTCCGGTCGGCTCCACGGGACCTCACAGCTCCACCGGACCTACCGGCTCCAGGGGCCTCCTGGCTGCGCCCTGGACCTGTCCCCCGTGCCACGGACCTGTCGGCTCACCCGGCGGGACGGGACTCCGTCGAGGTCGGGGTCGGGGCATCGCTCGGGGTCGCCGGGCCGCTCGGGCTCGCCGGGTCGCCCGGCGACGCCGTACCGCTCGGCGTGGCGTCCGGTCGCACCGCACCGCCCGGGGCGGCGTCCGGCGTCGCGGTCGGGCCGGTGGGCGTCGGATCCGGCGTACGGAACTGGAACGGGGCCCGCTCCGGGCAGTACGGGTACGGCTGTCGCATCGGGTCCTCGATCGGCTCGGGGCCCGACTCCCGGCAGCCCGGCCAGCCGAGCCGGATCGGAGTGCCGTTCTGGTCGAAGAGGCGGGCGTCCCGCACCAGCCGGCCCTCGCTGTCGTACACGAAGACGTCCTGGATGTGCGAGTACTGGTCGTCCACGGACACCGAGTCGTAGCCGTCGTACCCGCCCCAACGGGCCCGGCCGTCGACGGTGGTGACCCCGACCAGGCCGAAGAGGACCAGCCCCAGCGAGCCGGCGAGCACCAGTCGGCGCGGCCACCGGGAGAGCCGGTCGGCGTTGCGGCCGAGCCAGAGCGAGCCGACCACGCACCCGGCCAGGAGCACCAGGCCGCCCAGGTCGCTTCCACCGAGCCGGGGCAGCACCCCCGTGCTGCCACTGGTGGCCACGGCCACCAGCATCGCGGCGAGGTAGGCCCGGACCAGCCACCAGGCGGGGCGGAGCAGTCTCAGGTAGTCCGAGGCTGCGGCGTACCCCAGCGGCGGCCCGAGCCGGACGTCGAGGACGCGCAGCCGGGCACGGAGCCCGACCACGAGGCCGGCGACCCGCTGGTCCAGGTTGCGTCCGGGGTGCACCGGGGCACCGGCAGCGGCCCGCAGCTCCGCCGCGTACGCCTCGGGCTCCCCGAGCCGGTCGACCAGCGAGCCCCCGCTCTCGGCGGCGACCTCGGCGAGGTGCTCCGGAAGGTCCTCGGTCAACTCGTCCCGCCGCGCCGGGGGCAGGTCGGCCAGCGCGGCCCGGACCCGCTCGACGTACGCCGTGATCTCCTGCTCCATGACGGTCATGCCGCCGTCCCCCGATCGTCGAGCAGTGCGTCCATGGTGGTGGCGAACGAGCGCCAGAGCTTGCCGGACCGGCGCAACTGGTCCCGCCCGGCCGCGTTCAGTGAGTAGTACTTCCGGTGCGGACCGGACTCGCTCGGCACGACGTAGGCGGTCAGCAGGCCAGCCGCGAAGAGTCGCCGCAGCGTGCCGTAGACCGAGGCGTCCCCGACCTCCTCCAGCCCGGCCGCGCGCAGCCTGCGCAGGATGTCGTAGCCGTAGCCGTCCTCCTCCCGGAGCACGGCGAGGACCGCGAGATCCAGTACGCCCTTGAGGAGCTGGGTGGTGTCCACGCGCCGCACACTACTGTGCGATACACAGTAGGGTCAACCGAGGCTTCCGGGCAACGCTTCGGAGCAGGTCGTTCCCGCCGCACCGGCGGTCGGCAGGGCCCGCCGTCGAGGAGGCGCGACCCGCCGGACGTGCGACGGCGGAGGCGCGATCCGCCGGATCCACCGGTGGTCGCGCCTCCGCCGTCGTTGACTCAGTTGTCGTCCGGCCCGAGGACCGCAGGGGTGGCTTCCGCGCCACCCCGCCAGTCCATGTCGTCCTCGGTCAGCCAGGTGCTACGGGTGCCGGGCTCGTCGTCGTCCCCGCCAGACATGGGCGCACCACCGAGCACACCGGGGCGCAGCGCCCCGGCCGCACCCGGCCGCCCGGCGCCGGCCCGGCCTCCGCCGACCGCCGCCCTGCTCTCCAGCCCGGTGCCACCGCCCGCGGGACGGGCCACCGGGGAGGAACCAGCACCACCGGCACCGGCGGCCAGCGCACCGGCACCGAGCACCCCACCTGCCGGTACCACGGTCGAGGAGCCCCACGACGGGCCACCACCCGCGCCGGAGGTCCGGGTGCCGCCCGCCGTGCTCGCCACCATGCCGCCCGCCCCGGCCGCCCACCCGGCGAGCAGTGCCCCACTCCCGAGGGACGGACCGGCCCCGGCCAGCGAGGTGCCCGCACCCGGATCGGTCGGCGCGTCGAGGTCGGGATCCGGGTCCCGCGACAAGCCGCCCCCCTCGAAGTCGGCGTGCCCGACCGGGCGCACGCCGTCGGCCCGGCTGGTGCCGGTGTGCGCCGGGGAACCGGTGTCCGGCGCGCTGGTCGGCGTGGTCGCGCCCGGCCCGCTGCGCGGGTTGTACGAGGTCTCGTCCACCCCACCCGGGGTGTCCACCGGCGGCGGGGGTGGTGGGGTCCACCGGTCGAAGGTGGAGAGGTCGTAGCTGGCGGCCAGCTCGGCCACCACCTTCACCATCCGCTGGTGCGCCTTCTCCTTCTCCTCCTGGTCCTGCAGGTGCCCGGCGATCGCCCCGATGACCGCCCCGCCCGGACCGAAGAGCGCGCCCTTCGCGGCGCCGCCGATCGTCTTGTCGTGGTCGTCGGTCTCCTCCGGGCTCTCGGCCTGCCGCTGGGCCGTCCGCAACGGCCCCGACATCAGCGACAGCCCCTCGTGGACCGAGCCCATCCCGCTGGCCAGCTTGGTCGAGTACTGGACCACGAGCCCGACCCGGCGCTGGAACTCGTCGCCGGCGTCGCCGCTCCACGTCCGGTCGAGGGCGTCGAGGTCCTCCCGCAGGGCGCGACCGAGCCCGTCGACCGTGTCCTTCATCGAACTCCACGCGGTGGCGAGGGTGTCGATCTGCTCGGCGTCGCCAGCCTGCACGCCCTGGTACAGCTGCTCGTGGCTGACCGGCTGGTAGCGCTGTACGTACTCGTCAGACACGCGGAGTCCCCTCCAGGCCGAGCGGATCGTCGACGCCGCCGAGAACCCTGGCGATGTCGGCGGCGTTGGCCTTGTTCCGCGCCTCGGTCGTGCGGTAGTTGTCGAGAATCTTCTGGGTCGCCTCCTGCACCGCCACCAGGGAGCGCCGGAGCCGTTTCACGCGGTCGACGTACCGGGTGTGCAGGTCGGTGTACTGCCGCGTGCTGCTGACCGCGTCGGCGAACGCGCCGAGCGCGGGCGGCCGGCACTGCAGTTCGGTGTTCAGTTTCTTGAGCAGTTGGTCGGCCTCGGTGATCCGACCGGCCAGGCGCCGGTGGAAATCCTCCAAGGACAGTACGTCGACCCTGGTCTTCGTACCCATGCAGCATCCCCGTGGTCGTCGTGGGTCTCGTCGCGGGCCTCAGCGTAGTTGACCGAGGCACGTCAGGCGACCCGGCCGTCCGGCTGGGCTGCCTGCGCTAACCGTCACCCGGCTCGTCGCTGGGCGACGGGGAGGAGTCGGAGGTGGGTTCGGCGGATCTGCTGGGTTCGCTCTCCCCCGGACCGTCGTCCCCCGTGGACTCGCCGGTCGGCCGCGGGCTGGGGGATCCGGACGGTGTGGGCTGCCCGGAGCGGGTGGCGGAGGGCGTGCCCGGGTCGAAGTAGTCGCGGGCCGCGTCGCGTTCCAAAGCCGGCCCGATGGGGATCAGGGCCAGCAGCGAGGCCGGGACGGCGAGCGGGGTCACCCCGCCGTAGCCGAGGGCGGCCATCGCGTCGCCGGAGCGGGTGCCGAGGGGGTAACGGATCCCCTGGGAGGTGACCAGGTAGACGGTGGAGGCAGCCGCCCCCTGCCCGCCCTCGCCGACTCCGGGCATCGCCTGCACCAGGGCGCCCTTGCCACCCGGCACGACCACCCGCTCCGCCGTCCGGACGGCGTCCCGGTCACCTTGACGCACCTCGATCGAGCCGGGCGCGGACGGCGACAGCTCCGGCGGCGTACGGTCGAACACCTCGACCGTCGTGGTGCGCTCGCCCGCCGGACCCGCCCGGTACGTCGCGCAGACCGACGCCCGGAGCAGCCCCGCCTGTCGCAACTCGGGCAGCTTCTGCGGCATGCCCTCCTCCTCGAGGCGCTGGTCGCTGAGCGCCCGGCCCGCCTGCTCCGGGGTGATGTCCGTGACCTCGCCCCCGTCCTTGCGCAACAGCAACGCGGTGATCTCGCCGATCGGCACCAGGCCGTCCCGGGTCAGCACGTAGTGCTGGTCGGCGGCGCGGAAGATCTGCCCGACCCGGGACGCCCCGGTACCGACCTCCAACCGGCTGCGCTCGTTGTCCCCGGAGAGGATCGGCGCCCTCAACCGCGGCCCGGCCGGCACCGCGTTGATCAGTTGCTGACCGACCTCGATCGGCCGGACGGAGGTCATCCTCAGTGCGGCGATCGCCGCATCGCCACCGATGATCTGCATCCGGGTGTTGCGGGACAGCAGGTAGCGCCGGCTGCCGGCCGCGACCAGGATCGCCTGGTCGCCGAGGGGCGAGCCACCGGAGAGCTGTTGGTTGACGACCAGCCGGGTGGTCGACCGGCGCGTGTTGGCGGTGTCCGGCGTGTTGCAGACCGACCAGGGCAGGCCGACCAGCGCCGACCGGTCCGGCAGGTCGTCGGGGGCGCCGACGATGCCGACCATCCGGCCACGGGGGCGTTCCCGGATGGACGCCTGGGACATCGACCGGACCGGCGCGGTGGCGTCGCCGAGGATCAGGCGGGCCGACGCGTAGTTCAACGTCGGGTACAGCCGCCCGTCGACGAAGACGTAGGTCGCCCCGGTCTCCTTCTCGATCACCAGGGTGTTCGGCTCGAGCGGGGCACCACCCTTGGTGACCAGGCCGTACACGCCCGCGCCGGCGAGCACGATCGCCGCGACCATGGCGCTGCCGAAGACCGCCAGGCCCAACCGTCGCATCGGCAGGTCGGTCGTCTCCGGATCGCCCGACAGCAGGGCCGAGACGATGCGGCGGGTGACGAACCGGTACGCCTGAACCTGGTCACGGCGCGTCCGCATGCACTACCTCCGGCAGGGGTGGGGGCTCCCGGACGAACAGGTCCGAGGGCCGTTCCGGGCTTCCCTACGATAAGGGCCCCCCACCGACGACGGGATTCGCCGTCCGTACACCGGCGGCGGACGTCGGGGCGACCGGCGATCCAGAGGAGGAACACAGCGATGACCCAGGTAGAAGCGACGCGCGGTCGCACGGTGGTCGCGCGGGCCGACCGGCCCCGCCGTGGCCGGCTCGGTCCGGTGGCCGTGGGCCAGCTCGTCGTCCTGGAGGTCGGCGTGCTGACCGTGGGCGCGGCGTCGGAGGGGCAGGTCTGGGTGACCGGTGTGGTGGCCGCGCTGGTGCTCCTGGTGGTGCTGGCGACCTTCGCCCGGCGGGGCGGCCGCTGGTGGTACGAGGACCGCGCCCTGCGTCGCCGGCTGCGGCGGCGGGAGCGGGCCGCCCGACGGGCCGCGCTGTCCCCGGCGACGGCCGATCCGCGCCTGTCCGCGCTGGCCCCGGACCTGACCGTCACCGGGTTCGAGGACCGGGGCAACCGGCTGGGTCTGGGGCAGGACGACCAGGGCTGGTTCGTGGCCTGCGTGGTCACGCTGCCGGGCGGAACGGCCGGGCCGCTGCCCGGAGCGGCGATCGACCAGGTGGTGCGCGTGCTGGCCGGGTCGACCGGGCCGGCCTCGTCCACCCAGTTGGTCGCACGCAGCCTGGTCTGGTACCCGAACCCGGGTCGACCGGCCGCCTACCGCCGGGACGTCTGGGTGGCTGCCCGCCTCCGGGTCGCGGACGCCCGCACCGAGGCGGTCAACCGGGGTGGCGGCATCGACGGCGTACGACGGACCATGGCGGCGGCCGCGGGCCGGATCGGCAAGGCCCTCACCGGCGCGGGGCTGGCCTACCGGATGCTCGACCCGGACGAGCTGGCGGCGGCCCTGCTCACCGCGGCCGGGCTCGACGTGGCACCCGATTCGCAGGTGGAGAGCTGGACGGGCCTGGCGGGCCGGGGCTGGACGCAGCGCTGCCTGGAGCTGCGCGGCCGGCCGGAGGCCCCGGTCGGCGCGCTGGCCGACGCGGTGACCGCCATCCCGGTGATGTCGCACACCCTGTCCGTGACGATCAACTCGGGCGGCCGGGTCGGCGTCCCGCTGCTCCGGGTCGCCTCCCCGGACAGCCGCGCCGCCGACCTGTTGAAGACGGTCCAGGACGTGGCGCGGCGGCACTCGTTCGTCCCCCGCCAGCTCGACGGGTGGCACGGGCCGGCGGCCTACGCGTGCGCGCCGGTCGCCGTGACGGACACGGCGACCGGCAGCGTCGCACTGGTCACGGGTTGATGTTGACGATCCAGCCGTACAGGCCGCAGACCCACGCGGCCAGCGGCACCACCGCGACGATCAAGAGGATCTCCAGGATGTCCAGCACCCGCCCCCACACCGGGGAGATGTGCTTGCCGGCCACGGCCAGCCCGTAGACCAGGCTGACGACCGCCACCACCACCAGAGCGCCGAGCAGCACCCCGAGGCGCAGCAGCGCCGACAGCTGGGTGAAGGTCGCCGCCGTCGTCAGCGCCAGGCCGAGGGAACCGGCGACCAGCACCGGGATCCGCTGGAGCCGGCTGGCGAGCGGCCGGGCGCGCAGCAGCGAGAGCAGGGCCAGCACCGCGCAGAGCAGCACGGCCGGCAGCCGGCCGTCGATGGCGAGGACCACCTCGCCGCCGAGCACGACGATCGAGACCGTCCACAGCAGCCCGGTGAGGAACTGGTCCGCCCGGTCGCTGAGGGCGAGCAGCTGCCGGCTGTCGAACGACTCGTCGTCTGACCTGAGATCGTCCGGGCCGGTGGGAATGGACGGGACGGGCAGCCGGGCCAGCCGGTAGGCCGTCATCGGCAACGCGGGCAGCACCGCGAACGCGACCGTGGCCAGCAGCGCGGCTGCCGCGGCGGCGTCCACCCCGAAGGCGAGGCAGACCGTCGCGGCGAGCCCGAGGGCGGCACCGACCGCCGTGGCGCCGAGGAACAGCGGCGCACGGTCCCCCACCGCCACCGCGGCCACCGCACCGAAGACGAGCAGGGCGGTGGCGGCGAGCAGCACGTGCGGAGCGCCGACCTCGGTCGGCCGCCGGTCGCCGGCGAGCAGGAGCAGGCCGCCGACACCGGCGTACGCCAGGCTCACCAGGGCCAGCGCCGTGCCGGTCCGGCTGTCCCCCACCGCCCGGGAGAGCACCGTCGCGGTGCCCAGGACCACGATCGCCACCCCCAGGGCGACCAGTGCCCCGGGAAGTTGCGGCGGGCCGGCGAGGAGCGCCACGGCCGCACCGCCGAGCAGCGCCACCGAGGCGAACAGGACGGAAAACCGCCGGGTCGTGGCGAGCTGCCAGCCGCCCGGCCGCCGGTTGGTGGCGGTCGCCACCGCGTCGACCACGTCGTCGAAGACGACCTCCGGGCTCGTCGCGTCCCGGGGGTTGAAGTACAGCACCTCACCGTCGCGCACCCCGAGCTGGCTCGCCGTCCGGCCGCCGTCGAGCGGTTGCCCGCCCAGCCGCGCCAGGGTCCAGCCGCCGTGCGCCACGCCCTGGTCGGCGAGATCCTCTCCGGCGTACCGGAGCAGGGTGGGCAGCAGATCAGCCAGGGGTACGTCGGACGGTAGGGCGAGATCCATCCGGGTTCTCGGCGCCACGATGGTGACCCGGCTCAGTTCGCCGGTCCCCGTCATCGTCACCAGGGCCTCCTCGCACTCGCTCGTAACCGGCGGTGACCGAGGGACGTCACCGCCTCCCCGCACCATGCCCAGGGGAGATTACCTACGGGGACCGGCACGTACGATGCCACCTGACGTGTCCCGTCCCGGGTAGCCGGACGTCATGCGCGATCGGGGGAGTTACGACGTGAGCACGGTGGTCTTCCGACGCCCTCCGCGAAAGGCCGGCCCGACCCTGCCGCGCGGTGAGGTGCTCCTGGAGTCCCCACCGGAGCTGCCGGAGCAGACGCCCCGCGGCCTGGGCCAGTTGCTGATGATCCTGCCGATGCTCTGCGGCGTCGGCGCGATGGCGTTCCTCTACGCCGGGCGTTCCGGCGGGACGATGACCTGGATCGCGGGTGGCCTGTTCGGCGTGTCGATGCTCGGCATGTTCCTCGGCTCGATGAGCAACGGTGGCAACGACAAGGCCGAGCTGAACGCCGAGCGACGCGACTACATGCGGTATCTCACCCAGGTGCGCCGGAAGACCCGGCGCGCGGCGGAACAGCAGCGGGACGCCATGCGGTGGCGGCATCCGGAGCCGGACGCCCTCTGGTCGATCGCGGCGTCGCGCCGGCTGTGGGAGCGCCGGACCACCGAGGACGACTTCGGCGAGGCGCGGATCGCCACCGGGCCGCAGCGGCTGGCGGTGCAGATCGTGCCGCCGGAGACCAAGCCGGTGGAGGACCTGGAGCCGATGAGCGCGATCGCGCTGCGCCGGTTCGTCCGTACCCACTCCACCGTGCCGGACCTGCCCACCGCGCTGTCGGTACGGTCGTTCAGCCGGGTGGCGCTGCGCGGTGAGCGCGAGGCGGTGCTCGGGCTGACCCGGGCGGTGCTGGGCCAGCTCGTCACCTTCCACGCCCCCGACGACCTGATCCTGGCGGTGGTCGCGGCACCTGACCGGCACCCGACCTGGGACTGGGTGAAGTGGCTGCCGCACGCGCAGCACCACAGCCGGGCCGACGCGGCCGGTGCGCGGCGGCTGGTCTTCACCAGCCTCGCCGAGGCGGAGCAGGCCCTGTCCAACGAGCTGGCCAGCCGCCCGAGGTTCAGCCGGGAGGCGAAGCCGTTCACCAACGGGCCGCACGTCGTCGTCGTCCTGGACGGCGGCGAGGTCCCGGCGACCTGCCAGCTCATCGGGATGGGGCTGCTCGGCACCACCGTCGTCGACCTCTCCGGCGCGGTGCCCCGCGACGTCGGCCGCTGGCTGATCTGCCTGGACGTCACCGACGGCTCCGGGTTGGACCTGGTCCAGGGGAAGTCCACCTCCCGGCTGGGCCGCCCGGACCAGCTCGGCGAGGTCGCCGCGGAGGGGCTGGCCCGGCAGATCGCGCCCTACCGGCTGTCCCGGCAGACGGTCAGCGAGGAGCCACTGGCCCGCAGCATGGAACTGCCGGACCTGCTGGGCATCGGGGACGCCGCCGGCGTGGACGTCCGGCAGACGTGGCGTCCCCGGGCGCACCGCGAGCGGCTGCGCATCCCGCTCGGGGTGGGCCCCGAGGGCAACGTGGTGGAGGTCGACTTCAAGGAGTCGGCGCACGAGGGCATGGGCCCGCACGGCCTGGTCATCGGCGCCACCGGCTCCGGCAAGAGCGAGCTGCTGCGGACGGTGGTCGCCGGCCTGGCGGTCACCCACTCCTCGGAGGAGCTTAACTTCGTCCTGGTCGACTTCAAGGGTGGCGCCACGTTCGCCTCCCTGGACGTCCTGCCGCACACCAGCGCCGTGATCACCAACCTCGCCGACGAGTTGACGCTGGTCGACCGGATGCGCGACGCGCTCGCCGGCGAGATGAACCGGCGGCAGGAGGTGCTGCGCGCGGCGGGCAACTACATCTCCCGGTACGAGTACGAGAAGGCACGGGCCGCCGGCGAACCGCTGGAGCCGATGCCCAGCCTGATGATCATCTGCGACGAGTTCAGCGAACTGCTCGCCGCCAAGCCGGACTTCATCGACCTGTTCGTGATGATCGGCCGGCTCGGCCGCTCGCTCGGCGTCCACCTGCTCCTGGCCAGCCAGCGGCTGGAGGAGGGGAAGCTGCGCGGCCTGGACACGCACCTGTCGTACCGGATCGGCCTGCGGACCTTCTCGGCGGTGGAGAGCCGGATCGTGCTCGGTGTGCCCGACGCCTACGAGCTGCCCAGCGCGCCCGGCCACGGCTACCTGAAGTCGGACACCGCCACCATGCTGCGGTTCCGGGCCGCCTACGTGTCCGGCCCGTACCGCGCCCCCGGTCGCCGGAACGTCACCTCGCAGGCCGCCCTCCAGCGCAGCGTCGTGCCGTACGGGGTGGACTTCGTCCCGGTCCAGCGGATCGAGACCCCGGTGGAGGCCACCGGGCCGGAGGAGCCGGCCGAGTCGGGCAAGGTGACCACCATGCTCGACGTGATCACCGAGCGGCTCCGGGGGCAGGGCACCCCGGCGCACCAGGTGTGGCTGCCGCCGCTGGGGGCACCGCCCAGCCTGGGCGAGCTGTACGGCACGTTGACCGTGGACCCGAGATTGGGGTTGACGGTGCCCGGGTGGACCGGACGCGGGCAGCTCACCGTGCCGGTCGGTGTGGTGGACCGGCCGTACGAGCAGCGCCGGGACGCGATGATGGTGGAGCTGGCCGGCTCGGGCGGCAACGTGGTGATCGTGGGTGCGCCGCTGAGCGGCAAGAGCACCATGCTGCGGTCGATGCTGGCGTCACTGGCGCTCAGCCACACCCCACGCGAGGTGCAGTTCTTCTGCCTCGACTTCGGTGGTGGAGCGCTGCGCAGCCTGGAACGGCTGCCGCACATGGCGGGCGTGGCGCGACGCCGGGACGTCGAGGCGGTCCGCCGTACGGTCGCCGAGGTGGTCACCATCATCGACGAACGGGAGGCCCGGTTCGCCCAGCACGGCATCGACTCGGTGGCCAGCTACCGGCGCCGCCGGGCGGCCGGTGAGTTCGCCGACGACCCGTTCGGCGACGTCTTCCTGGTCGTCGACGGGTGGCACACGCTGCGCCAGGAGTACGAGGAGCTGGAGCAGACCATCACCAACCTCGCCGGCCGGGGGCTCGGGTTCGGCATCCACGTGGTGCTCACCGCGGCCCGCTGGGCGGAGATCCGCATCAACATGCGGGACCTGCTCGGCACCAAGCTGGAGCTGCGGCTCGGTGACCCGACCGAGTCCGAGATCGACCGGCGGGCGGCGGTCAACGTGCCGCCGAAGTCCCCCGGACGTGGCCTGACCCCCACCAAGTTGCAGTTCCTCGCCGCGGTGTCCCGGATCGACGGCCGGAACGCGATCGACGACCTGACCGAGGCGTCGGTCGCCCTGGCCGAGCAGGTGGCGGCGGCCTGGCCGGGAGCGCCCGCGCCGAAGGTCCGGCTGCTCCCCCGCAAGCTGCCGGTGACCGAGCTGGCCCGGGTCGTGGACCGCTCCGCGCCCGGCGTGCCGATCGGGGTCAACGAGTCGGCACTGGCCCCGGTCTACCTGGACCTGGCCAGCGAACCGCACCTGACCGTCTTCGGCGACGTCGAGTGCGGCAAGACGAACCTGCTGCGGCTGATCGCCCGGGGCATCGTCGAGCGGTACACCCCGGCCGAGGCCCGACTGGTCATCGCCGACTACCGCCGGGGCCTGCTGGGTGCCGTCGAGGGCGACCACCTGCTCGAGTTCGCCCCGTCCAACCAGGTGTTCGCCCAGGGGCTCGGGTCGATCCGGAGCGCACTGCAGAACCGGCTGCCCGGGGCGGACGTCACCACCGCCCAGCTGCGCGACCGGAGCTGGTGGAAGGGACCGGACCTGTACATCCTGGTCGACGACTACGACCTGGTCGCCTCCGGCGGCAACAACCCGCTCAGCGCGCTGCACGAGCTGCTGCCGCAGGCCCGCGACATCGGGCTGCACCTGATCGTCACCCGTCGGGCCGGCGGGGTCGCGCGGGCCCTCTACGAGCCGGTCCTGCAACGCCTGCGCGAGCTGGACTCGCCGGGCCTGCTGATGTCCGGCAACCGGGAGGAGGGGGCGGTCTTCGGAACGCTGCGCCCGAGCCCGCAGCCGCCCGGTCGGGGCACGCTGGTGCGCCGGCGCGACGGTCAGCAGCTGATCCAGACCGCCTGGTGCGAACCGTGACATACGCCGAGAGGGCCCGCCGGTCGGCGGGCCCTCTCGGTCTGACGAACCACGGACGCGGATCCGGCGGGTGACCGTCGGTCCCGCCGGCCGGGGCTGCTACCGGCGCTTCCGGTCCTTCTGGACCCACCACACGCCGAGCAGCACCAGACCCATGAACAGCAGGATCCACATCGCCAGGAACAGCAGGTCGCCCACGGGTGCCCCTTCCGGCCGCTCAGCGGCGGCTGTTGAACCGGCTGGCCTGCACGATCGCGTCGTTGACCGAACGCGACACGGCCTCCAGCATCCCGTCCATGTTCTTGCGGATGTCCCGGGCCTCGCCGAGCACGTCGCCCAGGTCGGAGGTGCCCAGCGTGTCGGACATGGCCTTGGCGACCGCCTCCTGCACACCCCGCTGGGCACCGTTGAACGCCTCGGTGATCAGCTCGGCGAGGGTGTAGGAGTCCAGTCGCATCGCCCGCGAGTTGATCTCCAGCTGACGGAGCGTGCCGTCCGCCCCCAGCTCGACCGAGACCATCCCGTCCTCGGTGTCGTATCGGCTGGTGACCTCGGCCAGCAGCGTCTCCACCTCGGACAGCTGTTGCATGCGCTGCTCGCTGTCGCGCAGGATGCGCTCCAGGTCGTCCACGTTCGGGGTGTTCATCGCAGGCTCTTTCGACGTCGTGGCGGGTACGGTCAGCCGCCCTGGACCTCGAAGCGCCGGGGCGCCTCGTAGTCGATGCGGATCTGCTCGAAGTCCGGCGCGGTGGGGATGCTGCCGCCCTTGGAATCCAGGTTGATCTTCCCGTAGGCGACCGCGGCCAGCATGGCCGCGACGGCCGTGATCAGACCGCCGAGCAGGACGGCGACCTTGGCGGAGAGCGCGGCCAGGGTCAACCCGACCATCTCGATCATCACCCGGGCGGCGGCCGAGGTGTACGGGATGAACAGCAGTATCACCAGGCCGATCAGGATGACCAGGCAGGCGCCCGCGAAGGCCAGCAGGGCCACGAACGAGACCATGTACGCGTTCGAGACGGTGTCCAACGTGCTGGCGATGTCGCTGGCGGCGGTCCGGAACTGCTCGATCTCGCCCTTGAAGTTGGTCAGCGAGTCGGCGAACGCGTCCTTGTCGTCGGCCGTCCAGTCGTCACCCTTGCCGAGCGCGTTGTCCAGGTGGGTGGCGAACGTGCCGAGGTCGTTCGCGATCTCCTTCCAACTGGCTGCCGCGTCGGACATGTCGTTCGGATTCGCCGCCATGGTGCCCACGGCGATCACGGCGATGACCGCGGTCTTCGCGATCTTCGCGTTCGCCTCGACCGCTGTCTTCACGGCCGCGAACATCACGGCATTGACGACGCTGACCATGCTCGGCTCCCCGTCTCACTCTGCTGCTTCGTCAGGACCGGTCGCCCCGTCACGTGGTCACGACCGTGTTCGCGTTCTCGGCCCTGATCCAGGTGTCCCGGGCCGTCGCCAGCTCGTCGAGGTAGTCGTCGACGGTCTCGCGGATCTCGTTCAGCGCCGTCGAGGCCTTCTCCCGGGCGTCGCCGTACGCCATGGCGAGCGGAATGCCGATGACGCCGAAGTGCGGGAAACCGATCTCGGTGTCCGCGAGCTTCGCCTTGATCGCGTCGACACCGTTCGGACCGGAGAGGGCGTTCCTGCGCATGTGCTCCCGGATCGCCTCGATCGCTTCGGACGAGATGTGCTTGCTGGTCATCCGGGGTCGCTCCTTCGTCGACGGCCTGCGGGCGGCACGGGGCGAACTGTAGCAAAGACGCTCCTCGACGCCTTCCCCGTGACCTGCGGACGATGGTCGTCCCCTGATCTCCGCCCCGAATGGACACGCACGGTCCGGGCCCGGTCACCGAGCGACCAACCCGGCTCCCGACCGTCGTGAACAGGTGCGTTCCGGGCTACACCGCGTGGACTCCGTGGGTTACCGTCTGGGCGGAAGTGTCCGTCGGTGGGGTGTGACCGCTCTACCGCGGGGGGAGTCGCGGCGCGTCAAGCCGCCACAGAAGACGGAAGGGTGTGAAGCATGGCGTTCGAGGTCGAAGCTGCGACCCTGCATACCGCCGCGAGTGACGTGCGCTCCACGCGCAGCGAGGTCGACGGTGAGCTGAAGAAGCTGTGGAACGTCGTCGACGACCTGGCCATGGCCTGGAAGGGCGGGGCGTCGACGGGTTTCCAGCAGCTGATGCAGCGGTGGAACGAGGACACCAGCAAGCTGCTGACGGCGATGGACAACATCGCCGACCTGCTCGACAAGTCGGGCACCACGCACCAGGTGAACGACGAAGAGCAGCAGCAGATGCTGGACAAGTTCCACGCTGCCCTCAACCCGTGACCAGGCGACCGCAGAGGGGTACATCGTGACGATCAAGGTTGACTACGCGGTCCTCGAGGCCAGCAACGCGCAGATGCAGACCATCTCGCGAACCATCGACGAGAAGCTGGACACGCTCCGGCAGATGCTCAGCAAGCTCCAGTGGGACGGTGAGGACCGGGTCTCCTACGAGCAGCACCAGACCCAGTGGGACACCGCCGTCCGGGATATCAACAAGATCCTGAACGACATCGGCGGGGCGGTGGGCATCGCCCGCGAGAACTACGTGTCCACCGAGATGAGCAACTCGAAGATGTGGCACTGAGATAATCGCCAGCGCGGCTCCGGTCCGGTCCGACCGGCCGGAGCCGCACTGTGTCGGGTGGTCGGCGTCCGGGGAGAACGATGCGTTGGAGAGACGGCGTCCGCGCGGGCCGGCGGGCCGCAGCGGGGCTGCTGGCCGTACTGGTCGCCACCGGCACCGGTGTGCTGGCCACTCCCCCGGCGGCTCGCGCCGAGACCGTCCGCGGGCACCAGTGGTACCTGGACACCCTGCGGATCCCCCAGGCGCACAAACTCAGCAAGGGCAGCGGCGTCACCGTCGCGGTTGTCGACGGTGGGGTGGACGCCTCCCACCCGGACCTGCGCGGCCAGGTCCTGCCGGGCCACGGGATCGGCGGCGACGCCGCCGGCGACGGCCGCCGGGACGCCAACCGGATCGGGCACGGTACCGGCATGGCGGGCCTGATCGCCGGCCGCGGCGGGGGCACCGACCGCCTCCTGGGCATCGCCCCGGCGGCGAAGATCCTGCCGGTGTCCATCGGGGCGCGGTTCGATCCGGGCGAGCTGCCCACGGCGATCCGCTGGGCGGTGGACAACGGCGCGGACGTCGTCAACCTGTCCCTCGGCACCCCCGGCCGACCCGACCGCGCCGAACTCGACGCGATCCGGTACGCCCTGGACAAGGACGTCGTCGTGGTCGCCTCGGCCGGCAACCGGGAGCAGGGTGACACGGCCGTCACGTCACCGGCCAACATCCCCGGCGTCGTCGCGGTCTCCGGTCTCGCCCGCAGCGGTGTGCACTTCGACGGATCGGTCCGGGGTGCCGAGGTGGTGCTGGCCGCCCCGCAGGAGCGGATCATCAGCCCCCGCCCGTACGCGGTCTCGAAGAACGGCTACGGCCTGACCAGTGGCACCAGCGACTCCGCCGCCATCGTCTCCGGGGTGGCCGCGCTGGTGCGGTCCCGCTACCCGGATCTCGACGCGGCCAATGTGGTCAACCGGTTGATCCGGACCGCCGAGGACGAGGGCCGGCCGGGCCGGGACGACCTCTACGGCTTCGGTGCCGTGGACCCGGTGGCCGCGCTCAGTGGCACGGTGCCGGCGGTACGCGGCAACCCGCTGGTGGCACCGGCGGCGGCCGACCCGGCGGAAGCACCCACCGACGAGGCGGACGAGCGGGGCATCTACGGCTTCGGCGTGACGAACAAGGCCGGCGCGGCGCTCCAGGTCGGCCTCTGCCTGGCGGTGGTCGTCGGCGTGATCGTCCTCATCGTGCTGGCCCGCCGGTCCGCGCGGCGACGGACCGATGCCGGTCCACCCGGCCTCCCGCCGCCCGCTGGCTGGCCGCCGCCCGGTCCTCCGCCGCCCGGTGGTTGGCCACCGCCCGGCCCGGCGTGGCACCCGCCGTCCGGCCAGCACCCGGGGTACCCGCCGGCGCCCCCCACCGCCCACCCGCACGCCGCGCCGGTGCCCGGTTCGGCTCAGCCGCCCGCCGGGCCGGTGCCCCCGGTCCAGGCCGCACCACCGCGCACCGACGTGGACCGCTAGCGTCCACGGCCGAGCGGGACGACACGACAGCCAACGGGGAGGACACGGATGACTGACAGAACTTCACAGCCGGATCAGGTCGAGGTGGACACCCCGCGAATCCCGCTGTCGCCGACCCTTCCGGTCAGCATCAACGGCTTCGGCATGGACAACGTCAACCGCGCCGAGACGCCGTCGGACCTGGTCGCCGGCCCGAACGAGGCCGGCGTCAAGACCGAGTGGGACGCGTCCAGCCTGGACGGCGCGATCCGGTGGCTGGAGTCGCACGCCTCCTACCTGCGCCGGCTCTACCACGGCATGGCCGACATCCAGGACCTGATGGGTGGCGCCGGCGCGGCCGCCGCCACGGGCATGCCGTCCGGCGTGAGCGGGGTCCAGAAGAGCCCGCTGGGAGGTTTCACCTGGGCGGGCCGGTTGACCCAGAAGCACGCCAACCTCTACACCGGCACCGAGTCGGGAGTGCTCGACCTGGCCAACCGGCTGGAGGACGCGGTCGAGGTGCTGCGGAAGGTCAAGGAGAACTACCAGACGGCGGAGCGGGCCAACGAGATGACCGCCGAGCAGATCAGACAGATCTTCGCGGACGCCGCCTCCGGCGGCGAGAGCTAGGGCGGGAGCGGGCCTGATGGGTGTCAGTTGGGAAGAGATGTGCCAGCAGGTCGTCATCGACGGCCGGCCCGGTGACGTGGCCAGCGCCGCCCTCGGGTGGACGGAACTGCTGAAGAACCTGCGCAGCGTCAAGGAGAGCCTGGAGAAGAACACCGCGGACCTGGGGGCGGTCTGGAAGGGACCGGCGTTCGACGCGTTCAAGACGCACATCGACGGGGTCGCCAAGACCACCGGGCAACTGATCGACGACGCCGAGGAGGGCGACGGCATCGTCCACTCCCTGAACGCCGCCGCGGACCGGCTGACCGAGGCGCAGCGGGAGTTCCCGATCCCGGCTTCGTGCGTCAACGACGTGCTGGAGGCCCGCAACGGGCACCTCACCATCGGCGTCGGCTTCTTCGAGGCGAAGGTGGCCCCGGACTTCCTCGGCCTGCTGGATCCGATCGCCGGGCTGGCCGACTGGCTCAACGACCGCACCGACGAGGCCGCCCAGGTCTACGAGCGGGTCAACAACCAGTACCAGGGCCAGGCCGGCACGATGCCGGGCGAGACGAGCGCGCTCCCGACCCAGCAGAACCCCAACCTGGAGACCCCGAACCTGAACACCGGCGGCGGTGGAGGGGGCACGGGTTCGGTGCCGTCGCTGCCCGGCGGCCCCGGCACGGGCCGGCCGCCCGGCACGCCGGATGTGCCGTCGACGACCAACCCCGACCTGTCCACGCCCAACCCGGACCTCGACCGGGATCCCGACCACAACCTGCCCGACACGACCACGCCCGGCCTCGACACCTCCCCGCCCGGCACGGTCGACGTCGACGAGGAGCAGTACGGTTCCGGGCTGGCCAGCGCCGGCCCGACGACCGGTGTCGGTGGTGGAGGTCTGCCGAGCACGGCCGGCCTGGGCAGCGGGGGCGGTCTCGGCGGCGGGGCCGGCTCGGGGTCGGTTCCCGGTGGCGGCGCGCTCGGCCGTCCCGTCGCGACGATGATGCCGCCGATGATGGGTGGCGGTGCCGCTGGCGCCGGCAAGGGCGGCGGCCGGGGCGCCGGCGGAAAGCTCGGTGCGGGCGGTCGCCTGGGCGCGGGCATGGCGCCCGGCATGCTCGGCGGGGCCGGTGGCGCGGGTGGCCGGGGCGCCGGCGGAGGCCGGGGTACCGGTGCGACGGCCACCGGGGCGCGGGGCGCTGGAGGCCGGGGTGGCCTGGTCGGCGGTGCCGGTGCCGGCTACGGCGAGGACGAGGCCACCCGGAGCACCTGGCTCGACGAGGACGAGGACGTCTGGGGCGCGGACGGCGACAGCCTGCCGGGCATCCTGCGCTGAGGTGGTAGCAGGGGTCCCTTGTTACCGCATTCTGCGGAGCAGGGGGCCCCTGCAAACACCCGGGCGGTAGAGCGGAAGGCGCCCGGAGGTGGCGGTTGGGCAGGCTGCGCGTGGGGTGCCGGGATCAGGGCATCGTCGGTTCGGGGGCCACGTCGTCCGGCGCTTCCAGTGGCCTCCGGCCGGGCCGCCAGCCCCGCCGCCGTCCCAACCGGACGACCGGCCGGGAGACCAGCAGGACGACGGCGAGGAGCACGCCGATCGCGGCAGCCCAGATCGCCACGACCCGTTCCCGCGCCCACGGGTCGGTCACCGGCGTCGGTTCGGCCATCGCCCCCAGCGGCGGATCGCTGCGCGTGCCGAGCAGGTTGCTGACCGCCCGGTACGGGTTGACCACTCCGTGCCCAACCTGGTCGTTGCGACCCTCCGGCGGGGCGTCCGCGGTACGGGCCAGCCGGCTGGCGATCTGCGCCGGGCTGAGTTCGGGGTGCGCCGCGCGGACCAGTGCCGCCACCCCGGAGACGTACGCTGCCGCGAAACTGGTGCCGCCCTCGGGCTCGGTGAGCCACCCGCTACCGCCGGGTGCCGGGGCGACGATGTTGTGCCCGGGCGCGGCGATGTCGACGTAGTCGCCGCTGATCGAGGTGCCGACGTGACCCCCCTGCTCGTCGACGCCGGCGACGGCGATCACCCCGGGATAGCCGGCCGGGTAGGCGGGCTGCTCCCGTTGCTGCTGCTGGTTGCCGGCGGCGGCGACCACCACGACGTCGTTGTCCAGGGCGTACTCGACGGCGGCGGCCAGTTGCGGGGTGGGCAGGGTCTCCAGCGACAGGTTGATGACCTCGGCGTCGTTGTCGACCGCGTACCGGATGGCCTGGGCGATCTGGCCGGGCAGGCTCTCGTCGTTGGTGCGCCGGGTGTCCGGCAACACGCGCAGCGGCAGAATCCGGGCGGACGGCGCGATGCCGGTGAAGGGCGTCCCGGCCTCCGCCCGGCCGGCGATGATGCCCGCCACCATGGTCCCGTGGCCGGCCAGGTCGCACTGCCCGTCGTGCTGCGGCAGGCCGCTGAAGTCGCGGCCGTCACGGACCCGTCCCCGCAGGGCCGGATGGGTGGCCGAGACACCGGAGTCGATGACGGCGACCAGGACGCCGCTGCCACGGGTCATCCGCCAGGCTGCCGACGGTTCCAACCGCCGTAGCGGCCACGGCGTCGCCGTGGGCGCGCGTTCGCCGGACGGGCCGCACTTGGGCGCGGCGCGACCCGGAGTCGGGGGTACGACGAGGGTCGCCAGCAGCGCGACCACGGCACCGCAGAGCACCGCCCGCCACCGGGCCGGTCCTCGCGTGGCACCCGCCCGGAGCGGGCGGCGGTTCCCGGAGCGTCCGTGCACGGGAGCCAGGTTACCGAGGTGGCCCCCGGGCCGGGCGGTCGGGCGGGCGGGGCACGCGTCGGGGGCGGAGCGATCCGGTCACCGTCCGATAGGGTCACCGGCGACCAGGCGTGCCGATCGATGAGGAGAGACGAATGAGTGCGCGGCTGTCGGCCCTGTGCCGGAGAGTCCTGGCTGTCGCGGCCGGGCTCGCGCTGACCGCCGTCGGGACGCCGGTGCCCGCCGGGGCCGCGGTGCCCCCGCTGGAGCGGCAGTGGCACCTGGACGCGCTGCGGGTCGGCGAGGCACACCGGATCTCCACCGGTGAGGGCGTCACCGTCGCGGTCATCGACACCGGGGTGTACGCGGAACACCCCGACCTGGCCGGCCGGGTCCTCGACGGCACGCGACTGATCGGCCGGGACGACAAGGGCAAGGTCGACGAACGCAACCACGGGACCGGGGTGGCCGGGCTGATCGCCGCGCGGGGCGGCGGCCGCGGTCGCGCCCTGGGCATCGCCCCGGGGGCGAGGATCCTGCCGGTGACCGTCGCGACGAACACCTTCGCCGGCAGCAACCTGCCGGAGGGCATCCGGTACGCGGTCGACCACGGCGCGACGGTCGTCAACATCTCCAACGGCGGCCCCACGACCAGCTCCGCCCTCACCGACGCGGTGCGGTACGCGCAGTCGAAGGACGTCGTGGTGGTCGCCGCCGCGGGCAACGCCGAGCAGGGTGACACCGGGGTGCTCTATCCGGCGCGACTTCCCGGGGTGATCGCGGTCGGCGCCACCGGCCGGGACGGCGAGCCGTGGTCGGGCGGGACCCGGGGCGAGCAGATCGCCATCACCGCCCCCGGGGTGGACGTCTCCACCACCGCCGGCCGGTGGTCGGATCTGACCGAGGGCGGCTACGTCACCGTGGACGGTACGAGCGCGGCGGCGCCGCTGGTGGCCGGGGCGGCGGCGCTGATCCGGGCGCGCTATCCCGAGGCAAGCGCGGCGGAGGTGGTCAACCGGCTCGTGTCCACCGCCCGGGACGCCGGGCCGCCCGGCCGGGACGACCGGTACGGCTTCGGTGGGCTCGACCTGGTCCGAGCACTGACCGCCGACGTGCCCCCGGTCGACGCGAACCCGCTGGGTGCGGTGCCGGCGGCAGCTTCGGAGGAGACCACGGCGCAGGAGAGCGGCGGCCTCGACCTCGGGCCGCTCGTCCCGGTCGTGATCGGGCTGCTGGTGGTGGCGGCCCTGGTGGTGCTGGTCGTCGTGCTGCTGGTGATCCGCCGGAGCAACCGTCCAACCAGCCACTAGGCGAACGGCCCGATCGGACACGACCGCACGGGATCGGGTCCACTTCGCTCGACCCCGGTGCAACGGTTGACGAACGCCGCCGGGAGCTGCCGACGCCGACGGGCCCCGTTCCCCTTCCGCAAATCCACACAGACCCCGCCCGGGATGCCCGGATTCGCCCGACAGGTCGGAAGCCTCTAGCAACCGGGCAGCATGCTCCAGGCGATGCCGTCGAGGATGTCGTGCTCGCTGGCGACCAGCGCGGACATCCCGGCGCGTTCCATGATCACGCGGAGCACCAGAGCGCCGGCCCCGATCACGTCCGCCCGGCCCGGGTGCATCACCGGGATCTCCAGCCGCTGGGCGCGCGTCCTGCCGAGCAGGTCGGCGGTCACCCCGGCCACCGTCTCGTACGACACCCGGGCGTGGTGGATCCGCTCCGGGGCGTACTCGTGCAGGCCCTCGGCGATGGCGACCACGGTGGTGACCGAACCGGCGAGCCCGACCAGGGTGGCGGCCCGCCGCCCCGGCACGACGGTGAGCGCGCGGTCCACCGCCGCCGCGACGTCCGCCTCGGCGGCGGCCACCTCCGCCGGGGTCGGCGGGTCGCCGTGCAGGTGCCGCTCGGTCATCCGGACGCAGCCGATGTCCACCGAGATCGCCGCCTCGACGCCGTCCTCACGGGTGCCGAGGACGAACTCGGTGGATCCGCCACCGATGTCGACCACCAGATACGGCGCTTCGGCGTCGGTCGGCAGCCCACGCACGGCGCCGGTGAAGGAGAGCCGGGCCTCCTCGTCGCCGGTGACCACCTCCGGTGCGACGCCGAGGGTCCGTTCCACCATGGCCCGGAAGTCGGCGGCGTTCGAGGCGTCCCGGGAGGCGGAGGTGGCGCACATCCGCACCCGGTCCACGCCCTGCTTCTCGATCTCCGCCGCGTACCCGGCCAGCGCGACGCGGGTCCGCTCGATCGCCTCGGGGGCGAGCCGGCCGGTCTGGTCCACCCCCTGACCGAGCCGGACGATCTCGAGCCGCCGGGTGATGTCGGTCAGGGGTGCCGTCGGGCCGGCCGAAGCGTCCGGCAGGTCGGCGATCAGGAGTCGGATCGAGTTGGTGCCGCAGTCGATGGCCGCCACGCGCGTCGTCACGGCAGCAACCCTACGGCAGCGGCCGGGCCGGTGCCGGCGGCCCGGCCGGGGTGGGCGGCGGGTTCGGCGGCGGGCCGGCCCCGGCAGCCGGCGTACCGGTCCGGGTGGGTGGCGGGCCGGCCACGGCGGCCGGCGTGCCGGTCCGTCGGCGTCGCCACCGGAGCAGCAGGGCCGGCAGCCACGGCACGACGCCCACCGCGACCAGCAGGGACAGCAGCGGCAGCCGCCACCAGAGCGGGACACCGGCCGGCAGCGACGGTTGGGACGTGGTGTCGGGCACCCACGGGCGGGCGGTCTTGGCCCAGGCCATGAATGCGTCCCCGATCGGCATCGCCCCGAGGGCGTACCGCTTCGTCCACGGCGTCTGCACCGGCACCCCGGCCAGCTCGCCGTAGTTCGCCAGCGCCCCGGCCAGTCGGTGGTCGCCGTGCCGCTGGGCCGCCCCGAGGGTGACCACGGTGGCCGAAAGGCTCACCCCGAGCAGCAGCGGACCCGAGTCGACGTCCCCCGGGCCGTCCAGCCCCTCCGGGTACTCCCGCACCGCCGGGCCCAGCCCGAGTGGCGTGGCCAGGTAGCGGTCCCGGAACGCGCGGTACTGCTGCCGGGCGAAGATCGGGTCGATCTCGGGCAGGAACCGGTGGATGACGCTCTGCGAGGTGCCCCGGGCCACCTCGGCCGGAGCGCCGGTGACCGGGTCGACCCGATGCGGCATCAGTCCGGTACGCGGGTCCAGCCGCTGCCGGACCCCGTCGAGCCACCGGTCGGTGGTGCCCTGGAAGCGGGGCGGCAGCAGCGTGTCGTGCAGCCGTAGCGAGGCCACCGCCACGGTGGAGTCCACCGGCCACGCCTGCTGCGGATAGGCGGCCAGGTACGGCGTGGTCGACGCGTCGAAGGCCGCGCCGAGCGCGGCGGACGTCTCGGCGAAGCGGCGCACCTCGGCCGGGTCGCGACGGTCCGCCGGGCGCAGGGCGAGCACCCCGCCGCGCAGCCAGTTCGTCCAGCCCTGGTGGAACACCCCGTACGGCGGGGTGAGCGCCGGGTCGAACGGGGCCACCCCGGCGGGCGACTCCAGCCGGGCCAACGCCCAGCGGGCCTCCCGCGACGACTCCTCCCGGCGCGCGGGCTCGCGCATGCCCAGCTCCACCCGGGCGAGTCCGTAGAGGACGTGCGCGAAGAAGTACCCCTCGGGGAAGAGCGTCTGGGCGTCCTCGCCCGCGCCGTCGTCGAGGGCGGCCCGCAGGAAGGCCAGTTGCCGGGCCACTCCGGGCGGCTCGCCACCCGCAGCGGTGGCCGGCGCGACCAGGCGGACCACCCCGACCAGGGCGACCAGGCTCACCAGTGCCCCGACCAGCCCGGCCAGCCGACGAAGGACGATCATGCGGACCAGAGTGCCTGTGCTGGTCAAGCGCTGGGGTGTTTGCAGGGGACCCCTGCTCGACAAAATGCGGTAACAGGGGACCCCTGCAAACACCCAAGGCGGTCAGAGGCGGTCAGAGGCGCAGCAGCATCCGGGTGTTGCCGAGGGTGTTCGGCTTGACCCGTTCCAGGTCGAGGAACTCCGCCACACCCTCGTCGTACGAGCGCAGCAGCTGCTCGTAGACCGGCTGCGGGACCGGCGCGCCGTCGATCGCCTCGAACCCGAACGAGCCGAAGAACCGGGTCTCGAAGGTCAGCACGAAGATCCGTCCCACGCCCAGCTCGCGGGCTCCGTCGATCAGGTCGGCGACGATCCGGTGGCCGAGCTGCCGGCCCCGGCATGCCGGGTCCACCGCGACCGTCCGGATCTCGGCCAGGTCCTCCCACATCACGTGCAGCGCGCCGCAGCCCACCACGGTGCCGTCGACGACCCGTTCGGCGACCCGGAACTCCTGCACGTCCTCGTAGAGGGTGACGGTGGCCTTGCTGAGCAGCCGCCGATCGTCGGTGTACGTGTCCACCAGGCGGCGGATGCCCCGCACGTCCGACGTACGCGCCCGCCGGACGGCGAACTCCTCGCTGCTCATTCGTCCGCCGGCACGTCCACGCACGGCCCGGCGGCCCACCACCGTTCCACCAGCGCCAACGTCTCGTCGCCGAACGGGTTCACCCCCGGCCCCGCGCCGAGCGCGTGCCCGAGGTGCACGTGCAGGCACTTCACCCGTCCCGGCATGCCCCCGGCGGAGATGCCGGCGATCTCCGGCACCTGGCCGATCGCCTCCCGCCGGGCGAGGTAGTCCTCGTGGGCGGCCCGGTAGCGGGCGGCCAGCTCCGGGTCGGTGGCGAGCCGCTCGGCCATCTCCTTCATCAGCCCGGCCGACTCCAGCCGGCTGCACGCCACCGTGGCCCGGGGACAGGTCAGGTAGAACAGGGTCGGGAACGGGGTGCCGTCGGCGAGCCGGGGGGTGGTCTCCACCACGTCGGGCAGGCCGCACGGGCAGCGGTGGGCCACCGCGCGGGTGCCCCGGGGCGGGCGTCCGAGCTGGGCGGCCACCGCCGCCAGGTCGGCCTCGGTCGCCGGCTCCCGCTTCGGCGGGGGTACGGAGTCCGCCGCCGGCTCCGGCGGGGGTACGAGTGTCACGGTCGTCATCTCTCGTCGGTGCTGTTCGGTCGTCCGGGCGACCAGGTCGAGGCCGGGCCCGGTGTCGTGGGTCGCACGCCCGGCGTCCCGGGGTCACCCGTCCGGGCGTTCGGCGGTTTCCGGGGGCTCGCCCCGTCCGGTGGTCGGGTCCATCCCGGGCTCACTTGTCGGGGCGCTCGGCGTTGGCCGCCTCGATGCTCGACCAGAGGGTGTCGTACCACGGGTCGTCGCTGCGCGGACGCTCGGACCGGGGCGGCAGCGGACCGGTCCCCTGGTCGGCCGGGGCCTGGCCCTTCAGCACCACCACCAGCGTCTCGCCGGGGCGGCCCATGAAGAACCGCTCCCGGGCCTGGGTCTCGATGTAGGCCGGGTCCTGCCACTTGGCCGCCTCGACGGAGAGCTCCTCGATCAGCTCCCGCTGGGCGGCCTGGGCCGCCTCCATCCGCTCGATGTCGGCCTGCTGGTCGAGGTAGACCCGGACCGGGTAGGTGTAGCCGAGGGCGAGCGCGATGAGCACCGCGAAGAGCACGGTGGCCCGCCCGGTGAAGCGTCGGGGACGGGGTGCGGTGAGCCGCTTGACGGTGCCACCGGCGGCCTTCCGGCGGGCCGCCGCGGGGCGGCTCGCGGAGCGTACGCCCTCGGCACCCCGGGCGGCGCCCGGAGCGCGACCGGCGGTGCCGCGCGACTCGGCGCGGACGCCATCCCGGCTGGTGGTCCGCACGCGGGCCCCACCGGGCCGGCCGGGATGACCCGGCCGGCGGACGGGGCGCCCGCCCGGTGTGCGGCGCGGCTGCATCGTCGTCACACCCCTCCCCGACGCATCAGCGCCCGTCAGGCGGAACGGTAGCGCGGGAAGGCACCCGCACCGGCGTACCGCGCCGCGTCCGCCAGCTCCTCCTCGATCCGGAGGAGCTGGTTGTACTTGGCGACCCGGTCCGAGCGGGCCGGGGCGCCGGTCTTGATCTGGCCGCAGCCGGTGGCCACCGCCAGGTCGGCGATGGTGGTGTCCTCGGTCTCGCCGGAGCGGTGGCTCATCATGCACTTGAAACCGGCCCGGTGGGCCAGGTCGACCGCGTCGAGGGTCTCGGTGAGCGAGCCGATCTGGTTGACCTTGACGAGCACCGCGTTCGCGGCCTTCTCGGCGATGCCCCGGGCGATGCGCTGCGGGTTGGTGACGAACAGGTCGTCGCCGACGATCTGGACCCGGTCGCCGAGCGCGGCGGTCAGGGTGGCCCAGCCGCTCCAGTCGTCCTCGGCCAGCGGGTCCTCGATCGACACGATCGGGTAGTCGCCGGCGAGCTTGGCGTAGTAGTTGCTCATCTCCTCGGCGCTCTTCGGCGAGCCCTCGAAGGTGTAGGTGCCGTTGTCGAAGAACTCCGTCGCGGCCACGTCCAGGGCGAAGACGATGTCGGTGCCGAGCCGGTAGCCGGCCTTCTCGACCGCCTCGGCGATCAGGTCCAGCGCGGCGGCGTTGGTGGGCAGGTTCGGCGCGAAGCCGCCCTCGTCGCCGAGGCCGGTGGAGAGGCCCTGCTTCTTCAGCACGGACTTGAGCGCGTGGTAGACCTCCGCGCCCGAGCGCACCGCCTCACGGAAGCTGGGTGCCCCGATCGGGGCGATCATGAACTCCTGGACGTCGACGTTCGAGTCGGCGTGCGCGCCACCGTTGAGGATGTTCATCATCGGCACCGGCAGCAGGTGCGCGTTCGGGCCGCCCAGGTAGCGGAAGAGGCTCAGCTCGGCGCTGCCGGCCGCGGCCTTGGCCACCGCGAGCGAGACGCCGAGGATGGCGTTCGCGCCCAGCTCGGACTTGTTGTCCGTGCCGTCGATGTCGAGCATCTTCTGGTCGATCAGCCGCTGCTCGCTGGCCTCGTAGCCGACGAGCTGGTCGACGATCTTGTCCTCGATGTTCGCGACCGCCTTCTCGACACCCTTGCCCAGGTAGCGGTCGGAGTCACCGTCGCGCAGTTCGATCGCCTCGAAAGCGCCGGTGGAGGCGCCGGAGGGCACCGCGGCGCGGGCCACCGTGCCGTCGTCCAGGCCGACCTCGACCTCGACGGTCGGGTTGCCCCGCGAGTCGAGAATCTCCCGGGCGACGATTCCCTCGATGGTTGCCACTGAGTCGCTCCTCGTTGTTCGTGTGAGAGTGTCCGGTCCGGTAGGGCCGCGACGGTGCGGCTGAGGCAGACGTTGAACGCAGCGTATCGGGCGACGCTCGTGGGCACCGCGTCGCCCGTGTACCACCGGTGGCGGTTCCGACGGACATTCCCGGATTCTCACGGCTCAACCGGCAACCGGTTTGCGATCGGTGGACCCGATCGGCAAGGCTGAGCATCATGCCCGCCGCCTCGACTGTTCTTCGCGTGCTCGCCGTACCGGTCATCGCGTCGCTCACCGTCACGGGTTGCCAGGCCCTCGACGACACCGGACGCGTGATCGGCCGGGGCGACCTCGTCAACGAACTGGCCGCCCGGCTGGACAGCGCACACGAGTTGACCTACTCCGCCGAGTACCAGCTTCCCGGCGGTCGCACCGTGTCGATCGCCCAGTCCCAGGACCCGGTCCGCACCGCCTACACGTACCCCGGTGGCAAGATCAGCGTCAACGCCGAGTCCCTCGCCACCTGCCAGACCACCGGCAAGCCGGTGTGCACGCTCACCCTGCCGCCGACCCCGGCCAGCCGTCCCTCGGTCGCCGTCTTCACCGAGGCCGAGCGGCAGGGCATGGTCACCCCGCCGGCGGTCATGGGGCTGCTGACCACCGCCGCCCTCGACCCGGACGCGGTGATCGAGCAGAGCGACACCACGCTGGCCGGGCACCCGGCCACCTGCGTCGACGTCCGCTCCGCCGAGGTGTCCCCGTTCACCGCCTGCGTCACCAGCGACGGTGTGCTCGGCAGTTTCACCGGCGCGGTCGACGGCAAGCCGACCGAGCTGGCGCTGAGCAGCATCCGCGACTCCGTCGACGGCGCCGCCTTCGACCTGCCGCCCGGCGCGGGCGTGGTCGACCGCCGCCCCGCCAAGAGCTGACCCCGCGCCGCCAAGAGCCGACGCCGTCCCGCCGGGGCTCGATGTCGGGTGGCTGCAGGGGACCCCTGTTCGACAAAAAGCGGTAGGAAGGGCCCCCTGCAACCACCTCGGCGGTACGGCGTGCGCCTCACACCCCGAGCAGGGTGCGCAGGTGGCGCGGGGGCGGGCAGTCGTGGGCGAGCATCGCGTCGTGCCACCGCCGTACCGGCCCCTGCGCCGGACGGGCCGCGCCGATCTCCGCGATCTCGGCGTAGCCGACGAAGTACGTCGAGAGCTGCGTCGAGGTGAGCAGCGCCCGCCGCCACTTGCCGGCCGCCTCCCCTTCCTCCTGGAAGCCCCGGCCGGTCATCAGCGCCATCGCCTCGGCCTCGGGCAGTTCCTCGCAGTGTGTCAACTGGTCGAGCAGCGCGTTGATGGTCATCCGCAGCTGCATCTTGAGCTGCTGCAGGCGCACCGGCAGGCCACCGAAGCCGGCGGTGGCCATCAGCTCCTCGGCGTAGACCGCCCAGCCCTCGACGAACGGCCCGGAGCGGGCCAGTGCCCTTACCCGGGTGGTGCCGGCGTACCGCCGCGCGTGGGCGAGCTGGAGGAAGTGTCCGGGCATCGCCTCGTGCACGGTCAGGTTGCGGATCATGTGGTCGTTGTACTCGCGGTAGAACGACGCCACCCGGTGCGCCGGCCAGTCCGCCGGGGTCGGCGCGATGCAGTAGAACGTGGGCAGGTCCGCTGTCTCCAGCCCGCCGGGCGAGTCGCAGTACGCCACCGCCACGCCCCGGGCGAACTCGGGCATCTCCTGGATCACGCACGGGTCGTCGACCAGGGAGACCAGGTCGTGCGCCCGGACGAAGTCGGTGGCCTCGTCGAGGGTGACCGAGGCCAGGTCGACGATGGTGTGGTCGTCCGGGTGCTCGGCGGCGAGCAGGTCCAGCGCCCGGCGTACCGTCTCGTCGTCGGCCGGACCGCCGACCAGCTCGACGGCCGCCGCGCGGATCTCCTCGGTCACCCGCTCCAGGTTGGCCCAGGCACGGCGCAGCACCTCGGCGGCGGGCAGCTCGGTGTCCAGGGTGTGCCAGAGCCGGGCCTCCCAGCGACGGCGGCCGAGCCGGGGGTCCGGGCCGGGTCCGTCGTCGGCGGCCAGCCCGGCCCGCAGCCAGTCGGCGAACTCCTCCAGCGCGGCGACCGCCGCCCGCGCCGCCGGCTCCACCCGGTCGCCGAGCGCCGGGGCCTGCGCCAGCAGCGCGGGCACCTCGTGGCGCACCAGCGCCGCCGTACCGGTGAACTGCCCGACCGCCGTCTCGGCGTGGATGCGCGGCATGTCGCGCAGCGTGGCGCGCGCGGTAGCCAGGGCGTCGGGTACGGCCGCCAGCCGCCCGGCCAGGTGGGTCAGCCGCACCTCGACCGGGGCGTACGGGCGGGACAGCAGGGCGTGCAGCAGCAGGCCGGGGTTGTGCCGCAGCGGGTCCCACTCGTGCGTCCGGATCTCGGTCGACTCGAAGAGTTCCCGGTCGACCAGGGCGGTGAGCAGGGCGTGGTCGACCGACTCCTCGACCGGGAGGGAGTCCGCGTCCACCTCGGCGAGCGCGTGCGCCGCCTCCCGCAGCATCGCCCGGTCGGCGGCGACGGCGTCGGCGGACCAGTCGGGCAGCCGGTCGTCGTAGCGGTGGTCCCCCGCTGCGGAGGCCAGCTCCGGACGACTCTCCAGCAACGCGTCGACGATCCGTTCGGCCCGCTCGGTGAACATCCCCCGACCCTAGCCGCCCCACCACCCGGCCGCTGCCGCACGTGGTGTCGCCCGGGGGCCTCGGGGATGGTGCCGGTCAGGAAGCGGGGGGTTCGGCGGCGCGGATGGTGGCGGCGTGGGCGAGGGTGGCGCGGCGGAGGGCGGCCTCCGGGTCCAGGCCGGCGGCGCGGGCCTCGGCGACGATCCGCAGCAGCTCCGCGCCGAGGCGGGTCTCCGGGTCGGCGTTCTCGGCCGGCTCGCCGGGCGGCACGGCCAGGCCGATCCGGCCGGCGCGCTCCAGGATCTTGGCGGCCAGGGCGAGGGCCGGCTGGCTCATGGCGATGCCGTCCAGCACCGAGTCCCGGGCCTTCTCGGCCCGCTTGATCCGCTCCCAGCTGGCGGTGATCTCCTCCAGGGTGCCCGCCTCGGCCCCGGCGAAGACGTGCGGGTTGCGGCGGATCATCTTGTCGACCAGGCCACCGGCCACGTCGTCGATGCTCCACCGCTCGCCGTCGGGCAGTTCCTCCGCGAGCCGGGCGTGCAGCACCACCTGGAGCAGCACGTCACCCAGTTCCTCGCGGAGCGCGTCGGTGTCCCCCGCGACGATCGCGTCGTACGCCTCGTAGCACTCCTCCAGCAGGAAGCCGGAGAGGCTGCGGTGGGTCTGCGCCCGCTTCCACGGGTCCCCGCCGGGCGAGGCGAGCCGGTCCATCACCTCGACCGCGTCCAGCAGCCGCGCGCCCGGCGGGTCCCACGAGCCGTACATCAGCTCCAACTCGGCCAGGCCCGGCTCCCGGGCCAGGCGCAGGCCCAACTCGCGGGCGAGCGTCTCGTCGCCGGCCGGGCCGGCCAGCCAGACCACCGTGCCGTGCCGGGCCGCCGCGTCGAGCAGCGCCGGGGTGGCCGCCGCGTCGACCACGGTGACCTCGGCGCCCGCCGTCCGCAGCGCCGTGGTCGCCTCGCTCTCCGCCCCGGTCAGGACCGGATGCGCGCGTACGACGTCCCAGGCCGCGGCGGTCAACAGCCCGGCCGGCAGCCGGGGCGAGGTGACCAGCAGCACGATCCGCCCGGTCATCGGCTGCTCCGGGCGGTCGAGCGCGTTACGGCGGTCGTGCGCGTTACGGCGGTCGTGCGCGTTACGGCGGTCGTGCGCGTTGCGACGGTCATGCTCAGGCGTCGTCGGTCACCGCGTCGGAGCCGGCCTCACCCAGCGGCACGCTGACCGCCGCCACGTTGCCGGCGAAGCTGAGCACCGGGAAGGCGAGCGGACGGTAACGCGGGTTGACCGTGACGTCGTACCCCTCGACCGCCTCGGCGAGCGCGTTGCGGGTGGCCAGCGCGCTGCGCAGCTGCTGCCCGTCGAGCTGGGTCGCCGCCTGCTCGACGGTCACCTCCTCGGGGATGGCACCGGCCTTCTTGCCCGCCTTGACCAGGTCGACCATCTCCTGCTCGGTCGGCGCGACCGGCTGCCCGCTCGGCACCCCGGAGAGGCAGGTGTACAGCTCCGCCACCCGCTGCGGGTACGTCGTGTCCGTCGGGTAGCCGAGCTGCTGGCTGACCTGCTCGACCGGCACCTGGTTCTGCGGGCGGTAGCCCTTGTCGGCGGAGAGCCGCTGGCAGACCTGGCCGAGGACCAGGGTGCTGACCACCTCGCTCCGGCCGGGCAGGCGCTGCTCGGGGGCACCCGGCTGACCAGCGGGCTGGTCCGTGGCCGGCCGCTGCGGGGTCGACGCGGCGGCGTCGTCCCGCAGCTCGTCCAGGATGCGGGTCACCGCGTCCTCGGTGATCCGCTGGTCGCCGACATAGGCGGCGACCCCGGGCTCGGAACGACAACCGGAGAGGGCGACGAGGCCGACCGCCACGCTGGCGACGGCGACAAGACGGCGAGCACGCATGACGGTCACTCTCTCACGCCCCGACGCCCTGCCGCGTCCACCCCCGCCCCCACCGGGCTGGCGGAGGCGCCGGCCGGGGGGCCGAGGACGTCAGCGAGGAGCTGGGCGCACCACTCCAGGAGGGCCTGGTCGCGCAGCGGCTCGCCACCAACCCGGCGGGTGCTGGGCCTCGGGACGCTGACCTGGTCGAGGGCGGACTTGTAGACCGAGTCCGGGTGGTACCGCTTGAGCCGCAGCTGCTTGGAGTCGGGCAGCGGCAGCGGGCCGAACCGGATGTGCTTGCCCTGCATGCTGACGTCGGTCAGGCCGTAGCGGCGGGCCAGCAGCCGGAACCTCGCCACCGCGATCAGGTTCTGCACCGGGGCCGGCGGCTCGCCGTACCGGTCGGTCATCTCGGCGGCCACCTCACGCAGCCGCTCGGAGTCGCGCGCCTCGGCGAGCTTGCGGTACATCTCCAGGCGCAACCGCTCCACGCCGACGTAGTCGTGCGGCAGGTGCGCGTCGACCGGCAGGTCGATCTTGACGTCGGTCTCCTCCTCGGGACGCTCGCCCTTGAACGCCTGCACCGCCTCGCCGACCATCCGGACGTACAGGTCGAAGCCGACCCCCTCGATGTGGCCGGACTGCTCGCCGCCGAGCAGGTTGCCCGCGCCCCGGATCTCCAGGTCCTTCATCGCCACGTACATGCCCGCGCCCAGTTCGGTGTGCTGGGCGATGGTGGCCAGCCGCTCGTGGGCGTGCTCGGTCAGCGGCTTGTCCGGCGGGTAGAGGAAGTACGCGTACGCCCGCTCCCGGCCCCGGCCGACCCGGCCCCGGATCTGGTGCAGCTGGGCCAGGCCGAGCAGGTCGGCCCGCTCCACGATCAGCGTGTTCGCGTTCGGGATGTCGATGCCGGACTCCACGATCGTGGTGCAGACCAGGACGTCGAACTCCTTCTCCCAGAAGCCGACCATGACCTTCTCCAGGGCGTCCTCGCCCATCTGGCCGTGTGCCACCGCGACCCGGGCCTCGGGCACCATCTCCCGGATCCGCCGGGCCGCCTTGTCGATCGACTCAACCCGGTTGTGCAGGTAGAACACCTGACCGTCGCGGAGCAGCTCGCGGTGGATGGAGGCGGCCACCTGCCGCTCGTCGAACGCCCCGACGAAGGTGAGCACCGGGTGCCGCTCCTCCGGGGGCGTGGCGATGGTGGACATCTCCCGGATACCGGTGATCGCCATCTCCAGGGTCCGCGGGATCGGGGTGGCCGACATGCTGAGCACGTCCACCGAGGCGCGCAGCGACTTCAGGTGCTCCTTGTGCTCGACGCCGAACCGCTGCTCCTCGTCGACGATCACCAGGCCGAGGGACTTGAACCGGGTCGACGCGGAGAGCAGCCGGTGGGTGCCGATCACGATGTCGGCGCTGCCGGCGGTGACCATCTCCATGGTCCGTTCGGCCTCCTTCGGCGTCTGGAAGCGGGAGAGCTGCCGGATCTCGACCGGGAACTGGCTCATCCGCTCGGCGAAGGTGTTGTAGTGCTGCTGGGCCAGGAGCGTGGTCGGCACCAGTACGGCCACCTGCTTGCCGTCCTGCACCGCCTTGAACGCCGCCCGTACCGCGATCTCGGTCTTGCCGTAGCCGACGTCGCCGCAGATCAGCCGGTCCATCGGGACGGTCTGCTCCATGTCCCGCTTGACCTCCTCGATGGCGGCGAGCTGGTCGGGGGTCTCCTGCCAGGGGAAGGCGTCCTCCAGCTCCCGCTGCCACGGGGTGTCCGGCCCGAACGCGTGCCCCCTGGACGCCTTACGGGCGGCGTAGAGCTGGATGAGCTGCGCGGCGATCTCCTTGACCGCCTTGCGGGCGCGGGCCTTGGACTTCTGCCAGTCCGCGCCACCCATCTTGTGCAGGGCCGGCTGCTCGCCGCCGACGTACCGGGAGAGCTGGTCGAGCTGGTCGGTGGGGACGAAGAGCCGGTCGCCGGGCTGTCCGCGCTTGCTCGGGGCGTACTCGATGACGAGGTACTCCCGGCTCGCGCCGTTGACCGTCCGCTGCACCAGCTCGACGTAGCGGCCGATGCCGTGCTGCTCGTGCACGACGTGGTCGCCGGCCTTCAACTCCAGCGGGTCGATGGTGTTGCGCCGCCTACTGGGCAGCTTGCGCATGTCCCGGGTGGAGGTGCCCCGGCCACCGGTGACGTCGTCGCCGGTGAGCAGGACGAAGCGGGACGCCTCGTCGACGAAGCCCTGGCTGAGCGAGCCGCAGGTGACCAGCAGCTCGCCCGGGGCGGGGGCGGTCGGCACCTCCTCGGTGAGCCGGGCACCCAGGCCGGCGTCGCGGAGCACCTCGACGGCCCGCTGGGCGGGGCCGTGCCCTTCGAAGACCAGCGCGATCGACCAGCCCTCGCCGGCCCAGCGCTTCAGGTCGTCGACCAGCCGGGGCGTCTCGCCGTGGTAGAGCGGGGCCGGCTGCGCGGCCAGGGTCACCGCGATGGCGTCGTCGGGGGTGACGTCGGCCTCGGCCGGCTCGTCCTCCCAGGGCTGGCGCGCCGGGGCGCCGTCGGACTCGACCAGGCCGAACGGCGACAGCGTCCACCAGGGCTGGCCCAGCGCGGCGGCGGCCGAGCGTACCTCGGCCAGGGTCTTGAAGGCGGCGGCGCCGAGGTCGACCGGGGCCCGGCCCCCGACGGCGGCCGCGGCCCAGCTGGCCTGGAGGAACTCGTCGGAGGTACGCACCAGGTCGTGCGCGCGGGTGCGGATCCGCTCCGGGTCGCAGAGCAGGACGTGCGTGCCGGCCGGCATGCAGTGCAGCAGCAGTTCCATCGAGTCGGACCCGACCAGCTCCGGCGCGAGCGACTCCATCCCCTCGACCGGCATGCCCTCGGCCAGCTTGTCGAGGATCTCGGCCAGCTCGGGATGCTCGACCGCCAGGGCGGCGGCCCGCTTCCGCACCGCCGGGGTGAGCAGCAGCTCCCGGCAGGGCGGGGCCCACAGTCGCGGGGACGCCTCGATGGTGCGCTGGTCGGCGACGGCGAAGGTACGGATCTCCTCCACCTCGTCGCCCCAGAACTCGACCCGGGACGGGTGCTCGTCGGTGGGTGGGAAGACGTCGAGGATGCCACCGCGTACGGCGAACTCGCCCCGCTTGGTGACCAGGTCGACCCGCGCGTACGCCATGTCGGCGAGCCGCCGGGCGACGCCCTCCAGGTCGGCCTCCCCGCCGGGGGCGAGCTGCACCGGTTCCAGGTCGCCGAGGCCCTTGAGCTGCGGTTGCAGCAGCGACCGGACGGGCGCGACGACCACCCGCAACGGCCCGCTGCGACCGTGCGCGTCGACGGCGTCCGGGTGGGCGAGCCGGCGCAGCACCGCCAGCCGCCGGCCGACCGTGTCGGAACGGGGCGAGAGCCGCTCGTGCGGCAGCGTCTCCCAGGAGGGGAAGACCGCCACCTGGGCGGACGGGAGGAGGCTGCCCAGCGCGGCGGCCAGGTCGTCGGCCTCCCGGGTGGTGGCGGTGACGGCGAGCACCGGGCGCCCGGCCCCACCCTGCGGCCCGGCCGCGTCGGCGGCCACCGCGGCCACCGCGAACGGGCGCAGGGCCGGCGGGGCGGTGAGGTCGAGTCCGTCGGCCTGCGCGGCCCCGGAGCGCGCCAGGTCACGTGCCCGGGCCAGTCCGGGGTCGGCCAGGGCGGCGGAGAAGAGACCGGTGAGCATGTGAACCACTTCCAGTGAGTGTCGCCGGAGGAGCACGCCCGGTGGGGCTGCTGGCACACGAACAGGTACCCCGCGCCCGGCCGGACGGGGGGTGTACGGATGTCAGCCTATCTCGCGGGGACGGACAATCCGACCGGTGCCAGCGGTACCGGGTCACGGGGAGGATCGATGCCGCAGACGTTCGACGACGACCCGCGCCAGCGGACGTCACACAGCCGTTGGCGCGGGCTGGGCCTGCCGGACGGCATGACGATGTACGAGGTCGAGTGCCTCCTGGACGCGCCCGGCTGGATCGGGCCGGTGCCGGACCTCGGCTACCGTGTGTACCTGCAACGTTCCGGCGCGTTCCTCCGCCGGGTCAACGGCCGGGTCACCTTCGTCGACCCCACGTCGGTGCTGCTCACCCGCCCCGGCGACGAGATGTCCGTGGCCCACCCGCTCGGCTGCGGTGACGTCTACACCTGCCTGGAGATCCCGGCCGAGGTGCTCGGGGAACGCCCGGACGCGCGGATGTGGTTCGACCGGCTCGGCTGGGACGGCCTCCTGGACGGCCGGCTCGACCTGGAGCACCGGCAGTTGGTCGCCCGCGCCCGTCGGGGCGTCGACCGCTTCGAACTCACCGAACGGGTGCACCGGTTCCTGGCCGGCGTGCTGACCGCGAGCCCGCTGCGGACCGGCGACCCGGGCGCGGATCTGGACCGGGCCGTCGCCCAGCGGCCGGCCACCCTGGCCGCGCACCGCCGCCTGGCCGACCAGGCCCGGCAGGTGCTCGCCGCGTCCGGGTTCGCCCTGGGGCTCACCGACGTGGCCCGGCAGGTCGGCTGCTCGCCGCACCACCTGAGCCGGGTGTTCCAGCGGGTCACCGGCCGCAGCCTCACCAGCTACCGCAACGACCTGCGGGTGCGGGCGGTGCTGCACACGCTGGCCAGCGGGGACGCACCGCCGCTGCGGGAGATGGCCGCCGAGTACGGCTTCGCCGACCAGGCCCATCTGACCCGGACGGTCCGCGCCCAGGTGGGTGAGCCGCCGGCCCGACTGCGCCGGCTCCTCGCCCCCGACCCGGCCCGGACCACCTCGGGCATGCCCTCCCGCGGCTCACCCCCGGCGGGCTGACCGACTGCGGGTGGGGCCTCCGCCGCCGGCCGACCGACTCCGGGCTGCCGGCCGGTCAACCGAGCAACGATGTTCAAGAGTCCGCATCCGCCGTCGACGGAGGATGACATCCGGGTCCGGTCGCCGGTCGGCCGGGGCCGGTCGGCAGGGCCATCGGGACCGGTCGTGACCGGCCGAGGCTGGCCGTGCGGGGTGCGCGGACCTGTTCGGGGAGGCCCGCAGCCCCGGCCCGACCGCCGCCGGCCCGTACCAGGCCGGCGGCAGCGTCGGACGGAGGTGCCGTGCGTGCGTACGGCGCCCCGTCCGGCGCCCGTCTCCCGTACGCGTGGTCGCGCCGCCCCCGGCGGGCGGACCCGTCGTACGCTGGGCGCCCGTGTCCTGCCGAAACGTTGGAGTACCCCGTTGACCACCCCTCCTCCGCCCGGCCACCCGCCGCAGCCCCCGTACGGCCACCCGCCGTACGGCAACGTGCCACAACCGCCGTACGGCAACGTGCCGCCGGGATACCCGCAGCCCGGGGCTCCGGTGCCCGGTTTCCCGGCGGGTCATCCGGGCTATCCGCCCCCGCCGGCCCCGACGGCCAAGCGCATCCCGGAGGACCAACCCTTCGTGGTACGCCCGAGCGCCGCCAAACGGGGCCTGACCATGGGCGCGGTGGTGCTGGTCCTGCTCAGCCCGATCGTCTGCCTCGCCGGCATCGGCATGGCGAACTCCACCGACCCGGACACCCGGGCCAACGCCGTCCTCGGCATCGCCGGCATCCTGGTCTGCCTGCTCATGGCGATCGCCCTGCCGCTCGGGATCCAACTGTGGATGATCGCCTCGGGTGGCCCGGTGCTGGCCCTGAGCCCTGCCGGGCTGTGGATCCGGACCCGGCCGACCCGTGGTCAGGCGGTCTGGGTGCCCTGGGAGGCGGTCGCGCAGGTCCGTCGCCGCCGGTGGAGCCTGGAGAAGATGCTGGTCGTCCAGCTCCGCGATCCGCGCATGTTGCAGAACCTCGGGGCGTACACCGCCCTGGACAGCAGCATGCTGAACGCCTTCTACGGCTCCGGTCTGGTGTCGACGCTGAACTTCGCGGACCGCTCCGAGCAGGAGATCGTGGCGGCGGTGACCCACTACAGCGCCGGCCGCTGCCCCATCGCCCTCTGACCCGCCCGCGACCGGGGTGCTCTCAGTAGCGGACCGTGATCCGACGGGTCACACCGTCGACCCGGACCGTGCCGCCGTACGGGACGATCAGCTGCGGGTCGGTGTGGCCGAGGTCGACGTCGAAGACCACCACCGCCTCCGGGGCGTACTCGCGCAACGCCCGGCTGACCGCGTCCCGCTGTGCGTCGGCGTACTCGCGGCGCTGCGCCTCGGTGTGCGGCCGGGCGAAGTCCCAGGCCTTGGCCCGGCCGACCAGGACGGCGGGGAAGCCGGCGAGCAGCCCCCGCTCCCCCAGGTTGCGCAGCATCCGGTACACCTCGACGGCCGACGGCAGCTCCTCCGAGGTCTCCGCCAGGAACACCGAGCCGGCCAGTTCGGCGGCCGGGGCGATCCGGTCGGCGGCGGCCAACCAGTGCAGGATCTCCAGGTTGCCGCCCCAGGCCGGCCCCTCGACGGTGCGCTGCGGCCCGCCCCACGTCCAGCCGGTGCCCGGGAGCATCGGCGGCTCGGTGTCCAGCGTCGACGGGTCGTTCCAGTCGCCCGGCTGGTCACCCCACTGCCGGGCCGGACGCAGCTCGTACCAGTCGCTGGTGAACAGCGCGGCACGCAGCGACTCCATGGTCAGCGGGTGCGCCGCGCCGGGCCGGCCGAGGTGCACCAGCACCGACCCGCCGTGGTACGCGACGATGCCGAGCCGGTGCAGGTGGTTGAGCAGGTTGGTGTTGTCCGAGTAGCCGAAGTACGGCTTCGGGTTGGCCCGCAGCACCGCGTCGTCCAGGTGCGGGACGACGGTGATCTGGTCGTCGCCGCCGACGGTGGCGAGCACCGCCGTGACCGACGGGTCGGCGAAGGCGGCGGTGAGGTCCCGGGCCCGGTCCCGGGGGTCGGCGTCCATGACCCGGGTGGTCGGGTACTCGACCGGTTCCAGCCCGAGATCCTCCCGGAGCCGGCGCAGACCGAGTTCGTACACGTGCGGGAAGACCGCCGGCAGGCCGGCGGACGGGGAGACCACCGCGACCCGGTCCCCGGGGCGTGGTTTGGGCGGGTACGTGTGGCTGACCATGGTCCGACGCTATCGGGGCGTCCCAACCGGTTTTCCGTCGTCGTCCCCGCACACCTGGGGATTCCCACGCAATGAGCCACATCTCAGGGCCGCACCCCCCGCGCGGGGACGACGCGGATACGATCCAGGGAGTCGGACAGCGCTGTCCTTCGTCCTCACGTAAGGAGCGCATCCCGTGACCGACCAGCACGACCACGACGGGCCGGACGCCGCGCTGCGCGCCGACATCCGCCGACTGGGGACCCTGCTCGGGCAGACCCTGGCCCGGCAGGAGGGGCGCCCGCTGCTCGACCTGGTCGAGGAGATCCGCGCCCTGGTCCGCACCGACGCGGAGGCCGCCGCGCACCGCCTCGGCGGCCTCGACGTGACCACCGGCACCAAGCTGGCGCGGGCCTTCTCCACCTACTTCCACCTGGCCAACATCACCGAGCAGGTGCACCGGGCGCGGGACCTGCGCCGTCGCCGCGCCGTGCAGGGCGGCTGGCTGGACCAGGCCGCCACGATGATCTCCGAGCGGGGCGTGCCGGCGGAGGAGATCGCCGGGGCGGCCCGCCGCCTCGCGGTCCGGCCGGTCTTCACCGCCCACCCGACCGAGGCGGCCCGCCGCTCGATCCTGTCCAAGCTCCGGGCCATCGCCGACGAACTGGACACCGAGACGGCCAACGCGATCCTCTACGGCGCGAGCGACGAGGGGCCGGCGAACCGCCGCCTCGCCGAACTGCTCGACCTGATGTGGCAGACCGACGAGCTGCGGCTGGACCGGCCGGATCCGACCGACGAGGCGCGTAACGCCATCTACTACCTGCGCGACCTCTACGCCGAGGCCGCGCCGCAGGTCCTCGACGACCTGGCCGACACGCTGCGCACCCTCGGGGTGGAGACCTCGCCGACCGCCCGGCCGCTGACCTTCGGCACGTGGATCGGCGGCGACCGGGACGGCAACCCGTTCGTCACCGCGGCGGTGACCCGCGAGGTGCTGGTCATCCAGCACGAGCACGGCATCGCCGCCACCGAGCGGGCGATGGACCACCTGATCAACGAGGTGTCGGTCTCCCGCCGGCTGCGTGGCGTCTCGCTCGACCTGTCGGCGAGCCTCGCCACCGACCTCGACGCGCTGCCCGAGGTGGCCCCCCGGTTCCGCCGGGTCAACGCCGAGGAGCCGTACCGGCTCAAGGCCCGGTGTGTGAAGGCGAAGCTGGCCAACACCCGGCAGCGGCTGCGCCAGGGCACTCCGCACGTGCCGGGGCGGGACTACCGGGGCTCCGCCGAGCTGGTCGCCGACCTGGAGCTGCTGCGCGCCTCACTGGCCCGCAACTCCGGGCAGCTCACCGCCGTGGGGCGGCTCGCCTCGACGATCCGGACCGTCTCGGCGTTCGGCCTGCACCTGGCGACGATGGACATCCGCGAGCACGCCGAGGCGCACCACGCCGTGCTCGCCCAGCTCTACAAGGCCGTCGGCGAGGTGGACGACTACCCGTCGCTGACCCGGCTGGAGCGGACGAAGCTCCTCGCCGACGAGCTGACCGGCCGCCGGCCGCTCTCCACGGCGGACACCCCGCTGACCGAGGCGGCCCGGAAGACCTTCGACGTCTTCGGCGCGGTCCGGGAGGCACAGGACCGGTTCGGCACCGAGGTCATCGAGTCGTACATCGTCTCGATGACCCTCGGCGTGGACGACGTGCTCGCCGCCGTGGTGCTGGCCCGCGAGGCGGGTCTGGTCGACGTGCACAGCGGGCGGGCGCGGATCGGCTTCGTACCGCTGCTGGAGACCCCGGCCGAGCTGAACGCCGGCGGTGAACTGCTCGACGAGCTGCTGTCGCTGCCCGCGTACCGGCAGCTGGTGGCGGCCCGCGACGACGTGCAGGAGGTGATGCTCGGCTACTCCGACTCCAACAAGGAGGCCGGCATCACCACCAGCCAGTGGTCGATCCACCGGGCGCAGCGGGCGCTGCGGGACGTGGCCGCCCGGCACGGCGTGCACCTGCGGCTGTTCCACGGCCGGGGCGGCACGGTCGGCCGGGGCGGCGGCCCCACCCACGAGGCGATCCTGGCCCAGCCGTACGGCACGCTGGACGGCGCGATCAAGGTCACCGAGCAGGGCGAGGTCATCTCCGACAAGTACACCCTGCCCTCGCTGGCCCGGGAGAACCTGGAGCTGACCCTGGCCGCCGTGCTCCAGGCGACGCTGCTGCACACCGCTCCCCGGCAGCCGGCCGAGATGCTGGAACGCTGGGACGCGGCGATGGACGTGGTCTCCGGGTCGGCCTACCGCCGCTACCGGTCCCTCGTGGAGGACCCGGACCTGCCGGCGTACTTCTGGGCGTCGACCCCGACCGAGCTGCTCGGGGCGTTGAACATCGGCTCCCGGCCAGCGAAGCGGCCGAACACCGGCGCGGGCCTGGCCGGACTGCGGGCGATCCCCTGGGTGTTCGGCTGGACGCAGACCCGGCAGATCGTTCCCGGCTGGTTCGGGGTCGGCTCCGGGCTGGCCGCCGCCCGCGAGGCGGGGCTGTCCGACGTGCTCGCCGAGATGCACCGCAACTGGCACTTCTTCCGCACGTTCCTGTCGAACGTCGAGATGATGCTGACCAAGACCGACCTGACCATCGCCCGCCGGTACGTGGAGACCCTGGTCCCGGAGCCACTGCACCCGATCTTCCACAAGATCGAGCAGGAGTACGAGTTGACCCGGCAGGAGGTGCTGGGGGTGACCGGCTCGCCCGCCCTGCTGGAGAACTCCCCGGTGCTCCAGCGCACCCTGGCGGTTCGGGACACCTACCTCGAACCGCTGCACCACCTCCAGGTGGCGCTGCTGCGGCAGTACCGCGACTCCGGGGCGGCCGGTCGGGCGGTGGCCACCGCGCCGGGCGGGCGGCGGGCACCCAGCGACGGTACGGCCCTGGAGCGCGCCCTGCTCACCACGGTGAACGGCATCGCCGCCGGGATGCGCAACACCGGCTGACGGGTGGTCGTACCAGCACGGCCGGGTTGGTAGCAGGGGACCCTTCCTACCGCTTTTTGGTGAGGAGGGGTCCCCTGCTACCACTGCCGCGCACCGTCGGCGGCCTGCCCCGGTCCGGGGTCGAGGCCGAGCGCCGTCCGCGCGGCCCGGACGTGGGCGAGCCCTTCCAGGGCGGTCTCCCGGGCGAGCTGGTACTGCCGGACCGTACGGGCCTGCTCCAACTGACCGCCGGCCGCGTTGTACCGCTCGGCGGCGTCGACCAGCGCCTGACGGACCACCGGAACGTCGCCGTGCAGGTTCATCACCTGGGCGCCGAGGCGCTCGTACCACACACGCGCCTCGGCGCGGGCGTCGCCGATCTCCCGGGCCCGGTTCCGGGCGCTGTTCCACTGCCACCAGACGAACCCGGCCACGTGCAGCGCGGCGAGGACGCCGAGAAAGACCAGCGTGTCCATGGCCCGAACGTACCCCTGCTCGTCACGCCGTACCCGTTTTGGCAAGCTCGGGGGATGGACTTCTCGACGCTGGCCGTGGTGGTGGTCTGCCTCGGTGCCGGCGGCGCGGTCGGCTGGTTCGCGGCGCGGGCCCGCGCGGCGGCGGAGATCGCCCGACTGGACGCCACCCTGACCGCCGCCCGGGAGGGCGAGGGCCGGCTGGAGCAGTCGATGCGGGCGTTGAACTACGAGGCGACCGCCCAGTCGCAGGAGGCGGTGGCCCGGGCGGTCGCGCCGCTGCACGAGACCCTGCGCCGCTACGAGTCCCGGGTGACCGAACTGGAACGGGACCGGGTCGACGCCTACGCCGAGCTGCGCGAGCAGGTGCGCGCCATGGGCGTGGTCTCCGGTGAGCTGCGTACCGAGACCAAGCAGCTGGTGGCGGCGCTGCGCGCGCCCCAGGTGCGCGGGCGGTGGGGCGAGCACCAGCTCCGCCGGATCGTCGAGGCCGCCGGCATGCTGGAGCACTGCGACTTCGCCGAACAGGTCACCACCACCAGTGACGACCGGCAGGTCCGCCCCGACCTGGTGGTCCGGTTGCACGGTGGGCGGTCGGTGGTGGTGGACGCCAAGGCCCCCTTCGACGCGTACCTGACCGCGATGGAGGCACGGGACGACCGGGAGCGCAACGCGCGTCTGCGGGCGCACGCGAAGCACCTCCGGGCGCACGTGGACGCGTTGGCGGCCAAGTCCTACTGGACGGCGTTCGACGACACTCCGGAGTTCGTGGTGCTGTTCGTGCCGGCCGATCCGTTCCTGGACGTGGCGTTGCAGCACGACCCGACGCTGCTGGAGCACGCGTTCGGGCGCAACGTGGTGCTGGCGACCCCGGCCACCCTGGTGGCGCTGCTGCGGACGGTGGCGTACTCGTGGCGGCAGGAGGCGTTGGCCCGCAACGCGGTGGCGGTGCACGCCCTGGCCCGGGAGCTGTACGGCCGGCTGTCCACGCTGGGCGACCACGTCGGCCGGCTCGGCAATTCGCTGGGCGCGGCGGTGACCGCGTACAACCGGGCGGTCGGCTCGCTGGAGGCGCGGGTGCTGGTCAGTGCCCGCAAGCTGGCCGAGCTGGGGGTCTCCGACCGGGAGATACCGACGCCCGCCCAGGTGGAGCTGGCACCCCGCCAGCCGCAGGCCCCGGAGCTGGTCGAATCCGCCGGTTCGGCGTCCACTTCGCCCGTTCGGCCCACCACCATCGACGACTAGCACTTTTCCCGTGACGGGGTGGACCGAATCACGTCACGAGGTGGTCACAACCTACTTCGGAGTAGTGACATCGACTCCAACCACCACGAAAGATCACGCTCACGAGTGCTCTGCATCGCAGAGCCCTGTTCTCTGGAGGAAAGAGAACGTGAGTAAACCCCGCAACCTGAGCCGGCGTACCTCCGCCGCGCTCTTCGCGTCCGTCGTGGCGGCCGGCGCCATGACCGGGGCGGGTGGTGCAGCCACCGCGAGTGCCACTCCCTCCGCGCCCGACGCCGCTCCGGCTACCGCCACCGAGACGCTGGGCTCGCACGACGCCAAGCTCCTGGCCGAGGCCGAGGCCAAGAAGGCCCCCACCGTCACCATGATCGTCGCCACCGACAAGGGTGAGGCGAAGAAGGTCGCCGACGGCGTGGAGAAGCTGGGCGGCGCGGTCAGCCAGCGCTTCGACAGCATCGGCTACGTCCTGGCCAAGGTCCCCACCGACAAGGCGCTCAAGGCGGCCCGGCTGCCCGGTGTCGCCGCGGTGGATCTCGACGAGACCATCCCGCTGCCCGACCCGACCCCCGAGGCGGCCCCGGCCGGCAGCCGATCCGCCGTCCAGGGGACGACCCTCAGCGGCCCCGGCGCGGGCACCGGCGCGGTCAACCCGTACATGCCGACCAACGAGACCGGCGCCGAGAACTTCAAGGCCAGCAACCCGCAGTGGGACGGCCGTGGCGTCACCATCGGCATCATGGACTCCGGTGTGGACCTCGACCACCCGGCGCTCCAGCAGACCACCACCGGCGAGCGCAAGATCGTCGACTGGGTGACCGCGACCGACCCGCTGGAGGACGCCAGCTGGCGGGCCATGCTCACCGAGGTGACCGGCCCGACGTTCACCGTCGGCACCGCCACCTTCAAGGCCCCGGCCGGCACCTACCGGTTCAACCGGTTCAGCGAGTCGATCACCCGGACCAGCGACCCGGCGGGTGACATCAACCGCGACGGCGACACCACCGACACCTTCGGCATCCTGTACGACCCGGTGACCCACAACATCTGGGTGGACGCCGACCAGGACAACGACTTCACCGACGAGGCCCTGATGCGGCCGTACAAGGAGAAGTTCGACGTCGGCCGCTTCGGCACCGACAACCCGGCGACCCCGGTCCGCGAGCAGATCCCGTTCGTGGTCGAGTACCGCGAGGACGTCGACACCACTCCGGTGGGCGGCCCCGGCCTGGTCGACTACGTCAGCATCGGCATCGTCGAGAGCACCCACGGCACGCACGTCGCCGGCATCACCGCCGCCAACGACATGCTCGGCAACACCGCCTTCGACGGCGCGGCCCCCGGCGCCAAGCTGGTCTCCGCCCGCGCCTGCTCGTGGGGTGGCGGCTGCACCTTCGCCGCCCTGACCACCGGCATGGCCGACCTGGTGATCAACCGCAAGGTCGACGTGGTCAACATGTCGATCGGTGGCCTGCCGGCCCTGAACGACGGCTCGAACGCCCGCGCGGTGCTCTACAACCAGCTGATCGAGGTCTACGGCGTCCAGCTCGTCATCTCGGCCGGCAACTCCGGACCGGGCGTGAACACGGTCGGCGACCCGTCGGTGGCCACCAACGTGATCAGCACCGCGGCCAGCATCAGCAAGGACACCTGGCTGGCCAACTACGGCTCGGTGGTGCGGAAGAAGAACGCCCTGTTCAACTTCTCGTCCCGTGGCCCGCGTGAGGACGGCGGCCTCAAGCCGCAGGTCGCCGCGCCGGGCTCGGCCATCTCCACCGCGCCGACCTGGCAGGCCGGCAGCCCGGTCGCCGAGGCCGGCTACCCGCTGCCCCCGGGCTACGCGATGCTGAACGGCACCTCGATGGCGGCCCCGCAGGCCGCCGGTGCCACCGCGCTGCTGCTGTCCGCCGCCAAGGCGACCGGCACCGGTGTCACTCCGGCCGCGCTGCGCCGCGCGCTGTACACCTCGGCCAAGCCGATCGCGGACGTCCCGACGTACGCGCAGGGCTACGGCATGGTCAACGTGCCGGGTGCGTGGAGCCTGCTCCGCAAGGGTGTGGAGACCCGCTCCTACACCTCCGAGGCGGCGGTCTGCACCGAGCTGTCGGACTTCCTGACGAAGTACGACGCCGCGCTGGGCCAGTTCGTGCCGAACCCGGACCAGGGCGTCGGTGTCTTCAACCGGTGCGCCTCGAACCAGGGCGGTCAGAAGGTCGGGCAGAGCCGGACCTACCCGGTCAAGATCACCCGTGCCAGCGGCCCGGCCGGTTCGATCCGGCACACCATCGAGCTGCGCGGTAACGACGGCACCTTCAAGGCGCCGACGTCCGTCTCGCTGCCGCTGAACAAGACCGTCACGGTCAACGTCACCGCCAAGGCGACCACCGCCGGGGCGCACGGCGCGATCATGACGATCGACGACCCGGCGACCAGTGTCGTCGACTTCGAGGTCTCCACCGTGGTGGTCGCCTCGAACGACGTGACGGCCCCGGACTTCGCCTACTCGGCCGAGGGCTCCGTGGACCGGAACGGCTTCACCTCGTACTTCGTGACCGTTCCCCCGGGCACGGGTGCGCTCCAGGTGAACCTCTCCGGTATCGCCACCGGTTCGCAGACCCGGTTCATCGCCTTCAACCCGTACGGTGTGCCGGTCGACAGCACCTCCAGCCTCGGCTGCTACACCAACTTCTCCGACGCCGCCGCCTGCAAGCCGCAGGAGCGGGACTACCAGAACCCGATCGCCGGGGTCTGGGAGATCGAGGTGGAGTCGCGGCGGACCTCGCCGACCCTGAACAACCCGTTCAAGCTCGACGTGCGGGTCCAGGGCGTCAAGGTGGAGCCGGCCGTCGTCGAGCTGCCGTCGGTCACCGCCGGCCAGCCGACCCAGGTGACCTGGTCGCTGACCAACACCTTCGGCCCGGTCTCGGTCTCCGGCCGGGGTGGCCCGCTCTCCAGCGTCAACGCCGCGCGGCCGACGATCGGTGAGGGTGCCGCGCAGGAGTACACCGTCGAGGTGCCGGCCGGTGCGACCACCTTCACCGCCCGGATCGGCAACACGGCCGAGGTCGGCGCCGACCTCGACCTGTACGTCTTCCGTGGGGCCACCGAGGTCGGCCGGGCGGCCGACGGTGACTCCGAGGAGGCGGTGACCATCGCCAACCCGCCGGCGGGCACCTACCGGGTGGTCGTCGAGGGCTACGCGGTGAACGGCCCCGACTCCAGCACCGCGTACGACTACCGGGACTCGTTCTCGGCGGCGGCGCTGGGCACCCTGTCCGCCCCGACCACGGCGACCCCGATGCCGCACGGTGCCACCGCCAGCCTCACCGGCACGGTGACCGCGGCGTCGACCCCGCAGGCGGGCCGGTCGCTCTTCGGTGAGCTGGCCGTGGTGACCAGTGAGGGCGCGGTCGTCGGCCGTGGCTCGGTCTCCATCGGCGCGGTGAACTGATCCGTCCCTGAGCACCACCGGAGCCCGTCCCCGCCTCGCGGGGACGGGCTCCACCCGTTGTGGCGTTCCGTCCGACCGGCCGCTGCGGGCGACCCGGCGCTGCATGCCACCCGGCGGGTCAGGCCCGCCTGACGCTGTCCACCAGGAACGGCGTGCCCTGCTGACAGGTGGTCATCAGGTCGGGCTGGACCCGGCCGGTGACGGTGAGCTTGGCACCCGACTTGATCATGTCGCGCGGGCCACCGACGAGGAGGTACTCGCCGAGCAGCAGGCACCCCGGCTCGACCCCGGAGGTGACGGTTCCGGTGATGGTCGCGCCGCCCGGAGCGGAGGACGCGCCGGGGCCACCCGGCGGCCACTCGGTCGGCTGGCGCTCGGTCGGCGGTTTGCCCGCGGGCGGGGGCACGACCGGATCGGCAGTCCCGTCGGGTGGAGTGGTCACCGGCGCTCCCGTCTGGCTCGGGCTGGCGGTGGTGCCGCCATCCTGGTTACCGCTGCCGTCCTGGCCGGCGCAGGCGCCCAGCGCCAGGCAGGCGACCAGGACCGGCAGCGCGATCCGATACGTCTTCATACCGCCTCAGACGCAGCGGGCCCCGGATCCGTTCCGACCCGGTCCGCCACCGGCGCGTCAGCCGCGGGCACCCGCCGCGGCGGCGCGCATGTCCCGCTTCAGCTCCTGCGGGAGGGAGAAGGTCAGCCGCTCGTTGGCGGTGACGACCTCCTCCACCTCGCCGAAACCCCGGACGGCGAGGTGGGCCAGCACGTCCTGCACCAGCTCGTCCGGGACGCTCGCGCCGGAGGTGAGGCCGACCGTACGGGCCTCGGCCAGCCAGGCGTCGTCGATCTCGGAGGCGAAGTCGACGAGGTACCCGGCGCGGGCCCCCGCGTCCACCGCGACCTCGACCAGACGGACCGAGTTCGAGGAGTTGCGCGAGCCGACGACGATCACCACGTCGCACTGCGGCGCGATCTCCTTGACCACCTGCTGGCGGTTGGAGGTGGCGTAGCAGATGTCGTCGCTCGGCGGGGACTGGAGCATCGGCAGCCGCTTGCGCAGGCGGGCCACCGTCTCCATCGTCTCGTCCACCGACAGCGTGGTCTGGGAGAGCCAGACGACCTTGTTCGGGTCGCGCACGGTCACCCGGTCGGCGTCCTCGGGGCCGTCCACGAGCTGGATGTGGGCGGGCGCCTCACCGGTGGTGCCGACGACCTCCTCGTGCCCCTCGTGCCCGATCAGCAGGATGTCGTAGTCCTCGGCGGCGAACCGCTTCGCCTCGTGGTGGACCTTGGTGACCAGGGGGCAGGTCGCGTCGATGGCCTTGAGCGACCGGGCCCGGGCCTGCTCGTGCACCTCGGGGGCGACGCCGTGCGCGGAGAAGATGACGGTCGCCCCCTCGGGGACCTCCTCGTTCTCCTCCACGAAGATCGCGCCCTTGGCCTCCAACGTCCGGACCACGTGCTTGTTGTGCACGATCTGCTTGCGTACGTAGATCGGCGCACCGTAGAGCTTGAGCGCCTCCTCGACGGTCTGCACCGCGCGGTCGACGCCGGCGCAGTAGCCACGGGGCTTCGCCAGGAGCACGCGCTTGCCGGTCTGGGGGGTCGCCTGAGCCTCGGTCACCCGCCCATCGTACGTGCCCCCGGCAGGGGCGCACCCCGTGCGGCGGCCGTCGCGGGCACACCCGGCCGGCGTGGGCGCCGACGGTGGGTGGGGTGGGGCTTAGGGTGGGTGCGTGAGTGGTGGGAGTGCCGGGAACGGGAGCGGCGAGGGTGGCGGGCCGCCCCGGAGCACCGCCGAGGAGCCGTGGCCGGTCCGGGTGGTCAGCCAGAAGGTCGGGGCCTGGATCGCGCGGCTCGGCTGGGTCTGGGTCGACGGACAGGTGGCGCAGATCAGCCGACGGCCGGGGGCCTCCACCGTCTTCCTCACCCTGCGTGACCCGTCGGCCGACCTGAGCCTCACCGTCACCACAAACCGGGACGTGCTCGACGCGGGTGCGCCGGAGCTGCGCGAGGGCGCCCGGGTGGTGCTGCACGCCAAGCCGGAGTTCTACGCCGCCCGGGGGACGCTCAGCCTCCGCGCCGACGAGATCCGCCAGGTCGGCCTGGGCGAGCTGCTGGCCCGACTGGAGAAGCTCAAGAAGCTGCTCGCCGCCGAAGGGCTCTTCGACCGGGCGCGCAAGCGCCGGCTGCCGTTCCTGCCCGGCCGGATCGGGCTGATCACCGGCCGGGCGTCGGCCGCGGAACGCGACGTGCTCACGAACGCCCGCCGCCGGTGGCCGGCGGTGGACTTCCGTACGGTGAACGTCGCGGTGCAGGGGCCGGGCGCGGTGCCACAGATCGTGGACGCGCTGAAGGTGCTCGACACCGACCCGTCCGTCGACGTGATCGTCATCGCCCGGGGCGGCGGCAGCATCGAGGACCTGCTGCCCTTCTCCGACGAGGCGCTCTGCCGGGCGGTCTTCGCCTGCCGTACGCCGGTGGTCAGCGCGATCGGCCACGAGACCGACGCCCCGCTGCTGGACTACGTCGCCGACGTGCGGGCCTCCACCCCGACCGACGCCGCCAAGCGGGTGGTTCCCGACCTGGCCGAGGAGGTACGCCTCATCCGGCAGGCCCGGCACCGGCTGGAACGCGCGGTGCGCAACCTGGTCGACCGGGAGTCGCACCGGCTCGACCTGCTCCGCTCCCGCCCGGTGCTGGCCCGTCCGCAGGTCATGGTCGACCAGCGGGCCGCCGACCTGGCCGCCCTGCGCGCCCGGACCGGCCGCTGTCTGGACCACCGGCTCGGCACCGCCGAGAACGACCTGCGGCACACCCTGGCCCGGCTGCGGGCCCTCTCCCCCGCCGCCACCCTGGACCGCGGCTACGCGATCGTGCAGCGTGCGGACGGGCACGTCGTCCGGGCGGCGGCCGAGGTGGCCCCCGGCGACCCGCTGCGGGTACGGCTCGCCGCCGGTGAACTCGCCGCGACGGTGGACGGCTGAGCCGCGTGTGGTGGGATGGCAGGCGATGACTGCGGAGAAGAACCCCGAGAAGCTCAGCTACGAGCAGGCCCGCGCCGAACTGGCCTCGGTGGTGGAACGGCTGGAGGCCGGCGGCACCTCGCTGGAGGAGTCGCTGGCGCTCTGGGAGCGGGGCGAGCGGCTCGCCGAGATCTGCCAGCACTGGCTGGACGGCGCCCGCGCGCGCATCGACGCCGCCCGGCAGGACGCCGACGCCTGAAACGGGTGCGGGGCGGACCACGTCCGCCCCGCACCCGAGTGTGGACTACTTGAACATCTTGTACACGTCCTCGGACGCCTCGACGACCTGGTCCGCCGGCGGCTTCTGCACCGCGGTGGTCGTGCCGTAGTCGGCGTAGGTGACGACCAGGTTCTGCGCCGGGGCGCTCCCGGCGGCCGGCACCTCCAGGCCCAGCTCGACCAGGCGGCCCTGGGCGTCGAGCTTGGCGGTGAACGGCAGCGCCGAGGCCTGGCCGGCGAGGGCCTTCAGCGCGTCGGCGTCGAGGATGTCGGAGTCGGTGGCCTTGGTGGCGTCGATGGTGCCCGCGTACAGTCCGTCGCCGGTCTTGCGGACCTCGGTGATCGCCTTGGTCAGCGCCGCGCTGCCGGCCGGGTCGACGTCGTTGAAGTCGAACTCCAACTGGTCGATGCCCTTGATCCGGGAACGGTCGAGGTGCTGGTACTTGCCGGAGGTGGCCTGCTTCGGCATGGCGGTGGCCATCGAACCGCCGAACTGGACCATGACCCAGGTGTCGGTGTCGATGAAGACCAGGTGCATCTCCATGGTCAGGTCGGCCGAGGCGGCGTCGCCGCCGGTCATCGACATCTCGGCGCTCTTGGTCGGCGCGTGCACCTTGCCGGTGCCGTTCAGCTCGCCACCGTTGATGGTGAAGCTGAAGTTGCCCTTGCTGATCTCCTTGGTCGAGGCGAGCAGCGCCTCCTTCGCGTCCGAGGGGATCGCCGAGGTGGCCGCGGAGTTGCTGGCGGTCGGCGCGGCCGACTCGGTGCCGTCGGACTTGCAGGCGGTGAGGCCGGGTACGAGCAGGGAGGCGGCGAGGACGCCGGCGCTCCACCGTCGAATCTTCACGTGGACGTCTCCAGTTGTCGTCCGGCGCGACCCGGCGCCGGAATGGGGGGATACCGGGAAACGGGATGCCCGTCTGGGCGTTGTGTACCCAGTCCGGCGCGCACCCTACCGTACGGAGTCGGCCAGCTCGCGTAGTTCGTTCTCGGTCGCGTCCCCCACCACGATCACCGTCCGGGCCGGTTCCAGGAGCACCAGGGCACGTTCGTTGCCCCGGGCGGTGTAGCGCTGCCAGCTCCGGCCGTCCAGGTCGAGCGCGCCCTGCGGCTGGCTACGGTCGGTGAGTTCCTGGGGCAGGAGCCGTTCCACCGGCACGTTGCTCTGCACGAGCTGGACCCCGCGCCCCTCCGGCGTCAGGTAGCCCAGGCGCAGGCTCGCTCCCTGGTCGGTCTGCTGGAACCGGGCCGTGGTGGTCCGCCAGCCGGAGCCGAGACCGGCCGGCTCGGCCACCGGGAAGACGTTCGCCGACCGGGCCTGCTCGACGGCGGGGGCCGGGTCGACGACGGTCGGCTCCTCGCCGCCGAGGAAACCCCGGTAGAAGGCGAGCAGCAGGGCGATCGGCACGAGCAGCACCAGCAGCGAGATCGCCATGTCCTTCGGGGAACGCTCCGAACGCCCCGCCCGCCCGCTCGCGGGCACCGGGGGCACCGGGGGCTGTCCCTGCGGTGGCGTCGTCGTCCCGGGTGGGGTCAGCGGCGGCTGGCCCTCCGGCGGGGTCGAATCGGCGGGTACGCGCTCTGCGGGCTCCACCCCCCTATCTTCGCAGCCGCCGGGTTGGTCGGATCCAGGCCACCTCCGACCGGCTACGGCGTTAGGTTGACCACCGGCGAGGACGTTTCGCTGGCCACCGTGTGAGGATCAGTGACAAAGCCGGCGGCGGCGACGGCCGCATCCCGCCGGTCCACCCCGCACCGTCGCGAGGAGGAGAGCCGTCATGACGAACACCAGGACGCGGATCCCCCAGGATCTCGACCGCAACCTCGCCCTCGATCTGGTCCGCGTCACCGAGGCGGCGGCGATGGCCGCCGGGCGGTGGGTCGGACGGGGCGACAAGGAGGGCGGGGACGGGGCAGCCGTCGACGCCATGCGCAAACTGATCAACTCGATCCCGATGCGGGGCGTCGTGGTGATCGGCGAGGGTGAGAAGGACAACGCCCCGATGCTCTTCAACGGCGAGGAGGTCGGTGACGGCAGCGGCCCCGAGGTGGACGTGGCGGTCGACCCGATCGACGGCACCACGCTGATGAGCAAGGGCATGCCGAACGCCCTGGCGGTGCTGGCGGTGGCCGAGCGGGGCGCGATGTTCGACCCGAGCGCCGTCTTCTACATGGAGAAGCTCGCCGTCGGGCCGGCGTACGCGGACGTCGTCGACATCAACGCCGGGGTCGCCGAGAACCTGCGCCGGATCGCCCGGGTGAAGGGCACCGACGTCTCCGAGGTGACGGTCTGCGTACTGGACCGCCCCCGTCACGACGACCTGGTCGGGCAGATCCGCCGGACCGGGGCGGGCATCCGGTTCATCTCCGACGGTGACATCGCCGGTGCCATCGCGGCCGCCCGGGGCGAGTCCGACGTCGACGTGCTGATGGGCATCGGCGGCACCCCGGAGGGGATCACCGCCGCCTGCGCGCTGAAGTGCATGGGCGGCATGATGCAGGCCAAGCTCTGGCCCCGGGACGACGCCGAGCGGGCCAAGGCCCTCGACGCCGGCCACGACCTGGACCGGGTCCTCACCACCGACGACCTGGTCACCGGGGACAACTGCTTCTTCGTGGCCACCGGCGTCACCTCGGGCGACCTGCTGCGCGGGGTCAGCTACCGGGCCGGTGGGGCGTACACCCAGTCGATCGTGATGCGCTCCAAGAGCGGCACGATCCGGGTGATCGACTCCTACCACCGCCTGGAGAAGCTGGCGCTCTACTCGGCCATCGACTTCGATGGCCGTCCGCTGGCCGAGCAGGAGTGACCGGCACCCGGGAGGCCGACACGGTCCCGTCCACGGCCGTGCGGCTCACCGGGGTCGGGCTCGCCGTGTTCTCCGGCACCACCGTGGCCCTCCAGGCGCGGATCAACGGCGAACTGGGCGTACGCCTCGGCGACGGGATCGCCGCCGCGGTGGTCTCCTTCGGGGTGGGGCTGCTGATCCTGCTGGTGCTGGTCCCCGCCACCCCGACCGGGCGGCGGGGGCTGCGCCGGCTCCGCGCCACCCTCCGGGACGGGTCGCTGCGGCCGTGGCACTGCCTCGGCGGGGCCTGCGGCGCGTTCTTCGTGGCCGCGCAGGGGCTCACCATCGGCACGCTCGGCGTCGCGGTCTTCACCGTGGCGGTGGTGGCCGGGCAGACCAGCAGCAGCCTCGTCGTGGACCGGGCCGGCGTCGGCCCGACCGGGCGGCAGCCGGTGACCCCCAACCGGCTGGCCGGCGCGTCACTGGCCGTGCTGGCGGTCCTCGTCGCCGTCGGCGACCGGCTGGGCGAGCCCGGCATGCTGGCGCTGGCCCTGCTGCCGCTGCTCGCCGGGATCAGCATCGCCTGGCAGCAGGCGGTCAACGGCCAGGTGCGGGCGGCCTCGGGCAGCGCGCTCACCGCCACGCTGGTCAACTTCGCCGTCGGCACGGTGGCGCTGCTCGCCACGTTCGCCGTCGACCTGCTGGTACGCGGCCTACCGGCCGGCGGCTTACCCACCGAACCGTGGCTCTACCTGGGCGGCCCGATCGGCATCCTGTTCATCGCGATCGCGGCGGCGATCGTCCGGTTCACCGGGGTGCTCCTGCTCGGTCTGGCGTCCATCGCCGGTCAGATCGTCGGGGCCGTGCTGCTGGACGTGGGGCTGCCCACCGCGGCTCCGCGTCCCGGACCGGCGACCCTCGTCGGAGCCGCCCTCACCCTGGTCGCCGTGGTGATCGCCGCGGTCGGCCCGCCGGTGCGCCGCTGAGCTGGTGGCAGGTGCGCGCACGCCGCTGAGGTGGTAGCAGGGGTCCCCTGTTACCGCATTTTGTCGAGCAAGGGCCCCCTGCATCCACCCCACCCCACCCCGCCCCACCGGTGCGGGGAGCGTGCCTCAGCGGACGGGGGTGGTCGGGCCGGCGGCGGTCGGGGCGGCCAGGCTCTCGGCCAGCACCTCGTCCAGCGGGGTGCAGGTGAGCCCGAACGTTTCGGTGACGGCGGTCGAGTCGAACACGAACGGCCGGTAGAACTGGTAGGCGATCTCCCGGATCTCACGTACCTCGCGGCTGACCAGCCCGCCGAGGGTGAGCACCGGCGCGGGCAGCCGGGTGATCCGGGGCGGTCGGGCACCGGCGAGGGCAGCCACCCGTACGGCGAGACCGCGTACCGAGAGCGGCGGCGGGCTCGGCGCATGCCAGGCCCGGCCCCAGGCACGCTCGTCGGTGGCGACCGTGACGAGGGTACGGGCCATGTCGCCGACGTACGTCCAGCTGTGTGGGGCGTCCGGGTCGGCCGGTACGACGATCCGCCGGCCGGTCGCCGCCCGGGGCAGCACGAGCGTGGTGGCTGCGGAGTGCGCACCGGCCCCGAGGTAGTCCGACCCGCGCACCTCGGTGACCCGGACCCGTCCGGCGTGGTCGGCGGCCAGCGCCTCGGTCCACATCCGCACGCGTACCGCGCCCTTGACGCTGTTCGGCCGCAGCGGCGTCCGCTCGGTCATCGGCCCGGTGACCGGGCCGTAGCCGTAGAGGTTGCCGGCGGTGACCAGCACCGCGCCGGTGCGCTCGGCGGCGACCAGCAGCGCCGCCGCGATCGGGGGCCAGTCGGTCGGCCAGCGGTGGTACGCCGGGTTGGCGCAGTTGTAGAGGGCGGCCGCTCCCTGCGCCAGGGCGGTCAGCCGATCGGCGTCGGTGGCGTCGGCGGCGATCCGCTCGATGGCCGGGTGCTCCGGTCCCCGGCCGCGTCGGCTGACCAGTCGCACCCGGCAGCCCTGGTCGGCGAGGAGCCGGGCGGTGGCGACACCGACCGGACCGGCACCGACGATCACGTGAGTGGACACAGCAGCCGCCTTTCGTTACAGCGATTCAAACAGAGAGCACTGTTCTCTTTCGCTGTCTCCATCCTGCATCTGACCAGCACATTCCGTCAAGAGCAGTGCTCTCTGTTTTGGTTGCCGCTCTCGCCATGGCAGAGTGAGTCCATGCCCGCACCCTCGATCCGCGCCCGGGTACGCGCCGAGATGATCGCCGAGATCAAGGCCGTCGCCCGTCGACACCTCGCCACCGACGGCGCCAACCTGTCGCTGCGTGCGGTGGCCCGGGAGATGGGCATGGTCTCCTCGGCGGTCTACCGCTACTTCCCCAGCCGGGACGAACTGCTCACCACGCTGATCGTCGAGGCGTACGACGCGCTGGGCGCGGTCGTGGAGGCGGCCGACGCCGACCGGGACCCGACCGACCTACGCGGACGCTGGACGGCCTGCTGCCGGGCGGCCCGGCGCTGGGCGCTGGAGCGCCCAGCCGAGTACGCACTGCTCTACGGCAGCCCGGTGCCCGGGTACTCCGCCCCCGCCGACACCGTCGGACCGGCCCAGCGCCCGCCGGCCACCCTGGTCGGCATCCTGCACGACGGGCTCGCCAGCGGGCGACTGACCGCGCCCCCGGACGGGTTGCCCGAGCCGTTGCGGACGGACCTCGCCGAGGTCGGCACGGCCCTGCGTACCGATGTGCCGGAGGCGCTGCTGGCCCGGGGCATGGCCGGCTGGACCCAGCTCTTCGGGCTGATCAGCTTCGAGGTCTTCGGCCGGATCAACAACGCCCTGCCCCACCGGGACGCCTACTTCGACCACCAGGTCACCCTGATGGCCGACCTGATCGGCCTCCCCTGACCGACCCCGGACGGCCGGGGGTGCTGGTCAGGTGCCGTCGGAGGAGTGCCCGGGGAAGAGGTGCGCCGCCGGGTCGATCGCCACCGCCGCGTTGTTCACCGCCGTGGCCGCCTCGCCGAAGCCGGTGGCGATCAGCCGGACCTTGCCCGGGTACTCGGTGATGTCCCCGGCGGCGTAGACCCGGGGGAGGTTGGTCGCCATCGCGCTGTCGACGACGATGTGCCGCCGGTCCAGGTGCAGACCCCAGTCGGCCAGCGGGCCCAGGTCGGCGGTGAAGCCGAGTGCGGCGATCACCGCGTCCGTCGGCAGGGTCTCCGCCGTTCCGCCGCGTACGGCGACGTCTGCGCCGGTCACCACGGTGTCCCCGTGCAGCTTGGTCACCTCGGCGTTGACGACGATCCGCACCGGCATCTCGCGGACCCGGGCCACGGTGGCCGCGTGTGCGCGGAACCGCTCCCGCCGGTGCACCAGGGTCACCGACCGGGCCAGGGGGGCCAGTGCCGCAGCCCAGTCGAACGCGGAGTCGCCGCCGCCGACGATGAGCACGTCCCGACCGGCCAGCGCGGCCGGTTGCGGGACGAAGTAGACCAGCCCGGTGCCGGCGAAGCCCACGGCGGCCGGCAGCGGACGCGGGGTGAAGCTGCCCAGCCCACCCGTGACGATCACCGCGCCGCAGTGCAGGCGCTCGCCACCGCCGAGGCCGAGCACCGGCCGGCCGTCCTGGTACTCCAGCCGCTCGGCGCGGACGCCGAGCAGGTACTCGGGCGACGCGGTCGCGGCCTGGGCGACCAGGTTCGCGACCAGGTCCCGCCCCTTGATCACGGGGAAGCCGGCGATGTCGTAGATCATCTTCTCCGGGTACATCGCGGCGATCTGCCCGCCCGGCTCGGGCAGGGCGTCGACGACGGCCACCGAGAGCCCCCGGAACCCGGCGTAGTAGGCGGCGTAGAGGCCGGACGGGCCGGCCCCGATTATGGCGACATCGACCTCACGCATCCGCGTACCGTCACTCTCCGCTCAAGGATCAACACATGTTGATTCCGACGGTAGGGGTGTCGATCGTCCCGGGCAAGCACGTCCCATCGAGAAACGCTCAGGGCGTGGTGAGCGGGTACCCCGCCTCCACCCCGGGTCGGCGGCGGAACAGCACCGCGGCGAGCACCCCGCCGACCAGCCCGAACAGGTGCCCCTGCCAGGAGATGCGCTCGTCGGTGGGGAGGATGCCGACCAGCTGCCAGCCGTAGAGGAGGCCGACCAGGAGCACGACCGCGAAGTTCCACCATGTGCGCTCCACCACACCTCGGGTGAGCAGCAGACCGAGGTACCCGAAGATGACCCCGCTGGCGCCGACCACGATCGAGTTGGACGACCCGGTGAACCAGACGCCGAAGCCGCTGACCAGGATGATCACCAGCGTGGACCAGAGGTAGCGCCGGACCCCGGCGGCGAGCACGAAGGTGCCGAGCAGGATCAGCGGGATGCTGTTGCTGTAGAGGTGGTCGAAGCCGTGGTGCAGGAAGGGCGAGAAGAAGACCCCGTCCAGCCCGTCGATCCGCTTGGGGATGATCCCGGCGGCCGGGTCGAAGCCGGCGTCCAGCCAGACGTCCAGTGCCTCGACGAGGAAGAGCACCGGGACCACCGCACACATGGCGACGAAGGCCCGACCCAGCGAGGCGTAGAACGCCTCGGTGCCGAACCGGTTGGCATCGCCCGACGGGCCGCCGTCGAAAGTCACCCACAAGTAGCTATCAGCTCTGGCGGCCAACCGCCACCCGACCGCCCCGCCGGGCTGCGGTTTCACCCCGGGCGGAGACGACGGCGGGGGTGGGCGGCATCGCCGCCCACCCCCGCCGGTCAGGTCCGCCGGATCAGTACCAGCCAGTGTCCTGGGAGTGCGCCCAGGCCTTGCACGGGGTGCCGTACCGGCCCTTGATGTAGCCGAGCCCCCACTCGATCTGGGTGGCCGGGTTGGTCTGCCAGTCGTCGCCGGCCGAGCCCATCTTGCTGCCCGGCAGCGCCTGCGGGATTCCGTACGCGCCGGAGGAGGGGTTGCTGGCCCGGTGGTTCCAGCCGCTCTCCTTGTTCCAGAGCCGGTCCAGGCAGGGCATCTGGTCCATGCCGAAGCCGGCGTCGACCAGCATGGCGCAGCCGATCTTCCGGTTGCCGCTGTACTCGCTGCACGAGGCGGGGATCGGGCCGTCGTACGGCTTGGAGGCCTTCTCCGCCGCCTCCCGGGCGGCCTCCTCGGCCGCCGCCTTGGCCTTCGCCTCGGCCTCGCGCTTCTTGCGGGCCGCGCGCTCGGCGGCCGCCTTGCGGGCGGCCAGCTCGGCGGCGGCCTCGGCCCGCTGCGCGGACCGCAGCTCGATCTGGTATCTCGCGGACTCGACGACGTGCTCGGTCTGCGCGTACCGCGACTGCTCGATCTCGACCCGGCCGACCTGCGCGGTCGCGTCCGATGGCCGGGTCTGGCGGTCTTCGCCCAGGTAGAAGCCGCCGGCGACGCCCACGGAGAGCAACGCGACAGCGGCGGTTCGGGCACCCAACCGGCTCCACAGCCGACTCACGAAGAGGTCCCTTCGTCGGGGGCAAGGACACGGCGCGGCCGATCCCGGTCAGCACCGGGCGGACCCGCGCCGTGAGCGCCCCGACCGTGCCGGTCACCGCCGGCACCGTGGGCCGGTGATCCCCGGCCCGTGTGACGAATGATCACCAACGATCTTCCTGGTGCGCGGGCGCTCGTGGGACACCATCGCGCACCGTGGGGCCGTTGGGAAACCACACGCCGCAAATGTGATCTGCGCCACTACGCAAATAGTGACAAATTAGGTTTTAGCCGGCAGTCAGCTCGGGATGTCCTCCAACAGGTCCGTCACCATCGCCGCGATCGGTGACCGCTCCGAACGGCTGAGCGTGACGTGCGCGAACAGGGGATGCCCCTTCAGCGCCTCGATCACGGCGGTCACCCCGTCGTGCCGCCCCACCCGGAGGTTGTCCCGCTGGGCGACGTCGTGCGTGAGCACCACCCGGGAGCCCTGGCCGATCCGGGAGAGGACGGTGAGCAGCACCCCCCGCTCCAGCGACTGCGCCTCGTCCACGATGACGAACGCGTCGTGCAGGCTCCGCCCCCGGATGTGGGTCAGCGGCAGCACCTCCAACATGCCCCGGGAGGTGACCTCCTCCAGCACGTTCTCGTGCACCACCGCGCCCAGGGTGTCGAAGACCGCCTGCGCCCAGGGCGACATCTTCTCCGCCTCCGAGCCCGGCAGGTAGCCCAGCTCCTGGCCGCCCACGGCGTAGAGCGGCCGGAACACGACCACCTTCTTGTGCCGGCGGCGTTCCATCACCGCCTCCAGGCCCGCGCAGAGGGCCAGGGCGGACTTCCCGGTGCCCGCCCGGCCACCGAGCGAGACGATCCCCACCGACTCGTCGAGGAGCAGGTCCAGGGCGATCCGCTGCTCCGCGGAGCGCCCGCGCAGGCCGAACGCGTCCCGGTCACCCCGGACCAGCCGTACGGTCTTGTCCGGCAGGACCCGGCCCAGGGCCGAGCCGTTGCCCGAGTGCAGCACCAGACCGGTGTGGCAGGGCAGTCCGGCCGCTTCGTCCAGGTCGAGCGTCTCACCGCCGTACAGCTGGCCGATCTGCTCCTCGGCGACCTCCAGTTCGGCCATTCCCGTCCAGGTCGGGTCGCTCGCCTGGCCGTGCCGGTACTCGTCGGCCCGCAGCCCGACGGCGGCGGCCTTGACCCGCAGCGGCATGTCCTTGCTGACCAGCGTCACCCGCCGCCCCTCGGCGGCCAGGTTGAGCGCCACGGCGAGGATCCGGGCGTCGTTGGACTCGGTCCGGAAGCCGGGTGGGAGGACGGTGTCATCGGTGTGGTTGAGCTCGACCCGCAGCGTGCCGCCCTGGTCGTTGGCGGACACCGGGTGGTCCAACCGGCCGTGGGTGATCCGCAGCTCGTCGAGCATGCGGAGGGACTGCCGGGCGAACCAGCCGAGTTCCGGATGGTGCCGCTTGCCCTCCAACTCGGAGATCACCACGAGGGGGAGGACCACCTCGTGTTCGGCGAACCGGTGGAACGCCGCAGGGTCGGAGAGCAGGACCGAGGTGTCCAGGACGAAGACCTCTGGTCGGGGCTCCCCGGGCTCGGCGGCGCCCGTCGCCGCACGGCGGCTCCGGGTCGTCCGGCGGGTGTTCGTGGTCGCGGCCGGGGTCTGATCGCCACCGGCGGGGGTACGACGAGTCGTCACAGGCCTGCTCCGACGGATGGGCACCCGCCACCCGCGTTCCGCCTCCTCCGGTGCCCGGGGACACGGGGTCGGATGCGGGCCCCGTGCGCGAGGTCGCAGATCCGGGCTGGCCGGCTGGCCCGGGAGAACCCCGCGCCATGACTAGACGCTAGCGTCGCCGCGCCCGTTCCGGCTAGAGGCGAAGATGGATCTCAATCGAGCAGTGGACGAACTTCCTGGTCGGCGACCGGTTCGATGGCCCTGGTCGCCGCCAGGAGGGGGTCGGACGCGGACCCGGTGGGGCCCGGATGGGCGGCCCGGAGCGCAGTCGGCTGCGGGCACGGCGTCCGGGGACGCCGGCCGGGATGTGTGCCCCCTGCGCGCACCCCGGCCGGCCCCGGCCCCGCGTCCGGTGGGACGCGGGTCCACGGCGCGTCGCGGGCGACGCGCCGGGTCCGCCGGGCGGCGGTCGTCGTCGGCTCAACCGTGCCGGCTGGCCAGTGTCCCGGTCGGGTACCGTCCGCCGACGGTCACGGTCGACTGGCCCGCGCCGACGGTCACGGTGGGACGGCCGACGCCGACCGCCGCGCCCGGCTGACGTCCTCCGGGGTACGACCCGGCCGCAGCCCCCCGGGTGGTTCCGGCCGGCGCGAACGCCGATCCGGTGTACGTGGTGCCCGCCCGGGTGACCGGGGCGCCGGCCCAGACGGCGGGACCGGGCGGGACGGCCAGCGCCGAGGCGAGGGCCGCCTGCGCCTCCCGACGCCTCCGGTTCCACGCTCCCCGGTCCCCGTCGAAGTAGCCCTGGCGATAGCCGAACCGGTACCCGATCCGGTAGCTGAGCTGGCCGTGCAGCCGTCCGGCCGCATAGCTGGTCGAGCCGAGCAGCAGGACCAGGAACACCGCGAAGAAGGGGCTCATCCGGCGGCTCCGGCGGGGCTCGGGCCGGGACGGGCCATCATCGCTCCTCCGGGCCGGGCGGGGCGGGATCGACGACGAGCAGCCGGTCCAGGTCGTCGGTGCTGACCTCCTCGACCAGTTCGACGCTGATCCGGCAGCCGTCCACGAGCACCTCCGCCACCGAGGCACGCCGGATCTCGCCCCCGGCGTCGTAGACCCGGACGCTCAGCTCCGGGCAGCCGAGATGGGCACGCCAGGCGTCCCACTCGGTGCGGTCCGCGACGTTCAGCGAGACGTGCCGGCACCCCCGGGCGAGGTAGAGGCGCCACGGGGCACTCAGACCCGCGGCCACCCCCTCCGCCACCAGGCCGAACGCCTGGGCGCGGGTTGCGAGTTCGGTCACCACACCCCCCTCGTAGCTGGTGTGGCGGCGTGGCCGGGACGGGTCGCCTCGGACACGCGACACACCGCAAGTTGTCCCATGGGCGTGACAGTAGCAGCTTCCGATGTGTTTGGGACCACACTCGATATCACGACTCCCGCCCATGTCACGGAGGCAGCGCCGGGATCCACCCGCCGGGGTCGAATGCGAAGACAGTGTCACATCTACGTGACAAGAGCGCGTCTCACGACGACGTGACGGACGGCCGGCCGTACCGTCGTCGGGTGACCGACCACGCCCACGCGCGCAAGATCGAATTCGCCGCCTTCGTGCGCCGGGCGCTCGACGACGCGCGGGCGACCCGGGCCTGGAGCGGCACCGAGGTGTCCCGCCGGACCGGCGTCTCCCGGCAGACCATCAACCGGTGGGTCCGCGGCGACTGGAGCAGCGACCCCGAGGCCGCGCGGGTGGTGTCCTTCTGCGAGGGGCTCGGGCTGGATCCGGCGGCGGCCTTCGCCGCGCTCGGCTGGGACCGGACGGGCCCGTCCCGCCGCCGGCCGGACACCCCGCCGATGGACCCGGACATCGAGGCGCTGTTGCGCCGCCTGGTCGACCCCGGAGTCTCCGACCTCGAGAAGTTCCACATCCGGGAGACCGTCCGGTATCTCGCCTACCGTCCGCCGCTGCCGGGGAGCGCCCGGAATACGGACAAACGGGCCGGCTAGTTCTCCAGATGGTGAAAAGAACCCCGACCGGGAAATCGCCGTTCCGCATCGGGCGGCAGGTTCGCGCGCTAGCGTCCCCCTAACTGCTTGGGCTCGTCGTCGGCGGGGGGACGGGACAAGGCCGAACCCAGCCCTGCGGGACAGAAGGAGGGGTCTGTCCATGACCCTGAAGTGGTTGGCAGTCCTGGTCGCGACGGTGTCCGTGACACTGTCGGTGACCGGCAACGTGGTGATCGGCGCGATCGACGGCGGGCAGCTCCCTCTGCTCGTGAACCTCTTCGCGCTGACCACGGCCGGCACGGCGGTCGTCCTGGCCGTCCTCGCCGACCTCTACGACCGGCTCAACGACCGGCTCACCGCGCTCACCGAGTTCCTGGTGGCCCGGCTCAACGAGATCGAGGCGCACACCGGCGACCGGAACGCCGGTTTCGTCGAGGGCTACCTGCTCAGCCACGACCGGGAGGCCGCGGTGGTGCCGTTCGGGCGGCGGGGACGCGGAGCCGCCGAACGCTGAGCACCGCCGGTGGACGCGCTTCTCGCGACCGCGAATGCACCGCCCTCCTGGGGGTACGCTGACGCGCGTGCCGCCGTTGAATCTGGGCAACCAGGAGCCACCGACGCCGCTCGACGCCGCCCGTGCCTGGGCGGTGACCGCCGAGCGGGCCGGCGACTACGTGTTCTTCTTCGACTTCGACGGCACTCTCGCGCCGGTCGACGAGGATCCCACCGCGGTCCAGCCCGCCCCGAAGGTCCTCGCCGCGCTCGAGGCGCTCGCGCCCGTCGTTCGCCGGGTCGCGATCGTCTCCGCCCGCCCGGTCGAGTTCCTGCGCGACCACTTCGGCGGGCTCGTCGGCATCGACCTCTACGGCCTCTACGGGTTGGAGCACAGCCACTCCGGCGGCGAGACGGTCACCGAGCCGGCCGCCCTGCCCTGGGTGCCCACCATGGCCGAACTGGCCGAACTGGCCCGTGGTGAACTGCCCCCGGGCACCCTGGTGGAGTTCAAGCGCCTCTCGGTGGCCCTGCACTACCGCACCGCGCCGCACCTGGCCGAGGCGGTGGAGAGCTGGGGCCGGGCCCAGGCCGACCGACTGGGGCTGCGGGTGCAGGCCGGCCGGATGGTGCTGGAGATCAAGCCCCCGGTCGACCGGGACAAGGGCATGGTGATCGACGAGGCGGTCCGCTCGGCCGCCGGAGCCTGGTACTTCGGCGACGACGTCTCCGACATCAAGGCGTTCACCGCGCTGCGCGCCCGCGCGGCCGCGGATCCCGACTTCGTCGGGGTCTGCGTGGCGGTGGCCAACCCGGAGACCGGGCAGGAGGTCGCCCGCGCCGCCGACCTGACCATCGACTCTCCCGCCGCCCTCGGCGACTTCCTCAGCGACGCCGTCACCCGGCTGCGCTGACCCGTCCTCCGGTCACCGGCGCGGGCCGCGCCGGCGCTCCCCTGGTGGACCGGAGGGGATCCCCCGCCCCTGGGGTGGGCGGAGGATCCCCGGTCAGGTGGTCCCGTCGACGGTCAGGCCGGCAGGGTCCACTTCTGGTTCGCCCCGGCGCCGCACGTCCACAGGTGGACGAGGGTGCCGTCGGCGGAGTTGTTGTCGGCCACGGTCAGGCACTTGCCGGACTGCGGGCTGCGCAGGGTGCCGTCGGGGTACGGCTGCCACTGCTGGTGGACGAGTCCGTGACAGGGCCACAGGATCACCGGGGTGCCGTCCGCGGAACCGCCGCCACTGACGTCCAGGCACTGGCCCATCGACATGACGGTGCGGTTCGGCATCAGCGCCCAGCCCTGTGGGCCGGAGTTGTCGCAGGTCGCGATCTCGGTCGCCGCGCCGTCGGCGTGCGGGGCCCGGGAGTCCAGGCACTTGCCGGCCAGCCCGGTCACCGCGCCGACCCGGGCCGTGGCACCGGTCGGCCCGTTCTTCGCCACCGTCTCGGCGATCCGGATGCCCTGCATCAGGTCGTCCACCGCCGGGATGCCCTCGGTGAGGGTCACCTGGTCGGCGATCCGCTCGCTGGCCAGTTCGAGCCGCTGCTGGAGCTGACTCGACCGGTGGACGACCGCCCAGGTGAGGCAGCGCTCGACCGGGTCCCACCGCTCCGCCCAGTTGCAGGGCAGCAGGTACGGGTCCGGAGTGGTGTCCGGCGGGTCCGTCAGCGGGTTCGGCTCCGGTACGCCGTCCGTCTGCGGCTTCACCACGCACCGCTCTTCCACGACCGCCTTGCAGTAGTTCCTGAAGGCCCTCTCGAAGCCGGCGGTCACCCGCTTCGCCGGGGTGATGCCACCGGAGTGGCCCTCCCGGCCGTTGACCACGTTGGCCTCCAACTGCCCCTGGTCGAACGGGATGCGGGTCTGCCCGAAGAGGTGGATGCCGATGGTCTGGTCCTGCTCCAGCGAACGGGCGAACCCGAGCCTGGTGTACGACTGGAGCAGCAGCGCCGCCCGGGTGAGCTGCTTGTTCAGCTCGTACAGCTCGGTACCCGGCTTGTTCAGGTCCCGGACCACCTCGTAGTAGTACTGCCCCGCCTGGCCGTAGAGCCAGTCACGCACCTTCGTCCGGATCGCCGCCTCGTCGACCCGGGTGCGGCCCACGGTCTGCTCGAAGTCCGCCTTGACCCCGCCCCACTTCTCCGACATGGCCTGGCTGAGGGTGCGCCGCCAGCCCTGCCGGGGGTCGTCCGGCGGGTAGTACTGCTGGATCTTGCCGTACGGGTAGACCTTGCTCCACGTGGACGCGGTGAGCCACTGGCCGTCCCACCGCTGCCGCAGCTTGAAGGTGATCTCCAGGTCGGCGTAGACCGCGTACGGCTTGTCCCCGTCCGGGTCCGGCGGCTCGGACTCGTTCGCCCAGGCCGGCTCGTAGCAGACCTGCGCGGGGGTGTCGGGACGCCCGTAGTCGGCCAGCCAGATCTCCTTGACGTCCTTGCTGACCACGTTGCTCGGCCGGCTCGCCTGGTAGGTGACGGTGGTGGAACACGGCGGGACGGACGTCGGTTCGGCAGTGCTGGCGCCCTCCACGTCCTGGGTGGGCAGGCCGAACATCGTGTAGCCCAGGCGGTGGTTCTGGATCGTGTCCCGCTTCAGGTGCAGCTTGCCGAACAGCGTCTCACCCTTCGTCCGATAGTCGCTGATCAGCTTGATGAACATCGGGTTGAGCTGGTCGTTCCCGGCCCAGCTCTGCGGGGCGCTGAACCGGCGGACGGCCGCCTGGATGGCCCGGCCGGACGCGAGGATCTCGTCGGTGGTCAGGTTGACCTGCGCGGCATAGTTCGGGTTCTGCGCCACCATGTGCTTGTAACCCTCGGCGGCGAGCATCCAGTGCTCCACCGCCGGCACCGGCGGAGCCTGCACCCGCACGCCGCCGCTCTCGAGGTACGGCAGGTGCAGGTTGTTCTCGGCGTAGTCGGTCAGGTAGCGGATCGAGCCGTGGAAGCCGAACGCGCCGAGGTTGTTCTCCGGGTACTGGTCGCCCAGGCCCGCGGTGAACGGCGCCGCCTTGCTCTGCACGCTCGCCGCCGTGTTCAGCGCCTCCACCGTCGCCTTGTACTCGTCCCAGGTCAACGGGGTCTCGGGATACCGGGCGGAGTGGCTGACCCGCTGGTTGATCAGGCCCTTGAGCTGGGACACCTGGGTCTCCTGAAGGGACCGGAGGATCGAGCTGCCCCAGAAGTCGACCTGCTGGGTGACCAGCGCGAGCTGCGAGACGACCTTCTTCAGCTCGTCCTGGACCAGCCAGACCTCGGTGAGCAGCCGGTTGAACTGCTCGTCCATCTGGTCGTAGATCTGCACCAGGGCCAACTCGATCCGGTCGAACCGCTCCTTCATCTCGTCGCGGAAGTCCCGGAGCTCCATGCGGAGTTCCTTGAGCTCGTCGAGGATCTGCTGGTCGATGGTCGGACCGGTGCCGCCGAAGAGGGGCACCAGCGACTGGATGGCACCGAGCACCGCGCCGGCCATGCCGATCCCGCTCGCCGAGAAGAGCGCCGCCTTCAGGCCGTTGGCGGCGAGCGTCGGGAGCCAGTCACTGACCGCGGTGGCGATCTGGACGGCGGCCCGACCGGTGCCCATCACGATGGCGCCCACCTTGGGGTCGGCGAGCCCGACCAGCTTGCCGAACAGGTCGATCGCACCGGCGGCACCCTCGAGCCACTTCTTGCGCTCCTCGGCCTTCGCCTTCGCCTGCTCCAGTTCGGCCGGGGTCGCCTGCCGCCCGTCCACCGGCAGGGCCGCGTTCATCGCCTCCACGTCCGCGTTGGCGGCGTGGGTCCGTACGTTGATCTCGTTGAGCAGCGCGGTGATCTGCCGGTTGCCCTCGTCCAGGTAGTTCTGGAGGTTGTTGGTGTGCGCCAGCAGGGCCTCGACGTTGACGTACGTCGCGATCAGCGGGTCGGCCATCAGCTGGTCCGATGTCGCGTTCGCCACGATGTTGTACTTCGCGCCGAAGTAGCCGTTCCACGCCTCGGTGAAGGTCGAGTCGATCGCGCCCCGACCGGCCACCTCACCCCAGATCTTGTTCTGGTGCTCGAAGACCTGGTTGATCACCGAGTTGTGCCGCTGCGCGGCGTGGATGTCGTCGAGTGTCTCGCCGAGCGCCTTGATCTCTTTGCCCAGCGTCGACTCGGCCAGCTCCTTGAAGATCGGTGCGGCCACCGCGCCGGACGGGTGCAGCGCCGACAGCTCCAGCAGCTTCACCATGAGCTGGTACGTCGGCCGGGCCAGGTCGTCGGCGCCGAGCTGGCTGGTGTACCACTGGTTCATCGACGCCGTGTGCTGCACCAGCTGTTGCGACGTGGCACCGGGGTGCTGCTGCCGGTAGCCGACCATCGCCGCGCTGAGGAACATCTGCCGCAGTCCCTCGGCCCCGGTGGCCCTGGAGCGCATGTACGCCGCGAACAGTCCCCGCCGCTGCGTGTCCTGGTCGACGACGACCGGACCCGACGCGTACGCCGACGGCGACACGACGACGTTGCCCACGGCGGCGACCATCACCACCGCCGCGACGGCGCAGAGTCTCCCCCACCGACCGGCGAACACGCGTCGCCGTCTCTTTGTCGGTCCTCTTCGGATCATTACTACCCCTCCCGGTGCCGCCCACAGGCGGACGACGCAGAGGAGGGTGGCCGGAGGATCGTCCCGGCCGGAAGGGACAGGTGTCCCGGGTGGCCGGGCATGGTCGGAACGCCGACAGTTCGGCGGTGCGGTTCGTCGACAGTTGTCCTAGGACAACGACCCGGGACGAGGAATCAGATGCCGTAGCGGCGTTGCCGGCTCGCGTACGAGCGCAGCGCCCGGAGGAAGTCCACCCGACGGAAGTCGGGCCAGTTCAGCTCGCAGAAGTAGAACTCCGAGTGCGCCGACTGCCAGAGCATGAAGCCGGAGAGCCGCTGCTCCCCGCTGGTGCGGATGACCAGGTCCGGATCGGGCTGGCCCCGGGTGTAGAGGTGCTCGGCGATGTGCTCGACGTCCAGCACCTCGGCCAGTTCCTCCAGGGTGCCGCCGGACGCCGCGTGTTCCAGCAGCAGCGAGCGGACCGCGTCGGTGATCTCACGCCGGCCGCCGTACCCGACCGCGATGTTGACCTGAGCCCCGCCGCAGCGATCCCGGGTGCGCTCCTCGGCGGCCTTGAGCGCGGCGGCGGTCTGCGCCGGGAGCAGGTCGAGCGCGCCCACCATGCGCAACCGCCACGGGTTGCCCTCCTCGGCCAACTCGACCACGAGGTCCTCGATGATCTGCAACAGCGGGTCGAGTTCCCGGGCCGGACGACGCAGGTTGTCGGTGGCCAGCAGATAGAGGGTGACGTGCCCGATGCCGGCCTGGTCGCACCAGCCGAGCACATCCTTGATCTTGGCGGCGCCGACCCGGTGGCCGTCGTTGGGGTCGACGAAGCCCATCTCCTTGGCCCACCTGCGGTTGCCGTCGCACATCACGCCGACGTGCCGGGGCACCGGCTTGCCCGCGAGGCTCGCCGTCAGTCGACGCTCGTACACCGAATAGAGCAGGTTCCGCAGAGTCATCACCATGCAGCGTAGCGACCCGGGCCAGGAACGAGCACGTCCCACCTCAAACCCGTCCGGCCAGTCCCCACCCGATCATCGTCAGGGTCCGTGCGTCCAGCCGGCCGTCGCCGAGCCCCAGCTCCACCACGGTACGGAAGACCCGGTCGTCGCGGCGGGCCGCGCGGACGGCCCCGTCCACCACCCGTCGCCGCCGGGCCAGCCAGGCCGCCGCCGAGCTGTGGCGCAGGTGGGTGCCGAGACGGCGGCGCAGGGTGGCGGCGTACCGGTCGGCGGCCCGGTCCGGGCTGCGGGCCGCCGCCGTCCCGGCCAGCGCGCCGGAGAGCAGCGCGTAGAAGATGCCCTCCCCGGTGAACGGGTTGATCAGCGACAGCGCGTCGCCGGCCAGCGTGACCCGCCCCCGCCCGGCCGGCGGTCGGTAGGTCGACAGCGGCAGGTGGTGGGCACGCAGGTCGGTCACCGTGGCCGCGTCGGTGCCCGGCAGCAGGGCGGCGAGGCGGTCGAGCAGGTGCGACCGGCTCAACGGCTCGCCGCGCAGCACCTCCCCGTACCCGACGTTCGCCCGGCCGTCCCCGATCGGGAACGACCACGCGTACGCCGGCCACCGCGCGGCCGAGGTGACGATGAGCTGCTCCGGAGGGCCGGACCGGGCCGGGGCGTAGCCCCGGATGGCGAGCGCGAGGTGGCGTTCCGGGTTGATCGGGTGGCCGAGGCCGCGCCGCACCACCGAGCCGGCCCCGTCCGCACCGACCACCGCCCGAGCGGTGAACGCGTCGTCCAGCAGCACCCGGTCGCCCCGGTCGACGACCCGGCGGACGGTGTGCCGGCGCAGTTCCACCCCGGCCGCCACGGCCGCCGCGACCAGTCGGGCGTCGAACACCGTGCGGGGGACCGTGTACGCCGGCCGGGGCAGCACCCGGGCCACCGTGTCGCCACCCGGGGCGACCAGGCGCAACGCGGGCAGCGGAGGGTAGCCGGCCACCGCGTCGGCGACGCCGAGCCGGGCGAGCACGTCCAGCGCGTGCGCGGCGATCCCGTCGCCGCACGCCTTGTCCCGGGGGAAGTCGGCCCGGTCCAGCAGCAGCACCCGCGTCCCGGCCCGGCGGGCGGCCAGCGCGGCGGCGGCCCCCGCCGGACCGGCTCCCACCACCGCGACGTCGTACGTCTCACTCACGCGGCACCTCCGCTCCCGTTCCGACCGGCACCACGGCGACGTCCGCCTCGCTCACGCCGCGGCACCGGTCCCGGTCCGACCGCTCCGCCACAGACCGTAGAGGGCGAGGGCACCCGCGGTCACCAGTGGCGCGCCGTCCCGGACCAGACCGTCGACGCCGAGCAGCCACCAGCACAGTGGCAGGTCCACGGCGAGCACGCCGAGGGTCACCACCACCAGCAGTCCGCGCGCCCAGCGCCTGCCCCGCAGGAGGAAGAAGGTGCAGAACAGCACCGCGTAGCTGGTGGCGAAGGCGAAACCGCACCAGGCCAGCACCACGGGTCCGGCGGCGAGCCGGCCGTCCAGGATCGTGCCGGCCGCCACGAGCGCGGGGACGAGCATGAGCGGCGTGTACGTGAACGCGGCGACCCGGGCGGTGAGCAGCCAGCCGGCGACCGGCGGGCGGCGCGGCGGGGTCTCCCGCCAGGAGATGCCCTGCCGGTCGATGACCAGCCGGCCCCGGTGCCGGGTGAGGTGCCCGGCGACCGCCGGGGAGCGGTACAGCAGCCAGAGCACCGCCAGGCAGAGCAGCATCAGCAGGGCGAAGCCGAGGATCCCGGGCAGCGGGGGCACTCCCTGCCGGGGCACGACCAGCCGCCCGACCGCGAAGACGGTCGTGACGACGAGGATCAGCCCCAACGGCCGGGCCAGTGTCCGCCCGCTACGGACGTGTCCGGCCAGCAGCACGAAGCCGAACGCGCGCAGCAGCGCCCAGCCGGTCCGCACGGCCAGGCCGAAGCCCCGCTCCGGGGCGTACCACCAGTTGAGCAGGTCGACCGCGACGGTGGCCGCCGCGGTCACCGCCAGCAGGACGGTGAGCGCGCGGACGGCGGACGGCCGCCGGACCTCGGTCGCGGCGGCCGTCCTCATGACTGCTGATGATGCCCGCCGCAGCCGCCCCGCACACCTACCCCGGCCGGTTCGCGCCCCGCCGCGGCGGTGGTTGGGGTGGCTGGGGGTGGTTGCAGGGGTCCCCTGCTCTGCACGAGGCGGTAGCAGGGGTCCCCTGCTACCACCTCGGCGCGCGGTCAGCGCCCCGGCGCGGCGTCCAGGCGGGCGCGCAGGGCGTCCAGCTCGGACCAGAGCACGCCCGGCAGCTTGTCACCGAACTTCTCGAACCACTCGTTGATCAGCGGCAGCTCGGCCCGCCACTCCTCCGGGTCGACCTTGAGCGCGATCCGGACGTCCTCCGAGGTCATGTCGAGCCCCTCGACGTCCAGCGCGTCCTGGGCCGGGACCATGCCGATCGGGGTCTCGACCGCGTCGGCCCGCCCCTCGATCCGCTCGACGATCCACTTGAGCACACGGGAGTTCTCGCCGAAGCCGGGCCAGAGGAAGCTGCCGTCGGCGTCCTTGCGGAACCAGTTGACGTAGTAGACCTTGGGCAGCTTCGAGGCGTCGCCGTCGGCACCCTTGCCCATCTCGATCCAGTGCCGGAAGTAGTCCCCGGCGTGGTAGCCGATGAACGGCAGCATCGCCATCGGGTCACGGCGGACGACGCCGACCGCGCCGGAGGCGGCGGCGGTGGTCTCCGAGGAGAGCGTGGCGCCCAGGTAGACCCCGTGCACCCAGTCCCGCGCCTCGGTGACCAGCGGGATGGTGTCCTTGCGCCGACCACCGAAGAGGATCGCGTCGATCGGCACGCCGTTGGGGTCGTAGTAGTCCTCGGCCAGGATCGGGCACTGCGTGATCGGCGTGCAGAACCGGCTGTTCGGGTGGGAGGACGGGGTGTCGCTCTGCGGCGTCCAGTCGTTGCCCTTCCAGTCGGTCAGGTGGGCCGGCGGCTCACCCATCCCCTCCCACCAGATGTCCCCGTCGTCGGTCAGCGCGACGTTGGTGAAGACGGAGTTGCCCCGGTCCAGGGTGCGCATCGCGTTGGCGTTGGTCTTCCAGTCGGTGCCGGGCGCGACGCCGAACAGGCCGTACTCGGGGTTGACCGCGTAGAGGCGACCGTCCGGACCGAACCGCATCCAGGCGATGTCGTCGCCGATCGTCTCGACCTTCCAGCCCGGGATCGTCGGCTCCAGCATGGCCAGGTTGGTCTTGCCGCAGGCGGACGGGAACGCGCCCGCGATGTGGTAGACCTTCCCCTCCGGCGAGGTGATCTTGAGGATCAGCATGTGCTCGGCCAGCCAGCCCTCGTCCCGCCCCATCACGCTGGCGATCCGCAGGGAGTAGCACTTCTTGCCGAGCAGCGAGTTGCCGCCGTAGCCGGAGCCGTAGGACCAGATCTCCCGGGTCTCCGGGAAGTGCGAGATGTACTTGGTCTCGTTGCACGGCCACGGCACGTCCTGCTGGCCGGGCGCGAGCGGCGCGCCGATCGAGTGCAGCGCCTGCACGAAGTCGGCGTCGTCCCCCATCGCCTCGAGGATCTTCGCGCCCATCCGGGTCATGATGCGCATCGAGGCGACCACGTACGGACTGTCCGTGACCTCCACACCGAACATGGGCTGCTCGGCCTCGACCGGACCCATGCAGAACGGGATGACGTACATCGTCCGGCCGCGCATGCACCCGCGGTAGAGGTCGGTCATCACCCGCTTCATCTCGGCCGGCGCCATCCAGTTGTTGGTGGGGCCCGCGTCCGCCTCGTCGACGGAGCAGATGAAGGTGCGCTCCTCGACCCGGGCGACGTCGCCGGGATCGGTGCGCGCGTAGAAGGAGTTCGGTTTCTTCTCCGGGTTGAGCCGGATCAAGGTGCCCGCCTCGACCAGTTCGTCGGTGAGGCGACGCCACTCCTCGTCGGAACCGTCCACCCAGACCACACGGTCGGGAGTGGTCAGTTCCGCGACTTCCCGGACCCAGGCGAGTAGTTTGGCGTGGGACGTCGGGGCCTGATCGATACCCCGAACAACAGCCGGAGCAACCATGACACATCTCCTTGTGGTCGACGCTGACCGATCTATGGGATGCACGAGTCGTGGCGGGCGCCAAGCGCGTCGCCGTCGTGGAAACCTGGGATTCCGCTCAGCGTAAACCGGGCGGCCCCGAGCGGCAGTGGGACTGGTTGTGAAGAAATGCACAAAGTACGGCTAACCTGCGGCTTCACGAGCTGATACCCGCTTTCCCGCGCAGTTTCACGCACATTCCCCGGATGACCTTCAACGCACTACGGCAAGCCGGACCCGGCTGCGCGCGGGCGTACGGACACGCCACCACACCACCTCCACCGATCACGATCCGTCATCTCGTCGTCGACATCACCCTCCGTCACCGTCGGGACCTGTTTACCCGCTGTCGACGTTGCTACCCGTCCGGGAAGCGGCCAGCCGGTACGCTTCCCCCGTGGCTGCGACCGTGACCGGGGACCAACCGGGTACCCCGCATGCTCGCCCGGGTCTGGTGCGGTCGCTGCTCGACCGGTTCGGCCACCTCCTGCGCGAGCTGAGCAAGTTCGCCACGGTCGGCGGGATCGCCTTCCTCATCGACCTGGCGCTCTTCAACTTCTTCACCACCGGCCGGGGGATGGAGCCGGTCACCGCGAAGACGATCTCCACCGTGATCGCGGCCACCATCGCCTTCCTCGGCAACCGGTTCTGGACCTGGCGGCACCGCGAGCGCTCCAACCCGGTCCGCGAGTACGCCCTGTTCTTCCTGTTCAACGGGGTGGGGCTGGGCATCGCGGTGGCCTGCCTCGCCATCAGCCGTTACGGGCTGGGCAGCATCTGGCCGGAGGTCTTCCAGACCACGCTGGCCGACAACATCGCCAGCTTCCTCGTCGGCACGGGCCTCGGCACACTGTTCCGGTTCTGGTCGTACCGACGGTTCGTCTTCGTCGAAGCGGGAACCCGACGGGTTCCACGAGGACCCGACCCAGATTCCCAGGCGTGACCTGGGGCCCATCCCGTCCGGCCGACAGGCCGGGAAGCCACGACCGACCTTAAGGTGTTCCGCATGCGTCTTGTCCGCCTCCTGCCCGAGCGCTGGCAGAAGTTCGTCCACGAGGCGCTCAAATTCGGCATTGTCGGTGGCATCAACACCGTCATCAATTACGCCGTGTTCAACGCACTGGCACTGACCGTATTCACCGACGGGCAACTGAAGGCCGCGGTCGTCGCGACGATCGTCGCCACCATCACGTCGTACCTGATGAATCGGCACTGGACGTACCGCGACCGGCCGAGATCAGCGATGCGTCGGGAATATGCCCTTTTCTTCCTGTTCAACGCGACCGGGCTGCTCATCGAACTCGGCGTCCTCGCCGCCGCGAAGTACGGCCTCGGCATGACCAGCCTGCTCGCGCTCAACGTGGCGAAGACCGGCGGTGTCGTGCTCGCCACCCTGTTCCGCTTCTGGTCGTACCGGACCTTCGTCTTCCAGCCCGCCCCGGTCACCGAGCCCGCCTCGAAGCGGGACGACCACGAGGCGGTCGCCGGAATGGACCCGGTGGCCGAACTCGCCGAGTCGGTCACCGAACTCGAGGAGGCCCAGCCGGAGCCGACGTCGCCGCCCGAGGTCCGGCCACGGCCGGCGCTGCGGCCCCGCTCCCGGGTCACGCCGGGCCCGACCGCGGGCCCCGGTCGGGCGGCCAAGCCACGTCCGGCGGGCGTCGGCGACGCGACCACGCCCCGTACGGCGACCGGGGCGAACGCCCGACCCGGTCCCTCCCCGTTCGACCGGCTCAAGCCGCTCGACCCGGGGCTCGTCGCGATCGACAGCGAACTGGAAGCCGAACTCGCCGCCGAGCTGCACGCCGCCTCCCGGCGTGCTCCGCGCCGGTGAGCGCCGAGACGGTCCGCTCCGGGACCGGGGCCTCGGCCGAGCTGTTCTTCGAGGACCTGACCCCGGGCCGGTGGTTCGACCTGGGCGTGGTCACCGTCGACGGGGACGAGATGGTCGCCTTCGCCCGGCGGTTCGACCCGCAGTGGTACCACGTCGACGAGGAGCTGGCCGGGCAGAGCCACCACGGCGGCCTGATCGCCAGCGGGTTCTTCACGGTCAGCCTCTTCATGCGGGCGTACGTCGACCACGTGCTCTCCCGCGCGGCGGCCGACGCCTCCCCCGGCCTGGAGGAGCTGCGCTGGCTGGCCCCGGTGCGGGCCGGTGACCGCCTGGCGGTGCGCCTCGACGTCATGGGAAGCAAGCCGTCCACCGCCCGGCCGGGGCTCGGCACCGTCACCCTGACCGGCACGATGCTCCGCCTCGACGCGGACGGACGCCCGGAGTGCGAGGTGCTCCGCACCCGCTTCCGTGGCTGGTTCACCCTCCGTGTCCAGCCCGAGCCCGTCGACGCCACCGAACCCGACGGTGCCGTCGACGGGGACGAGCCGCTGCCCGACCGGCCGGATCCGGCCGCCGCCGGTGTCGGTGCCGGTGCCGGTGCCGGTGCCGGTGCCGGTGCCGGTGCGGATCCGAGCACCGAGGCCGCTCCGGACGCCGTGCCCGGACCTGCCCCGGCCGCCCACCCCAGCGTGGCCCCGACCGGACCGGCCGGCCCGACCGGACCGCCCCCGACGACCGGCCCGGCCCCGGCCGCCCACCCCACCGGGCCCCAGACCGGCCCGGTCCCGGTCCCGGCAACCGAAACCGCGCCGGTGCCGGTGCCGGTGGCCACCGTGCCAGTGCCGGCGGTCGAGCCCGGGCTGGCACCGGTGGCCGGCGTCGGGCCGTCCGGGTCGCCGGTCTCCGCGCCTCCCGCTCCGGCCGGCGTGCCCGTCTCCGCGCCGCCGGTCCGCCCGCCCGCTCCGGTCGGCGTCACCGCCGGCCCGACAGCGCCGCCGGTCAACTCGCTGGATGCCCCCACGGCCGTCCTGCCCGGCCCGGTGGTGTCCGCCCCGCCGGCACCCGCGCCGGCCGGGCCGACGGGCCGGTACGGCCCGGACACCCCCACCGCCGTCATCCCGGCCGCCCGCGACCCCCACGGTCCGCCCGAGCCGTCGTACCGGCACCATCCGACCGAGGCCACCTGACGAGGCCCGACCCCGACCGGGTCGACGGCGTCGAAGAGCGCACCGCCGCCTGTGACGTGGGCGGCGGGGTCACGACCGCGTGAGAGACTTGCGGGGATGAGCGAGCAATCCGCGACCGACGAGTCGCCCCGGGTCGCCGGTGACGCACCGATCGCCGCGCCCCGGGTGCAACGGTGGACGCGCCGCGCCCCCTGGCTGGCGGGTGGCACGGCACTCGTCGTGGTCGTCACCGATCAGCTCTCCAAGCTCTGGGCCGAGCGCAGCCTCACCCGGGGCGAGCGCATCCCGGTGCTCGGTGACGCGTTGGGCGTCCAGCTCATCTACAACCCGGGCGCGGCCCTGTCGATCGGCGCGGGCTCGACGTGGATCTTCACGATCGCCACGGCCATCGGCGTGGTCGCCGGCCTCTGGTACGCGTGGCGGGTGCGGTCCCGCGCCTGGGCCCTGGCCCTCGGGCTCATCCTCGGCGGGGCGGTCACGCACCTCGGCGACCGGCTCCTGCGCGAGCCGTCGTTCGGGCAGGGCCACGTGGTCGACTTCATCGCGTACTTCGACTGGTTCATCGGGAACGTGGCCGACATCGCGATCGTCGTCGGCGCGGGCACGTTCCTCGTCCTCACCGCGCGGGGCACCACGATGCGACCGGAGGACACCGTCGCGGCGGAGCCGACCGTCGTACCCGGCGTCGAACGCTGACCGGCCCGGACCGACACCGGCGTGGCGGACGGCCGGTCGTTGCCGATGGATGTCCGGTAGTGCTCCAGGACGGCCGCACCGGGGGCACGGTCAGGCCGTGGGGTCGCGCAGCGGCCGGCCGTCCCGCATGTCGGCCATGATGTCCCGCATCTCGCCGTCGCCCAACGAGTGCCGGTCGTGGTGCGCCTCGGCCAGCTCGTAGAGCCGGGTCTGCACCTGCTCGACCCGGGGCACGTCGACCAGCACCGACTGCCCGCGTTCCCCGGCCGACTCGATGGTCAGCGTCCCGCAGCCGAAGAGCCGCTCGACGAACCGCTGGTTCATCGAGTGGTCGTTGATCCGGCCCAGCGGGATGTCCCGGCGGTCCCGGGAGAGGATGCCCTGTTGCAGCAGCACCCGTTCGGTGGTGAAGAGGTAGTGCGTGCTGCGCCAGGTCAGGTACGGCACCAGCGCGAACACCACGGCCAGCACCAGGACGAGCCCGGCGACCAAGTAGAAACCGATCCGGCCGGCCTCACCGTCCGGCAGGAGGATCCCGGCGGCCACCACCGCCGCCACACCCAGCACCAGCACCAGTACCGGCCGGACCAGGGCCTTCCCGTGCGGGTGCAGGTGGAGCACGACCTCCTCGTCCTCGGTGAGGACGTCATCGGGGAACGCCACACGAACCTCCTCGCAGGTACATCGACGCGCTGACGGTAGCCTGCCGCCGCCCGTACGCGCCGCAACCCACGGTCCGCGCGGGGCGGGTGTCCATACGGAGCGGTTCAGCGCAGGTGCAGGACGTCCCCGGCGGCGAGGCTCCGCTCACCCCGCCCGGTGTCGACCAGGAGCTGCCCGTCGGCGTCGATGCCGGTGGCCGTGCCGGTCAGCTCGTCGCCTGCGGGCAGGAGCACCCGGACCGGACGGCCGACCGTGCCGCAGGCGGCCAGGTACGCCTCGCGCAGTCCACTGGCGACCGCGTCGCCCCGGGCGGACCGCCAGCGGTCGTACCAGTCGGCGATCGCGCGGAGCAGGGCACGCAGCAACGGGTCGCGGTCGGTGGCGGCGGCCCCGGCGAGTTGCAGCGAGGTGGCGGGCAGGCCGGTCGGGTTCTCCGGCAGCTCGTCGGCGCGGAGCGTCACGTTGAGACCGACGCCGAGCACGACCGCGGACGGCTGGGCGAGCGTGCCACCGGGCACCGTCTCGGCGAGCACCCCGGCGCACTTGGCGTCGCCGAGCAGCAGGTCGTTGGGCCACTTCAGCCGGGCGTCCAGCTCGGCGAGCCGGGTCACCGCCTCGACCAGGGCGACCCCGGCGAGCAGCGGCAGCCAGCCGTACCCGGTGGTGGGGACGGGTGACCAGTCACGCTCCGGGACGGCCTCCCCGGGCCGGAGCAGGACGCTGGTCGCGATGCCCGCCCGGGGCGGCGACTGCCAGACCCGGCCGCGCCGGCCGCGTCCGGTGGTCTGGCGCTCGGCGACCACCACCAGGCCCTCCGGCTCGCCGGCCCGCGCGGCCTCGGCCACGTCCGCGTTTGTGGAACCGGTCTCCGCGCGCAGCTCCAGTCGCCGCCACGGCCCGTGCGGGGCAACCAGCGCGCGCCGCAGCCGGGCCGCGCTCAGCGGCGGTCGATCCAGGTCGGTGTACGGGGAGCCCGGCATCCCGCCAGCCTACGGCTCCGGCACCGGCGCGCCGGTGAGCGCGGCCCGACTGCGACGCGCGCCGGTGAGCGGACGCGGACGACCGTGCGTGAGGCGAAGTGCACACCGACGCAGCACCTGAACCATCGTTATATTCCCTGGGTGACTACCGAGACCGGGATCAACATCCACACCACCGCCGGCAAGCTGGCGGACCTGGAGCGACGGGTCGACGAGGCGGTGCACGCGGGTTCGGCACGCGCCGTGGAGAAGCAGCACGCCCGGGGCAAGAAGACCGCCCGGGAGCGGATCGAGCTGCTGCTCGACGAGGGTTCCTTCGTCGAGTTGGACGAGCTGGCCCGGCACCGCTCGACCAACTTCGGCCTCGACCGTACCCGTCCGTACGGCGACGGGGTGATCACCGGGTACGGCACCATCGACGGCCGGCAGGTCTGCGTCTTCGCGCAGGACTTCACGGTCTTCGGTGGGTCCCTCGGCGAGGTCTTCGGTCAGAAGATCGTCAAGGTGATGGACCTGGCCATGAAGATCGGCTGCCCGGTCATCGGCATCAACGACTCCGGGGGCGCGCGGATCCAGGAGGGCGTGGTCAGCCTCGGCCTCTACGCCGACATCTTCTTCCGTAACGCCCGCGCGTCCGGGGTGATCCCGCAGATCTCGCTGGTGATGGGGCCGTGCGCGGGCGGTGCGGTCTACTCCCCGGCGCTCACCGACTTCATCGTGATGGTCGACCAGACCTCGCACATGTTCATCACCGGCCCCGACGTGATCAAGACGGTGACCGGCGAGGACGTGGCGATGGAGGAGCTGGGCGGGGCACGCACCCACAACACCCGCAGCGGCAACGCGCACTACCTCGCCACCGACGAGGACGACGCGCTCGACTACGTCAAGGCGCTGCTGTCGTACCTGCCGGCGAACAACCTGGACGAGCCGCCGGCCTTCCCCGTCGACGCCGACCTGACCGTCACCGACGCCGACCGGGAACTCGACACGCTGATCCCCGACTCGGCGAACCAGCCGTACGACATCCACCGGGTGATCGAGCACGTCCTCGACGACGGGGAGTTCCTGGAGGTCCAGTCCCTCTACGCGCAGAACATCGTGGTCGGCTTCGGTCGGGTCGAGGGGCGTCCGGTCGGCGTGGTCGCCAACCAGCCGATGCACTTCGCCGGCTGCCTGGACATCGCCGCCTCGGAGAAGGCGGCCCGGTTCGTGCGCACCTGCGACGCGTTCAACATCCCGGTGCTGACGTTCGTGGACGTACCCGGCTTCCTGCCCGGCACCGACCAGGAGTGGGACGGCATCATCCGCCGGGGCGCCAAGCTGCTCTACGCGTACGCCGAGGCGACCGTCCCGAAGGTCACCGTGATCACCCGCAAGGCGTACGGCGGGGCGTACGACGTCATGGGCTCCAAGCACCTCGGCGCGGACCTGAACTTCGCCTGGCCGACTGCGCAAATCGCGGTGATGGGGGCGCAGGGCGCGGTGAACATCCTCTACCGCTCGGAGCTGGCCGCCGCCGAGGACCCGGCCGCCGTCCGCGCCGAGAAGATCGCCGAGTACGAGGACACCCTGGCCAACCCGTACATCGCCGCCGAGCGGGGCTACGTCGACGCGGTGATCCCGCCGCGCGAGACGCGTACCCAGATCGTCCGGGGGCTGCGGATGCTGCGCACCAAGCGGGAGACCCTCCCGCCGAAGAAGCACGGCAACATCCCGCTGTAGTGGCGGCTGTACTGCGCTGGGGTGGTAGCAGGGGTCCCCTGTTACCGCTTTTTGAGGAGCAGGGGTCCCCTGCTACCACCCCAGCCCACACCCAGCCCCCGCGCCCAGCCCGCGCGCGACCCGACCGGTTGCCCGACCGGGGCGCCGGTCAGCAGGACGGGTTGGCGGCGCGGCACAGCCGGGTGGCGGCGACGCGGGCGAGCCGGCGCACCTCGTCGTCCGACATGGACCTCCCGGGCATGATCACGGTCACCAGGTCGCCCACCCGGACGATCGCCAGGCTCGTCGGCCGGGGCACCCCGCCGAGCGGCTCGCCGGTGGCCCGGTCGCGGGGTTGGGACACCGAGTGGCGCAGCAGGGCCGCCTCGTCGCCGGCGAAATCGCGGTCCACCAGCGCCCACCGGTGCACCGTCTCCCCGTTGATCGTCCGGCCCTGCCATTCCGTCGGGCCGACCGAACGCCAGTTGGCGCACGGGACGACGAGCCCTTCCAGGCCGCGGAAGAAGTTCCCGGCCACCTCCGGCGTGACCCGGTGGACGTCCTGGGTGAACAACACGTCGCTGGGCGGATGGTCGTAACCGTCCGGACGGTCCCGCAGGATCGCCTGCGAACGGGACCAGAGCGAGGTCTCCCACCGGGTCGACAGGCCCTGTGCCGCGCGGCAGGCCTCGAGGCGGTCGTCGAGGCGGATCGACTCGCCGAGGCCCGACGCGGTCAGCGGCAGGTCGGACTGCTCCCGCAGGTCGGCCGGCCGCAACAGCACCTCCGGCGGGATCTCGCCGCGCACCGCCGGGTCCACCATCGGGGTGACCACCAGCGGCGGTACGGCCACCGGGGGCGGTGCGGCTCCGTCCGCCGGACGGAGCACGGCGGCGACTCCACCCGTCACCAGCACCAGGGCGACCGCCGCGCCGACCATCTGCCGCCGGGCCCGCCGACGGGCACGAGCGCGGATCTCCGCCGGCTCCGGCCAGCGTACGGTGGCCAGGTCGACCGCGATCCGGTCGGCCAGGGTGGGCTCGTGCTCACGCATCGGCGGCCTCCTCCAACTCCGGGACGGCGAGCAGTCCGGCGAGCGCGGTACGCCCCCGGGAGAGCCGGGCCTTGACCGTGCCGACCGGGGCATTGGTCTCCCGGGCGACCTCGGCGACCGGCATGCCGAGCAGGTAGTACAGGGCGAGGGCGGTGCGCTGTTCCTCGGGGAGCCGGCGCAGCGCGGCCACCACCTCGACGGTGTCGGTGTTCGGGGCGGGGGCGGTCTCGGTGACCCCGTGCCGCAGGTACGCCCGGGCGCGGCTACGCAGGCTGCGCCAGCGGCTCACCGCGATCCGGCTGGCGACCACCCGTACCCACGCCTCCGGGTCGTCGTACCGGCCCACGGTCGACCAGCGCTGCCACGCGCGCACGTACGCCTCCTGGACGGCGTCCTGGGCCTCGGCGAGGTCGCCGGTGAGCGCGTAGACGAACCCGAGCAACCGTTGTCGGCTGCCCCGGTAGAACTCGTCGAACCCGTCGACGTCCGACACCTGCTACCTCCCCGTGGCCGCTCGCAGGTGACACGCGCCCGGGCACCGACGCGGTTGCCGTCGACGCCGAAAAATGACCTGCGCCCGTCGGGGCGCACCGGCACGATGCCGAGCATGCCGACCGCACGCGTGATCCGCCCGTACCGTCCGGACGACTGGACGGCGCTCGCCCGGATCCACGACGCCGCCCGCCTCGACGAACTCCGCCCCACCGTCGGGGTGGCCGCGTTCCTCTCCCTGGCCGACACCGCCGAGGGCGAGGGACTCTTCGACGGGGACGTCTGGGTGGCCGAGCAGTCGGGCGAGGTCGTCGGTTTCGTGGCGTTCGCCGACGACGAGGTCACCTGGCTGTACGTGGACCCGGCCCGGTACCGGCAGGGGCACGGCCGCGCGTTGCTGCGGCACGCCCTGGCGGCGGCGGGAGACCGGCCGGTCGAGACGACCGTCCTGGTCGGCAACGACGGCGCGCTCGCGCTCTACCTCGCCGAGGGGTTCCGGATCGAGGAGACGAAGACCGGCCGCCTCGCGGGCAACGAGGCGTTCGCCGCGACCGGGCACATCATGGTGCGGCCGGGTCCGGCCTGAGTGCCTTCACCGACAGTCGGGGCAACCGGTTCGGCCACCGCTCATGGCGTCCCGCCGACGTCGGTGAGCGTCCCGCCGACGTCGGCGAGCACCGGGCCGGCGAGCAGTGCCGCCCCGACCACCAGGGTGAGCAGGTTGGCCAGGGCGAAGAAGGTCACCCAGAGGAACGCCGGGAACGGGGTCAGCCCGGCGAGCTGGTCGGCGTCGGAGGCGGGCATCCGGCCCCGGCCGCGCAGCCGTTGCAGCTCGACCACCGGGCGCACCCCGCCGAGCAGCAGGAACCACACCCCGGTGTAGGCGAACGCCGCCTGCACCTGCGGCGGGGCGTACCAGGAGACGGCGAGCACCAGCCCGCCGGTGACCACCAGCGACACCACGCCGAACGCGTTGCGCACCATCACCAGCATGGCCAGCAGCAGCGCCACCGCGACCCAGAGCAGCAGGGTGATCCGGTTGCCGCCGAGCAGCCACGCCCCGGCGAGCCCGATCAGCGGCGGGGCGACGTAGCCGGCGAGCAGGGTGAGGATCATCCCCGGGCCGGTGGGTCGCCCGGCCGAGAGGGTGAGGCCGGAGGTGTCCGAATGCAGCCGGATGCCGTGCAGCCGGCGGCCGGTCAGCAGGGCGGCCAGCGCGTGCCCGCCCTCGTGGGCGATGGTGATCGCGTTCCGGGCGATCCGCCAGGGCAGCCGGGTCGACACCACGACCAGCGCGACGGCGGCGGTGGCGAGGACGAGCAACGGTGGCGGGTCGGGCTGCGCGCCGAGGAGCCGGTCCCACAGGCTGCCCAGGCCGTCGATCGGCGTCATGGGCCGGCAGCCTACCGTCCCGGCGCACCCCCGCCGCTTCCCGTTCCCGCGCCAGGGGGCATGGGAAGCCGGCCCGGCGGCCCTGCGCTGAACTCCGCTTCCTCGGGGCCGGGTGCCGGACACCGAGCACCCTCCGGCAATTCTTTTAACAGGTATTGCGATCTCAGGCGGATTCCTTCAATGATGTTCGTCAATAGACGAACACCCCCGGAGGGAAGCCTCATGTCGCGTACCCGCCTCACCCTGCGCCGGTTGGTCGCCACCAGCCTGGCCGCACTCGCCACCGCCGCCGTCGGCCTGATCGCCACCACGACCCCGGCCTCCGCCGCGACCGTGGCCGGCGTCGACGTCTCGCACTGGCAGGGCTCGATCAACTGGACCAGCGTCCGCAACTCCGGCATCGAATTCGCCTACATCAAGGCGACCGAGGGAACGAGCTACAAGGACCCGCAGTTCAACGCCAACTACACGAACTCCTACTACGCGGGCGTGATCCGGGGGGCGTACCACTTCGCCCGGCCGAACATCTCCTCCGGCGCGGTCCAGGCCAACTACCTCGCCAGCAACGGCGGCGCATGGTCCGCCGACAGCCGCACCCTGCCCGCCGCCCTCGACGTCGAAGGCAACCCGTACAGCGGCGGATACTGCTACGGCCTGAGCACCACCGGCATGCGCAACTGGATCCAGGACTTCCTCAACACCTACCGCTCCCGCACCGGCCGCTACGCCGTCATCTACACCACCACCAGCTGGTGGAACCAGTGCACCGGCAGCTGGACCGGCCCCTGGGGCAACCACCCCCTCTGGATCGCCCGCTGGTCCAGCAGCCCCGGCACCCTCCCCGCCGGCGCCCCCTTCTGGAGCTTCTGGCAGTACACCGACTCCGGCACCGTCTCCGGCATCAGCGGCGGCGTCGACCGCAACTACTGGAACGGCGACCGCAGCCGCCTGATCGCCCTGGCCAACAACACCTGATCCGCACCGCGCCCGGCCGGGCGGTGCCGCACCTCGCGGCCCGCCCGGCCGCGTTATTTCCCGATCGGGTACGCCGACGCGGTAGCCGGGCAGGGATCGTGGTGGCAACTGGCCCCCAGGAGGGCCGAAAGCCACCACGATCCGTCGGCGCCCGCAGCTCGGCAGCACGACGTGGCCGCCCTCACCCGGCGCAACAGCCGCTGACCGTCGTGACCGGGCCGGGAGGCAACGGAGGTGGGATTCGTCGGCCACCCAGTCCGAACACGGGTGGCGGCAGCGGGATCGGCTGTCACCCGGGAGGGTGGACAACTGGTCCGGCTGCCGCCAGCATGGTGATTCCGGCTCGTCAGGCTTCCCGCGTCACGCCTCCTGTCGCCGGGTGACCGGCACGGTCACCGGGACACCATCCGTGGCGGGCACGCTGTCCGGTGCGGACGCGCTCCGGCGCAGCATCAGTCGACCGGCCACCACGGCGGCGGTGATGGTCACGACGCTGACCAGGGCGACCAGCGCCGAGATGCCGACACTCGCGAGGAGCAGGACGGCGTCGCCGAGGGCGACGAGCATCCACAGTGCCACCGAGGACTTCGTGGTCTTCCGTCGGTAACCCATCGGTCGTACCTCCCTTCCGTCGTCACGGATGAGGTACCCCGATCGACGGGAGGTCATGCGAGCGAATGTCGCATCGGACCGAAATCCCAAGCTCAGCGAGCTGATCAGTCCTGCCGGTCGGGCACGAAACCCTTCGCGATCAGGTCGAACTCGTCGAGGTTCTGCTCCCACTCACTGGCGGCGACCTCCCAGCGGATGGCGTAGCCCCGGTTGCTGGCGGTCACGAACCCCCGGTTCCGGACGTGGATCCGGGTGCCGTCCCGGGTCTCCAGCCACTCCCAGTCCGCGCAGGTCTTCCAGTAGCCCTCGCACTCCTTGATGCCGAGGAACTGGTAGTTGTTCACCCGCCCGGCCCGGGCCGGCTCGATGTCCCGCCAGGCCTTCGCCGCGTCGGAGCCCGGCCGGTCGGTCCGGTCGATGACCACCTCACGGACGCCGTTCGGCTCCCGGAACGTCACGTAGGTGGGGCCCTGGCTCCGAGTCCAGCCGACCGGCAGGGGCATGGCGAACCCGGTCGGATCCTTGTGCATCTTCCAGCCGGCCGGCAGCGTCACCGCTCCCGAGGCGCTGGGGCTGGGCGTGGGGCTGGCCGGAGCCGTGGTCGGCGACGCCGGTGCGGACGCGCTGGTCGGCGCGGCGGACGACTGGCCGGTGGGGACCGTCGTACCACCGGTCTGCGGACCGGGCGCGTCGTCGTCGCCGTTGTCGAGGAGCATCGGCACGACGAGCACCGCCGCGAGCAGCAGCACCGCCACCAGCGCACCGATCACCAGGTTGCGACGACGGTTGTCCGGCGGCGTCGTGGACGGCGGCGGCACGACGGCCCGCCCGGACATCGGCGCGGACGGGCTCACCGGGGCGGGCATCACCGCAGTCGGATTCTGCGCGGGTGGCGTCACCCGGGTCGGCGGCCCCGCGTCCCTGGCCGGGTCGGCCGGCACCACGGCGGTGGGTGCGGCGTCCGACGTGGACGCGGCGTTCCCCGGCGCGGCGACCTTCGCCGTCGCGTCGTCACCGGAGCCGGTCACGTCGGAGGCGGTGGCCTTCGCCGTGGCGTCGTCGTCGGCGGCAGCCAGGGCGGCGGCACCCGCTGCGGCCACGGCCGTCGGGGGCACCGAGCGGTCACCGCTCGTCTCTCCCGACCGTGGACCGGGCACCACCGGGGGACGCGGCTCGCGCGGGCCGTTCGGCCCCGGCCGGCGTACCCCGTCGAGCAGCGAGATGCCCCGGCTGCGCTTGCCGCCCGCGCGGCGCAGCATACGCTCGGCCACCTCGGCGTCGATGCGCTCGGCCGGGTCCTTGCGGAGCAGTCCGTTGAGGACCGGCTTCAGCGGCCCGGCGTTCTTCGGCGGCGGCATCGGCTCGGTGGCCAGCGCCGCCAGGGTGGCGATCGCCGACGGCCGGGCGTACGGTGACTTGCCCTCCACGGCCGCGTAGAGCGTCGCGCCCAGCGACCACAGGTCGGCCTCCGGGCCGGCCGTGCCGTCCCGGGCGCGCTCCGGCGCGATGTACGCGGGCGAGCCGAGCACCATGCCGGTCCGGGTGACGTTCGGGTCGCCGGGAATGGTGGCCAGGCCGAAGTCGGTCAGCACCACCCGGCCGTCGTCGCCGAGCAGCACGTTGCCGGGTTTCACGTCCCGGTGCATCACGCCGGCCTTGTGCGCCGCGTTGAGCGCACCGAGCACCCCGAGGCCGATCTCGACGGTACGGGCCACCGACACCGGACCGTCCTCGGCGAGAGTGTCCTGAAGTGACTTCGAGGGGACGTACTCCATGACGATCCACGGGTCGCCGTCGGTACGCAGCACGTCGAAGATGCGCACGACGTTGATGTGGTTCAGTCGGGCGATGGCCCGCGCCTCCCGCAGCGAACGTTCGCGCATCTCCCGACGTTCCTCGTCGGTGAGGCTGGGCGGCGGGACCAGTTCCTTGATCGCCACATCGCGGTGCAGCACCTCGTCGCGCGCCTTCCAGACCCGACCCATGCCGCCCTGACCGAGCGGCGAGATGAGCCGGTATCGGTTGGCGACGAGTTGGGGAAGCGCGTTCGACATTGCCGAGACGGTACCCGGCGCGGCGGACCCTTACACCGCCGGCACGCCACTATGCGGGATAGGTCAACTTGCCGACGCGTACCCTTGACACCATGTCTGCCGACGAGCCGCTGTTCCGGGTGGTCCGGGGTGTCCCCACCCCCGAGGAGTTGGCCGCCCTGGTGGGCGCGATCCTCGTCCGGTCGCGTCCGGCCACGCCGGCCCCCACCGCTCCGTCCACCTGGGCACGTAGCGGCCGGCCGCGCACCGCGCCCCTCGTCGCCGGTCCCGGCGCTTGGCGCACGTCCGGCCTGCCCCACTGACGGAACGTATCGACATACTCACATGCAGTGACCTGGGCCACCCCGGCGCGGGGCTGCCCGTCGTCACACCGACCGATTAACCTCACTCAGGGGCACCGGGCTGTGACGGGCGGGAGGGCCGATGATCCCTGAGGAAGACCTCGGACCGAGTTGGCTGCGCGACTACGGCGACATCGAGGCCGACATCCGCCAGATGCGGGAGTTCGCCACCCGGCTCGAAGCCGAGGTACGCCGCAACTACGCACCCCACCTGGCGTACATCGCGGACGACATGTCGGTGAAGCTGCCCGACCCGTGTGACGCCTTCATCGAGCTGGTGCACTTTCTCACCGCACACCAGCAGGTCCAGCAGGACTCGACGAACCGGGTCTACGACGTGGCCAGCTACACCGGCGGCCTTGCCAACGCCGCCGGCACGATCAGCCAGCGGTACGAGGGCAGCGACGCGTTCGCCCAGGCCCGGGTCCAGGACGTCGAACGGGCGCTGCGCGGGGTGCAGGGGCCGGTACGCGGCGACCAGCCCTCGGGCCCACCCACCGTGCCCGACCCGGCCGGTGCGCCCACCACGCCGGAGGTGCTGCCGTGATCGAACAGGGCGGCGGCCCGACGTCCGGCCTGACCAACTGGCACAACATGGACGTGGCCACCATGTGGGCCACCCTCCAGGACCACCAGACGGACAACCACTGGCGGCAGGTCGCCGGCTGGCGCAAGACCAGCGAACTGGCCCAGACGCACCTCAGCCGGCTCCGGGAGTACTGGCGAGGGCTCGCCCAGGCGTGGCCGCCGGAGAAGAGCGCCGCCTCGCGGACGTACCTCGCCGAACTGGACCAGCTCATCGACACGGTGCAACAGACGTACGACGCCGCGGTCGCCAACTACACCGCACTCTCCGCCGCCACGAGCGCGATCGGCAGCACGCGCACCGAGCTCAAGAAACTCCACGACCGGTACGCGGAGAAGGTGCGGCTCAAGCAGGCGTACGAGGCGACGCTCGACCAGCGTCCGCTGCACCGGGTCGGACGGTCCACCCCCGCCCGGCCACCGGTCACCGACTCTGAACTGGAGCAGTTGAACGGTCAGGCCCGCAACCTGATGTACGGCCTCAGCGGCGAACTCCAACAGGCCCAAGCCATGCTCAAACCACCCCCTCCCGCACCAACACGGCCCATTCGCCAAGACAGCAATCCCGATATATATGCAGCCGGCTCAGCACCAGTAATCCCTCCCATCGTGCCGGTGCCCCTGCCGGCCTCCGGCGCGACCGGACCGATCGATAAGTCCTCAAAGGCGGCACGACCGATGCCGATGCCGACCGCGCCCGGCTTAGGCCCGATCCTCGGTGGGGCCGGCCCCAATGTGTTGCCGCCTCAGACAAACCCGACGACGCCTCCAGTCACGCCCCCGATGCCGCCCTCCAATCCTGGCGTGGTGCCCCTCCCTCCGGTATCCGCTCCTCCACCACGGAATCCGTTGGGCGCACCGGGCAGGGGCGGCGCAGCTGGCCCGGTCGGCAAGCCTCCTGCCGGGGGCCCCGCAGCCGGGCCTCGACCGCTGCCACCAGGTGGCTTAATCGGAGGAACACCGGGAATGGGTCTGGGTCAACCTGCTCCCGGAGCACCCGCGCCACGCAGGGTGAACCCGATCGGTGGCGTGATCGGCGGCGGTGGTGCGGGCACTGCTCCCAGTGGTGGCGCAGGATCACGGCCCGGCTCGGGCCGTGGACCGTCGATCAGCGGCATGCACGGCATGAGTCCCTTTGGCGGCCCGCCTGGGCTTGCCGGACAAGCGGGCCGACCCGGGCGACGCGAGCCGGACGAGTTGGACCCGCGCCGTTGGGACCCCAACAACCCATGGGAGACCGCTCAAGGCGTGGACCCAGTGGTCCGACCGCCGGACGAGGAGGGTCCAATCGATCCAGGTCCGGCGATCGGCCTTGACCGGTGAGGAAACCTGCCGCAATGGCGGCACTGGCGCTGGCGGCAACCATCGTCCTGCCAGCCACCCCTGCGCACGCAGATCGCATCCGTGACGACCAGTGGCACCTGCGGTTTCTCAATGTGGCCGAGGCGCATCGGATCACCCAGGGTGAGGGCGTGGTGGTCGCGCTCCCAGACACCGGCGTGGACCCACACCCCGACCTTCGCAACAACCTGCTGCCTGGCACGGACATCATCGCGGGCGGCTCCGGCGACGGCCGACGAGACCGCAACAGCCATGGCACCACGATGGCCGGCTTAATCGCCGCACATGGCAGAGGCACTTCAGGTGCTCTTGGTATTGCTCCTGCGGCCAAGATCCTGCCAATCGTATCCTCGCTTGATAAGCAAGGCACGGCAGATCACCTCGCGGCAGCCATTGATCACGCCTTACAGCAGGGTGCCGATGTAATCAGTATCTCTTCCGTTGGCGGATCGAGCACTCGTCTCCAACGGGCAATCGACGCAGCTCTCCAAGCGAACGTGATCATTGTTGCAGCTGCTGGCAACCAACCTCACGATTTTGTCGTCGGCTACCCGGCGCGCCATCCCGCCGTGATTGCGGTAGGCGGAGTCGATAGAGAAGGAAGGCATGCCGCTGTGTCGGTTACCGGACGGGAAATCGACGTGGTCGCACCAGCCACCGACATCTACAGCACGAGTTATGACAACAAGTACGCCAGAGGAAGCGGAACTTCGAGTGCAACGGCGATCGTGGCCGGGGCAGTGGCGTTGATTCGGGCACGGTATCCGGACCTGTCGGCGACCGAGGTGGTACACCGGCTGACCGCCACCGCCGTCGACAAGGGCGCGCCGGGCCGGGACGACGAGTACGGATACGGCGTCATCGACCTGGTGGCGGCGCTGACGGCAGACGTACCACCGCTGGACGCGCAACCGTCGACGGCGAGTGCCTCGGCCGACGCTGCGCCGACCACGACGGCGGCCGGGCCCGGGTCGGATGACGACGGGGTGGTCGGGTGGCTGCTGGCGACGGGCGGCCTGGCGGCACTGGGTGGAGGCGCGGCGTGGGCGCTGGCCGCCCGGCGGCGTCGACGGGACGGCGCGGTGTCCTCAGCCGGGGCCCGCTGATCGGGCGGCGCGGGCACGAGCGGGCACTTTCGGTGTGCCGGCGATCTGCCGTTTGTCGGCAGTCGGTACCCTCCCGGCGTGCCGAACCAGACAGTCCGCCTCGTACTCGCCTCGGCGAGCCCTGCCCGTCGCAAGCTCCTCCAGGCCGCCGGTATCGAACCGGAGGTTCTGGTCAGTGGGGTCGACGAGTCCCAGGTGAAGACCGACCAGCCGGAGGAGTTGTGCCTGACGCTGGCCCGGCTCAAGGCCGTGGCGGTGGCCGAGCAGCTACGTCCGGCCGTGGGTGACCGGCCGTTGGTGCTGGGATGCGACTCGGTGCTCGCCTTCGACGGCGAGATCCTCGGCAAGCCCGCCGACGCGGCGGACGCCACCCGCCGGTTGGAGCGGATGCGCGGCAACAGCGGCGTGCTGTACACCGGCCACTGCCTGGTGGACCTCACGATGGAGAGCCGGGTGGAGGCGGTCGCTGCGACGACTGTGCACTTCGCCGAGATCAGTGACGAGGAGATCGCCGCGTACGTGGCGACCGGTGAGCCACTGGCGGTGGCCGGCTCGTTCACCATCGACGGTCTCGGCGGGGCGTTCGTGGAGCGAATCGAGGGCGACCCGGGGACGGTGGTGGGGCTCTCCATGCCGCTGCTGCGCAACCTGTTGATCGAGCTCGAGCTGAGTGTCACCGACCTGTGGACGCGGCCCGCGCCGGGCGGCCAGACGGTGGATTCGCTGGCCTGACCGCAGCGGGTCGGGGCGGGCTGGGGTGCGCAGGTCAGCTAGCGTCCGGCCATGAGTGTGAAGTCTCTGCCACTGACCGACGAGTTGCACGAGTACCTGGTCGCGCACGGTTCTCCACCGGACGAGATCGTCCGCGAGCTGGTCGAGGAGACCCGGGCCGCGTTACCGGCCGAGGCGCAGATGCAGGTCGCCCCGGAGCAGGCGGCCCTGCTGACCTTCCTGGCCCGTCTGGTGGGCGCGCGGCAGGCGGTGGAGGTGGGCACCTTCACCGGCCTCTCCTCGCTGGCCATCGCCCGGGGCCTGGCCGACGGCGGGCGGTTGACCTGCTTCGACATCTCGGCGGAGTACACCTCGGTGGCCCGACGGTACTGGGCGCGGGCCGGGGTGGACGACCGGATCGAGCTGCGCATCGGCCCGGCCGCCGACGGACTGCACGACCTGCCGCACGAGCGCTACCTGGACTTCGCCTTCATCGACGCGGACAAGGTCGGCTACCCGGTGTACTGGTCGGAGCTGGTGCCACGGATGCGTCCCGGCGGGTTGATCGCGGTGGACAACGTGCTGCGCGACGGCCGGGTGCTCGCCCCGCAGGACGAGGCGGACCGGGCGATCGCCGCGTTCAACGACGAGGTGCTGGTGGACGTACGGGTGGACCTGGTGATGCTGCCGGTCGCCGACGGCCTCACCCTCGCCCGGGTGCGCTGAGCCCGTCGGGGTTGCGACCTGCCGTGGAGGTTTGCAGGGGTCCCCTGCTCGACAAAAATGCACTGCAGGGGGCCCCTGCTACCACCAAGCGCGCGGTCAGCGGACGCTGCGGGCGAAGGCGCGGGCCGCCCAGCTGACGGCGAGCACGGTCAGCACGGTGATGATGCCGAGGCCCTGCCAGACCCGGTCGTTGCCGAGGTCACCGGCGAACAGGGCACGGGTGCCCTCGACCGCCCAGGAGAACGGGTTCCACTTCGCGATGCCCTGCAACCAGCCGGGGGCGAAGGTGAGCGGGAGCAGGATGCCGGAGAGCAGCAGCACCGGCTGGGCGACCGTGTTCATCAGCGGGGCCAGCGCCTCCTCGCTGCGCACCAGCAGCGCGACGCCGTAGGAGACCGCCGAGGTCATCAGCGCGATCAGGGCGAGCATCAGGTACGCCAGGAGCAGGTCACCGATGATCACACTGAGCCCGAAGGCCAGGGCCAGCAGCGTGATGAGGACGGCCTGCACGAGCAGCGAGACGACGTCCCGCAGGGACCGGCCGAGCAGCAGGGCGAGGCGGCTGACCGGGGTGACCCGGGAACGTTCGATGACCCCGGCGCGCAGTTCGGCGAGGAGGCCGAAGCCCTGGAACAGGCCGCCGAAGATGGCGAGCAGCACGAGCAGGCCGGGTACGAAGATCTTGTACGCCTCGGCCTGGGTGGGCGCGTTCAGGGCCGGCTTGAGCAGCGGGGCGAACAGGAGCAGGTACATCACCGGCTGGAAGACGCCGACGAAGACCCAGACCGGGTTGCGGAGCAGCAGTTGGATCTGACGTTGGAAGATCAGCCAGGTGTCGCGGGCGAGTTTCATGAGCAGCCTTTCGGGTCGTACTGATCAGGACTCGCGCAGCGAGCGGCCGGTCTTGGTGAGGAAGACGTCGTCGAGGCTGGGGCGGTGCAGTTCGATGGAGCGCAGGTCGAGTCCGGCGCCGTCGATCCGGCGGAGGATCTGCGGGATGGTGGTGGCGCCCTCGCCGACCCAGAGGCGCAGGCCGCCCTCGTCGAGGCGCTCCAGCCGGTTGACGTAGACCTCGCCGTCGAAGAGCCGGTACGCGGTCGGCGTGCTGTCCGGGTCGAGGCCGACGACCACCACGTCCCCGGAGATCTCCCGCTTCAGCTCGGCCGGGGTGCCCTCGGCGACGATCTCGCCGTGGTCCATGATCGCGATCCGGTCGCAGAGGGCGTCGGCCTCGTCGAGGTAGTGGGTGGTGATGAAGACGGTCATCCCGTCGCCGCGCAGCCGCCGGATCTCGTCCCACATGTGGGCGCGGCTCTGCGGGTCGAGGCCGGTGGTGGGCTCGTCCAGGAAGACGATCTTCGGTTCGTGGATGATGCCGAGGGCGATCTCGACGCGCCGCCGCTGGCCGCCGGAGTAGGTGCGGCACTTGCGGTCGGCGTACTCGGACAGCTGGAACGCGGCCAGGGCGCGGTCGGTGCGACGCCGCGCCTCGGCCTTGCCGATGCCGTACATCCGAGCCTGGAGGACGAGTTCCTCCCGGGCGGTCGACTCGTCCCAACTGCTGCCGCCCTGCGGGACGTACCCGATGCGGCGCCGCACCCCGGCGGGGTCGGAGCGCAGGTCGGCACCGGCGATGGTGGCCTCGCCGCCGTCCGGCTCGATGAGGGTGGCGAGCATCCGCAGCGTGGTGGTCTTGCCGGCCCCGTTCGGGCCGAGGAATCCGAAGATCTCCCCTTCGGCGACGTCGAGGTCCACGCCCCGGACCGCGTCGACCGTCCCGGCCTTACGGCCCGCCCGGGATCGGTACGACTTGCGCAGTCCCCTGGTCCTGATCATGCCCTGCTCCCACCCGTTCGTCGGTTTCGTGGTGCCGAAACCGGTTCGGTCCAGTTCAGCAGACCGGATCCGGCCGGGTTACCGGGATGCGGGGCGTGGCGACGCACCGGAACAGTGCGGCAGACCACACTTAGCGATCGTTAGGGCCTGTCCGGTGACCGTTACACTCCCCGGCAGTAGCCTCCCGGGAGGAGTCACCGAAGGTGCGCAAGGTACTCATCGCCAACCGAGGCGAGATCGCCGTCCGCGTCATCCGTGCCTGCCGCGACGCCGGCCTGGGCAGCGTCGCCGTCTACGCCGACTCGGATCGGGACGCCCTGCACGCCACCCTCGCCGACGAGGCGTACGCCCTGGGCGGTGACACCGCCGCCGAGACGTACCTGCGCATCGACAAGCTGATCGAGGTCGCCGCGAAGGCCGGGGCGGACGCGGTCCACCCCGGGTACGGCTTCCTCTCCGAGAACGCCGACTTCGCCCAGGCGGTGATCGACGCGGGCCTGACCTGGATCGGCCCGACCCCGCAGGCGATCCGCGACCTCGGCGACAAGGTCACCGCGCGGCACATCGCCCAACGGGCCGGCGCGCCGCTCGTGCCGGGCACCCCCGACCCGGTGGGCAGCCCGGACGAGGTGATGGCCTTCGCGGTCGACCACGGTCTCCCGGTGGCGATCAAGGCCGCTTTCGGCGGCGGCGGTCGCGGGCTCAAGGTGGCCCGCACCATGGAGGAGATCCCGCAGCTGTTCGAGTCGGCCACCCGGGAGGCGGTCGCCGCGTTCGGTCGGGGCGAGTGCTTCGTGGAGCGGTACCTGGACCAGCCGCGCCACGTCGAGGCGCAGGTTCTCGCCGACCAGCACGGCAACGTCATCGTGGTGGGCACCCGGGACTGCTCGCTCCAGCGCCGGCACCAGAAGCTGGTCGAGGAGGCCCCCGCGCCGTTCCTCACCGACGCGCAACGCGCCCAGATCCACTCGTCGGCCAAGGCAATCTGCCGGGAGGCCGGCTACCACGGCGCGGGCACGGTGGAGTACCTGGTCGGCGCGGACGGCACCATCTCCTTCCTGGAGGTCAACACCCGCCTCCAGGTGGAGCACCCGGTGACCGAGGAGACCGCCGGCATCGACCTGGTCCGCGAGCAGTTCCGGATCGCCGACGGCGAGAAGCTGCGGTTCACCGACGATCCGACGCCGCGCGGGCACTCGATCGAGTTCCGGATCAACGGCGAGGACCCGGGCCGCAGCTTCCTGCCCGCCCCGGGCACGGTGACCGCGCTGCGCCTGCCGTCCGGTCCGGGCGTGCGGGTGGACACCGGCATCTCCGCCGATGACGTGATCGGCGGCAACTTCGACTCGCTGCTGGCCAAGGTGATCATCACCGGTGAGACGCGCACCGAGGCCCTGGAGCGGGCCCGGCGCGCACTGGACGAGATGGTCGTCGAGGGGATGGCCACCGCGCTGCCGTTCCACCGCCTCGTCGTCCGGGACCCGGCGTTCACCGCCGAGCCGTTCACCGTGCACACCCGGTGGATCGAGACCGAGTTCGACAACACCGTGCCGCCGTTCACCGCCGCCGCCGGCCCCGCCGAGGGTCCGGCCGAACGCGAGACCGTCGTGGTCGAGGTGGGCGGCAAGCGGCTGGAGGTCACCCTCCCCGCCGGCCTCGGCACGGGTACGACCACCGCGTCGCCGGCCGCACGGAAGCCGGCCCGTCGCAGCGGTGGGGCGGCGGCCGGCGCGGCGGTCAGCGGTGACACGCTCACCTCTCCGATGCAGGGCACCATCGTCAAGATCGCCGTGGCCGACGGGGACACGGTCGCCGAGGGCGACCTGGTGGTCGTGCTGGAGGCGATGAAGATGGAGCAGCCCCTCCACGCCCACAAGGCCGGCACGGTCAGCGGGCTCTCCGCCGACGTCGGCGCGGTGATCACGGCCGGCGCTGCCATCTGCACGATCGCCTGACCGTCCGCCGCAGCGTTGTCTGGTGGTAGCAGGGGACCCTTGCTCATCAAAATGCGGTAGCAGGGGACCCCTGCTACCACCACAGCCCAAACCACCACAGCCCAACCACCACAGCGCCGACGGGCAGGGCGCGGTCAGCGGAGCGATTCGGCGGCGACGGCGTGCACGGCGGTGGTGAGCGCGCCCAGCACGGTCGCCTCCAGCCGCCAGTGCTGCCAGTACAGCGGCACGTCCAGGTGCCGGCCGGGGGCGATCTCGACGCACCGGCCGGCGGCCAGGTCGTCCCGGGCGAGCTGCTCGGGCACCAGGCCCCAGCCGAGCCCGAGCCGGACCGCCGCCCCGAAGGCCGGCACCGACGGGACGTAGTGCACCGGCGGGTCGAGCCGCTGCCCGGTGACGATCTCGACGAAGCGGTGCTGGATCCGGTCCTTGCGGTCGAAGACGATCACCGGTGCCTGCGCCAGCGCCTCCGGGGTGGGCCCGTCGGCGAGGTGTCGGGCGGCGAACGCCGGGGCGGCCAGGGCGAGGTAGCGCATCGCGCCGAGCGGTTGGGACCGGCAGCCCTGCACCGGTTCGCGCTCGGCGGTGACCGCCGCCGTCACCGTGCCGTCGCGGAGCAGCTGCGCGGTGTGTTCCTGGTCGTCCTGACGCAGGTCGAACGAACAGGCCAGGTCCGCGGGCAGCCGGGCCAGGGCGGCCGGGAACCAGGTGGCGAGGGAGTCGGCGTTGACCACCACGGCGACCCGGACCCGGGTACGACCACCGGCCAGCGGTGCCCGCGCCTCGGCCAGCGCCTCCTGTTCGAGCAGGGCGACCTGACCGGCGAGCCGCAGCAGCGGCTGCCCCGCCGAGGTGGCCCGGCACGGCTTGGCCCGGCGCACCAGGACCTGCCCGACCGCCTCCTCCAGCGCCTTGATCCGCTGGCTGACCGCCGACGGGGTGACGTGCAGGAGGGCGGCGGCGGCCTCGAAGCTGCCCTCCCCGATCACGGCGGCGAAGGTGCGGAGGTGGGTCGAGTCGAGACCGCTCATCAGACAACCTTAATGGTGTGCAGAAAGGTTAACTGGACTTAAGTGCGCGCCGGCTCCTAGCCTCGCTCCGTGTCCACCGCACTCACCTCCGCCGTCGCCGGGTTCTCCGTCTCCCTCGCGCTGATCGTCGCCATCGGCGCGCAGAACGCGTTCGTCCTCCGCCAGGGGTTGCGGCGGGAGCACGTCGTACCGGTGGTGGTCACCTGCGCCGTGTCCGACGCGCTGCTGATCCTCGCCGGGATCGCCGGCCTGGGTACGGCGGTGGCCAGCCAGCCGGTGCTGCTGAGCGTGATCCGGTGGGGCGGGGCGGCGTTCCTGCTCTGCTACGCCGCCCTGGCCGCCCGCCGGGCGGTGCGTCCGGGGCGGCTCGTCCCCACCGAGCGACCGCCCGCCACGCTCCGGGCGACCGTGCTGGCCTGCCTGGCCTTCACCTATTTGAACCCGCACGTCTACCTCGACACCGTGCTGCTGCTGGGTGGAATCGCCCAGCAGCACGAGCACCGGTGGCTGTTCGGGGTCGGGGCGACGTCCGCCAGCGTCGTCTGGTTCACCCTGCTCGGCGCAGGCGCGCACCGGTTCGCGCCGCTGCTGGCCCGCCCCGCCGCCTGGCGGGTGCTGGACGGCGTGATCGCGGTGGTGATGGCCGCGGTGGCGGTGGCGCTGCTGCTGGGGTGAGTGGCCCGCCGGGGCCGGGGCGGGCCACCGCACGACCCGGCGTGGACCGCCGCCGGTCGGCACCGGCGGCGGAACCGGCGGCGAGCAGGAATGATGTCGAGGTGCGGTTCCTTCATGGCGCGGCTCCCGCGCACGACCTGACCTACAACGACGTCTTCATGGCGCCGGCCCGCTCCGACCTGGGCTCCCGCCTCGACGTGGACCTGTCCACCGCCGACGGCACCGGCACCACGATCCCGCTGGTGGTGTCGAACATGACGGCGGTGGCGGGCCGGCGGATGGCCGAGACGGCGGCCCGCAGGGGTGCCGTCGCGGTGATCCCGCAGGACATCCCGCTCGAGGTGGTGGCGACCGTCGTCGCCTGGGTGAAGCAACGGCACCTGGTGCACGACACGGCGATCACGCTGGGCCCCACCGACACCGTCGGCGACGCGATCCACCTGCTGCCGAAGCGGTCGCACGGGGCGGTGGTCGTGGTCGACGCCGACGGCCGGCCGGTCGGGGTGGTGACCGAGGCGGACACCGTGGGCGTGGACCGGTTCGCCCAGCTCCGGCACGTGATGTCGACCGAGCTGCACACGGTGCCGGCGGACGCGGACCCGCGTACCGGCTTCGACCGGCTGTCGGCGGGCCGCCGCCGGCTCGCTCCGGTGGTGGACGGCGAGGGCCGCCTGGTCGGCGTGCTGACCCGGCAGGGGGCCCTGCGTGCCACCCTCTACCGTCCGGCGGTCGACGACCGGGGACGGCTGCGCATCGCCGCCGCGGTCGGCATCAACGGCGACGTCCGGCGCAAGGCCGCCGCGCTGCTGGAGGCGGGGGTGGACACGCTGGTGGTGGACACCGCCCACGGCCACCAGGAGCGGATGATCACCGCGCTGCGGGCGGTACGCGGACTGGACCCGGCGGTGCCGGTGGCGGCCGGCAACGTGGTCACCGCCGAGGGGGTACGCGACCTGGTCGAGGCGGGGGCCGACATCGTCAAGGTCGGCGTCGGTCCGGGCGCGATGTGCACCACCCGGATGATGACCGGGGTGGGACGTCCACAGTTCTCCGCCGTGCTGGACTGCGCGAAGGCAGCCCGGGAACTGGGGCGGCACGTGTGGGCCGACGGCGGGGTGCGGCACCCCCGGGACGTGGCGCTGGCGCTGGCCGCCGGGGCGTCCAACGTGATGGTCGGCTCCTGGTTCGCCGGCACCTACGAGTCCCCCGGTGACCTCTACACCGACGCGGACGGCCGGCGGTACAAGGAGAGCTTCGGGATGGCGTCGGCGCGGGCGGTCAGTGCGCGGACCGCCGACGACAGTCCCTTCGACCGGGCCCGCAAGGCGGTCTTCGAGGAGGGCATCTCCTCGGCCCGGATGTACCTGGACCCGAACCGTCCCGGCGTGGAGGACCTGATCGACGAGATCGTGGCCGGGGTGCGCAGCGCGTTCACGTACGCGGGGGCGCGCAACCTGACCGAGTTCCACGAGCGGGCGGTGGTCGGGGTGCAGAGCACGGCGGGCTACACCGAGGGGATGCCGCTGCCGACGAGCTGGTGAACGGTGGCGGACGACCCGCTCGACGTCGGGTGGCGTCGGACCGGTCGGGCCGACGAAGTCGACGGCGACGGCGATCGGGCGCGCGGCAATTCCGTTCGGGTCCTGACTGTCAGGGAGCTAAGGTGTCTCCCATGGACCTCCCCGAGCTGCGGGACGCGCCTCTCGGCCGTCTGCTCGTGGTGGCCGGGCATCTGGTGGCCCAGCGGTGGAACCGCAGGCTCACCGAGGAGTACGGCCTCACCCAGGCCGGCCTGGCCACCCTGATGACCCTGGACCGGCACGGCGCGATGACCCACCGCGCGGTGGCCGAGCGGTGCTTCGTCCGCCCGGCCACCCTGACCGGCATCGTCGACACCCTGGAACGGGACGGGCTGGTCAGCCGGCAGCGGGACGAGACCGACCGTCGGGCGGTACGTCTCGCCATCACCCCCGCCGGCCGGGAGAAGATCGCGGCGCCTGCCGGGCTGGTCGCCACCAACCCGCCGCTGACCTCGGTCGACGCCGACCCGGCCCGGGCCGCCGTGATCCGCGAGTTCCTGCTGGAGGTGATCGGCAGCGGCGACCCGCAGGCCGGCGACGGCGAGTCCCGGTCCGGCAGCGGTGAGCCACAGGCCGGCGACGGCGAGCCCCGGCCCGGCAGCGGCGACCCGACAGCCGACCCGCGACCGGGGGGCGCGTCGTGCTGATCCGGCTCCTGCGGCGGCACCTACGCCCGTACGCGCGACCGCTGTCGGCGGTGGTCGTGCTCCAGTTCGTCGGCACGATGGCCTCGCTCTACCTGCCACGCCTCAACGCCGACGTCATCGACCGGGGCATCGCCCGGGGGGACACCGACCTCATCGTCCGGCTCGGCGGGTGGATGCTGCTGGTCAGCGCGGTCCAGGTCGGCTGCGCGATCGTGGCCGTCCGGTACAGCGCGCTGGCCGCGATGGGCTTCGGCCGGGACGTGCGGGTCGCCGTCTTCCGGCACGTCACCCGCTTCTCCGCCCGCGAGGTGGCCCGGTTCGGCGCACCGTCCCTGATCACCCGGAACACCAACGACGTGCAGCAGGTGCAGATGCTCGTGCTGGTCGCCGGCTCGATGCTGGTGACCGCTCCGATCATGAGCGTCGGCGGGCTGGTGATGGCGCTGCGCGAGGACGTCGGGCTCTCCTGGCTGGTGGTGGTCAGCATCCCGGTGGTGACCCTGGCGATCAGCCTGATCACCCGGCGACTCGTGCCGCTCTTCCGGCGGCAGCAGACCCGGATCGACGCGGTCAACCGGGTGCTGCGCGAGCAGATCAGCGGCATCCGCGTGGTGCGGGCCTTCGTCCGCGAGCCGTACGAGACGGAGCGCTTCGCCGCCACGAACGCCGACCTGACCGACACCGCCCTGCGCGCCGGCCGGCTGCTCGCGTTGATCTACCCGGTGATCCTGCTGGTGCTCAACGTCTCCAGCGTCGCGGTGCTCTGGTTCGGGGCGCTGCGGGTCGAGGCCGGCCAGATCCAGGTCGGCGCGCTCACCGCGTTCGTCGCCTACCTCACCCAGATGCTGATGGCGGTCATGATGGCCACGCTCACCCTGATGATGGTGCCCCGCGCGGCGGCCTGCGCCGAGCGGATCACCGAGGTCCTCGACACCGAGCCGTCGGTGGCCCCGCCCCGGGAGCCGGTCCACCCGACCGGGGCGTGCGGCGTGGAACTGCACGACGTGCGGTTCCAGTACCCGGGCGCGGCCGCCCCGGTGCTGCGTGACGTCTCCTTCCGGGTCACCGCCGGCACCACCACCGCGATCGTCGGCAGCACCGGCGCGGGCAAGACCACCCTGGTGTCGCTGATCCCCCGGCTGGTCGACGTGACCGCCGGCGCGGTGCTGGTCGACGGGGTCGACGTCCGGGACCTCGACCCGGAGACGCTGTGGAGCCGGATCGGGCTGGTGCCGCAGCGGCCGTACCTGTTCACCGGGACGGTGGCGAGCAACCTGCGGTACGGCAACCCGGACGCCGACGACGAGGATCTGTGGGCGGCGCTGGAGATCGCCCAGGCCCGGGAGTTCGTCGCGGCGATGCCGGGTGGGCTGGCCGCCGAGATCACGCAGGGCGGCACGAACGTCTCCGGCGGCCAGCGGCAGCGCCTCGCCATCGCCCGCGCGCTGGTCCGCCGCCCCGGGATCTACCTCTTCGACGACTCGTTCTCCGCCCTCGACCTGGGCACCGACGCGCGGCTGCGCGCCGCGCTGCGCCCCGCCACCCGGGACGCCGCCGTGCTGATCGTGGCGCAGCGGGTCTCCACGGTCGTCGACGCCGACCAGATCGTCGTCCTGGAGGACGGGGCCGTGGTCGGGATCGGCCGCCACGCCGACCTCCTCGACACCTGCCCGACGTACGCGGAGATCGTCTCCTCCCAGCAGACCGCGGGGGCGACGGCGTGAGCACGCGGGCCGTACCCGACGGAAAGCGGAAGGGACCGATGGGCGGGGACGAGCGGACGCCACGGCGGCTCCCGCCGGGTGCCCGGCGCGGCGGGCCGGTGACCGGCGTGGGCGTACCGGCGGAGAAGCCGCTGAACTTCGGGCCGTCGGCCCGCCGGTTGCTCGGCCTGCTCCGGCCGCACCGGGGGCGGCTCGTCGCGGTGCTCGCCCTCGCCGTCGGCGGCGTGGGGCTCAGCGTGGTCGGGCCGCTGATCCTCGGGTACGCCACCGACCTGATCTTCGGTGGGGTACTGAGCCGGCAGGTCCCGGCCGGGCTGACCACCGAGGAGGCCGTCGAGCGGGCCCGCGCGGCCGGTGACGACACCCTCGCCGGCATGCTCGCCCGGATGGACGTGGTGCCCGGCGCGGGCATCGACTTCGGCCGGCTCGGACGGGTGCTGCTGCTCACCCTGGGGCTGTTCCTGCTGGCCAGCCTGCTGACCTGGATGCAGGGGCACCTGCTCACCGCGGTGGTGCAGCGGACGGTGCAGCGGCTGCGCGCCGACGTGGCGGCGAAGCTGCACCGGTTGCCGCTGCCCTACTTCGACCGGCAGCCCCGGGGCGAGCTGCTCAGCCGGGTCACCAACGACATCGACAACGTCGCGCAGAGCCTGCAACAGACGCTGAGCCAACTGCTCACCTCGGTACTCACCGTGCTCGGGGTGGTGGTGATGATGGTCGTGGTCTCGCCGCTGCTGACCGCGCTCACCCTGCTGGCGGTGCCGGCGTCGGTGCTGGTCACCCGGCAGGTGGCGAAGCGCTCGCAGCGACAGTTCGTCGCCCAGTGGACGCACACCGGGCAGCTCAATGCCCTGGTCGAGGAGGCGTACACCGGGCACGAGCTGGTCCGGGTCTTCGGCCGCCAGCGCGAGGTCGAGGCGGCCTTCACCGCGAAGAACGACGAGCTGTACCGGGCCGGCTTCGGCGCCTACTTCGTCTCCGGGATCATCATGCCGTCGCTGATGTTCATCGGGAACCTCGGTTACGTGCTGGTCGCGGTGGTCGGCGGTCTGCGGGTGGCGGCGGGGGCGATGAGCCTGGGCGAGGTGCAGGCGTTCATCCAATACTCGCGGCAGTTCACCCAGCCGCTGACCCAGTTCGCCTCGATGATCAACCTGCTCCAGTCCGGGGTGGCCTCGGCCGAGCGGGTCTTCGCCGTCCTCGACGCGCCCGAACAGACCCCGGATCCGGTGGCCCGGACCCCGGAGCTGCCGGCCACCGCCCGGGCCCCGGAGCTGCCGGCCACCGCGCGGGCCCCGGAGCCGGCCACCGTCGCTCGGCCCTCGGTGCCCGCCGGGGCGGTGGTGGCCCAGCGGACCGGTGGTGCCGGGCGCGCCGCCACCGGCCGGGTCGAGTTCGAGAAGGTCTCCTTCCGGTACGACCCGGACCAGCCACTGATCGAGGAGCTGTCGCTGGTCGCCGAACCGGGGCACACGGTGGCGATCGTCGGGCCGACCGGAGCGGGCAAGACCACCCTGGTCAACCTGGTCCTGCGCTTCTACGAGCTGGACGCCGGCCGGATCACCCTGGACGGGGTGGACGTCACCACGATGCGCCGGGACGAACTGCGCAGCCGCATCGGCATGGTGCTCCAGGACACCTGGCTGTTCGGCGGGACCATCCGGGAGAACATCGCCTACGGCCGACCGGACGCCGGCGAGGAGGAGATCCTGGCGGCGGCCCGGGCGACCTTCGTGGACCGGTTCGTCCGGAGCCTCCCGGACGGGTACGACACGGTCATCGACTCCGAGGGCGGCAACGTCAGCGCCGGCGAGAAACAGCTGATCACCATCGCGCGGGCCTTCCTCGCCGAGCCGTCGCTGCTCATCCTGGACGAGGCGACCAGCTCGGTGGACACCCGGACCGAGGTGCTGGTGCAGCAGGCGATGGCGGCGCTCCGGTCGGACCGGACCAGCTTCGTCATCGCCCACCGGCTCTCCACCATCCGGGACGCCGACCTGATCCTGATGATGGAGCGGGGCCGGATCGTCGAGCAGGGCACCCACGAGGAGCTGCTCGCCGCCCGGGGCGCCTACCACCGCCTGCACCACGCCCAGTTCTCCGCCCCGCTCCAGGACGACCCGTCGCCGGTGCCGTGACGCCCACCGGTGGTGCCGCCGGCCGTCGACGGCGGGCAGCACCACCGGTGACGGTCACTCCAGCGGTGGGCGGGCGGCGGCGGTGACCAGGTCGAGGGCGGCCGGGACGGGCAGGGGGTCGAGGAGTCGGCCGTCGCGCTGGCGCAGGCTGACCCGGCCCTCGGCGGCCTCGCGGGGTCCGACCACCGCGACGTACGGGATGCGGCGGCGGGCCGCCTCCCGGATCCGCGCACCGAGGGAGCCGGCCCCGTCCACCTCGGCCCGCAACCCGGCACGGACGCAGTCCCGGGCGAACCCGGCCGCCGGGTCGGCCTGCCGGTCGTCCAGCGGGAGCACCACCACCTGCACCGGGGCGTACCAGGCCGGGAACGCACCCGCGTGCTCCTCGATCAGGTACGCGAAGAGACGTTCCATGCTGCCGACCAGACTCCGGTGCACCATCACCGGTCGACGTCGCGCCCCGCCCGCGTCGACGTACGACAGGTCGAACCGCTCCGGTTTGTCGAAGTCGAGCTGGATGGTGGAGAGGGTGGACTCCCGCCCCGCCGCGTCCCGTACCTGGATGTCGATCTTCGGTCCGTAGAAGGCGGCCTCGCCGGGGGCCTCGGTGTGGTCGATCCCGGCCAGGGCGGCCCGCAGCAGCTCCTCGGCCCGACGCCACTGCTCCTCGTCGCCGACGTACTTCTCCCCCGGCCCGCGCAGCGACAGCCGGAACCCGGCCACCCGTACGCCGAGCGCGGCGTGCGCCGCCCGGATCAGTCCGAGGATCTCCGCGACCTCCGCGCCGGCCTGCTCCAGGGTGCAGAAGTTGTGCGCGTCGTTGAGGGAGATCGCACGGACCCGGGACAGTCCGCCGAGCACCCCGGACCGTTCCGCCCGGTACATGCCGCCCAGTTCGGCGACGCGCAGCGGCAGTTCCCGGTAGGAGCGGCCCCGGGCCCGGTAGACCAGCGCGTGGTGCGGGCAGAGCGCCGGCCGGAGGACGAATTCGTCGTCGGCACCCAGCCGCATCGGCGGGAACATGTCGCCGGCGAAGTAGCCGAGGTGCCCGGAGAGCGCGAAAAGCTCCCGCCGACCCAACGGCGGGGTGTGGACGTGCTGGTAGCCGGCCCGCCGCTCCAACTCCCGGAGGTACTCCTCGACCGCGTGCCGGGCGGCCGCGCCGGCCGGCAGCCAGAGTGGCAGTCCGGCGCCGCTGAGCGGGTCGGAGGCGAAGAGGTCGAGCTCGCGGCCGAGCCTGCGGTGGTCGATCATCGGGGTCTCCTGGTTCGGTAACGACCCCGGAGGCGACCGGTCGGAGCAGCACGAAGGCCCCGGGGCGGATCGCCCCGGGGCCTCGTCGACACGTCAGGTCAGCGCGGCAACGCCGGGGTCTCCCGGCGTCGTCGTCACCACCGCACTGCGCATGCGGCGACGGTACGCCGTCCACCCGGCGGGACGCACCTGATTTGGTAGGGCCGGGGTGGGTCCACCCGACGGGACGAGGCGGGATCGGGGATCCGCAGCCGGCGGAGCAGACGGGCGTGGGGAAGGCGGGCCGCCGGCACGGGACCTGCCGGCGGCCCGCGAGCGGCCCGCTCGTCGGAAACGGGGGACCCGACGCGATCGGACCGCGCTGTCAACGGTACGCGCGCGGCGACGTATCCGCCGACCGTCACGGGACCCCACGACGCCGCCGCTTTCCGTAACCTCTGCGGTAGCTCGTCGTTGTACCAAGGTGGCTCCGCCGGTGGTGGGGGTCACCACCGGCCGGGGCTGTCCGTGGTGACGCGGCACATGCCGTCAGGCTCGGTACACCCCGATCGGCCGAACCGCGAGGTGGCAGTGGTGCCCGACCTACTCACCGACGTGGCGTCACCCGCGTGGGCCTACCTGATCCTGCTCGGGCTCCTGGCGGTGGACGCCTTCGTCCCGGTCGTCCCGACGCAGGCCGTCATGATCACGGGCGGCGCGTTGACCGTGTACGGCGAACTGAGCCTGCCCCTGATCATCGGGATCGGCGCGACCGGGGTGTTCGTCGGCGACCTGGCCTGCTATCTGCTGGGCCGGCGGACGCCGGAGCGGGTGGTACCCCGCCAGCGACGGCCGGGCCGGGCCCGACGCGCCGCCGGTCGGTTCACCCAGGGGCTGCGCCGCCCCGGGCCCCTGGTCATCCTGCTCTGCCGGTTCGTACCGGGCGGACGGATGGCGGCCTGCTTCTCCGCCGGCCGCAGCCGCTACCCGTATCGGCTCTTCGTCTGCTACGAAGCGGTCGCCGCGCTGGGCTGGGCCACGTACGGCGGACTCGTCGGCCACCTGGGCGGCGCGGCGCTGACCCGGTCGGCCTGGCTGCTGGCGCTGATCGCGGCCGGGGCGGCGGCGGGGTTCGCGGCGGCCGGCTGGGCGTTGAACCGGGTCGCCGCCCGTCAGGCGCGCCCGGACGGAGAGCACGAGTCGGTCGGGGCTCCCGGCGTCGGCTGATTGTCACGCCGGGAGCCCGGCGGCGCTCACTCCAGCTCGTGCAGCATCAACTGCCGGGCCGCCTCGGCGATCGAACCGGACAGCGACGGGTAGATGGTGAAGGTCTGCGCCAGCTCGTTGACCGTCAGGTTGTTCTCCACCGCCATGGTGATCGGCAGGATCAGCTCGCTCGCCTTCGGCGCGACGACCACCCCGCCGACCACCTGACCGCTGGCGGGCCGGCAGAACAGCTTGACGAACCCGTCGTTCAGGCCGGCCATCTTGGCGCGCGGGTTGCCGGCGAGCGGCAGCATCACCTGCCGGGCGGGCACCTTGCCGGCGTCCACCTCGTCCTGCGACACCCCGACGGTGGCCAGCTCCGGGTCGGTGAAGACGTTCGCCGAGACGGTCCGCAGGCGCAGCGGCCGGACCGCCTCGCCGAGCGCGTGCCACATGGCGATCCGCCCCTGCATCGCGGCGACGCTGGCCAGCGGGAGCAGCCCGGTGCAGTCACCGGCGGCGTAGATGCCGGGCACGCTGGTGCGGGAGACCCGGTCGACGGTGACGTACCCGCCCTGGGCGAGCTGGACGCCGTACTCGGCCAGGCCGAGCCCGGCGGTGTTCGGCACCGAGCCGACCGCGATCAGCGCGTGCGAGCCGTCCACGACGCGCCCGTCGGAGAGCTGGACCTCGACGCCGCTGTCGGTCCGACGGACCGCCTCGGCGCGGGAGTTGTTGAGGATGGTCATGCCCCGGGAGCGGAAGACCCGCTCGATGGCCATGGCCGCGTCGGCGTCCTCGTGCGGCATGACCCGGTCCCGGCTGGAGACCAGGGTGACCTCGACGCCCATCGCCAGGTACGCGCTGGCGAACTCGGCGCCGGTCACGCCGGAGCCGACCACGATCAGGTGTTCGGGCAGCTCGGGGAGGTCGTAGACCTGCCGCCAGGTGAGGATGCGCTCACCGTCGGGCACGGCGGTGGGGAGCTGGCGCGGGGTGGCGCCGGTGGCGATCAGCACGGTCGACGCGGCGATCGAGTACTCCGGTTCGCCGTCGGCCGGGGTGACCACGACCCGGTGGGTGTGCCCGAGGGTGTCCTCACCGAGCCGGGCGCGGCCCTCGACGACGTGCACCCCGGCCTTGACCAGCTTGGCGTGGATGTCGGCGGACTGCGCCAGGGCGAGCCGCTTGACCCGCTCGTGGACGGCCCGCGCGTCGACGGTGACCGCCTCCAGGCCGTCCGAGTCCACCCCGAACTCCTCGGTGTCCCGGTAGCCGGTGACCACCTCGGAACTGGCGATGAAGGTCTTCGACGGGACGCAGTCCCAGAGCACGCAGGCACCGCCGGCCCCCTCGGCCTCCACCACGGTGACATCGGCGTCCAACTGGGCGGCGACCAGCGCCGCCTCGTACCCCGCCGGCCCCCCGCCGATGATCACGATCCGGCTCACAGCGCCCGCCCTCCGTCGCTTCCCATGATGGTTTTCTTCACTCCAGACTGCCCGACACGCACCGTTCGTATTCTCCCCCGCCCGTCCGCCGGGCTATCGTCATCGCTGTGCGTCATTACGCCGCCTACGGCTCAAACCTGGACCCCGCCCGGATGCGCGCCTACTGCCCGCACTCGCCGATGGTCGGCGTCGGCTGGCTGGAGGGCTGGCGACTCACCTTCGCCGGTGAGGGCGTCATCGGCTGGGAGGGCGCGGTCAGCACCGTCGTCGAGTCCCCCGGCGACCGGGTGTTCGTGGCGCTCTACGACATCCACCCGTACGACGCCGCCCAGCTCGACGAGATCGAGGGGGTGACCGCCGGCACGTACCGGAAGCTGCACGTACGGGTCTCGACCCTGGACGGCGACGTGACCGCCGGGATCTACGTCTTCGCCGGGTACGAGGGCGGGCTCCCCACCGCGTGGTACCTCTCGGAGATCGCCAACGCGGCCGAGAAGGCGGGTGCGCCCGACGACTACGTCAAGGAGCTGCGGTCCCGGCCCACCGGCACCGCGTCCGCGTAGCACGTCCGACACCCCTTCAGTCTGCGCTCGTCGCCGCCGGCCCGACCGACCGACCCCACTTCCAGTCGGCCGGCGCACCCGGGCAGCACCCGACGAGTTGGGAACGTCACGCCCCTGCGCCGGGCCCGGGTCGGTCGCTGGCGGCGTTCACCCGCTGGTGGAGGGCGGTGAGCAGGTCGACCAGCTCGATCCGCTCCGCCGCCCCGAGCGCCCGGAAGGCGGAGGAGACCAGCGCGTCGGTCGCGGCCTCCGCCCAGAGCCGCCGCCGCACCAGCGGGCCCACCGGCGGGTACGGCCGGGGCCAACCGCCGGCCATCGCCCCGGCCTCTCCCTCCGTGCCGGCGAGCACCGCCTCCAACGGGGTCATCCCACTGACCCGGACGGCGAGCAGGTACGCGCCGAGGTACAGCTCCCGCAGCAGGTGCAGCCCCACCGCGACGCGGGCACCCGGCGCGTCGTCCGGCACCGGCATCGCCCGCCAGGCCGCGAAGAGGGGCAGGCCGTGCGCCTCGGCGGCGGTCACCGCCCGGTGCATCAGGTCGGCGAGGCGGGCCGCGCCGGGGGCGTCGTCCAGGTGCTGACGCCCCCAGCGGCAGCACTCGGCGAGGCCGGCGGCGGCCACCTCGCGCGGGCCGGTCACGCGGGCCGCGGCGTCCCAGCCCTCGGCGACCGCACCCGGGGCGATGAAGCCCAGGCATGCGGCGGCGGTCTCCGACCCGACGTCACCGAGCGCGCCGCCCCGGGCGGTGACGTAGAAGGCCCAGCCGGAGATGCCGAGCAGCCGCGCCCGGCGGCGGGTGGTGGGGCACTGGGTGTACGCCTCCCCCAGCTCGACCACGATCGCCCTGCTCGCCGCGGCGGCCTGTTCCGGTGTCATCCGGCCCGTCCACGACGGGTCACCAACCGTACGTCCATCCGGTTTAGTGTGCCGTGTCGGCGCCCGTGCCCGCAGTCCCCTCTTCGGCGAGAAGTGCCTCCCACGCCCCCTCGATGTCACCGGCGTGCCGCCGGGCCGCGCTGGCGGCCCGTTCGGCGGCTCGCCGGGCCAGCTTGCGCCGGCTCACCTCCTGCTCGGCGCCGGCCCGTCGGCGTTCGACCTCGGCCAGCTCGACCTCGATCGCGGCGAGCGTGTCGGCGGCGTCGCGTTCGGCCACCGTCGCGCCGGTCAGTTCCGCCTCGGCCCGGTCCTGGTCGGTCCGCGCCTTGGCCAGCTCCCGTTCCAGCACCTGCCGCCGCTTCGCCCGTTCAGCCCGTTCTGCTCGTTCGGCCGCCCTGGCCCGTGCCGCCCGGTCGGCTTCCCCGGCCGGTGCCGCCCGGTCGGCCTCCCGGGTCCGGCCGGTCCGCTTCGCCGGTTCCCCCGGGGCCGGACGCCCGCCACCCGACGGTTCCGCAGCACCGCCGGTGACCAGCCGGAGCTGCGGCCGGGGCACCTCGCCGAACCCGGCGTAGCTGGCGGCCCGGAGCAGCCGGCCGGAGCGGACCTGGGCGGCCACCTGCGGGTCGGCGAGCGCGGCGTTGAGCGTCGCCTCGACCTCGGCCAGTGGCAAGCGGCTGACCGGAGGTGCGTCCTCGGTGTCGGCGGCCAGCGTCCGGGCCTCGGCCACCAGGGCGGCGACCACCGCGCGCCGCTGCGCGGAGAGTTCCCGCAGTTTCGGCCCCCGCAGGTCACGCTGCGCCGCCCGGAGCGCCTCGGCCAGCTCCGCCAGGCCGGCCACCAGCTCGGGACGGCGGAGGGCGAGCAGATTGACCAGCCACGCCGCCACGGTGGGGCGGCGCAGCTTCGCGATCTCCCGGGCGGTCGCCGGGTCGCCGGTCCGGCGCGCCTCGGCCACGGCCGCGTCCCGGGCGGCCACGAACCGGTCCGGCGGCGTGCCGTAGAGCTGCTCGATCAGGTCGTGGGAGGGGCCGGGCATCGGCTCAGACGTCGATCCGGGTGCCCGGCGTCAACCGCTGGTAGTCGACGGTGGAGAGCCGCCGGAAGTTGCCCTCCAACACGGCGAGCCCGTTGGCGTTGAGCAGCCCGTCGTGCAGGGCGTACGCCCGACGTGGCGCGACCGCCCGGAGGAAGTCCAGGGACTCGGAGAACTTCGCCCACGGTGCGTGGATCGGCAGGAAGAGGGTGTCGACCGGCACGTCGTCCGGGGCGACCAGGGCGTCACCGGGGTGGTAGACGGTCTCGTCGACCAGGTATCCGAGGTTGTCCACCACCGGGATGTCCGGGTGGATCACGGCGTGCCGCCCGCCGTAGGCGCGGACCGGGATGCCGGCGGCGGTGAACGACTGCCCCGGCTCGACCGGACTCAGCACATCGGGCAGGCCGTCCACGGTGGTGGCCAGCGACGCCGGCCCGTACAGGGTGAACGGGCGCCGGTCGAGCTGCCGGGTCAGCGCCGCCACGTCCACGTGGTCCGGGTGCTGATGGGTGATCAGCACCGCGTCCACCCCGTCGAGCGCCTCGGCGGTCTCGCTGAACGTTCCGGGGTCGATGACGAGCACTCCCCCGTCGTGCTCGACCCGGACGCAGGAGTGGCCGTACTTGGTCAGTCGCATTCGTGACTCCTCGACAACCAAATCGTGATCTCTTCAGCGCAGTTTGCCGGAACGGAGACGGCACCGCGCCTCGTCTGATCGATCGCCTCGGCGGATGCAGTCAGCAAATCAGACGGCCGGGGTCACAGGATCGGAGACAAAAATGGTGGATAACGGACGGCGGCGGTGGGGCGTACCGCTGGTGGCCCTGGGCCTGGTGGCAGTGGTCGCCGTGGGCGGGTGCTCCGCCGACAGGGACAGCAGCAGCAGCGCGCCGGCCGCGGACAGCGCGGCCGGGGGCGCACCCGCACCGGAGGCGGCGGAGCGGGGAGACACCGGCGCGAAGGACACGCCGGGCGGCGCTGGCGGCGTGGACCTGCGGGTGGACCAGCGCGCCATCATCTACACCGGGTCGGTGCGGGTGCAGGTCAAGGACGTGGACCAGGCCGCCCGGGACACGATCGCGCTGGTCACCGCGGCCGGCGGTTTCGTCGGTGGGGACGAACGGCGCGGGGTCGACGAGTTCGCCCGCGCCAACCTGGAGCTGCGGGTGCCGGCGGAGCGGTTCACCGGGGTGGTCGACGGGATCGCCAAGCTGGGCGAGCAGCAGTGGCGGGAGGTCCGGACCGAGGACGTCACCGAGGAGACGGTCGACCTGGACGCCCGGATCATCACCCAGCGGGCCCGGGTGGAGAGTGCCCGCCGGTTGCTGGCCCGGGCCTCCTCGATCAGCGATCTCGTGTCGCTGGAGAACGAACTGGGCCGCCGGGAGGCCGACCTCGCCTCGCTGGAGGCGAAGAAGCGCCGGCTGGCCGACCTCACCGCGCTCTCCACGATCAACGTCTCGCTCTCCACCGAGAAGGGCAGCCGCACCAGTGACGAGCAGGAGGAGACCGGTTTCCTGGCCGGGCTCGCCGCCGGCTGGCGGACCTTCCTGGACTCGGTGACCGTCCTGGTCACCGTGCTCGGGGCACTGCTGCCCTGGCTGGTCGTGCTCGCCGTACCGGTGGTGTTGGTCTGGCGGGTGGTGCGCCGGCGGCGCAAGCGACGGGCCGCCCAGGTCGTCCCCGGCGCTCCGGCCTACCCGATGATGCCCGCTCCGGTGCACGCCGGGGTCGGTGCCGCCCCACGGCCGGCGACGCCCGCCCAGCGGTCGGCCGGGGGCGGCACGCCGCCGGGCGGGAGCGGTGGCCTGTCGCAGCCGGCGACGCCCGCACCGCCGTCGGCCGGGAGCGGTACGCCGCCGTCGGCGGGTGGGGTCAGCGAGCCTCCGCCAGCGCCCGGAGCGCGGTCTGCACCATGAGCCGGACGCCGACCGCGATGGCGCGCTCGTCCACGTCGAACGAGGGGCGGTGCAGGTCGAGGCTGGGCCCGGACCGGCCGACCCCGAGCCGGGCCAGCGCGCCGGGGACGTACTCCAGATACCAGGAGAAGTCCTCGCCGCCCATGCTCTGCGGGGTCTCGGCGACCCCGTCGGGACCGAGCGCGGAGATCGTGGCGGCGGTGAGCACCTGGATCGCCTTCGCGTCGTTGCTGACCGGCGGGCGGCCCCGCAGGTACTCCAGGTCGACCGTGGCGCCGGTGGGGGCGAGGACGTCCCGGACCACCTGGGCGACGATCTTCGGCGCCTCCTCCCAGGCCTCCCGGGTCATCGCGCGCAGGGTGCCGGAGGCGACCGCCTCGGACGGGATGACGTTGTAGCGGGTGCCGGCCGTGGCCTGACCGAACACCAGCAGCAGGCCACTGTTGGCCGGCACCCGACGGCTGACCAGCGCCGGAACCTCGGTGACCAGTCGACCGAGGGCGTCGACCATGTCGACGGTGAGGTGCGGCCGGGCGGTGTGACCGCCCGGCCCACTCAGCCGGACGGTGACGTTGTCGGCGGCGGCGGTGATCGGGCCGACCCGCAGGCCGATCCTGCCGACCGGCAGGTTGGGGTCGCAGTGCAGGGCGAAGATCTGGGTGACGTCCTCCAGGCCGCCGGCCTCGATGACCTCCAGCGAGCCGCAGGGCAGGATCTCCTCGGCCGGCTGGAAGATCAGCCGGACCCGGCCGGGCAGTTCGCCGAGGTCGGCGAGCTGGGCGAGGAGCATGCCGACCCCGAGCAGGACGGTGGTGTGCACGTCGTGGCCGCAGGCGTGGCAGACGCCGTCGACCGTGGAGCGGTACGGCACGTCCTTCACGTCGGTCAGCGGCAGCGCGTCGATGTCGGCGCGCAACGCGACCACCGGTCCGTCCGGGCGACCGTTGATGTCGCAGATCACCCCGTTGCCCTTGGGCAGCATGCGGGGTTGCAGCCCGGCCAGGGAGAGCTCCCGGGCGATCAGCGCGGCCGTCTCGAACTCCTCGCCGGAGAGTTCCGGGTGCGAGTGGAGGTGCCGACGGGTGGCGATGAGGCCGGGTGTCCGGAGCGCGAGCAGATGGTCGAGCTCGAACGGCAGGGGCTGGGATCCCGGCGGCGCCTCGTGCCAGGACGACGCCAGATGGCTGCCGTTGGGCAGCGTCAACGCACTCGTCACGTCGATTTCTCGATCACTGTGGATGGGATGGGACTCGGACAGCCTAGACCTTCGACGGTGACGCTGCGCAATTTCGTTACGGTGACCGTCGGAGCGCGGAGCGTCACGAAAGTCCTGGTGGGAGCGCTCGCACACCTGCGGGACAGCAGGTGGATCGCCGTCAAGAGCCTCCATGCGCCCCACACCTCCTACACCGCGTAACCGCTGTCGACCGGCGACAACGGCGTCGACCGCCTACCCCTTAGTTCCGAATTGTCGCATTGGTCGGCCTGGTGGTGGACGCCTCCGACAACGACCCGACAGCGAAGCGTCCCGACATCCGGGAAGCGCCGGGCGCAAGGAAGATCCCGAAGGTCCCACGACAGGACGGGCGCCCACCGCACATCCTGTCCGTTCCCGTCACCCGAGGGGATTACCCGTCCGGTCCGGGACACTCACCCACCCCGGCCCGGTTTCGTCGCGCGGCGGCCCCCGCCGTCAGGACCGGGCGGGGAACGGTCGCGGCGGAGGCGTCAGAAGCGGTCGCTGGGCCGGTACGTCCCCCAGACCTCGCGCAGCGTCCCACAGACCTCGCCGACCGTGGCCCGGGCCCGCAGTGCCTCGCGCATCGGGAGGAGCACGTTCTCCGTGCCCGAGGCGGCGGCCCGCAGCTCGGCCAGGGCCCGCTCGACGGCGGCCGTGTCCCGCGAGCGCCGCAGCGTCGCCAGCCGCTCGGCCTGGGCCGCCTCGATCGTCGGGTCCACCCGCAGCGGCTCGTACGGCTCCTCCTCGTCGACCGCGAACCGGTTGAGACCCACCACCACCCGTTCGCCGGAGTCGATCTCCTGCGCCATCCGGTACGCGGACTGCTCGATCTCGCGCTTCTGGAAACCGACCTCGATCGCGTCCACCACCGAGCCGTGGTCGGCGACCCGGGTCATCAGCTCGTCGACCGCCGCCTCGATCTCGGCGGTCATCGCCTCCACCACGTACGACCCGGCGAACGGGTCGACGGTGGCCGTCAGGTCGGTCTCGTACGCCAGCACCTGCTGGGTACGCAACGCGAGCCGGGCCGCCTTCTCGGTGGGCAGCGCGATGGCCTCGTCGAAGCTGTTGGTGTGCAGCGACTGGGTCCCGCCGAGCACCGCGCCGAGCCCCTGGACCGCCACCCGGACCAGGTTCACCTCGGGCTGCTGGGCGGTGAGCTGCACGCCCGCGGTCTGGGTGTGGAAGCGCAGCATCAGCGACTTCGGGTTCTTCGCGCCGAACTCGTCACGCATCAGCCGGGACCAGATCCGCCGGGCGGCGCGGAACTTCGCGACCTCCTCCAGCAGGGTCGTCCGGGCCACGAAGAAGAACGACAGTCGGGGGGCGAAGTCGTCCACGGCCAGCCCGGCGGCGATCGCGGCACGGACGTACTCCACCCCGTTGGCCAGGGTGAAGGCGATCTCCTGCACGGGCGTCGCGCCGGCCTCGGCCATGTGGTAGCCGGAGATGGAGATGGTGTTCCACTTCGGCACCTCCGTACGGCAGTACGCGAAGGTGTCGGCGACCAGCCGCAGCGACGGCTTCGGCGGGAAGATGTACGTGCCCCGGGCGATGTACTCCTTGAGGATGTCGTTCTGGATCGTGCCGTTGAGGTCCGCGCCGGCGACCCCGTTCTCCTCGGCGACGAGTTGGTAGAGCAGGAGCAGCACCGAGCCCGGCGCGTTGATCGTCATCGAGGTGGAGACCTTGTCCAGCGGGATGCCGTCGAACAGCGTCCGCATGTCCTCGATCGAGTCGATCGCCACCCCGACCTTGCCGACCTCGCCGTGCGCGATCGGGTCGTCGGAGTCGTACCCCATCTGGGTGGGCAGGTCGAAGGCGACGGAGAGGCCCATCGTGCCGGCCCGCAGGAGCTGGTGGTAGCGGGCGTTGGACTCGGCGGCGGTGCCGAAGCCGGCGTACTGCCGCATGGTCCACGGTCGCGAGGTGTACATCGTCGGGTACACGCCCCGGGTGTACGGGAACTCGCCCGGTCCGCCGAGACGGGCGTCCAGGTCTCCGGGGAGGTCGTCCGCCGTGTAGACGTCCTTGATCGGGAAGCCGGACTCGCTTGACCGCCGTTCGCTCATCCTGAGGATGGTAGGACGACCGGCTCGACGGAGGGATGAGGGATTGGGCACATCTTGCTCGACGAGGCTCGACGGGCGACGCTGGGACCAGCACGTATGGTCGTCGGTGAAAGAACGCCCGCCGCGTCGGCTTTCGCATCGGGTGTCGGAACCCGCAAGATAGGGGGGTTGTGTCCCAGCCCCCTCGATTTACTCCGGTGGCTTTTCTGTGACTCAGATCCCGACGTGGAGCGGCGGACCGGCCAGTCCCCCCAACGGGCATGCAGCCCCCGGCACCACCATCGGTGGTCGCTACGAGCTGCGCTCCCCGGTGGGCAACGGCGGCATGGGGACGGTCTGGCGGGCCACTGACACACTTCTCCGACGTGACGTGGCGGTCAAGGAGGTCGTCCTCCCGCCGGGCCTGGCGCCCAGCGACCGCGACGCGATGTACGAACGCACCCTCCGCGAGGCACGCGCCGCCGCGGCCATCCAGCACCCGGCCGTGGTGCAGGTCTACGACGTGGTCACCGAGGGTGGCCGGCCGTGGATCGTGATGGAGCTGCTCGACGCCCGCAGCCTGGCCGACATGGTCATCGAGGACGGACCGGTCGCCCCACGCGCCGTCGCCAAGATCGGCATCGCGCTGCTCGGCGCGCTGGAGGTGGCGCACGCGATGAGCGTGCTGCACCGGGACGTGAAACCGGCCAACGTGCTGATCTGCACCGACGGCCGCTGCGTGCTCACCGACTTCGGCGTCGCCCGGATGCCCACCGACGTCCAGCTCACCACCCCGGGCATGGTGCTCGGCTCGCCGCACTTCATCTCCCCCGAGCGCGCCATGGGGCAGGACTTCGGTCCACCGAGCGACCTGTTCTCGCTGGGCGTGACCCTCTACACCGCGGTCGAGGGGCGTCCCCCGTTCGACAAGGGCGACCCGATCGAGACGATGCACTCGGTGGTCGAGGACGAGCCGGCCCCGCCGACCCGCAGCGGACCGCTGACCCGGGTGCTGATGGGGCTGCTGGAGAAGGACCCGGCCCGCCGCTTCGACGTGCACACCTCCCGGGCCATGCTGCGTGAGCTGCTCGCCGGCCCGCTGGCGAGCAACGCGGCGGCGGTCAACTCGGTCACCGACCCGTACGCGGTGGTGCCGGTGCAGCGGCCCGCCACGCCGCACCCGGTCCCGGTCGAGGCCGAGGAGCCGAAGCCGACCGGTCAGATCGGCGGCCGGGCCATGCTCGCGCCCGGGGAGTCCCTGACCGACCGGCTCGCCGCACTACGGCGGGGCGAGACGCCGAAGGCGATCACCCCGGCACCGGCCGCCGCGCTGGAGGACACCAGCGCGGACGCGCTCGCCGGACCGCTGCACACCCCGACCGGCGCGATGCCCGCACCCAGTGCCCGCGCCGAGCGGTCGGGCACCACCTACGGCGGCCGCGCCGACACCGGCCCGAAGACCACCGGCGCCCCGCCGCCGGCCGTCAAGGAGGACACCGCGCCCACGGTCAACCTCGGGCGCGCGCCCGGAGCCAAGGGCGGCTTCGGGGCGGACCCGACGGTCGCCCTCGGCCGGCGGACGGAGACGCCCCGCCCGGTGACCTACGGCCGGTCGGCGGACGCCACGCAGCAGGTCCCGGCGGGCGGCTCGCCGGAGTCCACCCAGCGCCTCGGCTCCCCGTACGGGTCCACCTACGGCGTGCCGGCCGGCAACCAGTGGTCGGTGCCGGGCACCGGGCAGCCGTGGGCCGTACCGGCCGCCACCGGGCCGGGCAGCGCCCCCGCCGGGGACGGCGGTCGGGGTGGCGTGGGAGGGGTGCTGGAGCAGGTCCGTCGCTGGCCGCGCAAGATCCAGCTCGCCGCCGCCGGTGGGCTGGCCGTGGTGCTGCTGATCGCCCTGGTCGCCGTGTTCAGTGGCGGCGACCCGGAGCCGCCGGCCAACCCGCAGACCCAGCCGAGCGCCTCCGAGCCGGCCACACCCGCCGTGGAGATGCAGGAGCACTCCGCGCGCGGCATCTCGATGCTGGTGCCCAAGGGCTGGAAGAAGGCCAGCGGCGGCAGCTACACCGACTACACCGACCCGGAGGACAGCGGCCGACGGGTCCGCATCATCACCGAGGACTTCTCCGCCACCTCCACCTCGATGCGGTGGGCGGAGATCGCCGCGGACGGGCTACGGACCCGCAACTCCTGCGCCAAGCCGTACAACCAGCTCGCCATGGACGAGCAGGAGCTGGGCGGCAAGCCCGCCGCCCAGCTCGAGTACACCTGCGGCTCGGGCGAGACCATGCGGCACGGGGTGTGGCGCGGTGTCGCCCACGACGGCAAGGCCTACTCGTTCTACCTGACCGCCAACGACTCCCGCTTCGCGGAGAGCAGGCCGATCTTCGACCAGATGGTGAAGTCGTTCCAACTGACCGACGCCGGCTGAGTCGAGCCGACCGGACGTGGTGATCCGCCGCCGTGCTATCAAGAGGCATGGCGGCGGATCTCACTGACACCCTCGACGACCTTCGCGAGCGCGCCCGGCGCTGGCTCGACGACGACCCCGACCCGGCCGGCCGGGAGGAACTCCAGGCCGTACTCGACCGGCTCCCGGAGAGCGCCCCCGAGCTGGCCGACCGGTTCGCCGGGCCGTTGACCTTCGGCACCGCCGGGCTGCGCGGTCCGCTGCGCGCCGGCCCGAACGGGATGAACCTCGCGGTGGTCACCCAGGCCGCGGCCGGGCTGGTCACCTGGCTCGCCGCCGAGGGCGCCACCGGCCCCCTGGTGATCGGGTACGACGCGCGACGCGGCTCGAAGGAGTTCGCCGAGCGCACCGCGGAGGTCGCCACCGGAGCGGGTCGGCCCGCGATGCTCCTGCCCCGCCCGCTGCCCACCCCCGTGCTCGCGTACGCGGTGCGTCACCTCGACGCGGCGGCCGGGGTGATGGTCACCGCCAGCCACAACCCGCCCGAGGACAACGGCTACAAGGTCTACCTCGGCGCGCAGCTCGGCGGGGCCACCGGTGCGGGCGCGCAGATCGTGCCACCGGCCGACCGGGGCATCGAGGCGGCGATCCGGGCGGTCGGCCCGCTGGCCGAGGTGCCGCTCGGTCCACCCGGGCAGGTGCTCGGCGACGACCTGGCCGTCGCGTACGTCAGGCAGGCGGTGGAGGTGATCGGCCCGGACGGGCCCCGGAGCCTGAAGGTCGCGTACACGCCCCTGCACGGGGTGGGTGCGGCGGTGCTCACCGCCGCCTTCAGCCGGGCCGGTTTCGGGGTGCCCGGGGTGGTGCCCGAGCAGGCCGAGCCGGACGGCACCTTCCCGACCGTCTCCTTCCCCAACCCCGAGGAGCCGGGCGCGGTGGACCGGCTGGTCGCGCTCGCCGTGTCGACCCGGGCGGACCTCGCCATCGCCAACGACCCGGACGCCGACCGGTGCGCCGTGGTGGTTCCGGACGCTGCGGCCGGCGGATGGCGGATGCTGCGCGGTGACGAGGTCGGGGTGCTTCTCGCCGACCATCTGATGCGCCGGGGCGTCCGGGGCCTGTACGCCACCACGATCGTCTCGTCCGCGCTGCTGGGGGCCATGTGTGCCGCCCGCGACCTGCCGTACGACGAGACGCTGACCGGGTTCAAGTGGATCGTCCGGGCCGGCGACGGCAGCGCGCCGCTGGTCTTCGGGTACGAGGAGGCGCTCGGCTACTGCGTCGCGCCGGAGCACGTCCGGGACAAGGACGGCATCACCGCCGCGCTCACCGTCGCCGAACTGGCCGCCGGCCTGAAGGCGGAGGGTCGTACGCTCACCGACCGGCTGGACGAGCTGGCCGCCGAGTTCGGCGTGCACCACACCGACCAGTACGCCGTCCGGGTGACCGACCTGCGGCTGATCGCCGACGCGATGGCCCGGATCCGGGCCGCCACCCCGACGACGTTGCTCGGCCGGCCGGTCACCTCGGCACAGGACCTGCTGCCCGACGCGGACGTGGTGATCCTGCGGACCGACACCGCCCGGGTGGTGATCCGCCCCTCCGGCACCGAGCCGAAGCTGAAGGCGTACCTGGAGGTGGTGGCGCCGGTCGCGGACGGCGACGTCGCCGCGGCCCGGGAGCGGGCCAGGACCGCCGTCGCCACGCTGCGCACCGAGGTCGCCGCCGCCCTGGCCCTCTGACGACGGGAGAGGCGGGCGCTCCACGGCTGACCTCGAAAGCGTCGATAGTTCGCGGTCGACCAGATGAGGGGTTGCTCTGCCCGGCGCCCGCCGGGTGCTCACATAGGATGTGCGCCGTGGGATACCTGGTAGTGCCCTCGGGCCGCCTCCACCTTCCGCAGTCGGACGAAGCCGCCGCCGCTGCCGCCGCCATGACCGCCATGACCGGACGAAGCGGCTGGTTCGACCCGGGCGACCCGACCGCGAGCCAGACCCTCACCGAGCTGGGCAGATGGGTGGCGGCGTCGATCGAACGCGACGGTGACTGGATCGAGTTCGGCCCCGAGGACCTGGGCGATGCCAAGTGGTCGGAACAGGCCGAGGCCTTCTACCGCGCGCTCGCGCCGTTCGTCCGCTCGGGGACCGTCCACATCGAGGGTGAGGACGGCGGCCAGTGGTCCTACACCTACGCCGACGGTCAGGTCACCGAAGCGGAGTGACACCTACCCGAGCAGTCGTCGGCGACCCATGCCGTACTCCCCGCCGCAGGTGGGGATGGCGGGCAGTCTGGGGCGAGCCGGGTCAGCGGGTCAGGCCGAGGACGGTGGCCAGTCGCGCAACGTCGGCGGCCGCCGGCCCGCGCCGGATGATCTCGGTGAGCAGGGTACGGCTGGCAGGGCGGTCGCGGACCTCGGCGGGCGCGGTACGGTCGGCGTCGAGCAGCACCTGACCGGCCCGTGCGCCGTTGCCAGCGTCGAGGTAGGCGCGGGCGGCGTCGACGAGGTGCGCGGCGCGATGTTCGGCGGGCAGCCGCCGCCAGCCGTCACCGCGTACGGCATGCTCGTGCCGCAGGACGGCCTCGGCGGTGTCGCCGAGCCGGTGCGCGGCGAGTGACCGGGCCAGTTGCACGGCGACCGGCCCGAAGCCGTGGGAGGCTTCCCGCAGGCACTTCGTCACCCGGCAGCCGCCCCCACTGCTGCTCGACGAGCGTGAGCAGCGGAGAGCTGGTCGGCCGCCGCCGTTCACGCGCGAAGCGTGGCGGCGGATTGATGAGGAACGACGCCATGATCAATAGTTTACTAGAGAACATATGAAGTATGTGTTACCTGCAAAGACGGGCATACCCGGCAAAGCTGTAGGTCGCCCGTGGTGAACTTTCGCCATGCGCCCCTACGTGCCCATGTACCGCAGGATCTTGAACGATCTGAGGGTCAAGATCGAGCGTGGGCTGCTCAAGCCGGGGGACAAGCTGCCGACCACCAAGGAACTTGCGGACGAGTACCAGACCTCGGTAGGCACCGCGCGGAAAGCAGTGGAGATTCTGCTTGAGGCCGGGGTGGTTGAAGGCCGACAGGGGCTCGGTGTCTTCGTACCCGACGAATAGGGCCCTGCCCTGAGAGCCCAGGCTGCTGACTGACGGCCGCAGGGCCACGACGCGCGGGTCACCGGGTGGCAACAACACATCGCGAGCGGCGAACCGGCTCAAGCCCTTGATGGCCTTCCTAGGCTGTAGACATGGGCATCAGCGACCGTCCACCCACCGGTTCGAGAGGTGGTGGGCACCCCCTCAGAGTCGATTTCGCCGAGTGGACGCAAACGGCTGTCTTCTGGGTTGGAGCGTCCGCCACCGCTGGTGTGATCGGCAACGCGGCTTACGACGCGATCAAGGCGGCAGTCGCCCGGCTCAAGTCGGTCCACCCCGCCGGCCCTCGCGATCGTGACCCGGACGCAGTACTCCTCGCCCGATCGACAGTCAATCTTCGATGCGTACAGCTTGGAACAGGTGAACTGGCAGCTGAGACGGTCCAGGAGGTGTTGTGCCGGTGGACTCCCGACGGCTGGACCGTTCAGTTTCTCGGCGAAAGCCTGAATGCCATCGTTGACCTCTCTGCCGGCCCTGGGGGTGAGGGCTTCAGGGCGGAGGTTCGCATGATCGAACACCCGGACACCCACCGCTACAGGGAAATGGACGCGGAGTTGGGGCGGTTCTTCGTGGACAACGGATGGGGTTAGGTTCCGCAAGGCGGTCCGGTTCACGCGAGAGGAGTACGCCTCGTCACCAGTGAACGACTCGGGCCGCTTACGCGGCGGCCCCACACCGTCCGGGCGGGCACCCGAACCTGCTCCAACAGCAGAATCAACTGGCGCGGGCCGGCTGCCTGACCAGGGGTGATCCGGGTGGCCAGGGAACGGCCACGCAACGAGCGAGACTCATGATCCGCAAGACAGACCTTAGGCCTTGAGGCACCGAACGGCCCGCCAGGATCGATCCCGGCGGGCCGTTGGTACGCGCCTGGAGCCCAGCCCGGGGCGGCCCGGATCAGGCGATCGGCTGACGGTACTGACGCTTACGGCTCGGCCGTGAAAACCAGCTCGTCAACGTCGGTCAGGCGCGCTTGCCGAGCGCCTGGTCGACGGCCCGCCCGAGGGCGGCGATGACCAGCGCCACCGAGGGGCGGACGACGGAGTCGTCCATGCCGACGGTGCCGGAGAACCCGGCCCCACCGGCGATCTCCTCCAGCCGGCGGTGGGCGTCGGCGGCGGCGTCCCCGGTCAGCCCGAGGACAGACTCCATCCGCACCGCGCAGACGAGGGTGGCCAGGGCGGCGGTCCGCTCGTCCGGCACCGGACCGCCGGTGAGCGCCTCGGCGAGGCGGCGGCGGGTGTCCTGCTCGACCGACGGGTCGACCATCGGGTAGCGGTGGACGTGGATGAAACCCAGCTCGGTCTCGTCGACGTCCCGCACGACCCCACGCCCGCAGAGATCCCCGAGGATCCGGTCGCGCAGACCGTGGCGGAGCCGCTGCACCCAGGAGGAGGGGCTGCGGGGACTGTCGTCGGCGACGATCCGGGCCAGCACGTCGTCGATGATCGGCTCACCGGTCGGTGACGGGTCGGCCACCACCAGCGAACCGTCGGAGTAGGCGATCCGGCCGGCGAGGGCGAGTTCCACCAGGACCGCGGCGGCCATGCCGAGGTCCAGGCTGATCCGCGGCATCGTCGCCTTGCCGGTTTCGTCGTCGTAGGCGAGGAGCAGCAGCTCTTCGGCAAGCGCAACACCAGTCATCAACAACTTCCCTTCCGGGGATACTCCGGCTTCCGGCCGGGGAGGAAACGGAACCACTGCGAAGCAGGACAGGGACAGCCAACCACCGCTTGGGCTGGGCGGCGTTTGCCCGCGTGTTACCGCGAGCCGTACTCAAGAGCTCACTAGCATGTGGATGGTGACCAAGGCGGTGAGGCGAGCGTACAAGTTCCGCTTCTACCCCACCCTCGAGCAGGCCGACCTGCTGAACCGGACGTTCGGATGTGTCCGGAAGGTCTACAACCTAGCCTTGGCCGCGCGTACCGAGGCGTGGCGGCAGCGGCAGGAACGCATCAATTACAACACCACCTCGGCGATGCTGACCGTCTGGAAGAAGACCGCTGAGCTGGCGTTCCTCAACGAGGTGTCCAGCGTGCCGTTGCAGCAGACGCTGCGGCACCTGCAGGCCGGGTTCGTCGCGTTCTGGGACAGGCGGGCCCGGTATCCGCGCTTCAAGAGCCGGAAGCAGTCGCGGGCGTCGGCGGAGTTCACCTCCCGCGCTTTCCGCTACCAGAACGGCACGCTCACCCTGGCGAAGATGGCCGAGCCGTTGGACATCGTCTGGTCCAGGCCGCTGCCCGACGGTGCGGTTCCGTCGACGGTGACCGTGTCCCGCGACTCTGCCCGGCGATGGTTCGTGTCCCTGCTCTGCGAGGACTCGATCACCCCCGCCACGAACGCGTCGACCGCGCCCGCCTCGTCAAGGCTCATCGGAAACTGGCCCGCAAAGAGAAGGGCTCGGCGAACCGGGCCAGGGCCCGACTCACGGTCGCCCGGATCCACGCCCGGATCGCCGACCGGCGACGCGACCACCTGCACAAGCTGACCACTCGACTCGTGCGTGAAAACCAAACGCTCGTGATCGAGGACCTGACCGTCCGTAACATGGTCAGAAACCATCGCCTGGCTCGCGCCATCTCCGACGCGGCCTGGCGACAGTTCCGTGATTTCCTCACCTACAAGTGCGACTGGTACGGCCGGGACCTGGTCGTGATCGACCGCTGGTACCCGTCCTCCAAGACCTGCTCGGTGTGCGGGACGGTCGCGGAGAGCATGCCGTTGGGCGTGCGGACGTGGACGTGCCGGTGCGGCACGACCCACGACCGCGACGTCAACGCGGCACGGAACATCCTGGCCGCCGGGCTGGCGGTGACGGCCTGTGGAGCTGGTGTCAGACCTCAACGGGACACCTCCCGGACGGGGCAACCGGCGACGAAGCAGGAAACCCCTGGGGCGACCCCGGGAATCCCCCGCCTTCAAGCGAGGGAGGATGTCAAGGCCGGAGACGGTAGCGGGTTGACGCCGCCTCCCGCACCCGTCTCCCCCGGGCCGTCGCCCGGACCCCCGTTCCGGGCGACGGAACCGCTGGTCAGAAGCGGGGCATGCCGCCGAACTGCCGGTCGCCGGCGTCCCCCAGTCCGGGCACGATGAACATCTTGTCGTTGAGCCCGTCGTCGATCGAGGCGGTGACCAGACGCAGCGGCAGGCCGGACCGCTCCAGCCGCTCGATGCCGGTCGGCGCGGCCAGCACGCAGAGCACGGTGATGTCGGTGCAGCCCCGGTCGGCGAGCAGCCGGCAGCAGTGCTCCAGCGAGCCACCGGTGGCGAGCATCGGGTCGAGCACCAGCACCGGCAGACCGGCCAGGTCCCGGGGGAGCGACTCCATGTAGGCGCGGGGCTCGTACGTCTCCTCGTCCCGGGCCAGCCCGACGAAGCCCATCGAGGACTCCGGCAGCAGGCCGAGCGCGGCGTCGGCCATCCCCAGACCGGCCCGGAGTACCGGCACCAGCAGCGGCGGGTTGGCCAGCCGGGTGCCCTCGGTGTCGGTGACCGGCGTACTCACCGGGTACTTCTCCACCGGGAAGGAGCGCGCGGCCTCGTACACCAGCATGGTGGTGAGTTCGTGCAGCGCCGCCCGGAACATGGAGGAGTCGGTGCGGGCGTCGCGCATCGCGGTGAGCCGCGACTGGGCGAGCGGATGGTCGATCACGTGTACGTCCACGGTCGTCCAACCTACCGAACGCCTCGCCGACGGGCAGCGGCCCGGCGGAGCGACCAGCGCTTTCACCGCCGCGTCCCGCCCGCTCCGACGGTCCGGCCGACGATGGGTACGTGATCAGGATCACCGATGTCCCGGGTGCGTAGACTTCGCGGCATGACGGCGACAGCGACGTCGGCCCGGTCGGACCTTTCCGAGCTGGGACGATCCGAGACCGCTCTGCGGACCTTCCTGCACGGCCTACCGGGCGTGGACCAGGTCGGCGCGGAGCAGCGGGCGGCCCAGCTCGGCACCCGCTCCATCAAGACCACGGCCAAGGCCACGGCGATCGACCTGGCGATCCGGATGGTCGACCTGACCACGCTGGAGGGGGCGGACACCCCCGGCAAGGTCCGGGCGCTGGCCGCCAAGGCGCTGCGTCCCGACCCGGCCGACCCGTCCTGCCCGCACGTCGGCGCGGTCTGCGTCTACCCGGCGATGGTCCCGTACGTGGCCGAGGTGCTGCGCGGCTCCGGGGTGCACCTGGCCAGCGTGGCGACCGCCTTCCCGTCCGGGCAGGCCCCGCTGGAGGTCAAGCTCGCCGACACCCGGGCCGCCGTCGCGGCCGGCGCGGACGAGATCGACATGGTGATCAGCCGGGGCGCGTTCCTGTCCGGTCGGTACACGGAGGTCTACGACGAGATCGTGGCCACCAAGGAGGCGTGCGGCGACGCCCACCTCAAGGTCATCCTGGAGACCGGTGAACTGGTCACCTACGACAACGTGCGCCGGGCCTCCTGGCTGGCGATGCTGGCCGGTGCCGACTTCATCAAGACCTCGACCGGCAAGGTTCCGTCGGCGGCCACCCTGCCGGTGACGCTGGTGATGCTGGAGGCAGTCCGCGACTTCCGGGCCGCGACCGGCCGGCAGGTGGGCGTGAAGCCGGCCGGCGGGATCAAGACGACCAAGGACGCCATCAAGTACCTGGTGACGGTCAACGAGACGGTCGGCCCGGACTGGCTCGACCCGGACTGGTTCCGCTTCGGCGCGTCCAGCCTCCTCAACGACCTGCTCATGCAGCGCACCAAGCTGACGACCGGCGTCTACTCCGGTCCCGACTACTTCACCCTGGACTGAGAGCGATGTTCGAATACGCACCCGCCCCCGAGTCCCGCTCGGTGGTGGACATCAAGGCCTCGTACGGGCTCTTCGTCGACGGTGAGTTCGTCGACCCGGCCGACGGCGGCAGCTTCAAGTCGATCAACCCGGCCTCCGAGGAGGTGCTGGCCGAGGTCGCCGAGGGCGGCGCGGCGGACGTGGACCGGGCGGTCCGCGCCGCGCGGAAGGCGTACGAGAAGGTCTGGGGTCCGATGTCCGGCCGGGACCGGGCCAAGTACCTGTTCCGGATCGCCCGGATCATCCAGGAACGCTCCCGCGAGCTGGCGGTGCTGGAGTCGCTGGACAACGGTAAGCCGATCAGGGAGTCCCGGGACGTCGACCTGCCGCTGGTCGCCGCGCACTTCTTCTACTACGCCGGTTGGGCCGACAAGCTGGAGTACGCCGGCTTCGGCTCCCGTCCGTTGCCGCTCGGGGTGGCCGCCCAGGTCATCCCGTGGAACTTCCCGCTGCTCATGCTGGCCTGGAAGATCGCCCCGGCGCTGGCGGCCGGCAACACGGTGGTGCTGAAGCCGGCCGAGACCACCCCGCTCACCGCGCTGGTCTTCGCCGAGATCTGCCAGCAGGCCGACCTGCCGCCGGGTGTGGTCAACATCGTCACCGGGGCTGGCGAGACCGGCCGCGCGCTGGTCGAGCACCCGGGGACCGACAAGGTCGCCTTCACCGGCTCCACCGAGGTCGGCCGGGCCATCGCCCGCGCGGTCGCCGGCACCCGCAAGAAGCTCACCCTGGAGCTGGGCGGCAAGGCGGCGAACATCGTCTTCGACGACGCGCCGGTCGACCAGGCGGTCGAGGGGATCGTCAACGGCATCTTCTTCAACCAGGGGCACGTCTGCTGCGCCGGTTCCCGGCTGCTGCTCCAGGAGTCGGTCGCCGAGCCGGTGCTGGAGTCCCTGAAGCGACGGATGGCGCAGCTGCGGGTCGGTGACCCGTTGGACAAGAACACCGACATCGGCGCGATCAACTCGGCCGCCCAGCTCGCCCGGATCACGGAGCTGTCCGATGCGGGCGCGGCGGAGGGCGCGCAGCGCTGGTCGCCGTCGTGCGAGCTGCCCGAGCGGGGCTTCTGGTTCGCCCCGACGATCTTCACCGGGGTCACCCAGGCACACCGGATCGCCCGGGAGGAGATCTTCGGCCCGGTGCTGTCCGTGCTGACCTTCCGCACCCCGGCCGAGGCCGTCGAGAAGGCCAACAACACGCCGTACGGGCTGTCCGCCGGCATCTGGACCGAGAAGGGCTCCCGGATCCTCTGGATGGCCGACCGGCTGCGCGCCGGTGTGGTCTGGGCCAACACGTTCAACAAGTTCGACCCGACCTCGCCGTTCGGCGGCTACAAGGAGTCGGGCTACGGTCGCGAGGGCGGCCGGCACGGGCTGGAGGCGTACCTCAATGTCTGACAGGTCGGGTGCGAAGGCCAAGGCGAAGCCGCCAGCGCCGCAGCGGGTCGCGGTACGCAAGACGTACAAGCTCTTCATCGGCGGGAAGTTCCCCCGCAGCGAGTCGGGACGGTCGTATCCGGTGCAGAACGCGAATGTCGCCCTCTCCTCCCGTAAGGACGTCCGGGACGCGGTGGTCGCCGCCCGCGCCGCCGTGAAGGGCTGGTCCGGCGCGACCGCGTACAACCGGGGGCAGATCCTCTACCGGGTCGCCGAGATGCTGGAGGGGCGGCGCGAGCAGTTCGTCGCGCTCGGTGTGCCGGGCGACGAGGTGGACGCGGCCACCGACCGCTGGGTCTGGTACGCCGGCTGGTCCGACAAGCTACCCCAGGTGTACGGCGGCGCGAACCCGGTGGCCGGGCCGTACTTCAACCTCTCCGCGCCGGAGCCGACCGGCGTGGTGGGCGTGGTGGCCCCGGAGCGGCCGGCGCTGCTCGGCCTGGTCAGCGTGATCGCCCCGGCGATCGTCAGCGGCAACACGGTGGTGGTGCTCGCCTCGCCGACCGAGCCGCTGGCCGCGATCACCCTGGCCGAGGTGCTCGCCACCTCGGATCTCCCGGGCGGCGTGGTCAACCTGCTCACCGGCCGGATCACCGAGACGGCCCCGACGCTCGCCGGTCACATGGACGTCAACGCCCTCGACCTGACCGGTGTCACCGACGCCGGACTCGCCGCCGACCTGGAGGTCGCGGCCGCGCAGAACCTCAAGCGCGTCCTCCGCCCGGCCCCGGCCGACCACGACTGGTCCGCCGACCCCGGTCTCACCCGCATGACCACTCTCCTGGAGACCAAGACCGTCTGGCACCCCAAGGGGGTGTGACCGCGGTTCTGCCGTGAGGCTTCCGGAGCCCGCCCACTGTGGGGGTTTCCGGGGGGAGCCCGCCCACTCCGGGCGGTCAGGCTTGATCCCTGCGTGGGCGGGCTCCCCCCGGAAACCTGTTCGGGTCGGGGTCTGCGTGGTGGCGTCTTATCAAGGGTGCTGCCCTGGGAAGGGTCTTCTACTACGGGGGGTAGGATTGGGCGCGTGACACGGCTGGGGGACCTTGAACGAGCGGTGATGGACGTGCTGTGGGACGGCGCGTCCGGCGACACCGAGGGCGGGGTGACCGTCCGCGAGGTGGCCGACGCGCTGGCCGCCCGCGAACTGGCGTACACCACGGTGATGACCGTGCTCGACCGGCTCGCGGGCAAGGGCATGGTGGAACGCGAGCGGGAGGGACGGGCCTGGCGCTACCGGGCGGCCGCCACCCGCGAGGCGCACATCGCCCAGCTCATGCTCGACGCGCTCGACCTCGGCGGCAGCCGGGACGCGGCACTGGTGCGCTTCGCCCGGTCGGTCACCGGCACCGAGGCCGACGTGCTCCGGGCCGCGCTGAACGCGCAGGCGGGTCGGGCGACCGGGCCGGGGCGCCAGCCGGCCGACCCGGTCGACGCGACACGGGAGCCGACGCCGGTCGACAAGAGCCCGGACCGGTAGGGCGCCGGCCGTGGCGTACGCCCTGCACTTCGCCGTGACGGTGCTGGCCTGCTGGCTGACCGCCCAGGTGCTCGCCGCCGCCAGCTGGCCGGGGCGCAGTCCCCGGGTGGCCATCCTCTGCTGGCAGGGGGTCGGGCTGGCGCTCGGCCTCTCCGCCATGGGGGTGCCGATCGCCCTCGGGCTGACGCCGTACGACCTGCCGACCGGCAGTGCGCTGCTCGCCCTCGCCGACGACCTGGTCCACGACACCCTGCCGCCCGACCTCGGGGTGTTCCACCTGGCGGGGGTCGGCATCGGGTTCGGCATCGGCACGATGCTGCTGGCCTCCACGGTGCGCAGCGTCGTCGGGACGGTACGCGCCCAGCGTCGGCACCGGGACCTGCTCACCCTGGTCGCCCGGGACGACCCGGCGGCCCCCGGCGCGCTGGTGCTCGACCACCCGTGCGCGGCGGCGTACTGCCTGCCCGGGATGCGGCCCCGGGTGGTCGTCAGCGCCGGCACGCTCGACCTGCTGGACCGCGCCGAACTGGCCGCCGTGCTCGCCCACGAACGGGCGCACGCCCAGGAGCGGCACGATCTGGTGCTGCTGCCGTTCAGCGCGCTGTGCCGGGCGCTGCCGTGGTTCGACTGGGTCCGCGCCGCGCACGAGCGGGTGGCGCTGCTGGTCGAGATGCGCGCCGACGACAAGGCCCGGCAGGCGCACGCCGAGGTCCCGCTGGCCGGTGCGCTCCGCCGGTTCGCCGCCGCCGGCAACCGGGTCACCCCCGCCGGCGCGCTCGGGCTCGGTGACCGCGACCTCGATCTGCGGGTACGACGACTGCTGGTCGCGCAACGGCCACCCCGGCTCCTCGGGGCCACCGTGCTCGCCCTGACCACCACGCTGGCCGCGCTGCCGGTCACCCTGTTCCTGAGCTGAACCCCGGCCGGCGTGGCCGCCGGTGGACCCGGTCCGACCCGGTGACGGACGTCGAGCCGCCCGGCGACACGCCGAAAACTACAAGTCGTAGTAAAAGATGTGCATAAGTAGGCGATCTACCTGTAGGCTCCCGGCAAAAAGCGACACTCCCCCTTGGAGCCGGCCATGGACCCGCTGCTGTTAGCGCGACTCCAGTTCGCCACCACGACGTCGATCCACTTCCTCTTCGTCCTCGTGACACTGGGCCTGATCACGTTACTCGTCTATCTCCAGACGGCGTGGGTGATCACGAAGAAACCGGTCTACGAGCGGATGACCCGCTTCTGGGGCACGCTCTATGTGATCAACTACGTGCTCGGCATCGCCGCCGGCGTGGTCCTGGAGTTCCAGTTCGGGCTGAACTGGAGCGGCCTGTCGAAGTACGTCGGCAACGTCTTCGGCGCGCCGCTGGCGATCGAGACGTTGACCGCGTTCTTCCTGGAGTCCACCTTCCTCGGCATGTGGATCTTCGGCTGGCACCGGCTGCGCCGGGGCGTCCACCTGACGCTGCTCTGGGGCGTGGCGCTGACCGCGTACGTCTCGGCTTTCTGGATCATGGCCGGCAACGCCTGGATGCAGAACCCGGTCGGGTACGAGATGCGCGACGGCATCGCCCACCTCACCGACTTCTCCGCCCTGGTGACCAACCCGGCCTTCACGATGGCCTTCGTGCACGCCACGCTCGCCGCCCTGGTCACCGGCGGCATCCTGATGGCCTCGATCAGCTCCTGGCACCTGATCCGGCGCACGGCCGACTTCGAGCTGTTCCGCAAGTCGCTGCGGATCGGCCTGGTCACCGCCGCGGTCACCGTCGGCCCGCTGCTGCACTTCGGCTTCATCCAGCTCGCCGACATGGCCCCGCTCCAGCCGACCAAGTACGGCACCCCGGAGGAGAAGGCGGCCAAGATCGCCGAGCTGACCGCCACCTTCGGCCCCGGCGACTACGAACCGCCGACGGCCTTCCTGAACAGCCTCAGCTTCATGTTCATCATCGGCTTCCTGCTGGCGCTGATCTGCCTCCAGTTCGTGCTGCTGCCCAAGGACCGGCTGATCCGGCTCCGCTTCCCGCTCTGGATCCTGCTGTTCGCCCTTCCGCTGCCGTTCGTCGCGGCCATCCTCGGCTGGCTCGCCCGCGAGATCGGCCGCCAGCCCTGGGCGGTGTACGGGGTGCTCCGGGTGGAGGACGCGGTCTCACCGGTCAGCGGCGGGGTGATGCTCACCTCGTTCCTCGGCTTCACCCTGCTGCTCGGCACCCTCGCGGTCATCAACTGGACCCTGATCGCCAAGCACGCCGCCCGGGGTGCCCACGACGATCTCGCCCTCGGCCGCCCGCCCGAGCAGCAGCCCGCCGACGACCGTCCCGACCCCGCCTTCGTCTGAGGAGCCGACCGTGGAACTCGCCTGGTACGCCCTCCTGGGCGCCTTCTTCGCCGCCTACCTGGTGCTCGGCGGCTACGACTACGGGACCGGCCTGATGCTCGCCCGGACCGGTGACCCGACCGCCCGGCGCGGCCTGCTCAACGCGGTCGGCCCGTTCTTCCTCGGCAACGAGGTCTGGCTGATCGCCGCCGTCGGTATCCTCTTCGGCGCGTTCCCGATCCTGGAGGGGGAACTCCTCGCCGGCCTCTACCCGGCCTTCGCCGGGGCGCTCACCGGCGTGATCCTGGTCACAGCCGCCGTGCAGTTGCGCAGCCGGCCGGCGGGCGACCGGGCCCGTGCCGCCTGGGACCGGGTCATCGTCGTCGGCTCCGCGCTCGCCGCGCTGGGCTGGGGCGCGGTGCTCGCCGGCATGCTCCAGGGCGTACCGCTCAACGCCGAGGGCAGGGTGGTCGGCATCGGGCACCTCTTCACCCCGTTCGCGCTGGTCGCCGCAGTGACCATGGTGGCGCTGGTGGCCGTGCACGGCGCGGCCTTCCTGGCCCTGCGACTCCCGGCCGACGAGGCCGGGCCGATCACCGCGCTGGGCCGCCGGCTGGCACCGGTCGCGCTGGCCGCGAGCGTCGTCACCACCGTCGTGGGTCTGCTCTCCGACCGGGTACGCGACGCGGCACAGCAGCCGGCCGCCGCGATCGCCATGCCCGTACTGCTGGTGGTGGCCCTGCTGGTGGCCCTGGTCGGGTTCGGCCGCCGGAGCCCCGGCCTGGCCTTCACCGCCACCAGCGCGGCGCTGGCCCTGCCGGTGCTGCTGGTCGGGGCGACCCTCTGGCCCAACGCGCTGTACTCCACGATCGACCCGGCGGCCAGCCTGACCGTCGCCGACGCGGCGGCCAGCGGGCCGACCCTGCGTCTGCTGGGCTGGCTGACGGTGCCGCTTCTGCCGGCCCTACTAGGCTTCCAGGTGATGTTGTGGTGGGTCTTCCGCGGACGGACCGGCGGCAGGGCACCGGTGTACTGGTGATGCATCGGTGAACCGTCGTCCCTTCGACCCGCGTCTGCTGCGCCGGGTCCCCGCGGTCCGGCGTCATCTCGCCGTGCTCGGCGGGCTCGGCGTACTGACCGCGCTCCTGGTCGTCGCCCAGGCCACCGCGCTGGCCGTCCTCCTCGCCACCGCCTTCGACGGGCGGCTGCACCGGGGGGCGCTCGCCGGCCTCGTCGCGGCGGTCGCCGCCCGCGCGGCGGTGGTCTGGGCCCAGGGGACGGTGGCGGCGCGGGCCGCGGCGACGGTCAAGGCCGCCCTCCGCGCCGACCTGCTCGGCGCGGTGGGGCGGCACGGACCGGGCTGGGTGGCCGGGCAACGGGCCGGGCAGCTCGCCACCCTGGCCGGGCGCGGCCTGGACGCCCTGGACGCCTACTTCACCGGCTACCTCCCCCAGCTCGTGCTGAGCGTCACCGTGCCGGTCGCGGTCCTGGCCCGACTGGTCCTCGCCGACTGGAGTTCGGCGCTGATCATCCTGGCGACGCTGCCGCTGATCCCGATCTTCGGGGCGCTGCTCGGCTGGCAGGCGCAGGCCGCCACGGAACGGCAGTGGCGTCGCCTCTCCCGCCTCGGCGGGCACTTCCTCGACATGGTGGCCGGGCTGGCCACCCTGCGTGCGTTCGGCCGGGCCCGGGCCCAGGTGGACGTGGTGCGGCGGATGGCCGACGGGCACCGGGTCGCCACCATGCGCACCCTGCGCATCGCCTTCCTCTCCGGGCTGGTGCTGGAACTGGTCGCCACCCTCTCGGTGGCGCTGGTCGCCGTCCCGGTCGGCGTACGGCTGCTCGGCGGCGGGCTCACCCTCACCACCGCGCTGCTGGTGCTCCTGCTCACCCCGGAGGCGTACCTCCCCCTCCGGGCGGCCGGTGCCCGGTTCCACGCCAGCATGGAGGGACTGAGCGCCCTCAACGACGCCTTCGCCGTGCTGGAGGGGGCGGACGCCACGCCTGAGGCACCGACAGGTGAGGCACCGGCCGCTGAGGTGCCGGCTGCTGAGGTGCCTGCAGGGGCCCCCTGTTCGACAAAAAGCGGTAGCAGGGGACCCCTGCTTCCACCCCACCCCGGCGAGATCCGGTTCGAGGCGGTCACCGTGGCCTACGAGCGGACCACGGCGCTGCGGGACGTCACGCTGACCATCCGCCCCGGCGAACGGATCGCCGTCGTCGGGCCGAGCGGGGCCGGCAAGAGCACCCTGATCGGCCTCCTGCTGGGCTTCGTCACCCCGACCAGTGGCCGGGTCACCGTGGACGGCGTCGACCTGGCCACCGTCGACCTGGACGACTGGCGTCGCCGGCTGGCCTGGGTGCCCCAACGGGCCCACCTGTTCGCCGCCACGCTGGCCGACAACATCCGCCTCGGCGCGCCGGAGACCCGCCCGGAGGCGCTCGCCGCCGCGGTCCGGGCCGCCGCGCTGGACGAGGTGGTCGCCGCCCTGCCCGACGGGCTGGAGACCCGGCTCGGCGAACGCGGCCACGGCCTCTCCAGCGGCCAGCGGCAGCGGGTGGCGCTGGCCCGGGCGTTCCTCCGGGACGCCCCCGTCGTGCTCCTCGACGAGCCCACCGCCCGGCTCGACACCGCCTCGGAGGCCGTGGTGCTGGACGCGACCCGTCGGCTCGTCGCGGGACGTACCGCTCTGCTGGTGGCACACCGTCCGGCGTTGCTCGCCGACGCCGACCGGATCCTGCGGGTGGTCGACGGGCGGGTCACCGAGCTCACCCGGACGGGGGAGGTGGTCGCATGAGCCAGCCGGACGCCGGGTCACCGGACGGAACCGCCATGCCCCTGGCGGGGATGTCGGGGCGACTGGGGGCCGAACGGGCCGTCCTGCGGCTGGCCCGGCCGTACCTGCGCCGGTTGCTCGGCGCGGGGCTGCTCGCCACCGCCACCGAACTGGCCGCCCTGGCCCTCATGGCCACCGCCACCTGGCTGCTGATGAGCGCCGCCGGCCGGCCGCCTCTGGACCGGCTGACCGTGGCGATCGTCGCGGTCCGGGCGCTCGCGATCGGCCGGGGCGTGCTGCGCTACACCGAACGGCTCGCCGGGCACGACGCGGTGCTCCGCATCGTCACCGACGTGCGCGCCCGGGTCTTCGCCACCCTGGCGGCCCGCCGGCCGGCCGCCGAGCAGCGCTCCGGGGACACCCTGAGCCGGCTGGTCTCCGACGTGGACACCGTCCAGGACCTGCTGCTGCGGGTGCTCGTACCGGGAGCGGCGGCGGCCCTGGTGAGCGTGCTCGCGGTCGTCGGGGCGGCGCTGGTGTCCCCGGCTGCGGCCGGCTGGCTCGCGGTGGGTCTGCTGTTGGCCGGCGGCGCGCTGCCGCTGCTGGCCGCCGTGCTGACCCGGCGCGGTGCCGCCGAGGTGGCACCGCTGCGCGGCGCGCTCGCCTCGGACGCGGTGGACCTGACCCACGGTGCCGCCGACCTGGCCGCCTTCGGCGCGACCGGTGCGGCCCTGCGCGCGGCGACCGAGCGGGCCGACCGGCTCGCCCGGTTGGAGCGTCGCCTCGCCACCACCGGCTTCGCGGTGGACGCCCTCGGCGTGCTGGTCGCCGGGGCGACCTGCGCGGCGGTGGTGGTCGCCGCCCTCCGGGCCGACGTCTCCGGGGTGCTGGTCGGCGTCCTCGCGGTGGGCACCCTCGCCGCTGCGGAGGTGACGTCGGCGCTGGTCGGGGCCGCCCGGCAGTGGACCGGGCTGCGGGCCGGGCTGAGCCGGGTCGCCGCGTTGCTCACCGGCCCGACCGGCGCCCCGTCGACCGGGGACCGGCCGGTGCCCGGCGCAGCCGGACGCCACGTACGCCTCGACGGGGTGAGCGTCCGTTACCGCGAGGGTGCCCCACCCGCGCTGGACGGGGTGGACCTCGATCTTCCCGCCGGCCGCCGGGTCGCCGTCGTCGGGCCGAGCGGGGCCGGCAAGAGCACGCTGGCGGCCGTGCTCACCGGCGCGGTGCCACCGGACCGGGGCCGGGTGACCCTGGACGGGGTCGAGCTGTCGGCGTACCGGGCGGAGGAGCTGCCCCAGGCGATCGGCGGCCTGCTGGCCGAGGCGCACGTCTTCCACGCCACCGTCCGGGAGAACCTCCTCCTCGGCCGCAGTGGGGCCGACGACGCGGCGCTCGACTCGGCCGCCCGGGCGGCCGGGCTGCTCGACTGGGTACGCGATCAACCGGAGCAGTGGGACACCGTGGTCGGCGAGGACGGCGGGCAGCTCTCCGGCGGCCAGCGGCAGCGGCTGGCGCTGGCCCGGGCGCTGGTGGCCGCGCCGGGTCTGCTGGTGCTGGACGAACCGACCGAGGGACTCGACCCGGTCGCCGCCGACGCGGTGCTCGCCTCGACGCTGGCCGCGGTGCCCGCCGACCACTCGGTGCTGCTGATCAGCCACCGGCTCAGCGGCCTGGCCGGCTTCGACGAGGTCGTGGTGCTGGACGCCGGCCGGGTGGTCCAGCGGGGGCGCCACGACCAGCTGGTGGCGACGCCCGGCTGGTACCGCGACCAGTGGCTGATCCAGGCTGCGGCCGAGCAGGGCTACCTGGCCCTGGCCCCCTGACCGGGGGCGGACCGGCGGCGCGTCCGGGGGCAGACCGAGGGCGGACCGGCAGCGCGTCCGGGCTGGGGCAGGCGGTCGCCGGGCCGGGCGGAGTCGGGCGGTCGCCGGGGGCGCGTCCGGGCCGGTCGGGGTCAGGCGGTCGCCGGCGGCGCGTCCGGATTGAGGAACCGCCCGACGGTGGAGCTGAACTCACGCCAGCCGGCCCGCTCGCCAGCCAGCGCCCGCCGCCCCGCGTCGGTGAGCTGGTACGTACGCCGTTCCCGCCCGTTGACGGTGTGCCAGGAGCTGGCCACGTAGCCGGCGCGTTCCAGCCGGCGCAGCGCCGGGTAGGTCGTGCCGGTGGGCAGATCCAGGCTGCCGCCGCTGCGGACCCGGAGCGCCTCGATGATCGCGTATCCGTGCAGCGCACCATCCTCGAGCACCGCCAGGAGCAGGGCGTCGAGGTGTCCGTGCAGCGTCTGGCCCTTCACAACACACCACGCTACTGACTGTCCGGGACGTAGCCAACGGGGTGCGGGCACCGGTCCCGCCGGATCGCCCACTAGGGTATGTGCGCAGAGTCACCCGGCGGCACGGACTACCGCCGGGTGGGCAGCCCGAAGCACACGGAGGTCAGCGTGGCCCGCCAGTCGCCCCAACGGCCCGACGCCGACGAGCCCCAGCTCGACGAAGCGACCGCACCGACCGAGCCGGAGGAGGCCGGCGACACCGTCGCCAGTGCCGGCGAGCCGGACCGGTCGCTCTGGGAGGATCTGCGGATCGACCCGGTGGAGATCGCGCTGCCGGCCGGTTCCGGCTTCACGCTGCGCGCGTACCGGCCGGCCCGGGAGCTGACCCCCACCGACGTCGCCGAGCGGGACTCCGACGACCCGTTCCTGGCCCGCGGCCGGGAGGTCGTCGAGGAGGACGAGGACGACGACGAGACCGTGGTGATCCTCGACGAGGAGCTCGCGGAGGAGTTCGCCGAGGCCGACGAGGAAGAGAAGAAGGCCGCGCGGAAGGACGACGGGGCCGAGGCGGACGCCGAGGACGAGGACGAGGACGCCACCGGCGACGAGGAGGTGCCCGTCTTCCTCAGCCACCGGGGTCGGCTGCTGTTGTTCAAGACGCCCGAGTCCCTGGTGAGCTTCGTCCGCTCCGGCGCTCCGCACGACATGTCCCAACTGGACAGTTGGAATGAACTGTCCGAACGGGTGGAACCGGCGGACATCGTCCCCCTCGACGAGGACGCCTACGAGCTCGACCTCGTGGTGGAGAACCTGCGCGGCGGGCACGACACCTGGGACGCGACCCTGCTCATCGAGGCCGGCGAGGCGGCCCGTGACCTGGCGTACGCGCTGCGGCTCCCCGCCGTGCTCGACATGCTCTCCGCCGGGTCCAGCCTGGACGACCTGGACGAGGCCCTGCGTGCCACGGTCGGCGGCGGGATCGGGGGCTTCATGGGCCGTCGGCGGCTGAAGAAGATCGGTGCCCAGACCGCCAGCCTGGGGTGGCGGACCATTGTCGGGAAGATCTCTGCGGTCGTGGACTGGCGCGACTGAGCTGTAACAGGGAGCATCAGTCTCTGGCACAGAAACCCGGGAGGAGGACGACGCCGTGGCGCTCGTGCGCGTGTACTGCGGTCTTGCCTCGGCCGACTCAGCAGACCGACCGGCTTCGGCCAGTTCGACGCTGACGTCCGCCGTGGTCGACGACGCAGGCCGGCTGCTCCACGTCTGCGAGATCGGCGACGATCCGGCCGGCTACGCCCGGCTCGTGGCGTTGCTCGTGGAACGGTCAGGCGGCCCGAGCGGTGCGGCGATCGCCGCCGACAGCGACGACCACACGGTCACCTCGCTGCTCAGCGCGGCCGGTCGGCCGCTCGCGATAGCCGACGACGACTCCGTCGACGACTTCGCCGAACGGTTCGCCGACGACGACTCGCTGGAGGAGATGCAGTCGCCACCGGCGCAGCGCCGGGCCGTCGGGCTGGCCCGGGCGCTCCAGGCCGGCGCGCTCTCCGCAGTCACCCTGCCGGCCCCCCGCGACCTCGCCGGGTACAAGCAGGTCCTGGCCGCGCACGCCGCGCTCGCCAACGGCCGGCACACCGCCGCGGTGGCCCTGCGTGAGGTGCTGCGCGAGCTCTATCCGGCCGCCCTGCGCGCCTACCCCGACCCGGCCGAGCCGGTCTCGCTGGCCGTGCTCGACGCCCTCCCGGAGCCCGGCATGCTGGGCGGCACCGTCGCCCGTGGCCGGGACGTCTCGGTCGCCGCCGACGCCATCGTCGCCCACCTGGCCGCCGACGGGGTGGCCGACGCCGACTCGATCAACGACGCGGTGACCGCGCTGCGGGTGGCCATCGCCGAGACCCCGCGCCGGGCGGCGGTCAGCCGGGCACTCACCTCCGCGGTGGCGGAGACGGTACGCCAGGCCGTCGCCGCCGTCCGCGCCTGCGACGCCGGGTGTGACGCCCTGGTCGGGGCGCTCGGTGCCCGGATCAGCGCCCCTTCCCCGGTGTCCGGTCGGCGCGCCGCGCCGGCCGACGCCCGCACCGAGGTGGGCACCGGCGGCGGACTCCGCGCCGTCGACCCGGCCCCGCCGCAGCCGACCGGGCGACGTAGCCGGCCGGAACCCGTCGGTGGCGGTCTGCCCACTCCGCCGCGTCCGCTCGGCCCGCCCCCGGTGGCTCCGGCCCCGGTCGCGCCGCCACCGGCCGCGCCGGCTCCGGTCACTCCGGCCGCCTCGGTCAAGCCGCCGGTCAACGGCGCGCCGGGGCGGGGCGACACCCCGGTTCTCCCGGCGGCCCGCCGGGTGGACGGGCCGACGAACCGGCCGGTGTCCGCGCCGCCGCCACCCCCGCCCGGCATCACCCCGATCGCTCCGGCCCAGCGGGGCAACTCGCCGGCCGACGCGGGTGAGCCGTTCCGTCCCACCCTGACCACAGCCGCGATCAACAACGCCCGGGCCGAGCGGCAGCGGACCATCATCCCGCCGCGCCCGAAGACCACCGGGGACTCCCCGACCGGCGGGTTCGCGGTCACCGACCTCAGCGTGCCGGTGCCGAACCCGGAGCAGGAGGCCCCGCCACCGGGGTCTCGGGCCAACTGGCCGCTGGTCAACAACCCGGAGGACCCGGCCGACAGTTCGCCGCGCAACCCGGTCGCGCAGTCCGCCCACGAGCGGGGCGAGCGGCAGATCGACGCGCACACCGACCCGGGGCGCCCGGAGGGCCGGGTCACCCCGCCCTGGCTGGCGGACGACCTGCCCCCGGAGCCACCGATGCTGCGCCTGGTGGAGCAGCAGATGCCCGGCCGGGCGGACGCGCCGTCGGCCCCTGCTCCCCGGACCGCCCCGCGTGCCGAGCGCGGCGGCGACCCCGTCGACCCGAACGCCGACCGCAACGCCCGCACCGGGTTCATGGCCCCGGCCGACGACCGGACCGTCCTCAATCCCCCGGCCGCTTCCCGCCCGGAGAACCCGCCGCTGCGGCTGGTGGACCGGAAGGACGCACCCCGTCTCCCCGAGCGGCCCGTCGCCGAGCGCCGCCGGCCGCCGGTCTCCGACGAGAACGACGGTGACCTGCTCATCTTCGCCCAGGCCAAGTCCGCCTGGTTCGTCGGGCACTCGGACGACACCGACCTCGAATGGTCCAGCATGGCCGACAGCGGCTGGCAGGCCGCGGAGCAGGCGGCGAAGCCGGTCAAGGGAGACGAGACGCCGGCCGGGCTCCCCCGTCGGGTCCCGCAGGCCAACCTGGTGCCCGGCTCGCCGCTGCGCGAGGAACGTCCGCTGCGGATCGTCCGGGACGCGGCGCGCATCGCCGAGAACACCACCGGCTACTTCCGGGGCTGGCGCCGTGGACAGGAGATCGGCGGATTCGCGGTGGGCGGTCGGCCGGGTCGTGAGGCCGCCGGTGGCTGGGACTTCACCCGGGACCACGGCGACCGCGACGACGACCGGGAGTACGAGTACCGCTCCGCCGGCTACCGTTCCTGACCCGACCGAGCCGCTTCCGTCCGGTGCACCCCGCTCCGGAACGTGACGGTGGCCGGTCACGGGCGGCACTTCTGCGGTAGGCCCGCAGCGGTGTCGCCCGACGTCGGGAGGGCGGCTCGCGGCGCTCCCGACGCTGCGACAGTCCAAGGCGGCGTGCCGGCCGGGCCCGCTGACGTGCCCGCTGGGCGCCCGGCGGAGGCCGTTGGTGGCCCGACCCGGGGCGGCACGGCGACTCGGGCGCAGCGGCCCGTTCAAGGCTGCGCGCGCCGTACCACCACCGAAACGACGCACCGCCCGGTGCCGGCCGGAGCCGGCACCGGGCGGTGCGTGGGTCGATCAGGCCGGGGCGACCGCGCGCGAGCGCCGCATGGTGAGCACGTACTCGACCAGCGAGATCAGCACGTGCTTGGTCGACTCCCGCTGCCGGGCGTCACAGGCCACCACCGGCACCTCCGGGGAGATCGCCAACGCGTCCCGGACGTCCTGCGGGTCGTGGTACTGCATCCCGTCGAAGCAGTTGATGGCGATCAGGTACGGCAACCGCCGGTGCTCGAAGAAGTCGATGGCCGCGAAGCAGTCGGCCAACCGACGGGTGTCGACCAGGACCACGGCGCCGATGGCGCCCCGGACCAGTTCGTCCCACATGAACCAGAACCGCGTCTGACCCGGTGTACCGAAGAGGTACAGGATCAGGTCACGGTCGATCGAGATACGACCGAAGTCCATCGCCACCGTGGTCGTCGTCTTGCCCGGCACCTGCCGGGTGTCGTCGACGCCCACACCGGCCGAGGTCATGATCGCCTCGGTGGTCAGTGGCGTGATCTCCGAAACCGAGCCGACCAGCGTCGTCTTGCCAACGCCGAACCCACCGGCGATTACGATCTTCGCCGATGTCACGCGCCCGCTCGACGGAGTCGGCGGCCGGTGCGACATGTCAGAGCCTGCGAAGTCCACTCAGCACCCTCTCCAGCAGTTCAGTGCCCACCGCGTCGTCGGAGTCGTCCAGGATGGTCGGCTCGTGCACCGCGACCAGGCCGTCCGTAGCCATGTCGGCAATGAGCACCCGGGCCACCCCGAGTGGCAGCTGCATCCGCGCCGCGATCTCGGCGAGTGACTGCAGCCGGCCGTCACACAGCGCGGCGATGTACTGGTGCTCCCGGCCCTGACCACCGTTGCCGTTGGCAGCAGTCCGACCGCGCACCGTCGTCTCGACGAGCGCCTCCAGCGCGATGTCGAGGCGGGGACGGGTACGACCGCGGGTGACGGCGTATGGACGGACCAGTGCGCCGGTCGGCTCGTCACGATCGACCATGTCGCCGCTCACCTCCTTCCGCGTACCCGCCACCGACTCGCTGCGGTGGAACCCGTCGACTCATTCGTTGTTGGTCCGCCGACCCTAAGGTCAGCGCCCGTGTCAACCCAGCATTCCCGCGGCGGCGCGCGGCTGCGGGGTCAACGCGTCGCCGACCCGGTCGACCAGCAGCGCCATCTCGTACCCGACCTGCCCCACGTCACAGCTCCTGGCAGCGAGCACCGCGAACGACGACCCGTCGGAGATGGACATGAGGAACAGGAAGCCATTGTCCATCTCGACCACTGTCTGGAGCACCGCACCACCCTCGAAGCAGCGAGCCGCTCCCTGGGTGAGGCTGACCAGGCCGGACGAGATCGCCGCCAACTGGTCGGCGCGGTCACGCGGCAGGTCCCGTGACGACGCGAGGAGCAGACCGTCCGCGGAGACGGCGACCGCATGCGCGACACCGGGCACCCGGTCGGCGAAGTTGGCCAGCAGCCAACCGAGATCCTGCGTAGTTGTCATCCTTCTTGCTCCTTCTGCCTGCTCCCGGCCAGTGGGCCTGAGCCAGACTGCGAGGACTGCTGCCTGCCCGGAGTCGCCTCCAGGCCGGGCGAGGGGCTGTCCGCGTGGTTGCTTCGGCCGCGTTGCACGCCACGATGGTATGCCGAGAGAAGTCCGCGTACCGCCTCCGGCGTACGACGTTGCACCGACGCCACCGGCTTCTCGACCCCACCCGGCACGAGCTGCGCCATGGGGACCCGCTTGGGCAGGCCGGTCTGGGTGGTCTCGACCACCGGCACCTCTTTGGCCGCGCTGGCGGCACGCCAGCCGTCGTCCGCCGCGGTCTGCCAACCGCCGGCCGGCTGCGGGGTGCGCCGGCCGGCGAGGCTCTCGGCGTACGCGGAACGGTCGCTCCCGTTGGTCGCCGCACCGTTGTCGTGCGACGTGCCTCCGGTGTTCGTTGCCATCGGTGCGTTACCTGTCGTCCCTGCTGGTTTCTGGACAGCCGGACGGCTCCGCTCGACCGCAGCGAACTGCTGCGTCTGGGCGTCGTCGAGGCCCCCGAGGGTGGCCCGGGCACCGCCGGCCGTCTCGTCGTTGACCGGTCGCCGGGTACGGAACCAGGCGGATTCCAGCTCCCGGAAGATCGGCAGTTCCATCGTCTCGTCCGCGTACCGCTGCCGGTCGTGGACCGCCGGGGCGGACGCCGGCTGTCCGGCCGGGGCGGAGGGGCCGTTCGGAACGGCCGACGGATCCCCTGCCGAACGCGGCAGTCGGGGCAGCTCCGTGGTCATGTCGAGCGCTGCGGCGAGCCGCTCGGGCACGGGTGGGGTGGGTACCTCCCGCTCCGTCCCGGCCACCGGCGGCCAGGCCGGCGGAGCCGGTGCGGCCGGGGCCGGTCGGGGCGGCGGTGCGGACATGGGCGGGGCCGACATCGGCGGACCGGAGACCGGCGGAGCCGACACGGGCGGACCGGAGACCGGCGGGGCCGACACCGGCGGCGGGGCCTGCGGGTAGGTGGTCCGCGCCTCCGGGTTGGCGGGCATCTGCCTCGGCACGACCGGCGGCTGGCCGCCCTCGGTCGGCTCCTCGTCAGCGGTCGCGCGGCGCTGCGGCAGCGCGTCCGGCTGCTGCCCGGTGGCCGGACGCGGAGTGAAGGCGTCGCTGCCGTTGGCCCGGACGTCCACACCGGTCAGGTCGGACCATGCGGGCAGCGGCCGGCCGGTGCTGCCCGGCGTGCCGTTGCGCGGCCCGGGCTCGAACGGCCGTCCACCGAGGGTGACCTGGTTGCCGGAGCCCCCGGGACGCGGTGCCGGTGCCGGTGACGGGGCGTTGCCCAGCGCCGGCAGCGTACCGATGGTGGGCAGCGGGGTGGCCGGAGCGGGGCCGGGGGCGGGCAGCCCCGCCGGCTGCTGCACCCGACCGGAGAGCGTACGCGGCACCAGGACCGAAATGGGCAGGTCGACCTCGGCGACCATGCCCCGCTCGGTGCCGGGCCGCAGCTCGACCCGGACCCCGTGCCGGGCGGCCAGCCGGGCGACCACGACCAGGCCCATCATCCGGGAGACCGCGACGTCCACCTGTGGCGGCGTGGCGAGCCGCTGGTTCAGGTCAGCGAGCTGCTCGGCGCTGATGCCGATGCCCCGGTCCTCGACGTAGAGGGAGGCGCGGTCGCCCACCCGGCGGGCCTCCACCATGACCTGGGAGTCCGGCGGGGAGAACGCGGTGGCGTTGTCGAACAGCTCGGCGACCAGGTGGACCAGGTCGTTGACGGCGTGCGCGGCGACCTCGAGGTCCCGGTCGATCACACCGAACTCGATCCGGGTGTAGTGCTCCACCTCGGACTGGGCGGCCCGGAGCACGTCGATCAGGGCGGCCGGCTGCCGCTGCACCCGGGTGGAGTCCGCGCCGGCGAGGACCAGGAGGTTCTCGTCGTTGCGGCGCATCCGGGTGGCCAGGTGGTCGAGTTGGAACAGCTCGGCCAGCCGGTCCGGGTCCTCCTCGCCGCGCTCGAGCCGGTCCAGGTGGCCGATCAGCCGGTCGACCAGGATCTGGGACCGGCGGGCCAGGTTGACGAACATGGTCGCGACGGAGGCACGGAGCGCGGCCTGCTCGGCCGCCGTCCGGACCGCCTCCAGGTGGACGGCGTTGAACGCCTCGGTCACCTGGCCGAACTCGTCCTTGCTGCGCACCGGGAGCGGCTCGGCGATCTGGTTGGCGAGCTGCATCGGGGTGAGCTGGCCGGTCACCTTCGGATCCCGCAGCCGGGCCACTGCCTGGGGCAGGCCGTACTGGGCGATGGAGAGCGCGCCCTGCCGCAGGTCGCGCAGGGAGCGGGCCATCGACCGGGCCACCAGGTAGGCGAAGAAGATCGCCAGCAGCAGCATGCTGAGCAGCAGGCCGGTCTCCAGGAAGACCCGACGCTGCACGTCGGAGCGGAGTTGGTCGGCCAGGCGGACCACGTCGCCGTCGAGCTCGGCCTCGACGGTACGGATCAACTTGGCGTTCGCGACCATCGCGGCGTCCCACTCGTTCGCCCCGAACGGCGCACCGGTCATGCTGTCGGTGGTGTTGCCGTTGATCCAGCCGAGGTAGTTCTCGACCTGGCGCTGGTCCGAGCCGGCGACGGTCTGCTGGTACAGCTCGGACTCGGCCTGGTTGGCGACCGCCTGGAAACTCTGTAGGGCCTGCTGCTGTCCGGTGCCGGTGGCGATGTAGTCGGTGCGCAGCACCGGGCTCATCGAGCCCTGGATCAGCGCCCGGTGCACCACGACCCGGCGGACCGAGAGGAACTCCTTGGCCCGGGCGCTGGCGGCCACGGCGCGCATCCGCTCACTCAGGTCGGTGTCCCCGGCGAGCTGGCTCGCCGAGTCCCGGATGTCCAGCAGGTCGTTGATCAGACCCTCGTAGGACCGGGCCGCGTCGGTGAGCGGGAGCTTGTTGTTGAAGACCTGGCTACGGGTGCCGGGCAGGTCTTCGAGGCCCTGGTCGATCCGGTCGAGGACCTTCTCGAAGTTGTTGGGCAGTCCGTCGAGTTCGGCCCGCTGCCGGGAGTACGGCCCCCGGGCCCGGTCGACCCGCTGGTGCACCTCGGTGTAGGCCTTGTTGTACTGCTCCCGGGTCTGCGCGTTCGACCCGAGCAGCAGCACCGCGGCGGCCCGCTCGTCCTGGAGGGTGTCGACCAGCGCACCGGAGTAGCCGGTGAGGTTCGCCAGGTCACCCGCGCGGTTTGCGTTGTTCAGCGTGTCCAGGTGGTCGATCAGACCGTTGGTGCCGACGACGACTGTGGCGATGGTCGGCACGATCATGATGAGGCCGAGCTTCGACCAGATCGGCATGTCGCGAAGCCGACCAGCTGGCCGGCGCATTCGCGACAGGAAGGAGCCCGCCGTCTTTGGTCGTTTGCTCACGTCACCGCCCTCGCGATCTCAGCATCCGCCGCGTTGCTCCGGGCAACGCCCAGCGACCGACCCGACGGGTCGGACCTCCGAGATTCCATCACGCCGCCTCTCAAAGAGAAAGCCCAGGTTGTCCCTCGCCCGGAGTGTGATGAGATGTTGAGACAGTTTGATCGCAGCCCGTCTGGCCGGAGTCACCTACCGTAATGGAAACCCCGCACCGTGTCGTCCTGCTCGCCGGCCCTTCGGGCTCCGGAAAGTCCTACATCGCGCACCGAACCGGACTTCCGGTGCTCTGCCTGGACGATTTCTACAAGGACGGCGACGATCCTACGTTGCCACGTCGACACGGCCGAATCGACTGGGATTCGCCGCATGCCTGGGATGCCGGGTTCGCCGTGGAAACCATTGCCCGACTGGCTCACGACGGCAAGGCCGAAGTGCCGGTTTATGCGATCGGCGAAGACCGCCGAGTAGCCACCCGGACATTCGATCTCGCCGGGTCGCCATTCTTCGTCGCCGAAGGGATTTTCGCCGCCGAGATCGTCGCCGAATGCCGTGAGCTGGGCCTTCTCGCCGGCGCATACGCTCTTCGCCGGCCGCGTGGCGCGACTTTCGTCCGCCGCCTGAGCCGGGACCTGGCCGAACAGCGCAAGGCACCGCGGGTGCTCCTCCGCCGCGGCCTGACGTTGCTGCGCGAGGAACCCGCGGTGTTGCGCCGGCAGACCGGACTGGGCGCGGAGGCGGCCAAGGCGCGGGAGGTGTTGCGGCGGGTGGCCGCGTTGCTCTCCGGCCACCCGCACCGACCCTGAGCCCCACCCGGCCGCCCGGCCCCCACCCGGCGAGCGGGCGGCCGGGCTCAGGAGAGCAGCTTCGCGTACGCCGGCTTGATGACGTCGTCGATGATCCTCAGCCGCTCGTCGAACGGGATGAAGGCGCTCTTCATCGCGTTGATGGTGAACCACTGGAGCTCCTTCCAGCCGTAGCCGAAGGCGTCCACCAGCAGGGCCATCTCCCGCGACATCGAGGTGCCGCTCATCAGTCGGTTGTCGGTGTTGACCGTGACCCGGAACCGCAGGTCGCGCAGGAGGCCGATCGGGTGTTCGCCGATCGACGGCGCGGCACCGGTCTGCACGTTGGACGACGGGCACAGCTCCAGCGGGATCCGCTTGTCCCGCACGTACGCGGCCAGCCGGCCGAGCTGCGGACGGTCGCCGCCGACGGTGATGTCGTCGACGATGCGCACCCCGTGCCCGAGGCGGTCCGCGCCGCACCACTGGATCGCCTGCCAGATCGACGGCAGGCCGAACGCCTCACCGGCGTGGATGGTGAAGTGGAAGTTCTCCCGCTGGAGGTACTCGAAGGCGTCCAGGTGCCGGGTGGGCGGGAACCCCGCCTCGGCACCGGCGATGTCGAAGCCGACCACGCCGGTGTCCCGGTGCCGGACGGCCAGCTCGGCGATCTCCTGCGACCGGGCGGCGTGCCGCATCGCGGTGAGCAGGGTGCCGACCCGGATCGGGGTGCCGGCGCGGGCGGCCAGCTCACTGCCCTCGGCGAAACCGGCGAGCACCGCCTCGACCACCTGGTCGAGGGTGAGGTCCTGCTCCAGGTGCTGCTCGGGGGCGAACCGCACCTCGGCGTAGACCACCCCGTCGGCGGCCAGGTCGAGGGCGCACTCCCGGGCCACCCGGGTCAACGCCGAAGCGGTCTGCATGACCGCCACCGTGTGGGCGAAGGTCTCCAGGTAACGCTCCAGCGAGCCGGAGTCCGCCGCCTCGACGAACCACCGGCCCAGCGCCTCCGGGTCGGTGGTGGGCAGCTCGTGGCCCACCTCGGCGGCCAGCTCGACCACCGTCGCCGGCCGCAGGCCCCCGTCGAGGTGATCGTGCAGCAACGCCTTCGGGACCTTGACGATGTCCTCGTATCGGATCGCGACCATGCTCAGACATTAGTCAGCCGCCGCACGGACCGTACGATGGCCTCCGTGGATCCGGAGATCGTCAACCGGCTGCGCTGTCCGGTCTGCGCCGGGTCGCTCACGTCGGCCACCGCCGGCACCGCGCAGGCCCTGCGCTGCCCACGCGGCCACAGCTTCGACGTCGCCCGCCAGGGGTACGTGAACCTGCTGGCCGGGCGCACCCCGCACACCGGGGACAGTGCCACGATGGTCGCCGCCCGGGCGGACTTCCTCGCCGCCGGACACTACGACGTGGTCTCGTCGGCGCTCGCCGACGCCGCCGCGCGGGCACTGGCCGACCACCGACGGGCCACCGGAACGCCGACCGATCCGACCCCGGCTCGCCCGACACCGACCGACACGGTGCCGGCCGGTGGGGCGTTCCCGCTGGTGGTGGAGCCGGGGGCGGGCACCGGCCGGCACCTGGCCGCGGTGCTGGCGGCGCTGCCCGACGCCGTGGGCCTGGCGCTCGACGTCTCGAAGCCGGCATTGCGCCGCGCGGCCCGCGCCCACCCCCGGGCCGGCGCGGCACTCGCCGACACCTGGCAGCGGCTGCCGCTGGCCGACGCCTCGGTGGCCGTGCTGGTGAACGTCTTCGCCCCCCGCAACGGGGCGGAGTTCCGCCGCGTCCTCGACCCGACCGGCACGCTGCTGGTGGTCACGCCGGTCGCGGATCATCTGGCCGAGCTGGTCGACGCGCTCGACCTGCTGCGGGTGGACCCGGCGAAGGCCGAGCGGGTGGCCGGCAGCCTGGCCGGCCACTTCACCGGGATCGGCACCACGCAACACCGGGCGCGGCTGACGCTGACCCGGTCGGAGGTCGAGACGCTGGTGGGGATGGGGCCGAGCGCCTGGCACACCGAGCCGGCCCGGCTCGCCGCGCGGATCGCCGCCCTGGCGGAGCCGGTCACGGTGACCGCCGCCGTCCAGCTGTCCCGCTACCGCCCGGCCTGACCGGAGACCGTCCCGAGCGGAACCGTCGACCGCCCCGAGCAGAGAGCCGGACCGGGCGTCCCGAGCAGAGAGCCGGACCGGGCGGCCCGGGGAGCCGGTCGGCGGTCTCAGGTGGAGAGGTCGACCTCTTCCCATCCTGGGGGCGGGTCGTGGTACGGGCCGCGCAGCACCACGGCCCACTCCAGCGCCCACCGTCGCTGCCCGATGGAGTGCGAGTCGATCTCCCCCGGCAGCGGCAGCCCGTCCCGCTCCGACTTCAGGTACGCCCAGTCCAGGCAGTAGTGCAGGTCCAGCAGGGCCGCCGCGTCGGCCGGATGCTGCGGGGCGACGAGCAGCCGTCCCCGCCACCTGTCGAAGGTCTCCCCGCCGACGATGTTCGGCAACTTCGCGACCAGGTCCTGGTCGACCGGCAGCGACGGGTCGAGCTGCCTGGTCAGGCCGAGCACCCAGGTCAGCGCGAAGAGGGCGTCGTGGTGCAGGACGAACGACCGGTGGTCGCCCTTGCCGGCGGTGACGAAGTCCCACTCCGGTGGGGTGACCGAGTCCACCAGCCGCGAGGCGAGCAGCCAGCTCATCGCCGCCTCGGTGGACATCCCGAAGCAGCGGGCCAGGATCAGGTGGAGTACGGCGATCCGCGCCTCGACCTCCACGGTCGGCCGCAGCTCGACCTCGTCCCCCGGCTCCCACACCAACGGGAAGTTCTCCGGTGGCAGGGGCAGTCCGAGCCGGCCCAGCTCGTCGAGGCTCGCCTCACGGACGGCCCCCGGATCGGGTGCGGGTACGGCGGTCACCTCGGCCCGCCCGCCTCAGGCGATCCGCTCGATCACCAGCGGCGTCGCCGCCGGCGCGGTCGGGGTGATCCGGACCGCCCCCGCCGCCTCGGCCAGCGCGGCCGGGATCCGGCCGGCCTCGGAGGCGCGTACCTCGTAGAGGGGGTCGCCGGCCCGGACCGGATCGCCGGGGCGCTTGTGCAGCACCACCCCGGCCGGGACGCTGACCGGGTCCTCCTTGCGGGCCCGGCCCGCGCCGAGCCGCCACGCGGCCACCCCGACCGCGTACGCGTCCACGGCCGCGACGAACCCGTCGGCATCGGCGCGGACCACCTCGACCTCGTTGGCCTTCGGCATCGGGGCGTCCGGGTCACCGCCCTGCGCCCGGACCATCGCCCGCCAGGAGTCCATCGCCCGACCGTCCCGCAGCGCGGCGGCCGGGTCGGCGTCCGGCAGGCCGGCGGCGTCGAGCATCTCCCGGGCCAGGGCCAGGGTCAGCTCGACGACGTCGGCGGGGCCGCCCCCGGCGAGCACCTCCACGGATTCGGTCACCTCGACGGCGTTACCGACGGCCAGGCCGAGCGGGGTGGACATGTCGGTGAGCAGGGCGACCGTCCGCACGCCGTGCGCGCCGCCCAGCTCGACCATGGTGCGGGCCAGCTCGCGGGCGTCGTCGACGGACTTCATGAACGCCCCGGAGCCGACCTTCACGTCGAGCACCAGCGCGCCGGTGCCCTCGGCGATCTTCTTACTCATGATCGAGCTGGCGATCAGCGGGATCGCCTCGACGGTGCCGGTGACGTCGCGCAGGGCGTAGAGCTTGCGGTCCGCCGGTGCGAGTCCCTCCCCGGCGGCGCAGATCACCGCGCCGACGTCGCGGAGCTGGGCGATGAACTCGTCGTTGCTCAGCGCGGCCCGCCAGCCGGGGATGGACTCCAGCTTGTCGAGGGTGCCTCCGGTGTGTCCCAGGCCCCGCCCGGAGAGCTGCGGCACCGCCGCGCCGCAGGCCGCGACCAGCGGGGTCAGCGGCAGGGTGATCTTGTCACCGACGCCGCCGGTGGAGTGCTTGTCGACCGTGGGCCGGTCGACGGCGGAGAGGTCCAGCCGCTCGCCGCTGGCGATCATCGCCGCCGTCCAGCGGGCGATCTCCGGGGCGGTCATGCCGCGTAGCAGGATCGCCATGGCCAGCGCGGACATCTGCTCGTCGGCCACCAGCCCCCGGGTGTACGCGTCGACCACCCAGTCGATCTGCGCGTCGGAGAGTACCCCGCCGTCCCGCTTGGCGCGGATGACGTCGACCGCCGCGAACCCGCTCATCGCTCTTCTCCTTCGGACTCGCCGGGCCACCGGACCGGGATCTCCACCGGTGGTTCGCCCTCGCCGGCCCAGTAGATGGTGCCGCCCGCGTCGACCACCACGACCCGGGGCGTCCGGGCGAGCCCCCAGGTGATCGCCGCAGCCGGGTCGTCCCAGTTCGGGCCCTCTTCCAGCACACCGGTCTCGGCGCCGACGTCGTCGCCGGCCGACCGTTCCCAGTACGCCGTCCAGACCTGCTGACCGGCGTCGAGGTCGGGATGCACGAAGACGGTCCCCCGGCCCCGCCAGGCGGCCAGCCGCTCCGGCACCACCGGCACCGGAGCCTCGCCGACCACCGCCTCCAGGTCGTTCACGTCGAACGCGTGCGGCAGCAGGTCGGCCATCCGCAGCGGGCCGCCCTTCGCCTCGATGAGGCACTCCGGGCCGCCGTGCTCCCAGAGCAGCTGCCGGCACCGGCCGCACGGCATCAGCGGTTCGCCGGTGGCGTCCACGCAGGAGAGGGCGAGCAGCCGCCCGCCACCGGAGGAGTGCAGCGCGGAGACCACCCCGCACTCGGCGCAGAGCACCACGCCGTACGCGGCGTTCTCGACGTTGCAGCCGACCACCACCCGGCCGTCGTCGACCAGGGCGGCGGCCCCGACCGGGAAACGCGAGTAGGGCACGTACGCGTGCCGCATGACCTCGGTGGCGGCGCTGCGCAGCCGCACCCAGTCGATGTCCATGCCCCGGATTCTGCCCCACCCCCGCGACGACCTGCGGCGGGGTCCCGTCCGACCGGGCGCGGGCCGTACCGTCGGATCGGTGACCGGAAGACGCGTGGGCCCGGTGGGACGGATCCCACCGGGCCCACGCACGGGAGCGGATGGAGACGGCGGACGCCTGCCCGGTTCGTCCCGGTGCCGGGTCAGCCCTTGATGTACGGCTTGCCGTCGGCGGCCGGCGCACGGACCTTGCCGACCAGCCCGGCCACCGCCAGCATGGTCGCCAGGTACGGCAGCATCGCCAGGAACTGGCTGGGGATGATGCTGTTGATCGCGCCGAGGTAGGTGCCGAGCTGGTCGGCGAAGCCGAAGAAGAGCGCGGCGAGCAGCGCCCCGGTCGGGCTCCACCGGCCGAAGATCAGCGCGGCCAGGGCGATGAAGCCCTTACCGCCGATCATGTTCTTGGTGAAGGTGTAGAGCGCCAGGGTGTACGACGCGCCACCGATGCCGGCCACCATCCCGGCCAGGATCACGTTCCGGTACCGCAGCGCCAGCACCTTCACGCCGAGCGTGTCGGCGGCGGTCGGGTGCTCACCCACCGCCCGGGTCCGCAGCCCCCACCGGGTCCGGAACAGCGCGATGTGGATGACCAGGACCAGGATCAGCCCGAGGTAGAGGAAGATGTTGCCCCGGAACAGCGCCGGCCCGATCACCGGGATGTCCTCCAGCACCGGGATCGCCCAGGTGCCGAAGCGCGGCGGCTGGTTGTAGCTCTGGGTGTCGGTCTGCATCAGCCGCTCGTAGAGGAAGCCGGTCAGGCCGAGCGCGAGCAGGTTCAGCACGATGCCGATGACCACCTGGTCGACCAGGTAGCGGATGGCGAAGACGGCCAGCAGCAGCGAGATGAACGCGCCACCGATCGCGGCGGCCACCAGGCCGACCCAGACGCTGCCGGTCATCGTGCCGAACAGGGCACCGGCGAAGGCCCCCATCAGCAACTGGCCCTCGATCGCCACGTTCACCACGCCGGAGCGCTCGCAGAGCACCCCGGCCAGCGCACCGAAGATCAGCGGCAGGGCCAGGATGAAGGTGCCCCGGACGATGTTGACCATCGGCATGAAGTTCTGCCCGGCCGGCGCGGCGGAGACCTGCCAGCAGAGGAACGACGCGACGAAGCCCACCACGCCGACCGCGAGCACGGTGGTGAACCAGCGCTTGGGTACGCCGGCCAGCAGGGCCGCCCCGGCGGCGACCGCGAGCACGCCGAAGACGATCGCGCCGAGCGTGCCGTTGACGGCCAGCGCCGCGCCCTCGGCGTCCTCGCTGAGCGTGAAGCGCGCCTGCTCGTCGGTGGCGAGCGCGCCGAAGAGGATCGCCGCGAGCAGGCCGAGCGCCAGCAGCACCACGCCGATCTTGCGGTTACGGGTCCAGAAGCCCTCGTGAACGGGGGCGACGGCGACGTCGTCGACAGCCATCGTGGACATCAGCTCGGGTCTCCGTTCACGACTGCGGGACTCGTCGGCTCACTGATCGCGCGCACCGGTCACCAGCCCTTCGCGAGGCTCGTCTGCAACCGGGCGGCGCGGGCGGCCCGGAGCCGGAAGATCGCCTTCACCAGCGCGGGGGCGGCGATGAAGATGACGATCAGCGCCTGGAGCACGGTGACCAGCTCCAGCGAGATGCCGGAGTAGGACTGCATCCGGTTGCCGCCGGCCTGGAGCGCGCCGAACAGCAGCGCGGCCAGCAGCACGCCCCACGGCTTCACCCGGCCGAGCAGCGCCACCAGGATGCCGTCGAAGCCGATCTGGGCCACCACCAGCGGGGTCAGCGCGGCGGCGGTGGTGCCGAGCACCATCTGCGCGCCGCCGAGCCCGGCGAGCGCCCCGGCCAGCGCCATCATCAGCGCGTACGTCTTCCCCACGCCGATGCCGGCGGTGCGGGCGGCGTCCGGGTTGGCGCCGACCGCGCGCAGCTCGAAGCCGAAGGTCGAGCGGTTGAGCAGCCAGGCGACGAACCAGGTGGCCGCCACCGCGAGCAGGATGCCGGCGTGCACCCGCAGGTCGGCCCCGAGCAGCCGGGGCAGCTGGGCCGAGCCGTCCACCGAGCGGCTGATCGCGTCGGTGCGCTCCGGGTCCTGGACGCCGTTCTGGACGATGATCCAGGAGAGGAAGTAGACGCCGACGTAGTTGAGCATGATCGTGTTGATCACCTCGTGCGCGCCGGTGCGGGCCTTCAGGATGCCCGGGATGAACCCCCAGACCGCGCCGCCGAGCGCACCGGCGATCACCGCGACGAGCAGGTGCACCACCGGCGGCAGCGGCAGCAGGAAGCCGGCCAGCGCGGCGAGGATGACGCCGATGGTCGCCTGGCCCTGGGCACCGATGTTGAACAGGCCGCCCCGGAAGGCGAGCGCCACCGAGAGGCCGGTGAAGACCAGCGGCGCGGCGTAGGTGAGCGTCTCGGAGATCGGCGCGAAGACCGGCTCCCAGCCGTTGCTGCCGTTCAGCCAGCCGGAGAAGGCCTCCGGGTCGAAGATCGAGCCCTTGAAGAGGTTGGCGTAGCCCTCGCTGACCGCCGTCCAGCTCGCGTTGATCGCGTCCGAGGGCCGGGCGGTGATGTAGCTGTAGGTGGCCAGCACGTCCGGGTCGGAGATGATGATCAGGACCGCGCCCACCAGCATGGCCAGCACCAGCGCGAGCACCGTCACGGTGACCGTGTTGGCCGCCCAGAGGTTGGCCAGGAAGAGCTGGCCGAGCGAGGGTCGTGCGCCGTCGTCCCCGGGCCGCTTCGCTCCGGCCGGCGTCGTCGTGGCCGGCTGCTTCGTCCCGGCCGGCGTGGTCGTCGACGTCGGGTCGGCGGCCCGGCCGGTGCCGCCGCCCGCGTCGCGGGCGGCCTGCTCCGTGGTCGCCGGCTCCTTGTCCGGGGACCCGGCGGCGGGGTTGGGATTGGTCATGCCTCGTCCTCGTTCACTGGGCCGTCGGACGCCGGGGTGGCCGTCGCGCCGTCGGTCGTGGCGTCGCCGGACCGGGCGTCGGTGCCGGCCGCCTGGTCCGGGGTGATGCCCGCCATCAGCAGGCCGATCTCCTCACGCGGCGTGTCCGGACCGACGACGCCGATGATCCGGCCCCGGTACATCACCGCGATCCGGTCGGCCAGTCCGATCACCTCGTCCAGCTCGCTGGAGACCAGCAGCACGGCGGTGCCGGTGTCCCGCTCCCGGATGATCTGGCTGTGGATGAACTCGATCGAGCCGACGTCCACGCCCCGGGTCGGCTGCGCGGCGATGAAGAGCTTCAGCGGCCGGGAGAACTCCCGGGCCACGATCACCTTCTGCTGGTTGCCGCCGGAGAGCGTGCCGACCGGCGCGTCCGCCGAGGAGGTCCGGATGTCGAACTGCGTGATCCGCTCCCGGGCCGACGTCGCGATGGCCTCCGGCTTCAGCGCGAGACCGGAGGCGAACGGCGGCTGGTCGTAGAGGTCCAGGACCAGGTTCTCCGCGACGGAGAACTCCTTGACGATGCCGTCGACGCTGCGGTCCTCGGGGACGTAGCCGACCCCGGCGCGGAGCACCTTCTTCGGCGACCAGCCGTCGATCCGCCGCCCGTGCAGCGAGACGCTGCCGGCGAGCACCGGCCGCAGGCCCATGACCGCCTCGACCAGCTCGGTCTGTCCGTTGCCCTGCACACCGGCGACGCCGAGCACCTCGCCCGCGTGGACGGTCAGGTCGACGCCGTCGACCGCCCGGATCTCCCGGTCGTCGTCGACGACCAGGCCGGCAACCTCCAGGACAGGGGCGCCCGGCTTCGCCGGTTCCTTCTGCACGGTCAGGTGCACGCTGCGGCCGACCATGAGCGCGGCCAACTCGTCCCGGCTGGCGCTCGGGGAGGCGGTGCCGACGGTCTTCCCGCGCCGGATCACGGTGATCCGGTCGGCGATCGCCTTGACCTCGCCGAGCTTGTGGGTGATGAAGACGATCGACTTGCCGGCCGCCTTCAGCGACCGCATGACCGTCAGCAGCTCCTCGGTCTCCTGCGGGGTCAGCACCGCGGTCGGCTCGTCGAGGATGAGCAGGTCCACCTCGCGGGTGAGCGCCTTGACGATCTCCACCCGCTGCTGGATGCCGACCGGCAGGTCCTCGACCACCGCGTGCGGGTCGACCCGGAGGTTGTACTTCTCGGAGACCTCGGCGACCTCCCGACTGGCCCGACGACGGTCGAGGAAGCCGGCGAGCCCGCCGCGCACCTTCTCCGAGCCGAGCATCACGTTCTCGGCCACCGTGAAGACCGGCACGAGCATGAAGTGCTGGTGCACCATGCCGATGCCGGCCGCGATCGCGTCCGACGGCCCGCGCAGCTTCAACGGCTTCCCGTCGACCAGGATCTCGCCCTCGTCGGGCTGGTAGAGCCCGTAGAGGACGTTCATCAGGGTCGACTTGCCCGCGCCGTTCTCGCCGAGCAGGGCGTGGATCTCTCCAGGCTCCACCGTCAGGTCGATGTGGTCGTTGGCGACCAGATCACCGAACCGCTTGGTGATGCCGCGCAGTTCGAGTCTCAGCGCAACCTCCTGGAGTGCGAGCCGTGGAGCGACCTGGTCGCCACGGGGTGGCCGTCGGCCGCGTGGTGGGGGACGTCGTGCAGATCGGCCGCTCCGGCGGCAGGGATTCGCATCCGTGCCGGCCGGAGCGGCCGTCGTGGTACGCGACCGCCGGTCACCACTACCGCGGTGACCGGCGGCGGGTCACTTCGGCTGGGCCGGCGAGGTGACCTGGACGGTGCCGGCGGAGATGTCGGCCTTGAGCTTGTCCAGCTCGGCCTTCAGCTCGGCCGGGACCTTGCTGTCGAACTCGTGGAACGGGGCGAGCGAGACGCCGTTGTTGGCCAGGGTGCCCAGGTAACCCGGGGTGGCCTCCAGCTTCTCGCCCTTGGCCGCCTTGACGACGGCCTCCTTCACGGCGTCCGGGATGTTCTTCACCACGGTGCTGACGATCGCCGGGCAGTTCGGGGTGCTCTCGCAGCCGTCGACGTCCACCCAGATGGTGTTGTACTTGCCGCCGCTGGCCTGGGCGGCGGCGGTGGTGCCGAGCCCGGCGCCACCGGCGACCGGCATGACGATGTCGGCACCCTGGGCGACCAGGGCGTCACCGACCTTCTTGCCCTCGTCCTGCTTGACGAAGTCGTTGGTGAACGACCCGTTCTGGGTGGCCTTGTCCCAGCCGAGCGCCTGGACGTTGGCGCTCTTGGTCTTGTTGTAGTGGGCGACACCGTCGACGAAGCCGTCCATGAAGATGGTCACCGGCGGGATCTTCATGCCGCCGTAGGTGCCGACCTTCTTGCTCTTGCTCATCCCCGCCGCCAGGTAACCGGCGAGGAAGCCGGCCTGCGCGGTGTCGAACTGCATCGGGTAGACGTTGGTCTCCGCCACCTTCGCGTCGACGATGCCGAACTGCTGGTTCGGGTTCGCCTTGGCGATCTTCGACGTGGCGGTGCCCATCAGGCCACCGACGGCCAGGATGAAGTCGCACTTCTGGTTGACGTACTGGGTCAGGTTCGGCTCGTAGTCGGCCTCGGCCTTGGACGCCACGTACTTGATGTCGATGTTGCTGTTCTCCGCCTTGGCGGCCTCCAGGCCCTTCCAGGCCGAGGTGTTGAACGACTTGTCGTCGATACCGCCGACGTCGGTCACCATGCAGGCGCTGAACTTCTTGCCACCGTCACCGGCGCCGTCGTTCTCCTCCGGAGCCTCGCCACACGCGGCGGCACCGAGCACCAGCCCACCGACCGCGAAAGCCGAGACGACCCGCATCCCACGCACAGAGCGCAAGACGACTCCCTCCCCATCGCCACCGCTCTAACGGACGGTGACAGTCATCAAGCCGGCCTGCGCCTTGCCGCCGGCGTCTCACGTTACGGACGCGAAGCGTAGCCGCACGCCCTCCCGCCGGCCGACAATCGTGCACGACTGTTGGGCGGCTGTTACCGCTACGTAACCCTCGCGTGCGGCAGGTCACTCGTCGGGTTCACGGTAACCCGCCGGACTGCCTCCGGACGCCGGCTTCCACACCGGTGCCCGGCTGCCCGGAGCGTCACCGCCAGAAGACCGCCACTGCCGCGTTGACCAGGGTCAACCCGACGATCGCCAGGAAGTGCCCACGATTGACCGACTCCCGCTTCCGGGAGAAGAAAACCATGACGAAGATGAGCAGCGCGAGCACCAACTTGGTAACAAGCTTCGCCGGGGCGGGCTCGTCGCCGTCCCGGAGCGGGGCGGAGAGGCCCAGCCCGGTCAGCAACTGGATGACCGCCCCCCAGAGCATGGCGGGGTTTATCCTGATCCGCCCGGACACGAGTTGGGCGACGCTGCCCCCGAGCAGCAGCGCGAACCCGATCAGGTGGGCGTAGAGCAGTACGAGCCGGATAGCTTCCACGCCGGACATCCTCCCCCATCAACGACACGTCGTAGTAGCCGCCCCTCGGGCGACTGGATGGTTGCAGGGGGCCCTTCCTCGACAAAAAGCGGTAGGAGGGGGCCCTGCAACCACCCCACCCCACCGCACCCCGCCTCAGGTGGTCCGCCAGACCTGGAAGATCGGGCCGTCAGCGGGGAGGGTGAGGGTGCCGTCCGCGTCGGGGCGCAGGGGCGGCGCGCCGCCGTACACGTTGTCGGCGGGCGGCAGGCCGGTGAGGCGGACCGGACTGCCGGGCGCGCGGCGGGCCAGCACCACGGCCGTGCCGTCGACCGCCTCCCGGGCGAAGACCATGGTGTCGGCGTCGACGTGCAGCCAGCGCAGGCCACCGTGGCGCAGCGCCGGCTCCGCCCGCCGCAGCGCGATCAACGACCGGTACGTCTCGAACGTCCGGTTGTCCCAGGTCTCCGGCCGGTGCCAGGGCATCGGGGTGCGGGAACCCTCCCCGTTCGTCCCGGTGAGTCCCAGCTCGTCCCCGGCGAAGATCATCGGGGTGCCGGGCATGGTGGCGAGCAACCCGGCCGCGACCTCCTGCCGGGCCGCGTCCCCGACCACGGTGCGGATCCGGGCCGAGTCGTGCGAGCCGAGCAGCTGCCACGAGTGGGTGTACGCCCGCCAGGACACCAGCGACCGGTACGCGTTCATGGTGGCGAGCACCGCGTCCGCGTCCCGCCGGACCACCCCACCCGGGGTACCGAGGAAGTTCGGCACCGGGTCGTCCCCGGCGCGCAGCCAACTCCACACCGGGTCGGTGAAGCCGACGTAGTTCATCGTCCCGTGCCAACCGTCGCGGTCCAGGTCGCCGGTGTGGTCGTGACCGTGTTCGGCCATCACCAGCGCGTCCGGGCGGGTGTCGGTGGCCACCGCCCGCAGCAGCGCCGCCACCTCGTGGGTGTACGCGTCGGTGCCCCGCCGGCCGGTCATGTTCGCCACGTCCACCCGCCAGCCGTCCAGCCCGTACGGCGGGCGCAGCCAGCGGCGCAGCAACGAGTCCGGGTCGGTGGCGAACCGGCGGCGCAGCTCGGCACTGCCCCAGTTCAGCTTCGGCAGCGACCGGACGCCGTTCCAGGACTCGTAGTCGCCGTCGGCGTCGAAGTAGTACAGCTCCCGCTCCGGGGCATGCTCGTGGGCGCGGGCCCGGACGAACCACTCGTGCCCGTCGCCGGTGTGGTTGCTGGTGATGTCGCCGAGCAGCCGCCAGCCGCGTGCGTGGACGGCGTCGGCGAGCCGGGCCAGCGCGGCGTCCCCGCCGAGCAGCGGGTCGACGTGGTCGAAGCTGGCCGCGTCGTACCGGTGGTTGGAGCGGGCCGGGAAGACCGGGGTGAGGTAGACGGTGTTCACCCCGAGCCGGTCCAGGTGGTCCAGGTGCCCGGTGATCCCGTCCAGGTCGCCGCCGTAGAACTGGTACGGCGTCTCCGGGCCGCGCCCGACGACCGGGGTGTCCCAGTCGCAGGGGATCGCCCACTCCGGGGCCGGCCGGGTGGCAGCTCCCGCCGAACGGGCGAAACGGTCCGGGAAGATCTGGTAGATCACCGCGTCCCGGGCCCAGGCCGGCGGCGGGTCGTACGTGACGAGCTTGAAGTCGCCCGTGTCCGGCACGTCGTGGTCGACAGGCCCGGCGGCGTTGAGCCAGCGGGTGCCGCGCCGGCCGGTGAGCAGGAACCGGTAGTTGGTGACCGGGTTGCGTACGCCCACCTGTGCCCGCCACCAGACGGTGTCGCCGTCGGTGTGGTCGACGACCGCCTCGCTGAAGCGCGGCTCGCCGTCCGGCGTGGTCCGGACGTGCACCCGGCGGACGTCGGCGTCGGCCGGCACCCGGACGAGGACCGGTACGGTGTCGCCGAGTTCCGGGGCCTGTTCGGGCACGTAGCGGGCGGATCCGTCGTGGTGCGGTGCGACGGGATGGGACATGGACATGGTCGGCCCTTTCCGGGTCGGGTACGGGGAAGAGGTGAACTGCCCGCCGGATCGGATGACCCGACGGGCAGCTCTCGACTGCTCCGGTGTACGCCGTCGCCGACGCCCTTGCCGGTGGGCTGTCCACGGAGCGGTGCCACTCGCCGCAGGGCGCCCGCGAACCAGCACCCCTCGCCTCGCCCACGACGGCGAGCGGCCACCTATCCGGTTTATCCCTTGACCGCTCCGGCGGTGAGGCCGGAGACGATGTAGCGCTGGACGAGTTGGAAGACCAGCACCGTCGGGATCGCGGTGAGCAGGGTGCCCGCCGCGAAGATGCCGAAGTTGTTGTTCCGCTCGCCGGCCACCAGACCGAACATGCCCACCGCGAGGGTCTTCGACTCGGCGTCGGTGAGGAACACGTTCGCCATCAGGAACTCGTTGATCGTGCTGATGAAGGCGAGCAGGCCGGTCACCGCCAGGATCGGTGCCACCAGCGGCAGCAGGATCCGGAAGAAGATCTGGGAGTGCGAGGCGCCGTCCATGGTCGCCGACTCGTCCAGCTCCTTGGGGAGCGTGTCGAAGAAGCCCTTCATCAGCCAGGTGTTCACCCCGAGCGCCCCACCGAGGTAGAGCAGGAGCAGGCCCCACGGGGTGTTGAAACCGATCGCGGGCCACAGGTCGGTCACCGTGGTGAAGATCAGGAAGATCGCCACGATCGCCAGGAACTGCGGGAACATCTGGATCAGCAGCAGCGCGAGCAGCCCCGGCCGCCGGCCGGCGAACCGCATCCGGGAGAACGCGTACGCGGCCAGCGCGGAGAGGAAGACCGACACGAAGCTGGCCAGCCCGGCCACCAGCAGGGAGTTGAGGAACCACCGCTCGAAGGCGGTCCGCTCGAACAGGCCGGTGAAGTTCTCGAACGACACGCCCTCGGTGGGCACCAGGTCGGTGGAGCTGAGCGTGCCCAGCGGGTTGAGCGCGGCCGACAGCACGAACAGGATCGGGAAGAGGCTGAACGCCACCGCGACCACCCCGACCAGGTGCCGCCAGCCGACCTGGGCGAACCAGCGGCTCCGGCGTCGGCCGGCGGTCCGGTTGGCGACCGGTGCCTGTACGGATGTCACGAGTACACCTCCTCCTGCTGCCGGGTACGCCGGAAGCTGACCGCCGAGACCACCGCGACGATGGTGAAGATGAAGATCGACACTGCTGCGGCCAGGCCGTACTCCGCACCCTGCGCGCCGAACGCCAACCGGTAGGTGTAGGTGATCAGCAGATCGGTGGCACCACTGGTCGGGTTGTCCGCCGGGAACGGCCCACCCTCGGTGGTCAGGTAGATCGCGTTGAAGTTGTTGAAGTTGAACGCGAACGACGAGATCAGCAACGGCGAGAGCGCGACCAGCAGCAGCGGCAGCGTGACCGACCGGAACGACTGCCAGGCCGACGCCCCGTCGACCGAGGTCGCCTCGGTCAGCTCCCGGGGGATGGCCTGCAACGCGCCGGTGGCCACCAGGAACATGTACGGGTAGCCGAGCCAGAGCTGCACCAGGATCACCGCGACCCGGGCCGACCAGTCCTGCCCGAACCAGTCCACGCCGAGCCCGAACAGGTTGTTGATCAGGCCGAAGTCGGTGTTGAACATGTCCCGCCAGACCAGCAGCATCGCGAACGACGGCATGGCGTACGGGAGGATCAGCAGGACCCGGTAGATGTTGGTGCCGCGCATCCGGGGCGAGTGCAGCGCCAACGCGATGGCCATGCCGAGGACGAACGTGAACCCGGTGGAGCCGAGCGCGAAGGCGAAGTTCCAGAGCAGGGTGCCGAAGAACGGCCCGGAGATGTCCGGGTCGGTGAGCACCCGGCTGAAGTTGCGCAGTCCGACGCCGACCTTCCAGCCCTGGGCGAGCCGCTCGCCGTCGGCGGCGACGAACGCGCCGGTATCCTCGTCGGCCGTCCAGGTCCGGCCGCTCTCGGCGTCCCGGATGCAGTCGCAGCCCTTGTCGTACGCCCGGACCGCCTTGCCCTCGTAGGCGCGGGACAGGCCGGACGAGCGCAGCGCGCCGGAGTCGGTCGGCACCACCAGTGCGGTGATCTCCTCACTCCGCGCGCTGGCCTGACCGAAGTTGAGCACGGTGTAGCCCTCGGCCGCGGTGACCTTGCCACCGGTGGCGACGGTGACGTCCGCCGCGTCCAGTTCCCGCAGGCCGCTCACGTCACCCGCGGAGACCTTCCCGGTCTGTGGGTCGGTGACCAGGAAGACCAGCGCTCCGGTGGCCGGATCGCCCTGGGTGGCGACCGAGAGGGCGTACTCGGTCGAGCCGGGCACCTGCTTGACCGAGGCGGTCTGGATGGCGACGATCGCGTCGTCCTTGGTGCCCCGGTGGCCGTCGCCGAAGTTGGTGAACGCGGTGCTCGCCGTGTAGAGCACCGGGACGATCTGGAACGCGATCAGGAAGAGCGTGCCGGGGACCAGGTACTTGGCCGGGATGTGCCGACGGGTGAGGTAGAGGTAGAACAGGCCGGCGGTGGTCGCCAGCAGCAGGGCCAGTCCGCCCCACCTCTCGGCGTCGATGAGCGGGAAGGCCGCCCAGACCGCGATTCCGGCGGTCAGTCCGAGCAGGATCACCTTCACCGCGAGGCCGGTGAGGGTGATCGGCGCGTCGTGGGGCGCGGCGCGGCGCGCGGGCCGGGAGCCGATGGGCTCCCGGCCCGGGGTCTGTGTGCCAGACCCCGGGCCGGACAGCGACGTGGTCATTACTTGATCTGGCCGGCGATCGTCTTACCGGCGGCGGTGATGGTCTTCGCCGGGTCGGCGCCACCGATGATGGCGGCCTCGGCCTTGCCGAACGGGTCCCAGATCGCGGCCATGGCCGGGATCGCCGGGAGCACCTGGCCGTTCTTGCCGGCCTCCTGGAACTTGGCCAGGTCCGGGTCGCTCCCCTTGACCTGGTCGAGAGCGGCGGTCAGCGCCGGCGGACGCGGCTCGGCGTTGTAGAGCGCCACGGCCAGCTCGGGGGTGCTGACGCGGTTCGCCACGAACTCCTGCGCCAGGGCCTTGTTCTTGCCCTTGGCGGCGACGTAGAACGCCTGCACGCCCACGAACGGCTGGGCCTCCTTGCCACCGGCGAAGCCGGGGACCGGGGAGATGTCGTACTTGATGCCGGCCTTCTTGGCGTCGGTGATGGCCCACGGCCCGGAGACCAGGAAGGCGCACTTCTTGCCGGTGAAGGTGGCGATCGAGTTCTCGCCGGTGATCGAGCGCTTGAGCGCGCCGTCGCCCTTCTCCCCCAGCTTGGCGATCTTCTGGAACGCCGCGATCGACTCCGGCTTGCCGACACCCAGGTCCTTGGGGTCGTAGTCGCCGTTGGCGGCGGTGCCGAAGAGGTAGCCGCCGGCCGAGGTGTAGAGCGGGTAGATGTGGTACGCGTCGCCGTTCTGGCCGGACTGGAGGCAGAGGATCTCGCTGGCCTTCTTCTCGGCCTTGAGCTTCTTGCCGGCGGCGACGAGGTCCTCGATGGTCTTCGGCGCCTCGGGGGCCAGCTCGGTGTTGCGGATCAGCGCCAGGTTCTCCATCGCGTACGGGACGCCGTAGAGCTGGCCGTTGAAGGTGACCGCCTTGACCGCGGTCTCGTTGAAGCCGCTCTTCTGCTCGGCGGCGAGCTGCACCGGCTCGATCGCGCCGTTCTGGACCATGTTGCCGATCCAGTCGTGCGCGCCGACCACGACGTCCGGGCCGCTGCCCTGCTGGGAGGCGGTGACGAAGTTGGTCTGGAGGTCCTTGGAGACGGCCTGCACCTCGACGGTGACGCCGTTCTCGGTGCCGAACTTCTCGGCGTAGGGCTTGAGGGCCGCGGCCCGCTTGTCGTCGGCCCAGATCACCAGCTTGCCGCCGGAGGCCTTGGCGGACTCCTTGGCGGCCGGCTCGTCGTTGTTGTCGCTGCCGCCGCAGCCAGAGGCGGCGAGCGCCAGCGCGACGGCGGCGACCACACCCGCGGTACGGATGCGCATCGGTACTCCTGTCGTCATGGCAGGCCCGCCGGGGGAAGGGCGGCCCGCCAGGGGAAACGTCGGTAGAATTTTGTGCCAACCGGCGCGGTGTGCTGCGCCGCTGCTCTCGCGTGTTGCCGGGACGTTAGCAAGACGTTGCAGTTAATGGAAGGGCTTGCAGAAGTGTTCGCAAGAAGTTGCGGTTGAGCTAGAGTGCGGCCCATGCGCGCTCGACTGTCCGACATCGCCCAACAGGCCGAAGTCAGCGAGGCCACGGTGTCGCGGGTGCTCAACGACCGCCCCGGCGTGGCCCCCGAGACCCGGCAGGCCGTGCTGACCGCCCTCGATGTACTCGGTTACGAGCGCCCCGCCCGGCTGCGCAAGCGCAGCGCCGGGCTGGTCGGGCTGGTCGTGCCGGAGCTGGACAACCCGATCTTCCCCGCGTTCGCCCAGACCATCGAGTCCACGCTGGCCCAGAGCGGGTTCACCCCGGTGCTCTGCACCCAGACCCCCGGTGGGGTCACCGAGGACGAGTACGTCGAGATGCTGCTGGACCGGCAGGTCTCCGGGATCGTCTTCGTCTCCGGCCTGCACGCCGACACCGCCGCCAACCACGACCGGTACCGCGCGCTCATCGGCCGGCCACTGCCGATCGTGATGATCAACGGTTTCGCGCCCGGCATCGCGGCGCCCTTCGTCTCCTGCGACGACCGCGAGGCCACCGAACTGGCCGTGGCCCACCTGGTCGCCCTCGGGCACCGGCGGATCGGCCTGATCACCGGACCGGACCGGTTCGTGCCCGTCCAGCGCCGGGTCGCCGGCTACAAGGCCGCCATGCGGCGCCTGGTCGAGCTGGACGAGGCCGAGCTGGAGCCGCTGGCCGAACTCTCCCTGTTCGGCGTGGAGGACGGCGAGGCCGCCGCCGCCCGGCTGCTCGACCGGGGCGTGACCGGCATCGTCTGCGGCTCCGACCTGATGGCGCTGGGCGCGATCCGGGCGGCCCGGCAGCGTGGCCTTTCCGTGCCGGCCGACCTCTCCGTGGTCGGCTACGACGACTCCCCGCTGATGGCCTTCACCGACCCGCCGCTGACCACGATGCGGCAACCCGTGGTGGCGATGTCGGTCGCCGCCGTCCGGGCCCTGGTCGACGAGATCAACGGGCACGGCGCCCCGCACTCGGAGTACCTCTTCCGCCCGGAGCTGGTGGTCCGTGGCTCCACCGCGGTCGCGCCGGCCGACGCGGCCCGACCCGGCCCGGTCCCGACCCCGCAGCGGCCGGCGCCGCCCGCGCTGGCCGTACCGGCCTGAGGGGCACCGACGGCAGGACCGGGCCCGGCGGGTGGCGACATTTCTTGCGCAAGTCCTGCTTGACTCTTGCAGCGCCGGGCCGGCATTCTGCACGCACACCCGCGCCGGCTCGTCGCGGGTCGCCGTCCCGCGCCAGAGAACGGGGTACGCCACCGTGACCGCCATCCGCCCGACGCCGCCCGCCACCGACCTCGACTGGTGGCGCTCCGCGGTCGTCTACCAGGTCTACGTCCGCAGTTTCGCCGACTCGAACGCCGACGGCGTGGGCGACCTCCAGGGCATCCGGGAACGGCTGCCCTACCTGCGGGACCTGGGTGTGGACGCGCTCTGGCTGACCCCCTTCTACACCTCCCCGATGGTCGACGGCGGCTACGACGTGGCCGACTACCGCGACGTCGACCCGATGTTCGGCACCCTGGCCGACTTCGACAACATGATCACCGATGCGCACGCCCTCGGCCTGCGGATCATCGTGGACCTGGTGCCGAACCACACGTCCGACGCCCACCCCTGGTTCCAGGCCGCCCTCGCCGCCGGCCCCGGTTCCCCCGAGCGGGCGCGCTACCTCTTCGCCGAGGGCAGGGGCGAGAACGGCGACCAGCCCCCGAACGACTGGGAGAGCATCTTCGGCGGCCCCGCCTGGACCCGCGTCCCCGACGGCCAGTGGTACCTGCACCTGTTCGACCCGGCCCAGCCCGACCTGAACTGGCGGCACCCCGAGGTCCGCGCCGAGTTCGAGGACATTCTGCGGTTCTGGCTCGACCGGGGGGTGGACGGATTCCGGATCGACGTGGCGCACGGCATGATCAAGGCCGAGGGGCTGCCGGACGTCGGGTTCAGCACCATGACCACCGGCCAGCGGCAGGTGGAGCTGCTCGGCAAGGGGCGGCTCCCCTACTTCGACCAGGACGAGGTGCACGACATCTACCGCTCCTGGCGGCCGATCCTGGACAGCTACCCCGGTGGTCGGATGGCGGTGGCCGAGGCGTGGGCGGAGACCCCGCAGCGGCTCGCCCGCTACATCGGCCCGGACGAGCTGCACCAGGCGTTCAGCTTCGACTTCCTCGACGCCACCTGGTCGGCCGACTCGTTCCGCAAGGTGATCGACACCGCGCTCGCCGAGTCGACCATCGTGGGCGCGCCGACCACCTGGGTGCTCTCGAACCACGACAAGAAGCGGCACGTCACCCGGTACGGCGACGGCGAGGTCGGCCTGCGCCGGGCCCGCGCCGCCACCCTGCTGATGCTCGCCCTGCCCGGCTGCGCGTACGTCTACCAGGGCGAGGAACTGGGCCTGCCAGAGGTGCTCGACCTCCCGGACGAGCTGCGGCAGGACCCGTCGTTCCTGCGCACCGGCCAGAGCCGGGACGGCTGCCGGGTGCCGATCCCGTGGAGCGGCCAGCTCGCGCCGTACGGCTTCGGCCCGGAGGGCAGCGAACTGAGCTGGCTGCCGGCCCCCGCCACCTGGGCCGCCCTCTCCGTCGCCGCGCAGACCGGCGTGCCCGGCTCGACGCTGGAGCTCTACCGCACCGCGCTGCGGATCCGGCACGAGCACCCGGCGCTGGCTTCCGTCGACAGCGGGATCACCTGGCGGGAGACCGACCCCGGCGTGCTGGCCTTCAGCCGCTCGGCCGACGACGTCGAGCTGACCTGCGTGGTCAACCTCAGCGGCGCACCGACGCGGATCAGCGGGTACGGCGAGCCGATCGTCGCCAGCGCGCCGCTCACCGACGCGAGTGACGGGTATCTCCTGACGATCGACGCCGCAGTGTGGTTCGAGCGGCACCTGGTCGGGTAGACCTGAACTCACCTGGTCGTTCGCCGAGCTTCGCGCCGGCGGGCGACTGGGGCAGACGACCCCTTGTGGTGGGGGGTGAGGGCACCGGCGCCCCGGGGAGGCTTCCCCGGGGCGCCGGTGTCCGTCCGGGGCTCTCGCGACGACGACCGGCCGGGACCGGTCCCGCCGCCCACCGGCTGCCACCGCCCGCTACCCGGTCAGGGCGGGACCGGTCCCGCTAGCCCTCGGGGCGGCTCTCCGTCCGATCGGTGAGCCGGGCGGCGATGCGCCGGAACCCGGCCCGCAACTGCTCCTCGGTCGGCGGGGTTCGCGGCTCGCCGTGCGGCTCCCGGGCCGACGCCTCCTCCAGTTCGTCGTCGATGGTGTCCTCGAAGTCGCCGTACAGGTCGGACTCCTCGATCCGGGCGCTCTCGTCCTCGGCGGCGATCCGCGCCGAGGTGATCTCGCCCCGGATCTCGTCGGCGGAGACCGCCGGCAGCAGCGGCTCGACCACCGCCATCAACTGCTCGTCGGCGACCACCGACTCGGCCAGGGCCAGCGCGTGCGGGCGCTCGTACGGCCCGCAGACCACCGGCTCCCACTCCTCGGTGTCGCCCAGGGGGCCGAAGGTGATGATCCACGGCAGGCCGAGCATCGGCGAGTCGTCCGGCAGGTCCAACGTCACGAGTGCGCCCACGCGCCCATCATCGTCCCTGCGGCGGGATGACGAGTCCGATTCGCCCTAATTGCCGGCTATGCGGGGTCCAGTTCCCCGGCCGGCACGGCGGCCCGCCACCGGCGCGTCCACTCCGCGCGCAGCCGGTCCAGACCGGCGTCGTCCAGCCCGTACGCGCTGACCACCAGGCTGACCGGGCCGGCGGCCTCGTCGGTCAGCGGGGACTCCGCCATGGCGGCCAGCAGCCGACCCTCGGCGTCCACCACGATCCGCTGGAACCGGCTGTCGTGCCACTCCTGCGTCGGCCCGGCCTCGTCGAGGACGGCCAGCAACTGCTTCCCGGTGGCCCTACCGGCCAGCCGCACCGTGCGCCGCTGCCCCGCCGGGCGCCGCTCCAGCAGGTACCGCAGCTGCTCGAAGAAGGTCCGCCAGCCCTCCTCCAGGCCGTCGTACCCGTCGGCCAGCTCGCCGTCCAGCGCCCCGGGCATCACCGCCCGCACCCGGGTCCGTTCCCCGTCGGCCTCCGCCTGGAGCTCCTGGCCGGCCTCCAGCGCGATCCGTTCCGGCGGGTACGCGTCGGCGTGGTCGACGAAGATGTGCCGGATCTCCTCGGCCAGTCCCTCGAAGTCCCAGCCGAACCACTGCCCGATCAACTCCGGCTCGGTCAGCGCCGACCAGACCGTCTGCTGGTCGGCCGCCACGACCACCTCGACACGGAACGGCTTCGGCTCGGTCATCTGCGACACCTTCCAAGAGTCAACTGCTGGCAGGGGGTGCGGGACGGTCCGGGGTGCCGGGTCCGACACCACCGACCGGAGCGACGACCCTACCCCCGTCGGCCATATCCCACACCCGCCCCTGCTCACTGGTCGCGGCCAGCGCCGCGCCGAAGAGCACCAACTGGTTGAGCAGGTAGAGGTAGAGCAGCAGCCCGACCGCGCCGGCCACCACCGCGTACGCCGGGTTCCGCTCGGCGCGGACCACGTAGTACCGGCCGACCGTGTTGATCAGAGTGATGCCGACGGCCACCACCAGCACCACCGGCCGCAGCCGCCGGCGGCTCATCCGCAGCCGGGGCACCAGCACCAGTAGGGCGCTGGCCAGTACCAGGTTGATCAGGACGCTGAGCAGCGCGCTCACCGTGGTCAGCGCGACCGAACCGGTGCTGCGCAGCAGCCAGCGCAGCAGGGACTCCAGCGCGTCGACGGCGGCCACCGACACCCCGATCAGCACGAAGAGCGCGACCAGGATGCCCAGGTCCACCAGGCGGCGGACCACCAGGTTGCCCGGCTGCTGGTTGAGGCCGTGGATCAGCCGCTGCGACGAACGGATCGACTCCACCCAGCCGATGCCGGTGAAGGCCAGGATGACCAGGCCGATCACGCCGACCCGGCCGCTGCTGTCGGCGATCTGCACCGGGTCGAGGAAGGGCAGGTTCTCCCGGAGGAAGTCGGCCGCCGCCCGGCTCACCTCGCGGTTGTCCTCGATGATCGCCCCGAAGATCGCGTATCCGATCAGGGCGAGGGCGAAGGCCGCGAAGAACCCGTAGTAGGCGATCGCCGCCGCGAGCCGCCCGGCGAGCACGTCGTTGTAGCGCACCCCGGCCCGCCAGACGTGGTCGAACACACGGGACCGGCGTCGCAGCCCGGTGACCCACCGGTCGGCTCCGGCCTCGATCCGCCCGAACACGTTCACACGATCATCCTCGCCGATCCCCGCCCCCGTCGTCGGCCGGTACGCCTGCGCGGGTTCAGCCGCCGAGGCGGAAGTCGCGGCGGGGTTGCCAGCGGATCTGACCGGAGTGCGAGAAGAGGGTGAAGGCCTCCACCTCGAAGATGGCGGAGAAGTCGGCCAGGTCCTCGTAGACCCGGTCCAGCGCCTCCGGCGGCACGTCCTGGGCGACCGTCACGTGCGGGTGGTACGGGAAACGGGTCTCCCGGCGCAGTTCGGGGGCGGCGCTGATCGCCTCGGCGAGCAGCTCGCACTCGCTGATCCCGGCGGCCACCGCGACGAAGACCACCTGGGTCACCGGGCGGAAGGTGCCGGTGCCCCGCAGGTGCAGGCTGAACGGCAGGTGCGCGGCGGCCACCGCGGCCAGGTGCGCCTCGACGACCGGCATGGCGTCGACCGGGATCTCGGTCGGCCCGAGCAGTGTCACGTGGGCCGGGATGTGGGCCGCCAGCGGATCACCGGCCTCCGCCCGCCGACGGGTGAGGTGAGAACCCCACGGCTCCGGAATGTCCACCGCCACGCCGATCTGGGTGGTGGCGGCCGTGCCTGCCGTCGCGCCCCTGCGATCCACGCCCCGCGCCACCCCTCCGGTCGCTGACCCGTCCACCGTCGACGTCATGACACCGACGTCACCCGACGCGTACCGGCAGGAAGAACCCGACCCGTTCGTACGCGGCCGCCAGCGTCCGGGCCGCCACCGCGCGGGCCTTCTCGGCCCCCTGGGCGAGCAGCTTGTCGAGCTGGGCCGGGTCGTCCAGGTAGCTGCGGGTGCGCTCCTGCACCGGCCGGACGAACTCCACCACCACCTCGCCGAGGTCCTTCTTGAGGTCGCCGTAGCCCCGGCCGGCGTACGCGGCGACCAGGTCGTCGATGCTCCGCCCGGTCAGCGCCGAGTAGATGGTCAGCAGGTTGGCGATGCCCGGCTTCGCCTCGGCGTCGAAGACGATCTCCCGGCCGGTGTCGGTGACCGCCGAGCGGATCTTCTTGGCCGAGCGGGCCGGCTCCTCCAGGAGGTTGATGATGCCGGCCGGCGAGGACGACGACTTCGACATCTTCGCGGTCGGGTCCTGGAGGTCGGTGATCTTCGCGGTGTCCCGGACGATGTGCGCCGCCGGCACGGTGAACGTCCGGCCGAAGCTGGTGTTGAAACGCTGGGCCAGGTCCCGGGTGAGTTCCAGGTGCTGGCGCTGGTCCTCGCCGACCGGCACCGCGTCCGCCTGGTAGAGCAGGATGTCGGCGGCCTGGAGGATCGGGTACGTGAAGAGGCCGACGCTGGCCCGCTCGCTGCCCTGCTTCTGCGACTTGTCCTTGAACTGGGTCATCCGGCTGGCCTCGCCGAACCCGGTGACGCAGGAGAGGATCCAGGCCAACTGGGCGTGCTCGGGCACCTGGGACTGGACGAACAGGGCGCAACGCTCCGGGTCCAGCCCGACGGCGAGCAGCTGCGCGGCAGCCGTCCGGCTGCGCTGGCGCAGCGACTTGGCGTCGTGCCCGGCGGTGATGGCGTGCAGGTCGACGACGCAGTAGAACGCGTCGTGGGTGTCCTGGAGGGCCACCCAGTGCCGTACCGCGCCCAGGTAGTTGCCGAGGTGGAACGAGTCGGCCGTCGGCTGGATGCCGGAGAGGACGCGGGGGCGGGCAGGCACGTCGGACATGCCGGCAATTCTGTCAGTAACACCCGGCGTACGTCATGACGGGCCGGTGGTCGACTTCCCCACCACGGCGGCCGGCGACAGCTGGCGTGCGGGAGCCGGAGGAACGGGAGCCACGGCGGGAGTCGGTGCGGCGGCCGGCTGGTTGACGGCCGGCAGCGGCGGCCGTCCCGCGACCGCCACCCGGGCCACCCGGCGTCCCTCCAGCGCGAGCACCCGCAGCGACCAGCCGGCCGCCGGAGCCGGTTTCGCGACCGGGTGTGTCGTTCCGCCGCCCGGGGACCGGTTCGCGGCACCGGCGGCGCGGCGGCCGGGCTCGGCGGCCACCGGCACCTCGTCGCCGACGACCGGCAGCCGACCGAGGGCGGCCATCACGTACCCGCCGACCGTCTCGTACGGACCGGTGGGCAGGACCACCCCGGTGCGCTCGGCGAAGTCGGCGAGGTTCAGCCGGCCGTCCACCACGCCGGGGAGGCCGGCGTGCACCGGGTCGGGGTCGGTGTCGTACTCGTCGTGGATCTCCCCGATCAGCTCCTCGATCAGGTCCTCCAGGGTGACGATGCCGGCGGTGCCGCCGTACTCGTCGACCACCACCGCGAGGTGGTGCCGTTCCCGGCGCATCTCGGTCAGTGCCGCCAGCACCCGCTTGCTGCCGGGGAGGCGCTTCACCTCGCGGGTGAGCTCGCCGACGGTCGTCCGGGGGTCCGGGTCCGGCCGGAGCAGCAGGTCACGCAGGTGCACGAAGCCGACCACGTCGTCGTGGGTGCCGTCGATCACCGGGTATCGGGTGTGTGTCTCGGTGCGGGCCAGTTCGGCGGCCTCGGCGACGGTGAGCCGTGCCGAGAGGAAGACCACCTCGGTACGGGGCATCATCACCTCGCGGACCAGGCTCGCCCCGGCCGCCAGTACCTCGTCGATGATCCGGCGCTCGTCGGCGTCGAGGAGGGTGTTGGCGGCGACCAGGTCGCGCAGGTCCGCCTCGCTGATCCGCTCCCGCCCGGCGGTGGGACCCGCGCCCAGCAGGTGCGTCACCAGTCGGGTCGCCCCGTCCGCGGCCCGGACCACCACCCCGGCCACGGCCCGCGCCACCGGCCCCGGTTCGCGTCGCGGTCGTCCCGTTCGTCGTGATCGCCCCGGCGGTTGTCGCCGGGGCCGGGAACCGCCCGTCTCCCGCATACCAGAGATGGTAGACACCCGGGCCCCCAGCGGATCCCTGGTGTTCGACTCTGTTCGACCCTGGCAGTTCATGGTGGAATAGCTCCGGCGACGGACCGGGCCGCGCACGGCCGTCGGTCGTAGGGTGAGCTACGGAACGCGGCCACCAACCCGAGGTGGCCGGTCAGGAGGGGGCCGACGTGAAACTGCTCGTCACCGGGGGGGCCGGCTACATCGGCAGCGTGGTGACCCGGATGCTGCTCGACGCCGGGCACGAGGTGGTCGTCCTGGACGACCTGCGCACCGGTCACCGCGAGGCGCTCGCCCCCGAGGCGACCCACGTCGAGGCCCCGGTGCACGAGGCCGCCCGCGTGCTCACCCCCCGGGCCGGATTCGACGGGGTGCTGCACTTCGCCGCGTTGATCGCCGCCGGTGAGTCCATGGTGCGGCCGGAGCTGTACTGGCACACCAACACCGTCGGCTCGCTCGCGCTGATCGACGCCGTCCGCGCCGCCGGAGTGCCGCGCCTGGTCTTCTCCTCCACCGCCGCCGTCTACGGCAACCCGGTCGAGCTGCCCATCCCGGAGACGGCGGTCAAGGCCCCCACCAACACGTACGGCGCGACCAAGCTCGCCGTCGACATGGCGCTCACCTCCGAGGCGATCGGGCACGACCTGGCGGCGGTCTCACTGCGCTACTTCAACGTCGCCGGGGCCTACCTCCGGGGCGAAGAGGCCATCGGCGAGCGGCACGACCCGGAGACCCATCTGATCCCGATCGCACTGGAGGTCGCTGCCGGGCGGCGCGACAAGCTCCAGCTCTTCGGCGACGACTACCCCACCGTCGACGGCACCTGCGTCCGCGACTACATCCACGTCGAGGACCTCGCCCGCGCCCACCTGCTCGCGCTGGACGCGGCGACCCCCGGCCAGCACCGGATCTACAACCTCGGCAACGGCAACGGCTTCACCAACCGGCAGGTCGTCGAGGTGGTCCGTGAGGTCACCGGCCACCGGGTCCCGGTCGAGATCGCCGCGCGCCGCGAGGGCGACCCGGCCGAGCTGGTCGCCTCCGCCCGGCTGGCCCGCGCGGAACTCGGCTGGGTGCCGGAGAAGCCGACCCTGCACGACATGGTCGGCGACGCCTGGGCGTTCTACCGCACGCACATCCTGGAGCGGTCGTGACCACGCACCCCGTCCTCGCCGGTGACGTCGCCGACCGCGCCACCGCCGGCTTCCGGCAGCGGTACGCCGCCGAGCCTGCCGGCCGCTGGGCGGCCCCCGGACGGGCCAACCTGATCGGCGAGCACACCGACTACAACGACGGTTTCGTGCTCCCCTTCGCCCTCTCCCTGCGGACCGTGGTGGCCGCCGCCGGGCAGCCCGACGGGGTCTGGACGGTCTGCTCCGAACTGGCCGACGAGTCGATCGAGTTCACCGCCGACGACCTCGCCCCGGGCCGGGTCACCGGCTGGGGCGCGTACGTCGCCGGGGTGGTCTGGGCGCTGCGCGAGGCGGGGTACGCCGTACCGGGCGCACGGCTCGCCATCGCCAGCGACGTACCGCTCGGTTCCGGCCTCTCCTCCTCGGCCGCGCTGGAGGCCGCGGTGCTGGCCGCCCTGGTCGACCTCGGCGGGCTGGACCTTCCCGCCGAACGACGGCCCCGGCTGGCCCAGCGGGCCGAGAACGCGTACGTCGGCGCGCCGACCGGGATCATGGACCAGTCCGCCGCGATCCGCTGCCGGGCCGGGCACGCGCTCTTCCTCGACTGCCGCACCGAGGAGGTCGAGCACATCCCGTTCGACCTCGACGCCGCCGGTCTGGCCATGCTGGTCGTCGACAGCCGGGCCCCGCACCGGCACGCCGACGGCGAGTACGCGGCGCGGCGCAGGTCCTGCGAGCAGGCCGCCGACCTGCTCGGGGTGCCCGCCCTGCGGGACGTACCCGTCGGCGGCCTGGACGCGGCGCTGGGCCGGCTGCCCGACGACGAGACCCGGCGACGGGTCCGGCACGTGGTCACCGAGGACCAGCGGGTCCTCGACACCGTCGCGCTGCTGCGCGCCAGCCGGGTACGCGACATCGGCCCGCTGCTGACCGGGTCACACGCCTCGATGCGGGACGACTTCGAGATCACCGTGCCGGAGATCGACCTCGCGGTCGAGACGGCGCTGGCCGCCGGGGCGCTCGGTGCGCGGATGACCGGGGGCGGCTTCGGCGGCTGTGTGCTGGCGCTGGTGGAGGCGGCCTCGGCCGACGCGGTCACCGCCGCCGTCACGGCCGCGTACGCCGAGCGCGGCTTCGCCGCACCCGGTCACGTCACGGTGTGGCCCGCCCCGGGTGCCAGTCGACTCGACTGAGGCGCTTGCACTGCTCGGGTGGTTGCAGGGGGCCCTTCCTACCGGTTTTTGGTGAGGAGGGGTCCCCTGCTACCGGCTGGGGGTTAGGTGGTTTCGACGATCATGGCGGCGGCGACGGTGCGGTTGGTGGCTTCGTCGATGATGATGAATCCGCCGGTGGTGCGGTTACGGCGGTACTCGTCGGCGAGTAGGGGCACGGTGGTGCGGAGTCGGATCCGGCCGATCTCGTTGAGTTTCAACTCGGTCGCGGTGTCGTCGCGGTGCAGGGTGTTGATGTCGAGGCGGTAGTGGATTCCGCGGACGATCGCCCGTGCGGTGCGGGTGGTGTGTTTGATGGTGTAACGGCCGCCGAGGTGCAGTGGGCGGGTTTCGTCCATCCAGCACACCATCGCCTCCACATCCTGGGTGGGGGTGGGGGCGTTGTTGGGTCGGCAGATCATGTCGCCGCGGGAGATGTCGATCTCGTCGGTCAGTCGGACGGTGATGGACATGGGTGGGAACGCCTCGGCGACGGGTCCGTCGGCGGTTTCCACGGCGGCGATGCGGGAGGTGAACCCCGACGGCAGGACCATGACCTCGTCGCCGGGTTTGATCACACCGGAGGCGACCTGCCCGGCGTAGCCCCGGTAGTCCGTGACTGTGGTGGATTGGGGGCGGATGACGTACTGGACGGGGAACCGCACGTCGACGAGGTTGCGGTCGGAGGCGATGTGCACATGCTCCAGGTGGTGCAACAACGAGGGGCCTTCGTACCAGGGGGTGTTCTCGGAGCGGGTGACGATGTTGTCGCCCTTCAACGCCGAGATCGGCACCACCGCCAAATCGGGGACGTCGAGCTTGGCGGCGAAGGCGGTGAACTCGTCGGCGATCTGGTCGAACACGTCCTGGGACCAGTCGACCAGGTCCATCTTGTTCACGCACAGCACGAGGTGCGGCACGCGCAGCAGACTGCACAGGAAGGCGTGGCGGCGGGACTGTTCGACCAGGCCCTTACGGGCGTCCACGAGGATCAGGGCCAGATCTGCGGTGGACGCGCCGGTGACCATGTTCCGGGTGTACTGGATGTGCCCCGGGGTGTCGGCGATGATGAACTTCCGCCTCGGAGTGGCGAAGTACCGGTAGGCGACATCGATCGTGATGCCCTGCTCCCGCTCCGCCCGCAACCCGTCGGTCAACAACGCCAGGTTCGTGTACTCGTCACCCCGCGCCGCCGAAACCGCCTCCACGGCCTCCAACTGATCCGTGAACAACGACTTCGTGTCATACAGAAGACGGCCAATCAGGGTGGATTTACCGTCGTCGACGCTTCCGGCGGTGGCGAAGCGGAGCAGGTCCATCGGACGGGCCGACGTCTCCGGGGCGATCGTCTCGGCACTCATCAGAAGTAGCCCTCCCGCTTGCGGTCCTCCATGGCGGCCTCACTCACCCGGTCGTCGCCCCGGGTCGCACCCCGCTCGGTGATCCGGGTCGCCCCGACCTCCTCGATCACCAACTCCACCGAGTCCGCGTCGGAGCGAACGGCAGCCGTGCAGGACGCATCGCCGACCGTCCGGTACCGCACCCGCACCTTGAACCGCTCCTCACCGGCGCGGGGCTGGATGAACTCGTTGACGGCGTAGAGCATCCCGTCCCGCTCGATCACCTCACGCTCGTGGGCGAAGTAGATCGACGGCAACGCGATCCGCTCCCGAGCGATGTAGTGCCACACATCCAACTCGGTCCAGTTCGACAACGGAAACACCCGAATCGACTCACCCGCATGATGCCGACCGTTGTACAACGACCACAACTCCGGCCGCTGATTCTTCGGATCCCACTGCCCGAACTCATCCCGGAACGAGAACACCCGCTCCTTCGCCCGCGCCTTCTCCTCATCCCGACGCGCCCCACCGAACAACGCATCAAACCGATGCTTCTCCACCGCATCGAGGAGCACCGGCGTCTGGATCCGGTTGCGGGTGCCGTCCGGGCTCTCCCGGACCAGGCCGCGCTCCAACGCCTCGGGAACGCTCGCCACGATCAACTGGAGACCCAGCTCGGCGACCCGCTGGTCGCGGTACTCCAGGACCTCGGGGAAGTTGTGGCCGGTGTCGACGTGCATCACCGGGAACGGGATGTTCGCCGGAGCGAACGCCTTCTGGGCGAGCCGGAGCATCACGATCGAGTCCTTGCCACCGGAGAAGAGCAGCACCGGCCGCTCCATCTCCGCCACCACCTCACGCATCACGAAGATGCTCTCCGCCTCCAACGCGTCCAGGTGGGAGACGCGGTAGGCCGCAGGGGCGGTCATGACACGGGCTCGCTTCGGGCGGATCGGCTCATGGATTCCAGACCTTTCCGGTCGGACACCTCAGGAAGTCGGGTCAGGCTACCCCGGAATGCCTCTGCAGCGCTGCAAGCAACCGGCTGGCGAGATCCTTGCGACAGACCAGCAGGTCGGGCAGGCGCGGATCCGCCTCGTTGTATTTCAGCGCAGATCCGTCAATCCGGGAAGCGTGGAGTCCGGTGGCCGTCGCCACAGCCACCGGGGCCGCCGAGTCCCACTCGTACTGCCCCCCGGCGTGGATGTACGCGTCCACCTCACCGGTCACCACCGCCGCGATCTTCGCCCCCGCCGACCCCATCGGCACCAACTCCGCACCGATGTCCTCGGCCAGGTCGGTCAGGAAGACCGGCGGGCGGCTGCGGCTGGCTGCCAGCCGCAGCGTCCGTCCACCCCGCGCGGTCGCCGCCTCCACCGTCATCGGCGGGTACGCGGGCGGATGGTCGGTACCGAGCACCCGGTGCTGCGCCGGCAGCGCCACCGCCCCGGCGACCAGCCCGTGCGAGGCGGACCCGTTCCGCGCCCAGAGCGCCACGTGCACCGCCCAGTCCGAGCGGCCCTCCTCGGAGAACTCCCGGGTCCCGTCCAACGGGTCGATGATCCACACCCGGTCGGCGGTGAGCCGGGAGACCGCGTCCGTGTTCACCTCGGCCGCCCAGGCCAGCCGGGAACCCTCGTCCTCCTCGGAGAGCACCGCGTCCGCCGGGCGCCAGCGCGCCAGTTCGGTACGGATCAGGTCGTGCGAGATCTTGTCCCCGGCCGCCTTCAACGCGCCCTGGTCGGTGAAGCCCATCTCGGCCCGGAGGTCCAGCAGGGCCTGCCCGGCCCGTGCCGCCAACCAGCGGGCGAACGCACCGTCGATCATCGGAGGACTGCCCATGCCACACTCCCGCCGTTCGGGCCACGCCAAAGCCGCAGACTACCGGCCGCTGGCACCCCCGCCGGCACGCCCCGCCCGGCTCAGCTGCCGTGATAGGCGTTCTGCGTCCACTCGACGCCCCGGTTGACCACCGACTCGACCGCGTCCGCCGCCCGGTCGACCAGGAACTCCAGCTCCTTGCGCTCGACGCTGGAGAAGTCGGACAGGACGTAGTCGGCCGGGTCCTGCCGCCCCGGCGGGCGGCCGATACCGAAGCGCACCCGGACGTAGTCCTTGGTGCCCAGCGACTTCGTCATGGAACGCAGGCCGTTGTGGCCGCCCTCACCGCCACCGCACTTCACCCTCAGCTGCCCGTACCCGATGTCCAGCTCGTCGTGCACGGCGATCACCTGCGCCGGAGGGATCTTGTAGAACTGGGCCAGCGCGGCCACCGGGCCTCCGGAGAGGTTCATGTACGTCAGCGGCTTGGCCAGTACGAGCTTCGGCCCGCCGAACCCGAGCCGCCCCTCGGCGGCGTCGGCCATCGCCCGGCGGTGCCGCCCGAACCTGCCACTCACCCGGCTGGCGAGCAGATCAGCCACCATGAAGCCGACGTTGTGCCGGTGACCGGCGTACTCCCGGCCCGGGTTGCCCAGGCCGACCACCAGCCACGGCCGGTCCTCGTCCGTCACGTTCCGCCCTCCCGTCCCGACAACCACGGCGACATTCCGCCGGTTCCGCTGGCCGTGATACGACGACAGGCGCCCCCGAAGCGATCGGGGACGCCTGCCGCACGGCTTCGATCAGGCCTCGGTACGCCCCTCGGCCGGGGTCTCCTCGCCCTCGGCGGCCGGGGTCTCGGCACCCTCGGCGGCCTCACCCTCGACGGCCTCGGCCTCCTCGGCCGCCACCTCGGTCTCGGGCAGGGTCGCCTCGAGCTGCTCGGCGGTCGGCGCGGCGGTCACCGCGGCGACCGACAGCTCCGGGTCGGCGACCAGCTCGACACCGGCCGGCAGCTCGACGTCGGCGGCGGTGACCTGGGTGCCGGCCTCAAGGCCCTCGATGGAGGCCTCCAGGTGGTCCGGGACGTTGGTGGCCTCGGCGGTCACCGTGAGGGTGTCGTGGTCGTGCACGATCAGGGTGTCCTTCGCGGCGTCACCGGTCAGCTGCACCGGCACCTCGACGGTGACCTTCTCGCCCCGACGGACCAGCAGCAGGTCGATGTGCTCGAAGGTGTCCTTGATCGGGTCACGCTGGATCGCCTTCGGCAGCGCGAGCACCTGGGTGCCGTCGCTGACCTCGATGGCGAAGAGCTGGTTGGCCCCACCCTTACGGATCGCCGCGGCGAACTCGCGGGCCGGGAGCGCGATGTGCTTGGGCTTCTCGCCGTGGCCGTACAGCACGGCGGGCACCTTGCCGGCCCGGCGGGTACGACGGGCACCACCCTTGCCGAACTCGGTACGGGGCTCGGCGCTGATCTTTACCTCGGACACGGGGAAACTCCTGAATGCGTTCGCTGCGGCGGCTTTTAGTCGTCTGGCGGTGCTGGGGCGAGGGGCTCGCTGGGGCGCATGCGTCTGAACGACTGCCCGGAGCACCGCGTCGATGACGGTGCCTCCGTGCGGCGCTTTTCAGCAGCCCGCAGGGCACCCTCGCCGTGGCAACCGGACCAGTCTACCCGAGCGCATTCCGGGCTCTTCACCAGTCCCCACACTTCACCGCCCCGCCGGCTCGGGGCCGGCGGGGAACGGTGACGCGACGTGGGCCGCACCGGCGGCGGGGCCCGCACCCCGCCGCCGCGACGTCAGCTCAGCCCACCGAAGAGGGTGGTCACCGACCCGTCGTCGAAGACCTCCCGGATGGCCCGGGCCAGCAGCGGCGCGATCGACAGAACGGTGATCTTGTCGAGCTGCTTCTCCGGCGGCAGCGGCAGCGTGTTGGTCACCACCACCTCGCTGATCGGGCTGTTCTTCAGCCGCTCGGTGGCCGGGTCGGAGAGCAGGGCGTGCGTGGAGGCGACGATGACGTCGGCCGCGCCCGACTCGTGGAGGATATCGGCCGCCTTGGCGATCGTGCCGCCAGTGTCGATCATGTCGTCGACGATCAGGCAGACCCGGCCCTCGACGTCACCGACCACCCGGTTCGCCACCACCTGGTTCGGCTTCATCGGATCCCGGGTCTTGTGGATGAAGGCCAGCGGGCACCCGCCCAGCCGGTCGGTCCACCGCTCCGCGACGCGGACCCGGCCGGAGTCCGGCGCCACCACGGTCATCGGCCGGCCCGCGTACTTGCGCTCGACATACTCGGCGAGGATGTCCATCGCGAAGAGGTGGTCCACCGGACCGTCGAAGAAGCCCTGGATCTGCGCGGTGTGCAGGTCGACGGTGAGGATCCGGTTCGCCCCCGCCGTCTTGAGCAGGTCGGCGATCAGCCGGGCCGAGATCGGCTCCCGGCCCCGGTGCTTCTTGTCCTGCCGCGCGTACGGGTAGAACGGCAGGACCACGGTGATCCGCTTGGCCGAACCGCGCTTCAGCGCGTCGACCATGATCAGGGTCTCCATGACCCAGGTGTTGACCCCGTGCGTCACGGACTGGACGACGAACGCGTCCGACCCACGTACCGAGTCCTTGTACCGTACGAAGATCTCGCCGTTGGCGAACTCGTACGCGTCGGCGGGAGTCGGCGCGACGCCGAGCACCTCACCGATCTCCCTGGCCAACTCCGGAAACCCTCGTCCAGAGAAGAGCATCATGCTCTTGCGGTTTTCGGCGACGATGCTGCCCATGGCCCGTCTGCTCCCGTGGGTAGAGGTGGTGGTCCGGGACTACTCGGTTGCAGTATCTACCTCGCCGCCGGCCGTCCGAACCGGCTCGGCACCGCCGTGGATTGCCTCACCCTCCCGGGCCGCCGGAGCCTGCGCGGACCCGGCCTCCTCGGCGCGCTGCGCCGCCTCGGCGGCGGCCGTGCCCGGACGCCGCATGGCCACCCACCCCTCGATGTTGCGCTGCCGCGCCCGGGCCACCCCGAGCGCGCCCGGCGGCACGTCCTTGTCGATCACCGAGCCGGCGGCGGTGTACGCCCCGTCGCCCACCTCGACCGGAGCCACGAACATGTTGTCCGCCCCGGTCCGGGCGTGGCTGCCGATCACCGTGCGGTGCTTGTTCACCCCGTCGTAGTTCACGAAGACCGTCGCCGCGCCGATGTTGCTCTGCTCGCCGATGGTGGCGTCCCCGACGTAGGTGAGGTGGGGGACCTTGGAGCCGGCTCCGATCTCGGAGTTCTTCACCTCGACGAAGGTGCCCACCTTGGCCTTCTCCGCCAGCTTCGCCGCCGGGCGCAGGTACGCGTACGGACCGACGCTGGCCCGGGGGCCGACCTCGGCGCCCACCGCGTGGCTGCGCACCACCGTCGCCCCTGCGCCGACCACGGTGTCCTCCAGGGTCACGTCCGGCCCGACCAGCGCACCGGCTGCGACCACACTGGCACCCTTCAGCTGGGTGTTCTGGTCGATCACCGCGTCCCGCTCCAGGGTGACCGTCACGTCGATCCAGGTGGTCTCCGGGTCGAGCAGGCTGACACCGGTCCGCATCCAGCTCTCGTTGACCCGGTCCCGCAGCAGCCGGCGCAGCCCGGCCAGCTCGACCCGGTCGTTGCAGCCCAGGGTCTCGACGTGGTCGGCGGCGACGTGCACCGCCACCGGCTCACCGGCCGAGGCGAAGAGCCCGAAGACGTCGGTGAGGTACTCCTCGCCCTGGTCGTTGTCGGTGGAGAGCTTGCCGAGCGCGTCCCGCAGCCGCACCACGTCGAAGGCGTAGATGCCCGCGTTGATCTCGCGGATGGCCCGCTCCCCGGCGGTGGCGTCCCGTTCCTCGACGATCCGTTCGAGGCGACCGGCGGAGTCGCGGACGATCCGTCCGAGGCCGGTCGGGTCGGGCACCTCGGCGGCCAGCACGGTCGCCGCGGCACCCGCGTCCTCGTGTGCCCCGACCAGGGCCGCCACCGTCTCCGGCCGGAGCAACGGCACGTCACCGTTGATCACGACCACCGTGCCGGTGGCGTCGGGCACCGCCTCCAGGGCGATGCGGACGGCGTGCCCGGTGCCCAGCTGCTGGGCCTGGAGGACCGGGGTCGCCTCCGGGGCTACCTCGGCCAGGTGCGCCCGGACCTGGTCCGCACCGTGTCCGACCACGACGACCGTGCGCTCCGCGCGCAGCGGCGCGGCGGCGGTCAGGACGTGGCCGACGAGGGTGCGGCCCAGCAGCGGGTGCAGCACCTTGGGCAATGCCGACTTCATCCGCTTGCCCTCACCAGCGGCGAGCACGACAACGATGCGGGGGTGCGGCTGGGACACGACGAATGCTCCCGTCGGCAGTCGGACAGTCTGCGGCCATGCTAACCACGCATCAACCACTCATGTGTACAAGCTCCCGGGAGAGGACTCGAACCCCTACAATCAGGACCAAAACCTGACGTCCTGCCATTAGACGACCCGGGAAGGTCTGAAGCGGACAAAAGCCCGCGGCCGCAACGCTCCCTACACCTTAGCGCCCCGGCTCCGGATGCTCATCGCTCATTCCCGCCGATCTTCCGGGCACGGGTCCCGGGCGGCCGCTGGCACGCCACCGCCCGAGCGCTTCCGACCGGGTCCTCCGCACCACGGACCAGGAACGGGCCGGCCCTGGCCGCCGTCGTCCCGGTGGGCTGCGCTACCGGAGCGGACCGCCGCCAAACTGCGCAAACCCGACCGGGGAGCGGTAAACCGATCGATGCCGTCCCACGGCACCTGGCAGTATTGCCGGGTGACCGAGCGCAGCGGGGGCGGACGCGGGCGGCCCGGGAGCCGCGCCGATGGGGCGCCCTCCGGGTACGGTCGGTCCTTCCAGGACCGCGATCCGGACCGGCGCCAGCGGGGCGAGCAGGTGAACGCGCCCAGCGGGGGCACCGTTCCACGACAGGGCGTCACCGAGCGTCCGCGAGGTGATGACATGGCGAGCGTCCCCGACGGCGACAGCGGTCCGGCCCGACGGCGGGCCGTGCCGCCATCGACGAAACCGGTGCCCCGGGTACGGATGCCCGCGGCCCAGCGTCGTGAGCAGCTCATCTCGATCGCACGGCAGATCTTCGCCGAGCGTGGTTTCGACGCGACCTCGATAGAGGAGGTGGCGGCGAGAGCGAAGGTCTCCAAGCCGGTGGTCTACGAGCACTTCGGCGGCAAGGAGGGCCTCTACGCGGTGGTGGTGGACCGGGAGGTCCGCGCCCTGCTGGACCGGATCACCACGGCGCTGACCGCCGGCCACCCACGCGAACTGCTGGAGCAGGCGGCCATGGCGCTGCTCAGCTACATCGAGGAGGACGCCAGCGGCTTCCGGGTACTGGTCCGGGAATCGCCGCTGCTCTCCGCCACGGGCAACATCAGCAGCGTGCTCAACGACGTCGCGCACCAGGTGGAGCACATCCTCGGTGCCGAGTTCAAGAGCCGGGGATACGACCCGAAGCTGGCGGAGCTGTACTCGCAGGCGCTGGTGGGCATGGTGGCGCTGACCGGCCGCTGGTGGCTGGAGGTGCGCAGGCCACGCAAGGAGACGGTCGCCGCGCACCTGGTCAACCTGGCCTGGAACGGCCTGTCCCACCTGGAGGCGAAGCCGGGGATGATCACCGTGCGCGGGCGGTGAGGCGGGCCGTCGACGGCCCCGTGGTGGGAACGGTGCGCCCGCGTCGCCGCCGCCCCGAGCTGGACCGGCCGCCCGCTCAGCGGGGACCGGTGATGACGTGGTTCCGCTCGCGTCGCTCGCTCTCGGCGTACTCGGGCGGGCCGACCTTGTCGTAGAGGCCGGTGGCGAGGAGCAGCAGCCCGAAGACCATCGAGACGATGACCGTGGACATCGAGAAGTTCAGGATGTTCGCGTCGGTCTGGAGCACGCTCATCATCAACACACCGGTGACCATGAAGACCACCCCGGCCGTGAGGTTCATGTAGTGCCCGAGGTTGCTCCGACGGGACGCGCCGATCAGCAGCACGATGCCGAAGAGCACCGAGGCCAGCGAGAAGGCCGGGTTGGTGCGTAGCCCGAGGGCCCAGTGGCTGCCCCGGTCGAAGAGGGGCTCGCCCCACGTCTGCACGACGCCCCAGACACCGAAGACCAGGATGTAGAAGCCGACGAGGCCGGCGAAGACCCGGTAGAGCGGGCGGGCCGGATGGTTGACCGGGAAGTGCGGCATGACACCCTCCTCCGAATCCGGGAGCAATCTCTGCGGATTGTCACCCGGAACGGGGGAGGGTGTCCGACGAACCGCCGAGGCCGGTGCCGGAATCGCCTCAGAGCAGCAGCCGGGCCTCCTGCCAGGCCTTCTGGTCCTCCTCGGTGCCGACCTTGCCGTACATGCCGACCATCAGCAGAACCAGGCCGAGGACCATGGTCACGATCACGGTGGCGATGGTGAAGTTGAAGATGTTGACGTCGGTCTGGAGGAAGGCCAGCTCGAAGAGGCTGAGCGCCAACAGCCCGTACGCCGTCCACTGGTTGATCGCGACGTCGCGGTTGCGGCCGAGGGCGGTGCCGGCCAGCACGGCGGCGCCGATCACGATGGTGAGGAGGGAGAATCCGAGATTCGTCCCCTGGCCGAGGACCTTGGTGTCATCCTGGGCGAAGAGCTCGTCGCCCATCGTGGTGACGACACCGAGGACACCGAAGACCACCAGGTACAGACCGGTCAGCCCACCGATCGCCCGGTAGATCGGCCGCGCGGGGTGGTTGACGGGGGTGTGGGCCATGTCTGAGTCTCCAACGCCGGTCGGTTGAGGGGTTCGTGAGTGATTCTCCCGCATACCGTGTGGTGACGCCGCAACGGACCCCGCCTTTGTGACCGTGGGCGGCCGGACGTGGTCAGCTCTCCGGGATCTCCTCGGCGAGGCCCAGCCACGACTCCTCGGTCCGCTCCCGCTCCGCGCGTACCTCCTTGAGCTGCGCGTCGAGGTCGGCGACCCGGGCGTAGTCGGTGGCGTTCGCGGCGAGCTGGTCGAGCAGGGCGGCCTCCTTCTGCTCCAGCTTGCCGATCTGCCGTTCCAGCCGGGCGAGTTCCTTGCGGGCCTGCCGGGCCTCGGCGGCGGACATACCGGCGGTGGCGGTGGCGGAGGCGGTGGACGCCGTGGCGCTGGTGAGGGCCGGAGCCGGCGCGGCCCGCCCGGCGGCTCGGGCGAGGTACTCGTCGACGCCGCCGGGCAGGTGCACCAGACGGCCGTCGCCGAACATCCCGTAGACCACGTCGGTGACCCGTTCGACGAGGTACCGGTCGTGGCTGGCCACGACGATCGTGCCGGGCCAGGAGTCGAGCAGGTCCTCCAGGGCGGCCAGGGTGTCGGTGTCCAGGTCGTTGGTGGGCTCGTCGAAGAGGAGCACGTTCGGCTCGGCGGCGAGCAGGCGGAGCATCTGGAGCCGGCGCCGCTCCCCGCCGGAGAGGTCGCCGACCGGCGTCCAGAGCCGCCGGTCGTCGAAGCCGAAGGTCTCGGCGAGCTGGGCGGCGGAGAGCTCCCGGTCGCCGAGTTGCACCCGGCGGGCGACCTCCTCCACGGCCTCCAGCACCCGCAGGTGACCGGGGAGTTCGGCCAGCTCCTGGGAGAGGAAGGCCGGCCGGACCGTGGACCCGGTGACCAGGCGACCGCCGTCGGGGCGGGTCACCCCGGCGAGCATCCGCAACAGGGTGGTCTTGCCGGCCCCGTTCGCGCCGAGGATGGCGATCCGGTCGCCGGGACCGACCTGCCAGGTGACGTCGTGCAGGATCTCCTTGGGGCCGGCGTGCAGGGTGACGTGCTCCAGGTCGTACACCTGCTTGCCGAGCCGGGCGGTGGCCAACCGTTGCAGCGACATGGTGTCGCGCGGCGGTGGCACGTCGGCGATCAGCGCGTTGGCGGCGTCGATCCGGAACCGGGGCTTGGAGGTCCGGGCCGGCGGGCCGCGCCGCAGCCAGGCGATCTCCTTGCGGAGCAGGTTCTGCCGGCGGGCCTCGGTGGCGGCGGCGACCCGTTCCCGCTCGACGCGGGCGAGCGTCCAGGCGGCGAAGCCGCCCTCGTAGGCGCGGACGGTCTGGTCGGCGACCTCCCAGGTGGCGGTGCAGACCGCGTCGAGGAACCAGCGGTCGTGGGTGACCACGACCAGCGCGCCCTTCCGGCCGAGGAGGTGCTTGGCGAGCCAGTCGACGCCGCCGACGTCGAGGTGGTTGGTGGGCTCGTCGAGGATGAGCAGGTCGGACTCCCGGACCAGCAGCGCGGCCAGCGCCACCCGGCGTCGTTCGCCACCGGACATCGGACCGACCGGCTGGTCGAGGCCGAGGTGGGGCATGCCGAGGCCGTCGAGGATGGCCCGGACCCCGGCGTCGCCGGCCCACTCGTGCTCGGCGCCCATGCTCTCGCCGAGCCAGGCGGTGCCGAGGACCACGTCCCGCACTGTGGCGGCCGGGGCGAGCGTCAGGGTCTGCGGCAGCCAGGCGACCCGCAGGTCGCGCCGGTGGGTGACCCGGCCGTCGTCCGGCTCCTCCTGCCGGGTGAGCATCCGCAGCAGGGTGGACTTGCCGGCCCCGTTGAGCCCGACCACGCCGATCCGGTCGGCGTCGTCGAGACCGAGCGAGACGTCGGTGAGCAGTGGCCCGGCGGCGCCGTACCCCTTGGACACCCGGTCCAGGTTGACGATGTTGGCCACTCCCCCACCTTTCATGATCAAGGCGCCCCGGTGCCGGACGGGCACCACGGGACGCCGGCCCCAAGCGTAGCCGCCCCGACCACCCCGCCCACCGGCCCCGTGCCACGCCGGGGCGGTGGAGGTCAGCAGATGCGGGCGCCGGCGACCGGGCCGTGGGCGGGACGGGCCTGGCGGCACACCCCGGCGGCGGTCAGTTCCCCAGCCACCCGTTCCGCGTCGTCGGCGTCCTTGGTCAGGAAGACGCAGGTGGGGCCGGAACCGGACACGATGCCGGCGAGCGCGCCGGCCGACTCCCCGGCCCGGAGCGTGGCGGCCAGCGTCGGCCGCATGGACAGGGCGGCGGCCTGGAGGTCGTTGCCGAGTACGGCGGCGAGCACGGCCGGGTCCCGCTGACGCAGGGCGGCGAGGAGCGCGTCGGTGCTGCCGATCGGCGCGGGCGCGTCGCCCGTGTCGCGGAGCCGGTCGAGCTCCCGGTACGCCTCGGGGGTGGAGAGCCCGCCGTCGGCGATCGCCACCACCCAGTGCCAGGAGGTGGGGCGGACCAGCACGGGGCTGACCGCCTCGCCCCGGCCGGTGCCCAGCGCCGTCCCACCGTGGATGAGGAACGGCACGTCGGAGCCGAGGTCGGCGGCGATCGTGGCGAGCTCGTCGCGGGACAGGCCGGTGCCCCAGAGCGCGTCGCAGGCGACCAGGGTGGCCGCGGCGTCGGCGCTCCCACCGGCCAGCCCGCCCGCGAGCGGGATCTGCTTGCGCAGGTGCAGTCGGGCGTGCGCGGGGCGGCCGGTGTGCGCGGCCAGCGCCCGGGCGGCCCGGACCACCAGGTTGGAGTCGTCCAGGGCCAGCTCACCGGCGCCCTCGCCCTCCATGGTGAGGGTGAGGGTGTCCCCGCGACGGGCGGTCAACTCGTCGTGGATCGAGATGGCGTGGTAGACGGTGTTCAGCTCGTGGTAGCCGTCGGCGCGGAGCGGCCCGACCCCGAGATGCAGGTTGATCTTGGCGGGTACCCGGACCCGGACCGGACCACTGGCCCCCTGCTGCTGGTCGTCCTCGTCCGGTCGCCACGCCCCGGTCACGGGGTGACGTCCCGGACGCGCAGGCGGATGTCGAACGGCTCTTCCACGGTCAGCTCCTCGGCGAAGTCGGCGGCCGGCTCGTGGCGGCCCTCGACCAGGTCGTCGGTCCCCGGGTCCGCCCGGCGGGGGCGGACCCGCGCGTCAGCCTACTGTGCGGGCGGCGTACCGGCGGGAGCCGACGCGGCGATCGCGGCGAACTGCTCGACGGTGAGCTGCTCGCCCCGGGCGCCGGGGTCCACCCCGGCCGCGGTGAGCGCCGCCGCGGCCCGGTCCGCGCTCCCCGCCCAGCCGGCCAACGCGGCGCGCAGGGTCTTGCGGCGCTGCGCGAACGCCGCGTCCACCACGGCGAAGACCCGCGTCCGGGGCACGTCCGGCCGGGGCGGGTCGTGCCGGGTGAAGGCGACCAGGCCGGAGTCGACGTTCGGGACCGGCCAGAACACGTTCGGCGGGACGCGGCCTGCCGACCGGGCGGACGCGTACCAGGCGAGCTTGACCGAGGGAATGCCGTACACCCGGGAGCCGGGGCCGGCGACCAGCCGGTCGGCGACCTCCTTCTGCACCATCACCAGGCCGCTGCGGAGGCTGGGCAGCTCGGCGAGGAGGTGCAGCACCACCGGCACGGCCACGTTGTAGGGCAGGTTGGCCACCAGCGCGGTCGGGGCCGGGTCGGCCAGCTCGGCGGCGGTGACCCGTAGCGCGTCGGCCCGGTGCACGGTGAGCCGGGCGGCGTCCGGCCCGGCGAACCGGGCGGCGGTCTCCGGCAGCGCCCCGGCCAGCGTCGGGTCGATCTCCACGGCGTGCACGTGCGCGGCGGCCGGCAGCAGACCGAGGGTGAGCGACCCGAGGCCGGGGCCGACCTCCAGGGCCACGTCGTCCGGGGTGAGCCCGGCGGCGGTGACGATCCGGCGCACCGTGTTCGGGTCGTGCACGAAGTTCTGGCCGAGCTTCTTGGTCGGTGCCACGCCCAGCCGGGCGGCCAGATCCCGGATCTCCGCCGGGCCGAGCAGGTCTACGGCCATGGCCCCACACCCTACGTCGCCGCCCGCCGCCCCTCGGCCGGGGTGGTGGGCAGGGGTGGGGCAGAGGTGGTAGCAGGGGTCCCCTGCTACCGCTTTTTGTCGAGCAAGGGTCCCCTGCGGACACCCGGCACCCCCGCACCGCCACGCGGACTCACCACGAACTCACCGCCACGGGCCGAAGACCCGTTCCCCGTTCGCCGACAGGTGCGCGCACAGGTCCGCCAGGTCGGTGCCGGTGGTGGTGGCCAGCGCGCGGACGGTCAGCGGGATCAGGTAGGAGGCGTTGGGCCGCCCCCGGTGCGGCATCGGGGTGAGGTACGGCGCGTCGGTCTCCACCAGCAGCTGCTCCGGCGGGGTCGACGCGGCGGCCTCCCGCAGTGCCCCGGCGCTGGCGAAGGTGACCGTACCGGCGAAGCTGAGCAGGTAGCCGCGGCGTACGCACTCGGCGGCGAAGTCTGCGTCGCCGGAGAAGCAGTGCAGCACCACGGTGTCCGGCGCGCCCTCGTCGTCGAGGACCCGCAGCACGTCGGCGTGCGCGTCCCGGTCGTGGATCACCAGCGGCTTGCCGTACCGCTTGGCGATGGCGACGTGCGCCCGGAAGCTCTCCTCCTGCGCGGCGCGCCCCTCCTGGCCGGTACGGAAGAAGTCCAGTCCGGTCTCGCCGATGCCGCGTACCCGGTCCCGGGCGGCCAGCGCCTCGATCCGGCGCAGCGCCTCGTCCAGGTCGGCCAGGCGGGGGGCCTCGTTGGGGTGCAGGGCGACGGTGGCGACCACCGCCGGGTACCGGTCGGCGACCTCGGCCCCCCAGACGGAGGAGTCGACGTCCACGCCGACCTGGACCAGCCGGTCGACGCCCACCCCGGCGGCCACCTCGATCGCCGCCGCGACCGGGTCGTCGGCGGGACCACCGGGCGTGCCGGCCTCGCTGACGGTGATGTCGAGGTGGGTGTGACTGTCCGGGACGGGGTGGGGCAACGGCTCCGGGGCGGGCGGGAACTCCCCGGCCCGGCGGGCGGCACGCTGACGGCGGGATTCGGTCGGCTCACTCATCGCCGATGAGCATCACACACCATCCGCGACCACCGTCCCCGACCCGCAATCCACTGTTCATCCCTGCGGTACCCAGGGCCTTTACCGTTCGGCCGGTGACTGCCCCCACCCAGACCGACGACGCCACCCCGGCGCGGGTCGGGCCGCGCGTGACGTACCGGGGCGCGGTGTACCCGGCGGAGGAGATCGCCCGGGGCGCCGCGTACGAGATCTTCAGCGGAGTGGAGCTGCCCGGCTTCGCGTGGGCGCCCCGCCCCGGCGCACCCCTGCCGTGGCGACGCTTCGTCCACGCGACCGAGGTGACCGCGGTCCACGGCGGGCCGGGGCAGGCGGACGAGGAACCGGACGCGCCACTGCTGGTGCCACTGCACCGGGACCGGACCTGGACGCAGGTCCAGCAGCTCACCCAGCAGCCGTCCGCCGCCGGGGACCCGGTGCTCGCCACGCTGCGCGCCTCGGCCGTCGTCCGGCGGGGCACCCGGATGGTGAAGGTGCTCTCCGCCCGCCAGCTCGCCGGCCATGTACGGGGACTGCTGCCGCACGGCTTCTGCCACCGGGAGCACGACGTGGCGCATCTGCGTACCCCGTCGGCGCTGGCGGTGCTGCGTACCGACGACGGGCCCGCGCAGGACGTGGTGTACGCGCTGCGCTGGCGGGCCGCTGACCCGGCCGACTACGACCCGCCCGCCGGCGCGGCGCACCGGGGCCTGGTGGAGCTGGCGTCCGGGGAGCGGGTCGGCGCGGCGGTCCTCGGCACCGGGTTCGCGCCGAGCAGCACCCAGGTGGTCCCGGAGTTCGTCACCCGCGACTTCGCGGACCTGCCGCTGCCGGCGAACGCCACCCTCGTCGCCTACCCGGCCGAGGGGGTGGAGGTGGTGCTCTACGCCTACCAGGCCGAGCAACGGGGCTGGCTGCGGATGGTCGGGCCGCGGTGGCGGCACCTGCTCGCGACGGTGCCGGGCCTCTCCCCCGAGCAGGAGTACGTGCCGATCGCCGAGCCGGCCGCCTCGACCCGGCTGGTCGGCAGCTACGCCGGCAGCGAGTACGAGGCGGTGGCCGACCTGCCCGGTGGGTTCCGGGTGCAGGCGTTGAGCCGGACCGCCCGGTACCCGGTGGAGTCGGTCTGCCGACGGCTGCGGTACGCCCACTGGCGCGGCGCGGACTGCGTCGTGCTGCGGGAGGAGACGGGCTGGCTGCGGTTGCGGCTGTGCCGGCCGGGGCCGGAGGCGGTGGCGGCCACCGGCGCGCAGTGCCACGAGCGGGGCGTCTACGAGACCTGGGCCCCGGCCACCGAGGTCACCGACGACCGGGTCGTCGACCTGCCGTACCTCCTCTGAGGGACGGCCGGGTTCGGCGGGAGCCCGGTCCGGTGGGCATAACCCCCGGCGGTACGGGAAGACGCCGACGTCCGACCGTCCCGTCTCGGGGGAGACCGCATGCCCTTCATCACCGTCGGTTCGGAGAACTCCGGGCCCATCGACCTCTACTACGAGGACCACGGCACCGGGCAACCGGTGGTGCTCATCCACGGGTTCCCGTTCAACGGCGCCACCTGGGAGAAGCAGACCATCGCCCTGCTGAACGCCGGCTACCGCGTGATCACGTACGACCGGCGGGGTTTCGGCAACTCCGGCCAGCCGACGTTCGGGTACGACTACGACACGTTCGCCGCCGACCTGAAGATGCTGGTGGACCAGCTCGACCTGCGCGACGCGGTGCTGGTGGGGCACTCGATGGGCACCGGTGAGGTGACCCGCTACCTCGGCGCGTACGGGTCGGACCGGGTGAGCCGGGCGGTGCTGCTGGCCCCGCTCGCACCGTTCCTGCTCAGGACGGCGGACAACCCCGAGGGCGTCGAACAGCAGCTTTTCGACGGCTTCAAGCAGGCGATCGCGGCCGACCGGTTCGCCTTCCTGACCAGCTTCTGCGACAACTTCTTCAACTACCAGCAGAACAAGGGCCGGCTGGTCAGCGAGGAGGCGTACCGGGCGCACTGGCACATCGGCGCGCAGGCGTCGGCGAAGGGCACCCTGGACTGCGTGGACGCCTGGCTGACCGACTTCCGGGGCGATGTGCCCCGGATCGACGTACCGGTGCTGATCGTGCAGGGCGACGCGGACGCCGTCCTGCCGTTCCCGGTCACCGGTCAGCGGCTGGCGTCGATGCTGCCGGAGAGCACCCTGGTCACGTTGCGCGGCGCGCCGCACGGCATCCCGTGGACCAACGCCGACGAGGTCAACCGCGCCTTGATCGAGTTCATCGGCACCCGCGCCATGGCCCACGCCTGACCCGACCGCCGGCCGGCTCGGGGCCGTCGGCGAGCCGCCGCCGGCCCCGGCCCGACGGTGCCCGTGGATCGCCCCCGGGACCCCTGGCCCCGGGGGCGTGTGACGATCAACCGGCGAGGCGGGCCAGTTCCTCGTCGACGATCGACGGGTCGAGCTTCCGGAAGACCGGCTTCGGCGCGGCCAGCGGACGGCCCACCTCCAGCGGTACGGACTCCCAGCGCGTGCCCTGCGTGTAGTCGCCGGTCAGCACCGGGTACGCCGGCCCGCCGTCGAGGTCCTCGACCTCGACGATGGACGGCATCGGCGCGTGCACCCCGGTGCCGCCGAGCAGTTCGTGCACCTTCTGCGCGGAGTGCGGCAGGAACGGGGTGAGCAGCGTGTTGGCGTCGCTGACCACCTGGAGGGCGACGTGCAGGATGGTGCCCATCCGGGGCTTGTCGTCCTCGCCCTTCAGCTTCCACGGGGCCTGGTCGGAGAGGTACCGGTTGGCCTCGGCGACCACCTTCATCGCCTCGCCGATGGCCTGCTTCTGCCGGTGCCGGGCGATCAGGTCGCCCACCGTGTCGAAACCGGCCCGGGCCACCGCGAGCAGCGCCTCGTCGGCCTCGGTGAGCCCGGCCGGATCGACCGGCGGGATCGCCCCGAAGTTCTTGGCCGCCATCGAGATGGACCGGTTGACCAGGTTGCCCCAGCCGGCGACCAGCTCGTCGTTGTTCCGGCGGAGGAACTCAGCCCAGGTGAAGTCGGTGTCGTTGCTCTCCGGGCCGGCGACCGCGATGAAGTAGCGCAGCGCGTCCGCGTCGTACCGTTCGAGGAAGTCCCGCACGTAGATGACCACCCGGCGGGACGAGGAGAACTTCCGTCCCTCCATGGTCAGGAACTCGCTGGAGACCACCTCGGTGGGGAGGTTGAGCCGCCCCAACGCGCCGGGGTCGCCGTCCTTCGCCCCCTGGCCGGAGTAGCCGGAGAGCAGCGCCGGCCAGATCACCGAGTGGAAGACGATGTTGTCCTTGCCCATGAAGTAGTAGGCGAGGGCGTCACCGCCAGCTCCGCTGGCAGCGGCGGCGCTGCCCTCGGCGTCGGTGCTCCACCACTTCCGCCACGCCTCCGGGTCACCGGAGCGCCGGGCCCACTCGATCGAGGCGGAGAGGTAGCCGATGACCGCGTCGAACCAGACGTAGATGCGCTTGTCGGGACGGTCCCGCCAGCCGTCGAGCGGGATCGGCACGCCCCATTCCAGGTCCCGGGTGATGGCCCGGGGCTGGAGGTCGCCGAGCAGGTTCCGGGAGAACCGCAGCACGTTGGGACGCCAGCCCTCCCGGGTGTCCAGCCACTGCCGCAGCACGTCGGCCAGGGCGGGCAGGTCCAGGAAGAAGTGCTCGGTCTCGACGAACTGCGGGGTCTCGCCGTTGATCTTCGATTTGGGGTTGATCAGGTCGACCGGGTCGAGCTGGTTGCCGCAGTTGTCGCACTGGTCGCCCCGGGCGCTGTCGTACCCGCAGATCGGGCAGGTGCCCTCGATGTACCGGTCGGGGAGGGTACGCCCGGTGGACGGGGAGATCGCGCCCATGGTGACCTTCGGGACGATGTACCCGTTGCGGTACATCCCCTCGAAGAGTTCCTGCACCACGGCGTAGTGGTTGCGGGTGGTGGTCCGGGTGAAGAGGTCGTACGACAGCCCGAGGCCGTGCAGGTCCTCGACGATCACGCGGTTGTACCGGTCGGCGAGGTCCCGGGCGGTGACGCCCTCCGCGTCGGCCTGCACCTGGATCGGCGTGCCGTGCTCGTCGGTGCCGGAGACCATGAGCACGTCGTGGCCGGCCATCCGCATGTACCGGGCGAAGACGTCGGAGGGGACGCCGAAACCGGAGACGTGGCCGATGTGGCGCGGGCCGTTGGCGTACGGCCAGGCTACCGCCGCAAGTACGTGACTCATGACCAGCAAGCCTAGTGACCACCGGGAACCGACCGCGAACCAATAGGCCGTGCCGACGGGCCGATCCCCCGGAGGCTGGCCGGACGACCGCCGCACTCCGTGTCCGTTTTGTCATCGACACGCGGCCTGAGCTGCGCGTCGACCCCGGCCACTCGGTGTCCAATGAACGTCGTGACTGGCAGAGGAGCCGCCCGCGAGCACGAGCAGCCATCCCCCGGTCAGGTCGGTCGCGAGCACGAGCAGCCAGCCCCCGGTCAGGTCGACCAGGAAGCCGGCGACCCTACCGGAGATCGACGTCGCCGCGCGCCGCGTGATCGACCGGGTCCGGGCGGAGGGCCTCCGCGGCCCCGGCCACACCCTCCGGAGGAGCCGACCCCGGACCAGCCGGGTCGCCCGCCCGACCCGGTCCGCGTCGGGGACGTTCCGTGCGGCACCACGACCGACGGGCCAGCCGCCACGTCCGCCGAGCGTGGTACGCCGAAGGTCGTCCCGGACGCCACGTCCGCCGAGCCCCGGGCGACGACCGGCGGATCGGCGCTGACGGCGGCGGCCGGGGTGGAGCCCACCACCGGGGCCCCGGTCGACGCGGTGCCGCACCGGGTGCCGGTCCGGCAGCACATCCTCGGGGGTCCGCGCCCGCACGCGCCGGGGGGAGGCGGCTCCGACACCGACGGGAACGACTTCTGGCTGCCGATCGAGGAGGTGCACTGGGACGGCACCCCGATCCGGGCCGGCCAGTCGGCCGACGAAGGGCGGGCGGCGGCGGCCGCCCGGGCACGCACCCGGTGCCGGACCAGACCCCGGGTGGTCCGGCAGCGGGACCCGCTGCCCGGGTTGGCGGGGCTGGTCGGTCTCAGTCTCCTGGCGGCCTTCTTCGCCTGGGTGAGCGCGGAACCGTTCTGGCTGGCCGTGGGGCATGGCGCGACGGGCGCGGTGGTGAGCGACTGCACCGGTGCCGGTCTGGCCCAGCGGTGCCGGGGCACCTTCACCGCCACCGACGGCCACTTCGTCGCACACGGGGTACGGGTCAGCGGGTCCACCGCCGACGACCGGCGGGCCGGGGGGCCGGTGCCGGCCCGGATGACCGGGCCGGAGGGCACCACGGCGTACGCGGACGGTGGTGGCACCCTGCACCTGCGCTGGCTGCTCGGCTTCGGCCTGGTGGCCGCGTGCGCGGCCGGGATCGCCCGGGTCACCGGTACGGCCGGACTGGCCGACCGGCGGGCACGCCGCTGGGCGGCCGCGGTGGCCGCCGGCGGGCCGCTGCTGGTGACGCTGGGCTTCCTGGTCACCGCGTTCTGACCCGTCTACGGTCGCGCCGGGTGGCTCACGCCCGCTCCGGCCGTCGGGACCGGACCGCCAGTTCCCGGCATTTCACCCTCGGTCACCGGCGGGGCTCATCGACACACGTCCCGGTAATGGAGACACGGCCTCCACCGGGCACCCGGGCGGCCTACGATTCCGTGGTGACCCAGGCGTCGACAGCGCAGAGCGCGAGCGAAGGTCAGCCGGAGAGCGGCCCGGTGGAGCGGAGCGACGACTCCGCCATGCGGTCCGCAGCCGTCCCGCCCGGCGACGCCGGGGGTGGCCGGCTGCCCGAGGTCGTCCGCCGCCGTCTGGCCACGGTCGACAACCGGCTGGACGGGCGTTCCTGGCTCGCCACGGCCGTGGTGGTGGCGATCGCCGCGATCCTGCGGCTGGTCGGGCTCGGCGACATCAAGGGAAAGATCTTCGACGAGATCTACTACGCGCGGGACGGCTGGGGCCTCGTCGAACACGGGGTCGAGTGGAACTTCAAGGACAACGCCCCGTCGTACGTGGTCCACCCGCCGCTGGGCAAGTGGCTGATCGGGCTCGGTGAGTGGGCCTTCGGTTACCAGGACACCGAGCACAACATCTCGGTTCCGGGCCACCTGATGACCACCACCCCCGAGTTCGGCTGGCGGATCTCCGCCGCCGTCGTCGGCACGCTCTCCGTCCTGCTGCTCGTCCGGATCGGCCGCCGGATGTTCCGGTCCACCGCGCTCGGCTGCGCCGCCGGCCTGCTGCTCGCCCTGGACGGCTTCCACCTGGTGCTCTCCCGCACCGCCCTGCTCGACATCTTCCTGCTCTTCTTCGTGCTCGCCGCGTTCGGGGCGCTGGTGCTCGACCGGGACGCGCGACGGCGGCGGTGGGCCACCGCGCTCGACGCCGGTCTCGACCCCTCCCGCCCCGGCCGCGCCGGCCGACCGCCGTTCACCGTCCCCTGGTGGCGGCTGGCTACCGGGGTGCTGATGGGGTGCGCCGTCGGGGTCAAGTGGAGCGCCCTCTACTTCGTACCCGTCTTCGCGCTCATGGTGGTCCTGTGGGAGGTCGGGGTCCGACGGTCGGCGGGGGTCCGCCGCCCGTGGCGGGACGCCCTCCTCGACGAGTTGCCCTGGCTGGTGCTCGCCGGGGTGGTGATGGTCCTCGCGTACCTCGCCACCTGGACGGGCTGGTTCCTCTCCGACGACGGTTACTACCGCACCCTGGCGCGCTACCCGAACACCCCCGGGCTGAGCGACACCCCGGTCCTCGGCGCGTTGCAGAACCTCTACACGTACCACCGGGCCGCGTTCGACTTCCACACCGGGCTGAGCACCCCGCACAAGTACCAGTCCTGGCCGTGGCAGTGGCTGCTGCTCGGCCGTCCGGTGGCCTTCCACTGGTCGGGCGAGGGCAACTGCGGCGCGCCGAGTTGCGCCAGCGAGATCCTGCTGCTCGGCACCCCGCTGCTCTGGTGGTCGTTCCTGCCGGCGCTGGCCGCCGTGGTCTGGCTGGGCATCGCCCGGCGGGACTGGCGGGCCGGGGCGATCCTGCTCGGCGCGGCGGGCGGCCTGCTGCCCTGGTTCTGGTTCGCCCTCGACGGACGGGTGATGTTCTCGTTCTACGCCGCGCCGGCCCTACCCTTCCTGGTGCTGGCGGTCGTCTACGTGCTCGGGGCGATCATCTCGCCGGCCGAGGCGCGAGCGCCGGCTCCACCGGGTTCGGCCGCCGCGCAGGAGGCGTACGACCGGCGGCTGTTCGGTGGTGTCGTCGTGGGAGGGTACGTGCTGCTGGTGGCAGTCTGTTTCGCGTACTTCCACCCGATCTTCGTAGGCACACTGCTCCCCTACGCCGACTGGTCGGCCCGGATGTGGCTGGACGGTCGCTGGATCTGATCACCGCTGCCCCGAGGTGGTAGCAGGGGGCCCTTGCAGTACAAAAAACACCTGCAGGGGGCCCTTGCTACCACCAAGGCGAGCGCGCGCGGCGCATGCGGAGGAGTGGGCACGGCGAGCGGGTGCCGCGATGCGGACACAGAGAGACGCGCCCCTATCGCCTGCCACGGGGGAAGCGGGCGATTGGGGCGCGCAAGAGAGAGCTTAACCACGTCTGGTTCGCCGACACAACGGGTGCATCCGGTTCAGATTCCCGTCCCACGCCCCGCCCGGCAAATAGTTTACATCCGGCATATAACGGTCCGCGTTCCCGCAGGGACGCCGGGACCGCTCCCAGCCACCCACCATCGCCACACCTCTATCGACCTTTGGGCAAGGTATCGATAAATTTCTCTATCAGTTCACGCGGTCGGGGAGCCGTCGGCATCTCCGACACGTCAAATGACGGCAATACCGCGATCGGATGGAGATGTCATGAGTCGTGCCCTTCGTTGGGTCGGCGGCCTGCTCGCCGCCGTCACCGTCGCCTCCCTCGGCTTCACCGCCCCCGCCCAGGCGGCCACCGTGTCGGTGCCGCTGCGCACCCTCATCGCCGACCTGCCGGTGGCCAGCGAGAACCGTACCGGCTATTCGCGGGACCTCTTCCCGCACTGGATCGACGCCGACGGCGACAGCTGCAACACCCGGTACGAGGTGCTGATCGCCGAGGCGACCACCCGTCCGTCCGTCGGTTCCGGGTGCACCCTCTCCGGCGGCCGGTGGTACTCCTACTACGACGCCACCTACTGGACCGTCCCGTCCGACCTGGACATCGACCACGTGGTGGCGCTCGCCGAGGCGTGGGACTCCGGTGCGCGGAACTGGACCACCTCCCGCCGCCAGTCCTTCGCCAACGACCTGGGCGACGTCCGCTCGCTGGTCGCCGTCACCGACAACGTCAACCAGGCCAAGGGCGACCAGGACCCGACGACCTGGATGCCGACCCACGAGCGGTGCCGGTACGTCGCCGAGTGGGCCGCGGTGAAGACCCGCTGGCGGCTGACCGTCGACACCGCCGAGAAGAGCGCGCTCACCAACCACGCGAACTCCTGCTCGAACATCCTGATCACGGTGACCCACGCGTTCTGACGCACCGGCACCTGTCGGACCGGCCGCCGGGCGTCGACGCACACACCGTCGCCGCCCGGCTGGCCGGACCGACACCCGCCAGGCCGACAACGGCCAGGGCGGCACCCGCCAGGCCGACAACGGCCAGGGCGACACCCGCCAGGCCGATGCCGGCGGGCCGCCGGGCGGCTCTCTCCGGTGGGTGGCCACCCCGGGGAGGTGACCGGCACCCGGGAGCAAAACGGCCACGAGCCGGCGTCGATGTCCGGCCCGGGTCGCCGCCGGTACGGTGGGACCGGCTCGACGTCGACGTGACCCGGCTGCGGTCGTACCGGAAAGGGGAGCCCGATGCGTGACCTGCTGCCACCGCCGGTCGCCGTGGTCGTGGCGGGGCCGGCGGACTTCACCGGCGAGTTGCTCGCCGCCGAGCAGGCCTGTCTCGGCGAACGCGCGGTGGAGAGCCGACGGCGCGACTTCACCGCCGGCCGGGTGTGCGCCCGGCGGGCCCTCGCCGCCCTCGGGCTCGCTCCGGTGCCGGTGCCGTCGGCCGCCGACCGGTCCCCGGTCTGGCCGACGGACGTGGTCGGCACCATCACCCACACGAGGGGCTACTGCGCCGCCGCCGCGGCCCGCGCCGACCAGGTGCGGTCGGTCGGCATGGACGCCGAGCAGCACAAGATCCTCGACGCCGGGGTACGCCGGTTGATCCTCCGGCCGGAGGAGGTGGAGCGCTGCGGACGGCTGCCGGCCGGCACCTCCTGGCCGGCGCTGATCTTCAGTGCGAAGGAGACCGTCTACAAGGTCTGGCACCCGGTGGTCGGCACCTACCTGGATTTCCAGGACGCGTCGGTCGAAATCGACCCGGACTCCGGTTCCTGGATTGCCCGGATCTCCCCGGCGAAGGTCGAGGCGGCTCGGGAGAAGGTCACCGACCCACCCTGCGTGATCACCGGACGCTTCACCGTGGACGCCGGCCTGGTCCGCACCGCCGCCGTACTGCCGCTTCGCTGACCGGAGCCGGTCGCGTCCCGCGCCGGTCAGTGTGGAGCGTGCTGGGCGACGTGCACGGCGAAGGGAGCCAGCCCGACCTCCGCCCGACGCTCGTCGAGGCGGTCCGGCTCCTCGCACGGCCACGGCACCGGCGCTCCGTCGACCACATCGGCGATCTGCATGCCGTAGATCTGCGGGCGGCCCTCGTTGACCAGCACCCGGTCCCGCAGCATGGCGAGCTGGGCCGGATCGGCCTCACCGGCCGCCACCGCCGACTCCATCAGCCGCAGGGCACGCCGCTGCAACTCCAACTGCCGGTCGGCGTGCTGGGCGACGAGCCAGGCGCGACGGGCCCCCTCCGGGCCGACCAGGCTCCGCCCCGGCCAGCCGTGACGGTCCAGGATCTCACCGAGTCGGTCCGCGTTGCGGGTGGTCACCGCCCGGTACGCCAGCCGGGTCGCCGGGTCGCCGTCCAACGCGCCGGGTTGCCGGCGGCGGTCCTCGTCGGTCATCGCGATCAGTTCGTCGGCGAGGTCGCCGTCGATGCCGGGCATGGCCTGTCCCTCCTGGTCGTCGTCTCGGCTCTCGGCTCCGTGCGGCCGCAGGGCCGACTGCCGCGCGTCCGGCGCCCCCGCACGACCGGTACGCGCTGCCGCCCCGCGCGGCAGGCGCCCCCGCACGGCCGGTACGCGCTGCCGCCCCGCGCGGCAGGTGCGGCGCTGCTGCCGTCCTCGCACGGCCGACACGGCGCTACCGCCGCCCCGCGCGGCCTCACCGCGATGCCGCCGGGCGGCCGGTGCGGTGCCGCACGCGACGACGGTACGGCCCAGATCGGGAGAAAAGATCCACCACCGGTCGGACGAGACGCGAGATCCGGTATGGAAGGATCGAGTCGACGGCGAAAATCCCGGACAGGCAGGGTCGGTCAGGCCGCACGAACGATCCGTTCAGCCGACGACCGCTCAGGCGAGGCAGGGAAGGATGGTTCGGTGCGTCGGCGCGCCCGTGGGAGCACGTCGAGCCCTGACCCTCTGCATCCGGGAGCACCGTGAGTCACCCCCCAGGCCCGCCGCAGGATCCTTTCCCGGGCCCGCCCCAGGATCCGTACCAGCCGGACCCTGATCCGTACGCGTACCCCGATCCGCTGTACTACCCGGACCCCACCTCGTCGCCACCGCCGCACCCCGGCTCGTCGTACCCCGGGTACCCGCCGGAGCAGAGCACGCCGGTGCCCCCGCATCCGACCAGCGGGGCACCCGACGCGCAGTACCCACCGACCTCCGGTGCCCCCGGTTACCCGCCACCCCACTCGGGAGGGCCCAGCTATCCGCCGCCGACCTCGGGGGCGCCCGGCTATCCGCCACCGAGTTCCGGGGCGCCCGGCTACCCGGGAGCACCGGGTTACCCGGCCGCCTCCGGCGTGCCCTATACGCCGGGGCCGACGCCGATGGGGTCCTACCCACCCGGCCCCGCCGGGCCGTACCCCGGCCTGCCCCTGCCGCCGTCGACCGGCTCCGGCGGGAAGAGCACCGCGCTGATCGTGATCCTCGTCGTGGTCGGTCTCGTCCTGCTCTGCTGCGTCGGTGGGGTCGTCCTCGCGCTGGCCAGTGACGACAGCGCCAGCCGGGACACCGGCCTCGGCCGGGCGTCCACGCCGCGGAACTCGTCCGCCCCGCTGGTCCAACCGACCGACGACCGGCCGTTCGGCGCGGCTGCCCCGACCACCGCGGTCCCGCAGCCGAGCAGCAGCGGGAAGGACGGCGAGACCTTCAACATGAAGGTCGGCGACACGCTGGTGATCACCGACGACGAGGGCACCGTCGAGATCACGATCACCCGGTTCACCACCTCGAACAAGGGTTGCCGGTCCTTCGCACCCGACCCGGACGAGGGGCTGTACCTGATCGCCGACGTGACGGTGCGGGTCACCAAGGGCACGGCCTCGGTGAACCCGTTCTACTTCGAGTGGGTGGCGCAGGACGGGAAGACCGCCAACGGACTGGTGGGCGCGCTGTCCGGCTGCGGCACCCCGCTCTCCTCGGGGGTGAACCTGCGCACCGGCAGCAAGCGCAGCGGCACGGTCGTCTTCGACGTGGCCGACCGGAAGGGCGTCGTCGAGTACCAGCACAACTTCGAGGCCGCGGGCTCCTGGAAGCCCTGACACCCGTACCCGACCGGGGCCGGTCCGCCTGTGCGGACCGGCCCCGGTCGCGCGCGGTTCACGGTGAACGGGCGAGGAGGCGGCGGGTCTCGGCGGTCACCCCGGACGAGGCGACCGGCGCCCAGGTGGCGAAGAGGGATCGGAAGTAGTCGCCGTACCGCCGCGCCACCGTCGGATCGTGCACCAGGACGTCCAGTTCGTTGACGATGCTGAGGTCGACGAAGGGACGCAGCAGTTCCGGTGCCAGCGTCTCGACCCGGCCGGTGAACCGGTCGACGAGGTGGCGCGTCGTGACCAGGTCCGGCCAACTCCGGCGGCGGTCACAGGCCCCGTAGAGGTAGACCAGCTGCTCGGCGTCGGCGCCGACGAGCGCCCGTAACGGCTCCCGGTCGCACGGATCGAGCAGGGCGAGATCGAAGCCGTCCGTGCCGTACGCGGCGTGGGTGAGACCGGCCAGCCGGACGTCCCCGCCGTGGCCGAACGTCCCCAGCAGGTCGTGGACGCGGCAGAGATGGGCGTAGAGGGTGCCGCCCGGGTGGGCGATCGTCTCGGTGCCGCGCTCCCGCAACCAGGCGCACACGTCGTCCCGGTGGCTCATCCTCCGACTGTAGGACCTGCCCGGTCTCCCCACCGTCCGCCGGAGGGTGAAGGTCGTCTCCCCCGCACGCGCACGCCGGTCCGGTAGCCGTACGCGTTCGGGGGCTCTGCGGAACGGTCGTCGGTCACCAGAAGAGGTTAAAGGCGACCAAGGTGGCAAATCGTCGAATAAGCGTCGGTAGCGTTCCTGCTGCACCGCCCGACGAACTCTCGACACGCCCAGGAGACACACGATGCGAACACAGCTGAGCCGCGCCCTCGCGGTAGGGGCGATCGCGGCCGGGCTGCTGCTCTCGACCGGAGCACCCGCAGCAGCCCAGACGACGATCGATATCAACCCGGGCAACGTGCCCTCGAACGCTTCCGACTTCCCGCAGGACTGCAACCCGAGCCTCGGCGGCGGGCCCTACTCCGGCGAGGACGTCTGGGTGTTCAACCTGCCCGGGAACCCGGAGACCAGCGGCGTCTTCGAGTCGGTGACGGCCACCTTCGACACGCCGGAGGGTCCGCTGACCGTCACCATCCCCGACGACGGCGGCGCCATCGTGAACAACATGGGGACGAGCAAGGCGTGGATCCGAGTGCCGGCCGGTTCCACGCTGGTGGAAGCGACCGCCGTCATCTCCGGTATGGCCGACTTCTTCGTGGTCTCGCACACCTGCGCGGCCGCACAGCCCACACCGACGCCCACCCCGACCGTCACTCCCACGCAGCCGCCGACACCCACCCCGACCGCGACGCCCACCCAGCCGCCGACACCCACGCCGACACCCACGCCGACGGCGACGCCCACGCAGCCGCCGACTCCGACCCCGACGGCCACCTCGTCCGTGCAGCCGACACCCACCAAGACGCACCTGCCGGTCACCGGCGTGTCGAGCAGCTCGACCCTGGTGCCGCTGGTCACCCTCGGTGTGGGGGCGATCCTCATGGGCGCGACGCTGCTCGGCCTGCGCCGCCGACGCGGCTGACCCGTCCGGGGCGCCTGGTCGCCGGCACGCCCGGCGGTGACGGAATGGTCACCGCCGGGCAGCCGGCGATCCGGCGTGCCGGCCCGGTCCCTGCGGGCTCAGGCGTGGCGGCGGTTCGCGGCGCTCCGGCCGATCAGCGCCACGAGCGCCGTGCCGGCGGCCGATCCCAGTGCCACCAGCGCCGCGCCGATCGGCCAGAAGCCGGGCTCGGGACCGGTGACGGCGGTGCCGACGAACGCCAGGGTGAGCGCGGCCGGGATCGCCACCAGCGCCGCGACGACCTGGTGCTTCCGTCCCGCCACGAACGCCAGCACTCCCACCACCAGGGCCAGCCCGACGACCTGCCACGCCTCGTACGGCCCGGTCTCGGAACCCGTCACCGGGTCCAGGTCCTTCTCCCGGTCCCACCCCAGGAACGCCAGGTAGGCCAGCGCGGCGGCGGCACCGAGCGCCACCATCCAGAGCACCGGCCGGGCCGGCGGGCGTGACTTCTCGTCCATGCGAACACTCTGCCGATCCTGGATCGAAAATGAGAAGGGTACGCACACCCGGACCGCGCCACCGTGGAAGGAGCGCTTCGGTGATCGACGAGTCCAGCGTGGTGACCTGGGTCCGGCGCTACGAGCGCGCGTGGCGGAGCGCGGGCACGAACCAGCTCGACGGGCTGTTCACCACCGACGCGACGTACCGGATGACGCCGTTCGCGCCGCCGCATCGCGGTCTCGACGCCCTCCGCGTCCTGTGGGACGCCGAACGTGCCGGCCCGGACGAGGAGTTCGTGATGGACTTCGACGTCGTCGCGGTCGACGACCCACGGGCGGTGGTCCGACTGGAGGTGCGCTACGGCCCGCCCGACCCGCAGCACTTCCGCGACCTGTGGATCCTCGACTTCGCTCCCGACGGCCGGTGCCGGGCCTTCGAGGAGTGGCCCTTCCGCTCCGAGCGTCCCGCACCGCACCGGGCCCCCTGACCGGACACCACCCCCGCGATGCGCCAGACGGCGTTCTGATACATCCGGGCCGGATCTCTGGCACCCTGCGACAAAAAGATGTTCGCCGATGCGTTGGCTGTTCTTCGGGCCCGTTCACCTCGGTAGATTCCGGGGACCATCCGAGGCCCACCCACTCGCTGAGCGAGTGTCGGACCGGCCTGAGCAGAAAGAGGCGTGGAGATGGATTTCCCGCGCAGGGTGACCGCCGTACGATCCCGTCGACCTGGGCTGGCGGCCGTGGCCGCCCTCGCCGCCACCACACTGGTTGCCGCCGTCCTGGCCACTCCGGCCACCTCGGCCCCCCGACCCGACCGGGTTCCGGGCCCCGTCGGAGAGATCCTCGGCGCCGGCTCGACCGCCGTCCCCGACAGCTACGTCGTCGTCCTGGCCGACAGCGCGGTCGGCGGTCGGGCCGGCACCCGCCAGTCCGCTGCCTCCCGGCTCGCCGCCGACGTGACCAGCCGGTTCGGCGTCCGGCCGGACCGGGTGTGGGGAGACGCTCTCAACGGCTTCTCGGTACGGATGTCGGAGGCGGTCGCCCGCCGCATGGCCGCCCACCCGGCGGTGGCCCACGTCGAGCGCGACCAGACCGTCCGGACGGCCACCATGCAGCCGAACGCCCCCTGGAACCTGGACCGGCTCGACGTCCCCCTCGGGCTCAGCACCACCTACAACTACGTCAGCGAGGGCTACCCCGCCCGGGTGTACATCGTCGACACCGGAATCCACATCAGCCACCAGGAGTTCGGCGGCCAGGCGTACTACGGGTACGACGCGGTCGACGGCACGTTGCCCGCCAACGACTGCACCGGCCACGGCACGCACGTGGCCGCCACCGTCGGCGGGACGACGTACGGGGTGGCCAAGGACGTCGCCCTCATCGCGGTCAAGGTCTTCGGCTGCTCGGGCAGCACCACCGTCTCGACGGTGATCAACGGCATCAACTGGGTGACCGCCCACCACGTGCCCGGCGACCCGCCGGCGGTCGCGAACGTCGGGGTGACGACCGGCCCGACCCTCGCGCTGAACACGGCGGTCGCCAATCTCGTCGCCGACGGCGTCACGGTGACGGTGCCCGCCGGCAACTCGAACGCCAACGCCTGCAACACCTCGCCGGGTGCGGTGCCGACCGCCCTGACCGTCGGCGCGACCCAGTCGAACGACGCCCGGGCGAGCTTCTCCAACTGGGGCACCTGCCTGGACATCTTCGCCCCCGGCGTGAACATCCTGTCGGCCACGTACACGTCGAACACGGCCACCACGTCGTGGAGCGGCACGTCCCACGCCTCGCCCCACGTGGCCGGAATGGCCGCGCGGGTGCTCAGCAACAACCCGACGTGGACCCCCGCCCAGGTGGCCAGCTACCTGACCACCGTCGCCAACCCGGCCGTGATCAACCCGGGCACCGGTTCCCCCAACCGTCTCCTGTACATGTCGCCCCTGCTCTGAACCGACCGGACCGCCACCGGAGAACCGGGACGTCTCACCGGCCCTGCGGCCGTGTGGTCAGGACAGGACACCGTCCCGGGGCTCCGGCCGGCGGCCGCCCGGGACGAGCAGTGGCAGGACCGACCGGCGCATGGCCGGGAAGAGCAGCCACCGGGGCAGGTGCCGGCCGGACCACGCCTGTGCCTTCGCCACCACCCCGGGGACGACCTCCCGCCGGTTGGCGGCCAGGCCGGCCAGGCCCGCCGCCGCCACCTGGTCCGGAGTCAGCCAGCGCAGCCAGCGGTGCTTCCGGATGCCCGGCACGCCGGCCACGTCGTACAGCTCGGTGCGCACCGGCCCGGGTGCCAGCAGGGTGCAGCGCACCCCGGTGCCCCGCAGCTCCTCGTGCAACGCCTGGCTGAACGAGTTGAGGAACGCCTTGGTCGCGCCGTAGGTCGCCGCCATCGGCACCGGCTGCTCGCCAGCGGTCGAGCCGGTGACCAGGATGCCACCCCGGTCGCGGGCCAGCATGCCCGGCAGGACGGCGGTGGCCAGCTGGTGCACCGCGACGACGTTCACCTCCACCTCGCGGGCCAGCTGCGCCGGATCGTGGTCGCGGAGGTGACCGCAGCTGGAGAAGCCGGCGTTGGCGCAGAGCACGGCGATGTCCCGTCCGGCCAGCTCCGTCGCCAGGGCGTCACGCGCCGTCCGGTCGGCGAGGTCGACCGGGCGGACGTCCACACCCACCCGGTACGTCTCGCGCAGCTCGGTCGCCAGCGCCGCCAGCCGGTCGGCGCGTCGGGCGACCAGCAGCAGGTCGTAGCCCTGCCCCGCCAGCCGGCGCGCCAGCGCGGTGCCGATTCCCGACGAGGCCCCGGTCACCACAGCCGACCCCGCCGGTCGGGTCACGGCCGCCCGCCGGCGAGCCGCGCCGCGATCCGCGCGCCGGCCTCGTGCCCGGACCGGAAACAGCCCTCGATCGACACCCCCCGCAGGTAGTCACCCGCCAGCGCCAGGCTCGGCACGTCGCCGACCAACTGGTGCACGCCGGCCAGGAACTCGCCATGGAACGGCGCGTAGCCGCAGTAGGCGGCCGGCCAGTGCCGGACGACGGACCGGACCCGGCGCCCCGGGGTCAGTCCGAGGTGCCCGCTGACCCGCCGTTCCGCATCGTCCACCCACGCGGCGACCAGGTCGTCGGTCAGCTCCCGCGCCCGGCCCTGCCGCCCGCTGAACGTGTACCGCACGATGTGCCGTTCGTCCATGCCGTAGGACCCGGCGTTGGTGCAGGGGCCGTCGTCCATCGCCAGGGCCCGCACGTCGGTGCGGAAGAACGGCCGGTCGTACTCCACCAGCACCACGGTGGACGGGAAGTACGTCGGTTCGCTGAGCCGCTTGGCCAACGCCGGGAACTCGCCGCGCAGGATGTCCGCCGCGGCGTGGGCGGTGGTGGCCAGGACGACAGCGGCGTACTCCCGGGTCTGCACCGGGCCGCCCCGCTCGCTCAGCCGCAGGCCCACCACGTCACCGTCCCGCACCACCGGCGCCACCACGGTGGTGCCCAGCCGGACGGGCACCCGTTCGGCGAACGCGGCGAGCACCGGCTCGATGCCGTTCTCGAGCTGGTCGTACGTGTCGAGCAGCATCGCCAGGTTGGTGCCGAACGTGCCCAGGTACACCTCGTCCGGCTCGGCCCCGTTGTTCCGGATGACCATCGGTCGCAGCAGCACCCGGGTCACCCGTGCACCGAACTGCTTGCTGAGCGGTTCGTGGTCGTTGGCCCGGGCGAGCTCGGTGAACAGCGGCGAGCCGAGGTAGCCGTTGGCCCGGTCCGCGCGGATCGCGCGGGCCAGCCGGACCAGCCGCAGCATGTCGCGCGGGGAACCCATCCGGGCGAAGTGCGCGAAGCTGCGCAGCCGCCGGTCGCTGTCGAGGGTCAGCACCTTCCCGCCCTCGACCCGGGACGCGTTGATCCCGAAGGGCACGTACGGGTGCTCACCCATCGCCGCGGTGAACGTCCGGAACAGCTCGTACCGGCGGCCGATGTTCTTGCCACCGGTCATCACCGGCCGGTCGCCGAGCCGGTCGATTCCGAACCGGCCACCCGGCACCTCACCGGCCTCGATCACCTCGACCCGGTGGCCGAGCCGGTGCAGGTGGTACGCGGCAGCGAGCCCGCTGGCTCCGCTGCCCACCACCGCGACCGTCGGGCCGTCCGCCGCCGTGGGCGTCATACCGCCACCTGCCTCTCCGTCACCGGGCCCCGGACCGGCCGACCGTCCGGCGGTCACCGGACCACCGGCCAGGACACGAGGGTGATCGTTCCGTCGATGAGCTGCTCGTCGAACTGGTGCATGGCGACCGCCACGTCGACGGCCCCGTCGGCCGTCACGCCCCTGACCCGGGCCACACACTCCAGCGGATGGTCGAGCTGGCCGAACGTGCCGAACGCGACGTCGCACCCGGTCACCACGCTGACCGGATGGGGCAGCGCACCGGCCCTGGTCGCCGCCAGCACCGCCGTCTGGCGTAGCCCTTCGACCGCCACCGGGCCGGGCAGGTGGTCGTAGGAGTGGTCGAAGAACGACGGGTGCCCCTCGTCGAGGACCAGCCGGCAGCGCACCTCGCCCGGCCCGGCGTCGGTCGGGGCACCGATGACGACGTTGCGCTCGTCGTAGCGGCCCACCAGTGCCGGCGGCACCGTCGGCACCGGCGCTGCCGGCACACTCTCCGGCTGCCGGGCCCGCTGGAACGCCCGCATCACCTCGTAGTCCCCGGGCGGCATCCCCACCACCTCGGCGGCGACCTCCATCGCGAGCCGACCGGCCAGGAACAGCTCACCGCGCAGGGTGAGCACACCGACCCCGGTGGACAGCCCCGTCCGGTTGCGGGTGCGGTACCGGAGCAGGCCCTCCGGCGGGGTCCGCCGGTCGTCGGCGAACGCGGTGAGGTCGACCACCCGCAGGGTGAAACTCCGCAGGGTGAACGGCTGCTCGCGGGGGATGCCCAGGTACGTGTGGACCAGCACGAAGACGGACTGGCGGGCCGCCTCGCCCATCGCGAACGGGTCGTGGCAGTCGATCCGCCGGTCGCCCCACAGGCTGTGGGCCCGGGGGACCTGCACGGCGAAGACGAACTCGTCCCGGTCGACCTGTGCGGAGTCGGCCACGAACACCTCGCCGAGGGCCCTGCGGTGGGCGATGGCGCAGGGCACCGTACGGCTGAAACTCAGGTCGACGTCCGGCACGTCGACGGCGTCGTAGCGGGTCATCGGCACCCTTCGGTCGATGCCCCGGCGACCACCGTCGGGGCGGTGGCAGCTTCGTGCCGTGGACGGCGGACCAGGCGGGCCCGGCGGAACTGGTCGCCCACGGCGGCACCGAACTCGGCGAGTACCCGGCGCCGTGGCACCCGGCCCCCGGCGAGCAGCCGGCCGACCGCGCCGACCGCCCGGCCGGGACTGAGCACCGTGGTCGGTTGTGCGTCGTGGCTGAGCACGGCCAGCAGGTCGGCTCCCCGGCCACGGTCCGTCATCCGCCGGACGATCTCCGGCAGGAAGGTCGGGATCTCGCCGGACCGGCCCAGGTCCGAGCCGACCCAGTAGTGGGCGAGGAACTCCCGGTCGCGCCACCGGGCGAAGGCGGCGGTGGCCCCGTCGAGGTCCCGCGCCGACCCGTCGAGCACCCCGGGCAGGGTGGCGGCGAGGGCGTCGACCTGACGGAACGCGTCCCCGATGCCCCGACCGGCGGCGGGGTCCTTGAAGTGGCCGGCGTCGCCGATCAGCACCCATCCGGGCCCGGCACCGTCCCGGAAGTACCCGTCGAACCCGGTCAGGCCGAAGATCCCGGCGACCCGTTGGGCTCCGGCGAGGGCCTGCGCCACGGGTGGGCAGGAGGTGGCGTCGGCCAGGAAGTCCTCGGCCGTGCAGCGATGACCGGCCGGTCCGCCGACGGGCAGGGTGTGCGCGGTGCCGACGAGGTAGAGGCCGCTGTCCGTCGGCGCCCCGAGAACGAACTGGTCGCCCCAGCGGTGGAAGACGAACGTCGGCGGCCCGGCAGGCGTCGCGTCGGCGAAGTAACTCCAGTGGTAGGCACGCGTCCCGGGCACCACGTGGTACCGGCGGGCCCCGACCAGGCGGGCGACGGTGGACTGCCGGCCGTCGGCCCCGACCACCAGCTTCGCGGCGATCTCCACGGGTCCGGATGCGGTACGCAGCCGCACCCCGGTCACCCGGCCGTCACCGATCAGCAGGTCGGTCACCTTGGCGCCGAGCACCGGTTGCACCCCGGCCCGGCGGGCGGCGACCAGCAGCAGCGGGTCGAGCATCTGCCGGCGCACGCAGATCCCGCCACCCGGGCCGTGCGTGGCACCGGGATACCTGAGCAGCCCGTGGAAGTCCTCCAGCCGGGTGTCGGCCGCGACGAACGGCGGCGCGCCGGTGGCGAGGACGTCCGGCAGGACCCCGAGCCGGTCCAGGAAGCGGAGCGTGTCGGCCTGCATGATGTGCGACGAGAGGGTGTTGCCGATCCGTTCGGCCCGGTCGACCAGGGCCACCGTGCGCCCGGCCCGGGCCAGCAGGGTGGCCAACGGGGCGCCGGCACACCGCGCGCCGACGATCACGACGTCGACCTGACGCGGCGGATCCGGTACGGCGTCCGCCGGTCCGAGCGCGGTTGAGGTGGATACGGACATCAACCACCCTCACCTCACGTCACCGCCGATGCCACTGTGCACCGACCAATATCGACAGTGAGGTTAGCCCCGGTCCCGCGGTCTGTCACCAACTGATTCCCGGTGGACAGCGCACATAGGACCGGCGTACCGGGGCTGCTACGCTGCGCGCTGCTGTGAGCGTCCCAGGAGGGAGCACCCGTGGCTGACCGGCACTCGGACCAGACGCCGTTCGTCACCCGGATCGGTGCGCAACCACCGGGCCGCCGCGCCGAACTCGTCCTGGGCATGGTCCGCGAGCTGACCGCGGCCCTGCTGGGCTGGGACGCGGCGGCGGTCGACGCCGACCGCCCCTACCTGGACTACGGCTACAACTCGCTGGCCGCGGTCGAGCTGACCCGGATGCTCTCCGTCGAACTGGGCGACACGCTGCCGCTGACCCTGCTGTACGACCATCCGACCCCGAGGGCCGTCGCGGCGCACGTGCTCGACCGGCTCGGTTTCGCCGAGGCCCCGGCCGACCACGCCGTCGCCGACCACGCCGTCGCCGACCGGGTCGACGACCCGGTCGCGGTCGTCGGGATGGCCTGCCGCTACCCGGGCGGGGTGACCGGGCCCGTCGGGCTGTGGCGGCTGGTGGCCGACGGGGTGGACGCGGTGTCGCCGCTGCCCACCGACCGGGGCTGGGACCTGGCCGCGCTCACCGACTCCGACCCCGACCGGCGCGGCACGACGATCGCCCGGGCCGGCGGTTTCCTCGACGACGTGGCCGGCTTCGACGCGGAGTTCTTCGGCGTCTCCGCCCGCGAGGCCACCGCGATGGACCCCCAGCAGCGGCTGCTCCTGGAGAACACCTGGTCGCTGCTGGAGGACGCCGGCATCGACCCGCAGTCCCTGCGCGGCTCCCGGACCGGCGTTTTCGTGGGCCTGAGCACCCACGACTACGCCCCGCTGGCCAAGTCCGGTCCCGACGAGTTGCAGGGGCTGTGGGGCATCGGGACGGCCGGCGCGACCGCCAGCGGCCGACTGTCCTACACGTTCGGCCTGGAAGGGCCGTCGATGACCGTCGACACGGCGTGCTCGTCGTCGTTGGTGGCCATCGACCTGGCCCGCCGGTCGCTGATGCGCGGCGAGACGTCGCTGGCGATCGCCGGCGGGGTCGCGGTGCTGGCCACCCCCGAACTGTTCGTCGAGTTCACCCGGCAGGGCGCCATCAACGCCGACGGGCGGTGCCGGTCGTTCGCCGACACCGCCGACGGGACGGGCTGGGCCGAGGGTGTCGGGCTGGTGCTGCTGGAACGGCTGTCCGACGCGCGGCGCCACGGCCACCGGGTGCTCGCGCTGCTCCCGGGCAGCGCGGTGAACTCCGACGGCGCGTCAAACGGGCTGACCGCGCCGAACGGGCCGGCCCAGCAGCGGGTCATCCGCCAGGCCCTGGCCGACGCCGGGCTGACCGCCGCCGACATCGACGCGGTGGAGGGACACGGCACCGGCACGGTGCTCGGGGACCCGATCGAGGCGCAGGCGCTGATCGCGGTCTTCGGCACCGACCGGCCCACGGACCGCCCGCTGCGACTGGGGTCGCTCAAGTCGAACATCGGCCACGCCCAGGCCGCGGCCGGTGTCGGTGGGCTGATCAAGCTGATCCAGGCGCTGCACCACGGCGTCCTGCCGCGGACGCTGCACGTCGACCGCCCCAGCACGAAGGTCGACTGGTCCGGCGGGGCGGTGTCGCTGCTCACCGACCCGGTGCCGTGGCCGCGCGGGTCACGTCCCCGGCGGGCCGGGGTCTCCGCGTTCGGGGTGGGCGGCACCAACGCCCATGTCATCGTCGCCGAACCACCGGTCGAACCGGCCGACCCTCCACCCGCCGCGCCCGCGTCCGCCGCCCCGGCCGTCGTGCCGCTGGTGCTGGCCGGGCGGTCCGCCGGGGCACTGCGCGACCGGGCCCGCGACATCCGGGACCTGCTCACCGCCACGCCGGAGCACCGGCCGGTGGACGTGGCCACGGCGCTGCTGCGTGCCCCCGGCCGGTTCGCGCACCGCGCGGTGGTGCTCGGCGCCGACCGCCGCACCCTGCTCGACGGCCTCGAAGCCGTCGCCGCCGGCCGGCCAGCCGACAGCGCCGTCGTCGGGGTGCCGCGCCGCAGCGGCCGGACCGCCTTCGTCTTCCCCGGCCAGGGCTCCCAGTGGCCCGGCATGGCGCTCGACCTGCTGGAGTCCGCTCCGCCGTTCGCGGCCCGGTTCGCCGAGTGCGTCGACGCCCTGCTGCCCCACGTGGACTGGGCGCCGTACGCCGTCCTGCGCGGTGAGCCGGGCGCCGCCGACCTCGACCGGGTCGACGTGACGCAGCCGCTGCTGTTCGCGGTGGCGGTGTCCCTCGCCCAGCTGTGGCGGTCGTACGGGGTCGTCCCGGACGCCGTCCTCGGTCACTCCCAGGGCGAGATCGCCGCCGCGTGCGCCTCCGGCGCGCTGTCGGTCCGCGACGCCGCCCGGGTGGTGGCGGTCCGCAGCCGGATGATCGCCGGGATCGCCGGCGGCGGCGCCATGCTGTCGGTCGGCGAGTCGGCCGACCGGGTCCGCGAGCGGCTCGCCGAGGTCGGCGGCAGCCTCGCCGTGGCCGGCTTCAGCGGGCCGAGGTCGACCGTGGTGAGCGGCGACGCGGCCGACGTGGCGGCGTTCGCCGCCGCCTGTGCGGCGCAGGACGTCTGGACCCGTCCGATCCAGGTCGACTACGCGTCCCACTCCGCCGGGATGGAGCCGCTGCGCGGCCGGCTCGCCGGAGCGCTCGGCGGACTGCGGTCGGCAGCCGGCGACGCCGAGTTCTGGTCCACCGTCACCGGCGGGCCGCTGGATCCGACGGCCACCCCCCTGGACGGCGAGTACTGGTACCGCAACCTGCGCGAGCCGATCCTCGCCGAGCAGACCGTCCGCCGGATGATCGACGCCGGGTACCGGACGTTCGTGGAGATGAGCCCGCACCCGGTGCTGTCGGTGCCGATGGAGCAGATCTTCGACGCGGTCGGTGGCGCGGACGAGGACCGGCCGGTCCTGATCGGCTCGCTGCACCGCGACGACGGCGGGCTGGACCGGTTCGCCCGCTCGCTGGCCGACGCCGACGCGGCGCAGGTGCCGGTCGACTGGAGCCCACTGACCGGCCCCGGGGACCCGTCCCGGGTGCGGCTGCCCGGATATCCCTTCCAGCGCCGCCGGTACTGGGTGGCGGCCCGGCCGGCCGGCTGGGACGCCGGGGCGGCCGGGCTCGGCCCGTCGACGCACCCGATGCTCGGCGCCGCGACCCGGCTCGCCGACGGCGGCGGCTGGGTGTTCACCGGGCGGGTCGAGCCGGGGCGGCCCGGCTGGCTGGCCGATCACGCGGTGCACTCCTCGGTGCTGATGCCCGGGACCGGTTTCGTCGAACTGGCCCTGTACGCGGCCACCGCGATCGGCTGCGACCGGGTGGCGGAGCTGACCATCGAGGCACCGCTGGTGTGCACCGACTCCGCGGTACACCTCCAGGTGACCGTCGGCGGCCCGAACGACGCCGGGGAGCACCCGGTCGCGGTGCACTCCCGACCGGCCGACGCGGATCCGCTCGACCCCGAGGGCTGGACCTGCCACGCGACCGGCTCGGTGGACCGGGCCGGGCCACCGGTGCCCGCCGACCCGGCACCGTGGCCCGGTGCCGCCGCGCCACTGCCGGTGGACGGGCTCTACGACACGCTGGCCGACCGCGGGCTGGAGTACGGCCCGGCGTTCCGTGGGCTGCGGGCCGCCTGGGTCGACGGGGCCGCGCGGCTGGCGGAGGTCGCCCTCGACCCGCAGGCCGTGGACACCGTCGGGCGCTACCTGGTGCACCCGGCGCTGCTCGACGCGGCGTTCCACGTCGGGCTGCCCGGCGACGACCAGACGTACCTGCCGTTCCGCTGGTCCGGGGTGCGGGTGCACCAACCGGGACGCGCGGCGCTGCGGGTGCGGCTGACGGCGGCGGAGCCCACCCGGGCCGCCCTGGTCGGCTACGACGACACCGGTATGCCGGTGGTGAGCGTGGACTCCGTGACCGCCCGCCCGGTGTCCGCCGCCGCGCTGGGCCGCCCGGCGGACCCGGTGTACCGGCTGGCCTGGGGCCCCGCCGGGACGGGCCCGTCGACGCCACCGGCATCCGTCGAGCGGTTGCCCGAGTTCCCGGACGCCGATCCCACCGCCCGGGTCCGGGCCGCGACCGGCTGGGCCCTGGCCCTGCTCCAGGAACTGCTGAGCCACGAGTCCGCAGGCGCACGCGTTGCCGTCGTCACCTCCGGCGCGGTGGCCGTGACGCCCGGGGAGGCACCGGACCCGGCGGCGGCAGCGGTGTGGGGGCTGGTCCGGTCGGCGCAGAGCGAGAACCCCGGCCGGGTCCTGCTGGTCGACGTGGACGTCGACGAGCCGCTCCCGACCGCGCTGCCCGACGACGAACCGCAGCTCGCGATCCGCGCCGGGACGGTGCACGTGCCCCGGCTGGTGCCGGTGACCGGTCCGGCACCGGACGGGCCGGTGCTGCGCACCGACGGCACCGTCGTCGTCACCGGCGGAACCGGCGGGTTGGGTGCCGTCGTCGCCGAGCACCTCGCCGCCGCGCACGGCGTACGTCACCTGCTGCTGCTGAGCCGGCGCGGGCCGGACAGCCCGGAGTTCGCCGGGCTGTCCGACCGCCTGGCGGCGGCCGGCGCCACCGTGCACGCGGTCCGCTGCGACGTCGGCGACCCGGCCCAGCTGCGCGCCGCGCTCGCCGGTGTGCCGGCGGACCGCCCGGTACGCGCGGTCGTGCACGCGGCGGGCCTGCTCGACGACGGGCTGGTCACCGCGCTCACCGCCGACCGGCTCGACCGGGTGCTGCGGCCCAAGGCGGACGCCGCGCTGCTGCTGGACGAGCTGACCGCGCCGCTGGACCTCGACGCGTTCGTGCTGTTGTCCTCGGTCGCCGGCACCCTCGGCGGGCCGGGGCAGGGCAACTACGCCGCCGCCAACGCCGTGCTGGACGCGGTGGCGGCCCGCCGGCACGCCGCGGGGCTGCCGGCCAGTTCGCAGGTGTGGGGCCTGTGGGGCGAGACCGGGGTGATGGCCGGGCAGGTGCGCGACGCGGACCGGGCCAGGGTCGCCGCCGCCGGGATCGCACCGATGTCCACCCTGGATGGCCTACGGCTGTTCGACCGGGCCCTCGGCGGAGCCGAGCCGGTGCTGGTGCTGGCCCGCTTCACCCGCGCGCAGCTGCGGGCCCAGGCGGCGGCCGGGCTGCTCCCGTCCGTGCTGCGCGGGCTGGTGCCGGCAGCCGCCCGGCCGGCCGACACCGGGCCGGACCTCGCCGAACGGCTGCGCGGCGTGCCCGAGCAGAACCGGGCGGTGGTGGTGGAGGAGCTGGTGCTCGACGCCGTGGCCGCGGTGCTGGGGCGCCCGTCGAGCGGCGGACTGCGCCCCGACCTGACCTTCAAGGAGCTGGGGTTCGACTCGTTGCTCGCGGTGCAGTTCCGCAACCGGCTGTCCCGCGTCACCGGGCAGCGGGTCGCCACCACCGTGGTGTTCGACCACCCGACACCGGCCGCGATCGCCGCTTTCCTGCTGGCCGGGCTCGATCCGGACGCGCCCGACGGGTCGACGGACGTCGACGCCGAGCTGGACCGGCTGGCCGTCCTGTTCGCCGGACTGGCCGCACCGGACCGGCCCCGGGTGGCCGCCCGGCTGCGCGGCCTGCTCACCGAGGTCGAACCCGCCGAGCCCGCCGAACCCGGGGCCGACGACGCCCTGGCCGACCGGATCTCCTCGGCCGGCCGGGCCGACCTGATCAACCTCATCGACTCCTGGGGGCTGGCGTGACCGGCACCGACGACGACACCCTGCTGGAGTACCTCCGGCGGGTCACCGCCGAGTTGCAGGACAGCCGCCGACGTCTGCGGCAGCTGCGCGACCGGGCCGACGAGCCGATCGCGGTCATCGGCACCGCCTGCCGGTTTCCCGGCGGGGTCAACGACAGCGCCGACCTGTGGCGGCTGCTCGACACCGGCGGCGACGTGACCGGGGACTTCCCCACCGACCGGGGCTGGGACCTCGACGCGCTGTTCCACCCGGACCCCGACCGGCCGGGCACCTCGCACGCCCACGCCGGAGGGTTCCTCGCCGACGCCGCCGGATTCGACGCCGACTTCTTCGGCATCGGGCCCCGCGAGGCGCTCGCGATGGATCCGCAGCACCGGCTGCTGCTGGAGCTGGCGTGGACCGCCGTCGAGGACAGCGGCATCGCCCCGCACTCGCTGGCCGGCTCGCGTACCGCCGTGTTCGCCGGGCTGATGTACCAGGACTACGGCTGGCTGACCCAGGCTTCGGACGCGGAACTGGGCGGCTACCGGGGCATCGGGGCGGCGGCGTCCGTGGCGGCCGGGCGGATCGCCTACACCCTCGGCCTGCACGGACCGGCGGTCACCGTGGACACCGCGTGCTCGTCGTCCCTGGTCGCCACGCATCTCGGGGTGGCGGCGCTGCGTCGCGACGAGTGTGACCTGGCCCTGGTCGGCGGCGCGACGGTACTCGCCACCCCCGGCGTGTTCACCGAGTTCTCCCGGCAGGGCGGGGTGTCCCGGGACGGTCGGTGCCGCTCGTTCGCCGAGGGCGCCGACGGCACCGGCTGGGCCGAGGGCGGGACGGTGCTGGTGCTGGCCCGGCTGAGCGACGCCCAGCGGCTCGGCCACCGGGTGCTCGCCGTCATCCGGGGCAGCGCGGTGAACTCCGACGGCGCGTCCAACGGGTTGACCGCGCCGAACGGGCCGGCCCAGGAGCGGGTGATCCGGGCCGCGCTGGCCGCGTCCGGCCTGACGACGGCCGACGTCGACCTCGTCGAGGGCCACGGGACGGGAACCAGCCTCGGCGACCCGATCGAGCTGGGGGCGCTGCTCGCCACCTACGGACGGGACCGGCCCGCCGACGCGCCGGTGTACCTCGGTTCGGTGAAGTCCAACCTCGGCCACACCCAGGCCGCCGCCGGGGTCGCCGGAGTGCTCAAGGCCGTGCTGGCGCTGCGGCACGGCCGGATGCCCCGGTCGCTGCACGCCGAGCAGCCGACCAGCCGGGTGGACTGGTCGGCCGGCGGGGTGGCCCTGCTGGGCACGGCACGCCCGTGGCCGACCGGTGCCCGGCCGCGCCGGGCCGCCGTGTCGTCGTTCGGGATCAGCGGTACGAACGCGCACCTGATCCTGGAGGAGGCGCCGCCGGCACCGGAGCCGGCACAGCGGCCGACGGTCGACGGTCCGGTGCCGGTGCTGCTGTCGGCCCGCTCGGCCGCCGCCCTGCGCGAGCAGGCCGCCCGGCTGGGCGCGCGGCTCGCGGGATCGGCCGGGGAGCCGGAACCGCCACTGGTGGACGTGGCCCACGCGCTGGCGTCCGGGCGTACCCGGATGGCGCACCGGGCGGTCCTCGTCGCGGCCGACCGCACCGAGCTGCGGGCCGCGCTGGACGAGGTGGCCGCCGGCGGCTATCCCGAGGACGGCGCGCTCGGCGTGGCCGGCGCGCCCCGCCGTGGGGTGGTGGCGCTGTTCACCGGGCAGGGCAGCCAACGGGCCGGGATGGGCCGCGAGCTGGCCCGGCGGTACCCGGTCTTCGCCGAGGCGCTGGAGGCGGCGTGCGCCGCACTGGACGCCCATCACCACGACGACGGTGACGACCCGCCGGTACGGGTGGCGCTGGCCGTCGAGCCCGGGTCGGCGCGGGCGGAGCTGCTGCACCGGACGGGCACCGCCCAGCGGGTGCTGTTCGCGGTCGAGGTGGCGCTGTTCCGGCTGCTGGAGAGCTGGGGCCTGCGGATCGACTTCGCCCTCGGGCACTCGGTCGGGGAGCTGGTCGCCGCGCACGTCACCGGCATGCTGTCGCTGCCCGACGCGGCCCGGGTGGTCAGCGCGCGGGCGCGGCTGATGCAGGCGCTGCCCGGGGCCGGGGTGATGGTCGCGGTGCAGGCGGACGCCGACGAGGCGGCGACGCTGATCGCGGGGGTCGCGGACCGGGTGGCGCTGGCAGCGGTCAACGGGCCGGAGGCGGTGGTGCTGTCGGGCGACCCTGCGGCCCTCGACCCGATCGTCGACCGGCTGCGGGCCCAGGGCCGGCGGACGAAACGGCTGGTCGTCAGCCATGCGTTCCACTCTCCGCAGATGGACCCGATGCTCGCCGCGTTCGCGCGCGAGATCGACGGGGTGTCGGCGGAGGCTGGCCGGGTGCCGGTGGTGTCCAACCTGACCGGGCTGCCGCTGGCCACCCCGGACGCCGGCTACTGGGCGCGGCAGGTGCGCGGTACGGTCCGCTTCCTGGACGGGGTTCGTTGGCTCGCTGCGGCGGGCGCGGGCACCTGGGTGGAGTTCGGGCCGCACGGCGTGCTGACCCCTGCGGTGCGGGACTGCCTGCCGGACAGCGGAGTCGCCCTGCTGGTCCCGACGTTGAGCGCCCGGCGGCCCGAGGTCCAGTCGGTACTGACCGCCGCCGCCGAGCTCGACGTGGCCGGGGTCGAGCTGGACTGGCCGCAGGTGCTGCGCGGTGACCAGCCCCGCCCGGTGCCGGTACCCACCTACCCGTTCCAGCACCGGCGCTTCTGGCCCGAGGCCCGGCTGGCGGGGCTGGCCAGCGTCGGGCTGTCCGCGACCGGGGACGGTCCGGCCGAGGACGACCCCGTACCGGCCACCTCGCTGCCGGACCGGGCGGCGGTGGCGGCGCTCGTCACCGGCCAGGCCGCCGGTGTGCTCGGGCACCCTCCGGGGACGGCGGTCCCCGGCGACCGCCCACTGCTCGAACTCGGTTTCGACTCGATGGGCGCGGTGAACCTGCACCGGCGGTTGGCCCGGGCGACCGGGCTCGACCTGCCGCCCCGCACGCTCGTGGAACACCCGACGCTGGACCGGCTGACCGACCACCTCTGGTCCCGGCTCGGCCGGCCGGCCGGGCCCGCACCGGACGGCGGGCCCGACGAGCCGGGCGGCGAGCCCGCGACCGGCGGCGAGTCGAAGCTGGGCAGCGATTCGAAGCTGGGCGGCGAGCCCGCGCCGGGCGGCGAGTCGAAGCTGGGCGGCGAGCCCGCGCCGGGCGGCCGGCCGGAAACGGTGCGGGGGTCCGGGCCGTTCACCGCGATGCTGCGTACCGCCGCCAGCGGGGACGACCTGCCGCGCGCGGTGCGGTGGCTGAGCGACTCCGCCCGCTACCGCCCGAGCTACGCCACCGCGTCGGAGGGCCCGGCGCCGGTGAGCGTGCTGATCTCCGACGGGACGGCACCCACCCTGGTGTGTCTGCCGTCGTTCCTCGCCGGATCAGGGCCGCACCAGTTCGCCCGGTTCGCGGCGGCCCTGCCGACCAGGCGGCGGACGACGGCGGTGCAGCTACCCGGTTTCGGCCCCGGGGAGCCGCTGCCCCGCGACTGGGACGCGCTGATGGACAGCCTGTGCGCCGCCGTCCTGCACGCCGCCGGGCCGGACGATTTCCTGCTGGTCGGATACTCGATCGGCGGAGTGCTGGCGCAGGGCGTGGCGGGCCGGCTCGCCGGCACCTCCCGGGCCCCCGGCGGGCTGGTCATGCTCGACACGTTCGAGCCGGGGCGGGCCGACCGGGCCGACACCTTCGCCTGGGCGATGGGCGCGATCCTGGACCTGGATCACGAGTACCTGTCGATCGACGACGACGTGGTGCTCGCGATGGGCGGCTACCTCGGGGCGCTGGACGGCTGGGCGGCCGAACCGGCCCCGGTGCCGACGCTGCTGGTGCACGCGCAGCCGACCGACGGCTCGGACCGGTGGCCCCGCTGGCAGGTCGCCGGCACGGTGGCCACCGTCGCCGGTGACCACTTCTCGCTGCTCCAGGAGGACGTGAAGGCGACCGCCGCAGCGGTCGACACGTGGCTGACCGGGCGGGAGGGCAGGCCGGGCGGGCGGTGACCCCGCCCAGCACGGCTGACCGGGCAGCACGACGGGCCGGACCGACGGTGACCCCACCCCGGCAGAGCGGGGTCACCGGTCCGGGTCAGGCCCCGGCCTGCCAGCGGAACGCGGCGGCGGCGGCGAAGTCCCCGGCGTGGGCGAACCCGGCCACGACCACCAGGTCACCGGGACGGACCCGGCCGCCGCGCAGCGCGTGGTCCAGGGTCACCGGCAGCCCCGCGCCGTAGAGGTTGCCGAGGTTGTCGTAGGTGTCCACGTGCCGCTCGGGTGGGATGCCGAGGGCGTCGCGCCAGTTGCGCAGGAAGGTCCGGTTGGGCTGGTTGGTGATGAACACATCGATGTCGTTCACCTTGACGTCGATGTCCTCGCACAGCTCACGGACCACCTCGGGCACCACGCGGTTGCCGAGGTCGAGTGTCTGCTGGGTGCGGGCCGGGTCGAACCGGACGTCGACCTGCCCGGTCCCCGGCTCCCAGTACTTGCGGCCCTCGGCGGCGACGCGCAGGTCGGCCGCTGCCGACGGGGTGTTCCGCACGGCGGTCCCGAGCAGCGGTGACCGGTCGTCGGCGGTGAGCACCGCCACCCCGCACCCGTCGCCCGGCGTACGGGCATGCGGCAGGAGGCGGACCTCCGACTGGCTGAAGACCTGACCGCCGGCGTTCTGCACGTTGGCCAGCAGGGCCGTCCGCGCCTGGCCGGTGGAGATCAGCGCACCGGCCAGCCGCATCATGTACGCGAACGAGGCGCAGCCGGTGTTGTGTAGGTCGATCGTCCATTCCGGGGCGCAGCCGAGCAGCGCGGCGGTCTCGGCTCCGCACCCGGTGAACAGCTCGTCGGGCACCAGCACGTTGGTGAGCAGGATGTCGATGTCGGTGGCGGCGATCCCGAGGCGGTTGAGCAGCGGCGTCGCCGCCCGGTGGATCATGTCGCTGGCCCGCTGGTCGGGTGCGACGTGGTGGCGCAGCGGGGGCGGCCCGACCAGCGGGCTGTGCAGCATCGGGTCGTCCGGCAGCGGTCCGTCGAAGAAGAAGTCCAGGCCCACCACCTTCTCCGGCAGGTAGGCACCGACCCCCGCGACGCTGACCGCGCGGCCGGCAGTGGACCCGCCCGTCACTGCGGTGCCCGCCCTCGCCCGTCCGCGTCGTCGGTCCGGCGCAGGAACTCGCGCAGCGCGGCGACGAGCGCCTCCGGCCGGTCCTCGGGGATGAGCGCGTACGAGTCGTCGATCTCGACCAGCTCCGCGTCGGGGAACTCGCGGGCCAGGCGACGGCCGTGCTCGACCGGCATGACCCGGTCCTCGGTCGCCCACACGATCAGGGTCGGCCGCTCGAAGGCGACGGCGCGCTTGGCGATGTCGGCGAGTTCCGCCTTGTCGGGGACGCTCAGCACGTACTTGCGCAGGTCGCGGCGGATCGCCGGATCCGTCTGCATCGGCTGCGACCAGCGGCGCATGACGTCGCGGGGCACCGGACGCTTGGCCATCAGGCCGAACGTGGTGGGCAGCCGCTGGAGCAGTCGGAAGCGCAGGGCGGTGGCGGCGAGCAGGAGCCCCCCGGGCAGCTTCGACATCTGGAACAGCGACTTGCCCGGCTGGCCGGGTGGGTAGTTGTCGTACGCCTCGCACGAGGACAGCACCAGGCGGCCGACCCGGTCGGCGAGCCCGTCGGCGATGAGCACCTGCGGCCCGCCCCAGTCGTTGGCGACCAACGCGACGTCACGCAGGTCGAGCGCGTCGAGGAACTCCGCGACCAGCTTCACCATGCCGTGCATGCCAAGGTCGGCGTCGGGACGCATCGGCCGACGGTGCCCGCCGAGCGGCAGGGTGGGGGTGATGCAGCGGTAATCCGGGGCCAGTGCCGGCACCACGTTGCGCCACAGGGAAGCGTCCATCGCCACCCCGTGCAGCAACACGACAACGGGCCCGGCACCTCCGGTGTCGTCGTAGTCGATGGTGCCCGCGGACAGGGTCACTTCCGGCACGTGGCCTCCTCGGGTCGCGACCGAACCTCCGGCACCGACAGCCCGATGCCCGGCGTCACTTTTCCAACAGCGGCAGAGGGCTGGCGACGTGTCGGAAAACATGGCGACTTCTGCCGCCAACCGGTCCGATGAAGCATCGCATCCCGCACCCGATCATGCGCGCCGATCGTATCCCGGGCGGGTCGGGGCGGGCCACCCGGACCGGCGCGGGTGTTCCTTATTGGAGGGAGCAGTCATCCCTATTGGAGGGATGGGGCCCGGACAGTCCGAGCGCGCCGGTCAGCGACACCGGCGGGCGTTGAGCCGGGCGGCCTGTCGCGTCAGGTGGTTGCGTTCGGCGAGGTTGAGGGCCTTCCGGGCCGCCTCGGCGTACAACCGTGCCGCCGTCGCCAGGTCGCCGTCGCGCTCGTGGAGGTACGCCGCCACGGCCGCGTGCCGGGGCAGTGAGTCGTCCAGCGCCGCGAGCGCCGCCAACCCGGCACGCGGTCCGTCGGCCTCGCCGACGGCCACCGCGCGGTTGAGCCGGACGACGGGGCTGTCGGTCAGGCGCGCCAGCTCGTCGTACCACTCGACGATCTGCACCCAGTCGGTCTCCTCGGCGGTGGGCGCGTCAGCGTGCAGTGCCGCGATGGCGGCCTGGGCCTGGAACTCGCCCAGCCGGTCGCGGGCCAGCGCCGCCTGCAGGATCTCGACGCCTTCGGCGATCGACGTCGTGTCCCACCGGGCGCGGTCCTGCTGGGCGAGCGGCACCAGACTGCCGTCGGGCGCGGTGCGGGCGGCGCGCCGGGCGTGGTGGAGCAGCATGAGGGCGAGCAGTCCCGCCACCTCGGGGTGGTCGATCGCGGCCGCGAGCTGGCGGGTGAGTCGGATTGCCTCGGCGACGAGGTCGACGTCGCCGGAGTAGCCCTCGTTGAAGACCAGGTAGAGGACGCGCAGCACGGTGGCGACGTCGCCGGGCTGGTCGAACCGTACGCCGGAGACGGTGCGCTTGGCCCGGCTGATGCGCTGCGCCATGGTGGCCTCGGGCACCAGATAGGCCTGGGCGATCTGGCGGGTGGTCAGCCCGCCGACGGCGCGCAGCGTGAGCGCGACCGCGGACGCCGGTGTCAGCGACGGGTGGGCACACAGGAAGTAGAGTTGGAGCGTGTCGTCCACCGCGGGCGCGGGCCCGGGAGCCGGCTCCTCGTCGACGAGATCCTCACGGCGGCGGCGGGCGGCGTCCGCCCGGGTCGCGTCGAGGAACCGGCGCCAGGCCACGGTGACCAGCCAGCCCAACGGGTCTCGTGGCGGGTCGGCCGGCCAGGCGCGGACCGCCTCGACCAGCGCGTCCTGCACGGCGTCCTCGGCCGCCGCGAAGTCGGCTCCGCGGCGGACGAGGATCCCGAGCACGCTCGGCGTGAGGCTCCGCAGCAGAGCCTCGTGCAGCGGGGAGTTCACTCCGTGATGGTGGGCGGCTCGGTCAGGAAGGGGCGCAGCTCGAGCCACTCGTGGATCGGCTTTCCGCCGGCCCCAGGGGCAGCCGACAGCTCCCCGGCCAGCTCGATGGCGCGCTCGTAGCTGTCGACGTCGATCACCATCCAGCCGGCGATGAGATCCTTGGTCTCGGCGAACGGGCCGTCGGTGACCGGCGGGCGCCCCTCACCGTCGTACCGGACGAAGGTCCCCTCGGGGGCGAGCGCCTGGCCGTCGACGAACTCGCCGGTCCCCTCGAGCCGGGTCGCGAAGTCGCTCATGTACTGCATGTGCGCCGAGATCTCCTCCGGCGTCCACTGATCCATCGGTACGTCGTTGACCGCAGCCGGAGCGCCGCGGTAGTGCTTGAGCAGCAGGTACTTGGCCATCGTGTTTCTCCTCGGTGCTGGTGCGACCCATTCTGGTCAGCTTCACCCCAGGGACGGAGCCAGCCACGGGTTCTCGACATCACCACCCGAAATTTCTCGGCCCCCGTCATGGCGAGCGCCTCCATGACAGGGTCGGACAGCCGGCACCGACCCCCATGACCACGGAGTCCAACCATGAAGCTGCCCCCGGAGCCACGGGCTTCAACCCGCCGCCCGGCGACCAGGCCGGCCTCAGGGCCGTCACTGACCAGATCACCTGCTGGCGGCCGGCCACCGTCGGCGAGCTGCTGTTCAACTTCTGGGACTGAACACCAGAACCCGGGCGCACGTGTACCGACGCTCGCCCTCAGCCCTGGACCGACTTGCCGGGTCCGGTCGGTTCCCGCCACGTCCGGCGCCGGTTGGCTATCGCGTGGACCAGGATGGCCACCCAACCGATCGCGGCAAGCACGCCGGCCACGGCGAGCCCGGTGAAGAGCAGCCAAGTGCCGCCGCCCTGGGCGGCGAAGACACCCCTGCGGGCACCGGTGTCGCGGGCCGCCACGGTGGCCCCCGAGGTCAGCTCATCCGGCCCGTCGTACACGATGACGTCGTTACGCGGCGTCCCGCCCCCGTCCGGGACGAAGTCGCCGTGCCAGGTGCAGTTGCGGCCGCAACTCTCGTAGCGCGCGGTGAATGTGCCCGCCGTACCGTCACCGGACTTCGCCTGCCAGGCCGGAGCGACGTCGGGTACGCCGAGGGCCAGCCCGAGGAGGGCGAGGAAGGGAAGCCCGACCCAGAGCAGGAACTTCATCCCCCAGCCAGCTGTCCCATCCGCCACGGGCACACCATAACGAGACCGGTCCAGCTGTCACGACTCACTGCCCCGCAGCACCGTCCAGTGGTCTCGACGTAGGGTCCGGCTCATCCGGCCTGCTGAGGCTCGTCCGGGTCGGGTGCGGTCGGCTCGGTTGCTGCACTCCGCTGCGGTACCACTTTCTCGGCGGTGCGGAGGACGTTCCGGGCGGCCGTCGCCACCGGGCAAGCTGCTGCCCGGCAGATCGGGCAGCGTCCGTCGGGTCCGGGTCGGTGGTCGCGGAGGATCGCTCGGGCGGTGAAGATCAGCCGGTTGCGGATCTGGGCCAGGGACAGGAACGGCGCGGTCACCGCTCAGCCCACCCCGAGGGCGGCGGCGAGGTGGATGAGCGTCGGCGGGGCGGCAGGGTCGCGGGCGACCTGGGCGAGCACATCTCGGCCGGCTGGTCGGTGGCGGATCTCGGCCGATGCGATCCGGTCGGCCTCCATCAGGATCCGGCCGGCGCTGACCGGGTCGTCGGCATGGAGGTACGCGCGGGCGATGTCGATGAGGTGGGCGGCCCGGTGTTCGGCGGCAAGCCACCGCCACCCGTCCCGCGTGATCACCTTCTCGTGCCGGGCCACGGCCTCCTCCACGTCGCCCCGTTCGACCGCCACGGCGATCCGGGCCAGCTCCACGGCCGTGGGTCCGAACCCGGTCCGGTGGTGGTCGTGACCGTCTCCCACCCACGCCGCCATCTCGGCAGCCTCGTCGACCAGCTCGACGGCGGTGCGGTCGTCCCCGTCGTGGGCGGCGGCCAAGGCAGCCTGCACCAGCAGCGTCCCGCACAGCGACAGCTCCGCCGGGGCACCGAACTCGGCCACCGGCGAAGCGATGCGGTACGCCGCCGTCAGCGTTACCGACTTCGCCACCCGAAGCCGCCCCGAGACACGCAAGACCTGACCGAGTTGCACCGCAGCGGCAGCCACCAGCACCCGGTCACCGGTGGCGGTGATCATGGCCCGGTCGACCGCCAGCCATGCCACGTCGGGGGCCCCGAGCTTCAGCAGCAGCGACGCGGTCACGCGGTACGCCTCCACCAACGGCACCCGGCCCGCCTCGGAATCGTGGGCGTGGGTGCGCTGCGCGTCGGCCACCAACTCCGGCACCAAATCGATGACCTGCGGGTAGCGGGCGTGCTGGAAGGTGGTCCACACGTGCGCGACCTCCTGCACCAGGCGGTCGGCCGGCAGCACGCGGCGGGCCGCCGGTCGTTCCAACGCGATCTCGTACGTCGACAGAGCTGCGCGGATCCGTTCCACACCTTCGACGCGCTCGGACACCCCGGCCGGCTGGGCGTCCCGACCGATCAGCACCGCCGTGTCGATCCGCAAGACCGCGGCGATGTCCTGAAGCGTCGACACCTTGTCCAGCGAACGAACACCCCGCTCGACCTTGTCCACCCAACTCTTCGACTTACCCAGCCGATCGGCCAACACCTGCTGCGACAGCTTCCGCCGCGCCCGCCAGTACGCCACTCGCCGGCCGACCGGAAGGATCTGCGGCCGATTCACGTTCATCCGGTCCACCCAAGAAACCGGTGATGCAGAACCCCGGCGGGCACCCAGGTCAAGTCCTCGGCGGCCCGCACCAACTGCCCGCTGAGGTAGAGCGACAGTGACACCGGAGCCTTGTCGAACTCGGCAAACAACTCCCGTTTTCGAGTAAGGCAGGGCCAGGAGCAGCCGCAGCCCCAACAGGTCCACGATGGTGGGACGGGTCCGTGCGTCGTCACCGAATATCACCCTTCCCTTCGCAAAACGCCCGGCCGCTATCTACGGACTCAGGCCTGGCACACTGGGTAACGGTGACGCTACGATCGCAACGGCGAGCGTTGGACTCACCCGCAGTACGAATGAACTCATCAGGGTCACCCTCACGTCGCTGTCCAAGACGGGAAACGTCGACTGCCGGTCAACGTAGGGATATCGATGACGCAGTTCGAACGATCCGCCCTGACGCGCGGCGATGTGACCGGCTACCTGCTGAAGCTGATTCGGGAATCCATACCCCTGACACAGGAACAGCTCGGCGTGGAACTCGGCGTCGACCGTGCGACCGTCCAGAGCTGGGAATCAGGACGGCGGCCCTTCCTCGCCGTCCCGTTCGGTCAGGCCGTCAGAACTCGACAAAGGCTCGGCAGCCTCGGGGCGAACCCAGTACTGCTCGATGCCGTCGCGGACGCGACCGAAGCGGATGTCATCCTCGCGGCCATCCTCGACCCGAGGATCGAGCAGGCAGACATCACCACGCAGCCCCTCGGCTCCGCTGTGCTCACCCACCGACTGACCGATTTGATCCTCTGGGCGGTGCTCGGCCAGACACCGACTTTCATCAGAAGTCTCCCGACCTCCCGCCGTCGACGCGGCCCCGTTGCCTCCGGTCCGACCCTCTACGCCGAGGAACAGCGTGCCTTCTTCACCAACCTGCACGTCCTCGCCGAACGCGCCACAGGTCAGCGCCGTCCGAAGGTGCTGCTCCACCGGCAGGCGTGCTTCCTCGCCGGCATGGACCCCACCGGCGCCTCCGCCGCCTGGCTCGCCCACAGCAACGCCCGCAAGGCGCACCGGGTGACCACCTTCCACACCTGGTCACCGCTGTGGCCCGACGCCCGCTCCGTCGTCACCTCCCTGGCCAACCAGGGAGACCCCGAGCCGCTACGGGAATTCATCGCTTACGCGCACCCCGACGACGCCTGCCAACGGGCGGCCCTCAACTACTCGGCCTACTGGGTCGGCGAAATTCCCTACCGCCAACCCGACGACTCCTTCATGCCCACCACCAACACCGACTGGCGCGGCACCCGACTTCTGCGCCACCTGGTCGAACGTCTCGACGCCGATCACCCGTTCATAGACCTCAACATCCACAACCTGTGGGCACTGCTCACCGCCCGACGCGGACTCGTCCACGACCACCCCACCACCGGACAGGCCCTCGCCGACCACGCCATCACAATCCTCGACAGTGACCGGATCTCCGCACAGTCCCGGCAGGAACTAACCTCTATCGTCTACAGCCTGCGGACAGAGGGAATCACCGGCACAGGGACGGGCAGATGAGCGACGACCACGACGCCGCAGCGATGAGGTTCATCTTCGAGGCCGGCGTCCTCAAACGCGCGGCCCGCACCGGCTGGTGGTTCGTCGGCGTCAAGCACCCCGAATCCATCGCCGAACACTCCCACCGCACCGCCCTGATCGGAATGATCCTCGCCGCCATGGAAGGAGCTGACCCTGCCCGGGTGACGATGCTTTGCGTCCTGCACGACACCCAGGAAACCCGGATCACCGACATCCCCCACATCGCCAAGCGCTACCTCGCCGCCGCGCCCAACACCACCGTCACCGCAGACCAGGTCGCCGACTGCCCACCCGCCGTCATCGACACCATCACCGCCGCCGTGACCGAATACGAAACCGGCGAAACCCGCGAAGCCATCGTTGCCCGTGACGCCGACAAACTCGAATGCCTCGTCCAAGCCGTTGAGTACCGCCACCAAGGCTTCGGCAACGTCCAACGCTGGATCGACAGCTCCCGCGCCGCACTCAAAACCGCATCCGCGCACCGCCTCGCCGACGCCGCGCTGACCGGACAGCCCCTCGGCTGGCTCACACCAGCTCCGAAACCGGAATAGCTGACCCCTTGCTGGTAAGCCTCTGGGCGCTCCGTCCAGCGGGTTCGTCAGCGTCTCTGGCCTCGGGCTACCGTCCGGCACCGCTCGGGAGAGTCTTTGGCTCCGTCCGCGCCGGTTACTCTCGCCGCTGCTGTCGACATCTACGGGAGCCGCTGCTGTACTTCGCTGCTGCACAAGATCGAAAAAGGCCGTCTCCGACTGGCGGAAACGGCCTTTGAACTGGGTGGAGCTGAGGGGATTTGAACCCCTGACCCCCTCGATGCGAACGAGGTGCGCTACCGGTCTGCGCCACAGCCCCTCCGCCGGCGAACCGGCTTCGGCCCCACCCGGCGTTCACCGGGCGGGCCGGCGACAAGGCTAACAGGTCCCCCGCCCCGAGAGCGAATCGCCCCGCCCTCCCGGGGGATCGTGGTGGGAAACGGCCCCCAGGAGGGCCGAAAGGCACCACGATCCGGCGCTCGGGAGGGTGCCCCGTCTGTGCGGGCAGCTCTACAGGACCAACGACCCGACCCGCCGCCCTTGACGACCACCGGGGGCGGTCGGGCGGGATCAGCGGCGGGACTGGTAGGGGCGGCCGCGCAGCCCGCCGGTGCGGCGGTAGGAGACCGAGCCGCCCCCGCTGGCCGCCGCCGGCAGGTCGTCGGGGCGGTCCAGGCCCATGGCGGTACGCCGTACCGCCTCGCGCTGGGCCGCCAGGCGGCGCTGCTGCTCCCGGCGGGCGGCGGCACGGCGGGCCTGTTCCCGGCGTACCTCGGCCTGCCGGGCGGCCAGCCAGGCCGCCTCCCGGGCCCGCGCCCGCCGCCGACGGCGCTCGGCCACCGCCCGCGCCCGCAGGTGGACGACGTACGCGACGAGCAGGGTGCCGGTGACCGAAACACTGATCCAGAACCCGGGGCCGGCCACGACCACGCCGATCAGCTCGACGAAGTTGAGCAGCAGCAGCGCGGCCAGCACCCGGCGACGGCGGTAGATCACCGGAGGGTGCTGCCGGCGCGGCGGTCGGCGGCGGGGGCGTCCGGGGGCGGGGGGCACGGCGCGTAGCCGCCCGGAGCGGCGGCCGGAGCCCCGGCCGGGTGAGCCGCCCCGGGGCGTACCCGATTCGGCGGCCGGGCCGGCGGCGGTCGGCGCGACGGCCGACGGACCGGCGGTCGACGCGGAGCGGACGGCGGTGGTCCCGCCCGCGCCGTCCGGACCGAGCGTGACCACCAGGGAACGGGACGGGTTCACCGGGCGGCGTCCGGGCACAGTGCGGCGCCGTCGGCGGCGCTGGAGCACCCGCGCCGTCGACTGCGCCCGCTCCGCCACCAGCCGCTCGGTGGCGTCGTACCGACGCACGAGCGCCGGGGCGAGAGCCAGCAGGCCGGCGGCGGCGAGGACGGCGAGGAGCACCGAGGTCGGCACCCTCACCCCTCCCGTCACCGAAGTTCGGACATTCGCGTGCCGGCCGCACGATCTTCGACCGGACATCGCCCGTTCCGCCGATCATGCGGTCACCGCAGCGCTTGCCACAGCTTGCAGTTACTTGAGGTTACGGGCGACCAAGCAGGAAGATTGTGCGCCGCGCCGGATTGTCGACGGTGGGACAGATCATCCGGCGGCGGCGCGTACCCGGTGCCAGCGGGCCAGCAGGCCGCCCTCGGCGGCCACCTCCTCGCTGGTCATCGCGTATCCGATGTGGTCGCGCCACGCGCCGTCGATGTGCATGTACCGCTGGTGGTACGCCTCCTCGCGGAAGCCGAGCTTCTCCACCACCCGCCGGGACGGCCCGTTCTCCGGGCGGATGTTCACCTCGACCCGGTGCAGTCCACCCGGGCCGAAGGCGTGGTCGACGGCGAGCGCCAACGCGGTGGGGATCACCCCGCGCCCGGCCACCCGACTGTCCACCCAGTAGCCGACGTAGCCGGAGCAGAACGCGCGCCGGACGATGTTGCCGATGTTCAGGTGCCCGACCAGGCGCTCGCGCCCGTTCTCATGCAGACAGACCGCGAAGGGCATCCCATCACCGACGCGCGCGGACCGGCGCTGGTCACGGTGGACGTAGCGGAACGCGGCGGGTGAGTTCATCTCGTCCCAGCGGCCGGGCACCGAGGACTCCCAGGGCGCCAGCCAGGCCCGGTTCGCCCGGCGTACCTCCGACCAGGCTGCCGCGTCCGAGCGGCGGTACGGCCGCAGCACCACCGGGCCGTCGGCGAGGACGGCCGGCCAGCCGGGGACGTTGCCGAACAGCATCCCGATCATCGCCCGCTCACCGGCGACGGTCCAGCAGCAGCACGTCCACGGTGGAACCGGCCGCGGCCGTGGTGACCCGCTCGCCGAGGACCATCAGCCCGTTCGCCTCGGCCAGTCCGGAGAGGGTGAACGGACCGCCCGGCAGCGGCTGGACGGTGTAGCCGCCGCCGCGCCGCTCGGCCACGTGCGCGGGGCGGAACTCCCGCAGCCCACCGGGGGACGTGATGGTTTCCAACAGGTGCGCGCGGACGCTCGGCCGGAACACCGGTTCCGCCCCGGCGAGCAGGTTGATCGCGGGACGGGCCAGCACCTCGAAGCCGATCATCGCGGCACCGGGCTCACCGGGCAGACAGACCACCGGCACCTCCTCGGCTCCGACCGTACCGAATCCGAGGGACGTACCGGGATAGAGGGCGACCTCGGTGAAGGTGACCGGGCCGGCCCGGCCGCCCTCCCGGCGGGTGAGGATCCGGCGGACCATGTCGCCCGGCCCGGTGCCGGTGCCGCCGGTGGTGATGATCAGGTCGGCCCGCAGCGTCTGGTCCTCCAGCAGGCCGCGCAGCGCCTCCGGGTCGTCGTCGCAGATACCCACCCGGTACGCCAGCGCGCCCACCTCCGCGGCGGCGGCGGTCAACGCGTGCGAGTTGGCGTCCACGACCTGCCCGGGCTGGCTGCCCCGGCCCACGTCGACCAGCTCGTCCCCGGTGGCCACGATGACCACCCGGGGGCTGGGGCGGACCACCACGTGCCCGAGCCCGGTGGCGGCGAAGACCGCGACCAGCGCCGGGGAGACGTACGTGCCGGCGCGGGCGAGCAGCGTGCCGGCGGGCAGCTCCTCACCGGCCCGGCGGACCCCGTACCCGCGCTTGGGTACGCGGAAGATCTCGACGGCGGCCATGCCCTGGTCGGTCCACTCCACCGGGACCACCACGTCCGCGCCGGACGGCAGCGGCGCGCCGGCCGCCACCGAGAAGCACGAGCCGGGGGTGAGCCGGACCGGCCGCCAGCTGGCCGCGCCGAGGTCACCGACCACGTTCAGCCGGACGGTACGGCCGCTCGGCGATCCGGCGCGGCCCGGGGCGTACCCGACGCCCCGGCCCGCACCGGAACCGATGTCCTCCCAGCGTGCCGCGTACCCGTCGACCGCGGCCTGGTCGAAGGCCGGGTACGAGTGCGGCGCGACGACGTCCTCGGCGAGGACGTTGCCGTACGCCTGGGTGAGGTCGAGGTCGAGCGGAGGCAGCGCGCGTAACCTGCGCAGCACGCTGCCCAGGTAGTCGGCGAGCGGCGTCAACTCGTTCGCGGCCGCCTCGGCGTCGGCCGTCGCGGTCATGTACTAGGACCGCCCGACGCGTCGGAGGCGACGAACTCCCCCAGCCACTTGCGGAACTCGTCGCCCAGGTCCTCCCGCTCACTGGCGATCTGCACCACGGTCTGGAGGTAGCCCAGCGGCATGCCGGTGTCGTAGCGGGTGCCCCGGTAGACGATGGCGTGCACCGGTGTGCCCTCGCTGCGCAGCAGCTCCATCGCGTCGGTGAGCTGGATCTCCCCGCCGCTGCCCGGCCCGGTCCGCCGGATCGCGTCGAAGATCGTGCCGGGCAGCACGTACCGGCCGAGGACGGCCAGGTTGCTCGGGGCCTCCTCCGGCTTCGGCTTCTCCACCATGCCGGTCACCCGGACGACCTCGCCGACGTCGGTCAGCTCCGGCTCGGCCGGTTCCACCGAGGCGATGCCGTACCGCTTGGTCTCGGCCGGGTCGACCTCGAAGAAGGCGAGCACGATGCCGCCGGTGCGGGCCTGGAGTTCCAGCATGGCCGGCAGCAGCGGCTCGGACGGCTTGACGAACTCGTCGCCGAGGAGCACCGCGAAGGGCTGGTCGCCGACGTGGGACTCGGCGTACCCGACGGCGTGACCGAGACCGAGCTGCTCGGGCTGCCGACAGGTGTAGATCTCGGCCAGCTCGCTGGGGCGGCGGACGGCGGCCAGCCGTTCCGCGTCGCCCTTCTCCTCCAGCCGGGCCTCCAGGTCGGGTCGGCGGTCGAAGTGGTCGACCATCGAGGTCTTGCCCCGGCCGGTGATCAGCAGGACGTCGCCGATCCCGGCCTGGGTGGCCTCCTCGACGATGTACTGCAACACCGGCCGGTCGACCACCGGCAGCAGCTCCTTGGGCACCGCCTTCGTCGCAGGCAGGAACCGGGTGGCCAGACCCGCGGCCGGGATGACGGCCTTGACCGCCCTCCGGCGGCCGGTCGAGGTGGACGCCGTTGAAGGATTCGCTGGTTGCTCCGACATGTCGCGAGACTATCGGCCACGGCTCTGTCGCGGCGGGTGTGGCCCGGAAGACGCGCCGCCGTCGGCCGCGTGACGCGTACCTCCCCCGGCACCCGCGCGGGGCATACCGTCCTCGGGTGGGGCCGCCCCCGCCCGGACCGTGATCTCCTCGGCCGTGGGGCGGACCGGCACCGGGGCCACCCGGTACGTGTCCCGGCCGGCCGCCTTCGCCGCGTACAGGGCGGCGTCGGCGGCGTCGAGCACCTGCTGGGCGGTGCTGGCGTGGTCGGGGTAGACGGCGATGCCCACCGACACGGTCACCGGGATCCGCACCGGTCCGGCCCCGGGCCCGCCGGAACGCGACTCCGTGACGATCGGGCTGTCCCGGACCGCCGCGCCGAGCCGCTCCGCCACGATCGCCGCGCCCCGCGCGTCGGTCTCCGGTAGCAGCAGCACGAACTCCTCGCCGCCCTGCCGGAAGGCCAGGTCCACCTCGCGGATCTCGCCGCGTACCCGGCGGGCGAACTCGACCAGCACAGCGTCGCCGACGGCGTGCCCGTACGTGTCGTTGACCTTCTTGAACAGGTCCAGGTCCAGGGCGAGGACGCTGAGCATCCGGCCGAACCGGCTGGCCCGTTCCACCTCCCGACGGATCGACTCGCGCAGGTAGCGGTAGTTCCAGAGCCCGGTGAGCGGGTCGGTCAGCGAGAGCCGCTGCGCCTCCTCGTGGACCCGGACGTTCTCCACCGCCACCGCCGCGTGCCCGGCGAACGTCCGCAGGGTCACCAGGTCGTCGTCGTCGAACCCGTCGGCGCCGAGCCGGTCGTAGAGGACCAGCACGCCGAGCGTGCCCGGGGCGGCCTCCCCGGTGACAGCGGCCCGCCCGGGGACGTCGGCCGCCGCGCCGGGCGCGGCGAAGGGCACCGCCACGTACGTCCGGCCCGGCTCGCCCGGTGGCGTGTCTCCCGGTTCGACCCGGCCACGCCGGGGCTCGCCGGTGGCCGCCACCGCTCCCACCACCCCACTGCCCACCGGCACCCGCAGTGCGGCCGGCTCCGGGGCTTCGTCGTCGCCGTCCGACCCGGCCAGGCAGCGTCCGACGAGGACGTCGTCCTCCTCCACCAGCAGCACCGCGCCGGACCGCGCGCCGGTCGCCGCGATCGCGCTGTGCAGGATGACCCGGAGGATGCGGTCCAGGTCGTGGGTGCTGGCGAGGGTGTCGCCGAGCACGGCGAGGTGGCCGCGCATCTGGTCCCGGCTGCTGGTCAGGGCGGCCACGTAGGACTGGGTCTCCCGGGTCATCCGGTTGAACGTGCCGGCCAGCCGGCCGATCTCGTCGTGGCTGCGCACCGGCACCCGGGCGGTCAGATCCCCCCGGGCGACCCGGTCGACGGCGTGCGCCAGCTCGGCCAGCGGTCGGGTGGTCACCCGGGCCAGCCGCCCCGCGGCGAGCACGGCGAGCAGCCCGGCGAGCAGGACCGCGGCGACCAGGGCCGCGTGCAGGCCCGGTGACTGGTCGCTCGGGACGGAGAGGAGCAGGGGCAGCGGCTGGCCGGGGACCGGGCCGGCACGACGGACGTACCGCCCGGCACCGGTGCCGGTGACCCGGTCGTCGCCGACCGGGGCGGCGGCGGCCAGCACCTCGTCACGTACCCCGGCCGCCTCGGTGGTCTGCGCGATGCCGGCGTCGCCGGTGAGGAGCGTGACCTCGACGCCGGTGACCGCGGCGAGCCGGGCCACGAAGCCCGGGTCGACGAGCTGGGCGGCGGCGACCCGGCCCAGCATGGCCCCGGCCTGGTCGCGCAGCTCCACCTCGGCGGTGAGCGCCCGGATCGGGCCGTCGGACCGGCGGGGGCCGGCGCAGTCCAGCCAGGGGCGCTCCGGCGCGCCGGGCGTGGTGTAGGCGGTCCCCCCGGTCACGTCGGTGACCAGGACGGCGGCGGCGAGTCCCCGGCTGACCACCTGGGTGGCGGCGCCCGCCCGGCCGACCGGGTCCGCGCCGCGCAGCGCCACCGCGTCGGCGGCGGCCCGCAGTTGCTGGCAGAGAGCGTCGACGGAGGTCCGGACGGCCCCGACGGCCAGCCCGAGCCGTTCGGCGGAGCGCCGCTGGTCGACCGTGGCCAGTGTGGTGCCGACGAAGAACGCCCCGAGCAGGACCGGACCGAGCACCACCGTGAGGAAGGCTGCGGTCAACCGCCCGCGTAGCGTCACTCTTCCCCCCGGAAGTCCTACGCCCGATGCTGCGATGCTGACACAGCGGCACCGCGGAACGAGCGTTGCGTCAGGAGTGTTGCGTGACGGATTTTTCTGATGAAGCGGAAGCGACCTCCGGGACGAAGCCCCGGACCCGCGCGGAGCTGCTCGCGCGCCGCCGGGCCCTGGGTGCCGTCGAGCGGGCCGCCGCAGCCGCCGCCGTCGGGGGCACGCTTGTCGATCTGGTACGCCGGCTGCGCCCGCGCCGGATGACCGGGTACGTGCCGGTGGGCTCCGAGCCGGGCGGGCCCGACCTGCCGGAGGTGCTGCGCGGGGCGCTCCCGGATGGGGCGGAGCTGCTGCTGCCGGTGCTCCTCGCGGATCTCGACCTGGACTGGGCCGGGTACGCCGGTCCGGACGCCCTGGTCGCGGCGGGCCGGGGGATGCGGGAGCCGGCCGGTCCCCGGTTGGGGCGGGCGGCGGTGGCCGGGGCGGAGCTGGTGGTGGTGCCGGCGCTGGCGGTGGACCGGCGGGGGATCCGGCTCGGTCGGGGCGGCGGGTCGTACGACCGGGCGCTGGCCCGGGTGCCCGCCGGGGCGTGGACGGTCGCCCTGCTGCACGACGGCGAGTTGGTCGACCGGCTGCCCGCCGAGCCGCACGACCGGCCGGTCCGGGCGGTGGTCACGCCGACCGGCGGGCTACGGGAGTTGACCACGGCTTGACCACACCGGCTGGACGAACCCGGGTCGGATGACGCACCATTGGCACTCGAACAGGTCGAGTGCCAACAGGCCGTGCCAGATCCGGAGGAAGACGTGCCCACGTACCAGTACGCCTGCACCGCGTGCGGCCACCAGCTCGAGGCGGTGCAGTCCTTCTCTGACGAGCCGTTGACCGAGTGCCCGGCGTGTACGGGTCGGCTGCGCAAGCTGTTCAACTCGGTCGGCATCGTCTTCAAGGGCTCCGGCTTCTACCGGACCGACTCGCGTTCCTCGGGTTCGGACTCGCTGACCGGCGGCAAGACGGGCAAGTCCGAGTCGTCGAACGGCTCGTCCGGCGGCGACTCCGGCTCGTCGTCCTCCTCGTCGTCCTCGTCGTCCTCCCCTGCCAGCGGCAACGGCTCCGGCGGCTCGTCGGGCGGCTCCTCGACGGCCAAGGCCCCCGCCGCCAGTTCCTCCTCCTGACCGCCTCCGGCACCGGCGAGGCCCTGCCATAGCAGATCCACTCCGCCGCCGGGGCGTCGTCCACAGGCACGCGGGTCGTCCACAGGCGGCCCGCGTCGCCGTCTCCCGCCGCCTAACCTGCTGACCCGGCGCGTTCCCGCGTCGATCCGGCGACGACCGGGGCGGACCAGCGGGTCGCCGCCACGGGTGAGGGAGGCGGGCATGCGCTTCGGCCGTACGGTCGGCGAAAGGTCACTACGTCCGGTCCGGTGGCCGGCCCGGCCCGGTGCGGGCACGCTGCTGCGGGCGGGGCTCGTCGCCACGCTCCTCGGGCTGGCCGCCGCCGTCCTGACCACCCCGCCCGGATGCGCTCCGGTCCCCGGTGCGGCTCCCGCCGGCACGGCCGCCCCGACCGGCTCCTCCGCCTCCTCGGCCCCGACCGGTACCGACCCGTCCGGCCCGCCAGCGGTGGCAGCGGGGGAAGGACGCGGGGACCGGACCGGTGGGTCGCTTCCGCTGCCCGACGGCACGGTCGGGGTGCCGGTCCGCCTGGCCGAGCCGGCCGCCCTCGCCGTCGTGGGCCCCGGGAGCCGGGTGGACCTGCTGGCGCTGCCCGCCGCCGGACCGGTCACGACCGTCCTGCTCGCCTCCGGGGCGCTGGTCCTCGACGTGGTCGGCGCGGGCGAACTGGACGGCTCGTCCGCGCTCTACCTGGCGCTCGCACCACCGCAGGCGCAACGGGTGGTGGGGCAACCCGAGGGCAGCCGGTTCGCGGTCGTCGTGCGCGGCTGACCGGCACGGGGGATCTCAGTCCCAGTGCGGCGGGCGCTCGGCGAGCAGCCGGTCGTCGTTGCCGCCGGTGGACTCACCCCAGCCCCGGTCGGTGTCGTCCGTGGTCTGCTCGGGCAGCACCACGAAGTCGTCGCCCAGGTCGACGACGCGGTCGTCGTCGCCGGGCGTGTGCAGCAGCCGATCCTCCGTGCTCACGAGCAGAGCGTAACCGAGCGCGGAGTGGTGCGGCCCGGGACCGGGCGGGACGACCGCCCACGGCGCGGCCCCGCCACGGTCGTCCCGCGCGCCGCGTCCCGGTGCCGCACGCCGGCTCCCGGTAGCGTCGGACGGCGTGACGACGCCCCACGGTTCCGAGGACGACTACTGGCGTCGGCCGCCGGACGGCGAGCCCGCGCCACCGGCGACCCCGCCGACGGCCGCCCCGCCGGCCAGCGGTTACGCCGGCCCCCCGCCCACCACCGCGCCCCCGCCGGGCTGGCGTCCACCGCTGCACCTGCTGCCCCCGCCGCCACGCCGGCTCCCTGGGCAGGACGCCGACGCGCTGGACGCCGCCGAACAGCGGGCCCAGCGGGTCACCCAGGTCGTGGGAGCGGTGGTCGGGGTGGTGCTGCTGGTGGTGATCTGCCTGCTCTGCTCGCGGGTGCTGTCCTGAGGGGTCAGGCCACGCCGTCCCAGACCGCGCGGGCACCCGTCTCACCGGTCAGGTAGACGTAGGCCATCGCGAGCACCGCCAGGGCGACCACCACGACCGTCAGCACCACCGGCAGCCAGGACGGCAGTGACCGGGCGCGGGCCCGCCCGCTCGTCACCAGCAGCAACGCGACCGCCGCGACGGCCAGCCCCAGGGTGGCCCGGAACAGCAGGTCGCCGTAACCGGAGTGGGTCTCGACCTGGGAGAGGATCTCCGGCGGGTAGCCACCGTCCCGGAGCACCTTCTCGAACGCCTCGCCGGACTCGGTCGCCACCCAGGCGAGCACGGGCGTCACCACCGCGAGCACCCCCACCGCCCAGCCGAGGCGGTCGCGCCACCGGGGCAGCACCCCGTACGCGACGGCCAGCAACGCCAGCAACGGCACGAACACCACGACGGCGTGCACGACCAGGACGTGTACCGGCAACCCTGCGACCGTCTCGAACACCCGCCACCTCCGATGGTTCCGCGCCCAGCAGCGTACGTCGCCTCCGGGTCCCGCCCGCATACACGCGTTCCGTGGGGGTCCGGTTCAGCGCCACCTGCGGTGACCTGGGCTGTGGCCGGGGCCACGTGCTCCGGAGGCGGGGTGGCGGCCCCACGACGGCGTGCTGTGATGAGTCCATGTCCGGTGCCGAGGAACTGCTCAGGTCGAAGGGCCTGCGGGTCACCCGACCCCGGCTCGCCGTCCTCGACGTCCTCGCCGCCGGCGGGCACCTCGAGGTCGACGAGATCACCCGGCGCGTCCGTGAGCGGTTGGACTCGGTCTCCACCCAGGCGGTGTACGACGTGCTCGGCGCGCTCTCCCGGGCCGGCCTGTCCCGCCGGATCGAACCGGCCGGCAGCCCTGCCCGGTTCGAGGCACGCGCCGGGGACAACCACCACCACGTGGTCTGCCGTGGCTGCGGCGACATCGCCGACATCGACTGCGCCGTGGGCAGCGCCCCGTGCCTCGACCCGAACACCGCCCACGGGTTCCAGGTCGACGAGGCGGAGGTCACCTTCTGGGGGCTCTGCCCCGCCTGCCAGACCCGCCGCCGCGCCGACGTCTGAACCGGCGGAAACCGTCGCGTCCACCGGCGTGGCACTCTTGATCGGTGGAATCCGATGACCTCGGCCTCTTCGGTCCCGACTCGGTGACCTGGAAGGTCCACGAGGAACCCGTCCTGCTCGTCGCCGGCCTGCGTGCGCTCTACCTCCAGGCCCTGCACCCCCGGGCGATGGCCGGGGTGGCACAGAACAGCAACTACCGCCGGGACTCATGGGGCCGGCTGCTGCGCACCGCCACCTACGTGGCGACCACGATCTACGGCACCACCGCCGAGGCGGAGGCGGCCGGCCGCCGGCTGAGGAGGCTGCACGCCCGGCTCCGGGCCGTCGACCCGGGCACCGGGGAAGAGTTCCGGGTCGACGAGCCCGACCTGCTCCGCTGGGTGCACGTCACCGAGGTCGAGTCGTTCGTCAGCACCGCCCGGCGGGCCGGGCTGTCGTTGACCGACGCCGAGGTGGACGGCTACTACACCGAGCAGCGCCGGTCGGCGGCCCTGGTCGGGCTGGACCCGGAGACCGTCCCGGGCACGGCGGCCGAGGTGGACGACTACTACCGGCGGATCCGACCGGAGTTGCGGATGACCCGGGAGGCGGCGGAGACCGCGCTCTTCCTCACGGCTCCGCCGCTACCCGGGGGGTTCAGCCTCCCGGTGCGGCTCGGCCTCACCCTCGGCCCACCCCGCTGGGCGTACTTCGGCGTCGCCGGTACGGCGCTGGGGCTGCTGCCCGGCTGGGCCCAGCGGCTCTACGGCGGGCTGGGGCTGCCCACCACCGCCCTCTCGGCCGAGGTGGGCCTGCGGGCGTTGCGGCTGGCGCTGGCCGCCGTTCCCCAGCGTTACCGGGAAGGCCCGCTCCAGCAGGCCGCCAAGGCCCGCGCCGCCCGGCTCGCCGGCCCGGCCGTGCCGGCCTGAGCGGCCCGGCGGTCAGTCCCGTGGGGTTGCTGCCAGGGTCCGTTCCACGGCGGCCCACGGCTCCTGGCCGGAGACCCGCGCCCCGTCGGGACAGATCCGCCGGAAGTCGCACCAGCCGCAGTGCGTGCCGGCGAGGGTGGGGAACGCCTCGTCGGGGCCGGCCCCGTCGGCGACGGACCGCTCGGCGGCCATGATGTCCCGCGCGGTCTGCTCGGCCCGGTCGACCTGCCGGGCGAGGGACTCGGGGGTGTGCTCGTGGGCGGCGACCGTGCCGGTGGGCAGGTGGTGCAGCTCGACCCGGCGGCACGGCCGGCGGAACACCCGCTCGGCGGCGTACGCGTAGAGCGCCAGCGCCTGCGATCCCCGGGCGTCGTCGGCGTCCAGCCCGGCGCGGCCGGTCTTGTAGTCGACGATGACCAGCTCGGGGCCGTCCGGGCCGGGGCGGGAGTCGATCCGGTCGGCGCGGCCGTTGAGCGCCAGCACGGCGGTCTTCGCCGCCACCGTCCGCTCCACCCCGACCGGCTCGTCGGCCGGGTCGAGGGTGTCGACGTACGCCTCCAGCCAGGACAGCGCCCGCCGGAAGGCGGTTCGTTCCTGCTCGTCGTCGCGGTAGCCGTCGCGGACCCAGGTGCCCTTGAGCAGGGCGGCCAGCGCCTCCGGGTGACGCCGGTCGACGGGGATCGCGTACCAGTTCTTCAGGGCGGTGTGCACGCTCGCGCCGAGGGAGTTGTGCGCCCACGGCGGCCCCTTCTGCGGGGCGGGACGGTCGACGTACGAGTAGCGGTAGCGACGGGGGCAGTCGGCGTACGCCCCGAGCTTGCTCGGGGTGCAGACGAAGAGCCGCTCCGGCATGCCGGCGAAGCCGAGCTGCTCGGGCTGCTCGGCACGGGGACGGGGCGGGGTGCCTCCGGCGGCGCGGCCGGACCGGTCGGCTGGGGAACGTCGCACTCCGCGATCCTGCCATCCGAGTACGACAGGTAGGTAACCGGCGAGTCAGGTCAGACTGGCGTACTGCGTCACGAACGCGGCGATGGCGTCCGCGATGAGCTGGACGGCGATCGCGGCCAGCAACAGGCCGGCGATCCGGGTGAGCACCTCGATCCCGCCGGGGCGGAGCACCTTGACGATCCCGCCGGAGAAGCGGAGCACGACCCAGACGGCGACCATCACCGCGACGATGGCGGCGGCGATGGCGGTGACGTCGGCGGCGCCGTCCGCCTGCTGGACGAAGAGCATCGTCGCCACGATGGCACCCGGTCCGGCCAGCAGCGGAGTGCCCAGCGGCACCAGGGCGATGTTGGTGGTGGACTGCTGGCTGGGATCGTCCGCCTTGCCGGTGAGCAGTTCCAGCGCGACCAGCACCAGCAGCAGCCCACCGGCGGCCTGGAGGGCCGGCAGGTCCACGTGCAGGTAGTCGAGAAGGGTCTGCCCGGCCACCGCGAAGACCACGATCACGCCGAGGGCCAGCGCCACCGCCTGCCAGGCCGCCCGGTGGCGGTCCCGGGCCGACATCGGGCCGGTCAGCGCGAGGAAGATCGGCATCATGCCCGGCGGGTCGGTGATGACCAGCAGGGTCACGAAGACCTCTCCGAACAGCTTGGCGTCCACCTGATCACGGTAGCGACGCTCTGGCCAGGCCGAACGCGGGTCAGCCCGAAGCGACCGAGGTCACCCCGCCGGCCTGCGCGACGATCCGCTCGTACGCCTGCGGACTGGTGGTGTGGGCGCCCAGCCGGACGGTCTTGTGCGTGCCGTGGAAGTCCGACGAGCCGGTCACGATCAGGCCGAGCCGGTCGGCGAGGGCCCGGACGTGCTCCCGTTCGGCCGGCGAGTGGTCCTCGTGGTCGGCCTCCAGCCCGGCCAGGCCCGCCTCGGCCAGCTCGACGATGAGCTCGTCCGGCACGATCCGACCCCGGCGGGTGGCCCGGGGGTGGGCGAGGACCGGCACCCCGCCGGCCGCCCGGACCAGCTCCACCGCCCGGAAGACGTCGATGTCGTCCTTGGCGACCCGGTACCGGTTGCCCAGCCACTGCGGGCCGAACGCCTCGGTGGTGGTCGCCACCAGCCCGGCGCGGATCAGCGCCGCCGCGATGTGCGGGCGGCCGACGGAGCCACCCGCGGCGGCGGTGTGGATCTCCGTCCAGCTCACCTCGATCCCGTCGGCCCGCAACAGCTCGACGATCCGCTCGCCACGGACCTCCCGGGAGGCCCGGACCCGAGCCAGTTCGGCGGCGAGCGCCGGGAAGTCCGGATCGAACAGGTACGCCAGCAGGTGCAGCGACACCCCGGGCCGCACCCCGTTCCACAGGCAGGAGATCTCCGCGCCCCGGATCAGGGTGAGTCCGGGCGGCAGCGCCCGTCGCGCCGGTTCCCAGCCGGCGGTGGTGTCGTGGTCGGTGATCGCCACGACGTCGAGCCCGGCGTCGGCGGCGGCCCGCACCAGCTCGGCCGGGGTCAGCGTGCCGTCGCTGGCGGTGGAGTGGGTGTGCAGGTCGATCCGGCTCGGGGCGGACGAGGGTCGCGGGGTCACGATCCGGACGCTACCCGGCTGCGGGAACCGGGGTGGCCCTCGGTCGACGGGCTGCGCTTCAGAGGGTCGCCGCGGTGACGAGCGCCGGCCACTGGCCCGCCGGCAGTCCCGGCACCGCCGCCGCGGTGGCCTGCACGGGGTTCCGGTCGGGGTCGAACCGCACCAGCGTCCCGTCGACCGCCGGGTACACGACCTCCTCCGCCACCGCCGGCCACGCCGCCGCACCGGCCACCCCCGGGCCGACGGGGCGGACCACCGGCTTCGCGCCGAACGCCTGCCCCAGGTCGACCAGCAGCGCCGTGCCGTTGGCGGACCGGCTGTCGGCGGCACCGTTCACCAGCAGCCACCGTCCGTCCGGGGAGACCGATCCCGGCCCGTCCCCCAGCGGGGGCCCGGAGCAGCCCGTGACCGATGCGGCCAGGGCACGGGCCGGGTCGAGCAGGGCCAGGCACTGCCGGGACGACGCGCCGGTGACCCGGGCGACCAGCCGCCCGTCCGGAAGGCGGCCGTAGACGTCGAGGACGGACCGGTCCGCACCGATCCGGAACGGGCTGCCGTCGGCCCGCCAGAGCGCGAAGCCCGGCCGGTCCGGGCGCACCCGCACGAGGACGTCGTCGCCGACGAAACCAACCGGCGTCGCCGACGCGGGAACCGTCGTGCGCAGCCCCGGGAGCAGCTGACCGTTGGCGATCGTCGCGACGAGGAGTTCGGTCCCCTCCCGCCAGACGAGCCGCCGGCCGGTCGGGTCCGCCGCCACCGCGTCCGCCCCGGCGAGCAGCACCCGGGACGTGCCGTTCGAGCCCACCAACCAGACAGTCCGGCCGGCCGCGCCGGGCGTGCCGATGAACAACCAGCCGTCCCCGGTACGCAGTCCGCGCGCGACCGGACCGACCGCGCCGAGATCCGTCCCCCGGCCGTCGACGACCAGGGTGGAGCCGGTGACCAGCGACAGCCCCTCGAACACCGGCCCGTCGAGCTGCACCGACGGCACGGCCGACGTGGCGGGCGGTCCGGTCGGGTCGCCGAGCACCACGGTCGGACTGGTGTACCGGGCGGTGCCGGTGCCCAGCTGTGCCATGCCGGTGCTGACCGCCACGGTCGCGACCGCGGCCAGGGCCACCCCGGCCAGGGTCCGTCGGCGTTGGAGCCGCTCGGCACGGCGTACCGCCCGGCCGGCGGGGTCGACCGCGAGCGGCCGGGGCGTGCCGGCCTGGCGGGCCAGGGTCTCCCGCAACGCCTGCTCCAGGTCCTCCCGCGCCACACCGATTGGACGCTGCGGATCGCCGCGCAGGTTGTCGGGGCGGTTCACCGGTGTTCCCCGGTCGACGCGGGCAGCCCGGTGGCGAGCACCGGTGGTCGGGCCGGGAGCGCCGGTGCCGGCCCGGAAGCGCCACCGAGGCCCACCGGGGCTGCGCTGTCGGCGACGGGTCGCGGCACCACCGGCCGCACCGGGGTACGCGGCACCGGGCGGGACCGGGCTGCCGGGGCGGGCGCCGCGGCGACGCCCGGGGCGGGTGCCGCGCTGCCGTCCGGACTGCTCGCTCCGGCGGACAGGCCGAGGGCGTCCTCGCTGCCGAGCCGGCGGCGCAGCGTGTTCAGGGCCCGCGAGGTCTGGCTCTTCACCGTCCCGACGGAGATGTTCAGCAGGGCCGCCGTCTGCGCCTCGGAGAGGTCCTCGTAGTAGCGGAGCACCAGCACCGCCCGTTGCCGGGCCGGCAGGGCACGCAGGTGCCGCCAGAGCGCGTCCCGGTCGAGCTGCTGCTCGATCTCGTCGGTCGCGGGCCGTTCGGGGAGCACCTCGGTGGGGCGTTCACCGTGCCAGCGCCGACGCCACCAACTCGTCGACGTGTTGACCAGCACCCGCCGGGCGTACGGCTCGACGGCGTCGATCCCACCGTTGCGCTTCCAGGCCAGGTAGGTCTTGGTCAACGCGGTCTGGAGCAGGTCCTCGGCGGTGGCCCAGTCCCCGGCGAGCAGGTAGGCGGTACGCAGCAGGGCTCCGGAGCGGGCCGCGACGAACTCGCGGAACTCCTCTTCCAGGTCGTTCCTGCCGGCCACCACTCACCTCCCGCCCCTCCTGCTGGCAGGCTGCCATGCTCCGGGGGTCGGGTCGACGGCAGAAAGGTGCGTGTTCCTCCGATGTTCGGACGAAAACCTACGCCCCGTCGTCCGCCTTCGCCTCGTCGGCCTCCTTGCCCAACCGGGCCTCCACCGCCTGCGGCTCGTACATCTCCTCGACCACACGCAGGTAGAGCTCGTTCGGGTTCGGCAGGTTCTTGATCTCGCGGAGTGCCTGGTCCTGGCCGGCGGACTCCAGCACGAAGGTGCCGTAGTTCAGGGCCCGACCGGTCGGCGTCTGCTCGTACTTCATGTCGGTGACCCGGGCCAGCGGCATCATCGCGACCTTGCGGGTGATGATCCCGTTGACCACCATGACCCGCTTGTTGGTCAGGATGAAGCGGTCGTACCACCAGTCCGCGACCTTCCACGCGACCCAGCCCATCACCGCGAACCAGAGCAGCACCGCGATGGTGGTCAACGGGCCGATGTTCCGGTTGGCGAGGGCACCGGAGAGGTAGCCGAGGACGAAGGTCGCGGCCACCCCGATCAGGATCGGGGTGGTGAGGTGGATCCAGTGCCGCTTCCACTCGCCCCGGTACCGCTCGGTGGGGAAGAGGTAGCGGGCGACCAGTGAGCTGGGCTCGTCCTCCAGGGGCAGCACCCGGCGCGGCGCCGAGCCGGCGGCGTCCGCCCGGAGGCCGGCCAGCTCGTCGTCGCTGAAGACCGGTGGCTGGTACTCGGCCTCCGGATCGCGGACCCAGGTGCGGCCCGAGCGGGCATCGTCCGGATAGGGCGGCCCGTCGGCGGGGTAACCGAGGTCGTCCGGATAGGACGCCCGGTCGCCACGCCCGGGGCCGTAGCCCGGAGGCGGATCGTCGTCGTCCCCCCGGTACCGGGGGATCGGCTCCGTGTCGCGCTCCCGGCGTTCCCGGTCGGGATCGTCGGGGTCTGGGGGCAGGCCGGAGGGGCTTCCCATCGCGGGTTAGGCGAAGAGGTTGGTGAAGAAGTCGCCGAAGCCCTGCGCAATGTCCATGATGCCGCCGCCGAGCGACTTGAAGACGTCAGCGGCGGAGTTGGGCTGGAACGCGATAAAGAAAATCAAGAACGCGACTCCGGCCCAGGTGAGGACCTTCTTGACCATGACGGGCCCATCCTCTCGCGCGGTGCCGGGTCCCATACCGCAGCGGCACCCAGAGTATCAGTCAGGTGTCGTACGGTGAATACTGCGTCTGTTCTCCGACATTCCGGGAGACTTGTCAAGCCTCGTCGCTCGTCAAGCCTTCCCGTGCAGGTACGGAGAGGGCGCACCGTACACGAGCTCGGGCGGAGTCCACTCGGTCAGGTCGTGGAGGACGACGTCTTCCGCGAGGAGGTGACCCGCGCTCGCCGGCCAGGCTATCGCATGAAGCCACATTCCCCGAGCCTCGCCGGCGTACGCGCTTCGATCCGGTGAGGAATCGACGGGCCACAGTGGAGTCGGATGGCCGCCCACCCTGATCTTCGCCGTGGCGACGTGCTCGGGATGACCTGGGCCGGGGTCGGCCAGCGCCTCGGTGAGCCGGGTGCCCGGGTCCGGACCGGGCATGCCGGCGAGGCGGGTGCCGAGCCCCACGCCGGGCTCCTCCGCGACGAAGACCACGTCGGCGGGGCCACCCCCGAGCGGGGCGGGGCCGGCACAGGCGACCACGGTGGCGCGGACGCCGGTGCGGTCGTCGCCGGCCCAGCCGACCCCGGTCACGGTCCAGCCGGGCGGCAGTGGCCAGGGGGACCAGAGCGGGACGGCCGGGGTCTCCCCGGTCGGCCCGGCCATGATCCGCTCCACCACGCTCGACACGATCTCCGGACCGATGTGCTCCGGGACGTGCAACGGGGGGACGGGCCCGCAGGCCAGACAACGCGACTCCGTGTGCATCAGGTCCGGCCCCCGTACCGGTCCGCCACACCGCGGACAACTCACCGAAACACTCATATCCACACGGTCACCCCGGATCGTCACCCCGTCAAGCGGAGCGGCCTTTTCGGTCACGTCCGGTCCGCCACCTGGTAACGGGTCGGGAAAGCGCAGGTCAGGCCGGTGGCGCGTCGGCGTACGCCCGGATCCATGCGTGCATCGCGATACCGCTGGCCACACCGGCGTTGATCGACCGGGTCGAGCCGTACTGGGCGATCGAGAAGAGCTGGTCGCAGGCGGCGCGGGCCGCCTCGGAGAGACCGGGCCCCTCCTGGCCGAAAAGCAGCACGCAACGCCGGGGCAGCGTGGTGGTCTCCAGCGGACAGGACCCGGGCAGGTTGTCGATGCCGACCACGGGCAGGTCCCGCGCGGCCGCCCAGGCGACGAACTCGTCGATCGTCTCGTGGTGCCGGACGTGCTGGTAGCGGTCGGTGACCATCGCGCCGCGCCGGTTCCACCGCCGCCGCCCGACGATGTGCACCTCGGCGGCGAGGAACGCGTTGGCGTTTCGCACCACGGTGCCGATGTTGAAGTCGTGCTGCCAGTTCTCGATCGCCACGTGGAAGTCGTGCCGGCGGCGGTCCAGATCCTCGACCACGGCCTCCCGCCGCCAGTAGCGGTACCGGTCGACCACGTTGCGCCGGTCGCCCTCGGCGAGCAGCTCCGGGTCGTAGCGGGGGTCGTCGGGGGGATCTCCGGGCCACGGGCCCACGCCGACGTCGAGCTGGTCACCGGTCACGCTGGCACAGCGTACGGTGCCCGCCCGGCCCCTCAGCGCAGGCCCAGCGCCGCACCCAGCCGGTCGAGGAAGTGCTGGTCGGCCGGGCTGAGCGTGGGCCCGCCGGGAGCCGCCCGGCAGACCCGGGCCGCGACCGTCTGCACCCACTGGCGGTACGCCGCCGAGTCGGCCGGGTCGGCCCGGCGCCGGAGCACCCGGGCCGCCGTCCGGCAGTCGGCGAGCAGGTCCGCCGGGTCGGTGGGGGCCGATCGACCACGGCGACGGCCCCGACCGGTCCGAGCGGGTGGGGCGGGTTCGTCATGGCGGGCGTAGATGGTGGCGACCACGGCGCGTACGAGGTCGCTGTCGAAGGCCCGTCCGGCGGCCACCGCCTCCAGGCCGGCGAGCCCGGCGGCGACGCCACGCAGTGGCCGACCGGGGGCCGGGGCGGTGGCGACGACCACCACCCGCCCGGGTAGTCCGGTGAGCAGATCCCACTCGGCGGCGGAGTAGACGGCGGTGGTCAGCGGGGCGGCGCGACGGCCGGCGGCGGGCGGCTCTCCGGCGAGGGAGTGGCTCATGGGAACCTCCGGCGTCAGCATATGCCGGCCACCGGGCGCCCGGACGCCGGACCACCCGGACGCCGCCGGGACCGGCACCCGGCCCCGGGTCAGCGGGGTTCGGGGAAGCTGGGCCGCTCCGGGTCGACACCCTCCGGGACGGCCGCCACGGCGTACTCACGCTTGGGGACCATCACCCGACGGCGGAAGACGCAGACCAGGGTGCCGTCCTGCTTGCGGCCCCGGGTCTCCACCGAGACCACGCCCCGGTCCGGCCGGGACGCCGACTCGCGCTTGTCCAGCACGGTCGTCTCGCCGTAGATGGTGTCGCCGTGGAAGGTGGGGGCGACGTGGCGTAGCGACTCGACCTCGAGGTTGGCGATGGCCTTGCCGCTGACGTCCGGGACCGACATGCCGAGCAGGAGGGAGTAGACGTAGTTGCCGACCACCACGTTCCGCCCGAACTGGCTCGCGGTCTCCGCGTAGTGCGCGTCCAGGTGCAGCGGATGGTGGTTCATGGTGAGCAGGCAGAAGAGGTGGTCGTCGTACTCCGTGACGGTCTTGCCGGGCCAGTGCCGGTACACCGCGCCGACCTCGAACTCCTCGTAGTAGCGGCCGAACTGCATCCGGGTCTCCCTGGTGCGGGCGATGGAGTTCGGCACAGCATGCCTTATCGAGAGTTAAGGCAGCTCTGGAGGGGTGCGGACGCAATGAGCGGCGGGGCCCTCCCCGGCACCCGCCGCCCACGCTCTGATGGGAAAGATTCTGCCCCACGGGATGTAACACAGAACAGAGATGCAAGTCACATTTATCTTTTCGTTACCGCACGCAGAGTGACCGAGATCCACCGACGGAGCGATCACCGCAGGTGAGATCCCCCCTTGTCAAGAGGGAGTCGATGGAACATCGAGCGGGATGATCGTCAATCTCCGTGGGATCGCTCCCATCACGGCTTGTCACGCAAGTGCAGGCTGCAAGTGCAGAAGGCACGCAACTCGTTAACAGACGTGTTTCGATCCCCCCGGTGAGCTGCCGAGTTTCGACACCGCACCCACGGGAATTCGGAACCACCCCACCCGGTTCCACCTGACGTACGCAATCCGCGCTGATCGGAGACTGGAATGGCAACCGTTGAGCTGACCACGGCGAACTTCGAAGAGGTGACCGGCCGGGACGGCATCGTCCTGGTCGACTTCTGGGCGGAGTGGTGCGGCCCGTGCAAGCGGTTCGCCCCGGTCTTCGAGCGCTCCTCGGAGAAGCACCCGGACATCGTCTTCGGCAAGGTCGACACCGAGGCGCAGCAGGCCCTGGGCGCGCAGTTCGACATCCGGTCGATCCCGACCATCATGGCGATCCGCGACGGGGTGATCGTTTTCGCCCAGCCGGGCGCCCTTCCCGAGTCGGCCCTGGAGAACCTGATCGAGCAGGTCCAGGCGCTCGACATGGCGGACGTTCGCAAGAAGCTGGCCGAACACCAGCACTGACCCGACGCGCACCGGCTCCGGACGGGCCCGGCCCGTCCGGAGCTGACGCCTGCCCGCGACCACCTGGCGACACGGACCGCCACGGATGGACGACGGAGGGATCCCCGACGGCCGGAACATTCCGTATCGTCGCCATGCGATGGAGACCTTGACCCCGCAGGGCCGGGCCGTCCGGCTGGGCGCCACCGCGCTCGGCCTCGCGCTGCTGCTCACCGGCACCCTCGTCGGTTCCGACGACCACTTCCCGTTCGGGCCGTTCCGGATGTTCGCCACCACCAACTCGCCGGATGCCCCGGCACCGGACACCCGGGTCGAGGGGGTCGACGCGACCGGCGCGCTGATCGAACTGGGTCAGGACGCCACCGGCATCCGCCGCGCCGAGATCGAGGGTCAGCGCGGCCGGTACGAGGCCGACCCCGAACTGCTCCGGGAGGTCGCCGACGCCTACGCCGACCGCCACCCGGGCGCGCCCGAGGTGGTCGAGGTCCGCATCGTGGTGCGCTGGCACGGCATCGAGGACGGACGGCCGACCGGCCGGCACGTCGACGAGACGGTGGTCCGGTGGGAGGCGGCCCGGTGACCGCCGTCGGCCGATGGCTGACCGAGGCGGTGCCGCTCGGCCGGATCGCGGCCTTCCGGACCCTGGTCTACCTCTTCGTCGCCGGTGACCTGGTCTTCTTCACTCCCTGGGTGCGCACCCACGCCAACGTGCCGGGCGAGCTGTACCGACCGCTGTTCGTCAGTCGGCTGCTGCACCTGCCCACCCCCACCGAGTGGCTGATCACCGGGATCTTCTGGACGCTGCTCGTGCTCGCCCTGCTGGCCGCGACCGGCCGGGCGCCCCGCCTGCTCGGCTGGTCCGTCTTCGCGCTGTACCTGTACTGGATGATCATCGGGATGAGCTACGGCAAGGTCGACCACGACCGGTTCGGCCTGCTGGTGGCGCTGGCCGTGCTCCCCACCGTGGGTCGGGCCCGGCACGGCGACCCGACCCGCACCGAGGCGGGCGGCTGGGCCCTGCGGGTCACCCAGATCGCCGTGGTCTGCACGTACTTCCTCGCCGCCTGGGCGAAGCTGCGCTTCGGTGGCCCCGACTGGATGACCGGCTCGGTGCTGGCCCGGGCGATCCTGCGGCGGGGCACCGACCTGGCCGACCTGATCGCGCAGGTGCCCTACCTGCTGATCGCCGCACAGTTCGGGATCATGGCCTTCGAGCTGCTCAGCCCGGTGGTCTTCCTGCTGCCCGCGCGCTGGCGTACGGCGATGGTCGGGTTCTTCTACTCGTTCCACGCGGTCACCATGGCGACCATCACCATCTCGTTCGCGCCGCACCTGGTCGCGATGGCCAGCTTCCTGGCACTGGAGCGGGTCCGCCCCCTCGTCCTGCTCCGCCGGCTGGCCCGCCGCGTCGGTGGCGCGTCGGCGACCGAGACGTCACCCCCGCGCACGACGACCGGCCCCGACCGGACGGTGAACCCTCCCGGTCAGGCGGTGGTGGGCGGGCCGCCCGCCGGCCCGTAGAGCCGTTCCCGGACCTCCTGCGGCAACGAGCAGGCCGCCGTCCCACCGGGCAGGCGGTGCCGGTTCCGGGCCACCCAGCGGTACACCGGCCAGGCGGGGAGGCGGACCGGCGGCAGGCGCAGCACGGCACCGGCCGCCCGCCAGCCGACGGTGCTGGCGCCGAGCAGCCGGGCGATGGCGTCCGGTCCGGCCGCCCGGCCGCCGTCCGCGCCGACCCACTGCACGGCCTCCTCGCACTCGGCGACGGTCAGGCCGAGGGCCGCCAGGTCCGCGAACTGCCAGGGCAGCACCCGGACGTCGGTGGGGATGCGCCGCTCGATGAACTCGGCACACCGGGTGCAGAACGCGCAGTCCCCGTCGTAGACGAAGGTCGACCTCTCCATGTGCCCATCCTCCCCGCCCGGGGCTCGCGCTGCGGCACCGGGCTCGCGCCCCGGCGGCGGGCATGAAGTCCGGGGACCTCGTCCGGGCAAAGGCCCTCGACGTGGACGTGCCGCGCCGCCGCCGTCCGGGGCGGTGGCCGACGCCCCCCGCCGCGCCGGCCTGGCCCGATCCGGCCTGGCCCGATCGCTCTGGTCCGATCCGGTCTGGTCCGATCCGTCCTGGCCCTCCGGCCCGGGACACCGTCTGCGGGGTGGCGGGGTGCCACCCGCCGTCCTTTCGAGCTGCCCGCACAGACGGGGCAGCTCCAAAGGACGCCACCCTCCACCCTGGTCCCGCCGTGACCTCACGGACGGACGAGCGGGATCCGGAGCGCCGTAACCCGGTGAACCCGGTCACCCGGCCCGCCGGGGTTACAGTCGGCTGGTGCGTACTGCCCAGCAAATCCTCGCCGACGCCGCCGTGATCGCCGTCGTGGGCGCGTCCCGCGATCCCCGCAAGGCCGCGCACAGCGTGCCGGCCCAGATGCAGCGGTACGGCTGGCGGATCATCCCGGTCAACCCGACCGCCGACGAGCTGTTCGGTGAGCCGGTGTACCGGTCCCTGGCCGACATCCCCCACCCGGTGGACCTGGTGGACGTCTTCCGTCCAGCCGAGGACGCCGTCGAGGTGGTGCGCGAGGCGGTCGCCATCGGCGCTCCGGCGGTCTGGTTGCAGCTCGGAATCGTCTCGCCCGAGGCCCGCCGGATCGCCGAGGAGGCGGGCATCGACTACGTCGAGGACCGGTGCCTGATCGTCGAACGGGCCGCCGCGGGCCTCAGCCGTCGCTGAACCGCTCCTGCCCCGTGGATCCACGAGCCGCGGGCCCGAGCCGCTGCCCTGAGGCTCAGAGCCGGTACTCCCGGAGCAGCCCGCGAGAGATGATCGTCTTCTGGATCTCCGAGGTGCCCTCGCCGATCAGCAGGAACGGAGCCTCCCGCATCAGCCGCTCGATCTCGTACTCCTTGGAGTAGCCGTAGCCACCGTGGATGCGGAACGCGGCCTGCACCACCTCGGCGCAGTACTCGCTGGCGAGCAGCTTGGCCATGCCGGCCTCGACGTCGTTGCGCTGACCGGCGTCCTTGAGCCGGGCGGCGTTGACCATGAGGGCGTGGGCCGCCTCGATCTTCGTACCCATCTCGGCGAGGGTGAAGGCGACGGCCTGGTGCTTCACGATCGGCTGGCCGAAGGTGCGGCGCTGCTGGGCGTACGCGACGGCCAGTTCGAAGGCGCGGATCGAGATGCCGCAGGCTCGGGCGGCCACGTTGACCCGGCCGACCTCGATGCCGTCCATCATCTGGTAGAAACCGCGGCCGACCTGGTCCGGGCCGCCGAGGACGGCGCTCGCGGGAACGGTGACCCCGTCGAGCACCATCTCGGTGGTCTCGACGCCCTTGTAGCCCATCTTGTCGATCCGGCCGGGGATGGTCAGGCCGGGGGCGGTCTCCCCGAAGCCGGGCTCCTTCTCCAGCAGGAAGGTGCTCATGTTGCCGTAGACCGAGTCGGCCCCGGTCTCGGTCCTGACCAGGGTGGCCACCACCGACGAGTACGCCCCGTTGGTCAGCCACATCTTCTGGCCGTCGATGACGAAGGTGTCGCCGTCCCGGACGGCCCTGGACCGGATCGCGGCCACGTCGGAGCCGCACTCCGGTTCGGACATCGAGAACGCGCCCCGCACCTCACCGGTGGCCATCCTCGGCAGCAGCCGGGACCGCTGCTCCGCCGAGCCGTACTGGGAGATCAGGTACGCCACGATGAAGTGCGTGTTCACGATGCCGGAGATCGACATCCAGCCCCGGGACAGTTCCTCGACCACGAGGGCGTACGTGAGCAGCGACTCGCCCAGGCCGCCGTACTCCTCGGCGATGGTGAGCCCGAACAGGCCCATCTCCCGCATGCCGTCGAGGATGTCGGTGGGGTACTCGTCGGCGTGCTCCAACCGCTGGGCGTGCGGAATGATCTCCCGGTCGGCGAACTCCCGGACGGTTTCCAGGATCGACCGCTGCACGTCGGTCAGACCGGGGGTCTGGGCGAGTCGGGCCATCTCCGCCTCCGGGTCCACGGCCTACCGAGCGGTAACTGAACGTTCGGTCAGTATCTGCCCGACCCGCTGACCGGGCCAAGGCAACCGCTCCACACATCCGCTGTGACAAGCTTCACCACGACTGCTAGCGTCCGGCAGGTGAGAACGTTCCGCCCGTGGGCGGCGAGGAGGAAGTCTTGAGTTACCCGCCACCGTCCGATCCGGGTTGGGGCGAGCAGCCGCACAAGGGCGACCAGCCCCACTGGGGCGAACAGCCACAGCCCCACTGGGGCGGGCAGCCGCCGTACCCGCCGCCGCCTGCCTACGGGTCCTACGGCCCGGCGCCCGCCAGCGGGAACATGAACGTGATGGCGATCCTCTCGCTGGTCTTCGCGTTCGTGTTCGCCCCGGTCGGCATCCTCCTCGGGCACATGGCCCGCCGGCAGATCCGGCAGACCCACGAGCAGGGCGAGCAGCTCGCCTTCTGGGGCCTGATCGCGAGCTACGTCATCACCGGGCTGTACCTGCTGTTCTGCTGCGGCTGGCTCAGCCTGGTGGTGTGGGCCGGCGCGAACAGCGGCACCACCACCTGACGTCAGCGGAACTGCGCCTCGCGGACGCTGTTCCCGCCGTCCACCACGAGCATCTGCCCGGTGATGTACGAGGCGGCCGGCGAACAGAGGAAGACGATGGCGGCGGCCACCTCGTCCGGCGTACCGGGCCGGCCGACCGGGGTGCCGAGGCCGTGCCGGATCTCCGCCACCGTCGACGCCGCGGTGTGGATGGTGCCCGGGGCGACCGCGTTGACGGTCACCCCGTCGGCGACCATCTCCATGGCCAACGCCCGGGTCAGGCCCACCACCCCCGCCTTGGCCGCCGAGTACGCCGCCTCGGTCGGCAGGGCGTTGACCGCCCCGGCGGTGGCCGCGAGGTTCACGATCCGCCCCCAGCCGCGTTCGGCCATCCCCCCGATGAACGCCCGACTGCACAGGAACGCGGTGTTCAGGTTCCGGTCGATCTCCGTACGCCACTCGTCGTAGCTGAGCTGGGCCACCGGGCGGAGCACCTCCGGGCTGGCCCGGCTGGCGAGACCGGCGTTGTTGACCAGGACCTCCACCTCGCCGAGCTGGTCGGCGACCGCGTCGGCCAGCGCACCGACCTCCGCCTCGTCGGTGAGGTCGGCGACGAATCCGGTGGCCCCCAGCTCACTGGCCCGCTCGTGGATCCGCCGGGTCGTGGAGACGATGGCGACCCGGGCACCGAGGTCGGTGAGCCGACGCGCCGTGGCGTACCCGATGCCGTCTGGACTGCCGGCGCCGGTCACCAGCGCCACCCGCCCGTCCAGTCGCATGGTCACCGGCTCGGGCAGGGGCACCGGCTCGTCCTGGTCGGTCAGGGCCGCCGCGAGCGCGGCACGGCTCCGCCGGGCCACCCCCGGTCGGCTCACGTCCCGACGGGATCGGCCGGAACGGTCCGCGGCACGCGCGTCAATCGCCATGCCGCGATCCTGCCCGCTCGACGGGGTCCGGGCAACGCGGCACCACGCGGTGTTCCGCTTTCGCCCCGGGTGACTACCCTGACGGCGCAGCCCGGACTCGACGGAGAAGAAGACCTCATGACATATCCCTCGCCCTCCCAGTGGCAGGACCCGGCCCGGTCGGATCCCTCCTCCGCCCCACCGGTCGACCCGTACGCGGCCGCCGGCTACCCGGCTGGCTATGCCGCTCCGCCGGGTTACCCGGTTCCCCCGGCGGGTTACGCGCCGTACCCGTACCCGCCGGTGCGCCAGACGAACAGCCTCGCCCTGGTGTCGCTGATCCTGTCCGTGATGGGGGTCGCCTCCTGCGTCACGGCTCCGATCGGCGCGATCCTCGGGCACGTCGCCCGGCGGCAGATCCGGGAGCGGGGCGAGGACGGCGACGGCCTGGCGAAGGCCGGGATCATCGTCGGCTGGGTGCTCACCGGTCTCATCGGCCTGGCGATCGTCGCCTACATCGCGCTCATCGTCTTCGCGGTGTCGCAGTCGGACACCACCTACTGAGCCCACGTGGGCTCAGGACACACGGACCGTACGGGTGCCGGACCGACCGCACCGGACCGGCACCCGGTCCGGCGGTCCGGTCAGCGGCTCGGCGGGGTGAAGGTGGAGGTCCGGGTCATCCCGGCGGCCCGCCCCTTGGCCGCGATCACCAGCGCCATCTTGCGGGACGCCTCGTCGATCATCTCGTCGCCGAGCATCACCGCGCCGAGCCTGCCGCCGGCCTCCGAGGTGTAGTGCTCGTACGCGTCGAGGATCAGCTCGGCGTGGTCGTAGTCGGCCTGGGCCGGTGAGTACACCTCGTTCGCGGCGTCGATCTGGCCCGGGTGCAGCACCCACTTGCCGTCGAAGCCGAGCGCGGCGGAACGCCTCGCCACCTCGCGGAAGCCGTCGACGTCGCGGATCTGGAGGAACGGCCCGTCGATGGCCTGCTTGTCGTGCATCCGCGCGGCCATCAGGATCCGCATCAGGATGTGGTGGTACGGGTCACCCGGGTAGTCCGGGATGAGCGCCCCGACCGCCAGCGACCTCATGTTGATCGAGGCCATGAAGTCGGCCGGGCCGAAGATGATCGTCTCGACCCGGGGCGAGGCGGCGGCGATCCGGTCGACGTTCACCAGGCCGGCGGCGTTCTCGATCTGCGCCTCGATGCCGATTCGGCCGACCTCCAGGCCCAGCGTCTTCTCCAACTGGGTGAGGGTGAGGTCGAGCCACTGGACCTGGCCGGCGTCCTGCACCTTGGGCAGCATGACGCAGTCGAGGTTCGCCCCGGCCCCCTCGACCACGTCGATCACGTCCCGGTACGTCCACGGGGTGGTCAGGTCGTTGACCCGGACCACGCGGGTCTTGCCGGCCCAGTCACCCTCGTTGAGCGCGGCGACGACGTTCTTCCGCGCGTCCGGCTTGGCCAGCGGGGCGACCGCGTCCTCCAGGTCCAGGAAGACCTGGTCGGCGGGGAGGCCCTGGGCCTTGCCGAGCATCTTGACGCTGGAACCCGGCACCGCGAGGCAGGACCGGCGGGGACGCCCAACTGCGGCCATCGACTCGCTCCTTATCCCGCCCGACGACGACGGCGGACGTGACGACACGGGGGCTCGGCTACGCCACGGTAACCTCGCGCCATGACGCGGGAGAACGCACCTGTGGAAGATGTCACGCGACGTCGACTGGTGGTGGTGACCGGTGCCAGTTCGGGCATCGGCCTGGCCGCCGCCGTGGCCCTGGCCCGCCGGGGCGACCAGGTGGTGCTGGTCGGCCGGGATCCGGCCCGGCTCACCGCCGCCGGGGAGCGGGTACGGGAGGCGGGCGGGGAACAGCCCGAACTGTTCCGGGCCGACTTCGCGGTGCTGGACGACGTACGCGGGCTCGCCGAGCGGCTGCGTGCCGCGTACGACCGGATCGACGTGCTGGCCCACAACGCCGGCGCGATCGTGTTGCAGCCGGTGACCACGATCGACGGGTTCGAACTCTCCATGCAGGCGAACCACCTGGCCCCGTTCCTGCTGAGCAACCTGCTCCGGGACCGGATCGGCCGCATGGTGGTGACCGCCTCCGCGGCACACCGCAGCGGGGCGCTCGACCCGGACGACCTGAACGCCACCCTGCGTCGGTACCAGCCGTTGCGCGCGTACGGCACCAGCAAGCAGGCGAACATCCTGTTTACCGCGGAGGCCGCACGCCGGTGGCCGGAGGTGCCGGCGCACTGCTTCCATCCGGGCGTGGTCCGAACCCGCTTCGGCAACGAGAGCCGGCTGGTCGCGTGGGGCATGCGGATGCTGCCGTTCCGGAGCCCGGAGCGGGGCGCGGACACGCTGGTCTGGCTGGCCCACGAGGACCCCGCGCGGCTCGTCGACGGCGGCTACTACGTCGACCGGCGCCCCCGCCGTCCGCGGCCGAAGGCCGCCGACCGGCAACTGGCCGCCCGACTCTGGACGGCCAGTGCGCGGGCGGTCGGCTGCGACTGAGGCATCGCCACCGAGGTTGGTCGTCGCGGGCGCAGCGCTGCGCTGAGGTTGCCTGCCGGGGTGGCGTGCACTGCTCGGGTGGTTGCAGGGGGCCCTTCCTACCGGTTTTTGGTGTGGAGGGGTCCCCTGCAACCAGGTAAGGGGGTTAGGTGGTTTCGACGATCATGGCGGCGGCGACGGTGCGGTTGGTGGCTTCGTCGATGATGATGAATCCGCCGGTGGTGCGGTTACGGCGGTACTCGTCGGCGAGTAGGGGCACGGTGGTGCGGAGTCGGATCCGGCCGATCTCGTTGAGTTTCAACTCGGTCGCGGTGTCGTCGCGGTGCAGGGTGTTGATGTCGAGGCGGTAATGGATTCCGCGGACGATCGCCCGTGCGGTGCGGGTGGTGTGTTTGATGGTGTACCGGCCGCCGATGTGTAGTGGGCGGGTTTCGTCCATCCAGCACACCATCGCCTCCACATCCTGGGTGGGGGTGGGGGCGTTGTTGGGTCGGCAGATCATGTCGCCGCGGGAGATGTCGATCTCGTCGGTCAGTCGGACGGTGACGGACATGGGTGGGAACGCCTCGGCGACGGGTCCGTCGGCGGTTTCCACGGCGGCGATGCGGGAGGTGAACCCCGACGGCAGGACCATGACCTCGTCGCCGGGTTTGATCACACCGGAGGCGACCTGCCCGGCGTAGCCGCGATAGTCCGTGACTGTGGTGGATTGGGGGCGGATGACGTACTGGACGGGGAACCGCACGTCGACGAGGTTGCGGTCGGAGGCGATGTGCACATGCTCCAGGTGGTGCAACAACGAGGGGCCTTCGTACCAGGGGGTGTTCTCGGAGCGGGTGACGATGTTGTCGCCCTTCAACGCCGAGATCGGCACCACCGCCAAATCGGGGACGTCGAGCTTGGCGGCGAAGGCGGTGAACTCGTCGGCGATCTGGTCGAACACGTCCTGGGACCAGTCGACCAGGTCCATCTTGTTCACGCACAGCACGAGGTGCGGGACGCGCAGCAGACTGCACAGGAACGCGTGGCGGCGGGACTGTTCGACCAGGCCCTTACGGGCGTCCACGAGGATCAGGGCCAGATCTGCGGTGGACGCGCCGGTGACCATGTTCCGGGTGTACTGGATGTGCCCCGGGGTGTCGGCGATGATGAACTTCCGCCTCGGAGTGGCGAAGTACCGGTAGGCGACATCGATCGTGATGCCCTGCTCCCGCTCCGCCCGCAACCCGTCGGTCAACAACGCCAGGTTCGTGTACTCGTCACCCCGCGCCGCCGAAACCGCCTCCACGGCCTCCAACTGATCCGTGAACAACGACTTCGTGTCATACAGAAGACGCCCGATCAGGGTCGACTTACCGTCGTCCACACTGCCCGCCGTGGCAAAACGCAACAGGTCCATCGACCGGAACGCGGAATCGCTGTCGAGTAACGGCATGGTGTCGGTGCTCATCAGAAGTAGCCCTCCCGCTTGCGGTCCTCCATGGCGGCCTCACTCACCCGGTCGTCGCCCCGGGTCGCACCCCGCTCGGTGATCCGGGTCGCCCCGACCTCCTCGATCACCAACTCCACGGTGTCCGCATCCGACCGCACCGCAGCCGTGCAGGACGCATCCCCCACCGTCCGATAGCGGACGCGTGCCACGAAGGGCGTCTCCGACGCCCGGGGCTGGATGAACTCGTTGACGGCGTAGAGCATCCCGTCCCGCTCGATCACCTCACGCTCATGGGCGAAGTAGATCGACGGCAACGCGATCCGCTCCCGAGCGATGTAGTGCCACACATCCAACTCGGTCCAGTTCGACAACGGAAACACCCGAATCGACTCACCCGCATGATGCCGACCGTTGTACAACGACCACAACTCCGGCCGCTGATTCTTCGGATCCCACTGCCCGAACTCATCCCGGAACGAGAACACCCGCTCCTTCGCCCGCGCCTTCTCCTCATCCCGACGCGCCCCACCGAACAACGCATCAAACCGATGCTTCTCCACCGCGTCCAACAACACCGGCGTCTGGATCCGGTTCCGGGTGCCGTCCGCCGGTTCGGTGACCAGGCCCCGGACCAGGGCCTCCGGCACGCTGGCCACGATCAGGTGCAGGCCGAGTTCGTCGACGCGCCGGTCGCGGTACTCCAGGACCTCGGGGAAGTTGTGCCCGGTGTCCACGTGCATCACCGGGAACGGGATGTTCGCCGGAGCGAACGCCTTCTCCGCCAGCCGGAGCATCACGATCGAGTCCTTGCCACCGGAGAAGAGCAGCACCGGCCGCTCCATCTCCGCCACCACCTCACGCATCACGAAGATGCTCTCCGCCTCCAACGCGTCCAGGTGGGTCGTCTGGTACAGCGCCGATCCGCTGTTCATCGCTGTTCCTTTCCGAGCAGGGACGTCTCCGGTGCGGCCGTCCCGGCGGCGGCCGTGGACAGCTGCCGACTCAGGGCCTCCAGCAGCGGCGCGGCCAGTTCCGGGCGGCAGACCAGCAGGTCGGGCAGGCGCGGATCCACCTCGTTGTAGCTCAGCGCGCTGCCGTCGATCCGGCAGGCGTGGAACCCGGCCGTCGTGGCCACCGCCACCGGTGCCGCCGAGTCCCACTCGTACTGCCCCCCGGCGTGGATGTACGCGTCCACCTCACCGGTCACCACCGCCGCGATCTTCGCCCCCGCCGACCCCATCGGCACCAACTCCGCACCGATGTCCTCGGCCAGGTCGGTCAGGAACGCGGGGGGACGACTCCGGCTCGCCGCCAGCCGGATCGGGCCGTCGACGCCGGCCCGTTCGGTGCGCGGGCGCAGCGGGAACTCCGTGGTCAGCACCCGCCCCTGGGCGGGCAGCCCCACCGCCCCGGCGATCAGCCGGTGCGGGGTGGAGGCGTGCCGGTGCCAGAGCGCCACGTGCACCGCCCAGTCCGAACGGCCCTCCTCGGAGAACTCCCGGGTCCCGTCCAACGGGTCGATGATCCACACCCGGTCGGCGTCCAGCCGGGTCGGCCCTCCCCCGGCCGACACCGAGCGGCGGGAGTCGTCGTCCTCCTCGGAGAGCACCGTGTCGGTCGGCCGCCAGCGGGCCAACTCGGCGAGGAGGAACTCGTGGGAGGCCCGGTCGCCGGCCGCCTTCAGCGCGGCCGGGTCCGCGTGGCCGCGCTCGGCGCGTACCGCGAGCAGGAGTTCGCCCGCGCGGGCCGCGAGCCAGTGGGCGAGCCCGCCGTCGGACTCCGGTGGATTCATCGACATGTGCGCTCCTCGTACGGGATCGGTGGACGGGGTCACTGGACGGCCCGCCGGGTGAAGGACCGGACGCTGAGCCAGGTCAAGGCGGCGGCCATCCCGGTCAGCGCCAGCAGGCAGACCCAACCCGGCATGTGCGGTACGTCGGGCAGCATCGCGCCCCGGACCCCCTCCGAGACGTACGTCATCGGGTTGAAGGCGGTGACCACCTGGAACCAGCGCATCGACTCCAATCGGGGCCACGGGTAGTGGATGCAGCCGGTCCAGATGATCGGCGTGACGATGACCGAGAAGGTGACGTTGATCCGCTGGATCGGGAGGATGGTGGAGAGGGTCATCCCGATGCCGCCGCCGACCCACGCGCCGAGCAGGGCCACCAGCAGGGCGGTCGGCAGGCCCTCCAGCCGCCACGGCGCGGAGCCGACCACCAGGGCCCCGAGCGGGTACATCAGCACCGCCGCGAGCAGGCCCCGGATGGTGGCCACCACCAGCTTCCCCACCGCGACCAGGCTGGTGGGAAGCGGGGCGAGCAGCCGGTCCTCGATCTCCATGGTGAAGCCGAACTCCTTCACCAGCGGCAGGGCGGTGCTCTGCAACGCGGTGGTGAGGGCGGCCAGCGCGATCACGCCGGGCAGGAAGAGGTTGGCGAACGACCGTTCGACGATGCCCTGCCCGCCGAGGATCGTGCTGAACACGAAGAGCATGAACAGCGGGGTCATGCCGACCTGGATCAGGATCACCCACAACTCCTTGCCGGTGACCAGCAGGTCGCGGCGGAGCAGGGCGAGGAAGACCCGGGCGGCGGGCGGGCGGTCCCGGACCTCGCGGCGTACCGGGGTGGGGGTGTCGAGGGCGGTCACCGCGGGTCCCTTCCGGTGAGTTCGATGAAGACGTCCTCCAGGCTCGGCTCACCGATGTGGATGTCGTTGAGCGCCGCCGACCGTCCGGTGAGCACGGCCAACGCCGGACCGAGCAGCGCGGCGGGGTCGGTGGCCAGGTGCAGGCGTACCCGGATCCGGCCCCCGCCGGCCCCGGCCAGGGTGGCGGTCGACGCGTTGCCGTTGGCCCGCGCGCGGGCGGCGAGCGCGGCCAGTGCGCCCGGCCCCAACTTGGCGAGCGCGGCCCGGCCCGCACCGCCCAGGCCGGCACCCCGACCCGCGCCGGCCGCGCCGACGGGCAGCGGCCGGCGTTCCGCCTTGCGTACGCCGTCCAGCTCGCGCAGCGCGGCGACGACCTCGTCGGCGTCGTCGCGGGCGGTCGGGGTGACCGTGAGGTCCAGGATGGCCTGCCCGGCCAGACCCCGGACCAGGTTCTGCGGGGTGTCCAGGGTGAGCAGCTTCCCGTGGTCCACGATGCCCACCCGGTCGACCAGGTTGGCGGCGTCGTTCATCTGGTGCGTGGTGAGCACGATGGAGACGCCGCGCTCGCGCATCTCCCGGATCCGGCTCCAGATCAGCAGCCGGGTCTGCGGGTCCAGCGCGTTGGTCGGCTCGTCGAGGAAGAGCACCTCGGGCTCGTGCATCCAGGCCCGCGCGATCATCAGCCGCTGCGCCATCCCGCCCGAGTACGCCTCGATCCGCCGGTCCGCGCGCTCGGCCAGGCCGAAGCGGTCCAGCAGCACCTTCGCCCGTTCCTCGGCCTCGGCCCGGGGCACCCCGTGGTAGGCGGCGTGGTAGAGGAGGTTCTGCCGGGGGGTCAGTGCGCGGTCGAGGTTGTTGTGCTGGGGCACCACCGCCAGGTGGGCACGGGCACCGACCGGGTCCCGGCTGACGTCGACGCCGCCGACCAGGGCCCGGCCACCGGTGGCCCGGAGCCGCGTGGTGAGGATGCCGATGGTGGTCGACTTTCCGGCCCCGTTCGGCCCGAACAGCCCGAAGGTCTCACCCGGCGCGACGGTGAACGACAGTCCGTCGACGGCGTTGGTCGTGGCCCGGGGGTAGCGCTTGACGAGGTCGACGACCTCGACCGCCGGACCGTCTCTGCTGGGCATGCCTTCTCCTGTTCTCGGTGCGGGTGCCGGTCGGCGTCAGGAGCCGGCCGGTCGGGGGTGCGCGCTGAAGAACTTCCAGATCTCCGCGGTCGCGTCCAACGCGGTCGAGGGGGGTTCGAGGCCGAGAAGCTGCTCGGCGCGGGGGTTCGGCTTCCCGCCCGGCCACTGGTGGCCGGCGTCGGCGATGGTGATCAGGTCGACGGCGCGGCCCTGCGGGCAGGACGTCGTCGACCGGGTCACCGGCCCGTCGGTGCGCTCGGTCGGTGCGGGGCAGTCGTCCACCGCGCGCCACTTCGCCATCAGCTCGGTCAACGGCGGCCCGTCGATCTTCACCGGGTTGCGGCCGGTACCACCGTTGTCACGCTTGCCCGGACCACCCCGGTACGGCATGGTCTCGTCGCGCAGTCCGTGGATGTGCAGCACGCTGACCGGGGCCGGTGACGCGCACTCACCGGCCAGTGTGGTGGCCACCGCGCCGACCGCGGCGAAGAGGTCGGTGTCGCAGGCCAGCCGGTACGCCAGCAGCCCGCCGTTGGAGATCCCGGTGACGTAGGTGCGGGCCGGGTCCACCGGCATCCGGTCGCGGAGGGTGCCGACGAGCGCCTCGATGAAGGCGACGTCGTCGACCCCCTGCCGGACCGGCTGGCCGCAGCAGAGTTCGCTGGCCGCCCAGGCCCGCTTCAGCCCGTCCGGAAAGGCGACCACGAAGCCACCCCGGTCGGCCTCCTCGGTCCAGCCGTACGCCTCCTCGGCCTGCTCGCCGGTGCCGGCCGCGCCGTGCAGCATGACCACCAGCGGCACCGCACCGGTCAGTTGGAGCGAGGCCGGCCGGTACAGCCGGTAGGTGCGCTCCCGGCCGTCGACGGTGAGGGTGTGCTCGCTCGACCCGGCCGGCACGTCGGAGCCGGACGGGCGCCCGGTGGCGCTCGGTGCCGGCGCACCGTCGCCGCCGCGCCGGTCGTCGCCCCCGTTGCCGGTGCACCCGGCGAGGGCGGTCACTCCGACCAGGGCGACGAGGAATCCGGCGAGCAGGGACGGGGAGCGGAGCCGGCGGGTGCCGGCGGGGGCACCCGCGGTACGGGAGGTCGTGGCCTCCCGGCAAAGGGCAGTCAAAGGCATCATATGCCCACTTTCACCGACAAACGTTCGAGGAGTGTTAAGACTTCGCTACGCACCGTGCAAAGTCAGGTTGGGGTCGGGCCCCGGCGGTGGGATCTGCGCCGCGCAGCACCGCCGGGACCCGGTCAGGCGTGACTACCAGCGGCGGGTGTCGTACCGGATCAGTTCCCAGCCACCCTCGGGCACGTCGTCGGTCGGGTCGGCCCGCAGGTTCATCGGGTTCGCCATGCCGAGGTAGAGCGTGGCGCCGTCGGAGACCATGTTGCGGATGCCGTAGTTCAGGTAGTTGCCGACGCCGGAGTCGCTGACCAGCTTCGCCGGCTCGTGGGTGGACTCGAAGACCATCAGGTCACCGCCGTAGACCGGCTCGGGCAGCGGGTCGTCGTCGTCGGCCGCCGCCGCCAGCGACGGAGCGCTGAGCGCCTCGACGCCCGCCTCGGCCGGCAGGCCAGCCATCCTGGCGGCCTCCGCGCCGAGTTCCTTGGCGAGGTAGCTCCAGTCCATCGTGCCGACGTAGAGCTTGCCGCCGGCCACCGCCATCTTCCAGGTGTAGTTCAGGTACGGGTTGCCGAAGCCGGACGACCCGTAGAGCGGGGTCTGCCCGGTCGAGACCTTCGCCCAGGCACCCGCACCGGCGTTCGCCGCCGGGTCGTACGCGGGCAGCTCGGTCGCCCCGTAGAGCAGCTCGATCTTCTGCTTCGGCTCACCCAGCCGCTTGCCCCGGTAGATGCTGATCGACCGCTGGGTGTTCTGGATCGTCGCCTGCCTCGCCTCGTCGGTGGCCGGCGGGTAGGCCAGCAGGTGCTGCCTCGTCGCCTTCAGCGGCACGTGCATGGTGCCCCAGTAGAGGTACCCGCGGAAGGAGACGAGGCCACCCAGGCCGTAGCCGCCGGCGACCACCGGGTCCGGCTCGTACGTGGAGACGTCCCAGACCTGCTGCCAGCCGTCCGCGTCGTCGGGGGTGAGGCCGGGGGCACCGTTGGCGAGCACCGGGCTCATCCAGACCGCGGCGAGCTTGCTCGGCGGGGCGGGCTCGTCGGCGGCGGCGCTGGCCAGCTCGCCGTCCGAGCCGGGCCAGGTGCTGACGACGACCCGACCGTCGTGGACGGTGATGTCGGCGGCCTGCGCCGGCAGGTTGGCGACGACCTGGAAGTTGAACGGATCGGTCTTGCTGCCGACCCAGCGCAGCACGTGACCGCGCAGCGAACCGTTGGCGCCGACGCCGACACCCGCGTACAGGGCGCCCTCGGCCACCGTGAAGTGCCGGATGTTGCCGAACTCGGGGAAGTTCCGCGAGCCCAGGAAGGCCCCGGTGTCGGTGTCGAAGGCGAACATGTTGATGGACTTGCCGATGGCCGGGCCACCGAGCAGGGCCACCCCGCCGAAGCTGCCGGCCGCCCGGATGCCGGTCGTGCTCCGCAGCCGGTCCGAGTGTTCCTTCGCGGCACCGGTCACCAGGTCGCTCTTCTCGGTGAGCTGCTTGGTCTCGGTGTCGTAGCTGTAGAGGCGGGGCATCCGGTGGTCACCCAGATATCCCGGTAGCTGCGGGTTGGTCTTGACGATCTGGCTCTCCTGGTACTCGCAGACCCAGTCGTCGTTGAGGACCGGCTCGTTGCTGCCCAGTTGCCGTCCGCTGGTGAGGCAGTTGACGTTCGCGCCGGTGCCGAAGTAGAGGTTCTTGCCGGCCCGGGTCATCCCCCACAGGTAACCCTGGTTCACCTTGGCCTGCCCGGAGGCGCACGGCGGTCCCGCCGGGTAGGGCTGGCCGACACCGGCGAAGCACTCGTCCGCTTCGGCCTTCGCGATCACCTGCGGGTTCGGCTGGTGGTGCCGGTCGTCCTCGGCGGTCGGCGCGCCCAGCGCGGTCGCCGGGACCGTGAACGCGGTCCCGAGCCCCAGTACGGCGACGGCCGCCCAGAGCCGCCGCGAGTGGATCCGGATTGGTTTCACACTGTCTCGCTTTCGTGCAGGGTTATCGGAGACGGTCCGGCCGAGACGGCCGGACCGGGGGCTGGGAGGTCGACGGGCCCGGTCAGCCGACCGGCTGGCGGGCACGGGACGGGTCGACGACGCGGTCGGCGACCCGCTCGGCCCACCCCTCGGCGTCGTCGAAGTCGAGGAAGCGACCGAGCCGGCCCAACTCGGCGACCGGGTCGGCGACCAGTTCCTCGTACCGCATGGTCAACAGGTGGGCGGGCTTGTGGTCGGCCAGCGCCTGCTCGGCCTGGGCCGCCATGAACGCGCAGAGTCCGAGGTAGCGGCGCAGGTCCTGGCCGCGCTCGCGGAGCGCTTCGGCGGTCAGCCGGTCCGGCAGGTACTGCTCCAGCTCCTCCGGTACGGCGTCACCGGGCTGCACCCGGAACGGGTCCAGCCCGCAGCGGCCGAGGAACTCCACGCGGAGCTGGATGAGCTGGAACGACGAGTGCCGGCTCATCGACTTCGCGGTGGGCTCCCAGTCCCGGGTCAGGTAGACGATCTTCGCCTCCGGGAAACCCCGGAGCAGGTACGGGGCCACGTGGCTGGAGCCTCCGGAGCGCTCCACCCAGCGCTTCCGGCCGGTCAGCACGGCCAGCAGGTCCAGGAAGTCCTGGTGGTGCCGGGCCACGCTCTGCTCGGGGAAGTCGGGCACCCGGCGGGCCAGCTCGTCGAAGAGGGCGTCCGGGTCGTCGGAGACCTTCGACAGGGTGATCGCCAGGATCCGGGGCAGCTCGGTCATCCGGTCGCCCCACCGGCCGGTGGACGGGTAGTGCAGCTCCTTCGGCGGCAGCCCGATCCGGAACAGCGTGGCCAGTTCCGCCTTGGGGCTGGCCAGCACATCCCAGTACTCCGCCCCGGTGATCACCTCGGCGCTGCGCGCCCAGGGTGCCACCGACATGAAGAACTCCTGGGCGGAGAGCGTGTCCGGCTCCTCCGCGATCAGGTCGGAGAGGAGCGTCGACCCGCACCGTCCACTGCTGATGATGATCGACCGACCGGTGATCGGGGTGTCCATCGGGAGTCCTCCTGCGAGTTGCGTGGTCATGAGGTGGTGGTGTGGTCGACGGCGAGTCCACCCGCGACGGCGACCCCGCGCCCGGCGGGAGTCCCTCCTCCGGCGGGCAGCGCGCATTCGGCGGCCAGCCAGTCGAAGACGTGCCGGCGTACCTGCTCGGGCTGGTCGATCAGGACGGTGTGCTTCTCCTCCGGCAGCACGACCGTGCGGGCCTGGGGAAGCAGGGACCGGACCGACGGGGCCAGCTCGTGCACCGCCGACCGGCCGCCGTAGAGGCAGAGCACCGGGCAGCCGATGGCCGCGAGCTGGTCGGCCGGCGGCAGTGCGCTGGCCGGCAGCTCCTCGGCGAGCGTGGTGCTGGTCAGCATCCGTCGGGTGTCGTCGGCCCGGCGGGCGGCGAGCCGCCCCCGGCGGAGCCCGATCTCGGCCACCGCGCCCTCCCGGGGGAGGCGGTCGACGACCCGGGCGAGGCGGACCTTCACCCGGGCCATCCACTCCTCGATCGGCGGGGCCGACTCGACGGCCACGATCCCGGCGACCCGATCCGGGTGCCGCGCCGCGTACCCGAAGGCGATCGTGCCGCCGAAGGAGTTGCCGCAGAGCAGCACCGGACCGGTCACGTCCAGCTCGGTGAGCAGTCCCGCCAGGTCGTCGACGAAGTCGGCGAGGGCGTACCCGGTGGCCGGACGGTCGCTGCGACCGTGCCCGCGCAGGTCGTACAGGACGACCGGGAACCCGGCGGCGGCCAGCGGCTCGGCGAGCGTGAAGTACCAGCTCGCCATGGTGTCCGAGGCCATGCCGTGGATCAGCACGGCGGTCGGCATCGGCGCGGAGCCGTCGGCCGGCGGCGGGTGGGGCGGGTCCAGGCGCTGCGTGTGCAGCGTGATCCCGTTCGCCCGGACCATGGTCACCGGGCGGCCACCTCGACCGTGCCGCCGGCCTTCGCGTCGATCGCGTCGGCGATGTGCGTGACCAGGTGTCCGACGGTCAGGTCGGCGACGTTCTCCAGGTCCAGCTTGGCGACGAAGTGCGCGAAGTTGACGGTGTCCCCGTACCGGGTCTGGAGCCGGCCGGCGAGGGAGACCACGTCGATGCTCTCCATGCCGAGCTCGTCCCGGAAGGTGGTGTCCATGGTGATCTCCTGATCGGCCACGAAGTCACCGAGCACGGCCTGGATCATCTGGGTGATGTCGGCGAGGACCTTGACCTGCGTCGCGGACATGGGGTTGCTCCTTTGCGTTTCGACTGATCGGTGCGGGGGGTCAGGAACGGGTGCCGCCGGGGGCGGTGGCGGGCTCCGGCCCCCAGGTCCAGGCCACGACGTAGCGGCGGGGCGGCAGGTCGTCGGAGTTGGCGACCTCCCGGTGGCCGACCCGGTAGGTGCGGCCGGCCGTCTCGACGGTGAGCGCCTCGTCGGTGGCCGCCCGGACGGCGATCGGGTGCGGGCCGCCGGCCGGGCCGACGCCCTCCGCCTTGCCGACCGCCTCCCGGGCCGCCCGGAACCGGGTCGCCCAGAGCTGGCGTCGCGCGGCGTCCGTGCCGGCCAGCGACTCCAGCAGCGCGGTCTCCGCCGGGTCGAGCACGCAGCCCGCCGGCAGGTCGGCGATCTCGGCGACGTCGATGCCGACGCCGGGTCCACCGATCGGTTCACCGGGGGTACGCGGCTTCGCGATGGCCACGCCGATCTCCTGGCAGTGGGCCAGCGACACGTCGCAGTCGCGCCAGTCCCGGCCTTCGCGGGCCTGGACGAACGGGCGGCCGTCCGGGTCGTTGCCGACGGTCAGCTCGATCGGGTAGATGTCGGTGTGCCCGTCCTCCCAGAGGCGGCCCCGGACGGCGTCCTTGGCCGCGATCCGGCCGAGCATCCACTGCTTGCGGGTCTTCGCCGGGTGCCGTTCGTACTCGGCGTTGGCGGCGCCGCCGAGGATGCCGCGGGCGGCCATGCCCCGGGTGACCAGGTCGGTCCAGCAGTCGAAGGCCATCGTCCAGCCCTCCGGCTGGAACAGCGACATCGGGTACTTCTCCGGGAAGCGCTCGGCGACCCGGGCCTGCGGGTGGCTGTCGAAGCGCCGGTCCACCGCGCCGTTGATCTGCGCCCAGACCCGCCCCTGGTAGCTGAGCTGGGTGTCCGCGACGAGTTGCCCGTCGTCGATGGAGCGGACCCGGGCGACGCACTCGAACGCCCGCCCGGCCGGCGGGGGCGGCCCGAAGAACTGGACGTTGCGGAGGCCGACCGGCAGCGCCACGGTCCGGATCGGCTGGGTGGTGATCAGCCAGTTGCCGATGACCTGGAGCGCGTTGTCCAGCAGCGCGCCGGGCGGCACCGGGGCGGTCACGACGCCCCGCACGTGCATGTCACCGATGGCGTGGATCTTGGTGACCCCCTGGAACCGGGGACCGTGGAACATCAGCCGCTCCGCGTACATCTCGTCCGCGGGGAGGGTGGTCGGACGCTCGGTGGCCGGGTCGTGCGTCCACGGCTGCTCGGTCGGCTCCGGGTAGGCGGTGGCCATCTCGACGGTGGCCCGGGCGTACGAGCCGATCGCGCAGGTGTACCGGTTCGACCCGGCCTCCCGCACGGTGATCTCGACGTCCTGGGCCGGCTCGGCGATCAACCAGCGGTTGAACTTGGCGTCGTGCACCTCGATCACCCGCTGGCCGGGCAGCAGCTGCTCGGCGGCGTCCATCATGTGCTGGACCAGGGCGGTCGCCGGCACCACCGGCCAGCGGTCCTCGATGTTCGGCCAGTCGTCCGGCTGCACGAAGAAGCAGTGGTCCCGCAGGTACGGCATGGTCTCGATGGAGACCCGCAGGGTGACCCGACCGACCTCCCGGCTTGCGGCCGGGGCCGGGCGGGCGGCCGGCGGGGTGGCCGGCCGCTGTGGGGCGACGGTCGGCGGGGTGGCCCGGACCGGCGTGACCGGACGGGCTCCGGCGACCGGCGGGGTGCCGGGCCGGGGCGGGGTCGGTGCGGCGCCCGGTCGGGGTGCGGCGGCCGGCGCGGTGCCGGTGCGGGAGGCGACCGGCGGCACGACGGCCGACCGGGGCGCGGCGGCCGGCGGGGTCGCCGCAGTGGCGGGACGCGGCTGGACGGGCGCGGCCGTGCCGCCCGCCTTGGCCAGCACGCTCGCCGTGCCCTGGGCGGTGTCCCGGAGCAGGGCGGCGAGTTCCGCGGCGGCCCGGGAGTGCCCGGCGAGCTGGTTCAGCGCGGCCAGGGCCCCGGCGGTCTCACCGGTCGCCGCCGGCGCGGCGGGCTGGGCGGCAGCGGCCGGAGCGGCGGCGACCGGGGACCCGTTGCCCGAGGTCGGGAGGCCGAGCAGGCCGGCTGCGTCCTCACCGAGCCGGACCAGCGGCCCACCCAGGTCGAGCTTGATGGTCGGGCCACGCTTGCCGCTGCCCACGGTGCTCTTCGCCGCCGGGGCACGGCCGCCCGGGGTGGACAGCACGCGCAGGTCCGGCGACCCGCCCTCCACCCAGAGCGCGGTCGCCACCCGGCGGAGCTGGTTGAGCCCGCTGCGGTGCGAGACGTTGACCGGGATCGCCAGGTGGTCCTTGCCGCGCAGGTTGTCGTCGACGAGCGAGGCGAGCTGCCCGGCGCCGACCTGGAGGAAGACCCGGAAGCCGGCGTCGTACATGTTGGCGACGGTCTGCCGGAACCAGACCGGCTCCATCATGTGCCGGATGAACAGGTGGCGAATCTCGTCGATGTCTTCGGGACACGGCGCGGCCAGGGTGCCCGACCAGATCGGCAGCTGGCTCGGCTGTACCCGCAGCCGGCCCAGCGCGTCGCCGATCGAACGGAGCCCGTCACCGAAGATCGGGGTGTGGAACGCCGACTTGAACGGCAGCTTCTGGCAGAAGACGTTCCGCCCGCGCAGCACCTCCACCAGCCGGTCGACCTCGGTCTCCGGCCCGTTGACCACGCACTGCTGGGGCGCGTTGTCGTGCGAGAGCACCACCCCGGGGAAGTCGGGCAGCAGAGGCGTGACCTGGTCCGCCGCCGTGGCGGCGGCGGCGAAGACGTACCCGGAGATCTCCACCGACTCGGCGCTGAACATGGCGAGGAACTCGTCCATGCTGGCCCCGTCGGCCTGGCCACTGACCGCCGCGGCGGTCCACTCGCCGATGCTGTGCCCGGCGACCGCGTCCGGCGTCACGTTCATCCGGCGCAGCGCCTCGTGCAGGATCTTGCCCACCTCGATCAGGCCGGCGCCGTGCTGCCCGAGGTCCGCCATCGACCAGGGGCGGTCCGGCAGGCCGAAGTGGGCGGCCAGGTCGGTGGTCCGGGGCGCGAACTCCGCCTCCAGACCCGGGAAGACCGAGATAAGCTTGCCGCCACCGGCCAGCAGCGGGTCCGGGGTGAACCAGATGTCCCGGCCGCCCCGCCACGCCTGGCCACGGGCGACCGTCTTGCGGGCCACGGTCAGCAGCTTGTCGCTGGGATTGACGATGCCGAGCCGGACGCGCTCGGAGCCGTCGACCGGGCCGGGCGCGGCCTGGGCCCGCTCGGCACCGAGCCGGCGTACCGTCGCGTCGTCGGCGGCGAGCAGTTCGGCGAGCGCGGCCGGGGTCGACGCGGCGAGCCAGAGCACCTGGTCCGGCTCGTCCACCACGACCTTACCGTCGGCCGTCGCGGTCAGCCCGGACGTCGGCAGGGCGACCCCGGCCGAGTCGGGCACCTGCTCGACGATCACGTGGGCGTTGATGCCGCCGAAGCCGAAGGCGTTCACCCCGGCCCGGCGCGCACCGTCGCTCTCCCAGGGCTGGGCGGAGGTGATCGGCGCGAACCGGGTCTGGGCCATCTCGGCCCGGGGGTTCTCGCAGTGCAGGGTGGGCAGCAGCACGCCCCGGTAGACGGCGAGGGTCGCCTTGATCAGGCCGGCGGCGCCGGCCGCCGGCATGGTGTGGCCGATCATCGACTTCACCGAGCCGATCACCGGCTTCGGCCCGCCCCGGTACGCCCCGAAGGTCTGCCCGATGGTGGTCAGCTCGGCCGCGTCACCGGTGGGGGTGCCGGTGCCGTGCGCCTCCAGCAGGCCCACCGCGTCCGGCGCGGTGGGGTCGAGCCCCGCCGCCGCCCAGGCCCGTTCGATGGCCAGCACCTGACCGGAGACCGCCGGGTTGAACATGCTCGCCGACTTGCCGTCGCTGGAGACCCCGCTGCCCCGGATCACCGCGTAGATCCGGTCGCCGTCGCGCAACGCGTCGGCGTACCGCTTGAGCACCACGATGCCGGTGCCCTCGCCGATCAGCAGCCCGTCGGCGTTCGCGTCGAACGGCCGGATCTCGCCCTGCCGGGACAGCGCCCGGAGCTGGTTGAACACCGACCAGAAGCTGATGTCGTGCACGTGGTGCACGCCGCCGGCCAGCACCGCGTCCAGCCGACCGTTCTGCAACTCGGTGATGCCCTGGTCGACCGCGATCAGCGACGAGGCGCAGGCCGCGTCGATCGTGTACGCCGGACCGCGCAGGTTGAGCCGGTTCGCCACCCGGGAGGCGGCCAGGTTCGGCACCAGGCCGATGGTCCCCTCCGGCTGGTACGGACCGAGCCGCTCGTCGAACTTCTTGCGCAGCATCTCCAGCCGGGCCGGGTCGACGTCCGGGATCAGCTCCCGGAGGATGCTGATGACCTGGCTGGACATCCGGACCCGCTGGGCGTACCGGGCCTGGGCGGGGCTGAGGATGCCACCCCGGCCCAGGATCACCCCGACCCGCTCCCCCGACGGGAGCCGGTCCGGGCCGCCCGCGTCGTCGATGGCCTTCGCGGCCACCTCCAGCGTGATGAGCTGGTCGGGCTCGATCTCGTGCACCGACGCGGGCATCACGCCGAACTTCAGCGGCTCGAAGGTGGCGTACTCGTCGACGAAGCCGCCCCGCCGGCAGTACATCCGGTCCGCCCGGTGGGCCTGCTCCGGGTCGTAGAACTCCTCGTCCCAGCGGTGCGTCGGCACCTCGGTGATCGCGTCCACCCCGGCGACCAGGTTGCGCCAGTAGCTGTCCAGGTCGCCGGCCCCGGGCATGAGCGCGGCCATCCCGACGATCGCGATCTGCTGATCGGGCTTGGTCACGGCGGTCACCACCCCGACGCGGTGTAGACGACCGAGGTGTCGCCCGGCTCGGCCCAGGCCAGCTCACGGAGCAGGCTGAGCGCGCCCTCCTCCGGGTCGATCAGGCCGATGCCGCGGCGGGCGTACTCCCGGCTCAGCTCGGCGGTGACCATGCCGCCGTGGCCGGCACCCGGGGCCCAGGGGCCCCAGTGGACGGTCAGGCAGCGGATCCCGGTGCTGGTGGACCAGCGGGTGCCGATGGTGTCCAGGGCGTCGTTGGCGGCGGCGTAGTCGGCCTGGCCCCGGTTGCCGTAGGCGGCGGCGATGCTGCCGAAGAAGACCACGAACTTCGGCTGGTCGGGCAGGTCGTCGAGACCGGCCAGCACGGCCCGGGCCCCGTTGACCTTGACGTCGAAGACCCGGGTGAAGGACGCCGGGTCCTTCTCGGCGATCAGCTTGTCCTCGATGATGCCGGCCGCGTAGACCAGGCCGTCGAGCCGACCGTGGTGCCGGTGGATGTCGGCGAGCAGCGCCTTCGTCGCGTCCGCGTCCCGCACGTCGAGGGTGTGGTAGCGCACCTCGCCGCCGAGTTCGGTCAGTTCGGCGATGGTCGCCTCGACCTCCCGGCCGGCCAGGATCGCCGACGCCCGGCGCTCGATCTCGGCCGGGGCGCGCAGCCCCTGCTTGACCAGTGCGGCGCGCAGCTCGGTCTTGTCGCGGGCGGCGGCCAGCTCCGCGTCCTCCGGACCCGCCGGCCGCGGGGTACGACCGACCAGCTCGATCCGGCAGCGGCCGGCCGAGGCGAGACTGCGGGCGAACCAGGGGGTGATGCCCCGGGCCCCGCCGATCAGCACGACCACCGACTCGTGGCTGAGGCCGAGCGCGGCGACCTCGGCGGCCCCGTCACCGGCCGGGCCGGCACCCCGGGCGGCCAGCGCACCCAGGTCCACCTGGACCAGGTCGGCGACGTACCGCTCGTCGCCGCGCCGGGCGACGACCGGGGGCTTCTCCTCGCCGACGGCCAGCAGCTCGTCGAGGAGCTGCCGGGCCAGGACCTCCGGTTCCCCCTCGGCGTCCAGCTCGACGAAGCGGGCGGTCAGGTCCGGGTACTCCCGGGCGATGGTGCGGAACAGGCCGGGCATGCCGTCGGCGGTGCCACCGGCAGCCGGTGCGCCGGCCCCGATCAGCCACCGCGGGTTGGTCGCCAGCACCCGCTTGACCAGCGGGAACACCGACGGCAGCAGCGGTCCTTCGGTGCGGGTGAGCCCGTCGAGCAGCAGGAACCCGTCGAAGCCCTGGTCGGCCTGCTCGCTGTCGAGGACACCGAGCTGTCCACCGGCGCCGTGCTCACCGAGCAGCTCCGCCAGGTGCGCCCCGACGGCTCCGCCTCCGGTGATCAGGAACTGCCTGCCGGCGAGGAGTTCGGCGGGGTCGCCGAGGGGCGCGGGCCGGACCGACTCCCGGGGCACCAGCCGCTTGGGCGGGATGCCGGGGTTCGCCAGTTCCTCGGCCGCTGCCGGGGCGGCGGCCGGGGTCGGCGCGACCTCGGCCGGGGCGGCCGTGGCGTTCATCTTCTGGTCGAGCCAGGTGACCATGGCGCGGACGGTCCGGGCCTTGACCAGGTCCTCCAGCTCCGACTCGTCACCCTCCACCGCGAGATCCAGACGCTGCGCGACCTCACCGGCAACCTCAGCCCGCTTGATCGAGTCGATCGACAGATCCGCCTCCAGATCCAGATCCAACTCGATCAGATCCACCGGATAACCCGTCCGCTCACTGATCACCGCAAGGATCGCGGCCTGGAAGTCCGCCAACGACGCACCACCCACCGGAGCAGCCGGAGCCGCGACAGCAGGGGCGGCGGGGGCGGCGGCGACCGACGCGGACACCGTGACGGTGGCCGACATCTTCGCCTCGAGCCAGGTGACCATGGCGCGGACGGTCCGGGCCTTGACCAGGTCCTCCAGCTCCGACTCGTCACCCTCCACCGCGAGATCCAGACGCTGCGCGACCTCACCGGCAACCTCAGCCCGCTTGATCGAGTCGATCGACAGATCCGCCTCCAGATCCAGATCCAACTCGATCAGATCCACCGGATAACCCGTCCGCTCACTGATCACCGCAAGGATCGCGGCCTGGAAGTCCGCCAACGACGCACCACCCACCGGAGCAGCCGGAGCCGCGACAGCAGGGGCGGCGAGGGCGGCGACCGGCGCGGCGGTGCTGCCCATCCGCTGGTCGAGCCAGGTGACCATGGCGCGGACGGTCCGGGCCTTGACCAGGTCCTCCAGCTCCGACTCGTCACCCTCCACCGCGAGATCCAGACGCTGCGCGACCTCACCGGCAACCTCAGCCCGCTTGATCGAGTCGATCGACAGATCCGCCTCCAGATCCAGATCCAACTCGATCAGATCCACCGGATAACCCGTCCGCTCACTGATCACCGCGAGAATCGCGTTCTGGAAGTCCGCCACCGACGGACCGGCCGGGGCAGCGGGAGCGGCCGGGGCGGGTGCCGGCGGGGCGATGGTGGGCGCGGGAGCGTACGTGGCGGTCGCGGCCATCGCGGACCCACCGTTGGTGGAGACCGCCATCGCCGGAACCGGCGCGGGCTCGGCCGCCGGAACGATGTGCGCCGGGACGATCTGCGCGGGCGCGGGCTGCACCGGAGCCAGCGCCGAGCCGTTCGGGTACCCGTCGGTCCGGTGCGGTTCGGCCGGCTGCCAGACCAGGCGTCCGCCGCTGCCACCGTCGCCGAGGAAGGCGAGCATGATGTCCCGCTGCGAGGCGATCATGTCCCGGGTGGTCCGCAGGAACTCGCCGAGCAGCTCGCCCCGGATGTCCTGGACGACGTGCTGCACGGGGGCGGGAGCGGGGGCAGGGGCAGGGGCGTGGGCGTGGGCACCGTTCGAGGGGCTCATCGGCAACTCCTTGACGATTCGGGGAGGGGTCATGCCACCGGGGAGGCAGTCGCCGTTCTGGTCGCGGACGAGCTGCCCGTCGACCGTCCAGATCGGACGGCGGTGCGGCACTGCGTCGCGGCGCGGACCACCGACCCGTCCGTGGAACAGCCAGTCGGTGCGGATCGGCACTCCGGCGCAGGCGATCTCGCCGACCGAGATGAGGAATCCGCGCAGTCCCTCGGCCGGTCCGCGCTCGGTGGCGACGGCCCGGTACGGCCGGTCACCGAGCACCGCCTTCACCAGCTTGCTGAGCACCTGGCCGGGGCCGACCTCGACGAAGGTGCGGGCACCCGCGGCGTACATGGCCTCGATCTGCTCGACGAAGCGGACCGGTTCCCCGATCTGCTCGGCGAGCTGCTGGCGGAGCTGGTCGAGGTTGTCGACGTAGGGGGCGGCGGTCAGGTTGGACCAGACCGGGATGCGCGGCTCGCTGATCCGCCGGTCGGCCAGCACCTCGGCGAAGCGCTCCACCGCACCGGCGACCAGCGGGCTGTGGAAGGCACAGGCCACCGGGATGAGCTTCGCCGAGAGGCGGGCCTCCTTGAGCGCCACCACCGCCGCCTCGACCTTGGCGGTCGGGCCGGAGATGACGATCTGCTTCGGCGCGTTCCGGTTGGCGAGCACCACCTCGCTGGTCAGCCCGGCGCTGGCCAGCACCTGGGCCACCTGCTCGCCGGTGGCGCTGACCGCGGCCATGGTGCCCGGGTCCTCGCCGGTCGCGCCGAGGATCGCCGCGGCCCGTTCCCGGCTGAGGTCGAGCAGGGTACGGGCGTCGAACGCACCGGCCACGCAGAGTCCGACGAGTTCGCCGTAGCTGTGCCCACCGGTCATGTCCGGCCGGACGCCGAGGCGGCGCAGCAGGTGGTCGACGGCGAGTCCACCGATACCCAGCACCGGCTGGGCGACCCGGGTGTCGCGGACCCGGTCCTCCTGCCGCCTGCGGCTCTCCTGGTCGAAGGCGGTCGGCGGGAAGAGCAGCTCCGCCGCGTCGCGGTCCAGTTCCAGGTAGTGCCGCAGCTCGGGGAAGGTGACGAAGAGTTCGGCGAGCGCACCGGGTCGCTGGCTGCCCTGGCCGGGGAAGAGGAAGGCGACCTTGCCGGGCTCGGCGTCCCCGGTCGGTTGCACCAGACCTCGCGCCGGGTCGTGCTCACCGGCGAGGGCCCGGCGCAGCAGGGTGTCCAGCTCGGCGGTGTCCCGGGCGACGATCGCGACCCGGGTCGGTCCCCGCCGTCCGGCGGCCTCCCCGGCGACCTGGGCGGCCAGCTCGGCCAGCCGGCCCGGGCGGTCCCGGTCGGCGTCGGCGGCGAGCCGGTCGGCCAGCTGCACGATCGCCTGGTGGGCGGCGGCGGAGTCGACGCCGGGGAAGCAGAACAGCTCCGCCGGCCAGGTCCGGCGCGCGTGCCGGGGCTCCGGGGCGTCGCCGTACGCGGCGAGCACGGTGTGGAAGTTGGTGCCGCCGAAGCCGAAGGCGCTCACCCCGGCGATCCGCTCCCGCGCCGGGACCGGCCAGGGGCGGGCCTCGGTGTAGAAGGCGAACGGGCTCCGCTCCGGGTGCCAGGCCGGGTTGGGCCGCTCCAGGTGGATGGTCGGCGGCCGGATGCCGTTGTAGAGGGAGAGGGCCACCTTGATCACGCCGGCCAGGCCGGCGGCGCACTTGGTGTGCCCGATCTGCGACTTCACCGAGCCGAGCGCGCAGCTTCCGGGCTCCGCGCCGGCCTCGGCGAACATCTTCGTGAGCGTCTCCAGCTCGGTCCGGTCGCCGACCACCGTGCCGGTGCCGTGCGCCTCGACCAGGCCGACCTCGCGCGGCGAGACGCCGCTGCGGCGGTACGCCCGGTCCAGTGCCCGGCGCTGCCCGTCCGTCCGGGGCGCGGTGAGGCCGAGGGCGCGCCCGTCGCTGGAGCCGCCGAGGCCCTTGACCACCGCGTAGATCCGGTCGCCGTCCCGCTCGGCGTCGGCGAGCCGCTTCAGCACGATGCAGGTCACGCCCTCGCCGAGGGCGATGCCGTCACCGGTCGAGTCGAACGGGCGGGACCGGCCGGTCGGCGAGAGCGCGTGCGCGGAGGTGAACATCAGGTAGTCGTTGATGCCGTTGTGCAGGTCCGCGCCGCCGCAGATCATCATGTCGCTGTCGCCGCTGAGCAGTTCCTTGCAGGCGGCGTCCATGGCGGCCAGGGACGAGGCGCAGGCCGCGTCGATGGTGTAGTTGGGGCCGCCCAGGTCGAGCCGGTTCGCCACCCGGCCGGCGATCACGTTCGCCAGGACGCCGGGGAAGCTGTCCTCGGTGACCGTCGGGAGCAGTTCCTCCATCTCGGCGGGCACGTCGCCCAGGTACGCCGGGAGCATGGTGCGCAGGGTCTGCGCGTGTCCCATGTCACTGCCGGCCTCCGCGCCGAACACCACGCCGGTGCGGGAGTGGTCGACGCCCGGGGCGTCGTAGGCGTACCCGGCGTCGACCAGCGCCCGGTGGGAGATCTCCAGGGCGAGCAGCTGGGTCGGGTCGATGCTGGCCAGGGCGGCCGGGGGGATGCCGTAGCCGATCGCGTCGAAGGGCACCGGCTCGATGAAGCCGCCCCACTTGGAGACGCTGATCCGGCCGGTCTGCCCGGGGCCGACCTCCGGGGCGTAGTAGAGATCGGTGTCCCAGCGCTGCGGGGGCACCTCGCCGACGGCGTCCGCGCCGCTGAGCACCGTACGCCAGAAGCTCTCCAGGTCCGGCGATCCGGGCAGGATGCAGGCCATCCCGACGATGGCGATGTCCAGCGGCGCGGGCGCCTCCTCGACCTCGGCGGGCGGTGCCAGCCGGTCCCGGATCGCGTCGAGGCTGGCGCCGTGGTAGGTGCGCGCCCCGGCGCTGACCGAGTCGTGCAGCCCGGCGATGGTGGTCGCGTCGTCGCGCAGCACGACGATCTGCCCGGCCATGAACATGCCCTCGGCGGCCTGCTCGTCCTCGCCGACCGAGCGCAGCGTGTCGCCCTCGCGCACGATGCCCTTACTGGCGATCCGCGCCCGGCCGATGTTGAGCTTCTCCAGCTCCTGCCACGCGTCGCGGCTCTCCATCCCGGACTCGCGCAACTCGTCGCGGCGTTGGTAGAAGTCGTCCACGAACGGGGTGGGCAGGCAGCGGGTGACGTGCCCGGGGGCGGTCTCCAGCAGCGCGGTCCGCTCGGCGGCGATCGCCTCGCGCTGGAAGCGCGGCTGGACCGCGTTGTGTTCCACCGCCTCGGCGGTGAAGAGGTACGCGGTGCCCATCAGCACGCCGATCCGCGCGCCCCGGTGGGCCAGCGGGGCCGCCATGGTGGCGACCATCGCGGCCGAGCGGGCGTCGTGGATGCCGCCGGCGAAGAACACCTGGAGTGCCGTGGCCGCGTCCGGTTCGGCGTCGAGGTACTCCTCGAGCACCATCAGCTGGGCCTCCCAGAGCGGGAAGCTGGCCCGGGGTCCGGTGTGGCCGCCGCACTCGGCGCCCTCGAAGATGAACCGGCGGGCCCCGGAGCGCAGGAACTGCCGCAGCAGCCCCGGCGACGGGACGTGCAGGAACGTGGTGATTCCCTGCTGCTCCAACGCCTTCGCCTGCGGCGGCCGGCCACCGGCGATGATCGCGCAGGCCGGACGCAGCTCCCGGATGACCTCCAGTTGCGCCTCGCGTATCTCCTCGGGGGCGAAGCCGAGCACGCCGACGCCCCAGGGCCGGTCGCCGAGGCGGGCGGCGGTCTCGGTGAGGATGCGGCGGGTCTGTTTCGCGCCGTTGAGGGCGAGCGCGACGAAGGGCATGCCGCCGTCCTCGGCGACGGCGGCGGCGAAGCCGGGCTCGTCGCTGACCCGGGTCATCGGCCCCTGGGCGACGGGCACCCGGATGCCGAGGTCCACGGCCAGCGGCGATCCCGGCGCCAGCACCTCACCGGCGGCGTCGTCGGTGGCGGCGTCGAGCATGATTGCCCGGATGCCCCGGACGGCGGCGGCGGTGTCCGGCCAGCGCTCGGCGAAGACGCTGGCGAGCCAGCCGTCCTGGCCGATCGGCACCAGCTCGGAGTCCTCGTCGTGCGGGCCGCCGCGCCGGATCCCCCGGACGCCGTCGACCAGCACCGTCTCGGAGCCGTCCATCCGCCGGATGGCGGTCCGCACGTCGGTGGGCAGCTCGGACTCGGGCATCAGCGCGAGCTGACTGTCCAGGACGACGCCGGCCGCGCCGCCGACCAGACAGGCGGCCGCGGTGCGGGGGCCGACGCCACCGGCGACCCAGACCGGCAGGTCGAGGGTCTCGTCGGCGACGAGTTGCTGGAGCAGGACGAAGGAGCTGAGGTCGCTGCCCCGGCCACCGGCCTCCATGCCCCGGGCGATCAGTCCGTGTGCGCCGGCCTCGGCGGCGGCGCGGGCCTCGTCCCGGCTGGTCACCTCGACCAGCACCCGGTAGCGGGGGGCGGTCTCGGCCACGTCCCAGGGCGAGTCCGACGTCAGCACGACCAGGTCGACCCCGTCGGGCGCGATCCGCTCCACCTCGTCCAGGGTGGCCTGGCACCCGGCCGGTACCCGTACCCCCAGCGGCCCGGGCGACCAGGCGACGGCCTGGGCCAGCGCGCGCAGCGCCCAGTCGTCGCCGCCCGCCAGATCCAACACTCCCACCCCACCGCCGACGCGAGCGGCGGCGGCCAGCCGCGGGGCGGGCTCCAGGGCGCCGCCGGGATTGACGACCATGACGAGGTCGCGCGTGTACGTTGCAGTACTCATCGGGCTCCCACTTCGTTCGCGAGGGTCTCGCGTTGCGACGGGCTGGATCGGTCAAACCACGAGTGACCAGAACCGAATTTGCATGAATCGATGTTGCGCTCCGTAACAAGCTAGTGGCAGCTTGTTACCGAATGATTAACACGATCCCGGACGTGAAGAAGCCTCGCAATCCCTACCGAGCGGGCGGGATATGCCTCAACCGCTGCCAGGAAGAACCGACGAGAACCGGTCGAGAACCACTGGAGGCGGGGCCGGAACGGCCGGCGAGAGGGTTGTTAATTACTCACGAAACAATTAGCCGACCCGGGCCCCCAAAGACCAGAAACACGAGACGCATCCATCTGTCTCAATATCTGGACGGGCTCTTGTCAGGGCGCCCGGCGGCCGTGGACGATCCGTTTTCGTCCCCCAGCCGCCATTCCCTATCGAATAGCTCTGACTTACCCGAGAGTGGGGTGAGGAACCCGGACGACCGGATGCCCTGATCAGCCGACCCGATACGGCCCGCCACCTGCCGCTTCGGCTGACCGACGACCCGCAGGAGCGCCCCCTGGACGCCGGGACCACCCCTCCCGCCGCCTCCCACCTAGTGATAAGTGGCTCGCGCCACAGATCATGCGGCGCCCGATTCAGCCCTTAACGATCGTTTTTCCCGCCACGTCCGGTGAGCGCCGCCTCGCCCCACCCCCGGCGTCCGCCGTACGGGCCGGCAAAGCCCCCGTCACCAGCACGAACGCTCGACCGTCCGGCCCCGAAGGGATTGCCGACGCGCTTGCGTGACGAACCCGCTAACTCTGATTACCTCTTTATGATCGGCGGTTAAAAGTGCGTAAACTCATCCTGCTCGCCCTGGTCGGCTTTGGCGCACAACTTGTTGACGGCAGCCTGGGGATGGCATACGGAGTGACATCCACCACATTGCTTCTCGCCATCAACACCAGTGCCGCCAGCGCGTCCGCGACCGTTCATCTGGCCGAAATCGGCACGACGCTCGTCTCCGGGGCCGCCCACTGGAGATTCGGCAACGTGGACTGGCGGGTGGTGCGCAGGGTCGGCGTACCGGGAGCCCTCGGAGCCTTCCTGGGCGCGACCTTCCTCTCCGGTCTCTCCACCGCCGCGGCCGCCCCGCTCATGTCGCTGATCCTGCTGGCCCTCGGCAGCTACGTGCTGATCCGCTTCACCGTCGCCGGGCTGCCCACCGGACGCGTCGGGCTGCCGCTGCGCAAGCGCTTCCTCGGTCCGCTGGGCCTGGTCGCCGGTTTCGTCGACGCCACCGGCGGTGGCGGTTGGGGCCCGGTCGGCACCCCCGCCATCCTCGCGAGCGGCCGGATGGAGCCGCGCCGCGTGATCGGTTCGATCGACACCAGCGAGTTCCTGGTGGCGGTCGCCGCCAGCCTCGGCTTCCTGGTCGGGCTCGGTTCGCAGAACATCGACTACGGCTGGGTGGTCGCCCTGCTGCTCGGCGGCATGGCCGCCGCGCCGCTCGCGGCATGGCTGGTCCGGAAGGTCCCGCCCCGGGTGCTCGGCTCCGCGGTCGGCGGCATGATCATTCTCACCAACGGCCGGACCCTGCTGCGCAGCGAGTGGATCGACGCCCCGGCGGCTGTCCGGTACGTCTGCTACGCCGTCGTGACGGTCACCTGGGCGGCGGCGGTGGTGTGGTCGGTCCGGCAGCATCTCGCCACCCGGGACGCCGCGGCGGCCGCTCCCGCCGACCGGGCCGGGCTGGCCGACGGGGTCAGCTCCTGACCTGACTCCCGACCGGACAGGACTCGTCGCCCCGGGTCGGTCAGGCCCGCCCAGCGGTGCCCGGCCTGCCGACCCCGGGGCGACGCGGTCGCGCCCGCCCCAGCACCACCACGACCGTGCCGACCAGCAGCACGCCCAGACCGGGCAGGGCGAGCGGCTGCGGGAGCTGCCCCAGCCAGAGCCAGCCGATCAACGCCGCGCCCGGCACCTCCAGCAGGATCAGCACGCTCACCGTGGTGGCCGAGACCCGCCGCAACGCGTAGTTGAACATCGAGTGCCCGAGCAGCTGCGCTCCGGCGACCAGCGCGAGGATCACCAGCCAGGTGTCGGTGTCGTACCCGCCGAGCGGTATCCCGCCGACCAGGCAGACCACGAGCAGGACGGCGGCGCAGACGCTGTAGCAGATCGTGGTGTAGGTGGTGGTGCTCAGCGTGGCGCGGGCCCGCTCGCCGAGGGCGGTGTAGCCGGCGATGAAGACGGCGCCCGCGATGGCCAGCAGGTCACCGGCGAAGGCCCGACCGGAGACGGCGAAGTCCGCACCGCTGGCCAGCACCGCCCCGAGCACCGCGATGCCGATGCCGACCCACACCGGGCCCGGCAGCCGCCGCCCCTGCCAACGGGCGATCAGCCCCTGCCAGACCGGTTGGGTGGCGCCCAACGCGGTCGCGGCGGCGACCGAGGTGAGTTGCGCGCTCGGCATCCAGGTGGCGAAGTGCCCGGCCAGCGCCACCCCGGAGAGCACGCAGTACCAGCCCTCGCGCCGGCCGGCGGCCGACGCCAGGACCCGGAACTCGGCACGGCGGCGGACCAGCGCCCACGGCGCGACGACACCGGTGCCGAGCAGGTTCCGCCAGAAGGCGATGGCCAGGGCGGGCGCGGTCGCGAACGCGATGAGCGGTGCCGACGAGGAGACCGCCGCGACGGCCACCACGATCGCCCCGGTGGTCAGCGGGTCGAGCGGCGGATGCCGCGGTGACGGGTGCACGGAGAACGGGCCGGCGGGTCAGCGGCGGCGTACCCGGTGCAGGCGGAAGGGCTTACGGGTCCGGCGCACGGCGGGCGTGTCCCGGGGCGGCTCGGCCAGCGAGTCGTCCGGCAGGGCGGACCCGGCGAGCGGCGTCCCCGCCGGGTCCAGCCGGCTCAGCACGCAACCGTCCGCAGCCCACCGACCCACCAGGTCGGTGGCGGAGCCGGACGCGTTCAACCGCTTGCCGGCCACCGCCGGGGCCACCGTGGCCCACAGTTCGCTCTCCGGGTCGACCCGGGAGACCCGCGCCGGGAAGGTCACGATCCGGCCGCCGTGGTCGCCCCGGAGGGTCACCTCGGCCTCCGCCGCCCCGGCCAGGTCGGGCGCCGTCTGCTCCCCCGGGCCGCTCACCACGAACAGCGCCCCCTCCAGGGGTACGCACCAGAGCGCGAGCGCAGGGCCGCCCGACACCCGGACCCAGGCCACGGCGGCCTTCTTCGACGCCTCGTCGACCAGGGGCGTGGCCGCCCGCTCCTCCACCTCGTCGCTCACACCGGGAATCCTGCCCTACCCCGGCCCCGCCCGCCGGACGGACCTCCCGCCCCGCACGGCCGACCACGCGGGTGGCGACGCTCCGGCGGCTCGGCGTCCGTGCGGAGCGGGGGATCAGCCGAGGAAGGGCGGGATGTTGATCTCGCCCCGGGCGACCGGCATCACCTGGCCGCTGACCGTCGCGCCCAGCACGGTTCCGCCGGCCGCGGTGACCGTGCAGGCCAGCACGGACGGGCGGTTCAGCTCGAAGCCCTGCTCGACGGTGTACGACGACCGCCCCTCACCGGGTAGCAGGCCACTGGCGACCAGCCACACGCCCAGACCGAGGGCGGCCGAGCCGGTGGCCGGGTCCTCGGGCACCCCCATCCCGGGCACGAACACCCGGGACCGGGCGGTTTGCGTACCGGCGTCCCAGGAGAAGACGCTGACATGCTCCACCCCGTACCGCTCCGCCGCCCTCGCGTCGACCCGCGCGCGGGCCAGCGCGTCCGGGCGGACCGGCAGGTAGGGGAACTCCAGCCCACAGCCGGCCACCCGGGGCGCCGGTCCGGCATGGTCACTGGCCCGCAGCCCGGCCACCTCCAGCAACGGTTCCACGTCCAGCTCCGGTCCGAGCGTCGGCATCCCGCCGGTCAGCGTGGCGGCCGTGCCGGTCACCTCGACCGGCAGCACCCCCGCCCCGCACTCCTGCGTCACCGCACCGATGTCGAACCAGCCCCGCCGGCACGCGGTCACCGCCGCGCCCACGCTCGGGTGGCCGGCGAAGGGCAGCTCCGCCGCCGGGGTGAAGATCCGGGCCCGGTACGTCGCACCGGCCTGGGTGGCGGGCAGCACGAACACCGTCTCGGAAAGGTTGAACTCCCGCGCGAGCGTCTGCATCTGCTCGGTGGCGAGTCCGTCCGCGCCGAACACCACGGCCAGCGGATTGCCGGCGAACGGGCGGTCGGTGAAGACGTCCACGATCTCGTAGGCCAAGGTCGACATGTTGATAAACACTAGGCGCATAGGCTGGTCGACGTGAGCACGCCGACCCGGGTCTACATCGCCCGACTCGCCGGAGTGGCCGTATTCGACCCGAACGGCGACCAGGTGGGGCGGGTCCGCGACGCGGTGGCCCGGCTCCGGCCGACCAACCGGCCGCCCGAGGTGGTCGGGCTGGTCGCCGAGATGCCGATGCGCCGACGCATCTTCCTCTCCATCAACCGGGTCACCACCCTCGAGGCGGACGCGGTGGTGCTCGGCACCGGGACGCTGAACCTGCGTCGCTTCGAGAAGCGTCCCAACGAGCTGCTGGTCCTCTCCGAACTGCTCGACCGCCGGGTGCACCTCGACCCCAACGGGCAGTCCGGCACCGTGGTCGACGTGGCGATGGAGCGCACCCGGGGCGGCGAGTGGTCGCTGAGCCGGGTGGCGGTCCGGGAGCACACCGGCCGGCTCACCCGCCGGGGCCACCTGTACCAACTCGACTGGGCCAAGGTGCGGGGGCTCACCGGCTTCGCCGACACCCGGGGGACGGCCAACCTCCTCGCCGTCCTGGAGGACATGCGCCCGGCCGACCTGGCCAACGCCCTCCAGGAACTGCCTGACCTGCGCCGCAACGAGGTGGCCGCGGCCCTGGACGACGAGCGCCTGGCGGACGTGCTCAGCGAGCTGCCCGAGCACGACCAGGTGGAGATCCTCTCCGCCCTCGGCCGGGAACGCGCCGCCGACGTGCTGGAGGAGATGGACCCGGACGACGCGGCCGACCTGCTCAACGAGCTGCCCCCGCCGGAACAGGACGTGCTGCTCGACCTGATGGAACCGGACGAGGCCGACCCGGTGCGCCAGCTGCTCAAGTACACCGCGGGCACGGCGGGCAGCGTGATGACCTCCGAGCCGGTGATCCTCCCGCCGGACGCGACCGTCGCGGAGGCGCTGGCCCGGATCCGGGAGCCGCAGCTCTCCCCCGCCGTGGCGGCGCAGGTCTTCGTCACCCGCGCCCCGATGACCACCCCGACCGGGCGCTACCTGGGGATGGTGCACTTCCAGCGCCTGCTCCGGGAGCCTCCGGCCGACCTGCTCGGCGGGGTGGTGCTCAACGACATCGACCCGCTGCGCGAGACCACCCCCCTGCCGGAGATCACCCGCCGGATGGCGACCTACGACCTGGTCGCCATGCCCGTGGTGGACCGCAACAACCGGCTGGTCGGCGCGGTCACCGTGGACGACGTGCTGGACCACTCCCTGCCCCGGGACTGGCGGGAGCGGGACACGGCCGCGGACCTGCCCGCGGAACCGCTCGCCGGCTCGCCGACCGGGTACCGGCTGACGGACGGTGGGCATGGCTGAGCAGCGCCGCCCCGAACGGCTGGACCAGCCGGCGGAGCCCCGCACCGTCAAGCTGCCCCGGTTCGACCCGGAGGCGTTCGGACGCTGGTCCGAGGGGATCGCCCGGGGCATGGGTACGGCGAACTTCATCGTCTACATGACGGTGGTGATCGCGGCCTGGTTCGGCTGGAACACCCTGGCCCCCGCCCACCTGCGCTTCGACCCGTACACCTTCACCTTCCTCACCCTGATCCTGTCGTTGCAGGCGTCCTACGCGGCCCCGCTGATCCTGCTCGCGCAGAACCGGCAGGCCGACCGGGACCGGGTCTCGCTCGAGGAGGACCGTCGCCGCGCCACCATGCAGAAGGCGGACACCGAGTACCTGGCCCGGGAGATCGCCGCGCTGCGGATCGCCATGGGGGAGGTGGCCACCCGGGACTTCCTCCGCTCCGAGCTGGCCCGGCTGGCCGAGGAGCTGGACGAGGCCCAGCAGCGCCGCCACCGGCTGGAACGCCGGCAGCAGGAGAAGCCCAGCCAGCGCCCCGACCCGCTCGACGAGCCCCGGGACGAACCGGACGGATTCTGACCGGCGTGCCCGGGCCGCCGACTGGCTCACACCGCCCCCGCTGCCCGTGGTCACGGACGGGCACCGACGTAGCATTGCCGGCATGTCAGCACCCGTCAGCACCGTCTCCGACGCCGTCCAGGCCGCGCTGGCCACCGTCGACGACCCCGAGATCCGCCGGCCCATCACCGACCTCGGCATGGTCCGCTCCGCGGTCGTCGGCGACGACGGCGTCGTCCGGGTCGCGCTGCTGCTCACCGTCGCCGGCTGCCCGCTGAAGGAGAAGCTGCGCAGCGACATCACCGCCGCCGTCGGCGCGGTGCCCGGGGTCACCGGGGTGGAGATCGAGTTCGGCGTGATGAGCCCCGAGCAGCGGCAGTCGCTCCAGGCGAAGCTGCGCGGCGGCGGCTCGGCCGAGGAACCGGTCATCCCGTTCGCCCAGCCCGGCTCCCGGACCCGGGTGTACGCGGTGGCCAGCGGCAAGGGCGGCGTCGGCAAGTCCAGCGTGACGGTCAACCTGGCCGCGGCGCTCGCCGCCCGGGGGCTCTCCGTCGGCGTGGTCGACGCGGACATCTACGGCCACTCGGTGCCCCGGATGCTCGGCGCGGACGCCCGTCCGACCCGGGTGGAAGACATGATCATGCCGCCCCAGTCGCACGGCGTGAAGGTCATCTCGATCGGCATGTTCACCGCCGGCAACGCCGCCGTGGTGTGGCGCGGCCCGATGCTGCACCGGGCGTTGCAGCAGTTCCTCGCCGACGTCTACTGGGGCGACCTGGACGTCCTCCTGCTCGACCTGCCCCCGGGCACCGGCGACGTGGCGATCTCGCTGGCCCAGCTGCTGCCGAACGCGGAGATCCTGGTGGTCACCACCCCGCAGGCCGCCGCCGCCGAGGTGGCCGAGCGGGCTGGGGCGATCGCCCTCCAGACCCACCAGCGGGTGGTCGGCGTGATCGAGAACATGTCCTGGCTGGAGCTGCCGGACGGTTCCCGGATGGAGGTCTTCGGCGCAGGTGGCGGGGCGACCGTGGCCGAGTCGCTGACCCGCACCATCGGCGCGCAGGTGCCGCTGCTCGGGCAGATCCCCCTCGACACCCGGGTCCGCGAGGCCGGCGACGCCGGCACCCCGATCGTGCTCGCCGAGCCGGCCGCCCCGGCCGCGAAGGCACTGGACGCGGTCGCCGACCGGCTGGCCCTCCGCCGCGAGTCGCTGCTCGGCAAGCCCCTCGGCCTCAAGCCCGCAGGCCGCTGACCGACGCCACCCGGCCCCGCCGCTCGCGGATCGGGGTCAGGTAGCTGACCGACGCCATCTGACCTCGCCGTTCACGGCCCGGGGTCAGGTGGCGTCGCTGTCGAAGCTGCGGGGCCGGGGCGGCGTGGAGGTCGGGGCGGCACCGGAACGCAGGTCCGCCGCCGTGGCCACGTCGTTCAGCTCCTTGTGCACGCCGGTGACGTCGGCACGCAGGTCGTCGTAGATGCCCTGCAACGGCTTCCGGATCGCCTGCTCGTCCTCCTCGCTGAGCAGGTGCTTGCGGATGAACGCCTTGGGGTGCAGGTCCTCCAGCTGGATGTCGGTGCCCAGCTCCCGGCTCAGGTCGGTGGTGGCGTTGCGGGCCATGTTGCGCAGGTTGCGCACCATCCGCAGGCCGTCGCTGATGACCGTGGGCAGCCGGTCGCCGAAGATCAGCAACGCGAGCAGCAGCAGCGCACCGATCTCCCACCAGTTCAGGTTGTCGAACACGCGCAGCCTCCTCCTCGGCGTCTGCGGGCAAGCGTACGCACGCCGGAGGGCTTCCGGGAGGGGGTCGCCGCCTACTTGGCGTCCGCGGCCAGCGTCACCGAGGCGTTCTGCAGGGTCGAACCCCGCCGGTACTCGACCGTCACCACCGACCCGGGGGCGAACTTGCGCACCAGGGCGATCAGGTCGGTCGGCTCGGACAGCGGACGCCCGGCCAGCCGGAGGACCACGTCCCCGGCCTTCAGCCCGGCCTCCGCCGCCGGCCCGGAGGGCTCGACCGTGACCAGCCGTACGCCCCCGGTGGCACTGGGGGCGGCACCCGGTCCGGGCACCTCGGCGCCGATCACCGTACGGCGTGCCTTGCCGGTGCCGATGATGTCCTGGGTGATGCGCTTGGCCTGGTTGATCGGGATGGCGAAGGCGAGGCCGATGTTGCCGGCCTCCTGCCCTTCGGAGACCAGCGACTTGATCGTCGAGTTCACCCCGATGACCCGCCCCGCGCCGTCCACGAGTGGGCCACCGGAGTTGCCGTGGTTGACCGCCGCGTCGGTCTGGATCGCCGCGTAGTAGCGGACCGGTCCGCCCGGCTCACCGGCCCGCATGGTCCGGTCCAGGGCGCTGACGATGCCGGCGGTCACGGTGTTCGCCAGGGAGAGCGGCGAACCGATGGCGAGCACCGGGTCGCCGACGGCGAGGGCGTCCGAGTCGCCGAACTCGACCGGCCGCAGCCCCGTCCGAGCGACCTTGATCACAGCGATGTCGGACTCCGGGTCCTGCCCGACCAGGTTGGCCGGGGCGGAAGAGCCGTCGTTGAAGATCACGGTCGCCTTGCCGTTGCCGCCGGCGATCACGTGGTCGTTGGTGATCACGTGTCCGTCGGCGCTGGCGATGAAGCCGGAGCCCTCGCTGGTGCCGGCGGCACTGCCGACCCGGACGGTGACCACGCTGGGCAGCACCCGCGCGGCGACCCCGGCCAGCGAGTCCGGCTTGCGCTGGGCGGCCACCGGCGGGTCCTGTGACTGGGCCCCGAGCACCGTCCCGCCCGCGCCGCCGCGCACCGCGAACGCGTAGCCCAGCGCCCCGCCGAGCGTGCCGGCGAGCAACGCGGCGACCACGGCGATCAGCAACGCCTGGCGCAGCGCCGGTCGGCGGGGCGTGTCCGGGTCGGCCACCGGTTCGGGTTCCGCCCCCCGCACCGGCGCGGCCGGCAGCACCACGGCGGCGGGTGCCACCGGATCCCGCCACGGGTCGGCCAGCGCGTCGGACCACCACGGCGAGGTGGCGCCCGTGGTGTGCACACCGCCGGCCGGTACGCCCCGGCTGTTCGCCGGTCCGCCGTACCCGCCGCCGTTCGCCAGTCCACCGTTCGCCGGTCCGCCGTACCCGCCGCCCGGTGGCGCTCCCCCGGCCACCGGCGACTGCGGCGGTGCGGGGTTCGCGGCGGGCCGGCGCCAGTCCCAGCCGTCGGTCACGTCGGTGCCTCCCAGTCCGTCCCGAGCCCCGTGCGCCGGGGGCGGACCGGCGGCACCGGCCCGGCCGCGACGGACGGGATCACCATCCAGGATTGCACGGATACCCGGCCCCGGGTCGACGGTCGTACCGGGCGTACCCCACACCGACCGACCGCGTGGCTGCGTCCCTCGACCGTCGCCTCTAGGCTCATACGGCGAACCCGCCCCGCTCCACTCCCGCCGCCCCTCGGAGGTGCCCCATCGCCACGGCCGCCAGTTCCGGCAGTTCGACGGCGCAGGCCCTGCAGTTCGCCGAGTCGTACGTCGCCGAGGACCTCGTCCTGCGCACCGCCCGCAGTCTCGCCGAGGAGGTGGGCGTCGACACGGTGACCACCGGGACCGGCGCTGCCCTGCGGCTGCTCGCCGCCGCCGGCAGCGCCCGGGCGGTGGTGGAGATCGGCACCGGCACCGGGGTGAGCGGCATCTGGTTGCTGCGCGGCATGCGGGCCGACGGCGTGCTCACCACGATCGACGTGGAGGTCGAGCACCAGCGGATCGCCCGCCGGATCTTCGCCGAGGCGGGCTTTCCCGCGGGGCGGACCCGGATCATCACCGGCCGCGCCCTGGACGTCCTGCCCCGCCTCGCCGACGGCGCGTACGACCTCGTGTTCGTCGACGCCGAGGTGACCGGGGTCAGCGCCTGCGTGGACGCCGCGCTGCGACTGCTCCGCCCGGGCGGGGTGCTCGCCGTCAACGGTGCGCTCGCCGGCGGACGGATCGGCGACCCCGCCGCCCGCGACATGGAGACGGTGACCCTGCGCGAGGCCATCAAGGCGCTCCGGGAGTCGGACGAGTGGGTGCCCGCCCTGCTCCCGGTCGGTCACGGCCTGCTGGCCGCCATCCGCTGCTGACCACCCCACCACCAGGGCTCTCCACCCACCGCCGGCTCCAGATGCCGCCGGCTTCGGGTGCCTGCAGGGGTCCCCTCCTCATCAAAAAACGGTAGGAAGGGCCCCCTGCAACCACCTCAGACAACCGCCGAGACGACCGCCTCACCGGCAACCACCTCGGGCGGCCGCTCAGCCCAGTGTCGCCAGCCAGCGGAGCAGGCCCCGGACGCCCCAGCCGGTGGCACCCTTGGCGAGTTCCGCCTTGGCGTCGGACGACCAGGCGGGCGCGGACATGTCGAAGTGCACCCACCGGTCCCGCAGGTCACCGGTGAACTCCCGCAGGTACAGGGCGGCGACCACGGAGCCCGCGCCCCGGTTCGGGGCGCTGTAGAAGTCGGCCAGGTCACTGCCGAGGTACTCGACGTAGTCGCCGACCAGCGGCATCCGCCAGGACCGCTCGCCCGCCTCGGCGGCGGTGGCGACCAGCGCCTCGGCCAGTTCGTCGTTCTCGGTGTACATCGCGGCGGTCCGCGTACCCAGCGCGATCGAGTTGGCCCCCGTCAGGGTGGCCAGGTCGACCAGCACGTCGGGGGCGAGCCGGTCCACCGCGTACGCGAGCGCGTCGGCGAGCACCAGCCGTCCCTCGGCGTCGGAGTTGGTGGACTCGCTGGTCAGCCCGCCGTAGTGCTGGATCACGTCGCCCGGACGGAAGGCCGAGCCGGAGACCGAGTTCTCGGCCAGCGGGACGAGGGCGGTGACCCGGACGGGGAGGCGCAGCGCGGCGGCCCCGAGGGTGGCGGCGACCACGGCGGCGGCTCCCGCCATGTCCTTGCGCATCAGCTTCATGCCGGAGAGCGGCTTGATCGAGATGCCGCCGGTGTCGAAGGTGATCCCCTTGCCGACCAGCACCACGTGGGTCGTCGCGCCGGCCGGATGCCAGCCCAGCTCGACCAGGCGGGGGCCCTTGGCCGAGCCGCCGCCGACGGCGAGGATGCCGCCGAAGCCCGCCTCGGCGAGTTCGTCGGGCTGCCAGACCCGCAGATCCACCTCGGGCAGGTCGGCGGCGAGTCCGGCGACCTGGTCGGCGAACCACTCCGGGTTCTTCACCGACGCCGGCATGTTGGTCAGGTCCCGGGCGAAACAGGTCATCCGGGCGGTGGTGCGGGCCGTGTCGAGTGCGCCGTCGTACCGTCCCGGCTCGGCGACCGCGACCTCCAGCTCGGCCAGTGCCGGGCTCGACCCGGCATCGGTCAGCCGGAACCGGTAGGACGCCAGCAGCGCCCCCTCGGCCAGGCCGCGTACCGCCTCCGGCGGCGCGTCGGCCGGCAGGGCAACGGTGACGGTGGGCTCCTCCGCGAGGGCACGGACCAGCGCGGCCCCGGCGGCCCGCCAGCTGGTCTCGTCGCCGTCACCCACGCCGAGCATCAGCAGCCGTACGGGGGTGGCCAGTGGCCGCAGGTGGAGCCGTGTCTCACCGGCGGCCCCGGTCAGCGCCGCCGCCGACACCAGGGCGGTGGCCTCTGCGACCAGGTCGTCGGGGAGTGTTGCCGCCGTCGGGACCAGCGACGCCGGGGCGTCCGTCCCCTCGACGCTTCGGACAGGTAGGACGAGGGTGTCGAACCGGCCGGGACCGGTCACCAGGCGGATGTCCAGCACGCTTTGCCGTACCTCCAGGGATTCTCAGGACACGAAGAGCCTGAGCCACCGGTGTACCGGTGGCTCAGGTTCTTCCGGACCACCCGGGCGGCGGACGCCGCCCGGGCCACTCCTCCATCAGCCGGCGGCTGCCTTCAACGCGTCACCGAGCGCGTTGGCCTCGTCGGGAGTCATCTCGACGACGAGCCGGCCACCACCCTCCAGCGGAACCCGCATGACGATGCCCCGGCCCTCCTTGGTGACCTCCAGCGGACCGTCGCCCGTCCGCGGCTTCATCGCCGCCATGTTGTCTCCCCTCAGACCTACACCAGGGTCGGTGGGTTGCCCCACAGCCACTACGCGTTAAACCCACCACGCGCCGACGCGCGGTGCTGACCAACGATTTTCCCTGATGAACACCGCCGGACCCAAACCGAAGCAACCTAGATGTAACAGCGCCTAGCATATCCCGAGATGGCCTGTCACAATGTGCGGTCATGCAGGCACGGTCGGCACTCTTCGACCTGTACGGCGACCACCTCCGCCCCCGGGGCGGCCGGGCACCGGTCGCCGCCCTGGTCAAACTGCTCGCGCCCCTCGGTATCGCGCCCCCGGCCGTCCGTACCGCGGTCTCCCGGATGGTGCGCCAAGGGTGGCTCGACCCGAGCCGACTCGCCTCCGGACCGGGCTACGCGATAACTCCGAAGGCGGCCCGACGACTGGACGAGGCCGCGTCCCGGATCTACCGCACCGCCCGGACCGGCTGGGACGGCCGGTTCGACCTGATCGTGCTCGACGCGCCGAACGGTCGCCGGGAACGGCAGCGACTCGCCACCACCCTACGCTTCCTCGGCTACGGCACCCTCGACGAACAGACCTGGATCGCCACCCGGGCCGCCGAGGACGTCGACGTCGTGCTGGCCGAGGCCGGCGTCCGGTACGAGCGCTTCACCGCCGCCCACGCGGCCGGCACGCCGGGCGCGGTGGCCATGGTCCGTCGCGCCTGGGACCTCACCGAGATCGGCCAGGCGTACGAGGACTTCGTCGCCGACCAGCGTCCGCTGCTGGCCACGGTCACCGCCCGCAGCGGTGACGAGGAGGCGTACGCGGCACGATTCCGGCTGGTGCACGCGTGGCGTACCTTCCTGTTCAAGGATCCGCAGTTGCCCCCGGCCCTGCTGCCCGAGCGTTGGCCCGGTACCAGCGCCGCCAGTTTCTTCGACCGGCACGCGGCCCGGCTCCGCCCGGCCGCCGACCGGTACGTGGAACAGTGCCTCGACCTGGGCAACCGCGCCGTACGACAGAAGGGTCGTTAGACACGTGACCGAGCCGCTCCTGGTCGACCGCACCGACGCGGTCGTCACCCTGACGCTGAACCGCCCCACGGCCATGAACGCGCTCGACGTCGCGCTCAAGGAGGCCCTGCGCGACACCCTCGCCGAGTTGGAGACCGACCGGACCTGCCGGGCGGTGGTGCTCGCCGGGGCGGGCGGGCAGTTCAGCGCCGGCCAGGACCTGCGTGAGCACGTGGAGACCCTGGAGTCGACCAAGGGCGACCCGCTGGCCACCGTCGGCGCGCACTACAACCCGATCGCCGCCCGCCTGGCCAACCTGCCCAAGCCGGTGGTCGCGGCGGTACGCGGCATGGCCGCCGGGGCCGGGGCGTCACTGGCCTTCCTCGCCGACATCCGGATCGGTGGGCCGAGGACCAAGTTCCTGATGGCCTTCGCCAAGGTGGGGCTGGCCGCCGACACCGGCGCGTCCTGGACGCTGCCCCGGCTGGTCGGGCACGCCAAGGCGATCGAGCTGCTGATGCTGGCCGAGCCGGTGGGTGCCGAGGAGGCCCGCCAACTGGGGCTGCTCAACCAGCTCGTGGCGGACGACGAGCAGGTGCTGCCGACCGCCCAGGAACTCGCCGCCCGGCTGGCCGCCGGCCCGACCGTCGCGTACGGGGCGATCAAGCGCCAGCTCTCCATCGCCGACGCGGGCACGCTCGCCGACGCACTGGCCGCCGAGGCGCAGGCCCAGACGATCTGCGGGGGCACCGCCGACCACCGCGCCGCCACCCGCGCCTTCGTCCGCAAGGAGCAGCCGGTCTACGAGGGGCGCTGAACCGACCCGGCCCGCTAATCCGTTTCCGCTGGTTCCGCCGGTGCCGTTCGCGCTGGCGGGGTCAGCGGCCGGACGACCACCGGGGCTCGGAAGCGCGTCGGCGCCCCGCTCCCGCGTCACGCGGTCGACGAACGTGGTCGCGTGAAGGGAAGCTGGCGCCGGCTTCCCGCCGGCGTTACCCGCGCCGGGGGGGGGACGCTAGTCGTCCTCCTCCGGGTCCTGGTTGGCCTCGGCGCCCAGCACGAACGCCTGCATGGCCAGTTCGTCCCCGCTCGGCGAGACGTACGCGGGCAGTTCCCGGGGGCCCAGCTCACGCACGTACGACCAGAAGATCCGCACCGCCTCGGCCGGGCTCGCCGCCTCGATCGGCAGGTCCAGGCTGACCAGCCAGGTCCGCCGGGGCGGCGGTGGCCCGAGCCGGTCGGCCAGGCCACGCCAGCGGTCGGCGGCGAGCGGGGTGACCGGACCGGCCGGCACCAGCCCGTCGACCGGCAGCGGCTCGTCGAAGAGCCGCCGGGTGTACGACACGACCAGCGGCGTCCGCGTACCGTCGGGGTCGGGGTCGTCCGGATCCTGCTCGGTCTCCCCGCCGGACTCGACCCGGCCGAGCGCGACCAGCGACGGTGGTTCCCCGTCGACGACCACCGCGACCCGGTCGCCGGGGGCCGGTCGGTGCTCGCTCTCCAGCCCGGTCAGCTCCAGCGTGTCGTGGTGGACGAGCCGCTCGGCCTCGTACCGGTCGGCGGGGAGCAGCACGGCCCAGGCGCGGCCGGTGTCGGTCATGTCCGTCATCCCATCACGCCGCCGGGGCGAGGACGACGTGACAGCCGGCGAGGTGGTCGTCGACCATGCCGGTGGCCTGCATCAGGGCGTACGCGGTGGTCGGTCCGACGAAGCGGAAGCCGCGCTTCTTGAGCGCCCTGGCCAGCGCGGTCGACTCCGGCGTCACCGCCGGCACGTCGGCCAGCCGGCCGGGCCGGGTCGACCGGGCGGGCGGGGCGAAGGACCAGAGCAGCGCGGAGAGCCCCGCTGGCAGGTCGAGCGCGGCCCGCGCGTTGGCGATCGCCGCCTCGATCTTGGCCCGGTTACGGACGATGCCCGCGTCACCGAGGAGACGGGCCACGTCGGCCTCGCCGTAGTCGGCGACGGTGGTGATCCGGAAGTCGTCGAAGGCCCGCCGGAACGCGTCCCGCTTGCGCAGGATGGTCAGCCAGGAGAGGCCGGACTGGAACGCCTCCAGCGTGATCCGCTCGTAGAGCGCGTCGTCACCGCGCAGCGGCCGACCCCACTCCCCGTCGTGGTAGGCCGCGTAGTCCGGGGTGCTTGCGCCCCATCCGCAGCGGGCCAGCCCGTCGGCACCGGTAACCAGGTCGTCCACGGCGTCCACGGTAGGTCACCCTCTGCCAGACCATTGCCTCGGCCCGCCGGGCTGCCTATCGTTCTTGTTACCAGTCGGTAGAGGCGCTCTCCGACGCGGCCGGCGACGGTGGGAGGCGCGGCCCGATGAAGGAGTTCCCGGACGTCATCGCCTGGTCGATCCCGGCCTTCCTGCTGCTGCTCGTGCTGGAACGGGTCTCCTACCTGCTGCACCGCGACGACGACGAACTCGGCTACGCGGCGGCGGACACCGCCACCAGCCTGACCATGGGGCTCGGCAGCGTCGGGACGGACCTGCTCTGGAAGATCCCGATCACCGCCGCGTACGCGCTGCTGTACACGCTCACCCCGCTGCGGATCGCCGAGGTCTGGTGGACCTGGCCGCTCATCCTGCTCGCGCAGGACTTCTGTTACTACTGGTCGCACCGGGGCCACCACGTCGTCCGGATCCTCTGGGCCACGCACGTGGTGCACCACTCCTCGGAGCGGTTCAACCTCTCCACCGCGCTGCGCCAGCCCTGGACGAGCGTGGCGGGTTGGATCTTCTACGTGCCACTGGTCCTGGCCGGCGTGCATCCGGCGGTGGTCGCCTTCTGCGGCTCGGTCAACCTGCTCTACCAGTTCTGGATCCACACCGAGCGCATCGACCGGATGCCCCGGTGGTTCGAGGCGGTCCTGAACACCCCGTCACACCACCGGGTGCACCACGCCTCGCAGGGCGGCTACCTGGACCGCAACTTCGGCGGGATCCTGATCGTCTGGGACCGGCTCTTCGGCACGTTCGCCCCGGAACGGGAACGCTGCGTCTACGGCCTGACCAAGAACATCGCCACCCACAACCCGCTGCGGGTGGCGTTCCACGAGTACGTCGCGATCGCCCGGGACGTCCGCGCGGCGGTGTCCTGGCGGCACCGCGCCGGCCACCTGTTCCGCTCTCCCGGCTGGCAGCCGGACCCCGCCGACGGTTCCTGACCGGATCGACGTCCGCCCGGCGCGGGTCAGGGCGTGAGATCGCCCCACCCGGCGTCAGGGCAGGCCGGCGTCAGTCCGCCCCACCCGGCGTCAGGGCAGGCGGCCCTGCTCGACGAGGCGGCCGAACTTCCGCAGCGCCCCGGTCAGGCTGACCTTCGAGCCGGGCCAGAGCACCGGCCAGGCGACCCGGCCGGCCGCGCCACCGGGCAGGTGGAACCACTCGTGCCACACCACCTGGGTCCGGTCGCCCCGCATCGGGGTGCAGCGCAGCACGCCGGGGCCGCGCAGCAGCCGCCCGCAGTGCACCACGCCCACCTCGTACGGCGCGTCGACCCGGACCACCCGCATCTCGTCCCGGAGCGCCGCAGGGCCGATCGCGGTGACCGCCTCGATCAGGCTGCCCTCGCCGCCGTCCCCCTCGACGACCCGGACCCGGGTGAACGGGATCCACTCCGACTGCCGTTCCCACGCGGTGAAGGCGGCGAAGACCCGCTCGGCAGGCGCGTCGACGATCACCGTCGCGGTGACCTCACCGGCACCGGGCTGGGCCGCCTCCCGCAGTTCGTCCGAGCCTCCCGGTGCGGTCACGCCGACTCCGACCGTACGGCGACGTCGGGCTGACCGGCCGGGCGACGGTCCGCCCCGGCGTCGCCCGTGCCACCGCTCCCCTCCGTGCCGCCGCTGTCGACGGCGGTGGTGGTCCCGGCAGCGGGGGTGACGACCTCGGGAGCGGTGTCGATGTCGGGGGCGGTGTCAGCCTCGGGGGCGGCGTCGGCCTCTCCGGTGGGGGCGGCGCCGGTCGTCGGGTGGGTCGGGTCGTCGGGCGCCGGGGTCACCGCGCCGGCCGACGCGGCACCGGCGGGGGAGGCGTCGTCGACGGGGGCCGGCGCAGCGGCCAGGGCGGCCAGTCGGGCCCGTCGCAGCTCGTCGGCCTCGGCCGTGCGTCCCTCCCGCAAGGCGGCGACCTCCGCTTCCAGCACCCCGATCAACTCGGACTTGTACCCGATGTCGTAGGCCGCCCGGCGCAACGCCTGGTCGACCTGGTCCATCCGGTACCCCCGGAGCGCGGTGTCGAAACGAACCGCGCCGATGTCCGACTCGGCGAGCGGACGGCCGCCGGGCAGCGGGACCCCCCGACCGTCCGGTTCGGCCGGGACCAGGCCCGGATCGCGGCCGGTGACCAGAACCGTCACACCGAACACCAACGCCGCGACGGTCAACGCCACGACCAGCAGGAGCAGAAGCTGACCCATGCACAGATCGTGGCATGACGATCGCCGTCGGGCGAGCCCCGAACCACAGCGTGCCGTCGATCGGCCCGGACGGTGGGCCGGGGGCACGCGGTCACGGGCGGACCGGCTAGCGTCGCAGACAGTCGGTTACGGGCGGGGTTCGGGAGGCGGCATGGCCAGGACACTGCGGCTCGGTGCGCGTACGTTCACCCCGGACGAGCTGGTGGTGATGGCGATCGTCAACCGCACGCCGGACTCGTTCTTCGACCGGGGGGCCACGTACGCCGCCGACAGCGCCCTGCGGGCCGTGGAGCGGGCCGTGGGCGAGGGCGCCGAGATCATCGACATCGGTGGGGTGAAGGCCGGCCCCGGCGACGAGGTGGACGTCGCCGAGGAGATCCGCCGTACGGTCGACACGATCGCCGCCGTCCGCGCCGCCTTCCCCGAGGTGGTCATCTCGATCGACACCTGGCGGGCCGAGGTGGCGGTGGAGGCGGTCGCGGCCGGGGCGGACCTGCTCAACGACACCTGGTCCGGCGCGGATCCGGCGCTGGCCCGGGTCGCCGCCGAGACCGGCGCGGGGCTGGTCTGCTCGCACGCCGGCGGGCTGGCGCCACGGACCCGGCCGCACCGGGCCGCCTTCGACGACGTGGTGGCGGACGTGCTGACCACGGTGACCGGGCTCGCCGACCGGGCGGTGGCGCTCGGGGTGCGCGCCGACGGGATCCTCATCGACCCGGCGCACGACTTCGGCAAGAACACCCGCCACTCGTTGGAGATCACCCGGCGGCTCGACGAGCTGGCCGGCACCGGGTGGCCACTGCTGGTCGCCCTGTCGAACAAGGACTTCGTCGGGGAGACCCTCGACCTGCCGGTGTCCGAACGGCTGGAGGGGACGCTCGCCGCCACCGCCGTGTCGGCCTGGCTGGGCGCGCGGGTGTTCCGGGCGCACCAGGTGCGGCAGACCCGGCGGGTGCTGGACATGGTGGCCTCGATCCGGGGGGACCGCCCGCCCGCCCTGACCCGACGCGGCCTGGCCTGAGAATCCTGGCCGCGCCGGACCTCGCCGGGCCTGACCCGCACCTCGCCGGCCCGCGCCGCACCGGGCCGCGCCGGCCCCGGCCGTCGCCGGTCAGCTCCAGCGCAGGATGTTCCGCCGCCAGGCGTAGAGGATGCCGAGCGCGAGCACGGCCACGAAGACGCCCATCTCGGCGACGGTGACCAGACCGAAGCCGGGCCGGTCGAAGACCACCGCCCAGGGGAAGAGGAATACCGCCTCGACGGCGAAGAGCACGTACAGGTACGCGTAGACGTAGTAGCGGATCTGCATCTGGGCCCAGTCGCCGCCCACCGGGTCGAGGCCGCACTCGTAGCTGGTGCGCTTGCCCGGCGGATCAGCCGGACGGGCAGGACGTAACACCCGGTTGGCCGAGAACGCCACAACGAAGAAGAGGACGCTCGCGGCCAACAACAGCCCGAGCGTCGCGTACGAGCCCAGGTATCCGCCCACGATCCGACAGCCTACCGGCCGACCACCGGCCCGAACCCGTTACGCAACTGTTTCCCCGTGGATCAGTGTCGTGCGACAACTGTTACCGAATAATGAACCCTCACCCGCTGTGACCGGAGGAGAGATGACGCGCCCCGACGCGCGCCCGGCTGGGCGCCTCCGCGACCGATGGCTGGTGTCCCTGCTGTCGATCTCGCTGACTGTCGGCGGGGCCGCCGCGGCGGCGGTGTCCCCGAGCCTGGCCACCGCCACGCCGGTGTCTGCCGGGCAGGCATATGCCCCGGCCACCGATCCGGCGGGGAACGGCGACCCGGAGCCCCCGACCGACCCGCCCACCCCGACCGAGCCGGTGCCCACCACCGCGCCGCCGACCGTGGAGCCGCCGGTCGAGACACCTCCACCGCCGACCACCGGCGCACCCGATCCGCTACCCACCGTAGTCGTCACGTCGGCCGCGCCACTGCCCACCGCCACCCGAACCTCGACGCCCCGGCCGCCGCTGCCGACCCGGTCCCTGCCGTCGACGCCCGCCCCCGGGCAGCCGGCTCCCGGCCGGCTCGGTGTCCGGGTCACCACCGGGGACGTCCACCTGTCCACCGGCTACTGGAACGCCGCGAGCACCACGGCCACCCTCCAGGTCACCGTGACCAACACCGGCGGGGTGACCGGCCAGGTCGGCCTGGCGTACACCCTGCCGGCGGGGGTCACCGACGCCGGTACGCCAGGGTGCGCCCCGGCCGGGGACCGCGACTACCGGTGCGGCGCGTGGACGACGGCCCCGGGCGCGCGGTTCAGCAGCCTCATCCGGCTCCGGGTCAGCGGGGACGCCTGGCGGCGGATACCGCTCAGCGGCACGGTCACGGTCACCGCGACCGCCCCGGGCGAGGCCGCCCCGGTACGCGACGACGAGGGCTTCGCGGTCCTCTTCCCGCCCGGCCCGCCGGTGCCCGGCATCGCGCTGGAGGCCGACGAACTGGCCTTCGACATCGGCGGCGGGCCGAGTGCGATGGAGGTCCGGCTCGGCAACACCGGCACGGTGGACGCCGCCGGCCTGGTCGAGGTGGTCCTTCCCGACGGGGTGAGCGTCCCCGAACCGCCGGCCGGCTGCGTGTCCCAGCCGGTCACCGGGCGCACCCGCTGCGAGGTCGGTACGGTGCCGGCGGGCCGGACGGCCGTCCTGCGGCTGCCGGTGGCCGCGACGCCGGAGGCGCAGCTGCGGGCACCACTCTCCGGTGGCGTGGTCGGCCAGCTCGACCCGCGCAACGGCCGGAGTCGCCGGGTGCAGATGAGCTTCCGGATCACTGCCGCCGCCGCGCTCGCCACCCCGGTGGCCGGGATACCCCAGCCGACCGGCTCGCAGGGCGTCCTCACCGGTTCGACCAGAGGCTCGGGTCCGGACGGCGGATTGAGTACGGCGCAGCGGACCGCGATCATCCTCATCGTCGTCTCCGGTCTTCTGGTGGTGCTCGCGCTGACGCTCGCGACCACCTCACTGCGCCGGCGGTTGACCGGACCGCCGGGCGGAGCGACCGGCACCGGAGGCAGCCCGAAGTGATCTTCATCGATCAACTGACGGATCTCCGACCGGTGATTTCGATTACGGCCCTAGCCCCAAAACGCCACAAAACCGTACAGTTCACTGCGTAGGACGGTCCCATTCGGCGGACCTGCGGCCCGATGGGACCCCCTGCCCGACGTAGGCTCCTAGATGTTGAGCGGAGCGGGCCGGGCCGGTTGTCCGGAGGGCCCGCCACAGCAGTGCGTCCAAGGAGGTCAGGTGGCCGGGCAAGGCGAGGCCAGCATCAGGTTAGGCCGCCCGCGCGACCGGGCCGCGCGAAACGAGGTGCAGGCGTGACCAAGCAGATCCGCCAACTCGACCGGGTGGTGATCCGGTTCGCCGGTGACTCCGGCGACGGCATGCAGCTCACCGGCGACCGGTTCACCTCGGAGACGGCGCAGCTCGGCAACGACATCTCCACGTTGCCGAACTTCCCCGCCGAGATCCGGGCCCCCGCCGGCACCCTGCCCGGAGTCTCCAGCTTCCAGGTCCACTTCGCCGACTACGACATCCTCACCCCGGGTGACGCGCCGAACGTCCTGGTCGCGATGAACCCGGCCGCCCTCAAGGCCAACCTGCACGACCTGCCCCGGGGCGCGGACATCATCGTCAACACCGACGAGTTCACCAAGCGCAACCTGGCCAAGGTCGGCTACCAGGCCAACCCGCTGGAGGACGACACCCTCGCCGGCTGGGTGGTGCACCCGGTCGCGCTGACCTCGATGACGGTCGGCGCGCTCGCCGACCAGGCCGTGTCGAAGAAGGACGCCGAGCGGGCCAAGAACATGTTCGCCCTCGGCCTGCTCTCCTGGATGTACTCCCGGCCGTACGAGTCCACGCTGCGCTTCCTGGAGCGCAAGTTCGCGAAGCGCCCCGAACTGGTCGCCGCGAACATCGCCGCCTTCAAGGCCGGCTGGAACTTCGGCGAGACCACCGACTCCTTCTCGGTGCGCTACGAGGTCAAGCCGGCGAAGATGCACCCCGGCACCTACCGCAACATCACCGGCAACGCCGCCCTCTCCCTCGGGCTGGTCGCCGCCGGGGTCCGCTCCGGGCTGCCGGTCTTCCTCGGGGCGTACCCGATCACCCCGGCCTCGGACATCCTGCACGAGCTGAGCAAGCACAAGCGCTTCGGCGTGACCACCATGCAGGCCGAGGACGAGATCGCGGCGGTGGGCGCGGCGCTCGGCGCGTCGTACGGCGGCGCGCTCGGCATCACCACCACCAGCGGCCCGGGTGTCGCGCTCAAGAGCGAGACGATCTCCCTGGCGGTGGCGCTGGAGCTGCCCCTGCTGATCGTCGACGTGCAGCGGGCCGGCCCCTCCACCGGCATGCCGACCAAGACCGAGCAGGCCGACCTGAACATGGCCCTCTACGGCCGGCACGGCGAGGCTCCGGTCGCGGTGATCGCCCCGAAGTCGCCCGCGGACTGCTTCCACGCGGCCATCGAGGCGGCCCGGATCGCGCTGACCTACCGCACCCCGGTGCTGCTGCTCTCCGACAACTACGTCGCCAACGGCTCCGAGCCGTGGCTGCTGCCGGAGGTGGACTCCCTGCCCGACCTGCGGGTCGAGTTCGCCACCGAGCCCAACGGCGAGGACGGCAAGAGCTTCCTGCCGTACCTGCGCGACCCGGAGACGATGGCCCGGCCGTGGGCCATCCCGGGCACCCCGGGCCTGGAGCACCGGATCGGCGGGCTGGAGAAGGCCGACAAGACCGGCGACATCTCCTACGACCCGGCCAACCACGACTTCATGGTCCGCACCCGGGCCGCCCGGATCGAGACCATCCCGGTGCCGGAGGTCGAGGTCGAGGACCCGGACGGCGACGCCCGGGTGCTGGTGCTCGGCTGGGGCTCGACGTACGGGCCGATCGGCGCGGCCTGCCGCGGGCTGCGGCAGCGTGGGCTCTCCATCGCGCAGGCACACCTGCGGCACCTCGCCCCGATGCCGGCCAACCTCGGTGAGGTGCTGCGCTCCTACGAGCGCGTGGTCATCCCCGAGATGAACCTCGGCCAGCTCGCCCAGGTGATCCGGGGCCGTTACCTGGTCGACGCGATCGCGTACAACCAGGTCCGGGGCCTGCCGTTCACCGCCGCGGAGCTGGAGACGATGCTGGAAGAGGTCCTGAAGAATGTCTGAGCCCGTCGCCCTCAAGCTCACCGCCAAGGACTTCAAGTCCGACCAGGAGGTGCGCTGGTGCCCCGGCTGCGGTGACTACGCGATCCTCGCCGCGGTGCAGCAGTTCATGCCCGAGCTGAAGATCCCCCGCGAGAACATCGTCTTCGTCTCCGGCATCGGCTGCTCCTCGCGCTTCCCGTACTACATGAACACCTACGGGATGCACTCGATCCACGGCCGCGCCCCGGCGATCGCCACCGGGCTCTCGGTCAGCCGCCCGGACCTGTCGGTCTGGGTGGTGACCGGCGACGGTGACGCCCTCTCCATCGGCGGCAACCACCTCATCCACGCGCTGCGCCGCAACGTCAACCTCAAGATCCTGCTCTTCAACAACCGGATCTACGGGCTGACCAAGGGGCAGTACTCGCCCACCTCCGAGGTCGGCAAGGTCACCAAGTCCACCCCGGCCGGCTCGGCGGACGCGCCGTTCAACCCGATCTCGCTGGCCCTGGGCGCGGAGGCGACCTTCGTCGCCCGCACCATCGACTCCGACCGCAAGCACCTCCAGTCGGTGCTGCGGGCGGCCGCCGAGCACCAGGGCTCGGCGTTCGTGGAGATCTACCAGAACTGCAACATCTTCAACGACGGCGCGTTCGACCCGCTCAAGGAGCCGGACACCCGCGACGACTTCCTGATCCGGCTGGAGCACGGGCAGCCGATCATGTTCGGCAAGGACGACCAGTTCTGCGTGGTGCACCCGCCGGGCGGCTTCGGCCTGGAGGTGCGCAGGACGGACTTCACCCCGGCCGAGCACATCCTGGTGCACGACGCCACCATCGCCGACCCGGCGTACGCGTTCGCGCTGAGCCGGCTGCCGGGGCCGGACCTGAGCAACACCCCGATCGGCGTGTTCCGCTCGGTCGACCGCCCCACCTACGACAGCGTGGTGCAGACGCAGGTCGCGGAGGCCAAGGCCGCGGTCTCCGAGACGCCGGAGCAGCAGCTCGCCGGGCTGCTCAACAGCGGGGACACCTGGACCATCCTCTAGCCACCGGACGAGCACGACGCAGGGGCGGTCCCGGACGGGGCCGCCCCTGCGTCGTACCGCTCAGGGGGTGGTCGCCGCCTGGGGCCGGTCGTCGCGGACGTACACCAGCATGTCGCCGGTCTCGATGAGGGCGCCGGCCCGGTCGGAGAGGGTGACCACCTTGCCCCGGCGGACCAGCGCGATGACCAGCGATTCCAGCTCCCGGGGCGAACGTCCCACCTCGGCGCGTTCCGCCGAACGCATGGCGAGCGCCATGCCCTGGCCGGGGGTGAGCAGGTCCTCGACCACGTCGATCAGGGGTGGCGCGGAGGTGGAGAGGCCGAGCAGCCGGCCGGCGGTGGCGGAGGAGACGATCACGTGGTGCGCGCCACTCTGCTTGAGCAGCGGGGCGTTCTCGGCCTCCCGGACCGCGGCGATGATCCGGACCTGCCCGGCGGTGAGCTGGCGGACGGTCAGCGCCACCAGCACGGACGCGTCGTCGCTGTCGGTCGCGATGATCACCGCCTTGGCGGACCGGACGTGCGCCTCGTTGAGCACCGCCGACCGGGTGGCCGACCCCTCGATGGCGACCAGCCCGGCCGAGGTGGCCTGCCGGATCGCCGCGCCGCTGCGCTCCACCACCACGATCCTGGACTTGTCCAACCCGTTCTCGAGCAGGGCGGAGATCGCACTGCGGCCCTTGGTGCCGTAGCCGCAGATGATGACGTGATCCTTCACGGTTCTCCCCCACCGGCTCAGCCGACGGCCGGTCCGGTACTGCTCGGTCAGGACTTCCAGGGTGGTGCCGACCAGGATGATCAGGAAGAGCACCCGGGCCGGCGTGACGAAGAGGATGTTGATCAGCCGGGCCGAGTCCGAGGCCGGCGTGATGTCGCCGTAGCCGGTGGTGGAGAGCGAGACCACCGCGTAGTAGAAACAGTCGAGGAGGGTCAGGCCGTCCTCGTTGACGTCGCGGTAGCCGTCGCGGTCCAGGTAGACCGCGCTGACCACGGCGCAGACCAGGGCGACGGCGGCGGCCAGCCGCAGGCTGAGCGCACTGAGCGGCCCTCGCCGCTGCGCGGGAAAGTGAATCACCGTCGGACCCGCCCCGCCTCCGCTGCCGCCTGCACGTGCACAACATAGCCGGTACGCCACAGGTCGGCCGCTGAGGTGGCCACGTACCCCCTGCTTCCTCCCCCGTGGTGCCCACGGTCCGCCCCAGGGGCCACCGCAACCGGCGGAAACCGGCACAATGAGCAGAGTCGGAAGCCGCACCACCGACGAGGAGGCCCGGATGTCGTTGCTACGCCGAGTGATCGGCGGGGTCCTGCGCCGACTTCGCGTCCGGCAGGGCCGCACCCTGCGCGAGGTCGCCGAGGTGGCCGGGGTCTCGGTGCCCTACCTCTCCGAGGTCGAACGGGGGCGCAAGGAGGCCTCGTCGGAGGTGCTCGCGGCGATCTGCCGGGCCCTCGGCATCCGCCTCTCCGACCTGCTCGAGGAGGCCCGCGACGACCTGCGCCGCGTGGAGCCCCGTACACCGGTCATGCCGCCCCGGGTTCCGACGGGTCGACGGGTCCTGCCGACCGGCCCCCGTCCCGCACCGGCCGCGTCCCGACCCACCCCGGTCACCCGTCCTGCTGCGGGCGGATCCACCTGTCCGTCGAACCGGGTCCCGAACGCCCGGGCGGCGGTCGGCCGTCGTCCCGCCGGGACCACCGGCACAGGCTCCTTCGGGCGGTCCCGCCCCGTCCGGAGCGGCGTCGGTCAGCACCGCGTCCTGCTCGTCGCCGGTCGCTCACCCCGCTGCTGACCGGCTTCTGCTCTCGGCAGATATGCCGGCGGCAGAAACCCTCGGCCGCCGGGCCGCGTGGACCGCACGCTTGACGGGCCGGTCCACCGGGCGGTGAACGTCGCCCGCCGGCAGGTACGCGGGGAGGTCCACGGTGACTGTCGGTTACACGGTGCGCATGCTGGAGGTCAACCAGCCGTCCTTCGGTGACCAGGTGTTCGAGCGGCTGCTGCGGGAGCGGATCGTCTTCCTCGGCACCGAGGTGACCGAGGCGTCGGCCAACCAGGTCTGCGCGCAGATCCTGCTGCTCGCCGCCGAGGACGCCGAGCAGGACATCTTCCTCTACATCAACTCACCGGGCGGCTCGGTCAGTGCCGGCCTGGCCATCTACGACACCATGCGCTACGTCAAGAACGACGTGGCCACCCTGGCGCTCGGCTTCGCCGGCTCGATGGGGCAGTTCCTGCTCTGCACCGGGACGCCCGGGAAGCGGTACGCCCTGCCCCACTCGCGGATCATGATGCACCAGCCCTCCGGCGGGTTCGGTGGCACGGCCGCCGACATCACCATCCAGGCCGAGAACATGCTGTTCGTCAAACGCACCATGCAGGAGCTGATCGCCCAGCACAGTGGCCACTCCTTGGCCGACATCGAGCGCGACTCGGACCGGGACCGCTGGTTCACCGCCGAGCAGGCCCGGGAGTACGGGCTGATCGACCGGGTGCTGGAGCACGCCGCGCAGCTTCCCACGAACTGACCGTTCCCGCCCGGCCGGCACGGGGGCGGCCGGGCGGGAACAGGTCCATCGGCCGTCGCGTGGCAGGGCACGGCACCGGTGACGATGGTCGAGGCGAGGATCCGCCGCCAGAGCGGCACTCACGCATCCGCTAGGTAGCGGTCACGTTCCGCTGTACGACTGCACGAGGATTCGGCGCGATGCAAGGACTTACGCCGATATTTTCTCAGTGCATTACATCGGACTGTCAGCTACCCGACAGTGAAAACTCGACCCTTGTGATAGCCGCCCGGCAGGAGGATGCTCGAACGGTCGATCGGCACAGCGCCGCCCAAAAAGGCGGCGCCCGGCTGGCACCGGACGCCGCATTCGACTCGACCGCTCGCGACGGAAGGAGTCATGTTGACTGTAGCCCCTCCTGGGCCGGACTTCGAGACGACGGATCCCGACGAGGAGCCCGCTGCCGAACCGGAAGGGCGGCATCGGCTCATCCTGGCGTACATCAAGGCGCTCAGCCCCATCATCGCCGCGATGGTCGCCAGCATCGGAACGTTGGTGACCGTTCTGGCCCGCTGACCGGCAGGCCCCGCGTCCCGTGCCCGGACGGGTGCGAGGCATCCCTCCCCTTTCCCGCGCGGCCGTTCACCGGCCCGGCAGCGCCCCCGACCCGACCACGGGGCGCGCCCGCGCGGCGGAGGGTTCCCGGCCGGACGGCCGGGAACCCTCCGAGCCCCGCAACTACCGGGGCGCGCCCAGAGCCGAGGGCAGGATCTGCACGTCGTCCCGGTTGACGAACATCACCCGGTGACCGAACTGGATCTGCACGTACTGGTTCTCGCCCCGGATCACCGTCCAGTCGCCCGGTGCCGAACCGTCGAACGTGGTCGCCCGGTAGTACTCGCCGGGCAGCACGTTGCCGACGGCGTACCGCTGACCGGCCGAGAGCGTGTACTGCAGGGGCGAGATCGTCTGGTACGGCACGCCCGCCGGGTACGCCGCCTCCTCCGGGTACGCCCGCCCGTAGACCGGGATCGTCGTCTTCCCCGGCTTCGGGGTGGCGACCAGGCCGACGGTCCACTGCGCGGTCGGCGCGTCGGCCGGGTTGTGGAACCACGCCTTCTGCCCGAGGTACCAGATCGCCGTCCAGTCACCCTGCCGGTCCGCGATCGCGTACGTCTGACCGGTCGACGCCCGCGCGCCGTGGTCGGAGATGTGCATGGTGTTCGGCGTACCGTTCGGGCGCAGGGCGATGTCGTTGACCAGCGGCGCGTCCGGGCTGGGCGCGCTGCGCAGGATCACCGACGACGAACCGCGCGAGGGGCACGGCACCCCGGCGGTGACGCAGCCGGTGAAGGCCGGCCGGTTGGTGGCGAAGTCCGGCTCGATGCGGACCAGCCCGGTCAGCGGGGTACCGGTGTTGATCTCCGGCGCCTTCATCAGCTTGAAGTAGTGGTCCCAGTCCCAGTACGGTCCCGGGTCCCAGTGCATGCCGCGCACGTTCGCCGCGACGGTGCCCGGGATGTTGTCGTGGCCGATGATGTGGTGCCGGTCCATCGGGATGCCGAGCCGCGTGGCGAGGTGCCGCACCAGCTTCGCCGAGGTCCGGTACATCGCCTCGGTGTACCAGGTGCCCTGGGCGGCGAAGCCCTCGTGCTCCAGACCGACGGACTTGGCGTTGACGTACCAGTTGCCGGCGTGCCAGCCGACGTCCTTGGTCTTCACGTGCTGGGCGATGTGCCCGTCGACCGAGCGCAGCGAGTAGTGCCAGCTCACGTACGTCGGGTCCTGGACCAGCTTGAGCGTGGTCGCCCAGGTCGCCTCGGTGTCGTGGATGATGATGTACTCGATCTTCTGCCGGTTGGGCCGGTCGGAGAGATCGTGGTTGCCGTAGTCCCCGTTACCGAGATCCTGGTAGGGGGCCGGGATCCACTCGCAGGAGATGTCGTTCGGGCACTCCAGGCCGTCCGGGCGCGCCAGCTTGCGCAGGCCGAGCTTGTCCAGCCAGGACGTCACCGGGACCAGGTCGGCGTGCGGGGTGAGGGTGATCCGCTGGCCGTCGTCGGTGGTCCGGCTCGCGCCCTCGCGGATCGTGCCGTACACCTCGTTGGCGAAGGCGGCCGCCGCGTCCGCGCTGTCCGCGCCGGCGTAGCGGGCCACCGCGCCGTACCAGGCGGCCGGGTCGCTCGTGCTCCCGGTCGGTCCGGCCAGTTCCCGCTGGTACGACGCGAGCAGCGCCGCACCGCCCCGGATGTTGGCGGCCGGCTCGCCGCGCAGCGTCTCCTCGCTGGTGCCGGTGAGCGTCGCGGCGGCGTCGAGGGTCTGGAGAGACTCGGCCGGCGGCGCCTTCTCGGTCGAGTCGACCGGGTGCGCCGGCCGCGAGTCGTCGCCGCGCGGGTCCTCGTCCTCGTCGTGGTGGTGTCCCCCGGGCAGGGACATCACGTACTCGGCGTCGGTCAGGTGCATCGGGCCGTAGCCGCCGCTGGTGCTGGGCGTGCCGGCGTTGGTGTCCCACCGGGACTGCAGGTAGGAGACGCCGAGCAGCACGCTCTCCGGCACGCCGTACTCCGCGGCCGCGGCCGCGTACTGCTGCTGCCGGGTGACGGACGTGTCGGCCGCCGCAGGGGTGGTGGTGAGGGGAACGATCGCCGTGGCAGCGGCCACGGCGGCCGCGAGCAGAACGCGTCTGCTCGTCGGGGACGTCACGCTGGGCATCGAGCCTCCAGGTCAAATTGATGACTCCGAGGCTCACCCTTACCTGGTAACCAGTTCGGGTCAATACCCTTCGACGTATCACCTCCCGACGAAAGAAAGCTTCAACGATGCGGCGGGACGGTGCGTAGCCACTCAGTGGCGGCGGGACCCGACCCGGGCCACCACCATCACGACCACGAGCACCACGAGCAGGACGACCGAGCCGGCCACCAGGGGATTGACGAACCAGGGCACCAGGTCCGGGCCGCAGGTGGTGTCCTGCAACGGCCACATGCGGTGCGTCCCGTCGGCCGGACCGTGGTATCCGTACCCGTAGCGGTCGGGCCGGACGATCCCGCACCGGTCGTCGGCGTCGGTGACCAGGCCGAAGGTGGTCGTGCCCAGCCCGTACCCGTAGGCGGCGAAGGCCGTCGACGCCGACGCGGCGATCGACAGCCGCAGCGCCCTCGATCGTGCGCCCCGGCCGTCCTGGAGGGCGAACGCCACCCGCACCGCCAGGATCACGGCAGCCAGAGCGAACACCGGCCAGGCCAGCTTCAGCAGCACCAGGCCGAGAAAAACGAAACCCATGACGGTACGCATGACGTCGGCCACCGTACCCGCGCCGGCCCGTCCGGTGTCCGGGACGGCATCCGCCGACGGTTGCTGCGCACAGGAAAGGCCATCGGCAGGTCCGACCAGGGTGGAACGTCGGCCTACCGACCGTGCCCGCGGCGCGGAGACCAGTCGACGCGCCGACCCAGGTACCGTTCGAGCAGCCGGCCGAGCGGGTGTGCCGGCCGCTCCCGGCGGTGCTCCCGGCGGTGCTCCCTGGCGGCACGCTCCACCTCCGTCCGGTACTCCTCGGCGTCGAACCGGAACTCCGGCAGGTCGACCTCCTGCTCGTCGGGGTTGCGCCAGCCGCTCCAGACCACGTGATCGCCCTCGCGGCGTACGGTCACGTAGAGAGCCCCACAGCATCCTTCGGTGCACTCCGCCGTAGCCAGTCGCACCTCGTGCGGTTCGACGTCAGCGATCAGAGACCCATCCGGCCCCAACAGCTCCCCGGGATCGCTGCCGGGTCCAGCCGCGATCGCCTCGGTGAGAATGTCCCGCCCGTCGATCCAGGGCCGGACCTCGACGACGGCGCTCCCCTGTGTCGAGTCGGGAACGACAACGTCAAGAGCAAGACGAGACTTCTCGTACGGCATGGACCGATTGTCGACCCGCACCTCACGCCGTGCATCATCGTCCTTCCGTCGAGCCACAATCGGCGGCTGTGGCTGAAGCGCTCTCGCTACTCTCGCTGGGTGGCCGACGACCTCACGCTCAGGCTGACCCGCGATCAGGCGCTGGTGCTCTCCGACTGGCTCGACAAGGTGATCGGCACCCAGCGGTTCGACGCCATCGCGGACGAGGACGGCGCTGTCTGGTCAGCCCTGCACAGCATCAGCGGCACCCTGGAGACATCGCTCGTGGAGATCTTCATGCCGGACTACCCGGCACGCCTGGACGCCGCCCGTGCGCGTCTCCGCGCCGACCTCGGGGCTGACGTCGTCCAGGACCGCCAGCCACAGCGGAACGTCGGACGCCACGACAGCGGCGACCAGGACGACTGCGAAGAGCCCGGATCTTGACCAACGCAGCAGGCACGCCCTGGGAAACCGCCTTCAAGACCGGTCTGCGGATCGACGCTTGGGCGTATCCACAGGCCGTCGGGCGTTTCTGCTGATCTTCGAGGTGCCCCCGGCAGGATTCGAACCTGCGACACACGGTTTAGGAAACCGATGCTCTATCCCCTGAGCTACGAGGGCGCGAGTGCCCAGTCTAGCGACCTGCGGGTTCACCCGGGTGGCAGGGAGTGGCCCACGTTCACCCACGTCACCCGGACCCCTGTTCCCCCAGCTGAGGACCACACCCGGAGTCTCAATGTGACTCCGGTTGATCTTGGTGGGCAGGGTGGAGCAGCCGGCGGGACCGGGTTGGTTTGAGGCCGGGAAGGACCGCGGTGTCGGAACGGACCGGCATTCGCCGGTCCGTGGTCTCAGCCACCGCCGTGGCGACGGGCGAGGCCCCGTCGCCCACGGCTTGGCGGAGTCAACGTCAGACCAGGCGGATGTTGGCAGCCTGAAGGCCCTTCTGGCCCTGCTCGACGTCGAACTCGACCCGCTGGTTCTCTTCCAGGCTGCGGAACCCGCTCGATGAGATGGCCGAGAAGTGGGCGAAGACGTCAGCGCCGCCACCATCCTGTGCGATGAAGCCGAAGCCCTTGTCCGCGTTGAACCACTTGACTGTGCCGAGTGCCATGTCTTCTCCTTTGAGTAGCGGATGGAGCCACGTACGGACCCTCGGTTGCCGCCGCTGTTGGTCCGGAAGAACCGGCAGGACAAAAAGCGCCTGGCGGGTTAGATACCCACCAGGCGCTGGCAAAGTATGCGACAAACCGAAGGTTGCAACCCGGTGAGGCTAGCACGGGCGCGCCGCGCGGTGTCTTCGCTGTCAGCGCTGACCGCGCCGGCTACCAACCCGCGCGCCGGAAGAGAACGCCGCCGCGCCCCGTGTCGCTGACGTGGTTTCCGCGGCGCTCGCCCGACGACTTTCCGAGCCTCTCCCGCGCGTTGCGCTGGCGGTCGATCCGCCCGTCGCTGTGCGCGGATCCGGGCGCCGCGTGGCGCTGTGGCCTCGTCCGTGATGTGGCGCCGTCGTCGCTACGCGAGGCGTCACGAAGCGACGCTCACCCGGGGCGAGTTCGGTGAGCAGCGAGTCACCGGGCCCAAGCCGGGTGATCGTCGGGTTGATGCCGGCCTGGCGGGTGAGGTCGCGCACGTCGGTGACCTGGTCGTCGGTCATCAGGGTGACGACGGTGCCGCTCGCTCCGGCACGCGCGGTCCGCCCCGAGCGGTGCAGGTATGCCTTGTGCTCGGCGGGCGGGTCGGCGTGGATCACGAGAGCTACGTCGTCGACGTGGATTCCGCGCGCCGCGATGTCGGTCGCGACGAGCGTGCGGGCGTCGCCGGCGGAGAACGCCGCCAGATTGCGGGTGCGGGCGTTCTGCGCCAGGTTGCCGTGCAGCTCCACGGCGGGCACGCCCGAGGCGACCAGTTGACTGGTCAGCTTCTTGGCGCCCCGCTTGGTGCGGGTGAATACGAGCGTTCGTCCCGGGGCGGCCGTCAGGTCGATCAGGACGGGGAGCCGGTCATCGTGACGCACCCGGAGCACGTGGTGGGTCATCGCGGCGACCGGGGACATCGCGGAGTCGACGCTGTGGGTGACTGGGTTGGAGAGGTACCGCCGCACGAGGACGTCGACGCCCGCGTCGAGCGTCGCCGAGAACAGCAGCCGCTGGGAGCGGGGCGGTGTCTTGTCGAGGAGTCGCCGTACGACCGGCAGGAAGCCCAGGTCGGCCATGTGGTCCGCCTCGTCGAGCACCGTGACCTCGACGGCGTCGAGGATCGCGTGGCCGTTCGAAACGTGGTCGGCGAGCCGGCCGGGACAGGCGATGAGGATATCGACCCCGGCACGCAGTGCACCGACCTGCGGCCGCGCGTTCACCCCACCGAAGATCGTCAGGGTCCGCAGCGACAGCGCGGTGGCCAGCGGTGCGATCGTCGCTTCGATCTGGGTCGCCAGCTCGCGAGTGGGCGCCAGAATGAGCGAGCGCGGGCGGCCGGGCAGCCGCGGAGAGGTGCCGGCCGAGAGCCGGGCGAGGACCGGGAGGGCGAAGGCGTATGTCTTGCCCGATCCCGTCCTGCCACGACCCAGCACGTCGCGTCCGGCGAGTGAGTCCGGGAGCGTCGCGGCCTGGATCGGGAATGGCGTGCTGATGCCCGCCTGCTCGAGCGCGGCGACCAGGTGGCCGGGCACGCCAAGGTCGGCGAAGGAGGTGGGTGTGACAAGGGGTGTCTTGCTGGGGCGGCGTGCCACCATGGGAGTCTCCGAACGTGAAAGGGGTCGCCCTGCACGGCGCTGACCGATTGGTCGCGGCGCGTGGTGGTCGACTACAGAGGCAGGCCGTGGTCGGAAAACCGGCGGACTGTTGATCAATCTACCCGCACCCCGGCCCAGGCCGTGCACGATGGCTTTCTGGGTTAGGGTTCGACAGGCCGAGCGAAACGGATCCAACGCCCCCGGCGAGCGGCCGGATCCGCCCCGCTCATTTTCCGCACCCGGCTTGCATGTACGAGCGGGTCGATCGCGCGCTGGCGCGCAAACTTGGAGCAGCTCTTGACTGATGTAACCGCGCATGACTCGAATTTGTTCCGTGCAGCACCGAGAGCAAATGCGGCTTTCGACCATACTTCTGCCGTCGACGTAAGTTCGGCTGCGATGACCCGTCTGCGCACCCCGTTCCGTGTCGAGGGTGACGCCGACCGGAAGCCGACGACTCGTTAGGCATCACGACGCAACGGAGCCCAGTCGGTAAGGGCTACCACCCGTATCGGTTCAACGCGTCGCAGGTACCGACGTCCTGTGCAGGTGGATCAGCACGTCTCCACGACTGGACCACCAGATCGGGCGGTGTCGGTGCACTGCCGCTCGGCCTTGCCCACGCACGTTGTCGCGTCGGCCATCCCGATCAACGTGTCCCCGTCGAGGGTGTTGCCGCGACCCGCGACCGCCGCGCCCATCGTGACCCGGTCGGGGTGGCCGCCCCGGTGCAACAGCACACGGTGTAGGCGCCGCCCGTCTCGGCGCCGGTGATGGAACGTGGTCGCCGCCGGCGCGCTGTTGAATCGCTTCGATCGGTCCGTGGATGCGCTCGCCGGACATCCGCTGGGAAGGACATACGCGCGGCGTCGCGAAGGCGGCGCTCCGCGGATTCGTCCTGTGCCAGCCCGGTCAGGTCTCTCAACTCTCGTCCACAATTCGTGGTCTCCCGATCACACGACCGTCTTCCCAAGATCATTATGGCTCGTTTTTCCGCAGGCGTGCTATACGGTCAGCAGATGAGAATCGAGCGCCACTGGTGGAACGGGGACCGGAGTCCGCGGGGACGTCGCGACGTCTACATCCGCACCGACGGCCAACGATGGGAGGTAGAGGCGCAGACCGGTGGCATCGCAGGTCGGTCGAAGCTACACCCCTGTCCGGGTCGGGCGTCTGCGGAGATCCTCGCCGGCGCATGGCTGGGTGGGCGTCCGGAGTGGCGGGAAATGATGGCCTGACAGTGGGACGTCAGGAGCACTCCTGGCAGACGTCCCGGCCGTCGGCCTGCGCGGCGAGCTGGCTGCGGTGGTGCACCAGGTAGCAGCGCGCGCATCGAAACTCGTCCGGCTGCATTGGCACGACCGCCACGGTCAGTTCCTCGCCGGACAGGTCCGCGCCGGGCAGCTCGAAGTTCTCGGCGGCCTCGGCCTCGTCGAGGTCGACACTTGCTGACTGCGGCGCCGCGCCGCGCGCCTTGAGTTCCTCCAGGCTGTCGTCTTCAACGTCAACGTCAACGGCCGGTCGGCGCGGTGCGTCGTAATCGATGGGCTTGGTCATCGTGATGGCCTCTCCGGCTTTGGTTCACGGGTGTCGCGTCGGTAGCCCGCGGCCCATGTCGTGGCGCTCAAGCGAGCGGTGGAAGGGTAGCGCTCGCCCTTGGATGCGAGGGGCGCCATAGGCAGTGATCGCCATCCCGGCGGAGAATGACTCCCCACTCCCCCGGTCATGGCCTGGCCGGCCCCGACAGGCACTGTGAGACGATGTCCCGGACCGGTCGCTGCCGTCTGTCGCCCTCACGAAGAGGTAATCCGTGACCGCGACGCGAAGTGCGCGCCCGCGTTCTTGCCTCTGAAGGCATCGACATGCTGCGTACCCGCCGCAAGCGCCGAGGCCAACGCGTACGCGGAGAGACGGGTGCGGACGGTACGGCACGAATGCCTCGACGGATCACCCCCCGGCACTTGCTGACGACCCTGGCCGAATACGTCACGCATTACAACGAGCACCGACCGCATCAGGCCCGATATCAGAGCATCCGCTTGGCGCAAACCGCGATGATCATCCTTCGGTTGACTGAGGCCGTCGAAGTACGGAGACCCTGCTGCTCGCGCGCTGCTTCCCCGCCACCATCGCTGCGGACACCCGGAGCCGTGTGCCGACGAAGGCTCCACCAACGGATCAGCCGCTTCGGCGGTTGCCCCACTGGCGCGGGCTCTGGACCGAGCCTCGGCCGTCGGGGCGCTGACCCGAGATCGAAGCATTCTGGGGGCAACCGGGCGGCTCCCCTATCACAACCTGAACAGGACGAACCCCACCAAACTGATCTTCAGCGAGCGATCACAGCAACACCCCGCTGCGACCGGGACACACAGGGCAGGAAACCAAAGTCCGCAGGTCATCAGCCTGCGGACACGCGCGAAGCAGCGTGTTAGGAAACCGATGCTCTATTCCCTGAGCTACGGGGGCGCGAGTGCCCAGTCTCGCGACCAGCGGATTCACCCGGGGTGGCAGGGAGTGGCCCACGTTCGCCCACGTCACCCGTACCCCTGTTCGCCCAGCCCAGGACCGCACCCCGAGCACACGAACCCCGGTTTGCGGCCGGCGGTCGGCCAGGGTGGCCCGCGCTGGCACCGGTCGGCCGCAAACCGCCTCTTCGCGTACCTGGTCATACTCGATTGGGACGCCTCGACCGCGGCTACCTCGGACGGGAACCGGAAGCGGTCAAGAAGTACCTGCGAAGTGTGGGACTTCAGGCCCTTTCTGGGGGCTGTGGACCCAAGAGGAGTGGCCCTTGACGCGGGTTCTGCGGCTGTCTGCGGTGCCCCGCGCGCCTCGCCGCCCTCCAAGGCCGGCTGGGTAGGGTGAGTGGCTGTTCGCGTCCGGCGGGAGGAAGACGATGACCGTGCAGCCATCCCGGCCCACCTTCGGCCTGGACGACTTCGGGCTGGACGACCGGATGCGGCTGTTCGGTTACGTCACGGCGGAGAACCGGTTCGTCTACCTGTGGCTGCTGCGGGCCTTCGACTCGGCGCGGTCCAGCTACCACGTCGTGCTGCACACCTCTGACGTGGCCGCAGCGCTGGTGGCACTGCACGACGCGAACGCCGACTGCCCGGATCCGGCCCGCCTGGAGCTGCCACGGCTGCTCGACGCCCTGGTGGACTGGGGGGTGCTCGACCGAGGGCAGGACGGTTCCCGGGCCACGACGCTGGCGGAGTACCGCAACCGGCACTCGGTGTACCAGTTCACCGAGGCGGGCTACCGGGCTCACCGGGCGGTGGAGGCGGTGTTGTCGGCGAGCATGGACGACTCGACGCTGTCGCGGTTGGTCTTCGCCGATCTCCTGGCGGATCTGAGCGCGCTCGCATCGGCCAACGAGGCCGGGGACGCGGAGGAGGTGTACCGCAAGTTCAACCGGCTGGACCGGGCGTTGGCGGACATCGCCGAGCGGGCCGCCCGCTTCTACCACATGCTGGGCGACCTGGGACGGACCAACGACGTGCGGCCGGAGGCGTTCCTCGCCCACAAGGACGCGCTGCTGGCTCACCTGCGGGACTTCCACGACGAGTTGCAGCGGTACACGCCCCGGCTGCGCGCGGCGGTGCACGAGGTGGAGGCGACCGGGCTGGATCGGCTGATCGAGGCGGCCGCCGAGGCCGACGAGCGCCTGTTCCACACCCCGGTTCAGCGGCTGGACGACTGGCGGCGGCGCTGGGCGGGCCTGCGGTCCTGGTTGGCGCCGCCGGGTCCGGAGCAGCTCAGCGAGGCGGACCGGTTGTCGGACGCCACAATCGCCGCCATCGGTGACGTCCTCGCCCTGTTGCGCCGGGTCACCGAGGCTCGCCGTGGCGGGGTGAGCCGGGAGTCGCAGCTGCGGCACCTGGCCGCGTGGTTCACCCGCACCGGCACCCAGGAGGCCGCGCACGCCCTGTTCGACGTCGTGTTCGGCCTCGGCGCTCCCCGCCACGTCGGGGTGGCGCACCCGGATCCGGAGGCGATCGCGAGCCGGCTGTCGTGGTGGGAGGCACCGGCGGTGGAGTTGTCCCGCACCCTGGTGGCCACCGGTCGGGCACCCGGGCAGGGGCGGGGACGGCCGGCCCGGCTCGACCGGGTCGACGACCGCCGACACCGGCTGCGCGGCGACCAGCTCGCCCGGGAGCGTCGGTTGGCCGACGCGGCGACGGCGCTGGCCGACGCGGGAGTCGATGAGCATCGGTTGGACGGGCCGCAGACCCAGGTCCTGCTGCGTCTGCTCGACATCGCCCTGGCCGCCCGGGTCGGTGGCGCGACCGCGGTGCCGCTGGCGGCCGCCGCGCACGGCGTCCGGCTGACCCTGACCCCGGCACCGGGACGGTTCACCACGGTGCGCACCGTCGAGGGCCGGCTGCATCTGGACGGGTACGCGCTGACGGTCACGGCCGCGCAGCACACTGCGGTCCGCCGTCCCGAGTTGGTGTCGGCGTGACCGCAGAACCGAGCGGGCTCCGGCCTGCGGTGCACCGTTTCGCCGTCGACGTCCCGGAGTTGGAGTTGGCGGACTACCAGCGGGCGGTCCGGCTGGTTCTGCGCCACCCGCTGATCACAGCGACCTGGCCCGACGAGCGGGCACTGCCCCGGGTGCGGCGGTTCGCCGGCACCCTGCGCCGGGATCTCTCCGAGGCGTTCGGCTACCGGCTGGAGCTGCACGGTGCGACGGCCCGGTTGGTGCGGGTGAAGGACCAGCTCGACGGCACCCAGCCGGCGGTGTCCCGCACCGGGCGGCAGTTCGACCGGCAGCGCTACGCGTACCTGGCGTTGTGCCTGGCCGTGCTCGGTCGCGCCGGTATCCAGATCACCCTCAGCGAGCTGGCCGACTCGGTGGCCGGTGACGCGAACCGGATCACCGGTCTGGGGCTGGATCCGGACCACGGCCCGGACCGGCGGGCGTTCGTGGACGCGGTCGGTTGGCTGGAGGAGCGGGGCGTGCTCCGGCTGGCCGACGGCTCCAGCGCCGCCTGGGCCAGTGACCCCGGGGCGGGTGAGGCATTGTACGACGTCGCGCGGGACGTGGTGTTCGCGCTGTTCCGGCCGACCCGGGTGGTGCAGCACGTCGAGTCGGTGTCGGCGCTGCTCGGCCGGGCGATGACCAGCAGCGGCAACGCCGAGCGCCGGCAGGCGGCCCAGGCGGCCCGGCGGGCGGTGGTGGAGTCGCCGGTCGTCTACCACGCCGACGTCGATCCGGTGGTCGCCAACCATCTGCGCGGCTCGGCGCTCGCCGCCGATGTGGCCCGGTTGACCGGTTTGCGGGTCGAGCGCCAGGCCGAGGGGGTGCTGTTGGTGGACACCGCCGGGTTCACCGGGGAGCGGTTCCCGGGCACCGGCTCGGTGGCGCAGGCCGCGGTGCTGCTGGCGGTGGAGATGGCCGACCGCGTGATGGATCCGGACGGTCGCCGGGTCAAGCGGCTCACCCCGCCGGACGGGAACAGCCGGCAGCAGTCGCTGGTGGGTCAGATCGACGCCGGCCTGCCCACGGCCACCCTGGTGCGCCTCGACGACACCGGCCCGGCCGAGCCGTGGAACACCGAGGACCAGGGCGGCCCCGACGAGAGCGACAGCGCCGGCCGGTTGCCGTTCATCACCGACAGTTTTCTGCGTACCGCCGTCGGCGAGATCCTTGAGCGGTACGGGACCGCGTTCGGGGCCCAGTGGCACGCCGACCCGGACCGGCTACGCGCCGAGGCGGTAGCGCTGCTGGAACGGTTCGGCACGGTCACCGCCGTGCCGGGCGGGGTGCTCGTCCGGCCGCTGGTGGGCCGCTACCGCCACACCGTCGCCGCGGTCAAGCCCCGCACCGTTACCGAAACCCTCTTCTGACCTGACCTCGGGAAGTTGACTGTGATCGAGCACCGTGCCGTCCGCCGGTTCGCCCCCACCAGGGCCGGCATCATCAACCTGTGGGACTACCGGGACGAGGAGTTCCTGTTCGTCGACGGGTGGTTGGTGCTGCGCGGGCCGAACGGCTCCGGCAAGACCAAGGCGCTCGAGGTGCTGTTCCCGTTCGTGCTCGACGGGCGGATCGAGCCTCGCCGGCTGAACCCGTTCGCCAGTGAGGACCGAACGATGAAGTCGAACCTGCTCTACCGGGGGCAGGAGGTCACGCACGCGTACGTGTGGATGGAGTTCGGCGACGGCGAGCAGTACGTGACGGTCGGCATCGGGTTGCGGGCGCACCGGCACGTCGATCGGGTGACCCGCTGGCACTTCGTGGTCGACGGCCGGGTGGGGGTGGACTTCTCCCTGCTGGACGCCGACGACCGGCCGCTGAACCGCCGTGACCTGATCGACCGGTTGGGTGCCGACGCGGTACGGGATTCGGCGGAGGACTACCGGCACCTCGTTGACGCCCGACTGTTCGGCCTCGGTCCGGCCCGCTACGAGCAGCTGCTGGATCTGGTGCTGACCCTGCGAAAGCCACAGTTGGCCAAGGACCTCAACCCGGTCGAGCTGTCCCGCACCCTGCAGCGCGGGCTGCGCCCGGTCGAGGACCACCTGCTGGTGGAGGCCGCCCGCTCGTTCGACGACATGGAGGCGGTCGCGCGTACCCTCGAAGGGCTGGTGGCGGCGGACGGCGCGACGGTCGCGTTCCTGGCGGTCTACTCGACCTACCTGCGCACCCACGCCCGGGCGGCGGCCGACGCCCTGACCGCCCGACGCGACGCGGTCGCCACCCGGTCGGTCGCACTGACCGACGCGCGTCGCGCGGCCCACGCGGCGGCTGAGGCTGAGTCCGAGGCCGGCACTCGGCTGCGGGCCGTCGAGGGCGAGCCCGGACGGCTCCGCGCCCACCTGGACAGCCTGAAAGCCTCGGCGGCATACCAGTCCCACGAGCAGCTCGCCGACCTGGAACGGCACGTGCACGACCTGGCCGAGGCAGCCGAGCGTGCCGACGAGGCCGTCACCGCCGAGGAGACCACGGTGGCCCGGCGGCGTGCCGAATGGGAACGGGCGACGGTAGCGGCCCGGGACGCGCGGGCGGCGGCCGACCGGCTCGCCGCCGAACTTCTACTCGACGCCGAGACGGCCGGGATCACCTGGAGCGCGGACGACGCCGCACCGGACGACCTGGCGGCCCGGGTCACCGCCCGCGTCGCCGCTCGCCGCGATGACGTGCGCGCCATCCGCGCGCAGGTGGCGCGGCATGACCAGGCCGAACGGGACCACTCCCGGGCCGCCGCCGACGCGGCCGCCGCCACGGCCGCCGTCGCCGACGCCGAACAGACCGAGCGCCGCGCAGAGGATGCCGTGGCGCAGGCCCGCACGCGGCTGCGGGAGCAGATCGGGCAGTGGGCGCGGAACAATGTCGGGCTGCTGGCCGACATCGAGCGTCCCGATCTGGCGACCCGGCTGGCCGCCGCCGTGGACTCGGTCGGCGAGCCGGGCGCGCAAACCCCACGGGAGGTGTACGCGGAGGCCACCGTCACCGCTGTGGCCCAGCGACGGGACCGGCTCGCGGCGCTCGCGGCGCACCGCACCGTGCTGGCCGACCGACGGGCCGAGGTGGCCGCCGAACGGGACCGGATCGCCGCCGAGCACGACGACGCCCCGCCCGTCCCGGCCACCCGGCCGGCGCCGCGCACCGGCCGACCCGGTGCGCCGCTGTGGCGGCTGGTCCGCTTCACCGATGGGGTGACCGGCACGGAAGCGGCGGCCATCGAGGCGGCGATGCACGCCGCCGGGCTGCTGGACGCCTGGCTGCACCCGAATCCCGAGACCGCGACGACCGCGCTGGCCGGCGACGACCTGGACGGCTACCTGCTGCCGCTCCCGCCGCACCGGCGGCCGACCGGAACCACCCTCGCTGACGTGCTGGCCGCCGAGGAGCAGGACGACGTGCCCGCCGGGCGGATCGGCGAGGTGCTCGCCTCGGTGGCGCTGGCGGATGTCGCCACCGAGTTGAACGCCGAGCTGGTGACGGTCGGGATCGACGGCCGGTACGCCCAGGGCGTCGGCGTCGGCCGGTTCGCCAAGGCCTCCTGCGAGTACATCGGTGCGACCGCACGGACGGCCCGCCGCGCCACCCGGGTCGCCGAGTGCGACCGGCAGCTGGCGGCCGTCGACGCCGGCCTCGAGGCCGTGGACCGCGAACGTGGGTCCGTCGAGGCGCTGCTGGCGGCGGTGGACGTGGCCGGCGCGCAGCTGCCGCCGCCCGGACCGGTCCACGCGGCGCTGCGGGAGCTGGACCGGGCGGCCGCGACGCTACGCGCCTGGCAGGAGGCCAACGTGGCCGCCGCCGCCCGGCTCGACCAGACCCTGGCCGAGCGGGCCGCGGCGACGGCCGCGCTGCGTCGGACGGCGGCGGAGCGGTCGCTGCCAGTGGACCGACTCGATGACACCGCCGAGGCGGTGGATCGCTTCGACAAGCGCGGCGTACGCCTGGAGAGCGCGCGGCCGGCCGCCATGCGCGCCGCCGAGCAGGAGGAGCAGGCGCGGCAGCGGCACGACGAGGCGGTCGACCGCTTCACCGCCGCGCAGGACACCGCGCGCACCGCCCGTTCCCGGCACCGGGAGAAGGCGGAAGCGTACCGGACGCTGCGCGACAGCGTCGGCGCCGACGCGGAACGGGTGCTGGCCGACGTGGCCCGGACCGCCGACGCGATCACCGAGGCGGAGCAGGCCGTCGAGCAGGCCCGCGCCCAGTTCGGTGCCGCCCGGGAGCAGCGGGCCGCCGCGCTGACCCGGGTGGAGCTCGGCGAGCAGGCCGTGACCGCCGCCGTCGCCGAGGCGCAGCACGATGCCCAACGACTGCGCCCGTACGCCGAGCCGGACCTGCTGGGCCTGCTGCGTTGCCCCACCGACCTGCGCTGGCCGGCGCAGGCCCCGGGCGACGAGCTGGATCCGCAGGTGGCAGCGCTGCACGAGGCGATCCTCGCCGCCACCCGCGAGTTGAGCCCCACCGAGTCGTCGCTCAAGCAGAGCGCCACCCGGCTGACCACCGCGCTGTCCGAGTTGCAGGCACAACTGCCGGCAGCCGGCCTCGACCACCGGCCCGAGTGGGACACCGACGACGGGGTGATCGTGGTCCGGGTCGCCGACGAACAGGGGCTGAGCCCGGTCGCCCACTTCGCAGACCGGATCGCCCGCGAGCGCCGCGACCAGGAACAACTGCTCACCGACTCCGAGCAGCGGGTGCTGGAGGACGCCCTGCTCGGGCAACTCGCCCGGCAGATTCACCACCGCACCATCGAGGCCCGCGACCTGGTGACGGCCATGGACAGCCAGATGCGGGCCCGCCGGATGTCCTCCGGACTCACCGTCGGCGTCGGCTGGCGGCTCGCCGACGACCTCGACCCCGAACAGCGCGACGTCTGCAAGCTGCTCGAACGCGACCCGGCCCGGCTCGGGCCGGCACAGCTCACCGCCATGCGCCGACACTTCGCTGCCCGGATCAAGACGGCCCGGGCGGCAGCGCCCGAGCGGCCGTACCGGGAACTGCTCGGCGACGTCCTCGACTACCGGCGGTGGCGAACGTTCGCATTCACCCTGCACCGACCCGGCGGCGGCACCGAGGCACTGACCCGAGCCCGGCACAGCCAACTCTCCGGCGGCGAGCAGTCGGTCTCCCTGCACCTACCGCTCTTCGCCGCCGCCAACGCGCTGTTCGGCTCGGCGCGGCCGGACGCTCCCCGGCTGCTCGGCCTCGACGAGGCGTTCGCCGGCGTGGACGACACCGGCCGAGGTGAACTGATGGCCCTGGCGAGACAGTTCGACCTGGACCTGTTCATGACCGGCTACGACCTCTGGGCCACCCACCCGGCGGTCAGCGGCGCCGCCCACTACGACCTGTCCCACTCCGCGGTGGAACATGCCGTATCCACCGTGCTGCTGGTCTGGGACGGCTCGACCAACGTCGCGGACTTCGACGGAACGCTGGCTCGCGCGCTCGGCTCCCCGGAGACCCGCCGCGCCCCGGGTGGTCGCGGAGAAACCGACCGGACCGGCGACCTGCTCGACCTCGTGGACGAATGACCAGCGGGCCCGACGACCGGCGGCCGGACCGGCCCGACCGACAGGCGTTGACCGAGCAGCCGGACCAGCCTGGCGATCACGGCGGATCGACGAACCTGGTCGAGCATCCTGGCTGGCGGCGGTTGCTGACGGCCGCACGGCGCAGCCTGGAACGCACCGGCGGCCGGCTCGACACCGCTGTGACGCTGGCCGCTCCCACGGACGACGAACGTCGGGTGATCATCGGTATCACCGGCACCCACCGCTCCGCTGCGGCGGCCCGCCTCAGCATCCGGCTCACCGAGGTGGACGAGCACCTACGGGCGGCACACCGAGTCGGCCTGGCCGACGTGCTCACCACGACGGCTCCGCTGCGTAACCGGCCGGCCGAGCTGAAACGCGAGGCGGTGGCCCGCGACGCCGTCCTCGCCGTGGCCAATGGCGGCCGGCACGCCGGCGCCGCCTGGTATGCCGAATGGCTCGACGGCCTGCGTCGCGACGGCACCCTCACCCGCGTCGTCCGGACCGGAATGCCGTTCGGGGACGTGGTCCGTGTCCTGGACGCGCTGCCTGCGGCCGACGAGCCGATGCCGGTCTTCGCCGACCGGGTGCTGGACGATACGAAGGCACTCACCGAGGATCCGCTGCGTGGGCTCGTCCTCCGTGCCGTCGCCGCGTGGCAGCAGACAGCGCCACCGCTGGACAGCGAGCAGGAACGGGCGTTGTGGGAATCGGTCGGGCTGGTCCCGGACGACCTCGCCAGCCAGGTACTGGCGCTCAACGTGCCGGCCACCGGCGGCCTGGTCGGGCGGTGGCTCACCGAGGCCGCCCGGGCGGGCGTACCGATGCGGGTCACCCTGCACCAGCTGCGCCTGGCACCGCTCACCGTGACCTGCGACGAGGTCTACGTCTGCGAGAACCCCGCCGTGCTACGCGCGGCCACCGCCGCGCTCGGGGACCAGGCTCCGCCGCTGATCTGCACCGAAGGGGTACCGTCGGTCGCCGTGCACACGCTGCTGCGTGCCGCCCGAGGGGCGGTGATCCGGTGGCGTAACGACTTCGATTGGACCGGCGTGCGACTGACGGCGGCGGCTCTCCAGCGGTACCCGGGTGCGGTCCCGTGGCGGATGACAGGGGCCGACTACCTGCCGGGGGCGGGCACCGGCACGGCCCTGCTCGGTACGCCCGCCCGGACCCCGTGGGACGAGTCGCTGGGCGAGTTGATGCAGCGGACGGGCCGAGCGGTGATGGAGGAACGGCTGGTCGACCGGCTGGTCGCCGACCTGCGCACGGCCGGAGCCAACTGATGGTCCGGTCGGCTTCGTGGACTTTACGCGGTGTCCCGCTCCGGGGCGGCGGCGACTGACCCGGCTCGGGCAGAGCCACTCGGTCCTGCTCCACCCGGCGTGGGTTCAGAACTCGAAGACCACGCGGGCGGTGACCTTGCCGGCGAGGACGTCCTCCATGGCCTGGTTGACGTCCTCCGGCTTGCGGATCTGCGACTCCACCCTGGTGCGGCCGGCGGCGTGTAGCGCGAAGACCTCGGCCAGATCGGCGCGGGTGCCGACGATGGACCCGAGCACCGACCGTCCACCCATGATGGTTTCGAAGATCGGTAGCCGCATCGTGTTCTCCTTGGGCAGCGACACCAGCACCAGCCGACCACCGCGGCGCAGCGACGCGTGCGCCTGCTCGAACACCTTGGGGGGCCCGGCCAGTACCACGGCCACGTCGGCCCCGCCCAGCGCCTTGATCGCCGCGACGGGGTCGCTGTTCGCGGCGTTGACCGCATGCCGGGCGCCGAGTTCGCGGGCCAGGGCGAGCTTCTCGTCGGTGACGTCGACCGCGATGGCCTCCCCGCCGAAGATCTGCGCGTACTGCAACGCCAGGTGACCCAGGCCGCCGATGCCGAAGATCGCCACCCGCCCGGTGGGACGTACGTTCGCCACCTTGATGGCCTTGTAGGTGGTGAGGCCGGCGCAGGTCAGCGGCGCAGCCTCCAGCGAGCTGACGCCGTCGGGCACTCTGACCACGTACCGGGCGTACGCGACGGCGTACTCGGCATGCGCGCCGTCGATGCCGTAGCCGGTGTTCTTCTGCGACTCGCACAGGGTTTCCCAGCCGCTGACGCAGTAGTCGCACACCCCGCAGGCGTAGCCGAGCCAGGGGACCGCGACCCGGTCACCGACGGCGACCTCGGTGACCCCGGTCCCGGTCTGCTCGACGACACCCACACCCTCATGGCCCGGGATCAACGGCAACGTCGGCTTGACCGGCAGGTCACCACGCGCGGCATGGATGTCGGTGCCGCACAGACCGCTGGCCTCGATCCGCACCAGCACCTGCCCGGCGTCCGGTGTCGGGACCGGCCGCTCCTGGACCTGCAGTGGCGCGTCGAAACTGGTGACGACCAACGCTTTCATCACGGTCCCTCCTTCGTCGCGTGTCCGGCACCTGGCTCACCCGACGACGCGAGCACCGGTCAGGCCTGCCGGGCTCCAGGCCAGGGTAACGAGGGGAGCGGTGGCTGGTGGCGGCTTTCGTAGGGAAGGGTCTGGCCGGTACGGAAACTGCGGGCGTCGACGGGATTAGGGATGGTGGGTCCGTAGTTGTACCAGTTCGTGACTGACGTCGTCCCGCCCTCCCCGCTGCTCGACATCCGGCGGATCTTCCTGGAGCCGCAGGCCGCCGCGCTCCCGCGCGGCCAGCAGGTGCTGGCTCGGTTCCCCGACGCCGAGCGCATCGAGATCGACAGCCACACCCGCATCCCCGAGCTGTACGGCGACGAGACGAACGTGGCCCGCTGGGTGCGGATCAAGACCGAGACCCTCGTGCTCGGGGTGAAGAAGTCGCTCACCGCCCGGCCGAACGGTCGCTCCGGCGACTTCATCGCCCCGTCCACCGCCAACGGCTGCGCGATGGCGTGCGCCTACTGCTACGTCCCCCGGCGCAAGGGCTACAGCAACCCGATCACGGTCTTCACCAACATCGAGCGGATCACCGGCTACCTGTCCCGCCACGTCGCCCGGCAGGGTGTGAAGGACATTCCGGACCAGTGCGACCCGCACGCGTGGGTGTACGACATCGGCGAGAACTCCGACTGCTCGCTGGACGCCCGGATCAGCGACAACGTCCGGGACCTGGTCGCCTGCTTCCGCGACCTGCCCACCGCCAAGGCCAGCTTCGCCACCAAGCACGTCAACCGGGACCTGCTCGACTGGGACCCGCGTGGGCGCACCCGCATCCGGTTCTCGTTGATGCCCGCCTCGGACGCCAAGCTGCTCGACATCCGCACGTCACCGGTCGCCGAGCGGATCGCCGCCATCGACGACTTCGTCGCGGCCGGCTACGAGGTGCACGTCAACTTCAGTCCGGTGGTGGTACGCGACGGCTGGCTCGACGACTGGGCGGAGCTGCTCGACCAACTCGACGCCGGGATCGGTCCCCGGGCCCGGGCGCAGCTCGCCGCCGAGGTCATCTTCCTCACCCACAATGACCGGCTGCACGAGGTCAACCTCGGCTGGCACCCGAAGGCCGAGGAGCTGCTCTGGCGTCCGGACCTCCAGCAACCCAAACGCTCGCAGAGCGGCGGTTGGAACCTGCGCTACCGCACCGGGCACAAGGGCCGCTACGTCGCGGCGTTGACCGGGCTGATCGCGGCGCGCGCACCGTACTGCCGCATCCGCTACGCCTTCTAGGCTCTCACCCTCGCGCGGAGCCGCGTCCTGGCTACCGGCTCGCCACGTAGACCGTGTTGGCGGACTCGCCGCCGGTCAGACAGTTGTCGAACCTGACCACGTGGGCCCGCACGGCGACGAACACCTCCTCGAGCATGGCGGTGAACTGCTCGTCGGGCGCAGCGTCCGACCACAGCGCGAAGACACCCCCGGGCCGCAGTTGGGCGGCGAGCCGCCGCAGACCGGCGGGGGTGTAGAACGCGGCGTGGCGGGGATGCAGGACATGTCGGGGCGTGTGATCGATGTCGACCAGGATGGCGTGGAAGCGCCGGTCAGGCAGCTGGGGGTCGAGGCCGGCCGGGTCGTTCACCATCGCGAAGAAGTCGCCCTGCACCAGACGACTGCGCGGGTCCTCGGTGATCCGACCGGCCATCGGCAACATCCCGCGCCGGTGCCAGGAGATCACCTCGCCGAGCGCCTCGACCACGGTCAGCGACCGTACCCGCTGGTCGTCGAGCACGGCTGCGGCGGTGTACCCGAGGCCGAGACCTCCGACGACGACGTCGAGATCGACCTCTTGCAACTCGGCCAGGCCGAGCCGGGTGAGTTCGACCTCGGCCACCGTGAACAGGCTCGACATCAGGTACTCGTCGTCCAGCTTCACCTCGTAGACGTCGACGCCGAGCGCCGGGTCCAGCCGGCGTCGCAGGCTGATGGCGCCGATCGGCGTCTCACGCCAGTCGAGTTCCTCGAAGCGGCGTCCCATCGTCTTTCCTCACTCTCACACTTCGGCGCGGGGAGCCGGAACGACCGCAGCGGCGACGCGGGGTCCCGCCGCGCGGTGAGCGCCACCGCGCGGCGGGACCCGAACGTCAGCGTCGGGGCGACGGCCTCAGGAACTCGCCACCCATGTACGGCCACAGCGCCTCGGGCAGCCGGACCCGGCCGTCCGGAAGTTGCCCGTGCTCGATCAGGGCCGCCCACACCCGCGGAGTGGCCATCCCCGAGCCGTTCAGGGTGCGGACGAACCGGGGCCGCCCGTTCTCGGCCCGGTAGCGGATGTTGCTGCGACGCGCCTGGAAGTCGGTGAAGTCCCCGACCGACGAGACCTCCAGCCACTTGTCGACCCCCGGCGAGTAGACCTCCAGATCGAAGATCCGCGACGAGGAGAACGTCAGGTCGCCGGTGCACAGGTCCACCACGCGGTAGGGCAGTTCCAGGGCGAGCAGGGTCCGCTCGGCGTCCGCGAGGAGGGCCGCGAGTTCGGCGGCCTCCTCCTCCGGACGGCAGATGCGCACGAGCTCCACCTTGTGGAACTCGTGGAGGCGCTGCATTCCCCGGGTGTCCTTGCCGGCGCTGCCGGCCTCCCGGCGGAAGCAGGCCGTGTGGGTCATGTACCGCAGCGGAAGCTGTGCGTCGTCCAGCAGCTCGTCGCGGTGCAGACCGGTCAGGGGGACCTCACCCGTCGGTACAGCCCACAGGTCGTCGACCGTCGAGTACGTGTCGTCGCGGAACTTCGGCAGGTGACCCGTGCCCACCATCGTGTCGCCCCGGACGAAGTGCGGTACGACGGTCTCCTCGTAGGTGTCCCGGTTCAGGTCGAGGCCGAGCTGCACCAGGGCCCGGAGCAGGCGTGCCCCGTCCCCGCGCAGCACCGAGAAGCCGGACCCGCTCAGCTTGGCGGCCCGCTCCGGCTCGAAGATCCCCAGCTCGCCGGCCACCTCCCAGTGCGGCCGGGCGGACGGGTCGGGCTTGGCCTCCGGACCGCCGTACCGGAGCACGACGTTGTGGCTCTCGTCGCTGCCGACCGGTGCCTCGGGAGCGGGCAGGTTGGGCAGCACCAGCAGCAACTGGCGCTCGTGCTGCTCGGCCTCACGGAACCGCGCCTCGGCGTCCGCGACGTCCCGCTTCAGGGCGATCAACTCCTGGCGGATCTTCTCCGCCTCGTCACCACCCCGCGCGATGATCTTGCCGGACTCCTTGGAGCGGCGGTTCATGGTCTCACGCAGACCGTCGAGCTCGAGCCGTACGGCCCGGCGCCGTTCCACGGCGTCCCGGGCGGACAGCACAAGAGACTTCTCGACCCCCTTGGTCGCCAGCCGGTCGGCCACAGCTTCCGTGTCTGTCAGCAACTGCGTGAGGTCAAGCACCGCTTGTCCGTCTCTTCCCATTAGTTTGGATCACATATGCCGGAGTAAGGAAGCATAGCGGCTGGACCTCGTCCGGCCCGGCCGGACGGTGCTCCGCCCCCGCCTCCCGGCCGGCCCCGGGGCCGCCCCGACGGCCGGACACCGGACGGGACCGGCCGTCAGCCCCTGAGCCGAGCCGGGGTTCGTACGTCCGGGAGGGGTACGGGTTCGCGCCGGATGTCGCCGACCCGGCCCATTGCCAGGCTGGGGTGATGATCCTCGATGATGCCCGGGCGGCCGGGCCCACCTCGTACCCCTGGTTGCGGCCGACCGCCGTGGCCGCACCGCTGCTGCTGCTCGGCTACGGCCTGCTGCGTCTGGTCGACGGCCTGGACGGGCACCGCGACAAGGGCGGCTGGGAGTGGAACGTCGGACATGTGTTGTTCCTGCTGGGCATTCTGGTGTTCGCGGCGCTGCTGGTGCAGCTGCGCGGCCTGCTGGGGACGCGATCCCCACGTGCGGTGCGGGCGCGAACCGCGCGCCACCCGGCGGCGCGATCACCGCGGAACGGCGCCGTACCGGATGTGGCGACGATGGCCGGGCTGGCGGGGGCGGTCGCGTTCGTGTGGGTGATCGTCGGGGACCTGTTTCCCCGCTTCGCCGAGGCGGTCGAGACGCCGGATCTGGTGTTCCTCGGCGGGCCACTGTTGTTCCAGCTCGGGTTGCTGACCCTGCTGGTGCTCGCGGTGCGGGCCCGGATGGCCCCGGTGTGGGGGCCGCCGCTGGTGCTGGCCGGCTTCGTGGCGATCGCCGTGTCGCTGGATCTGCTGCCGGTCGGCGCCGCTCTGGTCCTGGCCGGACTGGCACCGCTGACTCCCGCCCCCCGCGCCGGCTGAACCGGCCCCGTCCGGCGCGCCCCGCCGGCCCGGCACCGGCCGCACCGGTCGGGGCTGACGGTCAACGCCGGTTCAGCTCCGACTCGAGGCGTTGGATGAGGGTCTTGCGGGCCCGTCCACCACGCTCGCGCCGCAGTTCCGTCCTGAGCTGACGCGTGTCGAGGCCACGGACGAGTTTGCCCGCCTCGGCGACCGTCAGGTCCGACAGTCGCTCGGGCGCGGTGACCTCCTTGCGGGCGCGACTGGCCGGCCCCGTGTTGCCGACGTGCTGCTGGCCGCTCCGGGAGGCCTTCCGCTTCCTGGTGTCGGTCGCGCGCCGCTCCTCGGCGGAGAGCCGCTCCCAGGCCCGCTTGGGCAGGTACCGGCTTGTCTCGCCGTCGTGACGTGCCTGGGCGGAGCCCTCCTTCGTCTGCCACTCCTCGGCACCCCACCGCCGCAGGGACCTCTGCCGTTCGTCCCTGGGCCCCTGGTAGCCGCCGCCGCGTTTCTGGTACTCCTTGGTGAGCAGCTGCGACTTGCGCGCCGACCACTGCCCCGGCCTGCCGCCCCGGTCGGAAGCCTTGATCTCCTCTTTGATCTGCTCCCTCAGTTCCGGCTTCGTGTACCGCGCCATACCGTGCCATTACCCGGCGTGGAGCGAACATCACGCGTACCGGCACCGTCGCCGGGATCGAGGCGGTCGCGCCGGTGGGCCGGTGGGCCGGACACCCCGGCCCGGCCCACCGGCAGCACGTCACTAGTCGAGTTCCGGCAGCGTGGCCTTGCCGTTGTCGACGAAGGCGAAGGTCGTCTCCGGTCCCCCGTCACCCGCAGCCTGGGCCACCAGACCGCTGCTGGCGGTGGTCCCCAGGCGGACGTTCCCGGCACCACGGATCGCGTACGTCGGGCGGCCCTGCTTGTCCGTGGCCCGCATCCGCTCCAGCGTGAAGAGCTGCCCGGCCGACGACGTGTCGCAACCGGCCGCCACGACAGTGGCCGGGCTGGTGCCGTTGTCCCGCAGGCCCATGCAGAAGGGCTCACCGCCGCTGCCGGCCTTCGCCGTCTTGATCTGATGCCGGCCGCCGTCCACCGGGTCGAGGACGAACAGGGCGTACTCCGCCTCACCGTCGGTCAGGTTGAGTCGTCCCTTGGCGTCGACGGCCAGGATCGACTCGAACGAACCGACCGGTGCGATGACGACCTGACGTTCACCCCGCAGGATGGCCTCGTTCCCACCGCCGCCGCCTCCCGCCGCTGGCGGACCGGTGGTCGCGGACGGCGTGGTGGCGGACGGCGTGGTGGCGGACGGCGTGGCCTGCGGGTCACCGGTCGGGACACCTGCCGTCGAGCCGGTCGACGATGCCGCCGGCTCACCGTCCGGGTCGGCGGCACACGCCTGCTGGGTCAGCAGCAGGCCGGCGCAGAGCGCCGCCGTCATGCCGGCACGGGTGGAACGGGCGATCGGACGTTGCATTTCCGGTGCCTCCTCGATCGGTGGAGCCGTCCGGTTCGACGGCGCATCGTCGGACATTCCGTATGCTCGTTCTCCATCGGGCCTAAACCCGACGAAGGTCACAGGCGACACCGGTGGCGGCCGGGAGTCCCGCCGCTGTCCGATACCCGTCACCGGGGTCAGCGGCATTCGGGCGCGGCATCGAACGGTGCCCGGACGCCGCCCCAAGCTGGGACGAATCCGCTCCCCTCGACCCGTCGTCCGGGCCGCGCCGGTCCGGAATCCGTCGCAGGGCCCCGGAAAACCGTGCGTCGACTGTGGATCGCCTTCCGTAACGTCGGGCACGGCGGGAAGGCCGCACCGGTTCGCCCCGAGCACGTCGACACCCGGGTGTCGTCACAGGTCCGGATGACCGGGGTCGACCTGATCTCGGACACCCAGGTCCGGGTGACCGCCGCCGAGGACCAGGACGGGTTCGCCGGCAACTGGGCACCCCGGCGTACGCGATCTGCGCCTGAGCCGCTGTGCCTCGGGGACGAGGCACCCGATCGCCCCGTCCGGCACCGCACCCGGGCGGAGAACCCTCCGCCCGGGTACCGGCACCGTCCACCACCGTCCGGCCGGACGGGTGCGGTCACTCGTCGAGGTTGTGTTCCTTGCGGATCTCGCTCGCCTCGTCCGACCGGCCCAGCTCGTCCAACGCCTGGGCCAGCAGCCAGGCCGACTGCTCCGCCAGCCGCGATCCGGCGGGCAGCCCGCCGAGGACCCCGCGCAGCAGCCGCTCCGCCTCCGCCGGCCGGTCGAGGCGGAGCAGCAGGTCGCCGGTGAGGACGTCCACCTGCGCGGCCTCGCCGAACGCCTCGATCGACCGGAGCCGGTCGGGCAGCCCGGCCAGCCGGTCGAGTGCCTCGTCCAGCCGGCCGGCGTCGGCCAGCACCCGTGCCCCGGCCTCGGCAGCCAACGCCAGCTCGTACGTCACCGGCGGCTCCTGGTCCGGCTCCCCGGCGAGTGTCGCCGCGAGGCGGTCCACCTCCCCGACCGTCCGCACCGCCGCCGCGCTGTCGCCGGCCCAGAGCCGGGCGTACGCCTCACGGCGGCGCGCCCGTAGTTCGTCGAGCGCCAGCCCGGCCAGTTCGTACGCGTGCGCCGCCTCGACGAACCGCTGCGCGGCCTGGGCGTCCCGGTCGGCGTCGTAGAGGATGCCGCCGGCCTCCTCCAGCACCTGGGCCCGGTGCGGGAGGTTGTCCGGTCCGTCCAGGTTCTCGGCGAGCTGGGCCAGCAAGGCCAGCGCCGGGTCGATCTCGCCCAACCCCTGGTAGATGCCGGCGAGCAGGTGCCGGCAGCGGTCCGCCTCGGCCTGCGCGCCGAGCCGGTCGAGCCCGAGCACCGCCTCCTCGGCGACCTCGGCGGCCTCGCCCAGCCGCCCGGCGACCCGGTACGCGTTGGCCAGCTCCCAGCGCAGGAAGGCGTCCCCCTCGGCGCCGCGTTCCACGCAGAGCGTCACCGCCTCGGCGAGATCGTCCACCGCCTCGCCGGCCCGTCCGGTTGCCATCAGCGCCCGGGCCCGGGTGACCCGGGCCGGCAACGACACGCCGGCCGACGCCACCGCCAGCGCCTCGTCGCAGGCGGTCACCGCCTCCGCCGGGTCGTCCGTCGACCGGGCGTACGCCAGGCAGGCCGCCGCCAGCAGGTCCCCGACGCCCAGCTCGCGGCCGAGCCGCCGGGCCTCCTCCGCCGCCTCCCGGCACTCCTGTGGCCGCTCCAGCGCGTCGAGCGCCTGGACACGGTGCAGCGCCACCCGCGCCGCCAGGTACGGGTCGCCGCCCGCGCCGGCCGGCACCCGGTCCAGCGCGTCGAGCGCTTCCGCCCAGCGCTGCCCGTACAACAGCGCCAACGCGACCCGGTCGTGGGCGGCGGCGCGGAGCCGGTCGTCCCCGCTCCGCTCCAGCGCCTCGGCGGCCGCGCCCACCAGCGCCAGCCCTTCCTCGGTGCCCTCCTCGGTCATGGCGAGCAGGACGCCGACCCGGCCGGCCACCACCTGGGCCCGGACCTCGTCGCCCAGCTCCTGGTACGCGGTCAGCGCCGCCCGACCTGCCCCGATCGCGGCCGGGATCTCCTCGGCGTCGCTCAGCTCGGCCGCCCGCAGCTCCAGCCGGTGGGCCGCCGTCGCCGGGGACGGCTCGGTGCCACCGAACCGCGCGTCGTAGGCGGCCAGGGCGGCCCGGAAGGTGACCGGGTCGTGCCGGCGCCACCGCTCCTCGGCAAGGTCCAGCAGCTGGTCGGGGCTGGCGTCAGTGGGGATCTCGGCCGGGGCGGGCGGCGGTCCGCCCGCTGCCGTGATCCCGCTCGCCGTCGCTGCCGCCGGGGCGCCCCCGGCGGGGGTGGCGGTCGGGCGGACCGGACGGCGGCGCAGGCTCGCCGAGAGCGGCAGGTGCTCGCCGGTCGGTCGGGCCGCGAGGCGCTGGGCGATCAACTCGGACTGGTGGGTGGTGCCGTTGCGGGCGTCGAAGCGGGCGGCCAGCGCGGTGGCGGTCTCCGCCAGCTCGGCGGCGAGCCGCCCGGCCGGGACGTCGGCCGCCGGTCGGTCGGTGGCGGCCCGCCGGTAGACCGTCAGCTCACCGTCCACCTGCCGCAGCGCGGCGGACGCGGCGGCGGCGAACTGCATGGCGGCGGCGGGCGACGGCGCCCGGTCCAACCAGTCCAGGTGCCGCTCGACCAGCTCCAGGGCACCGGCCTCGTTGCCGGTGACGGTGCGGAACTCGACGTGGTCTGCGATCTCCCACAGGTCGGCGAGGTTCCCGCGCATCCGGCGGTACGCCTCCCGGTGCGCGTTGCGCGCGTCGTCGTGCCGGCCGGTGCGCAGGTACGGCACGAGGAGCGTGGTCAAGATCGCCTGCGGCTGCTCGTTGCAGTTGAGCCGCCCGGCGAGCACCGGCTCGGCCAGGGCGACCGCGTCGGCGTGCTGGCCGGTGTCGGCGAGGTACCGCACCTGGGTGGTGGGGTCGCAGCCGGCGCAGTCGGAGAGGTCGTCACGCGGAGTGGTCTGCCAGAGCTGGTACCAGTGCGCCGCCGCCTCGGCGTCACCGACGTGGTCGGCCACCATGAACCGGTGCTTGTGGACGGCCTGGAGGCTGTGCCCGCCCGCGCGGTAGCGCCGCTCCATGTCGTCGAGCACCGCACGGGTGCGGTCCAGCGGCACCTCGGGGAAGTTCAGCAGGGCGTTGATCATGTACTTGAAGTGCCACAGCAGCTGCCGGGCGGCGCGGGCGTGGTAGGGCTGCGGATCCCGGTCGAACTCGGCCAGGCACCAGGAGAAGGTGACGAACGACTTGGCCGGCTCGCCACCGTAGACGTACGCGGTGGTGCACTGCATCCGGGTGACGAAGGCGAGTTGCCGGTCGTCGGTGGTGTCGACCCGCCGGATCAGCTGCTCCAGGGCGGCGATCTGCCCCGCCCCGTACGGCATGTTGTCGATCTCGCGGAGCACCCGCCACAGGTCCTCGTCGGTGGTGGACACCATTCACTCCCGTCCGGGTACGGCCCGGCCGAGCAGGCCGAGGAAGGAACTGTTCAGCAGCGCGGCGTCGGCCGCGCGGATCGGGTGGTGTCCGAGCAGCAGCGCCTGGCCGTACAGCGCCTCGACGGCGAGTCCGACCAGTTCCGGGTCGGTCAGCGTGCTGACCCGGCGGACCAGCGGGTTGCGATGGTTGAGCACCAGTTGCGGGCGGTCCGGCGGGGCGGTGGCGGCGAGCGCGTCCAGCACCCCGCCCCACAGTTCGTCGGCCCGGTCGCGGCTGGCCGCGAGCTGGTCGTTGAACGCCGCCGACCGGCTGACCAGGTAGAGCGCCGGCAGTGACACCGGGTCGTACGCCCGGAACACCACCTCGCAGCCGGTCCGGTCCAGCGCCCGCTGGGCGGCGACGAGGAACGGCCGCAGGGCCAGCTCGACCTGCGGGTCGAGGCCCTCGAAGCGGGTGGTCAGGTCGCTCGGTTCCAGCCGCTCGATGAGCACCGACCGGTCGACCGTGGGCAGGCGCTCGATCAGCTCGGTGTCGTAGGTGTAGCCACCGTTGACCACGGGCAGATCCTGCGCGGCGGCCACCGCGGCGAGCTGACGGAACTCGTCCAGGCTGGCGGCGTACCGGATGAGGCCGTGCCGCTGGCGGAACTCGGCCAGGGTCAGCGTGCCGACGTTGGTGTCCATCGGCCACCACTGGTCGACCAGGCGCAGCATCTCGTCGTCGTGCAGCGCCAGCGCCTTCACCCCGAGGTGGTGCACCTGGAGGAACTCGGCCAGCCGGCGCGGGGCGTGCTGCGCCAGCCGGACCAGCCAACCGCGCACCTGCTCCCCGAGCGCCTCGCGGGTGGCGGTGAGCAGGGCGTCCTCGTAGAGCGCCTCCCGGCTGGCGGTCGGCCGCAGCTCGCCGGCGTCCACCACGCAGTGGGCGAAGAACGCCCAGTCCGGCAGCAGGCCGTCGGCGTGCTCGGCGAGCAGCATCCGCTTGAGGTACACCCGGTGGCCGGCCCGGGCCGCCGGGTTCACCGGCTCGGACAGGATGAACGCGACACCGGTCAGCCCCGCCTCCGGCACGGACAGCGGCAGCACGTCGAACGGGTCGACGCCGAGCGTCTGGCGCGCGTACCGGACCAGCGCGGCGCGGTCCACCGGCGCGCCGGGCGTGGTCGGCCACGGCGGCGGGCCGGCGGTGGTCACCACGTCGCCGACCCGGACGGTGACCGGCAGCAGCGAGCCGAAGAGCCGGGCCAGGTCGGTGACGGTCGGGGTGGCGAACCACTGCTCGGCGTCCCGGCGCGGGACCAGCGTGACCGTGGTGCCCGGCTCGCTCCGCCCGGCTCCCGGTGGGGCCGGCGCGACCGCGTACCGGCCGTCGGAGTGGCCGGTCCAGCACACCGTCGGCTGGTCGCCGTGCCGGGTGACGACCCGGATCTCGTCGGCCACCAGGAAGCAGGAGAGCAGCCCGATGCCGAACTGGCCGAGGAACTCGTGCCGGGAGAAGCCCAGCTCGTCCCGTTTGGAGCTGCGGCCGATGGTGGCCAGCAGCTCGTGCACCTGAGCCTCGGTGAGGCCGATGCCGGTGTCGTGCACCCGAAGCGTCCCGTCGCCGGTCAGCTCGGGTGGCTCGATCCGGATCAGCGCGGGCGCGTCGGGCTCGGCCGCGCGCCGTGCGGTGATCGCGTCCACCGCGTTCTGCATCAGCTCGCGGACGTACACCCGCGGACTGCCGTAGAGATGGTGACTGAGCAGGTCGACCACGCCACGGAGGTCGACCTGGAAGGTGTGGTCCACGCCTGAGTGCTCCCCGTCCAAGGTCGGCGACCACCGTACCCATGGGCCCCGACAGTCCCCCGACCGCCCGGCGGATCGTCCGGGATCCGGTGCCGCGCGCGGCCCCTGGGCTACCCGGATCGGACGTGGACGGCACCGGGCCGGTGGCCACCGGGACGCCGGGCTCCGCGCGGGGTCAGCGTTGCCAGCGGACCACGCCGCCGACGACGGTCAGCGCCACAGTCAGGTCACGCAGGTCGGCCGGCTCGACCTGGTACGGATCGGCCGGCAGCGCGATGAAGTCGGCGAGCATCCCCGGGCGCAGCCGTCCCTTCAGGTGCTCCTCGTAGGAGGCGTACGCGCCGGCGGCGGTGAAACCGTGCAGCGCCGCGTCCAGGTCGAGCCGCTCGTGCGGGTCCACCCCGCCGGGCGGGGTGCCGTCGGGCTGCTGCCGGGTCACCGCGGCATGGATGCCGTGGAAGGGATCCGGGTCCTCGACCGGGGCGTCCGAGCCGAACGCCACCGTCGCGCCGGTGTCCAGCAGGCTGCGCCAGGCGTACGAGGCGAGATCCCGGCCGGCGAGCATCCGGCTGGTCAGGGGGATGTCACTGGTGCAGTGGGTCGGCTGCATCGAGGCGGTCACGCCCAGCCGGGCGAGCAACGGCACGTCCGCCGGGCGCAGGTGCTGGGTGTGTTCGATCCGGTGCCGCAGTCGTGGCACCGCCCCGGCGGCGGCCGGGTCGGTGCAGGCGGTCTCCTGCCACCGGGCGTACGCGCGCAGCACCATCCGGTTCGCCGCGTCACCGATGGCGTGCGCCGCGACGGCGATGCCCGCCCCGGACGCCTTCGCCACGAGCCGTTCGAACTCCTCCACGGGGGTGACCGCGATGCCGTGGTTGTCCGGCTCGCCCTCGTACGGCTCGGTCATCAGGCAGGTGTGCGAGCCGAGCGCCCCGTCGGTGAAGATCTTGACCGGCCCGGTACGCAGCCAGCGGTCCCCGTCGCCGGTCGCCCAGCCCAGGTCGATCGCCTCGTCCAACGCGGTCGACGGAATCGACTTGTGCACCCGCAGCGGCAGCTCGCCCCGGGCGTACAGGGTCTCGTAGGCGGCCCGGCAGTCCTGCCCGTCGAGGTCGTGGATGCTGGTGAGGCCGACGGCGAGCAGCCGGGGCAGGTGGGTGCGCAACTGCTCGACCAGGTCCCCGGTGAGGGAGGAGCGCATCAGGTCGTAGGCGGCGTCCCCGGCCGCCTCCCGGAGGATGCCGGTCGGCTCGCCGTGCTCGTCGCGGACGATCTGCCCGCCGACCGGGTCGGGGGTGCGGGCGTCGATGCCGAGCCTCCGCAGGGCGGCGCTGTTGACCCAGGTCGTGTGCCCGTCGATGCTGGGCAGCACGGCGGGCCGCTCCGGGCAGACCCGGTCCAGGTCCGTCCGGGTCGGCTGCACCGGCCGGGCCCACTTGTGGCTGTCCCAGCGACCGCCGAAGAGCCAGGCGTCGGGCGGCAGGGTGGCGGCGTGCCGCGCGATCCGGGCCAGCGCCTCGTCGAGGCTGGTGGTGCCGCGCAGGTCCACCTGTTCCAGGCCGCGCACGTAGAGCGCCGAGTGGATGTGGCTGTCGATGAGACCGGGCAGCACGGTCATCCCACCCAGGTCGACCCGGCGCGCCCCGCCGCCGGCGCGGTCCCGGCACTCGTCGCGGTTCCCGACGGCGACGATGCGCTCGCCGCGCACCAGCATCGCCTCGGCGCGCGGGTGGGCGGGGTCGAGCGTGTGGATCCGGGCGTTCTCGAAAACCGTGTCGGTCATGGGGCCTGATTCGACGGTCGGGCAGGGACCACCATGCTAGTGCCGGACCAGGGTGGTTCGCGGTCCCGGCGTCCGCCGGTCCGGGCGGACCCGCACCCCGCCCGGCCCGCCGGCCTTCGGAACGGGGCGGGGCGGGTCCGCGCCGGCATCGGCACGGGCCCGCCCCCCCTCGGCCGCGACGCGGCCCGTCGGCGGGTGGCTAGCGGGGAGCGCTGCCGAACGCGCTGGACAGGTATCCCCGGGCGTCGGCGATGGCACCCTCGATGATCCGGGCCGCCTCGCGGGCCTCCTCGGGCCGGTGCCCGGCCTGCACCTGGAGCCGGAACCGGGACGACCCGGTCGGGGTCACCGGGAACTCCACCATGAACGCGAGCACCCCCCGGTCGAACAGGAGCCGGTTCGCGATGCGGGCCAACTTCTCGTTGCCGATCAGCAGCGGCACGATCGGGGACGGCTCGCCCATGCAGGTCAGGCCCCGGCTGGTCAGGCCGTCGCGCAGCGCGTCGATGGCGCTGAAGAGCTTGGCGCGCAGGGCGTCCCCCTCGGCCGACCGGATGATCCGGGTGGCCTCCAGCACCACCGCCGTCTGCACCGGCGAGAGCGCGTTGGAGAAGAAGTGGGAGCCGCCGAACATCTTGATGTACTGCTTCAGCGCCGGGGAGTTGGAGGCCACGAAGCCGCCGTTGGAGCAGAACGTCTTCGAGAACGCGCCCATCACGATGTCGATCTCGCCGAGCAGGTTCTGCATGCCCAGCACGCCCGTGCCGCCCGGCCCCATCGAGCCGAGGTCGTGGGCCACGTCGACCAGCAGGGTGGCGTCGTACTCCCGGCAGACCTGCTGGAGGGTCACCAGGTCGGGCCAGTCGGCGTCCACCGAGAAGAGGCCGTCGGTGACCACCAGGATGCCGTTGCGGGTGTCGGTGGCCCGGATCTCGGCCAGGTGCCGGCGGACCGCCTCGACGTTGAGGTGCTCGTAGCGCACCACGTTGCGGGTCGCGGCCCGTGCGCCCTGTTGCAGGCAGGAGTGCGCCAGCCGGTCGATGAGGATGTGGTCGGACTGGCGGACCAGCCCCACCACCGCGCCGAAGCCGGCCGCCCACCCGGTGGGGAAGAGCGTCACGTGGTCGAGCTGCATCAGGTCACCGAGGGCGGCCTCCAGCTCGTTCGAGATGTGGGTGTTGCCGAGCACCATCGGCGAGCCGGCGCTGTGCGGCCCGTAGTCCCGCATGGCCCGGGCCGCCGCCTCGCGGATTCCCGGGTGGGTGTTGAACGACAGGTAGTCCTGCGAGTTGAAGTTGATGCCCCGGGTCCGCTTGCCGAGGTCGTTGGTGATCTGGGCGACGCTGTCCGGGGCGGCCTCCAGCACCCGGGAGTACTGCCAGGTCTCGGTCCGGCGGCGGGCCTCCACCCAGCCGTAGAAGTCCTCGGTGCGGGCCAGCAGGTTCCGGCCGGCGGGCCGGTAGAAGTCGTACGCGTTCTTGTCCAGCGCGTACTCCTCGTCGGGGTCGACGGGGTTGCGCAGGTGGGCCGGCTCCCACATCTCGGTCAGGTCCTCGACGATCCGGGCGAGTTCGCCGTCGGCCCCGGACGCGTCGAGGTCGGCGAAGTCCTCCCAGGGGATGTGGCCGGCCCAGTTGCGGGTCATCTCGGAGACCTCGATGGCGGTCTTCGCCATGGTCTCGACGTCGCCCCGGCGGGCCGCGTCGAGGATGGCCTCGATCAGCTCGCCGTCGTCACGCTGGTGCAGTTCGATGGTCATGGTGTCGTCTCCCGGGCGTGGTCAGGCGAAGAGGTTCTGCTGGTACGAGCGGGACGTCTCGGCGAAGTTCTCGAAGACCGGGTGGTCGGCGGAGGACTCCTTCGCGGCGTCGTTGAGCAGGAAGAGGTTGGACGCCTGGAAGAACTCCGACACCGGGGCGATGTCGGCGTGGGTGGCGATGAACCGGTCGGTCTCCTGCTGGTTGCCGCGCAGGGCGACGAAGAGTTGCAGTTCGTCGTGCCGGTACGGGCGCATCTCGGCGAGCGTGCACACGTAGTCGTAGTAGGCGGCGGCGTTCTGGCTGCGGCGACGGCCCTCGTACGCCGTCATCGCCTCCTCGACCGACGCGTCACCGGTCAGCCACCGGTCGAGCGCCGCGCTGGCCAGTTCCGCGTCGCGGAAGGCATGGGTCATGCCGATCGCCGTGCACTGGTCCTTCGACGACTCGGCGTCACCGACCAGCACCCACCCCGGCCCGTGCAGCTGCCGGAGGAAGCCGGACTGGTCCAGGGTGCCGTAGATCCGTTCCTCCCGGGTGCCCCGGGTGCGGACGACCTCGCCCAGCTCCGGGCTGACGAAGTCCAGCGCCTTCTGGAAGTTGCCCGGCACGTCGGCCCGGAACTCCCGCGACCAGTCGCTCGGCCCCCACACCAGGACCATGTTCTGCTCGAAGTTCGTCGGCACGACCGCACAGGCGAGCCGGCCCCGTCGGTGGATCTGCCCGGGGCCGAGGTCGAAGCCGGAGAAGTAGCTCCAGTAGGCGAACGTGCACCGGGGTCGCTCGTCGTACTTCGGCAGGTCCAGGGCACGGGCGACGAACGAGTTCCGGCCGTCCGCGCCGACCACGACGCGGGCGCGATCCTCGAACGTCTCGCCGCCGGCCGCGCGACCCCTGACGCCGACGACCCGACCGTCCTCGATGATCAGTTCCCGTACGGTGACGTTGGTGCGGACCTCGGCGCCCGCCTTGGCGGCGGCCTCGACGAGGATCTGGTCGAGCACCCGGCGGCGGACGGAGGCGAAGCTCCGTACCACCCCCGAGTCGTCGCCGTGCAGGTCCCGGAAGTACTCCCGGAGCAGCTCCGTCGGCACCGAGCCGGTCAGCCGGATGCCGTCGTTGACCACGTCCACGCTCTCGTGCGTGGGGGTGACCGCGGTGACCTGGTCGAGCAGGCCCCACCGGTTCAGGTAGGACATCCCGTGCGGCCAGAGGAAGTGCGTCGAGATGACGTCGCTGGGGAACGACGAGCGGTCCACCACGAGCACCCGGTGCCCGCGCCGGGCGAGCAACAGGGCGGTGGAGGCGCCCGCACAGCGCGCACCGACGACTATCGCGTCGTACATGTTCGTCTCGATCCTTCGATGGGGTCCGTGTCCTCCGCCGGCTGGGCCACGGGAGCTGGGCGGCCGGCCGGCGGGAGGCGCCGCGCGGGGTGGTCACCAATCGCGCGGCAATGGACAGACACCGTACACAGTGGATCGCTATGGGTGTTAGGCGTCGGTCAGGACGTGGCGGCCCGGGGCGGCGGGGCGGCTCCGTCCGGTCCGCCCTCCGGGTCGTACCCGGCGGCCTGGAGGGCGAAGAGTTCGGCGTACCGGCCGCCCGCCGCCGTCAGCTCGGCGTGACTGCCGGCCTCCACGAGCCGGCCGTGGTGCAGGACGAAGATCCGGTCGGCGTGCCGGACGTTGGCCAGCCGGTGGGTGATCAGGATGGTGGTGGCCCGTCCCTGCCGGTCCCGGATCGCCTGGAAGAGGGCGTCCTCGGCCCGGGGGTCGAGCGCGGAGGAGGGCTCGTCCATGATCAGCAGATCGGCGTCCCGGAGGAACCCCCGGGCGGCGGTGATCCGCTGCCACTGGCCGCCGGAGAGGTCCTGCCCATGGGCGAAGGTCCGGTCCAGCAGCGTCTCGTAGCCGTACGGCAGGTCGCGGATCATGTCGTGGGCGACCGCGCGGGCGGCGGCGGCCTCGATCCGGTCCTGCCGGGCCTCGGTGTCCACGTCGCCGAGCGCGATGTTCGTCGCGGCCGTGAAGGGCCACTTGTGGTACTCCTGGGTCACCACGGCGATCCGGGCCCGCAGCCCGTCGGCGTCCCACTCCGCCAGCGGCCGTCCGTTCCACTCGATCACGCCCGCGCTCGGGCTGCGCAGCATGGCGATGATCGCGGCCAGGGTGGACTTGCCGGAGCCGTTCTCCCCCACGAACGCCACGGTCTGCCCGGCCCGGACGGTCAGCGTGACGTCGTCGACGGCGGGCGTGTCCCGGTCGGGGTAGCACAGGGTGACTCCCCGGACGGCGATCTCCCGCAGGGGTTCCGGGGTCGCCCGGTCACCGCCCGTCTCGGGCAGGTGGTCGGCGGCCCGGGCCAGGAAGCCGGTGTAGTCGCCGACGTGCTGCCCGTCGGAGTAGACCTCGTCGACCTGGTAGGTGACGGTGGACAGGGAACGCTGCGCGGACTGCACCGCGACCACGCAGGTCGCCGCCGCCGCGAGCGGGATCTGCCCCTCGACGAGCAGGAAACCGAGCAGGGCGTAGACGACGCCGGTGGCGAGCCCGCCGACCACCGCGCCGACGCTGGTCATCGTGGTGACCCGGCGGGCCAGGTCGAGCTGGATGTCGGTCTCCACCCGCATCACCCGGTCGTACTGGTCGAGCAGGAACCGGCGCAGCCCGTACGAGCGCAGCTCCGGGGCCGAGTCGCGTTCGGCCATCAGCCGGTGCAGCAACCACTGCCGGCGACGGCGCACCGACCCGGCGGTGTACGTCTGGTAGCGCAGGTGTCCGGCGCGCAACGTGGCCCACGCCTTCGGCAGCGTCGCCACCAGCAGCGCCAGCAGCAGCAGGGGATGGATCACGAGCACCGCCACGGCCACCGCGAGCAGGCCGGCCAGACCGGCGAACAGGTTCATCGACGCCCGCACCAGCGAGATCACCGAGTCGCTGCCCCGGGACGCCCGTTCCATCTCGTCGGCGAAGGCGTCGGCGTCGAACGCGTCCAGCCGGACCGCCGTGGTCACCTCGAACAACCGGCGCTCCACCGCCCGGCTGACCCTCGGGGTGAGTCCGTTCTGGGCGTACCCGGTGGCGATGCCCATGCCGGCCCGGACGGCCGTCACCGCCGCCAGGGCCAGCAGCGCCGGCAGCGCGGCGACCACCCGGTCGGCGGTCGGGCCACCGGCGAACAGTTCCACCAGCACCCGCTGGGTGGCGAGCAGCCCGAACGCCGACATCACCCCACCGCCGACCGTCGCGACGGCCACCACGGAGGTGCGGAAGCGGTCGGCCCGCCAGCTGACCCGGACCGCCTCGGCCACCAGCCGGGGCAGTTCGGCCAGGACCGCGAAGAGCCCCGCCTCGGCGCGGGCCCGCACCCCGGTCTCCCACCACATCGCCCGCAGCTCGGGCAGGACCGACTCACCGGACGCACGGCCGAGCCGTCCGGGATCGTCCCCGCCGGCCGGGCGGGCGGATTCGACGGCGGGTCCGGTCACGGACGCTCCTCGAAGGTGTCGGGACGACGGGTGCACGGTCACCGTCACGAGCGGGGCGACCCCGGCAGTGGGCCGCTCCCGTCGCCGACAGTGCCGACCTCACCACTTAACGCCATCGGGGCGGCCGGGGAAAGCAGTTGGCTCCACCGGAGAGGGCCGACGGGTCCGACGAACGCCGACCGGGATGCCCGGTGGCCGGGAGGACCCGACTCCACGGCCACCGGACGGCTCCCGGCGGACAGCGCGACCCGGGCGCTGTGGGCCGGAAGTACGGTGACGACCGCGACGCGCAATTCCCACCGCGATCGTCGCGACACAACGGAACGAGCAGCCGTCCGATGTGGACCCGTGGTGCCGGAACCGTAGCAACGGAAACTGGGAAATCGCTGACAGGATTCGCGCGTCCCGGCCGCAACGCGCATTGCCGGGCCGGTCACCACCGCCACCACCAGCGGAGAACGGCCGGCGGGACGACTGGCACGGGCCGGTCATGATGAGCTGATGATTCGCTTTCTGTTGAACCTGCTCTGGCTGATCTTCGGTAGCGGAATCGTGCTGGCCATCGGGTACGGAATCGCGGCGCTGGTCTGCTTCGCGCTCGTCGTCACGATCCCGTTCGGGGTCGCGGCGTTGCGGCTGGCCCGGTACTCGCTCTGGCCCTTCGGTCGCACCCTGGTCGACAAGCCCGACGCCGGTCTGCCCTCCGGGGCGGCGAACGTCGTCTGGCTGCTGGTGGCCGGCTGGTGGCTCGCCCTGGCGCACGTCCTCGCCGGGGTGGCCCAGTGCGTCACCATCGTCGGCATCCCGTTCGGGGTGGCGAACTTCAAGCTCGTCCCGGCCGCACTCTGGCCCCTCGGGCGGCAGGTCGTCGAGACCCCCTGACCGGCGTCGCGCGGGTCAGGGGCGTTCGCTGATCCGGTCCAGGTGCGCGGCGAGTTCGTCGGTGACCAGCAGGTCCGTCCGGATCTGGTCGTGCGGGTACGCGGCCCGTCCGACCATGTGCGCGGCCACCGGCGCACTCGCCAACTGGAACGCCCCGACCAGCACGAGGGTGGTGATGTCCACGCCGGTACGCAGCCGCAGCGCGCAGCCGAGCAGGACCAGCAGCAGGCCGAGGACCTGGGGTTTGGCGGCGGCGTGCATCCGGGAGAGCAGGTCCGGGAAACGGACCAGGGCGATCCCGGCGGCGAGGCTGAGCAGCGCCCCGGCGATCAGGCAGACCGCGGCGGTGGCGTCGAGGACGGCGTCGAGACTCACTTCGGGCTCCTCCGCGCGGCGAAGCGGGCGACGCTGACCGAGCTGACGAAGCCGAGGATGGCGAGCACCACCAGCACGGGCAACGCGGTGGCGTCCCGGCTGTACGCGGCCTCGGTGGCGATGGCGGCGACGACGACGGCCAGCAGCACGTCGGTGGCGACGGCCCGGTCGAGGATGGACGGTCCCCGGATGATCCGGATCAGGGTCAGCCCACCGGCCACGGCGAGCAGGACGGTGACGGTCACGGCTACGGCGGTCATCTCGGTGCCCCTTACAGCTCGGCCGGCGGTGACGTGCCGGTGTGGGTGGCTTCGATCGTCAGGCGTCGTTCGTCCTCGGAGCCGACGGCGGCGATGATCCGCTCCTCCAGCTCCAGGACCCCGCGCCGGAACCGCTCGACCTCCTCGATGGTGCGGACGCCGAGCACGTGGATGTAGAGGGTGCCGGTGGCCCGGTCCGCCTCCATGATGAGGCTGCCCGGCACCAGCGACAGGGCCTCGGCGGTGAGGGTGAGGTTCAGGTCCGTGTTGACCCGCAGCGGCACGGCGATGATCGCGCCGCGTGGCTCGTGCCCGAACCGCAGAGCCAGCCAGGCGATCTGGAGGCTGGCCACCACCAGGTCGTAGAGGAAGCGGAGCCCGAAGCGGAGCAGCCCCAGCGGGTGCAGCCGACCGGCGAAGGTCACCGGAGGCAGCGGGAAGACGACCAGCAGCACGCCGGTGACGGCCAGCCCGCTGATCAGGTTGGCCCAGGTGAAGGTGCCCCAGAGCAGCACCCAGACGGTGACCAGGCCGGTCACCGCGACCACCAGGTTGCGTCGCCGGGCACGGCGGGTCAGCGGCGGGTTCGGCGGTTCGATCGGCTGGCCCGGCGTCGTCGGATCGGCACTCACGGCGTCCCCTCCGGATAGACGGCCTCCACGTACGGGGTACGGCGCAGCAGGTCGTCGGCGGCGTCGGTGCTGATGTCGAAGAGCGGCCCGGCGACCACCGTCAGGGCCAGCCCGAACACCACCAGGGCGGCGGTCGAGGCGATCATCAGTCGAGGCAGCAGGACGCCCGGCGGCCCGGCCGGATCCCCGTGGGCCCGGTCCGCGTCGTCGGCACCCCTGGCCGGCGCGCCCTCCGGGGTCGGCATGTCCGGATGCGGTGCCCGCCAGAAGGCCAGGTTCCACACCCGGGCGATCGCGTACAGGGTGAGCAGGCTGGTGACCAGGCCGGCGGCGACCAGCGCCCAGGCCAGCGGCCCGCCGTCGTCGACCCCGGCCTGGACGAGACCGAGCTTGCCGAGGAACCCGGAGAAGGGCGGGATGCCGGCGAGGTTGAGCGCCGGCACGAAGAAGAGCACGGCGAGCAGCGGGGAGAGCCGGGCCAGCCCGCCGAGCCGGTCCAGGGCGGTGCTGCCGCCCCGCCGTTCGACCAGGCCGGCGGCGAGGAACAGGGTCGTCTGGATGGTGATGTGGTGCACCACGTAGAAGATCGCGGCGGCCAGGCCGAGCGAGGTGGTCAGCCCCACCCCGAAGAGCATGTAGCCGATGTGGCTGATCAGCGTGAAGGAGAGCAGCCGTTTGATGTCGGACTGGGCGACCGCGCCGAGGATGCCGACCAGCATGGTCAGCCCGGCCACCCAGAGCAGCAGGTCGGCGGTCCGGCCGCCGGGGAAGAGCAGCGTCTCGGTGCGGATGGTCGCGTACACGCCGACCTTGGTGAGCAGGCCGGCAAAGACCGCGGTGACCGGGGCGGGCGCGGTCGGGTAGCTGTCCGGCAGCCACGCCGACAGCGGGAAGACGGCGGCCTTGATGCCGAAGGCGAGCAGCAGCATGCCCTGGAGGACCAGCCGCAGGTCGTCCGGGAGGGCGTCGAGCCGGCCGACCAGCTGGGCGAGGTTGAGCGTGCCGGTCGCCGAGTAGACCAGCCCGATCGCCACCAGGAAGATCAACGACGACAGCAGGCTGACCACGACGTACGTGGTGCCCGCCCGGATCCGGGTCTCGGTGCTGCCCAGGGTCAGCAGCACGTAGCTCGCGACCAGCAGGATCTCGAAGCCGACGTAGAGGTTGAACAGGTCGCCGGAGAGGAACGCGTTGCACACGCCGGCGGTGAGCACCAGGTAGGTCGGGTGGTAGACCGACAGCGGCGTCTCCTCGTCGCCGTCGGCCATACCCTGCCCGATGGAGTAGACCAGCACGCAGAGGGTGACCGTGGCGGAGACGACCAGCATCAGCGCGGCGAGCTGGTCGGCGACCAGCACGATGCCCAGCGGTGCGACCCAGCCGCCCACCTCGACGACGAGCGGGCCGTCGACGGTGGAGCGGACCAGCAGCAGCGCGGAGACCACGACGGTGGCGGTGAGCACGGTGAGGCTGACCCAGCGCTGCGCGCGGGGCCGACCGGCGAGCATGAGGGTGAGCGCCGCGCCGAGCAGCGGCATCACCACCGGCATCGGGACGAGGTGGTTCATCCGGCCCTCCCCGCGTCCGCGCCGGACGGGGTGGGCACCGGGTCGTCGTCCTCGCCCGGCTCACCGGCGGTCTGCTCGTCGGCGGTGCCCGGCCCCTCGTCCCGGTCGGCCAGATCCATGATCCGGCGGTCCTCCACGTCGTCCTGCACCTCGTCGTGGCCGTTGAGGTGCCAGCTGCGGTAGGAGAGCGCGAGCAGGAAGGCGGTCATGCCGAGGGTGATGACGATGGCGGTGAGCACCATCGCCTGGGGCAGCGGGTCACTCATCTCCTCCTCGGGGGTGGTGCCGACGATCGGCGGCCCGCCGGCCCGCCCCCCGGTGAGCAGCAGCAGGTTGGCACCGTTGCCGAGCAGGATGACGCCCATCAGCACCCGGGTGAGGCTGCGCTCCAGCAGCAGGGTCACCCCGGCGGCGAAGAGCACACCGACCACGACGACGTAGGTGAGGTTCGGGGTCATACCAGCTCCTTGTCCCGCACCTCGGCCGGTACGTCGCTCCGTTCGGTCTCGTGCTGCCGGTCCATCTCCGCGCCGAGACTGCGCAGGATGTCCAGCACCAGCCCGACGACGATCAGGTAGACGCCGACGTCGAAGAAGACCGACGTGACGAAGTGCAGGTGCCCCACGACCGGCAGATGGAGGTCCAACAGGGCGCTCTGGAGGAACTCCCCGCCGAATGGGATGGCCGCCACGCCGGTGCCCACCGCCACGAACAGCCCCGCGCCGAGCAGCTTGCCCGCGTCGACCGGGGCGGCGCTGTTCAGCTCGGTGCGCCCGCCGGCCAGGTACCGCACGGTCAGGGCGAGACCGGCGACCAGGCCGGCGGCGAATCCGCCCCCGGGGGCGTTGTGGCCGGAGAAGAGCAGGTAGATGGAGAAGACCACGATGGCGTGGAAGAGCAGCCGGGTGACCACCTGGAGGATCACCGACTGGCGGCGGGTGGTCGCGCCGGTGGTCAGCCAGCGCGGTCGGGACGGCGTCGCGGTCGTCGCCCCGGGGATGCCGCTGCGCCGGTCCAGGTCGCGGGAGCGCCGGAAGATCAGGCTGGCCACGCCGGTGGCGGCCACCACCAGGACGGCGATCTCGCCCATGGTGTCCCAGGCCCGGATGTCCACCAGGGTCACGTTGACCACGTTCTTGCCGCCGCCGTAGGAGACCGCCTCGTCGGGGAAGCCGACCGAGATCGGTTCGGCCTCCCGGCCGCCTGCGGCGACGTACGCCATCCCGGCGGTGACCGCGCCGACGGCGATGCCGAGCCCGATCCGGCCACGCCGGCTGGAGCGGATCGGCCGCTCCGAGAACTTCTCCGGCAGTCGGCGCAGGACCAGCACGAACATCACGATCGTGACGGTCTCCACGAGGAACTGGGTCAGCGCCAGGTCGGGCGCGCCGTGCAGGACGAAGAGCACCGCGGTGCCGTAGCCGGCGACCCCGACCAGGATCATCGCGGTCAGCCGGCGCAGCGCCCGGGCGGCGGCGACCGCGGAGACGATCACCACGGCGCCGGCGACCGCCTGGAGCGGGGTGTCCCAGGCCCGGAACGTTCCGGACCACGGGGTACCGGCCAGCAGCGCACCGCCGGGCAGGACGACCAGCACGAGCAGGATGACGCCGAGGTAGAACGGCAGCGAGCCACGCTGGGTCGCGCCGGTCAGCTCCACCGCCAGCCGGTCCACCCCGTTGACCACCCGCTGGTAGGCGGCGGCACCGTCGAACGGCAGCCACGGGCCGGCCGGCAGTCGCCTGCGGTGCGTCAGCAGGAACAGCCCGGCACCGGCCGCGACGGCCGCCACCGAGAGCCCGAGCGCGAGCGTCGGCCCGTGCCAGAGCGCCAGGTGGTACGGGGTTCCGCTGGTCGGGTAGAGGTCGGCGTACGGGGCGAGCAACCGGTCGACGGCCGGTGCGGACACCCCGACGCCCAGGCCGGCGGCGGCGAGCAGGGCCGGTGCCGCCAGGAACGGCCAGCGCACCGGGTGCGGCTCGGTCGGTGGCACGCCGGGCTTGGCGGCGAAGGCGCCCCAGAGGAAGCGCAGCGTGTACGCCACAGTCAGCGCCGAGCCGAGGACGAGCCCGGCCAGCACCACCCGGTCGGCGGTGCCGCCGTGCCGGAACGCCTCGTAGGCGGCTTCCTTGGCGACGAACCCCGCCATCGGCGGCAGGCCGGCCATGGACGCGGCGGCGAGGGTGGCGACCACCGCCAGCGCCGGGGAGCGTCGGCCGAGCCCGCTGAGTTCGCGCAGGTCACGGGTGCCGGTGGCGTGGTCGACGATGCCGACGGAGAGGAAGAGGGTGGCCTTGAACAGCGCGTGGGCCAGCACCATCGCCACGCCGGCCAGCGCGGTGTCCCGGGTGCCGGCGCCGAGCACCACCATCAGCAGGCCGAGCTGGCTGACCGTGCCGTACGCCAGGAGCAGTTTGAGGTCGACCTGGCGCAGCGCGGACCAGGCCCCGAGGAAGAGCGTGACCAGGCCGGTGGTGAGCAGCACCGGCCGCCACGGGGCGACGTCGGCGACCGCCGGGCCCAGCAGGGCGACCAGGAACACGCCGGCCTTGACCATCGCCGCGGCGTGCAGGTAGGCGCTGACCGGGGTGGGGGCCGCCATCGCGTTGGGCAGCCAGAAGTTGAACGGGAAGATCGCCGACTTGCTCATCGCGCCGAGCAGCACCAGCACCAGCGCCACGGCCAGGTACCCGCCGTCGGGGAGGTTCTCGGCGATCCGCGACCAGCGGTAGGTGCCGGCGTGCTGGCCGAGCATGATGAACCCGGCGAGCATGGCGAGACCGCCCAGCGTGGTGACCAGCAGGGCCTGCATGGCCGCCCGACGGCTGGCCCGCTTCGTCGGGTCGTACCCGATGAGCAGGTAGGAGAAGACGGTGGTCAGCTCCCAGAAGACGTAGAGCAGCAGCAGGTCGTCGGAGACCACCAGGCCGAGCATCGCCCCGGCGAAGGCGACGAAGACCGCCGCGAACCGGCCCAGTCCCGGGTCGTCGGAGCTGAAGTAGTGCGCGCTGTACGCCAGCACCAGCGCGCCCACCCCGCCGACGAGGACGACCAGCAGCCAGGCCAGGGTGCCCATCCGCAGGGCGATCTCGAGCCCCAGCCCCGGCACCCAGGGGAGGGTCTCCACCACCGGGGTGCCGGAGCGCACCTGCCCGGTGTGGGCCAGCGCCCAGACCAGGGTCGCCGCCGGCACGGCTGCCACGAGGTAGAGTGCCCGCCGCCCCCAGGTGCGTACCAGTGCCGGGGCGACCACGGCTGCGAGCGCATGGACCGCCACCAGTACCAGCACACGACCTCCCCAAGATCCACCCGACTTTCCCGCAACACTATCCAGAAGATGGGAAATCGACACATTTCGATTCGGGTGAGTCATCGACCAACCACGTTGCGCGACACCCCGTGACCTGCGGATCCGGTCGGGAGCAGCGGTCGGTCAGTGCCCGTCCGGGCGGTCCGGGTGCCGGTGCGGCGACCGCGTGTGCGCGTCGTCACGGTCGATCCGCAGTTCCCGTTCGAGTTCGGCGATGACCGCGCGGAGGTCGTCCAGCCGCTGGGTGAGCGCGATCCGGTCCACCTCGTCCGGCACGCCGTCGCCGTCGGCGTCGTAGTCCGGGGCGAGCCGCTCGGTCATCTCCAACCGGCGGGCCTCCTCCATCGAGTTCACGATGACCGCGATCAGGATGTTGAGCAGCAGGTTCACCGTGATCAGCACGTAGCTGACGTAGTAGAGCAGGGTCCACGGGGAGACCGCCATGCCCTGCTCGATCAGGTCCGGCAGGGTCTCCAGGGAGAGCAGCACGAACAGGGTCAGCAGCGACCGGCCGATGTCCCCGTACTGCTCCGGCTGGCTGTCGGCGAAGATCAACCAGCCGGCCATGCCGTAGACGTAGAGGGTCACCACGGCCAGCGCGAGGAAGCCACCGACCCCCGGCAGGCTGCGCCACAGTGCGGCGACGATCGTGCGCAGGCCCGGGGAGAACCGCACCAGCCGTACCATCCGGGCGACCCGCACCACCCGCAGCAGCGCGGAGTCGCCGTGCAGGCCGGGCAGGAAGATCGCCGAGATCACCAGGAAGTCGAAGACGTTCCAGCCGTGGCGGAAGAAGTCCTGGGGGCGGCGGCCGTAGGCGAGCAGCCGGATGACGATCTCGGCGACGAAGGCGGCCCGGAAGGTCCACTCGAGTCCGCGCAGGATCGGCCCGGCCGCTCCCAGGTGCGGGTACGTCTCGACGCCGAGCACGATCCCGTTGGCGATGATCACCACCACGATGGCGACCTCGAACGGGCGGGACCGGGCGATCCGGCCGCACCGGTCGGCCAGGCGCGGCCAGCCGGCGGCCGGGTCGGCGACGCCGCTCACCGGGCCGCGACCGCCGGGGTGCCACTCATCCTTCGGCGTCCCGCTCGACCTCCCGGCGCAACCCGTCGGCCTCCATGTCCAGGTAGCGGTGGATCAGCCGGCCGCCGAAGAGAGCGGTGAGCCGGGCGAGCGGCCCGTCCATCCGCAGCGTGAGGGTGGCCTCGCAACGTCCCGGAGCGGTCGGGCGGGCCCGGTGGTCGCCGGTCGTGCGGACCCCGGGGCTGGTCGCCGTCCAGACGAAGCCGGTGTCGTCGACCCGGGTGACCGTCCAGGTGTTCGCCGGCAGCCGGTGCTGCTTGAGCCGGACGGTCTCGCCGACCGTGAGCGGCCCCGACGCCGGCCGGTCGACCCGGGCGACCGACGCGTTCCAGCGCGGCCAGCCCGCCACGTCCCGCAGCACCCGGGCCACGTCCTCGGCCGGCGCGGCCAGCTCCACCCTCCGGTGGTACGCGATGCCCAACGTCCCCACGACTCCTCCCCGTCCGGCCCCGACGTGGTCGCCGCCATCGGCGCTCCGGCCGGTACGCCCTGCGTCCACCGCCCGGCACATCGCCTCGACGCGGTCCGGTCAATCATGAACGGTGCTCACTGCGGGGCAGGCCACCGGGGCGGGTGTTATTCGGGTTGGCGCGGCCTTCGTCCGGGCCTACCCTGCGGCGAGGCCGTCCGGTTCCCACGCCGGACGGCCCCGGTCCCGCCCGCACCGACGCTGAGGAGCCACCCGTTGGATCTCGACCGCAGTCACGTCATCCGTGAGGGCGACCTGCGCATCCTCAACCCGTTCGACGCCGGCAAGCTGGCCACGCTCGGACGGGCGATCCGCCTGCGCCCCGGCATGTCCCTCCTGGACCTCTGCTGCGGCAAGGGTGAGCTGCTCTGCACCTGGGCCCGGGAGCACGGCATCTCCGGCACCGGTGTCGACGTCAGCACCGCGTTCACCGCCGCCGCGCGGGACCGCGCCGCCGAACTGGGGGTGGCCGACCGGGTCCGGTTCGTGCACGGCGACGCCGCCGCGTACGTACCCGGGGAGCCCGTCGACGTGGCCGCCTGCATCGGTGCCACCTGGATCGGCGGGGGTGTCGCCGGCACGCTGGAGATCCTGGAACGCGGGTTGCGCCCCGGCGGGATGCTGCTGGTCGGCGAGCCCTACTGGCGGCGGACGCCCCCGGACCAGGCGACCGTGGAAGGCTGCCACGCCACCTCCCGGGACGACTTCCACGACCTGCCGGGTCTCGTCGAGCTGTTCGGGCGGTGCGGTCTCGACCTGGTGGAGATGGTCCTCGCCGACCAGGACAGCTGGGACCGGTACGCGGCGGCGCACTGGCTCAACCTGCGCCGCTGGCTGGACGACAACCCGGACGACGACCTCGCCCCGCAGCTACGCGCCGAGCTGACCGAGGACCCGGTCCGCCACGTGAAGTACGTCCGGGAGTACCTCGGCTGGGGGGTCTTCGCGCTGCTGCGCCGCTGATCCGGGGCCTGGGCCGGTCAGTCGCCGGTGATGTCGCGATGGACGGCGACCGCCGCGCCGACCAGCGCCAGGGTCGTCCAGCCCACGAAGACGGCCAGGCTGCGGCCGTCCCCCGCGCTGCCGTCCAGGAAGGCGGTGAACGGCAGCGGCTGCTTCAACCGGCCCAGCAGTCCCTCGACGAACACGAACCACCCCGCACAGCCGAGGAACAACCAGGTGGTGCGCCGGACGACGGCCGCCGTGGCGACGCCGAAGACGGCCATCACCGGCACCGCCACCAGGGCGGCGGTCCAGCGGTCGGGTTCCCCGCCGGCCAGCACGGTCACCCCGCTGAGCGCGGCGACGGCGAGCCCGATCAGCACGTACGCCGCCACCTGACCGGCCAGGGCCCGCAGCCGGTGCGGCTGCCCCAGGTGGAGCAGCACCGCCGTCCGGTGCTGGACGTGCTGGGCCGTGCCGACGACCCCGACGGCGTACGCGCCCAGGCCGACCAGCAGGGCCCACATGTCGGGGCTGAGCCAGCCGAACAGCAGGCCCACCGCGACCACCACGATCAGCGAGACCACCGAGGAGCGCAGGGTCAGCGCCCGGTACAGCTCGCTGCGCAGGACGGCGGTCACCGGGTGGCCGCCAGGGTGAGGAAGATCTGCTCCAGGTCGGGCGTACGCACGGTCAGCTCGTGGACCGGCACCTGCGCCCGGAAGGCCAGCTCACCCACCTCCTCCGGGGAGAGGCCGGCCACCTCCAGGGCGGTCCCGTCGGTGGTGATCCGCCCGCCCGCCTGCGTCAGGGCGTGCCACAGTCGGCGCGGGTCCCGGCTTCGGACGCGTACCCGGGCCTCGGCGTCCCGCGTCAGCTCGGCGAGCGACGTCGCGCGGACCAGCCGCCCTCTGGCGATGATCACCACGTCGTCGACCAGCTGCGCCAGTTCGGCCAGAAGGTGACTGGAGATCAGCACGGTGCCCCCGGAGCGGGCGTGGTCGCGCAGCAGCCCCCGCAGCCAGGCGATGCCCTCCGGGTCGAGGCCGTTGGCGGGTTCGTCGAGCACCAGCACCGGCGGGTCGCCCAGCAGGGCGGTCGCCACCGCGAGGCGTTGCCGCATGCCCAGGGAGTACCCGCCGATGCGCTGGTCGGCGGCGTGGCCGAGGCCGACCTGTTCCAGCAGCGCGTCCACCCGGGACCGGCCCGCGCCGGAGAAGACCGCCTGGGTGACCAGGTGCGCCCGGCCGGTCTGCCCCGGGTGGCCGATGCCCTGCTCCAGCACCGCGCCGACCCGGCGTACCGGGTGCCGCAGGTCGCGGTACCGACGGCCGTCGACCAGGGCCTGCCCGGAGGTCGGCGTCACCAGTCCGAGCAGTATGCGCAGGGTGGTCGTCTTGCCGGAACCGTTGAGCCCGAGAAACCCGGTCACCCGACCGGCAGCGGCGGTGAAGCTCACCCGGTCGACGGCGCGGACGCTGCCGTACGTCTTGCTGAGTTCGCGGGCTTCGATCACCTGGCGTCGTCCCCTGTGGTCCGTCAGCGACTCCGGACCGAGAGCCTACGCGCCAACTCGATTAGCTCCACCCGCGCGTCGTCCACGATCGACGCCTCGTGGAGCGCGGCCACGGCCTCCTCGGTCCGTGCCGCGATCATCTCCTCCACCCGCCGCAGGCTGCCGGAGTCGACGATGATCTCCCGGAGGACGTCCGCGCCGGCCCGGTCGAGATGTGCATCGCCGTGCCACCGGTCGATCGCGGCGACCTGCGCGGCCGTGGCGGCCTGCCGGGTGAGCGCCATCAGCACGGTCGCCTTGCCGTCGCGCAGGTCGGTGAGGCTGGACTTGCCGGTGAGCGTGTCGTCGCCGAAGACCCCCAGCACGTCGTCGCGGAGCTGGAACGCCTCGCCGAGCGGGATGCCGACCCGGGAGAAGGCGGCCAGCTCGGCGCTGCCGGCGCCGGCCCACGCGGCGCCGATCTGGAGCGGGCGCTCCACCGTGTAGCGGGCGCACTTGTAGCGCAGGATGCGCAGGCAGTCGGCCAGCCCGGCACCGGCGGCCTCGCCCCGGAGGTCGAGGTACTGCCCCATCACCGCCTCGGCGCGCATCCGCTGGAACAGGGTCCGCACCCGGGCCACCCGGTCGGCGGTGCCACCGCTGGAGAACAGCTGCTCGGACCAGACCAGGCAGAGGTCTCCCCAGAGGATCGCCGTGTTCCGGCCGAACCGCTCGGCGTCACCACGCCAGCCGCGTCGCCGGTGCCGGTCGGCGAGGTCGACGTGCAGCGTCGGCCGACCGCGTCGGGTGTCGCTGCCGTCCATCACGTCGTCGTGGATCAGCGCGAAGGCATGGAACAGCTCCAGAGCGGCGGCGACGCGCACCACCCCGGGGCCGTCCCCGCCGCAGGCCCGCCAGCCGAGGTGGCAGAGGGTCGGCCGGGTCCGTTTACCGGCCGTGCCCAGGACGAAGGAGCGGAGCAGTTCGACCCCCTGCCGCCAGTCCTCGTCGGCGGACGTGTCGAGGTGTCCACCGAGGAAGTCGGCGAGCACCGCGTCGACCTCCCGCCGGAGCGGCCCGTCCCCGGTATCGGCGGTCGGCGCTGTCGGGCCTGCGGTGACCGCCGGGGTCGCACCGCCGAGATTGATCATGAATGCTCTCCCCTCACCCGTCGGACGGGGGCGGACCACGACCGTGTGGGCCCGGCGGGTCGCGTCGCCGACGTCCGCCACCGACGACGGTGACGCGCCGCGCGACCGGTCGGGCAATGGCACGCAACAATTCGGCAGCGCTCGATGGATTGTATCGGAACGAGACTCCGGCGGCGGCCCGCCACGGGCATTTCCCCGGATCCCGTCCCGCCCGCGACGACGTCGCGCACACCGGCCGTTTCCGCAGCTCAAGCAGGATCCGGGCGGAACGACGAGGGGCGCGCCCACCCGACCGGCGCCACCCAACCTTGACATGCCCAACTAAGGTTAGGTTAACCTAACCGGCATGAGTGCTCGGGACAGTCGCGCCGAGGGTCTGCGCGGCGTGGATCTGCGTCTGGGCTACCACGGTGCGACCGTGGTCCACGGCGCCGCCATCACGTTGCGCCCCGGGGCCGTGACCGCCCTGGTCGGTCCGAACGGCAGCGGCAAGTCGACACTGCTGCGCGGACTGGCCCGGCTGCACCCGCTGGAGCACGGCGAGGTGCAGCTCGCCGACGGCACCCCGGCCCGGACGCTCACCGCCTGGGAGTTCGCCCGCCGGGTCACCCTGCTGGCGCAGAGTCGTCCCACCCCCAGCGGCGTGACCGTCCGGGACGTGGTCGGCTACGGCCGGCATCCGTACCGGGGACGCTGGCGGTCCGGCGACCCGGACGGTCCGGCCATGGTGGACCGGGCCATGGCGACCACCGGCGTGACCGCGATGGCGGACCGGCCGGTCGACGAACTCTCCGGCGGGGAGTTGCAGCGGGTCTGGCTGGCCACCTGCCTGGCCCAGGACACCGGCGTGCTGCTGCTCGACGAGCCGACCACCTTCCTCGACCTGCGCTATCAGGTCGAGATCCTCGACCTGATGCGGGACCTCGCCGACGACGACCACGTCGCCGTCGGGGTCGTCCTGCACGACCTGAACCAGGCCGCCGCCGTCGCCGACGAGGTGGTGCTCCTGCACGGCGGGCGTGTCCGGGCCACCGGCACGCCGAGCGACGTCCTCACCGAGGAGGCCCTGACCGAGACGTACGGCATCCGCATCGAGGTGACCGTCGACCCGCTCAACGGACTCCTCTCCACCCGACCCGTCGGCCGGCACTCGACCCGGGCCCTCGCCTGACCCGCCCACCGATCCACGAACAGAGAAGACCGTCATGATGCGTACCCGTGCGACCCTCCTGGTCGCCGCCGTCGCCGCGCTCGCGCTCAGCGCCTGCGGCACCACCGAAGAGCCGGCCGCGAGCTCCTCCTCCGCCGCCGCGTCCAGCGGCCCGGTCACCGTCACCGACAGCCGGGGCAAGGCCGTCACCCTCAAGGCACCGGCCACCAAGGTCGTCGCGCTGGAGTGGGCCGAGGTCGAGACGCTGGTCGCCCTCGGCGTCATGCCCGTCGGCGCGGCCGACACCAAGGGTTACGCCACCTGGTCCCGCGCCGCCAAGCTCGACGCCAGCGTCAAGGACGTCGGCACCCGGTCCGAGCCGAGCGTCGACGCGATCGTCGCGTTGCAGCCGGAGCTGGTGGTGATGGAGGCCGAGCGGGGCGCCACGCTCGTCGACCAGCTGGAGAAGTACGTGCCGGTGCTGGTCACCAAGGGCAGTGACGCCAAGGACAACCTCGGCCGCATGCGGGCGGACGTCACCATGATCGCCCAGGCGACCGGCAAGGCCAGCGAGGGCGAGAAGCTGCTCGCCGACTTCGACGCGGCGATCGCCGACGGCAAGAAGAAGATCGCCGACGCCGGGGCCGCCGGGAAGCAGTTCACCGTCGCCGACGGCTGGAAGGACGGCAGCAACATCACCGTCCGGATGTTCGGCCAGGGCGCGTTCGTCTCCCAGATCGGCATCCAGCTCGGGCTGAAGAACGCCTGGACCGGCAAGGTCGACGAGATGTGGGGCCTGGGCCAGACCGACGTCGAAGGGCTGACCGTCCTCAAGGGCCAGGACCTCACCTTCTTCTACAACGCCTCGGACGGCGACGACGTCTTCAAGACGGGCCTGTCCGGCAACGCGATCTGGAAGTCGCTGCCCTTCGTGCAGCAGAACAAGCTGCACCGGTTGTCCGACGGCATGTGGACCTTCGGTGGGCCGCTCTCCGGCAAGCAGTACATCGACGAGTTCGTGAAGGTCTACACGGCTTGAGCCAGCTCAGCGCACCCGTCAGGTCGGGGTCGGCCACGCAGCCGACCCCGACCGGACCGCTCGCTCCCACCCGGGTCGTCACCGCCTTCGTCGTCGCCACCGCCCTGCTGCTGGTGGTCACGGCGGTGCACCTCACCCAGGGCACCTCCACCGTCGGCGCGCTCGACCTGCTGCGCCTGCTCACCGGGTCGGACGACGAGGCGGCCCGGGTGCTGGTCGCCTCCCGGATCCCCCGCATGCTCGCCGGGCTGGCCGTCGGTGTCGCGCTCGGTTTCGCCGGAGCCGCGCTCCAGTCGCTGGCCCGCAACCCGCTGGCCTCCCCGGACACCCTCGCGGTCAACGCGGGGGCACACCTGGCCATCGTCGCTGTGGCCGCGTTCGGCATCTCCCTGCCCGCCCTCCCGGCGGGCGGTCTGGCCTTCTGCGGCGGCCTCGTGGCGGCCGGGCTGGTGATGATGCTGGCCACCGGCGGGCAGGCCGGCACGACCCGGCTGATCCTCGCCGGCTCGGCCACCGCGCTCGCCCTGAACTCGTTCACCATGCTGCTGATGCTCCTGTTCGAGCAGGCCACCATCGGCCTGTTCGCCTGGGGCAACGGCTCGCTGGTGCAGGCCGACCTGACGGCGTTCACCCAGCTCGCCCCGGTGATCGGGATCGCCGTCGCGCTGCTGGTGGCGCTCGGGCACCGGATGGACGTGCTCGCCCTCGGCGACGACACGGCCACGGTGCTCGGGCTGGACGTCCGGCGCACCCGGCTCGTGGTGATCCTCCTCGCCGTCCTGCTCTCCGCCGCCGCGGTGACCCTGGCCGGGCCGATCGGCTTCGTCGGGCTCTGCGCGCCGGTGATCGTCCGGCTGCTCGGCCGGATGGTGCCCGGGGTGCACCGGCACCGGGTCCTGCTGCCGCTCTCCGGCATCGTCGGCGTGCTCATCGTGCTCGGCTCGGACGTGCTGCTGCGGGCCGTGCTCGGCGGCCAGGCCGGCGTGGACGTGCCGACCGGCGTGGTCACCACGCTCTTCGGCGCGGTGCTGATGGTCTGGCTGGCCCGCCGCTACCGGGACGCCGGCCCCACCCGCCGGCCCCCGGGCGGGCACGCCGCCGTCCGCTCCCGCTCCTTCCACCTCGGCGTGGTCACCGTCGGTGCCACGGTGACGGTCGGGGCGGTGGTGCTCGGCATGCTCGCCGGGGACACCTGGGTCCTGCTCGGTGACGTGGTCAACTGGGTGCAGGGGCGCACCGGACCGGCGTACACCTTCGTGCTGGACCAGCGCTGGCCCCGGGTCGCGGCGGCGCTGCTGGCCGGCGCGGCGCTCGCGGTCGCCGGCACCACCGTGCAGGCGGTCTGCCGCAACCCGCTCGCCGAGCCGGGCATCCTCGGCATCACCGGCGGGGCCGGCATCGGCGCGGTGGCGCTGCTGACCTTCGTTCCACTGGCCGGGGTCGCGGCCATCTCCGGTGCCGCCGGGCTCGGCGCGCTCCTGGCGTTCGCCCTGGTCTACGGCCTGGCCCGGTACGGCGGCCTGAGTTCCGACCGACTGGTGTTGATCGGTTTCGGGGTGTGGCAGGGCGGCACCGCCGTCATCACCTTCATCATCGTCACCTCCGACCCGTGGAACACCGGCAAGGCGTTGACCTGGCTCTCCGGCTCCACCTACGGCCGGACCGGTCCGCAGGTGCTCCCGGTGGCGATCGCGCTGCTGCTGAGCATCCCGGCCGTCGTCGCGGCCCGGCGGGAACTCGACCTGCTGTCGTTGGACGACGACACGCCCCGGGTGCTCGGCGTCCGGCTGGAGCGCACCCGGCTGCTCGCCCTCGGCGCGGCGGCACTGCTCACCTCGACCGCCGTCAGCGCGGTCGGTGTGATCGGCTTCGTCGGGCTGGTCGCCCCGCACGCCGCACGGGCCCTGGTCGGTGGCCGGCACTCGCGGGTGCTGCCGGTCGCCGTGCTGCTCGGCGCGGCCCTGGTCAGCCTCGCCGACACCCTCGGCCGCACGGTCATCGCCCCCGCCCAGGTGCCCGCCGGCCTGGTCACCGCCATGATCGGCACCCCCTACTTCGTCTGGTTGCTGTGGCGCTCGCGCGGCGCGGCGACCGGTCCCCGATGAGTCCCCGACCGGTGGTCCGGCACACGCGCCGACCCACCGGCCACCGATGAAGGAAGGCCGCCATGCCGAGCACCCTCTCCGTCGCGCCCTGGCGCGTCTTCGCCGTCGAGGTCCGTGCGCTGCGCCGGCTCAGCCCGTCGTTCCTGCGGGTCACCTTCGCCGGCTCGGACCTCGACCGGTTCGCCGACAACGGGTACGACCAGCGGATCAAGGTGGCGCTGCCGCGCACCGGGGAGACGGTGGCCGAGCTGCCGTACGGCCCCGACTGGTACCAGCAGTGGCGGACGCTGCCGGAGGAGGCGCGCTGCCACATCCGTACGTACACGGTCCGGGCGGTCCGGCAGGACGTCCAGGAGGTGGACGTCGACCTGGTGCTGCACGGCGACGGCGGACCGGCCACCCGGTGGGCGCGGCGGGCCCGGCTCGGTGACCGGCTCGCTCTGGTCGGCCCGGACGCCGGATACGACGGGGTGCACGGCGGCGTCGAGTTCCGGCCCCCGGCGGTCGGGACGCTGCTGCTCGCCGGGGACGAGACCGCCGCACCGGCGATCTGCGCCATCCTGGAGCGGCTGCCGGCCGACGCCCGTGGTCACGCCCTGATCGAGGTGCCCGACACCGGTGACGTCCTGCCGGTGACCGCTCCGTCCGGGGTGACCGTGACCTGGCTGCCCCGGATCGGCGCGGCCCACGGCAGCCGGCTCGCCCCGGCCGTGGCGGCGCTCGCCGGGGAAGTGCTGCCGGCCGTCCGGCCCGCTCTCGCGCTGGCCGGCGGGGTCACCGCGGCACCGGCCGGGTCGCTGGCCGAGGTGGACGTCGACCGGGACATCCTCTGGGAGGTGCCGGACGTGCCCCCCGCCGCCCCGCTCTACGCCTGGCTGGCCGGCGAGGCGGCGGTGATCCGGGGGCTGCGCCGGCACCTGGTCACCGAACGGGGACTCGACCGGAGCGCGGTGGCCTTCATGGGCTACTGGCGGCTGGGCCGCACCGCCGACTGACCCGGGCCCCCGACCGGGTCGGCCCGGTCGGGGACGTCCAGGAAGAGGAGTTGGGCGCGTTTGTGCGGCAGGTCGACCTGTGGGCCGGGGACGAAGCCCGCGCGGACCAGCCGGGCGATGGCCCGGTCGTTACGGGCGTCCGGCTCGGCGACGATCCGCCGCCGGGACCCGTCGGTCAGGACGAAGTCGAGGAACGCGCCCAGCACGGTGCCGGTGAAGCCCGGCTCGGTGCCGCCGTCCGGCGGGCCGACCATCAGGTGGATGCCGAAGTCGCCGGGGCGCACCTCGTAGCACTCGCCCACCGGGTCGGCCGCCGGCTCGTACGTCTGGAAGAGCCCCACCGGGCGGCCGTTCCGGTGGATCAGGTACGCGTGGTGGGTGGTCAGCGAGTCCACGTAGGCGTAGATCTCGCGCACCCGCTCCCGGCTGGCGTCCCGCATGCCCCAGAACCGGGACCGTTCCCGGGTGACCCAGTCGTGGATCAGGTCGGCGTCGGCGGCCGGGTCGACGGGTCGGATCGTCACCTCCCCGAAGCCGTCGATGTGTCGTCGCCACACCAGGTCAATGGCCTTCGTCATCTCGCTCCTCATTGAGCCGCTGCCAGTCGGTGACGACGGGGACGAGGTCGCCGCGCAGCCAGTACGGCAACTGGTCGCGTCGGTGCGGGTCACCGGGCACCCCGGACGCCCCGAACGGCACGATCCACCGGCTGTCGTCACGCCGGCCCAGGTCCCAGGCGAACCGGGCGGCGGATGCCCGGAAGCAGAGGTGGGTGGCGCCGGGGACGCTGGAGGTGGCGAGCACGCAGTCGTGGTCGCCGGCCAGGCCCGGCCACTGCTCCCCCTCGTCGGGCAGGGCCGCCCAGGGGGCGAGCCGGTGCACCTCCGCCCACCGGACGGCCGGCGCGTCGGCCACCTCGTCGAGTGCCGCGCGGGCGGCGGCGACCCGGTCGGTCGCGGGCAGGAGATCCGTGGTGAGCAGGTTCTCCAGCGCGAAACCGACCTTGGGCACCAGGGCGAGCCAGGGGTGGAACAACGCCGGGTACCGGGTCGGGTCGGCCAGCGGGGTCAGCGTCGGGTGCGCCGCGAGACGGCGTACCACCACGGCCCGGACGGCCGCGAAGGCGGCGGCGTCGACGCTGTCGGCGCGCATCTCGCGGTCCCAGGCCAGCAGCCGGTCCCGCAGCGCGGCGGCGGGCGGGGTGAGCCCGTCCAGACCGGCGAGGAGGGCCAGCAGCGGCTCGGCGGACGCCAGCCGGGTGTCGGTGTGGACGGTCGCCTGGTCGTCGGCGGACCAGTCCGTCCGGTCAGTGAGCAGATCCCGGATCCGGTCGGCCCGGTGGGGCGGGGCGAACTCGACGCCGAGCGGCGTGGCGAGGCCCCGTTCGTTGGCCATCACGGCGAGGTCGTGCACCTCGGCGCGGGGCGGGTCGTGCCAGCCGCGCCACTCGTGACCGGGCTCCCAGGCCGGGACGACCCCCAGCCCGTTGGCCCGGTCCCGGGCCGGGACGACCCCGGCGACCCGGTGCAGCAGGCCGCCTTCGGTGTCGGCGGCGAGCACCACGTTCACCGGTTCCACCCAGTGCTCGCAGGCGGCGTCCACGTCGGCGACCCGGGTGGCGGCGAGCAGCGCGGGCAGCGCGGCGAAGCCGAGGTGCCCGGAGACCCGGGGCGGGTAGCGGAGGCTGACCGCCTGGTCGTCGTCGGGCCCCCCGATGATCACCGGCCCGCGGTCGGTCTCGATCACCTCGACCTCGACCGGGTCACCGCCGGCCACCTCGACCGTCTCGACGTGCCGCTCGGCGGGGCGCCAGCCGTCCGGGCCGTACGCCTCGACGGTGTCGCCCCGGCGGCGCAACCGCTCGGCGTAGAGGTCCTGGTAGTCGGCCATCGCGTTGGTGATCGCCCAGGCCACCGTGCCGGTGTGTCCGAAGTGGGCGATGCCGGGCACACCCGGTACGGCCAGCCCGACCACGTCGTACGCCGGGCAGGCCAGCCGGATCTGCTGGTAGATGCCGGGGTCCTCGATGAACCGGTGCGGGTCCCCGGCGACGATCGGCACGCCGCTGGCGGTCCGCGCCCCGGTGAGCAGCCAGCCGTTGCTGCCGGCGGTGCCGGGGTCGTCGGTGGCGAAGAAGCGGACGGCTTCCGCGCCGAGATGGCGGGCGACCTCGGTCCGCCAGAGCTTGCTCGGGAAGCCGGCGAAGAGCACGTGGTGGGAGAGCCAGACGGCGAGCGGTGTCCAGGGCTGCCAGCGGCCGGGAACGAGTCCGGTGGCGGCGAACTGCGGTGCCCGGCGGGCGCCGGCGGCGAGGCCGGCGTTGACGCCGTCGACGTACGCGTGCAGCCAGGCGGCGGTGGCCGGGTCGAGGTTGTCGTGGCAGCGTCGGGCGGTGTCGGCGAGCCGGGCCTGCCGGGCGAACCGGTCCCAGTCGAGCGCCTCCGCGCCGAGGAAGGACGCGCTGGTCCCCTGTGACCGGTGCCGCTCCACCTCGATCTGCCAGGCCCGGTCGACCGCGGCGTTGCGTCCCTGGGCGAAGGCGAGCGCGTGCGGATCGCCGGCCCGCAGGTGCGGGATCCCCCACGGATCACGGAAGACCTGATGTTCCACCCGACCCCTTCCATCGATAAGGTTTGCCTAACCTACGTAACCCAGGGCGTGCACACAATCCCGCCCGGTCACGGTACGCGATTCGATCACAACTCCTTGACAAGAAGTTAGGTTAGGGTAACCTAACCACGGCTTGCTGCCAGTTGTCCGTTGCGGACCACCGGCCGGCTCTGACCGTCTCCACGCGACCGTTGAGGAAACCGTATGAACCTCCAGGGGCACGAGGCCGCGCCGATCATGGCGCGACGCCGGCCGACGGCCGCCCGCGCGTACCTGCTCAACCAGGGCACGGTGGACGACTACCGCCGGACGGTGAGCGCCGGGGTCGACCGGGTGGCGGGCCGGGTCGCCGGAGCCGACCGCCCCTTCACCGGGATCACCCCGGACCGCCTCGCCCCCGAGATCGACCGGATCGACCTGGACCGGCCGCTGCACGACCCGGCCGCCGCCCTCGACGAGCTGGACTCGGTCTACCTCCGCGACGCCGTCTACTTCCACCACCCCCGCTACCTGGCCCACCTGAACTGCCCGGTGGTGATCCCGGCGCTGCTCGGCGAGGCGGTGCTCAGCGCGGTCAACTCCTCCCTGGACACCTGGGACCAGAGTGCCGGCGGGACGCTGATCGAACGCCGTCTGATCGACTGGACGGCCGACCGGATCGGCCTCGGCCCGACCGCCGACGGGGTCTTCACCAGCGGCGGCACCCAGTCCAACCTCCAGGCCATGCTGATGGCCCGGGAGGATGCCTGCGCGAACCAGCCGCTGCCCCGGGCGGAGCTGCTGCCCCGGCTGCGCGTGCTCGCCTCGGAAGCCGGCCACTTCAGCGTGCAGAAGTCGGCCAAGCTGCTCGGGCTGGCCCGGGACGCGGTGATCACCGTCGAGACCGACCCGGACCGGCGGATGCGCCCCGAGGCACTGGCCCGCGAACTCGACCGCTGCCATCGGGCCGGACTGATCGTGATGGCGGTGGTCGCCACGGCCGGCACCACGGACTTCGGCACCATCGACCCGCTGCCGGCCATCGCCGAGCAGTGCCGGGCCGCCGGGGTCTGGCTGCACGTCGACGCCGCGTACGGCTGCGGGCTGTTGGTCTCCACCACCCGGCGGCACCTGCTCGACGGCATCGAGCAGGCCGACTCGGTCACCGTGGACTACCACAAGTCCTTCTTCCAGCCGGTCAGCTCCAGCGCGGTGCTGGTACGGGACCGGCGGGCGCTGCGGCACGCCACCTACCACGCCGAATACCTCAACCCGGCCCGGATGGTCGAGCAGCGCATCCCCAACCAGGTCGACAAGAGCCTCCAGACCACCCGCCGCTTCGACGCGCTGAAGCTCTGGCTGACCCTGCGCATCATGGGCGCGGACGCCCTCGGCGAACTCTTCGACGAGGTGGTGGACCGGGCCGCCGACGCCTACACGCTGCTGTGCACCGACCCACGGTTCGAGGTGGTCACCCGGTCACAGCTCAGCACCGTGGTGTTCCGGTACCTGCCGGCGGAACGTCACCTCGCCGACGACGCCAACCTGCACGCCCGGGAGGCGCTGGCCGCCTCCGGTGCCGCCGTCGTCGCCGGGACCAAGGTGGACGGCCGGCACTTCCTGAAGTTCACCCTGCTCAACCCGGAGACCACGATCGACGACATCGCGCACGTCCTCGACCTGGTCGCCGCGCACGCGAGCCGGTACATCCGGGCGCGGACCGCCGCCGAGGTGTCGGTGCCGGCCCCCGGCGTCGTCGCCGAACCCTGCCACGTCGGCTGACCGCCCTCGCCCCTCGTTCCCTGGAGAGCCGCATGTCGACCCACGACTTCATCGCGATCGGGCTGGGCCCGTACAACCTGGGCCTGGCCTGCCTGACCGAACCGATCGCCGACCTGGACGGAGTCTTCCTGGAGGCCCGCCCGGACTTCGACTGGCACCCCGGGATGCTGCTGGAGGCCACCCGGCTCCAGACGCCGTTCATCGCCGACCTGGTCACCCTGGCCGACCCGACCTCGCCGTACTCCTTCCTCAACTACCTCAAGGAGTCGGGGCGGCTCTACCCGTTCTACATCCGGGAGAGCTTCTTCCCGCTCCGCCGGGAGTACAACGACTACTGCCGCTGGGCAGCCGGCAAGCTGGGCTCCCTCCGCTTCGGCCAGCAGGTCACCTCGGTCGAGTACGCCGACGGCGGCTACACCGTCCACGCCACGGTCACCGCGACCGGGGAGGCCGTGGAGTACCGCGCCCGGCACCTGGTGCTGGGCACCGGCACCCCGCCGTACCTGCCGCCGGCCTGCGCGGGGCTCGGCGGCGACATGATCCACAACGCGTACTACCTGGAGCACCGGGACGCCCTGCGGGCCAAGCGGAGCATCACCGTCGTCGGCAGCGGACAGAGCGCGGCGGAGATCTACCACGACCTGCTCGGCGACCTCGACGGTCACGACTACCAGCTCAACTGGGTGACCCGCTCGCCGCGCTTCTTCCCGCTGGAGTACACCAAGCTCACCCTGGAGATGACCTCCCCGGACTACGTGGACTACTTCCACGCCCTGCCCGAGGAGACCCGCTACCGGTTGGAGTCCGAGCAGAAGAACCTGTTCAAGGGGATCAACTCCGACCTGATCAACGGGATCTTCGACCTGCTCTACGCCCGCAGCCTCGACGGCCCGATCCGTACCCGCCTGCTGACCAACACCGAGCTGACCAGCGCCGCGTACGACGAGGCGGCCGTCAGCTACCGGCTCGGGCTGCGCCACGTCGAGCAGGGACGGGACTTCACCCTCGACACCGAGGGGCTGGTGCTGGCCACCGGCTACCACTACCGGGTGCCGGACTTCCTCGAACCGGTGCGGGACCGGATCCGCTGGGACTCCCACGGCCGCTTCGACGTGGCCCGCAACTACAGCGTCGACCACACCGGGCGGGAGATCTTCCTCCAGAACGCGGGCACCCACACGCACAGCATCACCTCGCCCGACCTGGGCATGGGGCCGTACCGCAACTCGTGGATCATCCGGGAGCTGACCGGCCGGGAGCACTACCCGATCGAGAAGCGCATCGCCTTCCAGGACTTCGGGACGCCGGCGGGTACGGGTTCGTGACCAGCGTCGTCTACCGCCGGGTCGACCACCGGCTCGGCACGTTCGCCCTGCGTACCCTCGATCCGGATGCGGACGCCGCGCTGCTGCACGGCTGGGTGACCCACCCGAAGGCCGCGTACTGGCTGATGCTCGACGCGGACCTGGCCCGGGTCGCCGCCGAGTACCGCCGCATCCACGAGCACCCGCACCACGACGCCTTCGTCGGGCTGTGGCGGGACCGGCCGGCGTTCCTCGCCGAGCGGTACGACCCGGCGCGGGTCGAACTCGTCGGCCTCTACGACGCCGCCGAGGGCGACATCGGCATGCACTTCCTCTGCGCGCCCGCCGGGACGCCGGTGCACGGCTTCACCCTCGCCGTGATCACCACGGTGATGGCCTGGCTCTTCGCCGACCCGGCGACCCACCGGGTGGTGGTCGAGCCGGACGTGCGCAACACGGCGGTGCACGCCCTCAACGCCGCGGTCGGCTTCGAGGTGGTCGGTCCCGTCGCCAAGCCCGAGAAGGAGGCGCTGCTCAGCGTCTGCACCCGGGCCATGTTCGAGCAAGCCACCGGCCTGGACACCACGGTCCGGCCGTTCCCGGAGGAGTCCCGCGCGTGAACCCCGTCGAGTCCGTCGCCGCCCCGGCCCCGGAGCCGTCCGTCGGCCTCAACCCGGAGCTGTCCGTCGCCCACCTGACCCCGGAGCGCTGGGACCGGGCCAACCGGCTCCTGGTGCGCAAGGCGCTGGCCGAGTTCGCCCACGAACGACTCCTCACCCCCGAGGCGGTCGGCGACGATCCGGGCGACGGGGCCCGCGCGTACCTGGTCCGCAGCGACGACGGCGACGTCGAGTACCGGTTCACCGCCCGGCTGCTCTCCCTGGAGCACTGGCACATCGACCCGGAGAGCATCACCCGCCACCACGACGGCGCGGAACTGCCGCTGGACGCCCTGGACTTCTGCACCGAGCTGCGCGGCGCGCTCGGCCTCTCCGACCGGGTGCTGCCGGTCTATCTGGAGGAGATCACCTCCACCCTGGCCGGTACCGCGTACAAGCTGAGCCGACCGAAGGTGAGCGCCGCCGAGCTGGCCCGCGCCGACTTCCAGGCCATCGAGACCGGCATGACCGAGGGACACCCCTGCTTCGTGGCGAACAACGGGCGGCTCGGCTTCGGCATCCACGACTACCACCGGTACGCCCCGGAGGCGGCCCGACCGGTCCGGCTGCTCTGGCTCGCCGCGCACCGCGACCACGCCACCTTCACCTGCGCCGCCGACCTCGACTACGACGCCCTGGTGGCGTACGAGCTGGGTGCGGAGACCCTGGACCGGTTCGCCGCCACGCTCACCGGCCTCGGCCTCGACCCGTCCGACTACCTGCTGATCCCGGTGCACCCCTGGCAGTGGTGGAACCGCCTGGCGGTCACCTTCGCCGGCGAGGTGGCCCGGCGGCGGCTGGTCTGCCTCGGCGAGGGACCGGACGAGCACCTGGCGCAGCAGTCCATCCGCACCTTCTTCAACGTCAGCACGCCGGAGCGGCACTACGTCAAGACCGCGTTGTCGGTGCTGAACATGGGCTTCCTGCGCGGGCTCTCCGCCGCGTACATGGAGGCCACTCCGGCGATCAACGACTGGCTCGCCGAGCTGTTCGACGCCGACGAGGTGATCAAGGAGACCGGCCTGACCATCCTGCGCGAGCGGGCCGCCGTCGGCTACCGGCACCGGCAGTTCGAGGCGGCCACCGACCGGTACTCGCCGTACCGGAAGATGCTCGCCGCGCTGTGGCGGGAGAGCCCGGTGCCGGGCCTGGCCCCGGGCCGCCGGCTGGCCACCATGGCGTCGCTGGTGCACGTCGACGCCGACGGGCGCTCGCTGGCCGCCGCGCTGGTCGAGGAGTCCGGGCTGGCCCCCGAGGTGTGGCTGCGCCGCTACCTGGACGCGTACCTGGTGCCGCTGCTGCACGCCTTCTACGCCTACGACCTGGCGTTCATGCCGCACGGCGAGAACGTCATCCTGGTGCTCGACGGCGGAACGGTCGAACGGGCGATCTTCAAGGACATCGCCGAGGAGATCTGCGTGATGGACCCGGCGGTGGAACTGCCCGAGACGGTCCGCCGGGTCCAGGCCGAGGTGCCGGAGGAGATGCGGCTGCTGTCGATCTTCACCGACGTCTTCGACTGCTTCTTCCGGCACCTCAACGCCGTGCTGGCCACCGAGGGTGTCCTCGACGAGGAGACCTTCTGGCGGACGGTGGCGGCGTGCGCCGCCGACTACCGCGACCGGGTGCCGCACCTGGCCGACCGGTTCGCCCGGTACGACCTCTTCGCCGACGAGTTCGCCCTGTCCTGCCTCAACCGGCTCCAGCTGCGCAACAACGAGCAGATGGTCGACCTCGCCGACCCGTCCGCCGCCCTCCAACTGGTCGGCGCCCTCGCCAACCCCCTCGCCCGCTTCGCCCCGCCGGCCGGGTGAGTCTCCGAGATTCCTCCGGCGCGGATGCCGAGATCGCGGTTGGTGGCTCCGACCGGGGTGGCAGCACCGAGAATGGTGCGGTGGCCCTGAGGAGCAGACCATGAGGTACATGCTGTTGATGCAGTTCAGCGGAGCGTTCGCCGAGTTCCCGCCGATCCACACCTGGCAGCCGGAGGAGATCCGGGCCCACATCGGGTTCATGGGCGACCTCAACGCCAGGCTCATCGCGTCGGGGGAACTGGTCGAGGCGCAGGGCCTGGGCGGATCGGAGGAGGCCAAGATCGTCCGGGCCGGTGAGGGCGGCCGACCGGTGATCACCGAGGGTCCGTTCCCCGAGTCCAAGGAGTTCCTCGCCGGCTACTGGATCGTGGACGTCGAGTCCTCCGAGCGGGCCGTCGAGATCGCCGCCCTCGCCTCGGCCGCGCCCGGTCCCAACGGGCGGCCGGTCAACATGCCGATCGAGGTGCACCCGGTGCTGTCCGCGCCGCCGCACGACATGTGACAGCCGCCCGCCCCGCCGACGCGGGCCTAACGTCGCGCGCGGTCGCCTCGGGTCAGCAGGAAGCCGAGGGCGATCATGCCGACGCCGAGGAACAGGTGCAGCCAGTTGTCGGCGCTGTTGAGCGGTACGAAGTTCGCGCCGCTGTCGTGGTCGATCACCAGTCCGTAGAGCCAGAGCACCAGGTAGAGCGCGCCACCGCCGACCAGGTACGTCCGTGCGCCCGAGACGGTACGTGCCAGGGCGAGCCCGGCGACGCCGAACGCGAGGTGCACCAGGTTGTGCAGGATCGACACCTGGAACAGGCCGAGCAGTTTCGCCTCGGACTCGTGCCCGGCGAACCTCATCGAGCCGTAGTCGCTGGTGATGCCGGGAATGAAGCCGAGCACCCCGACCAGCAGGAAGACCACGCCGACCGCCTGGGCGGCCCGGCGTACCGGGTGGGGGGCCCGGGTACGGGCGCTGGTTCTGGTGGCCATCTCCGTCACCTCTCCGTCGAGGAATCCGGTGGCTTCTCCCCCTTTCCGACCGCCCGAAACCCGGTCCGGCCGAACGGTCCTCCGGCCGGACGCCCCGGATCGCCAAGATATTGACGCTCAGCGAAGTCACGGTTATCGTCCGTCATCGTTGCCAGCTTCGATCTCCGCCCTTCGAGCGCATGCGAGGTTCCAATGCGACGACCCGTGGCCAGCGTCCTCTCCCTGGCACTGCTCGGTGTGGGCCTCGCCGCCACGCCCGCCCAGGCCGCGACGCCCCTGCCGGTCTCCGGTGTGACCGCCAGTGCGCACGACGGCAACGTGCCGGCCAACGCGATCGACGGCGACCTGAACACCCGCTGGTCGGCCGAGGGCGACGGCTCCTGGATCCGTTTCGACCTCGGGGCGAGCACCACGGTCGGCTCGATCGCCGTCGCCTGGCACCAGGGCGACACGCGGGTGCAGACGTTCGCCGTCCAGGTCTCCAGCGACGCCGCCACCTGGAACACCGTCGTCAGCCAGCGGACGAGCAGCGGCAGCACCCTGCAACTGGAGACGTACGGCTTCGCCGACCGCACCGCCCGGTACGTCCGGGTGGTCGGCTACGGCAACACGTACAACGACTGGAACAGCATCACCGAGGCCCGGGTGTACGGGGCGGACGGCAGCGGCGGGACCTGCGCCGTCCCCGCCGACGTGCTCGACCTGACCAACTGGAAGATCACCCTGCCGATCGGAGCCTCGGAGAGCCCGACGGAGATCAAGCAGCCCACGCTGGACAGCTACCAGATCTCCCCGTGGTTCGTCACCGCCGACTCGTGCCGGGCGGTGCAGTTCCGCGCCCCGGTCAACGGGGTGACCACCAGCGGCTCCAGCTACCCCCGCTCCGAGCTGCGCGAGATGACCTCCAACGGGACGGCCAACGCGGCGTGGTCCTCCACCTCCGGCACGCACACCCTGACCGTGGACCTCGCCTTCACCCGCCTGCCGGCCACCAAGCCGCACGTCGTCGGCGCGCAGATCCACGACGGCAACGACGACGTGACCGTGTTCCGGCTGGAGGGGACGAACCTGTACGTCACCAACGGCGACACCACCCACCACAAGCTGGTCACCAGCGGTTACCAGCTCGGCACCCGTATCCAGGTGAAGTTCGTGGTCAGCGGCGGGCAGGTCAGGGCGTACTACAACGGCGTCCTCCAGACCACGATCAGCAGGAGCTTCTCCGGCGCGTACTTCAAGGCCGGCGCGTACACCCAGGCCAACTGCACCAACTCGTCGCCGTGCAGCAGTGACAACTACGGCCAGACGCTCATCTACGGCCTGAGCGTGACGCACTCCTGACCGCCCGGGGCGACCCGGACCTCCACCGACGCGTGCACACCGACGAGGGCCCCTTCCCGGCTCGGGAAGGGGCCCTCGTGGCTGTCGGTGTCTGGTCGTCACCTGGTCCAGAGTTCGGCGACCAGGTCGGCGGCCTGCTTCTCCCACTGGGCGTAGTGGTCGGGGTACGCCGACACCTGCACGGTCTGCGCGGCCTGGGTCAGCGGCATGTCCTGCCAGCCGTCGACCTGCTTCAGGCCCTTGAGGAACGCGGTGGTGGAGTACTCCGGGTCGGTGATCTGCTCGACCGTGCCCCACCCGCTCGACGGGCGCTGCTGGAACAGGCCCTGCGAGTCGTGGTCGTTGCGGTCACCCAGGTGACCCAGGTTCTCCAGCTTCGACTCCTGAAGGCTGGTGGCGATCGCGACCACCGCGGCCCGCTCGTCCATCCCGGCCTTCTTCGTCGCCTCGACGATGGCCTTGGCGTTGGCCTTCTGCTCACCGGAGAGCGGAACCGTCGACTGCCCGGCCGGCACACCATGCGGCAGCAACTTGTCCATCGACACCTGCTGCCTGTCGGTCGACACCTGCTGGGTCGCCGCGACCGGCTTGGTGGTCACTGCCGGGGTCGTGTCCTGCGACAGACCCGGACCGGCGGCGATTCCCGCCACGGCGGTCAGACCGGCGATGGACAGCACACCACGCTGGATAAGCTTGTTCATGGTCAAAGCTCCGTTCGGGGGGTCGACGCACACACCCGGACATACCGCCCACGCAGGCGGGGAGGGGACCGGACGGCGCGTAAGCACCACACGTAAGGGCGCTCTGAGAACGTTCCGGGGGACATTCGCGACACACCGGAGAGGGGATCGGGGGATCCACCGGGCCCGCCGGGCGGGCTGCTCCATCGGCGTCGACATGGTGTAACGACCGACCGGCCGACCCCATTCCCGGGGCCACCCGACCCTCCCGCACGCTCACCAGCGGCGGGTCACGGCCGCACGGGGATACAACCGACGCGCCCCCGCAGCCATTCCCGCGTCTCCGGCGTGACGTCGGGCCATTTTCGGTCGACCGGCGGGGCGACGCGGTGACATCGTGTCCGGATGCCGGTACCTTTCCACACGCTCACGCGGGGGCAGTTCGACCTGACCTGGTCGTTGTTCGAGTACCACCTGGAACGACTCGAACCGGAGGATTTCCGGTGGGAGCCCGCCGCACTCTGCTGGACGATGCGGGGCGGCCCGGTCGGCGGGTGGGCGCCGGACTGGGCCGACACCGAGCCGGACCCGGTCCCGGTGCCCACGATCGCCTGGCTCACCTGGCACCTCGGCTGGTGGTGGAGCGTGACCATGGACCATCTCCAGGGCCGTCCGCCGCGCGAACGCAGCGACATCGCCTGGCCCGGCCCCGGTGACGCGACCGTGTCCTGGCTGCGCGGCCTACGTACGGAGTGGCTGGCCGTGCTCGACCGGCTCACCGACGCCGACCTCGACCGGCCGGCGACCTTCCCGTGGCGGGACGACCCGGCGCACACCGTGGCGCACACCCTCGGCTGGGTCAACGCCGAACTGATGAAGAACGCCGCCGAGATCGGCCAGCTCCGGCTGCTGCGCGCGGCGCGGGCGGCCGACTGACCGGAACCCGGCCGATCCGCTCAGGTCACCGGCGTCTTTCCCTCCGTACGCGACGCGTCGGGCCGACCAGGGTCGACCCGACGCGGAAACGCGGACGTCAGCTGCGGAACACGTCCTTGATCTTCTCGCCGGCCTGCTTGAGGTTGGCGCTGGCCTGGTCCTTGTGGCCCTCGCTCTCCAGCCGCTCGTCGCCGGTTGCCCGGCCGGCACCTTCCTTGACCTTGCCGGCCGCCTGCTCGGACGCGTTACTGATCTTGTCATCGATACCCATGCGGCACCTCCGGAGTCGCGGGTGTGGAACCTCGTCGTCCTACCCGGTGACTCCTACCCCCACCGCCCCGACCCAACCCTTTCCCCTGTTCGCCAGGCGTGGCCGGGCCGGTCGGACCGGCTACGCCACCGGGCGGAAGCCCCGCAGGCGCAGGCTGTTGGCGACCACGAAGACCGAGGAGAAGGCCATCGCGGCTCCGGCGATCATCGGATTGAGCATCCCGGCGGCGGCCAGCGGCAGCGCCGCCACGTTGTAGGCGAAGGCCCAGAACAGGTTGCTCTTGATGATCCGCAGCGTCCGCCGGGAGAGGCGGATCGCGTCGACCGCCGTCATGAGATCACCCCGGACCAGGGTCAGGTCGGACGCCTCGATCGCCGCGTCCGTGCCGGTGCCCATGGCCAGTCCCAGGTCGGCCTGGGCGAGCGCGGCGGCGTCGTTCACCCCGTCCCCGACCATCGCCACGACCTTCCCCTCGGCCTGGAGCCGTCGGACCACGTCCACCTTCTCCGCCGGCAGCACCTCGGCGATCACCTCGTCCACCCCCACCTCGGCGGCGACCGTGCGGGCCACGGCGGAGTTGTCACCGGTCAGCAGCACCGGAGTCAGACCGATCTCACGGAGCCGGGCGATCGCGGCCCGGCTGGTCGGCTTGACCACGTCGGCGACGACCAGGACGCCACGCGCCCGGCCGTCCCAGCCGGCCAGCACCGCCGTCCGCCCCTCGGCCTCCGCGTCACGCACCGCCCGTTCGACCCCCTCGGGTACGTCGAGACCGCGCTCGCGCAGCAGCCGTACCCGGCCGACCACCAGCTCCCGGCCGTCGACCGTGCCGGTGACGCCGAGCCCCTCGGCGTTGGCGAACCCGGTCACCGGGGGCAGGGTGCCGGCGCGGGCCGCCCCGGCGGCCACCGCCCGTGCGATCGGGTGTTCGCTGGCCGCCTCCAGCGCGCCGGCCAGCCGCAGCAATTCGTCGGCGTCCTGTCCGTCGGCCGGGAGCGTGTCGACCAGCGTCATCTTCCCGGTGGTGACGGTGCCGGTCTTGTCCAGCACGACGGTGTCCACCCGCCGGGTCGACTCCAGCATCTCCGGCCCCTTGATCAGGATGCCGAGCTGCGCGCCCCGGCCGGTGCCGACCAGCAGGGCGGTCGGGGTGGCCAGGCCGAGCGCACAGGGGCAGGCGATGATCAGCACCGCCACGGCGGCGGTGAACGCGGCGGTCAGGCCGGCATCGCGGCCGAGCCAGTAGCCGAGGGTGCCGACCGCGAGGGCGATCACGATCGGGACGAACACCCCGGAGATCCGGTCGGCCAGCCGCTGCACGGCGGCCTTGCCGGTCTGCGCCTGCTCCACCAGCTTCGCCATCTGGGCGAGCTGGGTGTCCCCGCCGACCCGGGTGGCGGTGACCACCAGTCGGCCGCCCGCGTTGACCGTCGCCCCGACCACGGCGTCGCCCGGTCCCACCTCGACCGGCACCGACTCGCCGGTGAGCATGCTGGCGTCGACCGCCGAGGTGCCCTCGGCCACCACCCCGTCGGTGGCGACCTTCTCGCCGGGCCGCACCACGAACCGGTCCCCCACCGCGAGCTGGTCGACCGGGATCCGGACCTCCGCGCCGTCCCGCAGCACGGCGACGTCCTTCGCGCCCAGTTCGAGCAGGGCACGCAGGGCGGCCCCGGCGGTGCGCTTCGCGCGGGCCTCGAAGTAGCGGCCAGCCAGGATGAACGCGGTCACCCCGGCCGCCGCCTCCAGGTAGATGTTCCCGGCTCCGTCACTGCGGGTGATGTCGAAGGTGAACGGGTGGGTCATCCCCGGCGTGCCGGCGTCGCCGAGGAAGAGCGCCCAGAGCGACCAGCCGAACGCGGCGAGGGTGCCGAGCGAGATCAGGGTGTCCATGGTCGCCGCCCCGTGCCGCAGGTTGACCAGCGCGGCACGGTGGAAGGGCAGACCGCCGTAGACCACCACCGGGGCGGCCAGGGTCAGCGAGAGCCACTGCCAGTAGGTGAACTGCCAGGCCGGCACCATCGCCAGCAGGACCACCGGCACCGCCAGCACGGCCGACACCCGGAGCCGGGTACGCAGCCCGCGCAGCTCGTCCACCGGCTCGGTGGTCCCCTCCGGGCCGGCGGACGGCGTGGGCGGGGGCGGCAGCGCGGCGGTGTAGCCGGTCTTCTCGACCGTGGCGATCAGATCCTGTGGCGTGACGGTGTCGTCGTACCGGACGCTCGCCTTCTCGGTGGCGTAGTTGACCGTCGCGGTGACACCGTCGATGCGGTTGAGCTTCTTCTCGATCCGGGAGGCACAGGAGGCGCAGGTCATCCCGCCGATGGCCAGCTCGATCCGGTGGGGTGCCACCCGTAGTGGCTCAGCGGTGGACATCGGGTACCTCCGGTCAGTCGTGCGCGTGGTCGGATGCGCCGGCCACGACCGTGAACGCGGCGGTACGGACCGTGCCGCCGTGTTGGAAGTCCAGGAAGAGGCGGTACGTCCCGGCGGACGGCACCTCGGCGCGGAAGCGCACCTCCGGGCCGGGACGGGTCCGCCCGTCGCCGGGGCCACCGTCCGGGTGCACGTGCAGGTACGCCAGGTCGCCCTGGCGCAGCGCCACCAGGTGCCCGTACGCGCCGAGGTAGGGCTGGAGGTCGGTGACCGGTACGCCGTCGCGTCGGACGGTCAGGGTCAGCCCGCTCGTCCCGCCGGGCCGCAGCTCACCGGTCAGGGTGACGGCGTACCCGTCGACGGTGGTGGTGACCGCCGGGGCGGGCAGCACCCGCGGGGTGAACGCGCCGGGGACCGCGACATCGACACCGAGGGTGAGCGGTTCCGCCCCGGTCGGGGTGAAGTCGGCAAACGCCCGCCAGATCCCCGGCTCGCCCAGCGGGGAGTCGACCCGCCAGGTGCCGTCGGGGTCCATCGCCGGGTGCACGTGCCGGAACCCGGCGAGGTCCCGCCGGGCGACGATGAGGTGCATCCGCTTGTCGTGTGCCTCGTCGAAGGAGGTGACCGCGTGCCCGTCCGGGCCGGTGACCCGGAAGGCGAACTCGCCGCCCGACGTGGAGACGGGGGCGAGCGTGTAGCCCCGGCCGGAGACCAGCAGGCCGCCGGGGAGGTGGTCCTCGGCGCCGCCCGGGGCGTCCTCGTGTCCGCCCTCGGGGCCGGCGGTCGCGTGCCCGGTGGTGTGGCCGCTCTCAGCGGGGGTGACGGGGCCGGTCAACTGCCCGACCCCGTACGCCGCACCGACAACCGCCACGAGGCCGAGGGCGAAACCGCTCAGCTTCGTCGCTGTGTTCATGCTCCGACGAGCTCGAATCCGGCCTCGTCGACCGCCGCGCGGACCGTCTCGGTCTCCAGCGGGGCGTCGCTGGTGACGGTGACCTGCCCCGAGGCCAGGTCGACCTGGACGTCGGTGACGCCGGCGACCGCCCCGAGCTCGCTGCTGACCGCGCTGACGCAGTGCCCGCAGGTCATGCCCTGGACCTTGTACGTCTCGGTGGCCATCGAAACTCCTCTCGACGATGGATACCCACCCGGGGTATCTCCTCGACTGAACCGTAGCATACCCCTGGGGGGTACGCTATCCTCGCTGTCATGAGCACACCCACACCGATCCGTGGTTACACGGCCACCAAGGACCAGCTGCTCGCGCGGCTACGCCGGGTCGAGGGGCAGGTCCGGGGCATCGAGAAGATGGTCGACGAGGACCGGTACTGCATCGACGTGCTCACCCAGATATCCGCCATCCAGGCCGCCCTGGACAAGGTCGCCCTCGGCCTGCTCGACGGCCACGCCCGGCACTGCATGCACGAGGGGGCCGCCGAGGGCCGCGCCGACGAGATGGCGACCGAGATGATGGCGGCGGTCGGCCGCCTGATGAAACGCGGCTGACCGCCGGGGGTCTTCACCTCCGCGCCGACAGAAACGAAAGCCGACGGCCGCCGTGGTCGGCACGGTACGGGCATCAGACCGCCATACCGGCGTATGGTGTTTGTATGGCAGTGAAGAAGGTGACGGTCACCCTTCCCGAAGAGTTGGTGGCGGCACTCGGTGAGGCGGCTCGCGAAGACGGCGTCCCGCTGTCGCGGCTGGTCGCTCATGCGGCGGAGAGCGAACTCCGGAGGCGGGTCGGGCGGCGCCTGGTCGCAGACTGGCAGGCCGAAAACGGCACGTTCACCGTGGAGGAGATTGCTGCGGCGCGCGCGGAGATGGCCGCGGCCGACGTGCAGGCGCTCAGCGGGCTTGGTCAGGCGGCGGCGTGAGCATTCCCTACGTCTATGACGCCGGGGTACTCCTTGCAATCGACGGCAACGATCGGCGGATGTGGGCGATACACCATCTGGCCCTGGAGGATGGGCGACGCCTGCTCATCCCCTCCGTCGTCGTGGGTCAGGCGTGGCGCGACCCTCGCCGTCAGGTCCAGCTCGGTCGGTTCCTGAACAGTTGCGAGGTCATCCCAGTCGGCCTTGAGCTGGCGAAGGCGGCTGGCATTCTGTGCGACAAGGCCCGCACCCGCGATGTCGTCGACGCCAGCGTGGTCACCATCGCTCTGGCCTACGGCGCGATCGTCTTCACCAGCGATCCGGAGGACATTGCGCAACTCTCGGCCGCCTCAGATGTCAAACCGGGGCTGGTCATCCGTCGCCTCTGAGCCGGCCACCCGACCTCCCGCATCGCCACAGTCGCACCGGGTGCCGGTCGAGCCGGCCGTCGCGCCGACGCCGCCGTACGCGCAGGTCGTGAACGTGCCGGTGGAAAGTGCCGCCTGGGCGGTGTCCGGGGTGGCCGACGAGTTGCGGGAGGCGTACGTCGCGGTCGGCGCGGCCGTCGTCCTGCTGGAACGGGCACGGGTCAGCACCGCGCATCCGGCACTGCGCGAGGCGCAACGGGGCGCCGATCACGCGCTGGACCTGGCCGACGAGGCAACGACCGGGGAGTGGGTACGGGCCGCCGGACAGCTCGAACTGACCGCCGCCGCCCTGCGGGAAACGGTTGCCGCCCTCGCGGCGCAGTTCACCACCGGTGCGCCGGACCCGGCAGAGCGAGGTCGACGGCCGTGATCTACCTGACCGGCAAGCGGCTCGGGCCGCACCAGATCCGGAGCGTGGAATTCGACCGGTGCTGGCGCGGACTCGCACCGGACCAGAGTCCGTTCCCATCTCGACCGGGTCGCCGGGGAGGTCGAGCGGCTGCACCGGCACATCCGGGCCGTGGAGGCCGACGGCGACCGGATTCGGCAGGCGCTGCGCTGCTGGCAGTCCGAGTACGCCCAGCGCCGGCCGGCGGACTCCGGCCCTCGGCACGGGCGGTGGTGACGTTGAGCCGTTGAGTCCTGCACCTGCCGCTGACACTGCCCGACCGGGGGTACGCCGTCACCCTGGTGGTGGCGCTGCGCGACTCCCTCGGACACGTGCCGGAACTGGACTTCGGGGAGGCCACGCTCAGCGCGGAGGACGACCAGTCGCGGCGTATCCGGATCTGGTGTGACGCGCGGCTGGGCGACGGACGGCGGTGTGTGCTGCCGATCAGGCACGACGGGAGGTGCCGGTGACCGGTGGGCGCATGGACGGGGCAGCTCCACAGCGTGCCGGGTGCGACCCCCGGCCGAAGCGGCCCCGACGAAGACGGACCCCGGCCGAAGCGGCAAGGGACCGGGGCCGGACCGGTGACCGGACCGGTGAACAGCCTGCGAGCTGCGGCTTCGGACCCGGCAGAATGGTCCGGCCGGGGCACCCGCCGCACCAGGACCGTTGGGAGAAGCATGGGCCACGACCACAGCCGTCCCACCGCCGCCGCGCCACCGCGCGTACGGCGCGTCCTGATCGCGACCGTGGTCCCGCTCTTCCTGGTGACCCTGGTCGCGGCGCTGGTGCTCTGGCCCCGGGACACGCCGTCGGTCGGCGGTGGCGAGGACGCGCCCCGCTACCACGGCACGGTGACGCGGGTGGTGACCGAGCCCTGCCCACCCGCCCCGGAGACCCCGGAGGGGACGACGGAGGGGCCGTGCGGCACCGCCACGGTCACCGTCGACACCGGGCCGGACGCCGGACAGCGGGTCGACACCCCTCTGCCGGCCGGCCCGGGAGCGCCGTCGGTCGAGGTCGGCGACGAGATCGTCCTGGTGGTGCTGACCGACCCGGCCGACCCGACGGTCAGCGCCTACAGCATCGCCGCCCACCAGCGGGGCAAGCCGCTGATCTGGCTGGCGCTGGCGTTCGCCGTCGCCATCGTCGCGTTCGGTCGGTGGCGCGGTCTGGCCGCGCTCGGCGGACTGGCGGCCAGCTTCGCCATCCTGCTCACCTTCGTACTGCCGGGCATCAGCGCCGGGCAGGCTCCGCTGCCGGTGGCGGTCACCGGCGCCGCGCTGATCATGTTCGTGGTGCTGTACCTCACCCACGGGGTCACCGCGCAGACCTCCGTCGCCGTCCTCGGCACCCTGGCCAGCCTGGTGCTCACCGGCCTGCTCGGCAGCCTGGCGACCGCGTTCACCCACCTCACCGGGTACGGCTCCGAGGACGCCACCACGCTGTCGATGTTCCAAGCCGACGTGGACCTGCACGGGTTGCTCCTGGCCGGGATCATCATCGGCTCCCTGGGCGTCCTGGACGACGTCACGGTCACCCAGGCGGCCACGGTCACCGAGCTGGCCCACGCCAACCCCGGTCTCACCCGGCTCCAGCTCTACCGGGCGGCCACCCGGGTCGGCCGGGCGCACATCGCCTCGACGGTCAACACGATCGTGCTCGCGTACGCGGGCGCGTCGTTGCCCCTGCTGCTGTTGCTGACCGCCGACACGCGCGGGGTCAGCGAGATCGTCACCAGCGAGTTCCTCGCCCAGGAGATCGTCCGCAGCATCGTCGCGACGCTCGGCCTGATCGCCGCCGTACCGATCACCACCGGCCTGGCCGCCCTGGTGACCACCGCCGGCCGGGGTGGTACGCCAACCCGCCGGCTGCCCCGGCCCGCCGGCGAGCGGGACGAGGCCCTCGCCGCCCTGAGCGGCCCCCGGGCCGCCACCGGACCGACCGATTCCGCGCCCGCTCCGGGCCGCTCGGCGGACACGGATCCGACATGGTGACACTCCATAACGTCACCGCCAACCGCCCTGATCTTGACAAATGTGACAGGAGTGACGGAAAGCATTAGGGAAATAACGCTTTTGGTCGGGATCCGGGCGTAGAACCCCATGCCCGCCGTCAGGTAACCTCGCTGCCGGTTACCGCCGAAGGCGCGCACCGGCGCCAGCGGGGCCACCGCCTAATCGCCCACCGGCGAACCGGGGAACCAGGTTCATGGGGTGCATCCGCGTCAGCGGTAGGGGCCACTTCCGCCCCGAACCCGTCAGCTAACCCGGTCGGCGGTCGACGGAAGGGAAAACTGTGACGGCACCCCTGCGCCGCTGGCTGAAACCTGTCGTGGTCGTGATCGCCGCCCTCGCCGTGGCCGCTGGGCCCGCGCCGGCACTGGCGGAGCCGTCGAGCCCGTCGGGGCACGACGGAGAACAGCCCACGCTCCTCAACGAGGTCATCGAGGAGGCGAACCGCAGCTACACCCAGGCCCAGGCGAAACTGAACGCCTCGAAGAAGCGTCAGCTCACCCTCGCCCTGGAGGTCGAGCGGACCCGGAACGAGTTGAAGGCGCTCACCCCACAGGTGGCCACGATCGCGGTGCGGTCCTACATGACCGGCCGGGTCGGCCCCGCCTCCATGCTGCTGGACAGCGACACGCCCGACTCGTTCGTCAAGCGGGCCGCCGCGCTGGACGAGATGAACATGGTCAACAGCAAGAAGGTCGCCGCCGTCGCCGCCGTCAAGGAGCAGGCGGAACGGGCCAAGAAGGCGCTCGACGCCGAGGTGCTGGAGCAGCAGAAGCAGGCGGACATCCTGCAGAAGCGCAAGCGCGAGGCGGAGCGGTCGCTCGCCCTCGTCGGCGGCGTCGGGCTGACCGGTGGCCTGGTGGACGCCACCTCCCCGATCGCCCGGATCGGCCCCGGGCGGGACAGCAACGGCAACTGGCGCCCGCTGGGCTGCACCGAGGACGACCCGACCACCGGCGGCTGCATCACCCCGCGCACCCTGCACATGTACAGGGAGGTCAAGCGGGCCGGCTTCAACCTCTTCGTCGGGTGCTACCGGCCGGGCGGGCCGTACGAGCACCCGAAGGGGCGGGCCTGCGACTGGTCGCTCCAGAAGTCGGGGTTCAGCAGCTGGGACACCCGCGCGGAGCGGATGTACGGCAACAACCTCACCGCGTTCCTGGTCCGTAACGCCGACCGGCTCGGCATCTACTACGTGATCTGGAACAAGCAGATCTGGTTCCCGGCAACCGGCTGGAAGTCGTACAGCGGCCCCTCCGACCACACCGACCACGTACACGTGTCCATGCTCTGACCTGCGCCGGACGAACACGGGCCCCGCCTCCACACACCTGGGAGAGCGGGGCCTGTTCGCGTTACCGGGTCGACGCCGGTGGGCCAGGGCCGCCGGCCACCCGCGCCGCCGGCCGGGCGGAGTTCAGCTGCCTGAGGGGGCCGTGAGGGCGGCCGGGCCGGCGACGAGGGCGACGTCCTCGCTGGCGGGCATCGCACGGACCATCCGCACCTCGCCGGCGGCCAGGCGGTACGACATGCCGACCACCGCGCACCGCCCGTCCCGCACCGCCCGGTTCAGGGTCACCGAGCGCTCCAGCAGCAGTTCGACGGTGTGGTCGATGTGGATGTCGACGATCCCGTCGATGTCGTCGACGCCCTCCCGGGCGGCCCGGCGGAGGCTCGGCACCACCGCGCCGACGACCGCCCCCAGGTAGCCGGAGGGCGTCGCCCCGGTGCCGTCGGCCTCCCGGGCGGCCTGCACCGCGCCGCAGGAGTCGTGGCCGAGGACGACAACCAGTGGGGTCTCCAGGACGGTGATCGCGTACTCGACGCTGCCGAGCACCTCGGCCCCGACGGTGTGCCCGGCGGTCCGGACGACGAAGAGGTCACCGAGGCCCCGGTCGAAGATGATCTCGGCGGCGAGGCGGGAGTCGGAGCAGCCGACCAGGACCGCGAAGGGGTGCTGCCCGTCGGCGACCGCGGTTCGGTGACCGGCGTCCTGGTTGGGGTGCAGCGGGCTGCCGGTGACGAAACGCCGGTTGCCCGCGAGCAGTTCGTCCAGCGCCTGCGCGGGACTCGTCGGAGGCTGCTGCGTAGCAGGAACGGTCATGACTTCCCCACCCCTTCTCCGGGCCGGCCCGCCCGCACGCACGACGAGGGTGGGCACGGCTTGCCACCACGGTCACACGGAGCGCAAACCACGTCAAGGGATACGTGATATGCGTTTCAGGTGTTGACACCGGAGGGCGCGGCGGTGAATGCGAAACGAAGGTCATAACATGACGGTCATGGCGACGACTCAGCGTGAGAACGGGAGCCAGCGCAACTGGACCTTCCTCACGAACCACGCACACGTACTGCTCGCCATCGCCCGTAACCCCACCGCCCGGCTTCGAGACGTCGCCGACGAGGTGGGCGTCACCGAACGGGCCGCGCAGGCGATCGTGGCCGACCTGGAGGCCGGCGGGTACCTCCAACGCACCCGGGTCGGCCGACGCAACGAGTACACGGTGAACCCCGCCGGGCGGTTCCGGCACCCCGCTGAGGCGTACCAGCACGTCGGAGCCCTGCTCGCGCTCTTCGCCGAACCGGGCGACGATTCGCCGGCCCCCGCCTCCTCCTCGGCCTCCTGACGCCGCTCGGTCGACTCTCGACGGTCCACCGTGGAGCGGGGTTCCGCACACCGCGACGGACGTGGCAGGTGGGCCGCGTCCCCGGCTCGAACAGCGGCGACGCGTCCGGGAACGGGCGGTGGATCCGGTCACACCACGGTCGCCGACGGGCGACCGGGCGGTCCGGCCGTTAGGTTGGAACGGTGCAGCCGCCCGCCTTCGTCCGCCCGCTCGGGCCGACGATGCTGCGCGCCCTGCGCGTCCTCACCCGCCTGGCACTGACCGCCCTGGTCCTGACGCTGGCCTTCGGCGGGACGACCGGCGCCCCGGCCGAGGCGCCGCTGGCGTCCGCCCCCCGGCTCCGGCCGGTCCCGGTCGCCGGTGTCCCGCAACCGACCGTCCGGCCGGTCAGCGCCCCGGTGTCGTCCCGCCCCGTCGGCGACCGGTGCGACACCGGACAGCCGCCGGTTTGCCCGATCGACGATCTGGGCACCGCCACCCGGGTGGGCACCCTGCTTCCGCCGCCGGCCGCCGACCCGGGACAGCGGCTCCCGGGCCGACGCGCCCCGCCCCGGACCTGACCGACCGCCCGCGACCGACCGCCCCGGACGTCCCTGTCCCCCGCCGGTCGACGTCCGCCGTGGGCGGGGACTCCCGAGGCGCCCGCGCCCCCGTGCCCGTCCGGACCGGGCACCCGTCGAGTCCTGTCCCGTCCGTCCCGTCACGAGGTGCTGGTGATGCAGACCGTCCTCTCCTCCGTCCTGATCGACGTGCCCCGCGCCGCCGTCATCTGGCTGGCCCTCCTCGGCGTGGTCGTGGCCGCCGTCGCCACCCTGCTCGTCCGCCCGGACTGGTTCCGCGCGGCCCGCCGGATCCGACAGGCCGTCCTCCCTCCCGATCTGGAGGTGGCCCGGGAACGACAGGACCTCGACCGCTACGCCGAGGAGGTGGCGGTCGCCGCCGAGCGGGCCACGGTGACCGCCGAGCGCCGACGGGCCGGATGGCTCGCCGCCCAGGAGGCGGTCGAGGCGACCTGGCAGGCGTGCCAGGACGCCGAGGCGGCGCTGCGCCGCCTGGACGCCGCCGCAGCCCTGCCCCTGCCGCGTACCCCACAGACCCCGGCCGAGTACGCCGACCGGGAGCGTTACCTGCACCAGGCCGCGCGGGCCGCGTACGAGCGTCAGGAGCTGTCGAAGGAGCAGCTCGACGACGCCATCGCACACCGCAACGGATGGGACCCCCGACGGCACCCGGTCGAGCAGGAGCTGGTGCTGCGGCGGGCCGCCCGGGACCACCTGCTCGCCCGGCACCGCGCTGCCGCCGAGCGGGAGCGGGCGGCGTGGCACGACGCGGAGCTGGCCGCCGCGTCCGCCCGCAGTCTGCGGGAGGAGGCGTACGCCGCCACCGGTCGGAGGCCCGAGACCTCCGACGTGCTCCCCCTGCCGGGAACGGAGCAGCCGACGCTCGCCGGGAACCGCCCGGTCCGGGCGGAGTTCCACCAGGGTCACGCCGCCGTCGCCTGACCACGGACCGGACATCCGCCCCCGGGCCGGACGATCGTGCCATGATCGCGGTGACCGGCAGACAGGGGACGACATGCGGCAGCGCACCGGGGGCGGGCACCATCTGGACCCGCACGACGAGCGGGTCGCCGCGTTCTGCCGGGAACGGCACCTCGCGACGCTGACCACGTTGCGCCCGGACGGCACTCCGCACGTCGTACCGGTGGGGGTGACCTTCGACCCGGACGCCGGCCTGGCCCGGGTGATCACGTCGGGGACGTCCCACAAGGCCCACCACGTCGCCACCGCCGGGCCAGCGGGGACACCGGTGGCGGTGTGCCAGGTCGACGGCCGGCGCTGGCTCACCATCGAGGGCCGGGCGGTGGTCCGCACCGACGCCCCGGCCGTGGCCGAGGCGGAACGCCGCTACACCGAGCGGTACCGACCGCCCCGCCCCAACCCGGCCCGCGTGGTCATCGAGATCACCGTCGTCCGTCTTCTCGGGAACCTCTGACCCCGGCACCGCGAACTCCCGGGCTGATCCCCAACACCCCCGGCCGGGCTGCCCCGGCGATGAGGCGAACTCCCGGGCGGACGGGCGGACGGGCGGACGGGCGGAATGGCTGGCCGGGGCGGGTCGTTGACACCTCGGTACGCCCCGGCAGGGGCGATCCCCTGGACAGCCGAAACGCCTGACTCGGTGCAGGTGCCCGCGCCACCGACCCCCGGCGCGGACGTCAACCCCCGAAGGAGCTTCGACATGAACCGGATGCTGCGCACAGGCATGCTGTCGGTCGCCGGGCTGGTCCTCACCGGCGGCGCGATCGCCGGACCGGCCGTGGCCGCCCAGGCCGCGCCCCCGCAGGCCGAACGGTTCCCGGCCTCGTCGCCCCGCGCCGACCAGGGTGACCGGAACGACCGCCGCGACGACCGGGACCGCCGGGACGAGGGCCGGGACCGTCGTGACGACCGTAACGACCGGGACCGCCGGGACGACCGGGACCGCCGACGTGAGCGTGCGGTCGGCATCGAGTACCAGGCCCAGCCGAACTTCTACTACTGCGGACCGGCCGCGACCCGGATCGCTCTCACCGCAGCCGGCAAGCACCTGAGCCAGCACGAACTGGCCAGGAGGCTCGGCACCACCGAGGCGGGCACCAACTCGGCCGAGGACGTCACCCGGGTGCTCAACGAGCTGACCGGTGGCTACCGGACGACCGAGATCCGGGAGTCGGCGGCCAGTCGTGAGCAGATCGAGCGGCTGCGCGCCGACGTGGTCGACGCGGTGGAGGCCGGGGATCCGGTCGTGGCGAACATCAAGGGCAGCGCGGTCGACACCGACGGCCGGGTGCACTCGTTCCCGGGCGGCCACTACCTGACCGTGGTGGCGTACCGCGACGGCGGCGACGTCGTCCGGATCGCCGACCCGGCCGACCCGCTGGGCGAGTACTGGATGACCACCGAGCGGCTCGCCCACTGGATCGCCGAGCGCGGTTACAGCTCCTGACGGAGCGGACGTCGCGGTCGTCCGCCGGACCGCCACCGGGGCCGGTCTCCTGTCGCAGGAGACCGGCCCCGCGTCGTGTCCGGCCCCGTCCGGTCCCGACGGCAGTACGACACCGGATTCACCCGACGTCGCGGATTGATCGACGGAACGCAGGGTACCGAGGGTGCATCCGCAACGATTCGCACCGGCAGGGGGCAACGACATGACCAACCCACAGGCCACGGCGGGCCGGGACGTCATCGACGTCCTGACCAGCGACCATCGCGAGGTCGAGGCACTCTTCGTCGAGCTGGAGAGCCGGCAGGGCACCCCGGAGCACCGCCGGCAGCTCGCCGACGTGGTGATCGCCGAGTTGGTCCGGCACAGCGTCGCCGAGGAGGCGTACGTCTACCCGGCTGCCCGGAAGGCACTCCCCGACGGCGACCAGGTCGCCGAGCACGAGATCTCCGAGCACTCCGAGGCCGAGCGGACGATGAAGGAACTGGAGTCGACCGACCCCACCGACCCCCGCTTCAACCAGATCCTCGCCCACCTGACCAGCACGATCCGGCACCACGTGCAGGAGGAGGAGGCCGACCTCTTCCCCCGCCTGCGGGCCGCGGTCGCGCACGAGGAACTGGTGGAGCTCGCGGACAAGGTCGAGGCGACGAAGAAGATCGCCCCGACCCGTCCGCACCCGGCCGCTCCGGACCACCCGCCCGCGAACAAGCTGCTCGCTCCCGGCACGGGCCTGATCGACCGGATGCGGGATGCGCTCAGCGGCCGTCCCACCAGCATGGAAGAGCTGCGGGAGAAGCAGCGCCACTGACCGGACACCGGCCGAGGCGGCACCGCCGTCGTCGCCGGTCCTCTGTCGCGGCGCCTCCGGGGGCGGGCACGGCCCACGGGGGCGCCGCACCACGTCGTTCCGGCCTCACATCTCCGGGGCGATCCGCCGGTCGCTGGCCGCGTCGGAGACCCGGATGGCCTCCATCGGGCAGGACTCGGCCGCGTCGATCACCGGATCCGCCGGTTCGATCAGTTCCTTCCGGGGACAGGACAGGCTGTCGACGAGGACGAAGTGGTCCGGCGCAGCGCCTGTGCAGATGCCGGATCCGATGCACCGGGTGGGGTCGACACTCACCCGCCACGACGAGGTCACCGGGGTCTCCTCTCGCTCACCAGCTCACCGGCAGGCTGGTCAGGCCGCGTACCAGCAGGCCGGTCTTCCAGGTCAGTTCCGGTTCGGGTACGGCGAGCCGCAGGCCGGGCGTCCGTTCGATCAGGGTCTCCAGGACGACCTGGAGTTCCATCCGGGCCAGCTGCGCGCCGACGCAGTGGTGCACGCCGTGCCCGAAGGCGATGTGCGGGTTGACCGGGCGGGCCAGGTCGATCCGGTCCGGCTCGGCGAAGACCCGCTCGTCCCGGTTGGCGGAGTGGATCGAGACGACCACCGGCTCACCGGCCCGGACCAGCACACCACCCACCTCGACGTCCTCGGTGGCGTAGCGGGGGAAGGCGGCGGTCGCGCCCAGCGGGACGAACCGCATCAGCTCCTCGACGGCGCTCGGCACCAGACCGGGCTCGGCGCACAGTCGCGCCCACTGCTCCGGATTGGTCAGCAGCACGTAGACCAGGTTGGGAATCTGGTTCACCGTGGTCTCGTGCCCGGCGGCGAGCAGCCCGGCGGCGAGTCCGACCAGTTCCCCCTCACTGAGCCGGTCACCGTCGGAGTCGCGGGTGCGCACCATCGCGCCGAGCAGGTCGTCGGTGGGGGTCGCCCGACGCTGCTCGACCAGACCCGCCATGTACGCGAAGAGGTTGTCGACGTACTCCTGGGCCCGCTCCGGGCTGAGGGCGGTGGTCGAGACGATCGCCTCGGACCAGGTGTGGAACCGGTCCTGGTCGGTGACCGGCACACCGAGCAGGTCGCAGATGACCCGGATCGGCAGCGGGGTCGCCACGTGGGTGACCAGGTCCGCCGGGGCCCCGGCGGCGATCATTCCGGCGACCAGGTCCCCGGCGACCCGGCGGGTGCCCGGCCGGAGCTGCTCGACGCGGCGGGCGGTGAACGCCTTCGCCACCACCCGCCGCAGTCGCGTGTGCTCCGGCGGATCCATCCCGAGGATGCCGGACTCCCGCTGCTCCGGCACGTTGCGCGGCTCGTCCCGCCCGACCGAGGCGGCCCGGCTGAACCGGGGGTCGCCGAGGACCATGCGGACGTCGGCGTGCCGGGTGGCCAGCCAGGCCGGCTCGCCGTAGGGCAGCTGGACGCGGACGAGTGGCTCGTCGCGGCGGAGTTCGGCGTACCGGGGATCGAGGTTGAGCCGGTCGGGCGGGCTGAACGGATACGGGTGCGCGATCGTCTCGGTCACCGGATGACGTCCTCTCGTCGGCGTCCGCGCGAGCGCGGCCACGTCCGCGGCACACGACCCGACGTCGAGTCATGGCCTGACTGCGGATAGTAGCGAGAGTGGTCGATCCTGGCCAGAGCCCCTGGCGCGCCCCGGAGCCGTCAGCGCACCTGGTCGCCCTCGCCGGTACGCGTCTGGGCCTGGTCCACCCCCTTGTCGATCTGCTCGTCGTACTTGCCGCCGGTGCGCTGGTCGACCATGTCGCCGCCCTTCTCCATCCCCTGGTCGACCTGCTTGTCGTGCTTGTCGGCCAGGTCCTTGGCCTTGTCCATGAAGTCACTCACGGCTTTCTCCTCCCGGTGTCGGTCCCTCCTGCCTTCCCTCGGGCCGGAGGGGCAAACAGTTCGCCCTGCCCGCCGGCCGACCACGCTTCCTCTGCGGTCGGCGGACAGACGGATCGCGCCCGTGACGGACCGGGATCATTCCGCCGGGGGTGTCGGGAGCGGGACGGACGGGTACCTCCGGGCCGGGGATCGAGGAGGGCCGACGTGATGAATGGCGACGAGGGACGTACGGCGGACCGGCCCATGCCGGGCGGACTGCGGGGAACGTGGGACCGGTTGCCCTGGCTGGTGCGCTCGATGGTCATGTGGAGCGCCTGCCTGGTGGTGGTGGTCGCCGCCCTCTACCTGCTCGGCAAGATCGCGGTGCTGCTCGCCCCGCTGGCCATCGCGCTGGCCGCGACGCTCTTCCTCACCGCGCTGCTCGACCCGGTGACCCGGCTGCTGCGTCGGCTCCGGTTGCCCGCCTCGCTCGCCGCGCTGCTCACCGTGCTGCTGCTGCTCGGCGTGCTGTTCGGTACGGCCGCGCTGGTCTGGAGCCTGACCGCCGACCAGTTCCGTGGCCTGGCCGACGAACTCGACCAGGGCGTGCAGCGGACCCGGGACTTCGTCACCTCCACGCTGCCGGTCAGCGAGGCCCAGCTCGACCGGCTGACCGAGCAGGCGCGCGCCGGCATGAACCGCAGTTCGCCCGACCCGGTGTCCGGTGCCCGTACCGCCGCCGAGGTGGCCGGATCGGTGCTGCTCTCCCTCGTCCTGCTCTTCTTCCTGCTCAAGGACGGCCGGGCGATGTGGCACTGGGTGCTGCGACGGATCTCCGAGCGGAACCGGGCGATGGCCGCCGCCGCCGGACGGGCGGGTTGGCGCACCCTCGGCGCGTACAGCCGGGGGACGATGATGATCGCCCTGATCGACGCGGTCGGCATCGGGTTGGCCCTGGTGCTGCTCGGCGTGCCGTTGGCCTTCCCGCTGGCGCTGATCACCTTCATCGGCGCGTTCGTCCCGATCATCGGGGCCACCGTGGCCGGCACGGTCGCCGTCCTGGTGGCGCTCGCCGCCAACGGTCCCGGTACGGCGCTGCTGGTGCTCGCGGCGGTGATCGCCGTCCAGCAGACCGAGGGAAACCTGCTGGAGCCTCTGATCATGAAGCGCCAGGTACGGCTGCACCCGGCGGTGATCCTGGTGGCGGTGACCGCCGGCACGCTGGTCGCCGGCATCGCCGGCGCCTTCGTGTCGGTGCCGATCACCGCCGTCGCCTACCGCGTGGTGGACACCATCCAGCGGTACCGCCAGCAGGCCGCCCGTGAACAGGCCCTCGGCCTGCCGGATGTCGCCGGGCCCGGCCCGGAGGCCGACCCCGCCTGACACCGGCACCGGCCGCCGTCGGGCTCAGCGCAGGTGGGTGGTGAACCAGCCGCCGGCCTCGTCGGCGACCTGTTCCAGGGTGCCCGGCTCCTCGAAGAGGTGCGTCGCACCGGGCACCACCCGAAGCTCGCCCACCCCGTCGAGCCGGGACAGGGCGGACTCGTTCAACGCCAGCACCTGCTCGTCCCGGCCGCCGACCAGGAGCAGGCTCGGTGCGCGTACCCGGGACAGCGCCGCGCCGGCCAGGTCGGGGCGACCACCCCGGGAGACCACCGCCCGGACCAGGTCCGGCCGGTCCGCCGCCGCGACCAGTGCCCCGGCCGCACCCGTGCTCGCCCCGAACAGGCCGATCGGCAGCCGCCCCAGCGCAGGCTCGGCGGCCAGCCAGTCGACGATGCCCACCAGCCGTCCGGCGAGCAGGCCGATGTCGAAGCGGAGTTCGGCGGTCCGCTCGTCGACCTGCTCCTCGTCTGGGGTCAGCAGGTCCACCAGGACGGTGGCGAGCGCCCGGTCGTTGAGCGTGTGCGCCACCGCCACGTTGCGCGGGCTGTGCCGGGAGGAACCGCTGCCGTGCGCGAACAGCACCACCCCCACCGGCTCGGCGGGCACGAGCAGGTCTGCGGTGAGGGCGATCCCCGAAGGCGGGCCGGGCTCCCCGGTGGGTCCGCCCGCCACGGGAATCGCCGTCTCGGTGGCGCGTACGTCCATGTCCCACCTCCGCAACCGCCGGCCGACCGGCCGGCTCCGATCCCGTCGGTTACCCGGGCCGGTCGCCGGCACTCCAACCCGCCCGTCGGGTGGCGGTCGGGTTTGCCGGTGCCGGGCCCGGGTAGCCGCAGACGAACCGGCGGGCGGGACCACGTCCGCCACCACTCGGGGAGGACCGGCATGAGCCAGCAGCAGAAGCCCCGCAAGGAGCGCACCGACGAGCAGCGGCACCGGGAGGACGAGGAGCGCGGCCGGGACTGGGCGGACGAGGCGGCCCAGGCGCGTACCGCCGACGACCCCCGGGCGATGGCCCCACACGACGCGGCGGGCCGACCGACCACCGGCGGACACCTCTGACCCGGCCCCCTCCACCCCGTCGATCATGAAGTTGCGGCGCCCGACCAGTGGTGTTTTGTGAGGCTTGTGTGGTGCCCGAACTCCATGATCGACGGGGTTGGGGGGTTATTCGCGGATCTTGTCGGCCTGGCGGAGGGGGGCGCGGCCGGGGGGCTGCACGGGGGGAGGGCCGGGTGGGCGGGGTGGGGGCACCGGCATGGTGACCGGCTGGTCGCAGGTGACCCGGACCGGCTCACCGTAGTGCCGCAGCTCCAGGACCGCGTCGGGCCCGCCGTGCCGCAGCGAGTACGTCGTCTGGTGCGCCCGGATGTCCACCCGCAACCGGAGCTGCCGCCACTGGAGCGAGAACTCCAGGCGGCTGAGCCGGCTGGAGAGCCGGGGGCAGAAGGTCAGCTCCCCGTCGTGGTCGCGGAGCCCACCGAACCCGGCGACCAGCGCGATCCACGCCCCGGCCAGTGAGGCCATGTGCACGCCGTCGCGGGTGTTCTCGTTGAGGTCGTGCAGGTCCATCAGCGCGGCCTCGCGCAGGTAGCTGTGCGCCAGCTCGGGATGACCCACCTCGGCGGAGAGCACCGCCTGGGTGCAGGCCGACAGGGACGAGTCCCGGACGGTCCGCCGCTCGTAGTAGAGGAAGTTGCGCAGCTTCTCCTCCGCGGTGAACGCGTCCCCGCGCCAGTGCATCGCCAGCACCAGGTCCGCCTGCTTGACCACCTGCTTGCGGTACAGGTCGAAGTACGGGTAGTGCAGCAGCAGCGGGTACCGGTCCGACGGCGTGTGCTCGAAGTCCCACTCCTCCTGCCGGGTGAACCCCTCGACCTGCTCGTGTACCTCGACCTCGTCGTCGTACGGGATGTGCATCGCGTGCGCGGCGTCCCGCCAGGCCGCGGCCTCCTCCTCGGTGACCCCGAGCCGGATCGCCTGGTCCCGGTAGCGCATCGCCACGTCGGCGGCGGTGAGCAGGTTCCGCTGGGCCATCAGGTTGGTGTAGACGTTGTCGTCCTTGACCGCGGTGTACTCGTCCGGGCCGGTGACCCCGTCGATGTGGAACTGGCCGTGCCGGTCGTGGTGCCCGAGCGAGCGCCACAGCCGGGCAGTCTCGATCAACAGTTCCAGCCCGATCGACTGTTCCAGTTCGGTGTCCCCGGTGACCAGGACGTAGCGGCGCAGCGCGTCGGCGACGTCGGCGGCGATGTGGAAGGCGGCCGTCCCGGCCGGCCAGTACGCCGACGACTCCGGCCCCTCGATGGTGCGCCAGGGGAAGGCCGCCCCGTCGAGGTACAACGTCCGGGCCCGCTCCCGGGCCTGGGCGAGGGTGGAGTGCCGCCAGTGCAGGGCGTCCCGGACGGCGCCCGGCTGGGTGTAGGTGAGCACCGGCAGCACGAACATCTCGGTGTCCCAGAACGCGTGCCCGTCGTACCCGGGACCGGTCAGTCCCTTGGCCGAGATGGGCCGCCGTTCGGCACGGGCACCGGACTGCAACACGTGGAACAGCCCGAACCGGACCGCCTGCTGCACCTCGGGGTCACCCTCGACGCGCACGTCGGCGGCGTCCCAGAACTCGTCCAGGTACTCCCGCTGCTCCCGGCGCAGGCCGTCCCAGCCGTCCAGTTTGGCCGCCGCGAGGGTCGCCCCGACCTGGTCGCGCAGCGCCGGCAGCGACCGCTGGCTGGACCAGCTGTACGTGAGCAGCTTGACCACGCGCAGCGTCTCCCCCGGCTCCAGCACGCAGCCGATGGTGGTGCGGACCCAGTCGTCGTACCCCTCGGTGCTGACCGTGACGTCGGCCGGGGCCTGCACCTCGTGGTCCATCGCGGCGGCCACCCGCAGGCCGCTCACCTTGGTCCGGTGGATCAGCAGGCCGCCCCGACTCTGGGTGAGCTGCTCCTCGGCCAGCAGGGGAGACTCCAGCACCGCCGCCACCCGGGGGTCCTTGCTCTGCGCGGGCAGGGCCTCGTTGGCCACCAGTTCGGACTGGACGATCAGCCGCAACGGGCCGTCGACCGCCTCGACCTCGTAGTTGATCGCGGCGGCCGAGCGCTGGCGGAAGGAGACCAGCCGGGTGCTGCGGAGCTTGACCTCCCGACCGGCCGGGGAGCGCCAGTGCACGTACCGGTGCAGGGTGCCGGCGCGTAGGTCGAGGATCCGCTCGTGGTCGAGGAGTTCGCCGTACCGGACGTCGAACGGCTCGTCGTCGACGAGCAGCCGGATCAGTTTGCCGTTGGTGACGTTGACGATGGTCTGCCCGGACTCCGGGAAGCCGAACCCGGCCTCGGCGTACGGCAGCGGACGCAGCTCGTAGAAGGAGTTCAGGTAGGTGCCGGGCAGGCCGTGCGGTTCGCCCTCGTCGAGGTTGCCGCGCAACCCGATGTGCCCGTTGGAGAGCGCGAAGATCGACTCGGACTGGGCCAGCACGTCGAGGTCGAGCAGCACCTCCCGCACGTGCCACGGCTCGACTGGATACGCCCGTTCCCGGATCACCCGCGGAACTCCTCGCCGATCAGGTCACCGAGGTCGTGCACCACGATGTCGGCGCCCTGGGCACGCAGGTCGTCGGCCTGCCCGACCCGGTCGACGCCGACCACGTAGCCGAAGCCGCCCGCCCGGCCGGCGGCCACTCCCGCCAGCGCGTCCTCGAAGACCGCCGTCTGGGCCGGTACGACGCCGAGCTGCCGCGCCCCGGCCAGGAAGGTGTCCGGGTGCGGCTTGCCCCGCAGCCCCTCGACCCGCGCGACCACTCCGTCCACCCGGGCCTCCAGCAGGTGTTCCAGGCCGGCGGCGGCGACCACCTCGCGGCAGTTGGCGCTGGCCGAGACGACCGCCCGGCGCAGCCCGGCGGCGGCCGCCGCCTCCAGGTACGCCACCGAGCCGGGGTAGACGTCGACGCCGCCGGTGCGCAGCCGCTCCAGCAGGACGACGTTCTTGCGGTTGCCGAGGCCGTGCACGGTGTCCGCCCCGGGCGGGTCGTCCGGTGCGCCCTCGGGCAGGGCGATGCCCCGGGAGGCGAGGAAGGTGCGGACCCCGTCGGCCCGGGGTCGACCGTCGACGTAGCGGTTGTAGTCGTCCCCGGGGTCGAAGGGGCGGTACGGCTCGCCGGTGGCGGTGGCCCGCGCGCGCAGGAACGCGTCGAAGGTCTCGGTCCACGCGGCGTTGTGCACCCGGGCGGTCTGGGTCAGCACGCCGTCCAGATCGAAGAGACAGGCGGTCACATGATCGGGTAGGCCCAGCACCCCATGAATCTAACCAGTGGACAGTGCCGACAAACCCGATTCCGCCCCCACCCGCCGCCCCGCCCGGGTCGTGGCGGGTCTCCGGCTCCCAGCCGGCGGTCAGTTGGGACGCAGCGTCCAGACCACCGTCATCGTGCCGGTGACCGTGCCGTCGGCGGTGGTGATCTCGATCGGCACCGGGAACTCCGGCCGGCGGCCGGCCTCCAGTTCGGCGACCACCTCGGCGGCCGGGCGGCCGAGGCGGGCGGTCGCGGTGACCGGCCCCATGGCCAGCCGGCGGTAGCCGATCTCGGCCCGGACGGCGAGCGGCGTCGCCCGGTCGAGCAGGTGGCCGAAGGCGGCGAGCACCACCGCGCCGGAGGCGCTCTCGCCGAGGGTGAACATCGCCCCGGCGTGCGGGCCGCCGACGTGGTTGTGGGTCGCTGCGGTGTCGGGCAGCCGCAGCACGGCCCGGACCCCACCGTCGGCCTCGGGCGCGACCTCGACGACCTCCAGATCGAGGGTACGGACGAACGGCACCGCCGCCAGCAGACCGGCAGCCACCTGACGCGAGTCAATCGACATACCCGAGAGGCTACTGGCCGGTAACTTGCCCGGCAAGGGCGGCCGGTGAGCCCGCCGGCACGCCCGGCGCGGCGACCCTGCTCAGCGCCAGCCCACGTCGATCCGGTCGCCCCGGTCGTCGAAGAAGTGCACGGCGTCCATCCGGACCGAGACCGCCAGTTGCTGGCCGGCGGTGACCGCCGGGTACGGGGCCAGCCGGACGGACAGCTCCGCCGGCCGGCGGTGGTGCCGCCCCGGGTCACCGAGCACGCTCGCCTTGCTGTCGCGGGTCACCGGCTCCTCCGGCGGCGTCTCCACCGACCGGCCGGTGAGCCGCTGCACCACCTGGCCGAACCCCCGGCGCAGGCTGCGGGAGCCGACCTCGGGCTCCTCGACCCGGCTGCCCATCTCGTCCACCACCACCGCCGTCGCGCCGATGTCGAGGAAGGCCAGCGACTCGTGTCCGTGGTGTTCCAGGAAGCGGATCCGTCCCCGCAGGACGTCGCCCGGCGCGTCCGGCGCGACCGGGGTCAGTGCCTCGGCACGCATCCCGACCACGATCCGCTCACCGTGGTAGTGGGCCACCGCCCGGCTGCGGATGTCGTCCCAGGGCAGGTAGAGCGACTGCTCGCCGAGGTTCAACGCGACGTACCGGTCGAGGTGGACGTAGACCGACGCCTCCAGCAGGTTCATCTTGGGGCTGCCGAGGAAGGCGGCGACGTACAGGGTGGCCGGGCGGCCGTACACCTGGGTGGGGGTGCCGACGTCCTGGAGCACACCCTTGCGCATGATGGCGACCCGGTCGGCCATGGTCAGCGCCTCGGCCTGGTCGTGGGTGACGTAGATGGTGGTGACACCCAGCTCACGGGTCAGCCCGGAGATCTCCGCCCGCAGTTCGGCGCGCAGGCCGCTGTCGAGGTTCGACAGCGGCTCGTCCATCAGGAAGAGGCGGGGCCGACGGACGATCGCCCGACCCATCGCGACCCGCTGCCGCTGCCCACCGGAGAGCTGGCTCGGCCGGCGGCCCAGCACGTCCCCGATGCCCAGCGCGGTGGCCACGCTCGCCACCCGTTCCTCGCGGGGGGTCGACTCCATCCCGGCCAGCTTCAGCGGGAAGGCGATGTTGTCCTCGACGGTCATGTGCGGGTAGAGCGCGAAGTCCTGGAAGACCATGGCGATCCGCCGGTCACGCGGGGTGAGGTCGTTGGCGTACTCACCGTCGATCATCACCGCGCCGCTGGTCGGGTTCTCCAGCCCGGCGACCATGCGCAGCACCGTCGACTTCCCGCAGCCCGACGGCCCGAGCAGCACCATGAACTCGCCGTCGTTCACATCGAGGTTGACGTTGTCCACCGCGAGCGTCCCGTTCGGGAACACCTTGGAGACATCCTTCAACGCGACGGTGGCCACCCGTCACCTCCCGCTGGTCGTCGCGGACACCGCAATGACTGTGACCAGCATCAAGGGATCGGGACATCGGGTAAACGTGCCATGTTCGGCTCGTGACAGGCCTATTACGCCGGCCGTCCCTCCCACCGACCCGCATCGCGCGTCATCGCACGTCACCTGGTTCGTCGCCACCGGGCTCGCCGAGGAAGACCCGGCGGACCACCCGCTCGGCGGCGTGCCCGTCGTCCCAGACGCAGAACCGGGCCCGGAACCGCTGCCGGTCCCCGGTGGCGGCGGCCGAGTCGACCGTCCCGGAGCGGAACACGTCGAGCAGGCCGGCGAAGGTGGTCGCCACCGCCCCCGGCGGCTCCTCGGTCACGTCGAAGTACACCCCGCGCGCCAGCCGGTACGCCTCCCGGTCGGGCGCGTACACCACGATCGGCCGGTCCAGCACGGCGTAGTCGAACATCGCCGAGGAGTAGTCGGTGACCAGCACGTCGGCGGCGAGGTAGAGGTCCTCCACCGGGTCGTATCCGCTGACGTCGGTGACCCGGGGGTCGTCGGACGGCCAGCCGGACGCGCCCTGCGGCTCGCGGTCGTGGAAGTAGTGGCTACGCACCAGCAGCCGTCCGGCCGGGCCGAGCGCGTCGAGGAGCCGGTGGGGGTCGAACGGGGGGTGGTAGCCGGGCAGGTGCTCACGGTGGGTGGGCGCGTAGAGCACCACCCGTTCCCCGGGGCCGGCGCCGAGCCCCGCCCGGATCTCGGCGATCTCGTCGGCCGTGGCGTTCACCAGCCGGTCGTTGCGTGGGTAGCCCACCTCCAGCGTGGTGTACGCCGCCGGGTACGCCCGCTCCCACATCTGGGTGGAGAAGCTGTTCGAGGAGATGCTGTAGTCCCACCGGTCGACCCGGCGCAGCAGCGCGGCGAAGTCCATTCCGGGCGCGCCGAGCGGGTACCGCCGCTGGTCCAGCCCCATCACCTTGACCGGGGTGCCGTGGTGCGTCTGCACGTGCACGGTGCCGGGCCGCTTGCGCACGTGGTCCGGGAAGTTGACGTTGTTGACCAGCCACCGGGCCCGGCCCAACGCCCGGAAGTAGGCGGCGGTGCCGGCCACCACGTACTCCAGACCGGGCGGCAGCGAGTCGAGCCGGTCCCGCCGGACGATCCACACCCCGCGCACGTGCGGGGCCAGCCGCCGGGCGGCGGCGTGGATCGCGGCCGGATTGCAGGCGTACCCCCGGTACCAGTACGCGGCGTAGAGGGCGAGCGTCGGGTCGACCGGCCGGCGCAGTTCCGCCCGGTACCCGGCGAGCAGCGCGGCGTCCCGGGTCAGTCGTGCCGCGCCGAGCAGCACCGGAGCGCCCCGTCGCCGGGCGGTACGCGCCGTCCGGCGTACGGTCAGGCCGGTCCGGTGTGCGCCGCGCAGCGCGCTGAAGGTACGCCACCGTCCGGTTGCCACCAGCCGGTGCTTGATCCCCTCGACCCCGTCCGGCATCCGGTACCCGCCCGGTGGCCGCCACCGCTCGTGGTCGGCGACGATCCGGTCGAAGAACGCCGCCCGCACCTGCGGGGCGATCCGCGCGCCGTTGCCGAGCACCGTCAGGTAGTGCCAGACCATCCGCTCGAACAGCACCGGGTGCAGTTCCCCGGCCCCGCGGGCGGCCGGGTGGTCGGCCAGGAACCGGAACACCCGCTCCCACTGCGCGAAGACGTCGAAGTGCCGGTCCCCCGGGGTACGGGTGATCGCACCGGTCCGCCGCTGCCGGTAGTTGACGCAGACCCGGTCGAGCAGGCCGATCCGCTCGGCGGCCAGCAGCACGGGGTAGCTGAACGAGACGTCCTCGTACCAGCCGGACGCGAAGCGCAGCCCGAGGGAGACCAGGAACTCGCGTCGGACCACCTTGTTCCAGGCGGTGTGCAGCAGCCCGACGACCTCGGGGCGGTCCCGCAGCCGGAACGTCTCCGCGCCGACCGGCTTCGGGTACACGTCACGCAGGGCGCTACGGGTGACGCTGTCGTTCCAGTGCACCCGGACGTGGTCGACCAGGAGCACGTCCGGCCGGGTGGCCCGGAGCCGCTCGGCGACCACCGGCAGGCACCCGGGGGCCAGCCAGTCGTCACCGTCGACGAACCAGACGTACTCGCCGGTGGCCCGGTCCAGCCCCACGTTGCGGGCCGGGCCGAGCCCGACGTTGCCGGTCAGCCGGACCAGCCGGACCCGGGGGTCGCGACCGGCGTACCCGGTGAGGATCTCCGGGCTGGCGTCCGGCGAGCAGTCGTCGACGGCGATCACCTCGACGTCGTCGAACGCCTGCCCGAGCAGGGAGTCCAGGCACTCGCGCAGGTACCCCTGGACCCGGTGGACCGGTACGACGAAGCTGATCAGCGCCATCCCGGGCCCCCCGGTCAGCCCACCGCGCGACGCCCCCTCACCGCGCCGGGGCGGTACGCGCGGCGCGGGTGGGACGCCTCACCCAGGCGGCGACCACACTCATTACGAAAATCACGAAAAGGTACGAAGTTAGTGTAGCCATCCCCACCCACGCGAATCCGGCGATCAGCGCCACGACCAGCAGGACCGAGCGCCCCTCCCAGCCCAGCGTCGCATCGTGCAGCGGCGGGGCGGGCTGCCGCTTCTCCAACCGGGCCACCAGGTCGTAGTGGAGCAGGGTGAGCACGAAGACGTACCCGAAGACCAGCGGCAGCGGCACGTCGCCGGCCACCCCCACGGCGATCGCGAAGACGTACTCGGCCGCCCGCAGCGCGGCCGGCACCAACCAGTCCAGCGCGCCGTCGGCCCGGCCCCGCGCGCCGAGGCCGGCGGCGAGCAGCACCAGCAGGGCCACCGGGGCGGCCCAGCGGGCGGTGTCACCGCCGGCCAGCGCCACGCCGAGCAGGCCCAGTGCGGCCAACGCGGCGAGCACGGCGAGCGGGAGCTGCGCCGGGATCCGCCCGCCGAACCGGCGCAGCAGCGGACCGTCGTCGCGGTGCAGTCCGGCGTCGACCGTGCCGAGCACCGGCACCCGCATGAACCGGGCGCGCAGGGTGCGCAGCGCCCCGGTGTACGCGAACGCCAGGACACCCCAGACCAGCACGGCGATCAGGCTCACCCGGACGTCGAAGATCGCGGCGGTGAGCGCGATCAACGCCCAGCGCTCCCCGATCGGGAAGACCACGGTCCGCTTCAGCCAGTACGACACCGATCCGGTGTCGGCCTGCACCCGGTTGGAGGCGGCGTTGAGCTTGTCGCCGATGCCCCCGCCGGGGCTGGCGGCCTTCGGCCGGCGGGCCGCCTCGTCGTGCAGCACGCCGTACCACGCGTCGGTGTGGTGCCGGACGGTCTGGAGGGTCATCGCGGCGAGCGCCAGCACCCAGCCGTCGCCCAGCCCGGCGTGCGTCATCCCGAAGCCGAGCCCGGCGTAGACGACGTACTCCTTGGCCCGGTCGGCCATGGTGTCCAGCCAGCCGCCCCACGGGCTGAAGTCGCGGGTGTACCGGGCCAACTGCCCGTCCACGCAGTCGAGCATGAACCCGAGGTAGAGCAGCACACCACCGGCGACCAGCGCGGGCCGCCCGCCGACACCGAACAGCACCGCCGCGACCACGGCGAAGAGGACCGAGATCATGGTGACCCCGGTCGGCGTCAGCCCGAGCCGGGCGCAGGCCTTCGTCACGTACGGCGACCAGGAGCTGACGAAGTACGTGGTGAAGAAGTCGTCCCGCTCCTTGACCGACAGCCGCAGCTCGGCCGCGTCCTCGTCCACCCCGGCCAGTTCGGCGCGGGCGGCGGCCAGCCCGGCCGGGTCGACGGCCCGGTGCGCGACGAGCAGGCGTACCCGGTGGGCGAAGGTCAGCGCCCCGGTGGCCGTGAACGCGGCGAAGAGCCCGTCCAGGTCGGTCCCGCCCGACCCGGCGGCCGTACGGGCGGCGGCGACCAGCGCGGGCAGGTCCGCCGGAACGACCCGCAGCGCGCCGCCGAAGCTGCCGGTGGCGTCGGACAACGTCCGGGCCGGCCCGGCGGCCACCACCTGGCCGCGTTCCTCGCGGACCGCAGCGTGGCCGTCGGCCGGCGGGTCGGCCAGCACCAGCGCGGCCGTGCCGGCGACCGGGCTGGTGGCCAGGTGCTTGAGCACGGTGGTGTGGGCCACCAGGTCGGCGCCGGAGACCAGCACCGGCCCGGTCGCGCGCTCGGCCAGGGCGGCCAGCTCGGGCAGGTCGGCGGCGACCCGGACCTCGGCCGCTCCGGCGGCCCGCCACTGCGCGACGAGGTGGCCGACGGTGTCGTCGGGGAGACTCGCCGCCGGGCCCCCGGCGGCGAGCACGATCGCCAGGGTCACCGCGCGACCGACCGGTGGTACGCGGCGAGCGCCTCGTCCAGCGACCCGTCGACGGTCAACCGGCCACCGTCGAGGTAGAGACCCCGACGGCAGAACCGGGTCAGGTCCTTCTCGTTGTGTGACACCAGCACCAAGGTGCGCCCCTCCGCGAGCAGTCGGTCGATCGTGGCGTAGCACTTCGCACGGAACTCCGCGTCCCCGACGGCCGTCACCTCGTCCATCAGCAGCACGGGGTGCGGCAGCCGGCTGACGATCGCGAAGCCGAGCCGGATCTTCATCCCCGAGGAGTAGTGCCGTACCGGGGTGTCGACGGCCCGCTCGACCTGCTCGCCAGCGAAGGAGATGATGTCATCGAAGTGCCGCCGGAGGTAAACCGGAGAGAGCCCGTGCAGGCCACCGACCAGGTGCAGGTTCTCCCGCCCGGTCAGGTCGCCGGCGAAGCCGGCGGAGAGTTCCAGCAGCGGGGCGACCGCACCACGCACCCCGATCCGCCCCTCGTCGGGGATCAGCACCCCGGCGATCAGTCGCAGCAGGGTGCTCTTGCCGCTGCCGTTACGCCCCAGCACGCCGACCCGCTCCCCGGCGGCGATGGTGAACGAGACGTCCCGCAGCGGCCAGAACCGCCCACCGTCCGGGTTCCGGCCACCCCGGTGGACGACCAGCTCGCGGAGGCGCAACTGCCGCCGCCGGTTACGGGCGAACCGGATGCCCAGGCCGTCCGCCTCGATCATCGCGGACACGGCCGCCGCTCTCCGGCCGGTACGCCGACCGCCCCGTTCCCCGGGCGCACGCCTCACAGCTCCTTGAGCACGGCCGGTTCGAGCCGGCGGAACGCCAGCCGGCCGGCGACCAGCACGAGCAGGCTGCCGGCGACCGAGGTGACCAGCAGCCGGGCGTCCGGGAACTCGTCCGGGTACCAGGCCGCGTGGTGCAGCTGCACGATGCCGACCAGCGGGTTCAGCTCGTAGAGCGCCTTGCACCAGCCGGGGGCCGCGGAGTCCCGGACCAGGCTCAGCGGATAGATGATCGGCGTGGCGTAGAAGAGCAGCCGCAGCACCAGGCGCATCACCCGTTCCACGTCGCGCAGCAGCACGTTCAGCGCGGAGAGCAGCAGCGCCACCCCGACCAGCAGGACCGTCTGCACCAGCAGGGCGAGCGGAAGGGCGAGCAGCGCGAACCCCGGGTCGATCCGGCCGCGTACCGCGTAGACCGCCGCGACGCCGACCAGGATCGGCAGGCCGGCGACGTACTCGGCGAAGCGGCCGGCGACCCGGCCGACCGGGAAGATCTCCCGGGGCACGTTCAGGACGGTGATCAGCCGGGCCTGGCCGGTGAGCGCGTTGGCCGCCTCGGTGATCGCCGAACCGGCCCACTGCCAGGCGAAGATCCCGGCGACCAGGAACAGCGGATACGACCCGGCCGCCTCGCCCAGGTGCCGGCCGGTGTCCCGGGCGTAGAGCACGCCGAAGACGAAGTAGTAGACCGCGCCCAGGCCGAGCGGCTCGATCAGCGACCAGATGTACCCGAGCACGGAGCGCTGGTACTTCACCGCCAGGTCGCGGCGGACCAGGATGCGCAGCGCGTTGCGGTGCGACCACAGGGTCGCGGCACCACCGGTCGCCACCGTCGCCTCCCGCCCCGGCGTGCCCCGGCGACCGGCTCGCCGGAGCCGCTACGCGGGTGGCCCGGCCCCCGGGCTCAGCACTCGATCACGTTGACCGCGAGACCCCCGCGTGCCGTCTCCTTGTACTTGACCTTCATGTCGGCGCCGGTCTCCCGCATCGTCTTGATCACCTTGTCCAGGGAAACCGCGTGCACCCCGTCACCGCGCAGCGCGAGCCGGGTCGCCGTGATCGCCTTGATGCTAGCCACCGCGTTCCGCTCGATGCAGGGGATCTGCACCAGACCCCCGACCGGGTCACAGGTCAGGCCGAGGTTGTGCTCCATGCCGATCTCGGCGGCGTTCTCCACCTGGGCCGGGGTGCCGCCCAGCGCCTCGGCCAACCCGGCCGCCGCCATCGAGCAGGCCGAACCGACCTCGCCCTGGCAGCCGACCTCGGCCCCGGAGATCGAGGCGTTCTCCTTGAAGAGCACCCCGATCGCGCCGGCCGCCAGCAGGAAGCGGACCACGCCCTCGTCGTCGGCCCCCGGCACGAAGCGGGTGTAGTAGTGCAGCACCGCCGGGATGATCCCGGCCGCCCCGTTGGTCGGGGCGGTGACCACCCGGCCGCCGGCCGCGTTCTCCTCGTTCACCGCGAGGGCGAAGAGCGTCACCCAGTCCATCACCCGCAGCGGGTCCGCGCTGCCCGCGTCCGCCTCCAGTCCCCGGCGCAGTTCGGCCGCGCGCCGCCGGACCTTCAACCCACCCGGGAGTACGCCGTCGCGCGCGCAGCCCGAGTCCACGCACTCCCGCATCACCCGCCAGATCTCCAGCAGCCCGGCGCGGATCTCCGCCTCGCTCCGCCAGGACCGCTCGTTGGCGAGCATCACCTCGCTGATCGACAGGCCGGTGGCCGTGGTGACCTCCAGCAGTTCCACGCCGGTGGCGAACGGGTACCGGACCGGGGTGGTGTCCGGCCGGATCCGGTCCGCGCCGGCCGCCGCCTCGTCCACCACGAACCCACCCCCGACCGAGTAGTACGTCCGGGTGCGCAGTTCACCCCCGTCGGCGTCGTACGCGGTGAAGGTCATCCCGTTCGGGTGGTACGGCAGCGACCGGCGCCGGTGCAGCACCAGGTCCCGGTCCGGGTCGAAGTCGATCTCGTGCACGTCGAGCAGGCCCAGCCGCCGGTCGGCGCGGACCCGGGCGACCCGGGGGCCGACGGTGTCGGTGTCGACCGTCTCCGGGGCCTCACCGGCCAGGCCGAGCAGCACCGCGCGGTCGCTGCCGTGCCCGTGCCCGGTGGCGCCGAGCGACCCGAACAGCTCGGCCCGGACCCGGGCGGTGACGGCGAGCAGCCCGTCGGCCTTGAGTCCACCGACGAAGGTGCGGGCGGCCCGCATCGGCCCCACGGTGTGCGAACTGGACGGCCCGATGCCGACGCTGAAGAGATCGAAGACGCTGATCATTATCCGCACCCCTCCCCTCGGCCCCGGCGACGTCGGCGGGGCCGCCGGCGAGCGTACCCGCCCTGGTCACGGTTTCCCCGATCGGTCGTCACCACACCCACACGGCCGCCCGCCGTGGGTACGCGTCACTCCGGTCCGGCGCGGGTAAGTACCTACGGGTACGCCGGTTGCCGATCCACCCACGGACTGAGGGCGCGGTGGCGCGCCTCGCCTACCGTGGATGACAGAGGCGGCCAAAGCGCCGCAGAGTGGGAGTAGACGACCATGAGTCGCAAACTGGTCCGGCCCCGTGAGGGGCGCATGATCGCCGGTGTCTGTGCCGGCCTGGCTCAGCGATTCGGCAGGTCCCCCGGTTTCATCCGACTGCTGTTTCTGCTGTCGCTGCTGCTGCCCGGCACCCAGGTGATCGTCTACCTGGTGCTCTGGCTCCTGATGCCCAACGAGGACCGGCACGTCGTCCGCTACTGACCCGTACCGCCACGCCCGACGTGGCACGGCACGCACGACCGCGGCGCCCGCCCCTCGACCGGGGCGGGCGCCGCGACGTTCCGGCATCGGGACTCAGGGCGTGGCGTAGGTGACGGTGACCGTCTGGTAGCCGAGCGAGCGGAGCAGCCCCTCCAGCATCTTGCGGGTGTTCGCCTCGGCGCGGGCCGTCAGCCCGCTGTCCCGCGCGGCAGCGGTGATCCGCTCCTCGGCGAGGCGGTAGACCTCCCGTTGCCGGTTCGGGTCGTCGGCGAAGACGTCACCGAGCCGGTTGAGCAGTCCCCGCTTCTCGGCGAAGACGTAGCTCTTCTCGAGGTCGAGGTTCGTCTCGGCCAACTGCGGCGCGGGGAGGGTGATCTCCACGGACTTCCCGTCGGCGGACTCCACCACCGCCCCATCGGCGATCTTCGAGAAGTCGACGTACGCCTCGACCCGCCCCGCCCCGACGAAGAGGGTGCGCTGGTTGAGCAGGAAGTCCGGGACGTACTTCCGGTCGGTCTGCAGATCGACGACGACCTGGAAGTTGCCCTCGGCGGCCACGTACCGGCTGAGGTCCCGGATCGACTTCAGCAAGGGCGGCTGGCTGCGGTCGGTCTGCTCCTGCGCGAACGGGTTGCGCCAGCTCGGCCAGAGCCCGGCCACCTGGGTGCCGAGCAGGACCACCACGGCCAGCGCGGCGGCCCCCAGCACCAGGAGCAGCCCGCGCGCCGGACCCCGGCGACCGCCACCGGCGGGCTCGTCGGTCCCGACGGTCGACGACGGCGTCGGGTCGGTCGGGGCCGGCGCGGCGGCCGGCGCCGGCTCGGTCGACGCGGTATCGGTCGGGTACTCCGGGAACTCGCGCGTGGGCTGGTTGACATCGCCGTTGCGGGACATCGCCCTCACCGTCCTCGGTCGTGACGCTGCTACCTGAGGATGACGGTACGTCCCCGCTACGACACGCGCTCGCTGAGCGGAACTCGGGAACGCGCCCGGCGAGCCCCGGCGGGTCGGTACTTGCGCCGGGCGCCCGACCGACCTAACGTACAACCACATGGTTGTAGATGAGCTGGCCGGGACGGAGGCCGACCGGGTCTTCCAGGCCCTGGCCGACGCCACCCGCCGCGACATCCTCGCCCGCGTCATCCGCGGCGGGCAGTCCGTGACGGCGCTCGCGCAGCACTACGCCATGAGCTTCGCGGCGGTGCAGAAGCACGTGGCCGTCCTCGAAAAGGCCACCCTCGTCACGAAGCAACGGAAAGGTAGGGAGCAGATCGTGCACGGCGACCTGACGGCGTTGCGTCGGGTGGGCCGTCTCCTCGACGCGTACGAGGAGCTGTGGCGCCACCGCGTGCAGCGTATGGAACGGGTTCTGGACCAGGAGTGAGAGAGAAGGCAACCGCATGCCCGTCATCAGTGCGCAGAAGGATCCCGAGGCGCTCAGCCTCACGTTCGTCGCCGAGTTCGACGCCGACGCGGAGCGGGTGTGGCAGCTCTGGGCCGATCCGCGCCAGCTCGAGCGCTGGTGGGGCCCGCCCGGCTGGCCGGCCACCTTCGTCCGGCACGAGTTCGTGGTGGGGGGCGCCTCCCGCTACCACATGACCGGCCCCGAGGGGGAGAAGGCGCACGGCTGGTGGACGATCACCGCGATCGACGCGCCGCACCAACTGGAGTTCGACGACGGCTTCGCCGGCGAGGACGGCGAACCGGTCGACCCGGCGGACCGGACCCACGCCGTCGTGACCCTGGAGCAGGTCGGCGATCGCACGCGCATGACGACGGTCTCCACGTTCCGCAGTCGGGAACAGCTGGAGAAGATGGCCGCCATGGGCATGGAGGAGGGCATGCGCCAGGCCATGGGGCAGATCGACGCGCTGCTCGCCGAGGGCCACGCGGCCGGCTAGGACACACGTCGTCCCGGCGGGTGCCGCCGGGCGGGATCGGGGGTGACCAGCTGGTCGTCGGCCTAGGTGAAGGCGGAGACGCCGGTCAGCCGCTGGCCGATGACCAGCTGGTGGATCTCCGAGGTGCCCTCGTAGGTGAGCACGCTCTCCAGGTTGTCGCCGTGCCGCATCACCGGGTACTCCCCGGAGACGCCGTTCGCGCCGAGAATCGTCCGGCACTGGCGGGCGATGGCCAGCGCCTCCCGGACGTTGTTGAGCTTGCCGACGCTGACCTGCTCCGGGCGGAGGTCACCGGAGTCCGCCAGCCGGCCGAGGTGCAGGGCGAGCAGGTAGCCCTTCTGCCACTCCACCGCCATGTCGGCGAGCTTGGCCTGGGTGAGCTGGAAGCCGGCGAGCGGTCGACCGAACTGGGTGCGCGTGGTCGCGTACCGCAGGGTGGTCTCCAGGCAGTCCCGGGCCGCACCGAGCGCGCCCCAGACGATGCCGGACCGCGCCTCGGTGAGGCAGCTCAACGGGGCCTTCAACCCGGCCGCCTCCGGCAGCAGCGCGTCCGCCGGGAGCCGGACGTCGTCGAGGGAGATCTCGCCGGTCACCGAGGCGCGCAGCGACATCTTGCGCCGGATCTCCCGGGTGGTCACCCCGGGGGTGTCCAGCGGTACGGCGAACCCGCGCACCCCCTCCTCGGCCCGTGCCCAGATCACCGCCACGTCCGCCACCGGCGCGTTGGTGATCCACATCTTCCCGCCGGTGAGCACCCAGTCGTCGCCGTCCCGGCGGGCCCGGGTCGCCATCGACGCCGGATCGGACCCGTGGTCCGGCTCGGTCAGCCCGAAGCAGCCGATCGCCTCACCGGTCGCCATCGGCGGCAGCCAGCGCTGTTTCTGCTCCTCGCTGCCGTACCGCCAGATCGCGTACATGGCCAGCGAACCCTGCACCGAGACCAGGGACCGCACGCCCGAGTCACCGGCCTCCAGTTCCAGGCAGGCCAGCCCGTACGCGACCGCCGAGGAACCGGCACAGCCGTACCCGGTCAGGTGCATCCCGAGCAGGCCGAGCCGGCCGAACTCCCGGGCCAGCTCGCGGGCGGGCACCTCGCCCCGCTCGTACCAGTCGGCGACGTACGGGCGGACCCGGTCGTCCACGAGCCGGCGCACGACGGCGCGGATCTGCCGCTCCTCCTCGCCGAGCAACGAGTCCAGGTCGAGCAGATCGATGGCGGGCACGCTCATCCCGTCACCCTAAACGACTCCTCAGGCACGCCACGCGACGTCCGCCGCCGCGTTACTCCGAGTGGTCGCTCAGCACGAGCACCCGGGCGTGGATCTGGTTGCGCTGCTGGAGGGCGGCGCGCAGCGCCCGGTGCAGCCCGTCCTCCAGGTAGAGCCCGCCGTTCCACTGCACCACGTGCGGGAAGAGGTCGCCGTAGAAGGTGGAGTCCTCGGCGAGGAGCTTGTCCAGCGCCAACTCCCGCTTGGTGGTGATGAGCTGGTCGAGGCGGAGCGGACGCGGCGGGATCTCGGCCCACTGCTTGAGGGTGAGGTGGTGCTCCGGGTAGGGACGCCCGTCCCGGACCGCTCTGAAGATCACGACGGCACGCTCCCCTCCCCTTGCCGAGCCGGCCGGCACCCGCCAGCCGAGGGCCGCGGCGTGACACCGCGACCCAGCGGTATTCGATGACCTTGCCAGCCTAGCGGCCCCCGCCACTTCGCATTTTGCTCCCTCTTGTCAGTTTCGCTACTCAGCCGCGCCCCCATCAGCCGGAGCGTCCGGCCGCCCCCAGCGTCCCCGGTGCACCACCTCGTCGACCGGGCGACGCCCCCGGCGCAACGACGGTGACCGCTGGTCGGGTGCCCGGTAACCGATGGTGAGCGCACCGATCGGCGTGAACTCCGCCGGGACGTCGAACGCCGCCCGGTACGCGGCGGTGCGCTCCGGCGGGATGCCGAAGAAGCACGCCACCAGCCCCTCGTCCACGGCGGTGAGCAGCATCAACAGCGAGGCGAAGCCGGTGTCGACATACCAGTACGGCACCGGCCAGCGCTCCTCGGCGCGGTCCGTCCAGCCCTTGTCCGGCTCGGCGTACCGGTCGAGGTAGACGGAGCGGTTGGCGTGCGGCACCACGACCAGCGGAGCCCGCCGCATCCCGGTCAGCCAGCGGTCCCGGCCGCCCCGTTCGGGTGTGGCCGCGGTCCAGAACCGCTCCCGGTCGGCCGGGTCCTCCAGGACCAGGAACCCCCAGCCCTGGGCGAAGCCGGCCGACGGCGCGCGGACCGCGTGGTCGAGCAACCGGTCGACCACCTCCGGCGGGACGGGACGGTCCGGGTCGTAGTTGCGCACCATCCGTCGTCGCCGGACGACCTCCGCGAACTCCATGCCGCGCCTCCCTACTCCGTCTGTCGGCTCAGACTCCGGCTGTCTTCCTCAGACTCCGGGCCGGATGCCCCAGGTGCCCCGCCAGGTCTGCCCCGGGGCCAGCGTGATCAGGTCCCGTCCGGAACGGAACGCGTCCGGCGGGCAGGTCATCGGCTCCACCGCCACCGACCGACGGTGCCGCTCGCCGGACAGGGCGTCGCCGGTGAAGACCTGCCACCAGCCGAACTCCGCGTCCGCCCAGAGGCGCACCGCGTCCGCGCCGTCCGGGGCGGCGAGGGTGACCGCCGAAGTGCCGTCGGCGTCCCGGACGACGTCGCCGAAGGTGTTGTCCAGCACCGCGTCCCCGATCGGGCGGGGCACCGTCCAGTCGTACTTCGTGCCGGCCACCGGGGCCGCCCCGACCGGCAGCAGCCGGCCGTCCACCAGCAGCCGGTTGCGGGCGGGCACCCGCATCAGCAGGTCGTCCACGGCCACTCCGGGCAGCCGCAGGTACGGGTGCACGGCGAAGCCGAACGGCGCCGGTTCGGCGGCGAGGTTCGTCACCTCGTGCTCGGCGCGCAGCCCGTCCGTCCCCACGCTCCACCGGCTGCGCAGCCGCAGCGCCCACGGGTATCCCGGGTGCGGCGGCAGGTCGTAACCCACGGTGACCGCGTCGTCGGTCTGCTCGACCACCCGCCACGGCACCCAGTTCACCAGGCCGTGGATGGCGACGTGCCGGCTCGGCTCGGTCAGCGGCAGCGCGCACGAGCGCCCGCCGAAGGTGTACGCGCCGTCCCGGATCCGGTTCGGCCAGGGGGCGAGCACCTGCCCGGCGCACCCGGGGCAGATCTCGTCGGGGCGGTAGCCATCGACGTAGTCGACGCCGTCGCGACGGTACGCCCGCAGCCCACCCCCCACCTCCACGATGACGGCCTCGTGGCCGGCGGCGGCGATGGTCCACTGTGCTCCGGAGGGCGGAGTGGGCTGGGTGGTCTGCATGCCGGCGACCCTAGTGCCTGGACCCGCACCGCGCCCGACGGCTCCACCGCGCCCCGACGACCGCCCACCACGGCGACGATCACGGCCGCGGGCAGCCCCGACCTGTCCGGGCTCAGCACCCCGGTCGCGGCCGCGCCGGCCGCTGCCGCGCTGGTCGCTGCCGCGCCGGTCGCCTCAGGGTTGTCGGCTCCCGGCGACCGGGCCGGTCCGGTAGCGGACCAGGGCGGGGAAACCGACCGCGAGCAGTACGGCCAGCACCGCGGCGGCCAGACCACCGCCGACCCAGGCGACCCCGCTGCCGAGGCCGGCGGCCATCGTCCCGGCCCGCAGGTCGCCCAGGCGGGGCCCACCGGCGACCACCACGGTGTTCACCCCCTGGAGCCGCCCCCGCATCCGGTCCGGCGCGTGCACCAGCAACATCGACTGTCGTAGCACCGCGCTGACCAGGTCGGCGGCGCCGGCCACCGCGAGCAGTCCGACGGCCAGCCAGAGGTGCCCGGCGAGCCCGGCCAGGGCGACCGCCACGCCCCAGCCGACCACCGCGCCGACCAGCGCCAGCCCCTGCCGCCTGATCCGGCCGATCCAGCCGGAGGTCAGCCCGCCGAGCAGCGCCCCGAACGCAATCGCGCTGAACAGCCAGCCGACCGCCGCGCCGCCGCCGAAGCGCTCCTCGGCGACCTCCGGGAAGAGCGCCCGGGGCATGGCGAGGATCATGGCGATCAGGTCGATGGCGAACGACAGCATCAGCACCCGGGTGGTGAACAGGTACCGGAAGCCGTCCACCACGCTGGCCAGCCCCCGCCGACGCGGAGCGCCGTCCGGGTCCGGCTCGGGCGGCAGCGCCGGCAGCCCTCGGGCGGCCCAGATCAACGCGGTGAGCAGCAGGGCGTCCGCCGCGTACGCGATCGGCAACCCGGTGTCGGTGCCCCAGACACCGAAGATCAGCCCGGCGACCATCGGGCCGGCCACCGTGGCCGCGGTGTTGGTGGTGTAGTTCAGCGTGCTCGCCGCCGGCACCAGGTCCAGCGGCACCAACCGGGGCAGCATCGCGCTGCGCGCCGGTGAGGCGATCGCGAACGCGGTGGACTGCACCGCCACCAGGGCCAGCAGCAGCGCCGGACTGCGCGCCCCGAGCAGGGCCTGCACCAGCAGGCCGAGCGTCGCGAGCCAGAGCAGCAGGGAGCCCACCAGCAGCACCTGACGACGGTCCCGGCGGTCCGCCACCACCCCGCCCCAGAGGCCGAAGACCAGCAGCGGCAGGAACGCGGCCACCCCGATCAGCCCGACCCAGAACGAGTCACGGGTCAGCGCGTACATCTCCACCGGCACCGCGACGGCGGTGAACTGGAAGCCGAACATCGCCACGCTGTTGCCGGTCCAGAGCCGCCGGTACGCCGGCACCCGCAGCGGGCGCAGGTCGATCGCCCAGCGCCGGGCGGTGCCCGGCCCGGCCTCCACCCCGGTCGCGGCCTTCACCTCGCCGACCGCCTTCACCCGGTCACGTCCTTCGCATGTGTCACGGCCTCCACCTGCTGGGTCACGCCGTCGCGCGGGTCACGGCGCGAGCCGCTCGACGACCCAGTCGCCCGGTCCGGTACGGCGGTAACGGAACCGGTCGTGCAGCCGGTTGGCCCGCCCCTGCCAGAACTCCACGGCTTCCGGCACGACCCGCAGCCCGCCCCAGTGCGGCGGGGGCGGGATCGGATCGGTGCCGGCGAACCGCTCGGCCACCTCCCGCTGGCGCTCCCTGAGGTAGTTCCGGTCGGGGATCACCTGGGACTGCGGGCTGGTCCAGGCACCGAGTTGCGAGCCGCGCGGCCGGCTGGCGAAGTAGGCCTCCGTCTCGGCCCGGTCCACCGGCACCACGCTCCCGGTGACGGTCACCTGCCGGCCGAGGGCGAACCACGGAAAGACCAGGCTGGCGTACGGGTTGGCCAGGGCCTCCGTCCCCTTGCGGGAGGTGTGGTTGGTGAAGAAGACGAAACCGGCGGGGTCGTACCGCTTGAGCAGTACGGTCCGTCCGCTCGGACGGCCGGCCGCGTCGGCGGTGCCGAGCACCATGGCGGTCGGTTCGGGCAGGCCGGCGGCGGCCACGTCGCGGAACCAACGGTCGAACTGGGTGCACCAGTCGGCCGCCAGATCCGCTCGGGAAAGCCCTTTCTCCTCGGCGTTCCCGACCGGCCCGACATCCGGGACCGCTGTGTCTCCCGTCACGTTCCCCTCCTTCTCGCCTGCCGATACCGTGCCATACGCCGCTGACCAGCAGGTTGTGCCCCGGGTCACCGCCAGGTTGCGGATGGCCACACCGCAGGATGTCGCCTGTAGCACAGTGGTTGCGGGTCGCAAACCCGGTTGTCCACCAGGCAAGATGTTCCGAACGCATCCCTGAGGGTCGCCTACGGCGCCCGGCCGGTTGGCCGGATGAGCCCAGGCGGGCGCACCGAGCAGATCCAAGGAGACGACATGGCCGACTTCAAACCGGGCCTGGAGGGCGTCGTAGCCTTCGAGACCGAGATCGCCGAGCCGGACCGCGAGGGTGGATCGCTGCGCTACCGCGGGGTCGACATCGAGGACCTCATCGGCCAGGTCTCCTTCGGCAACGTCTGGGCACTGCTCGTCGACGGGCGGTTCGGTCCCGGCCTGCCGCCGGCCGAGCCGTTCCCGGTCCCGGTGCACTCCGGTGACATCCGGGTCGACGTGCAGTCCGCCGTGGCGATGCTCGCCCCGTACTGGGGGCTCGACCAGCTCCTCGACATCTCCGACGAGCAGGCCCGCGAGGATCTGGCCCGGGTCTCGGTCACCGCGCTCTCCTTCGTCGCCCAGTCCGCCCGGGGTCTCGGCCTGCCGGCCGTGCCGCAGAAGGAGATCGACAAGGCCTCCACCATCGTCGAGCGGTTCATGAAGCGCTGGCGGGGCGAGCCCGACCCGCGCCACGTCAAGGCCGTCGACGCCTACTTCATCTCCGCCGCCGAGCACGGCATGAACGCCTCCACCTTCACCACCCGGATCGTCGCCTCCACCGGTGCCGACGCCGCCGCCTGCATCTCCTCCGGCATCGGCGCGCTCTCCGGTCCGCTGCACGGCGGTGCCCCCTCCCGGGTGCTGACCATGCTGGAGGCGGTGGAGCGCAGCGGCGACGCCGAGGGCTACGTCAAGAGCGTCCTCGACCGGGGTGAGCGGCTGATGGGCTTCGGCCACCGGGTCTACCGGGCCGAGGACCCGCGGGCTCGGGTGCTCCGCCGTACCGCCCGCGAACTGGGCGCGCCCCGCTTCGAGGTGGCCGAGGCGCTGGAGAAGGCCGCGCTGGCCGAACTCCAGGCCCGCCGTCCGGACCGGGTCCTCGCCACCAACGTCGAGTTCTGGTCGGCCGTGGTGCTCGACTTCGCCGAGGTGCCGGCGCACATGTTCACCTCGATGTTCACCTGCGCCCGGATGGGTGGCTGGAGCGCCCACATCCTCGAGCAGAAGAAGCTCAACCGGCTGGTCCGGCCGTCCGCCCGCTACGTCGGCCACGGTCCGCGCAAGCCGCAGGACGTCGAGGGCTGGACCGCCATCCCGCACGGCGTCTGATCACCGGCCGGCTCACCCCCCGTTGGCTGGTAGGAGGGGTCCCCTGTTACCGCTTTTTGGGTAGCAGGGGACCCCTCCTACCACTTCAGGCGCAACAAACGCGACCAGCGCAGCCGGGTGACCCGCGCTGGGGATGTGGGCAGCGCCTCACCGCCCAAACGACAGACGGAAGAGGTTCCACGCGGGCGTGGATGGGAGGATGAGGGCTCGGCAGCGCCGCCGGAAAACCGCACCCCGGTCAAGTGGCCCACAGAAGGAAGCCTGATCACCGTGGCTGATGTTTCGACCATCCGGATTCCCGACGAGATCAAGCCCGCCGACGGCCGGTTCGGCTGCGGGCCGTCCAAGGTCCGTCCGGCGGCCGTGTCCGCGCTCGCCGACGTCGCGACCAGCTACCTCGGCACCTCGCACCGGCAGAAGACCGTCCGGGACCAGGTCGCCCGGCTGCGTCGCGGTCTCGCCGAGTTCTTCTCCCTCCCCGAGGGGTACGAGGTCGTCATCGGCAACGGCGGCACCACCGCGTTCTGGGAGGTCGCCGCCTTCGGTCTGGTCCGCGACCGGGCGCAGTTCGCCAGCTTCGGCGAGTTCGGGGCGAAGTTCGCCAAGTCGGTCAAGGATGCGCCGTTCCTCGGTGAGCCCACCGTCCGCAAGTCCGAGCCGGGCAGCGCGCCGTCGCTGGTCGCCGAGGCCGGGGTCGATGTCTACGCCACCCCGCACAACGAGACCTCGACCGGTGTGGCCGTGCCGATCGCCCGGGTGGACGGGGCCGACCCGGGATCGCTGCTGCTGGTCGACGCCACCTCCGGCGCCGGCGGTCTGGACGTCAACGTCGGCGAGACCGACGTCTACTACTTCGCCCCGCAGAAGTGCTTCGGCTCCGACGGCGGCCTCTGGATCGCGCTGATGTCGCCGGCCGCGCTGGAGCGGGCCACCGAGATCAAGGGTTCGGGCCGCTACGTCCCGGCCTTCCTCGACCTGGTCACCGCGATCGACAACTCGCGGCTGGAGCAGACCTACAACACCCCGGCGCTGGCCACGATCTTCCTGGCCGCCGAGCAGACCGACTGGATGAACGCGCAGGGCGGGCTCTCCTGGGCCGCCAAGCGCACCGCCGAGAGCGCCGGCACGGTGTACGGCTGGGCCGAGCGGTCCGCCGTCGCGACCCCCTTCGTCACCGACCCGGCGCTGCGCTCCAACGTGGTCGCCACGATCGACTTCGCCGACGGGGTGGACGCCTCGGCGATCGCCAAGGCGCTGCGGGCGAACGGCATCGTGGACACCGAGCCGTACCGCAAGCTCGGCCGCAACCAGCTGCGGGTGGCGCTCTTCCCGGCGGTGGAGCCGGCCGACGTCGAGGCCCTGACCGCCTCGATCGACTACGTCGTGGAGCGGCTCTAGCCGCTATGGTGGGGGGCGTCGCCGACCGGCGGCGTCCCCTGCGACTGTGATCCCTGACCTGCTCAGCCGCGACATGCGGGCGTGGCATCCCCCACCCGCCGTCGGATGGGCGTACCGTGTTGACCAGACGCCCGGGTGGCTGACCCTGGCGTGCGGCCAGCGAAGCGGGACGGAGGCAACGTCATGCGCCCAGTACGCTTCGTCGCCCTCTCCGAGGACGGCCAGGCCCTGGTGCTCGCCGACGAGGTGGGGCGGCTGCTCGCCCTGCCCATCGACGAGCGCGTCACCAACGTGCTGCACGCCGAGCCCGGCGCGCCGCCGTTGACCGTCGCGACCGAGCGGGCTCCCGATCCGATCCCCTCGCTCTCCCCACGGGACATCCAGGCCCGGATCCGCTCCGGCGAGTCCGCCGAGGACGTCGCCCGGATCGCCGGGGTTCCGGTCGACCGGGTCCTCCGGTACGCCGGCCCGGTCCTCCAGGAGCGGGCCATGCTCGCCCAGCACGCCCGCCGCACCCGGCTCAAGGGTGCCGAGAAGCCCACCCCGCTCGCCGAGGTGGTCAACGGTCGGCTGGCCCAGCACGGGATCGACACCGAGAAGATCTCCTGGGACGCGTACCGCCGCGACGACGGCACCTGGCGGATCATCGCCACCTGGCCCTCCGGCAAGGCCACCGCCCAGGCCGTCTGGGATCTCGACAAGACCCGGCAGAACGTCACGCCGCACGACGACATGGCGCAGTACCTCTGCGCCGAGCGGCCCACCCCGATCCTCGGCCAGGAGCCGGCACCGGAGCGGGGCCACGCCCTGCCCGGCCCGTCGCGCGGCGAGCCGAGCCGGGGCGGCCACGGCCTGCCGGCCCCCGTCGAGCGCGCCCGTCCGGGCCGTGACCCGATCCGCGCCGGCCGGGACGCCCTGCTCGCCTCGCTGGACCGACCGCTCGGCTCGACCTCGGGCCGGGGCCTCGAACCGCGTACCCCGGCCGCCCTCGGCGACCAGGAGTCGCCCCGTCAGCGGGCGATCAGCGGTGGCGCGGCGGCCCTGCTCGGTGGTGGCCAGGGTTCGGCGTTCGACGACGACTCGGATGCGCCGAAGGAGGTGCCGGCCGTGCCGTCGCTGGCGGTGCTCCGGCCCCGCCGCACCGGCGCACCCGCCGCCGAGGCTCCCGCCGAGGCCGGCAAGCCGCGCAAGCGGCTGCCGAGCTGGGACGACGTGCTCTTCGGTTCCGGCCCGGCGGCCCGCGAGTCCTCCTGACCCGCTGGTCCCGGCCGGGGCTCGCGCAGCCCAGTCCGACAGGTCCGCTGATCCGGGCGGTTCGGCGATCGGGGTGGCCGCTCACCCGGATCCTCGGCGCGACCGCCCCGGCCCCGGGTGCGGTCACGCCCGCCGTGGCAGGGTGAGCCCATGGAGTACACGAACCTCGGCCGGACCGGCCTGTCGGTGAGCCGGCTCTGCCTGGGCACCATGAACTTCGGACCGCAGACCAGCGAACCCGACAGTTTCGAGATCATGGACCGCGCCCTGGCGCACGGCCTGAACTTCTTCGACACCGCCAACGTCTACGGCTGGCGGACGGGCGAGGGCGTCACCGAGCAGATCATCGGGCGCTGGCTCGCCCAGGGCGGCGGTCGCCGGGAGAAGGTCGTGCTGGCCACCAAGGTCTACGGCAAGATGGGCGACTGGCCGAACGAGCAGGGGCTCTCCGCCCGGCACATCGTCCGGGCCTGTGAGGACTCGCTGCGCCGGCTCCGGACCGACACCATCGACCTGTACCAGATGCACCACATCTCCTGGAGCACCCCGTGGGAGGAGATCTGGCAGGCGATGGAGACCCTGGTCGCCCAGGGCAAGGTGCTCTACGTCGGCTCGTCGAACTTCGCCGGCTGGCACCTGGCCGTCGCGCAGGGCGTCGCCCGGCAGCGCAACTTCCTCGGGCTCGTCTCCGAACAGTGCATCTACAACCTCATGACCCGGCACGCCGAGCTGGAGGTGATCCCGGCCGCGCAGCACCTCGGCCTCGGCATCATCCCCTGGTCGCCGCTGCACGGCGGACTGCTCGCGGGGGTTCTGGCCAAGATGGCCGCCGGCGGGGCGGCGCGCGGCGCGACCGGCCGCGCCGCCGACGCGCTGGCCAACCACCGCGAGACGATCGAGGCGTACGAGCAGCTCTGCGCGGACCTCGGCCACGACCCGGCCGACGTGGCCCTGGGCTGGCTGCTCTCCCGGCAGGGGGTGACCGCGCCGATCATCGGTCCACGTACCGTCGAGCAGCTCGACCGCTCCCTCGGTGCCCTGGCGGTCCGCCTCGACGAGGCGACCGAAGAACGGCTCGACGAGCTCTTCCCGCCGATCGGCAACGGTGGTCCCGCCCCGGAGGCGTGGGCCTGGTGATCTGGCGGGCCGGCCGGAGCGAGCCGGAGCCGCGGCGGCCAGCCCGATCCGCAGCCGGGCGACCTGCGCGGCGAGATCGGCCACCGCCTCCGGCGGCGGGTGGACCGCGACGAAGAGCCTCATCGCTGCCGGTGTCGGGTCACCGGTGTCGTTGGCGGTGGTCGGCGGTGGCCGCCGGCAGCGGCAGTCCGGCGGCGTGCAGCGCCCCCTCGACGCGTACCCGCTCGATCTCCCGGTCCACCCCTTCCAGCTCGGCCAGGTGCTCGGTGACGCCGAGGCACCGGCAGGCCAGTCGGAGCCGGTCGTCGTACGCCTGGATCAGCAGCAGCGGCCAGACGATCGGCCGTCCCCCGCGTCCCAACCGGTAGGCGCGGAGCCGCCACAGGTCGGCGGCGACCTGTTCGAGCGGCCGGCGGTCCGGCCGGTCGAACTCGGTGAGGTCGATGTCGCGGGTGAGGGCGTCGGCGTCGATCGCCCGGTCGAGCTGGGCGATCGTCCGGCGGTCGCGGCGGCGGGCACGCCGACGCGACCAGGCACCGGCGATCCGGTCGAGGCGGTCGTCACCGCAGCACACCAGGGCGACCGCGGCCGGCACACACACCACGAGGAGGATCGCCAGTGCGAGCAGCATCGCCCGACCGACCTCCACGTATCGACGCTAATCCCCCGTGACCCGCTGTGCCAGCGGAATGCCGGGATCCGGTCGGGGACGGTTCACCGCACACCGGCCTCCGCGGGCCACCGCGTCTGGCACCGCCCCCGACCGGCGGTCGGGGGCGAAACGACGTAGAGCCGGGGCAACGGGCGGATCCGCAGCCGGATGCGGGCACCGGAGCGGCGCAGTTGCCAGGTCAGGGCCAGTCCGGCGGCGGTGAGCGAGATCAGCCCACCGGCCCAGATGCTCACCCCGGCACCGTAGGTCTCCGCGACCCAGCCGACGAGCGGCGCGCCGACCGGGTTGGTGCCGAGGAAGACCAGCACCCACAGCGCCATCACCCGGCCCCGGAAGGCGGCGTCGGTGCCGAGCTGGACCCGCTGGTTGGCGGCCTGGGCGAAGAAGATCACGAAGAACCCGGTCGGCAGGAGCAACGCGACGACCAGCCAGTACCCGGGCGCGAGCCCTACCAGGGTGCCGAACACGGAACAGGTGACCGCCGCGCCGAGCACCACCCAGACCGACGGGCGGCTACGCCGTCCGCTTCCGGCCAGCGCACCGGCGAGCGAGCCCACCGCGAGCGTGGTGGTGAACAGGCCGAACGAGGCCGCTCCGGTGTCGAAGACGGTCTTGGCCAGCGCGGCGAGCGTGATCTGGAAGTTGAACAGGCTCATCCCGATGACCGACATCAGGGCCATAGGCAGCAGCAGGTCGGGGCGCTTCGCGACGTAGCGCAGCCCGTCGACCACCTTGGCCGAGTCGCGCTCCTCCATCGGGGGCAGCGCCTCGCGGTACAGCTCGGCGGGATTCATCCGGACCACGTTGGCCAGCGGGGCGAGCGAACTGAGGGCGCTGACCAGGAAGACCGGGCCGACGTCGACGAGGGCGATCGCGACACCGGCGACGGCGGGGCCGATGATCCGGGCGCTGTTGAAGGTGGCCGCCGAGAGCGCGAGCGCGTTCGGCAGCAGCGGCGTGCCGACCAGCTCGGAGACGAACGCCTGCCGGACCGGGGTCTCCACCGCGTTGGCGACGCCCAGCAGGGCGGCGAAGACGTAGACGTGCCAGAGCTGCACCAGGCCGGTGACGACCAGCACGCTCATCCCGAGCGCGAGCACACTCCAGAACGCGTTGGCGACGAATAGGAGCAGGCGCTTGTCGTACCGGTCGGCGAGGCGGCCGGAGAGGAGGGTGAGGAGCAGGACCGGGGCGAACTGGAGCGCGGTGACGATGCCGAGCGCGGTGGCGGAGTCGCCGGAGAGTTCGAGGACGAGCCAGTCCTGGGCGATGAACATCATCCAGACGCCGATCAACTTGATCAGCTGCCCGGACGCGAAGAGCCGGTAGTTACGGATCTGCAGGGACTGGAACATCGTGCTCAGTTTCGTCCGCACGCTCGGTGCGCCTCCTCGGGTACGCGTCATCCAGGGCGGACGGTGCGGACCCGGTGGCGTTCAGCCGCGGGCGAGCCGCTGCAGGATCTCGGCGGCGTGCCGCAGGGTGTCGCGTTCCTCCTCGGTGAGGTCGGCCAGCCGGTTGGCCAGCCACTCGTCGCGGGCCCGCTCGAACTGGTCGAGCACAGCCTGCCCCCCTTCGGTGGCCGCCAGGATGACCTGCCGGCCGTCGGTCGGGTGGGGGGTGCGGCGAACGAGGCCGCGCTCCTCCAACTTCGCGACGATCCTGGTCATCGTCGGCGGTTGTACCCGTTCGACGTCGGCCAGCTCCCGAGGGGTCAGCGCGCCCGCCAGCCGGAGGCTGGTCAGGGCGGAGAGCTGAGTCACCGTGAGGTCACCCACCGGCCGGGCCTGGCGGACCCGCCGGTTGAGTCGGGTGAGCGCATCACGCAGTTGTTGCGCCAGTTGCGTCGGTGCCACGCGTCTCGTCGTCACCGTCCGCTCCGTCACGTTGGTTAGCCTAGCTAATGAGCCAAGCTAACGACATCCGATATGAGCATGCTCACCAGGAGGTTTACCCCCTTCCGACCCGAAACACCCCGAGGCGTCCCGGGCCGGAGCGGGTCACAGGAGGACGGATTCGACCGGCCCTCGCAGGAAGTACACCACGAAGAGGGCGGCCACCCCGTACAGCAGCGGGTGGACCTCCCGGGCCTTGCCCTTCGCCAGCTTCACCACCACGTACGTGATCAGACCCGCGCCGATCCCGTTGGAGATCGAGTAGGTGAAGGGCATCAGCACGATGGTGAGGAACGCCGGGATGGCGATCTCGTAGTCGGTCCAGTCGATGGTCCGCACCGCGGTCATCATCAGGAAGCCGACCACCACCAGCGCCGTCGAGGCCGCCTCGAACGGCACGATCACCACCAGCGGCGCGAGGAACATCGCCAGCAGGAACAGGGCACCGGTGACCAGGTTGGCCGCGCCGGTCCGGGCACCCTCCGCGACACCTGCGGCGCTCTCGATGTACGAGGTGTTGCTGGAGGTGCTGGCCGCACCACCGGCCGCCGCCGCGATCGAGTCGACCAGCAGGATCTCCTTGGCCCGGGGCGGGGTGCCGCGCTCGTCGAGCAGGTCACCCTCCTGACCGACCGCGACCATCGTCCCCATCGTGTCGAAGAAGTCCGTGATCAACAGGGTGAAGACGAACATCAGCACGACCAGCCAACCGGCCCGGCCCCAGGAGTCCAGCACGTTGAAGTTGCCGAGCAGGGAGAGGTCCGGCACGTCCACCACGGTCTTCGGCAGTTCCGGCACGTTGAGCGCCCAGCCCTTCGGGTTGGGCTTGCCGTCGACCACGGACGGTCCGACGTTCGCCACCGCCTCGACCACGATCGCCAGCACGGTGGAGGCGAGGATGCCGATCAGGATCGCGCCCCGCACCTTGCGCACCACCAGCACCAGGGTGACCAGCAGACCGAGCACGAAGACGAGCATCGGCCAGCTCACCAGCTTGCCGCCGATGCCCAACCCGACCGGGACGGTGGTGTTCGCCGCGTCCGGCACCCGGCGGACGAAGCCGGCGTCGACCAGGCCGATGATGGTCAGGAAGAGGCCGATGCCGACGCCGATGGCGGTCTTCATCTGGGTCGGCACCGAGCGGAACACCGCCGTCCGGAGCCCGGTGAGCACCAGCGCGGCGATGATCACACCCTCGATCACCACCAGGCCCATCGCGTCCGCCCAGGTCATCTGCGGTGCGATCTCGTACGCGACCAGCGCGTTCACGCCGAGCCCGGCGGCGAGCGCCAGCGGGAAGCGGCCCACCACGCCCATCAGGAGGGTCATCAGCCCGGCGACCAGCGCGGTCGCCGCCGCCAGGGCGGGAATCGCCAGCTTCTTGCCGTCGCCGTCCACCGCACCGCCGATGATCAGCGGGTTCAGCACCACGATGTAGGCCATCGTGAAGAAGGTGGCGAGACCGCCACGCACCTCGCGGCCCACCGTCGAGCCCCGGGCGGAAATCTCGAAGAACCGGTCGAAGCCATTGCGGGGGCGGGGGGACTCGGAGAGTGTTCCGGTCTCGGGCGACGCTTTGTCCATCGGATCCTCGCAACTGATCTTCCGTCTGTCGGGGCGCATCGTCGCAGATCAGGGGCTACCAGCAAAAGTTGATCGAGGTACGCTTCCCAGGTGCCCAGACAACAGCCACCGCGGCCGGAGCCGCTCGACCCGCCGATGGTGCCCTTCGCCCTCGCCGGGTTGGCGATCTGGGCTGTCGTCGGGCTGGCGCTCCTGGTCTTCTTCCGCGACTGGATCACCACGAACGGTCACGAGAACTGGCTCTGGACCTGCCTGGCCGGTTTCCTGTGGGGGTTCCCCGGTCTGGCGGTGATGATGCGGCACGACGCGAACCGACGACGCCGCCGCACCCACCGCTGAGCTGCGTGCCTCCGGCGGGCCGTCACCGGCCCGGACGGTACCCGCCGCTGCGGGTCAGGAGTGCCCGTACGGCTCCGCCGGCTCGGTCGCCTCCACCGAGCCCGGGGCCCGGCTCACCGACATCTCCTCCACCGCACTGTCGTCGTAGATGGTGGGCAGCTCGTCGACCTGGGACTCGGGTGCGTCGGCCAGGGCCTCGGAGTGTGCACCGCACCCGTGGTCGGCACTGACCACCCGACCGTCGTCCGGGGCGTAGAAGTTGCCGCAGGCGCCGAAGGACTGCCGCAGCGCCCCGGCCAGCGGGAGGTAGAACCCGCACGAGGCGCAGCGGGCTGCGGCGGGAGCGGCGACCGAGATCGCCGCACCGGGACCGTGGTCACCGTCGTACCAACGCTGAGCGGTGTCCATCCGCCCCTCACGGGAGAAGACCCGGGTACGGCCGAGCCCCAGTTCCCAGGCGGACTCCTCGATCGCCGGGTCGTCGGAGAGCAGGTAGCCCGGAGCCAGGCGCTCGTCATCCGGCGGGGTGGGCAGCAGGTCGCCGGGGCCGAGGTCGCCCGGCTGGAGCCGCTCCTGCCAGGGGAGCCAGCCCGGGGCGAGCAGCGCGTCCGGGCCGGGCAGCAGGACGGTCTCGCAGATCGTCACGTTACGGCTGCGCGGGACCCGGGTGACGGTCACCGCCCAGCGCCAACCCCGGTAGCCCGAAAGCCGGCACTCGAAGTAGTGAGTGACGATCCGGTCCCCCTCGGCGACAGCCTTGAGGTGGTCGCCGACGTCCGAGGGCTCCACCTCGGTGATGCCTTCGCGGGCCACCTCGACGGCGGCGGCGCAGACCTGGTCGAGGCGGACACGGGTGGAGGCGGGCCTGGTCACCTGTCCATTGTCCCCCATGCACGTCGCCGGCCGACAGGGACTCCCCGACACACGTCTTCCCGGGCAGATGCGGCGACGGTCCGGGCGATGGGCAAGGATGGGGAACATGCCGCTGTTCTCCCGCTCCGGACGGTCCGTCCTCGGGACGACCGTCGGTACGGGCGTCCGCACCACCCGCAGGCTCCTCCGCGGGTCGGTCAACGGCGGTCGGTGGATGGGACGGCGGTTCGGTCTGGCCAGGGCCCGCAGCGCCGGGGGCGAGGTCGGCATGATCCGCCTCTTCGACCTGCACGCCGTCTCGTGCGCCGGGGACACCCTGATCGCCATCGGCCTGGCCGGAACGATCTTCTTCAACGTGCCGCTCGGCGAGGCCCGCAGCAAGGTCGCCCTCTACCTGCTGGTGACGATGGTGCCGTTCGCGATGCTGGCACCGGTGGTCGGGCCACTGCTCGACCATTTCCGGCACGGCCGGCGCTACGCTCTCGCGGCCACCATGCTGGGCCGGGCCTTCCTGGCCTGGATGATCTCCGACTACATCCACGGCTTCGGGCTCTACCCGGCGGCGTTCGGGGTGCTCGCCCTCTCCCGCGCGTACGGGGTGGCCCGTTCCGCGGCCGTGCCCCGGTTGCTTCCCGAAGGGCTCGGCCTCTCCCAGGTCGGCGCGCGGGCCAGCGTCTACGGCACGGTCGCCGGCGGCCTGGTCGCCCCGATCGGGCTGGCCGCGTTCTGGTTCGGCCCGCAGTGGCCGCTCCGGGTCGCGTCCCTCATCTTCCTGGCCGGCATGGTGATCGCCCTGCGCCTGCCGCCCCGTGCCGACTCCGAGCCACCGGAACGGGTGCCCCGCCCGTTGCGCCGGGCGTTCGGCCGCGACGGTGAACGACCGCTGGGCCGTGGCGGCCCGGCCGGCCGACTGGTGCTGGCCACGCTGATCGGCGCCGCCACCCTCCGCGCCGTGTACGGCTTCCTGCTGCTCTTCCTCGCCTTCGCGATCAAGGCCGGCGACCTGACCACCGTGCTCCTCGGCCGGGATCTCGGGGACGAGGTCGCCCTCGGCCTGGTCGGCGCGGCGCTGGCCCTGGGCACCTTCCTGGCCACCGCCGTCGGCACCCGCCTCCACATCCACCACCCGGCGCTGATCCAGTCCAGCGGCATGGTCATCGTGGCCGGGGTGGCGGTGCTCGCCACGATCCGGTTCTCCCTGGCGATGGTGGCCGCGCTCTGCCTGGTGGCCGCCCTGACCAGCGGTGTCGCCAAGCTCGCCGTTGACGCGTCGATCCAGGAACGTATCCCGGAGCGACTGCGGGCCAGCTCCTTCGCCCACTCCGAGACGGTGTTGATGCTCGCCTTCGTGGCCGGCGGCGGCCTCGGACTGGTCCCCTTCGACGGGCGGATCGGCATCGGCGTGGCTGCCGCCGTCGGCACGCTCGCCGCCCTCCGGGGCATGCTCGTCACCCGCCGGCTACGCGGCGAACGCCTGCTCGGCCGCCCCGTCGGCGACGACGAACTCGTCGACCCCGCCCCCGCCGACGCCACCGACGCCACCGGCCCCTCGGCTCCCGCTCCCGCACCTCCGCCCGCACCCGCACGGTCCCCCGCGCCCACCGCGCCGGAGGACGAGCGGCTGGTGCCGCCCGGCTTCCACCTCTACCGCCCCTCGTCGTCGGCCGACCGCTCGGAGGACGAGGACCGCCAGGACTCCCAGGGGCCGGTGGCATGACGGGTCTGCTCGTGGTCACTGCGGTGCCCGCCGAGGCGGAGGCGGTCCGTACCGGCCTGACCGACCCGACGGCGACGGTCGTCCCGGTCGGCGTCGGACCGGCCGTGGCGGGGGCGGCCACCGCACGTCTGCTGGCGCTCGCCGAGGCCGCCGGACGCCCGTACGGTGGCGTGGTCAGCGCCGGCGTGGCCGGTGGCTTCGCCCACCGGGTGGCGGTCGGCGGGACCGTGCTCGCCGGCCGCAGCCTCGCGGCGGACCTGGGTGCGGAGTCGCCGGAGGGGTTCATCCCGATCGACGAGCTGGGCATGTCTCCCGAGCAGCTCGGCGGCGCGGTCGCGGTCACGGCGGATCCGGCCCTGCTCGCTGCCCTGCGGTCGGCGCTCCCGGACGCGGTGGTCGGGACGGTGCTGACCGTCAGCACCGTGACCGGCACCGCCGCCAGCACCCGGGCCCTCGCCGACCGGCACCCCGACGCGGTGGCCGAGGCGATGGAGGGGTACGCCGTGGCGGTCGCCGCCGCCCAGGCCGGGCTCCCCTTCGTCGAACTCAGGACGATCTCCAACCCGATCGGGCCCCGCGACCGGGGCGCGTGGCGTCTCCGGGAAGCACTCACCGCCCTGGGCTCGGCGGCTACGGCCCTCGACGCCCTGGGGTCGGCGGCCCTCGACGCCCGGCGGACCGACAGAACCTGAGCGCCCGCGGCCTGGTCCACCCCATCTGGAAGTCGCAGGCGTGCAGGAATGCGATCTCACCGCCCTCGGCAACCGCGTGGACCGTGCCGATCCCGGCCCGATCCATCTCCGCCGTGAGGAAGGTGACCAGCCGCCGACCGATGCCCTGCCCGCGCAGGCCGGGCGCGACCAGCACCCCGTCCAGCACCAGCTCCCGCTCGTCCCGGCCGACATGGGCCAACAACAGGTCGACGCTGCGCTCGTGGGCCCGCAGCTCCCCCACCAGATCCCCGTCGGGCAGCTCGGCGACCAACCGCCACGCGGTGGCGGGCAGGCCGGCACCGTCCCGCCGGTAACGGATCTGCTGGAGGATCCGGTCGATCTCACGCCGCCGGTCTCGACGACGCCGGTCGAGGTCGTAGGTCGCCGGGGGCACCGGCAACGGCCACCGCTCCGGCGGCAGGTTGTACCAGTCCGCCCACCAGGCCCCCGGCCAGTCCTTCAGGCTGCGGACCTCCCGCACGTCGAGGTGGGCGGGGTAGTGCCGGTCCGCGCCGTCCCGCCATCCGTCGTGCGGCACGGCCGGGACCGCCGCCGGTCGTTCCCCACCCGCGACGCCGACCGCCACCTCGCCCCCGGCCGCACGGACCAGCCGCTCGACCGTACGGAACCGTGGTTCCGCCGCCTCGCCCGACTCGATCCGGGCCACGGTGCTCTTCGGCACCCCGGCTCGCGCGGCCAGCTCGCGCTGGCTCAGATCCGCACGACGGCGTAGGGCGCGCAGCACCGCCCCGAGCTCGACACCCGCCCCGGCCCGTCCGACCCCGGCCCCGACTCCCGCCCCGGCCCCGGCGTCGGCTTTCGCCCTGCCCGTCAGCGGCTCCCCAGTCGGGCCGTCCGGGATCACCGCACGCTCAGTCACACCCTGATCGTCCGAAAGCTCGCCGCCGTTCTCAACAACCTCCGCACTCCTGTGGACAAGCCTGTGGACAACTCTCCCCGGGGGTGGAGGTGGTACCCGGTCGAGCCCTTTCGAGCTGCCCCGTCTGTGCGTCCATGCCCCATCGACAGATGCCCGTACGTGGCGCGGTTCCCACAGGTGCCCCGTCTGTGCGGGCAGCTCCAAAGCGCGCCAAGGGGCATGTCGCCGAGGAGCAGGGACCTACCATCCGGACCAACCGACAGCCCCGCCGAGGGAGGCGGCAGCCCGGCCGAGGAGGGCAGCAGCCCGGCCCGGGGGCGCGGCTGGAGTACCAGGTCAACGGGCTACCGTGAAGGCGTGGCGCTCTCGCTGGCAATCTCGCCCTGCCCCAATGACACCTTCGTGTTCCACGCGCTGGTGCACGGCCTCGTGCCCGGCGCACCGCCGGTCGAGGTGACCTACGCCGATGTGGACGTCACCAACACCGCCGCCGAGCGGGGGGCGTTCGACCTGGTCAAGGTGAGCTACGGGGCACTGCCGTGGCTGCTGGACGACTATCACCTGCTGCCCTGCGGCGGGGCGCTCGGCCGAGGGTGCGGCCCGCTGCTGCTCACCCGTCCCGGGAACGGCGGCACGGGCGGGGGCGACCTCGGCAGCACGGGCGGGGGCGACCTCGGCGACGCGGACGGGGGCGACCTCAGCGGCGCGACGGTCGCCGTACCGGGTGACCGGACGACGGCGTACCTGCTGTTCCGGCTCTGGTCGGCCGAACGGCCGCCGGCACGGATCGAGGTGGTGCCGTTCCACGAGATCATGCCGGGCGTGGCCGCCGGCCGGTACGACGCCGGCCTGGTGATCCACGAGGCCCGGTTCACGTACCCCCGACACGGGCTGACCGCTCTGGTCGACCTGGGCGAATGGTGGGAGCGCACCACGGGCCTGCCGATCCCGCTCGGGGCGATCCTGGCGAAGCGCGGTGTGGTGGACCCGCAGGCCGCCGCCGGGTGGATCCGCGCCTCGGTGGAGCAGGCGTGGGCGGACCCGGCGGCCACCCGGGACTACGTGCTGGCCCATGCCCAGGAGATGGAGCCCGACGTGGTGGACCGGCACATCGGCCTCTACGTCAACGAGTTCACCGCCGAGCTGGGACCGGACGGTTTCGCCGCCGTGGAGGCGCTGTTGCGCCGGGCCGCCGACGCCGGGCTCGTGCCTCAGACCTCCAGCTCGCGCGCGACCGCGTGGACGAGCTGAGCGATCTTCTGCGCGGTCTTCCGATCCGGGAAGCGGCCCCGCCGCAGGTCCGGCTGGACCTTGGCCTCCAGCACCTTGATCATGTCCTCGACCAAGCCGTGCAGCTCCTCCGCCGGCCGGCGGCGCAGCTCGGCCACGGACGGCGGGGCGTCGAGCAGCTTGACCCCCATCGCCTGCGCGCCCCGGCGGCTGTCCACGACGCTGAAATCGACGCGCTGGCCGCCCTTCAGATCGGTGACCCCTGTCGGCAGCGCGCCCTTGGGCAGGAACACGTCGCCACCTTCGTCACTGGTGACGAACCCGTATCCCTTGGCCGCGTCATACCACTTCACTCGACCCGTCGGCACCTGAGAACCCCTGCTTCGTTGAGACGTCTACTCCCCTCAGGCTAGCCGGATCAACCGCCCCGTCGCCGCTGGGAATCCGGTGAGATCGTCGAGTACCAGGTCGGCTCCGGCGGCGCGCAGTTCCTCGGCCGAGCACGGGCCGGTCGCCACCCCGATCCCCGGGATCCGGGCCGTCCGGGCGGCCACCATGTCCGCCACGTGGTCGCCGACGTAGTGGGTCGCGCCGTGGGTGACCAGCGCGGTCGCCTTCTCCTCGGCGAACAGGTCGCCGACCAGCTCGTCGACGGCCAGCCCGAGGTGGTCCAGGTGCAGCCGGGCCAGCCGGCCGAGTTTCGCGGTGACCACCAGGACCCGTCCGCCGTGGGCACGGACCGCGTCGAGGGCGGCGACCGCGCCGGGCAGCGGCACCGTCGGGGTGATCGCGTACGCCGGGTAGAGCTCGCGGTAGAGGGTGACCACCGACTCGACCTCCGCCGGTGGGAACCAGCGGGCGATCTCGGTACGCAGCGGCGGCCCGAGCCGGGCGACCACGGCCTCGACGTCCACCGGTACCCCGGTCCGGGCGGTGAGCGCCCGGAAGGTGGCAGCGATGCCGGGACGTGAGTCGACCAGGGTCATGTCGAGGTCGAATCCGACCGTCAGAGGGGACATGCCGTGAACCTACCGTCGGCGGGGATACCGGCCGGACGTCCGAGGGGCGGGACCGCCCCTCGGCCGGCTAGCGTGGAACGACGATGACCACCTCACTCGCGGACCACCTGCGCACCCTCGACGACGAGGCGCTCGCCGCGCTGCTCGCCCGGCGGCCGGACCTCGTCGTACCGGTCCCCGCCGATCTCTCGGCCCTCGCCGTCCGGGCGCAGTCGCGGGTCTCGGTGGCCCGCGCGCTCGACGGGTTGGACCAGTTCACCCTCCAGATCCTCGACGCCGCCCGGCTGACCCGGCGTCCCGACGGCGGCGGCACCTCCGTCGAGACGGTGCTCGCGATGGCCACCGCCGGTCCGCGCCCACCCGCGCCGACCGCCGTCCGGACCGCCCTGTCCCGGCTGCGCGAGCTTTTCCTGCTGTACGGCCCGGAGCACGACCTGCACGTGGTGCCGAGTGTGGACGAGGTGTCCGCGCACCCGGCGGGGCTGGGCCGGCCGGCGGCGGAGCTGGACCCGGCCACGGCCACGCTCTGCGCCGACCCGGCGAAGCTGCGGCGGACTCTGCTGGCGGCTCCCCCCTCGGCGCGGGCGATCCTGGACCGGCTCGCCGCCGGCCCACCGGTCGGCACGGTGCCCCCGGGTGCGCTGCGTGCCCCCGCCACCGGAGTGGAGGACGTCGTCCCCGCCGACCTGACCAACGGTGGCGCGCCGACCGGCTCACCGGTGCGCTGGCTGGTCGACCACCGGTTGCTGGTGCCGGTCTCCGGGGCGGAGTCCGGCGGGGCGGGCGCAGTGGAACTGCCCCGCGAGGTCGGCCTGCTGCTGCGTCGGGAGACCGGTCCGCTCGGTCCGTTGCGGACCGAGCCGCCGGCGGTGGCCGCCGCGCCCCGCGAGCCGAAGGTCGTGGACAACGCCGGGGCCGGCCAGAGCATGGAGGTGGTCCGCCACACCGAGGCGCTGCTGGAGGCGCTGGCCGCCGACCCGGCGCCGGTGCTGCGGACCGGCGGGGTCGGGGTACGGGACCTGCGCCGGCTGGCCAAGGTCACCGGGCTGGACGAGGCGACCACGGCACTGCTGCTGGAGACGGCGTACGCGGCCGGGCTGATCGGCGAGCTGGACCTGCCCGGGGCGACCACCACCCGGTACGGGGCCGACCAGCAGGTCCTGCCCACCGGCGGGTACGAGGTGTGGCGCGCGGTCTCGCTGGCCCGGCGCTGGGAGCAGCTGGCCCGCGCCTGGCTGACCATGACCCGTCAGGTGGGGCTGGTCGGGCAGCGGGACGACCGGGACCGGCCGATCAGCGCGCTCTCCGCCGAGGCGGAACGGGCCGGCGCGCCGGCCGCCCGCCGGGCCGTGCTCGCCGTCCTCGCCGACCTGCCCCCGGCGACCGCCCCCACCCCCGACGAAGTGTTGGGGCTGCTCGACTGGCGGGCCCCCCGGCGCAGCCGGGGACGGGAGACGGCGCACCGGGAGGTGCTGGCGGAGGCGGCCACGCTGGGCGTGACCGGGCTCGGGGCGCTCACCTCGTACGGGCGGCTGCTGCTGGCCGACACGGAGTCCCAGGGGACGGGGACCGACGACCCGCTGGGGGTGCGCACCGATCCCGACGAGCAGTCGACCGCTGTCCGGGCCCTGGACGCGCTGCTCCCCGAGCCGGTCGACCACTTCCTCGTCCAGGCCGACCTGACCGTGGTGGTGCCGGGTCCACCGGAGCCGACGCTCGCCGCCGAACTGGACGTGGTGGCCGAGCACGAGTCGGCCGGCGGGGCGAGCGTGCACCGGGTCACCACGGCGAGCGTGCGCCGGGCCCTGGACGCCGGCTGGTCCGCCGAGGACCTGCACGAACTGTTCCGCCGCCGGTCCCGGACCCCGGTCCCGCAGGGGCTGACGTACCTGGTGGACGACATGGCCCGTCGGCACGGCGGGCTGCGGGTCGGTTCGGCCGGGGCGTACCTGCGCAGCGACGACGAGGCGCTGCTGGTCGAGGTGCTCGCCGACCGGCGGTTGGAGGCGCTCTCGCTGCGCCGCCTCGCCCCGACCGTGCTGGTGACGCCGTACCAGGTGGGGCGGATGCTGGGGGCGCTGCGCGACGCCGGTTACGCGCCGGTGCCGGAGGACCCGGCCGGGGCGGCGGTGCTGGCCCGGCCGAAGGCGCGGCGGGCCCCCGCCCGGATGCCGGTGGCCACCCGCTCGGTCGACCCGTTGGCCGGGCCCCGGCTCACCCCGCCCCGGCTGCTCGGCATCGTGGAGCAGATCCGGCGGGGCGAAGCGGCGGCGCGGGCGGCCCGCCGGGCTCCGTCGGTGCTGCGTGGCGTGGCACCGGAGGGGGGCGGCCCGGTCGCGGTGCCGGGTCACCGGGACACGCTGGCGGTGCTGCAACAGGCGGTCCGGGACAAGGCCCTGGTCTGGGTGGGGTACGTGGACGCGCACGGCGCGACCGCGTCCCGGCTGGTGCGTCCGGTGTCGATCGGGGCGGGTTACCTGCGCGCCGAGGACGACCGGACGGAGATGCTGCACACCTTCGCGCTGCACCGGATCACTGCGGCGGTGCGGGAGGAGTAGCTGCTCAGCCGGCCGGCGGGCGGCGTCGGCCGCGCCGGACGGTGCCGACGATCGAGACGATCAGCAGCAGGGCGAAGGCCGCCCCGGCCGACTCGCCGACCGAGTCGACGAACCCCTGCCGGAGCACGAGCCAGCCGAAGAGGAACCAGCCGAGGACCGCCGCGCCGGCCACCGCGTACGCCACCACGGTCGCGGTGGACACGGTCGACGTCGCGGCGGCTCCGCCCGTGCGTCGGGGGTCGTCGGCCGTGGACACCTCCGCCGGTACGGGTGCGACGTCCCGCTGGCTCTCGGCGGTGGTGTCCCGGTCGACCGTCATCTGCTGACCTCCCCGTCGCCGCCCCTAAAGTCCACCCTGTCACCTGAGGGGACGAAGTGACAGGGTGGACGCGGTCGGATCGGATCAGGTGCCGGGCCGGCGGCCGAAGACGACCACCCGGTAGCCGACCTTGCCCCAGTCCCAGAACCGCTTGGCGTCGACCGGGAGCAGGTTGATGCAGCCGTGCGAGCCGATCGACTTGTCGTGCAGGTAGGTGGTGGTCTGGTGGTATCCGATGCCACCCACGAAGCGCTGCCAGTACGGCAGCCACACCTCGTACGGGTTCGACCACTCCTTGATGTTCCGCTTGTTGATCTTGTAGGTGCCGGTCGGGGTGGCGTAGCCGCGCATCCCGGTCCGCGTCACCGTCGGCCGGATGACCACCTTGCCGTCGCGCATGGCCCAGGTGGTCTGCCGGGTCAGGTCGATGCAGAACGTGACCCCGGGGCCGGTCTTGCAGCTGCTCACGTTCGTGGTGGCCAGCCGCTTCGACACGTCGTGCGTGGTGGGTCCGGCGCGACCCTGGACGGGACGGATGTCGTACCGCTGCTGGAACATCTTGATCGCGGCGCAGTCGGTGGCGGACTGCTTGCCGTCCACGATGACCTTGCCGAAGGTGCCCAGCTTGGCGAGGTACGTCTCGACGGCCCTCTGGTACTCACCCTGCGGGCAGGTGCTGCTGGCCGTGGTCTTGTTCGAGGTGGTCTGGACGGTGGTGCGGGTGGTGTCGAGTGTCGCGGTCGCCTTCCTGGCGGGTATCGGGGCGGTCAGCTGGTCGGAGCCGGGCGAGGCGCGCTCCCCCGATAACCCACCCGACACGCTGACCGCGGCGAGGTCGTCGCCGGCCGGATCAGCCTGCGGGTCGAGCGCGCACGCGCCCGCACCGACCAGCGTGACCACTGCCAGGGCGGCGACCCCGATGGTGGACCGAACTCTGTTCATGTGTCCTCCTAGGGGCGCAGCCGTCCCTTCGCTAGACGTATGCGAGTGCCGCGAAGGTTGCACCCTGTGGTGAATTTTTCTGCCTGATCCCGTCGCGTGCAAGACTGGATGGTCGCCCCGGAGGCCGTCCGGGGACGTAAGACCTGGTGAGAGCGGGAGGACCCGGCGTGAGCGGTGGACCACTGATCGTGCAGTCGGACAAGACCCTGCTGCTGGAGATCGACCACCCGGACGCCCAGGCCTGCCGGATGGCCATCGCGCCCTTCGCGGAGCTGGAGCGCTCCCCCGAGCACGTGCACACCTATCGGCTCACCCCGCTCGGGCTGTGGAACGCCCGTGCCGCCGGGCACGACGCCGAGGGTGTGGTCGACGCCCTGCTGAAGTACTCCCGCTACCCCGTGCCGCACGCGTTGCTGGTCGACGTGGCCGAGACCATGGACCGGTACGGCCGGCTTCAGCTCGCCAACGATCCGGTGCACGGGCTCGTGCTGCGGGCGCTGGACCGGCTGGTGCTGATCGAGGTCGCCAAGAGCAAGAAGCTCGCCGGGATGCTCGGCGCGAAGCTCGACGACGACACGATCGCGGTGCATCCCTCCGAGCGGGGTCGACTCAAGCAGGCGCTGCTCAAGCTCGGCTGGCCGGCCGAGGACCTGGCCGGGTACGTCGACGGCGAGGCGCACCCGATCGAGCTGGCCGAGGCCGGCAAGGACGGCGGGAAGCCGTGGACGCTGCGGTCGTACCAGCGGGCGGCGGTGGAGGCGTTCTGGGCCGGCGGATCGGGTGTGGTCGTGCTGCCCTGCGGCGCGGGCAAGACCCTGGTCGGGGCGGCGGCGATGGCCGAGGCGAAGGCGACCACGCTGATCCTGGTCACCAACACGGTCGCCGGCCGGCAGTGGAAGCGCGAGCTGGTCGCCCGCACCTCGCTGACCGAGGACGAGATCGGCGAGTACTCCGGCGAGCGCAAGGAGATCCGCCCGGTCACCATCGCCACGTACCAGGTGCTCACCTCGCGGCGCGGCGGCGCGTTCACCCACCTCGACCTGTTCGGAGCCCGCGACTGGGGCCTGGTCATCTACGACGAGGTGCACCTGCTGCCCGCGCCGATCTTCCGGTTCACCGCCGACCTCCAGGCCCGTCGCCGGCTCGGCCTCACCGCCACGCTGGTCCGGGAGGACGGCCGGGAGGGCGACGTGTTCAGCCTGATCGGCCCGAAGCGGTTCGACGCGCCGTGGAAGGACGTCGAGGCGCAGGGCTGGATCGCCCCGGCGCTCTGCACCGAGGTACGGGTCACCCTGACCGACGCCGAGCGTCTGGCCTACGCGACCGCCGAGAGCGAGGAGCGCTACCGGATGGCGGCGACCGCACGGACCAAGCTGCCGGTGGTCCGCGCGCTCGTGCAGCGGCACCCGGACGAGCAGGTGCTGGTGATCGGCGGCTACATCGACCAGCTCCACCAGCTCGGCGAGTACCTCGACGCGCCCATCGTGCAGGGCTCGACCACCAACAAGGAGCGGGAGCGGCTCTTCGACGCCTTCCGCTCCGGCGAGATCCGGACGCTGGTCATCTCGAAGGTCGGCAACTTCTCCATCGACCTGCCGGAGGCGGCGGTGGCGATCCAGGTCTCCGGCACGTTCGGCTCCCGGCAGGAGGAGGCGCAGCGGCTCGGCCGGGTGCTCCGCCCCAAGGCCGACGGCCGGCAGGCGCACTTCTACACGGTGGTCTCCCGGGACACCATCGACACCGAGTACGCCGCCCACCGGCAGCGCTTCCTCGCCGAGCAGGGGTACGCGTACACGATCGTCGACGCCGACGACGTCCTCGGCCCGTCACTCCCGTCGTTCGACTGATCAGGCCGCTCCGAGCTTGCGGAGAACGTACTGGTTCAGGCTCATGCCATCCTCTGCGGCCTGAGTGGCGAGTTTCCGGTGCAGACTCTCGCCGACCCGCAGGTTGAACCTGCCCGAGTAGTGGCGCTCGGCGAACGGCTGTGGCACCTGTTCGCCCTGCTCCTCCAGGTCGACGATGACCTCACGCACCAGAACCTGAAGCCCCTGCAGGGCTTCGGTCTGGGATGACGCCAACCAGGAGAGGGACGGGAACTCTACGCAGGTCGCGACGAACTCGTCATCCTCAGCGGACCAGGTGACGCGGTAGGTGTAGTGGGTGATCTCGGGACGGATTCGGGGCTGCATCACATGGCCTCCTTCTTGTCGATCGCTCTGAGAACCTGCCGGACCTGGTACGCCTTGGCCTTGCCCTTGTCGTTCTGGATGTTGACGCGTGGGTCGCCCGCCCACGGCATCGGGAACACCGCGTGGGAGCTCCCGGCCTGGCGCGGCTTCCCGAAGTAGTGCTCGCACACCCGGTAGAGATCGTTGTAGGCGAGGTTCTGCGGGTTCTTCCGCATCGCTTCCACGATCCTGGCTACGGACGACACCCAGCAATGGTACTGCTGGCGGTACCAAGGTCACAAACACTCCCCGCCGTCCGACCACGAAGCGCAACCCGCCTGGGAGATTCCGTCCAGCTCACCGGATGCCACGTCCCCGACAGCCAGGAAGCCGTCGACGTGTGCCGGAGAGGCGGGTACCACCGTCATCCGACCAGTGTCACGTGATCCAGGGTTCAGGAGCGGTCGGCCACGAAGACGCCCACGCCCTCCAAGGTCTCGGTCAGGCCGGTCGCGCGGAGCAACATCATCGCCTTACCCACAACCGTGTCGGACACGCCGTACTCCTTGCACAGCTGCGCGCGGCTCGGCAACTTGGTGCCGGGCGGCCACTCCCCTGAGTCGATCTTCTTGCGCAGCTCGTCTGCGAGCATCTGGTACTGCTGCTTGGGCATCACACACTCCCCGGATGGCAATGCCCATTCGATCACGTGCCACCTCCAGCGGACACCCCGAAGGGCGGTCACCTGATGCGCACACTCCTGCGTCGCCTGCTCGGCCGGCACCACCGGCGTCGGCCGGCGTACCGGCACACCGTCAACGCGGCCCCGCCGTCCGCGTACCGACCGTTGCGGCCCTGGCAGGTTCGCGCCCGCTGCTTCACCACCCGTCGCCACGGACTCGACCCCGAGGAGATACGCGCCTTCCTGCACCGCATCGCCGACGAACTGGCCGTCGCGCAGACGGCGCTGGATGCCGTCCTCGACGAGAACAAACGGATCAAGGACGCGCTCCGCGACTGGCAGACCACGTACGCCCTGCGCCCGACCGCCCGGGACCAGCGATGACCATGTCCGAGGAACGTTGGGTGATCCACGTGCCGGTCGTCGTACCCGACCTGAACCGCGCCCGGATCTTCGCCCGCACCGCCACGCGCGCCCTCGCTCTGCTCACCACACGGATCGACGCCGGAGAGGTGACCGTCTCGGCCGAGGACGCCCAGGGCGTACGGCATCGGGTCTTCTGCGACCGGCGACTGACCGGCGGGGGCCGGTGCACCCTGCCCACCGACCACATCGCACCCTGCGCCCGATCCGCTCTGGCCCGGCACCGGCGGCCCTAACCGCCGCAGTCGCCCGCACCATGCGGGGTCGGCGGACAAACGCCGGTGCCCCGCACCGCCGCCCTCACGGGCGAACAGTACGGGGCACCGGTCGACGAATCAGTTCTTGATGATCTTGCCGTCGGCGATACCCAGGCAGTCGGCCTCGCCGTGCTGGTTGAGGTGCTCGATCAGCGCGTTCACGTCGAGGATCCCGCAGGCGACGGCGGCCACCTCGACCGTGACGTCGTTCAGGATGACGACGTCGCCGACGGTGACGTCCACCAGGTCCCCGCTGGCCGAGGCCGGGGCGGCAGCGGCGAACATCCCACCGACGGCCAGGGTGGTGGCGAGCAGGGTCTTGGTGATACGGCCCATTTCCGTTTCTCCTCTCTCTGACACCCTTTCCGGGTGTCATTCCGGCTGACTGAGGAAAAGTCATGCCAGCCATTCGGCGGCGTCAACGCCCGCCCAACGGCGTGAAGTTGCGCTCTCGATTTGCGAAGCCCCGGACACGGCCCTACGATCCTTTGCCTCGCTTTCATCCGAACCGTTTGCAATCAGCATCTCAGCAGCTCAGGAGGGTAGATCCGGACGCGACACCGCGCCACACCGGCCAGAACGGGGCCGGTTCGAGCCTCGACGGAAAGGGCTTGATTTCACCATCCGCACAGTGCATTGATTTGTCATGCGTAATGCACGCACCAACCATGACATCTGTCCTGGTCCACTGTGCACGGCGGGTTGCAAAAAGGGATCCGGTCACCGTTCCCGCAATCCCGCCGTCCCCCGGCCGGACCGGGACGTGGCGACCAGCCCCGCCCTGCCGGGTCCGAACGTGGTTACGGGCCCCGCCCCCGACCGGGCCGGGACGCCACGACCGGCGCGGCGATCGTCGGGGGTCTACTTGTGCGGAGCCGGGTTCCCGGCGACGATGATCACCAAGCGAAGGACGTCCGCAGAACCGCACGACAGGGGCGATCCTCGATGAGTAGACCCGACCCCCGGTTCCGGCTGGTCAGTCACCCCCACCGAGCCCGGGAGGGCGCGTGAACCCGGTCAGTCTGGTGGACGTCGGCAGCTACCTGCCGGAGCAACGGGTGACCGTGGACTTCTACGGCGGCGACGACGACGCGCTCCGGGAGAGCGTGATGTTCAAGTCACCCCGGTACCGCCGGCACGTGGCCCCGGGCGAGACCGCCGTGGACATGATCGAGAAGGCGGCCCGGCCGGTGCTGGACCGCGCCGCTGCCCGGGGTGACGGACCGCTGGACGTCCTGCTCACCAACGTCCAACTGCCCGACCTCCCGTGGACCGGCGCGGGAGCGGCGGTGGCGCACCGGCTCGGGCAGGACCCGGGCTGGGTGCTGGACGTGCACAACGGCGGCTGCGCCTCCTTCGTCCACATGCTCCGTACCGCCCGGCAGATCCTGCGTACCGGCGAGGCCCGCACCGCGTTGATCTGCTGCGCGCAGAACACCGCCGGGCAGATGTTCGCCCAGTCCGAGGTCCGCCGTCGCTCGCACGCCTCGGTGCCCGGGGACGGCTGTGGGGTCGGCTATCTGCGGGTGGGGGACGAGTCGCCGATCCTCGACATCGAGCTGCGCAACATCGGCGAGTTCGCCGGGGACATGGGGGTCCGGCTGGAGGACGGCCGCCGCTACTGGGAGCCGGGACACAGTCAGCTCGACGTCTCGTTCACGCCGGACAAGGTCCGGAAGATCATCGAGCGGGGCAACGCCCTCGTACCGGAGGTGGTCGGCCTGCTCTGCGACCGCCTCGACGTCCCCACCTCGGCGATCGACCTGCTGGTCACCAACCAGCCGAACCGGCTCTTCCTGGCCAACTGGCGGGAGTCCCTGGGCGTCGACGCGGCGCGGCATCCGGACACCTTCGACGAGTACGGAAACCTCTTCGGCGCGGCGGTGCCGGTCACCCTGCACGAGACACTCCGGCAGGGTCGCCCGCGACCGGGGGACCTGGTGGTGCTGGCCGGCTTCGCGCACGCCGGTGATCTCGCCGCCGCCGCAGCCGTGCGCTGGCACCCCTGACCTCACCCGAATCTTGGACACTTACCGTTGCGACAGGACGGCAAGTGTCCAAGATCCCCTAGATAAGGCGCGCGCCGAGGAGCCGGGCGGCGGGTGAGGAGGCGGGCCGACGCGGCGCGAGCAGCGCGAGGAGCGCTGGTCAGGGGGCGACCTGGCCGCCCCAGGAGGTCGGCACCGCACCGCCCGCGGGCTGCCAGTGCCAGTCGACCAGGGATCCGTCCGCACCCCGGGCCAGCACGTGGGTCTCGTCCCGCCAGGCGAGCGCCGCCGGATCGGTCGTGGCCCCGGTGGCCGCCCGGTCGACGGTCACCGCACCGCCCGGCCGCCACGACAGCCGCCACAGCGCGCCGTCGACGCCCCGGGCGAAGACCTGCTGCGTCTGGCCCTGCCGGAGGGCGAAGGGCGAGCCGACGATCGCCCCACCCCAGTTGTCGGTCCGTACGACGAAGTCCCCGTGGTCGAAGAAGCGGTGTTCGAGACTGCCGTCGGCGGTGCGGTAGAAGACGTGCTGCTGGTCGCCGAAGGCGAACCCGGTCGGGTCGGAGTGCACCCGGCCGGTCGCGCCCCAGTCGTCCAGCCCCGGCAGGTTGTTCGCGATCCCGGGAAACCAGAACCAGTGGCGCAACGTGTTGTCGCCGCCCCGGCCGAAGACGTGCTGCTCGTTGCCGAAGGCGTACGCGACGGGCGTGCCGACCACGTCACCGCCGGTCCAGGTGTCCCGGTGGACGCTGCCGTCGGGCTCGGCCCACCAGTGGGCCAGCCGGCCGTCCGGGGCGCGGCCGAACACGTGCTTCTGCCCGTTGGGGGTGACCATGCCGGTCGGGTCGCCGGCCAGGCCCGGTCCCCAGTCCTCCTGACGGACGCTCCCACCCGAAGCCCACCACCAGTGCCGCAGGTGCCCGTCCGGGGTACGGGCGAAGACGTGCTGTTCGGCACCGACCGGATAGCCGACCGGTCGGCCGGCGATCGGGCCGCCCCACACGTCGCGCCGCACCGTCCGGTCCACCGGGTCCCACCACCAGTGGGTGAGCATGCCGTCGGGGGCACGGTCGAAGTGGTGCCGCTGGTCGGCGGAGACGTAGCCGCGGGTCGCGCCCGGTTCCTGGCTGGTCCACGGGTCGCCGGACGGCGGCGTCTGCACCGCGCCCAGGGACAGGGGACGGCCGAGGTCCGGGGTGCCGTCGCTGTTCCAGACGACCGGCTGGGCGCGCGTGGTGCGGCCGTCGTAGGTGTACGCCGAGCTGGTCTTGCCGTGGTAGACGATCCAGTCCTGGGTGCCGTCGGGCGAGCGGAAGAAGCCGTTGTGCCCGGGGCCGAAGACACCGGCCGCGTCGTTGCGCCAGAGGACCGGCCCCGGGTGCTGACGCCAGTTCGACACCACCAGTGGGTCCGCACCGTCCGCGATGGACTTCATCCAGAGCTGGTAGTCCGGCTTGCCGGTGTCGCAGGTGGAGTAGACCAGGAAGAGCCGCCCCGGGCCGCGCAGCCCGGTCGGCCCCTCGCGCACCTCGTGGCAGCCGCCGTCGGCGGGCAGGGCGACCCGGTTGCCGGTCGTGGTCCACGGGCTCGTCATCCGGCGCAGGTAGAGCTGTGCCGGCCCACCCATGCCCCGGCCCGGTCCGGCCCAGGCGAAGTACATCACGCCGTTGTGCACGAAGGGCTCGCCGTCGATGGCGTACTCCCCGTAGTCGGCGATCCGTCCCTTGAAGTGGTACGGGCCGAGCGGGTCGTCGCCCTCGGACTCGATGACGTAGTTGCGGTGGTTGGCGTCGACGCCGTCGCTGGCGGTGTAGTAGATGTACCAGCGGGGTCCCTCGGGTGAGGCGAAGCGGTGGATCGAGGGGGCCCACACCTGCTTGTTACGACTGGGGTCCGGGTCCCGCCACACCGTCCGTTCGGGTGCGGTGGCCAGCCCGGCCAGCGTCGGCGAACTCCAGATGCCGATCCGGTCCCCGAGGGTCGTGGCCAGGTGGTAGGAGCCGTTGAAGTAGGTCATGGTGGGGTCCGCGCCCGGGTTGAGCGGGTTGCGGAACGGGGTCGAGGCGGCGGCGGGCTGGGCCGGCACGGCCAGCAGCGGCAGGAGACACGCTGCCGCCAGGAGGCGGGACATGAACCGTTTCATGGACGATCCCCCACTCGACGCGCCGACTGAGATTTCCGTCAGCGTCGCATCGATGAACGTCAAATAGCAACAGGGGTCGTCAGGGGGTGGGCAGTTCCGGACCACCGTCGAGCAGCGGGGCGAGCAGGTCACCGTGGTCGTCGACCCGGTTCAGGACCTCGACGGCGGTGAACGGGCGCAATCCGCCGCGCTGGCCGGCGGAGGCCGCCGCCTCCACCTCGTCCCAGGTCAGCGGTGTGGAGACCGAGGGCACCGGCTGGGCCCGCAGCGAGTACGGCGCCACCGTCGTCTTGGCCGCGTTGTTCTGGCTCCAGTCGATGAAGACCTTCCCGGGGCGCAGGTTCTTCGCCATCTTCGACACGACCAGCTTCGGGTGGTCGCGTTCCAGCTCGCGGGCGATGCGGTGGGCGTACCCGGAGACCACCTCGGCGGACTGGGTGCCGGCCACCGGGCAGCAGAGCTGCATCCCCTTCTTGCCCGAGGTCTTCGGGTAGGCGTCCACGCCGTCGTCGGCGAGCCGGTCGCGCATCAGCACCGCCACCTGGCTGCACTCGCGCAGTCCGGCCGGCGGCCCCGGATCCAGGTCGACGACCATCATGTCCGGGTCCGCCCCGATGCGCCACTGCGGCGTGTGCAGCTCCAGCGCGGCCAGGTTGGCCAGCCAGACCAGGGTGGGCAGGTCGTCGGCGACCACGTAGTCGATGGTCTCCCGCCCCTTGGTCGAGCCGGGCGCGGGCAGGGTCGCCACGCGCACCCAGTCGGGGGTGGCGGCGGGCTTGTTCTTCTCGAAGAACGACTTGTCGGCCACCCCGTTCGGGTAGCGGATCCGGGTCAGTGCCCGGTCGGCCAGGTGCGGCAGGAGCACCGGGGCGATCCGGGTGTAGTAGTCGATCACCTCGCCCTTGGTGAAACCGACGTCCGGGTAGAGCACCTTGTCCAGGTTGGACAGCTCCAGCGAGCGCCCCTCCACCTCCACGCGCAGCCGCTCACCCGGCATCGTCGACCTCCTCGGGGGGCTTGTCCGGACGCAGTCTCAGTACCCGGGGGAAGCGCAGTCGACCGTCCGGGGTGCGCTGGCCGTACTTCACCTCGACCACCACCCGCGGCGTCACCCAGATCGCCCCCCGGACGTCCTCCCGGGGCACGTCGCCGCCGAACGGCGAGCCGGTGGTGCGCAGCGGCTCCAACTCGGCCAGCAGCGCCCGTTCCAGGGCCGCCCCGATGCCGCCGCCGACCCGCCCCCGGTAGGCGAGCCGACCGTCCGGGCGGGGCACCCCGACCAGCAGCCCGCCGATCTTCCGCGCGCCGGGTCGCCAGCCGCCCACCACGAAGTCCCCGGTCACCTCCAGCTTGACCTTCACCCAGTCCGCCGAGCGCACCCCCGGGCGGTACGGCGCGTCGAGGCGCTTGGCCATCACCCCTTCCAACCCGTGCTCGCCGGCCGCCTCGTAGGTGGCCGGCCCGTCCGGGAAGGCCGGCGGCACCGCCCACCGCGCGCCGCCGATCCCGAGGGCCTCCAGCTCCGCGCGTCGCCGGGCGTACGGCCAGCCGGTCAGGTCAGCGCCGCGCAGCCGCAACAGGTCGAAGATCATGTACGTCACCGGAGCCACCGCCGCCAGCCGCGCCGCCCGGTTCCGGTCCCGCACGTGCATGCGTTCGGCCAACGCGGTGAACGACGGTTGCCCGGCGGTGCCGAGGAGGACCACCTCACCGTCGAGCAGAACGTCGTCCACCTGCTCCCGCAGGCTCGCCAGTTCCGGGTACGCGGCGGTGATCTCCACGCCGGAGCGGGCGTAGAGGCGCTGGTCGTCGGCGGAGATGTCGGCCAGGGCGCGCACCCCGTCCCATTTGAACTCGTACGTCCATTCCGGTCCCGCCGGCAGCGGTCCGGTCGTCGCGAGCATCGGCTTCAGCGGCGGGCGCCCCGGCACGAGAGTGACTGTAGTTCGCCCGCGAACGGCGCGCGCCACCTTCGATCATTTGCGATCCTGGTCAGAAGCGGGGAGAGGAGCGCCAGCATGCGGGCCATCTGGAAGGGTGCCGTCTCGTTCGGTCTGGTCTCGATCGCGGTGAAGCTCTACTCCGCCACCCAGGAGAAGGACATCCGCTTCCACCAGGTGCACCGGACCGACGGCGGCCGGATCCGGTACAAGCGCACCTGCTCGGTCTGCGGCGAGGAGGTCAGCTACGACGACATCGCCAAGGGGTACGACGTCGGCGGCGGCGAGATGGTGGTGCTGACCGACTCCGACTTCGCCGACCTGCCGCTGAGCACCTCGCACGCGATCGACGTGCTGGAGTTCGTGCCGGCCGAACAGGTCGACCCGATCCTCTACAACAAGGCGTACTTCCTGGAACCGGAGGGGACGGCGACCAAGCCGTACGTGCTGCTGCGGGACGCCCTGGTCGACGCGGAGCGGGTGGCGATCGTGAAGGTGGCGCTGCGTCAGCGGGAACAGCTCGCCACCCTGCGGGTCCGGGAGGGTGTGCTGTTGCTCAACACCATGCTCTGGCCGGACGAGATACGCAAACCGGACTTCGGCTTCCTGGACGAGGACATCACCGTCCGCCCGCCGGAGCTGGCGATGGCCAGTTCGCTGATCGACTCGATGGCCGGCGAGTTCCAGCCGGACGCCTTCACCGACGACTACCGGGCGGCGTTGCAGGAGGTCATCGACGCCAAGGTGGAGGGGCGGGAGGTGGTCGCGCCGGAGGAGGTCGAGGAGGCCCCGGCCGCGGCGGTGGACCTGATGGCCGCGCTCCGGGCGTCCGTGGACCGGGCCCGGGCGGCCCGGGGCGAACAGCCCGCGGCCGGCGAGCCGACGCCGATCTCGGCCGCCAGGTCGGCGCAGAAGACGGCCGAGAAGAAGGCGCCGGCGAAGAAGGCCCCCGCGAAGAAGGCGACCGGGAAGGCCGCGCCGAAGAAGGCGGCGGAGAAGAAGGCCGCGGCGGAGGCCGAACCGGCGGAGAAGGCGGCCGGGAAGAAGACCGGGGCCAGGAAGGCCGCGCCGAAGAAAGCGGCCCGCAAGACGGCCTGACCCCGGCCGCCGTACGTCAGCCCTGGCTGAGCCGCTGGGTCGGGGTGACCTTGACGATCACGCGCTCCTCCCCCGGCTTGCGGAACGGGTACGTGTCCTTGTCGAGGTACTTCTTGGCCATCTTGTCGATGTGCTCGTCGGCGCCCTCGGTGGTCAGCTCGACGGTGCCCTTGATCCACAGCGTCCGGTAGTCGTTCGTCCGGTCCGAGACGGAGATCGCCACCACCGGGTTGCGCTCCATGTTCCGGTGCTTCACCCGCCCCTTGGCGGTGTTGAAGACGACATGCTCGCCGTCGGTGTCCACCCAGACCGGGGTGACGTGCGGGGTGCCGTCGGCTTCGATCGTGGCCACGTGGGCCAGCTGCGGCTCGTTCAGGAGGGCAATGTCGTCTGCGGTGAGGAACGCCATGGTCCGAATCTACCGCCGGCCCGGCCCCCGCACCGGCCCGACGCCGCTGCTGGGCCCCTGCCTGCGAGACATCGATCCAGGTACCGTTTGCGTCGACTTCGGCCCGGCACCGGTGCCGACCCACCTTCATCGCTACAGGGAGTCCCCGACGTGAGTGAGCGCACGGAGAAACGGTCCCCGGGCCAGAGCCCGGCGAGCAAGTCGGAGCGGCGGCTCGCCGCCAAGCTGGCCGCCCAGAAGGCGGCCGAGGCGAAGCGCCGCCGGCAGTCGATGCTCGGCGCGCTCGCCGGCCTGGCCGTGGTCGGCGTGATCGTGGCGACCTTCGTGGTCTTCGGCGGCGACGACGAGCCGGCGGACCAGGCCGCGACATCCCCGTCGGCGAGCGCGTCGGCGGGCGCGGGAGGCGCGAGCGCCCCGCAGCTGCCCCCGGGCACCGACCCGGCGCTGGGCAGCAAGCCGGGCGTGACCAAGGGCTCCGGCAAGCTGACCAAGCTCACCGTCACCCCGCTGGTCAAGGGCACCGGCCCGGCCACCAAGGCCGGTCAGCAGCTCACCGTCAACTACGTCGGGGCCTTCTACGCCACCGGCGAGGAGTTCGACGCCTCCTGGAAGACCGGCCAGCCGTTCACCTTCCAGGTCGGCGCGGGCCGGGTGATCCCGGGTTGGGACCAGGGCCTGGTCGGGGTGAACGTGGGCAGCCGCGTCCAGCTGGACATCCCGGCCGAGCTGGCATACGGCGACGGCGCCGGCGGTCGGCCGGCCGGCCCGCTGCGCTTCGTGGTGGACGTCCTCGCCGCCCAGTGACCGGCGAGCCGGTGGCGTCCGCCCGCCCGGGCCGGACGCCACCGGCACCGGCACCGGCACCGGGGCGGCTCTCGGGCGGACGGACGCCACCGACAGCGAGGATCGACGGAACGTCCCGTGCGGTGTGGACCACAGGAGGCTTCCGGCGACTCGGTCGGTGGCAGTAAGTTCAGGATCCACCACGCAGCGCGGCGTGGTGTCCACCCGCCGGACGCGGAGGTGCACGTGACGTCACTGGACGATCCGGGGCGGACCGCCCGGTTGATGTGGACCCACTACGAGCCGCTGCACGCGGTGACCTACTTCCACCCCCGGTCCCGGGCCGCCTACGAGGCGATCGGGCTGCGCGGGTACTGGCGTGGGTACTTCGCCGGGCGGGCCGCGCCGCTGGGCGAGACCGACGCCGCACCGGTGATCGCGGTCTTCTTCACCTTCGCCCCGGCCATGGTCAGCCGGGCGATACCGGCCGTCTGGCAGCTGGCCACCCCGGCGGAGGCGCTGCGGGCCCGGCTCACCGGGGCGGTGCAGGCGCTCGCCGAGCTGACGTACGAACTCCCCGAGGGACACCTGGACGAGGCGGCGGACCTGCTGGAGGCCGCCGCCGAGGCGGTGGAGCCCGGCGGCCGGGTGCTGGGCGCGGCGAACGCCGCCCTGCCCCGCGCCGAGTACCCGCTGGCCCGGCTCTGGCAGGCGGCCACCACGCTGCGCGAGCACCGGGGCGACGGGCACGTGGCGGCTCTGGTCGCCGCCGGCCTCGACCCGGTGGAGACGCTGGCCTGGCGGGTCGCCGACGGCATGGCGCCGATCATGCTGACCGGCCGGGGCTGGACCGAGGAGCAGTGGCGGGCAGCCCACGACCGACTGGTCGAGCGCGGCTGGCTGACCCCGGAGGGGAAGCCCTCCGAGGAGGGCCGGGCCGGGTTCCGGACGGTCGAGGAAGCCACCGACCGGACCGCCGCCCACCCGTGGCAGGCGCTCGGCGCCGGGCGCGTGGAGCGGCTCCGGGAGCTGCTCGACCCGCTGGCCCGCCGGTGCCACACGACGATCCCCCCGGGCAACCCGATCGGGCTGCCGGCCCTGCCGGACTGACCGGCCCCGGAGCCGGCAGGACGGACCGGTGAAAGCCGGCACACCCGCGTCGGACGTCCCCTGGGCACCTGAACCCGGGCTCGGTGGACCGGCTCGGCTGAACCGCCACGCGGAGCCGGGCCTCCGCCTACCGTCGAGGTCATGAGGGCTGTGGTGTACCAGGGACCGCACGACGTCCGGGTGACCGAGGTCGAGGACCCGAGGATCGAGGATCCGAACGACGTCGTCGTCAAGATCACGACGACCGCGATCTGCGGCTCGGACCTGCACATGTACGAGGGGCGCACGGACGCCTCCCCGGGCATCGTCTTCGGGCACGAGAACATGGACACGATCGTCGAGACCGGCCCGGGCGTGGTCAGCCTGCGCGAGGGTGACCGGGTCTGCATGCCGTTCAACGTCGCCTGCGGGTTCTGCCGCAACTGCCGGGCCGGCAAGACCGGCTTCTGCCTGACCGTCAACCCCGGCTTCGCCGGTGGCGCGTACGGCTACGTCTCGATGGGTAGGTACCGGGGCGGGCAGGCCGAGTACCTGCGGGTGCCGTTCGCCGACTTCAACTGCCTGAAGCTCCCGCCGGGCACCGAACACGAGAACGACTTCGCGATGCTCGCCGACATCTTTCCCACCGGCTACCACGGGGTGGCGATGACCGGGCTACGGCCGGGCGAGACCATCACCGTGATGGGGGGCGGGCCGGTCGGTCTGATGGCCGCCTACTCGGCCCTGCTGATGGGGGCGGCGCAGGTGTTCGTGGTCGACAAGGTGGCGGACCGGCTGCGGCTGGCCGAGTCGATCGGGGCCGTCCCGATCGACTTCACCGCCGGCGACCCGGTCGAGCAGATCCGGGACCGTACCGACGGCACCGGCACCGACCGGGGCGTGGACGCGGTCGGCTACCAGGCACACGGCACCAGCGGGGAGGAACGCCCGGCGGCGGTGTTGAACAGCCTCATCGAGGTGGTCCGGGCGACCGGCACGCTCGGCGTGGTGGGGCTCTACCTGGCCCACGACCCGGGTGCGCCGGACGAGCACTCCAGCCGGGGTGAGCTGCTCGTGAAGATCGGGAAGTTCTTCGAGAAGGGCCTGCGGATGGGGACCGGGCAGGCCAACGTCAAGGCGTACAACGAGTACCTGCGCAACCTGATCATCGCGGGGCGGGCCCGACCGAGTTTCGTGGTCAGCAAGGAGCTGCCGCTGGATGCCGCCCCGGAGGCGTACCAGCGCTTCGACCGGCGGGAGGCGGGCTACTCGAAGGTGGTGCTGAAACCGGCCGCCTGACGCCCCCCGGGCCGGGCATGATCGGCATGCGGCCAGTTACGGCAGCCCGCGACCGGGAGGACAGGACGGATGAAGGCGATCGTGTACGAGCGCAACGGTGACCCCTCGGTGCTCCAGGTGGTCGACCGGCCGGTGCCGGAACCCGGTCCCGGGGAGGTGCTGGTGCGGCTCGCGGTCGCCGGGGTGAACCCGACCGACTGGAAGGGCCGCCGCAACTGGGCGGTGCCCGACGGCGGGCAGACCCCGGGCCAGGACGGCGCGGGGGTGATCGAGGCGGTCGGCAACGGGCTGGACCGGCATCTGATCGGCGAGCGGGTCTGGGTGTGGGAGGCGTCCTGGCAGCGCCGGTGGGGCACCGCCGCCGAGTACACGGTGGTGCCGGCCCGGCAGGCGGTGCCGCTCGGCGACGCCTCCTTCGACCTGGGGGCCTGCCTCGGCATCCCGTTCCTCACCGCGCACCGCTGCCTGACCGCCGGGGAGACGACGCCGCAGCGGCTGCACGCCGGGGCGCTGACCGACCGGGTGGTGCTGGTGCAGGGTGGGGCCGGGGCGGTGGGGAACGCGGCGGTGCAGCTCGCCCGCTGGGCGGACGCCACGGTGATCGCCACGGTCAGCAGCCCGGAGAAGGCGCTCCTCGCGGCGGCGGCCGGTGCCGACCATGTGCTCAACTACCGGGAGCAGGACGTGGCCGAGGAGGTCCGCCGGATCTCGCCCGACGGGGTGGACGTGGTCGTGGAGGTGTCGGCCGCCCGGAACGCCGCCGCTGACGTCCGGATCCTGCGGACCGGCGCGGTGGTCAGCGTCTACGCCGACGACGGCGGCGACGAGGTGACCCTGCCGGTCCGGGCGCTGATGCTGCCGAACGCCCGCTGGCAGTTCGTCCTCGTCTACACCACGCCCTGGCCGGCCAAGGAGCAGGCGATCGCGGACGTGACGGCGGCGGTCGCCCAGGGGCACGTCCGGGTGGGTCAGGAGGCCGGGCTGCCGCTGCACCACTACCCGCTCGACGCCACGGCGGCGGCACACCGCGCGGTGGAGGACTCGGTGGTCGGCAAGGTGCTGCTCAGCACCAGCGCGGCCTGAGCGGCGATTCGGCGGAGCTTCCGCCGACCGGGGGACGACTCCGCCGACCGCCGGAGAACGTGAAGAAGTTTCGCAACAATGCAGTGGCGGGCATGACCCGTGTGAGCGGGCGGCCCCGGCGCGGTGCGAACGCCGGGGCCGCTCCTGGGGAGGGGAGCAGGAGTCTCGCCCTACCTCTTCATGCGCCGTGGCACCCGAGACCGTTACACCACCGTCACGGTGTGCACCGCGAGCGCGCCGTCGGCGTACCGGGTGCGGACCACCTTCTTGTCGAACTTGCCGACGCTGGTCTTCGGCACCGCCTCGATGAACGCCCAGCGCTCCGGCAACTGCCACCGCGCCACCGACCCGGCGAGGAACTCGCGCAGCTCCTCCGGCGTGGCCGAGGCCCCCTCGCGGAGCACCACCGTGGCGAGCGGTCGCTCGTGCCAGCGCTCGTCCGGCACGCCGACCACACACGCCTCGAGCACCGCCGGATGGGCCATCAGGGCGTTTTCCAGCTCCACCGACGAGATCCACTCGCCGCCGGACTTGATCACGTCCTTGGACCGGTCGGTCAGCGTGATGTAGCCGTCCGCGGAGAGCGTACCGACGTCGCCGGTGCGCAACCATCCGTCGCGGAACTTCTCCCCGTCCGGGGTCTCGTCACCGAGGTAGCGGGCGGTCACCCAGGGACCCTGCACCTCCAGCTCACCGACCGAGGTGCCGTCGGCGGGCAGCACCTCGCCGTCCGGCCCCACGATCCGGGCGGCCACCCCGGCCGGCACCCGCCCCTGCGTGTAGCGGTAGCGCCAGGAGTCCTCCCCGGTCACCCCGGCCGGTGGGCGGGCCACCGAACCGAGCGGTGACGTCTCGGTCATCCCCCAGGCGTGGATCACCTCGACGCCGTGCCGCTCGCCGAAGGCGTGCATCAGGGCCGGCGGGCAGGCCGACCCGCCGACCACGACCTCCCGCAGCCCGGAGACGTCGACGTCGTGGGTGTCCAGGTGGGCCAGCAGGTCGGTCCAGATGGTCGGCACCGCGGCGGCCATCGTCGGCCGTTCCGCGGCGATCATCTCGGCGATCGGCGCGGCCTGGAGGAACCGGTCCGGCATGAGCAGGGACGCGCCGGACGTGAACGCCGCGTAGGGCAGCCCCCAGGCCATCGCGTGGAACATCGGCACGATGACCAGCTCCCGGCTGGTCGCGTCCAGCCCGAACGCCTCCGGCATGCAGATCTGGAGCGAGTGCAGGTAGATCGAACGGTGCGAGTAGGCCACCCCCTTCGGGTGGCCGGTGGTCCCGGAGGTGTAGCAGAGCGCCGCCGCGTCGCGTTCGTCGGACTCCGGCCAGTCGTAGACCGCCGGGCGGTCGGCCAGCAGCGCGTCCCAGTGGTGTACGGCGATCCGGTCGCCGGCCGCCGCCAGCAGCGGTGCCGGGTCACCGCCGCCGACCACCACCACGTGCCGCACGGTGACCATCTCGCCGATCACCCGGGCCAGCAGCGGGATCAGCGTGCCGTCGACCAGCACCACCCGGTCCTCGGCGTGGTTGGCGATGTAGGCGAGCTGCTCCGGGAAGAGCCGGATGTTCAGGGTGTGCAGCACCGCACCCATGCTGGGCACCGCGAAGTACGCCACCAGGTGCTCGGTGTTGTTCCACATGAAGGTGGCGACCCGCTCGTCGCCGGTCACCCCGCACTCGTCGCGCAGCGCGTGGGCGAGCCGGGCCGCCGTCCGGGCCACCTCGGCGTACGTCGTGCGGCGGGGCTCCGCGCCCGTCCAGGTGACCACCTCGGCCGAGCCGTGCACGGTGGCGCCGTGCTCGAGAATCCGGGAGACCTGGAGCGGAGCGTCCATCATCGTGCTACGCATGGGTAAGAAACTAGTGTCGCGCGTGTCACGTTGGGAACCCCCGTAGATTGGCCCGGTGAGCGTTTCCTGGGCCGAGTCGTACGTCGGGCAGCTACGCGCGCTGGCCGGTGACCGCACCCTGATGTTCGTGGGGGCGCGCGCCGTGCTGCGCGACCAGCGCGGGCGGGTGCTGCTGATCCAGCGCTCGGACAACGGTCACTGGTCGATGCCGGCCGGCGCGATGGAGCTGGGCGAGTCGATCGCCGACTGCGCCGTGCGCGAGGTCCGCGAGGAGACCGGGCTACGGGCGCTGCGGGTCAGCGCGTTCGCCCTCTACACCGGCCCGGACCGCATCCACACCAACATGTACGGCCACACGTACCAGGTCTTGACCGCCGCGTTCCGGATCGACGAGTGGGACGGTGAGCTGCTGCGGGTCACCGACGAGACCACCGACGCCGGGTTCTTCCACCCGGGCGCCTTTCCCGCCCCGCTCTCCCCCTCGGTCACCGAGACCCTGGCCGACCTCGCCGTCTTCGAGCAGACCGACCGGCTCATCCTCAAGTAGCCCCGCACGGGGCACCCGAGGACGAGCCGGCCGGACGGTCAGACGTACCGACAGGTGCGGGCGATGGCCGTCGCCTCGTTCCGCCACTCCGGCGTGGACGTGGTGAACTCGCTCCCGATGGTGAACGTGGTGTCCGGCGTGCCCGCCGGGGCCGACATCGGGATCGTTATCGACGCGAGCCCACCCGGCGCGAGCGGACCGGCGGTGCACACCCCGAGGCCGGGCGAGAAGTCACACTGCCAGTTCGTCCCGGTGTCGCTGGTGGGCGCTCCGTCGTTCGTGACCCCGGCGGGCCACTGGACGACCAGACGCAGGTCCTCGGTGGGCCCCGAACCGATGTTCGTGACGAGGAACTGGGGCAGGAACTGCCCGCCGGCGGCCGGCACCTCGATGTCCCTCCAGACACTGTCGTCCCGGGCGGCCACCAGTTGCAGTTCCGGCACCAGGGAGTGGGTGGTCTGGACCTGACCGGTGTTGTTGGCGGTGGTCGACTCGCGGGCGCTGGTCGAGATCGTGGCGCTGATCGTCTCGACCGTGCCGATCGGCTGCACCGGCAACCCGAAATAGATGTTCAACGGTTCGGCGGAGCCGCCGGCCGGCACCTGCGGGTCCGTGAAGGCGTCGGCGCAGACGAAGGTCACGTAGTCGCACTGCCAGCTCGGGTCACCGATGATCCAGGCCCCGGCCGGCAACTGGAACGCGATGGTGACGTCCGGCGCGTCGGCCGTGCCGATGTTGTCGACGGCAGCCGACACGATCGTCTGGGCGCGGGTGTCGCCGGTCATGGTCACGGTGGTGGTCATGGTGAGCCGGAGGTCGGGCCGCGCCGGGGCGGCGACGGCCGGAGCCGGCAGCAACGCCCCGGCCGCGGCGGCGAGGAGGGCGAGCCCGGCCCGGAGCCGGTGGGTACGGCGTAACGACATGTGTCATCCCCCATGTGTCGATGTACGGTGTCCACTCAGGAGGACGCCACCACGACCGTCTTCGTTACATCACGAGGTCCGGGCGCGGACCCGGGCCCGCGCCGACAACCGACTGACTCATCCAGAAGTAGTTAGGTTGCCCTCACTCACCCGAAAACCCCTGGACAGGGACGCACCGGACCGACGAGCATCCGGCACGTGCTGATCCGCCTGCTCCGTCGTACGGCGCTGGACGTGACGCCGTTGCGGACCTCACGGGACTACCGGCTGGTCTTCACCGCGGCCGGCGTGTCCAGCTTCGGGTCCTTCATCACCTACGTCACGCTGCCGTACCAGGTGTACCAGCTCACCGGGGATCCCCTCCTGGTCGGGCTGATCGGCGTCTGTGAGCTCGTACCCCTGCTGGTGATGGCCTTCGTCGGCGGCGCGCTCGCCGACTACCTGGACCGTCGCCTGCTGGTGCTCGGCGGCGAGGTCGGGTTCACCCTGCTCTGCGGGGTGCTGCTCATCAACTCCCTCGGCGACAAGCCCCAGCTCTGGTTGCTCTACCTGGTGGCCGCGCTGACCGCGGCGCTGGACGGGCTGCAACGACCCGCCATGGAGGGGCTCACCCCGCGCATCGTCGCGCCGGACCAGATCCCGGCGGCCAGCGCGCTGAACTCGCTGCGGATGCAGCTCGCCCAGCTCGGCGGGCCGGGCATCGCCGGGGTGCTGATCGCCAGCGTCGACCTGGCCTGGGTGTACGCCTTCGACCTGGCCACCTTCGCGGTCTCGCTGGTCTGCCTGGCGCTGGTCCGGGCGGTGCCGCCACCCCCGGCCGCCGACCGGCCGTCGCTGCGTTCGGTGGCCACCGGCCTGCGGTACGCCCGCAGCCGCCCCGAACTGCTCGGCACCTACCTGGTCGACATCAACGCGATGTTCTTCGGCATGCCGCAGGCGCTCTACCCGTTCATGGCCGAGAAGCTGGGCGGGCCGTCGGTGCTGGGGCTGCTCTACGCCGCTCCGGCCGTCGGCTCGATGATCGCCACGGTCGGCTCCGGTTGGACCGCCCGCGTGCACCGGCACGGGCTGATGGTGGTGCTGGCCGCCGGGGCCTGGGGACTGGCCATCATCGGCGTCGGGCTGGTCAACTCGCTCTGGCTGGCGCTGTTCTTCCTGGCCCTGGCCGGTGCGGCGGACATGGTCTCCGGCCTGTTCCGCATGATCATCTGGAACCAGACCATCCCCGACCACCTGCGCGGCCGGCTCGCCGGCATCGAGATGCTCTCCTACTCGACCGGCCCGCTCCTCGGTCAACTGCGCTCCGGCCTGGCCGCCCGCTGGGTGGGGGTCAACGGCTCGATCGTCTCCGGCGGCATCCTCTGCGTGGTCGGCACCGTCGCGCTCGCCGCGCTGCTGCCCACCTTCGTCCGCTACGACGGCCGCAACGGACTGGCCCGCAAACAGGCCGAGGACGCGGCCTGGGCGGCCACCGCCGCCGACCGCGCCCCGGCCTGACCGGCACAGCCTCCCCGTCGCCCTCAGCGGGCGAACTCCTCGACGATCGTCGCGCAGAAGGCCGGCAGGTCGTCCGGCTTCCGGCTGCTGACGATGCCGCCGTCGACCACGCACTCCTCGTCGACCCACTGCGCCCCGGCGTTGACCAGATCGGTGCGCAGCGTCGGCCAGGAGGTGATCCGCCGGCCCCGGACCAGGTCCGCCTCGACGAGCGTCCACGGGCCGTGGCAGATCACGCCGATCGGCTTGCCCTGCTCGTGGAAGCTCCGCACGAACCGCACCGCGTCCGGGTCGGCCCGCAGAAAGTCCGGGTTCGCCACGCCACCCGGCAGCACCAGCGCGTCGTACGCCCCGGCGTCCGCCCCGGCCACCGCCACGTCCACGTCGTAGCTGGTCGACGGGTCGAGGTGGTGGAACGACCGGATCGATCCGTCCTTCAGGGAAACCAGTTCGGTCCGGGCGCCGGCCTTCTCCACCGCCTCGCGGGGCTGGACGTACTCGACCTCCTCCACCCCGTCGGCGGCGAGGAACGCGATCCGCTTGCCCTCCAGTACTCGGCCTGCCATCAGGCGGCCCTCCTTCTCGGTCTCGTCCTGTTCTCCGTGCTCACTGGTGGTGTTCCCGGGGTGGGAGGGACAAAACGCGGCACCCGGGTCACGCCGTCGGGGTGCGGGTTTGACCCGCCGAGGCGGGGGGATCCGGCAGGGCATGGCAGGAGCAGCAGCGGAACAGCGCCGGCTCGCCACCGTCGTGGAAAGCTGGCGCGGACGACCCGTCCTGGTCATCGGCGACGCGATGCTCGACGAGTGGCGATTCGCCGACTCCGACCGGCTCTGCCGGGAGGCTCCCGCCCCGGTGCTCACCCTGCGACGGCGGATCTCCGCAGCGGGCGGAGCGGCGAACACCGCCGTGAACCTGGCCGCCCTGGGTGGCCTCGCCGCGCTGGTCGCCCCGGTCGGCGCGGACGTCGCCGGGGACGAGCTGCACGACTGCCTGGACCGGGCGGGCGTCTGGGACCGGACGGTCAACCAGCCCGGCCGGCCCACCCCGGTCAAGCGCCGGATGCTGGCCGGCAACCAGATCCTGCTACGGGAGGACTCCGGCGACCCGGACGACCTGCTCACCGACGACGGGGTGGCCCGGCTGCTGACCGCCGTGGGGTGCGCGGTCGAGGAGCTGCGCGCCGCCTCGGCCGGAGCTCCGCCGACCCTGGTGGTCTGCGACTACGGGCTCGGCGCGCTGTCCGCGCCGATCCGGGCCTGGCTGGTCGCCAACCGGCACCGCTTCGCCACCGTCGCCCTGGACGCACACGACCTCGCCGACTGGCGCGGGCTCGCCCCGACCGTGGTGACGCCGAGCTTCGCCGAAGCTACCCGGCTGCTCGCCCGCGCCTCCGGGGCCGCCACCCGGGCCACCGGCGTCGACGTCCTGCACCTCGACCACGCGGACCCGCCGGACGGTCCCTCCGAACTCGTCGTCGGCACCGCCCCGGGCGAAGGACGGCTCAGCCGGACGCCCACCATCCCCGGCAGCCCGCAACCCACCGGACCGGACGAGGTAACGGCCCCCGGGACCGACATGCCGCCCACCGGACCGGTCGACGTGGCGGCCCACAGGCCGACCGACGTGCAGGCCGACGTGGCGATCCCCGGGCCGAACAATGTGCCGCCCACCGGACCGGTCGACCTGGCGGCCCACGGGCCGACCAACGTGCCGCCCACCGGGCCCACCGGGGAGCCGACTCCCGGCGAGGAGCGGGTGGCGCTGACCGGGGACGGTTTCAGCATCACCGGCACCGGCGTGACCGTCTCCGCCGACGGCACCGGCACGGACCGGGCACGGCTCGCCGAGTCTCGCCTGGCCGATCTGCGCGCGCACACCGGGGCGGACGTGGTGGCGGTGACCCTGGACACCGAGGGTGCCGTGGTCGGCGGCGCGGAGGGCTCGCCCCGGCGCAGCCACGCCACCCCCGTGCCGGCCAGCCATGCGGTCGGAGCCGGGGACGCCTACCTGGCCGCCATGACGCTGGCCCTCGCCGCCGAGGCCCCACTGTCCACCGCCGCCCACCTGGCGCAGCTCGCCGCGACCATCACCGTCTCGGACACCGGCACCTGCGTCTGCCGCCGGCAGGATCTGCTCGCCGCGCTCGGCGTCACGACCGACGTCGGCGACCGACCGGTGGTGGTCGGCCCGGAGGAGCTGGCCGCGATCCTCGCCGCGCACCGGGTCGCCGACCGGTCGGTGGTCTTCACCAACGGCTGCTTCGACGTGCTGCACCCGGGGCACGTGCGCTACCTGGAACAGGCGGCGGAGCTGGCCGACCTGCTCGTCGTGGCGGTCAACTCGGACGACAGCGTCCGCCGGCTCAAGGGCCCGGACCGGCCGGTGAACCCGGTCGAGGACCGGGTCGCCCTGCTTGCCGCACTGGCCTGCGTCGACCACGTGGTGGTCTTCGAGGAGGACTCCCCGGCGACCCTGATCGAGACCATCCGTCCCGACGTGTACGTCAAGGGCGGCGACTACCCGCCCGAGATGGTGCCCGAGGCCCCCCTGGTCCGCCGGCTCGGCGGAGAGGTCCGCACCCTCGGCTACGTCCCGGACCGCTCCACGTCGGCGATCATCGAGCGGATCCGCGCGCAGCAGGTCGTCGGCGCACCGCCTGCCGACAACGACGTCCCCGGCCACGGCCACGGCGCCCACGGCCACGGCCCCGACGCCCACGGGCACGGTCCCGGCCACGGTCAGGGTCATCCGAACGGCAACGGACACCACCACGACAACGGACATCCGAACGGCAACGGACACGGCAAGGGGAACCGGGGTCCCTTCCTCACCGGCCGGACGTCGTGAACCAGCCACACGCCCAGACCCCGCCCGGTGCCGTGCACCAGCCACACGTCGAGGCCCCGCCCGGTGCCGTGCACCGCCCGGACGTCGAGGCCCCGCCCGGTGCCGTGCACCGCCCGGACGTCATGGGTTCACCCGATGCCGTGGAGCGGTCGGCTGCCGTCGGCCCGCCGGACGTCGTGGACCGGCCGCTCGACCCCGGCTCGCCGGACGACTTCCGCCGAGAGCGCACCCTGGACGTGCTGATCCCCACCCGGAACAGGGCTGCCGAACTCGCGGTCACCCTCTCCGGGCTGGCCGCCCAGGAGGGCGCACCCGGTTTCGGGGTGGCGGTCAGCGACCAGTCCGACGGCCCACCGGCCTTCCGGCACCCGGCGGTCGCCACCATGGCCCGGGCATTGCGCCACCGGGGGCATCCCGTGCTGCTCACCCGACGGCTGCCCCGGCGCGGCCTGGCCGAACACCGGGCGTACCTGCTGGACCGGTCGACGGCCCGGTACGTGCTCTGCCTCGACGACGACGTCTGGCTCGAACCGGGGACCCTGCACCGGCTGGTCACCGCCATCACCGAGCTGGGCTGCGGGTTCGTCGGCAACGCCGTACACGGTCTGTCGTACCTCGACGACGTCCGGCCGCAGACCCACCGGCACTACGAGGAGTGGACCGGTCCTCCCGTCCCGGAGACGGTACGTCCCGGCACCCTCGAATGGCAGCGCGCGACCATCCACTCGGCGGCGAACCTGCTGCACGTGACCGGACGCCTCAAGCTGCCTGCCGGGGCCTGGCGGGCGTACAAGGTCTCCTGGATCGGAGGCTGCGTGCTCTACGACCGGGCCCGGCTGGTCGAGGCGGGTGGCTTCGACTTCTGGCGTCGGCTACCCGAGGGGCACCAGGGCGAAGACGTGGCGGCCCAGCTCGCCGTGCTGGCGCGGTACGGCGGCGCCGGCATCCTGCCCAGCGGGGCGTACCACCTGGAGTCGCCGACCACGGTCACCGAGCGCGACGTGGAGGCCTGGGAACTCGTCCTCGCCGACGCCGACACCCATACCCGTGCCGCCGACGTCCACGCCGGTGCCGGTGCGCATCCCGGTGCCGTGCGCCCTGCCAGCTGAGGTGTTTGCAGGGGCCCCCTCCTCGACAAAAAGCGGTAACAGGGGACCCCTGCTACCACCCAACCCCCACCCAACCACCCAACCACCCAACGCCGCCTACCACCCAGCCCTACCGCCCGACGCCGTCTAGCGGCTGGCGGCGAGCAGTTCGCGGGCCGCCTCGACGACCTCCACCGTCGGCACGTCCGTGACGAACGAGTCGCGGTGCGGGCACTCGCCGTCGCCCGGCCGCGCCGGATACACCCCGGGGGTGCAGTCGACGCCGCAGACAGGGCAGTGCACCGTCCAGGACATGATCGGCCGGTGCCGACGGCGCAGCGGGTGCCCGGTGTTGATCAGGTTGCCGACCCAGTAGACGCCGACCGTCGGCGCACCGACCGCCGCCGCCAGGTGCAGCGGGCCGGTGTCGTTCGACACCACCAGGGCGCAGTCGGCGTAGCAGGCGGCCAGCGCGCCGAGGCTGAGCGTGCCGACCTGGGGGCGCACCGGCACCCCGGCCGCCGCGACCACCCGGTCGACCACCTCCTGCTCGGCGGGGGTGCCGGTGACCAGCACCTCGCACCCGTCGGCGACCAGTTCCCGGGCCACCTCGGCAAACCGCTCCGCCGGCCAGCGGCGGCGGGTGTCGGTCGCGCCCGGATGCAGTGCCACCCGGGGCCGGGCCGGTTCGCCGAGCACCGCCCGCGCCTCGGCCCGGTCGGTGTCGGTCACCGCGAGACGCGGGAGGACGGTGGTGGCCGGGGCTCCGACCAGCGCGGCCACCTCCAGATAGCGGATCACCTCGTGCTGGTAGTAGACGTACCGGATCCAGCGGTCCAGCGGTGGCGCGTCCTCGGCGCGCAGCCCGGCGGTGACCCGCGCGCCGAGGCCGGCGACGACCGGGTTCGAGTTCGCGCCGCCGCCGTGCACCTGCAGGGCCAGGTCGAAGCGCTCGGCGCGGGCGGCGGCGAGGAAGTCGTCCAGGCTGGACTCCGGCTCGCCCGGGTCGCGGCCCCGGATGCCCGGTGCCGGCGGAACCACCAGTACCCGGTCCACCGGGCCGGGCCGGTCGCGGAACAGCTTCGCGTGCCACGGCGCGCCGAGCAGCACCAGCTCCGCCTCCGGGTACGCGGCCCGCAGGGCGTCCAGCGCCGGCAGGACGAAGATGAAGTCGCCGAGCGCGTTCGCGCGCAGCACGGCGATCCGGGCGACGTCCGGCACGTGCCCGGCGACCGGGCCGAGCAGAGACAGTTCGACCATTCGCTACGGCCGGTCGATCTGGCCCGTGCCCTCGGACGGGCCGGGTCGGTCGGGGGTGGGTGCGCCGGAGCCGGTGCCGACGTCCGGGTGGTGCATCTCCCGGTCGGCGGCCGGGTCGACGGGGGGCGTACCCCGCTCGGGGTGGCCGTCGGCGGCGCGCGCCGGCGGCGCGGCGTGGGGCGGCGCGGCCGGTGCCGGACGGGGCGGGGCGGACACCGGGGCCGGCTGTCCGACGGTGATGGTGCGCGGCGCGGGGCGGGTCGCCCGGGGCAGCCGGACCCGGAGCAGCCCGTGGTCCATGACGGCGTCGATCGCGTCCGGGTCCACCCGGGAGGGCAGGTCCACGCGGTACTCGAAGCCCCGGGTCTCCAGTCCGCCGGGGATGCCGTGGTCGGCGTTGACCTCGGCCTCCGAGCGCGCCCGTACGCAGAGTTCCCGGTCGTCGAGTTCGACGGCGACCTCCTCGGGTGCCACGCCCGGCAGCCGGACGACCACCTCCCACCCCTCGGCGGTCTCGGTCAGCTCCACCTCAGGCGGCCCGGAGGGGCCACCGACCAGGCGGGCCAGCTCGGCGCGGAGTGCCTGCAACTCACCCATCGGGTCCCAGCCCGCCGACCGGCCACGCCAGCCCCGTCCGGAACCGCCGCTCTGCTCGCTCATCGCATCTCCCCGATCCGTGTGGTGGTTGCCCCGACGGTCCCGCGCCGCAGCGGACCGCCACTCACCGCATCTCCCCGATGCGTGTGGTGGTTGCCGGAGGCCGCAGTGAGCTGGGGGCGTCCAGCCCGGCCTCCCGGTCGACCCCGACGCCGAGCCGGTCGACCAGTTCACCGCCGAGCCAGCCGCTGACGCCGAGGATGGCCAGGGCGACCACCTCGATGGCGATGAGCGCGCCGCCGGCCGCCCGCGAGTCGGCGTTGAAGCGCACCGCCCAGACGGCGGCGAAGAGCAGGATCACCGCGAGGTTGGCGGCGGCGTGGGTGAGTGCCACCCGCTTGGCCCGGGTGCCGGCCGGTATGGCGAGCAGATCGAAGGTGCCGGCGATCGCGGCGAGCAGGCCCATGACCAGCCCGACGGTGATGTTCCAGTACGCGATCTCCCCGAAGACGGCCGATCCGCCGAGCGTGTCGACGACGTCGAAGAAGACCGCGGTCACCAGCAGGCCGAAGGGGAACATCACCAGCATCGGGTGCACGGGGTGCCCGAGCACCTTGAGTCGGCTCTCCATCTCCGACCTCCCAGGGTCTTCCGGATCGTGGACGCACGGCCCGCTGCGTGGGGCGGTACCCCCGCCTCTGGTGGACAAACCTCGCCGTGGTCCGCCCGGCGTACGCTGGCGGCGCCTGCCTCGGCGGGTGCTGTCACCGAGGTCAACGCACGGGGGAGGACAACGTGACGACGGAGATCACCACGCCGGAGGAGCTACGTGAGCTGCTCGGTGAGCCGAACGCCCGTGCGGTCGCCAAGGAACGCCGCGTCCTGCACGAACTCGACCGACAGTGGCTGGCCGCCTCGCCGTTCTGTCTGATCGCCACCTCCGGCGCGGACGGCTCCTGCGACGTCTCACCGAAGGGCGACCCGCCGGGCTTCACGCTGGTGCTGGACGACCGGACCATCGTCGTCCCGGAGCGTCCCGGCAACCGGCGGGCCGACGGCTTCCACAACATCCTGGAGAACCCGCACGTCGGGCTGGTCTTCCTGGTTCCGGGCCGGTCGGACACGCTCCGGATCAACGGTCGGGCGACCCTGGTCCGGGACGCGCCGTACTTCGACCGGATGGTGGTGCAGGGGCACCGTCCGCAGCTCGCCATCGTGGTGGAGATCGAGCAGGTCTTCTACCACTGCGCCAAGGCGTTCCTCCGTTCGGAGCTGTGGCGACCGGAGACCTGGCAGCCGGACGCGCTGCCGTCCCGACCCCGGATCGTCAAGGCGGTCGAGGCCCCCGACATGGAGCTGGCCGCCCTGGAGCGCCACTACGGCCCCGACTACGTCAGGTCCATGTACTGATCCGCTAGCGGAACCGGTCCGGGTTCGGCCGTCGCCGCCGGGCGGTGCAGGGCACGGTGTGTTCGGTGGGCAGGGCACACCGGCCGCCGCCGGGCAGCAGCCGGTCACAGAACACCCGGTGCCGTACGCCCTGGGCGTCCTCCTCGGACACGGTCACCTCACCGGCGTCCACGCACCCGGTGATCTGGGCGGGCGCACGGGCGGCGGTCCTGGCGAAGATCCGCGCCCGGGTCAGGTCGGGCACCACGACCGGCAGGTGGATGGCCCAGCGGCCCAGGTTCCGGCCGCCGGTCACCATCGGCCCGGTTCCCGAGTGGTCGGGATCTGGGCGGACTGCCAGGAGCGCAGGGCGTCCTTGATCCGGACGTTCTCCTCCCGTACGGCGGTCAGGGCGGTCCGGGCGACGGCCAGTTCGTCGGCGACCCGGGCGAGGAAGGCGGCGATCTCGTCGGGGTCGAGTCCCCGGCGGCGGGCGGTGAAGCGACGGTCCCGGATGCGGTCCGGGGTCAGCGGCGGGTGCCCGCGCGAGGCGGTGTCGGCGCTGGTGGACGGGGGTCGCAGCGGGTGGTGCCGGCCCCGTCGCCGGGGACGGCGCAGGAGTGCGCGCACGGGTGACCGCCTTCCGCAAGTCAGGTGATGTTCGCCGAAGTGGTGTTTCCTGGTTTTGGGGGTGCCCCTGCTGGTTCGGGTCCGGCCGGGACACCCCCGCCCTGTTGCACGCGGCGTCGAGCCGTGCACGACGACAGGGCCGCCCCGATCCCGGGGAGCAGGCGGTCGGCCGGGGGAAGTGACCAACCACCCCGATCAGGGCAGGTACTGGTTCAGGGACGCGGAGCGACACGAGAGGCGCCAACCAACCGCAGGAGCACCGCATCACCATGTGTGACGGTATTGCTACTGGCCCACCTATGTCAAGTAGGGCTCTGTCGTCACCAGACCACCATTGCCACCATTGTCAACACTCGTACATGCGTTGCCTATAGCGAAGTCGTTGATCGATACTGGCGGGGCCAACCAACCGCAAGGGGCCCTGACGTGCCTATCCCGCCCACCATGGACGAACTTCTCGACAGCCTGATGAGCAGGATCGAGGACGGTACCTACCCGCCCGGTTCCCAGCTCCCGTCCGGCCGTGCACTCGCGGACGAGTACGACGTTTCCCACTCCACAATCAGTCGCGCTGTGGCCACCCTGCGCGAGCGGGGAATTCTGGTTGGGCGGCCGGGGCGGGGTGTCTTCGTCGCCGAAAAGTGACCGGGTCCGGCCGAGATCGTGGTGGCTTCCGGCCCTCCTGGGGGCCACTGCCCACCACGATCTCCTGACCTGATCGGAGGTCGTGATGCGACACGGGGAGTTCGAGGATCCTCGGCTCGTCCCGGTCTACGACGCCGAGTCCATCACCACCTCTTCCCGCCGCCAGCCGATGCGCCGCCCACGGACACCCGCCCGGAGCTGCTCAGCTCGGCCACCCTGCGGTTCCGGACCGAGGCCCGGCTCCGCGCCTCCCTGCGGGCACGCGGGTTCGTCGTCGAGCGGGTTCACGGCGGGTGGCGGAATGAGCCCGTCGGGGCGGGGGACGGCGAATTCGTGGTGGTCGCCCGCGCCACCTGAGCGGTCGCTTCGTGCCGGTCCGCTGCCCGGGGAGCCACCCAGCCCGGGGCGTGGGTGGTCGTCTCAGCCGATGCCGAACAGGTCCAGGCAGGGCTCCAGGCCGCTGATGGTGACCGCCGGTCGGTCCGTCCGGTCCCAGTTCTCCCGGGTCAGGCGGAGCCGCTGGGAGACGAGGACCTCGCCGTCCCGGACGTCCCGGGTGATCCCGTCCGGCTGGTATCCCAGCTTGCGGGAGACGGCGAGCGGCGCGGCGTTGTCGACGAAGGAGGCGCTGGTCGCGTGGGTGGCCCCGAGGCCGGCGAAGGCCAGGTGCAGCGCGGCGGCACGCATCTCGGTGCCGATTCCCCGACCGTGGTACGCCAGGCCGAGCCACGAGCCGGTCGCCACCTCACGGCGTGCCGGGAACTCCCGCGCCCAGACGTCCTGGACGCCCACCGGCCGCCCGTCAACGAAGACGACCAGGTCGAGCGACCATGATTGCGGGGTCCAGTCGCCACGGTTACGCCAGTGGCTCTGGACCAGGGCGCGGGCCCGCTCGGCCGGCGCCCCCTCCGTCCACGACACCAGGAAACGCCGTACGCCCGGCTCGTGCACGCCCCGGGCGGCGACCGCTGCCAGCTCGGCCAGTTCGTCCTCGTTGGGCAGTCGAAGTTCCAGCCGGGCGGTCCGTACCCGTAGTCCCAGCAGGGGCCAGTGATCGATGAGCACGAGGCATTGTCCCGGCCGGTCCTCCGCACGGCACCGGATTTCCGCCCCGGTCCCCCCGGCGGTCCCAGCCCGACGCGGCGCGACGCGGCGCGACGCGGCCCGGAGCCGGTCTACCGGGTCGGGCCGGGCTTCCACCTCAGCCACTTCCGTTCGACCTCGGCGTGCAGGTCGACTCCGTGGTGCCGGGCCATGACCAGCACCTGGCACAGCACGTCGGCCAGTTCCGCCCGAAACCTCTCGTCGATCTCCTGCTCGCTGAGTCCCTTGTCGCGGGCCTGGCCCGCACGCATCAGGAAGACCTGGGTCAGTTCCCCCACCTCCTCCTGGAGCTTCAACAGGAACCAGGTCGCGTCCTGGGTGATCCCGTGCCGCCGGGCGTAGTTCCGGGAAACCGTCTCGACCTGGTCGGTGAGCTCGTTCAGATCCACCGGCGCAGCCTACGGTCCGCCGCCGGCCGCAGGCCCCGGGCCGGGTTGTGTCCCGCGTCCATAATGACCGGATGCCCATCGCCGCAGGTGATACCCCATCAGCCGGACGCCCACGTGGCCGCGCCGTCGTCGGTTGGGTGGTCGGCGTCGTGGCGGCGTGGGGGCTCGTCGCCGGGCTGCACCTGTTCGGGCTGTGGTTGGCCAACCTGTGGCTGCTCGGTCTGCTCCTCACCGGACTGGGCTGGCTGCTGGCGCTGACGGTCACCGGGATCGCCCCGGTGGCCGTGTGGCGTCGGGGCCGGTCGGTCCGGGCGCTGTCGCTGGTGCTGGTCCCGGGGGTGCTGGCCCCGGTGGCGATCGTGGCCGTCAACTGGACGTCCCTCTTCGTCCACAACTTCTACCGCCTGCACCGGGCTGACTTCCGCGCCGCCGCCGCGCTCGCCGACAAGGTCACGGCCGAGTACGGCGACCGGTACGGCCAGGTCCTGCCGAAGGATCTGCGGCACCTGTCGTCCAAGGGGCGGGCGGTGCGGATCGGTGCCGAAACCGGCGGGCCGGCGGGGGTCCTCCTGCCGGTCTGGATCGGTACGCCGGACGGTGCGGCTGGCTACGCGTACCTCACCGGGACGCCGGGTGACACGAGCTTCGACTGCTTCGCCGACCCCTGCCGGATGCGCTGGTCGCTCGGCGACGGGTGGTACTGGCTGGACTGACACCCTGGGCGGGCCGGTCACACAGAAGCCAGGCCACCGACTAGCCTGCACCGGATGCGTACCGACGTGGGGGGCCGGGCCGGGGTGGCCCGGCGAGGGTGGGTGCTCGTCGCCGGGCAACTGCTCATCGTGGGGACGTACGCCTACGCGGCGGTCGCCTACCTCACCACCGATGCCGAGTACTTTCCCGAGCAGTCGCCACCCGCATGGTCCTGGCCGGCGGTGATCGTGGTCGGGATCGGCTTCGTCCCCGCCCTGGTGTGCCTGGCGATGGCCCTGCCCAGGCTGTTCTCCGCGCGGCTGCGGGCCGAACGGGCCCCGTGGTTCGGGCTCGCCGTGGCCAGTGCCCTCACCGGTCTGATGCTCGTGGTCATGGCCACCCCGCCCGGCTGGGAACTGTTCGACTGGTACGTGAGCTGACGCAGTCCCGCATCACCAGCCCACGGTGGACACGGTGCCGGCCGCCGTCGTCGTGGTCCGCTGGTGCTCCTGCCGGCGCCCACCGGTGGAGTACACCTATTCGATTCCTGCGCCATTCCCTGATCGTGAGGGTGGCGTGGCGCTGCGAGACCCGGCTCCAGACCGTAGGTCGGGGCCCTGGTGCCAGTGGAGATCGCGACTGGTGATGACGGACGAGATGGGCTCCACCGGGACGTCCATAACTGGCCCCACCACGGGGCGACTGTCGCTACTCCGGTACCGAACGTAGTCGACGCTGGCGCGTACCGAGCGGCGGTTGGCGCCGACCCGCGCGTCGTCTGCGGCAGATCAGGGCGCCGTGACGGGACATGAGCCGTCAATCGAGTGAATGGTTGCTCGACGGTGGTCGATGTTGACCTCTTGGAGAGGTGTGCAGATCAATCCCTTACGCCGACCGTCGAGGTCCGACATCGGTCGGCTGGTCAGGCTGGAGGATCGTCTCGAAAGAGATGCTCTTTCACACCCCGGCCGCCCCACCGGGTCGCAACGAGTTCGGGACGAGGGCGGGTCGGCTTGGGCACCCAGCGGTGTTGTCTAGTGTCGGGCGCAGGGCTGTCCCAGCCGGCGATCAGCGCAAAAGGATCCGTGGCGCGATCAGGCTCATCGTCACACGGCTCCCGGACGACCATCGCTGGGTAAAAGCGCGTCTCCTGAGCCACCCTGCAGTCATCCGTCCGGGAGGCGACCAAGGTGCCGCAGCCTTCGCAAGCCACACACGGGTTCCACCCCACCATGGACCAGCAGCCCGTGCGAACAAGGTCATGGACGAAGCGTGTCCCGCGTACGTCTCCAGGCGAGAGGACGAAGGTGCCGACGACCTGATCACGGCCATACGCGGCCTCGTCGATCGCATAGGTGCCGGGGTCGAGGAGCGGCGGGTTCACGTGATGGCAATCCAGGAGCGACCAGTGCGGCCCCGCCGGCAGCTCCACCAACCGGACCGGGACGCTCAGCGTGTTGCCGCAGCTCGCACACCGAAAACCCTCCACTGCGTCATTTTGGCATTCGGGCCAGGCGAGGGCATCCGAGAATATGAGCGAGCAAGCAGGCGTTTGCATGACGAACCATCTCGAAGTGCTCACCTTCGTGAATGCACTCATCTCGGCAGATCCGCGCACTGCCCATGCACCAGCACCAGCAGTCATGGCCCTCACGCACCGTTACCTGACTCTCGTCGAGACCGGCCGAGTGGCTCAGCTCGGGCACTTCCACAGCCACGTCGGATCTGCGCACTAATCTGAGTTGATCCGGTCGACAGACCGGCTACGGACCAGCACCGGCACTCCGCGCCAACGCGTCCGGTCACCCGCCGCACCGCGCGGCGTACGAAATCCTCGAAGCGATCTGTCGGATCGGGGCGGCGGCGTTCGTAGCAGGGGTGAGAGGCGGCCCGAGGGGCGGCCACCCGACGACAGGAGATGATCCGAATGCCGCAGTACCTGATGTCCGTGCTCCACGACACGACCCAACTCGCCACTGCGGAGGAGATGGCCGCGATCGGTGCCTTCAACCAGCAGCTCAAGGCCGACGGCCACTGGGTCTTCGCCGGCGGCCTCGCGTCGCCCGGCACGGCCACCGTCGTCGACGGCCGGAACGGAGAGGCGGTGTTCACCGACGGGCCCTACCTGGAATCGAAGGAGTACCTCGCCGGCTTCTGGATCATCGAGGCCCCCCACCTCGACGTAGCGCTCCGGCTCGCCGCGGGTGCGTCGAAGCACTGCAACCGGCGGGTCGAGCTGCGGCCGTTCCTCAGCGTGTGACCGACGTCGCCGAGGTGATCACCCGGGTCCACCGCGAGGAGTGGGCCCGGGTGGTCGCGACCCTGGCCAGGCGCTTCGGCGACCTCGACGTCGCCGAGGAGATGGCCGCCGAGGCGTTCGCGACCGCCGTCGAGCGCTGGCCGGTCGACGGCGTCCCTCCGCGTCCCGGCGCGTGGCTCACCACCACCGCCCACCGCAGGGCCATCGACCGGATCCGCCGTGAGGCCAGGCGCGAGGAGAAGCACAAGGAGGCGCTGATGCTGTCCGACACTCCTGAGCCACTCGGTGCCATCGACGACGATCGGCTCCGCCTCATCTTCACCTGCTGTCACCCCGCTCTCGCCATGGAGATACGGGTCGCGCTGACCCTGCGGCTGGTCGGCGGGCTCACCGTGCCCGAGATCGCCCACGCGTTCCTGGTCCAGGAGGCCACCATGGGCCAACGGATCACCCGCGCGAAGGCGAAGATCAAGGCGGCGATGATCCCCTACGGCGTGCCGCTGCGGGCGGACCTCCCGGCCCGGGTCACCGGGGTGCTCGCCGTTCTCTACCTGATCTTCAACGAGGGCTACCTGGCCTCGGCCCCCGGAAAGGAGGCGGTCCGCAGCGACCTGACCGCCGAGGCGATCCGCCTGACCCGGCTGGTCCGTGCCCTGCTGCCGGCGGACGGCGAGGTCGCCGGACTCCTGGCGCTGATGCTCCTGACGGAGGCCCGCCGGGCCGCGCGGGTGTCGGCGAGCGGGGAACTCGTCACCCTCAGCGAACAGGACCGTGGTGCCTGGGACCGCCAGCTGATCGCCGAGGGCCACGCCCTGGTCCGCGCGCGCCTCGCCTCCGGCCAGGCGCCGGGGCGTTACCAGATCCTCGCCGCCATCAACGCCCTCCACACCGACGCCCGGGACGTCCGTGACACCGACTGGTCGCAGGTCGTCACGCTCTACAACCAGTTGCTCCGCCTCTACCCCTCGCCGATCGTGCGGCTCAACCGGGCGATCGCGGTCGCCGAACTCGACGGCCCGGAGGTCGCCCTGGCGGAGGTGGACGGTCTGCCGCTGGAGGGCTACCACGCCTTCCACGCCACCCGCGCCGACCTGCTGCGCCGGCTGGGCCGCAGCGAGCAGTCGCGGGCGGCGTACGACCGGGCCATCGAACTGGCCGGCAACACCGCCGAGACGGCGTACCTCATCCGTCGCCGCGACCAGCTGACCGGCCCGTAACCGCATCACCCCGGTCACCATCTCAGCCGCACACCCCAGCAGCGGCAGGGCGCCTCGGCGGCATGCCGGCGACGAGGCCCTCACCTCGGGAAACGGCGAAGCCCAGGTCTCTGACCTGGGCTTCTTCACCGAGCCGCCTGACGGAATCGAACCGTCGACCTACGCATTACGAGTGCGTCGCTCTAGCCGACTGAGCTAAGGCGGCAACGATCGTCAAGTGTACGGCACACTCCCCGCCGCGGTCTTCCGGGATCCCCCGTCGCCACCCCTCCCTGGCCGGAACAGTCGCCCCTCGCCGGCCGGGGTGGTTGCAGGGGCCCCCTGCTACACAAAAAGCGGTAACAGGGGGCCCCTGCTTCCACCCAACCCGCCGAACCGGACAACGAATCTCGAACCGTCCACCACCGGACAGCGGCACCCATCGGCGCCCGTTACGCTCCCCGGAGTGAGTGACCACCACCCCTCGCCCACCACCCCGCCCGAGACGACCAGCGCCGACGGGGGTCACCCCCGCCGCCCGCGCAGCACCGAGCCCCGGGAACTGGGGTTCACACCCCGCAAGGCGGTGCCGTGGCTCGCGCCGTTCCTGCTGATCAGCACCGGTATCCGTACGTTGCTCGCGATGTTCTTCGGGGCGTACCTGGACAAGCGGGAGTTGCAGAACGCCTTCTCCGACGGGGTGTTCCGGCAGGTCGGGCCGGACGGCGGGCTCTGGCTGGACTACGTCGCCGACCTGGGCGACGGGTTCGACGCCACGTACTCGGTGGCCTACCTGATCGCGCAGCCCGAGCTGGAGGTCGACGGGCACCGGCTGCCCCGGGCGCAGGCCCTGGTCATGGGCGGCGACCAGGTCTACCCGTCGGCCGGCTACGAGGCGTACGAGGATCGTTGCAAGGGGCCGTACCAGGCGGCCCTGCCGCTGGCCCCGCCGGGCGGGCCGACGCTGTTCGCGGTGCCGGGCAACCACGACTGGTACGACGGCCTTACCGCGTTCCTGCGGCTCTTCGTCCGCTCCCGGGACCAGTACTTCGGCGGCTGGCGTACCGAGCAGTCCCGCTCCTACTTCGCCGTCGAGCTGCCCGCCGACTGGTGGCTGTTCGGCCTGGACGACCAGTCCGGGTCGTACCTGGACGATCCGCAACTCACCTACTTCGAGGCGGCCGCCGCGCGCATCGGCCCGCAGTCGCGGGTGATCCTGGCGGTGCCGGCACCGACCTGGGTGCGGGCGGTCGACACCCCCACCGCGTACGACTCACTCGACTACTTCATCCGGACGGTCGTCGCGCCGACCGGAGCGACGGTACGACTGGTGATCACCGGGGACCTGCACCACTACGCCCGCTACGCCGGCCCCAACCGGCAACTGGTCACCTGTGGCGGCGGCGGGGCGTACCTCTACCCGACGCACAAGCTCCCGGAGCGGATCGAGGTGCCGCCGCGCGACACGCTCGCCCGGCGGGCCAGCCACTCCGAGCCGTACGACCTGGCGGGCCGCTACCCCGACGCGGCCCGCTCCCGCCGGTACGGCTGGGGAATCTTCGGCCGGCTGCCGTTCCGCAACCCCGGCTTCGCCGCGCTGCTCGGCACCCTGCACACGCTGCTGATGCTGGCGATGGCCGGGGTGGCGGCGAACCGGGCGGACAGCGTCGAGCAGCGGCTGTTCAGCGTCCCCCTGATGGCGATGCTGCTGGTGACGATCCTCGGTGCGGGCTTCTTCGCCAAGCCGCCCAGCGCGAGCGGCAAACGACACTCCCGACACTGGATCCTGGGGATCACGCACGGGCTGGCGCACGTCGCGCTGGCCGCCGGTGGCACCTGGGTCTGGTTACAGCTGCCGTTCTACCACTGGCCGTGGCCGCTGCCCGTGGTCGCCGCCGCGGTGGTCTACGGACCGGTGATCGGACTCGTGGCCAGCGAACTCACCGCCGCGTACCTGCTGGTCGCGGGAAGTTTCGGGGTGAACGTGAACGAACTCTTCGCCGGCCAGGGCATCGAGGACGCGAAGTCGTTCCTGCGCCTGCGGATCGACCCGGACGGGACCCTGACGATCTACCCGATCGCCGTCGACCGGGTCTCCCGGCGCTGGCAGGTCAACCCGGACCAGTCCGCCACCGCCTCCTGGCTGGTCCCGGACGCGCCCCTCGCCCCCCACCTGGCCGAACCCCCGGTCACCCTACGCCCCTGATCCGTCCCCCCAGCGGGGGAGCGGGTCAGGAGGTGTAGTGCTGGTCGTGGGCCTGGCGCGGGGCGCAGACGCTCGCCCGGGAGCAGGAGCAACGGGAGCCGTCGGCGTCCAGCCGCACCGTCACCGAATCCTTCGGGACGCTGTGGCCGACCACCTTGCCGTCACCCGACGGGGTCGACACACGGGTGCCGACGGCCGGGGCCGACTCCTGGAAGCGTTGGTACAACGGATGTTCGTACTTCAGGCAGCACATCAGCCGGCCGCACGCCCCGGAGATGCGCAGCGGGTTCAGCGGCAGGTCCTGGTCCTTCGCCATCCGGATGGTCACCGGCTCGAAGTCGTTGAGGAAGGTGGCGCAGCACAGATCCCGGCCACAGGAGCCGATCCCACCCTGCACCCGGGCCGAGTCGCGGGCGGAGAGCTGACGCAACTCGACCCGGCAGTGCAGGGTCGCGCCGAGGTCGCGGACCAGGGCGCGGAAGTCCACCCGGTTCGGCGCGGTGAAGTAGATGGTGGTGCGACCGCTGCCCCCGGCCTCGGCACCGAGGACGTGGTCGACGGCGACCACCTTCATCGGCAGCCCGTGCTCGCGGATCAGGCGCTTCGAGGCGACCTTCGCTTCGGCCTTGCGCTTGCGCAGCAGCTCGTCGCGACGCAGGTCCTCCTCGTCGGCGAGGCCGGCGAGGCGGGGAAAGCCGTCGGTGTCCTCGCCGACCCACTGCGCCGCCCAGACGCACTCGGCCACCTCGGGACCGTCGTCGGTGGGCACCAGCACGCGGTCGCCCACCTGCGGGCGGAACTCACCCGGGTCGAGGTAGTAGAGGCGGCCGTACCGGTTGAAGCTGACCGCGCAGAGCATCCCCATGCCCTTCACCCTACGACCAAGTACCGCCTCCCACCGACCCCGGCGTCGTCACCCGGTTACCCGGTGCGACGCCCCGTCCCGGGATTGGGAACCCCGGGACGGGGTCTGGTCCTTCCGGCCGGGAGCGCCCCGGCCGTGCCGGGCGGCCGTTCGCGCGCGGAGTCGGGCGTCAGATGCCGCAGTTCGGGGCGACCCAGCTCCACGTGTTGGTGGCGCCGTCGTCGTTGTTCTCGTACCGGCTGTCGGCATGGATGTGGTCGTCGTGGTCCGGGTAGCCGGGGCCGAGGATGCCACTGAACCCGTGGTAGCGGGCCTGCTTGCCGATCGTGCAGAGGGTGAAGCTGCTCGACCAGATGTCGGCGGCGGTGCCGTAGAGGTGCTGGCTGTTGCTGGCACCGCCGATCTGGCTGTTGCAGGTGTGGCCCCGGAAGCCCCGGACGGACAGCGGCTTGTCACCCAGGGCGTGCCGCAGCGCCTCCAACTTCCACATGGTGCGCAGGATGTTGGCCTTGGTCGCCGCCGCCGAGATCGGGCCGCCGGAGAAGCCGCCGTAGCAGACGTCGTCCATCTCGGCGAAGCTGAAGTGGATGGGGCTGCAGTCGTCGTCCTGCAGGGAGTAGATCTTGTTGAACGTCTGCGTGCCGGCGATACCGTCGGCGCTCAGCCCGTACGCCGCCTGGAACCGCTTCACGGCGTTGGCGGTGCCGGTGCCATAGACTCCGTCGACAGCGACGACCGTCCGGTACCCACCCCAGCCGGCCACCCGGATCTGCAACTGGCGGACATCGTCACCGGACATGCCCTGGGAGAGTTGACGTCCCCAGGTGTAACAGCCGTCGGCGTAGGCGGCGGACCCGGTGGCACCGACACCGAAGACCGTCGCGGCGAGTGTCAACATCAGCGCCAGGACGGCGCGCGACGCAGGGAAGCTCCGCATCGGATTCCTCTCGAGTGAGTTGACGAAGCGGATGGATCATGTCCTCTATCACAACGCCGGTCAATATCGACAACCTTCCAACCGCATCCGGTGTCGGAGCACGGTAGGGGTCAGTAACGGATGCGGGTGACCGTGTCGTAGCGGGTCGGGCCGAACGCCGGCCCCCGCCAGCTCACCTCGGTCAGGCTCGGCGACCACTGGCGCAGCAGCGTTTCCGCACCGTCGTACGCCACCCCCAGCACGGCCAGGACCCGGTGACCGATGTCGGCTGCGGCGAGCAGCGCCGTGCCGCTCGGCTCCACTCCGGGGGCGGTGGCGACCCGCACCCGGACCGCCTCCGCGGAGCCGAGCACGTCGGCCAGGGCTCGGGCCAACGCGCGGCGGCTGCTCTCCACCCAGTCAGCCAGCGCGTCCGCGTACCCGGCTGTCGACTCCAGCCGACCGACCAGGCTCTCCGGTCCCTCGTCGAGGTGCCGGAGCAGCGCCGTCCGCGTCTGGTCGTACGCGGAGGCGGCCGGCCCGGACCAGCTGACCGGATCGGTCAGGACGCCGCAGACACCGTCGTACGTGGGAACGAGCTGACGCACCGCGCGGCCGGCATCGGCCAGCGGCCCCGGATACAGGTCGAGGAAACCGCGGACCGCCGTACCGGGCAGCACTCGCATACGGCGCAGCAGCGGCCACAGCCGGTGCCCGTCCGGGGCCCCGGCGGCGAGCAGCTTGTCGACCCGGCCGAGCAGGTCCAGCCCGGGCTCGGCCAGGCGGTCCAGGGCATCCATCACACCTCCCGGCCCAGTCGCCGCCGCACGGTGTCGTCGGTCTCCACGTACCGGTCGGCAGCGCCCCGGATGGCGGACGCGGCGGCGGCCAGTCGCGCCGCAGCGATGGTCGCCTCCCGGGCCCGGTCTTCGGTCGCCTCGAGCCACCGGCGGTGCAGTGCCCGACCGACCTCACCGGCTCGCCCGGCAACGTGCACACCGAAGGTGGGATGCGGTGGATCGTTGGCGGTCGCCGACCGGGCCAGGGCCTCGATGGTCGCCGCCGCCTCGTCCAGGCGGGCGGCCAGGGCGTGCAGGCTCTCCATCTCAGGCCCCCGCCAGCGGTCGGTACGCGGCGAACGTCTCGTTGTGCAGCTTCTCCCGCGCCCACTGTGCGGCGTCGGCCGCCGCGGTGACCGCCGCCTGGACCGAGTTGGCGACGTCCCGGGGGTGGCGGTTGTGCAGCGGGCCGAGGAACCGGACGTCGGTGATCGTGCCGGCGGCGGTGACCACCACCTCGACCAGCCCGTCGGGGGACCGCACGGTGACCTGGACGCCTGCGACCGCCGCGTCGAACTCGGCCTGGAGGGACTCGATCCGGCGGTAGCGCCGGACAGCCTCCTCGATCCAGGCTTCGTCGATCTCCCCCCGCGGCATGGGCGGACTCCTCCCGCAAGCGGTGTCACTGAGGGTGCCGTCACCGTCACCACGGCACAGGGACCGTACCGCAATCAATCGACACTGTCGATGGCCCGGGGAGCAGGGGAAGTGCGACTCCAGCGGTACCGGGTGGGGCTCAGCCCTTCCACAGGGCGAGCATCATCGCCTCCACCGCGATCCTCGGCTTGACGTTGGCCTCGATCGCGACGCGGCACTCCAGCACCGCCTCCAGGCGGCGCAGGGCACCCTCGGCGTCCCACTTCTCCGCACCGGCACGGGCCATCGCCACGGTGTCGGTGTGCACCGGCGCGACCGGGGCCCGCAGCGCGGTGACCAGGGCGTCCCGGTAGAACCCGGCCAGGTCGACCAGGGCCCGGTCCAACGCGTCCCGCTGCGCCCTGGTGGCCCGGGACTTCTGCCGCTTCTCCAGGTCCTTGATCTGCCCGGCGGCCCCCCGCATCGCCCCGGCGGCGCCCCGGCCGGTGCCGCCCGCGCCGAGCGCGGTCTGCAACGCGGCCTTCTCGGCGGCGTCGGTCTCCGCGACGGCCGCGGCGGCCTCCGCCTCGGCCGCCTCGATCAGCGCGGACGCGGCGTCGAAGGCGGCTCCCACCCCGGTCAGCCGGCGTGGCACCGCCAGCACCGCGTCCCGCCGGGTGCGGGCCTCCGGGTCACCGGCCAGGCGGCGGGCCCGGCCCACGTGCCCCTGGGCGGCCGACGCCGCCCACTCGGCCACGTCGGGGGCGATCCCGTCCCGCCGGACCAGCATCTCGGCCACCGCGCTGGGCGGTGGCTGCCGCAGCGGTACGACGCGGCAGCGCGACCGGATGGTCACCGAGATGTCGTCCGGGTGGGTGGACGGGGCACAGAGCAGAAAGACGGTCCGTGGGGGCGGCTCCTCGATCGCCTTGAGCAGCGCGTTGCCGGCCGCCTCGGTGAGCCGGTCGGCGTCGGAGATGATCACGACCTGCCACCGCCCGCCGGACGGGGTGCTCGCCGCCCGCAGCACCAGGGCGCGCATCTCGTTCACGCCGATGGAGAGCCCGTCGGGCACGACCAGCCGGACGTCGGCGTGGGTACCGGCCATGGTGGTGTGACAGCCGGCGCAGGTGCCGCAGCCGGTGCCGTGCACGCACTGGAGGGCGGCGGCGAAGGCGCGGGCGGCCTCCGAACGGCCCGAACCGGGCGGACCGGTGAAGATCCAGGCGTGGGTCATCCCGGCACCCGGGTCAGGCCCCGCCCCACCGTCCGGGCCGGTCCCGGCGTCTGGACCGGTCCCACCGTCCGCGCCGGCCGGACCGGTCCGGTCGGCGGCGGGGCGGGTGCCGGCGCGCAGCACGGCGGCGGCCGCGGCGGCGGCCCGGCGCAGCGTGTCGACCGCCTCGTCCTGCCCGACCAGCTCGGCGAAGACCTCTGGCATCAGTGGCGTTGCTCCATCGTCACCAGCTCCGCGTCGGATAACTCCGGTTGCGTCGAGGTGTCCGGTTGTTTCGCCGGAGCCGGGTGCACGATCGCGGACGGGTCGACCAGCATCGCCTGGACCCGGCCGGCCACCTGGCCGGCGATCTCCTCGGCCGGGCGGGACGCGTCGAGCACCAGGTAGCGCTTCGGGTCGGCGGAGGCGAGGTCGAGGAAGGCGTACCGGACCCGTTCGTGGAAGGCGATCGACTCGGCCTCGACGTGGTCGGTCTCCCCGCCCCGGGCCGCGACCCGGGACAGGCCGGTGCGCGGGTCCACGTCCAGCAGCACCACCAGGTCGGGCTTGAGGCCGCCGGTGGCCCAGGAGGAGAGCCAGGAGACCTCGTCGACCGGCAGGGTCCGCCCGGCCCCCTGGTACGCCAGGGAGGAGTCGACGTACCGGTCGCTGACCACGACCGCGCCGCGTACCAGCGCGGGCCGGACCACGGTGGCCACGTGGTGCGCCCGGTCGGCGGCGTAGAGCAGCGCCTCGGCGCGCGGCGACGGCGTGTCCGAGCCGGGGGCCCCGAGCAACAGGGTGCGGATCCGCTGGCCGACCGGGGTGGCCCCGGGCTCCCGGGTGACCACCACCTCGCACCCCTGCCCGCCCAGGGTCTCGGCGAGCCGGGTGACCTGGGTGGACTTGCCGGCACCCTCGCCGCCCTCGAAGACCACGAAGAGACCGGCCGAGACGAAGGGCTCGGCCGGGGTGAGCGGACGCCCCCGCATCGAGCCCCACAGGTCGGCGAGGACCGGGACGCCCTTCTTGTCGTCCATCTGCCGGAAGGCGCTGATCCCGGCGAAGATGCCGGCCAGGCCGGCGGCGAGCAGCAGCAGCCGGGTGGAGGAGATCGAGATGCCCAGGTCGGCGATGCGCAGCTCCCGGGAGCCACCGACGCCGACCAGGAGGCTGCTCAGTGCGATCGCGAAGATCAGCACGAGTCGGGTGCCGATCTGCACCACGGCGAACACCCGGCCCCGGACCTCGTCGGCGATCTCCCCGCCGAGCAGGGTGGTGCCGGCGAGGAAGGCCATCCCCGCGCCCGCGCCGACCAGGATCGCACCGAGCATCGCCATGGACAGGTGGATGGCGAAGGCGAGCGCCAGCACGGACGCGCTGGCGAGCACGATGCTCATACCGAACCAGCGCCGCCGGGACAGGTCCCGGACGATCATCGGCCCGCCGCCGATGCCGATCGCCAGGCCGACGAAGATCGCGCCGAAGAGGAGGTAGAAGGCGGCGTCACCGGCACCGAGGGAGGCGGCGAAGAAACGGGCCGTGCCGATCACGATGCCGCCACCGGCGAACGCCCCGAAGATGCCGAGCACCAGCCCGCGTACCAGCGGGGTCCGGCCGATGAACCGCCAGCCGTCCTTGAACTGGCGGAGCATGCTCTGCTCGGTGCGCGCCTGTTCGCTCGCCTGCCCCTGGCTGATCTCCTTGATGCCGAAGGCCACCACCAGCGCGGTGGCCAGCCGGGACAGGGCGTTGAACCAGAGCGCGAGCTGCGCCGGCTCGGACCAGGAGGGCACCTCGCCGCCGGTCGCCGCCCGGACGCTGGCGTCGAGCACCGCGATGCTCAGCGCGGCCATGATCGGGGTGAGGCCGTAGGTGGTGATCAGGGTGAGCTGGTTGGCCATCTCCAGCCGGGCGCGCGGGATGAGGTTCGGCACCGCGGCTTCCTTGGCCGGGATCCAGAGCAGGGTGATCGTCTCGATCAGGAAGGTCGCCACCGTCGCCCAGCCGACCACCACGCCACCGCTGGCGCCGAGGATCGCGACCAACGGGATGGACGCGAAGAGCAGGAAGCGGAGCACGTCGCAGATGACCATCGTCCAGCGCCGGTCGAACCGGTCGGCGAAGACCCCGGCGATCGGGCCGAGCACGAGGGCCGGAAGGAGCCGGATCGCGATGACGGTGCCGAACGCCGCGCCCTTGGCGGTGCTTCCCTCGACCTGGCCGGCGGCGAAGATGGAGGTGGCGAGGAGACCGAGCCAGTCGCCGTACGAGGCCGCGCCCAGCACGATCCACAGCCGGCGGAACGGCCGGATCCGCAGCACCGAGCGGAGGGCGGCGTAGCCTGTCCGGTCGACCTGGTTCGGCGACGACACGCCGGCCGACTCGCCGTTCTTCTGGCTTTCGATGGCCGTACCTCCACGTGCCGGCCCATCACTGGGCTTCCCCGGTGTCACACTCTAGTCGCGGTGGGCATTCATCCCACCCAGTGACATCCTGCTGCTCACGAGCCTAGGGCCTGGACGCACCAGCACCACATGCCAGGTCGGACACGAGGGTGTTTCGCATTAGCCGTTCCCACAGTTAGCGTGCTCACGTGGCCATCGAACGCGATCTGCTCCGCGACCGCCTCGACCGGGCGACCGCCCACCTCGACCCGCCATTCGTCGTCGTCGACCTGGCCGCCTTCGACACCAACGCCACCGCGCTGGTCGACCGGGCCGCCGGCAAGCCGCTCCGCGTCGCCAGCAAGTCGGTCCGCAGCCGCGACCTGCTCACCCGGGTTCTCGACCGGCCCGGCTGGCGGGGCGTACTGGCGTTCACCCTGCCCGAGGCGATCCGGCTGGTCCGCACGGGCGTCAGCGACGACGTGGTGGTCGCGTACCCGACCGCCGACCGGGCGGCCCTGGCCGAGCTGGCCGGCGACCCGGAACTCGCCACGGCGGTGACCCTGATGGTGGACGACCCGGCGCAACTCGACCTCGTCGACGCGGTGACCGGCCCGGGGCACCGCCCCGACGTGCGCGTCTGCCTCGACCTGGACGCCTCCTGGCGACCGCTGCGCGGACGGGTGCACGTCGGCGTGCGCCGCTCCCCGGTGCACAGCGCGGCGGCGGCCGGGGCGTTCGCCGCCGCCGTCGCCGGCCGGCGCGGCTTCCGGCTGGTCGGGGTGATGGCGTACGAGGCGCAGATCGCCGGGCTGGGCGACGCCCCGCCCGGACAGGCGCTGCGGGGCACCGCGATCCGGGCGGTGCAGCGCCGGTCGTACCGGGAACTGCTGGCCCGCCGGGGCGCGGCGGTGGACGCCGTCCGGGCGCACGCCGACCTGGAGTTCGTCAACGGCGGTGGCACCGGCAGCATCGCCGCCACCAGCGCCGACCCGGCGGTCACCGAGGTCACCGCCGGATCCGGGCTGTACGGGCCGACGCTGTTCGACGCGTACCGCGCCTGGCGCCCCACCCCGGCGGCGTTCTTCGCCTGCGCGGTGGTCCGCCGCCCCGCTCCCGGGGTGGCCACGGTGCTCGGCGGTGGCTGGATCGCCTCCGGTCCCGCCGAGCCCAGCCGGCTCCCCCGGCCCTGGCTGCCGGCCGGGTTGCGGCTGGTCGGCACCGAGGGCGCGGGTGAGGTGCAGACCCCGCTGACCGGCGCGGCGGCCGACCGGCTCCGGGTGGGTGACCGGGTCTGGTTCCGCCACGCCAAGGCCGGCGAGGTCTGCGAACGGGTGAACGAGCTGCACCTGGTCGACGGGGATGCGGTCGTGGCGAGCGTCCCCACCTACCGGGGTGCGGGATGGGCGTTCCTGTGAACGGGCGGGCGTCAGCCGGCGTCGGCGGCCACCGCGGCGGCCGAGGCACCGGCGTGCCCGTCGGTGTTCGCGCCCTCCCCGGAGCTGCCGCTGTCGTCCCCGTCGTCGGGCTCGGCGGCCGGCCCGGCGTCGTTGGCCTTGACCTGCCGGTGCAGGTACTCCCGGATCAACGCCTTGGCCTCGTCCAGCACCCGCTCGTCCCCCTCCGGCTGGCGGCGGAACGCGAGCTTGATCAACGCGTCGGCCGCCTCGACGGCGATCTCCAGGATGAACCGCAGCCGGGGCCCGTCGGCCAGACCGAACCGCTCGGTCAGCACCCGGGCCAACTGGTCGGCGATCACGCCGTTGTTGTCCCGCTGCTCGTCGAGCAGGTGCAGGTCGACCACGTCGCCGAAGTGCAGGGTACGGAATCCGGGGACGGTGCGGTGCATCGTGATGTACTCGTCGATGGCCGCGTCGACGCCGTCCCACCACTCGGTGAGATCGTCCGAGGCGAACCGCGCGTCGAGCCGCTGGAGGTAGGACTCCATCGTGCGCAGGGTCAACGCCTGCACGATCGCCCGCTTGTCCGGGAAGAACTGATAGACCGATCCGATCGCCACCTCGGCCCGCTCGGCGAGGAGAGTGGTGGTCAGCCCTTCGTACCCCACCTCGTCGACGAGCTCGGCGCAGGCGTCCAGCATCCGCTGGACCCGCGCGACACTTCGCCCCTGCACCGGAACCCTGCGCAGCGGCCCGGTCGTGGCGGCTGGTGTGGACACTCGACGCCACCCCCCTTCGACGGATGAACATTTCTGCACGTCACCGAAGCGTGACGCTACCGGTATCAACGATCGGGCCGGCGATGTGGTGTTTACCAGGCACGACGTTCTGATGGTTCCCTGGCGCACGGAGGCGCAGATGACGCAGACGGTCACGGTCGGCACCGCTTGGACAAACTGGGCGGGTAACCAGCGCAGCGTCGCCGCGGCGGTGCCGCGCCCACGCGACACCGGCGAGGTGGCCGAGGCGGTGCGGACCGCCGCCGAGGCGGGCGTACGGATCAGGCCGGTGGGCAGCGGCCACTCCTTCACGGCCATCGCCGCCACCGACGGGCACCGGCTGGAGCTGGTCGACCTCGCCGAGCCGGTCCGGGTGGACCGGGAGCGCCGTCTGGTCACCGTACCGGCCGGGATGACCCTACGGGCGCTCAACGAGCTGCTCGCCGGGCACGGTCTGGCCATGCCCAACCTCGGCGACATCGACGCGCAGACCATCGCGGGGGCGATCTCCACCGGCACCCACGGCACCGGCGCGCGACTCGGCTGCCTGGCCACCGCCGTCGAGGCGCTGACCCTGGTCACCGGCACCGGGGAGGTGCTGCGCTGCTCCGCCGACGAGAATCCCGAGGTGTTCACCGCCGCCCGGGTCGGGCTGGGCGCGCTCGGCGTCCTGACCGAGGTGACGCTGCGCTGCGTGGACGCCTTCACGCTGCTCGCCCACGAACGACCGGCGCGGCTGGCCGACGTGCTGGCCGACCTGCCCGCGCTTGTCGACGGGCACGACCACCTCGAGTTCTACTGGTTCCCGTACACCGACCGGGTGCAGGTCAAGACCAACGACCGGGTGGCCGTCGACGACCGTCCGCTGCCGGGGTGGCGGGGCTGGCTGGACGACGAGTTCCTGGCGAACACCGTCTTCGAGCGGGCCTGCCGGCTGGGCCGGGCGTCGTACCGGCTGGTCCCGGCGATCAGCGCGGTCAGCGCACGGGCGCTGACCGAACGCCGCTACACCGGCCGCTCGGACCAGATCTTCTGCACTCCGCGCCGGGTCCGCTTCGTGGAGATGGAGTACGCCCTGCCGCGCGCCGCGCTCGGCGAGGCGCTGGACGCGCTCCGGCGGATCGTCGACGGGCTGCCGTTCCCGGTGCTCTTCCCGGCCGAGGTGCGCTTCACCGCGCCGGACGACATCTGGCTGTCGCACGGGTACGGGCGCGAATCCGCGTACATCGCCGTGCACCAGTACGTGGGCATGCCGTACGAGCCGTACTTCCGGGCGTTCGAGGAGGTGGCCCGGGGGCTGGCGGGTCGGCCGCACTGGGGCAAGCTGCACTACCGCGACGCGGCGTCGCTCGCCCCCGCCTACCCCCGCTTCGCGGACTTCCAGGCCCTCCGCGACACCCTCGACCCCGCCCGCGTCTTCGCCAACCCCTACCTGACCCGCGTCCTCGGCTCCTGACCGACCCGATCGTGGTGGCGATGGGCCCCCGGGAGGGCCGTTCGCCACCACGATCACGCCCTTCGTCCACAGGGGCGGCGGGGCGGGTGCGACGGCGGGGAGAGTGCGAGGGATGGAACGACGGGCATGGGTGGGGACGGCGGGGTGGGAGCGACGGCTCCCGGACGACGAGGACGACGAGCTGACCTGGCTTCTCTTCCAGCAGGAGGACGTGCTCAGCGTCGCCCAGGCCAGCCGCTACTTCTCCCGCAAGGCCATCCGGCACCGACTGGCGACGGGCCGGTGGCGACGGGTGCACCGGGGCGTCCTGGTCACGCACAACGGGCCGTTGGGTGACGGGCACCTCCGCTGGATCGCGGTGCTCGCGACCGGGTCCCGCGCCGTGCTCGGCGGACTGACCGCGGCGCGACAGTGGGGCCTGCGTCGGTACGGGGGCACGCCGGTCCACCTGCTCCTACCTGCCGGGCTGCGCGCGGACCGGCCACCGCCCGGCGTCGTGGTGCACCGCAGCCGGCACCTCCCCGACACCGACGTCCTGCCGGTGGGGCAGCCGCCCCGGACCATGCCCGCCCGGTCGGTGGTGGACGCCGCCCAGTGGGCGCGTACCGACGAGGAGGCCCGTGCGATCGTCGCCGCCGCGTTCCAGCAACGGCTGGTCGGCCGGGACGACCTGCACCGGGTCCTCGACCGGCTACCCCGGGCCCGGCGGTACGGGCTGATCCTGCGCACCGCCGACGACGCGGCGGGTGGCTCGCACTCCCTCGCCGAACTGGACTTCCTCGCTCTGGTACGCCGGGCCGGGCTGCCGGAGCCGACCCGGCAGAAGATCCGGTACGACGCGGCGGGCCGGCCCCGGTATCTCGACGTCTACTTCGACCGTTGGCGGGTGCACGTCGAGGTCGACGGTGGACAGCACCTGGACCCGCGTACCGCCTGGAGCGACATGCGCCGGCAGAATGACCTGTGGATCGAGGGGGAGCGGGTGCTCCGCTTTCCCGCCTGGGCCGTCCGCAACACACCCGACGACGTCATCGCCCAGCTCCGCGCCGCCCTGAGGGCCGCTGGCTGGCCGGGGTGATCGTGGTGGCGATGGGCCCCCGGGAGGGCCGTTCGCCACCACGATCCGCGCTACTCCGCGTCCGCGGCCGCCTTGCGCGGCGCGGCCTTCTTCGCCGGTGCCTTCTTGGCGGGGGTGGCCTTCTTCGTGGCGGTGCTCTTCGCGGCGGTGGCCTTCTTGGTCGCCGTGGCCTTCTTCGCGGCGGGAGCCTTCTTCGCCGCCGTGGCCTTCTTCGCGGTCTTCTTCGGCGCCGGCCCCTTCGCCCGCTTCTCGGCGAGCATCTCGGAGGCCTCCTCGATGGTCAGCGCCTCCGGCGTCTGCCCGCGCCGCAGTGACGCGTTCGTCTCGCCGTCGGTGACGTACGGGCCGAACCGGCCGTCCTTGATCACCAGGGGCTTCTCGGTCGACGGGTCGACGCCCATCTCGCGCAGCGGCGGCGCCGCGGCCCGGCGCTGGCGGCCCTTCGGTGCGGCGAGCAGGGCCAGCGCCTCGTCCAGGGTGACCGTGAACATCTTCTCCTCGGAGTCCAGCGACCGGAACTCCTCGCCCTGCTTCACGTACGGCCCGTAACGGCCGTTGTTGGCGAAGACCTCACCGCCTGGGCCGACCCCGACCAGCCGGGGCAGGCTGAGCAGCTTCAGCGCCTCGTCGAAGGTGAGGGTGTCCGGCGACTGCGAGCGCAGCAGCGAGGACTTGCGCTCGCCGCTGGCCACGTACGGGCCGAACCGGCCGGACTTCAGCAGGATCGGCTCCCCGGTCGCCGGGTCGTCGCCGAGCTTGCGCTCACCGCCGCCGCCGAGGAACAGCTCGTGCACCTTCTCCGGGGTCAGCTCGTCGGGAGCCAGCCCCTCCGGGATCGGCGCCCGGTCGCCGGGGGTGCCGCCCTCCTCGCCCTCGGCGGGCCCCGCCGGGGCCTCCCCGGGCACCGCCCGCTGGAGGTACGGCCCGTACCGGCCGACCCGTACGACCACCTCGCGGCCCTCGTCGTCAGTGAAGAGCGGGATGGAGTTGACGCTGCGCGCGTCGATCTCGGTGAGGTTCTCGGTGACCAGCTTCTTCAGCCCGCCGGAGCGGGCGATGTCCTGGTCGCCGGCACCGTTGGTGCTGCCGAAGTAGAACGCGGTGAGGAAGTCGACCGCCGCGTGGTCGCCACCGGCGATCTCGTCCAGCTCGTTCTCCATGCTGGCGGTGAAGTCGTAGTCGATCAGGCGCGGGTAGTGCCGCTCCATCAGTCCGATCACCGCGAACGCCAGGAACGACGGGATCATCGCCTGGCCGCGCTTGACGACGTACCCCCGGTCCTGGATGGTCTGCATGATCGACGCGTACGTCGACGGCCGGCCGATGCCCAGTTCCTCCAGTGCCTTCACCAGCGACGCCTCGGTGTAGCGCGACGGCGCCTGGGTGTGGTGCCCCTGGGCGGCCAGCTCGTCGGCGGTGAGCGGCTGGTCCTTCACCAGGTTGGGCAGCCGGCGCTCGGCGTCCTCGGCCTCGGCGTTCTCGTCGTCGCTCGACTCGACGTACGCCCGCAGGAAGCCCGGGTCGGTGATGGTCTTGCCGGTCGCGCCGAAGTCGGCCTCCTCCTGCGCACTGGAGACCGCGCGGATGCGCACCGAGACGCTGGAGCCGACCGCGTCGGTCATCTGCGAGGCGATGGTGCGCCGCCAGATCAGCTCGTAGAGCTTGAACTCGTCGCCGGACAGCTCCTTGGCGACGTCCCCCGGGGTGCGGAAGTTGTCCCCGGCCGGGCGGATCGCCTCGTGCGCCTCCTGCGCGTTCTTCACCTTGCCGGTGTAGCGACGCGGCTCCGGCGGCACGCTGCGCTCGCCGTACAGCTCGACGATCTGCTGACGGGCCGCCGCGATGGCGGTCTCCGACAGGTTCACCGAGTCGGTACGCATGTAGGTGATGTAGCCGTTCTCGTAGAGCCGCTGCGCGGTGCGCATCGTCTGCTGCGACGAGAAGCGCAGCTTACGGGCGGCCTCCTGCTGGAGCGTGGAGGTGATGAACGGCGCGTACGGGCGGCGGCGGTAGGGCTTCTCCTCGACGCGGGTGACGGTGAACGGCCGCCCCTGGAGGCGGGCGGCGAGCCCGCGTGCTCCGCTCGAGTCGAGGTGGACCACGCCCGCGCCCGGCCGGACCCGGCCCGTGGTCGGCTCGAAGTCCTTGCCGGTGGCGATCCGGTCGCCGTTCAGCGCGACCAGGGTGGCGTGGAAGGTGCGCGGCCCCTGGCCCGGGTCCGCCACCGCGAGCGTGGCGAGGATGTCCCAGTACTCCGCGCTGCGGAAGGCCATCCGCTGCCGCTCGCGCTCCACCACGATCCGGGTGGCCACCGACTGGACCCGGCCCGCCGAGAGCCTCGGCATGACCTTCTTCCAGAGCACCGGGGAGACCTCGTAGCCGTAGAGCCGGTCGAGGATCCGCCGGGCCTCCTGGGCGTCGACCAGGGCTCGGTCGATCTCGCGCGGGTTGGCCACCGCCGCCTGGATCGCCGGCTTGGTGATCTCGTGGAAGACCATCCGCTTGACCGGCACCCGGGGCTTGAGCGTCTCCACCAGGTGCCAGGCGATCGCCTCGCCCTCGCGGTCCTCGTCCGTGGCGAGGAGGATCTCGTCGACCTCCTTGGCCAGCCGGATCAGCTTGGTGATCTGCTGCTTCCGGTCGGCGGAGACCACGTAGAGGGCGTGGAAGCCGTTGTCGACGTCCACCCCGAGCCGGGCCCAGGGCTCGCCCTTGTACTTGGCCGGCACGTCGGCGGCGTTGCGGGGCAGGTCGCGGACGTGCCCGAAGCTGGCCTCCACGACGTATCCCGGGCCGAGGTAGCCCGAGATCGTCTTGGCCTTCGCCGGTGACTCGACGATGACCAGACGGGTGGTCCTGGCGTTGCTCGGCACGTCTCCTGCGACCTCACTCCTGATCGTGGCCCGACCGCCCTCGCCGGCGGTACCGCCGTGGTCCCGGGCCGCTGGCGGTCCGGATGTCCAACGTAACGCGCCGCCCGCATTCGGGGTTTCGTGGGCGGCGAAGCCACCCGACAGCGGCGGTCGCCTCCCGACGCGGCTCGGACGCATGTGCCGGACGGCGTCACCGTACACCGCGGATCCGCCCTCGGGCGGGTCACTGTGTCGAACGTCGACCCGTGACCGACCCCCCGGGGGATCACCCGGGGGCGCCACCCGACCACCGGCTGTCCCCTACCCGACAGCAGGCCAGACCAGTCCGGAGCGGGCCGGGAAGATCGTTTCGGCACACGCCCCGGGTCGCGCCCCACGGTCCGGTTCGCACTTTCTGCGGGCGATCGAACACGCAGGGTGACCGACATCAGGTCGGGCCGGACGGCCACTCGGCCGTCGGCGCGGCGGCCGGACGGTCCCCGACCAGCTCAGCCAACCGGGCCAGCCGGCGCCGACCACTGATCCGGTACGTCGGCCCGTCCGCCCCGGCGTCGAGGAACACCCCGGGGAGCCCGATCGCGGCCAGCGCCCGTCCGACCGGCTCCCGGCAGGGCTCGTCGGCCGGGCCGAGGTGCAGCCGGAAGCCGGACGGTTCGGCGACACCCGCCGCGGCCAGCCAGAGCCGCAGCCGGCGGCCGTTGAGGTGGAAGGCGGCCGGCGGCCGCTTGCGCACCAGGTCCGGACCGGCCGCCGGGCCGTCGGCGTCGGGGAGCCAGGCAGCCGCGAGCGGGGCCAGGAAACTGGTGTACGAGGTACGGACGCGGTACCGGTCCCCGGTCGCCTCCCAGCTCGCGTGCACCCCGCGTCGGGCCAGCTCGGCGACGAGCACGTGCACCCGCCAGGCGACGTCCACCACGACCGACAGTCGGGCGGTGCCGCCCATCCGGACGATCTCGGCCGGCCCGGCGAGCAGCCCGGCCAGGTCGGCGGGGGACGGGTCGGCCGCCTCCGTACCGAACAGGGAGAGCTGGCGGACCGGTCCGGGACCGGCCGGCGCGTCGGATGGCGGCGTCAGCGACACTCCGGGACCTCGTCGAAGGCCTGTTTGAGTTCTTCCGAGTTGAGCTTGCTGGTGTCCAGCGCGCTCGCGTCGTACTCCTTGTTGAGGGTGTCCACGGCGGCCCGCACCCCGTCGTAGAACGCGGTCGGCTGGCCGGTGCCCAGCCCGGCGATGGTCTTCCGGGCCCGCCCGTAGGCGTCCCGGACCTTCTCCAACGAGCTGAGGAAACCGGCGGAGACCTGTTCACCGTGCTCGGTGTCCGGCACGCCGGCCGCCTCGACCCTGCGGCGGGCGGTCTCGCTGGCCTTCTCGGCCCCGGCGAAGAGCCGGACCAGGTTCTCCTTGGCCTGTGCGGGGGTGGTCTGCGCGGTCATCTGCTGCTGCGTGCTGCTGGTCAGCTTGTTGATCTCCGCGCGCCAGGGGGTGAGGGCCTCGCAGACCGCCGCGGCCCAGACCCGGGGCGCCGGGCCGGCACCGCACGCGCCGACCACGAGGACGATCGTGGCCAGGACCACCGTGAGCTTTCCGGCGGTCGCCGCCCGGCACGTACGCATGCGTTGCAGCGTACGGCCTCCGTCGTGATGCGCCACCCACCCATCGATGCCGGCACCGGCCGCGGCGGCGTGCCCGGTCCCCGGTCACCTCACCGACCACCGGTCCCCGGTCGGCGACGTTGCCGACCGGGGACCGGTGGGGTGTCGGACTCAGGCGCGGGCCGGCTCCGGCCGCTGGTCCGGGCTACCGGCGGCGGTGCCGCCCGAGCCCCCGTCGGCGTCGGACATGGCCACGCCCTTGCGCTTGCTGAACAGCACCGCCGCGACGATGACCAGCGTGGCGACGACCGCGATGGTCACCCGCAGCGGGGTGTTCCGGTCGGCACCGATGCTCCAGGCCACCACGGCCGGGGCGATCAGCAGCGAGACCAGGTTCATCACCTTGATCAGCGGGTTGATCGCCGGGCCGGCGGTGTCCTTGAACGGGTCACCGACGGTGTCGCCGATCACGGTGGCGGCGTGGGCCTCGGAGCCCTTGCCGCCGTACGCGCCGTCCTCGACCATCTTCTTGGCGTTGTCCCAGGCGCCACCGGAGTTGGACAGGAAGACCGCCATCAGGGTGCCGGCGCCGATCGCCCCGGCCAGGTACGACGCGAGCGCGCCCGGCCCGAGGCCGAAGCCGACCGCGATCGGGGCCATGATGGCCAGCAGGCCGGGCGTCATCAGCTCGCGCTGCGCGTCCCGGGTGCAGATGTCGACGACCTTGCCGTACTCGGGGCGCTGGGTGCCGTCCATGATCCCGGGCAGCTCGCGGAACTGCCGGCGTACCTCCATCACCACGGCACCCGCCGAGCGGGAGACCGCGTTGATGGCCAGTCCGGAGAAGAGGAAGACCACCGCCGCGCCGATGATCAGGCCGACCAGGTTGCGCGGGTTGGCGACGTTGAGCGCGTTGAGGATCTCCGCGCCGACGTCACCCACCCCGGCGTCGGAGTACGCGGACCGCAGCGTGTCGGTGTACGAGCCGAACAGCGCCGTGGCCGCGAGCACCGCCGTGGCGATGGCGATGCCCTTGGTGATCGCCTTGGTGGTGTTGCCGACCGCGTCCAGCTCGGTGAGGATCCGCGCGCCGTGCTCGTCGATGTCACCGGACATCTCGGCCACGCCCTGCGCGTTGTCGGAGATCGGGCCGAAGGTGTCCATGGCCACGATCACGCCGACGGTGGTGAGCAGGCCGGTGCCGGCCAGCGCCACCGCGAACAGGGAGAGGGTGATCGAGCTGCCGCCGAGCAGGAACGCCCCGAACACGCCGGCACCGATGAGCAGCGCCGAGTAGACCGCCGACTCCAGGCCGACGCTGATGCCGGCGAGGATGACGGTGGCCGGGCCGGTCTGCGAGCTCTTGCCGATGTCCTGCACCGGGCGCTTGTCGGTCTCGGTGAAGTAGCCGGTCAGCGCCTGGATCGCGGCGGCCAGCACGATGCCGATGACCACCGCGCCGATGGCGACCAGACGCGGGTTCCGGTCCACGTCGGTGAGGCCGCCCTCCAGGTCGGCGAAGCTCGCCGGCAGGTACGCGAAGGCGGCGATCGCCACCAGCACGGCGGAGATCACCGCGGAGAGGTAGAAGGCCCGGTTGATCGCGGTCAGGCCGGAGCGGTCCGAGGCGCGCAGCCGGGTGATGAAGACACCGATGATCGCGATGACCACACCGATCGTGGAGATGATCAGCGGGAAGACCAGGCCCTCCTCGCCGAACGCGGCCCGGCCGAGGATCAGGGCGGCGACCAGGGTGACCGCGTACGACTCGAACAGGTCGGCGGCCATGCCGGCGCAGTCACCGACGTTGTCGCCCACGTTGTCGGCGATGGTGGCCGCGTTGCGCGGGTCGTCCTCGGGAATGCCCTGCTCGACCTTGCCGACCAGGTCCGCACCGACGTCGGCGGCCTTGGTGAAGATGCCGCCGCCGACCCGCATGAACATGGCCAGCAGGGCGGCGCCGAAGCCGAAGCCCTCCAGCACGGTCGGCGCGTCACCCCGGTAGAGGAGGACGACCAGCGCCGCGCCGAAGAGGCCGAGGCCGACGGTGAGGAAGCCGACCACACCACCGGTGCGGAAGGCGATCTTCATCGCCGCCTCGCGACCGCCCTGCCGCTCCCGGGCCGCTGCGGCGACCCGCAGGTTGGCGCGGGTGGCCAGCCACATCCCGGCGCCGCCGATGAAGGCGCTGAACACGGCGCCCACGACGAAGAAGGCCGACCGGCCGATCTTCACCATGGTCTCGCTGCCGTCGGTGTCGTGCACCGGCAGCAGGAAGAGAAGCACGACGGCGACGACCACGAACACCGCGAGTGTCCTGAACTGCCGGAGCAGATAGGCCGAGGCGCCCTCCTGGACGGCCCCGGAGATCTCCTGCATGTTGGTGGTGCCCTTACCGGCTGCCAGTACCGCCTTGGTCAAGGCGGCGGCGAAGACGAGCGCCACCAGCGCGATGACCGCGGCGATGACGACGTACGACACGTTGGCGCCGGTAAGGGAGAGCTTGCCGCCGTCGGCGGCCAAGATCCCGGACATCTGTGTCCTCCTGTACCGAACACTCGCGTCGGCCGGTGGGACGTACCGGCCGGACGCCTGGATGCGGACTCGCAAGCGGAGCCGGCCCACCACCGATACGCGGACAGCGAAGATCACCTATAGCCGCTGGTGATGGGCGGGACACTTGCTGACAACCCGCGTACTGTAGCCCCATCCAGTGTCAGAGGTCACACCGAGGGTACGCCTCGCGTGGATGATCTTCATCGCTGTGATATGTGAGGAAATCTGATATAGGCGGGGATCACGACGAGAAGGTCGTGCCCCGTCGGCGGGGACACGACCTTCGTTGATGTCCGGAGACTTCGCCGACGGGGACGCGATTCGTCGACGTGACGCCTGAGCGGCCCGTGGCCGGCGGAGGTGCCCGGAAGCTGCGGGCGTCAGCGGCCGACGGGCCAGACCATCCGGACCTCGGTGCCGATGCCCTCGTCCACCGGCCGCACCTGGAGGTCCTCGACGAAGCCCGCGAGCAGGGCGAAGCCGACGCCGGTGGTGAGGGCCTCGTCGGTGAGGGACTCGTTGGCCAACTGGTCGGCGTCCAGCGCGGCCAGGCCGAGACCGGCCTCGATCGGAGCCCGGTCGACCACCCGCACCGCGTACGCCCCGCGGTCCGACATCTCCACCAGCACCGGGTCGGGGATGTCGTACTGCCGGTGCAGGGCGACCGCCCGGGTGCACGCCTCACCGATGGCGAGGCGAACCTCGTCCAGCAGATCCTCGCGGACCCCGGCCCGTCGGGCGACCGCCACACCCACCAGTCGGGCGGTGCGGACGTGGACCGGCGCGGGTGAGAAGGAGAGCCGGACCGTTGCCATCACGCGCCCGGGGCGGACGGGTCGGCGGCGACCGCCGCGTCGACCGTCGGGTGCAGCGGGAAGACCTGGTCGAGCGCGGTGATCCGGAAGATCTTGAGCAACGGCTCCTTGTCGCAGACCAGAGCGAAGGTGCCGCCGGCCGACCGGAGCCGCTTCAGCGCCCCGACCAGCACTCCGAGACCGGTGGAGTCGAGGAAGTCGACCCGGCCCAGGTCGACCACCACCCGCCGCGCACCGCCGTCGATCAGCTCGATGAGACGCTCACGCAGACGGGGGGCGGTGTAGACGTCGACCTCACCACCGACCTCGAGCACCGTGTGCTCCCCCACGGCGCGGGTCGCCAGTGACAGCTCCATCGGTCCCTCCTCGCAAGAGCCCAAACTCTCCTGGGCATCTAACCATCTCCGCCGCCGCGCCGAACGGGTCACCGGTGGCGGGAACCTCCTTACCCGGGTCCGGGTGGTCGAATTCCGGGTTCCGGTGCGAGAGTGCACGATGTGACCTCCGCAGCCACCGTCTCGACCGGCTCCGGACCCGGGCCCGCCCCGGCCGAGCTGCTGCGCCGGCTGCGCGCCCGGAGCGCCGCCGATCCGGTCACCCACGTCGAACGGGTGCCGCCCCGGCCGGGCGTACCGGTGCCCTGGCCGGAGTGGGTCCCGCCGGAGCTGCGCGCGGCGTTCGAGCGGCGCGGCGTGGTCGCGCCGTGGCGGCACCAGGCCGAGGCGGCGAGCCTGGCGTACGACGGCCAGCACGTGGTGGTCGCCACCGGCACCGCGTCCGGCAAGTCCCTGGCGTACCAGCTCCCGGCGCTGGCCACCCTGCTGGCCGACCCCCGGGCCACGGTGCTCTACCTCGCGCCGACCAAGGCGCTCGCCGCCGACCAGTTCCGTGCCGTCGCCGAACTGGAGCTGGACGGCGTACGCCCCGCCTGCTACGACGGGGACACCCCGCGCGCCGAGCGGGAGTGGATCCGCCGGCACTCCCGGTTCGTGCTGACCAACCCGGACATGTTGCACCACGGGATCCTCCCCGGGCACGCACACTGGTCCGGCTTCCTGCGCCGGCTGACCCACGTCATCGTCGACGAGTGCCACACCTACCGGGGTGTCTTCGGCTCGCACGTCGCCCACGTGCTGCGCCGGCTGCGGCGGCAGTGCGCCCGGTTCCGGAGCGCCCCGGTGTTCGTGCTCGCCTCGGCCACGTCCGGCGACCCGGCGACGGCGGCCGGACGACTCACCGGACTGCCGGTGGCCGCCGTCACCGAGGACACCTCGCCGCGCGGCGGGGTGACCTTCGCGCTCTGGGAGCCACCGCTGCTGCCCGCCACCGCCGACGATGCGTCGCAGGACCTGACCCCGACCCGCAGGTCGGCGCTGCGCGAGACCGCGGACCTGCTCGCCGACACGGTCGCCGCAGGGGTACGCACCCTCGCGTTCGTCCGGTCGCGGCGAGGTGCCGAGGTGGTGGCGAGCACCGCCCGCCGCGCCCTCGACGAGGCGGTGCCGGGGCTCGGCGCGCGGGTGGCCGCGTACCGGGCCGGCTACCTGCGCGAGGAACGGCGGGCGCTGGAGCGGGCGCTGCTCGACGGCGACCTGCTCGGGCTCGCCTCGACCAACGCGCTGGAGCTCGGCGTCGACCTGGTCGGGCTGGACGCGGTGCTGATCTGCGGGTACCCGGGCACCCGGGCCTCGCTCTGGCAGCAGGCCGGGCGGGCGGGGCGCTCCGGTGGCGAGGCGCTCGCCGTGCTGGTGGCCCGGGACGACCCGCTCGACACCTATCTGGTGCACCATCCGGAGGCGCTGTTCGGGGCACCGGTCGAGGCGACCGTGCTCGACCCGGCCAACCCGTACGTGCTGGCCCCGCAGCTGGCCTGCGCGGCGGCCGAGGCCCCGCTGACCCCCGCCGACCTGGAACTCTTCGGTGAGGGGGCGAAGGAGGCGGTGGACACGTTGGTCGCGGCCGAGGCGCTGCGGCAGCGGCCGACCGGCTGGTACTGGCGGCACCGGGAACGACCCGAGGTGGACCTGCGCGGCTCCGGCGGCGCCCCGGTCTGCGTGGTGGAGTCGGCGACCGGACGGCTGCTCGGCACGGTCGACGGCGGCTCGTCGCACTTCCTGGTCCACCCCGGCGCGGTCTACCTGCACCAGGGCGTCTCGTACGTGGTGGACGACCTGGACCTCGCCGACGGCTGCGCGCTGGTGCACACCGAGGAGCCGGACTGGTCCACCCACGCCCGGGACGTCACCTCGCTGTCGGTGGTGTCGGTCCGCTCGTCCGTCGACGCCGGACCGGTGCGGTTGTTCCTCGGCGAGGTGGACGTGACCAGCCAGGTGGTCTCGTACCAGCGGCGGCGGCTCTCCTCCGGTGAGGTGATCGACACCCGGCCGCTGGACCTGCCGGCCCGCGAGTTGCGGACGGTCGCGGTCTGGTTCACCGTCACGCCGGAGGCGCTGGCCGGGGCGGGGGTGGAGCCGGTCGACGTGCCGGGCGGACTGCATGCCGCCGAGCATGCGGCGATCGGCCTGCTGCCGCTGGTGGCGACCTGTGACCGGTGGGACATCGGCGGGCTCTCCACGGCACTGCATCCGGACACCGAGGCGCCAACGGTGTTCGTCTACGACGGGCATCCCGGCGGGGCGGGCTTCGCGGAGCGGGCGTACGGGACGGCGGCGGCGTGGCTGCGGGCGACCCGGGACGCGATCGTCGAGTGCGGCTGCGAGACCGGCTGCCCGTCCTGCGTCCAGTCCCCGAAGTGCGGCAACGGCAACAACCCGCTCGGCAAGGCGGACGCGGTGCGGGTCCTCGACGTGGTGCTGGCGAACCTGCCGGACGCAACGGGCGAACCTTCGACGACGGTGACGGTCCACCGAACGCAGGCATAGATCGACCCCGTTCGGGGCATCTGACATGGGAGCGCTTCCATGCCCCGAGGAGGAGTCGTGGCCGACACCATCAGCGAGACCGTTGACCTGCTCTATGCGGTCGACCAGGAGAACCTGACCCGCGACCAGCAGATCGCCCTCGGCGCGGCGCTGGCCCAACTCGCCCAGGCCGAACGACTGGAACAGATCAACGAGCGACTGCGCGCCATCCACCAGATCCTCAACACCTGGGTCCTGCGCGCCACCACCGACACCCGCTGAAGCCCCGATCCGCTCTGCCGATCATGGAGTTGGCGCCGCCCACACCCGTGTGTCACGAGGTCAACTTCATGATCAAGTGTGTCGGGTGGGCGGAGATGTGCAAGAGTCGGGCGCATCGGACGGAAGGAACCTTCATGCAGCTCGACCAGCTTCAAGCCCAACAGCGGTTCCACATCCGGCAACGCCTGCGGTTCATGGTCAACCAGTACGAGGTCCACGCGGTCGCGCCGGACGGCTCCGAGGGCGGCCTGCTCGCCTTCGCGCAGCAGAAGCGGCTCGCCTTCAAGGAGCAGGTGACCCTCTACACGGACGACACCAAGCAGCAGCCCGTGCTCGGCTTCAAGGCCCGGCAGCGGCTCGACATCGGGGCGACGTACGACGTCACCGACCACCTCGGCAACCCGATCGGGCTGTTCCGCAAGGACTTCGCCCAGTCGCTGCTGCGCTCCACCTGGCACGTCGAGCAGCCCGGCCTGCCGCCGGCGACCGGCCAGGAACGCAGCATGCCGGTGGCCCTGCTGCGGCGGTTCGTCGACTCGCTCTCGTGGCTGCCGTACCACTTCGACTTCGTCGCCGGGGGTCAGCCGATCTTCTCGGTGGTCAAGCAGTGGGGGCTGCGCGACCGGTACACCGTCGAGGTGACGCACCCGCAGATCGACCGCCGTCTCGTCATCGCGATGGCCATCGGGCTGGACGCCCTCCAGGGCCGCTGACGCCGGGGGAGGTCGCCGTCGCCAGCGGTCGTGCTGCTGTTCGCCGTCACCTGCCCCCGGGCCGGGACGGTGCGCCGGCTCAGCCACGTACCGGACCGGCACGGGAGGTGGCGGCGGCCTTCCGGTGCAGCCCGGGCAGCGGTGCGACCGTCACCTCCACTGTCACCTGGAGGTCCAGCCCGTCCAGAGCGCACCCGACCAGCTGAGCACCGTTGGCGAGGGCCAGTTCGGCGGCTCGGCGGCAGGCGGTCTCCTCGCCCCGGAGACTGATGCCCGCCCCGGCCAGGGCCGCGAAGTCGGCCGCCACCCGCGCCTGCTGCCGAGCCGTACGGGCTGCGCCGGTCGCCGCGCCGAAGAGCCCGACGAGCAGGAACACCAGTCCCACCGCGAGCACCAGGACACTCGCCCCACCCCGATCCCCCGCTCTCGGCGTCTCCTCGTTCCTTTTGCCGGGCAAAGCACTCCTCCCTTCGACGCGGGACCGTCACGACGCGGGGAACGGGGTGCCGGGCTCGACGGCGGCGACCGCCGTTGCGGCCACCGTGATCCGGGGCAGGTTCGCGCCGAGCGCCCGCACCGGGGCCCGTACCGTCACGGTCACCCGGTCCTCACCCACCTCGACCGCGATGTCGGCCCCGGCCGGGGCGACCCGGGCTCCAGCCGTCCGCCCGCTCTCGCCCCGGGAGGCGGCGAGCGCCGCCTCCCGGGCCGCGTCCAGACAGGTGGCTTTCGTGGTCGCCGCACTGACCACGGTCAGCCCGGCCAGGAGCAACAGCATCAGCGCCGGCAGGCCGGCCGCCAGTTCAGCCGTGAACGAACCCCGGTCACCGCCGGACCTCACCCCGATGACGACGGCCCGACCGCCACCACCGGTCGGTGCTGCGGCGATGCGCGGGTCACGGGCACGGCCGGCCCGCCGGCGCCCGGTCACTTCAGGGCCCGGTCGATCACCGCGGTCAACGCCGACTGCACGTTTCCGCTGGTCAGAACCTTCAGAAGGATGCCGGCGAAGGCGACGGCGGCGAGGGTACCCACGGCGTACTCGGCGGTGTTCATCCCGGCGTCCCCGCGCAGGCGGGCCATCAGTTTGCGCACGTTACGGTCCTTTCTCGACGGTTGTCAGAGCACGTCACCGAGGACGGCGACGATCACCGGCACCAGGCCGGCGAGAATGAAGGCCGGCAGGAAGCAGAGCCCCAGCGGCAGCACGATCAGCACGCCCGCCCGACGGGCCGACGCCTCGGCGGCGACCGCCCGGTCGGTCCGGAGGTCGTCGGCCAGGCGGCCCAGGGCCCCGGCCAGCGCCGCGCCGCTCTGCGCCGACCGGACGGCGGCGTTCACCAGTCGGTCCGCCCCGGCCACCGGGGCGAGGTGGACCCACGCCTCCTCCGGTGTCCCACCCAGCAGGAGGGTGCGGCCGACCCGACCGAGCCGATCGGCAAGCGGCCCACCGAGCGCCTCCGCCACGGCGATCACCGCCCGGTCCACGGGTGCGCCGGCGCGCATCGCCGCCGCGAGCAGGTCGGCGGCGAGCGGCAGGTCGGCGACCTCGGTGAGTCGTCGGTTGCGGACGGCCGGCGGCTCGATCCTGCGGAGCAGCCGGTCGAGGGTCGCCGCAGCCAGCGCTCCCCCGGCCAGCCCGGGCCAGCCACCGACGACCACGGCGACCGCGATCCCGGCGAGACCGGCGGTGAGCCGGACGACGTCCGGCCGTCGTCGGGACGTCGCCTCGGCCTCCGGGCCCGACGGGCGTCTCCGCTGGCCGGGCGAACGGTGGGAGCGTCGGTGTGCCATGGCGACGACCAGCGCCGCGACGACCAGGCAACCGGCGGCGGCGAGCTGGGCGGTACCGGCACCGGCCGGACCGGCGAGGGCCACGGGCCCGGGAGCGAGAAGGGAGGAGCCGTCGACCAGGACGGCGGAGTCGTCAACCAGGACGGAGACGCCGACGATGTCGCCCCCGAGCAGGGCCGTGAGCCGGGCGCCCATCAGGTCGCCCCGCCGGGGGTGGCGCCGAGCCGTTCGGCCCAGAGCAGCCCGACGACCTGGAGCAGGGTTGCCACGACCGCGCAGCCGGCACCGACCGGGGTGTGCAGCAGCACCCGGACCGGGTCGACGCCGATGCCGTATCCGAGGGCAATGCCGCCGAGCGGCAGCGCGGCGAGCAGCCAGGCGGTGGCCCGTGCCCCGGCGGCCTGGGCGGCTGCGGCGGCCAGGCCACGATCCATCGCCCGCATGTCGGCCTCGATCCGCTCCACCAGTTCGGCCAGTGGCGCACCCGTCCGGTCGGCGAGGCGGATGGCCGCCCGGGTCAGCCGGTCGATCCGATCGAGAGGGGCCGGACCGGCGGCGTCGTCCACAGAACGCTCCAGCCGGTCGGCCGGGTCCACACCGTCCGGGACGGCGGGGTCGTCGCCGACACGGACCGGGACCGACCGACCGGCTTCCGACGGCGCGGATTCGTCGGCGAGGGTGGTCGGGACCGGCAGACCGGCCCGCAGGTCGGCGGCGAGCGCGCCGAGTTGGTCCAGCCGGTGCCGCCGGAGTCGTTCCGCCGACCGGGTCAGCCGACGCCGGAGCAGGGCCCGCATGCCCAGGGCGCTGTACGCGGCAGCCACCAGGGCAGCCACCGGCCCGGCGAGCAGCCCACCGCCGACCGCCCCGACACCGGCCGTCAACACCATGTTCCGCCTCGGCGACACCGCCCAACGGCCGGTGATGCCCCCACCGGCATCGACGAGTCGCCGGGCCGCGTCGGTGGCCGTTGCCGGCAGGGTCGGCCCGATCCCGGCGTGCCCACCGGTGGTGCCCGATCCGCCTTCGCCGACCGGGCGAGACGGGTCGCGGCGGTTGGGTGGCCCCGCCGCAGTCCGCCGGCCGGTGGCACGCCCCGGACCGGACCGCCGGAACCCGGGGAGGTGGGCGACGTGTCGCAGGTAGACCCTGATGTCCCCGTCGACCGGAGGGGAGACCTGACGCCCGGATCGGAACAGCGCCCGGTACCGGGACCGGCCGCTGCCCGTCGGCCAACCGATGACGGCGGCGGCGGCGAGCACCAGCAGCACCACCGGCCAGGCGGCGGCGCTCACGACGGCGTCCCCGACGCACCGGGCCACGGCGGGGACAGGATCGGCGGCACCGGCACGCCGCGCTGCTGGAGCAGCGCCCCGAGGTTACGGGCGGCCCGCCCCGGGCCACGTCCACGTACCCAGGCCGGCACGACCGTGACCAGGCGGTCCGGCCCGTCGGGCAGGAGCAGCGAGACCGACTCCAGCACCCGGCCGCCACGCCCCCGCCGCATCTGGAGCAGCACCTGGAGAGCGGCGGTCACCTGGGCGTGCAGGGCCGCGCGGGGCAACCCGCCGAGCAGACCGAGGGCCTCCAGCCGGGCCGGTACGTCCGACGGCGCGTTGGCGTGCAGCGTCCCGGCCCCACCGTCGTGGCCGGTGTTCAGGGCGGCGAGCAGGTCGACCACCTCACCGCCCCGGCACTCCCCGACCACGAGCCGGTCCGGCCGCATCCGCAGCGCCTGCCGCACCAGGTCGGCCAGGCCCACCGCACCCGACCCCTCCACGTTGGCGGTGCGGGCCTGCAACCCGATGACGTGCGGATGCACCGGGCGCAGTTCGGCGGCATCCTCGACCAGGACGATCCGTTCGGTGACCGGCACCAGCCCGAGCAGGGTGTTCAGCAGGGTGGTCTTGCCGGAGCCGGTGCCCCCGGTGACCAGGTACGCCAGCCGGGCCGCCACGACGGCGGCGAGCAGCGGGGCCACCGGCGGGGACACCGTGCCGTGATCCACCAGCTCGTCGAGGGTGAACGGACGCTGCCGGAAGGTCCGCAGCGACAGGTAGGGCCCGCTGGTCGCCACCGGGGGCAGGACGGCGTGTAGCCGGGTTCCGTCGGCGAGCCGGGCGTCCACGAACGGGGAACCGTCGTCCAGCCGCCGGCCCGCGCCGGCCGCGAGTCGCTGTGCCAACCGGCGCACGTCGTCCACCGTCCCGACCGGGACGGCCACCTGCCGCAGGCCGTCGCCCCGGTCGATCCAGACCCGGGTGCCGTTCACCAGCACGTCGGTGACCTGCGGGTCGGCCAGCAGCGGCCCGAGCGGCCCGGCCCCGACGAGGTCGTCGTGCACCCGGTCGGCCATCCGCAGCACCACGGTGTCACCGAGGACGGCGGCAGCGGGCTCGGCGCGTACCGCGGAGACGACCGTGGCCGGGGTGACCGGGGTGGCCTCGGCGGCGAAGCGCTGGCGTACCCGGGCGGAGAGTTCGCCGACGGCGGCCGGACGGTCCGCCGGGTGGTGCGGCGCGCGGGGGTGGTCGGTCATGCCGCACCTTCCGCAGACCGACCGGTCAGGTCGGCGACGATGCGCTGGCAGAGGATGGCGAGCGGGCCACGGCCGGTCGCCGCCGGGGCCTCGCCCCGCTCCAGGCCGCGCGAGATGCCCGGCTCGGGTCGAAGCGTGCCCGCGAGCGGCAGGCCGAGTGCCCGGGCCACCTCGGCGGCCCTGAGCCGCCCCGGCGCGGGGCCCCGGACGATCACCGCCAGGTCGGTGCAGTGCGGTGCGGCGGCGGCTACCACCTGAGTCGCTGCGGCGGTGGCCCGCAGCTCGGCGGGGACCACCAGGAACACCCGGTCGGCAGCTTGCAGCGCGAGCACGGCGGCGTCGTCGAGCTGGCGGGGCAGGTCGACCACGACCAGGTCCCGGCCTCGACGGGCGGCGTCGAGCGTGGCGGCCATCGCGGGTGCGGGCAGCGGCAGCGGGTCGCCCCGGTCCCCGGAGAGGACCACCAGGTCGCCCCGGCTGGGCAGGGCCTGGACCAGGGCGGGCGGATCGACCCGGCCGTCGGCGTCGGTGAGCGCCGGCCAGCGCAGCCCTTCCAACTGCTCCCAGCCGAGCACCAGGTCGAGGCCGCCACCGAGCGGATCGGCGTCGACGAGGAGGGTCCGGAGCCGGGCCCGGGCGGCGGTGACCGCCAGACCACCGGCGAGGACACTCGCGCCCGCGCCACCCCGGCCACCGAGCACGGCCACCACCCGGGCATCGGCGGTGGCCTGCTGGGGCGCGCACTCGGCGAACCGGTCGACGAGCCATGGTTCGGCTGCGGGCAGGGTCGCGACGTGTTCCGCGCCGATCAGCTCGGCGACCTCCCAGCCGGGGTCGGCCGCGCCGGAGTGCCCGACCAGCACCAGCCGGGCCCGACGCGGCAGCCGGGCCCGCAGGCAGGGTTGCGCCTGGTCGCCGCCGACGAGCACCAGCGGGGCCGGCGACCACCGGGACCGGGCCGCCGCCGGGTCGGCGGCCACCTCGACCTCCGTACCGCCCGCTGCGGCGAGCCGGAGGAGGTCGTCGAGGAGGTCGACGTCCGCGGTGACGACCAGCGGGAGTCGTCGGTGCGGCCGGACATCGGTACGGGGTGGCATCGCGGCCTCCAGCAGTCAGGCTCGGGGGTGCTGCCGAGAGACTGCGCCGCCGGAGGCCCCGTCCGCTGGCGTGACCGCCGTACCTGTGGACAACCGGAGCGCCTGTGGACAACGCCCGTTCCCGCCGTCGATCTGCTATGGGGACGGCCTTCGGATCGCCTGTCCGCGCAGCCCCAGCCATGATCGGAATCGGCCACGCCGACAGGGTCCATTGACGCATGCAAAGATCGCTTCTGGATAATCGTGGGCCCGTGCGGCCTGCCCGGGGCGGCACCCGAGGGGAGATCGGCCACTGATGACTCGTGCGGCAGGATCCGGACCACAGGAGACCGGCGGGCGGCGGCTCCGCTCGTTGTGGTGGGCGTACTCGCTGGTCGCGGTCATGGTGGGGGCGGTGACCGTGGCGGTGGTCTGGGCACTCGGCACCGCCACCACGCCCGTACCCAGGCCGGTGGCGGACCCGTCGGTGCCGGCGATCCCGCTGCCCACCTTCGTCGGTGCGACCCCGCAGGCGGCGGCGGCCACCGCCCGGACCGCCCCGACAAAATCCGCCTCCCCGACCCCTGCCTCCCCGTCACCCACCCCGACGCCGTCCCCCGACCGGAGCGCCACCGCGAGCGGCCGGCCGGGCTCCGCCCCGAGCCGGTCGGGCGCACCGGGCGTCGTGGAGCTGACCCCGCTCCCCGCCGAGCAGGAACGCGACCTGCGGTCGGTCGACGGCGGGGCGGACACCACCGTCGAGTTCGTCAACCGGCGAACCGGACAGGTGACCGTCTACTGGCTCAACCAGTGGGGGTACCGGGTGCGCGTCGAGCGGCTGTCACCGGGCGAGTCCCACCGGCAGGACACGCAGGTCGGTCACCCCTGGGTCGTCACCGACGGCAACGGCCGGGCGTTGGCCGTCTTCCAGCCGGTCGCCGCGCCGGGCCGGGCCACCGTCCGGTAGCAGGCCGGGCATCCGTCGGGCCGGACCAGCGACCGACGGGCTGGCCGGGCGGATGCCCGCCCCTTCTCCCCCGTCGGTGTGCCGCCCCGTACCTGCCGGTTCCGCTCACCCCTCGGCCAGGACCTCACGCAGCCGGACGGCGAACCGCTCCGGATCGCCGACGAAGCCGATGTGGTCGCCGGGAAACATGGTCGGCGCGACGCCGAGCCCCGCCGCGAGCGCCCGCGAGGTGCGGTCGCAGAGCTGACCGGCGGACTCCTCCCCGATGCCGACGACGATCCGGGTCGCACCGGACCGCAGGGCCGGCAGGTCGGGCTGCCAGCGGGTGGTCGGGATCAGCATGTGCGCGTACTGGAAGTGCTCGTCCGCCACCGTCTGCGGGTCGCGTTCCCCGCCGAACATCGCCGCGACCATCTCCTCGGGCATCTGGATGTTCGCCACGGCCAGGAACTGCCGCCACGCGCCCGCGGTGTCACCGGTCAGGTAGGTGGCGACCATCTCCTCGGTACGGGCCTGCAACTCCTCCCGGTCGTCGAGCAACTCGTCGAGCGGCGGTTCGTGCGCGACGACGGTGTGCACCTGTCCGGGGTGGGCCTGCGCGAGCGCCAGCGCGCTGACCGCGCCGCCGCTGGAGCCGAGGACCGCCGCCGGCCCGGCGTCCAGGTGGGTCAGCAGTCGGGACAGGTCGTCGGCGCGCAGTTCGGGGGTCGAGTCGCGGTCGGGGTCGTCGACCGGACTCCGGTGGATGCCCCGGGGGTCGGTGGTGAGCACGGTGTGGTCGACGGAGAGCAGGTCGGCCAGGGGCGCGAACGGCCCGGCGTCCATCGGCGCGCCGACCAGCACCACCAGCGGACCCCGGCCGCGTACCTCGTAGTGGAGGGTGGCGTCGGGGACGCGCAGGGTGCCGACGGTGACGGAAGCGGTCACGGTGGGGTTCATCAGGTCCTCCGGTCGCACGGGTGGATCGTTCGGTCGAGGAGGTGACTCCCGTCGTGGGGCAGAATCGTCGCTCGTGGGGAACATTTCTCGGACGGCCCCGGGCCCGCCCTCCGACGCGGCGGCCGGTTCGCCTCCGGGCCGACCGGCCGACGCGGCGACCGATCCGGTCCTGAACCGGGCACGGGCCGGCGACGACGAGGCGTTCGACCGTCTCGTCGCGCCCCTGCGTCGGGAGCTGCACGCCCACTGCTACCGGATGCTCGGTTCGACCCACGATGCCGACGACGCACTCCAGGACGCCCTGCTGCGCGCCTGGCGGGGGCTCGCCCGTTTCGAAGGACGCAGTTCGCTGCGCTCCTGGCTGTACGCGGTGGCGACCCGGGTCTGCCTGGACACGGTGGCGGCCCGGGGTCGACGCGCACTGCCGGTGGACCTCGGTCCGGCCAGCGACCACCCGGTACTCGGCGACGCGCCGCTGGGCCGGGTCGCCTGGCTCGGTCCGTACCCGGACGGGGAGTTGACGGACGGTCCGGCACACCCGGGCGCACGTTGCGAGCAGCGGGAGGCCGTCGAACTCGCCTTCGTCGCCGCCCTCCAGCACCTACCGGGCAACCAGCGGGCGGCGCTGCTGCTCTTCGAGGTGCTCGGTTTCTCGGCCGCCGAGATCGCCACCATGATGAACACGTCGACCGCGTCGGTGAACTCGGCGTTGGCACGGGCCCGTCGGCTCGTCGCGGACCGGGTCGGCCCGTCCAGCCAACAGCACACGCTGCGGAAGATCGGTGACGCGCGGCTGCGACAGATCGTCGACGGGTACGCCACGGCGCTGGCGAACGCCGACGCGGACGCCCTGGTCGCGCTGCTGACCGAGGACGTCACCTGGTCCATGCCGCCGCTGCCCGCCTGGTACGCGGGCATCCGGGCGGTCACCGACTTCGCGGTACGGGTGCCGTTGACCGGGTGCGGGACATGGCGTCACCTGCCCACCCACGCCAACGGGCAGCCCGCCGTGGCCAGTTACCTCGACGCCGACGGCAGCGGTACGCACCGCGCGTGGTCGATCGACGTGCTGACCCTGCGCGGTGACCGCGTCGCGTCGATCACCTCGTTCCTGGATCCCGGGGTGTTCCGCCACTTCGGCCTCCCGGCCAGCCTTCCCTGACCTGGCGGCTCGTCGGCCCCACCCCGGTCGGCCGGGCGGGACCGGTGGACGGTCACTCCGCCAGGTATCCGGTGGCGGGGTCGATCTGGGCGAGGAAGTCGCGGGCGGCTTCCGTCATCTCGGCCGGGCTCATCGTGAAGCCGGCCGCTCCGGAAAGCCCGAAGCCGTAGTCGTGCGGCCCGGTGAGCCAGTCGAAGTCGTAGGTTCCGGGCTCCTCGGCACGGGCACGGACGCGGAACTCGTGTCCGTCCACCACCAGCCTGACCGGTTCACCCTGGTACCTGATGTTTCGCAGGTGCTCGGGGGCGAGGCCGGGCTCAGGTGCGGTCGACATGCCTGCTCCTCTCCTCAGCCGCCAGGCAGGAGGATGCGCGATGGCGCGCTTCCACCTGGTCGAGGTACTGGTCGTCCGACCGCCATTGTGCCGGCCGGCAGCGGGCACCTCGCCGGTCGCGACGGGAGTGACGAAAGGGACGACCCCCGTCGGGGGGAGACGGGGGTCGTCGGGGAGTTCGGCTCCGGGGGGGATTGAGCCGAACTCGCTCAGCGGTTACGGGGGGTGCAACCGCCGAGGGTCGGTGTTGTACACATGCGAAAAGTCGTCGCAAGTACAAGCATGCCGTAGCAGACCTGCTCACGTCGAGTGGCGCAACCTCCACTCCCTGCGAAATTATGCCTACGGGGTGTGACCGTGATCACTCCGATCGAGGGGCTTCGAAGCATGTTCGCAGGTGAGTGAGGTTCGCCACCCCCGGGCACCCGCCGACCCTAGACCATCGGGCTAGACTTTCGCGCCGTGGGCCGAGGTGCCGCTTTCTTCGATCTGGACAAGACCGTCATCGCCAAGTCAAGTGCCCTGGCGTTCGGTCGGCCGTTCTACCGGGATGGCCTGATCACCCGTCGGGACGTGGTCAAGTCCGCGTACGCCCAGCTCATGTTCCGGCTCGGCGGCACCGACGAACAGACCATGGCCCGCACCCGGGACTACCTGGCGACCCTCTGCAAGGGCTGGCAGGTGGAACAGGTCCGGCAGATCGTCGCGGAGACCCTCCACGAGCTGATCAATCCTTACGTGTACGCCGAGGCAGCCGCCCTCATCGAGGAGCACCAGGCCGCCGGCCGGGACGTCGTCCTGGTCTCCGCCTCCGGCGAGGAGATGGTCCGTCCGATCGGGGAACTGCTCGGCGTCACCGACGTGATCGCCACCCGGATGGCGGTGCAGGACGGCCGGTACAGCGGCGAGGTCGAGTTCTACGCCGCCGGGCCGAGCAAGGTCGACGCGGTCGGCGAGCTGGCCACCGAGCGGGGCTACGACCTGGCCGAGTCGTACGCGTACTCCGACTCGTACAGTGACCGGCCCCTGCTGGAGTGCGTCGGGCATCCCACCGTGGTGAACCCCGACCGACAGCTGCGCAGGCTGGCCACCGAGAACTCCTGGCCGGTGCTGGAGTTCCGGCACCCGATCCCGCTGGGCCGCCGCCTGCGGGAACGCCCGGGGGTTCCGGTCGCCGCCGCCGCGCTCGGCGTCGGCGTGGGGGTCGCCATCGGCATCGCCTGGTACGGCCGGCACCGCCGCACCCGCATCGCCCCGGTCGCCTGACCGACCACGCGGCCCCCGCACGCCCCGACGCAGACTTCGACTACGCACCGCCGCACGTCCGGCCACGCTCCTCCGCAGGCCCGGCCAGACGCTTCCGCACACCCCGCGACCCGCGCCTTCTCAGGCCCGGCCGGCGCCGACAGGGCGGTTCAGGAAGCGGCGAGGATCTCGTCGCCGACGAGGGTGAGCTGGTCGGCGGCGACCTCGATGGCGGTCGTGTAGTGGCGCAGCCAGGACCGTAGCCCGTCCGGGGTGCCGGTGGCGAAGGCCCCGGCCGAGCCGACGTACTCGGGCTCCCGCTCGCGGTGCCCGACGTCCACCGCCACCAGGCCACGTGGGTCCAGGCCGGTCGACATGAGCACCAGTCGGGCAGCGGCGCGGGCCACCACACCGGACGGGCCGGCGAACGGCCGGAGCGCCAGCAGCTCTCCGTGCACCACGGCGGCGAGCAGCAGCGGCGGGGCCTTCGTGCCCCCGGCGACCAGCCCGGCCAGGCCGTCCAGCCGGGCCCCGACCACCGGGTCGGTGACCGGCCGCCCCAGTTCCTCCTCGGCCACCACGTCCCGGGCGGCGAGCACGTGCAGCCTCGCCAGCACCTGCCGGGGTGCCCTCGACCAGCGTTCGGTCAGTCCGGGCAGCGCCCCGGCCACCCGCAGCGCCCCCTGGAGCACCGGGTCGGTGACCGTGCCGGCCCGGACCGCCTCGCGCTCGTGGGCGTACCCCTCGAGGGCGGCGCTGGCCACCGCGGACCGCAGGCTCACCTCGGCGGCGACCTGCCCGCCGTGCCGGCGCAGCGCGCGGTGCCGCATCGCCTGGTCGACGTGGTCGCGGGCGCGCTCGACGGCGGGTGCGACGTCGGCGAGCGTGAGGAGCGGGGCGAGCGGGTCGGAGGTCACCCGCCCACGCTAGCGACCGGCTCGGACGGGCCGACCGGCAACGGGTCGGGTTGCGGTGCGTCGCGCGGCGCTGGGGTGGTTGCAGGGGGCCCTTCCTCGACAGAAAGCGGTAGCAGGGGACCCCTGCTACCACCCCAGCCCACCGGCCACGCCGATCGGCGCGTCGGACGGGCCGCTGGGCGCGTCGGTGACGATGGCAGTCGCGGGGGCTGGTCGGCGAAGTTAACCTCTCTGCAACGAGACGCAGGTCATCCGAGCGACGAGGAGTCACGCCCATGAGCGAGGCCTTGGCCAATTTGCTGAACGAGACGCGGCAGTTCCCGCCGCCGGCCGCGCTCGCCGCGAACGCCAACGTCAAGGCCGACGCGTACGCCGAGGCCGAGGCCGACCGGCTCGGTTTCTGGGAGCGGCAGGCCCGTCGGCTGACCTGGACGAAGGAGTGGGACCAGGTGCTCGACTGGTCCAACCCGCCGTTCGCGAAGTGGTTCGTCGGCGGCCAGTTGAACGTGGCGTACAACTGCCTGGACCGGCACGTCGAGGCGGGGCTGGGTGACCGGGTCGCCATCCACTGGGAGGGCGAGCCGGGCGACACCCGCACGATCACCTACGCCGAACTGCACAGGCTGACCTGTCAGGCGGCGAACGCCCTGACCGACCTGGGCGTGGTGGCCGGTGACCGGGTGGCGATCTACCTGCCGATGGTGCCGGAGGCAGCGGTCGCGATGCTGGCCTGCGCCCGGATCGGCGCGACGCACAGCGTGGTCTTCGGCGGTTTCTCCGCCGAGTCGCTGACCAACCGGATCCAGGACGCCAGCGCCAAGGTGGTCATCACCGCCGACGGTGGCTTCCGGCGGGGCAAGCCGTCGGCGCTGAAGCCGACCGTGGACGAGGCGCTGGCAAACTGCCCGTCGATCGAGCATGTGCTGGTGGTCCGGCGCACCGGTGAGGAGGTCGCCTGGTCGGAGAAGGACCGCTGGTGGCACGAGACGGTGGAGACCGCCTCGACCGTGCACACCGCCCAGCCGTTCGACGCCGAGCACCCGCTGTTCATCCTCTACACCTCCGGCACCACCGCCCGCCCGAAGGGCATCCTGCACACCACCGGCGGCTACCTCACCCAGACGGCGTACACCACGCACGCGGTGTTCGACCTGAAGCCGGAGACGGACGTCTACTGGTGCACCGCCGACATCGGCTGGGTGACCGGGCACTCCTACATCGTGTACGGCCCGCTGGCCAACGGCGCGACCCAGGTGATGTACGAGGGCACCCCGGACACGCCGCACAAGGGCCGGTTCTGGGAGATCGTCGACCGGTACGGGGTGACCATCCTCTACACCGCGCCGACGCTGATCCGCACCATGATGAAGTGGGGCGAGGACATCCCGGCGCAGCACGACCTGTCGTCGCTGCGGCTGCTCGGCAGCGTGGGCGAGCCGATCAACCCCGAGGCGTGGATCTGGTACCGCCAGCACGTCGGCCGGGGTGAGCTGCCCATCGTCGACACCTGGTGGCAGACCGAGACCGGGGCGATGATGATCTCACCGCTGCCGGGGGTGACCGAGGCCAAGCCGGGCAGCGCGATGACCCCGCTGCCGGGGATCAGCGCGGACGTGGTGGACGACCAGGGCCAGTCGGTGCCGAACGGCGGCGGCGGTTACCTGGTGCTGCGCGAGCCGTGGCCGTCGATGCTGCGGACCATCTGGGGCGACGACAACCGGTTCATCGAGACGTACTGGTCGCGGTTCGAGGGCATGTACTTCGCCGGGGACGGCGCGAAGCGCGACGACGACGGGCACATCTGGCTGCTCGGCCGGGTGGACGACGTCATGCTGGTCTCCGGGCACAACATCTCCACCACCGAGGTCGAGTCGGCGCTGGTGTCGCACCCGTCGGTGGCGGAGGCGGCGGTGGTCGGCGCGACCGACCCGACGACCGGGCAGGCGATCGTCGCGTTCGCCATCCCGCGCGGCACCGTGGACGCCTCCGGCGAGGCGGGCGAGCAGCTCATCGCGGACCTGCGCAACCACGTGGCCCGTACGCTCGGCCCGATCGCCAAGCCCCGGCAGATCATGCTGGTGCCGGAGCTGCCGAAGACCCGCTCCGGCAAGATCATGCGGCGGCTGCTGCGGGACGTGGCGGAGCACCGGTCCCTCGGTGACGTGACCACGCTCCAGGACTCCTCGGTGATGGAGTTGATCTCCTCGGGCATGGGTGGCGGGAAGTCCGACGAGGACTGACGCTGCGCGTACCCCTTCCGGTGGGTGACGGTCCGCACGGGCCGTCACCCACCGTCTTTTTCGCCGGAGTACGCCCTCCGGGTGGTTGCAGGGGGCCCCTGCTACCCAAAAAGCGGTAGCAGGGGGCCCCTGCAACCACCGCAGCAGCGGCGCCGAGCCGGGTGGACCGTCGGGTTCGGACGGTCGGGTGAGCCCCGGCGGGCTGATCGGGTGGAGAGCGACCGGGGACCTGTCCCCCCGTCGATTTCTGAATTACGTTCACGCCGTCGGACCCGTTGACGTTGGTCGTTGCACGACGTCGACGACTCCGACGTTCTCTCCCCATGCCCAGAATTGGAGTGGCATGCACCAAACTGGTCCGCAACGCGGGTCGCGGCGACGTCTGCTCGTCGCGCTGCCCGCGATCGCGCTCGCCGCCTCGGCACTGGTCGTGCCGGGCAACGCCTCGGCCGAGCAGGCCGAGGGAATCCGCGCCAAGATCGGCACGGACGAGTTCTACATCAACTACGCCGAACCCGCGGTCCAGCCGGACAGCGGGGGTCGGGAGGTCAAGGGTGCCGGCGGCATCCACGCGCCGGCGGTCGACTCGGCCCGCGCGTACGACCGCAAGTACGCCCGGGGCAACCCGTTGGCCGCCCGCGAGCTGGCGCGCAACGAGGCCCGGGCGATCCGTACCGGCAAGAGCCCACGGCAGTTCAAGAAGGCTCCGCAGACGCAGACCGCCAAGCTGCTGACCCTGCTGGTGGAGTTCAACGACAAGGCGAACGACGACTTCACCGGGACCATGGTGCCGAAGACGGTCTTCGGGGACCGGACCTGTGTGCCCGGAACGGTCCAGAACGGCCCGTTGCACAACAACATCCCGAACCCGGCCTCGTACGCCAACGAGGACAACAACTCGTTCTGGGTGCCGAACTTCTCGCCCGAGCACTACAACAAGATGCTCTACAGCACGGAGGGCATCACCCAGCGGGTCCGCACCGACCTGACCGGGCCGGACGGCAAGCCGGGCATCGACATCTCCGGCCGCAGCATGCGCAACATGTACCTGGAGATGTCGAAGGGGGCGTACACGGTCGACGGGCAGGCCAGCCCGTGGATCAAGCTGCCGCACTCGGAGGGCTGGTACGCCGCGTCCCGCTGCTTCCAGGACGAGAACGGCAACTGGGTGGCCGGTCGCGAGCAGTCGCACAACGGGCACCCGGACAACCCGCTCGGCGCGGGCCGGCTCGCCACCGACGCGGTGGACGCACTCGCGCAGATGGACCCGAGCTTCCCCTGGGCCGACTACGACATCGAGGACCAGGGCGACCGGGACGGTGACGGCAACGTCAACGAGCCGGACGGCGTGATCGACCACCTGGTGCTGGTGCACGCCGGCCAGGGCAAGTCCCGCGGCGGTGGCGCGCAGGGCACGTACGCCATCTGGGCGCACTCCTCGGCGGTGGCCGGCGGCTACCGCATCCCCGGCACCAACCTCCAGGTCTCGAACTACATCGTGCAGCCGGAGGACGCCGGGGTCGGCGTCTTCGCCCACGAGTACGGCCACGACCTGGGCCTGCCGGATCTCTACGACACCTCCGGCAACGCCGACTCGGACGTCGACTTCTGGGACCTGATGAGCTCGGGCTCGCACGCCGGCGAGGTGTTCCAGGCGCTCCCCACCCACATGGGCATCTGGGACAAGTGGGTGCTCGGCTGGGCCGACCCGCTGGAGATCCCGGTCGGCGCGGACCCCCGGACGGTGCTGCTCGGGCAGACCTCCCGCACCCCGCGCGGCACCAAGGACGGCCTGAAGGTCAACCTGCCGGACAAGGTGATCACCCTGGCCACCCCGCACAGCGGGGCGAACATGTGGCACAGCGGCGGCGACCAGGACTGGGCGGACGTCAAGCTCCGCCGCGAGGTGGCCGTACCGGCCGCCACGGACGCCAAGTTCTGGATGTGGAACAACTACACCATCGAGGAGGACTGGGACTACGGCTTCGTCGAGGTGTCCACCAACGGTGGCTCCACCTGGACCGAGCTGAAGGTCTACGACGAGGCCGGCAACCTGGTCAGCACCAACGACGGCTACGCCGACCCGAACGGCCGGATGGCCGACTACGGCGGCAAGAAGTACGGCCTGCACGGTGACTCGCACGGCTGGCGGCACGACTACGTCGACCTGTCCGCGTACGCGGGCAGCACCGTTCAGGTGCGGCTGCGCTACGCCACCGACGCCGCGTTCGCCGATCGTGGCTGGTTCGCCGACGACTTCTCGGTCACCGGCGGCGGGGCCACCACCTGGAGCGACGACGTCGAGGGTGGCGCGAACGGCTGGACCCAGACGGGTGGCTCGTTCACCGACACCACCGGCGGCGGCTGGCGGATCGACACCGGCACCCGGGTGCAGGCGCACTACTACCTGGCCGAGTGGCGCAACCTCGACGGCTTCGACAAGGGCCTGAAGTACACCTACGACACGGTGTACTCCAACGAGGCCTGGAAGGTCGACCGGATCGCGTACAACGCGCCGGGCATGCTGGTCTGGTACCGGGACACCACCCTGGGTGACATCAACCACGTGACCGCGCAGATGACCGCGCTGCCCAGCTACGGCGCCAAGGGCGGGCTGCTCATCGTCGACTCGCACTTCGACCCGCTGCGCCGCACCGGCGAGGCGGCCGTGAAGGACCCGTCGACGCTGGACAACCTGCCGAGCCGTCCGCAGTCGTCGAACGCGGCGTTCGGGCTGCGCCCGACGTCCCCGTTCACCGAGTGCCTGGAGGCGACCGGGGAGCCGTACAGCGAGTACTGCACCAGCTTCCCGTCGCAGCCGGCGGTGCGGGGCTTCACCGACGCCAAGGGCTGGTACCCGGGCATCGAGGTGCGCAACGGTTCGCAGCTGTTCGCCCGGGACAACGACGCCTCGGTGGTCGTGCCGTCGCGGGACGGCACGCCGTACACGACCCGGGTGGTCAACCCGGACGGCACCCCGGCGACCGGACTGTACGGACAGGACCTCGGCTTCACCATCCTGGGCACCGGCAACCCCGGTGACCAGGGCGTGAGCTACGGCGTCTCGATCACCATCAAGCGCACCGCGCGGGACAACACGTACGCCTCGGTGTACGTCACCCCGGCCACGAGGTGACGCCCGCCCCGTGAGGGGCACCCCGGTGGGTGGCTGTCGGCCGTCCCGCCAGCGGCCCGCTCGGAGCAGTCTGCTCCGGGCGGGCCGCGCCCGTTCCGGCATGTGACGTTTTCGCTCGCCCCGACGCTCCCCTAGGGGAACCACATAACCACGATCACCTTAAGTGATCGTTGCCAAAACGTAACGTTACAGATTTTCTGGCGCCCTCTCATTTCGTGCGCTTTTTACCTGATTGATGCAGCAGTAGAACGCCCATCCATCGACGTCTGGCGGATGACAAGCACCATCCCGTCTGCAAGGGTGAGTGCCGCATCACATGACAGTGCCCGCCACAGGCTGCCCTGCCATGTAACAGGTCCACAAAGGAGGAGAACCTTTGAGGAGACGAGTCACGGCCGGCCTGGCCACCGCCACGGCCGCGCTGCTGGCGGCGGGAGTCGCGGCGACGCCGGCCAACGGCGCCCCGACCGCCGACGCCGCCCCCGGTTCCGACAGGGCCCAGCACCGCAGGGACAACCTGCCCGACCCCCTGGCCGACCAGCGCCGGGAGGTCCGCAAGCAGGCCATCGCCGACCTGCTCTCGGGTAAGGCCAAGCTCCAGACCAAGAACGGCTCGAAGGTCATCCAGGTCAAGGACGACCTGTTCGTCGAGTACCAGCAGGCCCCGAAGACCGACCCGATCTTCACGATCCTGGTCGAGTTCGGCGACCAGCAGGACCCGCGTACCGGCGGCACCGCCGGCCCGGTCCGCAACCAGATCCCCCAGCCGGACCGCAACTGGGACGGCAACGCCACCGACGACAACACCACGCTGTGGCGGTCCGACTTCAACCGGGCCCACTACCTGGACCTGTTCTACGGGGCCGGCGAGTCGATGGCGGACTTCTACCTCGACCAGTCCGGTGGCCGCTACACCGTCGGCGGCGACGTCAGCGAGTGGGTGAAGGTCCCCTACAACGAGGCCCGGTACGGCAGCAACAACATCGCCGAGTCCGACGGCTACTGGAACTTCGTCAAGGACACCGCCACCTCGTGGTACGACTCGCAGGTCGCCGCCGGCAAGACCCCGGCGCAGATCAAGGAGTACCTGGCCCAGTTCGACGTCTGGGACCGGTACGACTTCGACGGTGACGGCGACTTCAACGAGCCGGACGGGTACGTCGACCACTTCCAGGCCGTACACGCCGGCGAGGGCGAGGAGGGTGGCGGCGGCGCCCAGGGCGAGGACGCCATCTGGTCGCACCGCTGGGCCGCGTTCCCGAACCTGGCCGGCAGCGCCGGTCCGGGCGACAACAAGGCCGGCGGCGTGCAGATCGGTGACACCGGCCTGTGGATCCGGGACTACACCACCGAGCCGGAGAACGGCGGTCTGGGCGTCTTCGCCCACGAGTACGGCCACGACCTCGGCCTGCCGGACTACTACGACACCAACGGCGGCGACAACGGCGTCGGGTTCTGGAGCCTGATGGCCTCCGGTTCCTGGCTGAGCCACGGTACGGACGACATCGGCTCGACCCCGGGCTACATGGACCCGTACTCGAAGCTCTTCCTCGGCTGGCTGAACTACTCCACGGTGGAGTACGGCAAGGGCACCACCCAGGTGACCCTCGGCCCGGCCGGTGACAGCGACGGGCCGAAGGCCCAGGCGGTCGTGGTCAACCTGCCCCCGCAGACCCAGACCACCTCGTACAACACCCCCTACGCGGGCTCGTACGAGTGGTGGGGCGGCAGCGCGGACGACCTCAACACCACGCTGACCCGCACGCTGGACCTGACCGGGACGACGTCCGCGTCGATCACGGCCAAGGCGTGGTACGACATCGAAGAGGACTACGACTACCTCTACGCCGAGGTCTCCACCAACGGTGGTTCCTCCTGGACGGCGCTGGGCAACGCGGGGATCGACGCGGGTGAGACCGGCGTCGACGGTTCGAGCAACGGCGCGTGGGTCGACCTGACCTACGACCTGTCCGCGTACGCCGGCCAGACCGTGCAGTTCCGCTACCGCTACCAGACCGACGGCGGCGTGCACCTCGCCGGCGCGTTCCTGGACAACGTCTCGCTGGTCTCCGGCGGCGCCACCGCCTGGACCGACGACGCCGAGACGCTGGCGGCGGAGTGGACCGCCCGGGGCTGGACCCGCAGCACCGGTTCGGTGACCGACTCGTACCCGCGCTACTACATCGCGGAGAACCGCACCTACGTCGGGTACGACGACAACCTCCGCACCGGTGGCTACAACTTCGGGTTCAACAACACCCGGCCGAACTTCGTGGAGCGGTTCTCGGTCCAGCCGGGCATGCTCGTCTGGTACGTGAACACCGCGTACGGCGACAACAACACCTCGGAGCACCCGGGCTACGGCCTGAACCTGCCGGTGGACGTCCGCCCGAGCGCCATCAAGGTCCCGGGCCAGGGCACCATCACCAACCGGCGTAGCGGTTACGACGCCACGTTCAGCAAGTTCGCCAAGCCGGCGCAGACCTTCCACCTCAACGGGGTGCCGGTCACCGTCCCGGAGCTGGAGCCGAACCCGGTGTTCAGCGACAGCGGGGCGAACCGCTACTGGAACGCCAACAACCCGCAGAACTCGGTGAAGGTGGCCGGCACCGGCACCCGCATCGAGATCATCGAGCAGGGCACCAACCCGACCGACGACATGGTCGTGCGGATCAGCAACTGACGGTTGTTCCCCCACGGGGCCGGTGGCGATCACGCCACCGGCCCCGTGCCGTACCGGCGGGGCACGGTGAATGTGACACTCATTTACATCCAGGACCGGGCTGTGCAACAAAACGACGTCAGCGTCTTCCCAGCGGTCCCAGCAGTGTCTATGTTCACAGTGGTCCCACTCGTGGGATCTCTTCCACCGACCCCGTACCCCGATCGGGTCGGTTTCCCTTACACCGGAGGTACCACGTGCGCAAAGTCGCAGTGGGTCTGCTCGGGTTGACGCTGACGGCCACCGGCTTGACGGTTGGCACGACCGCCAGCGCCGCGCCCCCGGCCGGCACGCCGGGAGCGGCCCCGTCGGCCGCCGAGTCCGCCCATGCCGAGCACGACCTGCCCAACCCGCTGGAGAACAAGCGGCGCGCGCTGCGCCAGGAGGGCCTCAGCGAGGTCCTCTCCGGCCGGGTCAAGGCCGAGCGGATCAACGGCAGCACCGTCGTCAAGGTCGGCAAGACCCAGGCCGCCGGCGGCCCGTCCGCCCGGTCCGCAACCGGCGCCAGCCAGACCCGGGACCAGTACGTCGAGCTGGCCCGCGAGCAGACCGACCGGATCTTCGTGATCCTCGCCGAGTTCGGCAACGACCGGCACCCCAGTTACCCGGACCAGGACACCGACCCGGACACCCCGGGACCGGCCCGCTTCGACGGTCCGCTGCGCAACGAGATCCCCCAGCCGAACCGCGCGGTGGACAACTCCACCGTCTGGCAGGCGGACTACAGCTCGGACTACTTCCGCAAGCTCTACTTCGGCACCGGCGAGGGCGACGAGTCGCTCAAGCAGTACTACGAGGCCCAGTCCTCGGGTCGGTACACCGTCGACGGCACCGTCACCGACTGGGTGAAGGTGAAGTACAACGAGGCCCGGTACGGCCGGTCCAACGGCTACCCGTGCGACGACACCACCTGTAGCAACGTCTGGGCGCTGGTCCGCGACGCCGCGAACCAGTGGGTCGCCGACCAGAAGGCCGCCGGCCGCACCGACGCGCAGATCGCCGCCGACATGAAGTCCTTCGACAAGTGGGACCGGTACGACCACGACGGCGACGGGAACTTCAACGAGTCGGACGGCTACATCGACCACTTCCAGATCGTGCACGCCGGTGGCGACCAGGCCGACGGCGACCCGCACCAGGGTGAGGACGCGATCTGGAGCCACCGCTGGTACGCCTACGCCAGCGACCAGGGTGTCACCGGCCCGCCGAACTTCCCGGCCGGCGGTACCCAGATCGGCAGCACCGGCATCTGGGTCGGTGACTACACCATCCAGCCGGAGAACGGCGGCCGGAGCGTCTTCTACCACGAGTACGCTCACGACCTGGGCCTGCCGGACGACTACAACCTCTACAACGGCGGCGACAACAACAACGAGCACTGGACCCTGATGGCCCAGAGCCGGCTCGGCGCCAAGGGTGACGAGGGCATCGGCGAGCGCGGCGGTGACCTCGGCGCGTGGAACAAGCTCCAGCTCGGCTGGCTCGACTACGAGGTGGTCGTGGCCGGGCAGAAGCGCACCATGACCCTCGGCCCACAGGAGTACAACTCCGACAAGCCGCAGGCCGCCGTGGTGGTCCTCCCGCAGCGGGACTACACCTTCGACAACGGCAAGCCGTTCGAGGGCACCAAGCAGTTCTTCTCCGGCAACGACGACGACCTGAACAACACGATGACCCGGACGATCGACCTGACCGGGAAGTCGTCGGCGTCGCTGTCGATGAAGGGCCGCTACAACATCGAGGCCGGGTACGACTACCTGTTCTTCGAGGCCTCGGTGGACGGTGGACAGACCTGGGCCGCCCTGCCGGGCACGGTGAACGGGCAGCCGCTTCCCGAGGTCACCCCGGGCCGCCCCGCGCTGGACGGCTCCAGCGACGGCCAGTGGGTCGACATCGCCATCCCGATGGACTTCGCCGCCGGCAAGACGGTGCAGTTCCGGCTCCGGTACCAGACCGACGGTGGTGTCTCCTCGGGCGGCTTCTACGGTGATGCCATCACCGTGACCGCCGACGGTGCGACCGTCCTCTCCGACGGCGCCGAGAACGGCACCGCCGGCTGGACCGTCGCCGGCTGGTCGGCCGTCGAGGCGACCTACACCCGGGCGTTCGACAACTACTACATCGCCGGTCACCGCTCGTACGTCCAGTACGACAAGTACCTGAAGACCGGCCCGTACTACTTCGGCTACGCGAACACCCGCCCGGACTACGTGGACCACTACGCGTACCAGGAGGGTCTGCTGATCTCGTACTGGAACCTGCGGTGGCCGGACAACGACACGTTCGAGCACCCGGGTGAGGGTCGGAACATGATCATCGACGCGCACCCGCGGCCGATCTACAACCTGACCGGAGCGCCCTGGCGGTCCCGTGTCCAGGTCTACGACGCGCCGTTCAGCCTGAAGAAGGCGGACTCGTTCACGCTGCACCACAACAGCCAGCCGCAGTACATCCGCGGCCAGGCGGCGCAGCCGCTGTTCGACGACACCAAGCAGTACTGGTACCCGGAGCTGCCGAACCACGGCGTCAAGCTCCCCGCGACCGGCACCAAGATCAAGGTGCTGGAGCAGGACGGGACCTCCATCAAGGTCCGCTTCTCCTGATCCGACCGGTCATCGACGGCGCCCGGGGCACCCGCCCCGGGCGCCGTCCCCGTTTCTCCCCCACCCGGTCCGCCCGACCCGCCCGAGCAGGCCGGATGCCTCCGGGCCCTAGGCTTACGCACATGACCGACCAGCATGACGGGCCGATCGACGAGTCCTGCGTCCTGACCGACGGGCCGTGGACGCACCGGTTCGTCGGGGCGAACGGCAGCCGGTTCCACGTGGTCGAGGCCGGCACCGGCCCGATGGTCCTCTTCCTGCACGGGTTCCCCGAGTTCTGGTGGGCCTGGCACGAGATGCTGCCCGCCGTCGCGGACGCCGGCTTCCGGGCCGTCGCGGTGGACCTGCGCGGCTACGGCGCGACCGACAAGCCACCCCGGGGGTACGACGGCTACACCCTCGCCGCCGACGTCGCCGGGCTGATCCGGGCCCTCGGTGAGCGCTCCGCCACCGTGGTCGGCACCGGGGCCGGCGGGCTGCTCGGCTGGACCGCCGCCTCGTTCCACCCACGACTGATCCGGCGGCTGGTGGTGCTCGGCGCACCGCACCCGCTGCGGCTGCGGGCGGGCATCTTCGCCGACCCCCGGGGGCAGTTCAGCGCTGCCACCCCGACGCTCAAGTTCCAGCTCCCCCGCTACGAGCACCTGCTCACCCGGGACGACGCGGTCCGGGTCGAGGAGATGCTGCGCCGGTGGGGCGGTCGGCGCTGGGTGGACAGCCCCTCCTTCGCCCCGTACGCGGCCCGTTGCCGGGAGGCGATGCGGATCCCGCAGGCCGCCTTCTGCGCCCTGGAGGCGTACCGGTGGGCGTTCCGCTCGGTGCTGCGGCTACACGGGTACCGCTTCGTCAAGCTGATGCAGAAGCCGCTGGTCACCCCGACCCTGCAACTGCACGGCGCGGAGGACGTCGCCTCGCTGCCGCGCACCGCCCAGGGTTCCGGCCGCTACGTGCTGGCCCCGTACGAGTGGCGGCTGCTCGACGGCGTCGGGCACTTCCCGCACCTGGAGGCACCGGACGTGGTGCTCGGCGAGATCCTCCGCTGGGCGAAGTCCTGACCGGCCCGGATGCCGGGTCAGATCCGGTGCTCGCGCAGGTCGGCGACCTCGCTGGCCGGGGCCCAGCCCTGGTACACCCCGAAGTCGAAGACCTCCAGCCCCATCGCCTGCGCCACCGGCCAGCGCCCACCGGTGTACTCCACCCGTAGCCAGCCGTCGTGCTCGGCGAGGACGATGAACGGCTGTCCCTGCCAGGTGCAGGTGGTCCGGATGTACGCCAGGTCGTCGACCTCGTCCACCGGCAACACCCGCACGTAACGGCCGGGACGGACCTCCTCGAAGCCGTCGGCCGGTTCCGGCTGGTAGATCCGGACGTCGCTGCCGTCCGGGCTGGCCTGGTACTCCCGCCCGCGCCAGCGGGCCACGTAGCCGTCGCGCATCACCGCTCCCCGGCCTGTCGCCAGAGCAGGGCGTCGGTGTCCAGGGTGGCGACCACCCGCTCGCTGCCGTCCGCGCCGATCCGCCAGAGCTGCGCCCCGTGCGGCAGCCGGGCGCTGTCCACCTTGAACTCGGCCACCACGTCGCTGCTCTCCCCCGGGGCGAAACCGTTGCCCCGGAACGGTGGCCGCTCGATCACCCAGCCCTCCATGGCCCGCATCGCGCTCTCGTTCTGCCCGCCGTACGGAATCCGGTAGAGGCTCGGCCGGTACGCCGGCCAGCGCAGCACGTAGATCTCCTCCGCGTCGGGGGAGAACGGGGAGTCGGGGTACCCGAGACCGAGCGCCGCGTGCAGCTTCGCCGGGGTGTTCAAATGGGCGACCTCGCCGGCCCGGTGCACGAAGCCGGAGACCCGGTCGTAGCCCCGGTCCAGGTAGTAGGCGAGCTGGCTGGGGGCGATTGCCTTCTGCATCATCGGCGGGCGGTTCGGGTCCTCCGGCGTCGTGGCGTACCGGGCGGGGCTGGCCGGCTCCTCGGCCGGCGGGGTGGTGACCGGCTCCGGCTCGACGTCGTCGCCCAACCCGACCTCGGCGGCCCAGTTGGCCAGCGCGACGATCTGCTCACCGGGCAGCTTCGCGCCGACCGGAGTGCCCGGGTTGACGGCGAACGACCACTGTTCGTCCGGCCACCGCCGGATGAGCTGGACGAACTTGACCAGGACCGTCTCGACCGGGGTGTCGACATGGTCGGCCAGCCGCTCCGGCGAGGTGTAGACGACCACGTACGGCTCGCCGTCGAGCTGCTCGGTCCGCCACACGAAGCCGCTCTCGCCGGGGCGGGCACCCGGCGCGGCGTCGGGGGCGACGGGCAGCAGCACGCGGGCCAGGAGGAGGGTGGACAGGAACGTGTCGGTGCTGCCGGTGCCGGCGGCGGCGAGCAGCTCCTCCTCGACGTCGTTGGCGGGACGGAAGTCGAGCGCCGGGGACACCGGAGGAGGCGAACCGAGCGCCCCGGCGCCGGTTCCGTCCGCCGGTTCCGTCGCAACCGTCCGGAGCTCGGGCTCGACGGGCTCGTACGCCGACTCCGGCGGAAGTGCAGCGCCGGTCTCGTGGGCCGGAGCACCAGGCTCGTGCCCCGGCACGGCCGGCTCGTGCGCGGCCGTGGCAGGCTCGTACGCCGCCGGCTCGTACGCCGGGCCGGTCGTCGGGTCCGGTTTATAGCCGGTACCCGACGGGTAGCCGGCACCGGCGTCCGGATCCGCCGCATACGCCGGTACCGGGTCGACGAGGTCGCGGGACTCGACGACGGTCCCCTCGATGACCAGCGGCGACGGTGACCGGGCCGGCTCGGGCCCGGCGTACCCCGCCGGTTCGGCGGTCCCGACGTCGGCGTAGGCGGTCGACGCGGTGGGCTGCCCGACGTCGACGTAGGCGGTCGACGCGGCGGGCTGCCCGACCTCGGCGTGGGTGACCGGCTCGACCGGCGGCGGGTCGGCGGGGTGCACCGGTCCGGAAGGCTGCGGGATCGGCTGGGTCGGCTGGGTCGGCTCCTGACCCAGCATCTCACTGCCGCCCGGTGGCACCCGTCGAGGCAACGGCTGGGTGGGCTCGGCGGCCGGCTGGGGCGGCACCCGGCGGGGCAGGGCCTGGGTCGGCTCACCGACGGCCGGGTCCGGTCGCGGCTGGCGTCGGGGCAACGCCTGGGTCTGTTCGGCCGCCGGGGTCTCCGCCGGGAACCGGTTCGGCGGTGGGGCGGGCTGCTCGGCCGGAGCCGACTCGGTGAACCGGAACGCCCGGGTGGGCTCGTCCCCGGCCTGGTCCGGCCGGTAGGGCCGCCGCCGGGGGAAGGCGCGGCCCGGTTCGCCCAGCCGGGACGGGGGAACGGCCCGGTCCTGCGCCCGCAGCGGGGAGATCGGTGCCGGGCCGGTGCCGCGACCCGACGGTGCCGGATCGAAGAACGAACTCCGGCCGGCGGGTTGGCCGTTGGACGGCGGTGTCGCTCCCGGGTCGGGGGGTGCCGGCTCCGGGCGGAGCTGGCGGCGTGGGTTGGTCAACCAGCTCGAGGTCGGCTCGGCGGCCCCGTTCGACGACGGGGGTTCGGCCGCGCCGCGCGGGTCGGGCTGCCCCATCCGGAGCGCCTCCGTGGCCTCGCCGGACTGGTCGGTCAGACCCCGGCGGGGCGGCGTCGCGACGGGCGGCCGGTTGGCTCCGTACGGCGGGGCCGGCGACGACGCTCGGGGCGGCTCCGGGGCCGGCGGCGCCCGGGGCGGCTCCGGCGCGGGCGGCTCGCCACCGGTCGCCCGGCTGCGGGCGAGCTGTTCCATCTGCTCCAGACGCGCCCGCGCGCCCAGGGTACGGCCGGGTAGCCGGACGTCGCCCCGGGAGAGCTGCGACACGAACCAGGCCGGCAGGTAGCCCTCGATGGGCAGGCCGGGGTTGACCGCCAGCCACCACTCGTGGTTGGGCCAGCCCGCCGCCAGGTCGTGGTAGGCGCAGCGCCGGCTCGACCCGCCGGTGGAACCCAGGCAGGCCCGGAGGGCGGCGTCGGAGGTGAAGGCCAGCACGTGCGTCCGACCGTTGGTGGTCCAGGTGCCCCAACCCATCGGGGCCTGCCCCGCCAGGGCTTCCGCGGAGATCGGCAGCAGCAGGTCCGTGCGGGCCAGGATCCGGAAGTAGAGTTCCTGGTCGTTGGCGCGAAGCGCGTCCCGCATCGCCGCCTCGGCCTCGGTAGCCGGCTCCCAGTCGGTCACGGCCACCTCTCCTCCCGTGAACAGGCCATAGGCATCGCGTACAACCTACAAGGTAGTAACAAGATCACAATGTCTGGCCGGCGCGATCCGCGTCGATGACTTCGGGGGCGATAACATGCCGTCCCGGAGCCGACACGATACGGAGGCGACGAATGCCGCGATCGACTCCACGTCCGGCCGCCGCCGCGCTGGTCGCCATCCTGGCGGCCGCGCTCCCGGCCACACCGGGCTCGGCCGCACCGGGCTGCACCGCCCCGCTCGCGCCGACCCGACCGGTCGCCGAGGCACCCTGGCCACAGTTACGGTACGCCCCCGACCGGCTGACCCCGTTGGCGACCGGTGCGGGCACCGTCGTCGCGGTGATCGACTCGGGGGTGGACCGCCGGCACCCGCAGCTCGCCGGCCGGGTGCTCGACGGAACGGACTACCTCGACCCGGGCGACGACGGCGGCCGGGACTGCGCCGGGCACGGGACCGGAGTGGCGAGCGTCATCGCCGCCGCGCCACGGGCGGGGGTCGCCTTCCGCGGGTTGGCCCCGGGTGCCCGCATCCTGCCGGTTCGCGTCAGCGAGCAGCAGGTCGTCGACGGCCGGGAGTCGGGGCGTACGGTCAGCGCGGCGGTCTTCGCCCGGGCGATCCGGTGGGCCGTCGACCGGGGCGCGGACGTCCTCAACCTCTCCGTCGTGCTGTACGCCGACGACCCGGCCGTCCGCGCTGCCGTCGCGTACGCGGTGGAACGGGACGTGGTGGTCGTGGCCGCCGCCGGCAACCTGCACACCGAGGGCGACCCTCGCCCGTACCCGGCTGCCTACGACGGCGTGATCGGGGTCGGCGCGATCTCCGCGAACGGGCTCCGGGCCGACTTCTCGCAGGTCGGTGGCCATGTCGACGTGGTCGCCCCGGGCAGCGACGTGCTGATGGCCGCGCCCGGCCGGGGCCACCGGCGCGCGGAGGGGACCAGCTACGCCACACCGTTCGTGGCGGCCACCGCCGCCCTGCTGCGCGACTACCGGCCGGAGCTGACCGCCGCCCAGATCGCGCAGCGGATCGTGGCCACCGCCGACCCTGCTCCCGGGCGGGGGGCCGGGTACGGCGCGGGGGTGCTCAACCCGTACCGAGCGGTCACCGAGACCGGGGCCGGGACGACCGGCACGTCCCGCCGGGCCGACGCGCTCCCCGCCGAGCGGATGGACCCGGCGCGGCTGGCGCGGGACGCCCGGCGGGCCGACACCCGCGAGCGGGCCCTGCTGGTCGCCGCCGTGACCGCCGCCCTGGCCGTCACCGCCCTGCTGCTCGCGGTGGTCGTGCCGCGCGGTTCCCGCCGTGGCTGGCGGCCGGGCTGACCCGACCGCGTCACCGGCGGGCGCGGTCCCGGCCGGGGCACCCCGCCGGGACCGCCCGGTCTCACTGGAAGAGGTTGACGTTGCGCTTCTCCGTGTTGAGGTAGTCGGCGGCGGAGTCGTCCACGGCGACCTTGATGTCCCGCAGCATCGCCTGGAGATCCTGCGAGGCGGAACGCCAACGGGTCTGACGCACCGAGTACGCCTCCCGCGCCTCGCCGGTCCAGCTCGCCACGAGCGGGGCGGCGTCCCGCTCCAACTGGCCGAGCTGCGAGTCGAGCGTGTTCAGCGCCCGCTGGATGTCCGCGCCCGCCTGCTGGAGCGCGGCGAAGTTGACGACCAGCACACCGTTGTCCATCAGTTCTTCCCCTCAGTCGCGGATCGGTCAGAGCGGCAGCTGGATGCCACGGTTGGTGCCGGCCACCCGGCTGGCCGCCTCGGCGTCCGACGTGTCGTACTGCGTGCCGGCGGTACGGATGGCCTGGGCGGTCTCCCGCAGGGCCCGCTGCAACGCCGCCTGGTCCTGCGACCACTGCTGCCGGACCTGCTCGAACGACCGGCCCCCGGCCCCGCGCCAGGCCTGCTGCAACACCTCCAGCTCGGCCATGAGCTGGGTCAGCATGGTCTGCAACGACTGGTCGACCTGCTCGAACTTCGCGGCGGTCTGCTGCATCACCGCGGCTTCTGCCTGGGTCTGGGACACCCGGACGTCACCTCGTCTCGTGTGGTCGTGGCTGCCCACCGACGCCCGGTGCGGACGCGTCGGCCGCCCGCCGTGGGGACGGGCCATGGTGGATCGGGCCAGCGGAACTCGTCGCTGACGGTAGCGGGCGTCATCTGCTTCTGCTACCCCGCCCCGGTCGCCTGTGGACAGAGCAGTGTCTCCACCCGGTCGCCCGAACCCCTACCATGGGCCGCTGTACCACGTAATCGTGACGGCGGAGGAGGCGCACGGTGACGGTGGCGACGACCCGCCGGCCGACCCCGGCAGCCGGCGTTCCGACCCCGACCGGGCCCCCGGACCGGAGCGGGACGCCCACCACGCCGGGCACCGGATCCGCGTCCCGGCCACCGCAGCCGGCCCGGTGGACCGTGCGCCGGTCCCGCCCCGGACGCGGGGTACGGGCCGGACAGGTCGTCGCCGCCCAGGTGGCGCTCGCCCTGGTCGGCGCCGCCCTCGGCCGGGGTGTCCCGGCCACCGCCGGTGCGGTGCTGGTCGCGGTGCTGCTGCTGGCGGTCGCCTGGCTGCGGTTCCGACGACGGTGGCTCTTCGAGTGGCTGGGCACCGCCACCGGTCACCTGACCCGACGCCGGGTCCTGCCGCCGGCCACCGCCCCGCCCGCACTGCTCGCCCTGGTCGCGCCGGACGCCTCGGTCCACGGTGCCGAACTGGCCGGCGACCCCGCTGCGGTGGTCGGTGATCCCGAAGGGCTGACCGCCCTGCTCGAACTGACCGACCCGGGCGGCATGCTCGGTGACGGCGAGCGGAACCTGCCCGATCCGGCGGCGCTGCTCCCCCCGGCCGGCCCGGACACGCCGCCGCTGCGGATCCAGCTGCTGCTCGCCGGCACGCCCGCACCCGGCCCGGGGGCGGGGGGCAGCCAGGTGGCGACCTCCTACCGTCAGCTCACCGAGGGGCGGGTGCCCGGCTACGAGCGGGCGGTGCTGGCCGTCCGGGCGTTGCGGGTGGACGGCTGGTCCGACGAGGAGCTGCGCCGGGCCCTCTCCGGTGCGGTACACAAGGTGGTGCGCCGTCTCGCGCCGGTCACCGCCCGCCCGCTGGGCACGGAGGCCGCGCTGCGCGTACTCGGTGAACTGGCCCACCACGACGGCGGCCAGCCGGGCCGGGAAAGCTGGCAGGTGCTCCGCCTGGGCGGCCTGTTCCAGTCCACCCACCGGCTTCGGCGCTGGCCCGACCTGCGCACCGAGGGCGGTCGGCAGCTGGTGCCACGGCTGCTGGGACTGCCCGCCTCGGCGATCACCGTCTCGCTCTGCGCCGGTCCGCGCGGCGGCGGCCCGACGGCGGTGCCGGTCGAGCTGTCGGTACGCGTGGCCGCCGACACCCCCGGCGACCTCTCCGTCGCCGAGCAGGCGCTGCGTCGACTGGTGGACGGCCTGGGCGGGGAGGTACGCCGGCTCGACGGGGACCAGCTCCCCGGGTTGACCGCCACGCTGCCGCTCGCCCGCGCCGGGGTCGGGGGGCCGACCACCACCGGGCCCCTCGACGGGGTGGTACTGCCGCTCGGTACCGCCGGTCTGGTGATCGGCGCGAACCGGCACGGTGGTCCGGTCACCCTGCGGGTGTTCCGCCCCGAGGCCACCCGGATCGTGCTGGTCGGCGGGGTACGCGCCGCCCAACTGGTCGCTCTGCGGGCGATGGCGCTCGGGGCCCGGGTCGTGGTGCAGACCGCGCGCCCCCGGGCCTGGGAACCGTTCGTCCGGGGGGTGGGCGTGCCGGGCGGCGCGGTCGCGATGCTCCCGCCCGGACGACCGCCGGGCGGGGCGCCCGGCACGCCGCTGCACCCGCTGCTGGTGGTGGTGGACGCCGGCCCGGTGACCGCCGACGCCGCGCCCGGTCCGGGCTGGCAGGCCACCCTCGTCGTACGGGACGAGCTGACCCCGGCCGACGGTGACGCCCTCGCCCGGGCCGACCTGGCGGTGCTGCAACCGCTGAATCCGGCCGAGGCCGCCGTGGCCGGCACCGCGCTCGGGTTGGGCGGCTCCGCAGAGTGGCTGACCCGGATCCGGGAGGACATGGTGGCGGTGGTGAACCGGCGGGCGCTGCGCTGGGCGCTGATCGCTCCGACCCCGATCGAGGCGCAGCTGATCGGCCCACCCAGTCGCCGCTGATCGGTCCGCCCAGTCGCCGCCGACCCGTACCGCACGGGTTCCGTCGGTTGGCCGGGCGTGGCACCATCGCCGCCATGACGTCTCTGCTGATCCGGTTGGGAAGCACGGTGGTGGCTCTCTGGCTGGCCACCCTCCTGATTCCCGGGATCGCCCTCAACTCCGACTCGACCACCGAGACGGTCACCACGCTGGTCCTCGTCTCGGTGATCTTCGGCGTGGTCAACGCCGTGCTCCAGCCGATCATCAAGACCGTGGGCTGCGGCTTCTACCTGCTGACGCTCGGTCTCATCGCGCTGGTCGTCAACGGACTGCTCTTCCTGCTCACCAGCTGGATCGCCGGTCAGGCCGGGCTGCCGTTCGAGGTGGAGAACTTCTGGCCGGCGGCGGTGCTCGGCGCGCTCCTGGTCAGCGTGGTCACCTGGCTCCTCGGCGCCCTCCTCGACCGGGACTGAGCCCGCCACCCCGGGTGGCGCGAGCCGCATCCCGGGAAGTGGCTGTTCAACCCCCTGGTCGTCGGGGTTAGCCTCGCGACGTGCTGAACCTGACCCGCGCCGACGGCTACCAACTCTCCACCGACCCGGCCCGCCTCGACCTGGACCGTGTGCACCACTGGCTCTCCACCGACACGTACTGGGCGATGGGGCGGGACCGGGAGACGGTGGACCGGGCGTTCGCCAACTCCCTGCCGTTCGGGGTGTACCGGCCGGGCGACGGCGTCCAGGTGGCGGTGGCCCGGCTGGTCACCGACCGGACCACCTTCGCCTGGCTCGCCGACGTCTACGTCGACCCGACGGAGCGGGGCAACGGACTGGGCACCTGGCTGGCCGGCGCGGTCGGCGACCACGTCACCGGGCTGGGCGTACGCCGGCTCGTGCTGGCCACCCACGACGCGCACGGGGTGTACGCGAAGGTCGGCTTCGGCCCGCTGGACCACCCGGAACGCTGGATGCAGCTCGACCGGCGCGCCGGGTCGTGACGCCCCTCCGGCTGGGCTACCTGTACGCCTTCGGGGCGTACCTGGTGTGGGGCTTCTTCCCGCTCTACCTGCGCCTGCTGCGCCCGGCCGGACCGGTCGAGGTGCTCGCCCACCGGATCGTCTGGTCGGCGGTCGTGGTCGCGTTGCTGCTGGCCGCGCTGCGCCGGATCACCGTCCTGCGGGACCTGCTGCGCCGCCCCCGCACCCTCGCCGGGATCGCGCTCGCCGCCTCGCTGATCGCGGTGAACTGGGGCGTCTACACCTACGGGGTCGACACCGACCAGGTGGTGGAGACGGCGCTCGGGTACTTCGTCAACCCGCTGGTGTCGGTGCTGCTCGGGGTGACCGTGCTGCGGGAGCGGATGCGGCCCGCGCAGTGGGTGGCGGTGGGCGTCGGCGGGCTGGCGGTCGCCGTGCTCACCGTCGACTACGGCCGCCCGCCGTACCTGGCGCTGATCCTCGCGCTCAGCTTCGGCGGGTACGGCCTGGTCAAGAAGCGACTCGGGCTGCCCGCCGCCGAGGGCCTGTTCGTGGAGTCGGCGGTGCTGCTGCTGCCCGCCGTCGGCTACCTGGCCTGGCTCTGGTCCGCCGGTGGGCTCACCTTCGGCCGGATCTCGGCCGGCCACACCGCCCTGCTGATGCTGACCGGCGCGGCGACCGCCGTCCCGCTGCTCTGCTTCGCCGGGGCGGCCAACCGGCTGCCGCTGACCGCGCTCGGCATGATGCAGTACCTCACGCCGACCCTCCAGCTCGCCTGCGGCGTGCTGATCCTGCACGAGCCGATGCCGCCGGCCCGGCTGGCCGGCTTCGGGCTGGTCTGGGCGGCCCTGGTGGTGTTCACCGTGGACGCCCTCCGGCACGCCCGCCGACGCCGCGCCACGGCGGCACCGGACGGCCCCGCCGACGTGGACGGCGCGGGCCCGGCCGACGTGGACGCCGTGGGCCCGGCCGACGTGGACGCCGTGGGCCCGGCCGACGTGGACGCCGTGGGCCCGGCCGACGTGGACGCCATGGACCCGACCGGTGGCTCGCGCGACGTGTCCCCGCCCCGTCCGGCTCAGCGGACGTCGTAGCCGAGCACGGGGGTGCCGTCGGCGCGCAGCAGTTCCAGCCGGACCAGTTCCGCGTCGGTGAACCGGGTCGCCCCGGTGAACCGGACCTCGTCGCCAGGGGCGGCCACCCAGGACCCGACCTGCTCCGACGCCCCGTCCGGACCGTACGCCACCAGCCGGAAGACGTACGCCTTGACGTAGTCGGGACGCGGGTCGTACCCGCAGCGCATGGTGATCTCGGTGCCCCACTCGGTGCCGGTCAACCCGATCTCGGCACGCACCGGGGGAGCCCCGGCGACCGGTCGCATCGCCACCATCCGGACCCGGTCGTCGGGCTGCCCGGCAGGGCGCAACGCGGCCACGCCGAAGCCCACGACCAGCGTGAACACGGCAGCGGTCAGCACGGTCACGGCGTACCGCCAGCGGCTCCGCCGTCGCTCGCGGCGACGCTGCTGGTCGGCGGCGGCGAGCAGCGCCGGCACCCGGGGTTGTTCCGGCGTCGGCACCAGGTGCTCCACCTCGGCCGCGTCGAGGCGGCCGAGCAGGCCGGGCAGGGCGGCCACCTCGGCCACCGCCGTCCGGCAGTCCGCGCAGCCGGCCAGGTGCCGCTCGTACGCGGCCCGCTCGGCGGGAGCGAGGGCACCGAGCACGTACGCGCCGTCGTCGTACGCGAACTCGCAGCCCCTCACTTCGTCACCCCCATCTCGGCCAGCACCAACCGTAGTGACCGCAACGCGTAGTGGGTGCGGGACTTGACCGTCCCGGGCGGCACGCCGAGCCGGGCCGCCGCCTCGGCCACCGAACGCCCCTGGTAGAAGCACTCGACCAGCACCTCCCGGTGGGTCGGGCTGAGCCGGGAGAGCGCCTCGGCGATCGTCCACGCCTCCACCGCCCGCTCGGCCTCGTCGACCGTCGGCGGTGGTTCGGGCAGCGCGTCGGTGACCACCTCACCCACCCGGGTCGACCGCCGCCGCCAGGCGTCGATGGCCAGGTTGCGGGCGGTGGTGAAGAGCCAGGCCCGCACCGAACCACGTTCCGGGTCCAGGGACGCGGGACTGCGCCAGGCCCGGAGCAGGGTCTCCTGCACCAGGTCCTCGGCCCGTTGCCGGTCGCCGTCGACCAGGCGCAGGGCGTACGCGTGGAGCGCGTCGGCGTGCTCGTCGTGCAGGGCGCGGAGCAGGTGGGCGTCGTGGTCGCTGATGGCGGTCTCCTCGCAGTCGCCGCAGCGGGGCGTACGCCGCAAGATACGCGCCGCAGACCGGATCGGTTCACTGAGCTGGAGGTGTTCACGTCCGGTTCACGCCGAGGCCGACGTCCGCTCAACCAGCCCTCCTAGCGTCCGGCAGGACACGCGCCCAGAGTCGTCCTGCGCGCGCACCCACCCTCCAGGAGGCTCCTCCCCATGAGCGACCGACGCCGGCTGCTTCCCCTGCTGGGCGCGAAACGCCACGGCAGCCGCGACTCGATGACCTGTCTGTACCGGTGCGGCAACGCCTGCGACCACCCGGTCCCCAACACCTCCGACAACCCGTACCTCGGCGACATGGTCAACGCCGAGGTGTCCCGGCGCGGGGTCGTCCGGGCCGGCGCGGTGGGCGCGCTCGTCCTCGGGGTCGGCGGCTCGCTCGCCGGAGCCGGCGTCGCCTCGGCCGCCCCGGCCGGCGGTACCGCCCCCGCGCTGCCCGAGGTGGCCGACTTCTCCGCCCGGCAGCGGACCGGCAACGGCGCGCTGACCTTCCGGGCCGTCCCGCCGAACAAGCTGGACACCTTCGTCGTGCCGAACGGCTACGACCACGCGGTGGTCATCCGCTGGGGCGACGAGGTCGTGCCGGGTGCGCCCGAGCTGGACGTCCGCCACCAGACCGGGGCCAGCCAGTCGAAGCAGTTCGGCTACAACAACGACTTCGTCGGGGTGCTCCCGCTGGACCGGCGCGGCCGACGCGCGCTGCTCGTGGTCAACCACGAGTACACCAACGAGGACCTGATGTTCCCCGGCTTCACCAGCCAGGACGCGCTCACCGTGGAGCAGGTGCGGGCCGCGATGGCCGCACACGGCCTGTCGGTCGTCGAGATCGAGCGGGTCGGCGACACCGGCCGGTGGCAGCCGGTGGCCCGGGGTGCCCGCCCGTACAACCGGCGGATCACCGCGCTGGCGACGAAGTTCGACGTGACCGGCCCGGCCGCCGGCTCGGCGTGGCTGAGGACCGCCGCCGACCCGTCGGGGCGGACCGTCGTCGGCACGCTGAACAACTGCGCCGGCGGGATCACCCCGTGGGGCACCGTGCTCTCCGGCGAGGAGAACTTCAACCAGTACTTCGTCGGCGGGGACGCCGTGTCGGAGGAACTCAGGCCGAAGCTGGCCCGGTACGGCATCGACACCGCGAAGCGGTACCCGTCCGGCAGCCGGAAGTGGGAGCGCGCCGACGAGCGGTTCGACCTGGCCAGGCACCCGAACGAGGCGAACCGGCACGGCTGGATCGTCGAGGTCGACCCGTTCGACCCGGACGGTCGGCCGCGCAAGCACACCGCGCTCGGCCGGTTCAAGCACGAGGGCGCGAACGTGATCGTCGCCAAGGACGGCCACGTGGTGGCGTACATGGGCGACGACGAGCGGTTCGACTACCTGTACAAGTTCGTCTCGGACAAGAAGTACCTGAAGGGCAACTCCTGGCACGCGCGCCGGCACAACCTGACGCTGCTCGAGTCGGGCACGCTCTACGTCGCGAAGCTGGAGTACACCAGCACCGACGAGGTCGACGGCTCCGGCAAGCTCCCCACCGACGGCGCGTTCGACGGCCGGGGCCGGTGGATCAAGCTGGTCAGCGGCAACCGCTCGTACGTCGACGGGATGACCGCCGCCGACGTGCTGACCTTCACCCGGCTCGCCGGGGACAAGGTCGGGGCCACCAAGATGGACCGCCCGGAGGACGTCGAGCCGAGCCTCGCCACCGGCAAGGTGTACGTCGCGCTGACCAACAACTCCAACCGGGGCGTCGGCAGCAATCCGAAGGCGGACGAGGCCAACCCGCGTACCGCCAACAAGCACGGGCACGTCCTGGAACTGGTGGAGGACCGGGGAGACAACACGGCCGAGACGTTCGCCTGGTCGCTGCCGATCGTCTGCGGCGACCCGACCGACCCGTCGACCTACTTCGCCGGGTACGACAAGACGAAGGTCTCGCCGATCTCCTGCCCGGACAACGTCGCCTTCGACAGCGTCGGCAACCTCTGGATCTCCACCGACGGCAACGCGCTGGGCAGCAACGACGGCCTCTTCGCCACGCCGGTCGAGGGCCCGGAGCGGGGTCACCTGAAGCAGTTCCTCACCGTGCCGCTCGGCGCGGAGGCCTGCGGCCCGTTCATCACCACCGACGACCGCTCGGTCTTCGTGGCCGTACAGCACCCCGGTGAGATCAGCGGTGCCTCGATCGAGAACCCGGCGTCGAACTGGCCGGACGGCGACTTCGCCAAGCCCGGCGTGGTCGTGACCTGGCGCCTCGACGGCGGCCACATCGGCGCCTGAGGTGTATGCAGGGGTCCCCTGTTACACAAAAAGCGGTAACAAGGGACCCCTGCTACCAAGCAGCCGGGGGCGGGCGGAAGCCGGAGCAGCCGGGGCGGGCCGAGGGCTCAGTGTTCGGCGGTGAGGCCCTCGGCGACGGTCCGGGCCACGGTGAGCAGCTTGGCGCGGACCACCCGGGCGGAGGTCATCAGCTCCCCGGCCGGCATGGCACAGGCGAGCACCACCCGCCGCTCGATGTCCTTGTCCGGCGCGACGAGGACCGCCGCGCAGGCCACCCCCTGCCGGAACTGGCCCAGTTCCATCTGCATGCCGCGCCGGTCGCCGGCGGCCAGGTCGGCCTCGAACGCCTCGACCGTGGTCAGCGTGGTGGCGGTGAACGGACGCATGCCGTACTCCCGCAGGTAGCGGAAGCGTTGCTCGGCGGTGAGGGTGGCCAGCATGGCCTTGCCGAGCGCCGTGGCGTGGGCGGCCTCGTCGAACCCGGGCATCAGATCCTCCAGGTACGGCGAACGCGCCCCCTCGGCCACCGCCGTGACCGCCACCTGGCCGCCCACGAATCGGCCGAGGACGTGGCTGTAGCCGCTGTCCAGGGCCGCCCGGCGCAGCGTCTCACCGACCACGCTGGGGCCGCGGAAGGCGGTCACCAGTTCCCGGTACCGGTCGGCGATCTCCAGCCCGACGATGTACGTGCCGTCCTCCCGCCTGATCACGTATCCCTCGTAGGCGAGGGTCCGGACGAGATGGTAGGTGGTGGCCACCGTCAACTCGCAGCGCCGGGCGATCTGCTTGACGGTCAGGCCCTTTGGGGCGCGACCGACCGCCTCGAGCACTCGTAGCGCGCGGGACACGCTCCGGATGAGATCGGAAGGTTCCGCCAAGGGGTCGCGCACAACCACCTCCGCCGCCGGGGATCTACACCATATGAAAAACAGGCCTCGTAGGAAATGCCTGCCCGATCGAGGATGCCAGATATTCATCGACTGTGTGTGCACCGACAGACACCGTGGGTTGATCGACTGTGATCCGTGCGGCGAATTCATCGGGAGTTGACCCCCGCTGGGTAGGTTGGCCGCACCATGACCGACACCGTCCCCGCCGCCGCCGTGCGCCCGGCCCCGGCCCGACCGGTACGCGTCGGCGTCGGCGCGGTCACCACCACCGTCGCCTGCGTGCTGCCCGTCTTCCTGGTCGGTGGCCTGGCCGTGCAGATGGGCTCCGAGCTGGGCTTCTCCGCCACCGGGCTGGGCATGGCCGTCGCCGTCTACTTCGGGGTGAGCGCGCTCGCCTCGGTCCCCTCGGGGGCGCTGGTCGAGCGGTACGGCCCCGCCCGGATCGCCCGGGCCGGCATCCTGCTCGCCGCCGGATCGCTGCTTGCCGTGGCCACGGCCGCGCGATCGTACCCGGTTCTGGTGGCACTGCTGGCGGTGAGCGCCGCCGCGAACGCGCTCGGCCAACTCGCCAGCAACGCCGCCCTGGCCCGGCACGTGCCCACCCGCCGGCAGGGGCTGTCGTTCGGCGTGAAACAGGCCGCCGTCCCGGTCGCCACCCTGCTGGCCGGTGCCGCCGTACCGGCGGTCGCGTTGACCGCCGGCTGGCGCTGGGCGTTCGTCATCGCGGCGGGCGCGGCCGTGGCCGCGTTGTTCGCCGTACCGGGTGGGGAGGCCGGCCCGGTACGGCGTGATGGCACCGGCCGGCGGAGCCGGGCACCGGCGCCGCTGGTGCTGGTCGGGGTGGCCGCGACGCTCGCCGCCGCCGCCGCGAACGCGCTCGGCACCTTCCTCGTCGACTCCGCCGCCGCCCGTGGACTGGATCCGGGGCTGGCCGGTCTGACGCTGACCCTGGGCAGCGCGGTCTGCGTCCTGGCCCGGGTGTCGGCCGGTTGGCTCGCCGACCGGCGCACCGGCAGTCACGTGGCGGTCATCGCCGGGATGCTGGGCGTGGGCGCGGTGGGGCTGGCACTGCTCGCCGTGGCCGGCACGGTCCCGCTGGTGGCCGGCGTGGTGCTCGGCTTCGGTCTGGGCTGGGCGTGGCCCGGGGTGATGACCTTCGCCGTGGTCCGGCTCTACCCGCAGGCCCCGGCCGCCGCCACGTCGATCACCCAGACCGGCGTGTATGCCGGCGGCTGCCTCGGCCCGCTGGTGCTCGGCCTGCTGGCCGACCGGTTCGGCTACCACGTCATGTGGGCCACCGGCGCGGTGGCGATGCTGCTGGCCGCCGCCCTCATGCTCACCGCCACCCGCACGCTCCCCCGCCCGTCGACCAGCGAGCCCCCGGCCCGTTGACCACGAGGGTGGCGGGGCGATCGGTGACCGGGAACGCCGCCTCGGCGGGTGGGTCAGCTGGTGCGGTCGGCCACGAAGTCGCAGAGGGACTCGAGGGCCCGGCGGGCAGGGCCGTCGGGGAGCGGTGAGAGCTGCTCCCGGGCCTCCTCGGCGTAGCTGCGCACCGTCTCCCGGGCCCGCTTCAGAGCCGGACTCTCCCGCAGCAGGCCGAGCGCCTCGGCGTGCAGGTCGTCGTCGGTGAGGGGGCCGGTGGCCAGGATCTCCCGCAGCCGCACCGACGCGGCGTCGGCGTCGTCCGAGGCCAGCGCGTAGAGCACCGGCAGGGTGGGGACCCCCTCGCGCAGGTCCGTACCCGGGGTCTTGCCCGACTGCACCGACTCCGACGAGATGTCGAGCAGGTCGTCGGAGAGCTGGAAGGCCAGGCCGATGGTTTCGCCGTACCCGGCGAGCGCCTCGACGTGGGCGGCCGGGGCACCGCCGAACATGCCGCCGAACCGGGCCGAGGTCGCGATCAGTGACCCGGTCTTCTCGGCGATCACCTGAAGGTAGTGCTGCACCGGGTCGTCCCCGGGGCGCGGGCCCACCGTCTCGGCGATCTGGCCGTGCACCAGGCGGGCGAACGTGCGCGCCTGGAGGCGGACGGCCTCGACGCCCAGGTCGGCCGCGATGTCCGCGGCGCGGGCGAAGAGGTAGTCGCCGACCAGGATGGCGATCGAGTTGGTCCACCGGGAGTTGGCGCTGGGCGCGCCCCGGCGCACCGCGGCCTCGTCCATCACGTCGTCGTGGTAGAGCGTGGCCAGGTGGGTGAGTTCCATCACCACCGCCGCCGGGACCACCTGCGGGCCGGTCGGGTCGCCGAACTGCGCACCGAGCGCCACCAGCAGCGGCCGGAACCGCTTGCCGCCGGCCTCCACCAGGTGCCGGGCGGCCTCGGTGACGAGCGGGTCGGCACTTGCCACGCTCGACCTCAGCTCGGCCTCGACCGTCTCCAGCAGTCCGAGGACGGACGCCTCGACCTTGGCGTCCGCGAGGTAGAGACCGAGCGAGTCGAATTGCCCCGTTCCCGGCCGGCTCCGACGACCGCCGGAGCCGGGGGCACCTGTTCGCTGGCCAGCCGCTGTCTCCACGCCCTCAACCATGCCACACCCGCTCGACCAGGTCCGGTCGGGGCGGTCCCGGCGGCACCCGGCCGACCACCGGCGCAACCGTCCCGGCCGCCACCTCGGAGACCCGCCAGGGCTGCCGACCGGTCAGAACCGACCGGACGGGACACAGGGGCGGGCAGTTGCGTACGAAACGGCCGGCCGGTCCCGGCCACTGCCGTGGCGTCCGGTGGACCGGAGGCGACGACGGTGGCCGGGACCGGCCGGCCGGACGGATCATCGAAGGAACTGGGCGGCACCGTCTGCCAGGTCGAGCAGCGGGGCCGGGGCCACCCCGAGGAGCACGGTGGCGGCCACACCGATCATCAGGGCGGCGGCGGTCAGCCCACCGGGCACGGTGACCGTCGGGGTGGAGTCGCCCGGCTCGGAGAGCCACATCATCACCACGACCCGCAGGTACGGGAAGGCGAGCACCATGCTGGTCAGCACACCGGCGATCACCAGCCACGCCTGCCCGCCGTCCAGGGCCGGACCGAAGACCGCGACCTTGCTCATGAAGCCGCTGGTCAGCGGGATACCGGCGAAGGCCAGCAGGATGAGGGTGAACAGGGCGGCGTAGAACGGCGACCGCCTCCCCAGGCCCGCCCAGCGGGACAGGTGGGTGGCCTCACCGTCGGCGTCGCGCACCAGGGTCACCACGGCGAACGCGGCGAGCACCGAGAAGCCGTACGCGACCAGGTAGAACATCGTGCCGGAGAGACCGTCCCGACCCGGGGCGAGCACCCCGACCAGCAGGTAGCCGGCGTTCGCGATGGACGAGTACGCCAGCAGCCGCTTGATGTCGGTCTGGGTGACCGCCAGCACCGCGCCGATCAGCATGGTGAGCACCGCCACCGCGCCGAGCACCGGGGTGAAGTCCCAGGCGGCCCCACCGAAGGCGACGTGGAAGATCCGCAGCAGCGCGCCGAAGGCGGCGACCTTGGTGCAGGCGGCCATGAAGCCGGTGATCGGGGTCGGCGCGCCCTGGTAGACGTCCGGGGTCCAGACGTGGAAGGGGGCCGCCGCGGCCTTGAACAGCAGGCCGATGGAGAGCAGGGCGATACCGGCGAAGAGCAGCACCCGACTGGAGGTCGACTCGCCCACCGCCGCGGCCACCGTGTCCAGGTCGACCCCGGCCTCCCGGCCCGGCGTGCCGGAGGTGAAGCCGTAGATCAGCGCCACGCCGAACAGGAAGAACGCCGAGGCGTACGCGCCGAGCATGAAGTACTTCAGGGCGGCTTCCTGGCTCAGCAGCCGGCGGCGTCGGGCCAGCGCGCAGAGCAGGTAGAGCGGCAGCGAGAAGACCTCGAGGGCGATGAACATGGTCAGCAGGTCGTTCGCCGCCACGAAGATCAGCATGCCGGCGATGGCGAAGGTGGTCAGCGGGAAGACCTCGGTCGCCCCGTTCTGCCCGTCCGCCTGCCGCCGGTCCTCGGTCGACTCGGCCCGGACCGCGGCCTGGGCGACGAACGCCCCGCCCCGCTCGACGGTCCGCTCGCCGATCAGCAGCAGCGCCACCGCGGCGAGGAGCAGGATGCCGCCCTGGAGGAACAGGGTCGGCCCGTCCACCGCGATCGCCCCGCCGGCGGTGATGCCGCGCCGGTCGTCGGCGAGGACCACCGCCACGAAGGCGGCCACCACGGCCGCCAGGGCGAGCAGGAGCTGGACCGGGTGGCGACCCCGGCGCGGCACGAACGCCTCGACCAGGACGCCGAGCAGGGCCGCGCCCAGCATGATCAGAATCGGCAGGAGCGCCCGATAGTCGATCGAGGGCAACTCGAGTTCGGTCACTTTGCGGCCTCCTGGACGCTGCCGACCGTCGGGGCGGGGTCGGTCTTGCCGACGTCCTGCATGGTCGCCTGGACGGCGGGGTTGATGACATCGGTGAGCGGCTTGGGATAGAAGCCGAGCAGCACGATCAGCGCGATCAGCGGGGCGACCACGACCTTCTCGCGCAGGTTCAGGTCACGCCGCATGCCCTCGACCTCGGTCAGCGCCGGGTTCAGCGTGCCCTGCGTGGTGCGCTGCACCATCCAGAGCACGTACGCGGCGGCCAGGATGATGCCGAGCGTGGCGATCACCGCGACCGGCTTGTTCACCGTGAAGGTGCCGATCAGCACCAGGAACTCGGAGATGAACGGCGCGGTGCCGGGCAGTGCCAGCGAGGCGAGACCGGCGAAGAAGAGCACCCCGGCCAGGACCGGGACCAGCTTGCCCGCACCGCCGAAGTCGCTGATCAGGGCCGAGCCACGGCGGGCGATCAGCATGCCCACCACCAGGAAGAGCAGGCCGGTGGCGAGCCCGTGGTTGACCATGTAGAGCACCGCGCCGGTGCCGGCCTGGGTGGTGAAGGCGAAGATGCCGACCCCGATGAAGCCGAAGTGGGCGATCGACGTGTACGACACCAGCCGCTTCAGGTCGTTCTGCCCGACCGCCAGCAGCGCGGCGTAGACGATGCCGATCAGGCCCAGCGCCAGCGCCCACGGCGCGAACCACTTCGACGCCTCCGGGAACATCGGCAGGCAGTACCGCAGGATGCCGAAGGTGCCGACCTTGTCCATGACGCCGACCAGCAGCGCGGCGGAACCGGCCGGGGCGGCGCCACCGGCGTCCGGGAGCCAGGTGTGGAACGGGAAGAACGGCGCCTTGATCGCGAAGGCGACGAAGAAGCCGAGGAAGAGCCAGCGCTCGGTGCCGGCGGAGATGTCCGCCTGCACCAGCGCCTGCCAGTCGAAGGTCTTCCCGCCGACGACCCAGAGGCCGATCACCGCGGCCAGCATGAACAGACCGCCGACCAGCGAGTAGAGGAAGAACTTCACCGCGGCGTACTGGCGCTGGTGGCCGCCGTAGCTGCCGATGAGGAAGTACATCGGCACCAGCATGACCTCGAAGAACACGTAGAACAGGAAGACGTCGGCGGCGGCGAAGACGCCGATCATCGTGCTCTCGAGCACCAGCAGCAGGGCGAAGTAGGCCGGCACCGACCGCTTCGAGGCGTCCGCGTCGTGCCAGGAGGCCAGGATCACCAGCGGCACCAGCACCGCGATCAGCATCAGCATCACCAGGGCGATGCCGTCGGCGGCGAAGGTGAACCGGGCGTCCCACTGCGGGATCCAGGTGTAGGACTCGCGGAACTGGAACCGCTCGCCACCGGCCTTGAACGCCACCCACATGACGACGGTCAGCGCCAGCACCACCAGGGACCAGACGAAGGCCACCTGCTTGGCGAACTCCGGTCGGCTACGCGGCAGGAAGGCCACGATCAGGGCGCCGACCAGCGGCGCCACGGTCAGCACCGAGAGGAAGGGGAAGTCGGACATTATGCGGCCTTACCTCCGTCGTGACTGCGCGGTCCGCCGGCGGCGGCGACCGCCGGGAAGAGGTCGATCACGCCAACCACCCCGCCTGTACGGCCAGGAACGCCGCCACCACCAGCAGCGCGCCGGTCAGGATCGACGTCGCGTACGACCGGACGAAGCCGGTCTGGAGCCGCCGGAGCCGGCCGGAACCCCCGCCGATCGCCGCGGCGAGACCGTTGACCAGCCCGTCGACGCCACGGTTGTCGAGGTAGACGAGCGCCCGGGTGAGGAAGATGCCCGGCTTCTCGAAGACCGCCTCGTTGAACGCGTCGGTGTAGAGGTTGCGCCGGGCGGCGGTGACCAGCACCCCGGCCGGCTGTGGCGCGGTGGCGGTGCCGTTGCGGAACAGCATCCAGGCCAACCCGGCACCGAGCACCGTGACCAGGAGCGAGAGCACCGTGATGACGGTGTGCGACAGGACCGCCTCGTGGTGCCCTTCCTCGCCGCCCAGGCCGGCGGTGGCGGTCAGCCAGTCCGGCACGGAGGTGGAGAGGAGGAAACCGGCACCGACCGAGCCGGCGGCCAGCAGGATCAGCGGGATGGTCATCAGGGCCGGCGACTCGTGCGGGTGCTCGATGTCCTCGGTCCACCGCTTCGGGCCGTGGAAGGTGAGCACGAAGAGCCGGGTCATGTAGAAGGCGGTCAGCCCCGCGCCGAGCAGCGCCGCGCCACCGAACAGCCAGGCCGTCCAGTCGTCCCGCTCGAACGCGGCCACGATGATCGGCTCCTTGGAGAAGAAGCCGGAGAACGGGAACATGCCGATGATGGCGAGCCAGCCCATCATGAAGGTGATCCAGGTGATCTTCATGTACTTCGACAGCCCGCCGAAGCGGCGGATGTCCACCTGGTCCTTCATGCCGTGCATGACCGAGCCGGCCCCGAGGAACATGTTGGCCTTGAAGAAGCCGTGCGCCAGCAGGTGCACGATGGCCAGCGCGTACGCCGCGCCGCCGAGCCCCACGCCGACGAACATGTAGCCGATCTGGCTCACCGTCGACCAGGCCAGCACCCGCTTGATGTCGTCCTTGGCCGCGCCGATGACGCAGCCGATCAGCAGGGTGAGCGCACCGACGCTGACCACCACGAGCTGGAGGGTCTCGTTGGCCGAGTAGATCGGGTTGGAGCGGGCGATCAGGTAGACGCCCGCGGTGACCATGGTGGCCGCGTGGATGAGCGCGGACACCGGGGTCGGGCCCTCCATCGCGTCCGGGAGCCACGCCTGGAGCGGGAACTGGCCGGACTTGCCGGTCGCGCCGAGCAGCAGCAGCAGGCCGAGGACCAGGACGGTCCCGCCAGCGAGGCCGCCCACCCCGTTGAACACCTCGTCGTACTGGGTGGTGCCGAGGGTGGCGAACATGATGAAGATGCCGATGGCCAGGCCGGCGTCGCCGACCCGGTTCATCAGGAACGCCTTCTTGCCGGCGGTGGCCGCGCTCGGCCGGTCGTACCAGAAGGAGATCAGCAGGTACGACGCCAGACCGACGCCCTCCCAGCCGAAGTAGAGCATCACGTAGTTGTTGCCGAGCACCAGCAGGAGCATGGCGGCGACGAACAGGTTGAAGTACGCGAAGAACCGCCGCCGACCCGCGTCGTGCGACATGTACTCCACCGCGTACAGGTGGATCAGGAAGCCCACGCCGGTGATCAGCAGGACGAAGACCGCGGCCAGCGGGTCGAAGAGCAGGCCGAAGTCCACCCGGAAATCACCGACGGCGATGAAGTCCCAGAGGCTTCGCTCGACCGACTTGTTCTCCAGGCCACGCAGCTGGAAGAAGTAGGTGAGGCCGAGGACGAACGCGGCACCGATGGCGGCCACGCCGAGCCAGTGCCCCCAGCGGTCGGCCCGCCGGCCCAGCAGCAGCAGGATCGCCGCGCTGACCAGGGGGATGGCCACCAGCAGCCAGACGCTGCCGAGCAAACCCGTGGCCTCTGCGTAACGCACAGTTTCTTCCACTGCGTCGGCCCCTCTAGTACTTGAGCAGGTTGGCGTCGTCGACGCTCGCCGAGCGTCGAGTCCGGAAGATCGACATGATGATCGCGAGTCCGACCACGACCTCGGCGGCGGCCACCACCATCACGAAGAAGGCCATGATCTGCCCATTCAGGTCACCGTTGATCCGGGCGAAGGTGACCAGGGTCAGGTTTGCCGCGTTGAGCATCAGCTCGATGCACATGAACAGCACGATCGCGTTGCGTCGGATGAGCACCCCGACCGCGCCGATGGTGAAGAGCACCGCGGCCAGGATCAGGTAGTAGTCCGGAGTCACCGGTCGGTCCCCTTCAGCGTCGTCTCCTCCGCGCTCAGCTCCCGGACCGGCATGATCTCGGGGATGCTGCGCTCGGTCAGCCGGCCGTCGGGCAGGCGGGCCGGAGTGGCCACCGACGAGGAGGTGGCGAACACACCCGGGCCCGGCTTCGGGCCGGGGTAGTTGCCGGGGGCGAAGCGGGCCTTCATGGTCGCCACCTGGTCCATCTTGTCCTCCCGGCGCCGCTCGACGTGCGCCAGCACCATCGCCCCGACCGCAGCGGTGATCAGCAGCGCCGAGGTCAGCTCGAAGGCGAAGACGTACTTGGTGAAGAGCAGCCGGGCGATGCCCTGCACGTTCCCCTCGGCGTTGGCCTCGTCGAGGCCGACCGGCGTGGTGCCGTCGAGCGCGCGGGCCAGACCACCGGCGACCAGGCCGGCGAAGCCGAGACCGAGCAGGATCGCCGCGACGCGCTGGCCACGCAGCGTCTCGATCAGCGAGTCCGACGAGTCCCGGCCGACCAGCATCAGCACGAACAGGAACAGCATCATGATCGCGCCGGTGTAGACGATGATCTGCACCATGCCGATGAACGGGCCCGCCTGGAGCACGTAGAACACACCCAGGCAGAGCATCGTCAGCACCAGCCAGAGCGCCGAGTGCACCGCGTTGCGTGCCCAGAGCATGCCGATCGCGCCGAGCAGGGCCAGCGGGGCGAGGATCCAGAAGGTGATCTCCTCGCCGCCGGACACCTCGCCCGCCGCGGCCAGCACCGTAGACGTGGTCATGCCCTGTCTCCCTTGCTGCCCTTGGCCGCCTCGGCCCGCTGGGCCGCCTGCTCGGCGCCGGGGAACGTCACGCCCGGGGTCTCGTCGAGCGCGTACCGGCCGGGCCCCATCGGGGAGCGCTCGGCTCCGGCCGAGGTGCCCGGGTTCTCCAGCGCGCCGACGTAGTAGTCCTTCTCGCTGTCGCCCAGTCGCATCGGGTGCGGCGGCTGCTCCATCCCCTCGAGCAGCGGCGCGAGCAGCTGCTCCTTGGTGAAGATCAGGTCCTGCCGGTTGTCCCGGGCCAGCTCGTACTCGTTGCTCATGGTCAGCGAACGGGTCGGGCAGGCCTCGATGCAGAGCCCGCAGAAGATGCAGCGGGCGTAGTTGATCTGGTAGATGCTGGCGTACCGCTCACCCGGCGAGAAGCGCTGCTCGTCGGTGTTGTCGCCACCCTCGACGTAGATCGCGTCCGCCGGGCAGGCCCAGGCGCACAGCTCGCAGCCAATGCACTTCTCCAGCCCGTCCGGGTGCCGGTTGAGGATGTGCCGCCCGTGGTAGCGCGGCGCCGGGGTCGGCGGCTTGAACGGGTAGTCGGTCGTGACGACCTTCCTGAACATGTGCGAGAAGGTGACGCCGAAGCCCTTGAACGTTCCGGTGATCCCGCCCACGTCACACCTCCTTCGAGTCCGGGCCGGCGCCGATGTTGGCCGGCTCCCGCTCGGCCACCACCCGCTTGGTGCGCGGGCTCGGTGGCACCTGCAGGTCCATGGGGGGCACCGGGAAACTGCCGTGCGGTCGGCTGTCGACCTGCTCCTGCAGGCTGGGCTTGCGCACCGGCTTGCGACTCGGCCAGAGCAGTACGGCCAGGAGCAGCACTCCGGCCAGCACACCGACGCCGGTCAGCCGGCCCCGGGTGTCCCAGTCCTCGATCGAGCGCAGCCAGGCCAGCACCAGGATCCAGACCAGGTTGATCGGGAGCAGCACCTTCCAGCCCAGCCGCATGAACTGGTCGTACCGGAGCCGGGGCAGGGTGCCCCGCAGCCAGACGAAGACGAACACCAGCATGACGACCTTGGCGAAGAACCACAGCATCGGCCACCAGCCGGAGTTCGCCCCCTCCCAGAAGGTGGTGATCGGCGCGGGCGCCCGCCAGCCGCCGAGGAACAGCGTCACGGTGAAGGCCGACATGGTCACCATCGCGACGTACTCGGAGAGCATGAAGAGCGCGAACTTCAGCGAGCTGTACTCGGTCATGAAGCCCGCGACCAGCTCCGACTCCGCCTCCGGCAGGTCGAACGGCGCCCGGTTGGTCTCACCGACGGTGGCGATGAAGAAGATGATGAAGCTCGGCATGAGCAGGATCGCGTACCAGCCCGGGGCGGAGAACTCCTGCCCGAAGACGTTCAGCTGGGTGCCGTTGGCCTGGGCGGCGACGATCCCGCTGGTGGACATCGTGCCGGCGGTCATGAAGACGGCGACGATGCTCAGCCCGAGCGCGACCTCGTACGAGATCATCTGGGCGCTGGAGCGGAGACCACCGAGCAGCGGGTACGTCGACCCGGAGGCCCAGCCGCCGAGCACGATGCCGTAGACCGCCATCGAGGAGCAGGCCAGCACCACCAGCACCGCCACCGACACGTCGGTGACCTGGAGCGGCGTCCGGTGGCCGAAGATGCTCACCATCGGGCCGAACGGGATCACCGACAGCGCGGTGACCGCGCAGATCACCGAGACGGCCGGGGCGAAGAAGTAGACGACCTTGTCCGCCGCCTTCGGGAGGATGTCCTCCTTGAAGGCCATCTTGAGACCGTCGGCGAGGGTCTGGAGCAGACCAAACGGCCCGATCTGGTTCGGGCCCGGCCGGACCTGCATGTAACCCACCACGCGCCGCTCGAACCAGACGCCGAGCAGGGTGGCGAGCAGGCCGAAGGCGAAGGCGAAGACGATCTTGATCAGGACCAGCCACCACGGGTCCCTGCCGAAGTCGGCCAGCGTCGGGTCCTGCGCGAGGTAGACCGCGTTCACTGGGATACACCCCCGGTGTTGAGGAGCGGACCCGGGCGGTCGGCGGCGTCCAGGGCCACGCGTTCCGGCGTGGTGGACGGCCCCGCCGCAGCGGAGACGCGTACCACCGTGCCGGACGTCGCGCCGAGGCTGCGCCGGACGGTCGAACCGGGTGAATTGGTCGGCAGCCAGACGACGCCGTCCGGCATCTCGGTGATGGCCGCCGGCAGGGTCAGCGCCCCCCGGTCGGTCCCCACCATCACCGCGTCACCGTCGGCGACGCCGAGCGCCTCGGCGGTGCCCTTGCCCAGCCGCACCACCGGCGTCCGGGCGGTGCCGCCCAGGTGCTCGTCACCGTCGATGAGGCTGCCCAGGTCGATGAGCTGGTGCCAGGTGGCGAGAACCGCCTCGCCCGCGCCCGGCTGGGGTGCCGGCTGTGGCTCCACGGACGGTGCCGACGGCCGGTCGGTCCGGGTGGCCGGCAGGGAACCCAGCTCACGGCGGACGCTCAGCACGTCACCGGTGCCGAGTCGGACCCCGAGCCGGTCGGCGATCGCGTCGAGCACCCGGCCGTCGGACATCGCCGGGGTCTGGAGCACCGCGTCGAACGGCCGCAGCCGCCCCTCCCAGTCCAGGAAGCTGCCGGCCTTCTCGACCACCGGGGCCACCGGGAGGACCACGTCGGCCCGGCGGGCCACCGCGCTCATCCGCAGCTCCAGGCTGACCAGGAACGGCACCTCGTCGAGGGCCTGCTCGGCCAGTCGCGGGTCGGCCAGGTCGGCCGGGTCGACCCCGGCCACCACCAGCGCGCCCAGCGTGCCGGCCGCCGCGGCGGCGATGATCCCGTCGGTGTCCCGACCGGCCTGGCTCGGGATCACCCCGGCCGCGATGTCCCACGCCTCGCCCAGCTCGGCGCGGGCCGCCGGCTCGGTGACCAGGCGTCCGCCGGGAAGCAGGTTCGGCAGGCAGCCGGTGTCCACCGCGCCCCGGTCACCCGCGCGCCGCGGCACCCAGGCCAGCTTCGCCCCGGTACGCCGGGCCACGTCGGCAGCGGCGGAGAGGCCACCGGGGACGGTGGCCAGTCGCTCGCCGACGATCAGGATCGCGCCCTCGGCGCTCAGCGCCTCGGTGACCGTGGCGTGGTCGGCCAGCAGCGGCGCCTCCTCGCCCGGCACCACCCGGGCGAGCTTCGCGCCGAGCTTCTCCAGGCCCCGGGTGGCGAACGGCGCCAGCGCGTAGACCTTGAGCTTCTTCTTCAGGTACGCCTTGCGCAGCCGCAGGAAGAGGATCGGGCACTCCTCCTCCGGCTCCAGGCCGGCCAGCACCACCGCCGAGGCGTTCTCGACGTCGGCGTAGGTGACCTCGGTGATCCCGGCGACGTTGCTGGCCAGGAACTCGGTCTCCTCGCGGGAGACCGGGCGGGCACGGAAGTCGATGTCGTTGGTGTTCAGGGCGACCCGGGCGAACTTGGCGTACGCGTAGGCGTCCTCGACGGTCAGCCGGCCACCGGTGAGCACCGCGGTGCCCTGCCCACCGTCACGGGCGGCGGCCAACCCCTCGGCGGCCACGGTGAGCGCCTCGCTCCAGGACGCCTCGCGCAGCTCACCGGTCTTCGCGTCCCGCACCAGCGGGGTGGTGATCCGGTCGAAGGCGCGGGCGTACTGGAAGCCCCAACGGCCCTTGTCGCAGTTCCACTCCTCGTTGACCTGCGGGTCGTCACCGGCCAGCCGGCGCAGCACCTTGCCCCGTCGCCAGTCGGTGCGCTGGGAGCACCCGGCCGAGCAGTGCTCGCAGACGCTCGGGGTGGAGACCAGGTCGAACGGGCGGGCCCGGAAGCGGTACTGGGCCCCGGTGAGCGCGCCGACCGGGCAGATCTGCACGGTGTTGCCGGAGAAGTACGAGTTGAACGGCACGTCGCCGTCGTCCTCGCCGTCGGCGGCACCGTACGCCTCGTCCCGGTAGATGTTGATCTCCTCGGCGGAGGAGCGGCCCATCAGGTCGATGAACTTGTCCCCGGCGATCTCCTCGGAGAAGCGGGTGCACCGCTGGCAGAGGACGCACCGCTCGCGGTCCAGCAGGACCTGGGTGGAGATGTTCAGCGGCTTCTCGTACTCCCGCTTGTGCTCGTGGAAGCGGGAGTCGGCGCGGCCGGTGGACATCGCCTGGTTCTGCAACGGGCACTCGCCGCCCTTGTCGCACATCGGGCAGTCGAGGGGGTGGTTGAGGAGCAGCAGCTCCATCACCCCCTCCTGCGCCTTCTTCGCGACCGGGGAGGTGAGCTGGGTGCGGACCACCATGCCCTCGGCCACCGTCTGCGTGCAGGAGGCGACCGGCTTGCGCTGCCCCTCCACGTCGACGAGGCACTGCCGGCACGCGCCGGCCGGGGCCAGCAGCGGGTGGTCGCAGAACCGGGGGATCGCGATGCCCATCTGCTCGGCGACCCGGATCAGCAGCGCCCCCTTCGGGGCGGTGACCTGGACGCCGTCGATGGTGAGGGTGACGGTCTCGGTCTGCTTCGCTACGTCGGTCATCAGTGCGCTCCCACCAGCTGCTTGGCCGACAGCCTCGGCGCGGTACGTCCCTCGATGTAGTCGAGGTAGTCCTGCTTGAAGTACTTCAGGGACGAGGTCACCGAGCTGGTCGCACCGTCGCCCAGACCACAGAACGAGCGGCCGAGGATGTTGTCACAGGTGTCGAGCAGGGTGTCCAGGTCCTCGTGGGTGCCCTGGCCGGCGAGGATCCGCCGGTAGACCCGGACCATCCAGTAGTTGCCCTCGCGGCACGGGGTGCACTTGCCGCACGACTCGTGGTGGTAGAACTCCAGCCACCGGTAGACCGCGTAGACCGGGCAGTCCTGGTCGGAGAAGATCTGGGTGGCCGTGGTGCCCAGGATCGAGCCGGCCGCCGCGACGGCCTCGAAGTCCAGCGGGACGTCGAGGTGCTCGGCGGTGAGCAGTGGCGTCGACGAGCCGCCCGGCGTCCAGAACCGCAGGTGGTGACCGGGCTGCATGCCCCCGGCCAGCTCCAGCAGCTCACGCAGCGTGATGCCCATCGAGCACTCGTACTGGCCCGGGTTGGCGATCCGGCCGGAGAGCGAGTAGATCATCGGCCCGGAGGACTTCTCCGTGCCCATGGTCTTCCACCAGTCCGCCCCGCCCAGCACGATGTACGGCACGCTGGCGATGGTGCCGACGTTGTTGACCACCGTCGGGCTGGCGTAGAGGCCGTGCGTCGCCGGGAAGGGCGGACGCAGTCGGGGCTGGCCCCGGAAGCCCTCCAGCGAGTCCAGCAGCGCGGTCTCCTCGCCGCAGATGTACGCGCCCGCGCCCGAGTGCACCACCAGGTCCAGGTCGAACCCGGAGCCGAGGATGTTCCGGCCGAGGTAGCCCCGGTCGTACGCCTCGCGCACCGCGTTGCGCAGCCGGCGGGCGGCGTGCACCGCCTCACCGCGGATGTAGATGTACGCGCGGTTGGCCCGGATCGCGTACGACGCGATGATCACGCCCTCGACCAGCGAGTGCGGGTCGTGCGTCATCAGCGGCAGGTCCTTGCAGGTGCCCGGCTCGCCCTCGTCGGCGTTGACCACGAGGTAGTGCGGCTTGCCGTCGCCCTGCGGGATGAAGCCCCACTTCAGGCCGGTCGGGAAGCCGGCGCCACCCCGACCGCGCAGCCCGGAGTCCTTGACCAGCTGGATCAGGTCGTCCGGGTGCGCCCTGAGTGCCTTGCGCAGGGCGGCGTAGCCGTCCAGCCGCTGGTAGGTGTCGATCCGCCAGGCGTCCGGCGAGAGCCAGCGCTTGGTGAGCACCGGGGTCAGCTTGGCCAGCGTCTCCGGCCGAGGCGTGGTCACTTGTTGGCCTCCGCTTCCTTGAGCGAGCGCTCCTGCGCAGCGGCGTTGTCACCGGCGGGCTTGCCGTCGCCCGCCGGTGCGTTGGCCGCCGCGCCCTCGGCCTCGGCGGCCCGCGCGTCGCGGGTGGCCGGCGAGGTGCCGCCGGCCGGCACCTTGGTGCCGGGCGCGTCCGCGACGGCGGTCTTCGCGTCCGGCTGCCGGGTCTCGGCGGCGCGCACCTCGGGCGACTTGGCGTCCGGGGCCTTCACGTCGGGCGCGGTGCTACCGGTGGCCGCCTGCGGCGACGCCGGGGCCGGCTGGCCCGCCGGGGCCGGCTTCGCGGCCTCGGCCCTGGCCTTCGCCTCGGCGGCGGCCTTGTCGGCTTCGGCCTTGCTGCGGATCGGGGTGTTCGGGTCGAAGCCCGGCACCGAGATGCCGTGCTGCTGCGCCAGGCGCAGCCCGCGCAGGGTCGGCTCGCCCGGCCCGCCGTCGGCGACCGCGCCCTCCCGCTCGTCGGCGAAGCCGGCGAGCTGGACCGCCATCTCCTTGAGGGTGCAGAGGCGGGCGCCCCGGGTCGGCATCGGCCGACCGCCGGAGCGCAGCTCCTCGACCACCCCGAGGGCCGCCTGCGGGTCGACGCCGTCGAAGAAGTCGTAGTTGACCGTCATCACCGGGCCGTAGTCGCAGGCCGCGAGGCACTCGGCGTGCTCCAGGGTGATCTTCCCGTCGGCGGTGGTCTCGTCGTGCCCCACGCCCAGGTGCTCGGCGAGGGTGTCGTAGACCTCCTGGCCGCCGAGCACGTTGCACATCGTGTTGGTGCAGACGCTGACCAGGTAGTCACCGGTCGGCCGGCGCTTGTACATGGTGTAGAAGGTGGCGACCGCGCCGACCTGGGCCTTGTTCAGGCCGAGCACCTCGGCACAGAACTCGACCCCGGCCGGGGAGACGTACCCCTCCTCGGACTGCACCAGGTGCAGCAGCGGGAGCAGCGCGGAACGCGACCGGTCGGCCGGGTAACGGGCGATGATCTCCCGCGCCCGGGCCCGGGTCTCTTCGGTGAAAGTCGTCATCGGTCACAACCACCCATCACGGGGTCCAGCGAGGCACCACCGGCGATCACGTCGGCGATCAGGCCACCCTCGGCCATGGCCGGGAGCGCCTGGAGGTTGACGAAGCTCGGCTCCCGGTAGTGCACCCGGTACGGCCGGGTGCCGCCGTCGGAGACCGCGTGCACGCCCAGCTCGCCGCGGGGCGCCTCGATCGCCACGTAGACCTGGCCCGGCGGGACCCGGAAGCCCTCGGTGACGAGCTTGAAGTGGTGGATCAGCGACTCCATCGACTGACCCATGATCTTCGCGACGTGCTCCAGCGAGTTGCCCATGCCGTCGACGCCGATGGCGAGCTGCGCCGGCCAGGCGATCTTCTTGTCGGCGACCATCACCGGGCCCGGCTTCAGCCGGTCGAGGGCCTGCTCGACCAGCTTGAGCGACTCCCGGATCTCGGCCAGCCGGACCTGGTAGCGGCCCCAGACGTCGCCGTCCGGGTGGGTCGGCACGTCGAACTCGTACGTCTCGTAGCCGCAGTACGGCATGGTCTTGCGCAGGTCCCAGGGGAGCCCGGCGGAGCGGAGCACCGGCCCGGTCACGCCGAGCGCCACGCAGGCGGTCACGTCGAGCACGGCGACGTTCTTCGTCCGCTCGGTCCAGATCGGCTGCCCGGAGAGGAGGTCCTCGTACTCCTTGAGCTTCTTCGGCATCTCCTTGAGGAACTTGCGGATCTTGACGATCGCCTCGTCCGGCACGTCCTGGGCGACCCCGCCCGGTCGGACGTACGCGTGGTTCATCCGCAGGCCGGTGATGATCTCGAAGATCTCGAGGATGTACTCCCGCTCCCGGAAGCCGTAGAGCATGATCGAGATGGCGCCCAGCTCCATGCCGGTGGTGGCCAGCCAGACCAGGTGCGAGGAGATCCGGTTCAGCTCCATCATCAGGACCCGGATCGTGGTGGCCCGCTCGGTGATCTGCTCGGAGATGCCGAGCAGCTTCTCCACCGCCAGCGCGTACGCCGTCTCGTTGAAGATCGGCGCGAGGTAGTCCATCCGGGTCACGAAGGTCGAGCCCAGCACCCAGTTGCGGTACTCGAGGTTCTTCTCGATCCCGGTGTGCAGGTAGCCGACGACCGAGCGCGCCTCGCGGACGGTCTCGCCCTCCAGCTCGAGGACCAGCCGCAGCACCCCGTGTGTGGACGGGTGCTGCGGACCCATGTTGACCACGATCCGCTCGTCGTTGATCGGGTCGGTGCCGGAGACGACCCGGTCCCAGTCCCCGCCGGTGACGGTGAAGACCTTGCCCTCGGTCGTCTCGCGCTCGGTGGCGTAGCTCGGGGTGCTCACTGGTAGGACCTCCGCTGGTCTGGCGGTGGGATCTCCGCGCCCTTGTACTCGACGGGGACACCGCCGAGCGGGTAGTCCTTGCGCTGCGGGTGCCCCTCCCAGTCGTCCGGCATGAGGATCCGGGTCAGGTTGGGGTGGCCGTCGAAGACGACGCCGAACATGTCGTACGTCTCCCGCTCCTGCCAGTCGGCGGTCGGGTAGACGGCGGTCACGCTCGGCAGGTGCGGGGCCTCGGCCGAAACGGCGGCCTCCAGCCGTACCTGGCGGCGGTAGGTCATCGAGGTCAGGTGGTAGACCACGTGCAGCCGGCGCTCGTCCGCGCCGAGGTAGTCCACCCCGGAGACCGAGGAGCACAGCTCGAAGCGGAGGGCGAGGTCGTCCCGCATCACCTGGCAGACCTCGGCGATCTTCTCCGGGCGGACGTGCAGGGTCAGCTCGCCCCGGTCGACGACGACCTTCTCGATCGCCTCGTTGAAGGCCGGGTACGCCTCCTCCAGCGCGTCGCGGACCTCGTCGAAGTAGCTGCCGTACGGCCGGGCGGCCTCCTCGATCGGTCGGCGCGGCCGGACCAGGCCGCCGAAGCCGGAGGTGTCACCGGAACCATGGATGCCGAACATGCCCCGGCCGGCCGGGCTGGCCGGCGGGTACTCGGCCGGCGCGGTGCTGCTGGCGCCGGCCGGCGTCACCGGCACCGGGACGCCCCCGTCGTTCGGCTTGTCGTTCGGTGCGGTCACCGTACCCACCTTCCGTTCGCGACTGCGGGGCTCGCGCACTCACTCCTCGCGCTCACCGCGACCCACCCTCCGTTCGCGACTGCGGGGCTGCGCTCCGCGGCACTCCTCGCGCTCACTTGATGCCCCGGGGTGGCTGGAGGTGGTTCTGGGCCTTCATCCAGTTCTCGATCCGGAGCTGCTCCTCGCGCCCCTCCCGGACCGCCTGGGTCCACTCGGCGCGGCGGGCCTTGTCCTCCCGGTACGAGGACGGCATGGAGCCGTAGGGGACGACCGGGACGTCACCGCGGGCCTGGCGGGCCTCCAGCATCTTGCGGCCGTTCGGGCCGAGCGGCTCGTGCCCGATCTTCTCGCGGAGCTTGAGGATCGCGTCGATCAGCATCTCCGGCCGGGGCGGACAGCCGGGGAGGTACATGTCGACCGGGACGACGTGGTCGACGCCCTGGACGATGGCGTAGTTGTTGAACATCCCGCCGCTGCTGGCGCAGACGCCCATCGAGAGCACCCACCGGGGCTCGGCCATCTGGTCGTAGATCTGCCGCAGGACCGGGGCCATCTTCTGGCTCACCCGGCCGGCGACGATCATCAGGTCCGCCTGGCGGGGCGAGGCCCGGAAGACCTCCATGCCCCAGCGGCCCATGTCGTAGTGCGGGCCACCGGCGGCCATCATCTCGATGGCGCAGCAGGCCAGGCCGAAGGTGGCGCCCCAGACCGACGACTTCCGCGACCAGTTGACCAGCTTCTCCACCGAGGTCAGCAGAATGCCGGCGGGAAGCTTCTCCTCGATACCCATGTGAGGTTCCTCCCTCAGTCCCAGTCCAGGCCGCCGCGCCGCCACACGTAGGCGTACGCGACGAAGACCGCGACGATGAACAGGACCATCTCCACGAAGCCGAAGATCGGCAGGGCGTCGAACGAGACCGCCCAGGGGTAGAGGAAGATGATCTCGATGTCGAAGACGATGAAGAGCATCGCCGTCAGATAGAACTTGATCGGGAACCGGCCACCGCCGACCGGCTGCGGGCTCGGCTCGATGCCACACTCGTACGCCTCGAGTTTGGCCTTGTTGTAGCGGCGCGGGCCGGCGAGGCGTGCGGACGCGATCGAGAAGAGCGCGAACGCCGCAGCGAGGGCGAACAGCCCGATGATGGGTGCGTAAGGCGAGAGCGTCATCGTTGTCTCCTGCTCGTCCTTCCCTGCCCTCGGTCGATGGCGAAATCACACTATTCACTTCACCTCCGGCAACCGTCGCCGGGGTGTGGCTAGACCGCTGGAGCCGCCTTCGTCATCGCGTTGATGACCCGGTCCATCGCGTCCCCGCCGCGCGGGTCGGTCAGGTTGGCCAGCAGTTTCAGCACGAAGCGCATGAGCATCGGGTGCGGCATGCCGTGCTTGGTGGCGATCCGCATGATCTCCGGTCGGCCGATCAGCTTCACGAAGATCCCGCCGAGCCGGTAGTACCCGCCGAACCGCGCCTTCAGCTCGGTCGGGTACGCCGTCAGCGCCCGCTCGCGCTCCGCGCCCGCCGGACGGGCCAGCGCCTGCACCGCGATCTCCGCGGCCAGTTCGCCGGACTCCATCGCGTACGCGATGCCCTCGCCGTTGAAGGGGTTGACCATTCCACCGGAGTCGCCGACCAGCAGCACACCCCGGGTGTAGTGCGGCACCCGGTTGAAACCCATCGGCAGCGCCGCGCCGAGGATCGGACCGTCGGCGTTCGACTCGTCGGTCATGCCCCAGTCGGCCGGGGTGTTGGCCAGCCAGTCGGTGAGCAGCCGCCGGTAGTTCGTCTTACCGAAGGCGGAGGAGGAGTTGAGCACGCCCAGGCCGACGTTGACCCGGCCGTCACCGAGGCCGAAGATCCAGCCGTACCCGGGCAGCAACGCGTCGCTGCCCTTGCTCCGCAGTTCGAGCCAGGATTCGAGGTAGTTGTCGTCGTGCTTGGCCGGGCACCGGTAGTACCGCCGGACCGCCACGCCGATCGGACGGTCCTCCCGCTTGGCCAGGCCGAGCGCGAGGGGGAACCGGCCGGAGACGCCGTCGGCGGCGACCACCAGCGGGGCGTGGAAGGTGGCCGGGGTCTTGTCCGGGCCGACCTCGGCCTCGACGCCGGTGACCCGGCCGGTGGGGTCGAGCACCGGGCCCATGACGTTCACGCCGGTGCGCAGCTCGGCGCCGGCCGCGACGGCGCGCCGGGCGAGCAGGTCGTCGAAGTCCAGCCGGGTGCGCACGAGACCGTAGTTGGGGAAGCTGGCGAGGTCGGGCCAGTCCAGCTCCAGCCGCAGGCCGCCACCGATCACCCGCAGGCCCTTGTTCTGGAGCCAGCCGGCCTCCGGCGAGGTGTCCACGCCCATCCGGATGAGCTGCCGGACCGCGCGCGGCGTCAGTCCGTCACCGCAGACCTTCTCGCGGGGAAACTCGGTCTTCTCGAGCAGCAGCACCCGGACCCCGTGCCGCGCCAGGTGGTACGCGGTCGCCGAGCCGCCTGGACCGGCGCCCACGACGATCACGTCGGCGTCGTGTTCCACCGCCGTCATCCGGGCCTCCTCCCCATACGCTCGTGAAACGCTTCACAAGCCAGTCGGGGAGGAGTCTATGACCGTCTTTACCCCCGCCCAGGGTTAGGTGACCCTAACTTCCCTGGAGGGGGGTGCCGGGAGCCTGAGTGAACGCTCAGGGATGGCCGGGAGCCGCCCTGTCCAGCCCCGCGTCGAGCCGGATCGCCTCGGGCAACTGGTCGCGCAGCGCCCCGCCGGCCACCCGGTCCAGCGCCGTCAACACCTCCAGCACCACCTGCCGGACGGTGGCCGGGTCGGCACCCGCGAGCTGCCGGAGCTGGGCGACGAGTTCACGCGTGTCGTCCTCGTCCGCGGTCACCCCGTACGCCTCGTCTGCTCCCGTCATGGCGGACAGCATACGGGGTCAAAGGCTACTTAAAACGGATAACACGGAACATGAGGGCGACTAGGTGCGGACCGCCCGGTGCAGCGCCGCGATGCCGCCGGTCAGGTTGCGCCACGCCACCCCGCCCCACCCCGCGGCACCGATCCGCGCGGCCAGCGCCGGCTGGTCGGGCCAGGCCCGGATCGACTCGGCCAGGTAGACGTAGGCGTCCGGGTTGCTGGAGACCGTCCGGGCCACCGCCGGCAGGGACCGCATCAGGTACGACAGGTAGAGCGTGCGGAACGCGGGGTTGACGGGGGTGCTGAATTCGCAGACCACCAGCCGCCCGCCGGGCCGGGTGACCCGGGCCAGTTCACCCAGGGCCGCGTCCGGATCCGACACGTTGCGCAGGGCGAAGGAGATGGTCACCGCGTCGAAGGTGGCGTCGGCGAAGGGGAGGCGCAGCGCGTCCCCGGCGAGCAGTGGCACCTCCGGCCGCACCCGCCGACCGGCGGCGAGCATGCCCAGGCTCAGGTCGGCACCGACGGCGTAGGCCCCGCTGCGGGCCAGTTCCTCGGTGGACACCCCGGTGCCGGCACCCACGTCCAGCACCCGTTCGCCGGGCTCCAGCGCCAGCGCGGCCCGGGTCGCCCGGCGCCACCCCCGGTCCTGGCCGAAGGAGAGCACGGTGTTGGTCAGGTCGTAACGGGCGGCCACGCCGTCGAACATCGCGGCGACCTCGTGCGGCTGCTTGTCCAGGCTGGCGCGATGGCCCTGCGGGGTACGGCTCACTCCCCCACTCTGCCAGCCCGGTGCACACGACGGCCGGGCGGGATGGTCACCCATCCTGCCCGGCCGTGGTGTGTCACCGGCGTCAGTCGGTGGACCTCTCGTCGGCCGGGGTGACCAGCACCACCCGACGGCGACGGGAGAGCACCAGCAGCGCCCCGCCGACGAGCAGGACGGTGCCGCCGACGCCGCCGATCAGGCCGGCCTGGACGCCGGTCACCGGCAGCCCGCCGCCGCCACCGGCCACCGGCGGGACGCTCGGGGAGGCCGTCGGCGAGGTGGTCGGCCCCGACGTGGGGGCGGTCAGGTCCACGAAGACGTCGAAGACGGCGCTGTTGTCGACCTCGTCGACCTCGGAGAACGTCCGGCGCTGCGCCGGTCCGGCGACCTCCGGCTCCTCCTCCGGCTCGCCGTCGACCACCCGGTCCAGGCCGGCGGCGAAGATGTTGCCGATCCGCAGCACCGGCTCGGTGACCTCCTTGGCCACCGTCACCCGCACCGTGGCGGTGTAGAACTCACCCGGCTTCAGCACCACCGCCGGGTCCTCGCAGAACGCCTGGGCGAACCCGAGGAAGTCCTCCTGGACGCAGTTCCCGGGCAGCTCGGCGAAGCTGACCCCGGCCGGCAGGGTGATGCCGTAGAACAGGCCGGTCGCCCGCCGGCTGCCACCGTTGTAGACGGCCCAGTCCAGCGGAGCGGTCCCGCCCGGCCGGACCGGCCGCAGGCCGGTCTCCTCGTCACCGTCGACGACGACGTCGGCGTAGACGTCCTGGGCCCAGGTGACCAGGTCGTAGCCGGGCCTGGTCACGTTGAGGTCGACCTCGACGGTGTTGTCCTCCAGGTCCGCCTCCGCGGTCTCGGAGGTGATGGTGACCACCAGGGTGCCGGCGGCACCGCGCTTACCGGTGCTGAACAGCGGGATACCGAAGTCCTCGCTGGTCCCGGCGGTCAGGTCGCCGAGGACACAGGAGTAGACGGCCTTGCCCTGCTCCTGGCAACCGTCGGGGACGGAGAGGCCGACCTTCTTCTGGTTGACCTTCCGGAAGTCCACCTTGACGGTGACGTTGCGGGCGTCCGCCGTGCCCCGGCTGTTGTCCACGGTGAACTTGAAGGGCTTGGCCTTGGCCTCGGAGACGCCCTTGGCGAGCTGGCCGCTGACCGGGATGAGAGCCAGTTCGGCCTGGTCGGCCGCGTGGGCCGGGGCGCCGACCGCGACCAACCCGGCCGTGAGGAGGGTCACGGCGCCGGTGCGGGCCAGCGCCGTGCGAGTGAACAGGTTCATGCGGTCCCTCGGGGTTGGGAGAGGTGGGACAGGCGCGGCCCGGACGGGGCCGCGCCTGAAGACAGTGGGGGCGGGACGGTCACCCATCCCGCCCCCACCGCGGTGCGTTATGTAAACGGCCCGCACGGGCCGGTTGAGGACGACCGTCAGACGGTCGACTTCTCGTCGCCCGGGGTCACCAGGACCACCCGGCGACGACGGGCGGCCAGGAACATGGCGCCACCGGCGAGCAGGACCGCGCCGCCGATACCGCCGATCAGGCCGGCCTGCGGACCGGTCACCGGCAGGCTGCCCCCGTCGCCGCCACCGGAACCGCCCTTGGCGGTGACGACGACCGCGTAGCCGTCGGTGTTGTCGCTGGCGTCCACGTCGGTGGCCCGGATGCCGGTGACGTTCTCCGGCAGCTTGTTGGCCTCCCGGGCCATGCCCCGCAGGCCCCGCTCCGCCACGATCGGCTCGACGGTCACGCTGCCGCCGGTGAGGCTGCCGGCCTTGACGTCCGCGCCGACCGAGAGCAGGTGGAAGAAGTCACCGCCGGAGAAGACGTCGTCGTTGCCGTCGGTGTCCTCGTCCACCGGGACCAGCGGAAGCTGGCGGTAGGTGCAGACGGCCTCGGTGTTGGCCGCGTTGTACTCGCAGTCCGGCTCCGCCTCGGTGAAGGTCACACCCTTGGGGAGCTTGACCGTGACGGTGAGACCCGCGGTCGCCTGGTCGCCCTGGTTGACCACGAAGTACTGGAGCAGTCCGGTCTGGCCGGCGTGCAGGTCGCCGACGATGCTGAGCTCGCCGTCCTCGCCGACCTTGACCGCCTGCTTGACGTCACCGGCGAGCACGAGCAGGTCCGGGCCGCTCTCGTCGGTGAGCTCGATCGTGGCGGTCTTGCTGTTGTTGCTGGCGTCGGTGTCGTCCGTGGACTCGATGGTGAAGGTGACCGGCGCCTTGTACGTGCCCTTGATGTCTTCCTGCTTGAAGAGCACCACCGGAAGCTCGACCGTCTCGCCCGGGCCGGGCAGCAGCTCGGTCGGCACGATGCAGGTCCAGTCGGCGACGTTCAGGCTGCAGTCGGGCACGGCCGGGAGGGGCACGGCCTTTTCGGTGTCCACCTTCGACAGGTCCGCGCTGATCGACAGGTTGGTCGGGGTGTTCTTGCCCTTGTTGGTGACCTTGGCGAAGACGACCTTTCCGTCGGCGCCAGCGGCGACCCGGGTGCCGACGACGTCCAGGGCAAGGTCGGTCTCGGTGCCGGCGGCCTGGGCCGGAACGCCGAGCGCGGTGAACACGCCGGAGGCCAGGAGTGCGGCAGCGCCGACCCGCGCGAGCGCTCGGTTACGGAAAATCATGAAGACGTTCCCCCATGGAAGACGGGAAGAGAATGCGTCCGGGCACAACGTCCGCCCGGGGCCGCCGACCGCACGTTATCGGTCGACGATCGCCCCCGCCACCCCTTCGGGAAACCCGGGGTGAGCTGCTTACCTAAGAATCACTTAAGGATTGTCCGAATTGATGCGCTTGCCGGACGGATCCGCAGGTCACACTGGCCCCAATGGTCACAGTGATCAACCCTCCCGCCGAGCAACCATTGCCCGTTCGGTCGATCCCGGAAAAGGACGGTGATTACCGACCGTTCACTGGACATCAACCAGAGGCAGCGGACGGCCGACCCCGCCCCCCGCAATCGCGATCGACGAGAAATGCGACACGACGCGGTCGTCGGTCGGGTCGTCCGCCGGAGTGTGATGAATCGCCAACCGACGGTAGAGGGTGTCCCGCTGCGCCGGGATCCGGTCGGCCGACCGGATCATCGCGATCAGCTCGTGCAGGTTGGACCGGTGCCGCGCGCCGGCCGAGGAGATGACGTTCTCCTCCAGCATGATCGAGCCGAGGTCGTCCACCCCCATGTGCAGGGCCAGCTGGCCGACGTCCTTGCCGGTGGTCAACCAGGATGCCTGGAGGTGCGGCACGGTCTCGAAGAAGAGCCGGGCCACCGCGACCAGGCGCAGATACTCCAGGGTCGTCGCCTGGGTGCGCCCCTTCAGGTGGTTGTTCTCCGGCTGGTACGTCCACGGGATGAAGGCACGGAAGCCCTTCGTCCGGTCCTGGACGTCGCGGATCATCCGCAGGTGCTCGATCCGCTCGGCGACGGTCTCGCCGGTGCCCATCATCATGGTGGCGGTCGACTCGACCCCCTGCCGGTGCGCCAGCTCCATGACCTCCAGCCAGCGCTCGCCCGACTCCTTCAGCGGCGCGATCGCCCTGCGGGGTCGCTCCGGGAGCATCTCCGCCCCGGCCCCGGCGATCGAGTCCAGCCCGGCGGCCTTGATCCGGGCGATCGCCTCGTCCAGGCTCACCCCCGAGACCTTCGCCATGTGCAGGATCTCGCTCGGCCCGATCGAGTGGATGGCGAGCTGCGGGTACGCCTTCTTCACCGAGGAGAACAGTTCCTCGTAGTACTCGACGCCGTAGTCGGGGTGGTGGCCGCCCTGGAGCATCACCTGCGTCGCGCCCAACTCGACCGCCTCGCCGCAACGGCGCAGGATCTCCTCGGTCGGGTGGGTCCACCCCTCCTTGTGCTTCGGCGCGCGGTAGAAGGCGCAGAACTTGCACGCGGTGACGCAGACGTTGGTGTAGTTGATGTTGCGGTCGATCAGGTACGTGACGATGTTGTCCGGGTACCGCCGCCGCCGTACCGCGTCGGCCGCCTCGCCGAGGGCGTGGAAGGGCGCCTCGGTGTAGAGCAGCAGCGCCTCCTCGGGCGTGATCCGCCCGCCGTCCGCGCCGCGCTGCAGGATGTCGTCGATCTCCCGGCTCACACTCACACCTGCGAGCCTACGTCGGTCGTTCGATCACCGGCACGCCCCTCCGACCAGGGTGACGCAGGCCGTAGGCCGCAGTCGGTCAGGCCGCCGGACCGGACAACTCCGACGTACCCTCGTCGCCCACGCGATCCGGGCGCCCCCGGTAGTTGCCCAGCACGTCGGCGAGTTCCGCCCGGATGAACCCGTTCCCCACAGCGCATTGATCCCTTACGATCTTCGCCATGCCTGCCGAGAGATCCTTAGCCGCCCCTGGCGCGCTGACCGGCCGCCGCGCTGACCCGCCGGAGGCGTGATGGCCACCATTCCCTGGCTCGTCGACGTACTCCGCACCGCCGGGGTCCAGGTGGTCGAGCACGGCAACTGGCTCGGCCGGGTCGCCGGCAGCTCGTTCAACCCGATCGGCGTGCTCTGGCACCACACCGCGGCGACCTCCAGTGCCAGCAACCCGCACCCCGCGCTGAACATCTGCATCAACGGCCGCTCCGACCTGCCCGGCCCGCTCTGCCAGGCGCTGGTTGACTACCACGGTGTCTTCCACGTCATCTCCGGTGGCCGGGCCAACCACGCCGGCACCTGCCGGGGCAGCGGACCGATCCCGGCCGGCGACGGCAACACGATGCTGATCGGCTGGGAGATCGACTACAACGGGGTCAACCAGGCGATGACCCCCGCGCAGTACTCCGCCTCGGTGCTCGCGACCGCCGCCGTGCTGCGCCAACTCGGGCGGGACGCCAGCCACGCCCGCGGACACCGGGAGACCAGCACCAGCGGAAAGATCGACCCGTCGTTCATCGACCTCGACTCGATGCGCGCCGACGTGGCCCGTCAGCTCACCGGCAATCCCCCCCTCGACCTGTGGAAGGACGACATGAAGCTGATCCAGTCGCCCGGCCGGGGCATCGCCCTGGTCGGCCCCGGCTACTTCCGGCAACTGCGCAACGACGAGGAGGTGCACGCCGCCGTCGCACTGGCCGGCAACCCCCTGGTCGGCAACGACCGTCAGTTCGACCTGTGGCGCAGCATCGCCTACGACGGTCAGGTCAAGGCCCCCAGCTGACCTGCGTGACTCCGGCGCAACGCGGCCGTCGGTGACCCCGCTCCGGGGTGGCGGCGTCCGGCGAGGATGGCGGGATGCTGCTGCTGGTACCCGCCGACCCGCTCCGCGCCCACCGTCCCGACCCGCACTTCGCGCCGGAGGCGACAACGGCCCGGGAGGCCGGCGTACCGGTCGCGGTGGTGGACCACGACGCGCTCGTCCGGGGCGACGCGGCTGCCGCGCTGCGGCGCCTGCCCGAGGCGGGCGAGGCGGTCTACCGGGGCTGGATGCTCCGCGCCGAGCGGTACGCGGCCTTCGCGGACGCGTTGGCCGCCCAGGGCGTCACCCTCCGCACCGGAGCCGCGCAGTACCGGCGGGCGCACGAACTGCCCGGCTGGTACCGGGAACTGGCGTCGGTGACCCCGGCGACGACCTGGACCTCGGGCGACGCGCGTACGGCCTTCGACCGGGCCCGCGCCGATCTGGGCGACGGCCCCGCAGTGCTCCGCGACTACTGCAAGTCGATGAAACACCACTGGGACGAGGCGGCGTTCATCCCCGACCTGGACGACGCCGAGGCCGCCTGGGCGGTGGCCCGCCGGTTCCGCGAGCTGCGCGAGGACGACTTCGTCGGCGGGTTCGTGCTGCGCCGCTTCGAGCGGTTCACCTCGGCGGAGGTCCGGACCTGGTGGTGCGACGGCCGGTGCGTGCTGGTCGGCCCGCACCCGGACACCCCGGACCGACCGCCCGTCGCCGACCCCGACCTGGCCGCTGTCGCGCCGCTCGTCGCCGCGCTGGCGCTGCCCTTCGTCACGGTCGACCTGGCACTACGCGACGACGGCTTCTGGCGGGTGGTCGAGCTGGGCGACGGTCAGGTCAGCGACCGGCCCCCCACCGTCGCTCCGGCCCGCCTCCTCACCCCGCTCCTCGACCCGCTCCCCACCCCCAACTCCGTCGATCATGGACTCGCGGCGCCTGACTAGTGGCAATTGTGAGGCTTGGGCGGTGCCCGAAGTCCATGATCGACGGGGTGGGCGGGGGTGGGGGTGGGGGTGGGGTGGGGGTGGGGGTGGGGTGGGGGTGGGGGTGGGGGTGGGGTGGGGGTGGGGTGTAGCAGGGGTGGGGGTGATCAGGGGGTTTTCCACAGGGGGCGGAGTTGTCCACAGGTGGGGCGTCGGGGGTGGGAGGGGCGGTGAGGATCGCGGTGTGGCCGATGACCTGTATCGCTATCCGGAGTTGCGCTCCGCCGGCAACACCCGTGGTGCCGTGCGGCACGCTGTCGAGGCTGGACGCCTTCGCCGGGTGACCCGGGGCATCTACACCGGCTCGAACCGCGAGCCTGGCGAGCAGTTGCGGGCCATGCTCATGCGGCTGCCGGCCGAGGCGGTGGTCGGTTTCCACACCGGAGCCCACCTGCACGGGTTCGGTGACGTGTCGCAGGATGACCTGCACGTGATCGTGCCGGCCGGGTCGGTCGTACCGAAGATCGCCGGGGTGGTCGCTCACGAGGTGGTGCTGCCGGTACCCGATCCGGTGATGGTCTCCGGCGTACCGGTCGCCCCGGCCGCCCGCTGCGCCATCGACCTGGCCCGCACGCTGCGGCGGATCGAGGCTCTGCCCATCCTCGATCTTGCGCTGCGATCCGGCGCTTGCCGGCCGGGCGACCTTGAGCGGGAAGTGAGGCGACACGGCCGGTTGCGCGGGGTGCGTCAGGCCCGACAACTCGTACCCCTGGCGGACGCGAGGTCGGAGTGCCGGCAGGAGAGCCAGCTACGTCTCGTGCTCGTCGACGGCGGCCTGCCTCCCCCCGAGCCGCAGATCCGGATCAGCGACGAGTGGGGACGCCGGACCTTCCGGCTCGACCTGGGCTACCGCGCCCACCAGGTCGGCGTCGAGTACGACGGCGGGTCCCACCTGACCCGCGAGCGCCTCCGGAGCGACCGCGCCAGGATGAACTGGCTGTCGGCCCACGGCTGGACCATGCGCTACTTCACCGATCGGGACCTCTACCTACGCCCGGATCACATAGTCCGAGAGGTCCGCCGAACCCTCGCGCTGGCCGACGCGACCCACCACCGGCGCTGGGGACCGGACCGGCGGTGGTCGACCGGTCAGGCGTCGTAGTCGATGACGACCTGGTCGGTGGTCGGGGAGGACTGGCAGGTCAGGACGTACCCGGCGGCCACCTCGTCCGGTTCGAGGGCGTAGTTGCGGGCCATCGACACCTCACCGGAGACGACCTTCGCCCGGCACGTCGAGCAGACCCCGCCCTTGCAGGCGTACGGCAGTTCACCCCGTACCTTCAGGGCGGCGTCGAGCACCCGCTGCTCGCGTCCCATGGTGAAGGTCGACGCCCGGCCGTCCAGCATGATGGTGACCTCGGCACCGGTTCCCGGCGCGTCGGCGGGGCGGCGTGGCGGCTCCGGTGGCGCGTCCACGTGGAACAGCTCGGTGTGCACCGCCGGCGCCGGGACGCCCCGGTCGGCCAGGACCGCCTTCGCGTCGACCACCATGCCGTACGGGCCGCAGAGGAACCACTCGTCGATCACCGCGCCGGGCACGATGCTGTCGAGCAGCCGGCCGAGCCGTTCGGCGTCGACACGCCCGGAGAGCAGGGGCGACTCGCCCGGCTCCCGGGAGAGCACGTGCACCAGGTGCAGCCGGGTGGGGTGACGGTCCTTCAGGTCGGCCAGTTCCTCGGCGAACATCACGGTGTTCGCCGTGCGGTTGCCGTACACCAGGGTGAACGTGCTGGCCGGTTCGACGGCCAGCGCGGTCGCGACCAGCGCGAGGACCGGGGTGATCCCCGACCCGGCCACCACCGCGCCGTAGTGGCGGACCCGGTCCGGCGCGAACGCCGTGGTGAAGTGCCCGAGCGGCGGCAGCACCTCGACGGTGTCGCCGGAGCGCAGCGCGCCGCAGGCGAAGGTGGAGAACGCTCCGCCGGGGACCTCGCGCACCCCGATCCGCAGCCGACCGTGCCGGGCCAGGTCGTCCGGGGTCGAGCAGATCGAGTACGACCGGCGCACCTCGGCGTCGTCGGCTCCGCCGTCGGGCAGCCGCACGGTGAGGTGCTGGCCGGCGCGGAACGCGAAGGTGTCCCGCAGTTCCTCGGGCACCGCGAAGGTGATCGCCACGGCGTCGTCGGTGAGCCGGTCGACGGCGGCGACCGGCAGCGGGTGGAAGACCGGCCGGCGACGGACCGGGCGGGTGATCGTGACAGTCACAGCGCCTTCAGGTGGTCGAAGGGTTCCTGACAGGACCGGCAGCGCCACAACGCCTTGCAGGCGGTGGAGCCGAACCGGCTGACCTGCTCGGTCTCCGGTGACCCGCACCGTGGGCAACGGACTGCCAGGGCCAGCGGCACGGGACCGTCGGCCCGGACCGGGGCCGGCGGGGCGATGCCGGCGGCGGCGAGCTTGGCCCGACCCGCGTCGGAGATCCAGTCGGTGCTCCAGGCCGGGCTGAGGATGGTACGGACCTCCGCGTCGGCGTGGCCGGCGGCGGTGAGCGCCCGGCGGATGTCGGCACGGATCACGTCCATCGCCGGGCAGCCGGTGTAGGTGGGGGTGATCGTCACGACGACCCGACCGGTGGCCGGGTCCTCGTCGACCGACCGCAGGATGCCCAGCTCGTCGATGGTGACCACCCGGATCTCCGGGTCCACCACCGCTGCCACGGCCGCCCTGGCGCCCGACGGTGCCACCGTCTGTTCCGCGACTGCGGGGACCCGCTGCGCTGCACTTCTCACGGTCACCACTTCGCCCCCGCGTGGGCGCGGTGCAGCACCTGCATCTCGGCGAGCAGGTACGACAGGTGCTCGGTGTGCACGCCGTCGCGACCGCCGGAGGGGCCCCAGCCGTCGGCCGGGCGGGTCAGCGTCGCGTCGGCGAGCACCGGCTCCACGGTCTCCCGCCACTGGTCCCGCAGGGTCGACGGGGCGGCGGCCAGCCCGGCCGCGTCCAGCCGGGCGGTCAGCTCGTCGGCGGCGAACAGCTCGTGGGTGTACGGCCAGATCTCGTCCACGGCCGCCTGCATCCGGCGGTGCGACTCCTCGGTGCCGTCACCGAGCCGCCGCACCCAGAGCGCGGCGTGGTCGAGGTGGTACGCGGACTCCTTGCGGGTCTTCGCGCCGATCGCGGCGAGCCGTTCGTCGGCGCACCCGGCCAGCGCGGTGTAGAGCGGGAGCTGGTAGGCGGCGAGGAGGAACAGCTTGGCCATGGTGACCGCGAAGTCGCCGTTGGGCAGCTCGACCAGCAGGCAGTTGCGGAACTCCCGGTCGTCGCGGAGGAACGCCAGCGCGTCCTCGTCCCGCCCGGCCCCCTCCAGCTCACCGGCGTAGGTCAGCAGCAACCGGGCCGCGCCGAGCTGGTCGAGGGCGATGTTGGCCAGCGCGACGTCCTCCTCCATCTCCGGTGCCCGGGTGGTCCACTCGGCGAGGCGCTGGGCCGCGACCAGGGCGTCGTCGCCGAGCCGGAGGGTGAACTCGTGCAGGTCGCGGTTCACAGGTGGGCCACCCCGTCCGGCACCTCGTAGAACGTGGGGTGGCGGTAGACCTTGTCGGCGGCCGGGTCGAAGAAGGCGTCCTTCTCGTCCGGGCTGGACGCGGTGATCGCACCGGCCGGAACCACCCAGATCGAGACTCCCTCCTGGCGACGGGTGTAGAGGTCCCGCGCGTTGCGCAGGGCCAGCTCGGCGTCGGGGGCGTGGAGGCTGCCGACGTGCGTGTGCGACAGGCCGCGCCGGGCGCGCACGAACACCTCCCACAGCGGGGACAGTTCCTGACTCATGCGGCGACCCGCTCCTTCTTCCGCTCCGCCTGCTTGGCCGCGTACGCCGTGGCGGCCTCGCGCACCCAGGCCCCGTCGGTGTGGGCGCGGCGGCGGTGTTCGATCCGCTGCCGGTTGCACGGTCCCTCGCCCTTGATGACCCGCATCAGTTCGGCGTAGTCGGGCTGGGTGAAGTCGTACGCCTGCCGCTGCTCGTTCCAGCGCAGGCCGTCGTCGGGCAGGGTCAGGCCGAGGATCTCGGCCTGCTGCACGCACATGTCGACGAAGCGCTGGCGCAGTTCGTCGTTGGAGAAACGCTTGATCTTCCAGGCCATGGACTGCGCGGAGTGGGTGGAGTCACCGTCCGGCGGGCCGAACATGGCCAGGGACGGGTACCACCAGCGGTCGACGGCGTCCTGGGCCATCGCCTTCTGGGCCGGCGTGCCGTGCGCGAGGGTGTGCAGGATCTCGTAGCCCTGCCGCTGGTGGAAGGACTCCTCCTTGCAGACCCGGATCATCGCCCGCGCGTACGGGCCGTACGAGCAGCGGCACAGCGGCACCTGGTTGACGATCGCGGCGCCGTCCACCAGCCAGCCGATCGCGCCGACGTCGGCCCAGGTCAGGGTCGGGTAGTTGAAGATCGAGCTGTACTTCTGCCGGCCCGAGACGAGCATCTCGACCAGTTCGTCGCGGCTGGCCCCGAGGGTCTCGGCGGCGGAGTAGAGGTAGAGCCCGTGCCCCGCCTCGTCCTGCACCTTGGCCAGCAGGATCGCCTTGCGCTTGAGCGACGGGGCCCGGCTGATCCAGTTCCCCTCCGGCTGCATGCCGATGATCTCGGAGTGGGCGTGCTGGGCGATCTGCCGGATCAGCGTCTTCCGGTACGCCTCGGGCATCCAGTCGCGGGGCTCGATCTTCTGGTCGGCCGCGATCACCTCGGCGAAGTACGCCTCCAGGTCGGTGCCGGGTGGGGCACCGTCGGGACGCCCCCGGGCGGCGGCCTCCCGCAGGGCCGCCTCCGCCGCCTCGACCTGATCGAGCAGGCCCCCGCCGGGGGCCTCGTCCGGGTTCGCGAAGTCGTTGCCGTACACGGTTCAAGTGTTACAGCTCCCCGTAGCGTGCGCTAGAGGGATGTAACAGCGATCAGGACCGGACGGCCCGCCGCCGGACGACCACCTCCAGCCCGACCGAGCAGGAGAACCGGCAGACAGTGGGACATGTCACACCGCAGAACCCGAACAAAATGCACCAATGCGCTGGATGTCCCGGTTTTCGGCGCGTCGGCCGGCCACGGGTTCTGGCGCGTCCGGGTTCCAGACGTAGACTTTGCCGGTCACACCGATCGGTTGCGGGCGAACGCCGTCCCCGACAGGCCGCATCCCCCGGCCTCGGCCGTCCCGCCGACACACATCGGAAAAGCTGGTCCCCCGGCCCTGACTTCTGGGAGTTCGCCCACTCATGCGTCCCCGCGTGACCCTGGTGCTCGCCGTCCTGGCGGTTCTGCTCGGTGGCGGCATGCTGGTCCCCGCCGCATACGCCCGCCTCGCCGATGACGACGGCGGCTCGGGCGGCGGCCCGGAGAGCGTCGCGGTTCCGCCGCCCGCCGCACCACAGCCGCCCACCCTGACGAACGCCCCCGTGTCGGTGCCCTTCGACGGCAAGTACTTCTCCTGGGCGCTGATGGACCGGGAGACCGGCACCATCTCGGGCGCGAAGAACCTCACCACCACCAACTCCACCGAGTCGATGATCAAAACCTGGATCGTCGCCGACTACCTGCGCCGTCTCGGTGACGCGCCACTCCCCGCCGAGCGACGCAAGCAGGCCGTCGTCGCGATCCGGGACAGCAACGACACCGCCGCCCAGTCGCTCTACCGCGCCGGCGGCAGCCGGGCCGTCCTGGAACGGCTGATCAGCTTGTGCAAGCTGACCGACACCCGGATCGACGCGCAGGCCAAGTGGGCGTACACCCAGATGTCGCCCCGGGACGCGGTCCGGATGGGCGACTGCATCGCCGACGGCACGGCTGCCGGCCCGAAGTGGACGCCGTTCCTGCTGAAGGAGATGGCCAGCGTCCGGGGCACCACCGCCCCCGAGGACCAGCAGCTCAAGGAGGGCGGCGGCCGGTGGGGGATCATCGACGGCCTGCCCCCGTCGATCACCGCCCAGGGCCCGGTCAGCATCAAGAACGGCTGGACCATGCTCTGGGCGGACCTCCAGTGGCACCTGAACTGTCTGGCCGTGACCGACAAGTGGAGTCTCGCGGTGATGATGCGGTACCCGAAGGACCACGGGCTGGACTACGGCGCGCAGGTCTGCCAGAGCGTGACCACGCAGCTCGTCACCCCGCAGCCGGGTGCCGCGCTCAAGGTCCCTCAGCCGGTGGCGAAACCCTGATGGCGGGCAACCGCCGGGCCACCCGGTCGGGCGGCGGCGATCCCTCGCCGCTGCGGCTGATCGGCGTCGCCGTCGTCCTGATCGGGCTGGTGCTGGTCGCCCTCCGGCTGCTGCCCGGATCGCCCTTCGAGTCGGACGTCGCCGCCCGCTGGGGCGTCAGCGGCGACCCGGCCGCACGGGTCACCGACGGGGCCACCGACCGCAGCACGCGCAGCACCCCCACGCCGACCCCGTCGCCCGAGCCGCCACCGCTGCCGCTGCGGCCGACCACGGTCAAGCTGGACGCCGAGGGCTGGTGGAGCTGGAGCCTGCTGGACACCCGGACCGGCGAGATCGCCGGCTCGGCGAACATGAGCGAGACCAACACCACCGCCTCGCTGATCAAGGCCTGGATCGTCGCGGACTACCTGCGTCGCGCCGACGAGGCCGGTCGCACGGTGAGCGAGGCGAAGCTCGACGACGCGACCAGGATCATCCGGGACAGCGACAACACCCGGACCCAGCAGTTCTACGAAACCCTCGGCGGCGCGCCCTCGATCAGGCGGCTGATCACCACGTGCAAGCTGACCGACAGCAGTCCGGCCGCCGACGGGGGCTGGAGCCGGACCAACCTCTCCGCCCGGGACACCGCCCGGATGGGGGCCTGCATCGCCGACGGCCGGGCCGCCGGCCCGGAGTGGACCGACTGGCTGCTCAACGAGATGAAGCTGGTCCGGGGCACCGGTGACTTCGGCATCCGCAAGGCGTTCCCGACCGCCGAGCAGAAGCGGATCGCCATCAAGAACGGCTGGGTCGACCGGACCCGCGAGCAGGAGATCCACGTCAACTGCCTGGCCATCGGGGAGGGCTGGACCATGGGCGTGATGGTCCGCTACCCGATCAACCTGGGCTACGAGTACGGCATGGACAACTGCGAGAAGGTCGCCGAGCAGCTCCGGGCGGCCGCCACCTGACCTCGTCGGGACGGCCGCCGGGGCGTCTCCCTCAGCCGGCGAAGAACTCCGGACCGCCGGCCGGCAACGCCGGGGCCTCGCCCGCCTCGGCGGCACGGCGGGCGAACTCCCGCAATCCCGCGACCTGGCGGTCCCCGAGGGAGAAGTCCAACACCCGGAAGTACGACGCCAGCGTCTCCGCGTCGAACGGCTCCCACCGGGCGGCGGAGGCCGCGACGTCGTCCAGCTCGGCCAGGCAGAGGTCACGCGAGCGCAGGAACGCCTCGTGCACCCCCTTGACCAGGCCCGGGTGGGCGGCGGCGAAGTCCCGGCGGACCGCCCAGACGGCGAAGACCATCGGCAGGCCGGTCCACTCCCGCCAGGCCTGCCCGAGGTCGGTCACCGCCAACCCGCGCCGCGGCGCCTCGTAGAGGGCGCGCAGCGCCACGTCGCCGATCAGCACCCCGGCGTCGGCCTCCAGCAGCATCTGCGTCAGGTCGGGCGGGCAGCGGAAGTACTCGGGATGCACGCCGTACCGCTCACCGAGCAGCAGCTGGGCCAGCAGCACCCCGGTCCGCGAGGTGGAGCCGAGGGCCACCCGGCGGCCGTCCAGCTCGGTCAACGGCCTGGTCGAGACCACGTTGACCGAGAGCACCGGGCCGTCGCTGCCGACCGCCAGGTCGGGCAGAAGCAGCAGTTCGTCGGCGTGGCGCAGGTACTCCACGTGCGAGATGGGCCCGATGTCCAGGTCACCGGCGACCAGCGCGGCGCTGAGCCGGTCCGGCGAGTCCTTGTGCAGGTCGACGTCGATCAGCGCGCCGGAGCGCATCAGACCCCAGTAGATCGGCAGGCAGTTGAGGAACTGGATGTGCCCGACCCGGGGGCGTGCGACGCGGTCCATGCCCCGACCGTAACCCCGCCGGGAACCGCCGGCTCACCGGGCGGGGGCGGGAGTGGCCAACCCCGCACCGCCGGCCGCGTCGTCGACCGGGCCGTCCGCCGTCGGGTCGGCAGCCGGGCTGTCCGGCGCGGCGGGCGGGCCGCCCGGGGCCGGTCGGTGCCGACGGTCGGCGCGGACCGCACGCGCGACCGGCGCCACGGCGACGGCCACCACCAGCAGGCCCGCCACGCCGCAGGCGGCGACCAGCAGACGGGGCGCGGCCACCGCCATCGCGAGCCCGCCGACCAGGTAGCCGACCATCGCGGCCCCCTGGGTGGCCCCGCCGAAGACCGCGAAGGCCCGGCCCCGGTTCGCCTCGGGCACCCGGCGGACCAGCAGGAGGTTGTTCAGCACGCTGTCGCCGCCGTTGGCCACCCCGCCCAGCAGCCAGCACGGCACCACCAGCAGCGCGATCGGCACCGCCGCCCCGGCCAGGACCATCAGACAGCAGACGGCCAGCAGGACCAGCCCGCCCCAGAGCAGCGTGACGTCGTCGGTGAACCGGGGGGCCAACCGGGCCAGGAGCCACGCCCCGGGCAGGATGCCGAGCGGCCAGGCCGCGGTGACCACGCCGAACACGGTCGCGGAGGCGTCCAGGGTCTCCCGGAGGTAGAAGACCTCGACCACCCCGAGCGCACCGAGCGCGCCGACCACCGCGGCCATCGTGGCCACCATCGCCACCAGCAACGGATCGCTCCGCAGCCGCCACGCCGGTGCGGGGCGGTCGGGCCCGGACGCCACCGACGACACGGACCGGGAGCCACCCCGGCGGGTACGGATCACCAGCCCGGCCAGCACCAGCGCGAGGTAGCTGGCAGCGTCGACGAGCAGGGGCACCCGGGTGCCGAACTGCCCCACCAGCAGCCCGGCCAGGGCCGGGCCGCCGAGCATGCCGATGGTGGCGGCGGTCTGGTTGAACGCGCTGGCCCGGGGGAAGTCCTCGGCGCGGACCATCGCGGGCAGCAGCGCGGCCAGCACGGGCTGGGTCACCGCGAGACCGCTGGCGAGCAGCGCCACCAGCGCGACGATCAGGACGGGGTGCCCGGCGTACGCGAGGCCCAGACAGACCGCCGCCTGGGCCAGCCCGGCACCGACCAGCAGGGTGCGACTGTCCACCCGGTCGGCCAGTCGCCCGGTCAGCGGGGCGAGAACCACCAGCGGCAGCGTCGCGGCGAGCAGCAGCGCCGACACCGCCAGCCCACCGGCCCCGGCGGACTGGAGCGCCAGGGTCAGCGCGGTGGCGGCGAGGAAGTCCCCGCAGGTCGAGACGCCCCGGGCGACGGTCGCGAAGCCGACGTCGGACCAGCGGGAGGAGGGCGGGCACGCCGACAGCGCGGAGGGGGAGGGCATTTCGCGGAACGTAGTGGGGCGCGCCCTGCCGGGACAACCGGTTAACCCGGAATATTCGGCGGCTGTGGCGGGTGGCTGGGCGTAGACTCTTCGTTCCGCCGACGGCCGCGGTGATCGAGCACCGCAGCGGACGTCCCGCGCCGACCGCACGGTCGGAAACGCGAGCGGCAGTGTCTTCTCCCCCGTGTCGAGGAGTACGTCGGATGTCCCTGCACGCCCCCGTGTCCCTGGCGGCCGAACTCGCCGCCGAGCAGGCCCACCTGGCCGCGTCCCGTACGGCGCTGCGCCGGATGCGCGAACGCGCCGAGGTCCTCTTCGCCGGTGGCGACAAGGTCGCCGGCGACGCCTACACCGCCGAACAGCTCGGTCGGCACATGGCCCGGCGGGTGGCGGAACTCGCCGACGATCCCACCACCCCGCTCTTCTTCGGTCGCCTGGACTTCGGGGACACCGACCCGGACCACGCCGGGCACCGGTACCACGTCGGGCGGCGGCACGTCACCGACGAGGACGGCGAGCCGCTGGTGCTGGACTGGCGGGCCCCGGTCTCCCGGTCGTTCTACCGGGCCAGCGCCCGCGAGCCGCAGGGCGTGGCGACCCGACGCCGGTTCGGTTTCAGCGCCGGCACGCTGACCAGCTTCGAGGACGAGCACCTCGACCGGGGCGAGGAACTCGGCACCACCAGCCGGATCCTGACCGCCGAGATCGAACGCCCCCGTGTGGGACCGATGCGGGACATCGTCGCCACCATCCAGCCCGAGCAGGACGAACTGGTCCGCGCCGACCTGGCCGACTCGATCTGCGTGCAGGGCGCGCCGGGCACCGGCAAGACGGCCGTCGGCCTGCACCGGGCCGCGTACCTGCTCTACCTGCACCGGGAACGGCTGCGGCGGTCCGGGGTCCTGATCGTCGGCCCGAACCGGGCGTTCCTGTCGTACATCGCGGCGGTGCTGCCCGCGCTCGGCGAGGTCGAGGTGGAGCAGGCCACCGTGGAGGACCTGGTCGCCCGGGTCACCGTCCGGGCGGTCGACGACCCGGCGGTGGCGACGCTCAAGCACGACCCGCGGATGGCGGAGGTGCTGCGCCGGGCGGTCGGGGCGCACGTGGGCGAGCCGACCGAGCCGATCGTGGTCTCGGACGGGTCGTTCCGCTGGCGGATCGGGCTGGACCCGCTGCACCGGGTGGTCGAGGAGACCCGCCGGGAGGGGCTGCCGTACGCCACCGGGCGGGAACGGGTCCGGGCCCGGGTGGTGGGGCTGCTGCAACGGCAGGCCGAGGCGCGGCGGGCCGAGTCACCGGGCGACGCCTGGCTGCGCCGGATGGGCCGGGCCCGGCCGGTCACCGCGTTCCTCGACGCGGTCTGGCCGGTGCTCACCCCGGAGGGGCTGGTGCACCGGCTGCTCGCCGACCCCGGGTTCCTGGCCGAGGCGGCCGACGGCCTGCTCGGCCCGGCCGAACAGGCCCTGCTCACCTGGGCGAAGCCGGCCCGGACGCCGAAGGCGACCCGGTGGAGCGCCGCCGACGCGGTCCTGGTCGACGAGGCCGCCGGTCTGATCGAACGCCCGACCGGCTACGGACACGTGGTGGTGGACGAGGCGCAGGACCTCTCCCCGATGCAGTGCCGGGTGATCGCCCGGCGCAGCGAGCACGGCTCGGTCACCCTCCTCGGTGACCTGGCCCAGGGCACCGCCCCGTGGGCCGCCACCGACTGGCGGGAGACCCTCGCCCACCTGGGCAAGCCGGACGCGGCGGTGGTGCCGCTGACCATCGGCTTCCGGGTGCCGGCCGTGGTGGTGGCGTTCGCCAACCGGCTCCTCCCGGCGCTCGCCGTGGACGTACCACCGGCCGAGTCGCTGCGCCGCGACGGCGCGCTCGACGTGCGTACCGTGACCGACCTGGCGGCGGCGACGGTGGCCGAGGTGCGCGCCGCGCTGGCCCACGACGGCTCGGTCGGGGTGATCGCCGCCGACGACGCGGTCGACAGCCTGCGCGCCGCCCTGGACGCGGCCGGCGTGCCGACCGGCGGCGCGGACGACGTCGAGGCCGCCGCGAGGGTCACCGTCGTCCCAGCTACGCTGGTCAAAGGCTTGGAGTACGACCACGTGGTGGTCGTCGAGCCGGCGGCGATCGTCGCCGCGGAGCCGCGTGGCCTGCACCGCCTCTACGTGGTGCTCACCCGGGCGGTCTCCCGCCTCGCCGTCCTGCACACCACTGGCCTCCCCGCCCCCCTCACCGAACCGGCGTAGCGCGGCGGGCTCACCCCCGAGGAGCCGCGATGGTCGTCGCCCGTGCCCGACAACTCACCCGCCGCTACGGTGACGTGCTCGCTCTCGACCGGGTCGACCTCGACGTCCACGCCGGTGAGCTGGTCGGCCTGCTCGGGCCGAACGGCGCGGGCAAGAGCACCCTGCTCAACCTGCTGGTGGGGCTGCGCCGTCCGACGTCCGGACAGGTGGAACTCTTCGGCGGCGATCCCCGTCTGCCGGCGAACCGCCGGCAGGTGGGGGTGACCCCGCAGGAGACGGGTCTGCCCGGCACGCTGCGCGTCGGCGAGGTGGTGGACTTCGTCTCCGCGCACTACCCCGACCCGCTGCCCCGGGCGGAGCTGCTCGACCGGTTCGGCCTGACCGACCTCCACCGGCGCCAGACCGGCGGCCTCTCCGGCGGGCAGCGTCGCCGGCTCGCGGTGGCGCTGGCCTTCGTCGGCCGGCCCCGGCTGGTGATGCTGGACGAGCCGACCACCGGCCTGGACGTGGAGGCCCGCCGCACCCTCTGGGACGGCATCCGGCACTTCCACGACGAGGGTGGCACCGTCCTGCTGACCAGCCACTACCTGGAGGAGGTCGAGGCGCTGGCACACCGGGTGGTGGTGGTCGGGCAGGGCCGGGTGCTCGCCGACGACACCGTCACCGCGATCCGGGCGGTGGTCGGCATCCGCCGGGTCAGCCTGGTCGCCGACGATCTGCCACCGCTGCCGGGCGTGGTCGGGACGGAACGCGCCGACGGCCGCGTCCACCTGCTCACCAACGACGCCGACCAGCTCGTCCGCGACCTGGTCCGGGCCGAGGTGCCCTTCCGCGACCTGGAGGTCCGGCCCACCTCGCTCGAGGAGGCGTTCCTCACCATCACCACTCCCGCCGGCCAGCCGGCCACCGCCTGAGGAGGCCGACCGTGCGACTCGTCCTCGTGCACACCCGCTACCAGTTGCTGGAGAGCTTCCGGATCCCGATCGCGGTGGTCGGCAGCGCGTTCTTCCCGGCCGTGGCGATGCTCTTCTTCGTGGTGCCCTTCGCCGGGGACGACCCGGTCGGCGCCACCTTCGCCACCGCGTCGATGGTGACCTTCGCGGTGATGAGCACCAACATCTTCCAGTACGGCGTCGGAGTCGCCGAGGACCGTGCCCAGCCCTGGGACCCGTACACCCGGACCCTGCCGGTGGGACCGCTGCCCCGCTTCGCCGGGCGGGTCATCGCCGGTCAGGTGATGACCCTGGTCTCGCTGCTTCCGGTGGTGCTGATCGCGGCGGTCGCCACCGAGGCCCGGGTCAGCGCGGCCGGGTTCCTCGCCGCCGTCGCGACCCTGCTCGTGGTGGCGGTGCCGTTCGCCCTGCTCGGGCTGGCCATCGGGTACGCGCTGCCGAGCAAGGCCGCGATCGTGGTGGCGCAGGTGGTCTTCTTCCCGCTCGCCTTCGGCGGCGGACTGCTCTCCGCCCCCGGTCAGGCGCCGGCCTTCGTGGAGACGGTGGCACCCTTCCTGCCGACCCGGGGCGCGGCCGAGCTGATGTGGGCGGCGGTCGGCGACTTCCGCCCCGACGCGGTGTCACTGGTGATGCTCGGGGTCTGGATCGTGGTCCTGACGGCACTGGCCGCGTGGGCGTACCGACGGGACGAGGGTCGACGCTTCCGGTGAGCGGCGGTTCCTGAGGTTCTGCCCGGTTCCCCGGACGCGGCCCGCCTGCCGGTGTGAGGATGCCGGCAGGGCGTGCCGCCGGGGTGCGCCCCGGCGAGAGGGGGTGCGGTGCACGGTTCCGCGCCACCGGGTACGCCCTGCTGGGCCGACCTGGCCACCCCCGACCTGGCGGACGCGCGGCGCTTCTACCCGGAGCTGTTCGGCTGGACCGCGCACGTCACGCCGGAGCCCGAGGCACAGGGGTACACGATCTTCCGGCACGGCGGTCGGGCGGTCGCCGGTGCGGGGCCGCCGGCCGCCCCGGACCAGGTGCCGATCTGGTCCACGTACGTGGCCACGGACGACGCGGACCTGCTCGCCGGCCGGGTCACCGCGGCGGGGGGCCTGGTGTTCGTCCCGCCGTTCGAGGTCTTCGACCAGGGCCGGATGGCGGTCTTCAGCGATCCGGCGGGGGCGGTGCTGTCGGTGTGGCAGCCGATGGCGATGCCCGGCGCGGAGTTGCTCGGCGCCCCGGGCTCGATGGCCTGGAACGAGCTGGTGACCCCCGACCCGGAGCGGGCGAAGGTCTTCTACGAGCTGGTATTCGGCTGGCACCCGGAGGAGCAGCGGATGGACGGCCGGTACACCGGCTGGCGGCTCGGGGAGCGGATCGTCGCGGGCATGATGCCGCCGCTCGGGGACGGTTTCCCGGCCGACCTGCCGGCGTACTGGGCGGTGTACTTCGCGGTGGACGACGCCGACGCGACCGCCGACCGCGCGGTCCGGCTCGGCGGGGAGGTGCTGGTGCCGCCCGGGGACGCCCCACCGGGCCGGTACGCCGCCCTCCGCGACCCGCAGGGCGCGCTCTTCTCCGTCGTCGCGGCGGCCGGATAGCGGTCAGGACGTCGTGGACGGCGACCGGGCGGGACGCACCGGCACCACCAGGGGACCGTGGGTGCCGTCCACGACCCGGACCCGGGCCCGGTAGTGCGTGGCGAGCAGTTCCTCGGTGAGCACCTCGCGGGGAGCGCCGGTGGCGACCGCCCGCCCCTCGGCGACCAGCACCAGGCGGTCGGCGTACTCGCCGGCGACGGTGAGATCGTGCATGGTGGCGAGCACGGTCAGCCCGTGCGCGTGCCGGAGCTGGTCGACCAGCTCGAGTACCTCCTGCTGGTGGCCGATGTCCAGGGCGCTGGTCGGCTCGTCGAGCAGCAGCAGGGTGGCCCCCTGCGCCAACGCCCGCGCCAGGAAGACCCGCTGCCGTTCCCCGCCGGAGAGGGTGGCCAGCTCGCGGCGGGCGAAGCCGGCCAGGTCCAGCCGGTCGAGCACCTCGTGCACGGCGGTCAGGTCGGCGGCGGACTCCCGGCCCAGCGGCGGGATGTACGGGGTCCGCCCGAGCAGCACGTAGTCGAACACCGACATGCCGGCCGGGACGGCCGGGGACTGCGCGACCGTGGCCACCACCCGGGCCCGCTCGCGGCGGCGCAGGGCCACGCTGGGCGTACCGAACAGGGAGATGGCGCCGGACGTGGGCAGCAGGCCGCCGACGGCGCGCAGCAGGGTGGACTTCCCCGCGCCGTTCGGGCCGATCACGGTGACCCACTCGCCGGCGGCGACGGTCAGGTCCACGCCGGTGAGGATCGGGACGCCGTCCAGGCTGACGTGCAGCCCCCGCACCTCGACGGCGGGGGCTGCGCCGGCATCCGCCGGGCCGTCGGTGCCCGCCCGGACGGGCCGGTCGGCGCTCACGTGAGCACCCGGCGGGCGGTCCGCAGCACCAGGACGAAGAACGGCCCGCCGAGCAGGGCGGTGACCACGCCGATCGGCACCTCGGCGGGGGCGGCGGCGGTCCGGGCGATCACGTCGGTCAACGCCAGGAACGCCCCGCCGAAGAGCATCGACAGTGGCAGGATCGCCCGGTAGCTGGAGCCGGCGAGCAGCCGTACGGTGTGCGGCACGATGATCCCCACGAAGCCGATCAGGCCGGAGGCGGAGACGGCGGCGGCGGTGCCGAGCGAGGCGGCGGCGACCAGCAGGTAGCGGGAGCGCTGCGGGTGCAGGCCCAGGCTGCTGGCCTCGTCGTCACCGAGGGCGAGCACGTCGAGTTCGCGCCGGTGCAGCAGCACCACCACGGCGGTCAGCACGAAGTACGGCAGCACCAGCAGCACGTCGTGCCAGCCGGCGGTGGCCAGCCGCCCGAGCAGCCAGGAGTAGACCTGCTGGATGTTGTCCGAGTTACGTTGCAGCACGAAGGTCTGGCCGGCGGAGAGGACCGCCGAGACCGCCACCCCGGCCAGGATCAGGGTGGCCGGCGAGCGGTCGCGCCCTCCGGCGGCTCCGAGCAGGTACGTCATCGCCACCGCCCCCAGCGAGCCGACGAACGCGGCCAGCGGGACGGCGAACGGCAGCCGGGTCAGCGCGCCGTCCGCGCCGCCGAGGGCGATCACCGCGGTGACCGCCAGGCCCGCGCCGGCCGCCACCCCCAGCAGGTACGGGTCGGCCAGCGGGTTGCGGAAGACGCCCTGATAGCAGCCGCCGGCCAGGGCGAGCAGCCCACCGACGAGCAGACCGAGCACCGCGCGGGGCAGCCGCAGCTCGGTGATGATCGCGATCTCGCGCTCGGTGAGCCCGCTGTCGAGGCGTACCCCGGGGATCAGGTTGAGAAGTTCGAGCGCGACGCTGCCGGGCGGCAGGCTGACCGGGCCGAACGACACTCCGGCGACGAGCGCGACCAGGACGGCGGCGATCCCGGCGGCCAGCCACGGCAGGCGCAGCCCGGCCGGCCGGGCCCCCGCCCGACCGGCCGCCACCGCCGAACCCGCCCCGCCCCGGTCTGCGGAGCCGCCTCGGTGTGAGGAGGGGTCCCCTGTTACCGCTTTTTGCACTGGAGGGGACCCCTGCTACCAACTCGGCACGGTCACGCGACCGGCGCCTTGGCGACGGCGTCGACGATCGCGCGGAGCAGGTCGACCACGCGCGGCCCCCATCGCGAGGCGATGTCGTCGTCGAGCGGGACGATCTGGTTGTTCTTCACGGCGGTGAGGCCGGCCCAGCCGCCGCGCGCCCCGACCGTCTGCGCGCTCTGCTGGCAGCACTTGGTGTCGGCCAGGAAGATGAAGTCCGGGTCGGCGGAGACGATGACCTCCTGGGAGAGCTGCGGGTAGCCGCCGCTCTTGCCGTCGGCGTCGGACGCGTCGGCGATGTTCTCCAGCCCGACCAGCGCGTACAGCGAACCGATGTAGGTCTTGCTGGTCGCGGTGTACAACTCCGGGCCCAGCTCGTGGTAGTAGGTGAGCTTCTCGGCGCGCTTCGGCAGGTCCTTGACCAGCTTGGCGATGTCGTCCTTTATCCGCCGGGTCAGGTCGGCCGCCCCGTCGACCTGACCGGTGAGCTGGCCCAGCTCGCCGATCTGCCGGTACGTGTCGTCGAGGGTCTGCGCCGCCGGGGTGAGGTGGACCGGGATCTTCAGCGCGGTGAGCTGGTCGACGATCTTGTTCATGTCGTCGGAGAGCACGACGAGGTCCGGGTTCTTCGCGGAGATCGCCTCGGCGTTCGGCTGGAAGCCGGAGAGGTCGGTCTTCGGTGCCTCCGGCGGGTGGTTCGACCGCTCGTCGACCGCGGTGACCTGCGCGCCCGCACCGATGGCGAAGAGCATCTCGGTGGCGGTGGCGGAGAGCGAGACGATCTTCTCGGGCCGCTTCTCCAGGGTCAGGTTGCCGACCGTGACCGGGAACTGTCCGGCTGCGCCGCTCGCGCCGGCGTTCGGCTCGTCGGTGTCCGGCTCGGCGCAGGCACCGAGCGCGAGCGCGGTGACCGCGAGCGCCACGGTGAGGAGCCGGGGGGTACGTCGTGTCATCTGGCCTCCTGTCGGTCGAGGAGTGTGCTTCGCCGACAGGGGCCGAGGGCCCGACCGCCCGCGAGGCGCCCTTCCTCGAGAGCGCGTGTCGCGACCCTCCGCAGGCGGCCTGGCTCGTCCTCCCGCTCGGCTCTGGCCGGTGGCCCGGCGGCGAGCGAGCGTCCCGGCCCGGGAGGCCGGAATGCGCCCGGCCGGCGGGCCGGGGCGGAAGGCGTCACAGTTGCGGGACAGCGCCGGGTTCGGACCGGCTTCGCTGCGGGTGGTCCGGGGGAACGGTAGCGCACCACGGACGGTGCGGGCGGACCGGCGTGGCCGGCCCGCCCGCACTGTGTCGCTGGTCAGACCGTCAGGGTCCAGGAGTTGATGTGACCGGTGTCGGTGGTGTAGATGTCGCGCACCTGCAACCGCCAACTGCCGTCGGCCGTCTCGCCGGACACGTCCACCGTGTAGGTGGCGTTGATGTTGTCCGCGCTGTCCGAGCTGCTGGAGTTCTTCAGCCGGTAGGCGGTGCCGTCCGGAGCGAGCAGGTCGACGACCACGTCACCACGGTAGGTGTGCGGGATGTCCACGGTGACCGTGGCGGTGGCCGAGGCCGCCCGGCCGCAGTCGGCGATGGTGATCGCGCTGGTCACCGCCGAGCCGCCGTCCGGGATCGCGACGTCGGTGTCGTTGGTGCCGGTGCAGCCGGTCGGGTCCGGCGGCGGGGTGCCGGTGCCGCAGTAGGTGCCCTGCTTGCCGATCGCCCGGTACGGGCAGTCGGCGTACTCGCTGAGCAGCAGCACGGCGTCCTTGTTCCGGGCGGTCTCCCGGGTGATCACCTCGTCGGGCGGGTAGAAGCCGCCGCTGAAGGCGTTCTTCGGGTACATCTCGAAGGTGTACGCCCAGATCTTGTGCTGCCCCCACATCCAGTCCAGGCTGTCACCGTCGGTGATGTAGAGGTCGCTGGACTGCTCCGGGGTGTAGCCGTTGAGGTTCGCCATCTGCTGGCCGATGGCGGCGAAGGTGTTGTACTGGTCGGTGGTCATCCCCGGCGCGGTGTTGTTGTAGGTGTAGCCGAACGGCCAGAGCACCAGCTCCGAGTACGTGTGGAAGTCGATGTTCGCCTTGATCTGCTGGACGCCACCGATCACCCGGCTGTTCACGAAGTCCCGGAACGCCGCGGTCTCCGGCGCGGAGAACGCGGACGGGCCACGGTAGGTGTCCGACCCGGGCGAGCCGGACGAGCCGCCGCAGCAGCCCCACTGGTAGCCCCAGTTCCGGTTCAGGTCGGTGTCGACCGCCGTCGAGCCGCTGTTCGGCTGCCGGTTCTTCCGCCAGGACCGGTACGAGCCGGTGGCGATGTCGTACTCGCTGCCGTCCGGGTTCACGGTCGGGATGATCCACAGCTCCCGGCTGTTCACCACGTTGGTGACCCGCGAGTCGGTGCCGTAGCTGTCGGTGAAGAGGTTGAGCAGGTAGATCGCCATCTCGACGGTGAGGTGCTCCCGGGCGTGCTGCTGGGAGTTGAACACGATCTCCGGCTCGTCCTCGTCGGTGGCGACGTTGTCGGAGATCTTGACCGCCATCAGGTCGCGTCCCTCGTACGAGCGACCGATGCTGATCTTGCGGGCGAGGGTGGGGTGGTCGGCGACCACCTTGTTGACCACGGCGGTCAACTCGGCGTAGTCGTGGTAGTTCGAGTCGGCCGGCGGGAAGGCCGCAGTGCCGGGATCCGCCGACTCGGTCGAGTGGTCGTGCGGGTCGGCCATCGGGTCGAGCCGGAAGCCGAGCTTGGTGATCGCGGCGGCCTCACTCGGGGTGGCCGAGACGACCAGCCGGCCGTGCTCGATGCCGTCGATGCTGGCGCCGGTGCGGGCCACCGCGCTGCGGTCGTCGACGGTACGCGGGCCGTGCACCTGGTACTGCGTGGTGGTCGGTTCGGACCGGTCGGCGCGGGGCTCCGCGGAGACCGGTCCGGCGACCACGGCGAAGAGCCCCACCGCGGCACTGACGGCGAGCACCACTCCACGACGGAGTGTGACGGATTTTCGGAAGGCCATGCCAACCTCCTGACGGCGCGGAGTGTCTCCGCTGGTGGATCACACTTCACCACCGGCCCCATGGTCATATCAATATTGACAGCCTTCTCTTTCATGCCAAGCGGATCCTCACATCGGCAAAAATTTTCCCCTCAATGGACATCTGGCGAAACTTCCCGCCGAACGGGATAGTGATACCAAACGATGCACCCCCTCCTACCAGCAGCGGAGCTTCCATGGCCGGACCACGTCTACGCACGGTCGCCGTCGTCGGCGTCACCGCGTTCGCCCTCCTCGCCACCACCGCCACCGCCACCGTCGCCGCCCCGGGTTCCGCCCCGGCGGGCCAGACCATTCACGACGAACAGATCACCTGGCAGGACTGGACCGGAACGGCCGACTGGAGCCGGGGCACCGCCGCCGGCACGGTCGCCACCCCCGCCGGGCTCACCCTGGGCGTCCCGGCCGGGAGCACCACCTACCGGGACCCGCACACCGGGATCAAACGCAACTGGGCGTACGGGACGTGGACCTCACCGGTCACCCCGATCGGCTTCGACGCGAGCGAGATGATCGCCTCCTGGAACGCGACCACCCCGGCCGGCACCTGGATCCAGGTCGAGTTGCAGGGTCGCTACACCAGCGGCTCCTCGACCCCCTGGTACGTCATGAGCCGCTGGGCCTCGGGCGACGCCGACATCCGCCGGGCCAGCGTCGACAAGCAGGGGGACAAGCACTCCGACGTCTGGACCGACACCCTCTCCGTCCGGGACGCGGCAGCCGGGCCGCTGCTGCGCGCGTACCAGCTCCGGCTGACCCTGTACCGGGCCCCCAACCAGCAGGCCGCCCCGGTCGTCCGGATGGTCGGCGCGATGAGTTCGTACGTCCCGGACCGGTTCACCGTCACCCCGAGCGCCGGGGGCATCGCCTGGGGCGTCGAGCTGCCGGTGCCCCGCTACTCGCAGATGGTCCACTCCGGCCACTACCCCGAGTACGACGGCGGTGGTCAGGCGTGGTGTTCCCCCACCTCGACCGAGATGGTGGTGGAGTACTGGGGACGCCGCCCGAGCGCCGAGGAGACCTCCTGGGTCGACCCGACGTACCCGGACCCGACCGTCAACCACGCCGCCCGGAGTGTCTACGACTACACGTACGCCGGAGCCGGGAACTGGCCCTTCAACACCGCGTACGCGGCCAGCTTCCCGGGCCTGGAGGGACGGGTGACCCGGCTGCACTCGCTGGACGAGCTGGAGCGCTTCATCGCCGCCGGCATCCCGGTGGTGACCAGCCAGTCGTTCCTCGCCAGCGAACTCGACGGGGCGAACTACGGCACCGCCGGCCACCTCTTCGTGGTGGTGGGCTTCACCGCCGACGGCGACGTCATCGTCAACGACCCGGCCTCGTCCAGCAACGACGTGGTCCGCAACGTCTACAAGCGGGAGCAGTTCGAGCAGATCTGGCTGCGGACCAAGCGGACCACCGCCAGTGGTGGCGTCGCCGGTGGCCCCGGAGGCGTCGCCTACCTGATCAAGCCGGTGGACCGCCCCTGGCCGGCACTGCCGGCCGGCTCCACCAACTGGTAGTCCGGTCCGCCGGTCACCGGTGAGGCCCCGTCGGATCCGGTCCCCCGGTCACCGACGGGGTCCGTCCGGTACGCCGGTCACCGCCGGTCGTCGGCGGGCGGGGCCTCAGGCCCGGGCGTGACGTCGGACGTGGTGTCGGTCTGGTCGTCGCCGGCCAGGGCGGAGCGAAGCCGCTCCTTCTCGGTCCGGCGGCGATCGGCCGCGCCCGCCATCTCCTCGGCCATCTCGTCCCGCCAGGCGCGCAGCAGGAAGAAGGAGAGCGCGGCGGAGAAGGCCAGCGCCACCATCAGCTTGATGAAGATGTTCAGCTCGACCGGCCAGAGGGCGAGCAGCACGACAGTGAACAGCCCGATCCGGCCCAGGGTGTACTTGACCGCCGCGCTCACGTTCCCACTCCTGTTCTCCCGCGCCGGGCGTGTGCCCGACGCGAGGTCTCGACCCGTCCGCCGGGCCGGTGTTCAGCCTGTCCGGTGTTCAGCCCGTCCGGCGGGCCAGCCAGTGCACGCCGTGGAACCAGACGACGGCGTAGACGACGGTGAAGACCGTCGCCGCCAGCGTGCCGGAGACCAGCGGCGGCAACCCGCCGGCCAGCCCCGCCACCAGCAGGCCACCGGCCACTCCCAGCACCGCGGCCAGCAGCGCGGCGACCACCCGGGCGGCCCCGAAGCTCCAGGCCCGGAAGTCCTCCAGGAAGAGCCAGGCCGGCAGGATCACCGCGAGCCAGCCGTTGGCCTGGCCGAAGTCGCCCGAGCCGATCAGCTCGAACGTCCAGTCGAACAGGACCAGGGCCAGGACCCCGATGACCACGCCGGCCAGGGTCACCCCGAGCAGGTCGCCCAGGGCGACGACCCGCCCCTCGGCGTCCCGCCGGGGGAAGCCGTCCCGTGCCTCGTCGCGCTCGCTCATGTCGCTTGCAGGGTACGTGAGCAGGCCGACCGACCGACGGCGACCGGCCCTGCGACGGTCAGGCCCACACCTGCTGCGGCTCGGAGCGCCGCTGCGTCAGCGACGGGGCCGGGTCGTACTCCCGGACGACCTCGTAGCGGGTGTTCCGCTCGACCGGGCGGAACCCGGCGTCCCAGATCAGGTGGAGCAGGTCGTCGCGGTGCATGGTGTTCGGCGTGCCGTAGGAGTCCGCGTCGTGGGTGATCTTGTATTCGACGACCGAGCCGTCCAGGTCGTCCACGCCGAAGTTCAGCGAGAGCTGCGCCACCGAGAGGCCGTGCATCACCCAGAAGCACTTCACGTGCGGGACGTTGTCGAACAGCAACCGGGAGACCGCGAAGGTCTTCAGCGACTCGGCCGGGGAGGCCATCGTGGTCCGCGCCTGGATCCGGTTACGGACCTTGCCGTCCGCCGAGTCGACGAAGTCGTGCTGGTAGCGCAGCGGGATGAAGACCATGAAGCCGCCGGTCTCGTCCTGGAGTTCGCGCAGCCGCAGCACGTGGTCCACCCGGTGGCGGGGCTCCTCGATGTGGCCGTAGAGCATGGTCGACGGGGTCCGCATGCCCTTGCTGTGGGCCAGCCGGTGGATCCGGGACCAGTCCTCCCAGTGGCAGGCGTGGTCCACGATGTGCTGCCGGACCTCCCAGTCGAAGATCTCCGCGCCGCCCCCGGTCAGCGACTCCAGACCGGCGTCCATCAGCTCGTCGAGGATCGCGTCCGCAGGCAGGCCACTGATCTTCTCGAACCACTGCACCTCGGTCGCCGTGAACGCCTTGAGCTTGACGTTGGGCAGCGCGGCCTTCAGCTCGCGCAGCACCTTCGGGTAGTAGCGCCAGGGCAGGGTCGGGTGCAGGCCGTTGACGATGTGCAGCTCGGTGAGCTGCTCGTCCTCCATCTCCTTGGCCTTGCGGACGGCCTCGTCGATCCGCATCGTGTAGGCGTCCTTCTCGCCCGGCTTGCGCTGGAACGAGCAGTACGCGCACGAGGCGGAGCAGACGTTGGTCAGGTTGAGGTGCCGGTTGACGTTGAACATCACCCGGTCGCCGTTGCGCTCGGTACGCCGGTGGTGCGCCAGGCGGCCCAGCCAGGCGAGGTCGTCGCTGTCGTAGAGGGCGACACCGTCCTCCCGGGTCAGCCGCTCACCCGCGTACACCTTGGCTTCGAGCTCGCGCTTGAGTCCGGCGTCCATGAAAAGCCCGTCCTTCCACCTCGGTCCGGGTCGAGCCTACGTCGCGGGGTCCCCCCACCGTCGAGGGCGGGCGTCCGCAGCGACGTAGTTCACCGGACTCTCAGGCTGTCGTTACCGCCACACCATCGACACAACCGAAACATTGAGGTAAGACAAAGTGGGACGCGCAACACGCGTCCGGACGCCGCGCTCCACGAGCGCGGCTTCACCACGCCGGACGGGGAGCGGAATGACCGACAGCAAGCGCACGGGACGGCCGCGACGGAGGACACCGCTGATCTCTCCGGTGCTTCGCCCCAAGCTCTGGTCCGCGCTGCTCGGCATGGTCGCCGCAGCGGCCATCGCCACCCCGGTCTTCGCCGACCCCGCCCTGCCCCAGTCCGTCCCGGACACCGGTGCCCGGCCGGTCCCGGCCGGACCGCTCTACCTGCCCGGCGGGCCGACCGGCGGCAACGGCCCGCTCGGCACCGTCCCGGTCGCCCCGATCGGCACCGGCCCGCTCGCCGCGCAGATCGCCGCCGCCGAGGCACAGGTCGGACTGCTCGGGCAGGAACTGCTCAAGCTCGAACAACTCCAGACCGAGGCGAAGACCCAGCTCGTCACCGCCGAACGCGACCTGAAGCTCGCCCGGGACACCCTTGCGGTCGCCCAGCGGGAGGCCGACGCCGCTGCGGCCGAGGCGATCAAGGCCGCCGCCAAGCTGCCCCCGGGCAGCCTCGGGACCGACCTGCACGGGTTGAGCGTGCTGGAGCGGATCTACCGGGGCGAGCAGGTCGAGGGCACCACCACCGCCGCGACCGGCGAGCTGAACCGGGCCCGTACCACCGAGCAGGCCGCGAACCAGGCGTACGTGGCGGCGGAGGGCCGGCTGCGTACCGCGACGGAGCAGTTCACCACCGCGCAGCGGAACTACCGCACCCAGGAAGCGGCCCTGCTCAAGCTGCGCCGGGACAACGCCGCCCAGCTCGCCGAGATCGAGCGGCAGCAGGAGGCCGCCGAGCAGCAGCTCGGTGAGCAGTACATCCAGGGCGCGACCGCCAACGGGCTGACCTCCCACCCACGTGCGATGGCCGCCGTCCGGTACGCCCTGGCGCAGCTCGGTGACCCGTACCTCTGGGCGGCCGAGGGGCCGAACCGTTTCGACTGCTCCGGCCTGGTCTGGGCCGCGTACCGGTCGTCGGGCGCCGACTACACCGGGCTGCCCCGGGTCTCCCGCGACCAGTACAACGCCACCCGGTCCCGGACCGTCAGCCGCAGCGCCCTGCTCCCCGGTGACCTGCTCTTCTACGCCTCGGGCAGCAGTTGGACGACGATCCACCACATGGGCATGTACATCGGCAACGGCAAGATGGTGCACGCCCCGACCACCGGTGACGTGGTCAAGATCTCCAACGTCCGCTGGTCGCGCCTGTACGCGGCCACCCGGGTCATCGACGCGGTGCCGGCACCGGGGGCCACCCCGTCGCCCACCCCGACCCCCACCAAGTCGCCCACCCCGAAGCCGACGAACACCGCCACCCCGAAGCCGACCAACTCGGCGACGCCCAAGCCCACCGGCAGCCCGACCCCGAAGCCGACCGGCACGCCGTCCACGTCGCCCACCCCGACGCCCACGACGACCCCGTCGACCAACCCGACGCCGAGCGTCACGACCGCGCCGGAGCCGAGCACCAGCAGCACGAGTGGTGGCGAGCCGAGCGCCTCGGCGAGCGGCACCGGCGAGCCCGGGGGCACCCCGGCGCAGAGCGGGTCGGCGAGCCCGAGCACCGGTGGCTGACCGGTAACCCAACTCCGGCTGTGCGGCCGGACCGGAATATGGCACCGTGAGAGCCAGGCACTCCCGGCTCGGCGCCACGGGTCCGGGTGCGAGCACGGAGGACGAACATGGGCGAGCAGCAGGTTCCGGCGGGAACCGTCGAGGCCGGTGCCGGGTCCCGCCCGCTGACCGGTCCGCCCGGTGACGGCGACACCCCGCCGGGCGGTTCCGTCCCGGCCACCGCCGGCAGCACGTCCACCGCCGCCGGGAGCGCCCCGAACGCCGCCGGCACCGCGCCGTCCGGCGCCGCGGCCCTGGACGGTGGAGCCGCCGAGGTCGGGCGGCAGTCGGGCACGGCTGCCCCCGCCGCCACGGCGCGGGGCCGGGCCAGCATCGTCGTCGCCAGCCCACCCGCCGGTACGGCGGACGCGCCCGTCGTGCCGGCCCCGCGCAGTCCCACTTCCTCGGCCCGGGCCAGTGTCGCCGTGCCGGGCCGGCAGCGGATGTCGCCGGAGGAGGCCGGAATCGCCGCCGGCGTGCGTACCGGTGGGGCGAAGGTGTACCGGTCCGCCGAGTCCACGGCCGCCGGGTCCACCGGCACCACCCCGGCCGCGCCCACCGGTGCCCCGTCTCCCCGGCAGCCGGAACCGGCCACGCCGCCGGAACCGGCCACGCCGCCCGGGCCGGCCGAGCCACCGCCCCCGCCCACCCCCAGTCCGGTCCCGGAGCCACAACCCGAGCCACTGCCTGTTCCCACGCCGGTCCCGGAGCCACAACCCGAGCCGCTGCCCGAGCCCTCGGTGCCGACACCCGCACCGCCCCTGCCGAAGCCTCCGGCACCGCACCCGCCCGGTCCGGCCCCCACGCCACCCGGTCCGGTGCCGCCGACGCCGGGCCCGCCCGCACCGCCGCCCGGCCCGCCGATTCCCCCGCCGCCGGCACCGCCCGGACCGATGCCGGCACCGCCGTTCCCGCCGCCCCCGGCCTCCGCCACCCCGGTCCCGGGCGCTGCGGCCCCGAACCTCCCGGTCCACGACGCCCCGTCCTCCGGCATCCCCTCCACCACCCCGCCCTCCGGTGCCCCGGTCTCCGGCAGCCCGGCCGCCGCCGCTGTGGTGCCGGCGCGGGTCACCGGCAGCGCCTCCGTCCCCGGATCGCTGGCAGCACGCCTCGCGCCCTCGGACGCCGAGTCGGCTCCGTCCGCCGGACCGGGGGCTCCGGTCGTCCGGGGCAGCGCCCGAGTGCCGGCACCGCCGACGCGAGGCACGCCGAGCACTGTCGACACACCGGCCGCTTCGGGTGGCGCCCAGGCCGGCGGCCCGGCCACCCCGACCTCCACTCCGCCCACTGCGTGGGACCCGCCGACCTCCGGACCACCCGCTGCGTGGGCCACACCGACCTCCGGGCCACCCGCCCCGACCTCCACCCCACCGACGACGCCCCTGGCGGCGCACCCCGCCGACCCGTGGGCCACGTCGGCACCGAGCCCGACGGCAGCGTGGGCCCCACCGGCCTCCGAACCGTCGGCACCGAGCCCGACGGCAGCGTGGGCCCCACCGACCTCCGAACCGTCGGCACCGCCGGTCGTCCCGGAGCCGGCCCTGCCCGCCTGGCCGCCGCCGACCGACCCGCCCGGACACAGCCGGACCGCCCCGGGCGGGTGGTCCGCACCGGCAGGGCCCACACCCCTCGCGCCCACCAGCGGTGGGCCGTTGCACCACCACCTGCCGCCCAACGGGATCCCGGCCGCCGGGGACCACGCCGGCGCCGACGACCGTCCGGGTACCTCCGCCCAGCCCGGGACGGTCTACGGCGGTTCGGCCACCGACGGGCCCGGTTTCGCCACGGTCGCCCTGCCCAGCGGGAACCCGGTCGAGAACACCGGTTCCCTCACCGGGCACATCCTCGCCCAGGGCTGGACGGACACCCCCACCGAGCGCTCCCGTTCCACCGCCAAGGTGGTGATCGTGCTGGCCGCCTCGCTCGTGCTGCTCGTGGCGATCAGCCTCCTGGTGGTCCTGATGGCGAACGACGCGATGGGTGGCCTCATGGAGAACCTGATCAACGGGTGAACCGCCGCCCCGGAAGCGGTCCCGGAGTCGATCGCTCGGGGTGAGCCCGCCCACTACCCGCCGCGTCGTGGTGGCCGACCGCGCGGAGCGCCGTACACTGTCTATTGATCACTGACCTGGTGCGCGTCGTCGCGTGCCCATGGGCGATCTTGCGGGCGAACCGGCGGCGTCACCTTCCGCGGCGGGCCATCGCGAAGATGCGCCCCGCTGGAGAGGTATTTCTTGACGACCTTTGCTGACCTCAGCACGTCCCCGTCCGCCTTCGACACCTCGCTGGTGACCCCCGGCGACCACGCCGCCCCCACCGACGGCACCGACCACGTCGACTTCGCCGCGCTGGGGCTCCCCCAGCCGCTCGTCCGGGCGCTGGCCCGGCAGGGCATCACCGCCCCGTTCGAGATCCAGCGGGCCACCGTGCCGGACGCCCTCGCCGGACGGGACGTCCTCGGCCGTGGCCAGACCGGCTCCGGCAAGACCCTCGCCTTCGGCCTGCCGCTGCTGGCCCGGGTCGCCGACGGTGGCCGGGCCCGGCCGCTGTACCCCCGGGCCCTCATCCTGGTGCCCACCCGGGAACTCGCCATGCAGGTCAACGACGCGCTCGTGCCGCTGGGCAAGGCGGTCGGGGTGTTCCTCAAGACCGCCGTGGGCGGAGTGCCCTACGACCGCCAGATCGACGCCCTCCGGCGCGGTGTGGAGATCATCGTGGCCACGCCGGGACGGCTCGGCGACCTGATCTCCCGGCAGGTGTGCCGCCTCGACGACGTCGAGATCACCGTCCTGGACGAGGCCGACCAAATGGCCGACATGGGCTTCCTGCCCGAGGTGACCGAGCTGCTGGCGAAGACGCCGGCCAACGCCCAGCGACTGCTCTTCTCGGCCACCCTGGACAACGACGTCGACTCGCTGGTCAAGCGGTTCATGACCGACCCGGTCACGCACTCCACCGCCCCGGCCACCGCCGCCGTCTCCACCATGGACCACCACCTGCTGCTGATCCCGCCGCACGACAAGTTCGCGGTGGCGGCGTCGATCGCGGCCCGCCCCGGGCGGACCATGATGTTCGCCCGTACCCAGCTCGGCGTGGACCGGTTGGTGGAGCAGCTCGGCGCGGTGGGCGTGCGGGCCGGCGGCCTGCACGGCGGCAAGACGCAGCGGATGCGTACCCGCACGCTGGCCGAGTTCCGCGAGGGCCGGGTGAACGTGCTGGTCGCCACCGACGTGGCCGCCCGCGGTATCCACGTGGACGGCGTCTCGCTCGTGGTGCACATCGACCCGCCGAAGGACCCGAAGGACTACCTGCACCGGGCCGGGCGTACCGCGCGGGCCGGTGAGTCCGGCGCGGTGGCCACGCTGGTCCTGCCGAAGCAGCGACGGACCACCCTGGCCATGATGGAGAAGGCCGGTGTCGAGCCGGGCCAGCTGCGGGTCCGGCTCGGTGACCCGGAGTTGACCGAGCTGACCGGTGCCCGGGAGCCCAGTGGCGTGCCGGTGTCCAACGAGCCGCAGGAGCCGCGCCGGTTCGGCGACCGCTCCAGCGGTCCCCGGCGTTTCGACGACCGCGACGGCCGGAGCGGGCAGCGGTTCGGCGAGCGGCGCTTCGGTGACGACCGCTCCGGTCACCGCAGCCGCACCGACGAGCGCCCCGCCTACCGCAGCCGCACGGAGGACCCCCGGGGCTACCCGGTTCGGACCGACGACCGTGGGGGCTACCCGGTTCGGACCGACGACCGTGGGGCCTACGCGGGACGGTCCGACGACCGTCGCGGATTCGCGGGCCGCACCGACGACCGCCGGGGCTACGCCGGCCGGAGCGACGACCGTCGCGGACTCCCGGGACGGACCGACGACCGGCGCGGATTCAGCGGACGGGCACCCGCGCGCAGCTACTGAATCAGCCGGACGCCGCCGTGGTGCACCTGTCGCCACGGCGGCGTCCGTGTCATTTCTCCAGGTCAGCGATCCGGGCCGGCTCGCCGGGTCGGCGTCCCGTGTCGCCGGTCGCCGTCAATGGGGTCCCGCGACCCGGGTGCCGGCTCTGCCGGCCTGCCGTAGTGTCCGGCTCATGCCGACCATGCCGAAGTCGCTGTTCTGGAGCCGCACCGACACCACCGGCTGCGAGCACGCCCTGCTGGACGACGCCCAGGGGCTCACCGCCCGGGGGACGGCACAGGCCGTCGACACCGTCCCGTACACCTGCCGGTACACCCTGACCACGACGCCGCAGTGGGCGACCGTCCGGCTGGAGGTCGAGGTCGAGGGGGCGGGTTGGTCGCGTGGGGTCCGGCTGGAACGGCAGCCGGACCGTTGGCGGGTCGTGACCAGCGAGCAGGGCGACCTCGACGCCGTGCTCCGCGCGGCCGGCCGGCCACCCGTCGGGTTGCCCGGCACCGACGACCCCGATCGGCTGGCCGACGCGGTGGACGTCGACCTGGGCGCATCCCCGCTGTTCAACAGCCTCCCGGTACGCCGGCTCGGGCTGGGCGACGCCGCGCCGGGCACCGAACGGCGGATCGAGGTCGTCTGGGTGCTGGTGCCGAGCCTGCTGGTGCTGCCCGCCGAGCAGACGTACACGGCACTCGGTGGCGGACGGGTCCGGTTCGCCAGCGGCGACTTCACCGCCGACCTGGACCTCGACCCGGACGGCTACGTGCGTCACTACCCGGGGCTCGTCGAGCGGGTCGCCCCCGGGCGCTAGTCGACGGGCCAGGCCCCGGTGCTCAGGAAGCGCTCGACAGTGGCGAGGTGCGGGGCGAGGTCCAGCCCCTGCGCGGCCACCCAGTCGTCGGCGTAGTACGTGTCGGCGTACCGGTCGCCGGCGTCGCAGATGAGCGTCACCACCGAACCGGTCCGCCCCTCGGCGAGCATGGCGGCGATCAGCCCGAACGCGCCCCAGAGGTTGGTGTCGGTCGAGTCGCCCACGCGCCGGCCGAGCACGGCCGAGCCGGCCCGCATGGCGGCCAGCGAGGCCGCGTCGGGCACCTGCACCATCCGGTCGACCACGCTGGGCAGGAACGACGCCTCGACCGTCGGCCGGCCGATCCCCTCGATCCGGGAACCCCGGCCGGTACGGACCGACCAGTCCGCCGCCTGCCAGGCGGGGTAGAACGCGGAGTTCTCCGGGTCGACCACACAGAGCTTGGTGGGCAGCCGGCGGTACCGGGTGAACCGGCCGATGGTGGCACCGGTGCCGCCGGTGCCCGCGCCCACCACGATCCAGGCCGGCACCGGGTGCCGCTCCAGGCTGAGCTGGGCGTAGATCGACTCGGCGATGTTGTTGTTGCCCCGCCAGTCGGTGGCCCGTTCGGCGTAGGTGAACTGGTCCATGAAGTGCCCGCCGGCGTCCTCGGCCAGCCAGCGGGCCTCGACGACCACCTTGGCCGGGTCGTCGACCAGGTGGCACCGGCCCCCCTGGAATTCGATCTGGGCGATCTTCTCCGGGGACGTGGAGGCGGGCATCACCGCGATGAACGACAGTCCCAGCATCCGCGCGAAGTACGCCTCGGAGACGGCGGTCGAGCCGGAGGACGCCTCGATGATCGTGGTGTTCGGGCCGATCCAGCCGTTGCAGAGCCCGTAGAGGAAGAGCGAGCGGGCCAGCCGGTGCTTCAGCGAGCCGGTCGGGTGCACCGACTCGTCCTTGAGATAGAGGTCGATACCCCACCCCCTGGGGAGGGGAAACGGCAGCAGGTGGGTGTCGGCCGACCGGTTCGCGTCGGCCTCCACGGCGGCGATCGCCTCGGTCACCCACGCCCGGACAGCCTCGTCGCACCGGTCGAGATGAGTCACGCCGAGAACCTAGCAATCTTCACGTCCGGCCGGTACCGGCCGGTTCACGTACCGTCGACCCGGCGACGCTGGCGGCGCTGCCCGGCCCGGCCCGTGGCGCGGACCAACGGGGCCAGCCGGACCGCCAGCCCCGGCAGGGCGTCGAGCAGCCGGACCTGCGCGCCGCGCCAGCGGGGCAGCGCGACCACCGGTCGGGGGCGCCGGGCCAGCCGGGCGGCCCGACGGGCCACCCGCTGCGGCGAGAGCAGCGTCCCGGTGAAGGAGGCCACCGCCCCGGGGTCGTCCAGCCGGTCGTGCAGCATCGGGGTCCATATCCCGTCCGGGCACAGGCAGGAGACGTGTACGTCCCGGTACCCGGCCAGCCGCAGGTCGGCGAGGGTGCCGAGGCTGAAGGCGAGCAGGGCGTGCTTGCTGGCGGCGTAGACGGTCTCGCCGGGCGGGGCGACCAGCCCGGCCAGCGACACCACGTTGAGTACGTGCCCGCGACCCTGGTCACGCATCACCGCCAGCGCGGCGAGGGTCCCGTTCATCGCGCCGAGGGTGTTCACCTCGACCACCCGGCGGCGGGTCGCCGCGTCGTGGCTCCACGACGGGCCGGTCACCAGGAGGCCGGCGTTGTTCACCCAGAGCCCGAGGCCGCCGGCCCGGGTGGCAGCCTCGGCGGCCACCCCCGCGCAGGCCGCCTCGTCCCGCACGTCCAGCGGGCGGGACCAGCCACCGAGCGGGCCGGCGACGGCGGCCACCGCCTCGGCGTCCAGGTCGGTGAGGAGCACCCGCCAGCCGTCGGCGTGCAGCGCGACGGCGATGGCGCGACCGAGCCCGCCGGCCGCACCGGTCACCACCGCCGTCCCGGGAGTCCGATCCGTCACCGCCGCACCGTACCGCGCGGGCACCGGTTCGGCGGGGCCGCTCAACCGGCGGGTGGGGCACCCGGCTGGGGGCGGTTCTCCCACTTCGTCGACAGGGCGATGCCGGTGCGGGTGGAGGCCACCCCGGGGGTGCGGTTCAGCCGGAGGATGAGCCGCTCCAGCTCGGCGATCGTGGTGACCCGGGCCTTGAGCAGGAAGGACTCCACGCCGGCCATGAAGTAGCAGGATTCGATCTCGGGCATCTGCCGAAGGGCCTCCAGCACCTCGTCGGTGTCGGCGGTGGAGTCCTCGACGATGCCGATCAGGGCGGTGACGGCGAGCCCGATCGCCTCCGGCTCGACCTCCGCCCGGTACGCCCGGATGACCCCGCCCGACTCCAACTTGCCGACCCGTTCGTGTACGGCGGGAGCGGAGAGACCCACCTGCCGGGCCAGTTCGGCGTACGACAGACGGGCGTTGGCCCGCAGCAACTCCACGAGCCTCAGGTCGATGGCGTCCACGGACTGTAGACCCTAGTCGTGCGCTGCCCCGCTGACACTCTTGTGGCTCTGGGCGCGCTGGGCTTCCCGTGGGAGACGATCGTGGCTGCCGACAACGGCTCGCGGCTGGACGTTGACGTCCGCGGCTTGGTGGACCTGGTCCGGAACCGGATCATGCCGGCGCTGCGCGAGGTGATCGCCGCCGCCGAACGGTCGGTGTTGATCACCGAGGCAGCCCCGCTCGCCCGGTACGGGCAGCTCGAACTGTTCCAGCCACAGTGGACTCACAACAAGAGTCTCCGCGTGTGGAAGCGTTCGAGTCTCTGTCGGCGTACACCGAGGTGCAAACGCATGGATTCGAAGTGGACCTGCTGGCCGCGCGCGGCAACCGTCTGGTCCTGGCCACCGTCAAGTCGGCCTTCGGATCGCGCGGCGTGGTCGCCGAGCATGTCACCGGCGAGAGCAGCAACCTCCGCGCGAACAAGCTCTACGCGTTGCTCAACAACGAGACCGTACGAGACGCTGTCGTCCTCGGCGCAGCTCAGCGGTTCGGCTACCAGGTAGATCAGGTCGAGCTTCGCCTCTATGTCGGCCGGTTCGCGGCACCCACCACCGGTACCCACGAGGCGAAGATCAGACAGTGGTGCGCGGAGCAGAAGGCGGGCTCGGGACCGATCGGGGTCTTCAACGTGAGGGAGGTCGTCGCCGGGGTCATCCGGTCGGCACAGAAGAAGCAGTACCGGAACAACCCCGTCCTGGTGACTATGAAAGCCCTCGAAGCAGCCGGCCTGCTAAAGCTCACACTTCCTGACCACATCGATGACGATCTCGTTCTGCCCACGGGCGACTGGATATCCGACGGGGAGGTATCCCATGCCACAGATCAACGACCACGTCATCCTGCGGGCCTGGCGGCAACGCGGCGAAAGCGGGCGCATCCACTACGTGGCAGCCAAAGCGGGTGGCGGCGAGCAGGGCTGCTGGTCCCGTGTCAGTCGGCGGTCCCGGCCGGAACGACCCAGGTGGTGGGCTGGCCGGTGATCGCGGTGATCAGGTCGAAGTCGCCGTCGTAGTGCAGGACGGTGGCTCCATGCCGCTCGGCCGTGGCCGCGATCAGCAGATCCGCCATGGAGAGCGCACGGTGGTTGCCCTTGTGAAGCGCCTGCACCTGGATGTCGATCGCCCGATCCCAGACTTCGTCGGGCATCGACAGCCACCGGAAGCCGCTGAGCAGCCACCGGGCACGCTGGGCCTCCTTGGCGGTGCGGGCGCTGCGGATGACCTCGACCTCGACCGCCCCGCACACCGCGAGCAGGCCACACTCGGAGAGTTCTTCGAGCACCGGAGCCACACGGGGCTTCGGCCAGCGGGCGAGGGCTGACTTGTCGAGCAGGTAGTGCTCGTGGTTCACGCCGCGTCCGGCTTGGTCGCCTCGACCGGGCCGGTCAGATCGGGCAGCCCTCCACTCTTCAGCCAGTCCGCGAACTGCCGCCGTTTCTCCCGGTCGACGACCGCCTTGAGGGCAGCGTTGACGGTGGCCTTCTTCGTGGTGGTGCCGAGGATCTTTCCGGCCTCGGCAAGTAGCTCGTCATCGACGTCAAGGATGGTCCGGCTCACGGTGGCTCCTTCGATCCGCGACACCCAGCGATGATATCAACCCAGTCCGTTCTTGATATCACGACCTGGTCGGCGACTACAGGGCTCGCCGGGCAGGACGCTGACCGGCTCAGGTGAGCGAAGGTGCCGCCGCCATCCTGCGTCAACCCACCCGCTTCGTACCCTTGAACTATCGGCATCAGGTCAGGACGTCCGCCCACCAGTCCTTACGTTCCGACTCCGTGCATTTTTCGCGTTTGGCGGACCGCGTCACCTCGCCGGTGCTGTAATTGCCATACGTCCCTCATGACGGCTCTGGGCTCGCACCGGCCGGGGGCAGTGTGTTCAGCCGAGGGCTTCGTCGACGCGAGGAGGGGGCTGTGGACACTGGAGATCGCCTGCTGACACCGGGCGAGGTGGCCGCGCTGTTTCGGGTGGACCCGAAGACCGTGACGAGATGGGCGGCAGCCGGCCGGATCGGCAGCATCCGGACGCCAGGCGGGCATCGCCGGTTCCGGGAATCCGAGGTGCGGGCGCTGCTTGAGGGGGAGGGCATGCTCGACGAGGGGGAGGACGTGGCGAACCGGCCACGCAACGTCGGACCGACGGCCTCCACCGGCCCGGGTCCGGCCAACGCCGGCATGTACTGACGGGTGACGGGTCACGCGGACCGGGCGGCAGATCGCCGGTCCGTGTCCCGTCGCACCACGGCTGGCCGGTCAGCCCAGGGTCGCGCCGAGTTCCCCGGACCACCGGCGGAAGAGCGTGTGCGGTACGCCCAGCGCGTCCAGCACCTTGCCGGCGACGAAGTCGACCAGCTGCTGAGCCGAGGCAGCCGCCCCGGCACCGTAGAAACCGGGGCTGGCGGGGAGCACCACCGCACCGGCGTCGTGCAGTGCGATGAGGTGCTCCAGATGACTCCGGGTCACCGGGGTCTCCCGGGGCACCACGACCACCGGCCGCCGCTCCTTGAGGTTGACCTCGGCGGCACGCTGCAACAGGTCCTTGGAGAGCCCGATGGCGATGCCCGCGCAGGCCGCCGTGCTGGCCGGCACCACCGCCATGCCGCGTACCCGGTAGGAGCCGCTGCTCGGGCCGGCGGCCAGGTCACCGGCGGGCCAGTACCGCAGGTCGGCCCCGTCGAGGTCCCGCCCGAGCCAGTCGCCCAGGTCGTCGCGCCAGTGCCCGTCCCGGAACGGTCGGCCGGTCTCGTCGAGGACGGTCAGCCGGGCCGCCCGGGAGACGATCAGGTCGACGGCCGACCCGGCGTCGAGGAGCCCGCGCAGGACCGCCGCCGCGTACGGCGTACCGGAGGCCCCGGAGACCCCGACCACCCATGGTTCGCGCATACCGACAAGCGTGCCTGGTCGCCCACGCGGCGTGTCCACCGCCCCCGCTTGTGGTTGCAGGGGTCCCCTACTACCGCTTTTTGGGTAGCAGGGGACCCCTGCAACCACCTCAGCCGCCCCGGGCCGACTGACGGGAGAGCGCTTGCACCTGGCATGCTGCGGGGGCATAACGTACAGCGGGGAAGGAATCGGTGATGACCGGCGGATCCCTCGGATCGCCACGGTTCGACTGCCCCATCCCGCCCCGGCTGTCGCCGCACGCCGACGCCACGCAGGAGTGGCTGTCCACCTGGCTCGCCCGGTTCGACCTGCCGCTGGACCGGGGCGCCCTCGACCGGCTGGACCGGGCCGGCATCGCCCGGTACGCGGGCCGGATCTACCCGGACGTCAGCCCGACCGACCTGCGCACCCTCGCCGCCCTGTTCACCTGGTTCTTCCTGGTCGACGACCTCTGCGACGCGCCGCACCGCTCGACCCCGGAGGAGGTCGACGGGCTGCGCCAGGGGGTGGTGAGACTGTTGCGGGCCGGCCCACGCTCGCGCCACCCCGGTTTCACCGGCCCGTTACGCCGGATGCTGGTGGACGCCTGGCGGGCTCCCCGAGCACGGATGCCCACCCGGTGGCAGGTCCGCTTCACCGACGCGATGGCCCACCACCTGGACGGGGCATGGCGCGAGTCGGTCAACAAGGCCGCCGGCCGGGTGCCGACGGTCGCCGAGTACGTGCCGCTGCGCCGGGCCACGTCGGCGGCGTACGTCTCGTACGCGCTGGTGGAGTTCGTCACCGGTCAGGTGCTGCCGGACGTCGTCTACCACCATCCGCTGCTGGTCCGGATCGCCGAGACCGCGAACGACCTGCTCTCCTGGTTCAACGACGTGGTCTCGCTGGAGCGGGACCGGGTCGGTGCCGGCGGGCACAACCTGGTGCTGGCCACCGCACACGAGCGCGGGGTGCCGGTGGAGACCGCGGTCGCCCTGGTGGCCGACGCGTGGCGGGCGGCGATGGACCGGTTCGTGGCGCTGCGCGCGACGGTGCCGTCGTTCGGGCCGGAGTTGGACCGGGCGGTCGCCGTCCACCTGGACGCGATGGCGAACTCCGTGCGCGGCACCATCGACTGGACGCTGGAGAGCGCCCGCTACCCGGTGCCCTGACGGGGGAGCGCCCGCCACCCGGTGCCCTGAGGCGACCGGGTGGGTCGGCTCAGGCCCCCAGGCCCTGCCGGAGCACCAGGTCGAGCAGGGCGAAGAGGAAGAGCGCGATCCCGACGAACCCGTTCGCGGTGAAGAACGCCCGGTTGACCCGGCTCAGGTCGGTCGGGCTGACCACCACGTGCTGGTAGCCGAAGGCGAGCGCGGTCAGCGCCAGTCCGGCCCACCAGGGCCAGCCGAACCCGACGAGCGCCCCGAACCAGACGAAGAGCGCGAAGGTCACCACGTGCGCCGCCGTGGAGGCGTGCAGGGCGAAGCGCAGCCCGTACCGGGACGGGACGCTGCGGACCCCGATCTCACGGTCCACCTCGGCGTCCTGGCAGGCGTAGATCAGGTCGAACCCGCCGATCCACAGGCCCACCGCGACACCGAGCAGCCAGGCCGGCCACGAGCCGGCGAAGGTGCCGGTGACGGCGAGCCACGCGCCGACCGGGCCGACCGCCTGGGCGACCGCGAGGATCGCGTGCGGCCAGTCGGTGAACCGCTTGCCGTACGGGTAGACGACCAGGGGCACCACGGCCAGCGGCGCGAGCACCAGGCAGAGCGGGTTGAGCAGGGCGGCGGCGGCGAGGAAGACCACCAGCGCGACCACCGCGCCGGTCCAGGCCGTCCGCACGCTCACCGCCCCGGTCACCAGTTCCCGCCCGGCGGTACGGGGGTTCCGCGCGTCGATCCGCCGGTCGATGATCCGGTTGGCGGCCATCGCGAACGTCCGCGCCCCGACCATCGCGACGGTGATCAGCAGCAGGTCGAGCCAGCGCACCCGCCCACCGTCGACCCGCATCGCGGTCAGCGCGGACAGGTACGCGAAGGGCAGCGCGAAGACCGAGTGCTCGATGGCGACGAGTCGGAGGAAGGACTTCACCCGACCGGGTCGTTCGGTGACCGCGGTCATCGGATGCCGTACTCCTTCCAGCGCTTGTCCACCAGGGCGACGACCTCGGGCGACATGGTCATCTCCTCGGGCCAGCCCCGGGTGTAGCCCTCGGTGGGGAGCTTGCGGGTGGCGTCGATGCCCGCCTTGCCGCCCCAGAACTGCTGGTACGACGAGTGGTCCAGGTGGTCCACCGGCCCCTCGGTGAGCAGCAGGTCCCGCGAGTAGTCGACGTTGCCGAAGGCCCGGAAGGCGACCTCGTGGTAGTCGTGCACGTCGCAGTCCTCGTCCACCACGACGATCAGCTTGACCAGGGACAACAGGTGGGCCCCCCAGATCGCGTTCATGATCTTCTGGGCGTGCTTCGGGTAGCGCTTGCGGATCGAGACGATCACGCAGTTGTGGAACACCCCGGCGGCCGGCATGTCGTAGTCGACGATGTCCGGGATCAGCATCCGCAGCAGGGGCAGGAAGATCCGCTCGGTGGCCTTGCCCGGGCCGTGGTCCTCCTGCGGCGGCTTGGACGTGACGATCGTGTGGTAGACCGGGTCGCGCTGCATGGTCATCGTCTCGACGTGCATCACCGGGAACGGCTCGACCGGCGTGTAGAAGCCGGTGTGGTCGCCGAAGGGGCCCTCCGGCAGCCGCTCACCGGGCTCGATGTAGCCCTCCAGCACCACCTGGGCGTGCGCCGGCACCTGGAGCGGCACGGTCAGGCAGTCGACCATCTCCGTACGCTCGCCGCGCAGGAAGCCGGCGAACAGGTACTCGTCGATGTCGCTGGGGAGCGGCGCGCTGGCCGCGTAGCTGACCACCGGGTCGCAGCCGATGGCGATCGCCACCGGCAGCCGCTGGCCGAGCCGCTCGGCGACCGCGTGGTGCGCGGTGGAGTCCTTGTGGATCTGCCAGTGCATGCCGATGCTGTTGTGGCTGTGCTGCTGGAGCCGGTAGAGCCCGAGGTTGCGCTTGCCGGTCTCCGGGTGCTTGGTGTGGGTCAGCCCGTAGTTGTGGAAGACCCCGCCGTCCCCGGGCCACACCTGCAAACCCGGCAGCCGGTTCAGGTCGACGTCGTCACCGCGGTAGACCACCTGCTGGCAGGGGGCGGTCTTCACCTTGCGCGGGGGCAGCGACTTCAGCTGCATGACCTTGCCGAGCCCGTCCCGGATCCCGGACCAGCCGACCGGCAGCTCCGGCTTGATCATCGCACCGATCCGGTCGCCGATCTCGTCCAGCGACTCGACGCCGAGCGCCATCGCCATCCGCTTCTCGGTGCCGAACAGGTTGACCGCCACCGGCATCTCGCCCCGGGTGGGGCGCTCGAAGAGCAGCGCCGGCCCGCCCGCCCGTACCGTCCGGGTGACGACTTCGCTGATCTCCAGCGTCGGATCCACCGGCACGCTCACGCGCCGCAGTTCCCCCGCGCGCTCCAGCGCCGTGAGGAAGTCCTTGAGATCGGTGTACGGGAAGCCACGAACCGCCATACCCCCAGTCTCCCGCACCGCCCCGAACCCCGTCCCACCCGGTCCTCACCGAAGCCTGCCGCCACCACCCCGGTGATCCACTCCTCTTCGGCGATATCGCGGTATCCCGTTCGCGGGACACCGCCGTATCGGCGAAAGTCCGACGGCGTCGCCGGACATCAGGGCCGGGGCGAGGGCAGCCGACGCGAGTTCGGCCGGTACTGCCGCGCGTTCCGGACGGGCGTCCCGTTCTGAGCGGGTGGCGCGTTCTGAATGGGTGGCGCGTTCCGGGTGGGCGGGGCGGGGTTGCGGCACCACCCGGAGCCCGGCCCACTGGACGAAGACGCTCCGCCGCGCGACGGCGTTGCCCTTCGTGTCCAACTGGTAGCCATCCAGCCAGACCCAGCCGTCGAACGTGGTCCAGTCGTCCTTCACCCGGATCAGCCGGAACATGATCGGCCGGTGGAACTGGACACTCGCGGCCCGGGTCAGGTGGAGGACGTCCCCCGCCCTGAGCCGCATCTCGGCCGGGGCCGCCCTCGCCGCCCCGTTGCCGGCCCGGACGAGAGCGCTCACGCGCCGAACCGCCGCCAAGCGCGGATACGCCGTCGGGCCAGCTCGACTCGGGGGCAACCGCCGCCGAGCCGGCACGACCCGCACCGCCGGCTCCGGTGGTACGTCAGGACGAGCCAGGAGCACCGGACGAGTACGGGTTCCCTGTGCGTCATGGCCGGTCGCCTCCCCGGGGCTGGGCTGGGTCTTCGCGGCACCCCGGCCCGCCGGGTCACGCCTACACCGAACCGGGGCACCACGTAACCGATCCAACACCCAGCGATACCCGTGTCAACGTTGACGCGCCTCACACGACGTGTCCTGACAATCGCGCCATCGACAACACGATTTCCTTAGCTGCTCTTATTAACGTGTCAACTGAGACGCGAGCGAACTGGTCTACCTTTGCTCACATGACCGATGAGGTGCCGGGGCCGCTCGTCGCCGCAGGCGAGATCCTGAAGATGCTGGGCGTCAGCCGGTCGCGGTTTCGTGCCATCGCAATGCATCCGAACTTCCCGCGGCCCTTCCAGACGTTGTCGGTCGGCTCGGTGTGGCTTCGGTCGGACGTGGAGGCGTACATCGCCAAGTACCGTCAGCCCCGCCCTCCAGCCGACGAAGACGAGCCGGGCTGACGCGCTGCGACGGGTGGGTGGAGCACCTGATCTACGTAGGTGCTCCGGGCTCGGTTCCACTGCTCGCGGCAGAAGATGAGTACGACAACTCATCCTCTTCGTACCGCTGGCCAGCACCCATGTGACCATGGCTCCTCGTCGCCCGACAAAGCTGGCAACGGTCGCAGCTCTGGTTCTCATGCTGGCGGCGTGCGGGTCAGACGCGCCCATGCGGGACGAAGCCACCCGGGAAGCGCAATCGGCCGCAGTCCGACAGGCAAGCACGTCGAAGGCCGAGCAGATCAGCACGGTGCTCTCCGCCGCGGCCCGGCCGTCGCCGCTCAAACCGGTCGCCGCAGAAACACTCGACAAATGCCATGCCGGAGCCACCAATGGCCTGTTTGGCCACGACGAGTACCGCCTCACCTGCCGCCTCAGCGAGACCAGGTACTTCGGGATTGGCGACAACCTTCTGGATGTGCTGCGCGAGGTCGACAAGGGGGCCAAGGCTTCCGGCCTGATGCCGGTCACCACCTCGGCCATCGAAGATGTCGAGAGGTACTACGCGGCGAACGGCAGGACCGAAGACGGGCTACTGCTGCCCCTACCGGGGTTGAGCTACTTCGCCCCTGGGCACGACTCGCCGATTTGGGTCGGGTGGTCGCAGGTCAGCGACCCGCTGGACAGTCAATCGGTCCCGGACCTCACCTGGCCGACCGTCTTCGTCGAGGCCCAACCGGTCGACCTCGACGCACTGCGGGTTGGTCCGCTGCAAAGGCACCAGTATCTCGTCACCATCTCCTCGGGGTCCAGGTACTACGAGGTCCCCTGGTCCTCCTGACGCGAAGCCAGACCGCTCGCCGATCATGGAGTTGTGGCACCCGATTGGTTCGTGATTGCGGAGTTTGGGAGGTGCCCAAACTCCATGATCGAACGGGGTGTTGGTACGCGCCGTCTCCGGTCGGTCAGTCGCCGGAGTAGAGGCGTTCGGGGTCGACGACGAGGACGTCCGGTCGTCGGGCGGCGATCTGCCGGAGTTCGTCGGTGAAGCCCGCCCCGCTGGCCAGTAACAGGCGGGCGCTCCCGGCGTCCCATCCCGGCCGTGCGGTCAGCAGGACGCGGGCCCGCTCCAGCCGGTCCAGGTCCGGTCGGCCGAGGGTACGACCCCACTTCACCTCGCCGATCGCGAGCAACGGCCGTGGGCCGTCCCCGAGCGGCGGCTCCCCCAACGCGACGAGGTCCAATTCGTGGCTGGTCCGGCTGGCCGGGTCGGTCAGGGTGGCCGCGCTTGCCTCGGCGACGATTCCGCCGAAGGTCTCCGGGGCGGCGAAGCGGAGCGTCCACTGCCGGACGGTCTCCTCGAAGCCCGGCCCGAGCACGGCGCTGGCGTACCGGCGTTGGGAACGACGCCAGACGTCGGCGCCACGCCGCTGCTCAAGGGCGGTCCAGGCCGGACGCATGACCGCCTGGTAGAAGGTGATCAACGGCTCGGTGATGCGGTACCGGCTCCGACCGCTGCGCAGCGGATCCGGATCCCGGGCCAACAGGCCGGCGTCCTCCAGCACGGTGAGCGGGTGTTGAAGATCGGTGGCCTTGCGACCGATGTAGCCGGCGATCCCGCCCCGGGTGCCGTTCCCTTCGGCCACCGCCGCGAGCACGGAGTGGTAGAGCGCGGCATCGCGGAGGTCCGGATCCTCGGCGAGGAGGTACCGGGCCTCCCGGAACAGCGGCCGGGCGGGGTTCAGCACCGACCGCACGACCCAGTCGTCGAAGTCGTCCGGGCCGCCCGGCGCGTCGTCCTGGACGTACTCCCGACGGTAGGCCGGGGTACCCCCGACGATGGCGAACAACTGGGCGGCGAGGAGCGGATCGTCGATCCCCCAGAACGCTGCCGCCGCCCGGTAGTCGAGCGGAGCGACCGGAAGCTCCAGGCCCGCGCGTCCCCGCAGGGGAGCCGATCCGGCGAGCAGTCCACCCATGAAGGAGAGGGCGGACCCGCAGAGCAGCAGCCGGGTTCGGGACTCCGTACGTTGCGGTCTGCCCGGGGTGAGCGCGTGCTGGATGGTCGACGGCAGGTCCCGGCTCGCCCGCGCGAGGTAGGGGAACTCGTCGACCACCACGGTCACCGGCCGGTCCCGGCCGAGGGCGAGCAGCGCGTCGACGGCCTCCGTCCAGTCGGCCAGCCGGACCGGCCCCGGCGCCTCGGTGTACCGACCGATCGCCTCGCCGAGCCGACGGAGCGATTCCGCTGGGGTCGCCTCCGTCGCGCCGAAGTAGAAGCCGTTGGTCGCCTGGGCCAGCTCGTACAGGAGGAGCGTCTTCCCCTGCCGACGACGACCGGTGACCACGCCGAGGGTCGCGCCGGGGCGCACGTCGGTGGCGAACCGGACCAGTTCAGCCCACTCGACATCCCGATCGAAGATCCCCGCCGGCTTGCTGAGCGTCATGGGCACCCCAAAACGTATAACTACACTTCTAAGAAGTGTAGTTATACATTCTGCGGACGGCATGGCGATTGAGGTCGGGATGGAACGCGCCGATCAGGGGCGTACTCCAGCGGCTCGACGACCGCGCCCTCGGCGGGGACGCCGTACTCCCTGGTGTGGAACTGCCTCGCGCCGCGCGGCCGTTCGCGGAAGTGCCGGAACGCCATCGGGACGCCTCGCGCGACGGAGAAGTCCCGGATCTCCATGACCTGCATGTGCAGATGCGGCTGGGTCGAGTTGCCGGAGTTGCCACAGGCCGCGACGTGCTGGCCTGCCGTCACCACTTCCCCGGGGCTGACCCGGACGGAACCGGCCCGCAGGTGGACGAGCGCGACGAACGCGCCACCGGGGAGCGCGATGACCAGGTAGTTGCCGGCCACCGCACGTACGCCCTGCCGGACCCGGGCCGCCTGACCGAGCATGTAGGGCACGAGGGCCAGTTGTGAGCGCCGCCCGGCGTGGTCGATCTCGCCGTCGTGCACCTCGACGACGGTGCCGTCGGCGGGGGCCAGGATCGGTCGGCCGTAGGCGAAGAACCGGTCCGCCGGTTCGGTGGTGAGTAAGGTCCGCCAGTCCCGGCGGCCGGCGGTCCGGCGGCGCTCGTCCACCCCGACGAAGTCGATGGCGTACCGCTCACCGAACAGGTCCGTCCCGTGGCTCGGGACCCGCCGGGCCGGACTGTTCCGGGCCAGCCACAGCCCCGTGAACGGTAGCGAAAGCGCGACCTCCGGGTGCCGCGAAGACTCCTTCTCGACCACGGCGACAGCCTAGCCAGGCCGGACCAGTCCCCGTCCGTCACTGACCGCCCTCAGCCCGTCACACCCTCCTCATAGGATTCAGTCCGCCGCTCGGCCGGACGGTCCGAGCGGCTCACCCTCCCTGAGGAGTCCCATGGCACTCGTGCGCGTTACCCGCACGTTCCAGGTCGGCGCGGCGGCGCTCGCGGCGGCAACGCTGGTCGGCCTGGCGGCGAGCCCCGCATCGGCGGAGACCGACCCCGGCCGGGTCAGTGGCTGGCTCTCCGACACCACCATCGGTGCCGCCGGCGCCCCCGGCCGGACCGCTGCTCTCGACCTGAGCAGCAGCGGAGCGACCGGTCCCCGGGTCGTCTTCGACCTGAACGGACTGGCCGGAGTGGCCACCGCCGCCTTCCCGGACTGGTGTGTCACCGCCACCGCCCAGGTCACCTGCCCGATGCCGCCCACCGCCACTCCGGACGAGTTCGGCACGCTGAACGGCACCGTGCCGGTCGTGCTGCGGGCCGTCCCCGGCGCCGCCGACGGCGCGGCCGGGACGATCGGCTACACCGTACTGGCCGACGGCATCGACGGCGAGGCCCAGCAGGCCACTGTCTCGGTGCACGCCGGGCCGGACGCGGTCAGCCTGGTCAACGAGTACGTCGACGACGTCGACACCGGCGACACCCTCGACATGCAGGTGGCCCTGACCAGCGCCGGCAACGTGGCGGCGTCCGGTATCCGGCTCACCTTCCGGTTCCCGGTCGGGCTTGAGCCCGCCGCCTACCGCAACTGCCGCTACGGTGCCGGCGGCCAGCTCAGCACCATCGTGGTTTGCGCTATCCCGGGCACGTTTTCGCCCGGACTGAGCTACCAGGTCCCGGGCGGCTTCGCCACCACGGTCGGCCCGGCCGCCATCGGCGACAAGCGGATCGTGCAGACGGTGGAGCCGGCCACGACCGCCGGCCCGCCGCCTGCGGGTGTGGTGCTGGAGCGGCGTCCCGCCGACCGCACCCTCCGGCTCCGCCAGGTGGGCGCAGCGGTCGATGTCATCAGCGCCGAGCACCAGTACCCGTCCGGCCAGTACTACCTGCGCGACATCCCCGGCGCGTTCGACGTGGTGGCGCTCGGTGCCGCCGCCACCGGTTCGGTGGGCGACACGGTGACGGTCCGGGTCGGCTTCCGCAACGACGGTCCCGGTGTCCCGGACGGCACCATCTCCGGCGGGGATCCGGGTCAGTTCGCCTTCGTCCCGCCGGCCGGCACGGTCGTCGCCAACTGGCCGACGGGCTGCTCGTCCATGGGTGGCGAGGATGGCTTCGAGGGACCGGTGACCTGGTACTGCACCAAGCCGGGTGGCGTCTTCGCGGCCGGCGAGACCTTCCTGGTCGGCTTCGACCTGCGGATCGACGGCCCACTCGGCGCTCCGGGCGAGGTCCGGATCCCGTACAGCTACCCACGGGTGGACGACGACCCGACCAACGACAGCGCCCCCGTGACCATCTCCTGATCCCGGACCGACGCGACCGCCGGCTGCCCGTCAGGGGGCCGGCGGTCGTCGTCCGCAGGGGTGGAGTGGAGTCAGTCGAGGCCGCCGTACGAGTGCAGGCCCTCGAAGAAGATGTTCACGCCGAACAGGTTCATCAGCATGGTCAGGAAGCCCAGCACGGCGATCCAGGTGGCGACGTTGCGCTTCACGCTCGGCGTGGCGCGGGCGTGCAGGTAGCCGGCGTAGATCACCCAGGAGATGAACGACCAGGTCTCCTTCGGATCCCAGCCCCACGGGCGGCCCCAGGACGCCTCGGCCCAGATCGCCCCGGCGATCACCGCGAAGGTGAAGACCGGGAAGGCGAACGCGTGCAGCACGAAGGTGAGCCGCTCCAGGCTCTCCGCCGCCGGCATCCGCTTCGCCAGCGTGTACGGGAAACTGCGCTTGCCGCGCTCGTACCCGGCGCGCATCAGGTAGGTCACCGCCGGCACCGCGCCGAGCAGGAAGAGACCGGAGGCGAAGACCACCGTCGAGACGTGGATGACGAACCAGTACGAGTTGAGCGCCGGCACCAGCGGCACCACCGGCACGTAGAGCACCAGCTCGGCGGTGGCCAGCAGGAGCACCATGACCAGGGTCAGGAACAGCCCGAGGCGGCGCAGCGAGGGTCGCTTCCAGAGCACCGCCAGCCAGCCGGCGACCCCGATGAACGAGACCGTCAGCACGAACTCGTACATGTTGCCCCAGGGCATCCGGTCGGCGGCGATGCCGCGGGTGACCAGGCCGGCGAGGTGCAGCAGGGCGGCGACCACGGTGGCGACGACCGCGATCCGGCCGGCCAGTCGGGCCCGACCGCTCGGACGCGCCGGCAGTTTCGCACCAGCCGGCCGGTCCGCCGGGGCGTCCGCGCCCGCGTCGGTGCCGGTCGTGCCCCCGCCGGACCCACCGACCCCCGCGCCGACCAGCTCGCGGGCGGGCGTCGCGGCCACCACCCGGGTACGGGCGTTGCCGAGGGCGTACTCGACGGCGTGACAGATCATCGCGACCAGGTACGCGAGGATCGCGAAGGTCACCAGCTGATCGGAGAGCGCGGACATTGCTTAAGTCCCTTCTCGCGAACCCGGGGCGACCCGGTCGGCGGCACCGGTCCCGCCGCTGCCCCGGACCGCGTCGACGAGCTGCGAGAACTCGTCGGCGAACCCGGGGTACTCGGTGCGCGGCAGCCCACCGGCCTGCACCAAACTACTACCGTCCGTCGTGGATCTTCCGGCCGGGGCGTCGGCGTCGTCCGTCGTCGCACCGCCGGACCCGGCCGGGACCACCCGGAACCACACCCGCCGCCGCCGGCCGAAGAGCGAGCCCATCAGGCCGAGCAGCAGCACGCCGGAGCTGACCAGCATCAGCGTCGAGCCCGGGTCGCGCCGGACGGAGAGGGTGACGAACGGCTCGGTGCCGAGGAACTCGACGCTCGTGCCGTCGTCCAGGGTCCACTTCTCACCCGGCTTGAGCAGCTTCGCGTCGCCGAGCTGCTTGAGCTTGCCGGTGCGGACCTGCCGCTGGTCGAGCTGGTACACCGAGCCGGGGATGCCGGCGTCCACACCCAGGTTGCCCCGGTAGGCCACCAGGAAGACCGCCGGGTTCCGCTCGGTCGGGTGCTCCGACCGCACGTACGGCGGGGCGTCCGGCGCGGTCGGCAGGTAGAGCCCCTCGAAGGCGACCTGGAGGTTCGGGTCGCGCTTTCCGGTCGCCGGGTCGACGTTGACGTCCGGGAACATCGCCACGCCCTCGCCGGTGAGCGTGTTGTCCATGGTCAGGAAGGGCACCGTCGAGGTCTGCGAGTCGCCGTTGCGGTCGGTGTACCGGATGACCGGCGCGTATCCGTGGCCGAGCAGGTAGACGCTCGCCCCGTCGAGCCGCAGCGGCGAGTTGACCGAGAACTTCTCCCGGCGCGCCTGACGCCCGTCCTCGGTCACGGTGACCGTGGCGCTGTAGAACTCCGGCTGGCCGGACTCCAGGAACCGGGCCTGGAAGTCCTCCAGGGTCAGGCAGAACGGGGGCAGATCGGGGCTCTGCACCCGGGAGCCGAACTTCGACTCGGCGTACTGGAACTGGGTGTTGCAGAAGGCGTTGTCCGCGCCGGCCACCAGGAGCCGGTTGCCGCTCCAGCCGTACCACGAGCCGAGCGCGACGCCGATCAGCAGCGCGATCATCGAGGTGTGGAAGAGGAGGTTCCCGGTCTCCTTGAGGTACCCCTTCTCGGCGGAGACCTCGTTGCCCCGGACCACCACCCGCCAGCGGCGGCGGCGCAGCACCGCCGCGATGGCCTCCGGGTCGCCGTCGTGACCGGTCAAGACCGCGTGCTGCGGCAGCCGCTCCAGCCGCTTCGGCGCGGCGGGCGGCGCGGCCCGCAGGGCGCGCACGTGGTCGCGGAGCCGGGGCACGATGCAGCCCACCAGCGAGGTGAACAGCAGCAGGTAGATCGCGGAGAACCAGACCGAGCCGAAGACCTCGAACCCGCCGATCCGGTCCAGCGCCGGGCCCAGCTTCGGGTACTCGACGAGGAAGTCGTCCACGTCCTCCGGGTTCACGCCGCGCTGCGGCAGCACCGAGCCGGGAACGGCAGCGACCGCGAGCAGGAAGAGCAGGATCAGCGCGGTACGCATGCTGGTGAGCTGCCGCCACGAGTTGCGCAGCAGGGCCAGCACCGGGTTGGGGCGGCGCGGGGTCGGCGGTGCCGGGGTCGCCGGCCGGTCGTCGACGAGTGCCATCAGATACTCACCTCGCCCACCCCGAAGGTGGTCTGCAACCAGATCACGAAGCTCTGCCAGCCCCCGGTGACCAGGGCCAGGCCGATCAGGACCAGCAGCACCCCGCCGATCCGGGTGACCCAGCGGCTGTTGCGGCGGATCAGCCGGAAGACGCCGAGCAGCCGCTGGAACGCGAGCCCGAAGACCACGAACGGCAGGCCAAGCCCGAGGCAGTACGCCACCGCGAGCACCACCGCCCGGTCGGTCTGCCCGCCGGCGGCGGCCATGCCGAGCACCGCGCCGAGGGTCGGGCCGGTGCAGGGCATCCAGCTCAGCGCGAAGACCGCGCCGAACACGGGTGCACCGAGCAGGCCGGCGCTGGGCAGCCGGTGGATCCGGAACTCCCGTTGCAGGCCGGGCAGCACCCCGACGAACGCCAGCCCCAGCAGGATGACCAGCGAGCCGATGCCGATCTCCAGCGCCCGCTCGTACGCGAAGAGGACCTTGCCGACGCTGGCGAAGAGGATCGCGGTGGCGGTGAAGACCGCGGTGAAGCCGCCGATGAACAGCAGCGTCCCGGCGAGCACCCGCCCCTTCACCGCGGCGGTCGACGCCCGCTCCCGTTCCGCGAGCGCGGTGCCCCCACCACCCGGGGCGGTGCCCGCACCGCCGGTGGCGGTCGCCCCGGCGTCGGTGCCGGTGCCGTCGGCTGGGGTGGTTGCAGGGGGCCCTCGCTCGACAGAATCCGGTAACAGGGGTCCCCTGCTACCACCTCGGCTGCTACCACCTCGGCCCTCCAGGTCGGCGCCGGCCAGGCCGGTGACGTAGGAGAGGTAGCCGGGGACGAGGGGCAGCACGCAGGGCGAGAGGAAGCTGACCAGCCCGGCCAGGGCCGCCGCGCCGATCGCCAGCAGCAGCGGACCGCTCTCGGCGAGGGTGCGGAAGGTCTCACCCATCAGCGGGCGCCTTCGGCGACGATCCGCTCCACGACCGGTTGGAGGGCATCCTGGATGACCGCGCCGCGACGCACCGCCGCGATCCGGCCCTCCCGGTCGAGGACGATGGTCGCCGGGATGGCGTTGGGCGCGATGTCGAAGTCCAGGGCGGTACGGCCGGGCGGGTCGAAGAGGCTCGGATAGGTGACCCCGAAGTTCTTCTCGAACGCCTTCGCCTTGTCCCGGCTGTCGGTCACGTTGATGCCGAGGAAGGTGACCTCGGCGCCCTTGGTCGCCTGGTAGGTCTTCTCCAGGTCGTCGGCCTCCGCCCGGCAGGGGTTGCACCAGGAACCCCAGAAGTTGATCACGACAACCTTGCCCCGGTCCTGGGCGAGGTCGTAGCTGCCGCCGCCGAGGAGTTCCCCGGTGACCTTCGGTGCGGTGCCACGCCGGTCGGGGGCGCACTCCAGGAAGCCGTCCCGGGTCGCGCAGCGCTGCTCGTCGCCCTCGGCGGCGCAGCCGGCCAGCGCCACCGTGGTGACGGCGACGAGCAGGGCGGCGGTCCACCTCCGGACGTTCATCAGGCTCCCTTGGCTGTCCTGGCGGTCGGCGACATGGCGATCAGGTGGGCGGCCGGCTCGGAGTAACCGACACCGACGATCTTGGCTCCCTCGAAGTGGAACGAGGTGAGGCTGGCCAGGCCGCACTGCCGGCGACGCGGGTCGTGCCAGAGCCGCTTGCGCTCGACGTACCGGCGCAGCGTCCAGATCGGCAGCTGGTGGGAGACGCAGACCGCCTCCCGCCCCTCGGCGGCGACCCGGGCGGCGTGCAGCGCGGCGAACATCCGCTCCGCGATCGTCCGGTACGCCTCGCCCCAGGAGGGGGTGACCGGGTCGCGCAGCACCCACCAGTTGCGCGGGTCGCGGAAGGAGCCGTCACCGGGCGACACCTTCTTGCCCTCGAACCAGTTGGCGCTCTCGATCAGCCGCTCGTCCACCCCGACCGGGAGGCCGAACTGGGCGGCGATCGGCTCGGCGGTCTGCTGGGCGCGCTCCAGCGGGCTCGCCACCACGTGCACGACGTCCCGGTCGGCCAGGCCCTGTGCGGCGGCCTTGGCCATCTGCACCCCCAGCTCGGAGAGGCGGAAGCCGGGCAGCCGACCGTAGAGGATCTTCTCGGGGTTGTGCACCTCGCCGTGTCGCAACACGTGGACCACCGTCTTGCTGCTCACCGCACCTACCCCCCGTGGCCTGCCGCCGCCGCTGCGTTCGCCGCCGCCGGAAGGGCCGCGGCGATCTGTTCCAACGCGACGTCGTCCAGCGCCGCCGACACGAACCACGCCTCGAACGCGCTCGGCGGCAGGTAGACCCCGCCGGCCAGCATCGCGTGGAAGAACGCCGTGAACGCCGGCACGTGCTGGGTGCGGGCGCTGTCGTAGTCGACCACGTCGGCGTCGGTGAAGAAGATCGAGAACATGTTGCCCGCGTACGACAGCCGGTGCGGGACCCCGGCGGCGGCCAGCGCGTCGCCGGCCAGCTTGCCCACCACGGCGGCGGTCTCGTCGAGACGGCGGTAGACGGCGTCGTCGGCCAGGCGCAGGGTGGCCAGGCCGGCGGCGCAGGCCAGCGGGTTACCGGAGAGCGTGCCGGCCTGGTAGACCGGGCCGGCGGGGGCCAGCCGGGCCATGATCTCCGCGCGCCCGCCGAAGGCCGCGGCCGGGAGCCCACCCCCCATGACCTTCCCGTACGTCCACAGGTCGGCGTCGACCGGGTCGAGGCCGTGCCAGCCGGAGCGGGAGACCCGGAAGCCGGTCATCACCTCGTCGACGATGAGCAGCGCGCCGTGCGCGTGCGCGATCCGGGCGAGCTGGGAGTTGAAGCCGTCCCGGGGGGCGATCACGCCCATGTTGCCGGCGGCGGCCTCGGTGATCACCGCGGCGACGTGCGGCCCCTCGGCGGCGAAGACCTCCTCCACCGCGTCGAGGTCGTTGTACGGCAGCACGATCGTCTCGCCGGCCGCCGCGCCGGTCACGCCGGGCGAGTCGGGCAGGCCGAGGGTGGCCACGCCGGACCCGGCGGCGGCCAGCAGCGCGTCGACGTGACCGTGGTAGCAGCCGGCGAACTTCACGATCTTGGGCCGACCGGTGAAGCCCCGGGCCAGCCGGATCGCCGACATGGTCGCCTCGGTGCCCGAGTTGACCAGCCGGACCTGGTCGACCGGGGTACGGTCGACGATCTCGGCGGCCAGCTCGACCTCACCCGGTGTCGGGGTGCCGAAGCTGGTGCCCCGCGCGGCGGCGGCCTGGACGGCCGCGACCACCTCGGGGTGTGCGTGCCCGAGGATCAACGGCCCCCAGGAGCAGACCAGGTCGACGTAGCGCCGCTCGTCCGCGTCGTACAGCCAGGGACCCTCCCCCCGGACCATGAAGCGCGGGGTGCCACCGACGGCACGGAAGGCGCGCACAGGGGAGTTCACCCCGCCCGGCACGAGAGCGCGGGCGCGGTCGAACAGGGCCTCGGAGGCCGGTGCGTCGGCCGGGTAACGGCCGGTTCCGGCAGAGTACGTATCCGTCACGATGCGGCCATTGTGTCAGCGCCGGGGGGCCGATCGACAACCACCCCTGGTCAGGGTTACCAGACTCACCCCACCGCCGGCCCTGGTCGGCACCCCACCCGGGGGACCGGATCGACCTCGGCAGGCCAGGTCACCCGGATCGCGCTAGGCTGACCGAGTGGATCGTGCCGAACTGTCCATCACGGTACACCGGACGGCCGACGAAGTGGTGTTGCGCCTGGTCGGTGAGATCGACATGCTCACCGCAGCCCAGCTCTCCAGCGCGGTGAACGAGATCCTCGCCGATCCACCGCCACGCATCGTCCTCGACCTCGGTGGCGTGACCTTCTGCGACTCGCAGGGGCTCGGCACGCTCGTGGTGCTGAGCCGGAAGGCGAGTCACGCGCAGAGCCTCCTGGTGCTCACGCAGGTCGGTGACTTCCTGCTCCGGGTGCTGGACATCACCGGCCTGCGCTCCGCCCTCATGATCCGTAACCAGTCCACCCTCTGAGGCTCAGAGCGGATTGCCCCAGCGGGCCTGCTCCAGCAGCTCGACGGCGCGGTCCCGCGCCTCCGGGTCGTCGTCGGAGCGCAGCAGCGCGGTGGCCTCGTCGACCGCGTCGGTGAGCACCCGCCACTGTGCCTCACGCTCGCGGACCAGCTCGGACTGGGCGGCGAGCTGCCGGGTCTTGGACCACAGGTCGACGAAGACCGACACCTTGGCCCGCAGCACCCACGGGTCGAACGGCTTGGTCAGGTAGTCGACCGCGCCGACCGCGTACCCCCGCAGGGCGAGCTGGGCGTCCCGGTCGGCGGCGGTGAGGAAGATGATCGGGATGTGCCGGGTCCGTTCCCGGCGCTTGATGTGCCCCGCCGTCTCGAACCCGTCCATGTCCGGCATCTGGGCGTCCAACAGGATCACCGCGAAGTCGTCCACCAGGAGCTGTTTCAGCGCCGCCTCGCCGCTCTCGACGGCCACGGACTGCACCGGCAGGCCCTGGAGGATCGCCTCCAGGGCCATCAGGTTCTCCCGTCGGTCGTCCACCAGCAGCGCCTTGGCCATCTGGGTCACTGGTTCTCCTCGCGTCCGCTGCCACTGATCCAGGACGACATCAGCTCGATCAACTCGTCCAGGTCGACCGGCTTGGTGATGTAGTCGCTGCCGCCCGCCGCCAGCGCGGACTCCCGGTCGCCGGGCATCGCCTTCGCGGTCAGGAAGACGATCGGCAGGTCGGCGAAGCGGTGGTTGCGCCGGATCGAACGGGTCGTCTCGTACCCGTCCTGGTCGGGCATCATGGCGTCCATCAGCACGATGTCGACCTCCGGATGCTCGGCGAGCAGCCGGATACCGTCCGCCCCGTTGTCCGAGTACAGCACGGTCATGCCATGCAGCTCCAACGCGCTGGTCAGGGCGAAGACGTTACGGACGTCGTCGTCGACGATCAGCACCGTGGCCCCTTCCAACCGCCGGGTCGCCGGGCCCTCCGGCGGCTTGGGCACCTCCGGCGGGGGCATCAGCAGCGACGAAGGCAGCCCGGCCCGGGCCGGCGAGGGCGGCAGCGGGGCGACCACCGCGTCCGGGGCCAGCACGTCGGGGACGAAGAGGGTGAACGTGGATCCCTGTCCGGGCGTGGAGGCCACGCTGATCGTGCCGCCGAGCAGGCGGGCCAGGTCCCGGCTGATGGAGAGCCCGAGCCCGGTGCCGCCGTACCGGCGACTGGTGGTGCCGTCGGCCTGCTGGAACGCCTCGAAGATCAGCGACAGCTTGTCGTCCGGGATGCCGATCCCGGTGTCGACCACCGTGAACGCGATCACCTGCCGGGCGTTGGTCAGCGCCGGTACGTCGAAGACCTCGTTCTCCGCCGCCGGTCCGATCCGGAGGGTGACCGTCCCGGTGTCGGTGAACTTGACCGCGTTGGAGAGCAGGTTGCGCAGGATCTGCTGCAACCGCTGGGCGTCGGTGACCACGGTGGTCGGCAGGTCCTGGGCGATCTCGACCTGGAAGTCGAGGCCCTTCTCCTCGGCCTGCGGCTTGAACGCCTGCTCGACGTAGCCGCGGATCTCGGAGAAGCGCACGTCGACCGGCTGGACGTCCATCCGGCCGGCCTCGATCTTCGACAGGTCGAGGATGTCGTCGATCAGCGAGAGCAGGTCGGAGCCGGCGCTGTGGATCGTCCGGGCGAACTCGATCTGCTTCGGGGTGAGGTTCTGCTCCGAGTTCTCGGCGAGCAGCCGGGCCAGCAACAGCAGCGAGTTCAGCGGCGTCCGCAGCTCGTGGCTCATGTTCGCCAGGAACTCCGACTTGTACGCCGAGGCCCGGGTGAGCTGCTGCGCCTTCTCCTCCAGGCCGAGCCGGGCCAGCTCGATCTCCCGGTTCTTGGTCTCGATGTTGCCCTTCTGCTCGCTCAGCAGCTGGGCCTTGTCCTCCAGTTCGGCGTTGGTGCGCTGCAACTCCGCCGACTGCTCCTGCAACTCCAGGGCGAGCCGCTGCGACTGGGCGAGCAGTTCCTCCGTACGCCGGTTGGCCTGGATGGTGTTGACCGCGATGCCGATGGTCAGCACCAGCCGCTCCAGGAAGGAGAGGTGCAGCTCGGAGAAGGTCGCCACGCTGGCGAACTCGATCACCCCGAGCAGTTCCCCCTCGAAGAGCACGGGGAGGACGACCAGGTCGGCCGGGTTCGTCTCGGCCAGGCCGGAGCGCAGGGTGATGGTGCCGTCCGGCACCGCGCTGACCCGGATGGTGCGGCGGGAGAGGGCGGCCTGTCCGACCAGGCCCTCGCCGGGGCCGAAGGTGACCTCGTGTCCCCGGGCGACGTACCCGTAGGAGGCGGTGAGCCGCAGTCGCGTGACGCCGTCCGAGGTCTCGGCGAGGAAGAAGGCGCCGAGCTGGGCGTCGACCAGCGGCGTCACCTCCATCATGATCATGCGGCAGACCTCGCCGAGGTCGCGCTGCCCCTGGAGCAGACCGCCGATCCGGGCCTGGTTCGAGTCCAGCCAGCCCTGCTCGGCGTTCTTCTTCGTCGTCTCCCGGAGGGTGACGATCATCTGGTTGATGTTGTCCTTCAGCTCGGCGACCTCGCCCTGCGCCTTGACCGAGATCCGCTGGGTCAGGTCGCCACGGGTCACCGAGGTGGAGACCTGGGAGATCGCCCGGAGCTGGGTGGTGAGGGTGGAGGCGAGCTGGTTGACGTTCTCGGTGAGGTCCCGCCAGGTGCCGGAGACCCCGCGCACCTGGGCCTGACCACCGAGCTTGCCCTCGATGCCGACCTCCCGGGCCACCCGGGTCACCTCGTCGGCGAACGACGACAGCTGGTCCACCATCGTGTTGACCGTGTTCTTCAGCTCCAGGATCTCGCCCTGCGCGTCCACGGTGATCTTCTGGCCCAGGTCGCCCTTCGCCACGGCGGTGGTCACCGAGGCGATGTTGCGCACCTGCGACGTCAGGTTCGACGCCATCGAGTTCACGTTGTCCGTCAGATCCCGCCACGTACCGCTGACGCCCTTGACCTGCGCCTGACCACCGAGCTTGCCCTCGGTACCCACCTCACGGGCCACCCGGGTCACCTCGTCCGCGAACGACGACAGCTGATCCACCATCGTGTTCACGGTGTTCTTCAGCTCCAGGATCTCACCCTGCGCGTCCACCGTGATCTTCTGCGACAGGTCACCCTTGGCCACCGCCGTGGAAACCTGGGCGATGTTCCGGACCTGGGCGGTCAGGTTCGACGCCATCGAGTTCACGTTGTCGGTGAGGTCGCGCCAGGTGCCGGCCACTCCGCGCACCTGGGCCTGGCCACCGAGCTTGCCCTCGGTGCCCACCTCCCGGGCCACCCGGGTCACCTCGTCGGCGAACGACGACAGCTGGTCCACCATCGTGTTCACGGTCGACTTCAGCTCCAGGATCTCGCCCCGGGCATCCACCGTGATCTTCTGCGACAGGTCGCCCTTGGCCACGGCGGTGGTCACCGAGGCGATGTTGCGCACCTGCGACGTCAGGTTCGACGCCATCGAGTTCACGTTGTCGGTCAGGTCCCGCCACGTACCGGAGACGCCCTTGACCTGGGCCTGGCCACCGAGCTTGCCCTCGGTACCCACCTCCCGGGCCACCCGGGTCACCTCGTCGGCGAACGACGACAGCTGGTCCACCATCGTGTTCACGGTGTTCTTCAGTTCCAGGATCTCGCCCCGGGCGTCCACCGTGATCTTCTGCGACAGGTCACCCTTGGCGACCGCCGTGGAGACCTGGGAGATGTTGCGGACCTGGCTGGTCAGGTTGCCGGCGAGCTGGTTGACGTTCTCGGTGAGGTCTCGCCAGGTGCCGGAGACCCCGCGCACCTGGGCCTGGCCACCGAGCTTGCCCTCGGTACCCACCTCCCGGGCCACCCGGGTCACCTCGTCGGCGAACGACGACAGCTGGTCCACCATCGTGTTGACGGTGTCCTTCAACTCCAGGATCTCGCCCTGCGCGGCAACGGTGATCTTCTGGGAGAGGTCACCCCGGGCGACCGCGGTGGAGACCTGGGCGATGTTGCGGACCTGGGCGGTCAGGTTCGACGCCATCGAGTTGACGCTGTCGGTCAGGTCCTTCCAGGTGCCGGCGACGTTCGGCACCTCCGCCTGGCCGCCCAGCTTGCCCTCGGTGCCCACCTCACGGGCCACCCGGGTCACCTGCTCGGCGAAGAGCCGGAGCGTGTCGGTGAGCCCGTTCATGGTGTGCGCCAGCTCGGCGACCTCGCCCTTCGCCGACACGGTGATCTTCTGCGACAGGTCGCCCCGGGACACCGCCGTGGCCACCTGAGAGATCGACCGCACCTGGTCGGTGAGGTTCAACGCCATGGTGTTCACCGAGTCGGTGAGGTCCTTCCAGGTGCCGGCGACGCCGCGCACGTCGGCCTGGCCGCCCAGCTTCCCCTCGGTGCCCACCTCACGGGCCACCCGGGTCACCTCGCTGGAGAACGAGGAGAGCTGGTCCACCATCGTGTTCACGGTGCGGCCGATGTGCAGGAACTCACCGCGCAGCGGCCGGCCGTCCATCTCCAACGCCATGTGCTGGGAGAGGTCACCGTCGGCGACCGCCACGATCACCCGGGCGATCTCGGTGGTGGGCCGGCCCAGGTCGTCGATGAGCGAGTTGACCGCCCGCTGCCCCTCCGCCCAGGAACCGTCCAGCCCCTCCTCGTCGAGCCGCTCGGTGAGCCGGCCCTCCCGGCCGACGATCCGGCTGATCCGACGCAGGTCGAAGTACTGCCGCTCCTGCAACGACACGACGTCGTTGAAGGCGTCGACCACGTCACCGGCGACGCCCGCCCGCCGGGGAAGCCGTACCTTGAAGTCACCCTGACCGACCCGGCGCAGCGCCGCCGCCAGCTCGCCGAGGACAGCCTCGTGGTCGGACGCCGCGGAGTCCGCGCCGACCGGGGTTCTCGCCGTCGTCATCGTTCCTCGCTCAGCTCGGGGGCCTCCAGGCTCGTGCCGGCCATCCCATCATTGTGCCCGTACCAGGGCTGCGCATCCCCGCGCCGCACCCGGGCGCTCCCGCCCGTCGATACGTCACCGCAGATCGCCCGGGACGGGCCGGGCCGGAGTGACGCGCGGGGCGGACGACGCGCCCGGGGTGAGACCGGGGGTCGACCCGCTTGGCTTGCCGGCAAACGGGAGGGGAGGATACGAGGGTGGCAGCGGAGGCGGGGCCGACGACGGCCGGTGGCCCGGACGAGCACGTCCGGCGGGTCCGGCTGCCCGCCGACCGCCGAACACCCGCCACCGCCCGGGCCGTCGTCCGGTCGGTGCTCGCCGAGGCACGCCTGGAGGAGCTGCTCAACGAGGCGCTCCTGCTGACCACCGAACTCTCCACCAACGCGGTCGAGCACGCCCGTACCGAGCTGGACATCGAGGTGGTCGCGGACCAGGTGGGCCTGAGCGTGATGGTCTCCGACTACGCGCCGGGGCCGGTGGACGAGCTGACCGTCGGGGTGCGCAACGACTCGGCGGACATCGCCGAGGTCGCCGAGCGGGGCCGGGGCCTGCTCCTGGTCGACCACTTCGCGAGCTGCTGGGGGACGACCTACCTCCCCTCCGGAAAGGGCGTCTGGTTCCGGCTGGACCGCCCGGACGGCACCCCGCCACGCCGGGACGCGCTCGCCGAGGGCCGCCGGCTCTCCCCCTGCACGGCGGTGGGAGACGTCGACGGCAACCCGGCGGCGACCACCGGGCCGAGCGCAGCCGCCATGAGCGAGCTGATGCAGACCCGTCCCGACCCGTACGCCGACGACCCGCTCCCCGACTTCGCCACCGACCTGCTCGCGCGGCTCGCCACGATGGTGGGAGCCACCGGTGGGCTGGTCCGGCTGGACCGGGGCGACGGGCAGGGCACCCAGGTGCTGGCCCGGTACGGTCGGCCGCCCCGCACCGACAGCGAGCTGCTCCGGGTGCCGCTGGCGGTGCAGCGGCCGTACTCCGGCGAGTTGGAGCTGGACGCGGTCCCCTCGGCGTACGCGCGCCCGCTGGCCGCGTTGACCGCCGAGCGGCTCTCCCTGTACCTGGAGAACGACCGGCTGCGGCGGGCCGACATCCGCCGGCAGGCCTGGCTGACCTTCCTGGCCGAGGCGAGCGAACTGCTCGCCCAGTCCCTCGACGTCGAGTTGACCATGGCGCTCGTCCCGCAGCTCGTGGTCCCCCGCCTCGGGCAGTGGTGCGCGGTGCACATCGCCGACGAATGGGGGCGGCTCAACCTGGCGGCGGCGAGCCATGCCGACGAGTCCGTCCTGCCGCAGCTGCACGAGGTGCTCCGGGAGACCGGCGCGGAGTCGATCCAGGCCCGGCTGCGCGAGGCGATCCGGATCGGCTCGCAGGTGCCGCTCAACGGGTTGATGGAGGGGTTCGCGGTGCCCCTGGTCGCCCGGGGGCAGCGGCTCGGCACCCTCGCGGTGGGCCGGCACCAACGCCACCGGCACGACCCGGACGAGGTCGCGGTGCTGGAGGACGTGGCCCGGCGGGCCGCGCTGGCGATCGAGAACGCCCGCATCCACGCCGAGCGACGCCGCGTGGCGCAGACCCTGCAACAGTCGCTGCTGCCACCGGTGCTGCCGGTGGTCGAGGGCATCGGCTTCGCCGCCGAGTACGTCCCGACCGGCGACGACGCCGAGGTCGGCGGCGACTTCTACGACGTGCTGCCGTTGCCGGACGGCCGCTGGCTGGTGGTGATCGGGGACGTCTCCGGCAAGGGTGTCCAGGCGGCTGCGGTGACCGGGCTGGTCCGCGACGTGATCCGGGTGCTGGTCGGGGACGGCAAGCCGCTGCCGGAGGCGCTGACCCGCCTCAACGAGACCCTCGTCGAGCGGGGCGGGGGGCGGTACTGCACGCTCGCGCTGGCGGCGGTCGGGCCGGGTGAGGGCAACCAGCTCGACGTGTCGCTGCACCTCGCCGGCCACGACCGGCCGGTACTGCTGCGCAGCGCGGACGGGGCGTCCTTCGTCGGCACCGGCGGGACCGCGCTCGGCCTGCTCGACACGATCACCTCGCCGACGTCGGTGATCCCGCTCGACCCCGGCGACGCGCTGATCTTCTACACGGACGGCGTGACCGAACGGCGCCGCGGCCGGGAACTCTTCGGCCCGGACCGGCTACGGGAGGCCGCCGCCCCGCTCGCCGGCTACTCGGCGGACGTGGTCGCCGCCCGACTGCGTTCCACCGCGATCAACTTCTCCGCCGAGCCGCCCCGGGACGACATCGCCGTGCTGGTCATCCGGAACGACGCGGTCTGAGCGTTCGCCTCGCCACCGCTTGGCACCACGCGCCTCTGTCGCTGCGTGCAGGACTGTCACGCGAGTCGTTGGGTGCGGGGCTGCCCTCGGCCGACGAACGTCACAGTCCGCCGGGGAGGCGGCCCGGGGCGAGCCGGTGGTGCGGGTCGAGGTGTTGCTTGGCCGCGCGTAGCCGGGGCAGGACGGGCAGGTCACCCCAGAGGTCGACACCATGCCGGACGGCTGGCGGCGCGGCCAGCACCACGCAGCGACCCTCCCGGGCCAGGAGCACCTGCCGGACCGCAGCCAGGATCGAGGCCACCCGCTCCACGGGTGTGCCGCCGGGCAGCACCGCGTGGGCCACGCCGAGTCCGACCGAGCCGCGAACCGGCACCGGGGTGCCCATCGCGTCCCGCAGCGCGTAGATGGCGGCGTGCAGGTCGGTGAGGGGTACGTCGACCCGGAGCGCGATGTCGTCCGGGCGGAACGGGTAGTGCCGCCACCACTCGGGCGGGGAGTCGGCGACGGTGGCCCCCTCGCCGAGCAGTTCGACCAGGCGGCGGGTCCGCTCGGCCACGTCGGCCGGGCCTCCCTCCAGGAGCATCACCAGGTCACCGGCGGCGGGTGGGGCGGATCTGCCGGACCTCGCGATCGGGCCGGACCGCCCCGAGCCGGCCGGGTGGGCGGCCCGTCCGGAACCGGCCGGGTGGGCGGCCCGGGCCGAGCCCGCCGGATGGCCCGACCAGGCAGGGCCGCCGACGGGGGCACGTGGCGCCGGAGGCCGGCGCACGGCGGGCAGGTCCAGCTCGATCGCGGCCGGCCGCAGCCCGGCGGCCAGCACGTCGCGGATCAGCTCGTGCACCTCCAGCGGCGTCCAGACCGGCCGGGTGACCCAGGCACGCCGGGGTGGCAGGGGCTGGACGCGCAGGGTGGCCGAGACGAGCACGCCGAGCCCGCCGTGCGAGCCGCAGAGCAACCGGGCCAGTTCCGGGCCGGACGCGCCACCGCTGGCCTCGACCAGTTCCCCGTCGGCGGTGAGGTAGCGCAGGTCGACGAGCTGGTCGCCCGGAGTGCCGTACCGCAGGCGCAGCGGACCGCCCTCGTCGGCGGCGAGCACACCGCCGACGGTCGCACCGGGCGAGGGTGCGTCCAGTGCCAGGCGGCGTCCCGTCCGCTCCAGCGCCGCCTGCACGGCGCGCAACGGGGTGCCCGCACCGATCTCGACCACCGACCCGGACGCGCCGGCCCGGCGGTGCCGGCCCCCGAGGGGCCCGGCGGGGGTCGCCGGGGTGCCTCCGACGGGCCCGGGTCGGGCGGAACCGGTCGACCCGTGCCAGCCGGCGTCGGTCGGGTGACGGATGCCGGCGAGCCGGCCGGTGTCGAGCATGATGTCCACCCGCTCCGGGACGGCACCCCAATCGATCTTGGTGCCGGCGCCCCGGGGCACGACGGTCAGATCGTGCGCGGCGGCCAGCCGCAGCACCTCGGCGGCGGCGCGGGCGTCACCCGGCACCGCAACCCAGCCGGCCAGCCGACCGGCGACCTCGTCGGCCGGGCCGGCGGGACGGGTGAAGGACGGACCGCAGATCTCGACGAGCCGACGGGTGATGTCGGTCGAACCGGAACGGTGGGTCGAACGCAGGGATCCCGACATGGCGGTAATCGTACATGTGTACGAACAGCCGTGGGTCGAAACCGGGCATCGGCGTGTACCCGGTCGCGGCTTCCCGGCCGGTAACGTGACGACGTGACCACCGAGACCCCCGCCGCACCCGTCGCCAAGCGCGTCCCCACCGAGCGTGTCCACCACGGTGACACCGCGGTCGACGAGTACGCCTGGCTCGCCGACAAGGACGCCCCGGAGACCATCGCCCACCTGACCGCCGAGAACAGCTACACCGAGGCGCGCACAGCCCACCTGGCCGACCTGCGCGCCACCCTGTTCGAGGAGACCCGGCGGCGCACCCAGGAGACCGACCTGTCGGTGCCCGCCCGCAAGGGCGGTTACTGGTACTACAGCCGCAGCGTCGAGGGCCAGCAGTACGGCATCCAGTGCCGCCGCCCGGTCCGCGACGGGGAGACCGAGCCGCCGGTCAGCGTCGACGGCGCGCCCCTGGACGGGGAGGAGGTGCTGCTCGACGGCAACCAGCTCGCCGAGGGGCACGACTTCTTCTCGCTCGGCGCGTACGACGTCAGCCCCGACGGGCGCTGGCTGGCGTACTCGACGGACTTCGCCGGCGACGAGCGGTACACCCTGCGGGTCAAGGATCTCCAGACCGGTGAGGTGCTCGCCGACGAGGTGCCCGACACCTTCTACGGCACCGCCTGGTCCGCCGACGCCGCCGTCCTCTTCTACGTCACCGTCGACGAGTCGTGGCGGCCGTACCGGGTGTGGCGGCACACCGTCGGCACCCCGGCCAGCGAGGACGTCGTCGTCCACGAGGAGCCGGACGAGCGGTTCTGGGTGGGCGTCGAGCTGACCCGCTCCGAGCGGTTCATCCTGATCGACATCCACAGCAAGATCACCAGCGAGGTACGGGTCATCCCGGCCGGCAACCCGACCGGTGAACCCGCCATCATCGCCCCGCGCCGGCAGGGCGTCGAGTACTCCGTCGAGCACCACGGGCACCGCTTCCTGATCCTGCACAACGACGGCGCGGAGGACTTCGCGCTGGCGTACACCTCGGCGGACGCCCCCGGCGACTGGGTGCCGATGATCGAACACGCTCCCGGCACGCGGCTGGAGTCGGTCGACGCCTTCGCCGACCACCTGGTCATCTCGCTGCGCACCAACGGGCTCACCGGCCTGCGGGTGATCACCGACGGCAGCACCGACTGGTACGACATCGACTTCCCGGAACCGCTCTACAGCGTCGGCCTCGACGCCAACCCGGATTACCGCACCGGGCGGATCCGGTTCCGCTACAGCTCGCTGGTCAGCCCCGATTCGGTCTACGACTTCGACCTGGTCACCCGCGAGATGATCCTGCGCAAGCGGAAGCCGGTGCTGCCCGGCCCGGACGGGCGGGAGTACGACCCGGCCGAGTACGAGCAGCACCGCGACTGGGCGCTCGCCGACGACGGCACCCGCATCCCGATCTCGCTGGTCTGCCGGGCCGGCACCCCGAGGGACGGCTCCGCCCCATGCCTCGTCTACGGCTACGGCTCGTACGAGGCGAGCATCGACCCGTGGTTCTCCATTCCCCGGCTCTCCCTGCTGGACCGGGGCGTGGTGTTCGCGGTGGCGCACGTCCGGGGCGGCGGTGAGCTGGGCCGGCGCTGGTACGAAGAGGGCAAGCTGCTGGCCAAGAAGAACACCTTCACCGACTTCGTGGCCTGCGCCCGGCACCTGGTCAAGGCGGGCTGGACGGCCCCGGACCGACTGGTCGCCCGGGGCGCGTCCGCCGGTGGCCTGCTGATGGGCGCGGTGGCGAACCTCGCCCCGGATGCCTTCGTCGGCATCGTCGCGCAGGTGCCCTTCGTGGACGCGCTCACCAGCATCCTCGATCCGTCGCTGCCGCTGACCGTCACCGAGTGGGAGGAGTGGGGCAACCCGCTGGCCGACCCGGAGGTGTACGCGTACATGAAGTCGTACACCCCGTACGAGAACGTCGCGCCCGTCGACTACCCGGCGATCCTCGCGGTGACCAGCCTCAACGACACCCGGGTCCTCTACCACGAGCCGGCCAAGTGGATCGCCCGGCTGCGCGCGGTCGCCCCGCAGGGCGACTACCTGCTCAAGACCGAGATGGGCGCCGGGCACGGCGGCCCGAGCGGTCGGTACGACGCCTGGAAGGAAGAGGCGTTCGTCAACGCCTGGATCCTCGACCGGCTCGGCCGCCGCTGACCCGCCCGCAGCCGGGTGGGTAGCAGCACTGTGGTGGTAGCAGTACGCCTGTGGTGGTAGCAGTAGGCCTTTGCTGGTAGCAGTACGCCTTTGCTGGTAGCAGGGGTCCCTTGTTACCGCTTTTTGAGGAACAGGGGTCCCCTGCTACCACCCGGCGAGGGCGGCTGCTACCACCCGGCAAGGGCGCCGCTACCACCCGGCGAGGGCGCCGCTACCACCCGGCGAGGGCGCCGCACCGTCCGGTACGGGTGGCTGCTACCGCCCCGGCGGGGCGGACAGGGCGGCGGTGAGCACGGCCGGGTCGACGTTGCCGCCGCTGACCACCGCCACGGTACGACCGGTCGGCAGCTCGTCGGCGTGGAACAGCCGGGCGGCGAGCGCCACCGCGCCGCTCGGCTCGGCCACCAGCCGGGCGTCCCGGGCCAGCCGCCCCATCGCCGCCCGGATCTCGTCCTCGGTGACGGTGAGGATGCCGTCGAGACGGGCCCGCAGGTGGGCGAAGGTCAGCGGGGACAGCGGCAGCCGTAGCCCGTCGGCGCAGGTCCGGTAGGTGCGTGCCTCGCCCCAGACCACCACCTCGCCCGCCGCGAGCGAGTCCCGCGCCTCGGCGGCCAGCGCCGGCTCCACCCCGACCACCACGGCGGACGGGCGCAGCGCCCGCACCGCCGTGGCGACCCCGGAGGCGAGCCCGCCCCCGCCCACCGGCACCAGTACCACGTCCACGTCGGGCAGATCCTCGACGATCTCCAGCCCGACCGTGCCCTGGCCGGCGATGATCCGCCGATCGTCGAAGGGCGGCACCAGCACCGCGCCGGTCGCGGCGGCGATCCGGTCGGCCTCGGCACTCCGCCGTTCCCGGGGCACCAGCACCACCTCGGCGCCGTACGCCCGCATCTGGTCGACCTTGACGGTGGGTGCGCCCTCCGGCACCACCACCGTGCAGGGGACTCCGGCCGCCCGGGCGGCGTACGCGAGAGCCTGGCCGTGGTTGCCGGAGGAGTGGGTGACCACACCGCACGCCCGACGGGCCGGGTCGAGGCAGGCCACCGCGTGGGCCGCGCCACGCAGCTTGAACGAGCCGACCGGTTGCAGGCTCTCCGGTTTCAGCCACAACCGGTCGTCCCACCGCGTGGGCAGCAACGGGGTACGCAGCACGGTCGACGCGACCGCGCGGGCGGCGGCACGGATGTCGGCGAGCGAGACCAGGTCCATCCCGCCATCCTGCCCGCCCGCCGCGCCCCCGTCAGCGACCGGACGGAACGATCCGCACCGGCGTCAGCGGCCCGGCGGGGCCACTCCGACCAGTGCCGCCGCCTCCCCGGTCCGGACCATCCGCTGCCACCGCAGCCGGTTGCCGACCAGGGCGGTGACCGTCGACTGCACCACCACCAGGTACATCAACTGTCGGTAGACGAGTTGCTGGAACGGCAGGGCCCAGATCGGCCCGTACCGCTCCCCGTCGAGTCGCAGGGCGTACGCGGCGGTGAACGCCTGGAGCAGCAACAGCCCCACCCAGGCCAGGACGAGCGACGACCAGGGCAGGAAGAGCAGGCCGTAGACGGCGAAGACGTCGACCGCCGGCGCGGTGAGCGGCAACACGATCTGGAACACCGCCAGGTACGGCAGCCCGCGCCGGCCCAGCTTCCCACCGGCACCGGCACCGACGGCGGTACGCCCGCCCGCCGCCGGCTCGCGCAACGCGTGCCGGTGCTTCCACATCGCCTGCATCGTGCCGTAGCACCAGCGGTAGCGCTGCCGCCACAGTTGCCGCAGCGACGAGGGTGCCTCGGTCCAGGCGATGGCCCGCTCCTCGTACACCACCCGCCAGCCGGCCCGCAGCACCTTCATGGTCAGGTCGGTGTCCTCGGCCAGGGTGTCCGACGGAACGCCACCGACGGTGAGCAGAACCTCACGGCGGAACGCACCGATCGCCCCGGGGATCGTCGGCATGCACTCCAGCACGTCGTACATCCGGCGGTCGAGGTTGAAGCCGATGACGTACTCCAGGTGCTGCCACCGCCCGAGCAACCGCCGACGGTTCGCGACCTTGGTGTTCCCGGAGATGGCCCCCACGGTCGGGTCGGCGAACCCCTGCACCAGCCGGTGCACCGTGTCCGGCTGGAAGACGGTGTCCCCGTCCACCAGCACCAGCAGGTTGGCCCGCGCGGCCCGGATGCCGGTGTTCAGCGCGGCCGGCTTGCCCGCGTTCGCCTGCCGGATCACGCGTACGCCACGCAACCGCATCCGCTCGACGATGTCGGCGGTGCCGTCGCTGGAGCCGTCGTCGACCACGATCACCTCCAGCGCCGGGTAGGCACTGGCCACCAGGGACCGCACGGTCGCGGCGATGTTCGCGGCCTCGTTGTACGCCGGCACGATCACCGACACCGGGACGTCGACCACCCGACGTGGACCGCGCGGCCGGCGGACCCGACGGACGTGGATCTGGGCGCAGACCACCTGCACGGCCAGCCGTCCGACACCGAGCACCAGGGCGACGGCCAGCAGCACGTTCATCGCGCCGGCGACCCAGCCCGCGCCGCTCTGGGTCCAGCGCAACGCCGTACCGCCGAGTCGGGAGTCGATGGCCGCGGGGACGGTGGAGGCTGGCGCCCCGATGCCCGCCGAGACGGTGGTGAAGCGGTATCCCTGCCCGGTCAGGGCGGGGATCAGGGTGTCCAGCGCCGCGAGGGTCTGGCTCCGGTCGCCGCCGCCGTCGTGCATCAGCACCACCGCGCCCCGGCCCCGTTCGGGCGTGGCCGCGGCCACGATCTCCGGTACGCCCGGACGCTGCCAGTCCTTCGTGTCCCGGTCGGCGAGTACGGCCACATGGCCGGTTCCGGCGGCCTCCCGGAGCGCGGCGTACTCGGGTGCGGTCAACGCGGCGGGCTGCGAGGAGAAGGGCGGTCGGAACAGCGTCACCTCCTGGCCGGTGACCCCGGCGATCGCCTTACGGGTCAGCGACAGCTCCAGGTCCCGCCGCCAGCCGGGTACGGCGGCCAGGTCGGCGTGGGTGTAGGTGTGCGAGCCGACCTCGTGCCCTTCGGCGAGCATCCGCCGGACCAGTTCCGGGTGCTCGTTCACCCGCGCCCCGACGACGAAGAAGGTGGCCCGTGCGCCGTGCCGCTTGAGCAGGTCGAGAACCTTCGGGGTCCACTCCGGGTCCGGGCCGTCGTCGAAGGTCAGCGCGACGGTCCGTTCCGGCATGGCCCGGGTGACCGGTTCGGGCTGGTCCAGTCTCAGCACCGGGCCTGCGGAGGTGACCTCCTCGGGGGCCGGCCCGGCGACGCCGTCCGCCCGCCCCGAACCGCCGGAGACCCCGGTGACCAGACCGTGGAAGCTCAGCGCCGCGAGCAGCACCAGCAGGCCGAGCAGGAGCAGTACCCAGTGTGCCCGCGGGTCGGGGCGGGCGGCGTGTCGGGACATCGCGTCACCCCGGCCGACCGGGGGACCGGCCCGGCTTGGCGGTCCGCCGCTCGTCGCCCTGTCCCGGCCGCTCGCTGCCGGTCACCTGCGGGCCGGTCCTGTCGGACGGCGCCGTGGTGGGGGTCGCCCCCGTCGGTGTCGGGCGGACCGGGGCGGTGCTGGTCACCGGCGACGGCCGGGACGACACGGTGGGCGAGGCGCCGAGATCGCCCGCCCCGTCGACGCCGGCCTCGATCGGCTTCCGGTGCTGGTTGTCGGACCAGCCCGGCAGCGGTACGGACGAGCTGGTGAAGAGGCCGGCGGCGATCAGACCGAGGCTGGCGAGCAGCCCCAGGCCCAGTCCTGTGCCGGCGAGGATACTGAGGCGGCGGCGCCGTCCGGTCCGGTCCACGAACACCGGCGGCGCGCCGCCCGGCTGGGTGTGCATCTGCCTCACGTCTCCCGCTGCCAGCGCACGGCGACCACGGTCGCCGGCTCGGGCCCGCTTCCCCGGGCCTTCCGCGCCAACAGCGGCGCACTCCCCCACCGTGTTACATGCTTCAGGCACATTTCAGGCAGCGGGTGCGCGCCACCGCCGCCCCGGCCCCGCGCCAGGGCGGCGGGGCGGTCAGCCCAACGGCGTCCAGGCCGGGCGGCGGGACGTTCATCAGCCCACCGGTGTCCAGGCCGGGTCGCGACCGGTGAGGCAGAGCAGACGGGCGAGGTCGTCGCCGGTGTCGACGGGCTCCACCGCCGCGCCGAACACGCCCCGCTCGCGGGCCGTCGGTGCGAGTCGGGCGGCCAGGTCGAGCAGCTCGGCGACCACCGCCGGATCGGCCCGGTACGGCTGGCCGGTCGACCGGGCCAGGTCCCACCCGTGCACGGTCAGGTCGAGCAGCAGCATGCCGCCGACGACCTCCTGCGGCATGCCCATCCCCGGGGACACCCCCTCCAGGGCGGACGGCTCGGACCAGGCCCGGATGACGAGTTCGACCTCGTCTGCGAACCGGTCCCGCCAGTCGCCGGTGAGGAAGTCCGGCTGCTCCGACCAGTCCACAGGACGTCGCTCGGCCAGCCCCTGGAAGTTGACCACCACCTGGAACAGGTGGCCGAGCAGGTCGCGTACGGCGTACTCCTGGCACGGGGTGGGCCGGTCGAGTTGGTCGTCGGTGATGCCCCGGACCACGGCCACGGTCTGCGGGGCGGTGGCCGTCAGCAAGTCACTGGTCTTCGTCGCCATGCGCGCAGCGTACGAGGGTGGTTCTCCCCTCCTCCGCGCCAGGCGGTAGGAAGGGCCCCCTGCACGACACATTGCGGTAACAGGGGTCCCCTGCTACCACCACACGCCACCAGAGCGCAGCCTCAGTGACGGCGGAGGGCGAGCACGGCGACGTCGTCGTGGATCTCCGAGGGGGCGAGTTCGCGCAGCAGGCGGGCGCAGAAGGCGTCCAGGTCCGACTCGACCCGGTTGGCGAGGGCGGCCAGGGCGGCCAGCCCCTCGTCGATGGTCGCGTCCCGCCGTTCGATCAACCCGTCGGTGTAGAGCACCAGCGTCGCCCCGGGTGGCACCACGAACTCCAGGTCCGGCGGTCGGGCCGCCCGGACCCCGAGCAGCGGGGCGGAGTGCTGGAGGAACTCGACCCGTCCGTCCACGGTGAGCAGCGGCGGCAGGTGGCCGGCGCTGGCCATCCGGACCTGGCCGGTGACCGGGTCCAGCAGCAGCACGCAGATGGTGGCCAGCTCGTGCGGGAGCAGTCGCCGCATCAGCTCGTTGACCCGGTGCAGGATCTCCCCCGGCTGGTGCCCCTCGACCGCGTACGCGCGGACCGCGTGGCGCAACTCCGCCATCACCGTGGCCGCGTGCAGGGAGTGCCCGGCGACGTCGCCGATCGCCATCAGCAGGTGCCCGTCGAGCATCACCAGCTCGTAGAAGTCGCCGCCCACCTCGGTCTGCGCACTCGCCGGCTCGTACCGCACGGCGAGGTCCAGGCCGTTGATCGTCGGGATCCGGCGCGGCAGCAGGCTGCGCTGGAGGGTGACCGCGATGCGGTGCTCCTGGTCGTAGGAGCGCTGCGCCTCCACGGCCGCCGCCACCGCCTGGGCGAGTTGCACCAGCACCGGCATGCCCGGGACCTGCACCCCGGCCGGCACGACCACGTAGAGCGGGGCGCGGTCCTCCCTCAGCCGGGCCGCGGCGACCGCCAACCGGTCGTCGGCGGGCCAGTCGGTCAGGTTCCAGGCGGACGGCTCGTCGACACGTACCGTCGTGCCGGTCGGCACACCGGTGTCGTCCACCGTCCACGGGACGACGCCACCCGCCTGACCGGGACCGGGGCAGACCCCGGCCAGGCAGTCCCCGTCGAAGGTCTCGGCCACCACCGCGGCGGGGGTACGGAAGATCTCCGCCGCGCCGACGGCCGCCTCCTCCAGCAGACGGGCGAAGGTCGGTGCGGCGTGCACCGCCACGGTGGTCTCGGCCAGCCGGGCGAGCCGCTCGGCGAAGAGTTCGGCCCGTCTGCGGGCCCGGTAGTAGCGCAGCACCGCGTGGGCGGTGGCAACCAGTTCGTCCGGTTCGATCGGCTCGGCCAGGTACGCGTCCGCGCCCCGGGTCAGGCCCTGCGCCCGGTCGACCACGTCGACGGCGTGCGCGGAGACGTGGATGACCGGCAGGGCGGGATGGCTGGCCTTGATCCGTTCACAGACCTCGAAGCCGCTCAGGTCGGGTAGGCGCACGTCGAGCACCACCAGTTCGACCGGGTCGACACCGACCCGTTTCAGCGCCTCCGCGCCGGTCTCCGCCTCCAGCACCTCGAAGCCGGCCCGGGTCAGCCAGCTCACCAGCAGGTAGCGTTTGGTGCGGCTGTCGTCGACCACCAGCACCGTCGCCGGACCGCCCTCCATCGTCACGCCCCGTCCACGGGAAGGTCGAGGGTGAACACGCTGCCCCGGCCGGGCTCGCTGGTCACCCCCAGGGCGCCGCCGAGAAGGTTGGCCAGCCGCCGGGCGTACGGCAGACCGAGGCCGGTGCCGGCGCCGCTCGCGCTTCCGGGCACCTGGTAGAACTCCTCGAAGATCCGTTCGTGCTGGTCCGGCGGGATGCCGATGCCGGTGTCCGAGACGGCGATCCGCCATCGGCCGTCGACCAGGCCGGCGCGCATCCGCACCTCGCCCCGTTCGGTGAACTTGAGGCCGTTGTGCAGCAGGTTGCGCAGCACCCGGGTCAGCAGGGCCTCGTCCGACCGGAGGGTCGCCGGGGGCGGCGGCTCCTCGACCACCAGTTCCACCCCGGGCCGGGTGGCCAGCGCCCGCAACGTGCCCCGGAGCTGGCCGAACACCACCCGCAGGTCGACCTCCGCCCAGTCCGGCTCGATCCGGCCGGACTCGGCCTTGGCCAGGTCCAGCAGGTCGTTGACCAGGGTCAGCAGGTCGGTCGCGGAGGATCGGATCAGCCCCACCTGGCGGGCCTGCTCGCCGGTGAGCGGGTCCGAGGCGGAGTCGGCGAGCAGTCGGGCCAGCCCGATGATGGCGGTGACCGGGGCGCGCAGCTCGTGGCTGACGTTGGCCAGGAACCGGCTCTTCGACTCGCTGGCCGCCTTGAGCTGCGCCGACTTCTCGTCCAGCTCGGCGTAGAGCGCCACCACGCCCCGGTTGGTCTCCTCCAGCTCGGCGGAGAGCTGGTTGTAGAGCGCCAGCACGCCCCGGTTGGTCTCCTGGAGTTCCTCGTTGAGCACGGCCAACTCGTCACGCTGGCTGCGTACCTCGTCGAGAGCGGCGACGAGCTGCTCGTTCTGAACGGTGAGTTCGTCCAGCGCGCTGCCCGGCGCGCTCTGTGCCAGCTGGGCACGCAGGCCCGCGAGACGCTGCGGGGTCAGCGCCTCCGCGTTGGCCGGAATGCGTCGGAACATCCGTATGACCGTAACCCCCTCGGCGGGTGTCAGGGCGAGACTGTCGACGAGCCGGGCCACCGCGCCGGAGGCCGGCTGGTACCCGTCCGGGCCGAACGGCCGCAGCGGGGCGAGGTCGACCCGCAGGACCGGGCGGCCCTCCTCCACCCCGGCGGCGTAGAACCCGACGTCCGCGCCGCCGGCGGTACGGACCAGGTCCCGGGCGACCTCGCTCAGCGCGGTGGCGATCCGGACCTGGTCCTGGTGGTCCAGGCCGACGGCGGTGGCCACCTCCCGGCCCCGCTGCCGCAGCACGAAGATGTCGGACTCGACGCGGAGCGCCATCTGCAACAGTGGTGCGGAGACGGGAGCACTCATGCCGGAGCCCGGGCGACGAGGACCCCGGCGTCGTCGCGACGCACGCCGTAGTCGCGCAGGATGGTGGCGGCGGTCAGCAGTGGAGCCCGGTCGTCGAGCCCCGGGTAGTCGGTGAGCTGCCAGCGGTCGGCCACCCCGTCGGTGTGCATGACCAGCAGGGCGTCCCCGCCGAACGGGTACTCGTACTCCCGGACCACGGGCCGCTGGTGGCCGGCGATGCCGGGGAGCGAGACCAGCCCGCGCCGCCGGCCGTGCTCGACCACCGCGGCGGCGATGTTGCCCAGTCCCGCGTACCGCAGCCGCCCGGCCGACGGCTCCAGTTCGGCGACGGCGAGGGCCGCCCCCCGGGTGTGCGTGAGCGACCGGTGCAGGTGCTCCACCAGTGCCTTCGGCGATCCGACGGGCGCGGAGCGGAACGCGGTGACGGCGGCGTCGGTCGCGGCGGCGGCCAGCGGGCCGTGCCCGAGCCCGTCACAGACCAGCACCTGCGGACGTCCGTCGGCCAGCCGCACGGCGAAACCGTCCCCGCACCGGGCCTCCCCGGTCAACGGCCGGGTGAGGGCGGCCGCCCAGCCGGGGGACGGCGCGGCCGACGGCCAGACCTGCACGGCGAGCACCGTGCCCCGGCCGGACTGCGAGTAGCCGTCGTACCAGCTGGCCTGTCGGGCGATCGCGCCGAGGCCGATGCCGAGGGTGCCGGTGGTGGAATGCCCGTCCCGCGAGGAGACGGTGAGGTCGGCCATGCCGGGCCCGGAGTCGATGGCGATCAGTTCCACGCCGGCCTCGCCGCCGTGTCGCACCGGACGGAGCAGGAGCACCCCGTCCTGGGCGTGCTTGACCAGGTTGCTGGTCAGTTCGGCGGCGACGATCGCGAGGTCGGCGGTGCGCCGGTCGCCGAGGTGCAGCTGCCCGCCGAGCCGCTCGGCGGCCCGCCGTACCGCGCTGGCCGCGCTGCTCGTCTCGACCCGGAACCAGAGGCCCTGGTCGGAGACGGGCTCGGTCATCATCGGGACCACTTGGTCACGGTGATCCGGGTGCCCTCGCCCACTGCTGTCTGGATGTCGAACTCGTCGACCAGGCGACGGGCGCCACTGAGGCCGAGGCCGAGGCCGCCGCCGGTGGTGTAGCCGTCGGTGAGGGCCAGGTCGAGGTCGGCGATGCCGGGGCCCGAGTCGGCGAAGACGATCCGCACCCCGCGTCGTACGCCGTTGTCGACGATGGTCACCTCGACGTCGCCACCGCCGCCGTAGACCAGCGTGTTGCGGGCCAGCTCGCTGGCGGCGGTCACCAGCTTGGTCTGGTCGACCAGGGAGAGCTTGACGGCAACCGCGACGGCACGCACCAGCTGCCGGACGCGGACCACGTCCTCGTCGCTCCGGATCGCCTGCGCCTGCGGGCGGCCCAGGTCGATACCGGCGGTCATGGCGACGTCGCCGCCGGCTCGGCGTCGGTGGGGTCGATGTCGAGGTCGTCGTCCTCGGCCCGGGCCGCCGCGATGAGTTCGATACCGCGTTCGACGTTCAGCGCGGTCCGGATGCCGTTGAGGGACAGCCCCAGCTCCACCAGGGTGATGGCGACCGCCGGGCGCATACCGACCACCACGGTCTCGGCGTCGAGGACCTTGGAGATGGACGCGATGGTGGAGAGCATCCGGCCGATGAACGAGTCGACGATGTCCAGCGCGGTGATGTCGATGATCACCCCGTGGCAGCCCGTCGCGACGATCCGCTCGGCCAGGTCCTCCTGGAGTTGCAGTGCGGTCTGGTCCTCCATGTCCACCTGGATGGAGACCAGCAGGATGTCACCGATCTTGAGGACCGGCACCCGCTCCATCAGACCTCCCGACGTGCGCGGCGGTTGGCGGCGGTCTCGACGCCGGTGAGCCGCAGCACGTGGCGCAGCGCGTCGGCGAGACTCGCCTTGGTGGCGATGTCACCGAACTCGATGCCGAGCGCCACGATGGTCTGGGCGATCTGCGGTCGGATGCCGGAGATGATGCAGTCGGCGCCCATCAGCCGGGCGGCCACGACGGTCTTCAGGATGTGCTGGGCGACCTGGGTGTCGACGGCGGGCACGCCGGTGATGTCGATGATCGCGTACGGCGAACTGGTGTCGACCAGGGTCTGGAGCAGGCGTTCCATCACCACCTGGGCGCGGGCCGAGTCGAGGGTGCCGACCAGCGGCACGGCGACGACGCCCTCCCAGAGCTTGACCACCGGGGTGGAGAGTTCGAGGAGCTGCTCGGCCTGGTCGGCGATCAGGCTCTCCCGGGTGCGGACGTAGCTCTCGAAGGTGAACAGCCCCATCTGGTCGATCAGGCCGGAGAACGCCACGAAGTCGCGGAGCCGGTTGCCGTCGTCGGGGAGGCTCTCCAGCAGGTCCAGCAGCACGTCCTTGAGGGCGTGGATGCTGACCGCCGTCTCGGTGGCGGTGAAGCCCTGGCGGGCCCGGCCCCGGGACAGCTCGGCGAGGACGGCGCGCAGTTCGGTGGCCTGCTCCGACTCCAGGTCGATGACCCCGTTCTCACCGGCGACGACCATGCCGCGGTGCAGGTCCTGCACCTGGCCGCGGAGTTCCGCCTGGCTGAGTCGGCCCCGCAGCGAGGCCGCGACCGCCTCCGTCCAGCGCTGCGTGACCAGCTCGGCGTGCTCGGTGAGCAGGCCGGCGAGCCGTCCGCTTACTTCCGGGCTCAGCGCCATCGGATAACCCCCTCCACCAGGACCGGGGCGGACTCTATCACCGGCCCTGGCCCGACTAGTTGTTGCAGGGCAAAGAATCAACATCGGGCCACGGAGGGCGGCTCCCGTTCTGCGTGGGACCCCGCCGGTGGGATACGGTTCCACCGACAACAGGAGGTCTGGCGGATGTCGTTGACGGTGCACACGGAACAGCGCGGCGACGTGGTCGTGGTGTCGGTCGGGGGCGAGCTGGACATGGCGACGGCCCCTCAGCTCCAGGACCAGATCACCGACCTGCTCGACAAGGGGCGCAGCCGGCTGGTCTTCGACCTGGCGGAGGTCTCGTTCTGCGACTCGACCGGGCTCTCGGTGTTCGTGCGCGCCAAGAACAGCTGCGACGAGGCCGGTGGCGTGGTGCGCCTCGCCGCGCCGCAGCGCGGGGTGCTGCGCATCCTCGAGGTCAGCGGACTGGTCGAGGTGTTGCAGACGTACCCGACGGTCGACGAGGCCGTGGCGGGGGAGCCGACCCCGGCCTCCTGAGCGCCCGCCGTCCCACGCGCCGCCCGTCCGGTCACTCGTCCTCGATGTAGCGGGGACGGGAGATCGCCAGCCCGGCGCAGGTCTGCGCGACGAGGGCGACCAGCAGGAAGGCGATCGGCACCTGCCAGCCCCCGGTCGCCTCGTAGAGGATGCCGACGAGCAGCGGGCCGAGCGCGGCGATCACGTACCCGGTGCTCTGCGCGAACGCGGAGAGCTGCACGGTTCCCTCGGCCGTGCGCGCCCGCAGGCCGATGGTGGTCAGGATCAGCGGAAACGCGCCCTGACCGATGGCGAGCAGGAGCACCCAGAGCAGCGCCAGGTCGTGCGGTGCGAACGCGAGGCCCAGGTAGGACAGGGTCGCCGACACCGACAGGAAGAGCACCAGCGGGCGCAGGGTGCGCAGCCGGGTGGCGATGGCGGGCATGACCAGGGCCACCGGCACCCCGAACGCGGTCACCCCGGCGAGCAGCAGCCCGGCGTCCTGCGGCTGGTAGCCGGCGTCCCGGAAGAGCTGGGCCAGCCAGCCCATCACCACGTACCCGCTGAGCGACTGCGCGCCGAAGTACAGCGCCATCGCCCACCCGAGCCGGGTGCGTTCCGGCCGGATCCGCGACCGGGGGGACACCTGCGCCGTCCGTCCCGCCCGCCGCGCGGCGGCCCGGGCCCGCAGCGCCAGCGGCACCCACGGGAGTACGGCCACCAGGGCCAGCCCGGCCCAGACCCCGAGTCCGACCCGCCACGACCCGAACGCGTGGGCGACCGGCACCGCCGCCGCGGCGGCCACCGTCGTGCCGAGGGTCAGGGCCACCGTGTACGCCCCGGTGACCAGCCCGGTGCGGTGCGGGAAGTACTGCTTGACGAGCATCGGCAGCAGGATGTTCGCCACCGCGATCCCGGCCAGCGCGAGCGCGCTGGCCACCAGGAAGACCAGGGCGGAGTCGGTGAGGACCCGCAGCAACTGCCCCAGGGCGAGGGTGATCATCGCCACCACCAGCACCCGGGCCGGGGCGACCCGCCGGACCAACCACGGCGTGAACGCGCCGAACACGGCGAACGCGATGGTCGGCAGCGTGGTCACGAACCCGGCCATCGCGCCGGAGAGCGCCAGTCCGGTGCGGACCTCGTCGAGCAGCGCGCCGAGGCTGGTGATGGCGGCCCGCAGGTTGAGCGCGACCAGGAGCATCCCGGCGAGCACCAGGAGGCCCCCGGTACCCGGACGGACGCCCCCGGCGGACGTGTCGGTGGTGGCCGGTGTGTCGGGGCGCTGTTCGGCGGCGGGCGTCGCCACGGGGGCGTCAGGGGCCACGTCGGGTCCCGCAAGGGCGGCTGTTGGCGGGGTCATGACCTCGAACCTACAATCATGGGATGAATTCCGGCGTGGGTTGTAACCAGTGACACCGTCCGGCCATTCCCCGCCCGTGCCGCCGCGCGGCCGCCGGGTGAGCCAGACGATCGAGCAGCTCAGGGGGCGGATCCTCGGCGGGGAGTGGCCGCTGGGCGGGCGGATACCGACCGAGCCGCAACTCGTCGCCACCCTCGGGGTGGGGCGGAACACCGTCCGGGAGGCGGTCCGCGCACTGGTGCACGCCGGGGTGCTGGAGTGCCGTCAGGGCTCCGGCACGTACGTGGTGTCGACCGACGAACTGGCCCCGGTGGTGGCCCGCCGGCTCACCGACGACCGGATGGCGGAGGTGGTCGAGGTACGCCGCGCGTTCGAGGTGGAGGCGGCCCGACTGGCCGCGCTCCGGCGTACCCCGGAGGACCTGACGGCGCTCGACGCGGCGCTGGCCGAGCGGGAGGCGGCCTGGCGCGACGGCCGGTTCGAGGAGTTCGTGGAGGCCGACGCCCGGTTGCACGTCGTGGTGGTGGCCGCCGCCCACAACACCATGCTCGCGGAGTTGTACGCCTCGGTGGGCACCGCGATGCGGGCCTCCGTCGCCCAGGCGATCGGCTCCCTGGAACCCGAGCGGTACACCGACCACAGCCGCCTGGTGGCCGCGATCCGCGCGGGCGACCCGGAGCGGGCGGCGCACGAGGCGGGCGCGTTCCTGGAGCACCAGGCCAGGGCATAGGTTGTCCGGAACCGAGACCGGACGTGGGAGTGGCAGATGCTCAAAGGGTTCAAGGACTTCATCATGCGCGGCAACGTCGTCGACCTGGCGGTCGGCGTCGTCATCGGCGCCGCGTTCACCGGGGTGGTCACGCAGCTCACCAAGTCGTTCCTGGAGCCCCTGGTCCGGGTGCTCATCGTGCTGATCACCGGCAACCCGAAGGGCCTGGAGGGCTCCACCCCGGCGTTCCGGGGGATCCCGTTCGACTGGGTGGCCTTCGTGAACGCGCTGATCACGTTCCTGCTCACCGCGGCGGCGCTGTACTTCATGGTGGTCTTCCCGATGAACAAGCTCGCCGAGCGGCGTCAGCGGGGCGAGGAGCCGCCGCCGAAGGCGCCGAGCGAGGAGATCAAGCTGCTCACCGAGATCCGGGACGCCCTGGTGGCCGCCGGGCACACCACTCCCGGGCAGCAGCGCGGGGCGCTGGACGACGTGCTCGGTCGCCGGCCGGAGCCGCCGGCCCCGCGCTGAACCACTGATGCACACCGGCCCCTGCGGGAATCCCACAGGGGCCGGCACTTTTCGTACGCGTGTTCGATATCGTGCCGCCATGGAGCAGCGAAAGCACTGGTGGAACGGCAAGTGGGGGCGGCTGGCCCGGCGGGACGTCTTCCTCCGGGTGGACGCCGACCGGTGGTACGTCGAACAGCGGGCCGGCGGTGCCGAGGGCGTCTCCCGGTTCTACGAGTACGACAGCGCCGAGGAGGCCGAGGAGACGGTCCGGGCCCTGCTCGACGCCACCGACACCTGGCGTGAGCTCTCCCCGCGCCCGCCCGGCGTTTAGCGGCGTGGCCCGCTGGGAACCGCGCCACCATGACGCGACAGGGCACCGACACGCAGACGACCATCGGACGGGTCACCACCGGCATGCGGGTCGTCGACGCGACCGGCACCGAGGTCGGCACGGTGGACCTCGTCCAGCGGGGTGACCCGAACGCGGTGACCGTGGAGGCCCCGACCGCCGACCCGGGCAGCAGCCTGGACGAGCTGATCGAGTCCGTGGCGGCCGAGGAACCGGATGTGCCGGCCGACTTGGCGGCCCGGCTGCTGCGCAGCGGCTACCTGAAGATCATCGGATCGGACGGCGCGGCCTACGCACTCGCCGAGCAGATCGCCGCCGTCACCGACCAGCAGGTACGTCTCACCGTCCCCGCCGCCGACCTCGCCCGCGAGGAGTAGGCCGGTCCGCGCTAGTCACGGGTGCCGGAAGCGCGAACCGCAGGTGCCGGTTCCGTGCGAGTGGCGGGCGGGCCGGGGGGCTCGCGCCGGAAGAAGGGCCGACGGCGGAAGAGGAGCAGCATCACCCCACCGGCCAGCAGCCCCCAGAAGGCACCGCCGATCCCGAGCAGGGTGACACCGGCGGCGGTGACCACGAAGGTGACCACCGCCGCCTCGCGCGCCTCCGGCTCGGCGACGGCCGCGGTCAGGGCGGTGGCCAGTGCCCCGATCAGCGCCAGGCCGGCGACCGCCTCGATCAGCACCGGGGGCGAGAGCAGGACCAGCGTGGTGGCCAGCCCTGCGCCGAGGCCGAGCAGGGCCAGCCCGACGCCGGCGGTCACCGAGGCGATCCAGCGACGGTCCGGATCCGGGTGGGCGTCCGGGCCGGCGGCGAGTGCGGCGGTGATCGCCGCCAGGTTGACCGCGTGCCCGCCGACGGGCGCGGCGGCCATGCTGGCCAGCCCGGTGGTCCGTAGCGCGGACCCGAACGGGGGGCGGTAGCCGTACCCGGTGAGCACCGCCATGCCCGGTACGTTCTGCGCGGCCATGGTGACCAGGAACAGCGGGACCGCCAGCCCGACCAGGGCCGGCAGGCTCCAGGCCGGCGGCGTCGGGTCGAAAACCGGCCAGAGCCCGGCGCCCCCGAGCCGACCGGGCGGTGTGGTCGCCGCGATCGCCACCACCGCGACGACGAGTGCCCCCGGCACCGCCCAGCGGCGGGCGAACCGGTGCAGCAGCAACCAGACCACCACCACCGGCCCGGCGAGCGTGGGCACCTCGACCAGCGCCCGGACCGGTGCCGTGCAGAGCGGCAGGAGCACGCCGGCCAGCATCGCGCCCGCGATCGGCTTCGGGATCGCCGCGACCGCGCGGCTCAGCGGTGGAAAGAGACCGGCCGCCACGACCAGCAGGCCGGAGACCACGAACGCGCCGACCGCCGCGGGCCAGCCGCCCGCCACCGGACCGGTGGCCACCAGCAGCGCGGCCCCCGGCGTGGACCAGGCGATGCTCATCGGCAGCCGGTGCCGCAGACCGAGCCACACGGCGCTGGCTCCGGACGCGACGCAGACCGCGAGCAGCCCCGAGGCGGCCTGCGTCTCGGTGGCACCGACGGCTCGGAGCCCGGCCAGGACCACGGTGAACGAGCTGGCGAAGCCGACCAGGGCGGTCACCACACCGGCCAGCACGGGTTGCAGGACGCCCGTCATGTCGTCTCCCTCCACCGCTGTTCCGTATACGGAACAGCAGCGTGATGCACGATAGCGGGATGCCGAGCGCCGACCGACCACCGGCCCCCCAGCACCAGGAAGCCGACTCCGGCCACCCCGAGGAGGGGGCCGCCGCCATCGGCCGCCGGGTCCGGCTGCTCCGGGAGGAACGGGGCATCTCGCTCTCCGCCCTGGCCCGGTCGGCCGGCGTCGGCAAGGCCACCCTCTCCGGCCTGGAGAACGGCATCCGCAACCCGACCCTGGAGACGCTATACGCGGTGACCGCGCAGCTCGGCGTACCCCTGGGTGCGGTGCTGGCCGGACCGGCGAGCGCGCCCTCGGTACGCGGGTCCGCGGTGCGCGCCACCCTGCTGGAGGTGTTCACCGAGGCCGGGGCGACGTACGAGCTGTACCGGCTGCGGGTCGCTCCCGGGCCGGGCCAGGTGTCACCCCCGCACCGGCCCGGGGTCACCGAGCACGTCACCGTCTTCGCGGGCGTGCTCCGCGCGGGCCCGGTGGACGCGCCGTTGTCCGCCGCCGCGGGTGGGCACCTGCGCTGGACGTCGGACGTGCCGCACTGCTACGCCGCCGTCGGTGACGAGGAGGTCACCGCGAGCCTCCTGCTGCGCTACCCCCGCGGCTGAGCGTGAGCCACGCCGGCCCGGAGCGACGATGGGGTGGAGACGTGGACGCGGTCTTCTTGGCAGACTTCACCTATGAAGCTGATCCTCCGCTCGGCCATCCTGAACGACGTCGGCCTGGTCCGGACCAACAACGAGGACTCCGCCCTCGCCGGGGAACGGCTGGTCGCGGTGGCCGACGGGATGGGTGGACTGCCGGCCGGGGAGGTCGCCAGCGAGATCGTCATCCGGATCCTGGACGAGCTGATACCCCCGGAGACGCCCGACGAGGCGGAGAACGCGCTCCGCGCCGTCGTGCAGACCGCCAACCGGCGCATCCGCGCCGCCATCGACGCCGAACCGGCACGCGAGGGCATGGGCACCACGCTGACCGCCGCCCTGCTCGCCGGGGACGTCCTGGTCGTCGCCCAGGTCGGCGACTCCCGGTGCTACCTGCTCCGGGAGGGTGCGCTGCACCAGCTCACCAGGGACGACACCTTCGTCCAGGCCCTCGTGGACCAGGGGGCACTCACGCCCGCCGCCGCCCGCCAGCACCCCCAGCGGGCCCTGGTCACCCGGGCGGTCCAGGGGATCGACGCGCCTCCGTCGATCGCCCGCTACACCGTCCTCCCCGGTGACCGGCTGCTGCTGTGCAGCGACGGGCTCTCCGACTACGTCGACGACGGCACGGTCGCGAACACCGTGTTCACGTACGGGGACCGGCAGCAGTGTGCCGAGCAGCTGGTGAAGCTGGCCCACCAGGCGGGCGCACCGGACAACGTCACGGTCGTGCTCTCCGACGTCACCGAGGTCTGAGCCGACGGCCGACCACGAATCGGGTTGCGGGGCTCCGGGAGCGGGGTTGGGATGGACACATGAGCATCCGTCGCCTTACCGCCGAGGAACGCCTGACCACCAGCTTCCCGCTCCAGGCGTACTCCTTCGACGAGACGCCCCGAGCGGCGGACGACGCCGAGGCGATGCGGGACTGGCTGCCGTACCAGGAGGGCAACCGGACGCTCGTCGCCGAGGCGGACGGCACCACCCTGGCCTGCGCCTCCGCCATCCCGATGCGGCAGAACCTGCGCGGCAAGGTGCTGCCGATGGCCGGTGTCGCCGGGCTCGCCAGCCATCCGCTCGCCCGCCGCCAGGGCCACGTCCGGGCGCTCATGCACCAGCTGCTCGACGAGATGCGCGACGAGGGGCACGTGCTCTCCGCGCTCTACCCGTTCCGCCCCTCGTTCTACGAGCGGTTCGGCTACGTCAACCTCCCCGCGCCGCGTACCGCCACGTTCCCTCCGGACGACCTCGCCGAACTGTTGCGCGTGGAGCTGCCGGGCGAGCTGGCCTGGCAACGGACCGGCACCGGATACGACGAGTACTCCGCCTTCCACGAGCGCTGCCTGGTGCAGCGGCACGGCTTCGCGGTCCTCCCCGAGTACCGCCGGATCCGGGTGCGCGAGGACGACAACCGCTGGCTGGTGACCGCGCGGGTCAACGGGGTGACCGAGGGCCTGCTCACGTACCGGATCGACGGCTACGGCGGCACCCTGGACGGTGGCGACCTGCTCGCCGTCAGCCCCCTCGGCCGCGCGTTGCTGTTGCAGTTCCTCGCCCGGCACGTCGACCAGGTCGAACGGGTGAGCGTGGTGGTCGCCCCGGACGATCTGCCCGAACTCTGGGCCACCGACCTGGGGGTGGTCTGCGAGACCCGGGTGACCCGGCCGGACGAGTCCGCCCCGATGGCCCGGGTGCTCTCGATGGACGCGCTGGCCGGGCTGCCCGCCGGGGCCGGCTGCTGCCAGGTCGAGCTGACCGGGGACCGGTGGCTCGGCGGGACGTTCCTGCTGGACGGGACCACCGGGCAACTGGAGATCCGTTCCGGGGCATCCCTCGGCGCGGTCGACCCGCCGACCGCCACGCTCACCGCCGCCGGACTCTCCGCCCTGGTGTACGGGGCGCTCGACCCGGCCGAGGTGGTGGTGCGGGGGCTCGGTGACGTACCGGTCGACGCGATGCTGGAGCTGCGTCGCCTCTTCCCGCGCGAGCTGCCGTACCTCTGCGCGAACTTCTGACCCCCCACACCTGGGTGGGTGACCGGCACCGCAGCGCCTAGCATCGACCGGTGCGCATGACACCCGCCGTCGCCCTCCTCGTCCTGGCGACCGCTGCCCTCTCCGGCTGCGGCTCGTCCGGGCCGGGCGGCGAGCCGGCCACCGAGATCCCGGTCGCCGCCGCGTCCGCCACGGCCACCGCGAGCCCCGGCGCCGTACCGGGGGCGTCGGTCGGCATGGGCGGTCGGAGCGCGAGCCCGACCCCGAAGCCGTCCCGGCCCGGTGGCGGCGTCCTGCGGGCCGGCAACCCGGGCGGCGGCGCGCACGTGCCGGCCGAGGCGCGGATGGTGGACACCTCCCGACCGACCCGGGTGGTCGGCACCGGCACCGCCGCGAGCTGCACCTCGGACGCGGTGGTGAAGGCGGTGGCGGCCGGCGGCACCATCACCTTCGACTGCGGCCCGGAGCCGGTGACGATCCGGATGCGCGCCACCGCGAAGGTGCGGAACGCCAACGGGCCGAAGATCGTGCTGGACGGCGGCGGCAAGGTCACCCTCAGCGGTGGCGGTGAGCGGCGCATCCTCTACATGAACACCTGTGACCAGGCACAGGGCTGGACCACCTCGCACTGCCAGAACCAGGACCACCCGCAGCTCACCGTGCAGAACATCACCTTCGCCGACGGAAACTCCACCGGGGACCGGGCCGAGGCTGGCGGCGGGGGCGCGATCTTCGTGCGGGGCGGCCGGTTCAAGGTGGTCAACGCGCGGTTCGTCGACAACCGCTGCGACCGTACCGGCCCGGACCTCGGCGGCGCGGCACTGCGGGTGCTCAGCCAGCACGAGAACAAGCCGGTGTACGTGGTGAACAGCACCTTCACCGGCGGGTCCTGCGCGAACGGCGGCGCGCTGAGCAGCATCGGCGTCAGCTGGTCGGTGCTGAACAGCGTGTTCCGGGGCAACCGGGCGGTCGGTGCCGGGGCGAACCCGGCACGGTCCGGCACGCCTGGCGGCGGCAGCGGCGGCGCGATCTACTGCGACGGCAACGGGTTCAGCGTCCGGATCGGCGGCACCATCGTCGAGGACAACCGGGCCAACGAGGGCGGCGGCGCGGTTTTCTTCGTCAGCAACGACCGCACCGGCACGATGACGATCGAAAAGTCCACGCTGCGACGGAATCCCAGCGCCGGGTTCGAGACGCGCGGCTTTCCGGGCATCTTCTTCCTCGGCGCGCGCAACCCCACGGTCACCGGCTCCAAGCTGGGCTGACACCCGGTCAGCGCCCCGACCACGTACGCCAACCCCAACCTTCGACCCGTTCTGGACTGTTTTGTCACCCTTGTGAGTTTGATGTGCAAAAGTCCGATTAAGGACATCTGCACTTCCGTGTGACTTCGCCGACCGCCGTCATGGCGGCCCTGCCGAAGACGCACCATGAGAGGGCCACATCGTGACAGTCATTCCGATCCTTCATCGTCGACTCCGTCTCCGTCCGCGTCGGCGCATCGTGCTGCCGGCACTCGCGGCGGTCACCGCTGGCTGCGCGGCCACCGCGGTGCTCGTCCTCAGCGGAACCGGCGCCAGCGCCCAGGTGGCGCCGGTCGGCCTGGGCACAGCGGCGAACTTCTCCGTGCTGGCCGGCTCCACGGTCACCAACACCGGCCCGAGCTTCCTGGGGCAGAGCCTCGGCGTCCACCCCGGCAACACCACTCCCGGTTTCCCGCCGGGCCTCGTCGCCGGCGAGGTCCACCGGGGCAACGCCGTCGCCCTCCAGGCCAAGAACGACCTGACCACCGCCTACAACGACGCCGCCGGCCGGACCCCCTTCACCAACCTCCCCTCGGAACTCGGCGGAGCCACGCTCATTCCCGGGGTGTACCGGATCGCAGCCGCCCAACTGACCGGCACCCTGACTCTGGACACGCAGGGCGAGCCGGGAGCGACCTTCATCTTCCAGATCGACTCGACCCTCATCACCGCGTCCAACAGCAGCGTGGTGTTCATCAACGGCGCCTCGCCCTGCAACGTCTACTGGCAGGTGGGCAGCTCGGCCACGATCGGCACCGGCACCCGGTTCGTCGGCAACATCCTGGCCCAGACCTCGATCACCATGAACACCGGCGCGACCCTCCGGGGCCGGGCCCTGGCCCGGACCGGCGCCGTCACCCTGGACACGAACACCATCACCGCTCCGGTCTGCCTCCCGCCGACGGGCACCCCCACCGCGACTCCCACGGGCAGCCCGACCGGCCAGCCGACCGGGACTCCGACGGGCACCCCCACCGCCAGCCCGACCGGCCAGCCCACCGGCACCCCGACCGGGACTCCGACGGGCACCCCCACCGCGACTCCGACCGGCACGCCCACCGGCACGCCCACCGCGACTCCGACCGGCCAACCCACCGGGACCCCCACCAGCAGCCCCACCGGTCAGCCCACGGGAGCCCCGACCGGGGCCCCGACGCCGACCCGCACCGAACTGCCGGTGACCGGCGCCAGCGGCGGAGGTGCGGTACCCGTCCTGACGGCCCTCGGCAGCGTCGCCGTCGCCACCGGCGCAGCCTTGCTCCTCCTCTACCGCCGCCGGACCTTCGAGTCCTGACCGCGCGGACCCCGGCGGCCGGCGCCCGGCCGCCGGGGTCGGCACGGCTGAACGCCCGCCCCGGGTCACCGTGTCGCGGGTGGTCGTGCCGGGCCGGTGGCGTCCGCCGCTAGTACGGGTTGCCGTGTCCGGCCGGCCGTCCCAACAGCAGCCCACCGGGGCGGCCGGCGAGGTCGTGGCGGGCGGACATCGGCGGGCTGGGCGTGTGCCCACCGCCGGCCATCCCGGCGAAGAGTTCCCGCAGCGCGGTCAGCGCGTCCCGCTCCGGCCGCCAACCCAGCTCGGTCTCGGCCCGGTGGCTGGACATCAGCGGGACGCCCAGGGCGAGCTGCACCCAACCCGGGTCGACCGGTTGCAGCCGGGCGCGCCAGGTCAGCGCCGCCGCCGTCCGGAGCAGCGGGGCGGCCACCGGCACCGTCCAGCCGTGGAAGTGCCGGGCCACCAGTTCCGGCGTGAGCACCGGGTCGGCCGCCACGTTGAACGCCCCGCGCGCATCGGAGAGGACCGCGCGGGCGTACGCGTCCGCGACGTCGTCGGCGTGCACCGCCTGCATGCGCAGCCGACGGTGGGTGGGCACCAGCGGCAGCCGGCCGTACCGCAGCAGCCAGACCGGCGCGAACGGCCCCAGGAAGTACCGGGTGATCTCCGTGGCCGCGTCCCGCTGGAAGACCAGCCCCGGGCGGAGCCGGACCACCCGCAGCTCGGGATGCTCCCGCTCGACCCCGTCGAGCAGCGCCTCCACCTGCGCCTTGTCCCGGCTGTACGACGAGCCGCGCACCCCGGTCGTCGGCCAACGCTCGCTGACCGGGTGGTCCTTCGGGCCGGGCGCGTACGTGCCGACCGACGAGGCGTGGACCAGGGCGGGAACCTTCGCCCGGAGCACCGCCTCGACCACCGTACGGCTGCCGCCGACGTTGGTCCGGCGCAACTGCCGCTGGTCGTGACTGGGCTGGATCTGCCAGGCCAGGTGCACCACCGCGTCGGCACCGGCGAAGACCCCGGCGAGTTGGTCGACCGCCCCCGGTTCCCCGATGTCGCAGGAGTGCCACTCCACCGTGTCGTACGGCGGCCCCGCCGACGGGTCGGGGAAGCGGCGCGCCACCCCGACCAGGTCCAGCCCCGACTCCCGACGCAACCGACGCAGCACCGCCGTGCCGACGTTCCCGCTGGCCCCCACCACCACGATCCGCATGCCGCGTCGCGTACCCGGTCCGGCACGCTCCAACCGTGCCCGGCCACCGGCGGAGGGCGCTCAGGGACGGGGTGAGTGCCGTTCCCAGCTCTGCCGGTGACGGCCCCCACGCCCACCGGCGGCGGCCAGGCAGCGCGGACAGATCCAACCGACCGGATCGGCTTCGGTGAGCTGGTCGGTCGCCGAGTAGTCGAAGGGCACGTGCGGGAAACGACGCAGCCGGGTACGGCTCAGCGGCAGCCCGCACAGCGTCTGGTTCTGCCCCGGCAGCCAGGCGTGCACCTCGCCGCCCGGCTGGCGTACGCCGTCGTCACCCGGCACCTCGCGCGACGCGGCCACGGCGGGGGTCCTGGTGAGTCTCATGCCTTCCACGGTTCCCGAGGATCGCCTGATGCATGCCGCCGGAGTCCTGCCCGGCCACGGCCGACACCCCACCGGAAGCGACGAGCGGTCGACGCGCGTTGTCCGGTAACCTGAGCGCGCGGGCCGCTAGCTCAATGGCAGAGCTGTGGACTTTTAATCCATAGGTTCAGGGTTCGAGTCCCTGGCGGCCCACTCTCCCCCGCCGCTGAGCTGCGAGAACGCCGAGCGAAGATCATCGGGCACAACCAGGGCACAACTCAGCTCCGACCCTGGCCGGCGGGAGCTTCCCGCCGCTGGCTGTTCGCAAGCCCCAGCATGGGGGCGGTGGCCGCCGTGGTCGGGCCGGTCGCCCAGGAGCCGACGCCGTGGCCGTGCGCGGTCAGGTCAAAGCGCCGCTGTGGCGGTGTCCGCCGGGGGCAGGGTCCGCGACGCGAGAGCCAACTAAGGCGTGTTTCGTAAGTCAGGCTGACAGCGTCGAGGTCACGGCGTGGCGGTGATCGACAGCTGAAGAGGTCTCCGGTATCTGGTTCTGCGACCAAGCAAGAACTTCATACCGGAGACCTCGTGTCCAGCGTAGCGGTGACGAGGCGGCATGACCTGACCGACAGGCAGTGGGCTGTTCTGGCTCCGCTGCTGCCTGCCGCGCCGAGGACGGGTCGTCCGCCGAAGTGGGAGAAACGGCAGCTCATCGGAGGGATCCGGTGGCGGATCCGGGTCGGTGCCCCGTGGCGTGATGTCCCGGCCGAGTACGCGCCCTGGCCCACCGTCTACGGTCTGTTCCGTCGCTGGCAGCGTGACGGGACCTGGGACAAGATCCTGTCCGCGTTGCAGGCCGCTGGCGACGCGACCGGCCGCATCGGGTGGACGGTGAGCGTGGACTCGATGACCAGCCGCGCCCACCAGCACGCCGCCGGCGCCCGCAAGGTCGGGCATCTGCAGAAGGAACCGCCCGGCGGCGTGCACGACGAACCGGCCGATCACGCGCTGGGCCGCTCGCGCGGTGGGCTGACCACCAAGACCCATCTGGCCTGCGAGCAGGGACAGAAGGTCCTCTCCCTGATCGTGACCGCCGGGCACCGTGGTGACAGTCCGCAGTTCATTCCCGTCCTGCGTCGCATCCGCGTGAACCGTCTCGGCGTGGGCCGGCCCCGCACCTGCCCCGACCTGGTCCTGGCCGACAAGGCCTACACCAGCCGCGGCAACCGAGCCCACCTGCGCTCACGCGGGATCAAGGCATGCATCCCCCGCAAGGCCGACCAGGACGCCCACCGCAAGGCCAAAGGCTCCAAGGGCGGGCGCCCGCCCGCGTTCGACAAGGACCTCTACCGGCTACGTCACGCCGTCGAGAACGGCATCAACAGGCTCAAACGCCACCGCGGCGTCGCCACCCGCTACGACAAGCTCGCAGTCCGCTTCCAAGCCGTCCTGACCATCACCATCATCACCGAGTGGCTCTGACCGGCTTATGAAACACGCCTTAGTCGCTCTTGGACCAGATGAGCCCCTGGTCGGTCCAGGCAACACCCTTGTTGCGGCACAGGCAGAAGGGGTGACCGATGGGGTCGGTGTAAACGCGCCAGCCGTAGCCGTCGGGGCCGATGGAGTCCTGCTGCAGGGTCGCGCCGAGGGCCAGGACGCGGCTTTGTTCGGCCTCGATGTCGTCGACTTCGAAGTCGAGGTGGAACTGCTTGGGGTGCTCGCTGTCGGGCCACTGCGGGGCGCGGTAACCCTCCACCCGGATGAAGGCCAGCTCGATCTCGCCGAACTGGATACCGGCCCAGTTCTCGTCGCTGCCCTCCTTGACCGCGCGACCCGTCACCTCGGAGTAGAAGGCCGCCAGCTTCATCGTGTCTGGGCAGTCGATGATGAAATCGGTGAGTCGCAGCATCAGGCGATCTTGTCACAAGATCGATAAGCCGGACTTTGAGACAGGTTCTAGCTTGGAACCGGGAGTGTCGACGTCCCGACCGAGTCCGAACGGCCTACCGGTCCAGCGCGCTACCGAGCCGCTTGAGCGCTTCGCGGGTGGCCGCCGCATGCCCGGGGTGCCGGTTCAGCGGCTGCGGGAGCCGCCACCCTCACACCTTCAGGACATCTACGTCGTACAGCGCTATCGACGCGTCGCGGGAGGCCAGAGTCATCTTTTCGACGGTCGCCTGGGCCAGCAGCATGCGGTCGAAGGGATCGCGGTGATGCGGTGGCAGGCGACCGGCGGCGATGGCGTGGGCGTGGGTTACCGGGAGTGCGCGAAAGCCCATGTCCCTTACCCGCTCGGCCAGGTCAGGGGGGCCGGCGAGCTTTCCCGCGCTCTGCTTGATGGTGATCTCCCACAGGCTGACCGGGGAGAGGAAGATGTCCGGGTCGTGGCGTAGCCGATCGAGGAACTCGTCGCCGAGAGTCGCATCACCTGTGATGGCCCACAGTGCGACATGAGTGTCCAGCAGCAGGGTCATGCGCCGATGCCGAAGTCAGCGGCGATCTCGGCGTTGGTCTGGGGTGAGTCCCAGTCGCCGGAGAGATCCAACTGACCGGCGAGAGAGCCGACTGCGGTGCGGTTGGCCCGCCGCACCAGCGGCACGACCTTCGCCACCGGAGTGCCTGCCCGGTCGATGATGATCTCCTCGCCGCGTTCCACCCGCTCGATGATGCGCGACAGGTGGGTCTTGGCATCGTGCATGTTGTAGTGCACGGCCTCAGCTGACATGACGCACCCTCCTCGGTTAGCTAACAGCTTAGCCTGCCTGAATCCCATGCCGTCGCGGATCCGTACAGGCTGCCGAGCCGCTTGAGGGCGTCGCGGGTGGGTGTGCTGCGAACCCCGTCCCGGCACGACCCGACCCCAGAAATCGGCCGATTCGCGGAACTCGGGTTGCCCCTGCGCACGGCCGCCTCCAACGATGAGTGCCGTTCCATCGATTTCTTTGGAGGCATCAATGGCCCGTACCGGATCGTCCCTTCGCCGGCTCCTCGCCGGCGCCCTCGCCACAGTCGCCACGGCGGCGGTGGCAGTCGTCGCGACCGCGGCCCCGGCGTCCGCTGCCACCGTTCCCGGCGTCGACGTCTCCAACTGGCAGGGCTCGATCAACTGGACCAGCGTCCGCAACTCGGGCATCCAGTTCGCCTACATCAAGGCCACCGAGGGCACCAGCTACAAGGACCCGCGCTTCAACACCAACTACACCAACGCCTACTACGCGGGCGTGATCCGGGGGGCGTACCACTTCGCCCGCCCGAACATCTCCTCCGGCGCGGTCCAGGCCAACTACCTCGCCAGCAACGGCGGCGCATGGTCCGCCGACAGCCGCACCCTGCCCGCCGCCCTCGACGTCGAAGGCAACCCGTACAGCGGCGGATACTGCTACGGCCTGAGCACCACCGGCATGCGCAACTGGATCCAGGACTTCCTCAACACCTACCGCTCCCGCACCGGCCGCTACGCCGTCATCTACACCACCACCAGCTGGTGGAACCAGTGCACCGGCAGCTGGACCGGCCCGTGGTCCAAGCACCCGCTCTGGATCGCCCGCTGGTCCAGCAGCCCCGGCACCCTGCCGGCCGGCGCCCCGTTCTGGAGCTTCTGGCAGTACACCGACTCCGGCACCGTCTCCGGCATCAGCGGCGGCGTCGACCGCAACTACTGGAACGGCGACCGCTCCCGCCTGATCGCCCTGGCCAACAACACCTGAGCCTGAAGCGTCCGGAGAGACGGAAGGTCTCGACAGTGGGCGCAGGGCGTACTCCTGTGCCCACTGTGAGGTTGCGACCCGACCGGCACGGAGGACCCGGTCAGGCCACGGCCTGGGTCGTGCCGACCGGCGTCGCCGACTGACGCGGTACGGCGGGACGCGTCGCCCCGGCCAGCCGCTGCCAGAGGAACTCCAGCGTCAGCGCCCACACGAAGGCTCGTTGCTCGTTGTTCGCCGCGGCACCGTGCCCGCCTTCGACGTTCTCGTAGTACGACACGTCGTAGCCGTGCTCGCGGAGCCGGGCCGCCATCTTGCGGGCGTGCCCCGGGTGCACCCGGTCGTCCCGGGTCGAGGTGACGAGCAGCAGCGGTGGGTACGGTCGACCAGGGCGGACGTTGTGGTACGGCGAGTACTCGCGCAGAAAGGCCCAGTCCGCCTCCCGGTCGGGATCGCCGTACTCGGCCATCCAGGAGGCGCCGGCCAGCAGCCTGTGGTAGCGCCGCATGTCGAACAGCGGCACGTGGGCGACCACCGCGCCGAACAGCTCCGGGTAGCGGGTCAGCATCACCCCCATCAGCAGCCCGCCGTTGCTGCCGCCCTCGATGCCGAGCCGTTCCGGCGTGGTGATGCCACGCGTCACCAGGTCGGCCGCCACCGCCGCGAAGTCCTCGAACGCCCGGGGCCGCTTCTCCCGCAGGGCGGCACGATGCCACTCGGGGCCGTACTCCCCGCCGCCGCGGATGTTCGCCACGACGTACGTGCCGCCCCTGGTCAGCCAGGCCCGACCGATGGCACCGCTGTAGTGCGGGGTCTGCGACACCTCGTATCCGCCGTAGCCGGTGAGCAGCGCCGGCACGCCGGTGGCGCGGGGATCCCCGACCACGAAGTACGGCACCCTCGTGCCGTCCGCCGAGGTCGCGAAGAACTGGCGTACCGCCATGCCGTCCGCGTCGAAGAACGCCGGCTCCCGCTTGAGCGTCTCGACCGGGCCCCCGACCTGCCCGAGCCGGAGCGTCGCCGGTCGGAGGAAGCCTTGCGAGGCGAGCAGGTAGGCGTCGCTGCGGTCGGGGTCGGTGTCGACGACGAAGCTGTGGTCGTCCTCCGGCACGCCCACGAGTGGCGCACGCTGCCACTCCGGGTCGCCGGGCGTCAACACCTCCAGCTGGCTCCGCACGTCGACCGTGGTGGCCAGGATCAGATGGTTGCGGGTCCAGGAGTGGTGGCTCAACGCGGTGCGGGGGTCGGGCCGGAAGAGCACCGTCATGTCCCGCGCACCGGCGAGGAACGCGTCGAACCGGGTCGCCAGCAGCGCGCCCGCGGGATGGGTCACCCCGTCGAGCGTCCAGGGCGACCGGAGCCGGATCACCAGCCATTCCCGGTGCACGTCCCACCGGGCGTCCGCCGGCACCGGAATCCGGACCAGCTCGCCCGCCGCCGTCAGCAGGTGGTTCTCCGTCCGGTAGAAGTCCAGGTACCGGACGACGAAGTCACGGGCGAACCCGGGCGTCGGATCGTGCGAGGCGTACACCTCGATGTCATCCGGCTGGCCCTCGTAGACGACCTCGGCCTCCGACAGCGCGGTGCCGCGCCGCCACCGTTTGACGATCCGGGGGTGACCGGAGGTGGTCAGCGACCCGGGCCCGAAGTCGGTGGCGACGAAGACGTGGTCCTGGTCGATCCAGTGGACGTGGCTCTTGGCCTCCGGAACGCGGAAGCCGTCCTCGACGAACGAACGGCGGTGCAGGTCGAACTCCCGGACCACCGCCGCGTCGGCACCGCCCCGGGACAGGCTGATCAGGACACGCTGGTGACCGGGCCGCAGGCAGTGGGCACCGCTCCAGACCCAGTTCTCCCCCTCCCGCGCGGCCAGCTCGTTGACGTCGAGCAACACGTCCCACTCGGGCTCGGGTCGGCGGTACTGCTCCGCCGTCGTACGCCGCCACAGTCCACGCGGGTGCGCGGCGTCCCGCCAGAAGTCGTAGTAGAAGCCGTCCCCACGCCAGGCCGGGTAGGAGATGCGCTCGTCGGAGTCGAACACCTGCCGGATCGCCGCCAGCAGGCCGGCGAACGTCTCGCCGTCCGTCAACGCCGCGACGGTCTCGGTGTTGCGGTCCCGCACCCACCGGGCGGCGTCGCCGCCGTCAAGGTCCTCCAGCCACAGGTACGGGTCGTCGCCCTCGCCGCTCACCACCCTGGTAACTATCCCCGACGCGTCAGTCGTCGCCGTACCCGCCCGCTGTCGGAAGTCAGCCACCCGCGGCCGGAACGAACGACACGCCGAAAGGTGAGGGGGCTTTCGTGCTGGCGGGGCCGTGGCACGATACCTCTGTCGTCCGTCGCATCGACGCGGCTCTAGGGTTTCGGTGAAGTGACGACGGCTGGGCTGACAGGGGGCAGCGATGCCGGCGCCGCCGAGTGTGCACGATCCGCGCCCCGCGGGGCCCTGCAAGGCCGGCTCGGTGGCTGATGTCGACGCCGTCAGCCGACACCCCGGAGGGACCACATGGTTTCAGGTCGACCGACTGCCCAGCCGTGGTTGCCGTACACGGCGGCCGTCGTGGCCGGCTTCGCGGTCATCGCGGCGGCCTACCTGATCGTCCGGCCGGCGGCGGACGTCGCGTGCACGCCGCTGGAGGTCAGCTCGTCGATCGAGAAGGACGTGCTCATCGGCGAGCTGGCCGAACGCTACAACAGGAGCGATCGGCGGGTCGGTGGCCGGTGTGCCGAGGTGACCGTGCACGGCCTCGCCTCCGGTGCGTCGGCGGACGCGCTGGACGGCGACTGGGCGGTCAAGCAGCCCAACCTGCCACGGCCACAGGTGTGGTTGCCGACGTCGAGCCTGTGGACCGGGCAGCTGACGTTGCTGGACGAGGCCGCCGGGCGTCCGGCGCAGACCCCCGGCCTGTACCCGTCGATCGCGAACAGTCCGCTGGTCATCGCCATGCCGAAGCCGAAGGGTGAGCTGATCCAGCAGCAGGGTCCACTCGGCTGGGGCGAGATCCTGGGCTCGTCCGGGCGCACGGGCTGGGCCGCCTTCGGTCGGCCCGAGTGGGGGCGGTTCACCTTCGGCAAGGTCAACCCGCACCAGTCAACCTCCGGACTGGCGGCCACGATCGCGACGTACTACGCGGCCATCAACCGGGCCAGCGACCTCACCGAGAGTGACCTCGCGAATCCGGCGGTGACCCAGTTCGTCCGCCGCATCGAGGCCAACGTGTCCCACTACAGCGACGACATCGTGGACCTGCTGAAAGACCGCGCCGAGGCGGACCTCGCCGGCACGGCGGCCCCGACGGACATGAGCGCGGTGGTGACGCAGGAGGAGTTGGTCCACCAGTACAACGAGGGGGAGCTGAGCCCGACCCGGGGCGAGAAGCCGAAGGTCCCGCTGGTCGCGATCTATCCGAAGGAGGGCACGTTCAACCTCGACCACCCGTACGTGGTGCTCCCCTCGGCCAGCCCGGAGCAACGTGACGCCGCTGCCGACTTCCTCGCGTTCCTCCGGGAGCCGCCGCAGCAGCAGAGCTTCAACCGGCACGGGTTCCGCGACCACGAGCGGAACGCGTCGGACCCGCTGATCGCCTCCGTCCGCGGGCGCGGGGCCCCGGATCTCACCTACTTCGAACCGCCGGATCCCACCGTGGTCAAGGCGATCCTCACCGGCTGGGGCACGCTGCGCAAGAAGGCCAACATCCTCCTGGCCGTCGACACGTCCGGTTCGATGAACGCGAAGATCGGCGACCGGACCCGGTTCCAGGTGGCGACCAGAGCCGCCGCCAAGGGCTTCGGCCTGCTGAACTCCGAGGACCAGGTCGCACTCTGGTCGTTCTCGTCGGAGACGAGACAGCGGCCGAAGTCGCCGTACAGCGAGGAGGTCCGGCTGTCGGCGTTCGACCAGAAGGCGCTCACCAGCGAGATCGACAATCTCCACGTCGAGGGCGGCACCGCCCTGTACGCCACCGTCCGGGCGGCACACCGGCACATGCGCGACAACTATGACCCGTCCCGGATCAACGCGGTGGTCGTACTGACCGACGGCCAGAACGAGTACAACAAGGACAACGACCTCGCCCGGCTGCTCCGAGATGTCGCGTTGGATCCGGAACGACCGATCAAGATCTTCTGCATCGCCTTCGACGAGAAGTCCGATTTCGGGACGCTGGACCGGATCGCCAAGGCGTCCGCGGGCAAGGCGTTCGACGCCCGGGACCCGGCGAAGATCGACGACGCGTTCGTCAAGCTGGTCAGCAGCTTCTGAGTACCTCAGTACACGGTGAGGCCACGCTCGGCGAACTGGCCGCGTACGCGGGCTGTCAGCTCCGGGCTGGGCGGTGCGGTGTCCGCGAGCGGAAAGGCGATCCCCAGCTCGGCGTACTTGTGTGCGCCGAGCCGGTGGAAGGGCAGCACCTCGACCCGCTGGACGGTGGCCAGTCCGGCGGCGAAGTCCGCGACACCGGCGACGTTGTCCACCGCGTCGGTGAGGCCGGGCACCAGCACGAACCGGATCCAGATCGGCGTGCCGCGTTCGGCCAGCCGGCGGCCGAACCGCAGTGTCGGGGCGACCGAGCCGGTCCGGGTGACCTGCCGGTACGTCGTCGGGTCCCAGGACTTGACGTCCAGCAGCACCAGGTCGGTGGTGTCGAGCAGGGCGTCGTCGGCCCGGTCACCGAGAAAACCCGAGGTGTCCAGCGCGGTGTGCAGCCCGAGGTCGTGGCAACGGCGCAGGACCTCGCCGGTGAAGCGCGGTTGCTGCAACGGCTCGCCGCCGCTGAGGGTCACCCCACCGTTGGCCACGCTGATGAATCGCCGGTACCGCTCGATCTCGGTCATCAACTCGTCCACCGTGCGCTGCTGCCCACTGCGCCGGTACCAGGTGTCCGGGCTGTGGCAGTACTGGCAGCGCAGCGGGCAACCGGCGAGGAAGGCCACGAACCGGGTGCCCGGACCGTCCAGTCCCACCGAGATGTCCCACGAGTGCACCGATCCGGTCACCTCCGCCCCGGTCCGTGCCGGTGGCATGGGTCGGGGCGGAGGTGTCGGTCGCGCGGTCACAGCGACCCGTGGAAGGTGCGGGACACCACGTCCCGTTGCTGCTCGGGGGTGAGCCGGACGAAGTTCACCGCGTACCCGGAGACCCGCACGGTCAACTGGGGATGGCGTTCCGGGTGGGCCATCGCGTCGAGCAGGGTGGCCCGGTCCAACACGTTGACGTTGAGGTGGAACCCACCGGCGTCGGTGTAACCGTCGAGCACCCCCACCAGGTTGTCGACCTGCTCCTGCCGGGTCCGCCCCAACCCGTCCGGGGTGACCGTGGTGGTCAGGGAGATGCCGTCCCGGGCCGCGGAGTACGGCAGCTTCGCCACCGACAGGGCTGCCGCCACCAGACCGTGCCGGTCCCGCCCGTTCATCGGGTTGGCGCCCGGCGCGAACGGCTCCCCGGCCCGTCGGCCGTCCGGGGTGTTGCCCGTGTGCCGGCCGTACACCACGTTCGACGTGATGGTCAGCACCGACATGGTCAGCTCGGCGTCGCGGTACGTGCGTTGCCGGCGCAGCTTCTCGGCGAACGTCTCGGTCAGCCACACCGCGAGGGAGTCGGCCCGGTCGTCGTTGTTGCCGTACGTCGGGGGCTCGCCGTCGACGGCGTAGTCGACGGCCAGCCCGGTCTCGTCCCGCAGCACCTTCACCGTGCCGTACCGGATCGCGGCGAGGCTGTCCACGGCGACGGAGAGGCCGGCGATGCCGGTGGCCATGAACCGGCGCACCGGGTGGTCGTGCAACGCCATCTCCAGCCGCTCGTAGGCGTACCGGTCGTGCTGGTGGTGGATCACGTTCAGCGCGTCCACGTACGTCTCGGCCAGCCAGTCCAGCGTCCGGTCGTACGCGGCGAGCACCTCGTCGTACGCCAGGGTCTCGCCCTGGACCGGCGGCATGGCCGGGGCGACCTGGTCGCCGGTGATCTCGTCCCGGCCGCCGTTGATCGCGTAGAGCAGCGCCTTGGCGAGGTTGGCCCGAGCACCGAAGAACTGCATGTCCCGACCCACCCGCATCGCGGAGACACAGCAGGCGATCGCGGTGTCGTCGTCGTACGCCGGGCGGATCAGGTCGTCGTTCTCGTACTGGATGGCACTCGTGTCCATCGACACCTGCGCGCAGAACCGCTTGAACCCCTCCGGGAGCTGCGGCGACCAGAGCACCGTCAGGTTCGGTTCCGGCGCCGGACCGAGGTTGTAGAGGGTCTGGAGGTAACGGAAGCTGGTCCGCGTCACCAGCGGCCGGCCATCGGTGCCCATCCCGCCGAGGGCCTCGGTCACCCAGGTCGGGTCGCCGGAGAAGAGCTGGTCGTACTCGGGGGTGCGGAGGAACCGGATGATCCGCAGCTTGATCACGAAGTCGTCGACCAGCTCCTGGGCACCTGCCTCGGTCAGCCGTCCCTCAGCCAGGTCCCGCCGCAGGTAGACGTCGATGAAGTTCGCCGTCCGTCCGAGCGACATCGCCGCGCCGTTCTGCTCCTTCGTCGCCGCCAGGTAGGCGAAGTACAGCCACTGGATCGCCTCCTGGCCGGTCCCGGCCGGCTCGGAGATGTCGTATCCGTAGCTGGCGGCCATCTCCTTCAGCTCGCCCAGCGCGCGGATCTGCTCGGCCAGCTCCTCCCGGTCCCGGATGACCGCATCGGTCGACGGCCGGTCGTCCAGGGCCGCCCGCAGGGTCTTCCGTTCGGCGACCAGCCGGTCGACGCCGTACAACGCCACCCGGCGGTAGTCGCCGATGATGCGTCCCCGGCCGTACGCGTCCGGCAGCCCGGTGATGACGTGCGAGCGCCGCGCAGCCAGCACGTCGGCCGGGTACGCGTCGAAGACCGCGTCGTTGTGCGTCTTGCGGTGGTTGGTGAAGATCTCGTGGACCCTCGGGTCGGCCTGGTAGCCGTACGCCTCGAGTGCGGCTTCCACCATCCGCAGCCCGCCGGCCGGCATGATCGCACGACGCAGTGGCGCGTCGGTCTGCAAGCCGACGATCAGCTCCTTGTCCCGGTCGATGTACCCGGGCGCGTGCGCCGTGATCGTCGACGGGGTGGAGGCGTCGACATCGAGGATGCCACGGTGGCGTTCCTCGACGAACAGCTTCTCCAGCACGCCCCAGACGTCCAGCGTGCGGACGGTCGGCCCGGTGAGGAACGCGCCGTCCCCGCAGTACGGCTCGTGGTTGGTCCGGACGAAGTCGGCGACGTCGACGGTTTCCCGCCACATCTCGCCGGTGAAGCCGCGCCACGGGTCGACCCGTGTGGTGTCGATCATGATCTGTACCTCCGGACCAGTGGTGCCAACGGCCTCCGCTTCCACCACCAGCCTCGTCCGGCTCGGGCCGCACCGAGTAGGGGCGCAGGGCATCCGGTCCGGGACCAAAGACCCCGGTGTCGGGGGATCCTGCCCCGCCCGCCGCCGGTTTCGCGACCGCGATCGGTGACGGGCGTCCCGCGAATCGTCGGGACGTGCCGCCATCGTGCGGTTCGTCGATATTCCGCCTGCGGCACGAGGGCATTGATCTGCTGTTCTTTCCGGGCCGATTTCCTTCTGTCGCATTCACGGCGAAGAAAGGTCGCCCATCCGACACGACGACACGCCCTTTTGTTTTCCTCCGCCGCACCGAATTCGCCCTCCCTATCGCATGCTTGTCGGGCAGTTCGGCGCGCGACCGTGGGTGCCGCACCCCTTTGCGAGAGGAAACCGTCATGCAGCCCGATCCCCCCAAGCCGCCCACCATCCGCGACACCGTCCGCTCGAACGCCCTGTTCTACATGCGGCTCTCCCTGAGCTACTTCGACCTGGTCACCGGCATCACGGTCCGCAGCTACCGGCGCGACCGGTTCCACACCGCCTCGATCGGCAGCTCGATCGTCAAGTGGAACTACGACAACCCGGAGCAGGCGATTCGCGACCTGACCGCGAACAACGGCGAAGCGGTGATGAAATTCGTCGAGGCGGCCGCGCCCTACAGCAAGAAGCCCGGCAGGCTGGGCTCCTCCGGTGTCACCGACTGCCTGGTGGGTGAGGGCTTCCACATGTACACCCATGTCAGCAACGCGGTGCCGGTGCCCGCGCCGTTCCAGCCGGTGTTCGGCAACATCCGGTCGTGGCTGCCGTTCCGCGCCATGCTGTCGGTGTTTCCCCCGGCGGGCGGCGAGGTACCGGACCTCCCGCGGTTCGGTCGGCTGTTGATCGACGATCCCCTGGCCGAGGACCTGACCAGGGAGTGGGAACACGACCACGAGATCGTCGAATACCGGCAGAAGCGGCTGACCGGCGACGTTCCGGTTTCCGGGCCGGTGGCGCTGGGCAACGTTTTCGTCAAAGCCAGCCGCGCCACCATCCTCGATGGCCCCCGATACACCGTCCGCTATTCGTTGATGAGCACGTCGGAACTGCACGCCCTCGACGGTGAGGCGCTGTGGATGCAGGTCTACGACAAGACCGACCACACCACGGCGTTCCTGGCCGTCGGCGGTGGCCGCGACAATCTGTGGGGCATCGACAAGCTCAACAACCGTACCGCCGGTCTGGTCTTCTCGACCATGCACCACACCTTCGGCGCGTTGATGGGATCGGTCGCCAAGAGCAGCGACGGCGTCCGGGAACTCACCGACGGCGTGCCCGGAATCGCCTGGTCGCAGTCGTTGCAGCTGCTGCGGGACAATCCGGCGTTGGGCACCCGTCGAGGGCTCGCCGGTGGCTTCGACGTGCTCAGCCGGGTGGTCGCGTTGATGCGGCGCGGCGCGGGCATGAACGTCGTCGACAGCCCGGACGGCGACGACGACCTGGTCGAGATCAGCGTCACGGTCGATCCGCCGGTCACCAGGTTCGACGAGTAGTCGGGAACCCGGTCATCCGCTCGGGCCGTCGACGAGGATCCGACGCCGCGACCGACCGTCCGAGCGGATGCCGGGCCAGCCTGCGGGCGGGAGAATCCCGGAACCCCGCCATCGATCCTTGATGAGACAGACGTCGCGGAGTCAGGCGACCGTTCCCTTGACCGGCACGTGTCCACCGGACAACGCCCGGATGCGCGCCACCAGGGCGAGGACGAAGTCCTGGCGTTCGAAACGCCCGAAGCCCCCGCCGTGCCGGTACGCCCGCGCCTCGAAGAACAGGCACGCGCGCAGCACGTCCACGTCCTCACCGAGTTCCCCGGTGCGGTGCCAGCGCTCCTGCACCGACCGGACCGTCGGGGCGAGATCGGTCGGGCCGCCGTGCAGCTCGTAGCCGTTGTAGGTGTGCGCGAACCGGAAGAACTCCCCGCCGTCGGCACCCTCGTCCGGGACCCGTACCTGCTCGTCCACCAGCTGCTCCCAGCGTTCGTACCGTCGTCGTGGCGGGGACGTCATCGTACGGGCCGACGGTGGCGCCGGGCCGGACCGCGTACGGGAAGCTGGCGGCACATCGATTCGATCACACCGTCGAAGCCGGGGAACGGCCCTAAGGTACCGGCATGGCGACGCTGAGGCTCGTGCCGATGACCGGCGAGCAGTACGACCGGTACCGGCAGCAGGCGGAGGTCAGGTACGCGCGGAACATCGCCGACTCCGGCGACATGCCCCTGCCGGAGGCCCGGGAGAAGTCACGCCGGGACCACGAGCGGCTGCTGCCCGACGGCCTGGACACACCGGGCCACCAACTCTGGACCGCCTACGACGGCGATGCCGACGTCGGCATGTTATGGCTGCACGTCGAGCCGAAGTCGGACGGCCCGCACGCCTTCGTGTACGACTTCGAGGTGCGCCAGGACGTACGCCGGCAGGGCCACGGCCGCGCGATCATCGAGGCCGTCGAGGAGTGGTGCCGGGAGCGGGGAGTCGTCTCCATCGGCCTGAGCGTCTTCGGGTTCAACCTCGCGGCCCGGCGGCTGTACGAGCAGGTGGGCTTCGAAACCACCGCGATCCGGATGCGCAAGTACCTGTAAGCCCGTCGCCCCGGACGGGCCGGTCAGGTGAGCACGAGGCGTACCGCCAGCCCGACGAGGAGCGTCCCGGTCACCGCGTTGAGGCCCCGCCGCACGGCGGGCCGCCGGAACACCCGACGCAACGCCGACACCGCCAGGGCGACCAGCACGAACCATCCGAGGGTCACGGCGGTGGTGACGGACCCGACCACCACCCGGTCGAGCACCGACGGCGCGGCCGGCATGAACTGCGGCATCAGTGCGACGAGGAAGACGATCGCCTTCGGGTTGAGGATGTTGGTGATCAACCCCTGCCGGAACGCCGACCCCACCTGGCCCCTTCCTGGCGGCGGACCGTCCGGTCCCGGCTCGCTCGCCTCCTCCCCGCCACTGCGACGGCGCAGCGACAGGAGGGCCATGGCGCCGAGGTACACCAGGTACGCGGCGCCGAGGTAGCGGATCGTCGCGTACAGCCAGGGCGCGGCCGCGATGACCGCACCGACCCCGAGCAGCGCGGCGAGGGTGTTCACCGCCATCCCGCCGCCGATCCCGACACCGGCGGCGACGCCGGCCCGGCGGCCGTGCAGGGCGGCGTGCCGGGTGACCAGCGCGAAGTCCGGCCCCGGCGACAACGCGCCGAGCAGGACCACCAGCGCGTACGGAAGGACGTGCAGTTCACTGCTCAAGTCGGGCTCCCCGTAGCCGTCGTGGTGTGCCCCCTCCCACGACCGGCGGGCACGGACCGAGCCATCGACCGACCGGGGCGGTGTGGACAACCAGAGGGTACGAGGTGTTCATGTCGGGCTGCTGTGGATAACGCGGGTTCGGTCAAGCGGTGTTGCGAGTCTGGCGGAGCACCGTGGACTGGAGCGGAGTCCTCTGTCCGGTGCGGCAGAATGCCGGTGTGAGCGCGGAGGACGACGACGAGTTCGAGGAGGTGGCGAATGTCCTCCGGGGACGAACGGTGGTCGACGGGGAACTTCGCCCGGCGCTCGATGCGCTCGAGGCTCGGCTCGGTCAGCCCGTTGTCACCCTTACCTGCGGGGGCATGAACTCCGTGGCCGGCCACGGAGTCCCAGGCGTGGAGGTTCCGACCATGACCGCCTGGGTACGTGGCGCAGCACCCGACCATGAACGCCGTCGGCAGGCGGACGCGGTCCTTGATGAGATCGTTGCCGAGTTTGCTCCGTGGCGGTGGCGGCAGTTCACGGCACGGGCGTTGCGGGTGGGGAACCTCCCACGTTCGCGGGCCCGGCGCATCGCGGCACTTGCCGGCATCGAGTACGTAACCGATCCGATTCTGGGCGGGCTGGGGTACTTCGATGAGGAGGCCACGACACGCGTCATGGCAGCGATACCTCAGGAGCGGTGGGAGCAGTCCGGCGACGACTGGGGAGCCGGCGTCTGGACCATCGCGGTGAACGCGGATCTCCGCAGCGTCTCCGTATTCGTCCACACTGCGGCTGAGGCCGCGCAGCTTCAGCAGACGTCGCGATGGTACGAGTGGGAACGACAACTCCGTGCCCTGATCGCAGAAAAGGATGAGTTCGGGTCTACCAGCATCGTCCCGGTCAATGTCGCCCTTGAGAGCCGGGAATCACTCGAGTCCGACTGGCAAGGAAACTGGAGCTACTACTGGTACTGAGGTTTCGCGCCGCGCTTGCACCGCGCACAACCGAGATCCGAGGCTGACGCTGCGGTCCGCGCGTCGTCCCGTCGTCACGCCACCGCCCCCGTGCGGCCCGCCGCACCCAGGACGTTAGCGTCGGGGCATGAGTGCGAAGTCCGCGCCGGTGCTGCCGGCGGCCACCGGGGTGGCCGAGGCCGCCGCCGTCCTGCGGTCCGGCGGGCTGGTCGCCTTCCCCACCGAGACCGTGTACGGCCTGGGCGCGAACGCGCTCGACGCGCGCGCGGCGGCCCGGATCTTCGAGGCGAAGGCGCGGCCCAGCTTCGATCCGCTGATCACCCACCTCGCCGACGTCACCGACCTGACCGCGCTGGTCGGCGCGCTGCCGCCCACCGTGGCAGCGCTGGCCGAGCGGTTCTGGCCGGGGCCGCTGACCCTGATCGTGGACCGCCCGCCGACCGTCCCGCCGATCGTCACCTCCGGGCTGGACACGATGGCCGTCCGGGTGCCGGACCACCCGGTCGCCCGGGAGTTGATCCGGCAGGCCGGGGTGCCGGTGGCCGCTCCGAGCGCGAACCGGTTCGGCATGCTCAGCCCGACCCGGGCCGAGCATGTGGTGGCCGGGCTGGGCGACGCGGTCGACCTGATCGTCGACGGCGGGCCGACCCGGTGCGGCATCGAGTCCACGATCGTCGACGCGCGTGGCGGCCAGCCGGTCGTGCTGCGGCTCGGCTCGCTGCCGGTGGAGGCGCTGGTCGAGGCGATCGGCCCGGTCAGCGTACGGCCGGGCAGTTCCGGCCAGCCGGTCGCGCCCGGCACCCTGGCCGCGCACTACGCGCCCCGGACCCCGCTGCGGGTGGTCACCGCACCGGTCCCGGCCCGACCCGACGACGGCACGCGCGGGTACCTCGCCCTGCGCGATGCTCCCGAGGGGGCGTACGGGGCGGTGGAGGTGCTCTCCCCCGACGGTGACCTGACCGGGGCGGCGGCCCGGCTCTTCGACGCCCTGCACCGGCTCGACGCGACCGGGGTGACCGAGATCGTCGCCGAGCGGGTGCCCGACACCGGCCTCGGCCGGGCGATCAACGACCGGCTGCGCCGCGCCGCCGCCACCTGGCAAACGTCCGGATAGTCCCTCTCCGGCACACCCGGCGCAACCAGGAACCCGACTGACGACGGTCGATTCCGGAAAGCGACGTCCGTCGTTGGACCGGGAAAGGGTTCGAGCCGGAAAAGAGGACCCGCCATGGCCGTGCCGACCGTGACCGCGTCACTGGACGCGGCGACGTACGCGCCGGGGGACCAGATGCTCCTGACCGTCGCGTACGCCGACACCGACACCCAACCACTGACCGTCACGATCACCGTCACCGACGCCCGGGGCAACCACAGCACCCCGGTGATCGTCCCGATCGTCGTCGATCCCCTCGCCGTGACGGTGCACGACGACTCGGGACGCGCCTGGACCCGGGTGTCGGACACCGGCGCGGTCGTCGTGTTCCGGGCGGTGGCCTGATGCCCCGGATCACCGTGCGGGTCCGCGACGCCGCCGGCCAGGCGGCGACCGCCACTGCGGACTACCAGGTCGCCACCGTGCTGGGCGGCTACTACCTGGGCGGCAACGCCGACCCGACGGCCGACCTGGTTGGCGGACGTTTCCGGTCGCTGACCCAGTACCGCAGCCTCGCCGACGGGCACATCTTCCCCGGCTGGCAGAAGGACTGGCTGCTCGCCCTCGGCCGCTCCGGCGTGCGGGTCAACATGGTGCTGGAGCTGAAGCACTACGGCAACGCCAACACGGGTACGCAGACGTTCACGGTCGACGGGGTGACCTACACCGTCCCGGCCCCGTCGATGACGATCCAGCAGCGCCCCGGCACGACCTGGCCGAGGGCGTACGGGTACAGCCAGGTGCTCGCCGGGCACTGCGACGGGCTCCTCGCCCGGGCACTGTCCCAGTACCGGACCATGGGTTTCCCGGTGAACGTCCAGGTCGCCTCGGAACTGGACACCGACCACGAGTTCGGCACCACCGAGGCCGGTACGGCGTACAGCTGGGCCGAGTCGGACGCCCGCGCGGTGGCCGCGACGTCCTACGTCGTCGACTGGTTCCGCGCGCGGTCGCTCCCCACCGGCACCACCTTCTCGGTCGGCGTCGGCGGTTTCGACCGGTCCGGCTTCCGGCGGACCCACCCGGAGGCGCTGATGACCCGGCTGGACTTCCTCCAGTGGAACGTCTACGCCACCGACCCGGCGCACACCGCGCTGGCCCGCTTCCGCCGGACGAAGGACTGGGCGGTCGCCGACCTGGGGTCGGTGGCGCTCTCCCGACCGGTGCTGATCGCCGAGTGGGGCGTCCGGAAGGCGGAGTTCCCGAACCAGGCGACGTGGATCGCCACCGTGCCGGACGCGATCCGGCGCCTCAACCGGGAGGGCGGTCCCCGGATCGCGCGGACGAACTACTTCAACTCGGGCTGGGGCACGCTGATCCCGAAGGACACCGGGCTGGCCGCCCTGCGAGCCGCCTACGCGACCAGCCCGTACGCCTGACCGCTGCGGTGCCTGCGGGCACGGGTGGGGTGGTTGCAGGGGTTTCGGTGGTTGCAGGGGTCCCCTGCTCGACAAAATGCGGTAGCAAGGGCCCCCTGCAACCACAAGAGCCGGGGCGAGCTCAGTCCGCCGATCGGCGGGCTGGGCGGCGGCCCGGGGGCGTTGGCGGCTCCGGGCCCGGGTCGGGTGCGGCGGGCAGGGGGCGGACGCAGGGCGCGTCGCCGGTCACCCGGACGCGTTCGCCGTCGTGCCAGAGGTCGATCCCGGTCCCCGGTCCGGCCTCGGGCAGGTCGTACCGGACCTCCTCGGGGGCGATGGCCACCCGCAGCCGTTGCCCGTGCCAGAGCAGGCTGAACGCCAGCCGGGTGAGCCGCCGGGGCAGCCGGGGCGAGAAGGAGAGTTCGCCCCGGTCGTCGCGTAGCCCACCGAACCCCTGCACCAGGGCGACCCAGGCTCCGGCGAGCGCCGCGAGGTGCAGCCCGTCGGCGGTCTTGTCGCCGAGGTCCTCCAGGTCCTGGAGGACCGACTCGGCGAAGTGGTCGTACGCCAGGTCGAGGTGCCCGACCTCGGCGGCGAGCACCGCCTGGCCGGGTGAGGAGAGCGACGAGTCGCGGACGGTGCGGGCCTCGTAGTACGCGAAGTTGCGGGCCTTCTCCTCGGCGGTGAAGTCCCCCGGGCTGCGCAGCATGGCGAGCACCACGTCGGCCTGCTTGACCACCTGCTTGCGGTACAGCTCGAGGTACGGGAAGTGCAGCAGCAACGGGTAGTCGTCCTCGCCGGTGCTCTCGAAGTCCCACTCGGGGAGTTCGGTGAAGCCGGCCGACTGCTGGTGCACCCCGCGCTTCGGGTCGTACGGCAGGTGCACGGCGTCGGCGGCGGCCCGCCAGGCGGCCACCTCGGCGGCGTCCACCCCGAACCGGGCGGCCACCTCCGGGTGGGCCTCGGCGGCGTCGGCGGCACCGCGCAGGTTCCGCCGGGCCATCAGGTTGGTGAAGACGTTGTCGTCGACCAGGGCGGTGTACTCGTCCGGGCCGGTCACCCCGCGCAGGTGGAACGAGCCGGTGTCCGACCAGTGCCCGAAGCCGTGCCAGAGCCGGGCGGTCTCCACCAGCATCTCCAGGCCGGCGTCGACCAGGAACTCCTCGTCGCCGGTGGCCGCGACGTAGCGCAGCACCGCGTCGGCGACGTCGGCGTTGACGTGCAGCCCGGCCGTGCCCGCCGGCCAGTAGCCGGAGCACTCCCGGCCGCCGATGGTCCGCCACGGGAAGCTCGCGCCGGGCAGCCGTAGCTCCGCCGCGCGTTCCCGTGCCTCGGGCAGGTGGGCGTACCGCCAGCGCAGCGCCGACCGGGCCATCGCCGGGGCGACGTAGGTGAGCACCGGCAGCACGTACCCCTCGGTGTCCCAGAGCACGTGGCCGTCGTAGCCGTTGCCGGTGAGACCCTTGGCGGGGATGGTCCGGTCGCCCTCGGCCCGTCCCGCCTGGATCAGGTGGAACAGGGCGAACCGGGTGGCCTGCTGGAGTTCCGGGTCGCCGTCGAGCACCACGTCGGCGGTGGTCCAGGCCGCGTCGAGCCAGGTCCGCTGCTCGGCGACGAGGGCGTCCCAGCCGACCGACCGGGCCTCGGTGGCGGCGCGCACCGCCCGGGTGGCCAGCTCAATCGGGCTCTCCGCCCCGGTTCCCCCCGGGTCGTCCGCCGGGCGCCCGGCCGTCCCCGCCGGCTCGTGGCCCGTTCGCGCGGCCAGCTCGCCGTCCGCCCGCGCCGGGTCGCCGACGACGTCGGCGCGGGTGCACTCGTACGCCGCGAACTTGGTCAGCCGGAGCCGCTGCCGGGGGCGGAGCGGGCCGCTGAGAGTGAGCCGGAACCGGTCGGCCTCGCACCCGGTGTCGGTGGCGGTGGTGCCGGGGGCCTCGACGAGGTGCGCCACGGCGACGGCGACCCGCTGCCCGCTCCGGCCGGTGCGGTGCACCAGCACCCCGTCCAGTTCCTCGGACCGGCGGTACTCGGCGACCAGGGGATCGTCCAGGACGGTGGCGGCGCGGGGGTCGTCGGAGCGCTCTGGGACTCGCTGGTTGGCGAGCAGGTCGGAGCAGACCCGGACCTCGACCGGCCCGTCCAGTGCCTCCACCTCCCAGCGGACGGCGGCCACCGGGCGGTGCGCGAGCGAGACCAGCCGGGTGCTGCGGACGCGTACCCCGCGCCCGCCCAGGGAGATCCACTCGGTGTGCCGCTCCACCAGACCGGCCCGCAGGTCCAGCACCCGCTCGTGCCGGCGCAGCGTGCCGGTCCGTACGTCGAACGGCTCGCCGTCGACCCAGAGGCGGATCAGCGCGGCGTTCGGCGCGCTGACCACGGTGTCGCTGAGCTGGGGGAAGGCGTACCCGTCCTCGGGGTAGGCGAGTTCCCGCCGCTCGTGGAAGCCGTTGAGGTAGCTGCCCGGCATGCCGTACGGCTCGCCCTCGTCGAGGTTGCCGCGCCAGCCCAGCCAACCGTTGCTCAGCGCGAAGATCGACTCGGTCTCGGCGAGGCGGTCGGCGTCCTTCTCGGTTCGCCGGATCCGCCAGCCGTCGTCCCCGGCCCGGCGGTCGCCCGGCTGGTGGCCGCTGCCGGGCTGGTGGCCGCTGACGGTCGTGTCGGGCACACGGCCTCCTGGTGCAGAGATGCGCGAGACCCCATTCCAGCACCTCCGTCTGTGCGGTGGCTGAGACGAAAGTCAGGGATGGATTCCCACCTTCGCACACTGTGCCGGACTCAGCCCATTTCTACCGTCCGAGGCGACTGGAGGAGGTATGAGCAGTTGATGACGTCACAGTTGGTCGACACCCCGGGGGACGTGCCCCGGTTCAGCACGGAGTGGTACCGGGACATCGTCGAGTTCGCCGACCGCACGCCGGAACCGGTGCAGTGGTTCGCCGCGCACTTCACCGAGGGCTCGGTCGTCCTGTTGGGCCTGCTGTTCCTGCTGGCAGCCGGGCGACGGTTCGGCGGGACGTCCCGCGACCGGGCGGCGGCGCTGGTCGCCCCGGTGCCGGTGGTCCTCGCCTACGGCCTCAGCGAATGGATCAAGACCCTCGTCGACCAGGAACGGCCCTGCCGGGCTCTGACCGACCTGACCATCGTGGCCGGGCACTGCCCACCGACAGGAGACTGGTCCTTCCCGAGCAACCACTCCACGATCGCCGGGGCGCTGGCCGCGACCATCCTCCTCCTCAGGCCCCGGCTGGGGCTGCTGGCCGTCCCGCTGGCCCTGCTGGCCGCGTTCTCCCGCACCTTCGTCGGGGTGCACTACCCGCACGACGTGGTCGGTGGGGTGCTGCTCGGCGGACTGGTCGGCGCGGCGCTGCTGGTGATGCTGACCGGCCCGCTCGCCCACCTGCTGGACCGCCGCCGCACCGGCCCGCCGACGGAGACCCGCACCCCCACCAGGGCCCGGTAGACGCGGCGGCCCACCCGGGGTCGGTCCCGGTTCAGCCGAACAGCGCCAGGGTGAGGGCGGTGCCGAGGATCAGGAACGGCCCGAACGGGAGGTGGCTGGTCCAGCGGACCCGCCGGGTGGCCAGCAGGATCCCGCCGACCAGAGCGGAGAGCAGAAAGGTCAGCATCAGCCCGAGCACCGGCGCGGTCCAGCCGTACCAGCCGAGCAGCGCGCCCGTGCCGAGTGCCAGCTTGGCGTCCCCCAGGCCGAAGCCGCGCCGGCCGAGCAGCAGCGTGGTGGTGGCGAAGCCGGCGGCCAGCGCCAGGCCGGAGAGGGTGGCCCGGACCCAGGGACCCGGCCCCGCGCCGGTCAGCGCGGCGGCTCCGAGCAGCAGCCAGGTGCCGGCGGCCGCCGGGTAGGTGAGCCGGTCGGGCAACCGGTGCACCGCTGCGTCCACCAGGGCCAACGGCACCGCCCAACCCAGCCACCAGCCGGCCGCGAGCAGGGCGAACGGGGGCAGGTCCAGCGTCACGAGCAGCGCCAGCGCGGCGAGCGCGGCCAGTTCGACGCTGCCGGGCGGCGGCCCGACCCGGGCCCGGCAGCGCAGGCACCGGGCCACCGGGGTGAGCGCCGGCACCGGCCGGTCCAGGCTGATCGGCACGGCGCAGGCGACGCAGCCGCTCCGGGGCGGCACCCCCGGCGGTACGGCGTGCCGCAGCGCGGCCAGCCGTAGGGGCGGGGTGAGGGCGAGGACGGTGGCGAGGCGTACCCAGGGCCGGGTGGCCCGGTGGGCGGCCGACGGCCGGGTCAGGGTCATGTCGATCTCCAGGCGCGGGCCGGGGCAGCCGGAACCGCGAATACGCAAAGTAGTTTCATCATCGCCGGAACGGCACCTCCGATGAGCTTCGTCACCCGGCACACCACCTGACAGCCGAGCCGGCCCGCCGACCGGCACCACCTGCCGCGAGGGCGTCCGGCGGGTGCCCCGGCGAGTGGATGCGTTGTCGCGTACCGGAATCCGTGGTGGCGCGGTCCGGCGACCGGTCTCCGCCTGGCCGGAGGGGCCGGCGCCGGGAACGCCCGGCCCGGTGACGGCGGCACCGCTGCGGCATCCCTACCACCCCTCGTCACGGAGAGTACTCACGTGAATTGCCTCTGTTGCATCGGCTGTCGTCAGCCTATGCTCGCCCCTTGGGTGGGACGCAACAGTCGACGGGGAACGCCGACTGACGGCCGGGCAAAGACCCGGCAGGAAATCGACATATATCCGCAACAGCAAATACAGATCAAAGATCGAATGATCCGGACCGGGGCATCCGGACGCGCTGCCGCATACCCGGAAACCGGCCGGACGGGCTCCGCATCGAGGAGGGTGGCGTTGCGAGCACGGCATCCCCGGCGCTGGACGGCCTGCCTCGTCGCGCTCGCGCTACTCGGCACCGGCACCGCCTGCGGGGCGGATCCCGAACGGCCCGGCCGGGCCACGGCGGAACGCGACCCCGTTGATCCGGAAGCCCGGAAAGCGGATGAGGCGGCGGCCGGAAAGGCGGCCCTGGCGGCGTACGCCGGCTACCTGAACGCTTCCCGGGCGGCCAGTGCACGCAGTGATCCACATCATCCCGACCTGGCCAAATACCTGGCAGATCCACTTCTGACCAGGGTACGGCTGGCAATTCGTGAGGCGAAGGAGCACGGTGCCATGCGTACCGGAAAGCTCGTTTCCGACCCGACCGTCACCGTGGTCAGCCTGGACACCGTCCCGGCCGCCGTGGAGATCCAGGACTGTCTCGACGCGACCGGCTACAAGCTGGTCTACGCGAAGACCCGCAAGGTCGTCCCCGGCACCGGGGCGGGACGCCACCTCGCCACGGCCACCGCGACCCGCTACCCGGACGGACGCTGGCTGATCAGCGCCGGGGTCGCCCACGAGGACCAGCCGTGCTGACCCGGGAGGTCACCGCACCCCGGGGCACCACCGGGGCAGGCCCCGCACCGACCCGGTCCCGCCTGTCCGGGGCACCGCACCGGCTGGTCGCCGCCCTGCTCGCCGCCCTCACCGGGCTGGCGCTGACGATCACCGCGCCCGCGCCCGCCGTCGCCGACCCGGGGGCCGAGTGCCCGGTGGGGCAGACCGACTGCAGCGTCTGGGACGACGAACCGGGCATCCCGGGTGGCGGTGGGGGCGACGGCGGAGGGGGTGACGGCGGCGGGGGCGACGGTGGCGGCGGCCCGGCCAAGTGCCAGTGGAACGGCCGGACGATTCCCTGCTACGACGACGTCCTCGGCTGGTTCAACAACAGCGACGGCTGCTACTACAAGCTCGCCGAGCCCCAGCCGGCGGACACGCCCGAGGGCAAGCAGGCGTACGTCCGCACCTGCAACGGCGGTGACCTGGGCTCGCAGGACACCGTCTTCCTGGACGCCCCGCCGCCCGGTTTCGGCGCACCGCCGGACCCGGAGGAGCTGGCGTTCCGGGCGCTCGCCTCGATCGACCTGCTCCCGCCGCGCATCTCGGTGGCCCCGCGCAAGAGCCAGGGTCCCGGCCTGGTCGGGCTCCCGGTCTGGCTGTGGGCCAGCCCCGGCCCGGCCTACTTCGGCCAGCTGACCGCCTCCGCCTCGGAGCGCGGCGTGACGGTGAGCATCACGGCCCGGGTGACCGAGGTCGTCTGGAACCTGGGCAACGGCGAGACGGTCACCTGCGACGGTCCGGGCACCCCCTACTCGACCTCCGGTCCGTTCGCCGGGCAGCCCTCCCCCGACTGCGGTTACGACACGGGTTACCAGAAGGCCGGCACGTACCGGATCAACGCCACCACCCACTGGACCGTCCAGTGGTCCGGCGGCGGGCAGAGCGGCACCATCCCGGTCACCCGGGCCAGCAACGGCGTACAGATCCAGATCAACGAACTTCAGGTGGTGACCGAGTGAGTCTGGTGACGCACAAAGGCCCGGGACCGGTGGACGCCCCGGTCGCCCCGCCCAAGGTGGTCCGGCAACGACGGATGCGGCCCGGCCTGCTCGGCCTGGCGGTGCTCCTGATCGCGCTGGGCGGCCTCGGCGCGGCCTTCGCGGTCACCTCGGTCCGCGCCACCGGCACGTACCTCGCCGTCGCCCGCCCGGTCGGGGTGGGCACGGTGCTCAGCGCGGACGACCTGATGTCCGTCCAGGTGGCCGGCGGCCAGGGCCTCAAACCGGTGCCGGCCGGCGACATCGACGACGTGATCGGCAAGCGGGCTGCGGTCACCCTCACCCCGGGCACCCTGGTCACCCAGGCACAGCTCACCGACAAGCCGCTGCTCGGCCCCGACCAGCAGCAGCTCGCGCTCGGCCTCAAGCCGAGCGAGGTGCCCGCCCGCGCCCTCCGCCCCGGCGACCGGGTGCTGCTGGTCAGCACCCCGGTGAAGAGCAGCGACGGCCGGACGACCACCTCGGCCACCCGGTTCACCGCGACCGTCATCGACAGCGACACCCCGGAGACCGGCACCGTCGTGGTCTACCTGGCGGTGTCCGTCCGGGACGTGCCGGCGGTGGTGGCGCTCAACGCCGAACGACGGATCGCGCTCGTGCTGACCGGGTCGGTCTGAGCATGGCGATCATCGCGCTGGTCTCGGCGAAGGGCTCGCCCGGGGTGACCACCTCGGCGCTGGCCTGCACGCTGAGCTGGCACCGCCGGCTGGTGCTGGCCGAGTGCGACCCGGCCGGCGGCTCGGTGCTCGCCGGCTACCTCGGCGGAGTGCTCGACGGCCCCCGGGGCCTCGGCGAACTGGCCGTCGGGGAACTGCGCGACGGCAACCTGGAGACGATGTTCTGGTCGCAGCTGGTCGACCTGGACGCGCCGAAGCGGGAACGCCTGCTCCTGCCCGGCGTGGTCGACCCCGTCCAGGCCGGTAGCGTCGCCCCGCTCTGGCAGCGCTTCGCGGACTTCTTCGGCACGCTGGAGAACGGCGTGCCCCCGTACGACGTGCTGGTCGACTGCGGCCGGTTGGCCGCCGTCGGCCCGCCCTGGCCGGTGCTGCGCGCTGCCGCGGTGGTCCTGGTGGTGACCCGGGCCACCCTGCCCGGCATCTCCGCGACCCGGTCGCTGGTCCGGACCATCGGGCGGGACTTCACCGAGCACCGGGTGGCCCCCGGCTCGCTGCGCCTGCTGGTGGTCGGCGACGGCCACGGCAACAGTGAGATCAGCAAGGCGCTCGGGCTGCCGGTGATCGCCCGGCTGCCGGACGACCCGCGTACCGCCGAGGTGCTCAGCCTCGGCGGAACGGTCCGGGCCGGACGGTCGCTGATGCGCGCGGCCGGCGCGCTGGAGGTGCCGGTCGGCGCGCTGCTGGACCGGCGGCGGGCCCGCCTGGGCTGGCCCACCGGCCAGGAGGTCCCGCATGCGGTTTGAACCGGTCCAGCACGACCCCCGGTCGGCCACTTCGGTCACCCCGCCGCTGGCCCCCGCCAACGGACACCGCCACCCGGCCGTGCCCAACGGGCACCCGCACCCACCCACGCCGAACGGATATCCGGCCGCGCCGAACGGCCGGCACCACGCCGCCGGTGCCGGAGTGGCCCTCGCGCCGCCGCCCGGACCGACCCCGTCGTCGCGCCCCCGGGTCGACTTCACCGTCGTCCGGGAGCTGCGCCGGGAGCTGAGCGAGCGGCTGACCGTCTGGCAGCGCGGCCGGGACTTCACCGTCGACGAGGAGGACGTCGAGCGGGCCCGGATCGCCGTCGACGTGGTCGCCGAGTACGCCGACGCGGTGCGCCGGGCCGGCACGCCGATGCCGGCCGACGAGGAACGGCACCTGCTCCACCAGGTGACCGCCGAACTGGTCGGGCTCGGCCGGCTCCAGACCCTGCTGATCGACCAGACGATCGAGGAGGTGCACATCCTCGGCTGCGACCAGGTGCGGATCACCCGGCACGGCGGCGGGGTGGACTGGGCCGACCCGATCGCCGACAGCGACGAGGAACTGGTGGAGATCCTCCAGGCCGCCGCCCGGCGGGCCGGCGCGACCGAGCGGTCGCTCTCCACCGCCAAGCCGACCCTGGACCTGCAACTGCCCGACGGGAGCCGGCTCGCCGCCGTCTACCTGGTCAGCAGCCGCCCGTACGCGGTGATCCGGAAGCACAACACGCTCGACGTGAGCCTGGACGACATCGCCGGGTTCCGTGCCGACCTGGACGAGATGGTCGACGTCCTGCTGCGGGACTTCCTCCGCGCGGCCATGCGCGCCGGGCTGAACATCATGGTCGCCGGGCTGGCCGGGGCGGGTAAGACCACGGTGGTCCGGGCGCTGATGGACGAGATCCCGCCGGACGAGCCCTTCGTGCTGCTGGAGGAGAGCCGGGAGCTGCTGCCGGCCCGCCGTCAGCTCCGGCACCGGGCGGTGATGAGCTTCGAGGCCCGGGAGGGGCACGGCGAGCGCGGCCTGGACGGCCGACCCGCCGGTGAGGTGACCATCGCCGACCTGATCCCGGTCTCGCTGCGGATGGGCGTGCTGCGGATCGTCGTCGGCGAGGTGCGGTCCCGGGAGATCGTGCCGATGCTCCAGGCGATGACCACCAGCCGGGGGTCGATGTGCACCATCCACGCCCGGACGCCCGCCGGGGTGACCGAACGGATCATCGAGCTGGCGCTCTCGCACGGGCGGGAGATGACCGTCGACCAGGCTCGCCGGATGGCCGGCAACGCGCTGGACCTGATCGTCTACGTCAACGTCGACGACGAGACCGCGATCGGTGGCCGCAAGCACCGCTTCGTCTCGCACGTGGAGGAGGTGATCGGGGCCGGCGAGGGTAGCCGGATCACCACCACCGAGGTCTTCGGCCCCGGACCGGACGGCCGGGCGGTGCCGAAGCACCTGCCCGAGCGGGTCCGTCAGCAGCTCCTCCGGGTCGGTTACGACGCCCGGTTGCTCAGCCCGTACATCGAGGCGGGCACCGGTGCGTGGCGGCGGCCCCTGCAGACCCGGCTGGGTCGGCGGTGATCCCGGTGGCCGGACCGGTCGGGCACCGGACGTGGACGGGAGCGAACCCGTGATCGCCGACGTCGAGCTGATCGCCATGGTCTCCGGGGCGGCCTGTGTGGCCGGGCTGGTGCTGGCGGTGGTCGCCCTGGTCGGCACCACCCGCCCGCCGGGCCCCGGACCGGGCGGCGGGACGGGGCTGCGCCGGCTCTGGCTCGGATCCGGCACCAGCCGCCGGGAACAGCAGCGCCACCAGGCCCTGCTGGTGGGGGCGGCGGTGGCCGGTGCGCTGGCGTTCCTGCTCACCGGACTGCCGGTGGTCGGGCTGCTGGTCGCCGTCGCGGTGCCCGGTACGCCGTGGCTCTTCTCGGTCGGCGGGGCCGAACAGCGGGCCATCGCCCGCATCGAGGCGGTGGGCGAGTGGACCCGCCGGCTCAAGGACATCTCCGCCACCGGCCAGGGGCTCCAGCAGGCCATCGTCGGCACCATCGCCACCGCGCCGCCGGAGATCGAGGAGGAGGTACGCCTGCTCGCGGCCCGGCTCCAGGCCGGCTGGCTGGCCCGTCCCGCCCTGCTCGCCTTCGCCGACGACATCGGCGACCCGGTCGCCGACCAGGTGGTGGCGGCGCTGATCCTGCACCTCACCGACCGGGGCGAGCGCCTCGGCGACGTGCTCGGGGCCATCGCCGGGGCGGCGGCTGCCGAGGTGGCGACCCGCCGGGAGATCGAGGCGAAACGCACCCAGCCCCGGTTCGCGGTCCGCTTCCTCACCGGGATGACCCTCGCCACCCTCGCGTACGGGCTGCTGAACACCGACTACATCCGCCCGTACGGCACCCCGACCGGGCAGGTGGTGATGGCGGTGCTCGGTGGCCTCTTCGTCGCCCTGCTGGCCTGGGTGCGCTCGATGAGCCAGCCTCCGCGTCCGGCGCGCTTCCTGCCCGCCCCCGACCCGGAGGACGCGCTCGCATGATCCTCAACTGGCATCTCACCCTCGCCGTCGTGGGCGGCGCGGCGGTCGGGCTCGGGGTGTTCCTGGTGGTCCGGGAGATGCTGCCGGCCACCCCGGCGCTGGGGCCGGCGTTGCGCCGGCTGCACCAGCCGCCGACCGCCGCCCGGACGATGACCGCGTCTGCCGACCGGAACCTGGAGTGGCTGACCGGGACGGCCCGCTGGCTGCGCCCCCCGCACCGGCAGCTCGCGCTGATCGGCCAGACCCCCGAGCAGTACGCCCTCTCGGTGCTCCTCTCCGCGCTGATCGGGCTCGCCACGCCGACCATGCTGACCATCGGGCTGTCGGGGTTCGGGCTGCGGCTGCCGTTCGTCGTACCGGTGCTGGGCAGCCTGGGGATGGCGTTCCTCGCCGCGCTGCTCGCCCACCGGGCGGTGCTGGAGAAGGCGGAGAAGGCGCGGGCGGAGTTCCGCCAGGCGGTCTGCACCTACCTGGACCTGGTCGCCCTGCAACTCTCCGCCGCGCACGGGCCGGTGCAGTCCCTGGAACGGGCGGCGGAGGTCTGCGACGGGTGGGTCTTCGACCGGATCCGCGAGGCGCTGCGGATCGCCCAGATGCAGATGCACTCCCCCTGGGACGAACTGCGCGATCTCGCCGACAGGATCGGCATCCCGGAGCTGGGGGACGTCGGCGCGATCATGCGCTCCTCGGGCAGTGAGGGCGCGCAGGTGCACGAGACCCTGCGCAGCCGCGCCGACGCCCTGCGCGACCAGATCCGCACCGACAACCTGGCCCACGCCGAGGGCATCACCAGTCGGCTCGACATCCCCGGCTCGCTGCTGGTGTTCGTGCTGCTCGGCTTCGTCGCCTACCCGTTCATCGCCCGGCTCTGATCCACCCCGACGACAAGGAGAACGTCATGGCCTTCTTCACCTACCTGCACGTCGCCGTCAGCACACGCCTGGCCGAGCTGCGCCGCGACGGCGAGCGCGGGGACAGCCCGGTTCCGACGGCGGTGATCATCTTCGGCCTGGTGGCCGCTGCGGCGGCCGTCACCGCGCTCGTCGCCAGCAAGGCCAGCGCCTGGATGAACGCCATCCCGGGCCCTTCGCAGCCCTGACGGACGTGCGTCGACGACTCCACGTGACCGCTCGCCGGGTAGCCGCTGCCGCCCGGCGTCGGGTCATGTCCGACGGAGGCGACCGGGGGGCCAGCCCGGTCGAGCTGGCCGTGGTCATGCCGGCGGTGCTGCTGCTCCTCTTCGGCTCGATCCAGGTCGCCGCCTGGTTCCTGGCCCGGAGCACGGCGATGCACGCCGCGCAGAGCGGGGTGAACGCGCAACGCGTCCACCAGGCACCCGCCGGGGCGGGCGTGGAGCGGGCCACCGCCTTCCTCGCCGCCGCCGGGGACTGGCTGGCCGACCCGAAGCTGACCTGCGCCACCACCGCCACCGAGGTCACCTGCACGGTGACCGGGACGTCGATCTCCGTGGTGCCCGGAGTGCACCTGACGGTGTCGCAGACCGCCCACGGCACGGTGGAACGGTGGACGGAGCCGGCCCGGTGAGCCGGCCGTCGGTCGGTCGCCGCCTCCTCGGCCGCCTTCGCAGCGGACGGGACGCCGAGCGCGGATCGGTCTCGGTGGAGGTGGCCGTCCTCGCCCCGGCCTTCGTGGCGCTGATGGTGCTGGCCGGGGTCGCCGGGCGTACCGCCGTGGGAGCGGAGGCCATCCAGGCCGCCGCGCACGACGCGGCCCGCGCCGCGTCGATCTCCCGGGACGCCGGCACGGGGCAGGACGCGGCCGTCGCGGCGGCCCGGAAACAGCTCGACTGGCAGGGGCTCAGCTGCGTCGGCCCACCGTCGTTCACCTTCACCGGATCGGTGGACGGCGCCCCCACCTCCTTCGCGGCGGCGTACGCGGCCGCGCCGGGGCAACCGGCCGCCGTCTCGGTGCAGGTCAGCTGCACGGTCTCGTTCGCCGACATCCACCTGTCGAGCCTGCCCGGAATGCCGGCCGGTCGGCTGGTGTCGGCGCGTTTCACCTCACCCCTGGACAGCTACCGGAGCCGGGCGTGAACGGGCAGCGGCTCTCGGCACCCGGGGCGAGCGCGCCACGGCTCCCGGCACCCGGGGCGAGCGGTCGACGGTGGTCGTGGTCCGGCCGTGGCCGGGGCCTGCGCAGGGACGAGGGCCGGGTGAGCCTGTTCCTGGCGGTGAGCATGACCGGCGTCCTCATGGTCATCGGGCTCGCCTTCGACGGCGCCGGGCAGCTACGCACCATGCACCGGGCCGACAACCTCGCCGCCGAGGCGGCCCGGACCGGTGGGCAGGCCATCGACCGGGCGCAGGCGATCAACGGCGGCAAGAAGGAGATCGACGAGGCCGCCGCCACCGCCGCGGTCCGGAGCTACCTCACCGCCGCCGGCGTCACCGACCACACGGTCAGCTTCCCGGTCGTCGACGGCGAGAAGCGCATCACCGTCCGGCTCACCATCACCTACGACAGGTACCTGCTCGGCTTGTTCGACCTCACCGACTCCGTGACCGTCTCCGGCGAGGCCACCGCACGCGCCATCACCGGACCGTAGAGAGGAAGGCAGCCCATGGCCGTATCCCGTTCCGCCCGGCGGACCGGCCAGGTCCTGACCGGCTTCGGCGCACTCGTCGTGCTCGGCGCGGTACTCGTCGGGGGTCCCGTCGCCCTCGTCGCCCTCGCCGGCAACCCGCTGCCCTCGGAGGTGCCCACACTGGAGGCCATCGGCACGGCGTTGACCAGCCGGGACAACGGGCAGCTCTTCCTCCGGGCGCTGGCGGTGCTCGGCTGGTTCGGGTGGGCGACCTTCGCCTTCTCCGTCCTGGTGGAGCTGGTCGCGCACGTGCTGCGCCGACCCGCGCCGAAGCTGCCCGGCATGCGCAGCCAGCAGCGCGCGGCTGCGGCGCTGGTCGGCTCGGTCGCCCTGATCATCGCGGCCAGCCCGGCGGCGACCGCGGCGACCGCCACGTACGGCACCACGTACGCGCTGTCGGCCCCGGTGACGGCGGCCGGACCGGCCACGGCGTCGATGCCGACCACCGTCGCCCCGGTGGCCCGGGGCGTGGCCACTCCGGTGACCGGCACGATGGAACAACCGCCGTCCGACCAGACCCAGGTGTACCGGGTGGCCAAGGGCGACTATCTGGGCGAGGTCGCCGAGCGCTACCTGGAGGACTTCCAGAGCTATCGGGTGCTGGTCAAGCTGAACAAGCTCGGCGACCCGGACCGGATCCACCCGGGGCAGCTGCTCAGGCTGCCCGACCAGGCCACCGACGACGGTGTCCGGCCGCACGCCACCGGCCGGCTGGTCAACAAGCCGTCCCCGCGTCCGGCCCCGCCGCCGGCGGCGCCCGCCCCCGACCAGGTGCCCGACGAGACCCCGCAGCAGGTGCCCGACCAGACTCCGCAGCAGGTCACGCCGCCGCCGACCACCGACTGGCCCCAGGAGGAGGCACCGCCGATGACCGTCGGGGCGGCCCGGCCGGGTCAGGAGGACCGGGTCAACCGACCGCTGGCGGTCTCCGCCGTGCTGGCCGTGGCGAGCATCGTCGGCGCGCAGATCGGGGCGGTGTTCGGCCTGCGCCGCCGGCCGGCGTCGTCGACGGCCAGCCGCGTCCTCGGCAGCGGTCGGCACCGCCGGGGCTGACGGTCGACGGGCGCATTCGTCGAGCCCTCACCGGGACCCCGGGCGGCTCAGGGCAGGCGGGTCTGGAGAACGCCGTCGACGACCCGGGTGGCGAGCACCTGCTGGTCGTTGGCGGCCGGTCCGTGCACGACCTTGCCTCCGCTGTTGAGCTGGAAGGTGCTGCCGTGCCACGGACAGACGACGCACGGGTGACCGTCGATCTCCGTCACCTCGCCCTGGCCGAGCGGCCCGCTCTGGTGCGGGCAGCGCTCCAGCATGACGGTGACGTCGTCGCCGTGCCGGTAGAGGATCACCGACACGTCGTCGATCTCGCGGGTGACCAGTTCCCGGTCGGGCAGGGTGGACACGTCGGCGAGCGGGTGCCAGCCGTCACTGATCAGGTTCGCCTCGGAGACGCTCTGGTTGACCTGTGCCCCCTGCTTGTACGCCAGGTGCCCGCCGAGGTACGCCCCGGCGCTCGCCGCGGAGAGCCCGAGGTACGCCAGCGTCCGCCCGAGGTTGTGTCGACCGTTGAGGCGGGCGGCCAGCGAGCCGGCGTAGCAGGCCAGCCCGATGGTGTTCGAGGCGGCGTGCACCAGCCCCACCCGCCGCTGCTCCCGGTTCAGGGCCGCCCAGTCGTTGAGCCCGGCGACGGCGGCCGGCACGGCGCTGGCCGTACCGACCGCCACCAGCGTGGTCGCCGCGCGCCGCTGGCCGGGCATCGCGTCGAGGACGGCGGCGCTGATCCATGCGCCGACCGGCACCTGCACCATCGCCGGGTGCAGCGGATGCCCCAGCCACACGCCGTGCAGCAGGTCACGGACGCGCTGCGGCCGGAGGGTGGCCTGCACCGCCCGCTGGAGGCGGTCGCCGACCCGGTCCAGGCCGGTCGCCTGCTCGATCTTCGTCAGTAGTGCTCGCACCCGTACCGACTTCCCGGTCCGGGAGCTCGCAAACCGGGCGACGGGGACGAACTCCCCGCCCCCGACCGGCGGGGCCTGGACCGGCGGCGACCAGCCTGCTCGGGCGGTCCGTCGCGCCTCCGGTCAGGCGTCCGGCGTCCACCGGTCGTGATGGATGGCGGCGGTGAGCGGACGGGCCTGCCGCCAGCCGTGCCGGGCCAGGTCGGGTACGGCCTCGAAGTGGGTGACCGGCCCGAGGCAGAGCCACGCGACCGGGCGGATGCCGGCGGGAATGCCGAGCAGGTCGGCCAGCCAGGGTTCCCGGTAGAAGGAGACCCAGCCGACGCCGAGCCCTTCGGCCGTGGCGGCGAGCCAGAGGTTCTGGATGGCCAGGCAGGTCGAATAGAGGCCGGTGTCGGCGATGGCGTGCCGGCCGAGCACCGCCGGCCCGCCCCGCGACTGGTCGTGGGTGACCACGATCGACAGGGTCGACTCCCGCACTCCGTCGATCTTGATACGGGCGAACCGTTCGGCCGCCTCCCCCTCCAGAGTGGCGGCGAAGACGTCCCGCTCGGTCCGGACGTGCTCGTGGAAGCGGTGTCGGGTGTCGGCGTCCCGCACCACGACGAAGTCCCAGGGCTGGGAGTAGCCGACGCTCGGTGCGGCGTGCGCCGCGGCCAGCACCCGGTGCAGGGTGTCGTCGGGCACCGGCTCCCCGGTGAACTGGGCGCGTACGTCCCGACGGCGGTGGATGACGTCGTACAGGTCCATGGCAGGCTCCCGCTGCGCTCGGCCCACCCGGGCAGGGGTGGGCGCGTGACGCGAGGCCGGTCTTCGGACTCCCGGATCGACGCCGTGCCGTCCGCCTTCCCAGCCCTCCCGGACCAGTGGCTGCGCTGTGCGCGTGGACGGTGGCTCCCCGGTCACCGCGGCGGGCCCGTGCCGGATTCGCACCGGCTTCCCGATTCTCCCCGCTCGCGCGGGGCACCTCACTGTGTCGTGCCGTCGAGCATCGTAGCCGGAAGGACGGGATTCCGGTCGCCCTCCGGCGGACGGGACGGCATGGTGGTGCGCATGTACGCGCACGCCCTCCGTCCACAGCCGGTTCCCACCACCACCGTCGCCCGGATCGTCAACGCGGTCGGTCACCCCGACGCCGTTCCGCCGTCGCTGCTGATGCTGCTCGGGATGCTCTCCACCCAGCTCGGCGCGGCGGTGGCCAAGCAACTGTTCGGCAGCACCAGCCCCGGTGGCACGACCACGCTACGGCTCGGCTTCGCCGCGCTGATCCTGGTCGCGCTCGCCCGTCCCGGGCTGCGCCTGGGCTGGCGTACCGGCGGTCTGGTGGTGGGCTTCGGCCTGATGCTCGCGCTGATGAACCTCAGCTTCTACGCCGCCCTGCACCGGGTGCCGCTGGGTGTGGCGGTGACCATCGGCTTCGCCGGGCCGCTGCTGGTGGGGCTGGCCGGCAGCCGCCGGCTGCTCGACGTGCTCTGGGCGGTCCTGGCCGGTGGCGGCGTCCTGCTGATCAGTGGCCTGGGCGGGACGGCGGTCGACGGGCTCGGGCTGCTCTTCTGCGTCGGCACCGCGGTCGGCTGGGCCGGTTACGTGGTGTTCGGCGGCGCGGTCAGCAAGCGGGTGCCCGGCACCCGGGGGCTGGCCCTGGGCATGGCCGTCGGCGCGCTCGCCGTGCTGCCGTTCGGTGTCGCGGGCAGCGGCACCACGCTGCTCGACCCGTGGATCCTGCTGCTCGGCGTCGGCGTGGCGCTGCTGTCGTCGGTGCTGCCGTACTCGGCGGAGATGTCCGCGCTCCGCCGGATGCCGGCCCGGGTCTTCGCGGTGCTGTTGAGCCTCGAACCGGCGATCGGTGCGCTGGTCGGCCTGGTCCTGCTCGGTGAGCTGCTGACCTGGCCGCAGTTCCTCGGAGTGACCTGCGTGGTCGGTGCCGCGCTCGGTGCCACCCTGGTCCGCCGCGACCGGACCTGACCAGGCACGCCGCCGGACGCCACACCCCCGCGCCCGACCGCGTCCGGGTCGCGACGGCGACGACGGGTGCCTGGCGCGGCGCGGCACGGACCGGGCATCCTGGTCCGATGGGCGTGCGGGTCGAGCGTGACGGACCGGTGACCACGGTGATCCTGGATCGGCCGGTGGCCCGCAACGCCGTCGACGGCCCGACCGCACGGGCGCTCGCCGACGCGTTCCGCGCCTTCGACGCCGACCCGGCCGCCGCCGTGGCCGTGCTCTGGGGAGCCGGCGGCAGCTTCTGCGCCGGTGCCGACCTCAAGGCCATCGGTACGCCGAGCGGCAACCGGGTGGAGCCCGAGGGGGACGGCCCGATGGGTCCGACCCGGATGTCGCTGACCAAGCCGGTGATCGCCGCGGTCTCCGGGTACGCCGTGGCCGGCGGGCTGGAGCTGGCGCTCTGGTGCGACCTGCGGGTCGCCGAGTCCGACGCGGTGTTCGGGGTCTTCTGTCGGCGGTGGGGCGTGCCGCTGGTCGACGGCGGGACGGTGCGCCTGCCCCGGCTGATCGGCGAGAGCCGGGCGATGGACCTGATCCTCACCGGCCGACCGGTCCCGGCCGACGAGGCGTACGCGATGGGCCTGGTGAACCGGCTGGTCGCGCCCGGCACGGCCCGCGCTGAGGCCGAGCGGCTGGCCGCCGAGATCGCCCGCGCCCCCCAGCGCTGCCTGCGCAACGACCGGGCCGCCGTACGGGCCGGAGCCGGCCGCCCGGAGGCGGAGGCGATGGCCGTCGAGCTGGCCTACGGCCTCGACTCGCTGACCGAGGCGGCAGCCGGTGTCGCTGCCTTCACCGCCGGTGCCGGCCGTCACGCCCGCCCCGTCGACCAGGCCCGGTTCGGTTAGCCTGCACATCGTGCCAAGATCCGCCTCCGTCGTCGGTTCGACCAGACGAACGGTCATCCTCGCCGCCGCCGCGGCAGTGACCGCCGCCACCGCCGCCGCCACCGCCACCGGGTGGGGTCGGGACGAGCCGAAGACGCAGCCAGCCCGCGCGGACCTCGACCCGGCGCAGGTCGTCGACGAGTTGACCGCCGGCCTGTCCCGGACGGGCCCGTACCGGGATCCGGACGCGGACGAGCGGTCCCGGGCCCGTCGGGCGGCCCGGCTGCTGATCGACCACCCCGACGACCGTGCCCGCCAGGAGGAACTCTTCGCTGGTCTCGGCTTCGGGGCGTGGCATGGCACCGATCCGGCCACCGGACGCCCGTTCACCATCTTCCTGGCCGACGGCTCCGACGAGCGGACCTGGGGGGCGCTCGTGCTCGACCGGTCGGCGGGGGCGCGACAGGTGGTCCAGGTTCCGCACCCCAGCTTCGACCTGGACACGGAGAAGGTCGGGCTCGCCCTGCACCGCCGGCTGCCGGGCAGCGTGCTGCTGGTGGCCGGCGCGCACCGGGAGGCGGCCGGTGGTGCCGCCGACGTGGCGCACAACGGCGACTCGCTCTTCCACACCCTGGCGGTCGAGTTCGCCCGGCGCGGACTGGACCAGGTCCAGCTGCACGGTTTCGCCGACCGGAACCTGGAAGGTGCCGACGCCGTCGTGTCGACCGGGTCGGCACCGCGGAGTCAGGTGGCCGGACGGATCGCCGAGGGACTGAGCCGCAGCGGGCTGAACACCTGCCGGGCCTGGTCGCGGAAGTGCGGGCAACTGGAGGGCACGCGGAACGCGCAGGGCAGGGCGAGCGCCGGGCTGGACAGCGCCTTCGTCCACCTGGAACTGAGCTGGTCGGTGCGACGGGACGCGGTCGGGCGGGACCTGGTCGCGCAGGTACTCGCGGAGCGGCTGCGGGGCTGAGCCCCGCCCCTTCTTCCCGGTAGGCCCGCGCCGGTCAGATCCGCCGGGCGGTGCGGAACCGGGTCGCCCAGTAACCGGTGCCGTCGAGCGTCGACTCGCCGCCGAGGTCACCCATGGTCGGCCCGTTCGCGGTGGTACGGCTCGAGATGAACCGGTGGTGCCCCCGGTCGTCCACACCGAGGTACATGCCGGAGTGCTCGATGTTCGCCCCCTGCACCGGCCCCGCGTTGAAGAACAAAAGGTCCCCGGGGAGCAACCGGTCCAGGTCCCGGGCCCGCTTGCCGGTGTTCGGCATCAGTTGGGCCCCGGGGCCGACCGAGGCCATGGCGTACGCCCGCCGGGGCAACCCCGGGCCCGCCTCGTTCGTCCCGCGCAGCGGGTACCCGAGCCGGTAGCCGTACACCATCCGCAGAAATCCCGAGCAGTCGAGGCTACGGATGTGCGCAGCGGCCGGCTTCTCCTTCTTGTCAGGGAAGGTCCATGAGACACCGAGATAATCGTAGAAGTCGGAGTTCTCCGCCCGACCGTCCGGATCACTGTCGGAGAGGGGCCCGAAGGCGGCGTCGCCCGAGTACTGCCGGCCCTGCGCGTCCTTCTTCGGCGACGAGACGTAGGTGTACTCCATGGCCACCCCGAGCACGTCCGGAGAGCGGTCCGTGCGGGCCTTGCTGAACCAGGTGGTGAACCAGGCGTCCTGCTCCGCGCCGGCGTACCACTCCTTCGGTGCGAGCCGTACCCACAGGTCGGTGTGCACCTTGGCCTTGGTGAACCGGGGTTCCGCGAAGATGCGCTCCGGTCCGTGCAGGTGCACCGTCCGGGCCCCGTCGGTCATCGTGGCGAGGACCTTCCCGGAGGCGTCGACGATCTGGGTCCGGTCGGGAGCGCTCAAGCGGCGGTAGCTGTACCCGGTGTCGGTCCGGACCACGCTCTGCGGCACGGCGGCGGCTCCGAGCGACAGCACGATCCGGTCGGTGGAGGGCCGGGCGACGAGGTAGGTGACGAAGCCGGCACCGGTCAGCAGCGCGAACGCGGCGAGGGTGACCAGTGCGGCCTGGGTCTGGGAGTAGGTCCGGTAGTTCATCGACTGTTCCTCCGTTGGCCGGTCAGGTGACCGGGACGAGGCCGGCGACGACACCGCTGAACGCGACGCCGTAGGTGATCGCGGTGACGATCGCGGTGGCCACGACGGTCGCCTTGGGTGGCTGTCGGACGAGCTGGTAGGCGATCAGCCCCGGCGCGACGAAGCCCAGGGTCTGGTGTGCGAAGAGGAGCGGCAGGTCCTTCTGCACGATCACGAAGAGCGTCAGCTGGAGGAATACGCTCAGCAGCACGATCGCGGCGAAGAGCCGCTTGCCGTAGAGGATCACCATCCGCTGCATCAGCAGCGTGAGCCCGTACGTGACCACGGTCATCACCACGATCACGCCCGCCTGGAGCGGGTCCTCGATCAATGCCAACGCGATCCAGCCCGGCGTGATCATGCCGCCCGGTGAGAGGTTGGTGGTCAGATAGCAGAGCAGCGCGAAGACCAGCCCGATGCCGAGGCAGGCGGTGGCGAGTTGCGCGCTGAGCTCTCCTCCGAAGGTCACCGACGGATCCTTTCCAACAGCACGGTCTGGGCATCGGTGTCGAACCCCGGCACGGTCGGCGTCCGCAGCATCGACTCGGACCCGGCCTGCCCCTGCGGACTCCAGCTGGGCAGCGCGGCCAGCTCGTGCAGCAGCACCTCGCCCTGACCGTGGATGTTGCCCACGGCGACGATCGACGCGTCCGCCGCGGTGGCGGTCATCACGTCGGCGAGCAACCGTTCCGGGGGCAGCTTCCCTCCGAGGTCGACCACCCGCTCCTGGAGTTCGGCGGGCACGGTCACCCGGGCGCTGCGGGTCATCTCGCCGATCAGCACGATGCGCTGCGGCTGGACTCGGCCGGAGAGCGCGCCCATCTGGCCGTTGCGCTCCACCCGGTCCGGGCGACAGTTGATCACCATAATCAGCGGACGCCCGATCAGCCGCTGCTTCTCGAGCTGCTCGATGTTCATGAAGGTGGACTCGGGATCGTTGGCGGCGAAGATGTTGGCGAAGCGGATCCGCTTGCCCTCGTACAGCACCCGGGCCACCGAGAGGACACCCGGGTCCGGTGGAGCCGCCCACATCCCGGCCAGCGCGCTGCGCCGGTCGACGCCGAGCTGCTCGGCCACGGCGAGCGCGATCGCCACGTTCTCCTTGAAGGTGATCCAACCGAAGCCGGCCATCTCCCGGTCGGTGACCGACTCCGGGTCCACCGCGATCAACCGGCAGTCACGCCGGGCGGCCTCCTGTTCGAGAATCGCCAGCCGGTCCTTCTCGGCGGTGATGCAGATCCCGCCCACCGGCATCGACCGGCTCAGCGACCGGGCCACGTCGTCCAGTGTCGGTCCCATCTCGGCGAGGTGGTCCTCCCGGACGTTGCAGAGCACCCCGATGTTCGACCGGATCAGCTTGCTCTGATTGATCTCCTGAAGCGCGGGCATCACCGCCATGCACTCGATGACCAGCGAGTCAGGATGGTAGACGGCGGCCCGGCGAACGATGCCGATCTGCTCGACCACGTTGGCGATGCCGAACTTCCGGTGCACCGGCTCCTCGCTGGCGTCCGGGAAGATGAACCGGGCAGCGGTGCCCGTCGTCTTGGCGACCACCACCTTGCCGCCGCCGCGCAGCGCGCCCGCGCAGAGCCGGGTGATCGAACTCTTGCCCCGGATACCGTTCACCAGTACCCGGTGCGGGATGCGGCCGAGGTTGCGGTAGTGGTTGCGCTGCTCGACGACACCGGCCACGAGCAGCGCCAGGCAGCAGAGTGCGTAGACGGTGTAGAGGTAGAACATCTCAGCCCTTCTCCCTCCGGGCGCCGACCGGCCGCCGGACCAGGGGCAGGACGGCCGTACGGTTCAGGTCCGAACCGCGCAACCGGATGGCGCCGCCGAACCGGGCGGAACCGGTGTGCCGGACCTGCCGGCAGATCTCCAGGCACATCGCCACCGCTCCGATGTCGTCGTGGCGCTGCGGCGGCACCGGCACGTCGATCTCGCCCCGGCTCATCCGGTCGGCGAAGGAGGCCAGCCGCTGTACCGGCCGAACGTAGATGTAGAGCTGCCACATGTGGGTGAGCAGGATGATCCCCACCATCGCACCCGCGACGAGCAGCGTCCACCGCCGTTCCACCATCTCCGGCAGGCGCAGTGCGGCGATGTCCTGCTCCACGACCACCGACCACTCCAGGTGGGCCACGGTGGCCGGTGCGGTCAGCCCTGACGCGGCGACCAGGGCGGGAGCCCCGTCGGCGGTCGTCGAGTGGCCGACGGTGGTGCCGGGCAGCGCCTCGACCGCCGCTGCGGCGACCAGGTCCTCCCCGACCGGCTGGTACGCCCGGAAGCCCTCCGAGTCGAGGATGGTCCGCAGTTCGGCGTCCACCACCCGGACCCGGCCGTCGACCCGCCGGACCAGCCCCACCAGGCGGTCCGGGTCGAACTCGCCCACCACGGCGAAGCCGTCGGAGCGCAGGTTGTAGGCGAACACGACGGGCAGGCGGGAGACGGCGTCGTCGAGCTGGATCCCGACCTCACCGGGAAGCGGCTCGGCGGTACGCAACGGCTCCCGCCCCGCCGAGGCCAGCACCTTCCCGTCCCGGTCCACCAGGTAGAGCGCCCGGAGTCGATGCTCCTCGGCGAGTTCCCGGCGTAGCACCCGAGCGGTCCTCTCCCGGTCGGCGGGATCGACCGACCGGGAGATCCGGGACACCGTCCCCAGTCCGGCGTCGAGAGCGCTGCCCAGCGCGAAACTCGCCTCCTCGGCCCGGTTCTCCTGGTCCCGGACGAGCTGCGTCGGAACGGTGGGGGCGGGAGTCTGGAGAGCCAGCACCACGGCCCCGGCCGGCCAGAGCAGCGCGACCACCGTCGCGGCGGTCAACCCCTGCAACACGGTGGGCCGCCACCGCCGCTCGGCGGGCGGCCGGTCCCCCGAGGTCAGCGCGAGAGCCCGGGCGATCCGTTGGGCCTCGGCGATCCGCGCCGGCCTGCGGTGCGGGGTCAGGCCGCCGCAGGCGTCCGCCTTGGCCTGCGCGAGCAGAACCCGGATCGGACGGACCAGCGACACCCGCATGAGCAGGAAGCTCGACACGGCGAACATCAGCAGGGTGAGCCCCAGCAGCAGTCCGGTGGGCAACGAGGCACCCCCGGTGACCTCTGCGGCCAGCAGGGAGACCACCACCAGACCGGTGTCGCCGACGGGCGCGGACGACACGACCAACCTCCGGTCCGGCCACTCCTCGATGACCACCTCCCGGCTCTGCCGCGAGGTGCTCCCGGCCAGACCCTGGAAGACGACGGGTAGGTGCTCCTGCCCCACCGCGTTGGCTCCCTGCATCAAGCTCGTCCCGCCGTCCGGGGTGAGCACGTAGACCCCGTGTCCCGCGTCGGGGTTCAATCGCAGGTTTCGCAGGGTGAGCGGATGCACCGCCACCAGCGTCCGTCTCTCGTCCAGCCGGTACGCGCGCAGCACCACGGGTCCGTCCGGCGTGGTCACCCCGAACGCCGAGTCGAGCGGGATCTCGGCGGGGAGCACACCGGCGGGTACGGCGGTGCCCTTGGTGGCAAGCGGCCGTCTGGACGCGGTCTCCACCACTGCGGCACCGCTGACCGAGGTACTGTCGCCGACCACCCGGCTCAGCAGTTGGGCGTCGGTGCCGGTTCCCCGGTCGGCCACCGTTCGGTCCAGCTCCTCCGACCACGCTCGGGTGGACACCGAGATGGTGGAGGCCAGCTTGGTGACCACGTCGTCCTGCGAGTCGATCACCGCGGGCAGGACGCCCCGCTGGGCGCTGAGCGCGAACCCGAGCACCACCGCGACGACGACAAACATCGAAGCCCACAGATAGACCAGCGACGGCGCACCGCTGCCGGCCGGGAAGGCCGCCGCCGGGAGCTGCTGTTCCAGAGCCCGACGCCGCCAGAGCAGTAGCTGCATCCGGTCGTCCGGTCCGGCGCCGCCGGGCGAGCGCGTGAAGTGCCCAGGATTTACTGACACGACCATTCGCCTTCCCCCGTGAACATCCACCCGTACCTGAGCCGTGGGCCACTGACCTGGGACAGCAGACGACGCGGCGAATGTTAGCAACTCTCGCAGAGGCGAGGCGCGGGCTCAGGCTCCGGCCGGGGCCTCGGAACGAGCGGGGTGAGGCGCTTCAACCCCCCGTTCCGCGCACCACCAGACCGGCCTCGCCGGCCGCTCTCGTCAGCAGATTCCCCTGGATACGCTCGACGGCAGCCTCGTAGATCCGTCGGCGACCGGGGGGCAGGGCGGGATCGGCCAACGCCCGTTCCAGGTCGATCAGGCGGATGTCGGGGTTCAGATCGACGAAGGTGGGAAGCGCCTCGACGGCCCTCACCTTCCACCGTTTCGCCACCCCGGCCGGTCCGAACGTCACCCGAACCATGGCTCCGTCGCGGTTGGCGTTGACCGGTTCCGCGTGCCGGGCGATCTGGTTGCCCATCCCGTAGACGATCCACTTGTCGCCGATCCGCTCGACCGGCTGGACGACGTGTGCGTGATGACCGAAGACGAGGTCGACGTTGCGCAGTTCCGCCACCTCACGGGCCCAGGTCTGCTGGTCGGCGTCGGGCTCGTGTTCGTACTCGGTGCCCCAGTGCAGGCTGACCACGACAATCTCCGCGCCGGCCGCGCGGGCCCGCGCGGCGTCTTTCTTGATCTTGTCGGTGTCGATCAGGTTGGCGATCCAGGCCTGCCCGGCCGCCGGACGCAGCCCGTTGAAACTCTTGGTGTAACTCAGGTGGGCGATCCGCACCCCGTCGACCGGATAGATCCGGGGGCGGGTGGCGTCACGGGCGGTGCGGTACGTGCCGGTGTGCCCGAGACCGGCGGCGTCCAGCGCGTCCAGGGTGCGCTTCACCCCGTCATAGCCCTGGTCGATGCTGTGGTTCGAGGCGGTCGAGCAGCCGTCGTACCCCACGCTCTTGATGCCCTGCACCACCTCCCGGGGCACGCTGAACCGCGGAAAGCCGATGTACGGGCCTCCGGGCGGCGCGACCGGGGTCTCCAGGTGGCACAGCGCCAGGTCCGCGCTCTCCACCGCGGAGCGGGCCGGTGCCAGCATCGGCGCGAAGTCCAACTGCCCACGGCCGTCCCGCCGGGCCTGGTCCCACAACTCGGGGTGGACGAGGATGTCGCCCGCACCCAGCACGGTGACGGTGCGTCCCGGCACTTCGACGGGTTTCCCGATTGGCCGGGGCCGGCCCGTCGACACGGGCGACCCGCTCGACCACGGACCCACCAGGTAGATCCCGGTCAGGGCCAACGCCACTGCGGTGAGGCAGCTCAGGAGCGTTCGCACCGGACCGGGGAACCGCCGGAGGGAGAGAGGGTTCTTCGGCACCGCGCAAGGCTAGCCGGCACCACGCCGACGTCCCGTTTCACCTCCGGACAGGGTCAGCTCAGGTCGTCCAGGGCCGTCCGGATGGCGCGGTGGAAGGTCGGGTACGCGTAGATCATGTGCCGGAGCCGGCCCACCGGAACCGCCGCGTGCACCGCCACCACCAGCGCGGACAGCACCTCGCCACCGGCCGGGCCGACCGACGTCGCGCCGACCAGCACGCCCCGGTCGGCGTCCGCGACGAGCTTGATGAACCCCTCGTCGCCGACCCGGTGGATCCAGCCCCGGGTGGAGGAGGAGAGCGGCGCGAAGCCGACCTGGACGTTGATCCCCCGTTCCCGGGCCTGACGTTCGGTCAACCCGACCGCCCCCACCTCCGGGTCGGTGAAGGTGACCCGGGGCAGCGCCCGGTAGTCGGCCCGGGGCACGCTGTCGGCCGGACCCGGGGTGGACCCGCCGCCCGCTCCGGCGGCACCGATCGCTCCGCCGATCGCACTGGCGGTGCCGCTGGCGTCCGGCCCGCCCCGCTGCCGAGCGACGTGGTCGAGCAGGTCACGCACGACGATCTCCGCCTGGTACATCGCGATGTGGGTGAACGCCCCCTCGCCGGTGACGTCACCGACCGCCCAGATCCCCTCGCCGGCCCGCATCCGGTCGTCGACCGGCAGGTACCGCTGCCCGGCGTCGAGGCCGACGGTGTCCAGCCCCAACTCGTCGAGATGGGCCCGGCGACCGGTGACCACCAGCAGCCGCTCGGCGGTGAACCCGGCACCTCCATCGGCCCGCAGGGTGAACCCGGCCACCTCGTCGTGGTCCACCCGCTTCGCCCGGACGCCGGTGTGGATCTCCACGCCGTCGGCGCGCAGGGCGGCGGCGGCCACCTCGGACGCCTCCGGCTCCTCGACGGCGAGCACCCGGTCGGACGCCTCGACCACCGTCACCCGCACCCCGAACCGGGCGAACACCTGGGCCAGCTCCAGCCCGATCGCGCCGCCGCCGAGCACCAGCAGCGACGCCGGCAGCTCGGCCACCTCGATCGCCGCCCGGTTGGTCCAGTACGGCGTCCCGGCCAACCCCTCGACCGGCGGCACCGACGGCCGGGTACCCACCCCCACGACGATCCCGTACCGGGCCTGGAAGACCTGGTCGTCGACGGCGACCCGACCCGGGCCGGCCAGCCGGCCGGTCCCCCGGACGAAGCGCCCGCCCTTGCCGGTGAAACGGTCCACGGCGGCGGTGTCGTCCCAGTTCGCGGTCGCCTCCTCGCGGATCCGGCGGGCCACCGGAGCCCAGTCCGGCCGGACCTCGGCCGACCCGGCCAGCCCGTCGACCCGCCGCGCCTCGGCCAGCGCGTTCGCCGCCCGGATCATCATCTTGCTCGGGATGCAGCCCCAGTACGGGCACTCGCCACCGACCAGCCCCCGCTCGACGCCGACGACGTCGAGGCCCGCCTCGGCGAGTCGCCCGGCCACCTCCTCGCCGCCGACGCCGAGCCCGACCACGACCACGTCCACCTGCTGCGGCTCCGTCATGCCGACAGCATGTCCCAGGGCTCCCGGCGGGCGCCAACGAGTCGGGTACGCCGACAAGGGCGGCCAGCGCCTTCGACCACCGAATCAGGTCGAGCCGGTGGTCGGGGGCCGGTAGGGTCCGGCCCCATGCCGCCCGCACCCGAGCCACACCTTGAGAAGATCACTCCCGGCAACGTCGAGGTGGCCTGCGACCTGCGCGTCCGCCCCGACCAGGAGCACCTGGTCGAGCCGGTCGCCCGGTCGCTGGCCGAGGCGTACGCGTGGCCCGACGTCGCCTGGCCCCGGCTGATCTACGACGGCGACGAACCGGTCGGCTTCCTGATGGGCTTCTTCCGGATCCCCTGGCGCGAGGACAGTCCGGGCGACCTGCGCTCCGGACTGTGGCGGCTGAACATCGCCGCCGGCCGGCAGGGGCGCGGATACGGCTGCTTCGCCGTCCGGGCGGTCGCCGAGGAGGCGGCACGGCGTGGTGAGCAGCGGATCTACACGACCTGGGAACCGGGCGACGACGGGCCGGAGCGGTTCTACCTGCGGCTCGGGTTCCAGCCGACCGGGGAACTCAGCGGCGGGCAGACCGTCGGCGCCCTCGACCTGTCCGCGCCGGACACCGGCAACCGCTGACGGCCGGGCCGACAGACCGTGCGACGCGGAACCGGGGCGGCGCCCTACCGTGGCCCGATGCGCGCACGCTTCGCGGCGGTCCACGACTGCTTCCACGACCTGTTCGACTCGGGCCGGGAGACCGGCGCGGCACTGGCCGTGCGGTACGACGGCCAGCCGGTGCTCGACCTGACCGGCGGCTCGACCCGACCGGCCGGCGCCGGCAGCACACCGCCCGCTGACGGACCGCACGGTGCCGGCGGAGGCGCGTGGCGACCGGACACCCTGGTCAACGTGTACTCGGTCGGCAAGCCGGTGGTCGCCCTCTGCCTACTGCTGCTGGTGGACCGGGGCCGGCTCGACCTGGACGATCCGGTGGCCCGGCACTGGCCGGGGTTCCGCACCCCGGCCACCGTCCGGCAGGTGCTCGCCCACACCGCCGGCCTGCCGGTCTTCCCGGTGCCCCGGCCGGCCGCCGCGCTGGGCGACTGGGCGCTGCTCGTCGGCGACCTCGCCGCCGCCGAGCCGGAGTGGGAGCCGGGCACCGTCGCGGGCGAGCACGCGCTGACGTACGGGCACCTGGTCGGCGAACTCGTCCGCCGGGTGGACGGACGCACGGTCGGCCGGTTCCTCGCCGAGGAGATCGCCGGCCCCTGGCGGCTGGATCTCGGCTTCGGACTGGACACCGTCGACCAGCGGCGCTGCGCCGACCTGTCGTACGGCGAAGCGGGCTGGCCGGTGACCACGCTGGGCGTGCCCGGATCGCTGCGGGAGCGGGCGCTCGCCAACCCCGCCGGTTGCCTCGACGCGGCGGTGCTGAACAGCCCGCTCTGGCGCGGCGCGGAGATCCCGGCGGTGAACCTGCACGCCACCGCGACCGGGCTGGCCCGGCTCTACGGCGGGCTGCTGGCCGGCGGCACCCTCGACGGGGTACGCCTGTTCAGCGCCGACCTGGTCGCCGAGGCGACCCGGGTGCAGTACGACGGCCCGGACCTGCTCCTGGAGAGCCGAACCCGGTGGACCCTCGGCATGCAGTACGAGGAGGACGGTAGCTGGGGCATGGGCGGGATCGGCGGCAGTTGCGCCTGGGCCGACCCGGTCCGGGGCTACACGCTGGCGTACACCACCGCGCGGCTGGCCGGTTTCGACCGGGTCGAGGCACTCGTCGACGCCCTGCACTCCTGCCTGTGAGACGGCCCCTCCGGCTCACCGGGGCGCACCTGCCGCCCCGGCCGAGGTGGTAGCAGGGGACCCCTGCTCATCAAAATGCGCCTGCAAGGTGCCCCTGCAGGCACCTCAGCCCGCCGCGCCCGAGCCGGACGACCCCTACCGGCGGGGCGGCACGGTGCGGGGCCCGGGGACGGTGACCGGGGTGCCGGCCGGGGCGAGCAGCGCCCGCGTCGCCACCGCCACCCGCTGCCGACGCGGTACGCGCGCCCGCCGGGTGAACACGTCGTAGTCCTGGGCGGCCACCTCGTCGAGAATCCCGCCGTAGAGGGCGTACGCGGTCCGCATGCACGCCTGCGAACCGGGGTTGAGCAGGACGATCCCGGGTGCGGCGGCCTCGTAGTGGGCCTGGGCGCGGCTGATCTCGTACTCGACCAGGTCCCGGATCCTCGGGGTGCCCCGGCCCCGGGCCTTGGCGGCGAGCAGGTCCTCCCGGGTGACGTCGAACTTGGCCAGGTCCTCGTCGGGCAGGTAGGTGCGGCCCCGGTCGAGGTCCTCGGCGACGTCCCGGATGAAGTTGGTGAGCTGGAAGGCCAGGCCGAGCTGGCGGGCCGGTTCCCGGGCGGCGGCCGGCGCGGCGCTGCCGAGGATCGGCAGCATCATCGTGCCGATGACGGCGGCCGAGCCCTCCATGTAGTCGAGCAGGTCGTCGTAGGTGCGGTACGAGGTGACGGTCAGATCCATCGCCATGCTGCGCAGGAACGACGCGAAGTCGGCCCGGTCCAGGTCGAAGACGGCGATGGTGTGCAGGACGGCCGGCAGCAGCGGGTCGTCCACCGGTTCGCCGTGCAGGCCGGCGAGGAAGCGGGCGGACCACTCGTCGAGCCGGGCGGCGCGGTCGGCCGGGGACAGCTCCTCGGTGCGGTCGACGATCTCGTCGGCGTACCTGGTGAAGCCGTACAGGGCGTGCACATGCCGCCGTTTCCAAGCGGGGAGCAGGCGGGTGGCGAGATAGTAGGTGCGACCGTGACGTCTGTGCAGCTCGCGGCACCGGTCGTAGGCAGCGGTGAGGTTCGTGTCCACCGGCCCCTCCTTGAAATCGACGCACCAATCGACGCAACTCGTAACCCTAGGGTACGCTCGCCACCATGGCCAACGACGCAGTTGCCGGTAACGCGCCCCGTACGGCGACGATCCGGCCGGCGGGAGGCGACGACCCGGTCACCGGGGTTCTCGCCGCGTACACCAAGGACCTGGTCATGGCCGTGGAGGAGACCCTCTCCGCCTTCCTGGCCACCGAAGTCGACTCACTCGCCGAAATCGACGCAGCGATGGGCGCCTTCGCCGCGACCGCCCGTGACCTCGTGCTGGCCGGCGGGAAGCGGGTCCGTCCGACGTTCGCCTACTGGGGCTGGCGCGGCGTGGCCGGCGCCGAGGCCGAACTGCCACCGGTACTCCCCGCGCTCTCCGCGTTGGAACTTCTGCACACCTTCGCCCTGGTCCACGACGACGTGATGGACGCCTCCGACACCCGCCGGGGCCTGCCGACCGCGCACCGCGCGATGGCCGCCGAGCACCGGGCGGCCGGACGCCGGGGCGACCCCGACCGCTTCGGTGAGGCGGTGGCCGTCCTGATCGGCGACCTCTGCCTGGTCTGGGCGGACCGCCTGCTCTCCCGCACCGCGCTCCCGGCGGCCCGGTTGATGCAGACCCGGCGCTGCTACGACCAGATGCGGGTGGAGACGGTCGCCGGGCAGTATCTCGACGTGCTCGGCGAGAACGAGCCGGCGAACTGGTCGCTCGACCGGGCGCTGCGGGTCGCCCGCTACAAGACCGCCAGCTACACCGTGCAGCGCCCGTTGCTGTACGGGGCGGCCCTCGGCGGCGTCGGTGTGGACGCGCCGCTGGTCGAGGCGTACACCCGGTACGGGCTGGCGGTCGGCGAGGCGTTCCAGCTCCGTGACGACCTGCTCGGCGTCTACGGCGATCCCGCCCTCACCGGCAAGCCGGCCGGCGACGACCTGCGCAGCGGCAAGCCGACGGTGCTGCTCATGCTCGCCCGGCAGCTCGCCGGCCCGGTCCAGCGCGCCCGACTCGACCGGGCCGGCGCCGACCTCGACGAGGACGGGGTCGCCGAGCTGGCCGGGCTGGTCGCGGCGACCGGCGCGGTCGGGCGGGTCGAGCAGATGATCTCCGAGCGGGTGTCCGAGGCGCTGGCCGCTCTCGACGTCGCCGACCTGGACGAGACGGTGCGGTCCGCGCTGACCGGACTCGCCACCGCCAGCGCCCGACGGTGGGCATGATGGGCAGTCGTTTTCCCGAGGGAGGGGGTCCGCATGCGGACCGTTGACGGACGTACCGACCGGGTCGTGGTCGTCGGCGCGGGGCTGGGGGGCCTGGCCTGTGCCCTGCACCTGGCCGGCAGCGGCCGGCAGGTCACCGTGCTGGAACGCGAACCGGTGCCCGGTGGTCGCGCGGGCCGGCTCGGTGCCGACGGGTACGAGTTCGACACCGGCCCGACCGTGCTCACCATGCCCGACCTGATCGCCGAGGCGCTCGGCGCGGTCGGCGAGGAGCTGGCCGACTGGATGGAGCTGACCCCGCTCGATCCGGCGTACCGGGCGTACTACCCGGACGGCTCGACGCTGGACGTGATCACCGACACCACCCGGATGGCGGCGGAGATCTCCCGGGTCTGCGGCCCCCGGGAGGCCGACGGATACCTCCGCTTCGTCGACTACGCCCGCGAGCTGTGGCGGTTGGAACGGGCCGACTTCATCGAGCGCAACCTCGACGCGCCGACCGACCTGCTCACCGGCAACCTGCTGAAACTGCTGGCCAGCGGGGCGTTCCGCCGACTTCAGACCAAGATCAACCAGTTCTTCCGGGACCCGCGCACCCAGCGGATCTTCTCCTTCCAGGCGATGTACGCCGGCCTCGCCCCGCACGACGCGCTGGCCATCTACGCGGTCATCGCGTACCTCGACTCGGTGGCCGGCGTGTACTTCCCGCGCGGCGGCATCCACGCCGTCTCCCGGGGCCTGGCCGGGGCCGCCGAGAAGCACGGCGTCCGGATCCGGTACGGCACCACCGTCGAGCGGGTCGAGACCTCCGGCGGCCGGGCCACCGGTGTGCTCACCACCGACGGCGAGCGGATCCCGGCCGACGTGGTGGTGCTCAACCCGGACCTCCCCGTGGCGTACCGCGACCTGCTCCCCCCGGCCCGCCAGCGTCGGCTGACCTACTCACCGTCCTGCGTGGTGCTGCACGTCGGGTCGACCCAGGGGTACTCGAAGATCGCCCACCACAACATCCACTTCGGCCGGGCCTGGAAGGGCACCTTCGACGAGGTGATCCGGCGCGGCGAGCTGATGACCGACCCGTCCCTGCTGGTCACCAACCCGAGCCGCACCGACCCGTCGGTCGCCCCCGCCGGCCGGCACACCTACTACGTGCTCGCCCCGGTGCCGAACCTCGACCGGGCACCCTTCGACTGGCGGGGCGGTCTGGCCCGCCGCTACGCCGACGAGTTGATGGCGACCCTGGAGGAACGGGGCTACGTCGGCTTCGCCGACGGCGTCGAGGTCTGCGAGATCGTCACCCCGGCCGAGTGGGCCGACCAGGGCATGGCCGCCGGCACCCCGTTCGCCGCCGCGCACAGCCTGTTCCAGACCGGGCCGTTCCGCCCCTCGAACCTGCACCGCACACTGTCGAACGTGGTTTTTGTAGGATCAGGCACCCAGCCGGGCGTCGGGGTGCCGATGGTGCTGATCTCCGGCAAGCTCGCCGCCCGCCGTATCACCGGAGGTGCCGCCCGTGACCTCCCGTGAGACACACCTGGTCGAGCTGGTCCACGACGACGGCACCACGGACGGCGCGGCCACCGTGGCGGAGGCGCACCAGCCGCCGGGGCGGTTGCACCGGGCCTTCTCGGTGCTGCTGGTCGACCCGTCCGGCCGGGTACTGCTGCAACGGCGGGCCGCCGCCAAGACTCGGTTCCCGCTGCGCTGGGCGAACGCCTGCTGTGGCCACCCGGCCCCGGGCGAGTCGCTCGTCGAGGCCGCCAACAAGCGGCTCAGCGAGGAGCTCGGCACCGGCCCGGTCGAGCTGACCGAGGTCGGCGTGTACGTCTACTACGCCGAGGACCCGACCACCGGCCGCGTCGAGTTCGAGTACGACCACGTGCTGCGCGCCGACGTGCCGGCCGACCTCCCACTCCGGCCGGACCCGACCGAGGTCGCCGAGGTGCGCTGGATCGACCCGGTCCATCTGGAGACGGAACTCGACGTCGACCCCCGCGCGTACGCGCCGTGGCTCGGCGGGGTGGTGAACCGCCTGCTGCGCCCCAGCGGGCCCGGACCCGACGGGGCCGGACCTCCGTCCGGCACGCCGACGGACGACGCGTCGGAGCGGTCGGGTGGCCGATGAAGCGCTGAGCGCGGGAGCCGTGGCGCGGCGGCTCGGGGTCGCGGTGACCACGCTGCGGACCTGGCACCAGCGCTACGGACTCGGACCCAGCGAGCACATCCCCGGCCACCACCGCCGCTACACCCCGGCCGACCTGGCCCGGCTGGAGATCATGCGCCGGCTCACCGCCGAGGGGGTCACCCCGGCCGAGGCCGCCCGCTGGGCCCGGCAGTCCCCGGCCGGCACACCACCGGCGCGCCGGAGCACCTCCACCGTCCGGGACGGCGGCGGAGCGGCCATCCCGGTCGGCCGGGCCGGTCCGGCCGCCCGTGGGCTGGCCCGCGCCGCCATGCGGCTGGACTCGGTCACCGTCAGCCGGACGATCGACGAGTCGATCGCCACCGACGGCGTCGTCGCCACCTGGGAAGGGCTGCTGCGCCCGGTGCTCACCGGCATCGGTGAGCGGCACACCGCGACCGCCGCGCTGGTCGAGGTCGAGCACCTCTTCTCCCGGTGCGTGACGGAGGCGTTCGCCGTGGTCGCCCGGGCCAACCCGACCGGTGGCCTCCCCCGCATCCTGCTCTCCTGTACCGACGACGAGCAGCACACCCTGCCCCTGGAGGCGCTCGCCGCCGCGCTCGCCGAGGCGGGTGTCGGCTGCCGCATGCTCGGCGCGCGGGTACCCGTGGCGGCGCTGGTGGCCGCGGTCACCCGGACCGCCCCGGCCGCCGTGGTGCTCTGGTCGCACCTGCGCGCGACCGCCGACCCGACCCAGCTCACCGCGGTGCTTGCGGTGCCCCGTCGACCCCTGCTGGTGCTCGCCGCAGGTCCCGGCTGGTGGGACGACACCCTTCCGGCGGGAGTGGTCCGGCCGGTGTCGCTGGCCGAGGCGGTCTCGCTGGCCCTGGCGGTACGGGACTCGTTGGACCGGTCACCGCCCGGCTGACCGGGGGGTGTCACCTTCACCGGACGGGGCGTAACGTCGGGGCGCCCGTGACCCCGACCCCCTCTCGGGAGCAACGACGATGACCTCACGCGTCCTGGCTGCGGCCGGTGCCGCCCTGATGCTCCTGCTCGCCGGCTGCGGCGAGGCGACCCAGGTCCGCTCCGTCGGCCCGACCGCACCGGTCTTCTCGCCGCCCGCCGGAGCGACACCGTCCGCCGACCCGCCGGAGTCCCCGAGGCCGTCCGGCGTACCGCGGCCCTCGCCGTCGCCGTCGAAGACCGGCCCGAAGTCGACCCGCACCCCACTGCCACCGGGGCTGCGCCGGAGCACCGGCACCCGGGGAGTGGCGCTCACCTTCGACGACGGCCCCGACCCGGTCTGGACGCCGAAGGTCCTGGAGCAGTTGCGTCGGCACCGGGTCACCGCCACCTTCTGCGTGGTGGGTACCCGGGTCCGCAAGCACCCCGGCCTGGTGGCCCGGATCGTGCGCGAGGGGCACCAGCTCTGCAACCACAGCTGGCACCACGACGTGGACCTGGGCGGCCGACCCCGGGCCGAGATCCGCGCCGATCTGGACCGCACCACCCGGGCGATCCGGGCGGCGGTGCCCGGGGCGAAGGTGCCCTTCTACCGCCAGCCGGGCGGCCGGTGGACGCCGGAGGTGGTGGCGGTGGCCCGGGACCTCGGCATGACCCCGCTGCACTGGAACGTCGATCCGCAGGACTGGGCGAAGCCGACGGCCACGACGATCGTGGCGCGGGTGAAGGACGCGACCCGCCCCGGCTCGGTGGTGCTGCTGCACGACGGGGGCGGGAACCGGGCCGCCACGGTGGCCGCCTGTCCCGGCCTGATCGCCGACATCAAGCGCCGGTACGGCGTGACCAGACTGCGCTGAACCCCTCTGACCTGCCGTTTCGGGCGAAGCTACGGCCGGGGCGATACCGATTTTGTTGCCCGGCGGCTCATCACGTATGCTTTGCAAGCCTCCGGCGGGGCCGGATGGGAGCAAGTCCGCTTGAAGTTGCGAGTGTGCAATGATGGCGGGGCCGCCCTCATCGTCTAGCGGCCCAGGACGCCGCCCTTTCAAGGCGGTAGCACGGGTTCGAATCCCGTTGGGGGCACGATCCGGCCCAGCCGGAGGCAGTACGAGCTAGGTCCTGTGGAGCAGTTGGAGTGCTCGCCGCCCTGTCAAGGCGGAGGTCGCGGGTTCAAGTCCCGTCAGGACCGCCAACGCTGACGCCGCGTCTCACCGCGCGGCGTTCTGCGTCGGGGAGGGTAAACTCACCCGGGTACGGCCAGGTAGCTCAGTTGGTACGAGCGTCCGACTGAAAATCGGAAGGTCGGCGGTTCGACCCCGCCCCTGGCCACATAGCCTTTCGCCGGGCTACCACAGCGCCGACCAGCGGAAACGCCGGTCGGCGCTGTTGCGTTCAGGGTGAGTCCGTGAGGAATCGCACGGGTGATTGCGTTGCGTCTTCCAGGGGTGGCCGGAGTCCGGCGACCAGGACGAGGACGAGCCCCGGGAGGAGCGCTTCCGCCCGCGACTTCTTCGACGAGACGGACGGCGCTGACGGCAGTTGACGGCTAGTCCCGCCGGAGGACGAACCACCCCACCCCAGCCGCAGCAAGTAGCAGTGCCACCACGAACAGTGCGGCCCCGACCGGGTAGGGCATGGGAACGAGGAACGGTGCTTGCTGGAGCAGCAGGCTCGCGCCGATCAGCGCCTGACCGCCGCCAATACGGACCGGCTGGGACCGCTGGCTTGCCGGCAGGCGCGCAGCCCGCACCCAGGCCACGGGAAACCGTCGCGACACGGCGACGCGGACGCCGAACACCACCATGCCCAGACTGAGGACGACGACCACGAGGCGTACGGCGATCCACAACGGATCCGGGTCAGTCACGCTCACACGGCCCATCATTCAGCGGGATGTCAAGGATCAACGTGTCGCCGCGTACGATTCCATCGCCCAGTCCGGCTATCATCGCCTAGTGGCGATTGATTGTTCTCCGGGGCTCGCCCCTGCCGTGGCGTTGTTCCGGTCCCTCGGAGATCCGGCACGGTTGGCGATCGTGCGTCGCCTGGCCTCCGGTGAGGCGCGGGTCGTGGACCTGACCGACGAGTTGGGGTTGGCGCAGTCGACCGTCTCGAAGCATCTCGCGTGCCTCCGGGACTGCGGGCTGATCGACTATCGGGTCGAGGGTCGCCAGTCGTTCTACGCGCTGACCCGGCCGGAGCTGCTGGATCTGCTGCGTTCGGCGGAACAGCTCCTCGCCACTACCGGCGAGGCGGTCGCCCTGTGCCCGGTCTACGGCGTGCCGGACGGCTCCCCGGCGGCGGTCGGCGCATGAGCGTCTCCGCGCTGACCCCGGAGCGCCGGGCGGCACTGTCGCGACGCAGTCTCCGGCTCGCGTACGCCACGGCGGGCTACAACCTGGTGGAGGGCCTGGTGGCGATGGCCGCCGGCGCGGCGGCCTCCTCGGCGGCGCTGGTCGGCTTCGGTCTCGACTCGTTCGTCGAGGTGTCCAGCGCGGCCGTACTGATCTGGCAGTTCCGCTCCCGGGTACCCGAGGACCGGGAACGACTGGCGCTGCGGCTGATCGGGGTCTCCTTCTTCGCCCTGGCCGCGTGGGTGACGTTCGATGCCCTACGGTCGCTGCTGACCGCCGGGGACGCCGACGCCAGTCCGGTCGGCATCGGCCTGGCCGTGGCGTCGCTGATCGTGATGCCACTGCTCGTACGGGCGAAGCGGCGCACCGGTCGCGAACTCGGCTCGGCAACGGTCATGGCCGACTCCACGCAGACCATGCTGTGCACCTATCTGTCGGCGGTACTCCTCGTCGGTCTGCTCCTCAACGCCGTCCTCGGCTGGTCCTGGGCCGATCCGATCGCCGCGCTCGTCATCGCCGGGGTAGCGGTGAAGGAGGGCCTGGAAGCCTGGCGCGGCGAGCACTGTGACGACTGCGCCCCGCTGCCCGTCGACACCGCCGTCACCGGCCAACCCGCAGGCTGCACCGACGGCTGCTGCTCCGACCGGAAGGCGTAGTCGGGTCGGCCGCACCGCCACCGCGAGCGCCGGACGCCCCGTGAGGGCCGCACCGTTGCCGCGAGCGCCGCACGGCCCTCACGACGCCCGGGCGTGCGCGCCCGCTCGGGACCGGGACGGGCGCGCACGCGACCCGGTCAGCAGCAGTTCGCGGCGGCGCCGCTGGCTGCGGGCTCCTGCTCGGCGGCCGGGGTGCAGCAGGCGCTCGGGATGGCCTTCTCCGCCTGGGGGGAGTCTGCCTTGACGGTGTAGACCTCCCAGGGCTCGTTGCCGGGGCCACGCACCCAGACCTTGTCCTGGAGGGCATAGCAGCATTCGGTGCTGTTCTCCTCCAGGGTGACGAGGCCGGCGTCGGTGAGGCGCCGGGTGGCGGCGTTGACCTCGTCGGTGCTGAACACCTCGACGCCCAGGTGGTCCATGACGGTCGGCTGGTCGGGTTCGCCTTCGAGCAGGACGAGCTTCAGCGGTGGGTTCTCGATGGCGAAGTTGGCGTAGCCGGGGCGACGCTTGGCCGGCTCGGTGCCGAACAGCTTCGAGTAGAAGGCGACGGAGCCTTCGAGGTCGGACACGCGCAGGGCGAGCTGGACACGGGACATGGTTCTCCTCCTGGTTGGTCGACGGACGCGCGCTGGGGTCAGCGCGGCGTGCGGTTGCATCGGCATCGGCACGGCGGAGCGACGGCCGGCGCAGCAGCCGGGTCACCACCACCCTTGCCTAGATACTTTTCGAAGCAAGCCAACTGTTGCACCCTGTTTCGATATCTGTCAACCTAGGCGCATGTCGAAACAAGCGTTGCCGGTGGTGGACCTGCGGGCGGTGGCCTGCTGCCCGCCGATCGCCGTACGTCCACTGGACGCCGGCGAGGCGGAGACCGTGGCGCCGATGTTCAAGGCCCTGGGCGACCCGGTCCGGCTGCGACTGATGTCGATGATCGCCTCGGCGCCCGAGGTCTGCGTCTGCGATCTGACCCCCGCGTTCGAGCTGTCCGGGCCGACCATCTCCCACCACCTGAAGGTGCTCCGGGAAGCCGGCCTGGTCGACGCCGACCGACGCGGCACCTGGGTCTGGTACCGGGTGAAGCCGGAGGCGTTCCGCCAACTCGGCGTCCTGCTGCAACTGCCCGCCAGGGCCGACGAGACCGTCGCGTGAACGCCACCGGGACGACCGCCGCCGGGGGCATCACGATCACGGCCATGGGCGACGGGCACGCCCTCGCGGTCCTGGAGATATACCGTCTCGGCATCGCCACCGGAAACGCGACCTTCGAGACCGAGCCACCGACCTGGGAGAGCTTCACCGCCACCCGCATGCCGGGCCACCGCTGGGTGGCCGTCGACCAGAGCGGCGACGTCCTGGGGTGGACCGCCTGCTCGGCGGTGTCCGACCGGTGCGTCTACGCCGGCGTCGTCGAACACTCCGTCTACGTCCACCCCGACACCCGGGGCCGGGGAGTCGGTCAGGGCCTGCTCCAGGCCCTGATCACCTCGACCGAGCAGGCCGGGATCTGGACCATCCAGTCCGGCGTGTTCCCGGAGAACACCGCCAGCCTCGCCCTGCACGCCTCCTGCGGCTTCCGTACCGTCGGCACCCGCCAGCGCATCGGCCGCCACCACGGTGTCTGGCGGGACGTCACCCTCATCGAGCGTCGCAGTCCCACGATCACCTGACGGACCCGCCCGGACGGTGGTTTACGTACTTGTGATCGACGGAGGTGATCACCTACGGGACAGCGTGGGGCGACGATTCTTGTTGGTTTTTATCCGGATTTCGCGAGGCCATCCCGCGCCGCCCGACGAACTAAGGTCGCTGCACGTCGAGGCGGCAGCCGGTAGGGTCCGGGCCTATGGGGCAGGAGATCGCTGAGCCGGACGCCGTCCATCAGGACGTCGACCGTTTCTCCCTTCGCAGCACTCTTGTCGTCCCCGCCTCACCGGAGGAGGCGTTCGCCGCCTTCACCGACCTGACCAGTTGGTGGGTCGCCGAGTACACCTGGTCCGGGCCGGACTTCCTCACCGAGTTGGGCATCGAGCCCCGCCCCGGCGGCATGCTCTACGAGATCGGTCCGCACGGCTTCCGGGCCGACTGGGGCCGGGTCCTCACCTGGGATCCGCCCCGCCGGCTGGTCTTCGTCTGGCAGATCGGCCCGGACCGGGTTCCCGTGCCGGACCCGTCGAAGGCCAGCGAGGTCGAGGTGAACGTCGAGGCCGACGGCCCGGCACGGACCCGGGTCACCGTCGAGCACCGGAAGTTCGACCGGCACGGCACCGCCGCGGAGGGTTACCGGCAGGCGATGACCGAGGGATGGCAGGACATGCTCACCCGCTACCTGCACTCCGTCCGCCGCCGTCCGCACCCGGCCTGACCCGCCGGGCCGCCTCAACGGCCCCCGAGCGCGCGGCGGGGTGACCCGCCGACCGTCCGTCCGCCCAGCTCGGCCCGGCGCCCCGCGTCCGCTCCGGCGGAGTAGCCGGTGCCGGCCAGCCGCCGGGGCGCGGCGGTCCGCAGCCGGGGATACACCTCGTCGAGTCGCCGCCGCACCCGGTCCGACCGGTCCACCAGTACCAGCGCCACCGAGGGGCCGTCCGCCGCCGCGACCTCCACCGCCGCCGCCTCGGCCGCTCGCAACCGCTCCCCGACCACCTGCGCGAACCCGGCCAGCCAGGAACGGCGGAAGGCGGCCGGGTGGGCACCGGCCGGCACGGGCGTGCCGGCCAGGCCGTGCGCGGCCTGCACCAGCAGGGACGTGAAGAGCAGGTCGACCCGCTCCAGGTCGCTGGCGAACCCGAACAGGTGCATGGTGAATCCGCTGCCCTCGCGCCGCCGCACGCAGCGGCAGCGCAGCGGGTCGGCCACCGCCGCGAGCAGACCGGCCTTGTCCCGGGCGTACGGGGCGAGGACGTCCACCACCCGGTCGCCGACCGGGTCGGTGGCCGGGTCGCGGGCGGCGAGCAACGCCCGGTCGACCCCGTAGCGGGCGATCAACTCGGTCGCCTTGGCGGTCAGCGCGGCCGACTCGGCGGGGGTGCAGGCCGGGTCCTCCGCCTTGGCGAGCAGCTTGCGCACCTTGCTGAGCATGGCGTCGGACATGCCACCACAGCTACCACACCGTCCGGCGCGGAGCCGGGCCGCACCGGGTCGGTGGCCGGTTCCGGTATCCGGCGTCGACCGGAGCTGGACGTGGACGCGGTGCGGCTGGCGGGGACAGCGGAGCAGCGCATTGATCAGTACCATCGTCACGGTCCGCGAAGGATCGACCTCCAGCGGTCAGTACACGGTTGGAGAAGCCCATGAAACCACCGGTCGCTCCCCTGCTGGCCACCGCGACGACGGTCACGTTGCTGGCCATCGCCGCACCCGCCCAGGCCACCACCGCCGGCCCGCGCGACGCCTCCGCCACCAACCTCGGTAGCCAGGCGACCTGCTACGGCACCACGAGCCGGTCCTACTTCCAGACCGGCGGCTGGGGCGGGCAGGCCGGCCCGTACCGGACCAGCAGCCGGTGCGTCGACATCAACGTCCGCAACGCCAGCGCCTTCAGCACCCAGGCCTGCGTGATCTTCATCGACCGCACCAGCAACTGCAACTACTGGACGTACCTACCGGCCAACTCCGGCTGGACGACGATCGCCACCAACGTCCGGGACGGGGTGAACTTCAAGGTCCGCTTCTCGAACAGCTACTACCAGTACGAGCCGCTGGTGGCCTACCACGCCTACTGACCGGCGGGCGGGCGCTTCGGGCCGTAGAGGGTGGCCACCGCCGAACCGGCCAGCGTGAGCAGGCAGTCGGGGAGCAGCCCGTCGGCGATCGCGGCACCGAAGAGCGCCTCGCCGGTCTCCGGGTCGCGGTTGGCGTACGCGCTGAGGAAACGGGCCACCCAGCGGGTGTCGTAGTTGGCCTGGTCGATGCCGGGAAAGTCGAGGGCAGCGGTGCCGGCGGGCACGTCGTCCCCGACCATCGTCGCGGCGAGACACCAGGCCACCCCGTACGCCCCGGCCACACCGGACCGGTCGACCACGGCGTCGAAGGTTCCCACCACGGCGTCGCCATCGCCGGCGAGGGCAGAGTGCAGGACGGCTGCCGCGTCGTCACGCGTCTGTTGGGGCAAGTCGGTCACGCGGCGAACAGTACGGGACTGCGTCAAGTGATCGCCACCCAGTGTCGACCGAGGGACCACGGTACGTGGTCGCCCTCGCCGGCCCCGGCATCGATCCGGCCTCACGGTCCCACCGATCCGCAACGCACGCTAATGTGCGCAGCGGACCTTCGCCTGAGGGGGACGACGATCATGCTCGTATCACGTCGCTCGCGAGTCGCCACGTTGGCGGCATGCGTGGCGCTCCTGCTCTCCGCCGGCGCCTGCGGGACGGAGCAGTCCGGGGAGGCCGACACCCAGGGCCACCAGGTGCGCCTGTACGGCAACGACGGCAACATGCTGAACACGTTCCCCCGCGAGCTGAAGGACCGTGCCCATCTCGTGGACGGGATGAAGGGCACCACACCGATGACCCCGCTGCCGGAGGACTTCAAGGCACGGCTGCGCGCGGTCGACCCGGAACTGCGGGACTACCTCTACGCCGCCGAGGCGTACGACGCGGTGATGATCAGCGCCCTCGCCGCCCAGCTCGCCGGCACCACCGCCCCCGCCGCCATCGCCAAGCAGATCGTCGGCGTGACGAACGAAGGCCAGCGCTGCGAGGACGCGGTCGGCTGCCTGAAGCTCGCCCGGACCGGACAGGACATCGAGTACCGGGGCATCTCGCTCACCCGGGCGGGGTTCACCGACGCCGGGGAGCCGGCCACCGCCAGCTACGGCACCCTGCACTTCGACGACCAGAAGCTCAACGACGCCAAGACCGAGTTCGTCGGCGCCGGTGACGACTCCACAGCCAGCACCAAGGCCCCGCCGAAGGCGCGTAAGCCGCGCGGCAAGGCCGGCGCCCCGCTGACCCTGGGCGGTCTGATGCCGCGCACCGGGGCGCTTTCGCTGGCCTACCCGCCGCAGGCCGCCGCGGCTGCCCTGGCGGTGAAGGAGATCAACGCCGCCGGTGGCGTGCTCGGCGAGCCGGTGGTCTGGATCGAGGGCGACGACGGCACCAACCCCGACATCGCCCGGGCCACCCTGGCCTCCCACGTCAGGAAGAACGTCCACGTCATCATCGGCGCGGGCGCGTCCGGCGTGTCCAAGGCGATCCTGCCGGACGTGGTGGCCGCCGGTCTGGTGATGTTCTCCCCGGCGAACACCGACGCCAGCCTGACCACCATCGAGGACAACGGCCTCTACTTCCGCACCGCCCCGCCGGACAGCCTCCAGGGCCGGGCACTCGCCGACGTCATCCTCCGCGACGGGCCGCGCAAGGTCGCCCTGGTCGCCCGGAAGGACTCCTACGGCGAGGGCCTCCAGGGCTACGTCCGCACCGAACTGGAGCGGGCCGGTCTCGGCAGCGACAAGGTCAAGCTGCTCACCTACGAGCCCCCGGCGAACGCGGACTCCCCGCCGGTCGACTTCAGCCGGGGCGCTCGGGAGATCAAGGAGTTCGGCGCGGACGCCGTACTGCTCATCGGTTACGCCGAGTCGGCGGCGGTGATCGTCGCCCTCGACGAGGCGGGCGTACGGATCCAGCAGTGACGGTGGGGGCGGACATCGCCCCCACCCCCGCGTCTACCGTGGCCGCCGCCGTTCCAGGAAGTCGGTCATCCGCCGGTACTTCTCGTCGTCCTCGAAGAGCACCGCCTGGCTGACCAGGTCCAGGTGCGGGTGCGCCGCAGCCGGCGCGTCGACCGCCAGCTTGGTCAGCCGCAGTGCCAGCGCCGAGCCCTTCGCCATCTCGTCGAGCAGCTCGTGCGCGCAGTCCAGCAGCCCGTCCGGCTCCGGCACCACCCGGTTGACCAGTCCGATCCGCAGCGCCTCTTCCGCGTCCACCCGCCGGCCGGTGAAGAGCAGCTCCTTGGCCCGCGCCTCGCCGACCAGCGCCGGCAACCGGTGGGTCGCGCCCGCGCCGGCCAGGATCCCCAGCCGCACCTCCGGCTGGCCGAACACCGCACGCGCCGTGCACACCCGCAGGTCACAGGCGTACGCCAGCTCCGCGCCACCGCCGAGCGCCGGCCCGTCCACGGCCGCCACGGTCGGCATCGGCAGGGCCCGGATCCGGGCGAAGGCCGCCGAGTTGATCGCGGCGAGCGCGTCCAGCCGGCCCCGCTCCCGGAGCTGGCCGATGTCCGCGCCACCGGCGAAGATCCCGTCGACGCCGCCGGTCAGCAGCAGCAACCGGGGCCGCGCCTCCAACTCGGCGCAGACCTCGTGCAGCTGGCTGATCAGCTCGGCGTCGATGGCGTTTCGCTTCTCCGGCCGGTCCAGCGTCACCACCAGCCGGTCCGGCCGCTCCTCGATCCGCAGGCTCACGCGCGCTTCCCCTCCACCCAGCGGTAGAAGCCCTGACCGGACTTCTTGCCCAGGCGGCCCTGGGCGACCATCTCCGCCAGCAACGCGGGCGGCGCGAAGCGGTCCCCGTACGCGGCCTGGAGAGTGCGGGCGATGTCCAGCCGCACGTCGAGGCCGACGATGTCGGTCAGTTCCAGCGGCCCCACCGGGTGCCGGTAGCCGAGCACCATCGCCTTGTCGATGTCGGCCGGGCTGGCCACCCCGTCGGCCACCATCCGGATCGCCTCCAGCCCGAGGGCCACCCCGAGCCGGGAGGTGGCGAAGCCGGGCATGTCGCGTACCACGACGGGGTCCTTGCCCAGCCGGCGGGCGAGCGCGACGGCCGCTTCGGTGGTCTCCGGCGCGGTGGCCGGGCCGACCACGACCTCCAGCAGCGCCATCGCCCAGACCGGATTGAAGAAGTGCAGCCCCAGGAAGCGCTCCGGCTGCGCCAGGCCGGCGGCCAGCTCGCCGATCGAGATGCTGGAGGTGTTGCTGCCCAGCAGCACCGGTCGCAGCGCCTCCGCCTCGGCGAGCACCGCCCGCTTGAGCGCCAACCGCTCCGGTACGGCCTCCACGAGCACCCCGGGCTCGGGCGCCACCTCGGCGAGCGCGGTACGCACCACCAGCCGCTCCCGGTTCGCCGCCGCCTCGTCGGCACCGAGTTTCCCGCGCTGGACCGCCCGGTCCCAGAGCGACGCCAGCCGTGCCGGGGCGTCGGCGGCCCGGCCCGGATCCACCTCCACCAGTTCGACGGCGTGCCCCGCCCCGGCCGCCACGTACGCGATGCCGAGCCCCATGGTGCCGGCTCCGACGACGACGAAACGATCGTTCATGTGGCGACCCTATGCAGCCGCGATCCGCATCGCATGCGTGGGGGCGGCGGAAACCGGGTACTGCGGCCGGCAACCGACGGAGGGACGATCGATGAACGAGGCGACCGCAAACACGCCGGAGACGGTCGAGACCCGGGGTGACCAGCGGGTGGAACTGCTCCGCGCGGACACCAACAACGACGGGCGCACCGACGTCTGGGTGATCGACACCGACGGGGACGGCCGGGCCGACCTGTTCCAGTTCGACACCGACCACGACGGCAAGGTCGACATCACCATGGTCGACATCGACGAGGACGGCACCCCGGACGAGGTCGTGGACGGCGACGGCGGCCTGCCGCCCCGGCAGCTCCCCCCGACCGTCCAGGTCTGAGGTGCAAGCCTGAGGTGTAAGCAGGGGCCCCCTGTTACCGCTTTTTGATGAGGAGGGGACCCCTGCAACCACCTCAGCCGGCGAGCCGGAGGAAGGCCAGGTAGTACGGGGCGTCACGGTCGTCGACGTCGACCAGCCGCCAGGGCGTGCCCTCGACCAGGGTGGCCAGCTCCTCGATGGAGCAGACCAGGTAGTCGAACCATTCGGTGCCGAGTTCCCGGTAGCGCAGCCGCAGCCGTAGCTGGCCGCCGAGCCGCCCCTGCCGCCGGTTCCGCTCGTGGTAGCCGGTGTGCACCGGATCCCGGGTGCCGTACGGATCGGTGCCCTGGGCGATCACCTGGGCCCCCGGCCGGGCCATCGCGGCCAGCACGGCCAGGAAGGCGGGCGCCCGTTCCGCCCCCTCGATCAGCCCGAGGTTGTTGCCGAGCAGGAGGAACGTGTCGTACCGCCGCCCGTCGGCGACGTGCGCGTCGACCGTGGCGTGCACCAGGTCCCGCACGCCGCGTCGGCGGCACACCGCCAGGGCCCCGGCCGAGGTGTCCAGGCCGGTGACCGGGGTCCCCCGCTCCTGGAGGAACAGCGCGATCCGGCCCGCGCCGACCCCGACGTCCAGCGTCGCGCCCCGGACCCGGGCCACCGCCCGGTGGTCGTACGGCTCCCAGTCCTGCGGGCCGGCGAAGTAGTGCGCGGACGGCGCGCCGTTGATCAGCCCGTCGTCCCGCTCGATGATCTCGGTGACCGGGCGCGGCAACCGCCCACCGGCCAGCGGTCGGGTCCCGATGCCCGTCTGAACCGCGTACGCGTCCCTGATCATCGAGCCGAAGACGTCGCCGAGCCGTGGTTCGCCACCCATAGGCTGCACGCTATCCGGCGTACCGGGCGGGCCGACCGGCCGTATCGTGACGGCGTGACTGATCTCGACGACCTGGCGGCGGAGAAGTACGTCCTGCTCACCACGTACCGGCGGGACGGTCGCGCGGTGCCCACCCCGGTCTGGGCGGTACGCGACGGGGACGCCCTGGCCGTCTGGACGGTCGCCGATTCCGGCAAGGTCAAGCGGATCCGGCGGAACCCGACGGTGACGGTCGCGCCGTGCGACGTCCGGGGACGTCCGCACGGTCCGGCGGTCAAGGGGCAGGCGGCCCTCTGCGGCCCGACCGAGACCCGGCGGATCCGGAGCCTGCTCAAGCAGAAGTACCGGCTGTTGGGCCGGCTGACCCTGCTCGGCAGCCGGTTGCGCCGGGGTGACCAGGGCACGGTGGGCGTGCGGGTGACCCTGGGCTGAGCAGGGCATCGCGGGCGCACGGGTGCCGGTCGGCCGGACGCCGCTCCGGCCCGCCCGGGCCCGGACATGATGAGGGGCGGCGGACCCTTGTCCGCCGCCCCTCATCCGGAACGTCTCTGCGCCGCCCGGGTCAGTCCCCCTGGCGTTGCTGGGGAATCTGCCCCTGGAGCAGGGCGCGCACCTCTGACTCGCGGTAACGACGGTGCCCGCCCAAGGTGCGGATCGCACTGAGCTTGCCCGCCTTCGCCCACCGGGTCACGGTCTTCGGGTCGACACGGAACATCGACGCCACCTCGGCCGGTGTGAGCAGCGGCTCTGGTTCGTGCGTTCGCGATGCCATCGGTCACTCCTCCACGTGTATAGACATCGGCCGGGGTCCCGCCGGCCGACGCGTCTCCCATGGTCCGGCTAGTCCCCGATGTCCGACATGGGCCGAACGGCCGAAGGTCCCTAGACGGACGGATGAACCATGCCCGATTTATACGTCTTTTGCGGGGCAGAATCTACCTTATTCGGACTCATGATCACGGTTCGTGATGCGCCAACTACGAAGTACGCTCCCGTTACTGGCATGTCTTGCGATGTTTGGCGCTAATTGCACCTTTCCTGGAGCTGAACCGCCCGCCACCGGGCAACGAGCTTGTCGTACGCCGCCGAAGCCTCCTCGGCCTCGCCCCGGGCCAGCCCGGCGAGGCCGGTCGCGACCAGGGCCGGCGAGTCGTCCGCCCGGAGCGTGTCCTCCGGAAGCAGGTCCACCAGACCGCCGTAGTCCAGTTCCACCACCGACCGGGGGTGGAACTCCTCCAACCAGCGGGCGGCCTCCTCGACGGCCTGGGTGATCGGGACCTCCCCCACCGACTTGCGCAGCACCGACAGGGCCCGTGAGGACCGTCGGCGGGCCTTGGACATCTCCGTCCGATAGCGCAGCACCCGGCGCTCCGGCGCGACGTCCAGCTCCCGCTCCTCCGGATCGACGAGGACGAACCAGCGCAGCGGCACGCCCCAGGTGGAGATCTGCTCGTGCAGCCGGGGCACCCCGTGCTCCAGCACCCGGGCGCCGCTGCGCCAGTCCTCCACCACGGCCTTCGCCTGACCGGCCAGCACCGCCGGGACGAACGCGTCGGCGAGCACCGCCGGCACGCCCTCGCGCGCGCTCAGCGCCGCCTCGGCCACCCGGATCCGCAGGTTCCACGGGCAGACCAGCATCGTCTCACCGGTCTCCAGCACATACGCCTCGTCGGGCAGGTCGGGCAGGCGGGTCCAGCCCGCGCCGAGCGCCTCGATCACGGCCGTCCGCTGCCGGACCGGTCCCTCCTGCGGGGCCACCGCCCGGCCCTCCTGCACGTACCGGCGCCAGTACGCCTGGCGGTCCCGGTCGAACGCGGTCAGCGGCTCGTACACACGCAGATATGAAGCGAAGAGCGACGGCACGGCGCGATCCTCCCACGAAAGCCCGGCCGAACCCGCGCTGACGTCCCTGATCCGTGGCGTGCGCGGGAGGCGCTCCAGAGACGATCGAGTACTAGGCTCGGCAAGGTCGGCAGCATCCCGCCGGCCACCGCCAGGTTCCGTGTCCCACAAGGACACACCGACACCAGGAGCAGTCATGGGCGTATTCGCGAACGACGACCCGGGGTCCTCCGGCCACGAACAGGTCGTCTTCTGCCAGGACAAGCAGACCGGGCTCAGGGCGATCATCGCGATCTACTCCACGGCGCTGGGCCCCGCACTCGGCGGGACGCGCTTCTACCCGTACGCCAGTGAGGCCGAGGCCCTCGCCGACGTGCTCGACCTCTCGCGCGGCATGGCCTACAAGAACGCGCTGGCCGGGCTCGACCTGGGCGGAGGCAAGGCGGTCATCTGGGGCGATCCGGATCGACTCAAGAGCGAGGCGCTGCTGCGCGCCTACGGCCGTTTCGTCGAGTCGCTGCGCGGCCGCTACTACACCGCCTGTGACGTGGGCACCTACGTGGCGGACATGGACGTGATCGCGCGGGAGACCCGCTTCGTCACCGGCCGCAGCGTCGAGCACGGCGGGGCCGGCGACTCGTCCGTCCTCACCGCCTGGGGCGTGTTCCAGGGCATGCGGGCCGCCGCCGAGCACGTCTGGGGCAGCCCGACGCTCGCCGGGCGCACCGTCGGCGTGGCCGGGCTGGGCAAGGTCGGCCGCCACCTCACCGGGCACCTGATCGACGACGGCGCGCGGGTGGTGGCCACCGACGTCAACCCCCGGGCCTGCGAGTGGGCCCGGCAGACCTACCCGCAGGTCGAGCTGGTCCCGGACGCCTCCGCGCTGATCGCGGCCGACATCGACGTGTACGCCCCGTGCGCCCTGGGCGGCGCGCTGAACGACGACACGGTGCCGGCGTTGCGTGCGAAGGTCGTCGCCGGAGCGGCCAACAACCAGCTCGCCCACCCGGGTATCGAGAAGCTCCTCGCCGAGCGGGGCATCCTCTACGCGCCGGACTACGTGGTCAACGCCGGCGGGGTGATCCAGGTCGCCGACGAGATCGACGGCTTCAACTTCGAGCGGGCCAAACTGCGGGCCACCCGGATCTACGACACCACCCGGGAGATCCTCCAGCTCGCCGACGCCGAGGGGGTGCCGCCGGCCGTGGCCGCGGACCGGCTCGCCGAGCGGCGGATGGCCGACGTCGGCCGACTCCGGACCATCCTGCTGCCCTGATCCGTCCGGGTCCCCGGGGGCGGGCGGTACGACCGAACCGTCCCCCGGGCGCCCGTTCGGCCCGTTTGCGAGCTTCCGGGCGGATCCCGCCCCTGGCAGGACGCCGCAAACCCGGCTCCGGTGCCCCCTCCGGGGGCGACGCAGACCACGTCGGCGAGCGTCACGCCCTCGTCCGAGGGCGCTCCTTACCGGGTACACTTCGTAACGGCTGGTTGACGCGCGACGCGCAGGGCCGGTCGACGGTAACCCGAGGTGCCGAACGTGGGCATCCCCATGTACCGTAAGAGCCACGAGAGATGCCTGACGTCATCGGGGCCCGCCTTCGGGCTGCCCCGAATTCTGTGCGAGGGGGTCGAGCCATGGGGCGCGGCCGTGCTAAGGCCAAGCAGACAAAGGTGGCCCGGGAGTTGAAGTACCACTCCCCGAACACCGACCTCGCCGCCTTGCAGCGAGAACTCGGCGGCAGCCGCAAGTCGGACCACGACTTCGACGACGACTACAAAGAGTACGTCGACGACGATGACGAGGACCATCCGGAGGACGACCCGGATCCCTGGGTTCGTCCTACCCGCTGACCCGCGGTCGCATCTGAGCACGCGGTAAGGCCCGCGTGCTCACGCATGTGCCCTTCGGGCCCGGCGTACCAACTGACGATCGAGGACCTGCCGTGCCGGCTACCCGGCATGCCCCGGCAGGTCCTTGATCTCCCTTCCGTGCCCTCAACGAGGCCGGTTGTTCCAGTTGTAGAACGTCGGGATGTTCTCGAAGTGGTTCCATGCGCAGACCGCGCTGGCCCCGTCGCTGCCCGAGACCTCCGCCCGGAGCCGACGCGCCGCCTCGGCCTCGTGGAGCAACGCGGTAAGGCCCGCCTCGGCTTCGCGTACCCGCTCCGCGATCAGGTCGGCGGGCTTCCCTCCCACCGGCTCACTCGACCGGTGACTGGTGATCTCGGGCATGTTCCAACACTCCCTCCAGTAGGCGGATCTTGCTGTTGCGGCAGTGCTCGGTCTCCGTACCGTCGAAGCGCCCCTGCTCGAAGTAACGGTTGGCGGCGTGGCCGCCGCCGCAGAAGCCGAAATACGGGCACGAGGCGCGGCACGCCTCGACACCGCTGAGGAACTCGCCCACCCAGGACGTCCGCTCCGCGTCGGCCAGGATCTCGGCCAGCGGGGTGTCCAGCACGTTCCCACTGCTGAAGTTCCCGTAGCGGGGGTCGGAGAAGCCGGCCAGCTCCGGGGAGAGCAATGTCACCGAGCCGTCGTGGGCGACGGTCGGAATCGGGTCCAGCCGCCGGGGCAGCACGTCGTCGGCCGTCCCGTCCAGGATCGCCGAGGCGTACCGCAGGGACCATTCCACCTCGCGCAGGTGGATCCGGGGATCGCGTCGCCAGGCGGCGACCAGCTCGGCCCAGAAGGTGGTCACCGTCGCGGCGTCGTGCGCATTGCCCCGGGTGTTCACCCCCTCGGTCTCCTCGATGTTCACCCCGAGGACGTCACACCCCAGGTCGAGGAAGTAGTCGTACAGCTCGGCGGCGAGCCCCGGCTCGGGACGGCTGACCACGGCGAGCGCGGAGAACGGCAGCCCGTGCCGGCGCAGCGCGGCCACCCCGCGCACGATCCGGTCGTACGCGGGCCGGCCACCCCGGGTGACCCGCTCGGCGTTGCGGTCCCGCCCGCCGTCGACGCTGACGCTCACCCGCACCCGGTGCTCGGCGAAGAACGCGCACCAGTCGTCGTCGATCAGGGTGGCGTTGGTCTGCACGTGATGCTCGACGGCCGGACCGAAGGGTGCGATCAGCGCGGCCAAGTGCTCAGGGCCGGCCGCCAGGGGCTCCCCGCCGTGCCACACCACGGAGAACCGGCCCCGCTCGGCCCAGGGGTCGACCGCCTCGGCGACCGCCTCGGCGACCGCGACCGGCATCCGCCGGTCCATCGCACGCAGGGGGAGGTAACAGTAGTGGCAGTCCAGGTTGCAGAGCGTGGTCGGCTGCATCACGACGTACGTCGGGACGGCGGCGACACCGCGCATCCCGCTGAACGTCCGCTGCCGGACAGGCATCGCCCTCCTTCGCCGGTCACCTGAGGAACCTTCAGGCTAGGCGGCGATGACTGTCCGGGTGAACCCCTCATCGGGTGTACGACTGATCATCACGTGGTGACCGTCACCCCCGGGTGTGCTGGCCCACCATCCGCACGTTGCCGGTGCCCTCGATGATCTCGCCGGCCTGCCAGGCGTCGACCCCCCGGCCGGCCAGAGTGGCCAGCGCCCGGTCGGCGTCCTCGGCGGAGACGATGGCGAACATGCCGACGCCCATGTTGAAGGTGGACTCCATCTCCGGGTCCTCGATCCGGCCCTTGGCCTGGATCAGGTCGAAGATCGGCTGCGGCTTCCAGGTGGCCCGGTCGACCACCGCGTCGACGGTCTCCGGCAGGATCCGCACCAGGTTCCCGGGGATGCCGCCGCCGGTGACGTGGGCGATGGCCCGCACCTCGGCCTCGGCGATCAGCTTCAGGCAGTCCTGCGCGTAGATCTTGGTGGGGGTGAGGAGTTCCTCGCCGAGCGTGCGCTGCCGGCCGAAGTCCTCGATCACCACGTCCAGCCGCATCCGGCCCGCGCCGAGCAGCACGTGCCGGACCAGGGAGTACCCGTTGGAGTGCAGACCGGACGAGCGCATCGCGATCACCACGTCGCCGACCTCGACCCGCTCCGGGCTGAGGATCTCGCTCTCCTCGACCACGCCGACACCGGTGGCCGACACGTCGTACTCGTCGGGGCGGAGCACCCCCGGGTGCTCGGCGGTCTCCCCGCCGAGCAGCGCGCAGCCGGCGTACCGGCAGCCGTCCGCGATGCCGGCACCGATCTCGGCGACCCGGTCCGGCACGACCTCACCGCAGGCGATGTAGTCGAGCAGGAACAACGGCTCCGCCCCGCACGCCACCAGGTCGTCGACGACCATCGCGACCAGGTCGATGCCGATGGTGTCGTGGATGCCGAGCTGCTGGGCGATGACCAGCTTGGTGCCGACCCCGTCGGTCGACGAGGCCAGGATCGGGTTCGTGTACTTCTTCGTGTCCAGCCGGAACAGGCCGGCGAACCCTCCCAGGTCGCCCAGCACCTCGGGCCGCCGGGTCTGCCGCACCTTGGACTTGAGCAGCTCGACCGCGCGGTCACCCGCCTCGATCGACACCCCGGCGTCCGCGTACGACGTCGACCGCTTACGGGCCGGACGACCCGTTCCGGCCGTCCAGGGCTGGCGCTCGCCACCGGTGCCGGACGGGCTGCTGCTTGCTGCGCCGCTGCGCTCGGACACGTGCGTCACGGTTCTCCCCTTTGTGGTCCTCGCGGTGCCGACACCGCGGCATGTTCCTCGACCCGTCGATGGCTGCCGCCGGCGACCTGCGCCGGGTGGTGCTATGGGCGGTGTACGGTCGCGCCGCCCGGACTGGCGACGAGTGGTGGAGTGCCGCCGTGCTCCGCACCCCGGGGCGCGGAACGGGCGGCCTCCGGCGCGGCGCCGGTGACCCGGCGGCCCACACCCTCGAGCACGTGCTTGCCGATCAGGTTGCCGGCCGGGAGCTCGATCGGGTACTCCCCATCGAAGCACGCCCGGCAGAGTCGGGTCTTCGGCTGCTCGGTCGCGGCGATCAGCCCGGGCAGCGAAACGTACCCGAGGGTGTCTGCGCCGATCGAGCGGCGGATGCCCTCGTTGTCCAGCCCGTTGGCCAGCAGTTCGGCCCGGGTGGCGAAGTCGATGCCGTAGAAGCAGGGCCAGCTCACCGGCGGCGAGGAGATCCGGACGTGCACCTCCAGGGCACCCGCCTCGCGCAGCATCCGGACGATCGCCCGCTGGGTGTTGCCCCGCACGATCGAGTCGTCCACCACGACGAGCCGCTTGCCCCGCACGTTCTCCCGGAGCGGGTTCAGCTTGAGTCGGATGCCGAGCTGGCGCAGCGTCTGGGAGGGCTGGATGAAGGTGCGCCCGACGTACGGGTTCTTCATCAGTCCCGCGCCGTACGTGATGCCGGAGGCCTCGGCGTACCCGATCGCGGCCGGGGTGCCGGACTCCGGGACCCCGATGACGAGGTCCGCCTCGACCGGGTGCTCCTTGGCCAGCTGCCGGCCGATCTGCACCCGGGTGGCGTGCACGTTCCGCCCGGCGAGGGTGGCGTCGGGGCGGGCGATGTAGACGTACTCGAAGAGGCAGCCCTTGGGCTCGGGGGCGGCGAACCGGGTGGAGCGGAGCCCTTCGGCGTCGATCGCGATCAGCTCACCCGGCTCGATCTCGCGCACCACGCTCGCGCCGACGATGTCCAGGGCGGCGGTTTCGCTGGCCACCACCCAGCCCCGCTCCAGCCGGCCGAGCACCAGGGGACGCACGCCGTGCGGGTCGCGCGCGGCGTAGAGGGTGCTCTCGTCCATGAAGACGAAGCTGAACGCGCCGCGCAGCCGGGGGAGCACCTTCAGCGCCGCCGCCTCGACCGACAGGTCGGGGTAGCTGGCCAGCAGCATCGTCACCAGGGAGGTGTCGTTGGTCGAGCCGTCCGATCCGAGGCCCTGCTCGGCGACGTCGCGCTGGAGGTCGGCGGTGTTCACCAGGTTGCCGTTGTGGGCCAGCGCCACCGTCGTGCCGGCGGTGGTGGACCGGATGGTCGGCTGGGCGTTCTCCCAGGTCGAGCCACCGGTGGTCGAGTAGCGGGTGTGCCCGATCGCCAGGTGGCCACGCAGGCTCGCCAGGGTCGGCTCGTCGAAGACCTGGGCGACCAGGCCGAGGTCCTTGTAGACCACGACGCTCGACCCGTCGCTCACCGCGATGCCGGCCGCCTCCTGGCCACGGTGCTGCAACGCGTACAACCCGAAGTAGGTGAGATTGGCAACCTCTTCGCCCGGTGCCCAGACCCCGAAGACGCCGCAGGCGTCCTGGGGGCCGGGCCGTTGGGGGTCCAGGTCGTGGCTCAGCCGGCCGTCGCCTCGGGGCACCTGCCGCTCCCTCGTTGCTGTTCTGACTGCTGGGGTGGGTGTCGCGCACGTGGATCCGCGCGGTAAGCCGGGACGTCGACTCACAGTGTACGCGGTCCCATAGTGATACCGACAGTCACGAACCGGCTCCTATCGGTCATCGACGGATGGTGATCATCCCAGCTCCAGCGGGAGATGGGCCGAGAGATCCGCCCGGACCCCACTCACCCGAACGCGACCCTCCGTGACCACCTCGGCCCATCCCAGCCGCCCCGAGGCGAGGGCGAGCCACACCTCGGGTGACATCTCCACCACGTTCGGTGGCGTACCGCGGGTGTGTCGCGGACCGGGAACGCACTGGACCGCGCCGTAAGGTGGAACCCGCACCTCCACCGATCGGCCGGGGGCGCGCTCCGCGAGGACGGCCAGCAGCGTCCGGACCGCCTCCCGGAGGACCGGCCGTTCGGGCGTACGCCCCTCGTCGAGCGCCGTCAGCGCCGCCGCGACCGCGGCGGACTTTATGTGCGGAGAGGACACGACGGGACGATACGACTCGCCAGTAGGGTTACCGACGCTGGCCCTGGGTCGCGCTCATCCGGCCCGACAAGGCATAGTTGCCGACGGCGTTATTCAAACCGTGATGATCCCCGGGACCCGGCCCCCACCGGGCGGGGGAAGTCAGACCGGAAGGCGGTGGACGTGTCAACACACCGACGTGCCTGGAAACAACGGGCCGGTGTGGTCGTAGCGCTGGTTGCCGGCGCCCTGCTCGCCATCCCCGCCACACCCGCCCTGGCCGCCCCGGACGTCAACAACGTCTCGGCATCGCCGAGTACGGTCGAGGCGGGCAAGACCACCACCGTCAAGTTCTCGCTCGACTTCGATGACGGCGCTGGCCCGGCGAACATCCAGGTCTCCTCGAACAACGGCAAGTTGACCTGCGTCAACGGCTGTTCCTCCGTCCGGGTCACCGACGGTGGCCGCATGGAGGCCACGTTCCGGCTGGCCGACGACGCGAGCAGCGGTTCCGCCGTCATCACCGTCAAGGCGACCGACGCCACCGGGCAGGGCGAGAGCAAGGAGGCCAGCACCAACGTCACGCTGGTCGGCCGGGCCGTGCCCACCACGCCGGCGCAGGCGCAGACCGTCCGGCGGATCTCCGGCAAGGTGACCAACGCCGCCAACGGCGAGCCGGTCCCCAACGCCACGGTGGCGCTGATGGATCCCCAGCGCCACCAGTACACGACGACCACCGACGAGGACGGCGACTGGCGGTTCGACGGGTCCACCCAGAACCCGATCACCCCCGGCCAGATCGTCCTCGGCGCGAGCTTCAACGACGTCCGCAAGACCGTCACGATCAACGCCGGCGCCGGGCAGAGCGTGACCGGGCAACGGATCTCGCTCGCCCTGCAGGTCGAGGCGACCGCCTCCCCCACGCCGGGCACCACCGAGGACCCGGTACCGACCGAGGACCCCACCGAGGAGACCACCGAGGAGGCCGGCGCCACCCCCGGAGCGGCGAACAACGCCGCCGAGGAGGATTCCGGCGGGTTCGGCTCCTGGTTGCTGATCATCCTCGGCGGCCTCTTCGTGGCCATCGGCGTCGGCACCATCGTGCTGCTCTGGATGCGGCGCCGGGAGAATCCCGACGACGAGGACGCCGAGGCCGTCGCCGGCGCGGCGGGTACGACCCCGGCCGCGCGTGGTGCGTACCGGGGCGGCGCGGACGACGCGACCCGCGTGGTGAACCGGGTCGGCCCCGACGCGACCATGGTCGGCGGCGCGTCCCTCGCGGACGCACCCACGATGATGCACAACCGGCCGCTCGTCGACGACGTCCCGCCGGACCCGTACGGCGCGCCGCCGCCCCAGCCCGGGCAGGGCTACGGCGCGGCCGACCAGGGCGGTTGGGCCGGTGGCGGATACGGCGACTCGGCCCCGACCCAGGCCACCGGTGGCTACGGCACGGGCGGTTACGGCAACGCGCCCTCCTCCGGCAGCCCCTACGGGAACGCGCCGTCGTCGGGAAGCCCGTACGGCAGCGCGCCCGCCTCGGGCGGCGGATACGGCAGCGCCCCGTCCTCCGGCAGTCCGTACGGCAGCGCGCCGTCCTCCGGTGGCGGGTACGGCGGCCAGCCGGACTACGGCACCCCGGCCGGCGGCTACACCGCGCCGGGCCAGGGCGGTGGCTACGGCGCCCGGTACGACGAGCCGACCGGCCGCTACACCGAGGGCACCCAGTCGTACACGCCGCCTGCGGACCCGTACCCCACCTCGACCTACCAGCCGACCGACGGAGGCTACGGTCAGGATCCGGGCGCGGGCTACGGCCGGGGCCAGGAGCCGACCGGCGGCTACGGTGGCTACGGCGGGCAGAACAGCGGGTACGGGCAGGAGGCCACCCCGGGCGGCTACGGCCAGGACCCGCAGCAGGGCGGCTACGGTTACGGCCAGCAGGGCAGCGGCGGCTACGGCTCCGGTGGCGGCTACGACCAGCAGGGCGGATACGGCGGCCAGCAGGGCGGGCACGGCGGCGGCCAGCAGGGCGGCTACGGCCAGGAGCCGCAGCAGGGCGGCTACGGTTACGGCCAGCAGGGCAGCGGCTACGGCGACTACGACCAGCAGCAGGGTGGTCGGGGCCGGGACGGTCAGCCCCCGCAGCAGGACCGCGGCAACCGCCGCCTGGACTGGCTGGACGACTGACCAACCAACACCACGAGCGGCCGTTCCCACCCGGGGGCGGCCGTTAGTGGTTTCTGCACCCGCGGCTCCGACTCCGCTCCACGGCTCGACGGTTTCTCCCACCCCGCTGCGGTGGTAGCAGGGGTCCCCTGTTACCGCTTTTTGATGAGGAAGGGGCCCCTGCAACCACCCAGGCGAAAGCCGGTGCGCGGTGCGGGAGGTGCGGGAGGGGTGCGGGCGGCGCGGGAGGAGTGCGGGCGGTGCGGGCGGGGTGCGGGCGGGGTCAGGCGACGGAGAAGACGCCTTGGCGCAGGACCGGCACCACCCGGGAGACCCCCACCTCCACCGCGATGTCGACGTCCCCAGCGAAGCCCTGCTCGACGAGTTCCCGCCCGGAGACGCAGCCCCGCACGGCGGCCGGAACGTCGGGGGTGCTCGCCAACGCGGCGAGCGCCATCGCTGCCTCCACCGAAAGCCCGCCCGGGACCCCGGAGAGCGCGTCGAGGACGCACGCCGCGCCCAGCTGGTCCTCCACACAGGGGCGCAGCGAGCCGTCCGGCCAGCGCTCACCCGAGGCGACCACCCCGATCGGCGCGTCGACGGTGCCGTACTCCCGCTCACGCAGCCAGCGCCCGACGGCGTCGGCGTTGCGGAGGCAGGCCGCCACCACCGGCAGGCCGGTCGCGCTGGCCGCCGCACAGATCGCGGAGCCGTTCGGCGACGGCAGCACCAGGTCGGGCACGACCGGGGCGGCCCGCAGCGCCGCCGGTGAGAGCGACCACGGGTGGTCTCGGGTCACCTGTCGCCGCCCGACCGCAGCCACCGCGCCCACCCGGAGGGCGTAGTCGGCGGCCTGCTCGCCCCAGGGGAACGGGTGGACGCGGATCCCACGGGCGACCGCGACCTCCACCGAGGTGGTGAAGGAGAGCACGTCCACCACCACCAGGACGGCGCAGACGCGGCCGAGTTCCGCCGCACCGGCGAGCCCCCAGTCGAACCGGGCACCCGTACCGGGCTGGGTGAACACCGGCGCGGACACCGCCTCAGCGCCGGTCGGTGGCGGTGTTCTCCCCGGCTCCGTCGACGTTCTCCGCCGACGTACCGTCGACGTCCGCCACCGGCTGGTCGGCAGTCGCCACCGGGCCGGCGTCGACCGGCTCGGCTCCGGTCGCGGCGCGCTCCGTGGCCGGCGTGGTGCCACCGGCCGACGCGGCCTCGACGGCCACCACGGAACCGGCGACCGCCGCTGCGCCGGCGGTGTCGCCGGTCGCGTCGCCGATCGGTGCCACCCCGGCCACGGGCACTGCCTCGACCGCCCCGGCGACCCCGGTGGCCGGAGCCGGCACGTCGACCACCTCGGCGGGACCGAAGAGCCGGGGCAGGGTCGCGGTGTAGGCGTCCCGCAGCTCGTCCAGGCCGATCTGGAACTGTCCGCGCACGTCCAGCACGCCGCCCGTCGGGTCGGTGACCCCGATCGCCTCCACCGGCACGCCGCGCTCGGCGCACAGGGCGGTGAACGCCTTCTCGTGCCCGCGCGGCACCGAGACCACGGCCCGCGTGGCGGACTCGCTGAAGAGGTAGACGAACGGCAGCGAACCGGTGGCGAACCGGTCCGGCAGGGCGATCCGCGCGCCGACGCCCCGCCGCAGGCAGGACTCGACCAGGCTCTGTGCGAGACCGCCGTCGGAGAGGTCGTGCGCCGAGCTGAGGTGCCCGACCCGGGCGGCCTCGGCCAGCAGTTCCGCCAGCGCCTGCTCGCGGGCCAGGTCGACCCGGGGCGGTACGCCACCGAGGTGGCCGTGGATCACCCAGGCCCACTCCGAGCCGGACAGCTCGTTGCGGGTCTCGCCGAGCAGGAAGATCAGGTCGTGCTCACCGGCCGGCCGGGACGCGAAGCCCATCGGCACCCGCTCGGCCACGTCGTCCAGCACACCGAGCACGCCGACCACCGGGGTCGGGTGGATGGCCGCCGCGCCGGTCTGGTTGTAGAAGCTGACGTTGCCGCCGGTGACCGGGATGCCCAGTTCCTGGCAGCCGTCCGCGAGACCGCGCACCGCCTCGGCGAACTGCCACATCACGCCCGGGTCCTCCGGCGAACCGAAGTTCAGGCAGTTGGTGACGGCGATCGGCTTGGCCCCGGTGACCGCCACGTTGCGGTACGCCTCGGCCAGCGCCAGCTTCGTGCCCTGGTACGGGTCGAGGCGGGCGTACCGGCCGTTGCCGTCGACCGAGAGGGCGACGCCCAGCCCGGTGCGCTCGTCGATCCGGATCACGCCGGAGTCCTCCGGCTGGGCCAGCACGGTGTTGCCCAGCACGTACCGGTCGTACTGCTCGGTGACCCAGGTGCGGTCGCAGAGGTTCGGCGACGCGATCATCCGGAGCAGGGTCTCCCGCAGCGCGTCCGGCGTGGCCGGGCGGGGCAGGGTCTCGGCCCGGTCGGCCTGGAGCAGGATCAGGTCGGCCGGCTCCCGCATCGGACGGGCGTAAACGGGGCCGTCGTCGACCAGTGAGCCCGGCGGCACGTCCACCACGAGCTGGTCGCGCCAGGTGACGTAGAGCCGGCCGGGCTGCCCGTCCGCCGACGGCGGGGTGACCTCACCGATGGCGGTGGCGAGCACGCCCCACTTGTCGGCGACCTTGAGCACCGCCTCCAGCTTCTCCGGCTCGACCACCAGGAGCATCCGCTCCTGGGACTCGCTGGCGAGGATCTCGTGCGGCTCCATGGAGGGCTCGCGCAGCGGCACCCGCTCCAGCCAGACCCGCATGCCGGTGCCGGCCGCCGCGGCGGTCTCGGTGAGCGCGCAGGTGAGCCCGGCGCCGCCGAGGTCCTGGATGCCGACGACCAGTTCGGCGTCGTACAGCTCCAGGCAGGCCTCGATGAGCAGCTTCTCGATGAACGGGTCACCGACCTGCACCGACGGGCGGCGCTTCTCGCTGCCCTCGTCGAAGGTGGCACTGGCCAGCACCGACACACCGCCGATGCCGTCCCGGCCGGTCTTGGCGCCCATCAGCACCACGACGTTGCCGGGGCCGGCGGCCTCCTTCTTCTGGAGCCGGTCGACCGGCAGCACGCCGAGGCAGAGCGCGTTGACCAGGGGGTTGCCCTGGTAGCAGGGGTCGAAGACCACCTCGCCGCCGATGTTGGGCAGGCCGAGGCAGTTGCCGTAGCCGCCGACGCCGGCCACCACACCGGGCAGCACCCGGGCGGTGTCGGGGTGGTCGGCCGCGCCGAAGCGCAGCGGGTCCATCACCGCGACCGGACGCGCGCCCATGGCGAGGATGTCCCGGACGATGCCGCCGACGCCGGTCGCCGCGCCCTGGTACGGCTCGACGAAGCTCGGGTGGTTGTGCGACTCGACCTTGAAGGTCACCGCCAGCTCGTCGGAGATCTGGACCACGCCCGCGTTCTCGCCGATGCCGGCGAGCAGCCGGTCGCTCGGCGGGGCCTTCTCGCCGAACTGGCGCAGGTGCACCTTGCTCGACTTGTAGGAGCAGTGCTCGCTCCACATGATCGAGTACATCGCCAGTTCGGACTGCGTGGGCCGCCGGCCGAGGATCTGCCGGATCCGGTCGTACTCGTCGTCCCGGAGCCCCAGCTCGGCGTAGGGCTGCAACTCGCCCGGGGTGTCCCCGGCACGGGGCACGGTGTCGAGGCGGTCGAACGGGACGGCGGGGCTGGCCGGGGCGTCGGCCACCGGACGCGGCTCGGCCGGGGCGCCCGTGGTGGGGTGCGCCGCCGGGTCCGGGTGGGTGGTCATGACCTCTCCTCGTTGCGCTCGTGGCCACCGTGTCGCGGGTGACTGAGCCGACCGGTGATCCCGTGGGGCTGGCTCACGCCGGCGCTCCCACCAGGTGCTTGAGGACCGAGGTGAAGAAGCCGAGGCCGTCCAGGGACGGGCCGGTGAGCGCCTCCACCGCGTGCTCCGGGTGCGGCATGATGCCGACCACGTTGCCGGCGGAGTTGGTGATCGCGGCGATGTCCCGCTGCGAGCCGTTCGGGTTGCCGCCGACGTACCGGGCGACGACCTGGCCCTCGGCCTCGATCCGGTCCAGGGTCGCGGCGTCGGCGACGTAGCAGCCCTCGCCGTTCTTGACCGGGATCAGGATCTCCTGGCCGGCCTGGTACGTGTTCGTCCAGGCGGTGCCGGTCGCCTCGATCCGCAGGATCTGGTCCCGGTTACGGAAGTGCAGGTGCTGGTTGCGGGTGAGCGCGCCCGGAAGCAGGTGCGCCTCGCAGAGGATCTGGAAACCGTTGCAGATGCCGAGGACGGGCAGCCCGCCCCGGGCGGCGTCGACGATCGTCTCCATCACCGGGGCGAACCGGGCGATCGCCCCACAGCGCAGGTAGTCGCCGTAGGAGAAGCCGCCGGGCAGCACCACCGCGTCGACGCGGTGCAGGTCGGCGTCGCCGTGCCAGAGCCGGACCGGCTCACCCCCGGCGATCCGGACGGCCCGGGCGGCGTCCCCGTCGTCGAGCGAACCGGGAAAGGTCACCACGCCGATCCGGGCGGTCACGGCCGCGCTTCCACAGCGTCGTCGGCCTCGACCAGGCGGACGGTGAAGTCCTCGATGACCGGGTTCGCGAGCAGCTTGTCGGCGATCTCCCGAGCCCGGTCCAGGTCCGGTTCGCCGGTGAACTCGATCTCGACACGCCGACCGATCCGGACGGAGGCGACGTCACTGACGCCGAGCCGCGGCAGCGCGTTTGCGACGGCCTGGCCCTGCGGATCGAGAATCTCGGGCTTGAGCATGACGTCGACGACGACGCGAGGCACTGGGCACTCCTGACTGTGTACGCAGTTGGGTGCCGACCCACAACGGGCGAGCGCAGCCAGCCTACCTGGCAGATAGCGGTCCGGACGCACCGGCCGGCGACAGCACGCGCAGTGATCCACATTACCGAGCGCAACGAGTGTGGGCCAGTACCGCACCGGTCGTGTCGGCACCACCGCCGAGGGTGGGCGGAGAACACCCGACCCCGTTGATATGTAGCGATCAGTATCGATAGAAGCCTTGTCCGCGCCCGCCCTCAGCCCCTACTGTTCGTCGACAGGTATCGATGGCAAGCCGGCCTGCCGACGGGCCCACCGGCCCCGTCGACGGCTCTCCCGACCCGGTGTCCCCCTGCAACCTCCGTGAAGGAGTCCCCCGCCATGCGAATCCGCTCCCTCGTCGCGGCGCTCAGCGCCGCCTTCGTCGGCATGATCGGCCTCGGCTCGCCCGCCGCGGCCGCCGAGCCGGCCCCGGTCACCCCGTACATCATCGGTGGCAGCTACGTCTCCTCCGCCCCGTGGGCCGCCGCGGTGTTCAGCAACGGCTCGTTCACCTGCTCCGGCAGCGTCATCTCCGCCGACTGGGTGCTCACCGCCCGGCACTGCATCAGCGGCTCGATGTCGGTCCGCATCGGCAGCGTCTACTACGCCTCGGGCGGCACCACCCGCACCGTCAGCGCCACCTACAGCCGCTACGACCTCGCGCTGATGCGCCTGTCCAGCCCGGTGAGCACCTCGTACGTCTCGCTGGCCACCAGCAACCCGCCGACCGGCTCCACCAACACCATCTACGGCTGGGGCATGACCTGCTACAGCGGCTGCTCGGCCTCCAGCCAGCTGAAGACCGCCACCGTCCAGGTGACCGGCCTCACCACCGACGCGTACGGGGGCCAGGCGATCCGGAGCAGCCGGATCAACGGCAACGCGTGGCGGGGCGACTCGGGCGGCCCGCAGTTCTACAACGGCCGCCAGGTGGGTGTCGCCTCCACCGCCGACGGCCGCACCATCCAGAACTACGGCAGCGTCGCGTACAACCGGGCCTGGATCACCTCGGTGACCGGCATCTGACCCCGATGACCGCCTTCTGACCGGACGCACCGACTCGGCGCGGACGGCCCGGCTCGTGCCGGCCGTCCGCGCCGCGCTGTTTCGCAGCATCCGGCGAGGTGAACACGGCTCGCGAACCGCCCGCCCGGGCAGGTGCCAGCATCAGTGACGTGCTGGTCGTGACAACGGATAGCCTGCCCGGCTACGAGATCCGCCAGGTCCTCGGCGAAGTGGTGTCATCGATGGCCAGGACGCGGAACCCGTACCGCGAGGGCGTGAAGAACCTGCGTGGCGGCGCGTACGACCCGATGGCGCCGGACAACCTCACCCGCTGGCGTACGGACTCGGTGGCCCGACTCGGCGAGGAGGCCCGCCGCCTCGGCGCGAACGCCGTGGTGGGGATGCGGTTCGACAGCCGCGACTGCGGCGAGATGTGGATGGAGGTCTGCGCCTACGGGACGGCGGTCGTCGTGGTGGCCCGCGCGCCCGAGACCATGCCCTCCGACCAGCCGGTCGTCGCGGCGGACACCGCCCACCAACCGGGCATCGCCGAGGCCCCGGGGGGCGTCGCCGAACCCGCCAGCGCCCCCGACCTCTCCAGTGCCGCCGAGACCCCCACCCCCCGCCCCTGACCGGGTGGCCGGGGCGGGGCGGGAGAGGCGGGTCAGAGGATGGGGGGCGGGGAGTAGGTGGCCGCCTCGGGATGCTGGGTGACGATCTTCGTGATGCGGGCGGTGACCGAGGCGACCTGGGCGGCGGCGGCCCCGACGAACGCGGCCCGGTCGGCGACCAGGGCGTCGATCTCGGCCCGGGTGAGGCCGAGGCGGGGGTCGGCGGCCAGCCGGTCGAACAGGTCGTTGCCGGCGACGCCCCGCTCCCGCATGGCCAGGGCCACGGCGACCGCGTGTTCCTTGATCGCCTCGTGCGCCACCTCACGGCCCACACCCCGGCGCACCGCCGCCACCAGGATCTTCGTGGTCGCCAGGAACGGCAGGAAGCGCTCGAGCTCCCGCTCGATCACCGCCGGGTACGCCCCGAACTCGTCGAGCACGGTGAGGAAGGTCTGGAACAGCCCGTCGGCGGCGAAGAAGGCGTCCGGCAGGGCCACCCGGCGCACCACGGAGCAGGAGACGTCCCCCTCGTTCCACTGGTCACCGGCCAGCTCGCCGACCATCGACAGGTAACCCCGGATGATCACCGCGAAGCCGTTGACCCGCTCGCTGGAGCGGGTGTTCATCTTGTGCGGCATCGCGCTGGACCCGACCTGGCCCGGCTTGAAGCCCTCGGTGACCAGTTCCTGACCGACCATCAGCCGGATCGTGGTGGCCAGCGAGGACGGGGCGGCGGCCACCTGGGAGAGCGCGGCGAGCACCGCGACGTCGATCGAACGCGGGTAGACCTGCCCGACGCTGTCCAGCACCCGGCTGAACCCGAGGTGCTCGGCGACCCGCCGCTCCAGCTCGGCCACCTTCTCCGCGTCCCCGTCGAAGAGGTCGAGCTGGTCGGCGGCGGTGCCCACCGGCCCCTTCACGCCGCGCAGCGGGTACCAGTCGATCAGGTCCGCCAGCCGCTCGTACGCGATGATCAGTTCCTCGGCGGCGGAGGCGAAGCGCTTGCCCAGCGTGGTGGCCTGCGCGGCGACGTTGTGCGACCGGCCGGTCATCACCAGGCCGGAGTGCTCGTGGGCGAGCCAGGCCAGCCGGGCCAGCGCGGCCACCACCCGGTCCCGGATCAGCTCGAGCGAGCTGCGGACCTGGAGCTGCTCGACGTTCTCGGTGAGGTCCCGCGAGGTCATCCCCTTGTGCACGTGCTCGTGGCCGGCGAGCGCGTTGAACTCCTCGATCCGGGCCTTGACGTCGTGCCGGGTGACCCGCTCCCGGTCCGCGATCGAGGCCAGGTCGACGTCGTGGAGCACCCGCTCGTACGCCTCGACCACGCCGTCGGGCACCGCGACGCCGAGGTCGCGCTGCGCCCGGAGCACGGCGAGCCAGAGTCGCCGTTCCATGCGTACCTTCTCCTCCGGGGACCAGAGGGCGACCAGCTCGGGTGAGGCGTAACGGTTGGCGAGCACGTTCGGGATCGTCGTCACCCGACCATTCTCCGGTACGCGCGGCGCGGCGGCCCACGCAGGTCAGAGCCCTCGGCAGGGCCGGCGAGGCCAGCGACGGTCGCGGATCTCCCGGCCAACCGTTGCACCGACCGGGGCACGTCGCTAAGGTGCGTGGCAGAGGCCGGCATCTCCCCCCGTGGATGCCGGCCTCTGCGTTACCGGATCGACGCCCATCCCCCCAGACGCGATGCCGGATCGAGATGGCGACCAAGCCCCACCCACGCGCCAACATCGATGAGCCTACGATGGATGCGCGCAGGCCGTCAACTGACGTTAATGACACGGGAAACGCAATTAATCACAGCTATTGGACGACGGGGGTGACGCCGTGAGCAGCACAGCCGAAAGCGGCACATCGTTCGCAGACCGGCTCAACCTGCTCTTCGACACGATCCGTCCGGCCGGTCGGGAGACCCCGCACAGCAACAAGGACGTGGCGATCGCAATTCGGGCGGCGGGGGGCTCCATTTCCGACGTGTACATCTGGCAATTACGGACCGGCCGTCGGACGAATCCCACCAAAGAACACATAGAAGCGCTGGCTCAGTTCTTCGGGGTGAGTCCGGCGTACTTCTTCGACGACGAGCACGCCCGGCACACGATCGCCGACCTGCGCACGCTGGACGCGCTGCGCAAACTCCAGGTGCAGCACGTGTCCCTGCGTACGGTGCTCCAGCACAAGGGGCTCTCCCCGGCCAGCCAGCAGGTCATCCAGCAGATGGTCGACCGCTGCCTGGAGTTGGAAGGGCTCGCCGGGCGGGACACCGGGTCGACGGAGGACGGACGGTCATGACCGGGTGGCGTGCCAAACGACGGTTGACGCGCCTCACCAGCGGTATCCGGATCCCGGCGACGGCCGACAGCGCGGCACTCTGCGGCGCCGTGGCCGAACGCCTCGACCGGCCGATCCAGCTCCTGCCCCTGCCCCTGCCCACCGAGGCGCCCTGCGGCATCGTGATCTCCACCCCGCAGAGCCACTACGTGGCGTACGACAACCGGACCAGCCCGCTGCACCAGCGGCACATCGTCGCCCACGAGCTGGGCCACCTGCTCGCCGGGCACGCCGCCCGGCCGGTCGACGCCGGCGAACTGACCCGCCTGCTCATGCCCACCCTCGATCCGGACATGGTCACCTCGGTGCTCGGCCGGGTGCCCGGCTACGACGAGCGGGCCGAGTGGGAGGCCGAGGTCATCGCCGGTCTGCTCCGCAAGCACGCCGGCCGCCGCCCGCCCCCGGACACCGACGCGGACCCGTCGACCGCGGCCGTCGTCGACCGCATCCGGCAGTCCCTCGGCGGGCCGTGAGGGGTGCACGACCTCCTCTACCCCGGGCTCGCCGTCCTGGCCTGGACGGCAGCCGCCCTGCGACTGGGCACCACCCTGCACTCCGGCTCCGGCAACCCCGCCCGACACGCGGTCACCGGCGCGGTCGCCCTGCTCGCGCTGACCTTCACCGTGTCCACGCCAGCCGTCTGGGCGCTCGCCGACCGGGCCATCGGCGTCGAGAACGTGACCGCGCTCATCGCCCACCTCTGCGTGGTCGGCTTCTCCACCAGCATCCAGGTCCTGTTGCTGTGGTGGACCAAGCCGCCCGAGGAGGCCAGCCGGCACAGCCGATACCGGCTGGTCGCCCTGGCCGTGGTCGTGGTGCTGCTCTTCGTCCTGTTCTGCGGGATCGGCCCGACCGAGACCCACAACACCGACTTCGTGGTCACCTACGCCCACCGGCCGCAGCTCGCCGCGTACCTGCTGATGTACCTCGCCGCCTTCTCGGCGGGCCTGCTCGACATCATCCGCATCTGCTGGCCGTACGCCCGGCTCGTCGGTCCCGGCTGGCTACGCCGGGGGTTGCGCACCACTGCGGTCGGAGCCGCCGTCGGGTTGGTGTACACCCTGGTCCGCATCATCGACGTGATCACCGCCGTCTGCTGGGACCTGCCCCGCGTCGAGTGGATCGTCCCGATCGCGGCCAGTACCGGCGCGCTGCTGGTCATCAGCGGTCTGACCATGCCGGCGTGGGGCCCCCGGCTCGCCGCGTTGCCGGCCACGGCCCACCGGATCCGGCTGCTCCGGCAGTTGCGCCCACTCTGGGCCGCCCTCTGCGCCGCCGTACCGACCGTGCGCCTCGCCCACGACCGGCGCTGGTGGCGGCCGGCCGATCGGCTGCACCGCCGGGTCATCGAGATCTACGACGCCCGGCTGGTGCTGCGGCCGTACCTCAGCGAAGCCGTCGGGGACCGGGCCCGCCGCCACGCGGAGGCCGGCGGGCTCGGCGGCGACGACCTCGCCGCCGTGGTGGAGGCCGCGAAGCTGCGCGCCGCGCTGGCCGCGATGCGCGCCGACGTCCGCCCGCGCCGCCCGGAGCTGCCCGGCCCGCCCGATCCGGCCCTCGACGAGGTACGCGAGGTCGAACAGTTGGCCCGGGTCGCCCGCGCGTTCGCCAGCTCACCCCTGGTCGGTGCCGCCGTCCGCGAAACCGCCGACGACGCCTGACCCGTTCCGCGACCGCTGCCTGCGGTGGGGCACCGGGTTCGCCGTCACCCCGTGCTGTTTGGGCGGCGGCGGTCGGCGTTGGTCGGCCGGCGTCAGGTGGAAGCAGGGGACCCCTCCTACCGCATTTTGTCGAGCAGGGGACCCCTGCAAACACCGAACCTCCGGCGGTCACGATCAGGCTGCAGGCTCGTGACAGAGCCAGATGAACGCCTCCGGCTGGTCCCGGTTCCACTCGTCGGCCTGCTCCTGCGGCACAACGCGGAATCCGGCGGCGGCGTAGCAGCGCAGTGCACGGGTGTTGGCGGGGTTCACCCGCATGAACACCGCCGGCTGCCGGCGCAGCGCCTCCCCGGTCAGCAGGGCAACGAACCGACGCCCCACGCCCCGGCCCCGGTGCCCCGGCGCGACGATCAGCCGGGCCAACTCGGCCTCGTCCTCCTCCACCCACAGCTCACCGAAACCGACCAGCTCACCGGCCTCCATCAGCCCGTACGCCTCGGTGTCCGGCTGCGCCACCCAGCCGGCGACCGTCTCCGCAGTGACCTCGTCCCGGGAACACCACCACCGGGTCTCCTCGACCGACGCGGCCCACCCGGCCACCGTCCCGGCGTACGCTCCGTCGAACCGCACCAGCTCCATGCGCCGCCCCTTGTCTCGCAGCCGATGACGTCGCCAGCGGCGGTGGATCACGCGGGAGTCGTCCCGCCGGGGACATCGCGTCCGGCCACCGCCGGATAAGCGTGCGTCAGCGTAACGACGACGGACCTCGATGAGGACCGAATTGCCGGCGTCACGACGCCCGGTTGAGCGCGCGTCAACGCACGACACAGCCCGGGTGGTGATCGGATGATCGGATCGGACCGCAGCGATCGGGCACCGGGCAGGCACCAGAGCCCAGAGTGGATGCCAGAAGGGAGGTCCTCTTGATCTCGGCACTCAACCGGCTGGTCGACCACGTGGAGGAGCACCTCACCGAGGAGCTCGACCTCGACGGGTTGGCCAGGAAGCTCGGCACGACCGAGTACCACCTGCGCCGGATGTTCTCGTCGCTGGCCGGCATGCCGCTCTCGGAGTACGTGCGCCGGCGTCGGATGACCGTTGCCGCGGCCGACGTCGTCAGCGGCACCGACGACCTGCTGTCCATCGCGGTCCGGCACGGCTACGGCTCGACCGAGGCGTTCGGGCGGGCGTTCCGGGCGGTGCACGGTGCCGGCCCCAGCGAGGTACGCCACGACGGAGGCCCCCTTCGCACACAACCACAGCTCAGGTTCCGCCTGACCGTCGAAGGGAGCACTCCCATGGACACCCGCATCGTCGACCGCCCCGCGTTCCGGCTCGTCGGACACGCAACCCGGGTCCCGTTGATCTACGAGGGCGTCAACCCGCACATCCACCGGCATATCACCTCGTTCCCGCAGGAGGAGCACCTCCGGCTCAAGGCGCTGAGCAACACCGAGCCGGCCGGGATCCTCCAGGTCAGCGACGACCTCGACGCCGACGCTGCCGAAGGCAGCGAGCTGACCTACCTGCACGGGGTCGCGATCACCGGTGACACCCCGCCACCGGACGGGCTGGACGCCATCGAGGTCCCGGCCGGCACGTGGGCGGTCTTCCGTAGTTCAGGGCCGTATCCGAGCACCCTCCAGCAGACCTGGGCCGCGACCGCCACCGAGTGGTTTCCCTCGAACCGGTGGCGACTGCGGCCGGGCCCGTCGATCGTGACGGTGCTCGAACGCGCCGAGGACTTCAGTACCGCGACCTGTGAACTGTGGCTGCCCGTCGAGCCGACGTGACCGGCTCCACGGGCACCTGACCCGGATCGGACATCGGCAGTCGGCCCGGCCGCTCATCGGTTCCACACCGAGGCGGCCGGGCCGACACCCGGTCCGTGGACCGGGCGCCGACCTCCCGCCGGACCGTCACGTCACACTGCCGCCGGGTAGGCGTGTGCCAGCTCGACGGCGAACTCCTCGAACTCGGTCGGGGTCGTGTTGCTCGCGTTCCGCCCCTCCAGCGAGTGCAGCCGGCCGTCGCTCAGCGCCCGGTTGAACTCGACGAACAGCCCGGCGAAGTCGGGCGAGAACCCGGCGTGCCCGGTGAGGACCGCCACCAGGTCCTCGTCGGGCATCTGGACGTACCCGAGGTCCGGCCGGCCGATCGCCGCCCCGAGCGCCGCCGTCACCTCGGCGTACGTGCGGTCTCGCGGGCCGAGCAGTTCGCGGACGACGACGCCGCGCCAGTTCCGCTCGCGCAGCGCCCCGGCGGCGACCTTCGCGATGTCGGCGGTCGCGACCATCGGCACCTTCGCGTCGGGCGCAACCGAGTCGGCGACCACGCCCTCGTGACGGATCGTCTCGAGCGCCGCGTGGAAACCCTCGAAGAAGGCCCCGGGACGCAGCAGCATGACGTCGACACCATCGAGCGCCCGCAACCGCCGCTCCTGCCGGTGCAGGCTGGCGATGAAGCCGTTGCCGCCCGGCAACTCGGCGCCGATCGAGCTGAGTGCGACCACGTGGCGTACCCCGCTCTCCCGGACCGCCGCGACGATCGCCTCCCCACGCCGGTCCTGGTCGGCGTGGTAGTCGGGCAGGGTCGGGTCGAACGCGGTGAGCGTGTAGACCGCGTCGGCTCCGGCGAAGGCGCTCGTCAGATGGCGGGCGTCGCGGACGTCGCCGACGGCGGTCCTGGCCCCGAGTGCGGCCAGTCCGGCGAGCTTCTCCGGCGAGCGGCCGAGCGCGAGCACCTCCTCGCCGGCTGCGAGCAGCAGCTTGATGATCTTGCGACCGGTGTTCCCGGTGGCTCCCATCACGGTGATCATGTCAGGTCCCCCTGGCTGGATGCGATGTTCGTACGTCCAGCTTCGTCCCGCGAACTGGGACTGACTATGACTCACGGTCCGGCTTGCATGCTCATTCGTCCAGCAGCCCAGGACGACGAGTACCGCGCCTGCCATACTCGCCCTATGTCCACCGACCCCTGGCCGTCGACGAGCGATCCACTCGGCGAGGCGCTGCACCTCCTCGAGGTACGCGGTGCGTTCTACTGCCGGTCGGAGTTCACCACCCCGTTCGGGTTGGAACTGCCGCCGTACGAGGGTTACCTGTGGTTCCACGTCATCACGCGGGGCAGCTGCTGGCTCGAAGCGCCCGGGGCACAGCCGCGACGCCTCGCCGCGAGCGAGCTGGCGCTCGTCCCGCACGGCCAGGGCCACCGGCTGCGCAGCGAGCCCGACGCAGCCACGCCGAGCATCTTCGCCCTGGAGCGCGAACAGCTCGGCGAACGGTACGAGATCCTGCGCCACGGAGGCGGCGGCGAGCGCGTCGACATGGTCTGCGGCGCCGTACGCTTCGACCACCCGGCCGCCGGCCGGCTGCTCGCCCTGCTGCCGCAGATCCTCACCGTCGACCCGGCGTCCAGCCCGACCCGGCTCGAATGGCTGCGCTCCACCCTGCGGCTGATGGAGCTGGAAGCCGACGGCCTGCGCCCCGGCGGCGAAACCGTGATCACCCGCCTCTCCGACGTGCTCGTCGTACAGGCGCTGCGGGCCTGGCTGGAGAGCGACCCGGCGGCGCGGTCCGGCTGGCTCGGCGCGCTCCAGGATCCGCTGATCGGACGCGCGATCTCCCTCGTCCACCGCGAGCCCGGCCGGGAGTGGACGGTCGCCTCGCTCGCCGACCAGGTCCCGATGTCGCGCTCCGCCTTCGCCGCCCGCTTCACCGAGCTGGTCGGCGAGCCGGCGATGAGCTACGTGACCCGCTGGCGGATGCACCTGGCCGCCACGGCGCTCCGGGACGAGGGTGCCACCGTGGCCGAACTCGCGAGCCGCTTCGGCTACCGGTCCGAGGCGGCGTTCGCGCGGGCGTTCAAGCGCGTCGTGGGCTCACCACCCGGAGCGGTACGGCGAACGCGCCCGGTCTAGTGCCTCGTCTTGGAACGTCGACCGGGTTACCGGTCGGTTCTGAGAACTGCGCTCGGCCGGTGACTGCGGGTGTGCGTGTTGGAGGTCAACGCGTGACGGCGGGTGAGCGGACATCTGTTATCGCACACGGCTGTGGCAGCTCAGATCTACGACACGCCGAGCGGATTACACCTCAGGCAGCCACGAAGCCTCGGATACCCAGTCGGTGCCGGGTCGGGCGAGCCGCGCCGAGCACCTCGTGCACCTCGTCGGCGACCGGCGTGGCGTCCTCGACCTGCCGGCCGGGCGGCGGCACAACCTGCGGCAGTGGCAAATCGGCCAACCGAAATCCGGGTTCGCGATCAACTCCAAGATCCGCCGCCCGGATTACCCGTTCAAGGCTGCGCGACGAGGCACTAGTCGCTCACCTGCTGGCAGTAGTGCAGCTCGTGCAGGTGGCCGCCCTTGACCAGAACCGACGCCTCGACCGGGCGGTCGTCTCGGGAGGCCACCACACGGAACTGCCGAATGATCGGAACGTTGGGTGGGAGCGCCAGCAGCTCCGCTTCCTCGGGCGTGGGCATGCGCGCCGAGACACGGTCGGTGAACATGGCCATTGGCAGCCCCGCGTCAGACAGGACCCTCGGTGCCCCGCCGACGATCCGCCGTTGCTGCGTCAGCTCGGTGCCGGCCGCGATCGACATCGGGTAGTACGACCAGGACAGCTCGACGGGATCGGTGCCATACAGCGCCAACCGGTGTCGAACGAGGACCCGCTCCCCATCGGCGAGCTGAAGTGCCCGGCCGACCTCGGGCGGGGCAACCACCTCGGTCACGCCGAGCAGCCGGTAGGAGTACCGACTCCGCGTGGGGTTCAAGTAGGCGGCCGCCTCAACCACCAGCGGCTCGCGCTCACGCACGTAGACGCCCTTGCCGACTGCGCTGACCAGATAGCCCTCGTCCTTGAGTGCGGCGAGGGCACGCTGAACGGTTGCCGTGGCCGCCGAGTACCGGTTGACCAGGGTGGGAATGGACGGTAGTTGCGTACCCGGGGACAGGTCGCCGGCCATGATCGCCGCCCTGATCTCGGCCGCGATCTGCTCGTGCCGGGGACGACCGTCACCTCTGGTAGCCACTGTTCGTCCCCTCAGTCGATCGACATCTCGTACCGCAGCCGGCGGCCTTCAGCCACCATGGTCATGACGCTCAGCTCCACCGGCAGCCCGCCTCCGGAGGTGAGCAGGCGGGTGAGCCCCAACACCCAGCGATGGCCATCGAGGGCGAGCGCCTTCCGCTCCGCGTCCGTGGGTTCGCGAGCGTAGACGTCCTCGACGGTGTGGCACGGCCGGTAGCCCAGCTCCGCCAACAGGGTCACCGCCCCACCGCGGATCTTGCGCGGCTCGGCGAGTGCCGTGCCGCGGGCGATGGCAAGCGGGTAGTACGAGTCGGTCAACTCGACGGGCCGGTCGTCGAGCAGCATCAGCCTACGGCGCACCACGACCGTCCCGCCGGGCTCGATGTCGAGAGCGGCGGCCACCTCGGCGGGTGCCACCACCTCGGCGACCTCCACCAGCCGTTGGCTTCCCACGCCCCCGGCGGTTGCCGCCTCCGCTTTCCAGGAATCGGATCCCCCTGGCGTCACGTAGGGCACCGAGACACTCAGCCAACCCTTGTCGACCATCGCCAATCTCCCACTCGCGTCCGTCGCCCCGGATCAGAGTAGGTCGCCCAGCGGCAACACCAACGCCGATCCTTGATGCCTTATGCGATACGCAGTAAGGTTACCGCACGTAAGTGGGCCGGGACGGGTGCTGTGGTTTGGCGGCCTCGTACCCATCCCGGCCCGGCAAGTCGAAGGGAGCAGCCACGCTGGACCACGCCCGGGGATCGACTCCCCTCCTGTCTACCACCCGGTGGTGACAGCGACGCGTCCGGCGTGCCGCTCCCCGTCCCCGGCCGGCGCCCGCGCTGACCCCCGACAGCGCGCGCACCGGCCCCACCGGGGGCGGGCGTACGGCAGCGGCAGCGCACGCACCGACCGCACTTCCCCCGCGGTCGCCCGCGCCGGCCGTGCGCCCGCCCCTGTCCAAGGCAGGAGGGCTTCCCATGGGTGTCTACCGGTCGGTCCACCGACTGTCGGACCGCGACGAGACGGACGCGCAGGCCGCGCGCACGGTGCTCGCCAACCACGTACCCGATCCGGAGAACGGCCTCTGCGCGGCCTGCCTCGAACCCGCGCCCTGCCGGCCGGCGAACGCGGCGGCGAACCGCCTGGTCGACCTGGGTCGACCGGTGTTGCCGGACGATCCGCCACCGACCCGGCCGGCCGGCTGGCGCAGTCGGTGGTTTCCGCACCGCCGGGGCCGGTACCGGACGGCTCCGCTGCTCACCCACGCCTGGCTGCTCCGGCTCGGCGCAGCGGTGGCCCGGCCGCCGGCCTTCGCCTGGTTCGCCGCGTACGCCGGCAACCGGATCGCCCTGGCGGTGCTGCTCGCCTCGTACATGATGGACGCTCTCGCGGAACGCCCCGATCTGCCCGCGGCGGGCCTGCGGACCCGGTTCCTGAGCTGGCTTCCCCGCCGACTTTGATCCGGCCGACCGTGGTGGCGAGGACACCGCCACGGTCGGCCGCAGCGCGGCTACCTCGTGGTGAGGGTGAGCGCGGGGTCCAGGGCGATGGCCTTCTGCTGCTGCTCGGTCAGGGCGAACGTCCGGTCCGGCCGGCTGCTGGTGTGCGACACCTCGACCAAGATGCCGTCCTCGCGCAGCACCGAAACGTGCCGCTCGGCGGAGATGTCCGGGGCCTGCCGGGTGGGTTCGCTGATGACGCGGACCCGTTCACCGCCCGGTCCCTTGCTCTCCACGCAACGCTGGGACGTACTCGGCTTGCCGCAGCCCGGGAAGGAGACCACCCGGGCGATCCGGACGGCGAGGAGCCCCGGGACCCCGCCGACGGTGATCTGCGCTTGGCCACGGTACTGGTCGACGGTGTTCTCGGCGGTGTCACCGGTCCACTGCGACTCCAGGTCGGCGGCGCGTCCGTCGGCGCTCAGCGCCCCGACGCCGGGCACCTGCGCACGGAGCGTGGCGAGGACCGCCCTGTCGATCCGTTCCTGCTGGGCCGTGTCGGGGGAGGGGTTCGATGGCGGCGTCGATTCCGAGCCGCGCGGCAACAGGTCGGATTTCAGAGCGGGATCGTTCGCGACGGCGGTCAGTTGCTCTGCCGTCAACGGGAGCCGCCGCTGTGCGTCGTCGCCGGTCAGGTAGGCGGCGACCATGACCCCGTCGTTCCGCAGGACGCTCACGCTGCGGGACGGACGCGACTGGTTCCCGGTCGATCGGGCGTCTTCGCTGGCCACGATCATGGCACCGTCCGGAGCGGTCGTCCGCCGGCACTCGTGGGAGCCGAGCGGTGGCGATCCGCAGGTGAGCCGGCTCAGCACCCACCGGGCCACCTCGACGGTCAAGGTCCCGCGAACACCGTCGACCTCGATTTCGCGCTGGGTCGAGAAGTGGCTGGTCGGGTTGGGGCTCTGGTTGCCCGGCTGGCGCTTCGGAAGAAAGGTGATGTCGGGAGCCACACGCTTCAGGGCCGTGTCGACGGCATCCTCCAGGCGTTGCAGCTCCGCCGCGCTACCAGCCGTGGTGCTGGTCGCCGGACGGACGGTCGACGTCGTCGATCCCGGCACCAGCGCCACCGCGAGGGTCACCGCTAGGACGGCCGCCGCTCCGGCCCCGCTGGCCCCCCAGATCCGCAGTTTGCCGGCCCGCCGCTGCCGCACGATGATCCGATCCACGTCGATGGTGGAGACCGGCGAGTCGCCGATCGCCTCGTCGATTGCCTCTCGGTAGCTCATGCCCACTCCTCACTGGGTCGTCCCGACGAATTGGTGGCAAGGGCGCGCAGTGCGTCGAGGCCGCGCGCGGCCTGGCTCTTGACCGTGCCGGTGCTGATGCCGAGGATTCCGGCGGTCTCCTCCACCGACAGGTCGCAGTAGAAGCGCAGGACGATCACCGCCCGACGCCGCGCCGGCAGTTGCCCGAGCAGGTCGAGCAGCATCTCCCGGTCCGCGAGCGTGGGCTCGGACGAGTTCAGGTCCGCCCGGTCGGGGAGTTCGTCGACGCTCCGCTCGCGTCGCCACGGCCGCCGCCGCTCGTCCAGCCAGGCGTGGGTCAGCACGCCACGCACGTACGCGTCGACGTTCTCCGCCGCGCGAACCCGTCGCCAGTGCCGGTAGAGCTTGCCAATGGTGATCGACACCAGATCGTCTGCGGTGTGCCAGTCCCGGCAGAGCAGGTACGCCGTCCGGCGCAGCGGCTCCAATCGGGCGGCCACGAACTGCCGGTACTCCTCTTCGTCCGCGCGCTTCACCGCGCGGAGCCCGTATCAGCCGTCATGTCCAGGGGACGGACGCTCCGGTCCCCGGGGTTGCCTCGATCGTGGTGGCGAATGGCCCCCGGGAGGGCCGTTCGCCACCACGATCCGGAGGGCGGACCGGTCTCACGACGGGGCGGGGCGGCCGGTCAGGGCATGGTGGAGGGCGCGGCAGGCGGCATCCTCGGTGTCGTGGATCTCGCGGACGTCGTACACGCCGCGTTCGTAGAGGCCGATCTCCCACCGGCCGCCGGATGACCCGCGCAGGAACCAGAAGTCGGGCGGGAGCGGCACGTGTTCGTGGACGTCCTCCAGCTCGAAGGCCTCCGGGGAGAGCCCGGTGTGCAGCAGGATGTTGCGCAGCTCGCGCCGGTCCACCCGGTGCCTCCCGTCGTCAGGCGGGCGACCGCAGTCGCGCGCCAGGGTGACCGTACCGCCGGTCAGCAGGCGGAGGCGCCGGCGGCGCACTGGGCTCGCGGCGCGGCGGTCACGTTCTCCTCCACCAGGTACCCGTGCTCGATCAGCCAGGTGATGCTGAGCTGCGGACCGGCCTCGGGCAGGTGCCGGCGCTCCAGTTTGTACTGGGTGCCCATGCCCGGCTGGGCGAACCAGGGGGCGATCGGTCCGGAGTCGACGGTGAACGGCTTGAGCACGCAGTACACGTGGTAGTTGGCCAGCGGCGCGTTCGCCGGGGTGTTCAGGTTGGACGGTGGAATTGACCGGGAGCTGAACGGCGTGCCGAGGGGGGCGAGGTAGGCGCCGCCGGGAAAGCCGAACCGGTCCAGCCGGTATCCGGGGAGGAGGGTCTGCGCGGCCTTGATCGGACGGCCGTCCGGGGCGATGACGAAGCCGCCGGCCGGCGGGTAGACGTAGGCGTCCTGCGCCGCGTTGGCGTACTGGTCGAGGAACTCCTGCGCGGTGAGCGCGCCGAAACGCTGGTAACCCGCGAGCAGCGGCCCGACCGGGTGGGCCTTCGGTGGCCGGGCCGGGCCGAGGAGCTGGTTGTCCTCGTAGTGGGTGGTGGTGGGCGGCGCGTTCGGGGGCGTACCCGGTCGGCACGGTGAGCCGGACGGCACGGCCGGCGGCTGGCCGTCACGCCGCGCCGGCTGCGGGTCGTCGCGCTGGCCGGCCGGAGAATCCGGACGGCGGTCGTCGTCGGGGGCGGGCCGGGCGGCGAACGCGGGGGACGCCTGCTCGATGCCGGCAGCCGCCGGCTGGGCGGGCAGCGGTAGCAGGACGAGGGCGACGCCGGCCAGCAGCGCAAGGAGTCGACGGTCGACCGGCATGGGAACCTCCCGAGGACGACGGATCAGGTGATCTCATCGTCGGAAGGTTTGGTAATTCTTGCCGGGTTTTAGAGCTTTCATGCCCTAAAGGGGGGAATTCCTCCGCCCGGGTTGGTTGCAGGGGCACCTTGCAGTGCGGAAATGAGTAACAAGGGTCCCCTGCTACCAACCAGGAGCGGGTGCCGCACCCCGCGCTTCGAGAGCGCCGGTCAGCGCTCCAGGATCGCGGTGACGCCCTGGCCGCCGGCCGCGCAGATCGAGATCAGCCCGCGTCCGCTGCCCTTCTCGGCGAGCAGTTTCGCCAGCGTGGCGACGATCCGGCCGCCGGTCGCGGCGAACGGGTGCCCGGCCGCCAGCGACGAGCCGTTGACGTTGAGCTTCTCCCGGTCGATCGTGCCGAGCGGCGCGTCCAGACCGAGGCGTTCCTTGCAGAACTCCGGCGACTCCCAGGCGGCGAGCGTGGCCAGCACCTGCGAGGCGAAGGCCTCGTGGATCTCGTAGTAGTCGAAGTCCTGCAACGTCAGCCCGGCGCGGGCGAGCATCCGGGGCACCGCGTACGCGGGGGCCATCAGCAGCCCCTCGTCGCCGTGCACGAAGTCCACCGCCGCCGTCTGGGACCAGGTGAACCAGGCGAGCACCGGCAGGCTCCGCTCGCGCGCCCACTCCTCGCTGGCCAGCAGCACGGCGGACGCGCCGTCGGTGAGCGGGGAGGAGTTGCCGGCGGTCATGGTGGCCAGCCCGCCGTCCGGGCCCTTCGTGCCGAAGACCGGCTTCAGGCCGCCGAGTTTCTCCAGGGTGGTGTCCGGGCGGAGGTTCTGGTCGCGGGTCAGCCCCAGGTACGGCGTGACCAGGTCGTCGAAGAACCCCCGGTCGTACGCGGCGGCGAGCCGCTGGTGCGAGCGGAGCGCCAACTCGTCCTGGGACTGCCGGTCGACCGCCCAGCGCAGGGCCGTACGGGCGGCGTGCTCGCCCATCGACAGCCCGGTACGCGGTTCCGCGTTACGCGGGATCTCCGGCCTGAAGGGCTGGTGCGGGCGGAGCTTCGCGGCGATCCTCAGCCGCTGACCGAGGGTGCGGGCGGAGTTGAGCCGGAGCAGGGTGCGCCGCATCTCCTCGTTGACGGCGAGCGGGGCGTCGGAGGTGGTGTCCACGCCCCCGGCCACACCGACGTCGATCTGCCCGAGGGCGATCTTGTTGGCGACCAGGATGGCGGCCTCCAGCCCGGTGCCGCACGCCTGCTGGATGTCGTACGCGGGGGTGTGCGGGTCGAGCTTCGAGCCGAGCACCACCTCGCGGGTGAGGTTGAAGTCCCGGGAGTGCTTGAGCACCGCCCCGGCGACCACCTCGCCGAGCCGCTGCCCGGCCAGGCCGAACCGGGCGACCAGCCCGTCGAGCGCCGCGCCGAGCATGTCGGCGTTGGACGCGTCGGCGTACCGCGAGTTGGACCGGGCGAAGGGGATCCGGTTCCCGCCGATCACCGCGACCCGTCGGATGCTCTGCACGATCCCGCCTCCTCGAAACACTTGCCCCAACCCTACTCACCAGTAGGCTACGCCTATGACCGACAGGTACGCGAGCTTCGTCCAATCGGGGGCCGGTCGCGCGCTGGTCAAGCGCCTCGGGCTGCCCGATCCGCCCCGCCTGCGCCGACACCGCCCCGGCGACCCGCTGCTGCCCGGCCCCGCCCTGCTCGGTGCCGCGACCGGGGGCCGACTCGCCGAACCGGTCGGCCGGATCCTCCGCGCCGCCGGGGTCGAGCTGGCCACCGACGATCCGGCCGCCGGGGGCGACCCGGCCGCCGCGTCCGCCGACACCCGCTTCGGTGCCCTGGTGTACGACGCCACCGGCATCACCGACTCGACCGGCCTACGGCAGCTCTACGACTTCTTCCACCCGTACGCCCGGTCGCTGCACGCCAGCGGGCGGGTGGTGGTGCTCGGCACCCCACCCGAGCGGTGCGCCACCCCGCGCGAGGCGACCGCCCAGCGGGCGTGCGAGGGGCTGACCCGCAGCATCGGCAAGGAGTTCGGCCGGGGCGTCACCGCCCAACTGGTGTACGTCACCCCCGACGGGGACGCCGGCACGGAGACCAGCCTGGAGGCGACCCTGCGGTTCCTGCTTTCCGGCCGCTCGGCGTACGTCTCCGGGCAGGTCGTCCGGATCGGCACCGGCCCGGCCACCGTGCCGGCCGACTGGGCCCGCCCGCTGGACGGGCAAGTCGTCCTGGTCACCGGGGCGGCCCGGGGCATCGGCGCGGCGCTGGCCCGGGTGCTGGCCCGCGACGGCGCGCAGGTGGTCGTGCTGGACATCCCGGAGGCCGGGGACGAGCTGGCCGCGGTGGCCAACGAGATCGGCGGCAGTGCCGTGCAGCTCGACCTGACCGCGCCGAACGCCGCCACCCGGCTCGCCGACCACCTCGCCGCCCGCCACGGCCGGGTGGACGTGGTGGTGCACAACGCCGGCATCACCCGGGACAAGACCATCGCCCGGATGAACGCCGACCGGTGGGACCAGGTGATCGACGTGAACCTGTCCAGCCAGGAGCGCATCAACGACGTCCTGCTGGAGCGGGAGCTGATCCCGCGCGGCGGCCGGATCGTCTCGGTCTCCTCGATCGCCGGGATCGCCGGCAACCGGGGTCAGACCAACTACGCCACCAGCAAGGCCGGCGTGATCGGACTGGTCGACTCGCTCGCGCCGACGCTGGCCGATCGGGGGATCAGCGTCAACGCGGTGGCCCCCGGCTTCATCGAGACCCGGTTGACCGCCCGGATCCCGGTGGTGGTGCGGGAGGCGGGCCGCCGGATGAACAGCATGTCCCAGGGCGGCCTGCCGGTGGACGTGGCGGAGACCATCGGCTGGCTGGCCTGGCCCGCCTCCGGCGCGGTCACCGGCAACGTGGTCCGGGTCTGCGGCCAGAGCCTGCTGGGGGCGTGATGGCGCGGCGCGAGGAACCGGACGACCTCACCGTCCACGAGCTGATCGACGGGCCCACCGAGGCCATCTCCCCCCGTGACCTGGCCGCCGTCCGCGCCGCCAGGGACGGGGCCGCCGGGAACGAGGACGCCGGGGACGGGCACGACATCAGCGTCGCGGAGACCCACGACCTGTCCGCGTACGCCACCCAGGACCTGTCGGCACACGCCGCCCGGACGGCCGGACGGGCCCCGGTGGAGCTGCCCCGGATGCCGGCCTCCGGGCCGCTGTACCGGCGGGCGGTGCTCGGCGCGCTGCCCGGGATGGGCGGCCGGCGCTCCGGTGACCTGCCGGACACCGCGCTGGCCGTCCGGGGCGTCACCGTGGACCGGGCGCACCTGGCGGACTACGACCGGGTCTGCGGGTTCCGGCTGACCGACGAGTTGCCCGGCACGTACCCGCACATCATGGGGTTCCCGCTGGCGTTGCGCCTGATCAGCGATCCGGACTTCCCGATCCCGCTGGCCGGTGTGGTGCACGTGGGCAACCGGATCACCGTCCGCCGTCCGGTCGACGCAGGCGAGACCCTCGACTTCACCACGTACGCGGAGAACCTGCGTCCGCACCCGCGCGGCCGGCAGCTCGACGTGGTGCTGGTCGCCTCGGTCGACGGGGCGGAGGTCTGGCGGGGCGTGTCGACGTACCTCGGCCGGGAGCGGTCGGCGACCGGCGACCGGAAGAAGCAGGGCGAGTGGGCCCCGGCTCCGACCGGGCCGGCGCTGTGGCGGGTCGGTCCGCGGGTGGGCCGGGACTACGCCCGGGTCTCCGGCGACCACAACCCGATCCACACCTCGCGGATCGGCGCGCGGCTGCTCGGCTTTCCGCGCCCGATCGCGCACGGCATGTGGAGCAAGGCCCGCTGCCTGGCCGCGCTGGCGCCCCGCCTGCCGGGGGCGTACACCGTGGACGTGGCGTTCAAGCTGCCGATCCCGCTTCCCTCGACGGTCACCTTCAGCACCGGGTCCGACGGCGGTTTCGCCCTGCACGACGCCCGTACCGGCCGCCCGCACCTGACCGGCCGGATCACCTGATCTCCCTGGTGGTGGCGGGTCCGGGGATCGGAGTGGGCCGCGTCACCTGACGCCGGTCCACTCCGGGGGTGGACGAGGGCTTTCGGACGCGCTAGGTTGTTCTCAGATTGAGTTGTTCTCTTATTGAGAGGAACAGGGTGGACGAGCAGGAGTTCCTGGCCGGGTACGACCCGTCGGCGTACCCGTCGGTCGCGGTGACCGTGGACGTGGTCGCGCTGACCATCCGCGAGGGTGCACTGCACCTGCTGCTGGTCCGGCGCGGTCAGCCGCCGTTCGCGGGGCACTGGGCGCTGCCCGGCGGCTTCGTCCAGCCGGACGAGGACCTGGCCACCGGCGCGCGCCGGGAACTGGCCGAGGAGACCGGGCTCGGCGACGACCGCATGCACCGCGTGCACCTCGAACAGCTCGGCAGCTACGGCGACCCGGGCCGGGACCCCCGGATGCGGATCGTCTCCGTCGCCCACCTGGCCTTCGCCCCCGACCTGCCCGACCCGGTCGCCGCCAGCGACGCCGCGGACGCGGCCTGGCTGCCGGTGGACGCGCTCGGTAACCGGCAGCTCGCCTTCGACCACGCCCGGATCGTCGAGGAGGGGCTGGAGCGGGCCCGCGCCAAGCTGGAGTACACCCCACTGGCGACCCGCTTCCTCGAACCCGAGTTCACCATCAGCGAGCTGCGCGGCGTCTACGAGACGGTCTGGGGGCACCCGCTGCACGCCGGCAACTTCCACCGCAAGGTGCTCTCCGTGCCGGGCTTCGTGGAGAGCACCGGCGCCACCACCGAGCGGGGCGGGGCCCGGGGTGGCCCGCGCGCGAAGCTCTACCGGGCCGGCGACGCCCGGCTGCTCCACCCGGCGCTGCTGCGCCCCGACCGGGAGGAGGAGGTCCGGTGAGGACGGAGGAGGCCATCCGCCTGGTCGCGGCGGCGCGCACCGACACCGACCTGTTCGGCACCGACGCGCCGGCCCACCGGTACCGCGAGCTGGTCGCCGCCCTGCACCCCGACCGGCTCGGCCGGGCCGACGACCGGGTACGCACCGCCGCCACCGACGCCTTCGTCCGGGTCACCACCCGCTGGCGGGCGACCACCCACGGCTCGGGGATCCTGCTCGGCGACTACCGGCTCGGCCGACTGGCGTATCCCGGTGACCTGGCCGACCTGTACGACGTCGGGGCGGACCGGCTGCTCAAGCTGCCCCGCCAACCCGGCGACAACGACCTGATGGCCCGCGAGGCACACGCCCTGCGCACCATCGAGGAGCGGGGCGACCCGCGCCACCTGCCGTACGTGCCCCGGCTGGTCGACTCGTTCCGGCACCGGGACGCGGCCACCGGCGCGGAGCGGCGGGTCAACGTGCTGGCCACCGTACCCGGGCTGCACAGCCTGGACGAGGTGCGCCGGGCGTACCCGGACGGGCTGGACGGCCGGGACGCGGCCTGGATGTGGCGGCGGCTGCTGGTCGCCCTCGGCCTGGCCCACCGGGCCGGCGTGGTGCACGGCGCGGTGCTCCCCCGGCACGTGTTGATCGAGCCGGACGCGCACGGCGTGGTGCTGGTCGACTGGTGCTTCTCGGCGGAGCCGGACACCGCCGTCCCGGCGCTCGTGCCCGGCTACGAGGACTGGTACCCGCAGGAGGTCACCACGAGGCAGCCCGGTGGGCCGGGCACCGACATCGCCATGGCTGCCCGCTGCATGACCTGGCTGATGGGGGGCCGTGCCCCCCGTGAACTGCTCGCCTTCGCCGAGGGCTGCCGGCACCGGTTCCTGCGGGCCCGGCCCGACGACGCCTGGCGACTGCTCGGCGAACTCGACGAGGTGCTGGAACGGCTCTACGGGCCGCGCACCTTCCGACCCTTCACCCTCAACCCCTAGGGAGGCTGCCATGGGCAGCGGAATCTGGTCCACCGACGTGTACGACGCCGCCGACCGCTACCGGAAGGCCACCGGGAAGAGCGCCTTCTCCTACAGCGACAGCGGGGCCCGCACCGTGCACCCCGACCTCGACCCGCGCGGGGCGAGCCGGGAGAGCCGCGACTCCGTCGATCACCCGCAGTCGACCCCCATCACGGTGCTGTTCGACGTGACCGGCTCGATGGGGCACGTGCCGCGCACCCTCCAGGCCAAGCTGCCTCAGCTGCTCGGGCTGCTGCTGCGCCAGGGCTACGCCCGTGACCCGCAGATCATGTTCGGCGCGATCGGGGACGCCACCTGCGACCGGGTGCCGTTGCAGGTCGGGCAGTTCGAGTCGGACAACCGGATGGACGACGACCTCGGCAAGATCGTGCTGGAGGGCGGCGGTGGCGGCCAGATGATGGAGTCGTACGAGCTGGCCATGTACTTCATGGCCCGGCACACGGTCACCGACTCGTGGGAGAAGCGCGGCCGGCGCGGCTACCTCTTCATCATCGGCGACGAGCTGGCCTACGGAAAGGTCAAGAACCGCGAGGTGGCCCGGGTGATCGGTGACGGCCTGGGCGAGGACGTGCCGCTGCGGCAGGTGGTCGACGAGGTGACCCGGCGCTGGGACACCTACTACCTCCTCCCGGCCGGCAGCCACTACTCGGGCAACCGGAAGGTGCTCGACTTCTGGCGCGACCTGCTCGGGCAGAACGCCGTCGAGCTGGACGACCTGGACGCGGTCTGCGAGACCATCGCGCTCACCGTCGGCCTCGGCGAGGAGGCCATCGACCTCGACGAGGGCCTGCGCGACCTGGACCGGCACGGGTCGAAGGCCACCCGAACGGTGTCGAAGGCGCTGGCCCGGGTCGGCGGTGGGCGGCGCACCGTGGTGTCGGCGCTGCCGGTGGCCACCATGCCGGTCGACCCGACCAGCGACCCTGCGCTGCCCGCGCCGCGCGGCGGCTCGACCGGAGGAGTCACCCGGCTGTGAACCACGTGATGGTGGTCGACCTCGGCTACGGGGACGCCGGCAAGGGCACCGTCGTGGACTGGCTCTGCGCGACCCGGCCGGTGCACACGGTGGTCCGGTTCAACGGGGGCGCGCAGGCGGCGCACAACGTGGTGCTCGCCGACGGCCGGCAGCACACGTTCGCGCAGTTCGGGGCGGGTACGTTCCGCCCCGGCGTACGGACCCACCTGTCCCGGCACGTGGTGGTGGACCCGTTGGCGCTGGCCGCCGAGGCCGACCACCTCACCTCGGTGGGGGTGCCGGACGCCCTCGACCGGCTCACCGTCGACGGCGAGGCGCTGCTCGCCACGCCGTACCACCGGGCCGCCAACCGGGCTCGCGAACTGGCCCGGGGAGCCGACCGGCACGGCTCCTGCGGGCTGGGGGTGGGTGAGGCCGTCGCGTACGGTCTCGCCCACCCCGACGAGGCACCCCGGGTGGCCGACTGCCACGACCCGGAGCTGCTGCGGCACCGGCTCACCCGGCTGCGGGACCGGTTGGCCGCCGAACTCGGCCCGTTGGACGCGCCGCCGGTCTCCGACTGTCTGCCGGCGTTCACCGGGTTCGCCGATCGGGTGGCGGTGGTCGACCGGTCCCACCTGGCCGGGGTGCTCCGGGCGGGCACCTGCGTCTTCGAGGGGGCGCAGGGGGTGCTGCTGGACGAGTGGCACGGCTTCCACCCGTACACGACGTGGAGCACCACCACCTTCGCCAACGCCGAGGCGCTGCTCGCCGAGGCGGGCCTGGCCGGCACCGCCCGGCGGCTGGGCGTGCTGCGCACCGTCACCACCCGGCACGGGCCGGGTCCGCTGGTCACCGAGGACCGGACGCTGGCGCTGACCGACCCGCGCAACCCGACCAACGCGTGGCAGGGCCGCTTCCGCTTCGGCCACTTCGACGCGGTCGCCCACCGGTACGCGCTCGACGTGGCCGGCGGGGTGGACGGGCTGGTCCTCACCCATCTGGACCTGGCCGACCGGGGGCTGCGGTTCTGCCGCCGGTACGAGACCGTGGACCGGCTGCCGGCCGGTCCGCCCGGCGACCTCGACCGGCAGGCCGCGCTCACCGCCCGCCTGCTGGCCGCCCGCCCGGTGTACGACACCGCGCCGGTCGACTGGGCGGCGGCGGTCGGCGACGCACTCGGCGCCCCGGTGGTGCTCACCTCGCACGGCCCCACCGCCGAGGACAAGCGACCGGTCACGCCCGCCGGGACCGGGCGGCCGGCGGTCGCGGTCGGGCGGTAGCCGTGCTCGCCGGTACCCACGGCGGGTACGGCGCGCGTCGTCACTCCACGGGCGGGCGCCAGGTCTCGCCGCGCAGCAGCTGGTCCGCACCGAGCCAGGCGATGTTCATCATCCGGGTGGCGGTCTTCGCCGGGTCCGCCTCGGGGTGGTCGGCGAGCCAGTCGGCCAGCGACTCGCTCGCGCCGACCAGGGCGTACGCGATCACCTCCAGGTCGATCTCGCGGACCTCGCGGCCCCGGGCGCGCAGGGCGTGGTCGAGCATGCCGGCGACCACCTCGACCATCCGACTGCGCATCACGGCCAGTTCCCCGGCGAACGGCTGCTCGCCCCGCGCCTGCCGGTAGAGCACGACCCAGCCGTCCCGGTGTGCGCCGACGAATCCGAAGAACGCCCGCAGTCCCCGCCAGAGCCGCTCGTCGGCCGGCAGGTCGGGGGCGGCGGCCCCGGCGATGGCCTCCACCATGCGGGTGCCCTCCCGGTGCAGACACGCGATGAAGAGCGCCTCCTTCGTCCCGAGGTACGCGTAGACCATCGGTTTCGAGATGCCGGCGTCCTCGGCGATCTCGTCCATGCTGGCGGCGTGGAAGCCCCGGCGGGAGAAGGCGCGGACGGCCGCGTCGAGCATCTGCTGCTCACGGACGGCCCGGGGCAGACGACGGAACGAGGGAGGGCTGGACACCTTGCGAGCATACCTACTCGTGCGTAAGGTTACGCCAGAGTAGGCAAATCTACCCGTGCGCCCCGACCCGACGCGCAACCCGCGCGGTGCGACGGGTGTCACGACGTCCGGAAGGTAACTCATGACTGACTTCGATCCGGCCACCTTCTCCTCGTACGGCCCCAAGGAGTTCGCCAAGCTCGTCAAGTCCACCCCGGACAAGAAGATCGCCGAGGTGATGTCGGGCGAGCTGCGGGGCAAGGTCCTCGACGAGGTGTTCAGCCGGATGCCGTCGCTGTTCCGCGCCGAGAAGGCGGGCTCCACCAACGCGGTGCTGCACTGGAACATCACCGGGCGTCCGGACGGCGGCTCCGACACGTACGAGGTCGTCATCGAGAACGGCGCCTGCACGGTCAACTCCACGCCGGAGCGGGAGCCGAAGCTGACCCTGACCCTCGGTCCGGTCGAGTTCCTCAAGATCGTCGCGGGTGCGGCCAACCCGGCCATGATGTTCATGACCGGCAAGCTGAAGGCCAAGGGCGACCTGGGCCTGGCTGCCAACATCCCCAACCTGTTCGACATCCCCAAGGGCTGACATGTCCGAGTTCTCGCTCGACCTGAACGAGGAACAGCGGGATCTCCGCGACTGGGTGCACGGCTTCGCCGCCGAGGTCGTGCGCCCGGCCGCGGCCGAGTGGGACGAGCGGGAGGAAACCCCGTGGCCGGTGATCCAGGAGGCGGCGAAGGTCGGCCTCTACGGCTTCGAGTTCCTCGTCACCTGCTTCGGCGACCCCACCGGCCTCTCTCTCCCGATCGCCAGCGAGGAACTCTTCTGGGGTGACGCCGGCATCGGGCTGAGCATCTTCGGCACCTCCCTCGCCGTCGCCGCCATCTACGGCTCCGGCACCCCCGACCAGCTCGTCGAGTGGGTGCCCCAGTGCTTCGGCGACCCGGAGTCCCCGGCCGTCGCCGCGTTCTGCTCCACCGAACCCGAGGCCGGCTCCGACGTCGGCGCGATGCGCACCCGGGCCACCTACGACGAGGCACGCGACGAGTGGGTGCTGCGCGGGCAGAAGGCGTACGCCACCAACGGCGGGATCGCCGGGGTGCACGTGGTCACCGCGTCGGTCGCCCCCGAACTGGGCTCGCGCGGGCAGGCCGCGTTCGTCGTACCGCCGGGCACGAAAGGGCTGCACGCCACCCGCAAGCTGCGCAAGCTCGGCCTGCGCGCGTCGCACACCGCCGACGTCTTCCTCGACGAGGTACGCGTACCCGGCCGCTGCCTGCTCGGCGGACGGGAGGCACTGTCGACGCGCCTCGACCGCGCCCGTGCCGGCCAACGCGCCTCCGGCCAGGCGGCGATGCGTACCTTCGAGCTGTCCCGGCCGACGGTCGGCGCGCAGGCGATCGGGGTGGCCCGCGCCGCCTACGAGTACGCCCTGGACTACGCGAAGACCCGGGTCCAGTTCGGCCGGCCGATCATCGAGAACCAGGCGGTCGCGTTCGCGCTGGCCGACATGAAGATGGAGATCGACGCGGCCCGGCTGCTGGTGTGGCGGGCGTCCTGGATGGGACGCAACGAGAAACCGTTCGCCGCCGGGGAGGGCTCGATGTCCAAGCTGAAGGCGGGCGAGGTGGCCGTCGCGGTCACCGAGAAGGCGGTGCAGCTGCTCGGCGGGGCCGGGTTCCTCCGCGACCACCCGGTCGAACGCTGGTACCGGGACGCCAAGATCTACACCATCTTCGAGGGGACGTCGGAGATCCAGCGGCTGGTGATCGCCCGCGCCATCTCCGGTATGCAGGTGCGCTGACCAGCTGCGGGCGTGGGCGGGGCGGTCCGGTGTGGTGGTAGCAGGGGACCCCTCCTCATCACAATGCGGTAGCAGGGGACCCCTCCTACCACCCGGCCCGGGGCGGCAGCACCACGGCAGCGCACCGCACCACGGCAGCACCACGCACCACGCACCACGCAGCGCACGGCGGAAGGCAGCACAGCGCAGGGCGGAGCAGCGTCGGAAGGGAGCCGGGATGGGACTGCCGTTCGTCATCGCCACGCTGGCTCGGCGGGGGTTGCTCGCGCCCGGCGGCCCGGTCCGGGTCGCCGCCCAGCTCAACGCGCTACGCCGGTGGGGCTTCAGCCTCGCCGGCGAGCTGCGCCAGGCCGCCGCCCGGGACCCGGACCGAACCGCTGTCGTCGACGAGCACGGCACGTGCACCAGCTACGCGACCCTGCTCGACCGGTCCGAGCGACTGGCCCGGGGGCTGCGGTCGGGGCTCGGGGTGCGCGGCGGGGACCGGGTGGGAGTGCTCTGCCGCAACCATTCCGGCCTGATCGAGACCATGGTGGCGACCACCCTGCTCGGCGCGGACGCGGTCCTGGCCAACACCGGGCTCTCCGCCGGCCAGTTGGCCACCGTCGCCGAGGAGCAGCGGCTGCGGGTGCTGGTGCACGACACCGAGTTCGCCGACCGGGTCCTCGACCTCCCCGCCGGGGTGCGGCGGGTCGACGAACGGGGACACGCGGACCTGGTCACCGGGGCGATGCCGGGCACCCTCGTCCCGCCGGCCCGGGGCGGGCGGACCATCGTGTTGACCTCCGGCACCACCGGCACGCCGAAGGGGGCCCGGCGGCCCACCCCGAACGGCTTCGGGCCGCTGGTGTCGATCATCGACCGGATCCCGCTGCGGGTCCACGACCGCGTCATGATCGCCGCGCCGCTCTTCCACACCTGGGGGTACGCCGCCCTCCAGGTCTCCTTCGCGCTGCGCGCCACCATCGTGCTGCACCGCCGGTTCGACCCGGCCGCGGCGGTGACCGCCCTCACCCGGCAGCACTGCGACGCGCTGTTCGCCGTACCGGTGATGCTGCAACGGCTGCTGGAGGTCCCGCCGCCCCGGCCCCGCCCGCCGCTGCGGGTGGTGGCGGTGAGCGGCTCGGCGCTGCCCGGCGCGCTGTCCCACGCCTTCATGGACGTCTACGGCGACGTCCTCTACAACCTGTACGGCTCCACCGAGGTCTCCTGGGCCTCCATCGCCACCCCCGCCGACCTGCGCGCCCACCCGAATACGGCGGGTCGGCCGCCGCACGGCACCCGGGTGACGGTCGTCGACGCCGCCGGACGGCCGCTGCCACCGGGCCGGGTGGGGCGGATCCTCGTCGGCAACGAGATGCTCTTCGAGGGGTACACCTCCGGTGCCGGCCGCGAGCGCCACGACGGCCTGCTCGACACCGGCGACCTGGGACGGCTCGACACCGACGGGCGGCTCTTCGTCGACGGCCGCGCCGACGACATGATCGTCTCGGGTGGGGAGAACGTCTTCCCGTCCGAGGTGGAGGATCTGCTCGCCCGCCTCCCCCAGGTACGCGAGGTCGCGGTGATCGGTGTCCCCGACGACGAGTACGGGCAGCGCCTCGCCGCCTTCCTCAGCCTGCACCCCGGCGAGCACCTCGACCCGGAGGCGGTACGCGAGCACGTCCGGCAGCACCTCGCCCGGTTCTCCGTCCCCCGGGACGTGAGATTCGTCGCGGCGCTGCCCCGAAACGCCACCGGTAAGGTCGTGACCAGGGAACTTCGTCATCCTCTCGACTGATCGCCGGGCACTCCGTCCACAGTGGTATTTTCGGTCGCCTTCCTCCCCCCGTCCGGAAATGTCCAGGAGCTGCCATGGCAGGAGTTCGCCGCCGTCGTGCCCTCGGTCTGCTCGCGCTCGGCGCGTCCGCGGCGACCGCTGGCGCCCTCTGGCCCACGGCGGCGACCAGCGACCGGCGGGTCGTCCCGAGCCGGTTCGGCTCGGCTCCCACCGGTCCCGTCGCGTCCCCCACCGGTCCCGTCCCGATCGTCCGGGAGAACCAGGCCCCCGGCAGCACCTGGCCGCCCGGCGACAGCGGGCGACCGCCCGTCGACGACCGCCGTCGGCAGATCCAGGGGTACGCCTCGGCGACCAGCGTCGCCCACGGCGAGACCATCGATTTCCACGTCACGGTCGACCCGGCCGGGCCGTACAAGATCACGATCGTCCGACTCGGCTGGTACGGCGGGGCCAGCGCCCGGGAGCTGTTGACCAGCCCCGAGCTGACCGGCGGGCCGCAACCGGTGCCCACCCCCGACCCGCGGACCGGGGCGCTGGCCTGCCGCTGGCCGGTCTCCTGGACGCTGCGCGTCCCCGACGACTGGACCTCCGGGCTCTACCAGGCGATCTTCACCTCGGCCGAGGGCTGGCGCGGGTACGCGCCCTTCGTGGTACGCGACGACCGTCGGGCCGCCGCGCTCTGCGTGGTGGTGCCGTTCTCCACCTACCAGGCGTACAACCTGTGGCCGCTCGACGGGACGACCGGCCGGAGCCTCTACTACGGCTACCGCGACGGGGTGCTGGACTACGAACGGCGCGCCTTCGACGTCTCCTACGACCGTCCGTACGCGGGTGACGGCTGGCCGAAGCACCTCGACCGCGACCAGGACTTCATCCGGTGGGCGGAACGGCAGGGCTACGACCTGTCGTACGCCACCACCGAGGACCTGCACAGCGGGCGGCTCGACCCGACCCGGCACCGGGGCGTCGTGTTCTGCGGCCACGACGAGTACTGGTCGAGGCCGATGCGGGTCGCGGCGGAACGCGCGGTGGCGGCCGGCACCAGCCTGGCCTTCCTCGCCGCCAACAGCGTCTACTGGCACATCCGGCTGAAGCCGTCCACCGACGGGCGACCCGACCGGCTGGTCACCTGCTACAAGACGGACCCGGACCCGGAGGCGGACGCCGCCGGACCGACGACCCACTGGCGTAACGTCGCCCCGGACGGCAGCGACGCCGAGCAGGGCCTGCTCGGAATCCAGTACAACGGCATCGTCCCCACCCCGCAGCCGCTGGTGGTCGCCTCGGCCGGGCACTGGTTCTGGGCCGGCAGCGGGGTGACCGACGGCGACCGGATCCCCGGTCTGGTCGGCGGGGAGGCCGACGGTGTCGTCCCCGGGAACCCGAGGCCCACCGGGGTCACCGGGGTCACCCTCGGCACCGCCGGCTACCGGACGCGGTACAAGCAGCAGCGGGTGCAGAACACCCACCTCTACGAGACGCCGCAGGGTGGCGTGGTCTTCGCCGCCGGGACGCTGTTCTGGACGATGGCGCTGAACCGTGCCGGGCACCGCGACGAACGGGTCGAGCGGGCCACCGCCAACCTGCTGGAGCGGATGGCCCGCTCCCGGTGAACCGGTCGGGGTGGCCACGCGCCACCCCGCGTCCCGGTGCGGAATCGCCCGCTCAGGCCGGCAGGGTGACGGCTCCACGCACCGCCGCGTCGGCGATGTCCCGCCGGTGGTGCGAGCCGGGCAACTCCACGCCCGCGACCAGCGCGTACGCGGCGTCCCGCGCGGCGGCCAGGTCCGGGCCGGTGGCCGTGGCGCAGAGGACCCGGCCGCCGGCGGAGACCAACGCGCCGTCGGCGGCCCGGCGGGCGGTGCCGGCGTGGATGACGCCTGGACGCTCCGCGCCGGTGATCACGTCGCCGGTCCGGGGCGTGCCCGGGTAGTTCGCTGCGGCCAGCACCACGGTCACCGCGGCCCCGTCGCGCCAACGCAGCGGCGGGTGTGCCGCGAGCGAGCCGGTTGCCGCCGCGTGCAGCAGCCCGCCGAGCGGCGACTCCAGCAGGGCGAGCACCACCTGGGTCTCCGGGTCGCCGAACCGGGCGTTGAACTCGATCACCCGGGGGCCGGCGGCGGTGATCGCCAGGCCGACGTAGAGGAGACCGGCGAACGGGGTGCCCCGGCGGCGCATCTCCGCCAGCGTCGGGTGCACCACCTCCCGCATCACCTGGTCGACCAGGTCGGACGGGGTCCAGGGCAGTGGTGCGTAGGCACCCATGCCTCCGGTGTTGGGGCCGGAGTCGCCGTCGCCGACCCGCTTGAAGTCCTGTGCCGGCAGCAGCGGCACCGCCGCCTCGCCGTCGGTCACCACGAAGAGCGACACCTCGGGTCCGGCGAGGTACTCCTCGACCACCACCCGGCCGCACTCGGCGGCGTGGGCCAGCGCGGCGGTCCGGTCGTCGGTCACCACGACACCCTTGCCGGCGGCGAGCCCGTCGTTCTTCACCACGTACGGCGGCCCGAACTCGTCCAGCGCGCGGGCGGTGCCCGCCTCGTCGGTGCAGGTGTACGCGCGGGCGGTGGGCACCCCGGCGGCGGTCATCACGTCCTTGGCGAACGCCTTCGACCCCTCCAGACGGGCGGCCTCGGCGGACGGCCCGAAGCAGGCGACGCCCTTGGCGCGGACCGCGTCGGCGACCCCGGCGACCAGGGGCGCCTCCGGCCCGATCACCACCAGGTCGACGCCCTCGTCGACGGCCAGCCCGGCCACCGCCGCCGGATCCGCGGTGTCGACCTGCCGAAGCTCGGCCACACCCGCGATGCCCGGATTGCCCGGTGCCGCGATCAGTCGCTCGACGGACGGATCAGCCGCCAACCCGAGCGCCAACGCGTGTTCCCGCCCACCCGATCCCACAAGAAGTACCCGCACAGGCCCCGATCCTACCGACCCCCGCACCGACCTTCGTTGATCATGAAGTCGGCCGGGATGCGGATCTCAGTTCCGGCCGCTGCCCACACCCTGTGGACAACCCGCACCGCCCTGTGGACAACACCCCCGCCCCGCCCGGTCGGCAAGGACTGCGGCGGGGCGGTGGCCTCCCCGTCGCCCTCCCGATCCGGGCGGACGAGCGGGGCCGAAGGTCAGGGCAGGAGGGGGTGGCGGTGGACGTTCTCCTCGCGACCGGGGCCGACGCCGACCACGCTGACCCGGGTGCCGCAGAGTTCCTCGATCCGGGCGATGTACCGGCGGGCGTTCTCCGGCAGCTCGTCCTCGGTCCGGGCCTTGGTGATGTCCTCCCACCAGCCGTCGAGCTCCTCGTAGACGGGAGTCGCGTGGTGGAAGTCGGTCTGCGTCATCGGCATGTCGTCGTACCGCTTGCCGTTGATGTCGTACCCGACGCAGATCGGCACCTTCGGCAGGCCGGTGAGCACGTCCAGCTTGGTGACGACCAGGTCGGTGACCCCGTTGAGACGGCAGGCGTACCGGGCGACCACCGCGTCGAACCAGCCGCACCGGCGCTCCCGGCCGGTGGTGGTGCCGTACTCGTGGCCGACCTTGCGCAGGTGCTGGCCGTTGTCGTCGAAGAGTTCGGTCGGGAACGGCCCGGAGCCGACCCGGGTGGTGTACGCCTTGCTCACCGCGATCACCTTGGTGATGGCGGTCGGCGGGATGCCCGCGCCCACGCACGCCCCGCCGGCCGTCGGATTCGACGAGGTCACGAAGGGGTAGGTGCCGTGGTCCATGTCGAGCATGGTGGCCTGGGCACCCTCCAGCAGCACCGTCTCGCCCCGGTCCAGGGCGTCCCAGAGCATCACCCGGGTCTCGGCGATGTACGGGCGCAGCCGCTCGGCGTAGGCGAGGTACTCCTCGACGGTGGCCTCGACGTCGATCGCCTTGCGGTTGTAGACCTTGAACAGGATCTGGTTCTTCTCGCGCAGCGCCAGTTCGAGCTTCTTGTGCAGGATGCCCGGGTCCAGCAGGTCCTGGAGGCGGATGCCCATCCGGGCGACCTTGTCGCCGTACGCCGGGCCGATGCCCCGGCCGGTGGTGCCGATCCGGGACGAGCCGAGGTACCGCTCGACCACCCGGTCCAGCGCCCGGTGGTGCGGCATGATCAGGTGCGCGTCGCCGGAGATCCGCAGGCGGGAGACGTCGACGCCCCGCTCGGCCAGCCCGTCGATCTCGGCGAGCAGGACCTTCGGGTCGACCACCACGCCGTTGCCGATCACGATCATCGCGCTCGGGGAGAGCGCCCCGCTCGGCATCAGGTGCAGGGCGTACTTCTGGCCGTCGGGCGTGATCACCGTGTGCCCGGCGTTGTTGCCGCCGGAGTACCGCACGACGTAGTCGACCCGCTCACCCAGCAGGTCGGTAACCTTGCCCTTGCCCTCGTCGCCCCACTGAGCACCGAGGAGCACGATCGCTGGCATCTTCACCGCCTCCAGGGGGCTCGGGTGCCAGGTGGCGACCGCGTGGCGAGCCCGAGGTGTCAGGCTAACAAGTGGTGGAGGCGCAGCCGGCAGGGGCTGCGCGACGAGGCAGGAGGCCCTCTTCCGTGTACGACGTGGTGCTGCTCACCCTCGGCTCGGAGCGCGACGCCGCCGGTGCGTGCGGCAGCGGTGGCGGCTGCTGCGGAGCCGGCGGGAAGACCGCAACCGAACCGGCCGAGCACTGCGCGCCGGAGTCCGCCGAACGCTGCGAGACACCGCGCGTACCGGTGTTGGCCTGCGCGGACGCGCTGACCGAGCGGGGTGCGCGGGCGGAGGCGGTCACCGCCCGTTCGGACGCGGAGATCGACGAGGTGCTGGCCCGGCTCGACGCCCCGGCGCGGCCCGACGGCCTCACCTGGCCCGACCCGGACTCGAAGACCCGGCTGATCGTCGCCACGGCCAGCGACGCCCAGTTGCGCGCCGTCGTGCGCCGGCTCGTCCGGCGGTACGCCCCACCGCCCAGCCGCCGCCCAGTCGACCTGGCCGGCAACCGTACGGTGCCGGACCTGCCCCCGATCGGTGTCCTGCCGCTCGATCCGGCCCGGGCCACGGGGCAGCGTGACCTCGCGGCGCGGCTCGGGCTGCCCCGGGACCCGGCGGCGGTGGCGGTCGCGGTGCTGGACGGCACGGTGCGCCGCCTCGACCTGCTGCGCAACGACGGCGGTTCGGTGACCCTGGACGGGGCGCTGCTGGGCGCCTCGGACTTCTCCGGCCGACCGCTCTACTGGCGGGGGCGGGTGGAGGTGGACGACGCCGTCCTCACCTCGGGCGACGACCCCCTGCTGGCCTGCGCGATCGGCAACGCCGGCGGGTACGCCCGACTCGACGGTCTCCCCCTGCTCACCGATCCGGACCCGACCGACGGCGTGGTCGAGGTGGCGGTGGCCGTTCCCGTGGTGGCCCGCAGCCTGTTGGGCCGGAAGCGGGTCCGGTTCGAGGTACGCCGGGCCCGGGGCCGGGCGGTCGCCGTCGTGCCCCGCGACGAGCGGGTCCCGTACCTCGACGACGGCGTCGAGGGTGAGTTGAACCGGAAGCGGTCGTGGTGGACCGAGCCGGGAGCGTGGGCGGTCTACACGGCCTGATCGCCCGGTTCGGCACCGGATGGGCGACTTCCAGGGCCTATCCTCGGCAGGAGGATGGGGGGAGGAACCGTGGTGCACGAGAACGCCGACCGGGTCCGTCTGCCGGTTCAGCAGGGGGGACCGGTACCCGAACGGGACATCGAACCGCTGTGGCCGCCGGATGCGGTGCGGCCCGACGTCGACCCCGTGACCAGCACTCCCGACCGGCACTGGGCGCCGCCGGAGGTTCCGGCAACAGCGGTCCCGGCCCCGGTCTCCGGTGGACCGGTCCCCCGTCCGGAGTCCCGGCCGGCGAACGGCGACGCCGCCACGGTGGACGACCCGACGATCTGGGCACCGGACGGACATCCCGGCTGGCCGCCGGTCCAGGCGTCGACCGCCACCCCGCTCGGCCCAGCCCCGCCCGACGGCGCTCCGGTCAGCGCCGCTCCGGGCGACGACGCCCCGGGCGAGGCCGCTCCGGTCGAGGCCGCCCCGGTCGACGACGCTCCGCCCGACGCCGCTCCGGTCGAGGCCGCTCCGGTCGAGGCCGCTCCGGTCGGCCGAGCACTTGGTGGGGCCGACGGCGCTCCGATCAGTGGCGGTGACCAGGGGCCGGACGTTTTGGCTGCCGCTGACGGCGGCCCGGCGAACCCCGCTTCCCCGGGTATGGCCACCGACGACAACCACGTCGACACGCCCCGCCCGACGGGCGGGTCACGGCCGCAGGCGGACTCGCCGTGGGCCCACCCGCCACAGCGGACGCACGGCACACCGGTCGAATCCGTCCCGCCGCCGGTGCCCCGTCAACAGCCGGCCGGAAGCGGCGGTGTCCCGGGCTGGTACCCGTTGCCCGCGCCCCCGACGAGCGGCGACCCGCCCGTCGACGCCCCGGCCGAACCCGACGACGTCCCGTCGACGGCCGGCGAAGGTCCGGCAGCGGACAACGCTCCGCCGCCGACGGCCGAGGCGGTGGGGCCGGTGGACACCGGGCCGCCGGCCGGCGGTGTCGGGCCGGCTACCGGCCCGACCTGGGCCAACGTGCAGGCCAGCCCACCGGGCGGGGCATACCCGGGCCACGGTGGTTCCACCCTCACACCGGCCGGCGACGCGTCTCCGGCCGGTGGTACGCCTCCGGCCGGCTGGGCACCGCTGCCGGCCGCGCCGGCGCCCGGCTGGCCGACGAGCGGCGGTTGGGCCACGGCCTCCTCGCCCGAGCCGACGACACCGGGAACGCCGGGCCAGCAGTGGGATGCGGGGCAGCCTCGGACCGGCCTCCCGTACCCGGCCACCGGCCAGCCCGGCGCGACCGCGCAGTACCCGGCCTCCGCCGGAATCGCGGCGGAGACCGCTCCGCCCCGGGTGCCGACAGCACCCGCGAGCTACTCCGAACCGCTCTGGTCCGACGGCGCGACGCCGACCGCCGAGGACTTCGCCCGGCGACGACAGGCTCGGCCCGCCGACCCGGTGGCGACCATGGGCGTACGGGCCGTGCTGAACCGGACGACCCTGGGGCTGGTCAAGCTTCCGCCGGGCCGGCACGAGCAGGAGGTCAAGCACGACATCGAGATGGTCCGCCGCAACTTCGGCGGCCTCCGTCAGGTGACCGTCGTCAACCCGAAGGGCGGTGCCGGCAAGACCGTGGCGATCCTGCTGCTCGCGATGACCTTCGGTCAGAAGCGCGGCGGCTACGTCCTGGCCTGGGACAACAACGAGACCCAGGGCACGCTGGGCATGCGGGCCCAGCAGGACTTCCACGCCCGGACGGTCCGGGACATGCTGCGTGACCTCGCCCAGTTCCAGGGCGCGCACGGGCGGGTCGGCGACCTGTCGCAGTACGTCCGTTCCCAGGGCGAGGGAATGTTCGACGTGCTGGCCTCGGACGAGTCGGCGACCGGCGGTGAGATGCTGACCGCCTCGGCGTTCGCCGAGATCCGGGACGTGGTGAGCCGGTTCTACAAGCTGATCTTCGTGGACACCGGGAACAACGTCCGGGCGCAGAACTGGCAGGCCGCGATGGACGCGACCGACCAACTGGTGGTCACCATGTCCGCCCGGAACGACTCGGCGGAGACCGCCGCGCGGATGCTCGACCACCTGGAGCAGAGCGGGCGGCAGCGGCTGGTCCGGCAGGCGGTGACGGTGGTGTCGATGCCGCCGTCCCGGAAGGAGATCGACCTGCCGGCGATCCAGGAGCACTTCGCCGCCCGGACCAGGGCGGTGCTGCTCGCGCCGTACGAGCGGTTGATCGACACCGGCGAGCCGATCCGGTACGGGCAGCTCTCCTCGGCGACCCGGGACGCCTGGCTCAAGATCGCAGCCGCAGTCGCCGAAGGGCTCTGAGCATCAACGCTTCACCCGCGCCGGGTGCCTGCAGGGGTCCCCTGCTACTCAAAATGCGGTAGCAGGGGACCCCTGCTACCGCCTCAGTCGCTGGCCAGGGCGTCCCCGGCGGCCGGGTCGCAGTCGCGGAGGAACTGGGCGCAGCGGGCCGCCTCGTCCGCCTCGCCGATCTCGTCGGCCGCCCGGGAAAGCACGTACAGGCAGCGCAGGAAGCCACGGTTCGGCTCGTGCGACCACGGCACCGGACCGTGCCCCCGCCAGCCGTTACGACGGAGCTGGTCCAGCCCTCGGTGGTACCCGGTTCGGGCGAACGCGTACGCCGGGACGACCTGGCCCTGCGCGAACGCCCGGGTGGCCAGTGTGGCCCAGCCGGCGCTGAAGGTCGGGAAGCGGGCGGCCACCTCGGCGTACGCCTCGTCGGTGTCCGCCTCGGCAGCGGCGGCCAGTGCGGCCTCGGCCTCGTCGTGGACGGGCAGGAGCGTGGCCGGCGGCTCAGGCAAGAGGTTCTGCATCGCCCCATTCAACCCGCTTCGGCGATCGGCCCGCGAGGGGGTCCGCCCAGGTCGTCGGCTGAACGGCTGAGCCCTGGCCACGCCTGTGGCCAATGTCAACCAGTGTTCACCTCGACTACAAATGATGTTCCGGAGCCTCCCCAGGAACCGGTTTCACGAGAGCCCGGTGACCCTGGTCGCCGGGCTCTCGCCGGTGCGGGTGACGGCACCGGTGGTTTCGCCGGTTGACCGGGCTGGGCAGGATGATCGCGTGCCGACCCCACCCCCCGCGGACGTCATCGAGCCGCACACCGCCCCTGACGAGATCGAGACCCGCACCGCCTTCGACCAACGGCTCGCCACCGGCAGCCTGGCCGGGCTCACCGTGCAGGGACTTCGGCTCGACCTGTCCCCCGTCCCCGATCTGACCGGCACCGACGTAGCCGGAACGCTCTTCGTCGGCTGCCGGTTCGCCTCCCGCGAGGTCGGCGCGGACCTGGTCCGACGCGGCGCGAACGTGGTGCCGCCCTTCTCCGGGCTGCCCTACCCGACCCAGCCGTCGCATCTCTACATCCCTGAGGAGCTGGCCGCCGGCTTCGCCGAGGGTGGCTTCGCCGGCATGTACGACACCCGGGTGTACGAGCACTTCCGGGCGCACGGCGGCGCGCTGCCGGACGTGAAGGAGGCGCTCGGCCAGCGGCTGCACGACCACGGCGTGGACAACGCGCTGGCCGACGCGACCCGCGCCTGGCTCGCCACGCACGGGCCGCAGTCGGTGGTGGGCGTCATGGGCGGACACGCGGTGGCGCGCGGCAGCGTGCCGTACCGGATGGCGGCGATGCTCGGCTGGGAGCTGGCGCGGGCCGACCGGTTGATCGTCACCGGCGGCGGGCCGGGGGTGATGGAAGCGGCGAACCTCGGCGCGTTCCTCGCCTCCCACCCGGCGGAGGCGCTGGCGGCGGCGATCGACCTGCTCGCCACCGCACCGGACTTCACCGACCACGACCGGTACACGGCGGTGGCGCTCGAGGTGCGCCAGCGGTTCGCGCCGGCCGAGACGCTGCCCCGCTCACCCGGCGAACTCTCCAGCCTGGACTGGGCCCGCACCGGTGGGCTGGCCATCCCCACCTGGCTGTACGGGCACGAACCGGCGAACCTCTTCGCCGGGAAGATCGCCAAGTACTTCTCGAACGCGATCCGGGAGGACACCATCCTGCGGCTCGCGCGGGGCGGGATCGTCTTCGCGCCCGGCCGGGCCGGCACCGTGCAGGAGGTCTTCCAGGCGGCGACGAAGACGTTCTACGGCACCGACGGGGCCAGCGGCGCGTACGTCTTCCTGGACCGGGAGTACTGGACCCGGGAGCTGCCGGTGGAGTCGTTGCTGCGTCCGCTGCTGGCCGCGTCGCCGTTCGGGGACCTCTCCGGCACCATCCACCTCACCGACGACGTCGCCGAGGCGGCGCGCGCGCTGATCGGCGCTCCCGCCTGAGGTGTGAGCAGGGGCCCCTTGTTACTCAAAAATGAGTAACAAGGGGCCCCTGCTACCACCACAACCAGCTGGACTACTTGGCGAGCGTGGTGCCCGTCGAGCGGAGGTGCTCGCAGGCCTCGACCACCCGGGCGGCCATGCCGGCCTCGGCGGCCTTGCCCCAGACCCGCGGGTCGTAGAGCTTCTTGTTGCCGACCTCGCCGTCGACCTTCAGGACGCCGTCGTAGTTGCGGAACATGTGGTCCGCGACCGGGCGGGTGAAGGTGTACTGCGTGTCGGTGTCGATGTTCATCTTGACCACGCCGTAGTCGAGCGCCTCGCGGATCTCCGAGAGCAGCGAGCCGGAGCCACCGTGGAACACCAGGCTGAGCGGCTTCTCCTTGCCGTACTTGGCGCCGACCGCCTCCTGGATGTTCTTCAGCACCTCGGGACGGAGCTTCACGTTGCCCGGCTTGTAGACGCCGTGCACGTTGCCGAAGGTCAGGGCCGCCATGTAACGGCCCTTCTCGCCGAGGCCGAGCGCCTCGACCATGGCCAGGCCGTCCTCGACGGTAGTGTAGAGCTTGTCGTTGATCGCGTTCTCGACGCCGTCCTCCTCGCCGCCGACCACGCCGACCTCGATCTCCAGGACGATCTTGCCCTCGGCGGCCCGGTCGAGCAGCTCGGCAGCGATCTCCAGGTTCTCCGCGACGGGCACGGCCGAGCCGTCCCACATGTGCGACTGGAACAGCGGGTCCTCGCCCCGGGCGACCCGCTCCTTGGAGATGGCCATCAGCGGCCGGACGAACTTGTCCAGCTTCTCCTTGGGGCAGTGGTCGGTGTGCAGGGCGATGTTGACCGGGTAGTTCTTCGCCACCTCACGGGCGTACGCGGCGAACGCGGCGGCACCGGTGACCATGTCCTTGATCGTCGGGCCGGAGAGGTACTCGGCGCCACCGGTCGAGACCTGGATGATGCCGTCGCTCTCGGCGTCGGCGAAGCCCTTCAGGGCGGCGTTGAGGGTCTGCGAGGACGTGACGTTGATGGCGGGGTACGCGTACCGCCCGGCCTTGGCGCGGTCCAGCATCTCCGCGTAGACCTCAGGGGAAGCGATGGGCATGTCAAACGCTCCTTAACTACCGCTCTCGGCCGTGCCGGCCGACTGTCTTCCATGGCTGCGAGACCGCGCTGTCCTCCGCGGGCAGTATCCCGTAGAAGCGCCACGCGGACACAACCGACCCGGAACGCGCCCGGATGGTCGGACCCGTCACCGCCCCCGCCGGTCCGTCCACCGCGCCCGGACGACGATGCTGATCAGCCGGCTGACCACCGCCACGACAGATCGCTTTCAGAGGGTTGGTCAGAACCGTCCAACCGGAACGACCGGCCGGACCGGCTGGTGATCCCGTCGGCGGTTCACCCCGGCCGGCCACCCACCTCGACGCCGGACGCGGCCAGGGTGGTGGCCCGGAGCGCCGTGCTGGTGACCGGGCGGATCCGGGAGCCCACGGTCCCATCCTGGCACCGGGCGTCGGCCCCGGGTGGGCCAATCCGCCGACTCGCCCGCCGGGCCGGCGGCGGCCGGGACGCACGCGCTGGCCGCTCCCGGACGGTCACCGGATGTTCGCCGGACGGGAGTGGAGCGGCGGGGAGAGCGGTCGGGTGCCAGGGACGGGTCGTTTGGGGCCGCTCGCCGGTGGGCAGGAGTGACAAGCCGTACCGTGTGAGAGAGCCGGCACGACGCGAAGGAGGGACGATGGGTCAGCCCGACGAGGAGTTCGCCCCCGGCGACCACCTCACCCCCGACGAGCGGGATCCCGAGGCCACACCTGCCGACGCGGTGGAGCAGGCCACGGCGGTCACCCCGGACGACGGTGACACCGAACCGCACCGTGGCCTGGAGGTCGCCGACTGGGACGCGGTGGAGCAGTCCCGGGTCGTCGCGGTCGACGAGGACGACTACCGCTGAGCCACGCCGGGTCTCCGTCGCCCGGCGCGACGCCGGGCCAGCCGGAACCCGCCCGGCCACCGTCCCGCGTATCCCGAACAGGGCACCGTGCTCCCGGACCAGCCGGAACAAAGCGGTGATCTCGTTCATCCGATCGGTTCGATCCGCTCCCGCAGGACTGCGTGGCGCTCCCGTGGGCCCTTAGGCTCCACACGCTCCACCGGTACCCCACGGGCGGGAACCCTCACATGCTCAACCCGTACGCCCGGCGTCTGCTCGCCGGGCTCGGGGTGGTGGCTGCGCTCGTCGCGACCCCCGCCAACCCCGCGTCGGCCGACCTGTCCGACGTCAAGATCGACTTCTACTTTCCCGACGTGACCGTCGCCGCCGGCTCGCCGGGCAAGGTCGAGAGTGCCATCCTGTCCGCCTCCCGGCCGGTCGTGCTGCGGGACGTCACCATGCGGTTCGACTTCTCCGGTCTGTCCGGCAAGGTCATCGTCAGCGAGCCCGACGACTTCGGCTACTGCACGACGCCCGAACCCAGCGTGCTGCTCTGCACCGATCCGTTCGAGGTCAGTCTGGAGGAGTGGGGCCTCGCCGGGATCCTGCCGGTGACGATCGCCCCGACGGACGGGACCGACGAAGCCACCGGCAAGCTGAAGGTCACATTCTCCGCGGCCGGTGTGGACCCGCTGACCCGGGAGTCCTCGGTCCGCGTCGGCGAAGGGGTGGACCTGGCCGCCGGTCCGGAGACCGAGACCTCCGCGAAACCGGGCGAGGCGTTCGACGCGTCGCTGGCCGTCCGCAACGCCGGTACGACCACAGTGAAGGGCAGCAGCCTCGTCTTCTTCGGTGACCACGCCCTGCGCGCCGGTGAGAAGTACCGCAACTGCACCTACGACGGTGACCACCTGCGCACCTGCAACTTCGACGAGGAGCTGGCCCCCGGCACCGACTACCGGGCCTCGCTCGACCTCGTGCTCGGCAAGGACACCTACGCCCCGGGCCGGGCCTACGGCGAGGCCATCTGGATGACCCGCGCCGAATACGAGGACTTCGCCGCCTACCTGGCCGAGCAGGGTGTCTCCACCGGCGAGCCGGGTACCGGGGGCACGCTGACCCTGACGACCGGCCGCCGGCAGGCCCGTGCGGCCCAGGCCGACACCGACCCGATGAACAACCACGGCCTGATCACCGTGACGACCACCGGCAAGAACGGCAGCGACCTGGCCGCCATCGGTGACAAGCTGACCGGTGCGGCCGGCGCGAAGGTCACCGCGACCGTCGGTTTCCGCAACAACGGGCCGGCGACGCTGGACTACACCCGGGCCGGTTCCTCGGTCACCTACGTCCGGGTGGGCGTACCGGAGGGCACGACCGTGGTCGAGGCCCCGGAGTCCTGCGCGCCGGTGAAGGGCGAGGAGTGGGGCGAGCCCGGCGAGGCGGGCGGGCGCAGCTACTTCTGCTTTGCCGGTTCCCTCGCCATCGCGGGCGAGGACGAGACCTTCGACTTCACGCTCCGGGTGGACAAGGTGGTCCCGAACGCCAAGGGCACGGTCGAGGTGAACGTGTCGTGCCAGTGCGACGGTGGCTTCGACCACGACCTGAAGCCGGCCAACGACACCGCCGCCGTCCTGGTGAACGCGGCGGGCGGCGGAGGCGGCGGTACGGGTGACGGCGACGGCGGCCTGCCCGTCACCGGTGCCCAGACCGGCCTGATCGTCGGCGTCGGCGGGCTCCTGCTCGCGCTGGGCGTGGGCGGCTTCGTGCTGTCCCGTCGTCGGCGGACCCGCTTCGTCGCCTGATCTCCCGACGCACCACCGGTGCCCCGCCGACCCGGACCGGGTCGGCGGGGCACCGTCGTCGTACCGCCCCACGCGTCGGCACCACGACCGGCACGCTGCGACGTCCGGCACCGGGTGCCACGCGCGGCGACCTAGACTTACCGGAGCCGTCGCCGGTGGCGTACCCGCCACCCCCAACTGGCAGATCCCGGAGGTCACCTCGTGCCGACGCCCACCACCACCCTGGCCCTGGGCCCGGATTGGCTCGACCCGGAGTGGTTGATTTCGACGTTCGGGTTGCTCGGCATCCTGGCCATCGTCTTCGCCGAGTCCGGCCTGCTGATCGGGTTCTTCCTGCCGGGTGACTCGCTGCTGTTCACCGCCGGCCTGCTCACCGCCGACGGTAAGTACATCACCTATCCACTGTGGCTGGTCTGCCTGTTGATCACCCTCTCGGCCATCGCCGGGGACCAGGTCGGCTACGCCTTCGGGCGCAAGGTGGGGCCGGCGCTGTTCCGTCGCCCCAACTCGAAGCTGTTCAAGCAGGAGAACGTCCTCAAGGCACACGAGTTCTTCGAGAAGTACGGCGCCCGCTCGATCGTGCTGGCCCGGTTTGTGCCGATCGTGCGGACCTTCACCCCGATCGTGGCCGGGGTCAGCCGGATGGACTACCGCACCTTCGTGATCTACAACGTGATCGGGGGCGTCCTCTGGGGCACCGGGGTCACCGTGCTCGGCTACTTCCTCGGGCAGATCCCGTTCGTCAAGGCCAACATCGAGATGATCCTGATCGGCATCGTGGTGGTCTCGGTGGTCCCGATCGCGATCGAGCTGCTGCGGGCGAGGATGGCGGCGAAGCGGGGCACCACGCGGGAGGAGAAGGCCGCCGCCGAGGAGGCGATCCGGGAGACCCGCGAGCACTACGCGGACCAGCAGTCGCCGTACGGCGGACAGCCGTACCCGAACGACGGCGCACAGCCGTACGGTGGCCAGCCCCAGCCGGGTGGCGGTCAGGTCTACGGCGGCGGCGCACAGCAGCACCGGGGCGGTCAGGTCTACGGAAGCGGCCAGCAGTACGGCGGCCAGCCGTACCGGGAGGACCCGCAGCCCCACGGCGGTCAGCCGTACCCGGGGAGCAGCCAGCCGTACCCGGGCGACCAGCCCTACGGCGGCGGACAGCAGCCCCCCTACGGCGGCGGGCAGCAGCCCTACGGCAGTGGCCCGGCCCAGGGCCACGGGCAGGAGTACGAGGAGCGGCCGGCACCGCCGCCCTACGGCGGCCAGCCCCACCACGGCGGTCAGCAGTACGGCCACCACTGAGCGCCGTACCGGCCGGAGCGGGAGGTCGCCCGACGCGTTCATCCGCGCGTCGGGCACCAGCCCCTCGACGGCCGGGCAGGTCGGGCCACACGTGACACCGGTCGGGCTGGGAGGCGAACGCCCCGCACGCCCGGACGGAAACCCGCCGGGGCAGTGCCCCACCCGGGCGCACGCGACGTGCACGGCGCCGACGGGATGCGCCCGCACGGCACACGGGAGCCGGCCGCGGGCCGGCCGGGACATCGGTCCGGACGGCGCACCCGTGTGTCACGGGTGCGTCGGAGACCGTCCCGACCGGCAGCGGGCATTCCGAGGGCGGCCGCCAGGTTCGGCGGCCGGTCGGTACCGCACCGGTCGAACCCTCTCGGCTGCCTGGTGCCTCTCCTGGTGGAGCGGCACCAGACGACCGGGAAGGGTCAGCGAGCCTTCTTGGTGGCGCGCTTACGGGGCGGGGTCAGCAGGTCGGCGATCGTGGCGATCGCGGTCGGCACCAGCCGGTAGTACGCCCACACGCCGCGCTTCTCCCGCTCCAGCAAGCCGGCCTCGGTGAGGATACGCAGGTGGTGGCTGACCGTCGGCTGCGAGAGGCCGAGGGGCGCGGTCAGGTCGCAAACGCACGCCTCGCCCTCGGGAGCCGACTGGATCAGGCTGAGCAGCCGCAGCCGGGCGGGGTCGGCGAGGGCCTTGAGGACCCCCGCCAGCCGCTCGGCATCGGCACGTTCGATCGGCTCGCCGGCAAGCGGCGAGATCTGAGGCATAGTCATTTCAGCCAACGCAGTTCCCACGTTTTCCATCCTTCCACCAGCAGCATCGAAACGCCTGCATATCCGCAATCCGAATCGGCAGACTTTTAGGCCACAAGGCCGAGGTCAGCCAACGTATAGGCCGCCCGGTAGGGCAGTCCGGCGGCTTGCACGGCGTCACCGGCGCCTCGATCAACAATAACCGCTACGCCGACGACCTCAGCCCCTGCCTCATGTAACGCTTCAACTGCGGTGAGTACACTCCCACCGGTCGTTGAGGTATCTTCCACCGCCAATACCCGACGCCCGGATACTTCAGGCCCTTCGATGCGGCGTTGCAACCCGTGCGCCTTACCTTCCTTGCGCACGACGAAGGCGTCGAGCGGTCGTCCCGTACCCGCTGCGGCGTGCAGCATCGACAGCGCGACCGGGTCGGCACCGAGGGTCAGGCCACCGACTGCGTCGAATTCCCAGTCGGCGGTGAGATCCACCAGGACGCGCCCCACCAACGGAGCGGCCTGGTGATGGAGCGTGACGCGGCGCAGATCGACGTACCAATCTGCCTCGCGCCCCGAGGAGAGCACCACCCGCCCATGGACCACGGCCAGGTCGGCGATGAATTTACGCAGGTCGTCGCGGTCCCCCATGCCGCACAAGGGTACTGCTCAAGTCTGGGAGCCGTGGGTCGGGTCCACCCTTGGTCAGTCCTGTGGGCGACGACGGGTGGCGATGTACGCCTACTCTGCGCGACGGGCCGGCGAGGTTCGGGTGATCACACCCGGTGGGGTCCGGTGGACCGGGGGCCGGACGCGGTCAGCGTCCGTCGCGTCCCGCGAGAGTCTTGCCGCGCCGGGTGAGGCGGTGCAGCAGCCGCTGCGGGGTGTGCCGCAGCGCCACGACCGCGAGCTTGTACTTCCAGTCGGGAACGCTTACCAGGCGCCCTTTTCGCAGGTCGCGTAGGCCCTCATCGATGACCGCGTCGGCGTCGAGCCAGATCCAGCCAGGCATCGACGACGTGTCGATCCCGGCCCGCTGGTGGAACTCGGTACGGGTGAAACCCGGACAGAGAGCCATCACCCGTACGCCGTGGGGGCGTGCGGCCTGACCCACCGACTCGCTGAAGTTGGTCACCCAGGCCTTGGTGGCGGAGTACGTCGATCCGGCCTCGACCGCACCGAAACCTGCGACGGAAGAGACATTAATCACTGCGCCCTGCCGCCGGGCGGTCATCGTCGGCAGCACCGCATGGGTCAGTCGCATCACGGACACGACGTTCAGCCGCAGCAGCCGGGCCTCGTCGGCGACGGTGGTCCGCAGGAAGGACCGGGTGAGCGCGATGCCGGCGTTGTTGACCAGCAGGTCGACCGGACGTCCATCGGTGAGCCGCCGCTCCACGGCGACGCAGCCGTCCTCGGTGGAGAGATCGGCTGGCAGGGTCTCCACCGTGCGGCCGTGCCGTTCGGTCAGCTCCGCGGCGAACCCGCTGAGTCGGGCGGCGTCCCGGGCGACCAGCACGAGGTCGTACCCGTCGCGGGCCAGCCGCCGGGCGAACGCCGCACCGATGCCGGCTGTCGCTCCGGTGACCACCGCGAGCGGGTCGGTACGGCCGGGGGCAACCGGGTCGGGCGTCGCGGGCACGGGCGGATCCTCACCTGGACGGAACGGGACGGCCGGGGAACTCTCGTGGAGCGGGCCGCGACGCCGGACGTCGCCGGTGATGGGCATTGACCGACGGGAGGGCCAGCAGCACGGCTACCACAAGGTAACCGAGCACCTGACCGATCGAAAGCCCCGCGTTGAGCGGGATCCACCCGTCCGGATAGGCGTCGGTGAGGGCGGTCAGCAGTTGGGCGGTGGTGCCTTCGTCGGCGTCCAGCCGGAACGGGGCCAACCGCTGCCCGGCCAGGAGGGCCAGCGCCCCGCCGCCGGCGAGCAGGCCGAGCCCGCAGACGACCCAGGTCGCCATGCGTACCCCGGCGCGCCCGGCCAGCAGGCCGACGGCGAGCGCGACGAGCAGCGCCCCGACCGCCACCGCGAGCACCGCGGTCAGCACCGCCGTGGTCCGTACCAGCGTCACCACACCGTCCACCGCGCCCTGGTCGGGGACGTCCGTGGTGGCGGACCGGAGACGCGCGACCGTGCCGTCCAGCGTCACCAGGGCGGCGACCGCGTACGCGACCCCGGCGGTCGCCATGGTGACGAGCAGCCCGGCGGCGAACCCGACGACGGGTGGCCGTCGGGGCGGAAGCTGTTCCGACACGAGACGATCCCTCCGGGTAGGCGTCGCGTTGCAACCTACTCGGAGGGATCGTCGTACGTCCCGCTTATCGGTGGTCAGCCCGCCGAGGGCGGCCGGTCAGCCGGCGGGTTCTGGTCGCCGGAGGGGCCGTCGGAGCCACCGGCCGGAGGCTGCTCCGGCTGGCCGGTACCGGAGGGCGGCGGGTAGCCGGGGGCCGGCGGGTAGCCCGGCTGGCCCTGGGTCGGGTAGCCCGGCTGGCCCGACGGCGTCTGCCCCGGGTAGCCCGGGGCCGGCGGGTAGCCGGGCTGACCGTGCGTCGGGTAGCCCGGCGTCCCGGACGGGTAGCCGGGGTAGGCGCCCGGGACCGGGGGCTCCCAGGCCGGCTGCTGCTTACGGAAGAACTGGTTCGACGCGGGCAGGGCCAGCAGCACCAGCGCCGCGATCAGCGCGAGCACCGCGAGCACGTTGACCAGCGTGCTGACCGGGGTGTACCAGGACGGAAGGGCTTCCTCCAGCCGGCGCGCGATCTCCTCCTGGCTGGGCATGTCGGCGCTGGAACCACCGACCGGGCCGCTGAACGAGCCGGCCGCACCGCTGATCAGGCCGCCACCGCTGCAGCAGAGCAGGATCCCGCCGAGCACCCAGGTGGTGATCCGGGCACCGTTCTTCCCCCGGTTGTTGAGCACGGCCAGCACCACCAGCCCCACCGCCAGGAGCAGGGTGACGATGCCCGCCCCGACGGCGACGACGGTGGCGAAGTCGGCGACCGCGTCCATCCCGTTGACCGAGCTGTCGCGGTACGCCTCCTCCAGCACCCGACGGGTGTCGCCGATGGTGGCGAGGGTGAGCACCAGATTGATCACCTGGATGACAGCCACCAGGATCAGCAGATAGCTGGATATCGTCACGCTGCCCGGGCGCGCCCGGGCCGGGGTGCTGTGGGTTTCGGCCACGACTCTCCTTCCCTTGGATCGCCACCACACCGTAGCGGCATTCCGCCAGCCGTACGGGACGGACGGGACGGACCCGCCGGGCGACGCGGGTGCCCTACCCGCTCGCGTGCGGCGGCAACCCCGCAGCAGCTCAGTAGCCGCGCCACTCCGCGCGGGCGTACTCCAGCACCTTCGGTTCGAGCAGGGTGGAGGCGGGCACGTCGACCCGACGCCGGTCGGCGGGGAACGTCCCGGCCGCGGCCAGCGTGCCGGTGTCCAGGAACCGCAGTGACGGCGCGTCGGCGGGCAGTTCCAGCGGGGGCGGGGTGGGGCCGGGGGCGGCCAGTACGAACCCCCAGTCGCCGAACGACGGTACGTCCACGTGGTACGGCCGGGTGGCGAAGCCGGCCGCCCGTACCGATGCCTCGATCGACCAGTACGACCGGGGTGCGAAGTACGGCGAACCGGACTGCACCACCAACCGCCCCGAGTCGGCGAGCGCCGAGCGGACCAACGAGTAGAACTCGACGGTGTAGAGCTTCGCGGTGGCCGTCTCGTCCGGGTCGGGCAGGTCCGCCACCACCACGTCGAAGCGTTCCCCGACGGTGCGCAGCCAGCCGAACGCGTCGGCGTGCACCACGCGCACCCGGGGGTCGGCGAAGGCGTCTCCGTTGAGCCGGCGCAGCTGCGCCTCGCTCCGGGCCAGCGCCACCACGGCCGGGTCCAGGTCGACCACGGTCACCCGGCGCACGTCCGGGTAGCGCAGCAGTTCCCGGACGGCCAACCCGTCCCCGGCCCCGAGTACCAGCACCTCGCCGCGTGGGCCGCGCAGCGCCGGGTGCACCAGCGCCTCGTGGTAGCGGTACTCGTCGACCGAGCTGAACTGGAGGTCACCGTTGAGGTAGAGGCGCAGGTCGCTGGCCTGCCGGTCCACCTCGGTCACCGACCGGGTCAGCACGATCTCCTGGTAGCGGCTGCGCTCGGCGTGCACCACCGGATCCCGGTAGAGCTGCTGTCGGGCGGTCACCTCGAAGTCCCGGGCGGTGATCCAGGCGTACGAGAGGCAGAGCGCGACCACGACGGACCCGACGGTGATCGTGACGTGTGCCCGGCGGCTCAGCTCCCGCCGGAAGACCGTGACCACCAGGGCCACCCCGGCGACGGCGTTCACCGCGCCGACCACCAGCGCCCCCTTGAGCTGCCCGAAGACCGGGAGCAGCAGGAACGGGAAGGCGAGCCCGCCGAGCAGCGCGCCGACGTAGTCGGCGGCGAACAGGTCGGCCACCGCGCTGCCGGCGGACTGCTCCCGGATCCGTTGCAGCAGCACCATCAGCAGCGGGATCTCCGCGCCGATCAACAGCCCGAGCACGAACGCGGTGCCGACCAGGGCCGGCCCGTACAGGTCCAGCCAGGCGAAGGCCGCGTAGAGGCCGAGCACCGAGAGCCCGCCGAGCAGCGCCAGCAGCAGCTCGACCAGGGCGAACGCGGCGGCGGCCCGGGACTGGAGCGGCTTCGCGGCAAGCGCGCCGACACCCATCGCGAAGACCATCACACCGAGCACGATCGACGCCTGACCGACCGTGTCGCCGATCAGGTAGCTGCCCAGCGCGACCAGCGCCAGCTCGTAGACCAGTCCGCAGGCCGCGCAGACGAAGACCGCGACCAGGACCGCCGAGCGGGCCAGTCGCCAACGCGGACGTTCCGGTGCCCCGGTGCTCACGGCCTCTTCCGGTCGTGCCGGACGCCCCTGCCCGCCACGCCCTGCGCGGCCGTCCGCCGTTCCTTGCCGCGCCGCACGAAACCGACGGTGAACAGGATCGCGGTGACCAGCAGCAGGCCGGCGACGGCGACGAAGTAACCCCAGCGGTCCCGCCACATGTCGTTGGCCGTGTCCGGCAACGGCGGGGCGGCCGCGTCCGGGGCGGCGGTGGCGACCGGGGCCGGATCGGCCAGGCCCCGCTCGGCCAGCAGCAACGGCAGGACGACCGCGGCGCGGGTGGTGGCCCAGCCGGGCTCGTCGATGAAGACCTCGTCGTCCAGCCCGAACCGCTCCAGGCCCCGCTCGACCGCGAAGAGGTCGGTGAGGTCGAAGTCGCTGGAACCCTCGATGCTGACGAGGGCGTAGTCCTTGGCCTCGCTGCTCTGCGGCGTCCAGGTGACGTTCGCCACGACCTGGACCCAGCGGAGGCACCGGGAGTCGTCGACCGGAGTGCCGTCGCCGAGGTTCGATCCCACGCTGACCGTGTGGCTGCCCTCCGCCAGCTGCCAGCCGTAGCAGATGCCCTGCGCCTCGGTGGCGCGCTCCAGCACCGCCACGGTGTCGGTGCGCTCGGTCGCGGTGGGCGCCGGCACGAGGTCGCTGTTACCGCGGTTCAGGACGGCGGGCAGCACGCACGCGGCGATCACCACGAAGGTGATCACCACCGTCCAGACCGCCGCTGTGGTCGAGGACGCCTTCTTCGCGGGCGTCGGGCCGGCCATCAGCTGATCGCGGCGGCGATGATCGCGCCGGTGGCGAGGTGGACGACGGCGCTGACCCAGACCGCCGGATGCGGCTCCGGGTCGACCAGGAGTTCACCGAGCTTCCCGGGCGTCGCCACGTCCAACACCACGAACGCGGCGGCCATGATGACCAGTCCGAGGATTCCGTACGACGCGGCACCGACGATGCCGAGGACGAAGTCGTCCTCGCTGGCCACGATGGCGGCCACCACGGTGATGCCGACGCTGGCCAGGTTGGAGGCGAGCAGCAGCGCCGCGTTCCGGTTGCGCTGCGTCCAGATCAGTTCGTTGAGCCGGCCGGGGGTGGCCACGTCGACGAGGACGTAGCCGACGCCCATGAGGACGACGCCGACCACCCCGTAGGCGAGGGTGGCCAGCAGATCGTTGACGAGGGTCTGCACGGTGGGACTCCGAGGATGAGGGGTTTGGGTCGGGAATACCGACGGTCAGATCACTTGCCGCTGCCCGGGCCGCCGCCACGGACGGTGCTGCCGCGCCCCCAGCCCCAGCTGTTGCCCACCGTCTGGCGGTAGCGGGGGTAGGCGGTGGAGACGCGTTCGAGCAGGATCAGCGACCCGGCCGCCACCGGCAGGATGACTACCGAGTCGTCGTCGTAGCGCAGGTAGACCCCGCTGCCGTCGACGTACTGGTCGGCCGGCTTCCAGGCGTCGGTCACCTCGTCCGCCACCTCGCTCGGCCGCTTGGTGGAGGTGTACGCGAGCGCGTCCTTGCCGATGTCCTGGCTGACGGCCCGGCTGTACCGGTCCTCGACGTAGCCCCTGGGCGAGAAGTTGCCGTAGAAGATCGCGAAGGCGGCGACCAGTACGCCGATGACGGCGAAGACCGCGCCCACCACGAACCACCGTCGGTACGTCACAGTGTCACCACCGTTTCGGTCAGGACCAGCTCATTGGTCTGTGGGTACGCGTGCCAGGTGCGCCAGCGCACCGAGTCCGATCCGGAGTCCGGGACGACCGCCAGGGCGGTCACCGCATCCGGGTCACCGGGGAAGACGCCGACCAGGGCGTACGGGTCGTCGGCCAGCTCGGTGCGGAGGGCGGCGACCCGGCTGCTCAGGCCACCCGGCTCCGGCCGGAGCACGGTCGCGGAGAAGGAGTAGCCGTCCGCCGGCTCGTGCACCGTGCTCGGCAGGTCCGGTCGCCGCCCCGGCAGGCAGGCCACCGTCTCGGCCAGCACCACCGGATCGGGCGTGCCGGCCGGCGCGGGCCCGCGCAGGAGCACCTGGTGGGACGCGCCGAGCAGGCGCAGCCGGATCCGCCGCCCGCCGGGCAGGTCCAGGTCGAGCACGTACAGGGCGGGTAGCTCCGGGCCACCGAACGCCAGGCTGAGGTCGGCGGCGCTGGTGTCGACGTACGGCGCGTCCAGACTGACCAGCACGTCAGCCCACCTTCTCCGGGCCGGCCTGCGGGTAGACCATCACCTCGGGCCGGCGCAGCAGCTCGCCCCGGGCGACCTCCCAGTCGGCGTCGCCGTACTTCTCGAAGGAGAGCCGGGCGTCGCCGGAGGCCGTGTAGTCGTGGTACCGGACGCTGCCGGTGGGGGCGAGCCCGGTGGTGCCGGTCCCGGTCCAGGTGGCCTGGCCCGACTCATCGCTGCGGTACCGGCGGCCGTCGAAGTCGACGGTCTGCGGGCCGGGGGTGACCGTGGCATCCGGCTCGGCGGTCCAGAGCACCAGCTCCAGGTCCGGGTCCTCCTCCACGGAAAGCCAGCGCTTCGTGCCGTCGGCGGTGTCCAGCAGGTGCTCGTCCCAGCTCCAGCCACCCTCGGTGAGGTGCAGCGAGCCACGCACCGCGTAGGTCACCTGCCGGATCTCGACGAGGTCGCCGGGACGCAGCCGACGCGGGTCGCCCCGCAGGGCGTCGGCGTCGTGGTCGCGGAACGGGTCGGCGGCGGTCGGCGAGGTCGGGGCGGCCGGGCGCCGACGGGACTTCGACAGGGCGACGATGATGACGACCGCCCCGGCCACTCCGACCAGGCAGCCAACCGCCGTCACCAGGTACGCCAGTATCCCGCTCACCCTTGCCTGCCTCTCGTCGCGTCGGCGCCTGACGGTAACAACCGCGCGCACCTGCGCAAACACCAGCGCTTTTGAGCGATCGGTCAGCTACCGGGAGTTGCCGGGGCGGTGCCCGACGGCCCCTCGGGCTCGGCCGGCGGGGGCAGGTGCCGGGACGGGTCCGGGCAGATCATGTATCCCGGCGGGACGACGTACACCGGCGCGGCGGGGTAGCCGGGCGGGGGTGCGTGCGTCGGCAGCACGGCCGGCAGCACCGGGTGGGCGGCCCACGGGGCGGGCATGGCCCCGGGCGGCGTCTCGTCGCGGGGCACGAAGTACCGGTTGGCCGGCGGCAGGGCCAGCAGCAGCACCACCGCCACGGAGAGCAGGAAGACGACGAGCCCGCCGCCGGCGGCTCCCATGCCGAGGAGGTCCTCGGAGAGGTTGGAGTCGTAGAGGGTCTCCACGAACTCCGACTCCTCCCAGACCGGCTCGCCGTCCGCGGTCTCCGTCCACCCCTCGTCGGGGGCGCCGAGGGCGAGCGGGATGAAGAGCGCGCCCAGGCAGCACTGGCCGACGCCGAGCAGCAGTTGCAGGCCGCCGCCGACGAACACCAGGATCCGGGCGGTGTTGCCGCCCCGGCGTACCGGCCGGGCGGTGGCGGCGAACCAGACCGCCAGGAACAGTGCGGGCACGACGACCGCCACCATCGTCATCCAGTTGCCGAACCGCTCGCCGGACACCTCGTCGGGGTCGGCGTCGGGGACGAGCTGCGCCGCCCGGTCGATCCGGCCGTCGAACTGCACCGCGGCGGCGACGGTCAGGCCGACCATCACGAGCAGCACACCGACGGCGGCGAGCTGCAACCAGAAGGCGACGGTCACGGTGGTGGGCCGGGCCGGACGTACCGGCTCGTCGACGGTGGCGGTCATGGCCATCGACGGTACGGGGACCCGGCCACCCGGGGCAGGCCCGTTCAGCCGGTGCCGGCCGTACTGATGATCATTCCGCGGCGAGCTGCTCGGTGGCGTACTCGCGCAGTGTCCGGTGGCCCATGATGCAGCCGGCGAAGGTGACGAACTCCCCGTCGGAGTCGGCGAGCCGCCGCCAGGCGGTGCGGGCCGCCACCGGGTCGATCTCCTCCAGCAGCGTCGCCGCGTACGCCCGGCCGGCCGGCGAGCCGTGTTCCAGCAGCCAGTCGACCCGGGCGCGGACCTCGTCCGGGTGCTCCGGCAGGGCCGCCTCCAGCCGGCGGTACGCCTCGGTCTCGGGCAGGATGCGGGCCGCGAACCCCACCCCGGCGAAGGCCACCGTGTCCGTGCCGGCCAGCTGCTCGGCGTCCCGCTCGATCTGCGACCGTTTCCGTCTCCACATACCGTGTCCTTTCCCCGCCGGGCCGAGGCCGACCCGGACGACCGGGAGGTTCGCGTCACCGGACCGGTCGGGCCGGGACGCGAACCTCCGGTTCGACGCGGGTGGATCAGGCGGAGGTGACGGTGAGGGCTTCCTTGGTGTCGGCCAGGTCGACCCGGACCGTGTCCCCGTCACGGATCTGGCCGGCGAGCAGGGCCCTGGCGAGCTGGTCGCCGATGGCGGTCTGGACCAGGCGGCGCAACGGACGCGCCCCGTAGATCGGATCGTAGCCGTGCTCGGCGAGCCAGGCACGGGCCGGCTCGGTGATCTCCAGGCCGAGGCGACGGTCGGCGAGCCGCTTGCGCATCCGCCCCAGCTGGATGTCCACGATGGACCGGAGGTCGTCGCCGTGCAGGGCGGCGAAGACCACGATGTCGTCCAGCCGGTTGAGGAACTCCGGCTTGAAGTGCGACCGGACCACCGCGAGCACACCCTCCCGGCGCTGTTCCTCGGCGAGCGTCAGGTCGCTGATCACCGACGAGCCGAGGTTCGAGGTGAGGATCAGGATGGCGTTGCGGAAGTCGACGGTACGGCCCTGACCGTCGGTGAGCCGGCCGTCGTCGAGCACCTGGAGCAGGATGTCGAAGACGTCCGGGTGGGCCTTCTCCACCTCGTCCAGCAGGATCACCGAGTACGGCCGGCGACGCACCGCCTCGGTGAGCTGGCCGCCCTCCTCGTAGCCGACGTAGCCGGGCGGGGCACCGACGAGCCGGGCCACCGAGTGCTTCTCGCCGTACTCGCTCATGTCGATGCGGACCATGGCCCGCTCGTCGTCGAAGAGGAACTCGGCGAGCGCCTTGGCCAGCTCGGTCTTGCCGACCCCGGTCGGGCCGAGGAAGAGGAAGCTGCCGGTCGGGCGGTCCGGGTCGGCGACTCCGGCGCGGGCGCGACGGACCGCGTCGGAGACCGCGCCGACCGCCTCGGACTGGCCGACCACCCGGGCGCGCAGCGACTCCTCCATCCGGAGCAGCTTCGCCGTCTCGCCCTCCAGCAGCCGGCCGGCGGGGATGCCGGTCCAGGAGGCGACCACGGCGGCGATGTCGTCCGCGCCGACCTCCTCCTTGAGCATCGCCCCGTCGGCCTGGAGCCGGGCCAGTTCCTCCTCGGCCCTCGCCAGGTCGGCCTTGAGCGCGGGGATCCGGCCGTACCGCAGCTCGGCGGCGCGTTCCAGCTCACCGTCGCGCTCGGCCCGCTCGGCCTCGCCGCCGAGCCGTTCCAGCTCCTCCTTGGCGGTGGAGAGCTTGGTGATGTGGCCCTTCTCCAGCTTCCAACGGTCGGAGAGCGCGGTGAGCTGCTCCCGCTTGTCGGCCAGCTCCTTGCGCAACCGTTCCAGCCGCTCGGCGGAGGCCGCGTCCGGCTCCTTGGCCAGCGCCATCTCCTCGATCTCCAGCCGGCGGACCGCCCGCTCGATCTCGTCCACCTCGACCGGGCGGGAGTCGATCTCCATCCGGAGCCGGGACGCGGACTCGTCGACCAGGTCGATCGCCTTGTCCGGCAGGAACCGGTCGGTGATGTAGCGGTCCGACAGGGAGGCGGCGGCGACCAGGGCGGCGTCGGTGATCCGTACGCCGTGGTGCACCTCGTAGCGCTCCTTGAGGCCGCGCAGGATGCCGATGGTGTCCTCGATGGTCGGTTCGCCGACCAGCACCGGCTGGAAGCGACGCTCCAGGGCCGGGTCCTTCTCGATGTGCTCGCGGTACTCGTCCAGCGTGGTCGCGCCGACCATCCGCAGTTCGCCCCGGGCCAGCATCGGCTTGAGCATGTTTCCGGCGTCCATCGAGCCCTCGCCCTTGCCCGCGCCGACCACGGTGTGCAACTCGTCGAGGAAGGTGATGACCTGCCCGTTGGAGTTCTTGATCTCCTCCAGGACGGACTTCAGCCGCTCCTCGAACTGGCCCCGGTACTGCGCCCCGGCGACCATCGCGCCGAGGTCGAGCGAGACCAGCTTCTTGTCCCGCAGCGACTCGGGCACGTCCCCGGCGACGATCCGCTGGGCCAGGCCCTCGACGATGGCGGTCTTGCCGACGCCGGGCTCGCCGATCAGCACCGGGTTGTTCTTGGTACGCCGGGAGAGCACCTGGATCACGCGGCGGATCTCCGAGTCCCGGCCGATGACCGGGTCGATCTTGCCGTCGCGGGCGCTGGCGGTCAGGTCGACGCCGTACTTCGCCAGGGCCTGGTAGGTCTGCTCGGGGTCGGCGGTGGTGACCCGCCGGTCCCCGCCCCGGATCGTCGGGAAGGCGGCGACCAGGTTCTCCTCGGTGGCCCCGGCGGCCTTCAACGCGCCGGCCACCGCGCCGCCGACCCGGGCCAGCCCGGCGAGGAGGTGCTCGGTGGAGGTGTACTCGTCGCCGAGCGGCCGGGCGATCTGCTCGGCGGCCCCGATGGCGTTGACGAACTCCCGGGACAGGCTCGGCTCGGCGATGCTGGATCCGCGTACGGCGGGCAGCGCGTCGATCGCCCGTACGGTGACCCGGCGCAGCTCGACCGGGTCGGACCCGGCGGCGCGCAGCAGGCCGGCGGCGGTGGAGCCGGCGGTGTCCAGCAGTGCCAGCAGCAGGTGCCAGGGTTCCACGGTGGCGTGTCCGCGCTGGTTGGCGACGGCGACGGCACCGGTGATGACCTCGCGGCTCTTGGTGGTGAGGCGTTCCGTGTTCATGGGCTCCCCCGGAATCGGCGTGTCCACTGAGAGAGACACAACCAGAGTTGAGCCTATTCCACTCAACTTCGGTGGTGTGAGCCGAGTCACATGAGCGGGTCACCGATGGTCGAGGACGACCCTGATCCAGTGCGGCGGCCCGAGGAACAGGCCGCTGGCCAGGACGACGTCGTCCGGCCCACGGGCGTAGAACGTGCCGTCGGCGAGCGCCATGAGGTAGTGCTCGCCCGTGAGCGGCCACTTCATCCGGTGGTACCGGTCGCCTGCCACCATCCCGGCCCCGTCCGGCCCGGTCACCACGACCATGCCGCCACCGACCGGAACCATCGAGCTGATTTGCTCCGGCCGGTCCTCGGGGTGCACCAGCGTCCATCCCGGGCCGCCCTGCCGCCACAGCGCCGGGAAGGACGTCCGGTCCGGACGCTCCCCGATCAGCCACGCCGTGCCCGTCGGGTCGATCTTCGCGCGGAGCACGGCCACCTCACCGTCGGGCGGGGACACCGGCTGCCGGAACCAGCGCCGACCGCCGTCGGGCGAGATCGCGGCGAACGGCCGGCCGTCATGCAGCCCGGCCACGACGATCTGGTCGTCCCGCGAGGCGACGGTGTTGATCCCGGGTACGTCCGGCTGGACGGGCACGGGCCGCAACCGGCGGCCGTCCCACTCGGCGACCTTCCCGGTGGACTCGACGACCTGGAACCGCCCCTGCGCCCCCACCCAGACCGGGGGCGGACCGGAGCGGGAGTGGGTGAAGGTGGTGCCGCCGTCGGTCGAGGTGTACCAGCCGTGCGGTTCGCTGAGCAGCACGAGCAGGCCGGGGGCGGTGTAGAGCTGCTGGTTGGCGGCGCTCGGACGGGGGTGCCGCAGCTTCCGCCAGGACCGGCCGCCGTCAGCGGTGCCGTAGAGCAGGGCCGGGCAGGAGGGAGCGAGCGGCTTCCCGTCGCACGCGGCGAAGAGGGCGTAACCGTCCCGCGCGTCGGCGAACTCGACGTACGGCCGGTCGTACCGTTCGGGCACCTCCACCCGCACCTGGCGGACCTCGTCGAAGGAGGCCGGCAGCGGCCCCGGTGCGGTCGTCGTCGGGGCCGACGGGGTCGGCGCGACCGGTGGACGCCTTCGGACGTCACCGATCGAACACGCCCCCAGAGCGGGCACGACCAGCAGTGTGACCAGCAACCGAGAAGATCGTCCGAGCATGGCCCTCCTTGGCGTCGGTACCGTAGCGTGGCGCGCGTGCGAGTACGTGTCGAACAGACTGCCCTACCGGGGATCGGTGTACGTCACGACCTGTTGACGGAGTCCGGACGCCGGCTCGGCGTGGTGTCCCACCGCAACGGCCGACGCGACCTTGTCCTCTACGACCCGGACGATCCCGATTCCTGCCAGCACGACATACCGCTGACCGACGACGAGGCGGAGGCGCTGGCCGACATCCTCGGCGCGTCGCTGATGCTCGGGCAGCTCACCGGGCTGCGGGAGCAGGCCGCCGGGCTGCTCACCGAGCAGATCGCCATCCCGGCCGGCTCGAAGTACGTCAACCGACGACTCGGCGACACCAAGGCCCGGACCCGCACCAGCGCCTCCATCGTGGCCGTGCTGCGCGGTGGCGAGGTGATCGCCTCGCCCGGCCCCACCTTCCGCTTCTCCGCCGGCGACGTGGTGGTCGTGGTCGGCACCCGCAAGGGGCTCGACGGGGTCACAGCCATCCTGGCCGACAGCGACCCGGACGGCTGAGGCGCGGATGCACGACTCCACCACGCTGCTCGTCGAGGTCGGCGCGCTGCTGTTCCTGCTCGGCCTCCTCGGCCGGCTCAGCCGCCGCATCGGCCTCTCCCCCATTCCGTTGTACCTGCTCGCCGGGCTCGCCGTCGGGCACGGCGGCATCCTCAAGATGCACGCCAGCGAGGAGTTCTTCGCCGTCGGCGCGGAGATCGGCGTCATCCTCCTGCTGGTCATGCTCGGCCTGGAGTACTCGGCGAACGAGCTGGTCGGCAACCTGCGCTCGGCGGCCCCGGCGGGTCTGATCGACGCGGTCCTCAACGCCCTGCCCGGCGCGGCCTTCGCGCTGCTGCTCGGCTGGGACTGGATCGCCGCGGCGGTGCTCGCCGGCATCACCTGGGTCTCGTCGTCCGGGGTGATCGCCAAGGTCCTCGCCGACCTGGGCCGGGTCGGTAACCGGGAGACGCCGGTGATCCTCTCGGTGCTGGTCATCGAGGACCTGGCCATGGCGCTCTACCTGCCGCTGGTCACCGCGCTGCTGGCCGGGGTCGGGCTGCTCGGCGGCGGAATCGCCCTGACCATCGCGGTCGGAACGGTGCTGCTGGTGCTGGTCGTGGCGATCCGGTACGGCCACCTCATCTCCACCGCCATGTCCGCGAAGGACCCGGAAGCACTGCTGCTCGGGGTGCTCGGCATGACCCTGCTGGTCGCCGGGATCGCGGCGAAGCTCCAGGTGTCGGCGGCGGTCGGCGCGTTCCTGGTCGGCATCGCGCTCTCCGGCCCGGTGGCGCACCACGCCACCGAGCTGCTCACCCCGCTGCGGGACCTCTTCGCCGCGGTCTTCTTCGTCTTCTTCGGCCTGGTCACCGACCCCCGGGACATCCCGCCCGTCCTGCTGCCGGCGCTCGCCCTGGCCGTGGTGACGATGGCGACGAAGACGCTCACCGGCTACTTGGCCGCCCGACGGGCCGGCATCGCCGAACCCGGTCGCTGGCGGGCCGGGCTCGCGCTGGTGCCCCGGGGCGAGTTCTCCATCGTCATCGCCGGGCTGGCGGTGGCCAGCGGTGAGGTCCCACCGGGGCTGGCCGCGCTCGCCACCGCGTACGTGCTGATCACCGTGGTGACCGGCCCGATGCTGGCCCGCCTGCCGGATTTCGCCTGGTTCAAGCAGTGGTTGCGGCGTCGGGCGGCGGCCCGGCGGCTGGAACCGCTGCCCACCCCGGACTGAGTCGCGGTCGGCCGGGTCGGTCCGCCCGTACGGGGAACCGACCCGGCCGACGATCGCGGAATCCGTCCCGCCGAGGTCTTTCGCCGCCGCGCGGGACCGCGCTACCGTTTCGCCCCAGCACACCAGGTCCCCGCGGACACCCGGTTCGCCCCGCGGGCGCGAGCGGAAGGCTGCCGGTACGTGCCCGAGTCGACGTTTCCCGGCTTCGCCAACCCCGTCGACCCCTCCCCGGCGGAGCTACGGGCGTGGGCCTACCAGCCGGACTCGGTTCCGCTGACCGCGATGCCCCCGGACTGGGACCTGCTCGTCGCCGGCGACCACCTGGTCCCGACCCTGTTCGAGCTGGCCATGGACCCGGCGTGCCCGGCCCGGCGGTTCGCCCTGCACTGCCTCTACATCTACGCCGCCGACGGCATCCGCACCCAGTTCCGCGCCCACTCCAAGCGTCGCCTGCGCAAGCTGGTCGAGCAGGCCGAGCTGACCGGCGACCAACTGGTGCGCACCTGGGCCTACAACACCCGGGTGCTCATGGAGCGACCCCACCTCTTCGACTACCACGACTGGTGTGAGGGCGGGCTGGTCCGGGAGAACCGTCGGATCGGCTGAGCGGGACGGGCCGGAACCCCCCGTGGATTCCGGCCCGTGACTCAGGTGCGTCCCCCGCGCTTCCGGCCCTTCCGCCGCGGTCCCGGCGGTGGTGCTGTCCGCTCCGGGCCGGTCTCGTCACCCCCGTCGGCGTCCCGGCGTTCGACGGCCGGGCCGGGCCTGCCGGCGAACCGGCTTCCGGTGATCGCGTCGAACCGCTCCCGCACCATCTGGGCGACCCGGTCGAAGCGTTCCTCCGCCTGCCGGGCGACCTTCCTCGCCGGTTCCGCCATGACTCCCCCTCGCCGTCACCCGCCGGACCGGGCACGCTCGGCCGCGACGGTGGGCCCGGCTGGTGCGGACGGGACCTGGTTCCGAGGCTAGTCGGCGGGACCGGTCGGCGCGGCGGTTCCACGGAACGCGACTCCCGCCGTGGTTGCAGGGGACCCCTGCTCATCAAAAAGCGGTAACAGGGAACCCCTGCAACCACCACAGCCGGGTCCGAAGTCAGTGGCCGGTGGAGCGGCGGGGCCGCCAGACCACCAGCGCGGTGGAGGTGCGGGTGGTGGGGACGATCTCCCGGCCGGGGAACCGGGCCATCGCCTCCAGCTCGGCGATCCGCCGGTACGCGGCGTCCAGCTCCGCCTCCATCTCGGCGAGCCGGGCCTGAGCCTGTTCCAGGAGCTGTTCCAGGCCGATGATCCGCTTGATGCCGGCCAGGTTCACCCCGTCGTCCTGGCTGAGCCGCTGCACCTCACGCAGCAGCACCACGTCCCGGACGCTGTAGCGGCGACCGCCCCCGGCCGCCCGCCCCGCCTGCACCAGCCCGAGCCGGTCGTACTGCCGCAGCGTCTGCGGGTGCATCCCCGCCATCCGTGCCGCGACCGAGATCATCAGTACCTTGGCGTCGTAGGCAGGGTCACCCGAGCCGACGAACCCGTCCGCCATCCCGCTCACCTCCGCGTGTACTCCACCGTGCCAACCGAAGCGACGCACTGCTAACTGAAGCGACGCACCCGGGCGTCGAGATGTTCCCGAGCCGCCGGCGGGGTGTGCGCGGCGAACGTCTCCAACGCCGTACGGGCCTCGTCGGAGAGCCGGGCCGGGACCACCACGTCCAGGGTGACCAGCAGGTCACCGGCCTGCCCGTCGCGGCGGACCACGCCCTTGCCCCGGGCCCGCAGGACCCGGCCGCTCGGCGTGCCCGGCGGCACCCGCAGGGTCACCGCACCGTCCAGGGTGGGCACCCGGAGGTCGATACCGAGCGCCGCCTCCGCGAAGGTGATCGGCACGCTCAGGGTCAGGTCGTCCCCGGTCCGTCCGAACAGGTCGTCCGGGCGCACCTTCACGTGCACGAAGAGGTCACCCGCCGGGCCGCCGCGTTCCCCCGGCTCACCCCGGCCGGCCAGCCGGATCCGCTGGCCGTCGGCCACTCCGGCGGGAAAGCGGACGTTGAGGGTGCGGGTCTTGGTGACCCCGCCGGTGCCCCGGCACTCGGGGCACTTCTCCTCGACGATCGTGCCGACGCCCTGGCAGTTGCGACACGGCTCGGCGAAGCTGAACGACCCCTGGTTGCGGGTCACCGTCCCGGAGCCGTGGCACTGCGGGCAGGACACCGGCCGGGTTCCGGGCTTGGCCCCGTCCCCGTGGCAGGTGTCGCAGACCCCCGGGGCGCGCAGCGTCAGCGGGATGGTCACCCCACGGACCGCGTCGGAGAAGTCGAGCGCGACCTCCGCCTCGACGTCCCGCCCACGCGCCGGGCCCCGCCGCGCCGGGCCGGCCCCGCCGCCGCCGGAGAACACCGAACCGAACAGGTCGGAGAAGTTGGCACCGCCGAACCGGCGGTCACCGCCGCCCGCACCGCCGAACAGGTCGGAGACGTCGAACGGCACGCCGCCGCCCGCGCCCCGGGCGCTGCGCCGGAACGCGCCCGAGCCGAACAGCGTGCGCATCTCGTCGTACTCCCGGCGGCGCTTGTCGTCGGAGAGCACGTTGTACGCCTCGGAGGCGGCCTTGAACCGCTCCTCCGCGCCGGGGTCGTCCGGGTTGTGGTCCGGGTGGGACTCCCGGGCCAGTTTCCGGTACGCCTTCTTGATGTCGTCCGAGGAGGCGGACTTGTCCACGCCGAGTACGGCGTAGAAGTCCTTCTCCAGCCAGTCCTTGGAACTCACCGGTCCACCCCCTTCCACCCGACGCGCACCGGGCCCCCCGCCCACCCGGTGTCGGTGGACGGGAGGACCCGGTCACGGTCTCGTACTTACTCCGGATCGGCGACCGCGACCATCGCGGGCCGCAGCAGACGCTCGCCGAGCTGGTAACCCCGGCGCATCACCTGGACGCAGGTCGGCTCGCTGACCTCGGCCGAGGTCTGGTGCGCGACCGCCTCGTGCCGGGTCGGGTCGAAGGGGTCGCCCTGCTCGCCGAAGACGGTGAGCCCGAACTTGCCCAGTGCCGTGGTGAGCTGCTCGGCCACCGTGCCGAACGGGCCCACCAGATCGCCGTGCTCGCGTGCCCGGTCGAGGTCGTCGAGGATCGGCAGCAGCGCGGTGAGCACCGCGCCGGTCGCCTGCTCACCGACCAGGGCCCGGTCCCGCTCGACCCGCTTGCGGTAGTTGGCGTACTCGGCCGAGACCCGTTGCAGGTCCCGGGTGCGTTCCTCCAGCTCCGCCCGGAGCGCCTCCAGCTCGGCCCCGAGCGGGGCGGCCGGACCGCCGTCGGCCGGTCTGGCCGGGGCGTCCACCACCGGCGCGCCGTCCGACGGGGACTCGGTGACGGTCGAGGAGACCTCGTCGACCATCACCTCGGTCTCCTCCACCAGACCCGCCGCGGATTCGGCACCGTCCCCGGTGGAGTCGGCCGGCGTCCCGGATTCACCCGCCACCGAACCGGGGGTCTCCTCCGGGTCGACGGCTCGTGGCTTGTCCGTCATGCGGCTACCTCAATCCCTCTGCCGTGGGGTCGTGACGGGGCGGGACGTCACTTCTTCCCGTCCTCGTCGACGATCTCGGCGTCGACCACGTCGTCGGCACCGGCCTGGGCACCGCCCGGCGCGCCACCGGCGGCACCGGCCGCGCCCGGCTGCTCGCCCTGCTCACCCTGCTGCTGGGCGTAGAGCAGCGAACCGGCCTGCTGGGAGACCTGCGCAAGCCGCTCGTGGGCCGACTTGATCTTCTCGATGTCCTGGCCACCGAGCGCGCCGCGCAGCTCGCCGAGCGCCTCGTTGATCTGGTCGCGGGACTCGCCCGGCAGCTTGTCGCCGCTCTCGGCGAGGAACTTCTCGGTCTGCCACTGGAGCGCCTCGGCCAGGTTGCGGGTCTCGGCGTCCTCGCGGCGGCGCTTGTCCTCCTCGGCGTGCTCCTCGGCGTCCCGGCGCATCCGCTCGATGTCATCCTTCGGCAGCGACGAGCCGCCGGTGATGGTCATCTTCTGCTCCTTGCCGGTGCCCAGGTCCTTGGCGTGCACGTTCACGATGCCGTTGGCGTCGATGTCGAAGGTGACCTCGATCTGCGGCACGCCGCGCGGCGCCGGCGGGAGCCCGGTCAGCTCGAAGGTGCCGAGCTTCTTGTTGTAGGCCGCGATCTCCCGCTCGCCCTGGAAGACCTGGATCAGCACGGACGGCTGGTTGTCGTCGGCGGTGGTGAACACCTCGGACCGCTTGGTCGGGATGGTGGTGTTCCGCTCGATCAGCTTGGTGAAGATGCCGCCCTTGGTCTCGATGCCCAGGCTCAGCGGGGTCACGTCGAGCAGCAGGACGTCCTTGACCTCGCCCTTGAGCACACCGGCCTGGAGGGCCGCGCCGACGGCGACGACCTCGTCCGGGTTGACGCCCTTGTTGGGCTCCTTGCCGGTGAGCTGCTTGACCAGGTCCGTCACGGCCGGCATCCGGGTGGAGCCACCGACCAGGATCACGTGGTCGACGTCGGAGACCTTGATCCCCGCGTCCTTGACGGCCTGCTCGAACGGGCCCTTGCAGCGGTCCAGCAGGTCCTGCGTCATCCGCTGGAACTCGGCGCGGCTGAGCGTCACGTCCAGGTGCAGCGGGCCGGCCGAACCGGCGGTGATGTACGGCAGGTTGATGTTGGTGTTGGTGGCGGCGGACAGCTCGATCTTGGCCTTCTCGGCGGCCTCACGGAGCCGCTGGAGGGCCATCTTGTCCTGGGAGAGGTCGATGCCGTGCTCGCCCCGGAACGTCTTCACCAGGTGGTCGATGATCCGCTGGTCCCAGTCGTCGCCACCGAGCTGGTTGTCACCGCTGGTGGACTTGACCTCGACGACACCCTCGGCCAGCTCCAGCAGGGAGACGTCGAAGGTGCCACCGCCGAGGTCGAAGACCAGGACGGTCTGCTCCTTGGAGCCCTTGTCCAGCCCGTACGCCAGGGCGGCGGCGGTCGGCTCGTTCACGATCCGCAGCACGTTGAAGCCGGCGATCTCACCGGCCTCCTTGGTGGCCTGGCGCTGGCCGTCGTTGAAGTACGCCGGGACGGTGATCACCGCGTCGGTGATCTGCTCGCCCAGGTACGCCTCCGCGTCCCGCTTGAGCTTCATCAGCGTGCGAGCCGAGATCTCCTGCGGGGTGTACTTCTTGCCGTCGATGTCGACGGTCCAGTTGGTGCCGATCTCCCGCTTGACCGACCGGATGGTCCGGTCCGGGTTGGTCACCGCCTGACGCTTGGCGACCTCACCGACGAGCACCTCGCCGTTGCGGGCGAACGCGACGATCGACGGGGTCGTACGCGAGCCCTCAGCGTTGGCGATGACGGTGGGCTCACCGCCCTCGAGAACGCTGACGCAGGAGTTCGTCGTGCCGAGGTCGATACCGACCGCACGTGCCATCTTCGCTTCCTCGCTTCGTAACGTTGAGCAGGTGACGGGCACCGCCCGGAGAGCACCCACCGCAAGTTGAGTGGACTTGACTCAATAGTGCCATGCCCGTCGCGATCGTCAAGTCGAGGTTGAGTCGACCCGACGCAACCTTCAACACGGGGACCCGCTGTTGTCTTCCCTTGCCTCGGTCGGGCACGCTTTAGCGGTGACGACGCACGGGGAATCCGCCACCCACTCCGGCGCGCCCGCCGTCGCCGCCCGCACCGGACCAGCCACCGCCGCGGAGGACCCACCCGGGACACCCGGGGGCGACCTGCCGGCCGCCCTCGCCGGCCTGCGCGCCGCGACCGAGGCCGCCCGGTTCCCGCTCGCCCTGCCCTCGGCCGAGCCGGCCCGGCGCAACGCGGCCGCCCTCACCGACCAGCTCGACGACTACCTGCTGCCCCGGCTCGCCCGCCTCGACGCCCCGCTGCTGGTGGTGGTCGGCGGCTCCACCGGCGCGGGCAAGTCGACGCTGGTCAACAGCCTGGTCCAGGCGCGGGTGAGCGCCGCCGGGGTGCTCCGGCCCACCACCCGGTCCCCGGTGCTGGTCTGCAATCCGGCCGACTCGGTCTGGTTCCGCCAGGGAGAGCTGCTGCCCGGCCTGACCCGGACCAGCGAGCCCAGCGAGGACCCACGCGCCCTGCAACTGGTCACCGCGCCCGCCCTCCCACCCGGCCTGGCCTTCCTCGACGCGCCGGACATCGACTCGGTGGTCGACGCCAACCGGGCGCTGGCCGGGCAGCTCCTCGCCGCCGCAGACCTCTGGCTCTTCGTCACCACCGCCGCCCGGTACGCCGACGCGGTCCCCTGGGAACTGCTGCACAACGCCCGCGCCCGGGGCGCGGCCATCGCCCTCGTCCTGGACCGGGTGCCGCCGGAGGCCGTCGAGGAGGTCTCCGCCCACCTCGCGGAGATGCTCGCCAGTCACGATCTCGGCGCGGCCCCGCTCTTCGTCCTCCCGGAGACGCAGGTCGACGGGCATGGTCTGCTGCCGGAACGGGTGACCGCGCCGTTGGGCGAGTGGTTCGCCCGACTCGCCGCCGACGCCGAGGCCCGCGCCGCCGTGGTCCGGCAGACCCTCGACGGCGCGCTCGCCGCACTCGGCCCGATCACCGGGGCGCTCGCCGAGGCCGCCGACGAGCAGGCCACCGCCGCCGACGCGCTCGACGACCGGGTCCGCGCCGCGTACCGCGGTGCCCGGCGCACCGTCGAGCAGGGCCTCTCCGACGGCCGGCTGCTCCGGGGCGAGGTGCTCGCCCGCTGGCAGGAGTTCGTCGGCACCGGCGAGTTCTTCCGCACCCTGGAGGCGCGGATCGGCCGGCTCCGTGACCGGCTCGTGGCGACGGTCACCGGGCGACCGGCCCCCGCCAGCGAGCTGCGGGACGCCATCGAGAGTCAACTGGTCACCCTGCTGCGCGGGGTGGCGGCCGAGGCGGCCGAGAACGCGTACACCGGGTGGCGGGCCCACCCCGCCGGGGCGGCGCTGCTCGACCCGGAGCTGGCGCACGCCTCCGCCGACCTGCCCGAACGCGCCGAGCGGCTGATCCGTGACTGGCAGCGGGGCGTGCTGGAACTGGTCCGCACCGAGGGCGGGGACAAGCGGTTCGTGGCCCGGACGGCGGCGTACGCGGTGAACGCCACCGGCCTCGCCGTGATGATCGCGGTGTTCGCCTCGACCGCCTTCGTGCCGACCGGACTGGAGGTGGCCACCGGGGCGGGCACCACGGTCGCCGCACAGGCCGTCCTCCAGGCGATCTTCGGCGACCAGGCGGTCCGCAATCTCGCCCGGCAGGCCCGGGGCGACCTGCTGGACCGGGTCGACGCGCTGCTCGACGAGGAGGCCGGGCGGTTCCTCACCCGTACCGCGAACGCGAGGCCGGAGGCGGACACCGCCGCCGACCTGCGGGCCGCCGCCGCGCGGGTGGCCGAGGCCCGGGAGCACAGCGACCTGGACGTGACCCGGTGACCGGGATCGTCGGCCGGATGCGGGAGGCGCTCCGGGGCGGGCAGCGGGTCGACCCGGACGACCTGATCACCCGCCTCGACGCGGTCCGCCGGTTCCTCACCGCCGTCGACGGCCACCTCCCCGACGAGCGGCTCGTCCCCGCGCACACCCTGGTCGAGCGGGCCGGCACCCGGCTCGCCCTCTCCCGAGACCACACCGTGGTCGCCCTGGCCGGAGCGACCGGCAGCGGCAAGTCCAGCCTGTTCAACGCGCTCGCCCGGCTGGACCTCTCCCCGGTCGGGGTACGCCGCCCGACCACCGGCGTGGCGCACGCCTGCGTGTGGGGGCCGCTGGACGGCGCGAACCGGCTGCTCGACTGGATCGGCGTGCTGCCCCGGCACCGGTTCATCCGGGAGAGCGCCCTCGACGGCGACGACGAGTCCGCCCTGCACGGCCTCGTCCTGCTCGACCTGCCCGACTTCGACTCGGTGCAGCATGCCCACCGGCTGGAGGTGGACCGCCTGCTCGGCCTGGTCGACCTGGTCATCTGGGTGGTCGACCCGCAGAAGTACGCCGACCGGCTGGTGCACACCGGCTACCTGCGCGAGTTCCACCGGCACCGGGACGTCACGCTGGTCGTGCTCAACCAGGCCGACCGGCTGCCCCCGGCCGAGCTGCCCCGGGTCCTCGACGACCTGCGCCGCCTGCTCGACGCCGACGGCCTGCCCGGGGTGCCCCTGCTCGCCACCACCGCCGTGGACCGGTCCGGCACCACCGAACTACGGGCTGCCCTGGAGGAGACGGTCGCCGAGCGGCAGGCGTCCCTGCGGCGGCTGGCCGGCGACATCGACACGGTCGTGGAGCGCCTCGCCGACCTGGTCGAACCGGAACCGGCCGGCACCGGGCCGGACGCCGCGGGCACCCGTGCCCTGACCGGCGCACTGGCCGCGGCGGCCGGGGTGCCGGCGGTGACCACGGCGGTCGAGGCGGCGTACCGGCACCGGGCGGCGGGCGCCACCGGCTGGCCGGTGGTCCGGGGCTGGCGCCGGCTACGGCCGGACCCGCTGCGCCGGCTGCACCTGCCCGGCGGCGGCGAGCAGACCGACGGGGCGGTGGAGAAGCCGCTCGCCGCGACCTCCGTACCCGATCCCACCGCGGCCCAGCGCTCGGCGCTGGGGCTGGCCGTCCGGACGGTGGCCGACCGGGCCGGCGGCGATTTGCCGGCACCCTGGCCGGCGGCGGTCACCGGCGCGGCGCGGTCCCGCCTCGGCGACGTGCCGGACGCGCTGGACCGGGCGGTCGCCGGCACCGACCTCGGTGTGCCGGAGCGGCCCGTGTGGTGGCGGCTGGTCGGCGCGGTCCAGTGGCTGGTCACCCTCACCGCCCTCGCCGGGCTGGCCTGGCTGGTGCTCGGGTACGCGCTACGTGCCCTCGGCCTGCCCGACCCGGACGAGCCGATGGTCGGTGCGGTACCGCTGCCGACGCTGCTGCTGCTCGGCGGGCTGCTCGCCGGGCTGCTGGTCGCGGCGGTGACCCGGCCGGTCGTCCGCTGGGCGGCCCGGCGGGCCCGGCTCCGCGCGGAGCGACGGCTCGCCGCCGCGGTGGCGGCGGTCGGCGAGGAGCACGTGCTGACCCCGGTCCGCGCGGTGCTCACCTCGTACGCCGAGGCCCGGGACGCGCTGCGGGTGGCGGCCGGAAAGAAGTGATCCCGGCCTTCCTCCCGCCGGGGTTCCGGCGGCGTAGGGTCGATCCATGGCCACGACTCACACCCCCTACGACGCGGTACTGCACGCAGCCCGCGACGTGAGCCGGCTCGACTGCGCCCTCGACGCCGAGATGCTCGGCACGGCGCTGCTCGGCAGCGTCTACGCGGTCGCGGAGTCCGACCGCAGCACGGCCGTACGGGAGTTCGTCAGCGGTTTCCTCGCCGCCACGTCCCGTCGGCGGACCGCCTCGGCCACCACCATCCGGCAGGTGTTCGCCCGGCTCGTGCCGGACGCCGAGGGCGCCGACCGGGTCAAGCCCGGCGCGCAGGCCCCGGCCTGGTCCGACCAGCTCGGCCGGGTGCACCTCACCGGCTGCTGGGCCTACGGCGACGTGTACGGCGACCAGACCTCCTACCTCGCCACCTTCGCGTACGACGAGGCGGCCGGCGGGCCGGAGCACGCCATGGTCGCCCTGGTCGACCACAACATCGGCATCACCAAGGACATCTTCGTCGGCGGACCGGCCGAACGGATCCTGGAACAGGTCCGGCAGATGTGCGCCACCGACGAGCTGACCTGGTTCCGGACGGAGGACCCGGCCCGGCTGCACAGCGAGGTGTCCCGCCACCTGTCGATCACCGACGACCTCGGGGACCTGCCCGGCGAGGGGTCGCTCGCCACCGACCGGACGATCGCCGGGGCCCGACTGGCCCTGCTGCCCCGCCCCGTCCGGGCCCCGGTGGACCCGGAGCCGCTCACCCCGGCGGAGCGCACCGAGCTGGTACGCCAGTTCCTCGCCTCGCCGGAGGCCGCCCGGTTCGGCCTGGACGCCATGGACGGTCCGGAGCTGGCGTCCCTGCACTTCTGCCTGAGCCTGCTCCTGGACCACGCAGCGAGCTTCCCGGACGCCGACCCGCTGCGGTGGAGCCCGACGGTGGCCGAGCTGTTCCTGCTCGACTGGGTGCACCGGCGGGCCGTACTGGACATGGACGACGCCGCCCTGCTCCCGCGGGTGCTGCGCGGCTGGGCCGGGTACGCCGCCCGGCGACGCGGCCTGCCCGAACCGGCGGCCAGCCAGACGGACACCGCGATCGAGGAGATGGTGCCGGAGTTCGCCCGCCTCTACAGCACCGGCGAGCGGCGCAGTCCCGCCACGGCGGCGGTGGCCCAGCTCATGGCCGACGGCGTCGACCCGGACGACCCGGAGGCCCTGCACGCCTGGATCGAAGCCAACCGCCACCACCTCACCGACGACTGAGCCGCGCGGCGTCCACCACTAGTGCGCCCCGGTGACCAGTGTCAGGTGACGGGGGGCGACGGAGAGGGTGATCCGCTGCCCCCAGGCGAGGGTGAGCCGGTCGGCCTCCAGGCCGTCGGCGAAGGCGACCAGCCCCTCGGACTCGGCGGTCAGCTCCAGGCTGCCGTCGCCGCCCAGCCGTCCGGCGGTGAGGCCCGCCCCGGTGGCCGGGGACGGCCATGCCTCCCGGACGAACCAGCAGAGCGCCGGCTCGTCCGGGGCGGGCAGCCGGGGCGGCTCCGCGCGGTCCCGGGCGATCGACGCACACCAGCCGGTCGCGCCGGTGCCGCTGCCCACCACGAGCCCGGAGGAGGACTGCCGCTCCCGGCGGGTCCGCCCGTCGGCGGTCTCCGCGAGCAGGTAACGGGCGGACTGGTGGGAGACGTGCCCGACGTACACCTCGTTGAGACCGATCAGCTCCTGACCGTCGTCGAGGACGGCGCGCACCATGGTCCGCGTCTCGGTGCCGGCCCGCCCGGCGGCGACGGCCCGCAGCAGGCCGGCCACCTCGGCGGGCGCGGAGCGGACCAGCACTCCGGCGTTGCGGCCCGGATCCGGGTCGACGCCGATCACCGGCTGCCGGTCGAGGTACTTGGCGACGTTGGCGACCAGCCCGTCCGGGCCGACCGCGACCACGACGTCCTCCGGGGCGAAGAGGAAGCGGGGCAGGTCCTCCCGGTCGACCGCACCGCGTCGCCAGTCGACGGGGACGGCCGTGGCGACCGTGGTCAGCGCCGCCTGGAGCAGTTCGTGCCGGTGGACCACCTCGGCCAGGTCGCCGCCACGGGCCTTCAGGTACCAGGCCGCCGCCGCGCGGGTGCCGTGCCGGGCGAGCAGCTCGTCCAACTCGCTGCGGCGGCTCACCACCACGACGCGGGGTGCGAGGGTGGCGCTCACCGGTCACCGCCGAGCTTGCCCAGCAGGTCGGTGAGCAGGTCCGGGGTGACGGTGAGCTGGTTGATCTGCGGGAGCTGCCCGGCCAGGTCGCGCAGCGCGAGGGCGTGCAGCACCTCGACCGGGAGCTGGGCGTACGCGGCCAGCTTCGCCGTCTCCGCCTCGGCCTCGGCCTGACCGAGCACGCGTACCCCGTCGGCCTTCGCGGCGGAGAGGGTGCGCTCCTTCTCGGCCTCGGCGGCGGAGAGCACCCGGGCGCGTTCGGCGGCGGCCGCGTTGGCGACCTTCTCGCGTTCCGCCTTGCCCTGGGCGGTGGCGAGTTCGGCGGCGGCGTCCAGTTCGGCGCGGCGGCGGGTGTTCGCTCCGTGCTGCTCCACGAGCTGCTGCTCCCGGCGGGCCAGCTCGATCTTGTTCTGGAGTTCGTTCTCCGCGATCGAGCGCTCCTGTTCGACGGCCTGGGCCCTTCGGGCGTACGTGGCCCGGTCGGCGTCCACCTGCACCGCCTCGCGGGTGGGAGTCTGGAGTGCCCGTTCCAGTTCGGGTTCGGGGCGGATGGCGACCACCCGGGCGCTGACCACGGCGACCCCGATGTCGGCGAGTCGGGGTTCGGTGCCGAGGGCGGCCGAGACCGCCTCCCGGACTCCGGCGATGGTGGTGAGCGCCTCGGCCAGCGGAACCCGGGCGAGCAGGTCGAGGGCGGGTTGCTGGGCCAGCTCGGCGAGGAGCGTGGCGACCTGGTCGAGCGGTCGTGCCCGAGCAGCGCCGGTGCGCGGGTCGATCGAGAAGTCCAGCCGGGTCGCGGCGAGCGCCGGGTCGGCCACCCGGTAGGTCACGGTGGCCTGCACGGTGATGTCCGCGAAGTCGCTGGTACGGGCGTGGAAGAGCAGGGGCAGCTCCCGGTCGTCGACCGGTACCTCGCTGAGGACCGCGTGCAGCGGCCGGTACCAGAAGGACAGCCCGGTGCCCTCCCGGCGGACCCGGCCGCCGGTGGAGTGCCGCACCCAGCTCGTCGGGGTGCCGCGCAGATGGCGCAGGAAGAGCCGCCGCGAGACGTCAGCCATGATCGTCCTCCCCTTTTTCGTCTTCACGACGATAAAACGCCTGGTAGCTTATCGTCAAGGTGGTGATAAAGACATGGCCGAGTACCCGCCGTTCGCGGTGACCGCCGACCTGGTGGTGCTGACCGTCCGCGCCGACGAACTGCACGTCCTGCTGGTCCGGCGGGGCGTGCCGCCGTACGAGGGGCGCTGGGCGCTGCCCGGCGGATTCGTCGGCATCGACGAGGACCTGGTCGACGCGGCCGTCCGCGAGCTGACCGAGGAGACCGGGCTACCCGAACCCGCCGGGCACCTGGAGCAGCTGGGCACGTACGGCCGGCCGAGCCGGGATCCGCGCGGCCGGGTGGTCACCGTGGCCTGGCTCGCCCTCCTGCCCGACCTACCGACCCCGGTCGCCGGGTCGGACGCGGCCGCCGCCGACTGGGTGCCGGTCAACCGGCTCGACCGGGCACGGCTCGCCTTCGACCACGGGCGGATCCTGGCCGACGGGCTGGAACGCGCCCGGGCCAAGCTGGAATACACCCCGCTGGCGACCGCGTTCTGCCCGCCCGAGTTCACCGTCGCCCAGCTGCGCGCGGTCTACGAGACGGTCTGGGACACCGCACTCGACCCGCGCAACTTCCACCGCAAGGTCACCGGCACCCCGGGGTTCGTCGAGCCGGCGGGACGGAGCACCGAGGGCGGGCGGGGCCGACCGGCCCGAATCTTCCGGCGCGGTCCCGCCACCCTGTTGCACCCGCCGATGCTCCGTCCGTCGGCCCGGACCTAGGGATCAGGGCTCGTGCAGGGGCGTGAAGACGGTGACCGCGACAAGGGCACCGAGGCCGGCACCGGTCACCACCTGGCCGACGGTGTGGTCACCCAGGCGCACCCGCGACCAGCCCACCAGGACGAGCAGGGGCGAGCCGACCAGCAGCCGCGGACCGAAGGTCGACGCCAGGACGACCAGCGCGCCCGCAGCCACCGCCGAATGGATCGACATCTTCCACCAGTGGCTCACCGACGCCGCCACCACCAGCCCGATCACTCCGGCGGCGACCAGGGCGAGCACCGGTCGGGGCGCACCGAGGGCGGCGAGCAGGGCGAGTCCGCCGGCCGCTGACGCGAGCCCGACCAGCAGCGGGATCCGGCGCTGCTCACGGATCCGGACGTGATGGTCGGTCAGCCGACCCCGGCGTACCCCGCCGAGGATGTAGGCGATCGGGATGCCGCTGGCGAAGACGGTGGCGAGCAGCCCCCAGCCCAGCCCGCCCAGCCCTCTGGAGGCGCTGCGCCAGCCGACCGTGACGAGCAGGACGGTGACCAGCACCGCCGGGGCGGTGGCCTCGGTGACCACGCGCGCCAGCCGCCCGCCCGCGCCGGGGCGCGCCGTGCCGTCCGGGGTCGCGGTCCGGTCGTCCGGGGTGCTCAGGGCCGGTCCTCACGTCCGGGGGCGACGTCGACCCCACTCGATGTACGCCTCGCTGGTCGGCCACCCCGCCCGGAGCGTGGACGGCGGCGAGTTCGGGGACGGCGACGGGCCGCAGTTCGGATCGGGTGACTCGGCACAGGTGCCGCTGGGGGTCGGCATGGGCTTCGGTGTGGGCGTGGGTTCCGGCACCGGGGAGGCGGTCGGGGACGGTGTCGTCGGCGCGGGGCGGGGCGTCCGGGAGGGTGTGGGCTTCGGCGGCGACGGCCGGTCCGGGGGTGCGTCCGTCGGCCGGTACGCGGTCGGCGACGTGCCCCCGACCGGCGCGGCGGACGGGGCGCCACCGCCCGGCGAGCGGGTCGGGGCGGGCACGACGGTCGGGGACACCGGCCGGGGCGGCCCGACCACCACCGGCCCCCGGGAGGGCGTCGGGATGAACGGCGTGTCGGCGTTCGGCAACGCGGTGCCCCCCACGGTGGCCGATCCGGCGCTGATCGCGGCGAGGATCGGCATGGAGGCGGTGCCGGCGAGCAGGGCGACGGTGAACAGGTAGCCGCGCGGCGGGCCGGGTGAACCCGGGGCCCGGTGCGCCCCGATGACCCGGCGGTAGCCGGCCGCCCCGGCGGCGCGGTGCCGGCCGAGCAGCGGAGGACCGGGAGCGTCGCTCTCGGACACCGTGGCCCCTCCTCCCGGTCGGGTCGCAGGACGGAACGGGACGAGCCGCCCTCCGGCGGTCATCTCTTCCCCGAATCAGCCTGGACCAGTCACCCTCCGTCCGCCACCCTGCACAGCGTGTCGACACACCCTTTCGTCCGGCACCCGCGCTGCCCCGCGCCCGGAGCCCCTCGGAGCCGTGATTCCGACAGCGCGTTGTCGATCAGGGCGGGCGTAGTGTGGGCCCGCTCACCACTCTCTGCGAATATGGACCCACGACGGCGACGCAGCCGTGGCCCTCGCACACCCGCGGAGGCTCGGCCGGCTGCCGTCGCTCCCGAACCGGGTTCGGCCAGAATCCGGCTCACGCCGCACGGCAACCCCCACAAAGGGGCCAGGGGCGGCTGCCAGGAGACCCCCCGGCACCTGCCGGGCGGACGCACGAGTTGCGCGGTCGGGCAATCCCCGGTGCCGGCGCAGACACGACAGGGAGAGACGGATGGCAAAGGGCGACCCCGGGGTCACCACCCGCAGCAGACGGGCGGCACCCAGATCCAAGCGGGCCGCAGCGAAGGGCGCCGACCCCGAGCTGGTGCAGTTGCTCACCCCCGAGGGTGAGCGGATCGAGAGCGTCACCGGCCCGGACGGTGTCGAGTACCGCGTCGACTTCACCGACGAGGAGTACCGCGGGCTCTACCGGGACCTGGTGCTGGTGCGCAAGCTGGACGCCGAGGCGACCGCGTTGCAGCGGCAGGGCGAGCTGGGCCTCTGGGCCAGCCTGCTCGGCCAGGAGGCGGCCCAGGTCGGCTCCGGGCGGGCGCTGCGGCCGCAGGACATGGCCTTCCCGACCTACCGGGAGCACGGCGTCCTCTACTGCCGGGGCATCGACCCGATCATGCCGCTCGGCCTCTTCCGTGGTGTCGACCAGGGCGGTTGGGACCCGAACGAGTTCAAGTTCAACATGTACACGATCGTGATCGGGGCGCAGACCCTGCACGCGACCGGGTACGCCATGGGCGTCGCCATGGACGGCCGGACCGGCGGCGACGACGGCGAGGCGGTGATCGCCTACTTCGGTGACGGGGCGACCAGCCAGGGCGACGTCAACGAGGCGTTCGTCTGGTCCAGCGTGTTCAACGCGCCGCTGGTCTTCTTCTGCCAGAACAACCAGTACGCGATCTCCGAGCCGCTGGAGCGGCAGACCCGCGTGCCGCTCTACCGCCGCGCCGCCGGCTTCGGCTTCCCCGGCGTACGGGTGGACGGCAACGACGTGCTCGCCTCGTACGCGGTGACCCGGCACGCGCTGGACAACGCCCGGAACGGGCAGGGCCCGAGCCTGATCGAGGCGTACACCTACCGGATGGGGGCGCACACCACCTCCGACGACCCGACCCGGTACCGGATCGCCAGCGAGGTCGAGGCCTGGCAGGCCAAGGACCCGATCGCCCGGATGAAGGCGTTCCTGGAGAAGCAGCAGATCGTCGACGCCGACTTCTTCGCCGAGGTCGACGAGCAGGCCCGCCGCGAGGCGGTGCACCTGCGGGAACGGGTGCTGGCCATGCCGGACCCGGAACCGGTGACGATGTTCGACCACGTCTACCCGAACGGGTCCCCCGAGCTCGACGAGCAGCGGGCGCGGTTCACCAGCTACGAGGCCTCGTTCGAGGGGGGTGCCCACTGATGGCCACGGAGACGCTCTCCATCGGCAAGGCCCTCAACACCGGCCTGCGCAGGGCCCTGGAGCAGGACTCCAAGGTCGTCATCATGGGCGAGGACGTCGGCAAGCTCGGCGGCGTCTTCCGGATCACCGACGGGCTCCAGAAGGACTTCGGCGACCAGCGGGTGATCGACACCCCGCTGGCCGAGTCCGGGATCATCGGCACCGCGGTCGGCCTGGCCATCCGGGGCTACCGGCCGGTCTGCGAGATCCAGTTCGACGGCTTCGTCTACCCCGCGTACGACCAGATCGTGTCGCAGGTGGCGAAGATGCACTACCGCTCGCGCGGCAAGTTGAACATCCCGATGGTGATCCGCATCCCGTTCGGCGGGGGCATCGGCGCGGTGGAGCACCACTCCGAGTCGCCGGAGGCGTACTTCTCGCACACCGCCGGGCTCAAGGTGGTCTCCTGCGCCACCCCGCAGGACGCGTACGTGATGATCCAGCAGGCGATCGCCTCGGACGACCCGATCGTCTTCCTGGAGCCGAAGCGGCGCTACTGGGAGAAGGGTCCGGTGGAGCTGGACGCGCCGCTGTCGGAGGCGTACCCGCTGCACGCGGCCCGGGTGGTGCGGCCCGGCACGGATGCCACCGTGCTGGCGTACGGCCCGATGGTGCGGACCTGCCTGGACGCGGCGACCGCCGCCGCCGAGGACGGCCGGGAGCTGGAGGTCGTCGACCTGCGCACGCTCTCCCCGCTGGATCTCGCCCCGGTGTACGAGTCGGTGCGCCGCACCGGTCGCTGCGTGGTGGTGCACGAGGCCCCGGGCAACCTGGGCCTGGGCTCGGAGATCGCGGCCCGGATCACCGAGGAGTGCTTCTACTCCCTGGAGTCCCCGGTGCTGCGGGTGACCGGCTACGACATCCCCTACCCGGCGGCCCGGGTCGAGGAGGAGTACCTGCCCGACCTCGACCGGGTGCTCGACGCCGTCGACCGCACCTTCGGCTGGTGAGCGGCATGTCGCGGATCAAGGAGTTCAACCTGCCCGACCTGGGCGAGGGGCTGACCGAGGGCGAGATCCTGGCCTGGCTGGTCAAGGTCGGGGACGTCATCGAGCTGAACCAGCCGATCGTCGAGGTCGAGACGGCCAAGGCGGCGGTGGAGATCCCGGCGAAGTGGGCCGGACAGGTCCGGGCGATCTTCCACCCGGAGGGTTCCACGGTCGAGGTCGGTACGCCGATCATCGCGATCGACACCGACCCGGGCGCCGGGCCGGTGGAGGAGGAGACCACCCCCACGCCGTCGGCCGCCGCGCTGGCGGCGGTGGACGTGGCCCCGAGCGAGGGCGCGGTCGAGCCCGGCCTGATCGGCGGCCCCGCCCCGGGCGGCCGGACCGCCGTGCTGGTCGGCTACGGGCCGCGCAGCACGGCCGCCAAGCGCCGCCCGCGCAAGACGACCGCACAGGTACCGGCACAGGCCACGCCGCCGGCACCGGCACCGCCCGCACCCGTGGCCGCCGCGCCGGCGACGCCCCGTACCGCTCCGGCGGCCAACGGGCACGCGACGACCGGTGGGCTGGTGCTGGCCAAGCCGCCGGTGCGCAAGCTCGCCCGGGACCTCGGGGTCGACCTCGCCACGGTGACCGGCTCGGGTCCGCTCGGTTCGATCACCCGGGAGGACGTCCAGCGGGCGGCGGACGGGACCGCGCCGGCGGTCTCGACCGTGGTGGCCGCCGCCCCGGCGACCACGGCGGCGGCCTTCGGCGCGGACCGCGAGCGGCGGATCCCGGTCAAGGGAGTGCGCAAGCTCACCGCCGAGAACATGTCCGCGTCGGCGTTCACCGCCCCGCACGTCACGGAGTTCCTGACCGTGGACGTGACCCGGGCGATGAAGGCGCTGGACCGGCTCCGGGCCCGGCGGGAGTGGCGGGACGTCCGAGTCTCGCCGCTGCTGCTGGTCGCCAAGGCGGTGCTGCTGGCGGTGCAGCGGCACCCGATGGTCAACTCGACCTGGGCCGGCGACGAGATCGTGGTCAAGGAGTACGTCAACCTGGGCATCGCGGCGGCCACCGAGCGCGGCCTGATCGTGCCGAACATCAAGGACGCCGGCCGGCTCTCGCTGCGGGAACTGGCCGACGCGATGACCGCCCTGGTGCAGACGGCGAAGGCGGGGAAGACCTCCCCGGCCGACATGTCCGGTGGCACGCTGACCATCACCAACGTCGGCGTCTTCGGGGTGGACACCGGTACGCCGATCCTGCCTCCGGGCGAGTCGGCCATCCTGGCGTTCGGCGCGGTCCGCGAGATGCCCTGGGTGCACAAGGGCAAGGTCCGGCCGCGTCAGGTGACCACGCTGGGTCTCTCCTTCGACCATCGGATCATCGACGGCGAGCTGGGCTCGAAGTTCCTGCGGGACATCGGTGACTTCCTGACCGATCCGGAGGCGGCGCTGCTCGCCTGGACCTGACGGGTCCGTGCTCTCGACGGCCGGTGCGCCGGGGTTACTCCCGGCACACCGGCCGTCACCGTCCGACCACAGGAAACCTCAGCGCAACCGCCCGTCAACCTTCGATCGTTAGGTCGGTGGCTCAGCTCACCTTTGATTCGTTGGAATTTGGCGTCGATCTGCGCTTCAATGGAGACACGACGGGCTGACAACCGAATAGCCAGGAGGAGAGACCCATGAGCATGATCGAGCGAATCCGCAACCGCCGCGACGCCAACCGCCGCGCCCGTGCCATCGAGCACGCGCTGCGTTCCGCCAACTCGCCCGCGGTCCGCGACGAGATCCTCGCCATCGCGCAGCGTCACATCAGCATGGGCTGACGGCGACGCCACTCCTCATCTCCTCCAGACCGACGACCCGCCCGGACCCCCGGGCGGGTCGTCGGCTTTCAGACCCTTCGGCACCGGGATTCCGCCCTCGCACGGACGCCCGGTACGGTGGGGCACGGTCGTTCCCGCCCTGCCGGAGGACGTCAGGCGGATAGAAACCGCTCGACACCATACGGCGACGCGGAGTGACGGCCGGTGCTCCCCGAGTGCCACGGGCGGCCACCGGATACGGTGCGGGGGAGCGCGGCACAGCCGGCCAGCCGGCTATGCCGGCGACCAAGCCGACGGCACCCGATCGGCGTCGGCGGCCGACATGTGATGGAGGAGGCGCAGCCATGACGTCCGAGGGCCCGCACCACCCCGGCCAGGAGCCGGACGAGGTGTCGCCGGGCGCCGGTGGATCGGCGCCGTACGGCGACCGGTCAGCGCAGCAGGAGCACGGGTACGGCACAACCGCCCCCGACCTGGGCTGGGCACCGCCACCGCCGGCCGCACGACCGAATTCCCCCGCCCCAGCCTGGAGCGCGCCCGGTGAGGCGCCGCCGACCGTGGGCTGGAAGGCACCCGGCGAGCCCCAGCCCGGCCCGTGGGGGCCGCCGGCCGGTCAGGGCCAGCCGTGGGGTGGCCCGGCCGGGCCAGTGCAGCCGGGCACCTGGAACCCCCAGGCCGACCAGCAGCAGCCGACCACCGCATGGGCTGCCGCGTCGGTGCCGCAGCCGCCGCCCCGGGGCGAGGCCCCGCAGGGTGGCGGACAGCCCGGCTGGGGGACGCAGGGCGAGTCCGCCCCGCAGAACTGGCCGGGGCCGGGCACCACGCAGCAGCCGTGGCCCGCACCCGGCGAGCAGCCGCCGGCACGGAGCCCGCAGCAGCCCGCACCGTGGGGGTCTGCCGGCGACCAGCCGCCAGCCGCCGGTTGGAGCCCGCAGGGCACCCTGCCCCAGCCCGCGACCTGGGATCCGCCCAACGAGCAGCCGGCCGAGTGGGCTCCGCAGGGCGACCAGCCGCAGCCGGATGCCTGGGGTGCAGCCCCCGTCCCGCAGCCGGGCGAGCAGCCGCCGGTGGCCCGGGGTGCGGCGTCCGTCCGTCCCCATGGCGACCCGCAGCCGGCTGCCTGGGGCGCGGCCCCCGCCCCGCAGCCGATCAACCAGCAGCCCCAGCCGTGGACCCCCGCCGACGAGCAGCCGCCGACGGCCGCCTGGGGCGCCGCGTCCGTGCCGCAGCAGGCGGAACCGCAGCAGTCCGGCTGGGACACGCCGGGCGACCAGTCCCGTCCGACCGAGGCGTGGCCGCCGGCCGAGCCGCCCGCGCCGCCGGCCCGCGCCACCGCCTCGGTGGGCCGTGCCGACGTCCCGGCGTGGGGTCCCGGAGGCGCCCGCCCCGGTGACGACGCCGTCCCCGCCCGTCCGGTCGTCCCGGAGGGGGAGCCGTGGTCGGCCGACGAGGTGTGGGGCAAGGCCGGGGGTGCGGATCCGGCCCAGGCCGAACCCGCCGGGTCGAACTGGGACCCGTCCCGCGCCGAGAACCCGCCGATGTACCAGCCGGCACCGGGGCCGGGCATCTCGCCCGCCAACGCCGTACCGCTGCCTCCGCAGGAGGCGCGGGTGCCCGGTGCCAGCCTGGCCGCGTCGCCCCCCGCCGACTACGCGCCGCCGGCCCCGTTCGCCGCGCCCGCCGACCAGCCACCGTACGGCGAGCAGGCCGGGCGTGACGGCGGGTACGACGCCCCGCAGCCGGGTGACGGTTGGGGAGCCGAGGCCGCCCAGGCCAGCGCACCGGCCATCCCGCACCCGCGCACCTCACCCGAGCCGACCGGGGGCGACGCCGGTGGCAGTGTCTCGGCCAGCGCCTCCGTACCGGTCTCCAGCCGGGTGATGCCCCCGGCCGACCAGGCCCTGCACCAGCCCTCCATGCCGGCCCCGCAGCCCAGGGTCTACGGTCGACCGGCCCGTCCCGCCGACGGTCCGGACCAGATCAACCACGGTGGCCAGCCGGAGCCCCACCGCTTCGGCCCGGACGGCGAGGCCGGCGGCCGGTTCGACGGCGAGCCCGAGTCCCGGTTCGACAGCGGCCCCGGCCGTTTCGACGGCCCGGCCGACTCCCGGTTCGACGGCGGTCCCGGCCGTTTCGACGGCCCGGCCGACTCCCGCTTCGACGGTGGCCAGCCCTCCAGGTTCGACGGCGGGCCTGCCGACCGCTTCGACGCTGGCCCCGGCGAGCGTTTCGACGGTGGACCGGGTGACCGCTTCGACGGCCCCGGGCGGTTCGACAACGGACCGGGCCCCCGGTTCGACGAGCGCGACCAGCCGGGCTTCGGTGACGGGCATGCCGCTGCCGCCGCGCAGCCGGTCCCGCATCCGGCGTTGCAGCCCTTCCCGCCCGGTGTGCCCACGTTCAACGACCCGGTGACCAACCAGCGCCCGGTCAACGGCACCAAGCCGCACGGCGAGCCGGCCCCGTCCGGCGACCGGTACGGCGGCCCGACGGCACCGGTCAGCCCCGGTGCCATGGGCCACGACCCGGGCCACGGATCGCCGGACGCCACCCGGGGCTTCCCGGCAGCCTTCCCGACCCCGGGCGACCAGCCGGAGCGTCCCCTCTGGGACCTGGGCGACTCTCCCCAGGGCGACCAGGGCCGGTTCGACTCCTTCAAGCCGGAGGCGACCGAGAGCAAGCCGGCCGAGCAGCCGACCCCGAAGGTCCGCAACGGACGGGTGCTGATGGCGGTCCTCACCGCTGCCGTACTCATCCTGGTCGTGCCGCTCGGCGCGCTCTGGGCGCTCGGCAAGCTCGGCGGCTCGGACGCCCCCGCCTTCAACCCGGCCGTCGGGACCTGCGTCAAGCAGTCCGGCGAGGGCGCGGTGGCCGCCAACTGCGGCGACCAGGGCGCATACAAGATCATCTCGAAGGTCGACGACAAGGCCAAGTGCACCGACCAGACCCAGCCCCGCGTGGAGCTGCCCGGCAGCGCCGCCAACCGGGTGCTCTGCCTGGGACCGGCCAAGGCCGGCTGACCACCGGACGACGAACGACGTGCGGCGGACTTCCGGGTCCGCCGCACGCTCCTTTTCGGCCGGTGGAAGCCCGAAGGCACGGCTCTCTCCGTCAAGAGCAACTGACCGTGGCGGTCCGGTCGATGCCCAGCACCGGGTCGGTTGGGTCTTGGAACAGGTGAGCCAGCCCGCGTGCGTTGAACGCGCCGGGGGCTGCTCTCCCGAACGCAGGGTGGACGCGCTCTTGGTGTGGTAGGTCAGTCCGGAGAGGGCGGTGAAGTTTCACTGCTGTGCCGTTCGCAGTGTCCGACAAACCGGGGATCGACTTGTCGGACACGCCGGTTTTCTGGACGGGTTTGTTGGACAGGGCTGACCGGTCGATGTCCCGCTTTTTGATCTTGTCGGGAAACGATCGTTTCTTGAACACACCGCCCGCCGATGCCCGGAGCCGACCCACTCCTGTCGTCGCTACTCGGAACTGGAGCCCTCCATGGCAGCCCGCAAGTTGCCGTAGACGGTCCGGGTCCGTGGGTGATCGTCGCCGAGGACCCGCCGGCAGTCGTTTAGGGCCTGCTTGAACAGGGGGATCGCCTGCTGGAGGTCTCCGGCCGTACGGTAGGCACCGGTGAGGTTGTTCACTGAGGCATGGGTGCTGGGCTGATGTTCGACTGCGACTGACCCGGGTGGGGTCTATCGCAGACGTTCGTCTGCGATAGACCACGGGTTCTGTTCGGTAGCGCTTGCAAGGCGGCGAGCGGAGCTGGGCCTCAATGATGCCTAGTTCGTCGGCTGCCAGGGCAGAAGGTCGAGCTTCGGATAGCGCAGAGCCATACCGGCCAGCGTCTCGGTCGTCCAGTACCGATGTCCGGGCGGCGGGAAGCCGAGGGCTTGGAGTTGGCGCGGCGTGGCCCGGTTGACGAACTCGACCCACTCGGTCGTGAAGCTCTTCGCCGCCCAAGCAACCCGCTGGCCCCACTGCAGAGCAGGCGGCCGGAAGCCCAGATGCATGCTGTACCGGGCTCCCCGGGGTGCGGTCAGTTGCGTGCCGCGGTGGAAGGTCCCCGGCTCGAAAGCGATGACGGTTCCGGCTGGTCCTGCTCCGGAGACTTCGGCTTCGTAGAGTTCAGGACCGGCGTGGCCGGTGAAACGATCGGTAGTCTCCTGTCCTGGTCGTAGCAACCAGTTGGGAACGGAGCCGGCTGGAGTACTAGGTCAAGGGACGCGGCAAGCCGGACCGGCGGCACGCCACCCCGGCCCGGCCTTCGGCCAGCCGGGGCGGTCAGCCGCCCGGACGGGCCGGACACCGCGCCGTTGCCGAACGCGCGTCGACGAGCTGCCCGCCGCGCGGTTGCCGAACGGATCCGGTGCTCGACGTCGACCAGGGGCGACGAGCTGCCGAACGGTCGCCGCCCGAGGTTGCCGAACGCTCCACCGCCGGATCGGTCACACCTCTTGCACTACCCACGACCAGTCGGCGGGTAGCCCGCGATCCGGGTTGCCGAGCCGACGTCAACGGGCACCAGGACGACGCTCGGTCGGTGGTTGCCGAACGGGTTGCGGTGAGCAGTTCGTCGACGAGGACTATGCGTTCGGTTGCCCGGCGCTTAGTAGGCGAGCTGGGCGCTGACGCTGCTCGTGCTGTTCCTCTGGATGTAGAACTTTGTGTTGTCCAGCACCCCGGAGGCGATGACGGTCCACTGTCCCGCTGGGGCGGACTTGAACGCGTTACAACTCCCGGTCCTTTCGAAACAGACCTTGAAGGAGGAAGTAACTGCGGGCTTGATGTTGATGTCGGCGCAGGCCGACGTCGTGGTGGCGTACGTCCCCCAGGCGGGCCAGAAGGCGTTGCCGGACCCGGTGAAGAAGGTGACGGATTTGGCGGTGTCGTAGCAGGCAGCGATGCCGGGCCCCGTGCCTGAGACAGGCCCCGTGCCTGAGGCATGGGACGGCCCGGCCGCGCCTACGGTTACTGCGCTCGTGAGCAACGCGGTAGCCATCAACGCTCGGGCGATCTTCGGCTTCCTCACATTCCCTCCCTGGTGATGTAGCTCAAGCGGCACAGACGGATCGAGGTGCCTCTCTCTCCTGAGCAGCAGAGCATGGTGGGGGCTCACGGTCGATCGGATCGAGGACAGTTGGAACGGGAGCGCTGTCTGTTCGCAGCCGCAGACGAAGTGACACCCCCGGGACGCCGAGAATGGCAACACCACGCTGGCGCGGTTAGCCGGCCCGGCGGCAAGCCGTCCTGTCCCGGAAACAAACCCTCACCTTCGACGCGATGTGTCGCGCCGGCGAACTGCCCCGCGACCCCGGTTGCCGAACCGACGTCGATGAGCACCAGGACGACGCCGGCCGGAGTTGCCGAACGGGCGCGGCGGGCAGCTCGTCGACGTCGACCAGGCGGTGCCGGCCGCCGTCGTCGAGTCGGCCGCGACGAGTTGCCGAAACATCGCGGGCCCTTCCGGTGGTGCCGCGCCCGGCCTGCTGGCGGCCTCCGGCCGGCATCGGCCGGCGTGGCACCCGGCCGGCTGCCGAACGGGCACCGGGTCGACGACGAGCGGAACCCGCGAACCGGTAGGAACGTGCGAACCCCCCCGGTCACGCGCCCGGAATGAGGCTTTTGCCGCGCATCATAATGATCTATCTCTGATTCTCGTTGTGCATGACGGCGGCGGATCCAAGTCGGCGGCGCGCTGGGGCGTTCGGAGAAGTGTGCCCCGTTGGCGTTCGTTGCCTGGCTTCTGTCTAATGAGGACTATGCCGACGCTTCGTGATCGTGTCGTTGCTGCTCGTGTGGGATGGGGCTCTGGTAGGTCCTTCCGCGTACCGGGGGCGGCACCGCATTGGCGGGCCTCCAGCCCGCGACCGCGTGGCCCTCGCCCCGCTACGCAGGCACCGGCGATGCCGCCAGGACAACAGCAGTCCCGCGCCCAGGTCGTCTTCCAGGCCGTGACGGCACTGACTGCGGTGGCCGCGCTGCTGTTCACCGCCCGGTCCTTGGACTACACCGCCGACGCGACCCGTGCGACCCGAGACCAGATCGACCTCAGCGCACAGGGCCAGATCGCCGACCGATTCAACCGGGCCATCGACCAGCTCGGCCAGACCGGCCCGGACAAGCTCAGCATCCGGCTCGGGGGCATCTACTCCCTCGAACACATCATGCGTGACTCGCCTGGCGATGGACACACTGTCATCGAGGTTCTGTGCGCCTTCATCCGCACCAACGGCCTCGCACCAACCGAACCGGCCGATCCGTCGAAGATTCCGGCGGTGCCCGAGGACGTACTCGCCGCAGTCACCGTGCTTGGCCGGCGCCCCAACCCGGACAACAGCCGCCTCGACTTCACCGGCACCCAACTGTCCCTGCCCGGGATATCCCTCAACGACGCGAACCTGGCCTACGCGAACCTGGCCTACGCGAACCTGCGCTTCGCGGGCCTCGTTGGCGCGGATCTGCACGGCGTGGACCTGCGTGGCGCGCATCTGGGCGGCGCGCATCTGGGCGGCGCAGACCTACGGGGCGTGGACCTACGCGGCGCATATCTAGGCGGCGTAGACCTGCGCGACGCGGACTTGGGCGGTGCGGACCTGGGCGGCACGAACCTGGTCCGTGCGGACCTGCGTGCTGCGGACCTGGCCGACGTGAAGAATCTGACCAGTGCGGCGGTGCGATGTAGCTGGGTCGACGACCAGACCCGGCTACCGCCCGGAGTGACCCGGCCGGCAGGGGAGGCGGCGCCGGAAGACAGGGCTTCCTGCTGACAGCGTGACGGAGGTCTGTCAGGCACGGAATCTGTCGCCCGGATTGCGGCTTTCGCGGCGCACCATAAGTCACCACCTTTCGGTGTAAAGAACGAGCCTGACCCGACAAGACCGGGGCTCTAACCAGCGCCCGCTCGTTTGCAGCATGAGCACTCGGAAGATCGGCGAATCTGGTTCAGGCTCGCTCGGCGAGCTGGGCGATGAACGCGTGCCACGCTGCCGGGCTGAAAGTCAAAGCCGGGCCGGCTGGGTTCTTGGAGTCGCGGACAGCGACGACGTCCAGCAGGTTGTCCGCGACCTCGACACAGTTGCCGCCGCTTGAACCGCTGCGCCGGGACTTGCGCCAGACGGCGTTACTCAGGTCCATGGTGGCTGTACGCCTCCTTCATCAGTTCGATGGACTGCCGGCGCGGGAGCGCTTCGTTCCGAACATTCTCCCACCTTGCCTGAAGAGCGGCTATCTCCTGCTCGTCGTCAACAACGAGCCCGCCCAGCTGGTTTTCCAGGTGCCCGACCCAGCCGCCCTGGCTCAACCGCGCCAGCGCAAAGGGACCGGAGAGCCCGATGTGAAGGCCCGCGGCCGCTGGGATGACGTGAACATGGACATGCGGGAGTTCAGCCATGGCCGTCAGGTGGACGATCTGTTCGGCCATGATGCCCGGGAAGTCCTCGCCGCCTCGATGGAGTGCGGTTTCATCGAGTACGGCCACCAACTGCGGAGGCACGTCCTCCGTCAGAATTTTGTGTCGGGCGATGCGAGCACCGACCTGTCGGTCGACCTCAGCGGTGGACATGAGGTCGTTGAGACGCATCACGGCGCGGGCGTAGTTCTCGGTCTGAAGAATCCCCGGGATCAGGTTGGGCTCGAAGTAGCGGAGCTGAGTCGCGGCGCGCTCCGCGTCAAGCCACGGCAGGAACCACGACGGAGCACCGAGCTTCGACGCCATGCGTTCAAAGAGTCCGCCATTACTGAAGGCACGGTCCGCACCCCGGATGAAGTCCATGGTCAGGGCGCGTGTGCCGCTCTCAACCGCGCTCACATGCGAAGCGCTGAAGCCCGCCCCGCGCCCAAACGTTTCCTGTGTCATGCCGCCGGCACCTCTGGCTCGACGGATCTCGCTGACGATGAAGTCGGCGAGAGGACTGGGCACATCGGCCACTCAAGCCTCCTCAGATCGGAGATCGACTACTCATCACGCCACTCGTCGAGCGCCGATCCGGCCACCTCAGCCCAAACACCGACGCACCCTTTCAGTGGGTAGCCGCTCCACAGCAGATTGTCAGCATGTCACGATCGCCACGTCCGGTTCCGTTCGCCCCGCGTCACCGTCCGGTACTCCGCCGTTGGCGGCTCGCCTGCTCGTGTGGGCTGCCGTCGTGGCGGCGCTGCCCGGACCGCCGGCATCCGACCCCACCCGGTCCACTCGCCGCGCCGCCTGATCCCGACCGCCACCATCACGCCAGGGAGAAGCCGAAGCCCAAGCCGAAACCCGCGCCGGAGCCCAAGCCGGTCCCGCCGATGGTTCCCTGGCCGCCCCTTCGTCCGATCGGGCCCTTCTCGATGTCCGCCGCCCCACGTCGGGCAGCCGGGTCGGCGGAGGTCACGCAGATCATCTGGCCGAACGCCGCGACGTTCACGACGCTGGCCCAGGACCGGCGCGGAAACGGGGGCAGGCGGTGGTGACGGAGATCCGGCTGAAGCCGGTCGACCTGACCCTGGTCCACCGGCGCGGCTGGCTGACGCTGCACTGCGACGAGTGCGCGAGGCCCTGGCCGTGCACACCGTTCCGCGACGCTCTGGCGCTGACCACCCCCGCCGAGCGGGCCGTAGCGGTGCTGCGGATGACGGAGGAGGCCCGGCTGGTCCGGACGGAACTGATCCGGATCAGCGCGCCGGCGCTGATCGGTCGCTTCCTCTGGTGGTTGAGGCTGAACCGCGCCGACGCCCGGATACTCGCGGGGGAGGTGTGGCCGGATGACGCCGTACCGCCCGGGGCGTGACCACGTCGCCGCCCGCCCGTCCTGGCGGTGCCGGGCGTGCAGTGCGCCGTGGCCGTGCCAGCCCGCGAAACTGCACCTGTTGGACCTGTACGCGGACGATCGGCTCGGCCTGATGGTCGACCTCGGCGTGACCATGGCGGCGGCTCTACCCGACCTGCCCCGCGACGAGAACCTGCTGAATCGCTTCGTCCGCTGGGCTCGTCCGCCCCGCCGCCGGGTCGACAGCTGACCGGCCGCCGACACCTCGCGGTTGGCGGGTGGACACCACCCCACCACGGTCACCCTGCGTGCACATAGTCGGAGCATGGCAAGTTCTTACGCTCGGTGATCGCCACGCTGGCCGCCGGCTTTCCCTGGCGCTCCCTTTGCTCTGCACCCGGATACGCAACACCGGATTTGAGCAGGGAGAACAGAATGTCGTCGATTTTTGGCGCAAGAAGTCACTGGCAACCGAGAGTGCCCGGTGCGTGGAGGGGTGCAGAGCAAAGGGCGCATCGGGATACGAGCGCTTCCCGCCCGACATCACTCTGAGCTACCCCCGTCGCCGCTGCCAACCTTCCACCGGCGGTCGGCCCCGGCAATGCCGTGGCAGGGTGGCGGTATGGCTACTTCGCCCCGCGTCCGTGCGCCCCAGCTGAAGGGTCGCCAGTGGCTGAACACTGGTGGACGAAACCTGACATTGCAGGACCTCCGAGGTCGCATAACCGTTTTGGATTTTTGGACCTTCTGCTGCATCAACTGCCTGCACGTGCTGGACGAGCTGCGTCCGCTGGAGGAGAAGTACGGCGACGTGCTGGTCGTCGTCGGGGTGCACTCGCCGAAGTTCGAGCACGAGAAGGACCCGGACGCCCTGGCGGCGGCGGTCGAGCGGTACGGGGTGCACCATCCCGTCCTGGACGACCCCGAGCTGGACATGTGGCAGCAGTACGCGGCGAAGGCGTGGCCGACGCTGGCGGTGGTCGACCCCGAGGGGTACGTGGTCGCCACCATGGCCGGCGAGGGGCACGCCGAGGGGCTGTCCCGGCTGATCGACGAGCTGATCGCCGTACACGAGGCCAAGGGGACGCTGCACCGGGGCGACGGGCCGTACGTGCCGCCGGTGGAACCGGAGACCACCCTGCGCTTCCCCGGCAAGGCCGTGGTGCTCGACGGCGGAAGTCTGCTGGTCTCGGACTCGGCCCGGCACTCGCTGGTGGAGTTGGCCGCCGACGGCGAGACGGTCGTCCGCCGGATCGGCACCGGCGTGCGGGGCAGCGCCGACGGCCCGGCCGGCACCGCGACCTTCTCCGAGCCGCAGGGCCTCTGCCTGCTGCCCGCGCACGTCGCCGAGGTCGCCGGGTACGACCTGGTGGTCGCGGACACCGTCAACCACCTGCTGCGCGGCGTACGCCTCGACAGCGGCGAGGTGGTCACCGTCGCCGGCACCGGCCGGCAGTGGCGTTCCACGGTCGACGACCACGCACACGACGCCCGCTCGGTCGACCTCTCCTCCCCCTGGGACCTCGCCTGGTACGAGGACCGGATCGTGGTCGCGATGGCCGGCATCCACCAGCTCTGGTGGTTCGACCCGATCAAGCGGACCGCCGGCATGTACGCGGGGACCACCGTCGAGGCGCTGCGGGACGGCCCGGTGGCCGAGGCGTGGATGGCGCAGCCGTCCGGGCTCTCCGTCTCGGCCGACGGCCGACGTCTCTGGGTGGCCGACAGCGAGACCAGCGCCGTCCGGTACGTCGAGAACGGCGTCCTCGGCACGGCGGTCGGGCAGGGGCTCTTCGACTTCGGGCACGTCGACGGCCCGGCCGGGCAGGCGCTGCTCCAGCACCCGTTGGGCGTGTGCGCGCTGCCCGACGGCTCGGTGCTGGTCGCCGACACGTACAACGGGGCGGTCCGGCGCTTCGACCCGGCGACCCGGATGGTGTCGACGGTCGCCGACGGGCTCGCCGAGCCGAGCGACCTGGTGCTGACCCCGGATGGTGACGTCCTGGTGGTCGAGTCGGCCGCGCACCGGCTGACCCGGCTCGCGCCGGGCGCGCTCTCCGCGGTCGGGGCGAGCACGGTGGACGGCCCGCGGCACCGCACGGAACGTCCGCCCACCGAGATCGGCTCCGGCCAGGTCACCCTGGACGTGATCTTCACGCCCCCGCCCGGCCAGAAGATGGACGAGAGCTTCGGTCCGTCGACCCGGCTGGTGGTCTCGGCGTCTCCGCCGGAGCTGCTGGTGGAGGGGGCCGGCACCGGGACGGAACTGTCCCGTCGCCTGGTGGTGGACGGGTCCGTCAGCGCCGGTGTGCTCCAGGTGACCGCTCAGGCGGCCACCTGCGACGTGGACGACGAGCACGGCGCCTGCCACCTGACCCGGCAGGACTGGGGCGTGCCGGTACGGGTGGTCGACGATGCCCCCGCCCGCCTGCCACTGGTGCTGCGCGGTCTGGACGCCTAGCTGTCGCGGGGCCGGCTGACCAGGTCCGTCAGCCGGCCCCGGCCAGCGCCGCGAGGCGACGGGCGAGCAGGGCGGCGGCCTCCCGCAGCTCCGGCGGCTCCAGCACCTCGGCCTCGTAGCCCAGTCGGGCCACGTGCGCGGCGAGCCAGTCCAGGTGGTCCCCGCCGACGACGAGCACGCACCACCCCTCGCGGTCGTCCTCGACGCGCCCCACCTGGGGTGGCACCAGTTCCCGCACCTGGTCGGGCCGGGCGTGCACCCGCACCCGGGCGAGATACCGGTACGGTGCCTCGGTCACGGAGCGCTGCACGTAGGCGACCGGGTCCGGATGCTCGCTCGGCCGGAAGCGCCAGGTCGTCGCCGTCACCTCGCGCATCCGGTCCAGCCGGAAGGTGCGCCAGTCGTCGCGTTCGACGTCCCGGGCCATCAGGTACCACCGTCGGCCGGTGGTGACCATCCGCACCGGCTCGACCGTACGCTCGCGCTCCTCGCCGTCGCGGCCGGCGTACCGGAACCGCACCCGTACGGCGTCACGGCAGGCCCGCGCGAGCGTCACCAGCACCTCCGCGTCGATCTCGATTCCGGGGCCGACGAGTGTCTCGGTGGCGCCGTGCACCGCCCGCACCTCGGCACGCAGCCGGGACGGCATCACCTGGTCGAGCTTCGCGAGCGCCCGCAGTGCCGCCTCGCCCGCCCCGGCGACCGTGCCTCCCGCCGCCAGCCGCAGGGAGACCGCCGTGGCGATCGCCTCCTCGTCGTCGAGCAGCAGCGGCGGCAGCCGGGTGCCCGCGCCGAGTTGGTAGCCGCCGCCGACGCCGGCCGTCGCGTGCACCGGGTAGCCGAGCGCGCGCAGTCGCTCCACGTCGCGACGCACCGAACGGTCGGTGACCCGCAGCTCGGCGGCGAGTTCGGCGGCGGTCCAGGACGGTCGCCGTTGCAGCAGCCCCAGCAACCGCAGCACCCGTTCGGTCGTTGCCTCGACGGTCACATGCTGATCGTTCCACAGATCACGGAACGATCCTGTCCGCTATTCGCGGGAGGCTGGAACCATGAACGACCAGAACTGGAACTCTCTGCTCCGAGAACAGATCGCCTGGCACTGGACCAACCACCTGCGCCCCCGTCTCGACGGGCTCACCGACGACGAGTACTTCTGGGAGCCGACGCCCGGCTGCTGGAACGTGCGCCCGCGCGGCACCGGCACCGCACCGGTGCGGGCCGGGTCCGGTGCGATGACCATCGACTTCGCCTTCCCGGAGCCCGACCCGGCACCGGTCACGACGATCGCCTGGCGACTCGGGCACGTGATCGTCGGCGTGCTCGCGGTACGCAACGCCGCGCACTTCGGTCGCGCGCCCACCGACTACCAGTCGTTCGAGTACGCCGCCACGGCGGCCGGGGCGCTGGCCCAGCTCGACGCGGAGTACGCCACGTGGCTGGCCGGGGTCGAGTCGCTCGGCGGGTCCGGTCTCGCCCGCCCGTGCGGGGAGGCGGAGGGGCCGTACGCCGACCGTCCGCTGGCAGCGCTGGTGCTGCACATCAACCGCGAGCTGATCCACCACCTGTCCGAGGTGTGCCTGCTCCGCGACCTCTACCCGTACACCCACAGGTCGACCCGACAGGAGGCGAGCTGAGATGGCCCGCGACGTCCAGATCACTTTCGACTGCGCCGACCCGGCCGCCTTGGCGGCGTTCTGGGCCGAGGCCCTCGGCTACCGGTTGCAGGCCCCGCCAGGGGGATTCGAGTCGTGGGAGCAGGCACTGGAGGCGATGGGCGTGCCGCCCGAGAATCGCAACGACGCCTCGGCGGTGGCCGACCCCGAGGGCTCCGGGCCGCGCCTGTTCTTCCAGCGGGTGCCGGAGGGCAAGCAGGCCAAGAACCGCGTGCACCTCGACGTGCGGGCCGCCCCCGGGCTCCAGGGGGACGCGCGGATGGCGGCTCTGGAGGCGGAGGCCGAGCGGCTCGTCTCCCACGGCGCCACCCAGCTCCGGCGCTTCGAACCCGCTCCCCCGCTCGGCACCGGTCACATCGTGATGGCCGACCCCGAGGGCAACGAGTTCTGCCTCGACTGACCCGCCGCGCGCGGACGATCCGCCCGGCTCACCGGGATCCGCCCGGCTCACCGGTCGATCACGACGTGCTGAACGGGCGTAGTGGCACCCCGGCGTCGATGAGGGCGGCCCGCACCAGGGCTGCCGCCTGCACCGCGCCGGGGGTGTCGCCGTGCAGGCAGATCGACTCGACCGGGCAGGGGACGACGCTGCCGTCGACAGCGGTCACGGCCCGCTCGGTGGCCATCCGGACCGCCCGCTCGGCGATCTCCTGCGGGTCGGTGACCAGGGCACCGGGGGCGGAGCGGGGCACCAGGGCACCGTTGGCGAGGTAACCCCGGTCGGCGAAGCCCTCGGCGACCACCCGCAGCCCGGCCCCGGTGGCGAGCTGGGCGAGCACCGAACCGGGCGGGCAGAGCACCGGCAGGTCCGAGTCGTAGTCGCTGATCGCGGCGACCACTGCGGCGGCCTGCGACTCCTGGCAGGCGGCGGCGTGGTAGAGCGCGCCGTGCGGCTTGAGGTAGCGGACCCGGGTCCGGTACGGCCGGCAGAACGCCTCCAGCGCGCCGAGCTGGTACGTGATCTCGTCGCGCAGCTCCTCGAAGGCGTACGCGATGTGCCGGCGGCCGAAGCCGGCGAGGTCCCGGTAGCCGACCTGGGCCCCGATCGCGACTCCCCGCTCGGCGGCGGCGGAGCAGACGCGACGCATGGTGGACGGGTCACCGCCGTGGAAGCCACAGGCCACGTTGGCGGAGGTGACGAGTTCCAGCAGCGCCTCGTCGTCGCCGAGCCGCCAGATGCCGAAGCCCTCGCCGAGGTCAGCGTTGAGGTCCATGGAATCTGACGGTAGTACCCGGACTGGCCTGCGCGAGCGGGGTGACGTCGTCCACCACCCCGACGACGGGGTATCCGCCGGTGGTGGGGTGGTCGGCGAGGAAGATCAACGGTTGGCCGTCCGCCGGGACCTGCACCGCCCCGAGCACGACCGGTTCGCTGGGCAGTTCGCCGGCCACCGCGCGGGGCAGGGGCGCGCCGAGCAGGCGCGCACCGATCCGGTCGCTCATCGGACTGACCTGGTACGCCGTGTGCAGCAGCCGGTGCCAGGCGACGGGGGTGAACCAGTCGTCCCGGGGGCCGGGGCGCAGCGTCAGCCGCAGTTCGGCGGCGGGAGCCGGGGCGGCGGTAAAGTCCACCGGGGCGGGCGGGCCGGTGACCGGGCCGATGGGGAGCCGGTCACCGTCGCGTACCGGGGGCGGGCCGAGGCCGGAGAGGGTGTCCGTGGCGCGGCTGCCGAGCACCGGTTCGACCGCGATGCCGCCGGAGACGGCGAGGTAGCTGCGCAACCCGTGGCGGGCGGGGCCGATCCGCAGCACCGCCCCGGCGGGCAGCGACAGCGGGCGGCCGGGGTCCGCCGGCCGCCGGTCGACCCGGACGTCGGCCTCCGCGCCGGTGACCGCGACCGTGCCGGCGCAGTGCAGGCGCAGCTCGCAGCCGGTGAGCGTGATCTCCAGGCCGGCGGCGGCCTCCGGGTTGCCGACCAGCCGGTTGCCCAGCCGCAGCGCCGCCGGGTCGAGGGCTCCCGACCGGGGTACGCCGAGGTGCGCCCAGCCGGGTCGCCCCTGGTCCTGGACGGTGGTGAGCGCCCCGGCGCGGAGGATCTCGATCATGTCGTCACCAGCCGGACCCGGGTGCCGGGGGCGAGCGTGGCGGGCGGGTCGGCGCGCACGTCGAACAGGGGCAGGTCGGTCCGGCCGACCAGCAGCCAGCCGCCGGGCGAGGCGGTCGGATAGATCCCGGCGTACGGACCGGCGAGGGCGACCGAGCCGGCGGGCACCCGGGGACGGGGGGTGGCCAGGCGGGGCACGGTCCACTCCGCCGGGAGCCCGGTGAGGTACGCGAACCCGGGCGCGAAGCCACAGAAGGCGACCCGGAACTCGGTGCCGGTGAGCCGGCGGACCACCTCGGGCACGTCCACGCCCCAGTGGCCGGCGACGCGGGGCAGGTCCTCGCCGTCGTAGGTGACGGGCACCCCGACGGCGCGGGCGGTGTCCGCGCTGCCGTCGGCGGTGTCGGCGGTGTTGCCGCTGTCGACGGGTCGCGGGGTCCAGGTGGCGATCCGGGCGGCGGTGGCCGTCGGGTCCGGTACGCCGTCGAGCAGCACGGTGGTGGCGGCCGGGACGATCTCGACGGCGGTCAGCTCACCGGCCTCCCGGCGTCGCCAGAGTTCGGCCCGCCAGGCCTCGACCTGCCCGGCAGGGTCCACCACGGACCGGACCGCACCGCCGGAACCGGGCTCGGGCTCCGGGTCGGAACCGGGCTCGGGCTCGGGCTCGGCACAGTCGAGCAGCAGCGCGTGCGCACCGACGGGACGGATCCGCATGCCGTCATCCTGGCGGACGCGGGCTCGACCGCGTACGGGTGGACGTGACACATTCCACTACCTGGAAGTAACTTACGGTGCCGTAACCTGAGGAGGTGACCACCCCGACCAACGTACGGATCAGGCCGGTCGACATCGGCAAGCCGCGGATGCGCGGCTGGTTGCACACCTACGCGTTCTTCGTCGCACTGGTCTGCGGCATCGTCCTCTGCTCGGTCGCGGCGACCCGGCCGGGGTGGGCGCCGCTGGCGAGCTGCCTGATCTACAGCGTCACCGTGTGCGGGCTCTTCGGCACCAGCGCGCTCTACCACCGGCGGGTCTGGTCGGAGCGGGGCTTCCAGATCATGCGCCGGATGGACCATTCGATGATCTTCTTGTTCATCGCCGGCACGTACACGCCGTTCTGCCTGCTGCTGCTCGACGACCGTAAGGCGACGATCATGCTCGCCCTGGTCTGGGGCGGGGCGCTGGGCGGGGTGGCGTTGAAGGTGGTCTGGCCACACGCGCCGCGCTGGGTCTCCGCCCCGCTCTACCTGGCGCTCGGCTGGGTGTCGGTGGCCATCCTCCCGGACATCCTGCACCGGGGCGGGGTGACCGCCCTGGTCCTGCTGGCGGTCGGTGGCGCGGCCTACAGCGTCGGCGCGGTCTTCTACGCCCTACGCCGGCCCAACCCGTGGCCGACCGTCTTCGGGCACCACGAGTTCTTCCACGCCTGCACCCTGGTGGCGGCGATCTGTCACCACATCGCGATCTACTTCGCCCTCTTCGCCTGAGCCTCGCCACCACCACACCTCCGGTGCCCGGACGTGCTTCCGGGGGCTCCGCGGCGTGCGCGCAGCCCCCGGGTGAGCGACGGGGTCAGACCTGGTGGCCGGGGCGGCGCACCTCGCGGTACTCCTGGACCACGCGGTCGTCCTGCGCCGGCACCACGCGCTCCTCGACGACCCGCTCCCGCGGCGCGGCCACGACGGTCCGACGGCGGGTGTTCCAGAAGTAGGCGGTCATGATCAGGCCCACCACACCGGCGAGCATCAGCACCCAGCCGACGGTGTTCAGGCTGAGCCAACCCAGGTTGGCGTCGACCGCGAATGCGAGGATCGCGCCCAGCGCGATGAGGAAGATACTGCTGCCGATGCCCATCGTGTCGCCCTCCTTGGCGTTCTGCTGGCGTTTCGTTACCGCCGCGGCCACTGGATGAGGTTGCGGCACACACCGACTTACCCGAGCGCGGAGATCGCCAATCAGGCAAGCTGGGACCATGACGCAGGGTAGGGTCACCGAACACACACTCGTGCTGCTCCGGCACGGGAAGGCGGCGACCCCGGAGGGCGACGTCGCCGACCGGGACCGGGCGTTGACCGTACGCGGGCAGGCCGACGCCGCCGCGGCCGGCGCGTGGTTGGCCCGGCACGGCTTCCGGCCCGACGTGGTGGTCTGCTCGCCCGCGCGGCGCACCCGGCAGACCTGGCAGGCGGTGGAAAGCGGGATGGCCGGTGTGCCAGCCGAGGGCGGGATGACCGGTGCACCGGACGGAAGCGACCGGGCACCCCGGGTCCGTCACGAACCGACCGTGTACGCGGCGGATACCGCCGACCTGCTGGATCTGCTCCGGGCCGTCGAGCCGGACGCCGGCACGGTCCTGCTGGTCGGCCACAACCCGGGCATCTCGCTGCTGTCGATCGCCCTCGACCGGGCCGGCGCCGACCGGGAGGGCCTGCGGACCAGCGGTGTCGTGGTGCACCGGGTCACCGGGGCCTGGGCCGACCTCGGCACCGTGCCCGCACCGGTCATCGAACGACACACCGCCCGCGCCTGAGCGCGGGCGGTTCGATCGCGTTCCCCGGAGCCGGCGGCTCAGGAGGGCGGCGCCGTCGGCGGGGGCGGATCGGGCGGCGGGGGCATCATCGCGGTCGGGTGGGAGAGCCGGTTCTCCTCCACGATGAGGGTCCGGGCCCGCTTCCGCCGGTCCTGCCAGAACCAGAGGGTGGTGAGCAGGACGGCCAGGCCGGCGAGGATGAACACCCAGCCGACGGCACGCAGGTCGACCCACCAGACGTTGGCCCGTACGGCGAACGTCAGGATCGCCCCCAGGGCGATGAGAAAGATGCCGCTACCAATGCCCATGTGCGCTGCACTCCCCCGTGCGGTGGCTCTGGGCTTTCTCCGGACACCGTCGCGTACGCGGACGATGCTCCGGCCACGCATACCCGCGATGGCGGCCCCTACCCCACCCGGTGGGAACGGCGACGGCCGGCACGCAGGTGCGCGCCGGCCGTCGAGGGGGAATCAGGAGGGTCGGAACATCCGGCTCAGAAGGCCTCCTCCGGGAGGTCCATCAGGTCGAGGTCGGTGTTCTCGATGATGCGCCGGTCGGCGCCGATGCGGGGCAGCACCTCGCGGGCGAAGAACTTCGCCGCCGCCACCTTGCCGGTGTAGAACGCCCGGTCGGTGGCGGACACCTCGCCGCCCAGGGCGCGCAGGGCGACGTCCGCCTGCCGCTGGAGCAGCCAGCCGACCACCACGTCACCGAGCGCCAGCAGCAGGCGGCGGCTGCTCAGACCCACCTTGTACACGGCACGCGGCTCACCGGCCTGTGCCTCGCCCAGCCAGCCGGTCAGCACGCCGAGGATGGTCTGCACCTCGGCGAGCGCCTTGCCGAGCGCGGCCCGCTCCTCCTTGAGCTGTCCGTTGCCGCCCTCGCTGGCGATGAACTCCTGGATCTCGCCCGAGACGGTCATCAGCGCCTTGCCCTTGTCCCGGACGATCTTCCGGAAGAAGAGGTCGAGGCTCTGGATGGCGGTGGTGCCCTCGTACAGGGTGTCGATCTTGGAATCCCGGACGTACTGCTCGATCGGGTAGTCCTGGAGGAAGCCGGAGCCGCCGAACGTCTGCAGGGACTCGTGCCCGAGCAACTCGTACGCCCGCTCCGAGCCGACCCCCTTGACCAGCGGCAGGAGCAGGTCGTTGACCCGCTTCGCGGTCTTCGTCGCCGCCTCGTCCCCGGCCGCCTCGGCGATGGCGACCTGGTCCTGCCAGGAGGCGGTGTAGCAGACCAGGGCGCGCAGGCCCTCGGCGTACGCCTTCTGGAGCATCAGCGAGCGGCGGACGTCCGGGTGGCGGGTGATGGTGACCCGGGGTGCGGTCTTGTCGGCCATCTGGAGCAGGTCGGCACCCTGCACGCGGCTCTTGGCGTACTCGAGGGCGTTCAGGTAGCCGGTGGAGAGGGTGGCGATGGCCTTCGAGCCGACCATCATCCGGGCGTTCTCGATGATCATGAACATCTGCCGGATGCCGTCGTGCTTCTCGCCCAGCAGCCAGCCCTTGGCCGGTACGCCGTGCTCGCCGAAGGTCATCTCGCAGGTGTTGGAGACCTTCAGCCCCATCTTGTGCTCGACGTTGGTGGCGAAGACGCCGTTGCGCTCGCCCAGCTCACCGGTCTCCTCGTCGAAGTGGTACTTCGGCACCACGAAGAGCGAGAGGCCCTTGGTGCCCGGGCCGCCGACGCCCTCGACACCCACCGGGCGGGCCAGCACGTAGTGGACGATGTTCTCGCTCAGCTCGTGCTCACCGGAGGTGATGAAGCGCTTGACGCCCTCGATGTGCCAGGAGCCGTCCGGCTGCGGGATGGCCCGGGTCCGGCCGGCGCCGACGTCCGAGCCGGCGTCCGGCTCGGTGAGCACCATCGTGGAGCCCCACTGCTTGTCGACGAAGAGCTTCGCCCACCGCTTCTGCTGCTCGGTGCCCTCGACGAGCAGGACGTGCGCGAAGGACGGGCCGGAGGCGTACATCCAGACCGGGGCGTTGGCGCCGAGGATCAGCTCGGCCAGCGACCACCAGAGCGCCCGGGGCGCGTTGCCCCCGTCCAGCGCCGGGGGGAGGTCCAGCCGCCAGAACTCCGAGTCCATGAACGCCTGGTACGACTTCTTGAACGGCTCCGGCAGCGGCGCGGTGTGCGTGGCCGGGTCGAAGACCGGGGGATTGCGGTCACTGTCGGTGTAGCTGGCGGCCAGGTCCTCGCGGGCGAGTCGGTCCATCTCCGCGAGGAAGCTCCGTGCGGTGTCGACGTCGAGATCCGAGTACGGCTCCTGGCCGAACGCCCGGTCCACCCCGAAGACCTCGAACAGGTTGAACTCGAGATCCCGCAGGTTGCTCTTGTAGTGGGTCATGATCACTGGCCCCGCTTCCGGACAGGTGTTACCGATCAGTAACCCCGACTGTATTACTCGCGGGTAGGCAGCGACAAGCCGCTGATGAAAGTGACAGCGGACACACACCGGGCATTCAGCCCTCGGTGGCACCCACCTCCCAGCTCGGCACGGCCGCCGTCGCCTCGCTGCGCGGGCCCGCGTACTCCATCAGCACCAGGGCGATGTCGTCGTCGAGCCGGCCGTACACCCACTCGACCAGGGCGGTCTCCAGCGAGGCCAGCCCGTCCGCCACCGTTCCGTGCCCGAGCAGCCGCCAGGCCCGGTCGGCGGTGGGGAAGAACTCGCCGTCCCGGCGGGCCTCGCCGAGACCGTCGGTGAAGAGCAGCAGCCGGTCGCCCGGTTCCAGCCGCTCCACCCGGGGCTGCACCACGGGCATGAAGCCGAGCGGGGGTGCCGGGGCGGGCGGTTCGAGCGGGATCACGCATCCCCGGCGCAGCAGCAGCGGCGACGGGTGCCCGCAGTTGACGATGGTGAGCGTCCCGCCCCGTTCCTCGACCACCGCGGCGGTCACGAAGTCCTCGTCGCCGACGCTGCGCGCCACCGCGCGGTCCAGGTCGGACACGACCGCCCGCAGGTCGGCCCGCTCGTGCGCCACGTGCCGGTACGAGCCGAGCACGATGCTGGCCAGCCGGACCGCGTCCAGGCCCTTGCCCCGTACGTCGCCGATGATCATGCGCACGCCGTACGGGGTGTCGATCGCCTCGTACAGGTCGCCACCGATCTCGGCGGTGGCCGTGGAGGAGATATAGCGGGCCGCCACGGCCAGCGTCCCGACCTGCGGGCCGAGCGGACGCAGTACCGCCTGCTGGGCGACCGACGCCAGTTTGGACAACTCGGCGATCTGCCTGGCCTGCCGTTGCCGCACCCCGGCCACCACCGCCACCAGCGCGGTCACCAGCGCGATCGCGGCGACGTTGGTGGCGGTGTCCAGCGAGACGCGCGGCTCGGAGAACGCGAACGCCACCGCGCCGGCGGTGGCCGCCGCACCCACCCCGAGCACCACCCGCCAGGTGGCGAAGACCGCCGCGAGCACCGGCGCGGCGGCCATCAGCCCCAGGTAGTGGGCCCCGTTGCCGTCGGCCGCCTCGACCGCCCAGATGAACCCGAGCAGGACGAGAGCCGCGCCGAGACCGGCGCGGGATCCGGGGCTCAGCGGACTACGGAGCCGCTGGAAGGGATGCGTGAGTACGCAGCACAGCATGCCCTATGGAGGTTGATCAGCGCATGACCCTGGCCCGTCGTCCGAGCCGGTTCTGACCGCACGGACCGCTGTGACCAGCCGATACGCGACCCGACTCAGCCGAGCACCGCGTAGGAGACGGTGAGGTGGCCGAGGTCGAGGGAGGCGATCGCGCCGAACGCCGCCCGGGACAGGTCGATGCAACGACCGTCGATGTACGGCCCCCGGTCGTTGATGCGTACGGTCACCGAGGCCCCGGTGGCGGGGTTGGTCACCCGTACCCGGGTGCCGAACGGCAGCGTCTTGTGCGCGGCGGTCATCGCCGACGGGTCGAACGTCTCGCCGTTCGCGGTCATCTGCCCCTCGGCGTAGAAGGACGCACCGCAGGTCCCGCTCTCGACCACCGTCGGGGCGGTCCGCTTCGGCGCGGCCGGCTTCGTGGTGGCCCGCTTCGACGGCGTCGACGTCACCCGGGCCCGCGGCTTGCTCCGCGAGGCGGCGGTCGGGCGGGTGGGTGTGGGGCTGGCGGTCGGCGACGCGGCGCTCTCCGGAGACGGGCTGACCGACGACGAGGACGGGGCAGGGCTCTCCGGCGACGGCAGAGCCGGCGTCGCCACGACCGGCCCCGGCCGGGCGAGATCCGGTTCCGCCGAGGTCAGGTGTACCGCACCGACCGTGCCACCGACGGCCACCGCCACGGCGACGGCGGCGGAGGCCGCGATGCCGGCGGGCGAGGAGAACATCCGAATCCGAGGGTGCCTGCCAGCCATCGACCCGTCCTTCCGGTTACTAACAAATCGGCTCGGACCGTAGCGAGAGAAGCACTTCGGAAGTCAACCTGATCATGGGCATATGTCATAGTTCGCGGGGATACGTGTAGCCGATCATCCGAGGCAGGGTCGCACTGCCGGGCCCCGACAGCGGACGGGCAGGATGGGGCGATGTCCACCGAGCTGAGCCAGCGCCTCGTCCAGCTGTTCCGCTGGTCGGACCCCGGTCCGGAGAGCAGCCATCTGGTCAGCGACATCTCCGGCTGGTGGCGCGACCCGTACGTCCTCACCGAGATCGGCCCGGCGCTGGTGGCACCGTTCCGCGCCGCCGCGCCCACCGTCGTGGTCTCGCCCGCCGTCACCGGCCTGCTCCTCGGTCCGCTCGCCGCCACCGCACTCGGGGTGGGTTTCGTCCCGGCGCACAAGCCCGCGGACGGACGGCAGCCGCCCGGCCCGACCACCTGGGCGCAGAGCACACCCGACTTCCGGGGCCGTCGGATCACCCTCGGCGTCCGCGACCGCCACCTCGGGCCGGGCGACCGGGTGCTGGTGGTCGACGACTGGCTCGCCACCGGGGCGCAGGTCCGGGCGCTCTACCAGCTCTGCGCGGCCCGGGGCGCGGAGACGGTCGGCACCGCGGTGGTGGTCACCGACTGCCCGCCGCAGGTCAACGCCGAACTGCGCGTCCGGGCCCTGCTCGACGCCGACCGTCTCGGGAGCTGACCTCCTGTCCGGCCTCCACGTCCGCCTCCACGTCCGCCGGCACGGGCTGCCGGCACGCCGCCGCAATTCCGGCGGCGGTCGGGCGGTGGGTCGCGTAGCCTCGGCGGAATGTGGCCAAGGATCGGTGACCTGCGCACTCTCGCCCTCGGCACGCCCGGCCCCATGCGGAGCAACCTCAACAGCCTCGTGCTGGCCGGAGTGAAGACCGCCACGACCGGGCTGCTCAGCGAGTACGCCACGGAGGGCGAGGAACTGGAGTACGTCGGCGAACGGCTGGCCCTGGTCGACGACCACGACGCACTGGTCGGCGTCGTCGAGGTCACCGCTGTGGACGTGGTCCGCTTCGCGGACGTGACCTGGGACTTCGCCCGCTCGGAGGGCGAGGGGCACCGGGATCTCGACGAGTGGCGGGCCGGTCACCTCCGCTTCTGGGCCGGCGAGGGGAGCACGGTCACCGACGACACGCCCGTCGTCTGCGTCCGCCTACGGCTGGTGTCGGCCGGGGCGGGTGGCGTCGCCACCGGCGACCTGGGCACCTGACCGGTCCCCGGCTCAGATCCGGCGCAGCTCCGGCAGGCGTTCGGCGACCTCGGCGAGCACGTTCTCGTCCCCGGCGTACCAGCTGCTCAGCCGTGGCCAGTGGGTCACCACGTCGGTGAACCCGAGCCGGGCAGCCCGCTCGACCGCATCGGCGAAGAAGTCCGCGCTGGTCATCGAGAAGACCGGGGCGGCGTCCAGCGACAGGTAACGGTCGAGGGTGGCCGGGTCACGTCCGGCCCCGTCCAGGGTCACGTCCATCTGGGCGGCAAGCGCCGCCACCGACTCCCACCAGGTCTCCAGGTCGTCCCCGCCGGCGCCGGTGGTGACCCAGCCCTGACCGAACCGGGCGACCAGCCGCATCGAGCGCGGACCGTTGGCGGCGACCACGAACGGCACCCTCGGCATCTGCACGCAGCCGGGATTGTTCCGGGCGTCCACGGCCGAGAACCACTCGCCGCGCCAGGTCACGCCGTCCTGCCGGAGCACCAGGTCGAGCAGTTCGGTGAACTCGCCGAACCGGTCCACCCGACGCCGAGGCGGCAGGGTGTCCCCGCCGAGCACGGTGGCGTCGAACCCGATGCCACCCGCGCCGATGCCCAGCAGCAGCCGCCCGCCGGAGATGTCGTCCAGCGTGGTCACCTGCCGGGCGAAGGCGGCCGGGTGTCGGAAGTTGGGCGAGGCGACCAGCGTGCCCAGCCGGATCCGCGAGGTCACCAGGGCGGCGGCGGTCAGCGTCGACATCGAATCGAACCAGGGGCCGTCCACCAGGTCACGCCAGCCGAGGTGGTCGTAGGTCCAGGCGTGGTCGAAACCCCAGTCCTCGGCCTGCCGCCAGCGCCGCTGCGCCTCGGACCAACGCTGGTCGGGGAGGATCACGATGCCGATGCGCATGATCACACCCTACGGCCTGCGATTTTCGTCCGGTCTGCCGCCCGGCACCCCCGAAAGTACGACGCGGCGCCGTACCAGACGGCGCCGTCCAGCCGTCCTCGGCGATCGTGGTCGCCACAGTGCCGGCACCGGTGCCCGCTCCGGTCCCGGTGGCTGAGCCGGTGTCCTCGGTGGTCCTGCCGCCGCCGGTGGTTGGCACGGCTCGCCCGGCAGTCGTGGGGATCATCCGATGGCGGGGACGCCCTTGGCTTGGCTAGTGGAACTCATGGACGACTTCGATCAGACCCACGATGTGCGCGTTGAACCCGTCCAATTCCTCGGCCGGTACCCACAGTTCGAGGATGGTCTTCCCGCCAGCCTGCTGCACCGGGTAGCGACTCACGAACTGTGACTCCACCCGGAAGCGGGTGACGTAGCCGGCACCGGACGCCGGCACGTTCCAGTCCCGCGCGATCATGATCGCGTAGTCCTCGTTCAGGACTGGGTAGAAGATCGGCTGGTCCGGCAGGCGTGGAGGCCAGCGACGCCATCCCGACTCACGGACAAGGGCCAACTCCTCCGGGCCGGTCGGACGCCACAGCACCGTCGTACCGTCACCGCTGCTCATGTCGACCTCGCCACTCGGAATCAGGGTGAGGCCGAACGGTACCGACGGATCGGCCAGCGGCACCACCGCGTTCACCGCATAGGGGTAAGCCGATGCTGCTCCGACCCTGCCCGACCTCGAACCGGTCGCCCCGACCCCGGCGCTGTTCCTCGGCCGGGGTCGCGGTCGTCCCGTGTGGCCCTTCCCCCATTCTGTCGACGTGCTCGGCAATCTCCGCCGAGTACGGCGGCCACGTCCGCCCCCTCGCCATGCGCCGCACCGACCTGGGAACCGAGCTGACCGAGGGCATCCACCCGCCGTGCGGGCTGGTCCGGGGAAATTGCGTCCCGACGTGACATGTGGCGGCCAAACCGGATCAAGAAAGCGGCATCGGACACGCAGCGCGACGGGCTGGGGAGGACAATGTTCGGGATGTCGACCCGAGCGATCTTCGGCCTCGCGGCCCGAGGGGCAGGCGTTGGTGCTGCTGTTGTGGCGGCGGCATATCTGGCGTACCGGTTCGCCGAAGCGTACGCGCAGGCGGACAGCAACAACTACACCAACAGCGCTGACGCACTCGGCGTGGCGAGCATTGTGTTCCTTGGCTGTGGCCTGCCGCTCTGCTACCTGACTGGCGTCACCATCGCGCTTCTGAGCCGACTGCCGCGACCTTGGCTCGTCTCCGCCGGCGGCCTGGCTGCCGGTACGGTCTTGGGCTGCGGCGTCCGGCCCGCGGGGATCGGTTGGACGGTTCTGACGGTGCTGTCGGCGTATGCGTCGGCCGCGGTAGCCGCCGCCCTAATGGTTCGCTCTGCGCGGAGAACCGCGGGCACCTGACGTGCTCGGACGGGTCGGCACGGCTGCGAACAGGCTGCTCGGCCCCGAGTACGACCCAAACAAACCTTCGGTGTCGATCGGATCACGGGCACCGGAAACATCGAAGGCCCTAGCTCGAGACTTGCGTCCTGACCAGGGCCTTCGCGGTGGAGCGGGTGACGGGAATCGAACCCGCACTGTCAGCTTGGGAAGCTGATGTTCTGCCATTGAACTACACCCGCAGGCGGCACCACTGTACCTGAGCGGCTCGCCGCGTGCACCAAGGTACCCCTCCTTCGTCCACCCCCGCCATCGCGCCGAGCCGCAGAGACCCTGCATCACCGCCTCACCCGATCAGGACGGGCGGGCCGGAAGCCGACGGCGCGGGCTTCACCGACCGGACGCGCCAAACGTTACCGCGCGGCAACATATGGCCATTCTCAAATGTGTCGATCGGCTGTAACCTCTGCCACACGTTCTCAGCCGCGGTGTGACAGACCCCACGTCATGCCGGCAGAAAGAGGTGGACACATGGGACTTCGTCCCAACCTGCTGACCCGGCGCGTGGCCGGTGTCGCAACCACGACCCTCGCCCTGCTGCTCAGCACGGCAGCGGTTGGCGTCGCTCCTGCGGCGGCTCACGTGGGCCACGCGGACGAGGCCTGCGCCGAGCCGGCCGACACCCACTCCGATGCAAAGATCAAGGTCGGCGGCGTCGCCAAGCACGAGCCGAACGAGCTGACCGCGACGCAGGTCCGTGAGCGCGAGGCCGACCTGGCCGCCGTGCTGGCCGCACGGGCCAAGCGGACCGACCTGAAGCAGGGGCCGGCGGCGACGGCCTCGATCACGATCCCGGTCGTGGTGCACGTGATCCAGCGGGACAGCACCCGGGCCGGGGGCAACATCCCGGACTCGATGGTCAGCTCCCAGATCAGCGTGCTGAACCAGTCCTTCAGCGGCGCGACCGGCGGCACCGCCACCGCCTTCGCCTTCCAGCTTCAGAAGATCAACCGGGTGACCAACCCGTCGTGGTACCCGATCGTGCAGGGCTCGTCGGCCGAGCGCTCGATGAAGACCTCGCTGCGCGAGGGCGGCAAGGGCACCCTGAACATCTACCTCGGCGAGCTGAGCGACGACCTGCTCGGCTGGGCGACCTTCCCGACCCGGCGACTGAGCAGCATGGACGGCGTCGTCGTGCTGAGCGAGTCGCTGCCGGGCGGTACCGCCACCAACTACAACCAGGGCGACACCGGCACCCACGAGGTCGGCCACTGGCTGAACCTGTACCACACCTTCCAGGGCGGCTGCGCCAGCTCGGGCGACAGCGTCTCGGACACGCCGGCGGAGGCGTCGCCGGCGTTCGAGTGCCCGACCGGCCGGGACACCTGCTCCACCGCCGGCCTGGACCCGATCACCAACTTCATGGACTACACGTACGACTCGTGCATGTACCAGTTCACCCCGGGGCAGGCCAGCCGCATGCTGACCGCGTGGAACGCGTACCGCGCCGCCTGACGTACCCGACGCACCACCCACCCGATGCCGGCTCCGTCCCGCGGAGCCGGCATCGGCGTGTCCGGGCTCAGGCCGCGGCCCGGTGCGCGGCCCGTCGTCGCCTGGCCCGTCCCGGTACGGCCGGCTGACCGGCCGCCGGAGTGTCACTCGCCCGGGGATCCAACCAGACCTGCACCGCCGGGCCGCCCTGCCGCGCACCGGGGGCCTCCATCCCGACGTGATCGCGCCGGGCGAGCATGGCCACGTCGACGGTGAACTCGAACAACCGCCAGTCCGCCCGGGGCTCGGCCCGGAAGTTCTCCGCCAGCCGGGCCACCCGGGCGTGGTCGGTGACCGGGCGGGCGTGTCCGGCCACGTACGCCTCGTCGTCGCTCTCCTCCGGCGGGAACGAGTGCAGCGCGTACCGCCCGTCGCGCTCCAGGTCGCGGCGCTTGGGCGAGTCGATGACGAAGCAGAAGAGTCCCTCGTCGGTGATGACCGGGGAGACCGGATGGACCCGGGGGCCACCGTCGGCCCGGACCGTGGCCAGGTAGCCGAAGCCCGGGCCGTACTGCTGCATGAGAAGGCGGATCGCGTCGGCGAGGCGGGGCTCGTCGGCGGCGAACTCGGACCAGGAAGCCATACCGACATCCTATCGAACACGCGTACGAAAACGCAGCCCGACGCGCTGGTCACCCGCCGGATCGTGGGGCCGGTGGTCCTCGCTATGGTGGTGCGATGCTGCTCTCCGACCGGGACCTCGTCAGCGAGATCAAGGCTGGCACGCTGGCGCTGGAGCCGTTCGACGCGAGTCTGGTGCAGCCCTCCAGCATCGACGTACGCCTGGACCGGCTCTTCCGGGTCTTCAACAACCACCTCTACACCCACATCGACCCGGCGCGGCAGCAGGACGACCTCACCTCGCTGGTGGAGGTGCCCGAGGGAGAGCCCTTCGTGCTGCACCCCGGCGAGTTCGTGCTCGCCTCCACGCTGGAGGTCATCTCGCTCGGCGACCAGCTCGCGGGCCGGTTGGAGGGCAAGTCGAGCCTGGGCCGGCTCGGCCTGCTGACCCACTCCACCGCCGGTTTCATCGACCCGGGCTTCTCCGGCCACGTGACGTTGGAACTCTCCAACGTGGCCAATCTGCCGATCACGCTCTGGCCCGGCATGAAGATCGGTCAGCTCTGCATCTTCCGGCTCTCCTCGCCGGCCGAGCATCCGTACGGCTCCGCCGTCTACGGCTCGCGCTACCAGGGGCAGCGTGGGCCGACCCCGAGCCGGGCCTGGCGGAACTGGCGCACCTGGCCCACCCGCTGAACGTTGCCGCCCCCGCCACCCCTCGTTCCGGTGGTGGTGATGGTGTTCGCTCCGCTTCGTCAGGTGGCTGCAGGGGACCCCTGCTACACAAAATGCGGTAACAGGGGTCCCCTGCTACCACCTCAGCCCGGCCGACCGTAACTGTGCACCGGGCCGTCGTCGACGCGCTTCATCTTCACCGGCGCGCCGGCCCGGGAGGCGTGCACCAGCCAGCCGTTGCCGACGTACATGCCGACGTGGTGCAGGTCGGCGTAGTAGAAGACGAGGTCGCCGGGGCGTAGGTCGTTCCGGCTCACCGGTGCGGTCGCCCGTCGCTGCTGGGCGGCGTTGTGCGGCAGTGTGACCCCGGCCCGTGCCCAGGCGGCGAGGGTGAGCCCGGAGCAGTCGTACGCGTTCGGCCCCTCGGCCCCCCAGACGTAGGGCTTGCCGATCTGGGCGCAGGCGAAGCCGACGGCCCGGCCGGCGGCACCGCCCGGGTAGACGGCGGGGCAGGGGGCGGGGCGCAGGCTGGTGCCACCGCCGTCGCCGTACGCCTTCAGGCGCATCTTCTGCAGGCGGGCGATGTCGACGTCGATCTGCCGCCGCTTGGCGTCCAGTTGGCGTTCGGCCTGACCGAGCTGTGCGATCAGCCGGTCGAGCGGAGCCTTGCGGGCGCTGAGCTGGTCTCGCACCTCGACCACGTGCCGGATGTCGTCCTGCTGCCGGCGGGCGAACTGGTCGAGCAGTTCGAGCTGGTGGACGACGGTGGCTGGCGACGGGTTGGCCAGCATGGCGTTCAGGGCGGAGGCGTTCTCCCCCTTGTACGCCCGGATCGCGAGCCCGCCGACCTTGCTCATCGCCTGGTCGATCTGGCGTCGCAGCGGCTCGATCCGGGCGGTGAGGGCCGCCGCCTGCCGCCGCTTGGTGGCGAGCGCCTGCCGGGTGGCGTTGTGCTGTTCGATAACCGGTTCGAGGGCGTTCCACTCCCGGTCGATCTGACGTTCGATCTCGGCGACCGAGGGTTCGGCGTGGGCCGCGCCGGCACCGCCCGTCACGAGGACGGCGGCTCCGGCGAGGACGGTGATGACGGTGGTGAAGCGGGACCAGCATGGACGCGGCGCAGCCGTCGTCCGGGCAGCCGGGGCCGACCGGGCGGACGGTGGCCGCGGGGCATGGTGTGCCACCGGGCTCCGTACTCCTTCTTCCGTTGACCGCCTACCGGGTTAGCTGACGGGTTCGGGCGGGAAGGGAGCGCCCTACCTGGCGTACGGATTCACCCCGATGGTGCTGGTGGTTCCCCGGCTCGCTCTGCTGTGGCGACGTTTCTCGTTGTGGCGACGTGCGTCGTGCGACTCGGCGGTGTCGAGCCGTTGCCGCCTCCGAATGGCGGACCTGTCACCGGCTCGGCAAGTGCCGAGACTAGGGACGGCCGTCGTCGATCCGCAACACGCTTCGCGGGAGTGCCACCTGCCGATTTCCGACAGTAACCACTGTGGGCGCCGTTCGTTGGCCCATCGCGACGCGGGTCCCCGGCCAGTGGCCGGGGACCCGCGTCGTCAGGATGGATCGGTCAGTACGGGCGGCGGAAGCCCGCGACCGGCATGTGGTTGATGCTGGCCACCTGCACCGGCTTACCGGCCCGGGGGGCGTGCACCATGATGCCGTTGCCCAGGTAGAGCCCGACGTGGTGCAGGTCGCTGAAGAAGAAGACCAGGTCACCGGGGCGGGCCTCGGAGCGGCTGATCGACTTGGTCTCACGCCACTGCGCGCCGGTGAAGTGGGTCAGGTGGATACCCGCGGCCTTGTAGGCGTACTGGGTGAGCCCGGAGCAGTCGAACGAGTTGGGCCCGGTGGCACCCCAGACGTACGGGTCACCGACCTGGGCGCAGGCGGTCCTGATGGCGGTGTTGGCCTTGCTGCTGATCACGCCCTTGATCAGCGGGCAGCCGGGGGCGCTGACCGCGGTCTTCGGCATGGACGCCCGGAGCCGCTTGATCTCCGTATCGATCTTCGCCTTCTTCGCCGCCAGGTCCTTCTCCTGCTGGGTCTGGCTGGTGATGAGGGTGTCGAGCTTCTGCTTCTCGGCTTCGTACTTCGCCTGGATCGCCAGCACGCCCTGGAGTTCCTTGCGCTGGTGGGCGGCGAGCCGGTCGAGCAGGCCGATCTGCTCGGCCAGGGTGCCCGGCTTCGCGCTGACCAGCAGCGCGCCGATCTCCTGGGACGGGCCGGTCATGTAGTGCCGGGAGGCCAGGGCGCCGATCCGGTTCATGGCCATGTCGCTCTGCAGCGCGAGCGGCTGGATCTTCTTCGCCAGGTCGGCCGACTTCTTCTGGTTGACCTTGAGCTGGCTGCGGACCTCGTTGTACTTCTCGATGGTGGGCTCCAACTGCTCCCACTGCTTGTCGATCTGCGCCTCGATCTCCTCGGGAGTGGGCGCGACCTGCGCGGGAGCAGCGAGCAGTCCGGCACCGACCACGACGGCGGCGGACAGGGTGACCAGGGTACGAACGAACCGACGGAGCCCACCCGGACGAGTGGGGAGTCGATCCGGTGCGTGACGCTGAGGGGGCAGGGTTGCCACCGGCACGAACTCCTTTGGCGACCAGACCACCGGGCGCCCCGCGAGGGAGAGGATGGCGGGGCAGACGATCCACAGCGGCCGGTGCCCCACATTAGGGAAGCCACGGGGCGATATCAAGGTGAGGGGGTCTCGTTTCACGCTCCGGCGACCGCGCGGGCACCCACCGTACCGATTCCACCGACGATGGCGGTCAGGACATCGTCGAGGGTCACCACACCGAGCGGTCGCCGTCCGTCGCTGACCAGCACCATGTGCCGTCCCTCGCGGCGCATCGAGAGCAGCAGGTCGGCCAGGGTACGGTCCGGCGGCACCACGGCCAGCGGCCGGTACACCTCGGCGGGCACCGGAGCACGGCGGCTCGCGCCGACGTACCCGAGCACGTCCTTGACGTGCACGAAGCCGAGCACCCGCCGGGTGGAGCGCTGCACCACCGGGAAGCGCGACCGTCCGGTACGGGTGGCCAGCACCTCCAGAGAGGCCGGTGAGACGTCCTCGGTGACGGTGGTCACCGTGGACCACGGCTGCAACACGTCGGCGGCGGTACGGGTGTGCAGGGCGAGCGCCCCGGTGATCCGGGCGTGTGCCGTGGAGCCGAGCAACCCCTCGGTGCGCGCCTGCGACACCAGGCCGGCCAGTTCCTCGGCGGTGAAGACGGTCTTCACCGCGTCCGCCGCCTCGATCCGCCAGAGCCGCAGCACCCGTCGGGACGCCCACTTCATCGCCAGCAGCAGTGGTTTGGTGGCGAGACAGAAGGCCAGCATCGCCGGCCCGAGCCAGAGCGCGGACAGCTCCGGCCCGGCCAGGGTGATGTTCTTCGGCACCATCTCACCGACCACGGTGTGCAGGAACACCACCACGCCCAGGGCGATCACGAAAGCCACCGGGTGGACCGCCCGTGCGGACAGGCCGATGGCGTGGAAGAGCGGCTCCAGCAGGTGGGCCAGAGCCGGTTCGGCGATCGCGCCGAGCCCCAGCGAGCAGACCGTGATGCCGAGCTGGGCACCGGCGATCATCAACGGGATCTGGTTCATCGCCGACAGCGCCCACCGGGCGCGCGCCACGCTCCCGGCGAGCGGTTCGATCACCGTACGGCGGGATGCGATCAGGGCGAACTCACTGCCCACGAAGAACCCGTTGCCGAGCAGGAGGCCCAGGCCGATCAGCAGCTCGACCACGGTTGGCCGTCTCCTCGCCGACGGAGCACGCGCACCTGTTCGACCCGGTGCCGGTCGACCTCGACCACGGTGAACTCGTAGCCGGCCTCCCCGACCGCCTCGCCGGCCACCGGGATGCGCCCGAGCCGGGCCATCAGGAAGCCGCCCAGGGTCTCGTACGGCCCGTCAGGGAGCCGGAAGCCGGTCCGCTCGGCCAGCTCGTCGGCGCGGAGCACACCGTCCACCAGGAGGGCCCGTTCCCCACCCGGCGCGACGGGCTCCGCCGGTCCGGTCTCCGACGTGCCGGCCGGATCGAACTCGTCGGCGATCTCGCCGACCAGTTCCTCGACCAGATCCTCGACGGTCACCACCCCGTCGGTGCCGCCGTACTCGTCGACCACGATGGCCAGGTCCGCGCCGGCGGCCCTGAGGGCGGCCAGCACGCCGTCGAGGTCCAGGCTCTCCGGGACGCACACCGGTTCGTGGGCGATCTGCCCGACGCTGGTCACCGACCGGCGGATCGGTGGCACACCGAGCGCGTCGGGCACCGCGACCACCCCGGTCACCAGGTCCAGGGTCTCCTCGTACACCGGGAACCGGGTACGCCCGGTCCGCTGGGCCAGGTCGAGCAGCTCGGCGACGGTGGCCGTGGCTCGCAGCGCGACCACGTCGACCCGGGGCGTCATCGCCTCGGCGGCCCGCTTGTCGGCGAAGCGGATCGTGCGCCGCATCAGCATCGCCGTCTCCGGCGGCAGCGCGCCCGCCTGCGCCGAGATGGCCGCGAGCAGCCCGAGTTCGTCCGGGCTACGGGCGCTGACCAGCTCCTCCTGGGGCTCCACGCCCAATCGACGGACCAACCAGTTGGCCGAGCCGTTCAGCCCTCGGATGAGCCAGCCCAACGACCGGGAGAAGGCCCGCATCGGACCTGCGGTGGCCAGTGCGGCGGGCATCGGCCTGGCCAGGGCGACGTTCTTCGGGACCAGCTCGCCGACCAGCATGGAGACGAGGGTCGCCAGCACCAGCGCGAGCAACGGGGTGAACCGGTCGGTGGCGTCCCCGGCGACCGGACGCAACAGCGGGGCGAAGAGCCGGGCGAGCGCCGGTTCGGCGAGGTACCCGGTGAGCAGCGCGGTGATGGTGATGCCGAGCTGCGCCCCGGAGAGCTGGAAGGAGAGCTCCCGCAGCGCCCGTCGGACCGTCCCGGCCCGACCGTCACCGGCCTCGGCCCGCCGGTCGATCTCCGCCCGGTCGACGGTGACCAGGGCGAACTCGGCCGCGACGAAGAACGCGTTGCCCCCGGTCAGCAGGAGGAAGCCGAGCAGGGGCAGCAGCGTGGCCAGCACCAGACCGTCGATGACCGTCTCACCTCGGGCAGATTCTCCCATGACGGCCTGCTACCGGACGAGTACGCGGACCGTCCGGATCGCGGCTTCGAGTCACCGTCGAGCCATGTCCGGATGACCCGGCGGGCGTAGCCGTGGCCGACTCCGGCGGTGACCCTCGCGGAGGCCCAGGGCGGGGTACGGCAGCGGCCCGCGCCTCGGCCGGGTGACTCGCGGCCTGGGGGGACCCAGCACGGCGTACCTGTCGAGCTGCCCCGTCTGTGCTACCGACGGTCGCGGTAGCACAGACGGGGCAGCTCGACAGCGTCCGAAGGAGCAAGCCGCCATGGCGAGCCCGGACGGACCCGCGAACGGTCTCGGCTCAGCCGGCGACCGGCTCGGCCTGCTGGCCGTCGCGGTTCTGCTCCGGCCTCACCGAGCGGAGCAGCACGCTCGCCACGTCGACGACCTCGACCTGCTCCCCGGCCCCCTTGCCGTTGACCCCGTCGTTCAGCATCGTCGAGCAGAACGGGCAGCCGACCGCGATGGTCTTCGCGCCGGTGGACATCGCCTCCTCGACGCGGTCCACGTTGATCCGCTTGCCGATCTTCTCCTCCATCCACATCCGGGCCCCACCGGCACCGCAGCAGAAGGAGCGCTCGCTGTTGCGCGGCATCTCGGTGATGCCCTCCGAGGCGGCGGAGCCGAGCACCTCGCGCGGCGGGGCGAAGACCCGGTTGTGCCGGCCCAGGTAGCAGGGGTCGTGGTAGGTGACCCCGCCGTCGACAGGCTGGACCGGGGTGAGCTTGCCGGTGGCGACCAGGTGGGCCAGGAGCTGCGTGTGGTGCACCACCTCGAATTCGCCGCCGAGCTGCCCGTACTCGTTGCCGAGCGTGTTGAAGCAGTGCGGACAGGTCGCGACGATCTTGCGCTTGCTCTTCTCGCGGCCGTCGAACGCCTCGTTCAGGGTCTCCACGTTCTGCTGGGCGAGCATCTGGAAGACGAACTCGTTGCCGATCCGGCGGGCCGGGTCACCGGTGCAGGTCTCCCCCTCGCCGAGGATGGCGAAGGAGACGCCGGCCTCGTGCAGCAGCGTGGCGACGGCACGGGTCGTCTTCTTGGCCCGGTCCTCGAACGCGCCGGCACAGCCGACCCAGAACAGGTACTCGAAGTCCTCCGCCTCGCCGACCCGGGGCACCTCGAAGTCGAGGCCCTTGGTCCAGTCCTCCCGGGTGTTCTGCGGAGCGCCCCAGGGGTTGCCCTTGTTCTCCAGGTTGCGCAGCATCACGCCGGCCTCGGAGGGGAAGCTCGACTCGATCAGCACCTGGTAGCGCCGCATGTCGACGATGTGGTCGACGTGCTCGATGTCGACCGGGCACTGCTCGACGCAGGCCCCGCAGGTGGTGCAGGACCAGAGCACGTCCGGGTCGATGACCCCGCCCTCCTCGGCCCCGCCGATCAGCGGCTTCTCCGCCTCGGCGAGGGCGAGCACGTCGACGTGGGCGAGTTGGGCCGCGGTGGCCTTCTCCTCGCCGGTGAGGTCCTTGCCGCCCCCGGCCAGCAGGTACGGCGCCTTGGCGTACGCGTGGTCGCGCAGGCTGAGCACGAGCAGCTTCGGTGAGAGGGGCTTGCCGGTGTTCCACGCCGGGCACTGCGACTGGCATCGGCCGCACTCGGTGCAGGTGCTGAAGTCGAGCAGGCCCTTCCAGGTGAACTGCTCGACCTGGGCCACCCCGAACTGGTCGGACTCGGGGTCGGCCTCCTCGAAGTCCAGCGGCTTGCCGTTGCTCGTCATGGGCCGGAGCGCGCCGAGACCGGAGCCGGCCCGGCCCGGGTCACGCTTGAAGAAGATGTTGAAGAAGGCCAGGAAGCGGTGCCAGGCCACCCCCATGGTCACGTTCAGCGCGATCACGATGAGCCAGGTCATCGAAATCATGATCTTGATGAGCGCCGCGACGCTGACCCCGGCCTCCCAGTTCGGCAGCAGCGCGCCGACGGCGTGGCTGACCGGGGTGGCCCAGGTCGGGTACTCGAAGTGGTCGGTGGCGACCTTGAAGCCCCGGATCAGGAAACCCATGATCAGGACGGCGAGGACCACCGCCTCGACGAAGTAGCCCTGCCACATGGTCGAGCCGGTGAACCGGGAACGCCCGCCGGGCCGGCTGGGCCGGTTGCGGATCCGGATCGCGATCAGCACCACGATGCCGACCACACCGAAGATGGCGATCAGCTCGGTGACCAGCCCGTAGACCGTCCAGCCACCGATCAGCGGCAGGCCGCCGGTGGGCGAGACCACCTCGAAGTACGCCTCGAGGACCAGCAGCGACAGGACGACGAAGGCGACCATGACGAACCAGTGCGCGGCACCCACCACGCTCCAGCGCAACATGCGGGTGTGCCCAGCCGTCTCGGCCAGCATCGTCCTCGTCCGGGTGACCGGGTCACCGAACCGTCCGGGGTCTGGCTGCCCGAGCCGGACGACTGCCACGATCCGCAGCACCGCCTGTACGGCCAGCCACACCGCCAGAGCGGTGATGGCGGCGGCGAGGATCGTCGTGACGAGCTGGACGCTGCCCATAGCGTTGGCCTCCACGGTCTGCTGCCTGGCGAGCGGTTCGGCGACCGGCGTCGGGGTGTCGCGCCGCCGGCTGACCACCGCGACCCTGACCTGACCGGTCGATGACCTCGCTCCGCTCGGTCATGCAGTGCAGCCTACGCGCAAGGTTACCCGGTAGTAACGTGAGGAACCTCGCACCTGGCCGCGCCGCCCTGCGGACACCTTAGAAGGGGTGGCCGACCTGCGCAGATCAGGGGCTCCGCGTGGTGACATGTCGCGCCCGCGCACCACTGTCGGGCCACGGCGGAGACGCCACGGTCAGGCCACGGCGTGGTCCCGGCCACGCCGGAACCTTCGGAGGCGCGGGCCGGGACGTCGAGGACCGCTGGCGCTCAGCGCCAGCGGGAGAGCACGATCAGCGAGGCGACCATGGCGCCGAAGCCGACCGCGAGGTTCCAGTAGCCCCACGTGGCGACCGGGTAGGCCTGCTCGGAGAGGTAGTAGACCACCAGCCAGCCGATCCCGAAGACGATCAGCGCGATCGCCAGGATCGGCAGCCAGACCGGGCTGGGCTTGCGCGTCGCCGCGGTGGCCGTCGGACGCACGTCCGTCGGCGGGGTGTACACCTTCTTCTTGCGGACCTGTGACTTGGGCACGACGCTCTCCAGAGGGGATACGACCTCGTCCGGCCTGACAACCGGGCGCGGGGGCGACGGTCCATGGCCAATAATGTTTCGAAAGCTAGCGTAGTCCGGAAGACCCGTTGAGGCCATGAACGGGGTCAATCGAATGCAGGTAGTGACCGAAAAGAGCGGAACTGGTCGGGTGTCGAGCCAGTCCTGACGGGTGACCACGGGAAGGAGCGCGCGGTGGAGTACACATCCGGCGCGGCGTCCTGGCAGAAGGTGCTCCGGCGGGCCGTGGCCGGGCTGCTGCCCCGACGACCGCGCCAGCGACGTCCGGGGTGGTCGCTCGGCGTACCGCTGATCGCCGCCGCGGCCGGGCTGCTCTTCACCACCACCGCCACCACCGCCGGGGGCACCGCCCTGCGCGAGGACCGCCGGCCGCAGCTCACCCAGCTCATCGACGACACCCGGGAACGGGTGGCGGCGCGGGAGACGGAGGCGGCGCGACTCCGGGCGGACGTGGAACGGCAGACCGAGGCGCTCGCCGACACCGACCAGCCGATCGCCGCGGAACGTGGCCGGGCGGCGGCCGGCCGGCAGTCCGCCGGGTTCACCGCGCTCACCGGCCCGGGGGTCACCGTCGAACTCGACGACGCCCGGCGGCTCGAGAGCCTGCCCGAAGGGGCGAGCAACGACGACCTGGTCGTCCACCAGGGGGACGTCCAGGCAGTCGTGAACGCGCTCTGGGCCGGCGGTGCGGAGGCCATGTCAATCATGAACGTCCGCGTCCTGACCACCAGCGCGGTACGCTGCGTAGGTAACACCCTGCTCTTGCACGGCCGGGTGTACTCCCCTCCATTCAAGATCGTAGCAATCGGCGACCCCGCTGCGCTCCAGCAGGCCCTCGCCGCTTCTGAGGGAGTCCGGTTGTTCAAGGACGCGGTCGACCACTACCAGCTCGGCTACCGCGAGACCGTCTCCACGGTCAGCGTGCCGGCCTTCGAGGGTTCGACAACGCTCCGCTCGGCGAAGGTGCCCCGGTGACCGGGACGTCCGACGACCGGCGGGGGGAGCGCCCGGGTTGGTACCAGGCCGATCACCCGGAGGAGCCCACCGCCGTCCTCCCCCGGGTGGACCGCCCCAACGCCCCGCGAGAGCCCGCCGCCGGACGCTGGCCGGACCCGGTTCCGCCGCGTCCCAGCGCCCCGCCCGTGGCCACGGCTCCGCCCGCCGCTCCACCCCGGTCCGCCCGGCCGCCGGTGCCGCCGCCGTGGGCACCGCCGACCTCCCGGCCGTCGGCCTCCCCGCCGCCGGCCCACCCGTCCGCGCCGCCACGCTGGCCCGGTAACCCGTCCGCTCGCCCCGCCGCTCCCGGCCCCGCTCCCAGCCCCGCTTTCGGCCCCACTTCCGGCCCCACTTCCGGCCCCGGCCAGCGTCCGGACCCGGCCGGCACGACGGCCAACGACCGGCCGCCAGCCGGGACGGCCTCGCCGGCCAACGACCGGCCGCCAGCCGGCACGGCCTCGCCGGTCACCGACCGGTGGCCAGGCGGCACGACGGCGCCGGCCAACGACCGGCCGCCAGGCGGTACGGCCGGGCCGACCAGCCACCGGCCACCGGGCGGCGACATCGAGGGGCCGACCGTGGTCATCACGGCGCTCGGCCGGCGCGCACCAGCCCCGGGTCCCGACACGACAGCCCTGATGGGCGCCGTTCCGCGTCTCCCGGCCCGCGACGACGAGCCGGCCACCACCGCACCCGACACCGCCCCGCCGCAGCCCCGCCGGGGTGAGCGGGTGGTGCAGCTGCGCCCGGAGCAGACCGACAAGGGTTACCGCAGCGTCTACTCGGAGCTGACCCGTCCCACGGTCTGGTCCCGGCTGCGCGGCGGCATCCGGGTCAGTGGTGAGGTCCTCATCACCTTCGGCCTGGTGGTGCTCCTCTTCGCCGGGTACGAGGTGTGGGGCAAGTCCGCCATCGTCGACGCCCACCAGAACGACCTCAGCCAGCAGCTGGAACAGTCGTGGGGCCCGCAGGGCGACCCCACCGTGGCGCCGTCGGCGACTCCGAGTCCCCGTACGACGCCGGCAGCACCGGTGAACGGCAAGCCGATCGCCGGGCTCCACATCCCCAGCCTCGACAAGAACTGGATCGTGGTCGAGGGCGTCACCCAGAAGGACATCCGGTACGCGCCGGGGCACTACCCGAAGAGCGCCATGCCCGGTGAGCTGGGCAACTTCTCCGTCGCCGGCCACCGCAACCGGGCCACGTTCTGGCGGCTGGACGAGCTGGACAACGGTGACGCGATCGTGGTCGAGACCAAGGAGAAGTGGTACGTGTACCGCGTCTCCCAGACCCGGATCGTCAAGCCGTCGCAGGTCGAGGTGGTCGCACCGGTCCCCGGCAGGCCGGGGGCCAAGCCGACCAGGCGGATGCTCACCCTCACCACCTGCAACCCGAAGTTCGACAACTACGAGCGGCTGATCATCCACGCCGAGATGGAACGCTCACAGGACAAGTCGGCGGGTCGCCCGGCCGAGCTGGGGGGCTGAGGTCGTGTACGCGTGGATCTGGCGGAAACTCCCGTTCGGCCTCCCCGGCAAGCTGGTCGGCTCGGTGCTGCTCGCCTCGGCGACGGTCGCGCTGCTCTGGTACGTCGTCTTCCCCTGGGCCGAACCGCTGCTCCCCTTCGACGACGTGCAGGTCACCCAGGACGCCGAGGTGCCCGGTGGCCCGGCCGGGGGAGACCCCGGGGTACCCGGTGGCGAGCCGCCCGGTGACGAGCACGACCTGCCGTACGACACGGAGCAGAACAACACCCCACCCCCCTCTCCGGACAGGTGAGTCGATGCGCGTACTGGTGATCGACAACTACGACTCGTTCGTCTTCAACCTGGTGCAGTACCTCGGCCAGCTCGGCGTGGACTGCGAGGTGCGCCGCAACGACGAGATCGGTATCGACGAGGTGGGTCGGATCGGCGCGGCCGGCATCCTGCTCTCCCCCGGTCCGGGCAGCCCCGACCGGGCCGGCATCTGCCTCGACGTCGTCCACCGGTACGCCGGCGAGCTGCCGATCTTCGGTGTCTGCCTCGGTCATCAGGCCATCGGCGAGGCGTTCGGTGCCACCGTGGCCCGCGCCCCGGAGCTGCTGCACGGCAAGACCTCGCTGGTACGGCACTCCTCGACCGGTGTCCTGGCCGGGCTGCCCGACCCGTTCACCGCCACGCGTTACCACTCGCTGGCGGTGCTTCCCGAGACCCTGCCGGACGAGTTGGAGGTGACCGGCTGGACCGGCTCCGGCGTGGTGATGGCGATGCGCCACCGCAGCCTGCCCGTGGAGGGGGTCCAGTTCCACCCGGAGTCGGTGCTCACCGAGGGCGGCCATCTGATGCTGGCCAACTGGCTCGCCACCTGCGGCTTCACCGCAGCCCGGGAGCGTGCGCCGGAGCTGGCCGCCGAGGTCGACGCCCGTCGCCTGGCCGCCTTCGCCACCGTCTGACGGCTTCCCGGCGGCCCGAAGGGCCTACCCGGGTCCGTCCCGGGGAGGGTTCTCGTCTCCCCGGGCCGGTGTCAGCTCCAGGAGGAGTCGTCGCGGGGCGGCAGGGTCGGGAACGGCAGGCTGCCGCCGCGCCCGCCGTCGGTCGGCGTCGGGGTCGGGGTCGTCCCGTCCGTCGGCGGCGTGCCACTCGGGTCGGGTTCGGGCGCCGGCTGGCTGACCGTGATGGTCACCGTCTGCCCCCGGGCCAGCGACGACCCGCCCTTCGGGGTCTGGTAGGTCACCCGCCCCGCCTGGTCCTTCGGCACCTCGTCGCCCTTGCGCACCTTGACCTCGTAGCCGGCCTCGCGCAGCTCCTCCTTGGCGTCCTCCTCGCTCTCGCCGACCACGTCCGGCACCTGTCGGACGTTGCCCCGGGAGACCTCGACGACGACCTTGCTGCCCTCCGGGACGCTCTTCCCGGAGGCCGGGGTGAGGTTGACGACCAGCCCCTCGGGCTCGTCGCTGTTGACGTCCTTGCGCTCGGGAACGAGCTTCAGCGCCTTGAGCTGTGCCTCGACGTTCTCGTAGCGGGATCCCTCCAGGTTGCCCGGGATGGTGACGACCGGCTTGCCGCCGCACATGTGCAGCGTGACCGTCTCGTTCTCGTTGATTTTCTCGTCGGCCGGCGGATCCTGCCGGGCCACGGTGTCCTTCTTGCAGTCGCTGCTGAGCACCGGCGCGCCGACCTCGTGCCGCAGCTTCGCGGCGGTCAGGTCGGCGATCGCCGCCTCCTGGCTCTTGCCGACCAGGGTGGGCACCTGGACGGTGGTCTCCCGGTTCTGGAGCAGGAGCAGTCCGGCGACCAGGGCGATCACCGCGAGCACGCCCAGGCCGGCGAGGGTGGCGATCACCCAGGACGAGGCGCGGCGTCGACGCGGGTCGCCCACCCGGGCGGGAATCTGCCGGGTCTGCGGGGCGGTCGCCGCAGCCGGGAAGGCGGCCGCCGCAGGTGCCGGCCCCATCGCCGCCGTCTCGTCCTCGCGGAGCACCGGCGTGGCGGCCACCGGACGCCCGGCGGCGGCCCGGAGGAGGTCGGCCCGCATCTCCCCGGCGCTCTGGTACCGGTTGAGCGGGTTCTTCGACAGCGCCTTCAGCACGATCGCGTCGATCGGCGGGGTGACGTCCGGGTTGATGTCGCTCGGCGTCGGCGGAGCCTCCCGGACATGCTGGTAGGCGACGCTGACCGGGCTGTCCCCGACGAACGGCGGGTGGCCGCAGACGAGCTCGAACAGGACGCAGCCGGCGGCGTAGACGTCCGACCGGGCGTCCACCGCCTCGCCCCGGGCCTGCTCGGGGGAGAGGTACTGGGCGGTGCCGATCACGGCGCTGGTCTGGGTCATCGTGGTGGCACCGCTGGCCAGCGCCCGGGCGATGCCGAAGTCCATCACCTTGACCTGGCCGGTCAGGGTGAGCATCACGTTGCCCGGCTTGATGTCCCGGTGGATGATGCCGTGCCGGTGGCTGAACTCCAGCGCCGCGCACATGTCCGCGGTGATCTCCAACGCCCGGCGGGGCTGGAGGCGGCCCTCCGCGCCCAGCACCTCCTTGAGCGTCCGTCCGTTGACGAACTCCATGACGATGAACGGCAGGGTCTCGCCGGTGGGGGCGGTCTCCTCGCCGGTGTCGTAGACGGCGACGATCGCGGGGTGGTTGAGCGAGGCGGCGTTCTGTGCCTCCCGGCGGAACCGCATCTGGAAGGTCGCGTCGCGGGCCAGGTCCGCCCGGAGCATCTTGATCGCGACGTCCCGGCCGAGCCGCAGGTCGCGACCGCGGTGCACCTCGGCCATACCGCCGTAGCCGAGGAGCTCGCCGACCTGGTACCTGCCACCCAGCAGGCGGGCCTGCGCAGTCATCGCGTCTGTCGTCCTTCGCTCGTCGTCGTCCCGTCGCCAGCCGGCACGGGCAGTCCCACCCGACGGTACGACGACGGGGTGCCGTCGTCATCTCCGCTCCCCGTCGGTGCCGCAGACGTCACGTTCGGTAACCGGAGCAGGCCGGCCGAGCTGGCCGTCGAGTCGTCGCCGGCCTGCATGCTGTAGGAAATCACGCCGGAACAGATCAGGACCAGCACGGCGAGCGCGATGACGACCAGGACGGTCCGGGCGCGTGGCCCGCTGTCCGGCGGAAGCGGCGGACCGGGCTGGTGAGCGTAGCCGACCTGGCGCGGCGGAGCCGACGGGACGGGGGCCGCGCCCCGGGGGTAGCCGGGGTGCGCCACCGGCGGACGCGACGGGGTGACCGGATGCGCAGCGACCGGGCGGTGCGTGACCGGCGGCGCGGGGCGGGGCGGAGACACCGGGACCGAGGCGACCGGACGCGCCGCTGCCGGCGGCCGGGCCTGCGGCTGCGGCCGGGCCTGCGGCTGCGGTACGACCGGCGGACGGGGCTGCTGCTGCCGCTGCGGGGGCGGGACCTGCGCCCGCGCCTGCGAGGTAGCCGGCGGGGTGGCCGGCGACGAAGGAGCGACGGAGACCGGTCGGGCCCGACCACCCGGTCGGTTCTGGTGGGCGAGGGCGGCCTTGACCTGCCGGGCCGCACCGGCCAGGGCGGCGGCGCTCGGCCAGCGGGCCGTCGGGTCCTTGGCCATCGCCCGGTCGACGAGCGCGCGGACCGGGGGCGGGATGTCCCCCGGCAGCGGACGCGGGGTCTCCCGGACGTGCCGCATCGCGATCTCCAGGGGGTTGTCCCCCTCGAACGGCCGACGACCGGCGAGGCACTGGTAGGCGACCACCCCGAGGGCATAGACGTCGGAGGCCGCGGTGGCCACCGCGCCCGCCGCCTGCTCCGGGGAGATGTACGAGGCGGTGCCGAGCACCGATCCGGCGGCGGTGAGCTGGCCGACCAGCTCGGACCGGGCGATACCGAAGTCGGTCAGCACCAGCGTGCCGTTCGGGCGGACCAACAGGTTCCCGGGCTTCACGTCACGGTGCACGATGCCCTTGCCGTGGGCGGCATGCAGGGCGTCCGCGGCCTGGGCCACCAGCGCCATCGTGCGGGCGGGGGTGAGCCGCCCGACCCGGTTGAGGGTCGCCGAGAGGGCGTCCCCCTCGACGTACTCCATGATCAGGAAGGCGATCTGCTGGTCGCTGCCGAAGTCGTAGATGTCGACCACACCGGGGTGGTTGATGGTCGCCATGGTGCGTGCCTCACCACGGAACCGCTCGGCGAACCCCGGCTCGTCCAGCAACGCGGGAAGCAGACTCTTGACCGCGACGACCCGGCCGAGCACCTGGTCGGTGCCACGCCAGACGTCACCCATGCCACCACTGGCGATCCGCTCGTCGAGACGGTAGCGGTTGCCGAGCTGAACGCCGGGGCTGAGCATGTGTCACCGCCCCCCGGGATCCGCGATGGCCGCCCGCATGATCTGCCCGGCGATCCGGGCCGCCTCGGCGCTGCCGCCCTGGCCCGCCGACTCCAGCATGACGCAGACGGCGGAGACCGGCTTGCCGTCCTTGTCGAGGGCGAAGCCGATGAACCAGCCGTGGTCGTCGGTGTTCTCCCCGGCCTGCGCGGTGCCGGTCTTGCCCCCGACGGTGTACCCGTCGATCCGGGCGTTGCGGCCGGTGCCCTCGGTCACCACGTTGACCATCATGTCCCGCAGGTCGTTGGCGACCTGACCACTGATCGGCTGCCGGAGCTGCTTCGGGTCGGCGGTGTAGTAGTTGGTCGTCCGGTCCGGGCCGAGCAGCTGCTGGACCAGGTAGGGCCGCATCTGGGTGCCGTTGTTCGCCACCGCGGCGGCGATCAGGGCACCCTGCAACGGGGTCATCCGGACGTCGAACTGGCCGATCGACGACTGCGCCAGCCCGGCCGGGTCGTCCCCGCCGTCCGGGTTCTTCATGTCCCCGGTACGGCTGGCGGCCACCGGCAGACCGGCCTCGTCGAGGTGGCCGACGGTCAGGTCCTCCTGCTCGAAGCCGAACTGCCGGGCCTTCTCCTTGACCGTGTCGGCCCCGAGCCGGACGCCGAGCTGGGCGAAGCCGGTGTTGCACGACTCGGTGACCGCGTTCATCAGGGTCACCTCGTCCTCCGGGCAGATCGACGGGACGGCGTTGCGGATCGGCGTACCGGAGGTCGGGGCGGTGTAGCTGGGACCCGCCGGGATCATGGTCTGCTTGGTGACGCCGTTCTCCAGTGCGGCGGCGGCCACCACGATCTTGAAGGTCGATCCGGGTGGCAGTGTCTCGCCCAGCGCCCGGTTCCGCAGCGGACCAGCCGGGTCGCCCTCCAGCTTGTTGTACGCCCCCGACGCCGCGCTGGTGTCGTGGCTGGCCAGCGAGTTCGGGTCGAAGCTGGGCATGGAGACCAGGGCCTGCACCGCCCCGGTACGCGGGTCCAGCGCGATCGCCGCCCCCTTGGTCGCGCCCAGCTCGTTTTCGGCCAACTGCTTGTACGCCGTGTCCTGCGCCCGCTTCGAGATCGAGAGCAGCACATTCCCGCCACCGGACGGCTCGCCGGTGACCCGGAGCATGTCCCGGAACCGGTCAGCGAAGAGCTGGTCGCTGGTGCCGGCGAGGAAGTCGTCCTCGGCCCGCTCGATGCCGGCGTCCCCGAGGTTGACCGGCTTGAAGCCGAGCACGTGCGCGTACTTCGGCCCGGCCGGGTAGGTCCGCAGGTACCGGAGACTGCCGTTGGTCTCCTTGCTGGTGGCCACCGGAGTGCCGCCGGCCTCGATGTTGCCGCGTTTGCGGTCGTACTCGGCGACCTGGACCCGGCCGTTGTAGTCGCTGGTGCGGTACTCGTCGGCCTTGTATGCCTGAATCCAGTTCAGGTTCATGAAGAGCAGGCCGAACAGGACCAGGACGACCACGCCGACCCGACGGAGCGGTGCGTTCACGGGCGGATCACCTCCGTAGGGGCACCGTGGAGCTGCTCGGGTGGACCGGCACTGCCCGGTCGGGCGGCCGACCCACCGGAGACCGGACGCCGGCCGGCGTCCGAGATGCGCAGCAGGACGGCGACCAGCAGCCAGTTCGCCATCAGGGAGGAACCACCGGCGGAGAGGAACGGCGTGGTCTGGCCGGTGAGCGGGATGAGCCCGCTGATCCCGCCGACGATCACGAAGACCTGGAGGCCGAGGGTGAAGGCGAGACCGCCGGCGAGCAGCTTGCCGAACGAGTCCCGGACGGTGAGGGCGGCCCGCAGCCCGCGCTGGACGATCAACAGGTAGACCACCAGGAGGGCGGAGAGGCCGAAGAGGCCGATCTCCTCACCGATGCCGGCGAAGATGAAGTCGTTCTGCACCTCGGGCAGCACGTCCGGGGTACCGCCACCCGGACCGGCCCCGAACAGGCCGCCGGTGCCGAGCGCGAGCAACCCCTGCACCAGTTGGTAGCCGTCGTTGAGCGGGTCGGCGAACGGGTCCAGCCAGATCTCGGCCCGGAGGTAGAAGTTGGCGAACGGTCCGCCGACCGTGCTGCCCAGGAAGTAGGCGAGGTAGGCCCCGCCGAAGAAGAGCAGCAGACCGATCAGCAGCCAGCTCACCCGCTCGGTGGCGATGTAGAGCGTGACCACGAACATGCCGAAGTAGAGCAGCGAGGTGCCGAGGTCCTTCTCGAAGACCAGCACCATGAGACTGATCAGCCAGACCACGACCACCGGGCCGAGATCCCGTCCCCGGGGGAAGTCGATGCCGAGGAACCGGCGGCTGGCCAGCGACAGGACCTCGCGCTTGCGCACCAGGTAGTAGGCGAAGAAGACCAGCAGCGCGAGCTTGGCGAACTCGCCGGGCTGGATGGAGAAGCTGCCGATCCGGATCCAGAGCTTGGCACCGTTGATCTCGGAGAACCGGTTGGGCAGCACGGCGGGGATCATCACCAGCACGATGCCGGCGAGGCCCAGCGTGTACGCGTACCGGGAGACCGCGCGGTGGTCCCGCATGAGCACCAGCAAGCCCGCCGCGAGGATCACCGAGACCAGCGTCCAGGCCAGCTGCCGACCACCCGTGCCGGCGAAGATCGCCAGGTCGGCCCGCTCGGCGGCCGGCGCGTCGGCCAGGTCGAGCCGGCGCAGGAAGCCGACGCCGATGCCGTTGAGCAGGGCCACGGCGGGAAGCAGGGCCGGGTCGGCGAAGGGCGCGAGGTACCGGATCACCACGTGCAGGCCGAGGAAGACGGCGGAGAGCGCGACGGCCGGGATCCAGAAGTCGCCGGTGACCTTGTCGAGCACGTTCGCCTCGACCATGCCCCCGTACGCGGCGACCAGCACCATGGCCACCGCCAGCAGGGACAGCTCGGCGTTGCGCCGGGATCGGGCCAGGCGTACGCCGGGCTGCTCGCCCGTCGTGCCGGGCGAGGCTGCCGGGGTGGCCTGGGCGGTCACGGTCGGATCCTCGGGGTCGGGCCGGCGCTCACTCGGGCGACCGGCATCCCGCCGGTTCGACCGGCGGAACCGTATCGGTGGGCAGGGCGTCCGGGGTCGGGGTGACGCTCGGCGCGGCCGAGGGCTTCGGGGTCACCCGGCCACCGGCGGCCGGGGTCGCCGTGGGCACCGGTGTGGTCACGGTGGGGCTGGTGGTGGGGCTCGGCGGGCAGATCGGCTTCAGGTTCGGGTTGGCCGGGTCGTCGTCGGTCAGCTCGGCCAGCCGCCGGGTGGCGTCCGACTCGCTCTTGGCCTGGATACCCTGCTTCACCCGCTCCTGGGCGGCCGGGGTGAGGTCCTCCAGGTCGGCGGCGCTGGTGCGGTGGACGTTGGAGAGGTCGAGGCCGGCGATCTGCCCGGGGACGCCCTGGAAGACGGCGAGCTGGCCGTCGTCCGTGGCGCCGACGTAGTACTGCCGCTGGGTGTAGCTCCAGCCGGCGAAGAGACCGCCGCCGAGGAGGGCGAGCAGGACGACCAGCAGCAGGGCGGTACGCAGCGGTCGGTGCCGGCGGCGCTCCGGCTCGTCGTCGCGGTTCGCCGAGGGTTCCTCGGGAACCGGCGGACGGGGCGCGTTCAGGGCCGAGGCGCGGGCCGCCGGGGTGGAGACGTCCGCCGAGGTGGCCATGCCCCGGTCGCGGGCGGCCGCGCCGCCGACGATCGGGCTGGCCTCGACGATGTCGTGGTCGGTCGCGTCGGCGATGATCACGGTGATGTTGTCCGGCCCACCGCCACGGAGCGCCAGCTGCACCAGCCGCTCGACGCACTGCTGCGGGTCGGTGTACTCGCGCATCGTGTCCGCGATGGTCTCCGCGCTGACCACGCCGGAGAGGCCGTCGCTGCAGATGAGGTACCGGTCGCCGGGGAGGACCTGCCGGACGCTGTACTCCGGGTCGATGTCCCGGCCGTCCAGCGCGCGGGTGAGCAGCGAGCGCTGTGGGTGGCTGCTCGCCTCCTCGGCGCTGATGCGGCCCTCGTCGACGAGCATCTGGACGTAGGTGTCGTCTTTGGTGACCTGGGCGAACTCGCCGTTGCGGAGGAGATAGGCCCGCGAGTCTCCGATGTGCACCATGCCAAGCTTGGTGCCGGAGAAGAGGATCGCGGTGAGCGTTGTTCCCATCCCCTCCAGCTGGGGATTGGCGTCCACCGTGTCACGGAGCTGCTGGTTGGCGGTGTCCACGGCCTGTCGCAGCGCGTCGACGAGTGCGTCTCCCGGGACGTCCTCGTCGAGCGGCGCCATGGCACCGATGACGATGTTGCTGGCGACGTCACCGGCGGCCATGCCGCCCATGCCGTCGGCGACGGCGAGTAGCCGCGGTCCGGCGTAGACGGAGTCCTGGTTACCGTCTCGGATCAGACCGCGGTCGCTGTGGGCCGCATAGCGCAGGGTCAGAGTCATGGCCGTAATTCGAGAGAAGTGCGGCCGATACGGATCGGCACGCCGAGGGGGACGGGGGTTGGTCCGGTGACCTTAGCGCGATCCAGATAGGTGCCGTTAGTCGAGCCGAGGTCCTCGACGAACCACTGCCCGTCGCGGGGCAGCAGCCGGGCGTGGCGTGCGGAGGCGTAGTCATCGGTGATGACCAGGGTGGAGTCCTCCGCCCGGCCGATGGTTATCGGCGCTTCGCCCAGGGTGATCCGGGTGCCGGCGAGTTGCCCGGCGGTGACCACGAGCTGGTGGGCGGCCCGCCCCCGCTTGACCTTGGCGGGTTTCGCCGCCGCCTGGTTGGTGGCGGCGCCGACCGAACGGGGGGCGGCCACCAGCCGGCCGGAGCGGGCACCTGCGAAGAGGTCCCGCCGGATCACCCCCACCACCGTGAACACGAAGATCCACAGGAGGATGAGGAACCCGAACCGGGCGACGGTGATGACGAGTTCGGGCAAGGCGGGTCAGCCGTCCACGCGGAAGGTCAGGGTGGTGGTGCCGAGCTGGATCATGTCGCCCGGGTTCAGCGCGACGGCGGAGACCCGCTGGCCGTTGACCATCGTGCCGTTGGTGGAACCGAGGTCGGTGAGCACGACCTGACCACCGTCGAAGTCCAGCCGGGCGTGTCGGCGGGAGATGCCGACGTCGGGCAGGCGCAGGTTGGCCTGGTCGCCCCGGCCGATCACCGTCGAGCCCATCTGGAGCGGGTAGGTGCGACCGTCGCCGGAGACGAGCCGGACGTTGCGCGCGCCACCGTGGCCGGGGGGCGGGCCGTAGCCGCCGCCCTGGTCGTACGCCGGGTATCCGGGCGGGCCGGCGTCGTAGCCGGGAGCCGACACCGGGGCCACCTCGCCGCCGGTGTAGACCTCGGCCGTAACCCGGAACATGCCCGTGTCCAGCCCCTCGCCGCGCTCGATCTCGACGATCACGTCGCCGTAGACGGTCCACGCCTGCTCGCCGATGAACTCGGCCTGAGACTGGGCCAGCTCCTGGGCGAGCGCGGCGGCGTACGGCGCCAGCCGGCTGTGGTCGTACGGCGAGAGATCGATCACGTAGCGGTTGGGCACGAGAGTGCGCCCACCAGCCAGGATCGCCTTGTGCGCCTCAGCCTCCCGCTGCATGGCGTTCAGGATCTCCACGGGGTGGACAACACCCTTGAAGACCTTGGCGAAGGCTCCTTCGACCAGGCCTTCCAGACGCTTCTCGAAGCGTTGCAGCACGCTCACCGGCTCCTCCTCGGGTCCCGAGGACATGATGGTATCCGGCCGTCGCTCGCGCAGCTCACACGCCGCTCGGCCGCCTGCTCTCGACCCGTTCGGACGGGCCCTGATCGTCGTGCTACTCTTCTCCCCGCCACGAACGGTAACCGATCGCGGCAACGGCCGGGAGCACGTACGATGTTCGGGCCACCCCCACTGGCGACAGCGAGGGCGGCACGCATTAGGGTGATCCGGGTCATGCCACGGGGAAGTGGCGGAATGGCAGACGCGCACGGTTCAGGTCCGTGTGCCCGAAAGGGCGTGAGGGTTCAACTCCCTCCTTCCCCACCAGAAGTCAAGGGCTCCGCAGTTGCGGGGCCCTTGCCGCGTCTACGGGGCGGCACGGATCGTCACGTTATGCTCCGGTGGTTCCCTCTGCCCCCTAACGACCCGTGGAGTGGCGTGTGAGTGTCGCGGTGGTGACCGGTTCGGGCGGTCTGATCGGCTCGGAGGCGGTTCGGCACTTCGCCGGTCTCGGTCTCCAGGTGGTCGGCATCGACAACGACATGCGGCAGGAGTTCTTCGGCGCCGAGGCGTCCACCGCGTGGAACGTGCGTCGGCTCGCCGACGAGCTGGGCGCGGCGTACTCGCACCACGGCATCGACATCCGCGACCGGGACGCGCTGGCGGCGCTGTTCCGCCGCTACGGCCGGGACGTGGTCGTGGTGATCCACACCGCCGCGCAGCCCTCGCACGACTGGGCGGTACGCGACCCGTTCACCGACTTCGACGTGAACGCGGCGGGCACCCTCAACGTGCTGCAGAACGTCCGGGAGCACTGCATCGACGCCGCGGTGATCCACTGCTCGACCAACAAGGTCTACGGGGACCGGCCGAACAGCCTGCCTCTGGTCGAGTTGGAGACGCGCTGGGAGATCGAGCCTGGCCACCCGTACGAGCAGGGCATCCGGGAGGACATGTCGATCGACTCCTGCCTGCACTCGATCTTCGGGGCCTCCAAGGTCGCCGCCGACGTGATGGTCCAGGAGTACGGCCGCTACTTCGACATGAGGACCGCCTGCTTCCGGGGCGGCACGCTGACCGGCCCGGCGCACTCGGCCACCGAGCTGCACGGCTTCCTGGCGTACGTGATGCGTTGCAACATGGAGCGCCGGACGTACAAGATCTTCGGGTACCAGGGCAAGATGGTCCGGGACGCCATCCACAGCTCGGACGTGGTCTCGGCGTTCGAGGCGTTCTTCCGCAACCCGCGCTCGGCGGCGGTGTACAACCTCGGCGGCGGCCGGCACTCCAACACCTCCCACCGCGAGGCGTTCGCGCTGGCCGAGCAGATCACCGGCCAGGAGATGACCACCGAGTACGTCGAGGCGAACCGGGTCGGCGACCACAAGTGGTGGATCGGGTCGAACGAGGCGTTCCAGCGGGACTACCCGGACTGGAAGCAGGTCTACGACGTACCGATGATCCTGCGGGAGATCTACGAGGCCAACGTGGAGAAGTGGGTGCCCCAGTCATGACCTCGCGCAAGCGCAACGTGCTCGGCGTCCTGGTGGACGCCACCGACTACGCCGCCGCCACCGAGGAGGTGGTCCGGGCCGCCCGCGAGCGGCGGCCGATGGCGCTGACCGCGTTGGCCGTGCACGGCGTGATGACCGGTGTCCTCGACCCGGCGCACAACGCCCGGCTGAACTCCTTCGACGTGGTCACCCCGGACGGGCAGCCGGTGCGCTGGGCGCTCAACCTGCTGCACTCCGCCGGACTCGACGACCGGGTGTACGGCCCGGAGCTGACCCTGCGGGTGCTCGCCCGGTTCGCCGACGAAGGACTGCCGGTCTACCTCTACGGCTCCACGGAGGAGACGCTGAGCCGCCTGATCCCTGCGCTGGAGCGGATGTTCCCGGCCCTGAAGATCGCCGGGGTGGAGCCGTCGAAGTTCCGTCAGGTGCAGCCGGGCGAGGACGTCGAGATCGCCGACCGGATCCGGGCGAGCGGGGCGCGCCTCGTCCTGGTCGGGCTGGGCTGCCCGCGCCAGGAGGTCTTCACGTACGCCATGCGACCGCTGCTGGACATGCCGCTGATGGCGGTCGGGGCGGCCTTCGACTACCACGCCGGGCTGCTGCGCAACCCGCCGCCGTGGATGCAGCGGGCCGGACTGGAGTGGTTCTGGCGGCTCGGTCTGGAGCCGAAGCGGCTCTGGAAGCGGTACGTCATCCTCAACCCGGCCTACCTGGCCCGGCTCGGCGCGCAGAAGACCGGCCTGTGGAAGGCCCGGCCGCCGGCACCGGCCGCCGAGCGCCCGTCGACCTTCGCCGTCTGACCCTGACCTCTCCGCCCCTGCGCGTGGCGCCACCCCGCACGCCCACTCTGCGCGTCGGATCGGCGAGCGGAACGGGACCGGCGGGGAGGGGACGGGACACGCGAAGGGGCTCCTCCCGGAGGAGGAGCCCCTTGTGCTGTGGTTCTGTTACAGGTTCAGCGACCAGGTGTTGATGTTGCCGGTGTCGCCGCTGAAGACGTCCCGCACCTGGAGACGCCAGGTGCCGTCGGCCGCCTCACCGGCGAGGTTCGCCGTGTAGGTGGCGATGACGTTGTCCGCGCCGTCGAAGAGGGAGTAGTTCTTCAGGCGGTACGCGGTGCCGTCCGGGGCGATCAGGTCGATGACCAGGTCACCACGGTAGGTGTGCACGATGTTCACCGACACGGTCGAGGCGGCCGAGGCGGCCCGGCCGCAGCCGGAGATGGTGATCGAGCTGGTGGCGGTGCCCGGGTCCGGGATCGCCACGTCGGTGTCGTTGGTGCCGGAGCAGCTGCCGCCACCGTTGCCGGTCACCGTCAGCGAGTAGGTCGCGGTCCGGCTGCCCGAGGCCGCGGTGCCGGTCACGGTCACCGAGTAGGTGCCGGCCGGGGTGCTCTCCGAGGTCCTGATGGTCAGCGCCGAGGAGGCACCCGAGGTGACGGTGGCCGGGTTGAACGAGGCGGTAGCCCCGGACGGCAGCCCGCTGGCCGAGAGGCTCACCGACTGGGCGGAACCGTTGGTGGTGGCGGTGTTGACGGTGGCGGTCACCGCACCGCCCGGCGCGGTCGAGCCGGAGGTCGGCGAGACCGAGACGGAGAAGTCGTTCGTCGGCGGGGTGTCGCTGTTGGCGACGTAGAGCAGCTTGTTCGGCGAACCCGCACCGGGGTTGGTCACCACACCGCTGGTGGCGTCGTTGACCAGCTTGTCCCGGACCTGCTGCGGGGTCCAGGTCGGGTTGGCGCCGGCCACCAGGGCCGCCGCGCCGACCACGTGCGGCGTGGCCATCGAGGTGCCGCTGATGTTGTTGGTGGCGGTGTCGCTGGTGTTCCAGGCCGAGACGATCGACGAGCCCGGCGCGAAGATGTCCAGGCAGCTGCCGAAGCTCGAGAAGGACGACCGGGCGTCGGTGTTGGTCGTCGCGCCGACCGTGATGCCCTCGGGGGTACGACCCGGCGAGCCGGTGCAGGCGTCGTTGTTGCTGTTGCCGGCGGCCAGACCGTAGGTCACACCCGAGGCGATCGAGTTGCGGACCGCGGTGTCGAGCGTCGCGTTGGCGCCACCGCCGAGGCTCATGTTGGCCACGGCCGGCTTCTGCGCGTTCGCGGTCACCCAGTCCACGCCGCCGATGACGCCGGCGTTGGTGCCGCTGCCCTGGCAGTTGAGCACCTTGACGGCGACCAGCTTGACACCCTTGGCGATGCCGTACGCCGTACCGCCGACGGTGCCGGCGACGTGCGTGCCGTGCCCGTTGCAGTCGGTGTTGTTGGTGTCGGCCGTGTTGGTGCCCCAGACCGCCCGGCCACCGAAGTCGCTGTGGGTGGTCCGGATGCCGGTGTCGACGATGTAGGCGGTGACGTTGCTCGCCGTACCGGGGTACGTGTACGAGTTGTCCAGCGGCAGTGCCCGCTGGTCGGACCGGTCCAGACCCCACGAGGGCGTCGGGCTCTGGGTGGCGGCGATGCTGACCGTGTGGTTCTGCTCGACGTACGCGACGGCGGGGTCCGCCGCGATCCGGGCCGCGGTCTTCGCGTCGACCCGGACCTCGAAGCCGCGCAGCGCGGCGCTGTAGGTCCGGGCGACCTGGCCGCCGTGCTTGTCGACCAGCCGCTTGGCGTTGTCGCTCACCTTGGTCCGGGCGACCGTGGTGTCCTTGAACACGACGATGTAGCTGTCGGCGACGGCGGTGGCACCGCCGGCTCTCAGGATGCTGCCGACAGGCTCGGCGGCCAGCGCCGGCGTGGCGGTCGCCGCCATCGACACGGCAGCCACCCCAACCAGAATCGACCTGCGTGGGAGACGCATCTCCCTACCTCCCCTCCGACCGGCACACGGTCCCCCCACTCGGGAAGATCGAAGATCGCCGATCAAGCTGAGGCTAGGCCGCCATCTGTGTCCAACGAAACATATCGAAGTATCAATAACGCTGCGGGATGGCCCGCGCGGGACGGCGGTGGGATCAGCGCCCGCGACCGCCACCCTGCACGTACAGCAGCTCCAGGATGGCCCGGGTCGCCTCGAACCAGCGGTCCAGCCAGCCGGGCGGCGGCACGCTGCCCCGGGGCGGCAACTCCATCAGCAGGCCACGCAGGAGCGGATGGTCCGCCAACGCCTCGGTGGGCTCGACCGGCCACCCGGTCGGCGGGAACGACGGCTCGGTGAGCGGGTTGGTGTCCAGCGACGGCAGGGACAACGGCCCGGCCTGGTCGGGCGCGGTGGCGCTGCCGCTCTCCCGGCCCCCGAGGTCGGAGTCGGTGGAGACCACCTCGGTCAGGACGGTGTCCCGGCGGGCACCGCGGTACTTGCCGCCAAACCGCTCCGGCTTGCCCGGCCCGTTGGTGAGGTTCTCTGATCCGATCGTCGTCATCCGTCCACCTGCCTCGCTCGGTTGCGGATCCGCCCTGGCCGGCCGCTCGGCCGACCGATGACGAGAGGTACAACGAGGTGGGACGGAAGTGGCGACGGGTTCCGGGCCACCGTCACCAGACCCGCGTCGACGCCGGACACGACGAGGGCGCGGCCCCCGCCCCGGCCTCGCTGCCGGGACACGGGGACCGCGCCGCACCGTCACACCGGCGGTGGAGGATACCGGTACGGGACCGGCCTCCACCGCCGTCAGGCGTCCGGTCCGCCGGCGGCTCAGCCGCGGCCGAACGCCTCCCGCCTGGTGCCGCCGACGAAGGCGAGCCAGTCACCGGGGGCGAACACCAGGGCAGGCCCGGTCGGGTCCTTCGAGTCACGGACCCCGACCGCCCCGGTCACGAACGCCACCTCTACGCAGTTGTCGCAGTTCGGCCCGCTGCGCGAGCTCTTGAACCACGATGCGTGCGTCAGGTCCGCGAGGACCCTCTTGGTCGCCATTTCCACAACGGCTCCTCTGCCAGTTCTGCGATGTGTGCGATGGACGCCTCCGGTCGCATGGCCTGGGTTCGAATCTGGTCGAAGATGTAGTTGTAGCGCCGAAGCTCGTCGCTCTTCTCCAGGAAGAGCCCACCCGTGGCATTCTCCGCATACACGACATCCGGATCACCGGGCTCGGGAAAGTCGAGGATCGTGAACGAGCCGTCCATGGCCGCATGAGCCCCGACGTGGAAGGGCAGCACCTGGATGGTGACGTTCGGCAGCTCGGCCAGTTCCACCAGCCGGGCCATCTGCGCACGCATCACCTCGTCACTGCCCACCGGCCGGCTCACCACCGCCTCATCGAGCACCACCCAAAGATCGATCGGAACGTCCTGGGTCAGTAACGACTGGCGGTTGGAACGGACACGCACCCTCTGGTCCACCTCGTCGGCGGGCATGTCCGGGCGGGCGAGCTCGATCATCGCCCGGGCGTAGTCGGCGGTCTGGAGCAGTCCCGGCACCACCTGCTGTTCGTACGCCCGCATCGAACCGGCGGCGTCCTCCAGCCCGACGTACGCCCCGGAGAGCACCGAGTTGTACGGGTGCCACCACCCCCGCTGGCGCGCCTCCCGGGCGATCTGCACCAGCTCCTCGCTCTCGGCCTCCGGCACCCCGTAGATCGCGAGCATGTCCCGCACGTCGCGAGGGGTGACCGAGGTGTGGCCGGTCTCGATACGCGAGACCTTCGACGCCGAGCACTCCAACCGCTCGGCCACGGCCTCGATGGTGGTCCCGGCCGCCTCACGCAGCCGGCGCAGTTCCGCGCCGAGCCGGCGACGTCGGATCGTGGGGCTTCGGCGTTCACTCACCGGGTCGGCCCTTCCCCAGGGCCCTGCGGCCCGCCGGCTCACTCCTTCCGCGTGTTGTCCCGGGCTCTGTCGTACGGCGGCGGGACTCGCAAGCACTTCTCGGGCTCACCGGGGTACCTCCGGTCGATCGCGCCCGTACTGGCTCGTCCGCCGAGGGCGCGACCGTCGACCGGCGGGCGATCGTTCGCGGCGGGGATGGTTGCGGTCATCAGCCGGCCGCGGCGGCGAAAAACCGGCGTCCAGTGTGCCGGTTCCCTGACCACGGCATCAAGCGTCGACGATAGAGGCGGTCCGGAGGCGGACCGTTCAGGTATCGGCAAAAGTCGACGTGCAACTTGCATGTGTCCTGCCACTCGTGCAGTCTGTCCGCATGGCTCGGGTTACTCACCGTTTCGATCTGGCTCCGCAGCGCGGTCACCGCGTCGCGGAAGATCAGGACGGCTCCCGCCCGAACAGGACAAACAGACCCGCCTCCGGGGTAAGGACCTCGCCGCTGGACGCCTGTCGGCTTCGGCGGCGGGAGCGGTAACCGGAAGCACCGGGTGCTGGTCGGGCGCGTCCCGCCACCGCGGGCGCGTCCCGACCAACACCACCTCACCATGCCGGTTCGCCCCAGCGGCACCACCGCTCCGGGCCGGTCTCCCGTTCACGCCTCCCGCCGGCCCGTCGCCGGCCGATCCCTCACAGGAGCCGATGTGCTTCCCCGCTCTGGTGACGTACTGCACGTGACTCGTGCGGCAAGTGTCCAGTTCCGCCGGTCGATTCTGTTCCGTGTGATCCGCGTACTGGACTGGCCGGCCTTCGACGGCTGGCTCTGGATCGACGGCTACGAGCTGAACGCGGCAGGAGACGCGGTCAGCCGAAGATCGATCCTCGTGCAACGCGCCGGTCTGGTGCGGGTGCAGGCCGCGCCGGAACCCCGGCCGCACACCGTCCGAACCGCCCGACGACCGGCGGCCAGAACCCCGGTCCGCGTGGGCTGAGCTGGGCGTTCCCCGGGTACGGGGTGGGCGGTGCCGATAGGCTGGGTGTGCCCACCCCGGCAGGTGACACCCCGCACGTCCCGGACCCTGACCCTGGGATGACCATGCTCAACCGCACCGCCGTCCGTCGGCGTTCCCTGTCCCGTGTCAGCTACGCCGCCGGTCTGCTCGTCCTGATCGGCGCCGCGACCGCGCTCGTGGTCGTGGTCCGGGTACCGGCCCACTCCACCACCCAACTGACCGTCCCGACCCCACCGGGCCCGTCCGCGGACGGCCTCCCCGGCTCCACGCTTCCCGACGCCGGGGGCCACCGGCCCGGGACGGGTGCGGGGCAGCCGGAGGACGCGCTCCCGGAGCCGCCCGGTGGCACGCCCACCGGCGCCGGACGGCTCGCTCCGGCGTGGGGCGCCGGGCCGGACGACACGGCGGAGGATCTCCACCAGTCCCTGGTCCTCTCCGGTCTGCTCGGACTGGCCGTCTCCCTGACCGGTCTGGTCATCGTGGGGTCGCGCCGCCGGATGTGGTGACGGCTCATCCGGTCGCCCCGGTGGTCGGGGCGCGGGTGGCGGTCGGGGTGGGGGCCGACGTCCGATCCGGCGTCGGAGAGGCGGGCGGCCCGCTGCCCTCGGAGACGACCAGGGTGACGTCGGTGCCGAGCGGTACCCGCTCACCCGCCTGCGGCTCGGTCCCGATCACCGTCCCGGCCGGCCGTCCCGACCGGCGCAGTTCCGACCGGTACCCCAGTCCCAGCCGGTCCAACGCGGCCTCGGCCGCCGACCTGGGCAGCCCCACCAGGTCCGGCATGGGTACCCGGGCCGGTGTGGTCGCCGCCCCGGTGGTCGGCGGTCCGGTGGTCGGCGGTCCGGTGGTCGGCGGCGCGGGGCTGGGCGAGGGCTCCGGTGCTCGCGGAACACCGTCCGATCCGGTTCGGACGACCAACCACAGGCCCAGACCCAGCGTGGCGAGGACGGCCAGCGCCACCGAGGCCACCAGGATCGGCATCCACCACCGGCGGTCGCCCTGCTCCTCCACGTACCACTCGCCCGAGGCCTCCGGGTGCCGTACGGACCTCGGCGGCGGCACCTCCGCCCGGCCCGACCAGGAGGTGGTCGCGGGTCGCGCCCCCGGTCCGCCGGGCGACGCCGACGATCCCACGGTCGGTTCCCGACCTCCTGACGGTGCTCCCGGCGTGCCCTTCCGACGCTCCGGAGGAGGGCGACCGCCCGGCGGCGGGACGTGGTGGTTCTCGGGGACCCTTCCGGTCCTCGGCTCCTGGCGGTCGTCGCTCATGGCACGTCCTTCCCGACCGGGCGGACATCCGGCCCGCAACACTCCGAACTACCCAGATAACGGCTGTCCGTCGCGAAAGGTCGGCACTGGCCGTCCTGTCGTCCGGGTGACGTGCCGCCGACCGTGGGCCGATCGACGGTTCCACCGCCCCAACCTGCCCACCCGTCCCGGACCACCAGGTCGCCCGACGGGCCGCGGGGCGTTACGCTGCCCCGCATGGCCGTACGGGGCTGGGGAGGAACGCTGGCGACCGCGGTCGGCATCGCCGCCGGGGCGGGTGCCGCCCAACTCGGCTTCGGCTACGGGCTGGGCATCATCAGCTGGACACCCCCGGGACCGGGGGCCGGCGCGTCGTCCGACACGCTCTGGGCGACGAGCCTGGGCTGGGCCACCTGGATCGCGGCCACCTCGACCATCGCCGGGGCGGTGGGGGCGCAGCGCCTGACTCGACGGTCCACCGGGGCCCATGCCCGGACCCGTCCGGGCGGGATCCCGGCCGTCCTGGCGGCGGCGTTCGGCGCGCTGGTGGCCGTACTGCTCGTGGCGGTGCCGGCCCGCGTGGCCGCTCCCACCGACACCGTCGACCCGCAGAGCATGGCCGCCGCGTACGCCGGGGCGGGCCTGTTGGTCGGCGTCCTCGTCGCGATCTGGGCCCAACGCTCACCCCCGGCCGCAGCCAACATCGTCGCCAGCATCGGCTGGCTCTGGGCGCTCGCGGTGGCCGCGGTCGTCGACGGGGTACTCGCAGGTCGTGGCATGACCAGTGCCCAACTCGGGTTCTGGCAGCTCGCCGACCGTCCGGGGATCCGGCTCGGTGATCACCTCTCCTGGCTGGCGGCGGTGCTGTCGCTCGGCTCGGCCCTGGTCATCGGCGCGCTCACGGCACGCCGGGCCGCCCGGGCGACGTACCGACGGGTCGGGGCGGCGGCCTCCGGGGCGGCGGGGCCGCTCCTGGTCGCCGTCGCCTGTCTGCTGACCGTGCCCCGGCTGCCCGAGATCGGCGCCGAGCAACTCTCCGCGCAGCTCGTCGCCGCGTACGCGGTGGTCACCGGTGTCGCCGGTTCGGTCCTGGTCGCCGCCCTGGCCCAGCGACGGGACGAGGCGACCGCCGGTGCCGGTGCCGGCGTCACCGCGATCGGCCCCGAGGGCGACGCCGACGCGACCTCGGTCGAGGCCGGTACCACCGATGCCGCCGCGTCGTCTCCGGCCGGGACCACCGCCCCGGACCCGATCGGCGCCGATCCCGTCCTCCCTGGCACCGGCCCGGGTCCGGTCGCCGCCCCCGATCGGGATGCCGACGCCGGTGCTCCCGCCGGTCCGGCGGCCGACACCGACACCGGCACCGCCACCACCGCCGACACCGGCACGGCACGCCGTCGTGCCGCCAGGTCCACGTCCAGAGTGCCCCGACCGCGTCGGGAGGAGCCGCCCGCCGGCACGGCGTCGAGCCTCGGGGCGGCCGACGCCCCGGACGGTCCGGGTGACACCACCATCGAACGGTCCACCGCCGAACCGGGCGGGGTGGAGACGGACGACGTGCCCGGAACTCCGGCCGCCGCCGAACCGGCTCCGCAGCCTCGCCCGCGAGGTCGCGCCGCGACCCGACGGCCCCGCGACTGACCGACGACCTCAGTCGACCGGCCAGGTGTGCACCGGTTCGTTGGTGCGTTGCAGCTCGGCGTAGCGCCGCACCATGTGGTGCAGTGCCGCGTCGCGGTCCATGCCGCGGTGCCGCTCCGCCGCCCAGACCGTCTCGGTCTGCCAGACCGCACCGTTACGGCCGGTACGGCAGCGCTGCTCGATGATGCCGAGCAGACGGTCACGCTCCGCCGGGTCGACGCCGAACCGGTCCAGCCCGGTCGCCGCCTTCGGCAGCAGCACGTCGAGCACCAGCTGGTTCACCGGCACGTCGCCCAGTCGGGGCCAGTGCAGCACCGCATCCAGGCCGCGTCGGGCGGCGACGTGGAAGTTCTCCTCGGCGGAACTGAAGGTGAGCTGGCTCCAGATGGGCCGGTCGGATTCGGCGAGACCACGGGCGAGCCCGAAGTAGAAGGCGGCGTTGGCCAGCATGTCCACCACTGTGGGTCCGGCGGGCAGCACCCGGTTCTCGACCCGGAGATGGGGGCGGCCGTCCATGATGTCGTAGACCGGCCGGTTCCAGCGGTAGACCGTGCCGTTGTGCAGCCGCAGCTCGCTCAGCTCGGGGACCCCACCGGCGTGCAGCACGTCGACCGGGTCCTCGTCGTCGCAGATCGGCAGCAGCGGCGGGAAGTACCGGACGTTCTCCTCGAACAGGTCGAAGATCGAGGTCACCCACCGTTCGCCGAACCACACCCGGGGGCGTACCCCCTGGGCCTTCAGTTCGTCCGGCCGGGTGTCGGTGGCCTGCTCGAAGAGGGCGATCCGGGTCTCGGCCCAGAGCTGCCGGCCGTAGAGGTACGGCGAGTTGGCCCCGACCGCGACCTGCACCCCGGCGATGGCCTGGGAGGCGTTCCAGTAGTCGGCGAAGCTGTCCGGGGCGACCTGGAGGTGGAACTGGAGGCTGGTGCAGGCCGCCTCGGGGGCGATCGAGTCGGTGTGCGTCTGGAGCAGCTCCACGCCCCGGATGTCGAGTTCGATGTCCTCGCCCCGGGCCCCCACGATCTGCTCGTTGAGCACCCGGTAGCGCTCGTTCGTGGAGAGGTTGTCGGCCACCAGGTGCCGCTCGGTCAGGGTCGGCAGGATACCGACCATGACGATGGTGGCGTCGGACCGTGCGGCCCGCTCACCGGCCCGACTCAGGCTGCCGCGCAGGTCCTCCTCGTACTCGGTGAAGCCCCGGCCGCCGATCAGCCGGGGGTTGGCGTTGAGTTCCAGGTTGAACCGCCCCAGTTCGCTCTGGAACAGCGGGTCGGCGATGGCGGCGAGGATCTCGTCGTTCCGCATCGCCGGCTCGGCCGCCGGGTCGACCAGGTTGAGTTCGATCTCCAGTCCGGTCATCGGACGGTCCGCGTCGAAGCCGAAGTCGTCGAGCATCAGCGCGAACACGTCCAGACACCGTCGGACCTTCTGCCGGTAGCGGACCCGGTCCTCTCGGGAGAAGGCGCCCTGCGCGACGTCCCTGCCCATCTGTCCTCCCGGCGCGAGGCGCAGTCGACGCGACCCGAGGGGACGGCAACGACGGCGCGTTGTGAGCTTCCACGTTAGGAGCGCCGTCCCCGCCGGGACCAGCGGTCTGCGGCCCGTGGTCGACACGGGTCGCCTCCGTGGTCCGGCGGGGCGGCGTCCGCCGTATCCCTACCCGGTCGCGACCGGCACGGCACAGGACGTTCAACGAGCAACCCGTGACAAATCGCACCCGTCCCGCCGCACACGATCCATCCCTCCGGTACGGTCACCCTACCTTCTATCCACATTCGTTGATGGATGGGAGACGCCCAGGGCGTTCCGCCCGGCCACCTTCGGCAAGCGAGAACCGGCCCACTTGTGACCTTGGTCCAGCATGGGGGTGCCACGCGACGAATTGGCCGCCCTCGGGCGTCCAACGGGTGCCACAACCGGGCCGCCACCCCGGCCACCCCGCAGTTACTTGCATTAACAGATATCCCCCATACAGAATTTTCCTAATCAATGACTGATAGGATGCCCGAGTGACCAAGAACGTCTTCGACGACCCCCGGATCACCGCCGTCGGCCTGCTTGTCGAGGCGCATGCCGGCCTGTCGGCCCGATTCGCCTCGCAATACGAGGAAAACGGCCTTTCCGCTGTCGAATTCGAAGTGCTCACCCGACTCGCCCGTTCCCCCGGAAACCAACTGCGGATGACCGACCTCGCCGCACAGACCTCGCTCTCCACCAGCGGTGTGACCCGCGTGGTCGACCGGATGGAACGGGACGGGCTGCTCTGCCGCCGGGCCTGCCCCTCCGACCGTCGCAGCTCGTACGCCGTGGTGACCCGGTCGGGCCTGGACCGGCTCAACGAGACCCTGCCCGGGCACCTGACGATCATCGAACAGTGGTTCACCGGCCAGCTCGAACCGCAGGAGCTGGAGGCGCTGCTGCACGCACTCCGCAAGGTCCGCGACGCGGTGCACCCGGGCGCCACCGCGGGCAGCCAGGCCGTTGCCCCCCACGATGAAGAGTTGGCGGAATCGGTCCATTCCGTGGCCCGTTCCGGACGGCGGCGCTAGCGGAACCGCATCGGGTCGGACAGTCGGTGGCAGCGGGGGCGCGCACCGGCAGAACGACCGGCAGAATTGACCGACGCCCACCATCATCCCGGAGGAAATGGACAAGAACCTCCACGGGCCCCCGCTAATCTTCCCTCCAGCGGGGATACCGGGGGGTGACGGCGCGAGCGATGAGCGAGGGGTAGCACCACAAAGGGGGCTTCTTCGCTCGCGCCTTCCCGGAGCACGACCGTCCCGGCTGCCGGTCGAACAAACACCGGCTGCCGGCCGAAAAGACCACCGGCTGCCGGTGTTCCGCCGGTCCGCCCGCCCGACATCCGCCCGGTCTTGGGCGGCTCTGCTCAGGAGCGGGCCGCGGTCAGGGCGTAGAGCAGCGCCTCCTCCTGGGGCAGCAGCCGGATCCCGTTCTCCTGGCAGACCTTGTCCAACCGGTCGAGCAGCGTGACGTCCCCGGTGCTCGCGGCCAGTCCGACCAGCGCCTCCACCGCGCTGCGCTGGCCCGGACCGACCGCCTCCGACGCCGCCGCGAACCACTCCGCGGCCATTTCCCGGTCCCCCCGGTGCAGCGCGATGGTCGCCTCCAGCAGCGCGGACACGCCGTCCTCGACACGGTCGGCACCCCACTGCGCCGGTACGGTCGCCCGGAGTTCCGTCAGCACCTCACCCGCCTCGGCGAACCGGCCGTCCTGCGCGAGCGCAAGTCCGACCGTGCCCAGCGTCCGGCGGCGGTGCCCCGGCTCGCCGAGTTCGACGAGTGCCGCGAGAGCACGTCGCCCGTGCTCGACCGCGTCGGCGTACCGGCCCTCCAGGCGGGTCACCTCGGCCAGGTCGGCCCGGGCGAGCACCCGGATCCGCTGCTCCCCGCACTGACCCGCCAGCCGGTCGACGGCCGCCAGCCGCCGCCGTGCCGCGGTGAGGTCGCCGGCCCGGACGTCGTGCCAGGCCAGACCGCGCTGGGCCACCGCCATGTCGCGCGGCCGGTCGTGCCGCCGGGCCATCGCCAGCGTGGCCTCCGCCTGCCCGCGAGCCTCGTCGTGTGCGCCGGCCCAGATCAGGAGCGTGCAGAGGACGCCCCGCGCGTCGAGTTCCCCCGCCACGTCCCCGAGGCGGCGGAAGACCGCGAGCGCGTCCCGGGCCGCCGGGACGTCCACCGGGTCGACGCCGTACACCGCGGTGAGCCGGGCCAGCCCGAGCGCTGCCGAGGCGCGTACCGCCGGATCGGCGTCGGCGGTACGCGGATCGGCCAGCAGCCGGCGCAGCCACTGCCGCCCGGCGCCGTCCCGCCCGCGCAGCCGGAGCCAGCGGGACAGGCCCGCCGCCAGGCGCAGGGCGGTGTGCGGGTCGTCGCCGGAGGCGTGGGTGAGGGCGGCCACGATGTCACTGGTCAGCTCGTCGAGCCGGTGCAGGGCCCCGATCATCCTCGGGCCGGTCAGCTCCGGCTCGGTGCGGACCACCAGCCGCAGGACGATCTGCGCGTGCCGGCGTCGGACACGGGTCTCCTCACCGGCCGCCACCAGCTGCTCGGTGGCGAAGTCCCGCACCGCGTCGAGCAGCCGGAACCGGAACGACCCGGTGCCCCGGACGCTCAGCAGCCCCAGCTCCAGGAACCGGTCGAGCAACGGCACCGGGTCGACGGCCGCCTCCGTCCCGTCCCCGGCGAGCATCTCCTCGGCCATGCCGACGGACCACCGGTTGCGGAAGGCGGCCAGGCGGCGCAACGCCGCGCGCTCGTCCGACGCCAGCAGGCGGTAACTGGTGGCGACCGCCTCCCGCAGGGTCACCGCGACCGCCTCTCCGGGGTGCGGCGGTGGAGCCAGGTCGAGGACCCGGTCGCCGTACCGGTCGAGCAGCTCGTTGAGGTCGAGGATCCGGCCCCGGGCCGCCATCAGCTCGATGGCCAGCGGCAGCCCGCCCAGTCGACGGACCAGCGCGGCGAGAGCGGGCAGTTCCTCGGGAGCGGGCGGTTCCCGGCGTACCTGCGCCAGGCGGGTGGTGAAGAGCCGCACCGCCGGGTATCCGGCGAGGGCCTGTGGGGCCGGCCCGGTCTTGTCCTCCGGTGGCACGTCGAGCGGGGGTACCGGCCAGACCCGCTCACCGGGCAGGCCGACCGGGTGCCGGCCGGTGGTGAGCACCCGCAGCTCGGGCAGGACCCGGGTCAGCCGGTCCAGGGCCTCGGCCACCGCCTCCGGCGCCCGCTCCACCGCGTCGACGAGGAGCAGGGCCGGTACGCCGGTGAGCCGGGCGACGAGTTCGGCCGGACCGGTGACGCCGAAGACCGTCGCCGCCGCGGAGAGCACGCAGACGGCGTCGGACCCCTCACCCACCAGTACGCCGGCGATACCGCCGGGGTACCGGTCGGCCACCTGTCGGGTGACCGCCAGGGCGAGCGCGGACTTCCCGACCCCGGCCAGTCCGACCAGACTCACCACGGGCGTGCTCCGGTCGCGCCGCAGCAGCCGGGTCAACTCGCTGAGGTCGTGGTCCCGACCGATCAGGTCGACCGGGGGTGGCAGGTCCACGGAGAGTCCGCAGAGCGGATCGGTCTCCTCGGATCCGGACCGGGCGACCGGCACGGTGGCCGTCGCGGCGACCACGGCCGGAGCGACCCCGGCCGGCAGGAGTGCGGCGGCCGGCGGAGCCGCCTCCTCGGGCAGGTCGGTCGCCAACCGGCCACGGGCGGCTTCCCGGAAGGCGGCGCGGTCCGGGCCGCTCAGCCCCAGGGCGTCGGCGAGCAGACCGACGGTGGTCCGTTGTGGTCGCGACGAACGGCCCCGCTCCAGGTCACGGACGGTCCGTACGCCGATCCCGGCCCGGGTCGCCAACTCGGCCTGGGTGAGGCCGGCGGCGAGCCGGTGCCCGCGCAGCAGTGCCGGCAGGATGGCACCACCGGCCGAACTCCGCGAACGACCATGATCGGGAGTCATGGGCAGGAAGCGTACGGACAGGGTGCGACGTTCCGCAGCCGAACGTCGCACTGCCGACGGTGCGCTGCGGGATATCCGACAGTAGGCACCGCCCCGGTCGGCGGAGGTGCCCATCCGACCACTCGTTGATCAATGAGCCACGACCGCACAGAATCTTCCCGCAAGGTGATCGACGACCAGGCGGACCGAGGCAGCCTACCGGCCCGCCGTCCGACATGGACGGTGCCCGGTCGGCCCGTCGCCCCGTGACGACCGCCGGCCCCGATCGGCGTCGGCGGAACACGGACCCGGTCCGGGCCGCGCACCTTTCGAGCGGACGGTCAGCGAGCGCCGGGGGGTCGTCGTCACATGCCCAGGTCGCGGGCGATGATCATGCGCTGGACCTCGCTGGTGCCCTCACCGATCTCCAGGATCTTGCTGTCCCGCCAGAACCGGGCGACCGGGTACTCGTTCATGAAGCCGTAGCCGCCGTGGATCTGGGTCGCCTCCCGGGCGTTGTCCACCGCCACGGTGCTGGCGTGCAGCTTGGCGATCGCCGCGTGCCGCTTGAACGGCTCGCCGGCGAGCATCCGCGCCGCCGCGTCGTAGTACGCCAGCCGGGCGGTGTGCGCCTTCATCTCCATGTCGGCGATCTTGAACTGGATCGCCTGGTAGTTGCCGATCGGCTGGCCGAACGCCTGGCGCTCCTTCGCGTACTTGATCGACTCGTCGACGCAGCCCTGGGCGAGACCGACGGCGAGCGCGGCGATGGCGATCCGCCCCTCGTCGAGGATCCGCAGGAACTGGGCGAAGCCCCGGCCCCGCTCGCCGAGCAGGTTCTCCGCCGGCACCCGGCAGTCGTCGAAGGTCAACTCGTGGGTGTCCGAGGCGTTCCAACCGACCTTGGAGTACCCGGGCGCGACGGTGAACCCGGGCGTGCCCGACGGGACGATGATCGTCGACAGCTCCTTGGCGCCGTCCGGCCGGCTGCCCGTCACGGCGGTGACGGTGACCAGCGCGGTGATGTCGGTGCCCGAGTTGGTGATGAACGCCTTCGAGCCGTTGATCACCCACTCGTTGGTGCTCTCGTCCAGGACCGCCCGGGTCTGGGTGCCCCCGGCGTCCGAACCGGTGCCCGGCTCGGTCAGCCCGAAGCCGGCCAGCGCCTCGCCGCTGAGCAGCTTCGGCAACCACCTGCGCTTCTGCTCCTCGGTGCCGAACCGGTGGATCGGCATCGCGCCGAGCGAGACCGCCGCCTCCAGGGTGATCGCCACACTGGAGTCGACCCGGGCCAACTCCTCCAGGGCGAGGCAGAGCGCGAAGTAGTCACCGCCCATGCCGCCGTGCTCCTCGGGGAAGGGGAGCCCGAACAGCCCCATCTTGCCCATCTGGCGGATCACCTCGTACGGGAAGGTGTGCCGCTCGTAGTGCTCGGCGATGACCGGCGCGACCACGTCCCGGGCGAAGTCCCGGACGCTTTCCCGCAGCGCCTCTTGCTCCTCGGTGAGCCGGAAGTCCATGGGTTCCTCCTGGTGGACGGGCTGCCGCCGGACGCTCGTGACGCCGGGTGCAGCGAGGTCGTACCGACGTCGTGGCTCAGACCGGGGTGACGCCGTGCCGGCGACGGGAGAAGTGGCGGTCCTTGCTCCGCGCGGCGGTGAACCGGCGGATCAGCTCGGCCCGCAGTTCGTGCGGCTCGACGATCGCGTCGACGACCAGTTCGCTGGCGAGCCGGACGACGTCGATGTCCCGCTCGTACTCCTCGCGCTTCGCGGCGACGAAGGCGGCCCGCTCGGCCTCGTCCTCGATGGCGGCGATCTTGTTGGCGTAGACCGCGTTGACCGCTGCCTCCGCGCCCATCACCGCGATCTTCGCGGTGGGCAGGGCGATCGTCGCGTCCGGCTCGAACCCGGGGCCGGCCATCGCGTAGAGGCCCGCGCCGTACGCCTTGCGGACCACCACACAGATCTTCGGTACGGTCGCCTCGGAGATCGCGGTGATCATCTTCGCGCCGTGCCGGATGATGCCCTGCTTCTCCACCGCGCTGCCGACCATGAACCCGGGCACGTCGGAGAGGAAGAGCAGCGGCACGTTGAACGCGTCGCAGAGCTGCACGAAACGGGTCGCCTTGTCGGCCGAGTCGACGAAGAGCACGCCGCCCTTGAACATCGAGTTGTTGCCGACCACCCCGACGACCTCGCCGTTCAGCCGGCCGAAGCCGATGGTCAGCTCCTTGGCCCAGAGCGCCTGGATCTCGAAGAAGGAACCGTCGTCGAGCAGACCCTTGACGTACCGGCGCATGTCGAACGCCTGCCGCTCGCTCGCCGGCACCAGCGCGGCCAGGTCGGCCTTGGCCGGTGCCTCGACGGCGGGCGCGGCCGGCGGAGCCTGCGTCCAGTTCGCCGGCAGGTACGACAGGTAGCGCTTGACCACGTCGAACGCCTCGGCCTCGGACTTGCAGAGGAAGTGGCCGACACCGGACTCGGCGCAGTGCACCTTTGCCCCGCCCATCGCCTCCAGCGTGGTCTTCTCCCCGGTGACCATCTCGACCATCCGGTCGGAGCCGAGGTACATGCTGGCGTTGCCCTCGACCATCGCGACCACGTCGCAGAACGCCGGGATGTACGCCCCACCGGCGGCGCTCGGCCCGAACAGCGCGCAGACCTGCGGGATCGCCCCGGAGGCGCGGACCTGGTTCCAGAAGATCTTGCCGGCGCCCCGTCGGCCGGGGAAGAGGTCGACCTGGTCGGTGATCCGGGCACCGGCCGAGTCGACCAGGTAGACCATGGGGACACTGGTGTCGTACGCCCGCTCGATGATCCGGATGATCTTCTCGACGGTACGCGCGCCCCAACTCCCGGCCTTGACCGTGGAGTCGTTCGCCATCAGGCAGACCTGCCGCCCGTCGATCGTGGCGGTGCCGGTGACCACACCGTCCGCCGGCAGGCCGTCGGCCATCGCGTTGGCGTAGAGGCCGTCCTCGACGAAGGACCCCTCGTCCACCAGGAGCGCGACCCGCTCCCGGGCGAACAGCTTGCCCTTGGCCGCGTTGGCCGCGTGGTACTTGTCCGCGCCGCCGGCGCGGGCCCGCTTCCGGAGCTGCTCCAGTGCCTCACCGTCGAGCGTCACGCCGACCACCTCGCGCGTCTGCGGGCCTACGGGCCCCACCCACCTGAACGATCGTTAGGTTACCGCACACCCGCCCCTCCGGCGACCACACCCCCGCCCGGCCCTCTCGTCCCGGGCGGGGCGACCCGAGACGGAGGAGCGGACGGGGGTGGGAAACGGGATCAGGGGGTGGGGAGCGGAGTGAGGCGGCTGCGGGGGCCGGCGCGGAGGACCCCGGACGGAAGCTGCCGACCGACGAGTCGCTCGGCCAGCTCCGCCACCTCCAGCAGGGCGTCCAGGTCGATGCCGGTGTCGACGCCCATGTCGTGGAGCATGTGCACGGCCTCCTCGGTCGCCAGGTTGCCGCTCGCCCCCGGCGCGTACGGACACCCGCCCAGACCGCCGATGCTGGTGTCGAACTCGGTGACCCCGAGTTCCAGCGCGGTCAGCATGTTCGCCAGCGCGGTGCCCCGGGTGTTGTGGAAGTGCAGCAGCACCGGAATGTGCGCGTTGCGGTCGCGTACCTCGGTCAGCAACTCGCGGACCCGGCGGGGGGTCGCCATGCCGGTGGTGTCACCGAAGCCCACCCGGTCCGCACCGTCGCGGACCACCCGGTCGACGATGCCGGCGACCCGGCTCGGGTCGATGTCCCCCTCGTACGGGCAGCCGAAGCTGGTCGCGACGATCACCTCGGCCTGCGCGCCCGCACCGTGCAGCAGGTCGATCAGCTCGGCGATGTCGTCCAGCGACTCGTCGGTGGCGCGGTTGACGTTGCGCCGGTTGTGCGTGTCGCTCGCCGAGACCACCACCTCGATCTCGGTGAACCCGGCGGCGAGGGCACGCTGCGCTCCCCGGGTGTTCGGGACCAGGGCGGAGTAGCGCACCTGCGGTGCCCTCGTGATCCGTCGCCACACCTCGTCGGCGTCGGCCATCTGCGGAATCGCCCTCGGGCGCACGAACGACACCGCCTCGATGCGCCGTACGCCGGTGCCGGAGAGGGCGTCGAGCAGTCGCACCTTGGCGTCGGTCGGGATCGGCTCCTCGTTCTGGAGGCCGTCGCGCGGCCCGACCTCGCGGATCGACACGGAGTCTGGCATCTGGCTCAACGGTCACCTCACTGTGACATGGGTCGGTGGACCTGTTCCCGCCGACCGCTGCTCTGCTGCACCGGTGCTGCCGACGTCCGGTGGCCGGACGTCGGTGTCCTCTCCCAGAGAAGCAGAGCGGCAGGGTCGGATGCCAGCGGGGCACGGCCCGATCACGGGTGGTTCCGAACACGTCAACGACGGGCGGCTCCCTCCCGCCACTCCGCGACGGTCCTGAGCACGACCGAGAGGACACCGGCGCAGGTGGCCACGTCCTGCCGGCCCATGAGCACGGCCACCACCCCCGCGCCGTCGACGCAGAGCGACGCCCGGCGCAGCATCCCGACCACGCGCCGACCGTCGTCCGACCGACGCCTGCCACTGCCATCCATCAGCTTCCTCCCGGGACCGGTTCCGCCGCCACGGCGGGATCGACAGCCGCCGTCACGGCGACTGGGGTCCGCACGCATTCCTGCGGTGCGCGACCGGGACAACGAGCGGCCCGGAAGATCCGTCCGGGGTTCTGGCCGGGTCCCCACCCGCCGCGCCCGGCCAGCGGAACGCGCCCCGGCCCGGACACGACGGGCACCCGGTCCGGTAGCGGACCGCCGCGTTCCGCCGGCCGTCCTACCCGGACAGTCGCCCGGCCAGAAACTGACCGGTTACGCAGCACAACGCCCCCGACCGTCGATCGGAGAGGGTAGAAATACGGGTCCGGGCCACGAGTCCTGGGAAGGGGACCGATCGTGGGGAGAGGACCGACTTGACCATCGACAACGATGCGGCGTCGCGGTTCCGGGGGTGGCCCCGACGACGGCTCGTCCCACGGGGGGAACTCGCGGCGGACTACCTGGCCACGTACGGCTCCGCCACCGTCGCGGAGTACGCGCTGGCCGTACGGGACGTCGTCGAGAGCTGCCCGGGGATCGGGCCGGTCGACACCTGGCGCAGGCTGGCGGAGCGGATCTGCCGCGACCATCCGTACCGCGATCCGGGCAGGTGGCGGCGGGACCTCTCCCGACACTTCACCACCGAGTCGAAGGGACCGCCGTGGCGGACCGTGGTCCTGGTGGTGGAGCACACGCTTCCGCAACCGGAACGGGCAGCCGCCCTGCACCGGTTCGCGGAGCTCTACGAGGCCGCCCGGGGCGAGCGACCACCGACGGGCGACGGCCCCCACCCGTCCGGGGACGGGGCGACCACGCCGGGTTCCGGCATCCTGGACCAACGGGTGCTGGCCCGGCTGCGCCACGAGAACGCCCGGCTCCGACGGCAGCTCGCGATCGTCCAGGAGCGGCTGGCGGCGCGCGAGGCCGAGAACGGCCGACTTCGGACGGCCCTCGACCGCCGGGGACCCGGGCGCGGGCAGCCGCCGGACGGCCGCTCCGCCGAGCAGCAACGCGGGAGCCGCAACGACGGGCACTTCCCGACCGGGAGCGCCGAGTCCGGCCCGGCGGCCCGGACCGGCCGACGGCACATGCCCCGGCCGGACGCCGTGGCACCGGAGCGGCCGGACACCGCGGCGCTGGCCCGGCCGGGAACGGTCTCCGACGAGGCGACCTGGTGGATCGAGGGGGTCTGGCACCGGCCCGACGCGGATCCGGCGGTGGGCCGGCCAGGGCGTACGCCGGGCGGGCCGGAGCGGTTCCCCGCACCGGCTCCGCCCTGGCAGCCGTCGCCCTGACCGGCCCCGCGGTCGACGTCGGACGGTCAGCGCATGCGGCCGACGATGCCGGTGTCGTAGTCGCCGGAGACGAACTCGGCGTGCTCCAGCAGCTCGGCGAAGAAGGGCAGGTTGCACTTCGGGCCGACGACCTCGAAGCCCGCCACCGCGGTGCGTGCCCGCTCGATCGCCTCGGCCCGGTCCGCGCCGAAGACGATCAGCTTCGCCATCAGGGAGTCGTAGAACGGGGTGACCGTGTTGCCGGCGACGTAGCCGGAGTCGACCCGGACGCCCTCGCCGGCCGGCTCGGTCCAGGTGGCGATCACGCCCGGACCGGGCAGGAAGCGCTTCGGGTCCTCGGCGTTGATCCGCAACTCGATGGCGTGCCCGCGCGGGGCGAGCGCGTCCGGGTCGAAGGTCGGCGCGAGACCGGCGGCGACCCGGATCTGCTCCTCGACCAGGTCGACCCCGTAGACCAGCTCGGTCACCGGGTGCTCGACCTGGAGCCGGGTGTTCATCTCCAGGAAGAAGAACTCGTTCGTCGCGGGGTCGAGCAGGCACTCGACCGTGCCCGCGTTGCGGTAGCCGACCGCCTCACCGGCCCGGACGGCCGCAGCGAGGAAGCGCTCGCGCAGCTCGGGCGAGACCGCCGGGGAGGGGGACTCCTCGACCAGCTTCTGGTTGCGCCGCTGCACCGAGCACTCCCGCTCGCCGAGCGCCACCACCCGGCCGTCGGCCAGGCCGAGGATCTGCACCTCGACGTGGCGTACCCGGGGGAAGTACCGCTCGATGAGCACCGAGCCGTCGCCGAACATCCGCTCGGCGAAGCTCCGCACCTTGTCGTACTCGGTGCGCAGCGCGGCCTCGTCGGTCGCCACGCCCATGCCCATGCCGCCGCCACCGGCCGCGGCCTTGACCATCACCGGGTAGCCGATCTCCGCCGCCGCGACCACCGCCGCGTCGAGGTCGGCCGCCGGGTCGGTGGTGCCGGGCGCGACCGGAACCCCGGCCGCCGCCATCAGGTTCCGGGCGTTGATCTTGTCACCCATCGCGGTGATCGCGTCCGCGCCGGGTCCGACCCAGATCAGCCCGTTCTCCTCGACGGTACGGGCGAAGTCCGCGTTCTCCGACAGGAAGCCGTAACCGGGGTGGATCGCCTGGGCGCCGGTGGACTTCGCGGCGGCGATGATCGCCTCGGCGTTACGGTAGCTCTGGGCCGGGTTCGCCGGCCCCACGCATACCGCCTCGTCCGCCTCGGCGACGAACGGGAGTCCCGCGTCCGCCTCCGAGTGGACCGCCACCGTCCGGATCCCGAGCCGGTTCGCGGTACGGATGATCCGACGGGCGATCTCGCCGCGGTTGGCGACCAGCAGCGACTCGATCATGTTTCCTCCAACGTCCTGGGGTGGTGGACGATGTCAGGAAACCATGCGCCGACCGTCTCCTACGAGTCGGTCGGTGCGAGCAGGGCGGCGAGTGTCGCGCCGCGCAGCAGCTCGGCCCGGCGCTGCCGGTCCACCTCGCCGCCGAGGAAGGGCGTCGAGTTCATCAGACCGAACGCCGCGTGGGCGAGCACCCGCGCCTCGCCGTCCGGCAGCCCGGGGTGCAGGGCGGTCAGCATGGTCACCCACTCCTCGACGTAGAGGCGCTGCAACCGGCGGATCGTCCGGCGGGGCTCGTCGGGGAGCCGGTCCAGCTCGTGCAGATGCAGGGCGATCACCGCCGGGTGCGCCAACGCGAAGTCGACGTGGAAGTCGATCAGCGACTCCAACGCGCCGCGCGGGTCGTCGGGGTGCCCGGCGGCGCGTTCCCGGCCACCGGCGAGCAGCCCCTCGCTGACCGGGATCAACGCCGCCGCCAGCATCGCCTCCTTGCCGGCGAAGTGGTGGTAGAGGGCCGGGCCGGTCACTCCGGCCGCCGCGCCGATGTCGTCCATCGAGACGCCGTGGTACCCCCGGGCGGCGAAGAGGCCGACCGCGATGTCGAGGATCTCGTCCCGGCGGGACCGTCGCCGGCCCGTGCCCGTCGTACCGTTGGCCCCGCCCCGTGCCGCCTGTTGCTCCACCGTCACCCGGCAAGCGTAATCCGATGTCAACCGCCCCGCCCCGGCCGGTTTACCGGCGCGGGCCCAGCCCACCCGGCGGCGCGTCCGGGGCGGGCGGGCACGGTCACGGATTGAGGCCGCCGGGCTGGTCGCCCCGGACGACGGGAGCCCGGACCAGGTTGCCCCACTCGGTCCACGAGCCGTCGTAGTTGCGCACCTGCGGATAGCCGAGCAGGTGCCGCAGCACGAACCAGGTGTGGCTGGACCGCTCGCCGATCCGGCAGTACGCGATCACGTCGTCGTCCGGGCTCAGCCCCAGCTGGTCGGCGTAGATCGCGCGCAGCTCCGCCGCCGAGCGGAACGTCCCGTCCTCGTTCGCCGCCGACTTCCACGGCTTGTTCACCGCCCCGGGAACGTGCCCACCGCGCAGCGCGCCCTCCTGCGGGTAGTCCGGCATGTGCAGCATCTCGCCGGTGTACTCGCCGGGGGACCGGACGTCGACCAGCGGCCGGCCGGCCGCCACGTGCGCCATCACCTGCTCGCGGAACGCCCGGACCGGCGCGTCGTCGCGGGTGGGCACCGGGTACTCGGCGCGCGGCCGGGTCACCTTCTCCCGGGTCGTCTCCCGCCCCTCGGCGGTCCACTTCTGGCGTCCGCCGTCGAGCAGACGCAGGTCCCGGTGGCCGAAGAGGGAGAACACCCAGAGGGCGTACGCGGCCCACCAGTTGAAGTTGTCCCCGTAGAAGACCACGGTGTCGTCCCGGCCGATGCCCTTGGCGGCGCACAGCTCGGCGAAGCTCTTCGCGTCGAGGTAGTCCCGGGTGACCTGGTCGTTCAGCTCCAGGTGCCAGTCGATCTTGACCGCTCCGGGAATGTGGCCGGTGTCGTAGAGCAGCACGTCCTCGTCGGACTCCACCACCACCAGGCCCTCGGTGCCGAGGTGCTCGGCGAGCCACTCGGTGGTGACGAGACGTTGCGGGTCGGCGTACGACTGGAGACGGGGGTTCGGGTCGCTCGGCACAGCCATGAGCCCCAAGGTACGCCCGATCGACGCGCCCGGCGCGGGAACCGGATCCGCACGGACGGCGTACCCGGTTCAGGCGCGACGGTGCACCAGCCGCCCGGCCACCACGGTGGCGACGCAGCGTCCGTCGTCGGCCAGGACGGCCAGGTCGGCCCGCCCGCCGGGAGCCAGCGGCACCGGTCCGGGAGCGGCGAGCACGGCCACGTCGCTCCGCTCGACCACGGCCCGCAGGCCGGGCTCGTCGAGGTGGGCCGCCAGCACGGCGGTCGCACCGAGCCGGAACAACGCGTGCACCCGCTCCCGTGGGGTCGGGGCCGGCGGCAGCGGGCCGTCGTGCACCCGCCCCGGGCCGAGCGTGCCGGCCCACCGGCGTACCCGGGCTCCCGGGTACGCCCCGAGCAGGTCGTCGACCGGCCCGACGGCGGCGATCCGGTCCCCGCTCACCACGACGCCCCACCCGGGCACCGGTTCGCCGTCGTGTCTCTGTCGCAGCAGGGTGGCCGCGTGGACGGTGGTCGCCACGGCGTCAGTCCGAGACCGGGCCGAGCTGCGGCCGTTTCGGGGTGACGAGGTCACCGGAGGACCGGCCGGTCAGCCGCCGTTTGATCCAGGGGGCCAGGTGCCGCCCGGCCCACCGCAGGTCGGCCGCGCGGGCCGCCAGCCACGGCGTCGGCTCCGGGTGCGGGGGCACGAGCAGCCACTCCTCGTCGCAGCCCACCCCGAGCGCGGTCAGCACCTGCCCGGCCACCCGCCGGTGCCCGACCGCGGACAGGTGCAACCGGTCGGTGCTCCACAGCATCGGGTTGAGGTAGACGTCGTCCGCGTACAGGTCGACCAGGATCGCACCGTGCCGCTCGGCGGTCTCGCCGACCGCCCGGTTGAGCAGCTGCACGCGGGGCGCCACCATGCGCTGGCCGGGCAACCGGGCCATCACGTCGGCGAACCGGAACACCAGCACGTCCGCGCCGTCGGCCCGCAGCCGCCGGACCGTGTCGTCGAAGCGGCTGACCAGCGCCTCCGGGTCGAACCCGCGACGCAGCACGTCGTTGCCGCCGGCCGCGAAGCTGATCAGATCCGGGCGCATCGCCAGCGCGGCGGGCACCTGGTCGGTCACCACCTGCGGGAAGAGCCTGCCCCGGACGGCGAGATTCGCGTACCGGAAGTCGGGGCCGGCCTCGGCGGCGAGCCGGGTGGCCACCAGATCCGCCCAGCCCCGGTAGGTGCCGTCCGGGTACACGTCGTCCATGCCCTCGGTGAAGCTGTCCCCCACCGCCACGAAGCTGCGCCAGCGCACGCCGCCCCTCCCGTCGAGTTCCGGTGACCCAGCGGGCACCAGTCTCCCACCGGGCACCGCCGCGACGACGCGCACCGGGTCCGACGTGTGCCACCGCACCCCGCGACAAACCGGATGGACGGCCCGCGCTCCCGTCGTACGCTGCGCCCATGATGCTGAGGATGTCGACGCTGCTGCTGCGGACCCTGCGGGAGGACCCGGCGGACGCGGAGGTGCCGAGCCACCGGCTGCTGCTGCGCGCCGGATACGTCCGCCGGGCCGCTCCGGGCGGCTACACCTGGCTGCCGCTGGGCAAGCTCGTGCTGGACCGGGTCACCGAGGTCGTCCGGTCGGAGATGACGGCGATCGGTGGTCAGGAGGTGCACTTCCCGGCGCTGCTGCCGGCCGAGCCGTACCAGACCAGCGGGCGGTGGACGGAGTACGGCGACGACATCTTCACCCTGGCCGACCGGCGCGGCGCACCGCACCTGCTCGGCCCGACCCACGAGGAACTGGCCGCGCTGCTGGTCAAGGACCTGTTCACCTCGTACCGGGACTTTCCGGTGACGCTCTTCCAGATCCAGACCAAGTTCCGCGACGAGGCCCGCCCCCGGGCCGGCCTGCTGCGCGGGCGCGAGTTCCTGATGAAGGACGCCTACTCGTTCGACCTGGACGAGGCGGGACTGGCCGAGGCGTACGCCCGGCACCGCGCCGCGTACCAGCGGATCTTCGACCGCCTGGGGCTGGAGTACACGGTGGTCACCGCGACGTCCGGGGCGATGGGCGGCTCGGTCTCCGAGGAGTTCCTCGCCACCACCGAGGTCGGCGAGGACACCTACGTCGCCTGCACCGCCTGTGACTACGCCGCCAACACCGAGGCGGTGACCACCCCCGTCCCGCCGGCCGGCGACCCGGACGCGCACCCGGCCGCCACCGTGCACGACACCCCGGACACCCCCACCATCGCCTCGCTGGTCGAACTGGCCAACGCCCGTCGCCTCGGCGGCCGGGACGACTGGACCGCCGGCGACACGTTGAAGAACGTCGTGCTCGCCGTCCGGCGGCCCGGTGCGAAGGAGGCGGAACCGCTGGTGGTCGGGGTGCCCGGCGACCGGGAGGTGGACCTGAAGCGGGTCGGCGCGGCGCTGCACCCGGCTACGGTCACCGTCTTCGACGACTTCGCCGACCGGCCGGAGCTGGTCCGCGGCTACATCGGCCCGCAGGTCATGGCGAAGCTCGACATCCGTTACCTGGTCGACCCCCGGGTGGTGCCCGGCACCGCCTGGCTGACCGGGGCCAACGAGCCGGGCCGGCACGCGGTCGACGTCGTCTGTGGACGCGACTTCGTCCCCGACGGCACGATCGAGGCGGCCGACGTACGCCCGGGCGATCCCTGCCCGGCCTGCCCGGACGGGCAACTGACCATGCGCCGGGGCATCGAGATCGGGCACGTCTTCCAGCTCGGCCGCCGGTTCACCGACGCGTTCGCGGTGGACGTGCTCGGTCCGGCCGGCAAGTCGGTCCGGCCGCTGATGGGTTGCTACGGCATCGGCATCTCCCGGCTGGTCGCCACGATCGCCGAGCAGCACCACGACGATCGAGGGCTGTGCTGGCCGGCGGCGGTCGCGCCGTGCGACGTACACCTGGTGGCGGCGGGGAAGGGGCCGCAGCTCGACGCGGCGCTCGACCTCGGCGCACGCCTCGCCGCCGCCGGCCTGCGGGTGCTGGTCGACGACCGCACGCACGTCTCGGCCGGGGTGAAGTTCACCGACGCCGAGCTGATCGGCATCCCCCGCACCGTCGTGGTCGGTCGCCGTCTCGCCGACGGGTACGTGGAGTTGCGTGACCGCGCCCGTGGCGACCGTACGGAGCTGCCGGTCGTCGAGCTGACCAGTGCGCTCACCGGACTTTCGGCAGTGCCGTCCGACCTGGTGTAGCGATGCCGCCATTGGGTACCGCTGTCACATCTGCTGGGTCAACCCTCGGAGGCTCTCGAAATGTCCGGTTACCGGGTCAGTGACGTGATGACCCGACAGGTGGTCTACCTGTCGACGGAGACACCCCTGGACGAGGCCGCCAGGGTGATGAAGGAGGCGGACATCGGCGATGTCGTGGTCACCGACGGCGCCACCCTCGCCGGCATGCTCACCGACCGGGACATCGTGGTCCGGGCGGTGGCCGAACGCAGCGACCCGGCGACCACCACGATCGGCTCGATCGTCACCCGTGAGGTGGTGATGATCGACCAGCACTGTTCGACGGCCGAGGCGGCGGCCCTGATGCGCGAGCGTGGCGTCCGGCGGATCCTGGTCTGCGACGCCGACCGCAAACTGGTCGGGATCGTCTCCCTCGGAGATCTGGCGACGCAGTTGGATCCGAACTCGGCGCTCAGCGAGATCAGCGAGAAGGCACCGACGGTGTGAGGTGTTTGCAGGGGGCCCTTCCTACCGTTTTCTGTCGAGGAAGGGCCCCCTGCAAACACGCCGGTAGCCTGGCGGCATGCCCGAGATGCCGTCCAAGCTGGCCGAGATCGTCGATGAGTTCGCCACCGTCCCACGCGAGCTGGTGCTCGAGATGCTGTTGGAGTTCGCCGACGTCATCCCGTCGCTCCCGCCCGGGCAGGTCGACCGCGAGGGCATGGAACAGGTGCCGGAGTGCCAGACGGCATTCTTCCTCCGTGCCCGGGTCGCCCCGGACCGGACGGTGACCACCCTCTTCGACTGCCCTCCGGAGGCCCCGACCACCCGGGCCTTCGCCGGCATCCTGGCCGAGGGGCTGGCCGGCGCCAGCGCCGATCAGGTGCTCGCCGTCCCCGACGACCTGTACCAGCGGATGGGGCTCGCCCAGGCGATCAGCCCGTTGCGGGTACGCGGCGGCACGGCGATCCTGGCCCGACTCAAGCGGCAGGTACGCGAGCAGGTCTCCTGAGGTGACCCACCGCGCGGGGTGTGACCGCCGTCCACGCCGGGAACAGATCCACCGGACGGCGGGTTGATCCGGGGCATGGAGATCGAGGTCTACGCCGACGTGGTCTGTCCCTGGTGCTACGTCGGAAAGCACCGGTTGGAGCAGGCGCTGGCGGCGTACGACGGTGACGTGACCCTCCGCTACCGGCCGTTCCAGCTCGACCCGAGCCCGGTGCCCGAGCCCCGACCGCTGCTCGACGGGTTGGGCGCGAAGTTCGGCGGGGTGGAACAGGCCCGGCAGATGGCCGACCACGTCGCCGGGGTGGCCGCCGGTGTCGGACTGAAACTGGACTTCGACCGGGCGGTCACCGCGAACACGTTCGACGCGCACCGACTGATCCGGTTCGCCGACGCGCGGGGCCGGGCCGCCGAGACGATCGAGGGTCTCTTCAGGGCCCACTTCACCGACGGCGTCGACATCGGCTCACGCTCCGCTCTCGCCTCGGTCGCCGCCAGCGTCGGCCTGGACGCCACCGAGGTCCGCGCCTTCCTCGACTCGGACGCCGGGGTCGCCGAACTCCAGGCGGAACTGGCCGAGGCCCGGAGCATCGGGGTGACCAGCGTGCCGACCTTCGTCCTGGCCGGCAGGTACGCGGTCAGTGGTGCCCAGGAGCCGGAGACCCTTCTCGCCGCCCTGGCCGAAGTGGAGCGCCGTGAGTCGTCGGGCGACTGACGGGCCGCACCTGCCGACCGCCATTCGGGCAGCCCGATGTTTCACGTGCAACAACATCGATGCATGTCCATCATTCGACGGGCCTCGCAAGCCCCTCGGTCGGCCAGCGAAAACAAGACCCGGGGCCCCGCACCGTCAGTTGCCGGCGAGGAAGGTCTCCGGCACGAAGGGCCGCTCCTGCGGCGGGCCGGGGCGTAGCGCCTCCGCGCGGCGGACCTCCAGGTCCTCCAGGGCGTGCCGGACGGCCACCCGGATCACGCCGTAGAGGAAGATGAATCCGGCGACGTACAGAATCATGGTGACGACCAGTGTGAGCATGCGGCCACGGTAGGGCGAACGTGAGCCGCTGACGGGTTCATCCCGGCGGCTTCCCCCGGACGGGTGTCAGCCGGCGACCGGCACGACCCGTCCGGCGATCAGCGCGCCGAGCAGCGCCAACCCTGCGGAGACCGCCAGGGCGACCAGGTAGGTCGCCGGATCCGGCCCCGGGCCGGCGGCGAGCAGCGCACCGGTCAGCGCCAGCACGGCGGCGGCGCAGAGCGCGTCGCCGAGTTGCAGGGAGGAACTGTTGCGACCCTGCTCACCGGGATCGGACAACTCCAGGGTGAGCACCGACAACGACGGGTAGACCAACCCCATGCCGAGTCCGGCCAGACTCCAGCCGAGGAGAGCGACCGGCACCGGGACGGCCGGCCACACCGCGAGCGCGAATCCCGCGATGCCGGCGGCGATGCAGACGAGCCCGGCGCGCGGCAGGGTCGCCCGGGAACGCGGTTCGGGCAGCCGTCCCGGCAACCACGAGCCCACTGACCAGGAGACCGCCCCGACGGTCAGGGCGACCCCGGCGGCGGTCGGCGAGAGCCCACGCTCACGGGACAGCAACAGCGGCATCACCACCTCCGCACCGACGAACGCCGCCGAGGCCAGCCCGCGCAGCCCGACCACGGTGGGCAGCCCTCGACCGGCCCGCAGGACACCGGCCGGCAGCAGGCGTGGTGCGCAGCCGGCAAGCGCGACCAGCGCGGCGGCCACGAGACCGACGGCGAGCGGACCGCGCTGCTGCCCCCCGTAGTGCAGCAGTGCGGCGCTCGCCGCGGCCCCACAGGCCCAGCCGATCCGGGCCCCCGCGTCCCGGGGCGGCCGGGAACCGACCGGCACGCCCACCGCCCGCAACCCCGGGTGGACCAGCAGCACCGCCGGAACAGCCACGGCCGGGACCGCCAGGAAGACCCAGCGCCAGCCGAGGTGTTCCACCACCAGCCCGGCCAGGGCCGGTCCGACCAGCGACGGTACGACCCACGCGGCGGCGAACACAGCGAATATCCGCCGGTGCAACGACTCGGGGTACACCCGGCCGACGATCACGTAGAGCGCGACCGAGAGCAGCCCGGAGCCGAAGCCCTGCACCACCCGCCCGACGACCAGCACGCCCATCGCCGGCGCGGTGCCGGCGAGCAGCAACCCGGTGACGAACCAGACGAACCCGTGCCACATCGGCAGCCGCGGGCCCCGGACGTCGCACCAGATGCCGGAGAGCACCATGGCGAGCACCCCGGAGGCGAACGGTCCGCCGAAGGCCAGCGCGTAGAGGGCCAGGCCGTCGAGGCTGCGGGCGACCGTCGGCATGGCGGTCCCGACCGCCAACGCCTCGAAGGCGAGCAGCGAGATCAACGCCACGCTGCCCACCGTCATCGCCCGCAGGGGCGCGGAGAGCAGCCGATCCGGCACGGCGGGCGGCGCGGATTCGATGAGCATGCGCCCACCCTGCGTCCTCAACCCGACTTCAGGTCAACCGTCGGTGAGCCGGATCTCGTACCCGGCCCCCGCCGGGACCGTCGGCCCCTACCGGTACCGCCCCGCGCGAGGCGTCAGGCCGCCGCCAGCGCCTCGGCCCAGGGTCCCCGCCCCGGAACCCGGTCCACCGGAAGAATTTCCCGTCACCGGGCATGACCGGCCCGGGGTGGGGAAGCCACGCCGCGCGGAGCGAGGCGTGGGAGGCGAGATGGCGTACGACCTGCACGACGGCGACGGAGGACCGGACCGGCTCCTGGCCGGTCGTACCGTCGGATGACCCCGCTGGGCAGGATCGCCGGCCGGATCGTCCCGTCCGTCGTGCCACGGCTCGTGGGTGACGCCTCCCGTGGTGCGGGCGCAGCGGCCGTACACCTGGCCCGGAGCGCCGGGCTCACCCGTCGGCGGGTCTGGTCCCGGCCCGGACGGCACCACATCGAGGTGCACGGAGTCTGCCAGGACGGCGGCGACCGCCTGGCCCGCCAGGTCGAGAGGGCCCTGGAGAAGCTGCCCGGGGTGGGCTGGGCCCGGGTCAACGCCCCGTCCGGCCGGGTGGTGGTGTCCGTCGAGACGCCCGAGCCCCGCCTCCGTGACCTGGTCCGGGCGATCGAGCGGGTGGAACGCCGCTGCGACCACGAACCCGACCCGGACATCCCGCCGCCGCACCCGCCCGAGGAGGGCCCGCAGACCCCGCGCACGCTCGGCGCGCTCGCCTCCGACGTCCTCGGGTTGACCCTCTCCGCCGCCACCCGGATCCTGCCGTTCACCCCGCTGCCGGGAGAGGTCGCCGGGCTCCTCGGCGCGATCGACCTGCACCCCAAACTGCACGCGCTGGCCGACCGGGGACTGCGCGCGGACCCCCGGGCCGACCTGCTCTTCCCGCTGGCCGAGGCGGTGACGCAGGGACTCTCCGGCGGCTGGACCGGCCTGGTGCTCGACGGCACGCAGCGGATCGTGCAGTGGGGTGAGGCCCGCGCCCAGCAGAGCGCCTGGAAGCGTGCCGAGCCGCAGCTCACCGGCGACCCGGACCGCGCCGTGGCCCGCGCGCCCACGCACGGCCGGCCGCGCGCCAAGCCCGACGGGCCGGTCGAGCGGTACATCAACCGGATACTCCTCGCCGGTGCGGCAGCCGGCGCGGCGGCCCTGCCGGCGGTGGGGGCGAAGCGGGCCGCCGCGCTCGCCCTCGCCACGCTGCCGAAGGCCCCCGGGTCCGGCCGCGAGGGGTACGCCGCCCAACTGGGCCGGATCCTGGCCCGCCGGGGTGTCATCGCGATGGATCGCGGGGTGCTGCGGGAACTCGACCGGATCGACACGCTCGTCCTGGACGCGGCCGTGCTCAACTCCGACCGGGGGTCGCTGGTCGACCTGGCTCCGCTGGCCGACGCGGACGCGGAGGAGATCACCGCCCGCGCCTTCGCCCTCTTCGACCCCGACGCGCCGCGACGGCGACGGGAGGCCGAGGGCTGGCGAATCGCCCCGCTGGACCGGCTCGACGCACGCGATCCGGGGGACACCGGGGCCAGCCGACGGCTCCGGGACGGCGGTGGCCTGCTGCTCGGGCTGGCCGAGGGGGAGACCCTGGCGGCGGTGCTGCGGGTCGAGCCCGAGCCGGCGCCGGGCGCGGACGCGCTGTCGGTCGCCGCCCGGCAGGCCGGCCTGCGGCTGGTGGTGGCCGGCGACACCGACCAGCGGTACGGGTTCACCGACGCTGTCCTCCCCGGCGGCCCCCGGGTCGCCGAGACGGTACGGGCCCTCCAGCTCGACGGCGCGGTGGTGATGCTGGTCTCCGCCGACCGGGCGGCCCTCGGTGTCTCCGACTGTGGACTCGGTGTCGGCGGACCCGACGACCCGCCCCCGTGGGGCGCGCACCTGCTCGTCGGCACCGACCTGCGCACCTGTGCGCTGGTGGTCGAGGCGACCGGCGTGGCCCGCCGGATGAGCCGGCAGAACATCCGCCTCGCCGAGGCGGGTGCCGGGCTGGGAGCGCTGGCGGCGTTCACCGCCGATCGGGAGCGCCTTCCCGGCCAGGCCCTCTCCGCCGTGAACGGTGCTGCGGCGCTGGCCTTCGCGCACGGGGTCTGGCGGGCCCGTCGACTGCCCGACCGGACCGACACCCCGACCCCGCCCGTCACGGCCTGGCACCTGATGCCGGTCGACGTGGTCCTCGGCCGCCTCGGCACCACCCCGGACGGACTCGGCGCGACCGAGGTGGCCGAGCGGCGGCGCCGGGGCACCGGCGGCGGCGCCGACGACGGCAGCCTGCTCCGGGCCCTGCTCGACGAACTCGCCAACCCGCTCACCCCGGTCCTCGCCGCCGGGGCGGCCCTCTCCGCCGTGTTCGGCTCGGTCGTCGACGCCGCCCTGGTCGGCGGGGTGGTCGGCGGCTCGGCTCTGATCGGGGCGGTTCACCAACGCAACACCGAACGGTCCCTGGCGAAGCTACTCTCCCGCACGGCGGTGACCGCCCGGGTCCGGCGCGACGGCACCGAAGGGGTGGTGGCCGCCGACGACCTGGTGGTCGGCGACGTGGTCCTGCTCGAACCGGGGGACGCAATACCCGCCGACTGCCGGGTGCTGGAGTCGGTGGGGCTGGAGGCCGACGAGTCGTCGCTGACCGGTGAGTCGCTACCGGTGGCCAAGACCGACCGACCGGTGGTGGCCGCCGCCGTCGCCGACCGCCGCTCCATGGTCTACGAGGGCAGCACGGTCGCCGCCGGGTACGGCACCGCCGTGGTGGTCGCCACCGGGGCCGACACCGAGGCGGGACGGAGCCTGGCCCTGGCCCGCCAGGCACCACCGGCCGGCGGGGTGGAGGCCCGGCTCGGCAGGCTGACCCGGGCAGCGCTTCCGCTGGCCGCCGCCTCGGCGATCTCGGTGGCCGGGGCGGGGTTGCTGCGGGGCGTACCGCTGGCGGAGACGGCGGCGACCGCCGCGAACCTGGCCGTCGCCTCGGTGCCGGAGGGGCTGCCCTTCCTGGTCAGTGCCGCGCAGCTCGCGGCGGCCCGGCGGCTCGCCGAGCACGGCGCGCTGGTCCGCAACCCCCGCACCATCGAGGCGCTGGGCCGGGTGGACGTGCTCTGTTTCGACAAGACCGGCACGCTGACCGAGGGACACCTCCGCCTCGCCGGTATCGGCGACGGTGACCGGTACGCCCCCACGGACCGGCTGGACGGATCGCGGTCCCTCCGGACCACCCTCGCGGCGGCGCTGCGGGCCACCCCGGACGCGACCGACCCGGCGGAACTGCCGGAGCAGACCGACCGGGCGATCCGCACCGGCGCCCGGACCGTCGACGGGATCACCGAGCGGATCGGGGCCGGCGGCTGGCGATCCGTCGGTGGGCTGCCGTTCGAGCCGTCCCGGGGCTACCACGCCACGCTGGGCGAGACCGACGACGGGCTGCTGCTCAGCGTGAAGGGCGCTCCGGAGCGGGTGCTGCCCCGCTGCACCGGCCGCCGGGACGCCGACGGCGGCGAGCGGCCCCTGGACGACCGGGGCCGGGACCGGTTGCACGAGGTCCTGGCCGAGCGGGCCGGGGCCGGGCACCGGGTGCTGGCCGTCGCCGAGCGGCGGGTGACCGGCCGGAAGGTCACCGACGACGAGATACGCGACCTGGTGTTCGTGGGCTACCTGACGCTCGCCGACGGGGTGCGGGAAAGCGCCGCGCCGGCCGTCCGTCGGATCCGGCAGGCCGGCGTGCACACCATCATGATCACCGGCGACCACCCGGCGACCGCCGAGGCGATCGCCTCGATCATCAGCACCGACAGCGACCAGCGGGTGGTCACCGCCACCGAGTTGGACCAGCTCGACGACGAGGCGCTCGCCGACCGCCTCGCCCGCACCGACGTGGTCGCCCGCTGCACCCCGACCCACAAGGTACGGATCATCCAGGCGCTCCAGAAGTGCGGCCGGGTCGTCGCGATGACCGGGGACGGCGCCAACGACGCACCGGCGATCCGGCTGGCCGACGTCGGGATCGCCCTCGGCCAACGGGGCACCCCGGCCGCCAAGGCCGCCGCCGACCTGGTGGTCACCGACGACCGACTGGAGACCATCATCGCCACCCTGGTCGAGGGACGCGCCATGTGGTCCTCGGTCCGCCACGCGCTGAGCATCCTGGTCGGTGGCAACCTCGGGGAGATCGCGTTCAGCGTGCTCACCGCCGCCGCGACCGGCCGCTCCGCGCTCACCGGGCGGCAACTGCTCCTGGTCAACCTCCTCACCGACCTGGTGCCGGCGATGGCCATCGCGATCCGGCCGCCCGGGGCGCACCACGGCGACCACCTGCTGCGCGAGGGCCCGGACACGTCCCTCGGGGAGAGCCTGACCAGGGAGATCGGATTGCGGGCCGCCGCCACCACCCTCGGCGCGACTGCCGGATGGACGCTCGCCCGCTGGACGGGCAGCCAACGGCGGGCCGGCACCGTGGCCCTCGCCTCCCTGGTCGGCACGCAGCTCGGGCAGACCGTGCTCGCCGGAGGCACCAGCCCGGCGGTGCTCGCCTCCACCGTCGCCTCGGTCGGCGCGCTGGTCGCGGTGGTGCAGACCCCCGGGGTCAGCCAGTTCTTCGGCTGCACGCCGCTCGGACCGGTCGGCTGGACCATCGCCACCGGCTCCGCGCTCGGCGCCACCCTGGGCAACGGCGCGCTCAGCAGTCTGGTGGACCGGCTGCCCCGACCACCGTCCTGACGTCCTCGCCCGCACGGCGCGGGGCCTCCCGCCGAGCGGCTCTCACGCCGCAGGGCCTCCCGCCGAGCGGAAGGCCCCGATGGACGCGTCGAATACGGTCAGCCGCGCTCGGAGATGGCCTCGATCAGGTCACCCACCGGGCGCTCCGGCAGCGACCGCGCCACGTCGGCCACGGCGACGATCCCGACCAGGTCGTGCCCGTCGATGACCGGAAGGCGGCGTACCTTGTGCTTGCCCATGGTGCGGAGGATCTCGGCCGCGTCGTCGTCCGCGCCGATGGTCACCGCCTCGCCCTGGGCCAGCTCACCGGCGGTCACGCTGCTCGGGTCACGCCCCTCGGCGAGCACCTTCACCACGATGTCCCGGTCGGTCAGCATGCCCTTCAGGCGGTTGTCCGCGCCGCAGATCGGCAACGAGCCGACCCCCAGCTCGGCCATCTTGCGCGCGGCGAACTTGAGATCGTCCTGCTCACGGACGCAGCTGACGTCGCTGGTCATGAGATCACGTGCGGTCGGCATGGCAATCACACCTCACTTTCCGGGGGTTGGTATCTGTTCCGGTACCCCGCTCGCGGCGGGCCATGCACGACGTACCGGACCTGCTCCGTGCACAATTCGGTAGGCCGGGCCGGCCACCGCTCGTACCGTGACGGGATGCTCAGCGCGCCCGCCGGCCTGACCGAGGAAACCCTGACCGCCTCGCTGAGGCGCACCTGGCGGATCGACGTCGACACGGTCACGTACCGGCCGGTCGGGTTCGGCAGTCACCACTGGGAGGTCCGCACCGTCCACGGCGACCGGTGGTTCGCCACCGTCGACGAGCTGGAACGGCGGCGACACCGGCGGGACGAACCGCTGCACCGGGCGTACGACCGGCTCCGGGCCGCCCTCGGCGCGACCGTCGCGCTGCATGCCGCCCTTCGCGGCACCACCGCCGACCGGGACGCGCCCGCCGCGCGCCGGGGCCGGGGGCGCGGCTTCGTCGTGGCTCCGGTGCCCACCGTGGACGGTGAACCGCTGACCCGCGTCGGCGATCGGTTCGGCCTGGCGCTCTATCCGCACGTCGCCGGGGAGAGCTTCGCCTGGGGCGACTTCCCCACCGCCGAGCACCGCCGAGCCGTCCTGGACATGCTGGTCGCGGTGCACATGGCCCCGGCGGACGTACGCCGGCACGCCAACGTCGACGACCTCACCGTCGCGCACCGGGACGCGCTGGACGACGCGCTGCGGGCCGGCCCCGTTCCCGACTGCGGCCCGTACGCCCGTCCCGTCGCCGACCTGCTCGCCGCGCACGCCGCGCCGATCCGACGGCTCCTCGACCGGTACGACGCCCTGGTCGCCGGGGCGCGCGCGTACGACGACCGGGCGGTGCTCACCCACGGCGAACCTCACCCCGGCAACACCATGCGGGACGCGGACGGGTGGCTGCTGATCGACTGGGAGACCGTCCTGGTCTCACCCCCCGAGCGGGACCTGTGGAACCTCGACCCGGGCGACGGGTCCGTCCTCGACGCGTACGCCGACGCGACCGGCGTACGCCCCGAGCCCGCACTGTTGGAGCTGTACCGGATCCAGTGGGACCTCGAGGACCTCGCGGTGGACGTCGACCGGTTCCGCCGACCCCACACCGGCAGCGCCGACGACGACGCGTCCTGGGAGATCCTGCGGGGCCTGATCCGGCACCTGGGCAGCCGGGGCCAGGCCCCGCCACACTGACCGGCCGACCTACCGGTGCTCCGGTCCGACCTACCGGTGCTCCGGTCCGGCCTCCCCTGCTGCGGGCGGGGTCGACCGCCCTCCCGGGACCGGCTCGGCCCGGCACCGGCCGCTGCGGAACTCGACGCCCGGCAGGTCCTCGACCAGGCGGGGCAGGTCCAGCAGCCCGGCGAGGGCGAGCGGAAGATCGGCGCGCAGCTCCCGGGCCGCCGTGTCCGGGTCGTCCTCCTCCGCCGACCAGTCGATGTCCGCCGCCCTCAGCTCCGCCACGGCCAGGTCGGTGACCGCCTGCGGATCGGTCACCACCACGTCGATCCGGCAGTGGATCCGGACGGTACGCGGCACAGCGGGGTCGGTGGTCGTCACCGGACCAGCATCGCCGGTGGCTCCGGTCCGCGCCATCACGTCGAACCGGCGACGGGAGCGGCCCGGCCCGGGTCACCCGCCGTCGAAGATGCCGGGGCCGGACGTGAGCACGTTGTCGGGGTCGTACCGCCGCTTCGCCGCAGAGGGCCCGGTCACTTGACGTGTGCGGTGACACTCGACCGATGAACCACCCCGCGTATCCGGCCGGCCCACCGGCCGCAGCCGGCCGAGAACGGCGTCGCCGTCCCCTACGGGCGGCGATCATCGTGGCCCTCGTCTGCGGCGTCGTGGCCGCCGCCGTCCTCCTGTGGTGGCCCCGGACGACCGTCGTCCGGGTCGTCGACCAACCGTCGGGGATCGGGTACGCCGACGGTTCGGCACACTTCGCCGTGCTGACCCACGTCCGCGCGCCGATCGCGGCGATCCGGCTGTCCGAGGGAGGCTCCTCCGCCGTCGACCACCACGCGGTCGTCCTGGGCCGCGACCGGAGCGGCGGCTACGGACACCGCGTCCGTTTCGACGCGACCGGCATGGACCCGGCCGACCTGACCGTCGAGTGGACCGCCGAGGGCGTCTGGCTCTCCTATGGGTCCGGTCACCGCGTCTTCGTGCCCGCGAACCAGTTCACCGGCGGCCGGTGACCTCAGGCGAGCGGCAGCGCCGGACCCCGTGCTCTCACGACGACCGCCCGGCTGGGACGGACGCTCGCGGATCTGGAGCGCGGGCAGAAGCACCGAGAGCACCCGGGCGACCGGACGGAAATCCGCGTCGTCGTAGAGCCGACGTGCGCGGTTCCCGTCAGCCACCGACAGCCCGACGGCCGGCAGTCCCGCCTCGCGCGCTCCGCGCAACGCGTGCGAGAGCAGTGCCCGGCCACATCCGCGGCCCTGCGCGCGGGGCGCCACGGCGAGGTTGAGAATCCAGGCACAGACATCGTCGGTCCACGGCACCGGTCCGGCACACAGGACGTGGCCGGCGCTGCGCCCGTCGGGATCCACCAGGCGGGCGGAGGCCGGGAGCAACGGGGGTACCGGCTCACCGGCGTCGAACATCGCCCGGACCTGCTCGCTGTGGCTGGCCCGCCAGGGTCCGTCCGGATGCCCCGGCCCGTACGCCGCGGCCAGTTCCCCGGCCAGATCGTCGTCCCAACCCGGGCCGCTCAACGACCAGCCTGCGGGCAGCGCCACCCGCGCGGGCACAGCGTCCAGACGGTGACGCATCTCGGTCGCGGCCCGGTGCAGCACGAGACCGCCGGCCACCAACGCGGCCACCACGCCGTCGTCGGACGTTTCCAGCCGAAAGCCCGCGAGATCGCGGCGCGCCTGCTCGGCAAGCTGGCTCTGCGCCACCCCGGGCAGCGGCTCGACCGCAGCCGCGACGCGCTCCCCCTGCTCGTCACGGATGCGCATCCGGGCCAGCGCCGTGCCGTCGTCCGCGACGAGCAGCGAGTCGGCACCGTCTTCTGGATGTGGGCGTACGGGCACCGCGCGAGCTTAGTGCGCGGTGGCAGTGGCGCTGGTGGAGAAGGTGTCGACGCGACGACGGCAAGCGGGCCGGTCGGGCACCCATAGGATGGCCGCCGACGTCGTGCGGGAGCAGTTCGGTGCACTGCCGGCGCCGCAGCGCAAATGGGAACTCCCTTGTGACAGCGCGCGATGGTTCGACGTCGACCGCGCCTACGTCATGCAGGGCGTCTGGGACCTACCGCTGCTGCCGGAGGACCACGAGCAGACCATGCTCGCGCTGTACCGGGGCTCGGGACGGGTCGACAGCGACTTCACCGCACTCGGCGACGGCCGTTTCACGGTGCACGGGTACGACCCGGAGAAATCGATCGGGTACACCGTGACGAGCAGCGAGCCGCCGACCTCGGTGCAGCTGTGGGTCAGCTCGTCCCGCCTCCTGGCCCCGGAGTGACACACCACCGGTCGGGCGATACGGACACCACACAGTGGTGGGCACCGGGACCGGGACGGCAACCGTCGGTCTGCCGGTGCGTCCCGGACGCAGCTCAGTGCCGGCGATGCCGGGACGGGTACCAGGTCTCACCGACCGGCTCGCCCGCCATGTTCCAGCTCCACGATTCGGTCGGAACGATCCGCACGTACCAGCCGGGTCCGGTGATGCCGGTGCGCTCGATCGGGTCGTCGGCCGTGCCGTAAACACGCACACCGCGGGCAACGAACGGGGCGAACGACGGCATGTCGTCGAAGACGAGAGCGACCCGGCGCCGCCCGGCGACAATGTTGCGCACCTTGCGCGTCTGCAGGAACGTCTCGCCGCCGCCGACCCAGAACGCCGCGCCGTCGAATTCAAAGGCAAGCGGCACCACGTCCGGTTGTCCATCGTCGCCGAGTGTCGCCATCCGTACCAGCGGCTGGGAACGGACGAAATCGATCTCGTCGTCGGCAAAGCCCATGATCGACCCTTCTGTCATCGTGCCTCCGCAGCGCGCGCCAGCACCACCTGACGCTGGAAGGGCGCGAGCGGCCGGACCTCCGTCGTAACGAGCGACGGCGCTACTGCGGCACGTCTTCGCAACGTGTGGGCTGGGCGAGGAAGGGACCACGTGAGCCGCTTGGCTGCACAGATGACTGCACTCGGGCTGCGGTCAACCAGGTTCGTACTGGTGGAGCCCAGGGGACTCGAACCCCTAACCCCTGCCTTGCAAAGGCGGCACCATCCCGTTAACGCTTGCCTGTCAGTGCCGACGACTGGCGTCGGAGTCGAGGGGTGAACCGTCCTGTGGCAGCCCCTGTTGTTGGCTGTCGTACGTTTCGCTGACTTCTTGCTGACAGCCGGCACCCCCGCGCTCCAAACCCTCGCTTGCAAGTTCCTGGACGCTTCGACGGGCGCTGCCCGTCGGCGTCACTGGCGCCCGGGCTGCCGTTTGGCGTCGGCCCTACCGGGTCCCCGCTGGTTGATGTGAGGCGTGCTGGTCGTTGCTGGCCAGAAGGCCGGCCCGCGAGTTCGGCCTCCCATAAGGCCAGGTCCGTGGTGGTCAACGACAGGGGGGATCGGGGAAGATAACGGCACGAGCACGACTCCTAAATGACCTTCTGGCCTTAACACCCAAAGATCAGCAGAAGTCGTGCTCGCCTGCTATCCAGCCCTTTATGCGCGGCAACTCACCGCATAACCGGGAAATACGAAACAACGCCGGGGCGCAGGGTGCCTCCTGCGGACTCGGGCGAGGATAGCGACTGCTTCTCGTTACACCTAGTTCCCGTTACGAATTCTTCAACTCGTTGTAGTTGGGGCTGCAATCGAGCGGTCCATCGGGGTAGTTGAAGCAAACCGTGATCTTAATCCGGTCGATACCACCAACCAGGTCCGAATCACCGATCGTGAAATTGAAGCCACGGTAGGCTCCGAGACTGGTCTCATCATCGGCAGTCCTGGTCTGGCTTTCAATCTTGGTGGAGCCGGCGAATGCCTCAAAAATTGCCGTGGTGCTACCGGGGCCACTGTCCGATACGCCACCAGTGATCCCAGCGGTGCGGTTATACCAAACGATCGTACCTTCCGTGCTACCCCCGCCGCAGGTCTCGAACTGTCCGCCACAGACATAGAAATAGTCGTCGGCGGCAGCCGAGGCGGGAATTGCAGGGGAAACGGCGGCGGCAACCCCGAGAGCGATCCCCGACAGGACCGCGCCGATCTTTTTAGCCATCTACTTAGGCTTCCCTTCGAGACGAACGGGTGACACCCATAGCGTCATTGGGCCACCAGCATGAAGATCATGCAAACCCTTTGATGAGCGTCGCTTGAAGCAAGCATATAGGATCCCCTCTCTCTATACCGCCCCAGCTAAGGCCGCTCAGTCGATTGACAACCGTCATTGAGATGTGGTATTTCGGTCGCCCTGCGTATCCTTACATCTCTTGCCGAGGGCTGGACACCTGTGGCCGATACGGCTCAGAAGGCCGGTTCTACTCATCCGAATCCGCCCGCCGAAAGCCCTCCCCGCCCGGCTCCGTAACTACAATCACCACCGGCCCCACACCGCTACCGCCGGCAAACCGTCCTTCACAAGGTTGACCAGCGTTCCTGGGCACTACAACTAGACGACGACCTTCTCGATGAACTGCGGGTCGGTGGACAGCTTGAACGTGTCCGCCCGGTGTGGCTTGAGCCCGAAGTCCCGCCAGATCCGGCCGATTGTCGATTTCGACAGCCCCGACCGCTTGGCCATGGACGTGCGGGACCAGTGGGTGGCATTGCGCGGCGTCTGCTCCAGGGTCGTCACCACGACGTTCTCGACCTGGTCCAGGGTGATCGACGGTGGACGGCCCGGCCGTTGTTCATCGATCAGGCCATCCAGCCGCAGCTTCAGAAACCGCCGACGCCACTTGCCGACCGTGGACCCAGACCACTCGCCACGTCAGTGTTCGAAGCACCCTCGGCGCACGCCAGGATGATCTTCGCGCGCATCGCGAGGATCTGCGCGGACTTCGCCCGCCGCGACCAGCGCACCAGCGTCGCGCGTTCCTCGTCGGACAACACCAGCGGCGGGGTGGGACGCCCGGTCCTCGGCATCCCACCACCCTACACCGAATTATGAGGCGAATTTCTGGCGCGGAACACTAGCCAGGAGGAGATCCACAACCCGTGGGACACATCATCAAGACCCCCCGCCGGCACCTACCGCGCCAACTGGCGCGACCCGTCCGGCCGCCAGAAGGCGAAGACCTTCCGCACGCGAAAGGAAGCTGCCGCGTACCTCGCAACCACTGGGGCGACCGTAAGTCAGGGGACGTACGTCGACCCTGCCGCCGGCAAGACGCGGTTCGGTACGTACGCCGAACGGTGGCTGGCGTCCCGGTCGGTGGAGGCGACCACGCTTGCCGGGTGGACGTCGCGTCTCCGGGCGCGGCTTCTGCCGGAGTGGGGCACGTGGCCGGTCGCACGAATTGACCACCTGGCCGTACAGGAGTGGGTAACGCGCATGAGCCGCGAGCTGTCACCGGCCACCGGTGGCATCGTGTCACTCGCTGCTGTCGTCCATCCTCGCGTCGGCGGTCCGGAGTCGACTGATCGCGTTCAACCCGTGCAAGGCAGTGCGACTGCCCGCACAACGCAAGCGCGCGGACGGGCAGCTCCCGCTTCCGCTCGACCAGGTGCAAGAGCTGCTGCCGAACGTTCCGGAGTGGCACCGTGCCGTAGTGGCCGCAGCAGCAGGGGCCGGGCTGCGGTGGGGCGAGTGTCTCGGGCTGCGGTGGGATGACATCGAACTGCCGGACGACGACCAGGCCGCGACGCTGACCGTTCGGCGAGTCGTGATCGAGGTGAACGGGCACCCGGCCGACAAGCCGTACCCGAAGACGGCACAGAGCCGCCGCGCCGTTCCCGTGCCGTCGTTCCTTCGGGCCGAGTTGCAGCGCCACCACGGCTTGACGAACGCTGGCAACACTGACCGGGTCTTCACCAACCAGGCTGGTGACCCGATGCTGCGGAGCAACTTCCGACGTCAGGTGTGGCGCCCGTCGTTAGTCCGTGCCGGGCTGCTCGGCAGCGTGACGGAGATGGGGCCGCACCGGTTCCGTGCCGCCTGGCACGACCGGGAAGGCGTCGAGTGGTCCGCAGAGTTCACGACGCACCGCGACGCAGTGGCGCACGTGGCGGTCAAGGCTGCCGGTGGTCTGCGCTTCCACGACCTGCGGCACGGGTACGCCACGTGGCTGGTTTCGAGCGGCGTGCCGGTCAACGTCGTGCAGGCGGTTATGGGACACGAGCAGGCGTCCACAACTCTCAATCGCTACACGCACACCCCGGCTGACTTCCACCGGCTGATCCGAGACGCTTTCGCGGCACCTGCTGACGAACTGCTGACCAAAAACGATGACAGTCGATCAGGTGGAGCGGCCTCAGACGAGGGAGGTGTCCCGTGACCTGCACGGGAGCTAGGTGGAGCCCAGGGGACTCGAACCCCTAACCCCTGCCTTGCAAAGGCAGTGCTCTGCCAGTTGAGCTAGGGCCCCGAATGGGCGGAGAATGACCGCCCTGGGTCGAACCTTACCGAAGGTCGGGGGCGGTGGTCGCCTCGTGCCACAGGGCGCGCTCGTCGTTCGACGCCTTGATCCGCTGGGCAACGACAACCGCCACACCAACGACGCCGACCAGCAACAGAAGCTTCTTCACCATGGGGCGTCCCCTCGCTCGACTGCCGTCGGACGGTATGCGGTGGGGCTAGCTGGAATCGAACCAGCGACCTCAGAGTTATCAGCTCTGCGCTCTAACCGACTGAGCTATAGCCCCGTGTGCGACGAGCAACATTAACCCATCCGTGCGTCGGGCCCCAAATCGGGGTCGGACCTCGCGCACCGTCTGCTGACGAACCTACCTCCATGACCGACGCCGGGGCGACCGCTTTCGCGGCGCCCCGGCGTGACCAGCCCTTCGGGTCGACTCAGTCCCGCTCGGCGAGGGTGAGTTCGACCCCGCCGACCAGGTCGGCGCAGACGTTGTAGACGAACGCCCCCAGCGTGGCGAGCGCCGTGAACAGGACGACGTTGACCAGCCCGAGCAGCGCCGAGCTGAGGATCACGCCCTTGGCAGTGATCTGGAAACCGTCCGTGCCCTGTCCACCACCGGCGCTGACCAGGTCGGTCAGGCTCTCGTTGACACTCTGGAACACACCCATCGCGTCGAGGGCGAGGTAGAGCACCGACGTGGCGACCACCACGACGATGAAGAGCACGACGGAGACCGCGAAGGCGAACTTCATGACGGACCACGGGTCGATCCGCTTGAGGTTCAGCCGGGCCCGACGGGGGCCGCGCGAGGCCGCGGAGCTGACCGAGCTGCGCGCGGCGCGTACCGCGTCGTTGACCCGGGCTGCCCCGACCGCCGCGGCACCGCCGACCCCCGGCGGCAGCCCGCCGCCGTTGGGCCGGGCCACCCCCGGCCGTGCGGTGTCCGGCGGGGTGCCGGCCCCGACCCGCGGTTGGGTACCCGTGGCCGCGGTCTGAGCCGCCTTCGTGGGGATCGGCTGTGTCGTCGTGGCCGGACGGGCCGCACCGGCGGCCGGTGTCATCCCGGCCGATGTCGGCGCGTCGACGTCGATCGCCTCGGTCCGGTCGCCCTTGCCCGAGTCGGCGGCGGGCTTGTCCGGCGGTGGTGTCATGCCGGGAGCCCGGGTGAACTTCGGGGCAGGCGCGTCGGCGGGAACCGTCGCCCGACCTACGGCGGCGCGTCCGGACGCGGACGCACCGCCCTTCGCGGCATCCTCGTCGACCGGGTTGGCCGAGGTCCCCTTGTTCCCCGACTTCGCCTGTGTCTCCGTCATCAACTAGTCCTGTTCGTCAGGCTCGTCGGCATTGCGAGCAATCGCCACGATAGTTACGCCGTCCGGGAGGTCCATCAGCTTGACCCCCATTGTGTTCCGATCCCGCGTACGGCGTACAGGCTTCACCGGAGTCCGGATGACGCCACCGTTGCTGGTGATCGCGAAGAGCTCGTCGTCCGGGCTGATCACGACCGCGCCGACAAGACCCCCGCGGCGCTCTGTGATCTTCGCGGTCAACACGCCCTTACCTCCCCGGCCCTGCACCGGGTATTCCTCGATGGGGGTCCGTTTCGCATATCCCCCGTTGGTGGCCACCAGGACGTCCATGCCCTCCCGGACGACCTCCATGGCCAGCAGTTCGTCTTCGTCACTGAAACGCATGCCGATCACGCCCGTGGTCGCCCGCCCCATCGGTCGCAGCGTCTCGTCACCCGCGTTGAACCGGATGGCCTGGGCGTTCTTCGAGACCAGCAGCAGGTCGTCGTCCGGCGCGCACAGGGCAGCGCCGACCAGCTCGTCCTCGTCGCGCAGGTTGATCGCGATGATGCCGCCCGAGCGGTTGGAGTCGAACTCCTCGAGCTTCGTCTTCTTCACCAGGCCGTTCTTCGTGGCCAGTACCAGATAGGGGGCTACCTGGTAGTTCGGGATCTCGATGATCTGTGCGATCTGCTCCTCCGGCTGGAAGGCGAGCAGATTGGCCACGTGCTGGCCCTTGGCCACCCTACTGGCCTCCGGAAGCTCGTACGCCTTGGCCCGGTAGACCCGTCCCTTGTTGGTGAAGAACAGGATCCAGTCGTGGGTCGAGCAGACGAAGAAGTGGCTGACGATGTCGTCCTGCCGCAGCGTGGCGCCGCTGACGCCCTTGCCGCCCCGGCGCTGGGAGCGGTAGAGGTCGACCTTGGTCCGCTTGGCGTACCCGGTCCGGGTGATGGTGACCACGACGTCCTCGCGGGCGATCAGGTCCTCCATGGAGACCTCGCCGTCGAACGGCACGATCTTCGTACGCCGCTCGTCGCCCCACTTGGCGACGATCTCGCCCAGCTCCTCGGAGACGATCTTCCGCTGCCGCTCCGGCTTCGCCAGGATGTCCTTCAGGTCGGCGATCTCGATCTCAAGCTTCGCCAGGTCGTCCAGGATCCGCTGCCGCTCCAGAGCGGCGAGACGACGCAGCTGCATGTCCAGGATCGCGGTCGCCTGGATCTCGTCGATCGTCAGCAGCTGGATCAGGCCCTGCCGGGCGTCCTCGACGGTGGGCGAGCGCCGGATCAGGGCGATCACCTCGTCCAGCGCGTCCAGCGCCTTGGACAGACCGCGCAGGATGTGCGCCCGCTCCTCGGCCTTGCGCAGCCGGAACGCCGTCCGCCGCCGGATGACCTCGATCTGGTGCTCGACGTAGTAGCGGATGAACTGCGCGAGGTTGAGCGTGCGCGGCACGCCGTCGACCAGCGCCAGCATGTTGGCGCCGAAGGTCTCCTGGAGCTGGGTGTGCTTGTAGAGGTTGTTCAACACCACCTTGGCGACCGCGTCGCGCTTGAGCACCAGCACGATCCGCATGCCGGTACGCCCGGAGGACTCGTCCCGGATGTCGGCGATGCCGCCGAGCTTCCCCTCCTTGATCAGCTCGGCGATCCGCTCGGCGAGATTGTCCGGGTTGACCTGGTAGGGCAGCTCGCTGACGACCAGGCAGGGACGACCCCGCTTGTCCTCCTCGACCTCCACCACGGCGCGCATCCGGATCGAGCCGCGGCCGGTCCGGTACGCGTCCTGGATGGCGGTGGTGCCGACGATCAGGCCGTGGGTCGGGAAGTCCGGGCCCTTGACGATCTCCAGCAGCGCGTCGAGGGTGGTGGCCTCGTCCTCCTCCGGGTTCTCCAGGCACCACTGCACGGCCGCGCCGATCTCGCGCAGGTTGTGCGGCGGGATCTTGGTGGCCATGCCGACCGCGATGCCCTCGGACCCGTTGATCAGCAGGTTCGGGATCCGCGACGGCAGGATGGTGGGCTCCTTGGCCCGGCCGTCGTAGTTGTCCTGGAGGTCGACGGTGTCCTCGTCGATGTCCCGCAGCATCTCCATCGCCAGCGGGTCCAGCTTGCATTCGGTGTTGTGGCTGACGAAGCCGTCGGACACGAACGAGTGGTCGTCGGTGTCGACCCGGATGCTGTAGACCGCCTGGACGCCGGCGTCCTCGACCTCCGCCACCTCGGCGTAGTAGAAGCGCCCGTCCACCAGCGGCTCGACCACATCGAGCACGTCGGCCTCGGTGATCCGGGCGGCGATCTCCTCGCGGTCCCGTTCCCAGCGCTCGATCCGGTCGACGTTGTGCCGGCGCAGCCAGTCCCGCTCGGTCCAGCGGGTGGCACCGTGCGCCCGGACGAAGTCGGCCACGAAGGGCACGTGGTCGGCGGAGAGAGCGGTGCTGGTCTGCGGCACCGGGGCCAGCTCGGATTCCAGCTTGGCCTGCTTACGGCCGAGGAAACCGACCTGCTGGGCGAAGATCCGGGCGTCACGGCGGTTGGTCACCACGACCTTGGTCTCGCCGTTGTCGTACCGGCACTGCCTGCTCACCACGCCGAACTCCAGCAGCAGCTGCTGGACCTCGCGGGCCAGGCGGTCGCTGCGGGTGGAGTACGAGATCTGGATGCTGTTGCGCGGCAGCAGCGAGGAGGAACCGTCCCCCTCGAAGAGCGCCTGGAGGAACGCGCGCTTGATCGCCGCCGGCCCCTGCCAGACGAACTCCGGGACGAACTTCGCCGCGCTCCGTGCCCCGACCATCTCGCCGAGGATGCTCGCCCGCAGGGCGGTCAGGTCCTGGACGTCGAGCTCGTGCAGGACGCTGCCGGAGGCGCTGGTGCGCTGGGCGACGTACCGGGGGCCACCCACGGCGAGGTCGTAGGCGGCGAGCACCCGGACGAAGAACTCCCGGTCGGTGTTGTTGAAGCCGGCCCGCCCCTCGGAGACCCAGCCCTCGCTGACGAAGGCACCGGCGAGGACAGCGGCCTCGACGTGCTCCAGCATCGGGTAGCCGATCTCGTCCGGAACGGACCGCTGGAGCACCACCCGGTCACCGGGGGAGATCTCGGCGAGCAGCTTCCAGAGCAGGGTGGGCACGCCGGCCACGTCCACCAGGCAGAGCACCGGGTGGTTGTGGGTGCCGGTCAGCTCGTACCCCTCGTGGGTGCGCAGCCGCAGCGTGGGGTGCTCACCGGAGTGGAAGAACCGGGTGGCGCGGACCAGGTCGCCGTTGCGGTCGCGGACCTTCAGGTCGATCTCGGTCTCGCTGCTCGGTGCCGCGCCGGGCACGACCTGGTCGATCCGGACCGACCCGTCAGCGGTACGGATCCGGGCATCGCCTGCGAGGCAGTAACGCATCGCGGCGGCCGGATCGTTTCCGGGCGAGCCGAAGTTTCCGTTGCCGTCGACCAGCGGGTACCGCAGTGACCAGGGCTGCGCCATCCGGACCAGCGCGTCGTAGATCGCCGAGTCGCCGTGCGGGTGGAACTGCCCCATCACGTCGCCGACGACGCGGGAGCACTTCACGTAACCGCGGTCCGGCCGGTAGCCGGAGTCGAACATGGCGTAGAGGATCTTGCGGTGGACCGGCTTGAGCCCGTCCCGCACGTCCGGCAGCGCCCGCCCGACGATGACGCTCATCGCGTAGTCGAGGTAGGAGCGCTGCATCTCCACCTCGAGGCCGACCGGCTCGATCCGGTCGTGCGCCACTACCGTGGCGGCGGCCTCCGGGGTCTCCGGCTCGTTAGGGGTGGACTCGGGAGTATCGGTCACTGTTAACCCTTATCAGACTCAGAGTCGTTTTCGTGCTGTGGATAACGGCTGTGGATACCGTCGAAGCTGTGGATAACTCTGTGGACCAGTGAACCGCCGGGGGCTTCCCGGCGGTCCGCCGGCAACCGTCAGATGTCCAGGAAGCGCACGTCCTTGGCGTTACGTTGAATGAACGAGCGGCGCGCCTCGACGTCCTCACCCATCAGGACGCTGAACAACTCGTCCGCGACCGCGGCGTCGTCGAGGGTGACCTGACGCAGGGTCCGGGTCGCCGGGTTCATCGTGGTTTCCCACAGTTCGGGATAGTTCATCTCGCCGAGGCCCTTGAAGCGCTGGATGTCGTCCGGCCTGGCGTTCGGCTTCTTCTGCTGCCGCAGGGCGATCAGCCCGTCCCGCTCCCGGTCGGAGTAGGCGTACTGGGCGTCGTCGCCCCGCTTGTTCCACTTGATCTTGTAGAGCGGCGGGGCGGCCAGGTAGACGTGCCCCAGCTCGACCAGCGGACGCATGAAGCGGAACAGGAGGGTGAGCAGCAGGGTCTGGATGTGCTGGCCGTCCACGTCCGCGTCGGCCATCAGCACCACCTTGTGGTAGCGCAGCTTCTCCATGTCGAAGTCGTCGTGGATGCCGGTGCCGAGCGCGGTGATCAGCGCCTGGACCTCGTTGTTCTTCAGCACCCGGTCGATCCGGGCCTTCTCCACGTTCAGGATCTTGCCCCGGATCGGCAGGATCGCCTGGGTCCGCGGGTCCCGCCCCTGCTTGGCCGAGCCGCCGGCCGAGTCGCCCTCGACGATGAAGACCTCCGACTCGCGCGGGTCGGTGGACTGGCAGTCGGCCAGCTTGCCCGGCATCGAGCCGGACTCCAGCAGCGACTTGCGGCGGGCCAGCTTCCGGGCCTGCTGGGCGGCGATCCGGGCGCGGGCGGCCTGGGACGCCTTGGTGATGATGACCTTGGCCTCGGCCGGGTTCCGGTCGAACCAGTCGACCAGCCACTCGTTGCAGACCCGCTGCACGAAGCTCTTCACCGGGGTGTTGCCGAGCTTGGTCTTGGTCTGCCCCTCGAACTGCGGGTTGGCCAGCTTGACCGAGATGATCGCGGCGAGTCCTTCACGGATGTCCTCGCCGGAGAGCTTCTCGTCGGCCTTCAGCAGCTTCTTCTCCGCGCCGTACTTGTTGACGAGGCTGGTCAGCGCGGCCCGGAAGCCCTCCTCGTGGGTACCACCCTCGTGCGTGTTGATGGTGTTGGCGAAGGTGTAGACCGACTCGCCGTAGGACTCGTTCCACTGCATGGCGATCTCGACGGACATGCCCTCCTCCTCGCCGAAGAACTCGACCACCGTCTTGTGGATCGGGTTCTTCGAGGCGTTGAGGTGCCGGACGAAGTCGGCGATGCCGCCCTTGTAACAGAAGGTGACCTCGCGCTGGCGGCCGTCCTCGTCCTCGGGCACCCGCTCGTCGAGGAGGTGGATGGTGAGGCCCCGGTTGAGGAAGGCCATCTCCTGGAGCCGCCGGTAGATGGTCTGGAAGTCGAAGTCGACCGTCTCGAAGACGTCCGGGTCGGGCCAGAAGGCGACCGCCGAGCCGGTGCGGTCGGTGGTCTCGCCCTTGTCCAGCGGGCTCGGCTTGGAGGCGGTGTACTTCTGCCGCCAGACGAAGCCGTCCTTGTGGATCTCCACGGCCATCCGCGTGGAGAGCGCGTTCACGACGGACACGCCGACGCCGTGCAGACCGCCGGAGACCGCGTACGCCTTGCCGTCGAACTTGCCGCCGGCGTGCAGCACGGTCAGCGCGACCTCGACGCCGGGCTTCTTCAGCTTGGGGTGCAGGTCGACCGGGAAGCCACGACCGTTGTCGGTGACCTGTACGCCACCGTCGGCCAGCAGCACCACGTCGATGGTGTCGCAGTAACCCGCCAGCGCCTCGTCGACCGCGTTGTCGACGACCTCCCAGACGAGGTGGTGCAGACCACGTTCCCCGGTGGACCCGATGTACATGCCGGGCCGCTTCCGGACCGCCTCAAGCCCTTCGAGGACGGTGATCGACTCGGCGCCGTACTCCTGCTTGTTCTGCGCTGCCACCCTCGGCCACTTTCTCGCGCCGTCCGCCCCCTCACAGGGCGCGTCGGGCGCGGGTTCGGCGGACAGGACGCGACGTCGGGCGCATGGACCGGCACCGGGTATGTTCCGGGGTACGGGCCGAACGCGCCGGTCGCCGCGGTTGCCCGCGGATCGCGATCAACTCGATGCGACACGGGCGCGTCGGGGCCCGGCGGGGTCCGTGGCGTCGCTCCGCGTCAGATCTTCGTCTCGCCTCCAATCCTACTGTGCGCAGCCGACATAACCACCACTCGGCACCCCTTGAAGGCGGCTCAGACCTCCGCTGCGGCCCGAATCGCGCCACCCGCAACTCCCCCTACACGAGCGGCCCTGATCGTGGGCGCGGTTGCCGACGGTCGGCCCACCGACACCACCCGCGACGAGTACGCCGCGGGGTCGCGCCGAGTACGCACGGTGCCGTACCTTGGGGCGCCACCCGGGGTGCCGCACTTGATCTTTAGACGGCAGAATCGGACGATCGGACCGACTGGCTCGACACGTGCACTTAAGAGGTGACGCCCGATGGGGCTGGACAACGTCGCGGTGGTCTGGCCGCGGACCGGCCGGTTCTACGACCCGGTGGCACCGGCCGAGTTCGTGGATTTCGGCGAGATCGTGGAGATGCCCCGGATCTCCGCGCCGACCGCGGCTCTCGCCGAGCTGATCGCCAAGACCGGCACGGTCCGGGCGACGGCCTACACCGAACTCGTGGATCTCCTGCTCGGCCTGGAGAATGTGCTCTACGCCACCGAGAACGCCGCCGAGGACGAGGACCCGGTGATCGACCCGGACGGCTGCGCCTGGATCGCCGACGGGCTGGAGCGGTTCGTCGCCCGGCACCGCGAGCACGGGGAGGCGGTCACCTTCGAGTCGGTCAGCGCCGTGCTGCGCGAACTGCTGGGCGACGGTCGTCTCGCCGAGCAGCAGCTCCGCTGGCTCGACGCCCGGCTCGACGGCCTCCGCGACGAGGCCGGCGACCCGCCGCAGTGGAGCTTCACCTGCGCCGAGCTGGCCGTCCTGGCCGCCTTCTACCGCCGCTGCGCGGACCGCGGCTACGCCGTCTACGCCGCCACCTGACCGTTTCACTCCCACCCTTCGTACAACGTCCCGGGCCGGGGTCGGTTGCCCGGGGCGGCGGTGGCGCGCCCGGGACGCGGGCGCGCGGTCAGCCGTAGGTGTCGCGGGGTCCACGACCCCGTACGCGTCGGGGCCCCCGCGACCAGGACGGCGCGGCGGGGCCGTGGATGTGCAGCTTGCGGACGACGTTGTGACCGACCTCACGGGCGATCTTCTGGAGCAGTGAACCGGCCAACAGGCGGAGCTGGGTGGCCCACGCCGTCGATCTCGCCTCGACGGTGAGTTCGCCGTCCTCCAGCTTCACCGGCCGGCTGTGCTGGGCGATCTCCGGCCCGACCACCCGTTCCCACGCGCCGAAGACGGTGGCCTCCGCCGCCGGCTGCTCCCAGCCCCGGGCCTTCATCAGCCGGCTGAGCACCGCGCCGAGCAGCTGCGGATCCCGGGGGTCCGGTCCCGGCCCGGAGTAGCCGCGCAGTCGTCGCTGCCCGTCCCCGCCGCCACCCACCGCGCTGCGCCGTCGAGGAGCGGCCGCCTCGCGTCGGGCCTTCGCCGCGTCCAGCACCGCCCGGGCCAACTGCGGGCCGGACGTTTCGCCCGGCAGGTCCACGCCAGTGCTCCCGCCTGTTCCCGCAGGGCGTCCGCCGGAGTCGGTCCGGTCCCCGCCGGCCCGGTCGGGCGCGGGGGCTCGGGATCCGCCGGACCCGTCCCCGGAACCGTCGATCCGCCGGCCCCCGGTTCCGGCCGCCCGGGCACGACCGGCGGCACTCCGGGCCGCACCGGCGGCGGGACGGGGCAGGATCGGGTCATCCGACACGGCGTACCGTCCCCTCGCCGACGTGGTAGCGGGCACCCCGCAGGGCCACCGGCACGTCGTCGTCGACGGCACAGGTCACCAGGAGCTGGGCGGCCCCGCCGACCAGGCCCGCCAGCCGCTCCCGGCGGCCGGCGTCCAGTTCGGCGAAGACGTCGTCGAGCACCAGCACCGGCTCGATCCCGTCCGAGCGGAGCAGGTCGTACGCGGCCAGCCGCAGGGCGAGCGCGAACGACCACGACTCGCCGTGGCTGGCGTACCCCTTGGCGGGCAGCGGGCCGAGGGTGAGCGCGAGGTCGTCCCGGTGCGGACCCACCAGGGTGGTGCCGCGATCCACCTCGGCGGTACGTGCCTCGGCCAGCGCGACGGTCAACGCCTCGGTGAGGGTCGCCCGGTCCGGCACCGTCTCGCCCAGCTCGACCGACGGTCGGTACGCGATCCCCGCGGACGCCCGCCCGGCGGCGACCGCGTCGTACGCCTTGGTCACGTGTGGCGTGAGCGCGGCGACCAGCTCCAGCCGCCCGGCGAGGAGTTCCGCCCCGTGCCGGGCCAGGTGGGTGTCCCACACCGCCAGGGTGGAGAGGTCCCCACCCCGCGAGCCGCCGGTCTTGCGGGCCAGGTACGCGGTACGCAGCAGGGCGTTGCGCTGCTTGACCACCCGCTCGTAGTCGGCGCGCACCCCGGCGTACCGGGGTTGGCGGAGCACCAGCAGGTCGTCGAGGTAGCGGCGGCGTTCGGCCGGGTCGCCCCGGACGAGTTCCAGGTCCTCCGGGGCGAACAGCACCAGCCGCAGCGCGCCGAGCACGTCCCGCGCCCGGCGGGCCGGCGACCGCCCCAGCCGGGCCCGGTTGGCCTTGCCGGGGACGATCTCCAACTCGATCAGGAGTTCCCGGCCCTCGTGCACCACCGCGCAGCGGATCACCGCCGACTCGGCACCGAGCCGCACCAGCGGAGCGTCGGTGGCGACCCGGTGACTGTCCAGGGTCGCCACGTAGCCGAGCGCCTCGGCGAGGTTGGTCTTGCCGACCCCGTTCGCCCCGACCAGGACGTTCGCCCCCGGTTCGAGGTCGACGCCGACCCGCTCGTACGAGCGGAAGTCGACCAGTTCGAGCCGGCGGACGTACACGGCGGAGCGGATGCCGGTCAGCGCTTGCGGACGGCGTGCCCGCCGAACTGCTGGCGCAGCGCGGCGACGGCCTTCATGGCGGGCGAGTCGTCCTGCCGGGAGGCGAACCGGGCGAAGAGGGAGGCGGTGATGACGTTCAGCGGTACGGCGAGCCGGACCGCCTCGTCGACCGTCCAACGGCCCTCGCCGGTGTCCTCGGTGTAGCCGCTCAGCTCGGCCAGCTCCGGGTCCTCGTCGAGGGCCCGGTCGAGCAGGTCGAGCAGCCAGGAGCGGACCACGGTGCCCTCCCGCCAGGACTTGAAGACTCCCGGCACGTTGGTCACCAGCTCGGAGGCGGCGAGCAGCTCGTAGCCCTCGGCGTAGGCGTGCATCAGGCCGTACTCGATGCCGTTGTGCACCATCTTGGCGTAGTGCCCGGCACCGACCGGCCCGGCGTGCACGAAGCCGAACTCACCCTCCGGCTTGAGCGCCTCGAAGATCGGCATCAGCTGTCCGACGTGCTCCTCGGAGCCGCCGACCATCAGCGCGTAGCCGTTCTGCCGGCCCCACACCCCGCCGGAGACCCCGACGTCGAGGTAGCCGATGCCGCGCTCGTTCAGCCGCTCGGCGCGCGGGGCGTCGTCGCTGAAGCGGGAGTTGCCGCCGTCGATGATGATGTCGCCGGAGTCGAGCAGGGCGGCCAGCTCGTCAATGGTGGCGTCGGTGACCCCGGCGGGCACCATCACCCAGACCGCGCGCGGTGCCGCCAGCTTCTCGACCAGCTCCGGCAGGGAGGCGACGTCGCTCAGCTCCGCGTTGTGGTCGAAGCCGACCACCTCGTGCCCGGCGGCGCGCAGCCGCTCGCGCATGTTGCCGCCCATGCGGCCGAGTCCTACCAGGCCGAGCTGCATCTGTACCTACCTCCGGTGGTTCTGGGTCGGGGTGCGTGCGCGATCAGCGGGAGACCCGGATCGGCATGATCAGGTACCGGTACCCCGGAATGACCTCGCCATCCTCACCGGCCGGGGAAATCACGGCGGGCTTCAGCGCGTCGACGAAGGAGAGCATCGCGGTCTGCGCACCCAGGTTCGCCAGGCCGTCGATCAGGTACTGCGGGTTGAAGCCGACGGTCAGCGCGTCCCCGGTGAAGGTCGCGTCCATGGCCTCGCTGGCCCGCGCCTCCTCGGTGCCGCCGGCCTCGACGACCAGACCGTCGGAGCTGAAGCTGAGCAGCACCGGGGTGGTCCGCTCGGCGACCAGGGCGACCCGCTTGACCACCTCGATCAGGGTGCTGACCGACACCCGGGCCTCGGCGTTGTGGCTCGGCGGGAAGAGCGACCGGACCGGCGGGTAGTTCGCGCCGTCGAGCAGCCGGCTGGTGGTCCGGCGGGTGCCACCGGAGAAGCCGATCATGCCTTCGCCGGCCGCGCCCTGCGACAGGGCCAGGGTCACCTCGCCGCCGAGCGGGCCGAGCGCCTTGGCCGTGTCGTGCAGCGTCCGGGCGGGCACCAGGGCGTTGATGCTGACGCCGGCGTCGTCCGGTCGCCACTGCATCTCGCGCAGGGCGAGGCGGTAACGGTCGGTGGCGAGCATGGCGAGGGTGTCGCCGTTCAGCTCCAGCCGTACGCCGGTCATCATCGGCAGGGTCTCGTCCCGGCCGGCGGCCACCGCGACCTGGGCGACCGCGGCGGCGAAGGCGGCGGCGTCCACGGTGCCGGCGCTCGCCGGCATCTCCGGCAGGGTCGGGTAGTCCTCCACCGGCATGGTCGGCAGGGTGAACCGGGCACTGCCGCAGACCAGTTCGAGATGCGCGCCGACGGCGGCGATGTCGACGGGCTTGCCCGGCAGGGCCTTGGTGATCTCGGCGAGCAGGCGACCGGAGACCAGCGCGGCACCGTCGGCGTCACCCTGTACCTCGACGGTGACCTGGCTGGAAACCTCGTAGTCGAAGCCGGAGACCTGCAGGTTGCCGTCGGTCACCCGGAGCATCACCCCGGCGAGCACCGGTACGGACGGCCGGTTGGGGAGGCTCTTCGCGGTCCACGCCACAGCCTCGGCGAGCGCGTCGCGCTCCACTCGGAACTTCATCAATGCCTCCGCGTCGACGTCAGCGACAACTCTCTCATGCCGACCGCTGCCCACCGTCCCGCCCGACCGTGCGGGTACCCATCGCACCTTAGGGCGCGTGGGCATCGGCTGTGCGCCCGACCCCGTGGATCGGGTCGTGAGCCTGCTCCGGCCGGAGGCCGACGACCCCATCCACAGGAAGTCCAACGGTGATGATTGGTTTTTGTTCTCTTCTAAAGAGATAACCCATCGTCTTCATCGCACCTGTGCAAACTGTGGACAAGTCGCGTTTTCGCAGGTCAGACACGTTATCCACCGGTGGTTTACCTGTGGAGAACCATGGGTACAACTCACGTACTTGTCCACAGCCGCCGTGCCGGGCCGAGTTGTCCACCGTCGTCCACCGGTTATCCACCGGTTATCCACGGACTTTCTCCCCAGGCCTGTGGACAGGCGCACCACCCCTGACAGCGGTTTTCCCCAGAACCTTCAACAGGTCGTACACAGGCAGCCGGCGACCGGTGGATAACCGAGCGACTGTCCACAGCCATCCACAGTGTCGTCCCCAGGGTTTTTCCACAACCTGTGGGTAACCGGGTCGGGGCGGACCGTAGTTATCCACCGCCTGTGGATAACTTGTTGTGGACAAGTCCCTCCGGCTGTGGACAGCTGGGTGGGCTTGTGGGTACGCCGAACCGCCCCGAGCCGTGTTCCACAGCCCGTCGGCGGGTGTGGGGGACGACGTTCCGACGGCCGGCAGCACACGGAAACGCCCGGCCGTCGGGCCGGGCGCTGCCGTCGGTGTGGTTTCTCGCCGGGCGGGCGGGGGCCGCCGGGCGGCCCGCTTCAGCAGTCGGCCGCCCCGGCCCGGTTCAGGAGGTCTGCTTGATCCGGTTGGTCAGCTCGGCGATCTGGTTGTAGAGCGACCGGCGTTCGGCCATCTGCTGACGGATCTTGCGGTCCGCGTGCATGACCGTGGTGTGGTCCCGCCCGCCGAACGCCTGACCGATCCGGGGCAGCGAGAGGTCGGTCAGCTCACGGCAGAGGTACATGGCCACCTGCCGGGCGTTGACCAGCACCCGGGATCGGGAGTGCCCGCGCAGGTCCTCCAGGCTGACGCCGAAGTAGTCGGCGGTGGAGACCATGATCTGGTCGGCGGTGATCTCCGGACCGGCGCCGTCCGGGATGAAGTCCCGCAGCACCTCCTCGGCGAGCGAGAGCTCGACCGTGGAGCGGGTGAGACTGGCGAACGCAGTGACCCGGATCAGCGCGCCCTCCAACTCGCGGATCGAGTTCGACACCCGCGAGGCGATGAACTCCAGCACGTCCGGTGGCGCGTACAGGCGCTCCTGGGCGGCCTTCTTCTGGAGGATGGCGATCCGGGTTTCCAGGTCCGGCGGCTGGATGTCGGCCAGCAGCCCCCACTCGAACCGGGTCCGCAGCCGGTCCTCCAGGGTCGCGAGCTGCTTCGGCGACCGGTCCGAGGTGATCACGATCTGCTTGTTGGCGTTGTGCAGGGTGTTGAAGGTGTGGAAGAACTCCTCCTGGGTCCGCTCCCGGTTCTCCAGGAACTGGATGTCGTCGATCAGGAGGATGTCCACGTCCCGGTAGCGGCGCTGGAACGCGCTGGTCTTGTCGTCGCGCAGCGAGTTGATGAAGTCGTTGGTGAACTCCTCGGTCGAGACGTACCGGACCGAGCGGGCGTTGCCCAGCGTCGTGGCGTAGTGCCCGATCGCGTGCAGCAGGTGGGTCTTGCCCAGCCCCGAGCTGCCGTAGATGAACAGTGGGTTGTACGCCTTGGCCGGCGACTCGGCCACCGCCACACTGGCCGCGTGCGCGAACCGGTTGGACGAGCCGATGACGAACGTCTCGAACATGTACTTCGGGTTGAGCCGGTTCCCTCCGGTCTCCGCACCGCCGGGGAGCCGCCGGTCGTCCCGGCCGCCCGGCCGGTGATCCACGCCACCGCGTCCCGGTCCGCTGTCCGTCGCGCCGTCGCGGGGCAGCCGGTCCCGTACCGGACCGGCGTCGTCGCGGTAGCGCTGGTCGTACGGGCGGCCCTGGTCGGGCCTACTGTCGCGTCGGTCGTCGTAACCCCGCCGGTCCGCCCCGGGCGGCCCGCCCCCCAGGGGTTCGGTGAAGCTGGCGGTGAAGAGGGGTTCCTGACTGCCCCGGCTGGTGGGGATCAGCCGCCGGGGGTCGTCGCCGGCCGTTCCGCCCCGGGCCGGGTCCATCTGCGCGCCGGGGCCGCCCTCCTCGTCCGAATGGAACGCGGGCGGCGCGGCCTCCCGGAACGGGGCCGGCGCCTCGGTGTGGGCGGGGTTGGCGTCGTAGCCGGGGAAGGGCAGTTCGGGCGCGTCGGCCTCGGGCACGCTGCGGTACACCGTGCCCGCCGGACGGCCCGTGCCGTCCTCGGCGACCCGGACGGTGACCGCCACCTGGATCGGACGGCCCAGTCGGCGGGTGAGCGCCTCGGTGATCGCCGGGCGGAGCCGGGACTCGATCACGTCCCGGGTGAAGGCGTCGGGTACGGAGAGCAGCGCGGTGTCCTCGACGATCGCGCGCAACCGGGTCAGCCGCAGGTAGGCACGTTGCTGAGCCGAGATGATCTCGTCGGCGAGCTCGTCCGTCGTCGCGGTCCACACCGCGGCAAGGTCGGTCGTTCCGGCCACCGTCGTGCCACCCCCTCGCCTCTGCTCCCGGCCGCCGCTGTTCCCCAGTCGGCCGTCCCGGGCCCGCCACCACGTCTGAGCGGCTGGAACACCATCCGCCCGGACGGCTGACCGGTCGCCATCCACAAGTTATCCACAGGCTGTGTACCGACCGATTGTGGCTGCCCGCCGGATGCGGGTGGGACCTGCCCCCTGCCTGAACGGGTGCTGAAGCGGGTTCACCGTGCCGAACGATCCACCGCCCGGTCCGGTCTTGCCTGTCAGCGGCACCGGATCCCGACCCCGATCTCCGACGCTGACCGCAAGCGCGCACGCTAACAGCGTTGTCCGCGCCGCTTCAACCGGCCGGGCGGGTGCCCCTTGGCGGCATCAGCGAAAACCACCGCTTCGACCCGGGCGCGTCGCGACGCCCGACGCCCCCGGCCACGGGTGCTGTGTGGTGCAACGGGGTTGTTTGACGGTCATTGCCGCCCTGCGTAGGGTGGAATAGCTGCTCTGTCGCCCTCTGCTAGGGTGATGGGTGCCTGCTGTCCGCGGTCGTGGTGCCCGCATCGTCGAGGTCCCGGATCGTCGGGCAGCGCCGATCGTAGGCCACCAACCGGCCTGGACCACCACACACCCCGAGCGATCCCCCGCGCGGGGCGTACGGAAAACGGAGAGCCTGACGTGAGCAAGCGCACCTTCCAGCCGAACAACCGCCGGCGCGCGAAGACCCACGGCTTCCGGCTGCGCATGCGTACCCGCGCCGGCCGCGCCATCATCTCGACCCGTCGCGCCAAGGGCCGCGCCCGCCTGTCGGCCTGACGTCGGCCGGGCCCGTTCGGAGGACGTGGGCAGTCGTGCTGGCAGCCGCGCAGCGACTGCGGCGCAGCACCGATTTCGCCGCAGCGATCCGTGGTGGGCGTCGCGCCGGCCGTGGCGCCGTCGTCGTCCACCTGGCTCTGCCACCGACACCAGGGTCCGGGGCACCGTCTTCGCCGGAGCCGGCGCGGGCAGCGGGTGCGGAGGAATCCTCCGCACCGACCCGCGCCGGCTTCGTCGTGTCCAAGGCGGTCGGGCCGGCGGTGGTCCGCAACCGGGTCCGCCGCCAGTTGCGGCACCTGGTCCGGGAGCGGCTCGCCGTGCTGCCGGAGGGCAGCACACTCGTGGTACGCGCACTTCCCGCAGCGGCCGGGGCGAGTTACGCCCGGCTCGGTGCCGACCTGGACGCGGCCGTCGCCTCGGCGCGGATGCCCCGGAGCCGGCGGTCCCGATGAGCAGCGGATCCGCCACGCCCCGGCCCCCGACACTCGGTGCCCGGATGCTGGTCGGGCCCATCATCGCGTACCGTCGTTGGATAAGCCCGGCACTGCCGGCCCGCTGTCGGTTCCACCCGTCGTGCAGTGCGTACGGTCTGGAGGCCGTCACCCGGCACGGCGCGTTCCGGGGAACCGTCCTGACGATCCGGCGGCTTTCGCGCTGCCACCCCTTCCACCCCGGTGGATATGACCCGGTGCCGCCGCCGGGTGGCCGCCGCGCCGATGAGACTGGAGCCTGAGAATTGAGTCTCGACTGGGTCTACTACGCGATCTCGTGGATCCTGCTGGCCTGGCACTCGGCGTGGGACGCCATCGGGGTGCCGGACGGCGCGGTCGCGGGGACGAACTGGGCCTGGATCCTGGCCATCATCTTCCTGGTGGTCACCGTCCGGGTGATCCTCTTCCCGGTCTTCGTCAAGCAGATCAAGTCGCAGCGGGCCATGCAGGCGTTGCAGCCGCAGGTCAAGGCGCTCCAGGAGAAGCACAAGGGTGACCGGGAGACGCTCCAGAAGGAGATGATGGAGCTCTATCGGAAGGAAAAGGCCAACCCGCTCATGGGCTGCCTTCCGATGTTCCTCCAGATCCCCGTCTTCCTCGGCCTCTTCCACGTGCTCCGCCGCCTCGACCCGTTCAAGACCGAAGACAAGAAGACCCTGTACGGCTGGACGGTCGACCAGTTCGAGAGCGCCTCCGCAGCATCGATCTTCACCGCCCCGATCGCCGGCAAGTTCGGCTCGACCGCCGAGGAGTTGTCCCGGCTCGGCGCGAACGGCACCACCGTCAAGGTGATCGCCGGCGTCCTGGTCCTGGTGATGATGGGCACCACCTACCTGACCAGCCGTCAGATGATCCTCAAGACCGGCTGGGCGGAGGACCCGCAGCAGCGGATGATCCAGCGACTCATGCTCTACGGCATCCCGTTGTCGCTGCTGATCTCCGGCGCGATCTTCCCGATCGGTGTGATCATCTACTGGGTCACCAACAACCTCTTCACGCTCGGCCAGCAGCAGTGGGTGCTCCGCAAGTACCCGCCGCCGCCGAGCATGACCGCCAAGGCGGGCACCAGCGGTCGCACCACGGCGCAGCCGGCCAAGGCCGGAGGCCTCCTGGGCCGGGCCAAGCCCGCGCCGGCCCCGGTGAAGCCCGCCGCACCCAAGGTCGCCGGCCCGAAGCCGGGCGCCAAGCCGGCCAACCCGAAGAAGAACCGGCCCGCCAAGCGGCAGGGCTGACCGATCCACGCGCCGCCGCCGGGCCCGCCCGGCGGCGGCCGGATCCGTACCACCGGCCCACGGCCGATGCCGGGCGGATCCGCCGCGCGACCGCGCGGTCACGGGCGACACTGCCCGTACAGACGTGCCCGGTGGCACCGGCGAGACCTCCCGCCACCGCCGGGAAACCATCGGACCCGACGGTCCGGCCGAACGAAGTACGGAGATGAACCGTGACCGACACCAGCATCCCCCGCGCTGACCAGTCCCCGGACGAGGACGCTGCTCCGATCGCGAAGACCGGGACCGAGGAGACCGAGGCCGAGGAGCGCGGGAAGAAGGCCCCGGCGGAGAGCGACTTGTTCCGGCAGAGCGAGATCGCGGCGGACTACGTCGAGGGTCTGCTCGACATCCTCGACTACGACGGGGACATCGACGAGCTGGTGTCGGGTGGCCGGCCGGTCGTCGAGGTGGTCGGTGCCCGCCTGCAGAACCTGGTCGGCCAGCGAGGCGCGACCCTGGAGGCGCTCCAGGAGCTGGCCCGGCTGGCGGTGTTCCGGCAGACCGGTACGCCCAGCCGGCTGCTGCTGGACGTCGGCGGCTACCGGGCCAACCGCCGCAAGGAGCTGGCCGCAGTCGCCAAGAACGCGGTGGAGAAGGTCAAGGAGTACGGCGAGCCGGTCCGCCTGGAGCCGATGTCCGCGTTCGAGCGCAAGTGCGTGCACGACGTGGTGAACGCGATGGCCGGCGTGGAGAGCGAGTCGGAGGGCGTCGAGCCCAGCCGGCGTATCGTCGTCCGGCCGGCGGACTGAACGGGTGACCTACGACGCCACGGCTGGCGTTTCCGGCCCGGGTGGTACGCCACCCGGGCCGTCGCCTGCCGACCCATCCACCCTCCCCTCCGCCCAGGACGCGTTACTCCCTCCGGAGTTGGCGGAGGCGGCACGGACCCTCTTCGGCGATCGGCTCGACCTGGCCGCCGCGTACGCCGAACTGCTCGCCACCGACGGCGTGCTGCGCGGCCTGATCGGCCCTCGGGAGGCCCCCCGGATCTGGGACCGGCACCTGCTCAACTGTGCGGCGGTGGCGGAGCGGATTCCCGACGGCGCGACGGTCATCGACGTCGGCTCCGGCGCGGGGCTGCCCGGCCTGGTACTCGCCATCGCCCGTCCGGATCTGCACCTGACGCTGGTCGAACCACTCGCCCGCCGGACCGCCTTCCTGATCGAGGCGGTCGAGGGGCTCGGACTGACCCGAATGGTCCGGGTGTTCCGGGGCCGGGCCGAGGAGGCTGCCGCCGGCCCCGCTGGTGGCGAACCGCTCAGCGCCGACGTGGTCACCGCACGGGCGGTGGCTCCCCTTGACCGGTTGGCATCCTGGTGCCTGCCGTTGACCGTCCGAGGTGGACGGCTCGTCGCGTTGAAGGGTTCCTCCGTCGCCGACGAGATTGCCGAGCACGCGGCCACGGTGGAGCGGCTCGGCGGCGGTGAGCCGACCGTGTACCGGTGCGGTGTCGACGTGATCGACCCACCGGCGACCGTGGTGGAGATCGTGCGGGAACGTGTGGTCGGCCCGGCCCGCGGACCACGCCGGGCGAAACGCCGGGGCGGGCGGTCACGGGGACGTTGATCCCGGTGGCCCCTGCCGGCCTGAGAGTGCCGATGGGGCCGCCGGGTCTCGCCAGAGCGGCGGGAAGTCCTGGTCCGGCCGGAGTCCGGCCCCGTGTTGGGTCGTTGAACCTGTGCGAGACCCTCGACCGCTGAGATCCTCGGCATGGACCTTGTGCGCCTGTCCGCCGTAGGCTGGCCGCGCGTCGATAGTGTGGGGCGGACGACGGCGCCGGTGTCACGGGTCCCGGCCGCCCCGCCGGGCCGTACGCTTCGTGGAGCGGGCACGTGCGGCAGCGACGGTGTGCGGACCGACCATCCGAAGCGGGCAGGGATGACAGGTGCATGACGACGGCAGGTACGACGACCCCGGGGGAACCGGACGACGGGCGGATCCCGCCACGGCCGCCCCTGTTTCACGTGAAACCGAGCCAGTGACCTGGCCGGTCTCCGACCGGTACGCCGACGACCCGGTGGGCCGCTCGGCGGTTCCACCCCGGGACCGGACGGTCCACGGCGGACGGTCCGACTCCACCTACGGCGGTGGGCCGTCCACAGCCGATCACCAATCCGCGCCGCGCCGGCCGGAGGGCAGGCGTACCCGGGGGGACCGAACCGACGCCGCGACAGTCGACGAACCGGTTCGTCGGGTCGTGGAAGCCGTCATCCCTCCTGATCCCGCTCCCACACCTGTCGTACCGCAGCAACCCGCTCCGGCGGCGGTTTCCGGTCCGCCCTTTGGCACCATCGACACGCCCACGTCGTCGGCCCGTTCTCCGTACGGGGAAGCGGTCGGCGACGCGTACGTTTCACGTGAAACTCCGACGCGCGAAGAGGATGACCCACCGTTGGCTATGGAGGCTATGCGCGCCGTGCAGATCCTGAATCCCAGTGGCGAGGTCACCATGCCGCGCCCCGAGCGGACCCGGGTCATGTGCGTCGCGAACCAGAAGGGTGGCGTGGGGAAGACCACGACCACGGTGAACCTGGCGGTGGCACTCGCCCTGCACGGGAACCGGGTCCTCGTGGTCGACCTGGACCCGCAGGGCAACGCCTCGACCGGGCTGAACGTCCCGCACCACACCGGGGTGCCGGACGTATACGACTGCCTGATCGACAGCGTGCCCCTGGAAGAGGTCGCCCAGGAGGTGGAGGGCATCCCGAACCTGTGGTGCGTGCCGGCCACCATCGACCTCGCGGGTGCCGAGATCGAGCTGGTGTCGGTGGTGGCCCGGGAGTCGAGGCTGGCCCGTGCCATCGCCGCCTACCCGGGTCACTTCGACTACGTCTTCATCGACTGCCCGCCGTCGCTCGGCCTGCTCACGGTGAACGCGTTGGTCGCCGCGCAGGAGGTGCTCATCCCGATCCAGTGCGAGTACTACGCCCTGGAGGGGCTGAACCAGCTCATCAACAACATCAACCTGGTTCGTAAGCACCTGAACCCGATGCTGGAGGTCTCCACGATCCTGCTCACCATGTACGACCGGCGTACCCGGCTGGCGGACGCGGTCGAGCAGGATGTCCGGAACCACTTCGGCGACAAGGTGCTGCAAGCGGTCATTCCCCGGAACGTACGGGTCTCCGAGGCCCCGAGTTACGGCCAGTCGGTGATGACCTACGATCCCGGTTCACGAGGTGCCACCAGTTACTTCGCAGCCGCGCAGGAGATTGCCGAGCGTGGGGTCAAGGAGCCGGTGAGCCGGAATGGGTAGTGCGGGTAAGTCGCTGGGAGGCGTCGCATGAAGAACCGGCCGCGTGGCGGACTGGGTCGAGGGCTGGGGGCGCTCATCCCCACCGGTCCCGTGGAGACGCTGGAGACCACGACACCGCCGCCCTCCCCGGAGGTCGACCCTGCCATCGGCACGGCCGCGCCGACCGGGACCCCACCGGCCCCCGTCCCGGAACCGGAGGTGGCGCCGACGGCGCTGCCTCTCTCCCCGGTGCCCGGGGCACGGTTCGCGGAGATTCCGGTCGACGCCATCCTCCCCAACCCGAAGCAGCCCCGACAGGTCTTCGACGAGGAGGCGCTGGAGGAACTGAAGACCTCCATCGAGCAGGTCGGCTTCCTTCAGCCCATCGTGGTGCGCCAGCTCGACGGCGAGAAGTACGAGCTGGTGATGGGCGAGCGGCGCTGGCGGGCCGCCCAGGCGGTGGGCCGGGAGAACATCCCGGCGATCGTCCGGGACACCCGGGACGACGCGATGCTCCGGGACGCGCTGCTGGAGAACATCCACCGGGCCAACCTGAACCCGCTCGAAGAGGCGGCCGCGTACCAGCAGCTGCTGGAGGAGTTCGGGGCGACCCACGAGGAACTGGCCCGCCGCATCGGGCGGAGCCGTCCACAGATCTCGAACACCATCCGGCTGCTCAACCTGCCGCCCCAGGTGCAGCGTCGGGTCGCAGCCGGGGTGCTCTCCGCCGGGCATGCGCGCGCCCTCCTTAGCCTCGACGAGGCCGAGGCCCAGGAGCAGCTCGCGCTCCGTATCGTGGCCGAGGGCCTCTCGGTACGGGCGACCGAGGAAATCGTCTCCCTCGCACTGAGCGAGGAGGGTACGACGAGAACGCCGGCCGCCCGACGGCGGCCCAAGCCGCACGCACCCGCCCTCACCGACCTCGCCGACCGTCTCTCCGACCGGTTCGACACCCGGGTGAAGGTGGACATCGGCCGGAACAAGGGCAAGATCACGATTGAGTTCGCGACGGTGGACGACCTCGAGCGGATCGTCGGGCTCATCGGTGTCGGGCAGGAGGAGGAACCGGAGGCCTGATCCCTCGACGAACGACCCGGGAGGCGTAGCGCCTCCGCGCCAGGAAACGACCGCGACCCGGAACCCGATCCGGCTCGCGGTCGTTCTATATTTCGTCGCCGCCCGCCGCCCGCCGCCCGCCGCCCGCCGCCCGCCGCCCGCCGCCCGCCGCCCGCCGCCCGCCGCCCGCCGCCCGCCGCCCGCCGCCCGCCGCCCGCCGCCCGCCGCCCGCGTTTCACGTGAAACGCGGCGACAGCCGAGCACAGCGCCTGCCGGGGCCGGCCGTGGCGATTCCGGTAGGACGAGACGGAGCGGGCGGCGGTTGCCCGAAGCGGTCCGTGGTTGTCCACAACCCGTCCGACGCGTCGTAGTTATCCACAGAAGTTATCCACAGGTAGTCCCGTTTCACGTGAAACCGCGCGTGGAACGGCGTCCGAGCCTGTGGATGACGGGTGTGATGCGCGACTCAGTCGCCGGGAAGTTGACCGTCAGGTCGCGCCGGGAAGTCGCGTTCCGTGACCGGGCCGGCGGGCCCGAGGGAGCGGTGAGCGACGTACCCGATCCCTGACGACGAGTGCCGACAGGACCACGGATTCGGGTGGGGACAGGGGTCGTCGACTCGGTTAGGGTCAGCCTCGTGCCCCACACGCCTCCTGCGGTCCCGGACTTCACCCAATGGCCCTCCTTCCCCTTCGAGGGCGACCTCCGCGTCAAGCAGCTCGACGATCCGGTCCCGGTCGAGCCTCCCCGCAGGGGTGAGGGGGACCGGGAGTGCACGGCCTGCGGTGCGCCGGACGAGGCGTACATCTGGGTGGGGGAACGCTGGCGGGTCCGGGCGATGGACCGGCCGACGGGTCTGCCGATGGTGTTGATCCTGGAGTCCCGCTCCCACCTCGACCTGGGGGACCTGCCGAACCTGCTCGCCGCCGAACTGGGCGTGATGACGGTGCGTCTGGAGCGGGCGATCCGGTCGTTGGACGGGGTGGCCCGCGTGCACGTCAACCGGTGGGGTGACGGGTCGTCGCACTTTCATCTGTGGTTCCTGGCCCGCCCGTACGGCCGGCTGCAACTGCGCGGGACGTTCCTCTCCCTGTGGGACTCGATCCTTCCGCCGATCTCCGAGGAACAGTGGCGGGAGAACCTGGCCCTGGTAGCGGCCTGGCTCGGAGAGTTCGGTGGGCGACCGATGACCGAGCCGTCCCGGATCCAGTGGCAGGCTCCGGCGAGTTTCAGCGACTCCTTCCGCGTGGAGGAGGAACGGACGGAGACCGAGGGCGGTTCGGTGATCGAGGCAGCCGACGAGACCGACGACGCAGCCGCTCGGATTCCGGCACCCCGAACCGACCCGGACCAATCCGCTGCGGACCCGGCCCACGTCGACGAGGCGGACCGACCGGGGACGACCTGACCCGGCCGGAGACGAACATCAGGGCCGGACGGGAGACCGTCCGGCCCTGATGCCGTGGTACTGAAGCTGATGGGGCTGCTACGGGCGGCGGGCGGCGGCCTGCACCACCAGTGATTCGAGCACCCGCCCGAAGTCGAGCCCGGCGGCCTGGACCGCCAGCGGCAGCAGCGAGGTCTCGGTCATGCCCGGCGACACGTTCACCTCCAGGACGTGCGGGTGCCCCGGGTCGTCCACGATGAGGTCGACCCGGGAGATGTCCCGCAGCCCGAGGGCGGTGTGCGCGGCGACGGCCACCTCGGCCACCCGGGCGGCCACGTCGTCCGCCAGCCGTGCCGGGGCGTGCCAGGTCGTCCGGCCGGCGGTGTAGCGGGCGGCGTAGTCGTAGACGCCGTTGCGCGGCACGATCTCCACCGCCGGCAGTGCCCGGGGGCCCTCCCCGAGGTCGATCACGGTGACCGCCACGTCCCTCCCGGGGACGTACCGCTCGACCAGGGCGGTCGAGTCGTACGCGAAGCAGCCCACCATCGCGGCGGGCAGCGCGGCGGCGTCCCGGACGACGGCGGCACCCAGCCCGGAACCACCCTGTGCCGGCTTCACCATCACCGGCAGACCGATCCGGTCGACGATCCGGTCCAGTACCGCCACCGCGCCCAGCTCCGAGAAACGGTCGTGCGGCAGAGCCACCCAGTCGGGAGTCGGAATGCCCGCCTCGCGGAGCACCGTCTTGGCGGAGGGCTTGTCCCACGCCAGGCGGGCGGAGCGGGCGTCGCAGCCGACGTACGGGATCCCGCAGAGGTCCAGTACGCCCCGGAGCGAGCCGTCCTCACCGGTTGCGCCGTGCAGCGCGATCACCACCGCGTCCGGCGGGTCGGCCGCCAGCGCGGGCAGCAGGGCGACGTCGGCGTCCCGTAGCTCCGCCTCCACCCCGGCCGCGCGGAGCGCGTCGAGCACCCGACGGCCGGACTTCAGCGAGACCTCGCGTTCGTACGACAGGCCGCCGGCGAGGACGAGGACCCGCAGCTCCCCGACGGCCGGGTCGGGCGACCGGGAGCTGGTGGAGCCGGAGTGGTCGGTCAGGCTGGCAGACATGCCGAGATCATGCCAAGTCGGGGCCGGGTGTGTCCGCACCGGCCTGCCCGCGTCGTCCCGGCTGGCTGACCTGGCCGAAGACCCGCCGCATGGCGATGTCCTGCTCCATGACGCCGGCCAGCCGACGGACACCCTCCCGGATCCGCTCCGGGGCGGGGAACGAGAAGTTGAGCCGCATGTGGCTGCTGCCGGAGCCGTCGGCGTAGAAGCCGGTGCCGGGCACGTACGCCACCCGGGCGGCGATCGCCCGGGGCATCATCGCCTTGGAGTCGAGCCCTTCGGGCAGGGTCGCCCAGACGAAGAGACCGCCGGCCGGCCGGGTCCAGGTGGTGCCGGCCGGCATCAGGTCGGCCAGGGCGGTGAGCATGGCGTCCCGGCGCTCCCGGTAGACCTCCCGGTAGACCTTGAGCTGCTCCTGCCAGGGCATCGTGCGCAGGTAGGCGGAGACGGCGGCCTGGGCGTACCCGCTGGGACAGAGGATCTGCGCCTCGCTGGCGATGACCAGCTTGTCGCGGACCGCGTGCGGGGCGAGGATCCAGCCGACCCGCAGTCCGGGTGCGAAGGTCTTGGAGAACGTGCTGAGGTAGAAGACGCCGTCGCGGCGGCGGGCGCGCAGCGGCGCGGGGGCCTCCGACTCGAAGCCGAGCTGCCCGTACGGGTCGTCCTCGACCACCAGGAGACCGGCCCGCTCGCAGATGTCGAGCACCCGTTCCCGCCGCTCCTCGCTGAGCGTCACGCCGGCCGGGTTCTGGTAGGTGGGGATGGTGTAGAGGAACTTGACCCGCCGGCCGGCGCGGGCGCAGTCGGCGACCGCCGCCTCCAGCGCCTCCGGGATCAGCCCCTCGTCGTCCATCGGGACGTGCACGACCTGGGCCTGGGCGGCCTGGAAGACCCCGAGCGCGCCGACGTAGGTGGGCCCCTCGGCGAGCACCACGTCACCGGGGTCGAGGAAGAGCCGGGCGACCAGGTCGAGGGCCTGCTGCCCGCCGACGGTCACCACCACGTCCTCCGGTGACGCGCCGCACGAGGCGTCGATGCCGGAGAGGGCCATCACCTCGCAGATCCGCTCGCGCAGCTCCGGCAGGCCCTGCCCGATGCCGTACTGGAGGGTGGTGGTCCCGTGCTCGGCCCCGAGCCGGCCGAGCATCTCGCCCACCGCGTCGAGCGGCAGTGCGGCGATGTACGGTGCGCCCCCGGCGAGCGACACCACCTCCGGGCGGCTGGCGACGGCGAAGAGCGCGCGGATCTCCGACGCGGTCATGCCCCGCACGCGCCGCGCGTACCGGTCGGTGTAGTCGTCGAGCGTCGTGCCGGTCATGACATCACCCCATCGGCTCCTCGGGTGGATCCCGCCCCGGCTGCGGACCGCCGCGGCGACACCCTGTCCGGCGCCGGACGGACGGCCCGTGGCGACGCGGGACACCGGTTGGTCGATCGTAGTCCGTGCTGGTCGTGACGGGGATGGAACGTGAGCAAGCGTCCACATCCCGGACCGGGGTGCCGACCCTCCCCCGGGTGGTGTTCGCGCGTCCCCTCCCCACTGCGGCGGGTTGCGGCGTACGATCGCTCGTCGGGGACAAACGCGGCGGCGTGCTCGCGGTGTCGTCACCTCCAAGCCTATTCTGGGGATGCGCCAATGTCGCGACGTCTGGTCAGCCTGACCCTCGACACCCTGGAAGACCTGCCTCGCCCCTGCCGGCAGTGCGTCTTCTGGGAACTTGATCCGGTCTCTGCCGACCGTGCCTGTGCCGCCGGCGACCCGGGTCTGGAGAAGGAGGCATGGGTCTCGCAGACCCTGCTGGAGTGGGGCTCCTGCGGCAAGCTCGTCTACGTCGACGGCATGCCGGCCGGGTTCGTGATGTTCGCCCCGCCGGCGTACGTGCCCCGCTCGATGGCCTTCCCCACCTCTCCGGTCTCCGCCGACGCCGCGCTGCTGATGACCGCGCACGTGGTGCCGTCCTTCGCCGGGGGCGGGCTCGGCCGGATGCTGGTGCAGGGGGTCGCCCGGGACCTCACCAAGCGTGGGATCAAGGCGATCGAGGCGTTCGGGGACGCGAAGTTCGGCGACGTCGACGACCTGACCTCCGGCGGCTGCGTCGCCCCCGCCGACTACTTCCTCTCCGTCGGCTTCAAGACGGTACGGCCGCACCCCCGCTATCCGCGCCTGCGGCTGGAACTGCGCACCGCGCTGTCCTGGAAGTCCGACGTCGAGTACGCCCTGGAGAAGCTGCTCGGCTCGATGAGCCCGGAGACCCTGCTCCGGCCGGTGCGGCCAGCCACCGCCACCACCACCCCCGGCTGACGCCCCGGCGCGGGACGGGCGCGGCTGGCGTGGCGGACGCGCGGCAGGCGGGGCATCCGGCACGTCGGGTTCGGCGGGTCAGCTCTGCGGAGCGCGACCGGCGGCCACCACGGCGCGCAACTCGCTGACGTCGATCGAGCCGGTCGGCACGTCCCGCTCGATCGGGAAGTACATGCGCTGCACGGCGGCGACGATCGCCTCGACGACCCGGTCCCGGAACCGGGGGTCCACCAGCCGGCGGCGGTCCCCGGGCGAGGTGAGGTAGCCGACCTCGACGCGGACCGCCGGCATCCGGGTGAGCCGGAGCAGGTCCCAGGCCTTGGCGTGGGTACGGCAGTCCCGCAGCCCGGTCCGGGCGACGATCTCCCGCTGCACCAGTCCGGCCAGCCGTTCGCCGGTGGCCGAGGTGACGCCGTTGTCCGTCCCGTAGTGGTAGGTGGCCACCCCCTCGGCGTCCGGATTGCGGTGCTCGTCGAGGTGCAGGGAGATGAACACGTCCGCGCCGAGGGAGTTCGCCAGCTCGGCCCGGTCGGTGTCCGGCAGGTACCGCTGCGGCGACGGTCCCCGGGTGAGCTGCACCCGTACGCCCGCCGCAGCGAGCCGCCCCTCCAGCCGACTGGCCAGGTCGTGCATCAGGTCCGCCTCGTTCCAGCGCAGCGGCCCGTCCTGCACCACGACACCGGGGTCGGTGCCGCCGTGCCCGGGGTCGATGACCACCGTCCGGCCGACCAGCGTCGGCCCGGACTGGCGGATCGCGTCGGACTCCCGCAGCCACTGCGGACGACCACCCACCACCTTCCGGCCGAGCCGGCGCAGCGCGTCCAGCGTGTGCGGGCCGCAGGAACCGTCCGGGGTGAGCCCCACCTCCCGCTGGAACTGGGCCAGTGCGCGGGCCGTCCGCGCGCCGTAGATGGCGTCCGCGCGGCCGACGTCGTACCCCATCTCCAGCAGCCGTTCCTGCAACGACCGCACGTCCTCGCCAGTGATCGGCTCGGGCACGGCGTGGTAGAGCGTGCGGGCGCCGAGCCGCCAGCGGGCCGCGTCCAACGCCCGCCAGGTCTCCGCGCCGACGCGCCCGTCCACGCTCAACCCACGGGACTGCTGGAACGCCCGGACGGCCCGTTCGGTGGGCGGGTCGAACGCGTCGGCGGTCCGCCCGTCCGCCGGGACGAGCAGGTCGAGGTCGGCCAGGACCCGGCGGATCTCGCGTACGGCGGGTCCCCGGTCACCGGGGCGGATCGGACGCACGGACGACCCCCTTAGCGGCTGCTGACTTCTCGCCACCCACCGCGGTCGTACGCAGGGGCTCTCTTCGTCGAGGACGCTTACGGAGCGTACCGTGGCCGACGACGCCGCGTTCCCGGTTGCCGGAAGCGGTCCCGGCGTACGTCAGCCGGGCCCGGGGCGGCCGGGAAAGGCCGGAGCCCCGCACCCGGGACGGGTACGGGGCTCCGGACAGCAGCGTCGGTCAGAGCGCGGCCTGGATCAGCTTGACCAGCTCGCCCTTGGGCTTGGCACCGGCGATCGACTGCACCGGCTCGCCGTTCTTGAAGACGGTGAGGGTCGGCACGGACATCACCCGGTAGGCCCGGGCGGTCTCCGGGTTCTCGTCGATGTTGAGCTTGACGATCCGAACCTGGTCGCCCATCTCGTTGGCGATCTCCTCCAGCAGCGGTGCGACCTTGCGGCACGGCACGCACCACTCGGCCCAGAAATCCACCAGTACCGGCTTGTCGGACTTCAGTACGTCAGTGGCGAAGTTGGCGTCGGTGACCGCCGTCGTTGTACCCACTATGACCCTCCTCCGGGACTGTCTACAGGGTTGTCAGCTCAGGGTGGCGATGAACCGCTCGGCGTCGAGCGCGGCGGCACAGCCGGTGCCGGCGGCGGTGATCGCCTGCCGGTAGGTGTGGTCGACCAGGTCTCCGGCGGCGAACACACCGGGGATGTTGGTACGGGTGCTCGGCGCCTCGACCTTGACGTAGCCCTCGTCGTCCAGGTCGACCTGCCCCCGGAAGAGTTCACTGCGCGGGTCGTGGCCGATCGCGATGAACACGCCGGTGACGTCGAGCACCTTCGTCTCGCCGGTGTGCACGTTACGCAACCGGACGCCGGTCACCTTGTTGTCCGCGCCGAGGATCTCCTCGACGGTGGTGTTCCACTCGACCTTGATCTTCTCGTTGGTCAGCGCCCGCTCGGCCATGATCTTGCTGGCCCGGAACGAGTCGCGCCGGTGCACGATGGTGACCGACTCGGCGAACCGGGTGAGGAAGCTCGCCTCCTCCATCGCGGAGTCGCCGCCGCCGACCACCACGATGTGCTGGTTGCGGAAGAAGAAGCCGTCACAGGTGGCGCAGGACGACACGCCGTGGCCCAGGTACTCCTGCTCGCCGGGGACGCCCAGCGGCCGCCACGCCGAGCCGGTGGCCAGGATGACGGCGCGGGCCCGGTACGCGGTCTCGCCGACCCAGACGGTGCTCGTCGCACCGGAACCCGGCGTGCCGGTGTCCACCAGCTCCACCCGGGTCACGTCGTCGGTGAGGAACTCCGCGCCGAACCGCTCGGCCTGCTTGCGCATGTTGTCCATCAGCTCGGGGCCGAGGATGCCGTCGGCGAAGCCGGGGAAGTTCTCCACCTCGGTGGTCGTCATCAGTGCGCCACCGGACTGCACGCCCTCGATGACCAGTGGCTTGAGGTTGGCGCGCGCCGCGTAGACCGCGGCCGTGTAACCGGTGGGCCCTGAGCCGATGATGATCAGGTTGCGGACCTCGTCCACTGCCGTCTCCCGAGTGTGTGTGTTCGGCACCGGCGCGCGCACCGATGTCGATCCGAGTACCGACGCCTGGCATCGTCGGCAACTGCCATGCAGAACGTCATCGTACGAAGTGGGGATTCCCGGCCCGGTCGTCCGGTGGGTGACGTCACGTGGATGATCGGACGTCCGGTGACCGCGACCTCACCCTACCTGCGCGCGGTAGCGGGTGTCCGCGCCGGATCCCGGCACCCCGCACTCCGGCCCGGTCACCACGACCCAGCGATCGCCCTCGGCGTCGACGAGGCCGATCACCAGCGCCGGTGCGCCCTGGAACGCCGCGTACTCGACCCGGTCCACGGTGATCCGCCCCCGGCCGTGCGCCGCGCCGACCGCACCGAGGCAGGTGTCGAGCGCCGTCCGGTCGGTGAGCCGGTCCAGGTCGGCGACGGGTGCCTGGACGCGCGGTTCCGACTCGTCGTCGGGCTGCCGGGCGGGGCTGGCGCTGTTGTTGGAGAGCACGCCCGGCCCGCCGGACATCGTGCCGACGGTGTCCGGGGTGTAGCTGGTGCCGGTCCGGGTGGGGGCGGTGGTGAGCCGGAACGCGTCGCGCGGCGCGCTGCCCGCGACCGCGGTGTCCCGGGCCGATCCCGCCTCCGGCTGCCCGACCCTGGACCCGACGAACTGGGTGACGCCGAAGCCGGCCGCGACCATCGCCGCTGCGGCGACCAGCACCGGGGCCGTCCGGCGGGACCAGCGCCGCCGGCCACGCCCGGCCGGGCGTGGGGACGCGCCGACCACGGCCACCGTTCGGCTCGACTCGCCGCCGGAGGTGCTGCTGACGGCGACGGTCGGCGACGGCGACGCCTGGGCGGGCACGATGGCCGGTGCCGCCGGACCGGCCCCGGCGAGCGCGGCGGTGAGGCGGTCGGCCACCGTCTCCGGCATGGTGGGCGTCGACCCGCCCCAGGCGGCCAGTGCGGCGCCGACCCGGTTCATCGCGGCGGCCAGTTCGTCGTGCGCACGTGCCCAGGCCGGATCCTCCGCCACCAGCCGGGCGACCGTGGTCTCGTCGGTTGTGCCGTCCAGCGCGCCACCGACGTAGTCGGCGAGCAGGTCGTGGTCGACCTCCCCGAACCGCCCGGCCGTCACGTGTTCTCCCTCTGGTCGGTGGGTTTCCGGGACCGCCCCGGCCCTGATCCGACGTCCCCGGGTGCTCGGGGGTTCCCGCTGGTGACGCCGGGCACGTCCGGCTGGGCCGACCGGGAGGCACCGGCATGGTCCGACGGCCCGTCACCGCCGGTGCGGAGATGCCCGAGCAGGACGGCCAGCCGCGCTCGGCCCCGGGCGCACCGGCTCTTCACCGTGCCCTCGGCCACGTGGAGGATGCGGGCCACCTCGGCCACCGGGTAGCCCTGCACGTCGACCAGGACCAACGCGGCCCGCTGTTCGACGGGCAGTTGCGCGAGGGCCTGCCGGACCACCAGCGCGGTGTCGTGGTCCGGGGCGGGGGCGGCCGGCTCGACGCCGCCGGTGGCCGCCGGGTCGTCGGACCGGTTGCCGTCCGGCAGCGGGACGGTGGGGTGGGCCTGCCGGCGTCGCATCCGGTCCAGGCAGGCGTTGACCACGATCCGGTGCAGCCAGGTGGTGACCGCCGAGTCGCCCCGGAACCGGGCCGCCGCGCGGTGCGCGGAGAGCAGCGCGTCCTGGAGGGCGTCGGCCGCCTCCTCCCGGTCGCCGATGGTGCGGACCGCCACCGCCCAGAGCCGGTCGCGGTGTCGCCGGAACAGCTCGGTGAAGGCGTCGCGGTCCCCGGCGACGTGGGCGGCGAGCAGGTCGGCGTCGGTGGCGACGGTGTCGGCGGCGAGCAGGGGTGGCGGACCGACCGGCACACCACCCGCGCCCGTGCCACGCCCGGTCATCGCCACGTCCCGTGATCGGGGTGGTCGGATCGCCGTGCGCGCCGGTTCACTGCACCTGGACCGTGATCTCCTGGACGATGAGCTTGTACTTGCCCGCGTCGATCTCCGGCAGGTCGGTGACCCAGAAGAGGAGGTACTGGTACTTCTGGTCGGCCTCGAAGCCGTCGAAGACCATCTTCGCGCCGTGGTTCTCCAGCGTCGGGCCGATCTGCTTGCTCTTGAACGCCTCGACGAGGGCCTTGTCGCCGGCCGAGGTGGACGGGTGGTCGGCGGTGCCGACGTAGATCTGCCCGGTGGCACCCCGGTTGGACAGCAGCGCCTCCACCGACTTCACCGTCTGCGGCTGCTTGAGGTCGATCAGGATCCCCATGCCGCCCTTGAGGTTGCTGAACTTGGCGTTGTAGTAGCCGTCCGTCTGCCAGGCCTCGTCCTGGTCCCCGTCGACGACCTTCTCGATGCCGTCGAACTCGTCCCGGGCCTTGCTGTCCGGGTCGATCACGCGAACCTGGTCGGGGCCGAGTTTCAGGGCCCGGACGGCGGCCGGTGCCGGGGCGGGAGCGTCGTCGCTGGCCGCCGGGCTGGTCGGGTTCGCGGCCTGACCGCCGGGGTCGTCGTCGCCGCGCAGGGTGGTGACGCCGATGAGGAGGCCGACCAGGGCGACCACGAGCAGGCCGGCGATACCGAGGACCACCTTGCGGCCACCGGCCGGGGAGAGCGGGGTGCGCTCGTCCTCGTTGTCGGCGGTGAACCGGAGCGGGCCGGCCTGTTCGAGGTACTGCTCGTCGGCGGGCACCTCCAGCCGGCCCAGCTCGGCGGTGAGCACGTCCGACGAGGGCGGCGGAATCTGCCGGTCGAGCAGGTCCATGGTCAGGTCGTCCAGGTACGCGGGCACGCCCGCGCGGATCTGCCGGGGGGCGGCGAGGCCGCCGTTGGCGTCCCGGACCGCGTCCGGGATGACGGCCCGGCCGTGTCCGGCGGTGGCGCCGTGCAGCGGGGCCTCGCCGTGCGGCCAGTGCCCGGTGAGCGCGTAGTAGAGGACGCCACCGACCGCCCGGAGGTCGCTCTCCTGGCTGTCCGCGCCGTCGGTCCGCGCGTCGGCGAGGACCACGCGGCCGTCGTCGCTGATCATCACGGTGCCCGGGTGCACGTTGCCGTGCACCATGCCGGTGGCGTGCACCGCAGCCAGGGCGCTGGCCACGGAGTGCCCGATGCTGGTGGCCCGCGCCGGGTCCAACGGGCCCTCGGCGGTCAGTTCGCGCAGCGACCGGCCGTCCACCCACTCGCGGACCACGTACGCCCGCTCGGCCTCGTCGATGGCGTCGTAGACGCCGGCCAGGTTGGGGTGGATGACCCGGCTGGCGGCGACCGCGGCCTGGAGCATCTCGGTGGCCGAGTCGCCACCGGGGTGCCGCAGCACGACCGCGACCGGGCGGCGCAGGATGACGTCGACCCCGCGCCAGACCTGCCGGCCCGCACTGTCGTCGTTGATGTGCTCGACCAGTTCGTACCGCTCGGCAAGGATCTCACCGACCGTGGGAGCACCGAAGGTCATGACGGACGGAGCGCTTTCCTCCGCCTCCTGACCCTCGCCGACCTGGGTCACCCGTCCTCCCTTGGTGATCGTGTCGATCGATGGACCCGAACTGCTGGGCATGTGGCTTTCCGCTCTGCCTCGTCAAGGAACCGGCTCGTGTCGTCGACGCGGAGCGCCGCCGGCGGCCGTACCCGTCGAGAGCGACCTTACCTGGGTTGCGTGTCTCCCCGACATGTCATCTTGCCGCCGTACCCGCACAGGGTGCCGGTTACGGGTGGCGTGTCCGGTTACGACCGTTGTCAGCCACGTTGCTGGTACATGTACGTGCCAAATCTAGAGGCTGTCCGCAAGCGGTGACCGGAGGGGCCCGCCGACACCGACCGAGCAGGTCGACTGCCGCCGGGTTCCCCCCGATCGTCTGGCCATGCTCATCCGTACGGCTGGTTATCCACAGGCCGAACCGGTAGGTGAGCGGCGGCTCGCTGAGTTATCCACAGGTACATCCCCAGGTGGTGATCCACCGTCACGCACTGTCCACAGGCTGGGGATCAGCGGCCGAGTCGGCGGCGGACCATGCCGACCACCTCGGTGATCTCGCCGATCCGCAGCAGCATGGCGAGTCCGAGGTACGTGCCGGCGATGACCGCCCCGCCGATCACGAGCTGGACGATCGCCTCCAGCCGGCTCGGCGTGTCGTCGCCCGGCAGCAGCCAGACCACCAGCAGTCCGACCAGCGCGGCACCGGCCGCGGCGACCAGGACCTTGCCCAGGGTGCGGACGATCCCGCCGAGCCCGATCCGCCCCACCCGGGGGCGCAGCAGCCAGGCCGAGCCGATCGCGGCGGCCAGGTACGACACCGCGTTGCCGATCATCATGCCGGCGGCGGCGAAGCTCGCCGAGAACGCGGCGAACAGGACGATCTGCACCCCGATCCGGAGCGCCACCACCGGGATGTTGATCAGGGCCGGGGTGCGGGTGTCGGGCAGCGCGTAGAAGGCGAAGGTGAAGAGCTGACTCACCGCGAACGGGACCAGCGCGACGGCGGCGACCAGCAGCACCAGCGAGGTGGCGTCGGCGTTCTCCGCGCTGAACGCGCCGTACCGGAACAGGGTGTTCGCCAGCGGGGTGGCCAGCACCGCGTAGCAGACCGCGATCGGGGCGAGCACCGCCGAGACCGTCCGGGTGCCCCGGGACAGGTCGGCGGCGAGGTCGGCGTACCGGCCGTCGGCGGCGGCGGCGCTCATCCGGGGCATCAGCGCCGTGATGATCGACACCGCGATGATGCCGTGCGCCATCATCAGCAGCAGGAAGACGTTGTTGTAGATCAGCGGACCGGCGGCGTTCTCCCGGCCAGCCCGGTTGAGCAGGTTGAACAGCACGATCAGGCCGATCTGGCTGACCGCCACGTAGCAGAACATCCAGATGCCGAGGCGGCCCAGCTCGGCCAGGCCCAGGGCCCGGAAGTCGAAGCGGAGCTTCCACCGGAAGCCGACCTTGCGGAGCGCCGGGAGCAGCCCGAACGACTGGATCGCCACGCCGAGCAGGGTGCCCCCGCCGATCAGCAGGACCCGGCCGGTGGTCATCTCCTCCGGCTTGATGATCTCCGCGCCGAAGATGGCGATGTAGAGCCCGGCGGTGCCGATCACCACCAGGTTGTTCAGGATCGGTGCCCACATCGGGGCGGCGAAGTGCCCCCGGGTGTTGAGCACCGCGCTGATCAACGCGCTCAGGCCGGTGAAGAAGATCATCGGCAACATCAGGTACGACAGCGCGGTGACCAGTTTCCGATAGCCCTCGCTCGACTGGTCACCTCCGTAGAGCGCGGTGAGCAGCGGAGCGCCGAGCAGCGCCAGCAGTACGGCGACGCCGAGCGCGAGCACGGCCAGGGTGAGCAGCCGCTGGGCGTACGCCTGGCCGCCGTCGGCGTCGGACTTGCGGCGGCGGACCAGCACCGGGATCAGGACGCTGGTCAGGATGCCGCCGAGCAGGAACTCGTAGACCATCCCGGGGAGGATCTGCGCGGTGGTGTACGCGTCACCGACCAGCGCACCGCCGAGCGCGGCGGTCAGGGCGAGCGTGCGCAGGAAGCCCGTACCCCGGCTGACCAGGCTGCCGATCGCCATCACCGCGCTGTTCGTCGCGGCACTGGTCTCGCCGACCTGCTCGGCCGGCGGGGCGGTCGACTCCAGCGCGGGCTGGTTCAGCGGCTCGGCGGAGATGTACGTGGCACCGTCCGACCGGCGGTCGTCCCCCCAGCCGGCGTTCGCGCTGCGGTAGAGCCCGCCGCTCATCGAGCCTCCCAAGGGGTACGAGATGGCCGGGCACGGGCCCGCACACGACCAAGACCTTAGTCAACGTCTGCCCGAGCCGCGCCCGGCGGACCAGTTCGGACGCCGGACCGCTAGGCTGGCGCTCCGATGTCCGAAGCCTCCGTACCCCACGCCGCCGACCGCCGCCAGCTCACCGCCGCGCAGCGCAACGCCGTCGCCGAACTGCTCCGCGTCTCCCCGGTCGCCGACGAACTGGGCCGCCGGTTCGCCAGTGCCGGCCACGAGCTGCACCTGGTGGGTGGTTCGGTCCGGGACGCCCTGCTCGGCCGGCTCGGCGAGGATCTCGACTTCTGCACCGACGCCCACCCGGACCAGACGCTCAAGGTGCTCAAGGGCTGGGCCGAGTCGATCTGGGAGACCGGACGCGAGTTCGGCACCATCGGCGCGCAGCGCGGCGGCCTCCGGTTGGAGATCACCACCTTCCGCGCCGAGTCGTACGACCAGGTCAGCCGCAACCCGGTGGTGGCGTACGGGACGAACCTGACCGACGACCTGAAGCGGCGCGACTTCACCGTCAACGCGATGGCGGTGAGCCTGCCCGAGCACCGGTTCACCGATCCGTACGGCGGCCTGGACGACCTCGCCGCCCGGGTGATCCGTACCCCGGGGACGCCCCGGGAGTCCTTCGGCGACGACCCGCTGCGGATGCTGCGGGCGGCGCGGTTCGCCGCGCAGCTCCGTTTCGCCGTGCACCCGGACGTCCGCGTGGCGATGACCCGGATGGCCGCCGACCTGGACCGGATCACCGCCGAGCGGATCCGGGACGAGTTCACCAAGCTGCTCAGCGGCGCTGACCCGGTCACCGGGCTGCGGCTGCTGGTCGACACCGGGCTGGCCGAGCGGTTCCTCCCCGAACTGACCGGCCTCAAGCTGGAGATCGACGAGCACGCCCAGCACAAGGACGTCTACGAGCACACGCTCACCGTGGTCAGCAACGCGGTCGCGCTGGAGGAGGACGGCCCCGACTTCGTCCTCCGGATGGCCGCCCTCATGCACGACGTGGGCAAGCCGGCGACCAAGGCGATCGGCTCGGACGGCCGGGTCAGCTTCCACCACCACGAGGTGGTCGGCGCGCGGCTGACCAAGGCCCGGATGAAGGCCATGCGCTACCCGAAGGACGTCACCGCCCAGGTGACCAAGCTGGTCGGCCTGCACCTGCGCTTCTACGGGTACGGCCGGGGCGAGTGGACCGACTCGGCCGTCCGCCGGTACGTCACCGACGCCGGCGACCTGCTGTCCCGGCTGCACAAACTGACCCGTTCGGACTGCACCACCCGTAACCGGCGCAAGGCCGCCCAGCTCGCGTCGGACTACGACGCGCTGGAGGAGCGGATCGCCCGGATCGCGGCCGAGGAGGACCTGGCGCGGGTCCGCCCCGACCTGGACGGCAACGCGATCATGGAGCTGCTCGGCGTACCGCCGGGGCCGGTCGTCGGCCGGGCCTGGAAACACCTCAAGGACGTCCGCCTGGAGCACGGCCCACTCGACCGGGACGCCGCCGAGGCGGAGCTGCTGCGCTGGGCCCGCGCCGAGGGGATCGTCGACTGATGGCTCCGACCTTCGTCCTCGTCCACGGTGCCGGCTGCAACTCCTTCACCTGGGCACCCATGCAGCGCGAGCTGGCCCTGCACGGTCACCGTTCACTCGCCGTCGACCTGCCCGGGCACGGGTTCGGCGCGACGTTCCCCGCGGCGTACCAGGCACCACAGGATCTCGCCGCGCTGGCGACCACGCCGAGCGCGATGGCCGGCATCGGCCACGCGGACAACGTGGCGCACGTGCTGGACGTGCTGCGGCGGGTACGCGAACACGGGCCGGTGATCCTGGTCGGGCACAGCCGGGGCGGAATCACCCTGACCGGGGTCGGCAACGCCGCGCCGGAGCTGGTCGACCGGCTGGTCTACATCTCGGCGTGGTGCTGCGTGAACGACACCCCGGCCGGTTACCAGACCTCGGCCGAGAACGCGTCGAGCGTCCTGCACGGCGTCGGCGGCCTGCTCGCCGCGAATCCGATGGAACTCGGCGCGCTGCGCTTCAACTGGCGTACCGCCGATCCGGAGCTGCTCGCCCTGCTGCGGGAGGCATGCCTGGCCGACGGCACCGACGACGAGTTCTACGGCTACCTGAACACCCTCGAACCGGACGAGAGCCTGGACCCCGGCGAGGAGCGGGCCGACGCGGCGACGTGGGGCACCGTTCCCCGTACCTACGTGCGGCTCACCGCCGACCGTTCGATGCCGGTCGCCCTCCAGGACCGGTTCATCGCCGAGGCCGACGCGCTGACCCCCGCCAACCCGTTCGACGTCCGGTCGCTGGATGCCAGCCACGTCGGGGTGCTGGTCCGCCCGGCCGAGACCGCGGCTCTGCTCTCATCGCTCGTTCCGGCGTGACGAGGCGGTCCGGCTGTACGAAGATCGACCGTCGGGCCACGGCGTCGTGGCATGGTCCGGGCGGCTGTCCGCCTGCTTCGGGAGCGTGGACTGGTCGTGACATTCACTGGCCGGGTACGTACGTGGCCGAGCGTAAGTAGTTCACTGGCGCGGGCGGTGCTCCGGGAGGACTGCGGATGGTAGGCGCGGGATATCCCAGACGCAGACGCTGTAGAGCTGCCCGCACAGACGGGGCAAGAACCCCGAGGCAGACCCGGAGGCGTGGACGGTGACCGGGGGCGGTCCGGGTCTGGGCGCACAGACGGGGCAGCTCCAGAGGACGTCGGGTGGTTACCTCCGTCCCCTTCCCGTTCGGGACCAGAGCAACCGTCGCCGCAGCCCTGGACACAACGACGCGCCGGCAACGGCCGAGCCCGCTAACCGACCGAGCCCGCCACCGACCGCGCCGCCACGTCAAGCGACTGGCGGCGAGCGCGGTCGGGGTGGTGTCAGCTGGCGGCTGGGGCGGCCAGCTCCCAGAGGTGCCCGTCCGGGTCGGCGAAGAGGCCGGTGTACCCCCAGGGCTTCGCCGACGGCTCGGTGACCACCTCGGCCCCCGCGCCCCGGGCCCGCTCGAACCCCCGGTCGACCTCGTCGGGCGTGGCGAAGCCCAGGTTGAGGAGACATTCGCTCTGCCCGCGCGAAGCGACCTCGTTAGGGCCGATCACCCAGCCGAAGCCACCGCTGGGCACCAGCATGAGGTGCAGACCCTCGTTGACGACGAACCGCAGCGGCTCGGGCACCCCGTCGGAGGCCGGCTCGCCGACGGCGGTGAGACCCAGAGCCTCCCGATAGAAGCGGTACGACTCCCGGCGGTCGGCGATCGGCAGGGCGACCACCACGGGCGAGTGGAAAGGTACGGCAGCGTCCATACCGGGATACGTACCAGACGGTTGTGACAAGGCCCCGCCCACCGCGCGGGTGAGCGGGGCCTCGAAGCGGGCTGTGCTACTTGCCGGCCTCGACCGCCGTGGTCGTCACCGGGGCGGTGCCGTCGGTCCGGGCCGCGCCGAGCCGGGCGAGCAGGCCGGGCAGGTCGATACCGGTCAGGTCGGAGCCGAGCTGGAGGCCCTGGGCGACGTTGCCGGCCACCGACTTCGTCAGCGACGACGCGCCGTCGGTGGAGATGACGGTCATCTTGTCGATCGCGCCGATCGGGGCGCTGGCCGCCTCGACCACCTGCGGCAGCACCCGGACCAGCAGGTCCAGCACGGCGGCCTCGCCGTATGCGGCGAACGCCTCGGCCTTGCGGGCCATCGCCTCGGCCTCGGCCTGTCCCTTGGCCAGGATGGCCTCGGCCTCGGCGCGGCCCTCCCGCTCGACCGCCTCGGCGATCGCGCTCCGGCGGCGCTGCTCGGCCTCACCCTCCTTGGCACCCTCGATCGCGTTCGCCTCGGCCAGCGCGGCCCGGCGGGCCCGCTCACCCTCACCGGTCAACCGGGCCTGCTCGGCGGCGGCCTGGGCGGCGGCGATGGTGGCCTGCCGCTGCGCGTCGGCGTTGAGCACCGCCGCGTTGCGCGCCGCCTCGGCCTCCTGCTCGACCTTGTACCGGGCCGCGTCGGCCGGCTTGCGGACCTCGGTGTCGAGCTGACGCTGCTTCAGTTCGGCGTTGCGCTCGGCGACCTTCTGCTGCTCGGTGAGGATCGCCTGGTCCCGCTCGGCCTGGGCGAGCGGACCGGCCGCCGCCGACTTCGCCTTCGCCGCATCGATCTCGGCCTGGATCCCGGCCTGCTTCAACGCCAGGTTCCGGTTCGCCTCGGCGATGACCTCCTCGGCGAGCAACCGCTCCTGCTCGGCCTGCTGCCTGGCCCGCGCCTCGGCGATGGACGCGTCCTTGAGCACCCGCGCCGCCTCCGGCCGGCCCAGGTCCTGGAGGTACGACCCTTCGGCGAGGATGTCCTGGAGCTGGAAGGTGTCCAGCACCAGGCCCTGGTTGGTCATCGAGTGCTCGGCCTCCTCGGCGACCGCGCTGGCGAAGGCCGCCCGGTCCCGGATGACCTCCTCGACGGTGAGCCGGCCGACGATCGAGCGCAGCGCGCCGGCCAGCACCTCACGGGTGAAGTCCTCGATCTCGTCCTGCTGGTGCAGGAACCGCTGGGCGGCGGCCCGGATCGCGTCCTCGGTGCCGCCCACCTTGACGATGGCGACGCCGTGCAGGTCGGTGCGGATGCCCTGCTTGCTCACCGCACCCTTGATGCCGACGTCGATCCGCCGGCTGGACAGGTCGAGGGACTGGAGCTTCTGCACCACGGGCAGGACGAAGACCGACGCGCCGAGGACGACCTTCTGCCCGGAGTTGTCGGTCAGCCGGCCGCCGTCGGCGGTCTGGGTGGTGCGGCCCTTCCGGCCGGTGACGATGAACGCCTCGTTCGGTCCGGCCACCTTGATCCGGGACAGCACGAAGAGCACCAGGACGAGGAGGAGCAGTACCGCTCCGCCGATGGCGATGAGGAGGGGCATGTAGGGGTCCGTCTCTCTGCGAAAAGGTTCAGTACGGCTCGACGTGCACGCTGGTCTCGCTGAGGGTCTCCACGACGAAGACCTGGGTGCCGACCGGGAGCGACCGGTCGGCCCGGGCGTTGAGCTTCACCGGCTGCCCGGCGAGGCGTACCCGGACCTCGCCGTACCCGGTGGTGGGGATCGGGGTGACGACCACGCCGAGCGTGCCGACCAGGTGCTCGCGGGTGGGGGTCGGGTCGGTGCGCATGGTCCGGGCGGCGCGCCCGAGCCGGGCGGCGAACCATGCGGCGGGCACCGCCGCGAGGACGCCCACGCCGGCCGCACCGGCGATCAGGCCAGGGCTGCCGCCCCCGATCAGCTCGTTGGCGATGGCCCCGCCGAAGCCGAGGGCACCGGTGAAACCGGCCACCACCTCCAGGGAGACCGGCCCGTCGACGTCGGGATGGACGACGTGCAACAGTTCCCCGCCGAGCAGGGCGAACGCCAGCACCACGACGCTCACCGCGCCGATGACGAGGAAGATCAGCGTTCCGGTGGCCACGACCTGCAGGCTAGTTACCTCAGGCAACTACGGGGCGTCACCAACCGGACACGTGGATGATCGGCGGGTGGCGACGGTTGGGCGGTTCGCGCGTTCCGGGCGGCGGGACGGTCAGTCCTGGGGCGAGGGAGAGATCGAGGCCGTCCAGGTCGCGCGGCAGCGGCTGCCATTCCCGCTCTCCGCCGTCGAGGGCGGTGAGGATCATGTTGTCCCCGTGCCGGTGCATCAGCCGGTCGTTTCCCACCCAGACCGCGTCCGCGTCGGGGGGCGGGGCCCCGGATCCTCCCGGTGGCGACGTCGACGATCTGCGGGCCGGTCTGCCCCTTCACCACGACCAGCCGTCCGTCCGGCGACCAGGACCACGGCCCGGACGGGTCACCGGGCACCGGGACGAACCGGGTGGCCCGGCCGTCGTCGGCGGAGAAGAACTGGACACCGCGCCGGGCGTGCGGCGCCGACTCGGTGCGGGGCTTGCCGGAGTCGGTCTGCGGCAGCGTGACGTCCCGACCGTCCGGGCCCCAGGTGAAGAGGCAGTGGTCGGTGCAGAAACCGACCGCCGTCCGGTGACCACGAACCCTCGCCCATGCTCGCCGGCCCGGTCCGGATCCAGCGGACGTTCCCGGTGACCAGGTCGAGCAGGCCGGTGTCCTGCGGTCGGGCGGTGTAGAGGATCCGCCGGACGTACGGCTCCGCGTCGCCCCGGATCCGGGGCCACCGGGCGTACGCCTTGGACAACGCGTTCTGCAACAGGTCCTCCGCGCCGTGCTGGTTGCCGGCGAGGGCGTACGCGACGCGCAGCAGCGCGTCACCCCGTTCGTTGACGAACGCGGTGAATTCCCGGTCGGTCACCTCTGTCACCGCCCACCTCCGTCCTACAGACGCGTGACGGCGCGGAAAGTTTGCCTGGGGCCGGCGGGAGAATGGGGACATGCGCTGGACCGTGCTCGACTCCCCGATCGGGGAACTCTCCGTGGCCGTGGACGACACCGCCGTCTGTGGCGTGCACTTCGGGCGGGTGGAGTCGGCCGGCCCGGCCGCCGACGACCTGTCCCGGCAGGCGGTGGCCGAGTTGGACGCGTACTTCGCCGGGGAGATGGTCGAGTTCACCGTGCCGGTGGCCGTGCGCCGGGGCTCGGAGTTCGAGCGGGCGGTCTGGCGGGAGATGACCCGCATCCCGTACGGGGAGACGGCCACCTACGGCGAGGTGGCGAAGGCGGTCGGCGACCCGGGCGCGGCCCGGGCGGTCGGGGTGGCCTGCAACCGCAACCCGATCCCGGTGATCGTGCCCTGCCACCGGATCGTCGGGGCGGGCGGGAAGCTGGTCGGCTTCGGTGGCGGCCTGCCCCGCAAGGTGCACCTGCTGGAGTTGGAGGCCCGGGTGGCACTCCAACGCGCCTGGTCCTGACCCGCCCCGTCGGGACTGATCAGTACCTGCCAGGAGATGTCAGGTTCCTCGGGCAGGGTTCGGCGGCATGACGACAACGGCAGAACTCATCATGGTCAACCTCGACAGCTCGGATCCCGTCGCGCACGCCGCCTTCTACCACCGGGTTCTCGGCTGGGAGATCACCCACAGTCAGGCCGAGTACTCGATGATCAGCAGCAGCGGAGTGTCCGTCGGCTTCGGCCTGGTCGAGGGCTACCGTCCGCCACGGTGGCCGGACGCGAACAGCGACAAGCGTTATCACCTCGACCTCTACGTCGATGATCTCGCGATCGCCGAGAAGGAGTTCGTGGCGATGGGCGCGTCGAAGCCGGCGTTCCAGCCCGGCGGTGAGCGGTGGGTGGTGCTGATCGACCCCGTCGGGCAGCCGTTCTGTATCTGCCGGCGTCCGGCCAGCTGAGTCGACTGCGGCGGTGGCGGGTCTACTGTCGGTGACGTGCGCGCCAGCCGCCTCGTGTCGATGTTGCTCCTGCTCCAGAACCGGGGGCGGATGACAGCCCGGGAACTCGCCGACACCTTGGAGGTGTCGGTGCGTACCGTCTACCGCGACATCGAGTCGCTCGGGAGCGCGGGGATCCCGGTCTGCGCCGAACGGGGGCCGGCCGGCGGGTACCGGTTGGTGGCCGGGTACCGCACCAGGCTGACCGGGATGACCGCTGGCGAGGTGGAGGCCCTCTTCCTGGCCGGGTTGCCGGGGCCCGCCGCAGACCTCGGGCTCGGCCCGGCGCTGGCCGCCGCCGAGTTGAAGCTGGTCGCGGCGTTGCCGGGGGAGATCGCGGGGCGGGGTGAGCGGATCCGGCAACGGTTCCACCACGACGCGGGAGGGTGGTTCCGTGAATCGGAGCCCACCCCGCACCTCCCCGAGTTGGCCCGGGCGGTATGGGAGGACCGCCGGATCGACGTGCGTTACCGCCGCTGGCGGACACCGCGTGAGGTGACCAGGAACCTCGCCCCGCTGGGCGTGGTCGTCAAGGCCGGCCGGTGGTACCTGGTGGCGCTCGCCGGTGACCAGTTCCGTACCTACCGGGTCGGGGCGATTCTGGATCTGCTGGTGCTGGACGAGCGGTTCGAGCGACCGGCGGACTTCGACCTCACCCGGTGCTGGCAGGAGTGGACCGAGCGGTACGAGGCCGGCGTCTACGTTGACGAGGCCCGGGTACGGATGACCACGGCGGCGCTGGAGCGGGCGGCGCACATCCTCCCGCCTGCGATGAGCCGTGCCGCCCGGGCCGCGGCGGGGGAACCCGACGAACACGGCTGGCTGCAAACCCTGGTTCCGATCGAGTCGATACGGCACGGGCATGTCGAGCTGTTGAAGCTGGGGGCTGAGGTCGAGGTCCTGGCTCCGGCGGAGTTGCGGGAGCGGATGGCCGGGACCGCGTACGCCATGACCCGGCTCTACTCAGCGGGAGGGCCACGTCCCTCCAGACCCGGCCCTCCGCTGAGCTGCTGGTGATCAGCGCACCGCAGCGTTCGACCTCGGTGGCGGTGAACGCCTCGACGGCGGCGAGCGGTCTTCGCATTGCAGTCGTCTTGCCAAGCGGCTACGGTTGTTGCGATGCAGTCGTATTGCAAAGGCCGGAGGTCGCACATGCAGGTGATCGCGTTGTCCGAGGCGACCGCCGACCTCGTCGACCTCGTGGGCGGCAAGGCGGTCGGGCTGGGTGAGTTGATCCGGCAGGGCGAACGGGTGCCGGACGGCTTCTGCGTCACCACCGAGGCACACCGGCTCGGCGTCATCCCCGAAGCGGAGATCGTCGACGCGTACGAGCGGCTCGGTGCGGGGCCGGTGGCGGTACGGTCCAGCGCGACCGCCGAGGACCTGCCGGAGGCGAGCTTCGCCGGGCAGCACGACACCGTCCTCGACGTCACAGGCACCGCCGAGGTGATCGCCGCGATCGAACGGTGCTGGGGTTCGTTGCACGGCGACCGGGCGGTCGCCTACCGCGATGCCCGCGACCTCGACGGCGGGGCGGTACGGATGGCCGTCGTCGTGCAAAGGATGATCACCGCCGAGGTGGCGGGGGTGTTGTTCACCGCCAACCCGGTGACTGGCTGCCGCACCGAGATGGTGGTCGACGCCGCCCCCGGCCCCGGCACCGCCGTGGTGGACGGCACCGGCCCGGTGGACCACTACGTGCTCGACGGATCGGAGCCGCAGCAACCGGGGTGCCTGACGGCGGCGCGCCTGGCGGAGCTGCGGGCGACGGGTGAGCGGCTCCAGGAGCACTTCGGCTGCCCCCAGGACGTGGAGTGGGTGGTCGACCGGCAGGGCATCCGGTGGCTGCTCCAGTCCCGGCCGATCACCACGCTGTTTCTCCTGCCCCCGGCCACTGGCAAGCCCCTCCCCCGGGTCTACCTCGAGTTCGGCCACGTGCAGGGCATGCGGCAGCCGGTCACCCCGATGGGGATGTCCACCCTGAGAACGCTGGTGGCGGCGATGCTCGCCCCGCTCGGTGTCCGGGCCGACATCGTCGACATCGGCGGACGGCTCTACGGCGACCTGACGGACATGGCCCGCAGCAGATCCGGACGCAGGCAACTGGTCAGACTGCTGGCGGTGGACTTCGGGCCACGGGCCCAGGCGGTCATGCGCCACGTGCTTACCGATCCGCGGTTCGCCCCGCGCAGGGACGGCCCGGACCGGGTACGCGGAGCGAAGGGCACCTCGCTGCGCACGGCCCTACGGGCGGTCGCCGGGATCGTCCGGGCGCTGGCCCGACCCGACGCGGCGCGGACCAGGCTGTTCGACGCCGTCGAGCGACTGCGGCTCGGCTCGGTCGCGCCCGACGACCTGACGACCGCCGTCGAGCGGCTGCGCTTCGTGCAGGCGCAGGAAGCGGACGAGAGCCCGGACGACCTGGTCTGGCCGATCGTGGCCGGCATGCTCGCCGCCGCGCTGCCCGACCAACTCCTCAAGGGCGTCGTCGGCCCCGGCGAGATCCACACCGTGATGGGTGGCATGCCGCACAACGTCACCATCGAGATGAACCTGGCGCTGTGGCGGCTCGCCCAGAATGCCGGTGACCACCGCCGACTGTTGCTCGACACCGCACCCGACGATCTTGCCGCGCGGCATTTGCGGGGTACCCTCCCGGACATCGGGCTGGCGGCGTTCCTGGACGCCTACGGTCATCGCGGGGTGGCCGAGGTCGACCTCGGCGTGCCGCGCTGGGACGAGGATCCCGCACCGGTCTTCGCCATGATCGCCAACCTGTTGCGGGTCACCGACCCGGAGCAGGCACCCGACCGACGTTTCGCCCGCGCCGCCGCGACCGCCGAGGACACCCTGCGCGAACTCGTCGTACGGGCCCGTCGTCGCCGGCCGGTGCGCGGCCGGATCGCCGGCTTCCTGCTCCGCCGGGCGCGGTCGCTGGCCGGCCTGCGCGAGGCGGGCAAGTTCGCCGGCCTGTACCGGCTACGGGAGATGCGACGTCAACTGCTGCTCGTCGGCGTCGACCTGACCAGCGCAGGACTGCTGGAGCAGCCCGACGACATCATGTTCCTGACCCTCGACGAGGTGAACGGCGCCGTCCACCGGAACGACGACCACCGGGACACGGTCGTCGCCCGCCGGGCGGTGCACCGCAGGGAGATGGCCCGAGGGCACGTACCGGTGGCGCTGTTGTCCGACGGTACGGACGTCGAGGCCGTCCTGCCGGCACCCCCGGCGGTTGGCGCGCTCACGGGCGTGGGCGCGGCGGCGGGCCGGGCGACGGGCCCCGCCCGGATCGTCCAGGACCCGCGCACCGCACGCGTCGAACCCGGCGAGATCCTGGTCACCGCGACCACCGACCCCGGCTGGACCCCGCTCTTCCTCACCGCCGGCGCACTGGTCACCGAGACCGGCGCGGTGATGGCCCACGGTCCCACCGTGGCCCGTGAGTACGGCATTCCCGCCGTCATCTGCGTGCCCGACGCCACCCGGAGGATCTCCACCGGGCAGATCGTCACGGTGGACGGTGCGGCCGGAACGGTCATCGTCGGGTGACGGGAACACCGGAGGCGCTCCCCGTCACCCGGGGCCGGCCGTCGGGGCGATCCGCGCATGTCGGTGCGTCCGCGCTGTGGAACCATCGGTGGCGTGCCCAGGAAGGTCGACCACCAGGAGCGACGCTCGCTCATCGCGGACGCGTTGATGCGGGTCGCCGCGGATCGTGGTCTGGAGGCGGTCAGCCTGCGCCACGTGGCGGCCGAGGCCGGCGTCTCGGCGGGAATGGTGCAGCACTACTTCCGTACCAAGGACGAGATGATGGCGTTCGCCCTGGACGTCGTCCGCGAGCGTAACCAGATCCGGGTCAACGACGCGGTCGCCCGACTCGGCGACGATCCGTCCCCTCGGCTGCTGCTGCGGACGATGATCGCGGCGCTGCTGCCCCTCGACGAGCAGACGCGCGACGACGGACGGGTCGCCCTGGCGTTCCTCGCCTACACCGCGGTACGCCCGGCGGCCGCCGCCAGCCTGCGCGAGGACACCGCGCAGTTGATCGGCTTCCTGGCCGGTGTCCTCCCCGGCCCGAACGCCGACGAGGCCGCGGTCGGCCTGCTGGCGCTGATGGAGGGGCTGGGCATCTACCTGCTGGGCGGGCACTACACCAGTGAGCAGGCCATGCACGTGTTGGATGCCCACCTCGACCTGCTCTTCGGCCCGTCGACGCGGGCCTGAGACGCACGCCGGCCCCGCCCGTTCACCGCGACGTCCCGGGTTCGAGGTGGCCGGATCGCTCCGGGCGCTCGCGGGTGACGGCAGACCCGAGGGCCGGGTCCATGCGGACCCGGCCCTCGACGGTGTGCGGTGGTCAGCGCGTCAGCGCTCGACCTCGCCGGCGATGAATGCCTCGACGGCGGCGTGCGCGTCGTGGTCGGCGTACTGCACCGGCGGGGACTTCATGAAGTACGACGATGCCGACAGGATCGGGCCGCCGATCTTCCGGTCCAGCGCGATCTTCGCGGCCCGGACGGCGTCGATGATGACACCGGCCGAGTTCGGCGAGTCCCACACCTCGAGCTTCAGCTCGGCGTTCAGCGGGGTGTCACCGAAGGAGCGGCCCTCCAGGCGGATGTACGCCCACTTGCGGTCGTCGAGCCACGGCACGTGGTCGGACGGGCCGATGTGCACGTCGCTCTTGGCCATCTCGTGCGGCACCTGGGAGGTGACCGACTGGGTCTTCGAGATCTTCTTCGAGACCAGCCGGTTGCGCTCCAGCATGTTCATGAAGTCCATGTTGCCGCCGAAGTTGAGCTGGTACGTGCGCAGCAGCTCGACCCCGCGGTCCTCGAACAGCTTCGCGAGCGCCCGGTGCACGATGGTGGCACCGACCTGGCTCTTGATGTCGTCACCGACGATCGGCAGGCCCGCGTCCTCGAACTTCTTGGCCCACTCGGGGTCCGAGGCGATGAAGACCGGCAGGGCGTTCACGAACGCGCAGCCGGCGTCGATGGCCGCCTGGGCGTAGAACTTGTCGGCCTGCTCGGAACCGACCGGCAGGTAGGAGACCACCACGTCGACCTGCGCGTCACGCAGTGCCTGCACCACGTCGACCGGCTCGGCGTCCGACTCCTCGATGATCTCGCGGTAGTACTGGCCCAGGCCGTCGAAGGTCGGGCCGCGCTGCACGGTGATGCCGGTCGGCGGCACGTCGCACAGCTTGATCGTGTTGTTCTCGCTGGCCACGATCGCCTCGGCGAGGTCCATGCCCACCTTCTTGGCGTCCACGTCGAACGCCGCGACGAACTGCACGTCCGAGACGTGGTAGTCGCCGAAGGTGACGTGCATGAGACCCGGGACGCGATCGTTCGGGTCGGCGTTCCGGTAGTACTCCACGCCCTGTACGAGGGACGAGGCGCAGTTACCCACACCGACGATGGCGACGCGGACGGAGCCCATAGCGTCTGCCTCCTTCTTCTTCATCACGGCCGCTCATTCCTGGACTCTCCAGGCGGAGGCGGGCTGGTGTCTTCTCGTGGACCGTCGACCGTCCCGGTGCCCGGGGCGGTCGGGGCCCGGCCGGAGCGCTCGTTGGCGATGAGCTCCTCCAGCCAGCGGACCTCGCGCTCACAGGCGTCGAGGCCGTGGCGCTGGAGTTCCAGGGTGTACGCGTCGAGACGCTCGGCCGCCCGGGCCAGCACGTCGCGCAGACCCTCGCGGCGCTCCTCGATCTTGCGTCGCCGACCTTCCAGGATCCGCAGGCGGGTGGCCTGGTCGGTGCGGGCGAAGAACGCGAAGTGCACGCCGAAGCCGGTGTCGTCGTAGGTCTCCGGACCGGCCTGGGCGATCAGCTGGGCGAAGCGTTCCTTGCCCTCGGCGGTGATCTTGTAGACCACCCGACCGCGTCGGCTGGTCAGCGCGGGAACCTCCTCGGCGGTCGCCGGTGTCTCGTCGGCTTCGGTGATCCATCCCGCCGCCTGGAGCCGGCGCAGCGTGGGGTAGAGCGAGCCGTAGCTGATGGCCGCCCGGATCGCGCCCAGCTTGGCGGCGAGCTCCTTGCGGAGCTCGTAGCCGTGCATCGGGGACTCCTGGAGCAGGCCGAGGATGGCTAGCTCGAGCACGGGCCATCCTCTCTCTTCCCTGACCACGGACCGGGCGGTCGACGCGATGTATCGGACCGATACATCGCAACTTAGCGGCTCGCCCCCAGCGGGGCAAACCCCTTGGCGGATTCGTGTCGTGACCGAACGTGAGCGTTGTCGCCCGGTCCGGCCGGAGCGCGTACCCTTTGCCGCATGCGTACGCAGCGCCAGGTGGTCGACTACTCGCTCCAGAAGCGAGCGGTGCTGCGTGAGGTCCTGTCCGGCCGGGTCGGCACGTACGACGTCTGCGACGCGTCGCCGTACCTGAAGAACGCGGCCCGGTTCCATGGCGAACCGACCGACCAACGGTGCCCGATCTGCCGACGGGAGAACCTGACCCACGTCCACTACATTTACGGGGACGAACTGAAGCAGTCCGCCGGCCAGGCGCGCACCCGGGACGAACTCCCGGTCCTGGCGCTGACTCTGCGTGAGTTCCAGGTCTTCGTGGTGGAGGTGTGCCTCGGTTGTGACTGGAACCATCTCGTCGAGCAGTTCCAGCTCGGTCGGGACGGCCTGGTCGCGGGCATGGACGACGGGCAGGAACAGGACGCGGTCGGTGGTCCGGCCGCGCGACGGAGGCGAGAGGCGCAACGGTGAACCCCGCGCCTCGGCGGCCGCCGACAACGACGACGAGCGGGACGATCGGCAGCCATTCCGGCGGATCGCCCCGGTCGGCGCAGATACCGCGGCTCCCGTCCCGAGGTGTTCGGGCGGAGAGACCACGTGGCACAGCTCACGGCAAACCGGTGGTGGCGTGTTCGCGTCCCACCGCGACCGGCAGGGTGTGAAGAATGAACTCGTACGGCGATCCCAGTTCCCCGCATGGGCGGGCCCGGATTCCGGGCTCGGACGGTGACCCCGGTCCGGGGGCGGACGACGCGTACCGCCGCCCCGGCGCGGAGAGCCGGGGAACCGGATGGTCTTCCGGGCACGACGGCGCGACACCCAGCGGCCGGGCCACCCCGACACCCCGGGCGGCCGGGTCGAGTGGACGCGCCTCGGTGTCCGGCTCCGCCTCCGTGGCACGTGGGGGCGCCTCCGTGCCGCGTCCCGGCATGGCCCCCCCGATCAGCCCGCCCCCGTCCGGCTCGGCCTCGGTCGGTCGGGCCGGTTCGGGTCGGGCGTCGGTGCCGGTGCCGCCCGCAGCGGGTGGTGCCCCGGCCGGTCGGGCCTCGGTGGGGAACGGCTCCAGCGGCCGGGCCTCGGTCGGCTCGGCGCGTCCGGTGAGCCCCGCTTCGGCCGGTCGCGCCTCGGTGGGCGGCTCCAGCGGTCGCGCCTCGGTCGGCTCGGCCGCCGTGGGCGGCGCGGCGGTCGGCGGGATGGCGGGCCGGGCGACCGTCGCCCGGGCCAGTGTCTCCCCACCCGGCGGTCCCGGTCCGGACACCGGCGGCCCCGCCGGCCCGACCGGTCCCGGCCGGCGTAGCCGCAGTCGCAACGAGGACCCGGACGCCCGGCGGCGGGCGAAGAAGCGCAAGCGGGTGAACATCCTGATCGCCAGCTTCGCGGTCCTGGTCATGCTCGTCGGTGGCGGCGTGGTCGGTTTCACCTACTACTCGACCAAGGTCCCGGTGCCGGACCAGCTGCCGATGCCGCTGGCGACCACCGTCTACACCTACGACATGAAGACCGTGGTGGCCAAGCTCGGCAACGAGAACCGCGAGTTCGTCACCATCAAGGACATCCCGGAGTACGTCCAGAAGGCGGTCGCCGCCGCCGAGGACCGCAACTTCTACGAGCACTCCGGCGTCGACTACAAGGGCATCGCCCGGGCCGCGTGGAACAACTTCACCGGGGGCAGCAAGCAGGGCGCCTCGACGATCACCCAGCAGTACGCCCGCAACGCCTACGAGAGCCTGAAGGACGACACGTACGCCCGGAAGGTGAAGGAGGCGATCCTCGCCTCCAAGCTGAACGAGAAGTACGACAAGCCGACGATCATGCAGCACTACCTGAACACGATCTACTTCGGCCGGAACGCGTACGGCATCGAGGCGGCGTCGAAGGCGTACTTCGGCAAGTCGGTCAGCAAGCTGACCCCGGCGGAGGGGGCGGTGCTCGCCTCGGTGATCAAGCAGCCGGAGCCGAGCGCCACCCACAAGGGCTACGACCCGGCGATCAACCTCCAGGCCGCCCAGGAGCGCTGGACCTACGTGGTCAACGGGATGGTGGAGAAGGGGTGGCTGGACCCGGCCCAGAAGCCAACCGCCTACCCGACGATCCCCAAGATCAAGCAGCCGGACTTCAGCGTGAAGACGCCCAAGGGCAACGTGGTCAACTACGTCCGCCAGGAACTGGACAAGTGGGGCCTCTGCACGGACACCGAGCAGCAGGTGGGCGAGAAGCCCACCTGCTCGAACCTGCTCCGGTCCGAGGGCTACCGGATCAGGACCACCATCGACGCCAAGAAGCAGAACTCTCTGGAAGCGGTCATCCGGCAGAACGCCAAGGGTTCGGAACTCGCCGACCAGCCCAAGAACCTGATGGCCGCCGCGGTGTCGATCGACCCGAAGACCGGCCGGGTGCTCGCCTACTACGGCGGTGACGACGGCACCGGGTTCGACTACGCCGGCAAGAACATGATCGGCGGGCAGTTGACCGGTGGACACCCGCCGGGCTCGTCGTTCAAGGTCTACACCCTGGCCGCCGCGCTGGACGCCGGCATCTCGGTGAACTCGCACTGGGACGCCAAGCCGTTCAAGCCGAAGGGCTTCGCCAACGAGGTCCAGAACGCGGGCCGGGACGTCAGCGCCAACGGCCGCTGCAACCGGTGGTGCACGTTGCAGGAGTCGACCGTCCAGTCGTACAACGTGCCCTTCTACCACGTCAGCACCGAGATCGGCCCGGACAAGATCGTCGACATCGCGCGCCGGGCCGGCATCACCACGATGTGGACCACCTCCGACAACCCGCCGAAGCCGATCGACCTGACCAAGGAGAAGCCGGAGAAGGTCGCGCCGGACCCCTTCTACCACGTGGTCGGCTACGGCCAGTACCCGGTGACCGTGCTGGACCACGCCAACGGCCTCGCCACCCTCGCCAACCAGGGCAAGTACAACAAGGCGCACTTCGTGTACTCGGTCGAGAAGCAGAACGAGGAGACCGGCAAGTGGGAGAAGGTTCCCGGCACCGGTGAGAAGCTCAGCAAGACCGGCGGCCAGCAGGTGATCAAGGCGGAGGTGGCCCGGGAGGTCAGCGCGGTGCTCAAGGAGATCCCGGGCAAGAACAGCCGGGGGCTCGACGACGGCCGGCCGGCGGCCGGCAAGACCGGCACCTGGGAGTACGACAGCAAGGACAACGCGCACGCCTGGATGGTCGGCTACACGCCGCAACTCGCCACCGCCGTCTGGGTCGGCAGCAAGGACTCGAAGAAGCCGTGGATCCGCGACAAGAACGACAAGGACATCGGCGGTAGCGCACTTCCCGGCGCGATCTGGCAGCGGTACATGAACGCCGCCCTCAAGGGCGCTGACAAGAGTTCCCTGCCGGACATCACCAACATCGGTGACCAGAGCAAGGGCAACGGCATCGAGCCGCCGCCCCCGCCGCCGGTCACCCCGCCGCCCGGCCAGAACCCGAACCCGCCCTGCCTCGACCCGCTGAACATCCTCTGCCGCGACGGCGGGGGCACCCCCGGCGGTCCGGGCGGCCCGACCAACCCGGGCACCCCGCCCGGTCCGGGCGGCGGTGGCGGCGGTGACGAGGTGTCGCCACCACCCCGGTACAGCGACGACGACTGAGACAGCACACCGCGCACGGCGGTCGGACCCGGTCCGGCCGCCGTGCGCGTTTTCGCCCCTCGGCACGATGGGCGGGACGCGGGCCCCCCGGGTACGGCAGGATGCCTGGGTATGAGCACGCAGGCGACCGCTGGCATCGACGACGCTGAGCACAGCGACCATCCGTCCCGGTCCGACGGGTTCGTCCGGGGCGCATCCCAGCTCATCGGCGGCCCTCTCGGTGACCACGCGGTCGCCCGAAACCGGCCAGCCGGCTCGGAGCGTCGTTTCTGGACGGCGGTACGGATCGTGCTCGCCCTGACCTGCCTCACCCTGGCCCTGCACTGGGTGCAGAAGTCGCCCTGTCAGGACGGCGCCTGGCAGAACAACATCCAGTACACCCGGTTCTGCTACACCGACGTGCTCGCCCTCTACTACGCCGAGGGCCTCAACGAGGGCAAGGTCCCCTACCGGGACCACCCGGTCGAGTACCCGGTGCTGACCGGGTACTTCATGGGGGCGCTGGGCCTGCCGGTGCACGCCGTCGGGGTGGACGATCCCGGCATCAACCAGGGCATGTGGTTCTACAACCTGAACGCGCTGGTGCTCGGCGCGCTGGCCGTCGTCACGGTCGCCGTCATCCTCGCCCTGCGCCGTCGACGACCGTGGGACGCGGCGCTCTTCGCCCTCGCCCCGGCGTTGCTGCTCACCGCCACCGTCAACTGGGACCTGCTCGCCGTCGGCCTCGGTGCGCTGGGGCTGCTGGCCTGGGCCCGCAGGCGGCCAGCACTGGCCGGGGTGCTGCTCGGCCTGGCCGGCGCGGCCAAGATGTGGCCGCTGTTCGTCCTCGGCCCGATCCTGGTGCTCGCCCTCCGCGCCGGCCGGGTGCGCACCGCACTCACCGCCCTCGGTACGGCGGCCCTGACCGTGGTCGCGGTGAACCTGCCGGCGGCCGTGCCGTACCGGGAGAACTGGGACCGCTTCTTCGAGTTGAACAGCACCCGACCGATCGACTGGGGCACGCTCTGGTACATCGGGCGGTACCTCGACGGAAAGATCAACCCGGGCAGCCCCACCGAACAGGGGCCGTTCGAGTGGTTGAACGCCAACATTTCCACGCTCAACTACCTCTCGTACGCCCTCTTCGGCCTGGCCTGCCTCGGCGTGGCCGGGCTGGCGCTGCTGGCCCCGCGTCGTCCCCGCCTGGCCCAGCTCGCGTTCCTCGTGGTCGCCGCCTTCCTGATCTTCAGCAAGGTCTGGTCCCAGCAGTTCGTGCTCTGGCTGCTGCCCCTGGCGGTGCTGGCCCGACCGCGCTGGGGGGCGTTCCTGGCGTGGCAGGTCGCCGAGGTCTGCTACTTCGTCGCGTTCTACGGCGAACTGCTCGGCTCGGCGACCAGCCGGCCGGTCTTCCCGGAGGGCGTGTTCGTGCTGGCCTCGACGCTTCGGCTGGCCACGGTGGTGCTGCTCTGCGTGCTGATCGTGCGGGACGTCCTGCACCCGGAACGTGACCCGGTCCGTGCCACCTACCCGGACGATCCGGACGGGGGGATGCTCGACGGGGCACCGGACGCGCCCTGGTACACCCGTTGGCGGCAGCGCACGACGGCGCCGGCACCGGAACCGGTCGGTGCCGCCGCGACCTGACCGTCGGTCGCCCGGGACGACTCCGCAGCGCTGGCCCGGGGGTCGCTCCGCAGAGGTGGGTGGCCGACGCGCGCCCCCTCAGAGGTGCGCGCCCCCTCAGAGGTGGTAGACCACCGCGTCGCCGATCTCCTCCCGACGGATGCCGAGCCCGTCGACCGGCAGCTCGACGGCGGCCTCGAACGGGGTACCGGCGGCCTGCGCTCGGGGGACGACCACCGTCCGCACCCCGAGCCGCCGCAGGTGGTCGATGCTGACCGGGTCGGGGAAGGTCTGCGTCGCCTGCCGCGTCTCGGTCAGCTTCATCGGGGTGAAGCCGCTGCCGCCGTTGACCACGTCCGGGAACCGGCTGGTCGTCCAGAGCATCACCGGCTGGTCGAGGTTCTGCCCGCTGGGCAGCACCAGCACCGGTCCCTCCACGGTCCGCATCGCCGCTGGCTGGGGCGGCACCACCGGGTGCGGCGTCGCGTTCAGTCCCTCCACGACCACCAGCAGCAGCGGCAGCAGGGTCGCCGTCCGCAGCCACGGGCCGGGCCAGGGCGGGATCCGCTGGGCGGCGATCTCACGTACCCGCATGGCGAAGGCGGTGAGCGTGCCGGCGGCGAGCAGCCCGAGCAGCAGGGTGGTCCAGAGCATCAGCCGCCCCGGCGTCCGGATGCCGTCCCAGCCGGGCAGGTGCTCGACGAGCGGGACGTAGGTGAAGGTGCCGCCGAAGAACCGGGTGCCCATCGCCAGCACCATGCTGACCAGCACCCCGGCGAGCAGCAGCAGTCGGTGGCGCACCCGCCACACCGAGAAGAACAGCCCACCGAGGGCGAGCGCGTAGAGCACGAAGCCCGGCAGCAGGGTCATCTCCGGGTGCCAGGGCAGCGCGGCCCGCGCTCCTTCGTGCAGGCCGCCCCAGATCCGCGACTCGGCGGGCGCGGTCAGGAAACCGAAGGCCGGCGGCGAGTAGATGTCGATGTCGCCGATGCTGCGCCGGGCGTTCGGGTGCTGCTCCGCCACGGTGAAGTACGGGATGGCCAGCAGCGCGCCGGTCGCGGCGAAGACCAGACCGCCGACCACGTCGGTGATCAGCAGCCGGGCACCGAACGGGTGGCGGACCGGGCGGATCCAGTACCGGCGCAGGTACCAGGTGAGCGTGGCGACCAGCACGACCCCGGCCAGCACGTACGCGAACGGCAGGCCGATGCCGAAGCCGAGGCTGAGCTGCCAGGCGGCGACCAGCCAGCCGGCCAGCGCCCAGCCGGCGTGCCGCCGCTTCGGGCGGTAGCCGTACCGCAGCGACCAGCCGTGCCCCCGGGCCAGCATGGCCAGTGCCAGCGGGATGCCGCCGTTGGAGATGACGTGCAGGTGACCGGCCTGCGCCAGCAGCCAGGGCGCGTACGCGTAGCCCACCCCGGCCGCCGCCGCGCCGATCCGGCCCGCGCCGAGCTGCCGGGCCAGCGCGTACGCCCCCAGGGTGGCCAGCGCGTGCGCGAGCACGAAGAGGATGTTGTAGCGGAGCACGGCGGCCTCGGGGCCGGTGCCGATCATCCCGGCCGGGGCGTACCCGAGGAGGGTGTCGGAGAAGGCGAAGCTCCACGACTCCGGGTAGAAGGTGTTCGCCTGCCACAACTGGGCGGGGTCGGTCAGCAGGATGTGCCCGGACCAGGCGACCTGCCAGGCCTGGAGAGCCGGGTCGTAGTAGTCCTGCGGGAGCGTGTAGAGCGGGTAGCGCAGCGTCGGCCAGGTCAGCAGGACGGCCAGCACCAGTGAGCCGAGGGTCGCCAGCGTCCACTCGTGGACCAGGAAGCGGCCGACCGCGCGCGCCGCCCGCCGGAGCCGACCCGGCACGGTCTCCGGGGCCGGTCCGAACGCCTGCCAGGGGTCCGACGGCTCACCGCCGGCTGCGTCGGCGCGCTCCGTGGCGTCCTTACCGTCCGCGGCCTTTCCGGCGTCCTTGCCGTCCTCGACCTTCTTGCTGTCGTTGGCCTTGCTGTTCTTGGCCTGCCCGCCGTCCTCGACCTTGTTGCTGTTTTTCGCCTTCTCGCCGTCCTGGGGGTCCTCCCGCTTCCCGGTGACGTCCGGGTCCACGTCGTCGCTCGGTTTCCCGGCGTCCTCCGGGGGCGCGGCGACGGTCGTCGTGCCGGCGGCGTTCGCTGCCGTTCCGGCCGGTGCCGGGTCGGCGTCCGGCGTGCTCCCGGGACCCGACGGGTCCGGGGCGGTCACTCCCGTCGCGGTCCGGTCGTCGGCGGTTCCCGGCTCGGCGCCGGTCCGTGTCGTGTCGGACGTCCCGCTGCTCATGCCGGCGTCCCGCCCAGCTGTTGCCGGAGGAAGGCGATGTCGGCACCCTGCCCGTCGACCCCGCCCGGGGTCTCGACGATCACCGGTGCGCCGGCCGCCCGGATCACCGCCACCACCAGTTCCGGGTCGATCGTGCCGCCGGTCAGGTTGTCGTGCCGGTCCCGGCCGGAGTCGAAGGCGTCCTTGGAGTTGTTGGCGTGGATCAGATCGATCCGTCCGGTCACCGCCTTGACCCGGTCCACCAGGTCGAGCAGTTCCTCCCCACCGGCGTGGGCGTGGCAGGTGTCCAGACAGAATCCGACGTCGTAGGCGCCCACCGCGTCCCAGAGCCGGGCCAGCGCGTCCAGCCGGCGGGCGCAGGCGTTCTCCCCGCCGGCGGTGTTCTCGATCAGGACCGGTACGCCGAACCCGCCGTTGTCTGCGGCGTACGCGAAGGTCTTGCGCCAGTTGTCGAAGCCGGTCGCCAGGTCGTCGCCGGCGTTGACGTGACCGCCGTGCACGATCAGCCCCTTCGCGGCGATGGCGGCTGCGGCGGTCGCGTGCCCGAGCAGCAGCTTCCGGCTCGGGATCCGGATCCGGTTGTTGGTCGTGGCGACGTTGATGACGTACGGCGCGTGGACGTAGATGTCCACCTCCGCGGCGCGCAGGCGGTCGGCGTCCTCTCTCGGCTTCGGTGCCTTCCATCCCTGCGGGTCGGAGAGGAAGAACTGCACGGCGTCGGCGGCTCGGGACGCCGCCTCCGCGAGCGGGTCGGCCGAGTCGACGTGGGCTCCGATACGCATGCAGGCGAGCCTACGTGGCGGTCGTCGCCGTCGGGTGACGGCAAGGGGCGTCGTGCGGCCCGCGTCGCGTCGTCCGTGTGGCCCCGCCCCGGCCCGCGTCACCCCGCTCCGGAGTGGTCGTTGACCTGGTGGGAGCCCGATCACCCGCGTGGACCGGGCCACCCACCGTCCTGCGGCCCGGCGGACGACGGGATCACCCCCGGGAGACCGGAATCCCAGCAATTAGGGCATTTCGCTCAACAGGTGGCAACACATGTTGTAGCTTCAGATAACAACACGATATAGCTCCGCGGGGTGCTTCCGGTCCAACCTCATCGGTGTGGTCGTTCCTCCCCAGGTCCCACCCAAGGAATGCGGACCGGGCGCCCCGCGGCCCCAGTGGACCGGGGCCCTCTCCCGTCGTGTGCGACGAGCGGGAGAGGGCCCCGGTCCCCTTTCCGCCCCGGCCCCGCCGGTACGCCACGCGATGTGTCTGGCCGTCGCCGGCATGATCGTCGGGACCGGGTATCCTTGCCCGGTTGCCCGTCGCCGGCTGGGTTCCCCCAGACCGGGCCGGGCACGACGCACGACCTCCTGCCACGGAAGGACCGTGGCCGCCTAGCCCACAGGAGGTGAGCACGTCTTGCGTCATTACGAGATCATGGTGATCCTCGACTCCAGCCTCGAGGAGCGCACCGTCGCCCCGTCGCTCGACACGTACCTGAACGTGATTCGGACTGCGGGTGGCTCGGTGGAGAAGACCGACGTGTGGGGCCGCCGGCGCCTCGCGTACGAGATCAACAAGAAGACTGAGGGCATCTACGCCGTCATCGACCTGCAGGCGACGCCCGCAGCGGTGGCCGAGCTGGACCGTCAGTTGCGTCTCAACGAGTCCGTGCTGCGCACCAAGGTCATCCGGCCGGAGATGCGCTAAGCGTCCACCCCCCGGTTCGCCCGGATCGAACTCGTCGGCTCTGTCGTACGGCTCTGCGAGCCTGTGCAGCGTCTGACGAGTGTGCGAGGAGATGGTCATGGCAGGAGACACCACCATCACGGTCATCGGCAACCTGACCGATGACCCTGAGCTGCGTTTCACCCCCTCGGGTGCGGCGGTCGCCAAGTTCCGGGTCGCATCCACGCCCCGGTTCCTGGACAAGGCCTCCGGCGAGTGGAAGGACGGCGAGCCGTTGTTCCTCTCGTGCACCGTCTGGCGCCAGGTCGCCGAACACGTCGCCGAGTCGCTCCAGCGGGGCGCCCGGGTGATCGTGTCCGGCCGGCTTCGGCAGCGGTCGTACGAGACCCGCGAGGGCGAGAAGCGCACCGTCATCGAGCTTGAGGTCGACGAGATCGGCCCGTCGCTGCGGTACGCCACGGCGAAGGTGCAGAAGATGTCCCGCTCCGGCGGTGGCGGCGGCTTCGGCGGTGGCGGTGGTGGTGGCCAGGGCGGCGGAGGCAACTTCGACGACCCCTGGGCGTCGGCTGCACCGGCCCCCTCCCGCAGCGGTTCGGGCGGCGGAAACTTCGACGAGGAGCCCCCGTTCTAATGGCGCCGAGCGCCCGCGATCGCAAACCAGGAGCACGAGCAATGGCCAAGGCTGCGGCACTGCGCAAGCCGAAGAAGAAGGTGAACCCGCTCGACAAGGACGGGATCACCTACATCGACTACAAGGACACCGCGCTGCTGCGCAAGTTCATCTCCGACCGCGGCAAGATCCGCGCTCGGCGGGTGACCGGCGTCACGTCGCAGCAGCAGCGCCAGATCGCTCGTGCGGTCAAGAACGCCCGTGAGATGGCGCTCCTGCCGTACACGGCCACCACCCGCTGAGAGGAGGCACCGAAATGAAGATCATCCTGACGCAGGAGGTGTCCGGTCTCGGTGCCCCGGGCGACATCATCGAGGTCAAGGACGGCTACGGCCGGAACTACCTGCTTCCGCAGGGCTTCGCGATCGCCTGGACCAAGGGTGCGGAGAAGCAGGTCACGGTGATCAAGCGGGCCCGCTCGGCCCGTGAGATCCGCGACCTCGGCCACGCCAGCGAGGTCAAGACGCAGCTCGAGGGCCTGAAGGTCAACCTGACGGCCCGCGCCGGTGACGGCGGGCGGCTCTTCGGCTCGGTCACCCCGGCCGAGATCGTCGACGCCGTCAAGGCGGCCGGCGGCCCGACCCTCGACCGGCGTCGGCTGGAGCTGCCGGGTCACATCAAGTCGCTCGGCTCGTACCCGGTGCGGATCAAGCTGCACCCCGAGGTCACGGCCAAGTTCGACCTGAACGTGGTCCAGAGCAAGTAACCACGGCACCACCTCCGAGAGGCCCGCACCGACCCGGTGCGGGCCTCTCGGCGTACGGGGGGTGCCGCGGGTGGCGGTCCTCCTCCGGGCAGTCCACCCGGAGCGGTGGCCGGATCAGCCGATCGGCTCGCCGGTCACCGCGCTGATCAGCACCGTGGACAGCCCCCCGCCCACCACCGACGACGCCAACGCCAGCGTCGCCGTACGCCACGTCGTCCCGATTCGCCGCAGCAGCACCGCCACCAGCAGACTCGTCGCCAGCGCCAGCCCGAAGCGTGGCCCCCCGGAGACGAACGAGTCGATCGCGTGCGACCGCGGCGAGTCGCAACCGGCACCGGTGAGGCCCGAGACACAACCGGCCGGGGCCTGACCGCTCAGCGTGAGTAGCCACACGAAGACCGCCAAGGCCGGCAGCAGGTAGCAGCCGACCGTGTAGAGCAGCGATCGGATCCCGCCGAACGGATCCGGATCGAGCAGGTCCTCCTCGATCCGGCGGGCCTGCGGCACCGCCACCACCCGACCCGGACGCGGCCGTGCCCCGGTAGCTGGATGACCCGACAGCCCACCGGGCGACGGCACCGGGGCCGGGCCGCGCGACGACACCGGCGCACCCGACGACACCGGCGCGGGGGCGGGACGATGCTGCGGCACCGGACCCGACCCGGGCCACACGGGCACCGCCGGGGACCGGGGCGCGGACTGCGGCGTCCCCAGCCACCGGGGGTCGGCACCGGAGAGCCGGGTACCGGACCAGAAGCCCCCGGATGACTCCGCCGAGGACCAGGCCCCCGGCTCACGGTCCCGCCGCCGAGGCTGGCCACCCGCCCACTGCCCGGTGTCGGTGAACTCCGACCACCGGTGGCCGCCGTCCGACCACCCGCCACGCCCGGGAGCCAGCGGCCGGTCCCAGCCGTGGACACCCGAGGCGTCCCACGGATCCGGCGACACCGCCGGCTCCCGGTCCGGCCGGTGCCACGCTCCAGGCTCCCGGACCGCCCACTCCGGATCGGCCTCCCGTAACCGGGGCCTGTCCGCCGAGTGCCGGCTCTGTCGGGTCGGCTCTCCCGTGGCACCCTGCTGATGCAGCAACCGGGGCGGCTGCCAGGGCATTTCCTCGGGCCGTCCAGCCGGCCCGACCGGATCTGCCGCCCCCGCCGGCCACACCCCGGAACGGGGGACCGGCGGACCACTGTGCCGGCTCGGTGGTGGACCCGCAGGAGGATCGTCCCGCACAGGCTCCGCCCGGCGGCTTCCGACGTACCCGGGCGGGTCTTCCACCCGCCGCCCCCGAGACTGCTCCGACCAGCCGGCACCGGAGGTCGACACCTCACCGCCCGCCGGCTCCCGCCAGCCCGTCGGCCCGGCGCCCCACCGCCCGGTGCCCCGCCAGCCGAGATCGACCGGGACCCGCTCCTCGTCCGCCGCGTCGTGCCGGTGCCGGCCGCCACCACGCGGATCCGGGACGGACCCGTCCCGCGCCCACCGGGGCACGTGCTCGTCGATTACCCCCGCCCGCTCGTGCTCCCCAGTGGGGCGTCGGCTGCTCGTCCAGTGGCCGGCGGGGAAGGAGGGCTCCGGCTCGGCCGGATCACTCCACGGGAACATCGGCGCACGCTCACGCGAGCTGACCTCATGCGCCCAGTCCCGGTTGCTCACGGCCGGAGCGTGACCCTTCTCCACGAAGTGCGATCCGCTCCGCCAGGTGGAGCCGATGTCCGAGATAGTACGGGACGATGCCGGGCCCGATCGGCCGGGAAAATCTTCCTCCACAGGCTGTGTGGAGAGTTTCCGCAGCTCAAGGCGATTGTGGCCTGGATTACCCGCGAGTTATCCACAGGTTGTGCACAAGCTGCACACACCCAGAGGCGTCCTGTCCACAGGTTGTCCCGAGGCTCGTCCACCGGGTTGCTTGAGCCCTTCACCTCGGGTTCCGTATGGTTGGCCCCCGACCGGCCCCACGATGGCCCCCGATCGCCGGACCGGTCGGCGGCGAGCCGCCACGCCGGTGGCCGGCCGGACGCGATCCGACGCAGCGGAGGGGGGAGCCGGTGTCGGTCACCGACGACATGCGAACAGAGTCCCGGGCCAACGGGCAGTCACCCACCCCGGCCCAGCGGGACGGGCAGTTCGACAAGACCCCGCCCCAGGACGTCGCCGCCGAGCAGTGCGTACTCGGCGGAATGCTGCTGTCCAAGGACGCCATCGCCGACGTCGTCGAGATCCTCAAGACCCACGACTTCTACCGGCCGATCCACGCCACCATCTTCGACACCATCCTGGAGATCTACGGCCGCGGCGAGCCGGCCGACCCGATCACCGTCGCGGCCGCACTGGCCGACTCCGGCGACCTGGTCCGCATCGGCGGCGCCCCCTACCTGCACAGCGTGATCGCCAGCGTGCCGACCGCGGCCAACGCCGCCTACTACGCCCGGATCGTCGCCGAGCGGGCCGTGCTCCGCCGGCTGGTCGAGGCCGGCACCAGGATCGTCCAGCTGGGCTACGGCACCGCCGCCGGCGGCAGCCGCGATGTGGACGACGTGGTCGACCTCGCCCAGCAGGCCATCTACGACGTCACCGAGAAGCGGGTCAGCGAGGACTTCGCCGTCCTCGCCGACATGCTCCAGCCCACCCTCGACGAGATCGAGGCGGTGGGTGCGCAGGGCGGCGTGATGACCGGCGTGCCGACCGGCTTCAGTGACCTGGACCGCCTGCTCAACGGCCTGCATCCCGGCCAGTTGATCATCGTGGCAGGAAGGCCCGGTCTGGGCAAATCAACGGCAAGTATGGATTTTGCCCGAAATGCGGCGATTCGAGCCAACCAGGCTGCGGCCATCTTCTCGCTGGAGATGAGCAAGGTCGAGATCGTCATGCGACTGCTCTCGGCCGAGGCGCGGGTGCCCCTGCACGTGCTGCGGAGCGGGCAGCTCTCCGACGACGACTGGACCAAGCTGGCCCGCTGCATGGGCGAGATCAGCGAGGCGCCGCTCTTCGTCGACGACACCCCGAGCATGAACCTGATGGAGATCAGGTCCAAGGCGCGACGGCTCAAGCAGCGGCACGACCTCAAGATGATCGTGGTGGACTACCTCCAGCTCATGACCTCGCCGAAGCGTACGGAGAGCCGGCAGCAGGAGGTCGCGGACCTGTCCCGAGGGCTCAAGCTGCTCGCCAAGGAGGTCGAGTGCCCGGTCATCGCGGTGAGCCAGCTGAACCGTGGTCCCGAGCAGCGCACCGACAAGCGCCCCCAATTGTCTGATTTGCGGGAGTCCGGCTGCCTGACCGCAGAGAGCCGGGTGGTACGCGCCGACAACAACTCCGAGGTCACGCTTGGAGAGCTGCTCGCGAGCGGGGCACGGGACATCCCGGTGTGGGCCCTGGACGAGAAACTGCGGTACACACCCCGGACGATGACGCATGTGTTCCCGAGTGGGAACCGTGAGGTCTTCCGGATGACCCTCGCCTCCGGCAAGCTGATCGACGCGACGGCGAACCATCCTTTCCTCACCTTCGCCGGATGGGTTCCGCTGGGTGAGCTGGCTACTGGTGCGCGCGTTGCCGCTCCTCGGCACATTCCGCCACCACTAGCCACCCGGCCCTGGCCGGAAGCCGAGGTCGTCATGTTGGCGCATCTCCTCGGTGACGGGTCGTTCGTGCGTCGTCAGCCCATCCGGTACGCCAGTTGCGACGAGCTGAATCTCCAGGCGGTCTCCGAGGCTGCCAAGCACTTCGGGATATCGGCCGTTCGCGACGACTACGCGGCCGCTCGCGTGACGACTCTGCGACTGCCGGCGCCATACCGGTTGGCCAGAGGGCGGCGGAATCCCATTGCCGAGTGGCTTGACGCACTGGGCTTGTTCGGCCTGCGATCGCACGAGAAGTTCATCCCGCAACCGGTGTTCGGACTGCCCAAGGAACAGATCACCACCTTCCTCCGGCACCTCTGGGCGACCGACGGCTCGGTGTGTGTCAACAAGTCGGGCCGAGGTGGTCGGGTGTACTTCAGTTCTACCAGCCGGCGGATGCTGGAGGACATCTCACGTCTACTGCTCAGGTACGGCATCAGCGGGCGGCTCAAGACGGTGCCGGTGGTCCGCCACCGGCCCCAGTACACGCTCGACATCTCGGGTCGAGACGATCAGCTCCGGTTCCTACGGGAAATCGGGGTGCACGGGGCGCGGTCGGCGAACTGTGTGGATCTGCTTACATCGTTGGAAGAGATGGAGAGCAACACCAATGTCGACACGGTGCCGACGGAGGTGTGGACGCGAGTTCGGGAGCTACTGGGCGAGCGCGGAATGACCCATCGTCAGTTCGCGGCGGCAATCGGCACTCAGTTCTGCGGGAGCGCGCTCTGGAAGCGCTCGCCCAGCCGATCGCGACTAGCGAAGATCGCTGCGGTCCTGGACGCGGCCGATCTCGACCTGCACGCCACCAATGACATTTTCTGGGACGAGATCGTGTCGATCGAGTCGATCGGTCACCAGGACGTCTATGACGCCACGGTCATGGGAACCCACAACTTCATCGCGAACGGAATCGCCACGCACAACTCGATCGAGCAGGACGCCGACGTCGTCATCCTTCTGCACCGCGACGACTACTACGACAAGGAGTCGCCCCGGGCGGGGGAGGCGGATTTCATTGTTGCGAAGCATCGGAATGGACCGACCGACACCGTGACCGTGGCCGCGCAACTTCACCTGTCGCGGTTCGTCGACATGGCGATCGTCTGACGGTCGTTCCCATTCCGCGATTCCGGGTCAGCGCACACCGAGCTGACCTGTCGCCGCTTCCACCGTCTGGGCCAGCAGGACCGCGATGGTCATCGGCCCGACCCCGCCCGGGACCGGGGTGATCAGGCTGGCCCGCTCGCGGGCGGAGGCGAAGTCGACGTCACCGACGTTGCCCGGGTTGTGGCCGGCGTCGACCACCACCGCGCCGGGTTTGATGTCCGCCCCGCTGAGGAAGCGCGGGCGGCCGACGGCCGCGACCAGGATGTCGGCCTCGCGGGTGATCGCGGAGAGGTCGGTCGTACGGGAGTGGCAGTAGGTCACCGTGGCGTCCCGCCCGAGCAGGAGCAGTCCGGCCGGTCTGCCCAGGATGGGGCTGCGCCCCACCACCACCACGGCGTGCTTGCCGGCCAGGTCGACCCGGTACTCGTCGAGCAGCCGCAGGATGCCGCCGGGCGTGCAGGAGACGAAGCCGGGCAGCCCGAATCCCATCGCGGCGAAAGAGCGCATGGTGACGCCGTCCACATCCTTCTCCGGGGCGATGGCCTCGAAGGCGGCGCGTTCGTCGATGTGGGCCCCGACCGGGTGCTGGAGCAGGATGCCGTGCACCTCGGGGTCCCGGGACAGTGCGGTGATCGCCCCGACGAGATCGTCCGTGGTGGTCGAGGCGGGCAGGGCCACGTGCCGCGAGCGGATGCCGGCCTGCTCGCAGCGGTTGCGCTTCATCCGGACGTAGGTGACGGAGGCTGGGTCCTCGCCGACCAGCACGGTTGCCAGGCACGGGGCGGTGCCGGTGCGCCGCCGCAGGTCGGTGGCGGTGGCGTCCGCAGGTGAGCGCCTCGTGCTGCCGGAACTCGGTCATGGGGCCGAATGTCGCGCGCCGAACGCCGAACGCCGCACGGCTGGCGGAGCTCCGCCCGGCGACGGGGCGACCGGATCGGTGGGATCCGGTCGCCCCGGCACGGTTCGGCCCGCCGAGCACCGGGTGGGTCAGCCCGGGGGGACGGGCAGCCCGGCCAGCCGTCCGCCAGACCGTCGGGCGGGTCAGTTGCCGGCCGCAAAGCGGGTCGGCGGCGGAGCGCCGGGTGGATCAGCCGAAGAAGTCGCCGAGGAAGCCGTGCTGCTTCTTGCGGCGGTAGTGCCCGTGGTAGCCGTAGTGCTGGTGGCCCTGGCCGCCGTAGGCGGGTGCGGGCGCGGCCGGGTAGCCCGGCGGCGGGGGTGGGGGCGGGGGCACGGTGCCGTAACCGGGCTGGTGTGGCGCGGCACCGGGCGGCGGGGGTGGCGGAGGCGCGTACCCGCCGGGCTGGCCGGGGGTGTGCCCCGGTGCCTGGCCGGGGGGCGGCGGCGTGCCCGGGGTGGTGGCGTGCTGCTTGTTCCAGTTCGCCTCCGCCTCGAACAGCTTTTCGAGTTCGCCGCGATCGAGGAAGATTCCCCGGCAATCGCCGCACTGGTCGACGATGACTCCGCTGCGCTCGTACTGGCGCATGTCTCCTTGGCACTTGGGACAGGTGAGCTGCATTTCTCGACGGTACCCGCTGGGCGTCAGGATGCCGCGGCGAGCGCTCCGGTGACTTCCTGGTCGGAGACCTCGTGGAAGTCGTCGTAGTAGCGGCTGACCGCACCGAAGTCGGGGGGTGTCTGGACGGAGACCACCTGGTCGGCCTCGGTGGCGAGCATGTCGTACGCCTCCTGGGAGCCGACCGGGACGGCGACCACGACGCGGCGGGCACCGAGGTGGCGGGCCACCTGGACGGCGGCGCGGGCGGTGGCGCCGGTGGCGAGGCCGTCGTCGACGACGACGGCGGTCCGGCCGGTCAGGTCCAGAGGTGGCCGGTCGGCCCGGTAGAGCTGTTCCCGGCGTTCCAGTTCGGCCTGTTCGCGGCGGACGACCTGGTCGACCTCGTCGGGGTCGAGGCGGCCGGCCACCGCGTCGTTGAGGACCCGCACGTCGGCGGGGCCGAGTGCGCCGAACGCCACCTCGGGTGCCCAGGGCATGCCGAGCTTGCGGACCACCAGGACGTCCAGGGGCGCTTCCAGTCGGTCGGCGACCACCTGGGCGACCGGGACGCCGCCCCGGACGAGCCCGAGCACGATGACGTCCGGCTGGCCGGCGAGCCCGTTGAGCCGGTCGGCGATCGCCTCGCCGGCCTCGGCGCGGTTGCGGTACGTGGTCATGTCTCCGGTCTACGCCCTGTCGGCCGCTTCCGCAGGAGAGTCGGCCGAACCGGGACGATCGGATTCCGCTGAACCGGGACGATCGGATTCCGCGAGTCGGAGGGCGGGTGCCCAGATCAGGAAGGCGAGCGGGTAGAGCAGGTACCCGAAGCGGGTGGCCGGCATCAGGGCGATCGCGGCGAGCAGCCCGTACCCGCAGACGAGGGCGCCGGTGGCGGCGGTGCGGGGCGGGCGGCGCAGCAGGTGGACGGCGATCGCCAGTCCGGCCGCCACCAGGAGCCCGGCGGCGACGGCCCGGCCGGCGGGAAGGCCGGTGGCGATGAGGTGGCCGGGGAACGGGGACGCGGCCGGACTGGTGACGAGGCCCTGACCGAGGGGGAAGCGCAGCACGTTCTCGACCAGGGCGTCCCGGTCGACGAGGAGGGCGGGCAGGAGGGCGGCGGCGGGCAGGCCGAACGCGGCGGCGGCGAAGCGTCCGGCGGCGCGGCGGGTGACGGCCCAGAAGAGCAGGACGAGGGCGACCGGCCAGGCGAACAGCTTGAGTGCTCCGGCGAGGCCGACGGCGAGGCCGGCACGGCCGGGTTGGCCGGTGGCGGCGTGGGCGAGGGCGAGCAGGCAGAGCGCGAGGACGGGTAGGTCGTCGCCGCCGGTGGCGAGGGTGAGCGCACAGATCGGCAGGACGGTGGCGGCTTGGACGGCGCGCAGCAGGGCGGCGTCGCGGCGGGCGCGGTGCCGGGTGGCGCCGTCGGGAAGGGTGCCGTTGCGGAGCGTGCGGACGGCGAGGGCGAGGACGAGTGCGGTGGCCAGGGCGAACCAGATCCGCGCGTCGGTCCACCAGGTGTCGAGGGCGGCCCGGGGCAGGCCGAAGAGGGCCATGCCGGGTTGGTACGGGGTGTAGCCGAGCAGCTGTTCCCCCGGTGGCAGGGCGGCGATGGCGTCGTGGCCGAGGTAGGGGGTGCCGTCGTGGAGCAGCCGCGCGCCGGAGTGCTCGACGACGACGACCTCCTCCTGGGCCCGGTCGGTTCGTCCGGCCGACCGCTGCATGGCCTGCCAGCCGAGCGGGAGGAGTGCGGTGGTCGTCCAGGCCAGGGCGGTGACCGCCGAGCGGGCCGTGGTGCCGGCCAGTGGATTGTCGGGGTGGCGTCGGTGGGCGAGGAGTTGACCGGCCGCGAGGAGGGCCGCGACCAGGTAGCCGATGGCCGCGACCGCACCCCAGGCCCGGTGGGGCGGGAGGGTGGAGGTGACGGCGGTGATTCCGGCGAAGGCGGCCGAGACGGCGTAGAGGCCGAGGTCGAGGGAGAGCCCGCCGGCCGCGCCGTCGATCGCCTGCCAGGTCCGGCGGGCGCGTGGGGCGGCTGGCCCGACGGCGGGTGTGGAGCTGCTGCGGGGCGCGGGCCGACTGGTCACCCGGGAGAGTGTGGCAGACGGTCGGTCCGGTTCCGTCCGTTCGGTCGGCGGCCGGGGGCGAGGCGGATCACCGCACCGGCGTCGTGCAGGGGCGGGGCGAGGGTGCCGGGTCGGCCGCCGGCCCCGCGGTGCAGGGCGGCGAGGAAGCGGTTGGCGGGCATCGGGCGGGCGAAGAGGTGGCCCTGGCCGGCGAGGCAGCCGAGTTCCCAGAGCGCGCGGCGTTGCGGTTCGCTCTCCACACCCTCGGCGACGACGGTGAGGTCGAGGCTGCGCCCGAGGTCGAGGGTGGAGCGGATGACGGCGGTCGCCTCGGCGGAGCTCTCCATGTCGGTGACGAAGGTCCGGTCGATCTTGATCTCGTGCACCGGGATCCGGGACAGCAGGGAGAGCGAGGAGTAGCCGGTGCCGAAGTCGTCCAGGGCGAGGCGGACGCCCTCGTCGCGGAGCCGGCCGAGGACCCGGTCGACGATGTCGAGCTGGCTGAGTGTGAGGTTCTCGGTCAGCTCCAGCATCAGCCGGTCGGGGGGGAGGTCGTGGGCGCGCAGCCGGGCGAGCACCGAGCCGGCGAAGCGGGCGTCGAGCAGGCTGCGCGGGGAGACGTTGACCGCGACCGGGATGTCGAAGCCGGCTTCCCGCCAGCCGACCAGGGCGAGGAGGGCCTGGTCGAGGACGCTCTCGGCGAAGGCGGGGAGGAGACCGGAGCGTTCCACGGCCTCCAGGAAGCGGGCCGGGTCGACGGTGCCGTTGGTGGGGTGGTGCCAGCGGGCGAGTGCCTCGGCGCCGACCACCTCGCCGGTGGCGAGGTCGACGATGGGCTGGAAGTTGACCGCGAACTCGTGGTCGGCGACGGCCCGGGGCAGGTCGCCGCCGAGGGCGAGCCGGCCGAGGTCGGCGGTGTCCCGGGCGGGGGTGTAGCTGGCGATCCGCTGGCCGTTGCGTTTGGCCTGGTACATGGCGACGTCGGCGCGGCGGAGCAGTTCGGCCATGCCGCCGCTGCCCGGTGCGGTGGCGATGCCGCCGCTGGCCTCGACGCTGATCCGCATGCCGTCCAGGTCGAAGGGTTCGTGCAGGGCGGTGAGCAGGGCCTCGGTGCGGTGGGCGGCCATCGCCGGGGCGGGTAGTCCGCGCAGGAGGACGGCGAACTCGTCGCCGCCGAGCCGGGCGACCAGGTCGTCGTCGCGGGTCGCGTCACGTAGCCGGGCGGCCACCTGCACCAGGATCCGGTCCCCGGCGGCGTGGCCGAGGGTGTCGTTGATCTCCTTGAAGTGGTTCAGGTCGATCAGGGCGAGGGCGGTGACGCCGTCGGCGTGGCGGCCGTTGAGCTGTGCGCTGCCCTGGTCGAGCAGGTGCCGACGGTTGGCCAGGCCGGTGAGGGCGTCGTGGGTGGCGGCGTACGCGTGGTCGGCGGCGGCCCGGGCCAGTTCGGCGTACGCCTGGGCGTTGCGGACCGCCGTGCACAGGGCCGAGGCGAAGGTCCGCAGGGTGTACTGCTCGCGTTCGTTGAGGCGTACCGGGCCGCGGAAGCGCAGGCGTAGCAGCCCGACGTCGAGGGTGCGGTCGTGTCCCTCCAGCGGGATGGGGATGACCGAGCCGTCCACGGTGGTGGGCTCTCCGCCGGGGCCGTCGTAGGTGATCGTGTGGCTGTTGCCGCGGACGCTGCGCGGGCCGTCGTGCAGTTCGACCTCGACCTCGTCGGCGGAGAAGAGTTCGGCTGCCTGGGTGACCGCGGTGGTGAGGACGCGGTTGAGGTCCACCGAGTTGAGCGCGTCGGTGGTCCGGGCCAGTCGCTGCCAGGCCTGCTGCTCGGTGCGGGTCTGGATGCGGTGCGAGTAGGCCAGGTGCAGGCTGATCACGAGCGGCGGGACGGCCAGCAGCAGCCGGGTGTCGGCCTGGAGGATGACCAGTGTGCAGAGGGCGACCGCGAAGCGCACCGCGAAGCCGGTGAGGCGCAGGTCGAGGTTGCTGCGGAACTGGCGGGAGACGCGGGTGCGGGAGGCGAGCGCGATGACCGGGATGGCCAGCAGGTCGTCGACGAGGGCCGCGGCGAGGTAGGCGACGGCCACGGGTACGACGAGGTCGGCGAGGCCGGCCGGGGGCCACGACCAGTCCAGCGCGACCAGGACGAGGCCGGCGGTGCCGGCGACGAGCACGTTCTTGCCGATGCCGAAGGCCCGCTTGATGGCGGGCAGCTTGCGTGAGGCCAGGGCGACGGCGAGGCCGGTGCAGAAAATCACCCACGGCGTGGGGGCGATCGCCACACCGATGATGATTGCCGTTTCGTTCCAGCTGATCGAATGCGTGGTCGACCGGATACGAATTCGCGCCTTCGTCGATGCGCTGACGAAGATCATTAGGGTGAGCATGGCCAGCAGCGCGACGTCACCGGCGGTCGTCGGGACTCGGGTGAGCACGACGGCGCAGACCGCCGCCACCTCGACACCCAGGGCCACCACGACGACGAGACCGACAAGCAGTCGAAGCTGCCGATCGGTCTCATTCATGTGTCGCCTGAGAACAGCCACAGTTCGTCCCCGGGGTTCGCTGGCCTGTGCAGCGTACCGCAGGGAATCGTCGCTTCCCGGGTCTAATTCACTCCCACTCGCTGCCACGCATGGCCCGACCCTTTCTGCCCCTCCGCCCCCCGTACGGGGGGCGGCTCCTGCCTGCTCTAGCTGCAGCTTAGGCAAGGGTATGGCAGTTTAGGTACGATAAATGTCGCTATATGCAACATTAGTTAAGAGTCCGACCTTTTGTTACTTTCCGTCCATCCAGCCTGAGCGGAGCGGCGTGAACCGCTTTCGCTCCGCATTCAAACTGTCGCTTGTCGCTGCCGATTGCACACCGGCGGGTTGGCGGGGTGGACCCGCCCTTCCGGTGGGTCCGTCGGTGACCGGATGGTCACTCAGGGCGGAAGAAGTCGGTCGACGTGACTCGCCAATGACGGTCATTGTGGGCACTTCTGATCCTCCGGAATTGCCCGAGAAGCGGAGAGTAATCGTGGTGCGGTCATCGGGGAGTGGTCGGGTCCGTGGCACCACCGGTTCGTGGACGCCTTTGCTGTGCATCTTCGGGGATTCCCCGGGCATTTGGAAACCCCGCCGGGAGTGAGCAACTCCACCGTCGCCCTGTGCCCGGCCCCGGGTGACCGCGCCGGGCGTCGTGGCGGGGTTAGGCTCACCGGCGTGACCGATCCCGCGCAGTTGACGCATCTCGACCCGGCGGGCGCGGCCCGCATGGTCGACGTCTCCGCCAAGCCGGTCTCCGGCCGCCGGGCCGTCGCCGCCGGTCGGCTGCGGACCACGCCCGAGGTGATCGGGCTGCTCCGGCGGGACGGCCTGCCCAAGGGCGACGCGCTCGCCGTGGGTCGCCTCGCCGGCATCATGGGCGCCAAGCGGACGCCGGACCTGATCCCGCTCTGCCACCCGATCGCCCTGCACGGGGTGACCGTGGACTTCGAGTTGACCGAGGACACGGTGGAGATCACCGTCACCACGCGGACCGCGGACCGGACCGGCGTGGAGATGGAGGCGCTCACCGCGGTCGCCACCGCCGGGCTCGCCCTGGTCGACATGGTCAAGGCCGTCGACCCGGCGGCTTCCGTCGACGGGGTACGCGTACTCCGCAAGGAGGGCGGTAAGACCGGCGACTGGCGGCGGCCGGAGGACCGGCCGTGATCCGGGCCCGCGTGATCGTGGCGTCCAACCGTGCCGCCGCCGGGGTGTACGCCGACACCAGCGGCCCGATCCTCGTCGCCGGCCTGCGGGACCTCGGCTGCGCGGTCGACGACCCGGTGGTGGTGCCCGACGGGGAGCCGGTCGGGGAGGCGTTGCGGGCCGCCGTCGCCGACGACGTCGACGTCGTGCTGACCAGCGGCGGCACCGGAGTCACCCCCACGGACCGGACCCCGGACGTCACCCGGGCGGTCCTCGACCACGAGATCCCCGGCATCGCGGAGGCCATCCGCGCGCACAGCCGGGCCACCGTACCGACCGCGGTGCTCTCCCGGGGGCTCGCCGGGGTGGCCGGACGGACCCTGGTGGTGAACCTTCCCGGCTCCACCGGCGGGGCCCGGGACGGGCTGGCCGTGCTCGGTCCGATCCTCGCGCACACCGTCGACCAGCTGCGGGGCGGCGACCACTGACCGGCCCTACCGGGACGCGCGCCGGGCATCCCCCACCCCGATAGGGTGGTCGGCGTGAGCGTGCGCAGTGAGTCGACCGGGACGACCGCCGTCGGGGAGCCGACCGGCGCACCCCCACCGGCCCGCTGGGAGGAGGCCCGCGCCCGGGTCTACGCGGTCGGCCTGGCCGCCGCGCTCCCCGTGGTCACCCGGCCGCTCGCCGAGGCCGACGGGCACACCCTCGCCGAGCCGCTGACGCCCCGTACCGATCTGCCCGCCTTCCCCACCTCCAGCGTGGACGGCTGGGCGGTGCGCGGGCCGGGGCCATGGCGGGTCGTCGGCCGGGTCCTCGCCGGTAGCGCACCGGAGCCGTTGACCGGGGACGGTACGACGGTCGAGATCGCCACCGGCGCGATGGTGCCCGAGGGCACCTCCGCCATCCTGCGGATCGAGGAGTCCACGCGCACCGCCGACGGCCGGGTGGACGGCACGCCCCGACCGGCCCCCGAGTGGCGGCCGACCGGCGAGGAGGCCCGGGCCGGTGAGGAACTCCTGCCCGCCGGCACCCCGGTCGACCCGGGGCTGATCGGGCTGGCCGCCTCCTGCGGCCACGACTCGCTGGCGGTCCGCCGGCCACCCCGGGCCGCGCTGATCGTCTTCGGCGACGAACTGCTCACCACCGGTCCGCCTGCTGCCGGCCGGGTCCGCGACGCGCTCGGCCCGGCGGTGCCGGCCTGGCTGCGGCGGTACGGCTGCCAGGTGCGCCCCGCCGACGTCGTCGGCCCGGTCGCCGACACGCTCCCGGCCCACGTGGCCGCCCTGCGCGCCGCCCTGACCGGTGCGGACCTGGTCTGCACCACCGGCGGGACCATGCACGGGCCGGTCGACCACCTGCACCCCGCCCTCCAGGCACTCGGTGCCGACTACGTGGTCAACACCGTGGCGGTCCGGCCCGGCTTCCCGATGCTCCTGGCCCGGCTGGTCGGCGACGACGGCCGGGCCCGCTTCGTCGCCGGGCTGCCCGGCAACCCGCAGTCGGCGATCGTCGCGCTGGTCTCCCTGGTGGCACCGTTGCTCGCCGGTCTCCAGGGTCGACCGATGCCGGTGCTGCCGTCCGCCACCCTGGCCGAGCCGATCCGGGGCCGGGGCTCCTACACCCACCTGGCCCTGGTCCGGGTGGACGCCGCGACCGGCACCGCCCACCCGGTCCACCACGTCGGCTCCGCGATGCTGCGCGGGCTGGCCGGCGCGGACGGGTTCGCGGTGATCCGGCCGGACACCACCGGGGAGGCGGGGGCGCGCGTACCGGTCGTGCCGCTGCCGCTGCTGCCCGGGGAGCGTCCGTCATGACCGTCCACCCGGCCGCCGGTCGCACGGTGATCGCCGAGGTCACCACCGCGCCGCTGGACGTCGCCGCCCACGAGGCGGCGGTCGCCGACCGGCGGGCCGGTGCGGTGGTCACCTTCCTGGGCGTGGTCCGCGACCACGACCACGGCCGGTCGGTGGACGCGCTGGAGTACGAGGGGCACCCCAGCGCCGCCGAGGTGCTCCGTGCGGTGGCCGCCGAGGTGGCCGCCGACCCGGACGTGTACGCGGTCGCCGTGTCGCACCGCATCGGCCCCCTGGAGATCGGGGACGCCGCCCTGGTCGCGGCGGTGAGTACCGCCCACCGGGCGGCGGCCTTCGCCACCTGTGCCCGTCTGGTCGACGAGGTGAAGGCGCGACTGCCGATCTGGAAACGGCAGGTCTTCGCCGACGGCACCGAGGAGTGGGTCAACTGCCCGTGACCGGGCGGGACGCCGGTTCGGCGGAGGGGTGCGACGGTCAGCGGCGGGCGGCCAGGCCGGGTCGACCCAGCCGCTCGGCGTAGAAGGCCGGCTCGGCACCGGGCCGCCACGGCAGGGCCGCCACCAGCACGATCAGCGCCAGGGCCAGCGAGTTCTCCATCAGCGCGCCGAACAGACCGTCGGCGTAGTGCGACACCTCGGGGAGCTGGTGCTCGTACGGCCAGATCGGCGAGACCAGGAAGATCAGGTAGAGCAGGACGGCCGCGCCTCCGTGGCGGAACCCGGTCATGGTCGGATACCAGATCGGCGGCCGGAGGCCGTTCACCCCGGGTGGGCCGCCGTACGACGACGCCGGCCCGGACCGCTGCAACGGGCCCCGGCTCGCCTCACGCCGCCGCAGTGCGGCGTCGGCCAGCACCACGATCGCCGGGATCACCCAGACCAGGTGGTGCGTCCAGGAGATCGGGCTGATCACGTTGGTGGTGAGCCCGACCAGGGTGAACGCGGTCAGCTCGTCGCCGTCGGCACGGGCGTTGACCGCCCGGGAGAGACCGAGCGCGAGCACGAGCACCGCGAACGCCAGCCAGAGCAACCCGGGCGTCTCGATCGAGTCGTAGAGCCGGGCCAGCAGCCCGGCCAGCGACTGGTTGGGGGTCATGTCGGCCGCACCGACCCGCTCGGTCTGCCAGAGCACCCGGGTGAAGTACGCGCGGGACTCCGTCCCGGCCAGCGTGAACATGCCCAGTGTGACGCCGATCGCGGTACCGGTCGCGGTCGCCGCGGCCCGCCACTGCCGGGTGATCAGCAGGTAGACGATGAACAGCGCCGGGGTGAGCTTGATCGAGGTGGCCAGCCCGATGCCCGCGCCGGCCCAGACGCCGCTGAACACGAACCGGCGCAGCGGACCGTCGTCCCTGCTGTACCGGGTGCCCCGCCGGGACCGCCACCGCAGGCCGATCAGATCCGCCATGATCAGTGCGAAGAGCAGCAGGTTGACCTGGCCGTAGCCGAGCGTCTCGCGGACCGGCTCGATGGCGACGGCCAGCGGCACCGCGACCGCGACCACGAACCAGAGCGACTGCCCTATCCGGTCGACGATCGGCCGGAGCAGTCCGGCCAGGACGACCGCCAACGCGGCGGTGCTGCCGAGGGCGTTCAGCCAGCCGGCAACCCCGACCGGCAGGTGCGCCATGGGCAGCATGACCATCCCGCCGAAGGGCGGGTAGGTGAAACCCAGCGTGGTGTCGGGGGCGATGAAGTCGTAGAGCTCGTTGCCGTTGACCCACCAGACCATCGCGCCGTGGTAGATCTTCATGTCGAAGAAGTTGTACGGCCGGCCGAACGCGCCGACGGCGAGCCAGGCGGCGTACCAGGCGGCGGCCACGATCCCCAGGCGTGCGGCCGCCCGGCGGTCGAGCCCACGGGCTGCACGGCGCACAGGGGCGAGACGGTCCGCCCGTCTCCCGACGGTCGCCGGCATGGCGTGGCCACCCCCGTACCAACTTCGTCCTGCCCGTCCAGGTCCCGCACGGAGCCTAGAACGGTGCCTCACGTTGATGCCTCCCGCGTTATGCGACCGTGTCCGATCCCACACCAGTTTTTGACATTTCCACCGCGTTAACGCCTCGCGGGGGGTTCAGGTGATTGGCGGCCTTAGCGGGGGGTGAGGCCATGGAGGAGGGTGTGCCCGGCCAGGTCAGCCGGGCTGTCGACCCGTGGTGCGCCGGAGGTGAGGGTGACCCGTCAGCCGGGGAGCCGGCGGGCCGCCGCCGCCGACCGTACGGCCAGCCGCGTCTCCCGCCGGGCGGTCCGGACGGCGCGTTGCACCGAGCGTCGGGAGTGGCCGATCCGGTGCCCGGCGCGCCAGCGCAGGCTCGGCCGGCCCTGGGTGTCCGCCGCGGCGAGCAGCAGCCCGCCGAGCAACCCGAGGTTCTTCAGGAAGTGCACCTGGTGGTTGGTGCGCGTCGCCGGGTCGTCCTGGGTCCAGAAGGGATGGCCGGCGAGGGTGGTCGGCACCAGCGAGCCGGCCAGCAGCAGTGCCGCGGGTCGGGTGAAGTGGCCGGTGGCGAGCATCAGCCCGCCGGCCAGTTGCGCCGCGCCGTTGGCCCGGACCAGCGTCTCGGCGTCACTGGGCAGGCTTCCGCCGGACTGCTCCAGCAGGGGGGTGATCCGGTCGGTGACCGGCTTGGCCTGCGTGGTGAACTGCTCCGGGTTGCGCAGCTGCTGGACCCCACTGGCCACGAAGATGCCGCTCATCAGGACACGGGCGAGGGAACGTACGGGTTTCATGGGTCAGTCATACCCCGTGTCGGCCACGATCATGGCTGCAACCGTCGATCTGCCCGCAAGTCCCGTCCCGGGCGCGTCGGGGCGCGGCGTGCGCCGCCGGGACGGTACGCCGGCACGCCGATCGACGGGTCCGTCGCGGGTGGACCTGCTCGGCCGGGTAACGTCGCCGGGGTGACCACGTTGCGGCTGCGACCGGAGGGCCCCGCCGACGTCGACCCGATCCGGCGGGTGCTGGCCGGGGCCTTCGCCCGCCCCGACGTGTCGGTCCCGCCCGAGGTGCGGCTGGTCGACGAGCTGCGCGGCGGCGACGCCTGGCTCCCCGAACTGGCGATGGTCGCCGAGTACGGCGGCGAGGTGGTCGGCTACGCCCTGCTGACCCGGGTACGCGTCGACCCCGGCCAGTTCCCGGCGTTGGTGCTCGGGCCGGTGGCGGTGGCCCCGCACCGGCAGCGGATCGGCCTCGGCACCTCCGTCGTGCAGGCCGCCCTGGAGGCGGCCACGGAACTCGGCGAGCGACTGGTCGTGGTGCTCGGCGACCCGGCGTACTACCGGCGGTTCGGGTTCGAGCGGGCGGACCGGATGGGACTCTCCAGCCCCTGGTCCGGCCTGGGCGAGCCGTGGCAGTCCCTGGTGCTGCCGCCGACCGTCAGCGGGGAGGCCGCGGTGCCCCGGGGCGAGGTGGTCTTCCCACCCCCCTGGTCCCGGGTCTGAACCATGGTGGCCGTCAGCCCGGCTGGGTCCGCAGGTAGCGGCCGAAGTGGGGAACGGTGAACGCCACCGTGCCCCGCTCCCCGGAGTAGATCAGCCCCTTCTTGATCAGCGCGTCCCGGGCCGGGGAGAGGCTGGCCGGCTTCCGGTCCAGGGCCCGGGCGATCTCGGCGGTCGGCACCGCCGCGTCCATGTCGTCCCGGGCTTCGCCGACGTCCGCGTCGACCCGGGACAGGGTCGCCATCGCCCGCATGTACTCCCGCTCGGCCGGGGTCGCCCGCTCGAAGCGGGACCCGAAGAAACCGACCGCCAGCTCCGCCTCGGCCTCGGGAGCGGCCACCCGGACGTCGGCGGCGGTGATCGGCGAGCGGGGCGCATGGTCCCAGGTGGCCTTCCCGTACGCCTGGACGAAGTAGGGGTATCCGCCGGAGGACTCGTAGAGCAGGTCCAGCGCCTTCGGCTCGTACTCGACCTCCTCCCGCGCGGCCGGCGCGCAGAGCGCCTGGTCGGCGGCGATCCGGTCGAGCCGGTCGATGCGCTGGTAGCGGTAGAGCCGTTCCGAGTAGGACTTGGCGGCGCTGAGCACCGCCGGCAGGTGCGGCAGCCCGGCACCGACCACGATCAACGGCGCGCCGAGCTGGGACAACTCGTGGCAGGCGGCGCAGAGGGCGCTGACGTCCTCCGGGCCGACGTCCTGCATCTCGTCGATGAAGACCGCGATGCCGGTGCCGACGTCGGCGGCCACGCTCGCGGCGTCGGTGAGCAGTTCCACCAGGTCGATCTCGATGTCCCCGGAATCGGCCCGGCCGCTGGTGGCGGGCACGTCGATCCCCGGCTGCCAGCGGTCCCGCAGACGCGGCGCGCCGGCCGCCCGGCGTCCGGCCGGGACGGACACACCCCGTTGGGCGAACGCCTTGAGCACGCCGAGGAAGGCGTCGATCCGCTCCGGCGCGCGGTGCCGGGGGGCGAGTTCCCGGACCGCCATGTGCAGGGCCGCCGCCACCGGGCGGCGTAACGACTGGTCCGGCCGCGCCTCGATCTTGCCGGTGCCCCAGAGTCGTCCGATGGCCTGGGACCGCAGGGTGTTGAGCAGGACGGTCTTGCCCACCCCACGCAGCCCGGTGAGCATCAGGCTCCGCTCCGGGCGGCCCCGGGCGATCCGCTCCAGGACGATGTCGAAGACGTCCAGCTCCCGCCCCCGGCCAGCCAGCTCGGGGGGACGCTGCCCGGCGCCCGGGGCGTACGGGTTGCGGACCGGATCCACGTCTCGCACCGTATCGGGCCGTCTAGCGTCGCAGCTAGACATACGTAGAGGACGGCATCGGCGTGTCTCGCCGGGCGGCCGGATCGAGCGGAAACTAGGGCTGTCTAGCGTGGACGCTAGACAGCCCTAGTTTCGGTTATCGGTCACCGGCGGGCTGCCGCCCGGTGCGGCTCCGGCCATCCGGGCGGGATCAGCGCAGCTTCAGGCAGAGCACGAAGTCGAGGGTGTCCAGCTCGCTGTTGTAGAAGTACCAGTCGGTGTACCCGTCGACGGCGGCGCACTTCGCCTCGGCGTCCTTCTCGCCACTGGTCGCCCCGTCGAACCGGCGCAGCACCTCGTAGGTCTTCGGCGCGCACTCGGTGACCAGCAGCTTGGGCCGGCCGCCGGCCGGTCCGGCGTTGCGGACGCACTGTCCCGCCCTGGCGAAGCGCGGATCTGCCGACGACTCGGGCGCCAGGGCGCTCGGTGAGACGTCCGCCGAGCCGTCCGGCTGTCCCGAGGGCTGCCCGGTCGGGGCGGTCGTGGCCGAGGGCAGCGCGGAGACCGGCGGCGGGTCGGCCCGGTCGGTGCCCGCGAGATAGAACAGGGTGGCGCCGCCGCCGAGCACCAGCAGCGTCAGCACGGCGAGCACCGCGACCATCCGGCCCCGCCCACCGGAATGCCGGCGTGGGTCCGTCGACTGCGGGGGACGGCGGTCCGGCTCGTCGCCCAGGTACGCCGGCTCCCCGACCGGGTACCCCGAGCCCTGCGGGTGGTCGTAGGCCCACGGTTGGCCGCCGCCCTGCGGGTGGCCGTGATCCTGCCGGTGGTCGTAGGCCCACGGCTGGCCACCGCCCTGCGGGTGGCCGTCGCCCCACGGTTGGTGGCCGGCCCCGGGATAGCCGCCGGGCTGCGGTGGGTCGTCGCCGTAGCGGTGATCGTGATCGCCGCGCCACGGGTACGACTCGTCGGGCGGTCGCCCGTGCCACGGCTCCGGGCCGTTCGCACCCGGTGGTCCGTAGTTCGCCATGCTCGCCTCCTGGGCACGAATGGTGGGCGGCCGGACACCACGGAGGACGCCGCTGCCCAGGTCACGGTAGCGTGACCGGCCTTCTCGCTCACGCCCCACGCGCGCGCCGCCGGACGCGGCGGACGGCGTCCGGCGGGCCCCGGCCGTCCGGACGGGACGGCCAGCGGCCTGATCGTTCACATGAGCCGGAGCTGACGGTTCCTCGGCCGGGCCGGCTCCTCGCCGCCGAGCCGCTCGAACAGGCCGGGGTCGATCACGTCGAGGAAGGGCGACGGGCGGCAGTCGCGTTCCGACCCGTGCCGGGCCCGCCGGGCGGCGTGGCTGACGTAGAGCCGGTCCTGGGCGCGGGTCAGCCCGACGAAGAACAGCCGCCGCTCCTCCGCGATGTCGTCCTCGTCCGGGGTGGAGCCGGGCCAACGCAGCGGCAGCAGCCCGTCCTCGCAGCCGACCAGGAAGACCACCGGGAACTCCAGGCCCTTCGCGGCGTGCAGGGTGAGCAGGGTGACCGCCTCGGCGCGTGGGTCGAGCGCGTCGACCTCCGCGCCGGTGGCGAGCTGTGAGAGGAACAGCGGCAGGTCGTCACCGCAGCGCCGGGCCAGCGGGGTGAGCAGGTCCACCGCCGTCCGGACGTCCTCGGGGCGGACCGAGCCGGTGGAGTCCAGGGTGGGCGTGGCGAACCGGTCGGCGAGAACCTGCCCGACCAGGCGTACCCGGGCCGGCAGACCACCGTCGAGCCCGTCGGCGTGGCGCAGCTCGCGGGCGATGGCCGACACGCCGGGGCGGTCCCGCAGGCGGTCGTGCGAGCGCTTCTGCACCGGGATGTTCGCCCGGGCCAGGGCGTCCAGGATCGGGGCCGCCTGGGCGTCGGTGCGGTACAGCACGGCGATGTCGGAGAAGGACACCGTCGAGCTGCGCCCGTCGATCCGGCCCGAGTCCAGCGACCGGTGGGAGAGGCCGCCGACCAGTTCGTCGACGGTGCGTACCACGAAGTCGGCCTCGTCGGTGACGCTGGCCGCCGGGTAGCGGCCGACCAGCGGCGCCTCCGGGTCGAGCCGGGCCGGGTCCAGCCGCCGGCCCCGGACCAGCGAGGACGGCGCGATGGCCTGCACCGCCGCAGCCAGGATCGGGGCCGACGAACGGTAGTTGCGGTTCAGCCGGACCAGTCGGGCGTCGGTGAAGTCCTCCGAGAAGCGGAGGAAGTAGCCGACGTCCGCGCCCCGGAACGAGTAGATCGCCTGGTCCGGGTCACCGATCGCGCAGAGGTTGCCGTCCGCCGGGCTGAGCAGCCGCAGCAGGTCGTACTGGACCGCGTCGACGTCCTGGTACTCGTCCACGAAGATCCACTGCCACCGGTCCCGGTACCGCTGCACCAGCTTCCGGTCACCGCGCAGCAGCTCCACCGGCAGGGTGAGCAGCTCGTCCAGGTCGACGAGTTGCTGTTTGCGCAGCAGGGCGGTGTAGGCGGTCACATCCTCGCCGGCCTCGGCGCGGGCCGCCGTCCGGTCCGCGTCGTCGGCGATCCGGAAGTCCCTCGGCAGCCCCACCGCCTCGGCGTTCTCCCGCAGGATGGTCAGCCCGAGGGAGTGGAACGTGCCGACGGTGACGTCCTCGGCGACCGGGCCGAGCAGCCCGTCGAGGCGGTGCCGCAGCTCCTCGGCGGCCCGCCGGGTGAAGGTGATCGCCAGGCAGGTCTCCGGGAAGACGCCCAGCTCGGCGCAGAGGTAGGCGATCCGGTGGGTCAGCGTCCGGGTCTTCCCGGTGCCCGGCCCGGCCACGATCAGCAGCGGCCCGCCCGGCGCGGAGGCGGCCACCCGCTGCATGGCGTCCAGCCGGTCCAGCAGGCCGGTGCCGACCTCCTCCATCCCGGCGAGCATCGGCTCGAACGGCTCGTGTGGCGAGGGCGGTGGCGCGATCGGCGGGGCGGGCACGGCCGCCTCGCGCGCCGGCCGCCGTTTCGGTTCGGCCTTCGCCGGGCTCTTGGCGCGGGGCGTGGCCGCCGGCTCCTTCGGCGACCGCTGCTTCGGCACCGGTACGTCGAACAGCGTCTCCTGTCCGCCTGACCTGCCGGCCGCGCCCAGCTCGGCGGGGTCGAAGAGGGTGATCACCCCGTACTCGCCGTCGAAGCCCGGCACCCGGCGTACCTCGCCCCGCCGGAGCCGGCCGATCCCCTCGGCGAGCAGTTCCCCGCCGACCCGCTGGATCTCGTCCAGCGGGCTGGTGGTCAGGATCTCCAACTCCGGGCCGAGGCCGGCGACCAGGTCGTTGAGCTTCCCCTCCACCTTCTTCGAGCGGGGGCCCACCTTGTTGATCTCGCCGAGGATCTCGGCGAGCGGCACCAGGTGGGTGACGTCACGGACCTGCTCCGGGCGGTGTCCCTCGGGCCGGTCGGCCAACTCCTCGACCCGGCTGAGCACGCCGACGGTGAGCGGTCTGCCGCACTCCGGGCAGCGCCCGCCGGCCGCCCGGGTCTGCTCGGGAGACCAGTTCACCCCGCAGACCCGGTGCCCGTCGGCGTGGTACTTCCCCTCCTCCGGGAAGAACTCGATCGTCCCGGCCAGCCCGTCGCCGGTACGCAGCGCGTCCCGGATGGCGAAGTAGTCCCGCCCGGTGGCGAAGACCGTCGCCTCGCGGGCCAGCGCGGGCGGCGAGTGCGCGTCCGAGTTGGACACCAGCCGGTACGCGTCGAGGCTGGCCACCCGCCAGTTCATCGACGGGTCGGAGGAGAGCCCGGTCTCCACGGCGAAGATGTGCCCGGCCAGGTCGGCGTAGCAGTCGGCGATGGCGTCGAACCCGGACTTCGAGCCGAGCGCGGAGAACCACGGCGTCCAGATGTGCGCGGGGACGAGGTACCCGTCCGGGCTCGCCTCCAGGGTGATCTCCAGTAGGTCCCGGGAGTCCAGCCCGAGGATCGGGCGGCCGTCCGAGCCGAGGTTGCCGATCCGGCCGAGGGCGGCGTTGAACCGGGCCACCGCGTCCAGGTCGGGCAGGTAGATCAGGTGGTGCACCTTGCGGGTCCGGTCGCCCCGCTTGTAGATCGTGGAGATCTCCACGCTGAGCATGAACCGGACCGGGTCCGCCTCGGCCGCGTCGGCCAGCCGGGGCGGGAGCCGACGGGCGACGTCCCGTTCGGCCTCGGGACCGAGCCGGTACAGGCCGGGTTCCGCCGGGTGCAGGGTCTCCCGCAGGTGGTCGTACCAGGCGGGGTGGGTGAAGTCGCCGGTGCCGAGCACGCCGATGCCCTTGCGCCGGGCCCACCAGCCCAGGTTCGGCAACGTCAGGTCGCGGCTGCACGCCCGCGAGTACTTCGAGTGGATGTGCAGGTCCGCGACGAACGGCGAGGGGCCACCGGAGGGTGCGGCGCTGAACGGAGGCACGCCGCATCCTGTCACGCCCGGCTGGAGGCCCGCTCCCCGCCACGCGCGGCGGTGACGTGGGTAATCCTCGTGACGCCCGGGGCCGACGGGCGGTCCGCAGCCGGTAGGTCAGCGGGAGCGGAGTTCGACCAGGGTGATCTGGGGCTCCGCGCCGACGCGTACCGGCGGGCCCCAGAAGCCCGCGCCGTTGGTCACGTAGACCTTCGTGCCGTCCACCTCGCCGAGCCCGGAGACCACCGGCTGCTGGAGTCGGACGGCCAGGTTGAACGGCACGATCTGCCCACCGTGGGTGTGCCCGCTCAGTTGCAGGTCCACGCCGAACTTCGCGGCCTCCACCGCGGCCACCGGCTGGTGGGCCAGGAGCACCACCGGCCGGGAGGGGTCCCGGTCGCCGAGCGCGGCGGCGTAGTCCGGCCCGGCGGCCAGCCCGGTGCCACCCTCGCCGGACGGGTCGTTCACCCCGGCCAGGTCGAGCACCCCACCCCGGGCGGTGATCTCCAACCGCTCGTTCTGGAGCACCTGGAGGCCGATCCGGTCCAACTCCCGCACCCACTCCTCGACGCCGGAGTAGTACTCGTGGTTGCCGGTGACGAAGTAGCTGCCGTAGCGGGAGCGCAGGCCGCGCAGGGGCGCGGCGGCCTCGCCCAACTCGGCGACGCTGCCGTCGACCAGGTCGCCGACGACCGCGACCAGATCCGCGTCGAGCCGGTTGATGGCGGCCACGATCCGCTCGGTGTGCGCCCGGCCGCGCAGCGGACCGAGGTGGATGTCGGAGACGGTGGCGATCCGCAGGCCGTCCATGCTCCGGGGGAGCTTGGCCAGCGGGATCTGCACCCGGTCGAGCTGGGGCGGGCCGAGCGCGGTGCGGATGCCGTACCCGGTCACACCGGTCGCGGTGAGCCCGGCGAAGATCGCCGCGCTCCGGGCCAGCAGCAGCCGCCGGGCCGGGTCGTGGTCGGGCTGCCCCACCGCCTCGGCGGCCGGCGGGTCGGCGGTGCCGGTGGCCCCCACCAGGGCCGGCTCCGGCGCGGCGGTGGTCGGCTCGGCGGCGACGACCCGGCGGCGCAGCACCAGCCGGGTCACCAGCATCGGCACCTCCAGGGCGACCAGGACCACCAGCAGGTAGAACATCACCGCCAGCCAGAGGTATCCGGGCCAGGCGAGCCAGTAGAGGCCGGCCTGGGTGCCGGCCATGGTGACCGGTACGAGCAGCGCCAGCACCAGCGCGCTGACCGTGCCGATCCGCCGCCAGCGGCCGGGGTGGGTGGTGTCCCGGACGAGCCGCTTCCAGAGGTAGAGGTGGATCAGGCCGGTGACCAGGGCCAGGGTGCCCACGAAGCCCAGGACCGCCAACACGCCATGCCTCCCTCAGCCCCCGGCGAACGGGGGCAGGACGTCGATCGTGGCCCCGGCCGGGAGCGGGGTTCGACGATCATGACAGGTCACGCCGTCGACCAGGAAACTCGCGGCCCGGAGCACCCGGGCGAGCTGGTCGCCGTGCCGCGCGGTCAGCTCGTCGAGGACCTCGTCGAGCGTACGCCCGCCGGCCGTGTGCTCCTCGGCGCGCCCGGCGGCGGCCCGAGCCCCGGCGAAGTAGCGGATGGTCACCTGCACGTCAGCCTCCGATCGCCGACATGGGTCGGACCGGTTGCAGGAAGGTGGGGTCGTCGATGCCGTGTCCGGCGGCCTTGCCCCACATCGCCCGCCGCCAGCGGCGGGCCAGTTCGGCGTCGTCGGCCCCGGCGCGCAGCGCGCCGCGCAGGTCGGACTCGGAGGTGGCGAAGAGACAGGACCGGACCTGCCCGTCGGCGGTGAGCCGGGTTCGGTCGCAGTCGCCGCAGAACGGCCGGGTGACACTGGCGATCACCCCCACCCGGGCCGGACCGCCGTCGACCAGCCAGCTCTCGGCCGGGGCCGCCCCGCGTACGGCCGGGTCGGGGCTCAGGTCGAACTCCCCGGTCAGGGCGGTGAGGGTCTCGTCGGCGGTGACCATGGTGGACCGGTCCCAGCCGTGCTGGGCGTCCAGCGGCATCTGTTCGATGAACCGCAGTTGGTAACCGTGGGCCAGGGCGAAGCGGAGCAGCGCGGGCGCCTCGTCGTCGTTGATCCCCCGCATGAGCACCGTGTTGACCTTGACCGGCCGGAGCCCGGCCGCTGCCGCGCCGGCCAGGCCGGCGAGCACGTCCGCGAGGCGGGGACGCCGGGTCAACCGGACGAACCGGTCGGCGTCCAGGGTGTCCAGGGAGACGTTCACCCGGTCCAGCCCGGCGGCGGTCAGCGCGGGTGCGACCCGGTCCAGTCCGATCCCGTTCGTGGTCAGCGAGATCCGGGGCCGGGGTTCCAACGCCGCCACGGCGGCCACGATGCGGGGGAGCCCGGGGCGGATCAGCGGCTCCCCGCCGGTGAACCGCACCTCGGTCACGCCGAGCTGGCGTACCGCCACCCCGACCAGCCGGACGACCTCGTCGTCGGTGAGCAGATCGGGCCCGGCCAGCCAGGGCAGCCCCTCCGCCGGCATGCAGTACGTGCAGCGCAGGTTGCACTTGTCGGTCAACGAGACGCGCAGGTCCCGGGCGGTGCGACCGTGCCGGTCGACGAGCCCGCCCGCGCTCGGCTGGTCTGCGCTCATCGCTCGACGGTAGCGCGGCCGGAGGCTCCGTCGAGCACCTGCCGGGCGGCCCGGCCGACCGCCTCGCGCCAGCTCGCGCCGAACAGCGCGGTGTGCACCAGCAGCAGGTGGAGCTGGTGCAGGGGTACCCGCGCCCGCCACCCGTCGGCCAGCGGCCACGCCTCCCGGTAGGCGGCCAGGACCCGGTCCAGGTGAGGTGCGCCACCGAAGAGCGCCAGCTGGGCCAGGTCGGTCTCCCGGTGGCCGCCGTGCGCGGCCGGGTCCACCAGCCAGACCCGCCCGTCCAGCCCCCAGACGAGGTTGCCCGGCCCCAGGTCGCCGTGGATCCGGGCCGGCGGCTCGTCCCCGCCGTACTCCCCGATGGTGTCGACCACCCGCTCGACCAGCGCGGTCTCGGCGGCGGTGAGCGCGCCCCCGTCGACCGAGCGCCGCAGGTAGGGCAGGAGCCGGCGCTGCGCGAACCAGGCGGACCACGGTCCCGCCTGCGGGGTGTTGTCCTGGCCGAGCGCGCCGACGAAGCCGGGCCAGTCGGCCCCGAACGCCGGCGCGCCGCTGCGGTGCAGGGCGGCCAGCTCCCGCCCGAACCGCTCGGCGGCGGCGGGCGTCGGCTCGCCGGGCTCGACCCACTCGACCGCCAGCAGCTCCGGCAGCGCCACCAGCACCTCGGGTACGGCCACCGCGTCCGCCTCGCGCAGCCAGCGCAACCCGGCCGCCTCGGCCGCGAAGAACCCCGCCGGGACCGGCTGGGCGGCCTCCTCGGGCCAGCTCTTCGCGAAGACCGAGTGACCGTCGTCCAGGGTGAGCCGGGAGGCGGCGCAGATGCTGCCGCCGGAGACCGGCGTCTCCCGGATCCGCTGATGGGTCAGGAAGGTCGGCAGGTGCGCCGGGTGCGCCCGCAGGTAGGCCAGGTCCATGAGCGCAAGGTAGCCGGTCGGCGGCGGCACGGTGCCCGGCGGGACGCTGTCGAGCTGCCCCGTCTGTGCGCCCGCCGGCTGCGGAAGGTCGCCCCGGTGCCCCGTGCGCCGCCGCACGCACAACCTGCACTGACTGCACGTTCGTGCTGACCTGGGCCGGATGGTCCCCGGCCTGTGGACGGAACGCGTGTCGTCCACAGGGCCTGCCCGCCGACCCGTTCGCCACGCAGGCTGCCGGCATGAACTCCACCGACCGCCCCCGGCTCGCCGTCCGCTCCCCTGCCGATCTCATCGCCGCCGTGCCGTACCTGCTCGGCTTCCACCCGGCCGACAGCGTGGTGGTGGTCGCGCTCCGGGAGAAGCAGATCATCTTCGCCGCGCGCGCCGACCTGACACCGTCCGGCGCCGACCCCGGACCCGTCTCCCGGTATCTCGCCGCCGTGATCGGCCGGCAGGGTGCCGACTCGGCCACGGTCGTCGGGTACGGTCCGGCCGTCCGGGTCACCGTCACGCTGGACGCGGTTCGCCGGGAGCTGGACGAGGTCGGCCTCGCCGTGCTGGACGCCCTGCGGGTCGAGGACGACCGCTACTGGTCGTACCTCTGCGTCGACCCCGGATGCTGCCCGCCCGAGGGCACCCGCTACGACCCCCGGGCCAGCCAGGTCACCGCCGCCGCCGTCTTCGCCGGGCAGGTCGCCCTCCCCGACCGGGCGGCGCTGACCGCCCAGGTGGCCCCGGTGGAGGGGCCGGTCCGGGAAGCGGTGCGCGAGGCCACCGTCCGGGCCCGGGAACGGCTCGGTGACCTGCTCGGAGCGGTGAACCCGGAGGAACTGATCTCCGGACAGGCGATGATCGGGGCGGCCCGGCAGGCGCACCACGCGGCGGTGGAACGGACCCGGCGTGGGGAGCGGTCGACCGACGACGAGATCGCCTGGCTCGGCGTCCTCCTGACCTTCGTGCCCGCGCGGGACGTGGTGTGGGAACGCACCGATGGCGCGGACGAGCACATCGCGCTCTGGACCGACGTGTTCCGCCGGAGCGAGCCGGAGGTGACCGCCGCCCCGGGCTGCCTGCTGGCCTTCGCCGCGTTCCGGGCCGGTCAGGGTGCGCTGGCGGCGGTGGCCCTGGAGCGGGTGCTCGCCCGGAACCCCGACTACTCGATGGCGCTGCTCCTCGACGACCTGCTCCGCCGGGGCATGCCACCGGCACGACTGGCCAACTGGCCGGTGCTCAACGACAAGCGCACCAGCCGTCGCCGCCGACGCCGCCGCGGTGGCCGTTGACCTGCCGGGGTCTCGCCCGCAGCCGGTCAGCGGCTGATCCGATGGTCGCCGGTGTAGACATTCATGCTCTCGTCCCGCAGGAAGCCGACCAGGGTCATCCCCGCCTCGGCAGCCAGGTCGGCGGCTAGGGTGCTCGGCGCGGAGACCGCGGCCAGCAGCGGTATCCCGGCCATCCACGCCTTCTGGGTCAGCTCGAAGCTGGCCCGTCCGGAGACCAGGAGCAGGTGCCCGGCCAGCGGCAGCCGTCGTTCCCGGACGGCCCAGCCGACCACCTTGTCCACCGCGTTGTGTCGACCCACGTCCTCCCGCAGCACGACCAACTCCCCGGTGGCGGTGAACAGGCCGGCCGCGTGCAGTCCACCGGTGCGGTCGAAGCCACGCTGGGCGGAACGCAGCGTGTCCGGGAGCGCGGCCAGCACCCCGGCCGGCACGGTCGTCGGGTCGTCGGCGACCCGGAACACCGAGCGGGTGCGCACCGAGTCGATGCTCGCCTTGCCGCACACCCCGCAGGAACTGGTGGTGTAGAAGTTGCGGGCCGGGTCGGTCACCGGCTCGGGTACGCCGGGGGCCAGCACCACGTCGACCACGTTGTACGTGTTCGGGGTCTCCGCCCCGGCACAGAGCTGGGCGGTCTGTACGTCGTCGGTCGACCGGATCAGCCCCTCGGTCAGCAGGAAGCCGAGCGCCAGGTCGAGGTCGTCCCCGGGGGTGCGCATCGTCACCGCGAGGGGACGCCGACGGGACGGGCCAGCCGGGCCGACCCGGATCTCCAGCGGCTCCTCGGCGGCCAGGTTGTCCGGTCGGCGGACCACCCGCCCGTCCGGCCCGAAGTCGATGCGGAGCACGCTGCGTCGGTCAGTCGCCCGTCCCATCCGCCCATCCTGCCCCGACCGGGAGACGGCGGCGGCCCGCCCCCGCCGACGGACGGACGCAGCCTGTCGGCTTGGGCGACGTGCCCCTGGCGGGGCTGAGGTGCCCCCCCCGACGGGGCTGAGATGCCCCTGGCGGGGCTACCGTGGTCGGGTGTCCGGCTACGCGGCAGTGGTGCTGACCGGCGGCGCGGCGCGCCGGCTGGGCGGGATCGACAAGCCCGGCCTCGCGGTCGGCGGTCGCCCGATGCGGGACCGCGTCCTGGCGGCGGTCGCCGACGCGGCGCCCCGGATCGTGGTCGGCCCGGACACCATCCCCGTCCCCGGCGACGTCCGGCTGACCCGGGAGGAACCCGCCGGTGGCGGGCCGGTCGCGGCTGTCGCCGCCGGGCTGGCCCTGCTGCTGCCGGGTACGACCACCGTCGCGCTGCTCGCCGGTGACCTGCCGCTGCTCACCGCCACGGCAGTGGGCGAGCTGCGCCGGGCGCTCGCCGCCGACGCCACCGTCGACGGGATCTGCCACGTCGACGCCGACGGACGACGCCAGTTCCTCTGCGGCATCTGGCGGGCGGCTCCGCTGCGGGCCGCCGTCGACCGGCTCACCGCCGACCGGGGCGGGACGCTCACCGGGGCGTCGGTCCGGGCGCTCCTGACCGGGCTGACCGTGGCCGAGCTGCGCTGGTCCGGCGACGGCCCGCCGCCCTGGTTCGACTGCGACACTGACGACGACGTACGGCGGGCGGAGGAGTGGACGCGATGACGCGGATGGACGACTGGGTGACGGCGGCCTGCGCCGAACTGGACCTCGACCCGACCGGGGTACCGGTAGCGGAGGTGCTCGACCTCGCCCGGGACGTCGCCCACCACGTGGTGCGCCCGGGTGCCCCGGTCACCGCGTACCTGCTGGGGCTGGCGGTCGCCCGGGGCGCGGACCCGGCGGCCACCGCGGCCCGGCTCGGTGGGCTGGCCCGGTCCTGGCCGGTGGAGTTGGGCGGTGAGGACACGGCGGGTTGATTGGCCCGGTGGGGGCCGTGGGTAGGGTGGCCCTGACGGACGGAGACGATCATGACGGCAGACCACCCCCCGACGCCGGCCGATGACGCGGCCGGCACCATGCCGGATCACCATGAGTCGATCCTGCTCGACGAGCCGACCACCGCCGACCTGCGCGCCAAGGTCACCGAGGCGTGGCGGGAGTTCGCCCGGGCGCTCGCCGCACGGCTCGGCGACCTGCCGGTGGGCGCGCACCTCGCGGTCACCCTCGATCCCACTGCCTCCGGCACCGGCGACGCGGTCTACTCGATCAGCGTGGACGTCGACGACGACGGACGGCTCGTCGCCCGGGCGGTCGGCAACGCCACCCTGCCGGAGGGCTACCGGCTGGACCGCGCGGCGGTGGCCGACATGATCGCGCTCGGCTGGTCGCCGCCCGGGGTGGTGGAGGGCTCCGGCGAGTACTTCGGCCTGATCGGCTCGGCCGACGGGGCGACCCGCCTGGCGGCGGCCGTCTCCCGTACGCTCCGGGACGTCTACGGGGCGCCGCACCCGGCGTTCCTGGTCTACCTGGTGCACGACGCCGGGGGAGAGCCGCTCCCGACGGGTCCGCTCGGCACCGCCCGCAGCGAGTTCGGCCCGGACCGCGACGTCGAGGCGGATCTCGACGAGGCACTCGCCGCCGCAGCCACCCAGACCGGGACGAACGACGTCCTGGCACTTGCCGAGCAGGTGCGGACGGTCGTCTCCAGCATGCTCAAGTCCGACTCCGACAAGCTCCAGGTCGACTCGGACGGCGACATCAACATCCGGGCCGGCTCGGCGATGGTCTTCGTCCGGGTCCGCGACAATCCGCCCCTGGTCGACGTCTTCTCCCCGGTGCTCACCGAGGTGGAGCCGACCGAGCGTCTGTACGTCAAGCTCTCCGAGCTGACCAACCGCATGCCGATCGGGCGGCTCTACTGCGCCGAGGACACGGTGTGGGCCTCCATCCCGGTCTTCGGCCGGAACTTCCAGGCCACCCACCTGATGCTGGCCGTGCAGGTGATGACGGGTCTGGCGGACGAGCTGGACGACCGCCTGCACGGCGAGTTCGGCGGCAAGCGGTTCTTCGGGGAGGGCGACAAGCCCAGTCAGCGCGAGCAGGGCGACCACCGGACCGGGATGTATCTGTAGGGAGGGCGGGTGGGGCCCGGCAAACCCCGAGAGCCGGGCCCCACCCGCTTGAGGGGAGGAAGGATCAGGTGGCGGGGATCCACCCCCGCCTGGCGAGCCCGGCCAGGTCGGTGGCCTGAAGACCGGCGTCGGAGAGGGTCCAGAGGGTGTCGCCGACGACCAGGGAACGGAGGATCCCGCCCCGATGCCCAACGCCGGGGTGGGTGATCCATCCGAGTTGGGTGAGACTCGACCCGTCGATCCGCAGCATCAGGGCCCCCTGACCGCCGCTTCCGGGGCCGGACACCGGCAGCACCACCAGTCCGCTCGCCGGCCAGAACAGCAGGGCGTGCGGATCGTGCTCGGCCGGCGAGTACGATCCGGCCCGGTGGTAGCGGGCGATCCGCGTCGGCTTCGCCGGGTCGGTGACGTCGAAGAGGGAGACCAGCAGCCCCTGACGGGTGCCCCGCTCGTCGGCCTCCTGTCCGACTCCGAGCAGCCGACCCTCGCCCACCGGTTGCAGGTGCCCCGAGTAGCCGGTGATCTTCAGCTCGCCGGTCACCTTCGGCGCGGTCGGGTCGCGCAGGTCGAGCGTGTAGAGCGGGTCGGTCTGCCGGAAGGTGACCACGTGACCGGTGCCGCCGAGGTAGCGCACCGAGTAGATCCGCTCGCCCCGGCCCAGCCCGGTGACCGCGCCGACCTGGCGCAGCTCGTCCCCGTCGGTCCGTAGCACGTACACCGCCGAGCTGGACTCCGCGCCGCGGGAGCGGCCGTCCGGGTCGGTGGTGGTGGCGACCCGCAGGTGCCCCTCCCACTCGGAGAGCGCGTACTGGTTGAGCAGGTGGCCCGGGACGGACCCGGAGGCGACGTACCGGGGGCGGCCGGGCGAGGTCAGGTCGAACCGGTGGAGCCCGGTACTCACCTCGGACCGCGTGCCGGAGCCGCCCATCCGGGTGACCATTCGCCCGCCCTGGTTGTGGGCGACGTAGAGGCTGGCGGCGGTGCCGTAGACGGTGTCCCCCTCCGCCACCACCCCGATCGGGTCGCCGTCGCCCAGCCGTCCGGCGTCGAGATCGAAGCTGAGCAGGTTCAGCAGCGTGGCGCCGGTGTGCCCGGTCGGCCGGGACAGCCGGTCGCAGGGGAGCTGGCCGGTCCGTCGGCCACCGTCGTCGCTCCACTCGTACCGGGGCAGCCAGTTCTCCAGCGGAGCCCGGTCGATCGCCACCTGGTTCGCCGCGATCCGCTCCGTGTCGGTGGCGTCCTGGGCATGCTCCGGGAAGGCGATGTGGGGCCGGGACCGGACCACCACCCGGGCGGTGTCGCCGATCCTGCGGGCGTCGACCAGTTCCCCGTCGATCCGGTACGTGCCGAGCATCCGGGGGGTTCCGGCCAGGTCGACCAGGAGTACCCGGGTCTCCGTCGAGGGGCCGACGTCGGGCCGGGGGATGCCGCGTGCCGGGCGGAACGCGTCGGCGGCCAGGACGATCGCCCGGTCGCCGTGCAGCAGCAGCTGGCTGGCCCACCAGTGGCCGTCCCCGGCGACCCGGTTCAGGTCGAGCCGGCCGGCCGGCGCACGGCGGGCGGGGTCGACGACGCGCAGCACGCCCCCGGTGAGCGTGACGATCCGATTCCCGTCGGTCTTGACCACGTCGGGCTCGTCGGCGTCGGCCTCGTGGTTGTTGGTGGCCGAGTGTGGCTGTTGTTCCGGGGCGGCAGCGGCCGGACCGGCATCGGATCGTGCGCCACCTGCCTCGGCCGCGACGGACAGCGGCACCGGGCCGCCCGGCAGGCCCCACGGACCGACCGCGCTCCGGGCAGCGGCGCGCAGGTCGGTCAGGGCGTCCGCGCAGGAGTCGAAGGCGACCAGTCGCATGGCGACGGCGGTGCGGTCGGTGCGGTCGGTGCGGTCCCGCTGTGACGTGCCAGCCGTGCAACCGGTCACCAGGGTGAGCGCGGTGAGGGCGACGATTCCCCGTCTCATGGGGTGTTCCGACGCGCCCGGTGCCCGTTCGGTTCCGTCGCTCGGCACCTGTCCGGTTCGGTGTCCGCCGTGCCGCTCCCCGGTCGGCGTGCGTCGGGCTCATCCGCCGCCGGCGACCGACTGTGACCTCAGCGGGTGGAGGGGCCGACCCCGGGCGACTCGACCAGCCGGGACAGCACGATGGCGCTGCGGGTCGAGGTGACGAAGGGCTCCGCGCGGAGCCGTTCCAGCGCCTGTTCGAGGTGGCTCATGTCGGCGGCCCGCAGGTGCACCAGGGCGTCCGCCTCGCCGGAGACGGTGTACGCGCCGACCACCTCCGGGTTCCGGCGGGCGACCGCGCCGATCTGGGCCGGGGTGGTCCGGCCGGCGCAGAACAGCTCGACGAACGCCTCGGTGGTCCAGCCGACGGCGGCCGGGTCGACGACGGCGGTGAATCCCCGGATCACCCCGGTGGCCCGCAGGCGGTCGACCCGGCGCTTGACCGCCGGGGCGGAGAGCGAGACCCGACTGCCGATCTCCGCGTACGAGGCGCGGGCGTCCGCGACGAGCAACGCAATGATTCGCTGGTCTACGGCGTCGATCTGCAACGTTCCGCCCCTTGGAAGCAATGGTTGTGGCTGTTGACGACGGTCAACCGTACCTAATCTTGGTCATCGTGAACCAGCAGCGAGTGCCGCGAAAGCGGACATATCTCATGTGCTCGCCGGAGCGCTTCGCGGTCGAGTACGCGATCAACCCGTGGATGGACGTCACCACGCCGGTTGACACCGCACTGGCCGTCAAGCAGTGGGACCGGCTGCGGGAGACCCTGGTCAACCTCGGCCACACCGTGCACCTGCTGGAACCGCAGGCGGGCCTGCCGGACATGGTCTACGCCGCGAACGGCGCGTTCGTGGTGGACGGCATCGTCTACGGGGCGCGCTTCAAGCACGAGCAGCGCGCCGCCGAGGCCGCCGCGCACCGCGCCTTCTACGAGGAGCAGGGCTGGCGGTTCATCGCCCCGAACGAGACCAACGAGGGCGAGGGCGACTTCGCGTACGTGCCGGAGGCACACGGCGGGCTGGTCCTCGCCGGGTACGGCTTCCGCACCGACCCGGCCGCCCACGCCGAGGCGCAGGAGGCGCTCGGTCGTCCGGTGATCTCGCTGCACCTGGTCGATCCGCGCTTCTACCACCTGGACGTGGCGCTCGCCGCGATCGACGACACCAACATCGTCTACTTCCCGGGCGCGTTCTCCCACGCCAGCCAGCGGGTGCTGGCCCAGCTCTTCCCGGACGCGGTGGTCGCCGACGACACCGACGCCCTCGCCTTCGGGCTCAACCTGGTCAGCGACGGGGCGCACGTGGTGCTCAACAGCGAGGCCACCCGCCTGGCCGAGAAGCTGAAGGCCGCCGGGTACACCCCGGTCCCGGTCGAGCTGGCCGAACTGAAGAAGGGCGGCGGCAGCGTGAAGTGCTGCATCGCCGAGTTGCGGCACTGACCGCAGCCGTACGCGACGGGGTCGGCGACCGGGCACCGGTCGCCGACCCCGTGCCGTCTCAGCCCAGCGTGGCCAGCTCGGTGACCAGCATGTTCGCCAGCACCTGGCCGTCGAGCTGCACCCGGCGCAGGTACCACCGCTGCTGCGGGGTGCGCGGCTGGTTGAACTGCCAGGAACCGCGTGGGCTGTCGATCTGGCCGACCTTGCCGAGCGCCAGGTTCACCTGCTGCGAGTTGGCGTTCGGGCCGGCGAGCCGGATCGCCTTGTCCAGAACCTGCGCCGCGTCGTACGACGCCATCGCGTACGTGGTCGGCGAGGCGTTGTGCTTCTTCCGGTACGCGGCCGCGAACCGCCGGTTCGCCGCGTTGTTCAGGTCGGCGGAGTAGTTCAGCGAGGTCATGATGTTCGCCGCCTCGGCCGGCTTGATCTCGCTGAGCACCGAGCCCTCGGTGAGGAAGCCGGGGGCGTAGACCGGGCCCCGGTAGCCGGCGCCGCGCAACTGGCGGATGAACTGGACCGCCGCCGAGCCGGCGTAGAAGCAGAAGATCGCGTCCGGGTCGCGGGCCAGCGCCTGCTGGATGTCGGCGCGGAAGTAGTCGCCGCCCGGGTCGGTGGAGAAGCGGGTCCAGATCGGCTCGCCGACCAGCCGGGGGTCGGACGCCCCGAACTCCTGCCGGAACCCCTTGACGACGTCGAGGCTGCCGACGTTCTCCGGAGCGATGATCACCACCCGGCTACCCGCCGGCATCTGCTGCCTGAGGTAGCCGCCGAGGGCCCGGCCCGGCTCGTCGAGCACGTACGACGTCCGCCAGATGTAGACGACGCTCTGCAGGGTGGCGGGGGAGGCGTCGGAGCCCACCAGGGGCACCCGGGCCTGCTCCACCGTGTCCCGGATGCCGACCATGACGGAGGAGTTGACCACCCCGGTCAGGGCGAGCACGCCCTGCTGGAGCAGGTTGTCGACGGCAGCCTTGCCGCTGGCGGCGTTCTCCCCCTCGTCGGCGGTGAGCAGGGTGACCGGCCGGTTGCCGAGGTGCTGGTCGTTGAGGTCGAGGAAGAGCTGGAAACCGTTCAGAAGCTCGTCGCCGATCGGCTTGTAGCCGCCGGCCCGGGGTGCGATCAGCCCGATCTTGATGGGGCTGCCCGCCTCCGGTGTGTCGTCGCCCATGTCGGTGCCGCACGCAGCGGTCAGCCCTGTCGTCCCGACTGTCGCGGCCAACAGTTGGAGCACCCGCCTGCGGTTCATCTGCTACACCGAGTTCCTTCCGGGAGGTGTTGCCTGGACAGTCGCAGTCCCTCCGGCGTTCTACTCTCTCATCGACGCTGCGTCAATGGTCATTGATCTTGTTGTAATGATCGCAGCGCGCCGGTCACCTCCGGCCACGCCGGCGAGGTCGGGTCGATAAGCCCGAAATGCTCGCACCTGGGCAGCTCGACCAGGGACACGGGTGCTCCCATGTTCCGGGCTTTTGTGATGAATGCCCGACTCAGTGCGATCGGCACCTGCTCGTCCAGTGCGCCGTGAATGACTACCGTACGTGTTCGCGTCGGCACCGAGATCGACGGGTCGGCGTGCGCGTACCGGTCGGGCACCTCCGTCGGGCCGCCGCCGAGCAGCGCGGCCACCGCCCCGCCGTCCAGGTCCCGCCGGTACGCCTCGGCCAGGTCCGCCACCGGGGCCAGGGCCAGCACCCCGGCCACCGTCTCCGGGGCCGTGGCGGCCACGTACAGCGCGAGGTGGCCACCGGCGGAGTGCCCCACCAGGAGCGGCGGCCCGGGGGCCACCCGGTCGGGCAGCTCCCGCGCCGCCAGGTCGGGCAGCGTGGCCACCGCGTCGCGGACGTCGGTGAGCGTCGCCGGCCAGCCGCCCCCGGGCTGCCCGGTACGCCGGTACTCCACCTGGGCCACCGGGTACCCGAGCGCGGCCAGTCCGGCCGCCAGCGGACCGGTGTGCGCGCGGTCGTACTCCGCCCGCCAGAAGCCGCCGTGCACCACCACGACCAGCGGCCGGTTCGGCCCGGACCCCACCGGCCGACGCAGGTCTGCCACCTGGTCCGGCAGGTCGCCGTAGGCGACCGTGACGTCCGGGTCGGGGGCGGGGCGGGTCAGCACCTCACGGGGGTCGCTGGACATGCCGTGACCGTAGAGCGTGGCGCCCCACGGCGGAAAACGGGTGTCCGCCCGGACCGCCCGTCGGTACCGTGCCCGCCATGCCCCGACTGGAGATCCGGCCGTTCGGCACCGAGCATCTGGCGGCCTGCGGTGCGCTGCTGGCCGACCGGCACCGTCGCCACCGCGCCGCCCAACCGCTGCTGTCCCCCCGGTTCGCCGACGTCGGCGCGGCCGTCGCGGAACTGACCGCCGCGTTCGGGACGGCGGACGCGTCCGGCGCGGTCGCGTTCCGCGCGGGTGTCCCGGTCGGCTTCGTGCTCGGTGCCCCGAAGCCGTCACCGGTGTGGGGACCGAACGTCTGGGTCGAGGCGGCCGGCCAGGCGGTCACGGACGCCGAGGTGGCCCGGGACCTGTATGCGGCCGCCGCCGCCCGCTGGGTCGACGAGGGCCGCACGGCGCACTACGTCCTCGTGCCCTCGCACGACACGGAGCTGGCGCACGCCTGGTTCCGCCTGGGCTTCGGCCAGCAGCACGCGCACGCCATCCGGCCGGCGTCCGGCCCGACCCCGACCACCGGGCCGCCCGTGCGCCGGGCCACCCGGGCGGACGTCCCGGTGCTCGCCCGGCTCGACGTCGAACTGCCCCTGCACCAGGGGCGCTCCCCGACCTTCTCCGCCGGCCTGGTCGGCAGCGTCGAGGAGAGCCTCGCCGAGTGGGCGGACGACATCGACAACCCCGACTACGCCACCTTCGTGGTCGAACGCGACGGCGAGGTCGTCGGTTCGGCCATCGGTTGCGCCATCGAGAAGTCCGGGTCTCACCTCGGCCTGGCCCGACCGGAGAACGCCGGGTTCCTCGCGTTCGCCGCGGTCTTCCCGCCCGCCCGGGGAATCGGGGCCGGCCGGGCACTGGGCGCTGCGGTGGTCGACTGGGCCGCCGACAGCGGATTCGACAGCGTGGTCACCGACTGGCGGGTGACCAATCTGCTCTCCTCACGCGCCTGGCCGGCGCTCGGCTTCACCGAGACGTTCCTCCGGCTGCACCGCCTGGTCGGCTACTGAGCACCGGTCACCCGCCGTCCCGGCGAGCGGTGGCACCCCGGCCTGGGTAAAGATGGGTGCCATGACCGAAGGACGTTCCGCTGAACAGAACGAGGAGCCGGGCCGGGACGGCACCGGGCACTCCGGCACCGTGGTGGTGGTCGGCCCGGACGGCCGGCCGGTGGGCACGGTGCAGACCGACGAGGCGCACCAGGAGGACCCCACCCGTCTGGTGGAGCAGCCGGCCAAGGTGATGCGGATCGGCAGCATGATCAAGCAGCTTCTGGAGGAGGTCAAGGCCGCCCCGCTGGACGACGCCAGCCGGCACCGGATGCGGGAGATCCACGAGCGGTCGATCGTCGAGCTGAAGGAGGGTCTCGCCCCGGAACTCCGCGAGGAGCTGGAGCGGATCTCCCTACCCTTCACCGAGGAGAAGGCCCCCAGCGAGGGCGAGCTGCGGATCGCCCACGCCCAGCTCGTCGGCTGGCTGGAGGGTCTCTTCCACGGCATCCAGGCGGCGCTGGTCGCGCAGCAGATGGCCGCCCGGGTGCAGCTCGAACAGATGCGCTCCGGAGGCCGGCACGCGCTGCCCAGCGGCCCGGGCGCGGTGGTCCCCGGCATGCCGGGGATGCCCCCGTCGCCGACGGGAGAGGGGCCCAGCACCGGCCAGTACCTCTGACCCCGGGAGCGGGCGTCAGCTCGGGCTGAAGACCCGGTCCAGGTACGTCGCCACGCCGTCCTCGGTGTTCGCCGCCGTCACCTCGTCGGCGATCGCCAGGACGGCATGGTGCGCGTTGCCCACCGCCACCGCCCGTCCGGCCCAGGTCAGCATCGGTACGTCGTTCGGCATGTCACCGAAGGCCAGCACGTCCCGGGCGGACAGTCCCAGCCGGGAGCAGTACCAGGCCAGCCCGGCGGCCTTGGTCACCCCCGAGGCGGAGATCTCCACCAGCCCGGAGCGCGACGAGTGGGTGGCCTCGGCCAGCCCGGCCAGTGCCTCCGCCACCACGGAGGTGAACCGGTCCGGATCCTGTTCCCCGGCTCTGGCCAGCAGCTTCACCGCCGGGGCGGCGTGCAGTTCCTCCGGCGTCTCGACGGCCCGGATCACCGTCGGGTCGGCGTCCCAGTACAGCGGGAAGTGCGCCTCGTGCCGCATCTGACGGCTGTCCACCACCTCCACCGCGAGGCTCACCCCCGGCACCGCCGCCCGTAGCCGCCGGGCCACCTCGGCCAGCAGTTCCGGGGCGAGCGGGTCGGCGCGCAGCACCTCGTCGGCGGCCGGGTCGTAGACCACCGCCCCGTTCGCACAGATCGCCGGCAGCGGCGCGTGGAGCTGCTCGTACACCACCTGTAGCCAGCGGATCGGACGGCCGGTCACCAGCACGACCGGCGTGCCCTGGGTGCTGATCCGCTCCAGCACCCGCGCGGTGTACGGACTCAGCGTCCGGTCCGGGCCGAGCAGGGTGCCGTCGATGTCGGTGGCGACGAGCCGGGGGGTGGGCCGGATGGTGGCGAGGGGCGGGGTCGGGTCCATCACCCGGACAGTAGCCGGTCCAGGTACACCGCCACCCCGTCGTCGTCGTTGCGCAGGGTCACCTCGTCGGCGACGGCGCGCAGCGCCGGGTGGGCGTTGGCGACCGCCACCCGAGCCCAGCCGGCCCACTCGAACATCGGCAGGTCGTTGGGCATGTCCCCGAAGACCAGCACGTCGGCCGGGTCCACGCCGAGCGCCTCGGCCACCACGGTGAGGCCGGTCGACTTGTCCACTCCCGGCGGGCAGATCTCGACGAAGCCGAGCCCGGCCTGGGTGAGCGTGGCCACGTCGGCCGGCACGATGCCCCGCGCCACCTCCAGCAGCTCGTCCACGTGGTGGTCCTGCGTACGCGCGAACGCCTTGATCACGTCGTGGGTCAGGCACTCCGCACGGGTACGCGGCTCGAACAGGTCCTGGTAGGGCCAGCTGGGGTGGTAGTCGCCCCAGAGCGGCGCACTCGGGTCGTCCAGCGCCTCGACCATCACGGTCAGCGGGCCGACCGCCGCCTCCAGGTCGGCGACGATCTCGGCCAGCACCGGCCCGGAGAGCCGCTCGTCGCGGAGCACCACCGGTCCGTCCGGGTCGCTCTGGTCCACCACCCGGCCGCCGCCGGCCATCACCAGGTAGTCGGCGGCCCGGATGTCGTTGCGGGTCAGTTCGGTCAGTCTCGGCCCCCGACCGGTCGCGCCGACGACCGGAATGCCGGCGGCCCGGATCCGGTCGAGCACCCCGTGGGTGTACGCGGAGACCGTCTCGTCGCTGCGGACGAGCGTTCCGTCGAGGTCGGTGGCGATCATCTTCGGCAGTCCCGGGCGGGTCATCGCTCCTCCTTCGCCCGCCGCCGCCGCGCCACCCGAATGGTCGTCGGAGCCTCGCGGTGCGTGACGGCGGGCAGCCACCGTACCTCGCTGATCCGCTCGCGACCACGGCTTCCCGGCGAATCGACCACCAACCCCCGGTGTCGGTTCGGCCACCTGCGCCGAACGGGGACCGCCGTCAGCGGCCGGTGGGTGGCTCGGGACCGGCGAACGGGGCGGACGGCTCCACCGTCAGCCCCTCCGGCACGGGCGGGTGCTCCTCCACCGCCCGGCGTCGCCGCCTCGGCCACCACGGCCGGTCGGAACGCTCCGCCGTGGGCCCCGGCTCCGGCGTCGCCTGCTCCGGGGAACGGGCCGCCCCGTCCTGCGCCGCCGACCCGTGCTCCGGGGAGTCGGCCGCCTCGTCGCGCGCCGCCGACCCGTGCTCCGGGGACCGGGAGCCGTCCCCGGCCTCCTGGCCCGGCCCGCGGTCGGCCGATCCGCTCAGTCGTAGCGCCGAGCCGAGCAGCGCCACGGCCACGAACGCCATCACCAGTCCCCGCCCGTACTCGACCTGGAAGCCGCTGTCGGCGCTGTAGAAGAGGGACCGCCGGGTGGAGTCGTCGAGCGAGACGGCGGCGGCGACGAGGAGCGCGAGCAGCGCCACCGCGAGGCCCGAGCCGAGCACCCGGGCGTTGCGCCGGGCGTCGCGGGTGCCGCCGAGTGCGAGCGCCGCCGCGCCGGCCAGGCCGAGCAGCCCGACCAGGTAGGTGACCCCGAAGCCGCCCACCTCGGAGACCCCGCTGGGGACGCGGAGACGGCCACTGCCCTCCGGCCCGTTCTCCGGCAGCGTCATCACCAGCCACTCGCCCATCAGCGAGGCGAGCGCGGCGGCACCGCCCAACCCGACCAGGACGACGGGGAGCCGGGGGTCCCGGCCGAGCCCGGCCACCGTACGGGTGAGACGTTCCGGCGCGGGGTCGGGCGTGCCCCACTCCAGGACGGCCGGGCCGTCGGACCGGTTGCTCTGGCGGGGAATGGGGAGATCCTGGGACATCGGCCACCCTTCCGCGGTCGCGGGTCCGATCTGCACCGTTCGCGGGTCTGCGCCGAATCATGACACAACCGGCCCGGGACGGTCGGGAACACCGGGCCGCCGCCCGGCCGGCTGGACCGCCGGCGGTGACCTGCGCGCGGGCCGCGCGGTGGGAACGACCCGACCGGGTCACGGCGGACGCACCCGGTCGCCGGGCGGAGTCAGGTCGGATAGCGTCGGACCATGCCTATCCGAACCGCATCCGCACGCTGGCAGGGCAACCTGACCGAGGGCTCCGGCACGCTCCGCACCGGCCAGGGAGGGTACGAGGGGAACTACTCGTTCAAGTCCCGCTTCGAGGAGGGCGCGGGGACCAACCCGGAGGAGCTGGTCGGCGCGGCGCACGCCGCCTGCTTCTCGATGGCCCTCTCGAAGGCACTCGCCGACGCGGGTACTCCGGGCACCTCCGTGGAGACCACGGCCAAGGTGCACCTGGACAAGACCGACGCCGGCATGACGGTGACCCGGATCGACCTCGACACCACCGGGCAGGTGCCCGGCATCGACGAGGCGGGGTTCACCGCGCTGGCCGAGGAGGCCAAGCGGAACTGCCCGATCTCCCGGCTGCTCTCCCCGGGGGCCGAGATCAGCCTCACCGCCCGCCTGGCGTCCTGAGCCCCGGGTGTCGCCGCGGGACCGGGGCGGAGGCGTCGCCGCGTCCTGAGCCGCCGTCGAGCGGGGCGTCGCCGGGGCCGCCGACTACGGCAGAATGGGTGCCGTGCCGGTCGAGATGAGTCGCGAGCGCTTCGAGGAGCTGGTCGGCGACGCCCTCGACGAGGTGCCCGAGGAGCTGCTCAGCCTGATGAGCAACGTGGTGATCCTGGTCGAGGACGACCCACCCCCCGGTGACCCGGAGCTGCTCGGCCTCTACGAGGGGCACGCGTTGACCGAGCGCGGCTGGGACTACTCCGGGGTCCTGCCGGACCGGATCCTCATCTACCGACGGCCGATCCTGCGCATCTGCGACAGCGACGAGGACGTCGTCGACGAGGTCGCGGTGACCGTCGTGCACGAGATCGCCCACCACTTCGGCATCGACGACGACCGCCTGCACGAGCTGGGCTGGGGCTGACCGCCCACCGGCCGTCCGACCCGCCACCGCCGGCACGCCGGTTGCGGCGGTCACCTACCCTCCGAGCAGGCAACCCGGATTCAGGAGGAAGACCCATGCGCAGCGCGCTGTTCTCCGCGGAGAACCTCGAGAAGGAGTCCGCTCAGCCCGGCATGCGGCTGCAGAACTCCAAGATGTTGAAGATCGAGCTGAACGGCGAGGCGATGGCCCGCGTCGGCTCGATGGTCGCGTACCAGGGGCAGGTGCAGTTCCAGGCCCTCGGCTCCGGTGGCCTCGGCAAGTTCCTCAAGCAGAAGCTCACCGGTGAGGGCGTTCCGCTGATGAAGCTCACCGGCCGGGGTGACGTCTTCCTCGCCGACTTCGCCAAGGACGTACACATCATCGACCTCGAACCCGGCGACGCCCTGTCCATCAACGGTTCGAGCGTGCTGGCCTTCGACTCGTCCCTCCAGTACGACATCAAGATGGTCGGCGGCACCGGGATGGCCGCGTCCGGCCTGTTCAACTGCGTCTTCAGCGGCCACGGCCGGATCGCCATCACCACCAAGGGCACCCCGGTGGTGCTCAACGTCGACGCGCCGACCTACGTCGACCCGCAGGCCGCCGTCTGCTGGTCGGCGAGTCTCCAGACCGGCTACCACCGGGCGGAGCAGCTCGGCCTGGGCACCCTGCTCGGCCGGAGCACCGGCGAGGCGTTCACGATGAGCTTCGCCGGCCAGGGCTTCGTGGTGGTCCAGCCCTCCGAGGAGCCCCCTCTCCAGGGCAGCGGCACCCAGCAGCAGCAGGGCGGCCTTCTCGGCGGTCTGCTCAGCTGATCCACCTGCCCGCTGAGTGATCCACTGCCTGCAGGGGCCCCTTCCTCACGCATTTTGGTGAGCAGGGGGCCCCTGCAGGCATCTCAGCCGGGCAGCGGGCCGCGGATCAGGACTGGGTGCCGGCCCGGATGCGGGCCAGCCAGGCCGCCGCGTCGGCGTAGTCGCCGTCGGAGAGGCCGGCGGGGGCGGGGACCGGCCGGTCACCCGGCGCGTCGCTGAAGCGGTGCCGGGGGTACGACCCCAGGAAGCGGACGTCCGCGCAGACCCGGCGCAGCCCCTGCAACGCCTCCCCGAGCCGGACGTCGGCGACGTGGCCGGCGCAGTCCAGGAAGAAGACGTACCGCCCGAGCGCCTCACCGGTCGGGCGGGACTCGATCCGGGTCAGGTTCACCCCGCGTACCGCCAGCTCCATCAGCACCGACAGGAGTGCCCCGACCCGGTCGTGGGCGATGTAGACGGCCAGCGAGGTGAGGTCGTCGCCGGTCGGCGGGGGCGGCGGGCCCGGCCGGGAGACCAGCGCGAACCGGGTCACCGCGTCCGGGTGGTCGGCGATCTTGTCGGCGAGCACCGCCAGTCGGTGCCGGGCGGCGCCGATCGGGGCGCAGACCGCCGCGTCGTACTCGCCGGCGGCGGCCCCGCCGGCAGCGGCCCCGTTGGAGAGGACGTCCACCACCACCGCGTCCGGCAGGTGGCCCCGCAGCCAGTTCCGGCACTGCGTGGATGCCTGTGGATGGGCCGCCACGGTACGGACGTCGGCGAGGATGGTGCCGGGGCGGGCCCCGAGGACGAACTCCACCGGCAGGACCACCTCGCGGGTGATCACCAGCGGCTCCCCCTCGGCCATCTCGTCGAGCGTCACGCCGACCGCGCCGCCGATCGAGTTCTCCAGGGGCACCAGGGCGGCGTCCGCCTCCCCCGCCCGTACGCCGTCCAGCGCCTCGCCGACGCTGCGCGCGGGCGTACGGGTGCCGCGCTCGGCGGCGGGGACGGTGCGCAGCGCCTGCTCGGCGAAGGTGCCCTCGGGGCCGAGGTAGACGAAACGGGTCGGCGGTGTTCCCGGCATGCCGACCAGCCTACGCACCCGGTAGGCCGCCCGTGCCGTCACAGGCCAGCGTCCGGATGCCGGTCGGTGCGGCAGTCCGCACCTCGATCGTGCAGACGTCCGTGCCGGCGGTGACCAGCCGGAGCGCACCCGGTCGCCCCTGGCTGACCACGGTCAGATCCTCGTACCCGGAGACCGCGAGCACCGTGTACTGCCAGTCGTCCGCGCAGAGCGGTGCGCTGCGCACCCGGACCCCGGTGTCGCCGGGCAGCACCCCGGCCGAGCCGCGCACCAGCCGCAGGACCTGCTCACCGGAGGGGCCGTTGCGACAGGCGACGGCGACCGCGCCGGAGGAGCCGGGGGTGGACGGCAGGACCGTCGGCGGCGGGAGCGGAAGACCGGCGGGTGGGGTGGGGGAGGCGGTGGCGGGCGGGACAGCGGTGGCGGTGGGCGTCGGCCGCCCGGCCGACTGCTGCTCCAGCTCCGGTGGAGCCCCGCACCCGCCGAGGACGACGGTCAGCAGGCTGAACGCCAGCATCCGGGAGAAGGTGGTGGGCACGAACCGGTCCTTGACATAGGTGGATGTCGTTGCGACGGGGTCGTGCCCATGGTAGGGCGCGACGGGCCCGGGGTGAAGTCAGTCGGCGACCCGGTGCCCAGCCTCGCGCAGGGCGGCCGTCGCCTCGACCAGGCGTACCGCCGGCACCAGAAGGTGGTCGGTGTCGTAGGTGGAGAATGCCACCGCGTCGACTCTGGCCTCGGCGAGCGGACCGACCAGTGCGGCGAGCATCCCGGTCACCACCGAGCCCAGCGGGCCGACGACGCGCAGGCACCGCCAGGCCGTCTCCACGGGAAGGCCGCCGGGCAGCCGGTCCATCGGGCAGATCACGGAGACACCGTCGGCGGCCCAGCTCACCGAGACGACCTGCCCGGTGCCGAGGTCGCTCCAGAGCCCGGGTGAAAGGGCGGCACCGGCGGCCAGCCGGCACACAGCGTACTCGCCCGGCAGCAGAGCGATATCCAGCATGAGGGAACCTTACGGCGTCGAGGAGGCCCCGGTACACGCCTGTTGCCGCGTCGGGCGGAGTTCAGACCTCGGAGAAGAAGGTGAGCGAGCCGGCGACGACGCCGTCGGCGAGCACCGGCGTGGAGATGGCGTCGACGGTGGCGTCCGACGCGTCCGCGCAGGCGGCCTGCACCCGGAGCAGGCCACGGGCGAGTCGACCGGAGGAGAGGGCCAGCAGCGGGGGGATCTTGTCGACCTCCTGCTCGGTCAGCTCGCACCGGTTGGCGGTGAAGTCGAGCAGACGCAATCCGCCGTCGAGCAACGGCAGGCCGATCAGCTCGTCCGGCGTGCCCAGGCAGAGCAGTTCACAGCCGGACGCCGACACGGCGGCGACCTTGGTCTCCACGTCGATCAGCAGGCAGGGTTCCAGTGCGCGGGAGACCGTGGCGGACCATTGCTCGAAGTTGCCGAACCCGTGCTCTGTCGGGGTTCGCGCCGCCGGCACGAACACGTCCGAAAGCGAGAGTTCGACGTGGGCCACCGAGCCTCCTCTGTGCACCGCCGGGCTGTCCATGTTGGCTGGCCACCCGCTCACCGGCGACCCGCGGAAGCCACCGGACCGCAGGTGGGAAGGGGTGCCCGCCAGCGGATGACCGGCGACGGCGCGGACGGGTGGTGGACCCCGGCCGCGTAGCGTCGCCGGTGACGTTACCGGTGGTTCGCCCGCTTGTCAGCGGCCATTCGGCTCTCCTCGTACCACCGGTAGTCGGCAGTTGGACGGTACGTGCCGTTGGTCCAGGTCCCTGGATGCTGGGCGACCTGCGCGAGTTTCTCCGCGGTGGCCGGGCTGATCCGCGCGCCACCGGCGATGAGCAACCGGTCGAGTTCGCGGTGGGTGGCCATGAGGATGTCCTTCGGCAGGCCGTAGACGCTGATGTCACCGGACCCGACGAAGGCCAGCACCGGCGTCACCGGGATGGTCTTGCCGACGGCCTTGGTGAGCGCCTTGCTGGCCCGCTTGGCGTCCCGGCGGGCCTCCGCCACGTACGGCGGGCGCTTGCCGTTGATCTGGACGACGTCACCGGCGACGAGCACGCGGGTGCGGCCGTGGTCGACGATGCTGATCGCGAACAGCCCGCTGGGGCCGATGGCGAGGAACCCGGCACGGTCGTCCTGGACCGGGTCGAGCAGTGTGTCCGCCAGGTCCGCCCGCGGCCACTCGATCACGTGCCAGGCCGGCCCGAGGGTGTCGAGCTGGCCGAGCGCGCGGGCCCCGGCGGCCTCCAGCCGACGGGCACCCCGTTCCGCGCGGCGACGACGTGCCCACCCGAACGGCGACGGCCGAACCGGGGCGGGGAGGCCGGAAGCCTCGATGTGGGACGGTGGAGCCCCCATGGGCGGCAGTGCCCGGGTGGTGGGTACGGCTCGACGTGCGGGAAAGACAGACATCGCGACCTCCGGCAAAAGGTCCCTCGAAGTTATGTCCTCACTACCCTACGTGGCTAGACCGGTGTGTCGGCAAGTCGAAGCACCGGAGTGAGTGTGGATGAATGCCACATTCATGCCCATCTCTTTTCCCGGATGCCGTCAACCACTGGCCTAGGCTGCGTGGGTGACCCACTACGTGGACAGTGAGGTCGGCCGGCTCCGCACCGTGCTCCTGCACCGGCCCGGCCCCGAACTCGCGCGACTCACCCCCCGCAACAACGACTCACTTCTGTTCGACGCTATCCCATGGGTGGGTAGGGCACAGGAGGAGCATGACGCCTTCGCCGCCGCCCTGCGCGAGCGCGGGGTGGAGGTGCTGTACCTCGCCACCCTACTGGCCGAGACGCTGGCGGTCGCGGACGCCCGCGCGGAGCTGACCGACCAGGTACTGGGCGACCGGCGTCTCGGCGAGACGTTGCGTCGACGGGTCGCCGACCACCTCGCGTATCTCGACCCGGCCGCCCTCGCCGACGTGTTCGTCGCCGGCCTCGCCCACGAGGAACTGCGGACCAGTTGGGACCGTCCCGGCGGGCTGGTCTACACGCTGATGGACCGGCACGACTTCGTCATCGACCCGCTGCCGAACCTGCTCTTCAGCCGGGACTCGTCACTGTGGATCCGGGACCGGGTCGGGGTGACCAGTCTGGCCATGCCGGCCCGGCGCCGGGAGACCTCGCTCACCGCCGCGATCTACCGGCACCATCCCCGCTTCGCCGACTCCCGGTTCCTCTACGAACCGGGCCTGGAGCACCTCGAGGGCGGGGACGTGCTCCTGCTCGCGCCCGGCGTGCTGGCGGTGGGGGTGGGCGAGCGGACCACGCCCGCCGGCGCGGAGCGCCTCGCCCGGCGGGTCCTCGCCGCCGGACTGGCCCACACCATCCTGGTGGTGCCGATCGCGCAGGAGCGGGCCACCATGCACCTGGACACCGTCTGCACCATGGTCGACGTGGACGCCGTGCTGATGTACCCGAACGTCGCCCACACGCTGTCGGCGTACACGGTGGTGGCGGGCCCGGACGGCGAGCCGCAGGTCGACGGACCGGCCCCGTTCCTGCGCGCGGCGGCCGACGCGATGGACCTCGACGCGCTCCGGGTGATCGACACCGGGTTGGACCCGGTGACCGCCGAGCGCGAACAGTGGGACGACGGCAACAACACGCTCGCCCTGGCTCCCCGGCTCTGCGTCGGCTACGAACGCAACGTCGAGACCAACGCCCAGCTCGAACGGGCCGGCATCGAGGTGATCCCGATCGCCGGGTCCGAGTTGGGCTCCGGCCGGGGCGGCCCACGCTGCATGTCCTGCCCGCTGGTCCGCGACCCGCTGCTCGCCTGAGGTGCCTGCAGGGGCCCCCTGCTCACCAAAAAGCGCGAGGAGGGGTCCCCTGCAGACACCGGGGAGGGCTCAGCTCAGCCTGTGCACGCGGGAGGGCTCAGCTCGGCCCCGTGAACACCTGGGCCGGCTCAGCGGAGCGTCAGCTGCCTGCCGAGCAGGCCCTGCCGAGCCCGGCGGCCCGCCGCGTCGAGCGGCGTCCGGTCGGCGAGCGCCTCGGCGTACCGCTTGGCGAACTGCGCCAGCGGCTCCTCCCACTCGGCGGCGGGCGGTGCCGCGGGCAGGTCCCAGACCGGCACCAGCCGACCGTGGGCCCGGAACATGCCGGCGAAGCGGGTCTGCTCGCCCAGGGTCAACGTGCCGGCGGCGCCGAGGCGCGCCAGCGTGTCCAGCGCGGCGTCCTCGTCGTCCGGGAGGACCCAGCGCACGTGCGCCTTCTCCGGCACCTGGCACCAGTACGCGGCGCGGGCGGCGGAGAGCTTGACGGTCGGGTAGACCGCCGCGTTGGCGCGCTCCAACGACGCCTGCACGTTCGGGTCGTCGCTCGCGCCCGGGTCCAGCCAGAACTCGAACCCGTCGTGCATGGTGACCTCCAGCGGCCCGTCGACCAGCACGTCCTGGAGGCGGGGACCCGGACCGGGCAGCGGCGGCACCGGGACAGACCGGCCCGGCTCGGTACGCAGTGCGCAGAGCAGCGCCTCCGCCAGGTCGCGGGAGACGTCACCGGACTGGAGGTGCCGCTGGAGCCCGATGAAGATCCGCCCGTCCGGCTTGGTCATGGCCGGGGTGGCCATCGGCAGCACCGTCGCCAGGGTCACCGGGCGGTCGCCGTACTCCTCGACCAGCGCGGGCGTCAGACGCAGCGGCGCGGACGCGGCCGGCACCAGCTCGCGTAGGGCGATCCACTCCGCCTCGTCGGTGAGTCCCTCGAAGGGGCGGGGAACGAAGATGTCCCGCACCTTCTCCCGCTTCGGGGTGTCTTCGGCGGGCCGCTGGTTCTTTCGACGCTTGCTCACGGCGAGACAGCCTAAGGGCCGGGCGGTACGGATGTGGGGCGCGGTGCGTCGGACAGCCCGTCGGCGCGTCCCGGTCACCCGCCGGAGGTCAGCCGGCGGCCACCAGATCGGGCCGGTTCACCTCGGCCGGGTCGAAGTCGGCCCAGACGCTCTGCCCGAGACCGTCGCGGTCGACACCCCACCGGCTCGCCAGACCGGCGACGATGTGCAGTCCGCGCCCGTCGGCCGCGTCCAGTCCTGCGGTCCGCATCCGGGGCGGTGACGCCGCCCCGCCGTCGGTCACCCGGATCCGGACGTGCTGCCCGTCGCCCTCGGCGCGCAACCGCCAGGCCACCCGGACCACTCCGCCGGGGAGCGGTTCGGCGTGCCGGACCGCGTTGCCGACCAGTTCGGCGAGGACCGCGACCAGATCGGCCAGCAGGGGCGGTGGCACCTCGTCGGAGAGCACCGCAGCCAGCCGGTGCCGGGCCAGGCGCGCCCCACTCGCGTGGTGGGGCACCACCACGCACCAGGACCGCTCCGCCGACCTCGCCGACACGCCCGTGCCTCCTCGTCGCGTACCTCGCGCCGGTGGGATCTCACCCGCGCGGCAGCCGCACCTCTGCGACCGTACCTCCCTGTGTCCCTGGCCGTAGTGATACCCACCCGTTCCGACGTTCCACGAGCCGGCGGACGAGATAGAGGCCGAGCCCCGCGCCGGGATAGCGCCGCCGGTCCCCCGACTCGCCCTGCCAGAACCGCTCGAAGGCCCGTTCCACGTGCTCCGGCCGGATGCCGACGCCCCGGTCGCTGACCCGGAACGCGACGGTCTGTTCGTCGGCGTCGGCGCTGATCGCGATCGGGGAGCCGGGCGGGGAGTACTTGTCGGCGTTGGTGGTCAACTCGGTCAGGACAGTCGCCAGGTCGGCCCGGTCGCCGAGCGCCGGGGGCAGGCTGGCGGGCAGGTCGAGGACGATCCGTTGCCGCAGCTCGGCGGGGAGGTCGGTGACCGCCGAGCGGAGCGCCTCGACGAGGTCGATCGGGGTGGGCGGGGTGTCCGCGCCCGTCCCGAGGTCGGTGGCGGAGGAGAGCAGCCGGTCGAGCAGGCGGGCCAGCTCGTTGGCCCGCTGGCCGATCACCCGGGCCGCCTTGCGGCGGTCCGCGTCGGTCAGGGAGTCCCAGTGGTCGGTGAGGGTGTTCGCGTACCCCTTGATGACGGTGACCGGGGTGCGCAGCTCGTGGCTGGTCACCGCGACGAAGAGGTCCCGCTCCTGGTCGCGGCGTTGCTGGTCGGTGATGTCGCGGAAGGTCACCACCCGCAGGGAGCCCGGTCCGGGCAGCTCACCGGAGGCGACGCGCAGCCAGCGCCCGTCCGGCAGCCGGTGGTCGAGCACCTGCCCGGGCGGCGGCAACGGGAACGGCAACGGCTGGTCGAGTGCCTGCCCGGTGCTGCGGCCGGTCACCTCGGCGGCGGCCGGGTTCCACAGCCGGACGTAGCCTTCCCCGTCCACGACGGCCAGGCCGTCGGCGAGCGCCGCCACCACCGGCCCGTCGCCGTGCACCGGCAGCCCGGTCTGGTCGCCGTACATGTGCGCGATGCAGGAGGCGAGGTAGCCGACCACCGCGCTCTCGCCGGTGGCCTCCCCGTCCACGGTGGGGTGCAGGGCGTGCAGACTGCCGACCGGCCGGCCGCCGATCTCGGCCCGCGCCGCGACCAGCCAGCAGAGCCCCCGCCGGGTCAGCTCCTCGGCCAGGTTGCCGGTGAAGCGGTCGACCCGGACCCGCTGCACCCGGGGACCGTGCATCAGGCAGGCGGTGGCCGGATCGGAGGGGGGCAGCGGCCGACCGACCGCCCACTCGGCGGCGCCGGTCGCCGCGATCACCCGTCCGCCGTTCGGGGTGAACTCCACGAACGCCATCCCCGTCGCCCCGAGGGCGGGCTGGGCCACCCGGAGCAGCTGGGTGAGGACGGGCAGCCCGGTGTCACCCGAGTTGATCCTCTCGACCACGACGGTGTGGCCGGCGATGAGAGCGGCGTAGTCGGGTCGCTCCGGCATGCCCCAGAGTGTGCCTTCCCGATCGGGTTCCCGACACCCCAGACCTGATCCGGCCCCGCCCCCCGTCCCCGCCGGGCCGCGCGGCGTGGCCCTGCCCTGCGGGCCGATCCCGCCGTCCGGCTCAGCCACGCCGGGCCAGGGCCAGAGCCGGTCGATCGGTGATGATGCCGTCCACCCCGGCGGCGAGGACCAGGTCGACGTCGTCCGGCTCGTTGACCGTCCAGACGTACACCTGGTGACCGGCGGCCCGCAGCGTCGGGACGAGCCATGGCCGGGACCGGACCAGCGCGATGCCCGGCCCGGCGATCCGGGCCCCGAAGGGCAGCCGCCCCAGCCGTAGCCACCCGGGCAGCGTGTCCAGCAGCAGCACGGTCGGCAGCGTCGGGGCCAGTTCCCGGGTACGCCGCACGGCCAGCGGCGAGAACGACATCACGGTGACCCGTACGGGGTCGTCCGGTCCCGGCTCGGTGAGGCCGTACCGGCGCAGCAGCTCGACCAGCCGTCGTTCCACGTTCCCGCCGTACCGGGTGGGGTGCTTGGTCTCGATCAGCAACCGCACCGGTCGGCCGGCCCCGTGTACCGCGTCGAGCAACCGCTCCAGCGTGAGCAGCCGGGTACGCGCGGGGTCGACCGGCTCGTCGGCGTCGGGCCCGCAGCCCGGGTGCCACGAGCCGAAGTCCAGCGCCTCCAACTCGGCGAGGGTACGTGCACTGACCTTGCCCCGCCCGTTGCTCGTCCGGTCCAGCCGGCGGTCGTGCACGCAGACGAGGTGTCCGTCCCGGGTCAGCCGGACGTCGCACTCCAACCCGTCCGCGCCCTCCTCCAGCGCCCGCAGGTACGCCGCGAGCGTGTGCTCGGGCAGGGCGGCGGAGGAGCCGCGGTGGGCGAAGACCAGTGGCCCACTCATCGCCGTCGGCCTAGACGACCTGACCCGGTGCTCCGCTGTCGGTGGTGACCGGGCGCCCGGCGGCGGCCCACTGCTGCATCCCACCCTCGACGTTGCGGACCCGGTTCCACCCGTTCTGCACCAGGTGCGCGACGACGTGGCCCGAGCGACCGCCGGACCGGCAGATCACCGCGACGTCGACGTCGGTGGGCACCTCGGCGAGCCGGGCGGGCAGTTCCATCATGGGCAGGTGGTGCGCGCCGGGGGCGTGCCCCGCCGCCCACTCGCCGTCCTCCCGTACGTCCAGCAGGTAGGTGGAGTCGGTGATCTCGTTCACGGTCACGGTGGGAATCTCGGGTCCGAACACGGGTACCAAGGTTAGACCCCCGAACCGGTTCAGAGTGGGCTCACCCACCGTGGATTCGCGGCGGCCCAGCGCGGCATCCGCGCGCCACGCACGGCCTCGAAGAGTTCGTTGCCGCCGTCGTCCAGGACGACGTACGACACCTGGCCGATGAGCTGCGGCGACGAGGGCACCCGGATGCCGAGGAGCGCGTCGGCGGGGAGCGCGCGCAGCGCGAGGACCAGATCCTCCAGGGGTACGCCGTTGGTGTCCACGGTCAACGAGTCGCCCACCGCGCGGATCAGCTCGTCCAGCTTGAGCGGGTCGCCCAGCAGGTCGGTCTGGCCGGCGCGGTCGAGCATCGCCCGGAGTAGTTGCTGCTGGTGCCGCTGCCGGTCGTAGTCGCCGTCGGGCAGGTCGTACCGCTGCCGGACGTAGTCCAGCGCGGCGGCCCCGTCCATCTGCCGGCAGCCGGGGGCGAAGACGGTGCCGGTGTGCACCGACCGGACCTCGGTGTCGACACACATCCGGACGCCGCCGAGCAGGTCGACGACCCGACGGAGTCCGGTGAAGTCGACCACGGCGGCACCGTCGAACTCCAGCCCGGTCAGCCGGTGCAGGGTGGCCGAGAGCAGCTGGGCGCCGCCGTCACCCCCGCCGCCGAGGTCGTACGCCGCATTGATCTTGTCCTGGCCGCCGCCGTACCCGTTGGGGGCCGGCGGGATGGCGACCAGCAGGTCGCGGGGGACGGAGATCAGGTATGCCCGGCGCAGCCCGGCGGGCAGGTGCACGATCAGGATGGTGTCCGAGCGCTGGTCGGCGTCGGCGGTGCCCCGGAACCGGTCGGAGCCGACGAGCAGGTAGTTGAGCGGCCCCTCCGGATCGGTCCGGTTCCGGCGTGCGTCGTCGTCGAGCAGGTGTCCCCGGGCCACCGCGCGGTCGTACCGCTCGGTGAGGACCCGTACCCCCGCCACTGCGGCCACCGCCACCAGGGCGAGGGCGAGACCGACACCGACCAGGGCCCGGGCCCAGCGTGGCGTGCCGCTGCCCACCGGCCCCGACCCGGTCCGCGCTGACCTGGACGTGACGCCTCCCCCGTAGCCTGAGACGAGCCCTGCTCACCTCAGGTTACGAGTCCGTTTCGCGTTACGGGCGCCATTCGCCCGATCCGCCGGATCTGGCCCCGGCCGCCGGATCCCGGTCGGGCCTACTTCCGGGTGGAGAGGACGCTCGGGTTGGCGAAGACGAACTCGGCGAGTCGGTCCTCCTTGACCGCCTTGAACATGTCCATGGTCAGCGGGCTGAGCGCCTCGCGGCCGTGCTCGTTGACGTGGAAGGTGCCGTTGTTCGTCCGCAGCATGGTCAGCTCGTTGTCGGTGACCCCGCGCATGGTGAAGACCAGGTCCGCGACGTCGGCCCGGCCGGTGTCCAGGATCAGCGTGTCCCCGGCGGCGTCCATCAGCTTCTTCAGCTTGAGCGGGTTGGCCATCACCCCGTCGCTGACCGCCTTCTTCGCCATCGCCTTGATCAGCTGCTGCTGGTTCTGCTGGCGGTCGTAGTCGCCGTTCTTCAGGCTCTTCCGTTGGCGGGAGTAGTCCAGGGCCTCCCAGCCCTCCATCTCCCGGCAGCCCTTCTTGTGCACCACCGGGGTCCGCTCCTTGCCGGTCTTCTTGGCGTCGGCGTTCCACATCGGCTTGCCGTCGACGTACGACATGTGGATCGACTTGACCTCCTGGCTGACGCAGATGTGCACGCTGCCCAAGGCGTCGATCACCTTCTTGAACCCGCCGAAGTTGATGATCGCAGCGCCGTCGAAGCTCACCCCGGTCATCTCCTTGATCGTCTGCGCCATCAACTGGGCACCGCCGGCCCAGCCGCCGCCGTTGCGCGCCCCGTAATGGAACGCCGCGTTGATCAAGGTGGTTTCGCCGGGGAAGCCGGTCTTCTTGAAGGCCGGGATGTGCACCTCGGTGTCCCGGGGGATCGAGATCAGGTACGCCTGGTCGTGGGTCGCCGGGATGTGCAGGATGATGATGCTGTCCGCCCGGACGTCGTCGGCCGCCCAGCTTGCCCGGGCGTCCACGCCGAGCAGCAGCATGTCGATCGGGCCCTCGAGGGTGTCACCACCCTCGGCGTCGCTCTTGCCCGCATCACCGAGCAGGTTCTGCTGGGAGATGTTCCCGGTGGCCTGGCCGATGATCGCCTTGCTGCCCACGATCGCGGCACCACTGGTCATCATCAGCACCGCGCCGACGACCACGGTGATCCGGGCCCAGAGCGGGTCCTTGCGTCGCTTCCGCTTTGGGGGTGCGTCCGTACCACGACCGCCGCCCCGGCGGGGCGGCGGAACGACGGAGGCGGAAGCCCGGCCCGCGGGGAGGGGTTCCCGCGATGGAGGGCGACGGCGGGTCTGAACCGGCATGCGTGCTCCAGTCCGCGATATCGGGGGCGGGACCACTTTACGGATCCGCCCCCGATATGGCGAGTTCATCCCGCCGATATGTACGGTCCATCCGCCCGCACCGCGGATTGCTGTCCGAACGGCTGATCCATTGCAGCCGATCGGCGGTCGGAGCGCCGGTAACGGGCGCTCCGACCGCCGATCGGTGCTGACGTCTGTCGAAGCCTCAGCCGCCGTTGGATTTGGCGGGTTGGTTCGCCTTGACCCATTCGGTCATTCGGTCCCCGGCCATCGCCCGGTACATCGCCAGTGCCTTCTCCCGGTCGGAGACCACCACCGACTCGCCGTCGATGGTCTCGCTGCCCAGGTGCGGGCTGGTCACGAAGGTGAGGTTCTCGCCGCGCAGCTTCCGGAACTGCATCGCCATGTCGACCAGCGAGAAACCCTCGTCCACGGTCACCGCGTCGGTCACCGACTGGAGGAAGGCGTTCAGCTTGCGCGGATTGGTCAGCGTGCCGCTGCTGGCCGCCTTGTCCATCAGCGCCCGAAGGAACTCCTGCTGGTGCCGCATCCGGGCGAAGTCGCCGTCCGGGAACTGCTTGCGCTGGCGGATCCAGTCCAGCGCCTCGGCCCCGTTCATGTGGTTGACGCCCTTGGTGAAGGTCCGGTACGGCTTGTGAATCGAGGTGACGGTCCGCTCCACCGGCAGGTCCACCCCGCCGAGCGCGTCGGTGACCTGCTTGAATCCGGCGAAGTCGACCGCCATCACATGATCCAGGTGTACGTCGGTGAAGCACTCCACCGTTCGTACCGCCAGCGGTAGCCCACCGAAGGCGAACGCTGCGTTGATCTTGCCGCGCTGGCCGGACGCGCAATCCGCGTTCGCGCTCTCCGGGATCGGCACGTAGAGGTCGCGGGGGATGGAGACCAGGTAGGCCTCGGCGTGGCTCGACGGGATGTGCATCACGATGATGGTGTCCGCCCGCCACTTGCTGGACTTGTCGATCGGCGCGTCCGGATCCCGCGAGTCGCTGCCGACCACCAGGATGTTGACCGCGCCGTCGACCTCCTTGGCCGGCCGCCCCTCGGTGATCTGCTTGAACGGGTCGGTGCGGGCCAGGTCCTCGTCCAACCCCCGGGCGTAGACCCAGGCGCCCAGGCCCCCGAGGAGCGCGAGCACCAGCACGGCGACGCCGGCGACCAGCGCGATCCGGCCCCAGCGGGGACGGGGACCCGGCCGGCGCGAACCACCGGGCCCACCCGGTCCGCCAGGTCCGCCCGGTCCGCCAGGTCCGCCCGGTCCGCCGGGGCCGGTCGGACCGCCCGACCCCTCGTCGGCCCGTGCGGGCCCGGCATCGGCGCGGCTCCGCTCGGCACCCGGCCGGGATTGCCGGCCCGGGCCGGAGCCGGGGACCGAGGCGCGCCCGGTGGAGCCCCGGCGCAGGTACAGGAGCGGGAGACCGACTGACGAGGTCGCTGACATGTAACTCAGGGTACGGACCCTGAGCCACTCACGCCTTCAGGTGACGCCCAGCCGGCTGCCGAACACCGGCGGAGAAATCAGCCCAACCGCTTCCGGAAGTGGTCGATCGTGCGTCGGAGGCCGTCTTCCGGCGCGACCCGGGGCTCGTATCCGAGCAGTTCGCGGGCCAGGGTGAGGTCCGGTCGCCGCATCTCCGGGTCGTCGGCGGCCCGGGTGACGTAGGTCACCTCCGACGTGCTGTCGGAGAGCGACACGATCAGTTCGGCGAGCTGGCGCATCGACATCTCGTGCTCGGTGCCACAGTTGATCGGCCCGGTCTCGGTCGAGTCGAGCAGCAACAGGATGCCGCGCACCAGGTCGTCGACGTAGCAGATCGAGCGGGTCTGCGCCCCGGTGCCGTGCACGGTGATCGGTTCGCCGCGCAGGGCCTGGGCGATGAAGGTGGGGATGGCCCGACCGTCGTCCGGCCGCATCCGGGGGCCGTACGTGTTGAAGATCCGCACGATGGCGACGTCCAGGCCGTGACGCCGGTGGTAGGCCATGGTGGCCGCCTCCGCGAACCGCTTGGCCTCGTCGTAGACGCTGCGGACGCCGATCGGGTTCACGTTGCCCCAGTACGTCTCCCGCTGCGGGTGCTCCTTCGGGTCGCCGTACGCCTCCGAGGTGGAGGCCAGCAGGAACCGGGCCCCGTCGGCGACCGCCCGGTCGAGCAGGTGCAGCGTGGCGACCGAGCCGACCCGGAGGATCTCGACCGGGAGGGTGGCGAAGTCGGTCGGGCTGGCCGGGGAGGCCATGTGCAGGATCGCGTCGAAGCGCTCCGCCAGCGCCGGGTGGTGGGTCGGCAGGCCGTCCGAGACGTCCGCGTCGACCAACGTGAAGGTGGGGCGCTCGGCGAGGTGGGCGACGTTCTCCTTGGACCCGGTGACGAAGTTGTCCACCGCCACCACCGTGCAACCACGGTCCAGCAGTACGTCGACCAGGTGCGACGGGACGAAACCGGCGCCGCCGGTGACGAGAATGCGGTGACCGGCGCCGAAACGGGGAGCTACCTTCATGCCGGCCAGCCTACTCAGCGGTGCCGCCCGACGGGTGGTTGCATCAGCGGTGCCGCCCGACGGGTGGTTGCAGGGGCCCCCTCCTACCGCATTCTGATGAGGAGGGGGCCCCTGCAACCGCCGGAGCGGCGTGGATCACCTGTCAGTGGGCGCCGGCCCCGGTCAGGGCGCGGACCTCCAGTTCGGCGTACTTCTCCTCGTCGCTCTCCTTGGAGAGCACGGTGCCGAGCCAACCGCAGAGGAAGCCGAAGGGGATGGAGAGGATCCCGGGGTTGGACAGGGGGAACCACTGCCAGTCGTGGTCGGGGAACATCGACGTCGGTAGCCCCGACACCACCGGCGAGAAGAAGACCAGCCCGACCGCCGAGAGCAGGCCGCCGTAGATGGCCCAGACCGCCCCGGAGGTGTTGAACCGCTTCCAGAACAGGCTGTAGAGGATCGCCGGCAGGTTGCCCGAGGCGGCCACGGCGAAGGCGAGCGCGACCAGGAACGCCACGTTCAGGTTCTGCGCGAAGATCGACAGCAGGATGGAGACCGCACCGATGACCAGGGCGGAGATGCGGGCCACCCGGACCTCCTGCCGTTCGGAGGTCTGGCCGTTCTTGATGACGTTGGCGTAGAAGTCGTGCGCCAGGCTGGACGAGGACGCCAGGGTGAGCCCGGCCACCACCGCCAGGATGGTGGCGAAGGCCACCGCCGCGATGATCGCCAGCAGGGTCGCGCCGCCCAGGTCGCCGCCGAGGAAGTCCGCGCCGAGCACCTCGGCGAGTTGTGGCGCGGCCGTGTTGCCCGCCTTGTCCTGGGCGGTGATCGCCTTGCTGCCGACCAGTGCCGCCGCCCCGAACCCGAGGGCCAGGGTGAGCAGGTAGAAGGTGCCGATGATGCCGATCGCCCAGAGCACGCTCTTGCGGGCCGCCTTCGCGGTCGGCACCGTGTAGAAGCGGATCAGGATGTGCGGCAGGCCGGCCGTGCCGAGCACCAGGGCGATGCCGAGCGAGAGCAGGTCCATCTTGTTGTAGAAGGTCTGGGTGGCGTTACCGGCCACCTCGACGCCGTACCGGAGCCCCGGTTCGAGGAAGGCGCTGCCCTTGCCGGAGGAGGAGGCGGCGTCGCCGAGCAGCGACGACAGGTTGAACTTGTACTTCGCCAGCACCAGCAGGGTCATCACCAGCGCGCCGCCCATCAGCAGGAACGCCTTGACGATCTGCACGTACGTGGTGCCCTTCATCCCGCCGACCGTGACGTAGATGATCATGAGGGCGCCGACCATGATGATGGTGGCGACCTTGGCGGTGTCCGCGTCCATGCCGAGGAACGTCGTTCCCGGCCGGATGCCGAGCAGGAGCGCCACCAACGCGCCCGCGCCGACCATCTGGGCCAGCAGGTAGAAGATCGACACGGTGATGGTGGAGGCCGCGGCGGCGGTCCGGACCGGGCGCTGCCGCATCCGGAAGGCCAGCACGTCGGCCATCGTGTACCGGCCGGAGTTGCGCAGCAGTTCGGCGACGAGCAGCAGCGCCACCAGCCAGGCGACCAGGAAGCCGATCGAGTAGAGGAAGCCGTCGTAGCCGTACAGGGCGATGAGCCCGGCGATGCCCAGGAACGAGGCGGCCGACATGTAGTCGCCGCCGATCGCCATGCCGTTCTGGAAACCGGAGAAGGACCGGCCGCCGGCGTAGAAGTCGGTGGCCGTCTTGGTCTGCCGGCTCGCCCAGATGGTGATCGCGAGCGTGGCCGCCACGAAGACCAGGAACAGGGCGATGGTCAGGTTGCGGGCGGTGGTGCTGCCCGCCTCAGCCGCGAGGACCGTGTTCATGGTTCACCTCCCCGATCTCGGCACGGATCCGGTCGGCGACCGGATCGATCCTCCGGTCGGCGTACCGGGCGTAGAGCCAGGCGATCAGGAACGTCGAGACGAACTGGAGCAGCCCGAAGACGAGCGCGACGTTGACGTTGCTGCCGAAGAGCTTCGTGCCCATGAAACCCCGCGCGTACGCGGAGAGGATCACGTAGAGCGCGTACCACAGGAAGAAGGCCACGGTCATCGGGAAGACGAAGCCGCGCAGCGCGCGGCGCAGACCGGCGAACTCGTCCGACCGCTGCACGGCGAGATACCGTTCGCTGCTCGTCGGCGTGGCGGGCGTGGGTGTGTCCGTCGACATCTGTGGATCACCACCTTTCGCAGGCGTGGGGTGTTCCGCGCACCGTAGGGAGGGTGCGGCCCGCCGAGAAAGGGATAGATCGGTGCCGGTCGCTCACTGCGCCGAACGGCCGATTGGCTGCGCCGAGTGACCTAGGTCACTCAGTTGAGCGGTCGTCGGAGACGCTCAGTCCGCCAAGGTGCGGTACCGGCCCCGGTGGTGCAGCAGCGGCTCGGCCCGCTCGGCCAGTTCGACCACCTCGACGGTCGCCTCGACCAGCAGCGCCCAACCGCACTCGCGACTACCGTCCAGTCGGCAACCCACCCAGCCGCCGGCATCGGCCGGCACCGGACCGTACGGGGTGTCGACCCACTCGTCCAGGGCGAAGAGGCCACCGGGGGCCGGGAAGAGACCCGCGAACCGGTCCGCGAGCTGTCGATGCGCCGGGCCGAGTACCGCGACCGCGAACCGGCCCTCCTCCGCCACCGCCGCCCACAGGTCGGCCTCCGGATCCACCAGCCCGAGCAGCCGGTCCGGCTCCCCCTCGGCGACCAGGGTCGACGAGACGGTCAGCCCGGCCGGTCCGGGTGCGGTCCACAGGGTCACCGGGGAGGCCAGACGTCCTCGCAGTCGGCGGGCCGGTGACCGCGCAGCGGCCGGCGTGGCGAACGGATCGACGTGGTGGATCTCCGCGCCCGGCTGATGATTCACGTGAAACATTGTGACCCGGCTGGCGGGCCCGTGGGCCTCACCGCCCACCATCGGGCCGGGCGGCGGCGGCCACCACCACGGGGTCGGCGCAGCCGGCCGCGAAACCGGCGATGCGGCGGCGGATGTCCCGGCCGAGCAGCCACGTCCCGATCCGCTCCGCCACCGGGCGCAGGAGCGCCGGACGGCAGCGGAAGTTGTACCGCCAGGTGGCGACCGTGGTGCCCGGTTCGGGGCCGGCGGCGAACCGCCAGCCGCCCGCGAACATCTCGAAGAACCACGGACCACGGACCATCTTCATCCCCACGTGACTCGGCGGGGAGTACGAGACGTACTCGCTGACCATGAGCAGGCCGTGTCGGGAGCGGGTGACCGTCCGCACCCCCTTGCCGGGCCGGGTCGCCCCGTCGGCGAAGTGCTGTTCCCGGACGAACGGGTCCCACCGGTAGCGCACCGACCCGACGGTCTGCGACACGGCGAACGCCAGCTCGGGCGGTACGGGGACGGTGGCGACCGCCTCGACAACGGGCATCGGCCCATTGTGCCGCCGTCGCGCACGCCGGGCACGATTTCGGCGGCCCGCGCGGACCAGCGAAGTGTGCGAAGGGCCTCTATCGTGCGGGCATGGCCAACGTGACGCCGCAGCAGCTCGCCCAAACCCGGATCGTCGTCGCCGACGCCGTGCTCCGCAACGAGGTGGACTTCCGGGGCTACCCGCACCGCCACGTCGCGGTCGTCGGCCGTCCAAAGTTCATGAACAGCAACATCACCCAGCTGCTGGAGGCCGTCGAGTACCTGGGTCACTACGGGTGGGAGCTGGTCAACATCACCCCCGGCACCGGTAGCCACCTCTTCTACGCCTTCCTGCGCCGCCGCTGACCGGAGGCGACCCCGGTACGCGGCGGTCACCGGCGTGGGGTCACCGCGGACAGCAGCTCCGGCGTCCGGTGGTCGAGCACGTCACCGGCCAGGTACGCGCCGAGCAACGCCGCGCCCAGCCCGTACCCCAGGCCCAGCGGTGCGGCCAGCCAGAGCCAGGCGTCCCCGAGCAGCGCCGCCGCGACCACCATCGGCACCGCCGCCACCGTCGAGACGAGCATCGACAGCAGGGTGAGCAGTCCCTTGGCGATGCCGGCCCCGCTGTTCACCGCGAAGGGGTTGCTCGTCTCCGGCAGCGAGTACGCCCCCAGGATCGAGACGTACCCGTTGATCGCCAGGCCCACCCCGTACGCGGCGAAGAGGCTGCCGGCCATCAGGCCCAGCCACGCCGGCCGGTTCAACAGCACCGTCAGGACGACCGCGACGACGGCCAGCATCGGCAGCACGTACACCGAGAACGCGGTCATCCGGGCGCGCAGCTCCAGCCGACCGGGCACCCCGGCGACCACGTTGGCCGCGTACGCGCTGCCGTCGAAGCCGAACTGGTTGGCCAGGGTGACCGAGGCGAGCACCCCGACGAAGATCATCGAAATGCTGACCGTCACCGGTGAGGAGTCGGGGGTGGCCAGTTCCGCGCCCTCCCCGGCCGTGAAGGTGATCCCGCCGAGGTTGACCATCACCGGCACGAAGATGCCGACCACCGCGATCGTGATCAGATTTGCCCGCCGCCGGGCGTCCCGCCACCAGTAACGGCACTCCCGGGCGACCAGCGCGCCGAACCGGTCCCGCCGGGCCCAGCCCACCGCACGCGGGAAGAGCTGCGCGACCGCCCCGCCGACCGGGCCGCGGCGGGTCCTGGCCGGGCCGGAGCTGGCCGCCCCGACCATCGCCGACTCCAGCGACCGGGACCACCACACCAGCAGCGCACCGATGGCCGCCACGGTGATCAGCAGTTTCACCGGGACCGTCCACGCCCGCCCCTCGGCCACGTCGATGCCGAGCGTCCAGGGTGCGCCGAGCGGGGTCCAGCCGACCACCCGGGCCACCCCGGCCAGCCGGTCCCAGTCGGCGTCCTGCACGGCGGCCAGTACCACGAGCTGCAACGGGCCGAGCAGCGCGGCGAGCAACGCCAGCAGCACGGCCGCCAGGTCGCGTACCCGCCGGGAGCGCAACATGGTGGCGAAGGCGCTGGTGATCGCCCGACTGGCCGCCACGCAGAGCAGCAGCCCGGCGACCACCCCGACGGCGGCGGCCAGCGCCGCCGCTCCACCACCGAGCGCCCCGGAGGTGACCACCAGCCCGGTCGTGGCGAGCAGCGTCGCCACCGCCGGCACGCTGACCAGCGCGGCGGCGAACAGGCCGGTCACCAGGGTGCGCCGGTGCAGCGGCAGCAGCGCGAACCGGGCCGGGTCGAGGGTCTCGTCCACACCGAAGAAGACCAGCGGCAGCAGCAGCCAGCCGAGCACCAGCAGGCCCCCGCCGAACGCGGCGGTCATCAGCGCGTACCGGGACTCGCCGGCCAGCCCGGGGGCGGCCAGTAGGAAGAAGCCGGTCCCGCCGAACCAGAGCCCGGCGATCACGCCGCCGACGAAGAGGGCGATCCGCCAGCCCTGGCCGCGGAAGTTGTTGCCCATCACCCGCAGCTTGAGTCGGACGAAGTGGCGGGCCGAAACGGGACGGATCCGCTCGGCGGGTGCCGTCACCGGGACAGCCACGACAACTCCTCGCCCGTCGCGGTGCGCCCGCCGACCACCTCCACGAAGACCTGCTCCAGCGAACGCTCCCCGCGCACGTCGTCGAGGGTGCCGACCCGCTTGATCGTCCCCTCGGCCAGGATGGCGACGTGGGAGCAGAGCCGCTCCACGACCTCCATGACGTGGCTGGAGAAGACCACCGTCCCGCCGCCGACGACGTACCGGTGCAGGATGTCGCGGATCAACGCCGCCGAGACCGGGTCGACCGCCTCGAACGGCTCGTCCAGCACCAGCAGCCGGGGGCCGTGCAGCAGCGCGCAGGCCAGCCCGATCTTCTTCTTCATCCCGGCCGAGTAGTCGACCACCAGGGTGCGCCCGGCGTCGATCAGGGCCAGCACGTCGAGCAGCTCCGCCGCCCGCTGGTCGACCACCGCCGGGTCCATGCCACGCAACAGGCCGTGGTACGCCAGCAGCTCCGCGCCGCTGAGCCGGTCGAAGAGGCGTACGCCGTCCGGCATGACGCCGAGCAGTTGCTTGGCGCGGACCGGGTCACCCCAGACGTCGTGCCCGAGCACCCAGGCGCCACCGGCGTCCGGCCTCAGCAGGCCGACGGCCATCGACAGGGTGGTGGTCTTGCCGGCGCCGTTCGGGCCGAGCAGCCCGTAGAACGAGCCGGCCGGGACGTCGAGGTCGACGCCCGCCACCGCGACCTTGCTGTCGAACCGTTTGGCCAGCCCACGCAGTTGCAGGGCCGGGCGCGCAGAAGTCATGCCCCGAAACTAGCCGCCGAAGGCCACCGGTCTCTCCTGCTCAGGGACGATCTCGGCCTACGACTCCGGTGCCGCTGAGGTGGTTGCAGGGGCCCCTTCCTCGACAAAAAGCGGTAACAGGGGACCCCTGCTTCCACCCCACCCGAAGCCCGGCGGGGCTACAGGCGCAGGGACTCCGGGGTGTGCAGGCGGAGCATGGTGGTGGCGACGTCGGTGGGCTGGCGACGCCGGGAGGCGACCGAGACGGCCACCATGACGGTGAAGGCGAGCGGCACCGTCCAGGCGGCCGGCTGGGCGATCAGCGTGGCCGGCCAGCCGGTCAGCGGCGGGCCGAGCACGGTGAGCAGCACCGCGCCGATGGCCGCGCCGCCGCCGGCCAGGATGCCGGCGGCGGCACCCAGGTCGGTCAGCCCCCGCCACCAGATGCCCAGCACCAGCAGCGGGCAGAAGCTGGACGCGGCCACCGCGAAGGCCAGCCCGACCACCTGCGACACGTCCATCCCGGAGACGTTCAGCGCCAGCACCGCCGGTACCGCCCCGGCGATCACGGTGGCCAGGCGGAAACCCCGTACCGAGCCGCGCCCGAGCACGTCGGTGGAGATCACCCCGGCGACGCTGGTGAGCAGCCCGGACGAGGTGGACAGGAACGCCGCGAACGCCCCGGCGGCGACCAGCGCGGCGAGCAGCCGCCCGGTCGTCCCGTCGCCGAGCGCGGCACCGGGCAGCAGCACCACCACCGCGTCGGTCTGCCCGGTTACCAGCAGTTGCGGGGTGTAGACCCGGCCGAGCACCCCGTAGAGGGTGGGCAGCAGGTAGAAGGCCCCGACCAGGGCCAGCACCACCAGCGTGGTCCGCCGGGCCGCCGCGCCGTCCGGGTTGGTGTAGAAGCGGACCAGCACGTGCGGCAGCCCCATGGTGCCGAGGAAGGTGGCCAGGATCAGCGAGTACGTCCCGAACAGCCCCCGGTCGTCGTCCCCGGCGGTGCTCGGCAGCAGCCAGTCGGCGGCGTCGGTGACCACGCCGGAGACCTCCGGCACCGGGTCACCGGCGTCGAAGGTCAGCTCGTCGCCGGGGCGTACCTCGCGGGTGGTGCCGTCGGCGAGGGTGAGGGTCGCCGGATGGTCGACCACGACGGTGGTCGCGGTCCGGAACGCCGGCCCGTCGGGCGGGGTCACCGCGGGGCGGCCGTCGGCCTGCCACTGCAACACCAGGAAGATCACCGGTACGGCGAGCGCGGTCAGCTTCAGCCAGTACTGGAACGCCTGGACGAAGGTGATCGCGCGCATTCCGCCGAGTGCCACGTTCGCGATGACCACCACGGCGACGACCAGCGCCCCGACCGGGTACGGCGAGCCGGTCAGCGTGGTCAGCGTGAGCCCCGCCCCCTGGAGTTGCGGCACCAGGTAGAGCCAGCCGATGAAGATCACGAAGACGGTGGCGAGTGCCCGGAGCCGGCGCGAGTGCAGCCGTAGCTCGCAGAAGTCCGGCAGGGTGAACGCCCCGGAGCGGCGCAGCGGCGCGGCCACGAACAGCAGCAGCGCCAGGTAGCCGGCGGCGAAGCCGACCGGGTACCAGAGCACGTCGACGCCGTACTTGAGGATCAACCCGGCGATGCCGAGGAAGGAGGCCGCGGAGAGGTACTCGCCGCCGATCGCGGCGGCGTTCCAGGTCGGGCTGACCGCCCGCGAGGCGACCAGGAAGTCGGAGGTGGTCCGGGCCACCCGCAGCCCGTAGAAGCCGATTCCGAACGTGGCCAGGGTGACCGCCACGATCGCCGGCACCACGTACCCGTTGTCCACCTCAACGCTCCGGCCGCTGGACGAGGTCGCTGAAGTCCTGCTCGTTCCGTTCGGCCAACCGCACGTACGCCCAGCCGACCGCGACCAGGAACGGGAAGGCGGCCACCCCGAGCAGCAGCCACGGCAGGTTGACCCCGAAGAGGGTGACGCGGCCGACCGTGGGTGCGATGGCGAAGAGCCAGGGGAGCCCGCCGAGGCCGATCAGCACCACCACGGCCAGCCGCAGCGCCAGCGCGAGCTGGGCCCGGACCAGGCCCCGGACCAGCGCCTCGCCGACCCGGGTCTGCTCGGTCAGCTCGCTGCGGGTCCGGTCGGCACCCCGCCGGGACACCTCGGCGAGCACGATCCGCGTCCGAGGGCGCGGCTCCGGTCGCCGAGGTGCTGGTACGGGGTCGGTGGGGGCGGCCACTGACGCAGTCTCGCCGCCCCCACCCGAATGTCAAGCCCCGATCAGCATCCGGGCCGGCTGTGCACAACCTGTGGACAACCGGCCCGGAGCCTGTGGATAACTGGATCAGCCTGTGGACACGGACACCACCAGGTCGGCGGTGAGCGTGCCGGTGGTCGGCACGGTGTACCGCGCGACCCGGAGCACCCCGTCCGCGTCCGGCAGCCGGTACGTGCCGGAGACGGATTCCTCTCCGAGCGTCAACTCGTAGGTGAAGTAGATGCGCTGCTGGCCGAGGACCGGCACGTCGAACCGGCCGTTCTCGACCCAGTCGGCCGCCGCGATGTCACCGGTGTCGACGCTACGGGCGATCACGAAACCCCCGGTGAACGGGGTGCCGTCCGGGGTGGTGACCGCGCCGGTGGCCCGGCTGGCCGCCCGCATCGCCATGTCGTGGGTGGCGGTGCCACCGGCGGCGACCGTCACCGGAGTGGCGGTGAACCGGCTGACCGCGTTACCCGACCACTGGTAGCCGTACGGGTGGGAGCCGAAGACCACCGGCCAGGCGTACGGGCCGAGCTTCGTCAGCGTGTAGCGGCCGTCCGCGCCGGTGGTCGCGTCCTCCGCCCCGACGCCCGGGTGGCCGGTGAGCACCGAGACGAAGACGTCGCGCAGGGGAGCGCCGGTCGCCGCGTCGGTGACCGTACCGCTGATCGTGCCCGCCCGGTCCATTCGGACCTGCGGACCAGCCACCACCGTGCCGGCGGTCGCCTCGACCGCCGCGGCCTGCCGCTCGTCCCCGGTGCCGCCGGCCGGACCAACCCACTGCCGACCGTACGTGTCCCTGTTCGTCGTGGCGAAGAGCTTGTACGTGCCGGTGGCGAGCGGACCGACGCTGACGCGACCGAGCTGGTCGGAGCAGTTGCCGTACCCGTCCAGCAGGGCCGCCCGCTTGGGCAGGAAGGCAGCGAGGCAGACACCCGACAGCGCCGCACCGGTCTGCGCGTCGACGACGGTGGTGGTGATCACCGCGCCCGGGCGCATCGCCGGGGAGATCTGCGTGGTCTGGTTCGCCCGCACCTGGACGCCGAGCAGGTCCCGTGCGAAGTACCGACGGGAGTTGGTGTAGAGGTGGAGGTCGTGCCGGCCCTCGGGTAGCCCGGTGACGACGACCTTGCCGGTGCCGTTGCTGCACCCCCCTGGGGAGGCGCAGAAGTCGGCGATCGGGGCTCCGGTCACCGAGTCGACGGCGGAGACCTGCACCGAGCCGGTACCGAGGATGCTCTCGGTGACCGTGGTGTTCTGCCCGCCCTGCACGGTGATCACGTCGGCCTCCTCGTGGGTGAGCTTGCCGTCGTAGAACTGCTGCCGGCTGCCCGTGTCGAACATGATCTTGTAGGCCCCGGCGAGCAGCACCGGGACGGTGAAGGTGCCGTCGGAGGCGGTGCGGGTGTCCGCCCCGCCGCGCATGTTAACGGTGTTCACCCCGACGTACGCGTCGGCGATCGGCGTACCCGTGGCGCTGGTCAGCGTCCCGGAGAGGCTGCCGGCGGGGAGCACGGTGTCGTCGACGGCGGTCTCCGCACCGGCGGTGACGGTGTACTCGCCGGCCTCCTCCTCGTCGATCTCGCCGGGGACGTACTGGCGCTGCCACAGCCCCTCGATCGGTGCGAAGGAGATCCGGTGGGCGCCGACCCACGCCGACATCCGGTAGCGCCCGTCGGGTCCGGTCCGGGCGTACACCACCTCGTCGCTGTCGACCTTGCGCGCCTCGAGCAGAAGGTCCCCGACCGGGTTGCCGGCGGTGTCCCGGATCTGGCCGCTGATGGTGCCGGTGGCGAGGAGCTGCTCGTCGACCGTGGTGGTCTCGTCCGCGGTGACGGTGATCTGGTCGGCGTCCCACGGACTGGTCTGCTGCCGGTAGAACTGCTCCGGGCCGTCGGTGAGGCGGAAGCCCACCGCGTAGCTGCCGGTGGTCAGCCCGGTGACGGACCAGTTGCCGTCAGCGTCGGTGTCGGTCCGGCTGATGACGAAGAAGTTCCTCGGCTCGTAGACGTAGACCGTGACGTGGGCAGCCCCGACTCCGGTGCTGGTGGTCAGCCGTCCGCTGACCGTGCCGGTCTCCGCCGCCTGCGCCGGGACCGCCCCGGGCACGACGAGGGACGCGACGACGAGGCCGACCAGGCCGGTACGTCGCAGGAGGGACAGTCGCATGTGTCTCCCAACGCGAGGGTGGTGGGGCGTCCGCGCAGCACGACGCCGCACCGACCCCGCGCCCCGTACCGGATCGGCACCGGGAGCATAGGCGACCGACTATTTCTGCGACTCCGCTTTTCGGCTAGGCGGCGGTGGTTCCGGCCAGTGGGAGGTGGCCGGTGGGCCGACCCTGGTCAGCGGTTCCAGTCCTGCTTGGCGGCGCGGACCAGCCGGTCCTTCAGTTCCCGGGTGTGCCGGCGACTCACCGGCAGTTCGGTGGAGTCGACCACCACCACGTAGCCCGAGTTCACCAGCCGCAGTTCGGCGATCAGCCGCAACTGCACCAGGTAGGAGCGGTGGATCCGGACGAAACCGGCATCCGCCCAGCGCTCGGCGAGGGTGGAGAGGGACACCCGGACGAGGTGCGACCCGTCGGCGGTGTGCAGCCGCGCGTAGTCGCCCTGCGCCTCCACCCAGCGCACCGCCGAGCGGGGCAGCATCCGGGTCGTCCCGGCCAGCTCGACCGGGATGGTCGGGTCGTCCTCGGCCCGGGCCAGCGCGGCCGGGTGACTCGGCACCACCCGTGCCCCGATCACCCGGCGCAGGGACTCGGCCAGCCGTTCCGCCCGGACCGGCTTGCGCACGTAGTCGGTCGCGCCCAGGTCGAAGGCGTCCACCGCGCCGTCGTCGTACGCGGTGACGAAGACGATCGACGGCGGACGGGCGAAGCGGCGCAGCACCCGGGCCAGCTCCATGCCGTCCAGACCGGGCATCCGGATGTCCAGGAACACCACGTCCACGTCGTCGTCGCGGAGCACCCGCAGCGCCTCGGTGGCGTCCGAGGCGGTGTGCAGCCGGGCCACCCGGGGGTCGGCGCGCAGGTGGTACGCCAACTCGTCCAGCGCCGGGGGCTCGTCGTCGACCGCCAGCACCCGCAGGAATCCGCCGGTCACGAGCCGGCCCGGACGCCGGGGTGGAACTTCGGGATCCGCATGCTCACCTTCGTACCCGATCCGAGGCCGGTCTCCACGACCAGGCCGAACTGGTCGCCGAAGGCCGACCGGAGCCGCTCGTCGACGTTCGAGAGCCCGACGTGCTGGCCGGAGTCGTCCCCCGGACCACCCGGGGCACCCATCGCGCCCGACTCCCCGGCCAGCTCGGCGATGCCGGCGGTCAGCGTCGCCGGGTCCATCCCCACTCCGTCGTCCTCCACCGTGATGTGGCACTCCGCACCGGCGTCCCGGGCCTCGATGCTCACCATGCCCGTGCCGGGCTTGCGGGACAACCCGTGCCGGACGGCGTTCTCCACCAGCGGTTGCAGGCAGAGGAAGGGCAGGGTCACCGGCAGCACCTCCGGGGCGATCTGGAGCCGCACCTGGAGCCGGTCGCCGAACCGGGCGCGTTCGATGGTCAGGTAGCGGTCGATCGAGCGCAGCTCCTCGGCCAGCGTGGTGAACTCGCCGTGTGCCCGGAACGAGTACCGGGTGAACTCGGCGAACTCCAGGATCAGCTCCCGGGCCCGCTCGGGGTCGGTCCGGACGAACGAGGCGATGGCGGTCAGCGCGTTGTAGATGAAGTGCGGGCTGATCTGTGCCCGGAGCGCCCGGACCTCGGCCCGGGCCAGCCGTTCCCGGGAGGAGTCCAGCTCGGCCAGGGCGAGCTGGTCGCCGGCCCAGTCGGCGGTCTCCAGGGTGGCCTGCACCAGCCCCGGCGCGGGTGCCTCGTCGGCGACGGCCACCAGCGCCCCGACCACCCGCCCGTCCGGGCCGCGCAGCGGGGCGACGACCGCGCCGCGTACCGGGCAGTCGACCCGGTCGCAGCGCAGCTCCGCCTCGCCCAGCACGGTCGAGCGGCCGGCGGCCACCGCCTTGCGGGCCGCCGCGCGCAGCTGGTCCGCGTGGTGTGCGCCGCGCCCGTCGAGGGCGAGCAGGTCGTCCCGGTCGGTCAGTGCCAGCCCGGCCGCGCCCACCAGGGCCCGCAGGTGACGGACGGCCTTGGCCGCGCCGGTCTCGTCCAGCCCGGTACGCAGCGGTGCGGCGGCCAGCCCGGCGGTGTGCAGCACCTCGTAGGTGGCCCGCTGGGTGGCGGTGGCGATGCCCCGTCGGGCGCGCAGCCGACCCACCCCGAACAGGGCGGCCACCAGCGCGGTCACCAGTGCGACGACCGCGAGCCCTGCGGAGACGTTGCCGCTCACCCGACGATCCTGTCCGGTCGGGGCACCGCCCGCCAAGCCCTCACGGGCCGCCAGCGGTCAGTACGCGCCCTTGCGGGCGAGCACGACCCCGACAGTCCGCCAGAGAATGCTCAGGTCGTACGCGAGCGACCAGTTGTCGACGTAGTACAGGTCGAGCCGGACCGCCTCGTCCCAGGAGAGGTCGGAGCGACCGGAGACCTGCCACAGACCGGTCATTCCGGGACGGACCAGCAGTCGGCGGCGGACGTCGCCCAGGAAGTCACCGTCGTCGGCGGGGAGCGGACGGGGCCCGACCAGCGACATCTCGCCCCGGAGCACGTTGATCAGCTGGGGCAGCTCGTCCATCGAGGAGGCGCGTAGGAAGCGGCCGACCGGGAAGACCCGGGGATCCTCCTTGATCTTGAAGAGCATGCCGTCGGTCTCGTTCTGGTCCACCAGGGCGGCGAGCCGGTCCTCGGCGTCGACGTACATGGTGCGGAACTTCCAGACCCGGAAGGTCCGCCCCTCGTGGCCCACCCGGGGCTGCCGGAAGAAGACCGGCCCGGGATCGGAGACCCGGATCGCCACCGCGATGGCCAGGAACGCCGGGACCAGCACCAGCAGCCCCAGCCCGGCGGCCACCCGGTCCAGCAGGTTCTTCATCAGCAGCGCCGGGCCGGAGAGGGTGGGCTCCTCGACGTGCAGCAGCGGCAGGCCCTCGATCGGCCGGATGTGCACCCGGGGGCCGGCGATGTCGGTGAGCTGCGGCGCGACCACCAGGTCGACCCCGGAGCCCTCCAACTGCCAGGCCAGCCGGCGCAGCTCCCCCGGCTCGGCGCTGGCCGAACCGCAGACTGCGATCGTGTCCCCGCTGACCTCCCGGACCAGGGCGAGCACGTCCCGGCCGGCGTACACCGGCACCGGGGTCTCGATGCCCCGCGCGGCGGCGTACCCGTCGGTGATGTGGATGGCGACCGGCACCAGGCCGGCGGCCGGGTTACGGGTGACCGCCGCGTACACCTCAAGGCACTCCGGCAGCGTGCCCACCAGCACCATCCGGTGCCCGGCGTGCCCGGTCCGCCGCCGCACCCCGTGCAGCGTGAACCGGCCCACCATCCGACCGAACAGGATCAGGCATGCGGCGCCGAGCAGCGCGGTACCCACGGTGTACCGGGAGAGATCGGTCTTGGTGGCGAAGGCCAGGAACGACACGCTGGCCGCCACGGTGACGGCCGCCCGGATGACCCGCTTGAACTCGTCGGGGTCGAGACCCAGGTAGCGCCGGTCGTACGCCCGGTTGCTCCAGAGGGTGACCACCCAACCGAGCGGGAGCAGGACGTACGAGACGGTGTGGAACCAGGTGGGGTCCTCCTCGGAGCGGGTGAATCCGGAGGCCGCCTGGTCGAAGAGCTGGACCGCGATCCAACTGGCCAGCGCCGCCGCGCCGAAGTCGAGCAGCAGCAGCAGGAAGGTGTAGGGACGGTGCCACCGGGAGACCCGGCGGCTGGCCCGCGCCCACGCCGACCGGGGTACGCCGTTGTGCGACGACGGAGTCGGCGGCTGGATCTCGAAGCTGTCGACGTGCCGCACGATTCTGCTCCGGCCTTCGTTGGTCACCGGGCGCTGGAGGCTTGCCGTCACCTCAACTGTGTCCTCCCGCATGACACGCGCCGCCCACACAGTGAGGGGCCCGGTCGCCCACCGTTACCAGTCTCCCACGCGAGCCCCGACACCGTCGTCGACCCTGAGGAGATGACGTCGGTGCTGGGACCGGGATCCGGCCGGCTCCGATCAGCGGGGAGCCGGGGACCGAGCCACTATACCGATGGATCGGGGTAGGGGTAGAGCCACGCAGCCGACGGTGGGGAACCGGGTGGGTGATCTTGACGCCTCTGTCCGGTTCGACGTCACTCACCGTACGATGCGGGACAACCGTCGGTCAGCGAGAGGTTTGCCGCCGGTCTGGCACCGGGGGCAGTACTGGAGACTGGAGTCGGCGAAGGAGACCTCCCGGACGGTGTCCCCGCAGACCGGACAGGGCAGCCCGGTCCGGGCGTGCACGTTCAGCCCGGAGCGCTTCTCCGCCTTCAGCTCCGCCGCCCGTTGCCCGACCGAGCGGGTCACCGCGTCGCCGAGGATCCGCCGGGTCGCCTCGTGCAGCGTGGCGAGCTGCGCCTCGGTCAGCCGGCCGGTCAGCGCGAACGGCGACAGCTTCGCCGCGTGTAGGATCTCGTCGGAGTACGCGTTGCCGACCCCGGCCAACACCTGCTGGTCGGTCAGCACCCCCTTCACCTGGCCCCGCCGGCTGCGTAGCCGCTCGGTGAAGGTGGCCAGGTCGGCGTCGAGGGCGTCCGGGCCGAGCCGGGCCACCCCGGGGACCTGCGCCGGGTCGGTCACCAGGTACGCCGCGAGGCTCTTCTGGGTGCCCGCCTCGGTCAGGTCGAAGCCGGAGCCGTCGTCGAGGCGTACCCGCAGCGCGATCGGGCCCTTGCCCGGGCGCAGCGGTACGGCGGACGGGAACGACTCCCGGTAGTGCAGCCAGCCGGCGAGGGCCAGGTGGACCACCAGGTGCAGGTCGCCGTCGAACACCACGTCGAGGAACTTGCCGTGCCGACCGGCGTCGGTCACCGTGCGCCCGACCGCCGCGTCCGGCGCGGGGTCGTACGTCTTCAGCGCGTTGATCGCGGCGACCTCCACCCGCCCCACCTGGTGCCCGACCGCACGTCGGCGCAGGTGATCGGCGAGCGCTTCCACCTCGGGTAGCTCCGGCACTCCTCAACGGTAGCCTTGGCACCCGTGAAAATCGTCGTGGCGCACAACCGGTACCGCCAGGCCCAGCCGTCCGGCGAGAACACCATCGTCGACGCGGAGATCGCCCAGCTCAGGGCGGCCGGGGTCGAGGTGCTGCCGTTCATCCGCAGCTCCGACGAGATCCCCACCATGCCGAAGACCGCCAAGGCGCTGCTGCCGATCTCGCCGATCTACGCCCCCCGCGCCCAACAGGACCTGAGTCGGCTGCTCACCGAGCACAAGCCGGACGTGCTGCACCTGCACAACCCGTACCCGCTGCTCTCGCCCTGGGTGGTGCGGACCGCGCACCGGCACGGGGTGCCGGTGGTGCAGACGGTGCACAACTACCGGCAGGTCTGCTCCTCCGGCGTCTACTTCCGGGACGGCGCGATCTGCCAGGACTGCAAGGGCCGCACGCTCGGCGTGCCGGCTATCCGGAACCGCTGCTACCGGGGCTCGACGGTGCAGAGCGCCCTGATGGCGGCCACCCTGGCTGTGCACCGCCCCACCTGGCGCTCGGTGGACCGGTTCATCGCGCTCACCTCGCAGATCGCCGAGCACCTGCGCGAGTACGGCATTCCCGCCGACCGGATCGTGGTCAAACCGAACGGCATCCCCGACCCGGGGCGGCCCGCCCCGCTCGGCGAGGGCTTCTTCTACCTGGGCCGGCTCTCCCCGGAGAAGGGCCTCGGCCTGCTGCTCGACGCCTGGCGGCGGCACCCCGACGGCGCGCTCGGCCCGCTGCGCATCGCCGGGGACGGTGAACTGCGTCACCTGGCCGAGCAGGCCGCCGCCGAGCGCTCCGACGTGACCTACCTCGGCTCACTGGACCGGGACGGCGTGCGGGCGGTGATGGCGCAGAGCGCCGTGGTGATCGCCGCCTCGCTCTGGCACGACGTGCTGCCGACCGTGGTGATCGAGGCGATGGCGAGCGGACGACCGGTGCTCGGCACCGACCTGGGCGGCATCCCGTACCTGGTCGGGGCGGACGATCCGGCCGGCGCGGTCGGCTGGGTGGTGCCCGCCGACCCGGCTGCCATGGCCGCCGCCCTGCCGGTCGCGGCGGCCGGTGCCGCCGCACTCTCGGCTCCCGCCCGGCTGCGCTACGAGCGCACCTTCCACCCGGACGTGGTCACCAAGCGCCTCATCGACGTGTACGCCGGACTGCGAGGAGGAATTCGTTCCTGACAGCTGCGGACCGGGCACCATCGCGAGCGCGCACGAGCAGCCGACGGAGCCGTCAGGTCAGCCGGGACCTTCCTCGTCGAGCAGTTCGCGGCGCCACGCCGCGAACTGTCTGTGGAGATCGTCCAGCGCCTGGTCGGTGATGCCGTACTGGGCGAAGTCGTCAGGGTCGAGCACGCAGGCCTGCCCTAGAGCATCGGCGAAGACGCGCCGATCGAACCCGCGGTCGGCGCGTTGCGCGAGGCTGAGGAGCACTTCACGGGTGTACCGGCCGGATCGGAGCGTGGCGTCGATGTCGACAAAGTCTCGGGCGAACGCCCGCCCGTAGAGCGCGCTCATCTTGTTCGCAACAGCGTCGTCGGGATGTAGGACCGGTCCGATGGCCATGAGGATGGGTTCGTTGGCCCGCCAGTCCACGCCGAGTTCGACCTTGGAGACGCGCAGGCCATCGCTGACCGCCAGCCGGGCGAACGTGTCGTACTGCCGCTCGACGCCGACCTTCAGGCCGTCGTCGCGGTAGGCGTGGACCACGGCGGTGACCGCGTCGGCGAACTCCTCGCGGCGGTCCCAGGCGGTGAACAGGTCGACGTCTTCGCTGGGCCGTTCCAAAAGGCCGGCGGCTTGGACCGCGTAACCGCCGGCAAGGGCGAAGCCATACCGGTGGGTGGCTCCGAGCCCGGTGCGGGCGAGTCGTTCGTGAAAAGGATCCACTGCTGCTACGCGGCTTCAGTACGGGTTGCGGCGAGTTCGGGGAAGGCAACTTCCCAGGTTTTTCGTAACTGAGGTGGTAGCCAGAGGGTGGGCCAGAGCCGCCGGAGGAGGTCAGCGTTGAGCCAGGTGTTCAGGTCGTCGACGCTGCTGGCTTCGGTGAGCACCACCTTGTACATGCTGGCCAGGCGTGCGGGTCGGCTCAGGTCGTACTCGGGGTGACCGGACCAGTCGAGATGGTGCGGAAGCGCGACCAGGCCTTCGGTTGGGCCAGTCAGCGCGGCAAGAGTCTCGGCCACGAGGTAGGGCCTCCGGTCACCGTAGGGACGGTAGTCGGCCGGCGGTTGGGGTGGTGTCTTGCGTCGGCTGATGTTGGTTGCCCGTCGGGCCTCCGGTCGCAGTGCCTGGCGAATTGTCTCCCGGCTGTACCCGGTGACTCGTTGGAGATCCACCGGTCGCCAGCCGGCAGCGTGGAATGCCCGTAGTCGCTCGTCACGTTCGGTCAACGCGGCAGCTTTGGTTGCCTCGTACCTGGTGACGGCAGCGCGTACGTCATCCTCCGAGAACCGACTCATGAGCTTAGCCTAGCAGGATAGGCCAAGCATGCTAGGCGATTGAAGTTCTCCGAGCCCTTATATGCGAGGCACCAGCAGCTGTAATTGGGTCGCCTTGCTTCAGCGGCTGACCCAGAAATTCCTGGACTGCGCTAAGCCACCTCCCGAGCGGGGGCGGCGGTGGTCCGGACGGAGTCGATGATCGCGATCAGGCGGTCCACGTCGGCGGACGGGAAGATTGACTCCGGGTCGGGGGCGATGTCGCTGAACGGCGATTCGTAGATCCGGTGGGGCTCCATGACGCCGTTCTGGGTCAGGTGGACGATGATCAACTCGATGAAACGAAGCTGGTTCGCGGTAAGGGTGCGGCCGGTCAGGAACTCGCTGAACGCCTCGTTGGCCGCTTCCCGGTCGAGCCCCACCAGCGAGCGGATGAACAGCCCCAGCCCGTTGGCCGAGTCGCGGGCCTGTTCGATGTCCTCGGCGCGGCCACCGCTGTCCACCAGCATTCGTTCCAGCTCGTCCAGGTCGGTGGGGGAGAGCGGCCTGTTCCGGCGGAGCTTCTGCAACGCGAGGTGGTCCTCGTGGGCGCGCAGGTACATCCGCGCCTTGGCCTGGAACCGCTCGAAGTTCGTGCCGATGGTGATGTCGTCCAGCGAGACGACGGAGATCTCCCCCAGCTCGTCGCTGAAGTCGGTGTAGACGATGGCCCGCTTGGCCCGCTCGATCAGCCGGACCAGCCCGCGCAGGCGGCGGCGCATCAGTTCCAGCATCGGCAGGGTGACGTCCCGCCACCACTCGTCCCCGGCCACGTCGTCGAGGAGCTGCTGCTGCTCCCGGACGGCCGGAATGCTGGTCTGCTCCAGCAGGGTCGAGGCGATCAACTGCACCTGCTGGCGCAGCTTGTCGTAGTCGGCGACGACCTCGAACTGGCCGAGCTGGAGGCGCAGCACCAGCAGGTCGAACCGCTTGGCCGCCTCGTCCTCGTCCAGCTTGGCGGTGGGCAGGTTGGCGAGGTTGCCGCCGATCTCCTCCACCGCTTCAGGGGTGAGCCGGTGCCAGCGCGTGAAGTCGAGGTAGTGCTCCACCAGCTTCCGCCTGGGGCGTACGGCGAAGTTGTCGAGGTGGATGGTTTCCACCCGGCCGTGCAGGTCACGGGCCAGGTCCCAGCACAGGCCCGCCTCGCTCTGCGTGCCGTCGGCCTCGGTCTCCGGGCCGGCGTCGGCGGGGAGACGCTGGCGGCGCGGGTGAGGTGGAGCAGGTCACCGGCCTTGAGCTGGACTACGGCTGGCGGAACCGGTACCACGCTGTGATCCGCGTTCGGGCGATCTGGACGTCCTGGCACCAGCCGCTGGCCGTGCAGTGCGGGCAGCGATGATGCCGGTGGTATTCGAGCACGTACCAGGCGGTCTGGATCGCCTGCGGTGTTCGTCTCGCCGTCACGACCAGCATCCCGCCCGGTACTCCCCGGCGAGGGTCAACAACGGCCGTTCGGGCAGGTAAGCCACCGTCGCGACCCCGATCGCCCGGTACGCGCCTGCCCTCTTGGCGTGGATCGTCGTCGGGCCGAGGCGGTCGAGCAAGGCCCTACGGCGACGCTTGGGCGGCCAGAACTGTTGTACCAGCTTTCGCCGGGTCAGCCAGCTCGCGATCCGACGGCCGGTTGACGGGAAGCCGGCGTCCATGAAGCCACCGGCTTGGCCGCAGTTTGCCGCCCTCCAGCCGCACCCACTGCGAGGTGACCTGAAGCTGGCTCGTCGCCGACTCGCTCGACGACTGCTGCCCGGGTGCGGGTGTACCTCGCGACTACCGCAGGTCGGACAGCTCAGCACCGACCCACACTGCCGGCACCAGCGTGACTTGACCTTGAACAGAAACAGGCCAGCCGCGAAGCCGACCGCCCCGACTGCTACCAGCGCCATGGATGAGAACACGGGCTTCGCCTCCTGGTATGGGCTGATCGAACGCCTCACCCATCGTGCACCTGCATGGTTGAAAATGCAATCCTTGCATTTGCGCGTTGCTCACCTGGTCGACCTGGGCAGGGGTTGCATGCGCACGCCGGGCACACTCAGATCAGGCAGGGGTGAAAGGACATGGAGTTGTCAGCTCGACGGCAGCCACCCACGGTGCGTTTGCGCAGACTCGCGGCTGAGCTACGCGCGTTGCGGTCGACGGCCGGCCTCACCCGAGATGACGTAGGCGAGCAGACCGGGATCAATCCGGCGACCCTGTACCGCATCGAGAGCGCCAAGTCGCGACCGCAGCGCCGGACGTTGATGGCAATGCTCGACCTGTACGGCGTCTCCGACAGCGACCGGCGGACCGAGTTGATCGCCCTCTCGCGGCAGGCCGCGCAGCTTGGCTGGCTGCGCGCGTACGAGTCGGAGTTGCCGGAGCTCTACACGACCTACATCAGCTTCGAGGCCGAAGCACGATCGGTCCGGAACTACGAGTCGCTGATCGTTCCCGGGCTCCTGCAGACCGAGGAGTACGCCCGCGAAGTGATCAAGGCTGGACTTCCGCTGGCGGGAGAGGACGACGTCCGTACCCGGGTCGAGGCACGGATGCAGCGCCAGGAGGCGCTACGGAAGAAGGAGCCGCTCCGGCTCTGGGCAATCCTTGACGAGGCGGTACTACACCGGCAGGTGGGCGGCAGCAGCGTCATGCTCGGCCAGATGCAAGCCCTCGTGTCTGCCGTCGCGGAGCCCCACGTCACCCTCCAGGTCATTCCGTTCCAGGGTGGGGCCCATGCCGGCATGCCGGGGTCGTTCGTGGTGATGGATTTCCCCGACCCGGCGGATCCGGCGCTCGTCTACATCGACAGCATGGCCGGCGACCTCTTCCTGGAGAAGGGCGCCGACGTCCGCCGGTTTACTGGCACCTTCGAACACCTTCAAGCGGCAGCGCTCGACCCTGTCGGTTCCGTCAGGACGATCAAGGATCGGATCAACGAACTTCGAGAGGTAGGCAGGACGGGATGACTCGCGATCTGAGCCACGCAAAGTGGCGGAAGAGTAGCCGCTCCAGCGCCAACGGCCAGTGCGTCGAGGTCGCGGACAACATCCCCGGTGCGGTCGCCGTCCGAGACAGCAAGGACAGGAGCGGTCCCGTGCTGACTTTCGGCGCTCAGGACTGGCGCAGGTTCATCGACTTCCTGAAGAGCAACTGACGCGACGGAGGCAGTGGACTGCCCTGGCGGCTGCCTACGGGCGTGCCATGAGCGGGATGAGCGTCACTCGCGATTTAGTGGCTGCCTGAGGTGTATTCGGTTCGGCGTGTCGTGTAGCTGAAGTGTCATTGATCTTGGAGCGACCTTCTCGACGGACCGAACGCGTCGAGGTGACAGTGGATCGCGCTGTGCCTGGGAGCGCACCGTTCTTCGGAAGCTGGGTCGGCACACGGGCCAGGTGCCGGGGCTGGACAAGCTGATGGCTGCGGGGCGTGCCGTCGCCCCCGGAGGCACCGTCAGCGCAGGGAGGCGCGGGCCGAGAAGGCGATGCTGGCGAGGAGGAAGCCGCCGTTGACGACGGTGAACGCGACCACCACCCAGAAGGTCAGCGCCGGCACGAAGGTGAGCACCAGACCGGCCACGAAGATCACCGCGCCGTAGTCGCGGACCAGCTTCGCCAGGCGTACCGGCAGGGACGTCGAGGTGACCATGCTGGCGGCGTTCGGCCCGGCCTGCATCACCGAGGTGACCAGGTTGACCATCCAGGTGCCGGCGAAGGCGGCCACCAGCCAGACCGGCGTGCCGGGGCGCTGCGCCACCGCCACCGTCCCCAGGGCGGTGACCAGGGCGATCTGGGCGGCCACGTCGCAGAGCACGTCCACCCGTGCGCCGGCCGGGCTGCCCTGCCCGGTCACCCGGGCCAGCTGCCCGTCGGCGCAGTCCAGGGCGTACGCCACCTGCCAGCCGACCAGCGCGACCAGCCCGACCACCCAGGCCGGCACGTCTCCGTCGGCGACCCGGTCGGCGAGCGCCACCACGGTCACCGAGGCGGCCAGGCCGAGCACCAGGTTCATGATGGTCAGCGCGGTGGGTCGCAGGCCCAGCCGCTGGGCGACCAGCGCGAAGACCGCGCCCAGCCACTGGCTGACCGACTCGCTGAACAGGCCACCGCCCCGGTTCACCCGGTGGAAGTCGGCAATGGACGGACGGGGCTCAGCCAAGGTGGTCGCGGAGTGCACCGGCGTAGTCTGCCAGCCGCTCCCGCGTCTCGGTAGGCGACATCGCCAGGTGTTCGAGGATCGTGTAGCGGTCCGGACGGGTGCGGGGGGCGTACTGCACGGCCTCGACGAACTGCTCGTCGGTCAGCCTCAGCCCGGCCGGGTCGGTGGCCAGGCCGTGCCGGTGCAGGCAGCCGGCGAGCTGGGCGAAGCGCTCCGGCTCGTCGCGCAGGAAGGTGCAGAACAGCGCACCGAGGCCGACCTGCTCGCCGTGCGAGGCGGTGCCCGGAAAGAGCCGGTCGATGGCGTGCGAGATCTCGTGGTCACCGCCGCTGGCCGGGCGGGTCGACCCGGCCACCGAGCTGGCGATGCCGCCCAGGATCAGTGCCTCGGCGAGCGTGGTGAGGAAGCCGTCGTCGGTGATCGTGCCGGGGTGGTTGACAAGCGCCTCCGCCCCCGTTCGGGCCAGGGTCACCGCCAGCCCGTCGATCGGCTCGTCGCGTACCCGGTGGGCCAGTTCCCAGTCGGCGCAGGCGCTGATGTTGCTCACCGCGTCCCCGATGCCGGCCTGGGTCTGCCGGTCCGGCCCGTTCTCCACGAAGTCCAGGTCGACGATGACCGCGATCGGCATGTGCACGCCGTACGAGCCCTTGCCGCCCTCGTGGTCCAGGGAGGCGGTCGGCGAGGCGATGCCGTCGTTGGCGAGGCTGGTCGCCACCGTCACCATCGGCATGCCGTACCGGGTGGCGGCGTACTTGGCGGTGTCGATGGTCTTGCCGCCGCCGATGCCGACCACGGCGTCGTAGTGGCGCGAGCGGAGCCGGTCGCCCAGCTCGTTGGCCGCGTCGATGGTGCCGCCGGTGACCATGAACACGTCGGCGGAGCCCAGGCTGGGTTGGCACAGGTTGGCGATCTTCTCGCCCTGGCCGGGGCCGACCACCACTGCCACGTCACCCCCGGCGGAGATCCGCCGGTCGGCCAGGAGCGGGCCCAGGTCGGCCACCGCGCCCCGCCGGACCTCGATCACCAGGGGCGTGTTGACCGTACGGGCTAGTAGTGGCACGCGATCTCCCGCGCGCGGGCCAGGTCGTCGTGGTTGTCGACCTCCACCCAGGCGACGTCACCGATCGGCGCGGCCCGGACCTCGCCGCCACGCTCGGCGAACTCCTGGTAGCCGTCCTCGTAGTAGAGGTTCGGGTCGCGCCGCCAGGTCGTCTCCAGGGCGTCGGCGAGCGCGTCGGCCACCTGCGGCTCGATCAGGGTCGCGCCGATGTACTCCCCGTACGCCTCGGCCGGGTCCATCAACTTGGTGATCCGGGTGAGCTGGCCGGTGGCGTCGAAGGTGGTCTTCATCTCCTCGTCGGCGAGCTTCTTGACCGTGTCGACGGCGAGCAGGATGCCCGGACCACGCTGGGCGAGCAGGGTCCGTTCCACGTCGACCGGGTGGACGGTGTCCCCGTTCACCAGCAGGACGCCCCGGGCGAAGTGCTCCCGGGCCAGCCAGAGCGAGTACGCGTTGTTCCACTCCTCGGCCTTGTCGTTGTGCACGAGGGTGATCGTGACGCCGTACTTCTCCTCCAACGCCACTTTCCGGCTGACCACCGCGTCGGCGGCGTAGCCGACCACGATCACGATCTCGGTCAGCCCTACCTCGGCCAGGTTGCGCAGCGCGATGTCGAGGATGGTCGTCTCCCCGTCCACCGGCACCAACGCCTTCGGCAGGGTGTCGGTGTACGGGCGCAGCCGGCGCCCCGCTCCGGCCGCGAGCACCATCCCGATCATCGGCGACATCCTCCCTGTTACGACTGGCGTCCCCGCTGGAGGATAGTCGGGGCGGACGGTCAGCCGGGCAGCGCGGCCAGGTCGGCGAGCATGGCCAGCCGCTCGTCGGGGGCCAGCACGGTGTACGGGCCGGCGGCCCGGCGGTCGGTCTCCTGCTCGATCGCCAGCCGCTCCGGCCCGTCCGGCAGCGTGCTCACGCTGGCGGCGGTGTGCCCGGCCGCGGTCCACGCCGCGGCGTGCGCGTCGGACCGGTGGTAGCGCAACGTGCCCAGCCGGTTGAGCAGCAGCACGCCCGGCGGGGTGCCGTCCGGCTCGTACGGTGGGGCCATCGCGCGGAACGCCTCGCTGGGCGCGGTGTCGTCGTTCTCCTCGACCACCACCAGCGCGTACGCCAGCAGCCGGCCGAGCGTCTCCACCAGCCGGAGCACCCGCTCGTCGTGCCCGGCCCACAGCTCCTCGGTGACCTCGCCGTGCACCTGGTAGATCTCGGCGAGGAAGGCGCCACCCCGGTCGGTGGCCGAGAAGGCGCCGTCGGGCCGCCGGTGGATCATGCCGTGCGCCACCTGCTTGTCCAGGGCGCGCTGGCAGGTGGCCGGGTCCCGGTACCGGGTCACCGCGGTGAACCCGGCCGCCGTGACGGTGCCACCGGGTGCGGCGAGGCGGGTGCGGAACTCCACCAGGAAGCCGGTCGCCGCCGGCCCGCCGTACCGCTGGCTCAGCTCGGCGCCGCCGCCCTCGCGGCCGGCGAGCATGCCGGCGACGAAGACCCGGTCCATCGCCGGGGCGACCAGCCCCGCGAACCGGTGCGGCGGGAGCTCTACCCCGTCGCTCACAGCCCGATCGAACGTAGGGCGGCGAACGCGTTCTCCGCGATCTGCCGGATCAGCCCGTCGTTGACGTCACGGTGCTCGTCCAGCACCGCCATCTCCTGCTCGGTGATCCACCGGAACTCGGTGTGCTTTCCCGCCTCCAGTCGGGGGTGGTCGAGGTCACCGTCGACCCGGACCAGGAAGTCGGTCTCCACCCGCTCGATGCCGTCGTTGCCGGTGTAGCGGTACTCGCCGACGAGACCGAGCACGTGCGAGACGGTCCAGCCGGTCTCCTCGAAGACCTCCCGGCGTAGCGCGTCCTCGACCTCCTCGCCCGGCTCCAGATGACCGCCCGCAATGTCCCAGGTGTTCGGGAAAAGCCGTCGTTCCGGGGACCGGCGCTGGATGAAGAGGCGACCCTGGTCGTCGACGATCAGTGCGCCTGCGCAGCGTAGAGGCTCGGTGGACACGCCTTGACCCTAGCGAGGGATCAGCGTTCCGGCGACGCCCGGACGGCTCGGCCGGAGTCCGGGGTGTGGGCCGGAAATCGAGGGGTAGAGATAGCTGGTGGGTGCGGGGACAAACCGGTACCGCGCCGCCGGGAGGTCGCCATGCGCAGCGCCAGGGAACTCGTCGAGTCGCAGTACGCGATGCTCCGGCAGCGGGACCTCGCCCGGCTGCCCGAGCTGTACGCGGACGACGCCTTCTACTCGATGCCGGGGTTGACGGTGCGCCCGATCGAGCTTCCGGCGTTGCTGCGGGCCTGGTCGGGGGCCTTCCCCGACCTGCGTCCCGAGTTGACCGGGCTGGTCGAGACGGCCGGTGGGGTGGTGGTCGAACAGCGGATGACCGGTACCCACACCGGCGCGCTGCACACCGCTCTCGGCGCGGTCGCGCCGACCGGTCGCGCGGTGAGCTGGGACGTGGTCGACGTGGTCCGGGCCCGGCACGGCCTGATCGCCTCCTGGCGCTCCTACTTCGACCAGGGCCTGCTCCTGACCGACCTGGGCTGGCGGCCCGAACCGGCCGCCGACGCCACGCTCGCCGCCTGAGCTGGTCGGGGACGGATCACCCGTCCCGGTGGCTCAGGATGCGGACATCGTCGTGCCGTCCGCGATCGGCCACCGGCCGCCCGTACGCTCAGTAGCCATGACCGCCGAGCAGCTGATCTCCTTCGCCCGTGGCGCTCCCTCGCTGGACATCGTCGATGTCGAGGGGCTCAAGGCCGCCGCCGTCCGCGCCTTCGACGTCGACCCCGCCGGAGTGACGGCGTACGGCACCTCCGTCGGTTACCCGCCCCTGCGGAAGTGGATCGCCGACAAGCACGGGGTGGCGGCGGACCAGGTCCTGGTCACCAACGGCTCGCTCCAGGCCGACGCGTTCCTCTTCGACCACCTGGTCCGCCCCGGCGACGCCGTCGTGGTGGAGCGGCCGACGTACGACCGGACGCTGCTGAACCTTCAGCGTCAGGGCAGCGAGTTGCACGCGGTGACCATCCAGCCGGACGGCCTGGACACCGCCGAGCTGCGCAAGCTGCTGGAGTCCGGGGTGCGCCCCCGGCTGGCCCACGTCATCCCGAACTACCAGAACCCGGCCGGTGTCACGCTCTCCCTGGAGAAGCGTCGCGAGCTGCTCGACCTGGCCGCCGAGTACGGTTTCACGATCTTCGAGGACGACCCGTACGCCGACATCCGGTTCCGGGGCGAACCGCTGCCGTCGATGCTCTCGATGGACACCCGGGGTGTCGTGGTGCACGCCTCCAGCTTCACCAAGACGGTCTGCCCGGGGGTGCGGGTCGGTTACCTGGTGGGGCCGGCCGACCTGATCGCCGACATCGCGAGGAAGGCGACCAACCTCTACATCTCTCCCGGCATGGTCTCCGAGGCGATCGTGCACCAGTTCTGCGTCTCCGGTGACATCGAGCGTTCGATCCGGACGGTCAGCACCGCGCTCGGCGAGCGGGCCCGGGTGCTGGCCGAGTCGTTGCGCCGGCACATCCCCGAGGCGCGCTTCGTCGAGCCGGACGGGGGCTACTTCCTCTGGGTCGAGCTGCCGGAGGACGTCGAGGTGGACCGGCTCGCCCCGGCGGCGGCGGAGCGTGGCGTCGCGGTGGTGAAGGGAAGCGACTTCGTCCTCGGTGGCGGCCGGCACGCGCTCCGGCTGGCCTTCTCGGCGGTCACCGCGGACCGGATCGACGAGGGTGTCCGGCGGCTGGCGGAGGCCATGGCCGCCGTCCGGGGCTGACGGCTGCCTACTACGCCAGCCTTCTGTCAGATATCTGACAATAGCCAACTCGGGGCCGGCTCGGGTCTCCCCTCGGGCCGGCCCGCGGCCCACAATGCTGCGAGCGTCCTTCACGTCGAACGGCCTGGTAGGCCCCGGTGCGGTCGTCCGCACTCCCGGCGTGGCGGGCCTCGTGAGCACCCTCCCCCGCCCCCACAGGCGTCGGGTGGGCCGTGTCGCATCTCACCCCCTTCGACGCGACCGGCCCGCCCGACGCCGCCCCCGTACCCGGTCGGTGCCCGCCCCGGTTCCGCGCGACCGGCCCGGCATGTGCCGGCGGCGTACCCTCAAGCGCGCAGCAGCCGTGGGTGGGAGGAGGCGCCGTCATGTCTGACCGGACCGATCGGGCTCGGAACACACCACTCGGCGCCGGCCGGGTCCTCCGCCCCCGGGCATGGGCGGCCCCCGTCCGGGCGATGAGCCGCATCCTGAACACCGAGGACACTCCCCGTCCACCCCACGAGACCGGGCCGGACCGCAGCGCCGTGGTCGACTGCGCCCTCTACGTCGAGGGGATCCGGCAGCCGGGCGACTGGAACTACGCCGACGCGCTCGCCGCGGCCCGCCGCCAGCCGCACGCCTTCGTCTGGTTGGGACTGCACGAGCCGGGCCTGCGGGAGATGACCGGCATCGCGGCCACGTACGGGTTGCACGAACTCGCCGTCGAGGACGCGGTCAAGGCCCAGCAGCGGCCGAAGCTGGAGCAGTTCGGCGAGGTCAGCTTCCTGGTGCTGCGTACCGCCCGGTACTGCGAGCACACCGAACTGACCGAGACCTCCGAGGTGGTCGAGACCGGCCAGGTGATGCTCTTCATCGGGCCTGACTTCGTGATCAGCGTCCGGCACGGGGACGCCTGCCACCTCGCGCCCGTCCGGGCCGACCTGGAGAGCACCCGCGACCTGCTGCTGCACGGCCCGTGGGCGGTGGCGTACGCGGTCACCGACCGGGTGGTGGACCTCTACCTGGAGGTCGCCGACCAGGTCGAGGACGACCTGGACGTGCTGGAGGCGGAGGTCTTCGACCGGCAGAGCCACGGGCGGATCCAGCGGATCTACCAGATGAAGCGCGAACTGGTCGAGTTCAAGCGGGCGGTGGTGCCGTTGCAGCGCCCGCTGATGACGCTCACCGCCCAGGTCAACCGGGAGGTGCCGAAGGAGATCCGGCGCTACTTCCGGGACGTGCAGGACCATCTCAGCCGCACCGTCGAGCAGGTCAACTCCTACGACGACCTGCTGAACTCGATCCTCCAGGCGCGCCTGGCCCAGGTCACCGTCGACCAGAACAACGACATGCGCAAGATCGCGGCCTGGGCCGCGATCGCCGCCGTGTGGACCGCCATCGCCGGCATCTACGGCATGAACTTCGAGAACATGCCCGAGCTGAAGATGACGTACGGCTATCCGGTCGTCCTGGCCCTGATGCTGGCCATCTCGATGGCCCTCTACCGCTGGTTCCGCCGCAACGGCTGGCTCTGACCCGTACCGCGACGGGGAGCGCCGGCGGTGCGGGGTGCTACCCCCGCCTCGCCGGCGCCGCTCCCGACGGCCGTGGCGACGCCGTCCGTGCGGGCGTCAGTGACGACCGCCGCTGGAGCTGTTGGTGCCCCCCATCGCCGTGCTGATGTCGTCGGCCGGACGACCCGAGACGTCCCGGGCCCCCTCGGCGACCGACGGCACCTTGTTGTTCGGGGTGATCGGCTTCGTGGTGGCGGCGCTGCCCGCACCGGCCACCGCCGAGCTGCCGGCCCCGGTCGGTCCGCCGGCGGACGCCGGGCCGGTGGCCGTGCTCGGGGTCCGCACCTCGATGGTCTCCACCTCGTCGCGCATCGGCTCCAGCGTGCGGTTCGGGTCGTACTCGGACCACTCCTGCTGGTCCCGACGACGACGCATCGCCATCGCGCCGGCCACCCCGGCCACCGCCCCGGCCGCGAGCAGACCGGTCATCAGGCCGCCGCGCCGACGGGCCTTCTGCTTCTTCTGCAGCTTCATCATCCGCATGTTCTTCGCCTTAGCCTTCCGGGCCATCGTGCCGGCCTGCGACGCACCGCCACGGGCGGCCACGGCCAGCGGAGCGAGGGTGCCGACCGTCGAACCCCAGCCCCGGAGGGCGGAGTCGCGGACCACCACCACCCGAGGTGCCATCGCACCCCGGGCCGCCTGCACCCGGGGGCCGACGGAGTGGCCGACACCCCGGGACGCGTACGTGGCCGCCTGCATCAGGTGACCGACGCCCCGGTTGAGCTCGGCCCTGGCCAGCTGCCCCTGGGACTTACGCCGCCCGATTCCAAACACGGTCCCACCTCCTGGGAGTTGTTCCTTCGTCATCCTCCACCTTCGGATGCCTCCGCACTGCCAGATCGGGCACATGGGAGGATCCGCATGGAACTGACCGACGAGTGAGGAGTACCCGTGGCCGAGGCTGTCTACGCCACCTTGCACACCAACCATGGCCCGATCCGGCTGGAGCTCTTCTCCAACCACGCCCCGAAGACCGTCCGCAACTTCGTGGAGCTGGCCGAGGGCACCCGGGAGTACACCGACCCGCGCACCGGCCAGCCGGGCAGCGGGCCGTACTACGACGGCACCATCTCGCACCGCGTGATCAGCGGCTTCATGGTCCAGATGGGTGACCCGACCGGCACCGGTCGCGGCGGGCCGGGCTACAAGTTCGCCGACGAGTTCCACCCCGAGCTGCGCTTCGACCGCCCGTACCTGCTGGCGATGGCGAACGCCGGACCGGGCACCAACGGCTCGCAGTTCTTCATCACCGTGGGCCCGACGCCGCACCTGAACAACCGGCACACCATCTTCGGCCAGGTGGCGGACGAGGACTCCGCGAAGGTCGTCGACTCGATCGCCACCACCCCGACCGGCCCGAGCGACCGGCCCCTCTCCGACGTCGTGATCGAGCGGGTCCAGATCGAGCGCTCCCCTGCCTGATCTCCCGTACGAGGTACCTTTGCTCGCATGACTGAGCGCGGCAGGTGCGCGGACGGGAGGGCGAGACCGTGAGCGAGTCACCGCCGACCACCCCCGTCTGCTACCGGCACCCCGGTCGGGAGACGTACGTCCGGTGCACCCGCTGTGACCGTCCGATCTGTCCCGAGTGCATGCGGGACGCCTCCGTGGGCCACCAGTGCCCGGAGTGTGTGAGCGAGGGCCGACGTTCGGTGCGACCGGCGCGCACCGCCTTCGGCGGCGGTGCCGCCGGTCGCCAGGGCTACGTGACCAAGGCCCTGATCTCGCTGAACGTGCTGATGATGCTGCTCTCCATCGCCTCCGACCGGGGCGGTGACTCCGCTGCCGGCGGTTCCGGCTTCGGCGGGTTGATGGGCGGCAGCACCCCGCTGACCGAGTGGGGCGCGGTGCTCGGCCGGGCGCTCTTCCCCGACGGCACCATCCACGGGGTCGCCGAGGGCGAGTGGTACCGCCTGCTCACCGCGATGTTCCTGCACTACGGCGTGGTGCACCTGCTGCTCAACATGTGGGCCCTGTGGGTGCTCGGCCGCTCTCTGGAGGCGGCCCTCGGGCCGTTGCGCTTCCTGGCGCTCTACCTGATCGCCGGGTTGGGCGGCAACGTCGCGGCCTACTTCTTCAGCGCGCCCAACGCGGCCACGGCCGGTGCCTCCACCGCCGTCTTCGGCCTCTTCGCCGCGCTCTTCGTGATCATGCGCCGGCTCGGCCGGGACACCTCGGCCGTGGTGCCCATCCTGGTGGTCAACCTGGTGTTCACCTTCGCCGTGCCGGGCATCTCCATCGCCGGGCACCTGGGCGGCCTGGTCGCCGGGGCGCTGATGGCCCTGGTCCTGGCCTACGCCCCCCGGATGCGCCGCTCGACCTTCCAGGCCGCCGGTGGCGTGGTCATCATGGTGGCCCTGCTCGCCCTCGTCCTCGTCCGCACCTCGGCGTTGCTCGGCTAGGGCCGGGGGTCCGCCCCGGGGCGGTGCGCGTCCAGGAACGGGGCCAGGAGCGTGGCGACCTCGGCCGGGTCGGCGTCGAGGTCGTGCCGGCTGAGCAGGTGGAGCGACTCGCCGGTGTCGATCTCGAGGAACTGGTTGCGTCGACCGAGGCGGGGCCGGTCGTCCACCGACACGGACTCGATCGCCGACCAGTCGAGCGTCCGCCGGCCGGCGAAGCCGGTGACCACGGTCACTCCGGACGGATCCGCCGCGAGCCGTACCGGGGCCAGCAGGTCGCGCGCCGCCCAGACGGCCAACCCGGCCGCGCCCAGCCCGGCGAGGAACACCGGTACCGGGTCGCCCTCGGCGAGGAGCAGGCCGAGCGCCACCAGTGTCCCGGCCCCGGCCAGCTTGACCAGCGGTAGTTTCACCGGTACGCGCCACTGCCGGTGGAAGGACCCTGGGTGCATCCGTCCAGCATGCCCGAGCGGGGGTGGACGCCGTGACGCCACCGGACCCGTACGACGAACCGACCGCCCGGACCCGCACGACCAAGCCCGGAGACGACCGGTCACCCGGGGCGGACGGTGGGTCGCCGCGCGACGTAGGATCGAGGAATCTGAGGTTACCGGGGAGTAGACATGAGTGACGCGGTTATCGTCGGCGCGGTACGCACCCCCGTCGGGCGACGCAAGGGCAGCCTGGCCGGTGTCCACCCGGTGGACCTCTCGGCGCACGTGCTCCGTGCCCTGGCCGAGCGGACGGGCATCGCCCCGGCCGACGTCGACGACGTGGTCTGGGGGTGCGTGTCCCAGGTCGGCGAGCAGTCCTGGAACGTCGCCCGCAACGCCGTCCTCGCTGCCGGCTGGCCCGAGTCGGTCCCCGGCACCACCCTCGACCGGCAGTGCGGGTCGAGCCAGCAGGCGCTGCACTTCGCCGCCGCCACCGTTCTCTCCGGTCAGGCCGACCTGGTCGTCGCCGGGGGAGTCGAGTCGATGACCCGGGTGCCGATGGGGGCCAGTGTGGCCGGGGGGATGCCCTTCAGCGACCAGCTCCGTGAGCGCTACCGGGGTGTCGAGGGCTTCGCCGACGACGAGCCGCTGCCGTTCAACCAGGGCGTCGGCGCGGAGCTGATCGCCGCGCGCTGGCGCTTCTCCCGCAGCCAGCTCGACGAGTTCGCGCTGGCCAGCCACGAGAAGGCGGCCGCCGCCCAGGACGCCGGGGCGTTCGACGCGGAACTGGCCCCGGTGGCGCTGGCCGACGGGGGCAAGTTCACCGCCGACGAGGGCATCCGCCGGGACACGTCGCTGGAGAAGCTCGGCGAGCTGAAGACCCCGTTCCGCGCCGACGGCGTGGTCACCGCCGGGTCCGCCTCGCAGATCTCCGACGGTGCGGCGGCGCTCGCCGTCACCACCTCCGAGTGGGCCAGCCGGCACGGCCTGCGTCCGCTGGCCCGCGTCCACACCGCCGTCGTCGCCGCCGACGACCCGGTCACCATGCTCACCGCCCCCATCCCGGCCACCGCGAAGGCGCTGCGCCGCGCGGGGCTGGGCATCGAGGAGATCGGGGTGTACGAGGTGAACGAGGCGTTCGCCCCGGTGCCCCTGGCCTGGCTGGCGGAGACCGAGGCCGACCCGGAGCGGCTGAACCCGCGCGGCGGGGCGATCGCCCTCGGCCATCCGCTCGGCGCGTCCGGTGCCCGGATCATGACCACGATGCTCCAGCACATGCGGGACAACGGCATCCGCTACGGCCTGCAGACCATGTGCGAGGGCGGCGGCATGGCCAACGCCACGATCGTCGAACTGCTCTAGCCGGCACCGGGCGGCGTCGCACCGGCTGTCCGATCCCGCCCGGTGTCGGACAGCCGGTGTGCCGGACCGTCGCGTGGAATTTCCGGACCGCCCGGTGCGTCGTTGGTCAGGGCATGGACGTCTTCGATCGAACGTTCCTGCCCGCCGCCGCCGAGACCGGGCTCGCCGTGCAGACGGTCAGCCGGCACATGCCCGTCTTCCGTCGCTGCGTCCGGGCGGACGACGCGACGATCCTGGTCGCCCGCTGCACCCGTCCGGACCGTCCGGTGTCCGGGGAGTACCTGCTCCTGATGACCTACCAGCGACTGGTCGTCACCCGGCAGAGCCCGCTGCTGCACCGGCTCCACCTGCACCTGAACACCGAGCTGCGGCACCTGAGCAACGTCACCTGGAACCCGGATTCCCGGCTCCAGCGGGTGGAGCTCTCCGCCACCGCGATCGACGGGGCGCGGGAGCGGTTCCTGATCCGGACGGAACACCCGAAGCAGGTGTGGCAGATCGACACCCTGCTCGACCACGCCTTCCGGTCCCGGTTGCGGCTGCCCCGGGCGGTCACCACCGCCGGGGCACCCGTCGCCGGCCACCGGCCCGCCAACGGCAGACCCACCTCGGGCCGGCCCGTCACCGGCCGACGCCCCGCCGGGCGGGGCTGATCCACCGCCGGGCGCGGGTCCTTACCGAATCCGAACACAACCTGTGGTGATCCACGCCGGACGGTCAGGAATCATGATCCGGTGAGCGTCGACGCACCGCACCACCGTGGACTCGTCCTCGTGGTCGAGGACGAACCGGCCATCGCCGACCTGGTCCGGCTCTATCTGGCGCGGGACGGGTTCGGCGTCCACGTCGAACGGGACGGCCCGACCGGGCTGGCCGCCGCCCGCCGCCTCCGACCGGTCGCCTGCGTGCTGGACATCGCCCTGCCCGGCCTGGCCGGGACCGAGGTCTGCCGTCGGCTGCGGGAGGCCGGCGACTGGACACCGGTCATCTTCCTCACCGCCCGGGACGACGAGGTGGACCGGATTCTCGGCCTGGAACTCGGGGCCGACGACTATGTGACCAAGCCGTTCAGTCCGCGTGAGCTGGTCGCCCGGGTCCGGGCGGTGCTGCGGCGCGCGGCCGGGGTGCCGGACGGGGCGGAGCGGCCCCGGCAGGTCGGCACGGTCACCCTCGACCCGGCCCGGCGCACGGTCACCGTCTCCGGCACGCCCGTCCAGCTCACCTCGACCGAGTTCGACCTGCTCGCCCACCTGATGGCCCGCCCCGGACGGGTCTTCACCCGTGAGGAACTGCTCGCCGGGGTCTGGGGTTACGCGGCGCACGCCGGCACCCGGACCGTCGACGTGCACGTGGCGCAGGTCCGGGCCAAGCTCGGCGACGTCAACGTGATCCGCACCCACCGGGGCGTGGGATACGCCGCCGATGGCTGACCGCCCCGCCGGCCCGCCCGGCGTCGATCAGCCGACCGGGGCGCTGCCGACGGTGGCCGCGACCGGGCCGCGCCGATTCCGGCCCGGTCGTACCCTGACCGCCCGCGCGGTGCTGGTCACCTGCGCGGTGGCACTGGTGTCGGTGCTGGTCACCGCGGTCGTGGCGGTGCCGCTGGCGGTCCGCAACGCCCAGCGGCAGGCGCAGCACACGCTGGCCGCGCAGGCGCAGATGACCGTCGAGGTGCTCCGGTTCCGGCTGAACCGGGGCCGTCCGACCGACGACGAACGGCTGCTGCGCCTGCTGGCCAACCAGGACGTCGAGGCGTACCTGATCCGGGACGGGCGGGTCGACCGGCCCGGCCTGCCCCCGCAGGTGGTCGAGCGGGTCGCCGCCGGCCGGGACGTCTCCGTCCGGCGGCTGGTCGACGGCCGGCCGGCCCTGGTCGAGGGGCGCGCGCTCGGCGACGGCAACGGGGTGGTGCTCACCCGGTCCCGGGTCACCGGGCTCTGGCGGCAGGTGCTCCTGAGCATCTGGGTGCCGCTGCTCGCCGGGCTGGCCGCCGGGCTGGTCGCGGGCTGGCTGCTGGCCCGCCGCCTGGCCCGCCCGATCCGGCAGGCGGCCACCGCCGCCGCCCGGCTCAGCGCCGGGGACCGCGCGGTACGGGTACCGGTCGAACCGCCCGACGAGGTCGCCGAGTTGGCGCACGCGCTCAACGGGCTGGCCGAGGCGCTCACCACCAGCGAGGGACGGCAACGGGAGTTCCTCCTCTCCGTCTCGCACGAGCTGCGTACCCCGTTGACCGCCGTCCGGGGGTACGCCGAGGCGCTCGCCGACGGCGTGCTCGGCCCCGACCAGGCGGCGCAGACCGGGCGGACCATGCTGGCCGAGGCGGAGCACCTGGACCGCCTGGTCAGCGACCTGCTCGCGCTGGCCCGGCTGGAGGCGGCCGACTTCCCACTCGACCCGGTCCCGGTGGACCTCGTCCAGCTCGTCGCCGCGGCGGCGGACACCTGGTCGGCCCGGTGCGCGGCGGTCGGCCTGGCGTTCCGGGTCGAGGTGCCCGCCGGGCCGGTTCCGGTGTACACCGATCCGGGGCGGATCCGGCAGGTGGTCGACGGGTTGCTGGAGAACGCGCTGCGGGTCGTACCGCCGGGGGCGCCGGTCGTGCTCGCGGCCCGACCGGCGGGTGTGGACCCGGTGGCGGGCGGGGTGGTCGAGGTCCGGGACGGCGGGCCGGGCTTCACCGACGACGACCTGGCGGTGGTGTTCGAGCGGGGCGCCCTGCACCGGCGGTACCGGGGGATCCGGAAGGTCGGCAGCGGGCTGGGACTGGCGCTGGCCGCCGGGCTGGTCCGGCGGCTCGGCGGCACGGTCACCGCCGGGCACGCCCCGGAGGGCGGCGCGACGTTCACCGTCAGGCTGCCCGGAGTGCCGCACCGGACCCCGCCACCGGCCTGACCCGTCTGGTGGGGTGACAGAGGGTGCTGAGCGCTTGACGCCGCGCCGATGCTGGCAGGCCGGGTCGACACGCTACGCTGTCCCCGACGTACAGTCGCCCCCGTGGAGAAGCCCGTGAAGCTGTCGATCCTCATGCCGGTCTTCAACGAGGAGGAACGCATCGCGGACGCCCTCAAACAGGCGTTGGCGGTCGAGTACCCGTGCGACATCGAGCTGCTCGTGGTCGACGACGGCAGCCGGGACGGGACAGCCGAGGTCCTCAGCCGGGTCGACGACGCCCGGCTGCGGGTGATCACCCACCCCCGCAACGCGGGCAAGGGCGCGGCCATCCGGACGGCGGTGGCCCACGCCGAGGGCGACTACATGGTCATCCTCGACGCGGACCTGGAGTACGACCCGCAGGACATCCCGAGGCTGCTCGCCCCGGTGCTCGACGGTCGCGCCGAGGTGGTCTACGGCAATCGCACCTTCGGCAGCCACAGCGCCTACAGCTTCTGGTACGTGATGGGCAACAAGGGCGTCACCACGGCCGCGAACGTGCTCTTCAACTCGTACATCGGCGACCTGGAAACCTGCTTCAAGCTCATGCCCGTCGAGCTGTACCGCTCGCTCGACGTGCGGTCCCGGGGGTTCGGCATGGAGGCGGAGGTGACCGGCAAGCTGCTACGCCGCCGGATCCGCCCGTACGAGGTGCCGATCAGCTACCGGGCCCGGGGCCGCGAGGAGGGCAAGAAGATCACCTGGAAGGACGGCGTCGAGGCGCTCTGGATCCTGGGCCGGGAGCGGACCCGCCGCCGCCCCCAGCCCTGACCGCGACACCACACCGCCGGCCTCAGCCCAGGAACGCGTCGACCGAACGGCGCAGCCCGGCGGCGTCCAGTCCGTGCCAGCGGCTGTGGTCGTCCGCCGTGCCGTAGCGGCGCAGATCCTGCCGGCCGACCCCGAGCGCCAGCAGCCGGTGCGGCCGGTCGGCGAGGGCCTCGCTGACCACCCGGCTCGACGTGCCGGCCAGGTAGGGCTCCACCAGGATCACCTCGGTGCCGGCGAGTGCCCGCAACCCGGCGGTGTCGAAGGGGCGCGGCCGGTGGGTGTACGCCACCGTCACGTCCAGCCCGGCCACCGCTGCCAGGCTCTCGTCCAGCAACGGCCCGACGGCCACCAGCAGCGGCGCGCCCGGTCCCGCGTCCCGGAGCACCCGCAGCGAACCGTCGCCGCCGTACGGCCGGCTGTTCGCCATCGTCGACAAGCGCAGGTACACCGCCCCGTCCCCGGCCACTGCGGCGCGCAGCAGCGGCGGCACCTCGTCGGGGTGCCCCGGCACGTGCACGGTCCAGCCGTGCAGCGTGTCGATCAGCGCCACGTCCGCCGGGGAGAGGTGGGTCCGCCCGGCCTCCGGCCGGTCGTAGGAGGCCCCGACGCTGACCAGCACCGCGGTCACGTCCTGGTGGTCGAGGTCCAGCTTGATCTGCTCGTACGCCCGCTCGACCAGGAACGGGGCGTAGGTGTGCACCACCGGGCGGAGCCCGGCCAGGGCCAGCCCGCCGGCCACGCCCACCATCAACTGCTCCCGGATGCCCACGTTGACCACCCGGTCCGGGTGTCGTCGGGACGCCTCGGAGAAGCTGTCCGCCGAGATGTCGGCGAGCACCACGGCGGTCCGCGGATCCTCGGCCAGCAACTCGTGCGCGGTGTCGACGAAGCGGTCCCGCATCACGGTCTCCGCCTCAGTCGTGGTCGCCTCGACCACGGTCTGCTCGGCCACTGTCGTCACAGCTTCACTCCTTTTCGCCGACGACCGCGACGACGACGTGCGGCCGGTGGTGGTCGTGCCCGGTCAGAGCGGCGTACAGGGCGTCGTGGTCGTTTCCGTCGACGGTGGACGCCCGCCAGCCGTTGACGGTGAACCGGGCCGCGATCCCGCCGGGCCAGCCGTGCGTGGCGGACCGGTTGTCCACCACGATCGCGGTCAGCCCGGCCAGTCCGGTCGCGCCCGCGTACGCGATCGCTTCGTGGTTGGAGCCCTCGTCGAGTTCGGCGTCGCCGAGCAGGACGTACACCCTCGGGGTGAGCAGTCCCTGGGCCCGCAGGCCGAGCGCGGTGCCCACGCCCAGGCCGAGCCCGTGCCCGAGGGACCCGGACCCGATCTCGACGCCGGGCACCAGGACGCGGTCCGGGTGGCCGCCGAGACGGCTCGCCGGCCCGTAGGCGTCGTCCAGCCACTCCGGCGGGATGAACCCCTTCGCGGCCAGGACGGCGTAGTAGCCCGCGACGGCGTGCCCCTTCGACAGGAGGAACCGGTCCCGGTCCGGGTCGTCCGGCCGGTCCGGGGAGATTCGTAGGATCCGGTCGTAGAGCACCCAGAGGACATCGATGGTGGAATACACGTTCGGCCCGAAGTCGTCCTCCTGGGCTGCGGCGGCCCGACGCAGCAGCGGCGCGACCGGGCCCGGGACGACGGGGGCGCTGGCGATGGTGACGGTCATGCCGCTAGCCTGCAAGTTGAAGCTCACTTCAACTCAAGGGCGATGTGATGCAGGAGTCACTCACCATCGGTCAGCTCTCCGCCCGTAGCGGCGTCGCCCCCTCGGCGCTGCGCTACTACGAGCGGCTCGGCCTCATCCACGCCGAGCGCACCGGCGGAAACCAACGCCGGTACGCCCGCGCCGAACTGCGTCGGGTGGCGTTCATCCGGATCGCCCAGCAGGTCGGCGTGTCCCTGGACGAGATCCGGGACGCACTCGAGTCGCTGCCCGGCGGGCGTACCCCCAGCGCACAGGACTGGGCCCGGATCTCCGCCGCCTGGCGCAGCCGGTTGGACGAGAAGATCCGACTGATCAGCAAGCTGCGGGACGACCTCACCGGCTGCATCGGCTGTGGTTGCCTGTCGTTGCAGCGCTGCACCCTCAACAACCCGTCCGACAAGCTCGCCGGTGAGGGGCCGGGCGCACGCCTGCTCCAACCCCGCCCCTGAGGCGGTTGCCGTGTCGCTGAGGTGGTTGCCGTGTCGCTGAGGTGGTTGCAGGGGCCCCCTCCTCATCAAAATGCGGTAACAGGGGACCCCTGCAACCACCTCACCCCGGGACCGTCAGCCGGTGACCAGCAGCACCTTGCCCAGATGGTCGCTGGACTCCACCAGCCGGTGCGCCCCGGCCGCGTCGGACATCGGCATCCGCCGGTCCACCACCGGGCGGATCCGGCCCGACTCCACCAGCGGCCAGACCTGCTCCCGTACGCCCTGGACGATGGCCGCCTTCTCGGCGGGCGGACGGGACCGCAGTGCCGTCGCGGTCACCGACGCCCGCTTGGCCAGCAGCGTGCCGAGGTCGAGTTCGGCCTTCCGCCCGCCCTGCATGCCGATCACCACCAACCGGCCGCCGGTCGCCAGCGCCGCCACGTTCCGGCCGAGGTAGGCCGCGCCCATGATGTCGAGGATCACGTCCGCGCCCCGACCGTCGGTCACCCGGCGGACCTCCTCGACGAAGTCCTGCTCCCGGTAGTCGACGGTGTGCGCCGCACCCAGCTCGCGCAGCCGGCCGTGCTTGGCGGCACGGGCGGTCACCACCACGGTCGCGCCGAGCGCCGCGCCGAGCTGGATGGCGAACGTGCCGATGCCACTGCCACCGCCGTGCACCAGCAGCGTCTCGCCCGCCGCCAGCCGGGCGATCTGCACGACGTTCGACCACACCGTGCAGGCCACCTCGGGCAGCGCGGCGGCGTCGACCGGGTCGACCCCGGCCGGCACCGGGAGCAACTGCCCGGCCGGTACGGCGACCCGCTCGGCGTACCCGCCGCCGGCCAGCAGCGCGCAGACCTCCTGACCGACCCGCCAGCCGGTCACGTCGGGGGCGGTCGCGGCGACGACCCCGGCGCACTCCAGGCCCGGGTACGCCGACGCGCCCGGCGGGGGCGGGTAGTGCCCCTGCCGTTGCAGCAGGTCGGCCCGGTTGACCGCGCTGGCCCGCACGTCGACGATCACCTCACCGGGGCCGGGCTCCGGGTCGGGCACCTCGGTCCAGCGCAGGGCTTCGGGTCCACCGGGTTCCGGGATCGTGATCGCGTGCATGAACCTGTCTTACCCGATCCGTCCCTCGACCCACGCCCGGGTGAGGATCTCGGTCACGGCCTGTTCCGGGGTCTGGTCGGAGGTGTCCAGCCAGAGCCCGATCCGGGGCGTGTCGGCCCGGAACCCGGCGTCCAGGTCGGCGACCGGCCAGTCGCCGTACCCCTTCTTGGGCCGGTCCCGCTCGCGGACGGCGACCACCTCCGGGCGGGGTGCGAGCACCACGACCGCCAGCGGTCGGTGCCGGATCCGGTCGACCATCGCCGCCAGTTCCGGGCCGAGGATCACGTCCTGGCAGACCACGGTGAAGCCGGCGGCGGCGTACGTGTCGGCGGCCGACGCGGCGAGGTCGTACCGGAGCCGGAGCTGCCGCCACGCCTCCTCCGACGGTGTGGCGGTCATCTCCTCCCGGCCACTGACCACCATCCGGCGGAAGACGTCGCCGCGCAGGTGAACCGCGCGCGGCAGTCGGCGGGCCAGCAGCTCGGACACTGTGGACTTGCCGGCAGCCATGATCCCGGTGACCAGTACCACCGACGGGGTGTCCCACATGCCGCGATGATCCCACGTTCGGGCGGGACGCCGACTCGCGACGCCGCCCGGTCATGGCAGACTAGGCGGGTCGCGTACCCCTCGGGGACGCGTCGGGAGGGTTCGCCTAGTGGCCGATGGCGCTGGTCTTGAAAACCGGTAAGGCAGCGATGTCTTCGTGGGTTCGAATCCCACACCCTCCGCCTCCCGAGCAGCACAAACGCCCCCTTGGCCGGCACTGACACCGGTCACGGGGCGGGTCTGTCGCCAGCGAATCCGTCTCCCGTCATCTCACCCTCCTCCTGACCGGTGGGCAGGGCTGAGCCATTCCTGATCAGGCATTTCCTCCACGTCCGAGGCGGTGCGAGCGACTGCCGCCGCCGAATCGTGCGGATCGCCGCCCGGGGAGAAAAGCGACCGACAATTTGTTCCCGTCATTCGGTCGACTGCGTCGAGGCTGAGTTCCAGAGGGTCCTGCGCTTGTTTCGGATTTCTGGCGGTGTATCACCGACAATGGCCGGGCCTGGCGGTTGTCCACCTGGCCGGAACCTTTTTCGGGCCGATTCCGATGGCGGGGTGCGCGTGGGTGATCCGGGACCGGAGGGAAGCGTCCCGGCTGGCGGTGAACGAGGGTGGCGCACAGATGATCGTCGCTTTGAGTGACGGCCTCCCGGTGGTGGTTGCCCTCGCATCGCGGGCTCGACTGAGTCGGCAGTCAGTGTTCGAACGCCTAAGGGCGGCACCAGTCGGTACCACTTGGTAGGGGTTGACCTCGGGAGATGGTGGTCCTAGCGTGGCTCGTGCGGCCCGTGGCGAGGATCACGAGCCGTGCCCCTTGTAGGAAAGAGGTCATCGCGATGAACACTGCCGCCAGTGCTCTGATCACGGAGAGTGAGTCCTTCGAGTCTGCGGAGGCCGCCAGCGAGGTCGTCGAGGTCGTCGAGATCGAGTTCGACGAACTCGGTCGCTTCGAGTCTCTGTCGATGTGCTGCAACTTCACCATGATCTGATCCGGAGTACGCGGGCCGGCGGGATCGATGACCGGGGCCCACCCGATCGGCTTGATCCCGCCGGCCTGGCCATACGGAGTGGTGTCATCAATGCGAACGTCAATGATCTTCCCGCCGGCGACCTATTACCACATGCCGTATCTGGCCCCGTTCCTGTTGAAAGGGCATCTCCGGGCCGCTGTTTCGGTCGACTGCCGCACCGATGACGCGAACATCCGCTTCTTCCACGACATGTGGACGGGTGGCATCGACCCGGCGGGGTTGGACGCGACCGTCCCCGACCAGATCAGGCTCGGCCTGGAGTACCTCGACGCTCGTGGTTCGCAGGCATGGCAGCTGTTGCGCCTGACCTCGACCTACCAGAGCACCAAACTCGTCGCCCGCGCCTCGCGGACGCTGCGGTTCGCCGATCTCGTACTTGTCTACGACCTGCGCCGTAACGGTGTCTCCCGGCCGGTACCGCAACCCGGCGAGGGATGGCCCGAGCATGTGGACCGGTTGCGTGACACCCTGATCGGGCAGTGGATCCAGAAGGACGTGCGCGCGGGCCGCTACCGCGACGATGACGTCGTGTGTCTCAGCGTGGCCTACCTGGAACAGCTCGGCCCCGCCCTGCTCACCGCTCGCCTGATCAAGGAGCAGAAGCCAGAGACGACGGTGGTGGTCGGCGGGAACGCCGTCACCCACATCCGTCGTGAGGTGCTTGTCCACGACACCTCGTTCTGGCGGGACGTCGACTACGCCGTCGCGTTCCAGGGCGAGACGGTCCTGGCTGATCTGTTGAGCGCGCTGGTGCAGGGCAAGTCGGACATCGACCTCGATGGCGTCGGCCAACTGCGGGACGGGAAGATCACGTACCGCCGTGCCGCGCCGAGCACGGCGCCGCCGGCCGGCCCGCCGGACTTCCGTGACCTCGTTCCGCTCTACCCCACCCCGGAGCCGATCTACCCCCTGCTCACCAGCAAGGGATGCTATTGGGGCAAGTGCTCCTTCTGTACCCACCACGAGGGTTACGGCGACGGCTACTTCCGGCTCGGCGCGGACGCCCTGGACGGCGCGCTGAAGGCGATCGCCGCCGTGGACGGCTCCTACCTGTACTTCGTGGACGAGGCCATCCCGCCGCGGGAGATCAACGCTCTCTCCGGGCGCCTCGCCGCGATCGCCGCGAGCACGGCCAACGGAGCGCACGCCACAGGCGACTCCTCGCCTCCTGCCCACGAACAGGATCGGGGCGGGGACGGCGCCGACCGGGCCACGGCGGTGCGGCGGTTCCGATGGACCGCGGAAGCCCGGGTGGACAAACCCATGCTCACCGAGGCGGCGGTGCAGAGCCTTGTCGACTCGGGCTGTGTGCTGCTGGTCAACGGCATCGAGACCGGCTCGCAACGAGTCGCCGACCTGATGCGGAAGGGCATCCGTCTCACTGACGTCGAGCGCCATGCCGCGATGCTGCGGAAGGCCGGCATCCCGGTCGGCTGGATGTTCTTCATCGGTTTCCCGGGCGAGACGGAGGACGAGGCCCGCGCGACATTCGAGATGATCCGTCGGAACAGGCACAACATCTCCTATGCCTCGGTGGGCACGTTCGCCCTCGAACGGGATTCGCCGATCTGGAACGATCCCGCGCTCTACCAGATCGACCTGCTCGAGGCCGACGTCCCCTATGCCCTGGTGCAGAACTACACCCACCGGCTCGTGCCGGCCGACGCCGTTGCGGACGCCGGTGCCGACGGAGGGCCTGACGGCACCGACCCGGACCGGCAGCGGGTGGTGCTGGAGCAACGGTTGGCCGCCCTGCATGACGAGTTCGCGGACCTCGATCCCGTCTTCGAACGCGCGGTCGACCGGTCCTTCGCCCTGTTCATGGCCGTGGCGCAGCAGGATCCGAGCTGCTCCTCCGATGCCGAGAAAGCAACCGAGCCGCCCGACGACCTTGGGCAGTTCCGGTCCCCGTCCCTGGGCCGCCTGATCGCCGTCGACCTTGATTCCTGGAAGATGAGAGTGATTCCATGACCGACAAGACTTTCGGCGACCTTCCGGCCAGGTTGGTGTTGGCGCCATTCGTCATGCTCACCGGGACGCGTCGGTACGCCGAGGAGAACCCGCGGGTCTACCGCCGGCTCGACCTGTGGCGGGGCGTCAAGCACGGGGTGGCGGCGAACGAGGAGATCACCGAGCTACTGCACCGGTTCGAACACCCACAGTCGACCGCCGAGGTGGTCCTGTCTGCCGGATCGGGTGCCGACGAGATGGGGCGGACGCTCGCCACCCTCGTCCGGGTCGGCCTGCTCATCGACATATCGACCATCCGTACGCCCCGACCCTCCATCGAGCTGGAGATCACGAACCGCTGCAACGCGGACTGCATGATGTGTCCCCGCCAGGAACTCCGTCCGCTCGGGGACATGACCGAGCAGACCTTCGAACGGTTCCTGGAGTTGGCTGCCCTGGTGAAGGCGCCCGGGGTCATCCTCCAGGGCATCGGCGAGCCGTCGCTGCACCGGCAGATGGTGCCCTGGGTACGACGGATGCGAGAAGCCCTCGGCCCGGAGGACAAGTTCCCGATCGTGCTGGTGACGAACGGGTTCCGGATGGGCCCGGAACTGGTGAACGACCTGCGTGAGGCGGGACTCTCCCTGCTCAAGTGGTCGATCCACAGCCTGCGTCGCGACCGGTTCGCGAAGATCTACGGCAGGGACAAGCGGGACGCCTCGGTGGCGAACCTGGAGGCGGCCATCGAGGTCGCCCCCGATCTGGTGGCGCTGAACTTCGTCAAGATGGACATCAACCAGGACGAGGTCGAGGACTTCTACCAGTGGATCGCCGACCGGGGCCTGTCCCGGGGGCGGCTGCGCCAGATCCCCGTCCAGGGACGGGCCGGCACTCTGCCGATCATGCAGCTGACCTCCCGGCCGGGCGTCACCAGCCAGGCACACTGCCTGTTCCGCAAGCAGTCCCTCTTCGTGGCGTGGGACGGTGACCTTCTCCCGTGCAGCAACGACGTGGGAAGCAAGCACCGGTACGCGAACCTGAACACCCACGACGACCGCGCGATCCTGGACCTGTGGCGGACCGAGCTGCTCGGGCGGCCGGCCGAGTTCGGCATCTGCGAAGGCTGTGACCACGGAAGCCGGGGCAACCTGCCCACCGACTGGCACGCCCTGGCCAGTCAGGCCAGCCTGGAACCGGCGTGACCGTCACCGAGCCGCCGGGTTCGTTGAGCGACCAGGAGTGGGAGGACCTCGCTGCCGGGTGCGACATCGTCAGCCTCGACAGCGGACGGACCTCCGCTCTGATCCGACGGGGCGGCCGGGGCTGGCAGTTGCGATCCGCCGCGCCGCACCTGTTGCTGACGCGGGCCCGCCAACTCGCCGGTGCGAAGCCGTCGACTGTCCCGGACGGTCCGGCCGAGCCGCCGTCACGTCCGCAGATCGCTCGCCATCGCCTCGCCCCGGTGGACCTGTTCCTCGACGCCGCCGGCGACGGGTGGGGTCTGGGCCGGTGGGAGTCGACGGACGACCTGGTGGCGGCCTGCCGAACCGCTGCGTCCGCCGCCGTTCCGGTAGCCGCCTGCGCGGCACGGCTCGGGCAGTGGGCCGGCGCGCTCGTCGAGTTGTCCGGCGCGACCGTCCACCAGCCGGTTCTGGTGCTCGGCCGCTGGCTCGTCGTCGGACCGGTGGTCCGGACCCGTACGGACCACCGCTGGTTCTGGGCCGTGCTGGATCAGCTCGATCCGCACCTGACGGTCCGGGTGGCCCAGGACCATCGACTGGTGCAGCCACCTGACGGCGCGCCAGCCGCCGCCGTCGTGTCGGCGACGGTTGCCGCGCGGGAGATCGACCCGGATGGCGCCGACGTGCACCTGTGGGATCTGCGCACCGGCTCGCGGCAGCGGGTACGGGCGCCCCGGTCGGTTCTGCGGTGGCGGCAGTCCGGTGTCGCGGCGGACACCGAGGTCTTTCAGCCCTGGGTGGACCGGGAGGAGGTCGACGCGGCAGTTCCGCTCGCCATCGCGTTGGCCTCCGCGAGCGACCCGGTGCGACCGGTGCGTGCTGCTGCGGTCTCTCCGCTGGCGAGTCTCGCGACCGTCCGTGCCACGTTCGAGGCGGCCGAGCGGTTCGCGCTCAATCGCCGTCCCGCGCGGACCGTCACCTGCGCGCGTGACGAGCTGCCCACGGGCGAGCCGGTGGTGTTCCCGGATCCCTTCACCGACGAGCAGCTCGCGTCGCCCGGTTTCCCGTTCGAGGCTGTCGATCTTTCTCTACCCCGGCAGTGGACGCACGCGACGTCGCTCACGGACGGCCAGCTGTGCTGGGTACCGACCGATCTGGCCTGTCTGGCCCCGGCGGTCGGCGCCGGCCGACCGTGTACGGCCCGGACCAGCACGGGTACGGCGGCGCACACCAGCGGACTGCTCGCCGAGCAGAGCGGACTGCTGGAGGTCGTCGAGCGCGACCTGGTCGTCCGGCACTGGTTCACCGGCCGGGTCCGTCGCCTGGACGCCGCCGTCTGGGCTCGCGAACTCGACCAGGTCGCCCGTCAGTTCGGCCGTGAGCCGTACCTGTACATCTGTGACGATCCGCTGGTGCCGGTCTGCGTGGTGACGCTGCACGACCCGGACACCGGAGCCGCGCATGTCGCCGGCTGCGCCGCCGCACCGACGGTCGCCCAGGCCGCCACGCACGCGTTCGAGGAGGCTCTCATGCTGCACCAGCGGGGCCCGCAGGTGGATCGGCCGGCACCCCTGGCCGCGCCGCTGGCGGCAGACCCGCTGGACCAGGCGGGCGCTGCGGCGATCGAGGCCAACTTCTCCTTCGACCAGCTCCGGCGGCGGTACCGCGCGGTGAGTGTGGATCTTGATACGCCGGGTCTCCGCGCCGAGGGCATCGTGGTGCGTCGGGTGATCTCGCCGATCGCCGTCGACCTCCTCCCACCGAACGCCCCGCTGGCCGAGCGGCTGCTCGACGAGGAGCAGCGCACCGCGCTGGACGGGAGTCGACAGCTCGTCCGGCTCTTCCTGCCGGAGTGAGGAGGTCCAGGGACCATGGGTGAACCGCGCGACGCGCCTCCGCTCTCCGGCCGACCCTCACCGGCGTTGGTCTTCCACCAGCTCACGCAACTGCCCGCCACCGGGCCGCCCCTGGCCACCCTGCGGGTGCCGTGTCAGCAGCCGGGTCGTCGTGAACAGGTACGCCGTCCGGCCTCGTGCCGGTCGTTCGGCCCGGCCACCCCCGAAGTCGACGCTGCGGTCCGTGCGGTCGCCGACGTCGTCCTCAGCCGTGACCGTGACGGCCGGAAGGCGTACCCGTCCGCTGGCGGGCTCTACGCCGTCCGTGGCTACGTCGTGCAGTCGTACGCCCGGCTGGTGACCGCACCGGGCGGCAGTCACCAGCCGGTCCTCGGTGCGGTCGATCCGGAGGAGATCCGAACCGCCACCTTCGGGCAGGTCGCCGGCCAGCCCAACTGGCTGGTACTGACCGGCAGCCAGCCCGACTACCAGGAACGCTACGGGCTGCGGGGCTACCGCTACCTCCTCCTGGAAGCCGGGCACGTTGCCCAGTGCCTCATCGACGAGGCCGGTCACGCCGGACTTCGCGCGCTGCCGGTCGGAGCCTTCGACGACGAAGGGCTGGCCGCCGCCGTCGGACTGAGGGGGACCCGGCAGCTACCGCTCTACGTCGTCGCGATGGGCGCTGAAGCCGCCCGGGGATGACCCTGCTCCCGCACAACTCGGAAGGAAACTGATGCGGCCGACAATGACCCACCGATGGACCGAGCGTCCCCTGGCCAACACGTACCTCTGTCTGGCCACCGTGGGCGGGCCGGCTCTGGAACGGCTGGTCGGCGCGCCGACCGGAACCGGTCATCTGCTGGAGCATCTGCTCTTCCGACGGGTCGAGTCGGAACCGGCGGACTCGCCCCTGCGCGGCGCTCGCCTGGGCATGTTCACCTCACGGGAGACGATGCAGGTCGACGTGGTGTGCGCGCCGGAGGCGGCTGCGGGGATCGTCGCCCTGCTCGAACGCTGGTGGCTCGACTTCCAGATCACCGCCGCCCTGGTGCGTGAGGAGTTTCCGGTCATCCGTGAGGAACTCGCCGAGCGGCGCTTCGAGCTCATGCCCCAGCTGTGGCCGCTGGTGTTCGACCGTTACTCACCCGGCAGCTGGGCGGCCAACCCGATCTCGGGCCCGGTCGACGACCTCCTGGACATCAGCGTCGAGGAACTGCGGGACTGGCAGGGCGCAGCGGTCGGACTGGGTGCCCACCTGAGCGCGGTCGGCCCGCACAACCCGTGGGCCGGGGACAGCCGGTACACCGAGCCCGCGCCCACGGACGGTGTCCGGCTGCCCGACCTGCCCTGGACCTCGTACGACGCGTCCCCCGCCCCACGGAGTACGCCGGAAGCCGAGCGGGTGATCGTGTGTGCCGCCCGGGAGGTCCCGGGACGACGGTCGCCGCACGTCGCCGCCGGCTACTGCTTCAACGGTGCGCTCGATCGGGGGCTGAACGTCGAGATCCAGCAGGAACTCAAGCGCCGGCACGCCGTCCGGTCGATCGAATACCGGCAGGAGTTCCTGGCCGAACGCGGTGTGGTCGTCGCGGTCACCGAGTGCCGGGGTGACGTCGCCGCCGAGATCCTGCCGCTCCTGGAGCAGTCGTTCGACGTGCTGCGTCTGGAGACGGACGGCGTTCCGCTGGCCACCGCCGGGGCCGGCTACCTGGGGGCGTGCCTCGACGAGCCCAAGTCGTTCGCGCAGATCGATGCCCGGGCCAGCCTGCTCGCCGCCGATTCGGGAGCCGAGGCGCTGACCGCGATGCGTGATGCCCCGGCCGACGAGACCCGGGCGCTCGTGGAGAAGCACGTGGCCCCGACGGGACCGTCGATCATCGTGAAACGGCGATGACCGTATCGGAAGCTGTCAGCCGGCGCTCCGGCAGGCTGATCCTCACCTCCACCAGCTTCTCCGCACTCGGAGACGGCTTTCGGTACACTGCGCTACCGCTGATGCTGCTGGGAATCGGTGCCGGCACGGACACGCTGTCCACCGCGTACGTCGTCAACAGCATCCCCGGGGTCCTGTTCGTACTCTTCGGTGGCCTGCTCTCCGACCGTTACCCGTCGCGGCGGGTGGTCGTCGCGGTGGACGTGATTCGCGCTGCGGCGTCAGCGGCGTTCACCGTGGCGCTCGTCCTGGACGTGGTGTCCGTATGGATGGTCTACGCGCTGATCTTCGCGTTGGCCGCCGCCGAGGTCGTCTACTTCAGCGCGATGCAGGTGTTCATCGCCGACTCGCTCAACGCTGCCGACCTCGGCGTGGTCAACGGTCGACTCGCGTCGATCACGACGACCGCCAACAGCCTCGCGGGGCCCGGCGCCGGTGCCTTTCTCTACGGGGTGAGCCCGGCCCTGCCGTTCCTGGTGGACGCCGTCTCGTTCGTCGCATCGGGGCTGTGCAACGCGAGAGTGCCTCGTCGGCGGGAAGCGCCGCGCGCCTCGTCGACGGCACCGTCGGGACAGGGCCCGCCGGCCGTGACCTCCGCACCTCCCGGTGCGATGAAGAACCTTGCCGCCGGATTCGAGGTGACCTTCGCCGACGTCACGCTCCGCTGGTTGTTCGTCTGGGCTTTCGTCCGGGGAGTCGCGGCAGCGGCCGTTCTCGCGGTACTCGCTGTCTTCGTGGTCACCGTACGGGGGATGCCGGTCGCCTCGTACGGCTACGCGCTCGCCGTCGGCGCTGTCGGCGGTATCGCGGGTGGCTGGCTCGTCTCCCGGTACGGCGACCGGGTCGACGTCTGGACGAGCACCTGGGTGGCGAACATCGTCTTCGGCGCGAGCTTCATGGCCATGCCCCTCGCCCACGGGGTGCCGGCGATCGGCGCGTTGCTCGCGGTCAACCTCGCTGCGGCGGTCTGGACCGCCGTCGTGGCGGCGACCTATCGCCAACGCGTGGTCGAACGGTCCCATCTCGGCCGCGTGAGCAGCGTCCTGCGGCTCGGCGTGGGAATCGCCTCGATCATCGGCGCGGGTGCCGCAGGGCTGATCGGTGACGCGATACCGCTCGACGGTCTCTTCTTCGGGCTGGGCCTGCTGGTGGTTCTCGTGTGCGGGTCGGCGGTCCGAAGGCCCAGGCGCCACGATCTGCCACCAGGCGGCGTACCCGTCGACTCGGAGAGTTCCCCGGCCGGAGAGCGGCACACGTCAGAGGCTGATCCCGGGATGAAAGCCCTCGACAGGTAGCGGGGCCATCGGGAGCGGCCCAGGGCAGGACCGCGTGGTGTCCGCCAGGAGTCGTGCGTTGACCTGGACAAACCCGACTGTTTCGCCGGTTTCTCCGGGGGTAGGGCGAAGGGGCCTGCCCACCGCGCTCCACGGAGGAACTCGTAGATGGATCCCCGCAAGCCTGCCAAGGCCGTCAAGCATGCCGTCGAGACCGCCGCCGGGAAGGTGACCGACGCCCTCACTCCCGACGTTCCCGGCGCGCCGGGTAGCGCACCGCCGACCGTCGAAGAACCGACGACGCCCCGCGACCCGCTGCCGCCGAAATCGGAGCAGGGCACGCCGGACACCCGTACGCCGACCGGGGCGACGACCGGCGTGCCCCCGATCGCGAAGGGCCAACAGGGCGCCCACCTCACCACCGCTCAGGGCGCGCGGCTGCGTGACACGGACCATTCGCTCAAGGCCGGTCCGCGTGGTCCGGTCCTGCTCCAGGACCACCACCTGCGCGAGAAGATCACCCACTTCGACCACGAGCGCATCCCCGAGCGCGTCGTGCACGCGCGGGGGGCCGGGGCGCACGGCGTGTTCACCGGGTACGGCAGCGCCGAAGGAGTCACGAAGGCCGGCTTCCTCGCCAAGGGGAAGGAGACTTCCGTCTTCGTCCGGTTCTCCACCGTCCTCGGCTCGCGTGGATCGGCCGACACGGTCCGCGACACCCGGGGCTTCGCGACGAAGTTCTACACCGACGAGGGCACCTTCGACCTGGTCGCCAACAACATCCCGGTCTTCTTCATCCAGGACGCCATCAAGTTCCCCGACGTCATCCACGCCGGCAAGCCGCACCCGGACCGGGAGATCCCGCAGGCGCAGAGCGCGCACGACACCTTCTGGGACTTCGTCTCCCTGCACACCGAGGCGCAGCACCACACGATCTGGAACATGTCCGACCGGGGCATTCCGCGCTCGTACCGGATGATGGAGGGGTTCGGGGTCCACACGTTCCGCCTGGTCAATGCCGCCGGGGAGACCGCGCTGGTCAAGTTCCACTGGAAGCCCAAACTGGGCGTGCACTCCCTGACCTGGGAGGAGGCACAGCTGATCTCCGGGATCGACCCGGACTTCCACCGCCGGGACCTGTACGACGCGATCGAGGCCGGCGCGTTCCCCGAGTGGGAACTCGGCATCCAGGTCTTCCCGGACACCCCGGAGGAGATCTTCGCCGGCATCGACCTGCTCGACCCGACGAAGATCGTGCCGGAGGAACTCGCGCCGGTGCAGCCGATCGGCCGGCTGGTCCTCAACCGGACCCCGACCAACTTCTTCGCCGAGGTCGAGCAGGTCGCCTTCCACCCCGGACACCTGCCGCCGGGCATCGACGTGACCAACGACCCGCTGTTGCAGGGCCGGCTCTTCTCGTACATCGACACGCAGCTGACCCGGCTGGGCGGGCCGAACTTCCCGCAGATCCCGATCAACCGCCCGCACGCGCCGGTCAACGACATGCTACGCGACGGCTACCACCAGCAGGCCGTCCACGCCGGGGTGGCGCCGTACCGGCCGAACTCGCTCGACGGCGGCAACCCCTTCCCCGCGGGTGTCGAGCAGGGGGCGTTCGTGGACGTCCCGGTGACCGTCGCGGAGGCGCCCAAGGTACGCGCGAACCCGGTCTCCTTCGACGACCACTTCCGCCAGGCCCGGCTGTTCTGGCTGAGCATGTCGCCGGTGGAGAAGGAGCACATCATCCGCGCCTACACCTACGAGCTGGGCAAGTGCTACCACCAGGCGATCCGGGAACGCCAGCTGCAGAGCCTGGCCAACATCGACCCGGTGCTCTGCGCGGAGGTCGCCACCGGTCTCGGCCTTCCCGCGCCGCAGCCGGGCGTGCCGCTCGCCGACGTCGCGCCCAGCCCGGCGCTCTCCCAGGTCGGCCGGGAGTGGCCAGCCGACGGCCGGACGGTCGGCATCGTCGTCGACGCCACCAGCGACCTCGACGGTGTCAGCGAGGTACGCCGGGCGGTCCTCGGTGCCGGCATGGTGCCGCTGCTCATCGCCCCGCACGGCGGCACGGTGGGTTACCTGCCCGTGCAGCGGACCTTCGCCACCGGGCGTTCCGTCGAGTTCGACGTCCTCCTGCTGGCCGGGGCACCGACGCCGGCACCGGACGCGATCCCGGCGCGCGACGACAAGGCGGGCGCGGCCGACTCGGTGACCGTGGACCCACGGGTGCTCCTCCTGATCGAGGAGACCTGGCGGCACGCCAAGGCGATCGGCGCGTGGGGCGACGGGATCACCGTGCTGCGACAGGCGCGGGTCAGCGGCACCCCCGGCGTGGTGACCGGTGATTCCGGGCCCGAGGTCTTCGCCGCCGTCGGGCAGCTGATGGCCGGGCACCGGGTGTGGGACCGGTTCCCCGCGTCGGTGGCCTGAACCGGCCGTCCCTGGCGGAAGGGCGGGTCCAGCCGTCGGGGCGCGGGCCGCAGCGGGGTAGGAAGATGACGGAAAGCACCTTCAGTGAGAGGGATCACCGATGACCCTGGAACGACCGATCGCCCCGGACCCGTACGAGCTGCTGCCGACCGTGAGGTCGTTCACCCTGACCAGTGACGACGTGCCCAACGGCGAGCCGATGGACGTCGCGTACGCGCACGACAGCGTCGGTGGTGGCAACCTGTCGCCGCAGCTCGCCTGGGCCGACTTCCCGGCCGGGACGAAGAGCTTCGTGGTCACCTGCTTCGACCCGGACGCCCCCACCGGCAGCGGTTTCTGGCACTGGGTGCTGGTCAACCTGCCGGCCTCGGTGACCGAGCTGCCCCGGGGCGTGGTCGAGAGCGACCTCGGCGGGGCGTTCAGCGTCCGCAACGACTACGGCCAGCACGGGTACGGCGGGGCCGCTCCGCCCGCCGGGGACCGCCCGCACCGGTACGTCTTCGCGGTACACGCGCTGGACGTGGAGAACCTGGACGTCACGCCGGACGCCACGCCCGCCTACGTCGGGTTCAACCTGGCCTTCCACACCCTGGCCCGGGCGGTGATCCGCCCGACGTACCAGGTCAGGGTGTAGCCACCGGCGAGCGGAAGGGCCGCGTCCCCGACAACGGGCGCGGCCCTTCGTGGTGGAACCAGGTGGATCCGCCCCGGGCGGAACCGGCGGTCAGCCGGGGACGCGGGCGACGGCGAACACCGACTGGCCGAACGGCGGCCGGACGAGCTGCTCGGCGGCCTTGGTCACCGGCAGGACGGTGGTGTCGTAGACCTTGACCATCGGGCCCTCCTTCGGCATCAGCCGGAAGACCTTGGTGGCCATGAAGTAACCGATCAGGCCGAGCGCGTTGGCGTAGTGGATCCGCTCCACCCGCAGGCCGGCGCCGGTCATCGCCGCTCCGAGGGTCCGCTTGGTGTACCGGCGGACGTGGCCGGTGGCGATGTCGGCCGGGCTCATCGCGAACTGGAACGCCGGCACGATGATGATCACGGCACCACCGGGCCGGACCAGGTCCCGCATGCTGCGAAGCGCGTCGACGTCCTCCTCGATGTGCTCGAGGACGTTGTACGAGACCGCCGCGCTGTACTCGCCGCCGATCTCGTCGTGCGGCAGGAGCATCTGCCGTACCTCGATGGCGGGGTGGTCGGCCAGGCGCTCCTTCAGCGCGACGAGCCGGTCCGGATCCGCCTCGGTGGCGGTGAAGCGGGGCAGGTGTGGTGCCCACTCCAGCGCGTAGTCCCCGAGCCCGCTGCCGATCTCGATGGGGTTGTCGCCGAGGTACGGCAGGGCGAGCTCGACGAACCAGCGGCGGTGGTTGACGGCTGTGGCCAGGCCCTCCAGCACCTCGGACTGCACGCGCTGGTCCCCAAGGATTTCTGCCATGCGTCGATTCCCTCACCATATGACTCGACCCGCACCCGGACCCGACAGAGTCAACCACCTGCGTCGTCGGTGGGGAAATCAGGCCACCGGGGGTGACCGAATACGGTTCGATCGGGGGTGCGGGATCTTCTACCGGGCGAACCGGGCACATACTACGCCGGAACTCCGAAACGCACACCTTGCCGCCCCTGGGCTGACTACGCTCTGAATTGTCATGACTACTCCGGAGTCGGAGGTCGGTCGGGAGTGGTTCCTCCGCCCGGTGTCCTCCAGTGCGGCACGGCGGGACGATCCGGGTGGGCCGGCTGGGGGCGTGCGCCTGGCCGGGCGCCGGCTTCCGGACGCCGTGGCGGTGGCGAGCTTCGTGCTGCTGGCCTTCTGGGTGACCGTGCGATTCTGGACACACCCCGATCACGAGAGCCGGGTGAATCCCACCGACCAGGCCCAGTTCGAGTGGATGATGGCGCACGGCGCGCGAGTGGTGACCGATTTCGCCTATCCGTTCGGTTCGGACCGGATGAATGTGCCGGAGGGCGTCAACCTCATGGCAAATACGTCCGTATTGTCCGTTTCGCTACCAATGACCCCGGTCACCGTGCTGCTCGGGCCGCGAGCCGCCTTTCTGCTCTTTCTCACCGGCGCGATGATCGCCACCGGCACGGCCTGGTACCTCGTCATCTCCCGGGTGCTGATCCGGTCCCGCCTCGCGGCCTGGGTGGGGGCGACGTTCTGCGCCTTCTCCCCCGCGATGGTCTCGCACGCCAACGCCCACCCGAACATCGTCGCCCAGTACGTGGTCCCGCTGATCGTCTGGCGGACGCTGGCGCTGCGCGAACCGGGCCGGTGGACGCGCAACGGCCTGCTCCTCGGGCTCCTGATCGTCTGGCAGGCGTTCCTCAACCTGGAGATCCTGCTGATGACCGCGGTGGGGCTCGGGGTGGTGGTCGCCGTGCTGGTCGTCCGCCGGCCCGACCTGCGGCGGTACGCGCGGCCGTTCCTCGCCGGACTCGGTGTCGCCGCCGGGCTCGCGCTCGTCGTGCTGGCGTACCCGCTCTACGTCCAGCTCTTCGGCCCCGGCGCGTACGAGGGCCTCTCCCGGCTGATCCGCGGCTACCGCAGCGACGTCGCCTCCTTCTTCGCGTGGCCCGGCGAGTCGCTGGCCGGGGATCCCCGGGACACCGAGCGGCTGGCGAAGAACCCGACCGAGGAGAACGCCTTCTTCGGTTGGCCGTTGGCGGTGCTGGTGCCCGCCCTGGTCTGGTGGATGCGGGACCGCGCCGAGGTGCTCGGTCTCGCCGCCGTCGGGCTGCTGTTCGCGCTGCTCTCCCTCGGACGTGAGATCCGCTACAACGGTCGGGACACCGGTGTCCCCGCGCCCTGGGGGGCGCTGGAGAACCTGCCGATCCTGCACTCGGTGGTGCCCACCCGGTGGGCGCTCGGGCTGACCCCGGTCGTCGGCCTGCTCCTGGCGTACGGCGTCGCCCGTGTCGACGAGCTGGTCCGCCGTCATCCCACCGCCCGGCGGCAGATCCGGTTCGGCGCGGTCACCGTGCTGGCGATGGCGCTGCTGCCGTTGCTGCCCACCCCGCTGCCGACGGCCCGGCTGGATCCGGTGCCCGAGTTCGTCACCTCCGGCGCGTGGCGCCCGTACCTGACCGGCGGGCGGAGCCTGGTCGCCCTGCCGCTGCCCGACACCGACTACGCCGACCCGCTGCGCTGGTCCGCGGTGACCGGCCTGGAGATGCCGATCGCCCGGGGCTACTTCCTCGGCCCGGACCGGCGGCCGGACGCACCCGAGGGGCGGATCGCCCTGTTCGGGGCCACACCCCGCCCGACCAGCAGCTTCTTCGCCACCATCCGACGCACCGGTGCGGTGCCGCCGATCACCCCGCAGGACCGGGTGGCGGCCGTCGACGACCTGCGGTACTGGCGGGCCGGCGCGGTGGTGCTCGCCTCCCACCGGCACGAGGACGCACTCCGGCGCGGGATGACCGAACTCAGCGGCGTCGAGCCGGTCCGCGCCGGCGGGGTGTGGCTCTGGGACGTCCGCCCGCTGGTCGACTGACCGACCGGCGTCCCCCGGCGGACACCGGCCCGGTGGACCGGTCAGGGGCGGACGGTCAGGGGCGGACGCAGCAGCCCTGGCAGTACTTCGGCTTCGGCAGGGTGAACGCCAGGCAGCAGGTGCGGCGCTGGACGGTGGGCTGACCGGACGCTCCGGGCACCAGGTCGACCAGGTCCCGGACGCCGAGCGCGCCGAGCACGGTGTCGACCGACTCCACCGCCGAGCCGGGCAGCGCGTCGGCGGCGCGCAGGATCCCGTGGGCGACGCCGGAGGCGACCGAGCCGAGCAGCGTACGGGCACCGATGCGGACCTCGGCCTGGATCGCCCTGAGCAGCGGGTCGAGGTGGGCGTCGAGCAGCGACGCCCGGAGCAGCCCGAGCAGTTCGGCTTCGTCGGCGACCACCCGCACCTCGGGCGGAGCGGCCAGGGCCAGCGGATCGGTCGGCAGCACCGCGACGGTCGTCGACCGCCGCAGCCCGAGCGTGACCAGGGGGCGGTGGTCCTCGAAGTGGAGCAGCACGTCGGCCGGGTCGAGCAGGGGAACCCGGCGCGCGGACGCCCAGCCGAGCACCGCCGGCAGCGCCGCCCAGTAGCTGTACGACTTCCAAGCCAGGGCGGCGCAGGCGTGCGGCGTGCCGCCCCAGCGGTGGGCGGCGGCGGTCAGGAGCGCGGGCAGGTGGGTGCCGTCCACCAGGGTGGTGGCCGGGGACCAGCCGTACTCGTCGTCCACCAGCAGGCCGGGAGCGAGCCCGGGGAGGTCGTCGGTGCCGAACATCGCCCGCAGCGTCGTGGTGACCGGCGCGAGCGGCGCGACGATGGCACGGGGTGGGATCACCGCTGTCACTGTCGCGCCTCCCTCGTCCTGGCCTGCCGCATGAGCTAAGGCTAACCTAACTTTCGCCGCAGGGGGAGTGGTGGACGCACTGTCCGTGTGCAATCGGTGGTGCCCGGCTGATACCCGGGGGTGTCAGCCGGAAACCCGCGCGACAAGGAGGGCATACCGGGCACGCTGAGAACGGTTCGGCGGGTGTTGTCAAGGTGAGAGTCGGCAACGTGCCACTTCTGTGCGAAACCCGTCGGTCAAACGTGAAACTGATACTCCCGGCCATGAGGAAGCTGATGACGACCTCGCCCCTCGAACGGGCCGCCGACTCGTTCGCAGCCGAGCTCGGTCGGCACCGGAATGAGCGAGGGCTGTCCAAGAAGCAGCTCGCCACCCTGATGGGGTTCGATCCGTCGTACGTCAGCCACGTCGAGAGCCGCCGGCACCGCCCCACCGAGGACTTCGCCCGGCGCGCCGAGGCCGTCCTGGAGGCCGGCGGAGCGATCTGGCAGCGCTTCCGCGAGTACGACGACCTGCGGCACGCCCGCACCGCCCCACCGCACCGCGACCCGCCCGTCCCGGGCCAGTGGATGCCACCCGGCACGGGCCTGATCGTCGAGCACGAGTTCGCCAACCTGACCTACCGCGACGGCGTCTACCACTGCGTCGTCCGGCGCGCCCTCTACAACGCCGGCACCGAGCCGGTCACCCGCTACCTGGCCCGGGTGGCGGTCGACCGCTACCCGAACGATCCCGGCCGCTCCAACCGGCACCACCGGGACCACCCCCTCACCTTCGCCGAGCTGCAAATGCGGGCATATCGGGACGACGGGGGCGAACGGGAGCCGATGCACTGGCGGGCCAAGCACGACCGGGACGCGTTCAAGGAGTTCTGGCTCCTCTTCGAGAACGCCGACGGGCGCTTCCCGCTCTACCCCGGCGACCGGGCCACCATCGAGTACGAGTACTGCGTCGGGCAGGAGAAGTGGGGGCGCTGGTTCCAGCGCGCCGTCCGGGTGCCGACCCGGGCGCTCGACGTGCGGCTGGACCTGCCCGCCGCGCTCGAACCGCAGGTCTGGGGACTGGAGACCTCGCTCTCGGCGGAGGAGGGGCCGCTGCGCACCCCGGTGCAGCGCCACGACGAGGACGGCCGGGCGATCTTCGAGTGGGCGACGGAGAATCCGCCGCTCAACGCCCGTTACCGGCTCCAGTGGCGGTTCCGCAACCCGCCCGCCCCGGCCACGCCGAGCGGGGTGACCGCCGACCCGGCCAGCCCCCGGCCGAGCGATCGGATGCGGGCCGCCGGCATCGTCCAGCGCGGTGCCGACCTGCTCCGTCACCCCGTCCGGCAGTTCGACCTGCCCGAGGAGGGGCCGGTCGCCCGGGACGTGGTGGAACGGCTGCTCGCCGCCCTCACCGAACTCGACGAACTGCACCGGTTCAACCGGGGCATCGGACTGGCCGCGCCCCAGCTCGGGCTTAGCTGCGCGGCGGCCGTGGTACGCCCGCCGGACCGCAGCGCCGAGCCGGTGGTGCTGCTCAACCCCCGGGTGGTCGACTCCTCCCCGGACACCGACGAGCAGTACGAGGGCTGCCTCTCCTTCTTCGACCACCGGGGTCTCGTCCCCCGGTCGCTGCGGCTCGACGTGGAACACGCCCGCGTCGACGGGACCCGCCTGATCACGTCCTTCGAGTTCGGCATGGCCCGGCTGGTCGCGCACGAGATCGACCACCTGGAGGGGCGGCTCTACGTCGACCGGATGGCACCGGGCGTGCCGCTGGTGCCCGTCGAGGAGTACCGCGAGACCAGCCACGCCTGGCGCTACTGACCCGGCCGCCCGACAGGGTGCCGGGTCGCGTGCCCCAGGGGGCGGGGGCACGCGACCCGGCGTGGGGGGAGGAATGTCTAGAGGCTGCCGAAGGTGTCGTACCGGACGTGCTGCGGCGGCACCTGGTCGGCGGCGAGCGCCCGCAGGGTGGCCCGGACCATCCCGGCCGACCCGGAGACGAAGCAGTCGTGCGACGTCCACGGCCCGTAGCGGGTGACCACGTCGGAGATGTCGCCCTGCTCGCCGTCGAACTCCGGGTCCGCGCTGCACGCCGGTGTCACCGACAACCACGGGTGCACGGCGACCAGTTCCTGCAACCCGGCCAGGGCGTACAGGTCGTCGGCGTGCCGGGCGCCGTAGAAGACGTGCACCCAGCGGGTCCGGTTGTAGGTGGTCAACTCCTCGACCAGCGCTTTCACCGGGGCCAGTCCGACCCCGCCGGCCACGCAGAGGACGTCCCGCTCCGAGGAGCGGTCCAGGGTCATGCCGCCCATCGGCGCGGCGATGCGCAGCAGGTCGCCCGGCCTGACCCGGCGGACCAGGGCCCCGGAGACCCAGCCTGCGCCCGGCGTCCGGACGTGGAACTCCAGGATGTTGTCGTCGTTCGGGGCGTTCGCGACGGAGTACGTCCGCCACACCCGGGGGTGGTACCGGGGCACCTCGATGCTGACGTACTGACCCGCCCGGTACAGCAGCGGATGTTGCAGGGCCCGGACGGTCAGCACGGCGGTGTCCGGGCCGTACCGCTGGTGGGTCAGCACCTCGGCGTGCCAGAACGGAGGATTCTCGTCGGCCGCCGCGCCGGCCTGCATCTTCTCCGTGATCGCCGCGTACGCGTCCCGCCATGCCTGGTCGTACTCCAGGTTCCAGCCGTCCCCGCCGGCGGTGCGCAGCGCGTCCAGCAGGGCGACCCCCATGGTGGCGTAGTTGTCGGCGGTGACGTGGTACTTCCGGTGGTCCCGGCCGAGGGCACGCAGGTACTCGTCGAAGCTCTCCGGATCGCCGACGGCCTGGATGGCGGCGACGATCGCGTCGAGGATGCGGTCACCCTGGCCGCGCATCTGCACCGGGAAGAGCTTCCGCAGGTCGGGGTCGAGGAGGAACAGGCGGGCGTAGAAGTAGTCGCTGAGCCGCTCCCGGTCCCCCTCGACCAGGGCCCAGCTCTCCTTCAACAGCCGCGCGAAGTTCTCCATCGGCGCTCCCCTCGGCGAGACGGCGGATCGGGCAGGACCCAGCATGACCACGGAGCGTCGACGGTGGTCGCACAGAATGTGCGATCGATTCGCGCTGGTCGGTACGACCTGCGGCAGCGGTGCCGGCCGGGGCGGTGATCGGGCACAGTGGTGCGGTGACGGTTGAGCTCACCCGCCCGGTGTCCCACCGGGTCCTCGGCACCGAGACGCTGCTGGTGCTCGGGCTGTCGCTCGGGCAGTCCGCGGTCTACGCGATGGTCTCCCTGACCGCCAAGCTGACCGCCGAGGGGGGACTGTCCCGGCAGACCGCCGCGCTGAACACCTCCGCGTCACCCCGGCCGTACCTGGACCTGACGTACCAGGTGCTCGGCATCGTCTTCGCGCTGGTTCCGGTGCTGCTCGCCGTACACCTGCTCAACCGGGAGCCGGGCGACGCCGGACGGACCCTCGGTCTCGACGCCCGACAACCCGGCCTCGACGTGGCCCGAGGCGCCGGCCTGGCGGCGCTGATCGGCCTGCCCGGCCTGGCGCTGTTCTGGGCCGCCGCGCAGCTCGGGCTCAACGCCACGCTCGTGCCGGCGGCGCTGCCCGAGCTGTGGTGGACGGTGCCGGTGCTGATCCTCGCCGCCGTGCAGAACGCCGTGCTGGAGGAGGTGATCGTGGTCGGCTACCTGACCACCCGGTTACGGCAGCTCCAGTGGCGGCTCGGCGCGGTGATCGCCACCAGTGCGCTGATCCGCGGTTCCTACCACCTCTACCAGGGCTTCGGTGCGTTCGTCGGGAACGCGGTGATGGGCGTGATCTTCAGCCTCTTCTTCCTGCGGACCCGCCGCGTGATGCCGCTGGTCGTGGCGCACACGCTGCTCGACGTCGTGGCGTTCGTCGGCTACTCCCTGCTGCCCAGGGAGTGGTTCGACTGGCTCTGAGGCCAGCGGAACCCCGGCTGGCGGTAGGCCGTGACCGCCCGGGCGGCCAGCCGCTCGACGGCAGCCGAGTTCCCGGCCGCCGTGGCGAGCACCGCCGCGCCGGGCAGTAGCCGCGACGCCAGCCGCAGCGCCAACCAGCCGGCCGCCTGTGCGGTGAGCGGAGCGGCCAGCCGCCACGCGGCTTCGGCCACCCGACCCCACGGCGGCTCGCCGTCGCCGGTCTGCGCGCGAGCGGCGGCGAGAGCCGTCCGGGCGCTCTCCGCGTCCGGGTGGACCCGGGTCAGCACCAGCAGTTCGACCGCCCGCTCCGGGTCGACCGGATCGCGGCCGTGCGCCGCCGCCAGGTGCAGCACCAGGCCGGACTGCGTCCAGAGCACCGCCGCCAGCTCGGCCAGGGGAGCGAAGAGACCGGCCACCGCGGCGGTCGCCCCACCCCACCCCGCCGTGCGGACGAACCGCCGGGTGGCGAGCCGGGCCAGGCCCGCAGAACCGATCTTCGGGTACGCCTCACGCAGCGCGGCCGCCCAGGCGGCGGCCTGCGGCCCGATCCGCTCCACCGCCGCCAGGGCCAGCAGCTCCGGGGCGAAGGCCGGATGCGCCAGAATCCGCTCCAGATCGACGGTACGGCCGGTCGACGGTGTGCCGGACACGTCGGAAGCCGGTGGCTCCGGCTTCGCCTCTGCCGTGGCGGCCCGGTCCGCCGGCTCCGGTGCCGTCTCCTCGGCTGCCGTCTCCTCGGCGGCCTCCGCCTTTTTCGTGTTCCGCCGCGGGCTGGTGGTCTGCTTCGCGGGCGCCTTCCGGGCGGCGACCTTCTTCGGGGCGGTCTTTCGCGGAGTGCCAACGGCTTCCTCCGCAGCGCCTGCGGTGTGTTTCACGTCACCTTCAGTGGGCTCGGCCGGGGGAGCGGGTGCCGCCTGCTCCGGCACCGCGCCCGCGCGCCGGCCAGTCCCGACGACCTTCTGGCGTGGCGCCCGGCGGGGAGGCGTGGTCGTCTCCTGGTCGACGGCTGGACCGCCCGTGTCCGGAGGCTGGAACAGCACCGTGGGAGCTGCCGCCTTCCGCCGTGACCGCCCCCGGGGTGGCTCCTCCGGCTGGTCCGCCCCCGGGAGGGGCTCGGCCGGGCTGGGAGGCGCGGTGAAGGTCGGTTGGGGAGAACGGCCGCGACGTGTCGCTGCACGTGGCTCGCGGCGAGGCGGATCGCTCGGCGGCTGCTCCTGCATATCGACGAAGCGTAGTCCCGATGGCAGCGGCGCGCAGCGTGAAAACGCTGGTCAGCGGCGAGGGATGGAAGGTCGACGCGGCGGGAGGGGGAAGTCGCTTTGCTCCCTGCCGGGGCGGGGCTGTATTCTCGGGCGGCGGTGGTCTGCTGGGCCACCGGGGAGACTTCGCCTAGTCTGGTCTATGGCGCCGCACTGCTAATGCGGTTGGGGTCTTAAAGCCCCTCCCGGGTTCGAATCCCGGAGTCTCCGCGCGAAGGCCGGGTGTGTAGACTGGCCGAGCACCAGCGCCCGTAGCTCAACGGATAGAGCATCTGACTACGGATCAGAAGGTTAGGGGTTCGAGTCCCTTCGGGCGCGCAAGATCACAAGGGGCCTGACCTGCGGAAACGCGGATCAAGCCCCTTCGCTTTTCCGTCCCTTGTGGACGTTTGGGTGCTCGGTGGGTGCTCGTGCGACGAGCATCCCCTGCGTCCGTGCTGTCCGGTTCAGGTCCGGCCCTGTCCAGGTCTTGGATGGTCGTCTACCTCCTGATGCTCGATCATGACGCGTGCAGCCGTCCGATGGTCTGGACCTGCGACCAGGCGATCACTTGCCGTTCCGTTGCCTGACTTGCCGGTGTTTTCGGTGGCGGAAGCCGGAGTTGCCGTGGCGGCCAGTAGCCCTCCTCCGCACGGTCAGTCCCGTGGCGCCTCTCCTGGAAGGCGACGGTTGACGTGCGGCGACCCGACCTTAACCGATCGCAGCGATTCCAGTCAGCCAGCGCACCACCGTTCAGAGGCCTGTTGGTTGAGACCTTCGAGGGACCTGATGGGGTCATGTCGAAAATCGGTGTCGAGGGTGTTCGACATGCGTCTGGTTGCGTCTACTGGTTCCTGGCATCGCGGATGCCGGACCGGTTCGGGGCGGCGGAGGTTGATGGCCGGTGCGACGGCGGCCGCTCCGCAACCTCTCCCGAACCCGCCTGCAGGTCGACTTTGGCTGGCGGCGGCAACCAACCACATGGTCAGGATGTGATCACATGACTACCGTAAGTGGCAGCGCTGTGCGAGATCCCATGGCGCTGCGGACGGCGATGGTGGCGGAGCTGAGCGAGGACACGATCAGGTCGGAGGCGGTGGCTGCCGCGTTCTCGGTCGTACCGCGTCACCTGTTCGCCCCTGGCGAGTCTCTGGATGTGGTGTACGACTCGAACACCCCGTTGGTGACGAAGACCGGTCCGGACGGTACGGCGCTCAGCTCGGTGTCGGCGGCGCACATCCAGGCGGTGATGCTGGAGCAGGCCGAGATCGAGCCGGGGATGCGGGTTCTGGAGATCGGTTCGGGTGGGTACAACGCGGCGCTGATCGCGGAGCTGGTCGGTCCGCAGGGTGCGGTGACGTCGGTGGACATCGACCCGGAGATCGTCGCTCGGGCCCGCGCCTGCTTGCAGACCGCCGGCTACGACCGGGTGCGGGTCGTGCAGGCCGACGCCGAATACGGTGTACCGGAGCAGGCACCGTACGACCGGATCATCGTCACGGTCGGAGCGTGGGACATCCCACCGGCTTGGATCGCCCAGCTCTCCGAACACGGCCGGATCGTGGTGCCACTGCGGTTTGCCGGCCTGTCCCGCTGCGTCGCCTTCGACCTGGCCGGAGGGCGCCTCGTCAGTCACAGCTACTGCCTTGGCGGGTTCGTGCCGATGCAGGGCGCGGGCACGTACTCCGAGACGCTGGTGCCGGTCAACGGCGAGGCGACGCTGCGCATGGACGGGCCGGATCCGGGCTTCGACGTGCCGGCCCTGCGTAAGGCGGTCCATGCACCGAGGATCGAGCGGTGGTCCGGGGCGGCGTTCGACATGCCCGACGAGCTGGAGTTGTTCGTGGTGACCAGCGCGTCCCACGTTCCGTTCCTGTACGCGAGCCAGCAGTTGGTGGACCAGGGTGTGTTCAGCCCGGCGGTGACCCACGGCACGGCCGCCGTGGTCGAGGGCGGCAGTTTCGCCTATCGGACGAAACGCGAGAACGAGGGCCTCGGCGGATGGGAGAGCGGTGTCTACGCCTACGGCCCGCAGGCCGAGGCGGTCGCTGACAGGTATGTCGGGCTGTTGCGCCGCTGGGCGGCCGACTTCCGCCGTCGCGGGGCCGCGCGGATCGAGTACCTGCCCACCAGCGCAGGCGTGCCGGACGGCTGGTCCGTGCCAAAGCGCCACGGCGCCGTCGCGGTGTCCTGGCGCTGACAGCCACCGGCGTCCCAGCCGGGCCGCCGGATGCTCTCTGAACACCGCGACGGCAGGCCTCGTCGCGCGGCGTTCCAGCTTTCTGCCGGTGGAGAACCGTCCGCTAACCGAAGCGTAGTTGTGGCACGTCGTAGAGGTCGGGGTTCGGTAGCCGGTGCATATGCGGTGAGGTGATCTCGATGATGAGCATCTCGGTGAGGAACTGCACGGTGGCGTCGAGCAGGTGGCTGGTGTGTGCGGTGGCGCTGTGTTCCTTCAGGCCGACGGTGATGTGGATGTGGGGTTTGATCGTCTGGGTCGTTTCGTCCCAGGCGATGGTGCCGCCGCCGAGGGCTTCGATGTTGGTGAGGTCGACGTGTGACCAGACGGGGGCTTCGGGGTTGTCGAGGCGTTGGCAGGTGCCGACGATCTTCGCGGTGGACAGGCCGGCGATGAACATGGGGATGTAGCCCTGTTTGATGCCGTGAGTGCGGCAGGCGTCGGTGAGGGCGGTGTAGAAGTCGTCGCCGTGGTCGAAGACGACGCCGATCATGCGTCCGGGGGTGAGGTCGTGGCTACGCATCCGTCGTGCTCGTCTCTGACTGGTCGTTGCTGGTAGTGGGTGTGGGCCAGGGCCAGGCGGCGGGCTCGGTGGTCCCGCCTGCGGTGGTGACCGCCGCAGCGATGTCCTGGGGTTTCGCTTCGGCGGCGAGGAGGGTCCGTAGCAGGATGCGGGCTTTGTGGGGGTGGAGCCAGCCGGCGGGGATGAGGCCGCGGCTGATGAGGTCCTGCTCGGAGCCGGGGAAGCCGTAGGTGCGGGTGAGGGTTGGTCCGGCTGGGGTGCGGGAGGCGAGGACGACCGGGATCCGGCCAGCGAGGGTGGTGAGAGTGTCGGCGAGTGGTTCAGGGACGTGGCCGACGCCGAAGCCGGCGATCACGAGGCCGTCGACGCGGGCACCGATGGCATCGAGGAGGGCGAGGTCGTCGTCGAGGGTGACGGTGTAGAGGCCGACGGTGGTCTTGGCCTGCTCGGCTGAGCTTGGGACCGGGATGGTCAGCCGGTGCGGCAGCCGGGTCAGCATCCGCGCTGTGCCTTCGAGGACGTAGCCGAGTGGGCCGGTGTCGAGGGAGCGGAAGGTGGCGCCGCTGGTCGAGTGGGTCTTGGTTACCCAGCGGGCGGCGTGGATCTCGTCGGCGAGAACGACGAGGCAGCCTTGCCCGCGGGCGGCTGGGGCGGCGGCGGTGCGGATGGCGGCGAGGATGTTGGCGGGCCCGTCGGCGCCGGCGAGGGTGGGGTTGCGCATCGCGCCGGTGACGACGATCGGTTCGGGCCGGTGGTGGAGCAGGTCGAGCAGGTAGGCGGTCTCTTCGATCGTGTCGGTTCCCTGGGTGACCACGACGCCGGCCGCGCCGTCCGCCAGTACCTGGGTGGCGGCGGTGGCGAGTTCGGTGAGGTCGGCGAAGGTGAGCGACGCGCCGGGGCGGCGGCGGAAGTCCGTTACCTCGATCTCGATCCCGGTGGCGGCCAGCCCGGGTACGGCGTCGACGAGCTGCTGGGCGGACAGGGCCGGAGTAACGGCACCGCCGTCCGTGCTGCTCATGGCGATGGTGCCACCGAGGCCGAACACCACCACCCGTGGCGCGGACGTTGTCGAGGTCGAGGACACGGAGGATCCTTCCGGCGTTTCGCTGGTGGTGCGGGGAGCCTATTACGGCAGGGAGGCGACGAAGCGGCACGCGCGGTCGACGCCGTCGAGGGAGAGCAGGCGGCTACGGGGCTGGGCGATTCCGGCCAGGCCGTACTCTCCGAGCTCGGCGCAGCGGGTGCGAAGCCAGGCCCAGTCGAGGTGGAGGTAGTCGGCGAAGGCCTGCAGGCGGCGGCAGGCGGTGTCGGCGGCGATCACGGAGTGGGTCCGCACGTGCCCGACGGCGTCGCGGTACTCGGCCAGCGTGGAGCGCTGGTCGGTGACGTCGACGTGCCAGACGCCGTCCGCCCGGATCCAGCTCGCCACGATCGCGCGCCGCTGGGTCAGGACCAGGCCGGGAAGTGAGCTGTAATCCGGCTCGTCGGTGACCGCGACGTTGATGCCGAAGGACTCCATCAACGCGACCGCCAGCAGCAGGAGGATCCGTTCCGGCTCCGTCGATGTCGAGACGGCGGCCGGGGGGACGCAGAACATTCTCGTCGCGTGCTGGGCGCTGTTCGCGAGCCGTCCGGCGGTCTCCTCCAGGTAGCGCAGCTTGTGCCCGAACAGCAGCCAGGTGCTGGCCTCCTCGCCGTGCTGTTCGCGCGTCCAGTAGGTGGGTACCTCGGTGAGCTCGGCCGAGTGGCGGCTGATGTGGTCGGCGCAGAATGCGGAGCCGAGCCACATCCGCGACACGGTGTCCAGGTCCTGCGCGATGTCGCCGCTCACGGCGGACCGGGTCAGGCGACTGTACTGCGCGGCGGCGGCCCGCGACGCTTCCAGCTGGGCGTCGTCGAGCAGCAGTGACTGGTCGAGGTTCGCCACGGCCCACAGCACCGCCGCGGTGATCGCGTCGAGCCGGTAGACGCGGGGGATGAGCAGACGGGCGTCTTCGCCGATATCAACCAGGCGCCGCGATGCTTGCCGGGAGTCCAGCGCGAACAGGCCGTCGCCGGTGGGGCTGCTGACCCGCCCGCCGACGAGGCGACGCTGCAGGGAACGCTGCCACTGCCAGCCAGCATCGGCCCGGGGGATCGTGGCGAGGATCCTTCCGTCGTCTACGGCCGGATACACCTCCACATCGATGGCCGCCCCGGGAAAGTACTGCCCACCGGGCGCGGTCAGCGTCAGGCCCTGCCCAGCTCCGCCCGCAGCCTGCTCAAGGAGGGATACCGTCGCCAGCGAGGGATCCTGATCCGGTCGACCCTTCGACGAAAGCCGCTGGCGAAGCGCCACGAGGCCCGAGCCTGGGTCGTCGCGGGCAGGCGCGATTTCTGCGGCCGCGCCCCATCGGGCTCGCCGCGCGGCCTCGTCCCGCTCCGCGTGGTGCTGCTGCTCCAGCTGGCGGTAGGCGTCGTAACCGCTGGTCAGCTGGCCACCCGCCTTCAACAGAGCGTCGCACTGCTGCCAGAAGATTCGGTCGACCACCTGCCTGCCGGCCTCGACGTTCGCCACCGTGCTGCGGGTGCTGAAGACCTGCTCCGCAACGTCCTTCTGCCGAAGACCACGGGCTTTCCGCAGGTCGCGGAGTCGTTTGCCGAGCGCCTGCTTCGTCTCTTGGAGCTGTTGCGGATCGATCATGCTCGTGGCTCCTCCGCGCTGCCGAAGATGGCTTCGTTGGCCGCTTGAGCGAGTGTGGCTTGCGTGGTGGCGGGGATCCCGATCCGGTTCCAGTGGAAGATCACGTGTTCTGCGATGACGGCGCGTAGTCCACGTGTTAGCTTGCCGGTTTCGCGTAGGCCTTGGAGGGCTGTGCCGGCGTTCTCGAACGCGGTCTGCCAGTCGTCGGTGGTGCGGGCTGTGCCGAGTTGCAGGTGGCGGACCTTGCCGGTGAAAGCTGCCCACGTGCTGGGGTCGGGGGCAGGTGGCCAGGTGAGGTGCTCGGCGCGGTGTTTGGCGACTCGTGCCCATACGTCGCCTTGTTCGTTGCGGTCCAGTCCTGCGGCGCGCATGAGTGCGGTGCACAGGATGAGTGAGCGTTCTCGCCGGTCCGTCGGGTGGCCGTGGAGGTAGGTGAGCAGGTGGCGGCTGTCGTGGTGGAACAGGGTGTGTGCGGCGTCCATCGCGTCGGGGCCGCCGAAGGCGTGGATCTCTGGTTCGTAGATGTCGCTGGTCCAGGTGACCGTCTCGATAAGCAGGCGGCGAACCGGGTCGGGGCCGTCATGCGCCGTGGCGGGTAGGTAGCGGATGCGCCAGGGTCCTTTGCGCATGAACCACCAGGAGGTGATGAGGCCAGCGGTCTCGGCGGCGGGTAGAACCCGGCCGAGGTGGGGGATTGCTTGCTGTTCGCGTTCTTGGCGGGTCTGGCCGGGGTAGGCGATGGTGATCTGTTCCCAGGGGGTTTCTTTCAACGGGGTGCCTTTCGTCAGCTGAGCAGGAGGCAGGCGTCCCACGAGGTGGTTGTGGTCGCGGCTGCGACGAGGTCGCAGCCTGCGGTGCCGTCAAGAAGTCCGGTGGGTTCGTCGTCGGCGGGGGTGGTGTGTTGGTGGAGGCGTGTCAGTGGGGTGAGGGGTATCGGTGAGAGGGCGTCGGCGGCGATGCGGCGGCCGGTGGCGAGGAGCCCGGCGGTGCCGTGGCAGAGGCTGCGGTCGGTGAGGAGGCGAATCTGTGCTGGGCTGTTGACGCAGGTGGTGAACGCGGCTTCGACGAGGTGCTGGCGGGTGGTGTCGTGCAGGGCGAGGGCGGCGAGCTGCTGGGCGCGGGCGATTCCGGGGGTCCCGTAGCACCAGGAAGGGCGCAGCGGCTGCTGCTGTGCTGGTGTGCCGTGGTGCAGGTCGGCGAGGGTGAGGGTTTGCGGCCACCAAGTGGTGCCGGCGGTGTGTTGCTGCCAGGTGTCCAGCCATTGGCAGATGCGGGTCATCGCCTCGGTGTGGCCGGCGACGGTGATGCCGTCGCGCAGGGTGAGGGCGAGTAGTGCGAGTGGGCCGGTGATGCCGTGGGCGAGGCCGTGGTTGGCGTGGCCTCCGGGTGGTGGCGGCTGGTTGCGGTCGGGTCCGTTGGCGCACCACCAGCCGGGGAGGCCGTTGATGGGTTCGGTGAGCCGGACCAGGTAGTCCAGTACCTGGCGGAGCAGGTCGTGGTCGCCGAGGCGGCGCAGGGCGACACCGAGGCCGGTCAGGCCGCGGATGAGGTCGTACTCGGCGTAGTGCGGTTGTTGGCGGGAGTCGATGCGGCGATGAGCTGCGTGCAGCCGGCGGCGTGTCACGGTGGCGGTTCCGGACGCGGCGACCGCTCGTGCGCCGGCGAGGCCTGGTTGGTTGGTCGTGGCGAGGACGAAGGCGAGCGCGGGGGCGCCGTAGAAGAGGCTGGCGCCTGCGGCGATGCTGACGCCGTTGGCGGTGGCGTCCCGCAGCGCCGCGTACGCGGCGGGCCAGTTGCCGGTTTCCAGGTGCAGGAGGGCGACGCCGGCCGCCCCTTCGGCGAGGGACTGACCGGTGTTCATGTCGTTGCCTGGCTGGTGCGGGCGATGGCTCGGGCCAGGCGTAGGCAGTGCCGTTCGGAGGCGGTGTCGACGCCGATCATGCGGGCGTGGTGCAGGTGCAGCAGGTCGCCCAGCACCTGGTTGAGGTCGAGGCCGTCGGTGTGGGCCATAGTTCGGTAGGTGGCCAGCGCCGTAGCTAGACCGTCGTCGCGGTAGGGGGTGCGGGCGAGGTCGAGCTGGGCGGGGTTCAGGCGGGGACCGCTGCGGTGGGGGACCCGTTCGGCGAGCCAGCGCAGCCCGTCGCCGGTGAAAGCGTCGGCGATGGCGATCATTCCGGCGGCGGTGGCAGCTTGCCGGTCGCCGCTCAGCCGCTGCAGGGTGGCGCGGGAGTCAGCGGCGAACACTGCTTCGGCGGCGGCGAGGGCCAATCCGGTGCCGTGGCGGGTTTCGGGCCGGTAGGTGTGCAGGGTGTAGTCGTGCAGGACACCGCCGTGCTCCAGGTGCTGTGCCCACTGGGCGAGGTCCCTGGCGATGTCGGCGAACTGCCCTTCCTCCTGGAGGGGGATGCGGAGCCGCAGGTGGGATTCGGGTTCGGGGTATCGCAGGAACCACCAGCCCTCGGGTAGGACGTTGGTGGCTTGGCGGGCGAGGTTGGTGAGGATGTCGTCCTGCCGGCCGTACAGCCTGGTTTCCAACCACAGGGACTGTCCGGGCCGGTGCCGCTCCGTAGTCGCGGCACGGACTGGTCGGCACGTCCTGGCTGGTGAGCTGTGGGCGAGGGTGATCAGGAGTTCGGCGGGCCGGCCGCCGATCCAGCCGGCCGGTCCGGGGGCCTCGGTGACGACGGTGCGGGCGTGCCGACCGAGGTGGGTGCGCAGCACTGCCAGGTGGGTGTTGTCGTCCAGATCCAGACGCAACTGCACGTCGTCGTCTCCGACCAGGACCTCTCCCGGGAGTCGGTGGTGGTCACGGTAGCGCTGCCAGGCGTCGCGCCACTGGGGCCAGGGCGCCGTGGCCGGGAGGGCCGACCGGTCGATGATCCAGCGGGCGGGATGCAGGACGCTGCGTCCGCGCCGGACGCGTGGCAGGAACGGCAGACTACGGGCGTGCCCCCAGTCGAATCTGCTGCACGGAGCCGTAAACGCCGTCCAGATCTCGGTCAGGAATCGCATCAGCGGCTGCTGCAGGCCGGGTAGCAGCACGCTGTTGAACAGCAGCGGCTCGACCGGCCGTCCGGTGGTCCGCGATACCAACCGGAGCCGCTGGCCGTCGCCGGTCACCGCGAGGTCCGCGACCGTCCAGGGCGGGTCGGGGTGGAAGTCCCCGACAGGCAGGATGGGCAGCAGTTCAGGGGTGCGGGCGACTGAGGCCAGGCGAGCGTCCAGCGGTGGGCCGGACAGCTGCACCGTGTGTGCGTCGGGCAGGGCGGTCGGCAGGTTCTGGTAGACCCGCTGGAACGATGCCAGTTCCGTGCCAGTGAGCAGGTGGAGGAACCGGCCGGCGGCAACACCGGCGTGGCGGGATCCGCTGACCACCGTCAAGGTGAACGCGCCTCGGTCCAGGTCCTGCGGGGTCGCGGCGGCGAGGGTGAACCGCAGTTCGGTGTGCGGGATCGGCGGCCGGTCGTCGTCCTCCCGAAGGCGGCCGATCAGTTCGTCGTCGAGGATCACCTCCGCGCAGCCGTTCAACGCCGACTGCTGGGCAAGCTGCGAGAGCAGCCGGTCGCGAGCGGTGAACACCGCAGGCACGCGCCGGGTCGAACCCCGGTATCCGGCGGGGAAGCCCAGGACGTTCAGCACGTCGCGCAATGGCACTGCCGCACCCGGACCCCACCGCTCGATGAACGCGCTGTGGTATTCCGCCCATCCCGGCGGGGGTGGTGCCACCGCCACCAGCGTCGACGCGGCATGACCCGCCTCGCGGAGCACCGCCGGGGGCAGCGTCACCGAGGCGTCGACACGCAGATCGACCGCGACCTGATCACCAGGGTCGGGCAGCGCGACGTGACGGGCCAGGTACGTGGCCGGGTCGGTGACGGTCATCGCCGGCCGCAGCGCCGACAGCAGTACACCCGCCTGTACCAGCGAGGCCAGCAGCCGCTCGGCCGTGTCCGCGCCAGAGGGCACCAGCCGGCTGATTCTCGCGGCGAGATCGGCGAACCCGACCGGGGAGCTCGCTGCCCGTATCGCCGCCTGAACCGTCTTGGTCAGTCGGATCTCGACGTCCCACTGGCGGTCGTCGGCGGCGTGGGCGCAGGGCAGCACCCACACCTCGCCGCGTTGGTATCCCAGCGAGTTCGTCACCACGGCGACGTCACGGAGTAGGCCCAGGTCCTGCTCGGCTCGCGCGGTGTGCTCGGCGATGAACTGCCCGTCAGGCCGGGTCACCTCGTGGTGCGCCTCGCCCCATCGGACTGTCGCGCGAGCGCCGAACTCGACCGGCGCTACGCCGGCGAAGGTCCCGAACGGGGTCGCGCGTGTGGTCCACCGCAGCAGGTACCGGACCGCCGACTCGACCAGGCGTCGGAGCCGGTGCTGCGGGATCGACTCGCCGGTCACGGCTCGCGTGATCTGCTCGGCCAGCTGCGGTGTGGCGGAGGCGACGGCCGCCGCGAACCCCGGCAGCGCCCAGGCTTGGCTCAGCCACTCCTGCCACTGCTCGGGTCCAGCGGATGTCAGGTCGGGCCAGGGAGGAAGGGGCAGGCCGCTCGGGTAGGCGGCGACTCGGATCAGCGCCGCACCAGCCGTGGGGAACACGATGCACCACCTGGACTGCGGGCCCGGCGTTGCTAACGCCGGGCCCGGAAAGCGTGGGGGTCGGTTACTTGCCGGTGCAGGCGTTCGAGCCGGTGTTGCCCGAGCCGCAGCCGTCGTCGGTGTTGGTGGCGTACCCGCTCGCGGCGGGTCCGGCGTCCACCAGGGTGATGTCCAGGTCGAACTCCTCGAGTTCGGTGGTTTCCACTCGCGTTTCCCTTCTTATGCGGAGGTGAAGGTGAGGACGATGCGGCTGTGCCGCTTGTCCAGCACCGTCCCGGCCGGCAGGTCGCCGTCGGGGGTACGTGCGGGCAGGACGTGCAGCACCGGGGAGGGCTGACCAGCGTCCACCCATGCGCGCATGTGCTCGACGAGGCGCCCAGCCGCTGCGGTGGCGTGGGGGCCGTGAGCGCATGCGCCCAGGTCGAACATGTCGTCGGTCCAGCGCAGCGCCGACCGGTAGGAGAACATGCCTGCGTGCAGGGCTGCGGGCGTACCGAAGCGCCAGGCTGGGGCGACGATGTCGGCGTCGACGGCCTCCTGCTGCGCCGAGAGCACCACGAACTGGTCCGCCTCGGCGGTGAGGCGAACCGCCAGCCACAGGTCCAGGTCGGCCAGAACGGTACGAGGCGACAGACTCACCCCGGCCCACGTCTGCTCCCGCGGCTGTGACAGCAGCCCACTGACGGCCACCGGGTCGACCTGCTGGCCCTCGTCCAGCCGCAGGTGAACCCCGTCAACGATGTCGATATACCGCATCTCGTGTGCTCCGGCACCTTGCATCGCCACGAACCCACACAGCCGCTGACTGTGACTGACCAGCCGGTCACCCACGCGGCGTAGCGCCCACGACCGCGTCATCCCGAACGTCCGCAGCGGCACCACCAGCACGCCGTCCTCGGTGAGCTGGGACGTCCACGCCAGGGGAACGTCCCAAGCCCCAGCCGTCACGATGATCAGGTCGTAGCGGCGACCCGGGTCGATCGGCTGCTCGGCGTCAGCGCACACGACGGTGACATCGTCATAGCCCGCCGCCGCAAGGCACTTTACAGCCCGGTCGGTCACGTCCGGGTCGATGTCCACGGTCGTGACCGCACCCGATGGCCCCACCAGCTCACGCAGCAGCGACGCGTTGTAACCGCCCGACCCGATCTCCAGCACCTGCCGGCCTCGCATGCCGCCGTCGAGAGCGTCGGCTGCCTGACCGAGCATCTCCGCGATCAGCCACGGAGCCGACACCGAACTGACGGTCTCGTCACCGTGCCGCTTGGTGACGACAGGGGCGTCGCGGTACGCCTCCTGCGATGAGACACCTGGCGTGAAGAGATCCCGGGGAACAGTCCGCAGGGCGGCCTCCACCTCGGGCCGCATGATCAGCCCCTTCGCCGCATGATCAGCGACCAGCTGGTCGACCATCGCGTCACGAAGACCGTGACTGCTCATCGTGTCGACACTCATATAGACGCCACTCTCCTGTCCGCCAAGGCCGCCCCGTCCGAACGACCTGCTCTTTTCGTTGTCCTCTCAGGCTGGACGTCGCAGACGACGCACTTACACCAGCCCGCGAGCGGATCCACCATTGCGGGACCAGATGCCCAGGGCGAGGTCTGGACCGCCGAACCGGTGCCCCGCAGCAGCGTCGAGCGCCTGAGGTGGATGCGTCATGGCGATCAACTCCTTCGGAGTGGGGCCGTACCCGATCGTCTGGACGCCTGGCTCCGTGCCAGGCATGTCCACCACTCAACGCCTGCCGCGCCGATGTCGAACACCCTCGACACGGAATCTCGACACCGGGCAGCGCGTGGGCATCGATAGCGGCAGTCCCGATCGGGCTGCCGCCGACCGATGGCGGTCGTTACAGGTCGGCGAACGGGGTCCAGCGTGCGGTGTCGTCGCGTTGGTGGATCGATCGCAGCTGGACTGTGAACTCCCGTGCGACGTGCGGCCCCGAGGCGAGCAGCGGCACGGCGGCGGCGACCATCTTCAGCTCGCGGGCTTCTTTAAGAATCGGCCAGGCGGGGTCGGTGGTGACGTCGCAGCCGTAGGCTGCGGCGAGACGGGCGTGAGCGCCAGGTCGACCGAAGCGGACTTCCCCGACCGGGACGGCGACGAGATCGACCTGCCAGGGGCCGAGGCAGGTGGCGTCGAAGTCGCACAACACGACACGGCCGTCGGGGCGGCGCAGCAGGTTGCCCACGTGCGCATCACCGTGTACCAGCCCGGGGGGTGACTGCTGGTTGAGCGCGGCGATCCGGGGTTCCAGCCGGTCGCACCAATCGAGCAGGAACCGCCGGTCGGCATCGGGAAGGGCTTCGGCATCGGCGAGTCGGGCGCGGGCATCACCGACGGGATCCCACACCGGCAGCGGCACCTTGGGGGCGCCGAGGTTGTGGAAGGCGCGCAGGACCCGGCCGAGGTCCGTCACGTCCGGTGTTGGTGGCTGGGGCGGCAGGTAGGTCCAGATGGTGGCCTGCAGCCCATTGGCGTCGACCGGCTGCTCCCACCCAGGAGCGAGTCGGATCGTGGGCGCGTCGATCTGGGCGAACCACCGGCCGAGCGTGACTACCTTCGCGACCCGCTGCAGCTTGTGGGAGCGGGTGATCCGGATGACGACGCCAGCATCGGGGAAGGCGAACACGGCGTTGTTGGTCAGCCGCAGCAGCAGTGCGTGTTCGCCGTTGATACCCAGTCGCGCCGCCACTTGCTGCGCGGCCTGCCGCATCGAGGCCTCGCCGAACCGGCCACCAACCTCCTGGCGGCCTGTGCTGCTGTTCGTCATACGGCTGCCCCGAAGAGCCGTATGACGGTGTGCCGGAAGTCGGTCATACCGCTGTGGCGAATGTCCGGGCTGATGTCCCGGGCGAGGTTACGAACGCGGTCCCGAACTCGCCGCGACGTCAACCGCTGCGCCTGACTGATCACGGTGGAGCCGACGGCGATGGCGCGGTCTGGTTCGCCGGCCAGCGCAAGCGCACTGCACAGCCCGACCGTGTTGAGCACGGTGCTGCGCACATTCTGCGGGCCGAACGCAGCGATCGCGGCCTGGGTCCACTCCACGGCGCGGTCGGCGTGACGGCGGTCGTGGCGGGCCAGGTCGCGGTAGACGCGACCGTACTGGGCGAGCAGCTCGCCGCGGTCATAGAAGCGCATCCAGTCCGGTTCCTGGTCCGGATCGATGTCCTCGAAGTGCCCGCTGGCCTGCTCGAGTGCGGTGACTGCTGCGGCATGCTCGCCGAGCGCGGCCAGCGAGGCGGCTTCGGCGCCGCGCAGCATGGCCAGCAGCGCAGGGGTGGCCTCGCGGCCGAGCTGGTCGTGAGCGAGGCGCACAGTAGCGAGGGCGTCCTGGTTGTGGTGCAGATGTTGGAACTGGCGGGCCTGGCAGTAGCGGGTCCGGGCGGCGAGGAGTTGGTTTCCTGCAGCAACGGAAGTGCGTTCGGCGGCGAGCCAGTGACGGCCAGCGTCGCTGTGCCGTCCCGCGTCGAAGGCAGTCCAACCGGCCAGCTGGCGGGCTGCAGCAACTGCCGTGGCGAGGCTCGCGTTCCCTGGACCCGTATCGGCCGATGCGAGCAGGACAGAGGTGGCCTCGGCGAATCGGCCGACCTCCGCATAGAGCGCCCCGCCGCCGACCTCGTAGTCCACTGACCGGTACAGAGCGGTGATGGCTTCGATTCGGGCAACGTCGCCGACGCCGACACGTCGAGGTGTGGTGTTCGGCGTCAGGCCCAACAGGCCCGATCCGGCGGCGACCGCAGCGATCGACGTCAGTAATTTCCGCCGCTGCCTGTCGCCCTCCAAGCCGCTGGGACCGACCGTCTGACCATCGGCGCTGCTCGTTCCCACGCGGTGGTCCAGCGCGTTGCCGTCCTCAGGTGAAGCGGCGGCGGTAAGGCCGGAGTCAGGATCGCCGGCCCCATTGACGCTGTCGGCCAGTACCCCCCACCGGGCTCGGCGCGCGGCGTCGGCTTTCTCTACCCTGTGCTGGTCTTCAAGCTGCCGATAGGCCTGATAGGCGTCGATCAACTCGCCCTCGGCGTCCAGCACCGACTCGCACTGCAGCCAAAAGATCCGGTCCACGACTTGACGACCGCGTTCGACCATGGCGACAGTACTGCGGCTGCTGTGTACCTGCCGCGCCAAGTCGTCCTGAATGAGCTGCCGCGCTTTGCGCCATTCGGCGAGCTTGCGGCCGAGAGCCTGTCTCGCCTCTTGGAGCTGCTGTCGGTCGATCATGGCTCTGGCCCCTCCACCTATGCCAAGGCTGCCGACCAGGCCATGGACGGTGTGCGGCACACGGTGGGTCGACACTATCGGATCGCAGCGGCAATGGTTCGACTCGTCCAACAGGGACGTGGCTTAGCCAGTGGGCAACTCCGATCCGGATTGGCGGTGGCCTCGCGGCCGGGAGCGCGCATCGGCTGTTCCAACTGAGGTGAGCTGCTACTCAACGCCTGATGGGCCGATGTCGAACACCCTCGACACGAATTTTCGACACGGCTGACGAACGTAACGGACAGATCGCAACCAAGGGCTGGGGATGGCGCGAGGCGCGGAATCCTTCCGCCGGGAGAAGTTCGTTTTGTCGTATGCGCCCTATATCGTCGCCCCGCGCCCGCACCCGCACCGACGGAGGTCTGATTGTGGCTGGTTCCGCGCTCGACACCACCCCGGAAGTCGACAGTAGCCCGGAGGAGGCCCGGGCCCGGCTGGTCGACCGGTTGCTCGCTGACGGCCGGATCGCCTCACCGGAGGTGGAGGCGGCGTTTCGTCGGGTGCCGCGGCACCTGTTCGCCCCCGACGAGGTCAGCGTCGACGCCGCGTACGCCGACGACGTGGTCATCACGAAACGTGGCCCGGACGGGCGCGCGACGAGTTCCATCTCCGCGCCGTGGCTGCAGGCCATGATGCTGGAAGCCGCCCGCCTGCAGCCGGGTGGGAGGGTGTTGGAGATCGGGTCCGGCGGTTACAACGCCGCGCTCATCGCCGAGGTAGTCGGCCCGCGCGGCATGGTCACCAGTATCGACATCGACTCCGACATCGTCGCCAACGCCCGGGCCGCCCTCGACATCGCCGGGTACCCGAACGTCCAGGTGGTGCAGGTCGACTCGGCGACCGGTTGGCCGGCAGGGGCGCCGTACGAGGCGATCGTCGTCACCGTGGAGGCCAGCGACATTCCACCCGCCTGGGCCGATCAGCTTGCCCCCGATGGTGTCCTCGTCGTACCGCTGCGGATGCGCGGCAACACCCGATGTCTCACCCTCACCCGCGACGGCGACCACCTCACCGCCACCGATTCGGTCCTCTGCGGCTTCGTGCCCATGCAAGGCGCCGGTGCCAACCCCGTGACCCGGCGGGCGCTGCGCGGCGACGACGTGACCCTGCGCATCGACGACCCCGACACCCGGTCCCTCGACCTCGACGCCCTGACCCCCGTGCTGGACGGTCCCCGGGTCGATGCCTGGTCCGAGGTGACCGTCCCGCCCGCGACGTCGTTCGAGTCACTGCACCTCTGGCTGGCCAGCCAACCCCACCCGTACGGCCTCCTCGCCGTCGACCGGGACCGCGCTGTGGACCTGGACCCGCAGAACTGGGTTTCCTGCCCCGCCCTTCTCACCGGCGACAGCATCGCCTACCTCACCATCCGCCAACTCGACGACACCACCTGGGAGTTCGGCGCTCGTGGCTACGGCCCCCACGCCGCACCACTGACCCAGCACGTCGTCGACCTCATCACCGTCTGGGACCGTGACCACCGCCACCAGCCCGGCCCGGACATCAGGGTGTACCCCACCGGCGTCACCATCCCGCCCACCCGGCAGCCACAACTACTCGTTCCTCGCCACCACACCACCACCGCTATCACCTGGACCGCCGCCGGAGATCATCGGTGACCGCTACCGAGCCGACCCTCGTCGTCGTTCGCGGGAACTCCGGTAGCGGGAAGACGACCGCCGCCCGCGAGGCCCGCCGACGCTACGGCCGTGGCATCGCGCTCCTGGAGCAGGACCACCTGCGTCGGATCGTGCTCCGCGAACACGACAGCTCACACATCGACCCGGTCGCTCCGGCGTTCATCACCGCGACCGCCCGCACCGCCCTCGACCTCGGCTACCACGTCATCCTCGAAGGCATCCTGCACACCGAGCGGTACGCCCCCGTCCTGCATCAGCTCATCGAGAACCATCCCGGACCGGCCGCCGTGTTCTACCTGGATGTGTCCTTCGACGAGACCGTCCGTCGCCACCTCAGCCGCGCTGAGCCCATCCCCGTCACCCCCGACGAGATGCGTACCTGGTACGCCCACCGCGACCTGCTCGACGTCCCCGGTGAGATTGTCATCGCCGAGACCAGCACCTTCGAACAGACCGTCACCACGATCCTGCACACCAGCGGCCTCACCAGCGCGGCACCCCAGACGCCCTGTCCACGGCGCTGCCGGCACTGCGCCCGCGAATCCGACGAGTCTGCCGCCGCAGCGGCGGCCTCCGAGGGATCTCAGCTGATGCCCGAGTCGGTCGTCGCCAGCGAGGTCCGGACCGGCGGCTGCCTGTGTGGGAAGATCCGGTTCACCGTGAGCGGCGAGCCCGACTACCCCCACGTCTGCAGCTGCACCCACTGCCAGAAGCGGGCCGGCGGGCCGATCCAGTCGGGGGTCAGCTTCCCGCTGGAGGGACTGAGCTGGACCGGCGAAGGCGGCGAGCCGACGTGGTTCGACACGTTCCCGGGCGAGACTAAGCGAGGGTTCTGCGCCGTCTGTGGCAGCTCGGTGGCGGCGTTCGACTACGGCGACACGCTCATCGGCATCAACCTCAGCGCGCTGGACGACCAGGACGACCCCCGCCTCGTCCCGGTCAACCACTCCTTCCGCGACGCCGCAGTCTCCTGGATGCCTCAGGTCCCCGGCACCCAGCACAGCACCGTCAGCTGACGTCCGGGTGGTGGGCCGCTGTCAGACAGCGCCCACCACTCGGCTGCGACATGCTCACCGAGCGCAGCCAGCGAGGATTTCGACATGGTTGGGCAACCTCCACTCGACCGCTGAGGCGCAGCCGTTGATGTTGCGTTCAAGGTCAGAGCGGAGTGACATGAGTGAGAGATTCATGTTTGACTACCTCGCATGCGACCTGCGGAAGCACGTCTGACGATCGATGTCGGCCGGGCTGGGGTGGTGGCGGTCGTCGCGGGCCCGGACGGCGGGTGGACGCCGCTGACGTTCGACGGCGGGCCGGTGTTGTCGAGCGCGGTGGCAGTGGCCGAGGACGGCTCCTTCCTGACGGGGCAGGCGGCATGGCGGGCCGCATCGACGCTTTCCGACCGGTTCATCGCGTCGCCCCTCGCTTCTGGTGACCAGGTGACCGTGGGCGATGTTCAGGTGGAGTCGGTCGACGTGATGGCCGCGGTGCTGCGTCAGGTGGCTGATGAGGCGGCGCGGCTGGTCGGTGGGCCAGTGGGCGAGGTGCGGTTGGTGGTGCCGGCGGGGTGGGGGCCTCGGCGCCGGACGTGGATGCGTCACGCCGCGCACCGGGCGGGGTTAGGCCAACCCACTCTGGTGGAGGCTCCGGTCGCCGTCGCCGAGCACCTGGTGGCTGCTGGTATGCAGTTGCTGGTGGGCGCGTTCGTGGTGGTCTGTGACCTCGGCGCTGGCGCGGAGGTGACGGTGCTGCGGCGGGGCCCGGCCGGCTTCGAGGTCCTGGCCACCCTCGCCGATGAGGACGCCGGTGGCGATGCCGTGGACCGGGCCTTGGCCGACGTGCTGGCCGGAAGCAGCGGTGACAGCGGGCTTGGCGCGGCTGGTGACGGCCGGTGGGCGGTGCTGGCGAGCGTGCGTGCGGCGAAGGAGTCGTTGTCGTGGCATCCGGCGGTGACAGTTCCCCTGCCGTCGGGTGCCGGTGTGGTGGTGAACGGGGTGATGCTGGAGCAGGTGGCGCTGCCGGTGGTGGAGCGGGCGGGTCGCCTGACCGCGGAGGTGATCGCGGCGGCGGATCTGCTGCCCGAGGACATCTCAGGCGTCTACTGCGTGGGCGGCGCGTCCCTGCTGCCGATGACCGCCGCCGTGATCGGTGAGGCGGCGAAGGTGACACCGGTGGTCGTACACGACCCGGTGACCGCGGCCGTGCGGGGAGCCGCCGGTGTGGGCATGCCCGCACCGCCCACCGAGGTCGCGGATGCGGTGGCGGTGCCGTCGGTGCGGCGGGCGGCGGCGATGGTGGTGCCGGGGTTCGTGTCGCTGGGCTTGGTGGCGCAGTTTCTGTTCACGGCGGAGTGGAACGGCGCGCTCGTGTACAGGTGGGCGCTGTTGAACTGGGGTGAGCTCGCCCTGGCTGCCGTGTTCGCGGTCGTCGCGGCGCTGAACGCCGGCACCGTTCTGGGCGCGTTGTCCGCTGCCCGTACCCCGCCTGGCGGGGGCAGCCGGTCGCAGGGTGGGCAGGTCGGCACGGGGATCCTCGCGGCGGTGTCGCTCGGTGCCGCGGTCGCCGGCATGTACGCGATCGTCGGGAGCCTCTACCTCGGCCTCGATGTGGGCCCGTTCCTGCGGTGGACGTTGCTGCCGGTCACACCGATGTTGGTGTGTGCGCTGACGGCGGCGGTGGTCGCAGCTCGGGGATGGCGGACCCCGCCGGGTGGTTGGGCGGAGTTCCTGGCGTTCCCGAACAGCTCGGTGGTGACGGCGGCGGCCGGGATGGTGCTGGTGCAGTACTCGTTGACCGCCGACCGGTGGCCGGGCATGGTGCTGTGGATCGACCTGGCTGGCCGGGTCGGCGGCGCTTTGCTGGGTGTCGCGGTGGTGATGGCGGTGGTGGGGCCGCTGATGCTGCGGCTGGTTTTGGCCGCCCCGGTGGCGGTGATCAGTGCGGCGATCGTCAGCTGGCGGGCCTCGGGCATCCTCGGGGCCGTCTACGCCACCGCAGCGGCAGTGTGGTGGGTGCAGCGGCTGTGGACCCGCGTCGTGCGCGCCACCCCGCCAGCCTCGATGAGGGCGGCCGGGTGATTGCGGCCTTACCAACGGCCCGGGTGAGGTGATCAGCGGTGCGGTGGCCGCGGCAGGTCGCCTCCGTGATGGTGGTCGTGCTGCTGGTGGTGGTGCCTCCGGTGCTGCTGGTGCGCCTCGCCGGTTGGCCGCTGCCCTCCCGGCCCAGCCTGGCAGAGCTGCAGCAGTGGGTGGCGGAACCGATTACCGCCCAGACCGTGACGGCGGCACTCACGATCGGTGGATGGCTGTTGTGGCTGCTGGTGGTCGCGGCGGTTGTCCTGCGTGTGCTGGTCCGGGTGAAGGCTGTCGCCCGGTGGATGCGGCGGATACCGCTCCCGACGCCATTGCAGGCCACGGCCACCGGGCTCGCCGGGGTCGCGGTCCTCGGGACGAACACCGCAACCGCCGCCCCCGCAGCGGATCAACCTGTCGCCACCACCCCAGCAGCCGCTGGCGATTCCCGTGAGCCGCTGGACCAGCAGGCCCCGGACCGGCAGGCCGAGGTGGCGGGAGTGGTGGTGCCGGGTGGCTGGATGCCCCGGGAGACCGCCGAGCAGATAGCCGCCGCCGGGGCGTTGCTGTGGCTACGGCGCCGCCGCTCCTACCGGCCCGCCGCACCCGATCCGCAACCACGTGACCCCGACCTGGCACCACTTCCCGCCGTCGTCGCCGCCGCCCAGACGGCCGTCACCACCGAATCCGACCGGCAGGGTGACCACACCGGCCAGGACACCCCTGCAGTAGGTAGGCAGGACGGCGATGGGCCGGTCGTGGTGTTCCCTCCCGGCGGGGTGGGCCTGACCGGGCCGGGCGCGTCCGACGCTGCCCGAGGCATCCTGGTCACCGCCGCCCTCCAGGCGCTACGCGACCCGGCACCGGCGATGCGGCTCGTCACCACCCGCGTCGACATCGACGCGCTCCTCGGCCCACACCCGCCAGTGTCCGCCGTGGCGGGAATCCACGTAGCACCGACACTCGACGACGCCCTCGCTGTGGTGACATCGCAACCCACTCCTGCACCCCCACCTTCTGCCGAGGACCAGACGGCGAATCGCGGCAGGCTGCTGCTGCTCACCCACGCCCCAGCCAGCGGCTCTCTCGCAGCGGCCACCGCCGACAACGACGTCGCCTTGATCGTCGTCGGGGAGTATCCCGCCGGCGACGCCTGGAGTGTGGATCCGTCCGGGCGTATCCGCAGCCCTCACAGCCCCGATGCCCGTCGCCGAATGTGTGTACTGGACAGGGCGGCCGTCAGGGACATCCTCACGGTGATCAGCCCACCGGAGGCCATCACCATCGGAGGGTCGCTCACCCAGCCGTCTCCGCCGCCGTTGTTGCCACGTCCCCGAACCCCTGCCCGGAAGCCGAACGACCAGACCAGCAGCGACGCCCGACGATCGGATCCGTCGGCGGTGCGGCTGCGGGTCCTGGGCGGTGTCAGCGTGTCCTTCCAGGGCACGCCGGTGAGGATCCGCCGTAGCGCCGCTCTGCAGGCCCTCGTCTTCCTCGCGGTCCACCCGCACGGCGTCACCGGACGGGACCTGGTCGAAGCGATCTGGCCGGGCCTGCCCGCCCACCGGGTCACCGGCCGCCTCTACACGACGATAAGCGACCTCCGTAAGGCGATACGTGACACCTGCGGTGTGGCACTCATCGAGCATGCCGACGACCGCTACCGGCTCAGCCCCGACCTGGACGTGGACCTGTGGCGGCTGCACCAGGCGGTACAGCAGGCCACGACCACCGTCACCGACCGGCCGCGAGCCTGGCAGGCGGTGATCGACCAGTTCGGTGGTGCCCTCGCCGACGGGTACGCCTGGCCGTGGCTTGACGCGCATCGTGAAGTCGTCCGCCGGCACGTCATCGACGCCTACGTCGCCCTGGCGGACGCGCAGCCCGATCGCCGTCAGGCGCTGGCGCTGCTGCAGGACGCGATCCGTGTCGACCCCTACAACGAGCACCTGCACCAACGAGCGGCACAAATCCTGGCATCCCTCGGTGACCACGTCGCGGCGAGCGACCTTCTCGACGCCTACGACAAGCGGCTCGCCCACGCCGGGCTCACCGCCACCGACCTTCCTCGAGGGGCCGGGCGCGCAGTGCGGTGAACGGCCAGCGACGGCCATCCATCGCTGCCGAGAGGGCAGGTCCGCCGACGTTTCCTTGATGCCCGGACGCGTTGGTGCGACAGGCCGCTGAGCTGGGGTTGTAAGGCTGTGTAAGGCCGTGTGAGGTGCTGTAAGCCCGCCAACCGTGTCCCGGCGGCACCCTGCGGTCATACCGTCGACGGCACCGCGCATTCCCCTGTCACCGGCGGAGCGCACCCTCCCGCCGGACCGTTTCGCGCACCCCTGTCGAAGGAGGCACCCTGTGGCGCGTCCGTCCGCTCTGGCCCGGGCCACGGCAGTGGCCATCCTCGTGACCGTGGTGCCGGCCATCCTGGTACGCGTCGGCGGCGACGCTGTCCCGCGTCCCTCGATGGCCCTGCTGCGGGCGTGGATCCACCAGCCCCTGACTCCCGGCTTCCTGACCATGGTCGTCCTGGTCGCGGCGTGGCTGGTGTGGGCGCTGCTGGCCGCCGCCGTCGCGGTTCGCCTCTACGCCGCCGCCACCCGCCTGACGCGGTGGCTGCCGCCGATCCACCTGCCCCGGCCGCTTCAGGGTCTGACCGCGGCGATCCTCGGGGCCTCCGCCATCACCACCAGCGGTGTGGCCGCCCACGCCGCGCCCGCACCAGCCACCGCGACGCTCCACGATCCCGCACCCGATGCCGCACGCCTGGCCGCCGACAGCCGGGCGGGCGACCGTCCGGTCGCCGATGGCAGCCCCACCCACAAGGTGCGGCGCGGCGAGTCACTGTCCACGATCGCGGCGCACCGCCTCGGCGACCGCGACCGCTGGGACGACATCTTCGCCCTCAACCGCGGCACCCGCTTTGCCACCGGCGGCACCCTCACCGACCCGGACCTGATCCGTCCCGGCTGGGTCCTCGATCTACCCGCCAGCACCGCTACGCGGCCTGCGGCACCCCCAGCGAAGCCACCCACACCCGCAGCGCCAGCCGCCCCCCACGGCCCGACCCCCGCCACCCCGAGCAGCGGCAGCCCCGCTGGCGAGAACACGTCCGAGACACCCTCGACGGCACCAGCAACCTCCCCGACAACAGTGGTGACCAGCCCGACAGCCGCTTCACCGGCCGCCCAACCGACGCCCGATCTGCAGTCTGCTCCGGCCGCACCCTGCGGTGTTCAGATCGGTCGCGGCGGCTGGATCGACCTCGGCTTAGCGACCGCAGTGGTAGCGGCTGTCGCCCTGGTCTGGGCGCACCGCCGCCGCCGATACCACCCACGCCCGCCAACGCCACTGCTACGTCTGGACGATCCGAGCGTGGCACCGATGCCCCCGCTGGTCACCCGCATCCGCCGCGCGCTGCGCCACCTGGCCGCCGCAGCGACACCAACCACCCAGCCGGGCACGGACCCCAGCACACCCGGCAGCGAGCCCGACCGGACCGGCCTGCCCTCCGACCTGCTTCACCCCGAGCAGACTCCGAGCCCGCTCACGCCAGCGTCGACCGACCAACTGGGCGACATGTGGCCCCCGTCCGGACTGGGGATCATCGGACCCAACGCCGAGGCGGCAGCCCGAGGTTTCCTGGTCGCCGCGCTCGCCGCTGGCAGTGCCGACGAACCCTACGGACGCGCCCACGTCGTCATCTCCTCCACCACTCTGTCCACGCTGCTGGGATCGGCCGCGACCGTGCCCGACACACCACGGCTGACGGTCACCCACCGGCATTTCGACGCGGTGACGCTTCTGGAAGAGGAGATCCTGCACCGTGCCCGCTGGTGCGCCGACTACGACGTTGACACTGTCGCCGAGCTACGCGACGCCGACGCCCTCGCCGCACCGCTGCCGCCGATGCTGGTCATCGCCGATGCCGACGAGGTTCCTGACGAGCGCGCCGTCTCCACGTTGCTCACCCAGGGGCAGCGCCTCGACATCCACGGCGTCCTCCTCGGCGCCTGGCCGAACGGCGACACCGTCATCGTCGCCGACGACGGGACCACCCGCCCCGCTGACGGCGACGCCCACCGCGGTGGCAACCACCCGGCCAACGTCGGCCGGCTCAACGTCATCGATCCACACGACGCTGTCGACCTGCTCCGAGTCCTCGCCGAGTCCCACACCGGAGACTCCCAGCCGCCGCCACCCGCCGACCCCTCGCCACCTGACAGCGACGATCACCAGGACGACGACAGCGAGCCGGCACCCGCCGACGAGGCAAACCCCACCGACGACAAGCACCCCGCCCCCGCCGTGGACGACGCCATGTCGCACCCGCCGGCTGCCGGAGACGGGCCAGGACGCGTCGAGGTGCAGGTACTCGGGGACGCCCGGATCGTCGACATGGACACCACCCAGCCGCTGCGCGGCAAGTCCCTGGAATTGCTGGTCTACCTGGCCGCCCGAGGCGGCACCGCGAGCCAGGAAGCAATCCTGGAGGACCTGCTGCCCGACGCGGCCACGAGCAAGGCACCCCACCGGCTGCACACCTACGTCTACAACCTGCGCCGCGTCCTCAAACGCACCGGCGGCTCCACCACATATCTCTCCCACCCCGACCGGCGGTACATCCTGCACCAGGACACGGTCGACGTGGACTTGTGGCGCATGAGCGACGCCCTCGACCAGGCCAACCGCGCCACCACCGACGCCGACCGCATCGCCGCCCTACGTCGCGCCATCGACACCTACCAAGGGCCCCTCGCCGGCGACAAGGGCTACGAATGGATCGAACCCTACCGGGAGGCCGTCCAACGGCAGGCCGTCGACGCCACGCTCGCGCTGGCCGACGCCCTGCACGACCAACCCCGCGAGGCACTCGCCGCGCTCACCAACGCCATCAGGCACCACCCCTACGCCGAAGCGCTGTACCAGGCGGCGATGCGCGCCCACGCCACCCTCGGCGACGCCGCCGCGATCCGTGACCTGCGCCGCCAACTCGCCTGCGCCCTCGACGAGATCGACACCGACGTCAGCGACGACACGGCCACCCTCGCGACCACCCTGGTCAACCGACTACAGCGCGGCCCGCGCCTCGCCGAACAGGACGGGGCCGTCCAATGACCGGCACATACATGGGTCGGGCTCGCGCCAACGCCAGGCCTTGGCAACCGCCCGGACTCTTCGGCACGCCCCCAGCTCGGCTCACTAACCAGCCGGCCACGGGCCAGCTCGACGCCGAGTTGGAGCACGCCGTACGGCGAGCCGCCCGAATGCGGACCATCTTCTACGTCGTCGTACTGCTCGTCGCGCTCACCGGGCAGGTCACCGGCGCCACCCAGAAACTCGACATTCCGCTACTCATCGCGATCCCCGCAGTGGGCGCACTGGAACTGGGCGGCGTCGTGGTGATGGCCAACGCCGACGTGCGCCGCCGCCTCGGTGAACGCGCGATCGCCTCCCGGATGCTGTCCGCCGCCATCGCGGCCGGCGCGACAGCATTCAACTGGCTGGCCCACGACAACCACCTCCTCGGCGGGTTCTTCGCCGGCATGTCCGCCCTCGGATACCTGGTCTGGCTGACGCACGTCGAAAACGTCCGCCGCGATCGACTCCGGGCGATCGGAGCGCTACCGGCCACCACACCGTCCTACGAGCCGCTCGGCCACTGGCTACGCCACCCACTGATCACCCGACGAGCCCGGTCCATGGCCAAAGCCGACCCAGGGCTCGGCCTCTACGGGTCACTCGACGCCGCGTGCACGGCCCTGCGCCGCGAACACCGCAACGCCGCCATCGCCAAGATCCTCCGCCGCAAGATCAGAACAGCGGTCGACCCCACCACCGCCACCATCGCCGTGCACGTTTACGACCTCGACCAGATCGCCGCCCGGCTGGCCGACACCGCCGACTACGACGGCCTCACCAACCTCATCGCCGCCGACCTGACCCCCGCACGGATCGCCATCGAACCCGATCGGCGCCCCCGGAGACACCTCAGCCGGTGGCCTTCCCGGCTCGGGCGCACCGGTGCCAGGGCGGAACCACCCCCGCCCCACGACGAGCCAACCGCTGGCCGGCACATCGAGCCGGAGCCGCCTCCACCCGCCGCCGAAGCACGGCGGGAACCACAAGCCACCGGCGACCCCGAGGTCGGTCAACCCAAGCCGCCCGTCGGAACAGCAGACGAGCATGCCATCGAAGTCCCGACCCCAGGGCCGTCACTGCGGTGCGATCCGGATCCAGACTGCCCGACACGAACCGTGAATGACGCGCCACCAGCCGCTCCTGAACGGCCGAAAGCCCTCCAAGGCAGCACGGACCGTAGTAGTGACGAACCGCCGACGTCAGGCGATGACGAAGAGCGGTCCGAGATCCCGACCGAAACCGCCGCCGCCGTCGCCTACTGGCTCGGCATCGACCCGCACATGGGGTACGACGACATCGCCCGCCGGATCGGCCGAACGGAACGAACCGTGCGTCGTAACCTTCCCCCCGGCTTCCGCCGGTCGACTGCGCGCGGCCGGACTTAGGTTCGCGAGCCGGCGGGGACGCAGAGGCAGGCCGGCGTGCTCATGCCGTTGCCTGCCCGTCCTCGGGGTCGGGGGCTCGCCACTCTCGGGGCTTGGCGCCGGTGGCGTCGGCGACTTGGGCGACGTCGCGGTGGCTGTAGGCGGTGCGGGTGCCGGAGATGGACATGCCGGCGGCTGCGGCGAGGTCGCCCAGCGTGTAGGGGCGGGGTTGGACGAACTCACGCCCGTAGGCGATCAGCTCACGGATCCGCTGCTCGGCTTCCTCCTTCGCGCGACGGGCACCGGCCAGCGCGCCGATCAGCGGGTCCTGGTCGCCTCCGTCCCACGCGGCCCGCAGGTTCTCGGTGGCACGTTCTTGGTCTTCAGCGGCTTCGTCCCGCGCGGCGAGGAAGCCGTCGTCGTGTTCCTCGCCGGGGTCGGGCTGCGGGATCGGGTACAGGATCGCGGCCACGTCGGTGAAGATGTCTCGTCGAGTCATGTCCTACATTCTGCGCAACCTATTGCGATGATCGCAATAGGTTGCGGCGACCGCAATCAAAGTTGAGATCCCATATCCGATCTTGTCCAAGAAGCGAGAGGATCCCGCAAGCCCCTGCGGCCGGATGACTCGAGCAGGCCATCCGATCCGGCGCGTCGGCCTACTCGCCTCCGCTCGGTGGGTGCCTGGCGACGACGTCCGCGAACAGCTCGGGGTCCGAGTACGGCATGACCGCCCAGTGCAGGTCTTCGGCGGAGTCGATCAATGAAGCGTCGGGCGCATCCTGTTGACGGGTGTGGTCCTCGATCAGGTGCAACTGCACCACTTTGGCGGTGCGCCGGATGGCGTTCGCGATGTCGCCGGCGGTGATGGCGAGGGGGCTGGTGATGCTCTCGCCGTCCCGATCGACGTAGAAGCCTGCCTGCTTGTCGAGGTTGCGCTGCTTGGCCGTGGCCGTGAACGTCTCCAAGTCGGGACGCTCGTAGTACTCCATCCGCCGGTCCAGGCTCCAGAACCCGGCGAGCCCGAGGCGAACTGCTCAGCCACCTGCAGCTTCTCCGCGTGCGGCCGTCGGGTCGAGCTCAGGCCCTCCGGCACGATCACGTCGCCCGCGGGCCTCGGTTCGAGGCCGTAGAGGCCGAGCGGAGCCGTCCACTGGTGCTCGGCCGCCTCGTACAGCCAGCGCGCCTTGGCGAGTTCCTCCATGGCGAGCACGATCAGCGCCTGCGCCCGGCCGGGGCTGTCATGGGAGGCGAGGAGCGCCGCGTCCTCGACCAGCGCGACCGTGTTCGCCATCAGGGACTTCCACCACCGCCGCGCGAAGTCCGCGGTGATGGTCTCGGGTTCCTTCTCGCTCGTCTTCGCCATGATCCAAGTATCGGCGGAGGCTCGTGCGCTGATAGGTGAAACGACGTCGTGTCGGCGGTGATCCAAGCCGCCATCAGGGACGCAGATGGTCGATCATCACCCGTTCGACGCGTCGATGAGCCCCTGCAGCGCGTCCCTCGTCGTCGTGAGCTCGGCGATGCGGCCGTCGTACGCCTGGAGATGCTCCACGAGCAGCGGAACTGCGCACGGTTCGAGGCGGTCGGTGTCGTGGATGCAGTCGAGGAGCTCGCGGATAGCCTCCACGGGCAACCCTGCGCCGAGCAGCCACCGGATGGAGCGGACCTGCTCGACGACGGACGGGTCGAACAGGCGCTGGCCGGCGGACGAGCGCTCCGCGGCGATGAGGCCCTGGTTCTCGTAGTGACGCAGCATCCGCGGCGTGGCCGACGTGAGAGCCGCGACATCGCCGATCCGCAGCGCCGTTCCCTGGGTCGCGCCGCTTGCCCCTGCCACTGGTGTCAACTCCTACGGTCGCTTGCATGACCACATCGATCACTCTGTTCAATGGTAGGGCGGCCGAGGCGGCGGACCTCGCGCCACTGGCCTTCGCCGGGTTCGCCCACTTCACCGCGATGCAGGTCCGGGACCATCGTGTGCGGGGGCTGGACCTGCACCTGGCCCGTCTCCGGGACGCCAGCGACGAGCTCTTCGGCCGCCACCTGGCTGACGAGACGATCCTCGAGCAGATGTGCCGCGCTCTGGCGGCCGCTCCCCCGGACGCGTCGCTGACATGCTTCGTCTCCTCGCGGCCGGGAGAGTTCGCCCCCGCTGGGGACGACGTTGACCTCGACGTGCTGGTGAAGGTCACCGATCCCGCGACTGCGCCGTCCGGACCTCTCTCGCTCGACGTCGTCGAGCACGAGCGGCATCTCCCCCGCGTCAAGCACGTCGGCGAGGTGTCCAAGACGCTCCTGCTCAGGCGCGCGAGCGCCCCGGGCTTCGACGACGCCGCGTTCGCCGACCGATCGGGTCGGCTGAGCGAGGCCACCATCTGGAACCTCGCCTTCTGGGACGGAGAGGCCGTTATCTGGCCGTGCGCCGAGGTCCTCCCCGGCGTCACGATGCAGATCCTGACGCGCCGACTCGACGCACTAAGAGTCCCTCAACGGACGCAGGAGGTCAGGCGCGGCGAGCTCGGCGGGCGTCTCGCGGCCGCAGTGATGAACTCGTGGACGCCGGGCATCGCGGTCGCGCGACTCGGCGACGAGCCGCTCGTCCAGGACCAGGAATTCCTGCGCATTCTGAACGCTGCCTATGCCGAAGAGCCTGCGGTCGCCCTGTGATCGTCGAGAGCGATTTGGTGCGTAAGTGATCACGCTGGTGTGGACGGTTAGACCCGGAGCGCGATCAGTTACACGCTGTCGGTCGGGCCACCTTCCTGGGTAAGCGGGTGTCGCCGTCGGTCCGAGCGCACCTCAGGTCCGCCCTGCCCAGGTGTGCGCTGTCCAAGTTCGCGCCGGCCAGGTTCGCGCCGGCCAGGTCTGCGCCGTCCAGGTTTGTGTAGTGCAGGTCCGCGCGGGTCAGGTCCGCGCTTGCTAAGTTCGCGCCGTCTAGGTTCGAGTAGTCCAGGTCCGCGCCAGTTAGGTTCGCGCCGAACAGGTCCGCGTCAACCAAGACCGTGCCTGTGAGGTCTGCGTGGGCCAGGTCCGCGCCGATCAGGATCGCACCGGTCAGGTCGGTATTGGCGAGGTCGAGCGCGCGGCGGGGCCTGGCCGAATGCCCGCCGTTGGGGCTGGTGTCGCGATGGACCAGGACGGTTAGCGCCGCCTGGATGTCGACCGGTGCGCGAAGCCGGGTGCCTTCCAGACGTTCGATCGGCGGATCGGGGAAGAGCCGCTCGGGTGCGGGGGCGTGGACCCGGACGAAGGCGGCGAGGATGTTGACGACGGCAGGTTGGTCCTCGGCTGAGTCGCGCATGATGCGTTCCAGGGCGTAGATCGCCCCGAGCCGCACGTCCACCTTCTCCGGACCGGGCTGGCCGAGCTGCTCGACGGCCTTGGTGAATCGGTCGGTGATCTGGCCCTGCGCGGTGAGCCGCTGCTGCTCGCGGTTGGCCTCGTTGGTGACGTACAGGCCGATGGCCACGAACAGCACCGACAGGATGCTGCCGATGGCCACCAGACGCTGCCACGGGTCGGGCTTGACATCGATTGGCCCGGCTGGGACGAGTTCCACTCGAGCCGCCGTCGGCCGGGAAGGTCGGAGTGTCCGGGGCCTTGTCGCGGACTGCCCTGCGGCTCTCCAGTGCCGCCTCGGAGCGGGGACACCACCACGGTGACGGGTTCCAGCGTTGGGCTGATCACGATGCGTCGACACGGCGTCCATTGGAGCCGACCCGAGCCAACGAGCAACAGCCGCAGTCACACCCAGGCATCACGCACCCGAACCGCCGGACTCAAGGAACTCTGCGACCTCGGCCTCGCCAGCACCCGCAAGGCCGTGGTCAGCCACGACGGCAGCTTCATCAACTTCCACCGCCGTCGCAACGTCCACGTACTCCTCGACCAGACGGCTCCGACCGCCTCCAGCAAATGAGTGCTCAAGGCGGCGTTCCGCAGGCCGCCTGCGGAACACTCCCTCGCTTCGCGCGGAGCAAGCTGGAGAAGAAGTAATACTTGCGGCCCTGGCCGGGGACGCGCTGACACGGAGCAAGCTGAGTTGCCGAACGGGTGAGGCGTGCCGCGCTCGGCCTCCGGCCGGCGTCGGCCCAAGGGGTACGACACGCCCGCCGGAAGCCGGTCGCCGAAGGAAGTTGTGCTGGTGAGGGCTGTCGGTGGAGCAGCCGGAGACGCCCGAGGGCGGGCACCGTCCGGGTGCCCGCCCTCGGGTTGGATTGCCTCGTACGTCAGACCAGGAAGGGTGTGACGCCCAGGATGACCAGTACCACCACGACCACGTTGATCACGACGGCCTGGGGCGCGCGGAGGGAAAACCGCAGCTCAGTCACCGTTACCTCCTCTCCCAAAGGTTGTCTCGGGCGCGGGGATGGCCAATTCCGGCGGTTCGCCTGGGGCGGCTGCCAACCGTGATCCCAGGTTCAGTGAAACCACCGGAGCCGGGGCCCATGGTACGGCCCTCGGCGAATCGCGGTCAATTCAGTCGCCCTGACTGTCCCCGGTTCACGGCTGCGCAGCCGTGAGGCCCCACCTGTACTTCAGATAAAAACTTGCCAGGGCGACAAGGGGGGTCGTGAGGCTCGGGGTGCGTAAACGTAGTCCCCAAGGAAGGGACCAAGTTATCTGCGTCGGCCGAAACGATCTTCTTGGGTCTCAGCAGTAGTGTGACTGCACATCAAAGCGTTGTACGTGCGGCAGAAGTGCAGGTCAGCGAGGGGGTGGGAATGTCCCCCCTGTGTGATAAACTCCCCGGCCTTTCTGTCGTGGCAGAGGTGGGGATGGTTGAATGCAGTACCGTTTAAACGGCCTTGCCTCCCTCTCGGCCCGCGTGAATTGCCTGCGGAATTACTCTGTCGGAACCCGCCCTCGATCGGTGCCTGCCGATCACGGAAATAGGATGCGTAGCTTTGCTACATTTCCCCCATCCAGGAATCGCATCCCCGGCGCTTCTGTATGCGCTATCTCATGGCGGGCAATTGGGAATACGATTAAGTCCTACGTGGATTCATGTGGCATCACTGGCTGCGAAAGTGAATTGCGGCTTGCAAATCAAGGCCTTCTTGTGTCAGACTCGACGCGTCGGGAAGCGGCCTGCCATGGCCCGTGACCTGCGGCTCAAGCTCCCAACGGTCTGTCTCACGCGGGGATGGCCAATGGGTTGATGGCCCCTCTGCTGCCAACGGAGGGGCCATCTTCTTTCGGCTGGATCAAGCATGGCCGACCGGTTCGTCATCACTAACCGTATGCTCATCCGGCCTTGTATGCGTACCGCTACGCGATGTCTGGGGGAAGGTCTTTTCCGCTCGGGCCGGTAGTGCCCCACGGCACCCCGCAAAGCCTTGCCAACTCTCGTTTTCAGGGTGTCCCGGCCAAGGATTCTCCGCATCAACGTGCTACCTGCGGGTAGTCGTGCGCGTGAGCTCCGGGTGCCAGTGCTGCCCCTTGCGCGGGCGCGATCACCTGGTCCCTCATTACTCACCGTGACTTCTGTCGCGTGTGGAGGGACGTTGGCTCTTGCGGGTTCAACTGAACGTACTGCCGCAGTGGCCCGCACAAGATCAGATGACACCGCGCAGTCCCGAGGCCCCAGGTGGCCGCCACGCACGTCCCCCGGCCGACCGGCGTTGACCAAGACCACGCGCGGGGAGGGGACGCCGTGGCTTCGGGCTGGTGGGGAGTACGGCCTGCCCCGACCAGGCCGGTGTTGCCGAGGCTGTTGCCGGCGGTGAACAACACCTGGTGCCCGCCGGTGTCGGTGTCCCACAGCAGCGGCCCGGTGTGGGTGTGCAGGGCGGTGGTGTTGGCCCGGAGGATCTGCCCGATTCCCGGGTCGCGTTCGATGGTGGGTCAGATCTCGACGAGGCTGTCCGCAGCGGTGACGGCGAGCAGGCGTTGCTGTTCGTCGGGGGTGGTTTCCCGGGTCGCGCGTTGGACTAGGGCGTGCACCCGCAGGCTGGCGCTGCCGGGGGTGGTGTTCTGGGTGCTGCTGGTCAGGCTGAGGCGGTGCAGTGTGCGGATCGCGTCGTGGGTGTCGTCGGCATCGACGGGCTGGCCGAGACGCTGCTCGCAGTAGGCGGTGACCGCTTGGGCGGCGAACAGGTTGTGTGGCATGCCGTTGGGGTCGAGCAGGGCGGCGATCTGCAGCAGGATCCGGGCGATGCCTCCGGTGGCGGCGTCGGCCAGCTCGACCGACAGTGCCCACGTGTCGGCCACCGGTGTCGCCTGGTCGTCGGGAAGCAGGTGCGGCGACAGGGCGGTCAGCCGGCGGCGGGCCAGCCGTTTGCGGTAGCCGGCACAGGTCAGATCCTGATCCTGGATGTAGGTAGCGGCCTGCGCCAACGCCAGCGGCAAACACCCGAGATCGGCGGCCAACTGGGCGGCTTCGTCAAGCCGGTGCGCCTCCGGGTCGCTGCGCTCGTTGCCGATCGCAAGAACGACGGTGAAAGCAAAAAGGCCGCAGTTTCTCACTCGTTTGGTCGGGGCACCGCGCGGTGCCCCGACCAAACCTGTCATCCAGCGTTCCGTCTGTTGCTAATCGCCGTCCGACATCACTTGTTGAAGCGCAACCACGAACCGAGATGCCTCGTGGTCGGGTTGCGGCCTCCAGCCATCCGCCTCGCGTGGCGTGGTGAACGGGCCAACAGCCACCAGAGAGCCGTTGGCCCGGTCAAGCAGAATCAGACAGGTCACAGCAGTATCCGCAGGGCGGGCGGTGACCATGTCGGCCATGGTGTGAGGCGCGTCGATCCACGCCGTGCTGGGTATGTCCCGTTCGCTTGGGCAATGGAGGGGCACCGGACGGGTAGCCACGACGTCCGGCTGAGCGAGCGCCAGACGCGCGGCGTAGGCGCCGGCGGTGCTGCTGCCTGCGAAGGGACCGTACGCGCGTAGCTCGGTGTCGACGGTGACCGCGAGCAGCGCGTGCGGCACCGCTTCCTCGTGAGAGTCCATCACGGCGAGGGTGATGATGTCGCGGGAGGCGATGTCGGTCAGTGTGATCATGACAGGACGTCCGTCGCTGTCCCTCTTCCAGACGCCGACGTCGAGGTGCTCGGAAGCGATAGCTAACAGGCGTTGGTATGCCCGGTTGGCCATATTGAAGGGGTGCTCGGTCGTTGTCTCGGATGACATGCAGGATTCCTGACATAAGAACTCGATGACGGGAAATAGTCCCCGGTGGTTGATGTCGCCATGGCGTCAAGCAGCGGCGCGCCGTTCGGTTGCCAGAACGGTGCGGTGTTGACCACTGGCGCGGTGCAGCCCAGTCAGGGATTGGCGCCGCTGGGGTAGGTAAGGGTGACCAGCCGGCGGAGCAGGGCGATGGTCTCGCTGTCGTCGGGTTCGTCGACCGTGACGACGACTCCGTGGTCGGTGTCCGGCAGGCGGGTGAGCACGTAGACCGTGCCGTCGCTGTCGACCGCCTCGATGTATCGCGTCTCGACTGGTCCATTGGACTGCTCGACGATGGTTGGATACATGAACAGGTATGCGAGGGCGTTGACCTTGTAGGGGTGCCCGGCCTGGAGGGCGATGGTGGCCTGGTGGGAGGGGTGGTGCGCCTCTTCGGTGATCTGCCGGAGCGCGGCGACCGGCCCGTCCGGCTCGTTCTGCCACCGGGCTGGTTCAACGAGCAGTGGCACGACGGTGACGGCGCGGGCGGTCGGGCCGGGGTGGCTCTCTATTGGCGTTTCCCGGAGCCAGGCGAACAGCACAGGCCCTGGGCAGTTGTGCATCGCGGCTGCGTGGGCGTCGATACCGTGCAGGCAGTGCACGATGGCGTCGCGTTGATGTTGTGACAGCATCAGGATCCGCTCCTTCAAGGTGTGGCTGGACGGGTGCGGCCCAGGTAGGCGCGGCAACGATTCAGGCCTGATTCCGCGCACGGATCAAGTCGTTCGTCCAGCGGGACTCCACGGAGAGGTTCGGCACCGCTCTGCCCGTAAGGGCGGCATTGACGGTGCCGACCCTGCCGGCGGTCAGGTGTTGCGCAGCGCGGTAGCGGCGGCGCGGGCGATGAGCCGTCCTGCGTCGGCGGGTTTGCCGAGGACGGTGGCATGGGCGCCCTTGAGTGGACGGGAGTCGGGTGGGCCGAGCCAGAGCAGTCCACAGCCGGAACGGACGAGCCGGTCCAGACGTTTCTGGCCGTCGGTGATCTCGGCGGGGGTGAACTCGCCGTCGCTGACGACGACGAGCAGCCGCGCGCCACCGCGCGGATCGGCCAGGCTGAGGGCGGCGTCGAGGGCGTCCACCGCGAGGGGGAATCCCTGCGTGTTGTTCTCCCTGCCGAACAGGCGGACCTTCTCGGGTGGCTGGCCGGGGCGGGTCACGGCGGTGACGTACTGGCCGAAGGTGACGGTGGCGCTGGTGCCGCCGGCCCAGGCGGTGGCCTGCGCGGTGATCCACGCCGCCGAGGCGATCGGCCTGGCAAACGCTGCCACCGAGGGGGAGACGTCGGCGACGATCCCGACGTGGATCGGTGGCTGCGGCACGCGGCGGCGCTCGGTACGCCGCCACGGTTCGGAGGTGGGGACCTGCCCGGCGGCGCGCTGTGCGTCGACGGCGAGCGCGGCGCGGGTGACGAGCCGGCCGGGCGGTGTCACCGAGGTGATGACTGCGTCGGTCGGTTCCCGGTAGGCGGCTTCCCGCAGTGCGCGGGCGAGCTGCCGTGCGGCGGCACGCTCGTCGTCGTCGGGCTGCCGGCTCCGGTGCACGGGAGGTCGCTTGCGTACCAGCGGTGACCCGTTGGTGCTCGCACCCCCTCCTCCGCGGCCCGCGCCCGCGTCGGTCCCGAACACCGCGCTGGCCGCGTCCTGGGATCGTTTTTGCTGGTCGGCCTCGGCCTGGCGTTGCTGGGCGCGCTGTGCGGCGCGGGCGGCGGCAGCCGCAGCGGCCTGGGCGGCTTCGGCGTCGTGGGCTGCCACGGCACCGGCGACGGAGCCAGCCGCGTTGCGCAGCGCACCTCTGCCGGCGGGACTGCCGCCTGTGCCCTGCCCTGACTGTCCCGTGCTGCCCTGCCCGGCCTGGCCAGGCCCCGGTGCGGGCGGCGCGGCCTCGGGGTCCACGCCCAGCGCGTCGCACCAGCGTCGACCGAGGGTGAGCATGCCGTCGGTGTCGTCGTCGGGCACCTGATGCGCGTCGCGCCAGATCCCGGTGAGGGCGCCGAGCAGGGCGGGGCGCAGGATCCGGACGACGGCCCTGCGTAGCTGTTCGGCCTCGTCGGGGTCGATGACACCGGCGTCGACCCGGCCGAGGACGAGCGCGGCGCTGGCGGCGGCGGCCCACGCGTCATCGGTGGTCGGGATGTCGTCGAGCAGGATCCTGGTGACGGCGGCGCGCAGCCATCGGCGGTCGCCGGGCCTGCGGCGCAGCTGGGCGGCCTCGATGCGGGACTCCTCCAGCAGCGCGGCGGCCTCGGCCACCCGGGCGGGTCCGGCCCCGAACTCCCAGCGGGTGTGCTGGGAGTGCGCGGCCTCGTGGACCAGCAGCCCCCACGCCACGGGGTACTTCTCTCGGGCATCGGGGTCGTGCGGGTCGACCGTGCGGGGGTCGATGCCGAGGTACGTGCCGTCGATTTCGATGGTGGCACGTTCGCGGATGAAGCAGGCGGGTGCGCCGCCGCCGGCGCCGGGTTCGATGACGACGAGCAGGTCCTCACGGCCGGCGATCGGGGGGATGTGTGCGCTGAGCGCAGCCGACATGCGGAGCCATGCGTGGTCTGCCGGCAGTGGGGTGGATGCGGCGTCGGGGTCAGCGTTGAGGTGTTTCGACAGCGACATGGTGCTGTCCTCCTTTCCGGGGTTACAGCTGGTTGCCGAGGGCGAGCGGCAGGATCTTGGCCAGGCCGAAGGCTTGGCAGACGGCTTTGTGCACGACCTCGCGGTCCTCGACCGGGGCGAGGCCGATCAGGTTGGCCATGGCGGTGTCGACGCCGAGCACGTCGGCGATCCGCTTGAAGGCGAGCAGTTCCCGCAGTTGTGGCGCCCAGCCGATCTCGCCGCTGTCGTACTGGGTGGCGAGGTTGCGGGCAGCGCGGACCATCCGGGAGTCGACGCCGAGCGCGGCGGCCAGGTCGTAGTCGGAGGAGACCTTGACCTGGGTGGAAAACCGGGAGGCGAGAGCCTCGGTGAGTACGGCGCCGTGCACGCCGGGGTTGTGGCCGGCGACGACGTAGAAGCCGGGGGAGGCGGTGACGACCCGGCCAGCGGCGGCCTTGAGGATGATCTGCCGGCGGCCGTCCATGGCCGGGTAGACCACGGCGAGGACCTTCGGCTGGATCAGGGTGGCGTCGTCGATGAACAGCACCCCGCCGGCTTCCATCGCCCGCGGCAGCGGACCGGGCACGAACTCGTAGCCGCCGGCGTCGGTGGGCACGTAGTCCCCGACGATGTCCCCGACGGTGGTGTCGCCGTCGCCGGGCACCGTGTGCAGGTCGGTGCCGAATGCGGCCTCGATCAGGGAGGTCTTGCCGGTGCCGGGCGGCCCGTACAGCAGCACGGGAACGTCGGCGTCACGCAGGTCGCGCAGCACGTCGACGTCGGGGCGTTTGGCCAGCAGCCGCGGGTAGTACAGCTGCCCGTTTGGGCGCCGCACCGGCCCCGTGGTCGGCTTACGCGGCGCGGACGGCGTGGGGGTGGGGGTGCCCGGTCGCGGGGTCGACACAGCCGGGCGGGTGGCCGACGCCGTCGCCGGCCGTGGGGCGGGTGTTGCCGGCCGGGTGGCGGGCGCGGGTCGGGCGGCGGGCGATGGCGCGGGCGGTACCGGCGTCGGGTTGGCCCGGTGCTCGGCTGTTCCCGCCTGGGTGATGCGGTACTGCTTGGGCGAGCCGGGCAGGAGTTCGGCGTGGCCGCGCTCGGCGAGCCGGTCGCAGGCCTGACCGATCGCGCCGGAGGACCGACCGACCAGGATCGCGGCGATGTCGCCGACGTCCATGGCGACCCCGGCGCTGGACAGTACGGCGAGGACCTGGTTCTGCAGCTCGCCGGCGCGTAACCTCGGCAGCCCGCTGACCGCGTTGATCCCGCTGCTGGGCGCGGAGCCGCTGGGCGTGGCGGGCGTGCCCGCTGTCGGTGTCGTCATCGCCGGTCCCCTGACGCCGCCGGTTGGTGCGGCGGGGACACGACTACCGCCACCCGGTTGGGTGTTCAAGTCGCGACCGGGGCTGGTGCGCTCTGGTGCGGGTTGAGGTTGCACGCGTGGTTCCTCCTGACAATGGGCAGGAGGTGGCCACGCCTCCGGCGCGACCACCTCCCGATTGGGAATGGGTTGGCACCGCGCCGAACCGCCTCGGAGAGGGCGTGGCGGGCAACCGATGGCGGTCGCCGGAAACGGGCGTCGGTCAGCTACGGATGACGCCGCGTAAACAGGTGGAGCGAGTGCCGCTCGCGTCGAGGAGCCTGTGCGCGGAGCGGGTCAGGTGGTTGCGACTGGTGGGCGTGGTGGGGGCGATCGCGGCTTTACGCGGTCTGCCACACCCAGCGGCTGCCGGTGCCGTTGACGCCGTCACGCGTGCCGCGCGACACGACCTCACCGCGCTCGTCGATGACCTCGACGCGCCAGACCACCGACAGGCTGCGGTACTCGCGCTGCACGTGCTGCACCACCGCGGTGAGGCTGGGGAACCGGGTTCCGACACCGGACGGGACCTCGGTGATCGGGTGAGATGTCGGGTTGCCCTCCAGGTAGCGGTGCCCTCGTATCGACACCGCGAGGATCCGGAACATGTCATCTCTCCAGGACTTGAGACTTGCTTTCCAAAGGGGGTGTGCGCCGCGCGGCCCTCGACCTGCTGCAGGAGCGCGGCCGCGGGGGCGCCGGTCGGGGCGCTAATCCGGCCACTCCTCCCACATCCAGGTGCCGGCGCCGACCGCGAACATGTCGTCGTCGTCCGGTGCGATGACCTCCCGAACGCCCTCGCCATGCAGAAGGAGCACCTCGCCACTGACGAATAGCTGTCCCGGCATGGAGTCGGGCTGCGCGCCATCGCGGCGCCACTGCTCGTCCACGTCGGCCATCAACCGCGCGACCACATCGCGAGTGAAGCGGGGCCTGGCCCAACCGTTCCAGTGCTGCGGCCCGATCTGGCAGGGGTAGGGCCCGCCGCTGGCACCGGCGATCCGGACCACAGCGGGACGCCAGGATGAGGAGGCGGCGGCGCGCGTGCCGCCCGGGGTGAGCTGCCGCGCGGCACCGGTGGTGACCGCAGCGGCCAGGAGCGTGGCGATCGCCCGCCAGGCGCGCTCGATCGCCGTGACGGTGTCGGCGACGACGCCGCCGAGGTAGTCCGGGTCCTGGCTGATCGTGTACCGCAGGGCGGCGTCGGCGGTGCCGCTGACGTGCTCGATCAGGACCGCGCACAGCCGGGCGGACTGCGTGTCGGTCGCAGCGACGCGCGGATCGGCCAGGAGGGAGGTTTCGTCGAGGTCGTAGCCGAACTGTGTGGCGACCCGCACGAGCGGGCTTCGCGACGGAGGCATGGAGTTCTCCAACAGAGATCGGCGGCGCCCACGAGGACGGGCCCACGGCGCTGGAGACCGCAGGCAGCCCGTCCTCGGGGCGCCAGGTGGACGAGAGGGGCGAGCCAGGAGGCCTGGGGGCGTCGCGGTGCCGGCTTGCCAACGCGGCGCCACCGCCGTTGGCCGTGAGGGCGACCGACAGCGGTGGCGGGGACGCTCGTCATCCGGTTGACGCGCCGCACGGCGGGGTCAGCCGGAGACCGGGGTGTGGTTGATGCGGCTCGGGTCGACGACGGTGCAGAAGCTGCGGTGGACTCCCCGCCAGTAGCGGCCGTTGTCGCCGCCAAGCTGGACGAGGGAAACCTTGTCGCCCGTGACGCGCAGCACGACATGAAGCTGCCCGGCGGGCCTGTGCCAACCGGGCCCGGCGACCGTGACGACGCTGCCCGGCCAGAGGACGGTGGGGGTGGCCTCGGGGATGGGCGGCGTGCTGTTCCTGCTGGCCGGCCGCGGTGATGGCGTTGTCGGGTGCCGGCTGGAACATGTCCTTCGGGGCCCGGATGGGGCGCCCGCCGGTCACGGGCACGGCGATGAGGTTGACACGGTGCACTTCACGCACGCGATAGACGACGGTCTCCTCGCCCGGCCGCGCGAAGGCCGGGTCGATGACGACGAGATCGTCCGTGGTGAACGTGTGGCTGGGCATGGAGAACGACGCTCCTGACTGGCTCTTTGTCGGACATGACAAAGCCCCACGCGGGGCGCGTGGGGCGGATCGATGGCGAGTCGCATGCCGTGTCGACGGCGGCGTTTCTGTTCTGGTGTTGTCGGGCCGCAGGACGAATCGTGCGAGGTGGATGCCTGGCGCCGTGTGTCGGCTACGGGTGTGTGAGAAGCGGCTGGACGTGCGCGGGGTACGCGTACCCGTAGTCCCACGGGAACCGGCCATGCTTGTCCGGCCACACGATCTGCTGCAGGTACACACGATCGTTGCCGTACCGGGCGTAGGCCGCGCCGGGGTGCAGCGCCTCGGTGGCCGGCCCCTCGACGATCACCGCGTCGTAGCCGACGAGCAGGTCGTCGACGCGTTGACCGTGGGTGAGCGACTGCGCCCCGCTGTACACGCGGCGGGCCATGTCGTTGAGCAGTTCGTGCGCGATGAGGGGGTCCAGTCCGGCGATGACCAGCTCGGGGAGGTCACGCTCGGTCAGGCCGACGGTGTAGGCGAACGGGCTGTCGGTCTCACCGGGATCCGGCACGACGGCGGTCACCGCCCAGCCGATGGTGTCGATGTGCTCCTGCTGCCGTCGGAAGAACTCGTCGAGGGATGGCATGTCGGTCTCCTTCTGAGGGTGGTTAGCGGGCGAGGATGGACACGGCGTCGCCGAGGAGCAGCGGAGCGCCGTCTGGCCCTTTGATGTGTCGGTGGATCCAGATCCTGTAGGGCTGGCCGTCGGCGTTGACGAGGTGCCGCCAGTGGCCTTTCACGAAGAACCGGACCCGGTAGTGCCATCTGGCCTCGCCGTTGTCGCGGTCGGTGATGGCCTTGCGGCGGCGCAGCATGACGACGCGGGTCTCGTGGACGACGTTGTCCCGCTTGGCGCGACGGCGGGCGGCCCGGTCCAGCGGCGCAGCGGACACGGTGGTCAGGGGTTGGGCCTGGATGACCCAGAACGCGTAGGCGATGGCCGCCACCGCGTTGACCCGGACGGTCGACTCGTCGATGCAGAACCGCCCGTCCGGCGCGGGTTCCCACTCGATGTCGTCATCGTCGACCACCGGCGGGCCGGGGCGGTCCTGGACCGGCCTGCCGATGGGCAGCCGGGCGGACGAGGTCAGGACGTAGGGGCCCAACTCTGCCGCGAGCTGGGGTTGTTCGGCGTAGAGGGAGCGGCGGCGGGCGGCGGACGGCTCGAGGGGGTCGTCGCGGTCCGCCCAGCCGATGATCCACCAGTCGGTGCTGCCGGTGGCGCGGTTGCGCATCTTGGCCCAGGTGACCGCGCCGATCGAGGTGACCTGCCCGTGCAGTCCGCGGTGGTAGATCGGTTCGGGCAGGAACAGCACGCCGCCGTCGCTGGGAGCGACGTCGTCGGGCACGACGTCGCCGGTCAGGTCGAGTGCTTCGGCGGCGGCGGCCACGACCGCGCTCATCTCGGGAGCCAGAACGTAGGGCTCGCCGAGTTGCCAGGGCTGGTGAGTGAGCCTGTCGACGGCGTCGAGTACCTCTGGTGTCGCCGTCGCGTCCGATCCCTCGAACGCGGCGTCGAGATAGGCCCTCAGGTACTGGCGGGCGAAGCTGGTACGGCCGTAGTCGACCATCCGGCCCTTGAGATGGACGGCGGCCCGGGCGTAGCCGGCCAGGGTTGTTTCGGCGTGAAAGGTCACGGTGCCTCCTTCAAAGGGGTGGTGAACCGGCGGCAGGACGCGACACCGGCAGTGGGTGCGGCTCGAGGGTGGGTGGCCGTCAGGCCGCGAGGCGGAGAGCGGCCATGGGCTGCCGGCGGGGCAGCGGTATCGGCGCGGGCCGGGGCACCGCCGGCGCGGGGCGGGTCGGGCGGAACCAGCCGGCAAACCTCTGCGCGACAGCGGCGACGACGGGGACGCGGGCGCGTCCCGGCGCGAACCGTGGCGGCCGGGTGGCGGCGTGCTGTGCCCGCTGTGCGTCGCGCAGCGGCTGGCAGGGGTACGCCTCGTGGGCGCAGCGCAGGTTGGCGCACCGGCCGGGATGGTGCGGGTCGGGCTGGTGGTCGGCGGTGACGCGGACGGCCATGCGCCACAGCAGGACGTCTGTGACGTTCTCGGGCACACCGGCGGGAGTGGCGGGCAGCATCGGAGCGGGTCCTCTCGACAAGCGGATCGGGGTGGTCACCACCGACGTGGCCGTCTCGGCTCGTGGCCTGGGAGCCGTCCTACCGCCGTCCGGTCCGGGCGGTGGTGACCGCACCGATCAACGCTCGACTCTGCGGCGACATCAAGTCGTCCACAGGTCGCCGTCGGAGGACCACCCGCGCCGGTGGCACCAGGCGGCGGATGCCCGGTGGTGATCGTGGGTGCGGTGCTGGCGTGAAAGGATCGCCGGTCACCGTGCCCGAGGAGAACCGCACGCGGAACCGGTCGTCAACAGGACGCGGATGCTCGTCGGGCAGACGGTGGGCGGTGGTGATGAGCAGTGGCCTGCCCGTAGCCGGCCGCGCCAGGTGGGCCGCGCCGCCTCAGCGCGGCACCGGGGTGGTCGTGGCCGGATCGGGGTGCCGCGTCTCCCAGAGCCGGGTCATGGCCCGCAGGTGTTCGACCTGCGCGGCCCGCCTACCGATTAGCGCGTCGAGGCGAGGCCCCCGCGCCTGGAGCGCGCCAGTGGAGTCGACGACCGGGATCCGGTCGTCGGGTCCGGCGGCGAGGACCTGCTCGACGTCCCGCAGCGCGTCGCGGAGGGTTGGGACGAGCTGGGCGATCTGCGCTTCGGTGCTGGCGAGCGCGGTGAGCGCGTGCCACAGTTCCGAGGCCACGGTCGGCTGGTCGGTGCCGGCGGGGATGGCGTCCATGAGTGCCTGAGCGCTGATCCGTACGCCGCAGTACTTGAGGACGAGCTGAGTGTCGATCATGATCTTCTTCCTGTTCGAAGGTGCGGGTCAGAAAAGGGGTTCGGCGCTGTTTGCCTGATGTGCCGTCGGCTGGCGCCCGCGTCCGGACGAACGCTTCGCCGAGCAGCCGGCTACCCGGTGGTGCTGCTCGGCGGCGGGCCCGCCTGGGAGTTGGCGATCCGCGCGGCGCGGTCGAGGTCAGCGTCGGTGTGTGGCGTTCCGGCACCGTTGACGAGCAGGTAGATGGTGGCCTCGTCCGCGACGGTGCCGACCCGCGCCCGCACGCAGGGCAGGTCCATCAGCCGGGCGATGCGGCGGGGCGCGTGCAGTCCGGTCACGCGGACGTAGGGACCGTCGTCGGTGTCCTCGACAACGCGGATCCAGTCGGTGGGCAGCCACGAGGTAGGAATGGCCAGGTTGCCGGCCTGCCAGGCGAGGGCGGTTTCGAGCCGCTGCCGGCCGTCCACCACGGCGTAGGTGACGTGGGCACCGGGGTCGCTGTCGTGCCAGGCGGCCCCGGTGCGGTCGTTGAGGACGACGGCGGGGATGGGGACGCCCTGCAGCCAGGACCGCATGAGGGCGATGCGCTGGTCGTCGGTCCAGCGGCGGCCACGCTGGTACGGGGCGTCGAGGACCATCTCGCCGCGACGGATCCGCTCGGTGTACTCGTCGATGGACCAAACGCCGAAGCCGGTGGACAGCGGCGTCAGCGGCTTTACGGTTTGCCAGGTCATGCTGCGTGTTCCTCCAATACCGATGAAAGGGCTGGGCGGGCCGGGCTGTGACTTCGCGGCCGGTGCCGCTGGATGGCGTTCCGATTGAGTGGCGTCCGATGCCGGCGTGCCGCCGCTGCGCGTTTGCAGCCGGAGTTGTCTCGACGGAGCTGGCGGCGTGGGCTGCCGGGCCTACTTGACGTCTTCGATGCTGAGGATGTGTACGCCCTGATCGGCTGGCCAGAACGTGCCGCCGACCCGCGACCAGTCCCTTCCGCACGCCGTGCAGGTCCATGCCTGTCCGACGCCCGGTGCGCCGTAGGTGGCGACGAATTCGAGGGTTCCGGCTGCTTCGCAGTCGTGCTCGGGGCGGGAGACATGTGCACCGTCGTCGTCAATGTTGTCCATGACTTCCTCCTTATGAGGAGAGGAGAGTTGTTGGCGTTGTGCTGGTGTGGTCACCGCCCAGTTGTGCCGAGTGGGGCATCCTGCGCGGCCATGAAGGGCATCGGGTCGATCGCGCCGGCCTCGCTGGCGTCACCGCTTACGTGCACCTCGAAGTGCAGGTGGGGGCCGCTGGAGTGGCCGGTGGAGCCGACGACGCCGAGGGGTTGTCCGACGGCGACCTGCTGGCCGACCGTTACCAGCGGGGGTTGGTCCATGTGGCAGTAGCGCGTCAGGAGCCCGCCGGCGTGGTCGATGTCGACGTACCAGCCGCACCCGCGGGTGAGGACGGGGTCGCCGTCGCGGTCACAGCCCCACGGCGCGCCGGTGCTGGCGTGGGCGGCGTCGCAGCGGACGGTGCGGACGGTTCCGGCGGACGCGGCGCGGATGACCGTGCCGCGCGGGGCGCTGAGGTCGACGCCGTCGTGGCCGGGACGGTCGCTGCTGCGGAATCCGGATCCGACCGGGGCGAGCACGGGCTGGGTCCACGGGCCGACCGCCCCGCAGCCGGCCAGACCGCCCGTCGGTAGGCCAGCGGTTTCGGCGATGGCCGTGACGAGCTCTGTTGCCGGGCTTTCCCACTTGGCGTAGGCGTCGGGGTAGGCGCTGATCTGCACGGCCTGCGCGGCTTCGGCCAACGGCATGGTCTGCCAGCCTCTCAGCGTGAGCAGCTTGGCGTAGAACCTGCCGGCCGCGTAGACCGGATCCTGGAGCTGCGCCGGGGTGCCCCAGCCCTGGCTGGGGCGTTGCTGGAACAGACCGACAGAGTCCCGGTCGCCGCCGGGAAGGTTCCGCAGCGTGCTTTCCTGCATCGCGGTGGCGACCGCGATCACCCAGCCACGGGCCGGCACCCCGAGCTGGGCACCGGTGGTGACGATCGCCGCCGCGTTGGTGACCTGCTCGCCGTCCCACTCGCCGATCGCCGGCCAGACGCCGGGCATCCTCGGCGGGCTGGCGGTGGTAGAACTCGCTGACGGCACGTAGATCGGTAAGCAGGACCCGGCGGCGGTACCGCCGCCGAGCAGGCCACCCAGCCCACCCGCGCAGAGCACGAACACGGCGACGACGGCGATGATGAGCGACACCAGGGAGCGGATCTTCATGGATGCCTCCAGGGGCTTGCCGACGCGGCAGTGCCCGATGTCCGGGCGCAGGTGGGCGTGGGAGATAACGGTCCGCCGCGCGGACGGCGGCCGGATGGGCGGAGCGGACCTGCGGTCAGGCCTCGTCGGGCCCGGCACGGGTGACCCTGATGCCGTAGTGCTCCTTCGTCACCGACAGGCGGAGCCAGCGGTAGCCCCAGGCACGTCCTCGGCGCAGGGTGTCGATCAGGGGCGGACCACCGTTGACGAGGTGGATGAGCTCGACGAAGTCGTCGCCGAGGTGTACATGGTCGGCGTCGACGCTGCCGGCGGTCGCGGTGCCCGGCATGAGGACGGCGAGCAGCATGTGTCCCATCAGCGGACACCGCCCGGCGGGGCTACCGGCTTCGAAACCGCGTCGAAGAGCGCGCCATCGTGGCGAAGCAGGGAGCACGCCTCGCGAAACCGCACGAGTGCCCTTTCCCGCTCCTCCTGTGCCTGGGTAAGCGCGAGCCCGACAGCCCGCACACGCTCACCGGCGGTGACGAGTTCGGGGCCGCTGGCCCCGTCGTAGACGTTCCAGAGCACCTGCGTGGCCTCAACGAGCAGTCTCTCCTGAACGTTGGCGGCCACCAGAGCGCAACCTGCGGTGATGAAGTCACGGACCGCAGCCGTGTTGAGCGCGGTGGTGACGCAGATCTGCTCCATGTCGGGTGCGGCACCGTCGAGGCGGGCGAGATGCCGCAGGACGACAACGACGTCTTTCATGAATCGCTCCAAGAAGGGTGTGGGGTGGGTGGAATCCGCCGGGTGGGCGCAGGGCGGGAGGATTTGACGACGCCACCGAGCTGGCGGCGGTCAGGAAGGGGCCAGGCCCGGTCGAGGGGGTTGTCGCCTGCGAGCTGGGCCTGGCCCCGGTGGGTCAGCGGTTGTGCGGCGGCCAGTCGCGGGGGCGACCGCTGCTCGGGGTGTCACCCATGTGCTCGGCGTAGCCGTGCACCACGCCGCCGTTGGCCTTGGCCCAGTACATGGCGATGTCGGCCAGGTGCAGCAGGGACTCGGGATCGCGGCCGGCCTGGTCGGTGGTCGTGTAGCCGACGCTGGCGACGATGTCGATCTGCCTGCCGTGAAGGACGAACGGAACCTGGTTGATGTCCCCCCAGGCCCGGCCAGCCACCGAGATCGTTCTGTCGAGACCGCCCTGGACGATGAGGGTGAATTCGTCGCCGGAGAGCCGGGCGGCGAAGACGTCGGACTGCCCGAGGCGGCGGAGGCGTTCGGCGACCTGGGCCAGCAGGGTGTTGCCTGCCCGGTGCCCGAGACGGTCGTTGACCAGCTTGAACCCGACGAGGTCGAGAACGATGACCCCGACCTCGCTGTCGGTCGTTACCGCGTGCGTCAGCCGCTCGATCGCCGCGCGACGGTTGGGCAGGCGGGTGGTGTCGTCCTCGGTCGCCTGCCGGTGGTATCTGTCGCGCTCGGACCGCAGGGTCTCGACCAGGCCGTGCGCGTTCAGGACGACGCGGTCCAGCTTCCGCAGCCGGGTCCGAGCTCGGGTCAGCAGGGTCCACAGGCGCAGGGCCCACAGACCGGCGACGGCCAGCCCGGCGAGGAGGCCGCCAGCGGCGGTGAGAAGGGAGTTCGCTGTCTGAGACACTGGTTGTCGCTCCTTGTGGCTGAAGGAGCACCGGGGGCAGGCGTGAGCGCGCCAACGTCAAACGCCCGCTCCCGGGCTGCCAAAGGGTGAAGGCGCCGCTAAACGGCCTGGTAGGTCGCGACCTTGGTGTCGAGTCGCGTGACGTTGCCGGCGATGACGAGCTTGTCGAGGGCGTTCGCCACTGCTCCCGCGCTGGCCTTGTTGACCTGGGCGCCGTCGCGGGCCTGGTTGATCAGCTTGCAGATCTCCCCGACCTTGTAGGCGGTGTCCGGGTGGCGTCGCAGCAGCGTCAGCACCTCGTCGCGGAGTTCCCCCTTGCGGCGTCGAGGCTGGGCCGGCTTCCGACGGCCGTCGCGCTTCGGCGTGCCGGTTCCAGATTCCTCGGCCAGCGCCGCTGTCTGGCGTTCGGCTTCCGTCGTCGAGTCGGTCTCCAACTCGTTGGCACCGTGGTCGGGACGCGGTTCACCGGACGGCTGGTCATGCGTGACCTTGCTGCTTGGCGCCCCTGGATCGGTTCTCGGCGCCGCTTCGGTCTCCCGCTCGGGCATCGGTTCCGTGCCGGGCTCGTCCTGTGGCGCGAGGGCTCGCTCGGCTGGGCCTGTCGCTTCGGCTGGCGTGGGGCCGGCCTGGCCGGCTTCCGCCGTCGGGTCGCCGGTCTGCTGGGCTGGCAGTCCAACGGGTGCCTGGCCCTCGGCGGGTGTTCCGGTGCCGGGCTCCGGTTCCGACTCGGTGCGGAGTTCGGCTCGCTTCTGCGAATCGTCCGCAGCCCGGGCGTCGTCATTCCCTGAGGCAGCGGATGGCGCGGTGGTGCTGCTGTCCGCGACCGACGCGGCTGCCGCCCTGCCGGGTTCGGTCAGCTGCCACAGCGTCGTGCGTTGCTCGGTGCGGACCCGCTCGGCGTGGCCCGCGCTCTCCAGCTCTCGCAGCTTGGGGGTGGTCGTGGGGTAGGCGATGCCGATGGACTCGCCGATGCTTGCGGCGGTGGCCGGACCGAGCTCGGCGAGCGCGGTCAGCACCCGCTCCAGGGTGGATGGGTTCTTGGTGCTGTCGGTCATGCGTTGGGTTCCTTTCTCCCTGCTACCAGGGGGTGAGTACGAGGCGTGGACTCATGCACGCTTCGAATACTCCAGCCGGGGATGTTGACCTTGGCTGAGCTGCGGCTTGGTGTGGTGGGTGAACGAGTGCAGCCACCGTCGATCATGGGCGGTTGTGTGGACTGACCATGACGCGGCGGTGGCTGCGAGATACAGGGTAGACGCCCAACGGTGGCGGGTGTTGTTCGACGGCCTGATGCTGACGGTCGGGGGACGTTTCCGCAGGCCCGAGCCTCGCCGTCGGGTGCGTGACTTCGTCCGGGGCCTACTCGCGCCGTTACCGCGCAAGAACTGCTGGACGATCGCCGAGCATGCCGGGGACAGTGGCCCGGACGGGATGCAGGACCTGCTGACCCGGGTGCGTTGGGACGACGCCGCGGTCCGCGCTGATGTCCGCGCGTTCGTGGGCGAGCATCTCGGTGACCCCGAGGCGGTGCTGGTCATCGACGAGACGGGGGACCTGAAGAAGGGTCGGCACACCGTCGGTGTCCAACGGCAGTACTCAGGCACGGCCGGGAAGATCGAGAACTGTCAGCTCGCGGTGCACCTGGTCTATGCCACCGACACCGCTCACGCAATGGTCGACACGGCCCTCTACCTGCCGAAGTCCTGGTGCGACGACCCCGAACGCCGGACGCGGGCAGGTGTCCCCGAGCAGGTGCGGTTCGCCACGAAGCCGCAGCTGGCAGCCCGGATGATCACCGCCGCGGTCACCGCCGGGTTGCCGTGTCGCTGGGTGGCCGGCGACGAGGCCTACGGCAACGATCCACGCCTCGCCGCCCGGCTGCGTCAGCTGCGCCTGGGCTACGTTCTGGCCGTGGCCCGGTCCCATCAGGTCACCACCGGCCTCGGCGTCTACCGCGTCGACGCACTGGCCACCGGTCTTCCTACCATCGCCTGGCAGCGCATCTCCGCCGGCAGGGGCGCGAAAGGTCACCGCTGGTACGACTGGTCCTACACCGCCCTGCCCCACGCCACCGACGCACACGGCGGACACCACTGGCTCCTGATCCGCCGTAACCGCCGCACCGGTGAGCTGGCCTTCTACCGCTGCTGGTCACCCCAACCAGTCCCACTCAACCGCCTGGTCGCGGTAGCCGGCCGCCGCTGGAAGATCGAAGAAGCCTTCCAGGCCGCGAAGACCGGACTCGGCCTGGACCAGCACCAACACCGCCGCTGGCGGTCCTGGCACCGCTGGACCACCCTGGTGATCCTGGCCCACGCCTTCCTCGCCGCCGCGACCGCCAACCACCACCATCAACCAGTCGGGCTGATCCCACTGACCGTCAACGAACTACGCCACCTGTTCCACGTCCTGATCATCGAACCCACCCGCCGCCGAGCGGACCCACTGCTCTGGTCGATCCGCCGACGCCGTCACCAAGCCCAAGCCATGACCAGCCACTACGCCCGACAAGCCCTCACCGAACCGTGATCACGATCCCCGGCTGGAGTACGAAGCGGGACGCGATCAAGTCGTTGGGGTGGACTCCCGCGTAGCCGGGCCGCGACAGCCAGTGCGGTCGCGTTGGTGTCGCGGCCCCGCGTTCGCGTTGCGTCGGGCTAGTGGGCACCGTTGTAGGCGTCGCGGACGGCCGGAGGGATCGCCCCTCGGGTCCTGGGTTCGGGCAGGTTGTGTTCCTGCCAGTGCGTGGCCCACCACTGCCGGACGCGGGCGTTGAGGGCGCGGCGATCCGCGCTGGTCGCGTGCCCGGTCTGCCTTCCGGCCGTCGACTTCGGCAGGCGGCGGGCGGCGGCGAGGAAGGGCTGGAAGGCGGCGGCCATCCGGTCGAAGTTGGGGCGGGACAGGTCGATCTCGTACCGCACGCCGTTGAAGGCGAACCGGTAGGTGCCGACCTCGTCGGTGGATCCGTCGAGGTCGTCGTAGACGACGCTGGTCGTTCTGGTGGCCATTGGGTCGTGTCCTTTCGATGAGAGATGCAAGAAATGCCCCCGGCCGGTACAGCGGCGGGGACGGTGCGATGTGGGGGTTTCCGGCCAAGAAGTGGGCCGGTTTGGTGGGGCTCTGGCCATGGGAGACGGCGGCTTATCGGGCGCCGAGGCCGAGCTTGTCGCCGATGACGGGCCCCTGCCGTACGGCGGCGACCGCGGTGGGCAGGTGCCGGCGCTGCCAGCCGTGTAGCGCGGTGGGCAGGTCGGCGTTGTAGCGGCGGTGCTGGGTGAGCGCGACGGCCAGTCCGGCGGCCTGTTCGATGCCGTTGTTGGCGCCCCGGGCGGTGTGTGGGCGTACTGGGGCGAGGGCGTCGCCGAGCAGGACGGCGTGCCCGTCGCCGACCGGCCACACCATGCGGGTGGGCGGGTCGATGTCCAGCACCGGCACGGCCATGCGGGCGGTCGTGGCGTGCACGACCGCCGCGTGGTCGGACGGGAGTAGCTGGTCGGCGTGCTCGTCGACGTGGGTGCGGGCGGCCGGGGTGATGTGCTGCGGCAGGGCGAAGACCCGGCGGGTGGGGTTCGCGCCGAAGCGCTGCTCGTAGTCGGTAGCGGTACAGCCGAGGTAGAAGGTCCAGTCGCAGCCGCCGGGCACCGGCGCGATGTTGAACTGCGCTCCGGGGCAGGGCTCCATCCGGACGAAGTCCCGCAGGTCGGGTTGCGGAGTGTTGGTCGCGATGCCGCGGTGGGCGACGTAGCCGGCGTAGTGCAGCTTGCGTCCGGGGTCCAGCAGGCGGCGGCCGATCGAGGACCGGCCGTCGGCGAACACGACCAGGTCGGCCGTCTCGGTGTGCCCGTCGGTGAACTGCAGGATGGGCCGGCCGGCATGGTGGGTCAGGCCGGTGACCCGCATTCCCCTGCGCAGGACGCCTGCCGGGACCCGGGCCGCCAACGCGCGGTGCAGCAGGGTCCAGGTGGTGTTCCGTCCGGGGTAGGTGCGAAGGGCGGTCTGTTCTGGCTGGCGGTCGCGGATCGCGACCTGCCGGATCGTCTCCGAGTCGTAGGCGATGAACTCGCGCTGTGGGATGTCGAGGCGGTCGAGCACGTCGAGCGCGGTGTGTTCCAGGCCGATGAGCCCGCCGCCCAGCGGGGCGGACGCCGGCGTGGCTTCGTAGACGGTGACGTCGAATCCGGCCCGCAGCAACAGCAGGGCGGTGACTGGGCCGGTCAGGCTGCCGCCGATCACGGCGACGCTCAGCCGGCGGGTGCCACCATCCGTGGTGCGGGCGGCCGGAGCAGGGTTGGAGTCCATGGGGGTTCCCTTCTGGGGAGGCGGGAACCCGGGCACGGCCGTACGGCCGTGCCCGGGGGTGCGCGGTGTGCGCGTGTCGGCCGGGCAACGGCCAGGTCGTGCGAGTGCGGTGGTGCGAGAGTTCCGGCGGCCGGGTTCAGCCGACGCCGGAGGCGGTCAGCAGCCGGGGCTGAAGAACCCGGCAAGGATGGTGTGGGAGCGGCCGAGGAACCGGTCGGCCACGTCGAAGCCCTTGTCGGCGATCACCACTGATCCACTCCGCTGGAAGAGGTATAAGACGGCCCTTGCGCGGGCCGGGCTTGGTGGCATGCCCCAGCCTGGGGCGCCCGGCAAGACCGCCGTGCGCGGCACCGTTCGATGGCCGGCCGCAGGCCGGCGTCGGCGTCGATGGTGAACATGTCGAAGCCGGCGGCGTGGCCAGCGCGGAGCAGGTCGATCAGCCTGGTGTCGTCGAGGAGGGCGATCTGCGCCTGCATCGGGCGGTGGTGGCGGGGTGGGCGCTGGTGATTGGTGGGTGGAGCCGGTCGGGCAGCAACACAGGTCCCCTTGGGTACGAGGGATGTGTGGCTGGCCCGACCGGTCCGAGTGTGGCAGTCGACGCTCAGAAGCGGTGCGGACGCGCGAGCGCGCGGACGCCGATGATCGACCCGTCCAGGTCTCGGACGGTGTCATGGCAGACCAGCACGTCGTCGCGGCCGTACGCGGCGAGGCCGACGACCAGGGACACCAGGTAGTAGGTGCCCTCGACCGGAGGCGGTAGCGGCGGGACGCCGGCGTCGGCCGCACCGAAGGCGACTCGCTCGACGGGGACGCCGAGATCGAGGTCGTCGGGTCCGATGACCCGTTGGCCCAACCTCACCGGTCGGTGCTGCGTGGATGGGGTGATCACGCGCAGCGGCGTGACGCTGCCCGGTTCGATGCGATCCGGGGTGTCACTCGGGAAGATTCGGACAGGGTGCGGCGTCAGGTTGACGATCTCCGCCATCAAGGTCCTCCGATCATGGTTGGGGTTGGAGTTGCTGTCTGCTCCCGCCCTGGGCGGAACCGGTCGGGCCGCAGTGAGGTCCCTTTCGGGTTCAGGGGATGCCTCCTGCTGGCCCGACCGGCTTGCGGTCAGGAGTCGTGCAGGGTGACGGCGAACAGCCGCTGGGACTCGTCGAGCGAGTCCAGGTAGCGGGCCGCCTGCTCCAGGTAGGTGATCCGGTCGGCGAAGAACGCGCTGGCCGGTTGCATCCGGTCGCCGGCCTCGGTAAGGAAGGCGTCGGTGCACAGCGCCCAGAGGGCGTGGTAGTTGGCGTACGCGCTGGCGCCGGCCTGGAACATCTCCAGGTCGCCCAGGTCGAGGTGACCCGGACCGTACGTGGCAGCGTTGTGCATGCGCATGGCCTGCACCCGCGGCTGGCGGTTGAACTCTGCGGTCGCGGTGTCCATCGGGCACGCCGACGGGTCGGACAGGTGCTTCTGCAGGAACACCGGCCACGGGGTGGCGGCCTTCGTTCCCGCGACAACGCGGGCCCAGTGCGCGTGACGCACGCTGGCCCCGACGTAGGCGCCGTGACGCATGCCGGCCAGATCGAGCAGGCCGATGGGGCCTCCGGCGCAGTACCGGGGTCCGGTCTTGGCCTTGCGCAGGTCGATGAGCTGACGGCGCTGCCACGGGTAGATGGCCGGGGAGGCCCAGTACCGGGGGCAGCTCGTACCCGAGACGCCGAGGTGCCGTTCGAGGTTCCGGGTGCTGTCGAGCACCTGGGACAGCTCGTCGGAGACGCAGACGATCATGGTGCGAACGACTGCGTCCGGGATGACGGTGGTGGCCGCGGCGGCCGTCCTCTTGTTCATGCGGGTCTCCTTCGGGGTTGGGCGTGCTGTGGGCACGCGGAGATAGCCGGTCCACTGGGTGCGTGGGCGCCGGCTGGCGGGTGGGTTGGGGTTGGTGCGAGGTGGTGGGCGCGACCGTCGGGGTTCGTCGCGGGCTGCTGGGCCGACCGGCCGCGAGGGCGGGTGGGCGTCAGGTGCCGGAGTGCGGCGAAGGGTCCGAGGGTGGGACCTACCGGGTGGAGATATATGTGGGTGTTGTGGTGCCGAGAACCGTAGCGGCCTGATCTGTCAGCGCTCGTCGAGCCGCAGATCCCGTAAATGGCCGCTGAGCTGCACAGTCAGATAGGAGCGGTGGTCAAGGACGGCGACTTGCCGGCTCGTGACAGATCACCGTGATCGGACAGTGGGGTATGCGGTCTGACAGACGCGGTGCGTGTCGGTCAGAGAGGCGTGTGGGCGACCTGTTCGGTGGGCGGCTCGGGGTCGCGGCGGACGAACCGGTTCGGATTCGTGGCCGCGTACGGGCCGTGGTCGCTGGGGAGTTCATGCAGACGGCGAAGCCGGTCGGCGTCGCTGGTCAGGGTCCAGACGGGCCCTGCGGGGTCGGTGCCGTGCACGGCGGTGGCTATCGGCATCCGCGCGGACGTGCCCGCAAGTGCATCGAGGAGATTGCGTTCGCGGCCCCGGCTGGGCACCCAGAACAGGACCGGGTAGCGGGGGCCGAACTCGGTCACCCGCTCGTAGGCGCGCAGCTTGGCCAGCACTCTGCCGAGGGGTTCGGTGCCGTTGTCGTGCTCGAGGAAGAACCCGACCGTGGCATCGCCGACGGTCCACACACCGTGTCCATCAGGCCGGACCCCGGCACCGCCGTAGGCGTCGGTGGCGTGCTGTTCGGACCACCACCGCTCCAGTCGCGCCTGCGGATGGGTGCGGGCGTGGGCGAGCAGGTCGGTGAAGAAGTCGTTGACGCCGAGCAGGTGGCGCAGCTTGCGGCTGCCGACGATCCGGTCGGCCCGGTCGCGGCTGCTGCGCGGCGGCTTCGCGGCGGGGCTGTCGGGGTCGTGGTAGGCGTCCCGGTTGAGCCGCAGGCCGAGCGGCCCGAGCGCGTACAGGTACTGGGTGGAGCCTGCGGCGCTGGTGTCGACGAACCGGTCGACGGCGGCGATGCGGTGCAGCAGGGTCAGCCGCAGGCGGGCGCTGCGGTCGGAGGGGAACAGGGCCTTGGTGACCTGGCGGGTGGACAGCAGGTAGTGCTCGGCGAGCCAGGACAGCAGCAGCCGGTCACGTGAGGTGAGACGACGGGTGTGCAGGTACGGGTCGGACGAGGGCGAGCGAGGCGGAAGACGGCTGGACACGGCAGGTACTCCAAGGGGGAAGAGAGCCCTCCATACGGAGGGTGTCTGAGTGGGGTTCGACCACAGTGGCTGACTGACAGGCCACAGCGCGGCAGCAACAGACCGTCACCGGTGATCTGTCAGTCGGTGACGGAGATGAGGGTGGAAGGGGTGGCGGATCCCCACAGGGATCCCGCTACGGAAGCCGGTGCCTGTCGCGGTGACAGATCGGTCAGGACGAGGTCTTGCCACCTCTGCGACGCCGGTCGTCCGGCTTCTGGCTGTGCTGCCTGACCAGGGCGTCGATGGCCGACGGGTCCTGAACGGGAACCGCCTTGGCGACCTGCTGGCGGATCGCGGTGGCCTCACCGACCACCGGCAGCGGCGGCCGGGTCCGCATGGTGAACGCAGGTGTCTGCCGGCCGTCGACGACCAGGCGACCGACCGCCGTGTACGCGTCGAGGTGGGACAGGTCGTGCTCGTCGAGTTCCGGCAGGGTGTGCCGGGCCAGCACGCGGGCGTCCTCCGGCGCGACACTGAAGTAGATCTTGTTTCGGGCGTTCGCGGACACGGCGGCGAGGAGTTCCCGGGGGAACTGGGCGAGGTCCTGGTGCGCGAGGGTCATCGCGAGCCGGTACTTGCGGGCCTCGGCCAGCATCGTGTCCAGGCTCGCCGCCAGCGTGAGGAAGTTCTGGCACTCGTCGAGATAGATCGAGCAGTCCTTACGCCGGTCGGCGGGAATGCTGGCACGGGCCGTCGCGGCCTGCCAGACCCGTGCCAGGATCAGCGAGCCGAGCAGCCGGCTGGTGTCCTCACCCAGTTCCCCCTTCGGGATCCGCACCAGCAGCACCCCGCCGTCGAGGACCTTCGACATGTCGAAGCTGGACCTGGGGTAGCGCATCGTCTTGCGGACGAAATCCCTGAGGAGGAAGGCGCGCAGCCGGGCCAGGACGGGGCCGATGATCTGCGACCGCAGCGCGGGGGAGAGATCGTCGTACCACTGCCAGAAGCCGTGCAGCCCGTCCGGGTCGTTCAGGTCCACCGTCATCGCCGACCGGAACTGGGCGCTGTTGAGCAGCGGCGGGATGTGCTGGAGGGTGACGTTGGCGTGCCGCAGCAGCGTCAGGCACGACACGCGCATCACGTCATCCATCCGGGGCCCCCACGCCTTGGAGAAAATCGACCCGAAGATGCTGACGAGGTTGTCCACGACCAGGTCAGGATCGTCGCCTTCGAGGGGGTTCATCGCGGGCGGGTTGGGCTGGGCGGGGTCGAACAGCACCACCCGGTCGGCCATGGTCGTGGGGATCCGGTCGAGGACGTCGAGGACAAGGTCGCCATGCGGGTCGAGCACGATGGTGCCGCGGCCGGCCTTGATGTCGTCGATGATCAAGTTGGCGAGCAGGGTGGTCTTGCCGGAGCCTGTCTGGCCGACCATGTGGGTGTGGTAGCGGGCGTCCGCCACGGACAGGGCGACGGCATGGCCGCCGACCTCGGCGTCACCGAGGACCTTGCGTCCCCGTCCACCGGTCGGCACGGCGACCGGGACCGGCATCGACTTGGCGCGGGCACGGTCCAGGCCGGGCACGGCGAGGTCGAGGGGCAGCCCCGCCAACGCGGCGAGTTCGGGGGCCGAGGTGAGGAATCCGGCGCCGAGCCGCCGCGCGGCCAGGACAGCGACGGGTCGAGGCATCCGGGTTCGGTGGGCGAGACGGTTCCGCCCCGCGTAGACGGCGAACGAGGACGCGACCGCGTCAGCGACGCCCCGCAGCCGGTGGTAGGGCAGGGTGCCGTCCCGGTGGGCGCGGGACGCGATCGCGTACCGGATGCCGGTCTCCCACAACTGGTGGGAGGTCTTGTCGAGGACCGCCCGCACGTCCCGCTCGACGGTCGGGTCCCGACGGGTCGCCGGTGCCGCGCTGGCATGGCTGCGGGAGCGGCCGGGCAGGAAGATCTCGATCAGCTCGATCAACGGCCCAGCCAGATTGACCGACGGGACGCCGGTCTTGCCCTGCCGCAGGCGCCCGGCGGCGCGCCGGGCACGCCCCGCGCGGCGGGGCGCGGCAGGGCGGGCGAGGACCTGCACACAGGCGTACTCGCCGTCGTGCAACTGGGCGCCCGCCGCCATGAGGGCGCGCAGCGGGTCGGCATGGTGGTCGCTGGTGAGCGGGAGCCACTCGGCGACCACGGGCAGCAGGTGACCACCCACCGCAGCGACGGTGTCGGCGGGGATGGGGTCCGGGGCGGGTTCGCTGGTGGTGGTGGCCGCGCCGGGCCACGCCGCGCGAACGGCGGCCTCGACCGCCCCGTTCGGGACGGTGCCGGGCACCCACAGGGAAATGATCAGCTGCCGGCCGGTCCAGGCGTACTGCAGGACAACGTGCGGGGTGCCGTAGAGCAGCCGTCGACGGCGGGACGGGGTGAGGATGCCGGCCAGGTTCGCCCACAGGGCGGCGGCACCGTGCTCATCGACCTCGGGCGGCGGGGCGATGGTCACTAGCCGGGAACCGGTGGCTTGATACCGATGCCGCCAGCCGGCGACGAGGTTCCGGCCGGCGATCCAGACGCAGAACAGGCCGGCGGCGACGCCCAGCAGCCAGGGCCGGTCGATGGCCCAGTCCGCTGCCTGCACAATCCAGCGAGTCGCCAGTGACGGGGAGACGGGCGAGCCGGAGTCGACGCCGCCGGGGGCCGGCGACAGGGCAAGCAGGAGGGAAGCCATGATGGTGTCCTTTTCGGATACGAGACTTGGCCGACGGTGAGCCCTTTTCATCGTGGGTTTCGGCTGGTCTGGACGTGGTGTAGGACGAGGATGGCCTGGACGATGGCGGTGGCGCGTCCAGGGCAGCAACGGAGTTTGGCCAGGACTTTCCAGGTTTTGAGGGTGGCGACGGCGCGTTCGCCGATGGCCCGGATCTTGGCGTGGTGGTGGTTGACGGTCTTCTGGCGGCGGGACAGTCGGGGCCGGTACCGGTGGCGTTTGAACGGTGTGCGGACGCTGCCGCCGGCGCCCTGGTAGGCCTTGTCGGCGAAGGTCATGACGTTCGTGCTGGTCAGCGCGTCGATCAGGCCGTGTGTGCGGGCGGCGGTCAGGTCGTGCACGGCGCCGGGCAGGGCGGGTGAGGCCCAGATCAGGCGTCCGGCGCAGTCCGCGATGACCTGCACGTTCACGCCGTGGCGCTTGTGTTTCCCGGAGTAGTACGGCTTCTGGTCCGCGACCCGGTCGATCGGGATCAGGGTGCCGTCGAGAATCGCGTAGGCGAGTCGGCCGATGCGGCGTGTGGCTGCGTTCAGGTCGTCGGCGTGCGCGGCGAGCAGGTTGATGGCTTCCCGGACGTACCGCCAGGCGGTCGTGACGCTGACTGCGAAGCCGCAGGCCAGGCGGGTGATGGTGTCACCGTTGCGGAGGTGGGCCAGGGCGAGCAGGGCTTGGCGGCCGGCGTCGAGGCGCCGCCACCGGCCCCGGCGCCGGGCGCGTTCGGCGCGGATGAGGTCGGCGAGGTGGTTCAGGGTGCGGCTGGACAGCGCGACCGCGGACGGGTAAGACAGCACAGCGAGGCTCCCGGTTGGGGCATCGGGTTTTGGTCGACTGCTGTCTTACCGGGAGCCTCGCCCTACGCCGATCCCCGCCCCACCGTGCCACCCGTGACCAGCACCGTCACGATGAAAAGGCCTCGGTGTTGCTCTGTCGGGCTTCGGGGCGCGCCCATGCCCCGGGCATTGTCGAGGGTCGAACCAGGCACCTGATGTGGCCGAGCACGTTCCTAACCTGAGCCGCCAGCCACCGCCGTTGACTCGGAGTCCTAGAATCGATCCGGTCTGTGGCTGCTGCGGCGTTCACTGCTGTGGCATTGGCGATCTCGGAAAGAAGGTCGGGTGAGCGTGCGCCAATCCGGTGACAGCAGCGACTTCCAGGAGTTCGAGCGTCATGATGATGCCGCTCGGGAGGCCGGCAAGGAGATCGCGGTTCCCGGCTCTTCTCCCAACCAAGTCGATCACAGTCGCAGTGACACGACTGAGACGCCGCAGCGCAACCTGTGGCTGCGGCGGATCGGGTCGGCCGATACTCCGTCTGCCCCCATGATGATCGTGGCAGCGGAGGGCACCAGGCCGGTCGTGCTGTCGGAATCCTGGCTCCGGCGCGTGGTTGTGCTTCTCGTCGTTTTGATCGTGGCCGTCGTTGCCCTGATGGTCACGGTGCTTACCAGAGGGTCGGGTAACGGTCTGCCACAGGCTGTGGCGAGTGGACCGCCGTCAGCGTCGCCGACGCCCTCGCCGTCCCCGACCGTGGAGCGGCAGACGCCGGAGCCCGAGACCCCGCTACCCTCCGCGTCCTCGCTGCCGACGTCCGCCGCTGCGAGCATGCCCACGGTGACACCGGTGGCAGAGGGGCGTGTCCAGTACGAGGGTCCGTTTGTGCTCGACTCCTACATCAAGGACCTCGACCTGATGCCGCCTGCGAGAAGGAACGTCCGTGATGGCGGCGACCTTTCCTACAGCAACACGCACGGCTTCGACGCGTACGGGTCGGCGAGCATCGCGGTGTGGAACGAGCGGAGCGTGCCGACATACGCGGATTGCCGGCGCATCGCGACGGCCGCAGGAGTCGAATCGATCCTGCTCGACGAAGGCCAAACCATCTGTGTGCTTACCGACGAGGGTCGAGTTGCCCGTCTGAAACTGATCCGCGAGACTGTCAACGAGTACAGTTTTGATGCCACTGTTTGGGCCGACTAGGCAGTTTCGGTGTCGTCGATCAGATCGATCGGGTTGGTGGTTGCCAGGGCGTGCTCCGTGTCGCTGGAGATCGCCTCGAATGCGGTCCGGTTGGTGCCACTGACCAGCAGGCCGTGGCCACGGCGCGCCGCGAGCAGCAGTCGCCGTTCACCGGCGGTCAGGCCGAAGGCGTCCCCGACGGCGTCGATGGCCTGGGGGGCTTGGCGGAGCAGGATCTGCGTGGCGGCGTTGGCCACGACGGCTTGGCCGAGGTCGGTGCCGAGCACGTCGGCGGCGTCCTGGGTGACCACCGTCAGCCCGGTGTGCCGTTTACGGCCCGCCTTGGACAGCCGGAAGAGGAACTTCGCGCCCTCGCCGTCGCGCATGAGCAGCCACGCCTCGTCGACCACGACGATGCGTCGCGGCGGCGGGCCGCCGGCCGGTGGCGCGTCGACCTGCCGCCAGATCGAGTCGAGGGCGAGCAGGGTGCCGACGGTGCGCAACTCGTCCGGGAGCTGCCGCAGCGACCACACGACCAGGTGACCATCCGGCCGGGTGGTGGTCGGCCCGTCGAACAGATCCTTGAACGATCCGTCGACCCACGGTGAGAGCCGGGCGGCGAGCTGCGCGGCGGCCGGGTCGGCGTCCGCGGCCAGGGTCGCGGCCAGGTCCCGCAGCAGCGGAGCGGGTCGGCGGTGGGTGCGCGGGTCGGCGGTGATCCCTGCCTGCCGGTAGACGGTGAGGATGGCACGGTCCAGCGCTGCCCGCTCGGTCGGCGGCGGCAGGTGGCCGACCAGCACGGAGATGAGGGTGTGCAGGAACAGTCCGCGGCGCGTGAGCACGTCGGGGCGGGTGTCACCGGCGGGCAGCTCAAGCGGGTTGACCCGCACACCTGCCGCGCCGAGCCGCACGACCGTCCCGCCGACCGCGTCGGCCAGCCGCAGGTACTCGTCCTCCGGATCGATGATCGACACCTGGACGCCGGTGTAGAGGTGCCGCAGTGTTTCAAGCTTCACGAAGTAGCTCTTGCCGGCACCTGACCTGGCCAGCACCACCGAGTTGTAGTTGTCCTGGGCGAAGCGGTCCCACCAGACCACACCGTTGCCGGCCGGGTTCGTCCCATACAGCACGCCGCCGGTCGCCGCCGGCTCGCCCGGCAACGGTGCAGGCAGGTCGGGTGAGGCGAGGGGGAACGCGGCGGCCACAGCGGCGGTGTCCATGGTCCGCAGCATCCTCAGCCCATCGCTGGCGAGGGGCAGGGTGGTGGTCCAGCCGGCGAGCTGCCGCCACGTCGCCGGCTGCACCTCGAGCAGGGTGGAGGCGGCGGCGGCCTTGACCCGGGCGCACGCCTGCAGCAGTTCCTCTTCGGATCGGGCGTGCACGGTGACGTACAACCCGACGCGGAAGAGCTTGGCGGCGCCGCGGGCGAGCCGGTCGGCCAGGTCGGTGGCGTCCTGCGCGGCGGCTTCGGTGTAGGGGTCGACCAGCTTGCCCCGTTCGGCGTCGGCCCGCCGCGACGACTCCAGCCGGGCCCGCTGCTTGCGCAGCCGGGCGGCGGCGACCGGTGCGGGCAGCGGGTCGATGTGCAGGGTGACGTCGACCCGGCCGGGGTAGGACAGCAGCGGCTCCAGCCACGCCGGGCCGACCTCGGCCGGGTACCCGGTGACCACGAGGGTGGCGGTGTACCCGTCGCCGACGCGCAGCCAACGCGGGGTGACCTCGACCGAGGCCGGGGCGACCGTGCTGGCCAGCCCGGCCGCCGCGCCGCCGGAGGGAGCAGTCCCGTTCGGGTGAGCATGGGAACGTCGAATACCCATCGCAGCGTCTCTCCTCTCAGGGATTCCTGTTGTCGTTCGCGGTGATGGTGATGACCGCGTCCGGGGCGGCCAGGCCACCGGGGCGCGGCGGCCGGTAGGGGTCGGCGGCGGCGACGAGCGCCGCCGTGGCGGCCGCACCGTCGAGCGCGCGGGCGGTCACGCCGAGGCCGGACAGCGCTCGAACGCTGTCGTCGGCCCGCCGCCGCGCCACCTGGCTGCCCTGTTCACCGGGCGCGGTGCGGGTGACCACGAGGACCTGGCGGCGCAGCGGATCCCGGTGCTCCGCCAGGTCGGCCAGGAACGCCGCGTGGTCCGCGCACGCCGCCTCCAACGCGGGGTGCGGCAGGGTTCGGGCGGCGTCGGCGACCGCGCGGGCGTGGGAGGCGAGGTCGACCGGCTGGGCGGACACGAGAACCTGCGTCGGCGCCGACAAGCTGTTGAGCCAGCGGCTGAACCCCTCGATCAGGGCAGCCTGCTCGCTGGCGGTGCGCAGCGTCAGGTTGATGTTCGTGGCCGCGACGATCGCCGCCCGGTCACCGCCTACGGTGATCTCACCGTCGTCGCCGATCGCGTCGGCCGGTAGCCGCAGTGGAGCCGGCAGCGGAGTCCGTCCCTTCGGCCGCTGCACCCACTCGGGCACCCCGACGGCGGATTCCCCTGCCGACGACAGCCCCTTGGGGCTGCGGGAGTGGCGGATCGCGTGCCACAGCCACACGTCCATCGGCAGCCCGTCACGGCGTCCGACCACCAGCCCGAACACGACACCGCCGAAGACCACGCCGGCGAAGACGATGACCTGCGCCGGGACCACGGGGCGTAGGCCGTTCCAGGCGCCGTAGAAGAGCATTCCGGCGACCGCGAGGATGGCGAGCTGCCGCCAGGTCAGCCCGTAGGCGACCTTGTCCGGAGCGTCGACGTCGGCGGGCATCCGTGTCCGGTCGACCACGTCGACAGAATCGTTGTCGGTCATTTCATGACCCTCCTGAGGGTGTTGAGGCCGGGGACGCTGCGGGTGAGCTGCTGGACGACGACAACCCGCACGACAGCGCCGAGGGCGTTACTCCCGCCATGTCCGCCCTGACCGACCCATCGGCCGACCAGGCTGGGGATCTTCACGGTCGTCCAGAGCAGGACGATCACGATGAACAGGTTCAACACGCCGCCCGGCTCGACCGGCAGGCCCAGCACGGGCAGCAGGTGCGCCGAGTCGAGCAGCATCCACTGGCCGGCCGTCAGGGTGAACGCCTGGGCGGTCGGGATCACGAGGCAGCCGCCGTAGGCGCGCCACCACATCCGCGCGACGCCCTCGAGGGCGGGCACGGCGTGGCAGGCCAGGGGCAGCGGTGCGATCGCGGTCATCACCAGCAGGGCGACGAACCGGCCGATGAGCTGGAACGCCGTCATCACGATTAGCACCGTGATGGCCAGTACGAGGATGAGGAACAGCAGCGGAGCCGTCGGGTCTCGCCCGATCTCGATGTGGGTGCGCACGGCACCGAAAGCGCTATCCCCGTTGTAGTTGCCCTCGCTGATCGCCCCGGTCAGGGCGTTGGCGAGCGTGATGAGCTCGCCACAGAACAGCTGGGAGAAATGCGCGGCGACGAAACCGACGACCAGCCGCGGCGCGAGGTCCTTGACGGTGTACCGGGAACGCTCGTCGCCGCCGGAAACCATGATCATGACTCCAGCGGCGACGAACACCAGGACGAACGCGGTGTCGACGATCCAGATCGACCGGCCGGTCAGAGCCTGCACCTGGGGCAGCGCCGTGACCTGGGGAGTTGTGAGGAGGACATCGGTGATCAGACCGAAGACCACGTTGAGGCAGGCCAGGACCGCCTCGATCAGCCATTCGAGGACCTGGTCGAGAATCCCACCCATCCAGTTCATGGCGCTCAGCCCCCCACGATGCCCTGCACGAACTGCAGAAGAACCGGGGCGAGTACCGCCAGGCCGTAGCCGACCAACGCGTTACGCAGGGCGCTCTTGGCCTTGTCGACCTGGCCCGGGTCACCGCCCGCAGTGGCCCAGTAGACCCCCGCGAGAACCAGGAACAGGGTGGCGATCCCGGCCAGCAGCAGCATGATCTGGGTCTGCAGGTTGGCGATGACGACCGGCAGGGTGTTCGCCGCCAGGTAGGCGACGTCACCCGGAGCGGCCTGTGCGGCACTCGGCGCGGCGAGGACGACGACGGCGGCGCCCACTGCCGCGCCGACACGTGCGACGCGGCGGATCACGGGGAGACGGACAATCTTGTTGGTGCGGATGCGGAGCATGGGTGGTCACCTCCCACCCCGCCGCCGGCCACCGAACGGCGCCGGGCGGGGCGATTGCCAGCAACGGTCGAAGGAACGCCGCCGAGCGCGAGGCCGGCATGCCGCACCCGCCCCGGGAGGAGCTCGTCCTCCCTTTTCTGGGTGGTTGCGTAATCGATGAGGTGTCAGCGCATGCGATGGCGCGGCACCCGGGGCGACACGGCAGGCATCGCCCCGCGCTCGACGGCGGACGGGACCCGGACCAGCGCTCGTTGCCTGAGCTCGTCTTGTCCCGCACCTACCAATCGGCGTTTGTCAGCCGTGGCGAACACCTGCCGGTCTGACAGCGGTCTGACAGGGGAGTTCCGGGGTCCCTCGCAGGCGGGGCCCATCGGTTGGGCGCGCTGGAATCGTCCCAGCTGACGCGTAGAGCCGAGCGTGGAGAGAACAGAACGGTTGTGGGCCTGGGCGCATCATCGGCGCCAGGCCCACAACCGTCAGGGAGAAGAAGAAGTCAGGCGGCTACCGCGATCCCACGACTCCCGGTCGCGCCGCGCGTGCTGGCTCTGCCGGCGCGGATGCTGGTCCGACGCTTGGCCTGCGTCGCCGTCCGCTCGATGGCATCGGTCGAAGCGATCTCGGTGAGGCTGCCCTCGGCGATGGCCCGCGCGAGTCGAACATCGGCGCGTGCCAGCCGCATCCGCAGCGCGTCCACGGTGATGCCGAGCCGGGCAGCGATCGGCTCGGGGGCCCGCCGGCCCAGCCGGACCTCGATCCACGGTTGCACGTCCGCCCGGTCGATGATCCGCAGGGTGCCGGCGCGCCGGACCAGCAGGTCCGGGTGGCCGTAGGGAACCTTCGGAGCCCGGGACCCGGCCGCCGCATGCTCGATGTCCTCGACCGGCACCGCCTGCTCGTCGGCCAGCCGCACCCGCCGCCCGGCCCGAAAGGCGGCCATGGTCAGCGACGCGTACAGCGCCGGCCGGGTCAGGTCGAGGTGATCGCGCAGCGCCTCCAGGAAACCGGTCAGCACCTCGTTGCCGATGTCGGCCGGGTCGCCCCGGTAGCCGGCGGACAGTTGCCCGGCGATACGCACGAGCGCGGGCATCGCCATCCCGACCGCGGCGATCGTCCACTCCTTGCCCCGCAACCGGGCCCGCAGGACCAGCTCCCGCCATACAGCGTCACGACCCAGGTATTCGCCTGGGTGCTTGAGCAGCCAGTCCCGCAGCACCGGCAGGGGCACGACACCGGACGGCAGGACCATGTCCTTGCCGATGTCACGCGGCAGGCTGTCACAGTCGAGGGCCAACGGCGCCGGCTCGCGCGTCAGCGCCACGAACGCCGCGTCAGCGGCGAGCAGATGAGAGGTCGGCCAGTCCGGGGTGTCGGACACGGACATGTCAGAACTCCAATGACAGAAGGGACACGAGAGCGGGCGATGCCGCCGACGGACATCGGCGGATCCCGTGCCAGCAGTACGACACCGGTGTCTGACGCGGTCATGACAAACGCGGAACCAGCCCTCGCCGCCAGGCTCACCGTGATCTGACACGTACTCCGGGCACAGCCCCCCGAACGGCCTGTGAGGTTCGCCCGTGCACCGCCCCTGAGCTGCCCTGTCAGTTCGGCGGTCGGCAGTGACGGCCGGGTAGGGCAAGCGCTATCGCGCTCATCCAAGGACCGCAGCAGTCGATCCCAAGGCCCGACCGAGTGCCAGGCCAGGCACCTCCACCTCGCTGACAGAATCCGCCTGCCCGCTGGCTCGCGTCCGGCCAGGGATGTCAACACCAATCGATGACATGGACAGGCCGGCATCAGTCATGCCACCGCTGGACGTCAAAGCCGGGCGCTCGCCGGACATGTCGATGTCAGTGGCGAGAGTGGATGTCAGGGCTGCTGCCCGCGTGTCCATGTCAGCGATCTCCGTAGATGTTCGGCGCGAGTGTCCGAGTGGCGACCACTGATGTCACAAGAGCGAGAGCCGCCTGCCGGGCGGGCGCAGCCATCGCGGCGCGGGGCCGTCCGCCGGAGCCGTGACAGATGCGGAGAGTGTCTGACAGGCGTGACTGACCCTCGATGCCGGCCAAGCGGCGCACCGTGCCCCGCCTGACAGAGAGGTGCCGACAGGTGCGGGCCGCGTCCGTCACCGTATGCGAGGCGCACCCACATGGATGAGGTGGCATCGAGCAAATCGGGCGAAACGCGGACTGTCAGACCGGTTCAGGTCGCTGTCAGATCGCCAGGTGTTCGCCACGGCTGACAAACGCCGATTGGTAGACGTCAGCGCATCACGGCGCGGCGCGGAGCCGACACCACATGAACGAGCACTCCACGCCGCAGCCTGCCCACCAGGGCGGCACTCCCCACATCCCTTCAATGGATCTGGTCGCCGGCGAACCGCCGGTACCGATCACCGTCTGGCGCACCGCCCGCAGCGGCGACGACCAGCGCACGACCACCTCCCACCGGCTGGCGTACCGACTCGTCGCCGCGTACAGCCGGCCCGGCGAGGCGGTCGTCGACCTCACCGACACCCACGTCCTGGACGCCGCCTGCCTGCGCGGCGGGCGCCGCCACCACCCGGCCTGGTTCACCGGAGCCTCAGCGCTGTTCGTCGGGCCGCAGACGCCACAGCACCCGAGCGAGCCCGACGACGGCCCGGACTCCGACGGCCCGGACGATGCGCGGGCGTGGTTCGGCGACGACCTCACCGACCCCGACCCGGACTGGGAGGCGGGTGACGAACCGTGCGGTGTCCCGGGCGATGGTGACGACCTGCAGGGGCGGACCAGCCTCGTGGTGGCCACCTGGCCGCTGGACGCCAGCAGCGACGCGGCCAACCGGGCCCGCCTGGCGGGGCTGCTCGCCGCCTGCGGCCGGCTGCTGCGCCCCGGCGGGTGCCTGGTCCTCGTCGTCGGGGTCCCGGCCGGCGCGGTCGCGACCCCGGAGGACTTCACCCCCGTGGTCGACGCCGCCGCAGGTTCCGGACTCGGCTACCTGCAGCACATCGTCGCGGTCGCCGCCGACACCGACGGCGACCGGTTCACCTACCACGCCACCGACGAGGAACTGCTCTCCCTGGCCCGTACCACCAGCGCCGAGCAGTTCGTGCTCCACGTCAAGGTCCACGCCGACCTGCTCGTCTTCACGACCAGGCAGGGCGGTGACCGGCGTGCCTGAACCCTCGACCAACAACACCACCGCAACGCCAGGTCTCAACGAGACGACTGCGGCCTGGCCGCAGGGCCTGTCGGTCTGGGCGACCGCCCAGTCGACCGGCCCGGTCCAGCGCCGCGGCCGGTACGTGCCCCAGTCGGTCAAGCATCCGGCCCGGATGCTGCCGGCGATCGCCGGCCACGCGGTTCGCTCCTACACCCAGCCCGGCGACCTGGTGTTCGACCCGATGTGCGGGATCGGCACCACCATCGTGGAGGCCATCCACGCGGGCCGCGACGCCATCGGCGTGGAGTACGAGTCCCGCTGGTCCGACATCGCCGACCTCAACATCGCCCACGCGCACCGGCACGGCGCGAGCGGACGCGGCTCCGTGATCCGCGGCGACGCCACCCGCCTCACCGCCCTCCTGCCGGCGGCCCTGCAGGGGCAGGTGTCCCTGGTGGTGACCTCACCGCCGTACGGGCCGACCGTTCACGGCCTCGTCCGGCCCGGGGCCGACGGGGTCGCCAAGTTCGACAACCGCTACGGCGAGGACAAGGGCAACCTCGCCTACCGCTCCTCCCTGGCCGGGCTGGTCGACGGGTTCACCGACATCCTGCGCGGCTGCCACGCCCTGCTGCGCCCCGGCGGAGTGGTCGTCGTGACCGCCCGCCCGTGGCGCAAACGGGGCGAGCTGGTTGACCTGCCCTCGGCTGTCCTCGCGGCCGGCACCGCCGCCGGCTTCACACCGCTCGAGCGGTGCGTCGCCCTGCTCGCCGCCGTCCGCGACGGGCAGCTCGTCGCCCGACCGTCGTTCTTCCAACTCCAACAGGTCCGCAAGGCCAGGGCCGGCGGCGTACCGATGCACCTCATCGCGCACGAGGACGTCCTGGTCCTCGGCAAGCCCCAGCCGCCGGAGACGAGAACCGAGGTGGTGACGTGATCGCACCCACACACCGCTATCTCTCCCTCGGCACCGGGGTGGACGCGCCGGCCTACGGGCCGAGAACCTGCCCGCCCGAAGCGCCGGCCGCAGTCGACGCCGAGCACAAGGGGGTGGCGTGAGCGTTGCGCACACCACCGGCCCACGGATCGGATCCCTCTGCACTGGCTACGGGGGACTCGACCTGGCCGTCGAGCTGGTACTCGGCGGCCAGGTTGCCTGGTACGCCGAGACCGACCGGCACGCCACCACCATCCTCGCCCACCACTGGCCCGACATTCGGAACCTCGGTGACATCCGCGCCGCCGACTGGACCCAGGCCGAGCCGGTCGACATCCTCACCGCCGGGTTCCCCTGCCAGGACATCAGCAACGCCGGAAAACGCGCCGGCATCACCGGCGAGCACTCCAGCCTCTGGACACACGTCGCCAGAGCCGTTCGCGACCTTCGACCCCCGCTCGTGTTCGTGGAGAACGTCGCCGCCCTTCTCCGCCGGGGCTTCGACGTCGTCCACGCCGACCTGGCCGCGCTCGGGTACGACACGAGCTGGCTATGCCTACGCGCATCCGACATCGGCGCAGCTCACCGACGCGACCGGCTGTTCCTGCTGGCCACCCCCGCCCAGCGACTGGGAGGGAGTGAGGACGTTGCCAACGCCGTGCGCCCGTGACGGCAAGGGGCCGGGCCACCAGTACGGGCTGCCCGACCTCGTCGAGCCGTCCGGGTCGACCCACAACCTGCTGCCCACCCCCACTGCGGCGACGTACGGCTCCAACAGGTCCCCGTCCGCGAGAGCAGCCCGCCGGCCCAGCCTGGCCGGTGTCACCACACAGCTTCGACCGACTGCGGAGGTGACCGACGGCCGATCCTCGGCCAACACCACCGGCGGACGCACCACGCCCACCGGACATGCGGGGCGGACGCTCACCGACGGGGGTCGACTGCTGCCGACTCCGAGAGCCAGTGACACCGGCACCCCGGGACGGCGAGCCGGCGCCGGATTCCGGCCGCCGCTGTCACAGGTGCTGCTGCCCACCCCACGGGCCACCGACGGAACAAAGGGCTGCCCCGGGCAACGCGGGTCCCACGGGGACCTGACTCTGCCGTCGGCGGCGGTGCGGGTACCGGCCCGGACCCTGCCCACCCCGCGCGCCTCCGACGCACGCGGACCCGGCCAGCACGGCGACGGCGGAGCGGACCTGCGCACCACCATCGCCGGCCTCGGCCAGCCCGACACCAACCGGTGGGGCGTCTACGCCCCCGCCGTGGCCCGCTGGGAACTGCTGCTGGGGCGGCCTGTACCCGAGCCGACCCAACCCGGGCGGCACGGCAAGCCGGTCCTGGCACCGCCGTTTGTGGAATGGCTCATGGGCCTGACCAGCGGCCACGTGACCGACCCGACGCTCGCGCTGCCGCGGACCGCCGCCCTACGGGTCCTCGGTAACGGCGTCGTTCCCCAACAAGCAGCAGCCGCACTGCGGCTGCTGCTGTGCCCCCACCGGTGGGCAGTGCCTGACTAACCGATGCCGCCTCGCTGAGCGCCCACCGAGCACGGGAAGAGCGGGGCCAGATTGCGGGCGGTCGGGCGGCGGACCATCGCCTCTCGACCGCCGCAGCCCCGCTGGTCACGTCCGAGCCGCCCCCCGCGCGGACGACGGCACTGCCGGGATCGGGCGAGGCCGGTGGGAAGCACCCGCCTGAACACCCATCAACAAGCCCATCCATTCCGAGGGCCCGCCACCACCACACACCACGGTGGCGGGCCTTCCCTCCGTTTCCGGAAGGACGACCCGTCATGGACAGCACGGCCAGCACTCCCGCAGAAAGCGCAGCCACGTCTTCGCCTGTCTGGACCGTCGAGCGCATTCGGGCCCTCGGTGCGGTCACCGACATCGCCACCGTCGGCGAGATCTTCGGCATGTCCCGCAGCAGCGCCTACGACCTGGCACGCCGTGACCGGCTGCCGGTGCCGGTGCTGCGGGTCGGATCCCGCTACCGGGTCTCCGTCGCCGCGATCCTCACCGCCCTCGGCGTACCCAGCGAACCCCCGGCCCCGCCGCCCGCGACTTGATCACGTCGCCCACGCGAGCGGTGATCACCACCCAACGGACACCCGACAATCCGATGCTCGCCCGCTGTGGGCATCGGCGAGGAGAAAGACTCGTCATGGCAGACGGATCCATCACCAAACGCTGCAGCTGCCGCAAGGACGGCAAACGCCTCGGCAACCAATGCCCCAAGCTACGCCGCGGCAACGGGTGGAACCCCCACCACGGCGTATGGCGCTACCAGCTCGAACTCCCGCTCGACGACACCAATGGACGGCGGCAGCTACGCCGCAGCGGCTTCGACACCCGAGAGGAGGCCGCCGCCGAACGCGACCACGCCCGCGCGCTGCTCGACCTCGCCGGCCGCGACGAGATCCTGCGTCGGCATATCGCCGACCTGCTGCAGGCGTGCAAGCCCGGCCAGCCGCTGCCCGACCGCGACCACGTCGCACACCGCATCCGCCGCTCCGACGTGCCCGCCGGAACCCGGCTCACCCTCGGCGAGTACCTCGCCGAATGGATCACCAACCGCACCAAGCTGGCACCCGCGACCCGGCGCAGCTACCAGGACCACATCACCAAGTACTGGACACCCCATCTGGGCCAGGTGCCCTTGCAGGAACTCACCGCCGCGCACATCGAGTCGGTCTTCACCACGATCGAGGCCCACAACGCCGAGATCCTCGCGGCCAAGACCAGCCCGGTGCCGAAGGTCCGCGCCGCGGTCAAGGGCATCCGCACGGTCGGCGACGCCAGCCAGCAGCGAATCCTCGCGACCCTGCGCAAGGCCCTCAACGACGCCCGCCGCCTCTACCACCACCGGTTGGTCGACCACAATCCGGCCGAGTCGGTCGAGCTGAAGTCCGGCAAACCGCCCAGGCCCCGGCTTTGGACGGACGCGGCGGTCAACCGGTGGCGCCACACCCGACAGCGACCCAGCCCCGTCATGGTCTGGACACCCGCCCAGGTCGGAGAGTTCCTGGACTTCGCCGAAACCGAGGACCCCGAGCTGTACGCCCTGTTCGATCTGGCCATCCACCGGGGCCCACGACGAGGCGAACTGTGCGGCCTGCACGACTACGACGTCGACCTGGCAGCGGCCGCTGTCACCATCACCAGCCAACGCACCAGCGTCGGCTACCAGGTCATCGAGAAGCCGGTGAAGTCGGCGGCCGGAGACCGGGTGGTCGACCTCAGCAGCGAAACCGTCACCAATCTGCGGAGATACTTGACCCGGCGTGCGGCGTGGAGGATCGCCGCGGGCGACGCCTGGACCGACAGCGATATCTTCTTCGTCCGGCGGGCGGACGGCCAGCCCTGGCACCCGGAAACGGTCGCCGCCCGCTTCGACCGGCTCGTCGGACGCAGCGGCCTACCCCCCATCCGGTTCCACGACATGCGGCACGTCGCCGCGACCCTGATGCTCGCGGCCGGTGCCAGCATCAAGGAAATCCAGGACACCCTCGGCCACTCCTCCTACAAGATGACCGCCGACGTCTACACCTCCGTGCTGCAGGACATGAAGAAGACAACCGCCGAGGCCACGACCAAGATCATCCCTCGCCGGAACCGCCCGAAGGCGGCCTAGCGCCCCGTCGACGATGCCGTCGCGGGCCGGTGTCCAACTGATGCAGGACACCAGCCCGCGATGGCACCCAGTGGCCGTGACGGAGGAAATGGGCCCAAACGAGACGGCTATGACTGGCCCCACCAAGGGCTGGCTGTCGCTGCTCTCGGCTACGGAACGTGAGCCTGCGCTGGTGCGTACCGAGCGGCGATGGTGCCGCCCCGCGCGTTGTCTGCGGCAATAGCGGATGGGCGTTGTGCCCGCCTCACCCGGGTGACAGACGGTGGCCGAGACCATGGAAGCTCGCTTCATGGATTCGTTGCTCGCTGACCTCAACCACCCGGCGATCGAGGCGTTCCTCGACGCCGTGGACGAGGTCATGAACAGCAATACGCTTATGCTCAAGGTCCGCGCCGACGTCCCGGTACAACCGGGCAACCGGGCAGCGATCCTGTCCGACTTCCTTCGCGCCCCTTTGTTCCACGAGATGATGCTCACCGCGGACCGGGCGCGCGGCTGGTGGATGTTCCACGAAATGCCGTATGAGCCGACCGCAGCGGCGCCGATCCCGGCTGCGGGCGCCCCGGGGTCGCTGGTCCGCGACGGGTTCCGACTGACCCTCAGCCCACTCGACGGCATCGGCATGGCCGCCCGCCTGCGATGGATGCTCACCAGCGCCTGCAGCCCCTACCGCCGCCACCTCGACGAGAACCGCGCGCGAGACCTGGCCGGGGAGTTCCTCCGGCACGTGTTCGACTCCGGAGGCGGCCTCTGTCCCGTCGAGCCGGACCGGCGGTCGGGGACCGAAACACCGTGGGAGTTCTGCACCGTACGGCCGAACTTCCTGCGGGGCATGGACGAGCACGCCGACGAGCCGTACCAGCCCGCGTACTTCGAAGGCTGCGAGTCGGCCGACACCGCAACGTTCTTCCACCAAGGCGAGGTCTTCTACCTCCTGCTCACCAACGGCGCCCCATAGAGCCAACAGAGTTCGAATGGGCATACACATCTATGATCGTCGATTTTTGAACTTCCTGTCATCGGGAGATCCGCTCACTGTCGTGCGGCAGCACCGGTAGCCTTGGCCCTTACGCACCGTTACTTGGCTCTCGGTGAGATCGGCCCGTGTTGGGGCCAGTTATGGCCGTCCCGGTGGAGCCCGTTCCGTCCGTCATAGCCACACCCGGACTCAGTGATGGCGGGCGGACCTGGCTACCCGCTCGCCCCGGACGTACATGTCGCTGCTCTCATCGACCGGCATGCCGTGCTGGCCGGACCGGGCGTCATCCGGACGGCGTTCGCGGTGTGTGCGACGGGCATAGACGGCGCCAGGAAAAGAGTCCCCTGCTGGGGGATTCGGCCGTGGGCTGGGTGGCGCGATGACGGTGGTGCCGTGGTCGTGCGGGAGCCCGGACGGCTGTCCGGGGAGGGCCATCGCAGCAGGTTTACGGGCGGTGGTGGAGGCGAACTGGTAGCCGCGCACGAGGACGGCGGGGTCGGTCATGAGTACGGCGAAGTGGTCCAGGTCGGTGTGAGTGAGACCTTCGTGGAGAAGTTTGTGGTGCAGCTGGCGGGCGTTGTCGGCGAGGAGGCGGCAGCCGGGACTGCCGCCGGTCCAGGTCTCGGCGGTCCACCGGGTGCGTACCTGCTCCAGTCCGTTGGTGGTGAGGATGGCAGGGGTCTTGTCGCCCCAATGCAGGTCAACGCCGTTCGCGGACAGGACGTCGAGGATGCCGTGGACGACGTGGACGATGAGGTCGCTGTCGGCGGTGCGGGGAGCGTGGGCGATGACGGGGGCGTAGACGATCTCGCCGAGGATGAGCCAACCGCCGGGTCGCAGCGTGGTGATCATCTCTTGGAGCAGAGCGCGCCGGTTGGGTAGGTGCTCGAGAAGGCACCGAGCTACGGCCACGTCGACGCTGCCAGCGTCGACCGGGAGGGGCTGGGTGCGCAGGTCTCGCTGGTAGACGTCGAGGATGCCGCTGGGGTTGAGAAGGCTGGTGTCGATGTCGATGGCGGTGACCTTGCCGGCGGGACCGACGAGGTCACACAGAGACGCCGCGATGGATCCGGCACCGGCACCGACGTCCAGGGCGTGCTGTCCGGCGGTGATGCCGATGCGGCGGAGCTCTTCGCGGGTGATGGGGTCGAGGATGTCCTGCAGGGGGTGCAACTGGGTGATGTGGTTGCGGAACTGGTACCGCGATGCTCTGGTGGTCATCGGTGTGCTCCTCGACGTGGCAGGACTGGTCGGACAGCGTGAGCCAGTGCTGGCGGGGCAAGGTGTTCGCACACCTTGGTGGCGGGGCCGTCGGTGACGGGATAGCCGTGGTGCACGGTGGCCTGCCCGCATGATCCCGAGCCCAACACCACGGCGCCGGCTACGTGGATGCCAAGCCCGGGCGGCGGCGGACACCAGGAGCGAGGGCGGGTCACCGGCTGCTCCCTAGCGGAGAGGAATCCTGTCGCGGGGGCCGTGGCTCGGCAGTGGTGGTGGGGGTGTTGAAGGCCAGGGTGGCGGTGACGAGTCGGTGGTCGGAGGGGTAGGGGCGCTGTGCCGGCACGTGGACGCGGTAGCTGCCGGGGTCGACGTGGGTTCGCATGGCGGTGTTGGCGAGGAGCCAGTCGATGAGCAGGCTTCCGCCGGCGTTGATGCCGTCGTTGACGGTGGGTAGCAGGGCTGTGTGGGGGTTGGCGGCCCAGGCGAGCTCGGCGACGGCGTGGAAGCCGCATCCGTCGTCGCGGCGGTGGGTGTCGGGGTTCCAGCGGCCGATGAGGTGGTCGACGGCGTCGGTGTCGGCGGTCCAGGTGCCGTCGGGGTGTTGGCGGGCTTTCTGGGCGCGGGCGCGGTAGCCGGCGGCTGCCCAGTCGCGTTGGGGCAGGTGGGGTCCGGACGCGGTGGAGTTGAGGTCGCCTCCGACGATGACGGGCATGTCGGTGGTGCCGTAGCGGTCGAGTAGGGCGGCTTGTTGGCGGCGGCGGATGCCGCAGTGGGGGTCCCAGTGGGCGACGGCGGCGGCGAAGACGGTGCGGCTGTCGGGGTCGGCGGGGGTGCCGGTGTCGCGGATGGCGAAGACGGCGATGTTGCGTTTGTCGGTGAAGGCGTGGGGGTCGTCGGGGGTGTGCCAGGAGCGCAGGGTCAGCAGGGTCGGGTCGTAGAGGATGGCTGGGTGGGGTCGATCGTGACGCCGAGCCAGCCTTGGCGGGCGATGTGCCGGGACAGGTCGTGCGCCACGGCCCGGGACTCCTCCAACTCTGCGATGTGGGGTCGGACCTCGGCCTCGGCGAACGCGCGGACCGTGTCCCGCAGGCGTGTATGGCGGGGGGTGAGGTGGTAGCCGTCGGCCATCTGCCGATCTCCTCATGAGTCGTCCACGGTGCGTTCTGATGGCTGCGGGTCACGCCATCGGTCGGAACCGTGGTGGGGGTGCTGTCACCAGCAGTGCCTGGAAGGTGAGTTGCCGTCCTGGGCAGCGGGACGACCTGGTCGGGTCCCGTGCTGGATGGAGTGGAATCGGTGGCGCGGTCGGAGGTTGCCGGACGTGCCCCGGTTGTCACCTGGGGCGGTGTTCCCGCTGGTCGATGAGCGCTGACAGTTCGGCCGCCAGGGCCTTGATGGTGGTGAGCCCTTTCTGGCCCCAGGCGCGGGGCTCGGGGCCGACGACGCAGATCGTTCCGAGGGCGGTGCCGGTGTGGTCGATCAGCGGGGCGCCCATGTAGGTGCGGATGCCGAGTTGGTCAACGACGGCGTTGCCGGCGAACCGCGGCCAGGCGCAGACGTCTTCGAGGACCAGGGCGCGGCGGCGGGCGACGACGTGTGGGCAGAAGCCCTGGTCTCGTGACATGCGGCGGCCGGGTTCGAGTGGGGTGACCGGTGCGGACACCCCCGGCTGCGTGGTTCGGGCGGTGTAGAGGCCGGCGAAGAACTGGCCGTGCTCGTCGAGGAAGTTCACCATCGCCCAGGGCATGTCGGTGGTCTGGGCCAGCTTGCGGGCGAAGTCGTCGAACGCAGGCTCCGGCCGTCCGAGTCGGAGGGCCTGCAGGCGGTGTAGCCGCTGCGGTGCCTGTACGTCGGGCGGGGTCAGGAGTCGGGGTTCGTAGCTGTCGTTGATCATGCTGCGTTACCTGCCTCTATCGAGTTGACGCTGGCGAGTACGGAAGGGGGCGCGGTGAGCAGGTACTGCACGAGCGTCACCAGGACGGCGGTAGCGGATCGTTGGTGGCGGGCGTCGCACGTCACGACCGGCACCTCGGGCCGCAGGCTCAGGGCAGCGCGTATTTCCTCGGGGTCGTATCGGTAGGTGCCGTCGAACTCGTTGACGGCGACCAGGAATCGGATGTGGCGGGATTCGAAGAAGTCGACGGCGGCGAAGCAGGCCGGCAGGCGGCGGGTGTCGACCAGCACTACCGCGCCGAGTGCGCCGTGGCACAGTTCGTCCCACAGAAACCAGAACCGCTCTTGTCCTGGTGTGCCGAACAGGTACAGCACGTTCTCGGCGTCGATGGTGATGCGGCCGAAGTCCAGCGCCACGGTGGTGGTCGTCTTGGCTTGCACCCCGGTGAGGTCGTCGGTGCCGACGCTGGCCGCGGTGAGCAGTTCCTCGGTGCGCAGCGGTGGGATCTCGCTCGTCGCCGTGACAAAGGTGGTTTTCCCGACTCCGAACCCGCCGGCGATCAGCACCTTGAGCGCGTTCGGTGTGCGGTCAGAGTCGTTGTTGTAGGCCGACAAGGAGCCTCTCCAGGATCGAGCGGTCGGTCGGGTCGGCGACCGGGCTGGGTGGGCGGGTGCGTACCGCGCCGACCGCCACCAGGTCCGACAGCACGACCTTCGTGACTACGGCCGGGAGCCTCATCCGGGCGGCCACCTCGGCGACGGTGGTCGCCTCGCCGCACAGGCCCAGCGCCACGTCGTGGTCCGGTTCCAACCGGCCCTGCGGGCGTACGCCGGTGGCGACGACCCACGACAGCAGGTCCATCGCTGTCGTGGGCCGGGTCCGCCCGGCGCTGACCGTGTAAGGGCGTACCAGTCGTCCGGCCGCCTCGTCGACCCACGTCTCCTGATGCGCGCCGCCGAATCTCATCGCACGGCAGGGAACAGAGCAGCAGCGCCGCGGGCGGGTGTCGCCAGATAGGGCCGGACGCTCTTGACCATCTGTGACATCTCGTAGCCGAGGACGCTGACGTCAGCCTGGCGGCCCGCCAGTACCGCCAGCACCGCACCCTCGCCCGCGGCGGTGACGAACAGCAGCGTGTCGTCGAGCTCGGCGACCACCTGCCGCACGCCGGAGCCTCCATCGAACATCTCGCCGGCGCTGCGGGTCAGGGAGAACAGCCCGGAGGAGATCGCCGCCAGGTGGTCCGCGCCGTCGTCGGCCAGTCCGTGGGCGGCCCGAGGCAGGCCGTCGGAGGACAGCAGCAGCGCGCTATGGGTGTGCGGCACCCGCTCCACTAGGGCGGACAGCAGCCAGGCCAGTTCCTGGCCGGGCGTCGTGGTCATCACAGGACAACTCCTTCTCAACATCAGCGGTCAGTGGTCAAAGGGCAGGAGGTGCTGTGGGCGGGCCGCCGCTTCCGGAGTTGACGCCGCGCAGGAAATTGGCCATCAAAGTCGGGTCGTGGCCGCCGGTCGGCTGGTTCCCGGACGCTGGGCGGGGCTGCCGTAACGGGGCCGCCATGTGCGCCTGCCGTGTCCGGCGCGGCAGCACGGGACGCACGCCGTCGCCGTCCCCTTGGCCCCGGTGGGCGCTGTTGCGGGGCGCTGGAGCCTCGGGCGGCGCAGCCCGCGTCAGCTCCGCCAGGGGCGCAGTTGGGCGGTGACGAGGGTCGGCCGGCCGGGGCGCAACACCGATCAGCGGCGATGGCACGGGCGGCGCGCCGCGTGGCGGCGTTCGGGCCGCGTCAACGGCCGGCGGTTCCTGGGCCGGTTGGTCTCCGAGCAGCGTCGTCGGCAGGATCACCACCGCCTGCACACCGCCGTAGACGTTGCTCTGCAGTTTGACCGTGATGTCGTGCCGGCGGGCCAGTGCCGAGATCACCCACGCCCCGATACGGCCATCGCGCAGCAGGTTCCCGACATCCACGCGGCCCGGGTCCGCCAGCAGAGCGTTCAGTCGGTCCTGCTCCGGGTGCGGCATGCCCAGGCCGCGGTCGTCTACCTCGACTGCCACGCCGGCCGCGACCCGTCGGGCCCGCACCGTCACCTCCGTGTGCGGAGGTGCGAACGCGGTCGCGTTCTCGATCAGCTCGGCCAGCAGGTGCACCACGTCGGCTCCGGCGTGGCCGCGCACTGTTCCCTCGACCGGTGGCACCACCCGAACCCGCGGGTACTGCTCGACCTCGGCGATGGCCGAGCGCAGGACCTCGACCAGCGGCAGTGGTCTGCTCCACTGCCGCCGTGGCACGGCCCCTCCCACCACTGCGAGGTTTTCGGCGTAGCGGCGCATGCGGGTCGCGAGGTGGTCCACCTGGAACAGGCCCTTGAGTAGGTCGGGGTCTTCGACCTGCGCCTCCAGGACATCCAGCAGCTGGATCTCCCGGTGCACCAGTCCCTGCAGCCGGCGCGCGAGGCCGACATACACCGCCTGCTGCCCCACCACTGGCTGAACGGGCTCAGGTCGGGCGGCCACCGCGGCCCGGGCAACGGACCGGGCGAGTTCACGACCGCACACCGCAGCACCGGCGATAACCGCGGCGCAGGACACGACCGCGCACATCACTATCAGCCCGGCCTTCGCCGGAACGGGCCCCGGTGACACCGCCATCGCCCACATCGCCGCACCCAGGCCGATCATCGCCACCACAGCGGCCGGCGCTACACACACCCACAGCAAGCGGGCGCGTAGGCCGGTCGCAGGCGGATCTCCGGCCGGCGTGTCGAGTCGGACTCGCACCCTGCCTCCCCAAGTAGTTAGGTGGCGCGAGCAGTAGCTCCCGCCACCGGCTGCGACCCCGGCCGCATCCACAGGTGTCGGCCCTGTCCGGGTCCGGTTGGTCCTGGCGTCGCAGCAATCGCTGCCATTGACAATCAGTTATGCCGGGCGCGGGACGTGTCGAACACCGTCGACACGAAGAACCGACACGCAACCCGCACCACGTGGCTCTTATGGAAGGACCAAAGCGCCTCTCGGCTGGCCACCCTGAGCCTTCGGGGTCGGTCGATGTTGCTGGCCAGCGCAGATCGGGACCGCAGGCAACGCGGGCACGGCCGGGTCCGTCGCGGTGTCGGATTTCGGTGTCGAGGGTGTTCGACACGAGCAGACGCCCCGTTAGCTGGACGAGGAATCCCGCGACCCAGGCCAGGCGATGTCAACGCTGCTGGGAGCGGGCGGGCGCTGGGAGGGGTTATGAGCAAGCGTCTGGTCGTCGAGACACACGCCAGCTCCTGCTATTTCCGCACCTCGGTCGAGGGCGACGAGCGCAAGGCGCTGGTGCAGATCACGGAGCGGTGCAACCTGCACTGCGCCCACTGCTTCGTGTCATCCACCCGAATCGGGGCGGATATGCCGCTGGAGGAGATGGTCGAGACGGTGCTGCCCCGGCTGCAGCGGGCCCGGGTGACACGGTTGACGTTGACTGGCGGGGAGCCGTTCGTGCACCCGCACCTGCTGGAGATCTGCGCGGCGGCTGCGCGGATGGACCTGTCGGTCAAGATCTGCACGAATGCCACCCAGACCAGCGACGCGCAGATCGCCGCTCTCGCCGAGCTGGGCAATGTGCGGGTCAACGTCAGCTTCGACGGGTTCCGGCCCTCGTCGCACGGCCGGTTCCGGGGTGACCGCGACTCGTTCGTCATCACCCGGGAGACAACGCGACGGTTCGCCGACGCTGGTTTGCTGCACGGGATCTTGTCGACGCCCAACGTGCTCACCCGCTCTGAGGAGTTCGCCGAGCTGTGCGCGTTCGCCGCGGACCTGGGCGCGGAGTATGTGCTGATGAACCCGCTGTCGAGCTTCGGGCGGGGCGTGAAGTCCCACGGCCGGCTCGCCGCGCCGGAGCAGACGATGCGGGCGATCGCCGCCGCGACGGCACCCCTGGCCGGCCGTGTCGAGCTGGTGCCGATCCGGTTCCCGAACGACAACCGGCCGTTGTCCGGCTGCGACGCCGGCACCCTAATCTACGTGTTCGCCAACGGCGACACCGCCGTCTGCCCCTACCTGGTCTTCGCCGCCCGGACACCGCAGTCACGGCACACCGACCGTGAGTTCCTGGTCGGCAACATCCTCCACGGCGAGATCGCCGACGCCCTCGACCGCTACCGCTTCCACGGCCGCTACCAGGTCGGGGCCAACCCGACCTGTAGTGCGTGCGCGTTGAGCGACTCCTGCGGCAAGGGCTGCCCTGCGGCCGTGGTCGCCGCCGGCCAGCCCATCGGCGCCCCTGACGCCGAGCAATGCCCACCCGAGACCGTCCGGCGCCCGCTGATCCCGATCCAACCCGTCAGGGCCTGACCAGTCATGCTCATCGTCATCGAGGGACCCAACGGGGTCGGGAAGACAACCGTCGCGGGGCTGCTGGCCGAGCGGCTGCGCCACCGCACCGGCCAGCCGGTCCACCTGACAACCGAACCCACGAGGACCCGCCTCGGGGAACTGCTACGCGAGGCCGAGGCCGTCATTCACGGCCGGGCTCTCGCCCTCGCGATCGCCGCCGACCGCACCATGCACGTCGAGGACGAGATCATCCCCGCCCTCGACGCCGGCACCATCGTGATCAGCGACCGCTACGTGCAGTCCTCCCTGGTCCTGCAACGGGTCGACGCCGTCGACCTCCGCGAGATCTGGACCTACAACCGGTACGTCCTGCAACCCGCCATCTCCATCTACCTCGTCGACGACCCGCAGGTCATCGCCACCCGGCTCGCCGCACGCCGGCGCCTGACCCGGCTCGAGGCCACCAGCACCCCCGCACGCGAACTACGGCTCTACGACCAGGCATTCGACTTCCTCAACCGGCAGTCATGGCACCAGGTGAAGATCGACTGCAGGAACCGGGACCCCGACCAGGTCGTCTCCGCCATCCTCGACACGCTGACCCCCATGCTCGCCCGACGCCCAGCGGCCTGACAGTCTCGCCTCGTGTTATCGATCCTGACCCTGAACATCCAAGCCACCTCCCAGCGGCGCGCCGAACCACTGCTGCGATGGCTCACCGCCCGCCCCGAGCAGATCCTCCTGCTCACCGAAACCAGCGGCGGCGACGGCAGCGCCTACCTACTCGACCAGTTCCGCCGCGCCGGCTGCCACGTACTACACCCGCCCCTGCCCGGCGACCGCGGCGCGGCCATGATCAGCCGCGTACCGGTCACCGACCGCCCGGACATCACCGCCGGACTCAGCATCCCCGGCCGGGCCGTCGCCGCCACCGTCCACACCGACCCACCCGTCACCGTCCTCGGCATCTACGTGCCCTCCAGCGACCGCGCCCCCGCCAAGGTCGAACGAAAGAGGGCGTTCCTCGCCTCCCTCATCGACACCCTCGACCGCCTGACCGCCGACGAGCGGGCGCATCTGGTGCTCGGCGGGGACTACAACGTCATCCCCCGCGACCACCAACCGCCCTACCCCGGAGTGTGGCTGCCATTCGAGTACGCCCTGTTCGACGCCCTCGCCGACGCCGGCCTCACCGACGCCCACCACCACCTCACCCCCGGCACCCCACAGCACAGCTGGTTCGGCCGGGCCGGCAACGGCTACCGCTTCGACTACCTCCACGTCGGCGACGCCCTACGCGACCGGCTCCGGGACGGCGACTACCTGCAGGAACCCCGCGAACAGCGCCTCACCGACCACGCCGCGGTCACCCTGAACCTCGACCTGCCCGTCGGCACCCTCGACGTGCGCCCCCTGCCAGCGGTGGCCGAGCCGGCGACCCTTTTCTAGACCCCGACCATCCCCGCCGCCCGGACCAGCGAGTCATAGGTGTCATTCGTCCGTTGCAGCGGCGCGCCCAGCGCGACGGCGAACCGGTCAAGCTCGGCCTGGACCTGCTCACCGGACTCGCCGCCATCGACGATGCGCTCAATTTCCAGGAACGCGCCGATGCCGTCCACCTGATCGACGCACAACGACATCAACCCCAGCGTCGCGGTGCGGCGGGTCTTACGGATACGCACCGTCGGATAGAAACCCAACTGCTGAATCGCGGCGTGCATCTGCTCCCGATCAGCCACCTCGGTCTCATGCTCAACGCACGACTGCTCGTTGGCCACCGGCGTCTTGACCGTCAGCAGATGCCGCCCCCGCTCAGTCCGCAGCCGCGCGAACGGAACACCGATCTTGGACTGGCCGTAGTCCCAGCCGACCCGCGCGTACGCCTGATCATCCTGAAAGACCGGTGCCGACAGGACGACGCCACGGGCGGCCAGAGCCGCTTCCAGCGCCGCGAGGTCGCCGACCTGGTACTTGACCTCCACCTCGCACGCGACCACTGCGGTCGTCCCTGGCGTCTGGGCGATGTCGATGCTCGTCACGTCGTGGCAGCCTACGGCGCGACCGGCGAACCCGCGTCTCGCCCCGCCCGACCCCCGGCGGCAGTTCACAACTACTACCGCGCGACCGGTCCACCCTTCGACGGTCAACGCTGCACCACCTTGGGCGGGTGAAGCCGGCATAAACGGTCCGGACGCAGCCAGCAAAGCGACCTGCTCTTCCGTCCGGTGCGCTAGCGAACCCTGACCGCCCCGGAGACGGTGATGCGGCACCTCGGCCCCTGGCGGGCGATAGCCAGCGCGAAACCCGTGTCGAGCGCCCCCGACACGGACCTTCGACATGCGCAGCACCACGAATCCCACCGCTCCCGCAGGTCCGGAACGCTACGGGGCATCGGCTCGACGCGGTGGGCAGCGTATGGGCGAGCCTTTGCCGACAAGGTCGATACGAATCGGTGTCGAAAGTCTGTGTCGGAGGTAGTCGACAGGCACGCCCAAGCGGTTACGTGAATGTCGCGGCACGAGTCTCCGCAGCCGCCGGTGACCACGCAGTGCCCGAATCCAACGCTGCTCGCGAGCAACCTCCGGGAGGTATCGATGACTCCGCAGCCAGGACAGGCCGCCACCAACGGCCGACGTGGCAGCCAGCAGCGGGCGCCCGGTCGGGACGCTGGCCTGCCGGTCGGGACCGCCGAGCGTGGCCAGTTCGCCGAGCCGATAGGCGACCAGCGCACGCCAACGTCGTTCAACGCCAGCCGTCTCGTCGCCGCAGGAGCCAACCGGTGAGCACGCCAGTCGCACCAGCAGCAGCGGTGTCGGGGCAGGGCGGGTTGAAGATCGCATTGACGGGCCCGTTCGGGGTCGGAAAGACCACGCTGGTGCAAGCGGTTTCGGATATCGCCCCGTTGAGCACCGAGGTCGCTGTCGCCTCCGACGATGTCTCCCACGCGCCGGGCAAGACCACGACCACCGTGGCGATGGACTTCGGTCGGCTGGAGGTCAACGGCGTCACCCTGTTCGTGTTCGGCACGCCGGGGCAGAGGCGCTTCTGGTTCATGTGGGACGCGATCGTGCGCGGCGCGGTCGGGGCGGTGGTACTCGTCGACGTTCGTCGTCTGCAGGACTCGTTCGCGCACCTGGACTACATCGAGCATGTCCGCTTGCCGTTCGTCGTCGCGGTCAACACGTTCCCCGGTGCCCGCAGTTTCGCCGCGTCCGACATCCGCCAGGCCCTGGCCCTGTCGGGAGAAGTGCCGATCGTCGAGCTCGACGTGCGGAACCGCGACAGTGTCCGACGGCTGTTGATCGCCCTCGTCCAGCACCTGCTGACCCGCCGCCCCGGTGCGGTCCGTGCTGGCGGGTCCGTCTCTCCCTAAGCCACTCGGTCGGCGTCCGTGCGCCTGTTGGCGGGCGTCGTGGCCGTCATTGTCGGCGTACGAGCTTCAGCCCGCCGGGTTAGCGGCCACGCCCACCCGCGTCCGCCGAACAGCCGCCCAGGCCGAGGCTCCCACACCCACCCATCCACGAGGACCACCACGTGCACATTCATCACCACCTGCGCCCCACGCTCTCCGAGGAGGGAGCCCCGCACCACGACCCAGACCGGTTCGCCGACGGCACGACAGACGTAGTCGCGCGCGGGAGGCTGCCGGAGTTGCGTGGCTATCAGCGGGAGGCCGTTGACGCGGTGGTCGTGGCCCTGACCAATGGCGGTCGTGGTCAGGTGCGGGCGGCCTGCGGCAGCGGGAAGTCGATCGTCGGGGTGCACGCCGGGGTGCGGTTGTGTCCGTCCGGGCTGGTGGTGGTGGCGGTCCCGTCGCTGACGCTGTTGGCCCAGACCCTTGACGTGTGGGTCGGGGCGGGTGCGCCGACGCGGGTGTTGGCGGTGTGCAGTGACGGCAGCGTCGCCGATGACGCGGTGCGGGTGGTCGACCTGCCGTGCCCGGTGACCACGAATCCGGGTGCGATCGCCGAGTGGGTGCGGCAGCCGGCCCGGCCTGGGCTGGACCTTGTACTGGTCACCCACCGCTCGGCCGACATGGTAGGCAAGGGACTTGATGCCGCCGGCATCACCGCCGACCTGCTGATCGTGGACGAGGCCCACCACACCGCCGGCTGGGCGGGCAAGCACGGTGCGCTGGTGCACCAGGACGAGCATCTGCCCGCGCGGCGGCGGCTGTACATGTCCGCCACGCCCCGGCTACTACCAACCAGGAAACGCACCGCCGGCGACGGCGGTGGTGACGTGCTGTCAATGGATGAGGCGTCGGTGTTCGGGCCCGTCTGCTACACGTACCCGTTCTCCCGGGCCATCGACGACGGCTGGCTCGACGACTACCGGATCCTCGCTATCGGGGTCACCTCCGCGCAGGCGTTGGAGATGCTGCGGGGTCTGGATCATGCAGCGGTGGTCGATGCGCGTGCCGCGCCGTTGCGGACGGTGGTGGTGCAGACCGCCCTCGCCCGGGCAGCGGCGGAGTTCGGTCTGCGGCGGGTGCTGGTGTTCACGCCCCGGGTGCAGGCCAGCCGGGAGTTCGCCCGCACGTTGCCGACCGCCGTGGCGGCCCTGCCTGAGGAGGAACGCCCGAAGGGTCGACTGACGGTGGGACACGTCGACGGCACCCAGAGCACCGGCCAGCGACACCTGCATCTGCGGAGACTGGCAGACCCGCCCGAGGACGGGTGGACGGTGCTCTCCAACGCACGCTGCCTGGGCGAAGGGGTGGACGTGCCCGCCGTGGACGCGGTGGTGTTCACCGCCCCGAAGGAGTCCCAGGCCGATGTCATCCAGGCTGTCGGGCGGGCGTTGCGCCGCAACCCGGCCGGTTCCGGCATCGCCACCATCCTGTTGCCGGTGCTGCTGCCGGACGACCCCGCCGACACGGCCGCCGACCTGGCCGGGGACATGAACCGGTGGGCCACCCTGCTGCAGACGCTGCGGGCGTTGCGAGCGCACGACAGCGGCCTGGCCGCCGACCTCGACCTGCAACGCAGCCGAGCATCGACCGGGGCCGCGGAGTTGCCGCCGCGGCTGCTGGTCCGCCTGCCCGACGGATACGCCCCCGAGCAGTTGCTGCGGCAGCTGACGGTGCGGGTGCTGGAGGAGACCACCTCCGAATGGATGGTCGGCTACGGCGCCCTGCGCGACTTCCACACCGCGCACGGCCATACCAGGGTCCCGACCGGTCACCTTCGGCACGGCGTCCGCCTGGACCGGTGGGCCGCTCGGCAACGCGCCGACCACAAGGCCGCCCGCCTGGACCACGACCGGGTCGCCTACCTCAACGCGCTCGGCTTCGACTGGGCACCCCGGGAACGGATCTGGCCCCGGGGACTCGCCTGCGCGCAACGCTTCCACGCCGAGCACGGTCACCTACGCGTCCCCCACGGCCACCTCGTGGACGGTGTCGACCTCTACGGCTGGCTGTGGCAGCAACGCACCGCTCACCGCGCCGGCACGCTGCCCGCCGACCGGGTCGCCGCGCTCGACGCAGTCGGCATCGACTGGACCATCCGCCCCGCCCACCACGACGGGTACGCCGCCGCCCAACAGTTCCACGCCGAACACGGCCACCTGAACGTGCCCTACCACCTCATCGTCAACGGCGTCGACCTCTACAACTGGCTATCCACCCGACGCGTCGAGTACCGCAAAGGCCTCCTCAGCGCCGACCGCGTCCGCGCCCTGGAAGCACTCGGCATCCAATGGTCCATCCGCGAGGCCGCCTGGCAACGCAACCTCGCATCAGCCACCGCCTACCACCAGCGTGAGGGGCACCTGCACCCCCACAAAGGCCACCGGGAAGGCGAGGTCGACCTGCCCCGGTGGCTCAGCAACCAGCGCACCGCACGACGCAACGGCACCCTGACCGCCGACCAGATCGCCGCCCTCGACGCCATCGGCATGCAATGGGAAATCCCCCTCGGCTGGGCCGGCGTGCGGCAGGTCATCGCCCGACGCGACCACGCCACCCCCAACCCCGACCGCGAACGAGCTCCCACGCCCCGCCCCGCCGCCAAGGACGGACAGTCATGATCATTCCCGTCGCGTTGTTCAACTTCGAAGCCGGCGGACTCCGCCACGGCCACCGCGACCTACGCCCCCTCGTCGACGCCTTCCACACCGTCGACACCCCGCCCGCGCTGATCCTGCTCTGCGAGGCCAAAACCTGGCACGAACACGGCCAGCACCCCCTGCACCAGGCCGCGGAACTGCTCGCCGACCGGTTCGACCGCCCCTACGTCGGCATGCTCGGCCACGACCCACGCGGCCCCATCCACCCACGGCGGACTCGGACTGGGCCACCTCGCCAAGACCATCATCATCGAGGAACTGTCCCGAGTCTCGGCCGCCGTGGGCGCCATGATCCAGGCATCCCAACTCGGCGCCGCGAAGATCATCCACTTCGGCACCGACGAGCAGAAACAGACCTGGCTGCCCGCCATCGCCGCCGGCGCCTGCCTGCCCACCATCGCCGTCACCGAACCCGGATCCGGAAGCCACGTCCTCGGCATCACCACCACCGCCGTCCGCGACGGCGACGACTACCTCATCAACGGCACGAAGACCTTCGTCGGCAACAGCCACATCGCCGACCTGCACGGCGTCGTCGCACGCACCGGACCCGGCACCCGCGGACTATCCGCCTTCCTCGTCGAAGCCGACCGGCCCGGCGTACACGTTCGGCCGCACCAGCCGAGCATGGGCCTGCACGGTTTCAGCTTCGGCGAAATCGCCTTCGACAACTGCCGCATCCCCGCGACCAACCGGCTCGGCGCCGAAGGCGACGGCCTCGACGTCGCCTACTCCTCCAGCATCCTGTACGGCAGACCCAACCTCGCCGCCGTCGCCCTCGGCATCCACCAAGCGATCCTCGACACCACCATCGCCTACACGACCACCCAGCGCCGCTACGGCAAACCACTGGCCGACCTGCCGACGATCAAGCAACGGCTCGGCACCATGCAATCCCGGCTCATGACCGCCCGACTGGCCGCCTACGACGCCGCACACCTACTCGACCACGGCCAACCCTGCGACGCCGAACTCATCAACGCCAAACTGATCAACGCCGAATACGCGATCGACTCCGCCCGTACCGCGATGGAGATCCACGCCGCACACGGCCTCCACCCAGCGCAGTCACCCATCGAACGCCACTTCCGCGACGCCCTGCACATCTTCGCCCCCGCCGGCACCTCGGACATCCAGCTTCTCCGACTGGCCGAACACGCCCTCGGCAACGCGCAACAACCCTGGTCAATCCAGTTCAAAGCGTCCACCCCCAGCCGACTCGAAACGAACGTGGCGAGGTGAAGCCCACGCTCTGGGGCAGGAACGAGCAAAGCGGGTTCAGCATGCTGACCTCCAGCACCATCTCCAGCGAACAGCCCGCAGACACGTTGCCGTTACTGGCGGAGTACCTGCACACCCGGCTCGGCGCGCCACCGCTACGACCACCCGTCGCCGTCAGCTTCGACGTCGATGACACACTCATCGACACCAACACCAGCCTGGCTCACGGCGTGAGGGCGGGCAGCCAACTCGCGGCCACCCTCACCGCCCGCATCGACCCAGTCGAACTGATCGACGCCTACCACGCGGCATTCGGAATCCAGTGGGAGCATCCAGCCGCGACAGGTGCCCACAGCCTGCATGAACTGCGTCGAAGCGTCTGGCATACGGCTCTGCGGAGCGTAGGTGTCACGCTCGGCAACAGCGACCTGGACCGGCTGGTACACACCTGCGCCGCCGCCCAACTCGCCATGATCGAGCCGAACCCCGAACTACGCAGTCTCCTGCGGGCGCTGACCGACCTGATGCCAGCAGCGGTTTGCAGCAACGGGCCGCGCGCCTCGATTCAGCAGAAGCTGAACAAGGCGGCCCTTACCGAATTCGTCACGGCCATCATCTGTGGTCCGGACAGCGGACTCGCGAAGCCCGACCCCGGTCCCTTCCGCGCCTGCAGCCGAGCACTGAACGTCAACCCCACACGGTGTCTCCATATCGGCGACAGCTGGCAGGCCGACGTCCGGGGCGCCCAGGCAGCCGGCCTGGTCCCGATCTGGATCTCCCGGCAGCCGGCGCCCACCCCGCCGCAACCGTTGGCCGTGCCCCGGTATCCCACCGTCACCCACGCCATCCGCGACCTCCTGCAGCTTATGTCTCCGGCGACGACACCGAGAACCACGGCCAGCTGACCGCCCAGCCCGACAGCAGAGGTCGATCGCTCCTTCGTCACGCCCGGACAACCAACGATGAGGAATACCCCCATGACCCCACTCGACGCGTCAGCCCCGCAGAGGCGAAAGGGCAACCTGCGGCTTCCGCCACTGATGGTTGCCCTGCTCGCCGTCACCACCGCCCTGACGGCAGTCATCGCCTACTCGAACCACACCGTTGAGCACCACCCGCCCGCAGAACCGACGGCGATCCCCGCAGGCTGGAGTAAGGTCCCCGGCGACACGCCGACCCCGGCCATCATCACCGCACCATGCCTCGCGGAGCTGGCCGACGTGCTCTCCGCGGCGGCGGGCTCCAGTAGCTCGGCCAGCGCCACCCCGGCGCGCCCCGCCAGGTACGCCCGCACACACACTCGCGCCTGGGCCGCGCAGGACACCTTGAAGCCATCGGGGAACAGCAGCCGCACGATCGTCACCACCGAGACGTGGCAGTGGCGGGCCGCTGACGGGTCTGGTCGCACCGTCAGCACCACACCCGGCTCCGCCGGCCACGCCGTCACCGACCACCTCGCCGGGGGAATCCCCGCACCGCTACCCGAGCCAACACCCACCGACCCGTACACCCTCGCCACGCACCTCGCCGCGGTGCAGCCGCCCGAGATGGGCCCGCAGTGGATCATCCGCGCGGTCGCGGACGTGCATCTCACCCAACACCCTGCCCCGGCCACCAGGATCGCCCTGCTCCGCCTGCTCGCCACCGCCGAGGCCGTCGTCTGCCACGGCACGGCCGCAGACCGGGCAGGCCGGGCCGGTACCGCCGTCGCTGTCGAGCACCAGCAGGCCCGCGACACTTTGATCATCGACCGGACCGGCTGGGTCCTCGCCCACGAGAGCACCGACCTCGGCTCGCCGTCCGGCATGGACAAGAACGCACCACGCCTGCGCTCGTACACCCTCATCATCGACCGCTCCGCAGAAACCACGATCGACACGGCGGAGGCCACGCGGTGACCCGAACCCGAACCGGCGCGTTGCTGCTCACCGCGTCACTTCTTCTCACGGCCTGCGCCGGATCCGCCGACGGCGTGAATCCCGACCCGCTGCTTCCGACGACGCCCCGGAACAGCACACCACCGGTCGCGGCTGGCCCGGTCCTGACCCGCCTGGCCGACACCCTCACCGACGCACCCGCCGACACCACCAGCGGCGACTACCAGTACGTCGAGCGCCGCACCTGGTACCGCGACATCACCGGGCCACCCGGCCCCATGGGATGGCTCGAACGCGTCCGCATCGACCAGCTATGGCGCACCGGCGACGCCGCAAACGGCCGGCAGGTCAGCGTGCACATCGGTGCCAGCAGCTGCACCCCGGACGGTGGAGACAGCAGCTGGACAGGCCGGACCGGCGACCGGTTCGACCAACCGCCACCGAGGAAACCAGCCGACCTGCGCGCCCACCTGCTTACTGCCGCCGGTCTCGACGAGACCGGTCCCGAACACATCGTCGCCGGCGTCGCGATGCTCTACGAGCGCCACGCGCTTACCCGCCCGGTCCGGGCCGCGATCCTACGGCTCCTCGCGCAGCAGCCCGGCCTTCTTGTGCAGACCGGCGTCACCGACCGCGTTGAACGCCCCGGCGTGGACGTCATCCTGCCCTACACCGGCCGTTCCGGTGTGCCGAGGCGCGACATCCTCACCATCGACGCGACCAACGGCGTCCTCCTCGCCGCCCACACCGCCATCACCGGCCCCATCCCACCCCAGGACCCGAGCCTGGGACCCGACCCCAATGACATGATCATCGCCGAGGCCTACGGCTACCGGCTCTACGTCGACAGCCGCCGCACCCCGGACACCCGTACTCCAGCGGCTGGCTGTCAGCACCCGGCGGCCCGGCCATGACCCACCGGCGACGACGGTTCAGGCAACCACCCAACACTGCTAACCCGCTGAGGGCAGCCGGCCTCGAAACACGCTTTCCGGGCCGGTTCAGTTTTGTACATCAACTTCAATCAGATGGTAGAGTCCGCGCCGTGACCGAGGATGAGAAGCTCATCGCTGAGATGGCCGATGGCGGGATCGTCGACGGGCTGCGGTGGGCGGTGACATCCGCGCACGCGCGGGCCTGGGCTGACTTTGACCCGGAGACGGGTCATAACCAGACGGTGCTCGGTATCGCGGCTCATACCCTCCTGGTTGATCGGCAGGACCGAGTGTTCCGGCTGGAGAGGTACATCGCCACGAACGATGGCCGGGACCAGGATCTGCTGCTGGCGGGGCTGCTTCCCGCTGAGCGGGACACGCTGCCCGTCCTCACCGGCGTAGAGCGCGCCGACCTCAACAATTCGCCTGCATGGCGGTATGGGCGGTACCGGTGGTTCCTGAGCTCCTTCGAGCACGGCAAGGTCCACGACATCGCGTGGGGACGGAAGAGCCCTACGAAGCGCAAGATCGCCGCGCAGACCGGTACCGACAGCCCCGACCAGATCGTCATGCCTGGCACCTACGACGAGCCCGTCGGCCACGCGCTGGACACGATCACCCTGCGCGAGCTGCTAGAAGCGAACGCCCGTGACTCCGTCGTCAATATCGTCCTCGCGCATAGCATCGATCCCCACAGCGGAGCCACCGAGTTGTTCGTCGGCAAGCCGAGGCTGAACGTCGGAGGCGGCAGGCCGTGGGTATGGCTACGGTCCCTGCTCGCTGGCGACGGAGGCTCCGGCTCCGGGGCGAAGCCCCAATCGCCCGCGCCGACCGGGCCCGCCCGTGGTGCCGACGTGCCGGACGCGCCGGTGCGGCTGCGGCCCCGCGTTGCCGGGAGGGAAACCGCTGTGGAGTCACCAGGGCGATGAGAAGCCCGACTACCACGACCGCCGCCGCGCGGCTCGCCGACGCCGCCCGGCTGTTCAGCGGCCGACGGCTAACCCTGGCCCGGCAGGTCGCTGGGTTACGCAAAAACGGCCTTGCAGAGCGTATTGGCAAGACACCTACGGCGGTGGCTGGCTACGAGAACGGGACCAAGCGGCCCGCGCCCGCCACAGTGGCGCAACTCGCATTGACCCTCAAGGTCGAACCGTCGTTCTTCATGGCGGCCGACGCGCCAGACACCCCGATCCCTACGCCGCACTTCCGGTCCTTGAGGTCCACGACCCAGCTCGTCCGCGACCAGGCACACGCCTACGGGTGTCTGGTCGCGGACGTCGCCACCTCGTTGGAGAAATACGTCGAGCTGCCGCAGCGCGACGTGCCCCGACGGCCGGTGCCGCCGGATGTGGTGGCCACTGGAGAAGCGGAGGATGCTGCTGCGGATGTTCGTACCGAGTGGGGCATGGGGACAGGTCCCGCCGGCCACCTCGTTCGGCTGTTGGAGAACAAGGGTGTTCTCGTGGTCTTCTCGCTTCCGCAGACGGCCGCCGTGGACGCTTTCTCCATCGAGGCGGGTGACCGGCCGATTATCTTGCTCAATCCGGTGAAGGAGGATTACTACCGGCAGCGATTCGATGTGGCTCACGAGCTCGGCCACCTCGTCATGCACGCCGACTCGGAACCAGGCAGCAAGCTCGTCGAGGACCAAGCGCACCGCTTCGCCTCCGAGTTCCTGATGCCCGCGGCCGGCATCATCGACGAGTTGCCAGCGCGGGTGGACTGGCAGCGGCTGTTCGCCCTCAAGGAACGCTGGGGCGTTAGCCTGCAAGCTCTGCTCATGCGGTGCCGTCAACTGAGGGTCATGAGTGAGTCGACCTACCAGAAAGCCATGGTGACACTGTCGTCCCGCGGTTGGCGCCGACAGGAACCCGGTGAAGGAACGGCCCCCGAGATGCCGTCGCTGCTACCCAAAAGCGTCGACCTCCTCGAATCGGCAGGCTACCCCGCCCGCACGCTGGCCGCGCAAGCCCGCGTTCCCGCCTTCCTCTTCGAGATGGCAACCTCACGCCGCCCCACCGCCGCGTTCAGGCTGGCCGATGGACATGCATCGGGCAAAGAGGCACATGACAGTTTTGCAGGTGGGCTGGTAAGTCTGCCAATCCCAAACTTGCACAGAATAGATGGCGGTATCTGAGGCCAATCAGTCTCGGGATGTCCGAGTGAACAGCCCTCACGCCAGGCGGCCGGCCGGGCGAGCAATGCCTGGCAACAGTCCGGTTCGGCTGCGGCGGTAGGGGCTTGTGCGTTGCTGCAGGCGAGCCCTACACAGGTATCACCTCGCGCATACGTCCTTCGTGTCCTATTCCGAGCGTGATGTGACCGACTGGTCCGAGGCCGTGGCGAACCTGCACGGCAATACCGCGAAGGACGAGGGCGACGTGCGGCGGCCTACGAGGCGATGCCAAACGTGTGGTCGGCTTACGGCTACCAGGACACACCGACCGAGATCGTGAGAACGCTCATCGACGCCACCGAGGTCGGATACATGGCCGCCCTGAACGACATCCGCAGCGGCGACCTCGACGACGAGATCACGATGTGGCGCCCTGGGCCTAGCTGAGCAGTAAACCCAGGCGAGCCACCGTGCTGCCAGCGGTAGGTTGTGGGGGTGATCGTCGGGATCATGGGGGGCAGGACGCAGACGACCTTGCCGAGGATCGTCGCGTGATCGCCGGGCAGTACCGGGTAGTGGGGGTTGCGGGGGACGAGTCGCCGTCGACGATGGCCGCTTCGATTATGGAGTCGCCGCGTACCCGCAGCGCGAACAGCGTGCCCCGGCCGACCAGCTCGGCGGGTAGGGACTGAGTCACCTCACCGGGCACGCGAAACGCCGGCCCAGCGATGGTTCGGTTCGGGTGGAGGGCCAACCGGCACCTGAGCTGCGGAGCTTCCATCCCAGCCGCGTGGAAGTGGCATGTGCGGCTCCGAGAACGGGAGGCGATGGTGGCCTTGGCCTGGGAACCGAGACGGTGACGGGGGCGGCCCGCGTGAACGGGGTGGTGAAGTCGACGAGGCAAACGGTGACAGCCGGGCAGGCGCGCACGGCCGGCGACGAGGTGGATGGGGTTCAAGGGTGAAGACGTCGTCGTTCGGGATGGAGCGCCGCGGCGTTGCCGAGGTGCAACTCGCGTTCACCAACTTGAACTGGGCGTTCCGGGAGCAGCGCGAGGCGGATCAGGGTATCGACGCTCAAGTCGAGGTTGATGGTCTGACGACAAACCCCACCGGCCGTTACATCGCCGTTCAGATCAAATGCGGGCCAACGTTCTTCAAAAGGAGGACGCGGAACGGGTGGCGCTTTACCGGAGAGCCTCGGCACCTCACGTACTGGCTGGCCCACCTGATGCCCGTGGTGCTCGTCATCGTCGACCCGCAGACCCGAGTCGGATACTGGGTTCAGATCACCGCCGACGCGGTACGCGAGACCGACTGCGGATGGTCGATCGAGGTGCCGTCCGGGAACGTACTCGACGCGTCATCGCGTGACACCCTGCGTGACATCGCGTTCGCCGCTCCTTCGGCCAACCCGGATCCTGTCGCGGAGGTTCTGCCGCTGTTGCCACCTTCCACGGTGGAGATGCTGTCGGCTCTCAGCCGGGTCGACTCCGAGGGCGCGCGGCGTCTCGCGCGGATGCTCAGCGGGGGCCGCGACGACCCGAGGGCGGTCGTGGAGCCGCTCCTTGTCGCGAGCCGGGGCTGGGTTCACGCTACGGTGGAGCGGCTGGCGACCGTCGGGGCGTATGCCAACGACCACGGCCACCGGGACTTGGCGATGGAAGCGTTCGCGCTGGCGGCCGAACGGGACCCGGACAACCAAAAGCGGCTGCGTGGCATCGCGGCGATGATGGCCATCATTGTCGGGGACAGGAGCCGAGCCGCCGGCCTTCTCCGTCCGGTCCAGGGTCCGCAACGGGCAGGGACGAACCTGCTCATGGACGTCGCCGTCTGCGTCCTTGAAGCCGATGAATCAGGCAGAGATGACCTGCTGGAGAAACTCCTACGCGATCGGCCCGACGTCGAGCTTGACGCGGAGCCCACCTGCCTGTTGTTCCTCGCGGAGCGCGCTGCCGGCCAGGGTGACTTCGACCAGGCGCTGGCCTTGTATGACCGCGTTTGCAAACGGCAACCGACCAGCATCGGTGGAAGGCTCGGCCGGGCACGGGCGCTCATGGAGCGCCTGCTACGCGGCGCCACGGCCCTACCGTTCCGTGACCAGCAGGAGGTGATAGCGCTCGCCACGTCCGTCCGGGACGACCTACGGCGATGGGCTGGACCAAGCGAAGCCGTACATCGTCTTCTCGTGCAGGAGCGGATGCTCGTCGGCGCGTTCATGGAGGTCATCGAGCTGGCCACGCCCACCGCATTCGGCGGCCAAGCGAACGACCGCGAAGCGGGCGACCCCATCGTCGCGATCGTGGGCGCCCAAGCCAGCATCGCCCTGGACGACCGAATTCGTGCCGTCCGGTTCGGCGACGCCATGCGCGGCACACCCGTCGAGCCACTGATCCGCGCGCTCGCCGCTGATCCGCGCCAACCCGCCACGGCTACGGTCGCCATGTGGCGTGTCGCGCTCGACAACGCGGACACCGCGCTTGCGGCCAGGCTCTGCCTGAACCAGCTCGCCTCCAGGGGCGCACTCGACGCGACAGACCTCGACCGGGTGGCGGTGTTGGCGAATCTCGACGACACCGACCGCGTCGCTTTCACCGCCCGCAACGCCGCTGGTAGCGGTGACCTCGACGGAGCTGTCACACTGCTACGGTCTGCCTGGTCACCCGCTGCGGGAGAGTTGCTGGTCGAGATCCTTCGTGAGGCGGGACGCTACGACGAGGCCCTCGCCGTGTGCGACGAGACCTGGACGGGATACGGGGCGCTGAAGGCGCTCCAGGAGAAGGTGAACATCCTGGCTATCCGGGGCGACCTCGATGCCGCCGATGAGTGCGCCAAGGATTTATTCGCCACCGGCGAACTCGCGGCCGAGCACCGCAGAGCCTTGCATCGCCGGCTCATTGAGCGCAGAGCCAAGCGAAGCGACTGGGCTGGTGTAGAGGCATGCTGCCGGGCAGCACTCAAAGACGAACCGACGAATCATGATTATGCGTGGGGGTTGATCATCTCTCAACTCAACCAGAACCGGTGGGACGCGGCGTGGGCGTCATACCGCCATCTGAGACCCGAAGTTACCGATCCAGGCATTATCTCCGCCTGGGTCGGCCTGCACCTACGCTTCGACAACACGCCGCAAACCAGAGTCACCGCTGCGACGCTGGCCAGCCTTTTCGCGCACGAGCCGCACGCACTCGCCTGCCTCGAGAGGCTCAACAATTCGGCACCGTGACGACTCCGCGATGCCCCGCCGCTCTCCCATCGATGCAGCCGTGACCGGTGACCCTGGAGGATGGCCCACCACTCTGCCGCGGCGCTTCGTCGGGCCGGCCAACCATCGCGGCCGAAGCACCACGGCGATGAAGATCTACGATCCCACAGCGGTCTGTTGCGTTGGGGAGAAGCATGATCGACTTCACCTTGCCCGGTGAGGTCGTCGTCCTGCGTCCGGTCTTGGTCCTCGCCGTCGGCGGCGTTCGTCGGGTTCCGGTGCCCGCCTGAGGTGATCGTGCCGGCGGTCCGTTGGTACCTGCGGTTCAACCTCTCCTACCTGTGGAGGAGCTGCTGGTCGAGCGCGGTGTCGAGGTGGATCACGTCAGGGTCTACCGGTGGGTGCAGCGGTTTATCCCGCTGCTGGCCTGAGGCCGCCCGGTTCGCTCGTCACTCAACTGGTGACCCGCTGGTTCGTGGACGGCACCTACGTCAGGGTCAACGGTGTCTGGCGGTACGTGTGCCGGGCCGTCGACCAGCACGGGCAGGTCATCGACGTTTTCATCTCACCTCGTCGGGACGCCGACGCGGCCCGGCGGTTCTTCCACCGAGTGCTGACCACGTTGAAGATCACGCCTACCGAGGTGGTCACCGACCCGAACCCGGTCTATCCGAGGGTGCTCGACGACCTGGTCCCGTCGGCGTGGCACCTACGTCGAACGGCATGCCAATTAATCTGATCGAGGCTGATCAAGCACCGGCTCAGACCGATGCGCGGGCTACGCGCCGACCGCACCGTGCAGCCGATCGTCACCGGCCATGCCTTCATGCAGAACCTCCGACGCGGACACTACGAACTTGCCACCGGCGCCCCACCCGCGACCCGAGTAGCCGCCGCGTTCACCGAACTCGCACGAGCGATCTGACCAGTGCCCGCTGACACGGCTCGGCGTGCCCACCGATCCGCCAGCGCAACAGCGCCGGACAGGACCTAGTAGTGCTTTGTTAGGTTCGGTGGCGTTTGTTGCGGTGTAACGGTTTCACGGGTTGGTGGCAGGTGGTGCAGGCGCCGGTCCAGGTCGCGAGGAGTCGCTGCAACTCGCGGATGACCTTGTAGAGGGTCAGGCCGGCGCAGCCGCTTTTGGGTCCGAGCGGAGTTCGGTGATGAACAGGTGCGCGGCGGTGACGAGGGTGACGTGGCGGTGCCAGCCGATCCAGGAGCGGCCTTCGAAGTGGTCCAGCCCGAGGCCGGTCTTCAGTTCGCGGTAGTCGTGTTCGATGCGCCAGCGGATCTTGCCGTAGCAGACCAGGTCGGTGTGGCTGGTGGTGGCGGGAAGGCTGGACAGCCAGTACTTGACCGGCTCGGCCTCGTCGTCGGGCCACTGGGCGATCAGCCACCGCTCGGGCAGGAGACCGTCAGCGTCGCGGGCGACGCGGTGCCCGGCCGGGCGTACCCGCAGGAAGACGAACTGCGAGCTCATCAGGCCCTTCGAGCCCTCCCGCCAGGTGATCGTCTCTACAGCCTCGCGTCCGGCGGCGTGGACGTGTTCGACCAGGCTGATCGCGGTCTTCGGGTAGCGCGGCTCGGTGCGCGTCGGCGGACGGCCCCGACCTGACCAGACCCGCGGCACCGGCTGCACGCCCGGTTCGTGGGCGAGGGCGTCGCCCTTGACCTGCATGATGTAGCCGATCCCACGCTCGTCCAGCGCGCTGCGGAACTGGCTGTTGTCCCCGTAGCCGGCATCGGCTGCCAGCAGCGGTGGACGCAGCCCGTACCCGGCCAGGTCGTCGAGCATCTCCACCACCAGCGCCCACTTCGGCCGGTGACGCTCCTCGTCAGGGATGCCGCAGCGGGCCCGCGCAGTGGCCACCTCGGGTCGGGCGGCCTCGTCAACAGCATCGTCGTCCCAGACCGTCGGCAGATACAGCCGCCAGCCCAGAGGGCACGACGCGGTGTCGGTGACGGCGTGAACGCTCACCCCGATCTGGCAGTTCGCGACCTTACCGAGGGTGCCGGAGTACTGCCTGGCCACACCCGGTGAACTCTTGCCGTCCTTCGGGAAGCCGGTGTCGTCGACCACCCACGCCACCGGCTCGATCACGTCGACCGCCCGGCGGGCCAGCCGCATCCGCACCGCCGTGGTGTCCCATGTCGAGGTCGTCACGAACTGCTGCAACCCCTGATGATCCACCCCCAGCCGATCCGCCATCGGCTGCATCGACTTACGCCGCCCGTCCAACAACAGGCCTCGCAGATACGTCTCACCCTTGGCCCGCTGATCCGACCGGACCAGCGGGGTGAACACATCTGCGGCGAACGCCTCAAGCCGTTGCCGCACAACGGAAAGCTGATCAGGGGTCACGGCACCATCGAACTACCCCGGCCATGCAGAAGGTCTACGACACGCCGACCTAACAAAGCACTACTAGCCGTTGGGCGTCTGGCCGGATAGGGTCGGCAAGTAGTCCATGCAACGCGGCAGGCCAGTCCCTATGCAAGCAACTCGCGTCGGCATGGCGCCGTACGACGTAGCTGCGCCGGCACTAAGTGTGTCGTCCTCGGCACATCGCGGGCTCGTCTGGTAGGCGATCGGCGGGATGCAGATCCCGGTCGGCGTGGCATAACCGTGAACGGTATGGTCATCCGCCAGGATCGGGCCGGATGGTGCGTTGCACCTGGAGGGAGACGGGATGACCCGGCTACGGGCAGTGCAGCCGTCATTCTTCGACAATGATGCGGCAGGTACCGTTCCTCCTAATGTGCTAGCTGAGGACGCCGCGCCCTTGCGAGTCGTCGACCTATTTGCCGGCGCGGGCGGGTTATCCGAGGGCTTCAGGCAGGAAGGGTTCGTCGTTGTTGCGGGTTCTGACATAGACCCGGATGCGTGTGCCACGTACGCACTGAACTACCCCGCCGCAGAGACGATCTGCGGCGACATCAGGCAGCCGGACATTCGTGAGCGAATCATCGCTGCGGGTCGCGGTGCTGACGTGGTCGTTGGTGGTCCGCCCTGCCAGGCGTTCTCTCAGGTGCGCAACCATTCCCGAATCATCGATGACCCCCGCAACTCCCTCTACCGGGAGTTCGTGAAGGCGGTCGACGAGATAGCACCGACCGCCTTCGTTATGGAAAACGTGCCGGGCATGGCGCAAATGGGGGTGCTCCAGCAGGTAAAGGAAGACCTTGAACTCGGCGGGGCCTATACAGTGGATCCTCGTGTCGTCGATGCCGCCGACTTCGGGGTTCCCCAGGCACGAAAGCGGATTGTCTTTCTAGGCTGGCGCCGTGAGTTGAATCCCGCCCCAATACTACTGAAGGGCACGGCGGTGACCTCGTACCTTTCGCTAGCCCGGCTAGCGAAGGGGAACTACGCGATAGAGGGACGCGGGGACAAGGCTAGCAACCTGCTGCGAGTACTGGAGGATCCTGACGACATCGCCGTCGTCTCAACCGCCCAGGCGATTTCCGACCTGAGTGGATTGCAGACCGGCCGCCGGAACGACGAGACGGTCTTGCGCGACCTTCCGGAGCCTGAGTCCGCCTACCAGCGGCTCATGCGCAAGGAACTCGGCGAGGCACTGCACAACGTCAGCGTTCCCCGTATCAACGAGGACACGGTCACCCGGTTGCAGGGGATTCCCCCAGGCGGGAACCACCGCGATTTGGAGGAGGCCCTTACGGCCAGGTACATCAGCGGTCAGAAGTGGGGACCGAGTACCGACAGCGGCAAGCTGGGCCGCGCCCACTTCTACGCGTACCGGCGCCTCCATCCTGAAATTTGGGCATGGACGCTCAACACCAAGGCCGACTGCGCCTACCACTACCAGCACGAACGGGCGCTCAGCGTCCGGGAATTCGCCAGGCTCCAGTCGTTCCCCGACCACTTCGTCTTCACAGCCGACCCGCGCCGTGGCAAGATACCTGGACGCATCGACGGGGGTCCGGCGCACTCGCGCTACCGGCAAGTCGGCAACGCCGTCCCTCCGCTACTGGCAGCAGCCATCGCACGGGAGGTAGCGGTACTTGTCCGCAGCACGGCGAGCAAGGAACCCAGCACGCAGTAATCAACCCGCCGCAGCGACGCCCCTGTCCGATGATCTCCTCACAGAGAATGGACCTGCTGACGTCACCGAACGGGCCTTCGGTTCGGCCAACCGAAACAGGCTGCTCGACCAGTATTTCGCCACCAGGGGACCCATCAAGCCGGGCGAGGCCTGGGAACACGCCTACCGCCTGCTGCTCTGGATCGACCGGACCATCGGCCTTGCCCACTGCTACGAAAGCGACAAGTGCCAGCCGGGACGCCATTGGTACCCGCGGTCGCTCGCCTTCCATGGCTGGTTGGCCGAGCGGCTTGGGTCGACCCCGGCGACCTTGAAGGACGACGTTGATTGGCTATTCCGCAACGTCACCGCAGGCCTCGACGCCCTCGTCCTCGCGGCATCGAAGTCGACCATGGTGCAGAAACAGCGCGCACCCTACGCCGGGCAGGGGTTCCCCGAGCCCGGCGAGGATCCGAAGCTCCTCGCGATCGTCCACGACGCCCTACAGGAGTGGCTGCCCGCCAAGCTACCTGACAGCGTTGAACGCTCACTGGTCGAGCGCATCCAGACACACATCAACCAGGAGAACAAGCGCAAGAACCTGATTGGCGAGGGATTCGAGGACACCCTGGCCGCGATCCTCCGCAGAATCCCCGGGCTAGCCAAACGCTACGACATCCGCACGCGGCAGGTATTGCACGAGATCCCAGGGTTCAATCCCGTTCGAAAGGGACAAAAAGAACGCAAGGTAGATCTCGTGCTGATCCGGAAGCCAGACGGGCGCCGGACACTCGTCACCGCGAAGTGGAGCGTCCGCGCCGACCGAGAGGAACAGTTCACGGCTGACTTCCGCGACTACAGCAGGGCAGAGAACCGAAGCGAAGACTTCGACTACATCCTCGTCACCAACGAGTTCGACCCAGCACGGCTGAAGCGCGCCTGTGAGGTCCGGGTCGAGAACGCCCTCATGCTGACCAGCGTCGTCCACGTCCAGCCGCAAGGACCGCTCGTCGCCTACCAGGACGCGGTCCACCACAAGAACTGGAGCGCCCCGCACGTCTACAAACACATCCAGACTGGGCGACTGACTTCCCTAGAGGGATGGATTACGAACCTGACCGCGTAGGGGTCTGCTGCGTCGGCAGGTGACAATCACGCGGCCTGAGGCCCGAGACCAAGTTTGCCCCGCCTACCCGACCCCTGCGCCCCTCGGAAGTCGGTTACCTGACAGCGACGCACCCGATCGGCTGGTGTGCATGACAACCACCGCCGACCACACTCCACCGGGTGACTTACCAATCACCTGACAACAACGATGCGTGGCAGGGACCGCCACCGGCCACACAGCAGTTCACACACGGCCTGCCACCGGCAGCACCGCCTCGCCGGAGACTCGGCATCGGCGCAATCATCGGAATCGTCGCTGGGGTAATTTTTATCGCGTGCTGGCGTCACCGGGATCGTCGCGGTCGTGAGCGATGAGCCTCGACCAGAGGCGAAGTCCTCGCCGACAGCCGCAGCGGTCGCGGCGACTGTTCCCGCTGCTGCGGAACCCACACCAGCGCCGACGACGTCAGCACTTACCGCGACTGCTCCGGCTGCGAGAACCGCCCCCGCCCCGCCGGCACCTACCGCGCCGCCCACACCGACGAAGCTGGTCCTGCCGAACTTGAAGGGTATGAACGCTGCAGTCGCCGACGACACGCTCCGGAAGCTCGGGTTCACAAACATTCAGTACGGCAGCCAAGACGAGAACGACACACTGGTTCTGATGCTGGCAAACTGGACGGTGGCAAAGCAGTCAGCGAAGACCGGCAGCAAGATGCTTCCGGACGACCTGGTGGTAGTGACCTGTACCAAGCAAAGCTGAGTCCAACGGGTAGTAATTCTCGCTGTGGTCCTGCTCTACGACGAACAACACGCCGGCACTGTGCTACGCGACTATGAGGACTATTTCTACCGGCATCGATCACACCAGAGCCTGGGTCAGCATCTACGACTACGATCCCCGGGCGGTCGTCGCGATCGACAAGGCGATCCCTCGGCGCCACGTCCTTGGCGGCCTCATCAACGAACTGCTTGATCCGCTCACAAATCCGCAGCTCATAGCCTGAACCCAATTCTCACACGGTACAGGGAGTTCTCACCAGCATGTCCACAGCACCGACCACGCTCAGCGCGCCGACCACGGGGAGCGGCATGTACCTCGCCGGTCTGCGGCTCACGAACTTCCGTTCGTGTCGCGGCGTGGAGATCAAGCTTCAGCCCGGTCTGACGCTGCTCGTCGGCGACAACAATTCCGGCAAGTCCAACGTCATCGACGCAATGCGGCTGCTGACCACGCCGCTGAGCGGGCGACGGGTCCGCTACCTGGAGGTCGATGACATCTCCACCGGCGCGAATGGGCCGATCGAGATCGTCGGGGAGTTCGATGGTCTGACGCGGTTTCAGCAAGGCCAGTACATCGGCGCGCTCGATCTCGCCACCAACAAGGCGTACTACATGACCCGGTTCCGGCCGAACGTGGACGTACCGCGTCGGTCCAAGCTGGGAAATCTGGTCGGGCGAGCCGCCGGGCCCGACGCCGAACCTGAGAAGCGCGACCAGATCCGGCACGTCTACCTGGCGCCGCTGCGCGACGCAAAGCGTGAGCTGGACTCCGCCACCGGCAACCGTATGGCGCTCATCATTAAGTACCTGACGAGCGAGGCCGACCGAACGGACTTTCTCGACCAGGCGATCGACGGGCTGCGCAAGCTCGAGGAGCACGAAGTCATCACCGGCACCCAAAAGCGGCTGCAGGAGCACGTCAGCGACCTCACTGATCCGGTCCGTGGGCAGGTCATCAGTCTGAGCTTCCGCGACGTCCGGCTGCAGCGGCTCGCTCGTGGCCTGCGCCTAAAGATGGCCGAGCACGGCGTCGACCTCGCCGACATCGAGGACTCGGGCCTCGGCTACGCCAACCTGCTCTACATGGCGTCGGTCATCATCGAGTTGCGCAACGCCCAGGACGCCGAGCTCACGCTCTTCCTCGTAGAGGAGCCGGAGGCCCACCTTCACCCGCAGCTGCAGGCCGTGCTGCTGGACTACCTCCAGGAGCAGGCCGTCAAGTCGCTGCGCGACGACACGGACGGCCCGGCGGGTCGCATCCAGGTGGTCGCCACGACCCACTCGCCGAACCTGGCCAGCGCGGTGGGCATCCGCAGCATCGTGGTCCTGCGCACCCAGGAGACCCCGACACCGGCGATCACCGAGGATTCCTTGGCCACCGAGGTCGAGGTGGTGCCGACGGGCATCCAGCGCGGGACCGCCGCGATCGCCCTGTGCGACATCGACCTGACCGATGAGGAACGCCGCAAGATCGACCAGTATCTCGACGTGAGCCGCGCCGAGCTGCTGTTCACCCGGCGCGTGGTCCTTGTGGAGGGCGTCTCCGAGGCCGTCATCCTGCCGCCGCTCGCACGCCATTGCGTTCTCGATAAGACGGCACCCAGCTACGGGGCGAAGTGCCGCGAATTCCGGGCCGTGTCGATTATCAGCATCGGCAGCGTCGACTTCGGCCCGTACCTCAAGCTCCTCCTGCAGCAGGTCAACGGCGTTCGGCTCGTCGACCGGCTGGTGGTCATCACCGACGGCGACCCCGACGTCGCTGGCGAGGTCGACCAGGACGACGACCTCGACGATGAGCCCAAGGCCGGCGAGCCAAAGACGGAGGACGAGCCGGCCGTCACACTCAGCCGCAAGGACCGGCTGGAAGAGATCGGCACCCAGCTGAGCGCCGACTCGATCCTCGCCGTGTTCGCCGCCGAGTTCACGCTCGAGGCCGACCTGATGAACCCGTTCACGGTCAACGGCCCGCTGCTAGAGACCGCGTTCAAACGCCAGAAGCCCAGGTCGGGTAGATTCTGGAGTACGCTCACGATGAGCACAAACCCGGCGGAGGTCTTCTACCGCAAGCTACGCACCTCCAAGCGGTACATCGGCAAGGGCGAGTTCGCCCACGACGTCGCCGAGCTGATCCAGAGCGGCGGCACGTTCAAGTGCCCCGCCTACCTCACCCAGGCCGTCCAGTCGGCGATGCGGTAAGCGGGCATGGACGAGATCGACTTCTCGCCGGCTCAGCGTGCCCTCATCGACAAGCCGGGCAGCGTCTTCGTCCCGGCGTGCCCGGGCGCCGGGAAGACCCAGAGCATCGTCGAGCGCTTCACCCAGCGCCCCGGCGTCGCCGCTCGGCAGGGCGTCGCCCTTTTGTCGTTCACTAACGCCGCGATCAACGAGGCGCGTCAGCGGTGCGCTCAGCGGCCAGACCTCATCACGGCCCCGAACTACGTCGGAACGATCGACGGCTTCATCAACCGGTTCATCGTCACGCCCCTGTACAAGGCGCTGACGGGCCAGGTCCCCACGTTCAAGGACTCGTGGCACACCGTCCAGGGCACCGCGTTCGGGGTGGCGGGAGTGCCGCTGGAGTTTCAGCTCGGCTGGTTTGCCTTCGACCACGACGGCGGCAACGCCCGGCTGGTTAACCACCATGTCCCGTACGCCCAGCGAAGCACCGTGACCAACCTCCCGGACTGGCAGCGGAATAAGGCCAACACCAGTGCGTCGCGCTTGGCTCGCCGGTTCCTCGCGAATGGGGTGATGGACTGCGCGGCGACGCGGGTGTTGATGGAGCACTACCTCAGCGACCCAACCAACCGGGCCCGCCTGGGCCAGCTGATGAGCGCCCGGTTCGGGTCGGTCATCGTCGACGAGGTGCAGGACTGCGACAGCAGCGACATCTTCCTCATCAACTTTCTGCTGGACTGCGGCATTGAGACCGTCATGGTGGGCGACCTCGACCAGTCCATCTACGGCTTCCGCGGCTCCACCATCGAAGAGGTCAAAGACCTCGTCGGCCGGGTCCCCGAAGGAACCCGGTTCGACGGCAACTACCGAAGCTCCCCGGCGATCTGCGCCGTCGTTAACAGCTTGCGCGCCGACGCCGGCACCGATATTCCGCTCGGGAGATGGAAGGACGACCAGTATCCCGTCGTGGTCCTGCCCGTGGGCGGGTTCGGCCACGCTCGCTCGAAGATCATCGAGGTCGCCGAGTCGATGGGCTTCACTGACGACGAAATCAAGGTGCTCGCCTACGCCGAGAAGGACGCCCGCGAGTGCGCCGGCGCCTCACCGCCGGGCGACAGGAGCGGTGGCAAACTCGTGCAGCTCGCCCAGGCCGCAGCGACCCTTCAAGATCTCCGCGGCAGCGCCCGGGCCCGGACCCAGGCCATGCAGACGATCGAAGGCATCCTCCGCGGGCTCGGCCACAACGATGACCATGTGCTCGCCGACGCCGAGTTCCTCGACTCCGTCGGACTCACCCCACGCACATTCCGGAACGGTTGCCTACGGCTCGCTAGTAGGACCTCACCCTTCGGCGGCCCACCCAGCGCCTTCCGCGCCGAAATGCGCAACGGCATTAAGGCGTTGGGTTGGGACGACTGGATCAACGTCGGCGGCCTCCGCTCTCCGAACGGCGACACCTGGCCGGTCCTCATGGTTGACGAACCCGATGCGCTCGATTGGTCGACGATCCACGGCTTCAAGGGCCTCCAGGCAACGGTCACCGCGGTCGTGATCCCGCCGCTGCCGAGACGCGCCACCTCCCTCGACGGTGTCGGGCTCTGGGGTGAGGGCAATCCCGGCGAGAGCCGGCGGGTGCTTTACGTCGGGGCATCCCGCGCCCAGCGCCTGCTCATCCTGGTTACCGCCGACACGCAGGTGCCAGCTGTGACGTCCTGCCTTCAACGGGATGCAGTGCCATTCAGGGTCATCCACAACACCCGAGACACCGGGGGCAAGAGAGCCTGACACCCCAGCCGCTTCGGCGCGGCAGTTCCATGGCCTCTTGATCGGTATCAACCGCTACCGGTCCAAGTCGGTGCGTCGACTGGCGTCGGCCTCCCGCGATGCGAAGGCGCTGCGCGCGTCTTCTGCGGCAACCTTGGTGATGCGAACGGCACGTTGCTGGTGGACCGGGCAGCTACCCGCGACGCGGTCGTGGCGGGTCTCATCGATCTTCAGGTCCGCAGTGCACCGGAGGACGTCGTGGTCATCTCGATCCGGCGACGCCGGTGCTGTTGGCCGACGGGACGAAGCCGCGTCAACCGGGCACGGGCACTGGTCAGACCGCTCGCGTCAGTTCGGTGAACGCGGCGGCCACCCGGGTCGCAGGTGAAGTGTCGATGGTTATTTTTGTAGTCTCCGTGCTGGAGGCTCTGCACGAAGGCGTGGCCGGTGGTCAGCGCCCGTGTAAGAACCGCCGGGCCGTGGCGGTGTCAACGCGGTGACCCCTGGACGTTCAGATCCTCGCCGACGCCGGCTACCAGAGCCTTGGTCCCGACACCAACGGCGCGGTCATCACCCCCAGGCCCGGCAGGAATCCGGCGTCTCCCTGATGAACCACGCCTTCGGCACAAACCGAAGATCGACATCGCCCCGGCAATCCGGCCGCAACCCCGACGACGAACGCATGGACTGCCGCTTCCTGTTCCCCGGCGCCATGTAGGCCATCCGCAACCCCCGGGGCCACGGCCTCGACCTACCCGACACCGCGGAGGAAGCCCTCGAATACCTCGCCCTGGCCAGCCTCTTCATGCGCCGCCTCGACTAGGCCGGCGCCTAACTACCTCGACCTGACGGACGACATCATGCAGGACTGGACGCTCAAGGGCGACGAAGTCCGCGCCCTACCCTCGCCCTCCGAGTGCTGATCTCCGCCCAGCACTCCTGGAACTGGCACAGCTGGCTCCTCGAAGCCCAACAAGGGCCCCACCGCGGAGAGCCGGAAGTGATCCAGATCCTCGCGGAGGCGTGGGGCTGGCTGCAGGCCAAGTGCTTGATCGCCTGGAGCTTCGAAGATGACTCCGACCACGGATTCAAGATCACCCGTCGCGGCCACGAGTTCCTTCGCCAGGGCACCCGCTGGCTGCGCGCCGTCGCACGCCTCGATATAGACCTTGTCGCCGAGCTCGAGTTCACCGCCCGGCCGCAGTTCCTGCGCGGGGACTACGAGACCGCCGCGTTCACGGCGATGAAGGAGGTCGAGGTCCAGGTCCGCCGCCGCGCCGGGCTCTCCGACAGCCTCGTCGGCACCAGCTCGTTCAGGAAGCGTTCCGCCCGCCTAAGAACCCCGACGGGGACGCCGGGATGCTCTGGCGCGAAGAGCTTGACCCCGGCGAGTCGGTCGCCCAGATGGAGCTGTTCAAGGGTGCCACTCGGCCTGTTCAAGAACCCTTCCAGCCACCGCCGCGTCGACTTCACCGACGCCACCGAGGCCGTCGAAGTTGTCCTCCTTGCTGACCTCCTGCTCCGGCTCCTCAGGAAGATCCCCGAGTAACCATTGCCGTCATGACAACCATCAGTGTTATGGTTGTCGTGGCGACAACAGTTTAGGGGTGGGATGGTGCGGATGGGCGGGGCGACCGAGGTCGCGGAAATCTTGAACGTGTCGCGGCAGCGGCTACTGAAGTTGCGCGAGCGGCCGGATTTCCCGGATCCGATCGGCGAACTGGCGCAGGGCCCGATTTGGGATCTGGACGAGGTGAAAGCCTGGAACGGGTCAGGTCTTCGTCGCTCAAGTTCGGGCCGGCCCAGCGCTGACGCCGCGACGCAGACGCTCGGCGGCCGCTTCCTCATTGAAGACAAGATCGACAGCGGCGGGTTCGCGGACGTGTTCCGCGCGGTCGACAAGAAGAAGACCGGCCGTGTCGCGTCGATGGCCGCCGTCAAGATCGTCAAGGACGACTTGGTCACCAGCGACCCAGAAGCCGTCGCACGGTTCAACCGCGAGCTGCGCATGCTCGACGGGGAACTCGAGCACCCGCACATCATCCCGATCCTCGGCCACGGCGAAGTCAACGGCGGCAAGATTTGGTATGCGATGCCCCTGGCGCGCGGCAGTCTCCGCGCGAGCCTGAACGACCTGGTCGGCCAGCCTGTTCTCATCCTCGATCTGATGCGCCAGATCTGCAGCGGGCTGGAATACATCCACGGCAAGGGCATCTTCCACCGCGACCTCAAGCCCGAGAACATCCTGCGCCTCGACGCGAGCACCTGGGCGATCTCCGACTTCGGTCTCGCCGTCCAGGCCGAGCGCAAGAGCACAATCTTGACCTCTACCATGCGCTACGGGCTCGGGTCGCACTTCTACTCGGCCCCGGAACAGGTCAAATGCGCCCGCGACGCCGACCACCGCTCGGACATCTTCAGTCTCGGCAAGATCCTCCAGGAACTCGTCACCGGTGAGATCCCGATGAGCACCCTGATGCCGGCCAGCCTGTTCCGGCCCGTGGTCGAGAAAGCCACCGAGCATTCGCCCGGCAGGCGCTACCAATCCGTCAAGGACTTCCTCACTGCGGTCGAGCACGCCGTCGAAGCGCCCGCGACGAAATGGGAATCCCCCGAGGAGACAGCGGAAAGGCTCAGCGAGCTGGTCCGAAGCCCACACGGTTACGAGAGCCTGGCCACTTTCCTGACCTGGGCCGAGCGCCTCGACGAGAACTCCTCGGACGACATGGACGCTCTCGCCTCGGTGATGCCCTCCCTCAAGTCGTCCTCGATCGCCGCGCTGCTTGATAACGACGAAGACTCGTTTTTGCGCATCTACCGGCGCTTCACCGACCACGTTGCCGCATCAGGGTTCAACTTCGCCGCCTGCGACGGCCTCGCTGAAGTCTGCAAACGCGTTGTTCGGGAAACCGCTGGGCACGGCGTCTTGCGGCAGACGGTCACCGCCCTGGCCGAACTCGGCCAAAGCCACAACCGCTGGCACGTCCGTGACGTCCTCACGGAGATGCTTCAAGGGATCCGCGAGCCAGAACCCGCCCTCGCGGCGCTCGAAGGACTCCGCGACGCTGACCTCACGGCCGTCTACTGGTCGCTCGAAAACTTCACCGTCCGGTCACTCCATCCCAACCTCCGCGCGGGGATCGAGGCACTCCTGGAAGAGGATGAGCACTAGCAACTTCGTGCATGGTTGCGGATCCTTGAGTATTGATGATCGTTGTTTCCGGGCGCAGCGTCATGACCGGCTCGCCGCGCGTACCTGCCGCCGCCGGATCGGAGCAGGCGCCAAGCACCGGTTCGAGTTCGTTGATCGGCTGCTGGCCACGCTGGTCCATCTCAGCCACGGGCTGCCCCGCTCGAAATGTTCAGCGAGTCGATGGCGACTTCAGGAGCATCACTGGGTCCTGTTGTGCGAGGCCCCGAACCGCGAGCGGCGGTGCGGGTGGTGATCGTGGTTGCTCGGTGGGTGCTCGTACGTCGGGGAACTGGCAGGACGTACCGCTACGGACACGGACCCGACAGGAAACGCGACGTCCGCAAATCCATCGACGCATCCTACGGATCAGAAGGTTAGGGGTTCGAGTCCCTTCGGGCGCACAAGATCAAAAGGGGTCTGAACTGCCGTAATGGCAGTCAGGCCCCTTTGCTTGTCCGTCCTGCGTGGACGGTGGGTGTCACGTGGGTGCGATGTGGGTGCCAGCTCTGTTGGCGAGTTCTTCTCGCGCCCTACGGTCCTGACCTGCCGCTTCGGCGCTGCGCCCGGGCTAGTCGGGGTCGGGGCACCTGTTTTCGGCCGTGGGGTGGGCCGGTTCTTCCGGGCCTTGTTCTTGATCTTCTTCCGGGTGCGGCGGGCTGCGGCCAGGACGAGGTGGGCGGTGGCGTCGGCGCAGCGCTGCTGCACCTCGGGCAGGACGCTGGTGTAGGTGTCGGCGGTGGTCACGATGCTGGAGTGGCCGAGGAGATCTTGCAGGGTCTTCAGGTCGGCGCCGGCCTGGTGGGCGAGGGACGCCGCGCCGTGCCGCAGGTCGTGCAACCGCACCGGGGGTAGTCCAGCGCGTTGGACGAGTGTGCGGAACCGGGTCGTGGCGTAGTTCGGGTTGATTGGCAGGCCATCGGCGCGCACGAACACGTACCCGGTGTCGGTCCACGCCTTGCCATCCGCGGCGGCCTCGCTCCTCTGGTCGAGTTGGCGGCGGCGGTGCGCGCGCAGGACCTGGACGGTGCGTTTGTCCAGGGCGACCGCGCGGCGTCCGGCGGGGGTCTTCGGATCGCCTTCGACGATGGTGTAGCCGGCGGTGGTGCGGTTACGTTCGATCGTGAGGACGCCCTGGTCGAGGTCGACGTCGGTCCACCGGAGCCCGCACATCTCGCCTCGGCGTAGGCCGCGTAGGGCGGTGAGCCACCAGAACGCGAACAGTGAGTCGTCGGTCACGCCGCTCAGGAAGTCGGCGAGTTGGTCGGCGGTCCAGACCGCCACCGCCGGCCGGTCGCCGGTACGTTCCCACTGCGCGACGCGGGCCTCGGTCCACACCTTCGCGTGCGGCTGCTGGTAGCCGCTGACCTCGATGTGCCGGCCGGGGTTGCACTCGATCAGCCCTTCGCGGACGGCGAGGTTCAGCGCTGCCCGCAGGGTGGTACGCAGGTGCTGCATCGCCGACGGGGACTGCGGTCGGCTCTTGCTGTTGGTCGTGGCGGCGATCTGAGCGAACACGGTGCGTAGGAGTCGGGCGTCGAGGTCGGCGAGTCGGTAGTGCCCGAGGTGGGGGATGAGGACGTTGTCGACATCGCGGGTGTAGTGGAAGCGGGTGGTGGGCCGGATCTTGGTGCGGTTGTTGAGCCAGTACCGTAGCCACCGTTCCACGGTCCAGCCCTGCGCGGTGCGGTCCGCCTCAGTGGTGGTCAGCCATTCGTCGCGGGCGCGGCGGGCGGCGGCCTGCGACGGGTAGCCGCTGCGGCGGGCCCGTTCTGGCCGGCCGAGCAGATTCGTGGAGCAGTGGAAGTACCAGGTGCCGTGGCCACGTTCCCCCAGGCGGGGGCAGGACTGTTCCAATCGCCGCCTTTGGTCCTCTCGGCACCCGCACCGTTTGAAGATCACACCTGACGTCGCCATGACCGTGCCCTTCTTGTGGAGTCACCTGTTCCACCGAAGCCGGCTCACCCGCAGGTACGGGTCCGTCGACCGGCGCTTGCCACATGCGCCTTCCGACGGTCCACACACTGCCGGAGCCGGGTGAATCGGACTCGGCCGTCGACCGTGCTCAGGGAGCAAGTTCGCGTGTTGCGGTCTGTGTACGGATCTTGAGCGCCCTGGCCACCCTCGGCTGGGTCAATCGCCGCAGCTTCTGTTGCGGACTTTTGCACCCTTTTGCAGCGGTCCCAGAGTCCGATCGAGGTCACCGGAGGTGAGTTTCCTTGTGCGGAGAGTGGCCGGATTCCTACAGTCCCTGTTCAGTTACTGAGCGCGGGGGAGGGATTCGTGGCTCGTCGGAAGACTGCCACCGCCCGGTCACGTCTTACGGCAGCTGTTGCCGTGGTGACGGCGGTCGCATTACTGGGTATATCGGGTGAACCACTGGGGTTCCTTACCGGCCGTCCGGATGGTGTCGCTGATGCCGGACTCGGATCCGATGAGGCGATGTCCCAGCGGACCGCCCGCGAGACCGGCAGGTCGGTGCAGGTCAGGAGTCTCACGTCGGAGACGACCGAGGTGTATGCCCTGCCCGACGGGCAGTTCCGGGCTGACATCGCGGCGGGCGTGCAGCGGTTCCGCCGGGGCGGGGACTGGGTTCCGGTGGACCTGACGCTGCAGCTCCGGCGGGACGGCTCGGTCGCCCCGAAGGCGCACCCGAACGACCTGCGGATCTCCGGTCGGGCCAGCGCGGGCGTGCACGAGCTGGCCGCTGTCGGTCGTGGTGCCGGCCGGGTGGCGATGGGCTGGTCGGGGGTGCTGCCGACACCGGTGCTGGCAGGGAACCGGGCAACCTATGTGGACGTCCGCCCGGGTGTGGACCTGGTCGTTGCGGCGACCCGGACGGGTTTCGAGCAGTTCCTGGTGGTCAAGACCAGGAAGGCCGCCGCGCAGGTGGAGACCATCACCTTTCCCTTCACCGGTCCTGGGGTGGCCAGCGCGGCGCGCAGTGGGAACGGAGCGATCGTGATCTCCGACCGGGCCGGCGATCAGACCGCCCGGATTCCAGCGCCGCTGATGTGGGACGCGAAGCGAGCCGCCGCCGCCGGTGGCCCTGCCGCCGAGAAGCCGGTCCGCACCCAGGTGGTGAGCAATGGTGGCACTGTCGAACTGATCCTGACCCCGGACCGGAGTTGGCTGCTCAGCGCGTCGACCAGGTATCCGGTGACCATCGATCCGACCGTCGACCCGCTGACGACGACGTTCGACACCTACGTCCGGGAGTCGGTCACCACGGACAAGAACCAGGAACCGGATCTTCAGATCGGGCTGCTGGCGACCACGCCGGCGACTCTGGCCCGGTCGTTCCTGACCTGGGACACGACGCTGCTTGCCGGGAAGCAGATCAACGCGGCGACGGTCTCGTTTTGGAACTTCTGGTCGGACACCTGCACTCCGACATCGTGGGAGATCTGGACCGCCGGCACGTCGACCTACTCCACGACGTTCACCGACCAACCGTCGTGGGACCACATGGAGGCGAGGTCGACGGCCACGTTCGGCTCGACCAACTGCGCCGACGGCTGGGCGACCATCGACGGCAAGGGCTTCTTCCAGCGGGCTGCGACCGCGAACAAGACCAGGGCCGGGATGGGCGTGCGGGCCACCGACGAGACGGCGACCACGGGGTTCAAACAGTTCCGGTCCCGCGAGGGCACGAACGCCGCCGAGGACCCGAAGGCGTCGGTGACCTACAACTCCTGGCCGACCATCACCTCGCGGGCGACCGTCCCGGCCACCACCTGCGTGACCGGCTCCAGCCGTCCGCTGGTCAACACCCTCACCCCACAACTGAAGGCCACCGTCGCCGACGGGGACGAAACCGCGATGACGGTCACCTTCGAGTGGTGGGCGCTTGACGGTATCGCGGCCATCGGATCGGTCGCCTCGACGGGCGTCACCTCCGGTTCTACAGCTACGGTCACCGTGCCCGCCGGGGTGTTCGCCGAGGGCGGCAGTTACAAGTGGCGGGTGAAGGCAGCCGACGGCGTCACCGGCAGCGATGCCTGGTCGTCGTTCTGCGAGATGACCGTCTACGTCACCGTCCCGCCGGTCCCCGGCTGCACCGCAGGCGCGGACAGCGACTTCAACGGCGACGGCGTGACCGACATCGCGATCGCCGACCCGGAGGCCACGGTGAACGGGCAGGAGAAGGCCGGGCAGATCCACGTCAGTTACGGCGGCATCGGGACGGTGCAGACCGTGCACGAAGGCAACGCCCAGGTTCCCAGTGGGGCGGAGGCCGGCGACGGCTTCGGTACGTCGATGGCCAGCTACGACGCCAACAACGACGGTTGCACCGACCTCGCCGTCGGAGTGCCTTACGAGGACCTGAACGGGCTGGCCGATGTCGGGGTGGTGAACGTGCTGATCGGCACCCCCGCCGGCCTGGCGAAGGGGCCCGCCTCGGTGACCCATCACCAAAATGTCGGTGCCACGCCGGATGTGCTCGAGGCGGAGGACTGGTTCGGCTATGCGGTGCACGGCGGGCGGACCGCCTCGGGCGAGCCGTATCTACTGATCGGGGCACCGGGCGAGGACCTCGGCGCCGCCGTGGACGCGGGCCTGGTGCACTACCTGCGCGGCACGGTCAACGTCGTGCTCGACCAGGCGGTGACCGGCTCCACCGACAGCAACGAGACCGACGACCGGTTCGGCTACTCCGTCAGCGGATCGGCGCACCACCTCGCAGCCGGCCGGCCCGGCGAGACCACACCGAACGGAGCGGCCTTCGCCGGCGCGGTCACCATCTATACCCACGAGTTGGTCTCCGGCCTTCCCAGGCGGGTCAAGGACCAGACCGGTGGAGCCGGCTATGCCTACGCGAACTTCGGCAAGTCGATATCGATGGCCAGTTACCGCCCCAGCGGAGCACCAGTGAACCAACCCGACTCGTTCATGGTGGTCGGCGCTCCCGGCGACGGGATCGGTGGAAAGGCCGACGCGGGCAAGGTGCACCGGTACCACCTGACAACGAATGCGGCGACCGGTGTCAACGGCGTGGGTCAGGGTCTTGAAGGACTGGCCGGATCAGCCGAGGACGGAGACTACTTCGGCGAGCGGGTCTTGGTGGTCAACACCGCACCCGGCGAGGTGTCTACCCCGCAGACGTTGCTGGTTGCCGTCGCGGCACCGGGTCAAGATTTGGACGGAGCAGCGGATGCCGGCATCGTGCAGGTCTTCGGCGCCGCAGCCAATCCCGTCACCAGTTCAGTTCTGCTACGCCGGGGCGGCGGCGTCCTGCCGGGCAGCCCGGCCGGGCAGGAACTGCTCGGGTTGGGCCTCGGCGCCACACGGAACCACCTCTATCTAGGCAGCCCCTACGGTGACGACACGGTGTACGCACTGGCCTGGTCGGATCTCGCTGCCGGCACCACGACACCGGTCCGGCAGTGGCAGCCCGGCGTGGGCGGCATTCCGGCCGCGACGGCCGCCTTCGGGGCGGCGGTCAGCTGATGGAACGTACGCATTCGCACAGTTCATCGGGGGAGGTGCTGAGGATGGACCGCCGTCTGAGGAAGAGGGGTCGGCTCTTTACGCTCGGCCTCGCGGCCGGGGTCGCCGGGCTGCTGTACGGCGCGGTGTACCTGGCCCCGGCGGAGCCGGTGCCCGCACCGGCGGCCGTGGTGCAGGAGGGCCCGGTCCGGGACACCGAGGCGGAGGCGGTCGTCGCCGCAGCGGAACTTCGTCAGCCGGTGGAGGTGTTGTCGCAGCGGGGCGAGTATCGGGATGTTTTCGCCCAGCCTGACGGCACGCTGGTCGCCAACGAGTACAGCCAGGCCGTCCGGGTGTTACACGGCGATACCTGGGTTCCGGCCGATGCCACGCTCGTCGTCCGGCCGGATGGCACCAGCAGTCCCGCTGCCGCGCTGCTCGACATGCGTCTGTCCGGCGGCGGCGCGACGCCCCTGATGGTCGTCGAACGTGATGCCCGGGTCATGACACTCACCTGGCCGTATCCGCTCCCGGTGCCGACGGTCACCGGCGACCAGGCCACCTATCCCGAGGTCTTCCCGGACGTCGACCTGGTGGCCAACGTGACCGTCGAGGGTTTCTCCCACGTCCTGGTGCTCAAGACCCCTGAGGCGGCGAACCTGCCGGAGCTGCGGGATCTCAGGCTGGGGGTCACTGGTGAAGGGCTCGACATCGAAGAAACCGAGGACGGTGGCGTGCTCGCCCTCGATCCCACCACCGGCAACCCGGTGCTGGAGGCCGACGCCCCGACCATGTGGGACAGCGGTATCCCGCAGGGCAACACAGCCGCCGGGCACCCGTCCGGGACGGCGAAGAACCAGCACCCGAACGACGCCTCCGCCCGAGGCCCGGGTGAGGACTCCCGGGTCGCCCGGGTGGGCCTGGACTACGCCCAGGGCACCCTCAGGCTCACCCCGGACGCCGCGATGCTCGCCGACCCGGACACGACCTACCCGGTGTACGTGGACCCGGTGTGGCAGGGCAGCACCAACAGCGCATGGGCGATGGTCGACAGCGGCTATCCCAGCGAGGAGTACTGGAAGTTCGACGGCAAACGACACGAACGGATCGGTCTCTGCCCGAACAGCTGCAACAGCTCCAAGGTCAAGCGCCTGTTCTACCGCCTCGCCACCCCGTACGCAGGCAAGACGATCCTGGAAGCCAAGTTCCGGGTGACCATGCAGCATGCCTACAACTCCACCGCCCGTGCGGCGGCGCTCTACCTCATGCCGGCGGGGATCAGCTCTGCCACCAACTGGGGTAACCAGCCCGGAGGATCCGGCTGGTCAGGGGCCACCCATCTGGACACGAACTCCCCGACCAGCGTCCAGTCGACCTGCACCTCCACGAACCAGAACACCGAATGGGACGCGAAGGTCGCGGTGCAGCAGGCGGTCGCCAAGGGCCGCACCGACGTCACGCTGGGCCTGAGGTCGGTCAGCGAGAGCGACGCCACGCACAGCAAACGGTTCTGCGACAACGGGGTGCTCTCGGTTCGCTACAACCGGGCGCCGCTGATCGCCAACCAGTCCGAGCTGACGATGTCCCCTGGTGGTGGCTGCGTCTACGGCACGACCGCCCTGTACATCGACGTCCCGCCGCGACTGAGCGCCATCCTCCGCGATCCGGACCACTCCTCCGCTCACACCGAGCAGGTCAGAGCCGAGTTCAGGGTCACGTGGACACCACCGGGCGGCTCACTCCAGACGCGTACCTACACCACGCCCTACAAGGCAAGCGGATCGCGGTTCGACTACTCCGTTCCGACCGACATCGTGCAGAACGTGCCGATCTCCTGGGATGTGCGGGCCAGTGACGGCGTGAGTTGGGGCCCGTGGAGTTCCGATGGCACGCGCGACGTCTGCCAGTTCTACTACGACACGACCAGCCCGAGCGCGCCGGACGTCGACTCCCCGCAATACCTTCCGCTGGATGCCGCGGACGCCACCGCCGATTGTCTCGACGACGACCAGTGGCGCGGTTCCATCGGCGTCGAAGGCACCTTCACGTTCGACTCGGCTGCCACCGACGTCGTCGAGTACGAGTACTCCTTCAACGACAGCCCGAAGGTCGTGGTGAAGCCGGCCGCGCCCGGCGGCGCGGTGACGATCAGGTGGACGCCGGACAAGGAGGGCCCGCGACAGCTCTTTGTCAAGGCCTTCGACGCGGCGAAGCGGTCGAGCACCATCGCGACCTGCACCTTCCGGGTGGGCAAGCGGCCGCCGGTCTCGCAGTGGCCGCTGTCGGACATCGCCGGGGCACCCGTCGCCGACGACAAGCTCGGCCCGAACGACGCCCGGATCGGCAGCGGTGTGCGGTTCGACCAGCCCGGATCGCTCGGCAGTTGGGACACCGCCGCGACCTTCGACGGCACGTCGAACGCCTACCTCGCCACCGACAGGTCGGTGCTGACCGCCACCGACCAGAGCTTCGCGATCACCGGCTGGTTCCGGGTGGACGACGTCAACCGACGGCAGGTGGCGGTCAGCCAGGACGGAACCGGCGAGCCAGGGTTCAGTCTGGGAGTCAACCAGGGCTCCTGGTTCTTCCGCCTCCCCACCAACGACGTCATCAACCTCGGCGAGTGGAAGGCGACGGCACCCGGAGTGACGACCGACTGGACCTTCGTCACGGCGGTCTTCGACGGCCCGAACAAGAAAATCTCCCTGCAGGTGGGATCCGGTGCCCCCGTTGTCAAGGAACGACGCTCGCTGACCCGCGCCCGCGGCCCCCTGCAGCTCGGCCGGCGCATGGTCAAGGGGGGCTACACCGACTTCTGGAAGGGCGCCATGGCAGACGTGTCCATCTTCGACCGGCCCGTCGTCGGCGAGGACATCGCCGGGCTGGAGAAGCACAAGCTGGTCCGTCAGGCGTACTGGCAGCTGAACAACCAGAGCACCAGGCTCAGCCCCGACTACAACGGCGGCCCGTCGTTGGCCCTCGGGCGGGAGGACATCCTCATCCGGACCAGCAACCCGATCAGCGGGATGGTGGGGCCAGGCTACCTTCAGCTCAAAGGCCAGCCGGACCACTACGCCGAGGCTGCCCCAGCGCTCATCGACCCGGTGGGCAGCTTCACCATCACCGCCCGGGTCCGCTTCACCAGCAGCTCGCAGAACCACCCGATGACAGCGTTTTCCATCAAGGGAACCAACAACAGCGCCGTGGTCATCCGCGGCAACGCCGACGGCGTCTGGGAGATGGCCGCCACCACCGCCGACCAGACGGGTGCGGTCTTCTCGAAGACCGACCACGACAAGGCCCCCTCCCGGGTGGGCAAGGGCGACCACATCGCCCTCGTCTACAACGGGTACAGCCGTGAGCTGCTGTTCTACCTCAACGGCCAACCGCGTGCCATCACCATGGACAAGCCGTTCTCGGCAGTTGACAGCATCCAGTTCGGCCGAGCCTGGATCAACGGCGCCTACCAGGAGCACCTCTCCGGAGCCATCGACGACGTCCGGGTCTACGACGGCATGGCCGACAAGGTCAAGATCGACCGGACCAGCCTCGTCATCGAGCAGCCCAACCTCTGACCCGCCGGCATCATGGCCATCGCGCACGGCCGGCCTCGACATCTTCTGCTTTCCCCTTCGAATCAACCCTCGGGGAGGGTCGATGTTCTCCCGTCTCTTGGTCGCATCCGGCGTTCTGCACGACCGGGTGGTGCGGCCAGTGTCCTGGGCGATGGCCGCGGTGATGGGCCTGAGCCTCATCCAGGTCGCCAACGCCCCTGCCTCGGCCGCAGCGGATCGCCCACGCCCGTCGGCCACCAACACCGGCAAGACCGTGCCCGACCGTCCCCCGCTGGGCGTCAAGCCGCGCACGGACAACCCGGCGGCGAAGGCCGCGACCACCACTCCCACCAAGGCCGCCTGGCCAGCGGCAGGCGCCACCGAGATCGTCGTACCCGCCACGGCGTCGGCGACCGCCTCGACCGGCGCGACCACCGCTACCGGCAAGGCCGGTGGCCTCACCGTGACGGTGTCCGCCCCTGCCACCCATCCCGGTAGCCCCGCCGCGGCAACGACAACGCCGGGAAAAGTGCGCGTCGAGGTACTCGACCGTAAGGCCTCCGAACAGGCCAAGGTCGACGGCCCTCTGGTCCGGGTCACCCGCACCGACAATCAGGCGGCAACCGGTGAGATCCAACTCGGTGTCAGCTACGACGGCCTGGCCGGCGTGTACGGCGGCGACTTCGGCGCCCGCCTGCGGCTGGTGAAGCTGCCAGAGTGCGCGCTGAGCACCCCGGAGCATCCCTCCTGCACGTCTGAGCCTGTGCCGGCGGTCAACAACAGCGAACAGCGCACCCTGTCCGCCAAGGTGACGGTGGCGGCCACCGCGACATCGTTCGCGGTGACCGCGACCGAATCGTCCGCACAGGGCGATTACGGTGCCACGAAGTTGGCCCCGTCGTCGAAATGGTCGGTGGCTCCGTCCACCGGCGGATTCTCCTGGAGCTACCCCCTGCGCACGCCTCCCGTCCCGGGCGGCGGCGGACCCGGCATCACCCTGGCCTACTCGTCGCAGTCTGTCGACGGTCGCACCGCCGCCACCAACAACCAGGGATCCTGGATCGGCGAGGGCTTCAACTACGAGCCCGGCCACATCGAGCGACGCTACAAATCCTGCGCCGAGGACGGCCACGACCAGTACGTCGACCAGTGCTGGGCGTACGACAACGCCACCATCCTGCTCAACGGCAAGTCCACCGAACTGGTCAAGGACGGCTCCACCTGGCGGTTCGCCACCGACGACGGATCCAAGGTCGAGCGACTGACCGGGGCGAGCAACGGCGACGACAACGGTGAGCACTGGCGGGTCACCACCACCGACGGCACCGAACACTACTTCGGCCTCAACCGCCTACCCGGCTGGAGTTCCGGCATGGAGGAAACCGGCTCCACCTGGACCCTGCCGGTCTTCGGCGACGACGCGAACGAGCCGTGCAACAAGTCCACCTTCGTGGAGTCGTACTGCGACCAGGCATGGCGGTGGAGTCTCGACTACGTCAAGGACCGCTACGGCAACGTCCGCTCCTACTTCTACCAGCGAGAGACCAACCACTACGCCCGGGCCAAACGCACCGACCTCAACGGCGTGCCCTACCACCGCGGCGGGTGGCTCCGACGCATCGACTACGGACAGCGGCACAACGCGGTCTACACGACCAACGCGCCGGCCCGGGTCACCTTCGACGTCAAGGAACGGTGCCTGCCGACCGCCAGCATCGACTGCGACCCGCAGGACCTGAACAACACCACCGCCGCGTACTGGCCGGACGTGCCATTCGACCGCAACTGCGCCTCGGACACCAAATGCAAGCCTGACCAGATCGTCCCGACGTTCTGGACCCGCGCCCGACTGGCCGCCGTCACCACCGAGATCCGCGACGGCGCCAGCTGGACGCCCGTGGACCGGTGGAGCCTCGACCACCTGCTCACCGACAACAGCGACGGCTCCCGCACCCTGTGGCTCCACAAGATCACCCACACCGGCATGTACGGCCCCGGCGACGACCTCACGATGCCATCGGTGGACCTCGGCGGACGGCAACTACCGAACCGCGTCGACCGGGACAACGACAACTTCGGCCCCCTGATCCGGTTCCGCCTGGCCACGGTCTGGACCGACTCAGGCGCCCAGATCGACGTCAACTACGCCACCCCGGACTGCACCCAGGCAACCCTGCCGACCGAGGGAAACAGCACCAAACGCTGCTACCCGGTCAAGTGGAACCCGCTCGGCAGCGGCGACCCGACCACCGACTGGTTCTACAAATACGTCGTGAGCGCGGTCATCGAAACCGACCGGACCGGCGGCGCGCCGGACATGGTCACCCGGTACGACTACCTCGACGGCGCCGCCTGGCGCCACAGCGACCCCGACGGCATCTCCGACCCGAAAGACCTCACCTGGAGCGAGTGGCGCGGCTACGGCCGAGTGGCCGTCACCGTCGGAAACGGCCAAACCCAGACCACCAACACGGAGTACCGCTACCTACGCGGCATGCACGGCGACAAGAAACCCGGCGGCGGCACCCGCGACATCCGGGTAACCGACTCCAGCGGTATGCAGCACGTCGATTACGACCAGTTTTCCGGACACGAACTGGAGAGCACCGTCTTCGACGGCACCACCCCGGTCAGCCGGACCATCGCCACCCCATGGCGGCACAACACCGCCACCGAGTCGCACAGCTGGGGCGACAAGCAAGCCTGGCTCATCAACACCTCGACCACCCGCAGCCTGGTCGCCCTCGCCGACGGCTGGCGAGAAACCAGGAACGTCTCCACCTTCGACACGACCTTCGGCCGGGTCACCCAGACCGAGAATCTCGGCGACATCGCCGTCACCGGCGACGAGGCCTGCACCCGCACCACCTACGCCGACAACCCGGCCACCCACCTCTACAGCCTGGTGGCCCGGACCGAGTCGGTCTCCGTGGCATGCTCCGCCACCCCCGACCGCAAAACCCAGATCATCTCCGACACCCGGACGCTCTACGACGCCAAGGCGTTCGGTGTCGCCCCGACACTCGGCAACCCGACCCGATCCGAACGGCTCCAGAGCCACGACGGCTCCACCGCCACCTACATCCGGGCGGCCGAAGGGACCTTCGACGCCTACGGCCGGCCCCTGACCGCCACCGACGCGATGGGCAACGTCACGACCACCGCGTACAACGAAACCAACGGCCTGACCACCAGGGTGGTCGAGACGAACCCCCTCGGCCACGTCACCACCACCGACTACACCCCCGCCTGGGGCAGCCCCGTCACCCAGACCGACCCGAACAAGCTGGTCAGCCAACTCGAGTACGACGCCCTGGGCCGGTTGACCAAGGTGTGGATGCCCGACCGGACCGGCGCGACCGGCACCGACCCGAGCATCCGATACACCTACCTGATCCGGACCGACAAGCCCGTCGCGGTCAAGACCGAGAAGCGGCAGAACGACGGCAGCTACAGCGTCGAGTACAAACTGCACGACGGCCTGCTGCGCCCCCGACAGGCCCAGAGCGAAGGCCCGGGCGGCACCCGGATGATCGCCGACACCTTCTACACCCCGACCGGGAAACTGGACAAGACCTTCGCCACCTACAACGCCGCCGGCGCCCCGAGCGACCTGATCTTCCCCGCCCGCAACGGTGAAGTCGACGGCCAGACCCTCTACGTCTACGACGGGGCGGACCGGATCAAGGCGGAGATCTTCGCCGTGGCCGGCAACGAGAAGTGGCGCACCACGACGACCTACGGCGGCGACCGCGTCTCGATCGACCCACCGGACGGGGGAACCCCGACCACGACGATCACCAACGCGCTCGGTCAGACCACCCAGCTCCTGCAGTACAAGGGCGCCAGCCCGTCAGGCGCCTTCGACAAGACCGAGTACACCTACACCCCGTCAGGCCAGCTCGCCACCGTCAAGGACCCGGCCGGCAACCTCTGGAAGCACGAGTACGACCAACTCGGACGCAAGACCACGTCGACCGACCCGGACGCGGGCACCTCGACCATGACCTACGACAACCTCGACCGGGTCACCAGCACCACCAACGGTGTGAACCAGACGATCAGCACCACCTACGACGCCATCGGCCGCACGACCGCCACCTACCGAGGCACCGCCGACACGGGCGTGCTGCTCAGCAGCTGGACCTACGACCTGGAGATGCTCGGGCACCTCTCCTCGACCAGCCGCTGGATAGACGGAGCCGAGTACGCCACCTACTACACCGCCTACGACGAGTTCTACCGCCCACACGCCACCTACTACCAGGTGCCCGACCACGCCGGCGCCGAACTGGCAGGGCTGTACTCGTTCGCGACGCAGTACAACCCGGACGGCACCATCTCGGCCAGCGGCATGTCCGAGGGCGGCGGCCTGCCTTTCGAAAGCATCGCCTACACCTACGACAGCCTCGAACGACTGACCGCCACCACCAGCGACATCTCCTACCTCACCGACGTCGACTACGCCCTGACCGGCGAGGTGATCCAGACCGAAGCAGCGCTGGGCACCAACAAAATCTGGTCGACCTACGAATACGACCAGGGCTCCAAACGACTGACCCGCCAGCGCCTGGACGACAACCGGGCAATCATCGACACCCGCTACACCTACGACGACTCCGGCAACATCACCCGGATCGCCGACACACCCACCGGCACCCGAGACGTGCAGTGCTTCACCTACGACTACCTGCGCCGCATGGAACAAGCCTGGACATCGGCGAGCACCGCCACCGACCCCTGCGCCGGCGGCCCGGCGGCGACAGGAGTGGGTGGGGTGGCGCCCTACCACCACGCCTACACCTTCGACCTGGTCGGCAACCGCAAGACCGAGTCGCACTACGCCACCGACGGAACCTCCATCCTGGAACGCACCTACACCTACCCGGCCGCGACCCAACCCCAGCCCCACACGCTGCGCGAGATGACCGAAACCACCGCAGCCGGGCAAAAGCTCCACAGCTACGACTACGACGCAGCGGGAAACACCACCCGACGGACAAAGGTCGGCGAAGACCAGACCCTCGTCTGGGACGCCGAAGGCAACCTGGAATCGGTCACCGACGCGACCGGGAAGAAGACCAGCTTCCTGTATGACGTCGACGGCTCCCGGATGCTCCGCAAGGAGCCGGACACCACGACGCTCTACCTACCGGGCATGGAGATCCGGCTCAACCACGCCACCAGAGCCACCGACGGCACCCGCTACTACCCACTGCCGGGCGGCGGCACCATCGTCCGCAAGCTCAACGGCCTGCACTACGTCGCCTCCGACCACCACGGCACAGGCCACGCGACCATCAGCGAAACCGGCACGGTCACCCACCGGCGCAGCACCCCCTACGGCGAGCCACGCGGCACCCAGCCGCCACCAGGGCAGTGGCCAACCGAAAAGGGATTCGTCAACGGGAACCAGGACTCCACCACAGGCCTGGTCAACATCGGAGCCCGCGAGTACGACCCGACCACGGGCCGGTTCATCTCCATCGACCCGATCATCGACGTCAACGACCCCCAGCAGATGCACGGCTACGCCTACGCCAACAACAACCCGATCTCCTTCTCCGACCCCGACGGCCTCAAGTTCTGCTCCGACGACGCCTGCGGCCCCGGCGCGGACTACGTCGACCTCGCCGGCAAGTACCACCACGTCAAGGGACACAACGACGGCTGCGGCGGCTGCTCAGGCGCGTACGACCCGGACGAGCCAGGGAAAAACGTACACAACAACCCCCGCGCCAGCCAGGCCGACAAAGAGCGCGCCGCTGCGGCAGCGGCAGAGCGGGAACGGCAGGCACGCATCGCCCGCGCCAAGCAGAAGATCCTCGACTCGGCCAAGGCCCTCGCGAAGATCCTCATGGACGAGCTAGGAATCACCGACGCCCTCAACTGCTTGACCCAGGGCGACATGGGCGGTTGCCTCGCCACCGCCGCCAACATCGCCGGCGCCATGATCGGCGGCGTCCTCGGCAAACTCGCCGCACGTTACGGTGCCCCCTGGAAATGGAAAAAACTCGCCAACCTGACAAGCAGAGTCAAAGGACTCCTCGGCGACCTCGTGGACGGGGTGAAGGACTTCCTGAAATGCGGAAACAGCTTCGTGCCCGGCACCCTCGTGTTGATGGCCGATGGCTCACACAAGCCTATCGAAGAAATATCCACCGGCGATGCGGTGCTGGCAACCCATCCCGAGGCAGGACACACCACGGCCAAGACCGTGGTCGCGACAATCGTCGGCAACGGTGAGAAACACCTGATCAAGGTCACCATCGACGTCAACGGCGAGGCGGCACCGATCAAGGCGTCCGTGATCGCAACCGAGGGCCATCCGTTCTGGGTACCTGAGCTGAGAGAGTGGCTACCTGCGGGGGACCTGCAGGTCGGCCAACTCCTGCAGACAGCGGCCGGCACGCACGTCCAAATCAGTGCAGTAGCCCAGTGGACCGAGCCCCAGCAGGTCTACAACCTCACCGTCGACGACATCCACACGTACTATGTGCTTGCCGGCAAGATGCCCCTGCTGGTGCACAATTGCAATGGCGCAACGCTTGACCTTACGTACATGCCGAACTGGGATGCTTCGCAGATTGCTGCGGCGGACGCAAAGGTGGCTGCGTTGAACAACGCGGCTCCGCTCGTCGTAACAAAGCCCGTTCGTGGTACCTCGGCAGCGGATGTCTGGCGGCGCGGTGGAAACGCCAAGCCGAGCGGTAGCGACATTGACCACACGATCGAGCTTCAGTTGGGTGGTGCCGACGACATCTCCAACATGTTGCCACTCGATTCTTCGGTCAATAGAAGCATTGGAAGTCAAATCAACGCTCAAATCAAACGCCAAGGTCTGCAGCCAGGTGATGTAGTGTGCAAGATCACCATTGGGCCACGGTGTTAGGGATGCTGATGACTGGCAGATTTCATGAGGGTCGCTATCTTGTAAGCACCGATGCAGGTATGTGCGGGCTGTGGCAGCCCGAGCACTTCACCCATGTGGGCAGCTTGGAAGCCTGGGAAGACAACGTTTCAAACCCTGCGGCACTAGGAGGGCACATCAGGGCTGGAGCATTCGTTCCCCTTAATGTCGGCGGTGACGGCGCCTTCCAGGTGACAGTGCGGGTTGGCGAACGGACGGCTAGAGAGGAGCGCTACACCCTGGTCTCCTCCGAGCCCTATCTCCTCGTCTCAGCGAGCGTCCTCGCCCTCGGCGGTTTGGAGCAGGTGGGGACGTACGGGGGAGGAGCGGAGGAAATTTCCCTGCCGAGTGGGCGGTACGTCGCCAGGGTTCATCTCTTGGACTGGAAAGCCGAGCCGGGCTCAACGACGGAAGATGGCGCCCCTGCGGAATATGCCCTTCCTGACTTCATTGTCGAGATCCATCCAGAGGTACGTCAGGCGGACGCTTATCGAACAAACGTGGAAACGTTCGAACGGCCCCAGTAAAGCGCGAGGGGCCAATGAGTGGGTTGTGCCGTGCCAAAACTCGTTCAATGGCGGTGACCTGGTGTTTTGAAGATCAGTTCAGGCTGCTCGGTGGTACTCGTTGATCAGCCCGCTGAGGCGTCTTCGGCGGCGTATGGGCTTGTCTATGGGGATGATGACGGCTGGGTCGTGGTTGGGTGGCCGCTGCTGGCACCCTTGGTGCGGTCGGTGGTCGTTGAAATGGTTGACGTACTCGCCGACTAGGTTCAGAGCGTGCCGCTCGTTGTAGATCAACACGTGGTCGGTGCACTCGTCGCGGAGGGTGCGGCCCCAGCGTTCGATAAAGCAGTTGGCTTGTGGGGTCCGGGGTGGGGTCTTGACCACGGTGATGCCTTCGGCGGTGAAGACGTGATCGAAGGTGGTGGTGTACTTGGCGTCGCGGTCGCGGATCAGGAACCGGAACTGGTTGACGCGCTCGCTCAGGTCCATGGTGAGGTTGCGGGCCTGCTGGGTTACCCACTGCCCGGTGGGGTGCGCGGTGATCCCGAGGAGATGGACCCGTCGGGCGGACACCTCCATGACCACCAGCGCGTAGAGGCGTCGTAGCAGGATCGTGTCGAGGTGGAAGAAGTCGATGGCCAACAGGCCAGCGGCCTGGTTGCGCAGGAAGGTCCGCCAGTCGGTGTCCTGTTGGCGGGGCGGCGGGCCGACACGGCGGTCGGCCAGGATCCGCCGGATCGTGCCCGCCCCGACCTGATGGCCGAGTCGATGTAACTCGCCTTGGATTCGGCGGTGTCCCCATCGCGGGTTCTCTGGGGCCAGCCGAAGTATGACGTCGCGGATCTCGTCGCTGACGGGTGGCCGGCCAGGTCGGTTCGGGTAGGTCCAGTGGCGTCGCACCAACCGGCGGTGCCAGGCCAGCAACGTCGCCGGGGTAACGATCCGATGTTCCCGCATCCGACGCGGCAGCAGGCGGGCCAGGGCCGACAGGATCGCCCGGTCCGGCCAGGACAACTGCGGCCGGCCCCGAACCTGCCGGCGGAGTACCGCTACCTCGTGCCGCAGCACGAGGACCTCGATCAGCAACGCCCTGTCACGGCGGATCAACAACCCCAGGCCGTTGAACAGGCGGATCATCCCCAGGTACAGCAACCGCACGACCATACCAGCGATCATCAATCCGAGCCGACAACTCCCAGCTCACAGCATGTGCGACGAGTTTTGGCACGGTACAGGCTGACCGCGCTCATCTGCCCCGGCTATTCCGATGAGCAGCGTTCGGCCGGTAGCCGGTCGTCCAGCCAACTGACCTCGGCCGTGCTGGGTTCAGCGAGAACCCTGCAAAGATGCCGGTACCAGGTGTTCGGGTCCGTGGAAACACGGCGCAGCGGTACGCCGGGCCACCCGTTGATCAGCTCTTTGCCGTCTGGGCGCAGGTCGTGAACAGCCGCAGGGAGGAGTCGTGGCTCCGGCGTGCGGTCCCAGAACCGGGTGAAAGCGTTGGCTGGCTCGGGCCGCCACCAGCTGAGTCCCCCACCGCCCACTATGCCTAGGCGGAACGGGTCGTCGAGGTGGTAGCGGGGTTCGCTCGCCGCGTCCTTGTCGATTCGGGCGAGCTGCCGGCGATCCTCGGTGTCCCAGAGGATGACAGGCCCCTCGGAGTAGGCCAACGCCACTCGCCGGGCGTCCGGTGCCACCATTAGGTAATAGACCTGAAGTCCCGGGTCGCCGGGGTCCGGAATGCCGGCGTCGGTCACCGCGCCGGTCTCGGTGTCCCAGCGGAGGACCTGGGAGGTGTTGGGATCGACCGTGAAGAGCAGCCCATCGGGGTGGATCTTGACGGTGCGTGCGTATACCGGGTTTCGTTCACCCAATTCCCACGCCCGGCCACGTGGCTGCCCGGTGCGCCGGTCCCAGCGGGTGACCGTGCCGTCGCCGTACACGACGACCTCGTCCCCGCCGACGAAACCGACGGCGAGTTCGTCGGCCTGCGGGGTCTCCGGTCCCCCAAGCTCCGGTCGCTGCGGCACCGGACGGCGAGGTGGTCGGAGCGTCACGCCGTGGCTCAGGTCGGGCAGGTGCCAGACATCGAGCCGATCACCGGTGTCGGCGACGGTGATCACGTGGCCGCCGTCCGGTGCTATCCACATCAGACGTTCGTCCGCCGAACCCAGTCTCGTATCGGGCGGTGGTGCCTGGACCTCGCCGAGCTGGTGTCCGGTCCGGCCGTCCCAGCTGGCGAGCCGGCCCTCACTCGTCTGGGTGACCACGGTCCGGCCGTCCGGGGTGTACCGGGCCAGGTGGGCGATCGTGAGCGCGAAGTCCAACGTACCCATCGGTGGGATGCGCAGCAGGTCGAGCCGGCCGTCGAAGTCGGTGAGGAGGACCTCCCAGCGGTCGGAGTGCCGCACGAAATCGAGCAACAGGTCCGTCGGAGCCCGGAACCTGCCGAGCTTGGCGCCCTGCGGCACCGACCAGAACGACAGCTCGTACTGCCCGGTCAGGGTCTCCTGGCCGAGCGGTGGCTCCTCGACGAGCGCGAGGACGTTGCCAGACGGGTCGAGCAGCGCGCTGCCGCATCCCCGCCGGGGCAGATCGACAAGTGGGCGTACCGCCGACGAGGTGAGATCCCAGAGTTCGAACCTGGCCTGGACGGCCCGAGGCCCGGCATCCGGTGCCATGGACCCGTCGTCCTCCCGCTCGGACCCGGACCCACCGGCGACGTCCGAGTCCTCCGCTTCTCGGATCGTCTCTTGCCGGCTATGACAGACCACCAACTGGGAGCTGTCGGTGGTGATGCCAGTGATCGTCGTCCTCGTGGTGGTCTGGATGACCTGTCCGCCCTCCTTGCGGCTCGTCGTGTCGAGGTCAGGCAGCGTGCGTACGCTCCGATCGGCCCGCCCGACCAGCCAGGTCGAGCCGCTGTAACTGACAACTGTCGTCGCTGCGCCCCGCCCGGTCGTCAGCTGGGGGGCCATCCGGTCGTTGACGCCCCGGGGCGGCAGTTTCAACGGGCGGTTCACTTGTCGTCCGCTCTGGGCATCGATCCAGTGGACAGTGGTTTCGTCGATGTAGCTGAGAACTGTCGCTGTCGGGTCCAGGGCGATCGCCCAGGCCCTGCCAGTGGGTACGGAATAGCTGGTCCGGGCCCGTCCGGTCGTGCGGTCCCAGATGGTGATCCGGTCGCCGACGGAGGTGGCGATCGTGCTGCCGTCCGCCGTCACGGCGACCGAGGGCGGAGCCTCGTCGGGCGACCGGTCGACCGGCAGCTCGACCGGCTCGGGTGGCCTCCCGTCAGCGACTGCGGCGAGGTCGAGCCAATGCACCAGTCCGGTCCGGTAGCTTGCCGTCACCTGCACCCGCCGGTCGGCGCTGAGCACCGTGAGGTCCCGGTAGTCGGTGGTACGCCACGGCGGGAACGACCTCGTCACGAACTGGAAGTCGTGGTAGCTCTTCTCGAGCAGGCTGCGGGCGGCCGTGGTGTCGGCCGCATCGAAGGCACCGGTGGCGATCAGCGCCTGGTACCGCGTGTTGTCGAGCTCCCGGATCTGACCGGCTATCCGCTCGGAACGGGCGATCCCGTCCCGTTGCCGTTCGGCTTGGTCTCTCAACCACCAGAAACCGCCCATGCCGCCCAGCCCCACGACGAGGAACGTGATGACGGCCGTGACGAGGAGCGTCCGTACCAGCTCACGGCCCCTGGCCTGGACGCTCGTCTGGATGAAGGACCGCTCGACCTCGCTAAGGCTGGTGGGATGACCGGCCAGCCAATCCATGCCCTGCTTGAGCTCCGGCCCACCGAGCAGTGCGCTGCGGTGCTGACCCGATCGGTCCCACAGCAGCATCCGGCGCCGGAGCGCGTCTCGCCAGCGGAGCAGGTCGTCGTGATCGATCACCCACTCGCGCAGCCTCGGCCACTCCTCGATCAGCGCCTCGTGCGCCAACTCGATCATTGCCGCTTCGCCCGGCCCGCCCCCGGTGGTCAGCATCCGGGTGGTGGCCAGCGTGTCGGCGACCCGGCGCTGGGCTGGGTCGAGTTCTCCCACGGCCGCCGCTCGGCGGGCGTGCCGACCGCCCTCCAGCGGTACGACGAGGTGCAGTAGCAGACCCAGACCGGCCGTACGCTCATCCTCGCTCAGGTCCTCGTCCCAGACCCGATCGAGATGGGTCGCGATCGGGCCAGCGCCACCGCGCAGCCCTCGGTACACTTCGTGGCTCAGCAGGCCGTGCTCGGTCTGCCGCTCCCACAGATGGCTTAGCAGCACCTGCAGGACAGGCAGGCAGTAGGGCTTGTCGTGTAGGTCGTTGACGATCTCGTCAACCAGACCAGGTTCGTAGTGCGCGAAGCCGGACCTGCGGACCGGATTCTCGATCGCCTGTCGTAGCGCGGACGGCCCCGGCGGTTTCAGCTTCATTAAGGAACCGACCTCGTAACCGGTCAGCGTCTCGACCCGGTGCGCGGCGTCAATGCGGACCGTCAGCAACAGCCGGACCATCGGGCCGCCGCCCGGCCGCTGGGCCCGAGCCAGCCGACCCAGTGTCGCGCCGAACTGCTGTACCACCTCGTCCGGCAGGTGGAACAGTTCCTCAAGCTGATCCACCACCAGCAGCAGGCAGAGCCGGCTTACCTTTTGCAGGAGGGCAGCGACCAGGTCCTCCGGGGCGGCATGTTCGAGCTGGGCCGCAATCCGCTCCTCCTGAACGGCGATGTCGGCCGCGCCCGTCTCGGGCAGAATGGGGATTCCGAGCGGCAGCAACGCGGCGGCCAACGCCCGCCATGGGGTGGCTCGGGCCGCCGGCCGGAACACCACCGGAACGTTGTCAGCCTTCCGGAGCCTGGGCAACAGTCCGGCCCGGATCAGCGAGGACTTACCGACCCCCGATCCTCCGGTCAGCACGGTCAGCCGGGAGTTGGAAACCCGACCGGCGAGCTCCTGTGCCTCAGCCTCCCGGCCATGGAATAGCGCGACATCGGCCTCCTCGAACGGGGCGAACATCCGGAACGGTGAGACTGCCCGGATACGGTCCACAAGCCGGGGCCACCGCTCGAACACTGCCCCACCCGGCAGCGCGTACGCGAGCCAGGTGCCCCGACGCCGTTCCACCGCGCGGACCAAGCCCACAACCTGGCCCGTCCGGCGGTCCCAGACCGGCGAGCCGCTGAACCCCTCCTCGATCCGTAGGCCGTCGTGCCGCTCGTCCGGGCCGAGTTGAAGCCACCGGTGCCGGACGACGCCGCGGATCTCCCCGGAGACCCAGGTGCCAATCCCATCGGCGTCCCGGGGGCGAAAACCGTAGGTGAGGAACGGATGCCCGACAGCGTTCTCAGCCCGGCCCAGCCGGACCGGGTGTGCGCCGACTGGGGTGGGCGTAAGCAGCCGCAGGCCGGCTACGTCACCCTCCGCCTCCTCGCCGATGGGATGCCAGACCTCCACGGCAGCGGTCAGGACCCGGCCGGACGACAGCATCGGAAAGTCGAGCAACACCGGCTGCTCCGGCGGTGCAACGGGTGCGTCAGGAAGTTGCTCCGGCACCTCAAGGGCCCGAGCGACCACATGCGCGCAGGTGACCACCAGATCGTCGTCGACGTAGAGCCCAAGTCCCACCACACCCCCGTCGGGATGCCGGATCCGGACAACCGACGCACGCAGCGGATGGTTGAGCGCCTGATCCGCCATTACGACACCTCGGAGCCGCCGGTGTTCAACTGATCGATGTCTGTCGACGGGTTCAGGCCGTCCGGCTGGATCAGCTTCGAATCCTCAGGTTTGTCGGAGTTCGCTTCATGATCAGTGCTCTGCGTCTGGGGCGGATCGGCCGCGCGGTTCCACTCGAAGGTGACCTTCATGTGCGCCTCACCGGTAGTCTCGGCCACCACGAAGCCGCCCTTAGCCGCCACCTTGAGGCCGAACTCGATTGCCACCCGGTCGGCTCCGCCGGCATCGCGTGCCCGCGCCGCCGCACCATGGGCCAACCGCCGGAACCGGTCGAAAGCCTCGTTGAAAGTCTCCGTCAGGTGGGCGACCACCTCTTGACGCCGCCCAGCCGGCACGACGCCCTCGACCTGATTGGTCACCTCGACGAGCACCACGGTGCCGTCTTCCGCCGGAACTTCCACATAGTAGGTCACAGACGAGTCCTTACCTATCTCCATGGACGTCGGTGGCCCAGTGTAAAGGGGTAACTCAATGCGAAATCGAAACGGCCGATGAGATGACCCCCAGGCCTGGGCAGCGGCGGGGGGACTGTAAAACACGAACGTGTGTGTTTGACAGACCCACGCCCTGGCTCGACGACACGGCCACGGCCCGGGTGTGCGGGGCCTGCGCCCGGCCACCGCGCAGGGCGAGGATCGCAACATGCCCGACGGGCAGACCACCGTCGAAAAGGTCACCATGCTGCGTCCGGCCACCGCGCCGGGGCGAGGATCGCAACGCTGAGGTAGCCGATGAGGAAGGGGGCGAGATCCCGGGTGCTGCGTCCGGCCACCGTGCCGGGCGAGGATCGCAACGCCCTGACTCTCAACGGTCAGACGACCGCTGCAGACGTGGTACGCCGCGTGAGGCGGAACTTTCGCCCGGCTCCTCAGAAGGATGTGGTGTACGGGCGTTCGGGCATGTCGTCGAACGGGTGGAACAGGCTGGCGATCGTCTTGGCGTGTAGCTTGCCGGGGTTGGTCATCAGCATGGTGTAGTCGCTGTCCTGGAAGAGCGTGTCCAGGATGCCCTCCCAGTCGTAGTCGGCGGTGGTTTCGGGTAGCTGCTCCAGGTCCTTGTCGAAGGCGCCGAGTTCGAGTTCGGCGGTGGCGCGGTCGGTCATGAGGTGCAGGGCCATCTCCTCGGCGTTGGTGCGGGGGTGGGGTTCGGCGCCGTGGGTGAGGTCGGCGGCCAGGTCGAGGAACGCGGTGCGGAACCGCTCCACCGCGGCCGGGGGCAGATGCCGGAAGAACGGCGGGAACGCCTCCCAGCCGTCCGGGTTCTCCAACGCCGCCGTGACCTCGTCGCTGAGGATCTCCGCAGCGGTGTGCAGCAGCAGCGCGGTCCGCGGGGTGATCACCGGCGGCATGCAGGTGTCGCATTCGCCGCTGTCGCAGGCGGCGCAGTCGAGGCATCCGTCGGCGCAGGTCATGGAGGTGTCGCATCCGCCCGTCGGGCAGCCGGTGACCGGGAAGCTGGCGAATCCTGCGGTCGCTCGGCGTCGCAGGTGCACGGCCAGGGCATGAGGGTTGGTGTCGAGGGCATCGAGGATCGAGGTGACCGCGGCGCGGACCGGGCCCGGCTCGGCGTCGAGGGCGGCCAGCAACCGGTCCCGGGTCCGCTCGGGCGGGTGTCCGACGGTCAGCAGGTTCAACAGATCCGCGACGGTGTCGGCCCGCTCCGCGGTGGGGAACGTGGCCAGGGCCTCCATCGTTTCCCCGCCGCCGTGGTCGACGATGGCGAACACGCGGTGGGTGCTGGCGGTGTGCTGCGGCAGGAAGCCGTGGTAGATCGTCTTCATCTGGGAGTTCCGTTCGATGGGCGGGCGCACTCAACGTGCGGGCGCTCTGCGGGGAGAGGGAGCATGGCGGGGCTGCACGTCGCGGTACGTCCGCAACGCCGGCGCTCAGGAAGATTCGCGGCTGCCTGCCAGGGTTCGACCCTGGCCGCATAACCAGATACCTGACTATCAGAGTCAGACCTATCGGGCAAGTTTGCTCTCGTTAGACCGCCGCGCGGTCACTCGGTGGATCCGGCTTCCCAGCGCGGCGATGGGTGGCCGTCGCGCCCCGCCCTGATCGGGCCTGGTCGGGGTGATCGGGGGTGCTCCGTGGGTGCTCGGACGTCGGGGAACTGGCCCGGACGGACTGGACTGAGCCGGATTTTCGACTCTGCTTCTAAGTGGAAAACATATTGATAAATCTTGCTCAACTCCCGTACCTGACATAACGCATTCGGATCGGGTCGGACGGGGTTGGACTGGGTCAAATAATTTACTTTAAGCATTGAAGCTTCTGGCTACGGATCAGAAGGTTAGGGGTTCGAGTCCCTTCGGGCGCGCAAGATCACAAAAGGCCTGACCCGCGGAAACGCGGGTCAGGCCTTTTGTGTTGTCTGGCCTGGTTGGACGGTGGGTGCCACTCGGGCGTCATCACGTTCCGTGACTGTGCGGTCGGTAGCGGTCACCGTGCAGATGCCGTTGATCGAAGGAGGAGCATGGCAGCCGGGACGCTGACGCAGCTCGACGGATCTTGCCCTGGACCCGTGGCGGAGGTGGTCTGATGACATCGCGCTTCGATGACGTCGCGCTTCGCGTCCCCGTCGATCCTGCGCTTGCCCGTGCGGAGGGTCGCGTACTGATGCGTCACGAAGGCGGACGTTTCGGCGAGGCCGCAGCCGGAGGTCGGATCGTGTTCCAGGCCGCCGTCCTCGTGGTCGGTGCGGGGGTGTTGGCCGCCCTGTACGTGCTGATGGTGCAGCTCATGCTCGGGGCGCCCGGCGCCGATGCCACGACGGTGGTGATCGCGGGTCTCATGGTGGTTCCGCTCGCCGTGATGCAGATCCGGGGTGTCCTCCGGGGTCGTCAGGCCTCGGAGGTCGGCTGGTACCGGCTGAGGCGCTTCACCGAGGCGAATGGGATGTCCTATACAGCCGCCGAGAAGGATCCGGTTCGACCGGCGGCTTTGTTCCACGTCGGATCGTCGCGTGTCGCGGGCGACCTGGTGACCGCGACCGCGCATCGTCCGTTCGAGGTCGCGAACTACGCCTATGACACATGGACGGCGCGGACGCGCATGCCGCACACGGCCTGCTACGCCATGTTCACTGTTCGGACAGCGTTGCCGCCGATGACGCTGGTGACCGCCGCGCGAGATATCCCGTCGTGCGCATGGAGGGCAGCGCCATCGCAACGGCCACTGCTCATAGGCGGCTCGTTCGACGTGCATTTCCAGGTTCTCTGCGCACCGCAGGATGACGACGCCGTCCGGAGGCTGATCACCCCCGCGGTGCAGGAGACGCTCGTCGAGCTCGCGGGAAACTGCGACGTCGAGATCGTCGACGACCGCGTCTTCTTCATCGCGCGTCGGGCGCTGCCGAACACGGATCCTGCATTCTGGGAGTGGATCGAGGACCTCGCCGCGCTGGTGGACGAGCAACTGGACCGACAGGGCGGTTCTGCCGTGCCGGGGACGCGAGTCGCGGATGAATCGCGTCGATCGCGCAGAGCAACGCTGTTCGCGAGGACGAGGGTGCGTGGAACCGCGGTCGTCGGCTGTCTGATCCCGTTGCTGTTCGGAGTCGTCGCGGCGGCCGTTATCAGCGCGATCACGCGGTAGGCGCACGCTCGACCACGAAGGGGCTCGGCGTCGGGTTGCTGCTGTCCGCTCGTTGAACGTGGTCGCGGAGGCGGAAGCGCTGGGACCTGAGGTCGTGTTCACCGGTTGTCCGGGCTTCCGAACCCTCCCGGCCAGGACCAGGGCGCCCCAGCCGCCGCGATCCCCGCTACAAAGGTCGACGATGCGGCTGAAGCTCGTCGCCCAGGGAGGTCCGTGCACCGCCAGGTCGGGTTGCCGCCGGTCTGCCGTATCCAGCGGTGACCGGGGTCACGCGTCGACGAATGCGTGAAGAAGGCGTTAAGAATCGCCGGTTCGGCGTGATGGTCGCGTTATTGCCCCTGTCGTTCGTGGTCGGGTGGCGTTGTGATTGCTCGGCGCGGCCGACCGGCGGCTGCGGCGAGATGCTTCGCGAATCGAGGAGTCAGACGTGTCTGGCGTGGTGTTCGTGCTGTCCCCGGCAGCGATGCTCGCCGCCGTCTGCGAGCCGTTCGGCGACTACCTGCGCCGGGGTTCCGACATCCGCACATCTCCCCGGCACAGGTGCAGCGGGTGGCGCGCGAGCGCGGCGCGGGCCCAGCGACGCCCCGGCACCCGGTGCAAGAGCACATCACTGGCCGGTCGCTCGGCTTTATGAGCTCGCCGGGGGTGAACGTGCTGGAGTTCACCTCGCAGTGGATGAACAGTTCCAACACGCTGAACGCGACGGCGCCGGGCTGGGACGCTGGCAACGTCCCAGCCCGGTACCCCGTCCCCGGACCCGCCGGTCACGCTGTGGAGAGGACTTGTGCTGTGCCACGAGGGGAACTGCGCATCTACCTCGGTGCCGCCCCCGGCGTCGGCAAGACCTACGCCATGCTCGAGGAGGCCCAGCGCCGCGTCGAGCATGGCACGGACGTGGTGATCGGACTCGTCGAGACCCACGGCCGCAGGCACACGGCTGCCATGATCGGCGAATTGGAAATCGTGCCTCTCCGCACGATCACCTGTCGGGGCGCTGAGTTCACCGAGATGGATCTCGACGCGGTCCTGGCCCGTGCCCCCGAGGTGGCTGTGGTCGACGAGCTGGCGCACACCAACGTGCCCGGCTCCCGCAACGACAAGCGTTGGCAGGATATCCAGGAACTCCTCGACGCCGGGATCACCGTGCTCACCACGGTCAACATCCAGCACCTGGAGTCGCTCAACGACGTCGTCGCCCAGATCACCGGCACCACCCAACGCGAAACCGTGCCCGACCAGATCGTCCGCGCCGCCGAGCAGGTCGAGCTCGTCGACATGACCCCCGAGGCGCTACGCCGGCGGATGGCCCACGGCAACATCTACCGCCCCGACACGATCGACGCAGCGCTCGGTGACTACTTCCGCGTCGGTAACCTCACCGCCCTGCGTGAGCTGGCCCTGCTCTGGCTCGCCGACAAGGTCGACGAGCAGCTCGACGCGTACCGGGCCCAGCAGGGCATCACCGCCATCTGGGAGGCCCGCGAGCGGGTGGTCGTGGCGCTCACCGGCGGACCCGAGGGCGAAACCCTGATCCGGCGCGCGGCGCGGATCGCCGCCCGCAGCAAGGGCGCCGACCTCCTCGCGGTGCACGTCGCCCGCGCCGGTGCCGACCCGGCGCAGCTCGCCCGGCAGCGAGTTCTGGTGGAGAGCCTTGGTGGCACCTATCACCATGTCCTCGGCGCCGACGTCCCGGCCGCCCTGCTCGACTTCGCCCGCGGCGTCAACGCCACCCAGTTGGTGCTCGGCGCCAGCCGCCGCGGTCGTTTCGCGCAGATTCTCTCCCGCGGCGTCGGCGTCACCACCACCGCCCTGTCCGGTCCCATCGATGTCCACCTGGTCACCCACGCCGAGGCCGGGCGCGGTCGGCGTGCGGCGGGAGTGCCGGCCGCGCTGTCCCGCCGCCGGCGGCTGCTCGGATACGCGCTCGCGTTGCTCGGTATGCCGCTGCTCACCCTGCTGCTGGCGGCGCTGCCCGACCTCACGCTGGCCAACGACATCCCGATCTTCATCGCCGCCATCGTCGGCGTCGCGCTGGTCGGCGGGCTGTGGCCGGCGCTGCTCGCCGCGCTGGGCGGGTTCCTGCTGCTCAACTGGTTCTTCACCCCGCCCTTCCACACGCTGATCATCGCCGAGGGGGACAGCCTGCTTGCCCTGGGCGTCTTCGTCGGCGTCGCCGTCGCGGTCAGCTGGGTCGTCGACGTCGCCGCCCGGCGCACCCGAGAGGCGGCCCGCGCATCCGCCGACGCACAGACCCTCGCCACCGTCGCCGGCAACGTCCTGCGTGGACAGCGACCCCTGCCGGCGCTGCTGGAACGGCTCCGGGAGACCTTCGCGCTGCGCGCGGTCAGCGTCCTGGAACTGGCCGCCGAGGCTGCCGGACGCCCCGGCCGGGACCGGGAGGAAGACGCCTGGCGAGTCGTCGCCAGTGTCGGCGAGGCGCCAGCCGGCAGCCCGAGCGCAGGCGAAACGACGGTACCCGTCGACGAACGTCTCACCGTCGTGCTCTCCGGCCGGCGGCTGGAGGCCGCGGACCGGCGCATCGTCGAGGCCTTCGCCGCGCAGGCCGCCGTCGCGCTCCGCCAGGAACGCCTCGCCGAGGAGGCCGCCGCCGCCCGGCCCCTGGTGGAGGCCGACCGGATGCGTACCGCACTCCTCGCCGCCGTCAGCCATGACCTGCGCACCCCCCTCGCCTCGGCCAAAGCCGCCGTGTCCAGCCTGCGCAGCCGCGACGTCGACTTCGACGCCGAGGACCGGGACGAGCTGTTGGCCACCGCCGACGAGTCCCTCGACCGGCTCGGCCGGCTGGTGGCCAACCTGCTCGACATGAGCCGCCTTCAGGCCGGAGCCCTCGGCGTCCACACCATTCCCATCGGCCTGGAGGACGTCGTACCCCGGGCCCTGGACGAACTCGGCCCGCAGGCCGCCGACGTCACCACCGACATCCCCGCCGACCTGCCGGCCGCCACCGCCGACCCGGGACTGCTGGAGCGGGTCCTGGTCAACCTCGTCGCGAACGCCCTGCGTCACAGCCCACCCGGGCAACCGCCCACCATCACCGCCAGCGCCCACTCCGGCCACGTCGAACTACGCGTCATCGACACCGGCCCCGGCATCGCCGAGGACCAGTGGGAACACGTCTTCCTGCCGTTCCAGCGCCTCGGTGACCGCGACAACACCACCGGCGTCGGCCTCGGCCTCGCCCTGTCCCGCGGTCTCGCCGAAGCCATGGGCGGCAGCATCACCCCCGAGACCACCCCCGGCGGAGGACTCACCATGGTGCTGCGGCTGCCCGCCACCACAACGACCGACCCCATGGAGGGCCCGCAGGAATGAACCGGATCCTCGTCGTCGACGACGAACCCCAGATCCTGCGCGCCCTGCGCATCAACCTGCGCGCCCGCGGCTACGACGTCGTCGTGGCCGCCACCGGCGCCGCCGCGCTCAAGGCCGCCGCCAGCCAACCACCCGACCTCGTGGTGCTCGACCTCGGTCTACCCGACCTCGACGGCGTCGACGTCATCCAGGGTCTCCGCGGCTGGACCACCGTCCCCATCATCGTGCTCTCCGGCCGCGCCGGCAGCGACGACAAGGTCACCGCCCTCGATGCCGGCGCCGACGATTACGTCACCAAACCCTTCGGCGTCGACGAGCTCCTCGCCCGCATCCGCGCCGTCACCCGCCGACACGCGACCGGCGCCGACGCGGCCAGCCCCACCGCACGGCTCGGCCGGCACACCGTCAACCTCGCCGCCCACACCGTCACCCACGACGACGGCATCGAGATCAAACTGACCCCCACCCAGTGGGGCGTCCTCGAAACACTGCTCCGCAACCCCGGCAAGCTGATCAGCCAGCGCCAGCTCCTCCACGACGTCTGGGGCCCGGGATACGAAACCGAGACCAGCTACCTGCGCCAGTACATGGCCCAGCTACGCCGCAAGCTCGAATCCGACCCGGCCCGGCCCCGCCACCTCATCACCGAACCCGGCATGGGCTACCGCTACCAGCCATGAAACGACAGGACACCATGGCCATCCTCAAGCATCTGGTTCTGATCGGCCTCGCCGTAGGAGCGATCTTCCTCGCCGTCGCCGCCGGTGCGGGTCTGCTGAACCGGACCCCACTGCGCCGCCCAGTCCGACGGGAGCGCCAGGGATGAGCAGCGGACGGTCGCGTCGTGCCACCAGACGCGGTGCGGCGAGCGTGAACGACGGCGCGCGACTGCGGGGCGCGCCCCGACCGGAGGTACCGGAGTGCGTCGACACGCCGTCCGATGGCACGCCCGTGTCGAGCCCGCTGGCGCGGTGGCTGCTGCGGCACCGGGTGCAGGTGGCGGGACCGGAGACCGGCGAGTCGCACGCCGCCCCGCACGCATGGTGGAAGGTGATGTGCCTGACCGGCGTGGACTACTTCTCCACCCTGTCCTACCTACCGGGCATCGCCGCGCTGGCGGCAGGAGCGCTCTCCCCGTTGGCGACTCTGCTGATCGTGGCGCTGACCCTGTTCGGGGTACTGCCCATGTACCGGCGAGTAGCCCGAGAGAGCCCGAACGGGCAGGGCTCGGTGGCCATGCTGGAGCGGCTGCTGCCGTTCTGGAAAGGCAAGATCTTCGTCCTGGTGCTGCTCGGGTTCGTGGCCACCTCGTGGATCATCACGATCACCCTGTCCTCCGCCGACGCCACCGTGCACCTGCTGGAGAACCCGATCCTGCCCGACGGGTTCCCGCACGGCACCACCGCCGCAGTGGCGGTCACCGTCGTGTTGCTGCTCATCCTGGGCGGGGTGTTCCTGCTCGGCTTCAACGAGGCCGTCGGGGTGGCGATCCCCCTGGTCGCGGTATTCCTGGCGCTCAACGCGACGGTTGTGGCCGTCGGCCTGGTCGAGGTGATCCGAAACCCCGGCCTGCTCGCGGGATGGACCGACGCGTTGACCACCGGCACCGGCGGGATCGGCGACATCATCGGTCCCGCCGTGCTGGCCTTCCCACTGCTGGTGCTCGGCCTGTCCGGCTTCGAAACGGGGGTGAGCATGATGCCCCTGGTCCGGGGAGACGGGCCGGACGCCCAGGCCCGACTCGCCGCCCGGATCCGCAACACCCGCAAGCTGCTGACCGCCGCTGCGGTGATCATGTCGGCCTACCTGGTCTGTACCACCCTTGTCACCACGCTGCTGATCCCCGCCGACGAGTTCCAACCCGGCGGCGCGGCCAACGGCCGGGCACTGGCCTACATCGCCCACGAACACGTGGGAGAGGCATTCGGCACCGTCTACGACATCAGCAGCGTGCTGATCCTCTGGTTCGCCGGCGCCTCCGCGATGGCCGGACTGATCAACATTGTGCCCCGCTACCTGCCCTCCTACGGCATGGCACCGGAGTGGGGCCGGGCCGTACGCCCTGTCGTCATCGTCTACACCCTCATCAGCATCGCCATCACCATCGCGTTCCGCGCCGACGTCAACGCCCAAGCCGGCGCCTACGCCACCGGGATCCTCGCCATGATGGTCTCCGGGGCGGTCGCGGTGACCATCTCCGCGCTACGCCGACGGCAACGCGCCGCCACCGCCGGGCTCGCGCTGCTCACCGTGGTCCTGCTCTACGCCCTGGCGGAGAACATCATCGAGAAACCAGACGGTATCGCGATCTCCGGCCTGTTCATCGCCGGCATCATCGCCGTCTCCCTGGTGTCCCGCGTCTCCCGCACCACCGAACTACGCGCCGAACGCATCGAGTTCGACGAGCCGGCGCGGCGATTCGTCGCCGACTCGATCGAGTACGACGGACGGCTGGACATCATCGCCCACCGCCCCGACGTGTGCACCAGCGCCGAATACCGGGCCAAGGAACGCGCGCAACGCGGCATGAACCCGGTGCCCGGCGCGGCGGACGTGCTCTTCCTCGAGATCGAGGTCATCGACCCGTCGGAGTTCAGCGGCGTCCTACGGGTGCAGGGCGTCGACGTGGAGGGCCACCGGATTCTGCGAGCGCAGAGCCCCGCCGCACCGAACGCCATCGCCGCCATCCTGCTCGCCCTGCGCGACGCCACCGGCGTACGCCCACATGCGCACTTTGAGTGGTCCGAAGGCAACCCCATCGCCCACCTCATGCGCTATCTCATTCTCGGCCGCGGTGACACCCCACCGGTCGTACGCGAGATCCTCCGCAAGGCCGAACGAGACCCGGCCCGCCGACCCGGGATCCACGTCGGCGGCTGATTCACGGCGGCTGCCCCTGAATACGGCCTGGTCGGGCTGCTCGGGTTTGCTCCGTGGGTGCTCGGACGTCGGGGAACCAGCCGGGGGCGGACTGGTCGGGGCCTTGGGGTTGAGTTGGTGGGTGGAGGCAAACGGTCCCGGTGGCTCTCTGCCACGCCGGGTCCGTTCAGGGGGCCGCCGGCAGGGGTCAGGCCGGTTGGCGGGAAACGACCGTCCGGACTGCCTCGATCAGGCTGGTCGTGCGGGGGTCCGGGCCCATCGTGACGCGGAGTCCGTTCGTCACGTAACCGAAGGCGATGCCGCTGGTCGGATCGGCGTAGCCGAGCGAGCCGCCGTGGCCGGGGAAGCCGAAAGCGGTGGGCGACCACCAGGGCTGTTCCGGCAGTGGCAGGCCGAAGCCGAGCGCCGGCCGGGTCGGCACCCTCAGCACATGGTCGGTTCCGCTGGCCTGTTCGCGGGTGGCGGTGGTGAGGGTGGTCGCGTCGAGGATCCGGATGCCGTCGACCGCGCCGATGAGGCCCGCGTAGAAGCGGGCCAGTGATGAGGCGGTGCAGATGCCGTTGACCGAGGGGATTTCCGCCGACCAGGTACGTGGGTCGGTGAGGTCGAGCGGCGGGTCGGTCACCATCGTCGACCGGACCACCAACGAGGTTGGATCGGTGTACGCGGCGAGCGCCTCCCGCAGCGCCTCCGGCACCGCCCCGGTGGCGGCGGGTGGGTCGACCGGCTGCTCGACGGTCCGGGCGACCCGGTGTGCCTCGGTGGCGGGCAGGCCGATCCAGAAGTCCAGGCCGAGTGGTTTCGCGATCTCGTCGGCGAAGTACGTGCCGAGGCTGCGGCCGGAGACGCGGCGGACCACCTCGCCGACCAGCCAGCCGTAGGTGAGCGCGTGGTAGCCGTGTGCCGTGCCCGGCTGCCAGGCGGGTGCCTGGGCGGCTAGGGCGGCGACGACCGGTTCCCAGGCCAACGCCTCTGCGAGCGGGACCGGACGGTCGAGCACCGGCACTCCTGCCTGGTGGGACAGGAGCCAGCGGACCGGGATGCTGTCCTTGCCGGCCGCCGCGAACTCGGGCCAGTACTCGGCGACGGGTGCGTCCAGGTCGAGTTGCCCGCGCTGGGCCAGCAGGTGCGCACAGGCGGCGGGCACGCTCTTGGTGGTCGAGTAGACGACCTGGAGGGTGTTCTCCCGCCAGGCGTGGCCGGTGGTGGGATCGGCGGCCCCGCCCCAGAGTCGAACCACCTCCCGGCCGTGCCGGTAGATGCTGACGGCCGCGCCGAGCTCGGACCGCGTCTCGAAGTTCGCCCGGAACGCCTCCTGGATCGGCTCGTAACCCGGCGCGACGGTGCCGCTTACCACGGACATGCGCTTTCCTCTCGGAGTGTCGGGCCCAGGAAACGACGATCCCGGGCATTGGTGTCAGGGCATTCTGACACATGATGTCAGGAGATCCTGACGTGCCTATGCTTGTGGGATGGCGGAGGAAATGGTTCCGGGGCACGCGGACCTCATCGGGTTCCGGTTGCCGAACGGGACGTTGAGTACCGCCGCCGCAGCACCAGCCGGCACTGTCGGCTACCGGGCCCGGTGCAGTTGCGGTTGGGTCGGAACCAGGGACTATCCGGCCGCCGACGAGGGACGCTGGATGGCCACCTCCGAATGGGGCGGGCACATCGGGCCGATCCTGGCCGCCACTCCACCCGGCTGGCTGCTGGGCCGCTCCGACACCCTCCGGGACAACGTCGCCGAGCTGGCCACTACCTGGCCATTGCAGGCGCTCGGCATCCTCGCCGAGGTGGAACGCTGGCAACGGCCGCTGATCGAACGCGCCGTGATGGCGGCCCGGGAGGCCGGGCTCTCCTGGGCCGAGATCGGAAACGCGCTCGGTATCAGCCGGCAGTCGGCGCACGAGCGGTTCCGCAACGTCGCACCGTCCAAGCCACCCGCCTGACGCCCCCAGTGACGGCCGAGCACGATTGACGCCTACGGACGGGCTGTTGAGGACCACTTGCGGTACTGCCGCCGGCAGGGTCTCGACCCCCTGACGGCCAAAGCCGATGAGGTCGCGGGACGGATCGGCGACCTGAGGCAGCGGCCCGACCCTCGCTCGGCCAAGGTGGTGGTGCACCTCGACTCCGGCGCAGGACTGGCCAACGCCACCATCCCGCAGCGGGTCATCGCGGGCAAGCGGCTGTGGGAGGTCTCCTGGACGTTTGGGTGCTCGCGGTTGTCATGGCATGCCTGCGGAATCTCGTACGGGGCGAACCATGCCGTTGAACGGCTCGGTTCGCCCCGGTTGGTGAGTGCTCGGCGCTGGCTCCCGGTGGGGTGCCGGCCCGCGAACGGTGGTCACCTGAGCCAGGTGTTCCGTCGGACGATGGGCAGTCGGGCCCAGGCCTTGCCGAGGCCGAGGGTGTCGCCGGCGGCGGTCAGGGCGAGAAGGGCCAGGACGGCGGCGTTGATGAGGTGGTCGTCCATGAAGGGGTTGTTCTCCGGGGGCAGGACGGCGGTCCACATCATGACCAGCAGCAGCCCACCGGCGACGGCGGCGACGCGCATGCCGATGCCGAGGATGAGGGCGGTGCCGATCGCGGCGAGGCCGATCATGAAGAGCCAGTCGGCCCAGGCGGCGCCGGCGATGCTCTGGTAGAAGCCTTCGAACGGGCCGGTCGCGGCGTTGGCGAGGAACCCCTTGGTGGGGCTGCCGCCGTTGATCCAGGCGTTCTTCTCCGGGGTGGCGAAACCGAGGCCGAAGACCTTGTCGACGAACGCCCAGAGGAATGTCCAGCCCAGGGCGAGGCGCAGCCCGGCGAGGGTGTAGCGGGTGGCCTTGGCCGTGGTCGTCTCGTGGGTGGTGACCACGGGAGCGGTCACCCGGTGGTTGGTGGTGTGGCGCTCGGCGGTGGCGGTCATGATGTCCACGTCCCTTCTTGTCCTTCGGTCACCTCTATTCCAGCCGGTGGCGGGGGTATCGATCAGGGCCGCCGTACCGGACCTGCCGGGACCTTCGACCCCCAGCGACCACGGACACCTACCGAGCCCCGCCGGCGCGACACCCCACTTGGGCGCTCCTCCCCTCGTGTCGGCTCGCCGGGACCGGTGCGGCAGGGACGTAGGACGCTGCGGGGCGGGACACGGGTCCCGCCCCGCAGCGTGGTCAGCGCTCGGGTACCAGTCGGCGCGCTCGCAGCAGGTGCGCCCACCATGGTCGGCCGCGTGCGGCGGCGTGCAGCGCCGGGGCTGGCTGGTTCTTGAGGCTGACCCAGCCGCCGTGGCCCATGGTGACCGTCCCGATCGCCGACGGCCTGCGCCGGGTGATCGCCATCGCGACGGCGGCCGTGGTGACCGCGGTGGCGGCCAGGCTCCAGGCCACGATGCGGGTCACGTCGACGACGGGGTGGAAGCGCGCCGTTCCGTCCCGGACGATGTACGCCCCGACCGTGCGGTTGCGGTGGCTGACCGGCACCAGGGTGATCGATCGCCGGTCGTCGACCTCGATCGCCGGGGCGGTGGCCGAGGCTGTCGTTGCCGGTGCGGCTGTGGTGGGTGTGCGGATGGTGGTGGTCATGACTCCCCCTCCTATCGGCTGTCGGACGTCGCTGCCGTGCGGTGGGCCGCGGCGCGGCCGGCTTCCAGCCGGGCGATCGGGATGCGGTACGGCGAGCAGGAGACGTAGTCCAGGCCGGCGGTGTGGAAGAACCGCACCGATTCGGGGTCGCCGCCGTGTTCACCGCAGACCCCGACGGTGAGCTCGGGACGGGCGGCGCGGCCCTCCTCGACGGCGATGCGGACCAGGCGGCCGATGCCCTTGGCGTCGATGGTCTCGAACGGGGACACCGCGAAGATGCCCAGTTCGCGGTAGCGGCCGAAGAACGAGCCTTCGACGTCGTCGCGGGAGAACCCCCAGCCCATCTGGGTGAGGTCGTTGGTGCCGAAGGAGAAGAACTCCGCCGACTGCGCGATCTCCCCCGCGGTCAGCGCCGCCCTCGGTACTTCGATCATGGTGCCGATCCGGATCGGCGGCACACCGTCGATGGTCGCGAGCAGGGCTTCGGCTTCGTGGCGGACCGCCTCGAGTTCCTGCACGGCACCGACCAACGGAACCATGATCTCCGGCCTCGGGTCGGCACCGGCCCGGACGCGGATCGCGGCGGCCTCCGCTATGGCCCGGACCTGCATGGCGAACAGACCGGGGATCACCAGGCCGAGGCGGACGCCGCGCAGGCCGAGCATCGGATTGGACTCGTGGATGCGGCGTACCGCGTCGAGCAGCAACCGGTCGCGGCCCGGGTCGTCGCCCAGTGCTTCGGCGCGTGCCACCCGGGCAGTGAGGTCCTCCAGGGCGGGCAGGAATTCGTGCAGCGGCGGGTCGAGCAGCCGGATGGTGACCGGCAACCCGTCCATCGCTTCGAGGATCTCGACGAAGTCGGCGCGTTGCAGGGGCAGCAGCGCGTCCAGGGCGGCGGTGCGTTCGGCGTCGTCGGCGGCCAGGATGAGCCGTTCGACGAGCTCACGGCGATCGCCGAGGAACATGTGCTCGGTACGGCACAGACCGATCCCGGCGGCACCGAAACGGCGGGCGCGTTCGGCGTCGGGCGCGGTGTCGGCGTTGGCGTGCACACCCAGGCGGCGGATTCCGTCGGCGTGCGCCAGCAACCGGTCCACGGCCGCCACCAGGGCATCACCACTGACCTGCGGGTCGCCTTCGAAGTGCCGTACCACGGGCGAGGGGCGCACCGGCACGGCACCGAGGTAGACCCGTCCGGTGGTGCCGTCGATGGAGACCACGTCGCCGTCGCGGATGACGGTCCCGTCGACGGTCACGGTGCCGGCCCGGGCGTCGATGTCGAGAGTGTCGGCCCCGCAGACACACGGCTTGCCCATGCCTCGGGCGACCACGGCGGCATGCGAGGTCTTGCCGCCGTGGCTGGTCAGGATGCCCTGTGCGGCGATCATGCCGGGCAGGTCGTCCGGGTTGGTCTCCCGGCGGACCAGGATGACGTGGTCGTCGGCGGCCACGGCCTGCGCGGAGTCGAACACGACGCGTCCGACGGCCGCACCTGGCGAGGCCGCCACCCCGGTGATGAGCGGCTGCGGAGTCGCCGCCGGGTCGAACGCGGGGAACATGAGCTGGCCGAGCTGCGCGCCGGTGACCCGGTGCAGTGCCTCGTCCAGGGTGATGATGCCCTCGTCGACGAGCTGGGTGGCGATGACGAACGCGGCGGCGGCGGTGCGTTTGCCGACCCGGGTCTGCAACATCCACAGCTTGCCGCGTTCGATGGTGAACTCGATGTCGCACAGGTCCCGGTAATGGTGCTCCAGCCGGTCCATCGTCGACATCAGCTCGGCGAAGTTGGCCGGGTCGATGTCCTGCAGGTCCTGCAACGGCACCGCGTTGCGGATCCCGGCCACGACGTCCTCGCCCTGGGCGTTCTCCAGGTAGTCCCCGTAGACGCCGCGCTGGCCGGTGGCCGGGTCGCGGGTGAACGCCACCCCGGTGCCGGAGCCGGCGCCGAGGTTGCCGAACACCATCGCCATCACGTTCACGGCGGTGCCCAGCTCGTGCGGGATGCGTTCCTGCCGGCGGTAGAGCATCGCCCGTTCGGAGTTCCACGACCGGAACACCGATTCGATTGCCAGGTACAACTGCTCGTGTGGGGCCTGCGGGAAGTCGCGGCCGGTGTGGGCGTGGAAGACCTTCTTGTACTCCTCCACCAAGTGCTGGAGCTCGGCGGTGCCCAGCCCGGTGTCCGCGGCGACGCCCGCCGCGACCTTCGCCGCGTCGAGCGCGTGCTCGAACGCCTCACCCGGGACGTCACAGACCGTCTTGCCGAACATCTGGATCAGCCGCCGGTAGGAGTCCCAGGCGAAGCGTTCGTCACCGCTCTGCGCGGCCAGCCCGACGACGCTGGTGTCGGTCAGGCCGACGTCGAGGATCGTCTCCATCATCCCGGGCATGGAGAACTTGCCACCCGAACGCACCGACAACAGCAGCGGGTCTCGCGGGTCGCCGAGGCGTTTGTCCAGCTGCGCCTCCATCTCCCGCAGGTGCTCCTCCACCTGCGCGAACATGCCGGCTGGCGCGGTCCCGGTGGCCAGGTACGCCCGGCACGCGTCGGTGGTGATGGTGAACCCGGGTGGCACCGGCAGCCCGAGGCGGGTCATCTCGGCGAGGTTCGCGCCCTTACCGCCGAGCAGGTCCTTGAGGTCCTTGTTGCCCTCGATGAAGTCGTACACGAACTTCGACATGGCGGCCAGCCTCAATTCACGTCGATGCGGATGCGCTCCCTTCCGTCGTACCGGGTCAGCCGATGGCTGCCATAGGGCCGGCCGGGGCACCCTGTGGGACGAAGGTCCCGGTGCGCCGAGAACAGGACCAAGGGCCCGTCGGGACGGGTCGTCGTGTCCGACATCATCACCTGTCAGCCCGGCGAAGCATCGCGTCCGTCTCGGGATCGGGCATGAGTTCGCGAACCTCCTGCGCGCAGGGGCAGGCGCCGGCAATCCTGGCAGCCCACGTCAGCGCCTCCTCGCGTGAGGCCACGTCGACGACCACGAACCCGCCGATGACCTCCTTGGTCTCCGGGTAGGGGCCAACCGGTGACCATCCCGTCCGTGGCCAGGTACCGCGTCGGGAGCCTCCGACGCGCCAGGAGGGTGGGCGCCAGGTAGCCCCCACTCCGACGGAACGGGGGATCTCACGCACCTCGATGTCCGCCCAGTATTACGGGGAAGCACATCTATAGTGCCGAGACCGACCGGACAGCCCGGATCTCGGGGCACACCGGCAGGTCCGTGGTTGCCCACACCAGAAGGAGCGACGTCCATGTCCTACGTGACGCCAGCAGAGTTCGTCGCGAAGATGATCGACGCGGGCGAGGCCAAAGTGTTCATGTCCACCCGGGACACGGTGATCCGGGCGTACATGGCCGGCGCCATCCTCGCGCTCGCTGCGGCGTTCGCGGTCACCGTCACCGTGGAGACGGGTCAACCCCTCGTCGGGGCCCTTCTCTTCCCCATCGGGTTCTGCCTGCTGTACCTGCTCGGGTTCGACCTCCTGACCGGTGTCTTCACCCTTGTTCCCCTCGCGCTGATCGACCGGCGGCCGGGCGTCCGACTGGGTTCGGTCCTGCGCAACTGGGGTCTGGTCTTCGTCGGCAACTTCGCCGGCGCGCTCACCGTCGCGCTCATGATGGCCGTGATCCTGACCTTCGCCTTCAGCGTGGACCCGAACGAGGTGGGCCAGCGGCTCGGCGCGATCGGCGCGTCGCGGACGGTCGGGTACGCCGACCACGGTGCCGCCGGGATGCTGACCCTCTTCATCCGCGGCGTCCTGTGCAACTGGATGGTCTCCACGGGCGTCGTCGCCGCGATGATCTCGACGTCGGTGTCGGGGAAGGTGATCGGCATGTGGATGCCGATCCTGGTCTTCTTCTACATGGGCTTCGAGCACTCGGTGGTGAACATGTTCCTGTTTCCCGCCGGCCTGATGCTCGGCGGCGACTTCTCGATCGCCGACTACCTGCTGTGGAACGAGATCCCCACCGTGGTCGGCAACCTGGTCGGCGGCCTGGTCTTCGTCGGGCTCGCCCTGTACGCGACGCACGCCCGCACCGGGGCGACCCGGAACCGCCCGCATCCCGAGAAGTCGGCATCCCGGAAGGTGAACGCGTGACGGGATCGCCTGCCTCTCCGGAGGTCACCGATGCGAAGCGGACCCGTTGATCCGGGCGGCGGGGATGGTCGGGGTCCAACCGCGCGCCGCCGCACCGGGATCCTGACGATCACAGATACTGGCCGATCGCGTGCGGTTTGTCCTGGTCGCCGAACTCGGTCGGCAGATCCTCCACCAGCAGCTTCCGAATGACCTCCGCTGGCGCGTCGGTCAGCTCGATGATCCGTGCTGCCTGTTTCGCGATGGTCGCCTCCAGCAGGTTGCGCACGGTGCGGCCGTTGCCGAACGACGACCCTCGGCAGAGGCGGGCCAGCGCCGTCCGCGCCCGCTCTCGTACGTCGTCGGCGAGCTGGTAGCCGGCGTCGTCGGCGAGGACGGTGAAGATCTGCACCAGTTCGTCGAGGTCGTAGTCGGGGAACTCGAGGATCTTCGGGAAACGAGAGGCCAGGCCACTGTTCGCGTCGAGGAACTGCCGCATCTCACGGTCGTAGCCGGCCGCGATCACCACCAGGTCGTCGCGATGGTCCTCCATCAGCTTGAGCAGCGTGGCGATGGCCTCGTGACCGTAGTCCCTCGGCGAGTCGGACATCGACAACGAGTACGCCTCGTCGATGAAGAGCACGCCACCGAGTGCCCGCTCGAACGCCGCGCGGACGCGTGGACCGGTTTGCCCGATGTACTGGCCGATCAGGTCTGCCCTGGTCACCTCGACCAGATGGCCGGAATCCAGCAATCCGAGGTCGGCGTAGATCCGGGCGATCATCCGAGCCACTGTGGTCTTCGCGGTGCCCGGATTGCCGATGAACACCATGTGCCGGGATCCTCCGCCCACCGCGAGCCCGGCCCGGGTCCGCAGGCTCTCCGCCCGAGCCTCCGCGACCAGCAGCCGCACCTGCGCCTTGACGTCGCGTAGCCCGATGAGCGCGTCCAGCTCCGCCATCGGGTCGCCTTTGTGGGCGGGCGCGAGCACGATGGACGCCGGTGCCGTGATGTCCTCCACCAGCAGCTCGGCCAGCTGCTCGACCGTGGGTGTGGCCGACCGGCTGATCCGCAGCGCCTGGTGCGACGCGGACTCGTCGACGAGGTTGCGGACCACCCAGGCATTGTCGAAGCCGGCGGCGCGCGGCATTCGCGTGACCAGGTTCCGGACCCGGTCGAGTACGCCGTCGGCGGGCGTGAACCCGGACGCGTTGGCCTCCTTCTCGAAGAGCCGCACCAGCTCGTCATCGGTGAAGTCGACGAAATTGAAGGTGTTCGGAAACCGTGCCGCCAGGCCGGCCTCGCTGGACAGGAAGTCCGCGACGTCCTTGGGATGCCCGGCGATGATGACCACCAGATTCTCGCGGTGCTCCTCGATCATCCTGGTCAGCGTGGCGACAGCCTCGCGCGAGGCGGGGCTCTCCTGGATCGCCCGGCCGACGTTGACCATCAGGATGCCACCGAGCGCGTTGGTTACGGCAGCGGTCGCCTTGGCGCCGTTGAGCAGCTCTGCCCTGGCCACCTCGACCACGTGGCCGGAGGCCAGCACGCCGTACGCGGCATAGATCTGGCCGATGATCCTGGCGATGGTGGTCTTCCCGGTACCGGGATTTCCCGCGAACACCATGTGCCGCCGGTTGCGGGCCGGCGGCAGACCGGACTCGCGGCGCAACGCCTCGACTCTGGCCTCAGCATTCAGCCGGACGACGCGTTGCTTGACCGGGGACAACCCGACCATGTCGTCGAGGAGACTGACGGGAACCTGCTCCGCGTGATCGCTCGGGGCACCGCCGGGCCGGGCCGGCCGGGACAGGGCGGCGGGCCGCGCTGGTCTCGGAGCATCGGCGAGGGCGGATACGAGCGGGTTGATGACGGCGGGCCGTGGCTGGCCGAGCGTTCGCAGGCTACGCAGGTATCTCAGGCAGAAGAAGAGCCCGCTCGCCACGTCCTTGTGCGGGCCCGGCCAGCCGTTCAGTGCGGTGGCGCAGCTCCACTCCAGTCCCACCCAGATGCGCGCGGTCTCCGCCTCGCCCGCGATGATCGCGCGGTCCAGCCACGCGAACACCCCCTTGTACCAGGTCTCGTAGTCGAAGCGGGGCTTGAGCATGTCGAACGCGCGGAGGATGGCGTGGAAACCGTCCTGGCCCAGCCCGGTCGTGGCGATGACCGCAGGCACCGGCTTGCCGAGCTTCAGCAGCATGGTGGCGACCAACTCGTCGAAGCTGCCGGCCTCGGCGCCCACGGTGTCCACCAACCGCTGGTGGGTGGCGCGGAGGCCGGTCAGGGTCCAGGAGAGGTAGTCGGCTGGTCCGGCGTAGTCGGGAAGGATGGCGCGCTCCGCGTCACTGAGCAAGGCCGATCGCCACTGGGCGGCGAGTTGCTGCCTCGACCCCGTCCGGTGCTGTTCGAGCAGCGCTGGATCCTCAGCAATCCGGGAGTACAGCGCGGCCAGTGCGTGCCCGCGGTCCGCGAACGGTGGCGCCTCGACGAGTACCTGGAGGCAGTCGCGGTAGTAGCGGATGATGCGTTCCCGGCGCTCCGGGCTGTCGGAGTCCGCGAAGAGGCGTCCGGGCGGGGACGGAACGACCTGGGTCTGCCAGGTCGCCTCCGGGTCCGTCGTCGGAGTCAGTGGTGACTGTAGGTGGTCGGCAACCAGGAGGTCGCCGAGCCGCCACAGCGAGCCCGACGCACTCGTGGACGCGCCGAGCGCGCCCTGCGCCAACCACTTCACCTCTTCGACCGCCATCGACGTGCCGGGCCTGAGTCGTGGCGCCTTGGCGGGCAGGTCGGTGAGCCCTTCGCGCGAGGCGATGGCCATCAGTCGTGCACGGGCGTCCTCGAGCCATCCCTTCGGCGGCACCCATGGCCTGGTCGACCCGAACACGTTGAGGTGCGGCGATCCGGTCAGCAACGGCACCAGGTCGTCAGGCAGATCGATCCGGCCACTGGTCGGCCGCGGGGCGACCGGGGCGGGACCGGGCCTGCCCGGCGGCGGCGCCTGATCTTGAAGGCGTTCCCGGTTCTGCCGCCGGAGCGCGGTCAGCAGCATGTCGCCCTTGTCGATCTCCACCTCCCCGGAGTCGGAGATGCTGGCGCGGCCGGAGCGGATCAGCTGGGCGACGCGGGCGAAGAAGTCCGCCACCGATACCGCGACGACGGCACGGAAGTCGTCATCCGAACCCACGTTGATCACCTGGCCCACGGTGCCGCCGGGTTCGGGTGCCAGGTCCACCGCGAAGCCGTTACCGCCGCCGTCCGTGGTGAACTGGACCCAGCCGGATTTCCAGTAACGGGCCGATACCGCGTCCGGGTCCAGCGACGTGATGGCCTCGTGGTAGTCGTCGTCAGGGTCATCCGACGCGGCTATGATCCCGTCCCACGACCGGCGTGCCGAGATGACCTGTTCGATGCTGAGCAGGTCGTTGTCCAGCAACGGCCCGCTGCCGATGACGGCGTACACCTCAGCCAACTCGGCGGGAACGTCCTCGCCGAAAGCGGCGCGGTAGCTGGCGAGCTGCCGTGCGGTGGCGGGCGGAGCGAACGTGGCCTCCGATGCGTCCGCCTGGCCGTGGAAGGCAACGAGTACCGACAGATGCTGACGCACCTCTGACATCCACGTACCTCCACTTCCCCGGCGCAGCCTAGCGTGGGGCGTCCAGCCGGCCCGGTGTCCGGGAGGGCCGGGCGGGCTTCGCCGAACCGGGTCTGGCCGAACCGCGGCGGTGGGAATGGAACGGTGGCTACCGCATCAGGGCGGGCACGGTGAGCCGGCCGTCCTGCACCTCGGTGATCTGGTCGACCGCAGTGAGATGCGTCCGGTCGTGGGTCACGAGCACGGTGGCGGCGGCCTGTTGACGGGTGAGACCGGTGATCAAATCGATGATCGCGGCGCCTCGTTCGTGGTCGAGGGCGCTGGTGGGTTCGTCGACCAGGAGCACGGTGGGGTCGTTCATCAGTGCCCGGGCGATGTTGATGCGCTGGCGCTGGCCGCCGGACAGCTGGTGAGGGCGTCGTTTCGCCTGAGCGGCGAGGCCGACGGCGTCGAGCAGTTGCAGGGCCCGGCTGCGGGCCTTGGTCGCGGAGCGTCCGTCGAGCTGTGCCATGACCTGGAGCTGTTCGGCCGCAGTGAGCGACGGCAGCAGGTTGGGCTGCTGGAACACGATGCCGATCGTGTCGCGACGCAGAGTGGTGAGTTCACCGCGGGTCATGCCGGTGGTCGTGGTGCCGTCGATGGTGACGGTGCCGGCGTCCGGGGTGATGAGGGTAGCGGCAACGGCGAGGAGGCTCGACTTGCCCGAGCCGGAGGGGCCGACGACGGCGGTCAGGCTGCCCTTGGGCACGTGCAGCGTGACACGGTCGAGGGCGGTCAGGCGGGTGTCGCCGTCGGGGTAGGTGAGGGTGATGTCGTGCAGGTGCAGGCTCATCGGGCGCTCCCCAGGGCGGTCAGTGGGTCGACGGAGGTGACGCGACGGATGGACAGGGCGGCCCCGAGCGCGCCGAGCGCGATCATCACGGCGGCCGGGACGAGGACGGTGGCGGGAGTGAGAAGGAACGGCACGGCGGCGCCGGTGACGAGGGCACCGAGGCCGGCGGCAAGGCCGGTGCCGAGCAGGGTGCCGCCGGTCAGCAGGACGACGGCTTGACCGAGCGCGTCCTTGAGCAGGTTGGCGGTGGAGGCGCCCAGGGCCTTGAGCACGGCGACGTCACCGCTGCGCTGGATGGTCCAGACGGTGAAGAAGGCGCCGACGACGAGGGCGGAGATCGCGAACAGGAAGCCGCGCATGAGTTGCAGGGAGCCGTTTTCGGAGGCGTAGGAGCCGATCGCGGACAGCGAATCGTCCGTGGAAACCGTCCTGGTGTCCGCGACGTCGTCGGCGGCCAGGATGTCGGTGCCGGAACGGGTGTCCAGGGCGATGACGGTGGCGGTGGGACCGTCGGTGGTGCCGGTCGGAGGTGTCAGCTTCTGCCACAGGCTCAGGCTGGTCCAGATGACAGGGGTGTGGCTGAAGGAGGCGTCACCGCTGACGGCGGCGACCTCCACCTCCTGCCCGCCGAGGGTGAAGGTGTCACCTCCGGCCACACCGAGGTCCTTGGCGGCGGTGACAGACAGGACAGCCGCATGCTCGCCGATCTTGCTGCTGCCCGGGGCGAGCGTCGAGCCGGGCTCGACGCCGAAGGCGGACACCCCGGTGCTCCTGTTGCCGGCCGTGGCCCTGGTGGTGCTGATGCCCAGCGGCTCCGCCCGGTTCACGCCCGGCGTCGTGGCCCACTGCTGCCACTGCTTCTCGGTGACGGTGGAGTTGGAGAACGACAGCTTCTCACCCTCTCCGGGCGCGCCGAACGCGATCATGTTGGCCGGTAGGCCGGTGATCGCGGAGATGTTCTGCTGGCCGAGGCCGGCGGTCAGCCCGGACAGCAGCCCGACCAGCAGAGTGATCAGAACGATGACGGTTCCCATCAGGGCGAAGCGCCCTCTGGCGAACTTCAGGTCTCTCCAGGCGACGAACACGGCTTCTGCCTGCCTTCGTGAGGTGGACGTGGCGGGCCTCCACCGTCGCCCATGACCTCCCGGGCCCGCGTCTGGCCCAGGACAGCATGTGATGCGTCGAAAGGCTGCACGCCGGTTCCAACTTTTGATTGAGGCCGCACCAGGGAATGGCTGCCTAGGCTGGAAGAGCTGTGAAGACCACCGCTGCGGCCTCGACGCCCGCCACCCGAACACTGACCTGGTGTCTGCACCTGCTCACCGTCGGCCTGCTCACCCTGGCCGCGGGGCGGGCGGCCGCCGCCAGCCGCCCGCACGCCGGGATGGTCGTCGCTGCGGCCGTAACGTGCGGGCTGGTCTACGCGGCCGGACCGCTGCTGCCCGCCGTCAGCCGCTCCCGCCGCGCCGCCGCGGTGTGGCTGACCGTCGTGGGCGGGGTATGGCTGATCCTGCTGACCCTGTCGGCGGACGCGGTATGGGTGGCCTTCCCGTTGTACTTCCTGCAACTGCACCTGCTGCCACGTCGCGCCGGCCTGACCGCCGTAGTGATCACCGCAGTGGCGGCCGTCATCGGTCTCGCCGCCCACCAGGGCCCCTTCAGCCTGGCGATGGCGATCGGTCCAGCCCTCGGCGCCTCCGTGGCCGTCGCGGTGGTGTGGGGATACCAGGCCCTGTACCGCGAGAGTGAACACCGCCGGAAGCTGATCGAGGAACTCACCGCGACCCGTGCGGGCTTGGCCGTCGCACAGCACACCGCAGGCGTCCTCGCCGAACGCGAGCGCCTCGCCCGGGAAATCCATGACACCCTCGCTCAGGGCTTCACCAGCATCCAGCTGTTGTTACGCGCCGCCGAGCGGTCTCTTCCCGGCACACCGCACAAGGCCGCCCGCTACGTCGGCCAGGCCCGCCAGGCCGCCGTCGACAACCTCGCCGAGGCCCGCCGTTTCGTCGCCGCGCTCGCTCCACCTGCCCTCGAGGACACCACCTTGGCCAGCGCCCTGAAACAGCTGTGTGCCACCACCAGCGCCCGCCACCGGCTTACCGCGCGTTTCCACCTCACCGGCGTTCCCCGGCCGCTGCCGTCCGCGCACGAGACAGCCCTGTTGCGTATCGCCCAGTCCGCCCTCGCGAACACCGTGCGCCACGCCGGGGCCACCACCGCCGATGTCACCCTCAGCTACCTCGGCGACCACGTCGCCGTGGACATCGTCGACGACGGACGTGGCTTCGACCCCCACAGGCTTCCCGCACCCGAAGCGCACCGTGGCGGATTCGGCCTGGCCGCGATGCGCGCCCGCGTCCTGGCCCTCGGCGGCGACCTCACCGTCGAGTCCGCCCCGGGCCACGGCACCGCCCTGGCCGCCCAACTGCCCCTTGCCTCCGGCGCCGACCACACCGTCGGGACGCGTCCGTGACCGACGTCCCCATCCGGTTGCTTCTGGCCGACGACCACCCCGTCGTTCGAGCTGGTCTGCGCGCCGTACTGGAAACCGAACCCGGCATCGAAGTCGTGGCCGAGGCCGCCACCGCCGAGGAAGCCGTGACCCGCGCCAACCAGGGCGACATCGACGTCGTCCTCATGGACCTGCAGTTCGGCAAGGGAATGAACGGCGCCCAAGCCACCGCCGCCATCACCGCCCGCCCCGGCGCCCCCCGCGTACTGATCGTCACCACCTACGACACCGACGCCGACACCCTGCCCGCCATCGAAGCCGGCGCCACCGGCTACCTGCTCAAGGACGCCCCACCCGAAGACCTCGCCACCGCCGTACGCACCGCCGCCACCGGCGGCACGATCCTCGCCCCCACCGTCGCCGACCGGCTCATGAATCGGCTACGCGACCCCCGCGCCGCCCTGACCCGCCGCGAGACCGAAGTCCTCACCCTGGTCGCCGACGGCCTGTCCAACCACGCCATCGGCACCCGCCTCCACCTCACCGAGGGCACCGTCAAATCCCACCTCGCCCGCATCTACACCAAACTCGGCGTCGACTCACGCACCGCCGCCGTCGCCGCCTCAACCCAACTCGGCCTCATCCGGCGCTGACCTGAGCCGGTCGCAGTACGACCCGTCCCGATCGTGACCAGGCGGCCCGGCGTCCGGGCGTCGCCGCCCCGTGGTCGGCGTCGCCGGTCTGCGACCTACTCGGTGCGCAGCCCTTCGGCCCTGGTCAGTCGCCAGAGCAGCGGCAGGGCGGCGCCCGTGACGGCCAGCACCATCACCGCGGCCGTGCCGGAGACCCCGGCGATCGCCGCCCAGTCGAACGCGATGGGCTCGTCGATCACGGCGAGCAGGATCGCGGCCAGGGCGCTGCCGGTGGCGACGGCCAGGGAGAGCCCCGGCAGTAGGGATCGCGACCTGGAGGGCAAGCCGGCGTCGACGAGAAACCCATTCACGCCCCGGCCACCCCGCGCTTCCCGCGCGGCAAAAAGAAAAAGGCAAGGAGATCGCACCCCCTGCCACTTTTAACGTATATCGCACCGGGGGGCTTGTGGCAAGGCCCGGGTCGTGCCGCAGAATCGGCGGCCGGACCGAGCCCGGCGAAGAATTGGGGTCGCAAATGATCGAGCAGTACGTGGTGGGCCTGCACGAGGTCGACGAGACGCAGGTCGCGGTCGCTGGCGGCAAGGGCGCGCACCTGGGGGCGCTGTCGCGGATCGACGGCATCCGCGTGCCGGCCGGCTTCTGCGTGACGACGGACGCCTTCCGGCGGATCATGGCGGAAGCGCCGTCGGTCGACGATCGGCTCGACCAGATCTCGCGCCTGGACCCGGATGATCGGAAAGCGGTCCGTGCGATCAGCGCGGAGATCCGCCGGAGCATCGAAGGAACCGCTGTTCCGGGCGATCTCGCGGCGGCGATCACCCGCGCTCTTGCCAATTTCGGCGAGCAGGCTGCCTATGCCGTGCGATCCAGCGCGACGGCAGAGGACCTGCCGACGGCTTCTTTCGCGGGCCAGCAGGACACCTACCTGAACGTCGTGGGCCCGGCCGCGATCCTGGCGTACGTCAGCCGGTGCTGGGCCTCGCTGTTCACCGAGCGGGCCGTGACCTACCGCCAGCGCAACGGCATCGACCATCGTGCGGTCCACATGGCCGTGGTCGTGCAGCAGATGGTCCTCCCGGATGCGGCCGGCATCCTGTTCACGGCCGATCCCGTCACGGGCAACCGGAAGGTCGTCTCCGTGGAGGCCAGCTTCGGCCTCGGCGAGGCCCTGGTCTCCGGCCTGGTGAACGCGGACGTGTTCGAGGTGCGCGACGGCGAGGTCGTCGCCAGGACGGTCGCCACCAAGCAGCGGGCCGTCCACGCCCTGCCGACCGGCGGGACGCAGGAAGTGGCGGTCGACCCGCAGCGGCAGGAGCAGCCGGCGCTGACGGATGCGCAGGTCGTACGGCTCGCGCAACTCGGCCGGCGGATCGAAGCGCACTTCGGCCGCCCGCAGGACATCGAATGGTGCCTGGTCGACGATGACTTCCAGATCGTGCAGAGCCGGCCGATCACCACGCTGTTTCCGGTACCCGTGGCCCGCGACCGGGAGAACCACGTCTACCTCTCCGTCGGTCACCAGCAGATGATGACCGACCCGATGAAGCCGCTGGGGCTCTCCATGTGGCAGCTGACGGCCATGGCACCGATGCACGAGGCCGGCGGGCGCCTGTTCGTCGACGCCACCCGGCACCTGGCCTCGCCCGCGAGCCGGGCCGGCTTCCTGGAGATGGTGGGGAGGTCCGATCCGCTGATGAGGGACGCGCTGGAGACCGTCCTCGACCGCCCCGACTTCGTCCCGGCGCTCCCGGCCGGTGGTCCCGGCGGCCTACCGGCTCTGGGCGCACCCGCCACGATCGAGACCGATCCGGCCATCGTCACCGAGCTGATCGAGCGTACCCAGGCGTCCATCGCCGCCCTGCGGCGCGACATCCGGACGAAGACCGGACCGGCGCTGTTCGACTTCCTGCTGGAGGTATTCCAGGAGCACAAGCGGGCCCTCGGTGATCCACTGAGCGTGCAGGCGATCATGGCGGGTATGCAGGCCACCTGGTGGCTCAACGACAAGCTGGGGGAATGGCTGGGCGAGAGGAACGCGGCCGACACCCTCACGCTGTCCGCCCCCGGCAACGTCACGTCGGAGATGGGGCTGGCGCTCCTCGACGTCGCCGACGTGATCCGCCCGTATCCGGAGGTGGTGACGTTCCTCGAGGGCGTCGAGGACGACGGCTTCCTGGACGAGCTGCCGAAGCTCGCGGGCGGGGCGGAAGCCCGCGACGCCATCAGGGCCTACCTCGACCGCTACGGCATGCGCTGCGTCGGCGAGATCGACATCACGCGGCCGCGGTGGAGCGAGCGCCCCACCACGCTCGTGCCCGTGATCCTCGACAACGTCCGGCTCTTCGCACCGGGTGCCGCCAGGCGGCGCTTCGAGCAGGGACGGCAGGAGGCGGAGAAGAAGACGCAGGAGGTGCTCGGACGCCTGCGGGCCCTGCCCGACGGGGAGCGGAAGGCCACCGAGACCAAGCGGATGATCGACCGGGTCCGGACCTTCATCGGTTACCGGGAGTACCCGAAGTACGGCATCGTGAGCCGCTACTTCGTCTACAAGCAGGCCCTGCTGGAGGAAGCCGAGCGCCTCGTGCGGGCCCGCGTGCTGCGCGACAGGGAGGACGTCTTCTTCCTCACGTTCCAGGAGTTCCACGACGTCGTGCGTACGCACCAGGTGGACGACCGGCTCATCCGCCAGCGCAGGGACGCGTTCCGGTCGTACCAGGCGCTCACGCCGCCCCGGCTGCTCACGTCGGACGGCGAGGCGGTCGCCGGGTCGTACCGCCGCGACGACGTGCCGGCCGGTGCGCTGGTCGGCCTACCGGTCTCCGCCGGGACCGTCGAGGGGAGGGCCCGGGTCGTCCTGGACATGGCGGAGGCCGACCTCGAGGCGGGCGACATCCTGGTCACGGCCTACACGGATCCCAGCTGGACGCCCCTGTTCGTCGCCGTCGCGGGCCTGGTGACGGAGGTGGGTGGCCTGATGACCCATGGTGCGGTGATCGCCCGGGAGTACGGCCTGCCGGCCGTCGTGAGCGTGGAGCAGGCCACCCGGCTGATCCGGGACGGGCAGCGGATCCGCGTCCACGGAACCGACGGGTACGTCGAGATCCTGCCGTGACCGACCGCTCACGCGGTCACGGCGGCGAGGAGCACGAGAGCGGAGGTGCCGATCTCGATGATGCCGACGTGCTTCGGGGTCAGCCGGTACCGGGGAAGGGCGGCGGCGCGGGCGAGGAGGACGGCGAACACCACGGCGAGCGTGATGTCGAGGCAGGCCGCCACGGCGAACGCGAGTACGTGGTAGATCACCGAGATGCGGTGGTAGGCCGGATTGTCCCGCTCGCGGATCATCGTCTTGACGTACAGGACCGTGCCGGTGAAAAAGAGGAGAACGGCGACGAAGGCCAGTGCGGCCCGGCTGATTCCGGCACCGGCAACCGTGGCGGCGACGAGCACCATGAGGCAGCTCTGCACCACCGAGGCGAGGTCGTTGACCAGGGCCCGCTCCCGCCGTAGCCGGGCGTGGTACGCGTTGACCGCCAGCAGGAACGCGTAGGCGGGTGCGTACGCCAGTACCTCGGGACGCCCCAGGACGACGAGGCCGCCGACGACGGCGGTGATCGGCGCGTACAGCAGCAGTTGCGGCCGGAAGCGGGACGGGCGGCGGGTCTTGACGGCCTGGAGGGCGTAGTAGGAGAGCAGGTAGCCGGCAAGCCAGGCGACGAGCAGTGGGAGGTGCAGCCACCGGAACCCGGCGACGAGGACGCCGGCGAGCCAGGGGACGAGCAGCATGGCCCAGGCGCCGTGCTGCGGTGGGATGTACTGCCGTGCCGTCCGGCGACGCGCCGGACCGGACCCACCGTCGCGCACCCGCCGAAGCGGCGGACCGGCGGCCCCGGTGCCCCGCACGGGCAGCGGCCCCGGGACCGGTGCCGTCGCCGGGCGGCTCACGACCGCCGCCCGGCAGCCGGTGCCGACATCCGGACGACGCAGGCCGCCGGCGCGCCGAAGGGCTCCAGCACCACGGATTCGCCCGACACGTCGTGGCGTTCGAGCACTCCCCGGACGACCCCGAGGTGCAGTCCGCACATGGCGTCGGGATTGCGGCCCACCAGCTCCAGGAACGGGCAGGTGTACAGGTGCACGCGGGCGGTTTCCCCGTCGTCGGGCGGCTGACGGCGTGGGCTGAAACCGAGTCCGTCCAGCACGGTGATCACCGAGTCGACCGGGTCCTCGCGGTCGGGGCCCGTCGCGGCCAGACGCCGGCCCCACCCCTGACCCACCTGTGCTGCGGATTCGCGGACATCGCCACCGCCGCCGGACAGGTGATCGAGCAGTGCGGCCGCCAGCGCCCGGTACGGCGCCGGAGCCGGATCCGCGTCCACGGCCCGGTACCGCCACGCCGGACGGCCCGGTTGCCCGCCGCTGGCCCGCGCCTTCACCAGCAGTCCCGCCTCGGCCAGCCGGTCCAGGTGCGCACGGGTCGTGGACAGGTGCTGCCCGGTACGAGCCGCCACCTCGGCAGCCGTGATGCCGCCCTCCGCCGCCCGCACGAGCCGCAGGATCGTCACCCGGCTGTGCGAACCCAGCGCTCGGTGGCGCGGCGTGTCGATTGTCTCCCCGGAGGGGCCTACCCGTGGCGTTTCCATGGCACCTAACGTTATAACGGCTTACAGCATCAAAACCCGGGAGGGTCCCATGTGTGAGTACTGCGGCTGCCAGTCCGTCACGGCGATCGACGAACTCACCCGCGAACACGACATGGTCGTCAACATGATCGGGGACGTGCGTGGCGCCCACGCCGCCGGTGACGTCTCCCGGATGGCGGAACTCGCGCGCCGCATCGCCGCCGTGCTGAGCCCGCACACCGAGGTCGAGGAGCAGGGTCTCTTCCCGTTGCTGGCGGACGAGTTCCCCGACCACGTCGTCGCGTTGGAAGCCGAACACCGCCGCATCGAGTCGGTGCTGGCTGCCGCGAGCACGGGGACACCCACCGACCCGGGCTGGCCGCGCCAGCTCATGGAGACCCTCGACGTGCTCCGCGACCACATCCTCAAGGAGCAGGACGGCGTCTTCCCGGCCGCGCTGACCACCCTCGGCGCTGCCGACTGGGACAGCGTGGACGCCGTCCGGGCCCGAGCGGGCAGCCTGCTCCCCGCTGACCCGGCGAGCACGGCCCCGCGATAGCGACGCCGACGCCACGACGTGCGAAATCGTCGGGCGTCCGGCCCGGAGGGCCTGACGGATCGGGACCTTTGGCCCCGGCGGACCCGACAGGATCGTAGTGGGGTGTCCAGAGGACGTGTCCGAGTTGCGGGGATGTGCTGCGCGTACCAGCGTGGTCGTCAAGGTCACGAGCGAGGGAACGAGGACAGATGGCGGGCGCGACCGAGGGAGCGGGACGGGCGTTACTGGCGGCCGGCGGGTTGGTGCGACGCGCGGAGGTGTCCACCGACGGGCGGACGTTGCACCAGATCGGCGGCCGGGAGGCGGATTCCTTCTACCGCGATCGGTGGTCGTACGACAAGGTCGTGCGCTCCACGCACGGGGTGAACTGCACGGGGTCGTGCTCCTGGAAGGTGTACGTCAAGGACGGCATCATCACCTGGGAGCAGCAGCAGACCGACTACCCCAGCGTCGGCGCCGACCGGCCGGAGTACGAGCCGCGTGGGTGCCCGCGCGGTGCGGCGTTCTCCTGGTACACGTACTCGCCGACCCGGGTGCGGTACCCGTACGCCCGGGGCGTGCTGATCGAGATGTACCGGGAGGCGAAGGCCCGCCTCGGCGGTGACCCCGTCGCCGCGTGGGCCGACATCCAGGACGACCCGGTACGCCGCCGCCGGTACCAGCAGGCCCGCGGTAAGGGCGGCCTGGTCCGGGTGACCTGGGACGAGGCGCAGGAGATCGTCGCCGCGGCCCACGTGCACACGATCGGGCGGCACGGGCCGGACCGGGTGGCGGGATTCTCGCCGATCCCCGCGATGTCGATGGTGTCGCACGCCGTCGGTGCCCGCTTCCTGTCGTTGATCGGCGGGTCGATGCTGTCCTTCTACGACTGGTACGCCGACCTGCCCGTGGCGTCGCCGCAGATGTTCGGCGACCAGACCGACGTGCCCGAGTCGGGAGACTGGTGGGACGCGTCGTACCTGGTGATGTGGGGTTCCAACGTCCCGGTGACCCGGACCCCGGACGCACACTGGATGGCCGAGGCCCGCTATCGCGGCCAGAAGGTCGTGGTGGTGTCCCCCGACTACGCCGACAACGTGAAGTTCGCCGACGAGTGGCTGCCGGCCCAGCCGGGCACGGACGGCGCGCTGGCGATGGCGATGGGCCACGTCGTCCTGAAGGAGTTCTTCGTCGACCGGACCACCCCCCGGTTCGTCGACTACGTCTCGCGTTACACGGACCTGCCCTACCTGATCGCGCTGGAGCCGGTCGAGGGTGGCGGGTTCCGACCGGGCAAGTTCGTCACCGCCGCCGACCTGGGGGAGACCGACGCCGAGGCGGCGTTCCGGCCGGTGATGTGGGACGCCGCCACGGATGCCCCGGCGGTGCCGAACGGGTCGCTGGGGGACCGGTTCCGCGACGCCGGCGTCGGCAGGTGGAACCTCGACCTCGGTGCGATCGAGCCCCGCCTGAGCTGTGCCGGGGGTGACGGGGTCACGGTGGCGTTGCCGCGTTTCGACAACGACACGCCCGAGCTGATGCACCGTGGCGTGCCGACCGCGCGGGTGGCCGGGAAGCTGGTCACGACGGTCTACGACCTGATGCTCGCCCAGTACGGGGTGTCCCGGCCCGGCCTGCCGGGCGAGTGGCCGACCGGCTACGACGACGCCGACGTGCCGTACACGCCGGCGTGGCAGGAACCGATCACCGGCGTACCGGCCGCGGCGGTGGCCCGGATCGGACGGGAGTTCGCCGACAACGCCGAGCGTTCCGGCGGCCGGTCCATGATCCTCATGGGCGCCGGCACGAACCACTGGTTCCACTCCGACGCCACCTACCGGGCCATGCTGGCGCTCACCACGCTGACCGGGTGCCAGGGCGTCAACGGCGGGGGCTGGGCGCACTACGTCGGGCAGGAGAAGTGCCGTCCGGTGACCGGCTGGTCCCATCTGGCCTTCGGCCTGGACTGGATGCGTCCGCCGCGACAGATGATCGGGACGGCGTTCTGGTATCTGCACACCGACCAGTGGCGTTACGACCAGTACGGCGCCGACGTGCTCACCTCACCCCTCGCCAAGGGGGAGTTCGCCGGCCGGCACACCGCCGACCTGCTCGCGAAGTCGGCGCGGCTGGGGTGGATGCCGTCGATGCCGACGTTCGACCGCAACCCCCTGGACGTCGCCGACGAGGCCCTCGCGGCTGCTCCCGACGACCCGGCCGGTCACGTGGCGAAGGAACTGGTCGAAGGCCGTCTCGGGTTCGCCTGCACGGACCCGGACGCGGAACAGAACTGGCCACGGGTGCTGACCGTCTGGCGGGCGAACCTGCTCGGGTCCTCGGCGAAGGGCAACGAGTACTTCCTGCGTCACCTGCTCGGCACCGACGCCTCGCTGCGCGCCGCCGAGGCTCCGCCGGAGAAACGGCCGCAGGACGTCGTCTGGCACGACGAGGCACCCGAGGGCAAGCTGGACCTGCTGCTGTCGCTGGACTTCCGGATGACCTCCACCACGCTGTTCTCCGACATCGTGCTGCCCGCCGCCACCTGGTACGAGAAGCACGACCTGAACACCACGGACATGCATCCGTTCATCCACGCGTTCACCCCGGCGATCAACCCGCCGTGGCAGACCCGCACCGACTTCGACGCGTTCCACGGCATCGCCAAGGTCTTCTCCGAGCTCGCCGGGCCCCGCCTGGGTGTGCGCCGGGACCTGGTCGCGGCGCCGCTGCTGCACGACACGCCGGACGCGATGGCCACCCCCGGCGGGGTCGTGCGGGACTGGAAGACGGGCGAGGTGGACGCGGTCCCGGGCCGGACCATGCCGAAGTTCGTCGTGGTCGAGCGGGACTACGGCGCGACCGCCGCGAAGATGGGGTCCCTCGGGCCGCTGCTGGACCGGCTCGGCACCACCACCAAGGCGGTCACGGTCGACGTCAAGCCGGAGATCGAGTTCCTGAAGAAGGTCAACGGCACGGTTCGTGGCGGGGTCGCCGACGGACGACCACGGCTGGATACCGACATCCGCGCCTGCGAGGCCATCCTGGCGCTGGCCGGCACCACCAACGGCCGGGTCGCCACCGAGGGCTTCCACTTCCTGGAACGACGTACCGGTCAGAAGCTGGCGGACATGTCCGCCGAGCACGAGGGCAAGCAGATCCGCTTCGCCGACTGCCAGTCCCGGCCCGTCCCGGTGATCACCAGCCCGGAGTGGTCCGGCAGCGAGCACGGCGGACGCCGGTACTCGCCGTTCACCATCAACACCGAACGGCTCAAGCCCTGGCACACGCTCACCGGACGGCAGCACTTCTACCTCGACCACGACTGGATGCAGGAACTCGGCGAGGAGATGCCGGTGTTCCGGCCGCCGCTGGACATGCACAAGCTGTTCGGTGAACCCCGGCTGGGACGCAACGGCGAGCTGGAACTCACCGTGCGCTACCTGACGCCGCACTCGAAGTGGTCCATCCACTCCGAGTACCAGGACAACCTCATCATGCTGACCCTGTCCCGGGGTGGCCCGACGATGTGGATGAGCGAGATCGACGCCGCCAAGATCGGCGTACGGGACAACGAGTGGATCGAGGCGGTCAACCGTAACGGCGTCGTGGTCTGCCGGGCGGTGGTGACCCACAAGATGCCCGAGGGCACGGTCTACATGTACCACGCCCAGGAACGGGTGATCGACGTGCCGAAGGCGGAGACCAACGGCCGCCGGGGTGGCATCCACAACTCGCTGACCCGGCTGCTGATCAAGCCCAGCCACATCATCGGCGGTTACGCACAGCTGTCGTTCGCCTTCAACTACCTCGGTCCGACCGGCAACCAGCGCGACGAGGTCACCGTGATCCGCCGCCGTTCGCAGGAGGTGCAGTACTGATGCGCGTCATGGCCCAGATGTCGATGGTGATGAACCTCGACAAGTGCATCGGCTGCCACACCTGCTCGGTCACCTGCAAACAGGCGTGGACCAACCGCTCCGGCGTCGAGTACGTCTGGTTCAACAACGTCGAGTCCCGACCGGGGCAGGGGTATCCGCGCACCTACCAGAACCAGGACAGGTGGCAGGGCGGCTGGACGCGCACCCGTACCGGGCGGCTCAAGCCCCGGGCCGGTGGGCGGCTCAAGAAGCTGTTCAGCATCTTCGCCAACCCGAAGATGCCCGCCATGCAGGACTACTACGAACCCTGGACCTACGACTACGAACACCTGCTCACGGCTCCGGCGGGTGGCACCGACACGCCGGTGGCGCGGCCGAAGTCGCTGCTGACCGGCGAGGACACCAAGGTGACGTGGTCGGCCAACTGGGACGACTCCCTGGCCGGTGGTAACGAGATCGCCGCCGGTGACCCGGTGTTGCAGCAGTTGTCGGACCAGGTGCGTCAGGAGTACGAGAAGGCGTTCCTGTTCTTCCTGCCGCGCATCTGCGAGCACTGCCTCAACCCGTCCTGCGCCGCGTCCTGCCCGTCCGGCGCGATCTACAAGCGGGCCGAGGACGGCATCGTGCTGGTCGACCAAGACCGCTGCCGTGGCTGGCGGATGTGCGTGACCGGCTGCCCGTACAAGAAGGTCTACTTCAACCATCGCACCGGCAAGGCCGAGAAGTGCACCTTCTGCTTCCCGCGCATCGAGATCGGGCAGCCCACCATCTGCTCGGAGACCTGCGTCGGCCGGCTGCGCTACCTCGGCCTCATGCTGTACGACGCCGACGCCGTCGGGAAGGCCGCCGCCGTCAAGGACGAACACGCTCTGTACGAGGCGCAGAAGTCGGTGTTCCTCGACCCGAACGACCCGGAGGTGATCGCCGCGGCCCGGGCGGCGGACATCCCGGAGGACTGGATCGCCGCGGCGCAACGGTCCCCGATCTGGGATCTGATCATGAAGTACGAGGTGGCGCTGCCGCTGCACCCGGAGTACCGCACCATGCCGATGGTCTGGTACATCCCGCCGCTGTCACCGGTCGTCGACATCCTGCGCGACACCGGCCACGACGGCGAGGACCTGGACAACCTGTTCGGCGCCGTCGACGCCCTGCGCATCCCGGTCGACTACCTCGCCGGGCTGTTCACCGCCGGCGACCCCGCGCCGGTGACCGCCGTGCTGCAACGCCTCGCCGCGATGCGCGCCTACCAGCGCCGGATCAACCTCGGCGAGTCGCGCGACGAGTCGATCGCCGCCGCGGTCGGCATGACCGGCGAGGAGATGGACGACATGTACCGGCTGCTCGCCATCGCCAAGTACGAGGAGCGCTACGTCATACCCGCAGCGCACGCCGAGGATGCCCACCGTCTCGAGCAGCTCGGCACGGAGTGCAGCCTCGACTACGACGGCGGGCCCGGCATGGGCGGCGGCGGTCCGTACGGCCAGGGGCCGTTCGGCGAGTCCTCCGGCACCCCCGCGCCGATCCAGGTGGAGACGTTCCACATGCTGCGCGATCGGCAGACCGCCGATTCCATGGCCGCGCCCGACGACAAGGAAACCCGGGTCAACCTGCTCAACTGGGACGGCAAGGGTCGCCCCGCAGGGCTGTTCCCGCCCAAGAAGGACGGAGGTGAACCGTGAGCGCGAGCGAAGCCACCCGGTACGGCGGGACAGGTGACGAGGGCGAGCCGACGTGGCGGGCGGTCGCCGCCCGCGCGGCGTCGCTGTTGCTGCGTTACCCGGACCGTGACGTTCTCGACGTGCTGCCGACGCTGGTCGCCGCCCTCGACGCCCTGCCCGTCGCGGTGGCCGAACCGCTGCGGTCGCTCGCCGCGTACCGTGCCGACACCGATCCCGGCCGGCTGGTCACCGAGTACGTGGAGCTGTTCGACTTCCGCCGCCGTTGCTGCCTGCACCTGACGTACTACACGGCCGGTGACACCCGTAAGCGCGGTGAGGCGCTGGTGCTGTTCGCCGCCGCGTACAAGGCGGCCGGGCTGGAGGTCGTCGACGGTGAACTGCCGGACTACCTGCCGGCCGTGCTGGACCTGGCTGCGGTCGACGACGACGGGTGGCGACTGCTGCGGGAGAACCGCGTCGGTCTCGACCTGCTGACCAAGGCCCTCGACGCCGAGAAGTCCCCCTACCGGCACGCCATCGAGGCCGTCCGGGCGATGCTGCCCCCCGCCCAGCCGGGGGACATCGCCGCTGCGATCCGCCTCGCCCAGACCGGCCCGCCGGTCGAACAGGTCGGTCTGGAGCCGTTCGGGCTCGTCGACACCACCGGAGGACGCCGATGAACACCCTGCTGTGGGTTGTCTACCCCTATCTGGCCATCGCTGTCCTGGTCGGTGGGCTGATCTGGCGGTACCGCTACGACAAGTTCGGTTGGACCACCCGGTCCTCGCAGCTCCACGAATCGGCGGTGCTGCGCTGGGGCAGCCCGATGTTCCACTTCGGCGTGCTCATGGTCCTCGTCGGCCACGTCGGCGGGCTGCTCGTCCCCAAGGCGTGGACCGAGGCGGTCGGGATCACCGAGCACGCCTACCACCTGATGGCCGTGTTCATCGGCACCGTCGCCGGGTTCTGCACGCTGATCGGCATGGCCATCCTCATCGCCCGGCGGCGGCTCACCGGGCCGGTGTTCGCCGCCACCACCAAGAACGACAAGGCCATGTACGTGGTGCTCGCCGGGGTGATCGTGCTCGGCCTGTGGGCGACGGTGCGAGCCAACGTCGCCGGGGACGGCTACGACTACCGCGAGACCATCTCGCCCTGGTTCCGCTCGCTGTTCTACCTCAGCCCCGACCCGGAGATCATGGCCGGCGTCCCGGTCGGTTTCCAGATCCACATCATCGCCGCGTTCGCCCTCTTCGCGTTCTGGCCCTTCACCCGGCTGGTCCACGCGTTCAGCGCGCCCGTCGGTTATCTGACCCGCCCGTACGTCGTCTACCGCAGCCGCGACACCCGCCCGGGCCTGCGCCCGACGCGTCCGGGTTGGGAAGGTCCGCCCCGCGCGCCGACCGCTCGTTCCAAGGCCGGCCGCACCCGACGCTGAACCCGCCATGCCGGCGACGCCGGCTCGACTCCCGAGGTCCGAGATGACAACAACCGGTACGGCCGGGCCGGCGACCAGCACGGTCGGCCCGTCCGCCACGGCACGCCGCGGTGCCACGCTGAACCTTGCCCTGGCCACCGCCGGATTCATGGTCAACTTCTGGGCGTGGGCGCTGCTCGGCCCGCTCGGTCCCGGCGTCAAGGAACGCCTCGGCCTCAGTTTCGCCGCCCAGTCCCTGCTCGTCGCCGTGCCGGTGGTGGTGGGCTCGATCGGCCGCATCCCGGTCGGCGCCCTCACCGACCGGTACGGCGCCCGGATCATGTTCCCGGTGGTCAGCCTCGCCACCATCGTGCCGGTGCTGACGTTGACCGTCGTGTCGTCGTACCCGGCACTGATCATCACCGGGTTCTTCCTCGGCCTCGGCGGCACCACCTTCGCCGTCGGCGTGCCGCTGGTGTCGGGCTGGTATCCACCGGCGCGGAAGGGTTTCGCCCTCGGTGTCTTCGGCATCGGTATGGGCGGAACCGCCATCTCCAACTTCACCACGGTCAGACTCGCCGACGCCTACGGCACGAACACCCCGTTCCTGCTCGTGGCCGCGATCCTCGCCGCCTACGCCGTCGTGGCGTTCCTGTTCATCCGCGACGCGCCCGGCCGGCAGCGGCCGGCAGGCTCGGCGTGGGCACGCACCGCCGAGGTCAGCCGCCTCGCCGTGACGTGGCAGCTGTGCTTCCTGTACGCGGTCGGCTTCGGTGGCTTCGTGGCGTTCAGCGTCTACCTGCCCGCCTACCTGCGGGAGGCCTACGACCTGACCGCCAGCGACGCCGCGCTCCGTACTGCCGGGTTCGTGGTCCTCGCCGTCCTCGCCCGACCCACCGGCGGATGGCTGGCCGACCGGTTCCACCCGGTGTCCGTGCTCGTCTGGTGCTTCGTCGGCACCGCCGTGTTCGCGGTCGTCCAGGCGTTCCAGCCACCGCTGATGCCCGTCGCCACCATCGCCTTCCTCGGCATGGCCGCTCTGCTCGGCGCTGCCAGCGGCGCCGTGTTCGCCCTCGTCGGCAGGGTCGCCCCCGCCGACAAGGTCGGCACCGTCACCGGCGTCGTCGGCGCCGCTGGCGGCCTCGGCGGGTTCGTCCCCCCGCTGATCATGGGCTGGGTGTACGGCGTCGAGGGCTCGTACGCCATCGGGCTGATGCTGCTGTCCGACGTCGCGCTGGCCGCCGCCGTCTACACCGCCGTCAAGATGCGCGGGCTCACCGCTGCCGGCGCTTCCGCCCCTGCGGCGGCGGCCCCGGCCGCCACCGTCCCGCACGCCGTACCAGACAGGAGTGTCATGCAGAAGGTCTCCCTGACCGAACTGGTCGAACAGCACCTCACCGCCGCACGTGACGCGTCCAGCGGTCGCAGCGCCCACACCGTGCACGGCGGCCACGACAAGACCCTGCGCCAGACCGTCATCGCGCTGGCCGCAGGCCAACAACTGGACGAACACGAGAACCCGGGCGAGGCCACGCTGCACGTGCTGCACGGTCACGTCCGCCTGGTCGCCGGTGCCGACGCCAGCGACGTCCACGCCGGGGAACTGCTGGTCGTGCCCGATACCCGGCACCGCCTCGAAGCACTCCAGGACAGCGCCGTGCTCCTGACCGTCGCCAAGCTCGGATAGGTACCGCCAGCTTTCTGACATCACGGTGATGCCACGCGGTTGCGCGTGGCATCACCGTGATGTCATAGTGGCGTCATGGAACTGCGCCCCTACATCGACGCCTTGCGCCACGAGCTTGCGCTCGCCGCCGCAACCGGCGGCGATGACGCCCGCGAGCTGGCTGAACGGCTCACCGCGCCGCTTGAGTCCGCAGCCAGGCTCGCCCTGCTCGACGCCCTCTCCGAAGCGGCAGCCGAGATCACCCGCGACCTCGCGCCCGGCTCGGTGGACCTGCGGCTGCGCAACCGTGAGCCCAGCTTCGTCGTGACGCCGCCGCCCGCCGACCCGTGGACCGACCAGTCAGCCGCTTCGCCGCCGCCCGGTCCGGCACCGGCACCGGCACTGACCCCGGGCGAGGACGAGGCGACCGTGCGGATCAGCCTGCGCCTGCCGGAACACCTGAAGAACCGCGTCGAGCAGGCTGCCGCCCGCGCCGGCGTCTCGATCAACACCTGGCTGATCCGGGCCGCGGCCGCCGCGGCCGACAGCGACGCCGGGCGTCCCGCGACCGGGAGCGCGACCAGCGGCGGCCAGCGCTACACCGGCTGGGTCCGTTGACCCCCGACAGAACGGAGAAGCCCATGCCCACCTTCGACACTCCCGGACCCATTACCGCCTCCGTCGAACTCGTCGCCGGTGACCTGCGGGTGGTCGCGAGCGAACGGCCGGACACGGTCGTGCACGTACGCCCGGGGGACGACACCGAGAAGCGGGACGTACGGGCCGCCGAGCAGACCCGCGTGGAATTCGCGTCCGGCACCCTGACCGTGCGCGGGCCCCGCCAGCCCGGCCTCGGCATCTTCGGCAAGGTCGGTGCCGTCGACGTGCTCGTCGAGCTGCCGGCCGGCTCCGCCCTGGAGGTCGATCTCGGCGTCGGCGGGGTCCGCTGCACCGGGGCGCTGGGCGGCTGCCGGCTGCGCAGCGGCGCCGGTGACCTCCAGGTCGAGCAGGCCGAGAGCCTGTCGGGGACGACCGGAATGGGGCTGGTGGCCGCCGAGACCGTCACCGGCGACGCCAAGCTGACCACCGGCTCGGGCAAGCTCCAGGTGCACTCGGTCGCCGGGCCGGCCGTGCTCAAGAACGGCAACGGCGAGACCTGGGTCGGTCACGCCGGCAGTGACATGCAGATCCGCTCCGCCAACGGCGACATCGCGGCCGACCACGTCGCCGCCTCGATCACCGCGAACACCGCCAGCGGCGACATCCGCGTCCGCGAGCTGGTGCGCGGCTCGGCGACGCTGCGCAGCGCGGCCGGCCGCATCGAGGTCGGCATCCGGACGGGCACCGCGGCCCGGCTCGACGTGCACACCCAGTACGGCAAGGTCCGCAACGAGATGACGACCACCGACGGCCCCGCCGGGACCGACGAGCAGGCCGAGGTGCGCGCGCGTACCGCCTTCGGCGACATCCTGATCCACCGCTCCTGACCCACCCCGCCGTCCCGGCCGTGGCGCTCGTGCCCCGGCCGGCGATGGCCCCTGCCCGAAAACCGCCAGGAGGCGTTCGTGACTACGACAGTGACCACCCGGCCCGCCGTCTCGGTGGCCGGCCTGCGCAAGACGTTCGGCACGAAGGTGGTCCTCGACGGCATCGACCTGACCGTCACCGAAGGCACCGTCTTCGCCCTGCTCGGCCCGAACGGCGCTGGCAAGACGACCATGGTGCGGATCCTCGCCACCCTGCTGCCGCCCGACGGCGGCTCGATCCGCGTCGCCGGGCACGACCTGGCCCGGGAAGCCGACCGGGTGCGTGCGGCGATCGGCCTGACCGGCCAGTTCGCGGCCGTCGACCGCCTGCTCACCGTGCAGGAGAACCTGCGGCTGATGGCCGACCTGCACCGGCTCGGCCGGGCCGAGGGTGGCCGACGGGTGGCCCGGCTGATCGAGCGCTTCGACCTCGGCGAGTCGGCGCGAAAACCGGTGTCGCTGCTCTCCGGCGGTCAGCAGCGTCGCCTGGACCTGGCGATGACCCTGGTCGGCGATCCCCGGTTGATCTTCCTGGACGAGCCCACCACCGGCCTCGACCCGCGCAGCCGGCACGCGATGTGGCAGATCGTCCGGGAGCTGGTCGCCGAGGGCGTCACGGTTTTTCTCACCACCCAGTACCTGGAGGAGGCGGATCAGCTCGCCGATCGGATCGCGGTGCTGGACCAGGGCCGCATCGTGGTCGAGGGCGCACCGGACGAACTCAAACGCCGGATCCCCGGCGGGCACCTGCTGCTGCGCTTCACCGACCCGGACACGTTGCGCGCGGCGGCGGCCGTGCTGGACACGGCGCACCGCGACGACGACGCGCTGACCCTCCAGGTGCCCAGCGACGGCGACGTCGCCTCGTTGCGCGCCGTGCTGGGCACGCTCGACCGGGTCCGGGCCGAGCCCGATCACCTGACGATCCACACCCCGGACCTGGACGACGTGTTCTTCGCCTTCACCGGCGCGCCCGCCACCACCGCGACCTCCGAGGAAACCCGATGACCACCATGGCCCACGCGTTCGCCGACACCCGGACCATGCTCCGCCGGCAACTGCTGCACCTGCGGCGTTACCCGTCGCTGACCGGGCTGCTGATCGGTATGCCAGTGGTCTTCCTGCTGCTCTTCGCCTACGTCTTCGGCGGCACGCTCGGCACCGGCATCGGCGGCGACCGCTCCGCGTACGTGAACTACCTGGCCCCGGGCATCCTGCTGTTCACCATGGCCGGGGCCGCCGCCGGCACCGCCATCTCGGTGGCGATGGACATGACCGAGGGCATCGTCGACCGGTTCCGCAGCATGGCCATCGCCCGGGGCTCGCTGCTGACCGGACACGTGCTCGGCAGCCTGGTGCAGGACTTCCTGGCGGTGGTCGCCGTCCTCGGCGTCGCCCTCCTCATCGGCTTCCGCCCGAACGCCACCGCGGTCGAGTGGCTCGCCGTGATCGGCGTGCTGACCGCGACCGCGTTCGCGCTGACCTGGTTCGCCGTCGCACTCGGGATGGTCGCCGACAGCGTCGAGACGGCCAGCAACACGCCCATGTTCCTGAGCCTGCTGCCGTTCCTGGGCAGCGGGTTCGTGCCCACCGAGACGATGCCGGCCGGGTTGCGCACCTTCGCGGAGTACCAGCCGTTCACACCGATCATCGAGACGCTGCGCGGGCTGCTGCTCGGCTCCGGGATCGGCAACAGCGCGATCGTCGCGCTCGCCTGGTGCGCCGGGATCTCGCTGGTGTCGTACCTGTGGGCCAAGCGCAAGTACAACCAGCGGGCGGCCCGTTAGGACGGGACGCCCCGGCCCGACCGTCCGGGACGGCAGGTGCCCCCGGCTCCCGAGAGGGGAGCCGGGGGCACTGCGATGTCGCCGGCTAGTGCCTCGTCTTGGAGCGTCGACCGGGTTACCGGTCGGTTCTGAGAACTGCGCTCGGCCGGTGACTGCGGGTGTGCGTGTTGGAGGTCAACGCGTGACGGCGGGTGAGCGGACATCTGTTATCGCACGCGGCTGTGGCAGCTCAGATCTACGACACGCCGAGCGGATTACACCTCAGGCAGCCACGAAGCCTCGGATACCCAGTCGGTGCCGGGTCGGGCGAGCCGCGCCGAGCACCTCGTGCACCTCGTCGGCGACCGGCGTGGCGTCCTCGACCTGCCGGCCGGGCGGTGGCACAACGTGCGGCAGTGGCAAATCGGCCAACCGAAATCCGGGTTCGCGATCAACCCCAAGATCCGCCGCCCGGATTACCCGTTCAAGGCTGCGCGACGAGGCACTAGTTGGTCTTGAGGGAGTTGACGAAGTTGCGCCAGTCCGGCGCGGCGAAGGCGAGGATCGGGCCGGTCTTGTCCTTGCTGTCCCGGACGGCGACGGTGCCTTGAAGAGCCGCCACTTCGACACACTGGCCGTTGGCATCGCTTCGGCTGCTCTTGCGCCACACGGCGCGTGACCGGTCCATTGCCGCACCCTCTCTTTCGCTCTACGTCATGTCCTTGGCGATGGCGGCGATCAGGTCGCGGGACTTGTTGACGCTGAGCGCTGCCGCGTGCAGGTGGGTGTAGGTAAGCGTAACGCGCCGCAAGTCGTCCTCCCGTTCGAGATAGGCGTCCCCCGCCTGGCTGACCACGTATACGACCGGGCTGTGGATGTCCTCGGGAAACTCCAGGATCGAGAAGGAGCCCACCGTGCCGGGGTGCCATCCCTCGCTGAACGGCAAGACCTGAAGCTCGATGTTCGGCCGTTCACTCATCTCGATCAGGTGGTGAAGCTGACGTCGCATGACGTCTGGGCCACCGGTCTGACGACGCAGTACGCCCTCGTCCACGATTCCCCAGAACTTCAGTGCTGGCTCTTCGGTCAGGCATGCCTGCCTGGTCATCCGCACTTCAACTCGGCGGCGCGCCTCCTCGCTCTGACCCGGCCATGCGGCACTGGTGATCGCGTAGGCGTATGCCTCCGTCTGGAGCAGGCCCGGTACGACGGCCAGCTCGAAATTCCGTACCGCCGTCGCTGCGGACTCCAGCCCGATGTACATGCTGTACGGGTTCGGAAGCTGCCCGAACTTCGCCCACCAACCGCGCTCCTTGCCCTGGCGCTGGAGTTCAAGAGCGGTGTGCCGGGCTCGCTCGTCCTCGACGCCGTACCGCGTCAGCATCACGATCACGTCAGCGCGGCTGACGCCTACCGCCCCTGATTCGATCTTGTAGATCTTCGACTCCGAGCAGCCCAGCTCTGCCGCGATCTCCTTGTGCGAGACCTTCGCCGCCTCGCGGAGCCGGTGGAGCTCCCGGCCGAGTTGCCAGCGCGCGATCGTCGGGCCGCTTGCCCTCGCCACGTCTACCTCCAGGGTCGTGAACACCGTCAGTGTTCTCCTCTCCACTTTCGAGATCAAGGCACGAAGAGCGAGTCGTCAACGTCCACGGAAATCTTCCATGGAACTCTAGACTTCCCAGATTGATTTCGTCACTCTGGGTTTGGAAGTCGCTACGTTCTGGGAGGCCCGATGGCTCGGCATGCGAAGAACCCGACGTACCCCGGTCTGTTGTGGAGGCTCTGGCCGTTCAGGAGCCGCCGCCGTCGTACGCCCCCGCTCGATCGGGTGGGGCCGGCTACCGCCTACCCGGAGCGGGCCGGGGCGTACCGGGCGGTGGGGGTCGCTCGGGTGGTCTATCCGCCGGAACGGCCACTCCTGACCCTCGCCGGGGAGTGCCGGGCGGGGCTGTGGGCGTGAACGAGTGGCGTGACGTGTCGTTCCTTGTGCAGATGTCCTGGGCGGTGCTCGACTACCACCGCGTCCAGCGGTGCCGGCGGTGCCATCCGGACGGCTGGTGTCCTCGGGTCGCGGTGGCACGTGCCCGGATCCTGGCGTGGCGACGGGTGAAGGACCGGTGGTGAGCGCGTTCCGGGCCGGTGAGCTGCTCCACGTCACCCGTACGGCCAGCGTTCAGTTCGTCAGGCCGATCATGTTCCGCCTCATCCCGGTGCACGCATCGCGGTATGTGCGTGCGATCGCGCGGGTCGGTGGTCATCGTCTCCAGAACAGGAGGTGAGTGACTCCGCTACTAGGGCTCGGCACTGACTCGAGGTGGAAGCGGTCGAGCAGGTCGGTGTGGCTCTCCCACAGCCGTTCGCCTCGGCCGAGGTCGACGGGCGCGACGGCGATGTGCATCGTGTCGACCAGGTCGGCCTCGATGAACTCGCGGATAGTGGCAACTCCACCACCGAGGCGCACGTCCCGACCAGCGGCGGCCTGCTTCGCGCGTGCCAGCGCCTCGGCCGGGCTCGCGTTGAGGAAATGGAAGGTGGTGTCAGCCAGGCTGAACGACGGGCGTTCGTGATGGGTGAGCACGAAGACCGGCGTGTGGAACGGTGGGTTGTCCCCCCACCATCCCTGCCACTCGTGGTTCTCCCATGGGCCACGCTGGGGGCCGAACTTGTTGCGACCCATGATCTCCGCCCCGATGTTGCAGTCGTAGTCGCGGGTCATGTAGTCGTCCAGGCCGCGAGTGCCGCCAGGTTCGGTGCGGTACACAAAGCTGGCGGTGGCGGCGCGCCAAGAGAACAGGGGGGTGGGGTCTGCGTGACCGAAGGGCCGGTCCAAGCTTTGCCCCTCACCGGTACCGAACCCGTCACGCGACACGTTGAAGCACTGCACCCGCAACAACTGCGGCATGTCTCCTCCTCGGGAGCTGAAGAGCAACTTCTGATTGCAACTCGCAACCGGTGGTACCGTACTACCCTGGTGGCATGCCGCAACCAGTAGGGGCCGGTCGCCTGCCCGTGTCAGAGGGAAAATCGGGGTGCCCGATCAATCTGACCGTCGAGCTGCTGGGCGACCGATGGAGCCTGGTTGTGCTGCGGGACGTCATGTTCGGCGGCCACAGGCACTTCCGCGAACTGCTCACGAACTCGATCGAAGGCATCGCGTCGAACATCCTCGCCAGCCGCCTCTCGAAGCTCGTGGACGCGGGTCTGCTCAGTCGGCATGATGACCCGAGCCACCGACAGAAGATCGACTACCGACTCACCGAGGCAGCGATCGAACTCGTTCCGCTCATGGCGCATCTCGGCGCCTGGGGCTCCCGGTGGCTCCCAACAACACCCGAGCTGTCGATTCGCGCCCAGCTTCTCGCTCGCGGCGGTCCTGAGATGTGGGAGAGGTTCATGGACGAACTCCGCGCCGCGCACCTCGAAGGCCGTTCGCAACCTGCCGACGGCGTCCTCGCCGAACTCACCCTGGCCTACGAACGCGCCGCTTCCACAACCTAGTGCCTCGTCGCGCAACCTTGAACGGGTAATCCGGGCGGCGGATCTTGGAGTTGATCGCGAACCGTGCTCGGCGCGGCTCGCCCGACCCGGCACCAACTGGGTATCCGAGGCTTCGTGGCTGCCTGAGGTGTAATCCGCTCGGCGTGTCGTAGATCTGAGCTGCCACAGCCGCGTGCGATAACAGATGTCCGCTCACCCGCCGTCACGCGTTGACCTCCAACACGCACACCCGCAGTCACCGGCCGAGCGCAGTTCTCAGAACCGACCGGTAACCCGGTCGACGCTCCAAGACGAGGCACTAGGTGTCCAGGGTCGATGATGTCGGAGGTGGCCGTTGGTCTTCGTGGAACCTACGGCCGCCGCAGCTAGGCGGTGGTGCGGAGCGGAGCGGGTCAGCGCCCATCGCAGGTGGGCTGGACGGACGGACCGGCTGGGTCTGACCGGCGTCTCACCGATCGGACCCGGCCGGCAGGATTCGTACTACCGCTACGACGTGGTCAGGCCGTCGCGGCGACGTGCGGGACCCCGGGTGCGGAGTCCCCCTCGGAGGTGTGGAACCGGTCCATCAGGAACGGTTCGATGGGATGCGACGGTTGCTCGCCGATGGCGAGTTCGGCGAGGATGCGGCCGGTGAGGGGAGCGTTCAGTACCCCGGTGCGGAAGTGGCCGCAGGCATTCAGATAACCGGACAGGCCCTCGACCGGGCCGAGGATCGGCAACTCGTCCGAGGTTCCCGGACGTAGTCCCGCCCAGACCCGTTTGACGTTGGCGCGGGCGAGTGCCGGGACGGCCCTGACCGCACCGGCGGAGAGGTTGCGGATGGCCGTCTCGCTGGTACCGGTGTCGAAGCCGACCATCTCCGTGGTGCTGCCGATGATGATCTCGCCATGCTGCTTCTGTGCGAGGTAGCAGTCGGTGGTGGAGATGCAGGCGTTGAGCAGTTCCGGAAGGGTTTCCGTGCAGACGATCTGACCCCGCACCGGGTGGACCGGTACGTCGATGCCGGCCATCTCCCCGATCTGCCCCGCCCAGGCGCCGGCCGCGTTGACCAGTGTGTCGCACCCGATGGTCCGGTCGGCGGTGCGGATGCCGACCACGCGGTCTCCGATGCGCAGCACACCGGTCACCTCGGTGTGCGTCAGGACGGTCGCGCCGTGCACCCGGGCCCCGGCCCGAAGGGCGTCCGCCAGTTTGTACGGGTTGAGTTGGTCGTCACCGTGGAAGCGGAGCGCGCCGTGGACGTCGCGGGTCAACGCCGGCTCGGCGGTGGCGACCTCCTCCGGGGTCAACCACTCGAAACGGGAGCGTTGCTGCGGATAGTCGTCCCAGAGCGCCCGGGCGAAGACCTTGTCGTGTTCGTCGTACATCAGGAAGAGGAGCGAGGTGCGTTCCAGCTCGACGTCCATGCCCGTCTCGTCGTGCAGGTTCGCCGCCAGGTCGGGGAACATGGCGTTCGACTCGAGCGCGAAGTCGAGGAAACTGCGGGGCAGACGGCCGGGGTGTTGCACGTCGGCGTCGGCGGCGGACTGGGCCCGGGCGAAGATGACGCCGCAGCCCAGGCCCACCGACTCTCCCATCGGCCAGAGCCCACCGGCGGACGCGGACGTCGCCCGTCCGCGCTTGGGCGTGTCGACGAGCGCGACCTCCAGTCCGTTCAGCGCCGCGTAGTACGCGACCGCGCAGCCGATGACGCCACCGCCGACCACCACCACCGAGTAGTGAGTCTTCACCGTCGTCCTCCCTGCTGTCCGGCGAGCGTGCCCAACGTGACCGGTTTGACCGGCGGCCGGGGATTGATCCGTCCCGCGTCCACCGGGGTGCAGCCGGTGGCTCCGCAGAGCAGCCCCGTCGTCGACGGTGCGCAGTTGCGCCCCTGGCAGGCACCCATACCGAGCCGGGTGCGGAGCTTCACCGCCTGGAGGTTCCGTGCCCCCTCGTCGATCGCGTCCCGCACCTCGGCCCGGGTCACCTCCTCGCAGCGGCAGAGGAGCGTGGCGTCGGTGGCGAGTTCCGACAGTCCGGGCCGGATGTACGAGATCTCGTCGAGTGCCTCGCGTACCGGTGTCAGGGAGCGGAGCCGGCGCTCGGCGGGGCGGCGTCGTCGTCGGGCCTCGGTTTCGGTGAGCCTTCCGGCCTGTTCGGCGGCGGTGATGCCGGCGATCCGCCCCTCCTCGACGGCGACCAGCACACCGGCGACACCGGCTCCGTCCCCCACGGCGAAGACTCCGGGTACCGACGTCTGCATCGTGGTGTCGCGTACCGGAACCCAGCCGCCGACCCGGTCGAGGTGCACCATCCGGCAGCCGACCAGCTCGCAGAGTTCGGTGCCGGGGACGAAGCCGAAACCGGAGACCAGGAGGTCGACCTCGACCCGGCTGGCCTGTTCCCGGATCGGCCGCCAGTCCGCCGGGGCCACCGGGCCGTACGTCACGCTGTCCAGCATGCCGTCGCCGTGCGCCTGGAAGACGGTGTGGTTGTACCGGATGGGAATGCCAGCCCGTAGCAGGTCGAACCGGTACCGGGCACCGTCGGTCAACATTCCCCACTGGCGTCGGGCACGGACCAGGGTGCCGGCGGTGAACGCGGACCGACCGGCCTCCAGCAGAGCCACCACCCGTACGCCCGCCCGGTGGAGTTGGCCGGCCACCACGAGGAGCAGTGGACCGGTACCGGCCACGAGTGCGCGTTCGCCGGGGCGGACCCGCATCGCCTTCAGGAGGGCCTGGGTGCCTCCGGCGGTGATGACACCGGGCAGGGTCCAGCCGGGGAAGGGCACCGGGCGGTCGTAGGCGCCGGTGGCCAGGACGAGTCGTTCGGCGATGACCTCGGTGGGGCCGGTCTCCGCGGACGAGCAGACCAGCCGCCGACCGTCGACGATGTCCAGCACGGTGGTTCCGGACCGTACCTCGACCAGGTCGCCCACCTCGGCCAACCCGGCCCGGAGCCGGTCACCTCGGCGGTGGTCCCGCCCGAGGCGCCGCCGGTCGTGGACGGTGAACTCGCGGGGAAGGTCCCGGTAGATCTGGCCGCCGATCCTGGGGGCCTCGTCGATCAGCAGGCACCGTAGACCTGTCCGGGCCGCCTCGGTGGCGGCGGCGATGCCGGCCGGGCCGCCTCCGACGACGACGAGCGGCCACACCTCGGAGGCTCCGGTCGGGGCGCTCATCGCGTACCGTCCCGGTCGACGCTCTCGACCTGCATGCCGTCCTTTACCGGGGTGACACAGGTGCGTACCCGGCGTCCGTCGATGCTCATCACGCATTCGAAACAGACCCCGATTCCGCAGTAGACCCCACGTGGTTCGCCCCGCCGTGGGGCTTTCCGTAGCTCGCGTCGGCCAGCTGCGAGAAGCGTGGCGGCCACGCTCTCGCCTTCGAATGCCGACACGGTGGTGCCGTCAGCAGTGATGTGTACCTGGCGTCCTCGCTCGACCATTCCTCTGAGTCTGCGATCACGTGCCGCCAAGGCTCTGCGCCTCCTCACCAATCCGACCGGTGGCCGGAACGGCCACCGGAGCCGAAACGTTACGATGCGGCAAACAGTTTGACGCTCATCAATGGAATAATGTCGATCCGGCCTCGCTTTTTCAGATACTGAAAGGTAAGTGTCCGGCGGTGCTGGGTCCGGTTCGCCCGTCAGGGTTCGGCGGGAATCCCATCGGTGGACAATGGGCGGATGCTGCCATCGCGAGCAGGGTCAATCGGCAGAATCGTCGCGTTGCTGTTCGGCTTTCGCATCTGCGACAACCCGCACAACTCCGTATCGGCGAAGATCCCGTCGTGCCCAACAGCGCTGACGCATCCAAGAACGTCACTGGGCGGGTGAGTGGTTTCCGACACACCGCCGGGCTAGTACTCCAGCCGGGGATGTTGACCTTGGCTGAGCTGCGGGTTGGTGTGGTGGGAGAACGAGTACAGCCACCGTCGATCATGGGCGGTTGTGTGGACTGACCATGACGCGGCGGTGGCTGCGAGATACAGGGTAGACGCCCAACGGTGGCGGGTGTTGTTCGACGGCCTGATGTTGACGGTCGGGCATCGTTTCCGCAGGCCCGAGCCTCGCCGTCGGGTGTGTGACTTCGTTCGGGGCCTACTGGCGCCGTTACCGTCGAAGAACTGCTGGACGATCGCCGAGCATGCCGGAGACACCAGCCCGGACGGGATGCAGGACCTGTTGATCCGGGTGAAGTGGGACGACGCCGCCGTTCGCGCTGATGTCCGCGAGTTCGTCGACCAGCACCTCGGTGATACCGAGGCGGTGCTGGTCATCGACGAGACGGGGGACCTGAAGAAGGGCCGGCACACCGTCGGTGTCCAGCGGCAGTACTCAGGCACGGCCGGCAAGATCGAGAACTGTCAGCTCGCCGTGCACCTCGTCTACGCCACCGACACCGCTCACGCAATGGTCGACACGGCCCTCTACCTGCCGAAGTCTTGGTGCGACGACCCCGAACGCCGGACGCGGGCAGGTGTCCCCGAGCAGGTGCGGTTCGCCACGAAGCCGCAGCTGGCAGCCCGGATGATCACCGCCGCGGTCACCGCCGGGTTGCCGTGTCGCTGGGTGGCCGGCGACGAGGCCTACGGCAACGATCCACGCCTCGCCGCCCGGCTGCGTCAGCTGCGCCTGGGCTACGTTCTGGCCGTGGCCCGGTCCCATCAGGTCACCACCGGCCTCGGCGTCTACCGCGTCGACGCACTGGCCACCGGTCTTCCTCCCACCGTCTGGCAGCGCATCTCCGCCGGCAGGGGCGCGAAAGGTCACCGCTGGTACGACTGGTCCTACACCGCCCTACCGGCCGCCACCGACACGCACGGCGGACACCACTGGCTCCTGATCCGCCGTAACCGCCGCACCGGTGAGCTGGCCTTCTACCGCTGCTGGTCACCGGAACCCGTCCCACTGCACCGCCTGGTCGCGGTAGCCGGCCGCCGCTGGAAGATCGAAGAAGCCTTCCAGGCCGCGAAGACCGGACTCGGCCTGGACCAGCACCAACACCGCCGCTGGCGGTCCTGGCACCGCTGGACCACCCTGGTGATCCTGGCCCACGCCTTCCTCGCCGCCGCGACCGCCAACCACCACCATCAACCAGTCGGGCTGATCCCACTGACCGTCAACGAACTACGCCACCTGTTCCACGTCCTGATCATCGAACCCACCCGCCGCCGAGCGGACCCACTGCTCTGGTCGATCCGCCGACGCCGTCACCAAGCCCAAGCCATGACCAGCCACTACGCCCGACAAGCCCTCACTGAACCGTGATCACGATCCCCGGCTGGAGTACTAGGGTGATCGCGTGAGTACCCGCCACTTGCCGGCGCAGATTGGCGATCTGCCCCCGATCGGACGGCCCGCCAACGGCGCCCTGCTCGCGGCCGGCGTCACGACGCTCGCCCAGGTGGCCACCTGGTGCCGCCGCGACCTGCTGGCCCTGCACGGGGTCGGGCCGAAGGCGGTCGCCATCCTGGACGCCGCGCTGGCCGAGCAGGGCCTCGCCTTCGCCGACAGCCCCGCTGGCTCCGCCCACCCCTGACCGAGGGAGGGGACTGGTGGAACCGACTCCGTCCCTGGTGGCCGGTGACCACCGCGTCGGGCTTCGGCAGGAGTCGAAGAGGCAGCCAGGGACGGCTACCCGCCGACGTCTCTGTTTGATCTAATCCGGTGTCCGGAGCGCCTTAAGCGCGACGGGCCCCTCAGGATCAGGAGAGTCAGTCATGACCGTCCCGCAGCGTGTCGCGATCGTCACCGGTGGATCCCAGGGCATCGGCCGCCAGATCGTGAAGCGGTTGGCCGCGGACGGCTACGCGGTGGTGCTGAACTTCGCCACCAGCAAGGTCGAGGCGGAGCGGACCGTGGCCGAGATCGTCGCCGCCGGTGGAAGCGCCGTCGCGGTGCAGGCCGACGTCGCCGACGAGTTCGCCGTGGCCAGGCTCTTCGACACCGCCGAGCAGACCTACGGCGGAATCGACGTCGTCGTGAACTCGGCCGGGATCGTGGTCCACGCCCCTATCGCCGAGCTGGACCTCGCGGATCTGGACCGGGTGCACCGGACGAACGTCCGCGGCACCTTCGTGGTCGACCAGCAGGCGGCCCGCCGGGTCCGGCCCGGAGGCGCGATCGTCAACATCTCCAGCACGACGCCCAAACTGTCCCTGCCCACCTACTCCGCCTATGCCGCCAGCAAGGCCGCGGTGGACGCGATCACCCTGATCCTGGCCCGGGAGCTGGGGGAACGCGACATCACCGTGAACGCTGTCGCGCCCGGGGCCACCGCTACCGCCCTCTTCCTCGACGGCAAGGACGAGCAGGCCATCGCCCGGATGGCGGCGATGTCGCCGATGAACCGGCTCGGCGAACCAGCCGACACGGCCGACGTGGTGGCCTTCCTCGTCAGTCCGGCCGGGCGGTGGATCAACGGCCAGGTGCTGTACGTCAACGGCGGTGCCGCCTGACACTCCGCGTGCCCTGCGCGGGTCGTCGCGGGATGTGCTCTCAGCCGTACGGCAGCCGGATGGCGTTGTCCGCCATCCGGCTGCCGTGTCCCTCGTGGGGCCTACTCGGCGGGCCGGCCCTGCGCCGACGACCCCCTCGGGTGCGCTCGCTCAGCCGGTGACCGGCACCAGCCTGATCAACTCCCAGCCGCCTTCCGGAACGTCGTCGGTCGGGTCGGTACGCAGGTTCATCGGATTACCCGTGCCGAGGTACAGGGTCGACCCGACCGGGACCATCGTGCGGAAGCCGTAGTTGAGGTGGTTGCCCAGTCCCCTGGTGTCCACCGCCGTGGCGGGCTTCAGGCTCGACTCGTACATCCACAGGTCACCGCCGTAGAGCTGCGGGTCGATCACGATCGGGTCCAACTCGCTGCTGAGCCCGGTGGCCGCGCCCCGGAAGCCCATCTGGGCGGCAGTCTCGGGTATCAGGTCCTTCGCGAGGTAACTCCAGTCCATGGTGCCGATGAACAGTCGTCCGCCGGCCACCTCCATGGTCCAGGTGTAGTTGGTGTAGATGTTGCCGAAGCCGATGCGGCCGTGCAGCGGGTGGTGCCCGGTGGAGACGTTCGTCCAGGCACCCGCGCCGTTGTTCGCGGTCGCGTCGTACGCCGGCAGCTTCTCCTCGCCGTAGAGCAGATCCACGTCCTCGAAGAGGGTGCCGAACCGCTTGCCCCGGAAGATGCTCACCGCGCGCTGGGATTTCTCCAGCACCGCCCGAGCCTCGACCTCGTCCCCCGGCGGGTACGCCTCGGCGATCTTGCTCGTCGACTTCATCGGAACGTGCATCGTGCCCCAGTAGAGGTAACCGTCGTACGACATCAGGGCACCGAGGCCGTACGTGCCGGCGATGATCGGATCCGGCTCGTAGGAGGACGCGCTCCACACCAGCTTCCAGCGTCCGGTGTCGTTCGCCGTCAGCCCGGGGTCCCCGTCCGTCAGCGGCGGGCTCATCCACACCCCGGCGACTCCGGGGTCCGCCTCCTCGACCGGCTTGATGCCGATGAGGCCGAGCAGCGATCCGGTGAGGTTTCCGATCAGGCCGGATCCGCTGGTCGTCGAACCTGCGGCGAGCGTGCCACCGCCCGCCGCCGACCAGGTGCTGACGAAGATCCGGCCCTCGTGCACCGCCAGGTCGGCGACCTGGGCCGCCAGTTGCCCGACCTCGACGAAGGCGAACGGGTTCGTGCGGTCCCCGGCCCATCGCAGGACGTACCCGCCCTCACGGCCGTTCGCGCCGACCCCCACGCCGGCATAGAGCACGTTGTCGGCGATCACGAAGTTGCGGATGTTGCCGTACTTGGCGAAGTTCGCCGAGCCGAGGTACTGCCCGGTCACCGTGTCGAACGCGAACATGTTGACCGACTGCCCGAGGGCGGGCCCGGCCAGCAGGACGACTCCCTGGTGCGTCGCACCGGCCCGCAGCCCCAGCGTCCGGCGCAGCCGGGAGGCGTCGTCGGTGGAGGCGTTCTTGACGTCGTCGGTCTTCTCGGTCAGCACACGGGAGGACTCGTCGTAGACGTAGGCCCGGGGATGGCGGTGGTCGCCGACGTTGGTCGGCATGGTCGGGTTCTGTTTGACGATCTGACTCTCCGCGAACTCGCACACGTAGTCGTCGTTGAGTCGGGGATTCGGCCGGGAGAGGGTCGTGCCGCCGACGATGCAGTTGACGTTCGCCCCGGTGCCGAACCACAGGCGATTGTTGGCCCGGGCGAGTGACCACACGTAGGCCTGGTTGACCTTGGCTTGTCCCTGCGCGCACGGGGGGCCGGCCGGATAGGGCATGCCGATCCCGTCGAAGCACTCGTCGGGCGCGGCCTTGGCGAGCAGTTCGTGCTGGAACGTCGGTGGTGGGGACGGCAACAGCCCCGCCGCCGCCGACGGGGTGGCGGCAAGAGCCGGCAGGACCCCGAGAACGACGACAGCGGACAGGAGCCGCCAGCGAATCTTTTTGCTCCGGTGCACCCTTTTCCCTCTCTTTCGACGCGAAACGCCCGCGCCGACGTACCGACGTTCACCGTTTGCGACGAAACCACAGGATTTGATAGCTCGATATCGATATCGAGCGTCGACAGCGTACCGGCTGTCAGCATCCACTGTGGACGTAGAACCCGCGACCGCGGCGACGCGTACGGGTTTCGTCCGTCGCCGGTCCCGGACATGGCGCGGCCCGGCCCCACCGTCAGGGACGCGTGGGGCCGGCCCGCGTGCGGGGTCAGGCCGCGCGGAGCGCGTTGCGGCGCATCCAGCCGATCCCGTCACTGGCGCAGCTGCACGACACCGAGACGTACCACTCCAGCTCGCTGGTGTTGTAGTGCTCCATGCAGTAGCCACCACCGACCCGGTCACCGGCGTTCTTGACCTTCAGTGGCTCGTACATCCGGGTCGGCTGCTCGTACACGCCCGCCGACGGCCAGGTCACCACCCACTCGCACGTGGCCGCGACGACCGGGGCCCCACTCGGCTGCCCGGCGGTCGTGTCGCCCGGAGCGGCACTGGCCGGGCTGGCGAGGGCCAGCAGGCCGGTCAGTGCCGAGGCGAGCCCGATGGCGGCGAGGTGCTTGCGCATCTGTCGTCCTTCCGTCGTCGATGACATCCGCTCCAGTCAATACCAGGAAAGCGAATCGCGACGCACGGAAATGTCATGACTTTGGCGCGGGCCGGGCCCGGGGACCGTTCCCGGCCCTGCGCCTGCCGGTCGTCAGACCGTGCCGACGAACTGGCTGACGTGGTACGCGGTGCTGCGCCCGTCCGGCGTCCGGGTCCACTTGGAGACCAGCAGGTGCAGGTCGTTGGCGTTGCGGCTGGACCACGGGTGGATGAAGCCGCCGTACAGCCCGGGTTCCTGCCAGCTGGTGACCTGGATCTTCTCGGCCGTCCACACCCGGTCCGGGCCGGAGGCGGTCCGGGTGACGATGCAGCCCGTGGCGCAGTTGAGGTACGCCATCACCCAGGTCCCGTCGGCCAGCCGGCGCACCGACGGCTCACCGAACCGGCCGGTGAGGATCGGGGTGCACGGCCGACCCCAGCCCCAGTTCGAGCCGTTCCAGCCCCACCCCTCGTACGACTCGGGGTAGAACAGCCGGTCCCACCGCACCCGGCGCAGCATCATCGGGCCGTCCTGCCGGCCGGACCGTACCGAGAAGACGTAGACCCAGTCGCCGTCGCGTTGCATGGTCCACATCTGGAACGGGTCCTTGTTGTCCGGGCTGTTCCACCACTTCAGCGGCGTACGGACGAAGTCGTTGCCGTTGTCGGAGTACGCCAGGCCCGCGTAGCGCGACTTCCAGTGCGGCCCGGCCGGCCCGGCGGAGTTCCAGTTCTCGATGCTCATGTACGAGATGAGCTGCCGGCCGGTCTCCGGGAAGCTGATGCCGTCGTTGGGGATGACGGTGACCTCCCACAGCCCGTCGATGCCGATGCCGTTGTGGCCGTTGTGCATCACCTCCGGGGCCCGGCCGTTGCCGGCCACCCGGGCCGCGCTGTCGAAGACGACGCCACCCGGCGCACCGGGGTGGACGTTGGAGCGCAGCATCACCGGCGAACGCCAGTCGTTCGGCAGCGGCGGGCCCTCCGGCCAGGGGGTGTTGAAGGTGTCGCCGAAGAGGTAGCCGATCGAGCCGTTCTCCAGCACGTACGGGATGCCCAGGTCGGTGCCGGCCACCTGCCAGCGGCTGTTGGTGTCCAGGTCCGCGCCGGTCAGCCGCTTCTTCCAGGTGGCGGCCTGGGCCGTCCCGGGCAGCGTCAGGGCGCTTCCGGCGACCCCGGCCGCGCCGACCGCGGCGATCCGGCCGAGCAGTGAGCGGCGGTTCATGCCCATGACTGGTCCTTTCCGACCCGCCACCGTCTCGTCGACCGACGGTCTTCCGGGTCCGGGAGTGTGGTCTCGCCAACCGTGTGCTCGTGCGAACGCCGACTGCGGACGAGTGTCGAACCAGAGTGTGACGAGTGTCAATACGTGTGCCGGGTCCACCGGGGTGGACGGAGGAATCCCGCGCCATGTGGGTTCGCCATATAGTTATGTCCGTCGATATCTGGTAGGAATCCTACAAGCCGGCTTGCTCACTCGCAGAATTCCGTCCCCTCGTGAACGGGAGAGCCATGTCCCCCACCCGACCCGGTCGGCGTCGCCGCCTGCTCACCCTGCTGGTCGCCACCGTCGCCGCCGTGACCACCGCCCTCGGCCTGGCCAGTCCGGCCTTCGCCATCAGCCACTCCAGCGCCACCTCGCAGCTGCGGGCCGCCGGGATCTCCTGGACGTCCAGCGGCGGGTGCAGCGACCGGTACAACCCGACCTGCACGTCCTTCGAGGGCATCCGTCAGGCGACCATCGACGGGATCATCACCTTCAAGCGGGTCAGCGGCTGTGCCATCACCATCACCGCCGGCACCGAGGTCGGCCACTCCGACGGCACCTACAGCCACTGGAACGGCTACAAGGTCGACATCGCCCTGAGCACCTGCATCCAGAACTACATCTCGTCGCACTTCGCCTACGTCGGGTACATCTCCGGCTTCGGCTACCAGTACCGGTCAGCGTCCGGAAACCTCTACACCAAGGAAGGCAGCCACTGGGACATCCTGTACTACACCTGCGGCTGCTGATCCGCCACACGTCGGCCGGCACCGGTCTACCGGTGCCGGCCCGCCGGTCGTCGCCCACCCCGGTCACCCGCGCGGGGGGCCGACCCGCGTCGGTCACCCCGCGCCGAAGCAGACGAAGGCGGCGGCGGTGGCGTGTGCCGCCCCCGTCCCGCCCTCGCCGCCCCCGAACGCCTGCTGGGCCCCGGCCAGCGCCACCGCCGGGCCGGCACCGGCCCGCATCCGCCGGTGCAGGTCGAGCATCAGCGCGGTGGTGAGGTCGGCGGGCACCGGTAGGACGGCTGCCACGAGGCTGCGGGTGCCGAGCGCCAGCAGCACCGCGGTGAAGCCCATCACCTCGTCACCCGGCCGGACACCGGCCCGACCGGAGTCGCACGCGGAGAGCACCACGCACCCGGGCGGGCTGGTCAGCCGCTCCAACTCGTACGCGGTCAACGGTCCGTCGGCCAGTTCGAGGGTGGAGAAGAGCGGGTTGTCCGCCCGGAACCGGCCGTGCGCGGCGATGTGCGCCAGCCCCGTGCCGTTCAGCGCGCCGGTCACCGCGTCGGCGGTGGCGGCGCTCCCGGTGAGCGGACGGGAACCGGGCAGCACCGCGCCGAGCTGGCGTACCTCGTCCTCGGCGGCGGGCAGCCGGGGCCCGGCCACCAGCACCGGCGGCCCGGCCGGACCGACCCGTCCGGCGGCCCGCAACCAGGCCGTCGCCGACGGCACCACGGTCACCGCACGGCCCGCGCAGGTCGGCAGCCCCGACCACGGTACGGCGTGCAGCGCGCCGACCGGCACGATCACCAGTGGACGGTCACCGAGCCGGCGACGTACCGGGCCGAAGAGCTGTCCGTCCAGCATGGCGGCGGTGTGCGCCACCCCGGCCCGGGCGTCCGCGCCGTCGCCGGTGGTGACCAGCCGGCGCAGCCCGAAGCGGTGCAGCCGGGCGACCCGTACCGCCTCGGCGAGCGGGCCCAGGTCGTGCAGGGTCGCCCGGCCGTCCCGGAGCAGCACCGCACGCAGCCGGTCCCCGTGCGTGACCAGTTCCAGCAGGACGGCGTCACCGAGTGCCGGGGCGAGCGCCCGTACGCCGGGCGGACGGAGCAGCTCGCCTCCGCCGTCCACGCCCCGGGCCAGTTCCCGGATGCGCTGTTCCAACCGGGCCTGGCTGCGCCGCAGCGCCTGCGCCGGATGGCCGGTGAGCAGGGCGTCCTCCAGCGCGGCGCTGACCATTCGCAGCTCGGTCAGGGCGGTGGCCAGGTCCGGGTCCTGGGGCGGGGAGACCGGCCGCATCCGCAGCGCGTTGGCCCGCCACCGTTCCGCCCAGGCCAGCACCTGGACCGGAGCGCCCCGCCGGACGGCGATGTCCAGCCCCTCGGCGGCCAGCTCGTGTCCGTACGTCCCGCTGTGCGCGCGCAGTTCCGTCGCGCCGAGCGACGTGCGGTGCCCGTCCAGCACCGCCAGGCCCCGGCGCAGCGCGCGGGCCGCGCCGGACTCGTCGCCGTCGAGCCGCCGGTGCAGGGCGAGGGCGTACCACCCCTGGGCCCGGCGCGGCGCGGTGCCCCGGCGGCGGGAGCCGGCCGCCACCGCCAACAGCCCGCCCGCCCGACCGGTAAGCCCCAGCGCGACGGCGAGCTGGGCGGCCTCGATCCGGGTGGTCAACGCCGGTCCGGGCCAGCCGGTCGCGTCGAGCTGGTCGGCGGTCCGCACCATCGCGGCGAGCAGGGCCGGTGACCGGACGCCCTGGGCGTACCCGGCCCGCAGCTCGACGTGCCGGGCGAAGGTGGCCCAGGTGCGGCGACCCTGCCGACGGAACCGGCTGCGGGCTGCCACCGCAGCGCCGGTGGCGGTCACCAGGTCCCCGGCGAGCAGCGCCGCGCGGGCCCGGGCCAGCAGCGCCTCGGCCAGGTCCGAGGCCATCCCCCGGCGGCGCAGCTCGGTCACGGCGGTGGCGGCCACCTCGACCGCCTCGTCGATCAGCGGTACGGACAGCAGCAGTTCGAACCGGTCCAGCAGCAGTGCCGGGCGGGGTACCGCGAGCCTGCGGTACTCGGCGTCGACCGTCGCGAAGCAGCGCAGCGCGCCGGCCACGTCGCCGCGCTGCCCGGTGGCGATGCCGCTGTTCCAGCGGGCGTCGGCGGCGGCCAGGTCCAGTCCGAGGCGACCGAACGCGGCGGCGGCACGGTGCAGGTCGTCGTCGCGACCCCGACCGGAGCCCCGGTGGGCGTTGAGCAGCCCCCGGTTGTTGCGGGCCCGCGCCTCCAGCAGCAGGTCGCCCTCGCGCTGGGCGATCTCCACGGCCACGCCGTAGTCCCGTACCGCCTCGTCGAACCGGCCCCGGTAGTGCAGCACGACGCCCCGCTGCATCCGGGCCCGTCCGGCGTCGGCCCCGGTGAGCAGGGGGAGGGCGAGGGTCACCGCGCGCAGAGCGGCGGTGGTCCGCCCGGCGTTGGCCAGCACGTAGCCGAGGCTCATCCGGGCCAGCGCGCGGAGGCGGGGGTCGTCGGTGGCCCGGACCGCGCGGCGCAGGTGGCGCAGCGCGCCGGGCAGGTCGTTGAGTTCCCGCAGGGCGAGACCGATGGCCCGCTCGGCGGTGGAGCGCTCACCGGCGTCCGCCGGGCCGGCGAGCACCCCCCGGGCGATCGTGATCGCCTCGTGCGGGTAACGCTGGACCGCGTCCAGGGCGGCCTGTGCCGCGCCGGCACCGGAAACGGCGCGGTCCGCCATGCGGAGAAGAATCCCCGAACGACGCGCTCCGGTCAATGACGAGGACCGGACAGATGGTGATCAACAATTGACAGAGGGCAATACTCTGAAATAATTGTGCGGCTCGGAGAGCGCTTCCGTGGCCACCCCGCCCGTCCCCGGCCACGCATCTTCCACCCGCCTGGAGGCCCGGTGTCGCCCGACCACCGAATCGTGCCGTGTCCGCCCGGTCGGGTCTCCCGTCGACGGTTGGTCGGCTGGACCGCGCTGGTCGCTGCGGCGGTGCCGCTCGGTGCGGTCGGCCGGTCGGGTCCGGGTCGGGCCGGAGACTCCCTCGACCAGGCGTACCAGCGGGCCTTCCTGGAGGACGTGGCCGCCGACCAGGCCGTTCGCCGGCACACGACCCCCGGCCGTGAGTTCCTCTACCGGCCCCGGCAGCTGCTGGTCGCCCCACCGGACCTCCTGCGGGTGCTGAGCCGGCTCCGTGGCTGGGGTCACCAGGTCACCGAGGGGGTCGCCTTCGGCGGGGTACGCCGGCTGCTCTTCGCGCAGGAGACCGATATCCCCGGCGTGGTGACGAAGCTGCGTGATCCCCGACAGTGGCCCGGACAGCCGGTTCCGCTGGTGCAGCCGCACCACGTGCTGCTCGGCTTCGGCAACATCATGGGCAATCCCGGCGGACCGCCCCGGGTCGCCGCCGCCCTGCCGGCCCCCGACCCGGCCCGGCTCGGCGAGGGTGCCGGGGTGACCGTGGGGATCTGCGACACGGGCATCTGGCGGCGGGCCGGCACCGTCCACCCGCAGTGGCTCGGCGGCAGCTACCTCCCGGAGACCGACGACGAGGACCCGCTCTACCTCGGCGGCTCCCAGCTCGCCCTCCAGGGCGGCCACGGCACCTTCGTCGCCGGGGTGGTCCGGCAGGCCGCCCCGGGCGTCCGGCTGGACCCGGAGGCCGCGCTCGCCCCGACCGGGATCGGGGACGAGGAGAGCCTGGTCGCCGCGATCCGCCGGCTCCGCCCGGAGGTGGCCGTCGTCAACCTGTCCCTCGGCTACTTCACCCAGGACGACCAGCCACCCCTGCCGGTGGCGGACACTCTCGCCGGACTGCCGGCGTCGGTGGCCGTGGTCGCCGCCGCCGGCAACGCCGGCGTACCCCGGAAATCCTGGCCGGCCGCGCTGGACCCGGTGGTGGCCGTGGCGGCGGCGAGCGCGGGCCCGACCGGCCCGGTGCCGGCCGACTACAGCGGTCACGGCCCCTGGGTGGACGCCTGCGCCCGGGGGGACCGGAGCAGCACCTACGTGGACGGGGAACTGCACCTGCCCGGCCAGCCGACCCTGGTGTTCCAGAGCTTCGCCTCCTGGGCCGGCACCTCCTTCGCCACCGCCCACGTCTCCGGGCGGATCGCCGCCCTGATGACGGCCACCGGGCTGGACGCGGCGGGTGCCGCCGCGCTCCTCCTCGCCGGCCCGACCTGGCAGCCCGACTACGGCGTGCTGGTCGGATGAGCGCCGCCGACCCGTCCGGACGCGGTCCGGCGTCGCCACGCGGGACCGCCGTCCTGGTCTCCGCCGCCGCCTCCGGGGACGAGTCGGCCTGGGCGGAACTGGTCCGCCGGTACGCACCCCTGGTGGCGACGGTGATCCGCAGCCACGGACTGGACCGGGCCGACTCCGCCGACGTGAACCAGACGGTCTGGCTGCGCCTGGTGGAACAGTTGGGCCGGCTGCGTGACGCGCACGCGTTGCCGGCCTGGTTGGTCACCACCACCCGGCGGGAGTGCCATCGGCTGCTGCGGCTCGGCCGGCGTACCCAACCCTTCGACCCGTACGACGACTCGGTCGACGGGCACGTCGGGGTGTTCCTGCTGGTCGACCCGACCACCCCCGACGAGGACCTGCTGCGGGCCGAGCGCCGGCAGGCGCTGCGGGACGCGTTCGCGCAGCTCCCGCCGCGCTGTCGGGACCTGCTCGCGCTGCTCGCCGGCGATCCGCCGGCCAGTTACCGGGAGGTCGGGGAGCGGCTCGGCATGCCGCTGGGCAGTGTCGGCCCGACGCAGGCCCGTTGTCTGGCGAGGCTGCGCGGCTGCCCGGCACTCGCCCCGTACGTCCGACTGGCCCCGGGCGGGGCGGAGGAGACCGGAGGTGAACGCGATGGAGCAGTGGCCGCCCGCCGGTGACGACGCGCTGCTGGTCGAGCTGGGCGCCGCCCTGCACGACCCGGGGCCGGTCTCCGAGGAGTTCCTGGTCGCCGCGCTGGCGGCCTTCAGTTGGCGTACGGCCGACGCCGAGCTGGCGCTGGCCGAGCTGACCTTCGACTCGGCCTGCGACCGGGAGCCGGCCGGCCTGACCCGCTCCACCGGCGCGGAACGGACGTTGACCTTCCGTAGCGGAACGGTGGCCGTCGAGCTGGAGGTGACCGCCACCGGTGTCGTCGGGCAGCTCTCCCCGGCCCGCCCCGGCCGCGTCAGCGCCCGGACCGCTGCCGGTGAGTACGAGGAAGCGCCGGTGGACGCGCTCGGTTTCTTCTCGATGGGGGTGCCCCCGGCGGGCCCGGTGCAGCTGCGCGCCAGCACCACCGGGTACGCCGTCCGGACCGCGTGGGTCAGCCTGCGCTGAGACCACCCGGACCCGCGACAGGGACGGCAGATGCCGCGCGGGCGGAACCCTCAGTCGTCGGTCTCGGCCACCGGCTCGCCGCCGACGCAACGCAGCTTCAGTTCGTGCTCACCGGACGGCCCGACGAAGCTCACCTCGACGTCGTCGTCCGGGCCCCGGTCGGCCTCGCCCACCCGGTAGTCCTGCGCCGGTGCCCAGGAGACCAGCCGTACCCCGTCCGGCCCGCACTCGGCCACCGCGCTGCCCCCGGTGGTCGCGAAGACCCGCTGTACGCCCGACCGCGCGGGCATGGTCGGCGGCGGCGTGCCGGGGGAGGCGGAAGCTGCCGACGGCACCGGCGCGGACCGGGGCGGCTCCGGCGCGGCCAGTGCCCGCTCGACCTCCTCCTGGCTGCGCACGCCGCCCGGGGTGCCGGTGATGCTCTCCCCGACCAGGCGGATCGCGGCCACCCCGACCAGGGTGAGCAGCACGGCGGTGACCAACCAGCCGGCGACGGCGAGGAGCGGACGGCGCATGCCCCGACTATCCCCGATCGAAGGTTGGCGGAAGCACCGGACGACGATAAGGGAGGGTTAACGACCGGGCCGGCGCCGGTAGGAGGGGATTAGCCTGCCAGGTGTGCCCCGCCTGCTGCTGATCGAGGACGATCTGACCATCCGGACCCCGCTGGTCCGGGCACTGCGGGACCGGGGGCACGCGGTGGCGGCCGCGTCGACGGCGATGGACGGGCTGCGCGACGCGCTGGAGAACCGGCCCGACCTGGTCGTGCTCGACCTCGGCCTGCCCGACCTCGACGGCCGGGAACTGCTGCGGATGCTGCGCGCGGTCAGCCCGGTGCCGGTGATCGTGGCCACCGCCCGCGACGACGAGACCGAGATCGTCCGGGTCCTCGACGCGGGCGCGGACGACTACGTGGTGAAGCCGTTCACCGCCGCCCAGCTCGACGCTCGGGTCCGGGCGGTGCTGCGGCGCGGCGGCTCGGCCGCTGGGGCGGACGACCCGACGCTGGTCGTGGGCGGACTGCGGGTCGACCCGCGTGCCCGCCAGGTGACCCTGGACGGCCAGCCGGTCGAGCTGACCCCGCGCGAGTTCGACCTGCTGCACCATCTGGCCGCCCGCCCCGGCGAGGTGGTCACCAAGCGCGAGCTGATGACCGAGGTCTGGCAGATCCCGTACGGCGGTGCGGACAAGACCGTCGACGTGCACCTGTCGTGGCTGCGCCGGAAGCTGGGGGAGAACGCCCAGCAGCCCCGCTACCTGCACACCGTCAGAGGGGTCGGGGTACGGCTGGCACCGCCGGAGGAGGCCGGGTGAGGGCGCGCCTGGCCCTGCTGGCCGCCGCGGTCAGCGTACTCACCCTGGTCGCCTTCCTGGTGCCGCTCGCGCTGCTGGTCCGAACCGTCGCCGAGGACCGGGCCACCGTCCGGGCGACCGCCGACGCACAGAGCCTGGTGCCGGTGGTGGGCGCCGCCGATCCGGCGACGATCCGGCTGACCGTCGAGCGGCTCGCCGTCGAGTCCGGCCGGCCGGTCAGCGTCTTCCTGCCCGACGGCACGGTGCTCGGCACGCCCGCACCCCGTACCCCGGCGGTGGCCCTGGCGGCGCGCGGCCAGAGCCTCACCGCGGAGTCGGCGGACGGACGCGAGGTGGTGATCGCGGTGCAGGGCCGGCCGGACGGCACCGGCGTGATCCGGACGGTGGTGCCGGGCGCGGAGCTGACCGCCGGGGTGGGCCGTGCCTGGCTGGTGCTGGCCCTGCTCGGCGGGTTGCTGGTGGTGATCAGTCTGGTGGTGGCCGACCGGCTGGCCCACACCCTGGTCCGACCGATCAGCGAACTCTCCGCCGTGTCGCACCGGCTCGCCAACGCCGATCTGGACGCCCGGGTGACCCCCGCCGGTCCGACCGAGCTGCGCGAGGTGGCCGGCGCCCTCAACCACCTGGCCGGCCGCATCCAGGAGCTGCTGGGCCAGGAACGCGAGCAGGTGGCCGACCTGTCGCACCGGCTCCGGACCCCGCTGACCGCGTTGCGACTGGAGGCCGAGTCGCTGGGCGACCCGCAGGACGCGGCCCGGATCACCAGCGCCGTCGACGGGCTGGAGCGGGCGGTGACCGGCCTGATCCGCCAGGCCCGGCGGCAGCGGCCGGCGGTCGGCCCGGTGGGGTGCGACGCGGCGGCGGTGGTCGCCGACCGGGTGCAGTTCTGGTCGGTGCTGGCCGAGGACACCGGGCGGACGGTCCACCGCGAGCTGGCGTCCGGGCCGTTGCCGGTCGCGGTGCCCGCCGAGGACCTGGCCGCGGCGGTCGACGCGCTGCTCGGCAACGTGTTCGCGCACACCCCGGACGGCACCCCGTTCACCGTGCGGCTCGCCGTCACGGGCAACGTGGCGGCCGGGGCGCGCGGAGCGCCCGCCGGGTCGCGTGGGGAGACCGCCGGGGCGCGCGGAGCGGCCGGCGGGTCGCGTGGGGAGGTGCTGCTCAGCGTGGCCGACGAGGGCCCGGGTATGCCGCCGGACACGGTCCGGCGGGGTGCCAGCACGGCCGGATCGACCGGGCTCGGGCTGGACATCGCCCGCCGGGCGGCGGAGGCCGGCGGCGGACGGCTGGAGCTGCGGACCGGTCCGGCGGGTGGCGCCGAGGTGGTGCTCCGGCTCGCACCACCGGCGGCCACGGCCTCGTGAGCACCGGACCGGCGGGCCGGAGCAGGTCTTAACCGGGCCTTAGCATCGGTGCAGCGCGCCGCTATCCCGCTCCGGCCGATCCTCGTAGGCAGAACCCGAGGAAAGGTACGTCGAGATGAAGCGCAAGTCCCTGATCATGGCATCCGTCGGTGGTGCGGCGGTGCTGGCGGTGACCGGAGCGGCGATCGGTACCACTGCCGCCGCCGAGGAGCGGACCGGTCGTACCACCCTGACCGCCGCGACCACCGCCCCGACGTCCCCTGCCGGCCCGACGTCCCCCGCCACCCCGGGCGGCGGCACCGCCACCCCCACGTCCCCGTCGGCGACCAGCGTCCCCGCCTCGCCGTCCGGCACGACGTCCCCGGCCACCGGCGACGCGGTGGACCGGAAGCGTGCCGAGGAGATCGCGTTGGCCAGGGCCGGCGGCGGCCGGGTGGTCGAGGTCGAGGCCGAGGAGGAGCACGGCCGCAAGGTGTGGAGCGTGGAGGTCGTCAACGGCTCGACCGAGCACGAGATCGACGTGGACCGGGCCGACGGCAGCGTGGTCAAGGCCGAGCAGGAGCCGGTCGACGACGACGGTGCGGACGACGACGGGGACGACACCGACGACGACCAGGACGACCAGGACGACGATGACGACGATGACGACGACCGGGACGACGACTGACCCTGGTCCGACCAGCTCGGATCCGGCGGTGACGCCTCCCTGCCGGGCCTCCGCCGGTTTCCGCGCCGACCGGCATCGGCCCCGCTCCTTGAGAGGAGGAGCGGGGCCGACGCGCGTGCACGGTCTCCGGGACCGGCCGGGTGGAGCGAGGGCTGGGCCTCAGCCCTCCAGGAGCCGGTCGGTCGCGTTGAGCAGGGCGTCCGGGTCCTCCTCGTAGAGGTCGTGGTACGGCCACTCGGTCTCGGTGAGTCCCACCGGGCCGGGCGCGACCACCAGCCAGCCCCGCTTCCACTCGCCGCCGCTCTCGGTCGTCCGTCGCTGCGAGGTGAAGATGTGCACCCGCAGCCCGTTCTCGGTCAGCCCGAGCCAGTTGGCGAGCCGCTCACGGAAAAGGTCGCCGGGATAGTCGTTCATGGCGAGGTTGACCTCGACCACGCCACCGGACTCCAGCTTCCGGGGCACGTTGCGGAAGAACGTCTCCAGGATCGGCTCACCGGCTTCGAGCAGGTCGACGAACTCGCTGCCCTCCTCGTTCGTCGGCGAGTTGAAGACGACCCGGGAGAACCGCCCCTCGGCCGGCTCGAACATGTCGCCCTCGCGGAAGGTGACGTTCGTCAGGCCGTTGAGGGCGGCGTTGAGGCGGGACAGCGCCACCGCGCGCGGGTTGACGTCCACCCCGAGGACCGACTCGTACCGGTCGGCGAGCACCAGGGAGAGCACCCCGGAGCCGCACCCCATGTCCAGGGCACGCGCGCCGCCACGCCGGAGCATCAGCCGGATCAGCAGGTCCGCCTCCCAGAGCGGGTCGACGTACCACCGGTGCTGCACCTCCTCCTCGACGTCCGGGTCGCTGAGCACCACCACGCCGTGCATCTGGTGGCCGCGCAGCGGCGAGGAGAAGGTGGTGCCGTCGTCGACGGCCATGCCGCTGTCGAGCAGCGCCCGCCGGCCCTCCACGCCGATCTCCCCGGTCAGCGCGTCCGGGTCGACCGGGGTGCCGGAGAGCAGGTCGGCGAGGGGGGTCGGCTCGGCTCGGCCGACCACCTTCCGCAGGGCGTCGCCGAGCTGTCGAAGTGCCGCCGCGTCGACGCGCTCCGGCTGGATGGTCGAGCCTCCGACGATCATGCGCTACTCCCGAGAGTTGGTTCCAGGCCGGGGATCAGGGCGGACGCCGGCCAGAAGACCTCCTGGCGCAACGGTCCCTCCCAGGCCATGAAGTGGGGATGGTCCACGGAGAGACCGGCCAGTTGCGAGGCGTGACAGCGAAGCATAGCGATCTTCAACCGCATGGTGGGGTCGTCCAGACGGGTGATCCGTGGGCTGGCCACGTCCACCAGGTGAGCCAGGGCGGCGAGGTGCGGTTCCCACCGGTCGGCGGGGGGTCGCTCCCGGTCCGGGGCGTCCCAGCCGGAACCGAAGGCGTACGGGCAGTCGGCGTAGAAGACCAGGTGGCAGCCGGTTCCGGCGGCTGCGGTCAGCACCGCGTCCCGGGTGCCGACGTGGTCCGGGTGGCTGCCGATGCCGACCGGGGCCCAGACCCGTACGTCGGGCCGGAGCAGGGGGGCCAGCGCCGCCACCACCGCATCGAACGGGAAGTCGGTCCGGTACGGCGCGTCCGGCACGGGAAGGTGGGTCACCCGGTTCCCGGCGAGGGCCGCGGCGGCCCGGTCCTCGGCGGCGCGCCCCTCGGCGGCGGCCGGGCCCGACTCGAAACCGCACAGGCGGTCCCACTCGTCGTCACCCTCGGTCGGTATTCCACCGCACACCGTGACCAGATGAACGGACCGCCCCTCCCGGAGCACCGACGCGACCGAAAGGGCGCCATCGTCGAAATGTGGCGAAACGACGACGTCCGTTATCGCCGGGTGATCCTGGTCAGGCATTCGACGCCCTTTCGAGCGATTACTGCGGAAGCACGACGGGATCTGTTTCGGACAATTGCGGTTACGGTTTCGCCGAGAATGTTCGGATGTCCCGACGAAGTTCGATCTTAAGTAGGCCCCGATAGGGTGTCAAGTATTCCATTGGTGACATTGGGTAGTCGTAATGCGTCGGCCGGCGGTGTCGCCGATTTCGTGTCCGTACCGTCCGGTGTCGATTACCCGCCGTGGCGCGACGCGCGGAAATGCTCGGTCGGCCCGGAGCGCCCCACGTGGTCGGCGGGCCGACCGTCGGCAACGGGTGGCTCCTATACAGTTGGCTCGACGACACGGGGGGCGACGGGTGGCAGAGGCGGACGGAACGCGACGGTCGGGTGCTGCCGACTCCGGCACGCTCTACCTGGTGCCCACCCCGATCGGCCACCCCGGCGACATCACCCTGCGGGCGATCGAGGTCCTGGGCCGGGTCGGCGTCGTCGCCTCGGAGGACACCCGGCACACCCGCCGCCTGCTCCAGTCTCTGGAGATCGACACTCGCCTGCTGAGCTACCACGACCACAACGAGGAGTCCCGCAGTCAGCAGTTGCTCGGGCTGCTCCGGGAGGGCACGGACGTCGCCCTGGTCTCCGACGCGGGGACGCCGCTGGTCAACGATCCGGGCTACCGGTTGGTGGCGGCGGCGGTCGAGGCGGACGTACCGGTCCGTCCGCTGCCCGGCGCGACCGCCTCGGTGACCGCGCTGATCGGTTCCGGTCTGCCGAACCACCAGTTCCACTACGTCGGGTTCCTGCCCCGGCGCGAGGCGGCGCGGCGGGCGGCGCTGACCGCCCTCCGGGCGAGCGTGGCGACCCTGGTCTTCTTCGAGGCTCCGCACCGGATCGTGGCGATGCTGGAGGACGTCCGGGCGGTGCTCGGCGACCGTCCGGCGGCGCTGGCCCGCAACCTGACCAAGGAGGACGAGGAGTTCGTCCGTGGCCCGCTCTCCGAGCTGATCGCCGTGCTCGCCGCAGAGCAGGTGGTCCGGGGGCAGTTCACCGTGGTCGTCGCCGGTGCCGGCGAGGAGCCCGCGGACGAGGACCGGGCACTGGCCCACCGGCTCACCGAGACGCTGGTGCGCCACGGGGCCGACTCCCGGCTCGTCCGGGAGGTGGTCCAGGAGGTGACCGGACTGCCCCGCAACTGGGTGTACGAGCAGGTGCGCCTGGCGGCGCAGCGGTCGGGGACAGGCGCGTCCGCCGGTGTCGACGACGCGGACGCCAGGGCCCGGACCAGCGGACAACCTGACCACCCACCACTGCGGTAACGTGTCGACTGCGTATCGTCACATCGGGTCGACGCAATCTGGTGCAATGCCGGCGGGGTCGGGAATACGCGAAGTGTCCGACGCGCCCACGTGACCTGACCGGGCAGATCGCCAATTCCGGTCCGACTCGGTCGCCTTCAGTCGCCCATGTGGACGGTCTCCGATCCCGCTGTTAAAGTCGTAGGTCGGTGTTGCCTCGAATGTTGGGTGGCGATGCGATAGACCGGCAGCGATGCGACCGGCCAGCGGCGAGCAAGCTGGCCGTTGACGTGCACGCGGCCGGGGTCGGCCACGTCAATCGCACCTACCGCACCAGACCGTGCGTAGATCCGCGACTGATGGTTCAGGCCTCCGTGAATGCACCCGATCTGGGGCTGATCAGCGGCAACCCGCTTGACAGTTTAACTAGCATTGATCTAGCCGAATGGCGGCCATTCTCGCCACGTTCGGCGGTCGACTGCTTGGTACTTATCCGTCACCTCAAGAGTCGAGGAAAGGTCATGAAGAATCTGCGATTAGCTTCCCTGGTCGAACGTCTGTCGCGCGGGAGCGCGCCGACCGCGCTCGACCCGACGGAGCGGTCCCGCGCGCCGCGTGGCACGAAGACCGAGATCGACTGGACCGGGATCCACAATCCCGACTTCGTCGCACTCGGGCTGGGCGGGACCAGCATGATGGCGATGCTGTGGTCGGTGGCCAACGGCCGTCGCTGCGTCGGCGTCGAACTGCGCGGTGACCCCTCGCTCGGTGTCCACTGGAACATCCGCGAGGACTTCTGGCACCACCTCGGTCTGATCGACCAGCTCATGCTCGAGCGGTACGGCGAGGAGGGCATCCCCCGCAAGGGCGACGGCCGGCTCTTCAAGCTCCGGGAGACCTTCTACAGCGCCGTCACCGAGCCGGGCGACGTGTACGCCGACGAGATCATCGCCGGTGTGGAGGAGTCGCACGTCTCGGGTCTGATCCACCACACCGAGTTCATCGACGACCGGTGGTCGGACGGCACGCCGAAGCGGGTGCTCACCATCCTCCAGCCGGCGAAGCCGCCGGCGGAGCACGACCCCGAGAAGGTCGGCCGGGACATGGTCACGGTCCTCGACGGCCCGTCCACGTTCCAGGCCGGTGCCTCCGAGGTGCTGATCATGCTGCGCCGCTACCTCGAGCTGATCGAGGAGATGGACATCGCCGCCGGCGTGACGCCGCGGGTCCGTCTCTTCCTGTCGCACCGGGTCGCCGTCGGCGACGAGGGTGACGGCGACGGCTTCCTCAAGTGGATGCGGCAGGAGGACGGCTTCGTCAGCCTCCCCGACGGGCGCAAGCGCCTGATCATCGAGGAGGTCCAGGAGCTCGACTACCGGGGCCGGTACCGCCGGATCCGTAAGCCGGGCACCCCGCTGATCGACCTCGGCGTCCCCGAGCTGTTCATGATCGCGCAGGGCTTCGACAGCAGCGACGCGGACCGCCTCGGCTTCCGGCAGGAGGACGTCGCGGTCGACCACCACGACGGCCGTGGTGCGGTCGTGGCGCAGGCCGACTACCTCGCCGGCTACCTGGAGCTGCACGTCGGTGCCCGGCTGCGTCGCCGCATCGCCTCCGAGTTCGACCGGGAGGGGAACGAGTACTGGGTCCGGCAGATCGCGGTGGGCCACGAGGACGACCCCGAGGTGGGGTGGATCCTGGTCCAGGTGCCGGACTTCAAGACCTTCGACCCGATCCTGGCCGGGCTGGTCCCGCCGGGCACGCCGAAGCGGGCCAAGGAGTACCTCAACGCGTACCAGCAGCTGCTGCGCGAGTTCTACCTGGAGCAGGTCTCGCTGATCACCGAGATCCCCGTGGCCGACCTGGAGAAGGTGCAGGCGCCGTACGGTCCGAAGCTGTTCAGCCTGATCGAGCGGATCGGCGCGGACGCGCTGGTCGCCGCGAACGGTGTGGTGGCCGGGGACTCCTTCGGCAACGGCCACTTCATGACCAGCGGCGGTGCGATCACCGGCATGGTGGGCCACAGCTCCCGGGTGCTCCGGTACTGGCAGGCCCGCGACGCGGGGGTCAGCCAGCCGGAGGCGATCCGTGAGCTGGCCGACCAGATCAAGGTGGACACCCTCGGCTGGCTCCAGGTCAGCGCGCAGGAGTTCAGCCAGGCCGTGCCGATCAACTTCGGTGAGGAGCGGATCCGGGAGATCGAGAAGCAGACCGGACGTACGTCCGGCGAGCGAGCGAACACGATCGACGCCACCCGGCGGCACCGGCACTCGCTCGTGCCGCTGGACCCGTCGGACTGGCGACGGCTCTCGGTGCGCAGTGGCCGGCTGCACAGCAGCGAGCTACCGCCGCTCATGACGACCCACCCGGCCGAGCGGCAGATGATGGCCGACGACGCCGGCTCGATGGGTGGCGACATGCGGGAGACCGTCGCTGTCGGGGCCGGTTCGGCATCGTGACCAAGCTCAGCCAACCCCGGGGCGACTCCTACGGCGGCGGCGGAGAGACGGTCGTCCTGCGCGACACCGCGCGCCCGTTGCGGAACCTGCGGGAGCGTCAGCTCGCGCTGGTCGTGCTCTGCGTGGGCGTCCTGATCTCCGTCGTCGACGGCTCCGCCGTCTACGTCGCCCTACCGTCCATCCAGGAAGGCCTGGGGTTCTCCCAGGCCGACCTGGCCTGGGTGGTGAACGCCTACCTCATCCCGTTCGGCGGGCTGCTGCTCTTCGCCGGCCGGCTCGGCGACCTGATCGGCACCAAGCGCGTCTTCCTCAGCGGGCTCGGTCTGTTCACGGCCGCCTCGATCGTCTGCGGCCTGGCGACCGACCAGGCGGTACTGGTCGGGGCCCGGTTCGTGCAGGGTGTGGGTGGAGCGTTCACCACCGCGGTCGTACTCAGCATGATCGTGACCATGTTCCCGAAGCCTCGGGAGCAGGCCCGGGCGCTCGGCTTCTACGCCTTCGTGGCGGCGTCCGGGGCCGCGCTCGGCCAGCTTGCCGGCGCGGCGCTGACCGCGTCGCTCAGCTGGCACTGGATCTTCTTCGTCAACGTGCCGATCGGGCTGGTCACCATCGTGGCGGCCACCCGGCTGCTGGACAACGTCCGGGACGCCTCGGCCGGTGCGGGCATCGACTGGATCGGGGCACTGGCCCTGGTCGGTTCGCTGATGCTGACGGTCTACGCCATCGTGCAGGCCGACGCCGGCGGTACCCGGGTGGCGCTGCTCGGTGGTCTGGCGCTGCTGCTGATGGCCGGCTTCGTCCTCTGGCAGCGGCGGGCGCGTAACCCGCTGGTGCCGGGTGAGGTGCTCCGGTCCCGGAACGTCGCCTGGTCGAACGTCGTCCTGGCGCTGATGGTCGCCGGCCCGACCGCGATGTTCTTCCTCTGCGCGCTCTACCTGCAGAACGTCCTCGGCTTCACGGTGATGGAGCTGGGCTTCGCGTTCGTGCCGGCCGCTGCCGCCATCGGGGTCGGCTCGCTGAAGGTCGCTCCCCGGCTGGCCCGGAAGCGTGACGCCAAGACCCTGCTCCTGCCCGCGATGGGGCTGATGGCGATCGGCCTGCTGTTGCTCGCCCGGATCCCGGCCGACGGCAGCTACTGGGTCGACGTGCTGCCGGCCGTCCTGCTGATCGGCACCGGCTCCGGCCTCGCGACGCCTCCGGTGCTGCGGATCGCCCTGGCCGAGGCCACGCTGAAGGACAGCGGCATCCGGTCCGGCCTGCTCAACACCACCCAGCAGCTCGGCTCGGCGATCGGACTGGCGGTGCTGGCCCCGGTGGCGGCGAACGTCACCGAGTCCGCGGTCGCCCGGGGCGAGACGACGGCGGTCGCCCTGACCGACGGCTTCCAGATGGCGTTCCTCGTCGGTTTCGGCACCATGGTGGCCGCCATGCTGCTCGCCATCTTCGCGGTGGAGAGCGAGGTGCCCAAGACCGCGCCCGACCTGCTGGACGAGACGTCCTCGACGGCACCGAACCGGCAGGTCGACCCGACCGGCGCGGCCGACCCGGACTTCCTCGCGGTGGGCCTCGGCGGCACCAACAGGATCTACTGATCATGCTCCGCCGGTACCTGGAGGAGATCGAGCGGATGGATCTCGCCGCCGGTCGGGAGCCGCGGTGCCGGCTCTTCACGTACCACCGGGTGGCGGAGCCCAGCCGGCCGACCGGCTGGCAGCGCTGGCTGCGTCGGGAGGCGGCGCAGGAGTACGGTCTCGTCCGGGGCGCGGACGGCCGCCTGCGGGTCCGGATCGAGGCGATCCGGGAGCTCGACGAGAAGGGCACCTACCGGCGTATCCGGGCCCGGGGCACCGAGCTCCTCGACCTGGGCACCCCCGGGCTGATCATGGTCGCGGAGGGGGTGGAGAGCACCGACGCCAAGCGGCTCGGGTTCACCCAGGAACGTGTGACGATCGACCATCAGGACGGTCGTGGCCCGATCCTGGCGCAGGCCGACTACATCGTCGGACTGATCGCCGTCAACGTTGCGGCGAACTCCCGCCAGCGCATCGCCTCCGCCTTCGACAAGCAGGGCAACGAGTACTGGGTCCGGCAGATGACGCTCGGGCACGACGGGTTCAGTGAGACCGGCTGGACGATCCTGGAGGTGCCGGACTACCGGACCTTCGACCCGATCCAGGCCGGCATGGTGCCGGCGGGCACCCGGCGGGACTCCGTCGAGTACTTCGGCGCGCACCGGTACCTGATCCGGGACTACTTCCTCGACCAGGTGTCCCTGCTCACCGAGATCCCGCGCCGGGAACTGGTCCGTACCCTCAGCCTCGCCACCCCGAAGCTGGTCAGCAACGTGGAACGGATCGGGCGCGACGCGCTGGTGGCGTCGAACTGCGTGATCGCCGGCGACTCCTTCGGCAACGGCAGCTTCCTGCTCAGCCGGGGCTCCACGACCGGCATGATCGGGCACGCCGCCCGGGTCTACCGGTACTGGCAGGCCCGGGACGAGGGGACCGGCCACGAGACGGCCGTCCGCCAGCTCGCCGACGGCATCCGGGAGGACACCGCCGCCTGACTGCGCGCCAGCGAGCCGGACTTCGCCCAACCGGGGCACGCCAAGGCGGGCAGCGATCCGCAGACCGGGGAGCAGCTCGACCCGGTGGCCCGGGAGAAGGTCCTGGAGGAGACCCGGCAGCACCGTCGGTCGATCGTCAAGACCAGCAACCGGTTGGACGACTTCGGTCGGCTGAACGTGTTCCCGGGACGTCTCCAGATCGTCGGCCTGCACCCGTTGCAGCCGACGCCGCCCGAGCTGCGCACGGAGCAGATGGACGAGCCGATGATGATGGCGGACGCGTCGACGGCCCGGATGACGGGTCAGGACGCCCCGATGACGACGGCCGAGGGGGAGACCCCGATGGCCGGTCAGGGGGACCGGGTCGGCGAGTCCCGGATGTGACAGCAGGCACGAGGGGCCGGATCACCACGGTGGTCCGGCCCCTCGGCGTACGGACGGCGGCGGGCCGTCGTGGGTCAGTCGCCCCGGTACACGCAACCGGAGGTGCACGTCTCGCGTACCGACACCGCCGACAGCGGCAGCCGGTCGGCCAGGCGGTTCCAGATCCAGCGGGCCAGCACCTCGCTGGTCGGGTTCGAAAGCCCCGGCACCTCGTTGAGGTAGTGGTGGTCGAGCTGGTCCCGTACCGGTTCGAACGCCGCCTTGAGGTCGCCGAAGTCCATCACCCAGCCGGCCTGCGGGTCGACGTCACCGCTGACGTGCACGGCCACCCGGTACGAGTGACCGTGCAGGCGGGCGCACTTGTGCCCCTCGGGCACGTTCGGCAGCCGGTGCGCGGCTTCGAAGGTGAACTCCCGGAAGATCTCCATCAGGCGATTCCAATGTACTTGTGGGTCTGCAGGCTGAACCGCCACTGCGGGTGCTCCAGGCAGTACCGCACCGTGGCCTCGGTGTTGGCGACCCGGTCCGGGCCGTCCATGGGCTGGAGCATGAAGTGCGTGAAGTCGAGGTGCTCGAACCGGGCCGGCTCCGCCCCCGGTTGCGGGTAGACGAGCTTCAGGTCGTCGCCCCGGGTGAGCACCAGGTCCGTGCCGGCCTTGGGGCTGACGCAGACCCAGTCGATGCCCGCCGGCGCAGGTCGGGTGCCGTTGGTCTCCACCGCGACCTCGAAGCCGGCGTCGTGCAGGGCCGCCACGGCCGCCTCGTCGAGTTGCAGCAGCGGCTCGCCGCCGGTGCACACCACGTACGGGCGGCTGCGTGGGTGGGCCTGGCCCCGCCAGGCGGCGGCGACAGCGGCGGCCAGTTCGGTGGCGGTGGCGAAGCGTCCCCCGCCGGGGCCGTCGGTGCCGACGAAGTCGGTGTCGCAGAACTGGCAGATCGCCCGGTGCCGGTCCTCCTCCCGCCCGGTCCAGAGGTTGCAGCTGGTGAAGCGGCAGAAGACCGCCGGCCGGCCGGCGTGGGTGCCCTCACCCTGGAGGGTGTAGAAGATCTCCTTGATCCGGTACACGCCGCCTCACCCGGTGGTGGACAGGGCGGGGTCGGTCAGCCCGAGTTCGGCGAACCCGCGCCCGCGCAGCAGGCAGGAGTCGCAGGTGCCGCAGGCCCGGCCGTCGACCGGGTCGTAGCAGCTGTGCGTCCACGCGTAGTCGACGCCCAGTTCCAGGCCCCGGCGGATGGTCTCGGCCTTGGTGAGCTGGATCAGCGGGGTGTGGATCCGCAGCCGCTGCCGCCCCTCGACGCCGGCCTTGGTGGCCAGGTTGGCCATCGTCTCGTACGCGGCGACGTACTCCGGGCGGCAGTCCGGGTAGCCGCTGTAGTCCAGCGCGCTCACCCCGATGAAGATGTCCGAGGCGTCCAGGGTCTCCGCCCACGCCAGGGCGAACGAAAGAAAGATCGTGTTGCGGGCCGGCACGTACGTGACCGGGATCTCGTCGCCCAGCTCGTCGGCGCTGGCGTGGTGCGGGACGGCGAGCGTGTCGTCGGTCAGCGCCGAGCCACCGAAGACCCGCAGGTCGATGTCGGCGACCACGTGCCGGGTCGCGCCGAGCGCCTTGGCCACCCGGGCGGCGGCCTCCAGCTCGATGGTGTGCCGCTGGCCGTAGCGGAAGCTGAGCGCGTGCGCGTCGTATCCCTCGTGCACCGCCATGGCGAGCACCGTGGCGGAGTCGAGCCCACCGCTGAGCAGCACCACGGCCTTGCGCTTCCCGGTCGGCACGCGCCACACCACCCTTCCACCTCGTCGACGGGCACGGACGTACCCGGCGGTAAGCCTACTCAGCGTTCAGGCGTACACCCGGCTCAGGGCGTGGTCCTGCGGCACGCGACACACCGGCGGCGGGGCATCCCCGTCGCCGGTGTGTCGCGGCCGTCGGTCAGGACGTGCCGGAGGTGACCTCCTGCTCGGCCGGCCTGGGTCGGGCGGCCGAACCGGACGGCGCGGTGACCGGCGGGATGCTGAACAGGTTCCCCGGCACCCGCGGCAGCCCCCGGGGCAGCAGCGGCACCGCCATGGCCGTGGTGATGAGGGCCATCAGCACCATCATGGTGAACATCTCGCCGTCCAGGACGCCGAGGGAGACGCCGATGTTGAGGATCACCAGCTCGGTCAGGCCCCGGGTGTTCATGAGCAGCCCGACGGAGTAGGAGTCCCGCCAGCTCATGCCGGAGAGCCTGGCGGGTACGGACGCGCCGAGCAGCTTTCCGACGCAGGCGGCGGCCATGATGACGGCCAGTTCGCCAAGGCCGGTCCAGCCGAGTGCGCTGATGTCGACGTTGAGCCCGGTGACGATGAAGAAGATCGGCAACAGCAGGCGGATACCGCTCTCCAGCGGGATGTGCAGGGCCTGGGCGAGCAGCGCCTGGGGCTGGCGGGGCATCACCAGTCCGAAGGCGAACGCGCCGAAGATCGCGTGCACCCCGATCCAGGAGGTGGCGTAGGCGGAGAGGAAAGCCCCGGCGGCGATCAACGGCACCAGGTAGGGCGACGCCTGGCCACCCCGGGTGAGCCGGCTGACGAGTCGGTGCAGCAGCGGCCGGACCACGAGGACCATGACCACCACGTAGAGCAGGAACAGCCCCAGGACGGTGACCAGGGTGGCGACACCGCCGCTGGCCGTGAAGCCGACGACCATGACCGCGAGCAGGATCCAGGCCATCACGTCCTCCAGCGCGGCGGAGGCCAGGGTCAGGGCCCCGATCCGGGTACCCGCCAGGCCGGTGTCGTGGAGGATCCGGGCCAGCACCGGGAAGGCGGTGATCGACATCGCGATACCCAGGAAGGCGGCGAAGTACCAGAAGGGGACGTGCTTGCCGTCGACCACGTCGTGCCGCTGGTAGAGGAGGGCGGCGGTGCCGAGGCCCAGCGCGAGAGGCAGCACGAACGCCCAGAACGAGACCGACGCGATCGCCCCGGACCCGCGCTTGATCAGGCCGCCGTTGAACTCCCAGCCCACCATGAACATGAAGAGCAGCAGTCCCACCTGGGAAATCATCGAGAGGTGGGGGCGAAGTTCGACGGGGAACAGCAGGCCGGTGATGTCCCAGGGAAGCAGGCCGAGGATGCTGGGCCCGAGCACGATACCGGCGGTGATCTCGCCGATGACCGGCGGTTGTTTCAGCCGGCGGAGCAGCATCACGAGCAGTGAGCCGACGATCAGCACGATGGCGATGTCGGCGACGACGATGGCGACCCTGAGGTCGGAGTGCACGGAGTTCATCTGGATCCTTGAGCTGGTCAGCACGGACGCCGGTCGTGGTGGTGGGCTCCGGACACAGACCATCGCCGCATCTGCCGGGAGAACGCGGAGAGCGGTCCGGGAGACGGTTCGTCGTCCCGCCGGGGGCACACGAGCACGGGCGTCGTGAAGCAGTGAAGGGTTCGCTCAGGTGTCGACGTCCCGGTGGTGGTTCTCCGGTCACCGGTCGCGACGACTCACCCGGTCGGTACCGGGCCCCGCTCCCGCCCCTGGGCATGGACCATCACCAGATGACCGAAAGGTGGTGCGGAGATGGACGGGCCGGAAATGCGACGCGACGGCGGCAGTGGAGAACGGCGTTTTCGAGACGCGGCACGACGACAGTTCTCGTGATGTCTACCGCCACACCCCCAAACGTGTCCGACGACCGCGGGCGCGACCTCGACACAGCCAAGCCCCGATGCTGGAGGACGTCACCGGGGAACCGGCCGTCAAATCTCCCAGAGGTTGGAGGATCCTTTCGGGACGATAGTCGGCTATGGATGCTCTGTCAAGATGGAAATTCCAGAGCGGAACTGTTGAGCCCTGATCAACCGGCCTCTAAGGTGTCCGGAGAACAACTCACAGTCGCGTGGGGGGACGAATGCGGGCTCTACAGTTCCATGGCGGACACAAGGCTCAGATCATCGACACTCCCCGCCCGGAGGCACCTCCCGGATGGGGCGTCGTCAAGGTGCACTACTGCTGCCTCTGCGGCAGCGACCTCTGGCTGTACCGAGGCAAGTGGCACGGCAACCGGTACCCCATCGTGCCGGGCCACGAGTGGGCCGGCGTGGTGGACTCCGCCCCGAAGGGGTACGAGTCCTGGGTCGGGCGGCCGGTCACCGGCGACCTGATCGTCGGCTGCCAGACCTGCGGGCCCTGCCGGGACGGGCTGCCGGTGATGTGCGAGAACCTGATCGAGATCGGCTTCACGGTCGACGGCGGCTGCGCCTCCTACGTGGCCGTGCCGATGACCAACCTCTACCCGCTCCCCGAGGGGATGGACCTCGCCGCGGCGAGCCAGACCGAGCCGCTCGCCGTGGCACTGCACGCCGTGGACCGGATCAACCTGCGGCCCGCCGAGCGGGTCGCGGTGCTCGGTGCGGGTGGCATCGGCCAGCTCATCCTCCAGTCCGCCAAGGCGACCGGGGCCACGGTCACGCTCGCCACGGATCTGGTCGCCGAGCGGCGCAAGATCGCTGAGGAGAGCGGTGCCGCGGCTGCGGTGCACCCCAGCGAGCTGCCCGAGCTCACCAGCTACGCGGACAAGGTGGACGTCGTGTTCGAGGCGTCCGGCGACCCGGAGTCCGTGGTCCGCGCGCTCGACCTGGTCCGCCCCGGCGGTCGGGTCTGCCTGGTCGGTTACCAGGTGGGCGCCGAGCACGCGCTGGAGACCGCCCGCCTGCCGCTGTCGTACGCCAGCCTGGTCGGCGTGATGGGGCCCGGCGGCAAGTACCGGGAGGCCGTCGACCTGCTCGCGAACGGCGCGATCGACACCCGGCCGATCCTCACCGACATCGTCACCCTGGACGACTACGGCCCGGCCATCGACCGCGCGATCAACCGGACCGACGGCACCGTCCGGGTCGTCTTCGACCTGCGCGGGGAGTAACCACCGTACGAGTCGGAGCGCGGTGCCGCCGTCCGAGCGGCGGCACCGCGTCGCCGGCCACCCACCGACCGGGGGCGTCCGTCACCGGCCGTTCGCCGGTCGACCTCGGGCGATCGCCGGGACGAACCACGGTGGCCCGACAGGAAACGCCGTACCGGCCGGAACAATCGTCGACAGTGGACGGACGGGCCGATGTTCGGCCTTCAGACGGACACGCCGAAACGCATATATTGGCCGATCCTGATTCCGACCATGATGAGTGAGGCTGTCCATGTCTGACACGGCCAAACAGGCGACCGGCGCGGCGCGCCAGCAGCCCGACGCGGCGGGCCCCCGTAAGCCCGGACTCGTGCTGGCACTTCTGGCCGCCTGCGCGTTGATGATCGTCCTCGACTCGACGGTGGTGTACGTCGCGCTGCCGAAGATCCAGCAGAGTCTCGAGATGAGCGCGACCGGACTGGTCTGGGTGGTCAACGCGTACGCGCTGGCCTTCGGCGGCCTGATGCTGCTCGGCGGTCGGGCCGGTGACATCGTCGGCCAGCGGCGGGTGCTCCTCGTCGGGCTGGTGATCTTCGGTGTCGCCTCGCTGCTGTGCGGCCTGGCCCCCTCCCCGGAGGTGCTGATCGCCGCGCGGGCCCTGCAGGGCGTCGGGGCGGCGCTGGTCGCACCGACGTCGCTCTCGCTGATTCCGATCAACTTCACCGACGACGCGGCCCGGAACAAGGCGATCGGTGTCTACACCGGCATCGCCGCGGCCGGCGGTACGCTCGGCCTGATCATCGGCGGGGTGCTCAGCGACGCCGCCTCCTGGCGCTGGGTCTTCTTCATCAACGTGCCGGTGGTCGCGCTGGTGCTCCTGCTCGCCCCGGGTGCCCTGAAGGAGAGCCAGCCGCAGCGTGGCTCGCTCGACGTCGTCGGGGCGGTGACCTCCACCGGCGCGATGGTCGCCCTGGTGTACGCGCTGGTCCGTACCTCCACCAAGGGCTGGGACGACGCGATCGTCCTGGCCTGCCTCGCGACGGCGGCCGTCCTGTTCACCGTCCTGGTCCTGGCCGAGCGGCGGGCCCGGCAGCCGCTGCTGCCGCTGCGGCTCTTCACCGACCGGGTCCGGGCCAGCGGCTTCGTCACCCTGCTGTTCTTCCCGGCGGCCTTCGCCGGCATGTTCTTCTTCCTGACCCAGTACTTCCAGGGAGTGTGGAACTACTCCGCGCTGCGCACCGGCCTCGCCTTCATCCCGGCGGCGGTCCTGGTCCTGGTCGCCGCAGTGCTGAGCGGGCAGCTGGTGCCGAAGCTCGGCCCGAGCGTCGTGGCCGGGATCGGCGCGGTGCTCACCACCCTCGGGATGATCTGGCTCACCCAGATCTCCGCCGACGGCGGGTACGTCACCTCGCTGCTCGGCCCGCTGGTGATCGCCGGTTTCGGCGCCGGGCTGATCTACGCGTCGGTGACCGCCTCGATCATGTCCAACGTGGCACCCGAGGTGACCGGCGCGGCCTCCAGCGTGTTGCAGGCGGTCCAGCAGATCGGTCCGGCGCTGGGTCTGGCCGTGCTGGTCACCGCAGCGGGCACGCCCACCGACCCGGTCGAGGGAATGCGCCGGGCGTTCTGGGTGGCCGCCCTCATCGCCGCGCTGCCGGCCGTCCTCGCGCTGTTCGGCCGTCGGTCGCGTACCAACTGACGATCCGACGCGGGTCGCCGTCCGTCGGGCCCGGCGGACGGCGACCCCGCATCGGGCCGGTCACCCGACCGCCCTTCCCCGCCGGGACGGGACCCGTCCCGACCCTGGTCCACAACCATCCAGGGCACGGCGGCCCGCGATCACGCGCGCCCCGGCCACCCCCACCCCACACCCCACGTGGAGAACGGAGCAGACAGGTGGAGTCGGCAGCAGTGCCCCCCACTCAGCCGTCGTTGGTGCTGACCGGGCACCGGGAGGGCGTCATCGGCGCGGTCTTCCACCCCGACGATCACCTCGTCGCCACCAGCGGCGAGGACGGCACCATCCGTCTCTGGGACGCGACCACCGGCGAGCAGGTCGGCCGGACGCTCACGGGACACACCGGCACGATCTGGCTCGTGGCGTTCCACCCGGAGGGTCGGCTGCTGGCCAGCGCCAGCGAGGACCGGACCGCCCGGATCTGGGACGTCACCACCGGTGAACAGGTCGGCGAGCCCCTGACCGGGCACACCGCCGGTGTCTACGGGGTGGCCTTCCACCCCGACGGCGGCCTGCTGGCCACCGGTAGCGCCGACCACACCGTACGGCTGTGGAAGGTGCCCGGCGGCGAGCCGGTGGGTGAGCCGCTCACCGAGAGCACCGACGAGATCGACGGGGTGGCCTTCCACCCGGACGGTCACCTGGTCGCCTCGACCGGCGACGCGGTACGCCTCTACGACACCGCGACCGGCCGGTCGGTCGGCACCCCGCTGGTCGGGCACACGAAGGGCGCGGTCAGCGTCGCCTTCAGCCCCGACGGGCGGTTGCTGGCCAGCGGGTCCGACGACCTGACCGTCCGGATCTGGGACCACGCGGCGGGCGGGGCGGCGGTCGAGCCCCTGGTCGGGCACACCGACGCGGTCGACGGGGTGGTCTTCCACCCGAGCGGTCGGCTGCTGGTCAGCGCCGCCGAGGACTGCACCGTACGGGTCTGGGACGTCGCCACCGGACAGCAGGTCGGTCAGGTGGAGACCGGACACACCGCGCCGGTGTGGAACATCGCCTTCGACCGGTCCGGCGAACGCATCGTCACCGCCAGCCAGGACGGGACCGCCCGGATCCTGCCGTTCCCGACGTACCCTGCTGCCGGGTGACCGTCGGGACCGCCGTACCTCTCACCTGACTCAGCTATCGAAAGGGACCACCCCATGACCTGGACCGCCCCCGCCGTCGACCGGAAACCAGATCCGATGCTGGGCGACGAGACCGCCGTGCTGGCGGGCTGGCTCGACTACCACCGGGACACCCTGCTGCTGAAGTGCTCGGGTCTGACCGAGGAGCAGCTGAAGACCAACAGCGTTCCGGTGACCAACCTGACCCTGCTCGGGCTGGTGCGCCACATGACCGAGCTGGAGCGCTGGCTGCGCACCCTCTTCACCGGCGAGGCGGCCGACGACCCGTACTCCAGCGAGGAGCGGCCGGACGCCGCCTTCGACGACGTCGCCACCGCCGACGTGGTGGCCAACTTCGACCTCTACCGCCAGGAGGTGGAGCTGACCCGCAAGGCGTTCTCGCTGCGCGACCTCGGCGACACCTACGAGGACGAGGGCGAGGTGCGCAACCTCCGGACCACGGTGGTGCACATCCTCGAGGAGTACGCCCGCCACAACGGTCACGCCGACCTGATCCGGCAGAGCATCGACGGCGCGACGGGCGACTGAGCCGGGTCGCCCGGTCCGTGCCGTCCCGGGACGGCACGGCGGGAACCGGAACGGGGGACCGTCCCCGGCAGGCACTGCCGGTGGTCGGTCCCCCGTCGTCGTCCGGTCCCGTTCTTCTCGGGGACGCGGTCGTCGTCCGGGACGCGGTCAGAGCTGACCGGTCACGTACTCCACGCACCGGTCGAGGCTCCAGCCGTCCGGCCGGCCCGGCAGGCCGTCCATCTGGCAGAAGGCCGAGTTCACCCGGTCGAGCTGGGTGACCTCACGCCCGACCAGGTCGGGCCGGGCGGCGGCCATCGTGGTGAGCGCGCGCTCCAGCCGCTCCAGCGCGTCGTCGACCACCTCGCCCCGGAAGCACGCCGACGGGTACTGCTGGTCGGACGGCTCGAGGATGAGCCCCTCGGCCACGGCGTGCGGCAGGAGGACCTCCTCCACCTCCGGGGCGCAGACGAACTGGAACGCCGCCCCGGTGCCGGCCATCTCGATCGGCAGGTCGCGGACGCTGATCATCTTCGCCGCCTCGGATACGAAGCGGGCACCGTCGATCCGCAGCTGCGCCTGGACGTCCAGCTCGGCCAGCCGGTCGAGGGTGGCCGAGGCGGCGGCGAAGCTGGGGGCCTCGAAGGTGAGGGTCGAGACGAACTCGGCCAGCGGCTCCATGAACCGCTCCTCACCCGCCACACACGACAGCGGCCAACCGTTGCTGATCCCCTTGGCGTACGTGTAGATGTCGGCCTGGACACCGGCCCCGTTGACCGAGGCGCCGCGCCGCATGCGGTAGCCGTGCTTCACCTCGTCGGCGATGGTCACCACCCCGGCCCGCTGGCACCGGTCGAACAGGTCGGCGATGTACTCCGGCGAGACGTGGATGTAGTCCGGCGCGATGATCACGGCGGCCAGCTCGTCGGCGTGCTCGGCGAGAACCTGGTCGAGCAACTCGGGCAGGTGGTAGCAGTGCAGCACGCCCTCCGAGTTGGGCTGGCCGGGCGGGGTGAACTCCCACATCAGGTCGTACCCGTGGTAGCCGCAGCTGGCGATCAGCCGCCGGCCGGTGACCCGACGCGCGGCCGAGGCGGCGGCCCGGGTGGCCGCCGTACCCGTCTTGAAGAACGCCACCCGCTGCTCGCCGGGGAGGTCCCCGGCGATCTGCTCGGCCAGGCGGTTCTGCAGGTCGAGCGAGGCCGCCGCCGGGATGCCCGAGCGCACCGTCTCCAGCACGGCCGAGGTGACCACCGGGTCGTTGTGCCCGAGCATCACGCTGCCGAAGGAGTTGGAGAGGTCGATCAGTCCTCGACCCTCCGTGTCGTATACGTAGGCTCCCTCTCCACGGACGAGGGTGACGCCCCGCGCCACCTCGTACGGCGTGCAACCGTCAGCGTTGGCAATAATCATCAGCGAAACCTCCGCCTGTCCTGCGCCCCTCGACCAGTCGTGGGCGACACGCGGCAAATCATAGGGGGCGACAAAGCCGAATCGCGAGTGGCGACCACCGAGTGATATCGACGAGCAACACCGCGTGAGCGTGGCGTCAATTATCTGGGGAAATAGTCCAGTATGGAGCTGCTTTGGGATCGAGTGCTTTCAGCTATTTGTCTCGGTCGCCGCGTCGATTACCGTGGAGAGGCACGGGGTCCGCGGGCGAACGCGCTGGTGGCAGCGCCTTCTGTTACGGAAGGTAATTAAGTGAAGGTTTTCCTCGTCAAGCCGCCGATCCGCGGATGCATGGTGGAAATCGGACGTCACGTCCCGATCGGACTCGCCTACGTCTCGGCGGCGCTGCGCGCCGCGGGTCACGAGACGGAAATCTTCGACTCGCTCGCCTACACCGAGGACAACCACGTCGTCCCGGACGCGGAGCTGACCGCGATCGAGCGGGCCAAGCTGGAGCGCCACCCGCGCTGGCGGCACATCATGCACTGGGGTGCCCGGACGGAGCGCATCGAGGCGGCCCTCGCCGCCAGCGGAGCGGACGTCGTCGGGATCTCCTGCATGTTCACTCCCTACTACGAGAGCGCCTACGAGCTGGCCCGGATGGCGAAGCGGATCCTGCCGAACGCGAAGGTGATCCTTGGCGGTCAGCACGGCACTGTCGCCTTCCCGCACGTCCTCGACGTCCCCGAGATCGACGCGGTCATGCTCGGTGAGGCCGAGGTGACGACGGTGGCGCTGCTGGACGCGTTCGGCACCGGACGACCCCTGACCGAGCTGCTCGGTGTGGCCTTCCGCTGCGGCGAAGGGCTCTGCGAGTGCGCCACCCCCGGCGCGCCGCACATCCGTCCCCGCGCGCCCTTCGTCGCCGACCTCGACTCCCTGGCCCCGCCGGCCGCCGACCAGCTGGACTTCGAGCGGTACGGCAACGCGGTCACCCTGATCACCAGCCGGGGCTGCCCCTTCTCCTGCTCGTTCTGCACCGTGCACGCCACGGTCGGCAAGCAGTTCCGGGCCCGTGACCCGCAGCGCGTGGTCGACGAGATCGAGCACTACGTCAACGTGTACGGCGTCCGCCGCTTCCTGGTCGAGGACGACAACTTCACCTTCGACATCGAGCGGGTGCACGCCATCTGCCAGGAGATCGTCCGTCGTCAGCTCGACGTCCGGCTCAGCCTGCCCAACGGGATGACGGTCGTGAAGCTCACCGAGGACCTGGTGGAGAGCATGGTGTCGGCCGGCTTCGACGACCTCTTCCTCGGGCTGGAGACCACCGACGCGGCCCGGCTGCGCAAGATGCGCAAGGGGTTCACCTCGCTGGACAAGGTCTCCGCCGGGGTGGCCCTGTTCGAGAAGTTCGGTCTGACGGCGAGCGCCGTGATCATCGTCGGGCTGCCCGACCAGGACCTCGACGCGATCGTGCAGGACGCGGTGAACCTGGTGCTGGCCGGGGTCGAGTTCTGGACCAACCCGTTCTACCCGATCTACGGTTCCCCGGACTACCAGACCTGCCTGGCGCGGGGCATCGTCGACCCGCTGACCGACCCGGCGCTGTTCGACCAGTTCAACTTTGCCTTCGCCAACGGGGTACTGGCGGCGGACGAGCTCTACACGGCCTGGGTGGGCACCCTCGCCATGGCGCTCTGGCCGAAGTACGTCCTGGAGGGGGCGGAGCGCCGCGAGCAGGGGCCGGTCTCCGCGGCCGAGGCCGGCGCGCGCCTGGTCGAGCACAGCATGGCGCAGCTCGATCCGGAGAGCCCCGAGGAACTCCCGGCCACCGTGCGGGCGATCCGGGAGACCGCCGACGGGCTGCTGGCGCTCGGTCACCCCCTGGGCTGCGTCTGCGTGATGCAGCACGTCGCGGACGCCGACAAGGGGGCCGGCGCCGACCAGTTCTGCCGCTTCGCCGGTGACATGATCGCTGCGGCCATCGCGCTCTACAGCGGTCAGCCCCAGGTCAGCGCACAGGTCGGAGCGCAGACGGCCGGGGACACCGAAGGATGCTCGTTCGTCGTCCGGCCCACCCCCGACGAGCGGATCGGCCGGATCCAGCGCCGCTTCGTCGAGCTGCTCGACCAGAACCGCCGGGAGGCCGAACTCGTCACCGCCGAACCCGCCACGATCTGATCCCGCGACTTCCTGGCCCACCGTCAGGAGTTGCGGGCACCGTTCCGAAGAGAGCAATCCGTCACCGTACGTGACCGGAGGTGGCGGGTCGGATCGGCTCGGTCGGTGCGGAATGGTGCCCTCGGGTTCACGTCCCGGACAATTCGGCCGAGCCGTGCCCGACTGTTCGGACAGTATTCGGTTTCGCTGGGCAGCCGCCGCCGCCGGATTATCCCGGAGGCTGCCCGGAGAGCCACGGTAAGTGAGCCGGGGGTGGGGTCGGCGGTGCGGTCCGCCCGCCCGTCGGCCCCCCGATCCGACCGATTGACAACGGATTGACCGGCCAATACTCCACCCTGCTTCCGTCGGGTGACGGAAAGTGAAGCAACTAACCGTCAGTAGCCGTTTCGGCCATTCCGCACATAGTTACAGTGCTATATGCTGGCGGCCACGGTGTCCCTTGGGGATAGCTGACGGCAGTCGCCGACGACAGGTCGAGCGGGCCCAGCTGGCGCGCCGGCCGGACAATCCGGCGCCGATCCTGGTGGCACTCCTGGGCAAGGGTCAAATCGGCGAGAGAAGGTAGCCAGGACATGGATTCTGCCAACTTGACGAACCGGGGGCTGGTCGAGCGGGCCCGGCGGGTGACCGCCGCGGAGAAGTACGACATCGAGACCCGCTTTTCGGCGATGATCCAGTCGGGTGAGGGTGCCTGGCTGACCGACGTCGAGGGCAACCGGATGGTCGACCTCACGGCCGCCAGCGGGACGATCATCCTGGGGCACCGTCACCCCGCGGTGATCGAGGCGATTACGCGGCAGATTCGGGATTACGGTACGGCGTTTGCGTCGACGTTGTCGGTGCCGCGGGTGGAGTTGGCGGAGCGGTTGTGTGAGCGGTATGCCTGTGCGGAGAAGGTCGTGTTTCACAAGACCGGTTCCGAGGGTACGGCGATGGCGGCTCGGTTGGCGCGGGCGGCGACGGGTCGGGAGTTGATTCTGTCGTGTGGGTATCACGGGTGGCATGAGTGGCAGTTGGCGGGGGAGTCGTTCGGGTATCAGCAGACGACGGGTGTGGTGGGGTTCGGGTATAACGAGAAGGCTTTGGCGAAGATGTTGGAGGCGTTCGGCAACGAGGTTGCCGGGGTGCTGATCTCGCCGGAGTTGTTGTATTTCGATGTTGAGTTCTATCAGCGTATGTATGCGTTGTGTGCGCGGTATGATGTGCCGTTCATGATGGATGAGGTGTACACGGGGTTCCGGGCGGGGCCGAAGGGTGTGCACGGGTTGGGTGTGCCTGCTGACGTGGTGGTGGTCAGTAAGGGTCTGGCGAATGGTCATTCGTTGGCTGCGGTGATGGGTCGTCGGGACATCATCGATGCGTATGACGTGTCGGGGATTCAGGGGACGTACACGCGTGAGGTGCCGCCGATGGCGGCGGCGATGGCGGTGTTGGATGTTTTGGACACGCCGGGTGTGTATGAGAACGCTGAGGCGATGGGTCGTCGGTTGGCGGATGGGATGCGGGAGATCCTGACCAGTGAGGGGATTCCGAACTGGGTGGGTGGTCCGGCGTTGATGTTCGACACGGTGTTGCCGAATGATGATCTGGGTTGGGAGATCTACAAGACGGCGCACGATTTCGGGGTGTATTTCGAGGATTCTGGTACGCAGTTGGTGACGACGGCGTTCGACGAGGCTGCGGTGGATCATGCGTTGTCGGCGTTCCGGAAGGCGACGCGTCAGGTGATCGCGGATCGGCCGGATATCGCGCCGACGTCGGGTGGTGAGTTGACCGAGGAGCGGAAGCTGGACTTCGCGGAGGAGGCCTTTGGTGGTCTGTTGCGTGATGACGAGCGGACGAATGCGTTGATCGACGCGACGATCGAGCAGGTCGTGAGTCGGGACCGTAGCGTCAAGCCGGTCCTCATCCCCGCACAGAACTGACCGGACCCGGGGAAGAAAACAGGGCCGGTGAAGATGGCTGCAGCACCGATACCGGTGGCTGGCTGGGGCGACCCGGATGCCCCGTGGGAATGCCTGGGCGAGCGTTCGTCGGGCGCGACGGTGTACCGCGTGGGGGAGGAGCCGCTCTTCTACGTCAAGACCACCCCGCCCAGGCACCCCGACGACCACCGGTTCAACCCGGTCAAGGAGGCCGAACGGCTCCGCTGGCTGGCCGACCGGGGACTGCCTGTCCCGGAGGTGGTGGCGCTCGACGCCAACGACGAACTGGCGTGGGTGGTCACCAGGACGCTGCCCGGGCGGCCCGCCGCCCGGCACTGGAAGCCCGAGGAGCGGTGGCGGGTGATCGACGTCGTCGCCGACGTCGCCCGCACGCTGCACGAGCTTCCGGTGGCGGAGTGCCCGTTCGAGCGGCGGCTGGCCGACCTGATCCACCAGGCCAGCTGCTCGATGGCGCTGGGTGCGCTCGACCTGGACGACGTGGACTCCTCGCACGAGGGCTGGACGGCTCAGCAGCTCTGGGAGGAGCTGAGCCGGATGACGCCTCCGCCCGAGGACGACCTCGTCGTCTGCCACGGTGATCTCTGCCTCGACAACGTGCTGATCGATCCGGAGACGCTGACCCTGGCCGGCATCCTCGACGTCGACCGGGCCGGAGTGTCGGACCGGTGGATGGACCTCTCCCTGGCGCTGTACAACATCGGCCAGGACGACGTCTGGGGTTACGGGCCGCCGCACGCCGAGCACTTCCTCCGGCGGTACGGCACCACCGTCGACCAGCACAAGCTGACCTACATCCAACTGCTGGACGAATTTCTCTGAGCTGAGCCGGGCGGGCCGGCGTCGGAAGACGCCGGCCCGCCCCGACGTGAATGGCGTGGTGGGTAGATGAACTACCGTGAGTTGATCGAGCGGGCCCGGCGGGCGACCGCGGCGGAGGAGTACGACATCTCGGGGCGCTACCCGTCGGTCATCGCGCACGCCGAGGGCGCCTGGATGACGGACGTGTCGGGCAACCGTTACGTCGACCTGACCGGCGCCGACGCCGCGGTGATCGTCGGCTACCGGCATCCCGCGGTGATCGAGGCGATTACGCGGCAGATTCGGGATTACGGTACGGCGTTTGCGTCGACGTTGTCGGTGCCGCGGGTGGAGTTGGCGGAGCGGTTGTGTGAGCGGTATGCCTGTGCGGAGAAGGTCGTGTTTCACAAGACCGGTTCCGAGGGTACGGCGATGGCGGCTCGGTTGGCGCGGGCGGCGACGGGTCGGGAGTTGATTCTGTCGTGTGGGTATCACGGGTGGCATGAGTGGCAGTTGGCGGGGGAGTCGTTCGGGTATCAGCAGACGACGGGTGTGGTGGGGTTCGGGTATAACGAGAAGGCTTTGGCGAAGATGTTGGAGGCGTTCGGCAACGAGGTTGCCGGGGTGCTGATCTCGCCGGAGTTGTTGTATTTCGATGTTGAGTTCTATCAGCGTATGTATGCGTTGTGTGCGCGGTATGATGTGCCGTTCATGATGGATGAGGTGTACACGGGGTTCCGGGCGGGGCCGAAGGGTGTGCACGGGTTGGGTGTGCCTGCTGACGTGGTGGTGGTCAGTAAGGGTCTGGCGAATGGTCATTCGTTGGCTGCGGTGATGGGTCGTCGGGACATCATCGATGCGTATGACGTGTCGGGGATTCAGGGGACGTACACGCGTGAGGTGCCGCCGATGGCGGCGGCGATGGCGGTGTTGGATGTTTTGGACACGCCGGGTGTGTATGAGAACGCTGAGGCGATGGGTCGTCGGTTGGCGGATGGGATGCGGGAGATCCTGACCAGTGAGGGGATTCCGAACTGGGTGGGTGGTCCGGCGTTGATGTTCGACACGGTGTTGCCGAATGATGATCTGGGTTGGGAGATCTACAAGACGGCGCACGATTTCGGGGTGTATTTCGAGGATTCTGGTACGCAGTTGGTGACGACGGCGTTCGACGAGGCTGCGGTGGATCATGCGTTGTCGGCGTTCCGGAAGGCGACGCGTCAGGTGATCGCGGATCGGCCGGATATCGCGCCGACGTCGGGTGGTGAGTTGACCGAGGAGCGGAAGCTGGACTTCGCGGAGGAGGCCTTTGGTGGTCTGTTGCGTGATGACGAGCGGACGAATGCGTTGATCGACGCGACGATCGAGCAGGTCGTGAGTCGGGACCGTAGCGTCAAGCCGGTCCTCATCCCCGCACAGAACTGACCCGGCAGTCAGGACACGAACGGCGGCGGCCGGTGGTTCCTCCGAGGAACCACCGGCCGCCGCCGTTTCGTCGTGGGGTGGGGGTCAGCGCTGGTACGTGCTCGACGCCGCCAGTGCGATGCCGCCCCGGACGTTGAAGTCGACCGTGACCTTGAGGAAGACCGGCTCGAGGGCCGCCACCAGGTCGTCGCGCATCTTCGTCGCCAGGTGCTCGTGGAAGATCCCCTCGTCCCGGAAGGTCTCCAGGTAGAGCTTGAGACTCTTGGTCTCCACTCCCCGGTCACCCGGCCGGTAGTCGATCCGGATGGTCGCCCAGTCCGGCTGCCCCGTGATGGGGCAGCGGCAGGTGAACTCCCGGCAGTCGATGGTGATCTCCTGCGAGCTGTCGGTGATCGGGAATGTTTCGAGGGATCGGTCGGGCGGGGTGTCCGCCCGACCGAGCTTCGTCAGAGCCATGAACCGATCATAGGCTCTTCTTCAGCGCCCCCAGATTTTCCCGGACCTTGACCACGGCATCCAGCATGTCCTGGACGTCCTCCGGCTCCACCGAGAGCAGGGAGTGGTGGATCCAGACCGCCTCGTCGAAGGCCACCCGCTCCGCCACCGGCAGGTGGAACGCGTCCGGGGAGATCTTCTCGCCGTACCGCTCCCGGATCGCCGGCCAGTCGTCGGCGGTGATGTGGAACAGCTCGTCGCGGTGTAGCGGCGGGTAGAAGGTGTTCCCCTCGAACTCCACCCCCTCGGCGAGGATCGCCTCCAGCACCTTGTCCCGGTGCAGCCCCTCCCAGGCGTTCGTGTCGAACCGGAAGAGCAGCTCGTAGCGCTGCCGCCGGGTGACCCGCGGGTCCTCGGGCAGCGGGATGAACCCGCCGATCTCGGTGAGTCCCTTGGTCAGCAGCTCCGCCATCGCGGTTCGCTGCCGGTCGAGGGCGTCGTACTGGTCGAGCTGACCGAGCAGGACGGCCGCCTGCATCTCGGTGGCCCGGTGGTTCCAGCCGAAGACCCGGCCCGGGAACTTGTCGTACGGGGCCTCCTTGCGGCCGACGTGCGCCAGGGACATGGCCCGGTGGAACGTCTCCTCGGTGGCGGTGACCAGGAAGCCACCCTCGCCGGAGGTCATGATCTTGCTGGTCTCGAAGCTGTAGCTGCCGGCGTCGCCGATGGTGCCGACGCACTGGCCGCGCCACTCCGCGAAGTGGGCGTGCGCGCAGTCCTCGATCAGCAGCAGGTTGTGCCGGCGGCAGATGTCCAGCAGCGCGTCCATGTCGGCGACCTGGTTGCCCAGGTGCACCACCATGATCGCCTTGGTCCGCTCGGTGATCGCCTCCTCGACCTTCACCGGGTCGATGCACCAGTTGTCGTCGGAGATGTCCGCCAGCACCGGCACGGCGTTGACGTGCACGATGCCGGCGACCGTCCCGATCCAGGTGAAGGCGGTGGTGATCACCTCGTCGCCGGCGTGGATCCCGAGCGCGCGCAGCGCCATCGAGAGGGTCACCGTGCCGTTGGCCGCCAGGAGGCCGTACTTCGCCCCGAGCTTGCCGGTGAACCGCTCGGCGAACTGCTGGTGCAGGGTGTTCGGGAAGGGGATGCCGCCGAGGTTGCGGGACTCGATGACGCCGCGGAGCCGTTCCACGTCCGCCGGGCCGACGTGCGGCCACTCCGGCCAGGGCCGCTGCCGGACCGGGTCGCCACCGAGAATGGCCAGTTTCTCCGTCATCAGCGGCTACCTGCCCCGGCGAGGGCCCCGAGGGCGATGTCGGGGTCGATCTCGAAGACCGTGCCCTTGTTGGACATGTCGGTCCACTGCTGCTGGACCTTGTAGCCGATGGGCACCAGACCCTCGAACGGCAGGTTGTTGTGCTTCACCCAGTAGTTCTCCAATGCGAAGGACCCGGCCCGAAGGCTCAGTCGGTACACCGAGTCGGACGGGTCGACCCGACTCCGCTCCTGCTCCACGTCCACCTCGTGGGCGCCCTTGAACCGCTGCATGGTGCGGACCAGGATGTCCCGGTAGACCTCCTGCGCCTCGTCGTCGGTGTAGCCGGCGCGCCGGGTGAAGTGCAGGTTGTGGTGGAAGCTCTCCTGCTCGTCGTCCTCGATGTGGATGCCGTACTCGTCCGGCCGGAGCTGGATCGGCGAGTTCCGCTCGACGATGAAGTCGGCGATCTGGTACGTCACCGTGTCGTGGTACTCGCTGAGGAACTCGTAGAGCTCCTCGGCCTCGTTCCGCTCCTCGGTGGGCAGGCCGACGATGGTCATCAGGAACGGCTTGTAGCCCAGTTCGCGGCTGTCCTGGAGCAGCCGGTGGACGACGTCCATCCGGTTGCCCTTCCGGACCAGCTCGAGCAGGCGCTCGTTCGCCGTCTCCAGGCCGAAGCGCAGCGTGCCCTGCGAGTCGCGCATCTTGGTCAGGACGGCCTTGTCGATGTTGCCCTCGAACCGGACGTCCACCTCCCAGAACAGCTCCGGGCGCTTCTTCTCGATGAAGAAGTCGGCGAGCTCGACCAGCCGCTTCGCCGGGAATACCGCGTCGGCGAAGTCGAAGTGCACGACCCCCGGGTACAGCTCCAGGAAGGTGTCGATGTCCTTCTGGATGTTCTCGGTGCTGCGCTCCCGGTAACTCCACGGCGCGAAGTTCGTGATCGCGTTGCAGAACGAGCACTTCATGTAGTAGCAGGAGCGCGAGCCCTGGAGGACGAGGCTGCCCTGCCCCTCCCGGAAGGTGGTGTACAGCGACAGGTCGAAGTCGCTGTAGTCCGGGGTCGGGATCTGGTTCATGTCGGCGACCCAGGAGATGTCACCGCTGCGCTCGTAGGTGCCGTCCTCGGTCCGCCAGTGGGTGTTGGGCATGTTCTCCCGCGGCTTGGACATCTCCAGCAGCAGCTTGCGGCCGACCGGCTTGGTGTCGAGCACGCTCTGCTCCGACATCGGCTTGCAGCCGCCGGGGATGCCCACCGGACGCTCGCCGCGGGACAGCGCCTCGGCCATCTTCAGCAGCGGCTCCTCGCCCTCCCGGACGACCAGCGCGTCGATCAGGTCGCCCAGCTCGGGGCAGGCCTCCAGACGCGGGATGAGCATGTCCGCGAAGGAGGTCACCCAGGGGCCGCCCCAGCAGATGTAGAGGTCCGGGTTCTCCTGCTTCATCAGGTAGCCCAGGGTCAGCGCGGGGATGACCTGGTTGTACCCCATGATCGAGAAGCCCATCATGCCCAGCTCGGAGGCCTGGCCGGCGACCTTCTCGTGGTAGAAGGCGTGGTAGATGTTCGCGTCCGGGTCCCGGACCAGCTTCGCGACGCGTTCCGGCTCGTCCCGCAGGATCGAGAGGAACTCGCAGTACGAGAACGGGAACGGCGGGTCCCAGATGGAGAGGCTCTCCGGGGCCACCTGGCACTGCTGCTGCAGTTCCCACTGCTCGAAGTTCGTCTCGGCGAAGTAGTTGCCGGTGATGTGGTTCAGGAAGAACTGCTTGATGAAGGGCTGGGTGAACTCGTGGCTGTTCTCCGGGCCCTGCACCTGCTCGATCTCGACCCGGTTGAGCAGGTACTCGTTGAAGTCCGCGTTCAGGTCCAGGCCACGGGCCGGCATGCCCTTGTCGCGAAGATAGGCCGTGAGCGTCGCCACCGAGATCGGCGGGGTCTCCGCCAACAGCGACGGTGGAAAGGCGACACCGGTGACGATCTTGTTAGTGACGGTCATCTCAGGACTCCTCCATGAGGGATAGGTAGATCGCCTCCAGACGTTCACCGGCCGAGGCCAGCGAGTACTCCCGCTGGGGAATCGGCTCGGCGGCGTCCGCCAGGCGACGGGCCAGGTCCGGATCGTCGAGAACCATCTCGATGGCGTCGGCGAGCTTCGGAGGGTCGAAGGGCGGCACCAGCACGCCGGTCTTCATGTGCTCGACCAGCTTGTGTACGCCGCTGACATCGTGCGCCACGACCGGGCGCTTCATCATCATGTACTCGAGCACGACGACGCCCAGCTCCTCGTACTGCGAGGGCAGGACGGCGAGCGTCGAGAGCGAAATGATCGACGGGATGTACTCGGGGAGCAGGAAGCCGGTGATGACGAGCTTGTCGGCGACGCCGAGCTGCCGCGCCAGCGCCTCGATGTCACCGCGCTGCGGTCCGTCACCGGCGATCAGGAACCGGCAGTCCCGCCGCTTGGCAACCTCGGCGGCGGCCTTGACGAACCAGTCGACGCCCTTCTCCGAGGAGATCCGGCCCACGTAGAGGACGGTCGGCTTGTCGTCGGTCAGCCCGAACCGCTGCCGCAGTTCCTCCCGGCGCTCCGGCGTGTCGTGCCCGACGAAGTTGTCGGTGACCAGGTGTGCCAACCGGTGCACCCGGTCGTCCGGCACGTGCAGCTCGTCCCGGATGCGTTCGCGGACCTTGTCGCTGAGGGTCAGCACCGCACCGGAGTGCTGGATGACGTACTTCTCCGCCGACTTGGCCACCGGGTCGGCCACCCGCTCGAACACCGTGGTCGGGTGCTGGGTGAGTGACCGGCAGGAGTAGATGTGCGACACGATCGGCACGTCGAGGACCTGCGCCGCGGCGTACGCGTACGCCGGCGCCGAGCCGGAACCGTCGCAGTGCGCGTGCACGATCCCGATCTCCCGCTTGAGCTGCTCCCTGTTACGCATCACGTAGAGCAGGCTGGCCTTCGCCCAGGCCCCGACCAGGCCGAAGTATCCCTCCAGCTTGGACGGGATCGGCAGCACCGGCAGGCGCCGGGCGTGCACGGTGACGTTCGGCGCGATCTGGAGGTCCTTCGGGACGCCGGGTGGGGCCATGGTGAGGACCCGTTGCGGGAAGCCCCGCCGGCCCATCTCCGTCACGATCGCGTGGCCCAACACGTGCATGCCGCCCATCGGGTCGAACCGCGGCTTCCACAGCTTCTGGTGGTCGGCGTAGAGGAAGAACGGTGTCATCGAGAGGACGCCCCGGGGGGCACGGTTGTCAGGCATTCGTCTCCACTTTCCGTCCGTCCGCCGCGCTGCGGTAGGCCGCCTCGAGCGCCTCGACGATCGCGACCGCGTCGTCCGGGGTGTGCTCCATCGGCCGGCCCTCGAGCACCGCGTCCACGACCTGACGGTCCTGGTGCACGTATCCGCTGTTGCGGATCCACTCCCACTCGGGACGCAGCCACCCCTGGTTGGGTTCCCACACCGCGCCGAACTTGGTGTTGGTGTACACCTCGACGCCCATGCCCTGCCAGAGGTCGGCGGTGACCAGACCCTCCGTGCCGATCACCTCGACCGTGAGCTGCTCGCCACCGGGGCAGACCCAGGAGACGTCGCACTGACCGATCGCGCCGTCGGCGAACTCGATCAGGACGACACCCTGGTCCTCGACGTCCCCGGCGGCGCTGAGCTGACGGGTGCAGGCGGTGACGGACCGGATGGCCGGCTTGCCGAGCATCCAGCGGCACAGCTCCACCGCGTGCCAACCGAGGTCGGTGAGGGCACCGCCACCGGCGGTCGCCTTCGACCGGAACCAGTCGGTGTCCGGGCCGGACGTCCGGAACGCTACCCGGACCGAATGGACGGTGCCCAGCGCGTCCCGGTCCGCAGCCAGTTCGCGGGCCCGGACGAACTTCGGCGCGTAGACGAAGTTGCCCCCGTGCGCGAGCGTCACCCCCCGTTCGCGGGCTGCGGCGGCCAACTGCCGGGCGTGCCCGGTGGAGAGCACGAGCGGCTTCTCCACCAGGACGTGCCGGCCTGCGGCGATCACCTGTGCCGCGATCGGTTCGTGGGTGGCGGCCGGGGTGGCAACCACCACGAGGCGGACCGCGTCGTCAGCCAGCGCCTCGTCGAGGGTCGCGGTGGCACGTGCGCCGAAGCGGGTGGCGAGTTCCGTAGCGACGCGCTCGTCGCGGTCCACGACCCAGCGCAGATCCACCCGGGGATCGGCGGTGAGGACCTCGGCGTGCACGCCACCCATGAACCCGCCCCCGACGACGGCGACACCCAGACGCTCAACCATCAGCAGCACCCACCGTGTCCGGCACCCGCTCGTCCTGCGCCGGCGCCACCAGCTCGAAGTTCGGCATCTCCGGGCAGGCGATCTCGTTGATGACCTCGCCGACCAGGGCCATCGGGACGGAGACCAGCGGACGGCCGTCGTGCCACAGTGGCTGGCCCAGTCCACCGAGGAGGACCATCGCGCTGCTCTCGGCCGGGTCGCTGAGATAGCCGCGCTTGTTGTCGAACCGCAGCCGGTGCATCACCTCGTCGAGGTCGACCTCCTCGGGGATGGTCACCATCGCGCCCGCCCGGGTCAGCAGCTCCCGGTGCAGTGCGACGGCCCGGTCGTCGAGGTGACCCAGCCGGCGGGACACCTCGGCGGCCACCACCATGCCGAGGCCGATCGCCTGGCCGTGGGAGAGCCCACCGGAGGCGGTGTACTCGATGGCGTGCCCGACCGTGTGGCCGTACTCCAGCACGAGGCCGGCGCGGCACTCGTGCATGTCGTCCTCGGTCACCGAGGCCTTCGCCAGGATGCTCTCCGAGATGATCTGGTACATGGCCTCGTCGTCGTAGCAGCCGTCCTGCCGCAGCGACGTCCGGAGCATCTCGACCATGCTGGGCCGGATGGCCAGCGAGTTCTTGACGACCTCGCAGAGACCGGAGACCGTCTCCCGGAACGGCAGGCTCCGCAGCATGGCGGTGTCGGCCAGGACGGACTCCGGCGCGTAGAACGTACCGACCAGGTTCTTGCCCACACTGGCGTTGACCGCCTGCTTGAGGGAGAGGACCGAGTCGGACATCGCGATGAGCGACGTCGGGACATGGACGAGGCGGATCCCGCGGAAGAGCAGTGCGGCCATCAACCCCGCGATGTTGCCGATCACGCCGCCACCGACGGCGACCACCACCGAGGCGCGGTCCGCGCCGAGCTGGAGCGCCGACTCGGCCAGCGTGCTGACGGCCTGGAGATCCTTGTACGGCTCACCGGCACGGTGGATGAGCAGGTTCGCCGGAACCCGTGGGGAGAGACGTTCGACCAGTTCCGCGCCGAACAGTGGACCGGTGTTGCTGTCGCAGACGATCAGGAGTCGACTGGCCGACATCGCGACCAGGTCCTCCACGATGGCACCGAGACAGTCGGTGCCGAGCCGGAACGGATACCGAACCGCGCCCAGGCGTATCTCGACCTCCATACGCTTACCCTTCGTCACGGGTCCAAACAACCCTTGGATGGGGCCCTTCCCAACGGGAGCCCCGGGGTCGGGGCTCCCGATCGCAGCTACCGGGGCCGGGGTCGATGGGGAGCCTCCCCGTCCGGCCCTGGTGGTCAGCCGCGTAGTTCTCGGTGATTCGCGAACACCTTCTCGAAGGCGCGAACGATGTCCTTCATGTCCGACTCGTCGCCCAGCAGCGCCGAGTGGTGGATCGTGACCACCCGTTGGCCGGCGTCCTCGGCGACCGGCAGGGAGTAGCCGGTCAGGTCGAGTCCCGGGACGCCCTCGAACCGCGACCGGGTGGCGGGCCGGTAGAGCCGGTTGTGGTTCATCGGGGGGTAGCTGGCGTAGATGGCCGCGCCGGACAGCTCGGCGGCGACCGCCGGGGCGATCCGCTCGACGCCGATCTGCCCGATCCCGTCGTCGGAGATCCGACCGGCCCACTCGTAGTAGGTGCGCTCGGTGGTGCCGGGCGAGGAGACCTGGGGCTGGATGCCGAGCGCGCCGAGACCCTCGTCGAGCAGGGCCGCGTTGGCCCGCCGCCGCTCGTTCTGCTCGTCGAGCAGTTCGAGCTGGCCGAGCAGGAGCGCCGCCTGGAACTCCGACAGGCACCGGTTGCTGCCCATCAGCTCCGCGGTCTGGGCCAGCTCCATCTCCCCGACGGCGGGCTCGTCCGGCGTGTAGGTGCGGCCGTCCGCCCGCAGGTGCTCGGCCCGGCGGGAGAGTGCGGGGTCCCCGGTGATGACGGCACCGCCCTCGCCGCTGGTGAGCACCTTGCTGTGCTGCATGCTGAAGGTGCCGAAGGCGCCGAAGGTGCCCACCCGGCGGTCGCGGTAGCGCGCGCCGTGCGCCTGCGCGCAGTCCTCGATCAGCGGGATGCCGTGCCGCTCGGCGATCGCGGTCAACGCGTCCAGGTCCGCCACGGCGGAGTAGAGGTGGACCACGACGATGGCTGCGGTCCGCGAAGTGATCGCCCGCTCGACGGCCGCCGGGTCGAGGCAGAGGGTCTGCGGGTCCACGTCGACCGGGACGGGGACCGCGTTGACCCCGGCGACGGTGGATGCGTTGGCGACCCAGGTCAGGCCCGGGATGATAACCTCGTCACCGGCACCGACCCCGCACGCCTCGAGCGCGACCATGAGGCTGGCCGTCCCGCTGGAGGTCGGCACGCAGTGCCCGATCCCGTGGAACTCGGCGAATGCCGCCGCGAATCGTCGCTCGAAGCTCTGCTTCCCCTGGTATGGCCCGCTGATGGCCCAGCGACCGGAATGGAGAACCTCATTCAGTGCGTCGAGGGCGCCGGGCGCAGGAGCGGGCCACAACGGCCACTGCTGCGAACGTATCGGGGAACCACCATTGACGGCAAGAAGGGTCACTTTCACGTCCTTCCCAGGCCAGACTGCGGCAACCGGTAGATCGCGGGCTCGGCCAAGTGTGCCAGACACAATCACCAGTGTCGACGTGCAAAAACCGGCCAAGCCGGGCTTGCGGGACACGGCGACCAATATGGACGCTGGCCGGTGTCGGGCGGGGGCGCTCCCGCGTTTGCCCCGTAATACTCCGGCAACAACTTTCAGTAGACGAGCAATAACGCTTGGTATGCGAACCGATGTGTCGGTGGGGGAATTTTTCCGCTTCGCTGCCGGTTCAGGATCTTTCGGAGGACTCGATGACGACATCTACGGGCGACGACCGTATCGACCAGATCCAGCAGGCCATCACCAAGAGCAGGCGCTACCAGTCGGTGGCCCCGGCCACCGTGCGTCGCCTGGCCCGCGCCGCCCTGGTCGCCTCGCGGGGCGACGTGCCGGACGCGGTGAAGCGCACGAAGCGGGGGCTGCACGAGATCTACGGCGCCTTCCTGCCGCCCAGCGCGCCTAACTACACAGCGTTGCTGCGGCAGCTCGACACCGCAGTCGAGGCCGGGGACGAAGCGGTCCGTTCGGCCCTGTCTCGTGCGATGTCGGTGCACATGTCCACCCGGGAGCGGCTGCCGCACCTCGACGAGTTCTACCGGGAGATCTTCCGCCACGTACCCCGGCCGAACACGCTGCGTGACCTGGCGTGTGGCCTCAACCCGCTGGCCGCGCCCTGGATGGGCCTGTCCGACGAGACCGTCTACGTCGCCTCCGACATCGACGCCCGTCTGATGGACTTCGTGGGCGCCGCCCTGACGAGGTTGGGGGTGGCCCACCGTACGAGCGTGGTCGACCTCCTCGAGGCCCGCCTTGACGAGCCTGCCGACGTCACGCTATTGCTGAAGACGCTCCCCTGTCTGGAGACTCAGCAACGAGGCTCCGGCTGGGAAGTGATTGACATTGTCAACTCGCCGATTATCGTGGTAACCTTCCCGACCAAGTCTCTCGGTCAGCGATCGAAGGGGATGTTTCAGAACTATTCACAGAGTTTTGAGTCCCAGGCCAGCGAACGATCGTGCCGCATTCAGCGACTGGAGATCGGCAACGAGCTGATTTACGTTATTCAGAAATAGCTTTTCGCCACTCTTTCGGGAGAATCGGATGGCGTCGTGCGTGTACTTCGGTTGACTCCCTTTTTCCACCACGACTACGTCGACCACTGGCCGGCCGAGTTCGATCCGGTGGGCGGTATGCAGGTGCAGATCCTGGCGTTGTCCCGCAGCCTGGCCAGGGCGGGCGTCGACCAGCTCGTGCTGACCCTGGGCTTTCCCGGGCTGCCGCCGACGAAGCAGATCGAGCCGGGGTTGACCGTCCGCATCGCCCGGATGTCCCTGCCCCAGATCCGCTCCGAGATCACCGGCCTGGTCGGGTTGGGTCAGGCGTGGCTGATCGGAACCATCCGGGAATGTCTCCGGCTGCGTCGCGGCGACTGGCGGCCCGACCTCGTCCACGTGCACGCCGACGGTCAGATCTGGCCGCTGGTCGCGGGTCGGATCGCCGCCCGGATCCTGGGCGTGCCGTACGTGCTCACCCTGCACTGTTCCCGGCTCTCCGTCTACCAGCCGATGTCGGCGGTGGACGCCATGGCACACCGCCTCGTCACGCAGGCGGAACGGCAGGCGCTGCGCTCCGCGGCCCGGGTCACCACCCTGACCGCGCGGACCGCCGACGTGGTGAGCGCCGCGACCGGCCTGGACCGGTCGGCCATCGTGGTCAACCCGGACGCGGTCGACATCACCCCGGCGACGGAGGCCGAGGCGACGGCGTTCGCCCAGCGGTACGGCCTGACCGGCCGCCGCCCCCTGATCGGGTACATCGGCCGGGTCGCCCACGAGAAGGGCTGGCCGGACCTGCTCCGACTGGCCGAACTCCTGGACGACCTCTCCCCGACCTTCCTCGTCGTCGGGGACGGCCCGCAGCGGGAACGGATGGAGAAGGAGATCGCCGAGGCCGGCCGCGCGCACCAGTTCGTGGTCACCGGGTTCCTGCCGCACGACCAGGTGCCGGCCGCGCTCGCCCTGGTGGACACCCTGGTGATGCCCTCGATCCACGAGGAACTCGGCGGCAGCGCGATCGAAGCGATCATGGCGGGCACCCCGGTTGCCGCCTACGCGGTCGGAGGCCTGCGCAGCACCATCGGCTCGGCCTGCCCCGACCTGCTCACCGAGCCCGGCGACGTACGCGGACTCGCCGAGGTTGTCCGGCGTGTGCTGGCCGACCGGGACGCGGTGGTCGCCCAGATCCACGCCGCGCAGACCACCACCGCCAGCACCTTCGACGTCGCCGCCACCCGGGACCGGATGCTGGACTGCTACCGCGCCGCCCTCGCCGGGGCCGGGGCGGCGAGCGGGAAGTGACCGGGCAGCGGAGCATGGACACCGCCCCGGCCAGCCCGGACACCACGCCGGCCGGGGGCCACGTCCTGGTGACCGGTGGAAACCGGGGCCTCGGCCTGGCCACCGCGACCCTCCTGGTCGACGACGGCTGGTCCGTCCTGCTCGGGTGCCGCGACGACCGGCGGGGTGCGGCGGCAGCCACGGCACTGCGTCGCCGGGGCGGCCGGGCCGTCCACGTACCCCTGGACGTGACCTCTCCGGCGAGCATCGCGGCCGCGGCCGACCTGGTCGCCGACCACACCGGCGGACGCCTCGCCGGTCTGGTCAACAACGCCGGGGTCTTCCTCGACGAACGCGACGCCGACCTGGAGAGCGTGACCGCCGAGGCCGTCCACGAGCTGCTCACCGTCAACGCCGTCGGCCCCCTGCTGGTGACCCGGGCCATGCTCCCCCTGCTGCGGGCGGCGGGCGGGGCCGCCGTGGTCAACGTGACCGCGGACGACGCCGACCCGACCACCGCAGACGGGGAGGCCACCGGCTACCGGATGTCCAAGGCCGCGCTGAACATCATGACCGTCAACCTGGCCGTCGCCCTGCGCGAGCAGGACGTCGTCGTCAACGCGGTCGACCCCGGCTGGATCCCCACCGACATGGGCGGCCCGGAGGCACCCGACGACACCTCGGCCGCCGCCCGGCTGGTGGCCTGGGCCGTCACGGCCGCCCGCCGGCACGGGACCACCGGCCAGGTGCTCACCGTCCGGCAACCCCCCGACGCGCTGCGGGCCGAGCCCGTGACCGTCGGCGCACCCCCGCACGGCCAACCCCAGTGACCGGTCGGTCCCGTCGGGACCCCAAGCGGCCGGCCGGCACGCAGACCCAACCCGGGAGGTTCTCATCAGCGTTTCCGCCGACCTCAGTACCGGTCACGAGGACGTCACGGCCCGGCTGCGGTACGGCCCGGAGCCGACCGCCGACGACACCGCCCGTGTCGCCGACGTCTGTGTGATCGGCAGCGGCGCCTCCGGTGCGATCACCGCGTGGGCCCTGCAACGTGCCGGTCTCGACGTCGTGGTCGTCGAACAGGGACCCTTCGTGGATCCCTGGGTGAGCTACGACGACGTCGAGACGATCGCCGAGACCGCCTGGATCCGTCAGGACAGCGGCGTCTGGGAGAAGAGCGGCAACCCCTGGTCCACCTGCAACGTCGGTGGCGGAACCGTCTTCTTCGGCGGCGCGGCCTTCCGCTACCGCCCGGTCGACTTCGACGTCGAGGCCCGGCTGGGCCGCTCCGACCTGCCGCTGCGCTGGCCGTGGACGGTGGAGGAGATCGACCCCTACTACGCGCTGGTGGAGTCGGCGCTCGGCATCGCCGGTGGCGGGCACGACCCGAGCCTGCCGAGCGACCCCGCGTACCCGATGCCACCGGTCGAGACCACCGCGGAGGGCGCGGTGATCACGGCCGCGGCCCGGTCCCTCGGCCTGAATCCCTTCCCGACCCCGCTGGCCATCGCCTCCGAGCCCTACCAGGGGCGGCTGGCGTGCGCCGGGAAGCGCCCGTGCATCTCCAACCGGTGCGACCGGGGAGCCAAGGGGGACGCGGTCACCGTCTTCCTCGACCCGGCGCGCAAGGCCGGACTGCGCCTCTTCGCCGGCCTGAAGGCCGTACGGCTGCTGCGCCGGGACGCCACCAGCGTCGACGGGGTCGAGTGCGTCCGGGTGGACAACGGCAACCGGCACGTCATCCGGGCCCGCCACGTGATCGTCGCCGGCAACGCCATCCAGAGCGCCGCCCTGCTGCTGCGCTCCACCGACGACCTGAGCCCCCAGGGCCTGGGCAACGACCACGACATGGTCGGCCGGGGCCTGTGCTTCAAGATGAGCGGGTACGTCCAGGGCTACCGGCGGACCGACGTGCCGATGACCTTGCGCGAGGACCGGGTCGCCGGTCCCGGCCCCTTCTCCACCGCCGCGATCACCGACTACTACACCGCCGACGACGCGCCCGGCGGCCTCGGTGGGCTGATCATCGAGTCCCAACCGGAGGAGTCCCTCCGGCTGCGCCCCGACGAGCAGATCATCCGGCTCGAGTGCCTGGTGCCCGACCAGCCCCGGGCCGACAACCGGGTGACCCTCGGCCGGGGCGTCGACCGGTTCGGCCTGCCGGACGTGGTCATGGACTACTCGCCCCACCCCCGGGACCGGGCCCGCCTGGAGTACCTCCAGCGGCGGGCCGAGGAGATCCTGCGGGCCGCCGGCTGTGAGCTGACCTGGCGCGAATCGTCGTACTTCTGGATGGGCAGCACCCACCTGCACGGCACCTGCCGCGCCGGCACCAACCCCCGGACCTCGGTCACCGACCCGGACGGGCGGGTGCACGGCCTGACGAACCTGATGGTGGTCGACGGCGGCGTCATGCCCTACCCGGGCGGCGTCAACCCCACCCTCACCATCCAGTCCCTCGCCCTGCGGATGGCCCACCAGCTGCTGCGCCGGGAGTTCGGTATCGAACCCGACCTCTCCTCCCCATCTGTCGGAACAGAGTGAATCGAGCGGAGTGCATGACCATCGACATCGGCGCCGGCAAGCTGCTGGCCCAGGAACCCACCTGTCCCCGGGACGCCGACGGACGTCCCCGGGTCTTCATCGAGGGCTCGGGCGCGTACCTGACCGACCCGGACGGCCGGCGGTGGATCGACTTCGACAACGCCCGTGGCTCGGTCATCCTCGGCCACGGTGACGAGGAGGTCGCCGAGGCGATCGCCCGCGCCGCCCGGGGCCGCTCCGGGGTGGGCACCGCCTGGAGCCCGGTGCTCGACTCCCTGCTCGGCCAGTTGCAGGAGGTGTGCGGCGGCGACGTGGTCGGTCTCTACCGCACCGGCACCGCCGCCCTCCGCTCGGTGACCTGCGCCGTCCGGGACGCCCGGGAACGGTCGATCATCCTCAGCTCCGGCTACCACGGGTACGACCCGATGTGGCACTGCGACGAGCCCTTCGCCCCCAACCAGCACGGGGTCGTCGAGTTCCTCTTCGACCTCGACGTGCTCGCCGAGTGGCTCAGCCGCCCGGAGCAGGTGGCCGCGGTGGTCATCTCCCCGGACCACATGCACCTCGGCGAGCGCTGGTACACCGAGTTCACCCGGCTGACGAAGGAGGCGGACGTCCCGGTCATCGCCGACGAGGTCAAGGTCGGCCTCCGCTACCGGGCCGGGCTCTCCACCCACCTGCTCGACCCGGCCGTCTGGATCGTGGCGAAGTGCCTGGCCAACGGCTCCCCGGTCGCGGCGGTGGGCGGGGACGCCCACCTGCTCGCCGCGCTGGAGGACGTCTCGTTCACCTCGTACTTCGAGCCGACCGCGCTGGCCGCCGCGACCACCACCCTGCGGCGGATGGCGACCGGACAGCCGCAGCAGGCCATCCGGGCCGCGGGTGACCGGTTCATCGCCCACACCCGGGCGGCGTTCGCCGGTGCCGGCGTCCCGATCGACCTCGCCGGCAACGGCAACCTCTTCCAGTTCGTCTGCGCCGACGACGAGGTGCAGGACGCCTTCCACGCCGCCTCGGCGGACGAGGGGCTGCTCTTCTTCGAGGGCGACAACCAGACCCCCTCGACGGCGTTCACCGACGAGGTGGTCGAGGACGCGTGCGGACGGATCGACCGGGTCTGCGCCGCGCTCGCCGGCCGCTTCACCGACCGCGAACTCACCGAGGAGTCCTGGTACGCCAGCGCCTGGGGCGCGATGGACGGTCTGGCCGACCGGCCGCGCACCCGGGAGGAGACCACCGCGATCGTCGAGCGCCTCTGGGAGGACTGAGGCGGCCCCCGGCGGTCACCCCTTGTCGATCGCCACCAGGTCCTCCGACGGCAGAGTGGCCCGCGACCAGCGCCAACCCCGGTCGCGGGCCAATTCGGCCAGTTCCTCGACGTGGCGTGGCACGAAGACCGCCGCCCGGCCGTTCATGGCCCGGGTGGGGAACGACACCACCACGTGCCGGCACGCCAGCCGGTCGACCAGCGCCAGCCCCGCGCCGGGCCGGCGTCCCTCCATGCAGTGGTACGTCTTGAGCAGTAGCGCCAGGTCCGCGCTCACCTGGTGACCGTCGGTGAGCACCTCCTCGTGCCGGATCTCGCTCTCCGGGTAGGTCCGGGCCAGGAACGCGTTGCCCAGCGCCACGAACGTCGCGTTGAAGTCGTAGCCCACGTAGCGGGCGTCGCTCACCTCCCGCAGCCAGGGCAGGGTGAACGGGTTCAGCGCGCACGCGATGTCGGCCACCGTCTCCGGTGGCGGCACCAGCCCGAACAGGGTCGGGTAGAAGACGTCCAGGTCGGGCAGACGCTCGGCGGTGGAGAAGTGCCCGGCCAGCACCTGCCGGCACCAGTCCCGCCGGGCCTGCGGGTCGTCGAGGTCGGCCCGGTCCAGCGCCCGGCGCAACGCCGCCGGCCGGGCGGTGAGCAGGTGCAGGGCGGCGACCTTGTGCAGCCGGGCCCGGACCAGCCGTTCCAGCTCGGCGGCGTCGCCGGTGGCCCGCCCCTCCCGCCGGACCAGGTCGGCGATGGTCTCCGGGTGGACGTCCCGGTACTTGGCCGCCGAGGTGAGCCGGACGATCACCTTCTCGACGGCCGGCGACACCGTCACCGCTCGCTCACCCCACCCGGGCCGGCTCGCCGAGACCGGGCCGGGCCATCCGTCCGGCCCGGATCATCTCCAGCAGGCGGGTGTAGAAGCGCAGGTTGTGCAGGGTGGCGAGCCGGTCCGCCAGGCCGTCCTTGACCCGGAAGAGGTGGTGCAGGTAACTACGGCTGTACCGCCGGCAGGTCGGACAGTCGCAGGTGGCGCAGATCGGCTCGTCCTTGCGGGAGTTCTCCTCGTCCAGGATGTAGACGTTCTGGTAGAAGCTCCGGTCCGGGGTCAGCAGCCGGTCGGCGATCTCCGGCACGAACGAGTAGAGCCGGCCGTGCCGCGCGTCCCGGGTCGGGATGGTGCAGTCGAAGACCCAGCGCATGTCCAGCTCGCAGAGGGAGACCAGGTGCTCGGGCCGGCCCACCCCGAGGGCGAACAGCGGCGCGTCCGGCGGGGTGATCCGGGAGAGCAGGGCGAACATCTCCCGCTCCAGCTCACCCTCGGCGCTCAGTGGCCAACCCCCGAACCCGAACCCCTGCGCCCCGGACTCGACCAGGGCGTCCACACAACGCTGCCGCAGCTCCGGGTCGGTGCCGCCCTGCACCACCCCGACCAGCAGCGGCGGCTCGCCCGACCGCCGCTGTCGGCACTGGAGGTCGTACGCCTTCCGGGCCTGCCGGAACCAGCGGATCGTGCGCTCGGTGGAGGCGAGCTGCTCGGCGGGGGAGTCCTCCGGGCCGGTGCAGTCGTCGAGGGCGACCACCACGTCCGAGCGGAGCCCGAACTGCCATTCGATGACCTTCTCCGGGGTCAGCACGATCTTCTTGGCGGTCGGTGACTCCTGGAAGGTCACCCCGTTGGACCGGATCGCACCCGTCTTGCCCTGCTTACGGATCAGGGAGAGGACCTGGAACCCGCCGGAGTCCGAGACGATCACGCCGTCCCAGGCCATGAAGCGGTGCAGACCGCCGGCCCGCCGGATGGTCTGGAGCCCGGGACGCTGCGCCAGGTGCATCGCGTTGACCATCACCGCCTGGATCCCCACCGTCGTCAGGTCCTGGGTGTCGACCGCCCGGACCGAGGCCCGGGTCCCGTCGGGCAGGAAGGTGGGCAGGACGACCGAACCGTGCGCGGTGTCCAGGGAGGGGCCCGCCGGGGCGGTAGAATCCGCGGAGGTCATCAGGTACGCAGCTCCTCGGCAGCGGGCAGACGGATTCTCCAGGATACGTGCCCCGACGGGCCGGGCCTCACGCGCCGCCCGTGCCGGCGGTGGCCGGTGCGTCGGCGTTCCGCCGGGACCGCTCGGCCCGTCGGCGGATCTGCTGGTAAGCGGCGGTCAGCCCCATCGCCCGGCGTACCTCGGCGAGGGTCTGCCGGACCTCCTGACGGGTCCGTTCGGTGCCGTCGGCGATCAGCTGGTCGACCAGCCCGCGCTCGGCCGCGAAGCGGGCCCGGCGTTCCCGCATCGGGTCGAGGAACCGGTTGAGCGCCACCGCGAGCCGCTCCTTGACCTCGACGTCACCCACCCGGCCGGCCCGGTAGCGCTCCTTCAGCTCGTCGACCTCGGCCCGGTCCGGGTTGAACACGTCGTGGTAGGCGAAGACCGGGTTCCCCTCCACGGTCCCCGGCACGTCGGCCCGTACCCGCTTCGGATCGGTGTACATCCCCAGCACCTTGCGCCGCACCACGGCCGGTTCGTCGGAGAGTGCGATGGCGTTGCCGAGACTCTTGCTCATCTTGGCGCGGCCGTCCGTGCCGACCAGCACCGGCGTCTCGGCGTGGATCATCTCCGGCACGGGGAGCACCTCGCCGTAGAGGTGGTTGAACCGGCGGGCCACCTCCCGGGTCACCTCGACGTGCGGGGCGTTGTCCCGGCCCACCGGCACGACACCGGCCCGGACGCAGAGGATGTCCGCCGCCTGGAGGACGGGATAGCCGAGCAGTCCGTACGGCATCTCCTCCTTGCCGGCGTCCCGGGCCATCTCCTTCAGCGACGGCACCCGCTCCAACCTCGGCACCGTCACCAGGTTCTGGAAGAGCGTGTTCAGGTCCCCGACCTCGGGGACCGCGGACTGGAGGTAGAACGTGGCCCGGTCCGGCTCGACCCCGGCGGCGAGGATGTCGAGCACCATCTCCCGGGCGTTGCCGGCCACCCGGGAGATGTCCTCGCGGGTGTTCCTGGTGGTGAGCATGTGCAGGTCGGCGATGATGAAGAAGCTCTCGTAGCGCTGGTGCAACCGGACCCGGTTGGCGATGCTGCCCACGTAGTGGCCGAGGTGCAGTCGCCCCGTCGGGCGGTCACCGGTGAGCATCCGTGCAGCGGACATGGTGGTACGCCTCTCGTGTCGTACGGATGGAGGGTTCGCGTGTGCGCGCGTCGACGCGGGGCGGAACGCCCCGGTCGGTGTTCAGCAGGGTCGGCTCAGAGAGCCGATTGCCATCGCGCGCCGTCGCGGAACCGCAGCCCGCGGGCACGGAGGACGTCCAGGAGGCGTTCACGCCCATCCCCGGACCTGGTCGCCGGCGTGTGCGGCACGGCATCGCCCGGCAGGTCGACGCTCACGTCGACGCCAACCGGCGGGAAGCTGCTCGCCCGGACCACGGATCCACGGTAACCCGGTGCGCGGGGAGGCGGGGGCCGGGCCGGCGTGATCAGGGCCGGTGTGGCTGCGGCGCTGGCATACTCGTCGGCCATGGTGCTGTCCCGTGGATGGTCGTTCTTCCTCGTCGGAGTCGGTTTCTGGACCTGGGCGATCTGGCCGAGGTTCGCGGTGGCCATCTGGAACGACCCCCGGGCGTGGTCGACCGGGACGGTCGGCGAGGGCGACGGCACCGGGTTCCTCTGGATCCATGCGCTACTCATCGCCGCGTCCCTGACCATCGGTACGACGGTCGGTGCGCTGGGTGTCCGGGGCCTGCTCGCCCAGCGGCGTGCCCGAAACCGCGGTGTCAGCGCTTCCGACCAGGCGGTATAGCCAGACATCGACGATGTGACGCGGGCCGCTACCCCCCCGATTTGACGTTCAAACCCTCGGACGCGTAACTTTCTCTCTGCCAGCGCGGAACGGGCGAAACAGGGCAAAGCACCTGGGAGTCCGAGCCGGGCGGTACGAGGCGGGAGGGGTTCACTCCTCCGGCATCGGGATCCGGGTGGTGCTCCACCGGTCGACCGAGGGGTCGATTTGGCGGGGCGGAACCGGCCGGGTAAGGTTCACGACCGGCAGGGCACCGGGCGAGCGAGCGGGAGACCGCAGCGGCCGGCCTGCCGAATCCGATGATCAAAGCGCAGCGGTTCTCCGCTGCCTGCGGTCAGCGGAGCCAAACCGTACCAAGCACGACAGACCGGGACACACGGTTTGACACGGCGGAAACGGTGAGGTAACGTAGTAGAAGTGCCCGGCGCGAGAGCGGCGGGAGTGGGAACGGATTGCCCCGGATGGCGCCTGGTGAGGGTTCCGGATGGTGTGTGGTTGTTCTTTGAGAACTCAACAGGGTGCTTGATAAGCCAGTGCCAATTATGATTTATACCCCGGACTGGCTGGGCATGCTTCGGTGTGTCTGGTTGGTTGGGATTCCTTTGGCAACACTTTTGTTGCCGGGACGATTGTTCAACAAGTTTTTGTTGGAGAGTTTGATCCTGGCTCAGGACGAACGCTGGCGGCGTGCTTAACACATGCAAGTCGAGCGGAAAGGCCCTTCGGGGTACTCGAGCGGCGAACGGGTGAGTAACACGTGAGCAACCTGCCCTAGGCTTTGGGATAACCCCGGGAAACCGGGGCTAATACCGAATAGGACCGTCGATCGCATGATCGTTGGTGGAAAGTTTTTCGGCCTGGGATGGGCTCGCGGCCTATCAGCTTGTTGGTGGGGTGATGGCCTACCAAGGCGACGACGGGTAGCCGGCCTGAGAGGGCGACCGGCCACACTGGGACTGAGACACGGCCCAGACTCCTACGGGAGGCAGCAGTGGGGAATATTGCACAATGGGCGGAAGCCTGATGCAGCGACGCCGCGTGAGGGATGACGGCCTTCGGGTTGTAAACCTCTTTCAGCAGGGACGAAGCGTAAGTGACGGTACCTGCAGAAGAAGCGCCGGCCAACTACGTGCCAGCAGCCGCGGTAAGACGTAGGGCGCGAGCGTTGTCCGGATTTATTGGGCGTAAAGAGCTCGTAGGCGGCTTGTCGCGTCGACTGTGAAAACCCGCAGCTCAACTGCGGGCCTGCAGTCGATACGGGCAGGCTAGAGTTCGGTAGGGGAGACTGGAATTCCTGGTGTAGCGGTGAAATGCGCAGATATCAGGAGGAACACCGGTGGCGAAGGCGGGTCTCTGGGCCGATACTGACGCTGAGGAGCGAAAGCGTGGGGAGCGAACAGGATTAGATACCCTGGTAGTCCACGCTGTAAACGTTGGGCGCTAGGTGTGGGGGGCCTCTCCGGTTCTCTGTGCCGCAGCTAACGCATTAAGCGCCCCGCCTGGGGAGTACGGCCGCAAGGCTAAAACTCAAAGGAATTGACGGGGGCCCGCACAAGCGGCGGAGCATGCGGATTAATTCGATGCAACGCGAAGAACCTTACCTGGGTTTGACATGGCCGCAAAACCGGCAGAGATGTCGGGTCCTTCGGGGGCGGTCACAGGTGGTGCATGGCTGTCGTCAGCTCGTGTCGTGAGATGTTGGGTTAAGTCCCGCAACGAGCGCAACCCTCGTTCGATGTTGCCAGCGCGTTATGGCGGGGACTCATCGAAGACTGCCGGGGTCAACTCGGAGGAAGGTGGGGATGACGTCAAGTCATCATGCCCCTTATGTCCAGGGCTTCACGCATGCTACAATGGCCGGTACAATGGGCTGCGATACCGTGAGGTGGAGCGAATCCCAAAAAGCCGGTCTCAGTTCGGATCGGGGTCTGCAACTCGACCCCGTGAAGTCGGAGTCGCTAGTAATCGCAGATCAGCAACGCTGCGGTGAATACGTTCCCGGGCCTTGTACACACCGCCCGTCACGTCACGAAAGTCGGCAACACCCGAAGCCGGTGGCCCAACCCTTGTGGAGGGAGCCGTCGAAGGTGGGGCTGGCGATTGGGACGAAGTCGTAACAAGGTAGCCGTACCGGAAGGTGCGGCTGGATCACCTCCTTTCTAAGGAGCACCTTCCACCGAAGGGTGGTAAGGAGCCCGCGACCTGCGAATGTCGGGTCGGGGTGCTCGATGGCGGAGACACTGGTGAGTTTTTTCCTGGCAACGGCCGGAATCTTCTAGTACGCATCTCTTCGGGGGTGGTGGAACGGGGGTTGTGGTGCGGCTGGGGAGGGGCGGATGGCACCCTGTTGGGTCCTGAAGGAACAACCCGTGGTGGTTGGTTCTTCTAGGCGTAACTGCCAGGCATGACCTGGTCTCGCAAACCGGATCCGTGTGGGTTTAGGTGTGGGATGTGGTGGGTTGTGGGTTGGTCGTTGGTTGAGAATTGCACAGTGGACGCGAGCATCTTTGTGGTCAAGTTGTCAAGGGCGAACGGTGGATGCCTTGGCACCAGGAGCCGATGAAGGACGTGGGAGGCCGCGATAGGCCTGGGGGAGCTGTCAACCAAGCTGTGATCCCAGGGTGTCCGAATGGGGAAACCTGGCATCAGTCATGTGATGTCACCTGCACCTGAACACATAGGGTGTATGGGGGGAACGCGGGGAAGTGAAACATCTCAGTACCCGTAGGAAGAGAAAACAATTTAGTGATTCCGTGAGTAGTGGCGAGCGAAAGCGGATTGAGGCTAAACCGGCTGCGTGTGATACCTGTCAGGGGTTGCGTGGTCGGGGTTGTGGGACCCTGCTGAACATGCTGACACGTGTTCAAGGAGTTATAAAGTCAGTGGCTAGCCGAACAGTCTGGAAAGGCTGACCGTAGGCGGTGAGAGTCCGGTAGGTGAAAGTTGCTGACCTTCTGTGGGTGTTCCCGAGTAGCGGCGGACCCCTGAAATCTGCCGTGAATCTGCCAGGACCACCTGGTAAGCCTAAATACTTCCTGGTGACCGATAGCGGACAAGTACCGTGAGGGAATGGTGAAAAGTACCCCGGGAGGGGAGTGAAATAGTACCTGAAACCGTTCGCCTACAATCCGTCGGAGCCTTGCGGGGTGACGGCGTGCCTTTTGAAGAATGAGCCTGCGAGTTAGTGGCATGTGGCGAGGTTAACCCGTGTGGGGGAGCCGTAGCGAAAGCGAGTCTGAATAGGGCGTTTTTAGTCGCATGCTCTAGACCCGAAGCGGAGTGATCTAGCCATGGGCAGGCTGAAGCGCGGGTAAGACCGCGTGGAGGGCCGAACCCACCAACGTTGAAAAGTTGGGGGATGACCTGTGGTTAGGGGTGAAAGGCCAATCAAACTCCGTGATAGCTGGTTCTCCCCGAAATGCATTTAGGTGCAGCGTCGCGTGTTTCTTGCCGGAGGTAGAGCACTGGATGGTCTAGGGGGCCCACAAGCTTACCGAAATCAGCCAAACTCCGAATGCCGGTAAGTGAGAGCGCGGCAGTGAGACTGCGGGGGATAAGCTTCGTAGTCGAGAGGGAAACAGCCCAGATCACCAGCTAAGGCCCCTAAGCGTGTGCTAAGTGGAAAAGGATGTGGGGTCGCATAGACAACCAGGAGGTTGGCTTAGAAGCAGCCACCCTTTAAAGAGTGCGTAATAGCTCACTGGTCAAGTGGTTCCGCGCCGACAATGTAGCGGGGCTCAAGCACACCGCCGAAGCTGTGGCATTCACATTTTACTTCGCCAGGCCTTGATGTCTGGTGCAGGTGTGTGGATGGGTAGGGGAGCGTCGTGCCGGGGGTGAAGCATCCGAGTGATCGAGGTGTGGACGCGGCACGAGTGAGAATGCAGGCATGAGTAGCGAAAGAAGGGTGAGAAACCCTTCCGCCGGATGACCAAGGGTTCCAGGGCCAGGCTAATCCGCCCTGGGTGAGTCGGGACCTAAGGCGAGGCCGAGAGGCGTAGTCGATGGACAACGGGTTGATATTCCCGTACCCGCGAAAGAGCGTCCCTGATGAACCTCGTTGTGCTAACCACCCGAACTGGCGGCGGTCTTCGGACCAATGTTGGGGAGCGTGGGAACCTGGCGGGTAGTAGTCAAGCGATGGGGTGACGCAGGAAGGTAGCTGAGCCCGGCCGGTGGTTGTGCCGGGGTAAGCGTGTAGGCCGTACCATAGGCAAATCCGTGGTGCACAGGGCTGAGACGTGATGCCGAGCCGATTCAGGTGAAGTCAGTGATCCTATGCTGCCGAGAAAAGCCTCTAGCGAGTTCTTAGCGGCCCGTACCCCAAACCGACACAGGTGGTCAGGTAGAGAATACCGAGGCGATCGGGCGAACTGTGGTTAAGGAACTCGGCAAATTGCCCCCGTAACTTAGGGAGAAGGGGGGCCGGAGACGTGAAGCCCCGCGCGGGTGGAGCGTTGTATGGCCGCAGAGAGCAGGGGGAAGCGACTGTTTACTAAAAACACAGGTCCATGCGAAGAAGTAATTCGATGTATATGGACTGACGCCTGCCCGGTGCTGGAACGTTAAGGGGACTTGTTAGCTCTTCGGGGCGAAGCGGAGAACTTAAGCGCCAGTAAACGGCGGTGGTAACTATAACCATCCTAAGGTAGCGAAATTCCTTGTCGGGTAAGTTCCGACCTGCACGAATGGCGTAACGACTTCCCCACTGTCTCAACCACAGGCCCGGCGAAATTGCAGTACGAGTAAAGATGCTCGTTACGCGCGGCAGGACGGAAAGACCCCGGGACCTTTACTATAGCTTGACATTGGTATCCGAATTAGCTTGTGTAGGATAGGTGGGAGCCGGTGAAGTCCGTACGCCAGTACGGGTGGAGGCAATCTTGAAATACCACTCTGGTTGATTTGGGTATCTAACTTCGGACCGTTATCCGGTTCAGGGACAGTGTCTGGTGGGTAGTTTAACTGGGGCGGTTGCCTCCTAAAAGGTAACGGAGGCGCCCAAAGGTTCCCTCAGCCTGGTTGGCAATCAGGTGTTGAGTGCAAGTACACAAGGGAGCTTGACTGTGAGACTGACAGGTCGAGCAGGGACGAAAGTCGGGACTAGTGATCCGGCACTTGCGAGTGGAAGCGGTGTCGCTCAACGGATAAAAGGTACCCCGGGGATAACAGGCTGATCTTCCCCAAGAGTCCATATCGACGGGATGGTTTGGCACCTCGATGTCGGCTCGTCGCATCCTGGGGCTGTAGCAGGTCCCAAGGGTTGGGCTGTTCGCCCATTAAAGCGGTACGCGAGCTGGGTTTAGAACGTCGTGAGACAGTTCGGTCCCTATCCGCCGTGCGCGTAGGATACTTGAGAAGGGCTGTCCCTAGTACGAGAGGACCGGGACGGACGAACCTCTGGTGTGCCAGTTGTCCCGCCAGGGGCACGGCTGGTTAGCTACGTTCGGAAGGGATAACCGCTGAAAGCATCTAAGCGGGAAGCTCGCTTCAAGATGAGGTATCCCACCATCTTCGGATGGGTAAGGCCCCCAGCTAGACGACTGGGTTGATAGGCCGGAAATGTAAGCCCGGTAACGGGTTCAGTTGACCGGTACTAATAGGCCGAGGACTTGACTACATACTTTTTGCTTCGCGTCCACTGTGTGATTCACGGCTAACGAACAACCCGGCCGGTTGTTTGATATGTCGATAGTGTTACGGCGGTCATGGCGGAGGGGAAACGCCCGGTTACATTCCGAACCCGGAAGCTAAGCCCTCCAGCGCCGATGGTACTGCACTCGGGAGGGTGTGGGAGAGTAGGACACCGCCGGACTTCTTTCACGAGGGCCACCCCGTTGCCGGGGTGGCCCTCGTTGTATTTCCGGGGGAATCAGCCCGATCCTGCGGGGTACCTGCTCTCTGTCCCGACCCGGACCGCCTGATTGGCGGAGGCAGGAGAGAGCGCTCATGAGGATCGGCATCATCGGCTCGGGCCAGATCGGTGGCACCCTGACCCGACGGCTGCAAGAGCTGGGCCACGACGTGACGGTGGCGAACTCCCGTGGACCCGATTCGCTGCGGGACCTGGCCGCCGAGACCGGGGCGACGCCGGGCACCGTGGAACAGGCGGCGCGGAGCGCGGACCTCGTGGTGGTGGCCGTACCGCTGAAGGCCGTACCGCAGCTGCCCGCCGCGGCGTTCGAGGGCCGGGTGGTCGTTGACGCCAACAACTACTACCCCCAGCGGGACGGGGACGTCCCGGAGATCGCGGACCTGAGCCTCACGTCGAGCCGGTGGACGGCCGACCGCCTCACGGGCGCCCGGGTGGTCAAGGCCTTCAACAACATCCAGGCGCGGCACCTGTTGGAGAAGGGCCGCCCGGCCGGCACCCCGGACCGGATCGCCCTGCCGGTCGCCGGGGACGACCCGGAGGCCAAGCGGATCGTGATGGAGGTCGTCGACGCGCTGGGGTTCGACCCGGTGGACGCCGGAACCCTGGACGAGAGCTGGCGGCAGCAGCCGGACACGCCCGTCTACGGCACCGACCGGGATGCCGAGGGCGTACGGCAGGGGCTGGCCGAAGTGCGGCCCTGAGGCGTACCCGTCGCACCTGGGCCCGAGGCGCCGAGACGCGGGTGCGCCGAGACGCGGGCGGAACGACGTGGCGACGTACCCGGAAAGGAAAGCGCCCCGCTGGCCATCTGGCCAGCGGGGCGTCTTGGTGCGGGCGCCCGGTGGACGCCGGGGGCGCTACGGCCCGCAGACGAAGCGCGGCTCGGCCTGGTAGGTCCAGGTGAACTTCTCCCGCTTCACGACCTTGCCGTCCTTACGGAAGATCCGGTAGGCGTCCTGGGTGAAGCCGTCGATGCCGTTGGTGGCGATGCAGGAGGGGCCGGGCTCCAGGCGGATGATCTTCGGCCTGGTGATGTTCCGCCGAGGGCTGTACTCGGTCTTCACGCTGTCGTAGATCTTGGTGCCCCAGATCGCCACGGTCACCGACCCCGAGGTGTACGAGGTGTCGATCATGACCCCGTGCGGGGTGTTGTTGCGGAACTTGAAGTCGAGGTCCGGGTAGAAGATCGTCGACTCGATCACCGCAGGGTACCGGCTGAACCAGTACGAGTGCGGCTTGTGCTCCACGTCCTCCAGGCCGGCGTAGTAGATGGCGTTGAACAGGGTGGTGGTGAACTGGGACGTCCCGCCGCCGACGCCGGGCACGAGCTTTCCGTCGAGGATGACCGGCGCGTCGTGATAGCCCTGCTTGTAGCTGCGCTCGCCGGTGTGGCCGTTGAGGGAGAAGGTCTCGCCCGGCTTCACCACCGTCCCGTCGACGTCCTTGGCGATCTGGACGATGTTCTTGCTGCGCGGCGAGGAGAGGCCACCGGTGAAGTAGGTGGTGAAGCTGGACACCTTCTCCTTGATGCCGAGCTGCGTGACCTCCTCGGTGGTCAGGTCGGCGTCGACCGGCTTGAGCACGCCGTTGATCGTGCGCCCGTCGGCCTTCGGCAGGACGGCGAGCAGGTCGCGGCTCAGGGCGGCGTCGTCGAGACGTTGGCCCGGACGGCTCGGCACGGCCGTCGGCTTCCCGCCGGTCAGCGTCATCGCGGCGTTCCTGGGTTCCACCTCGATGGCGGCCAGCTTGTCGCCCAGGGCGGTCCGGAGCTTCTTGACGTCGAGCTTCGGGGTGAGCTTGCCGGCCTTGTCGGCGGGGAAGCTCAGGCTCCGCGCGATCGCGTTCGCCGGGATGGTCACCGACCCCTTCTCGGTGGTCAGCGTCACCGGTGCGGCGACCGCGGGCGCGGCCAGCTCGGTCACCAGGCGGTCGACCTCCTCGGCGGTGGTCGCCGGGTGCTTCTCGACCAGCGGCACGGTCACCGGCTCACCGCTCAGCCAGCCCTCACGCAGCGCCTCGGCGGAGTTCTGCGCGTCGACGGTGAGGGCGGGCTTCGGGTGGACCTTCTTCGGGGTGGTGCCGCTGTAGGTGATCTTCGGCATGGTCATCTTGCGCCCCTGGGGGCCGACCGCCGTCTCCAGCGTGGTCTCCAACCGGACCGCGTCGACCGTCACCACCGGCTCGACCGTACGGGAGCCGAAGAGGCGGCTGAGCGGGGCGGCCTGGGCCCCGACGGCCGCCTCGACGGTCGCGTCCACGTCCACCGTCAGCCCGACGTCGGCCGGCTTGATCTCGGTGGTCCGGTCGCCGATGCGTACCGGCACCGGGGCGGCGAGTGTCACGGCCCGGCGGTCCAGTTCGGCCCGGAGCGCCCGGGCCGCGTCGGCCCGGCTCTTGCCGCCCAGCTCGGTGCCGAGGACCGTGGTCCCGCGCGGGACCTCACCGGCGTACGCGTAACCGCCCGCGCCGGCACCGACCGCGAGCAGCACGGTCGCCACCCCGGCGGCGAGCACGGCTCGACGCCGGCGTCCTCTCCGGGGTGCCGCCGGGTCCGGTGCGGAACCGGCGGAGTCCGGCCCGGCGGCCGCCCGGGGCGGCTCGGCTTCGGTGGCGGGCCAGGTGACCGCGGTGACCTGGACGGTCGGCCGGTCGTCGGCGGGAGGCAGCTTGTCGCCGTACAGAGTCACAGGCAGAACCTCGATCGGACGTACCACGGGGGGAGCGGGGAACTCCCCGGTGAACAACTACGGTAACCAACGCGGAGGGACCGCCGGCAGTGCACGTCACCACGCAGGTCGGTGCGCGTGTCGCCCCGGATCGTGCCGGTGCGGTCGGTCGTGGCACGGTGACGGGGTGCGGAGCGACGGCGGGTTGGCGTACGGCGGCGGATGGTGGGACCGGGCCGGGGCGCGGCGTGACGACCCGGAGTGGCTGGGGTCGCTGCTGACCGCGCCGGACACCGGGCTGGTGGCGCTCTGGCGGGACCGCTGTCTGGTGACGGACGGGGGTACCCGGCCGGTACGGATCCCGGCCGTGGACGCCGCCGCGCTGCTGGCCGAAGCCGGAGAGGTCGTCTTCCTCGGTCTCGACGACCCGGTCGACGGTGTACCCGGCGTCACTCCGGTCGACGGCGTAGTCGACGTCACTCCGGCCAGCGGTGGGCGAGCGGTCTTCGCGGTGGACCTCTCCCCGCTGCCCGAGGAGCGCGCGTTGGCCCTGGCGGGCGCGGACGCCTCGGTGGACGTACGGGCGATCGTGGGGACGCTGGACGCGGCGGAGGCGGCTCTCCAGGCGTACGCGAGGGGCCTGCTGTACTGGCACCGGCACCAGCGGTTCTGCGGCGGCTGCGGGGCGGCGACGGTCCCGGTGGCGGGTGGGCACGTGCGGCGCTGTGCCGGTACGGACTGCGGTCGACTGCTCTTTCCCCGGATCGAGCCGGCGGTCATCGTGCTGGTCGAGGCACCCGGCCCGCCCGCCCGTTGCCTGCTCGCCCGGCACACCGGCGCGGGGCCGGAGGGCTGGTCGACGCTGGCCGGGTTCGTCGAGGTGGGCGAGAGCCTGGAGGACGCGGTGCGTCGGGAGCTGGTCGAGGAGGCGGGGGTCCCGGTGGCGGAGATGTCGTACCAGGGTTCCCAGGCCTGGCCCTTCCCGGCTGGGCTGATGGTGGGATTCCGGGCGGTCGCGGCGTCGGACCGGGTTCGGGTGGACGGGGTGGAGTTGCTGGAGGCCCGCTGGTTCTCCCGGGCCGAGCTGCGGGAGCGGCTGGCCGCCGGGCGGGCGTTGGGCCGGCCCGACTCGATCGACCATCGGTTGCTGACCGACTGGCTGACGGCTGGCGACTGATCACTACCGGACGGCTGCCGTCCATCCCCCGGACGGCTGGTCACCGATCATCCTCAGCGGTTTGTCAGGTCGGCGTTTCCAAAATGTGACCTGTCGATGGATCGGCTACCACCGGTGAGGCTGGCGGGGCGCCTTGCGGTAATCGGGGTGGTTTGCACGCTGTGTGGCGCGGCGCGTACTCACCGCCAGTGAGGTAGTTGCGATCTTCGATCGACTGGTGGAGTTACCGGCGGGTAGCAAGGGTCTTGTGACGTACGTCGCCACGCGCGACCATCCAATCCGCACGCTGCGCACGCCTGCAGCACCGGGTCCGCAGCGACGCTATGTGCTCCCCCGTAGTCCCGGGTGCCGTCCCGCGCCCGGTGGCCCCTCTAGGAGGACCCGTGCAGGATTCGACCGATTCCCCGACCCAGGGCGGCGTGCGCTGGCGTCGGTTCGCCGCCATGCTGGTGCCCACCACCGTCGTCGCCGGTGCCATCGTCGTCGGCATGGCGAACGGCGCCATCGCGGCGTCCTTCGCCGTTTCCGGACAGACGTTCAAGGTCAGCGCCTCGAAGCTGGAGGGCGACGGCTTCAAGCAGTACGGCGGGATGGTCGAGGAGAAGGACGGCACCACTCATCCGGTCGCCGTCTCGGAGATCTCCAGCGCCAAGCTCCACGACCTGTGCCAGTCGGTGAAGATCCCGAACATGCCGATCGTGCTCACCATCAACGCGGGCGGCGGCGGCAAGCCGGCCACCGCCAGCGGCCTGCTGATCGACATGGACTCGTTGCAGGGCGACGCCACCTTCTCGAACATCAAGATCGGACGGGACGCCACCGACCTGAACGGGAAGGCCACGCCGAAGTCGTTCGGGCAGAGCGCGGACAGCGTCGTCATCAACGACCTGAAGCAGGTGGCCCGCTCGACCAGCGCCGGCACCTTCACGCTCAACGGGCTCAATCTCAAGGTCAACGTCGGCGCCGAGGCCAAGGAGTGCTTCTGAGGTGACCGGCGGGCCCACGCGGACACGTCGTGGGCCCGCCGGCCCGTCCCCTCCCGCCCCACCACCCCGAGCCGCCAGGAGGCGTACGTGACAAGCGCGGACCCGCAGCATGCCCGTCCGGGCGGGTTCAGCCAGACGAGGCGGAGGTTCCGTCGGTGGCGGCGGAGCCGTCCGTTCTGGGGCGGGCTGTTGACCGCCCTGGCCGGTGTGCAGATCTTCGGCACCACCCAGATGAGCCTCGGCGGCCTGACGTTCCAGATGGGACCGACCGGGTTCCTCTCCTGGGTGATCCCCACCATCCTGGTGGCCTGTGGGATGTTCATGTGGTTCACCCCGCAGCACCGGATGTTCTACGCCGTCGTCGCGGCGGTCACCGCCCTGTTCTCGCTGATCGGGGTCAACCTCGGCGGCTTCTTCGTCGGCCTGGTGCTGGGCATGGTCGGCAGCGCGCTCGGCTTCGCCTGGGCACCCGCCCGGGTGCCGACGTCGGCCGCGGACGGGGAGACGGCGACAGCCGGTGAGCCGACCGCCGTCGCGCAGCCCGTCGGTGCGTCGTCGGCGACGGGGCCGGAGCCGGCGGATGCGCCGGAGACGGACGACGACCGGAACCGCACCCTGGTCGACGAGATCATGCCGGTCCAGCGGGAGGCCGGGTCGTCGCCCCGCGATCCCCGGTTCCTCGCCGGGGCGGTGGCCCTGCTCGGCCTCGGTGCGGCCGGCCTGCTCGCGCTGAACGGCCCGATGCCGGTGCGGGCCGCACCGGCCGGCCCCGGCTGCCCGACCCCGACCGCGTCGACCACGTCCGGCCCGTCCACGACGCCCGGCCCGTCCGCCACCCCGACTCCCGGTGACGACGTCCCCACACCTGATCCCGGTACGGCCCGCCCCACCGCTTCCGACGCGTCGGACGGCAACCTGGTCAGCGACATCGTCGGGGGGATCGGGGACCTCACCGGAGACGACGACCGGGAACAGCCGACCCCGACGCCGATCCCGACCCCGGCCACGGCGACGCCGGGTGCCACCCCCGACCGGTCGCCCACGGCGTCACCCGCCCCGGCCACGACGTCCGCCGCCCCGCCGGCCTGCGTGACTCCCACGCCCGACGAGCCCGAGCAGCCCGGGCCGGTCGAGCCGGGCAAGCCGCTGCCCCGGATCGGCGCCGAGCCGGGACAACCCACGGTGGGCACGCCGTCGAAGCTCACCGGCTCGAAGGTGGTGATGACCGGGATCCGGTTCGAGGGGGTCGTCGACCTGAAGACCGTCGACGGCACCCTGCGTGCGTTGAAGTTCAGCATGCGTCGGGCGGTCACCGACGACTTCGCGCTCCAGTCCACCGGTGCCGGCGGACGTCCGCTGCGGTACGTCACCGACCAGCTCACCGTCGACGGCGACGTGGCCTTCTACGCCACCCGGTTCACCGGCCGGATCTCCCTGCTCGGCGGCCCCGGCCTGGTCACCGTCACGCTCACCCCGGACCTGCCCTTTCCGGACGGCATCCCGATCACCGCGCCACAGTTGATCTTCCAGGACCCGGTGATGGACCTGGCCTTCGTCGACTGCGACGTCCTCACCACCGGCGACAATCCGCTCCGGCTGACCCTGCCCTGAGTCGAGGGGCGACCGGGCCGGACGGCTCCGCCCGGTCCGGTCGCCCCTCGCCGGTCAGAGCCGGGCGAGCGCCCGGCGCAGCGGGTCGAGCCCGAGCGCGCCCAGGTCCAGCGCCTGCCGGTGGAACTCCTTGAGGTCGAAGTCGGCACCCTTGCGGCTCTTCGCCTCGTCCCGGGCCTGGAGCCAGATCCGCTCGCCGACCTTGTACGACGGGGCCTGCCCCGGCCAGCCCAGGTAGCGGTTCAGCTCGAAGCGCAGGTTCTCATCCGGCACCCGGCAGTGCGCGCGCATGAACTCCCAGCCCAACTCGGGCGTCCAGCGCTCGCCCGGGTGGAAGCCGAACGGATTGTCCCGGGGGATCTCCAGCTCCAGGTGCATGCCGATGTCGACGATGACCCGGGCCGCCCGGAACGCCTGCGCGTCGAGCATGCCGAGCCGGTCACCCGGATCCTCCAGGTAGCCCAGATCCTCCATCAGGCGCTCGGCGTAGAGGGCCCAGCCCTCGCCGTGCCCGGAGACCCAGCAGAGCAGCCGCTGCCAGCGGTTGAGCAGCTCGGCCCGGACGGCGGTCTGCCCGACCTGGAGGTGGTGACCCGGCACGCCCTCGTGGTAGACGGTGGTCACCTCGCGCCAGGTGGAGAAGTCGGTGACGCCCTGCGGCACGGCCCACCACATCCGGCCCGGTCGGGAGAAGTCCTCGCTGGGGCCGGTGTAGTAGATGCCGCCGTCGCTGGTCGGGGCGAGGCAGCACTCGATACGGCGTACCTGCTCGGGAATGTCGAAGTGGGTGCCGTGCAGCTCGCCGACGGCCTTGTCGGCGAGCGCCTGCATCCAGTCCCGGAACGCCTCCTTGCCCTGGATCGTGCGGGCCGGGTCGGCGTCCAGGAGGGCCACCGCCTCGTCGACGGTCGCCCCGGGGCCGACGATCCGGGCGGCCGCCGCCCGCATGTCGGCCTCGAGGCGGGCCAGCTCCTCGAAACCCCAGGCGTACGTCTCGTCCAGGTCGATCTTCGCGCCGAGGAAGTACTGCGAGGCCAGTTCGTAGCGTTCCCGGCCGGCCGCCTGCTTCTCCCGCCCCCGGGGCGCGAGTTCGGTGCGGAGGAACTGACCGAACTCGGCGGTCGCCGCGGTGGCCGCCGCCGCGCCCCGGCGCAGGTCCGCGCCGAGCGTGCCGTCGGCACCGAGCCGCTCGACCAGGCCGTGGAAGAAGTTGTCGCCGCCCGGGTCGGTCCAGACGTCGCACTGCTTGGCGACCTCGATCATCTGCGCCCGGGAGGAGACGTGGCCGGCGTCGGCCGCCTCGCGCAGCGTGGTCTTGTAACCCTCCAGCGCGCCGGCGAACTGGTGGAGCCGGGTGGCGACGTTCGCCACCGCCTGCTCGCCCTCGGTCGGCATCAGGTCGAAGACCGCGCGGATGTCGTGCAGCCCGCTGGCGATCACGTTGATCGCGCTGGTCTCCTCGCCCGCGTCGTAGCGGGCCAGGGTCAGGCCCAGCCGCTCCTGCATGGCCTCCTTGGCGGTCCGCTCCGCCAGGGTGTCCGGCTCGATGACGTCCAGCTCGGCCAGGGTGCGCCGGTCCAGCTCGGCGCGGGCGGCGTAGCCGTCCGGCGACAGGTCGTCGAGCCGGTCGTCGTGGCCGGCGATGCCGGTGTACGTGGCGCCGGCCGGGTTGAGTTCGGCCCACTCCACCACGTACCGGTTTGCGAGGTCGTCGATTCGTCCCACGGGGGAACCCTACGTGACCCGCTCCCTGAGCTGTCGACCTTCTTTCCGGCGCGCCCGCACAGCGGTTCGGCCGCTTTTCGGGCACTCAGGGCAGCAGCTCGGCCGGATCCAGGTCGATCGGGAACGGCGCGTCGACCGTCAGCCGTTCGCCGCCGACCGCCTTGGCGACCGGGGCGTACCCGCCGGCCGTGTCGAGGGCGAAGAACTCGACCGAGGCACTGCGCAACCGCCGGACGATCTCCACCCGCATGAAGTACGGCACGCCACCCTCGGCGCACCGGCGCGGCTTGTCGACGAAGTCCTGCCGGCGGCTGCCCGGCGAGACGAACTCCACCGCCATCGTGCAGAGTCGGGCCGGGACCCAGCGGTCCTCCTCGTCGGTGGCCGGCAGGGTGTGCAGGACGGTGACGTCGGGCTGGATCCACCGTTGCGGGCCGAAGGTGAGGTTCACCTGCCCGTACACGTAGAAGCCGGCGGCCTCGGCGGCGGGCGCCAGGAGCCGGGCGAACCTGATCTCGCCGAAACTGTTGCTGCCTACTTCCGCCGGGGTTATGACCAGCCTTCCGTCGATGCACTCGTAGCGCGCCTGGGGCAGCTCCGGGAGCGGGAGGTAACGGTCGGCGAGCGTGGTCGTCCACATTCCGTCGAGATCGACGAGTGGGTCGAACTGCATCGGCATGGCCATCGTCGCCACCTCCTCGGCTGGTCAACGCCACCACTGTAGGCAGGTCGCGGTGACGCGCGACACGGCGACCGAATATTGCCGGACAATGTCGGGGGGCTGCGGCAGAGTGTCAGGAGTGACACCGGATACCACCCCTGACCGGGCACCCCTGCGCAGCTGGCTGCCCGGTTTCGTGCTGCTCGCCGCGATCTGGGGCTCCAGCTTTCTGTTCATCAAGATCGGGATCCGGGAGCTGCATCCGCTCTACCTCACCCTGGGGCGGGTCGGCACCGGGGCGCTGACCCTCCTCGTGGTGCTCGCCGTGCTCCGTGACCGGCTTCCCCGCGACCGTCGGCTCTGGCTGCACCTCACGGTGGTGGCCGCGTTCGGTGTGGCGCTCCCGTTCACCCTCTTCGGCTACGGCGAGCAGCGGATCCCGTCGATGCTGGCCGGCATCTGGAACGCCACCACGCCGCTGGTCGTCCTGCCGATGGCGGTGCTGGTGTTCCGGACCGAGCGGTTGACCGCGCGCCGGGCCGTCGGCCTCGGGCTGGGCTTCGCCGGGGTGCTGGTGGTGCTCGGCGTCTGGCAGGGCGTCGGCGGTGCCACCTTCACCGGGCAGCTGATGTGCTTCGGCGCGGCCGCCTGCTACGGCCTGGCCATCCCGTACCAGAAGCGGTTCGTCGCCGGCCGCGCGGTGTCCGGGCTGGCCCTGTCGGCGGCGCAGCTGCTGCTCGCCACCGTCCAGTTGGCGGTGGTGGCACCGCTGGTGGCCGGGGCGCCGCCGGTTCCCACCGCGCTCTCCTGGGACGTGGTGGCCAGCGTGTTGGCGCTGGGAGCCTTCGGCACCGGGCTGGCCTTCGTGATCAACATGCACAACATCCGGGTGATCGGCGCGAGCGCGGCGTCCACGGTGACCTACCTGATCCCGGTCTTCGCGGTGCTCATCGGCGCGCTGGTCCTCGACGAGACGCCCACCTGGCACCAGCCGGTCGGGGCGCTGGTCGTGCTGCTCGGGGTGGCGGTGTCGCAGGGGTTCCTCCGCTGGCCGGGGCGGCCGGAGACCACCACGGCGCCCGCCGTCCCCACCGTGGCCGCCCGGAACTGATCCCGGCCGCCCCGGCGCGTCCGTCGCCGGTCCGGTGCGCCGGCTGGTCGGTGCGGGGCCGGCGCGAACCTCCTAGGTGTCGCCGTGGCTCCGTGCCCAGGCGATCAGCTCGTCGGCCGACCGGGTGTTCACCACCCGGTCGGCGGTCACCCCGCACCGGGCGGCCCGTTCGCAGCCGAACCGCTGCCAGTCGAGCTGGCCCGGGGCGTGCGCGTCGGTGTTCACCGCGAAGACGCAGCCGGCCTCCAGGGCGCGCCGGATCAGGCGTTTCGGCGGGTCCTGCCGTTCCGGCCGTGAGTTGATCTCGACGGCCTTGCCGTGTTCGGCGCAGGCGGCGAAGACGGCGTCGGCGTCGAAGTCGCTCTCCGCCCGGGTACGCGGCCGGTGCGCCCGGTCGCCCGGACCCTTCACCCCGGCCGGTCGGGACGACACCATCCGCCCGGTGCAGTGACCGAGGATGTCCAGGTGCGGGTTGGCGACGGCGGTGAGCATCCGCCGGGTCATCCTCGCCCGGTCGTCGTTCAGGCCGCTGTGCACCGAGCCGACCACGACGTCCAGCCGGGCCAGCAGTTCCTCGGACTGGTCGAGCGAGCCGTCGGCGAGGATGTCCACCTCGATCCCGGTGAGGACGCGGAACCCCTCTGGCAGCGCGTCGTTGAGTTGCGCCACGTGGTCGAGTTGCCGGCGCAGCCGGTCGGCGGTCAGCCCCCGTGCCACCTTCAGCCGGGGCGAGTGGTCGGTCAGCACCAGGTACTCGTGGCCCAGCTCGACCGCGGCGAGGGCCATCTCCTCGATCGGCGACCCGCCGTCGGACCAGTCGGAGTGGGTGTGGCAGTCCCCGCGCAACGCCGTACGCAGGTCGGTGGCGGCCGCGTCCAGGTCGGTGCCCTCGGTGGCGGCCAGCCGGCGCAGGTAGACCGGCTCCTCGCCGGCCAGCGACTCGACCACGCAGCGGGCCGTGACGTCACCGACCCCGGTCAGCTCGGTGAGCGTCCCGGTACGGGCCCGCTCGGTCAGCTCTGCGGTCGGCAGCGCGGCGAGGGTGGTGGCCGCGGAACGGAACGCGCGTACCCGGTAGGTGGCCTCGTTCGCCCGTTCCAGCAGGAACGCGATGCGGCGCAGGTCGGCGACGGGATCCCGGCTCACGTGGTCGAACCTACGCCCCCGTCCCGCGTTCCGCCCGCCTTCCCGGGCCGACCCGCGATCAAGATCTTCCGTACGACGGGGCGGGGGCCGTCGTGGGTTGCGGACCACGACGGCCCCCGCTCGGTGGATGCGGGTCAGGCGTGGGGCAGCCGGAGGACCGACTGGTTGCCCACACCGAGGGTGGTCGGGTTGTTGCCGATGGCCGACCAGACCTCCAGCTTGACGGTGCCGTTGCGCAGGTTGCCGTGCGCGCCGGTGGCCGTCAGGAGGCCCTGGTTCTGGGTGTAGTGCTCGTACCCGGGGACCGGGTCGGTGGCGAAGTAGCGGTAGGTCTCCACCCGGTCCCAGGTGCCGTCACCGGTCAGGTCGTACGAGGCGCGCAGCTGCACGCCGTTGCCGACCGCCGAGCCGGCGTCGAGGAAGAGGTCGAAGCTGCCGTTGCCGCTCTGGTAGGTGAGGTCGAGGCCGGTCGCGGTGAAGACCAGGGCGTTGTTCGGACGACCGTCGTAGTTGCCGTTGGCGGCGGCGACCGTGGCGGTGGCCGAGGTGCCGGCACCCGCGAGACCGCCCCCGGCGAGCAGGTAGCGGATCGGGGAGTCGGGCGTGCCGGTCGGGGTCGGGGTGGGGGTCGGGGTGGCCGTGGGCGTCGCGGTGGGCGTCGTGGTGGGCGTGGGGCTCGGGTCCGCCCCGCCGCCCGCGTTGCCGCCGCTCCAGGTGTACGCCCCGGTGGTGGCCGTCTTGCCCGCCGGCACCGCGAGGCTGGTCCCGTTCGAGAACCGGACGGTGATCGGCGACGACGTGATGTTGCTCGCCACGTAGGTGCGGGCACCGTTGCGGACGAACACCGCCGCCAGCGGGTGGTCCGCCGTCACCGCCCGGTCGACGTTGCCCAGTGCGGCGAGGTTGCGTACCCAGTGGAAGGTGTGCGCCCGGCTCTCGCCCTCCTCGGGGGTGTAGCCGGGGTTGGCGCGGAGCTTGGCCAGGGCCGCGTCCGGGTCGCCGAGGGCGAGGAACTGCCACAGGATGTCCTGCCACACCGTCGGCTCGCCGCCGTTGTTGCGGACCAGTTCTGCGTAGTTCGTCGAGTTGTACGCGGGCCGGTAACCCATGTACAGGTGGCCACCGGTGACCGGCAGCATGTTGATGCCCTGGATCATCTCCGGCTCGGCGCTGAACCAGGTGGCGTACGCACCGCCGTCGCCCCAGACCATGCCGACCGTGGAGTGGCCGAACGCCGCGGGGAAGTTCTCGTTGTCCACGTCGAACCAGTACTCGTTGATCGCCGCCGCCTGGGTGGTGTACATCCAGATGCCGGCGTCCCGGACGGCCGTGTCGCCGGTGGCCTGACCCCACTGGATCAGCGCGTTGGCGAAGTTCATCCCCTCCGACGAGGACTCCTGGTTGTTGCCGGAGGCGAACGAGCCGTGCCCGGAGGCCCAGTCGTGGCCGGCGTAGATGTCGAAGTCACGCAGGTACGGGAAGCGGGTGTCGCTGCGGACGTAGTTGTTGGCGTCCCGGATCAGCAGGTCGACCATGCCGCCGTACTGGTCGTCGCGGGCCCAGGTCGGGTCGAACTTGGCCAGCGTCGCGGCGGCGGCGATGTAGTACCCGTAGTGGAAGTGGTGGTCGTTGAGTTCCTGGTCGGACCCGTACGACGCCGGGTAGCCGATCAGCGTGCCCCAGTTCCGGTCGTAGTAGAACACCCGCTCGGTCTTGCCCGTCGAGGCGGTGAACCAGTCGGTGAGGGTGGAGCGGATGGCGTTCAGCGCGGCGGTGCGCGTCTCCGTGTCGCCGACCAGGTCGGCGATCTCGGCGATCCGGGCGGCCCGGCCGAGGCCCTTGCCGGTCCAGTAGGTGTCGTTGCCGCGCCGGTCCATCGGATTCGCCCGGACGGCGGCCAGGTGGTTGCGCAGGGTGGTCAGGTCCGTGCCGCTGCCGGTGGCGACGGCGGGCAACTCGGGCAGCACCCCCTGGAACTTCATCGAGGTCTGGAACTGGGTGACGCCGGTGAGCACCTTCATCCGGCCCCGCGCCGACGGGTAGGTCTGGGCGATCGGGGTGGACCCGGTCAGCGACTTCCAGTGGTGCGGGTAGAGGCTGACCACGGTCCGGTTGGCGGTGCCCTCGCGGGCGGTGGTGGTGAAGGCGTACGTCGTCCGGACCGTGCTGGTGGCCTGGTCGTACGTGTAGGAGACATGGGTGCCGGTGACGTGGGCGTGCGCGACCTGGCCGTAGGTGGCGGCCAGCGAGGCACGGGCCGTCGAGTCGGAGGTCTGCGGCAGCAGGGCGACCGAGAAGTACCCCCGGCCGGCCAGGTTGGACGAGATGCGGGTGCCGCTGACCGTCCAGGTCGCACCGGTCGGGGCGTACGCGACGTAGTCGTGGCCGCGGACGGTGAAGCCGATGGTGCCGCCGCTGTTCGACCAGACGGTGGGGCTGCCGCCGGTCACGTTGACCACCGCGTCACCGCCGCCGGTCTGGAGGTAGGCGAAGGGCAGGCCGTGGCCGATGGTGGCCCGCAGGGTGCGCGCGCCGTCGGTCCAGTACGGGCTGACCGTCCAGTCGGTCCAGCCGTCGACCTTGACGTTCGGTGCGGCGAGCCCGGCGACCCCGACCCGGATGTCCTCCTGGTACGGGTACTTGAACTCGCCGACGCCGGTCGCGGTGCCGGTGATGGTGGGGGTGGAGGTGGCCGAGAAGCCGAGGCCGTCGGTGAGCGTGTTGAACGAGATCGGGTGTGCGTGCAGCGGCTCGCTGAACGCGCAGTTGGTCTTCTTCCACAGCAGCGACGACCACCAGTCGTTGGTGGGCACCGGGCCGGTGGGGGCGTTGCTGGTGACGAACTGGCGGGGGTTGGTGGACATCTGCCCACAGCCGGCGGGCAGGGGCCCGACCGGATCGGTGGTGTAGCTGCCCCGGCCGACGGTTGCGGCCTCGGCGGGGGTGGTGACGCTGACAGCCAGGCCGCCGACGAGGACGGCCAGGGCTGTCGCGGCGGCCAGCACCAGTGGGCGGTGGGGGACGGGAGGTTTCATCGGGCCTCCATCGCACGCCCGACGCCGGTTTGACCGGCTTGGGGCGTGCTTGCCAGAAACGGGGGGAAAGTGTGCCGTGAGAGCGCTCTCTCGCTCGGACGGTAGCCGACAAGGCAACGGTCGTCAATGTGTCCGTCCGGTTAAACCCTGAGTGGAGGGTCAGTTCGCCGAGGTGGGGGCGGGTGGGCACCCGTGCTTGCGGTGCCAGGCGCGTACCTCGGCGGCGGGCTCCCGGTCCACCCCACGCCGCCAGGCGTCGAGGTAGCGCGCCGGCCAGACCACGCCCCGCCGGATCCACCAGCCGTCCCGGCCCGGGCAGGGCGGCGAGATGCCGAAGTGCAGGTGACAGACGTTGTTCGCGTTACCCGTCCGTCCCACCAGACCGAGCTGCTGCCCGGCCCGGACGCGGACCCCCGCGTCCACCCCGTCGGCCACCACGCTCAGGTGGGAGCCGTAGTACCGCACGCCGTCGTCGCCGAGCAGCGAGACGGAGAGGCCGCCGTTGTACGGCCCCCTCGGCCCCTTCGGGTCGAAGCGGTCCACCCGGCTCACCTCGAGGATCTCGCCGTCGGTCACCGCGACCACCGGCTCGCCGCAGTCGGCGAAGATGTCCGTGCCCGGGTACGCCGAGTGGGTCGGGTGGTAGCCGACCTTGCGCGACCGTACCGGGAAGACGTACCGCAGGCCGGTGCGCGACGGCGCGGGACGGGCGGTCGGCGACCCGGTCGCCTCCGGCTGCGCCGGCGTGGCGGACCCGGTCGGCGACCACGACCCCGCCGGCGCCGACGTCGGCGGAGCCGCCCCCGGCCGGGTGGTCGCACACCCGGCCACCAGCAGCGGTACGAGCAGCAGCAGAACCGGCCGCGTGGGCCCACACCCGATCAGTCGCGGCAGCACCCGACCATCCTGACAGACCACTACGGTGGGAGAGGGTCCGCCGGGCCCGGGGAGGAGGAGACGGTGATGACCTGGCAACCCGGACCGCCGCCCCCACCGGGCGTGGGGTACCCGGTGGGGCGTACCCCGTCGGGCCTCTTTCCCTCCGGACGGCCCGTACGTCCGACCTACCGCGAGCCGCACCCGATCACCGCGGGCGGCGTCGCCACCGGCGGCGCGGTCACCGCGGCCTGGCTGCTCATCTTCGGCCTGCTCGGCGGGGACCTGCGCGGCTACGCCTGGTGGACGGTGGCCGCCGGCCTGGCGGCCTGGGCCGTCGCCCTGGTGCTGGTCCGCTTCGGTGACCGGGGCGTCGGCACCGGCGTGGCGATCGTCACCGCCGGTGGCTGGAGCATCGCCGCGGCCATGGTGGTGGCGCGCTGGGCCGGCAGCGGGAACTGGCCGCTCTGGTGAGGGGTCGTTCTGGTTGTGCAGTGCGTGGCCGCGTCGCTGCGGACCGAAGCGCGCCTTGACGTATGCGACAGGGCTGGTCCACCCTCGGCGGTATGGCCTGGACCACTCCGCGGCTCGACCCCGACCGCAGCCGCCGTCGCCTGCAGCTCCTCGCGGAACTCGCCGGGGCCAGAGCGGTCCGCCAGCAGGAGCGACCGCAGCGGGTACGCAGGGAGCAGCTGCGCCAGCTCATCGCCACCCGCCGTCGGGTCACCGGCTGACCGGTCACCCGCTGTCAGGCCGTCGGCTGAACTTCAGCCGCTGTCGGGTCGTCGGCTGACCCTCACCCGCTGTCAGGCCGTCGGCGGACAACCGCCGCCCGCCGTCGGGTCGCCGGCTGGACCGGCCCGACTCGACTTTCCCGAGGGATTGACCGCCTCATCGGGGCGTTGACCGGCCGCCCGCCGACGCGACCGGCTACCGTGCACGCGTAACAGGTCGGCACCCGGTGCCGGGTAGTCAGGGGGGACAGTGTCGTACTTCGCCGCGGCCGCGGTACGGGACTCGGACGGCTGGACCGCCGCCGAGGTGAACCTTCGGGGCGTCACGGATCTCGACGAGGTAGCCGAGCGCCTGCGGGACGTCGAGCCCGACGCCGGCCTGTCCCTGCTCTTCGTCGAGGCCGACGACGCGTACCTGGTGTTGCTGCGCCTGGACGAGGGGGAGGACCTGCGGGTCTTCGGCTCCGACTCGGCGTACGCCGAGGAGTCCCGGCTCGGGTCGGTGCTGGTCGGCGACCTCAAGGCACCCGACCTGGACGACGTCGGCGACGCACGGCGGACGGCCGGCGGTGGCGCGGAGACCGACCAGCCGGCGGTCGACCCCGAGGCCGATCCGGTCGGGGACGCCGACCTCCTTGCCGACCTGGGCATCCCCGCGCAGCGGTTGATCGCCCTCTGTACCCGGGAGGGCATGCTCCCCGCCGACGTCACCGCCGAGGTGTGCCAGGTGCTCGGCTGCTTCGACGAGGTCGAGGAGCTGCGCGAGGTGTGAACGGGCCGCCTCTCCCCGCCGACTCCCCGAGTCCCGCCGACTCCCTGCGTGCGGGCGACCCCCTGCGTGCGGCGGCCGGTGAGCCGGCGGACGTCACCGATCCCGCGCTGGAGACCGTCCGGCCGGGCCAGCCCACTCCCGGGTACGTCGGTCGGGTCGGACCGGGGCCGGAGGAGGGGCTGGCCGACCCGGGCGGGGTCGGCCGGCGGCAGCGGCACGAGCTGTGGATGCGCCGGGCGCTGACGATCGCCGTCACCGGCCCGGACACCCCGACCGCGACTCCCGCCGGCCCGGACGACGTCCCGGTCGGCCCGGACGATGTCCCGGTCGGTGCGGTGCTCTACGGGCCGGACGGGGCCGAGGTGGCCGTCGGGCGCAACGAGCGGGAACTGACCGGCGACCCGACCGCGCACGCCGAGGTGCTGGCCCTGCGCCGGGGGGCGCAGCGGCTCGGGCGCTGGCGACTGGACGGCTGCACGCTGGTGGTGACCCTGGAACCCTGCACGATGTGCGCGGGCGCGCTGGTGCTGGCCCGGGTGTCGACGGTGGTGTTCGGGGCCTGGGAGCCGAAGACCGGGGCGGCCGGTTCGCTCTGGGACGTGCTGCGCGACCGCCGGCTCAACCACCGGCCCGAGGTGTACGGCGGCGTCCTCGAAACCGAGTCCGCCGCCCTGCTGCGCGCCTTCTTCCGCTGAGGGGGCGCTGCGTCGCGTGGTAGCAGGGGACCCCTGTTACCGCATTTTGCGGAGGAAGGGCCCCCTGCAACCAGCGCAGGAGTCAGGCGACGATCGTGTCCAGGGCGATCTCGACCATTTGGGAGAAGGTCTGCTCCCGCTCGGCGGAGCTGGTCTTCTCGCCGGTCTTGATGTGGTCGCTGACGGTCAGCACGGTGAGGGCACGGGCCTTGAACCGGGCGGCGATGGTGTAGAGCGCCGCCGACTCCATCTCCACCGCGAGTACGCCGTAGTCGGCGAGCCGGTCGTAGAGGTCCGGCCGGTCGGTGTAGAAGGCGTCCGCCGCCAGCACCGGCCCGACCCGCATCTGCACGCCACGCCGCTCGGCGTTCTCGACCGAGGCACGCAGCAGCCCGAAGTCGGCGACCGGGGCGTAGTCGATCAGCCCGTCGAAGCGCACCCGGTTCATGTTCGAGTCGGTGGCCGACCCGTTCGCGGCGATCACGTCCCGCAGCTTCAGGTCCTCGCTGAGCGCGCCGCAGGAGCCGACCCGGATCAGTGACCGGACGCCGTACTCGTTGATCAGCTCGTGGGCGTAGATCGAGGCCGACGGCATGCCCATGCCGGAGCCCTGGACGGACACCTCGACGCCGTTCCAGCGGCCGGTGAAGCCCAGCATGCCCCGGACCGTCGAGTAGCACGTGGCGTCCTCGAGGTAGGTCTCCGCGATCCACTTGGCCCGCAGCGGGTCGCCCGGCAGCAGGACCCGTTCGGCGATCTCTCCCGGCTTCGCGCCGATGTGCACACTCATGACAGGGATCCTGCCAGGCCGTCCGGGGGCATACCGGTTCGGCGTCCGGGCCGCTGGTCCTGTACCCTTCTCGGCGGTGGCGTGTCCGAGTGGCCTAAGGAGCACGCCTCGAAAGCGTGTGAGGGTTTACGCCCTCCGCGGGTTCAAATCCCGCCGCCACCGCTCGTGAACAGCGAGAATGCCCGGTCGATCCGCGAGGATCGCACCGGGCTTTCCGCTTTTCGTCTCAGTTCCGGTCTCGGCCGGCGGCCGTCCCGTGCCCCAGCGAGTTTGCGCGGGCTTGGTCGGTGCGCAGGTCGCCGTGCGCCGGGTGACGGGCTGGCTGCTCGGTCGGCTGCGGCCGCTACTGCCCGTTCGTCGTGTCGATGCGGGCGATGAGTTGCTTCAGCCGCGCGACTTCCTCGGCGAGCGCGGCGTGACCTGCGGTGGTGAGGGTGATCCAGGTCCGGCCGCGCCGGCCGGCGTAGCCCTTCTCGATCTGGATCAGACCGGCCGTCTCCAGCACGCTCAGATGCTTGGAGAGGTTCCCGGCGGTGAGCTCCAGGTGGGTGCGCAGGTAGCCGAACTCCACCCGGCGGGCCTCGTGCGCGATGGTGAGGATGCCGAGGCGGATCCGCTGGTGCACCACGTCGTCGAGCCCGGTGGCCGGGTGCGGGGTCTCGATCTCGTCCCGCTCCGGGGTGTCGACGGGGTCGGTCACCGGGGCCGCCGCAGCCGTTGGGCCAGCGCGAAGCCGACGCTGCCCAGCAACAGCACGCCGCCGCTGATGACCAGCATCGGCGCGTCCTCCCACTGGCCACCCCAGTGGACTCCCCAGCCAAGGTTGATCGGCACCAGCACCACCGCAAGGTACCCGAGGGCGAACAGCAGCAGCGCGACGTGTCGCTCCAGCCAGGCCAGCACCAGCAGGGCCAGCCCGATCCCACCGGTCGGTGTGAGCAGCCGGAACAGGACCTGGACGGCGGCGGACGGGTCGAGGAGCGCCTGCGGGTCGGGGACGATCCAGGCCCCGGCGCCGGCGGCGATGGCGGCGAACAGCACCACCGAGAGCGCGACACCGGTGAGCACGTACGGCAGCACCCGGACGCCCACTCCCCGGGCGCGGGCCACCCGCAGGTAACCGCCGGCGATCACCACGTACGCCAGGACCGCCGCTGTCAGCCAGTAGAACTGCGCGGCCGGCTCCCAGAACTTGCACACCTCACCGCCGTCGACCGCCTGGCAGTCGCTGACGACCGGGTTGCCGTACCGGTATGCCGGGATCGCCCCGAACGTCACCACGGCCAGCACCAGCAGCGGCAGCCACGTCACCCGCTGGGCAAGACGAACCCGGTGCGCGAGGTCGCGTGCGTCAGCCAACAGCCGGCGGGGGTCGCCGCCGACAGAAACCGTATCGGAAGTCATGCCAACAGGTTTCCACAGCAAACCAATTGGCGCTAGTGGCTAGAGCGGTCGGATCCCGCCCGCACCGCTCGCGAGACGCGAGAACGCCCGGTCGGTCCGTCAGGACCAACCGGGCGTTCCTCGTGACGTGGCCGCGCGGCGGGCCGGCCCTGTGTCCAGGGCCGGCCCCCGTAACTCACGCGGCCGGCAGGCTCGCGTCCCGGTGGGTGAGCTGGTACGTCGCGTCGACCGCGTCGGTCTCCAGGATCACCGTCACCGCACCCGCCGGCAGGGAGCAGGAGATCGTCCGCTCGACCGCGTACCCCGTCGGCCCGCAGTAGCGGTGACCGGACTGGTCGAAGACGGAGAGCCGGGCGTCACCGGTCCCGCTGGTCCTCTTCCAGGTGAACGACTCGCTGGCCGCGCGCTGCTCGGCGGGGATCGAGAAGCAGACCGCGAAGCGGCCCGCGCCCGTGGTCACCGTGGCACCCGTCGTGTCCCCCGGCAGCACCGGGCAGGCCGGCGGGCCGTCGGTCCGGGCGAAGGCCAGCGAGTACGCCCCGGGCGGGACGCCGTCGCGGGTGTTGAGGATCGCGAAGAACGGCCCCTGGCCGGTGAGGTCGCAGCGGTACTGGCGCAGCCCCCAGGACGAGTCGCACAGGTACTCGCCCGTCGAGTTCATCACCGTCACCTCGGGCGAGCCGGCACCCGTGGCGTCGCCCGGCAGCAGCTCCACGATCCGGGAGCCGGACGGGCTGGCGAGCTGGAGGCAGTCGTACTGGCCCGGGGTGGTGAAGGCACCCTGGACCGGCGCGTCCGCCCAGCCGGTGTCGGACACCGGCCGGCAGGCCGACGGCATCCACGGCAGCAGGGCCAGGGTGTACCGCAGATCCCCGCCGATCACCTCGTCGGGGGCGCCACCGCCGAGCACCAGGGTGTACGTCCCGGCGGCCGGAACCTGGCACCACACCTCCATGCAGACCTTGTGCCCGGTGGCGTCGTAGACCGAGGCGTACTGCCGGTAGTTGTCCGTCCCGACCGCCTTCACCCGGTACGTGCCGGCGGACGGCAGGTCGAGGACGCGGCAGCGGACGCCCGCGAGCGCCCCCGCCGGTGCGGCGTTGTAGGTGCCGGGCGTGACCGTGGGGCAGCCGGTCGGGTCGGTGAGCGAGCGCACCTGCATCCGGTACGTCAGGTCGGTGGTGCCCGCCTCCCAGTACGACAGGTAGGAAACCACCCGGAAGGTGCCGGTCGAGGGCAGCGCACAGCCGTCCTCCTCGGACGACTCGGTGCAGAGGACCGCCCCCTGTCCGTCGACGATCCAGGAAAAAATCTGGTTGTAGGCGTTCGGTGCCCGGTACACCATGACCCGCTCGCCGGCCTCGCCCTGGAAGGGCTGGCAGTTGGTCTGCACGGGCGAGGTCTGGTGTACCTCCAGGGTCGGCTGGTCCCAGGCGAGGCCGGTGGCGGTCGCGCAGCCGTCGGCGCGGTCGAGCGAGGTCACCGCCACCTGGTAGGTCACCGGCTGCCACTCCCAGTTCTGCGCCAGGAGCGTGTAGGAGCCCGCCGTCGGTAGGGCGCAGGAGCGCCAGGAGTCGTACTCCGTGCAGATCTGCCGGCCGGCGGCGTCGTACACGTTCCAGCCGAGGTACTGCTCTGCGAACTGATTGAAGCGGACCACGACGGCACCGGCGGCGGCGCTGGTCAGGGCGTGGCAGGTCACGCCGTCGTTGGCCGGCACGCTGCCGCTGCCGACGGCGGCGCCGGGGTCGCCGAAGGACGCGAGCGGCAGGGCGGGGCACCCGACGGCGTTCGAGATGCGGGGCATCCGGAGGGTGTACGTGGACTCGTTGCCGTAGGTCTCGTGGAGGAAGAGCCGGTACGGCCCGGGGCCGGTGAGGGTGCACTCGGTGGTGTCCCTGACCGGGCAGCCCATTGGCTGGTACTGCGCGTCCAGGATGTGGCCCTGCACGTCGCCGGCGCCGCCGGGGTCGGCCAGGTGCAGCACGGTGCCGGTGGGCTGGCTGAACTTGAAGCAGCGGGCGGCCAGGCCGGCGGGCAGCGTGCCGCTGCGGCCCGCCGAGGCGAAGGAGAAGAAGTTCTCCGGCAGGGTGTCGCACTCCGACGGGGCGTTCCGGGACTCGACGGAGAGGGTGTAGGCGCCCTCACCGGAGCCGTAGTAGAGCGAGACAGTGATCGTGTAGGTGCCCGCTGCCCCCAGTTGGCATTCGTTCAGGTACGGCCCGATGTGGCACGTGTGGTCGCCGTCGGGGCCGGTGACCCGCGCGCTGACGCCCTCACCCGACACGCCCCTCAGCCGGGCGAGCAGGGTGTCCTGGGCAACGGTCGTGGTGACCGTCCAGGCGTCCTGCTCCTCGCCGCTGATCGAGGCGCAGCTTGCGGTCGCGCCGAGGGCGAGCGTGCCGCCGCAACCACCGGAGTTCGTGTTCCCGGGGCTGCTGGTGGGCTTTCCGCCGCCGTTGCTCTTCGTGGGCTCGCCGGCGGCAGCGCCGGTGGGTGCCTTCGCCGGAGCGGCCGTCGTGGTGGGCGGCGTGGATGGAGCTGGCGGCGGCGCGGCCGTCGTGGTGGGCGGCGTGGACGGAGCCGGCGACGGTGCCGCGGTCGCGGGAACCGGTCCGATCAGGACGCTCGCCGCGGCGGCGGCTACGGCAGCGGCCACCGACAGCCGCGCCAGCCTCTCGCGCCGAAGGTTGGGCAGGGTGGATCTCACCATCAAACTCCCCCGTGGATGTGCCGCGCTATCTGCGCAGGCGGAGAGATGATTCCACGGTGGTCGATCGGTGACAACAGCGTTGTCCGGGGACATCCGACTCGGCCGGGGCCGTGGCGATCATCATGATGATCGATTGCCAGGCGTGGAAATAGATGCCATCTTGAGTCGATCGCCCGGTGCTACCGGCTGTCACTGCCGGGGCACGCTCCGAGAGGGGTTCGACACCGATGACCGTCGCCGACCCGGAGGCCCGCACCCGCCTCCGTCACCCGTTCCATGTCGACGCCGACGGGGTGAACCGGCCGCCCGGCCCGGACAAGCACCCCAACTACGGGCGGTTCGCGGCCACCGGCTCCGGGGTGGTGCCGGTGGTCCGCCAGGTCAACGGCGAGTCCGTCCCGGCCCTGCTGATCTGCCGGTACGCGGACGTGCGGGAGGTGCTGCGGCGGCAGGACGTCTTCTCCCGGTCCGCTGCCAGGGCGGCCGATCCGGTCGACGTGACCGGGACGATGCTCGGAATGGACGGGGCCGAGCACGCCCGGGTCCGGGGCACGGTCAAGGACCTCTTCACCCGCCCGGCGGTGGCCGGGCTGCGCGACCGGATCGAGGCCGAGGCGGCTGCCCAGCTCGCCACCCTGCGGGGCCGGGACGGGCGGGCCGACCTGCTCCGGGATTTCGCCATCCCGTTCACCCTGCACGTCGTCTGTGATCTGCTCGGCCTCCCGCAGCAGGACCGGGCGCAGTTCCGCCGCTGGGGTGACATGTTCCTGGCCGACAGCGACATGACCCGCGACGAGGCCACCCGCGCCGCCGAGGAGATGGGCGGTTACCTGTGGGGGCAGATCGAGCGACGCCGGGGCTGCCCGGCCGGCGACCTGCTGACGCGGATCGCCGAGACCGCCGCCGACCAGCCGATGGACGTCCAGATCAAGCTGCCGATCTCGCTGGTGGTGGGGGGCTGGGAGACCGCCGCCAGCTCCATCGCCACCTTCCTGTTCGTGCTCCGGACGCGTCCGTACCAGGGGTACGCCTCCGGCTGGGAGTACCTGCTCGACCATCCCGGGAAGCTGGACTCCGCGATCACCGAGCTGGAACGGCTGCACTCCACCGCGAACGCCGACGACATGCCGCGCCGGGTGCTGGCCGACGTGGAACTGCCCAGCGGTGCGCGGCTCACCGCCGGGGACGTCGTGATCCCCTCGCACGACGCCGCCAACCGGGATCCACGGGTCTTCCCCGACCCGGAGCGGGCGGACTTCGACCGCGACCCCAATCCGCACCTCTCCTTCGGGTACGGCCCGCACTACTGCGTGGGAGCACACCTGGGCGCGTTGGAGGTGCGGACCGCGATCGGGTTGCTCCTGCGCGAACTGCCCGGTCTGCGGCTCGCCGTACCCGCCGACGAGGTGCGCTGGAAGGCGGGGCACGCGATCCTCGGGCCGGAGGAGCTGCCGATCGAGTGGTGACCTGAGGCGGGGTTCAGCAGGGGCCGTGCCCCTCGTCGAAGAGACGCTGCGCGTAGTCGGCGTAACCGGCGATCGTCTTGCGGACCGTCCGTCCGTCGTGGAGGAAGAGGTACGCGCGGTCGCCCCGCTGGGCGAGCAGTCCGTCGAAGCGGTACGTCCCCTCTGGAGCGTCGAGTCGGGTCAACGACGGGAAGCGGGAGCGCAGGTCGCCGACCGGCGTCCCGACGGTGACCCCCTCCGGAGTCCGGACGGGCGCGCTGACCCAGAGCAGCACCAGCCGGTCGTCGCGGAAGACCGGGCTGGCCGTCTCCTGTCCGACCAGCGCCGGGCCGCAGGATTCGGGCGTCTGGTGGAGCATGCCCCGCTCCACCAGCTCCCGCTGGCTGTCGCCGAACTCGACTCCGGCGAGCCCGTGCAGGTCGATCACCTCGTCGGTGACCGGCTCGACCGGTTCCGTCGGTGCGACCGGCGCTTGTGGATGGACGCCGCTCCCGGCGACCGAGGCCGCGGCCAGCAACGCCGCGATGAACAAGAATTGCCGAAAAGTCATAAAATCCCCCAGTCCCCAACGGCCTCGGGCCGCCAAGGTTGCTGGTCTGTGGCGTTTTGCCGGTATTCCCACTCTTCGGCCAGGTCATCCCAGTAGTCGGCGGACAGGCGGCGCCGCCCGTGTGCCAGCCAGCCCTCGGTGCTCCCCTCCAGATGGAGGCCCAGCTCGGCGAAGGGGTCGATCCAACGTCCGGGCTCCGCGCCGATCCGGACCAGCGCGGTGTTGATCGGCCACTCGGCGCGGGGGCGGTCGAGGGCGGCGTCGAAACACGGCCCCCAGGTCCCGGCTCCGTCCAGCCACACCACCGCCGCCTGGTGCCCGGCCCCGCCGGAGAACTCCGCCTCCAGGTACGCGATCGGGCCCTGCCGTGACCAGCGGGCGAACACCTCGATGAGCGCGGCCGAGAGGACCAGGTGGAACGGCCGCTGCGGGCCCGGCTCCTCGACGGCGAAGTCGGGCAGCGCCCCGGTCAGCTCCTCCACCAGTTGCGGGGTGACCGGCAGCAGGGCGAAGTCCTGCCGCAGCGCGGCCAGGACGGCGTGGTCGAGTTCGGCGGTCTGCTCCGCGAGCAGCTCGGCGTCGGCCACGACCGCGCTGAGCTGGTAGCTCATTCGGTGCGGCGGACGGCCGGCCCGGAGGCGTCGATGATCACGTCGTCAGTAAACCGCATTCGGGCGTACCCGGTGACCCAGCGTGAGGTCGGCGGAGCGGGAGGGTTGCTGCGGAGTCCCTGTCGAGCTGCCCCGTTCGTGCTACCGGCCGGCGGACCGGACGCCAGGCCCGCCGGGCCGGGAGCCGTGATCAGCCGGCGAGGGCGCGGTCGTCGGCGTCGAAGTCTGCCGCAACGTCCGTCGGCGGATGGTCCAGGTGCCAGCGCACCGAGCGGGCCACCGCCGCCACCGGATCCGTCGGCCGCCAGCCCAGCAGCCGGCCGGCCTTGCCGCTGTCGACCAGCACGTGCTGGGCCAGCCGCCGGGTCAACCACAGGTCGTCCGGCAGCCGCTCGTCGGGCACCCGGACCAGCTCGGCCTCGTGCCCGGCCGCGTCCAGGATCAGCCGCAACCAGCCCCGCACCGGGTACGTCACCGACTCGCCCAGGTTGAACAGCTCGCCCCGGGTGGCCTCCGGCCGGTCGAGAGCGGCGAGCACCGCGTCGGCCGCGTCGTCGACGTGCAGGCGGGTGAGCAGGGCGTCACCCGCGCCGACCGGTATCCGGGTACGCCCCGCCCGGACCCGCCGCAACACGAACTCCTCCCGCCGCTGCTGGTCGTGCCGGCCGTAGACCATGCCGAGGCGGAGCACGGTGCCACCCCGGGCCAGGTACGCCGGCTCGACGTCCAGCTTGTCGTAGTCGTCCAGCCCCGCACCCTGCCCCCGGTACGGGAAGCGCCCCCGGCGCAGCGGCGCGTCCTCGGTGACCGGCGTCGGCAGTGGGGTGTCGTCGTCGGCGAGGAGCAGCTCCCAGGCCCGGTAGACGTCGACGCTGGAGAGCAGCACCAGCGGCACGTCGGGCAGGTGCGGCAGGACCGACTCGGCGTCCGCCCGGGTCAGCGCGTACGAGTCGACCACGGCGTCCGGCGCGAACCGGCGTACCCGGTCGGCGACCTCGGCGAAGTCGCGCCGGTCGACGTGCAGGTGCCCGCAGGCGGGGAGGTCGTCGGGTTCGGTGCGGCCCCGGTGGACCACCACGACCTCGTCGCGCCGCCCGACCAGCCGCTCGACCACCCGCCGCCCGATGAACTCCGTACCGCCCAGGACCACGACCCGCATACGGCCAGCCGACCACGCGGCCCGGGGCTACGTCCGGCGTTCGGCGCTGGGCAGAATCGGCCAGCTACGTTCATCAGTCCTCTTCTCCGTTCACCCGGGCGACGGCATCCAGGACGTACTCCTGGACGCGCCGCAACCAACACGCCCGACCGAAGTCCGGGTTCGCGAACAACTCCAAGATCCGACACCTGGATCACCCGTCGAAGGCTGCGTGACGAGGCACTAGTGCCTCGTCTTGGAGCGTCGACCGGGTTACCGGTCGGTTCTGAGAACTGCGCTCGGCCGGTGACTGCGGGTGTGCGTGTTGGAGGTCAACGCGTGACGGCGGGTGAGCGGACATTTGTTATCGCACGCGGCTGTGGCAGCTCAGATCTACGACACGCCGAGCGGATTACACCTCAGGCAGCCACGAAGCCTCGGATACCCAGTCGGTGCCGGGTCGGGCGAGCCGCGCCGAGCACCTCGTGCACCTCGTCGGCGACCGGCGTGGCGTCCTCGACCTGCCGGCCGGGCGGCGGCACAACGTGCGGCAGTGGCAAATCGGCCAACCGAAATCCGGGTTCGCGATCAACTCCAAGATCCGCCGCCCGGATTACCCGTTCAAGGCTGCGCGACGAGGCACTAGCCGATCATGTAACGCAGGCAGATCAGTGCGTCATCTGCGTTGGTGGCCGGTCGCGTCCATGACCGAAAGAGGAGCGCTCGGATCGCGTAATCGCGCTGACTCGTCCTCGGTCTCCTGAAGGATGGCGACGAAGCCGAACGCGCCTTGCGCGCCGGCCGCAGCTTTACAGACCACACCCGGATCGGGGGCCGGGCAGCGATCGCATAAGGACGACCAGCAAGGAAAGGCGGGTGACGCGGATCACAAGAGTTCACGCTCGGGCGGCGTGGTGACCCCCTGTTCCTTCTCGAAAGATTCCCCTTTTGACGCCTGTAGGAACGCTGTGGAGCGCCCAGCCGAGCGTCCTCGTATTCCCCCACAGGGATGGGGATAGTCTCGGGCACACTCACGTTTTCCGCGTAGTTGATGGTGAGGATCGGCGGCTCGTTCTGCGGACGCGCCCCAGCTACCGTCGCCGCATGGCTGAATTAATCCTGCCGACCACCCTCCTGCACGCCGCCTTCCTCAAGTGTCGTGACGACTGGGGCCCCGGCCTCCACGAGGACGGCTTCGGCCTCGACGCCGCCGACGATGTGGACTCACCCGACGGCTTTGCCACCTGGGTGCACCAGCGGATCCGAGTGGCCCACCCGGCGGGGACGCCCTGCCCGGACGAGAAGCATGGCTCACCCCGGTGGATCGTCGAGGACGGTCAGGTTCTCGGGGGAATCGTCCTGCGGCACACGTTCGACGACAGTATCGGCCACATCGGCTACGGCGTACGCCCGTCCGCGCGCCGCCGTGGGCTGGCGAGTTGGGCGCTCAATGAGATGCTCGGCGAGGCTCGTGCGGCCCTGGGCCTGGACCGCGTCCTCATCCCGTGCCTCGCGGACAACGTCGCCTCGGCCCGCACGATCGAACGCAACGGCGGCGTTCTCGAAGGCATTCGCGACACCGAGCATGGCCGGGTCAGGCGCTACTGGATCACCCTGAACCGGCGACCCTGACCCGCCGCGCAGTCAACCCCGTCGCGCCGGCTTTCGACTCCGCATGCGTGTTCCAGTGACAGCAGACTCTCGGGCTGAGAATCCAATAGCGTCTCTCGTCGGCCCGACCGGACGTTTCGTCGGCGGCCGACCTGCCGCCCTGGTAGAGCTTTGTTGGGTCGCCGGGTCGCCGGGTCGCCGGGTCGTTGGGTGCTCGGGTGGTTCGGGTAGCTCGGTGGTGGCGTGACTCCTGACGCGCTTTCCGTCGATGGCGGATCGGCTGGGAGTGGATCATCAGGGGTTGCGCCCCGGCCAGGTCACCCCGGCGGCCTGACCGCCTTCAACCTGAAGTGCCCAGAAACGGGGCCGACGGGCAGAGGCTGCGGAGGGCCGGTTCCCAGTGGGGCTGGCCCTTACTTCGTGCTGCTCAGTGCAAAATCGGGTCACGCTGGCTCGTCGAGATCGGGTTTAGGGCGGTGCTCGGCTGCCCACTGCTCGATGTCCTCGCTCCGCCAGATGCGGCCAGCCTTCAGGACTGCTGCCGGCTCGGGGAAGTCTCGGCGCTTGCTCAGGACCTCTACCCACTGCCGGGACACGCCGAGGTACTCCGCAATCTCAGCGGTTCCCATCACCCGCAGCGGCTGACGTGGCGTCTGGTCAACCCTCTTCGTCAGCACGGTCGTCCAGCTTCCAGGGCTGGTGTTCCGCGATCCAGCGTTCCACGTCCTCTGCCAGCCAGATGGCCCCGCCGGCCAGCCGTTCGTAGGGCTCTGGGAAGTCAGGCCGCGCGACGAGCTGAAGCACGCGCGTGCGAGACACGCCCAAGCGGTCTCGAAGCTCCTGCGCGCCGTACAGCCTCTTCTTCCTGACCCCCATGGATCGGACGCTAGGCGGTCTAGCCAGGGCTGATGTGTCACTTGTCTTATGCGTCAGTCGGCTAACTTGCCAGTTAGCATATGTGTCAGGGAGGATGGTGAGGTGGGTGTCCGTGAGCAGGGCTCTCCGCTGCCGACCGCCACTTCCCCTGCGCGGTTCGGCGTCGCCGGTCCGTCCTCGGAACCCGAACCGGGGACGGACCCGCCCTCTCCTGACACATATCGAGTCGAAAGGCAGGTTTTCGTGAGACATCTCGTCGAGCGGCTGTTCGGCCGCCGTCCCGCCCGGCATCGGCGGGCCGACGGAGCGCCGTACCGGTCCCGGTTCTGCGTGCCGCTGCTCCCGGCCCAGATACGTGACCGCCGGTTCCGGCGTGCCCGCCTCGGCCGGCGCGGCCTGGACCCGGACGACGTGCAGCGCTTCCTCGACCGGGTCGCCCTCGAACTGGCCGACGCCCAGCAGGCTGCCGAACGGGCCCGGCAGGAGACCACGCGGATCAAGGACGCGCTGCGGCGGTGGCAGTCCGAGCAGGCGCGGACCCGCGACCGCTACGCCCTCTACCGATGACCAGCGGCGACCCGACGGGACGCGACCCGTCCGGTGGGTTCGTCCTGGCCGCCGCGATGCTGCTCGCTCGTCGGCATCGGCCGGTGTGGTCGTGGCGCAGGTGGCGGCGGGTGTGCCGGTGTGGTGCCGACCTGCCGTGCCGGGCCTGGTGTCGTGTGCCGGTCAACCGTGGCCACTGGCCGGAGCGACCGGCTCGGAAGACGGCCGTACCCGAGCGGTGGTGGCGTCGTGAGCGTCGATGAGCTGCCGATCGGGCGTCGGGTCGCGCAGTGGCGGATCCGGCGACGGATGACCCAGCAGATGCTCGCCGACCGGCTCGGCAGGTCCAAGAGTTGGGTGGACAAGGTCGAACGGGGCGTGCGGGCCCTCGACCGGTTCTCCGTCATCCGGGACCTCGCCGAGGTGCTCCGCGTCGACCCGGTCGTACTGCTCGGCCGCACCACACCACCCTCGATCGCCGCCGGCACCGACGGCGTCGACGCGGTGCGGGCCGCCCTCGCCCGCTACGACTTCACCCCGCACGACCCCGACCGCCGGCCGGCACCACCGGTCGCGGAGCTGAGCCGGCGGGCGGCGCACGCCTGGTTGACCTACCAGCACGCCCACTACTCCCACCTGCTGCGGATGCTGCCGGGCCTCCTCGCCGACGCCCAGCATGCCCACGCCGCTCAGCCGGAGTGCGCTACTAGCCTGTTGGTGCAGGTGTACCGGGTCACCTCGTCGGTGCTGGTGAAACTCGGGGAGGCAGACCTCGCCTGGCTGGCCGCCGACCGGGCGGTGACGGCTGCCGGGGGTGACCGACAGTTCGCCGCCGTCGCGGCGATCCCGCTCGCCCAGGCGCTACGAGCCCTCGGCCGGGACCGGCTCGCGATGGCGGCGGCACTCGCCGCCGCACCCCCGATCTCGTGCGACCAGGGGACGCCGGACGAGTCGTCGGTGCTCGGGACGCTGCTACTCCAGGCGGCGTTGGCCGCCGCCGGCTGCGGCGACACGCGTACCGCCCACGAACTCACCGACCGGGCTGCTGAGATCGCCGACCTGGTCGGCGAGGGTGACGACGACCAGTGGACGTGTTTCGGACCGACCGCCGTCGAGTTGGCTCGGGTCGTGGCGGCGGTCGACCTGGGCGACGCCGCAGACGCGATCACCCGACACGGGATCGCCGTCCGCCGGGCCGGGTGGCGATGCCTCCCGGCCGAACACCGCGCCGCGTACCTGATCGACGTCGCCCGTGCGTACCTCCAGGTCGGTGACCTGGCCGCCGCCGGCCGCGCCCTGGTCGACGCCGACCGCACCGCACCGGCCGAGACCCGGTCACGACCGGCAGCCCGTACGGTCATCGCCGCCGTCGCACGCGGCGGACCCGCCACTGCCGGTGTCGCGCACCTGGCCAGCACCCTCGGGGTGGCCTGATGGACCGCAGGTTCCTGATCCAGTTGCCGGTGACGGCCGACGACCTGGCCACCGCAGTGCGCGTCGCCCGGGTCATCGCCCGTTCGCTCAGTTTCCGCCAGCTGGTCGAGTGCGACGAGGCCACCGTCGCGGCCGTCGACCACCCGGCGGTACGGCATCCGGTGTTCTGCCCGGGGCAACTCCCCACCGGCCGTCGCTGCCTGCTCCGCCCCGACCACGACGGAGAGTGCACCCGAGGGCTGCCGCGATGATGCGACTCGGCCCGGTCGGCTGGCTGGTCGGCCGCGGGGCCGCTGGCCTGATCGACTCGGATTGCGGAATGCCCAGGACCAGCAGTTCAGCCGTTCCCGCGGGCAATGAGCGCCTGGATGCCATCGAGGAGTAGGTCGAGCCCGAAGGTGAAGTCGGCGTTGTCGATCCACTCCTCGGCGACGCCGAACGCGTTCGCGCGTACAGCGGCGGTCAGCTCCGGGTAACCGCCCGGGTCGAGGACTTGGCCGAGGATGTCGCCGTACCCGGCCAGCCCTGCGATCGAGTCGTCGGTGGCGTCAACGGCCGTGCGGTTCAAGGCGTGGGCCAGGGCTGCCTGCCGGGTGGCGTAGCCGGTGAGGGTGGTCGCGATGCTGATCCGCTCGCCGTAGCCGAGTCCGGTGTCGGCGAGCGCGGCGAGTGCGCGGTCGAGCCAGCGCAGCGACCGAGGCCCGGCGGGCGGGGTGTGCTGGCCGAGCGCCAGCAACCAGGGCCGGCCGAGCAGAAAGTCCCGGTTGGCCCGGGTCCAGTCGGTCAGATAGACGCGCCAGCTCCGCCCGTCGAGCGCCGGTGGTTCGGGCGCGGCGGCATCCGCCATCACGATCAACAGCTCGTCCTTGCTGCCGACGTAGCGGTACAGAGACATGGTCGCCATCCCGACTTCGGCGGCGACGCTGCTCATCTTCACCCCCTCCAGGCCGTCGCGGTCGGCGATCCGGATCGCGGCGTCGACGATCCTGCCAAGGTCAAGGCTGGGCCGGGGGCCGTGCCTTGGGCTGGTCTCGCGGCCCCACATCCGGGCCACCACGGGGGGGAGCCTGTGTTCCGCCACGTTGAACTCCTCGTTTCCGCCCGCGGGGGTCTTGTGCTCACTCTAGGCTTCGGGGACCCTGTACCTCGTACACTGTATGAAGTACATAGATCACCTGAAGGGTGGGTCGTGACTACACAAAATCCGGTCAGGCGTCTTCTCGACGTCGACGCGGTCCGAGGCTTCGCACTGCTCGGGATCTTCGTCGTCAATGTCACGTTCATGGCCTCCGGCTATCCGGGAAACCTGGTGACCGACCCCGGCTTCGGCTCGGGACTGGACAACGCCGTCCGCACGTTCTCCTCCGTCTTCGTCGACATGAAGTTCTACGTGCTCTTCTCGTTCCTCTTCGGGTACAGCTTCACCCTCCAGATGGAGGCGGCGAGCCGGGCCGGCGCAGCCATCTCGGCACGGATGCTCCGCCGGATCGGTGGCCTCCTCGTCCTCGGCGCCCTGCACACCGTCTTCCTCTACGGCGGCGACGTCCTCACCACGTACGCCGTGGCATGTCTCACGCTGCTCCTACTGCGCAATGTGAAGGACCGTACGGCGATCTGGATCGCGGTGGCCCTCTACGCCCTCGTGCTGGTCAGCCTGGTCGCAAGTGCGCTCCTCGTGGACCGCTCGGCGTTCCTGCCCGGCGAGGCCGAGGCGCTGGCCAACGGCCAGGACGCGACGCGGGTGCTGCTCGGCGGCTGGGGAGCGAACATCGGGGGGCACATCGCCGGTCTGCCGCTGCTGCTCCTCCAGGCGGTGACCCTGCAAGGCCCGACCGCACTGGGCCTGTTCCTGCTCGGCATGGTCGCCGGACGCCGGCAGTGGCTGGCCCGGGTCTCCGGCAGCGAGCCGGTGCTGCGCCGGATCCAGTGGATCGGATTCCCGGTCGGGCTGCTCGGGTCGATCGTCTACGCCGCCAGCGGCGGCAACGGCAACACCCTCGGGGTCGCGGCGAGCGTCGCGACAGCTCCGCTGCTGGCCGCCGCGTACGTGGCGACGCTGCTGCGGGTCATGCACGATGCGCGCACGGCGGCGGTCCAGGCCGCGCTCGCCCCGGCCGGCCGGATGGCCCTCACCAACTACCTGGGTCAGTCGGTAGCCGGCCTGATCACCTTCACCGGCATCGGGTTCGGGCTCGCCGGCACGTTCTCCCCGCTGGCACTCTTCGCCTTCGCCCTGGCCGTGTTCGTTGCCCAGTTGGTGGTGAGCGCGCTCTGGCTGCGCCGGTTCCGCTACGGCCCGGTCGAGTGGGCGCTGCGCTGGCTCACCAACGCCCGCCGCCCGGCCTTCGTCGCCCCGCCCGCCGATCCGGGAGGGAAGACGGTGCCGCCGCACGTCGATCCTGTTCCCGCAGTCCGGAGCGGTTCGCTGTAGCGGGGGCGGGACTTGCGGGAGGGCCACTGAGGTGGCGATTGAGATGGACACAGCCTGAAGACGGTCGAAGGCCGGTCCCCGGTGGGGCCGGCCTTCGCGTTCGTGCTGCTCAGAGCGGAGGATACGAGATTCGAACTCGTGAGGGTGTTAACCCAACACGCTTTCCAAGCGTGCGCCCTAGGCCTCTAGGCGAATCCTCCGTCGAACAGGATACAGGTCCCGTCCGGCTCGTTCACCCCACCACCCCCTGAAGATCGTCCGGGGGTCGGGTACGCTTGGTGCACCCCCCGTGCGGCGTGCATCTCGTGAACCTCCCCAGGGCCGGAAGGCAGCAAGGATAAGCGGGCTCTGACGGGTGCACGGGGGGCCTTTCTGTCTCCGGTGCCCGATAACGTCTCCCTCCGATCGGCGTCCGGCCGGCGGGGTGGGTGGTCACCCGTGGCAGGCCGGCGCAGAATGGCTCGGTCGAGAGGAGGCGGGACGGGTGGCACTGGCGCTCTACCGCAAGTACCGGCCGCGCACGTTCGCGGAGGTCATCGGGCAGGAGCACGTGACCGAGCCGCTGTCGCAGGCGTTGCGCAGCGGGCGACTCAACCACGCGTACCTCTTCTCCGGCCCCCGGGGCTGCGGCAAGACCTCCAGCGCCCGGATCCTGGCCCGCTCGCTCAACTGCGAGCAGGGTCCCACCCCGGAGCCGTGTGGGCAGTGCGCCTCCTGCCGGTCGCTGACCAGCGACGGCGCCGGGTCGATCGACGTCATCGAGATCGACGCGGCCAGCCACGGCGGCGTGGACGACGCCCGCGAACTGCGCGAGAAGGCCTTCTTCGCCCCGGCCAACAGCCGCTTCAAGATCTACGTCATCGACGAGGCGCACATGGTCTCGTCGGCCGGCTTCAACGCCCTGCTCAAGCTGGTCGAGGAGCCCCCGGAATACGTCAAGTTCATCTTCGCGACCACCGAGCCGGAGAAGGTCCTCGGCACGATCAAGTCGCGGACCCACCACTACCCGTTCCGGCTGATCCCGCCGAAGACGCTCCGGCCGTACCTGGAGCAGTTGTGCGAGTCGGAGGGCGTCACGGTCGACCCGGCGGTCTTCCCGCTGGTGGTGCGGGCCGGCGGCGGCAGTGCCCGGGACAGCCTCTCCGTGCTCGACCAGCTCATCGCCGGGGCGGGGCCGGAGGGCGTCAGCTATGCCCGGGCCGCCGCCCTGCTCGGCGTCACCGACGCCGCGCTGATCGACGAGATGTGCGACGCCCTGGCGGCCGGGGACGGCGCGGCGGCGTACGCCACCGTCGACCGGGTGGCCGAGGCCGGGCACGATCCCCGCCGGTTCGCCTCCGACCTGCTCGAACGGCTCCGCGACCTGATCGTGCTCCAGCAGGTGCCGGACGCCGCCGACAAGGGCCTGATCGACGGCCCGACCGACCAGATCGAGCGGATGACCGCCCAGGCCCAACGGCTCGGCCCGGCGACGCTGTCCCGCTGTGCCGACATCGTGCACAACGGTCTGGTCGAGATGCGTGGTGCCACCGCCCCCCGGCTGCTGCTGGAGCTGATCTGCGCCCGGATGCTCCTGCCCGGTGTCGACGACTCCGCCGGTGGCCTGCTGCAACGCCTGGAGCGGATGGAACGCCGGCTCACCCTGGGCGTCCCCGCCCCCGCTCCGGCCGTCGACGGCGCGCCGGCCCATGCCGAGCCCGCGCCGACCCGCTCGGAGCCCGCACCACCGTCGGCATCCACCCCGGCGGCTCCGGTGGCCGATCGGGGCGTACCTGCGGCAGGGCGGGACGCCACCACGGAACGCGCTCCGGCGGCCGGTGCCGAGCGGGTGCCGACCACCGCTGCTGCTCCCGAGCCGGCCGCTGTGCGCCGGGCGGTGCCGCCGGAGGCGGTGATGCCGGATCCGGTCACCCCGGCTCCGCCCCGCCCCGACGCCCCGCCCTCCGGGACCATCGACGCGGTCTCGGTCCGCCGGGTCTGGGGCGACGTCGTCGGCAAGGTCAACCGGAGCCACAAGAAGATCGCCGCGCTGATGCGCGACGCGGTCGTCCGTGACCTGGACGGTGACACCCTGGTGCTGACCGTGAAGTCGGCGGTCCTGGCCAGGATGTTGACCGACCACGCCCAGGTGCTCACCGACGCGCTCTACGAGGAGTTGGGCGGACGCTGGCAGATCCGGTGCGAGGTGGCCGGTGAGCGGGGCGGTTCCCGGGCACCCGCCGCGCCGTCCCGGACGGCTGCCGCGCCGCCACCCGCCCGGCCCGCCGCGCCGCCACCGGCGGCCCGACCGGCTGCTCCGGAGCGGTCCGACGCGGCGTCACCCGCCCACTCTGCGGGGGGCGGCGGGTCGGCGGCTGCTGCGGGACCTGGTGGCGACGACCGGGCCGAGGAGGACTGGCCGGAGCCGGCCCGCCCGGGTGGTGCCGCGCCCGGTGGGGCCGAGGACTGGCCGGAGCCCGCGCGTCCCGGCGGGACCGCCACGTCGCCGGCCACCCCGACCGGCCACCTCGAACCGGCCACCCCGGGTGGAACCAGTACGCCGCCGGCACCGTCCCGGACGACCGACGGCACCGCACCGGCGGCCCGGTCCGCCGAGCCCGCGCCGATGCCCGCCGCACCGTCGGCCGGCGGCGCTCCGGTGAGCAGTGCGCTCGCCGCCGCGCGGGCCGCCGCTGCCGGACGGGGTACGCGTACCGAGGCACCGTCACGGAAGACCGCGGACAGCGAGTTCGCCGGGGAGCCGCCCTACGATCCGGACTTCGACGGCCCGTTGCGCGGTGGCGGCCGGGGGAACGCGACGGCGGGCCGGGCGAACGGAACCGTCGGCCGGGGGCCGTCGGGGAGCGCCGTCCCGCAGCCGGCCGCTCCGAGCTTCGAGGGCTTCGACCCGGGGGACGAGCCGCTCGACGACGTGATCGACGAGAAGACCGCCCGGCAGTCCAGCGAGGAGCAGGCGGTGCAGCTGCTCCGCGAGGTGTTCGGCGCGGAGAAGATCGACGAGGTCGACGCCCGGTAGGCGCGGCCCGCTAGGGCAGCCAGGCGGGCAGGCCGTGCGGGTGGGCGTCGGCGAGCAGCCGTTCCGGCCGGGCGTCGAGCCGTACCCGCAGCTGGAAGCGGGAAGGGTCCGCGAGACCCGGCTCGAACGACACGTGCGCGACCGGCGCGCCGCTGCCGGCCAGCCGGTCGATCTCGGCGGTGACCCGCCGCCACTCGTCGGCCGGCACGTACTGCCGCATCACCGAGTGCCAGATCACGGTGAGCGTGCCCGGACGGGGATCGACCCCGGCGAGGAAGTCGGCGGCCCCGGTGGCGTGCACCCGCGCCGGTAGGCGTCCGGCCAGTTCCAGCGCGCCGGCCAGCCGCGCCGCGCGGGCGGTGTGCTCCGGCCAGAGGTACGCCCGCAGCGCGAGCGCGTCCGCCGGGTCGGTCGGGTCGAGCGGGCTGGGGTCGCAGCCCAGCCGTTCCACCACGGTCACCTCCGGGTACGCCCCGGCGGCGTCGCGGAGCCAGCCGGGCACCGGGCCCCGCCAGGCGTCCGGTAGCCGGACCGGGGAGTCGGCCGGCCCCCAGGCGAAGCCCTCCGCCTCCACCCGGAACCGGTCGGCGCGCAGGTTCAGCCCGCCGCTCGCGCCCAGCTCGACCAGGCGCACCGGCAGGGCGCCCAGCTCGCCGAGGGCGTACAGGATTCCGGTGAGCAACAGGTGCGCCCGGCCGACCTCGTTGGTCTGCGGCGGGCGGCGCAGCCACTGCCGCAGCGGGTCCGGCGATCCGGCGACGACGTCCCGGAACGTCGCCCAGCAGGCGTCCGCGTCCTCCGGTCGGTACGTCCCACCGGCGCTCGGGTAGTAACGGGCCAGCTCCGGGGCGGCTCCGGTGAGCACCAGGGCGTGCACCCCGCCGAGCAGGCGCAGCGACACGGCCGCGGCGGCGGGCGCGTCCTCGTACCCCTGGAGGACGGTGGCGCACGGCCCGCCGGCCCGGACGTCGGCGGCGGCCCGGACGAGCAGGTCGGCGTAGAGCCCGGCGGCCATCCGCGCGCACGCGCGGGCCTGCTGTTCCATCGCCTCGGCGGCCTGCTCCCGGGACATGGCGGATCTTCCTCTCCTCGACGTGGCGTGATGGTCCTCCGGAACGCGCCGGAGGGGGAAGCACCGCGCGGGGCGACGCTGCTCACAGCGGTTAGGCTGGCGGCGGCCGAGTGGGACGAGTGCGAGAAGGAGCCATCCGTGCGCCCAGGTGGACAGCCGAACATGCAGCAGATGCTGAAGCAGGCGCAGAAGATGCAGCAGCAGATCGCCCAGGCCCAAGCCGAGCTGGCCGAGGCGGAGCTGACCGGCACTGCCGGCGGTGGCCTGGTCACCGCGACCGTCTCCGGCTCCGGTGAGCTCAAGGCGATCCGGATCGATCCGAAGGCGGTCGACCCGGAGGACGTGGAGACCCTGGAGGACCTCGTCGTCGCGGCCGTGCACAACGCCACCGAGGCCGCCCGGGAGCTGACCGAGCAGAAGATGGGCCCGGTCACCGGCGGCATGGGTGGCCTCGGCCTGCCCGGGTTCTGAGTCGCCGCTCATGTACGAGGGTGCCATCCAGGATCTGATCGACGAGCTGGGACGGCTGCCGGGCGTCGGCCCGAAGAGCGCCCAGCGGATCGCCTTCCATGTCCTCTCCGCGGACCCGGCCGACGTCAACCGGTTGGCCGGGGCGTTGCGCAAGGTCAAGGAGCTGGTGCGGTTCTGCACGAGCTGCTACAACGTCGCCGAGTCCGAGCAGTGCCGGATCTGCCGCGACCCGCGCCGTACCGACGAGGTGCTCTGCGTGGTCGAGGAGCCCAAGGACGTGGTGGCGATCGAGCGGACCGGTGAGTTCCGGGGCCGCTACCACGTGCTCGGCGGGGCGATCAACCCGCTGGAGGGGATCGGTCCCGACAACCTGCGTATCCGGGAGCTGCTGGCCCGGCTCGGCACCGGCACCGTCCGGGAGCTGATCCTCGCCACCGACCCGAACACGGAGGGTGAGGCGACCGCGACCTACCTCGCGCTGATGGTCAAGCCGATGGGCATTGCGGTGACCCGGTTGGCCAGCGGCCTCCCCGTCGGCGGCGACCTGGAGTACGCCGACGAGATCACCCTGGGGCGCGCGTTCGAGGGACGGCGGGCCGTCTGACCCCGGCTGCGGTGGACCGGCGCCGCCCGTCGTGCCGGTGTCGGTCCACTGTGGTGGGACCGGTCCGTCCGGGTCTGACATGACCGGGACGGGCTCGACGTTCGATGTAACAAATTCGTATAGGTGAAGCGGGACGAACTGCCCCATTCCAGGGCGGAAAACCGGAGTATCCGGCGCAGGTCGCAGCGGTAAAGACACGATCCGGTACCAACAGCTTCGTCAATAGTTCCGGGGAAGTCCGAACGGCGGCTAAGGTCACCGCCATCGGTGACCCCTGTCACCAGGTTGTCCGTACCCCCTAGGACGAGGTGAAGCACCCATGCGTGCACCCAGGTCGAAGGCCGCGCTGGCGGCCGTCGCGGCCGCGGCCCTCGCGGTAGCAGGCTGCGCCGAGAGTGACCGCGGCGACGATTCCGGCGGTAGCAAGAAGGACACTCTCGTCTTCGGCGTCGCCGGAGACCCGAAGGTGCTCGACCCCAGCTTTGCCAGCGACGGTGAGTCGCTGCGCATGGCGCGTCAGGTCTTCGAGACCCTGGTCCGCCCGGAGGAGGGCGGCACCAAGGTGACCCCCGGCCTGGCCGAGTCCTGGACCCCGGACGCGGCTGGCACGACCTGGACCTTCAAGCTCCGCTCTGGAGTGAAGTTCCACGACGGCACCGACTTCAACGCCGAGGCCGTCTGCGTCAACTTCAACCGCTGGTACAACTCCAAGGGCCTGATGCAGAGCCCGGACGTGACGCCGTACTGGCAGGACGTCATGGGCGGCTTCGCCAAGAACGAGGACCCGGAACTGCCGCCGAGCCTCTTCAAGTCCTGCACCGCCAAGGACGCCACCACGGTCGACCTGGCCTTCACCCGGGTCTCCAGCAAGATCCCGGCCGCCCTGATGCTGCCGTCGTTCTCCATGCACAGCCCCAAGGCTCTGGAGCAGTACGACGCGAGCAACGTCGCTGGCACCGCCGAGGACATCAAGTACCCCTCGTACGCGATGGAGCACCCGACCGGCACCGGTCCGTTCAAGTTCAAGTCCTGGGACGTCGCCAACAAGACGCTGACCCTGGAGCGCAACGAGGACTACTCCGGCACCAAGGCCAAGCTGAAGACCCTGATCTTCAAGACCATCTCCGACGAGAACGCGCGCAAGCAGGCGCTGCGCTCCGGTGACATCCAGGGCTACGACCTGGTCGGCCCGGCCGACGTCGAGCCGCTGAAGGGCGAGGGCTTCAACGTCCTGACCCGCCCGGCCTTCAACATCCTCTACCTGGCGATCAACCAGAAGGGGAACCCGAAGCTGGCCGACGTGAAGGTCCGGCAGGCCATCGCGCACGCCCTGAACCGGCAGGCGCTGGTCGACTCGAAGCTGCCCCCGGGCGCGAAGGTCGCGGAGAACTTCCTCCCGGACACCGTCGAGGGCTGGAACGGCAACGTCACCAAGTACGACTACAACCCGGAGAAGGCCAAGGCGCTGCTGGCCGAGGCGGGCGCGACGAACCTGACCCTGCGCTTCCACTACCCGACCGAGGTCACCCGGCCGTACATGCCGAACCCGAAGGACATCTTCGAGCTGCTCTCGGCGGACCTCCAGGCGGTCGGCATCAAGGTCCAGCCGATTCCGCTGAAGTGGAGCCCGGACTACCTCAACGCCACCACCTCGGGCAGCGCGCACGACATCCACTTCCTCGGGTGGACCGGTGACTACGGCGACGCCTACAACTTCATCGGCACCATGTTCGACCGGCCGAAGGACGAGTGGGGCTTCAGCAACAAGCCGCTGTTCGACAAGTTCCAGAAGGCCGACACCACCGCCGACATGGGCGCCCGGGTCGAGCTCTACAAGGAGCTGAACGCGGACGTCATGACCTTCCTGCCGGGTGTGCCGATCTCGCACTCCCCGCCGGCGATCGTCTTCGGCAAGGACGTGACGGGCGTCAAGGCGAGCCCGCTCACCGACGAGCGGTACTCCACCGCCGAGTTCAAGTCCTGACCTGACGCAAGGAACGCGGGCGGGCGCTGGTCACAGCGCCCGCCCGCATCCCTCCGCACCCCTTCGAGGCCGCCGTGTTCCGGTTCATCGTCAGACGCCTGCTCCAGTTGATACCCACGCTGTTCGGGCTCTCCATCCTGCTCTTCATCTGGTTGCGCCGACTCCCCGGCGGTCCGGAGACCGCGATCCTCGGTGAGCGGGGCACACCCGAGATGCGCGCCGCGATCCGCCGCAACCTCGGTCTCGACGAGCCGATCCTGGTGCAGTACGGCCGGTTCATCCGCCGGATGATCCGGCTCGACCTGGGCACCTCGACCTCCACCAAGCGGGAGGTCACCACCGAGTTCCTCCAGCGCTTCCCCGGCACCGTCGAGCTGACCGTGATGGCCATGATCATCGCGATCGGCGTCGGTATCCCGCTGGGCTACCTGGCCGCCCGCCGTCGCGGCCGGCTCCTCGACCACCTGTCGGTCGGCGGCTCGCTGATCGGCATCTGCATCCCGGTCTTCTTCCTGGCCTACATGCTCAAGGCGATCTTCGCGGAGAACCTGGGCTGGTTCCCCTCCAGCGGCCGGCAGGACCCGACCATCGAGGCGACCCGGATCACCAACTTTTTCGTCCTCGACGGACTGATGACCCGCGAGTGGGACGCCGCCGCGGACGCGCTCTGGCACCTGGTGCTCCCCGGTCTCGCGCTGGCGAGCATCCCGCTGGCCATCATCGTCCGGATCACCCGGGCCAGCGTCCTGGAGGTGCTCGGCGAGGACTTCGTCCGGACCGCCGAGGCCAAGGGCCTGACCGAGAACGTGGTCCGGCGGCGGCACGTGCTGCGCAACGCCATGCTCCCGGTGGCCACCTCGATCGGCCTGCTCGCCGGCGGTCTGCTCTCCGGTGCGGTGCTCACCGAGACCGTCTTCGCCTTCAGCGGCATCGGGGCGTTCGTCGCCGAGTCGATCAGCCAGCGCGACTACCCCGTACTCATGGGCTTCATCCTGATCATCGCGGTGGTGTACGTGCTGGTGAACCTGATAGTCGACCTCTCCTACAGCCTGATCGACCCGAGGGTGAGGGTGCGATGACCGTCACCACGGGCAAGAAGCGCGACAAGATCGACCGGCTCGCCGAACTCGCCGCCGTCCGCGACGACGAGCGTGGTGTCAGCCTCTGGCAGGAGGCGTTCCGGCGGCTGCGCCGCAACCCCGCTGCCATCGTCGGCGCGGTGATCCTGGCCCTCTTCGTCCTGGTCGCGGTCGTCGGGCCGTTCTTCGTGCCGTACGGGGCGACCGACTCGATCGGCATCCGGGAGGGTGTGGTCAAGTCCGGGCAGGGCATCATTCCCGGCCCCTCCGGCGAGCACTGGCTCGGCTACGACCACCAGGGCCGGGACGTGTTCAGCCGGATGGTCGTCGGAGCCCGGCAGACGTTGCTGGTCGGCGTGGTCTCCACCCTGATCGGTCTCGCGGTCGGCGCGCTGATCGGCGGCATCGCCGGGGCCTCCGCCGGCCTCGGCGGGCGCTGGGGCCGCTGGGTGGACAGCACCCTGATGCGCTTCGTCGACATGCTGCTGGCCCTGCCCAGCCTGCTGCTGGCGGTGAGCGTCGCCGCGCTGCTCGGGGCGAGCCTCACCACCGTGATGATCGCGGTCGGCGTGGTCTCGGTGCCGGTCTTCGCCCGGCTGCTGCGTGGCTCGATGATCTCCCAGTCCAACAGTGACTACGTGCTGGCGGCGACCTCCCTCGGGGTGAAGCGGTCGCGGATCGCGCTGACCCACGTGGTGCCGAACTCGCTCGCCCCGGTGATCGTCCAGGCCACGCTGACCCTGGCCACCGCGATCATCGAGGCCGCCGCGCTGTCGTTCCTCGGCCTGGGTAACCCCGACTCGACGATCCCCGAGTGGGGAGTGATGCTCGCCGACGCGCAGCCGTACCTGGGCATCCGGCCGGCGCTGGCGATCTACCCGGCGGTCGCCATCATCGTCACCGCGCTCGGCTTCACCCTCCTCGGTGAGGCGATGCGCGAGGCACTCGACCCGAAGCTGCGGAAGTAGCGAGGTGGCTGACATGTGTGAAGCGCCGCGAGTCCCGCAGTCGCGAACGGGAGATCAATAATGGCACTGCTCGACGTGGACGACCTCAGCGTCACGTTCTCCCGGCGCGGCCAACGCACCGTGCACGCCGTCGACGGGGTCTCCTTCTCGGTCGACGCCGGCGAGGTGGTCGGCCTGGTCGGCGAGTCCGGCTGCGGCAAGAGCGTCACCTCGCTGGCGATCATGGGTCTGCTGCCGAAGCAGCGTGGCACCCGGATCGGTGGCAAGGCCGTCTTCGACGGCACCGACCTGATCCAGCTCGACGACCGGTCCCGGCGCGACATCCGGGGCCGGGACGTGGCGATGATCTTCCAGGACCCGCTCTCCTCGCTGAACCCGGTGATCCCGATCGGGCTCCAGGTGACCGAGGTGCTCACCCGGCACCGGGGCATGAAGGGGGACGCGGCGGCGAAGGAGGCCGCCGATCTGCTCGACCGGGTCGGCATCCCCGACCCGCGACGGCGGCTCAAGGAGTACCCGCACCAGCTCTCCGGCGGGATGCGCCAGCGCGCCCTGATCGCCATGGCGGTGGCCTGCAAGCCCCGGCTGCTGATCGCCGACGAGCCGACCACCGCCCTCGACGTGACGATCCAGGCGCAGATCCTGGAGTTGCTCAAGGAACTGGTCCGCGACTCGGGCACCGCACTGGTGATGATCACCCACGACCTCGGCGTGGTCGCCGGCATGTGCGACACGATCAACGTGCTCTACGGCGGTCGGGTGGTGGAGACCGCCCGCCGCCGGCCGCTGTTCGCCCAGCCTCGGCACCCGTACACGGTGGGTCTGCTCGGTTCGGTCCCGCGCCTGGACGCCGGGCGCGGCGAGCGCCTCACCCCCATCCCCGGCTCGGTCCGCGACCTGCTGCCCTGGCCGGAGGGTTGCGCGTTCGCCCCACGCTGCACCCGGCGGATCGACGCCTGCGTCGGGGAGCCGCCCGAGATGGTGCCGACCCACGACGGCCGCAGTTACCGTTGCGTCAACCCGGCCCCGCTGCCGGGCAGCGAACCGGTGGTGCCCGCCGACACCCGCCGCGAGGAGGACAAGGCGTGACCGAGAACGAGATCCTCGTCGAGGTACGCGACCTGAAGGTGCACTTCCCGATCACCCGGGGCGTGCTCTTCGACCGGGTGGTCGGCCACGTCAAGGCGGTCGACGGGGTCGACCTGGACATCCCCCGGGGCCGGACGTACGGGCTGGTGGGGGAGTCCGGCTGCGGCAAGTCCACGCTCGGCCGGGCGCTGCTCCAGCTCACCCCGCCCACCGGCGGCAAGGTGACCTTCGACGGCATCGACCTGACCCGGATGGCCCCGAACAAGCTGCGGGGCATGCGTCGCCGGATGCAGATGATCTTCCAGGACCCGATGTCGAGCCTGGATCCCCGGCAGAACGTCGAGTCGATCCTCACCGAGGGGCTGCACGCCCACGGCATCGGCGAGAGCCGGGACGAGCGCCGGCGGATCATCAGCGAGACGCTGGACGCGGTGGGGCTGCCCCGGTGGGCGCTCTCCCGCTACCCGCACGAGTTCTCCGGCGGCCAGCGGCAGCGCATCGGCATCGCCCGGGCACTGGTGCTCGGTCCCGAGCTGATCGTCGCCGACGAGCCGGTCTCCGCCCTGGACGTCTCGATCCAGGCGCAGGTGGTGAACCTCCTCGACGAACTCCAGGACAACCTCGGCCTCACCTACCTGGTGATCGCGCACGACCTCGCGGTGGTGCGGCACATCTCCGACGTGGTGGGCGTGATGTACCTGGGCGCGCTGGTCGAGGAGGCGCCGAGCGACCGGCTCTACAGTGAGCCGCTGCACCCGTACACCCGGGCGCTGATGTCGGCGGTACCGGTGCCCGACCCGGACGTGGAGGACCGGCGGGAGCGGATCCTGCTCGCCGGTGACCTGCCCTCGCCGGCCAACCCGCCGTCCGGCTGCCGGTTCCACACCCGCTGCCCGTGGGCGCAGCCGACGCGTTGTGCCGAGGAACGTCCGGTGCTGCGGCAGATCGGCCGGAGCCGGGTCGCCTGCCACTGGGCGGAGCGGATCGCCAGTGGCGAGCTGCGCCCGCACCGGGTGGACGCCGAACTCGTCCGCCCGGCCGACGAGGGCGAGGCACCCGGAGTGGTCTCCGCTCCCACCGAGCCCGGCTCGTACGTGTGAGGTGGTGCTCGTACGTGTGAGGTGGTAGCAGGGGACCCTTGTTACCGTTTTCTGGGGAGGAAGGGTCCCCTGCAACCACCCAGCCGGCAAGCCGGCGGTGCGACCGCGCAACGGAGTGGGGGCGAGTACTCAGCCCTCGGGTCGGTGGAGCAGCCCCACGGCGACACCGTGCACGGCATCCAGCCCCGACACGTCCGGCAGCGCCACCCGGCCGCCGGTCACCGTGTACCACTCGTCGGCCTCCCGGTACTGCACCCGGAGGGTGACCTGGCCGGCGGCGAACTCGGTGCGCAGGGTCAGCTCCCCGGTCACCACGCCCACCTCGTCGGTCATCACCCCGCCGGGGCCGGGCACGATGTCGGCGCTCCGGCTCTCCGGCGCACCACCCGCAGCCGGCGTGGCGGCGCCTGCCGCCTGAGCCGCCGTGGGGGCCTCTGCCGCCTGACCCGGCGTGGCGGTGTCTCCCGCCGGAGCTGGGGTCGTCCCGTTCTCCGCCGGAACTGGTGGAGTCCCGTTCTCCGTCGTCCCGGCCTCGGTACCGGACCGCTCGCTCACACGCACTCCTCCAACATGTCCGCCAGGGCGGCCTTCTCGGCGCTGGTCACCGAGAGCTGCCAGTGGTGCTTGACCGTCACCCAGCTCTCGGCGTACTGGCACCAGTACGAACGGTTCGCCGGCTTCCACTGCGACGGGTCCTGGTCACCCTTTGCCCGGTTGGAGGAGGCCGAAACCGCGATGAGCTGCGGCCGGGTCAGGTCGTTGGCGAACTCGCCCCGCTGCGTGTCGTCCCATTCGGCCGCGCCCGAACGCCACGCGTTCGCCAACGGCACCATGTGATCGACGTCCACGTCGGACGGGTCGGTGAAGGCGCGGTTGTCGTACACGCTCTCCCAGCGGCCGGCCACCACGTTGCAGCCGGAGCGTTTGATGTCGCTGCCGTCCCGCTCGAGGACGCTGTCCCGGACGTCGCAGTTCTTGCCGGTGTCCCGCCAGTGCGGGAACCGTTCCCGGCTGTAGCCCCGCATCGAACCGGCCTTCGCCACGGTCAGGGTCTCCAGCTTCTCGCTGGCGTTGCCGCCACTGCCGGGGGGCGGGGCGTCCGGTTCCGCCACGGTGCCGCAGCCGGCGGCACCGAGAGCGAGCACCGCGACGAACGCGGTCGCCGCGAGGGCACGGGGTCCTGTTCTGGTACGTGGAGACGACACCCTTTTAGCTTGCGGGGTTCCCGGGGATCCGCACGGCAACGACGGTGCGGTTTCGGCGTTTCGTGGCAACTCTCATATCCGAGAGGGCAGATTGGGGACCATGACCGCCGACACCGCCACCCTGCGTACCGGCACCGCCGCCGGGCGGGGAACGCTGCTCGCCGCGATCCTCGCCTCCGGCATGGTCTTTCTGGACGCGACCGTGGTGAACGTGGCCCTGCCCCGGCTCGGTGAGGATCTCGGGGCGACCGTCGCCGATCTCCAGTGGACGATAAACGGCTATGCGTTGATGCTGGCCGCGTTCGTCCTGCTCGGCGGGGCACTCGGCGATCGCTTCGGTCGCCGCAGGCTCTTCCTGTACGGCGTGGTCTGGTTCGCCGTCGCCTCGGCGCTCTGCGGCCTGGCCCAGGGCACCGGCTGGCTGGTCGTGGCCCGGATCCTCCAGGGGGCGGGTGGCGCGTTGCTCACCCCCGGCTCGCTCTCGGTGCTCCAGGCGAGCTTCCATCCGGACGACCGGGGCCGGGCGATCGGCACCTGGGCCGGCCTCTCCGGCTTCTCCACCGCGCTAGGGCCGCTCGTCGGCGGATGGTTGATCGACACCCTCTCCTGGCGGTGGATCTTCCTGGTCAACGTGGTGCTCGCCGTGCCCCTGGTGCTGGTCGCGCTGCGGTGGATGCCGGAGAGCCGGGACGAGGACGTCTCCCGGCGCGGCGCGCCCGGGAAGCGCCACCGGTTCGACGTGCTCGGGGCGCTGCTCGGCGCGCTCGGCCTGGCCGGTGTCACGTACGCCCTGATCGACGCCCCCGGGCGTGGCCCGACCGCCGCGCCGGTACTGGGCGCGGCACTGGTCGGGGTGGTTGCCGCAGCGGCCTTCGTCCTTGTCGAGCGGCGACGCGGGGACGGGGCGATGCTCCCACCCACCCTGTTCCGCAGCCGGCGCTTCACCGTGCTGAACGTGTTCACCGTGGCGGTGTACGCGGCGCTCGGTGGCTTCAGCTTCTTCCTCGCCGTCCACCTCCAGAACGTGGTCGGCTGGTCGGCGCTGCGGACCGGGTTGGCCACCCTGCCGCTGACCCTGCTGCTCCTGGTCGGCTCGGCGCGGGCCGGGGCGCTCGCCGGCCGGATCGGCCCCCGGCTGCCGTTGGCCGTCGGGCCGGTGCTCGCCGCCCTCGGTCTGCTGGTGCTGCGCGGGGTCGGGCCGGGTGCCTCGTACTGGACGGACGTGCTGCCCGGGGTGACCCTGTTCGGCCTGGGACTCACCCTGGTCGTGGCGCCGTTGACCGCCTCGGTGCTGGCCGCGGTCGCCGACCGCTTCGCCGGGGTGGCCAGCGGCTTCAACAACGCCGCCTCCCGGGTCGGCGGGCTGCTGGCGGTGGCCGCGCTGCCGCTGCTGGTCGGCCTCTCCGGCACCGGCTACGAGCAGGCCGCCGAGCTGACCCACGCGTACCGGGGTGCACTGCTCTGGAGTGCGGGGCTGCTGCTGGCCGCCGCCCTGCTGGCCGGGCTCCTGCTGACCGGTGCCCCGGCCGCCGGACCCGCCGCCGCCCCGGACGAGAGGCGGGACTAGAGGTTCCGTCCCGCGGATCCCGGCCGTCGGGGACGGGTGATGCCGATCCCGACGACCGTGATACCGATCCCGACGACCGTGCTGGCGGGCCCCCGCGTGGTGGCGGGAGCCCGCCGGCAGCTCAGTGGCGGGCGCGGTTGACCGCGCCGGTCACCGCCTTCACCGAAGCGGTGACGATGTTCGCGTCCATGCCGACGCCCCAGACGGTCCGGCCGTCGACCTCGCACTCGACGTACGCGGCGGCCTGGGCGTCGCCACCGGAGGAGAGCGCGTGCTCGTGGTAGTCGAGCACACGCACCGCCACGCCGAGGGACTGCAACGCGTTGACGTACGCGTCGATCGGGCCGTTGCCGACCGCGGTCAGGGCCCGGCGCTCCCCGCCGAAGTCGACCTGGGCGGAGATCTCGACCTTGCCCTCGGTGGTGCCGATCGTGTAGTCGGCCAGAGCCACCGCCGGCGCGGTCTGGTGGTCGACGAGGTAGTGGCCAGCGAAGATGTCCCACATTGTGGCGGGGTCGACTTCGCCACCGTCATGGTCGGTGACCTGCTGGACCACCCCGGAGAACTCGATCTGGAGCCGACGGGGCAGGTCGAGCTGGTGCTCGCTCTTCATGATGTACGCGACGCCGCCCTTGCCGGACTGCGAGTTGACCCGGATCACCGCCTCGTAGGTGCGGCCCAGGTCCTTCGGGTCGATCGGCAGGTACGGCACCGCCCAGGCGAACTCGTCGACCGGCACCCCGGCCGCCGCCGCGTCCGCGTGCAGCGCGTCGAAGCCCTTCTTGATCGCGTCCTGGTGGGAGCCGGAGAAGGCGGTGTAGACCAGGTCCCCGGCGTACGGGTGGCGCTCGTGCACCGGCAGCTGGTTGCAGTACTCGACAGCCCGCTTGATCTCGTCGATCCCGGAGAAGTCGATCTGCGGGTCGACGCCCTGCGAGAAGAGGTTCAGCCCCAGCGTCACCAGGTCGACGTTGCCGGTGCGCTCGCCGTTGCCGAAGAGACAGCCCTCGACCCGGTCCGCGCCGGCCAGCAGGCCCAGTTCGGCGGCGGCCACGCCGGTGCCCCGGTCGTTGTGCGGGTGCAGGCTGAGCACCAGGCTGTCCCGCCGGGGCAGTCGGCGGTGCATCCACTCGATCGAGTCGGCGTACAGGTTCGGGGTGGCCATCTCGACGGTGGCCGGCAGGTTGATGATCAGCGGCCGGGTCGGCGTCGGGTCGACCACCTCGATCACCGCCGCGCACACCTCCAGCGCGTAGTCCAGTTCGGTGCCGGTGTACGACTCGGGGGAGTACTCGTAGAAGACGTCGGTGTCCGGGGTGTGGATCTCGGCGTACTTCCGGCAGAGCCGGGCGCCCTGCGTGGCGATGTCGGTTATGCCCGCCCGGTCCAGGCCGAACACCACCCGGCGCTGGAGCGTGGAGGTGGAGTTGTAGAAGTGCACGATCGCCCGCTTCGCGCCGCGCAGCGACTCGAAGGTCCGGTCGATCAGGTGTTCCCGGCACTGGGTGAGCACCTGGATGGTGACGTCGTCGGGAATCAGGTCCTGCTCGATGAGCTGCCGGACGAAGTCGTAGTCGGTCTGGCTCGCCGACGGGAAGCCGACCTCGATCTCCTTGTAGCCCATCTGGACCAGGAGCTGGAACATCCGACGCTTGCGCTCCGGGGACATCGGGTCGATCAGGGCCTGGTTGCCGTCGCGCAGGTCGACCGCGCACCAGCGCGGGGCGGCCTCGATGTGCCGACTCGGCCACTGCCGGTCCGGCAGGTCGATCCGGAACTGCTGGTGGTACGGCTGGTAGCGGTGGTACGGCATGCGGCTGGGCTGCTGCCGGGCGATCGGGTCGGCGACGGTCGGGGCGGGGCCGGTCGGGTCGACCGTCACCTGGTGATCGGATTCGACGTCGTTGGTGCCTGCGGACTGGGCCATGGCGGAATGCTCCCGTTGATCATGTGACGTCAGCGTCGAAAAGGTCGGCGACAGTGCCGACGAGCGGTGTCGGACCTAGATCGGTCCGGACGAATTTCGGTGTGCTGGACGGCGCGCGTCAGACCCGCGACGAGGTGCCGGCCGGATGGGCCTCGTCGCGGCAAGGAAGGAGGAGGCTCGCCTGCCACATGATATTGGTGACCCTACGTGATCAGGTCGGCTCACGGAAATGACCTTCCGGACTTTGAGACGCAGCTGACAGCGCCAGCTCAGCCTGTCGTCGGCCGGCCCAGCCCCAGCAGCAGGTCGGTCGCGGGGCGTCGGCGGCGCAGTTCGGTCTCCCGGCGGCGCAGGTCCTCGGGGAGGGAGAGCGGGTCGCCGAGCCGGCCGACCGCCACCACGACGTGCGGGTGGACGTCGTCGGAGAGCCCCAGGTCGAGTGCGATGCCGTCCCGGTCGAAGCCGGTCATCTGGTGCACGTGCAGGCCGAGCGTGCCGGCCTGCACGGTCAGGTGGGCCACCGCCTGCCCCAGGTCGTACGCGGCCTGCTCCGGGTCGTGGCCGGCCCGCCCCGGGGCGTGGGCGACCGCCGGCACCAGGTACGCGCCGAGGAGGAGGGCCGAGGCATGCCCCGCCCAGCGCTGGTTCTCGGCGGCCAGGTGCACGAAGATCCGCTTGTACGCCTCGTCGGCGCGCCGGCCCAGGAGGAACCGCCACGGCTGACGGTTCCCCGCCGAGGGTGCCCAGCGGGCCGCCTCCAGCAGGGAGGTGACCTCGCCGTCGGTCAGCTCCACCGACGGGTCGAAGGCGTGCGGGCTCCAGCGTGCGGCGAGCAGCGGGGAGAGTTCGGCCATGCCGCCGAGCCTTCCCTACCGTGTCACCCGCCCGAACGGAAGGGTGACAAGCTGTGAGCAACCACACCCGTACCGTGATGGCGGTTCACGGTGTCGTGGTGGGCTCCGTGCCCGGCTCGCCCGGGGTGGAGGCGGCGGCCCCGACCGGTTCGCCCTCGGTCACCGGGCCGGCCAACTGCACGGTCGCCGGGGCGGGACCGGGCGGCCCGGCCAGCCGGAGCGTCCCGAGGGCCGTCCGGACGGCGGTCGGCGTGCCGTCCGTGTCGTAGCAGTAGATCCCCACGTCCAGCGGTGGATTCAGCGACGCCGAGGTGGACTCCACCGAGAAGCAGGTGCCGGTGGCACCGGGCAACGGCCGGCTGACCGAGACCGCGAGCGGAGCCTGGCGGTCGGTGAGGACGTCGAGCCAGTCGGTGAAGGGGTGCTGCACCCGGGGATCCAGACGCCGGGGGATGGTGTCGTCCGGGTCGCCGAGGCGCACGCAGCCGGCCGGCTCGGGGCGGGTCGCCGAGGGCAACGCGCACTGGAAGATCCCCTCGGCGGTGCTGACCAGCGCGACGTCCACCGTGCCGCCGAGCGCCCAGCCCGGGACGTCGACCCGCCAACTACCGTCGTTGGCGCTGGTCACGATGATCGTCCGGGTGGACCCGTCCTCGGCGGTGAGGGTGTACCGGGCGGTGAGGTGGCGGTCCTGCGCCGCTGCCGCGAGGGCGGCCAGGTCGTCGCGCGCGCCGTCCGCGCGGGCAGGTGTCGGGCTGCCCCCGGCGGGCTCGGGTGGTTCGGTCGGGGGCTCCTCCGAGGTGCAGCCCGCCAGGGAGACGCTGGTGGCGAGCAGGAGGGGGACGGCGAGCGCGAGCAGGACGGTCGGTCGGCGGCGCGCGGCGTGGAGGTGGACACCGGTAGGCACCCGCCCATTGTCCGGTCCGGCCCCGTCGTAGGGGACCCCGCAGGGCCGTGGGCCCGACGGCGTGTCGCGCGTGCGGCCGATGTGGCGTGGGCCGCTCCCGGCCGGATCGTGGGATCACCTGACCTGCCGGAGAGGGCCGCCCGATACCCTGGGGAGGTCTGACCCGCGCCGCCGGCCACTCACCCGGCGGCGTCGGCACGCTCAGGGCTGCTGGGAGGGAGTGCGCCGTCGTGGCACTCGTGGTGCAGAAGTACGGCGGGTCCTCCGTCGCCAACGCGGAGCGGATCAAGCGGGTGGCCGAACGGATCGTCGCCGCGCGCAAGGCCGGCGACGACGTGGTCGTCGTGGTCTCCGCGATGGGGGACACCACCGATGAGCTGCTCGACCTGGCCAACCAGGTCAGCCCGCTCCCGCCGGGGCGGGAGCTGGACATGCTGCTCACCGCCGGGGAGCGGATCTCCATGGCACTGCTCGCCATGGCCATCCACAACCTCGGGTACGAAGCCCGCTCGTTCACCGGTTCGCAGGCCGGAGTGATCACCACCTCGGTGCACGGCAAGGCGCGGATCATCGACGTCACCCCGGGCCGGCTCAAGGGCGCGCTCGACGAGGGCGCGGTGGTGATCGTGGCCGGTTTCCAGGGCGTCTCCCAGGACACCAAGGACGTCACCACGCTCGGCCGGGGCGGCTCGGACACGACCGCCGTGGCGCTCGCCGCCGCGCTCACCGCCGACGTCTGCGAGATCTACACCGACGTCGACGGGGTCTTCACCGCCGACCCGCGGATCGTGCCCAACGCCCGGCACATCACGCAGATCACGTACGAGGAGATGCTGGAACTGGCGGCCTGTGGGGCGAAGGTGCTCCACCTGCGCAGCGTGGAGTACGCCCGCCGGGCGGGGTTGCCGATCCATGTCCGTTCGTCATACTCGACCAACACCGGCACCATGGTCACCGGATCGATGGAGGACCTCTCTGTGGAGCAAGCACTGATCACCGGGGTCGCCCACGACCGCAGCGAGGCGAAGATCACCATCGTCGGGGTGTCGGACGAGCCGGGTGCGGCCGGCCGGATCTTCGACACCGTGGCCGGTGCCGAGATCAACATCGACATGATCGTGCAGAACGTCTCGACCGAGGGCACCGGGCGGACGGACATCTCGTTCACCCTGCCCAAGACGGACGGCCCGACCGCGATGGCCGCACTCAACAAGATCCAGGAGTCGGTCAAGTTCAAGGGCCTGCTCTACGACGACCACGTGGGCAAGGTGTCGCTGATCGGTGCGGGCATGCGCTCCCACCCGGGCGTCGCCGCCGGGTTCTTCGCCGCCCTCGGCGCGGCCGGGGTCAACATCGAGATGATCTCCACCTCCGAGATCCGGGTCTCCGTGGTCTGCCGGGACACCGACCTCGACGTGGCCGTCCGGGCCATCCACGACACCTTCGAACTCGGTGGCGAGGAAGAAGCCGTCGTCTACGCGGGAACGGGCCGGTAACGCCGATGGCGTCGCTGCCCACCCTCGCCGTGGTCGGGGCGACCGGTGCGGTCGGCACCGTGATGTGTGAACTGCTCTCGGCCCGCAAGAACGTCTGGGGCGAGATCCGCCTGATCGCCTCGGCGCGGTCCGCCGGGCGGCGGTTGCGCTGCCGGGGCGAGGAACTGGTCGTCCAGTCGTTGACGCCGGAGGCGTTCGACGGCGTCGACGTCGCCATGTTCGACGTGCCGGACGAGGTCTCCGCCGAGTGGGCGCCGGTCGCGGTCAGCCGGGGCGCGGTCGCGGTCGACAACTCCGGGGCGTTCCGGATGGACCGCGACGTTCCGCTGGTGGTTCCTGAGATCAACCCGGAGCAGGTGCGGAACCGCCCCAAGGGGATCATCGCCAACGCGAACTGCACCACCCTCGCGATGATCGTCGCCATCGCGCCGCTGCACCGCGAGTACGGCCTGCGCGAGCTGGTGCTCTCCTCGTACCAGGCGGTGTCGGGGGCGGGTCAGGCCGGCGTGGACACCCTGCACACGCAGCTCGGCAAGATCGCCGGGGACCGTTCGCTCGGCTCCCGTCCGGGCAACGTCCGCCAGGCGATCGGGGACGAGCTGGGCCCGTTCCCCGCGCCGCTGGCGCTGAACGTGGTCCCCTGGGCCGGCTCGCTCGCCGACGGCGGCTGGTCGTCCGAGGAGATGAAGATGCGCAACGAGTCGCGCAAGATCCTCGGCCTGCCCGACCTCAAGGTCTCCGCCACCTGCGTACGGGTCCCGGTGGTGACCGGGCACTCGGTGGCCGTACACGCCGTCTTCGCCGCCGAGGTGGACGCCGAGGGCGCCCGCGAGGCGCTGCGCAACGCGCCCGGCGTGATCCTGGTCGACGACCCGGCCTCGGGCGAGTTCCCGATGCCGATCGACGCGGTCGGTACCGACCCCTCCTGGGTCGGCCGGATCCGTCGCGCCCTCGACGACCCCCGGGCCCTGGATCTCTTCGTCACCGGCGACAACCTGCGCAAGGGGGCCGCCCTGAACACCGCGCAGATCGCCGAGCTGCTCGCCGCTGAGTTCCGCACCCGCTGAACGGCGGCCACCGCTCTGTCGGGTGGTAGCAGGGGACCCTTGTTACCGCTTTTTGATGAGCAGGGGTCCCCTGCTACCACCTCAGGCGCTGAGGCGCTGAGGCGTTCAGGTGCTCAGGTGCTGAGGGTGTTTCAGGCGGCGGCGAGTTGGACGCCGTCCCGCCCCCGGCGCTTGACCGCGTAGAGGGCCTGGTCGGCGCGGCGCAGCGTCGACTCGGGAGACTCTCCGCGCCGGGGCAGGGCGACCCCGACGCTGATCGTCCGGCCGATGCTCCGGGCCGCCTGGGCGAGCCGTTCGGCGATCCGGACCGCCTCGTCCGGACGGCTGACCTCGATCACCGCCACGAACTCGTCCCCGCCGACCCGGTACAGCTCGTCCCCCTGGCGCAGCGCGGCCTCCATGGCCCGGGCGAGCCTGATCAGCACCCGGTCGCCCGCCTGGTGGCCGTACGTGTCGTTGACGCTCTTGAAACCGTCCACGTCGATCGCCAGCAGGGCGGTACGCCCCGGTGTGGCGGTGGCGATCCGCTCGCCGAACGGCCCCGTGTGCCGCAGCCCGGTGAGCGGGTCGGAGCTGGCCCGCTCGCGTAGCCGGGCCAGGGTGCGCAGCCGGTCCAGGCAGGTCCATGCCTGGCCGGCCAGCAACTCGATCAGGTTGACCGTGGTCGGGTCCGGCCGGAGCAGCCGTTCGTCGGCGACGAGCAGGACACCACCGTCGTCGGGCGGCCCGACCGGCACGGTGATCAGCGTGCGGACGCCGGCCCGGGCCAGCGGCTGGTGGTCCTCGACCGGCGGATGTCCGGCCTCGCCCAGGGTGTAGCCGGCACCGTACCGGTGCGCCCGGATCATCATGCGGCCCAGCGGCCCCGGACCCGCCTCGACCAGTTCGGCCCGTACCCGGTCCTCCAGGTCGCCCGCCGCGCGGGGTGGGGCACCTGCTCCTGGGAGAGCGGCATGCTCGTCCTGGCGAGGGTCACGCCCGAGCCGGGGTCCGTCCGGGCCGGGCAGGACCAGCACGGCCGCGGAGAGTGTGGAGACGTCCCGGGCCGCGCAGATCGCCGCGGTCATCAGCTCCCACTCGGTGGGGGCGGCGGTCAGCGCGGCGGCGTGCCGGAGCATCTTCTCGCTGCGCGTCTCGGCCGGTGGGCCGCCCAGGGCCACGATCCGCGCGCCGAGCCGGTTGGCGATCCGCTCGGCGGTCTCCCGCCACGGGCCCAGCTCCACCGGCTCGCACCACTGGAGGTCCAGCACGCCGAGCGGCCGGCCCGCCGGGTCGACCACCGGTACGCAGACCTCGGCGGTCACGTCCGGCCGGATGGGCAGGTAGTCCGGGTCGTCGGCGACCCGGGCCACGGTGACCCCGGTGCCCGAGGCGTAGACCCGGCCGACGATTCCGGCCTTCGGTGGCACGGTGGCGTAGACCTGCCAGGAGCCGGTCGCCGCGACGCAGCGCAGCCGGTCGTGGACCTGGAGCAGGACGGAGATGGTCGCCGGGGCGTACCGGGAGAGGGTGCTGACGGTCCACTGGCACGCCTCGACCGCGGTGGACGCCATCGGGAGGCGCACCGTGACGTCACGGATGACTCGGTCCAGGTCCACGCGGGCGTCGTTCCAGGTCGGGGGCGGGTGAGCGGCCACGGGCCGCGCGACCAAGGGTACCCAGGCGACGATGACCGCCCGGCTTCTCGTACACACGTTCTATCCACAGGCTGTGGACGCAGCCTGTGGACGCCGACGGTGGTTACCGTGGGCGGCCAGGGAGGTGCCGATGTCGTCGGACCTGGTGTGGTACGTCGCGTACGGCTCGAATCTGCACGCCGCCCGGCTCGGCTGCTACCTCGGCGGCGGGCGGCCGCCCGGCGGGCTGCGGACGTACCCGGGATGCCGGGACCGGCGTCCGCCGCGCCGCAGCGTTCCGGTCCTCCTTCCCGGCGGGATCTACTTCACGGGCGAGTCGCGGGCCTGGACCGGTGGGATGGCCTTCTACGACCCGGAGCTGCCGGGCACGGTCGCGGCCCGGGCGTACCTCCTCACCGCCGGGCAGTTCGCCGACGTCGCCGCGCAGGAGATGTACCGCCCACCGGGCGCGGACCTGGCGTTGCTCGCCGCCGCCGTGGAGCGGGGCGCGGTGACGCTCGGTCCCGGCCGGTACGAGACCCTGGTCTGCGCCGGGGACCGGGAGGGGTACCCGCTGCTGACGTTCACCGCACCCTGGCGGGCCGGCGACGTCCCGTGGAATCCGCCCGCCGCGGCCTACCTCGGTGTGCTCGCCGCCGGACTCGCCGAGTCGCACGGCTGGACCGCCGACCGGATCGTCGAGTACCTCGCGGCGCGACCCGGGGTGGCCGGCCGCTGGGATCCGGCTGCCCTGACCGAGACGGTCCGGTGCGCGACGGCCCGGCCCGACGTCGACCCGGCTCCACCGGCGGGCCCGCCATGGCCCGGCTGACCGTCGATGCCGTATCGTCGTTTCCTCGTGTGTCCACAGTCGACACACGTCGTCGACGTGGGCGTCATCACACAGTCCGATGGCGGGAACATGTTACGCGCGAGTACCGGTGGCAGCCGTGTTCCTGCCGGAATCACGACGAGGGTGCGCCTGCCTGCGTATTTCCTGGGAATCGCGTACCCAAAACCGGTTCCGAAGGTTGTTGGCGTGGTCACACCCGTAGGCCGGTCGCCCCTTTCCTGGCCGTCGCCAGGTGCTCTGGCGAGGGCTCACCGGTGCCGACCTGCGCGATCACCCTCAGTGCATAGGTGTGCGCCGATCGCCTGAGTCGTATGGGCCGTTCGGTTGCGGTTGATCAACCGCCTAGTTGTTAGTTGCCCTCGCAGCTTTCTTACTGTCCACGACTGGTATCACCATCGATAGCCTCAGGCATTCTCGCGGAAACGCGGGATCCCGTGCCGGCGGGAGCGTCGCCGGCTTTCGGAATGTGGGGGAATCGTGAACACCAGCCTGAACGACGAGAACCTTCCCATCAACAGGCGCATGCCTTCTGCGGGGCGTTGGGCGCTGCGTGACCTGGCAGCCCGCGACCAGCGGGACGCCGGCCGCTTCGGCCCGTTCGACGATGGCGGTGATCCCGTCATCGAGAACCCGGCCCGGCCGTACCGCGGCTCGGGCGGCAGCTACGCCTGCCGCTGACCCGGCGGAAGCCACCGCCGCGCCGGCTCTGACGGGAGGCCGGCGCGGCGGTCCTCACCCGAACCGGCGGTCACCGGAGGAGGAACCGCCCGGTCACCGGAGGAGGAACCGGCGCAGTTCGACGGCGAGGTCGGCCGGGGGCACCTCGTGGTACCCGCCGGTCATGCTGAGCCGCCGGGCGCCGGGAACCGCCTCGGCCGTGCGGTGGGCCGCCTGTCGTAGCCAGTCCGGGCTCGCCGTGCTGTCCACCACCAGGGTGCGCACCGTGACGGCGGCCAGCTCGTCCCGGGGAAGGGCGCCGTCGGCGGTGATCGTGAGGTCGTACACCAGGGTGTGTGCCATCCGCTCCAGGAACGGCCAGCTCGGGTCGTTCCGCATGCCGGCCGCCTGTTCGGCCGACAACCCCACCGCCGAGGTCATGAAGAGTTCCACGGCCTCCGCGCGGCGGTCCGCCGCGATCAGCTCGGCCAGGGTGGTGGAGATGTCCGGTCGGGATCCGGCGGTCCCGTCCACCGCGAACGGCGGCTCGAAGAGGGCGAGGCCGGTGACCGGCAGCCCCCGGGCGGTGGCCCGGGCGGCGAGGATCGCCCCCGACGAGAGCCCGTAGACGTACGCCGCGCCGCCGGCCGCCCCGATCAGTGCCGCGAGGTCGTCGACCTCCCGGTCGACCGCGTACGGCAGGGTGTCCCCGCTGTCGCCGCGCCCCCGACGGTCGTAGGCGTACGCGGTGAAGTGCGGTGCCAGGGCGGCGGCCAACGGCTGCACGGTCGTCCGCTCGTTGAAGGCACCACCGACCAGGACGATCGGCGGCCCCTCCCCGGAGGTCTCGTAGGCGATCGTGGTGCCGTCGGCGGAGCGCACCGTCCGCACGTGCCGGTTCGTGGTGGTCACCCGCCCTTCCTACCGCGCCGGTACGACAACCGCCCGCGCCCGCCCCGCCGGCACCGCTCCCGGCGGCGTGCGGCAGCCCGCCGGTCGAGGGGGACAAGCCGGGTTCACCCGCCCGTCATGCCGGGACCGTCCGTCCGACCGCCGGAGGTGGCCGAACGTATCCGAAGCTCCGCTGTACTCGACCGGTCGACCGATCGCGGCGCGGATGAGAGGCTGTCCCGGCAGGACGGCGACCCCCAGTGCCGCAACCTGCGAGCGACTACTGCAACGGTACGGATCAGGGCAGCCGGACAGCACCGCGACCGGCCCCACGCACCGATTCACGAGGAGTTCCATGTCCGTCTCCGGGATGCGTCGCCGGACCGCCCTCGGTCTGGCCGCGCTCACCGCGGCAGCGCTGAGCGCGGTCGCCGCGACCCCCACCCAGGCCCAACCGGCCGGCCCGAAGCCGGTCGACGTCAAGCTGCTCGCCCTCAACGACTTCCACGGCAACCTGGAGCCGCCGAGCGGGTCCAGCGGCACCATCGCCGGGCAGACCGCGGGCGGTGCCGAATACCTGGCCACCTACCTGAAGCAGCTCAGCCAGGAGAGCAGGAAGCAGAAGAACACCATCACCGTCGCCGCCGGTGACCTGATCGGCGCGTCGCCGCTGCTCTCTGCCGCGTTCCACGACGAGCCGACCATCGAGGCGCTGTCCCTGGCCGGGCTCGACTACGCCAGCGTCGGCAACCACGAGTTCGACGAGGGCGCGGACGAGCTGCTCCGGATCCAGAACGGTGGCTGCCACCCGGTCGACGGCTGCGCCGACGGCACCCCGTACGAGGGAGCCGGCTTCCAGTACCTGTCGGCCAACGCCTTCAAGACCGCCACCGGACAGCCGCTGCTGGCGCCGTACGCCATCCACAAGGTCGACGGCGTCAAGATCGGCTTCATCGGCATGACGCTGGAGGGCACTCCGCAGATCGTCAGCCAGGAGGGCGTCGCCGGCCTGGAGTTCACCGACGAGGCCGTCACCGCCAACCGGTACGCCGCCGAGCTGCGCCGCAAGGGCGTGGAGACCATCGTCGTGCTGCTGCACGAGGGCGGCAACCAGGCCGGTGCCGGCGGGATCAACGACTGCGTCGGCTTCACCGGCCCGGTGGTGGACATCGCCCAGCGGATGGACCCGTCGATCGACGTGATCGTCAGCGGCCACACCCACCAGGCGTACAACTGCCAGATCGGCGGCAAGCTGGTCACCAGCGCCAGCTCGTTCGGCCGGCTGGTCACCGACATCGACCTGAAGATCGACCGGCGGACCGGCGACGTGCTCACCATGCAGGCGGAGAACGTCGTGGTCACCCGCGACGTCGCGAAGGACCCGGCGCAGACCGCGCTGATCACCCGGTACAAGGACGTCCTCGGCCCGATCGCCGGCCAGGTCGTCGGCAGCACCAGCGGTCCGCTGACCCGCGCCCAGGAGACCCTGTACGGGACGACGCTGGGCGAGTCCGCCATGGGCAACGTGATCGCCGACGCGCAGCTCGCCGCCACCGACAGCGAACAGAACGCGGTCGCCGCGTTCATGAACCCGGGCGGCGTCCGGGCCGACCTCGACGCCGGGCAGGTGACGTACGAGGAGGCGTTCACGGTCCAGCCGTTCGCCAACAACCTGACCACGCTCGACCTGACCGGCGCGCAGCTCTACTGCCTGCTCGAGCAGCAGTTCACGGTCGGCCGCACGCTCTACCCGTCCGCGTCCGTCCGCTACGTCGTCGACCCGAACGGCGCCACCGCGCCGACCGCCGACCCGTGCGCCGGCAGCCGGGTCGTCCGGGGCAGCCTCACCATCGGCGGTACGGCGGTCGACACCTCCGCCACCTACCGGATCACGGTGAACAGCTTCCTGGCCGGCGGCGGCGACGGGTTCAGCGTCCTGCCGCAGGGCACCAACCGGGTCACCGGCATGATCGACCTGGACGCGCTGATCGCGTACCTGAAGTCGAACTCGCCGATCGCCGCCCCGGCGCTGGACCGGATCTCGGTCGCCTGACGGTTCGTTCCACGACGGGCCCCGGAGCACCTGCTCCGGGGCCCGTCGCCCGTTCGGGTACGGTCCGGCGTCCTCACCAGACGCAGCCGAGTTCCTCACTGTCGTCGGCCGCCGGCCTGGCCTCGGAGAGGACGTGCTGGTAATAGCGCGGTGAGCCGCCGTTCCAGGTCCGCCAGACCCGCTTCTGCCCCGGCGCGGTGCCGCACGTCATCAGCACCGCGTACGGGGTGCCCGTGAAGTCGCTGTCGACGGTGGGGGAGCCGGGCGGCACGGCCGAGTAGAACTCGTTACGCGGTAGCCCTCGACACTGGTTGCCCCCCTTGGCGCAGGTGTAGTGGTAGACGAGGCGCGGGCTGGGGATCGCGGTGTTGACCGGGTATGCGGAGCCGTGCAGGACCGTGGCGACCGGGGCCCAGGGCGCGTGCTGGACGGTGACCTGGGTGCCGATCCGGGGCGTGCCGCCCGGCGGGTCCTGCGCGAGGACCACCCCGGGTGTGGGGTGCAGCACGGCGACCGGGTTGCACGCGAACCCGCTGGCGTTGATGGCGTTGCAGGCGGCGTCGGGGCCCTGCCCACGGTAGTCCCCGAGGGGGCACTGGTCGCTGTAGTACGTCAACGTGATGCGGGTGCCCACCGGCAGCGGGTTGCCGGGAGCCGGGGTCTGGCCGGACACCTCGCCGACGGCGTGGCCGGTCCCCCAGGCGCACTGCCCCTCGGCCCGTACGCAGACGTGCCCCTGGGCCTCGATCGCCGCGCAGGCGGCATCGATGTTGGTGCCGACGACGTTGGCCGGCGCGGTCTCGCCCACGTAGTACCGGACCGTGATCGTCGCGTTCATCTTCACCACCGTGCCGGCCGGTGGGTCCTGGGCCTGCACCTGGCCGCCCTGCCGGCCACCCGTCGCCGGGTCGCCCGCGACCGCCTGGCACCTCATTTCGTAGAGCCGCTCCAACCGGGTGCACACCTCGCCGAACGCCTGGTCGACGAAGCTCGGCAGCGCGATCGAGTCGCGGTAGGTGACCGTGACCGTGGCACCGCGGCGGATCTCGGTGTTCGCCTGGGGAGCCTGCTCCGACACGAGACCGAGCTGTTCGGGCGTCAGGGCAGGGTCGGCCGCCGTCGTCCGGGTGCACGTGAGCTTGACGGACGTGATCTGCCGGCAGGCCTCCTGGTGGGAGGAGCCGATGACGCTCGGCGTCCGGAGCGGACCGACGTACCGGACCACGACCCGGCTCGGCACCGGGACCCGCCGTCCCGCCGCCGGGCTCGTCTCCAGCACGTCGCCGGCGTCGAGCCCCGGCTCGTCCTCGCCCACCGCCACCGGCCGGCAGCGCAGTCCCAGCTCCGTGAGCCGGTCGCACGCCTCCTGGTACGACGTTCCCCGCGCGAACGAGGGGACGGACACCGTCTTACCGCCCGTACTCTTCGGTGGCCCCTGTGGTGGTCCCTGCGGTGCCGGGGGCCGGTCCGGTGGCGGGTTCTTCGTGCCGGTGCCGGGGCCCTCCTTCGGCGGTCCGGTCGGCCCCTCGGTGTCGGTGAGTTCCGGTCCGGCGCCCTTGTCGGCGTAGTCCTTCCGGCCGTCGGCGGTGACGACGAGCACGCGCCGGTCGTACTGGTTGTTGGCCCAGACCCGCTTGCCGGTGACCTTGAGCTCGAAGTAGCCACGCTGGCCCGGCACGTCCATCGGCTCGCCGGCCACCCTGCCGCGGGTGAGGTCGATCTTCCACAGCCGGGGACCGGAATAGTCGGGTACGTACGCGAACCTGCCGAGCATCACCGGCGCGGCGAGTTCGGCGTGCTCGCCCGCCTCCAGCGCCACGGTGAAGCCGCGACCGTTGCGCGGGTCGAGCACCGCCAGCCGGTGGCTCTTCGGGTCGACCGCGAGGATCTGCCGGCCCGCACCGGTCCACGCGCCGAGACGTACGGCCGGCCCGGAGACGCCCAGCCTGCCGACGGACCGGGGCTCCTCGCCGTCGACCAGGTAAGCGGTGCCGTCCTCGGTGACCGCGACCGGATGGGAGTCGGCCACCGTGATGCCGAGCAGCGGGGCGCCGAGCCGGACGCGGCGCACCTCCCGGCCGTCGACCACCTCGATGACCTCGTGCTTCTCGGTGACCACCCAGACCGAGTCGGCGCAGGGCACCGCCGCCTTGATGCCACCTTCGACGCGTACCGGCTCGGGCGCCGGCTTGCCCGGCACGGTGATCTTCCCGACCGTGTCCTGCTCCCGGTCGACCAGGTAACCGTCCGAGTCGGTGGGCACCGGCTCGATCTTTCCCCGCGAGTCGGGCCGGTCGTCCGGCTCCGCGTCCGGAGTCAGCGTGGCGGCATCCAGGTAGGACACCTTGCCGGTGGCCTTGTTGACGGTCACGATCCGGCCGTCCGGCAGGCGGACCGTCTGGAGCTGTTCCTTGCCGGTGGCCAGCCGCATCGCCGTTTCGGCGTCGGCCTTGCGGGTCTCGCCGTTCACGTGGGCGACCTCGTGCCCCTTGCCCAGGTACGCCGATCCGTCGTCGAGCAGCGGACGCGAGGCGGTGTATCCGATCCCGGTGGCCGCGGCGAGCGCGCCGGCGAGGGAGACGACGGTGAGCAGTGCGGCTCCGGCCCGGCTGGCGGGGCGCGTCGGGCCGCGCAACCACGTCAATCTCACTGGAGATCTCCTTCAGCCGATTTGCCCGCGTGCGCGGCCAGGCTACAAAGTGGAGGCGGCCTCCTGAATGGGTAGGGGTCCCCAAGACCGGTGAGGAGTGCACCCCATGGGCGACCGCGACCTGCGAGTTGTCGCAGGTGACACGCAATACGACATCGCGCCCGAGGAATCGTTCACATTCGGCCGGGGAAAATCCTGCACCGTGCAGATCGATCCGGACGACGCGGCGATCTCACGACTGGCCGGTGCGGTGGAGTGCGTGGGCTCGGTCTGGTTCCTGACCAACCACAGCAGCAGCCGTCCGCTCGCCACGGTCGACCGCTTCGGCCTGCGCAACGTGCTGGCCCCGGGGAACCGGGCGGTGGTCGAGGGCCGGTTACGCGTCATCGTCGAGGGTGCGCGCAGCCACGAGCTGGTGCTGCACGCCCCGGAGCCGGTGAGCCCGCCGATCGTCGCGGTCGCGACCGGCCAGGCGACCTCGGCCGGCGCGGGCGTGCTGGTCAACGACCAGGACCGGCTGGCCCTGGTCGCGCTCTTCGCCGGCTACCTCCAGGAGGGCGACCGGTACGACCCCAACCCCAAGTCGTACGCCGCCGCGGCGGCGCGGCTCGGCTGGCCCCGCACCACACTGGTCAAGCGGATCGAGTACCTGCGGCTGCGGCTGGACCGGGCGGGCGTGCCGAACCTCCAGGGCTGGAACGCGTTGCACGCGCTCGCCGAATACGCGTTGACCACCGAGCTGATCACAAAAGACGACCTGCCCCTGATCCACCGGTAGGACCGGTGCTGGGGAGCCGTTCCCATATCCGCGGCGGTCGTCGGCTCCTAATCTCGCGTACCTATGGACACCAGCAGCTGCGGTACGGTGATGCGCGAGCAGCACCCCCGTTTCCGTCATCCGGCGGATGCCGATCGCCACGAGGTAAGCACCCTGGTCATGTCGCTGCCCACCATTCCTGACGTGGGCCTGCTGGAACCCCTGTCCGGAACCCCCGTCGCCACCGCGCCAGCGGTCAGCAGGGTCGACGGGCGGCCCCTGCGGCTCCTGGTGGTCACCGCCGACCTCGATTCCGTCCTGTCCCGCCGTATCCGGGGCGAGTGCGGCGAGCTGGAGGCGATCCTGGCCGGCATCGACCCGTCGGTGGTGCTGCCGATCGTGGATCACGGCGTGGACGACGCCGGCCGGCCGTACCTCCTCCTGCCCCGGCCCGGTCCCGAGTTGGCCGGTCCACTGTCGCTGACCGAGGTGGTGGCGGCGGCGGAGTCGGCTGCGGCCGGGCTGGCGGCGTTGGCCGAGCGAGGTGTCCTCGGGCCGCCGTACGGACTGCATCCCGCCGGAAGCGGCGGGATCGTGCTGGGCACACCACTGCCGCCGGCACTTGTCGAACTGGAGGCGTCGCTCGGGACCGGCACCGGGCTGGAGCCGCCGGAGGTGCTCCGCGGCGAGGAGTGGACGCCCGCCGCCCAGGTGTACGCCTGCGGCTGCCTGCTGTGGACGTTGCTGGACGGCCGGCCGCCGTACGGCGGGGGGCCCGCCACGTTGGCTCGCCTGCTCGCCGCCCCGCCGCGGATGCGCGCGGACGTGCCGGAGCCGGTCGTCGACGTGCTGCGTACCGCGCTCGCCGGCGATCCCGCCGACCGGCCCGCCACCCCCGCCGCCCTCGCCCGGGCGCTCCGTGCCGCCGCCCCGCCCGCCGTCGCCCCACCCGCCGCCTCTGCCGGCCCGCCGGTGACGCGGCAGTTGGGCAGCCGCTACCTGCTGGAGAACCGGATCGGTTCGGGTGCCAGCGGGGAGGTGTGGGCCGGCCGCCGGATCGCCGACGGCGACCGGGTCGCGGTGAAGGTGTTGCGCGAGCGGCTGAGCGAGGACGAGCGGGCCGTGGCCCGGTTCCTCCGGGAGTACCGGGTCCTGCTGCGGTTGCGCCATCCCCACCTGGTGCGGGTGCACGACCTGGTGGTCGAGGACGGCGTACCGGCGATCGTCATGGACCTCGTCGACGGCGAGGACCTGCACCGGGTCGCCCAGCGTGGTCCGATGCCCCTCGCCGACGCGGCCGAACTGCTGGCCCAGACGGCCGGCGGGCTTGCCGCCGTACACGCCGCCGACCTTGTGCACCGGGACGTCAAGCCGGCCAACGTGCTCGTCACCCGGCGCGACGGGCGACAGGTCGCGCTGCTGTCCGACTTCGGGATAGCCCGGGCGGTCGCGGGCGCGGCGCACACGCAGCCGATCGGCACGCCGGCGTACCTGGCCCCCGAACTCGTGGCCGGCCGTCCACCCACGCCGGCGGCCGACGTCTACTCGCTCGGCGTGACCGCCTACGAACTGCTCGTCGGGCGGCCACCGTTCCGCGCGGACAGCGTCGACGCGCTCGTCCGCGCCCACCTCGACGGTTCGCCACCCCGCCCGGACGGACTGGACGACAGCGTGTGGGAGCTGCTGGCGGCGTGCCTGGCCAAGGCGCCGGAGCAGCGCCCGCCCGCCGCCGACGTCGCCGCCCGGTGGGCCGCGTTCGCCCAGGCAGGGCCGGTGGGCGAGACGGCTGCGCCACCGCCCGCGCCGTCGTCGCGCGAGTCGACACCGGTCGAGGCCCCGATGACGGTCACCTCGGCCCGCCCGTTGCGCGAGCCGGAGGCGAAGCCCCCGCCCCGCCGTTCCCGGCGCCCCGTCGTCGTCCTGGCGGCGACCGTGGTGGTGGGGCTCGCCGCCGGCGTCGGGCTGGCCGTCCGGGACGCGTCGCCCGACCCGCCACCGAAACCACCGCCGGTGGCCCAGCCGTATCCGGTGCCCGCCGTGATGACCCTCGACGCAGCCGGCGGTGGCACGATCACCTGGGGTGCCCAGGCGGACCGGCTGCCCGGCTTCGAGGGCTATCTCGTGCTCGACGTGAGCGGCGACCGCGCCCGTCCGGTGTCGTCCAAGCTGTCCGGCGGCGAGACGTCGTACCGGGTCACGGGCCTGCGACCGGGTCGCCAGTCGTGCTTCGTCGTCGTCGCGGTCGGTGTCACCGCGACGCCCCCGCCGGACGTGCCGCCCGCCACGTGCACGCCCCCAAAGAGCAAGTGAGGACGGCAGACCGAATGACCATGCACCCTGCGCCCATGTCCGACTTCCGGATGCCGGAGGACGCCGCCGCCGCGCGCGCGGTCGCCGACGCCGTGACCGCCAACGTCGAGCAGGTGCTGCGCGGCAAGACGGAAGCGGTCCGGCTGGCGCTCTCGTGCCTGCTCGCCGGTGGCCACCTGCTGATCGAGGATCTTCCCGGTACTGGCAAGACCTCACTGGCCAAGGCGCTGGCCACGAGCATCGGCGGGATCTCGCAGCGCATCCAGTTCACGCCGGACCTGTTGCCGACCGACATCACCGGGGTCTCCGTGTGGGATCCGGAGCGCCGGGTCTTCGACTTCCGCCCCGGGCCGGTGTTCGCCAACGTGGTGGTCGCCGACGAGATCAACAGGGCCTCCCCGAAGACCCAGTCGGCGCTGCTCGAGGTGATGGAGGAGGACCAGGTCACCATCGACGGCCAAGCGCACCGGGTACCGTCGCCGTTCCTCGTGGTGGCCACCCAGAACCCGATCGACCTGGAGGGCACCTACCGGCTCCCCGAGGCCCAGCTCGACCGGTTCCTCATGCGGATCTCGCTGGGGCATCCCGACCTGGCGGTGGAGGAGGAGATCCTCACCGGGCGGGCGAGCGCCGCCGTACCCGTGCTGCGGGCGGTGACCTCGCCGGAGCAGATCGACCGGGTACGCCGTACCGTCGCCACGATCCACACCGCACCGGAGATCGCCCGGTACATCGCGACGATCGCCGACGGTACCCGCCGCCACGACGCGCTCCGCCTCGGCGTGAGCACCCGGGGAAGTCTGGCGCTGCTGCGGGCGGCCCAGGCCCACGCGGTGTGCGCGGGCCGGCACTACGTCGTACCCGACGACGTGAAGGCCACGGCGGCGGCCGTGCTGACCCACCGGCTCGTGGTGGCCGCGCAGGCCGAGGTCCGTGGCGTGACCGCAGCGGCCGTGCTGGCCGAGGTCCTCGAGACGGTACGGGTGCCGACCCCGGTCGCGGCGGGCCGGACGTGAGGCGGCTGACGGTCACCGGCACCGGGATCGGGGTCGCGGCCGGCGCGGTGGTGGCGTACGCGACGGGCGTGGCCCTCGGCTACCAGCTGCTCGTCGTCCTGGCCGTCGGAGGGCTGGCGATGCTCGCCGCGGCGACCGTGGCGGTGGCGATCCGCCCCTCGGTCACGCTGGCCCGAGCGGTGCGGCCGGACCGGGTGACGGTCGGCGAAACCGTCGAGGGCCGGCTCGACGTGTACAACACGTCCCGCTGGCCGGCGCCCGGGTTCACCGCGCTCGACCTGGTCGGTGACGAGAAGGTGCCGCTCACCGTACGCGCGCTGGCCGGGCGGGGGCGGCGTACCGTCCACTTCACGGTGCGCGCCGACCGGCGCGGGCGGCTGCGGCTCGGCCCGCTGACCGTGGAGCGGCGGGACCCGCTCGGACTCCTCGCCTGGCGGCAGCGGCAGACCGCCGACGGCGTGCTGTGGGTGCATCCGCGACTGCACCAGATGCGGCCGCTCCCGGTCGGTGTCGTGCTCGACTACGAGGGGCGTACCACCGACAACGCCCGGCTGGGCACGGTGACCTTCTCGTCACTGCGGGAGTACGTCCCCGGCGACGACCCCCGCCAGATCCACTGGCGCTCCACCGCCCGCACCGGCGTACTGACCGTCCGGGAGCACATCGACACGACCGAGCCCACCACGACCGTCGTACTCGACACGCATCCCTCGTCGTTCGACGCCGGTGCGTTCGAGGAGGCAGTGGAGTTCGCCGCCTCCGTGGTGCGCGCGGTGGAGCACATCGGCCGCCCGGTGGTGCTGCACATCCTCGGCGAACGGCCGGCAGACGTCGCCGCAGCCGGCGCCACGGGCTCGCTCGACCGGCTCGCGCTGGCCACCCGGGACGACTCGGCGGCCCTGGTCGAGACGCTCAACCGGATGGCCGCCGGCGGCGCGCTGGTCGCGGTGACCGGGGCGCTCGGGCCCGCCGCGATGGCCCGGCTGACCGAGCAGCGCCGCCGCTTCTCGCCCGTCGTGGTGACCGTGATCGACCCGGCGGCCGACACCAGCGGGATCCGTCGCTGGCCGGGCATGGCCATGCTGACCGCCCGTTCGGCGGCTGAGGCCACCGCCGCGTGGCATCGCATGATCAACGGAGACGTGGGATGAGGCTCTTCCGGGTGCTCGTCGCGGTGTCGCTCGGCGCGCTGGGCGGGTTCGCGTTCGGGCCGGCGTTCGGGGGCATGTCCGGTGCCTTCGCGGTGGCGGTGGCGGTGGCGTGGGGTGCGGCGGCTCTCGCCGGTGTCGCAGCGGTGGCCCTCCCGCGCACACCGCCGACCGTGGTCGCGGTGGTGGGCGCGGTCGCGGTGGCGAGCGCCGCGACGGTCGCCACCGGCAGCGGCGTCGGCCTGGTGCACGGGCCGTGGCAACTGCTCACCGGCGCGGTACCCGCCGAGCCGACCGGCCCTCCGCTCGCGGCTGCGGCGGTGGTGGCCGGCTGGTCGGCGCTGGCCGCGGGGCTGCTCGCCGCGTACGCCGCCCGCCCCCTGTCCGCCGCCCTACCACCGCTCGCCTGCCTCGTGCTCGCCCTGGCACTGGGCGCCGCCGGCCCACCCCTGCCCGCCTGGTACGCCCTCCCGCTCGTCGCCCTGCTGGTGACCCTGCTGGTCGCCGGGCGGGCCGAGCCCCCACCACCGGGGGTGCTCGCCGGTGGGGCGCTGACTGCGGTCGTGGCGGTCGCGGCCGCCGCGCTCCTCGGCCCGGGAGCGCCGAGCCTCGGTCGCCCTCCCGCCGACGTCCGTGGCCTGGTGGCCGCCCCGGTGCTGCCCCGCAGCGGGGTGAGCCCGCTCCAGCAGTACCTGGCACTGCGCGACGGCTCCCGGGTGCTCCGTCTCACCGGCACCAGCTCCCGTCCCGGCACGCTCCTCCGGATGGCCACGTTGACCCGGTTCGACGGCGTCTACTGGACCGTCGGCGGGGACTTCCGCCGGGCCGGCAAGAAGCTGCCCGCCGCGCGTGAGCCGTACGGACGTCGGGTCACCGTCGCCCAGCAGGTGCGGGTCGACGCCGGTGAACTCGACTGGCTGGTCACGGCCGGGCGTCCCACCGAGGTCTCCCGGCCCGGCCTCGGCGTCGACGAGGCCACCGGCGACGTGGCGGTGCCGGACGACACCGCGCCGCCGGCCGCCTACTCGGCCTCCTCCACGATCACCGAAGCCACCCTGGACGAGATCCTGGTGGCCGACCCGGTCCCCGTGGCCGGCTCACCGCTCCCGGCGCTCCCGCCACAGGTGCGTGCCTTCCTCGACCGTGCCGTGGCGGGCCAGCCGGCCGCGTCCGACCAGATCCTCGCGCTCTACCGGGCGTTCACCGGAAAAGCCGGCGGATTCCGGTACGACCAGTCGGCCGAGGCCGCCGGCGGGCACGGGTACTTCCGCATCCAACGGCTGCTCACCGACAAGCGCGGCACCAGCGAGCAGTACGCTAGCGCGTTCGCCGCACTGGTCCGGCACCTGGGCTACGACGCCCGGGTGGTGATGGGGCTGCGCCCCCGCTACGACGGCGATGCCTTCGTCGCCGAGGGCAGGGACGTGGACGCGTGGGTCGAGGTGCACTTCGCCGACCTCGGCTGGATCGGCGTCGACCCGAGTCCACGGGCCAACCCGATCGGCACCCGCCCCGACGCGCCACGGACCATCAGCCGTTCCGCGCCGCTGGACGACCCGCTCCAGGAGGCCGAGCAGCCCCCACCGCCGGGCGAACCGGAGGTCGCGGTCGACGACCGCGAGGAGTCGAGTGCCAACCGACGGGCCGGCCGCACGGGAACGGCCACGCCGCTGGTGCTCGGGCTGGTCGCGGCCCTCGTGGTGCTGCTCGTCGCCGCTGCGCCCACCGCCAAGGCGGTCCGCCGGCTCCGTCGCCGGCATGCGCCCTCCGACCGGCTCGCCGTCATCGGGGCGTGGCGGGAGACGCTCGACCGGCTCCAGGAGGCCGGTGTGCGGGTCGGGCCGGCGCAGACCACCGGTGAGGTCGTGCGGATCGCCGGCTCGCTGGGCGGGCTGCCGGCGCTGGCGGCGACCGTCGACCGGGCCGCGTACGCACCCGAGGAACCCGGGCCCGCGATGCGTGCGGACGCCTGGGCAGCTGCGGCGCGGGTGCACGGCCAGGTGCGGTCGAGTATGCCGCTCACCCGGCGGCTACGCGCGCTCCTCGACCCCCGGCCGCTGCGGAGATGACGGAACGCCCCCGGCGGCGATCACCGCCGGGGGCGTCCCGCAGGGCTTCAGCGCACGGGTACGGCGACCAGCGCGCGCAGCGCGGCGTCCACCTCGGCACTCGACGCCGGCACGGCGACCACTGCCTCGTCGTCGTCGCTTCCGGTCTCGTCGTGCACGAGCCACAGCTGGCCCGGGCCGCCGTCGAGGACGCCCAGGAGGCCCTCGACCCGGCTGCGCTCGTCCCCGTCGGCCCGCGCCAGCAGGGTCACCCGCCGCCAGCCCTCCCCGGGCGCCGGCACGACGTCGGCGAGGCGCGACCGCCGGCCCCACCGCTGCCGGCGGCCGGGCGTGCCGACACCGGCCGACCGGTCGACCAGCTCCGCCACCGTCGCCTCGGCGCGGGCGGCGAGGTCGCCGTCTGCCGGGTCGATCTCGAAGTGGTGGATCGGGTCGTCGACGAGGTGCCGTACGACCCCCGCCCCGCCGGCCATGACCTCCCACCGCAGCACCGTGTCCGGATGGGTCGCGGGCATGGTCTGCTCGACGGTCAGGTGCACCCGGTGGTTCGCCACGGTGGCGACCAGGGCGGCCAGCTCGTCCGCCGGCCACAGCACGCCGTCGGCGTCCGGTGCGAGCAGGCCACGGGCGACGAGCGACATGAGAAAGCCGTCGGCCAGCAACGGGTGCTGCTCCGGGGCGACGGCGTCGAAGCAGCTCGCCCGTACCCCGGGGAACAGCGTGGCACCGAGGCCGTGCGCGATCGCGGTGAGTTCGTCGCTGGTCAGCCGGACGATGTTCGGCGGCTTCACGGCAGGATCTTCCCGACGAAGCCGGCGACCTTGCTCGCGCCGCCGCTGACCTTGTCGCCCACCCACTTGCCGGGGCCGGAACACGCGGCCCCGCCGACGACTCCGCCGCCGACCGCCAGCGCTCCCTTGGCCAGCGGATGAGGTACCGGCGCGGCGGCACCGAGTTTGGCACCGGCGGTCGCGCACCCGAAGACGGTGGCGGACTCGCCCACCGCCCCGGCGCTCGCCTTCGGCAGGCTCGCTCCGTCCCGTAGCCGGTTGTTCAGCGAGTTGGCGGCGATGGCGGCCGGACCGGCCACCTTGCCCGCCTTCGAGGCCCGGTCCGCCCAGGTCCGCAGGCGCGGATGGAGCCTCGGCCCGGAGCCGTTGACCCGCCAGTGGTCGCCGTCCTTGACCCAGGGATAGCCGTAGCGGTGGCGCAGCATCGTGCCGGCGGCACTGTTGAGAGACGTCAGCCGACCGAACACCCACGGGTACGGGCCGAGCGGACCGTGCGCGCCGGGCGGTAGCACGTTGCTCCGCAGCGACGCGCCGAAGCCGGCCAGCCAGCCGGCCGAGTCGGCGCGCTGGGCCGCGGCGCCGATCTGCCCCAGCGTGGTCGCCGCCTCGGTCAGGGCGTCGGCCGCCCGCTCCAGCCGGCCGCGCAGCGCGCCCAGTCCGCTGAGGACGGAGCGCGCCTCCGGGGGCAGGTCACCGGCCGGCACCGTCAGGTCACCGGCGGCCTCGCGTACCGCGCGGGCCTGGCCGCGCAGCGTCTGGTCGGCGGTGAAGAGCTCGTCGAAGACGAAGATCCGTGGACCGAAGACACCCATGCCGATCACCCCGCCCCGTTCTGCACGGCCGCCGCGAGCTGGGCCTGGGCGACCCGCAGATCGGCCCGGGCGGCGTCGGCCCTGCGCTCGTACCTGCGGGCGATCCCGTGCAGGTCGTCGCACGCGCCGTCCAGCGCGGACCGGACCGAGCGGATCGCGTCCGCGGCGCTCTCGACCCGGCCCGTGGCGCGTTCGACCCGAGCGGACCGGGAGCGCATCGATCCGGTGTGGACGGCGGTGCCGGAGAGCGCGGCGACTGTCCCGTCGAGCCGGCTGGCCGTGGTCCGGCACGCCTGGGCGTAGCCGTCGGCCTCGGCGACGTCTTTGCGCAGGGCATCCACCCGCGCGCTGAGGGCGGCAACATTGCTCACGCCCTCAGCATGGCCGCGTACAACCGCCGCGACTATCGGAAGCCCTCCCCAGCCGGGAGCGGGGCCGGTGGGGAACCCTTCCGATTCCGCCGGGGCACCGGTGCCTCCTAACGTCGGATCCGGCTCTGGCCGGTGTCCACGGCCTCCCTCGACGGACAGGAGACAACGGATGTACCAGCTTGACCCGGCGCAGGCACACGAGCTGGGCCGGAAGTTCGGCCACCAGGCGGACGTGGAGACGACCGCGCTGATCCGCGACATGAACGCCAGCATCCACCGGATGCAGGGGATGATCAGCACGCTCACCGCAGGCGTGAAGGGCATGGACTGGAAGGGGCGACGCGCGACGTCGTTCGACAACCTGTGGGAGGGCGAGTTCCGTCCGGGCATGCAGCGGATGCAGCACTCGATGCAGGAGTTCACGCCGGTGCTGGAGCGGATGAAGCTCGCGCTCAAGGACGCCGAGACCGCGATGCACGCGCACGCTCGCGACACCGAGGCGATCGACTTCGCTCACTGATTCCCGGTCACCGGCTCAGCTCGTCCCGCCCAGAGGGGTCACGGTCGCATGGAGTACGAGGTCACGGTCGTCGACGCCCAGGGCACCGCGACGCCGCTGCTGATCCGGGCGGGCGGTGCAGCCACCGTCGGTGCGCTGGTCGAGGCGCTCGCCCGGAGCTCCGTCGAGGTGCCGCCCGGCACGATGCCCTTCCTGGGGGCGGAGCGCCTGGCACCGGAGCGGCTGCTGGCCGACACGCCACTGGGCACCGGAGCGCGGCTGACGTTCGTGCCGCAGCGGGCCCGGGTACCGGAGGTGTCGTCCCGCTGGGAGGCGGCGGTGGTGGGCGGCCCCGCGTCCGGCACCACCGTGCCGATGCCGGACGGTCGTCGGCCCCTGGTGGTGGGCCGGGCGCCCGGCGTCGACCTGGTGCTCGACGATCCGGAGGTCAGCCGCCGCCACGCCGAGATCCGCCTGGAGAAGGCGGAGATGGTCGCCATCACGGACGCGGGCTCGCGCAACGGCACCGGGTGGCGGGGGCACCGGATCGGCCCGGACACCTCCGTGCCCGCCGGTGACCTCGTCCGGGTCGGCGAGTCCATGGTGGCCATCCGGCGTGCCCCGGCCACCACCGAGCTGGAACTCGACCCCACGAGCGGCGTACGCCGATTCAACCGCCCGCCCCGGATCCCGCCCGCGCGGCGGCGTCCCGAGGTGGCCGTACCGGGCCAGCCGGAGAAGCCGAAGGGAGTCCGGTTTCCGCTGGTCACCGTGCTGCTGCCGCTCCTGCTGGCCGGTGTCGTCTTCGCCCTGCTGCCCGGCTCCGCGTACTACCTGGTCTTCCTGGCGCTCTCGCCGCTGATGGCCATCGGGCACGTCGTCACCGAACGGCGCGGTGGCCGCCGGGAGTACCGGGAGAAGCTGCACGAGTACGAGACCGCGCTCGCCGCCGCCCACTCGCGGCTCCGGGAGATCGCGGTGGTCGAGGAGCGGGCCGGTCGTGAGACGCTGCCCGACCCGGCGGCGGTGGTACGGATCGCGACCGGTCCGACCGCCCGACTCTTCGAACGGCGCCCGGACGACGCCGACTTCGGGCGCATGCGGGTGGGTCTGACCGACCGGCCGGCGGACGTCCACCTCACCGGTGCGGGCGCGGATGCCGGCGAGGTGCCGACGGTGTACGCGGTGCCGGTCGCCGTGGACCTCGGCCTGGCCGGTGTCGTCGGGCTGGCCGGGCCGCGAGCGGCGACCCTGCCGGTCGCGCGGGCGCTCCTCGCGCAGGCGGCGACCCTCCACGCGCCGAACGACCTGGGCATCGTGCTCTTCACCGGGCGGGACGAGGCAGCGGCATGGGAGTGGACCAGCTGGTTGCCGCACACGCTGCCGCACCGCCCGGACCTGGCGTGCCACCGGATGGTCGCCACGGACCGGGAGCAGGCCGAGGCGCGCATCGCCGAGCTGCACCGGATCGTGGCGGAACGGCGTGCCGAGATGCGGGCGGGCCTGCGCGGGGGCCCGCCGGCCGGCCGGCGGATGCTGGTCGTGCTCGACGGGGCCCGCCGGCTGCGGGGCCTGTCCGGGCTGCCCGAGCTGCTCGCCGACGGGCCGGCCGCCGGCATCTACGCGCTCTGCCTGGACGAGGCGGAGACGACCCTGCCGGACGAGTGCCGCGCCACGATGGTCGTCGGCGCGTCCGGCACCCGCGTACGGGTCTCCGGTCCGGACCTGCCCGACCAGGACGTGCTCGCCGACAGCCTGTCGCAGGCCCTCGCCGAGCGGATCGCCCACGCGCTGGCGCCGATCCGCGTGCTGGGTGCGCGGTTCGGTGACGACGGCGACCTGCCCGAGCAGGTGCGCTACCTGGAACTCGCCGGCCTCGGCACCGAGCCGCGCCCGGAGGACGTGATGGCGCGGTGGGCGGCACTACCGGACGGGCGGAGCACCGTGGCGTTGATCGGGGCGGACGCTGCCGGACCGGTGGCGGTGGACCTGCGCCGGGACGGCCCACACGCCCTGGTCGCCGGCACGAGCGGCGCCGGCAAGTCCGAGTTCCTCCAGACCCTCGTGGCGTCGCTCGCGCTCGGCAACACACCGGACGCGCTCAACCTGGTGCTGGTCGACTACAAGGGCGGCAGCGCGTTCGCCGACTGCCGCGAGCTGCCACACTGCGTCGGGATGGTCACCGACCTCGACGGCCAGCTGGCAGACCGGGCGCTCGCCTCCCTCTCGGCCGAGCTACGTCGGCGGGAGACCGTCCTCGCCGAGGCCGAGGCGAAGGACATCGAGGACTTCTGGGCCCGCACCGGCGGGCGGCTGCCCCGGCTGGTCATCGTGATCGACGAGTTCGCCACGCTGGTGGAGGAGATTCCCGACTTCGTCACCGGAGTGGTCGGCATCGGCATGCGCGGTCGCAGCCTCGGCGTGCACGTCGTGCTGGCGACGCAGCGCCCGGGCGGTGTGGTGAACGCGGACATCCGGGCCAACGTCAACCTCCGCCTCTGTCTGCGGGTGACCCGGCAGGACGAGAGCACCGACGTGATCGACGTACCGGACGCCGCACGCATCTCCCGCCGGCACCCCGGCCGGGCGTACCTGCGTACCGGGCACAGTGACCTGACGACGTTGCAGTGCGCCCGGGTCGGCTGGCCCCGGGAGGACGCGGCGCGCGCCCGTACCGCCGCGGCACAGGTCAGCGTGAGCCGGCGCCGGGTCACCGAGCTGGGGCGTCCCCGCCCGGAGGCCGACGCCTCGGCCAGCGGGGACGCCGCCACCGCCACCGACCTGGCGGCTCTCGTGTCGGCGGTACGGGTGGCCGCCGAGCGCACGGGGATCACGGCACCGCCGAGCCCGTGGCTGCCACCCCTGCCCGAGCAGGTCACCGTCGCGCTCGACGCGGACAACGCCGCTCCGGCGACCGCTCACCTCGGGCTCGCGGACCTTCCCACGAGCCAGGCGCAGCCGCCGTTCCTGCTGGACCTGGAGCAGGCCGCGCCGGTGGTGGTCGCGGGCATGGCGCGCAGTGGGCGGTCCACGGCGCTGCGCACCCTCGCCGCCTCGCTCGCCGCCGGCAGCAGCCCGGCAGACCTCCACCTGTACGTCCTCGACTACGGCAGCCGCGCGCTCGCCTCCCTCGAAAGCCTGCCGCACTGCGGTGCCTACGTCGACGGCACCGAAACCGACCGGGCCGTACGACTGCTCGACGTGCTCACCTCCGAGGTGACCCGTCGCGCTCAGCTGCTGGCCGCTGGCGGCCACGCGGCACTGCACGAGCAACGTGCCGCAGCCGTGCCGACCGACCGGTTGCCCTACCTGGTACTCCTGATCGACCAGTACGAGGCCTTCCACGCCCGGCACGCCGAGACCGACGGGGGCCAGCTGGTGGAGACGCTCGACGGCCTGCTCCGGCGCGGCGCGGCCGCCGGCATCCTGGTCGCGCTCACCACCGACCGGTCCGGCTTCACGCACCGCCTCGGCAGCGCGGCGGCCACCCGGCTCGTCCTGCGTCAGGCCGATCCCGACGACGTGGCGGTCTTCGGGGCCGACCCGCGCGCGATGCCGGGCACCATGCCGCCGGGGCGGGCGATGGCCGTACCGTCCGGGACGGAGGTGCAGCTCGCGCTCCTCGCCCCCGACCCGAGCGGCGCGGCCCAGTCGGCGGCGGTGGAGGAGCTGGCCGACCGGCTCGACGCCCGCTGGGGGCGGCTCGACCCGGAGGTCCGCCCCCGACGCGTCGACCGGCTCCCCACGTCGATCACCTCGGCCGAACTGGCCGGGTTGCGCGCCGTGGCGGTCCCTCGTACGCCCGCCACGTGCACCGTCGGCGCGGGCGGCAACGACCTGGGGCCGGTCGACGTCGACCTCGCGGACGCCGGTGCCGCGTTCCTGGTCGCCGGCCCACCGCGGTCCGGGCGCAGCACCGCGCTGGCGGCGATCGTGTCGTCGCTGGCCGGGCGCGGGACCGGCGGGTTCGGGGTGCTGCTCTGCTGCCCACGCCCGTCGCCCCTCATGGACCTGGTCGGCTTGCCCGGCGTCGTCGGGGCGCTCTGCGGATCGCTGGACATGCAGATCGACGAGGCGCTCGCCAGTGCGCGTGGTCCCCTCGCGGTGGTGGTCGACGACGCCGAACGGCTCGGTGACGGCATCGCCGCCGACGTGCTCGACCGGTTCACCCGCACGGCCCGGGACGACGGCAACCTCGTCGTCGCCGCCGGTACCACCCACGAGTTGGCACTGCACAACTACCGAGGCTGGCTCGCCGCCGTGCGTCAGGCACGCACGGGCCTCCTGCTGAACCCGGCATCGTACGTGGACGGCGAGGTGCTGAGCGTGAAGCTCCCGCGCTCCACCAGCGGTGGCTGGCCACCCGGACGCGCCCTCCTGGTGCAGCGGGGGCAGGCCGTCGCCGTGCAGGTGCCACACGGGTAGCCACCCGGTCGGTGCCCAGGGAGCACTGGCCAAACGCGCGCGAGGTTGGCGTCTCCCGGCTCCCGCGAGCCATACCCTGACCCTGGGCGCGGACGCACCGGGTAGCGCCGGACCGATCGGAGGCAACGATGCGCAACACCGAGATGGCGAGGCTCAGCGGCCTCGTCGGCGAGTGGACGACGACGATTTCGGACGCCTGGTTCCTCGAACCGCCCGGCACCGAGGTGCCGGGCAACACCACCGTCACGTGGCTCGGGGAGTCGTTACTGGTCGTGCGGTCGGAGTTCGGCGGGAACGGGCAAGCGCAATCCGACATGAGTCTCGTCCTCGGACGCAGCGATGCGAACGATCGGTTCGTCGCGCTCTACCAGGACAACCGCGGCGTCTGCCGCGAGTTCGCGATGACCTTCGACGGCGGGCACTGGACGATGACCCGTCGGGATCCGGACTTCCACCAGCGTTTCATCGCCGACGTCGAGCAGGACCGGATCCTCGGCCGTTGGGAGGCGTCCGAGGACGGGGGCGAGTCCTGGCGGAAGGACTTCGACCTCACGTTCACGCGCGCCTGACCTGAAGCGCCTCCGATCGGCGAGCATCGCGCTCGCCGTCGACGGGCTGACGGGCATCCTGACCGAAGCCGCTCGCCAACCTGGACGTGCATCCGCACGTCGTCAGGCGCATCCGTCGGTTGGATGTGCCCTCTCACCTGACGACTGCAAAGGGGGTTTCAGTGAGTTACGACCTTGAGTGGGCTGATCTACCCGAACCTGCTGCGACTGCTCGCTTGCGGTTCGAGACGTGCTGCGACTTGAGGGATCTGTGCGTGCACGCTCCTCCATGCTTCGGGGAGTACGAGTCGCTTGCGGCTGCCTATCAGTTCCGCCTGAACATCGCCGGCATGGCTGTCTGCCGTGACGGTATGCGCCGGACGGGCATGACCTACCAGGCAACCCCGCAGCCCTTTCCCGCTTGGCCGTTCGATGGCATCGAGGACTGGCATTCTGCCGATCAGAGCCGGCGTGACGAGTACAACGAGGCCGAACGGGCGGCCTCGGCCCAAACGATCGCTGGAAGGACAGGTATCCCGGAGTTCAAGCTGATGAGCAACGGCCCGTGGCTGGTAGGGGCAAGAGAGGTTGATGAAGCGCTGAGCTACTACCAGGCGTCGTCACTGAGGCTGAGGGTAGATCTGGAGCGGGATGAGCTGTGGTTGGCCTGGCTTGACTGGCTGAGACAGGCCGTCAGTCACGGCGGCTTCACCGTACGATGACCTGCCCGCCTTGGCCTAGATCATTCAGCCGGCCTGTCACGCACGTCCCTGGGGACTGATCTGTGACGCAAGTTCCGAGCCCGACAAACCGGCAGCCGACCAGATCGACTTGTCATGGTCGGTCCGTTGCAAAGCACTGAGAGGGTGCCTCCGTCGATATGATGTGCCCTCTCACATGGTCGGGTGGCCGGATTCGAACTGACGATCTCTTCGTCCCGAACTGGCGGCGGGACGGTCGGAACGGGTGTCATGCGAGGTCATCCGGCGTGCTGGGGCTCGTCCGGGTCGGGTGCGGTCGGCTTGGTTGCTGTACTCCGCTGCTGTACTTCCTCGGCGGTGCGGAGGACGTTGCGGGCGGCGGTCGCCACCGGGCAGCCTGTGGTCCGGCAGATCGGGCAGCGTCCGTCGGGTCCGGGTTGGTGGTCGCGGAGGATCGCTCGGGTGGTGAGGATCAGCCGGTTGCGGATCTGGGCCAGGGACAGGAATGGCGCGGTCACCGCTCAGCCCACCCCGAGGGTGGCGGCGAGGTGGGTGAGCGTCGTCGGGGCGGTGGGCTCTCGGGCGACCTGGGCGAGCACGTTCCGGCCGGCTGGCCGGTGGCGGATCTCGGCTGGCGCGATCCGGTCGGCCTCCATCAGGACCCGGCCGGCGTTGACCGGATCGTCGGCTTGGAGGTAAGCGCGGGCGGCGTCGATGAGGTGGGCTGCTCGGTGCTCGGCAGGCAGCCATCGCCAGCCGTCCCGTGTGGTTGCCTTCTCGTGCCGGGCCGTGGCCTCGCGGGCGTCGCCCAATTCCACCGCTGTGGCGACCCGAGCCAGTTCCACGGCCGTTGGCCCGAACGCGGTGCGGTGGTGGTCATGCCCGTCACCTACCCGGGCGGCCATGTCGGCGGCTTCGTCGATCAGGTCGGTGGCGGTGCGGTCGTCTCCGATGCGGGCGGCGGCCAGGGCGGCCTGGACCAGCAGGCTTCCGCAGAGGGACAGCTCGGGTGGGGCGCCGTACTCGATCACGCGCGGCGCGATGCGGTACGCAGCGGCGAGCATCACCGTCTTTGCCATCCTGTTTCGCCCTGACTCGCGCAGCACCTGGCCGAGCTGCACGGCAGCGGCAGCCACCAGCACCCGGTCACCGGTAGCGGCAATCATCGCCCGGTCGACCGCCAACCACGCCACGTCGGGAGCACCGAGCTTCACCAGCAGCGACGCCGTCACCCGGTACGCCTCCACCAGCGGCACCCGACCCGCCTCGGGATCGCGGGCGTGGGTGCGCTGCGCGTCGGCCACCAACTCCGGCACCAAGTCGACGACCTGCGGGTAGCGGGCGTGTTGGAAGGTGGTCCACGCATGGGCGGCATCCCGTGCCAGCTCGTCGGCCGGCAAGACGGGACGGCGGGCCGCTGGCCGTTCCAAGGCGATCTCGTACGTTGACAGAGCCGCCCGGATCCGTTCCACACCCTCGACGCGCTGTGCCACCGCGACCGGCTGGGCGTCCCGGCCGAGCAGCACCGCCGTGTCGATCCGCAGGACGGCGGCAATGTCCTGGAGCGTCGACACCTTGTCCAGCGACCGGACACCCCGCTCGACCTTATCGACCCAACTCTTCGACTTACCCAACCGATCGGCCAACACCTGCTGCGACAGCTTCCGCCGCGCCCGCCAGTACGCCACCCGTCGCCCGACCGGCAACAGCTCAGTGCTGTCCACGACGCCACCGCCGATCCGGTACGGCCCGAGTAGCTTCCTCGGCTGGTATTCGATCCGCTTCGGCCTGCGCGAGAATCCGTTGCCGGGCGGCCTCGCGTTCCGCTGCCTGAATCTGCTCGCCTCGGCTCTCGGCTGGAGCGTCCTCGCTCATCCCTACCTCCGCTGGTAGGGGCGCGGCGGCGTGCTCTGGAAGGACCGACACCGCCGCACCCGGCTCCAAGCGGGTCGCACTCGTCCCCGTTGCCGGTCTGTACGCGTCGATCCCGCCCTCGGTCACAGCATCGAGTGATCGGGCGACTACTTGAAGGTGCCGCGTGTCCGCTGGGCGGACCGGCTGTCCGCTGTCAGGCGGCGGGCCGGTACGTCTCGTAGACCTCGCGCAGCGCCGATGCCTCTGCCGCACCGGTCTGCTCGATCCGCCGGAGCACCTCTCGTGCCCGCCACCAGTTCGACGACGCCACCCGCCCAGAACGGATCGCCTCGGCAGCTACCGCACTGGCTTCGTCGGGCTGGTCAGCTGCGACCAACGCCAAGGCCAGGTCGAGGCGCGCCGAAGCGGACCTTCGGGGCCGGTCGCCCCCGTCCCCGTGCGGATCCAGTTCCGCCAAGGCGACCCGGGCGACCTGTGCCGCAGCCGGGTCGCCCGCCCAGGACAACGTCGTCGCGGTGTACGCCAACGCCTTCGTCGGGTCGTACCGGTAGTGATGTTCGGCCCGCTCCGGCACGGGCAGGTTCGCGGTCAACCGCTCCAACCGGTCCAGCGCATCGCGGGTCCGCCGGACATCACCCACGCGCGCCCACACTCGCGCCTCCTGCGCCGTGGCCTGGATGTGCGCCGAGCTTCCCTGAGGTGCCACCCGCTGGGCCTGCTGAGCCAGTTCGATCGATTGCCGGTGCTCGCCCCGGGTGAGCCGGTCCCACGCCTGGGTTTCCAGGCACCACGCCTGGATCTCCGCATGCTCGCCGTGCTCGGCGAGCTTGGCAGCGGCGGCCAGGTGCGCGCCGGCTGCGGAACGCTGCTGAAGATCGATGTGCACCGTTGCCCGTAGCACGGTCAGCCAACCGCCAGCAACGATCAGACGCCGCCGCTGCGCAAGGGTGCCCCGACCGTCGAGGAGCCGGCCCACGTACGCCAGATGTCGCCGCACCATCGGAAGTAGGTCCATCGGCCGCGTTGTGGCGTACGCACTCGCCAGATCGTCGACGCCCGCCTCGATTCGGCTCAGCGTCTCGGCGCTCACATCACTGGCACGCACCCGGGCCAGCAGTTCATCGGCCTCCGCGTCGTGGTCGACAGGCTGACCAACGAGCCCCACAAGCGCGCCACCAGCCTGAAGAACCTCATCCAAATGCCGAGCCGTCTCGGGCGTCGGAGCTTTGGCCCCGGTCTCCAGGTCGTGAAGGTGACTTTTACCCCGATGCGCGAGCTGCCCGAGCGCCCGCAGGGACAGACCCCGTTCCGCACGCAGGGCCCGCAGCCGGACTCCAAAACGCGGATCGACGTGCGACACAACGACGCTCCCGGCGTAGGAAGGAGGAACGCGCTCCAGCTCTCGTCGGCGGACAACCACTACGGACGGTACAACGCGCCACCCTGTCCACGTAACGACCCACGATGCCGACACCGCACGGGGCACCCGCGCAGGACTGGAACCCAGTCGGGGGGATGCGGACTCAGGTTGTCGGCTACTGACACCTGTTGGCGGACCGCGTTAACGAGCAGGTGCCGGACGTCGTCGTTAACGTTCCGGACCGACCCGCATCGAAGCTCGCGCTGCCTCCTCGCTGCCTCGCTGCCTGACGTCTCGCTAACAAGCTCTGACCTCGGCGTTTGTCCTCACTCATCCGCCAGTGGGCGCCTGGGCTCCGCATGTCATGCCAGGTCGGTAGGCCGGTCGGACGGCGTGACGTCGATTTTGTGGGTCAGCAGGGCGTCCAGCAGCGCCGCGCGCGCGGTCTGGGCTCGAGCCACCTCGTCCGAGATCGCTCGCACCTGCCGGTCGATGGTATCCATCGTGTCGGCGATCTCCTTCTGCGTGTCAGGGAGCGGCACCGGAACGGTCAACCGTTCGAGCGCGTCCTTGGAGACCCGAACGACCTTGGTATTCGAGATAACGGCCGGCAGCTGCGCACGGAACCCAGGAGACGTGAACACGTAGGACGCAAACCGAGGCTCCAGCTCGTGCTCGAAGATGTACGCGTCGTCATGTACCGCCACGTCTTCCTCGCCGAGCCAGGCAACGGCCTTCAGCACCCCGTCGAAGTTCTCGCTGGTGCCGGCGATCACGAGGTCGCCCGGCTTGGCAAACCGCAGCTTGGGGCGCATCCCCTCCGGTAGCCAGGAGTGGACCTCGTTGGTGTGCGCGCCGAAGTCCGTGTGGATCTGCGAGTAGTGGATGCAGCCGATGCCGCTGTCGACATAGTCCGACTTGATGAATCGTTTGCCGCGAGTTACGGTGCCGAGTTTGCCTATCGGCTTGTCGGTCCACGAGTCATCCCGTCGCCGTAGCAGCTCGTCGAGCAGGGCCGTCCGGGCTGCCGCCGCAGCTTCCGCCTCGGCCAGCAATGCTTCGATGAAGGTGTCGACAGCGGTGATGACCTCGAGGATGCGTTCCTGCACCTTCAGCGGTGGACACGCGACCTCCAGCCGGAGGAAGTCGGCTTCCTTCAGCCGGTTCCGGCTCACGGCAGCTGATCCTGACGACAGGCTTAGTGCCTTGGCGGCGAAGACAGGCGACGAGCAGTAGAGGGCGAGGAACTCGGGCGTCGCCTGCGCGGTGTCCACCTCGAATTGGGGGAACTCATTCGAGACCACGACTCCGTCGTAGTCGTCCGTGACGACCGCGAACGACTGCTTCCAGGCGAACAGCCGGTTGTAGACCAGCAGTCCCGGCTTCAGCGCGTAGCACTTTCCCTTGACTGCGGAGCCCTTGCGCTCCTCGCGCACGAATAGACCGTCGCCGTACCAGCGCACTCCCGCGAATCGAACAGTGTCGTCGGCGTTAGGGGCGACCAACTCCGGAACGTGCTGGGTTACCAGCCGCTCAAGAGGAACAGAGTGCCACTCAGTCATCGAAGCCGCCGATGCCTGCGGCCGATAGCACCGCCGCCATCGCCGCTTGGGCTTCCTCGCGGACAGCACGGGCTTCCTGCCAGTCGGCGATCGCCGTGTCCAGGTCGTGCGACTGCGTCTGTGGCCAAGGGTTGTGCCGGACGCCGCGCGGCATGAACCGGCCGGCATCGTCGAAGACCGGTGTGCGCCAGGACCGGGCCTCTCGGTCTTCTAGACCGTCACGGATGGCGCGCTGGACGTTCGCGGCGATGCCGCCCCATCGGCCGGTGTCGCGGCGTCCGTGCGCGAGCTGCACCTCGTGCCCATCGTCCTCCATATCGGAGAAGGTCACGAGGGCGTCGTGGTCGTGACCGTTGCTCGTCTTGGTGAAGCCGAAGATCGACGTCTTCACGCCGCGCTTCTGCTCGAAGAAGAGCTGCTGGGGCATATCGATGATGAAGTCGAGGCGAGCACGCTCGAGGATCGCGAGAGCTGCCTTCTGGTTCGAGTTCTTCGACAGCGTGTTGTTCGGCATGATGATGACTAGCCGACCACCCTCTTCGAGGTACTCGATTGCTGACATCGTGAAGTTAATCGGGTTATCGTTCTCGTACGGCGGATTGATCACGCACTTGGTCGGTTTCAGACCCTTGATGTAATCGCGGAACTTCTCATCTCGCTTGGCTACCGCGAACGACTTGCCTCGCGTGATGAGCGAATCGCGGTAGAGCAGGTTCGACCGGCCATCGCCGTGGAGAAACATGTTCGAGCAGGCGAGAGCGAACAGGATCGGGTCCAACTCCAGCCCGATTAGCTGGTGCTCGTGTATGTGCTCGATCCTCTTCCCGTCGCCGTGGGCCTTGTCGACGAGTTGCTCCATAGCGTCCATAAGGAACCCGCCGGAGCCCATGCAGGTGTCGAGAACAACGTCGTCGCGCTCCAGCCGGGCCAGATCGACCATAAAAGTCTTGATGTGGTCGGGCGTCAGGATGATGTTCTTATTGTCCATCTTGCCGGCGCGCGACAGAAAGATTTTGTAGGCGCGGCCAAGGATGTCCCGCTTCACCGAGCGTTTGGACGGCTGGTGTACCCTCTCGTCAATCTCGCCGATGATCTCCTTATACTCGTCGAGCGGGATGTCAACGGTCTTCACGAACGCGAAGCGGTCGCGCCAGTCGATCTGCTTCGACTCAGAGTTGATCTTTTTCTCCAGCTGACGCGTGACAGCGTCGACGATCTGATCGTTGAGATACCTGGCCCCGACCAGCCGGTCGTCCTCGGGCTTGCTGATCGATCTGTAGACCTTGCGGAACGGCTCGTCGTCGAGCGCGATCATCAGCGCCGAGAAGAACAGCGAGCGCTCAGTGTCCCGCACCCGCGAGTCCCTGTGGAACCGCTCGTTGAGGCGCCGCAGGAAGCGTCGCAGCTCGGTATCGGAGAGCGGATCGCCGATGGCTGCAGCCGTGTAGTGGTTGGTGAGCGCTTTCAGGCTTACCAGGCTCTGCATGCCTTCGAGCTCTTCAATCTCGTCGCTGTCGCCTTTGCGCAGCAGATGCGTGACGCGCAGGCTCTCGAGGGTCTGGCCGGAGACGGCGATGCCGACGATGTCGGTGTGAGGCACGGCGTTGTTGGTCATGTAGCTGCTTACGTCAGTCAGGGCGGCGGCGTGATCCGACCGCGGCCCGGGCTCGCCGGACTTGGCCTCCACGACGATGAGCCACGAGCCCATGTCTTTGAAGAAGTCCGGGAAGCCATCGTCGGTCGACCCCTTGCGTTTGGACCGGAAGCCGAACTTCTTCGGAATGTCACGCTTCTCGACGAACGTCGAGGCCCCGTAGAACTCGCGGAACAGGTTCTCCGTGGTGCTCTCTGCCATGGCCAGCTCCTACTTCTTCCCCTCACGCGTTAAAGCGGAACATAGAGCCGCTGCCCTGTCACTAGCTGCAACGGCACCGCGCTCCTGCTCACACGGCGTCCGAGCTTCGCACGACTGATCACTAGTCGACAACGTTGGAGAGTGTGTTGTGCTCCCTGCGCGCCCCGCAGACGCGTGCCTGACCCCCCTAGCCGATAATCACCGAAACTTATCGCACATGGTTCGCACGGCGGCTCCCTACCCCAGGGAGGCGAACTCTTCCTGGAGTGATAGTCCTCCGCGCAAACTGTCAGCAGCCGCTCACGCAGGTGATCGGGGAGGGGAAGCCGCTGCGGGTTCCTGAGCGCTCAGCCGGCCCCACGGGGAAGCTGCCCGTGCCGCATCGCTCGGCGACTACCTGCTCCCACCGCAACCACCCACGGACCGCGACGCGCCGACGGAGCCCCAGCCATCCTGGAGCCGGAGCGCCCCCGCCGGAGGCGCAGTAACCGCCACCCCGCCACCCACCCGCCAGCCGCCGACGGACCCGGCGTCCGCTCCCCTACGCCGCGCGGTGCTCGCCGCGCGGCCCGGCCGGCTGCCGGCCCACCACCCCACCGGAAAACGGCCTGTCGTCACGCGGCGGCCCACCGGGCTACCCGCCTCCGCGCCAGCCGCCGGGCGTCCTGCGTGACAGGAGTGAAGCGCCAGCGGAGCGACGGGCACGCGCCCTGGCGGCGGCGCGTGCGGCCCGTTCAGGGCCGCCTTGATAGATGTACAGAAAGTCCTCCCACACAGGCCGGTAGCCGCCTGTCCGGTCTCGGGACCTGCGTGACAGATCGGTATCGGGACCTGGGTGACACTCCGCCGAGTGTTGGTGGAGATAAGCGTGATGGAACAGCGGTACCGGGCCGTCCAGGACGTGCTTGCCGGGTCGACGGTCACGGACGTCGCCGAACGGTTTGGAGTCTCCCGCCAGGCCGTGCATCGGTGGCTGGCCTGGTATGAGCAGGAAGGGCTGGAGGGTCTGGCCGACCGGTCCAGCCGGCCGCGTTCCTCGCCAGGGCAGACTCCGCCTGAGGTGGAGGCGCTGATCTGTGAGCTGCGCCGGAATCAATCCTCGCTGGGGTGCCCGTCGTCTGGTCTTCGAACTCGGCCGCCAGGACTGCCCTGGCCCCATCCCGTCGCGGATCACCCTGCATCGGGTGCTGATCCGGCACGGACTGGTCAACCCGACGCCCCGCCGCCGTCGTCGGGAGGATTACAAGCGGTGGGAACGGGGCCGGCCGATGGAGCTGTGGCAGCTGGACATCGTCGGGGGCATCCGCCTCGCCGATGGCGGTGAGGCGAAGGTCGTCACCGGCGTTGATGACCACTCGCGGTTCTGCGTCATCGCCCAGGTCGTCCGCCGGGCCACCGGCCGTGCGGTATGCCTCGCGTTCGCCGGTGCTTTGCAGCGGTTCGGGATCCCCGAGGAAGTCCTGACGGACAACGGCAAGCAGTTCACCGGCCGGTTCAACCAGCCCCGCCCGGCCGAGGTGATGTTCGAACGCATCTGTCGCGAGAACGGCATCGTGGCCCGCAACACCAAACCCCGCACCCCCACCACCACCGGCAAGGTCGAACGGTTCCACCAGACCCTGCAACGCGAACTCCTCGACGATGTCGAAGTCTGGGCCAGCCCAGAGGAGGCCCAAGCCGCCATCGACGCGTTCCGGCACGAATACAACACCCAACGGCCGCACCAGTCCCTGAACATGGCATTCCCCGCCGACCGGTTCACCTCCCCACCAACCGACGAGCAGCTGCCGCTGCGGCTGCCCCCGACGCTGGCCGCCACCATCCCGGCACCCCGCCGCCCGCTGCCGGCACCACCACCCTCACCATCCGCGGAGCAGACCTCCGCCCCCGCTGCGCCAGCGGCCGTCGCCGATGACGTCGGCCTGGCCGTGGAGGTCACCCGGACCGTCCCCGCCTCGGGCAACCTCACCGTCTGCGGGCAACAGTTCTGGCTCAGCCCCACCCGCGCCGGACTCCCGGTCACCCTCTGGGCCGACACCACCGTCGTTCACCTGCTCATCGACGGCGTCCGACTCAAGACCGTGCCGTCCCGGCTCACTCCCACCCACCTGCGCCAGGTCCTCGCCGACGACGGCCAACCGGCCGGCCCACCACCGATCACCACCGGAGTCGTCCAAGCCGGCGCCCCTGTCGAGGTCGAACGGCTGGTCAACGCCACCGGCCTGATCGGTCTCGCCGGCCGGCAACACCCCGTCGGCTACCACTCCGCCGGCAGACGGGTCACCGTCCGACTCGACCGTGGCCTCATGCAGATCAGCGCCGACGGTGTCCTGCTGCGCAGCCTGCCCAACCCGCTGACCCCGGCCGAGATCGCCGGCATCCGTGACGCACGCCCCGCCGGACCCCCACCCACCCCAGCAGCCGAACCGACCCGGGTCGAACGCCGCGTCAGCTGCCTAGCTTTGTCGCTCATGAGTTGGAGCAAGGAAACTGGCAGATCAGACCATGGATAGCACCAGGTTGACGAAGGCGCTCGGCTACACCGTCGGCGACCTGCTCCTGATCTCAGCCGAGGCGTTCGTCGCGCGGGTCGTCAGGACCACGCCCCAGCGACTGCTCATCGACTGGCCATGGTGGGAGGCCGACCCCGAGTCAACCAACTCATGGGACGGCACCGTGGGCTTCCCTCGTGACCCTGACGCGCACGGCTGGCTCAACACACCCTGGCGCCTGGAGCCCGACGCCTCAGAACTCCAAACCGGTGACCCTTGCTTCGTCGGCATCCCACCGACGGAGGTGCGGGGTTACCTCCATCGAGAGGTTCGATCCTCCCGCCGACTTCGGATTCCTACCCCGGCCGGACTACGCGCTTGAGGTGGTTCCTGTCGACGCGATCGAGGACCAAGAAGCGGGCTAAGGCCGGTCCGGTCGCCACCCGCGTACCCACCCTCGGCGACTACCTGACGTACTGGCACCGGGAGGTGGTGCGGCCCAACCTTGCGCCGCTGACCTGCGCCACGTACGAGACGATCCTCCGGTTGTACGTGATCCCCGGCCTCGGTGGGAAGCGGCTCGACCGGCTCCAGGTGCGCGACGCGCAGACCTGGATCAACGAGGTGGCCCGCACCTGCCAGTGCTGCGCCCAGGGCAAGGATGCCCGCCGCCCTGAGCCGAGACGGCGATGCTGTGCACTCGGCCGGTGCTGCGGCGACACGCCGTCTGCCCGCACAGTGAAGGACATCCGGGGTGTGCTGCGCTCGGCGCTCAACCACGCCGCCACCGAGGAACTGGTCACCCGCAACGCCGCCGCGCTGGTCAAGCTCCCACCGGTCCGCCGTCGCAAGGGCAAGGCGTGGAGCAGTGACGAGGCGCGTCGCTTCCTGGAGTCCGCGGGCCGACCGGGATCCGCTCTACGCCGCGTACGTGCTGATCCTGGTCCTCGGCCTGCGCAAGGGCGAGGTGCTCGGCCTCACCGAGGATGCCGTGGACCTGGCGGCGGGGGAGTTGTCGATCGGCTGGCAGTTGCAGCGGGTCGGCGGCCAACTGCTGCACCGCGAGACCAAGACGCAGAGCTCGGACGCCACGCTCCCACTGCCGGACATCTGCGCAGCGGCGCTCGACCTCCGTCAGCAGGCGAGGAAGAACGACCGCGACCAGGCGGGGATCGCCTGGCAGGGCTCCCGGCTGCTGTTCACCACCCGCTACGGGACCCCGGTCGAGCCGCGCAACGTCAACCGTTCCTGGGACGCCCGCTGCGCCCGTGCAGGCGTCCGGAAGATCACGGTGCACGATGCTCGGCGTACCTGCGCGACCCTGCTCGTCGACCTGGACGTGCACCCGCGCGTCATCATGCAGGTGCTCCGGCACGCGGAGGTCTCGGTGACGATGGAGATCTACTCGCAGGCGTCCTCGGACGCCACCCGCGACGCCCTCAAGCGCCTCGGCGAGAGCCTGCGCTGACCCGTTGCTGTACTCGACTGCTGTACCAATGCACTGAGGGCACATCCATCGATCGGATGTGCCCTCTTACCTGGTCGGGGTGGCCGGATTCGAACCGACGACCTCTTCGTCCCGAACGAAGCGCGCTACCAAGCTGCGCCACACCCCGAGGCGTGCGGACAAATACTAGCCCACCCGCCCCGGGGATCAAACTCGGTACCCCCGCGCCGGCTTCGGCCTCCGACCGACGGCGACAGCGCGGACCGGATCAGCGCGGGATCAGCGTGAGGATGCTCGCCTCCGGCGGGCAGGCGAACCGGATCGGGGCGGTCGGGTGGGTGCCCAGGCCGGCCGAGACGTGCAGCCACGAGTCGGAGCCGGGCCAGCGGTGCAGGCCCTTCGCCATCGTGCGGGGCAGCCCGCAGTTGGTCACCAGCGCCCCGACCCCCGGTACGCAGACCTGACCACCGTGGGTGTGCCCGGCCAGCAGCAGGTCGAAGCCGTCGGCGGCCATCTCGTCCAGCACCCGGGGCTCGGGGGAGTGGGTCAGGCCGAGGGAGAGGCCGGCCTCCTCGGAGACCGCCCCGGCCACCAACGAGTAGTCGTCCCGCTCGATGTGCGGGTCGTCGACCCCGACCAGTTCGACGAGCCGGCCACCGGCCTTGACCGTGGTACGGGCGTTGTTCAGGTCGGCCCAGCCGGCCCCGGTGAACACCGAGCGCAGGTCTTCGTAGGGGAGTGCGACCCCGTCGACGTACCCACGGTCGGGCAGGAAGTAGGTGAACGGGTTCTTCCAGACCGGTCCGGTGTAGTCGTTGGAGCCGAAGACGAAGGCACCGGGCAGGTCGAGCAGCGGCTGGAGGGCCCGCAGCACCCCGGGCACCGCTTCGGGGTGGGCCATGTTGTCCCCGGTCACCACCACCAGGTCCGGGTCCAGGGCGGCCAGGGACGCCACCCAGCGCTGCTTGCGTTCCTGGTCCGGGGTCATGTGCAGGTCGGAGATGTGCAGGATGCGCAGCGGTTCGGCGTCGGCCGGCAGCACCGGCACGTCGTACCGGCGGAGGGTGAACATGTTGCGCTCGACGAGCGAGGCGTACGCCAGGGTGGCCGCGCCGAGGGCGGCGGTGGCGGTCGCGAGCCGGAATAAGGTGCGCTTTCGCATGGCGTTCAGGGTAGTTTGACCGACCATGAGCACGCTTAAGGACCGCCTGACCGCCGACATGCGGGCCGCCCTGAAGGCCCGGGACGAGCTGACCACCTCCACCCTGCGGATGGCCCTGGCGGCCGTCGGCAACGCCGAGGTCGCGGGTAAGGCCAAGCGGGAGCTCTCCGACGACGAGGTGCTCGCCGTGCTGACCAAGGAGGCCAAGAAGCGCCGCGAGGCGGCGACCGCCTTCGCCGAGGCGGGTCGCACCGAGCAGGCCGGCAAGGAGACCGCCGAGGGTGAGGTGCTGGAGCGGTACCTGCCGAAGCAGCTCTCCGACGAGGAGTTGGCCGAGCTGGTCGCGGGGGCGCTCGCGGCGGGTGGGTTCGACGGCAAGGCCCAGATGGGCCCGGCCATGAAGGCGGCCCAGGCCGCGGTGGCCGGCCGCGCCGAGGGTGGCCGGGTGGCCGCCGAGGTACGCCGCCAGCTCGCCGTCTGACCTGTCGGTCGACGCCGGTCGGCCGTGACCGGCTCCCGAGCGGGTGGACCGGAACGACGAGGGGCCCCTGCTGTCGCTGGTGTGCGACGGCAGGGGCCCCTCGTCAGGTCCGACCGGTCAGCGGTTGGGACGGTCTGGGCCACCTCGGGGCGTGCCGCCGGGCGGGGTGCCGCCGGGCGGCGTACCGCCGCCGTTGTCGCCCGGCGTGCCACCACCGTTGCCGTCGCTGAGCTGGATGGTGACCACGCCGCCCTTGATGGTGCGTCCCTCGGGGCTGGTGCCGGCGACGCTCCCCGCCGGGCAGCTCGACGAGATCTTGATGTCGCTGACCACGACCTCGAAGCCGGCACCCTTCAGCCGGTTGCGCGCGGTGTCGACCGACTCGCACCGGACGCGGGGGATGGAGCGCTGGTCACCCGTGATGATCTTGCCGCTCGGCGGGGTGAAGTTGATCCGCTCCTTGCCCTTCATCGCGTCGCGCAGCGTCTCGTACACCGGCGGGTTGATGCCGTCCTTCTGGTTGTGCTTCATCTTGACGTTGGTCTGCGGCCAGTCCGGGTCGGCCATGATGCCGGCCACCGCGTACTGCTTGGTCATCGCGACCAGCGAGGCGGTCTTCTCGGAGTCGGTGGTGCCGGACTTGCCGGCCACCGGCGCGTCGACGATGCCCTTGACGTTGCCTGCGGTGGCACCGCTACAGCGGGAGGTCGACGAGCGGTCACCGAGCGGGCAGCGGGCGGCGTCCACGGCGGCGCGGGCCACCTCGGTGCTGATCCGCTGCTCACAGCGCGGGTTGGCGATGTCCAGGGTCTTGCCGTCCGGGCCGGTGATCTTCTGCACCGGGATCGGCTCGCAGTACTTGCCGTCCGCAGCGAGGGTGGCGTACGCGTTCGCCAGCTCCAGCGGGGTGGTCTGCGAGACACCCAGGGTGAACGCGCCCCACTGGTTCGCGGCCTGGTCGGTGGCGGCGAACGTGGCGTCGTTGCTGGCCCGGAAGGTGATGCCGAGCTTCTGTGCCGCCTTGACCACGTTCTTCGCGCCGACCTGCTGCTGGAGCGGGACGAAGTAGGTGTTCACCGAGCGGCCGAAGGCGCTCCACATGTTGTGCGGGCCGGCCATGCTCTCGACCGAGTTGGTCGGGCAGTAGTTGCTCGTCCCCGGGCAGGCGGCCTTCGAGCCCCGCTCCACGATGTACTCGGACTTGAACTGCTTCGGCGCGTTGATCGTGTACTGGAGCGGGATGCCCTTCTCCAGCGCGGCCACGATGGTGAACATCTTGAACGTCGAGCCGGCCTGGTAACCGGTGATGCCGTCACCACCGCTGAGCAGCGGGTTCACCGTGTTCGGGTAGTTGCCACGCTTCTTGTTCTTGTTCCGCTGCACCGGGTCGCTGTGCGGCTTGTTCTGCGGCTTGTTCGGGTCGTCCAGCTTGTAGTTCCGGTTCACCGACAGCGCCCGGACCCGGCCGCTGCCCGGCTCGACCACGGCCACCATCGCGGCTTCCTTGCTGTTCACCGACTTGGCCTTGCGGACCGCGTTGTCCGCGCCCCGCTGGGCCTGGACGTCGAGGGTGGTGACGATGTTGTAGCCGCCGCTCTTGAGCCGCCGCTCCCGGTCGTACGTGGTGGAGCCGAACTCCTCCTGCTGGAGCCACCAGCGGTAGAAGTAGTCGCAGAAGAAGCCCCACTTGTTGTCCCGGGTCTGCACGCAGCCGTTCGGCGCCCGCTTCCCCTTGACGACCAGCTTGACCGCCTTGGCCTTCTCGCCCTCCTCCTTGGAGATGGCGCCGATCTCCACCATGTTGTTGATCACATAGTTACGGCGCTCGACGGCGAGCGGGTAGCCGCTCTTGGTGGTCGGGTCGAAGCTGGTCGGCGCCTTCACCATGCCGGCGAGCATCGCGGCCTCGTCGATGGTGAGCTTGGCCGGCGTCTTGTTGAAGTAGACCTGGCTGGCGGCGAAGACGCCGTACGCGCCGTTGCCGAAGGCCGCGATGTTGAGGTAGCGCTCCATGATCTCGTCCTTGGAGAACTTCTTCTCCACCTGGACGGCGTACTGCATCTCGCGGACCTTGCGGGCGGTGGTGTCCTCGGTCGCGGCCACCACGTCGGCCGGGTGGCTCGCCGAGTACGCGATCGCCAGCCGGACGTACTGCATGGTCAGCGTCGAGGCGCCCTGCTGGGAGGCCGCGCCGGAGCTGTTGTTGACGAACGCCCGGGCGACACCCTTGAAGTCGACGCCGTTGTGCTTGTAGAAGTCGTGGTCCTCGGCGGCGACGATGGCCTCCCGCATGACCTCCGCGACGTCCTTGAGCTTGACGTCGCGGCGGTTCTCGTCGTACATGGTCGCCAGCGGGGTCTTGTTGTCCGAGGCGAGCAGGTAGCTGATCTGCGGGGCCCGTTTGACGGTCAGGTCCGGCGGCAGCTTCCCGAGTGTCTCGGCGCCCGCCTTGGCGGCCAGCCCGGACATCGCCACGGCCGGGAACGCCGCAGCCGCCACCACCACCCCGGCCAGCAGGCCGCAGATCAGTAGCGATGCGGCGTTGGTCAGCAGATTGTGGTCACGTTTCCGCATCCAGGTCACCTCGACAGAGTACGTGAGTGGGGAGTGGGCGGCTCCGGGGCAGGTTTCCCCATTTCCTGCGTGCGCCGCCCTCGTTGTGCTAAACGCACGACCCCCGGTGCGGGGTTGCGCGGCGCGGCGGACGAGTGTCCCCGGAAAGCGGGGACACCGCAGGGTTTTCACGCGGTCGGCCGGGGTATGCGGCGGGCCGTAGCCCGAGACGCGCGAAGTGTCCGAAATGATGGATTTAGCCGACAACGTTGCGTAATCGGACGACTACAGAGCATGATGGGGGCGGCGACAGCGCCAGATGTCGTCCGTGCCGCCTTGGGGAAGGTCGGGCGCGGATGACCGGGGGGAAATCCGGCTGACCCGCACGGAGTCGGTAGGTACTGCAAGGGGGGACGAGTACAGATGGGCATGATCACTGACTGGCCGTCGCTGGCGGCGTGTCAGAACGGAGACCCGGACGCACTGTTCGTACAGGGCGCTGAACAGAACGTGGCGAAGCGGATCTGCCGGAGCTGCCCAGTTCGGTACGAGTGCCTGGCCGACGCGCTCGACAACCGGATCGAATTCGGCGTGTGGGGCGGCATGACGGAGCGGGAACGCCGCGCGCTGCTGCGCCGGCACCCCCAGGTGACGAGCTGGCGCAAGATGTTCGAGGCCGCCATGCGCAAGAACGCCAGGGAGAAGACGGGCAAGGACAAGATCCTGGTCAACGCGGGCTGACCCGCCGTCCGGTGCCGGCCGGCCGACCGGCGGCACCCGGCCCCGGCCCCGCTCAAGGCCACGGTCACGGTCCGCTGACCGCGCCGGTCACGGACGGCTGATCGCCGCACCGATCGTCCGCAGCCCGTCGACGTCGTGCACGTCGGCGGGCTGCGCCGCGACCGCGACCGTCGGGACCGCCGGGAACGCCTCGGTGAAGGACGTCGCCACCTGCTGCTCGCGGGCCGACTGCTCGCACAGGGCGGCGTGGGCCCGCAGCACGTCCACGGTGGCGTCGTGGCCACCCAGCTCCGCCAGCCGTTCCGCCGCAGCGAGGCTCTCCGTCGCGTCCGGAGTGGTCACCGCCGGCCGGTGCACCCGGTTGAGGACCAGCCCGGCCAGGGGCATCCGTTCCTCCCGCAGCCGCCCGGCGAAGTAGGCGGCCTCCCGGACCGCGTCCGGTTCCGGCGCCGCGACCAGCAGGAACGCCGTCTCCCGGGCCTGGAGGATCCGGTACGTCTGCTCCGCGCGCTGCCGGAAGCCCCCGAACATCGAGTCCAGTGCCGCGACGAACCCGGAGAGGTCGGTCAGCAGCTGCGCGCCGAGCACCTTCTGCACCACCTTCGAGAACATCCCGAACGAGGCGGTGACCAGGCTGAACATGCTCCGCCCCCCGGTGCGCGCCGGGGCGAGCAGCAGGCGCAGCATCCGGCCGTCGAGGAAGCGGGAGAGCCGGGCCGGCGCGTCGAGGAAGTCCAGCGCCGAGCGGGACGGCGGGGTGTCCACCACGATCAGGTCCCACTCGCCCCGGGCGTGGAGCTGCCCGAGCTTCTCCATCGCCATGTACTCCTGCGTGCCGGCGAAGGTCGAACTCATCGCCTGGTAGAAGGGGTTGGCGAAGATCTCCGCCGCCTTCGCCGGGTCGGTGTGCTGGAGCACCACGTCGTCGAAGGTCCGCTTCATGTCCAGCATCATGGCGTGCAGCTCGCCGCCGCCGTCGGTGTCGATCCCCTTGACCTGGCGCGGAGTGTTGTCCAGCTCGGTCAGGCCGAGGGACTGGGCGAGCCGGCGGGCCGGGTCGATGGTGAGCACCACCGTACGACGGCGGTGTCGTTCCGCCGCCCGCAACGCGAGCGCCGCCGCGGTGGTCGTCTTCCCCACCCCGCCCGCGCCACAGCACACGACGATCCGCACGCCGGGGTCGGCGAGGATGTGGTCGACGTCCAGCAGCGGCGCCGCGTCTTCGGAAGGCACCAATCGAGCGTATCGGGCTCGTGCGGCTCTCCGCGCCGTGCCGGCGTCAGGTGTGAGTCAATCCGCCCTGACGAGCGCGGCGGCCAGCGTCTCCAGGCCGTCCCGGTCCACCCCCGCCGGGAGCAGCGGAAGCTCGACCAGTGGTCGGCCGATGTCGGTCAGCTCCGCGCGGAGCGTCTCCTCCAGCTCCCGCCGGACGGCCTGGTCGACCGCCTCGGTGTGCAGCCCGGCCACGGTGGCCCGGTCGGCCGGGAGCCCTGCGGCGAGCAGTCCCCGGCGTAGTTCGGCCTGGCTGGTCGCCCGACCGGCGGGCAGCGGGGGACGGGTCGCGTTGACGATGATCCGCCCCACCGGGAAACCGAACGAGGTCAGCTCGGCGACCGCGTCCAGCGTCTCCTGGACCGGCATCTCCTCCAGGAGCGTCACCACGTGCACCGCGGTCATCGGGGAGCGCAGCAGGGCGGCCACCCCCTCGCTCTGGGTCTTGATCGGCCCGACCTTGGCCAGCCGGGCGGTCTCCGCGGTGACGTTCAGGAACCGGCCGATCCGCCCGGTCGGTGGGGCGTCCAGCACCACCGCGTCGTACGCCCGGCGGTGTCCGGTGGTACGGGTGGTCGCCTCCTTGACCTTGCCGGTGAGCAGCACGTCCCGCAGGCCGGGGGCGATGGTGGTGGCGAAGTCGATCGCGCCGAGCTTGCGCAGGGCACGTCCGGCGGCCCCGAGCTTGTAGAACATGTCGAGGTACTCCAGCAACGCCTCCTCGGCATCCACCGCGAGTGCCCGGACCTCCCCGCCGCCCGGCGCGTCGGTCAGGTGCCGCTCCTCGTACGGGAGCGGATCGGTGCCGAAGAGCTGCGCGATCCCCTGTCGCCCCTCCACCTCGACCAGCAGCGTGCGCCGGCCGTTCGCGGCCAGCCCCAGGGCCAGCGCCGCCGCCACGCTGGTCTTGCCCGTGCCGCCCTTGCCGGTCACCACGTGGAGGCGGGCCGGCCACCCGGGGCCGGCCGGATCGACCGCCTGCTCAGCTGCTCGCACCAGTCGAGCCTAACCACTGGTCGGGATCAGCCGACCTCGCAGACCCACCAGCCGGTCTCGCGGATCACGGTGAAGCGCAGATCCTGCTCGGCGACCTTCTCGTCGGCGGTGGTCATGGTCACCTTGGTGGAGACGGTCGCCCGCTCCTCGGTCTGCTCGTCGACCTTCGGAGCGGTCCACCGGAACCGGGGCGTCTCGTGCTCGTCGACGTACTTCTTCACCTCGGCCACCTTGGCCTCGATCTTCTCCCGGTCACGGGAGGAGGAGCAGACCAGCTCGGTCGCGCGAGTGGCGTTGCGGTCCTGGTAGACGGCGGTGAGGAACTCCTGTACCGCGGTCGTCGGCGCGTCCGCGCCCTCGCCGGAGTCGGCCCCGCGCAGCATGAAGAAGGCGGCGGCGCCACCGCCGCCGCAGAGCAGCAGGGCGACCACCACGACGATCGAGGCGATCAGCAGCCCGCGCTTCTTCCGGGGCGCGACCGGTGCCGGGTAGCCGGGCGGGTAGGGCCCGCCGGCCGGGTAGGGGCCGCCAGCCGGTGCCGGGTAGCCGGGGGGCGGCGCCGGGAAGGACCCGTCCGCCGGGGGCACCGGTGCGCCGTACCCGTCCGCCGGCGGCACGGGTGCGCCGTATCCGGGCGGGGGCACGGGTGCGCCGTACCCGGGCGGGGGCATCGGTGCGCCGGACACCGGCGGGGCCCCGTATCCGGGCGGCGGGGCCGGCGTGCCGGGCTGAGGCGGGTATCCCGGTGCGCCGCCGGGATACGGGGCCGGGCCGGGCGTGCCGTACGGGGCGTCGGGCTGGGGCTGGCCGGCACCGAACGGCGGACCGCTCGGCGGCGGGAACGGGCCACCCTGCGGCGGTTGGGTCATCGTCTCCCCCGGGAGTGCGCTACACGGTCACCGGCGGCGGTGACGCTTCTGGCGGCGGGTCGGGAGCGCCGACCCGCCCGTGAGGGTAGCGGTCGCCGGGGCGGACCGGGGTCCCGGTGCGGTCGTCGCCCGGGTGCCGACACGGCCCGGCGTGGTCCGACCCGCCCGGTGCCGGACGGCAGGCGCGGTCGCCTACCGGTGGGTAGGCCGGCGGCGGTATCCACAACCGGACCGTCGGGCTGTCGCATATATGACTGTCCGTGATGATCTGTGCGCGTCCGGTTGCCGACGGCGGATCTCGGACCTACGTTCGGGCCGACGCGGGGGAACGGGCCGGGCGGCGACGCCCGCCACGCAGACGGCATATCGGACAGGTACGACGCCCGGAGGCGGTTGCATGCGCGACGCGGAGAACACTCCCCGCACCCAGTTTCCCGACGGCGACTCCAGGCCCGCGCGCCGGGGGGAGGCCGGGGATCCGGCGGTGGCGTCCCCGTGCAACGAGCGGCCGTACCGTCGGTCGCCCGACCAGCTCGAACCGCTGCGCCTGCGGGCCCGGCCGGTCGACCGTGCCCGGGACGACGACGAACCGGGGTACGTGATCCACTTGCCGGTCCGGGTGCTGGACCTGGCGACGGCCACCGCGCTGGCCGGTCGGGTCGCGGACTCCCTCGGCTTCGTGCCCGAGCTGGACGCCGGGGAGACCACCGTCTCCACGGCCGACGACCAGAACAACCGACGCCGGGTCTTCTGTGACCTGCTCCTGCCCGACCGGTCCCGCTGCCCCCAGCGCTACGGGCACCCGGGTCCCTGCGGGGAGGCGCCGCTGACCCCGGAGCCGCGTCCCGTGCCCCGGCCGTCGACCGGGCCGTAGGCTGTCGGCGGAACATCCACCCCACGACAACGGGAGCCCGGCAACGATGCAGAAGTGGGAGTACGCCACCGTTCCGCTGCTGGTCCACGCGACCAAGCAGATCCTCGACAACTGGGGCGAGGACGGTTGGGAGCTCGTCTCGGTGATCCCGGGGCCGAACCCGGAGCAGCTCGTCGCCTACCTGAAGCGGCCCAAGGCATGACCGCCACCCCGTACGCCAAGCTCGCCGAGCTGGGGCTGGAGCTGCCCGAGGTGGCTGCTCCGGTGGCCAGCTACGTGCCGGCGGTGCAGTCCGGGCGGACCGTCTACGTCTCCGGGCAGCTGCCGATGGCCCAGGGGAAGCTCCTCGCCACCGGCAAGGTCGGTGCCGGGGTCTCCGCCGAGCAGGCGAAGGACCTCGCCCAGCGCTGCGCGCTGAACGCGCTCGCCGCGATCGAGGCGCTGGTCGGTCTGGAGAACGTGGTCAAGGTGGTGAAGCTGACCGGCTTCGTCGCCTCGGCCCCCGGCTTCACCGGCCAGCCCGGCGTGATCAACGGTGCCTCCGACCTGTTCGGCACGGTCTTCGGGGAGGCCGGTCGGCACGCCCGTAGCGCGGTCGGCGTGTCGGAGCTGCCGCTGGACGCTCCGGTCGAGGTCGAGGTCATCGTCGAGGTCGCCTGACCGGTCCCGTTCGACGTGACTCCGCCCGGCGGGCTCCGGCCCGGCCGGGCGGGGTACGCGTCCCGCCGGCCGGTACGGCTTTCAAGATCGCGAGGAGTGGCCGGCCGGGTCGTACGATCGCAGCCATGACGGGGCACTTGACGACGCCGGCGGCCGCGCTGGCTGATGCGCTGCCGGACTGGGTGACGCTGCTACGCGCGCCGAACCCCGGTCCGATGACCCTCGACGGCACCAACACCTGGCTGCTGCGCGCCCCGGGGCGGGACGAGACGGTCGTGGTCGACCCCGGCCCCGCCGACGAGGAGCACCTGGCCCGGATCGCCGCCCACGCGCCGATCGGGTTCGTGTTGATCACCCACGGCCACCCGGACCACACCGACGGGTCCCGCCGCCTGGCCGAACTGCTCGGCGGGGTCCCGGTCCTCGCCGCCGACCCGGCGCACACCATCGACGCCGAACCGCTCGTCGAGCCGTGGGAGTCCTTCGGTGGCTTCGGTTTCCTGATCGACCTGGTCCCCACCCCCGGACACACCGCCGACTCGGTCTGCTTCCTCGTCGAGCACGAGGACGAGCGGGTCGTCCTCACCGGTGACACCATCCTCGGCCGGGGCACCACCGTGGTCGCCCACCCCGACGGTGATCTCGGCGAGTACCTGGTCAGCCTGGGTCGGCTGTCGGCGTACCGGGGGGTCACCGCGCTGCCGGGACACGGCCCGGCGCTGGCCGACTGCGGCGCCGCCGCCGACTACTACCTCGCCCACCGGCGGGCCCGGCTCGACCAGGTCCGGGCCGCGGTCGCCGCCGGGGACACCACCGCCGCCGAGGTGGTCGCCCGGGTGTACGCGGACGTGGACCGCTCCCTGTGGTGGGCGGCCGAGTGGTCGGTCCGCGCCCAACTGGAGTACCTGGGGGTGACGCCCCGGGAATCCGGTGGCGCAGAAGCGCGGTTGGACCAACCGTGACGTGCCCGGTGTGTGGAACCGTCGCCGTACCCGGTGCCCGGTTCTGCCACAACTGCGGGGCCGCGCTGCCGGCCGCCGCGACCCTGCCGGCGGCCGAGCGCCGGGTCGTCACCGTGCTCTTCGGTGACCTGTCCGACTTCACCTCCTGGTCGGAGGACCTCGACCCGGAGCGGGTCGGCGCGGTCACCGACCGGGTGCTCGCCGCGCTCGCCGGGGCGGTGAAGACGTTCGGCGGGCACGTCGACAAGCTGACCGGCGACGGCATCATGGCGGTCTTCGGCGCGCCGGTCGCCCACGAGGACGACGCCGAGCGGGCCGTGCGGGCCGCGCTCTCCATGCAACGGGCGGTCCGCCGGGTGCTCGACGACGAACGCGGCGGCGGTGCCCCGCTCGGCCTGCGGGTCGGGCTGAACACCGGGGACGTGATCGCCGGCATCCAGGCCGCCATCGAGTACACGGTCATCGGCGACACGGTGAACACGGCCGCCCGGTTGGCCGACGCCGCCGCCGTCGGCGCGGTGTACGCCGGAGGTCGCACCGCCGCCGCCACCCGGCACGTCGCCTCCTGGCGGGCGCTGCGCCCGCTGCGGTTGAAGGGCAAACGAGAGCCGGTCGAGGCGTACGAACTGCTCGGGCTCCTGGACGCCCCGGGCACCCGTTCCGGGCTCGGGGACGAGGCCCCGTTCGTCGGCCGGGAGGCCGAGGTCGGTCGGGTCGCCGGCCGGCTCGCCGAGGTGATCGACCGGGGCGAGCCGAGGGTGCTGCTGATGACCGCCGAGGCGGGGATCGGCAAGTCCCGGTTCGCCGCCGAGACCGAACGCCTCGCCGCCGGGTACGACGTCGGTGCCGGCCGGTACGCCGCGCACACCGGCGCACGGGTGCTCTCGGTACGCTGCGCGGCCTTCGGCGAGCGCCGCCGGCTCGCCCCCCTCGCCGACCTCGTGCGGGCCGCGGTGGGCCTGCCCGGCGACACCGCGACCGCGGTCACCCGGGCCGCCGTGGAGGAGCGGCTGCGCCGCCTCGAACAGCGGCTCGCCCGGGTGCAGCCGGTGCCGCCGCCGCTCGCCACCGACCAGTTGCTGGCCCTGCTCGGTTACGTCGACCTGCCCGGTACGCACGGCGGGCCGACCGACGACGCCGAGTGGAACGCGAACAGCCCGCCGCCGGACGCCGAGGCGGTGCCGACCGCCGTGGCGGGACTGCTCAGCGGCCTGGCCGCCGAGGCGCCCCTGGTGGTGGTCGTCGACGACCTGCACGACGCCACGCCGGAGACCATCCGGGCGCTCGGGGTCACCCTGTCCCGGCTGGCCGGACCGGTGCTGGTGCTGCTGCTCGGCCGCCCCGAACTGGTCCGGACGGCCGGCACGTTGACCCGGCTCTCCGAGGCCGAGGTGCACGTGCTGCCTCCGCTGCGCGGCGCGGACGCCTCCCGGCTGCTCACCACCTACCTCGGCGGCGGGAAGCTGCCCCAGGCCGACGCCGACCGGTTGCTCGCCACCGCCCAGGGCAATCCGTTCTACCTGGCCGAGCTGGTGACCCTGCTGATGGAGCGGGGGGCGCTGACCGCCGGGGCGGAGCGGGACGGCACCGGCGCGGCGACCTGGCGACTGGCCCCGGGCTCCCTCGGCAGCCGTCTGCTCTCCCGTGACCTCGCCGCCGTGCTGGCGGCCCGGATCGACGCGCTTCCGGCCGAGGCCCGCTCGGTGCTGCGGGACGCGGCCGTGGTCGGCGACACCGTGCCCACGGGCACCCTGGAGGCGCTGCGCGAGCGGCGCACCGGGCGGGACGGCCGGCCGGCCGCCGTGGTCGCGGTCGAGCTGGACCGGGCCGTGGAGGAACTGCTGCAACGCCGGATGCTGCACCGCACCCGGACCGGCTACTCCTTCGCCACCCCGTTGATGCGGGAGGCCGCCTACGCCGGGGTCAGCAAGGCCGACCTGGCCGACCGGCACGCCGCCCTGGCCCGCTGGGCCGCCCCGGCCGACAGCGCTGGCGCGCCGGTGCCGCCGGGCGGGTTCACCGACGCCGCCCGGGACGAGTTCGTCGCCGAGCACGCCGAGCGGGCCAACGCACTCGCCGACGCGGTCGGGCTCCGTCCCGACGCGCCGGCCCGTACGGTGGCCCCGCTGGGCGTGGCCGCGCTGGACCGGGCCGCCCGTCGCTCGCTCGCCGCCGGGGAGCCGGCGCTCGCCGTCGAGTACGCCGAACGCGCCGCCGAGCTGGCCCGGGACGGGCTGCCGGTGGCGGCCCGGGTGGTGCACGCCCGGGCGTTGCTCCAGGTCGGCCGGGCCCCCGACGCGCTCGCCTTCGCCGAGAAGATCGCGGCCAACGCCACCGACGACGGGGCGACCCGGGCCAACGCCCTGCTGCTGGCCGGGCAGGCGTACCAGAACCTCGGTGACCTGGGGCGGGCGGTGGCGAGCTGGCAGGAGGCGTTGCAGGTGGCCGCCGCCGCCGAGCTGCCCACGCTGCGCGCCTCGGCGATGCGCCGGCTCGGCATGGCCGACTTCGTCACCGGGCGGCTCGGGCAGGCCAGCAGCCGGCTCGCCGCCGCGTACCAGGTCAGCCTGGCCGCCCAGGACCCGCGCGGGCAGGCGTGGTCGTTGCAGAACCTCGCCTGGGTGACCACCACCCGGGGCGACTTCGCCGGCACCGACGCGGTGCTCGGCCGGGCCGCCCGCCTCTTCGCCGAGCTGAAGGACCCGTACGGGCGGGCCTGGCTGCGCGGCACGACGGCGTTCGCCCGGCTGCTCGCCGGCCGGCTGAACGAGGCGTACCGGCTGGCGCGAATCTTCCTGCCCTTCGGCGAGCGGATCGGCGAGGCGTGGGCGGTCGGCACGCTGCGGGCGGTCGAGGCGTACGCCGCCGCCGAACTGGGCGAGCTGGCCGAGGCGGACCGCTCGGCCCGGCGCGCGTACCGGGACTTCGTCGCCGCCTCCGACGACTGGGGGCGCGGCTTCGCCCTGGTGGTGCGGGGTGCGATCGCCCGAGGGCTGGGCGAGCCGGAGCACGCGGCGGACCTGCTCTCCGACGCCCTCGACCACGCCGGGCGCACCACCCACCCGCTGCTCACCGGCATGGCCGGCACCCTGCGCGGCTTCGTCGCGCTGGACCTGGGCGACGGGGCGGCGGCCGAGCGGTACGCCCGCGCGGTGCTCACCGCCGTGGAGCCGCACAACCCGCAGGCTCCGGCCCAGGTGGCGCCCCGGGTGCTGTTGGCGATGGCCCGGCTGGCGGCCGGTGACCCGACCACTGCGGTGGGGCTGCTCGCCCCGGTGGCGACCGCCGGCAACACCCCGGCGCTGCTCATCTCCCGCCGGCAGACCCTGGCCCGGTACGCCTCGGCGCTGCTCGCCCTCGGCCAGCACGAGCAGGCGCTGGACTGGGCCCGTCGGGCGGTCGCCGCCCCGGCCGAGGACGTCCGCAGCCAGGTGGTCGCGGCGATGGTGCTCGCCGAGACGTCGAGCGCGTGCGGCCGTCCGGTGGAGGCGCTGGCCGCCGCCGAGGAGGCGGTCCGGCTGGCGTACGCCACGGAGCAGCGCAGTGAGCGGGCCGGTGCGGAGGCACTGCGGGTCCGGTTGCTCGTCCCGGCCACGCCGGGCCTGGCCACCGGGACGCCGATTCCGGGTGCGCCGCCGACACCGGGCTCGGCCGGTTCGGCGGGATCTGCCGGTTCCGCCGATGCCCGGACGCGCCGCAGCGGCTAGCGTGGAGGGGCACAGCGGTGGTCCACAGCGACGGCCGTACCCACAGGAGGACCGTCATGAGGCTGCCGCGCTCCGCCGCCGGCTGGACCGTCGCGGTCTTCGGCGGGATGGCGCTGCTGAGCGGTGTGCTCGGGCTGCTCTGGCCGGCGGCCCTGCTCGGCCTGCTCGGTCTCGCCGTGCCGCCGATCCGCGCCTCCGGTGACCACACCGGCACCTTCCTGGTCGCGTCCTCCATGGCGGCGTTCAACATGGGGGTCTACTACCTCCTCGCCGCGGTCAGCGAGTGGCGCTCGTTCTTCCGGTTCACTGTGGTGTTCCGGCTGGTCACCGTCACCGTGTTCGCCCTCGTGGTGGCGGCGGACATCGCCCCGGTCGGGTTCCTCGGGGTGGCCGCGTGGGAGGGACTGGGAGCCCTGGCGACCGCGCTCGGGCTCCGCGCGGACGCCCGTCGGGGTGCCGCCGGCCGTCCCGGGTTGCCGTCCACGCTGGTCACCGGTGCGGGACTCTGAGCCGCCGGACGAGTTGGGTATTTTCGAGCTGTGACCGCCACCCCGCCCGGCGCCCTGCCGAAGCCAATCGTGCCCGGTCTGACTGATTTGCAGGTATTTGCCCGAGGTGGCTACGCCACCGTCTACCGGGCCGTCCAGATCTCCGTCGGGCGTGAGGTCGCGGTCAAGGTGGAGAACCGCACCCTGGACAGCGAGCGGGACCAGGCCCGCTTTCTGCGTGAGGCGCGGGCCGCCGGTCGGATGTCGTCCCACCCGCACGTGGTGGACCTCTTCGACGTCGGCGTCACCATCGACCAGCACCCGTACCTCATCATGGAGCTCTGCGACGGGTCGTACGCCGAGCGCATGCGGACCTCGCCCCTCGGCCCGGTCGAGGCGCGCGACCTCGGCGTCAAGATCGCGGACGCCCTGGCGCACTCGCACGCGGCCGGCGTGCTGCACCGCGACGTGAAGCCGGCCAACATCCTCCACTCGCACTTCAACTCGGCGGTGCTCGCCGACTTCGGGCTGGCCGTGCTGGCCGAGGTGCGCGATCCGACGGTCACCATGGAGGTGCTCACCCCGGCGTACGCGCCGCCGGAGATGTTCAACCACAGCCCGCCCTCGCCGGCCGTGGACGTCTACTCCCTCTGCGCCACCCTGTACGCGGTGATGCACGGCCGGCCGCCGCGCTGGCAGTCGGAGCGCAACCCGAGCCTGGTCACCGTACTGGAGATGTTCCACCACCCGATCCCGGGACTGCCCGGGGTGCCGGACGAGCTGGTCGAGGTGCTCCGGCTGGGCATGTCGAACGATCCGGGTGCCCGGCCCTCCGCGGTCGAGCTGCGTGGCCTGCTGGCCGGGCTGCCGCTGGGCACGACGGACCACCCGCACCACGGGGGGACCACCTTCGTCGGGCCCTGGCGGCCCCCCGGCCCGGCCGAGCGCACCGGCGACGACCCGGCACACGGGCACACCCAGCCCACACCGCGTACCCCGATGGAGGAGAGCCACCCCACCGTGCCGGCACCGGTGCGCCGCCGTCGGCGCTGGTTCCTCGGTGGGGCGGGCGTGCTCGCCCTGGTCGCGTCCGCGGGTGCCGGGGCCTGGGTGGCGGGCAGCGCCCGGACGCCGGACCCGTTGCCGTCCACGACCGCCGTCGCGGGCGTGCTCCCCGGCTGTGTGGACGGGGTGACCAAGCTACCCACGGGTGGCCGCTGCGCCGACGAGTTGCAGTGCTTCGGCCCGGTCCGGATCCGCGGCACCCGGGCCCAGGCCGTCCGGGTCCGGTGTGATCGACGGCACACCTGGGAGAGCTACGCCGAGGGTGATCTCCCCGCCGAGCTGGTCGGCGCCGATCACGACGTGGTCAGGGCGGCCCCGTCGGTCCGGCAGGTCTGCAACCCCACGACCTTCCGGCTGACCAGCGGGCTTACCCAGGCGGACGGGTGGAAGCTGGAGGTGCTGCCGCCGGACGACACCGACGCCGACCAGACGTACCGCTGTCTGGCCGGCCGTGGGGTCGACGGCCTGGCGATGCCGACCCTCAGCCTGCGCTGACCCCTCCGGTCGGTGCCGGCGCGGTCAGCGGTCGCGGAGTCGGGTCCGTAGCGCCGCCACCATCATCGGATTGTCGAGGGTCTCCAGGGTGGGCGCGTCGATCCCGTGGAGGCCACCCGTGGCCTGCTGCGGGGGCGCGGCCACGGTCGCCGGCCCGGCCGGCGGCTGGTGGCGCGCCGCGTCGACGGCGACCCCCGCGATCATCGCGAGCAGGACGACGAGGATGGCCAGCACCACGCCCAGGAAGTCGTCCCGGCGCAGGACGACCAGGGTGACCATGGCGGAGACCGCCGCGAGCACGGCGACCGCCGCCAGGATCCGGGCACGGGATCGGGATAGACGCGTCACCCGTCCAGCATCACCCGCCCGCCCGCGCTGTCAACCTCGGAGCCGTCCCCGGCCGGGTCGGACGCTCCCCGGATCCGCGCCGGTCGACTGCCGGTCACCCGGGGTGTCTGATTCGCGACTGGCGTCCATCGGGCCCGTCCGGAGCGGGTGCGGATTGGAGTTGTCCGCTTACCCTGGGTGCCCTGCTGGTTCGATCCTCCGGGAGGCCGTCCATGAACATGCCGTCCCGACAGCAGCTCCGGGCGATCGCCACCGCGCTGGCGGTCACCCTGACGCTCTCCCTCGCGGCGGTCGCCGGTTGCGACAGCAGTCAGGAGCCGGAGTTCCCCTCCGTGCAGGAGAAACTGCGCGAGACGCAGGTCCACGGCCAGCCGAAGCTGCGGATCGGGGTGGCGATCCTGGACCCGCTGCTGGACGAGGAGAAGAACGCCTTCGTCAACTTCGAGGCCAAGATCGCCCGGTACGTCGCCGCGTCGCTCGGCTACGAGGGGGACCAGCGGATCGACCTGGTGCCGCTGGCCACCGAGGACCGTATCCCCGCCCTCCAGAGCGGCCAGGTCGACCTGGTCGTCAGCAGCTTCTCGATGACCAGGGACCGGGAGAGTCAGGTCCTCTTCGCCGGTCCGTACTTCGTCACCACACAGGAGGTCCTGGTCCCGCTCCGGCTCAAGGACCGGGTCCGGACCATCGAGGACCTGCGTGACCCCGCGCTGCGGGTCTGCGCCAGCGGTGGATCGACCAGTGAGGCGGAACTGGAGGAACACGGCATCCGCCCCCGGGTGGTCAAGAACGTCTCCGACTGCGTCCGGGGCATCCGCGAGGGCCGGTACGACGTGGTCAGCTCCGACGAGGCCATCCTGGCCGGGTTCCGCTCCCAGTTCCCCACCGAGTTCCAGATCGTCGACATGCCCTTCGGCACCAGCGAGCGGATCGGTGTGGGAGTGCCGATCGGTGACCCGGCACTGCGCGACCTGGTCGCCTACTTTCTGGACAAGAGCTACCGACAGGGGCGCCGGGACGGCAGCAGTCCCTGGCTGACGGCGTACCACACGACGCTCGGCCCGTGGCTGAAGGCGGACCTGCCCCAGCCGCAGCCGTTGGACGTGCCGGACCTGGTGGACTTCGACGACAAGGCGCCGACGCGATGAGTGCCCCCGTCGACGACCACCCGACCGTCTCCCCCGGTCCGGAGCCCGCCCCGGTCCGGCCCGGCGACGAGGGCGCGGAGAGCGGGACCGGGCGGGACCGGGACGCCGGCCAGGCCGAGCGGCGGGACCGGGCGAGCCAGTCATTCTGGACGCTCGTCGTCGGCGTACCGGCGGTCTTCTCGGTGCTGCGGCTCGCGGTGGAGGCCGGGGGAGAACTCCAGACCACGCTGCTGCTGGTGGCGAACGTCGGGCCGGTGAACCTGATCGCCGGCTTCCTCACCACCGCGGCCCAGCTGGTCTCCACCGTCCTGGTCGCCATCTTCGCCCTCGGTGCGGTCTTCGCCGTCAGCGCCGATGGGCCGGCCCCCGACGCCGACGGCCCCGTCCCGGCGGCCCGCCGGCCCCTCTTCGCCCGGTGGGCCGACATCACCCCGGCCTGGCTGGTGCTGACGAGCTTCCTGTTCGCCCTGGTCACCTGGGAGCTGCTCTACCTGCCCCTGCTGCTGCCCGCGGTCGCCGCCGCGTTCCAGATCACCCCGGAGCGGTTGCACGAGCGGCTGCTGCCCCGACTGCTGCTCCTGACCGCCCTGCTGGCGGGGTACGGCTGGCTGGCCCTGCCCACCATGGCCGACGCCTGGGACCAGCGGGACCTGGTGGCCCTGCTGCTGCTCGGTGGGCCGCCGCTGCTCGCCTGCGGCGTCGCCGGACCGCTGCCCCGCGCGGTGCTCCGCCCGCTCGCCCCGGTCACCCAGGCCGCCGTGCTGGTCATCCTGGCCTGGGCCGCGCTGCCGGTGATCACCACTCCGGTGCTGCCGCTGACCGTCGTCACGGTGAGTGCGACCGGGGGTAGCGAGGACGTGCGGGGGCACGTGGTGGCCGTCGACGACGTGCACATGACGATCCTGGAGGCCCGGGGCGGGGTGCGGTTCGTCCCGGTGGACCGGGTCGAGGCGCAGGTGCTCTGCCCGAACGAGGACGAGCTGCCCCGGCACCGGCTGCGGGCCCACGACTTCCACGTCGAGGACTCGCTGCTGGAGGGGCTGGGCCGGCGGGTACGGCCGGTGCACCGCATCGACGCCGCCTGCCGTACCCCGGGCTGACCGGTCGCGCCGCTCAGTACGACCGGTCCTGGCCGAGCACGTGCTGGGCCACGAAGTTGAGGATCATCTCCCGGCTGACCGGCGCGATCCGGCCGGCGCGGACCGCCCCGAGCAGGGTGGCGACGCCGTACTCGGTGGTCATGCCCGCCCCGCCGTGCACCTGGACGGCGGTGTCCACGGCGAGCGCGGCGGCCTCGCCGGCCGCGTACTTGGCCATGTTGGCGGAGATGCCGGCCTCCAGGTCCCGGCCGGCGTCGTAGAGGGCCGCCGCCTTGTAGATCATCAGTCGGGCCAGTTCGACCTGGATCGCCGCGTGCGCCAGCGGATGGGACACCCCCTGGTGCGCGCCGATGCTCCGGCCACCCCAGACCGCGCGGGTGGCGGTGTACTCCGAGGCGCGCTCGATCGCGTACCGGCCGGTGCCGGCCCCCATCGCGGCGACGGTGATCCGCTCCGGATTGAGGCCGGCGAAGAGCGCCGGCAGGCCGGCGTCGAGCGACCCACCGACCAGCGCGTCGGCGGGCAACCGCACGTCGTCGAGGTAGAGCAGGAACTGGTTCTCCGGAGAGACGATCTCCATGTCCAGCTTCGAGCGGGTCAGCCCGGCCGCGTCCGTCGGCACGACGAAGAGCGCCGGTTCGAGCCTCCCGGAGCTGGCGTTCTCGGTCCGCGCCACCACCAGCACGTAGCCTGCCTCGTCGACGCCGGAGATGTAGCACTTGCGGCCGGAGAGCAGCCAGTCGTCGCCGTCGCGGCGGGCCACCGTACCGAGCCGGTGGAAGTTCGACCCGGCCTCCGGCTCGGTGATCGCGAAGACCACCTTCAGCGAACCGTCGGCCAGTCCGGGCAGGAAACGCTCGCGTTGCCCGTCGGTGCCGTGCCGGGCGATGACCGTGGCGGCGATGGCGGGGGAGACCACCAGCAGCAGCAGCGGGCAGCCGGCGGCGGCCAGTTCCTCGCAGACGATCGCCAGCTCGGTGATGCCGCCGCCCCCGCCGCCGTACTCGGTGGGGATGTTGACCCCCAGGTAGCCGAGCCGGCCGGCCTCCTCCCACAGTTCGGTGGTGTGCTCGCCGGCCTTCGCCTTCGCCACGAAGTACCGGTGGCCGTACCGCCGGCCCAGCGCCCGGACGGCGTCGCGGAGCTGTTCCTGCTCGTCGGTGAGGTCGAAGTTCATCAGGCGTCCTCCTCGGTCGGGTCGACCACGGCCAGCACGGCACCCGTCTCGACCTGCCCGCCGGTGGGCACCGGCAGGTCGGTGACGACGCCGTCGACCGGGGCGAGCACGGGGTGTTCGAGCTTCATCGCCTCCAGCGTCAGCAGCGGGTCACCGGCGGCGACCCGCGCACCGACCTCGACGTGCCGACGGGTGACCGTGCCGGGCAGCGGTGCCAGCAACGAGCCGGCCGCCAGCTCGGCGGTGGGCAGCGGGAGACGCGGCAGCTCGGCGAGGCTCGTCGCACCGTCCGGGCCGTCCACGAAGACCTCCGACCCCACCCGGTGTACGCGGTACGTCCGCCGCTCCCCGTCGACGTCCAGCACGACCCGGTCGCCGGTGGCCCCGACGAGGGTGACGGACCGGTCGTCGGACGGGTCGGTGGACCACTCGGCGAGCCCGCCGGTGCGGTCCAGCCGGTACCGGACCTCGATCTCGCCGTCCGGCCCGGCGAAGCGGGTGACCTGGGGAAACGCCGGAACGTTCCGCCAACCGGACGGGAGGGAACCGAGCACCGGTGCCTCGGCGCGGCGGGCGGCGGCCGAGGCGAGCGCGGCGGCGAGGGCGGTCAGCGGCAGCTCGGCGGCGGGCAGCAGCGGCGCGAAGACCTCCGGATGCCGGTCGAGGAAACCGGTGTCGACCTCGGCGGCGAGGAACTCCGGGCTGCGCAGCACCCGGATCAGCAGGTCGCGGTTGGTGGCCACCCCGTGCAGTTCGGCCCGGGCCAGTGCGCCGGCCAGCAGCCGGGCCGCCTGTGCGCGGGTCGGCCCCCGGGCGACGAGCTTCGCCAGCATCGAGTCGTAGTGCACGCCCACGGTGGAGCCGTCCGCCACGCCGGAGTCCAGCCGCAGACCCGGGCGCGCGAGATGACCGAACTCGACGGCCACCCCGGGCACGGCGAACCGGTGCAGGGTGCCGGTCGCCGGACGCCAGTCGCGCGGCGGGTCCTCGGCGCAGAGCCGTACCTCGATCGCGTGGCCGTCGACCGGTGGGGCCTGCGTGAACGGCAGCGGCTCGCCCTCGGCGACCAGCAGTTGCAGCCGGACGAGGTCCAGGCCGGTGGTGAGTTCGGTGACCGGGTGCTCGACCTGGAGACGGGTGTTCATCTCCAGGAAGAAGAACTCGCCGGTGGGGGCGAGCAGGAACTCCACCGTGCCCGCACCGACGTAGCCGACCGCCCGCCCGGCGGCCACCGCGGCCTCGTGCAGCTTCTGCCGCAGTTCCGGCGGAAGGACTCCCGGGGCCTCCTCGACGAGCTTCTGGTGTCGACGCTGGATCGAGCACTCGCGGACGCCCTGCGCGGCGACCGTGCCGTGGGTGTCCCCGAAGATCTGCACCTCGACGTGGCGGCCACGTTCGACGTACCGCTCGACGAAGACCGTGCCGTCGCCGAACGCGCTGGCCGCCTCACGGCTCGCGGAGGCGACCGCCCCGGCGAGGCCGTCGGCGTCCCGGACGACACGCATGCCCCGCCCACCGCCGCCCGCGGACGCCTTGACCAGCACCGGGAAGTCGGTGACCTGGCCGGGGTCGGTCCAGGTCGGCAGCATCGGCACGCCGGCCGCCGCGAGCAGCGTCTTGGCCGCCACCTTGTCGCCCATCGCCGCGATGGCGGCGGCCGGTGGGCCGACCCAGGTCAGCCCGGCGTCGGCCACCGCCGCCGCGAAGTCGGCGTTCTCCGCGAGAAAGCCGTAGCCGGGGTGGACGGCGTCCGCGCCGCTGCGCCGGGCCGCGTCCAGGATCAGGTCGACCCGCAGGTACGTCTCGGCGGGTGTGTTGCCGGGCAGGCGTACCGCCCGGTCGGCCTCGCCCACGAAGGGCGCGTCGGCGTCCGCGTCGGAGTGCACGGCGACCGTCTCCACGCCGAGCGTCCGGCAGGTGGCGAAGATCCGGCGGGCGATCTCACCCCGGTTGGCCACGAGAAGTCTGGTGATCATCGGCAGCTGACCATGCCCTTCGTTCGCGACTGCGGGACTCCGCTTCGCTGCGTTCCTCGCGCTCACCGGAGTCACAACCGGAAGACGCCGAAGCCGTCGGCGCCCCGAACCGGTGCGCCGTGCACCGCCGACAGGCAGAGACCGAGGACGGTACGGGTGTCCCGGGGGTCGATGACCCCGTCGTCGTAGAGCCGGCCGGAGAGGAACAGCGCCCCGGACTGCGACTCGATCTGCTGCTCGACCATCATCCGCATCGCGGTGTCGGAGTCCTCGTCGTACTCGCGTCCCCGGGCCTCGGCGGCCTGCCGGGCCACGATGGACAGCACCCCGGCCAGCTGGGCCGGTCCCATCACCGCCGAGCGCGCGTTCGGCCAGGTGAACAGGAAGCGCGGGTCGTACGCCCGCCCGCACATGCCGTAGTTCCCCGCGCCGTAGGACGCGCCCAGGTTGACCGTCAGGTGCGGCACGGTCGAGTTCGACACCGCGTTGATCATCAGCGCGCCGTGCTTGATGATGCCGCGCTGCTCGTACTCGGTGCCGACCATGTAGCCGGTGGTGTTCTGGAGGAAGACCAGCGGGGTGTCGGTGGCGTTGGCGAGCTGGATGAACTGGGCCGCCTTCTGCGCCTCCTCGCTGAACAGCACGCCCCGGGCGTTGGCCAGCACGCCGACCGGGTACCCGTGCAGCTCGCCCCAGCCGGTGACCAGCGCGGTGCCGTACGCCGGCTTGAACTCGTCGAACTCACTGCCGTCCAGCACCCGGGCGAGGACCTCACGCGGGTCGAACGGCACCTTCAGGTCGGCGCTGACGATGCCGAGCAGCTCCTCCGGGTCGTACCGGGGTGGTGCCGGGTGCGGGGTGCGGGGCGGCGGGCCCTGCTTGCGCCAGTTGAGCCGGCGTACGCACCGCCGGGCCAGCCGGATGGCGTCCCGCTCGTCGGTGGCGAGGAAGTCGGCCAGTCCGGAGCGGGTGGCGTGCATCGCCGCCCCGCCCAGCGACTCGTCGTCGGCGTCCTCACCGGTCGCCATCTTCACCAGCGGCGGCCCGGCCAGGTAGACCTGCGACCGGTCCCGGATCATAATCGTCTGGTCGGACATCCCCGGGATGTACGCCCCACCGGCGGTGGCGTTGCCGAAGACCACGCTGACCGTGGGGATCTTCGCCGCGCTGAGCCGGGTCAGGTCCCGGAACACCCGACCGCCCGGAATGAAGATCTCCGCCTGGGTGGGCAGGTCGGCCCCGGCCGACTCGACCAGGTTCACCATCGGCAGCCGGTTGGCCAGCGCGATCTCCCCGGCCCGCCGGGTCTTCCGCAACGACCACGGGTTGACCGCGCCACCGCGTACCGTCGGGTCGTTGGCGAGGATCAGGCACTCCACCCCCTCGACCACCCCGATGCCGGTCACCACGCTCGCCCCGACCGGGAAGTCCGTGCCGTACGCGGCCACCGGCGACAGCTCCAGGAACGGGCTGTCCGGGTCGAGCAGCAGTTCGATCCGCTCCCGGGGCAGGAGCTTGCCGCGCCGGTGGTGCCGGGCGACGTACTTCTCACCGCCGCCGGCCCGGGCGGCGTCCAGCGCCTCGTCCAGCTCGGCCAGCCGGGACAGCAGGGCCTTCCGGTTGGCCCGGTGGGCTGCCGAGGTGGGATCGACGGTGCTGTGCAACGTGGTCACGGCCGGTCCTCCGCCCCGCCGCGGACACCCGGCGGTGCCGATCGCGTCGTCCCCTCGGCCGGCAGCAGCTCCGCCGGCAGGTCCACGATCCGGGCCCGGAGCAGCTCACCGAGCGCCTTGGCCTGGGGGTCGAACCGGGTGGAGGCGGCCACCCCCTGGCCGAGCAGGCCCCGGATCACGAAGTTCACCGCGCGCAGGTTGGGCAGCTCGTACCGCTCGACGGTCAGCCCGGCGGTCTCCGGCAGCAGCTCGCCGAGGCGTTCGACGGTCAGCCAGCCGCGCAGCCAGGCGTACGCCGGCTCGGAGCGCGCCCAGACCCCGAGGTTCGCGTCACCGCCCTTGTCGCCCGAACGTGCCCCCACCAGCTTTCCGAGCGGCTCCCGCCTGAGGTGGTAGGAAGGGCCCCCTACAGGTGATTTCTGCTCTGCAGGGGGCCCCTGCTCACACGTCAGCGGTGGGGGCGGGATCGACACGCGTTCACTGGTGGGGAGCACGGCGACGTGGGCGACCGCGTCCTGCGGCACCGTGTCGGAGGTGAACACCCCGTACGGCGTCGCGTCGCCGGGCAGGGTGGTCAGCGTGCAGCCCGGGTAGGAGGCCAGGGCCAGCTCCACCGCGGCGGCCGAGAAGGCCCGCCCGGCCCGCGCCCGGTCGCCGTCCCGCAGGTGTACGTGCAACAGCGCGCTCGCCGTCTCCGTGTCGTCCGCGTCGACGTGGTCCGTGCGGGCGAGCCGGAACTCCAGCCCCGCCGGCCCGACCGCCGCCTCGATCTGCTCGCGGACCAGCGCCGCCTTGGCCGGGACGTCCAGTCCGCAGAGGACGAAGGTCATCGAGTTGCGGAATCCGCCGAGGTTGTTGACGCCCACCTTCAGGGTGGCCGGCGGCGGGGTGCCCCGGGTGCCGCTGACGCGTACCCGGTCGGGACCCTCCTGGTGCAGGGTCACCGTGTCGAGCCGGGTCACCACGTCCGGCCCGAGGTAGTCCGGCCCACCGATCTCGTAGAGGAGTTGCGCGGTTACCGTCTCCACGGTGACCGCCCCGCCGGTGCCCGGGTGCTTGGTGATCACCGACGAGCCGTCCGGGTGCAGCTCGGCGACGGGGAAGCCGGGACGCCGTCCGCCGTCCGGCAGTTCGGTGAAGAAGCTGAAGTTCCCGCCGGTCACCTGCGCCCCGCACTCGACCAGGTGCCCGGCGACGGTGGCCCCGGCGAGGGCGTCGAGGTCGTCCCGCCGCCACCCGAACCGGGCGATGCCCGGACCGACCACCAGGGAGGCGTCGGTGACCCGCCCGGTGACCACCACGTCCGCGCCCGCCTCCAGGCAGGCCGCGATGCCGAACGCGCCCAGGTACGCGTTCGCGGTGAGCGCGTCCGGCCGTGCCAGGGCGTCGCCCTCGACGTGTCCGACCCGGACGGTGAGACCGAGGCGGTCGGCGAGCGTCCCGATCGCGGCGGCCAGCCCGGCGGGATTGACGCCCCCGGCGTTGGTCACGATCCGTACGCCCCGCTCCAGCGCGGTGCCGAGGATGCCCTCCAACTGCCTCAGGAACGTCTTCGCGTAGCCGAGGGAGGAGTCGCGGAGCCGGTCCCGGCCGAGGATCAGCATGGTCAGCTCGGCGAGGTAGTCGCCGGTGAGCACGTCGAGTTCGCCGCCGTCGAGCATCTCCCGCCAGGCGGTGGACCGATCACCGTAGAAGCCCGAGGCGTTGCCGATCCGGATCACGCGACCACCGTCGCGGGACGAGCGGGCAGGTCCGACAGGACGACCATGGGTGCCTCCGGTCACGGGGTGAGCAGGGTGGCGAGTTGGCGTTTCCAGGTGTTCAGCAGGGCGGTGCGGCGGGCCGAGTCGTCGGTGAGCAGGTTGGCCACCCCGAGTCCCCGGAGCAGGTCGAGAGTGGCCTGCACCGCCTCGCGGACCCCGGGACGCCGTTCGTCGGCGTCGAGCAGCGCGACGGTGAGCCGGTGCATCTCCCGCCCGACCCGGGCCTCCAACGGCACCAGGGCCGCGCGTAGCTCCGGGTCGGTGCGGGCGGCCACCCAGAGTTCGAGGGCGGCGACGAAGAGCGGACCGGTGAAGGCGGCGGCGAGCATGTCGATCACCCGGTCGAACCGCCGGGGACCGGCCGGCAGCGCCTCGGCCTCGGCGCGCAGTTCCGCCGCGCGACGCTCGGCCAGGTGGACCACGGCTGCGGTGACCAGGGCCGCCCGGGTGGGGTAGTGGTGCAGCTGGGCCCCCCGGGAGACCCCGGCGCGGGCGGCGACCACCGTGGTCGTGGTGCCGGACCAGCCGTACTCCACCAGGCAGTCGACGGTCGCCTCCAGCAGCCGCGCGCGGGTGGCACGGCTGCGCTCCTGCTGCGGGACGCGGCCCGGCTGAGGGGCGCGGCTCGGTGGGGCGGGCACGTCGCCAGCCTGCCGTCGGAAAAACAAACAGTCAAGCCTGACTTTTTTGGCACCCGTCGGGAGGCGGGCGGGACAGGATGCCGTGCGGACGCCTTGGAGCTGCCCGCACAGACGGGGCGACCTGGCCGGCTCCGGTGAGGTGAAGCTGACGGTTGCCGACCTGCGGCGGGACCGGGCGCATGAACGGGGCAGCTCCAAAGGAAGTGCCCAGCGACCCTGCCGGCCAGATCAGGGCGACCGTACGACCCCTGGGCGGGGCGGATCGGTGCTACGTCGGCCGACGGGCGTGCGGCCCGCACGGAGGCCCGGCGGGTGGCGGCAGGGAGGGCAGTTGCTGTCAGCGACCGTCACGTGGGCCGAAGACGGTCAGCGCCTCGGCGTCGTCGTGCCGGGATCGGACGTACTCGTCGGCCCAGGCGGCGGCCTCCGGATAGCCGGACTCGGCGGCCACCCGGGCGCAGGCGGCGTCCAGGTCGAACGCGCTCCGGCGCAGCTGCACGCCCGGCCCGAGCAGCGCCCAGTGCGCCCCCGCCCCGCCGTACGGCATCCCCACGCTGCCCGGGTTCACCACCAGGCGACGGTGGGCGAGCCGGACGAACGGCATGTGGGTGTGACCGCAGACGACCGTGCCCACCTCCGCCGGCAGCGTCGCGAACACCTCGGCCCAGCGGTCCAGCCGGGAGTCCACCAGCACGACCTCCTCGTCGTCGCGCGGGGTGGCGTGGCAGAACAGCACCTCGCCCAGCCCGGCGACCGGCAGCGTCACGCTGAGCGGCAACGCGGCCAGTCGGGTCACCTGGTCGTCCCGAAGCTGGCCCGCCGCCCACGGGGTCACCTGGTCGGGGACCGGGAACTCCTGGCCGCCGCGCAGCCCGATCAGCTCGCGGTCGGCGTTGCCGCCCACCCAGACGGCCCGGTCGCCGAGGGAGGCCAGCAGGTCCAGCACCTCGACCGGCTGAGGGCCGGCGGCGATGTCGCCGGTGAGCACGACCAGGTCGGCCGTGACGACGTCCGGCTCGGTCAGCACGGCCTCCAGCGCGGGCAGGACACCGTGGATGTCGGAGAGGACGGCGACGCGTTCCAGCATCGAACCACGATGGCAGCCCCGGACCGACGCGGTCGAGGGATTCTGCGCCGGGCAGAAATCGGGAGGGCCCACCCCGGGGGCGGCCCTCCCGGAAGACCTGGGTCAGACGCGTGCCCGGCGGGCGAGCCGCTCCGGGTCGAGGATGATGATGCTCTTGCCGTCCAGGCGCAGCCAGCCCCGGGACGCGAAGTCGGCCAGTGCCTTGTTGACCGTCTCCCGGGATGCGCCGACGAGCTGCGCGATCTCCTCCTGGGTGAGGTCGTGCGTCACCCGCAGCACGCCGCCGTCGCGGGTGCCGAACCGGCCGGCCATCTGGAGCAGGTTCTTGGCGACCCGGCCGGGCACGTCGGTGAAGATCAGGTCGGCCAGCGAGTCGTTCGTCCGCCGGAGCCGGCGGGCCAGCACCCGGAGGAGCTGTTCGGCGATCTCGGGCCGGTTGTTCAGCCACGGCCGCAGCGCCTGCTTGCGCAGCCGGACCAGTCGGGTGTCGGTGACCGCGGTGGCCGTGGCCGTACGCGGGCCCGGGTCGAAGAGCGACAGCTCGCCGACCATGTCCGACGGACCCATCACCGCGATGAGGTTCTGCCGGCCGTCCGCGGCCCGCCGCCCCACCTTGATCTTGCCGGAAAGCAGGATGTAAAGGCTGTCGCCGGGCTCGCCCTCGTTGAAGACCACCTCGCCCTTGCGGACCTCGATCGTCTCCATCTCCTTGGCGAGCGCCTCGGCCGCCTCCGGGTCGACGCCCTGGAAGATCCCACTACGGGCCAGTACCTCGTCCATCGCGCACCTCCGCCTGCGCGTGCCGTCCGTCGGCTGGGTCCGCCGTCCGCTGATCCCGCGCGCGACGCCAGTCTAGGCGCACGTGAGCGGTTATCAGAGGCGCACCCCTGGAAGTTGATCGTTGGACGTAACGAGATGGACCTGATCAAAGCCTATGATCCACCGTTCCGACCCGGGGGGAGCGCTCCGCCGGGTGCCGGTCGTAGGGTCACCGGCGTGTTGAGCGAGCCCTTCCTGACCACCCGGCCCGAGGACGGCCGGGACGTGCCACTGCTGTGCTGGCGCGCCGACCGGCCGTTGTACGCGATCACTTCCGCCCCGCTCGGCGGAGGGATCGGGGTACGGCACTGGGTGGTCAACGCGACCGTGCCGATGACGTACCACCGGGACGACCCGGCCGACCACCTTGCCGGGCTGGCCCGCCAACTCGACCTCGACGGACCCGGCGTCGGCCTGCTGACCGGCGTCGACGTCGCCGAGGTGGTGGCCCGCGCCGACGGTGGGGTCCGGGTCTGGGCGACGGTCGGACTGGGCACCCCGGTCCAGGCCGCCGCCCCGGCGACCCCGGCCGCCGTGGAACCGGTCGGCACGGTCAACATCGTGGCCCTGGTGCCCGTCCGGCTCGGCGACGCCGCGCTGGTCAACGCCGTGGCCACCGCGACCGAGGCGAAGACCCAGGCGATCGTCGAACTGGGACTGCCGGCCACCGGCACCCCGACCGACGCGGTGACGGTGCTCTGTCCGACGGACGGCCCGGTCGATTCCTACGGCGGACCCCGCTCCCGTTGGGGTGCCCCGCTCGCCCGCGCGGTGCACGCGGCAGTCCTGGCCGGTGGCGCCCACGAGGTGGTGCCGTGGTCGGACCGGCTACGCCTGGAGGAGTCCCCCGGATCGGTGCTTTTCACCCGATCGGCCATCCCCGGCAGCGCTGCCGACCGGTAGGGTCCCGGACGATGTACGCCGCCGCCTCCTTAGACGCCCGCCGCCCCCGCCGCCGCGCGGCCGCGCTGGGTGCACTCCTCGTCCTGCTGGTCGCCGCCGGATGCGATTCGTCCACGGAGAGCCCCGCCTGGCAGTCCCCGGAGGGGCGCACCGCCGCCCCCGCCTCGGCGAGCCCGAGCGCGCCCCCGGCGGAGGCGGAGAACGTCATCTCGCTCTCCGCCACCGGCGACATCATCATGGGCAACGCGCCGAACCGGCTGCCCCCCAACGGTGGCAAGGGCTTCTTCGACGGCGTCAAGACCGCGCTCGAGGCGGACCTGGTGATGGGCAACCTGGAGGAGCCGCTGACCGTCGACACCGGGACCGGCAAGTGCGGGGCGAACTCCACCCGCTGCTTCCAGTTCCGGGCCCCGCCGGAGTACGCCGTGCACCTCAAGGATGCCGGGTTCCACCTGCTCAACCAGGCCAACAACCACGGGTACGACTACGGCCCGGCCGGCTACGAGAACACCCAGAAGGCGCTGGAGAAGTACGACCTGAAGCACACCGGCGCGCCCGACCAGATCACCGTGGTCGACGTCAAGGGCGTCAAGGTCGCCGTCGCCGGCTTCTCGTCGTACGTCTGGTCGAACAGCCTGGTCGACATCGACGCCGCGGAGAAGGTGGTCGAGAAGGCGGCGACCATGGCCGACCTGGTCGTCGTGCAGGTGCACATGGGTGGCGAGGGCTCGGACAAGACCCGGGTGAAGCCGGGCACGGAGATGTTCCTCGGCGAGAACCGGGGCGACCCGGTCAAGTTCTCCCGCGCGATGATCGACGCCGGGGCGGACCTGATCGTCGGGCACGGCCCGCACGTGCTCCGGGCCATGGAGTTCTACCAGGGCCGGCTGATCGCCTACAGCCTCGGCAACTTCGCTGGGGGCGGCAAGTCGCTGAGCAACAACGGTCGACTCGGCTGGGGTGGCGTGCTCAAGGTGTCGCTCAAGGCGGACGGCACGTTCGTGGCGGGGTCGCTCGCCTCGACGTACATGAACGGGCTCGGCAAGCCGGTCGCGGACCCGGACGACCGGGGCCTCGGACTGGTCCGGACGCTCACCGGCCAGGACTTCCCGAAGACCGGAGCCCGGTTCGCCGCGGACGGAACGATCTCCGCCCCGGACGCCGGGTAGGCGGGGCCGGGTGGTCCGCCCGGCGACGTAGGCTGGCCGGCGTGACCACCAGCTCTCCCAGCGTGTCCGAGACCGACCTGGGCCGGAAGCGGCGGGCCCGACGGATCGGCCGGGCGCTCACCGACGCCCACCCGGACGCGCACTGCGAACTCGACCACTCCACCGCGCTCGAACTCGCCGTCGCGACGATCCTCTCCGCCCAGTGCACGGACAAGCGGGTCAACGAGGTCACCCCGAAGCTCTTCGCCCGGTATCCCGGCGCAGCGGACTACGCCGGCGCCGACCGGACTGAGCTGGAGGAGCTGATCCGGCCGACCGGCTTCTTCCGGAACAAGACCGACTCCTTGATCAAGCTGGGTCAGGCCCTCGTCGAACGGTACGACGGGCAGGTCCCCGGGAAGTTGGCCGACCTGGTGACCCTGCCCGGGATCGGCCGCAAGACCGCCAACGTCATCCTCGGCAACGCCTTCGGGGTTCCCGGGATCACCGTCGACACGCACTTCCAGCGGCTGGTGCACCGTTGGCGGCTCACCACCGAGACCGACCCGGTCAAGATCGAGCACGCCGTCGGTGCGCTCTTCGAGAAGCGCGACTGGACCATGCTGTCGCACCGGGTGATCTTCCACGGGCGGCGGGTCTGCCATGCCCGCAAGCCCGCCTGCGGTGCCTGCACGCTGACGAAGCTCTGCCCGTCGTACGGGACCGGACCGACCGAGCCGGCCGCGGCGGCCAAGCTGCTCAAGGGCCCCCGGGCACGGGACCTGGCGGTCGCCGCCGGGGTCGACCCCGAGCTGGTTCCCGCCCAGGCGGTCGTGGCGGAGGTGCCGTGAACCGCCGCGTCGCCGCTGCTCTCCTGGCCCCGCTGCTGGCGGTCACCGGCTGCACCGCCGGGGAGACCGGCCGGAGCGCCGCGCCGGCCGCGACCGGGGGCTCGCCCTTCGCCGACTGCGCCGCGCTGACCGCACCCCCCTCGGCTCCACCCGCCGCGTCAGCCGGGCCGTCGGCGGCACCGTCCAGCCCGGCCGTCGGGTCCGACGGTCCGGCGGACGCGACCAGCGGGCCGTCCGGCGGCGTGCCGGGGGCGGGCCGGGACCTGCCCGACCTCAGCTTCGCCTGCTTCACCGGCGGCACCGAGGTCTCCCTGCGGGCGGTACGCGGACCAGCGGTGATCAACCTGTGGGCGTCCTGGTGCGGGCCCTGCCGCAAGGAACTACCCGCGTTCCAGCGCCTGCACGAGCGGGCGGCCGGGCAGGTGCACGTGATCGGGGTGAACACCGCCGATCGCCGGCCTGCGGCGGTCTCGATCGGTGCGGACTTCGGCGTCACCTTCCCCCAACTGGTCGACACCGACGAGCGGTTGCAGCGGGAACTGCCGCCGGCCGCCGTGCCGAAGACCATCCTGGTGGACGCGCAGGGCCGGATCCGGCACCAGGACGTCTCCGGCGCGCTCGACGACGCCCGCCTCGCCGACCTGGTCCGCCGCCACCTCGACCTGGACGTACCCGCATGACCCGTCCCCTTCCCCCGTGGATGGATCCGCTGCTCGCCCGGCTGGGCACGGCCCGCTCCGAGGACTTCACCCCGCTGCACACCCCGACCAGCGGCGGGCGGCAGAGCGCGGTGCTGGTGCTGCTCGCCGAGGAACCGGACGTCGGGCCGGACGTCCTCGTCCTGCAACGGGCCGCCACCCTGCGCAACCACGCCGGTCAGCCGGCCTTCCCCGGCGGGGCCGCCGACCCGGACGACGCCGACGCCACCGCGACCGCGCTGCGCGAGGCGAACGAGGAGGTCGGCCTCGACCCGGCCACCGTCACCGTCCTGGCCGAGCTGCCGAAACTCTGGATCCCGGTCAGTGACTTCGTGGTCACCCCGGTCCTCGGCTGGTGGCACCGGCCGCACCCGGTGCACCCCCGGGAGCCGGCCGAGGTCGCGCACGTCGCCCGACTCCCCGTCGCCGAGCTGGTCGACCCGGAGAACCGGATGCGGGTACGCCATCCGAGCGGCTGGACGGGGCCGGCCTTCTCCGCCCGGGGCATGCTGGTCTGGGGGTTCACCGCGGGCGTGCTCGCCACCCTCCTGGAGATGGGCGGCTGGGCCCGGCCCTGGCCCCGGAACCGGGTGCTCGACCTCCCGCCCACCTCCGCCTCCCCGGCACCCTCCGCCGGCACCGACTCCGCGGACGAACTGGCCGGTCGCTGACCACGGCGGTCCGCTTCCACGACGAGCGTCGTCGCCGCTGTCCGGTGCCCGTACGCTGGACGGGTGTCGGCCGTTGATCTCTTCTTGCTGCTGCTCATGCTCTTGTTCGCGATCAGCGGATACCGCCAGGGGTTCGTCATCGGGGCGCTCTCCTTCGCCGGCTTCTTCCTCGGGGCCCTGCTCGGTCTCCAGGTGGGTCCCCTGCTGGCGCAGCGGTTCGCCGACAGCGCCGTCCGGGTGATCGTCGCGCTGGTCGCGGTGCTCGGACTGGCGGTGCTGGGTCAGACCCTCGCCGGCTGGCTCGGCTCGCACCTGCGAACCGCGATCACCAGCCGCGTCGGCCGCCGTGCCGACGACATCGGGGGCGCACTCGTCTCGCTCTTCGCGGTGATCATGGTGGCCTGGCTCGTCGCCGTTCCGCTCGGGTCGTCGTCGTTCCCCTGGCTGGCCTCCTCGGTCCGCAACAGCGCCCTGCTCACCGTGGCCGACCGGGTGATGCCGGACCAGGCCCAACGCTTCTCCGCCGCGCTGCGCGACACCGTGGACACCAACGGCTTCCCGGACGTCTTCGGTGACCTGGCACCCACCCGGGCCCGGCAGGTCGCACCCCCGGACCCGGCGCTCGCCGGTTCCCAGGTGGTCGCCAACGGCCAGCGTTCGGTGGTCAAGGTGCGGGGTTCCGCGCCGAGTTGCGGTCGCCGGATCGAGGGCTCCGGCTTCATCTACGCCGAGGATCGGGTGATGACCAACGCACACGTGGTCGCCGGCACCCGTGACGTCTCGGTGGAACGCAACGGCAAGCGGTACGACGGTCGCGTGGTGGTCTACGACCCGGATCGGGACCTGGCGGTGATCCACGTACCGGACCTGTCCGGTCCGGTCATGCGGTTCGCCACCGGCCGGGCAGCCAGCGGGGCGGACGCGATCGTCCTCGGATTCCCGCTGGACGGGCCGTACGACGCGCAGTCGGCCCGGGTGCGGGACGTCGACCGGATCACCGGCCCGGACATCTACTCCTCGGGGGACGTCACCCGGGAGGTCTACACGATCCGCGCGCTGGTGCGCAGCGGGAACTCCGGCGGTCCGCTGGTCGCGCCGAACGGCCTGGTGCTCGGGGTGATCTTCGCGGCGGCGGCGGACGACCCGAACACCGGGTTCGCCGTCACCGCCGAGGAGGCCCGTCCGGTGGCGCTGGCCGGTGCGGAGCGGACCCGCGCGGTCGACACCGGCGACTGCACCTGAACACGCGACCCACCTCGTCACCCGAACCGGGGGAGGGGCGGTTGTCCACCCCTCCCCGGCTCCGGGTCGCGCGGGTCGCTCAGCCCAGGAACTTGTCCAGGGCGGCCTCGATGGCGCCGGTGTCCGGCGAGGCGTACGCCTTCATCGTGCTCTTGCTGTAGGTCACGAACGACGGGCAACGGACGGCCGGCGCGTTGATGGTGCCGCCGTCGCCGACCTTCTGCGCGGTCTTCGCCGCGTAGAAGGTGAGGGTGTACCGGGACGACACGTAGTCGATCGTGATGATCTTGTCCGAGCTGTCCTTGAGCTGGCACTTGCGGCCGGCGCCCTCGCTGCCCTCCTGGTACTTCAGGCAGCCCACGACGCTGACCTCGTCGAACTCGTCGCTCTTGGCGTAGTACGACTTGCCGTAGCCGGCGGAGCGGAGCATCCAGTTGCTCGGCCGGTCCACCGAGTTGTAGAAGGTGTACGCCTTGGAACCGGACGGGGTCGAGTACGCCTTGGCGTTGAGGATCGGGCTGCCCTCGCAGACCGCCTCGAAGTCGCTGGAGTACCGGGCGGTCACCGCGTTGTTGTTGTTCGGCGTGTCGTCGCCGGGCGTCTGCTCGGTCGACGGGGAGGCGCTCGGGTCGGTGTTGCCGCCGGGGTCCGAGGTGGTGGCCACCGGTGGAGTGGGGTCGTCGTCGTCACCGTTGGCGACGATGACGCCGACGCCGACACCGCAGAGCGCCAGCAGCGCCACCGTGGCGGCACCGACTCCGAGGCCGATCATCAGGCCCCGGTTCTTCTTCGGCGGCTGCACGGGGGCGGCGAACTGCGGCGCGGGATATCCGGGCTGCTGCTGGTAGCCGGGCTGGCCGTACCCGTACGGGTCCGGCTGACCCGAGATCGGCTGACCGGGTGGCTGCCCCCACGGCTGCCCGGAGACCGGCTGGCCCGGAGGCGGTCCCCACGGCTGCCCGGCGTTCGGATCGGACGGTCCTCCGTACGGAGGGTGACTGTCGCTCATCTTTGGCCCTTATCGCTGTCGGCGGTGCGCTGGCACCCGGATCACTGATCACGATAAACAGCGATGCAAATAGCCTGCTCACCGGCATCTCCTCTGATCGGAGACCCGAAACGGCGAACTTAGCGACCGTTCAGTAAAAAGCCGATTTGGCCGCCTCGACAGTTGCTCAGCGTCATGATCACATCACGGCGACCGGTCGGGCGGGCCACCGCGACGCTCCGGGCGACGGAACCGACGGGCCACCAGGGCGGTGCCGGTGACCAGGATGACACCGAGGGCCACGCCACTCCACAGCCGCCCCGGGGCCGCCTCCTCGGTGTCACCGGCCGCGCGGACCGTCCACCCGTCCCGCCGGGTGCCGGCGAGACCGAGCTGGTCGGCGTCGGTGCCGGACGTCTCGGCAGCGCCCGGTGCCCGACCGAAGCCCACCTCGCCCGGAGAGGAGTGGTCGTCGAGCGGGTTGCGCGGCACCATGGGGACGTCCCGGGTGAGCGCGGCGACCGGGTCGATCCGGCCGAAACCGAACCGGTCGTCCCGGCCGGCGGGGCCGAGGTCCCGAGCGGTGGTGATCAACCGGTTGACCACGTCACCGGCGGACATCTGCGGCCACCGGGCGCGTAGCAGCGCGGCGGAGGCGGTCACCAGCGGAGCGGCGAAGCTGGTCCCCTGCACCCGCCAGTAGCCGCCGGGCCGGGCACCCACCAGCCCGGTCGCCGGGGCGGTCAGCACGGTCTCCGGGCCCGTGATCGAGCCGGACCAGAGGTCGCCGCCGCTCCTTTCCAGACCAGCCACCGCGATCACTCCGGGCTCCCGGGCCGGGTACCAGATCCGGGTGCCGGAGGAGACCGCCAGGTTGCCGGTGCAGGCGATCACCACCACGTCGCGCGCGAAGGCGTAGTCCAGCGCCGCCGCCAGGGCCGCGCTGTCGCCGCCCCCACCCAGCGACAGGTTGATCACCCGTGCACCGTTGTCGACCGCCCACCGGACGCCCTTGGCCACGACCAGCGCGTCGTCGTAGCGGTTCTCCTCGTCGAGCACCCGGATCGGCAGGACCTTCGCGTCCGGCGCGAGGCCGACCACTCCACGGTGGTCGTCCCGTCGGCCGGCGATCAGGGCCGCGACCGTGGTCCCGTGCCCGACCGGGTCCGGCTCGGCCGTCCCGTCCGGAGCAACCAGGTCGAGCCCGGGGAGCACCTGGCCCACGAGGTCCGGATGCGTGGCGTCCACGCCGGAATCGATCACCGCGACGGTCACCCCACGCCCGGTGGACGTCCGCCAGGCGCTCTCCGCGTCGAGCACGTCGAGTTGCCACTGGTCGTCGCGCACCTGGTCGGTGCGGGCGGGGGCGCGGACCGGGTCGACGACGACGGGCCGGGGGCGCAGCGGCGTCCCGACCGCCGTGATCTCCCGGCCCGGCGGCAGCGCGGCGGCGTACCCGGCCGACGCGGTGTGCGCGGTGCGCGGAGACGGAGCGGCGTGCGTGGGTGCCACGGCGACCACGGTGAGCGGGACGGTCGTCGCGGCCACGGCGAGCAGCGCACGACCGGCGAGCCGCCGGGCCCCGGTAGCGCATCGCCGCCGCACCGCAGTCACACCCTCAGCCCATTCGTCGCGCCGGACACGTGATGGTCGGAGGTTACCCGTTCCCCGGTCTACTCCGGTTCCTCTTCGCCGTAATCAGCCGCCCCGTGGTCACATCGGAGGGAGGTACGCGAGTTGCACCAGCCGTACGCCCTCCCGACGGGTCACCAGCCGACCCCGTCCGGGTGGCAGCGGGCCGGGGCGGACCGGGCCGACCAGCGCGCCCTCCTCCGGGCTGCCGGCCATCACCAGGCCGGCGGTGGACAGTTCCCGCAGCCGCTGGACGATCGGCTCGTACTGGGCCCGGGCCGCGCCGCCCGAGCGTCGCACCAGCACCAGGTGCAGCCCCACGTCCCGGGCCTGCGGGAGGTACTCCTCCAGTGCGCGCAACGGGTTCGCCGGACCGGTGGCGACCAGGTCGTAGTCGTCGACCAGCACGAACAGTTCCGGCCCGGACCACCAGGACCGGTCCCGCAGCTGCCCGGCGGTGACCTCCGGACCGGGTATCCGGCGCTGCATGTAGCCGGCGACCGACTCGATCAGGTCGGCCGTGCCGGCCGCCGCGGTGCCGTAGCCGATCAGGTGGTCGGTTCCGATCGCGCCGAGCAGGCTGCGCCGGTAGTCGACCAGGATCACCCGGGCCTGCTCCGGGGTGAACCGGCGGGTGATCGACGTGGCCAGCGCGCGCAGGAACGACGACTTGCCGCACTCGGCGTCCCCGAAGACGACGAAGTGCGGCTCGGCGGCGAAGTCGAGCAGCACCGGGCGTAGGTCCGCCTCGGCGATGCCGACCGGCAGGCGCAGCCCGGTCGACCCGGACAGGTCCAGCTCCGCATAGGACAGCACCGGCGGGAGCAGCCGTACCGCGGGGGCGGCCGGACCGGCCCACGCTGCGGCGACCGCCTTGACCAGGTCGCCGGTGTCCCCGCCCGGGGCGGCCAGTCGCGGTACCGCGCCGAGGAAGTGCAGCCGTTCCGCGGTGATGCCCCGCCCCGGGGTGTTCTCCGGTACGTTCATCGCCGCCTGCCGGGCCACGCCCGAGTCCGACGGGTCGCCGAGGCGCAGTTCCAGCCGGGAACCGAACAGGTCCCGGATCGCCGGCCGGAAGTCCAGCCAGCGCAGCGCGGTCGCCACCACGTGCACGCCGTACGCCAGGCCCCGGCCGGCCAGGTCGGTGACCGGTCCCTCCAGGTCGTCGTACTCGCCGCGCAGGGTGGCCCAGCCGTCCACCACGAGGAAGACGTCGCCGAACGGGTCGGTCACCGGCTGCCCGGCGGCGGTCAGCGCCGCCCGCCGCTGCCGGTACGCGGCCATCGACTCCACGCCCAGCTCGGCGAAGCGCTGCTCCCGTTCGGCCAGCAGGGCGGCGACCTCCCCGACGGTACGGCGCACCGCGGTCGCCTCGGCGCGCCCGGCGACCCCGCCGACGTGCGGCAGGTCGCGCAGCGGGCCCAGCCCGCCGCCCCCGAAGTCCAGGCAGTACACCTGCACCTCCTGCGGGGTGTGGGTGAGCGCGAGCGTGCAGATCAGGGTGCGCAGCAGGCCGGACTTGCCACTGCGCGGCGCGCCGACCACCGCGACGTGCCCGGCCGCGCCGTCCAGCGCCAGCCAGAGCAGGTCACGACGCTGGTCGTACGGCTTGTCGACCAGGGCCACCGGCACCTGGAGCGCGCCGTGCAGCTCCGGGTTGCCGAAGGTCAGGCCACGCGCCGGGTCGACGCCGACCGGGCCGAGCAGGTCGTCCAGGGCCGGCGAGGCGTCCAGCGGGGGCAGCCACACCTGGTGGGCCGGGGGCCCCTGGCCGGTGATCCGGCCGACCAGCACGTCCAGCAGGCTCTCGCCGCCGTCCCGCTCCTCCTCGGCCGGTCCGGGGGATCCGACGGCCGGCTCCGGCACCGGGACGAGGTGGGTGGAGAAGGTGAGCAGCCGGGGCGTGCCGGCGGTGCCGCCACCCGCGCCGCCACCGCGCCGACGGACCGCCCCGGAGACGTACGCGGCCCGGAACCGCACCAGCGGTTCGGTGCCGAAGCGGAGGAAACCGTGACCGGGGGAGCGGGGCAGCTCGTACGCGTCCGGCACGCCGAGCACCGTCCGGGACTCCAACGCGGAGAAGGTCCGCAACCCGATCCGGTACGACAGGTGGGTGTCCAGCCCGCGCAGCCGGCCCTCCTCCAGCCGCTGCGAGGCGAGCAGCAGGTGCACGCCGAGGGAGCGACCCAGCCGGCCGATCTGCACGAACAGGTCGATGAAGTCCGGCTTGTGGAACAGCAGCTCGGAGAACTCGTCGCAGATCACCAGCAGGGACGGCAGCGGGGCGAGCGGCGTCCCCGCCGCGCGGGCCCGGTCGTAGTCCCGCAGGCTGGCGAAGTTCCCGGCCCGGCGCAGCAGTTCCTGGCGGCGGGTCAGCTCCCCGTTGAGCGCGTCGGCCATCCGGTCCACCAACGGGAGCGCGTCCTCCAGGTTGGTGATCACGGCGGCGGTGTGCGGCAGCCGGTCGAACGAGGCGAAGGTGGCCCCGCCCTTGAAGTCGATCAGGACGAAGTTGAGCACCTCCGAGCTGTGCGTCGCGGCCAGCCCCAGCACCAGCGTGCGCAGCAGTTCCGACTTGCCGGAGCCGGTGGCGCCGATGAGCAGGCCGTGCGGGCCCATGCCGTCCTGTGCGGACTCCTTCAGGTCCAGCTCGATCGACCCGCCGTCGGTGCCGACGCCGATCGGCACCCGTAGCCGGTCACGCGTGGCGCGGGGCGTCCAGCCCTGCTCGACCGAGAAGTTCTCCGGGTCACCCAGCCCGAGCAGCTCGGGCAGGCCCAGCTCGACCCGGGCCGGCGCGTCCGACCCCTTGACCGTGGCCGCCAGCCGCAGCGGGGCGAGCCGGCGGGCCACCGCCTCGGCGTCGGTCGCCGGAAGCTGGTCGGCGGTGCCCACCTCGGCGTGCGTGTCGGCCGCGTACGAGTGCAGCCGCCCGTCACGTACCTCCAGCGCCAGGGTGCTCCGGTCGAGCAGGCGCGGTGGCGGGGTGTCCAGGTCGACCATGGTGACCGCGTCGATGCCGCCGTCCGAGGTGAGGTGGGTGGCGCCGGTCAGGTCGGCGCCGTCGAGCACCACCACCACGTGCGGCCCGTCGGTGGCCGGTCCGGCCGGGCTGAACCGGGACCGGCTGCCGAGCACCTCGCCGAGGAGGTGTTCCAGGTCGGCTGCCGCGCTGGTGACCAGGCGCACCGGGCCGAGCGCGTCGGTCCGGGTGGGGTGGTGGGCGTGCGGCAGCCACTTGACCCACTCCCAGACGGCCCGCCGCTCCGGACCGGCGCAGACCGCGACGAGCAGCTCGTCCGGGGCGTGGAAGACCGCGAGCTGGGCCAGCATCGCCCGGGCCAGCGCCTGCGCCGACGGCGAGCCGGTCGCCCGGACTGCCGGGTCACCGACGTCCCCGCGCAGGTGGACCCGGGCGAAGCTGCGCAGCGAGAGGGCCACCGGCAGGTCCGGCACCACCGAGTACGCGTCGAGGAACCGGCGCAGCGCGCCCGCGGTCATCGGTTCCAGCTCCTCCAACGGCCGGGTGGTGGGCGGCAGCAGCGGGGTGGCCAGCGTCTGCGGCCCGACCGCGACCCGGACGACCGCGAAGTCCGGGTCGGTGGGACGGCGTTCCCAGACCCGGTGGCTGTCGACGGTGGACCAGAGCCGGGTCGGGTCGGGGTGCCGGTAGTACAGGCCCGCGCGCTGCCGACCGGCGGTGCGCCGGACCTGGCGGCGCAGCACGGAGAGGTGGCGCAGGTACTCCCGCCGGGCGGCCATCATCTCGGACCTCTTCGGGGTGCCGGCGGCGCTGCCCCAGGAGGTGACCAGCATGGCCAGCGAGGAGAGGCCGAACATGCCGCCGACCACGTACGAGTACGCCCCGCCGCCCCGGCCGAACATCATCGCCATGGCCACCGTCCCGCCGAGCATCGGCAGGAGCATCAGCAGCTGCTGCCACCGGCCGCCGGTGACCTCGGGGATCTCCGGGGGCGCCTCGACCGGGAGCTCGCCGACCGGGATCTCCGGGGCCGGGCGTCGCGGCGGTCGCTTGATGACGACAGTGGACACTCACCCTCCCCATGCGCTCGGTAACCCGAGCCTGGCTCATGGTAGGTAAAGTGCTGCCGTCCGCGTGCGCCGGCTGACAGGGAGTGAGACGTCGATGACAACCGGGCTCGCCCGCGTCACGATCAGCGCGCCGCAGCGACGGTTGGACGTGGCGCTGCCGGAGCAGCTGCCGCTCGCCGAACTCCTTCCCGAGGTGCTCCGGCACGCCGGTGAAGGGCTCGCCGACGACGGTGAACGGCACGGCGGCTGGGTGCTGCGCCGCACCGACGGGGCCGTCCTGGCGACCGGTCAGGCCCTGCACGCCCAGGGCGTCCGCGACGGCGAGGTGCTGCACCTCGTCCCGGCCCACGCACACTGGCCGGAACTGGAGTACGACGACGTGGTGGAGGTGATCGCCGAGGGGGCGCGACGTCGGGGTGCCGCCTGGTCGCCGGCCGCCACCCGGGTCGCCGCACTGTCCGGGGCCGGCGTGCCGCTCGCTGTCGGGCTGGTCGCGCTCACCTCCGGCGGTCCGCACCACCCGGCGAACTGGCTGGTCGCGGCGGTGGTGGCCGTCCTGCTCGCGGTGGCCGGCGGCGTCGCCTCCCGGGCGTACGGGGACGGCACGGCCGGTGCCACCCTGGGCGGGTACGCCCTGCCGTACGCCTTCGCCGCCGGTGCGCTGATGGTCAGCTCCGGTGACCCGGTGTCCCCGTTCGGCCCGCTGCGCTGGCTCGGCACGCCCGAACTGCTGACCGGCTCGGTCGCGCTGCTCCTCGCCGCGGTGCTCGGCCTGTTCGGTGTCGCGGCCCGGCTGCGGGTCTTCGCCGCGGGCGCGACGGTCGGGCTGGCCGGCGCGGCCACCGCCCTGCTCGGCCTCGTCGTCGCCCCCGCCGGGGCCGCCGCCGTCCTGCTCAGCGTCCTGGTCCTCGCCGTCGGCGTGCTGCCCCTGCTCGCCATCCGCCTCGGCAAGGTGCCGCTCCCGCCGATCACCCTCCCGGTCGGGGCGGACACCGGTTCCCGTCCCGGCGTCCGCGACCTGCCGGACGCCGACCGGGTGCACGCGGCGGTGGCCCGCACCGAGGAGACGCTGACCGGCATGCTGCTCGGGCACGCGGTGCTGACGGTCGCCGCCGCGCTCGTGCTCACCGTGACCGGAGGGCTCGCCGGCCGGATCCTGGTCGCCGTCGCCGGGGCGGTGCTGCTGCTGCGGGCACGCCTCTTCGTGGCGCTGCGGCAGCGGGTGCCCACCGTGGCCGCCGGACTGGCCGCCCTCGCGGTGCTGGGCGTCGCCCTGGTGGGCCGGGCCGCCCCGGTGACCCTGCTCGCGCTGGTCGCCGCCGGGGTGGTACTCGCGCTGCTCACCGTGGCGGCCGGCACCACCTACGCGCAGCGTCCGGTCTCGCCGTACCTGGGTCGGGCGGCCGACCTGACCGACACGCTGCTGGTGGTCGCGGTGGTGCCGGTGGCCTGCGCGGTGCTCGACCTGTACGACCGGGCCCGGGGGCTGCTCGGCTGAGCGGCCCCCGGGCCCGGTGCGGTCGGAACTGTCCGATTACCGTCAGTGCGTGGCCTCGCCGCGCGCCACGGCCTCCTGGTGCCGCCGGTACGACGCCCGGATCTCCGCCTCGGCCTCGGTACGTCCCACCCAGGTCGCGCCCTCGACCGACTTGCCCGGCTCCAGGTCCTTGTAGACCTCGAAGAAGTGCTGGATCTCCAGCCGGTCGAACTCGCCCAGGTGGTGGATGTCGCGCAGGTGCTCCTGACGCGGGTCCTCGTAGGGCACGCAGAGGACCTTGTCGTCCCCGCCCTTCTCGTCGGTCATCCGGAACATACCGATGGTGCGGCAGCGGATCAGGCAGCCCGGGAAGGTCGGCTCGGGCACCAGCACCAGGGCGTCCAGCGGGTCGCCGTCCTCACCCAGGGTGCCCTCGATGAAGCCGTAGTCGGCCGGGTACTGCGTGGACGTGAAGAGCGTGCGGTCCAGCCGGATCCGGCCGGTCGCGTGGTCCACCTCGTATTTGTTGCGGTGACCCTTGGGGATCTCAACCGTGACGTCGAAATCCATCTCACGCTCCCTACGTTTGCCGACGCTGGCTAACGAACAGTGACACCCCCGGACGGGGCGATGCGCACCCGCCGGCGTCGGGCGCCGCATAGTCTTCGGACCGAAGTAGTGTCGCCCAAGCCGTTTTTCGTGGGGGAGGAGGGGGCTGTGGGGAGGGAAGACTCACACTACCGCCCGGGAGGCGACCGTGCTTCGGGTCGTCCGGACCGGGTCACCGGTCGGGTGGTGGTACCCGGAGCGCACGGTCCCGCGCAGGTGTCGCCCACGCCGGTCGACGATCGTCCCCGGTCGGACGCCCCCGGCACCGGGCGGCCGCCGCCCCCGGTCTACCGGCCGCCGGCCCGTCCCGCCGACCCGGCCCCTGTCGTGCACCCGGCCCGTCCCGCCGACCCGGCCCCTGTCGTGCACCCGGCCTTCCCGGTGTCCCCCGGTGTGCCGGCCGCGGCGGGATCCCCGCCGCCCGGCCCGCCTGTCCCACCACCGACGGCTCCGGAGAGCCTGCCGCCGGACGGCGCAACCACTCCGCGGCGACGACGCACGCTGCTGACGGTGCTGGCGGCCGTCCTGCTGCTGGTCGTCGTCGGCACCGGGCTGGTCGTGGTCCGGCCCGGCCCGGTGGCCGGCTGGCTCGGCGCGGACGCCGGGCCGACGGCGGGCGCCCGCGAACCCGAGGCCGCTCCCGTGCCCGTGCTGGGGCTGCCGGCCGGCACCGCTCCCGTCCCGACCCCGGAGGGGGTCCGGGCCGCGCTCGACCCGCTGGTCGGCGCAGCCGGGCTGGGCAGCCGGGTCAACGTCTCGGTCACCGACGTCACCACCGGCCAGGAGCTGTACGGCCGGGGCGCGGACGACGGCACCGTGCCCGCCTCGGTCACCAAGCTGGTCACCGGGGTGACCGTGCTGGCCGCGCGCGGCCCCGCGTACCGGATCGGCACCCGGGCCGTGGCCGGCGCGACGCCGGGTGAGGTCGTGCTCGTCGGTGGGGGCGACCCGACGCTCGCCATCGACGCCAACGGCTTCTACCCCGGGGCGGCGCGCCTGGACGTCCTCGCCGAACAGGTGAAACAGGCCCTGGGCGGGACACCTCCGACCAAGGTGACGGTGGACTCGACGCTCTTCCCCGGCCCGGTCTACGAGCCGGGGTGGGACGCCGACATCCCCACCGGCGGGTACGGCGCGGCGATCACCGCCCTGATGACCGACGGGGCGCGCGTCGACCCGGACGCCGGCTCCAAGGGCGCCGAGCGGTACCGCACCCCCGACCTCACCGCCGGGCGGGCGTTCGCCCGGCTGCTCGGCCTGCCGGCCGGGACGAAGGTCGAGCGGGGCGGGGCCCCGGCCGCTGGGGGCAGCGCCGGCCCCGCCGGGGCGCCCGCCCCCGGCACCGAGTTGGGCCGGGTCGAGTCGCCTCCGCTGATCCGGCTGGTCGACATCATGATCACCGACAGCGACAACGTGGTCGCCGAGGCGCTGGCCCGCCAGGTCGCCCTCGCCCGTAACCAGCCGGCGTCGTTCGTCGGAGCGGGTGCCGCGATGGACCAGGTGGCGGCCGAACTGGGGTTGCCCGCCGACGAACTCGCCCTGGCCGACGGGAGCGGGTTGTCGCGCACCAACCGGATCAGCCCGTCCCTGCTCACCGACCTGATCGCGCTCGCGGGCAACGGCACCCGACCCGAGCTGGCCGGCATCTTCGGCGGCCTGCCCGTGGGCGGCTGGTCGGGCACCCTCGACGACCGGTACGCCACGTCGGCCACCCGGGCCGGCGCGGGCGTCGTACGGGCCAAGACCGGGACGTTGACCGGGGTGCACGCGATCGCCGGACTGGTCACCACCACCGATGGCCGCCTGCTCAGCTTCGCGGTCCTCACCGACCGCACGCCGCCGGCCACCCCGGACGCCACCCGGCTGGCCCTCGACCGGATCGGGGCGGCGCTGGCCGGTTGCGGCTGCCGCTGACCCCGCCCGTACCCACCACCGTCCCCGCCGTGGCACCCGCCCGGCGGGGACATTCCCGTCGCCCGGCCCGGCCGGCGGCGACGCGAGCCGGGGTGGGGGTGTACCGACGCGGGTACGGTGGGGTGCATGGCGCAGTTCGTGGACTGGGATCTGGCCGCCGCCACCGCGGGGGCACTGGGCAAGTCGGGGCCCCGGGTCTCGTACGCCGAGGCGACCGAGGTGGTGGGGGAGCTGCGGCGGCTGACCGACGAGGCGGCCGAACACGTGGCCGAGTACACCGGCCTGCGTGCGCAGGTCACGCACCCACCGGTGCGGGTGGTGGACCGCCGGGACTGGGCGGCCACCAACATCGCCGGACTGCGTGAGGTGATCACCCCGCTGGTCAGCCGGCTCTCCGGCGACAAACAGCCGGGCGCGCTCACCGAGGCGATCGGCTCGCGGCTGACCGGGGTGCAGGCCGGCAGTGTGCTGGCCTACCTCTCCGGCCGGGTGCTCGGCCAGTACGAGGTCTTCTCCGCCGACCCGGGCCAGCTGCTCCTGGTCGCCCCGAACATCGTCGAGGTCGAGCGGAAACTGGAGGCCGATCCGCGCGACTTCCGCCTCTGGGTCTGCCTGCACGAGGTGACCCACCGCACCCAGTTCACCGCCGTGCCGTGGATGCGGGCGTACTTCCTCGGCGAGGTGCAGGCCTTCGTCGACGCCTCCCAGGGCGGCGAGCACCTGCTGGAGCGGTTGCGGCGGGGGGTCGCCACCCTCTCCGACGCGATCAAGGACCCGGAGAGCCGGGCCAGCGTGCTGGACATCGTCCAGACGCCGGCCCAGCGTGCGGTGCTCGACCGGTTGACGGCGCTGATGACCCTGCTGGAGGGGCACGCCGAATTCGTGATGGACGGCGTCGGCCCGGAGGTCATCCCGAGCGTGGAGCGGATCCGGGCCGGGTTCAACCGGCGCCGGGAGGCGGGCAACCCGCTGGAGAAGGCGATCCGCCGGCTGCTCGGGGTGGAGGTCAAGATGCGCCAGTACGCCGAGGGCCGCAAGTTCGTACACGGCGTGGTCGAACGGGTCGGCATGGCCGGCTTCAACCGGATCTTCAGCTCCCCGTTGACCCTGCCCCGTCTGGAGGAACTGGGCGACCCCGACGCCTGGGTGGCCCGGGTGCACGGTCCGGCCGGGCCGCTGCCGACGGTCTGATCCCGTCGGCCGTGGCCGTGCTCGCGCCGGCGGTAGCCGCGGTCCGGGTCGCCGTCCGTCGGGCACTCGTGGGCCTGCCGGGTTCCGGTCCGGTCCTGGTGGCCTGTTCGGGGGGTGCCGACTCGCTCGCCCTCGCCGCGGCCACCGCCTTCGTCGCACCCCGCCTGGGGCGCGCGGCCGGGCTGGTCACCGTCGACCACGGGCTCCAGACCGGCTCCGCCGAACGGGCCGCCGCCGTGGCCCGGTGGGCGGAACGGACCGGGCTCGCCCCGGTGGAGTCCGTCCGGGTGCACGTCGCGGGCCGTCCCGGCGGTCCGGAAGGCGCCGCCCGGGAGGCCCGCTACCAGGCGTTGGCCGAGGCTGGTCGACGGTACGGCGCAAGCGCCCTGCTCACCGGTCACACCAGGGACGACCAGGCGGAGACGGTGCTGCTCGCCCTGGCCCGGGGCTCCGGGCCACGCGGCCTGGCCGGGATGCCGCCCCGCCGGGACCTGTCCGGGGTGCCACTGCTGCGCCCGTTGCTGGACGTCAGCCGGGAGCAGACCCGCCGGGCGTGTGCGGTGCTCGGGCTCACGCCGTGGGAGGACCCGCACAACGTCGACCCGTCGTACGCCCGGGCCCGGGTCCGCAGTGACGTGCTGCCGGTGCTGGTCGCGGCGCTCGGCCCGGGGGTGCTGGAGAACCTCGCCCGGACGGCCCGGCTGGTGGCCGCCGACACGGCCGTCCTCGACGACCTCGCCGCCGCCGCGCTGGCCGCCGCCCGGGTGCCGACCGGCGGACCCGCCGGGGACCGCGCGGAGGCGGACGGGGACGGTCCGGGAGCGGGCGGGGCGGCCGGGGGCCGCCCGGACGGTGGTGGGCTGGTCGTGGCGGTGCTGGCCGGGCTCGCGCCCGCGGTGCGTACCCGGGTGCTGCACGCCTGGGCTCGCGAGTTGGGTGCCCCGGCGGCGGCGCTGTCGTACCGGCACGTCGCCGCGCTCGACGCGCTCGTCACCGACTGGCGTGGCCAGGGGGCCGTGCACCTGCCCGGCGCGCTGCGGGTCACCCGCCGCGACGGGTGCCTCGTATTGGCCTGACCTGCCCCTGCCCGACGTAGCCGGCCACCGGACCGGCGCCGACGGCTCTCAGTTGGTGGGAACGCGGTCCCGGAAGGTCGCCCGGTAGACCGCCGGGGTGGCCCCGACCCGGCGGGTGAAGTGGTGTCGCAGGGTGGCGGCGTCGCCGAAGCTGGCCTGCCCGGCCACCGCCTCCACACTGAGCCGGGTCTCCTCCAGCAGCCGGCGGGCCAGCAGCACCCGCTGGTTGGTCAGCCAGTCGTGCGGGGTGGTGCCGGTCCGGCGCCCTGGGGATCGGCGTCTCGACGTACTGCGCCTGCCCGCTGTCACGGTGCGGCGGGACGACCATCCGGCGGGCGAGCCGGGTGGCCACGGCGGAACCGTGCTCCTGCCGGATCAGGTGCAGGCAGGCGTCGATGCGGGCGGCGGTGCCCGCGCTGGTCAGCAGTGGACCGTCCTGGACGTAGAGCGCGTTGCACCGGACCCGGGCCAGGGGGTGGCGTTCCTGGCGGTCGTCGACGTGCCGCCAGTGGGTCGTGCAGTCGCGGCCGTCGAGCAGCCCGGCCTGGCCGAGCACGAAGGCACCGGAGCAGACGCTGAACACGTACGCGCCACGGTCGGCGGCCCGGCGCGGCGCGGCGAGCACCGTCGCAGGGACCTAGCGTTCGGCCTGGGCTGCGGGGTCGGGGTGAGGGTCGGACCGGCCCCGGCGGACGGGTCGGACGGCACCGCTGCCGGGGCGTCGGCGGGGACACGCGAAAAGGGGCGGCCCCGCCGACGGCGACCGGGCGGCGTACGGCAGGCTAGGGGGCATGGCTGACGGCTCCTGGTACGACGCCGACATCGACCACGTGATCATTTCCGAGGCGCAGATCCGCGAGAAGACCGCTGAGCTGGCCAAGCAGGTCTCGGCGGACTACGCCGACGTCGAGGACGGGCTGCTGCTGGTCTGCGTGCTCAAGGGCGCGGTCATGTTCATGGCCGACTTCGCCCGGGCGCTCGGGCGGCACGGTCCCCCCGCCGAGCTGGAGTTCATGGCCGTCTCCTCGTACGGCCAGGGCACCACCTCGTCCGGTGTGGTCCGGATCCTCAAGGACCTCGACCGCGACATCGCCGGCCGGCACGTGGTGGTGGTCGAGGACATCGTCGACTCCGGCCTGACCCTCTCCTGGCTGCTGCGCTACCTGGAGTCGCGTTCGGCCGCGAGCGTCGAGGTGGTGGCGCTGTTCCGTAAGCCCGACGCGGTCAAGGTCGAGGTCCCGGTGAAGTACGTCGGCTTCGACATCCCGACCGAGTTCGTCGTCGGCTACGGCCTCGACTTCGGCGAGCGTTACCGCGAGCTGCCCTACGTGGGTGTACTCAAGCCCCAGGTCTACGCCCGCTCCTGACCGCCCCGGGTCGACCCGCCCCGGTGGTCGACCCGTCGTCGGTGGCCGCCGCCGCTGCCCGCAGCGCAGGCGATATCGGTGGACATCGAGTGGACGTACAGCGCACTCCCAGGTATCGGGACTACCGTGGTGGTCCGGTGGCGTGGGAGCAGTCCCGCGACCGGGCCGTCGACCACCGGTCGGCGACCGGGAGCGGTGCCGACGTCACGCCGGCTCTCGCCCGGGACCCGGGTGGATGGTGAGGAGCTGACGGAGCCGTCGGTCACGCCGAGTCATGCCGGCGGTGCGCGACTGCGGCCCTCGCGAGCTCGCTCGTCGTCCGCACGGTGTACCGTCGAATGACCGCGACGCGGCGATTACGCGTCTCGGGGCCGAGGCCAGCCCGAAGAACGGCGGCTCCGGCCGCCGCCTCGGCGGCGAACAGCCATCAGACGGTCAGGACGTCGATCAGGAGGGTCCGGGCGCCTCGGCGCTCGACAACAGTATGGAACGTACGCGTTTCTTCCGCCGCCCGGTGGTCTGGATCATCCTGGTGATCGCCGGCGCGATTCTGCTCAGTCAGTTGTTCACGGGTGGCCCGAGCTACCACAAGGTCGACACGTCGGTCGCACTCGACCGGCTCAACACCGCGCAGATCGACAAGGTCGTCTTCCAGGACAAGGAGCAGACGCTCCAGATCGACCTGAAGGACAAGGCCAAGTTCGGTGACACCACCACCGACAAGATCGAGGCGCAGTTCCCGTACGAGGTCGGCGACCGAGTCTGGGAGCAGGTCCTCGCGGCCAAGGCGGCCAACCGGGTCACCGGTCCGGCCGACACCGAGGTGTCGTCGGACAGCGTCCTGGTCACCCTGCTGGTGAACCTGCTTCCGATCGCCCTGCTCGTGCTCCTGCTGCTGTTCTTCATGTCGCAGATGCAGGGTGGCGGCTCCCGGGTGCTCAACTTCGGCAAGTCCAAGGCGAAGATGATCACCAAGGACACCCCGAAGACCACGTTCGCGGACGTGGCCGGGGCCGAGGAGGCCGTCGAGGAGCTGCACGAGATCAAGGACTTCCTGCAGAACCCGACGAAGTACCAGGCCCTCGGTGCCAAGATCCCCAAGGGCGTGCTCCTGTTCGGGCCTCCCGGTACGGGTAAGACGCTGCTCGCCCGCGCCGTCGCCGGCGAGGCCGGAGTGCCGTTCTACTCGATCTCCGGTTCCGACTTCGTCGAGATGTTCGTCGGTGTCGGTGCCAGCCGCGTCCGTGACCTCTTCGAGCAGGCCAAGGCGAACGCCCCGGCGATCGTCTTCGTCGACGAGATCGACGCGGTCGGTCGGCACCGTGGTGCCGGTATGGGTGGCGGCCACGACGAGCGCGAGCAGACGCTCAACCAGCTCCTCGTCGAGATGGACGGCTTCGACACCAAGGGCGGCGTCATCCTGATCGCCGCCACCAACCGGCCGGACATCCTCGACCCGGCGCTGCTGCGTCCGGGCCGGTTCGACCGGCAGATCCCGGTGGACGCGCCCGACATGGAGGGACGCAAGGCGATCCTCCGGGTGCACGCCAAGGGCAAGCCCTTCACGCCCGACGTCGACCTCGACTCGGTCGCCCGCCGGACCCCCGGCTTCAGCGGCGCCGACCTGGCCAACGTCATCAACGAGGCCGCCCTGCTCACCGCGCGCAAGGAGGAGCGGGCGATCACCAACGACTCGCTCGAGGAGTCGATCGACCGGGTCATCGCCGGTCCGCAGCGGCGGACGCGGGTGATGGGCGACCAGGAGAAGAAGATCACCGCGTACCACGAGGGTGGGCACGCGCTGGTCGCCTGGGCGCTGCCGCACGCCGCGCCGGTGCACAAGGTGACGATCCTGTCCCGCGGCCGGACGCTGGGGCACACCCTGGTGCTGCCCACCGAGGACAAGTACACCCAGACCCGGGCCGAGATGATCGACACGCTCGCCTACGCACTCGGCGGCCGGGCTGCCGAGGAGCTGGTCTTCCACGAGCCGACCACCGGCGCCGGCAACGACATCGAGAAGGCCACCCAGCTCGCCCGCGCGATGATCACGCAGTACGGCATGAGTTCGAAGCTCGGTGCCATCAAGTACGGCACCAGTGGTGACGAGCCGTTCCTCGGGCGCAACATGGGCCACGAGCGGGACTACTCGGACGCGGTGGCCGCCGAGATCGACAGCGAGATGCGGGCACTGATCGAGCTGGCGCACGACGAGGCCTGGGAGATCCTGGTCGAGTACCGGGACGTCCTGGACGCCATGGTCCTCGAGCTGATCGAGAAGGAGACCCTCTCCACCGCCGACATGGCCCGGATCTGTCACCGGGTGGTGAAGCGTCCGCCGATGGCGCCGTACAACGGCTTCGGCAAGCGGCAGCCCTCCACCGAGCCGCCCGTGCTCACCCCCGCCGAGCAGGACGCGCTGAAGGCGCAGGCCGAGGCGGACGGTGTCCGGGCCGCGGTCGGCGGCGGCACCTCGCCGAACAACCTGGGCGCCTCCCCGAACAACCTCGGCACCGCCCCGCACAACCTCGGCGGCTCCGCGAACAGCTCGGACGGTACCCACTGAACCCGCGCGAACAGGCGGCCAGCCAGGACGATCCTGCGCTGGCCGCCTCGTCCACCGAGCCCGACGGCGACGAGGCCCTGGACTACCTCGCCGCCCGCCTGATCAACGGCAAGCTCACCGGCCTCCCGGTGGAGAACGCCGTCGACCTCGGCCGGATCGAGAAGGCGGTACGCGAGATCCTGATCGCGGTCGGGGAGGACCCCGACCGCGACGGACTGCTCCAGACCCCCGCCCGGGTCGCCCGCGCGTACGCCGAACTCTTCGCCGGCCTCCGGGTCGACCCGAAGAAGGTGCTCACCACCACCTTCGAGGCCAACCACGAGGAGTTGGTGCTCGTCCGGGACATCGACGTGATGAGCCTCTGCGAGCACCACCTGCTCCCCTTCCGGGGCAGCGCACACATCGGCTACATTCCCGGCCCGGACGGGCGGATCACCGGATTGTCGAAGCTGGCCCGGCTGGTCGAGGTCTTCGCCCGCAGGCCGCAGGTGCAGGAACGGCTCACCTCGCAGATCGCCGACCTGCTGATGGAGCGGCTCGCTCCGCGTGGCGTCATCGTGGTGCTCGAGTGCGAGCACATGTGCATGGCGATGCGGGGCATCCAGAAGTCCGGCGCAGAGACGATCACCTCTGCGGTGCGCGGCACCCTCCAGCGCGACGCGAAGTCCCGCGCCGAGGCGATGGCCCTGATCATCCGCCGCTGACCGAGGGTCGCGCCACGACTCAACCGGTCAGCACGGCGACCAGGATCCCGGCGGTGCACAGCGCCGCCGGGACCCCGCACACCAGTACGCCGAAGCGGGGGGTGCGGTCCAGCCGTCCGTCCGGACCCGGACGGAAGAAACGGCCCACGCCCACCCAGCCCACCGCGAACGCCACCGCCGGCAGCACCAGGCCGAGCAGCACCGCCAGCGCGATCCGCGCCCCGGAACCGGTCAGCACGAGGACGACCTGGAGCACCGGCCCCAGCACCGCCAGCGGCCCGTAGACCAGAAGGTTCCGCAGCCGGTCCGGCCAGCCCTCCGGCCGGGACGCGCGCCAGACCCCGACCACCGCCACCCACCCACGCGCGTCGAGCACGCCGTCGGCGGCGTCCGCACACTCCCGGGCGGTCCGCAGCGCCGTCAGCACCGCCGCCGGCCCGGCCGCCATCGACCGGGCCGCCACCGTGACCTCGGGCGGGGACGGCACCAGCGCCATCGCCGGTACGCCCCGTTCGCGGAGGCGGGACTGCTGGGCCGCCAGGCGGGCCCGTACCACGGTCAGCTCCTCCCGGGCGGCCTGGACCGACCGGGCCTGCTCGCCCGCGGCGGTGGCCGCGCCACGGCGTACCCCGTCGAGCTGCCGCGCGGCGGCGAGGTAGTCGGTCCACGCGGCGGCGACCGGATCGGAGGGGGGCGGCTCCTCCGGCGCGACCCGCTGCGTCGGCGTGCTCCTGACCTCGGTCATCCCGCCTCCCCGTCCCCGTCGGTGGCGAACGGGACCAGGACCGTGCCCGACCCGTCCGACCCGTCCCAGAGCAGCGCCCGTCCGGGCCGGGGTGACCACTGCACCGGGCGCCCGACGATCGGTGTCAGCTGGTTGGCGGGCACGTCGACCACCACCACCGACGCCACCTTGCCGACCCCGTCATCCGGATCGAGCAGCGCGCCGAAGGCCGATGCCGAACGCCACCAGCCCAGCACGTGCCGTCCGGTTGGTGGGCCGTCCCGCAGCAGGGCACGCAGCGGCCCGTCCGGCACTCCGCCCGGACCGTCCGCCCCGAACAGCACCAGGTAGCCGGGTCGCTCGTCGTCCAGGACGGCGAGCAGGCCGGACAGGTCGACCGCCTCGACGGTGTGCCGGGCGGCCAGCTCGGCGGCGAGAGCGGTGGCGACGTCCCCCGCGTTCCTGGTCAACGCGGCGACGACGAACCGGGCGCTGCCCGACCGGTGGTGCGCGGCGACACTCCGGACAACGCTCGCCAGCAACGACGCGGACTCCGGGCCGGTGCCGAGTACCACCAGGTTGCGACCGGCCACCGGAACGAGCGGCACCGACACCGTCGTCCGGGACACGTCCACCGCCCGACCGAGCAGCGCGGCCGGCGTGCGGGCCCGCCCGGCCTCGGCGGCCCGGTAGCAGGGGTCGTTACGCAGCACCGGTCGGGCGTAACCGGCGAAGACCACGGGTGGGGACGACCCGGCGGGCCGGGCCGCCCAGAGGTCGCGCCGCAGCGCGGCGAGCGAGGCCGGATCGTCGAGCGGATCCGGGAAACGCACCATCCGCTCGTGCCCCCGGGTTGCCCCGCGCGGGCCGCCGAGCCCGCCCGCGGTGTTGACCACCGCGCTGCCCACCGCCAGACCGGCGGCGGCGTCGTTGGTCGGCTCCAGCACCGCGCCGCCGCCCGGTAACGCCACCCGTACCGGGAACTGGCCGAGCACGGAGTCCCGGGAGGCGGCTCCGGCGGCGAGACCGAGGTCACCCTCCCCGGCCAGGACCAGGTGGATCCCGAACGCCCGACCGGCGCGGGCCAGGGTTTCCAACCGTCCGGCCAGGTCGACGCCGAGCCGGTCACGCTGACCCGGGCGGTGTCCGGGGCGGCCGTCCCGGAACAGCAGCGACACGTTGTCGATCACGCAGACGATCCGGGGCAGGGCTTGGTGCTGGCGCAGTTCGACGAAGCGCTGCCCACCGGCGCGGTGTCCGGCCTCCTCGCGCCGACGCAGTTCCGCTTCGAGGTGGCCGAAGAGTGACTGCACGTACTCCCGGTCGGCCGCGAGCGCGGCCGTCGCGACCTGCGGCACCCACGACCGGTCCCGCCGGGTCTGGAGGAACTCGGTGAACGACTCGCCGTCGGCCAGGTCCACCAGGTGCAGGATCAGCTCGTCCGGTCCGTACCGGGCGGCGAGGCCGAACAGCACGTTGGTCAGGAAGTCCGCCCGTCCGCTGCCCGCCCGCCCGCTGATCAGCCAGTGCGGGGTCAGCTCGGTGAGGCCGAGGGTCACCGTCCGTCCGTCCGCGTCGCCGACCACCGTGGCGAGGCCGGTCGCGGAACTAGTCCCCCAGCGGGGCGCGTCGGCGGGGGGCAGGAGGGTGGCGAGTGTGAGCTGTGCACCGGCGGCCACCCGTCGGGCCAGCCGACGGCAGACCGCCTCGACCAACCCGGCCGGCGGGTCGTCCTCGACGAGGACCGGAGAGTTCAGACCCGTCGGCGGATCCGCGCCGGGGCCGGCGAACGAGGTGCCGGGCGGGTCGCCCAGCAGGGCGTACGCGTTGCGGATCGCGATCTTCGTCGCGTACGGCAGCGTCGGCACGCCGGTGCGGGTCGCGTCCGGTGCGGTGGGGACGATGGCCGGGTCGGGTGCGCGGGACCGGGTCGTACCGTCCCCGCTGGTGCTGGTGCTGGTGGCGCTCGCCGGCGGTGGGTGACTGGCCGCCGAGGGGGGCCAACCGGCGACGACCAGGTGCAGGCCGGCACGGTGCCCGCACCGCGCCAGTGCCTCGATCCGTGCCAGGTCGTGCGACTCGACTCCCGGTGGCAGTGCGGCGATCACCAGCAGCATGGTGCGGTCGTGCCGGCGTTGCCGGGCAGTGCCAGAGGCCACCCACTGCTCGGCCTCGCTGAGCACCGCCCGCAGGCCGGCGGGATCCGTGGCGGGTGGCGGCAGCAGACCGGCGTCGGCGAGCGGGGCGAACCCGGCGAAGGTCTGGCTGGTCCGCTCCGCGACCGTTCCCGTGCCGCCGGAGCCGACTGGCGTCGGGAGGCCACCGGAGCCACTCGGTGCTCGGGTACTGCCACCGGCCGGGCCGGCAGGCTCCGGGGCGCTGTCTCCTTCGGGCCCCGTTGACGCCCGGGCACTGCCGTCGGCGGACTCGGTGGGTGCCGGGGGGCCGTCGTCGGCGGCTCCGTCGGCCGTCGGTCCGGGCCCCCCGGTGACGCGCGGATCGGCCGTCGGCCCGGGTCGCCCCTCGGCGGGCGGGTCTGACGTCACTCCAGGCGTTCCGGTGGCCGGCGTGTCCGCCGTGGCTGCGGTGGATGCCGTAGCCGATACGCGGGGCGGTGTTCCGGTAGGTGCCGTAGCCGACACGTGGGGCGGTGTGCCGGTGGCGCCGTCGACCGCGCGAACCAGCAGGGAACCGGCAGGCGAGGCAGCCAGCAGCCGGAGCAGAACGGCGCGGAGGAGACCCGCGACGCGCGGGTCACTGACGTCGGTGTCGATGACCAGGTGGCCGGTGCCCGGCAGGGGCACCAGGGCGGGAAAACGCGCGTCGTCGAGCGGGGCGGCGGTACCGACCCGGACGAAAGGGGGCACCTCGTCACACGGCGGTACGTCCGGGGTGAGCGAGTCCAGTGCGGCACCCGCCCAGCCTGGTGCCAACGCCTCCGCCGCCCGGCGGAGCCGGTCGGCCAGTTCGTACTGTCGACGTTGGTCGGCGGGGACCGGACGGGTGTCGTCCAGGATGGTGGCGGCGGCGGCCGTGGTTGCGGCGGCCCGTCGGTGCAGGGCGGCGGCACGGCTGGCGGGCCCCTTGATGTTGGCCACCCGTCCACCTCTCTTCCCGAGGCCGGTAGAACCTCCCCGAGCAGAGACGGTATCCCAGGTCGGGGTGGCGGTCCGGGATGTGCGACGGCGGTGCGCGCAGGGAGATCGCGAACCGTGTCGATCCGGCGAAGCGGGACGAGTCAGGTGAAGATCGGCGGCTTCCGGGGCATTGGGTACGAGGCGTCCAGCCGATAGCCTCAGGGGGTGGAATCAGTGCAGCCCCCCGCCGGTTCCCAGGTGTCCCGCGTACCGGCGCAGCGGGCCCCGCAGGAGGATCTGGCGCCGCCCCCGGCCCAGCCGGTTCCGGTGCCGCCGCGCCGTCGACTGCGGACGGCCCTGACGGTGGCGGGTGTCGTACTTGCCGTGGTCTGTCTGAGCGCAGCCGCCACCGTCTACATCCTCTACAGCCGCGCCAGCGCCCCCGACCGAAGTGCTCCCGACGTCGTGGTGGACAACTACCTGCGTGCCTTTCTCGTGGACCGCAACGACGCACGAGCCGACCTCTTCATCTGTGGACAGGGGCCGGACGGGGTAGCTGAGTTGCGCGCACTCCGGACCGACCTGGAAGCCCGTGAGAAGCGCTTTGGGACCACCTTCTCCGTGAAGTGGGGTGGGCTTACGGTCCAGGAGAGGGAAGAGCAGGCTGAAGTTGTCGTTGACCTGACCATCTCCGCGTTCGTGGACGGGATTAGCCAGAGCGATCGGCAGTCCTGGCAGTTCATCACCCGTGAGGAGAGCGACTGGCGGGTGTGCGGCGCTGCCAAGGTTGGCTGATCGGGTTACTCGATCCAGAGCAGGTGGACGGGCACCTCGAGGGTGGTCGGGGGCTGGCCGCGCCAAGCCCAGCGGTACCAGTCCAGTTCGGCGGTCACCCGTACACAGATGTCCCCGTCAGGGCCGGAGTAAGGCTCGGTGACGGCGCGTAGATCACGGCGTTCGGCCGGACCGACCACGTGGACGACCCGTCGGCCCGTCACCGCATCGGCCTCGAAGACCGGAGTCGGCGGCCGGCGCGACGGCGCATCCAGCGAGACCATGCGCGGTGTCGGGTCGTGTGGGGCATCGGCTGTGGGGCGGATTCCCAGGGTCTCCACCCAGACCCGTTCCACCGGAACCAGCGGCGCGAACACCTCCACCTGCTCGGACTCAGCCCGGTACCACTCGTTCTCGGGAATCACCGGAACGTACGTCCGACTGTTCTGCACCACCCGCTGATCGGCGCGGAGGTCCCCGCGCCAACCCGTGCCGGGCAGCCCGATCACGACCCGCCGCCCGCGTAGATCGACCAGCCCGGTAGCGGGCGCCAACCGAATCGGCCGGGGCGGAAGCGGGGCCCAGTCGGGTTGACCGGCGAAGGGGTCTGGAAGTGGACCGGTCATGGGATTCGACGCCTCACGCCGCGCCTTTCAGCGGGGCACCCCGCTCCTTCATGAACGGCACCGGGTTGATGGCGCCGCGACTGCTCCGGTCCTCGTTGACGTGCACCTCGTAGTGCAGGTGCGGGCCGGAGGAGTTGCCGCTGCTGCCCACCTCCCCGATGACCTCGCCCGCCTCGACCATCTGCCCGGGAACGACGAGCGGCTTGTGGAGCATGTGGCAGTAACGGGTGATGTAGCCGCCGGCGTGCAGCATGTCGACGAACCAACCGCAGCCGCCCTTGTTCGGCCAGCCGTCCTCGTCGCAGCTGAGCCGCTCCCGGTTGTCGGGGTCGCACCTGGCGACCAGCACCCGTCCGCTGGCGGCAGCGCGGATCTTGGTCTCCTTGGGAGCGGCGATGTCCACGCCGTTGTGCTTGGGCCGCTCCGCGGTGCGGAATCCCGAGCCGACCCCGCCGGGGATGGGCGCCGTCCAACCGGACGCGGCGATCTCGCCGCCCGCCGCCGCATCGCAGACCTTCCTTCCGGAGATCTGGACCGTCCGGGCAGCTCCGCCGGCCAGCGCGTCCACGATCCTGCTGGCCAGTTCCTCGTGCTTGGCGTACGCGTCCGGAAAGGCGCTGATCTGTACCTTCTGGGCTGCCACCGTCAGCGGGAGCTGTTGCCAGTTGTCGACCTTGACCAGCTTCTCGTAGAACTTCCGGGCGGCGTAGGCGGGATCCATCCGCTGACGGACCGTGCCCCATCCGGCACGTTGCTGGAACAGGCCCAGCGAGTCGTGGTCCCAGCCGACCCCCTCGTTGGGGATGTCGTTGGAACCCGCCACCGTACTGTTGGCCAGGTTCCGGAGCCCGGACTCCTGCATGGCGGTGGCGACGGCGATCACCCAGGCCCGTGGGGGTAGCTCCATGTCCTGTCCGACCTTGATGATGATGGCCGCGTTACGGAGCTGACGCTCGCCGTACTCGCTGAACCGGGGCATGTCCCCGGTCACGTCGACGGTGTTCTCGGTACCACAGTTCAACGCCCCCGCATTGATCATCTGATCGGTCTCGCCACCGAGTTCGGTGAGGAAGAACGCGCCGGCTCCGCCCGTGCAGCAGAGCAACGCCATCGATGCGGTCAACGCTGCTGCCAGTGCCCCGACGCGCACCTGCCGTCGGGGCGAGGCCTTCCGGGTGGTGTCGCTCATGCCCGCTCCCAGTCCACGACGTCAACCAGCCAGCGTCCCTCCGGTGCCACGAGTTCCAGCCGCAGCTGTCCGGTGTCCAGGGGAACCAGTGCCTCGACGAACGACTCGGTCCGTGGCCGGAGGGTGGTCGGACCGGTGGTCCGTTCCGCCGGTACTCCGGCCGGGTCCGCTCCGGTCAACTTCTGAACCAGAACGGGTGTGGCGAGCGGGCGGATCGTCGCCAGCCACTCCTCGCTGGTCATGTCGCGACCGCCGAGCCACGCTCTGACGAAACGGTCGGCGACTTCCTCCGGTTTCGGGGCACCAGGGCGGGTGACCGGGGAGGGCGGTGCGGCCGTGGCGATCGCACCGTCGTCTCCCGCATTCGGGTCGACCGTGGTGATCGGCCGGTCCGGTCGGTTGCTGAGCCCGGTGGACGGGTCGACCGGGCCGGACACCAGCCGAGCCGCTCCGATTACCCCGAGGACCAGGATGCCGATGCCCAGCGCCACGCCGATTCGGGACCGGAGCACCCGGGTGAAAAGGAACTCGATCGCCCGTCGCACGTCCTCACCTCGCCTCGGTACGTACCCGAGGAGCCTGCGGGGTGGGAGCGGGGGTGCGCTCCGTCGAGCCGGGCCGGTAGATCACGAAGGAGGGGCTCTCCTCCGGCACGTCCGGCTCCGTCCAGGTGGTCTGTGCCCGGCGGGGACGCGGCGGCGTGGTGGTCCGCTCGGTACGACGCGGCTCGTCCCGGGCCACCGTCTCGTCCGCGCGTTCGCGACCGTCCGGGCGTTCCCGTGGTTCCGTTCCGGCGACCGCGAGGGTCTCGGTGCGCGTCGGGCCGTGCGCGGGGTCCTCCCGGCGTGACTCCGGCCGGAGCCGGGTCTGCTCGACCACTGCTCCCCGTTTCCGGCCCGGTGCCGAGTCCGCACGGTGGCCGGCCTCGGCCTCCTCCAGCCGTGCGGCCGTACGCATGTCCCGGAAGAACCGGCGGTGCCAGGAACCACCGGGGCCGGACGCCTCGCCGCTCTCCCGCCCGCCGCCGAGTTGGGTGATCCGCCGGTACGGCCGCAGCAGCAGCCAGCCCACCACACCGCAGAGCCAGACCAGAACCACCTGGAGCCAGCCGGGCAGGGTGGGCGTGCTCATGATCAGGTCGACCGCGAAGAGGTAGATGGCCGCGCCGGTGCCGAAGATGGCGATGTTGAACACCGCTGCGACGACCGCGTTGCCGAGGCGTCGGAGACCCGCGCTCGCCGGACGCATCAGACCGATGGTGCCGAGGATCGGTGCCGCGATCACCGCCCACCGGAAGAGCAGGAAACCGAGGAGGACCAGCAGGGAGGCGATCAGGTCGAACATGGCGAAGAGGACAGCGGCGAGCACCGCGATGAAGCCCGCGCCCACCCGGTCCATGTCGCGGACCCCTTGGAGGTACTCGTACGCCTCCGGGTCCTCCTTCTTGATCTGCTCAGCGACCCGGGCCCACTGCTGTTGCTTGGCGTCGATGGTGGCGCCCCGCGTCGCCGGGTTCTGCCGGAGCTTCTCGGCCTCGTCCCAGGAGAGCGACTTCGCGTCGTAGAGCGCCTGTCCGTACTTCTTGGCGGTCTCGCTGTCGGCCGACCCGAGCACCCCCCGCAACCAGTTGCGGTAGAGGAGCGACTCGGTGGCCGTGTCACTGCCGCGCACCGCGGGCGGACGGTTGTCCTTGCACGCCTCTGGGTTGGGCAGGACGCACTTGTCGGGAGGAATATCCTTCGCAGCGGGACCGACCGCGTCGTGGACCACCCCGAGGGTGGTGACCAGGGTGCCGTCGGCGATGTTGGCCGATTTCACCGGCCAAGCGGCCAGCGCGGTCACCGTCACCATCACCAGCAGTGCCCAACCGGCCGTGGTCATCGCGTTGCTCATGTCCGACTGTCGGGACCGCCAGAGCAGGTAGAGCCCGACCACGCAGAGGGTGACGATCCCGAAGACGCTGAACACCTTCTGGTAGACGGCCTTGGTGGCCTGTTCCACCAACGGGTCGGCCCAGCCCCACATCGACCGGGGCTCCCAGGCTCGTTCGCGTAGCGCGTTCGAGGCGCCGATGATCGCGTTGGCCAGCATGAACTCACCGTTCGCCACCATTGTGGTGAACCGGTAGTCCGGGTGCAGCACGGACGACGCGCAGCCCGTGTCGATGTCGTACGTGTTGAAGCTGTAACCGGCGTAGCCGTAGTCGCTGTAGAGCCCCTTGGGCCCGGGTTTCGTGGAGGACTCCGGCCGGGCGGCGAACCAACCGGCCAGTCCCGAGTCCGGTGTGCCGGGAGTCGGCGCGTTGCGGCACTTGACCGTGTCCTCGCTGACGTTCTCCAGCTTCGCTACGCAGGCGCGGAAGTCGGCCTGCCACTCCTGCGTGGTGCAGAGGTCGGCCCGGGCCTGGGCCGCCGGGGGTGGGGCCGCCGTCGCGCCGACCGCGGGCCAGACGATCGTGGCCATCGCGAGTACGCCGACGGCGAGGAGGAGTGCCGCGATCCGTGCCGGGGCCCTCGCCACCATGTCACGCCTCCAGGTCCGAGAGGATGCTCGGTAGGTTCGCGGCGTTCGTGGCGACCGCCGCAGGGGTGGTGTCGAGGTGCTCGAGCAGCCCGTCGACGTACGAGACGTCCACCCGGACCTTCTGCACCCGGCCGTCGACGTCGCGCATGACGAACTCCCGGAACCCGAGTCGACTGGCCGACGACGCGTCGGCGGCCGACAGGGAGGCCAGGGTCGCCTCGTAGCCGTCGTTGACCGGCACCCGCAGCAGCCGGAGCGCCTCGGAGGCGATCTCGGCGTCCTCGGCGATCCGGCCCACGAAGACCGTGGAGACGAGGTTCTGTACGTCGAGTCCGAGGATGTCGCGCGGGTTCTGCGAGGCGACCAGCGCGGCGAGGTTCCACTTCCGGGAGTCGCGGGCGAGCCGGACCAGGAACGACCGGCCGGAGCGCCAGCCCTCCATGAAGTGGGCCTCGTCCAGGCCGACCAGCTTGCGGGAGGACATCGAGCCGCCGTAGCAGCGGCGCACCGCCAGCCGGTGCGCGGTGTGCAGCATCGGCAGGGCCAACGACTCCTCGGCCGACCAGTACTCCCGCTCGATCTTGAGGTCGGGCAGGCGCAGCCCGGCCATGGTGATCACGGTGAGGGCGGCGTCCGCGCCGAGCAGCCCCTCCGGCGGCCGGCCGAAGAAGAGCAGCGCCAGCGGCATCTCGGCGGTGTCCAACAGGAGGTTGGCGAGTTCCTTGCCGGCGTCGTCGTCGAGCTGCCCGAGGCAGGCGACCACGTCGTCCAGGGTGGACGTCTCCTCGGCCGGCACCTGGCGTACCGCGTGCCGGAACAGGGTGGCGGTGGAGGCCTCCCGGGCCACCTGGGGCGGCACCAGCATCATGCAGATGTCCTGCACCAGCATGCGCCGCTCGGCTCGGGCGTTGGAGACCGCGATCTCGAACTCCCGGTCACCCGCCGGTCCGCTGACGAACTCCGTCCGCAGTGGGGTCGGGATGAGCGAGTACGGCGCGAGCGTGCCGTGCTCGGATCCGGTCAGGTTGAGCACCCGGGAGTACGGCCGCAGCTCGGGCATGTTGCACAACCGGGCCAGCGGGCCGGACGGGTCGAGCAGGGTCACCTGGACGCCCCGGCGGGCGGCCAGGTAGCCGAGCGCGCCCAGCAGGGTCGACTTGCCACCACCCGGCTCGGCGACGAACACGGCCAGCCCGGAGCGTTCCCGTACCTCCATCGGGAAGTGCAGGTCGAGGAAGACCGGCCGGCGGCAGGTGCCGGCGGTCCGGCCGATCAGGTCGCCCCGCCGGTCGCCGACCGTGGAGGCGGCCTGCGGCAGAGCGGCGGCGAGCAGGTTGACCGGCATCCGGCGGACGTATCCGGTGTTGGCGATCGGCTCGCCCGGGATGAACTCCCGGGCCAGCCAGTCCTGGTTCTTCGGGTGCTGGAGCGAGATGCGCAGCTCGCGCGAGTAGAGCTGGACCAGCCGGCGGGCCCGTTCCAGGCACTCCTCCCGGGTCCGGCCGCCGACGGCGATCCGGTGCCAGCCGTGAGCACGGGCCGAGTCGACCGGCAGGCCGGTGGTCATCTCGTCGCCGATCACCAGGGCCCGCTTGGCGAGTCGTTCCAGCTCGGGCGGGGCGTCGATGCCGTGCTCGGCGTAGTCGAGCTGCTGGGAGCGGATCATCCGCAGCCGGTGCTCCAGGTTACGGAAGGAGTCGCCGGAGCCGAGGATGTCGACCCGGGTGGAGATCTCCATCGGCCAGGGCAGCCGCTCGTGGAAATGCAGCCACGGCTCGTGCTTCTCCGGGATCTCCAGCGGTTCCATCCGGCCGACCGCGAGCACGGCGACGTGCCGTTCCTCGCCGGTCATCCGGTTGACCAGCTTGACCGTGGAGCCGTACGGGGTGCGGTACCGCTCCACCTGCTCGGTCAGGGCGAGCAGGTCACCGCGTTCCCAGTGTCCGTTGGTGACCGGGGAGAGGGCCCCGGGCGGTGCCATGCAGAGCGCCACGGAGCGGTAGAGCAGCCACTCCAGTTCCTGGGCGGTGACGCGCCGGCCGCGCATGCCGAACGCGGCGAGTACCTCGTCGAACTGCTCGACCGTCCGGCCCAACTTGCGTCGCTCACCGTCGGCGGTGCCGCGGCCGAAGGCGCGCAGCAGGCGTTCGGTCAGCGAGTCGCCCAACGACCGGCGGGCGAAGGTCACCCCGAGGTACGTCTGCCCCTCGGCGTGGTTGACCGAGAGCAGGTGCCGTTGCGCGGCGACCAGGTGGTCGGCCCAGCCCGGAGTGCCGGGCACGTCCGGCAGGGGCTTGGCCGTGTACGAGTCGATGGTGCGGGCCCACTCGTCGGCCGGGAACGGCCGGGTGGTGCGGCGCAGGTGGATCCGGAACCCGGCGAGACCCGCGTACTGCTCGGAGATCGCCGAGAGCAGGGCCTCCCGTTCGGCGTCGGGACGGAACGCCCAGCGCACCTCGGGCAGCCAGTACCACGCGGTGACCGTGTTCGGGGTGAAGGTCAGGTGTCCGGCGATCTCGGTGATGGCCAGCTCGACGGAGGGGTCCCGGTCACCGAACTTGATCTTTGGCGGCCGGATCCGGGTCGGCCGGGTGGGCTTGGCCGACTTCTCGTGCTTCTCCCGCCGACCCTCGACGGAACGCTGTCGGGGCGGGACCCGACGGTGGCTCGACGGTGTCTCCCCGTCGGTGGCGTCCACCGGAGCGGCGGCCGGGGCCGGTTCTGCCGGTGGCCGGGCGACGGGCAGGCGTTCGGCCGGCTGTTCCGGTACGCGCGGCAGCACCGCGGGCGGCTCGGGCTCGGTGAGCGCCGCCACCGGGGCGGTTGGGCCGGGCTCAGGAACCGGCACGGCCGGCGGAGCCGGTACGGGCGTCTCGTCGACGGGTACGGCCCGGGTGCGGGGCGGCACCGGGACAGCTCGGGGCGGCTCCACGGCTGCCGGGGGCGTCCGGGGTGCCACCGGCTCCACGGGCGGGGCGGCGGGCTGGTGCGGGATCGGCAGCGGATCGCGCCCGGGACGCCGCAGCGGTGTCAGGGGCTGCCGGGTGCCGCCCGGCCGGGTACCGCCGAAGAGATCGAGGAACGGGGAGTCGATGTCCGGACTCTCCGGGGCGGGACCCGCCGGGGCGCTCTCCGGAGCCGGTGGCGTCGGACGGCCCCGGACCGGCCGGGGGGCCTGGAAGACCCCGACCCCGCCGTGCCCGGGGGTGGTGGCGAGTGCCGGATCGATGCTCACCTCGCCCGACGGGTCGTCCTGCGGGTAGTCGAACGAGCGCGCACGGTGACTGTGCGGGGCAGTCTGATGTCCAGCCGGGGACTGCTGCCCCGGCGTCGACGAGCGGTTCATTCGATCGCCTCACCCGGATCACTCGACCGTCTGTTCGGCGTACGCCCGGTCATGCCAGCTCCTCCCGGATCCTGATCCGGCTGCCGACCAGGCGCGGGTCGCGCAGTTCGGCCGCCGGCTCCCGGGTGCGCCGCCAGTCGGTCAGCGCGGTGCGGATCACCATCCGCGCCGGCCGGTCCGGATCGACGTGCCGGAAGATGAAAGAGGTCGTCACGATGGCGAGCGCGATCTCCCAGGCCGGGAAGAGCTCGACCTTCAGCGTGAACAACCAGTGGATGAACATGTAGAGGGGGACGAGCAGCATGAACAGGCCGTACTGCGCGTACGGCAGGTGAACGGGAAGGGTGTACCCGGGCGGGCCGAGGTAGACCAGGCGGGCCCGGTAGATGTCGTCGTCGGTGCGCAGCCGCATCTCGTGCCCGCGCCTATTCGAAGATCAGTTCGATCAGGTAGTCACCGACGAAGAAGAGCGTGGCGGCGCCGGCGATGAAGGCGAGCCCGACGATCGCGATGGCCGAGCTGGTCAGCACCTTCGAGACCTCGCCCCGACTGGCCCGGCCGATGAAGATGACGCCCAGGACGGCGAGGAGGATGGGCGCGATCTTGCTGGCGAAGAAGGTGACGACACCGTCGGTGTCGATTCCCTTGGGGGCCGGCTCGGCGAGCGGGGTCGACGCCAGGGCGTGGACCATCGGGGCGACAGCTGTCGACACCGTGTCCACGAGCTCTGTGGCGATCACTGGAAACCTCCCCATGGCGCGGCCGGCGTAGCCGCTGCGGTACTCGGGTGAACCTGATGGGACTGTGTGGTCCGGGCCGCGTCGTCGCTGACGCTGCGTCCGTGCTCCACCACGCTAGGTGGCAGGCTTTGGGCGGATTTCCCCGCTTTGGTCCTCCCTCCGGGCTTCGGTCGCCTCGGTGCCGAAGCAATTCCAAAGCGTACGGGCCGCCCCTCTTTGGAACAAGCGGCGAAGAGTATGCCCGCTTCGTACCTGTCGACCGATCGTACACCTGTTCCAATTCCCTCGTCGTGGCCGTGCGGCCCGGGCCCGGCCCGCGCCCGGCTCACGGCGTGGCGGGTACGGTGCAGCGGTGACCGATCTGGTAGGGGCGGACGGCCCGGTGGTGGTGGGCGTCCTGAACGTCACGCCCGACTCCTTCTCCGACGGCGGCCGGTACGCCGACGTCGACGCCGCCGTCCGGCACGGCGTGCGGCTGCACGCCACCGGCGCGCACCTGGTCGACGTGGGCGGCGAGTCGACCCGTCCCGGCGCGGACCGGGTCGACGCGGCGACCGAGACGGCCCGGGTGCTGCCGGTCGTCCGGGAACTCGCCGCCGCCGGGGTGCCGGTCAGCATCGACACCACCCGGGCCCGGGTCGCCGAGGCGGTGCTGGCCGCCGGTGCCGCCGTGGTCAACGACGTCTCCGGCGGCCTGGCCGACCCGGACATGGCACGCGTGGTCCGGGACGCCGGCTGCCCCTGGGTGCTGATGCACTGGCGCGGCCACTCCCGGGGCATGGGCGACCTGGCCACCTACACCGACGTGGTGGCCGACGTCCGGGCCGAACTGGCCGGGCGGGTCGAGGACGCGCTGCGGGCCGGGGTGGCGGCGGACCGGATCATCGTCGACCCCGGCCTCGGGTTCGCCAAGACGGCCGCCCACAACTGGGAACTCACCGCCCGCCTGTCCGAGCTGCTGAGCCTGGGTTTCCCACTGCTGTTCGGCGCGAGCCGGAAGTCGTACCTCGGTCGGCTGCTCGCCGGGCCGGACGGCGAACCCCGGCCGACCGGCGGCCGGGAGGCGGCGACCATCGCCACCAGTGTGCTCGCGGTGGCGGCCGGCGCCTGGGGGGTACGCGTGCACGACGTACGCGGCACGGTCGACGCGCTGGCCGTGTGGCGGGCCAGCGGTCGGCCCCGACTGGTCCCACCGGTGGGGCGTGGGTCGGACGGCACAAGCGCTCCGGAGCGCGGGGGAGAGGGAACGGCATGAGCGACCGGATCACGCTGACCGGGCTGCGGGCCCGGGGCCGGCACGGCGTCTACGACTTCGAGCGGGAGCAGGGGCAGGAGTTCGTGGTCGACGCCGTCCTCGAACTCGACCTCGCCCCGGCGGCCCGCTCCGACGCGGTGACCGACACCGTCCACTACGGCGAACTGGCCGGTCGGCTGGTCGCCGTGGTCACCGGCGAGCCGGTCAACCTGATCGAGACCCTCGCCGCCCGGCTGCTCGACGTCTGCCTGGCCGACCCCCGGGTCACCGCCGCCACGGTGACCGTCCACAAGCCCGAGGCGCCGGTGCCGCACACCTTCACCGACGTGGCGGTGACCATGACCCGGGCGCGTCCCCGGTGACCCGGGCCGTGCTCTCCCTGGGCAGCAACCTCGGTGACCGGCTGGCCCACCTGCGGGCCGCGGTGGCCCACCTCGGCGAGGCCGTCCGGGTGGTCTCCGGGGTCTACGAGACCCCGCCCTGGGGCGACACCGACCAGCCGGCGTACCTGAACGCGGTGCTGCTGGCGGAGGCCCCGACCGCCTCCGCCCGTGACTGGCTGGACCGGGCCCGGGATGCCGAGCGGGCGGCCGGGCGCCGTCGTGACCCGCAGCGCCGGTTCGGACCCCGCACGCTGGACGTGGACGTGGTGGCCGTCTGGGACGACGCGGGCGAGCCGGTGCTCAGCGACGACCCCGAGCTGACCCTGCCCCACCCCCGCGCCCACCTGCGCGCGTTCGTGCTGCGCCCGTGGATCGACATCCAGCCCTACGGGCGGCTGCCGGGGCACGGCTGGCTCACCGACCTGCTCACCGCCGAGCCGGTCGCCGGGGACGCCCTGGAACTGCGTGCCCGACCGGAACTGACGTTAGAGTCGACGGCATGACCCAGCGGAGCCGGGCGGCATGACCGTGCCACAGTCCCCACCCCCGCGCGGGCCGGCACCCGATCGGGACCGGATGGGCCCGACCCGACCCGCCACCCTGCTGGTGGCCGGGCTCGCCGCCGCCGCGCTGGCCTGGCTGCTGATCAGCTTCTTCTACGGCTCCCTGCCGGAGCTTCCCTGGCTGCCGGTGGTCACCCTGGCCGGGCTCGCCGTACTGGAGGGCTACGCGGCGGTCAACACCAGGGGACGGATCGAGCGCAGGCCCGGCCGGGACCCGGTCAACCCGCTCATGGTGGCCCGGTTCGTGGTGCTGGCGAAGGCGTCCGCGCTGGCCGGCGCGATCTTCGCCGGCTTCTACGCCGGACTGGCCGGTTGGCTCTTCGTGGAGAGCACCCGCGCGGCGACCGAGGACCGGCCGGCTGCCCTGGCCGGGATGGCGGCCTCGTTGGCGCTGGTCGCGGCGGCTCTCTGGCTGGAACGCTCCTGCCGCGTGCCCGAGCGGCCGGACGACGAACGCGAGCCGGACGACCGGGAGAACCGGCACATCCATTGATCACGGGGTTACGTCTTCGCCCGGGCGCGGGTACGGTGCCTGCGACCGGGTAGTCAAGGCCGACGCCGGTCCACGCGTTCCGGTACGCCCTGCGGCCGGGCCGGTCGGCCACCGTGGGAGGCGTGCGTCAATGGGGTACGACGAGCCGGGCCGGGGTGAGTCCGTCGATCGGGACCAGTCCGGGCCGGCCCCGACCGTCGTCCCCGAACCGCCGTGCGCGGCCGAGCCCGGCCCCGACCGGATCGCCGTGCACGTGGCCTGGGAGGTCGTCCTCGCCGGCGCGGTGGGCGTCCTCGGCCTGCTGCTCTGGCTCCAGGATCCGCAGGCCCTGCGCGGCGAGGGACTCCGCGAACTCCTCGTCGGCGTGGTCGGGCTCGGCCTGATCGCGCTCGCGGCCGGGCTGAGCCTGCGCACCGCCGCCCCGAACCTGGCGATCGGTCCGGTCGCGGTGGCCGCCGCCCTGCACTTCGCCGAGCAGGGCGACCGGGGGGTGACCGAGGCGGTCGTGCCGGCCGTGGTGACCGCCGCCCTCGGCGGGCTGGTCCTGGCGATGTTCGTGGCGCTGCTGCACGTGCCCGCCTGGGCGGCCAGCCTGGCCGCCGCGGCCGGGCTGGTGGTGTACATCGAGCGCCGGCAGGTTCCGGTGCTGGTCCAGGCCCACTACGACCCCCGGCACAGTGCCTACCAACTCTTCGCCGGCTTCCTGGCGGTCGCCGTCCTCGGTGGCCTGTTCGGCGCGATCCGGTCGGTGCGCGGGCTGGTGGGCCGGTTCCGGCCGGTCGAGGATCCGGCGCGGCGACGGGGAGTGGTCGCCGCGCTGGTCACCGGTGGCGCGCTGATCGGGTCCACGGTGCTGGCGATGCTGGCCGGTGTGCTGCTCGCGGCGAACGGCGCCGACCGGGTCGTACCCGAACCCGGTCTGGACTGGACGGCACTCGGCGTCGGCATGGCCCTGCTCGGCGGGACGAGCGCCTTCGGCCGGCGCGGCGGGGTGAGCGGAACGATGCTGGTCGTCGTCCTGGCCGGCCTCTTCTTCGCGTACGTCGACGCGGTCGGCCACGAGATCAGCCGCTGGGCCGTGGCCGGGCCGGCGCTCGCGGTCGGCCTGGTCGTCACCCGCATGGTCGAGACGTACGGGCGAACACGGGCGGTGACCGAGGAGAGGGTCGAACCAGGCCCGGGTGGGGACCCCACGACCAGTTCGGGCTGGACCCTGCCGGGCACGGGCACGGGTACGTACGGCGGTGCCTGGCCTCCGGTGCTGCCGGCCCGCTCCACCGACGACCCGGTCGACCCGTGGGGGCGCTGGGACGGCGGGCGGGACCGGTGGCGCGGTGACCGTCGGTGACCCGACTCGATGCGCCGATGCTGATCTCGCCGGTTAGGCTCGCCGCATGACCGAATCATCGTCGCCGGCTGCGGGCCGTTCCTTCGCCGAGTTGGACGCGCTCTCCACCGAGGAACTGCGTGAGCAGGCGTTCGCCCGGGCCAGGGAGCGTCGGGACGTCGCCTTCTTCTGGTCCGTCCTGCGGCACCTGCCCGATGCCGACGAGGCGGCGGTGCTCGACGGCGCGCCCAACTCGGTCGGGCCGACGATCGAGGAGGCGGCGGCACTGTGGCGGGAGTTGACCGGCCACGGTTACGAGGAGTCCGCGCCGCTGCTGCGGGCCGCCTTCATCGACTACCTGATGAAGCACTGAACCCACCCGCCCGGTGAAGCGACCTGCCCTCAGGTTTGCCTTTCCCGGTCGACCGGGAACTGGTCGCGGCATGTCGTTGACCAGCCGATCCGGCTTCGACCGTCGCCGGAGCACCGCGACGGGCACCGGCACCCTCGCCGCGCTCGTCCTCGTCGCCGTCTGCGGCAGTCCCGCCTACGGGCGGTGGGCCGGGGAGAACACGGATCCGAACTCGGCCTCCGGCTGGTTCCTGCGCCTGCTCGCCTGGCCGAGCTGGCGATTCGACTCGGGCCGTCCGGTCGAGACGCTCTTCACCGACGGGCTGCGGGCGCTGCTGCTGGTCGTGCTGGCCGCGACCCTGCTCTACCTGCTGCCGGGACCGCAGACCGCGCCGGCGGCGGGACTGGTCAGTCAGCTTTTCTCCGGCTGGGGCGCGTACGTCTTCGCGGCCGGCTTCGCCGCACTGTTCAGTTCCCTGTTCGGGGCCGACTCGTCGCTGTTCACGGCGGTGCAGGCCGCCGGCACGGGGGCTGCGTACGGCTTCTTCGCCGGCTGGATCGTCGGCGTCGCCAGCCTCGGCGGCCGGGCCTGACCACGGTGCCTGCGGCCGGGCCTGACCACGGTGCCTGCGGCCGGGCCTGACCACGGTGCCTGCGGCCGGGCCTGACCACGGTGCCTGCGGCCGTGCGGCCGGTCAGTGCTCCGGTCCGCCCAGGTCGAGCAGCCGCTGACGGCTCAGCACGCCGACCGGCCCCTCGTCGTCGACCACGACCACCCGGTCGGCGGCCGAGGTCAGCAGGACGGCCAGCGCGTCGTACGCCGAGCCACCCAACCGGACCCGGGGCAGGTCCGCGCCGTCCGCGCCGGCCAGCGGGCGCAGCGTGCCGCGGGTGACCGGGGTGACCGCCAGCCGGCGGATGCCCCGGTCGGCCCCGACGAAGTCACGGACGAAGTCCGACGCCGGCCCGCCCAGCACGGCGGCCGGGGTGTCGTACTGCTCCAGCCGGCCGCCCTCGGAGAGCACCGCGATCCGGTCGCCGAGCCGGACGGCCTCGTCCAGGTCGTGGGTGACCAGCACGATGGTCTTGCGCACCTCGGCCTGCAACCGGAGGAACTCCTCCTGCAACCGGGTCCGCACGATCGGGTCCACGGCGGAGAACGGCTCGTCCATGAGCAGCACCACCGGGTCGGCGGCCAGCGCGCGGGCCACCCCGACCCGCTGCCGCTGCCCGCCGGAGAGTTCGTGCGGGTAGCGGTGGCCGAACTGCGCCGGGTCGAGCCCGACCAGCTCCAGCAACTCGTCGGTGCGGCGCCGGCTGCGCTCCTTGGACCAGCCGAGCAGCCGGGGCACGGTGCCGACGTTGGCGCGTACGGTCTGGTGCGGGAAGAGGCCGACGTTCTGGATCACGTAACCGATCCGGCGGCGCAGTGCCACCGGGTCGACCCGGGTCACGTCGTCGTCGCCGAGGAGGACCCGACCGGAGGTCGGCTCGACCAGCCTGTTGATCATCCGGAGCACGGTCGACTTCCCGCAGCCCGAGGGGCCGATCAGCACCACGAGTTCGCCGGCCCTCACCTCCAGGCTCAGGTCGCGAACCGCCTCGGTGCCGTCCGGGTAGCGCTTGCCGATCCCGTCCAGGGTGATCGACGCGGCGCCGCCGGCCGGGTCGGTCGCGCGGTCGGCGACGGGCTCGGGGTCCGGGGTAACGTCCACGCATGTCCTTCCGCCTGAGCTACCGGGCCGATCCGGGTAACCCGTGGTTCTCCTGGCAGTACGTGCGGGACAACTCCGACACCATCGCCGCCGCGCTGGGGGAGCACGCCTCGCTGACCGCCCGCGCGGTGGTGATCGCCGCGCTGGTGGCCCTGCCACTGGCGGTGGCGGCGTACTGGTTCCGGCCGCTCACCGGCCCGATTCTCGCACTCACCGGCGTGCTCTACACGATCCCGTCCCTGGCGCTGTTCGCCTTTCTCGCGCCGTACCTCGGGATCGGGGCGGTGACCGTACTCAGCGTGGTGGTGCTCTACGCGCTGCTGGTCATCGTGCGTAACGCGGTGGCCGGGCTCAACCAGGTGCCGCCGGAGGTCCGGGAGGCCGCCCAGGGCATGGGGTACGGCCGCTGGGGGCGACTGTTCCGGGTGGAGCTGCCACTCGCGCTGCCCGGCATCCTCACCGGACTGCGACTCGCCACCGTCTCCACGGTCGCCCTGGTGACGGTGGGCGTGGTGGTCGGCCGGGGCGGGCTGGGCCAGCTGATCTTCGCCGGCTTCCAGAACAACTTCTACAAGGCACAGATCATGACCGGCACCCTGCTCTGCGTGCTGCTGGCGCTGGTGCTCGACCTGATGCTGGCCGGGGTCGGCCGGCTGCTCACCCCCTGGCTGCGGAGGACCACCCCATGAGCGCGATCGAGCAGGCGGTGCGCTGGCTCAACGACCCGCTCAACTGGACCAACCCGGGTGGTGTCCTGGACCGCCTCGGGGAGCATCTGTCCATGTCGGCGGCGGCGGTCGTCCTCGGCTGCCTGGTGGCCTGGCCGATCGGCTTCTGGCTCGGGCACACCGGTCGGGGCGGTGGTGTGGTGGTGCTCGTCTCCAACGTGACGCTCGCCGTGCCGACGCTCGCCCTGCTGACCATCCTGCCGCTGACCTTCCTCGGCTTCGGACAGCCGGCGGTGGTGGTCGCGCTGGCCGTCTTCGCCGTGCCGCCGCTGCTGGCGAACGCGTACACCGGGATCCGGCAGGCCGATCCGGAGGCCCGCGACGCGGCCCGGGGCATGGGCTTCTCCGGCTGGCAGGTGCTGCGTCGGGTGGAACTGCCGCTGGCGGTGCCGTACCTCGCGGCCGGGTTCCGCACCGCCGCCGTCCAGGTGGTGGCCACCGCCGCCCTGGCCTCCTTCGTCAACGGCGGCGGGCTGGGCCAGATCATCCGGGCCGGCTTCGGGCTGGACATCGCGGCCGGTGGCGGGCAGATCGTCGCCGGCGGCGTGCTGGTGGCCGGACTGGCGATCCTGGTCGAGCTGCTCCTGGCCCTGGTCGAACGGCTGGTCACCCCGCGCCCGCTGCGCCGGGCCCGTCGCCGGGCCGGCGGCCGTGCGGCGAGCGCCGTGGCCGGGGGCTGACCCCGCCTCGACGACGTCGGATCGGTCGATGGGTGACGATCCGGCGACAAAATCCGCCGCGCGGGTTGTCCCTCCGCCTCCGAAAGTGTTTCGTGGGACTTCTGCGAGTGCGCCTCGCGTGAATCCGCGAGGATGTCTCGTGGGGTTCCCGCGAGTGGGTGACTCGGGGGGAAGACACACGGGCGGCAGGAGATCGCCCGTCGGACACGCGGCCGGCCCGGACGGGTCGCGCCGGGACACAGGAGGCGGGCTGATGATGCGCGCACGTACTCGATTGGCGATCGGCGCGGTGGGTGTGTTCGCCGCGGCCGGGTTCCTCACCGGTTGCGGTGACGCCGGTTCCTCCGGCACCGAAGCCCCGGAGGCGGGGGCCTCCGGCGCGGGCTGCGCCCCGGTCGCCGGTGACCAGTTGGTCGTCCTCGACGACGACAAGTTGCTCCAGAACACCGACAACGTCCTCCCGGCGATCAACGCGAAGGCGGCGAACCCGCAGCTCGTCGCCGCGCTCGACAAGGTCTCGGCGGCGCTGGACACGCCGAAGCTGATCGCCTTGAACAAGGCCGTCGACGTGGACCGCAAGACCCCCAAGGCGGCTGCCGAGGAGTTCGCCACGGCGAACAACCTCACCGAGGGCATCGCCAAGGGGCCCGGCGGCTCGATCGTGGTCGGGGCGGCCAACTTCAGCGAGAACCAGACCCTCGGCGAGTTGTACCGGATCGTGCTGACCGCTGCCGGGTACCAGGTGAAGGTGCAGCAGATCGGCAGCCGGGAGCTGTACGAGCCGGCCCTGGAGAAGGGCGAGATCCAGGTCGTCCCGGAGTACGCGGCGACCCTGGCGGAGTTCCTCAACACCAAGGCCAACGGCAAGGACGCCCAGCCGATCTCCTCGCCGGACCTGGCGAAGACCGTCGCGGCGCTCAAGGCCGTCGGGGAGAAGGCCGGCCTGACCTTCGGGACGCCCTCGGCCGCCCAGGACCAGAACGCCTTCGCCGTCACCAAGGCCTTCTCCGACAAGTACGGCGTGACCACCCTCACCCAGCTCGCCGAGAAGTGCTCGGGTGCCGACACGGTGCTCGCCGGTCCGCCGGAGTGCCCGCAGCGGCCGAAGTGCCAGGTCGGCCTGGTCGAGGTCTACAACTTCAAAGCCGGCTCGTTCAGCTCTCTGGACGCCGCCGGCCCGCAGACCAAGAACGCCCTGAAGACCGGCGCCGCCAGCGTGGGCCTGGTCCTCTCCTCCGACGGGGCGCTCGCGGGAAGCTGAGTCCATCCGCGCGCCGGCCGCCCGGCGCGCGGATCCGTGTCATCAGCCGACGGTGCCCGGTTTCGGGTGCCGTCGGCCTTTTTCGTCCCGGCAACGCTCGGTAGGCTGCACACCCATGCCTGCTCCGGTCTCCCTGGACGACAAGCGCGCCGCGTCGCGGCTGACCCTCCTGTTCCGGGCCGGCCTGGCGGTCGCCGCGCTCGCGGCGTTGCTGTTGCTGGTCGCCGACGGCAACGGCCTGCTGCGCGTCGCCGCCGTGCTGGCGATCACCGCAGTGGTGATGATCAATATTTCGGTCGCGCTCCGCCCGGACACCGCCGCCGAGGTGCGGCAGCTCGCCGACGAGATCGACGAGTTGCGGGCCGAACTCGCCGCCGTCGCCCACTCCGCCCGTCCGGCCGCCGACCCGGCCCGTTGGTCCGCCGAGCCGGTGGGGGCCCGGAACGACGAGGTGCCGGCCGCCGAGCAGCCCCGGGCCGGGCGGGCGAGGGTGACGGTGGCCGGGACCGTCCCGGTCCGGCCCGCCGCCGACGAGCCGGAGCCGGAGGGCGGACGTCGCCGCGCGGACGACCCGGAGGACGGTCGCCGCCGGACCTCGGAGCCGGCAGCGGGACGTCGCCGGGCGGCCGAGCCGGACGGGGAGCCGTTCCCCGACCACCGGACGGGCGGGGACTGGTACGCCGACCAGGAGCCGGTCGCCCGGCCCCGGGCCACCTCCCGGTACGCCTCCGAACGCGCGGCGGGCGGGGTGTACGGCGGGTCGGCCCGCTCCGACGGACCCGACGTCCGGCCCGGAGCCGCGCCCGGTCCGGAGGCACCGGCCCGTCCGGTCGGCGTGGTACGGCACACCGAGACCGTCCACGTGACCACCCGGCACACCGTCGTGGACGGCACCCCGGACCCGGGGCCGGGCGGTTACGGCCGGTGGACGCCACGGGAGGAGCAGCCCTGGTCGGGGCATGACCCGGAGCGGGCCGACCGGTGGGACGGCTACCCGTCACGGGAGGACCATCCCCGGCCGGACCCGGACTGGCGCACCTCGGCCGGTGGCCGGTACGGCGGGGCCGACGAGCGGTACGGACACCCAGGCGGGGAACGGTCCGGGCCGACCGGCGGCGACAGCCGGTCCCGACGGGGTGCCCCGGACCGGCCGGACCCGGGGCCGGCGTACCCGTCGGGGGACGCCGGTGCCGACGACTGGTCCGAGGTCCGGGCCGGAGGCCGGTGGGCGACCGTCCGAGACGACGAGCACGGCCGGGAACTGCGGATGAGCGAGCGGCGGGCGGCGCTGCACGCCGACGGCGACGGCACCGAACTGCGGGTGGAGGACCACTGGGCGGCCGTCCGGCGCCCCCGGCGCGGGCACCCGGACGACGGCTACGACCGGGACGAGCCACGCGGGGCCGGTCCGGAGTACCCGCGCCGGGACGGCCACCGGCCCGACCCGGACCGGGCCCTGCCGCCGGGCGGTGTTCCCGTGCCGGAGCAGTGGCGGCCCGCGCGGGGCGACCGTGCGGCGGACGGGCGGTCGACGCCGCACCGGTCCGGGGAGGGGACCGGGTGGCCGACGTCCCCCGCCGAGCCCGGGTGGTCGCCGCCGCGTGGCCGGCGGCAGGACGACGACTGGCCGGAGCCCTCGGCCCGGGGCCGGCGGACGGAACCCGAGCCGGGCCGGTACGGTCGGCCCTCCCGCGAGCACGAGAGGCGCGCCGACGACGCTCCGGATCGCTGGCGCTGACCGGGCTCCCCGCCGGCTGCCCGCTCCCCGCCAGCTGCCCGCTCCCCGCCGGCTGCCTGCTCCCCGCCGGGCCGGCAACCCGCTCCCGCCGGCTACTTGTCGATGTCGCCGACCACGAAGAACATCGAGCCGAGGATCGCCACCAGGTCGGGGACCAGGCAGCCGGGGAGCAGGGTGGCCAGCGCCTGCACGTTGGCGTACGACGCGGTGCGCAGCTTCAACCGCCATGGCGTCTTCTCGCCCCGCGAGACCAGGTAGTAGCCGTTGATGCCGAGCGGGTTCTCGGTCCAGGCGTAGGTGTGCCCCTCGGGGGCCTTGACCACCTTCGGCAGCCGGGTGTTGACCGGCCCGGTGAGCCGGTCCACCCGGTCCAGGCACTGCTGGGCGAGGTCGAGTGAGACGTACACCTGGTCGAGCAGCACCTCGAAGCGGGCGTGGCAGTCCCCGGTGGTGCGGGTGACCACCGGCACGTCCAGCTCGCCGTAGGCCAGGTAGGGCTCGTCCCGGCGCAGGTCGAGGTCGAGCCCGGAGGCGCGGGCCACCGGTCCGGACGCGCCGAACGCGGCGGCGTCGGCGGCGGAGAGCACCCCGACCCCGACGGTACGGGCCAGGAAGATCTCGTTGCGCCGGATCAGGTGGTCCAGGTCGGGCAGGCGACGGCGTACCTCGTCGATGGCGGCCCGGGCGCGGCCGGTCCAGCCCGCCGGCACCTCCTCCTTGAGCCCGCCGACCCGGTTGAACATGTAGTGGATCCGGCCGCCGGAGACCTCCTCCAGCACCGTCTGGAGCGTCTCCCGTTCCCGGAAGGCGTAGAACATCGGGGTGATCGCGCCGATCTCCAGCGGGTACGAGCCCAGGAACATCAGGTGGTTGAGCACCCGGTTCAACTCGGCGAGCGCGGTACGCAGCCAGACGGCCCGTTCCGGCACCTCCAGCCCCATCAGTCGTTCGACGGCGAGCACCACGCCCAGCTCGTTGGCGAAGGCCGACAGCCAGTCGTGCCGGTTCGCCAGCACGATGATCTGCCGGTAGTCGCGGACCTCGAAGAGCTTCTCGGCCCCCCGGTGCATGTAACCGACGATCGGCTCGCAGGCCACAACCCGTTCGCCGTCGAGCACCAGCTTCAACCGGAGCACCCCGTGGGTGGACGGGTGCTGCGGGCCGATGTTGAGCACCATGTCGGCGGTGTCCAGACCGGTCCCGGTGCCGACGGTCAATTCACGCAGGCTCCCGGCGTCGGTGGTCATGCCGGACATCGTGCCACGGACGCGGGTCAGGGGGCCGGCGACGGGGCGGAGACGGCGGGTGCCAACGGCGGCGCGGGGATGCCCACCGGTTGCAGCAGCCACCAGTGTCCGCCCAGCCCGGCCGGGTCGGTCAGCTCGGTGACCGCGGAGGCGGCGGCGAGGGCGCGGACGTACCCGGCCGGGTCGGTGGTGGCCAGGGCCAGCGGCGGTCGACCGCCGTCGGCCCCGAGCGCCCGCAGCGCCTCCCGCTGACGGAGCAGCGTGTACGGCGTACCGGCCACCGCCGAGCCGGCGACGCCGACCGCGTCCACGGCGACGTGCGCGGTGAGGTCGCAGGACCCGTCCGGCACCGGTGGCACCTGCCGCCCGGCCCGGTAACCGGTCAGCGTCCCGTCGAACGGGCGCCCGGAGCGCAGGTGACCGTAGTCGACGGCCAGGGCGAGTCCCCGGTCGACGGCGCGTACGGCCGTCGCCCAGGCCACGTCCCGGGTCCGCCCGATCTCGGCCCGCCCGCCGGGGGACGCCGGCCACCAGGTCGCCAGCCAGTCGGCGTCGGCGGGGTCGACCGGCCCGCCGACCGACTCGACGCCGGCCGGGTCGACCAGCACCGTACGCCAGCCGTCGTCGGTGGCCACCGCGACGTCCAGCGGCACGTTGTCCAGCCACTCGGTGGCCAGCAGCAGTCCGGTGATCCCGTCCGGTACCCGGTCCCGCCAGTCGACGGCGGGCGACAGCCCGACGGGCCGGGGGGCCACCTCGACCGCGGTCAGCCGGAGCCGGTCGACCAGCGGCGGCACGCGACCGCCACCTCCGGTGGAGTGGTCGTCCGTCGCCGTGTTCCGGGGGGCAACCGCCCGGCGCGCGGGTCCGCCGCGGTCCGCTGCCCGGACGGCGAGCTGGGCGAGGGTGGTGAGCAGTTCGCCCCGGCCCGCGCCGACGTCGACCACGTCCAGCCGGCCGGGATGGCCGAGCGCGGCGTCGACTCGTTCGACCAGGCGCAGCAGCGCCCCGCCGAACACCGGGGACGCGTGCACACTGGTCCGGAAGTGCGCCGCCGGGCCGGTGCCGGCCACGAAGAAGCCGGTGGGGCCGTAGAGCGCCGTGGTCGTCGCCGCCCGCCAACCGGTGCCCATCAGTCCGTCCCGGGTTCAGGTGGGGTCACCGGGCCGACCCTACGGGTCCGTCGGCCCGTCCGTTCCGCCCCCGGGACGGGCCGGACCGTGCCGGTGAACGTTTTCACACCTGTCTGTGCCGTCCGCTGACCACGGCGCATACTTGCGCTTGACCGGTACCCCACCTTCGAGGACTGGATCATCGCCATGAGCGCATCCCTGCGCCCGCGCCCCGGCGCGCCCACCGGCGCTGCCCCGTCGGGCTCCGTTCCCGTCTTTCCCCGCCACCTCACCGTCGGCGTGATCGGTGCCGGTCGGGTCGGTGCCGTCCTGGGCGCGGCACTCACCGCCGCGGGTCACCGGGTGGTCGCCGCCGCCGGTGTCTCCACCGTCTCCACCGCCCGGATCGCCCGGCTGCTGCCCGACGTCCCGCGCCGCCCGGTGCTGGCGGTCGCCCGGGCCGCCTCCGACCTGCTGCTCGTCGCGGTCCCGGACGACGCGCTCACCGCCGTGGTGACCGGCCTCGCCGAGAGCGGCGTCCTCCGCCCCGGGCAGGTGGTCGTGCACACCTCCGGCGCGCACGGGCTCGACGCGCTCGCCCCGGCGGCCGAGGTGGGTGCCCGGCCGCTGGCGCTGCACCCCGCGATGACCTTCACCGGTACGCCCGACGACCTCGACCGTCTGCCCGGCGTCTCGTACGGGGTGACCGCCCCGCCGGAGCTGCGGGTGCTCGCCGCCCGGCTGGTCGCCGACCTCGGTGGTGTGCCGGAGTGGATCGCCGAGCCCGACCGGCCGCTCTACCACGCCTCCCTGGCCCACGGCGCGAACCATCTGGTCACCCTGGTCAACGAGGCGGCCGACCGGCTGCGCGACGCCGGGGTGGAGGAGCCGGCACGGGTGCTGGCCCCGCTGCTGCGGGCCGCCCTGGAGAACGCCCTGCGGCTCGGGGACGACGCGTTGACCGGCCCGGTGTCGCGCGGTGACGCGGGCACCGTCGCGCGGCATCTCGACCGGTTGACGGCGACCGCCCCGGACTCGGTCGAGGCGTACCTGGCCCTGGCCCGGCGCACCGCCGACCGGGCGATCGCCGCCGGGCGGCTCCGCCCGGTCGACGCGGAGTCGCTGCTCGGGGTGCTGGGCGGCATGCGACAGGAGGCGGTGGCGTGACCACGGTGGTGCACACCCGCGCGGAACTCGCCACGGCGCGGGCCGCCCTGACCGGCACGGTCGGGGTGGTGATGACCATGGGTGCGCTGCACCCGGGGCACGAGTCGCTGCTGCGGGCCGCCCGTGAGCAGGTCGACCACGTGCTGGTGACGGTCTTCGTCAACCCGTTGCAGTTCGGCCCGAACGAGGACTTCGACCGGTACCCGCGCACCCTCGACGAAGATCTCGAAGTGTGCCGGCGGGCCGGAGCGGACCTGGTCTTCGCCCCCTCGGTGGCGGACATGTACCCGGACGGGGCACCCGGGGTGCGTCTCGACCCGGGCCGGCTCGGCGGCGAACTGGAGGGGGAGAGCCGTCCCGGCTTCTTCCACGGGGTGCTCACCGTGGTCCTGAAGCTGCTCCAGCTCACCCGGGCCGACCTCGCCTTCTTCGGCGAGAAGGACTACCAGCAGCTCACCCTGGTCCGGCGGATGGTCCGCGACCTCGACGTGCCGGTCCGGGTGGTCGGCGTGCCGACGGTCCGCGAGCCGGACGGGCTGGCCCTGTCCAGCCGTAACCGTTACCTTTCCCCGGCCGAGCGGGTCACCGCGCGGAGCCTGTCGGCGGCGCTGCACGCGGGCTCGCTGGCCGCCTCCGACGGCGCGACCGCCACCGACGTGCTGGTCGCGGCCAACGCCGTCTTCGACGACCGGTCGGACGTGGAACTGGACTACCTGGTCCTCACCGACCCGGATCTGGAACCCGGTCCGGTCGCCGGCCCGGCCCGGCTGCTGGTCGCGGCCCGGGTCGGCGCGACGCGGCTCATCGACAACATGGCGATCCGGCTCGCCCCCCGATGACCACCCCTCCCGGGCCGGTCCGGTCCGGCGACGAGACGCGGGCCGGTACGGCCCCGAACCCCCACCCGGGCTGGTTCGCCCGGATCCGACCGTGAGAGGCAACCCGATGTACCGCACCATGCTGAAGTCGAAGATCCACCGGGCCACGGTGACCCAGGCCGATCTCCACTACGTCGGCTCGGTGACCGTGGACCAGGACCTCCTCGATGCCGCCGACCTGCTCCCCGGCGAGCAGGTGGCGATCGTGGACATCACCAACGGCGCGCGGCTGGAGACCTACGTCATCCCGGGCGAGCGGGGCAGCGGCGTGATCGGCATCAACGGGGCCGCAGCGCACCTGGTGCACCCGGGCGACCTGGTCATCCTCATCTCGTACGGGCAGATGGACGACGCCGAGGCGCGGACGTACCAGCCCCGGGTGGTGCACGTCGACGCCGACAACCGGGTCATCGAGTTGGGTGCCGACCCGGCCGGGGTGGCCCCGGGGATGGTCGGCGACCCGGTGCGCGGGGACCTGGTGGCGGTCCGCTGACCACGTCGGCCGTCCGGGCCGCACCGGGGCGGGTGTCCGGTTACGGCCCGCGCATCCGCTCTGTTACCGGAGGGTCATTTCTGGTTACCCTTACCGCGCGCCGTCGGGCGACGGCGGCTGGCTGGGGAGGCCGCGATGCGCCGTGCGAGGAGGAGCCTGGCCGCGTTGTTGCTGACGGCCACCCTGCTGGCCGGCTGTGGCGACGCGGGCGGGCTGGACGGCGACCTGGTCGACGACTGGGCGGCGCTGGCCGCGCCGGGGCCGTTCGTGCCGCCGGCCGGGGTCTGCCAGGTGGCCGACTTCGCCGACGTGGTCCCGCTCGCCACCTTCGAGCCGGTGGACTGCGGCGTGCCGCACCGGGTCGAGACCGCGCACGTGGGCACCTTCCCACCGGCGGTCACCTCGGCTCCGGCCGTCGACTCACCGGCGATGCGGGCCGCGTTCGCCGACTGTGACACCCGCACCTCGGCGTACGTCGGTGACGAGTGGCGGGTGGGTCGGCTGCGGCTCGGGGTGGCGCTGCCGTCCACGGTCGGCTGGGCGGCCGGTGCCCGCTGGTACCGGTGCGACGTCACCGAGGTCGACACCGTCGAACGGGCCGGCCGGACGGTGCAACGCACCGGCAGCCTGCGCGACGCCCTCAAAGGGGCTTCCCCACTCCGGCTGGGCTGCCAGAACGCGCGTACCGGCGCGCAGTTGGGCGTGCAGACGGTCACCCCCGCCGACTGCGCCAAGGCGCACAACGCGGAGTTCGTCGGGGTGTGGAAGGCCCCGGACACCCGGTACCCGGCGAAGCCCGCCGACTGGGCCCCGGTCTACACCGGCTGCCGGTCGGTCCTCGCCGGCTACGCCGGCCTGCCGGTCGACGACGACCTGCGGTTCCGCACCGACGTGGTGGTACGCCCACCCGGTGCGGCCCGCTGGAAGGCCGGCGACCGGGGCGTGCGCTGCTATCTCTGGCTCAGCGACCGCACGGTGACCCGCTCGCTGCGGGGGGCCGGTCCGGCCGTCCTGCCCGTCCGCACCCGCTGACCGTCCCGGTCCGCCCTCCCCGACGGAGCTCTCAGCTGCCCGCTCCGGGTGGTTGCAGGGGTCCCCTGCTCGCGCTTTCTGTGTAGGAAGGGCCCCCTGCAAACCACCGCGACCCCGCGCGCAACCACCACACCCGCCGGCGAGCGCGCCAGTCAGGTGGAGGGTCGGGCGCGCCACTCGCGTCGGCCCCCGCCGCTGCGCGACCCGGGCCGACGCGGTTGACTGTGCCCATGGAGCTGTCGACCGTCGCGCTGCCCAGCGTCCCCGAGCTGCTGGCCGCGCCCGCGCCCGGCTGGGTCGAGACCACCGACGTGATCGTGGTCGGGTCCGGGGTCGCCGGCCTGACCGCCGCGCTGCACCTGCGGGAGGCGGGGCTGCACGTCACCGTCGTCACCAAGGTGAACATCGACGAGGGCTCGACCCGCTGGGCGCAGGGCGGCATCGCCGCGGTGCTCGACCCGGCCGACACCCCGGGCGCGCACGCGCACGACACCGAGGTCGCCGGGGTGGGGCTCTGCGACCCGGCGGCGGTGCGGGTGCTGGTGGAGGAGGGGCCCACGCGGCTGCGGGAGCTGATGCGGATCGGGGCCGAGTTCGACCGGCATCCGGACGGCTCGCTGATGCTGACCCGCGAGGGCGGGCACCGGGCCGACCGGATCGTGCACGCCGGCGGGGACGCCACCGGCGCGGAGGTGCAGCGGGCGCTGCACGCCGCAGTCCGCCGCGACCCGTGGATCCGCCTGGTGGAGCACGCCCTGGTGCTGGATCTGCTCCGGGCCCCCGGTGACGGCCCCGGCGGGCTCGGCCGGGCCTGCGGGATCACCCTGCACGTGCTGGGCGAGGGGAGCGAGGACGGCGTCGGTGCGATCCTGGCCCGCGCGGTCGTCCTGGCCACCGGCGGCATGGGGCAGATCTTCGCGGCGACCACCAACCCGGCCGTGTCGACCGGGGACGGTGTCGCGCTGGCCCTGCGGGCCGGGGCAGCCGTGACGGACGTGGAGTTCGTCCAGTTCCACCCGACCGCGTTGATCGTCCCGGAGCAGGCCCGGGTGCCCGGGGCCGGGCACGCCCAGCAGCCGCTGGTCTCCGAGGCGCTGCGCGGCGAGGGCGCGTACCTGGTCGACGCCGACGGCAAGCGGTTCATGGTGGGGCAGCACGAGCTGGCCGAGCTGGCTCCCCGTGACGTGGTGGCCAAGGGCATCCACCGGGTGCTGCTGGCGACCGGCGCGGACCACGTCTACCTCGACGCCCGGCACCTGGGCGGCGCGCACCTGGCCCGCCGCTTCCCGACCATCGTGGCCTCCTGCCTGGCCATCGGCGTGGACCCGGCGACCGACCTGATCCCGGTCGCCCCGGCAGCCCACTACGCGTCCGGCGGCGTCCGTACGGATCTGCGCGGCCAGACCTCCATCCCCGGCCTGTACGCCTGCGGCGAGGTGGCCTGCACCGGAGTCCACGGGGCCAACCGGTTGGCCAGCAACTCGCTGCTGGAGGGGCTGGTCTTCTCCCGACGGATCGCCGAGGACATCGCCCGGGGCCTGCCCGAGCAGGCGCAGCCCGCACCGACCGGCGCGTGGCGGGGCGGGGGCGGCTGGGTGGTGCCGCCGGAGGTGACGCCGGTGCTGCAACGGGCGATGACCCGGGGGGCCGGGGTGCTCCGCTCGGCGGGGACCCTGGCCGCGACGGCGGGAACGCTGACCGAACTCGGCGCGGGCCGGGGCGAGCCCCGCACCGCGAGCTGGGAGGCGACGAACCTGGTCACGGTGGCGTCGACCCTGGTCGCCGCCGCGTACGCCCGCCGGGAGACGCGGGGTTGCCACTGGCGGGAGGACTTCCCGACGGCCGACCAGACGTGGCGCGGCCACCTGGTCGGCTCGATCGGCGCGGGCGGTCGGCTGGCCCACCGGTGGGAGGAGTCCGGGTGAACACGCGGAGCGAGCCGGTCCGGCGGACCCCACGGCCCGCGAACCGAGGAGTCCCCGTACGGAGTGAGCCCATCCTGCGAACCCCGCAGTCGCGAACCGAGGAGGCCCGATGAGGGAGTGGACGGAGCAGGCGCTGCGGGAGGCCGGGCTCAGCCCGGCGGAGGTCCGGCGGATCGTCGAGTCCGCCCTGCGTGAGGATCTCGGCCCCCAGTTCCGGGATGTCACGAGTCTGGCCACCATCCCGGCCGAGCAGGTCGACACGGCCGACCTGGTGGCCCGGGCGGACGGGGTGGTCGCCGGGCTGGCCGTCGCCGCGGCCGTGTTCGAGCTGGTCGGTTCGGTGACCGGCGACCGCCGTACGGTCGAGGTGTCCCTGGTGTCCGCCGACGGCGCGCGGGTGGCACGCGGTGACGTGCTGGCCACGGTCACCGGCCCGACCCGCTCGCTGCTCACCGCCGAGCGGACGGCGCTCAACCTGCTCTGCCGGATGTCCGGGGTGGCCACCCACACCCGGGCCTGGGCGGACGCGCTGGCCGGCACGAAGGCGATGGTGCTGGACACCCGGAAGACCACCCCGGGGCTGCGGTCCCTGGAGAAGTACGCGGTGCGGGCCGGCGGTGGCACCAACAAGCGGATGGGCCTGCACGACGTCGCCATGATCAAGGACAACCACAAGTTCGCGGCCGGCGGGATCGCCGCCGCCTACCGTCGGGTCCGGGAGGCCTTCCCCGAGGTGCCGGTGCAGGTGGAGGTGGACACGCTGGCCGAGGCGGTGGAGGCGGTCGAGGCCGGCGCGGACTTCCTGCTGCTGGACAACATGACCCCGGCGACGCTGACCGAGGTGGTGGCCGCGGTGGGGGACCGGGCCGAACTGGAGGCGACCGGTGGCCTGACGCTGGACGTCGCCGCCGAGTACGCCGCCACCGGCGTCGACTATCTCTCGGTGGGCGCGTTGACGCACTCCTCGCCGATCCTGGACATCGCTCTGGACCTGCGGGCGGCGTGACCGCTTCCGGCGTTGTCTAGGCTGCGTGCGTGCTGCTCTGCATCGACATCGGAAACACCAACACCGTGCTGGCCACGTTCGACGGCGACCGGCTGGTGCACTCCTGGCGGATCAAGACCGACGCCCGGTCGACCGCCGACGAGCTGGGCCTGATGTTCCGGGGCCTGCTCGCCGGGGACGCGGTGGAGATCACCGGGGTCGCCGCCTGCTCCACGGTGCCGGCCGCGCTCCGCTCGCTGCGGACCATGCTGGCCCGCTACTACGGGGACCTGCCCAGTGTCGTCGTCGAGCCGGGAGTACGCACCGGGGTGCAGCTGGCCATCGACAACCCCAAGGAGGTCGGGTCGGACCGGGTGGTCAACACGCTCGCCGCGTACACCCTCTACGGCGGGCCGTCGATCGTGGTGGACTTCGGCACCACCACCAACTTCGACGTGATCAGCGGCCGGGGCGAGTTCCTGGGCGGGGCGTTCGCCCCGGGCATCGAGATCTCCTTCGACGCCCTCGCCGCCCGGGCGGCCCAGCTGCGCAAGGTCGAGGCGACGAAGCCCCGGTCGGTGATCGGCAAGAACACCGTGGAGTGCCTCCAGTCCGGCCTCTACTTCGGCTTCGCCGGCCAGGTGGACCGGATCGTCGAGCGGATGACCGAGGAGTTGGGCGAGGTCAAGGCGGTGATCGCTACCGGCGGGCTGGCCTCGCTGGTGATCAACGAGTGCCGCTCCATCACCCACCACGAACCGATGATCACCCTGATCGGTCTCCGGATGGTCTACGAGCGCAACGTCTGAGGTCGTCGAAGGCCGTCCGGCGGCACCGCAGGGCCACCCGTCGCGGGGCCCGCCGACCTCAGTCCCGGCGGGCGCGGAGCACCAACGTCCGGTACGGCAGGACGAGGGTCTCCCGACCGGACAGGTCGGGGTGGGAGCGGAGCAGGTCGCGCAGTTCCCGGTCGACCCGTCGCCGGTGCTCCGGCCCTGCGGTCAGGTAGTGCGAGCGGGTACGCACCATGCCGAGCAGCTCGTCCGGGGTCAGCACGGTGGTGTGCGGGAACTCGGCCCACTCCGGGGCGGCGAACTCAGGGCCGAGGTCGGTGACGCTCGCGAGCAGATGGTCGACGGTGTCGCCGATCTCGGCGATCCGGTTCAGCTCGGTCACCCACGGCGTCCGGTCGTCGCGCAGGTTCCAGACCAGGGCGAGGGTGCCGCCGGGCCGCAGCACCCGGGCGATCTCCGGGTGCGCGCGCTCGCGGTCGAACCAGTGGTACGCCTGGCCGGCCAGCACCGCGTCGGCGTACCCGTCGGGCAGCGGCGCCGATTCGGCGGTGCCGGCCAGAGCGACGACGCCGGGCGTGGCATCGGCGAACCGGGCCCGCATCCCGGGGTCGGGTTCCACGGCGGTCACCGGGTGCCCGAGCGCGAGCAGGCTCCGGGTCAGGATGCCGGTGCCCGCACCCAGGTCGACGATCCGGGCGGCCGGGGCGAGCCCGTCGAGCGCCCAGCGCAGGGCGGCTTCCGGATAGCGGGGCCGGAACCGGTCGTACTCGGCGGCGGCCGTACCGAACGACAGGGCGTGGGTGGGATCGGCCATGGCGGCAGGTTATCGAGTGCCGGCCCCCGGAGGGGCTTGAGTAGGCTCGTGCCTTGGACCCACCCGATTTCTCCCGCTGAGGAAGCATGCCGTGAGCGAGCAGAACCCCGTGCCGATCGATCCCGCCGACGACCTTCCCGAGCAGATGAAGGTCCGCCGGGAGAAGCGTGACCGGATGCTCGCCGACGGCGTCGAGCCCTACCCGATCGGCTACCCCCGGACCAGCACCCTGGCCGCCGTTCGGGAGAAGTACGCCGACCTGCCCACCGACACCGCCACCGGCGACCGGGTCGGGGTCACCGGCCGGGTGATCTTCGTACGGAACACCGGCAAGCTCTGCTTCGCCACCCTGCGCGACGGGGACGGTACGGAGTTGCAGGCGATGCTCTCGCTCGACCGGGTCGGTGCCGAGCGGTTGGACGACTGGAAGCGCCAGGTCGACCTGGGTGACCTGGTCGGGGTCACCGGCGAGGTGATCACCAGCCGGCGGGGCGAGCTGTCCGTGCTGGTCGAGCAGTGGGCGGTGACCGCCAAGGCGCTGCGTCCGCTGCCGGTGGCGCACAAGCCGCTCAGTGAGGAGGCCCGGGTCCGGCAGCGGTACGTCGACCTGATCGTCCGACCGCAGGCCCGCCAGATGGTACGAACCCGGGCGGCGACGGTGCGCAGCCTGCGTGACTCGCTGCACGGCAAGGGATTCATCGAGGTCGAGACCCCGATGCTCCAGCTCCTCCACGGTGGGGCCGCCGCGCGCCCATTCGTGACGCACAGCAATGCGTTGGGTACGGATCTCTATCTGCGAATCGCCCCGGAACTGTTTCTCAAGCGGGCGGTGGTCGGCGGCGTCGACCGGGTCTTCGAGATCAACCGTAACTTCCGTAATGAGGGCATCGACTCTTCGCACTCGCCCGAGTTCGCGATGCTCGAGGCGTACGAGGCGTACGGCGACTACGACACGATGGCCGCGCTCACCCGGAATCTGGTGCAGCAGGCGGCGATCGCGGTCGCCGGGTCGACCACGGTGGCCCACGCCGACGGCCGGGAGTTCGACCTCGGTGGCGAGTGGCGCTCGGTGACGCTCTTCGGTGTTCTTTCCGAAGCGCTCGGTGAGGAGGTCACCGTCCGCACCGAACACGCCCGTCTGGTGCAGTACGCGGAGAAGGTCGGTCTCTCCGTCGACCCGAAGTGGGGTCCGGGCAAGCTCGCCGAGGAACTCTTCGAGGAACTGGTGGTGCCGGGCCTCCAGGAACCGACCTTCGTGCGGGACTACCCGGAGGAGACCAGCCCGCTCACCCGGGGCCACCGGGACGAGCCCGGCCTGGCCGAGAAGTGGGATCTCTACGTGCTCGGTTTCGAGCTGGCCACCGCCTACTCCGAGCTGGTGGACCCGGTTGTGCAGCGGGAACGGCTGGTCGCCCAGGCGACGCTGGCGGCCCGGGGGGACGACGAGGCCATGCGGCTCGACGAGGACTTCCTGCGGGCCATGGAGTACGGAATGCCGCCGGCCGGGGGTATGGGAATGGGAATCGACCGGCTGTTGATGGCCCTGACGGGCCTGGGAATTCGGGAAACGATCCTCTTCCCCTTGGTGCGCCCGGAGTAGCGAGGCTACCCGTGGCGAATCCCCCGTCCTATTGACGGGGTGAGCATCGTGCCCGCTATTGTGCTCTTGTTAGCAGGAGAACCTGCTCGAAAGGAATGGCACGTGGCCAAGCAGATCATTCACAAGCTGGTCGATGACCTGGACGGCGGAGACGCCGACGAGACCGTCAAGTTCGCGCTCGACGGCGTTCAGTACGAGATCGACCTCTCCGACAAGAACGCCGAGAAATTGCGGGAGCTATTCGCCCCCTACGTCGCGGCCGGCTCGAAGGTCGGTCGAGGGGGCGTGGTGGTGGGCGGCCGGGCCGCGCGCGGCCGGGGTGGCGCCACCGCGGACCGGGCGCAGAACAAGGCGATCCGGGACTGGGCGAAGCGGGAGGGGCGGGAGATCTCCGACCGGGGGCGTATCCCACAGGAGATCGTCGACGAGTTCCACGCGAAGGCCGGCCACTGACGCCGACCTCGACTCCAGCGACACCGACGCCGGCCCGGAGCACCCGCTCCGGGCCGGCGTCGGTTCGTCGTCCAACCTGCCCGTGGTGGGTCGGGGACCGCCGGGGACGGGCGGCCCGCGCCGTGGGAAGGAATCCGGCGGAACGGACGTTGTCCACAACCGGTGGAGGAGTTTTCCACAGCCTGTGGAGAGCCGTCCGGGGCCCGGAGGGCCTCTCCAACCCCTCCGCCGGCCCACAGAATTTCGCTCTGCGCGTACAGGGCAGGTGCCCGGAACACCTCCTGAGCGTGGACGGTTGGGTAAAACGACGCGTAACCGGCACCCAGCGGAGACACACGACCTCAGCGGAGTCGGCTCGCGGCGATAGAGTAAGGAGGCACGGACGCCCACCCCGGTCGTCCGCGCACCGGCCCCGCCAAGAATCTTGACCACCAAGATCGAGTGCGCACGGCACGTGAGGAGCACGAGGGCATGTTCGAGCGGTTCACCGACCGAGCGCGACGGGTTGTCGTCCTGGCCCAAGAAGAGGCCCGGATGCTCAACCACAACTACATCGGTACGGAGCACATCCTGCTGGGCCTGATCCACGAGGGTGAGGGTGTCGCGGCAAAGGCCCTGGAGAGCCTCGGCATCTCCCTGGAGGGCGTCCGTCAGCAGGTCGAGGAGATCATCGGCCAGGGCCAGCAGGCGCCGAGCGGGCACATCCCGTTCACGCCGCGGGCCAAGAAGGTGCTGGAGCTGTCGCTGCGCGAAGCGCTCCAGCTCGGCCACAACTACATCGGCACCGAGCACATCCTGCTCGGCCTGATCCGGGAGGGCGAGGGCGTCGCCGCCCAGGTGCTGGTCAAGCTCGGCGCCGACCTCAACCGGGTCCGCCAGCAGGTGATCCAGCTCCTCTCCGGCTACCAGGGCAAGGAACCCGCCGCCGCGGGCACCGCCACCGGCGAGGCCGCGCCGTCGACCAGTCTCGTGCTGGACCAGTTCGGCCGTAACCTCACCCAGGCCGCCCGCGAGGGCAAGCTCGACCCGGTGATCGGGCGCGAGAAGGAAATCGAGCGGGTCATGCAGGTGCTGTCCCGCCGTACCAAGAACAACCCGGTCCTGATCGGTGAGCCCGGCGTCGGCAAGACCGCCGTGGTGGAGGGGCTGTCCCAGAAGATCATCAAGGGCGAGGTGCCCGAGACGCTGAAGGACAAGCAGCTCTACACCCTCGACCTCGGTGCCCTGGTGGCCGGCTCCCGCTACCGCGGTGACTTCGAGGAGCGCCTCAAGAAGGTGCTCAAGGAGATCCGCACCCGCGGCGACATCATCCTCTTCATCGACGAGATCCACACCCTGGTGGGTGCGGGTGCCGCCGAGGGGGCGATCGACGCCGCCAGCATCCTCAAGCCGATGCTGGCCCGGGGTGAGCTCCAGACCATCGGTGCCACCACCCTCGACGAGTACCGCAAGCACCTGGAGAAGGACGCCGCGCTCGAGCGGCGGTTCCAGCCGATCCAGGTGGGTGAGCCCTCGCTGGCCCACACCATCGAGATCCTCAAGGGCCTGCGCGACCGGTACGAGGCGCACCACCGGGTGAGCATCACCGACGCCGCCCTGGTGGCCGCCGCGACCCTGGCCGACCGCTACATCTCCGACCGCTTCCTGCCGGACAAGGCGATCGACCTGATCGACGAGGCCGGTGCCCGGATGCGGATCCGCCGGATGACCGCGCCGCCGGACCTGCGCGACTTCGACGAGCGGATCGCCCAGGTCCGCCGGGACAAGGAGTCCGCGATCGACGCGCAGGACTTCGAGCGCGCCGCCCAGCTCCGCGACAAGGAGAAGCAGCTCCTCGGCCAGAAGGCCCAGCGGGAGAAGGAGTGGAAGGCGGGCGACCTGGACGTCGTCAGCGAGGTCGACGACGAGCAGATCGCCGAGGTTCTCGGCAACTGGACCGGCATTCCGGTCTACAAGCTGACCGAGGAGGAGACCTCCCGCCTGCTGCGCATGGAGGACGAGCTGCACAAGCGCGTCATCGGCCAGGAGGACGCGGTCAAGGCGGTCTCGAAGGCGATCCGGCGTACCCGGGCCGGCCTGAAGGACCCGAAGCGGCCGTCCGGCTCGTTCATCTTCGCCGGTCCGTCCGGTGTCGGTAAGACCGAGCTCTCCAAGGCGCTCGCCGAGTTCCTGTTCGGCAGCGAGGACGCGCTGATCCAGCTCGACATGTCCGAGTTCCACGACCGGTACACCGTCTCCCGGCTCGTCGGTGCGCCTCCCGGCTACGTCGGCTACGACGAGGGTGGGCAGCTGACCGAGAAGGTGCGGCGTCGGCCGTTCTCGGTGGTCCTCTTCGACGAGATCGAGAAGGCCCACCCGGACGTGTTCAACACGCTGCTCCAGATCCTGGAGGACGGTCGGCTCACCGACGGTCAGGGCCGGATCGTGGACTTCAAGAACACGGTCATCATCCTGACCACGAACCTCGGTACCCGGGACGTGGCCAAGGCGGTGTCGCTCGGCTTCCAGGCGTCGGAGGACTCCGAGTCCAACTACGACCGGATGAAGCAGAAGGTCAACGACGAGCTGAAGCAGCACTTCCGGCCCGAGTTCCTCAACCGGATCGACGACACCATCGTCTTCCACCAGCTGCGCCAGCAGGAGATCCTCTCGATCGTGGACATCATGATCGCCCGGATCGAGACCCAGCTGCGCAACAAGGACATGGGCCTGGAGCTGACCGACAACGCCAAGAAGTACCTGGCCACCAAGGGCTTCGACCCGGTGCTCGGTGCCCGTCCGCTGCGTCGCACGATCCAGCGCGACATCGAGGACAACCTCTCCGAGCGGATCCTCTTCAACGAGCTGATCCCCGGTCAGATCGTGGTGGTGGACTGCGAGGGCGACCCGAACAACGTCGACAAGTCCAAGCTCGTCTTCCGTGGCGCGGACCGGCCGGTCGACGTGCCGGACGCTGTCCCGGCCGACCTCGGCGGCACTGCCGCCACGGGCGCGGACGAGGCGGCGTAACGGTCGGATTCCCCGACAGGTCTCACCACCTGCGGAACCGGCGAACAACCGAAGCGAGGGCCCGGCGGCTTTGCCGCCGGGCCCTCGCCTCTTTCGCCCCAGGTGGTTGCAGGGGCCCCCTGCTACCGCTTTTTGATGAGCAGGGGTCCCCTGCTACCGCATTCTGCGGAGCAAGGGCCCCCTGCAACCACGCCCGTCCGGCAGGACGTCGCCTGGCGGCCGCTCTCCGGCAACCGCCTCAGGTGAGCGGCTGGCCGGCCGGTGCGGGAGCGTCGCCGACGAGTCGGTAGGCCGCTTCGCCGGCCGGTTCCACCAGCCCGTCGGTGACCAGCCCGGCCAGTGCCCGCGACCGTTGCACGTCGTCGGCCCAGACCTGGTCCAGCCGGGGCCGGGGCACCGGGCCGGTGGCCTCCCGCAGCACCGCGAGCAGCAGCCCGCGTACCTGCCGGTCGGTGCCGGCGTACCGCTGCGGGCGGCGCGTCGGCCCGGTCGGTGCCTCCTGCCCCGAGGCGCGCCAGGCGCAGACCGGCTCCACCGGGCAGACCGCGCAGCGTGGTGACCGGGCGGTGCAGACCACCGCCCCCAGTTCCATGAAGGCCGCGCTCGCCAGGGCGGCGGCGGCCGGCTCGACCGGCAGCAGTTCCTCCGTCGCCACCAGGTCGGCGGGGCGGGTGGTCGGGCCGGCGTCCGGCTCCCCGGCCACCGCCCGGGCCACCACCCGCCGGACGTTGGTGTCCACCACCGGGTGCCGCTGTCCGAACGCGAAGGCCGCCACCGCCCGCGCGGTGTACGTCCCGACCCCGGGCAGGGCGAGCAACTGGTCCAGCCGGTCCGGCACCTCGCCACCGTGCCGGTCCACCAGGGCCACCGCGCACTCGTGCAGGCGTACCGCCCGGCGGGGGTAGCCGAGCCGTCCCCACATCCGGATCGCGTCCGCAGGGCTCTCGGCGGCCAGGGCGGCCGGCACCGGCCACCGGGCCAGCCATGCCTCCCAGGCCGGCAGCACCCGTACCACCGGGGTCTGTTGCAACATCACCTCGCTGACCAGGATCGCCCAGGGGCTCACGTCGGGGCCGCGCCACGGCAGGTCGCGGGCGTTCTGCTCGTACCACCGGCTGACCCGGTCGGCGAAACTCTGCTCTGTCATCGCGTCGCCGATGATGTCATGTCCGGCATGTCCCGCAGCGTGGGCGGTCCGGCGGTTGTCGTCCGGCCGTTTCCGCTGGTCGGCGAGAATGCCGGAATGAACGAGCTCGCGATCACCGTCATCGGCCGGGACCGGCCCGGCATCGTGGCCGACGTCGCGGAGGTGCTCTCCGGGCTCGGCGCGAACCTCACCGACTCGACGATGACCCGGCTGCGCGGTCACTTCGCGATGACCCTGGTCTGCGTCGGCCCGGCCGCCGCCGAGGTCGAGGCCGCGCTCGGCCCGCTCGCCGCCGACGGTCAACTCCTGGCGAGCGTACGGACGGTCACCCCGGACGGTGTCACGGCACCTCCCGGCGAGCCGTACGTGATGGCGGTGCACGGGGCGGACCGGCTCGGCATCGTCGCGGCGACGACCCGGGCGTTGGCCGACGTCGGCGGCAACGTCACCGATCTGACCACCCGGTTGACCGGGGCGCTCTACGTGGTGGTCGCCGAGGTCGACCTGCCCCCCGGCGCCGTGGACCAGTTGCGGGAGCGGCTCTCCCGTACGGCCGCCGACCTGGGCGTCGAGGTGACACTCCGCCCGGCCGACCCGGATCTGCTGTGACCGCGCAGGTCACCGGCCTGGACGGCTGGACACCGGAGGCGCTCGGGGTGCCGGGTGAGGTACGGCCGGTGGTGGCCGCGCCGCACACGGTGCTCAGCCGGACGGGTGCCGAGGTCGACGCCACCTCCGACGAGGTGGTACGCCTCGCCGCCGACCTGGTCGCGACGATGCGGGTCTCTCCGGGCTGTGTCGGGCTGGCCGCGCCGCAGATCGGGGTCGGGGCCCAGGTCTTCGCCGTCGACGTGACCGGCCACCCGAAGTCGGTGACCGTGCACGGCACGTTCGTGCTCTGCAACGCCCGGGTGGTGGAGGCGAGCCGGTGGAAGGCCGGGCGGGAGGGGTGCATGTCGGTGCCCGACCTCACCGGTGACGTGAAGCGGGCCAGCCGGCTGGTGGTGGAGGGCACCCTGCCCGGCACGGGCCGTCCGGTGCGGATCGCCACCGACGGCTTCGAGGCCCGCGCCCTGCAACACGAGATCGACCACTGTGCCGGCCTGCTCTTCCTCGACCGGGTTGCCGGCGCGCACGCGATCTACCAACGCAAGGTCTACCTCTGACGGGCGAGGAGTTGGCACGGTGAGCCGTTGCCGTCCCGGCGCGTCGCGCCCGGTCGGGGAGCGCTGCGCCGCTACGGTGGGGGCATCATGCGTCTGACGGTTGGCCCCCTGCCGCCCGCCGTGTACTGGCGGCGTCGTGCCGTCGTACTTGGAGCGGGGATCCTGTTCCTGATTGTCGTGCTCTACTCGTGCTCCGGGTCGAGCGACAAGACCGCGAGTCCGGAGCGGTCGCCCACCCCGACACCGTCGGCGGGTGACCCGACCGGTTCCGTACTGACTCCTCAGTCAGGCGAGCCGCCAGCGTCCGCCGGGCCCGGCGCGCCGGGCGGCGGAGGCCCGGCCGGTGGCGGTCCGGATGGCGGTGGTGGTCCGGCGGCGACCAGTGGCGCGCCGGTGGGACCCGGGGACCCCATCGTGCCGGCGGGCGGTGCCGGTGCGTGCACCGACGCCGAGATCTCGGTGACCCCGGTGGTGGCACCCGCCTCGGTCCGCTCCGGCGGTACGGTCGACCTGCAACTCAGGATCAAGAACACCTCGGACCGGACGTGCACCCGGGACGTCGGCGCCGACCTCCAGGAACTCTTCGTCAAGTCGGGCGCGGAGAAGGTGTGGTCCTCCGACACCTGCGGCACCGCCAAGGGCTCGGACGTGCAGTCCTTCACCCCTGACTTCGAGCGGTCGTACCAGGTGACCTGGAACGGGCTGGACGCCACGAAGTGCGCCAACGGCCTGGCCAACGGAAAGCCGGCACCGGCCGGGACGTACCAGGTCTTCGGACGGCTCGACACCAAGCTCAGCGCCCCGGTGAAGCTCACCGTCGTCGACTGATCCGGCCGAACGTCCTTTGCGGGGGATCCCCCACCGTCAGGTGGTAGCAGGGGTCCCCTGCACACCGAAAATGGGTAACAGGGGTCCCCTGCTACCACCAGGCGGGGACGGGAGCGCAGGTCAGACGTAGCGCTCCAGGATCGACGCCTCGGCGAGCCGGGAGAGCCCCTCCCGCACGCCCCGGGCCCGGGCGTCGCCGACCCCCTCGACGGCCTGGAGGTCCTCCACCGTCGCGCCGAGCAGGCGCTGGAGGCTGCCGAAGTGCAGCACCAGCCGGTCGACGATGGAGACCGGCAGGCGGGGCACCTTGGCCAGCAGCCGGAAGCCGCGCGGGCTGACCGCCGCGTCCAGCGCGTCGGACGCACCCGGGTAGCCGATGGCCTTCGCCACCGCGACCAGGTCGATCAGTTCGGTCGCCCCCAGCAGGTCCAGCTCGACCAGGGCTTCGTCCAGGGTGCGTGACTTGCGCCCGCTGGGGAGGTAGTCCCGGATGACCAGGGTGCGGTCGGCGTCCACTCCGGCCATCAGCTCGTCGAGCTGGAGGGCGAGCAGCCGGCCGTCGGTGCCCAGCTCGACCACGTAGCCGGCGATCTCGTCGGCGATCCGGCGGACCATCTCCAGCCGCTGCACCACCGCCACCGCGTCCCGGACGGTGACCAGATCCTCGATCTCCAGTGCCGAGAGGGTGCCGGAGACCTCGTCCAGCCGCAGCTTGTAGCGCTCCAGGGTGGCCAGCGCCTGGTTGGCCCGGGAGAGGATGGCGGCCGAGTCGTCCAGTACGTGCCGCTGGCCGTTGACGTAGAGGCTGATGATCCGCATCGACTGGCTGACCGAGATGACCGGGTAACCGGTCTGCCGGGCCACCCGCTCGGCGGTGCGGTGCCGGGTGCCCGACTCCTCCGTCGGGATGGACGGGTCGGGCATCAGGTGCACCGCCGCCCGGACGATCCGGGTGCCGTCGCTGGACAGCACCACGGCGCCGTCCATCTTGCAGAGTTCGCGGATGCGGGTGGCGGAGAACTCCACGTCGAGCGGGAAACCGCCGGTGCAGAGCGTCTCGACGACCTTGTCGTAACCCAGGACGATCAGCGCGCCGGTGCGGCCCCGCAGGATGCGCTCCAGGCCGTCGCGGAGCGCGGTGCCGGGCGCCATGAGGGCGAGGTTCGCCCGGAGCGGGTCACCCCCGGCCCCGACGGTGCTGGCGACGCCGGTCACGTTGACACTGATCGGTCGTGCCGGCGAGCCCAGGGGGCCGCTGCGGGCATGGGGCGTCGCGCCGGCTGGCTTGCTGGCATCGCGGTCGATCGGCACGCGGACAGTCTACGGACTGACGTGCGTTGGGTGCTCCCGTGGTTACTGTGATGTGTCACGGTGTCCGACTCCCCCACCTGCGGAAGCGCTGCCCACCACCGGCCCGGCCGGTGGTCACTCGGCCGAGGCGCGGGCGGCGCACTGCAACGCCGCCCGGACGTCGGCGACCTCGATCACCTGCATGTTCTCCGGGGCGCTGACCCCCGAGGCACCGGGCCCGCAGCCGGTGGGCACCAGGGCCAGCCGGAACCCGAGCCGGGCCGCCTCGGCCAGCCGGCGGGGGACCGCGCCGACCCGGCGTACCTCGCCGGTCAGCCCGACCTCGCCGATCGCCACCAGGTGCGGGGCGATGGCCAGGTTGAGCCCACCGGAGGCGACCGCGAGCGCCACCGCCAGGTCGGCGGCCGGCTCGACCACCCGGATGCCCCCCACGGTCGCCGCGAAGACCTCGCGGTCGTGCAGGGTCAGCCGTTCGGTGCGGCGTTGGAGCACGGCGAGCACCATCGCCAGCCGGGCACCGTCCAACCCGGAGACCGTACGCCTCGGCGAGCCGGCCACCGTCGCCCCGATCAGCGCCTGGACCTCGGTGACCAGTGCGCGCCGCCCCTCCATCGCCACGGTCACGCAGGTGCCCGGCACGGGTTCGGCGTAGCGGGTCAGGAACAGCCCGGACGGGTCGGCGAGGCTGCTGATGCCCCGCTCGTGCATCTCGAAACAGCCCACCTCGTCGGCCGCGCCGAAGCGGTTCTTCACGCCCCGGACCAGCCGCAGCGAGGAGTGCTTGTCGCCCTCGAAGTGCAGCACCACGTCGACCAGGTGCTCCAGCACGCGGGGGCCGGCGACCTGACCGTCCTTGGTGACGTGACCGACCAGGACGGTGGCGATGCCCCGCTCCTTGGCCACCGCGACCAGTGCGGCGGTGACCGCGCGCACCTGGGTCACCCCGCCGGGCACCCCGTCGGTGCCCGGGGTGGAGATGGTCTGCACGGAGTCGAGCACCAGCAGGCCGGGCTTGACCGCGTCGAGGTGTCCGAGCACCGCACCGAGGTCGTTTTCGGCGGCCAGGTAGAGCTGGTCGTGCAGGGCGTCCATCCGCTCGGCCCGGAGCCGGACCTGGCTCACCGACTCCTCGCCGCTGACCACCAGGGAGGGGCTGCCCGCACCGGCGGCCCACTGCTGGGCCACGTCGAGCAGCAGGGTGGACTTGCCGACTCCGGGCTCACCGGCGAGCAGCACCACCGCGCCCGGCACCAGCCCGCCACCGAGCACCCGGTCCAGCTCGGCCACCCCGGTCGGGCGGGCCTTCGCGGGAGCGGCGCTGATGGTGGCGATCGGCCGGGCCGGCTCGGCGGGCATCCGGGAGCTGACCACCCGGCCGGAGACCGTCGGCCCGGTGAGCGTGCACTCGACCACCGAGCCCCACTCGCCGCACTCCGGGCAGCGCCCCACCCATTTCGGCGGCTGGTGGCCGCAGGCGTCGCACTCGTACGCCGGGCGGGGCTCACGGGCCGCCCGGGAGCGGGCGGAACCGGCCGCGCCGCGCGGGGTTGCTCGGGAGGTCGTCACACCAGGACGTTAACCAACCCGTACGACGAGAACACCGCCGGCATGGTCTGCACCACGCCGACGGTGTCGTCGGTGATTACCGGAGGGGCTCAGTGGCCGCCCTCTTCGCCACCCTCGCCGCCATGCCGCTCGATGATCGGCGACGGCGGAGCCTGGGGCGACAGCGGCACACCGACCGGGGCCGGGGTGGTGACCCGCTTGCCGTTGCCGAAGTCGAAGACGAGGTTGACCTGCTGGCCGGGGCGCAGCTCCTCGTTCAGGCCGACGAGCTGGAGGAACCGGCCGCCCTGCTGGTTGAGCTGGGCGTAGCCGAACGGCGGGATCTCGACGGTGGCCGGCGCGCCGGCCGGGGTCGTCTCGGTCGGCGACGGGCTCGCCGGGTCGGGCGAGGCCGGGCTGGCCGGGGCCGACCCGGAAGGGCTGGCCGGGGCCGAGGGGCTGGGCGTGACCGACTCGCTCGGGCTGGCGGACGGGGAGGCGCCGGCGCCGGCCAGCACGATCTGCCGCGCGCTGTCGGTGCTGACGGTGACCGTGACCGGATCCCGCGTGTCGTTGTAGAGCACCACGCTCAGCGGAGCGTTGCCACCGGCCGGGTAACCCTCGCCGCCCGGGAAGTCGACCACCAGGCCGCGGACGAGGTAGCTGCCGTCCGGGGTGCCGGTGTTGATGCCCTGGACCGACGGCTCCTTGGCGGCGGTCTCGGCGAGCTGCCCGGTCCCACAGCCGGACACCAGCAGGCCCGTCGCCACCGCACCGGCCAGCAGCACGGCCGCCCGTCGGGAGCCCCTGATCGAGCGCGTCACGTCGCGTCCTCCTCGTTGCGATCCCCACCGGGACGTACGCCCGGTGCGGTGGCCATACCCGCGCAGACCGCGCTCCAGCGTAGTTGGACCTGATCGAGCCGTGCACGGCGACCCGGCAATGCCGGCCCGCCGACCGCTCTCAGAGCACCCGGCCGTTCGCCACCAGCAGCGCCACGTCGATCACCGCGACCAGGATCACCGCCCGGAACGCGCCGACCGGACGGGCTCCGGCGCGGGCCGCGCGGCGGCTGCCGTACCAGCTCAGCGGCGGGACCACGGCGGCGGCGGCGACCGCCGACAGGCCTGGCCAGGACGGTGGCCCGGCCGGCCCCAGGACCAGGACGACGGTGGCGGCGAGCAGCAGCCCGGCGGCGGTCGCCCCGCTGCCGGTGGCCCCGAGCCGGTGCGGTAGGCCGTGCACCCCGGTGCGGGCGTCGTCGGCCAGGTCCGGCAGGACGTTGGCGAAGTGCGCGCCCGCGCCGAGCAGCGCCCCCGCGGCGACCGGCCAGACCGGCGGGGTCGGCGCGCCCGGCAGGGCCAGCACCACGAACGCCGGCAGCGAACCGAAGGAGACCGCGTACGGCAGCACGGAGACCGGAGTGGACTTCAGCGGCCAGTTGTAGAGCAGGGCGGCGACCAGGCCGACCGCCGCGCAGAGCGCCGCCGTCGGGTTGGTGGTCAGCGCCGCCAGCGGGGCCGCCAGCGCGGCCAGGACCGTGCCCCGGGCGAGCGTCCGGCGACTGACCGTCCCGGCCACCACCGGCTTGTCGGCCCGGCCGACCAGTTCGTCCCGGTCGGCGTCGAGCCGGTCGTTGGACCAGCCGACCGCGAGTTGGCTGGCGAGCACGGTGGCCACCACCGAGGCGATTCCGGCCGGGGCGTGCCCGACGCCCCAGGCGAGCAGCCCGGCCACCACGGTCACCGCGGCGGCCGGTTCCGGATGACATGCTCTGACCAGCCCTAACACCGTTCGCCACATAAGAGAAGTCTGGTCGTTACCGGCCGGTCGTGCCACGCTCGAACCATGCGAGATGGTTCGGCGTCGGTGTCCTCCCGCGAGCGTGCGCTTTCCCCCAACGACCCCCGGCAGTACGACGACCTGGCCGGCGAGTGGTGGCGTCCGGACGGAGTGTTCGCGATGCTGCACTGGCTCGCCGAGGCGCGCGCCGCACTGGTGCCGCCCGCCCGCCGGCCCGGCGCGCTCCTGGTCGACCTGGGCTGCGGGGCCGGACTGCTCGCGCCGCACCTGGCCGGCAAGGGTTACCGGCACGTGGGGGTGGACCTGACCCGCTCCGCGCTGGAGCAGGCCGCCGCGCACGGCGTCACGGTGGTCAACGCCGACGCCACGGCGGTGCCGCTGGCGGACGGCTGCGCGGACGTGGTGGCCGCCGGCGAGATCCTGGAGCACGTACCCGACTGGCGGCGGGCGGTGGCCGAGGCGTGCCGCCTGCTGCGCCCCGGCGGGCTGCTCGTGCTGGACACGCTCAACGACACGGCGCTCAGCCGTCTGGTCGCGGTCCGGATCGGTGAGCGGCTGCCGGCCGTGCCGCGCGGCATCCACGACCCCCGTCTCTTCGTCGACGACCGCGAACTGGTGCGCGAGTGCGCGCGGCACGGCGTCGCGCTGCGGGTACGCGGCGTCCGTCCACAGACCGTCGGGATGGCCGCCTGGCTGCTCCGCCAGGCCGTGCCGGGGTTGGCCTCCCGCGCCCTGCGCGCCGCCCGTGCGCCCCGGATCGTGCCGACCCGGTCCGCCGCCGTGCTCTACCAGGGGCGGGGGATCCGCCAGGGGTAGCCGGCGCGGCGCAGGGGTAGAGGGGAAGCCGGGCGGACCGGGACGGCCGGGTTCCTCGTTGGTCCTCCAGGCAGTCGATGCGTGACGAGAGGTGGGGAACATGGCCGTGCCGGTGATCGCGGGTCTCGGTACGGCGCAACCGTCGTCCGCCGCCCAGGACGAACTCTGGAACGGCTTCTTCGCGGGCCACTACTCCGGTGTCACCCGCGCGCTGGCCCGGCGGATCTTCGCGAACTCCGGCGTGAGCCGGCGGCAGGCGGCGGTCAGCCCGCTGCTGGAGGACGTCTCGGAGTGGCCGACCGAGCGGCGGATGCGCCGTTACCAGATCGAGGCGCTGCCGCTCGGCAAGGAGGCGGTCGGCCGGGCGCTCACCTCGGCCGGGCTCTCCGCGGGTGACATCGGGCTCTTCGTGGTCTGCTCCTGCACCGGGTACGCCACCCCGGGGCTGGACATCATGCTCGCCCGCGACCTCGGCATGGCACCGGACACCCAGCGCATGTTCGTCGGGCACATGGGCTGCTACGCGGCGCTGCCCGGGCTGGGCGCGGCCGGTGACTTCGTCGCCGCCCGTGGCCGGCCGGCGCTGCTGCTCTGCGCCGAACTGACCAGCCTGCACATCCAGCCCGCCACGTCCCGGTCGGACACCCAGCAGATCGTCTCCCACGCGCTCTTTTCGGACGCCGCGGTCGCCGCCGTGCTCGTGCCGGGCGGCCCGGGGTACGCGCTGCGCGAGGTGGCCGCCGTGACCGACACCTCCACCGCCGACCACATGACCTGGGAGGTCACCGACACCGGGTTCCGGATGGGACTCTCCCCGAAGGTCCCGCAGGTGCTCTCGACGCACGTCCGCGGGCTGGCCGACGGCCTGCTGGCCCGGCACGGGGCCGACCGGTCCGGGGTGGACGGCTGGGCGGTGCACCCCGGCGGCCCGCGCATCCTCAACGTGGTGGAGCGGGAACTGGCGCTGCCGGAGCAGGCCCTGGCCGCGTCCCGGGAGACGCTGGCCGAGCACGGCAACTGTTCCTCGCCGACGGTGCTGCTGATCCTCGACCGGCTGTTCCGGCGGCCCGCCCCGCCGCAGCGGGTCGTCATGCTCGCGTTCGGCCCCGGCCTGACGCTCTACGCCGCCCTGCTGGAACACCGGCGCTGAGCGCCGGTCGCGCTGTCGTGGACCGGCGCCCACGCCGGGCCGTCCGGACAACGACCGGCCGTGACCCCGGACGGGTGCGGTGCGCGGTACCGCCGACGGTTAGGCTCGATCGATGGACTCCCACGTCGAGGGGCGGTCCGGATGGTTGGTCGGGCTGACCGTGGTCGCGCTGCTCGCCGGCGCCGGCTGGTGGACCGCCGCCGATCCCCGGGCCACGCCGGGTGCCGCCCTGGCGCCGCGCGCCGACGTCGTCATGCGGGCGGCAGCCGCCTCCGGTGCCTCGGCGACCCCACCCGCACCGCCCCTGATCGGCGACGGCCGGACGCTGCTGGTCGAACCGTCGACCGGCCGGACGGTCGACCTGTCCGGCGGCCGGACCGGCCCGGCGTCGGGCAGCCGGGTCGCGATCGACCCCTCGTCAGGCCGGGTGCTCGGCGTGACCCCGGGTGATCCCGGGGCCGGTGCGTCCCGGCTGGGCACCGTCCTCTGGCGGGAGACCCGGCTGCTGACCGACAACGTCCGGGAACTGCGCCGGCAGGCCCACGGTGCGCCGGGCACCCGGTACCAACTGCTGGTGATCTGCGACGGCGAGGGCGACCTGCTGGTCCGGCTGGGCAGCGGGCGGCTCTGGAACGGCCGGCGGGTCAGCGGGTGCGACGGGACGCTGCACTCGATCGGTGTCACCGGGACCGACGCCCCGCTCTCGGTGCGGATCACCCACCCGCAGGAGGGCGCGGTGGAACTCACCACCATGCTGGTCGCCCTCGACTGACGGTGAGCCCCGCAGGCGGCGGCTCAGCCGGCCAGGCGGGTGAGCTCCCCCCGGTAGTCCTCCACCGAGCCGACCACCGGTACGACCCGGACGACGGTGCCGGTGCGGTCCACCAGGAGAGCGCCGACCGCACCGGGGACGGGGGCGGTGTGCGTCAGGGCGCGCATCCCGCCGGCCGGGTCGGCGAGCCGGCGTACGCCGGGGACGGGGTCGGTGGAAGCGGGGACGGTGCCCCCGCCGACCACGGTGACCACCCGTACCCCCGGCGGGGCCGCGCCCGCCGCCTCGATCACCCGTTCCGGGCACGGGCAGGCGTCCACCAGCAGGATCACCGCCGGCAGGAGGCTGCGCACCGGCACCGGCGCCTCGGTCTCGTCGACCAGGTCCAGGGCCGGCAGCGGACGCCCGACCGGGTCGGCGGCCGGTTCGGCGGCCGGGGCGGACGGCCGGGCCGCCGGCCGCTCGGCCCGGGGCCAGGTGACGGCGACCAGCCCGGCCAGGGTGGTGAGGACCGCCACGACCAGGATCAGCAGGGGCAGGGTCAGGGTGCGCCGGAACGACCGCAGTCGGGCGGCCCGACGCGCCTCGTGCAGCTCACGGCGGACCTGTGCGGCCTCCTGGGCGAGCGCGGAGGCGTCGTCCGGGACGACCACCCGTCCCCACTCGGGAGGCAGGTCGGGCAGGCCGTCGGTGGACCAGGGGCCGTTGGGTTCGGGCATGCCCATGAGACCTCCGGGAGCCATGGTGGTGGTGGGGACGGCGGGGTGCCTCCAATGTCCTCCACCCGGCCGGCCTGGCGCTACACCTGGGCCCGCCCTTGTCCTGGCCGGTACCATCGAACGAGTGCATCCCCTGGACCCCGCCGCTCGCGGGACAACCCCGTGGCGGATGACCCGGACACCCGCACCGGGACGTGTTCCAGTTGTTACGGAGCGTGTTCAAATCATCGGTTTGACTGGATGTCAAGCTGAAGAAATGCCTCTCACATGGCCCCTGAGCTGCGCTTACGGTCAGGACTGCGGTGAGACATCGGTGCCTGAGCGTGTTACCCTAGACACAGCGAAAGGGGTTTCGAACCTATGGTTTTCAGTGTCGGCGAGACCGTTGTTTACCCCCACCACGGGGCCGCACTCATCGAGGCAATCGAGACCCGGGTCATCAAGGGTGAGCCTAAGCAGTACCTCGTCCTGAGGGTTGCGCAGGGTGACCTCACGGTCCGGGTGCCCGCTGAGAACGCCGAGATCGTGGGTGTGCGCGAGGTGGTCGGCGAAGAGGGCCTGGGCAAGGTCTTCGACGTCCTCCGCGCTCCGCACACCGAGGAGCCGACCAACTGGTCGCGGCGTTACAAGGCGAATCTGGAGAAGCTGGCCTCCGGTAACCCGCTGAAGGTGGCCGAGGTCGTCCGCGACCTGTGGCGGCGGGAGCGCGAGCGGGGTCTCTCCGCTGGCGAGAAGCGGATGCTGGCCAAGGCCCGGGACATTCTGGTCGGCGAGGTCGCGCTGGCCGAGAAGAGCACCAAGGACGAGGCCGAGACGCTGCTCGACAAGGTTCTGACCGAGGCCTAGTTCCACGGCATCGTCGTACCCACGCCGTAGCAGAGAAAAACGAGGACCGCGACGTGACCGCGCAGCTCAATCCGTGCGGTGACGTCGCGGTCCTCGTGCCTGCGGCCGGTGCCGGCATCCGGCTCGGCCCCGGCGCTCCCAAGGCGCTCCGGCCGCTCGCCGGTGAACCGCTGCTCGTGCACGCGGTGCGCCGGATCGCCGCCGCCGGATCGGTCCACACGATCGTGGTGGCCGCCCCGGCCGCCGACGTCGCGGCCGTCGCGCAACTGCTCGCCCCGGTCGCCCCGGTCACCGTCGTCCCCGGCGGGGCGCAGCGGCAGGATTCGGTCGCCGCCGCGCTGGCCGCCGTACCGGACGGTCCGGAGATCGTCCTGGTGCACGACGCGGCCCGTGCCCTCGTCCCCGCCGATCTCGTCGAGTCGGTCGCCGCGGCGGTCCGCTCCGGGCACGACGCGGTCATCCCGGTCCTGCCGGTGGTGGACACCATCAAGGAGGTCTCCGCCGACGAGGTGGTCCAGGGCACGGTGGACCGCTCCGTCCTGCGGGCCGTGCAGACGCCGCAGGGCTTCCGCCGTGCGGTGCTGGCCGCCGCGCACGCCGCCGCCGTCGACCCGCTGACCGACGACGCCGGCCTGGTGGAGAAGCGGGGCGTCCCGGTGGTCTGCGTGCCCGGCTCCGAGTACGCCATGAAGATCACCCGCCCGTTCGACCTGGCGCTGGCCGAGCAGCTGCTGACCGTACGACCCTGACGCGTACCCTGGCTCCATGATCGTTCCCCGGGTGGCCGTCGGTACCGACATCCACGCCTTCGATCCCGGTCGCCCCTGCTGGCTGGCCGGGCTGCACTGGCCCGGCGAGGTCGGGCTGGCCGGTCACTCCGACGCCGACGTGGTCGCCCACGCAGCCTGCAACGCGCTCCTCTCCGCCGCCGGCCTCGGCGACCTGGGCGCCAACTACGGCGTCGCCGAACCGGAGTGGGCGGGCGCCTCCGGGATCGCGCTGCTCAGCGAGAGTGCCCGCCGGGTGCGCGCCGCCGGGTTCGGGATCGGCAACGTCTCGGTGCAGGTGATCGGCAACCGCCCGAAGATCGGGCCCCGGCGGGACGAGGCACAGCGGGTGCTCTCCGACGCGGTCGGCGCCCCGGTCTCGCTGACCGCCGCCACCACCGACGGGCTCGGCTTCACCGGTCGGGGTGAGGGGCTGGCCGGCGTCGCGGTGGCCCTGGTGTTCCCCCTCGACCCTGGCCACGGAGGCGAGGAGGACCCGGCGTGACCGAGGAACCGGAGTCCCCGGACAGCTACCTCCAGCGCGCCCAGCTCCTCGCCGAACTGGGCCGCTACGACGAGGCGGCCGGTGAACTCGCCCACGTCCTCGCCCGGCATCCGATGCACGCTCCGGCCCTGACCATGCTGGCCCGGGTGCACCTGGCGGGCGGCCGGGCCGCCGAGGCGCTCACCGCGGCCGAGTCGGCCGCAGCCGCCGCGCCCGGCATGGTCGAACCCCTGGTCGCGCGGGGCCTGGCCCTGACCGACCTGGAGCGGTACGCCGAGGCCGCCCGTACCGCCGACGAGATCCTGGCGCTCGGGCCGGACGACGCGTACGCCCAGCGCAGCGCGGCGGCGATCCTGGCCGGCGCGCGCAACGGACAGCCGGCGCTCAACGCGGCCTGGCGCGGGGTGGAACTGGCCCCGGAGGACCCGCAGGCCCACCTCGTGCTCGGTCTGGTGTCGGCCCGGTTGGAGCTGTTCGACCTGGCCGAGCGGGCGTACTCCGAGGCGCTGCGGCTCGACCCGGAACTGGGTGAGGCGCAGCACGACATCGGCGTCATCCGGCTGGAGCAGCGGCGCTACGCCGAGGCGTTGGCGCACCTGGCCGACGCGGCGGCGATCAGTCCCGGCCGGGTCGACTCGGGGCGGACCATCTCCGACGGGGTGCGCCGGCTGGTGCTCTACGGTGCCGGCTGGTCGCTGGTGGCCACCGTGCTGGTCGCCTGCCTGGCGGCCGGCAGCGGCGGATTGTCCCGGATGTTCGCGGCGGTCGCCGCGCTGGGCGGGGCGCTGGTGGTCTGGTGGTACGCCGCCAAGGTCCCCAACCTGACCAGCACCATCCTCCCCGGCCTGCTGCGCACCGACCGGACGCTGGCCGTGGCCGTGTACGCGGTGGTCGCCGCGCCCGCCCTGATCCTGCTCTACGCCCTGGTCGGCACCCCCTGGCCGCTGGTGCTGGCGATCGTGGCGACGGCGGTCGCCGAACTCGCCGCGTTCGTCCGGCCGGTGCGCTGAGGTGGTTGCAGGGGACCCTTCCTCGACAAAAAGTAGTAACAGGGGTCCCCTGCTACCACCTCAGCCGGGTCAGGGCCGCCGGGCCCAGGTCCAGGCGTAGCCCGGATCCTCGCACTCGGCTGCCGCGTCGCAGAGATCCAGCGGGCGGAAGGTGTCGACCATGACGGCGAGTTCGTCGAAGAAGTCGACGCCGAGCGACCGTTCCGCCGCGCCCGGCTGGGGGCCGTGCGTGAAGCCGGACGGGTGCAGCGAGATCGACCCCTGCTCGATGCCGGAGCCGCGGCGGGCCTCGTAGTTGCCGCCGGTGTAGAAGAGCATCTCGTCGGAGTCGACGTTGTGGTGGTTGTACGGCACCGGGATCGCGTCCGGGTGGTAGTCCACCTTTCGGGGCACGAACGAGCAGATCACGAAGTTCGGCCCCTGGAACGTCTGGTGCACCGGTGGCGGCTGGTGGATCCGGCCGGTGATCGGCTCGAAGTCGTGGATGGAGAACGCCCACGGGTAGAGGTGCCCGTCCCAGCCGACCACGTCGAACGGGTGGTGGGCGTAGACGTACCGGGTCCAGCCGCGCCGGTGCCGGACCAGCACCTCCACCTCCTCGCCGTCGACCAGCAGCGGCGCGTCCGGTCCCCGGACGTCGCGCTCGCAGTACGGCGCGTGCTCCAGGAACTGCCCGCGGACCGAGAGGTAGCGCTTGGGCGGGCCGACGTGCCCGGCCGCCTCGACCGCCAGCAACCGGGCCGGCTCGTCACCGGTGGGCACCAGGCGGTGGATGGTGGAGGTGGGGATGACGACGTAGTCGCCGGCGGCCGCGTCGAGCACGCCGAACGTCGACTCCACGCGCAGCGAGCCGGACTCGACGTACAGGCAGTGGTCGCCGGTGGCGTCCCGGAACAGCGGGGACGGCCGGTCCGCGACCACGTACGCGATCCGCACGTCGTCGTTGGCGAGCAGGTACCGCCGGCCCAGCACCGGGTCGGCGGGGCCGCCGTCGAGCTTGTGGGTGCGCAGGTGACGGGGCTTGAGCGGCAGGTTCGGCACCCGGTTCACCGTGGCCGGGGTGAACTCCTCGGCGGCGACGATCGCGGTGGGCGCGTACCGGTGGTAGAGCAGGGACGAGTCGGAGGAGAAGCCCTCCTGGCCCATCAGCTCCTCGGCGTACAGGCTGCCGTCGGGCTGGCGGAACTGGGTGTGGCGCTTGCGCGGCACCTCTCCGACGCTGCGGTAGTACGGCATCTCGCCTCCTGATCAGTCCCAGGCACCGGCCGAGTGTGTCCGATAGTCGGACGCTGTTGTCCGTTACTCGTAGCGTCCCGTAGATTCTTGTCTCGTGTCAACGCAGGTGCCCCGGTTCCTCACCGGACTCGTCGACGACGCCGCGGTCTTCCCGCCGGGCAGCGCGTCCCTGCCCGACGCCCTCGCCGCCCACGTGGGGCACCGTGCCTCCTGGTACGCCGACCTGGTCGGCCCGCTGCTCGTACCGGCGTCGGCCCTGCCCGACCTGGCCCGGCTCCTCGACGCGTCGGAGGGGACCTCCGCCACACGGTTGGACGTCGGTGTGATCGGAGACGTCCCGCTCGACCGGCTCGGCGAAGCCCACGCGGCAGCCGACCCCCGGCTCCGGGTGCGGCAGGTGGAGGCGGCGGTCGCCCGGCGCGGCGAGGACCCGCTGCCCGGCCTCGCCGAACTGACCGCCCTCGCCGCCGGTCACCCCGACCTCGACGTGTACGCCGAGATCCCGCTGGCCTGGGGCCTGCTGAACGCCCTCGACCAACTCGCCGAGCAGCGCCGTGCCGGCACCCGGATCGCGGCGAAGTTCCGCACCGGTGGACTGGCCGCCGAACTTTTCCCGACGCCCGGTGAACTGGCCACGGTGGTCTGTGCCTGCCGCGACCGGGAGCTGCCCTTCAAGCTCACCGCCGGGCTGCACCACGCCACCCGCCACCTCGACCCGGAGACCGGCTTCACCCACCACGGTTTCGTCAACGTGCTGGCCGCCGTGCGCGCCGCGGCCGAGGGCGCCGGGGTGAAGGAGGTCGCCGAGGTGCTGACCAGGACCGATCCGCGTCCGCTGCTCCAGCAGGTGGAGCCCGGACGCGACGAGACACGCCCACTCTGGGTGGGCTTCGGCTCGTGCAGCGTGCAGGAACCATTGACCGACCTGATCCGGCTGGGGCTGGTGGACGGAGGCTGGACTTGATGAGCTGGGTGACGGGTGCCGCAGGGTCGCCGTACGACGTGACGAACCTGCCGTACGGGGTGTTCCGGCACGGCGGGCGGGAGCCCCGGATCGGCGTGCGCGTCGCCGACCTCGTGTTCGACCTGGCCGGCGCGGAGGAGGCCGGGCTGGTGCTGGCCGCCGGGGCGTTCGGCAGCCCGACGCTCAACGACTTCATGGCGCTCGGCCGCCCGCAGTGGACGGCGGTCCGGCAGCGCCTGGTCGAGCTGCTCACCGACCCGGAGCACCGGTCCGCGGTGGAGCCGCTGCTGGTGCCGCTGGCCGAGGTGGCGATGGCGCTGCCGTTCGAGGTCGCCGACTACGTCGACTTCTACTCGTCCGAGCACCACGCGTCGAACGTCGGGCAGATCTTCCGCCCCGGCCAGCCGCCGTTGCTGCCGAACTGGAAGCACCTGCCGGTCGGGTACCACGGCCGGGCCGGCACCGTGGTGGTCTCCGGTACGCCGGTGGTCCGTCCGTGCGGGCAGCGCGCGACCGCCGACGGCCCGGTCTTCGGTCCCTCGGTACGCCTCGACATCGAGGCCGAGGTGGGCTTCGTGGTGGGCGTCGGGTCACCGTTGGGCCAGCGGGTCTCCGTCGACGACCTCGCCGACCACGTGTTCGGCGTGGTGCTGGTCAACGACTGGTCGGCGCGGGACATCCAGGCGTGGGAGTACCAACCCCTCGGCCCGTTCCTCGGCAAGTCCTTCGCCACCTCGATCTCGGCCTGGGTCACCCCGCTGGACGCGCTCGCCGACGCCTTCGTGCCGGCCCCGGACCAGGACCCGGCCGTGCTCGACTACCTGCGGGCCGTCCCGCACCGGGGGCTGGACCTGCGGCTGACCGTGGAGTGGAACGGCGAGCGGGTCAGCGAGCCGCCCTTCGCCGGCATGTACTGGACCCCGGCCCAGCAGCTCGCCCACCTGACCGTCAACGGGGCGTCGCTGCGGACCGGCGACCTGTACGCCTCGGGCACGGTCTCCGGCCCGGAGCGCGGCCAGGCCGGTTCGTTCCTGGAGCTGACCTGGGGTGGCGCCGAGCCGGTCCGCGTCGGCGAGGGCACCCGCACCTTCCTGGAGGACGGGGACACCGTCACCATGACGGCCACCGCGCCCGGCCCGGACGGCAGCGTCATCGCCCTCGGCGAGGTGACCGGCACCATCCTCCCCGCCAACTGACCTTCAGCGCCGGTCGCACACCGCGTCCGACCGGCGTCTCCACCTCCTCCGTTGATCGTCCCGGATCCCGCCGCCCGTCGGGCGGCGGCAGTCGTGGGACGTCCCCACCGGACAGGGAGGTAAGCGAGATGAATGGTCTCGTCGGCGCCGTCTGGCGCAAGAGCAGCCGCTCCAACGACCAGGGGCTCTGCGTGGAGGTGGCGGACAACCTGGTCGGCGCGCTCGGTGTGGTCGGCGTACGCGACTCCAAGGACCTCACCGGCCCGACGCTGGCGGTCAGCCCGCCGGGGTGGTCGGCGTTCGTCGCCGCGCTGCGGGAGGACCGGCTGCGGCCCTGAGCCGCGTCCAACCGGTGGGTGGAGACGGCGGCGCCACCTCTCGTCCGAGGGCGGACGGAGGTGGCGCCGCCGTGACGCTGTCGAGTTGCCCCGTCTGTGCGGGCAGCTCCAAAGGCGTGGGAGGTCAGTGCCTCCACCGACCGTCGGCTCGACCGGCCGGGCACCACCTGCGCCGGAGCGGGACTCCTCCGGTGGGTAGGGTGCCGGGCGGAGGTGCGGCATGGGGATCCCGAAGGACCGGCGGCGGATCGTCGTCGCGGTCGCGGCGCTGCTCGTCGCCGGGTTGGCCGCCGCCACGGTGTACCGGGTGCTCGCCCCGGCCGAGGTGGTCACCGTCGCCCGCGGGGAACGCCCACCGGCCGTCGACCCGGAGGTCGGCCCGGTCGGGCGGTTCTCCACCGCCCCGCTCATCGTCGACGGCCGGCTGCGGGTGTATGCGACGACCCGGCAGGTCTGGGCCGACGAACCGGTCGACGACCGCCAGCGCAACACCCCGTACTGGTCGTACCGGCGGTGGCCGGCCCAGCTCAGCGGGGTGCTGGCGGCCGGGACGACGGTGGTGAGCCGCTGGTCGGACGGGCGGCTCGTGGCCATCGACGCCGTCACCGGTCGGGTCGCCTGGCGGACGGACGCCCCGGCTCCCCAGGAGGGCTACACCGGTCGGCGTACCGGGGCGGAGACCGTCTGGCATCCGCGCGGCCTGCACACCGCCACCGGCCGGGGCGGTGGGACCGTCGTGGTGGTCGTCGGGGACCGGCAGGTGCAGGGGACCGACCTGACCACCGGGCGACGGCTCTGGCGGATCGACGTCGACCCCGGTTGCCGTACCGACGTCGGCACCACCGTCGCGGGTCGGCTCGCCACACTGGACCGGTGCGCGGGGGGCCCGGTCGTCGAGTTCCGCGACGTCGCCACCGGCACGGTCACCGAACGCTGGAGCCCGCCGGGGGCCGGCGCGGAGGTGACCGTCACCCCGACCGGGTGCGCGACCGCCCGCTCGGACTGCGGCGGCCTGTATGTCGCCGAGAGCGGAATCGGCGGCCAGGGAACCGGCGGCGCGGCCAACGAGGACGGCGGCCGGGGCTGGCTGGTCGACGCCGGGGCGCCCGTGGCCGCCCTGGGGCTGGACCGCGCCGGCACGGTGCTCGCCGGAAAGGTCGGCGTCTCGGTCGAGGGCGGTGTGGTGATCGCCCGGTCGGCGCTCACCGGCGACGAGGTGTGGCGTCGTACCGACCTCGGCCCGCAGACCACGGTGGTTGCCGCGCAGCCTGGTGGCGTGCACCTGCTGACCGGGGAGAAGGACCTGGTCACCCTGGATCCGGCGGACGGTGTCGAGCGGTCCCGGTTCCGGCTCACGGTCGGCCGCGACGGGACCGGTTGGACGCCGGGGCTCGGCTACGCGGCCGACGGGTACGTGGGACTCGAACGTCTCCGCACCCCGGTCGACGCGGCCGGGAACGACCAGCGCTACTTCGCGATGGCCGAGCCGGTCGTCCTGGCGGCCGTGGATCGGGGAGCCGAAGGGTGAAAAGGGCAAATCACCCTTTATAGTTAATTGCGTGCGTATTTCAGCGCTTCTCGTGGGACTGCTCCTCGGCGTCGGCCCCGTACCGGCCGTCGACGGGCAGGCATGGGGCCGGGCCACGCTGGCGACGGCACCGACCGTGCAGGCCGACGGTCTGAGCATCACGGTTCCGGCCTCGATCAGCCTCGGCGCCGGCACGCCCGGAGGCACGGTCACCGGATCGCTCCCGAGGGTGACGGTCGAGGACTTCCGGAGTGCGGTCAACCCGAACGCCTGGACGGCCACCGCCTCCGCGACGGCCTTCGTCACCGGGCCGGGCGGACCCGACCGGACCGTCGCCCCCTCCCAGGTGGCGTACTGGTCCGGTCCGGTCGTCCGGAGCACCGGCGGCGGCACCCTGCTGCCCGGCCAGCCCACCGCAGCCCAGGCGGTGACCCTCGGCGCCCCCCGGGTCGCCTTCCGCAAGACCACCGGCAACGCCAACAACACCGTGCGCTGGTCGCCGACGCTGCGGGTCACGATCCCGTCGGGAGCGGTGGCCGGCACCTACGTCGCCACCATCACCCACTCCGTAGCCTGAGTGATTTGTCCAGTTTCACCCTCGAATAGGGTTTTTGTCGTGATGTACTTCCGGGCATGAGGAAGCCACTTCTTGCCCTGACCGTGCTGGCCGGCGTCGTCACCGCCGCCACGCCGGCCGCTGCCGCGCCCACCGACGACACCATCGTGACCTTCAGCGTGGGCACCGCAAATCTGGAGATCTTCGCGCCGACGTCGGTGAACCTCGGCTCGACCTTCGCCGGCTCCATCATCCAGGGGCAGCTCGGCTCGGTCCAGGTGGTGGACCAGCGGGCCGCCCTGAACGCGACCTGGGTCGCGACGGTGAGCAGCACCGAGTTCACCACCGGCAGCGGCTCGCCCGAGGAGACCGTCCCGCCCGGCCTGATCGAGTACTGGTCGGGGCCGCCGCTCTCCAGCACCGGGACCGGCACCTTCGTGCCGGGACAGCCGACCCAGGCCGAAGCAGTCACCCTCAGCGTCCCCCGCACCGCCTTCTCGAAGACCTCCGGCAGCGGCAACAACTCGGTCACCTGGAACCCGACGCTCCGGGTCAACGTGCCGGGGACCGTGGTGGCCGGAACCTACACGGCGACGGTGACCCATTCGGTGGCGTGACCCGGCCCGCGTGGTCGCCCTGACCCTTGCGCTCGTGGCCGTCGCCGGTACGCCGGCGGCGGCCGACCCGCCCGCCCCCAGCCACCACCCCGGCCCTCGGCCCACTCCCGGCGGTGTGGAGACCGGGGCCGGGATCCGGCTGCTGGACGCGCCGGTCAACCGCCGCGAGGACAGCCGGGCGCACCGGTACATCGTCGACCACGTGGCACCCGGGACGACGATCAAGCGCCGCATCGTGGTGGAGAACAAGGCCGAGATCCGCCGGCCGGTGGCGGTCTACCCGGCTGCCGCCGAGGTCGGGCCGGACGAGTTCGTCTTCGCCCCCGGCCGGACGCCGAACGAGTTGACCAGTTGGATCTCCGTCGAACGCACCGAGGTCCCCCTGGACCCGGACGAGGAGGAGACCCTCTGGGTCACCATCGACGTGCCCCGCGAGGCGTCCGCCGGGGAGCGGTACGGCGTCGTCTGGGCCGAGGTCTCCGGCACCGGCCAGCAGATGATCCGCAACGTCGGCCGGGCCGGGATCCGGATCTACCTCTCCGTGGGGCCGGGCGGGGAACCTCCCTCGGCCTTCGAGGTCGGTCCCCTGGTCGGCGGGCGGGACGCCGACGGCCGGGCGACCGTCACCGCAGAGGTGCGCAACACCGGGCAGCGGGCCCTCGACCTGACCGGCGAACTCGCCCTCGCCGACGGGCCCGGCGGCCTCTCGGCCGGTCCGGTCCGGACGGAGACCGTCACCCTCGGCCTGGGCGGGACCGCCACCGTGCGGATCCCGCTGGACGGTCGCCTGCCGGACGGCCCCTGGTCGGCCACGCTGGCGCTGGCCAGCGGCTGGACCAAGCGCACGGTCTCCGGCACGGTGACCTTCTCCGGGAAGGCCGTCGCCGCGTCCGCCGGCCGGGACCCGGACCGGACGACCGCCGTGCTCGCCGGTGGACTGGTCGTCTCCGCGCTGGTGCTGGCCTCCTTCCTCGGCCTCGTGCACCGCCGCCGCAACCGGCTCACGCCACCGCTGCGCGCCCGTTGAGACGACGGGCGGCGCCGCCACCGCCCGTCGTCCGGCATTCTCAGGCCAGCTCGGCCTCGGCGATCGCCAGGAAGGCGTCGTTCTCCGCCGGCGTACCGATGGTCATCCGGACACCCTCACCGGGGAACGGACGGATGATCACGCCGCGCGCCTCGCACGCCTTGGCGAACGCGACCGCCCGGTCGCCCAGTGGCAGCCAGACGAAGTTGCCCTGGCTGGTCGGGATGTCGGGGAGGAACGCGCGCAGCGCCTCGGTGACCCGGTCCCGCTCGGCGACGATCAGGGCGCACCGGCGCTCGACCTCGTCGGCCTGGTCCAGCGCGGCCCGCGCGGCGGCCTGGGCGAGCAGGTTGATCGAGAACGGGGTGACCACCTTGCGCACGGCGGCGGCCACCGCCGGCTGGGCGACCATGACGCCGACCCGCAGCCCGGCCAGGCCCCACGCCTTGGAGAGGGTGCGCAGCACCGCCACGTTGGGTCGGTCGGCGTAGCCGAGCCCGTCCGGCACCTCCGGGTCGGTGACGAACTCGCGGTACGCCTCGTCGAGCACCACCAGCACGTCGTCGGGGACGGCGTCGAGGAAGCGCTCCAACTCGGGCCGGCGCAGGAAGGTGCCGGTGGGGTTGTTCGGGTTGCAGACCACCACCATCCTGGTCCGGTCGGTCACCGCCGCCGCCATCGCCGCCAGGTCGTGCCCGTGGTCCGGCAGGTTGGGCACCGGCACGCTGGTCGCCCCGCTGGTCGCCACGACGATCGGGTACGCCTCGAAGGAGCGCCACGAGTAGACCACCTCGTCACCGGGGAGGCAGGTGGCCCGGACCAGGTGCTCGGCGAGCGCCACCGAACCGCAGCCGGTGACGATCCGGTCCGGCGTGACGCCGTACCGCTCGGCGAGAGCGGAGTGCAGCGCCACCACGCCCATGTCCGGGTACCGGTGCGCCCCGGCCGCGGCCTCGGCGATCGCCTCCACCACACCGGGCAGCGGGCCGTACGGCACCTCGTTGCTCGCCAGCTTGATGGCCTCCGGGATGCCCAGCTCCCGGGCCAGGTCGGCCGGGCTGCGGCCGGGTACGTAGTTGGGCAGCGCGTCGAGGTCGGCGCGGGTGAGCCGGATCGGGGGCTCGTGGCGGCCGGTGTCGGTCATTCGGCATCTCCCTCTGGGCGGTCGTGCGCTTCGGCACGGGTGGGGGTGGGACGAGGCACCTGGACGACCACCGTCTGCGCGCGCTTGTCGTGCAGCGCCTGGCGCAGCGGATGGTCGAAGAGAGGGGACAGGGCGTCGAGAAGCTGGAGCAGCAGGCCCAGGCCGCAGCAGTACCAGAGCAGGGTGGGCAGGCCGAGGGTGTTCCAGCGCCGGAACGACCGGCCGAAGCCGAGCGGCTGGTCACCGGCGAGCGGCACCGCGCGGATGCCCATCACCCGCTTGCCGAAGGTCTGCCCCCCGCTGGCCATCGACGGGACCTCGTAGGCGAACCAGAGGGCGGTCGCGATCAGCAGGATCGCCACCTGGAGACCACCGGCCTGCTCGCCCGGCTGGGGCAGTGGTTCGGTGGACGTGGACCCGCTCGACACCCGGGCCCAGAACTCCCGCCAGACCGGCGACATCTCCTGCATGAACCGCCAGACGAACCAGCCGTTCACCACCGCGTTGAGGAGGAACACGATGCCGAAGTCGATCAGGCGGGCGAGGAAGCGGGGGCCGTAGCCGGCCAGGGCGAGGCCGTGCGGGCGCGGCTCGGGCGGTCGTACCGGCCAGCCGGGGTGCGGCCAGCCGGGCGGCGGGGCGTAACCGGGCGGGAAGCCGTACGGCGGCGGGGGACGGTGGCCGGGCGGGGGAGCGTACCCGTGTGGCGGCCACGGCCCCGCAGGGTACGGGCCGGGGGGCGGGGGCATGGTCGGCGGTCCGGCGGGACCGGGCCCGGGGACGCCGGTGGCCGGGGGCGGAACGGAGGTCGGCGCGGTCGGGCCCGGAGCCGCGGCCGGGGTGACCGGGGTCGGGGCGGGTGCCGGCGGCTCGGCCGGCGGCGGTCCCTCGGGTGGGGTGGCGTCGGCGGGTATCGGCGCGCCGATCCACCCCTCGCCATCCCAGTAGCGCTGGGTCTCGGGGTCGGCAGGGTCGACGTACCAGCCGGGTTGCACACTCACGCAGCTACCTTAACGACGCCTTCGTCAGCGGCCAGCCCACCTGTGGCGCGCGGTTCCGGCCGGTCGCCGTCGGTGGACGGCGACCGGCCCCGGACTCAGAGATTGCCGCGCTTCTCCTGCTCACGTTCGATGGCCTCGAAGAGGGCCTTGAAGTTGCCCTTGCCGAAGCCGAGCGAGCCGTGCCGCTCGATCAGCTCGAAGAAGACCGTCGGCCGGTCCTGCACCGGCTTGGTGAAGATCTGGAGCAGGTAGCCGTCCTCGTCCCGGTCGACGAGGATCTTGCGGGCCTTCAGCTCCTCGATCGGCACCCGGACGTTGCCGATCCGGGCGCGCAGCTCCGGGTCGTCGTAGTACGAGTCCGGAGTGTCCAGGAACTCGACGCCCGCGGCCCGCATCGCGTCGACGCTGGCCAGGATGTCGTTGGTGGCCACCGCGATGTGCTGCGCGCCCGGCCCCTGGTAGAACTCCAGGTACTCGTCGATCTGCGACTTCTTCCGGGCGATGGCCGGCTCGTTGAGCGGGAACTTGACCTTCCGGGTGCCGTTGGCGACCACCTTGCTCATCAGCGCCGAGTAGTCGGTGGCGATGTCGTCGCCGATGAACTCCGCCATGTTGGTGAAGCCCATCACCCGCCGGTAGAACTCGACCCACTCGTCCATCCGGCCCAGCTCGACGTTGCCGACCACGTGGTCGACGGCCTGGAAGAAGCGCTTCGGCTGGACCCCGGCGTCGATCATGGGCCGCCGGTCGACGATCGGGGCACGGGCGACGAAGCCGGGCAGGAACGGGCCGGTGTAGCGGGACCGGTCGACCAGGGTGTGCCGGGTGTCGCCGTAGGTGGCGATCGCGGCGATCCGGACGGTGCCGTGCTCGTCGGTGACCTCGTGCGGCTCCAGCAGGCCGGTCGCGCCCTGGGCGATGGCGTGCGCGTACGCCGCGTCGACGTCCGGGACCTCCAGGGCGATGTCGGAGACGCCGTCGCTGTGCCGGGCGACCAGCGCGGCGTCCGGCGCGTCGGGGCGTACCGCGCCCCGCAGGACGAACCGGGCCGAGCCGCTGGTGAGCACGTACTCGGCGTAGTCCCGGTAGCCCTGCTCCGGCCCCCGGTAGGCGACGCAGGTCATCCCGAACGCGGTGGAGTAGTAGTGCGCGGCCTGCTTGGCGTTGCCCACCAGGAAGCTGATGTGGTCGAGCCCGCGGACCGGGAACGGGTCGTGGGTGATGTCGTGGTCGACGGCGCCGACGAGCGCGTCGACGTCGACCTCTTCGGTCGACGTGGGTCGGTCGATCGCCTGGGTCATCGTGGACTCCCTCCGTACGGTGCCGCTCGTGTGGTCGCCGGCGGCGGTGTGACGTCGCACCGCGCGGTGCCCCTGTGGCGAGGATCGCGGCCGGCGCACCGGTGGGCAACAGTCAGACGATCGGCTGGTCAGGTTGCGCATTCGGTATGGTCTCCACCTGTGACCAGTGGTCAGGTTGTCCAGCTCGATCAGCTCGACGCGCGCCTCATCGAGTTGCTCGCCGCCGAGCCGCGGATCGGGGTGCTGGAGTGCTCCCGCCGGCTGGGCGTGGCCCGGGGGACCGTCCAGGCCCGCCTCGACAAGCTGGTCGACCGGGGGGTGGTCGCCGGGTTCGGGCCGGACGTCTCCCCGGCGGCCATCGGGTTCGGGGTGACCTCCTTCGTCACCCTGGAGATCAGCCAGCGGCAGGGGCACGACCCGGTCACCGCCCACCTCGCCGCGATCCCCGAGGTGCTGGAGGCGCACACCATCACCGGCTCCAGCGACGTGCTCTGCCGGATCGTGGCCCGGTCGAACGCCGACCTCCAGCGGGTCATCGACCAGATCGTCTCCTGCGCGGGGATCACCCGGGCGTCGACCATCATCGCGTTGGCCGAGCAGATCCCGTACCGGGTGCTGCCGCTGGTGCGCTCGGCCGCCGTCAACCGTCCCTGACCCGGGCCAGGGCGTCGCCGAGCGGGGTACGCGTGTAGCGGACCGCCCGCCCGGTGCGGGTACGGGTGACCAGCCCGGCGTCGCGCAGCACCGCCAGGTGCCCGCCGACCCCGCCCAGCGTCAGGCCGAACTGCCGGACGAGCTGACTGGTGGTGGCGGGTACGGCCAGCGCCCGCAGCACCGCCGCCCGGGTCCGCCCGAGCAGCCGGTCCAGCGCGTCCGGCGGCCGGTCCGGGGCGGGCGGGCCGAGCAGGTCCACCACGCCGGCGGCCCGGTAGACGAGCGCGAACGGCCACGGCGGCTCCACATAGTTGATCATCGTGCCGAAGACGGTCGGCACGAAGAGCAGCCCCTTCCCGCCGAGCGAGTAGGTCGCCGGCTCCCGGTCGGCCACCACGATGGCGCCGAGGTGGCCGCCGGGCTCCCAGCTCAGCCGGGGGTCGAGACCGGCCACGGCGGCACCCCAGCCGTAGGTGACCAGCCGCCCGGCGCGCTGCACGACGTCGCGTTCCAGGATGGTCCGCAGCCGGGGCCAGTCCGGCTCGACCAGGGCCGTCCAGACCGCCTCGACCGCGTCCGCCAACCGGTCCACCACGTCCGGCGACCGGTAGATCCGCTCCGCGTAGGCCGGTGGGGTGCGGAGCCCGACGAGGTTGCGGGCCAGTTCCTCGCGGGCCTGCGCCAGCGGGGTGGCGCGGACCACGGTGATCTCGTCGATGAAACTCCGCCCGGTGCCGGCCGGCGGCGGCTGGATGAAGTCGGCGTTGTAGCCGCCCCGGCGCAGCAGCGCCAGCAGCGCGCCCACCGCCGGCAGGTCGCGCCGCAGCCGTTCGTACACCGGCCGGACCCGGGCCACCCACGGGGCGAGGCCGGGCGCGCTGTGCTGGCCGGCGCAGAGCCGCAGCGCCGACACCGTCTCGCCCAGCGGCGAGATGGCGTACCGGCTCGCCGCGATGTCGGCCGGGGTCACCTGGATCCGCACGTCCCGGCCCACCTTTCGTCCTCGGGCGAAAGGATAGAGCGCCCGGCGCGGCCCGGACAGGATCCGCCCTGTGAAGTCCACCCGCACCACCGTCGCGCCGCCGGCCGCGCCGGACCGCCCGGCCACCTTCCGGGACGTCTTCGCCGTCGCCGAGTTCCGTGTGCTCTTCGCCAGCTTCGGGGTCTTCCTGATCGGCGAGACGGTCAAGATGCTCGCCCTCTCCGTGCTGGTGTACGAACGCACCGGCTCCGGCCTGATCGCCGCCCTCGCGTACGTCACCGGGTTCCTGCCGCACGCGTTCGGCGGGGTGTTCCTGCTCGCCCTCGCCGACCGGTGGCCGCCGCGCGCCGTGATCGTCGGCTACGAACTGGTCCGGCTGGCTCTCGTCGCGGTGCTCGCCGTCGGGGTGCTCCCCCCGGCCGGCATGCTCGGGCTGGTCTTCGTCGTCGGCCTGTTCGGCCCGGTCAGCAGCGCCGCCCGCACCGCGCTGCTGCCGGAGATCCTGCACGGCGACGCGTACGTGCTGGGTCGCTCCCTGCTCACCATGGCGTCCGGCGGCACCCAGGTCGTCGGGTTCGCCGTGGGTGGTCTCCTGCTCGGTGCGGTCGGGCCGTACGGGGCGCTCTGGCTGACCGCCGCCACCTGCGCGCTCTCGGCCCTGCTGGCCCGGGTCGGGCTGCGGGCCCGGCCCGGCCGGAACCGCGGCGGTGCGACCGGCCCGGCCCAGCCCGGCGGGACCGGCCCGACCGGTCCGGCCCGGACCGGCGCGGTGCGGGAGACCTGGCGGGGCAACCGCGAACTCCTCGCCGACCGGCGGATCCGGGGCCTGCTGCTGGCCCAGTGGCTGCCCGGTTCGATGCTGGTCGGGGCCGAGGCGGTCGCGGTGCCGTACGCCGCCGGACTCGGCCCGGGGGCGAGCGCGGGCGTGCTGCTGATGGCCGGCGCGTTCGGGATGCTCGTCGGAGACCTGGTGGTGGGGCGGTTCGTGCCACCGGCCGCCCGGGAGCGGCTCAGCCCCTGGCTCGCGCTGCTGCTCGGCGTACCGGTGCTGGGGTTCCTGCTCCGGCCCGGCCTGGTCCTCGCGGCGCTGCTGTTCGCGGTGGCCGCCGCCGGCTTCGCCTACCAGCTCGGGCTGGCCCGCCGGTTCCTCGACGCGGTGCCCGAGGCCCGGCGCGGCCAGGCGTTCGGACTGACCAGCACCGGGATGATGGCCGCCCAGGGGCTCGCCGCGGCCGGTGGCGGAGCGTTGAGCGAGGTGACCGGACCGGCGGTCGCGATGGCCCTCGCCGGGGTGGCCTCGCTCGCCGCCACCGGGGCGCTGTGGCGGGTCCTCACCCCGGAACCGCTGTCCGCCCGTCCGGAATAGTTCACCGACACGGCCGTACGGAGGGCATCAGGGCCGCGCCGACCTGGCTACCGTGTCCGTTGTGGCTCAGCAGGGCGGCCGGTGCGTCATTTGTTACGTGATCCTCGCGTTGATCGCGGTCGTGGTGCTGACCTTGACCGGCGTGTGGAACCCGTGGCCGGGGGTGTGGGACGCGGTGAACCGCAGTCGCCCCATCTCCGAACCCGACGTGACCTGGCAGCGCCGCATCGGCGGCACCCCGCAGAGCGTCACCGTCGCGGGGGAGACCGTGGTGGTGGAGCAGCGGACCCGGGTGGAGGGGCTCAGCCTCGCCACCGGCGCGCCGCTCTGGGAGCGCAAGGCGGACTGGGCGGCGGTCGCCGGGGACGGCCGCGACGCGGTCGTCGCGGTCGGCAAGCTCCTGGTCAAGGGGTACGAGCTGCTCGACCCGGCGACCGGCGCGGTCCGCCGCCGGGACAACGAGGCGGTGGCCGTCTGGACGTACCGCAACATGGTGCTGGACGCCCGCTGCGCCCAGGCCACCGACTGCACGGTCAGCGCGTGGGACGTGCGCGGCAGCCGTCCGCTCTGGACGGCCTTCCTGCCCGGTGTGGAGAGCGGATTCTTCGCCGACAACCCGGAACTGCTCGGCACCCGGCGGCTGACCGGGCTCCGGATCGACTCCGGCGTGGCCGGTCCGGAGGCGGTGCCCGCCCTGCTCGGCTTCCCGGTCGACGGTCGGGTGCACGTCCTGGACACCGCGACCGGCCGGGTGGTGCGCGACGTCGAGCCCGGCCGGGAGGAACGGCTGGTCACCGTCGGCGGCCGGCTGCTGCGGATCGAGGCACGGTCGGAGGACGGCACCTGCTACTTCACCCTCTCCGGTCGGGAGGCGACCACCGGGCGGGAGGTGTGGCGGCGGGCCGGGATCAACCTGCGCACCGCCGACAACGCCGGGTGTGTGCAGCGGGAGGATCCGCAGGGCGCGCGGAACGTGGTGGTCGGGGTCGCCCCCGACGCCCGGGAGACGGTGGTTGACGCGTACGACGGGCGGCTGCTCTGGGTCGGCGCGGCCGGGGAGAAGCTGCTCGCCGTCGACGACCGCCACCTGCTGGCCCGTTCTGCGGACAAGCGCTCGATCGTCGGGCGGGAACTCGGGGTCGACCGTCCGCGCTGGACCCGGCGGTCGGCCGAGAAGGCGGGCGGGGCGCTCACCCCGTACGCGGCGGTGCTCAGTGAGGACGGTCCCTCCCGGGTGGTCGCCCTCGACCCGCGTACCGGGCGGGAGCTGGCGAACCTGCGGACCTCGGCGAACGTGCTGGCGGTCGGACCCGCCGGCATGGTGATCGGCGAGGGACGGGAGATCGGATACGTCCGGTTCGCCGGTACGGCCGGCGGCGCGCCACCGGCCGGCGAGGACGGCTCCGGCCGGAATCCCGGCGACACTCCGGGAAAGGGCCCGGACCCGGCCGCGAGCTGCGGTCCGAAAGGTGAGAGCTGCCCGGAACCGGACGGCGGCAAGGACGGCTGAGCGGCGGCGACCGGGACGGATGAGAGCGGTGTCGCACGACTCACCCGGCGGGTACGACGTCACGGCCCGACTGCCCTAGGCTTTCCGCTCATGAGCAGTGCCGCCGCGTTCACCTACGCCCCCTTGCTCCCGGTCGGTGCCGACCAGACCGAGTACCGGCTGGTCACCGACGAGGGCGTCGACGTCGTCAACGGTCCGGGTGGCCGTCGGTTCCTCACCGTGGACCCGGCCGCGCTCACCGCCCTGACCGCCGAGGCGATGCACGACATCGCGCACTACCTGCGCCCGGCCCACCTGGCCCAGCTCCGGTCGATCATCGACGACCCGGCGGCCTCGCCGAACGACCGCTTCGTCGCGCTGGACCTGCTGCGCAACGCGAACATCGCGGCCGGCGGGGTGCTGCCGATGTGCCAGGACACCGGTACCGCGATCGTGATGGGCAAGCGGGGCCGGCACGTGCTCACCGACGGCACCGACGTGGAGGCCATCTCCCGGGGCGTCTACCAGGCGTACACCAGACTGAACCTGCGCTACTCGCAGCTCGCCCCCCTGACCATGTGGGAGGAGCGGAACACCGGCAGCAACCTGCCGGCCCAGGTGGAGATCTACGCCGAGGACCCGGACGGCCACCCCGACGCGTACAAGTTCCTCTTCATGGCCAAGGGCGGCGGCTCGGCCAACAAGTCGTACCTCTACCAGGAGACCAAGGCGCTGCTGAACCCGACGCGGATGATGCAGTTCCTGGAGGAGAAGCTGCGGCTGATCGGCACCGCGGCGTGCCCGCCGTACCACCTGGCCATCGTGATCGGCGGTACCTCGGCCGAGTACGCGCTGAAGACCGCCAAGTACGCGTCCGCCAAGTACCTCGACGCGCTGCCCACCGAGGGTTCGATGAGCGCGCACGGCTTCCGTGACCTGGAATTGGAAGCCGAGGTGCTGGAGCTGACCCGTAACTTCGGCATCGGCGCGCAGTTCGGCGGCCGGTACTTCTGCCACGACGTGCGGGTGGTCCGGCTGCCCCGGCACGGCGCGTCCTGCCCGGTGGCGATCGCGGTCTCCTGCTCGGCGGACCGGCAGGCGGTCGCCAAGATCACCCCGTCGGGCGTGTGGCTGGAGCGCCTCGAAACCGACCCGGCCCGCTTCCTGCCCGACGTCACCGACGAGACCCTGGAGACCGAGGAGGTCGTCCGCGTCGACCTGAACCGGCCGATGGACGAGATCCGCGCCGAGCTGTCCCGGTACCCGGTGAAGACCCGGCTCTCGCTGACCGGCCCGCTGGTCGTCGCCCGGGACATCGCCCACGCCAAGATCGCCGAGCGGCTGGACGCGGGCGAGCCGATGCCGCAGTACCTGCGCGACCACGCCGTCTACTACGCCGGCCCGGCCAAGACCCCCGAGGGGTACGCTTCCGGCTCCTTCGGCCCGACCACCGCCGGCCGGATGGACGCCTACGTGGAGAAGTTCCAGGCGGCCGGCGGCTCGATGGTGATGCTCGCCAAGGGCAACCGCTCCGCCCAGGTCACCCGCTCCTGCCACCAGCACGGCGGCTTCTACCTCGGCTCGATCGGCGGCCCCGCCGCCCGGCTCGCCCAGGACTGCATCAAGCACGTCGAGGTCCTGGAGTACCAGGAACTGGGCATGGAGGCGGTCTGGAAGATCGAGGTGGAGGACTTCCCGGCCTTCATCGTGGTCGACGACAAGGGCAACGACTTCTTCGCCGAGGTCACCAAGCCGGTCCTCACCGTCGGCCGTCGCTGAACACCGGATTCCGCTGACCGAAACGCCGACGGGGCGCCCGGCCGCAGCCGGACGCCCCGTCGTCCGTCGTTACCCGTCGATCCAGAAGCTGTAGTAGTTCGAACCGGAGAGAACACCGGTCGCCGTCCGGGCGCGGACGGTCAACTCGTGGACGTACGCCGACTCGGCCGTCCAGGTCAGCGTCGCCGTGCCGTCCGCACCGACGGCTACGGTCTGCTCGGTCCCGCCGTCGAAGACGTAGACGAACTCCGTGGCCCCGGGCAGGCCGGTGGTGAACACGAAGGTGCCGGTGGTACCCACCGGACCGCCCTGCCAGCCGAAGACCTCGGAGGTGATCGTGGGGCTGTGCGGCTCGACCCGGAACGAGTAGAACGCCGCGTCGGTGGTCGTGCCGCTGGCCGTGCGGGCCCGGACCCGCAACTCCACCCAGCCGTAGTTCGCCTCGTCGTACGCCTGCGGCGTCCACTCGATGGTGGCGCTGCCGTCGGCGTTCGCGACGACCGTCTTCTCTGCTTCGCCCCGGAACGTGTAGACGTACGAGGTCACCCCGCTGACCTGGGCGTGCGGCCGGAACGTGAACGATCCGGTCACCCCCGGCCCGCCCCCGCCCAGGTTCTGCGGGTACACCTCGGAGGCCACACTCGGAGCCACCGACGCCGGGTGGAACGACAGGACGGTGGTCTGCGACGTGACGCCGGTACCGGTCCGACTGAACACCTGGAGGGTGCGTCGCCCGGCGTCGGCCGGGGTGTGCGTCACGGTGGCGGTCCCGTCCGCCCCGGCGGCTACCGTCCGCCGGGTTCCGGTGTCGACCCAGTAGACGTACTCGGTGACGCCCTCCATCGCCGGGCTGAAGACGAAGGTCCCTTCGGTGCCGGCTGGTGCTCCGGTGGTGCCGTCGAACGGCCACTGCGGCGAGGAGACGAACGGCCCGGTCCGCACCGTGAAGCGGTACGCCGTCTCGCCGGAGGGCAGACCGTCGCGGGTGCGGCTCGTGACGTAGAGCGTGTTCTGCGCGACCGTCGGGGTCACCGTCACCGAGGCCGTCCCGTCGGCGTTCGCCGCCACGGTCTGCGGGGCACCGCTGTTGAGGCGGTAGGTGTAGGTGACCACGTCGGCCATCTTCGGGGCGAAGCTGAACTGGCGCGGCCGGCCGAGCCAGGCGTCGGGGTTGCCGTCGGTCACCGTCGGGGCGGTGTCCCGGACGAAGAACTCGTACTGGACCTGCGGTGAGCGGTGACCGGCACGGTCGACGGTCTGCACGTAGATCCGGGCCGGCCCGGACCGCTCGGGGGCGTGACTGACCGTCGCCGTGCCGGTCTGGTCCGCGGCGACGTAGGTGGTCGGGCTGGCGGTGCCCCAGTAGTAGCCCACGACGTCGTCCGAGCCGTTCGGGCCGAAGGTGAAGGTGCCCGGGACACCGGGACCGCCCTGGCCCGGGAAGCCTCCGGCCGGGTAGTCGGTGGAGGCGACGACAGGTGTCGACGGCCGGACCGTGTCCACGGTAAACCGGCACTCCGCCGACCAGTCCGAGGTGGCGTGCTCGTCGCTGGCCCGCACCGCGAACGCATAGGTTCCGCCGTGCGTCATCAGCCCGCTGGGGACGGTGTGGAAGAAGGTGGCCGGCGCATACAGCCGATGGGAGGACGTCCACTCGGTGCGCTCGGTCGGCCGGTCGACCGGCCACCAGGCGAAGACGGCGGTGACCAGGTCACCGATATGGGGGGTGTTGTCGTCCGGGTCGGTCACCTCGGCGGCGAGGATCGGCGTCGAGGTGCGCGACCACAGGCCCGGTGCGCAGGCCCGGCCCTCGACGGTGAGTTTGCCGGGCGCGTTCGGTGCGGCGTTCGCCTGCACCGAGATGCCGAGAGTCTTGATCCGACGGCCATGGTGCTTGTTCTCTTCCAGGTCACCGGCGATCCGGACCAGGTAGGTGACCGACTCCAGCCCGGCGTCGACCGCCTGCTGGAGTGCGGGGGTGAGCAGTATCTCCAGATAGCTCACGCCGCAGGGCGCGGTCGGGGCGACATCTCCGACCTTCTCCCGGACGGTGGGTGCGTCCCGCCAGGTCGGTGCCGTGGCCGGGGTGTCGGTCCGCCACAGCTCCAGCGCCCGGGGCACGTCGCAGTCGTTGACCGACGTCTCCCCGGTGAGACCGGTGGCCTTGATGATCTGCTTGCCCCGGTACGGGGTGAGGTCGAAGGTGAAGTAGGCCCGGGAGGTGTGCTTGCCGTCGGCGTCCTCCCAGGTGCCGATCGGTGCGCTGCCGTCCGTCACCGGGAAAGCGGTGGTGGGCCGGGCGGAGTCGGTGAAGCTGGCGTTGGTCGGCTGGACGTAGCGGAACGCCCCGGCCGCGGCGGGCTGACCGGTGCCGAGCAGTACGCCGCTGGCGGCAAGGAGGGTGACGAGCCCGCCACCCAGGACGCGACGCCATGTCGATCGAGTGGAATCGGTCGCTATGACCGTGGTGCCCCCGTGGGAATTCAGCAAGACAAGAGCCTCCGAGCTGAGGGTGAGAGTTCCATGATCATAACTGTCTTCCGGTAGGCGTACCCCCGGTTTTCGGCTGATGTCCGCAGCCCAGGCGGTCGAGATGGACCTCATCCCACAGTGGATGGCATGGAGGCCGTGCGGGGGCGGTGCCCCGAGGGAACGCTCCGGTGGCAGGACTCGAACCTGCACCTTACGGATTAACAGTCCGCTGCCCTGCCGGTTGGGCGACACCGGAATGAGTAGAGCCGACGGGACTCGAACCCGCATGTGTCCGGATTGAAAGTCCGGCGACTTTGCCACTTCGTCTACGGCTCCACGGTGCCCGGAAGCGGAATCGAACCGCTGCTCTCCGCCGTGTCATAGCAACCCCGGACGGAGCGGCACGGGCTCTCACCCGGTACCGGTTTTCGAGACCGGCTGCGGACCTGTTCCGCACTACCTTCCGCGAGTCGGGTAGACAGGATTTGAACCTGCGTCCTTCCGGTCCCGAACCGGACGCGCTACCAAGCTGCGCCACTACCCGTGGAGTCGGGACGGCCGGATTCGAACCGACGGCCCTCCGGCCCCCAGCCGGATGCGCTACCAAACTGCGCCACGTCCCGATAGGTGCCCCCGGCAGGATTCGAACCTGCGACCTCGACATTCGTAGTGTCGCGCGCTGTCCAGCTGCGCCACGGGGGCAAGAAAGGTGCTGCGTGCCGACGGAGGGAATCGAACCTCCGGCTTCCGCCTAATCAGGGCGGTGCTCTGACCACTGAGCTACGGCGGTTCGGCGAAGGGTGAGGGATTCGAACCCCCGGCGGGCGGACCCGCTCCGCGCTAGCAACGCGGTGCCATCGACCAGACTCGGCCAACCCTTCATGCGCGCCCCGTACCGGGATCGAACCGGCGGCCCTCCGCTCGACGGACGGATGCTCTTCCGCTGAGCGGACAGGGCATGAACCGGCCGGGTGGCCGGTTGAGTGGACCCGGGGAGATTCGAACTCCCTGCCTCCGCTTTGCAAGAGCGGCGCTCTGCCAAGTGAGCTACGAGCCCAATACCGGGCGGACCCACGTCTGCAGGCCGATGCCCGGGAGCCGTGTTCGCCCTCGACACCGACCCCGTGGGGGTCCACGTCTGGCCGGGCCACAGCTGCCCTCGTGCGCTCGGAGGGACTCGAACCCCCATGCCTCTCGGCACACGGACCTGAACCGTGCGTGTCTACCGTTCCACCACGAGCGCGTGGTGCCGACGCCCGGTGTCGATCCGGGTGCCTTCCGGTTATGAGCCGGATGCTCTGCCGTTGAGCTACGTCGGCGCGGTTGGAGCCGGTGACAGGAATCGAACCTGCGTCCGCCGCATTACAGGTGCGGTGCTCGACCATCGTGAGCTCCACCGGCTTGGTGCCCTCGGCACGACTCGAACGTGCACGTTGACCAGGATCTCGGCCTGGCGCCTCTCCCAATTGGGCCACGAGGGCGTGCGCTGCGGGCGGAGGACTCGAACCTCAACCTTCCAGTCCAGAGCCGGACGTGCTGCCAGTTGCACCAGCCCGCATCGCGGCCGGCGGGCAGCGGCCCGCCGGCCGGTGATCAGCGGTGCACCATGCTCGACCAGGTGGGCACCGACGGCGGGAACCGCAGTTCCATCCCCGCCTCGGCGGGGGTCAGGTCACCCTTGCGCTGGTTGCAGGCGTAGCACGCACCGATCGTGTTCTTCCAGCTGTTCCGGCCACCGCGCGAGCGGGGCAGGATGTGGTCGACGGTGGTGGCCGTCGACGGGCAGTACGCGCACCGGTAGCCGTCGCGGCGCAGCACGCCGGACTTGGACCAGCCGGGACCGCTGCGGTACCGCCACCTGGTGACGACGTACCGGACCAGGCGCAGGACGCGCGGCATCGGGAAGATACCGAGGTGCCGGTCCGGTTCGGCTTCGTGAATCTCGGCGACCCGGCGCATCAGCATCCGGATCGCGTGTTTGACCGGGACCCGGTGCAGCGGTCCCAGGTCGGCGTTGAGGATGAGAACGGCGTCCACCGGGCCCTCCCTTCTTGTCGGTTGTCGGTGGTGAGAGCGGACGACGGGGTTCGAACCCGTGACCTCGACGTTGGCAACGTCGCGCGCTACCGGCTGCGCCACGTCCGCAGGTGTTGCGTAGGCCGTACGGGGCTCGAACCCGTAAACCTCCTGGCTGAGAACCAGGCGAGCTGCCAGCTTGCTCCAACGGCCCATGGTCCGGGACCGGGGTGTCGAACCCCGTGTCTCCTGCTCCCAAAGCAGGCGGGTCACCGTCTCCCTCGCCCCGGAAGGTATTGCCCCCGGCCGGTCCGTGGTGGCGCCGGCCGGGGTATTGCTTGATTTGCCATCCACTGTGGAATTGAGAATGTGCGACGTCGCCGGCCGCAGCCGTGACGAAAAGCAGGGGCGACAGGACTCGAACCTGCAACCTTCGGTTTTGGAGACCGGTGCTCCACCAGTTGAGCTACGCCCCTGTGAGGTTGTTGTCGGGTAATGAGAAGAGGTTGTTGTCGGTAACGAAAAAGCCGCCCGGTCCCTGGCGGGGTGGGCGGCTTAGCAGCTTGCGCTGGCGCTACTCGCGCCGCCACCCCGGCTTCCAGTTCTGCTCGCTGACCCGCAGGCCGTGGGCTCGCCCGATCGAAGGCAGCACGGCACCGCCGCGCGGCATGCACCGCGTGGTTGTGGTGGGGGCGTACTGCGACACGGGGAACTCCTTGGGTCGGTCGGTCTTGCCTTGCCCATTAAAGGTAAGGGCGGCGGTCGTCATCGGCAATGGATATTTCCAAGGCGCATTCATGTGTGTCGCGTCCGGGTCGGTCGACCGCCGGAGTGCTGGCCAGGTTGGCCGGGAACGCCCCCACGATGACCCGGGATCATCTGCGGGCCGGCGGCGGGCGCGGCAGGATGGAACGCGTGACGCATCCAGAGACAGTGGGCTACCGGATCGAACGCGACTCGATGGGCGAGGTGGAGGTGCCCGCCGACGCGCTGTGGCGGGCACAGACCCAGCGTGCGGTGCAGAACTTCCCGATCTCCGGTCGGGGGATCGAGTCGGCCCAGATCCGGGCGCTGGCCCAGATCAAGGGTGCGGCAGCCCAGGTCAACGCCGAGTTGGGCGTGCTCGACGCCGAGGTGGCCGCCGCGATCGCCACCGCCGCCGCGCACGTGGCCGACGGCGGGTACGACGACCAGTTCCCGATCGACGTCTTCCAGACCGGCTCGGGCACCTCGTCCAACATGAACACCAACGAGGTGATCGCCACCCTGGCCAGCCGGGAGCTGGGCCGGGACGTGCACCCGAACGACCACGTCAACGCCTCGCAGTCGAGCAACGACGTCTTCCCGTCCTCGATCCACCTGGCCGCGACGCAGGCGGTCGCGCGCGACCTGCTGCCCGCGCTGGCCCACCTGGCCGAGGCGCTGGAGGCCAAGGCGGCCGAGTTCGAGACCGTGGTCAAGGCCGGGCGGACCCACCTGATGGACGCCACCCCGGTCACCCTGGGCCAGGAGTTCGGCGGGTACGCCGCGCAGATCCGCTACGGCATCGAACGGCTCGACTCGGCGCTGCCCCGCCTGGCCGAACTACCGCTCGGTGGCACGGCGGTGGGCACCGGCATCAACACCCCGCTCGGCTTCGCGGGCCGGGTGGTCGAGAAGCTGCGCGAGTCGACCGGGCTGCCGGTGACCGAGGCGCGCAACCACTTCGAGGCGCAGGGCGCACGGGACGCCCTGGTGGAGACCTCGGGCCAGCTCCGTACCATCGCGGTCGGTTTCTACAAGATCGCCAACGACGTCCGGTGGATGGGGTCGGGGCCCCGCGCCGGCCTGCGTGAGCTGCGCATCCCCGACCTCCAGCCCGGCTCGTCGATCATGCCGGGCAAGGTCAACCCGGTGGTCGCCGAGGCGGTCCGGCAGGTCTGCGCCCAGGTGATCGGCAACGACGCCACGGTCGCCTTCGCCGGTTCCCAGGGCGACTTCGAGCTGAACGTGATGCTCCCGGTGATGGCCCGCAACCTGCTGGAGTCGATCCGCCTGCTCGCCGCGTCGAGCCGGCTCTTCGCCGACCGTTGCGTGGCCGGCCTCGGCGCGAACGCCGACGTCTGCCTGGCGTACGCGGAGGGCTCGCCGTCGATCGTCACCCCACTGAACCGCTACCTCGGGTACGACGAGGCCGCCTCGATCGCCAAGGAGGCGCTGGCGAAGGAGATCTCGATCCGGGAGGTGGTGCTCGCCCGGGGCCACGTGGACAGCGGCAGGCTCACCGAGGACCAGCTCGACGAGGCACTGGACGTGCTCCGGATGACCCACCCCTGAGCCGTGCGGCGCGGCCACGGCGCGGCGCAGATCCGTGGAACTGCCCGGACAGGGGGCTCGTCGCGGCTTCCGGCGCTGCCCCCGCTGACAGCGGGAAAACGGGTCGCCGGTCGGTGGGTCGGTGGCGCATCCTGCCCGGCATGGTCGACGTACCCGGCCCCGACGGCGTCCTCCTGGAGACGGCGCGGCTGCGGCTGCGCCGGTTCACCAGGGCGGATCTCGACGACCTCGTCGCGCTGGACGGTGACCCGGAGGTCATGCGCTATCTGACCAACGGTCGGCCGACCCCGCTCCCGGTGGTCCGGGGCGAGTTGCTGCCCCGGCTGCTCCGCCAGTACGACGAGACGCCCGGTCTCGGCCGCTGGGCGGCGATCGACCGGGTCGGCGGTGACTTCCTGGGCTGGTTCGCCCTCGACCCGCCCGGCGACGGCGTGGCCGGGAACGAGGCGGAACTGGGCTACCGGCTGCGGCGGGCGGCGTGGGGGCGCGGGCTGGCCACCGAGGGCTCCCGGGCCCTCGTCCGGTACGCGTTCGACACCCTCGGGCTGCACCGGGTCCGGGCGGAGACGATGGCGGTCAACACCCGCTCCCGGCGGGTGCTGGCGAAGAGTGGTCTCCGGTACGTCCGCACGTTCCATCTCACCTGGGACGACCCGATCCCGGGCAGCGAGCACGGCGAGGTGGAGTACGAGGTCCGTCGTCCGGCATGCTAGGAAGGGCTATTCCACAGTGGATAGTCGGAGGCCCTTCCCATCATGATCAGAGCAGTGGTGTTCGACGCGGACGAGACGCTGCTGGATTTGCGGCCGGCGGTGACCGGCGGGCTGCTGGCCGTACTGGAGGAGATGCGGCGGTTGACCCCGGCGGCGGGCGGGGTCTCCCTCGCCGACCTGGAGTCGGACTGGGGTGCGGTCTTCCGTGCGCAAGCCGCCGACCCGGTGCAGGAGATCCGCCGGGTGGCGCTGGCCCGGTCGCTGGGCCGTGCCGGGCTCGCGGAGCACCTGGAGAGCTTCGCCACCCTCTTCTACACCCGCCGGTTCGCGCTCACCCGGCCCTACCCGGACGTGTTGCCGGCCCTCGCCGAGCTGCGGCCCCGGTTCACCCTCGGGTACGCCACCAACGGCAACAGCCGGGCCGGGCAGTGCGGACTGGCCGGTGAGTTCGCCTTCGAGCGGTACGCGCACGAGAACGGCCTGCCGAAGAAGCCCGCGCCGGAGTTCTTCGCGGAGGTGGCGGCGGCGGCCGGGTCGCATCCGACGGAGGTGCTCTACGTCGGTGACTCGCTCGCCCTCGACGTGGTCGCACCCCAGGCGGTCGGGATGCGTGCGGTCTGGCTCAACCGGGCCGGTACGCCCCGGCCCGACGGCGTACGACCGGATGCCGAGATCACCACGCTGGCCGACCTGCCGGCCGTGGTACGGCTGCTCGACGTGCCGGTCACCGCCGGTAGCCGTCCGGTAGCGGATACGTAGTGCCCACATAGCCGGTCAGCCCACGCTCTCGGTGGCCGCGGTCGATCAAGCGCGGTCGATCAAGGTCTCTCACCGAGGAGTCCCATTGGGCTGGCTCAGCAACTCGTCCCGCCGGTGGAGCGCGGTCGCGCTCGCCGCCGTCAGTCTCGGCACCGTCGCCGCCGTCGTACCCACCGTCCCGGCGTCCGCCGTCGGACCCACGGACCACGTCCTCTACTGGAACGACGTCCTGCTCCGGACGTACCGCCAGGTCGGCGGCGCGCCAGGGCCGCTCGCCCGGGCCGGGGGGATGATGCACGGCGCGATCTACGACGCCGCGAACTCGGCGCTCTGCGCCACCGGGGCCGACCGCTGCATCGGCCAGCAGTACCGGACCACGGTCGCCCCGACCGCGGGCGTCACCCCGGACCTCGCCACGGCCATCGACTACGCCGCGTACGACACGCTGCGCAGCATCTTCCCGACGATCAGCTTCTCCACCGACCTGACCACCGCCCAGCAGGACATTCCCGCCTCGGCGGGGCGTACCGACGGGCAGCGCATCGGCTCCGCCGCCGCGCAGGTGATGATCAGTTTCCGGACCAGCGACGGCGCGCCGGACGCCTCCACGTACGCCGACGGCACCGTGCCCGGCCAGTGGCGGCGGACCGGCTCCGGTGAGCCGGCCACCCCGAGCTGGGGCCTGGTCAAGCCGTTCGCGATGACCTCGACCACCCAGTTCCGCCCCGGGCTGCCGGCCGGCCACTCCAGCTACCCCAGCCTGCTTGCCAGCCAGACGTACGCCGACCAGGTCAACGAGGTCAAGTCGCTCGGCCGGTACGACAGCACCACCCGGACCGCCGACCAGACCCAGGCGGCCTGGTTCTGGGCCAACGACCTGGACGGGACGTACAAGCCGCCGGGGCAGCTCTTCACGCACACGCAGATCGTGGCGAAGGCCGCCAAGCTCACCCAGGCGGGCAACGCCCGGCTCTTCGCCCTGGTCGGCCTCGCCATGGCCGACGCGGCGATCGTCTCCTGGGATGCCAAGTACCAGACCGCGATCGACCTGTGGCGGCCGGAGACCGCGATCCAGCGGGCCAACGAGGACGGACGGACCGACACCGTCGCCGACACCGCCTGGAAGCCGCTCTCCGCCGACGTGAACAACGTCCGCTTCTCGCCGCCGTTCCCCGCGTACACCTCCGGGCACGCCACCTTCGGTGCCGCCTGGGCCGGGGCGATGAGGGGCTTCTTCGGCTCGGACACCTTCGCCTTCACCGCCACCACGGAGGACCCGCACGCGGTCGGGGTCACCCGGGCGTTCACCAGCTTCAGCGCCGCCGCCACCGAGAACGCGCGCAGCCGGGTCTGGCTCGGCGTGCACTACCAGTTCGACGCGGACGCCGGGGCGTCGTCCGGCACCGCCCTGGCCAACCACGTCACCGCCAACCACCTCCGGCCCACCGCCTCGTACGCCTTCGACGGCTTCTACGAGGGCAGCCTGAACGTCGGCGGGCTGATCCCCGACGCCGCCGCGCCGTCCACCTTCACGGTCGGGTTCAGGCTGACCGCCGGCGGCACCCCGGTCACCGACCCGGGGGCCGTCGTCGGCACCTCCTGGAACGGCAACCCGGCGACCGCCGGCACGCCCACCCTCGTCAACGGCCGGTACGAGATCGCGCTCTCCGTGCCACGGTCCTGCGCTGGTCGTACCTGGACCTTCTCGGTGCTGCTGCGGGACGGTTCACGCCGCGACCTCGGGGTGCGGTGCAGCACCGTCTGAGTTGAGCCGGTCCGCCGGCGGCGTGGTCGCGGATCCGAGCCGCGCCGCCGGCTCTCCGCCGTCGATCAGGTGCCGGCGGATGTCCCGCAGCATCCGCTCGATCTCGTCCAGTCGCAGCAGCGTCTCGGCGAGGCCGGCCCCGGCCCGGCCCGCGTCGATCGGGGCCGGGCCGGCGGGCACGGGTGGTGCGGCGGGCACGGGTGGTTCGGCGCGGAGCAACGCCTGGTACGCCAGGGACAGCTCCGGGCCCGGGTCGAGTCCCAGTTCGTCGCGGAGCAGCATCCGGGCCCGCCGGTAGCAGCTCACCGCCTCGCTGCGGCGACCCGCCCGGTGCAGGGCGACCACCAGGTGCCGCCACAGTGGCTCGTGCAGCGGGTGCCGCTCGACCATCGCGGTCAGTTTCGGGATCAGCTCGTGGTGCCGGCCATCGGCCAGGTCCAGCCCGATCAGCTCGGACTTCACCCCGATTCGCTCCTCGGCCAGCCGCGCCGCCTCGGTCACCGCGAACGGGGCGTCGACGTCGCCGAGCGGCGGCCCGATGTGCAGCCGCAGCGCGCTGCGGTACGCCTCGGCGGCGGCATCCCGCCGTCCGGTGGCGGCGAGTGCCCGGCCCTGGCGGGCCAGGTGCCGGAACACCGCCACGTCGATCCCGCCCGGGTCGGCCCGGAGCAGGTAACCGGTGGAGTGGGTCCGCACCTCGACCCCCGGCAGCCCGCGCAGGCAGCGCCGGATCACCGAGATCTGCCCCTGCACCTGCGTCCGTACGGTACGCGGCGGCCGATCCCCCCAGACGGCGTCGATGATCTGGTCCACCGGTACCAACGAATTGGCGTTGAGCAGCAGCAACGCCAGCACCGCCCGGGGTCGGTTGCCGTCCAGCCGGACCCGGCGTCCCTCGTCGGTGATGGTGAGTGGACCGAGCAGCCGGAACCTCACGACGGTCGCGGGTCGCCGCAGCACGGCGTCCGCCCGTCGTCGGTACGCGTGGCACAACCAGAGCCCATCAGTCCTCCGCCCCCGTAGCCCAAGGAGAACGCCAAGCTGCTGCAACCATAGAAGTTGAATGATGCGATGACAATGACACGGACCGCCGGACACGGCCGGTGGGGCCAGCTCAGGACAGGGCGCGGGCGATCGCGGCGGCGGCGGTGAGGACCTGCCCGCCGACGCTTCCGGCGTCCAGCGGGGCCAGCGCCACCACGCCGACGCTCGCCTCCAGCCCGGGTACGCCGAGCACCGGAGCGGCCACCCCGTACGCACCGGGTTGCAGCTCCCCCTCGGTGGTCACCGGGCCGGCGGAGCCGGTCCGACCGGCGAGGATGGCCCGGCCCGCCGCCCCGCGCTCCAGCGGGTGCCGGGAGCCCGTCCGGTACGCCACGTGGAACGCCGTCCAGCTCGGCTCGACCACGGCCAGGGCGACGCCCTCGTCCCCCTCCACCACGGTCAGGTGCGCGGTCGCCCCGGCCTGCTCGGCCAGCCGGCGCAGCGCGGGCATCGCCCCCTCGGCGAGCAGCGGTTGGGCACGTCGGGCCAGGTGCAGCACCCCGGCACCGAGGCGCAGTCGGCCCGCCCGGTCGCGGCGCAGCATGCCGTGCCCGGTCAGTGCGCTGACCAGCCGGTAGACGGCCGCCCGGCCGATGCCGAGCCGGTGTGCGGCCTCGGTGACGGTCAGCCCGCCCTGCGCGTCCGCGACCAGGTGCAGCAGGCGCAGTCCCCGGTCCAGGGTCTGCGAGGTCTCCCCGGGTCGACCGGGTGTCGTGCCCCCGACCGGCTCCGCGAACCCGTCACCGGGTCGTCCCGCCGTCTCCACAGCAGGCAGCGTACGGCCCGCGCCGGGCAGCTTCGAGGACGTGGGGACCGTTACCCTTGTACGGTGACGCTACGCCTGTATGACACCGCCACCCGTTCGGTCCGGGACTTCGTCCCGCGGGAAGCCGGCAAGGTGGGGGTCTACCTGTGTGGTCTCACCCTCCAGGCACCCCCGCACATCGGTCATCTTCGCTCCGGCGTCAACTACGACGTGTTGCGCCGGTGGCTGCTGGCGAAGGGCTTCGAGGTCACCTTCATCCGCAACCTGACCGACATCGACGACAAGCTGCTGGTCAAGTCGTGCGAGCAGGACCGCCCGTTCTGGGCGATCGCGTACGCCAACGAGCAGATCCTGGCCGCCGCGTACCGGACGCTGAACGTGCTGTCGCCGACGTACGAACCCCGGGCCACCGGGCACGTCCCGGAGATGCACGAGCTGATCGCCACGCTGATCGAGCGGGGACACGCCTACCCGGCCACCGACGGCTCCGGCGACGTCTACTTCGACGTCGGCTCCTGGCCGGCGTACGGCACGCTCTCCGGCCAGTCGCCGGACGACATGCAGTCCGCCGGGGACGCCCCCGACCGGGGCAAGCGTGACCCGCGTGACTTCGCGCTCTGGAAGGGCGCCAAGCCGGACGAGCCGGCCGACGCCTACTGGCCGTCGCCCTGGGGGCGGGGCCGCCCCGGCTGGCACATCGAGTGCTCGGCGATGTGCTGGCGTTACCTCGGTGCCGAGTTCGACATCCACGGCGGTGGGCTCGACCTGACCTTCCCGCACCACGAGAACGAGATCGCCCAGTCGACCGCCGCCGGCCTGCCGTTCGCCCGCTACTGGGTGCACCACGGCCTGCTCAGCCTCGACGGGGCGAAGATGGGCAAGTCGGCCGGCAACGCCCTCGACCTGGCCTATGTCGCCTCGCTCGGGGTACGGCCGGTCGAGTTGCGCTACTACTTCGCCTCGGCGCACTACCGGTCCCGCATCGACTACACCGAGGACGCGCTGCGCGAGTCGGCGACCGCGTACCGGCGGATCGAGGGCTTCGTGCAGCGGGCCGTCGAGCGGGCCGGCGCGGGGCACCCCGGCGAGCTGCCGGCGGCGTTCACCGCCGCGATGGACGACGACCTGAACACCTCCGCCGCGCTGGCCGTCCTGCACGACGCCCTCCGCGACGGGAACACCGCGCTGGCCGGCGGGGACGATGTGACGGTCCGCACCGCGCTCGCCGCCGTCCGCGCGATGCTGGATATCCTCGGCGTCGACCCTCTGGACGCCGCCTGGACCGGCGGCGGTCGCGGCGACGACCTGCGCGGCGTGGTGGACTCCCTGGTCGCGCTGGCCCTGGAGCAGCGTGCCCAGGCGCGCGGTCGCAAGGACTGGGCCGCCGCCGACGCGGTACGCGACCAGCTCAAGCAGGCCGGCGTGATGGTCGAGGACACCCCCCAGGGACCCCGTTGGACTATTGGAGAGCAGGACTGATGCCCGGCAACTCACAGCGCCGAGGCCGGCGACTGGCCCCGAAGGCGGGAGCCCCGAAGGGCTCCGGAGGCAAGAACCGGGACGCCCTCGCCGGGCGGGGGAAGACCCTCCCTGCCGACGAGCGTCCCTGGCACAAGGCGTACTCGGGCACCGAGAAGCTGCCCCAGCGCACCGCCTGGAAGCAGGACAAGGAACGGCGTGCCGCCGCCGAGGAGGGGCGTGCCCCCAAGATCGGCCAGCCCGGCAGCAAGGACACCACCTGGGGCAAGGGCGGGGGCCGGGGCGTCCCCGCCGCCAAGGGGCGCGGCGGCAAGCCGGCCGCCCGCAGTGGCCCCCGGGTCGCCCCGGGCCGCCGGTCGAACCCGGCAAAGGACAGCCCCGAGCTGCTGGTCGGCCGGAACCCGGTGCTGGAGTCGCTGCGTACGCACGTCCCGGCGACCGCGCTCTACACCGCCCAGGGCATCGACGCCGACGACCGGGTCAAGGAGATCATCCGGACGGCCGCGGACCGGGGCATCGCCATCCTGGAGGTCAGCCGGGCCGAACTGGACCGGATGACCGGGGGCGTGCTGCACCAGGGCGTCGGTCTCCAGGTGCCGTCGTTCGCGTACGAGCCGTTCGAGGACCTGGTGGCGGCGGCGCTGGAGCAGACCGCCCCGCTGCTGGTGGCGCTGGACGGGGTCACCGACCCGCGCAACCTCGGCGCGGTGATCCGGTCGGCTGCCGCGTTCGGCGCGCAGGGTGTCTTCGTACCGGAACGGCGGGCTGCGGGGATCACCGCGACCGCCTGGCGGACCAGTGCCGGCGCGGCGGCGCGGGTGCCGGTGGCGCAGGTGACGAACCTGACCCGCTCCCTGAAGGCCTGCCAGGACGCCGGGTTCATGGTGGTCGGGCTGGACGCCGACGGCGAGACCGACCTCTACGACCTGGAGGCCGCGGTCGGCCCGCTGGTCGTGGTGGTCGGCTCGGAGGGGCGCGGTCTGTCCCGGCTGGTCGGCGAGACCTGCGACCTGACCGTGCGCATCCCGATGGTCTCCGATGTGGAGTCGCTGAACGCCAGCGTCGCGGCGGCGGTCACCCTCGCCGAGGTGTCCCGGCGGCGTAGCGCCGGCTGAGGCCCGTATCGACGCCGAAAGGGGCGGTCCGCCGAAGCGGGCCGCCCCTTTCGCGGGTACGTCAGATCCGGTTGCCGCTGGCGGCGTTGAAGACGTGGATCCGGCCGGTGCGCGGCTTGACGAACACGGTGTCACCCATGTTCGGCATGGCCCGACGGTCGGTACGGACGACGAACCGCTCGTTCGCGCCCTCCAGCGCGGCGTGGCCGTAGATGTTGGCGTCCGAGCCGAGGTCCTCGACCAGCTCGACGACGACCGGCATGCCGCCCTCGGTCGGGCTGACCAGCTCGCAGTCCTCCGGACGGAAGCCCACGGTGACCTTGCCGTTGCCGCCCTCGGCGCGGGCCGCCTCGACCTGCTCGCGGGTGAGCGGGATGCTCATCTCGGCGAAGGTCGCGCCGTGCTCGCCCAGCGGAACGGTCTTGATGTTCATGGCCGGGGAGCCCATGAAGCCGGCGACGAAGACGTTCGCCGGGGTGTCGTAGAGCGCCCGGGGGGTGTCCACCTGCTGGAGGACACCGTCGAGCATGACGGCCACCCGGTGACCCATGGTCATCGCCTCGACCTGGTCGTGGGTGACGTAGACGGTGGTGACACCGAGCTTCGCCTGGAGCGACGCGATCTGGGTACGGGTCTGCACCCGGAGCTTGGCGTCGAGGTTCGACAGCGGCTCGTCCATGAGGAAGACCTGGGGCTCGCGGACGATGGCCCGGCCCATCGCGACCCGCTGGCGCTGGCCACCGGAGAGCGCCTTCGGCTTGCGGCTGAGGTACTCCTCCAGCTGGAGCAGCGCGGCCGCCTCCTTGACCCGCCGGTCGATCTCCGACTTGGGGGTCTTGCGGAGCTTGAGCGCGAACGCCATGTTCTCGTACACCGACATGTGCGGGTAGAGGGCGTAGTTCTGGAAGACCATCGCGATGTCGCGGGCCTTCGGGGGCAGGTGGGTGACGTCGCGCTGGTCGATGTAGATCGAGCCCTCGTCGACGTCCTCCAGGCCGGCGAGCATCCGCAGGCTGGTGGACTTGCCGCAACCGGAGGGGCCGACCAGGACGAGGAACTCGCCGTCGCCGATCTCCAGGTCCAGCTTGTTGACGGCGGGCCGCTCGGTGCCCGCGTAGATGCGGGACGCCTTGGCGTAGGTGACCGTGGCCATGGTGAAGCGCTTCCTTTCACCGGCAGGAACGTGCCGGACGATCCGAGTGAAGGAGCAACCGGCGCGTGGCCGCGCCGGCCCGTCGGCCGAATTCCCGTCACCCGGGGGTCACCGGAATGTCGTCCGCGTCACTGCACCGTAAACGGGATTTCCCCGGCTGCCAAGACGGTGAGCACCGGATGGGACCGACGACATTCGCATACCGGTCAGTAGGGCACGCACAACCATCAATCGCCGGGACATTGACTGCGTTGCGTGCACCGTAGGATCACAACCCGACCAGAAGGACACCGCCGGATCACGTTTCCGGTGCTGAGGGGCCTGGTGAGGGAGGAAATCCGGACGTCAGTCGCTATGCTGACCACGGACGCCCGCGCCCCTGTAGCTCAGCTGGCCAGAGCACTCGCCTTGTAAGCGAGATGTCGCCGGTTCGATCCCGGCCGGGGGCTCCAATTCCCGTCGGTTCCGGGTCCGTTCCGCCACGGAACGGGCCCGGACGACGGGCGTCCGGATCCGACCGTCCTGTCCGTCAGGTGGCTCACCGCGCGGCCGGCGGGACCGCGGTGGTGTGGGCCAGCAGCGCGTCGGCGAGCGGATCCAGCACCGCGGGTGCCAGTGCGTGCCCCATGCCGGGGATGCGGACCAGCGTGGCCGACGGAATCAGTCCGGCCAGGTGGGACGCGTGCGGCGGCGGGTTGATCGGATCCTCCGGTGCCTCGACGACCAGGAACGGCACGCGTACGCCGGCCAGCTCCGCGCCCCGGTCCAGTCCGTCCTGACCGGCGCGGGCGTGCGCGGCGGGGTTGCGGTGGGTGCCGGTGTGGTCGATACAGGTCACCTCGATCTCCCGGAAGGCGGTCTCGTCGAAGGGGAGCACGTCGCCGTTGAGGAGCCGCCAGTGCGCCACCCGCCAGTCGAGTTCCGCCTCCCGGTCCCGCTCGTCGGTGAAGTGTTCCCACAGGCGCAGCAGTCGCGGGTCCGGGTCCGGCAGGGGCGGTGCGTCGTCGCCGCCGGCCAGCCCGGCACCGAGCGCGGTGGTGCAGAACGCGGTGGCCGACAGCAGCCGTCCGGGGTGGTCGAGGGCGAGGAGCTGCACCAGTACGCCGCCCATCGACATGCCCACGACGTGCGCCCGCTCCACGCCGGCCGCGTCGAGTACGGCGACGGCGTCGTCGGCCAGGTCGGCCACCTGGTACGGGTGCTCGTCGAACGCCCGGGTGGAGCGGCCGGTGTCGCGGTGGTCGTAGACGATCACCCGGTGCCGGGTGGCGAGCCGGTCGACAAGCGCGGGCGGCCAGGTGAGTCCGCTGGCGTTGGCGCCCATGACCAGGAGCAGGGGCGGTGCGTCGACCGGGCCGACCGCCCTGGCCCAGAGCCGGTACGGGGGTGTGACGTCGACCTGGAAGTCCATGGTCGACATTCTTCCGCAGTCCGGTCCGCCGAAACCTCCCGGCCGGCGGGCTGCCGGCCGGGGGTGCCCTCGTAGGCTGGCGGGCGTGAGCCGTGCGGTCGAGCAGTCCAACCGGGCGATGCTGCGCGCCCGGGACGCCATGGACCGTTCGTACGCCGAGCCGCTGGACATCCCGTCCCTGGCCCGGATCGCCCACGTCTCCGAGGCGCACTTCATCCGTACCTTCCGGGCGACCTTCGGCGAGACCCCGCACCGCTATCTCCAGCGTCGGCGGGTCGAACGGGCGATGTCCCTGCTGCTGGAGTCGGACCGCGACGTCACCGAGATCTGCGTCGCGGTCGGCTTCGGCAGTCTCGGCACGTTCAGCCGGACCTTCTCGGAGATCGTCGGCGAGTCGCCGACCGCGTTCCGGAAGCGGCGGAGCCCGGCCGGCACCGTGCCGAGCTGCTTCACCAAGGCCTGGACCAGACCCAGCAGTTTCGGATAAGCAGCAGGTCAGGGGCGGGTCGTAGCGTGGTGGCATGACGATGAACGCGATCACCCGCTCCCAGGTCTACGTCCTCGACCAGGACGAGGCCCTCGACTTCTACGTCGGCAAGCTCGGCCTGGAGGTCAGCACCGACCAGGATCTCGGCTTCATGCGTTGGCTGACGGTCCGGGTCCCGGGCGACCCGGGCCGGGAGATCCTGCTGGAGAAGCCCGGCCCGCCGGCCCTGGACCCGGCCACCGCCGAGCAGGTGCGGGAGCTGCTGACCAAGGGCGCGCTGGGTGGTTACCTCTTCATGACCACCGACGACGCACACCGGACGTACGCGGACCTGGTGGCCAAGGGCGTGGACGTCACCGACGAGCCGACCGACCGCCCGTACGGCATCGACTTCGGCATCCGTGACCCCTTCGGCAACCGCATCCGCGTGGGCCAGATGCACTGAAACCGCCCGGCCCGCGTGGGGCGGAGCGCCTGGATCGCCCCGACCTCGGGACCGGCCCGACGGGTTAGGGTCGGCGGGCCGGAAGGGCCGGGCGGGAGGGGGAGCGGTGGGGGATGGCGGGCTGACCGTCCGGGTGACCGGGGCGGTGGCGACGGTGGAGATCAGTAATCCGCGCCGCCGGAACGCGATGACCCCGGACATGTGGCGGCAGCTGCCACCGCTGCTCGACCGGCTGGAGGTGGACCCGGCCGTCCGCGTCCTGGTGCTCACCGGGGCGGGGGAGACCTTCTGCGCCGGGGCCGACCTGGGTGACCTGGACGAGCTGCTGGCAGCCGGCGACCAGAGCGTGGCGGTGGCCGCCGAGGAACGGCTGGCCGCGTTCGCCAAGCCGACCGTCGCCGCGGTACGCGGTGCCTGCGTCGGCGGCGGCTGTCAGCTCGCCGTCGCCTGTGACCTGCGGATCGCCGCCGCCGACGCCCGGTTCGGCGTCCCGCCGGCCAAGCTCGGGGTGGTCTACCCGACGCCGACCACCCGCCGTCTGGCGGCGCTGGTCGGGCCGGCCACGGCGAAATACCTGATCTTCACCGGCGAGCTGGTGGACGCCGACCGGGCCGCGCGGGTCGGCCTGGTCGACGAGGTGGTGCCCGTCGACCGGTTCACCGGCCGGATCGCCGAGCTGACCGGCACCGTCGCCGTCCGCTCCCAGCTCAGCGTCGTCGCCGCCAAGGAGATCGTGGACGGTCGGGCCGACGCCGGGCGGGCGGCCTGGTGGCACCGGCAGGTCCGGGCCAGCGGTGAGGCGCGGGAGGGGGTGGCGGCGTTCCACGAGCGCCGTCCGGCCCGGTTCACCTGGACGATCCCGCCGACCGGTTGATTCTCCCGCCAGGCGGTGTCGATTCCGCTCGCGCTCGTTCGTGTAGTGGGTGAGCGTCGGCACCGGCCGGCGACGGTAGGCGAGGAGACACCTCATGAAGCAGTACCTGCTCAGCGTGGTCCAGCCGGACGGCCCCGCACCGGAGGCCGAGGTACTGGAGAAGATCATGCGGGACGTGGGCGTGGTCGACGCGGAGATGCGGGCGGCCGGAGTCTGGGTCTTCGCCGGCGGGCTGCACCCGCCGAGCACGGCGACCGTGGTCCGGGTCACCGACGGGGAACTGCTGACGACCGACGGCCCGTACGCCGAGGGCAAGGAACACCTCGGCGGCTTCACCATCATCAAGGCCCCCGACCTGGACACCGCGCTCGACTGGGGTGGTCGGCTGGCCCGGGCCACCACCCTTGCGGTGGAGGTGCGGCCCTTCGTGAACGAGCCCGCGTGACCCGACCCGCCCTGGAGCGGGTGTTCCGCGCCGAGTACGGCCGGGCGGTCGCCGTCCTGGCCCGTGTCTTCGGTGACCTCGACGTCGCCGAGGAGGCGGTCCAGGACGCCTTCGTCGAGGCGGCGCGGCGCTGGCCGGACGACGGCCCGCCGCCCAGCCCGGCTGGCTGGATCATCACCACCGCCCGGAACCGGGCGATCGACCGGCTCCGGCGGGAGGCGACCCGGGCCGACCGGTACGCGCAGGCGGCCCTGCTGCACGCCGCCGGAGAGCCAGCCGAGGAGGGGCCCGTGCACGACGACCGGCTCCGGCTGATCTTCACCTGCTGCCATCCGGCGCTCGCCCCCGGCGCGCGGGTCGCGCTGACCCTGCGGCTGTTGGGCGGGCTCACCACCGCCGAGATCGCCCGCGCCTTCCTGGTGCCCGAGTCGACCATGGCCCAACGGCTGGTCCGGGCCAAGGCCAAGATCCGGGACGCGGGGATCCCGTACCGGGTGCCGGCGGACGCCGACCTGCCGGAACGGCTCCGGACCGTGCTGGCCGTGCTGTACCTGATCTTCAACGAGGGGTACACGGCCAGTTCCGGGGACCGGCTGGTCCGCGCGGAACTCTGCGCCGAGGCGATCCGGCTGGGGCGGCTGCTCGCCGAGCTGATGCCGGACGAGCCGGAGGTGATCGGCCTGCTCGCCCTGATGCTGCTGGTCGAGGCACGCCGGCCGGCGCGCACCGGCCCGGGCGGGGAACTGGTCCGCCTCGCCGAGCAGGACCGCGACCGGTGGGACGCCGACCTGGTCCGCGAGGGGCAGGACCTGGTCCGGCGTTGCCTGCGGCGCAACCAGCCCGGGCCGTACCAGATCCAGGCGGCGGTCAACGCCGTGCACAGCGACGCGCGGACGGCGGCCGACACCGACTGGTGGCAGATCCTGGCGCTGTACGACCAGCTGATGGCGGTCGCCCCCAGCCCGGTCGCGGCGCTGCACCGGGCGGTCGTGGTGGCCGAGGTCGACGGGCCGGGGCCGGCGCTGGCCCTGGTCGACGCCCTCGATCTCGGCCAGCACCACCTGTTCCACGCGATCCGCGCCGACCTGCTCCGCCGGCTCGGCCGCGACGCCGACGCGGTGTTCGCCTACCAGTCGGCGATCGCCCGGACGGAGAACACCGTCGAGCGGGAACTGCTGCGCCGCCGCCGGCAGGAACTGCTCGGCCGGGCGGGCGGGTGAACCGGCCCCGGCGATCGGGCCGGGTTCACCGGTCGGTCAGGCGGTCGGCGCGGCCGTGCAGGTACCGCTGGTGCGGCAGGCTGGTCGGGTGGCGGGCCGCCGTCAGGTACGCCTCGCGCGCCGCCGCCCGTTCGCCGGCCTGCTCCAGCAGGTGCGCCCGGACGGCGTGGAACCGGTGGCCGCTGGTGATCCGCTCGTCGGTGGCGAGTGCGGCCAGCAGCGCCAGTCCGGCGTGCGGGCCGTCGGCCATGGCCACCGCGACCGCGTGGTTCAGCCGTACCACCGGGTTGTCGGCCAGCCGGAGCAGCAGCTCGTAGAGGGCGACGATCTGCGGCCAGTCGGTCGCCCCGGCGCTCGGTGCCTCGTCGTGCAGGGCGGCGATCGCGGCCTGGAGCTGGTACGGGCCGGCCGGTTCCCGGCCCAGCGTGCCGTCCACCAGGGCCACGCCCTCGGCGACGAGAGCGGTGTTCCACCGGCTGCGGTCCTGCTCGGCCATCGGGACGAGTTCGCCGTCCGGGCCGGTGCGCGCCGGCCGCCGGGCGTCGGTGAGCAGCATCAGCGCGAGCAGGCCGGCCACCTCGCCGGAGTCGGGGAGGGCCCGGTGCAGCATCCGGGTCAGCCGGATCGCCTCGGCGGACAACTCGACCCGGTGCGGGCGCGGGCCGGACGTGCTCGCGTACCCCTCGGTGAAGATCAGGTAGAGCACGTGCAGGACGGCGTCGAGACGGGCCTCCCGTTCCCCCGGCGGGGGCAGGGCGAAGGGCATCCCGCTGGCCCGGACGCGCTGCTTGGCCCGGCTGATCCGCCGGGTCATGGTCGCCTCCGGCACCAGGAACGCGCGGGCGATCTCGGCGGTGGTCAGCCCGCCGACGGCCCGCAGGGTGAGCGCGATCTGCGCGGCCGGGGCGAGCGCGGGGTGGCAACAGAGGAAGAGCAGCACGAGCGTGTCGTCCGCCTCCGCCGCCACCCGGTCGGCGGACGGGGCGAGCCACCCCTCGGGCAGTACCCACCGGGCCACCGTGGCCTCCCGCTGCCGGCGTGCCTGCTCGCTGCGGAGCAGGTCGGTCAGGCGACGGGCGGCGACGGTGACCAACCAGCCACGGGGGTGCTCCGGCAGGCCGTCGACCGGCCAGCGCAGCGCCGCCGCGAGCAGCGCCTCCTGCACCGCGTCCTCGGCGGCGTCGAAGTGGCCGTACCGGCGGACGACCGCGCCGAGGACCTGCGGCGCCAGCCGGCGCAGCAGGCCCTCGACCTCGTCGTGCGGGCCGGGTGGACGCTCCGCCCGGCCCGAGGTGGTGGTCACAGCTCCAGGTCGTCCACGTTCTCCAGGACGGGCCGGACGTCCACGTACTCGCCGGGCACGTCCGGGTTCACGAACCGGGCGGCGATCTCGGTCGCCCGGTCGAAGCTCGCGCAGTCCACGATCGTGTACCCGGCGAAGACCTCCTCCGACTCCGCGTACGGCCCGTCGGTCACCACCGGCGCACCGCCCCGCAGCTGCACCCGGCGCGCGTGCACCGGGGCGGTGAGCCCCAGCCCGCCGACCAGCTCACCGGAGTCGGCCAGGTCCCGGTGGATCTTCTCCATGTGGGCGTGCAGGGCCGCGACCTCCTCGTGCGACATCGGTGGCTTGTCGCCCCCCGGCCGCCCGGCCATGGCGTCGTAGTCCTGCTGCGTGCCGTACAGCATGATCATGTACTTCATCGGGTGCTCCTCCTACGGTGCGGGCACCATCCGGTGCCGTCACCGGATACGTCGGAGCCGTCGGCCCCCGCCGGACATCCTGGCACCGGGATGGTCGGGACCGGTGGGCCGTCCGTGCTCACGGTGGGCCCGTCGCGGCGGGCGCGGCTGGCGGCGCGGGCCGCGTCGAGCGGCCGGTCGACGCACCCGGCCATCTGCACCACCAGTTCACCGTGCAGCAGCGGCCGGTTGACCTCACCGGCGACCTGGAGCGCCGGACCGGAGAGCGCACGCCAGATGGCGGCCAGCCCCGCGCCGAGGCCGAGCACTGCGACCGCCGTCCGGGTGACCGGGGAGCCGGCGGCGGCGGTGGCGCTCACCCCGACCACCGCCAGCAGGATCACCAGCAGCGGTACGAGCACCGGGTAGCAGATTCCGCGCGCCGCCTGCACCACCAACCGCCGGTCCCGGATGATCAGGTTGCGCGCGACGATCGCGTAGTGCTCCTCGTCGAGCAGGTCCCGGGGGTGCAGCCCGCCGGTGAGCACGCTGCGCCACAGTTCGCCCTGGTTGCGCAGCTCGTCGGCGAGGTCGCGCAGCTCCGCCTCGTGCGGGTCGCCCGCCGCCGCCGCGCGGACCGCGGTCGTCCAGCTCTCCAGGGAGTGGCGCACCACCGGGGCCGAGTACGGCGGCAGCACACTGGCCAGCTCGTCCAGCCAGCGGCGCAGCTGGTCCTGCCGGCCGCCGAACCGTTGGGGCAGCTCCTCGGTGTCGCACCGGCGGACGGTGTCGGCGAGGGAGCGGCCGAGGCGGTACCCGATCCCGACCCGGTGGTTGCGGGCCATCGCCCAGCGCAGCACGTCCACGTTCAGCTCGTCCAGAGCGACCAGCATCGCGTCGACGTCACCGGGGCGGTCGTGGCCGGCGTCGCGGATGTGCGCCTGGGCGGCGGCGGTCGACGGGCCGTCCCCGTCGTGCCGGGTCAGCGCGGCGATCTGGCGGAGTGCGACCTCCACCGCGTCGAGGTACATCCGCATCCGCTGCCGCCCCGACATCTCCGTCAGGTTGGACAGCTTGGCGCGGGGTGCGGCCGGCCGGCCGGGAGGGCCGTCGTCCAGGCTCGCGGTCCGCGCGTGGTGGTACGCGTCCGCCATCCACCAGCCGAGCCGCAGCGCGGTCACCACGCACGCCCGTTCGTCGGCGTCCGGGCCGTCCTCGCGTCCGGGCTCGTCGGGACGGGTGCCCGGCTCCGCCTGGAGCTGCTGGTGGCGTGAATGCACGGTGTCCCCCGCTGGCTTCCGATCCGCCGCCCAGTCTATTCGTATACCAGTGCTAATTTCGTGAAACGGTCATTTCCGCCGGTGTGGCCCGGCCCTGCCCGGCCTCGCTGTCCGTGCCAGCAGGCCTCGCAGGCGGACCGACCGGACCGGTTCGGCGGCCCCGCCCTCGGCACGCAGGACGTGGTTCGCGGCGATGATCCCGGTCGCCGCCGCCCGCTCCATCAACGCGCTCGGGAAATCCGTACGGATCCCGTCGCCGGCCAGGAGGAGCCCGGCCGCGTCGGTGCGTACCCCGGGCCGGGTCGCGTGGCCGCCCGGCGCGAACGCCGGGGCCCGCGCCTCCACCCGGGCCCGCAGCTCGCGCACCCGCAGCCCGGCGACCTCCGGCCAGAGTGTGGCCAGCTCGCCGCGCATCCGCTCGGCCAGCACCCCGGCGGCCACCCCGGGCTCGCAGGCGTACGCGTGCAGCTCCACCACCGAGCCCCCGGTGCGCTCCGCCCAGCGGCGGGAACCGTGCTCCAGCCGGTGGTAGAGGGTCACCGAGTCCAGGGTGGGTTGCCGGGACACCCCGCTGAACACCGCCCGTCCGGCGGCCACGTCCCCGTCCAGCCAGTACCGCGCGACCGCGTACGGCGGACCGGGCCGACCGAACGCGGGCACGCGCGCCACCAGGCCCGGGGCGACCGCCGCGAGCCCGGGTGAGTTCCCGACCAGCGCGGCGAGTGCCGGCGGGTCGACGGCCAGCACCACGTGTCCACCCCGGTACGCCGTCCCGCCGCCGGTCTCCACCCACCAGCCGGTTGCGTCACGACCCAACGCGGTGGCCGTCACGCCGGTCAGCACCCGGCCGCCGTGCCGCCGTAGGTGGTCGGCCAACGGCGCCCAGACCGCCGTCGCGTAGTCCTCGTCCGGGGCGTCGAACGCCAACCCCTCGCCGTTGCCGAGCAGGTAGAAGTGGAACTGCGCGACCATCTCGGCGGCGGACATCTCCGCCTCGTGGTTGAAGAACGAGTGCGAGAAGACCTCGAAGAGCATGGCCCGCGCCCGGTCCGGCAGCCGCAGCGAGTCGAGCAGCTCCTCGGCGCTCCGGCCGTCCAGTTCGGCGTAGGTGCGCTCCGGGTCGTACGTCAGCAGCGGGAGGGCCGCCTCCCGGTCCATTCCGTGCAGGTCACGCAGGCGCAGGCTCGGGCTGCGCAGCAGCAGCGCGAGCAGGTTCGCCGGCGGGGCGGGCGGCAGCCTGCCGAACTCCTCGGTCGGCCACCGGGCACTGAGGATCGGATAGCCCGGGACCGCTGTGAGGAAGCCGAGTGCCGGGTCGACCCGACGCAGGATCGACCGCCAGTTGTAGTACTGCCGGAAGAACGCGTGGAAGCCGTGCTCGACGACCTGTCGGCTGCCGTCGGCGAGGGTCTCCGGCCACGCGCCGAGCCGCCCGCCCAGGGTGGATGCGGCCTCCAGCACGGTCACCCGTACGCCCCGCTCGGCGAGCACCACCGCCGCCGACATGCCGGCGATGCCGCCGCCGACGACCACCACGTCGACCGGGTGCGGCACACGGGCCGCGCCACCCCCGCCCGGATCGACCAGGTGTTCGCGTACGCCGATCAACCGGCCGACTCGCTGCGACAGCATCATATGTCCGAGTTTGCCGCAGATTGTCGCCTGCGGTGCCCTGGTGGGTGCGGGGCGCGCTGGCCGAGGTGGTTGCAGGGGCACCCTGCACGCATGGCATGTGCCGAGGTGGTTGCAGGGGCACCCTGCACGACAAAAAGCGGTAGCAGGGGACCCCTGCTACCACCTCACACGGCGGGCAGGCACCGGCGCGGCCGATCCGAGTCGGGCCAGACGTACTCCAGGTCGGGCGGAACGTCCCCGAAGACCGGGCGGTAGTGGCCGGGATCCTTGCGCAGCAGGGACGACTGGTGGCTCCGGTGCAGGTCCGGCCGGCCGAGCCAGGGTGGCAGTTCACCGGCTGCGGCCAGTTCGGCCTGACCGCGTACCCCGGTGATGCCGCAGGCGGCGGCGAGGTCGGCGGTGAGCGTGGTCGCGCAGGTGTCCGCCCGTCCCGGCGCGCACCACACCGCGCAGACGTCCAGCCCGTACCGGACCAGCGCCTCCTCGTAGCCGGCCCACATCTTCACCGCCGGGTGGTTGCGCCAGCCGTAACCGGGCCAGGTCAGCCCGCGCAGCACCTGGATCGCCTCCACCCGCTGCTTGCCCAGCCGCCGCTGGTCCAGCGCCCGTGCGCTGGCCGCGAAGTCCGGGTACGGCAGGAAGGTCTGCACGATCCCGCTCTACCCGCCCCGCGTCGGCGCATGCCTGCCCGCGATCATGCGCCGCCCCGGCCGGGCGTGTCTGCCCGCGATCATGCGCCGCCCCGGGCCGGCGCGTGCCTGCCCGCGATCATGTGGGCCGTGCCACCGGCCGGCGCAGGGAAGCATGTGGGCCGGCATGAGGATCATGCGGACACCAACGGTTCGCCGGGACTGGCTACCATGCCGCACATGGCGGAGCCCCTGCTCGACCGTGCGTGGCGGGCCAGCCGGCGGTTACGGGCCAACGCGGGCTCCCGCCCCCACTACGTGGTCTGCGGGCACGACCCGCTCGCCTACTGGGTGGTGCGGGCGCTGCTCGCCGGCGAGGTGTCCACCGGCCGGATCCGGGTCACCCTGATCGTGCCCGAGCGGCGCCGCTCCGACGGGCCCGACGGCCGGGACATCCACGGCATCGACGTGGTGCTGGCCGACCGGCTCGACGAGGCGACGTTCCGCCGGGCCGGGCTGGCCGGCGCGGACGGGCTGGCCCTGCTGCACCAGGACGACGTGGGCAACATGCACGCCGCGCTCTGTGCCCAGGAGGTCGAGCCGAGGCTGCGCCTGGTGGTCCGGATGTTCAACACCGGCCTGGCCAACGGCGTACGGCAGATCTTCCCCGACTCGGCGGTCCTCTCCGACGCCACCATGGCCGCCCCGGCGTTCGTGGCCGCCGCGCTGGGCGAGGTCGCCCCCACCCACTTCCGGCATGCCGGCCGCACCCTGTACGTCGCCCGCCGTGACGACGTCCGCCCGGAGGACGTCGTCTGCGCGGTGGCCGACACCCGCGATCCGCGCGAGGTGCGGGTGCTCCCCGCCGACGAGTCCGGCGCGGACGTGGTGCTCGCCGAGGCGACCGGCCGGTTGCCGGGCACCGAACTGGCCGCGCGGCGACTGGCGCGGGCCCGACGTGACCGGCGTCGCCGTCGGCCGGTGACGGTGGCGCTCCGCGCGGTGCGCAGCTTCGCCAGCCGGAAGATCGGCATCGCCGTGCTGGCGGTGCTCGCGCTGATCGGGGTGCTCGGCTGGCTCAACGGCCGGGCTGCCCACCTCGACGGGATCGACGCGCTCTACCTCACCCTGGTCACCACGCTCAGCGGGCAGGATCCGGACGTCAACAAGCCCTTCGCCGAGCAGGTCATGCAGGTGGTGCTCAGCGTCGCCGGGCTGGCGCTGATCCCGCTGATCACCGCCGTGGTGGTCGACGGCGTCGTCCGGGCCCGGCTGGCCCTGCACTCCGGGCGGATCCAGCCGGACCGCTCCGGGCACGTGGTCGTCGTCGGCCTCGGCAACGTCGGGACGAGGGTGATGGCCCAGTTGCACGACTTCGGCGTCGAGGTCGTGGTGATCGACAAGCACCCCGAGCCGCGTGGCGCGTCCCTGGCCCGCCGGCTCGGGGTCTCGCTGATCGTCGGCGACGCGGCCCTGGAGGAAACCCTCCGCGCGGCGTCGGTGGGCACCTGCCAGGCGCTGGTGGTGGTCTCCACCGACGACGGCACCAACCTCCAGGCCGCGCTGAACGCGCGCGCGCTCAACGACGACCTGCGCGTGGTGCTGCGCCTCTTCGACGGGGACTTCGCCGAACGCGTCCAACGGGCCTTCGGCATCGGCATCTCGCGCAGCGTGTCGTACCTGGCCGCACCGGCCTTCACCGCCGCGTTGCTGGAGCGCGCGATGATCGCCACCATTCCGGTCGGCCGGCACGCGCTGCTGGTCACCGAGGTCTCCGTGGCCGCCGGATCGCCGTTGGACGGTCGCGCTCTCGAGGCGGTCGGCCGCCCCGGCGGCGTACGGCTGCTCGCGCACGCCCGCGCTGGCCAGCCGCGCCGGACTGAACGCCCTGCTCCGCGAGGTGGCCGCCCCCGGCGCCCCGCCCCCGGCTCGCGGTGCCGTCCCGGCAGGCCGGGGCGCCGTCCCGCCCGCTGCCCGTGGCGCCCCGGATGGTGCCCCGGCACCCGGCGACGCCTCGCCCCCGCCTGCCGGGCCGCCCCCGTCCGATGGGTCGTCGCCGCCGTCCGGCCCGTCGCCGGAGCCGGCCGCCCAAGCCGGTCCACCGGCTCTGGGCGAGTCGCCGTTGGCCACGCCGGACGAACCCGTCGCGCGCTGACGACCGCCGGGTCGGCCGGCTACGGACCCACCTCCTCGGAAGCGGGCGTCAGCCGGCGACCCGGTCGGGGGCGTCCCAGGTGGGGTCGGCTGCTCGGGCTCTGGCCTTGACGTCGCGCCAATCCGATCCGGCGGTCATCACTGGTCCTCCTTTGGCCCGTTTCGCGGGAACGGAGTCGATCAAGGGGGTCAGGTCGGGCGACGTGCGCCGAGGTGGTGGCGGGCGGCGTACCAGATCGTGCCGAGGGCGAGGACGCCGAAGCCGGCGAGCACGCTCGACAGTGGCAGGTTGACCGCGAGCAGCAGACAGCCGACCAGTCCCGCCACCGCCAGCGCCCGCACCGGCAACCACCGGCCCGGCTCCCGCTCCAACGTCAGCGCCGACGCGTTGGTGATCGCGTAGTAGACCAGCACCGTGCAGGACGAGAAGCCGATCGCCCCGCGTACGTCACCGAGCAGCACCACGACGATCACCACGGCGGCGACGGCCAGCTCGGCGCGGTGCGGCACCTGGTACCGGGGGTGCACGGCGGCGAGCGCGCCGGGCAGGTCGCGGCGGCGGGCCATCGCCAGCGTCGTCCGGCCGACCCCGGCGACCAGGGAGAGCAACACCCCGGTCACCGCGACGGTCGCCCCGGCGCGGACCACCCAGGCCAGGCCGGGCAGCCCGGCGGCGGTGACCACGTCGGCCAGGGGCGCGACGGACGAGGCCAGCGCGTCGGCCCCGAGCACGCCGACCGCGACCACGCCCAGGGTCAGGTAGATCGCCAGCACGATGCCGAGCGCCAGCGGCACCGCCCGGGGGATGGTCCGTTCCGGGTCGCGGACCTCCTCGCCGAGGGTGGCGATCCGGGCGTACCCGGCGAAGGCGAAGAAGAGCAGCCCGGCGGCGGTGAGCACGCCCCGGCCGGTGCCGTCGAGGTCACCGAGCCGGTCGACCGAGACCGTGCCGACGCCGGTCACCGCGACCAGGGCCAGCACCGCCAGCACCACGCCTACCAGGACCTTCGTCGCGGTCGCGGTCTTGCCGATGCCGCGCAGGTTCACGCCGGTCACCGCCACGACCGCGGCGACCGCGACGAGCCGCGCCTGCCCCGGCCAGAGGTACGCCCCGATGGTCAGTGCCATCGCCGCGCAGCTCGCCGTCTTGCCGACGACGAATCCCCAGCCGGCGAGGAAACCGGCGTACGGGCCGAGCCGTTCCCGTCCGTACACATAGGTGCCGCCGGACTCGGGGTAGCGGGCGGCCAGCCGGGCCGAGCTGGTCGCGTTGCAGAACGCGATGAACCCGGCCAGGGCCAGGGCCAGCAGCAGACCCGCGCCGCCAGCCGCCGACGCGGCCGGCGCGAAGACCACGAAGACACCCGCGCCGAGCATCGAACCCAGTCCGATGACCACCGCATCGGGTACGCCCAAGCGCCGCGCCAGCCGTTCCACGAGGGCGACTCTAATACCGCGACGGCCCCGGGGTCGGCCGCGTGCGGCCGGCGTTCGTCAGGAGTGCAGGGGCGAAGCGAACCGGACCGGCCCGTTCGGCGTGCCGCCTGTCAGGGGCGTTGCCCGTTCGGCGTGCCGCCTGTCAGGGGCGTTGCCCGTTCGGCGTGCCGCGTGTCGGGCCGTCGTCCGGTGGGCCGTCGTCCGGTCGGCCGTCGTCCGGTGGGCCGTCGTCCGGTCGGCCGTCGCCCCGCCGAACGGACTTCGGCGGGGCGACCGATCTGATCGGCTGGTCAGAAGGCGCGGGTGTTGTACTCCTTGCCGCTGGTGAGCCGCGTCCAGCCCTGCATCCGCACCTGGTCGCTGCTGCTCGTCGGCAGGGCGTCGGTGTAGTTGCGGCCCCCCGCCTGGATCTTGCGTCGGCCGAGGTTCGACTGCCAGGTCTTGCCGCCGTCGGTGGTCTGGTTGATCCACATCTCGTCACCGCTCTGGGCGTTGATCAGGCGTGTCCAGGCGTGCTGTACGCCGTTGATGTCACCGACCCGGAACTCGAGCGTACGGCCCTCCACCACGGCCGACTCGACAGTCCGCTTGTCGGTGGCGTTGGTGGGGTCCACCAGCTTCTGGGACATCGAGACAGACATACGTTTCTCCTCCCGTAGCTGTGACTGAACACCGTTCCCCCGAGGGCTTGCCCACCCGTGAACCCGTGACGTGGCACCGGGCGACCTCGAAGGTGGCGCTCCAGCCGGTCGGCACACGTCTTCCCGGCGGGGGCGGGGTTCATTCGTCGGACTCGAGGGTGCCGGTACCCGATACCCGACGACAGGCGCCTACCCGACGTGCGGGACGAACGGTCCGTCCCACTTGCGCAGCCGCCCCGGCAGCGGCAGGTCGTTCCAGGGCATCCGGTGCAGGATGCGGTCCAGCAGCAGCCCGAGCAGCAGACCGGCCACCGAGTCGGTCAGCCAGTGCCAGCCCAGGTAGGTCGTGGTGAACATGACCACCACCGGCGGAACCACCCGGACCACGGTCACCAGCCGGGGTGACATGCTCCGGCCGTAGCTGCGCAGCAGCGGGGCGAGCAGCAGCGCCAGGACGCCGTACCAGAGGATCGCGTTGGCCACGTGCCCCGACGGGTACGACTGGGCGTACTTCAGTGGCAGGTCGTCCTGGAAGAGGGGGAGCGTCTGCTCGGGTGGCAGGTACGGCTCCTTGACGCTGGCACTCGGCGCGGGTCGTGCGGTCCACACCTTCGCCGGGCCGATGGTGACGTACGTCAGCGCGAACGCCACCACGGTGGGCAGGAGCGGACGGACCGAGTGGAGCCGGACCGCCAGCAGCAGCCCGAGTCCTGCCGTGAGCAGGGTCAGCGGAAGGCCCTGCCCGAGGTAGTTGAAGACCACCGCGACGCCGTACGCCACCGGGGGCCGGTGCGCCTCGGCCCAGTCGGCCACCGCCCGGTCGACGCCGAAGAGGTGGCGGTTGGCGAGCGCCACGGTGATCGCCACCAGCCCGGCCAGCAGCAGCGCGTCGAACCACCAGCCGGCGGGGCGGACCGGCCGCAGCCGCGCGTCCCGTCGCACCGTCGTGGGCTCCCGCACGGCGACCACGCTACCGGCCGCCGCCGACGCCGCTCGGGTGCGGCCCGGGTGCGCGTCGGTGCCCGGTGGGTGGTTGCAGGGGACCCCTGCTCGTCAAAAAGCGGTAGGAAGGGTCCCCTGCAACCACCCGACCACGGTGCGCACCGGGACCAACGGCGCGGCGGGACGTCGATGGCTGTGTGCCCAGCCACGAAGGGAAGCGCCGTACGGGCGGAGGCGGCATGCTTGTCCCGTGCGGATCACTTCGGCTCTCGTCGACCCGGCGCTGCTCGACCTGCCCTGGTCGACCCCGTTGGAGGAGTGGCCTGCCGAGCACCTGGTGGCCCTCCCCCAGGGCATCTCCCGGCACATCGTCCGGTTCGTCCGACTCGGCGGTTACGTCTACGCGGTCAAGGAGACCGGTGAGCGGGTCGCCGAGCGGGAGTACGACCTGCTCCGGGCGCTGGAACGGATCGACTTCCCGGCCGTGGAGGCGGTGGCGATCGTCGCCGACCGGCACGCCCCGGACGGGCAGCCGCTGGACCCGGTGCTGATCACCCGGCACCTCCAGTTCTCCCTGCCGTACCGGGCGCTCTTCTCGTACACCCTGCGCCCGGAGACCCTGGAACGGCTCCTCGACGCGCTCGCCGCGCTGATCGTCCGGATGCACCTGACCGGGTTCTTCTGGGGCGACTGCTCGCTGTCGAACACCCTGTTCCGCCGGGACGCCGGTGCGTTCGCCGCGTACCTGGTGGACGCCGAGACCGGGGCCCTGCACAGCTCCCTCTCCAACGGCCAGCGGGGCGAGGACCTGGAGATCGCCCGGGTGAACATCTTCGGGGAGGCGCTGGACCTCCAGGCGGCCGGCCTGCTGCACGAGTCGGTCGACCCGGAGATGGTCTGCGAGGAGGTCGTGCAGCGGTACGAGCGGCTCTGGCACGAGATCACCTACGAGCAGCAGGTCGAGCGGGACGCCCGCCACGACATCGAGCAGCGGATCCGGCGTCTCAACGATATGGGCTTCGACGTGGCCGAGGTGGCGCTCTCCACGATCGACAACGGGCGTTACCTGGTCCGCCCGAAGGTCGTCGACGCCGGCTACCACACCCGGCGGCTGCTCCGGCTGACCGGCCTGGACGCGGAGGAGAACCAGGCCCGCAAGCTCCTCAACGACCTGGACGCGTACCGGGCGGAGAGCGATCTGACCGACGAGCAGCAGGCCGCGCACCGCTGGCTGACCGAGGTGTTCGAGCCGGTGGTCCGGGCGGTCCCCGCCCACCTGCGGCGCAAGCTGGAACCGCAGGAGCTGTTCACCCAGATCGTCGAGCACAAGTGGCTGCTCTCCGAGCGGGCCGGCCGGGACGTCGGCATGGGACCGGCGGTCCAGTCCTTCCTCAGCGACGTGCTGGTGCACCGCCCGGACGAGCAGGCCGTCCTCGGCGTCGACGTGGACGCCGTCTGACCTCCGGCCCGCCAACCGCCGCTCAGTCCAGCCACTCACCGCCGCGCATCACCCGGATCACGGTGAGGTCGTCGTCGAGGACCACCAGGTCGGCGCGGAGGCCGACCTGCAACGCACCGAGACGGTCGCCGAGACCGAGCGCACGGGCCGGGGTGGTGGCGATCATCCGGCAGGCGTCGGACATCTCGATCCCGGCGGCCACCGCGTGCCGCAGTGCGGCGTCCATGGTGAGGGTGCTTCCGGCGATCGCGCCGTCCCGGGTCAGCCGGGCCACCCCGTCGGCCACGGTGACGGACTGGCCACCCAGCTCGTACTCGCCGTCGGCCATGCCGGCGGCGGCCATCGCGTCGGTGATCAGGGCGGTCCGCTCGGGGCCGGCGACCGTGGTGGCGAAGGCGAGCATCCCGTCGTGCAGGTGCACCCCGTCGGCGACCAGCTCGCAGACCACGTTCGGCGCGGAGAGCAGGGCCACCGCCGGTCCCGGCTCGCGGTGGTGCACCGGACGCATCCCGTTGAACAGGTGGGTGCCGACGCTGGCTCCGGCGGTGACCGCCGCCCGGGTCTGGTCGTAGCTGGCGTCGGTGTGTCCGATCGCCGCGACCACCCGGCTGCCGGTGAGCAGCCTGATCGCCTCCAGCGCGCCGGTCCGCTCCGGGGCCAGGGTGACCATCCGGACCGTGCCCTCGCCGAGGCGGATCAACTCGGTGAGTTCCTCGATGGACGGGTCCCGCAGGAACTCCGGGTTCTGCGCCCCGCACCGGGCCGTCGACAGGTACGGACCCTCGAAGTGGATGCCGGCGAGCACCCCTTCCCGCACCAGCGGCGCGAACGCCGTGGTGGCCTCCCGCATCAGCGCGAACGGGGAGCTGACCAGGCTGGCCAGCAGGGTGGTGGTGCCGTGCCGCAGGTGGAACGCGGCGGCCTGCCGGGCGGCTTCCGGGTCGCCGGTGGTGAAGGTGTGACCGCCGCCGCCGTGGGTGTGCATGTCCACGAAGCCGGGGACGATCCAGTGCCCGTCGCGCACCGACGGGTACTCGGCGACCGCCCGGATCCGGCCGTCACCGACCTCCACGCACCCCTGGCGGATCACACCGGTCGGGGTCACCACCTTGCCGGTCACCCGTTGGGTCATCAGGTCTCCAGAGAGTCGAGGGCGAGCAGGGCCGCACCGAGACAGCCGGCCTCGTCGCCGAGTGTGGCGGCGACCAGACGCGGCTCCCGGTGGAAGGTCATCCGTTCCCGCACTGCGGTACGCAGCGGGTCGAGCAGATGCCGACCGGCCCGGACCAGGCCGCCGCCGAGCACGATGGTCTGCACGTCGAAGAGCGCCTGACCGGTGGCGAGGCCGTCGGCGAGCGCCTCGACGGCACTGCTCCACACCTCCCGGGCCAGTTCCTCGCCGGCCACCGCCCGCTCGACCACCTCGGCGGCGGTGCTCCCCGGCTCACCGGACAGCTCGGCGTAACGGCGGCCGATCGCGGCGGCCGAGGCCACCGCCTCCAGGCAGCCGATCCCTCCGCAGCCGCAGCGCGGACCGTTGGGGCGTACCAGGATGTGGCCGATCTCCCCGGCGGCGCCGTGCGCGCCGACGGCGGCCGAGCCGTCGACCACGTGGGCGGCGGCGATGCCGGTGCCGACCGCGACGAAGAGGACGTGCCGCGTGCCGCGCCCGGCACCCAGCCGGGCCTCGGCCAGGCCCCCGGCGCGCACGTCGTGGCCGAGCGCCGTGGGCAGCCCGAGCCGTTCGGCCGCCAGCTTCCGCAGCGGTACGTCCCGGAAGCCCAGGTTCGCCGACCAGACCGCCACCCCGGTGGCCTCGTCGATCACGCCGGGTACGGCGACGCCGAGCGCCTGCGGGGTGAACCCACCGGCGCGGGCGGTGTCGGCGAGTCCTTCGGCGACGTCCAGGATGGTCCCCACCACCGCGTCCGGACCCCGGTCGGCCCCGGTCGGATGCCGTTCGGCGTGCACGACGGAGCCGTCCGGGCGGACCAGGGCGCACTTCATCCCGGTTCCGCCGACGTCGAGTGCGACGACCACCGGGTCGCCGGCCCGGCCGGCGACGGGCGGTTCTGCGGTCACGCGAGGACCACGGAACGGGACAGGTGCCGGGGAGCGTCGGGGTCGAGGCCACGGCAGGTGGCGAGCGCGACCGCGAAGCGCTGCGCCAGGATCAGGTCGGCCATCGGGTCCACCGGGTTGCGCCCGGCGGCCCACCGTCCGAGCACGGTGCGGCAACCGTTGGTACGGCTGTGCACGAAGGCCGCGCCGGTGGCGGCGACGTCCTCGGCGAGCCCGTCCGGGATGTCGCCGAAGGCCCAGACCAGCCGCCCGGGGGCGGCGATCGAGATCGGCCCGTGCCGGTAGTCCATCGCCGGGTATGCCTCGGCCCAGAAGGTGGCCGCCTCCCGGCACTTGAGCGCGGCCTCCTGGGCCAGGCCGACGGTCCAGCCCCGACCGAGGAAGGTGGCCTGCTCCACCCGGGCCGGGTCGAGCGGCAGCGGCGCGCGGACGGCCACCTCGGCGTCGGCGGCCAGCGCGGGGACGTTGTCGCCGAGGTGGGCGCGGAGCAGGGCCAGGGCGGTGGTGGCGAAGCGGGTCTGCACCACCGAGCGCTCGTCGGCGAAGGGCAGCGTGACGGCGGCGTCGGCGAGGCGGGCCGCGGGGGAGTCCGGGTCGCCGACGATCACCGTGGTCGGCAGTTGGCCGCGCAGGGCGGCGAGCAGGTCGGTGACCTCGGTGGTGGTGCCGGAGCGGGTGATCGCGACGAGCCGGTCGTAACGGCGACCGAGGGGGAACTCGGAAGCCTGGAAGGCGTCGGTCTCGCCGAGCCCGGCGGCTTCGCGGCGGGCCGCGTACGCGCTGCTCATGAACCAGGAGGTCCCGCAGCCGACGACGGCCACCCGCTCGCCGGGGTGAGGGAGCCGATCGGTGACGGTCGGGGCCAGGTTCGCCGCCTCCCGCCAGCAGTCGGGCTGGCTGGCGATCTCCGCGTCCACGTACGCCATGAGAACTCCTCGCAGGGGAGACTGTGCGCAATACGGCTCGTTACGGGCATGTTTCGAGCGCCATTCTGCGCGAAGCCGGGGGGTCGTGGCAACCACTTGCGCGATCGAGCAACGCATTGCTTTGCGTACCCGCGTTTCGCGCACTACTGTGCACGCAATCAATCACGTTGCGTGCAGTCAGTGGAGGCTCCCGCGGTGGACCGGTACGCCCGATGGAACGCTCTGCTGGAGATGCTGACCGACGACGGTCGAGTCAGCGTCGAGGAGGCCGCCGCGCGGCTGGACGTCTCCCAGGCCACCATCCGTCGCGACTTCGACCAGCTCGCCCAGCAGCAGATGATCACCCGTACCCGGGGTGGGGCGGTGGCCAACGGGGTCTCGTACGACCTGCCGCTGCGGTACAAGACCGCCAAGCACTCGGCCGAGAAGCAGCGGATCGGGGCGGCCGCCGCCGCGCTGGTCTCGCCCGGCACCGTGGTCGGCCTCAACGGCGGCACCACCAGCACCGAGGTCGCCCGGGCCCTCGCCGTCCGGCCCGACCTCAACACCAGTGCCGAGGGCGCCCAGCTCACCGTGGTCACCAACGCCCTGAACATCGCCAACGAACTGCTGGTCCGGTCCCGGATGAAGATCGTGGTGGCCGGCGGGGTGGTGCGGCCGAAGTCGTTCGAACTGGTCGGCCCGCTGGGCGGGGCGCTGCTGCGCGAGGTCACCCTGGACGTCGCCCTGCTCGGGGTGGACGCGATCGATCCGCATCTCGGGGCCGCCGCCCACCACGAGGGGGAGGCGGCGATGAACAACCTGATGGTGGCCCGTGCCCGGCGTGTGGTGATCATCGCCGACTCGTCCAAGCTGGGCGGTCACGCCTTCGCCCGGATCTGCCCGGTGGACCGGGTGGAGACCCTGGTCACCGACTCCGGGGCCGACCCGGTCGTGGTCGAGGAGTTCCGGGCCGCCGGGGTCACCGTCATCTGCGCCTGATCGGCCGGGCGAAATCCGGCTGATCGGTCGGCGTTTCCGCCCCCACTACTTCGGATAACACAGTATTGTCGCTCCCGTCATAAACCCGAGCGGGGGAGGTCAACGTGCCCGCCGTGCTGGAGATAGAAGGTCTACGCAAGACGTACAAGAGCCGGAGGCGCGGCGATCGGCACGCGCTGGACGGCTTCGACATGCGGGTCGACGCCGGGCAGGTCCACGGCTTCCTCGGTCCGAACGGTTCCGGCAAGACCACCACCCTGCGCACCCTGCTCGGTCTGATCCGGCCGAACGACGGTCGGATGGCGCTGCTGGGTCGCGAGGTCCCGGCCGCGCTGCCCGAGGTGGCCGGCCAGGTCGGTGCGATCGTGGAAAGCCCGCAGTTCTTCCCGCACTTCTCCGCGCGGGACACCCTCTCGCTGCTCGCCGGGGCCGGGGACGTCCCGCCTCAACGGGTCGACGAGGTGCTGGAACTGGTCGGGCTCCGCGACCGCGCCGGGGAACGGGTCAAGACGTACTCGCTGGGCATGAAGCAGCGCCTCGCGGTCGCCTCGGCGCTGCTCAAGAACCCCAGGCTGCTGATCCTCGACGAGCCCGCCAACGGTCTCGACCCGGGCGGCATCCGGGAGATGCGCACCCTCATGCGCGACCTGGCCGCCTCCGGGATGACCGTGGTGCTCTCCAGTCACATCCTCGGCGAGATCCAGCTCATCTGCGACTCGGTCACCATCATCTCGCTGGGCCGCCGGGTCGCCTTCGGACCGGTCGACGAGGTGCTCGCCCGCTACTCCGGCGGCGCGGTGCGGGTCCGCCTCGACGCGGTCACCGACCTGCCGCTCGCCGCCGAGACGCTGCGCCGGGCCAACGTGCAGGTCACCGGCTACGACGACCACCTGATGCTGGCCGGCGTCGACAAGCCGGCGACGGTCACCCGGCTGCTCGCCGAGAACGGCCTCTACGTCAGTGAACTCGCCCCGGTCACCGCCGACCTGGAGAGCGTCTTCCTGGAACTGACCGCCACCGCGCCGGTTCCCGGCCAGCACCGCCAGGTCGACCAGTCCCGCAAGGTCGGCGGCAACACCCAGGGAGGACGGAGCGCATGAGCCTGTACGTCACCGAGCTGCGTCGTCTCGGCAAGCGCCGCTTCACCCGGTACATGGCCCTGATCGGCCTGCTGGTCCTCGTCGCCGTGGCGGTCGGCACGTTCTTCACCAACGAGCAGATCGGCCCGGAGCAGCGCGCCGCCGCCGAGCGCGAGGCCCAGACGCAGTACGAGGAGCAGGTCCGGTATGCGGAGCGGGAACGCAACGCGTGCGAGCGGGCGGAGGCGACCGGGGAACAGAGCGAGGGCCGCTTCCCCGACGACTGTTCGGTCATCACCCCGCCGCCGCGCGAAGCGTTCGAGGCGCGGTGGTTCCTGCCGTCGACCTTCGACTTCCGGACCAGCTTCGGGGCCACCCTGGTCACGTACGCGGCCATCCTGGGGTTGATCACCTTCGTGGTCGGCGCCTCCTTCGTCGGGGCCGAGTGGAGCACCGGCGGAATGATGAACCTGCTGCTCTGGCGGCCGAAACGGCTCACCGTCCTGCTGACCAAACTGGCCGCCCTGCTCACCGGCGTGGCTACGGTGACCGTGCTCGGTCTGCTCGCCTGGACGGCGGCGTTCTGGGCGATCGGCAGCTTCCGTGGCACCACGGAAAAGATGACCTCGGGCGTGTGGCAGTCCTTCGCCCTCACCGGCCTGCGCGCGTTCGCGTTGGTGGTGGTCGCGGCCGTGATCGGGTTCGCGCTGGCCTCGCTGGGGCGGCACACCGCCTTCGCCCTGGGCGGCGTGCTCGCGGTGGGCGTCGTCGGGCAGTTCGGTCTCGGCGTGGTGCTGGCCTTGGCCGACGTGAAGTTCCCCGAGGCCTGGCTGATCCCCACCTACGGCCTGGCCTGGATGGGGAAGGAGGTCAAGTTGGAGAACTACGACGCCTGCAACTTCTCGACGTCCGGCGACTGCAAGCCCGACATCCTGACCATCACCTGGCAGCACTCGTCGGTGCTGCTCGTCACCGGGCTGGTGCTCGCCCTCGGCGCGGCCCTCTGGGCGATGCGCCGCCGCGACATCGCCTGACACCGCCGGCCGCCGCCTTTCGTGCCGGCCGCCGTCCTTCGTTGCCTGTCGCCCTCCTTCGTTGCCTGCAGGGGCCCCCTGCTCATCACTTTTGGTGAGGAGGGGGCCCCTGCAGGCACCTGGGGCGGTCGGACGCACCGGACGTGCGATGCGAGGCTGGCCCGGCCTGGTTACCCTGGGGTTCCCGGTTGGCGTCGCCCGGCCGGCCGTCTGCCCGAGGAGCGCCATGCAGCCGTCCGCCGACGCGTTCCCCGGCCGTGCCGACCGCGCGGAACCAGCGTCGTCGCCGTCCTCGCGTGGAGTGCCCCCGCCCCGGTCCGCCCCGGAGGTGGAGTCCAACGCGCCTGGCTCGGAGCGCACGCCCGGGACGCCCTCGGCACGGCCCGCTCCGGCCGACGCGGAGGCGTTGCCCCGGGAGTCCGGTGGCAGGGATGCCACTGGCCCGGAGGCGCCGCCCGGGGACGCCGGTGCCGCGGACGGGCTGACCGAGCGTGAGCGGGGGATGCTCGCCTTCGAACGGCACTGGTGGCGGCACGCCGGGGCCAAGGAACAGGCCATCCGGGACACCTTCGGTCTCTCCGCCACCCGGTACTACCAGCTCCTCAACGCGCTGCTGGACAATCCGGCCGCCCTCGCCGCCGAGCCGTTGCTGGTGGGTCGGCTCCGCCGGCTGCGCTCGTCCCGGGCCCGGAACCGCCGCCGCTGACCGGCTGGCGGTCCGCGTACGGCCAGCGGAACGTGACCGCCGGGTGCCGGCGTGATCCGGGGCATGTCGGCGGGCGGGACGGGTAGGCGGGTCCTGGGCCGGTTCGAGCGGGAACCGGGGGCGAGGAGGGGGAAGCGGGCATGGCGGCAGGCTGGTACGCCCACCGTCCGGCGCTGGTGCTGACCGCCACCGCGCTGGCCGGGGCACTGGCGGGCTGGCTGGCCCGGTCCCGCGTGGCGCACCGGGGCACGGGCGCACCGACCGTAGCGCCGCCGCCCGGGTCGACCGGGACGCGGCCGACCGTGGCGCGACCCACCGAATCGGAGCCGGGTGCGCCGGAGCCGACCGTGGCGCGACCCACCGGGTCGGAGTCGGGTGCGCCGGAGCCGAGCGGGGCGCGACCGGCCCGGACCGGGCCGACGCGGGGGCCGTCCCCGATGACGGAACCCGTGCCGTTTCCGGAGGGGGCGGCGGTCGACGCGCCGTACACCGCCGAGGAGCCCTACAGCGGGCGGCCCCGGTACTCCCCGGCGGCGCGTCCACGGCGAACCGACGTTCCCGGCGGCACGCCGCCGTGACGGACCACGCCCGGCCACCGACGGGGGGAGCACGATCGATGATGCAGGTCAGATCCGCTTCCACGGCCTCGCCCGGCCGGCTGGAGAACGAGGACCTGGTCTTCCGCTTCGGGCCCCTGGTCGGGGTGCTCGACGGCGCGACCGTGCCCGACGGCTTCGACACCGGCTGTGTCCACGGTCCGGCCTGGTACGTCCGACATCTCGCCGCCCGGATCGGGTTCGCCGAGGCGACGCGCCCGGCCGCCACCCTGATGAGCAACCTCGCGGCGGCGATCCTGGCGGTCCGGGCCGACCACGGCGGCGTCTGCGACCTGGACCACCCCGGTACGCCGTCGGCGACCGTCTGCCTGCTCCGCGACGGTGGGGACCGGGCCGACTACCTGGTGCTCTGCGACAGTCCCCTGGTGCTGGACACCGGCCGGGTGGCGGTGGTTTCCGATGACCGGCTGGCTACCGCCCTGTCCGAGCTGCGCGCGGTGGCGCACACCGTGCCGGCCGGGGCCGACGACCCGGCCACCCGGTTCCGCCGGGCGGTCGCCGTGCAGCGGGAACGGATGAACCGTACGCACGGCTACTGGGTGGCGGCCAGCGACCCGGATGCGGCGTACCACGCCGTGACCGGGTCGGTGCCGCTGCGCGGGCCGGACGCGCTGCGCCGGGCGGTGCTGCTCAGCGACGGTGCCTCCTGCGCGGTCGAGCAGTTCGGCCTGTTCGGCTGGGACGGTCTGCTGGACCTGGTCACCACCGAGGGGCCGGGCGCGCTGATCGAACGGGTCCGGACCGCCGAGCGGGAACAGCCGGACCGGCTGCGGCGGACCAAACGTGCCGACGACGCGTCGGTCGTCCTGTGTGAGTTCCCGGGGCCGGCCGACGCCGGAGCGTGACCAGGAACACTCACCCCGGCCGACCGGCCGGTACCGGCCCGCCGGACCGGTGGTGCGCGGCGGAAGGGTGGACGCCGGTCGGGTGGGGCCGGCAGACTGCGGCACGTGGCAGGTGGGGTCCGGCTGGAGCCGGTGGACGAGCGGAACCTGGAGCCGCTGCTCTCGGTGGCCGCCGCCGAGGCGGAGCCGAGTGACGTGATGCCGCCGGTGGAGGCACCGGCCGGTTGGTCGGCGGCCCGTCGGGAGGCGTTCCGCGAGTTCCACCGTGCGCACTTCGGCGGCTTCGACGGTCCCACCGGCACGGTCATGTTCGCGATCCTGCTCGGTGGTGAGGTCGTCGGCATGATCCGGATGGCCCGCCGGGCGGAGCCCGGCACCGTGGAGACCGGCATGTGGCTGGGGCTCTCGGCCCGGGGCCAGGGAATCGGCGCGGCGGCCCTGCGGGAACTGCTCAACGTCGCCGCCGCGCACGGCATGCGCACCGTGGTGGCCGAGACGACCGTCGACAACACCGGGGCGCTCGGTGTGCTCTCCCGGTGCGGCGCGAAGCTACGCGAGGACGGGCGAAACGTACACGCGGAAATCTGCCTGGATTCCGCCCCGCCGGCGCCGTAACTCATTTTCTTCGCCTTTTTCGAACGCTGCGGAGTATCCGTATCCCGGATACCCGTCTGTCCGCTTTGACCTGGCTGTTCGGCGAACATGCGCCTTTCCGGGGCTCCGGTGATGGCGTTCCGAGGTTTTGCTGTCAGGGGCCCGGGTACTGCCGACCCAGTCCGTTGAAACGGGACTGCCCGAATGGGCGCACTTGTCGTTTTCAGGCCCCGGAATTGTCAGGACCTCGCGTATCGGGGCTATTGCGCCGCACCGGGGAGGTAAGGAGTGGACCATGAAGAGCGGGACACGAATCGGGCTCGCCGTCGGTCTCGGCTACGTCCTCGGCCGGCGTCGCCGGCTGCGTACCGCCCTGACCCTGGCCGCCGCCGTGGCGGCCGGACGGATGAGTCGGGACCCGGCCGGACTGCGCAGGCTCGGTGACGTGGTGCAGGCGTCCCCCCAACTGCACAACCTGAGCCGCCTCGGTGGACCGCTGGTGGGTGCCGGCCGCGCGGCGGCGACCGCCGCCGTGGGCAGTGGCATCGACACGGTCAGCGGCAGGCTCCGGGGTCGGGCCGACGCGCTGCGCCGAAAGGCTGGCGGTGCCGGTGCCGGTGGCGACGGCGACGGGGGTGCCGGTGGCGACGGCGACGATCGTGCCGGCGGTGGCGACGATCGTGCCGGCGGTGCGACCGGCGGGCAGCGGGACGCCAGTGGGCGGACCGGCGGGAACGCTGGCCGGGGAGCCGGGGACGACAACGACCCGACCGGGGACGCCGCCGGGCAGCGGGGGTGGTGACCATGTCGGCACCCGCGAATCCGGGCCTGAACCTGCGCGGCAAGCTGCGCGACCAGTTGCTCCGCGACGTCCGGGACCTGGCCGCTGCGATCGGTGAGCGGGCCGTCGCCGCGGTGACCGAGCGGGTCACCGGCGCGACCGGCCGGCTCGGTGAGTACGCGAAACAGGGCGGCGGACCGGGCCTGGTCGCGGCGGCGACGGGCACGCAGGCGCTCGCCGAGGGTAAGTCACCGGTACGGGCGATGGTCAGCGCCGGTCTGGCCGGCGGTAAGGAGAAGTTGATGGCGGCGGTCGGTGCCCGGGGCGGGAAGAACCGGGGCGGGAAGAACAAGCTCAAGGTCACCAACATCGTCGAGACGATCGAGGTGGGTGTCCCGGTGCGGGTCGCCTACAACCAGTGGACGCAGTTCGCCGACTTCCCGAGCTTCATGAAGAAGGTCGAGAACGTCGACCAGGAGTCCGACGAGAAGCTGACCTGGAAGGCGCAGGTCTTCTGGTCGCACCGGACCTGGGAGTCGACCATCGTCCAGCAGGTGCCGGACCGGCACATCCACTGGCGTTCCAAGGGGGAGAAGGGTTCGGTCGACGGGACGGTCAGCTTCCACGCGGTGGCGCCGGACCTCACCCGGATCCTGGTCGTGCTGGAGTACCACCCGCAGGGCCTCTTCGAGCACACCGGCAACCTCTGGCGGGCCCAGGGCCGACGGGTACGCCTCGAACTCAAGCACTTCGTCCGGCACGTGATGACCCAGGCCGTGCTGGAGCCGGACGAGGTCGAGGGCTGGCGTGGCGAGATCCGCGACTCCCAGGTGGTCAGGGACCACGAGACCGCGCTGCGGGAGGAACGGGAGCGCGCCGGGGCGGAACCGGAGGAGGGCGGGGAGCCGGCGGAGGGTGGCCGGGAACGGGCCGGTCGCGAACGGCCCGCCGAGCGGGCCCGCCGCCGTCCGGCACCGCGTCGCCGTCCCGCCGAGGAGGAGTACGAGGACGAGTACGACGAGTACGACGAGGAGCCGGAGTACGAGGAGCCGGAGGAGGAGCCGCGCCGCCGACGTCCGGAGCGGGCCGCCCGTCCGCAGCCCCGCGAGGAGCCGCGTCCCCGTCCGGTCGTCCGGCGTACCACGGACGGCCCCCGCCGGCCGATGGTCCGGCGTCGACGTGAGGACCGCGACGAGTGAGCAGCGAACCGGCCGGGAACGGGGTGCTGGACCGGGGTACCACGTCGAGCCTGGCGGACGTCGTCGAGACCGTCCTCGACAAGGGTGTGGTGATCGACGCCCAGGTCACCGTGGGAGTGGTCGGGATCCCGCTGCTGGAGATCAACGCCCGCGTGACGGTGGCGAGCATCGAGACGTACCTGCGTTTCGCCGAGGCGGTCGACCGGCTGGACGTCACGCCACGGGAGGGGCCGGGCCTGGGCGGGCTGGTGGAGGGCGTCACCGACGCCGCCCAGGGCCTGACCTCCGGGCTCGGCGGCACCGCCCGGGACTTGGGCGGCACCGCCCGGGACTTGGGCGGCACCGCCCGGGACTTGGGTGGCACGGCCGGGGACGTCGGCCGGTCCGCCCGGCGGAACGGGGGACGCTGAGATGGCCGGGCGGACCGGGACGTTCGTCTACGGCATCGTCCCCGCCGACGTGGAGCCGACCGAGGACGCCGTCGGGGTGGGCGATCCGCCGGGCGAGGTGACCGCCGTGGTCCACGGTGAGCTGGCCGCCCTGGTCAGCGAGGTGGAGCTGGAACAGCCGTTGGGTCGGCCCGTGGACCTGACCGTCTACCAGGAACTGCTCGACGCGACGGCGGCGGTGGCCCCGGTCGTACCGGTGCGGTTCGGCACGGTGGTCACCGGGCCGGACGCGGTGCACGACCTGCTGGACGCCCACCGGGACCGCTTCCGGACCGCCCTGGAGGAGTTCGAGGGACGGACCCAGTACACCGTGCGGGGCCGGTTCCAGGAGGCGGAGCTGATCGGCGCGGTGCTCGCCGAGAACCCGGCCGCGGCGCAGCTCGCCGAGCAGGTGCGCGGGCGGCCCGAGGCGGCCAGCCGGGAGCAGCGCATCCGGCTCGGCGAGATCATCAGCCAGGCCGTGGAACTGCGCCGGGAGGCGGAGACCCGGGAACTGGTCGACGTGCTCGGCCCGGTCACGGTGACCAGCACGGTCCGCCCACCCGGGCACGAACTGGACGCGCTGCACGTGGCGTTCCTGGTCGACGCCGACCGGGTGGACGAGTTCGTGTCGGTGGCGGAGGAGTTCGCCGGCCAGCGGCGGGAGCTGGTCCGGATGCGCCTGCTCGGCCCGCTCGCCCCGTACGACTTCGTCGACGCACACCACCTGGCGGGGTGAGCGGTGGACATCCTGTGGGCGCTGCTGACCCTGCCGTACGCGCCGGTGCGCGGGCTGACCGCGGTGCTGAAGGTGGTGGCCCGGGAGGCGGAGTCCCGGCAGCACGATCCGGTCCACGTCCGCCGTGAGCTGGAGGAGATCGACGCGGCGGTGGCGGCGGGCGAGCTGACCACCGAGCAACGGAACCGGGCGCAGCAGCAGGTCCTGGACCGGCTCGTCGGCGGATCCGGTCCCGGCCGGCGCGAGGGGGGCGAGCGAGGGTGAGACCGCACCGGAGCGGGCCGGAGTCCCGGTACGCGGGCCCGGGTCGGCGTGAGCCGGCCGACGACCCGTACGCCGCCGACGACGACGAGTACACCGACGACGACGAGTACGAGGAGGAGGCCGAGCCGATCACGGCCGGCGAGGCGGCCCGGGTGGGACTGCGGCAGGTCAGCCAGCTCACCGGCCGGGACCCGTCCGGGGTGATCTCGGTGCAGCCCACCGGGGACGGCTGGCGGGTCGGGGTGGAACTGGTGGAGGACCACCGCATCCCGGCGTCGACCGACCTGCTCGGCCTCTACGAGGTCGACCTGGACGCCGACGGTGAGGTGCTCTCCTTCCGGCGGGTACGCCGCTACCAGCGGGGCAAGGGCGAGGTGGCCTGAGATGACCACGGGACAGGTTCCCTCGGTGGTGCAGAACTCGGGGCAGGTGCTGCCGGCCGGACACGAACCGGCGAACCTCGGCGACATCCTCGAACGGGTGCTCGACCGGGGCATCGTCATCGCCGGTGACATCCGGGTCAGCCTGCTCGACATCGAGCTGCTGACGTTGAAGCTGCGGCTGGTGATCGCCTCGGTCGACACCGCGCGGCAGATCGGCATCGACTGGTGGGAGCACGATCCGTGGCTCAGCTCCCGTGCCCGTCCGCCGATCGAGCCGGGACCGCGTGACCCGGAGGAGGTCGAGGCCGAGCGGCGGGCGCGGATCGCCGCGCGCAGCGAGCGTCTGGAGGACCGGGATGAGGCCTGATCCGGTCGTCACGACGGCACCCGCCGGCACCTGGCTGCACGGCATCGTCCCGGCGTCCGTCGCCGGGGCGCTGGCCCCGGTGGCCGGTCTGGCCGACAGGCCGGTCCGAACGGTCCGCGGGGCCGGCCTGGCCGCCGTGTTCAGCGCCGTCCCGCTCGACGAGTACGGCGAGCAGCCACTGCGCCGCAACCTGGAGGACCTGGGGTGGTTGGAGCGCACCGCCCGCACACACCACCGGGTGGTGGACGCGCTGGCCCGCACCGGTCCGGTGGTGCCCGCCCGGCTGGCCACCGTGCACACCGACGAACGCCGACTGGCGGCGCTGCTGCGCGACCGTGGGGCCGACCTGAGCGCCACCCTGGCCCGGCTCGCCGGCCACCAGGAGTGGGGCGTCAAGGGCTACCTGCTGCCCGGCGGCCCGGCCCCCGGTGACACCGGTCCGGCCGTACCGGGGACGACCGTCGGCGGTGCGGAGGCACCGGTGGCCGGCGGGACCGGGGCGGGAGCGGCCTACCTGCGACGGCGTCGGGCCCAGTTGCAGGCCCGGGAGGACGGTCAGCAGGTCGCGGCGCGCAGCGCGGCGGCGGTGCACGCGGAACTGGCCGGCCATGCGACCGAGTCCTGCCGGCACACGCCGCAGGACCGCCGACTCTCCGGTGCGGCCCACCCGATGGCGCTCAACGGTGCGTACCTGGTGCCGGTCGAGGGGCTCGCCGGGTTCCGCGCGGCCGTCGCGGCGCTCGCCGCGCGCCACCCGGCGCTTCGGCTGGAGCTGACCGGCCCCTGGCCGCCGTACTCCTTCATCGTCGGGCAGCCCGGGAGCTGACATGGGTATCACCCCGCTCGTGCCGAGCAGCGCCGACGACCCGCTGGCCTACCGTCCGGTGGCCCTGGTGGACCTGCTCGACCGGGTCCTGGCGACCGGGGTGGTGGTCAGCGGCGACATCACCATCTCCATCGCCGACGTCGACCTGGTGTACGTCTCGCTGCGCGCGCTGATCTCCTCGGTGGGCGCGCTCACCCCGCCGGAACCACCCGGTGGTGCCGGGTGACCTCCCGGGACGAGGCCGCCGGTCCGGTCGCCCGCGACGAGGCCGCCGCGCTGGCTGCCGCGCTCGGTGAATCGCCGTGGCAGCCGCCCCGGGTGACGCCCCTGGACCGGCGGCTCGCGGTGGACCGGGACTCGGTGGAGAAGGGCCTCGCCAGCCTGGTGCTGACCGTGGTCGAACTGCTGCGCCAGCTGATGGAACGGCAGGCGTTGCGCCGGGTCGAACTGGGTGACCTGACCGACGAGCAGGTCGAGCGGATCGGGGTGACCTTGATGGCGCTGGAGGAGCAGATGGGCGGGCTGCGTGAGTACTTCGGCCTGGCTCCCGAGGACCTGAATCTGGACCTCGGTCCGCTCGGTCCGCTGTTGCCCACCGACAACCCGCTCCGCTGACCCGACCGCCGGTCAGCCCTGGCGTTCGGCGGCGTACGCGGCGAGCCAGGCGACCTGTGCCGGGTCCAGGGAGGGGCGGACCCGGGTCCGGGCCTGCTCGACGTGCGCGGCGGTGACCGTGGAGGCGGTCAGCGACTCCCGCATCGCGGCGAGCGCCGCCTCCCGGACGAGCGCGGCACAGTCCGCCGCCGAGAAGCCGTCCAGCGACCCGGCCAGCCCGGCGAGGTCCACGTCGTCGGCTAGGGGCACGTTGCGGGCGGTGGCCCGCAGGATCTCCACGCGCGCCTCGGCGTCCGGCGGCGGGACGTAGACCAGCCGCTCCAGCCGTCCGGGCCGCAGCAGTGCCGGGTCGATCAGGTCGGGGCGGTTCGTCGCGCCCACCACGACCACGTTGCGCAGCGTCTCCACCCCGTCCAGTTCGGTCAGCAGCGCGGCGACCACCCGGTCGGTGGTGCCCCCGTCGGTGGCCTGGCCGCGTACCGGCGCGAGCGCGTCCACCTCGTCCAGGAAGATCAGCGTGGGGGCGGCCTCGCGGGCCCGGCGGAACAGCTCCCGGACGGCGCGCTCGCTCTCGCCGACCCACTTGGAGAGCAGCTCCGCGCCCTTGACCGAGAGCACGTTCGCCCGGCCCGAGCCGGCCAGCGCGGTGACCAGGTACGTCTTGCCGCAGCCCGGCGGGCCGTAGAGCAGCACGCCGCGCGGCGGCTGCACGCCGAGCCGGGCGAAGGTGTCCGGGTAGGTCAGCGGCCAGAGCACCGACTCGGTCAGCGTCTCCTTCACCTCGACCAGGTCGCCGACGTCCTCCAGGGTGACGGTGGCCAGCTCCAGCGTCGCGGAGGCCATCGAGGTGGGGCGGACCACCTCCAGGGCGGCGGTGAAGTCGGCCATCGCCACGGTCGGCGTGTCCGTCGACTTCTGCCGCAGCGCCGCCCGTACCCCCGCCTCCCGGACCAGTCCGGCCAGGTCGGCGGCGACGAAACCCGGCGTACGACCGGCGACCTCGTCCAGCCGTACGTCCCCGGCGAGTGGCATCCGCCGGGTCAGCGCGGTCAGCTGCTCCCGGCGCAGCGCCGCGTCGGGCAGCGGCACGGTGATCGGCAGGGAGAGCAGGTCGGGGGAGCGCAGTGCCGGGTCGACCGCCTCCGGGCGGCTGGTCGTGCAGACCACCGCCGCCCCGGCCCGTACGGTCTCCGCGACCACCTGCCGGAAGACGGTGGCCAACGGTCCGGGCTGGTCCGCCGGGGCGAGCGCCTCCACGTCGGTGACCAGGAGCACCGCCGGTCCGTCCGCGCGGGCGGCGGCCGCCGCGGCGCGCAGTCGTTCGGCGGCGGCCTGGTTGGTCAGCGCTGCCAGCTCCGGTGCCCAGACCGGGTGGAGCCGGGCCCGCACGGCGGCGGCGACCGCCCGGACCAGCGCCGACTTCCCCGATCCGGCCGGCCCGCTGAGCAGCACGCCGAGCGACACCGTGGTGTTCAGCCGGCCGAGCACCTCCCGGTGGTGGAACCCGAGGTCGAGCAACTCGGTCAGCTCCTCGGCCTGGGTGCGCAGGCCGGGCAGTTCGTCGACGCCCGGCGCCTGGGCCGGGTCCGCCTCCCCGACGGTTCCGACCGCGTCGTCGCGGTGGCCGCCCGTCCACCCGCCCGACGGACGGGAGTCGGGAGCGCGCGTCGCGAGGGAGCCGGGGGCGCTGGTGCGGGATCCGCTCGGGGCGGGACCGCCGTGGGTGACCGGACCGTGCTCCCAGCCGACGACGGTGTCCATGGTGACCAGCGATCCGGCCCCCGGCTCGACGGCGACCACGGTGAGCAGGGCGCTGGTCCAGGCGTATCCGACGGTGTTGGCGAGGCTGCGCCGCGCGGCCTCGACCAGCGGGCGGACCGGGGCGTCCGGGCTGACGTCCTGGGGCAGCAGCGAGACGTCGTCCCCGGCGGTGACCACCTTGCCCAGCAGGGCGAGCCGGAGCATCTCCGGCGAGACGACGGCGACGATCTCCACCGGGCCGCGCAACGTCACCCGGACGGCCGCGGTGAGCGACATCGGGCTGAGCGTGACCTGCCCGCCGTCCCGGACGCCCAGGTTGCCGAGGATGAGGTCGTCGGCGTGGAGCAGACCGGTGCCGGCACCCGGTTCGGCCAGCGCCACGATCCCGGCGGTCTGCCGCCGCCCGGTCAGCCGGACCGGGTCGCCGGGACGCAGGGCCAGTGCGGTGAGCACCTCCGGGTGCAGCCGGACGACGCCCCGACGGGCGTCCAGGGCTGCCGGCCGCAGGCTGGCGATCAGGGTGAGTTCGGGTTGGGCCACCCGCCCGAGGTTAGCCGCCGCCGCCCAGGTCGACCCCGGGTCGAGGCGGGGGACACGCGGCACTGCCGCCGGGACGAGGGGGTCGGAAGGTCGCCGGGTCGGTGGTGGTGCGGACCACCGATCCGGCGACCGGTCCGTGAGGCGCGGCGGATGGGGTCGGGCACACGCCCGATCCGGTCCGGTGCACCGGACCGGAAATGTACCCGGAAGGCTGGGCGCGCTTCGCCCTCCGACCGGGCCGTTCCGCCCGGACCTGCCCCGGCCGGTCGGAGAGTGACGGCGTGAAAGCGCTCGGTGAGAAACGCGTGGTGGCATGGCGGTGTCTCACGGTATTCCGGGGGAAGGTTCCGAATTCACGAGATGCGAATTCAATACGCCGGATTGCGCCGAGGGGTACGCGGTCGACCAGGTCGGTTCGCCGATCGGCCGAGGCGGACGGCCGTACGGGGGATCCCAGCCAACGCTCAGGATCGACGCCGTACCGTGATCCCATGCCAACCCTGTCGGTCGCGCGGCTCCGGCGTGCCCTCCCCACCGGTCGCCGGCTCGTCGCCGCCTCGGTGGCGACCGCGCTGGTCGCCGCCGCCGTCGGATGGGCGGTGTGGCCGGAGCGGCCCGCCTACACGACGGAGTCCGCGTTGCTGACCGTCCGCTCCGGACCGTCCGGCGACGAGCCGGTCGACCTCGACACCACCCTCTACCTGCCCGAGGGTGCCTCGGCCGACAGCCGGGTGCCGGCGGTGCTGCTGGCACACGGCTTCGGCGGCACGAAGGAGACGGTCCGCACCGACGCCGAGGAGATCGCCACCCGGGGCTACGCGGTGCTGACCTGGACAGCGCGCGGCTTCGGCCGCAGCGGCGGGCAGATCCACCTGAACAGCCCCGACCACGAGGTACGCGACGCGCAGCGGCTGCTGGACTGGCTGGCCGCCCGGCCGCAGGTGCGCACCGACGCCGCCGGTGACCCGAGGGTCGGCGTGGTCGGCGGCTCGTACGGCGGCGGGCTGGCGCTGCTCCTGGCCGCCCAGGACCGGCGGGTCGACGCGATCGTGCCCATGATCACCTGGAACGACCTGCCCCGGGCGTTCCTGCCGGAGAGCACCGGCCGCCCGGCGACCGAGGGGGTCTTCAAGAAGGGCTGGGCCGGGATCTTCTTCGGCGGGGCGGGCGCCGCCCCCGCCGGCCTGACCGGCCCGCCCGGCGGCGACGCCGAGGAGGAGAGCGGGGACGACGGCACCGGCGAGGGCGAGCCGGCCGGGGACACTCCGGGCGGACCGACCGTGTCCGGCTCCCCGCCGGGCGGCGGTGACCCCGCCTGCGGCCGGTTCGCCGCCGACGTCTGCGCCGCGTACCTGCGTATCGCCGCGACCGGCCGGGGCGACCAGGCCGCCGTCGACCTGCTCCGCCGGTCCAGCCCGGCCACCGTGCTGGACCGGATCAAGTCCCCGACCCTGCTGGTGCAGGGCACCGCGGACAGCCTCTTCCCGATCGCCGAGGCCGACGCCAACGCGCGCGGCATCGCGGCCAACGGCACCCCGGTCCGGGTCGCCTGGTTCACCGGCGGGCACGACGGCGGCGACGGCCCGGAGACCGACTCGGACCGGGTGAAGTTCCTGACCGTGCAGTGGCTCGACCACTACGTCGCCGGCAACGGTTCCGCCCCGGGCGACGACTTCACCTGGTCGCGGATCGCCGGGTTCGACGCCCTCGACCGAGGGCTGGTGGCCACCGGCTACCGCACCGGCGACTACCCGGGCGTCGGCGGCGACGAGCGGCGCGAGGTGACCGTGACCGGCCCGACGCAGCCGATCGCCAACCCGCCCGGCGGCAACCCGGCGGCGATCTCCTCGTTGCCGCTCGCCGGGTCCTTCTCGTCCCTGCTCGACGGGGTCGCCGGTGATCTGCCCGGCCAGCACGCCCGCTTCGAGTCCGCGCCGCTGGGCCGGGCCGTCGACGTGGTCGGCGCACCCACCGTGAGCATCCGGGCCGCCGCCCCGACCGGGGAGGCCGTCCTCTTCGTCAAGCTCTACGACGTCGCCCCGGACGGCACCGCCACCCTCCCCAGCGGCCTGGTCGCCCCGGTCCGGCTGAGCGGGCTGCCGGCGACCATCGAACAGGCCCGGCCGGTCACCGTCACGCTGCCGGCGATCGTCCGCCGGATCGAGGCCGGCCACCGGCTGCGGGTCGTCGTCGCCACCAGCGACCAGGCGTACGCCACCCCGGCCGAACCGACCGTCCACACCGTCGCCATGGGAGACGGGCCGGTCGTGCTGCCCTCGGTGACCGGCGAGCCGATCCCCACCACGGCCACCGTCTGGCGCTGGGTGCTCGCCGGACTGCTCGCCACCATCGTGGTCGGGCTCGTCGTGCTCATCGCCGTGCTCCGTCGCCGGCACCGCCGTCAGGACAGCTCCGTGCACCCGGCGTACGCGGGCACGCCGCTGGCCGTCCGGCAGCTCCGCAAGGAGTACGCCGACGGTTTCGTCGCCGTGTCGAACGTCGACTTCGAGGTGCACCCCGGTCAGGTGGTCGGGCTGCTCGGGCCGAACGGGGCGGGCAAGACCACCACCCTGCGGGTGCTGATGGGGCTGACCCAGCCCACCGCCGGGGAGATCTACGTCTTCGGGCACCGGCTGGTGCCCGGCTCACCGGTGCTCTCCCGGATCGGCGCGCTGGTCGAGGGGCCGGGCTTCCTGCCGCACCTCAGCGGCCTGGAGAACCTGAAGGCGTACTGGCGGGCCACCGGCCGACCGGAGGCCGAGGCGCACTTCGACGAGGCGCTGGAGATCGCCGGCCTCGGCGCGTCGGTGCACCGCCGGACCAACAACTACAGCCACGGCATGCGGCAGCGGCTCGCCATCGCCCAGGCCATGCTCGGCCTGCCCGAGCTGCTGGTGCTCGACGAGCCGACCGACGGCCTGGACCCGCCGCAGATCGCCGAGATGCGCCGGGTGCTCCAGCGGTACGCCACCGACGGCCGGGCGGTGCTGGTCTCCAGCCACCTCCTCGCCGAGGTGGAGCAGACCTGCACCCACGCCGTGGTGGTCAACAAGGGGCGGATCGTCGCCTCCGGCCCGGTCGAGGAGATCGTCGGCGAGTCGCCGAGCGTGCTGTTCGACGTCACCGACCCGGACGCCGCGCGCGAGGTGCTGGCCCGGCTGGACGGCGTACGGGTGCTGCCCGACTCCGACGGTCAGCTCGTGGTGGACACCAACGGCACCGCGCGCAGCGAGGTGGTGGCCGAGCTGGTCCGGGCCGGGGTCGGGGTGGACCGGGTGGTGCCCCGGCGTCGTCTGGAGGATGCCTTCCTCGCCCTGGTCGGCGAGAACTCCCGGGGAAGCGGGGACCGGTGATGGAGTCTCGGGAAAGCGGGGGACCGGTGATGACGACGTCGTCCGCCACGGTGGGCGCGGCCCCCGGTTACCGCCCGTCGGCGACCCTGCCGTTCTGGGCGGAGTTCCGCCGACAGGCGTCGCGCCGGCGTACCCAGCTCGCGCTCGGGTTCATGGTGCTGCTGCCGCTGATCATCCTGATCGCGTTCCAGTTCGACTCGGGTGACGACGACGACAACGGTGGCGGCGAGTACGCCAGCCTGGTCGAGTTCGCCACCACCGGTGGACTGAACTTCACCCTCTTCACCATCTTCGTGTCGGCGTCGTTCCTGCTGGTCGTGGTGGTGGCGCTGTTCTGCGGGGACACCGTGGCCAGCGAGGCGAGCTGGGGGAGCCTGCGCTACCTGCTGGCCATCCCGGTGCCCCGGGCCCGGTTGCTGGCGGTGAAGCTGCTGGTCGCGCTCACCTACTCGGCGCTGGCGCTGCTGACGCTCGCCGGCACCGCCCTGCTGGTCGGCACCCTCCGGTACGGCTGGTCGCCGCTGCGCAGCCTGGTCGCCGCCGAACTGGCCCCGGGGGAGGGGCTGCTGCGGCTGCTGGCCGTCCTCGGCTACCTGGCGGTGGTGATGCTGGTCGTCGCCGGCCTGGCCTTCCTGCTGTCGGTGACCACGGACGCGGCGCTCGGCGCGGTCGGCGGCGCGGTACTGCTCTGGATCCTGTCCAGCATCCTCGACCAGATCACCGCCCTGGGCGTGCTGCGCGAGTTCCTGCCCACCCACTACAGCAACGCCTGGCTGGGCCTGCTCTCCACACCCGTGCAGACCGACGACGTGGTCCGTGGCTGCGTCTCGGCGATCTGCTACGCCACCCTCTTCTGGGGGCTCGCCTTCTGGCGTTTCACCCGCAAGGACGTCACGAGCTGACCGCCGGCCCCGCCACCACCCGGATCGGCCCTCCGTAGGACGCCGCGATGGTCAGCGCCGTCGTGGGACGGCACCTCCCGGTGGCCGGCAGGGGCCGGCGTGCGCGGCAGGCAGGGGGCACCGGCCGCCGCCGGGCAGCCGTGCGTCGCACCAGACCCGGGTACGCCTGCCCTGGTCGTCCTCCGCGCTGACCGTCACCTCGCCGAAGTCGAGGACGTCGACGTGCCCGAGGGAGTCGCGCAGCGCGGCGGCGAGCGCGACCACGGTGGCGAGGCTGGTCAGCGTGGTCGGCAGGTGGATCACCCAACGGGGATCGTCCATCGTGGTCACCGGCGCGGCGCCTGGTCGACCCGGCATCCGGCGTGTCGGGTCTGCCACTGCCGAAGCCCGTCCCGGATCCGGTCGGCCTGTTCGGTGGTGGCGACCACCTCCCGGTGGAGCCGGTCCAGCTCGGCGGCGACCCGGTTGAGGTAGGCATGGACCTGCTCGGGCGCGAAACCACCCCACCGCCGGTCGGAGACGGCGTGGCGGATCTGGTACGGCCGCAGTCCGGTCCGCGCCAGGTAGACGCCGGACCGGCCTTCATCACCGCCGATCTCGCTGAGGGCAGCAGGGTCGCCTACCTCGACAACCAACTGTCCGGTCAGATCGTGGACCAGCCGGAGGAGGTTGCCAGGCTGGGTGTGGCTTGGGATGCTCTGCGCGGCGAGGCACTTCCGGGTCGACAGAGCCTGAACCTTCTCAAGGAGGTGGCACAGACGTGGACATGACTGGTGCGGAGTGGCGGAAGGCGACCCGCTCATCCTCGAACGGGGGGGCCTGCGTCGAGGTGGCCGACAACCTGTCAAGTGTCGTTCTCGTACGCGATTCCAAGGACCGCGACGGCGGTGTCCTGGCCTTCGCCCCCGGGTCGTGGCGGACGTTCATCAGCGAGCTCCCCGCGCGTCCCTGATTCCGCTCGCGTGATCGTGGTGGGAAGTGGCCCCTCCCAGGGCCACTTCCCACCACGATCAACTGTGCTGGTGTCCCGGATGGTCAGTGGCAGGTGCCAGCGCCGCTGTCGGTGAAGGTCTGGTTCGCCACCGGCAGGAAACGCCACTGGTAGATCCCGGGGACCAGGGTCAGCTTGAGCACCCCGTAGGTGGTGCCGTTGCGGATCTCGCTGTTCGGCACGATGGTCCCGAAGTCCGGCTGGAGGGAACGACCGCCCGTACCGACCACGAACTGGCGGATGCCCTGCACGGGATCGTCCACCCGGGTCGGGGTCTGCGGGGCGAACCGCTCGTACTGGTGGGCGTGGCCGGTGAGGAGGATCTCGACGTCCGCGTCGTAGAGCGCCTGGAAGAGCGGGAGCAGCTCCGCTCGTTCCCGGTCGCCGGAACTGAAGATCGGGTGGTGCCAGTACGCCAGGGTGCACCGCGCGGGGTTGGCGGCCAGGTCGGCCTGGAGCCAGCGTTCCTGGGGCGAACCGACGTGACACCCACCGACCTTGCTGCAGTTGGAGTTCAGCACGATGATGTGCCAGCCGCCGGCCGGCATGTCGTACGAGTACCAGCCCTCGTCGGGCCGGCCGGCCGCGGCACCGAAGTATCCGAAGTAGCCGGCCGCGTCGGCGGTCAGGTACTCGTGGTTGCCGACGGCGGGTTTGGTGCGGGCCTTGTGTCGCCCCCAGGTCGGCCCGTAGCAGTTGGCGAACTCGGCGGGAGTGCCCTGTTCGTACACCAGGTCGCCGAGGGCCGCCACCGTGCCCGGTTCCCGGTCGAGGATCCGCGCGGTCTGCTCGTCGGTGTCCCGGTCGCAGGAGGCGATGTCACCGGCGGCCAGGAGGACGTTCTCGCCGGTGCCGGGGATACCGGTCTCCACGAGGAGTTGCGGTGCGGTCGAACCGCTCTCCCGGTTGTCGTAGTAGGCGCCGTTCGCGTCGGCGGAGCTGATCCCGAAGCTGACGATCCCGTTGTTGATCACCGCTGCGGTGACCTCGACGTCGTACCAGGTGTTGGCGGTCACCTGACCGTAGGCGCCGAGCGGTGAACCGATGAGGGCGGGACGGTTGGTGTAGGTCAGGCTCGTCTCCAGCCAGCCGGTTTCGCTCCGCTGCACGGTGCCGCCGGTGCGGCTGCCGGCGTCGGGGATGGTCGACACGTGGATGCGCAGCCGGGCGTGGATCACGGGGTCCAGGAGACCGGTGACCGAGAACTTCAGGTAGGAGATCCGCGTCGGGCTCCCGGCCACTGCCAGCACCGGTTGGCTGTCGAAGTTGCTGTTCGGCGCGCTCGCACTCACATAACTGTCGTTGGTGGGGTAGAAGACGAAGTTTCCGTTGGCCCGTACCGGAGGGGCGAAGGTGAGGGTTCCGGCCAGGATCGCCAGGACGAGCGCTGCGGCGTATCGGGATCTGTGCACCTGTCGCCATCCCTTCGTGGGCTTGGGATGCCAGTCCACTCCCGACCCGTCACGGACCAGGCACCAGGTGACGCCTCCCGGTTGATGGGGCATTGACGACCGCTGTGGTGCGCTCGGTGCCCCGACCGAAGGCAGAACCACCATGAAGGTCCCCGGAATTCCCTTCGTCCAGGGCCGCAACGCCTACCGCGACCAGGACGGTCTGAAGTACGGCATCGCGATCCACTCCACGGCCAACGACGCCACCGCCGAGCAGGAGGCGGACTACGCCACCCGGCGCACCGACGGGGTCAGCTCGCACTTCTACGTCGACTCGAACTCCATCGTCCAGTCCCTGGACACCGACGCCCGCGCCGGTCACGCCGGCTCAGGCACCGGCAACGAGAACGCCATCGCCGTGGAGATCACCGGCACCAACGCCAGATCCCGACAGTGGTGGCTCGACAACGTGGCCTGGGACCGGCTCGCCGCCGTGCTGGCCGTGGTCTGTCGCCGGCACGGCGTCGTGCCCCGCCGCGCCACTGTGGCCGAGATGAGTTCGAACCCACGGGTCCGGGCCTTCTACGGCCACGACGACATGCGGCTGGCCTGGGGTGGCACCACCCACACCGATCCCGGCGCGAACTTCCCCTGGGACCACCTGCTGACCACGGTCGAGCAGGCCATCGATGACAGTGAGGACGACATGACCCCCACCCAGTTCCTGGCCATCCTCCAGGACCCCGCCGTCGCCCGGACCATGCGCGCCCTGCCCTGGCAGTACGTCGGCGGAGGCATCCCGACCGACTACTCCACCCTCCGGGTGCTCAACGAGACCTTCGAGAACGTCCGGGACCTGCTGATCCGCAACCCCAGCGAGGAGATCGTCCGTGGGGTGCTGGCCACGCTGACTCCGGAGGCCATCGCCGCCGCGATCCCGCCCGACCTGGCGCAGAAGGTCGCCGCCGAACTCGCCCGGCGGCTCGCCGACTGACAGGCGTCAGGCGGCGGCGTCGGTGTGGCTCACCTCCGGGAAACGGGAACCGGAGAGACGGTGGACGGCGGTGCGGCGGATATTCAGCTCCGCCATGGCCGCGTCCGCCGCCCGGGTGAGGTACACGACGGTGGCCTTCCGGTCGGTGATCCGGATCGACTGGACCGGGGTACGGTCGCCCAGGTCGGTGACGGTGACGTAGCGCGGCTCGCCGCCGACGTTGCGCCACACCACCAGGCTCCAGAAGCGTCCCGTGCCGCCCGTCTCCAGCATGACGGCGCCGACCGCGTCGGCCGCCCCGTCGCCGTCGAGGTCACCGATCGCGCAGGGCTCCTGGAGCAGGACGGTCGCGCCGTCCTCGCCGCTCCAGCGGCCCTCGTGCAGCGGCAGGTGATCCGGGTATCCCTGGTACCGCACCGTGCTGCTGCCCACCTGCGCGTCGCGGAGGTCCCCGCAGGTCAGCGCGCGTACCTTGCGTCGTGGCGTCTTGGTGGGGCTCGGGGTGGGGTCGGCCCGTGCCTCGTCGTCCCGGTCGGTCGACGGGGTGACGACCTTCTTCGCGGAGGAACCGGCCGCCGGCCGGCTGTCCCGGGACCGCTTCTTCTTGCCGCTGCCACTGCCACCACAGGCGGTCAGTACGCAGACCAGCACCAGTGCCACCACTGGCACGATCCTCCGACGCATCGTCCGCCACCTTTCCCTCGAACCGGTGAGCGGGACAGTACTGAATGGATGCCAGTGCCGGTCGAGGGCTGATCCGCGGATCGCGGGACGGCGGGCTCAGGAGGCCGTGACCGCCGGCCACCAGGTGACCGCCGGCACCGCCAGCAGCGCGCCGACCAGGAGCGCCGGACCGAAGGGCATCGCCGTCCGCCAACCGACCCGGCGGGTGGCGAGGAGCACCAGCAGCACGGGGACGTTCACCACCCAGGGCAGCACCACGCCCAGGACCACCGCCTCCCATCCCAGCCAGCCCAGGTACCAGCCGAGCAGCGCGCCCACCTTCGCGTCACCGACGCCGAGGCCACCGCCGGGCAGCAGCACCATCCCGGTGAGGACCAGGCCGACCACCAGGCAGGCGAGCAACCCTCGCCACCAGTCGTCCCACGCACCGCTCCGCAGGGCGACGGCACCGAGCAGCACCGGAGTGGCCGCCAGTGCCGGCAGCACCACCTGGTCGGGCAGCCGCTGGCAGGCGACGTCGATGACGCCGAGCAGCACGCCGAGCACCGTGAGGGCGAGGAAGAGCGGCAGTACGGCCACCGGTCCCAGCGCCGCCCCGAGCAGCCCACCGGCCAACCCGGCGATCGAAGCGGTCAGCCAGCGTGGCACCCCCAGCCGGTGTCCGCACCCGCACCGGGCCGCCACCCACCCGCGTGCCCCGGCCGCCAGCGGGGCACCGCACGCGGCACAGTCCCGCCGGACGGGCTGCCCGTACGGCACGGCGAGGCGGTACGCCACCGCCGGGACGAGCGCCCCCGCCACCCCGCACCCCAGCGCAGCCGCCAACACCGCCGCACCCTATCCCTCCTGCCCCGGGGCCCACCCTCCCGCCGGGGACCGGCGAGGGCGAGGTGGCTCACAGCGTGGGAAGGAGGGTCGGCAAAAGCGCAGGCCGCTCGTAGAATCTGCTGCACAACTGAATACCTCATCCAGAGGGGCTGAGGGATACGGCCCGACGACGCCCCGGCAACCACCCCGTGCGCTCAGAGCTGAGCGTCCGACGGGGCAGGTGCCAAATCCGTCCCCGCCGCAGGGTGCGACGCGGGGAAAGATGAGAGGACCCTCGACATGACGTCGACGATCGTCGCCCCCGGTATCGACACCACCGCCAGCCCCGCCCGCGCCCTCGTCTGTCGCGCCTGTTCGGCCCGGTACCCGCTCGCCGCCCAGCACGCCTGCTACGAGTGCTTCGGCCCGCTGGAGGTCGACTACGACACCGCCGCGCTGGCGCGGGTCACCCGGGAGCAGATCGAGGCCGGCCCGCAGAACCTCTGGCGGTACGCCGCCCTCCTGCCCGCCGGCCAGGACCCGGCCACCCGGGTCACCCTCGACCCCGGGCTGACCCCGCTGGTCGCCGCCGGCAACCTCGCCGCCGAGCTGGGCATCACCGCCCCGCTCTGGATCAAGGACGACAGCGCCAACCCGACCCACTCGTTCAAGGACCGGGTGGTCTCGGTGGCGCTGACCGCCGCCCGCGCGCTCGGCTTCACCCGCTTCGCCTGTGCCTCGACGGGCAACCTGGCGAACTCCGTGGCCGCGCACGCCGCCCGGTCCGGCGTGCCCTCGGTGGTCTTCATCCCGGGTGACCTGGAACAGGGCAAGGTGATCACCACCGCCGTGTACGGCGGCGACCTGGTCGCCATCGACGGCTCGTACGACGACGTGAACCGCCTCTGCGGCGAACTGGTCGAGACCGACGAGTTCGAGGACACCGCGTTCGTCAATGTGAACGTCCGTCCCTACTACGCCGAGGGGTCGAAGACCCTCGGGTACGAGGTGGCCGAACAGCTCGGCTGGCGGATCCCGGCGCAGGTGGTCATCCCGATGGCCAGCGGCGAACTGCTCACCAAGATCGACAAGGCGTTCAGCGAGCTGGTCGAGATCGGGCTGGTCGAGGCCCCGGCCGGCGGCTGGAAGGTGTTCGGCGCACAGTCGACCGGCTGCAACCCGATCGCCACCGCCCTGCACGCCGACACCGACACCATCACCCCGGTCAAGCCGACCGGTATCGCCAAGTCGTTGAACATCGGCGACCCGGCGGCCGGCCTCTACGCCCTGGAGGCGGTGCGGCGTACCGGTGGGTGGATGGACCACGCCGACGACGAGGAGATCCGCGCGGGGATCCGGCTGCTCGCCCGGACCACCGGGGTCTTCGCCGAGACGGCCGGCGGGGTGACCGTCGCGGTGCTGCGCAAGCTGGTCGCCTCCGGCCGGCTGGACCCGACCGCCGAGACGGTGGTCTTCAACACCGGCGAGGGACTGAAGACCATCGACGCGGTCGCCGGCCAGGTCGGCCCGACGCACCGGATCAAGCCGTCGCTGCGTGCCGCCCGCGACGCCGGGCTGCTCGGCTGACCTGCGTCTCGTCCCGACGGATCGGCCGAACCGCCCGAACGGGGGATCGGGTCGATCCGTCGGGTAACCGACCGTTCGCCCAGGGTACGAAAAACCACCCTCCAGGGACTTGACGTCAGTAACCGGTCAGGCGCAGGATGCTTCCTGCGGGAGGGCGTTCGCCGAAGACTTTTCAAGCCTTACGACCCAACGCCGGCGGCGTTGTGCGATCGTCCCTCCCGACCAGAGCTTCCGGGCCAGCGATTAAATCGCTGGCCCGTTTCCGTTCCGGTCGCGCACGCTCGTCGGCATGAGCATCGTCATCGCGTCCTTCGACGAGTCCGACCAGGCCGCGATCGACGCGGCGTTCCAGGTGGCCGCCGCCGCGCAGGCCGTCGACCTGCCGGACGTTCCGAGCCCGTCCCATCAGGTCTTCGAGAGCGCACTCCGGCACCCGATGCCCGGCAGATCGCTCCGGATGGCGCTGGCGACTCTCGACGACGTCCCGGTGGGCTACCTGGTGCTGCACCTGCCACAGTTCGAGAACATCGAGAACGCCAGCCTCGACCTGGTCGTCCGCCCGGATCGCCGGCGGCGAGGCGTCGGACGGGCGCTGTACGAGCACGCTGTCCGGGTGCTGCGTGAGCAGGGCCGGAAGCGGATCATCTCGGCGTCGGTCGGGCCGCTGCCGGAGGGGCCGGACCGGCCGGCCGTCGGCGCGGGGTTCGCCGCCGCGCTCGGTGCCCAGCCGGCGCTGGGCGAGGTGCGCCGCCGGCTCGTGGTCGACCGGCTGGACCACGCCGTCCTCGACGCGCTGCTGGCCGACGCGCGCGAGCGGGCCACCGGGTACCGCACGGTGACCTGGCAGGCGGAGGCCCCCGAGGAGTACGTCGCCGACGTCGGCCACCTGGAGAGCCGGCTCGTGCTCGACTCCCCGACGGGAGACCTGGTGCTCGAGCCGGAGCGCGTCGACGCGGAGCGGGTCCGGAGCATCGAGCGCGTGCTGACGGCCCGCGGCCGGGCCTCCTACCACTGCGGAGTGGTGCACGAGGCGAGCGGCCGGCTGGTGGCCTGGACGATGATCATCGTACTGCCGACCGTCCCGTGCCACGGCGACCAGCAGATCACCATCGTGGATCCGGCCCACCGTGGGCGCCGGCTCGGCCTGCTCGCCAAGATCGAAAACCTGCGGTACGCGCTGGCGCACGAGCCGGAGCTGCGGGAGGTCGACACCTGGAACGCCGCCGACAACCGTCACATGATCGCCATCAACGAGCAGCTCGGGTTCCGTCCCGTCGACGCCTGGACGAACTGGCAGCTCGACCTCTGAGCGCGGCCTCCCCGTCCGGCCCCCGCCCGGCGCTGTCCCGGGCCCGGCGACGCAGGACCGCCGCCAACGGTCGCCGGGCCGCCGTGGACGTGCGCAGTGCCGCCGCCCAGGGCCGCAGGGTCGGCTCGGGGTATCCGCCAGCGGCCAGGCCGGCCCGCCGCTCGAAGACGTTGCCGCAGCCGTAGCTGCCGGTCGACGCGTACGACCAGGCGCAGGCGAGCCAGTACGCCGGCCAGAAGAGCGGTCCGAGCAGCGCGTACTGGCCGGTGTGCCGTCGCTCGTGGCCGAGCAGGTCGGCGCGGTCCGGGTGCAGCAGCCACTCGGGTGGGCGGCGGGTCAGCACCACCGCGCCGACCGTGAAGCACCCCTGCCTCGGCACCGGCAGCCGGTACCCCCCGGCGACGACCAGCCCGTCCGCCGTGCGCCGCCGGGTGGTGCGGGCCAGCACCGCCAGCGCCAGGCCGACCGGCGTGGTGCCGTTGAGCCAGGTGAGCGTGGTCCGCGTCCGCTGCCGCACGGCTCCAGGATGCGCCGCCGGGTCGAACGCGGCCACCCGGCGGCTCCTACCGACCGGTCCCGGGCTGCGGCATGATGGCGGGCATGACGGAGACCCCGCATCCCCTGTACGCCACGCACGCCGACACCCTCGCCCGGGCGCTGACCGCGATCTCCGAGCGCGGGTACTGGTCCGCCTACCCCGAGTCCCCCAGTCCCCGCGTGTACGGCGAGACCGCCGCGGCCGACGGGCGGGCCGCCTTCGAGGCGTACCTGGACGGCGATTTCCCCCTCGACCAGCCGGGCACCGGCGAGCGGGTCGCCACCGAGGCGAGCCCGTTCGGGGTGCCGCTGGGCGTGCGCTACCCGCATGCCCGGGTCGACGAGCTGGTGACCGCAGCCTCCGCCGCGCTGCCCGCCTGGCGGGACGCCGGCCCGCAGGCCCGTGCGGGGGTCTGCCTGGAGATCCTGTCCCGCCTGCACAAGCGCATCTTCGAGCTGGCCAACGCGGTGCAGTACACCAGCGGACAGGCCTTCGTGATGGCGTTCCAGGCCGGTGGGGCGCACGCGCTCGACCGGGCGCTGGAGGCGATCGCGTACGCGTACGCGGAGATGACCCGGCACCCGGCGACGGCCCGGTGGGAGAAGCCGGCCGGCAAGGGCGACCCGCTGCGGATGACCAAGACGTTCCACGTGGTGCCCCGCGGCGTCGCGCTGGTGATCGGCTGCAACACGTTCCCGACCTGGAACTCGTACCCCGGTCTCTTCGCCTCGCTGGTCACCGGCAACCCGGTGCTCGTGAAGCCCCACCCGCGCGCGGTGCTGCCGCTGGCGATCACCGTCCAGGTGGCCCGGGAGGTGCTCGCCGAGGCCGGGTTCGACCCGAACCTGGTGCTGCTCGCCGCGGAGGCCCCGGGCGAGAAGCTCGCCTCCGACCTGGCCCTGCACCCGGCTGTGAAGATCGTGGACTTCACCGGCTCCACCGAGTACGGCGACTGGCTGGAACAGCACGCCCGCCAGGCCTCGGTCTACACCGAGAAGGCCGGGCTGAACACGGTGGTGATCGACTCCACCGACGACTTCGCCGGCCTGTGCCGCAACCTCGGCTTCACGCTGACCCTGTACAGCGGCCAGATGTGCACCACCTCGCAGAACATCCTCGTGCCGGCCGACGGTATCGCCACCGACCAGGGGCACAAGACCTTCGACGAGGTCGCCGCCGGGATCGCCGCAGCGGTGGGCAAGCTCACCGCCGACCCGGCCCGCGCCGTCGAGCTGACCGGGGCGATCGTCAACGACGGGGTGCTGGAGCGGCTGGACGAGGCGGCCAAGCTCGGTGACGTCGTGCTGGAGTCGCGTCCGTTGGCGCACCCGGCGCACCCCGACGCGGTGGTCCGTACGCCGACCATCGTCAAGCTCGACGTGGACGCCACCGCGACCTACGGCCGGGAGTGGTTCGGTCCCATCTCGTTCGTGATCGCCACCGGCTCGACCGCGCAGAGTCTGGAGATCCTCCGCACCACGGTCGGACGGAAGGGCGCGCTGACCGCCGCCGTCTACTCCACCGACGAGGCGGTGCTCGACGCGGCCGAGGCGACGGCGGTCGAGGTCGGGGTGCACCTGTCCTGCAACCTGACCGGCGGGGTCTTCGTCAACCAGTCAGCGGCGTACTCCGACTTCCACGCCAGCGGCGCCAACCCGGCCGCCAACGCCGCCCTGACCGACGGCGCGTACGTGGCGAACCGGTTCCGCGTCGTGCAGAGCCGCCGCCACACCGCCTGACCGGGGTTGGTTGGTTGCAGGGGACCCTTCCTACCGTTTTTTGTGTAGGAGGGGTCCCCTGCAACCCGCTCGGGCGGCTCGGCGCGCTCGCTCAGGCGGCTCGGCGCATCTGGAGTTCGCGCATCGACGGGATCGTGGGGTGCGGCACGCGTACCCCGGTGTCGGTGAAGCCCAGCCGTAGGTACGACCGGTAGGCCCGGTCGTTGCCGATCACCACCTCCAGCATGAGCTCCGGGCGTCCGCACGCCCGCGACCAGGCCCCGACCCCGTCGATCAGGGCGGCGAGCAGCCCGGTGCCGCGCCAGGCGGGGGTGACGTAGACCCCGAACACCACGGTCAGGCCCGCCTCGTGCGGCGAGGCGACGCCCCCGGCGTGGCCGACCAGGCGACCGCCGGGATCGGCGACGAACTGCGCGGTGTGCGGGCCGGTCGAGGTGTACGCGATCCGGGCGGCGAACTCGCCGTGCGGACGGGCGGCGGCGTCCGCGAGGGTCTCCAGGAAGGCCAGCGGCGCGTCCGCGAGCATCTCCAGGCGCAGGGCCCGCATTCGTGCGGCGTCGGTCGGGCGGACCCGGCGGACGGTGGGTACGCGTGCCGTCGAACCGGCCGGATTCCGCGTCATGTCCGAATGCCTACCGCAATGATGGCCGCCAATGTGATTCCGGGTCGACAGCCGCCCGTTATGCCCCGTTTTGTGATCGTGCGCTGCGGTCACGCTTCGTGTAGCGTGCGATTTCGGTCACCGAACATCGGCCGCTCCGGGCCGGTGCGGAAAGCGGTGATCCCGATGCCGGTCGGGTCGGTGTCGGGGGTTGCGTGTCGCCCAGCGAAGTGAGGAAGTGCACCGTGGCGCAAGGCACCGTCAAGTGGTTCAACGCCGAAAAGGGCTACGGCTTCATCGCCGTCGACGGAGGGCAGGACGTCTTCGTCCACTTCTCCGCGATCGAGATGGACGGCTACAAGGCGCTGGACGACGGGCAGCGGGTCGAGTTCGAGATCGCTCAGGGGCAGAAGGGTCCGCAGGCCGAGCGGGTGCGCGTCATCGCCTGAGCCGACCACGTGGAGGCGACGCTGCCGTGCCGCCGCCACGACCGGGAACGCCACGGGCCGCTCCGGCGCGCAGTCTGCCGGCGGGGCCACGGTCGACCCGTCCCCTCCGGGCCCGCCCGGATCCGACCTTTCGGAGCCGGGCGCGCCCCCGTCCACCAATCCGTCTCGGCGGCTCGCTGAGTCGCCGACCCGACGCGAACTGCGGCATATCGGGGTGTCCCCTCCGTACGGACACCCCGATATGCGGCGAACGCCGGGTCTCTCGCGCCTCGCCGGGCCTCTCGCGACTTCCGGACCTCTCGCGCTTTCCGGGCCTCTCGCGACTCCTTGGGCCTTGCGTCTTCCGGACCTCTCGCGTCTCCTCGGGCCTCTCGCGCCTCCCGGGTTCACGGCTCTCCCCGTCCCGGGTGCCTCCGGGGGTGCCTTCGGGCGGCCACATCCCCGGCCGTTCCCCGGCCGTCCCCTCGGGTCTTCCAGGGTGTTCCGCCGTTGGGTGTCCGCCTGTCCGGCACCCTCCCCTCTCCGTCCCCTCGCCGCGTCGATCATGAACGGGACGTGTCCAGAGAGGTCGACTCGTTCGTCTGACTCATGACCCTCTCGCGTCCGACGCGGTGTGAGCCCGCCGGTGAGAGCGCCCGACGGAGGCATCGTGCTTGCACTCGGCAGGGGAGAGTGCTAAACAAGTCATTGGCACTCGCATGGCGCGAGTGCCAATGGTCGGGGCGGTAGGGCCACGGTCACGCGGCATCGAGCAGCGTGGCACATGGCCGGTCGTCGCGGGCTATCCGGCCCGGCCGAGGAGACGTCGTCGTCGCCAGGTGGCGACGTCCCAAGGTGCGTACACCAGGCGGCCCATCCGGGACACACACTCGGGTGGCCCGTGAGTGTCCAGGAGGACAACGCCGTATGGCCAAGATGATCGCGTTCGACGAGGAGGCCCGTCGCGGCCTCGAGCGGGGCATGAACCAGCTCGCCGACGCCGTGAAGGTGACGCTCGGCCCCAAGGGCCGCAACGTCGTGCTCGAGAAGAAGTGGGGTGCCCCCACCATCACCAACGATGGTGTGAGCATCGCCAAGGAGATCGAGCTCGAGGACCCGTACGAGAAGATCGGGGCCGAGCTGGTCAAGGAGGTCGCCAAGAAGACCGACGACGTGGCCGGTGACGGCACGACGACGGCGACCGTCCTGGCCCAGGCCCTCGTCCGCGAGGGTCTGCGCAACGTGGCCGCCGGTGCCAACCCGATCGCCCTGAAGCGGGGCATCGAGGCTGCGGTCGCGGCCGTCTCGGAGGAGCTGTCCAAGCTCGCCAAGGACGTGGAGACCAAGGAGCAGATCGCCTCCACCGCCTCCATCTCGGCTGGTGACACCAGCGTCGGCGAGATCATCGCCGAGGCGATGGACAAGGTCGGCAAGGAAGGCGTCATCACCGTCGAGGAGAGCAACACCTTCGGCCTGGAGCTTGAGCTCACCGAGGGCATGCGCTTCGACAAGGGCTACATCTCCGCGTACTTCATGACCGACCCGGAGCGTATGGAGGCCGTCTTCGACGACCCGTACATCCTGATCGTCAACAGCAAGATCTCGTCGGTGAAGGACCTGCTCCCGATCCTGGAGAAGGTCATGCAGGGCGGCAAGCCGCTGCTGATCATCGCCGAGGACATCGAGGGCGAGGCCCTGGCCACCCTCGTCGTCAACAAGGTCCGGGGCACCTTCAAGTCGGTCGCCGTCAAGGCGCCGGGCTTCGGTGACCGCCGCAAGGCCATGCTGGGCGACATCGCCATCCTCACCGGTGGCCAGGTCATCAGCGAGGAGGTCGGCCTCAAGCTGGACGCCGTCGGCGTCGAGATGCTGGGCCGCGCCCGCAAGGTCGTGGTGACCAAGGACGAGACCACCATCGTCGACGGTGCCGGCGACGCCGAGCAGATCCAGGGCCGGGTCAACCAGATCCGGGCCGAGATCGACAAGAGCGACTCCGACTACGACCGCGAGAAGCTGCAGGAGCGGCTGGCCAAGCTGGCCGGTGGCGTTGCGGTGATCAAGGTCGGCGCGGCCACCGAGGTCGAGCTCAAGGAGCGCAAGCACCGCATCGAGGACGCCGTCCGTAACGCGAAGGCCGCCGTCGAGGAGGGCATCGTCCCGGGTGGTGGCGTCGCGCTGGTGCAGGCCGGCAAGACCGCCTTCGACAAGCTGGACCTGGTCGGCGACGAGGCGACCGGCGCGCAGATCGTCAAGATCGCGCTGGACGCCCCGCTGCGGCAGATCGCCGTCAACGCCGGCCTCGAGGGTGGCGTCGTCGTCGAGCGGGTCCGCAACCTCGACGCGGGTCACGGCCTCAACGCCGCGACCGGTGAGTACGTCGACCTGCTGGCCGCGGGCATCATCGACCCGGCCAAGGTGACCCGGTCGGCGCTGCAGAACGCCGCCTCGATCGCGGCGCTCTTCCTCACCACCGAGGCCGTCGTCGCGGACAAGCCGGAGAAGACCCCGGCCGCCCCGGCTGGCCCGGGTGGCGGGGACATGGACTTCTGAGTCCGGTTCCGACACACGCCGAAGGGGCGGACCGCATCAGCGGTCCGCCCCTTCCGCCTTGCCCGGCCCCGGGTGTCCACCGGCCGTTCGTGCTCCTCGCCGCGCGGGTCTCGGGTCCGGTCCGGTCACGTCGGCAGGGGCCGTCGTCGGCCCGGACGGTCGTCCGGCGGGTCGGCCCCGAGGGGCGCGTCCACCATCTCCACCGGTTCCCCGGACGGCGGCTCGGCGGGGGCCGACATCTCCACCAGTTGTTCGGCGTCGCCGTAGTCCAGCCAGTCGAGCGGCAGGTGGCCGGGCGGGTCGCCGACGGGTGCCCAGACGAGGGGCGCGGTGTCGTCGGCGGGTTCGTCGTCCATCCTCATGACTGCCTCCTCCTGCCGAAACGGTAGGAGGTCCAGGGCGCGGCCCGGGGTGGAACGGAACTATTCGGATCCGTGCCTGTTGTCGGGGGCTTTAGGAACTGATGTCCTTTCGGTAGAGCAGGAAGACCCGCTCGATCCGGGCACCGGCGCTACCCGAGTAGAACGGCACCGGCCCCACCCAGCCGATCTGGGCGTGTGCGATCCCGGCGTCCCGCTGGTCGCGCAGGCACCGCCGCAGCAGCACGCCGCCGATCCCCGAACCGGCCGCCGCCGGATCGGTGCCCATCGGCCCGAACCAGCTCGGCCGGGACGACCCCCAGGCGGCGAAACCGACCACGGTCCCGTCGCGCCACGCCACATGACACCCCGCTCCGGTACGCCCCACCGAGCCGGCAAGTTCGACGTCCCAGACACCGCCGAAGGTGTCCCGGGCGAACGCGGTCAGCGCCGGCAGGTCCTCCGGCTCCGCCCGGCGTACCGTCACACCTCCGGCGGCGAGCCGCTGCTCCGCCTCGGCCGTGGAGCGCAGCGCCGGCGAGTCGTCGTACGACAGGTCGGCGGTCATGTTCCAGGCGGTCCGATCCTGGCGGTAGCCCAGCGCCAGCGCGGCGCAGACCGCCGGGGTGTAGCGCACGTCGACGCCCGGCCAGGCGTAGTACGGCGGGTTTCCGGCGAGCAGCACCTCCCGCGCGCCCCACTCGGCGAGCCGCCGTTCGGCGTGCGCCAGCAGCGTCCGCCCGACGCCGCGTCGCCGCTCCTCCGGCGCGACCACCACCAGGTCCACGCACCCGTACGCCGCACCGGGCGGATCCGGCCGCTCGGGTACGGAACAGACCAGTGCGCCGACCAGCGTCGTACCGCGTACGGCCAGCAGCCCGACCACCGGCCGACCGACCCGCGCCCGCCGGTGGAGGGTGTCCACGATGGCCTCGGCCTCGACGGAGTCCTCGGCGAGGTCCAGCCCTCGGCGGCAGAGCGCGACCACCTCGGGCAGTCGGTCGTCGGTCAGCTCGGTCACGCTGATCCGGTCGTCGTCCATGGTCGCCGACCCTAGGCCATGGCACGGCAGCACGTGAACGACTGCCGCTGCGGCCTCACACCCGGGCGGCGCGGACGGCCGCGTAGGCGTCGACCAGACCGGCTCCGGCGACGTTGGCGGTGCCGCCGCACGACCCGGTCTCCCCGCCCGGTTGCGGCGACGTCTCCACCGGGGTGGCGGTCTCCCGCAGGATGCTCCGGGTGCGGTCCAGGTCACCGACGAGCGCCGGATTGGCCGACCACATCAGCGCCACCACGCCGGCCACCTGCGGGGTCGCCATCGACGTGCCGTCCAGCACGGAGTACCCGCCGCCGGGCATCGCGGAGCGTACCGCCGCGCCCGGCGCGACCAGGTCCGGTTTGGCGACCCCCGGCACCGGCCCCCGGCTGGAGAAGTCGGTGACCCGTCGGGACCGGTCCACCGCGCCGACCGTGAACACGTCCGCGTACGGGGCCGGCGGGTCGTCGATCGAGCCGCAGTACGGGCCGGTGTTGCCGGCCGCGGCCACCACGAACACCCCGGCCGCGTCGAAGGCGGCGGTGGCCGGTCGTAGCACGTGCGGGTCGCAGCCCTCGATCGTCGGACAGCCCCACGAGTTGGTCAGCACGTGCGGGGCGCGCTCGGGCCGGCCGTCGGTGAACGGGTCACCGCCGGGCGGGAACGGGGCCAGCATGAACTGGAGGCAGTCCAGGTAACGCGCCGGGTTGCCGAGGTTGCGGTCGAGGTTCACGCAGCCGGTCCAGTTCGCGCCGGGCGCGACCCCGATGCCGTCCCGCCCCACCGCGCTGCCCATCGTGTGGGTGCCGTGTCCGCCCTTGTCCCGCGGGGACCGGCTGCCCTCCCACGGGTCGTACCAGGAGTCGTCGCCGCCCCGGAACCCGGCCTGAAGCGCCGGGTGGCCCGCGTCCACGCCCGAGTCCGAGCTGCCCACGGTGATACCGGAGCCGTCCACGTCCAGCTCCGACCAGACCCGGTCCGCCCCGATCAGACGGATGTTCCACTCGGGACCGGTGGGGCCGGTGGCGTCGCCCCGGCTGGTGCCGGCCGGCGCGGGCAGCGGACGCAACCGTTGGCTGACCAGCACCCGGTCCACCTCGGGGCGGCTCGCGAGCCAGGCCCGCACCGCCGGACCGCCGTCCACCTCGATCGCGTTGACCAGGTAGTACGGGGTGTGGTCCAGTCGCAACCGGTCCAGATCCCGGCGCAGGTCGGCCTGGGTACGGTCGGCGGTGTCGACCAGCCGGCGGTAGACCTCGCGGACCCGGGCGTCCCGTCCGGCCGCGCCCTTGGTGGCGGGCACGTCCCGCAGGTCGGCCTGCTGCCGCAGCACCACCAGCAGGCGTTCACCGTGCAGCCCCGGCTGGCCCGGGCCGGCGTACACCAGGGCGCCCGCCACCAGCAGGACCGCGACGGTGGCCACGGCGAACCGCCGGCCCGGCACGCGGCGCGGCAGCAGCACGCCGTACCCGAGGGCGAGCACGAGCGCGACGGCCAGCCCGGCCCCGGCGCTGACCATCACCCAGAACGGCACGTCCCGGGTGGTGCTCAGCAGCAGGCTGACCTCCTCCGGGTCGGTGAAGGCCAGCGGACCGAACACGCCCAGCCCGACCAGCCAGCGCACCGGGGCGCGGCCGGTCGGCCGCCCGCGCGGGTCGGTGGGCGCCTGGAGTGCGCCGAGCACGAAACCGGCAGGTGGGAGGGTCAGCAGCGGGGCGAGCTGCGCACCGGAGTGGCCGGTGCCGGCGACGAGCAGTAGCAGCGTCACCCCGGCGACCAGGCCGCCGCACAGCACCAGCAGTGCCGGGCGGGTGGGTCGACCGGCACCGAAGCGCGCCCAGAACCCGGCGTCGAGCAGGACCCCGGCGAGGAGACCGACCGCCGCCGCGGCCAGGGCGGCGAGCACCGTCTCCAGCAGCCCGCCGAGTGCGCCCAGCCAGAGCCAGGGCAGCAGCAGGACCAGGCCGGCGGCGACCGCGAGCGGGGTGACCCCGGCGGGGGACGGGCCGTCGGCGGGGGACGTGGGGTCGGCGAGGGCCGGGGCGTCGGCGGGGGCCGGGGTGTCGCTGCGGAGCAGGCGGGCGGCGACCACGGCGGTCAGGGCGGCGACCAGGGCGAGCGCGGCGAGGTACGCCTCGTGGTGCACCGCCGGCACCATCCGGAGCAACCCGAGCACGCCGAGCGCCACCGACCCGGCGAGCCAGGCCCGGCCGGTGGCGCGGACCGCCCCGGAGCGGGGCAGCAGGGCCAGCAGCAGCGCGGGCACCCCGACCGCGACCAGGGTGACCAGGGAGACCACCGGCCAGAGCCAGACCGGCCGGTTGAGCCCGCTGGCGAGCAGCGCCTGCTCGGCACCCCACCCGACGACCTGGGGGAGCAGGACCACCGCGACCGTCCAGCAACCGGCCAGGACGGCCGCGGCCACCGCCAACGGCCCGGGTGGGGCCGCCGTCAACGGGGGTACGGGAGGACCGGGCGGGTACACGGGCTGCATGCCCGTACGGTACGCAGGCGGGTCCGGGGTGTGCCGCCGACCGCCGGTCCCGGTTACCGTGAACGGGTGCGTGACCCCAACATCTCCCGTGCCGCCGCCGGTCAGCTGTCGCCCGTCCGGCGGGCCGCCGATCTGCGCCGGCTTCGGGCCGAACGGTTCGATGTCCTGGTCATCGGGGGTGGGGTGACGGGTGCGGGTGCCGCGCTGGACGCCGCGTCCCGGGGCCTCAAGGTCGCCCTGGTCGAGGCGCGGGACTTCGCCGCCGGCACTTCCAGCCGGTCCAGCAAGCTGATCCACGGTGGCCTGCGCTACCTGGAGCAGTTGGAGTTCGGCCTGGTGCACGAGGCGCTCACCGAGCGGGGGCTGCTCGCCACCCGGCTCGCACCGCACCTGGTCCGTCCGGTGCCGATCCTGGTGCCGCTGCCGGACGGCGGTGGGGTGCGCGACCTGCCGGCCCGCGCCTGGCGGCGGGCCTACTACGGCACCGGCGTGGCCGCGTACGACGTCTTCGCCGGCCTCTTCGGCGGCGGTCGGGGCATGCCGCTGCACCGGCACCTGACCCGGGAAGGCGCCCGGCGGGTCTTCCCCAGCCTGCGGCCGGACAAGCTGGCCGGCGCGATCCGCTACTTCGACGGGCAGGTGGACGACGCCCGCCTGGTGGTCACCCTGGCCCGCACCGCGGCGAGCCTCGGCGCGACGATGGTGACCAGCGCCCGCGCCGTCGGTCTGATCCGGCAGGCCCGGGAGGTGACCGGGGTGCGGGTCCGTGACCTGGAAGCACCGCCCGGCTCACCGGACGCCGAGTTCGAGGTGCACGCCCGTACGGTCATCGCCGCCACCGGGGTGTGGAGCGACGACATGTCCCGGATGCTCAACGACGTGGGACTCCGCCCCGGGGTGCGGGTCCGCGCCTCCAAGGGGGTGCACCTGGTGGTGCCGCGCTCGGCGATCACCGGCGAGACCGGGCTGATCCTGCGGACGCCCACGTCGGTGCTCTTCGTCATCCCGTGGGGCGGGCACTGGATCATCGGCACCACCGACACGGACTGGCGGCTGGACCGGTCCCACCCGGCCGCCTCCGCGCGCGACATCGAATACCTGCTGGAGCAGGTCAACCTGGTGCTGGACAAGCCGTTGACCACTGCCGACATCGAGGGCGTCTACGCCGGGCTGCGCCCGCTGCTCTCCGGCGAGGCGGACTCCACCTCGAAGCTCTCCCGCGAGCACGCCGTGGTCGAGCCGATGCTCGGGCTGCTGCTGGTGGCCGGTGGAAAGTACACGACGTACCGGGTGATGGCCGGCGACGTGGTCGACCGGGCCGCCCGCCGGCTCGGCAACGTCCGGCCGTCCCGCACCGCCGACCTGCCGCTGCTCGGCGCGGACGGGTACGCGGCGATGTGGCGGGACCGGGCCGACCTGGCCCGCCGCCACGGGGTGCCGGTCGGCGTGGTGGAACACCTGCTGGAGCGGTACGGCAGCCTCACCCTGGACCTGCTCGCCCTGATCGCGGCGGAGCCGCTGCTCGCCGCCCCGCTCGCCGGTGCCCCCGAGTACCTGGCCGCCGAGGTCACCTACGCGGCCCAGGCGGAGGGCGCGCTGCACCTGGAGGACGTGCTGACCCGACGTACCCGGATCTCCTTCGAGACCAGCCACCGAGGGCTGGAGTCGGTGGAGCACACGGCCGAGCTGATGGGCGCGGTGCTGGGCTGGGACGCCGACGTGCGGGCCCGCGAGGTCGCGCACTACCGGGCCCGGGTGGAGGCGGAACGGCAGTCGCAGCGGATGCCGGACGACGCCACCGCCGACGCGGCCCGGCTCGGCGCGCCCGACGTCCGGGGCTTCGCCGCCGACCGGGGCACGGACAGCGACCTGAGCGGACTGCCCGCCCCGTACTGACCCCGGGCCCGGCGGTCAGAGCACCTTGCCCGGGTTGAACAGGCCGTCCGGGTCGAGCGCCGCCTTGATCGCGTGGTGCACCCGGATGCCGACCGGGCCGATCTCGCGGGCCAGCCACTCCCGCTTGAGCAGGCCCACCCCGTGCTCGCCGGTGCAGGTGCCGCCCAGCTCCAGGCCGAGCCGCATGATCTCGTCGAAGGCCCGGCGACCCCGCTCCAGGCTGGCCGGGTCGGCCCGGTCGACCACGATGTTGGGGTGCATGTTGCCGTCCCCGGCGTGCCCGACCACGCCGATCGGCACGTCACACTCGGCCGCGATCCGGGCCACCCCGTCGAGCAGCGCGGCGAGCGCGCCGCGCGGGACCGCCACGTCGTCGATCACCAGCCCGCCGTTGCCCTCCGGGTACGACCGGGCGGCGAACGCCTCCATCGCCGGGTGCGCCAGCCGGCGGGCCTGGAGCAGCGCCGCCGCCTCCACGGCGTCGGTGGCGACGTACACCTCGGACGCGCCGGCCGCCTTGCAGACCTTCTCCAGCCGGGCCAGGTCCTCGGCGGCCCGCGGGCCGGTGTCGGCCGCCGCGAGCAGCAGCGCCTCGGCGTCGGTGCGCAGCCCCATCGGCTGGTACGCCTCGATCGCCTCGAGGTGGGTGCGGTCGAGCAGTTCCAGCAGGCTCGGGCTCAACCCCTGCGCGGCGATGCCGGCGACCGCCGTGCCGGCGTCGGCGGTGGAGTCGAAGACCGCCACCAGGGTCAGCGACTCCTCCGGGGCGGGGCGCAGCGCCAGGGTCACCTCGGTGATGATCCCGAGGGTCCCCTCCGAGCCGACGAAGAGGCGGGTCAGGTCGTACCCGGCGACGCCCTTGGCGGTGCGCCGTCCGGTGCGCAGCACCTCGCCGGTGGCGAGCACCACCTCCAGGCCGAGCACGTACTCGGTGGTCACCCCGTACTTGACGCAGCACATCCCACCGGCGTTGGTGGCGACGTTGCCGCCGATGGTGGACGACTCCCAGGAGCCCGGGTCGGGCGGGTAGTAGAGCCCCTCCCGGCGGACCGCGCCGGCCAGCGTGGCGTTGACCACCCCGGGCTGCACCACGGCGAGCCGGCTGACCGGGTCGATCTCCAGGATGGCGTCCATCGCCGAGGTGCTCAGCACCACCGCGCCGTCGACCGCGTTCGCCGCGCCGGCCAGCCCGGTCCGTGCACCCTGCGGCACCACCGGTACGCCGTGCCGCGCCGCCGCGCGGACCACCGCGACCACCCCGGCGGTGTCACGCGGGCGGACCACGACCAGAGGGGTACCGGCGGCGCAGAGGTCGGCCTCGTCCCGCTGGTGCATCCGCAGCAGGTCCGGGTCGGTCAGCACGGCGGTCTCACCGAGCGCGGCGCGCAGTTCGTCGAGGAGAGGGGTGGCGGGCATGCAGGAGAGGTTAGCGTCGACCCAGCTCGCAGGCCACAGTGCGGCCAGCACCCGGGTCAGGCCCGCGCGGCGGACCGCAGGGCGGTCGACGTCCCCCTCAGGCCCGCGCGGCGGACCGCAGGGTGGCCAGCTCCCGGGTCAGGTTCGCCCGCGCCGCGGCCTCCCACCGCTGTGCCGGCTCGGGAAGACGGAACAGGGCCGGCAGGGCGAGCAGCCCCGCCAGTACCCGGACCCGGCCGGCCCGGAACGCCGGCTCGGGCACGTGCGCGTACTCCCGGCGGACGTGGGCGGCGTAGTCGTCGTACCGCTGCGGGTCGGCCCCGAGGATCGCCAGGTCGGCGTCGCAGAGCAGGGCCCCGTCGCGGTCGTCGGGGGCGACCCCGTGCCCGGCGGTGAGCAGCACCAGCCGGCGGACCTCGGCCACCGCGCCGGCCGGCATCCCCAGGGTGGTGAGCAGGGTACCGGCCAGCGCGGCGCTGTCGCGCTCGTTGGCGTCCCCGGTGGCGTGCGGGTCGTAGACCGCGTCGTGGCACCAGGCGGCGAGCCGGACCAGGTCGGGCCGGTCGGCGTGCCCGGCGTACGCGTCGACCACGTCCAGCACGGCGGTCAGGTGCGTCACGGTGTGGTAGTGCCGTTGCGGCTCCCGCCACCGGGCGAGCAACTCCTCCCCGGCCCGGGTCAACGCGTCCGTGTCCGGGGCACCCGCTCCCCGGGCCGCCGCCCGCCACCGTCGCACCAGCGTCTCCACGGATGCAGTGTGCCGTACGCCGAGGTGTGTGCAGGGGCACGAGGTGTTTGCAGGGGCACCCTGCAGTGCAGAAAGCGTGAGCAGGGTGCCCCTGCAAACACCCGGGGAGCGAGCTCGCGGTCGCGGTCAGGCAAGCGGCGCGAGCGGCACCACCGCCGCCAGCGGCACGGCGGCAGGATTCACCCGTCCCGGCGCGGGTAGTCCCGCCCATGGCTGTTGCCCGTAACCGTCGCCGTGTCCTGTGGCATCGCACCGGGCGGCTACGGGACGGGCTGGTCGACGTCGACAGCGCCCGGATCGCCGGGGCCATGTCCGAGTTGCGGCACCGGGGGCACGCCACTCTCCGCGACCGGCTGCACCGGGTACGCAGCGCGATGGTGCTCGCCTTGCAGGCCGGGTTGGCGGCGGCGCTGGCCTGGCTGGCCGCGCACGAGCTGCTCGGCAACCCCGAACCGGTCTTCGCGCCGATCTCGGCGGTCGGCACGCTGGCTGCCTCGGTGGGGCAGCGGATGCGCCGGACGGTCGAGCTGATCCTCGGGGTGGCCATCGGGGTGCTCATCGGCGACGTGCTCATCTACTTCCTCGGGACCGGGCCCTGGCAGCTCGCCCTCGTGGTGATCCTCGCCATCGTCATCTCGACCTTCCTCGGGGGCAGCGCCGCGGTGGTCATCCAGGCGGCGGCGACGGCCGTGCTGATCGCCACGCTCAGCCCGTCCACCCAGAACCTGGAGATCCCCCGCTTCGTGGACGCCTTCGTCGGTGGCGGTATCGCGTTGCTGGTCACGGCGGTGCTGCTGCCGCTCAACCCACTCCGCGTGATCAACCGGGCCGCCCGCCCGGCCCTGGACCTGCTCGCCGACCAGCTCGACCGGGCGGCGCAGGGGATCCGCGACCGGAACCGGGACCTGTGCCAGGGCGCGCTGGACCGGCTCCGGTCCAACCACGAGGAGCTGACCGCCTTCACCGACGCGATCGAGGGGGCGAAGGAGACCATCACCATCTCCCCGGCCCGCTGGCACCGGCGCGACGAGCTGGCCCACTACGCGGAGGCCGCCGCGCCGGTCGACCGGGCGATGCGCAACAGCGGCACGTTGATCCGCCGGGCGGTGACCATGATCGAGGACGGGGAACCGGTGCCCGACCCGCTGCCCGACGCGATCGGGCACCTCGCCGAGTCGGTCCGGCTGCTACGGCACGAATTCGCCGTCGGGGCGGAACCGCAGGACAGCCGGGAACGCTCCCTGCGCGCGGTCAGCGAAGCCGGCCGGGCGTACACGCAGGGGGTCGGGTTCTCCGGCAGCGTGGTGGTGGCGCAGGTGCGCACCACGGCCAGCGACCTGATGGTCGCCTCCGGCCTGGAACAGGAGGAGGCCAACCGACTGATCCGGGCCTCCTTCGGTGAGCAGGAGAACGCCGGGCGGCCCGCCCCGCCCCGGCACGCTCCGCCCCCGCCGTCCTGACCACCGGGCTCCGGTGGCGCGGAGGCCACCCGCGTCCGACGGGCGCGCATCACCGGTACCGAATGCGCCCGGCCGGTCCGGTGCGGGGTGGCTACGCTGACCGCATGGCCGACACCCCGTCCGGCGGAGCCACCCCGGCTGCTCCGCCGCCGCCGAGCCCCGCCCTCAGCCCGTTGGGCGGACCGCCCGGCGTGCCGCTGCCGTACCGGCGTCGCAACTGGTGGCGGTACGTGGTGCTGGCCGGCGCGATCCTGCTCATCGCCGCCTGCGCGGTCTTCATGCTGTTCACGCTCGGCGAGAGCCTGGGCGCGGAGGCGCTGCTGGTCGGCCTGGTCGCCGCGATCCTGCCGGTCCCGGTGCTGGTGACCTGTTTCCTGTGGCTCGACCGGTACGAGCCGGAGCCGCTGAAGTACCTGCTCTTCTGCTTCGCCTGGGGGGCGTTCGTCTCCACGGCGGCGTCGATCGAGGTCAACGGGTTCTTCGCCGACCGGTTCGCCGACTGGGGGCTGCCGGAAACCCTCACCGCCGTGTTCAGCGCCCCGTTCATCGAGGAACTGACCAAGGCCCTCGGGCCGATCCTGCTGCTGATCTTCCGGCGGCGGGAGTGGTCCGGCATCACCGACGGGCTGGTCTACTGCGGGCTCTCCGCGGTCGGGTTCGCCATGGTGGAGAACATCCTCTACCTGGGCGGGTACGGCTACCGCACCGGTGTCGAGGAGTACGGCCCGGCCACCGGCGCGCAGCAGGTCCTGCTGACCTTCATCGTCCGGATCCTGATCTTCGGGTTCGCCCACCCCCTCTTCACCGCGATGACCGGGGTGGGGCTGGGCATCGCCGCCCGGACCGCCGACCGTCGGGTCCGCGTTCTCGCCCCGATCGCCGGGCTGCTGCTGGCGATGATGCTGCACGGTGCCTGGAACTTCCTGCCGTCGCTGTCCCTGGCCATCGGGCAGCCCCTGGTCGCCCTCTACGGCTACATCGGCGTGATGGTGCCGATCTTCTTCGCCATGGTCGGGCTGGCGGTCTGGTTGCGGGCCTGGGAGGGCCGGCTGACCGAGCGCATCCTGCCCGACTACGTCCGTGCCGGTTGGCTCACCCCGCCGGAGGTGGCCGCGCTGGGCAGCCTCGGCCGCCGGCACGCGGCCCGGAGCTGGGCCCGCCGGGTCGGGGGCGACCGCGCGGTGAAGGCGATGCGGGAGTACCAGTTCTCCGCCACCCGGCTGGCCCTGCTGCGCGACGGCATGCGGCGGGGCCTGGACGCTCGTCCGGTCGACCGGCAGCGGGCCATCGCCGAGGAGCGGCACCTGCTGGACACGATCAGCGCGTACCGGGCGTTCTTCGTGGGGCGGGATCCGTACGCCCCGGTCGGGATCTGGGACGGGGAGCGCTACCACCTGCGTTTCCCGGACGGCCAGCAGCGTCCGGTCGACCCGCCGGACGAGCCGGTGGTGCCGATCCCGGTGGTGCTCGCGCCGCCGCCCCCGCCGGTCTACCTCCCCGGTCCTGCCGCCTGGTACGGCCCGCCCCCGCCGGTCGCCCCCTGGCCGCCCCACCGCTGATCCGCCCCGGGACGGCCTCGATCCGGTCGTCGGGGCGGTGTCAGGTCAGCAGGCTGCTCAGGAAGTCGCCCAGGCCGGCGGCGATGGCCAGGAGGGCGACCCCGATGGCCTTGAACATCTCTGCCGCCCCCTGCGGCCGGAACGCCATGAAGTAGATCAGGAAGGCGACGCCTCCCCAGATCAGCAGCTTCTTCAGGAAAACCGGCATCGTCCCTCCCCAGGGCGTGGACGTGCCTGGCTTCCCGCCGTCGCAGGGCGCAAACGAGCACCGACCGGGCGGCTGCCCGGTCGGTGGGGGAGGACGTCGAGCTAGAGGTACAGGCCGGTAGAGTCGGGTTCGACCCGTTCGGCGGCGACGGCGTGCACGTCCCGCTCGCGGAGCAGGACGTAACCTCGGCCGTGCAGTTCGACCTCGGACCGGTCGTCGGGGTCGAAGAGCACCCGGTCGCCGGAGACGATGGACCGGACGTTGGGCCCGACGCCCACCGCGGTCGCCCAGGCGAGACGCTTGCCCACGGCCGCGGTCGCCGGGATCACGATGCCGGCGGTGGAGCGGCGCTCACCCTCGTTCCCCTCCAGCCGCACCAGCACGCGGTCGTGCAGGAGACGGATCGGCAGCCCGGAGTCACCATTCTGGTCAGCGGTCACGGGAGGAACGCTACCGTGTCCGGGCGTGCCCTCCCGCTGGTGGTTACCGGGTGCGGCGCGGGGGCAAGGTGTGGCGGAACGTGCCTACCGTGGCCTCGGCGACGGTTCCGGTTCGGTGGTTACCGTATGACAACAGTTGGTTACCTGGAGGTGCGCGTGAGCCGCTTGGAACGGGTACGCGGACGGCTCCGTCGCGCGTACGAGTCGGGGCGGGACGCGGTCCGGGCGGGTCGGGAACGCCACCGCGTCCGTGCCGACGCCGTCCCCGCTGCGCAGGGTGGACCGGAGTCGGGGGTCGCCTCGCCGGACGATCCGGGGCCGGTCGCCCCGTCGTCGGCGGTGGTGGTCGGCGCGGAGACCCCGGCGGCACTGCACTCCTCCACCGCCAGCCGGGACGACGCGGACGTCCCGCACGCGCTGCGGATCGGGGCCGCCTGGTCGTGGCGGCTGCTCGTGGTCGGGCTGGTCGGCTGGGCACTGCTGAGGATCGTCAGCCAGATCCGCATCGTGATCATCCCGTTGGCCGTGGCGCTGCTGCTCTCGGCGCTGCTCGCCCCGGCCGTGGGCTGGCTGCTGCGGGCCCGCTTCCCCCGGTCGCTCGCGACGGCGGTGGTGCTGGTGGGCGGGGTGGCGGCGGTGGTCGGCACGCTGACCCTGGTGGTCAACGAGTTCATCAAGGGCGTCCCGGAACTGAGCAAGAAGTCGTCCCAGGGGGTCCGGCAGATCCAGGACTGGTTGAAGACCGGGCCGCTGCACATGAGCGACAGCCAGCTCGACCGCTACATCGACGAGGGTCAGCAGTGGGTGAACGACAACACCAACCAGCTGACCAGCGGCGCGCTCTCCACCGCCGCGACCGTCGCCGAGTTGCTCACCGGCACCCTGCTGGTGGTGTTCGCGACGTTCTTCTTCCTCCGGGACGGACGGGTCATCTGGCGCTTCCTGGTCCGGCTGCTGCCGGTCGCGGCCCGCTGGAAGGTCGACGACGCCGGCCAGGCGTCCTGGTCGACCCTGGTCGCCTACGTCCGTGCCACCGTGCTGGTGGCCTTCATCGACGCGGTCGGTATCGGCATCTTCCTCGTCATCTTCGACGTCCCGTTCGCGTTCCCACTGGCGGCGCTGGTCTTCCTCGGCGCGTTCATCCCGATCGTCGGCGCGACCCTCTCCGGGACGGTCGCGGTGCTGGTGGCCCTGGTCGACAGTGGAGTGGTCACCGCCCTGATCATCCTCGGCGTGGTGATCGGCGTGCAGCAGATCGAGGGGCATATCCTCCAGCCGCTGATCATGGGTCGGGCGGTGGCCATCCACCCGCTCGCGGTGATCATCGGCATCGCCGCCGGTGTGGTGCTGGCCGGGATCACCGGTGCGCTGGTGTCGGTTCCGCTGATCGCGGTGCTGAACACCGCCGTGCGCCGGCTCGCCGCCCGGACGGTGCCGGACACCCCGCCGGACGCGGTGGTGGTCGCCGCCAAGGCCCCGTAGCCGCCCGCGCCGTGGCCGCCCGCGCCGTGGCCGCCCGCGCCGTAGCCGTCCGCGCCGTGGCCGTCGGCGACGCGGAGCCGGGGCCGCCGTGTCGCCTGGCCGCCGTGTCGCCTCGCCTCAGGAACGGCCGAGCCGCTCCAGGGCGCCCCGGGCGACCTCCGGGCGGGTGGTGTACCAGAACGGTGGCAGCGAACGGCGCAGGAAGGACCCGTACCCACGGGCCGTCTCCAACCGGGAGTCCAGCACGGCGACCACGCCCCGGTCACCGGTGGAGCGGATCAGTCGCCCGACGCCCTGGGCCAGCCGGATCGCGGCGATCGGCACACTGACCGACGCGAAGCCGGACCCGCCGCCGGCGTCCACCGCCGCCGCCCGGGCCGCCGCGAGCGGTTCGTCCGGTCGGGGGAACGGCAGCCGGTCGATCACCACGAGCTGGCAGGCGTCGCCCGGCACGTCCACCCCCTGCCAGAGCGACATCACCCCGAACAGGCAGCTGGACCGCTCCTCCTTGAACCGGCGTACCAGCAGGGGAAGGGACTCCTCGCCCTGGAGCAGGACCGGCAGGTCGGTGCGGGCCCGCAGCAGCTCCGCCGCCTGCTGCGCGGCCCGCCGCGACGAGAAGAGCCCGAGGGTACGCCCACCGAGCGCGCCGACCAGTGCGAGCAGTTCCTCGCCGGCCGCCTCGGGCAGGCCGGAGACGCTGGGCCGGGGCAGGTGCGCGGCCACGTAGAGGATGCCCTGCCGGGCGTAGTCGAAGGGGGATCCCACGTCGAGCGACCGCCAGCCCGGCCCCTCGGTCGCCGGCTCGGCGGCGGTCGTCGAGGAGCCGCCCGGTGCCCCCGCCCGGCCCGGAGCCGACCGGTCGGGCCGCTGGGTGGCGGTGGCCAGGGCGCTGGCCGCCGCCGACGGCGCAGTGGCCGGCGGGGCCTCCAGCCCGAGCGCCCGGGCCACCGTGTCGAACCGGCCGCCCAGGGTCAGGGTGGCCGAGGTGGCGACGACGGTGCGCTCCTCGTACAGGTGGGTGGCGAGGGTGCCGGCGACGGAGAGCGGCGCGACCACCAGGGCCCGTCGGTTGCCGTTCTCCGGCTTCTCCACCCAGGCCACGTCGTGGTCGGCCTCCTCCAGCAGCCGCTGCGCGGTGGTGGACAGTTCGTCCAGCACCGCCTTGGCCTGCTGCTTGCGCACCGGGTCCGGGTCGTCGGCCTTGACGTCGCCGATCGCGTCCAGGGCGGCCCGGGTTGCCGCGTCCAGCAGGGTGCACGCCTCGCGCAGCGGCCCCGGCAGCCCGTTGGTGATCCGCCCCGCGGGTGCCTCGGTCAGCGCCACCGCCAGCGCGTCGCCGGCCTCGCCGAGCGCCTCGGCGGCCTCCGGCTTGAGGAGCGGCCGGGCCCGCCGGGCGGCCCGGTCGATCAGCTCGGGCACCAGCTCGGCCTGGGCCGCCGAGGAGACCCGGTCGGCCAGCTCGTGGGCCTCGTCCACGATCAGCAGCTTGTGCGGCGGCACGATGTGCCGCCCGGCCAGCATGTCCACCGCGAGCAGGCTGTGGTTGGTGACCACGATGTCCGCCTCCCGGGCCCGCGCCCGCGAGGCCTCGGCGAAGCACTCCGCGCCGAACGAGCAACGGGACGCGCCGACGCACTCCCGCGCCGGCATCGACACCAGTCGCCATGCCTGGTCGTCCACGCCCGGGTCGAGTTCGTCGCGGTCGCCGGTGTCGGTCTCCATCGCCCAGTCCCGCAGCCGTTGGATCTGCTTGCCGAGCCGCCCCGCCTCACCGAGCCAGCGGGTGCCACCGGAGCCCGCTGCCGGGGCGTCGAAGAGGGTGTCCACCGGCTCGTCCTCACTGGAGCTGTCCAGCCGCGCCAGGCAGAGGTAGTGGTGCCGTCCCTTGAGGACGGCGAAGGTCGGCTGGCGGCCGAGCAGCGGCTCGACCGCCTCGGCGAGCCGGGGCAGGTCATGTTCGACGAGCTGCGACTGGAGGGCCAGGGTGGCGGTGGAGACCACCACCGGCCCGGCCACGGTCAGCGCCGGGGCGAGGTAGCCCAGGGACTTGCCGGTGCCGGTGCCGGCCTGCACCAGAAGGTGTTCCCGGGCGGCGACGCACTCCTCGATCGCGGTGACCATCTGCTGCTGCCCGGGCCGGGCCGACCCGCCGGGCACCGCGCCCACGGCCGCTTCGAGCAGCTCCGCGCCGCTCGGCCGGGCCCCCCGGCGCCGGGTGCGGGAGCTGGCGGAACTGGTGGCGGCGCGCGGCGGAGTCACCGTGCGACCGTACCCGTACCCGACGACACGGCTCGCGTCGATGACGTCGTGTCAGAGGTCACCGTCCGGAATCGGTCAGTGTCGGGCGGTTCCTTCCGTGGAGCGTCGCTTGGGGGGTACGGGATAGGCTGCCATTCATGCCGAGCGACGTTGTCCGTGTGATCTACCGGAAGTACGACGGCAGCGCCCACCGCGACTACCCGGCCCGGCGTCTCGCCGAGGACGACCTGGGCGTATGGCTCGGCGTCACCGCCGGCACCGCCTCGATCTACCACGGTCGCCCGTCGGTGGAGCAGATCCCCTTCGTCCTGCTGGTGCCGCACCACGCCTGGTGGACGGGGATGTTCAACCCGCCGCCGCGGACCAGCGAGGTCTACTGCGACATCGCCAGCCCGGCCCGGTGGGAGGGCACCGACACGGTCCACCTGGTCGACCTCGACCTGGACGTGGTGCGGCGGCGGGCCACCGGTCTGGTCGAGCTGCGCGACGAGGACGAGTTCGCCGAGCACCGGGTCCGGTTCGGCTACCCGGAGGACGTGGTGACGGAGGCGGAGGCCGCCGCACGCTGGCTGTTCGGGGCGCTGGGGGACGGCACCGAGCCGTTCGCCACGTCGTACCGCAAGTGGCTGGCCCTGGTGGTCTGAACCCTCTAGAGCGGGGGCAGGGCGGTCAGCTTCTCCGGGTTGAGCTGGTTGAACAGCCCGGTGATCCGACCCTCGTGCACGGCGAACGAGATCACTATGCGGATCGTCCGGCCGTCGGAGTACGGGGCCTCGCCGTACAGGCCCACGGTGCCGTCGACCAGGACCCGCCGGAACCGCGTCCGGCCCGCGTACCGGCCGTCCGGGCCGAAGACGCCGAGCACGAAGCGGGCCACCGCGTCCGCGCCGAGGATCGGCCGCCGGGCCGCCGGGAAGTGGCCGCCGCCGTCGCCGACCAGCACCACGTCGGGGGCGAGCACCCGGAGCAGGCCGGCCAGCTCGCCGGACTCACTGGCGGCGAGGAACGCCTCGACCAGCCGGCGCTGTTCGGCCCGGTCGGCCCGGTGCCGGGGTACGCCGTCCGCGTCGACCGCCCGCCGCGCCCGGGACGCGAGCTGCCGGGCGGCGGCCGGGGTGGTCCCGAGCACCTCCGCGACCGCCTCGAACGGCACGGCGAAGACGTCGTGCAGCACCAGGGCCACCCGCTGCTCCGGGGTGAGCCGTTCCAGGACCACCAGCAGGGCGGTGCCGACCTGGTCGGCGCGGGTGACCCGCTCGACCGGGTCGGGTGCGAAGCCGTCGGCGAGCGGGGTCACCACGGGCTCGGGCAACCACTGCCCCGGGTAGGTCTCCCGCCGGTGCCGGGCGGAGCGGAGCACGTCCAGGCAGATCCGGGCGCAGACCGTGGTCAGCCAGGCGGGCAGCTCGTGGATCTGCGCGCGGGCGGCCGGGTCGGCGAGCGCGGCGGCACACCGCAGCCAGGTCTCCTGGACGGCGTCCTCGGCCTCGGCGCGGCTGCCGAGCATCCGGTGCGCCAGCGCCGTCAGCCGTGCCCGTTCCGCCTCGAAACCGGTCGCCAGGTCGCCCACGTCGCCTCCTCGTCCCCGTCGGTCCCCACCCTGCCGTACCGGTGCCGGTCGCGGGCCGCCCGGGGTGGCCGGCACCCGTACCGGCCGGGTCGCGCGGGTGGCGGAGACGGCGCTCGACGGGCGGGCGGCGGCGGCCTGGGTGATGATCGCAGGATGAGCGCACCCGAAGTGTCCGACATCGTCCCTCCGGCCGGCGGTGCGATCCGGCAGCGGCTCCGGGTGGCGCCCGGTGGCGCCTCCCCGGTCGATCTCGCCGCGATCGACCCGCGCGCCACACCCGGCCTGCCCGATCCCACGGTGACCGGTCCGGACCGCAAGTCGTGGTGCCGGGCGCAGGTGCGGCTGGTCGGCGCGGAGCTGGCGCGACAGCAGGAGATGCTCTTCGCCTCGGTCAAGGCCGACCCGGCCGACGACCGCCGGGTGCTGCTGGTGCTCCAGGCGATGGACTGCGGCGGCAAGGACGGCACGGTGAAGCGGGTGGCCGGCGCGATGAACCCGCTCGGGCTGCGGATCACCTCCTTCGGGCCGCCGACCGACGAGGAGTTGCAGCACCGCTTCCTGTGGCGGATCCGCCGGGCCCTGCCGCCCGCCGGACACGTCGGGATCTTCAACCGGTCGCACTACGAGGACGTGCTGATCGGCCGGGTCGAGACGCTGGCCCCGGAGGAGATCCTGCGGCAGCGCTACGACGAGATCAACGCCTTCGAGCAGGAGCTGGTCGCCGAGGGGGTGACCCTGGTCAAGGTGATGTTGCACATCTCGAAGGACGAGCAGCGCGAGCGGCTGCTCCAGCGGCTGACCGATCCGAGCAAGCACTGGAAGTACGATCCCGCCGACACCGACGCCCGCGCCCGCTGGGACGACTACCAGGCCGCGTACGCCGAGGCGCTGACCCGCTGCGCGACCGACGCCGCCCCCTGGTACGTCGTCCCGGCGGACCGGAAGTGGTACCGCGACTGGGCGGTGGCCCATCTGTTACGTGAGACGTTCGCCACGCTCGACCTGGGGTATCCGCCGCCGACCGTCGATCTCCTACGGGAGCGGGCGCGACTGCTGTCCGGGTGGGCGGATCAAGGTGAACGGCGGGTGAACGATGCATGAATGACGTCCGACCGGGGGTGGGCCGGCATTTTCCGGCTCCCGAACCTTCCCTAGCATGCGCTGGGCAGTGCCTCTCCCCGGGCGCCCGTCACCCTTCCATCGACACGACGAGGTCCGTGCTGTGAAGTTTTCCTTCCGCCCTTCCGAGGGCGCCTTCTACGAGCTCTTCACCAGGGCCGCGCAGAACCTGGTGCGGGGTACGGAGCTGCTCAACGAGCTGGCCCTGCCGGGCGTCGACGTCCAGTCGGTCAGTGAGCGCCTGACCGAGGTGGAGCACGACAGCGACCAGATCACCCACGATCTGTACAAGAAGATCAACTCCACCTTCATCACCCCCTTCGACCGCGAGGACATCTACCGCCTCGGGTCGCTGCTGGACGACGTGATGGACCACCTGGAGGCGGTCGGCAACCTGCTCTACCTGTACGGCCTCACCAAGCTGCCGTCGCTGCCGCGCGAGATGCACGAGCTGGTCAACGTCCTCGACCAGCAGGCCCGGCTGACCGCCGACGCGATGCCCCGACTCAAGTCGATGAAGGACCTCGAGGACTACTGGATCGAGTGCAACCGGCTGGAGAACGACGGCGACCAGGCGTACCGGATGCTGCTGGTCCGCCTCTTCTCCGGCGAGTACGACGCGCTGACCGTGCTGAAGATGAAGGAGGTCGCCGACGAGCTGGAGGCCGCCTGCGACGCCTTCGAGCACGTGGCCAACACCGTCGAGACCATCGCGGTCAAGGAGTCCTGATCCTGTGACTCCCGAACTCATCGCCGTGCTGGCGGTGATCGTGGTGGCCCTGGCGTTCGACTACACCAACGGCTTCCACGACGCCGCCAACGCGATCGCGACCAGCATCTCCACGCGGGCGCTGACACCCCGGGTCGCCCTGGCCATGGCCGCGGTCGGCAACTTCATCGGCGCGCACTTCGGCGCCGAGGTGGCCAAGACCGTCGGCAGCGGCCTGGTCAAGCTCCCCACCGGTACGGCCAGCCTCGGCATCGTCTTCGCCGGGGTGATCGGCGCGATCACCTGGAACCTGATCACCTGGTACTTCGGGCTCCCGTCGTCCTCCTCGCACGCGCTCATCGGTGGCCTGGTCGGCTCGACCATCGCCGCCTCCGGCACGGTGCTCTGGAGCGGCATCGGCGAGAGCGTGATCATCCCGATGGTGCTCTCCCCGATGGTCGGCTTCCTGCTCGGCTACATCGTGATGATCGCGGTGCAGTGGATCTTCCGGAAGGGGCACCCGGGCAAGCTCAACCGGGGCTTCCGCTGGGCGCAGACCGCCTCCGCCGCCGCCATGTCGGTCGGACACGGCATGCAGGACGCCGCCAAGACCATCGGCATCGTGGTGCTCGCCCTCTACGTCGGCGGATACCAGGACGACCCCGGCTTCATCCCCGAGTGGGCGTTCTGGACGTCGGCGGCGGTGCTCGCCGCCGGCACGTACGCCGGTGGCTGGCGGATCATCCGTACCCTCGGTCGGAAGATCATCGACCTGAAGCCGCCGGAGGGCTTCGCCGCCGAGACCGTCGCCAGCGGCGTGCTCTACTTCAACGCCCTGGTGCTCGGCGCCCCGATCTCCACCACCCACACCATCACCTCGGCGATCATGGGCGTCGGCGCGACCAAGCGGCTCTCCGCCGTCCGCTGGGGCGTGGCCGGCAACATCATCGGCGCCTGGATCCTCACCTTCCCGGCTGCCGGCAGCATCGGCGCCCTCATGTACTTCCTGGCCCGCCCCCTCTTCAGCTGAGGCCGCCGGGCACGGCTCGGGTGCTGCGACGCACGGCTTGGGTGCCCGCCGGGCACGGCTCGGGTGCTGCGACGCACGGCTTGGGTGCCCGCCGGGCACGGCTCGGGTGCTGCGACGCACGGCTTGGGTGCCTGCAGGGGCCCCTTCCTATCGCATTTTGATGAGGCGGGGGCCCCTGCAACCACCCGAGGAGGCTACGACCGGCCCGGATACACCACGCCGATCTGGGCGCGGACGTCGTCCAGCAGGCCCATCACCTCCAGCGTGGTCGCGTGCGGCACCAGCGGGCTCTCCGACAGCCCCTCGGCCAGGCAGCGCTGCACCTCGATCGCCTCGTACTGGTAGCCGTTGCCGACCAGCTCGGCGTGGATCGTCTCCGGCTCCCTACCGGACCGGTGCAGGGTCAACGAGTCGGGGCGGAAGAACAGCGACGGCAGCTCGATCCGGCCGGTGGTGCCGGTGATCGAGGCGGTCACCGCGCTCGCTCCGAGCAGACCGCAGCTCAGCGTGGCGACCGCCCCGGAGTCGTACCCGAGGACGATGCCGGTGTTCTCGTCCACGCCCTCGGGGCTGATCTTCGCCCAGCAGCGCACGTGGTCGGGCGCGCCGAGCAGCAGGTGCGCCAGGCTGATCGGGTAGATACCCACGTCCAGCAGAGCGCCGCCACCGAGCGCCAGGGCGCGCAGCCGGCTCTCCGGCGGGAACGGCCCCGCCATGCTGAAGTCGGCCCGGACCCCGGTGACCGTACCGATCGCCCCCTCGGCGACCAGCTCCACCATCCGCAGGATCAGCGGGTTGCACCGCATCCACATGGCCTCCATCAGGAAGACGCCACGGGAGCGCGCGGTCTCGACCAGTGCGGTGCTGTCCGCCAGGTCGAGCGTGAACGGCTTCTCCACCAGCACCGCACGACCGGCGTCCAGGCAGGTCAGGGTCGCCTGGTGGTGCGCGGCGTGCGGCGTGGCGACGTACACCACGTCCAGGTCGGGATCGGCGGCCAGCTCCGCCCAGGAGCCGTACGCCCGGGCGACGCCGTGCTTCGCGGCGAAGCGCTCGGCGCTCTCGGCGGTACGCGAGCCGACGGCGACCAGCTCGGCGTCCGGCACCAGCGTCAGGTCCTCGGCGAAGCGGGCGGCGATGTTTCCGGTGGCCAGGATGCCCCAACGTGTCATGCGACCGGACGCTAGCGCAGTTCCCGCCCCGGTCCCACCCTTGATCCACCCGCCGGGATGACCGCGCGGGGAACTAGGCTCGACCCATGACGATCGACAGCGGCAGCTTTCCCGTTCCGGCCGCCCTGGTCGAGCACGCCCGCCGGTTCCGCGCCGAGGGGAGTACGCCGGTGGTGCCCCGGGTCGCGGCCACCGTGCTGCTGCTGCGTCCGGCCGCCGTCGGGTTCGAGGTCTACATGATCCGCCGGGTCGCGGCGATGGCCTTCGGCGGGATGTACGCCTTCCCCGGGGGCGGCGTCGACCCGTCGGACGCGCAGGCGCACCCCGGCTGGGCTGGTCCCGACCCGGAGGAGTGGGGCCGGCGGCTGGGCGTCGCCCCCGAGGCGGCCCGGTCGGTGGTCTGCGCCGCCGCCCGGGAGGTCTTCGAGGAGGCGGGTGTGCTGCTCGCCGGCCCGGACCCGGCGACGGTGGTCGGGGACGTCAGCGGCGACGACTGGGAGGCCGCCCGGGTCGACCTGGAGAAGCGGCGTACCCACTTCGCGGGGTTCCTGACCGACCGAGGGTTGACGCTGCGGTCGGACCTGCTGCTGCCGTGGAGCCGGTGGATCACGCCGGAGTTCGAGCCGCGCCGCTTCGACACGTACTTCTTCGTGGCGCTGCTGCCGGAGGGGCAGCGGACCCGGGACGTCTCCGGCGAGGCCGACCACACTCTGTGGATCAGCCCGGCGGACGCGTTGCGCCGGGCGGCGGCCGGTGAGCTGACCATGCTGCCGCCGACCCTGCTGACGCTTCAGCAGGTGGCGGCGGCCGGCGACCTGGCCGACGTGGCCCGGCTCGCGGCGGGCCGGGACGCGGCCACCCCGATCACGCCCCGCCTGGCCGACCTCGACGGCGACGCCCCCTACTTCACCCTGGGCTGATCCGTTTCGCTGTCCGCCGACATCAGGGTGTCGCGCGGAACTGGGCCAAGAGCACTGCATTCATTCGCCACGGGGTGAGGGGTAATTGGTTAGCGGAACCAGTGACCAGATCTTCGACGCCGCGAGATCGTACGCAGTGACCATGACGATTCGCCAGTGGCAAATAATCGACGCCACTATCGACAATGAGGTGGACTCGAATATAACGGGCGGCGATCCACGAGGTGTGGTCCCGCTGGGAAAAAGCATCCGCGAGGCTGGATGGGATCAGGCCACTGACGCTTCGAGAGCATGGCGACCGTGCCTGCCATACTCGGCGCGGATCGCCCGCCCCGACAACAACTGGGTGTCCGAGGCTTCGTGGCTGCCTGAGGTGTGATCCGCTCGGCGTGTCGTATATCTGAGCTGCCACAACTGCGTGCGGTAACGAATGTCCGCTCACCCGATAACCCGGTCGACGTTCAAAGACCAGGCACTAGTCGAGGCCCCAGATCGAGATGATCGGTCCGCTCCCAACCAGCCCGGCGTACAAGCCAGATTGCCCGGTGAGCACGTCGCACCCGAGGTCGATCGCGGAGAGCACCGCGCTGGCCGCGTCGAGCCGGCCCACGGTTTCGTAGGTGATCGCGAGGGCCCGCCAGGCTTCCGGGCCGGGCGCGAGCACCAAAGCGGCGGGACGGTTGACCAGAATGTCCAGCGGTCTTGGTCGGCGACCGCGCGGTTCGCTTCGGCGAGACACAGGACGGGCAGGCCGAATGCGCAGCCAGGTTCGTCGGCGACCTCGGCGACCACCTCGCCCTACTTCACGCTGGGCTGATCCGGTGGCGGGTGCCGCCGTGCTCAGTGAGGGGGCATGGGACTCTCCCGCGACCTGCCGTGGGCGCGGGCCGCGTCGGCGATGGCGACGCCCAGCAGGACGGCCAGGGCGGCGACGGTCGCCGCCAGCACTGGCAGCCGGACCAGGATCGGGCTCGTCGCGGCCAGGACGAGGATGCCGATGATCCGGACGGGGGACACCCGTCCGAAGATGTCGTACTCGAAGCGGGCCCGGCCGGCCAGGAACAGCGCCGGTCCGCCGAGGACGGCGGCGAGCCACACCGGGTTCGCCATGTCGTACGGGTGGTCGATGACGAGTCCGTAGCCGACCGCGGTGGCGATGACGCCGACCACCATCGTCAGATGGGTGACGAATCCGTACGCGACGAGGCGGGCCGGCTGGGTGGCGGTGGCGACGGCGCTCTTCATCACCGTTCCCGCACGGTAGAAGTAGATGCGCCAGAGCAACGCCGTGGTGATGAAGGCGCACCCGAACGCCACCGTCTGTCCCGCACCGAACGGGTTGCTGCTGAAGGTCAGTCCGCTCAGCAGGATCGACTCCCCGAGGGCGATGATGAAGAACTGACGGTAGCGGTCGGCCAGGTACTCGCCGACCAGGTCCCAGTCGTGGATGCGGCTACGGCCCAGTCTCGGCGTGGGCCAGCCGAGGGCCAGTCCGACGTACTCGATGGTCAGCCCGAGCGTCCACAGCCCGCCCCGGGCGACGCCGGTGGGAGCGACCGCCCCGGCGATCCACGGCACGGCGGCGACCATGGACCAACAGAGGATCCGCGCCGGGATCGGCGGTGGGACGAGGGTCTGGTGGACGGGTCTGCGCTGGAAGAGCGCCAACGCCAGGGGACGGCCGACCTGGACCGCCACGTACGCGCCGACGAAGTAGCCGCCGTGCCCGTCGTACGCCGCTGGTGCCGAGACTCCCATCACGACGCTGCCGAAGGCGATGCAGAAGATCACCGCCTGGATCTCCGGGCACCGCGGGTCGAACCTGCTCGCCGACAACGCCGCGAAGAACCACACCAGCCACATGGCCAGGAACAGCAGCAGCACCTCGCCGACCCCGGACAGGACGAGGTGCTGCTCGTCGGTCAGGTGGTGGATGGCCTCTTCGGCGATCCGGTTGAGCGCGAAGACGAAGACCAGGTCCAGGAGCAGGTCCAGGATCGTGGACTCGTGTGGCCCCTCGCCCGCTCGCAGCGGCTTGCCCTGCCTAGGCGTCATCGGCCGCCCGTTCTGTCCGTCTTGTAACTTTCATGATAGGCGTGTCGAGTCGACCCGTCAGGTGGGCTCCGGCGAACGGGGGGCACCGTGGTCGACCCGCCGGCGTGGTCCCATGGACGGGGCAGCTCCAAAGGACGCGCGAGCCGTACCCTCCCGGCCGCCAGCCGAAGTCCCGTACCCTCCCGGCCGCCGCAGCCCGTACCCTCCCGGCCGCCGCCCACCGGTTGCCGTCACAGCGCGTGGACTGGCTTTCCTGCCGACGGCGGGGGATGGTGGTCAGGACTGACGGATCGGCGGCCGGTACCCACCGGTCGACGACGAGCCTGGCGGGGGGAGAGAGCGATGGGTAGCCACCTGGAGCAGCTCGACCGGCTCTCCGGGCTCCTCGCCACGGTGAGCCGGGACGCGGCGGGCACCATTGGCCGGGCCAGCGTGGCCCTGCTCGACCTCGACCCGGACCGGGCACGGGCGGTGCTGGCCGAGGTCGCCGAGCGGGCGGCCACCCACCGCCGGATCGACGAGCTGGTGCCGCTGGCCCTCGTCCGGCAGCAGCCGGTCGCCTCCGACCTGCGGCTGGTGCTGTCCGCGCTGCGGATGAACACCGAACTGCACCGGATGGACGCGCTCGCCGCGCACATCGCGAAGCTCGTGCTCGCCCGCCACCCGGCACCCGTGGTGCCGCCGCCGGTCCGACCGCTGATCGGCGCGATGGCGGAGACCACCGCGCGGATCGCCGACAAGGCCGCCCTGGTCCTGGTCACCCGGGACCGGCTCGACGCGATCCAGCTCGGCCTGGACGACGACGAACTCGACGTGCAGTACGAGCGGCTCTTCACGGTGCTCACCGACGCCTGGCCGTACGGGGTGCAGGCGGCGATCGACGTGGCGATGCTCGGGCGGTACTACGAACGCTTCGCCGACCACGCGGTCAACGTCGCCCGCCGGGTGGCGTACCTGGTCGGCGGCGACATGGCGCGCGGCGTCCTCTGACACCCACGGGTCGCGCCGGTGGTCGGGCGGCCGGACGCAGACGCCTCGATCCGTTCACATAGCGGACAACCGCGCCTCAGCCGACGGCAACATTTTCCTGGCGACCTGTTCACCTTCGGTTAACCAAGCTCCGGGGAGCCGGCTACCTGGCCCGCTTAGCGTCGGCAGCGGTCAGGCCCCGAGAGGTCCGGCCCAACCCCAAGAGAGAGGCAATTCTGAGGTGAACCGCAACGTGCTCTCCCGGCGCGTCCTTGCCGGCGTCGCGCTCGCCGCGCTGGCTCTCACCGGCTGTGGCTCCAGCGACAACGACAACGACACCCCCGCCGCCGCCGGCAAGAGCGGCGGAAGCGAGTACGCGAGCCTTTCCGGTGAGCTGAAGGCCTCGGGTGCCAGTTTCCCGGACGCCTACTACCAGGAGGTCATCACCTCCTTCAAGGATGTCGCCCCGGACGTCACGGTCAACTACAACGCGACCGGCTCGGGCACCGGCAAGAAGCAGTTCGGGCAGAACCTGGTCGACTTCGCCGGCAGTGACAGCCTGGTGAAGGAGAGCGACGGGGTCGCCGCCGGCTCCTTCCTCTACGTGCCGACCGTCGCCGCCCCGATCACCGTCAGCTACAACCTGGAGGGCGTGGACAAGCTCCAGCTCAGCCCGGAGACGCTGGCCAAGATCTTCCAGGCCGACATCAAGACCTGGAACGACCCGGCGATCGCCACCGACAACCCCGGCGTGACCCTGCCGAACACCCCGATCACCGTCGCGCACCGCTCGGACGGCTCGGGCACCACCAACAACTTCACCAAGTACCTGGACGCCGCCGCCAAGGGCGTCTGGAAGCTCGGCAGCGGTGACACCGTGGCCTGGCCGTCGACCACCCAGGGCGGCGAGAAGAACACCGGTGTGGCCCAGATCGTCAAGCAGGCCAACGGTGGCATCGGCTACGTCGACCTGAGCGACGCCAAGGCCAGCCAGCTCAAGTTCGCCGCGATCAAGAACAAGGACGGCCAGTTCGTCGTTCCCTCGCTGGAGGGCACGACCGCCGGCCTGGAGGGCGCGGAGATCAAGGAGGACCTGAGCTACAACCCGCTCAACGCCGCCGGCGCCGCCGCGTACCCGATCACCGCCCCGACCTACATCCTGGTGAAGACCAAGTACGACGACGCCAAGAAGGCCGAGCTGGTCAAGGGCTTCGTGAAGTACATCCTGACCGACGGCCAGGAGCTGGCCAAGGACGTCGACTTCGCGCCGCTGCCCACCTCGCTCAAGGACAAGGCGCTCGCCCAGCTCGACAAGATCCAGGGCTGATCCGAGCCGAGAAACGCACCGTCCACGCCGGGACGGGACCGGAACCCCGGTCCCGTCCCGCCGGGGTAGCCGCGCCGCCACTGGAGCTGAAGGTGACCATCACAGAGAACAAACCCGACACCCGGCCGACCCTGACGCCACAGCGGGGCGGCCTTCTCGCCGATCGCGCGTTCTCCTGGTGGACGCTCGGCACCGGCCTGCTCGTCCTGGCCATCCTCGCGCTCATCCTGGTGACCACGGTGCGGGAGGCCTGGCCGGCGTTCGCCGAGATGGGTTTCCGCTACGTCACCGAGGACACCTGGGACCCGAACCCGGGGGCCGGTGAGGCCGTCTTCGGCGCGCTGGCCTTCATGTACGGCACCGCGATCTCCTCGCTGATCGCGCTGGTCGTCGCCGTGCCGGTGTCGATCGGCATCGCGCTGTTCATCACCGAGCTGGCGCACCGCCGGCTGCGCGGCGCCGCGATCACCGTCATCGACCTGCTGGCCGCCGTACCGTCGGTGGTCTTCGGTCTGTGGGGCATCCTGGTCCTGGCGCCCAAGCTGGTGCCGTTCTACCAGTGGCTGCACGACGTGTTCGGTGGCATACCGGTGCTCGGCAGTGTCTTCGGCGAGGCGGCCAGCGGCCGGAACTTCATGACCGCCGGCCTGATCCTGGCGATCATGGTCACCCCGATCATCACCTCGATCTGCCGTGAGGTCTTCGGCACCGTCCCGCAGGCCGACAAGGACGCCGCCCTGGCGCTCGGCGCGACCCGCTGGGAGATGATCCGGGGCGCGGTCTTCCCGCACAGCTTCGGCGGCATCGTCGGCGCGGTCATGCTCGGCCTGGGTCGCGCGATGGGCGAGACCATCGCCGTCGCGCTGGTCATCGGCGGGGCCACCAACATCTCCGCGAACCTCTTCGAGCCGGGCAACACCATGGCCGCCGTGATCGTGCAGCAGTTCGGCGAGTCCACCGGCACCTTCACCGCCGCCCTGATCGGGCTCGGCGTCGTCCTGTTCGCGATGACCGTCGCGATCAACCTCACCGCCCAGGCGATCGTCCGCCGGGCGGAGGCCCGCATGAGGGGAGGCGTGGCGTGACCGCCACCGTCGAGCCGGCCACCCGTACCCCGGTCGTCCCCGACCTGTCGGGGCGTGCCCTGTCCACCCGCCGCCGGATCGTCAACCACCTGGCCAGCGGCGGGATCTACCTGGCGGTGCTGCTCGCCGTGGTGCCGCTGGGTCTGGTCGCCTGGACGGTGATCAGCCGGGGCAGCGGGGTGATGAGCCTCGACTTCCTCACCGAAGACATTCCGAACTCGTACCGGCGGTCGGGGCCCGGCATGGGCCCGGCCATCGTCGGTACCCTGATCATCACCGGCATGACGTCGCTGATGGCGATCCCGCTCGGCGTCTTCGGCGCGATCTACCTCAACGAGTACGGCAAGCAGAGGCCGCTGGCCCGGATCATCCGGATCATGTCCGACGTGATGACCGGTGTGCCGTCGATCGTCATGGGCCTGTTCATCTACATCGGCTGGGTGCTGCTGGTCGGCGAGCAGTCCGGCTTCGCCGGTGCGCTCGCGCTGGCCTGCCTGATGCTCCCCGTGGTGATCCGCAGCAGCGAGGAGATGCTCCGGCTCGTCCCGGACGAGCTGCGCCAGGCGAGCCTGGCGCTGGGCGCGCGTAAGTGGCGGACCATCCTCACCGTCGTGCTGCCCGCCGCGATCTCCGGCATCACCAGTGGTTCGCTGCTCGCGGTGGCCCGCGCCGCCGGGGAGACCGCGCCGATCATCATCGTCACCGGCATCACCTTCGCGAACAACCCGAACCTCTTCGAGGGTACGAACACCGCCCTGCCCGCGCAGATCTTCCGCAACGCCAGCCAGCCCTTCGTCGGTGCCCAGGACCGGGCCTGGGGGGCGGCCCTCACCCTGATCGTGATCGTCGTCCTGTTCACGGTCGTCGCCCGTCTCATCGCCAACCGCTTCGCCCTGAAGGAGCGCTGAACCATGGCCCAGCACCGCACCGTGAGCGACCACCGTCCGTCCGTCGCCATCAGCGCGCCCGGCGAGGGCTGGGGCGACACCGGCCCGCACGCCGCCGGGGACACCACCGTCATGGAGCTGCGCGACGTCAGCGTCCACTACGGCAGCTACGAGGCCGTCCGGGGCACCACGATCCCGATCCGGCAGAACCAGATCACCGCGATGATCGGGCCGTCCGGCTGCGGCAAGTCGACCATCCTGCGTTCGCTGAACCGGATGAACGACCTGATCCCCGGTGCCCGGGTGACCGGCTCGGTGACGTACCACGGCCAGGACATCTACGCCAAGGGCGTCGACCCGATCCAGGTGCGCCGCCGGATCGGCATGGTCTTCCAGAAGCCCAACCCGTTCCCGAAGTCCATCTACGACAACGTGGCCTACGGGCTGCGGATCAACGGGATCAAGGGCAACCTCGACGACCAGGTCGAGGAGGCGCTGACCGGCGCGGCCCTCTGGGACGAGGTGAAGGACAAGCTCCGCAAGAGCGGCCTGGCCCTCTCCGGCGGCCAGCAGCAGCGGCTCTGCATCGCCCGGACGATCGCGGTGAAGCCGGACGTGATCCTGATGGACGAGCCCTGCTCGGCCCTCGACCCGATCGCGACCAGCAAGATCGAGGACCTGATGTACGAACTGTCGAAGTCGTACACGATCGTCATCGTCACCCACAACATGCAGCAGGCCGCCCGGGTCAGCCACTACACGGCCTTCTTCACCGCCGAGGTGGACGAGCAGCAGGTGCGGCACGGCCGGCTCGTGGAGTTCGACCAGACCTCGAAGATCTTCACCAACCCGGGCGACAAGCGGACCGAGGACTACATCACCGGACGTTTCGGCTGACCGGCACCGTGCCGACCCGGGCTCCCCGGGCCGTCGGCCGGAACCGTCGATCCGAAGGAAGGTGATGTGGTCACTCACGACGTCGGCGCGGACCTCGTGCACATCGCCGTTCCGGTCGCGTACGTGCGGCACGTCGCCGCGCTCCTGGCGGAGCTGGACCGGCAGGGCGGCGACGTCCGCCCGCCGGCCCGGCCACCCGCCCGGCCGGCACCACCGGAACTCGCCGGCCAGTGGTCCGTGGCGGATCTACGGCGGTTCGCGACCGGACGGTCGAAGAGTCACGACACCGTGCTGAAGGTCCTCGACCTGCTCGCCGTGCGGCCCGGCGAGTGGTTCTCGGCGGAGGCGATCTGCGTGGAGGTGGGGGTCTCCCGGCACCGGTTCGGCGGCGCGCTGGCCGGGATGACCCGGATGCTCCGCGCCCACCCGACGTTCCGGGAACTCGGGCCGCCGATGAACCGGTACGTCACCGGCAGCCTCGACGACCGGGCCGGCACCTTCTACTGGATGACGTCGGAGCAGGCCGGGCAGTGGAAGCTGGCCCGCGCCGGCGAAGCGGTCAGGCCCGGTGGTAGTTGACGTGCGCGCACCAGTGGGCGAAACCGAGCCGCAGGTAGAGCGCCACCGCCGCGGTGTTCGACTCGTCCACGTAGAGCATCACCCGGTCCAGGCCCCGCCGCTCGCGCAGGTATGCCAGACCGGCGGCGGTGAGCACCCGGCCCAGCCCGCCCCGGTGCGCCGTCGGGTCCACCCCGAGCACGTAGACCTCCCCGATCGGGGTCGAGCCCGCCCGCTGGTGGACCTTGGTCCAGTGGAAACCGAGCAGGCGTCCGGTCGACTCCTCGACGGCGAGCAGGAAGCCGGCCGGGTCGAACCACGGCTCGGCGAGGCGGAGCCGCAGGTCGTCGGCGGTCCACCGGCCCTGCTCGGGGTGGTCGGCGAAGGCCCGCGCGTTGAGCGCCAGCCAGGCGTCGTCGTCCGTGCCGGGTTGGAAGGCGCGTAGCGCCACCCCGTCGGGAAGCTGCGGTGCGGACGGCGACCCGGTCAGCGACCGGCGCATCTGCCACAGCACCCGGGCACGGACGAAGGCGAGGTCGACGGCGAGCGCCGCAGCTGCCGGATGGTCACCGTGCGCCCAGGCCCGGACCGCCGCCGGGCCGACCGGGGCCGCCGCGTCCACGTCGGCCAGAGCTGCCGTGGCGAGCGTCCGGCCCAGCCCGCGCCGCCGGTACGCCGGGTGCACCACCAGGTCGAGGCCGGTCCCCTCGGCCGGCGCGGTGACGTCGAGGTGTGCGTACCCGACGAGCAGCCCCTCGGGCGTCCGCGCGGTCAGGTGCACCGCCGCGGCCTGCGGATCCCGCAGCCGGAGCAGCACCGCCTCGTCGAGCGGTTCCGCGCCGTCGGCGTCCCCGGCGATCCGCGCCAACGCCAGCACGTCGGCGATCCCGGTCGCGTCCAGTCGCACGTTCCGGTCCACCCGCGCGGCCGTCACCGCGTCGCCCCGCACCCCGTCTGCCACCCCGCCACGGTAACGGTTCCTGCCCTCGCCCTCCGCCCCCGGTGGAAGGAGGGGCCCCCTGTTACCGCTTTTTGTCGAGGAAGGGTCCCCTGCAACCACCAAGCCCAACTACCAAGCCCAACCACCAAGCCCAAGCCCAAGCCCAAGCAACCAACCCCCGGTGGGTTACAGGTCGGGGGGCAGGGCGGTGACCTGGAAGCGGCTGGTGAGGTTGGGCAGGATCCGGTACAGCGCGTCCACGGTGCCCTGCCGGTCGCCGCCCGCGTCGTGCAGCAGCACGATCGAGCCGGGCACCGTGCCGGCGGTGACCGTGTCGGCGATGCTGGCCGCGCCCGGCTTCCGCCAGTCCGTCGGGTCGACCGTCCAGTGCAGCGACACCATGCCGAGGTTCCGGGCCACCGACACCACCGGGTACGTCCACGCGCCGCCGGGCTGCCGGAAGTACGCGATCCGCGCCCCCGGCACGGCCGCCCGGATCGCCTCGTTGGTGCGCAGCAGGTCGGCCTGGATCGACTGGTACGAGCGGCTGCCGAGCAGCACGTCGTGGTTCCACGAGTGGTTGCAGAGGGTGTGCCCCTCGGCGGCGATCGCGCGTACCAGATCGGGGTGGGCCCGCGCGTTCTCGCCGACCAGGCAGAAGGTCGCCGTCACCCCGTACGCGCGCAGGGCCGCGAGCGCCTGCGGGGTGTAGTCCGGGTCCGGTCCGTCGTCGAAGGTGAGCGCCACCTGCCCGGTGCCGGTGGTCGCCCGGGTGCCGTAGGGACCGCCCTCGTCGGTGCCGTCGGGTGGTGGCTCGTCCGCCGGAACCGTCGGGCCGGGGGTGCGTTGCGGGGGCACGCTGGTCGCGGGTGGCTGGTCGGCGACGTGCGGCTGGTCGCTCGGTGCGGTGACGCCCGGGGCGGCCACCGGCCCGATCAGGCTGCGTCCGAGGGCGTACGCCGAGCCGAGCAGCGCGGCGACCACCAGCACCACGATCCCCAGGGTGCGGGGCGGCGACACGGCGGGCATCAGGCACCCTGGCCGGTCGGTGCGTCGGGACGACCCGTCGGACGGGGCCGGTTGCGCCCACCGGAGCAGGTGTCGACGACGCCACCTGTCGCTCGTTCGGTCGTCGTGCGCACCCGTCGCCCCCTTCTCCGGCTGGTCCGCCAGTCACATTAGGACCGGCTAACCGAACAAGAGGGCTATTTGCCTACCAATCCCTAAAAGGGGGAAAATCGGTCATACGGGCAAGGGCGCGTGCTCGGTGTCCGGCAGCGAACGCGACGGCGGGACGACGAACTTGTAGCCCACCTGCCGGACGGTGCCGATCATCGACTCGTACTCCGAGCCGAGCTTGGCGCGCAGTCGCCGGACGTGCACGTCGACCGTGCGGGTGCCGCCGAAGTAGTCGTATCCCCAGACCTCGCGCAGGAGCTGGTCGCGGGTGAACACGCGACCCGGGTGCTGGGCGAGGAACTTCAACAGCTCGAACTCCTTGTAGGTCAGGTCGAGCGGGCGTCCCTTGAGCTTGGCCGCGTAGGTGTCCGGGTCGATGGTCAGCTCGCCCGCCCGGATCGAACCCCCGGTTCCGGCGGTGGCGTTGCTCAACCGACCGACCACCAGCCGCAGCCGGGCCTCCACCTCGGCCGGGCCGGCGCTGGCGAGGATGACGTCGTCGACCCCCCAGTCGGCGTTGAGCGCGATCAGACCGGCCTCGGTGACCACCGCGACCAGCGGCACCCCCAGTCCGGTGGCGTGCAGCATCCGGCAGGTCGCCCGGGCCTCGCTCAGCTCGGAACGGGCGTCCACCAGGACCGCGTCCGGGCTCGGCCCGGCGACCAGGGTCCGCACGTCACGCGGCGCGGTGCGGACCGAGTGGGGCAGTAGGTCGAGTGCCGGCAGTACGGCGGATGGTTCACCTGCGCGTGCGGTCACCAGCAGCAGGATCTCCACACGATCACCTCCGTCCCGGCGGCGGTCAGCCGCAGGCGACCAGCGACGGCACCCAGGGCGGGGTGCGGCGCTGAGAACTCGTGGTCCCGGCGTCGCTGGCGGGCGGGTCAGGGCTCGAGCCTAACCGATCGCCCGTGGTCAGCCCCGGAGCCGTTTCCCCTTTGCCGGGGATGCCCACACTTGCGGCCCAGGTTTTAACGTCCGTGAAACGGCGTCCGCCCCGCACGTGGTCGGGTCTGGCACGATCGTGTCGTGTTTGCCTCCGCGTCTCCCGCCGCCGGTCCCGACCCCTGGTCCGACGACGGCCCACCGGCCGGTTTCCCGCCGCCGCGTACCGGGCCGGACCTCGACGACCTGGTCGGCCCGCGCAAGCGGCGCGGCCCCCGCCGCTTCCGGCCCGGCGATCCGTCGGCACGTCGTCCGGACGACGAGGCCGACGACGAGATCGACGAGGAGGAGATCGAGCCGGTCGAGATCAACAAGCGGCTCTCGCTGACCATCGCCGGCTTCGCCGCGCTGCTCGGGCTCGGCCTGGTCCTCGCCGCGCAGACCTCCGGCCCCGGCCACCGGCTGCCCTTCGCCATCGTGACCTTCGGCGTGCAGCTCCTCTTCGTCCTGGCCTGGACGATGGCGACCCGCCCGCCGGCCCTGCTGATCGTCGCCCTGGTCGGCGCGGCCACCGCCGGGGTCGCCGACACCGTCGCGCTACAGACGGCCGAGGCCCGGCTGATCCCGCTGCTGTACGTCGCGGCAGGCGGTCTGGTGGTCGCCCTGCTCGGCCAGCTCGTCCGTCGGGTCGACCGGCAGCGGCTCACCGACTCGTTCGGCACCACCCTGCTCATCGTGGCCGGCGTGGCCGGGTTCGCCACCCTGCTGCCACTGAGCCGGATCCCGGCCGGCACCCAGACCATCACGGTCAGCCTCACCGCCACCGCGCTGGCGCTCACCGTGGCGCGGATCACCGACGCGGTGCTGCCCTGGCCACGGCTCGCGCCCCAGGTGCCCCGGGGCGCGGCCGGCGTGGTGCTCGGCGCGATGCTCGGCACCCTGGCCGGCAGCGTGCTCGGCAGCTTCCTGGTCGGCTTCACCCCGACCAGCGGCGCGCTGGTCGGCCTGGTCACCGCGGCCACCGCCGTGTTGGCCGACCTCGCCGTCGGGTACGCCGAGGCGGGCCGGCTGATGGCCGGCGAGCCGCCCACCTTCTGGATCGCACGGCACATGCAGGGGCCGCTCGGCGGCATCGCCCTCGCCGCACCGGCCGCCTATCTGGTGTGCGTACTGTTCCTCTGACCCGCGTCCTCTGCCGCACGGTTGAGGCGTGGGCCCATCGGGTACCACCGGTGTGCCCCCAGGCGACACCGGACGTGAGAGTGGAGGCGGCGTGACCGAGGCCCACCCGGCGTACGACGAACGGCCCCGTCGGCGGGGCCGCAAGGTCCTCATCGGCCTGCTCGTCCTGCTCCTGATACTGGTCGGACTGGTCGTGGTGGCCGACCGGATCGCCGCCGGGGTCGCCGAGGACGCCATCGCCGACCAGGTCCGTCAGGAACTGACCCAGCAGGACGCCAGCGCGCAACCGCCGAAGGTCGAGGTCGGTGGCTTCCCCTTCCTCACCCAGGTGCTCGACGGCCGGTACGAGCGGATCACCATCCGGCTGCGCGACGTCCAGGGCACGGTCGAGGGCAACTCGGTCAACCTGCCGGAACTCGACGTGGACGCCCGGGGCGTCACCGCGTCACTGGACACCATCCGCTCCGGTCAGGGTGACGTGGTGGCCGAGCGGGTCGACGGCACCGGAACCGTCAGCTACGACAGCCTGGCGGCGTTCCTCGACCGGCCCGGTCTCAAGCTCGCCGAGAAGGACGGCAAGCTGGCGGTCACCGCGCCGGTGGACATCCTCGGGCAGAAGCTGACGGTGACCGGCAACGCCGAGGTCAGCGTCAGCGAACAGGGCAAGGTGGCGCTGCGCTTCAGCGACCTGGACGCCGAGGGCCTGCCGAACGTGCCGATGGCCCGGGTCCTGCTCAACAACTACGCGCGCAGCATCTCGATCGACGTTCCCCTGCCCGACCTGCCGTTCCAGCTCACCGTGCGGGAGGTCCGACCGCTGCCGGAGGGGCTCGCGGTCACCGCCGACGCCCGGGACGTACCGATCAGTTCGGTCGGCTGAGTCGCACGCCGCGCCGTGGCCGATGTGTCCGGCGCGGCGGCCGTTTCCCGCGCCGCGCTGCGGCCGGCGGGGCCGGAAGGGTCGCCGGGTGTGGTGCGAACCACGCCCGGAACGCCTGCTCAGGCGTCCCGGATGCTGGTCGGGCCGGTGGCGGGGCATGGGAACGCTGGTAGGCTCCCTGGTCATGGGGACGCTCCTCACCAAACGGCGCGCGGTCGACCTGTGCCGCGTGGCCACCTGCCTGTGTCGCTCCGTCATCTGACGGCGGAGCTGCAAACGGCTGTGTAGCGGCCACCGGCGGGTTTCCCTCCTCGCCCCCGGTTCTCCTCGTTCGCCCGGCAGTGGCGCCGTCGCATCCAACCCGAGATCCGTCCATCCTGGGTCCCGCGCGCGGTGCGACAGACACCGACCTTCCCCCGCGCGTCGACTCACCCGCAACCCTCACCAGGGAGTGATCCGATGAGTCGCGACACCGCACTCGTCTCGGCCGAATGGGCCGAGAAGAACATCGACGCCCCGGGCGTCGTCTTCGTCGAGGTAGACGAGGACACCTCGGCGTACGACACCGGCCACATCGCCGGGGCGATCAAGCTCGACTGGAGGACCGACCTCCAGGACCCGGTCCGCCGGGACTTCGTCAACAAGAGCCAGTTCGAGGCGCTGCTCTCCGAGCGGGGCATCGCCAACGACGACACCGTCATCCTGTACGGCGGCAACAACAACTGGTTCGCCGCGTACGCGTACTGGTACTTCAAGCTCTACGGCCACGGCGACGTCAAGCTGCTCGACGGTGGCCGCAAGAAGTGGGAGCTGGACGCCCGTCCGCTGGTCACCGACAAGGTGGAGCGGCCGAAGACCCGGTACGTCGCCCAGGAGCCGGACAACTCCATCCGCGCCTTCCGCGACGAGATCGAGCCCGCGATCGGCACCAAGAACCTGGTCGACGTGCGCAGCCCCGACGAGTACGCCGGCCGGCTGCTCGCCCCCGCCCACCTGCCGCAGGAGCAGGCGCAGCGGGCCGGGCACGTGCCCACCGCGATCAGCGTCCCGTGGTCGAAGGCGGCCAACGAGGACGGCACCTTCAAGTCCGACGACGAGCTGCGCAGGATCTACGCCGCCGCCGGGCTGGACGACGGCAAGGAGACCATCGCCTACTGCAGGATCGGCGAGCGGTCCTCGCACACCTGGTTCGTGCTCCAGGAACTGCTCGGCCACCGCAACGTGAAGAACTACGACGGATCCTGGACCGAGTACGGCTCGCTGGTCGGCGTGCCGGTCGCGCTCGGCGACGAGCCCGGGGAGGCCTGAGCCATGACCGCACCCACCGCTGCCGGTTGCGCCGCACCGGACCAGGCGGCTCCGCTGCCCGCGAGCCTGGACCTGGAGAAGGAAACCGTCATCACCGGCGTCGTACGGTCCGAGGCGGGCGAGCTCGTGCCGGGCGCGTACGTCCGGCTGCTCGACTCGACCGGTGAGTTCACCGCCGAGGTGGTCACCTCGACCGCCGGCCAGTTCCGGTTCTTCGCCGCGCCGGGCACGTGGACGCTGCGTGCCCTCTCCCGGCACGGCAACGGCGACACCCCCGTCGCCGCCGCCCGGGGCATCAACGAGGTCGCCGTGACGGTCGCCTGACCCGCGTCCTTTCAGCTGCCGGAAGGGGTCTCCACTGTGCCCGGAGGCCCCTTCCGGCATGTGCGGCCCCGGGCGGGTCCGGGTGGCCGCCGTGTACGACGAACCGCCGGTCGTCATCGCTCACCGGTGCACCCGGGGCGCGAAGCGTGACTGCCAGTCCCGCAGCGACTGCTTGATGCGGGCGTTCTCGTTGCGGATCTGGTCCAGTTCCGCGTGCAGCGCGGCGAGGTCGTCGGCCACCCGGTGCAGGAAGGCGGTCACCTCGCCCGGGTCGAGACCTCGCCGGACCAGCGGAAACTGACGGTCCCGCACCCGTCCCGCACAGAGCGGCCGGTACGCCGCCGAGCGGTGGTGCCGGCCCGCGTTTCCCATCCCGACCGGTCGGGCCTGGCCCGGGACGGAGGACCGGCCGATGGTGGATCGCTGGTCCGGAACGCGGTGGCGAACCGGTGCCGGGTCGGCCGGGGCGTCGCGGCGGAAGCGTCGGAACGGATTGCGCATGGGCGGACCACCCTTTCCCGAAGGACCCCTTGTACGGAGGCGGTGTGTGGGGGGTCGGGGCGGACCGTCCTGCCGTGCGCGGCCCGCCCCGACGGGGGGAGTGAGCGCTACCCGTTGCCATGCGAGGAGCACTCAACGTCAACATAGTTGAAGAACTTGTAGTAGTCAACGAGCAGTTGCGGCGGAGTGTCGTTGCGTGATCAAATCGCAGTGCCATGCGAGGAGTGCCATGCCTGCGACCCCGGACTACATCCGGATCTCTGACGAAATAGTCGCCGACGTCAGGTCGGGAAGGTACAAGCCCGGCGACAAGCTGCCCTCAATCAGCGAGCAGTGCCGTGTCTACGGTGTCAGCGCGTCCACGATGACCCTGGTGAACGTGCGCCTTGAGGCGCTGGGGGTGATCCATCGCCATCAGGGCAAGGGGATCTTCGTCACCGATCCGGCGACGTGGATGCGTAAGCCCTGACCCTGGTGGCGGTCACGCGCCGTTCTGTCGCGGTGTGCTCGCCAGGATGAGGTCGAGGCCGCGTTCGAAGAGGTCGTCGTCGCTCCACCGGTCGGTGTCGAGGTGGCCGGAGGAGTTGAGCGTCGGGTAGTCGGCAGGGTTCGCGGTGATGCGCCGCCGGGCTTGCGTCTGGGCCTGGGGGTCCGCGCTCCGACGCCAGGTGGCCTCGGTGAGCGCCGCGCCGATCACGTAGTTGGCCAGCGTGCGGGTGGCCACGGTCAGTTCGGGGTCGGCGAGGCCGCCACGGGCCAGCGCCGATTGCAGGTACTCGGTGCGGGTGAGGACGTTCGGACCGAGCATCGGTCGGCCGATCAGGCCCGGAGCCCACGGGTGACGGAGCATCGTCGCGCGCCAGTCACGGATCAGGCTGCGGGCGTCGCCGCGCCAGTCGCCGGTGGCCTCCGGGAGCGGCACGTCGCCGAACACGTGGTCGAAGGCCAGGTCGAGCACGTCCTCCTTGGTCTTCACGTGCCAGTAGAGCGCGGTCGAGGTGACGTCGAGCAGATTGGCGAGCCGACGCATGGTCAGGCCGTCGATGCCGTGCCGGTCGAGCAGGGTCACCGCCGCGTCGACGATGCGCTCGCGGCTCAGCGGGGTCGGGCGGGACCGGGCGGGTTCCTCGCGCAGCCACACCGAGCCGGGGTCCGCGCGGCGGCGTTCCCCCGAAGGGTCGCCGTGCGGCTGGTCGAACTCGGTGTCGGTCACGCCAGGACTCCAGACAGGTGTGCGGGTGGAAATCGTATGGCCGGAGCCGGGGCGGAGCTGTCGGACCGGGCCCCGACAAACTTAACGTTGGTAAGTTACCTTAACGGCGTACGGTGCTCCGATGTGGAGGGGGAGAGTCATGCCTCTGATGCGGATCCAGTTGGAGAGCGACCGCACCACCGCCCGCCGGGTCATGGAACTGCACCTGGCCGGCAAGATCCATCGGGAGTCCCGCGACGCCGCGCGGGAGGAGGTCTGGCGACGGGGCCGCACCCCGGCCGGTGAACCTGTCTTCGTCGGCGTCACGAACGGCGAACCCGTGCGACTGCTCTACGACGTGGAGGTCTACTGGGACACGACCCGTTGACGGGGCACCCGTGACCCGCGCCGCTGCGCTGGCCCGACTCGCGTTGTCCGGTCGAGGTCGGCCGAGGTCGGCCGAGGTCCGCTGCTCCGGTCGGCTCCTTGCCGACCGACGAAGTGCGAGCTGGGCATCGCAGGGCGGTGGTGTCCGATCGGGGTCCTTTCGAGCTGCCCCGTCTGTGCGCCCGCCGTGCAGTCGGCTGATGCCCGCGCAGTCGACGGTTCTCCGTGCATCGCGGTTCCCCGGGGGTGCTGGGCGGGGTCCTGGTGGGTGCCGGATGGGGCCGAGGAGTACCGGATCGCGCCGGTGAGGTGCCGGACGGGTGGGTGCCCCGTCTGTGCGGGCAGCTCTACAGCGTCCGCAGGGGCATGTCGCCGGGCCCGGAACTCACCGCCCGGACCGAGGTCAGGGCCCGGAAACTCGCCGTCCCGGACCGAGGTCAGGGCCCGGGAACTCGCGGTCCGGGACCGAGGGCAGGTCCCGTCGCCGGGCGGGGTGAGCTGCCGGCCGAGAGCGGGTGGTGGGGCGCGGTGGTGCCGGCCGCGCCCCACATCTGTCCAACCCACGGACAACCCTCCGGGTCACGCCCGCGTGGCCTGGTCGGGGCGACGTGACACCATGGCCGCGTGACCGGTCCTGTCCAGACGGGGTACGCCCCACCCAGTGGTCCGCCCAGCCCGCCCGCGCGGGGGTGGCCCCGCTGGCTGATCGTCGCCACCCTGCTCTGGGCGCTGCTGCTGGCGGCGCTGACCTGGCTCTCCGTACGCGATGACGGGCCGACGGTCCGCGAGCAGCGCACCCTGGCCGAGGCCGGTCCGGTGGTGGACCGGGCGATCGGTGACCTGGTCGCCGCCGCCGGTCCGGACGCGCTCGTCGAGCTGGCGAAGCCGGTGGTCGAGCGGGGTTGCCGGGTCACGCCGTTCGCCGACGGCGGCACCCTGGAACGCCTGGTCGACGTCCGGGTCCCCGGCGAGGAGCCGCGCGCCCTGCTGGACCGGCTCGCCGGGGCCCTGCCGGACCGCTACCGCGCCGCCGTGCTGCTCACCCGGGAGGGCTCCCGGTTGCGCGCCGACGCGGGGGAGTTCGTCGCCGTGCAGGGCCAGGAGACCGAGGAGGGCACTGTGCGGCTCACCGCCGACAGCGGGTGCCGCCCGCTCGGTTCCGGGTACGAGCCGACGCCGGTGACCGGCGCGGACGCCGAGGCCGACGCGGTCGCCGTAGCCCTGCGGGTGCTGGGCCGCCCGTCCGCCGGAGGGCCGGACCTGGTCGCGGCACCCTGCCCCGGCGGCGGCAGCGCCCGCACCGCGCGGGCCACCGCCGGCCCGGGGGCCCCGACCTCGGCGGCGGCCGTGCTCGCCCCGCTGGCCGCCGGTGCTCCCCTGGTCGACACCCCTGATCTGTACGCCTACCGCGTCGGTCCGGTCACCGTGCAGGTCCACCTGGCCGCCGACCCGCTCGCGGTCACCGCCTCGACCCCCTGCCGCTGAGCCGGGATACCCCCGGCCGGACCGTGCGCGTCAGTCGGTGCGGCTGCGGCCCAGCGCGTCGACGTGCCCCCAGCGGCCGGGGATGTCGAGTAGCTCGATCCGGCCCATCCCGGCCGGCACGGCCGGATCGATGATCAGGTGCTCGCCCGTCGGCTCCAGTCCGAGCAGCACCCGGAGCATCAGCAGCGGTGCCCCCGCCGACCAGGCCTGCGGGCTGCACGCCGTCGGGTACTCGACCGGGTAGTCGGTCAGGTCGCGGTCGTAGCCGGCGAACGCTTCGGGTAGCCGGCCGTTGAAGTAGCGGGACGCCTCCGCCATCGCCTTGCAGATCCGCCCGGCCTCCTGCCGGAAGCCGTACCGCCACAGCCCCCAGGCGATGATCGAGTTGTCGAACGGCCAGACCGTTCCGGCGTGGTACCCGATCGGGTTGTACCGCCCCTGATCGGTGGCGAGGGTGCGCACCCCCCAACCGGAGAAGAGCCGGGGGCCGAGCAGGTGTGCGGCCACCGCCGCCGCCCGCGACTCGTCGACGATGCCGCTCCAGAGCAGGTGCCCCATGTTCGAGGCGAGCGCGTCGACGTGCTTGCCCTCCGCGTCCAGGGCGAGCGCGTAGTACTCCCCGTCGGCGATCCAGAAGTCCCGGTTGAACCGGGCTTTCAACTCGGCTGCCTCCCGTTCCAGCCGGTCGGCCCAGGCCGGGTCGTCGTAGACCGTCCGGGCCAGCCGGGCAGCGCGCATCTTCGCGTCGTAGGCGTAGCCCTGGAGTTCACAGGTGGCGCGGGGGAATCCGGGCAGCCGTCCGTCGGCGTACGAGATGGAGTCCCAGGAGTCCTTCCAGCACTGGTTCTCCAGACCGGTGCTGGGGTTGCGGGTCTCGTACCAGAGGTAGCCGGTGCCGAGCAGGTCGCCGTAGGTGTCGATCCAGTCCAGCGCGAGGCGGATCGGGAACTCCAGAGCGCGGACGAGCGTGGTGTCGCCGGTCCAGCGTTCGTACTCGTCGACGAGGATGACGAACAGCGGCGTCGAGTCGGCGGCGCCGTAGTAGGGGGAGTGCGGCTGTTCCTCGAAGCCGGCGGTCTCGCCGTACCGCAACTCGTGCAGGATCTTCCCCGGCTCCTCGTCGCGGAAGTCGTCGAGTCGGGTCCCCTGGAGGCCGGAGAGGACGATCATGGACGCCGGCACCAGGTCCGGCATGAACGGCAGCACCTGGAGACCGGTCAGCATGCTGTCCCGCCCGAAGAGGGTCATGAACCAGGGCAGGCCGGCGGCCAGTAGGCGCATGTCGAGCGTGATCGACTCGTAACGCAGTGCGGTGAGGTCCTCGATGCTGCGCTGGTACGCCCGCTCCAGCGGGGTGAAGTCGCAGCCCAGCCTCGGAGCCCGGTCGATGAGTTGGCGGCGTTCCTCCTCGATCTGCCGGGAGCTGCGGCTGCCGCCGAGTGGCAGGCTCGCCCGGATGTCCTCGCTCCGCGCGCCGAAGACGGTGGTCACCACGTGCAGTCGCGTGCTCCACTCGGAGTGCGCCGCCACCCGGACGGTGAAGGTCATACCCTGCCCGTCGATCTGGGCGGGCGCGCTGGTCGCGACCACCGTCTCGCGGTGGAACCGTTCCCTCCGATACGTCAGCCGCAGTTGGTGGTCCTCGGCGCTGGCCGCCGAGCGACCCTTCTGCCGCCGGTCCTCCTTGATCTCGAACAGGTCCGCGAAGTCCGCCGCCATCTCGATCCGGACGGTGAACTCCACCTCCTGGCCGGTGTGGTTGAGCACGGCCAGTTCCTCGTCCAGGCCGCCCCCGATGGCCCTGCTCCGGATCACCGACACCTTGGGGTCCATGAAGTGGGCGGGTCGGTCGGGGATGAGGAAGTAGCGCGTCTGGTACGAGTTCTCCTCGTCCACGTAGAGCGTGTTCAGCCGCTGGCCGTCGAGGGTCAACAGCCAGGTGGAGAGGAACCGGGTGTCGAAGGAGAACAGGCCGGTCGGGAAGTCGGTCGAGGGCTCGATGTCGCCCCGCTCGTCGCACACCAGGAACGTGTTGCCGTCGAGGATGCTGACCAGGCGTTTCATCCCGGCCGTCCGCTCTGCGGCCGGATCGGCGGGGGCGTGTGGGCCTCCTGGGCGACCGCACGGGGGTCGCGGGTGCCCGGCGGCGAGGGGAAGAAGGTTCGGAAGACCAGGAACAGCAGTACGTTCCCGCTCAGCGTGGTCTCGTTGCGCAGCATCGCGGCGAAGCCCTGCGCGGTGCCGGTGACCAGCCGGTCGAACAGATCGGCACTGCTGTCCATGACCGCGTCCGCCGGCCGCCGTTCCCGGCTGACCCGGAGTTCCTGGTCGCGGATCACCACGTACCAGTGCTCGGTGCAGCCCCCGGCGGTCAGGTTGATCTGGAGCGTCCCGCTGATCGGTCCGCGGATGACGGCCGGGGCGCGCGCCGGCAGGGACGCGAAGAACTGTCTGGTCGCCTCACCCACACCCGGATGGTAGGTGCGGTCCGGGCAGGTCAGGGCAGGATCGGCGGCCCGCTCATCCGTCGGTGCTGCCCGGCGCGTGCGCGCCCACCCGTTCGGGCGGGCGGGGGTGGCCGGCGGGCGGGCTAGTAGACCAGCGCCTGGGCGCCCTCGGCCATCGCCTCCTCGACGAAGACCGCCGCCCCGGCGATCCGTACCCCCGGCAGCACGTCGCCGGGGCCGATGTCCCGACGGGCGGCGCACTGGGTGCAGGCGGTGACCTGCCCCGAGGCGAGGATCACGTGCAGCAGCTCGGCCAGCGGGGCGGAGTGGGGCAGCTCGAACTCCTGCGCCCGGCCGGGAAGGGCGAACCAGGTCGACTCGCCGGTCAACCAGAGCGAGACCTCCACCCCGGCCGCCACCGCGGTGGCGGCGACCGTGAACGCCTGCGCACACCGCTCCGGGGCGTCCGCGCCCGCGGTCACCTTGACGACGAGAGAACGTGCCATGGGGGCCAGCATAGGATGACCGCCATGGTCACCGAGATCGGGTTCGTCAGCCTGCTGGTCGCGGGCCTCGGCGCGCTCGCCGGTGGCCTGGTCTACGTTGCCGTACGTATTTCGAGAGGTCATTGGTGAGCGACAGCGACAACCCCCTGGCCCCGCCGCCGTGGCTGAACGCGCCGCCGGTCGACCCGTACCCGTACGAGGAGAGCCACGACCTGCGGGTCGGGCCGAAGCTGCACCCCACGCTGGACGGCCTGCTGCCGTACGTCGGGGTGTGGCGGGGACGGGGACGGGGCGGTTTCCCCAGCATCGAGGACTTCGACTTCGCCCAGGAGATCCGGATCAGCCACGACGGGCGGCCGTTCCTGTTCTACGAGTCCCGCGCCTGGATCCTCGACGAGCAGAGCCAGCCGGTGCGTCCGGCCGGTCGGGAGGTGGGCTGGTGGCGTCCGGTGCTCGACGGTGACCGGGTGACCGACGAGCTGGAGGCTCTGATGACCGTGCCGACCGGGGTCATGGAGCTGCACATCGGCAAGCGCCGGGGCACCCAGCTGGAGTTCGTCACCGACGCCGTGGTGCGCACCGCCACCGCCAAGGAGGTGACCGCCGGCCACCGCCTGTTCGGCATCGTCGAGGGTGCCCTGTTGTACGCCCAGGAGATGGCGGCCGTCGGCCACTCCCTCTCGCCCCACCTGTCCGCCCGCCTGACCCGCGTCGCGGGCTGACTCCTCGCCGGGGCCGGACGGTCGACGAACCGTCGGCGGCGCGGGGGTCAGGGATGGGGGAGGAGCTGCTGGAGCCGTCGGGTGTGCGGGGACGGGAAGGCGCGGTGCCCAGGAATGCCGTCCAGGGTGCGGATCTCGGCGACTCCCCGTACCGACGAGGTGAGCCAGGCGGCGTCGGCCTCCCGCAGGTCACCGGGGCTGATCATCCGCTCCGCCGACGTGAACCCCAGCTCGTGCGCGTGCGCCAGCAGCCAGGCGGCGGTGACGCCGGGCAGGATCCCGGTCCGGGTGGGAGGCACCGTGCAGAGGGTGTCGCCCTCCAGCCAGACCAGGTTGGCGGTCGGCCCCTCCAGGGCGTACCCGTCGGTGGAGACCCAGAGCACGTCGTCCACCCCGTGCGCGACCGCCCACCGGCGGGCGGCGCTGCTCAGCGCGTACGAGGTGGACTTGAACCCGGCCGGCAACCAGTCCAGGCCGGCGCGGCCGTCGGCGGTCACGCCCAGCGGCAGCGTCGCCACCGCGATCCCGAGGTGACGGGCGCGCCGGGCCGGCTGCGGCACCTCGCCCAGCGTGGCGTAGACCGTCGGTGGGCCGCCGCCCTCCGGCCCCCGGGTGCAGACCAGCCGGAGCGCCCCCTCGACCCCGGTCGGCCAGTCCACGGCCACCGCCGCCAGCAGGTCGAGCAGCGCGGTGGCCGGCGGTAGCCGGAGGCCGAGCAGGCTCGCCGCCCGGGTCAGCCGGGCCAGGTGTTCGCCGACCAGCCACGGCCGCCCGTCCCACAGGTGCATGGTCTCGAACAGCCCGTCACCGTGCAGCACCCCGAGGTCGTCGCCCCGCAGCGCCGGCTCGCCAGCCGGCACGAGTCCCCGGCCCAGCACCGCCACCCGGGGCGGTCCCGCCTGGTGCGTCAGCTGTGTCGTCCCGCTGAGTTCGGTCACGAATTCCGAGCGTAGCGGCGTACCGTCGCCGTGGGCCGGACCCACGCGGAGGCCGAACTATGATCGGACGGTGCCCGAAGCCTCCCTCGCCGAGCTGCTGCGCTCCCGCGGGCTGCGGTTGACCCCGCAGCGGCAGTTGGTCCTCCAGGCGGTGCTGGACCTGGGGCACGCCACACCCGAGCAGGTGCACCACGCCGTCCGCGAGGTGGCCGCCGGGGTCAACATCACCACGATCTACCGCACGCTGGAGCTGTTGGAGAAGCTGGGGCTGGTCAAGCACACCCATCTCTCCCACGGCTCGCCGACCTTCCACGCCGCCGGCGAGCACCAGCACGCCCACCTGGTCTGCCGGGAGTGCGGCAGGATCGACGAGGTGGAGCCGGAGCTGCTGCGCCCGGTCGCCGACCGGCTGGCCGCCGAGCGCGGCTTCCAGGCCGACATCGGGCACGTGGCGCTCTTCGGCGTCTGCGGGGAATGCGGGAACGCCGAGCACGGAAACGGGGAGCAGACATGATCGAGATCGCGGGGGCCGTACCGGTCGAGGCCATCGACACCGAGACCCGGGACCAGCCCGATCCCGCCCACCGGGCGGCCGGGGTCCACGGTGTCGCCGCCCACTACGGCGACCCGCTGCGGGAGCAGCGCACCCTCGCCACCGGGGTCGGCCTGGTCGACCGTTCACACCGGGGCGTGGTGGCGGTGCCCGGCGAGGAACGTGCCGGCTGGCTGCACACCCTCACCACCCAGCACCTGGCCGACCTGACCGCGGGCGAGGGCACCGAACTGCTCGTGCTCTCCCCGCACGGCCACGTCGAGCAGCACGCGATGGTCGCCGAGGACGGCGGGACCACCTGGCTGGACACCGAGCCGGGGGCCACCGCCGGCCTGCTCACGTACCTGGAGCGGATGCGGTTCTTCAGCAAGGTCGAGCCGCGCGACGCGACCGTCGAGCGGGCCCTGCTCTCCCTGGTCGGCCCGGACGCCGCCGAGGCGCTCGGCGCGCTCGGCGTGACCGGGCTCGCCGAACCGGACGCCCTCGCGGTGCCGGGCCCGAAGTTCCCCACCGGCTCCGTGCCACCCCGACCCACCGTCCGGTACGACGTCCGTCCGCTGCCCGCCGGTGGCTGGGCGCGGCGCGGGCCGCTCGGCGTGGACCTGCTCGTCGGCCGGGACACCATGGACGAGGTGGTCGCCACGCTGCGGGCCGCCGGGGTGCCGGTGGCCGGCCTGTGGGCGTACGAGGCGTTGCGGGTGGCCGCCCGGCGGGCCCGGGTCGGCGTGGACACCGACCACCGGACGATCCCCGCCGAGGTGGACCTGATCGGCCCGGCCGTGCACCTGGCGAAGGGCTGCTACCGGGGCCAGGAGACGGTGGCCCGGGTGCACAACCTGGGGCGCCCGCCGCGTCGTCTCGTCCTGCTGCACCTGGACGGGGTGACCAGCGACCAGTTGCCTCCCGCCGGTACGCCGGTGACCCAGTCCGACGGACGGGCGGTCGGCTTCCTCGGCACCGCTGTGCAGCACTTCGAGCTGGGGCAGGTCGCGCTCGCCGTGGTCAAGCGGAACGTGCCCGACGACGCCGCCCTCCTGGTGGGCGAGGCGGCCGCCGCCATCGACCCCACGCCGTAGTCGCAGTTGTCGACCCGGTCTGCGTCTGGTGGTAGCAGGGGTCCCCTGTTACCGCATTTTGTGTAGCAGGGGTCCCCTGCAACCACCTCACGCAGGACGTGCGACCACCGCACGCAAACGGACCGACGTCCGTACCAGCTGTTCCCGAGTGGCACACCATCGACCCGGCCCGACCAGCGGTCTAGGATCGCCGGCATGACGACAGGGACGTTGATCACGGTTGCCCCGACCGGTGCCGAGTCGGCCAAGGCGGAGGTGCCGGCGCTGCCGGTGACCCTCGACGAGTTGCTGCTGACCGCCAAGGAGTGCGAGGCGCTCGGCGCGGCCGTGATCCACGTCCACATCCGCGACGACGAGGCGAAGCCCACCCTCGACCCGGGGCGGCTGCGGGACACCGTCGCCGCGCTGCGGGAGAACACCGACCTGATCGTGCAGCTCTCCACCGGTGGCGCGGTGACCGACCCGGAGGCCGCCCGGCTGGCCGTGCTAGACGCCCGACCGGACATGGCCTCCTGCACCATGGGCACGGTCAACTTCGGCGACGACGTCTTCCTCAACCGCTGGGAGTTCATCGTCGACCTGCACACCCGCATGCAGGAGCGCGGCGTCGTCCCCGAGTACGAGATCTTCGACCTCGGCCACCTGACCGCCCTCCAGCGCCTGCTCGGCAAGTACGGCCTGCCGGCCGGCGGCCACGTGCACGTCGACTTCGTGATGGGCGTGCCGGGCGGTATGCCGGGCACCGCCGAGGCGCTGGTGGCGTGCCGCCAGGCGGTGCGGGACCTGCCGGAGGGCACCACCTTCTCGGCCACCGGCATCGGGCGCAGCACCATCCCGGTGATGCTGGCCTCGCTGGCCACCGGCGGTCACCTGCGGGTCGGCATGGAGGACACGGTGACCTACGCCAAGGGGCAGCCGGTCGAGTCCAACATGCAACTCGTCGCCCGTGCGGTCGCCGCCGCCCAGCTCGCCCAGCGCCCGCCGCTCACCCCGACCGGGGCCCGGCAGCTCCTCGGCGTGTAGTCGCAGGTGGGGGGCGGACGGACGGAGATCGGGACACCGGTACCGTTCCACCCCGTGAGGACGTACGCAGGTGGCGCGCTGCTCGCCGAGGTGGTCCGGTCCGGGTTCGTGGAGGGCCTCCACCGGGGCTCGGTGGTGGTGCTGGACGCGTCCGGCGCGGTCCTCGCCGCCGCCGGTGACGTCACCGCTCCGGTTTTCCCCCGGTCGGCGAGCAAACCGATGCAGACCGTCGGCATGCTCCGGGCCGGGCTGCGGCTGACCGCCTCGGCGGACCTGGCCCTGGTGTCGGCCAGCCACGCCGGGGAGGATTTCCACCTCGCCCGGGTGGCCGCGCTGCTCGCCTCCGCCGGGCTGGACGGGTCGGCGTTGGCCTGTCCGCCCGACCTGCCCCTGGACGAGGCCGCCCGGAACGCGGTGCTGCGGGCCGGCGGTGGCCCCGACCGGATCGGGATGAACTGCTCCGGCAAGCACACCGGGATGCTGCTCACCTGTCTCGCGGCCGGCTGGCCCACCGAGGGGTACCCGCTCCCGGAGCACCCGCTGCAACAGCGGATCCGGGCCACCGTCGAGGAGTTCACCGGAGAGCCGGTCGCGGCGGTCGGGGTGGACGGCTGCGGTGCCCCGGTGCTGGCGGTGTCCCTGACCGGGCTGGCCCGGGCGTACCTGCGGCTGGTGCAGGCGGAGCCGGGCACGCCGGAGCGCGGCGTCGCCGACGCGATGCGCGCCCACCCCGAGATCGTGGGCGGTACCGGGGCGGAGGACAGCCGACTGATGCGCGGCCTGCCGGGCACCCTCGCCAAGATCGGCGCGGAGGGGATCATCGCCGCCGGCCTGCCCGGCGTGGGCGCGGTCGCCGTCAAGATCGACGATGGGGCGGCCCGCGCCCGGATGCCCGTGCTCGTCTCCGCCCTGCGCCGGCTCGGTCAGGACGCCCCGATCCTGCACGAGTACGCCCAACTCCCGCTGCTCGGCGGCGGCGTGCCGGTCGGCGTGGTCCGTCCGGCCTGGTAGCCGGCCCTACCTCCCGGCTTCCGCGAGGAAGTCGAGCAGGGCGGCGTTGACGGGGGCGGGCCGTTCCAGCGGGAGCAGGTGGGCGGCGTCCGGTACGTCGGCCAGGCGCGTCGCGTCCGGCGCGGTCGCGGCGATCAGGTCGGCGAGGCGGCCGATGTCCGGCAGGTCGGCCGCACCGGCCGTGGCCAGCACCGGCATGCGCAGTTCGTGCAGACGTCCGATGGCCGGTGGCTCGGGTACGGCCACGTCGACCGCGCTGAGCGCGCGTTCGGTGGCGAGCGCCCGCTCGTCCATCTCGTGCGCGAAGCGCAGCAGGGCGGGATCGACGTCCTCCGGCCGCCGGTGTGGGCCGACCACCCAGAACCGCACCTCGGCGGCGGCCCCGGCCGCGTCGTCGTCCGGCTCGATCTCGCCGACCAGGGAGTCCCACAGGTCGTTCGTGTCGTCGGACCACTCGTGCCCGGTCACCGCGGTGCCGAGGAGCGCCAGCGCGGACACCCGGTCCGGGTGGGTCAGCGCGGTGTCGATCGCCACCGCCCCGCCGAACGAGCAGCCGACCAGGGCGGCCCGTTCGACCCCCAGCGCGTCGAGGACGCCGACCACGTCCGTGTGGTGGGCGAAGGGGGTGGGGGGCAGCTCGGACTCGCCGTATCCGCGCAGGTCGAGGGCGATCACCCGATGTCGGGTGGCGAGGGCGGGCACCTGCTCCCGCCACATCCGTCGATCCGCGATCCCCGCGTGCAACAGGAGGACCGGGGAGCCCTTGCCGGTGTCGTCGTACCCGAGTCGGGTGCCGTTCACTTCGATCATGGCCACCGGGGGACGTTACCGGACCGGCCCGCGCCGGTCGCGGGCGAGCGGCCCGTCCGCCCCCGCGGGACGATCTGAGACGTCGCTAACTCTGGTTAGCGTTCTGCTTGCAGGAGCTAGCGCAAGGGGTTAGCGTCGGGGCATGGCCACCCCGAAGGACCTTCCCCGCGACGTCGGCGGATTCATCCGTGACCTGCGACGCAACGCGAAGATCTCGCTCCGGCAGCTCGCCGAGCAGGCCGGGGTGAGCAACCCGTACCTCAGCCAGATCGAGCGCGGTCTGCGTAAGCCCAGCGCCGAGGTGCTCCAGCAACTCGCCAGCGCGCTGCGGGTCTCCACCCCGGCGATGTACCTGCGGGCCGGGCTGCTCGACGACCGCGAGGGGCAGGGGGTGCTCGCCGCGATCGCCGTCGACCCGGATCTGACGATGGCGCAGAAGCAGTCGCTCACCCAGATCTACGAGACGTTCCGCCGGGAGAACGTCCGGCTCGCCGAGGCGACCAGCGCCGCCGAGCAGAACGCTCCCGCCGCGACCACCGCAGCCGAGCAGAGCGCTCCTGCCCCGACCACCGTCGCCGAGCAGAACGCTCCCGTCGCCACCAGCGCCGGCGTGGCCCCCGACGCGGCGGCCACGGTCAACCTGGCGGCCACCGGCCCGACCACCGACAGCGGCACTCCGACCGAGGCGGTGCTGGAGTCGGTCGCCGTCACCGAGGCCGGGCCCGCCCCCGCCCCGGGCGACCGCCCGGCCCGACGGACCCGCGTACACACCACCCCCCGGAAGACCACGAAGAAGGCGACCGCCCCGGCGGTCGAGGAGGAGAACCCGTCATGAGCCAGCCGAAGACCAGTCGCATCCCTGCTCCGATCTACGCCGCCGCCGGTGCCGGCGACCTGGCGCTCGAGCAGCTCCGCAAGCTCCCGTCCGTGGTCGACGACCTCCGCGGCCGGGTGGTCAACGACCTCGGTGGCAAGGCCGTGGTGACCGGCTTCGAGCTGCGGCAGAAGGCCACCGAGACGCTGAAGACCGCCAACCTCACCGCCACCGGCCTCCGCGAGAAGGCGGTCCCGGGCGATCTCGACCTGGACAAGCTGCGCGAGATCGCCGGCCGGAACGCCGCTGTCGTCCTGGCTGGCGCCCAGGCCGCCCAGGAGCGGGCGCTGGCCGCGTACGGCGCACTGGTCGCCCGAGGTGAGCGGGTCGTCGGTGCCGGTGTGCTGGAGGCCGCCGAGACCGTGAACGCCGACATCGAGACCACCGAGGCCAGCACCACCACCGTTGCCGAGGCGGCCCCCGCCGCGGCGCTCGGAGCGGCCACCGCCCCGGTCACCGAGGTGACCGCCGTCGAGACGTCCGAGGTGACCGTCACGCCGGCCGACGTGGCCGAGGTGGTCGAGGCCAAGCCGGCCGCCGCCAAGCGGACCCGGACCACCAGGGCGGGCAGCACCAGCGACACCCCGTCGGCGAAGCTGCCGAAGGTGACGAAGCGGAGCCGCCCGGCCGTCGACTGATCCGGCGGCCCCACCCCGGCACCCCGCTGCGTACGGCACCCGGCGGTAACCGGACAGTCACTCCACCCGCGACCCCGGCCGTCCTGTCGGACGATTCCGGGGTCGCGGGCATAAGCTTGCCCACATGGCCAACGCCGCGCCGATCTTCTTCCTCGACGTCCGCTACGTGATCGAGCTGATCCTGCTCGTGTTCGCGCTGATCCTGCAGGGCGTCGCGCTGGTGCACGCGATCACCCAGCGCGCCGACGCGTTCGCCGCGATCGGCACCCTGCCCAAGGGCGGGTGGATCGCCATCCTGGCCGTCTGCCTGGCGCTCACCCTGCTCGGCTTCGGCCCGCTCACCCTCTTCGGACTGGTCGGCATCGCCGCCGGGCTCATCTACCTGCTCGACGTCCGGACCGGGTTGCGTGACCTCTCCGACGGCAAGGGCTTCTGGTGAGGGATTTCCGCTGGCCACCGCCGCCCGACGGCGGGCCGCGGACGTGGGGGCCGGGCCCGGGTGGCCCGCGTACCGGCCGACCGGCCCTGCCGGAGCCGGAGACGGAACTGGTCACCACTCCGCACGGCGTCCGGCTGGAGCGGCTGGTGACCGGGGCGGGCGAGCCGACCACGGTCTTCGCCCACGGCCTCGCCAACGGCATCGCCACCACCCGGCCCTTCGGCAGCGCGGTCGCCGGCCGCCGGGTCTTCTTCCAGTTCCGGGGCCACGGCCGTTCCGACACGCCGCCCGGTCCGTGGAGCTACCTCGACCTGGCCCGTGACCTGCGGGCCGTCGCCGACCTGAGCGGGGCGACCCGGGCGTTCGGGGTCAGCCTCGGGGCGGGGGCGCTCTGCCGGCTGCTGGTGGAGAGCCCGGAACGCTTCGAGCGGCTGGTCTTCTGCCTGCCGGCGGTGCTGGACCGGCCCCGGGACACGCGGGCCCGTCCGTGGCTGGCCGAGCTGCTGGCGGCCGTCGAGAGCGGGGAGGCCTCGGCCGTGGCGGACGTCGTCGCGGTCGAACTGCCCCCGGCCGTCCGCAACACCCCGGCCGGGTGGGCGTACCTGCGGCAGCGGCTGGACCACCTGCTCCGTGACGGCCTCGCGGCCGAGCTGGCCGGGCTGCTGGAGCAGGCCCCGCTGCGGGACGTCGCGACACTCGGGGCGGTCACCGCCCCGACGCTGGTGATCGGCTGCACCGGGGACGACCGGCACCCGGTCGAGGTCGCGGAGGCGCTGGCCGGCGCGTTGCCCGGGGCGACCCTGCACGTGTACGACCGTCCCGGCGTCCTCTGGACCGACCGGGCCGACCTCCGGGACCGGATCTCGACGTTCCTCAACGACTGACGATCATCGGGAAAAGGTGACTCCGGCTGTCAGGTACCGCTGACAGGGTCGGGGCATGACGAAACCGTTGACAGGGAAGACCGCGCTGGTCGCCGGGGCGACACGGGGCGCCGGCCGGCAGATCGCGGTGCAGCTCGGCGCGGCCGGGGCGACGGTCTACGCGACCGGCCGGAGCAGCCGCGCGGGCCGGTCGGAGCTGGACCGGCCGGAAACCATCGAGGAGACCGCCGACCTGGTCACCGCCGCCGGGGGCACCGGCATCGCCGTCCGCGTCGACCATCTCGTACCCGATCAGGTGCGCGACCTGGTCGCCCGGATCGACGTCGAACAGGGCCGGCTCGACGTGCTGGTCAACGACGTCTGGGGTGCGGACCCGTTGATCACCTGGAACCGGCCGGTCTGGGAGCAGCCGCTCGACGCCGGCCTCCGTACGCTCCGGCTGGCGATCGACACCCACATCGTCACCAGCCACTACGCGTTGCCCCTGCTGATCCGCCGGCCGGGCGGGCTGGTGGTGGAGGTCGGCGACGGCACCACCGCGTACAACTCCGGCACCTACCGCCTCTCGCTCTTCTACGACCTGGCCAAGACGGCCGTCAACCGGTTGGCCTTCGCGCAGGCCCACGAACTGGAGCCGCACGGTGCCACCGCGGTCGCGCTCACCCCGGGTTGGCTGCGCTCGGAGATGATGCTGGCGCACTACGGGGTCACCGAGGAGAACTGGCGGGACGCGCTGGTCCGGGAGCCGCACTTCGCCATCTCGGAGACGCCGGCCCTCGTCGGGCGGGCCGTGGCGGCGCTGGCCGCCGACCCGGACCGGGCCCGCTGGAACGGCAGCTCCGTCTCCAGCGGCGAGCTGGCCCGGGTGTACGGCTTCACCGACGTCGACGGCAGCCAGCCGGACGCCTGGCGGTACATGGTGGAGGTGCAGGACGCCGGCAGGCCGGCCGACGTGACCGGCTACCGCTGACCGTCGCCGGGCCGCCCGGCGGGGTCACCGGTGACCGGGGCGGATCCGCCGTCGTCCGGCCGGAGGTCGTCGCGGTAGAACGCGGCGAGCCGGCCGGCGGCGGTGGCCATCCGGGTCCGCAGGGCGGGTGGGTCGAGCACCTCCACCTCCGGCCCGAGCGCGAGCAGCATGTCGTACGCCACCTCGACGGACTCGACGGGCAGTCGGGTCACCACCCGGCCCTGCCCGTCCGGCTCGCCCGCCCCGGCGACCGCCTCGTCGTACGCGAACGGGGCGTGTGCCACGTGTCGCAGCGCGCGCAGCCCCGCCGGGGTGAGCCGGACGGTCACCCGCTCGGCGAGCATCTGACGGAGGAACACCTCGGCCTGCTCCCGCCAGTGTCCGCCCAGGTCGAAGCGCTCGTCCCGGTCGAAGGTGTCCCCGCCCACCACCACGTCGACCACCCGGTCCACCCGGTACGTCCGGTACCCGGTGCCGATCCGGCCGACGAGGTACCAGGTGCCGCTCTTGAGCACCAGCCCGTACGGCTGCACCGTGCGGGTGACCTCCCGGTCCCCGCGCCGGTACCGCAGCTGGACCACCCGGTCCCGCCACACCGCGCCGGCCAGCTCGGCCAGCCATGCCGGCGGTGCGGCGTGCCGGAACCAGCCCGGGACGTCGAGATGGAAGCGCTGCCCGGTCCGGGCCGACGCGTCCCGCAGCGCCGGCGGGAGCGCCGCCAGCACCTTCAGCTCGGCGGTGGCGACGGCGTCGGCCAGGCCCATGTCCCCGGCCGGTCCGCGCAGCCCGGCGAGGAAGAGCGCCTCCGCCTCCTGCCGGGTCAACCCGGTCAGCCGGGTCCGGTACCCGCCGAGCAGCCGGTACCCGCCGGTCCGGCCCCGGTCCGCGTAGATCGGCACCCCGGCGGCGGAGAGCGCCAGCACGTCCCGGTACACCGTCCGTTCGGAGACCTCCAGTTCCCGGGCCAGCTCGGCGGCGGTCATCGCCTCCCTCGACTGGAGCAGCAGGAGCAGTGAGATCAACCGGGACGCGCGCACCCGGCCATCCTGCCCGGTACGGCCGGCGGGCCACCGTGGACACCGGCGCGTCGGCTGGCCGTGGACACCGGCGCGTCGGCCGCCCGGTGGACCCCGGTGCCGGCCGATAGGCTCCGGTGCGTGGACACGATGAGGGTCGCCGCCCCGGCCACGAGCGCCGTGCGCCGGTTCTTCTCCGGGGCCGGGCTGCTCGTGCGCGGTCTCGGCCTGTACGCCCGCAACCCCGGGCTGATGCTGCTCGGCATCCTGCCCGCGTTGATTACCGGTGCGCTCTTCCTGGCCGCCTTCGGCGCGCTGGCGTACTTCGTCGACGAGCTGGCCGCACTGGTCACCCCGTTCGCCGACGGCTGGTCGGCCACCGTGCGCAACCTGGTGCGGGTGATGGCCGGGTTGGCGCTGCTGGGGATCGGCGGGCTGGTCGGGGTGCTCACCTTCACCGCGGTCACCCTGGTCGTCGGTGACCCGTTCTACGAGAAGATCTCCGAGCGGGTCGAGCAGCGGTACGGCGGCACCCCGGGCGAGGTGGAGGTGCCGTTCTGGCGTTCCCTGCGCCGCAGCCTCGTCGACTCGCTGCGGCTGGTCGCGATCTCGGTGCTGGTCGGCGTCCCGCTCTTCGCGGCCGGGTTCGTCCCGGTGGTCGGGCAGACGGTCGTCCCGGTGGTCGGCGCGGTCGTCGGCGGTTGGTTCCTCGTCCTGGAGCTGGTCGGGGCCCCCTTCTACCGGCGCGGCATGCGACTGCCGGACCGCCGTCAGGTGCTCCGGGCCGACCTGCCGACCTCGCTCGGCTTCGGGGTGGCGGTCTTCGTCTGTTTTCTGATCCCGCTCGGCGCGGTGCTCATCATGCCCGCCGCCGTGGCCGGCGCGGCGCTGCTGACCCGACGCCTCCTCGGCCAGCCCCTCCAGGAGGCACACCCGTGAGGATCACCCTGGTCGAGGGGGACATCACCGAGCAACGGGTCGACGCGATCGTCAACGCCGCGAACTCGTCCCTGCTCGGCGGCGGGGGCGTCGACGGCGCGATCCACCGCCGGGGCGGCCCGGCCGTCCTGGCGGAGTGCCGGGCGCTGCGTGCCTCCCGGTACGGCCGGGGCCTGCCGACCGGGCAGGCGGTCGCCACCACCGCCGGTGACCTGCCCGCCCGGTGGGTGATCCACACCGTCGGCCCGGTCTGGTCGGCCGCCGAGGACCGCTCCGCGCTGCTGCGCGACTGCTACGCCAACAGTCTCCGGGTCGCCGACGACCTGGGTGCCACCGTGGTCGCCTTCCCGCTGATCTCCGCCGGCATCTACGGCTGGCCGGTCGAGGACGCCGTCGGCCAGGCACTCTCGGTGCTGCGCGCCGCGACCCCGGCCACCGTCACCGAGGCCCGACTGGTGCTCTTCGGCGCCGACACCTTCCGCACGGCGGAGCGGGTAGCCGGCGGAGAGCCCTGATCAGCGGGTTCCGGACGCTTCAGCCCTCCGCCGCCAGGTCGCGCAGGCAGGACCAGAGCGTGGCCACCGGCTGGTAGCCGAGCCGTGCGTTGATCGCCAGCATCGGGGCGTTCGCCTCGTCGTTGGAGGTGTACGCGTGCCTGACCCCCGTCGCGCGGGCCCGGTGCAGCGCGGCCAGCTTCGCCAGCCGGGCCAGCCCCCGCCCCCGGTACGCCGGCACCGTCGCGGTCATGTCCGACCACATCCGGTCGCCGTCCCGTTTCACCAGGCTGAACGCCGCCAGTTTCCCGTCGACCTCCAACACCGAGCTGGCCCGAGGGTCGAGTCCGACGTTGTCCCAGACCTCGAAGCGCCACTGTTCGTAGCCGAGGGCGTCCGACGGCAGGTCGTCCGGCTCGTCGGCGCTGGCGGCGACGTACGCCTCGTACAGACGACGCGGCGCAAGCTCCGTCAACGCCAGCAGACGCGTTCCCGTGGGCAGGGGCGGCACCGGTGGCGTCCCGCGCAGGTCCAGCGCGGCGTAGCGCGCCTTCCGGCTCGGGACGAAGCCCCGCTTCTCCGCGAACGGCAACGATCCGGTCGTCACCCAGGTGCGCACGCGGGCCAGCCCGAGGGGCGCGAGGTGGCCCAGCGCCCGGTCCAGCAGGGCGTTGCCGACCCCACGCCCACGGTGCCCGGGGTGGACGTGCAGCATCGCCACCTCACCGGAGGTGGGCGTCGACGAGCGGAGGTACCGGTACGCCGACACCCACCCGACCACCGTGGCGTCGACCTCGGCCACGAAGGCGGCCCAGTCCTCACCGGGCGGAGGCGCGGTGATCATCTGACGGGTCGACTCGACTCCGCGTACCAGGTAGGGATGCACGACCGCCCGCAGCGCGACGACGCCCGCCGCGTCGTCGGGCCGGGCGGTGCGGATCAGGTGCCGGACGGGCGGAGGCTCTGCCATCCCCGGGACGGTACGCCGACCCCGCCGGTGGCGGCCACGGCATTTCGCCTCACGCCGAGGCGCGCAGCACCAGTTCGGTGGGGAGGATCAGCGCGGGTTCGACGGCCTCGCCGGCGGCTATGCGCAGCACCTGGCGGGTGCCGGCCCGGCCGAGTTCCAGGATCGGCTGCCGGACGGTGGTCAGCGGCGGCTCGGTGTAGGCGGCCGTCTCGATGTCGTCGAAGCCGATCACGGCCACGTCCTGCGGCACCCGCCGCCCGGCCTCGCGGAGCGTCCGCAGGGCGGCGTGCGCCATCAGGTCGCTGGCCGCGAAGACGGCGTCCAGGTCGGGGTGCTCGGTGAGCAGCTGCCGCATCGCCGCCGCCCCGGACTCCCGGGTGAAGTCGCCGTACGCCACCAGCTCGGGCAGGCCGGCGGCGACGACGGTGTCCCGGTAGCCGGTGAGGCGCTCGATACCGGCGACCATGTCCTGTGGGCCGGCGATGGTGGCGATCCGCCGCCGGCCGCTCTCGATCAGGTACCGCACCGCGCGGGTCACCCCGCCGACGTGGTCGACGTCGACGTACGGGACCGGGGAGTCGCCGAGCCCGCGTCCGCTGCACACCACCGGGATCCCCAGCCGGGCGAGGCGGGCGGGGAGCGGGTCGGCGCCGTGCAGCGAGGCGAAGAGCACCCCGTCGACGTGCCGGCCGCTGGTGTAGCGCTCCACCCGCTCCCGCCCGGCCGGCGAACCGGCGAGCATCAGCACGAGCTGCTTGTCGGCGGCCTCCAGCTCCTGGCTGACCCCCCGGATGATGCCGGGGAAGACCTGGTCGTCGGAGAAGACCCGGGTGGCCGCCTCGGGCATGATCAACGCGATCGAGTCGGTCCGCTGGGTGACCAGGCTGCGGGCGGCCAGGTTCGGCACGTACCCCAGCTCGGCCACGGCCTGGTGCACCGCCGCGCGGATCGGCTCGGCGACCGTGGTGGAGCCGTTGACCACCCGTGACACGGTCGCCCGCGACACCCCGGCCCGTCGGGCCACCGCCTCCAGCGTGGGTCGCTGCGCCGTCGTCATCCCCGTCACCACCGCCTCGTCACAGCCCGTTCCGGGAGATCACCTCCTGGTACCACCGGGCGCTGGCCTTCGGGGTCCGCCGCTGGGTCAGGTAGTCGACGTGGACGATCCCGAACCGCTTCCGGTAGCCCTCGGCCCACTCGAAGTTGTCCAGCAGAGACCATACGAGATAGCCGCGCAGGTCCACTCCCCGGCTGATTGCTTCGTGCGCCGCCCGCAGGTGCCCGTCGAGGTAGGCGATCCGGTCGTCGTCGGCCACCCGGCCGTCCCCGGTGCGGGCGGTGTCGGCGAACGCGCCGCCGTTCTCCGTGATCATCAATGGTACGCCGGGGTAGTCGGTGGCGATCCGCTCCAGCAGCCGGGCCAGGCCGGCCGGCTCGACCAACCAGCCCATGTCGGTGACCGTGCCGGTCGGCGACAGGAAGTCCACCACGCCCTCGGTGCCCGGGAACGTGCCGGCGTTCCCGACCGCGTCGGGCCGCCCGGCGACGTAGGTCGGCTGGTAGAAGTTCAGCCCGAGCAGGTCGATCGGGGCGGCGATGAGCTTCTCGTCGCCGTCGCGGATGAAGGTCGGCTCGACGAACCGGGCGATGTGGGCCAGCATGTCCTCCGGGTAGCCGGCGCGCAGCAGCGGGTCCAGGAAGATACGGTTCTGCAACCCGTCGACGAGGCGTACCGCGGCGGCGTCGGCCGCGCTCTCCGGGTCCGCCGGCTGGACGTCGGCCGGGTTGAGCGTGATCGAGATGGTCTCCGCGCCGGCCGCGCGCAGCGCACGGGCCGCCAGACCGTGCCCGAGCAGCAGGTGGTGCACGGCGGAGAAGGCGGCTCCCGCGTCCTGGACGCCGGGGGCGTGCACCCCGCTGCCGTAGCCCAGGTACGCCGAGCACCACGGCTCGTTGAGCGTGGTCCAGGTGCGCACCCGGTCACCGAGGCGGGCGTACACGGCGGTGGCGTACTCGGCGAAGTGCTCGGCGGTGTCCCGGTTGGTCCAGCCGCCCCGGTCCTGGAGGGTCTGCGGCAGGTCCCAGTGGTAGAGCGTGACGATCGGGTCGATGCCCCGCTCGACGAGCGAGTCCACCAGCCGGTCGTAGAAGTCCAGGCCGCGCGGGTTGACCGGGCCGGTGCCGTCCGGCCGGATCCGGGGCCAGGCCACCGAGAACCGGTACGCCTTCAGCCCCAGCTCCGCCATCAGCGCCACGTCGTCGCGGTAGCGGTGGTAGTGGTCGCAGGCCACGTCGCCGGTGTGCCCCTGGAAGACCTTCCCCGGCGTACGGCTGAAGGTGTCCCAGATCGACGGGGTGCGACCGTCGTCGTGGGCCGCGCCCTCGATCTGGTACGCGGCGGTGGCCGCTCCCCAGACGAACCCTTCGGGAAATCGCAGCGTGTTCAAGCCTTGACCGCACCTTCCATGATTCCGCCGATGATCTGGCGGCCGAACAGGACGAAGACGAGCAGCAGGGGCAGGGTGGCGATGGCCGTCCCGGTGAACACCTGCGACATGTCCTGGTAGTAGCCGTCCGACAGTGCTCGCAACGATAGTTGCACGGTCGGGTTCTCCGGGTCGTTGAGTACCGCGTACGGCCAGAGGAAGTCGTTCCAGGTGGTCATGAAGGTGAGCAGCCCCAGCACCGCGGCGGCCGGCCGGAGCGCGGGCAGCACCACGTTCCAGTAGATCCGGGCGGTGTTGCAGCCGTCCATCCGGGCCGCCTCGATCAGCTCGGTGCTGACCGCCTGGCCGGCGTACTGCCGCATCATGAAGACGCCGAAGCCGGTGACCAGGGCCGGGACGATCACCGCGGGCAGCCGGTCGTTCCAGTTCAGCTTCGTCATGAGCAGGTAGAGCGGGATGACGCCGAGCTGGGTGGGGACCATCATCGTCGCGACGATCACCAGCAGCAGCGCGTTGCGTCCCTTGAAGCGCAGCTTGGCGAAGGCGAACCCGGCCAGGGTGGAGAAGAAGACCACCGAGACGGTGACCGTGGTGGCCACGATCGCCGAGTTGATCAGACCGGCCAGGAAGTACGCGTCGGTGTTGTCGAAGAGCCGGGCGATGTTCGCCCCGAGGTTGCCGCCCGGGGTGACCGGGGGCGGGACCTGCCCCATCGCGTCGCTGGAGCGGCTCGCCACCACGAACATCCAGTAGATCGGGAAGATCGAGAGGAAGCCGGCGACGATCAGCGCCGCGTAGGTGAGTCGGCTGGCCGACCAGAGCCGGTTCATCGGCCGCCCTCCTTCTTCCGTCCGCCGCCGTCGGCCTTCTTCGGTCCGCCGCCGGCGAGCCGGCGCAGCATCAGCACGTTGATCGCCGCCACGACCGCGATCAGGGCGAAGAGCAGCCAGGCCACCGCCGAGCCGTAGCCGAAGTTGTAGTGCGGGGCGAACGCGTTCTCGAACATGTACATGGTCACCGTCTGGGACTCCCGCATCGGTCCGCCCCGGATCGGGTTGGTGCCGGAGTGGAAGAGGCGGGGCTCGGTGAACAGTTGCAGCCCGCCGATGGTGGAGATGATGACGGTGAAGATGATGGTCGGCTTGAGCAGCGGCACGGTGATCGACCAGAACTGCCGGACCCGGTTGGCCCCGTCGATCGCCGCCGACTCGTACAGGTCGCGGGGGATGGCCTGCATCGCGGCCAGGAAGATCAGCGCGTTGTAGCCGGTCCACCGCCAGTCGACCATGGTCGAGATGGCCACCCAGGAGGCGAACCGGTTGGACTTCCAGCCGATCGGGTCGACGCCGACCAGGTCGAGCAGCCAGTTGACCATGCCGAACTCGCGACCGAAGATCACGCCGAAGACGATCGCCACGGCGGCGGTCGAGGTCACGTTCGGCACCAGCACCGCCATCCGGAACGTGGTCCGGGCCCGCAGCTGCCGGTTGAGCAGGTTCGCCAGCCAGAGTGCGGCGAGCAACTGCGGGACGGTGGAGATGACGAAGATCCCCAGGGTGTTGACCACCGAGTGCCAGAAGTCGCTGTCGGCCATCAGGCGGCTGTAGTTCTCCAGGCCCACGAAGGTGTGCTCGGTGCCGAGCAGGTCCCAGTCGTGCAGCGACACCCAGAGGGTGTAGCCCAGCGGGTAGAGCCCGAACACCCCGAAGAGCAGGAAGAACGGCGCGATGTAGAGGTACGGGGACCAGCGCTGGTCGATCCGGCTGAGGCGTACCCCCTTCGGGGGCCGGGCCGGTGGGGGCGCCGGGGCCCCCACCGGTGGCCGCTGGAGTCCGACGGTCACTTGTCGGCGGCCTTCTTGGCGTTGTTCACCGCGTCCTTCCAGCCCTCCTCGGGGCTGCGCTGGCCGAGTTCGACGGTGCGGACGGCGTTCTCCACCTCGGTCCGGACCGCCTGGTTCTTCGGGCCCATGTAGACCGGCTTCAGGGTCTTGGCGCCCTCGGCGAAGATCTTTCCGACCGGGGCGTCGGAGAAGTACGGGTTCTTCGAGTCCACGATCGCCGGGTCGTCGAGGGCCTGCGGGGACGACGGCAGCGGGCCCTTGGCCTTGAAGGCGCCGATCTGCCCCTTGGCGCTGGTCAGGAACTTGGCCAGCTCGATCGCCTCGGCCTGGTGCTTGCTCTGCTTCGGCACGGCCAGGTGCGAGCCGCCCCAGTTGCCGCCCTCGCCGGGCACCCGGGCGATGTCCCACTTGCCCTTGGCGGCCGGACCGGCGTTGCCCTCGATCACCCCGGTCATCCAGGCCGGGCAGGCGATGGTGGCGAACTTGGCCTGCTTGAAGGCGGAGACCCACTCCTCGGACCAGGAGCCGTACTTCCCGGACAGGCCGGAGTCGACGATGTCCATGGTGGTGTCCCACGCCTGGCGGACGGCCGGGTTGCTGTCGACGACCAGCTTGTCGTTGGTGTCGTAGTAGTGGTGGCCCGGTCCGCTGCCGGCGGTCTGGAGCACGATGGTGTTGAAGATGTTGGTCGCCGCGTCGAGGAAGGAGGCGCCGGTGTTCTTCGCCTTGAACTGCTCACCCACCTTGACGTACTCCTGCCAGGTCGGCCAGAGCTTGGAGACCTCGTCCCGCTCGGTGGGCAGGCCGGCCTTGGCGAAGAGGTCCTTGCGGTAGCACATCGCCATGCCGCCAACGTCGGTGCCGAGACCGATGAGGTGCTTGCCGTCGGCGGTGAGGCCCTGGTTCCACTTCCACTCCAGGAAGTTGCCCTTCAGCTCACCGGCGCCGTGGTCGAGCAGGTTGACGAAGTGGTTGGGGTTGGCCTTGTACTCGACCATCAACCCTTCCTCGATGGCGACCACGTCCCCGGCGCCCTTGCCGGCGGCCAGCCACTGGGTGAGCTTGGGGGAGTACTCGTCCAGGTTTCCGCCGGTACCCCGCTCGACGATCTTGACGCCCTTGTGGGTGGCCTCGTACTCCCGGTACAGCTCCTCGTAGCCGAACTGGCCGAAGACGTCGACGGTCAGTGTGATCGGGCCGCCGTCGGCGGGCTCGTCGCTCCCGCCGCAGGCGGTGGGGGCGATCAATGCGGTGGCCGCGACCAGGGCGATCGCCGCGAGGCGGCGGCGCGGAATGACACCCATCTGTCTCAGACCCCTCTCAGGTCGGTATGTGCTGCGGCGGGTGGCCGTTAGGTGGTGGTGATGATGAGAGAGCGCTCTCTGGCAAGAGTGGTGGGTGCCGGGGGCAGTGTCAAGAGAGCGCTCTCAGAAGCTCTGACGAAAAAGGCGGGGGCAACCGCCCCCGCCTCGTCGTGGCGTTCAGGCCACCCGTAGTCCCGCCAGCAGGGAGCGGTCCCCGGTCACCTCCAGGGTGCCGAAGTCCACCCGTCCCCAGAGCGCCAGCAGCAGGTCGCTGGCGGTGCCCACCGCGTGCACCCGCGCGTGGTGGTCGTCGTGGTCGAGGATGGTGCCGGTGTCCAGCAGGGCCACCCCCTCCCCGCGCAGCCGCAGGAACCACTCCTGCCCCGCGTCGCTCGCCACCAGCTGCACCACCCCGCGCCACTGCCCCGGCACCGGGCGTCGGCCGGCCGGCAGGAAGGTGTCCAGTACCTCGCTCACCCCGTCGGCGGCGAGCTTCGCCTCGATCGGCTCACCGGCCGCGATGGCGAGCTGCGCGTCCCAGCGGTGGACAGCGGTGTCGTGTGCCGTCCGGCGCAGCCAGAAACCGGCCCGCTTCGGCTGCGGTGCCCAGTTCCACGCCGGCACCTCCGGGTCCAGGCCGTCGAAGAGCGCCAGCAGCCGGTCGTACGACTCCTGCCAGACCTGCACCGGGGTCGCGCCGGCGGGCACCTCGGGCCGCTCCGGACGCGGTGCCGCCGGCGCACCGGCGTGCCCCGCGGCGATGCGCTCCTGGGCGAACCGGTAGACCCCGGCGAGGTCCAACGCGAGGTCGGCGACCGTCCAACCGGGGCGGGAGAGGACAGGCGTCTCCGGCGGCGCCTCGGCCACGGCGGCGGCGAACGCCGGGCCCTCCGTCCGGAGCGCGCCGATCCAGAAATCCTTGCTGACGTGCATTCTGCTCATCGCGATCCTCCCGGGGTGACCGTGGCACCTGTGCCGTGTCACGGTTGTTCCCCAGCCTAGGGTGAAAGGCGTGCCAGACGTCTACGCCCAGCCGACAGCCGACACCGATTCCGCCGACGACCGTTCCCTGGCGAGATACACCACCCTGCGGCTCGGTGGGGCGGCGGATCGGCTCGTGACCGCTGCCAGCGCCGAGGAGATCGTACAGAGGGTCCAGGAGGCGCGCCGACGCGACGAGCCGGTGCTCCTCCTCGCGGGGGGCAGCAACGTGGTGATCGGCGACGTCGGGTTCGCCGGCACCGTCGTCCTCGTCCGCTCCCGGGGCTTCCGGGTGGTCGCCGAGGACGCCGACACGGTGACGGTTCGGGTCTCCGCCGGCGAGCCCTGGGACGACCTGGTCGCCACCACGGTCGCCAACGGCTGGTCCGGGGTGGAGTGCCTCTCCGGCATCCCCGGCTCGGCCGGCGCCACCCCGATCCAGAACGTCGGCGCGTACGGCCAGGAGGTCGCCGAGACGGTCACCGGCGTCCAGGTGTACGACCGCCACGACGGCAGCCTCGGTCGGATCGACGCTTCCGACTGCGGGTTCGCGTACCGGTCCAGCGTCTTCCGGTACAGCGACCGCTGGGTGGTGCTCTCGGTCGACTTCCGGCTGCACCGCTCGCCGCTGTCCACCCCGGTCCGCTACGCCGAACTGGCCCGGGCGCTCGGGGTCGAGGTCGGCGACCGGGTGCCGCTGGCCGACGCCCGCGACACGGTTCGCCGGCTGCGGGCCGGCAAGGGCATGGTGCTCGACCCGGCCGACCCGGACACCCGCTCGGTGGGCTCCTTCTTCACCAACCCGGTGCTCGACCGTGCCGCGTACGAGATGCTCCGCGAGCGCGCCGCCGACCTCGGCGAGCCGCCGTCCTGGCCCGGCGCGGGAGACGTGGTCAAGGTCAGCGCCGCCTGGCTCATCGACAAGGCCGGCTTCGCCAAGGGGCACCCGGGGCCGGAGGGGGTCGCCATCTCCGGCAAGCACACCCTGGCGCTCACCAACCGCTCCGGCACGGCCCGTACCGCCGCCCTGATCGAGCTGGCCCGGGAGATCCGGGACGGGGTGCACGACCGCTTCGGCGTCACCCTGCACCCGGAACCCGTCCTGGTCAACTGCACCGTCTGAGGTGCGCTGAGGTGGTAGCAGGGGCCCCTTGTTACCGCTTTTTGATGAGCAGGGGTCCCCTGCAACCACCCGGCGGGAGGCTGTCAGCGGGGAGCGACGGCGGACCACGGGACGGTGAGTTCGCCGAGTCGCCAGCGGCGGGGGCGGTCGAGCAGCGGCCAGCCCGCCTCCCGCAGCCCGGCCACCGTCCGCGTCCAGCGCTGCCGAGGGCCGAAGGGCGCGTACGGTGCCGCCGCCCGCCAACCGTTGTCGAGCGCCCGGATCAGATCGTGCACCCGTTCTCCGGGGACGTTGCGGTGGATCAGCGCCTTGGGCAGCCGCTCCGCCAGGGTGGCCGGGGTGTCCAGGGTGCCCAGCCGGGCGGCCAGGGTGAGCGAGTGCGGGCCGTCGGCGTCGAGCAGCACCCAGCCGCCGAGCCGGCCCAGTTCGTCGCAGGTCCCCTCGACCAGCAACCCGCCCGGGGCGAGCGCGGCGGTCATCGTCCGCCAGGCGGCGGCGACGTCGCGTTCGTCGTACTGGCGGAGCACGTTGAACGCGCGGACCAGGGCGGGTCGGAGTCCGGCCAGCTCGAAGCCGCCCCGGGCGAAGGTGAGCCGGGGCGGGTCGGCGGCGGGCGCGGCGGCGGCCACCCGGGCCGGGTCGATCTCCAGGCCGACCAGCCGTACGTCGGCGCGGACCCCGGCCGCCAGCCGGGCCCGCAGTTCCACGGCGGTGACCGGTGTCGCGCCGTAACCCAGGTCGACCACCAGCGGGTCGGCCGCCGTGCGGAGCCGGTCACCGCAGGTCGCGACGATCCAGTTGTCCACCCGGCGGAGCCGGTTCGGGTTGGTCGTTCCCCGGGTGACCACGCCCTGGGGCCGCTGCGTCACTAGACCACCCGGTGCACCTTGTGCTGGGCGGCCTGCGCCAGCGGCCGGACCACCAGGCGGTCCACGTTGACGTGCTGCGGGCGGGTGGCGCACCAGGCGATGCAGTCCGCGACGTCCTCGGCGACCAGCGGCTCGGCCACGCCGGCGTAGACCGCCGCCGCGCGCTCGGCGTCGCCGTCGAACCGGACGAGGGAGAACTCGTCGGTCCGTACCATGCCGGGATCGATCTCGATCACCCGGATCGGCCGGCCGCAGAGTTCCAGCCGGAGTGTCCCGGCGACCGCGGTCTGGGCGTGCTTCGCCGCGGTGTAGCCGCCCCCGCCCTCGTAGACGCCGAGCCCGGCGGTGGAGCTGACGATGACGATGGTGCCGCCCCCGGAGGACTCCAGGGCGGGCAGGACCGCCTGCGTCACCCGGAGCGTGCCGAGCACGTTCACGTCGTACATCCACTGCCAGTCCCCGACCGAGCCGGACTCCACCGGGTCGAGCCCCCGGGCGCCCCCGGCGTTGTTGACCAGCAGGGTGACCGGCCCGGGGGCCCGTTCGGTGGCGGCGGCCAGCCCGGCGACCGACTCGTCGGAGGTCACGTCGCAGGCGACGGCGGTGGCCGAACCACCGGCGGCGGCGATGTCGGCGACCAGGTCGGCCAGCCGGTCGGTCCGGCGGGCGGCGGCGAGCACGTGGAAGCCCTCGGTGGCGAGCCGGCGGGCGGTGGCCGCGCCGATCCCGCTCGACGCTCCGGTGACGATGGCGACAGGGGTCATCAGGCCATTGTCGTCCCCGCTCCGGTGCGCGCCCCGCGCGGCCCGGATCCGTCCGGCGGTGTCGGGATGACCTCCGTCACCGATGAGGTCCGTCACGCTCGCCGGCCGCCACGACACATTTCCCGACGCTGATCGGGAAGATGGGATCCGGCGTGCGGGTTGATGCGAGAAGCGCCGGTAGTGCGGACGGCATTCACCGTGGGTTGAGGGAGCGGACGTGGCGGAGATGCACACCGGTGTCGGTCGTCAGCGCGGTGCCCGTCCGTGGCCCCGGCCCCGGCGTATCGCCACGATCTCCGTACACACCTCACCACTGCACCAACCGGGCACCGGTGACGCGGGCGGGATGAACGTCTACGTCGTGGAGGTCGCCCGCCGGCTCGCCGCCGCCGGTGTCGAGGTCGACATCTTCACCCGGGCCACCTCCGGCGACCTGCCGCCGGTGGTCGAGATGGCGCCCGGGGTGCACGTCCGGCACGTCACGTCCGGTCCGTTGGAGGGGCTCACCAAGGAGGAGCTTCCCGGCCAGCTCTGCGCCTTCACCGCCGGGGTGCTGCGGGCCGAGGCGGCCCGCCCACCCGGCTGGTACGACCTCATCCACTCCCACTACTGGCTCTCCGGGCAGGTCGGCTGGCTGGCGAAGGAGCGCTGGGGGGTGCCGCTGGTGCACACCGCGCACACCCTGGCCAAGGTGAAGAACGCGCAGCTCGCCGCCGGGGACCGGCCCGAACCGAAGGCCCGGGTGATCGGCGAGGAACAGGTCGTCGCGGAGGCGGACCGACTGGTCGCCAACACCCGGGTCGAGGCCGGTGACCTGATCGACCGGTACGACGCCGAACCGGCCCGGGTCACCGTGGTCGAACCCGGCGTCGACCTGGACCGGTTCCGCCCCGCCACGGGCGACCCGGCCCTCGCCCGGCGCGCCGCCCGGCTCCGGCTCGGCCTGCCCGCCGAGGGGTACGTGGTCGCCTTCGTCGGCCGGATCCAACCGTTGAAGGCGCCGGACGTGCTGGTGCGCGCGGTCGCCGCGTTGCGCGACCGCGATCCGCTCCTCGCCGACCAGGTGACCGTGGCCATCGTGGGCGGCCCCAGCGGCAGTGGCCTGGACCGGCCCACCTCGTTGATCGAGCTGGCCGCCACCCTCGGGGTCACCGACCGGGTCCGCTTCCTGCCGCCGCGTACCGGGGACGACCTGCCGGCCCTGTACCGGGCCGCCGACCTGGTCGCGGTGCCGTCGTACAACGAGTCTTTCGGCCTGGTGGCTCTGGAAGCGCAGGCCTGCGGTACGCCGGTGGTGGCGGCGGCCGTCGGCGGCCTGGTGACCGCGGTCCGCGACCAGGTCAGCGGGGTGCTGGTCGACGGCCACGACCCCGCCGCCTGGGCCGGTACGTTCGGCCAGTTGCTGCCGGACCGGCCCCGGCTGACGGCGCTGGCCTGCGGTGCGGTACGGCACGCCGCGCACTTCTCGTGGGAGCGGACGGTGCACGGGCTCCTCGCCGTCTACCGGGAGACGATCGCCGACTACCGGGACCGGCTCACCTCCGAGCTGGCCGCCGACGGAGCGGTGCTCTCCTGCGGCTGACCCGCCGTCCCCCGGTGGACCGGGGGTCGGGCGGTGAACAGGGCGGTGCCGGAGCTGCGGTCGTAGAGTGGGGTCGATGAGCGCGAAGAGCGAGGTTGCCGCCCTGATCGAGGCGTACTGCGCGGAACGGGAGCTGGAGTACGAGGCGACCGGCCCCGCGTCGTACGCGGTCACCCTGCCCGGCACCCACAAGCTGAAGACGATCTGCAACCTGATCGTGGGCGACCACGCGCTGCGCGTCGAGGCGTTCGTGATGCGCCAGCCGGACGAGCGGCGCGAGGAACTCTGGGCCTGGCTGTTGCAACGCAACGCCCGCATGTACGGGGTGTCCTTCTCCATCGACACCGTCGGCGACGTGTACCTGACCGGCCGGGTCAACCTCGCCGGGCTGGACGCCGACGAGCTGGACCGGCTCCTCGGCGCGGTGCTGACCTACGCGGACGAGTCGTTCGACACGATGCTGGAGATCGGCTTCGGCACGGCGATCCGCCGGGAGTGGGAGTGGCGGGTCAAGCGGGGCGAATCGACCCGGAACCTCGACGCGTTCGCGCACCTCTTTGTCCCGTCCGCCAGCACCGGTGAACCGTCGCCCCCTGCCGGCGGCTGACGGCGCGGTCGCTCACCACGGCGCAGGTCCGGCGGCTGACCGCAGGGCGGCCTCGGGGGTTGAGGGCCCGCCACCGGGACGGGACACCCGAGGGCGGTCCGCTGTCGGTCGACGGTTGCGGGCGTCCGGTGGTTCGGATCCGGTCTGACGGGTATGCCGCACCGCGGTGCGGCACGGGGACCCACCGCGATGACGGACTGTCGAGGAGCGTGAGCGTCCCATGGCTCAGCGGAACAGCTCTGGTCGCGGGGGGACCGCGACGACGACGAGGCGACGGGCGGGGGGCCGGCAGACCGCCGCGTCGGATCTCGCGCAGCTCCGGGTGGACGAGATCCGCAAGCGGCTGCGGGCGTACGGGGTCTCGGGTATCTCCCGGCTGCGCAAGCCGGAACTCGTGCAGGCGCTGGTGAAGGCGGAGCGGAGCGGCGGGGCAGGCAAGCGGAGCACCGGGCCGTCCGGACGGGCGGCCACGGGCGGCCGGCGGAGCGCGCCGGCGCGGGCCGCGTCCACCCGCGCCAAGCAGGGCGGGCCGGAGCGGACGACGCGGACGACGGCGACGCCGACCCGAGCGGCGACCCGTACCGGACGGGCCTCGTCCCGGTCGGTCCGGTCGTCCCAGCTGATCGAATCGACCGCGGACCGGCCGGAGCGCCCCGGGCGCAGCCTGGTCACCGCCAACCACGAGGTGATCCAGCGGTGGGCGCGGGCGCGCGGAGCGAAGCCAGCCACCATCGCCGGTACTGAGCGCGACGGTCGGGTCGGGGTGCTGACGTTCGACTTCCCCGGCTACCGGGAGAGCCGGCGGCTGCGCCAGATCACCTGGAACGAGTGGTTCCGGACCTTCGACGAGCGGCGGCTCAACCTCATCTACCAGGAACAGTTGCGGGACGGCCGACCCAGCAACTTCTTCCGGACCGAGTCACCCGATCGGGAAGACGCGTGACTCGTTTACCGGAATGCGGGGCGGGTATGCCGATGTTGTCAACGGTGGAGTCAGGTAACCGGCTGTGACCGGTGAGACAGCCGGAAACGGTTGTCTTCGGAAACTGACCCAACTAGCTTTATTGCCCTACGCCACGCTTGGAAACGTTCGGGGGAGCGGCGGATCGAGCAGATCCGCGCACCAGGTGTGACGTAGGGGACGGGTGGAGCAACGCCGTTGGGGGACGGTGTCCACCTGTTGAACCGGCGGCGCGAGCGGGCGACGCTTACGGGGGTGAGTGTCGCCCGCCGCCGCCGGGTGACCACGCGGGCGTTCAATCCGACCAGGTCGGGCTGGACGCCCGCTGTCGCGTCCGGGGCCCCGTCGGGTCCAGCGCTCCGACCGCGCGGGAGCGGTCCAGCGGTCCGACTGCGCGGAGGCGGCCTCAGCGGTCCGACCGCGCGGGAGCGGTCCAGCGGTCCGACCGCGCGGAGGCGGCCTCAGCGCTCCGACCGCGCGGAGGCGGCCCAGCGGCCCCGGTCAGCGGGCGGCGGAGGGTTCGGCCGGGGCGGTCGCCGCCGCCTCCGCGGCCTGCGGGGCGGGTGGCACGAGGAGAGTGGCCGGCTCGGCCGGCGGGGCGGCAGGCGGGCGCAACGCGACGGCCCGGCGTTCCCGGGCCGGCCCGGAGAGCAGGTGGGCGGCGGCGGTGACCCCGCCGATCGCGGCACAGCCCAGCCAGAGCGTGACGTTGCCCGCCTCCTGCCGGACCAGGCCGCCGAGGATCGGCGCAGCGGCCCCGGCGATCTGCCAGGAGAGCGAGAACACGCCCTGGTAACGGCCGCGCAGCTCGGCCGGGGAGAGTTCGGCGATCAGCGTGGAGTTCGACGGGGAGTTGAGCATCTCGCCGAGCGTCCAGATCAGCACGGTGAGCCCGTAGAACCAGGCCGCTTCGGCGAAGGCGGTCAGCCCGAAGCCGACGGCCATCACGACCGAGGCGAGGGCGAGCACGTGGGAGCGGCTGCGACCCCGGATCAGCCGGGGGACGAAGAGCTGCCCCGCCACGATCAGGACGCCGTTGAGCGCGATCACCGACCCGTACGTCGAGGTGGAGAGGCCGTCCTCGCCCATGGCGATCGGCAGCATCGAGATGTGCTGGAGGAAGACCAGCGCGCTGAGCAGGTTGAGCGCCACGAAGCCGAGGTAGATCCGGTCGGTGAGGATAGTGCGCAGGGCACCTCGGGACACGGTCGCGCCGCTGCTGGGCACGGCCACGCTCGGTTGCCGGGTCTCCCGCACCTTGACGAAGATGACCACGGCGGTGGTCAGCGTGGTGGCGGCGTCGATCACGAAGAGCAGCAGGTAGTCGACCTCGGCGGCGAGCCCGGCGAGCACGGCGGCGCTGGCGAAGCCGAGGTTGATGGCCCAGTAGTTGAGCGAGAAGGCGCGCAGCCGGTCCCGCTCCGGCACCACGTCGATCATCATCGCCCCGAAGGCCGGCCGGGAGGCCTCGGCGAAGAGGCCGAGCAGGAGCGCCCCGGTCGCCACCGCCCACAGCGGGCGGGCGAAGCCCAGCGCCAGCATCATGCTGGCCGCGCCGACGTGGGCGGTGAGCAGGGTCGGCTTACGCCCCCAGCGGTCGGTGAGCATCCCGCCGATGGTCGTGCCGACCGCGCCACCGACACCCCAGAGCCCCAGCACCAGGCCGGCCTGGAGTTCGGAGAAGCCGCGCTCCTGGGTCAGGTAGATGGCGAGGAAGATCAGGACGAACGAACCGAGCCGGTTGATCAGGGTGCCGGCCCAGAGATACCAGAAGGTGGCGGGTAGGCCGCCGGTCGTCTCCCGGAACCAGCCCCGTACCGTCCGCACGCTCGCGCCCCCGATTTCGTAATGACCGTTCCATCTGTGGTGCCTTACGCAACCTAGTCCCGCGTCCCCGCGCAGGTCATCCGCTTTTCCACGTGGTGGTCGTCACCACCTCCCGCCGCGTGTCCGGCCCACGGTTCGGGCAGGATGATCCCCATGACTGCGAGCGAAGGGCCCACGGTCGGGACGCTGGTCCTGCTGCGGCACGGCGAGAGCGACTGGAACGCCAAGAACCTCTTCACCGGCTGGGTCGACGTCGACCTGACCGCCAAGGGTGAGGCCGAGGCGCGCCGCGGCGGCGAGCTGCTGCGCGAGCACGGCCTGCTCCCCGACGTCGTGCACACCAGCCTGCTGCGCCGGGCGATCCGGACCGCCGAGCTGGCGCTGCACGCCGCCGACCGGCACTGGATCGCGACGCGTCGGTCGTGGCGGCTCAACGAGCGCCACTACGGCGCCCTTCAGGGCAAGAACAAGAAGCAGACCCTCGACGAGTACGGCGAGGAGCAGTTCATGCTCTGGCGCCGCTCGTACGACACCCCGCCGCCGCCGATCGACGACGCCGACGAGTGGTCGCAGGTCGGTGACCCCCGGTACGCGCTGCTGCCCACCGAGCTGATGCCGCGCACCGAGTGCCTCAAGGACGTCGTCGAGCGCATGCTGCCGTACTGGTACGACTCGATCGTGCCGGACATCCTCGCCGGCCGGACGGTGCTGGTGGCGGCGCACGGCAATTCGCTGCGCGCCCTGGTCAAGCACCTGGACCAGGTCTCCGACGAGGCGATCGCCAAGCTGAACATCCCCACCGGGATCCCGCTGCGCTACGACCTCGACCCGCAGCTGCGTCCGCTCACGCTGGGCGGCACCTATCTCGACCCGACCGCCGCCAGGGACGCCGCCGCGGCCGTCGCCAACCAGGGCCGCTGACCGCTCCCACAGCTCGACGGTGGTCGCCCCCGAGGGCGGTTCGCCTCGGTTCGTTGGTAGCAGGGGCCCCTTGTTACCGCTTTTTGGGTAGCAGGGGGCCCCTGCAAACACCCGGGGCGGGCGGTGCTCAGACCGTCTCGCCGGTGACCAGGTAGACCACGTGCTCGCCGGCGTTCACCGCGTGGTCGGCGAAGCGCTCGTAGAACCGGCCCAGCAGCGTGGCGTCGATCGCCGTCTCGACCCCGTACGGCCAGGCGTCGTCGAGCAGCACCCCGAAGAGGCTGCGGTGCAGGTCGTCCATGGCGTCGTCGTCGCGGTCCAGTTCGGCGGCGAGGTCCGCGTCCGGGTCCGCCAGCACCGAGCCGATCTTCCCGGCCATCCGGTCCGCGATCTCGGCCATGTCGGTGAAGATCGGTCGCAGTTCGGCGGGAACGGCGGGGGAGGGGTGCCGCCGCAGCGCGGTCTTGGCGACGTGGTCGGCGAGGTCACCCATCCGCTCCAGATCGGCCGCGACGTGCAGCGCGGTGATCACCGCCCGCAGGTCCGAGGCGACCGGGGCCTGCCGGGCGAGCAGCTCGCAGACCCGCTCCTCGACGTCCCGGTAGAGACCGTCGATCTCGGCGTCCCGCGCGATCACGACCTCGGCCGCCCTCCGGTCGGCGGTGAGCAGCGCCCGGGTGGCCTGCCGCATGGCGGCGCGGATTCCCTCGGCCATGTCCACGAGCAGCTGGCCGACGGTCTGTAGTTCGGCCCGGAACTCGTCACGCATCGTCACGTCCCTGTGGTCGGGTGCCGCCCTGCGGTCGCGGCGGCGCGGGTGGGTGCGGCCAACCGTAGGGCCGGGGAGGCGGAGCCGAGGTGAACCTCGGTGAACGTCCACCGTCAGGACGGTGAACACTCCCGGAAGTGAGAGTGATTCGCCCCATTCTGCACGGTTGCCAGGTGAACAATGACCCTACGATCGCCGGGTGGACTGGGCAACGACGGTCGGCGCGGTGCTGGCCCTGGTGATCGGGCTGGTCATCGGGCTCCTGCTGGCCCGGTACGCCCTCCGGCCGCGCGCCCCGCGCACGAGCGCCGCAGGACCCGGGTGGAACACGGCAGGGAGGCCCGCGATGCCCGACGACCAGCAGGCAGGCCTCTCCGGGCTCGGCCGGAGAACGATCGACTCGCTCCGGGCCGGTGTGGTCGTGCTCGACGCCGACGACCAGCCGGTGCTGGTCAACCCGGCGGCCCGGGCGATGGGGCTGCTCCGGACCGGTACCACCCCCGGCTCGATGGCCGCCCACCCGTTGATCCGTACCCTGGCGGGGCAGGTGCGGCGCACCGGCGTGCGTCGCGAGATCGAGCTCGACCTGCCCCGGGGTCGCGACAACGTCGGACCGGACCCGCTCGGGGTGCACCTGCGGGCGATGGGCATCGGCGGTGGTCACGTGGCCGTCGAGGCCGTCGACGTGACCGAGTCGCACCGCCTCGCCCGGGTCCGCCGTGACTTCGTGGCCAACGTCAGCCACGAGCTGAAGACCCCGATCGGCGCGCTGCAACTGCTCGCCGAAGCCCTGCTCGACGCCACCGAACCGGCGGGACCGACCATCGCCGGAGCGGTCGGTCCGACCGCCGCCGACCGTTCGGCGGACGTGGCGGCCGCCCGCCGGTTCGCCGAACGGATCCAGCACGAGTCGACCCGGCTGGGGCGGCTGGTGCAGGAGCTGCTGGAACTGACCCGGTTGCAGGGCGCCGAGCCGCAGCCCGCCCCCGAACCGGTGGCGGTGGACTGGGTCGTCGCCGAGGTGCTCGACCGGACGCGTACCACGGCCGCCGCCCGCCGGGTGGCCGTCGCCGTCGCGGGCGAGCGGGGCCTGACCGTGTACGGCAACGACAACCAGATTGCCACGGCCGTGGCGAACCTGGTGGAGAACGCGATCATCTACTCCGGCGAGGACACCACGGTCACCGTCACGGTCGGTAGCGGCGACGAGCACGTCCAGATCGCCGTCGCGGACCAGGGCATCGGTATCGCCCCGACCGACGTAGACCGGATCTTCGAGCGGTTCTACCGTGCTGACCAGGCCCGTTCCCGCTCCACCGGTGGCACCGGCCTGGGTCTGGCCATCGTCAAGCACATCGCCAGCAACCATGGCGGACGGGTCGAGGTGTCGAGCACTCTTGGTGGTGGCTCGACGTTCACCCTCCGGCTGCCCGCCCGTCCGCCGGACGACCTGGCGGCGACACTCCAGTCCGCTGAGATCGAGGCCGGCCCGGCCGAGCTCCGGCAGGTCTGACCGTACCGAAAGGAAAACCCCTGGTGAGCCGCGTTCTGGTGGTCGAGGACGAGGAGTCCTTCTCCGACGCCCTGTCGTACATGCTCCGGAAGGAGGGCTTCGAGGTGTCGGTCGCCGCGACCGGGACGTCCGCCCTCACCGAGTTCGACCGGACGGGCGCGGACATCGTCCTGCTCGACCTGATGCTCCCGGAGATGTCCGGTACGGAGGTGTGCCGCCAGCTCCGCCAGCGGTCCCACGTGCCGATCATCATGGTCACCGCCCGGGACAGCGAGATCGACAAGGTGGTCGGCCTGGAGATCGGGGCGGACGACTACGTCACCAAGCCGTACTCGCCCCGGGAGCTGGTCGCCCGGATCCGGGCGGTGCTGCGGCGGCAGAGCGTCGAGGCCGCCGAGCCCGGTGGGCCGACGCTGGCCGCCGGCCCGGTCCGGATGGACATCGAACGGCACGTGGTGACCGTCGACGGCGCGGCGGTGCAGCTGCCGCTCAAGGAGTTCGAGCTGCTGGAGCTGTTGCTGCGTAACGCCGGCCGGGTGCTCACCCGGGGCCAGTTGATCGACCGGGTCTGGGGCGCGGACTACGTCGGCGACACCAAGACCCTCGACGTGCACGTCAAGCGGCTGCGCTCGAAGGTCGAGCCGGAGCCGTCCGCGCCGCGCTTCATCATCACGGTGCGCGGCCTCGGCTACAAGTTCGAGCCGTAGGCGGAACGGGTGAGGTGGTAGCAGGGGACCCCTGCTCCTCAAAAAGCGGTAACAGGGGACCCCTGCTACCACCTCAGCGGCGCGGCGCTCAGGCCGGGCTGGCCGGGTGGGGGGCGACCAGGCCCTGCCGGTGGCGTGCCGCGCACAGTTCGGCGAGCCTCACGTACGCGGGCTCGCCGATCAGCGCGGTCAGCTCCGGCCCGTACGACAGGTACATCGGCTCGCCGCCGACGTGTGCCTCCGGCGACGAGGTGCACCACCAGTCCAGGTCGTGCCCGCCGGAGCCCCAGCCCCGCCGGTCGAACTCGGCCAGCGTGGTCACCAGCACCCTGGTGTTGTCCGGCCGCTTGCTCCACTCCTGGTCCCGCCGGATCGGCAGCTGCCAGCAGACGTCCGGCTTGTACTCCAGCGGGTGCGCCCCGTCCCGCAGCGCCTGGGCGTGCAGCGCGCAGCCGCCCCCGGCCGGGAAGTCGGCGTCGTTGAGGAAGACGCACGGGCCGTCGACGCTCCGGGTGGCGGTCCGCCGGGCCGGGTTGTCACCGTCGATGGTGTCCACCTCGGTCCAGTTCTTGAACCCGCGCCGGTGGTGCTGCCAGGTCTGCGGCGTCAGCCGCTTCGCGGCGGCCCGCACCCGCTTCTCGTCGTCCGCGTCGGTGAAGAACGCGCCGTGCGAGCAGCATCCGTCCGCGGCCCGGCCGGCGACGATGCCGTGACAGCCCCGGCCGAAGACACACGTCCAGCGGGAGAGCAGCCAGGTCAGGTCCGCGCGGACGACGTGCCGGTCGTCGGCCGGGTCGACGAACTCGATCCACTCGCGGGGGAAATCCAGCGGCACCTCCCGGCTGCGGGGGTCCACCGGGTCGTCCACCAGGACTCGGATCTCCATCCGGCCAGCCTACGCCGGGTGCGGCCACCCGGCAGGCGAGCCGCGTACGCGTACGGGCTCTAGGGTCTTCACCATGCGACTGGGTGTCCTCGACGTCGGTTCCAACACGGTCCACCTGTTGGTGGTGGACGCGCACCGCGGTGCCCACCCGTGGCCGGCGCACTCCGAGAAGGTGGTGCTCCGCCTCGCCGAGCAGCTCGGGCCGGACGGGGCGCTGACCCGGGCCGGGGCGGACGCGTTGGTCGAGGCGGTCGGCACGGCGCGGCAGGCGACCGTCGACCTGGCCACCGACGATCTGATCGCCTTCGCCACCTCCGCCGTCCGCGACGCCACCAACGCCACCGAGGTGCTGGCCCGGGTCCGGGACGAGGCCGGCGTACGCCTGGAGGTGCTGGCCGGGGCGGACGAGGCGCGGCTGACCTTCCTGGCGGTGCGGCGGTGGTTCGGCTGGTCCGCCGGCCGGCTGCTGGTGCTGGACATCGGCGGCGGCTCGCTGGAGGTGGCCGCCGGGATCGACGAGGACCCGGACGTGGCGGTGTCCCTGCCGCTCGGCGCGGGTCGGCTGACCCGTGAGCGGCTCGGGGTCGACCCGAGCACCACCACCCCGCCCTCGCCTGAGGTCGTCGACGAGCTGCGGGAGTACGTCGACACGATGCTGGACCCGGTGGTCGAGCAGATGACGCGGGTGGGTTGGGAACGGCCGGTCGCCACCTCCAAGACGTTCCGGACCCTGGCCCGGCTGGCCGGGGCGGCCCCGTCGGGCGCCGGTCTCTGGGCACCCCGTCGGCTCACCCGTACCGGGCTCCGCCAGGTGCTCACCTTCATCCGGCACATCCCGCCGGCTCAGCTCGCCGGTGTGGAGGGGGTCAGCACCGGCCGTTCGCACCAGCTCCTGGCCGGGGCGGTGGTGGCCGAGGCGGTGCTCCGCCGGCTGGACGTCGAGGCCCTGGACGTCTGCCCCTGGGCGCTGCGGGAGGGGGTCATCCTCCGCCGGCTGGATCAGCTCGAGACAGCGTGATTTCGGACTTGGAATGTTACGAGCGGTTTGCGACTGCTCGTCACGATGCCCCCGTCGGCGCGGGCTACCCTGGTTGACGTGACTTCCCGCGTCCCGGTGCTCCTCTCCAGCTCCTCAGTCTTCCCCGAGCCGACCGCGGCGGCGTTCCAGTTGGCCGCGGCGCTCGGCTACGACGGCGTCGAGGTGATGGTCTGGACGGACGCCGTCAGCCAGGACGCCGGTGCGCTGCGCGGCCTCGCGGCGCACTACGGCGTGCCGGTCCTGTCGGTGCACGCGCCCTGCCTCCTGGTCACCCAGCGGGTGTGGAGCCCCGACCCGTGGGAGCGGCTACGGAAGGCGGCCGAGCTGGCCGAGAGCCTGGAAGCCCCGACCGTGGTCGTCCACCCGCCCTTCACCTGGCAGCGCGACTACGCCCGGGGCTTCGCCGACGGCATCGCGGAGATCGGCCAACGGCACGGCGGGCTGCGGTTCGCGGTGGAGAACATGTACCCGGTGCGGATGGCGGGACGGCAGTTCGTGCCGTACCTGCCCGGCTGGGATCCGACCGACACGGGGTACGACGCGTACACCCTCGACCTGTCGCACTGCGCCGCCTCGCACACCGACGCGCTGGCGATGGCCGACCGGATGGGTGACCGGCTGGCCCACGTCCACCTCGGCGACGGCACCGGCGAGGGGCGCGACGAGCACCTGGTGCCGGGGCGCGGCACCCAGCCCTGCGCCGAGCTGCTCTCCTCGCTGGCCGGCCGGGGCTTCACCGGTTCGGTGGCGGTGGAGGTGGCCACCCGGGGCGCGAAGAGTCGCGCGGTCCGCGAGGCCGACCTGCGCGCCGCCCTCGACTTCGCCCGCCAGCACCTCGCCGCCCCGTCTCCGGTCGACGCCTGAGTCAGCCGGCCGCGCCCGAGCCGGCTGAGCCGCGCCGCGTAGCCGGGTCCGCGCCGCATAGCCGGACCTGGACGCGCCGGGCCTGGGCGCGGCGGGTCAGCTGACCGACGTGAGGGGCTGCTCGACGGTGGCGGCGCGCTTGCGGGCCCGGTGGGCGGCCACGTGGGACCGGGTGGCGCAGCGTTCCGAGCAGAACCGCCGGCAGCAGTTGGACGACGTGTCCAGGTACACGTTGCCGCACCGCTCGTCGGCGCAGACCCCGAACCGGGCGCTGCCGTACTCGCAGAGCCACACCGCCAGCCCCCAGACCGCGCCGGCCAGGTAGTCGACGGCGACCGAGGCGCCCCGGCTCGCCGGGTGCATGTGCCAGTCGCTGGAGTCGTGCCCGGAGATGTGCGGGTGCACCGGGTACGCCTCCAGCAGGGCGTTCAGCTCGGCGACCGCCTCGGCGTCCTGCCCGGAGGCGCCGTACTCGAAGACACCACGCAGCCGTTTCCGTGCCCGGCGGAAGGTCGCCAGATCCCGTTCCGTGATCTCTTCGCGCAGCCCCGCGTCGTCACCGGGGAGCAGGGATTGCAGGTCGTCGAGGTCGTCCAGGCGGGCGTTGACGAGGTCAACGCCGTTTCGGGCGTACGCGTCGAAGTTCACCCCTCAACGGTAGACGACTCGTCAGGCGCGTGGCGTATCGATGTAGTGGGGCAGGAACCGGGCGTAGCCGTCGGTGATCAGGCTCTCGCTCTCCCGGATGCCCGCGCCGGCCGACTCGCCGTCGACGATCCAGCTGCCCAGCACCACCCGGTTGCCGTCGAACTCCGGCAGCGCCCGGAACTCCTGGTAGCACCAGCCCTCGTCGCCGTAGATGCCCGGGTTGCTGATCTCGGCACCGCCGGCCGTGACGATCCGGACCGACCCACCCTCCCGGCCGAGCAGGGGCTTGACCACGTACTCGTCCATCCCCCGGGGCGAGTCGAGGTACGCCGGGAGCAGCAGCTCGTGCCCGGGGTACAGCTCCCAGAGGACGGCCAGCAGCGCCTTGTTGGAGAGCAGCAGCTTCCAGGCGGGCTCGATCCAGGTGGTCGGCGTGCCCGGCTCCAGGGCGAGCCGCCCGTACGGCTCGGCGACCATCCACTCCCAGGGGTAGAGCTTGAAACAGGTGGTGATCGGCCGGTCGAACCGGTCGACGAAGCGGCGGCCGTCCCAGCCGATCTCCTGGATCGGCATCAGCTCGGCCTTGAGCCCGGCCTGCCGGGCACACTCGGCGAGGTAGCCGGCGGTCATCTGGTCCTCGCCGGAGTCCTCCTCCCGCGACCAGAACACGTGCACGGTGGGGTCGTGCAGGTCCCGGCCGATCCGGTGCCAGGCGGCCACCAGCCGTTCGTGCAGGCTGTTCCACTGGTCCAGGTCGGGCCGGGTCTGCTCCAGCCAGTACCACTGGATGATGCCCGCCTCGACCAGGCTGGTGGGGGTGTCGGCGTTGTACTCCAGCAACTTCGGCGGCCAGGAGCCGTCGTACCAGAGGTCGAACCGGCCGTAGAGGCTGGGCGGGCGCTCGCGCAGCGACCGGGCCACCGCCTCGGCCGCCCACGCCGGGATGCCGAAGTCGGCGTACCGGTGGCGGGCCACCACGTGCTCGGCGGCGGCGACCGACATCCGGTGCAGCTCCTCGGTCGCCTCCTCCAGCCGGAGCACCTCGGCCAGGTCGAAGGCGTACGCCGCGGTCTCGTCCCAGTACGACATGAGTTCGCCGTCGGGCAGCTCGGTCTCGGCGTAGACCAGCCCCTGCTCGCGGATCGTCTCCCGCCAGCCGGGCCGGGGCGCGCGGGTCTCCCGGCGCACGTCAGCCGCCGCAGTCGGCCAGGTGGGTGCCGAAGCCGCCGCGTTCCGGGACGGCGCCCGCGACCGGCTCCGGGGCGGTCGCTCCGGTGGCCGGGGCGGGCTTCTGGAGGGCCAGCGCCACGGTGCCGCCTCCGCCGCTCGGGCCGAGGGCGCAGTCGTCATCGTCGTCGTCCGAGGTCATGTTGCACCCGGAGAGGGCCAGCGCGAGCACGGTGAGCGTGCCGAGTTGCACGGTGGCCGACCGGAGCCGGCGAGGGGAGCGGTTTTCCACCCGTTCGTTGTAGCCGATGGCCGCCACCGCGTCGTCACCCGGTCGTGCAGAGGATCGGCCCTGGTCATCGCTTTTCCAAGGGCGTTTTCAGGGCAAAGCAGACCACCGGCCGAGGTGGCCGCTGCCGGGCGCGGCTTCCGGTCCGGGCGTTACGCTCGGCTCATGCTCCGTTCGGTCATCCTCGCCGCCGCCCGGTCATCCCGGGTCGAGCGGCTCGTCGAGACGGCTCCCTACACCCGGGACGTCGTCCGCCGGTTCGTCGCCGGCGCCGGTACCGACGACGCGTTGCGCGTGACCCGGGGGCTCGTCGCCGACGGCCTCACGGTCACCCTCGACTACCTGGGCGAGGACACCGTCAACCCCGAGCAGGCCAGCGCCACCCGGGACGGGTACCTCACCCTGCTGGGGGCGCTGCGCGACGGCGGGCTCACCCCGGCCGCCGAGGTGAGCGTGAAGCTCTCCGCTCTCGGCCAGAAGTTCGACGAGCAGCTCGCCTACGACCACGCGCGGGCCATCTGCGTCGCCGCCGACGAGGCGGGCACCACGGTCACCCTGGACATGGAGGACCACACCACCACCGACTCGACGCTGGACGTCCTGTCCAAGCTCCGCAAGGACCACCCCGGCACCGGGGCGGTGCTCCAGGCGTACCTGCGGCGGACCGAGGCCGACTGCCGGGACCTGGCCACCGCCGGTTCCCGGGTCCGGCTCTGCAAGGGCGCGTACCGGGAGCCGGAGTCGGTGGCGTACCAGTCGGCCCGGGACGTGGACCGCTCCTACGTGCGCTGCATGAACGTGCTGATGTCCGGCGACGGCTACCCGATGCTCGCCACCCACGACCCCCGCCTGATCGGGATCGGGGAGGACCGGGCGCGCTGGTTCGACCGGGGGCCGGGCAGCTTCGAGTTCCAGATGCTCTACGGCATCCGGCCCGAGGAGCAGACCCGGCTGGTGTCCGCCGGGCACACCGTCCGGACGTACGTGCCCTACGGCGACCAGTGGTACGGCTACCTCATGCGGCGGCTCGCCGAGCGTCCGGCCAACCTCGCCTTCTTCGGTCGCGCCCTGCTCTCCCGGAAGTGACCGGGTCGGCGGGCGTGGCGCGGGCCGGCGGAGACCCATCGTCCGCCGGCCCGCGACCCACCGGGCGCCCGGTGGGGCCCGGGTAGGGGCGCCCGCCCGACCCACCGCCCCCGTTCTCCGGCGGGTCGACGGGCCGGGCGACCGGCAGGGTCCGAAGGCCGACCGGCCGGGACCCGGCCGACGTGTCCGGCCGGCGAGCGCTCCCTGGAAACCTACCTAGCTAGACATTGACCGGTCTAGTTATTAGCTTTTCTTTCGCGTGCTGCCAATGTGGCCCGGTGGCTCTTGACCGGAGCCCGGCACCCCGGTCGTACGGCTAGAAGCCGGGATTCGGGTGCAGGGCGGGCGGGGTCGCATCGGCGTGCGCGTCACCCGACGGGCCGGCGACGGCCGCGCGGGCCACCCGTACCCCGTCGGGGGTGAGCCGGTAGTACCGGCGGCGCGGCCGGCCCTGGGCCTCGTGCGCGGCCGGGTCCTCCCAGAAGCTCTCCACCCAGCCGGCCAGCTCCAACCGGGCCAGGATCGGGTGCAGTGTGCCGGTCTTCAGCCTTGTCTGGCGGGCGATGTCCCGGCCGTACCGGGGCTGGTCCGGCGCGGCGAGGAGCAGCCGCAGCACCTCGACCGTCTGCGGGGTGAGCCGGGGGCCGGTGGGAGCCATGACCGGAGTCTAGGTAAGTCGGAGGCCCTGACCAGCCGGCGCAAACGGCAGTCCGGACAGCCGAATGGCGTACTCTCCCGCCGTGGAGGACGAGCGGCACGGGTTGCGGCGGAGGCGGCGCGGGCTCCTCTGGGCAGCCGTCGCCGTGGTGGCCGTGGCGCTGGGCTGCCTCCTGCCTGCGGCGTTGGTGGCGGCGGTGGTCCGGGAGACGGCGGACCGGTCGGCCGACGAGAAGATGCCGCGTCCCGGCGGTCCGGCGAGCGGTCCGGTCGCCCGGCTGGCCGCCGCGATCGACACCCAGCTCGAGCGGCAGTCCGGGGCACTGCTGCGCGGCGACCGGGACGGGTTCCTCGCGGTCGCCGAACCGGCCGCACGGGGCGACCTCACCCGACGGTTCGCCTCCCTGCGCGCGTTGCGGATCGCGGTCTGGTGGGCCGAGCCGAGCGGCCAGCCGGCCCCGGCGCCCGGCCAGCCGGGCCAGTGGCGGCAACTGGTCACCTACCGGTACTGCCTGGTCGTGCCCGACTGCACCCCCAGCCCGGTGTTGGCCGCCACCCGGTGGCGGGAGGCACCCGACGGGCCCCGCCTGGTCGCCGTCGAGCCCTCCGTGTCCGCCGAGACCGGTACCCGGCCATGGGAGGTCAGCGAGCTGGTCACCGCCGTCGGCCCGCGCACGGTGGTGGCCACCACCGTCGGCCTGCGGGCCCGTCTGCCCGGGTTGCTCGCCGAGGCCGAGGCGGCCGCGGCGGTCGCCGACGGGTACGCCGTGGACGGCATCCGGCCGGACCGGTACCGGATCTTCTACGCCGGCCGGGACGAGTGGCGGCGCTGGTACGGCGGGGGCCGGCCGGCGTGGACCGGCGGGTACGTGGTGACCGTGGGCGGCGGGCACCACGAGGTGGTGCTGAACGCGGACGCGTTGCGGACGGGCGGCGTCGCCGACCTGCTCCGCCACGAGTTGACCCACGCCGCCTCGCTGCCCGCCGGGGGCTGGTCCGGCCGGCACGCCTGGTGGCTGGTGGAGGGGATGGCCGAGCTGGCCGGCGTGGGTGGCCGTCCGGTGGGCCGGTACGCCGGGCTGGACGACGTCCGGCGGCTGCTGGTCGGGGGCGGCTGGGACGGCCGGCTCGACACGCTCGCGCCCGCCGACGACGCCCCCGCCGACCGGGTCGCGGCCAGTTACGGCGTCGGTTACCTGGCGGTCCGGTACCTGGTGGACCGGTACGGCGGTCAGCGTCTGCTGGATTTCTTCGCGGCGGTGGTGCACGACCGCCGGCCGGTGGCGGAGGCTGCCCGCAAGGTGTACGGGGAGCCGTGGTCGGAGCTGCACGACGAGTGCGTCGCGCGGGTGCGGGCCGTGGCCGCCTGACCGGTTGCCCGCGCCGTCGGCGCATCCGGCCCCAGCTCACCGCAGGGGTGGCCGGTCATGATCGACCGCCGTCCGGGCCACCGGCCGGGTCTGAGACACTGTGCACGCTCCCAGTGCGGAGCCCCGGACCGTGTCCGCAAGCGGCCCGGGGCGCCCGCCCGGTGGCCCCGGTGGCGCCACCGGAGCCACCGGGCGCCTTCCGCCGCAGCTCACCAGGGACGGAAGCGGGCTCCGCGCAAGATCAAATGCGCGAAGGGATCGCGCCGGTCACAGCCGTCCCGTTACCGTACTGGTAACACGCGCGTTGCCCTGGTGGCGGGACGAACCCGTCGCAGGCCGCGCTGGGCATGGGATGGGTCGGTGAGCCATGGCCGGGTCGCAGTCCGACGGACGGCTGTCGGAGGTCAAGTTCCTCACCGTCGCCGAGGTGGCGGCGGTCATGCGGGTGTCGAAGATGACGGTCTACCGGCTCGTGCACAGCGGTGAGCTGACCGCCGTGCGGGTCGGACGGTCGTTCCGGGTGCCCGAACACGCGGTGCACGAGTACCTGCGTGGAGCGTTCTCCGAGACGGCCTGACGGTCGGCGGCGGGAGCCGCGGCGGCCCGACGGTCGTCCGCCGGAAGCCGTACGACGACGCGGGCCGCAGCGACGTCCGGCGCTTCCCGGAGCGCGTGGTGACGGCCATCGACGGGGGCGCGTTGGTCCTGCTGATGGTCTCCGGCTACCCTGGATCCGACCGTGACCACCCGGCGGTGCGCCGCGATGCCCACCCACCAGGTCCGGTCCGTTGTCCGCAAGCGGTACCAGCACCATCTCGTGGTGCCTCCGGTCCGCCCCGCACGTTGTATCGAAAGGCTGTCGTATGGGCTCGGTGGTCAAGAAGCGCCGCAAGCGCATGGCTAAGAAGAAGCACCGCAAGCTGCTGCGCAAGACCCGCGTCCAGCGTCGCCGTCTCGGCAAGTGACCGGTGCCGGGCGTGACCCGGCACCGGCACCACTTGCCATCTGTCGACCCTCGGAGGCTCAGGTGAGAAGGCCGTGGACGTCTCGGCTCGCTGATCCGGCCTGCCGGGCAGGGTGCGCGACATGACCCCCGGTGGCACCTCAGGTGCTCCGGGGGTCGTCGTCGTGACCGGGGTTAGCCGCTACCTCGGCGCACACGTGGCCGCCCGGCTCGCCGCCGACCCCCGGATCGAACGGGTGATCGGCGTCGACCCGCCCGGTGCGGCGGAGCCGGCCGACCTGCTCGACCGGGTCGAGCGGGTGCGCGTCGACGCCGGCTCGGTCGGCGACCTCCTGGTCGACCTGGAGGTCGACGCGGTGGTCCACCTCGCGCTGGTCAGCGCCCCCGACCGGCAGCAGGGCGGCCGGGCGGCGATGAAGGAACAGAACGTCATCGGCACCATGCAGCTCCTCGCCGCCTGTCAGCGGGCGTCCCGGCTGCGCAAGGTCGTCGTCCGGTCGTCGACCGCCGCCTACGGGGTCTCCTTCCGCGATCCGGCCGTCTTCACCGAGGAGACCGAGCCGCGCGAGGTACCGCGCGGCGGGTTCGGCCGCGACATCCTGGACATCGAGGGGTACGTCCGCGGCTTCCGCCGTCGCCGCCCCGACGTCACCGCGACCGTGCTGCGCTTCGCGCCGTTCATCGGCTCCACCGCCGACACCACGCTGACCCGGTACTTCCGTCAGCCGGTCGTCCCCACCGTCCTCGGCCGGGACCCCCGCTTGCAGTTCCTCCACTTCGACGACGCGCTGGAGGTGCTGCACCGCTCGATCGTCGAGGACCATCCCGGCACCTACAACGTCGCCGGTCCGGGCGTGCTCTCGCTCTCGCAGGCGATCCGCCGGGCCGGTCGGCTCGAGGTGCCGGTGCTGGAACCCGGGCTCTCCGGGGCGGTCGCGCTCGCCCGTACCCTCGGGTACGGCCGACTCGGCCTCGACCAGGTCGACCTCTTCGTGCACGGCCGGGTGGTCGACACCAGCCGGCTCGTCGAGGAGTACGGCTTCACCCCGCGTTCCACCGCCGCCGCCTTCGACGACTTCCTCCGTGCCCACCACGGTGGTGTCGTGGTGACCCGTGACCAGCTCGCCGCCGCCGAGCAGGCCGTCCTCGCCGGCATCCGGCAGGTCCGTGCGGCCGTGCGGGAGCAGTCGTGAGCCGGCCCGACGAGACCGAGCGGGACGTGCCGTTGGGACGGCCGTTCCAGCCGCCGGACGCCACCGACCTGACCCGACCCGCCCGGCGCAACGGCCACCACCCGGATCCCCCGGCCGTGCCGGGCCGCCCGCTCGACCAGTGGGACCGCCGGGTGGCCCAGGGCCTGGCCTTCCTGCGCCGCCGGCTCTCCGGCGACTACGAGATCGACGAGTTCGGCTTCGACCCGGATCTCACCGAGGCGGTCTTCCACCCGCTGCTGCGTGTGCTCTACCGGGACTGGTTCCGCACCGAGGTCACCGGGCTGGAGCACGTGCCCGTCGACGGGGCCGGCCTGGTGGTCGGCAACCACTCCGGCACCGTCGCGCTGGACGCGTTGATCCTCTCCGCGGCCCTGCACGACCAGCATCCCGAGCGCCGGTTCCTCCGGCTGCTCGGCGCGGACCTGGTCTTCCGGATGCCGGTCGTCTCCGAGGTGGCCCGCAAGTCCGGCGGTACGGTCGCCTGCAATCCGGACGCCGAGCGGCTGCTGCGCAACGGTGAGCTGGTCGGCGTCTTCCCGGAGGGGTTCAAGGGCATCGGCAAGCTCTACTCCGACCGGTACAAGCTGCAACGCTTCGGGCGGGGCGGCTTCGTCTCGGCGGCGCTGCGCACCGGCACGCCGATCGTCCCGGTGGCCATCGTCGGCGCCGAGGAGACCTACCCGATGCTGGCCGACCTCAAGCCGCTCGCGCGCCTGCTCAAGCTTCCCTACTTCCCGGTCACCCCGACCTTCCCCTGGCTCGGGCCGCTGGGCCTGGTGCCGCTGCCGAGCAAGTGGATGATCCAGTTCTGCCCGCCGATCCCCACCGCGCACCTGACCGACTCGGCCGACGACCCGCTGGTCGTGTTCAACCTCGCCGACCAGGTCCGGGAGACCATCCAGCAGACCCTGCACCAGCTCCTGGAACGCCGTCCCGACCCGTTCGGCCCCTGACCCCGCCAGCGCTCCGGCCTGCGCCCGCGTCGACAGATCACGCGGTCCACATCGATCGGCTACGCTACGTCAGGCTGGTCGACGGTGGAGGGACGTGGCGGAATGGACAACCGACGGAGAGTCACCTGGCGGCACCTTTCGGCAGCGCTGGTCGCACTGGTCCTGGGGGCGGTTCTCCTGCCGGCACCCGCGCAGGCCGTCGACTACCCGGGCGGGCGACGCATCTACAGCGTCGCGCTCGGAGCCATTCCCGCCCATGGTGCGCCCGCCACCGGTCCGGTCTGGGTCCGGCTGGCCACCTACTACTTCTTCGGCGACGGCACGGTCACCGAGAGCTTCTTCTACTGGAACCGGGCCACCGCCGTCGGGGCCGCCGGCACGGGCGTCCGGACGACCGGCTGCACCGGCCACGACTGCGAGGTGCGTACGGCCGCCGGGTTCCAGCCCGGTGCCACCGTGAAGTCCCTCGCCGGTACGTACACCAACTCCGGTGACACCGTCACCATCACCTGGAGCGGGAGCGTCCAGGAGACCTGGCGGGTCAGCCAGCCCGCCAGCGACCTGGCCCGGCTCGACTTCGTCAGCTCCAACTACGGGGTCACCGTCGGCTGGGGCTTCGGCAGTTCCGCCTCGAACGACGCGTACACGCCGGTCAGCAACATCCCGCTGGCCCAGTACACCGGCCGGTACGCCGGCTACAGCGGAAGCACCGGTGCCGCCGGCCCCAGCGGGATGGACCTCCGGTCGTTCGCCCGGTGCAACGGGAACTGCCTGAGCTGGCTCAGCCCCCCGACCGCCACCTGCTCGTCCTGCCCGAACGGCGCGACCTCCTCCCCGATCCGCTACTACCTCGCGGGATCGGGCCGGCGGAACTTCTACGAGCACTGGTGCACCTGCCTGACGTCGAGCACCTGCTACACGGGCGGGTCGCACCGCAAGCCGCAGCTCCAGGTGATCGGCGACAACGGGACGTTCCACGGGTGGGTCGGCGTGGAGGCGTCCAACTCCACGGCGAACACCGGCTACTTCGCGGTGCACTTCCACGTGAACGTCTGACCCGCTCAGGTCAGGGTGCGCAGGTCCAGGGTGTGCCAGCCGGTCGCCTCACGCCCGCCACCGGACCACCAGAGCACGTCGCCCCGGCAGAGCACCAGACCCACCCCGTCGGCCACCACCAGCGTCCGCCGCCGGGTGACGTCGTACAGCCGCAACTGCGATCCACCGCCGGGGGCACCCGCCGGGTCGGTGCGCAGGAGGACCTCGAACCGGTCCCGCACCGCCACGTCGACCAATGCGGCATGGGTGTCCCCACCGGCCACCCGGTGCCGGTCCCGGCCGTCCGGGCGGAACAGGTCCAGCCGGCCCGCCCCCGTCCCGACCGGCACCAGCGCCCGGCACCAGACCGGGCCGCAGCTGAGCAGCTCCTCCGGGCCGGCGGGCACCGTGTGTTCCGTACCGTCGACGAGGTGGCGCAGCCGCACCGGGCCGATGCCGCCGGTCGCCGCGCTCACCAGCCACGGCCACGCCGACAGCGTCCAGGCTCCCGGCTCGGTCCGCACCGCGACCCGGCCTCCGGCCAACGGCACCGAGCGCACCTCGGTCGCCGGAGCAGTGCCGGGGGCCGCCGCGACCCAGTGCAGCCGATCCGAGTCGATCACCAGGTCGTGCCGGGAGTTGAAGAAGAGGACGTCGCCGCCGTCCGTGGTCACCCGCCGGGCCGGCCGGTCCGACCCCGGCTCCACCGTCCACAGCTCGGTACGCCCCCGGCCGTCCGGGCCGGTGGTGGTCTCCGCCCACGCCACGACCGCGCCGGAGCTGGTGAACCCGGCGTACTGCGGGCTCCCGGACTCGGGCAGCCGGCGCAGTTGACGGACCGCGCCGTCGGCGGACCGCCGCAGCAGGCGCAGGTGACGTCCGTCGGGGCTGGGCGCGGTGCCGATCGAGGTGGCCGGGTCGAGGAACCAGACCGGGCTGTACGCCGTACCGTCGGCGAGCCGGGCCGGCAGGTCCCGTCGTACCGCCCGGGGCCACTCCTGCTCCACCCGGGCGGGCGGCGGTGCCGGTTCGGCGGGTGGGGGACCGGCCTGCGGCAGCGTGACCAGCACGGTGCCGGCGGCGATCGCCACGGCGAGCCCGGCCAGCCCGGGACGGTACCGCCGGGCCGGGCCGGGCAGCCGTACCGCCGCCGGCCACCGGCGCCGGGTCAACGGAGTTGCCGCCGACGGTGCAGGGCCACCCCGGCGCTGACCGCCCCGGCCAGCAGCCCGGCGGCGGCCGTCGACGGTACGGCGATCCGGGCCGCCCGGCGGCCGGTACGGAAGTCCCGGACCTCCCAGCCCCGCTCCCGGGCGGTACGCAGCAGCACCCCGTCCGGGTTGACCGCGACCGCCCGGCCGACCGCCGAGAGCATCGGCAGGTCGTTGGCGGAGTCGCTGTAGGCGACACAGCGCGACAGGGTCAGCCCCTCCACGGCCGCGAGCTGGGTGACCGCCTCGGCCTTGGCCGCACCGTGCATCAGGTCGCCGACCAGCCGCCCGGTGTACGCACCGTCGACGATCTCGGCGACCGTGCCGATCGCCCCGGTCAGGCCGAGCCGGGCGGCGATCACCCGGCCGATCTCCACCGGCGCGGCACTGACCAGCCAGACCCGCATTCCCTCGTCGAGGTGGCGCAGGGCCAGCTTGCGGGTGCCGGCCCAGATCCGTGGGGCCATCAGCTCGTCGAAGATCTCCTCGGTGAGCCGTTCGACGTCGTCCACCCGCCAGCCCTCGACGAACGCGAGGGCGGCCTCCTTGGCGTGCGTCATGTCCCCGGCGTGCTCGGTCGCGAGCAGCCGGAACCGGAGCTGCCGCCAGGCGAACCGGGCCAGGTCGCCGGCGGTGAAGTACTTCCGGGCGGCGAGCCCCCGGGCGAACCAGTAGATCGAGGCGCCCTGCATCATCGTGTTGTCGACGTCGAAGAAGGCCGCGGCGGTCGGGTCGGGTTCGGGGCGGCCGGGTGGCTCCAGCTCGGTGGGGGCCCAACCCGCGGTGTGCCCGTGGGCGTCCGTACTGACGGTCACCTTTCGGCTCCGGGCCACGCAGGTACTCCCTCCGCTCGACGCGCCGGCCGGCGCGGTGTGCGGCGGACCGGTCCGGCACGACGCCCCGCCGCGAGCGGCACGACGTCTGCCACCCGCGAGACTAGCCAAGGAGGATCGCGGCTGGCGGGCGCTGCGGTGTACCGGGGCGCCGGTCAGCGGTCGGTCGGGCAGGAGCCGGCGGTCGGGCCGAGCGCGTCGGTCGTCCCCGTCTGCGGGGCGCCGCAGGTCAGGGCCGCCCGCAGCGCGTCGGAACGCTGTTCCGCCGCGTCGAGCAGGGTCAGGGACCGCCGGGTCCGGTCCCGTTCGGCGCGGGACGCCCCGTCCAGCAGGGCGGCCACCGCCCGGCGCTGCCCGGTGACGAAGGTGTCGACGGCGTCCAGGCCGGCGGCGTCGGTGCGCTGCACCGCCGTGCTGGTCAGCAGTTGCACACCCTGGCGGGTGTCCTCGTCCATGTCGTCGAGGATCGCCTCGAAAGCCGCCCGGTCACCCCGCACCTCGCTCGCCTCGGCGAGTCGGGTCCGGGCGAAGTCCAGGAAGAGCTGCCCCCGGCCCAGGTCCGAACTGGCCAGGGCGAGCTGGGCCCGTTCGGTGGAACGTTTCATGCCGTACAGGGCGTCGCCGGGGATGGCGTTCTCGCTCGCCGCCGAGATGCCCGAGACGGCCACGGCACCGACGGCGACCCCGACCAGGATGGCACCCCGGGCGCGGGCCCGGCGGGCGGTGACCGGGGGCACGAGCGGACCGCGCGGGGACGGCCCGGCGGCCGTCCGCCGACCGGCCGGTCCGGCCCCGGCCGTCGGGGCGGCCGTGGTGCCGACGCCCTCACGTTCCACGGTGGCCACCAGCATCGCCCGTAGCCCGGTACGGAAATCCGCGTCCACCTCGACCGGCGGGGCCGCGGCACCGAGCTGTCGGCCGAGACCGACCAGGTCGCCCAGGTGGTCGTCGACCCGGGAACGTACGTGGTGCCGGCGGCCGCCGTTGGCCTCGTCGAGCAGTTGTGCGAAACGCTCGGCCCGCCGACGGGAGAAGAGGTTGCTGTCCACCGCAGGCACTCCTCTCACTGGTCACGGTCGTCCGGCCGGTGTGGTCCCAACTGGGAGCCTGCCGAGGCGAACACCGGTCGCACCGGGAGAAACGGTCGGTACCGGGCGGTGGTTACGGGGCCGGGGCGCCCAGTATGGAGAGGAGTGATGGTCATCACTATCTTCCGGAGGGTGTGAACCCGCCGGTGCAGACGTGGCGGCCGGGCTAGGGCTGGAAGCCGTCCGGCAGCAGGCGGGCCAGGGCGCGTACCGCGCGGTACTGGAGGGCCTTGATCGCACCCTCGTTCTTGCCCATCGCCTTCGCCGTCTCCGCGACCGAGAACCCCTGGAGGAACCGGAGCACGATGCACTCCTGCTGCTCCGGGTTGAGCTGCTTGACGGCGGTCAGCAGGGCCACGTTGGTGATGTGCTCGACCACGGCCGCCTCCGGGCTCCCCTCGGGGCCCCGGTCCTCGCGGTCGGCGTCCATGACGTCGCCGGTGGTCACCTCCAGCCGGTACCGGCCGGACTTGAAGTGGTCGGCGACCAGGTTCCGGGCGATCGTCACCAGCCAGGCGCCGAGATCCCGCCCCTGCCAGGTGAAGCTGCCGATCCGCTTGAGTGCCCGCAGGAACGTGTCGGAGGTGAGGTCCTCGGCGAGCTGGCGGTTGCCGACCCGGAAGTAGACGAACCGGAAGACGGTGTCGACGTACCGGTCGTAGAGCAGGCCGAACGCCTCCGGCTCGCCGGCCTTGGCCCGCTCCACCAGCGACCAGACCTCGGTCGCCGGATCGGACGGGTCCGGACGGCTCGGCGGGGCGGCCGGCGGCTCGGGCGGCGCGGCGGCGGCCGGGACCGCTGGCATGACCGCGGTCTCGGCGGCGGCCGGGTCCGCCTCGTCGCCGGGCCGGCGGCCCTGTGCCGGCATGCTCGGCCGGGCCGGCACGGCGACCCGGCCCCCGGTCGACTTCGCGTTGCCGCCGGAGGGTGCCGGGCGGGAGGGTGGTTCGTTCGGGTGGGGCCGGTTGCGCGTCCGTCTGGCGGTTCCGTCGTCGCCCTCCCCGAGACCCCACGTGTCGTCGAGGCGGCGCAGCGGGGCCAGTCCCGTCGGTTGCTCGGCGTAACCGAACGTGGTCACCGGGCCTCCCTCCCGCCGGGGGGCACCGTCCGTCCGGCCCGCTGTGGGGTCGGCGAGGCGTTTTCGCCTCCGGTTCGGACGGTCGGTGCTGGTCGGGGGGCCGTCGGCTGACGGCGGACCCCGGTGGGGTGCTGGTCCAATACGGTCACAGGCACGGCGGCCTCCTCGGGCTGAGGGGTGTCGACTCACGGCAAATGGGGTGAGTCGACCCGAGTGATGATAGGGCCAACGTCACCCATGTGTGGCAAGTCCGTTACACAGAGCCGAAGTATTTCCCGCCTCGTCACACCGGTGTCGGACCCGTTGTGCGTTGGCGCCGGTTGACTTTCGTCCAGGAAGGTGGTTAGCGAGAAACCGCTGGTAGCTGGCCTGCCGTCGGCGTGGCGCACCCCGGTCGCCGGCCAACCGATCGATGGGCATGGTCTGCCACCCGCCCACTGTGCCAGACTCAGCGACCGTGCAGCAGCAGACAGCGGGCAGCTCCGTGCCGAACCTCGCCGACCGGGTACGCCGGGCGGCCGACCGTCGTCCCGACCGGGCCGCGCTGCACTGGCGCGACCAGACCCTGACCTGGTCCGAACTGGACGCGGCGGTGGACGGGGTGGCCCGGGCGCTCACCCGGGCCGTTCCGGCGACCGATCCGGCCTCCGGCCAGCCGCCGGCCCGGGTCGCCCTCGCCCTGCCCAACTCCCCGGAATTCGTGCTCGGCTATCTCGGCGCGCTCCGCGCGGGGCTGGTCGCCGTGCCGCTCAACCCCGGGCTCACCGGCCCCGAACTGCGTCACGTGCTGGCCGACTCCGGTGCCACCGTGCTGGTCGGCACCTCGGCCGTGGTCGAGCTGGTCGCCGGGATCGCGGCGGAACTGCCCGCCCTCACCGCCGTGCACACCACCCTGCCGACCGAGGCGACCGGGCCGGTGGCGTCCACCCGGGGCGGGGACGACCTCGCCGTCCTGCTCTACACCTCCGGCACGGAGGGTCGACCCAAGGGGGCCATGCTGTCGCACCGCGCGCTGGCCGCCAACCACGAGCAGGTCGACCGGCTCACCCCGCCGGTGGTCGGGCCGGACGACACGGTGCTGCTGGCCCTGCCGCTGTTCCACGCGTACGGGCTGAACACCGGGCTCGGGTCGGTCGTGCACCACGGGGCGACCGGTGTGCTCGTCGACGAGTTCACCACCGTCGGGGCGCTGGACGAGATCGCCCGGCACCGGGTGAGCGTGCTGGTCGGCGTACCGTCGATGTTCCAGGCGTGGGCGGAGGCGGGCGAGGCGGTCGCGACGGCGATGGCGTCGGTCCGGGCCGCGGTCTGTGGCGCGGCGCCGCTGGAGCCGGCGGTCGCGGCGCGCTTCGCGGCGGTCGCCGATCGGCCGGTGCACGTCGGGTACGGCCTCACCGAGACCGCCCCGGTGCTCACCTCCACCCTGGTCGGCGGGGCGCCGAAGCCCGGCTCGATCGGGCGGGCGCTGCCCGGTGTCGGGCTGCGCCTGGTCGCGCCGGACGGGACGGACCTGTGGCGTGACGGCGTGTCCCCGCCGGAGGAGGACGCCGACGAGATGGACCTCGACGTCTCCTCGCCCGGCACCGACCCGGGCCAGATCGTGGTCCGGGGCGAGAACCTCTTCGCCGGCTACTGGCCGGACGGACGCGGCGGACCGGATCCGGACGGCTGGTGGGCCACCGGGGACGTCGCCTACGCCGACGCCGACGGCGACCTCTTCCTGGTGGACCGCCTGCGCGAGGTGATCCTGGTCAACGGCTTCAACGTGTACCCGCACGAGGTGGAACTGGTGCTCCAGGCCCACCCGGCGGTGGCGGAGTCGGCGGTGCTGGGCGTGCCGCACCCGCGTACCGGCGAGACCGTCCGGGCGTACGTGGTGCCGAGGGCGGCCGGTACGGTGGATGCCGGGGAGCTGCTCACCCACTGTGCCCGGCACCTGGCCCGGTTCAAGTGCCCGACGTCGGTCGAGTTCGTCGACGCGTTGCCGCACTCGGCGATCGGCAAGGTGCGCAAGACCCTGCTCCGGCCGTCCGCCGCCGGTGACGCCCACGGAGGTTCCGATGTCCACTGACGCCCGGCTCACTCTGATCACCCGACCGGGCTGCCACCTCTGCGACGACGCCCGTGAGGCGCTCGCCCGGGTGGTCGGGGTCACCGGTGACCGGTGGACCGAACGCGACGTCACCGGGGACCTGGAACTGGAGCGTGAGTACGGCGACCGGCTGCCGGTGGTGCTCCTCGACGGCCGGGAGCACGGCTACTGGCGGGTCGAGGAGGAGCGGCTGCTGCGCGACCTCACCACCGGTCGGCTCTGACCGCCGCCGGGTGGCCCACCACGGCGCGGTGCTGACTATCGTGGCCGGATGACCCCTGCTCGCCCCCACCTGGTGTGGGACTGGAACGGCACCCTGCTCAACGATCTCAGCCTCGTGGTGGCCTGCACCAACGCGGCGTTCGCCAGCGTCGGCGGGCCGGCGGTCAGCGCCGACGAGCACCGGGTGCGCTTCCGCCGACCGATCGCCGACTACTACGCCGAGGTGCTCGGGCAGGCCGTCGACGACGAGGCGTTCGGCCGGCTGGACCGGGTCTTCCACGACGCGTACCGGGTCGGCCTGACCACCTGCGACCTGGCCGCGGACGCCCGCTCCGCGATCGCCGCCTGGTCCGGTGGCCAGTCACTGCTGTCCATGTGGTTCCACGACGAGCTGGTGCCGACCGTCCACACCTACGGGCTGGCCGGACACTTCAGCCGGGTGGACGGGCTGCGGGCCCAGGTGGGCGGCGACCGTAAGGCGGAGTCGCTCGCGCGGCACCTCGACGAGCTGGGTGTCGACGGTGGTTCGGTGGTGCTGATCGGGGACTCGCTGGACGACGCCGACGCGGCCGAGTCGGTCGGCGCGCGGGCCGTCCTCTACACCGGCGGCTTCACCGACCCGGCCCGCCTGCGCGCCTCGCGTCACCCGGTGGCCGACACCCTCACCCAGGCCGTCCACCTGGCGGCCACCCTGCCCTGACCCGTTCCGGCCGGGTCGGGGTCAGGTGCGGAGGTAGGTGAGGACGGCCTGGACCCGGCGGTGCAGGTGGTGGGTGTCCGGGGGCAGGTCAAGCTTGGTGAAGATGTTGCGGACGTGCTTCTCCACCGCGCCGTCGCTGACCACCAGTGTCCGGGCGATGGCGGTGTTCGAGCGTCCCTCGGCCATCAGGGCCAGCACCTCGCGTTCGCGTGGGGTCAGCTCACGCAGCGGGTCGTCGCGCCGCCGCCGGACCAGCAGTTGCGCCACCACCTCCGGGTCCAGCACGGTGCCACCGGCGGCCACCCGGGCGAGCGTGTCCAGGAACTCGTCGATCGCGGCGACCCGGTCCTTGAGCAGGTAGCCGATCCCGCCGCCGGCACCGCCGGTGGTGGCGAGCAGGTCGTCGGCGTACGACACCTCGACGTACTGGGAGAGCACCAGGATCGGGGTACGCGGCACGAGCCGGCGGGCGGTCACCGCCGCCCGTAGCCCCTCGTCGGTGTGGGACGGCGGCATCCGGACGTCGACGATCGAGACGTCGGGTCGGTGCGTCACCACCGCCTCCACCAGCGCGTCGCCGTCCCCGACCGCGGCCACCACCTGATGGCCGTTCTCGGTCACCAGCCGGATCAGCCCCTCCCGGAGCAGTACGGCGTCATCGGCGATCACCACCCGCATGGTCGGAATGTCTACCACGTCGACGGCCGTCGGGCCGTGGCCGCTTCACGGCAGTCGAACCTCGGTCGCCGCTCCGGTGGTCATTCCGGGAGGAGTGCGTGGACCTCGGTGGGGCCGCCGGCCGGGCTGGTCACCGTCAGGGTGCCCCCGCCGGCCCGGACCCGGTCGGCGATGCCGGCCAGGCCGTGCCCCTTGGCCAGGTGCGCGCCGCCCTGCCCGTCGTCGGCCACGCTGATCTCCAGGTGCCCCTCCTGCCGGCCGACGGTCACCCGGCACTCGCTGGCGCGGGCGTGCTTGGCCACGTTGGTCAGCGCCTCGGCGACGACGAAGTAGGCGGCGTGCTCCACCGCCGGCTCGGGCCGACCGTCCGGGGTGCCGAGATCCGGGTCGACCCGCAGCTCGATCGGGACCAGTCCGCGTCCGGCCAGGGCCGCCAGGGCGCCGGGCAGCCCCCGGTCCACCAGGATCGGCGGGGCGATGCCCCGGGACAGGCCGCGCAGCTCGGCCAGGGTCTCCCGGGTCTGGTCGAGCGCCTCGTCCAGGGTGCGGCCGGCCGCCTCCGGGTCGTTGGCGAGCTGCTGCCGGGCCCGGCCGAGGTCCATGGCGAGTCGCACCAGCCGCTGCTGGGGGCCGTCGTGGATGTCCCGTTCCAGCCGGCGCAGCGCCGTCGCCTCGGCCGAGGCCGCGGCCCGCTTCTGCTCCTCCAGCACGGTGATCCGATCCCGCATCTCGGCCACCCCGGTCAGCATGGCCCGGCCGAAGCCGGCCTGGAGCAGCGCGCAGCCCCGGACCACGATCGGCAGGGTGAGCAGGAAGAACAGCCCGATACCGGTGTGCAGGCCGATCCGGATCGCGGTGGTGTCGCCGAGACCGAGCAGCTCGTTCAGGTCGGTGTTGCCCGGGGCGCGGGGGATCGCCCAGTCGTACGTCCAGTAGAGGACACCCGTGGCGGCCACCGCCCACCAGACCAGGGTCAGCACGAAGGTGACGATCGCCACGGGCAGCCGGAGGATGCCGTGGGCGAGGTCGAGCCAGGACTGGACATCGCGCATCGGCAGGAAGATCCGCCGCCAGGCGGTCGCACCGGCTTCCGGGAGCCGGTAGCGCGGCCGGATCCGGGGCTGCCGACGGACGGCGGCCAGGCGCAGCCGCTCGATGTCGGCCAGTCCCCGGGCCGCGTAGAGGGTCCCGGTGAGGACCGGCAGGCCGACCACCAGCACCAGCAGCCCCAGACCCAACACGAACCCCACCAGCAGCACCACGAAGCTGGCCACCGCGAGCGGCAGACCGAGCAGGACGTATCCGGAATCGGTGAGAAGGCGTCGGGGAAGGCCCGGTGTGCGGGCCGTCACGGAGGGCGCGGGATTGGCCGTGGTCATGGGTCGAGGCTAGGTGCGCCGAGGGGTGCGAACCCATCCCGTACACCGCCCTACCGGAGGTGGGGCTGGCCCTACCTCGAAGGACACGGCGGGCGCGACCGGCGTAATTGGTCAGACAAGTCGGAATTAAGCAATAATCGCGACGCGGTGTCGCAGTGCCCGCTCAATGGCGGGTGCGAAACGGAGGGGCCTGGTGTTGTCGCGTCGTGCATTCGCAAGATCGCGATTTGTGCACGTCTTCACAAGCGCCTACTCTGTAGTTCCGACGCGCCCTGCTAGCACAGCCGGCAAGATCGGTCGCCAGCGGGAGTCCCGAAACGGCCGGCGAGCGGAGCTGGTCCAGGATCGCACCGCACGGAGTCTCATGAGTCAGCACCGTCACCCAGGCGCGCCCGGCCGCGCCGGTGCCGTACCGGCGCTTCCGGATCTGCCGGAAGCGACCGTCGCGCGGCTCCCCGAGTATCTTCGTGCCCTTCATCACCTCGCCGAAACCGGTCACGAGACGGTTTCCAGCGAGGGGCTCGCCGCCGCCGCCGGGGTCAACTCCGCCAAGCTCCGCAAGGACCTCTCCCACCTCGGGTCGTACGGCACCCGGGGCGTCGGCTACGACGTCGGGCTGCTGATCGACCAGATCGAGTCGGTGCTCGGGCTCACCCAGCGGCGGGCGGTCGCCCTGGTCGGCGTCGGTAATCTCGGTCACGCCCTGGCCGGCTACGCCGGCTTCGCCAGCCGCAGCTTCCGGATCGCCGCCCTCTTCGACGCCGACCCGGGCCGGGTCGGCGAGGAGATCAACGGGCTGGTCGTGCGGCACATCGACGAGCTGCCCCGGGTCGCGGTCGAGGAACAGCTGGCCATCGGGGTCATCGCCACCCCGGCCGGCGCCGCCCAGGCGGTGGCCGACCAGCTCGTCGCGGTCGGCGTGACGAGCATCCTGAACTTCGCGCCGTGTGTCCTGGCGGTGCCCGACGGGGTCGACGTGCGCAAGGTCGATCTCGCCATCGAGTTGCAGATCCTGTCCTTCCACGAGCATCGTAAGGCGTCGCTCACCGCCCTGCCGGGCACCGGCCCGTCCACCCTCAGCACGCTCGCCGGCGGCGGCGCCACCACCGACCCCCAGGAGGCGATCGGCACGTGAAACTGCTCGCCGTCGGCGCGTCCTACCGCACCGCTCCGGTCGCTGTGCTGGAGCAGTTGGCGGTGGCTCCGGCCGAACTCACCCGGACCCTGGACCGCCTGGTCGCCCAGCCGTACGTCAGTGAGGCGGTGCTCGTCTCCACCTGTAACCGGGTGGAGGTGTACGCCGCCGTCTCCGGCTTCCACGGTGGTCTCGGCGACATCTGCGCCGTGCTCGCCGAGCAGGCCGGCGCGCCGCCCGCCGCCCTCGCCAACCACCTCTACGTGCACTACGACGCCGCCGCGGTCAACCACGTCTTCCGGGTCGCCGCCGGGCTGGACTCCATGGTCGTCGGCGAGGCGCAGATCCTGGGGCAGCTCCGGGACGCCTACCACTGGGCGGCCGGCGCCGACTCGGCCGGCCGGCTGCTGCACGAGCTGATGCAGCAGGCGCTGCGGGTGGGGAAGCGCGCTCACGCCGAGACCGGGATCGACCGGGCCGGCCAGAGCGTGGTCAGCGCCGCGTTGAACCTGGCCGCCGAGCAGCTCGACGGCACCCTGGCGGGTCGGCCGGCACTGATCGTGGGCGCCGGCGCGATGGGCGCGCTCAGCGTGGCCACCCTCTCCCGGCTCGGTGCCGGGCCACTGACCGTGACCAACCGGGGGGCCGACCGCGCCGTGCGGCTGGCCGAGTCGTACGGGGCCAGCGCTGTTCCGATGGCCGAGCTGGCCGACGCGCTCTCCACAGTGGACATCGTAGTGGCCGCCACGGCGGCCACCGAACCGGTCCTCACCCACTCCGTGGTGCGCCGGGCACTCGCCGGGCGGGACCCCGATCGGGGCCCGTTGGTCCTGCTCGACCTGGCCGTCCCGCGCGACGTCGGGCCGGGCGTCGCCACGCTGCCCGGGGTCGAGGTGATCGACATCGACCGGATGGGCACCGTGCTGGCCGGCGGTCCGGCCGCCACCGACGCGGCGGCGGTCGACCGGATCGTCGCGGGTGAGGTCGAGTCCTTCCTGACCTGGCTGCGCGGGGCGGACGTCGCGCCGACCGTGGCCGCCCTGCGCGGCCGCGCCGACGACGTGGTCGCCGCCGAGCTGAGCCGGCTGGCCCAGCGTCGCCCGGACCTCACCGACGACCAGCGGGCCGAGGTGGCCCGGACGGTCCACCGGGTGGTGCAGCGCCTGTTGCACCAGCCCACCGTGCGGGTCCGGCAGCTCGCCGCCGAACCCGGCGGCGACCAGTACGCCGCCCTGCTGCGGGAACTCTTCGACCTTCAGGTGCCGCAGACCTCCCCGGTCGACACGGTGCCCGACATCACTCCCGACGGAGGACAGCGATGACCGCCCCCCTGCGCCTCGGCACCCGGGGCAGCGCGTTGGCGATGGCCCAGTCCGGCCACGTCGCCGACGCGCTCACCGCCGCGACCGGCCGCCCGGTCGAGCTGGTCGAGATCGTCACGACCGGTGACCGGTCCTCGGAGCCGGTGCACCGGCTCGGGGTGGGGGTCTTCGTCTCCGCGCTGCGCGACGCGCTCACCGCCGGTGAGATCGACCTCGCCGTGCACTCGTACAAGGACCTGCCCACCGGTGAGTACGGTGGGCTGCACATCGCGGCGGTGCCACCCCGGCAGGACCCGCGTGACGCGCTCGTCGCCCGTGACGGTCGCACGCTCGCCGAACTGCCGTCCGGCGCCGCCGTCGGAACCGGCGCGCTGCGCCGCATCGCCCAGCTGCACGCACTCGGGATGCAGCTGACCGTCGTGCCGATCCGCGGCAACGTGGACACCCGCCTGAGCCGGGTGCTCGGGCCCGACGCCGATCTCGACGCGGTCGTCCTCGCCCGCGCCGGGCTGGCCCGGCTGGGCCGGACCGACGAGATCACCGAGACGCTCGATCCGATGCTCATGCTGCCCGCACCCGCCCAGGGCGCGCTGGCCGTGGAGTGTCGGGCCGACGATTCGGACCTGGTCGAGCTGCTCGCCGTACTCGACCATGCGCCGTCCCGGGCCGCGGTGACCGCGGAACGGGCGTTGCTGGCCACCCTGGAGGCCGGATGCTCCGCACCGGTCGCCGCTTATGCCGAGGTCGCCGAGGGCGACACCGGCGAGGAGATCTACCTGCGCGGGGCGGTGATCAGCCCGGACGGCACCCGAGACATCCGGCTGTCCCGCACCGGTACGCCCGCCGACGCGGCGGAGATCGGCAAGGCACTCGCCGCCGAACTCCTCGCCCGTGGCGCCGACTCGATCCTCGGCCAGCCAGAGCACGCCGGCCCGGGGACCCAGCAATTTGGGAGCACAGAATGACCCGCACCCGTAAGCCCGTAGGCCACATCGCGTTCGTCGGGGCCGGTCCCGGCGACCCGGGCCTGCTGACCCGTCGGGCGCACGACGCCCTGGTCGACGCGGACCAGGTGGTGTACGACCGGGGCGTACCCGAGTCGCTGCTCGACGCCGTCCGCGCCCAGGCCCGCTCCGACGCCCAGTTCACTCCGGCGGAGGGCGCGCCCGGTGACGTGGCGAAGGTGCTCATCTCGGCGGCCCGTTCCGGGCTGAACGCGGTGCACCTGGTCGCCGGTGACCCGTTCGGGCACGAGTCGGTGGTCAAGGAGGTGCAGGCGGTGGCGCGTACGGCCGCGCACTTCGAGGTGGTGCCCGGCGTGAGTCAGGCCGAGGGTGTCGCCACCTACGCCGGGGTGCCGCTGCCCGGCGTCCGGACCTCCGCCGACGTCGAGGACGTCACCACGCTGGACTTCGAGGCGCTCGCCGCCGCCATCGGCCGGGGTTCGCTGGCACTGGCCGTGGACGCGGGCGACCTCGCCGCGATCCGGGACGGCCTGCTCGCCGTCGGGGTGGACGGCACCACCGCGGTCGGGGTGACCGGGGACGGCACCGGGGAGACCCAGTACACCACCACGTCGACCGTGGACTCCTTCGTCGCCGCCGCGCTCGGCTTCACCGGCCGGGTCGTGCTCACCCTCGGGGAGAGCGTCGGCCAGCGCGACCGGCTCAGCTGGTGGGAGAACCGCCCGCTGTACGGCTGGAAGGTGCTGGTCCCCCGGACTAAGGAGCAGGCCGGCGTGATGAGCGCGCGGCTGCGCGCGTACGGGGCGATCCCGTGCGAGGTGCCGACCATCGCGGTCGAGCCGCCGCGTACCCCCGCCCAGATGGAGCGGGCGGTCAAGGGCCTGGTCGACGGCCGGTACGCGTGGGTGATCTTCACCTCGGTCAACGCCGTGCGGGCGGTATGGGAGAAGTTCGCCGAGCACGGCCTGGACGCCCGGCACTTCGGCGGCGTCAAGATCGCCTGTATCGGCGAGGCGACCGCCGACGCGGTCCGCGCGTTCGGCATCCAGCCGGAGCTGATCCCGGCCGGGGAGCAGTCCTCCGAGGGGCTGCTGGCCGAGTTCTCCCCGCACGACGAGATCCTCGACCCGGTGGGCCGGGTGCTGCTGCCGCGCGCCGACATCGCCACCGAGACGCTCGCCGCCGGGCTCACCGAGCGCGGCTGGGAGGTCGACGACGTGACCGCGTACCGGACGGTCCGGGCCGCGCCGCCGCCCGCCGAGATCCGGGACGCGATCAAGTCGGGTGGCTTCGACGCGGTCCTCTTCACGTCGTCCTCGACGGTGCGCAACCTGGTCGGCATCGCCGGCAAGCCGCACGCGCGTACCGTTGTCGCCGTGATCGGTCCCAAGACGGCCGAGACGGCGACCGAGTTCGGCCTCCGGGTCGACGTGCAGCCGGCGCACGCTTCGGTGCCGGACCTGGTCGAGGCGCTCGCCACCTACGCCGTCGAGTTGCGGGAGAAGCTGGCCGCGATGCCGGCCAAGCAGCGCCGCGGCTCGAAGGTGCAGGGGCCGACCGCCCTGCGGTTCCGCTAGCCGGCCCGCGGGTTCTCGGCCCGACCCTGTCCACACCCCCCGCACAGGAGGCAGCAGTCATGCCGTACCCCGACATCCGGCCCCGCCGGCTGCGCCGCAACGCGGCCGTGCGGAGGCTGGTCGCCGAGACCCGGGTCATGCCGTCTGACCTGGTCGTGCCGATGTTCGTCAAGGAGGGCCTGACCGAGCCCCGGCCGGTCGCCTCCATGCCCGGGGTGGTCCAGCACTCCCGGGAGTCGCTGCGCAAGGCGGCGGTGGAGGCGGTCCAGGCCGGGGTCGGCGGGATCATGCTGTTCGGGGTGCCCGAGCGGCGGGACGCCACGGGCTCCGGTGGCATCGCCCCGGACGGCATCCTCAACCTCGCCATCCGGGACGTGGTGAGCGAGGTCGGCGACGCCACCGTGGTGATGAGCGACCTGTGCCTGGACGAGTTCACCTCGCACGGGCACTGCGGGCTGCTCACCCCCGGCGGTGAGGTGGACAACGACGCCACCCTGGCCGCGTACGCGGAGATGGCGGTGGCCCAGGCCGCCGCCGGGGTCGGCGTGGTCGGGCCGTCCGGGATGATGGACGGCCAGGTCGGCGTGGTACGCCGGGCGCTCGACGCCGCCGGTCACCAGGACGTGGCGGTGCTGGCGTACGCCGTGAAGTACGCCTCGGCCTTCTTCGGCCCCTTCCGCGACGCGGTGGAGTCGGCCCTGGACGGCGACCGGCGCACCTACCAGCAGGACCCGGCGAACCTGCGCGAGTCGCTGCGCGAGGTCGCGCTGGACGTGGCCGAGGGCGCTGACATGGTGATGGTCAAGCCGGCGCTGCCCTACCTGGACGTGGTCGCGGCGGTCCGGGCCGCGGTGGACGTGCCGGTCGCCGCCTACCAGGTCTCCGGTGAGTACGCGATGGTCGAGGCCGCCGCCGCGAACGGCTGGGTCGACCGGGAGCGGGTGATGCTGGAGACGCTCACCTCGATCCGGCGGGCGGGTGCCCAGATCATCCTCACCTACTGGGCGGTCGAGGCGGCCGGCCTGCTGCGCGAGGGCTACTGACCCCCCCGGCCCGGTGGGTGCGCGCCTGTCCGCCCGTCCTTTCTGGGCCTGCCGGTCCGGTGGGTGCGCGCCTGCCGCCCGGCCCGGTCGGACCTGGCTCCAGACCGGCCATTGGTCGGCCGGAACAACAACGACTACTCTCCGCAGCCGCCCTGCTGGCCAGCGGCATCCTCCATCACCTCCTTTGCTCAGCACCCATCAACGCACCAGTTGCTCTCGGTGGCTGGCGCGTATGCGGGTGCAGAGCAAAGGGAGGAAGGAGGACCTCGTCCGCTCGGCATGCTGGCCTGGATATGTCCAGCTAGATGTGATTTCGGGAGTGACGCTTGAGTCTGGACGCTCTGCTTTGCCGGGCAGGCGATTACTCCGTGTGATTTTGGCCGAGTCGGATGAGCTGACTACCCACTGTAACGGCGTCCGGTGCGCGGTGCCGGGCCGCCGTACTCGTCGAGCCCGCTGCGGTGCGGCTCGTGAAGGTTTTCCACAGGCGGCGCAGCGCTTGTCCACAGGCGGGGCGGACCGGGTTGCCCGGGTGGCTCCCGAACCGGGACCGTGTCGCCATGGCTGGTGCTGAGGAAGCGCATCCCGAGCCGACCCCGCAGCTGGGCGGGCCGATCGACCACGCCGGGCGGAAGGTCGACGCTGAGCGAGTGGCCGGACTCCCCGAGGAGCCGTGGCCGGTCGCGGGCATCGTCCGTGCGGCCCGGCGGCGGGCGGGCGCTAGTCAGCGGGAGTTGGGTCGTCGAGCGGGTGTCCATCACGCCACGATCGGGCGGATCGAGGCGGGTGGGTTGACCCCGAGCCTCGACCTGCTCCAGCGGATCATCGCGGTGGCCGGGTTCCGGCTCGCGGTCGTCGACGAGTGCGGTCGGGTGCTCCAGCCGATGCGGGACTGGGACGACACCCGGGACGGGGCCGGGCGTCGCTATCCGTCCCACCTGGACACCATCCTCGACCCCGGGCCGGGGGAGTGGTGGGCGGACATCTACGGGCTTGGCCCGCCCACCGGAGACCTTCCACCGCGACCCTCGGGACCGGGAGGCCCGGCGTCGTCGCAGCCAGTGGGAGGTGCGTGTGGCCCGGTACCGCGATCAGCCGCCACCGCCGGACCCCCGCTGCCACCGCTGACCGCGTGACACGCCGGACCGCCGGCCGCCGCAGAAGGGGGTGTCCCGCACACGGCACCCTATGTAGAGTACGAGTATGCGAATGACGTTGCAGGTGCAACTCGTGCTGCGCGCCCTGCTCCAGGACCCGGAGCGGGAACTCTACGGCCTGGAGATCGTCGACTCGACCGGACTGCCGCCCGGGACGATCTACCCGATCCTGGCCCGGCTGGAGGCGGCCGGCTGGGTGGAGAGCCGGTGGGAGGTCATCGACCAGCAGGCCGAGGGACGACCGCGACGCCGTTACTACCGGCTGCCGCCGGACGGGCGTACGCAGGCCCGGTCGGCGCTGGCGGCGGCCGACGCGCGGCGACGGACCCGGACGCGCACCGTGACGACCCCGGGCCGACAGGCGGAGGCGTGGTGACCCGGGTGCTGGCCGCCCTCCTGGTGGTCGCGTCGGTGGGCCTGCCCGCGCGCCACCGCGCCCGGTGGCGGGAGGAGGCGCTCGCCGTCCTGCTCGCCGTCCGGGGCGGGCGGCGCTGGCGCTACGCGGTCGACACCGTCGCGAAGGTGCCCCTGCTGGCCTGGCAGTACCGGCGGACGGACCCGCCGGGTGAGCCGGCGCGCTGGCCGTCGATCGTGGCGGGGGCCTGGCTGCTAGGCACTCCGGCCCTGCTCGCCGGGGCGGTGGTGGCGGCTCCGGTGATCGGGGAGGACGCCGCCGAGTTCTTCTTCCTGCTCGCCCCGTCCGGCATGCTGCCGGTGGTGGCGGTGCGGGCCGGGCGGTGGGCGGTGAACCGTGGTGGTGTGGCGTTCCGGTGCACGGTCGTTGCGCTGCTGGCCGCGTTCGCCGGGACGGGCCCCGTCGCCGCCGGCGCCCTGTCGATCGCCCTGGACCAGCCCCTCGTGGCGCTGGTGGGCAGCGTCGTTCCCGGGCTCTGGTTGATCGCCACAAACGTGGCCGACCTGCGGCGGGGGCGACAACCGGCCGCTCTGTCCGGGCTCGGTGCGACGGCCGGGGCCGCGCTGGTCGGCCTGCTGCTGGGACTGCAACTGGCCATGCTGTCGGCGGGGACGAGCCGGCCGGCGACGGCGCTCGGCGCGCTGTCGTTCCTGCTGCTCGTCCCCACCTACGCCGCCTGGTCGGTCTGGACCGGGCTCCGGCTGCTCCGGAAACCCGCCATCGACGGCGCGTCGCTCAGATGAGCGTGCTCCAGGTGACCGGGCCGACCAGCCCGTCCACCACGAGACCGTGGGAACTCTGGAAGTTCCGTACGGCGGTGGTGGTGACGGAACCGAACGCACCGTCCACCGGGATGCTCGCGCCCCGGGCGTTGAGCGCCACCTGGAGGCCCCGGACCAGGTCACCGGAGTTGCCCTGCTGCAACGGCAGGATCAGCGCGGTCCAGGTGATCGGGCCGACCATGCCGTCGACGTACAGGCCCTTGCTGCTCTGGAAGGTCTTCACCGACGAGGCGGTCGCCGGACCGAAGTAGCCGTCCACCACGGTGGAGACGCCCCGGCCCCGCAGCAGGTACTGGATCACCCGGGTCACCCACGTCGTGTTGCCCTGCGACACGCTCGGCCAGCCCGTGGTGCCCATCGGCGCGATCGCACCCAGGCTGATGCCCCGGTTCGCGAGGAACGTCCGGGGGTCCAGCGTGGTGAGGCGGGGGTTGTGGATCTCGAAGTGCAGGTGCGGGCCGGTGGAGTTGCCGGTGGTGCCCATCAGGCCGACGAGTTGGCCGCAGCTGACCCGCTGGCCGTCGCTGACCAGCACCCGGTACAGGTGGCCGTAGTAGGAGAAGTAGCCGTCGGCGTGGTCGATGTGGACGCTGTTGCCGGTGCGGCCCGGCAGCGGCCCGCTGGTCGTGTCGCCGGGGTAGGAGCCGGTCCGGATGTCCCGGACCGTGCCGGCCGCCACGGCGTAGATCGGGGTGCCCTGGCTGTTGGCGATGTCCCAGCCGGTGTGGCCGGGCCGCGACGCGGTCTTGTAGCCGGAGGTGAGGGTGCCGAGGGTGGGGTTGCTCCACCCGGTGACCGCCGCGCTGGCCGCCGTCGGCAGGCCGACGGCTCCGAGTCCGATGCCGACACCCAACGCCGCGAAGACGGTGCGCCGGCTGACCGCCAGCTCGGACATCCCGACGGGACGATCGTTCTCCTGCATGGCCCATCCTTGGTTCGCGGGGGTGGCCGGTCCAGAGCGGGGTGACCGGTGGGGAGATCGTAGATCATGAATGTTGATCTGGCGACAGCCTGCGCCGACGGTGCCATCGCCGACACGACCACGGCCCGCCGCCCGGGCAGGACACCCGGGCGACGGGCCGTGGTCGGCTCGCGACCGGTCAGTCGTCGTCGACGACGGTGCCGAACGCGATCGGGTCGCCGAGCAGCAGACCCGGCACGCCGGCCACCACGAGGGCGAACCGCTCGTCCGCCTCCGGCTTCCGGTCACCCCGGACGTCGACCGGGAACTCGACCGACGTCTGCCCGGCGGGCAGCGTCCGGCAACCGGCGTACGACCGGAAGTCCGACCCGGACTGCGCGGTCACGGCGAGCGTGCCGGCGCAGATCAGCACCGGCTGGGAGAGCGGCCGGGAGACCGTCACCGTGAAGGTGGCCCGGGTCTCGCCCTGGTCACCCTCGACCACCCGGACGTCCGCCACGCTCAGCGACGCCCGGGAGGAGAAGCGGGCCACCTGCGGGTCGTGGTCGCTGGAGCCCCGCGACCCGTCCCCGGCGTGCTCGGCCGGCCAGTCGGCGTTGACGTGCGCCGCGCGCACCTGGACCAGGTCGGCGTGCAGCGCGTCGTTGACGAACAGGTGGTCCAGGGTCTGCGCGTGCCCCTCGAAGCTGTACGAGTACGCCGACGAGGGAACGTCTGCGACCAGGTCGTCCCAGAGGTTGCGCAGGCCCGCCTGGTACAGGGGGGCGAGCTGGTCCGACGGCGTCGGGTCCGCGCCGGTGGCGATCGGGTCGTCCGGGCGGGGGAAGACGTTCAGGTCACCGCCGTAGACCACCCGGGCGTGCGGGTCGGACGCCTCGATCGCGGTGACGATCGCCGCGCCGTAGCGGGCCTGCTCGGTGCGCTGCCCGACCCGGCTGTCCGGCCCGGACGAGTAGTGGTTGCTCAGCGCCCAGAGGGTGTACGACTCGGCCCCACCCGGGGTTGCCTTCACGGTGAACTTCGCGAGCTGCGGAGCCCGGGTGAAGACGTTGTCGCCGTCCTTGCCGGTGGACGTGTCGACGTCCGGCGGCAGCAACGCGTTGAGCGCCTTCGGGTTCTGCACGTCCGCGTTGGACGGCAGCCCCGCCGACCGGTAGACGACGGTGGGGGAGGCGCCGAGCAGCGGGTCGGCAGCGGTCGCCCCGGCCAGCGACAGCCGGTCGGTGCGGTAGAGGAACCCGGCGGTGATGCCCCGGGCGTCCGCTCCGGTGCGGTCGTACGCCGCGGCGTAGGCCGGGCCACCGGCGGCGGCCACCGCGAGCGCCAGCTCCTGGAGGGTGTCCGGCGCGCCGTCGGCGTCGTTGGTGTCGCCGCAGACCAGCGCGCCGCCGGAGACGGTGCAGATGTCCTGGTCCTCGGCCTCCTGCACCAGGATCAGGTCCGGTGCGTGCAGGTCGGTGACGATCTGGTCGGCGAGGTTGCCGAGCTGGTCGCGGTACTCCTGCTCGCTGGCGGGCACGTAGTCGAACGGCGGGCGGACACCCGGGCAGCCGGCGTTGCCGGTGAAGTCGCAGCCGTCGAAGGGGTCGTCCCGGTGGTCGTAGAGGTTCTCCACGTTGTACGTGGCGATCGCGATCTCCTTCGACCGGTCGGCCGGTCGGGGCGGGTTGTTCCTCGACGGGTCGGCCCCGGCCGTGAAGGCCGCCTGCTCGACCTGGACGCCGTACTTCTCGAAGGAGTAGTAGAGCGCGCCGTACGCGTCCCCGGTCAGCGTGTCGAAGGTCCGCGTCGGCGGGAGCATCGCGGTGCTGTCCCCGGCGGTGGCCTTGACGCCCATGCTGCCCAGCATGATCCGCTGGCCGTTGCCGTCGTCGAAGAGTCGGGTCGGGTCGTTGTCCAGCGGGTGCGCGTCCCGGAACACCCGGCGGGCGTACGGGTCGGCCCGGTCCAGCAGCGGGTCGTCCCGGTCGACCAGCCAGGTCTCCGCGTCGGCGGTGGACGCGAAGACGTCCCGTCCGCTCACCGCGCCGCTGCCGGCCCGGACCCGCAGCCGGGCCCCCTCGTGCCGCTCCCAGAACCGCTGCGCGGCGGTGAGGTCGGTCGGCGGCACCGCGTCGGTGACCGTGACGACGCCGTTCACGTCCAGCCCGGAGGTGATCCTCCGGACCAGCGACGCCGAGGAGAGCTGGGTCTGGTTGAAGTACTCCGACACCCGGGCGCGGAGCACCACCTCGTCGCCGACGGTCGGCACGTAGCCGCCGATCAGCGAGGTGAACGAGCCCATGAAGACGAAGACGCCGTCCGAGCTGGTCGGGTCGCCGTCGGTGGCGTCGGCGCGGCTCTGGAGGAAGAAGCCGTGCTGCTCGGCGCCGGCCGAGGTCCGCGCCAGGGTGCGCTGGGTGACCACGCCCCGGACGTCGTACAGCGCGCTGCTGCTGCCGTTGCCCGAGGGCGGGGCGAGCGGGGACCGGTCGGCCGGGCCGGACTCGGCGTCGGTGGTCGGGCCCTGCACCTCGCCGACGGTCAGCTCGCGGGTCACCGTCACGGCCAGGGTGCAGGTGGCGGTGCCCCCGTCGGCGTCGGTCGCGGTCACCGTCACCGCGTACGCCCCGGCAGCCAGGTCGGCGCTGGCGGTCACGGTGGCCCGGGCGGTGCCGCCCACCGTGTCGGCGGCGGTGAACGCGGTCCGGGCGATCGTCCCGGCGGTCGGGGTCGGCGTGACCGTGGTGACCGCCAGGTCGGCGATCCGGTCGTCGGCGTCGACGGCGGTGACCTCCCGGCTCGCCGCCGTGCCGGCCGGGGTGACCAGGGCCGGGCCGCAGGTGAGTACGGCCGGCTGGTCGACCGGGCCGCCCCCGTCGATCGTGTGCGTGCCGAGGCCGTCCACCGTGTCGGTGGCGAACCCGGCCCACTGGGCGGCCGGGTCGAAGGCGTCGGACGGGTCGGTGTCCCCGGCGGTCACCGTGGCCAGCCGGCGCAGGGTGTTGTTCTCGGTGCTGGTGACGCCGCTGCCCCACTCGGTGCCAGGGTCGACACCGACCTGGCCGATCGAGTCGAGCACGGTCGTGCCCCGGCGGAGCACGATCGCGTCGTCGCCGTTGAAGAGGCTCGCGCCGGTGGTCTGGTCGGCCTGGGCGAGGATCGCCGCGTTGGCCGAGGAGCTGGCGAGGACGAAGACGTCCCCGGCGGCGACCGTGCCGGTCAGCGCCAGACTGGTCGGGGTGGTCGAGCCGTTGAAGTGGAACTGGAGCTGGTAACCGCCGCCGGTCAGGTCGACGGCGGCACCGGTGCCGTTGAACAGCTCGATCGCCTTGTTGTTCGACGAGCCCTCGACGTACTCCGAGATGAACAGGTCGGTGGGCGCGGCGCTGGCCGCAGTGGGTGCGACACCGATGGCCGCGACGGTGGTCACGGCGGTGGCTGTCGCGAGCGCGGCGAGAGTGCGGCGCGGGCGCATGGGGCCTCCACGAGGGATGGACGGGAACCACCGCACGTTAGGCGTCGATCAGGTACGGCGTCCATCCCCCACGGGTCGGGGCGGTGAACAACCGGTCAGCGGGTCAGCGCGTCCAACCGGTGTACCAGCTCCGCCACGTCGGCGCCGTACTCGCACCACTGGCGGTCGGGGCGGTACCCCAGCTCGGCGTTCACCGCCAGCATGGCCTCGTTGGCCTGGGCGTTCCAGGTCTGCACCTCGGTCAGCTCCGGCTCGGCGGCACGCAGGTCGAGCAGCATCCGGGCCTTGATCGCCCGGTCGATGCCGTAGCCCCGGTGATCCGGTACGACGATGGTGTCGTACTGGTCGGCCCGGGTGGGGTGCTGCGCCGGCACGACCACCTCGGTCAGCCCGGCGACCTCGCCGGTGCGTTCGTGGATGGCGAAGACGACGTACGGCTTCATGCCCCGCCGGTGCAGGCAGTCCAGGCTGTCCCGGAGCCGTTGCGGGTCGTAGGAGCTGGGGCGCAGGTCGCCGTCCTCGACGTCGCGCAACTCGGCCTTGGCGCGGGCGTACGGCTCGATCAGCTCGTCGGGCGGCCCGCCCGGACAGAACTCGATCCGGTACCCGGTGCCGATCCCGGTGGCCATCGCGTCCAGCGCCGCCCAGTCCACCGTGCCGAGCCGGAGCACGCTGCGGGTCTCCACGTAGTCCCGGCCGAAGCCGAGCGCCTCGAAGAACGCCATCGCCGGCGTCCCGCCGACCACCTCGACCCCGACCGACCGGAAGCCCTCCTGGTACGCGCGGCGCGCGGCCAGCCGGACCAGGTCACGGCCGAGGCCGGTGCGGCGCACGCTCGGGTGCACCAGCACCTCCAGCACCCCGATGTCGCCGAGCAGGAGCACGTGCACGTGGCCGACGATCGCCCCCGGCGTGCCGTCGGCGGCCGGTTCGGTCTGGGCCACCCAGGAGATCCGCCGCTCACCGGGCATCACCTCGGAGAGGTACTCCCGCAGTGCGGTCTCCCGCCAGGGCGGGTCGTCGGGCAGGTCGGTTGCCAGGACCGCGTTCAGCGTTGCCAGCAGGGACGCCATCTCGGCGGACGACGCGGTCCGGGGATCCCACTCGCGCACCATCACCCGTACAGCTTGCCGGCAACCGCAGCCCGGGGGAAGTATCCACATCGTCCGGGATGGACGCGTCGGCTCAGCCGCGACTCGTCACGCCGTACTCGTTGGCCTTGTCGAACACGTCCTGTGCGTACTGGCGGACGTCGTTGTAGGACAGGATCGCGCCCCACCAGTCCCCGGGGACGGTCATCTTCCGGCCGCCCTTGCAGAGGTAGTTGCCGGCGGCGAGCGCCGCGTCGTCCAGGTCGTGCGGGTTCTTCACACCGTCGTTGTCCGCGTCCGCGCCGATCTCCTGCCAGGTGGTCGGGATGAACTGCATCGGGCCGACCGCCCGGTCGTAGGTGAGGTCCCGGTCGAGCCGGCCCCGGTCGCTGTCGAGGATCCGCTGCCGCCCGCCGTTGCCGTCGAGTGGATCCCCGATGATCTCCGGCAGCGCCTGCCCGTCCGGCATCAGCTTCGCGCCGTTGGCCGCGCCGTGCCGCGACTCGACGTAGCCGATGGCGGCGAGGGTGGTCCAGCTCAGCGAGCAGTTGGGCGTGGTCCGGGCGAGCACCAGCTCGGCGTAGCCGTACGCCTGCATGGCCACCTGCGGGACGCCGGCCTTCTCGCCGGTCACCCGGGCCCAGTCGGCGAGCGCGTCGGCCGGGCGACCGGTCGGCAGCGGGACGCCGCCGGGGTTGACCCCGCCGGGCAGAGGCGTCCCGGGCGGCACGACCCCACCGGGGAAGGACGGCGCGGTGGTCGGTCCGACGGAGGCGTCCGGGCTGCCGCTCCCGGCGACCGGGCGCGGCGCGGGGGCGGTCGCCGGGACCAGCAGCGCACCGGCCGCCGCGGTGGCGGAGACCAGGCCGAGCAGGAAGACCCCGGAGAGGGCGAACCGGCCGCTGGGCCGCTTCGACCAGGCCCGGGTCGCCCGGACCGCGCCGGCTGCGGCCTGCCGGGGCGGCGGCAGGCGTACGGCGTGCGCGTACGGCACCCGGTACCGGCGACGGGTAGCCCGCCCCGACCCGGTCTCCGTGTCCGACTTGGTCGTATCGTCCGGCTCGGTTTTCGTGTCCGACTTGGTCTTGGCGTTCGGCCCGCTCTTCGCGTCGGGCTCGGTCGTGGTCGTCGGGTCGGCGGTGGGCGCAACGGGCGCGGTGGTCTCCGCCGGTGCGGTGCCGGGCGGCGGGGAGTCGACCGGTGCCGGGACGGTCGGGCGCAGCGCGTCCGGCGGCACCGGCGTCCGGGGGCGCGGCACCGCGCCGGCGACGCGCGCGGGTTCGTCGGCGGCGCCCGACGTGGCGAGCGGCCCGTCGGGCGGCGCGGCCGGACGCAGGGGCCGAGTCCGCAGGCTGTCCTCTCCGTCCACCACCCGTCGAGTATTACCCATGTCAGCGCCGACGTCAGGACCGGTCGTACCCTTGTGCCATGCCCCGGTACGAGTTCCGCTGCCGCGCGTGCGGCGCCACCTTCGAGGTCAACCGGCCGATGGCCCAGGCTGGTGCGCCGGCCTCCTGCCCCCAGGGCCACGAGGACACCGTCAAGCTCCTCTCCACCGTCGCGGTGACCGGCCGGGGTGGTGCCGGACCGGCCGGCGGAGGGGGTGCCCCGGCTGGCGGCGGCTGTTGCGGCGGCGGTTGCGGCTGCTGATTCCCGCGCCCTCGTCGGTTGGTTGCGGTACTTTGCGGTCGATCCCGTCCGGCCGTTCTCACGATGCGTGACGGCTTCGACATAGGGCAGCATGGCCGGCGACGTCAGGGGCGGAGGTTCCACGCATGTCGCCACGGATCCGCCTCCCGAGCGGTTGGGTGACCTTCCTGTTCACCGACATCGAGGGCTCGACGCGCCTGGCCCGGATGCTCGGGGCGGGTTACCGGCCGGTACTGCACGAGCACCGTCGACTGCTGCGGCACACCCTGGTCGCGGCCGACGGGGCGGAACTGCTCACCGAGGGCGACTCGTTCTTCATCGCCTTCGCCGACGCCGCCGTGGCGGTGGCCGCCTGCCTGGCCGCGCAACGGGCGCTGGCCGGGCACGACTGGCCGACCCCGGAGGCGACTCCCCGGGTCCGGATGGGACTGCACACCGGCTACGCGGAGCCGCGCGACGGCGAGTACGCCAGCCCGGAGGTGCACCGGGCGGCCCGGATCGCCGCCGCCGCCCACGGCGGCCAGGTGCTCTGCTCGGCGTCGACGGTGCGACACGCCGAGCCGTTGCCCGCCGGGGCGTCCCTGCTCGACCTCGGGCTGCACCGGCTACGCGGCTTCGACGACCGGGAACGGCTCTACCAGGTGCTCGCCCCCGGTCTGGAACGGGAGTTTCCGCGTCCGCGTACCGCCGACGCCCCGCCGCACAACCTGCCCACCCGGGTCACCTCGTTCGTCGGGCGGGAGGCGGAGCGGATCGAGCTGCGGCGGCTGGTGGCCGGGCACCGTCTGGTCACCGTCGTCGGCGCGGGCGGCGCGGGCAAGACCCGGCTCGCGGTGGAGCTGTGCGCGGGGCTGGTCGAGGCGTACCCGGACGGGGTGTGGCTGGTCGACGTCGCCACGGTCACCGACCCGGGCCTGGTGCCGTTCGCGGTCGCCGCCGCCTTCGGCCTCCGGCCGGAGCCGGGCCGCCCGATCATGGACACCCTCGTCGAGTACGCGGCCACCCGGCGCACGCTTGTCGTGCTGGACACCTGCGACGCCCAACCGGCGGCCACCGCCGAGGTGATCTCGCGCCTGCTGGCCGGCGCACGGGGCGTGCGGGTGCTCGCCACCAGCCGGGAGTCGTTCGGTCTCCCCGGTGAGGTGGTGTGGCGGATCCCGCCGCTGTCGATCGACCCGTCGCCGAACGGCGGTGAGAGCGACGCGGTGGCCCTGCTGCTCGACCGGACCACGGCCGCCCGGGGTGGGCGGCGTCCGGGGCCGGCCGAGGTGGCCGACCTGCGCCGGGTGGTGCACCGGCTGGACGGCCTCCCGCTCGCCATCGAGCTGGCCGCAGCCCGGCTGCGGGTGCTCTCGGCGGGGCAGCTCGCCGAGCGGCTGGCCGACGTGCTCGGTGCGCTGGACGCCGGACGGGACGAGCCGGATGCCCCCCGGCCCTGGTCGGGCGGGCAGGAGGACACCGTGGAACTGCGGACCGCCGGGCTGCCCGGGGACGGCATCCGGTCGACGGTGGAGCGGCACGCCACCATGCAGGCGACCGTCACCTGGTCGTACCGGACGCTCGGCCCCCGGTCGGCCCGACTGCTGCGCTGGCTGGCGGTCTTCGCCGGGCCGGTCGACCTGGCGGCGGTGGAGTGGCTGCTCGACGACGACCCGCTCGGTTCGCTCTCGGTGCTGGTGGACAAGTCGATGATCCTGGCGGAACCGAGCGCCTCGGGCTGCACGTACCGGATGCTCGACCCGATCCGGGCGTACGCGGCCCGCCGGCTGGCGGCGGCGGGGGAGGAGCAGGTCGCCCGGGACCGGCACGTGGCCTGGTCGCAGCACGTGCTGCGGCGGGCGTATCTCGGCCCGGACGGGCAGCCGGTGACCCTGTCGCTCTACTCGCTCGACCCGCTGGCCGGCGAGCTACGGGCCGCGCTGCGCTGGTCGGCCACCGGGGGACGGGCCCGGGACGGGCTGCTCCTGGCCGGTGGCCTGGACCTGTGGTGGCGGGAGCGGGGGCTGGCCCGGGAGGGGCGGCTCTGGCTGTTCCGGCTCTACGGGCGGATCGCCGAGACCGGTGAGCGGATTCCCGAGGCGGAACTGGCAGCGGCGTACCACATGCACTCGCTGCACGCCGGGGCGGACGGTGAGTTCGCCGAGGAACTGCGCTTCGCCCAGCGGGCCGAGGCGGCGGCGCGGCAGGCCGGGGACGCCGGTTTGCTGGCCCGGGTGCTCGCCGGCCGGGCCGCGCCCCTGGTCGACATGGCGCAGTTCGTCGAGGCGGAGCAGGTCTGCCGGGAGGTGATCGACTGGGCGCGGGACCGGGGGGTGACCGCCGACGCGTTGCTCGCCGTCTACAGCCTGGCCGAGCTGCTGTGGCGGCGCGGTGCGCTGGACGAGGCCGCGGAGCTGCTCGGCGCGGCCCGGTCGGTGGAGGCGACCCGCCCGGTGGAGCGGGGGCAGCGTTCGGTGGACATGCTGCTGGGCATGGTGGCGCTGGCCCGACGGGACCTGGTCGCCGCCCACGAGCACCTTCAGGTGGCGCTGCGGTCGCGGGTGAGCCACGGCTACCACGGCCGGGCCTGCGACACGGTGAACGCGCTCGCGGTGCGCTGCGCCGACGGGGACGATCCACTCACCGCCGCCCGGCTCTTCGGCGCGGCCCAGGCGACCCGGGCCCGGATGCGGTTCACGCCGGGCCTGTTCGGGGCGTACTGGCTGCGGTGGCAGACGGAGGTCCGCCGCAGGTTGGGCGACGCGGCCTTCGACGCCGCGTACGGGGCCGGGGCGGAGTTGGGGCTGGAGGAGGCGGCGGCGGTGGCCCTGGCGGTCGAGCACCCGGACCTGTCCCCCGCCTCCCCCCGGTTCACGTCGAGCTGGTGAGGGCGGGTGCCGCTCAGCGCAGGGCGGCGGCCCGCTCGGCGTCGGCCTTCATCTTCGCCGCCCGGTCCAGGTCGGCCTGGCTGACCGCGGACGGCGAGCCGAAGGCCCGGACCGCCTGGTAGTACGTCCAGGCCAGGCTGTAGCAGGCCGGCTGGACGGTGCTGCTGTACCGGGCGCAGACCCGCTTCAGGTCCTCGTAGAAGGCGCTGTCGATGCGGGCCTTGTTGGTGCTGGTGAAGACGCCCATCGCCTTGTGGTTGCGGTAGCCGAAGTCGTGCCGGTAGCAGGACAGGTTGAACGTGAACCCGAGCGGGTTGTCCGGGCTGGACGAGCAGTAGTCGGTCGACCAGTTGAAGGCGTACGCCGACCAGGCGCCCTGGTTCAGCCGGGCCGAGTTCCAGGAGTTGTAGCTGGTGGCGCTGGTCTGCGTCCAGCTGTACATCACCGACAGCTTCTGGTCCCGGGTGACCGCGGCGGCCGGCGAGGCGACCCCGAGGAGAGCGAGCAGCGCGAGCGCGCTGGCGGCGAGCAGGGTGGTGAGGCGACGGTGCATCGGGTTCTCCTCCGGGGGTGGGGGTGAGGCGACCGGAATCGTGTCACCGGCGGGTTGCCGGTTGGAGAACAGTTTTTATCGATCTTGGTGGATGTCAGGTGGCGTCTCGCTCTAATTTGCCGCCATCCGTCGAAACCGAAGAATGCCCCGAGGCGGACAGACCGCCCCGGGGCATCCGGTGTTCGTCCGGTCAGCGCACGAAGCGCGCCGGGCTGGCCGGGCTCTCGTTGTGCAGCCGGTCCAGGGCCGTCACCAGGTAGGTGTACGACTTGCCCTGCTCGGCGGTGGTGTCCACCCAGGACTGCACCGCGCCGGGGGTGGCCCGCACGGTGTCGACCAGGTGGGTCGCGTCGGCCAGGTCGCAGCCGGCGGGCAGCCGGTTGCCGTCCAGTCGGTAGATCGCGTAGGACGTCGCCGTCCCCAGCGGCCCCACGCCGTCCGCCGGCTGCCGCCAGGTCAGCTGCACCCCGTCGTCGGTCCGCTGCGCGCCGGTGACCACCGGGAACAGCAGCGGCTTCGCCGGCAGGTGCGACATGGTCGGCACCAGCGCCGGCTTGGAGTAGTGCTCCTGCGTGTAGATGTCGGTCGCGCCGAGTCGGTTGGCCCGCACCTGTACGGCCGAGAAGTGCACGTTGCCGAGCACCTCGGGGTGCGACCGGTTGAGGGTCAGGTGGTCCGACAGCTCGCGCGGGTTCATCCAGAACGAGCCGTACGCCGGGTCACCGCTCTTGTAGTCGGCCTGGCCGATGTAGAGCTGCACCTTCGTGCCGCGCACCGTCTCGGCCCACCACGGCACCAGCCGGGCGTAGTCGGCCGCCGGGTACTGCCCGATGTACCAGTAGAGCTGCGGCACGACGTAGTCGACCCACTCCTCCTTGATCCACTTACGGGTGTCGGCGGAGATGATGTCGTACGACTGGCTGCCGGTGGTGTCCGAGCCGAGCGGGTCGACCGACTTGTTCCGCCAGATGCCGAACGGGCTGACCCCGAACTTCACCCACGGCTTCGCCGCCTTGACCTTCTCGTTCATCTCCTTGACGAGCAGGTTGATGTTGTCCCGCCGCCAGTCGGCCTTGTCGGTGAAGCCCCGGTTGTGCGCGGCGAACGTCGCGTCGTCCGGCACCTGGTGGGTGCCGCTCGGGTACGGGTAGAAGTAGTCGTCGAAGTGCACGCCGTCGATGTCGTACCGCTGGACCGCGTCCATCATCGCGGTCTGGACGAACTCGCGGACCGCCGGGATGCCGGGGTTGTAGTAGAGCCGGCTGCCGGCGACCCCGGCCGGCGGGTACGCGAAGGTCCAGTCCGGGTGCTGCCGGGCCGGGTGGTTCGGGGCGAGCTGGTTGATGTCCGCGCCGGCACCGCCCGGGGCCGGCATCGAGATCCGGTACGGGTTGAACCAGGCGTGGAACTCCAGGTTCCGCTTGTGCGACTCGGCGACCAGGAAGGCCAGCGGGTCCCAGCCCGGGTCCTGCCCGCGCACTCCGGTCAGGTACTCCGACCAGGGCTCGTGCGGCGACGGCCAGAACGCGTCGGCGGTCGGCCGGATCTGGACGACCACCGCGTTGTGGTTGAGCCGCTCGGCGAGGTCGAGCCAGCGCAGGTACTCGGCCTGCTGGGCGGCGATCCGGTTCGGGTCGGTCCAGGAGGCCTTGGTGGGCCAGTCGATGTTGGTCACCGACGCGATCCACATCGCCCGGAACTGGCGCTTGGGGGTGGCCGGGTCGGTGGTGCAGTCGGCGGCGGTGATGGTGGAGGTGGCAGCCGGGTCAGCGGCGTGCGCGGGCGTCGCGGCGACGAGAGCGCCGAGCAGCGCGACGGCCAGCCCGGCGGCTCTGAGCCGAGGTGCCTTCATCAGGTGGTCCCTTCGTTGGGGCTCGGCTGGCAGGGGAGCGGACGGCGGCTGATCGGCAAGATTCGTCGCCAGCAATACACCGTCAGAAGGAAATTTTCACAACCGGCCGCCCGACGCAAGACCTCACGGGAGATCTGCGGCGGCCCGGGTCGCCGGTTCCTTCCGCCGTTACCGGGCCGGTACGCAACGTGGCGTTCTGCCGGGCGGGCTGGGGTGGTTGCAGGGGTCCCCTGCTACACAGAAAGCGGTAACAGGGGACCCCTCCTACCGCGTCTGGCGGTGCGGAAGTGGGCGGGGCTGGGGGGTTCCGGTGGGGCCCTTGACGACCGGGCGGCCGTCGCGCCAGACGACCTCGTCCAGCCAGGTCTGCCGGCCGGGGGCGACCGACCCCTCCTGCCCGGGTGGCCAGGCGTGGTAGAGCAGCCAGGTCCGGCCGTCGGACTCGACCATGGAGGCATGGCCGGGGCCGGAGGCCGCCGCGTTGCTCCGCAGGATCGGGTTCTCCGGTGCCTTGACGCAGGGGCCGGTGGGGCTTTCGCAGATCGCGTACCCCTCGGCGTACTCGGCCCGGTCGTAGGCGTTGGCGGCGAAGAAGAGGTACAACTTCCCGTCCCGCCGCCAGAAGAACGGCCCCTCGATCAGGTGGCCCTCCCACGACTCGGTCTGCTTGAGCAGCTTCGTCGGCTCGCCGACCAACTCCAGCCCGTCGGCCGAGAGGCGCTGCGACCAGAGCCAGGTGTCCTGGCCGACGGCGTTGCCGTCGTTCTTCCAGAGCAGCCAGAGAGTGCCGTCGGTGTCCCGGAACGGGCTGGCGTCGATCGCCCCGCCCAGCTCCGCCTGGCAGATCATCGGCCCGGACGAGTCGTCCCGGTACGGGCCCTGCGGCGCGCTGGCCACCGCCCGCCCGACGCACTGCCGGCCGGAGGACCGCCCGGCGACGGTGTAGTAGAGGACGAACCGGTCCGGGGCCAGCGCGATCGCCTCCGGTGCCCAGGTCTTGCCCGGGTCGGCCCAGGCCGGCAGCTCCGGCAGGGCGTCCCCGGCCGGCGTCCAGTCCACCAGGTCCGGCGAGGTGTGCACGGGGACGTTGCGGCCGTCGCCGTTGGTGTGGAAGAGGTACCAGGTGTCGCCGACCCGGATCGCGTGCGGGTCGGGGGAGTCGGTGGCGATGACCGGATTGGTGAACATGTCGGATCCCGTGGTCGTGGTGGTCGGTTCGTCGGGCGCGGTGCAGCCCGAGACCACCAGTACGGCGGCGAGCAGCCCTGCGGCGAGCGGCGCGGTGGTCATCCTTTCAGCCCGCTGCGCGACACGCCCTGGATGATGTGTCGCTGGGCCGCCACGAAGAGGACCAGCACCGGCACGCTGGCCAGCACCGCACCGGCCATGATCACCGGATAGTCCGTGACGTACGCGCCCTGGAGCAGGCCCAGTCCCGCGGGCAGGGTCAGGTTCTCCGGGCTGAACAGCACGTAGACCGGCCAGAGGAAGTCGTTCCAGTTGGAGAGGAACGACAACACCGCCAGCGTGGCCAGGGCCGGCTTCGACAACGGCAGCAGCACCTTCGTGAAGACCTGCCAGTGGTTCGCCCCGTCCAGGACGGCGGCCTCCTCCAGCTCGGCCGGGATGGAGAGGAAGAACTGCCGGAGGAAGAAGACCCCGAACGCGCTGGCCGCCCCCGGGACCACCACCACGGCGAGGGTGTCCACCCAGCCGAGCTGGTCGGCGATGACGAAGTTCGGGATGATCAGCGAGGTGGGCGGGATGAAGAGCGTCCCCACGATCAGCGCGAAGCCCACCGAGCGTCCCCGGAACCGCAGCCGGGCCAGGGCGTAGGCGGCCATCGACGCGGTCACCAGCACCAGCAGCGCGTGCAGCGTGGCGGCCAGCATGCTGTTGACGAACCAGCGCAGCACCGGGTTGGCGGTGTCGTTGAGGATGCGGTCGTAGCCGTACCCGGAGAAGGGGTTCGGCAGCCAGTCCGGCGGAATCCGCTGCGCGCCCCCGTAGGTCTTCAGCGAGGTGAGGAGCATCCAGATCAGCGGGGCGAGGAACACCAGGGCCAGGATCACCAGGACGGCGTAGCGTCCGGTACGGCGGAGTGTCGTCACGTCGTCCTCCTCAGTCTTCCCGGTACCGGAAGAACCGGAAGTTGACGATGCTGATCACGGCGAGGGCGAGCGCGAAGAGGATGCTCATCGCGGCGGCCCGGCCCGCGTCGTTGTCCCGTAGCCCCTCGTCGACGATCCGCCAGACCACCGTCCGGGTCTCCTCGCCGGGTGCGCCCTGGGTGATCAGGAAGGACTGGCCGAAGACGTTCGCCGAGGCGAGGATCGTCGTGGTCAGCACGAAGAGCATGACCGGGCGCAGTCCGGGGAGCGTGACGTTGCGGAACCGGTCCCAGGCGCTCGCGCCGTCCATCTTCGCCGCCTCGTACAGCTCGGGCGGGATGTCCTGGAGACCGGCCAGGTAGATCACCGCGTTGAACCCGGAGGTCCACCAGACGGTCACCCCGACCAGGGACACCCACGCCCACGGCACGTCGGTCACCCAGGGCGTGTCCGACGGCAACCCGACCGCGCCGAGCAGCCGGTTGACCAGGCCGAGGTTGGCGTCGAGCAGGAACCGCCAGAGCAGGCCGATCACCGCCACGCCGAGCACGTACGGGGCGAAGTAGACCGCCCGGAAGAACGTCCGCCCGGGGAACTTCTCGTTGAGCAGCAGCGCCAGCCCGAGCGGGACGACCACCAGCAGCGGCACCGAGAAGAGCGTGAAGATGCCGGTGGCCCGGACGCTGGACCACCAGTCCCCGTAGATCGCCGAGTCGCTGGAGAACAGGTCCTGGTAGTTGTCCAGCCCGACGAAGGGGCGGTTCGGCAGCTGGAGGTCCCACTGGTGCAGGCTCAGCCAGAGCCCGAACAGGACCGGGGCCAACCCGAAGACCAGGAACAGGAGGAGGTACGGCGCGAGGAAGAGGTACGGGGTGGTGGCCCGGCCGCGCCGGCCCGCCTCCCGGCGTCCCCGCCCGGCCGCCGGGGGCGGCGCGTCCGAACGCGCCGCCCCGACCGTGCCGATGCCGGCCACGGCCGCCTCAGTTCCCGTACTTCTTGCGGTTGTCCGCCAGCTGCTTGTCGGCCTTGGCGACGCCGTCGTCCAGCGCCTGCTTCGGCGACTTCTTGCCGAGCACCGCCTCGTTGAACGAGGAGTAGAAGGTGGTCAGCACCTCGCCGATACCCGGCGCGGCGGGCGGGAAGGCCGCGTACTCGATCTCGGGGGCGAGCGCGCCCACCTCGGTGAGCGCCTTGAAGCCGGCGTCCTCACGGACCGCCTTGCGGGCGGGCACCTGGCCCCCGGCGGCCCAGTCCAGCGAGTGCTGGCTCAGCCAGTTGATGAAGACCTTCGCCCCGGCCACCTTGTTGGCGTCGGTGCTGCGCTGCTTGACGATGGTGAAGTTGTGCGAGTTCGCCCAGGTCGCCGGCTTGCTGCCGATCTGGGGCAGGGGCGCGACCCCCCACTGCACGTCGGGGCTCTTCTTCAGGTCGTTGATCTGCCAGATGCCGTTCCAGTTGAAGGCGTTCTTGCCCGCCTTGAACGCCAGGTAGTCGGCGTCCTGGCCGACGTTGGCGGGGGAGTGCCCCTGCTTGATCATGTCGACCAGCCAGGTGCACGCCTCGACCGCCGGGTCGGAGTTGAAGGTGGCCTTCGCGACGTCGGCGTCGAAGAGCGTCCCGCCCCACTGGTGCAGCACGGAGTAGAAGGTCATGCCGCCGGTGAACTGGAACGGGCTGACCCAGAACCCCTGGACGCCGGACTTCTTCAGCTCGGTCAGCGCGGCGGTGTAGTCGTCCCGCGTGGTCGGCGGCTTCTCCGGGTCGAGGCCCGCCTTCTGCATGACGGCCTTGTTGTAGTAGAACCCGAGCGGGTGCATGTCCAGCGGAATGCCGTACCGCTTCTTGTTGTAGAGACCGCCGGACCACACCGTCGGGGCGAAGTCGGCCTCGGTCAGCTCCAGCGCCTTCGCCACGTCGTCCAGCTCGGTGATGACGCCCCGGGCGGCGAAGGTGGCGAGCTGGTCCATGTGCATGACCGCGATGTCTGGTCCGGCACCGCTGGAGACCGCGCCGGGGAGCTTGCTGTAGTAGTCCTCCCACTGGTACGTGGTGACCGCCACCGCGATGTTCTTGTGCTCGGCGTTGAACTTCTCGACGAGCTTCTTGAAGATGTCGCCGTCACCGCCGGTGAAGCCGTTCCACAGCTTCAGGTCGACCTTCGGGCCGGTGTAGTCCTTGCCGCCGTTGTCCGAGGCCGTGGTGGAACCCTCGTCGTCGCTGCCGCAGCCCGCCAGGGCGAGCGTGGCCGCGGTGCCGAGCCCGACACCGAGGCCGAGCAGGCGGCGTCGGCTCATCTCGTTGCGCATCATGGTGTTGTCTCCTTGGGGCGGAAATGGCCTGCTCCGGCGGGAACCCGGCCCGGACCGTGGTCACAGCTCTGGTCCGGATCGGTGGTGGAGCTCGTCGAGGCCGGTGGTGGAGTTGGGTCGGAGGTGGGGTGACGGAGCCGGTCAGGACCGGGTGGCGAAGCGCAGCATGTTCCAGGAGACGGCAGGCAGCTGTACGGTGCACCGGCCGCCGTCGACGGTGGGGATGCTGGTCCCCCGGGGCGTGACCCGGTCGGGCTCGGCCTCGGTGTTGCACGCCGTCGGGTCGTCCCCGGCGGCGAGGGTCAGGTGGGATCGACCGGAGGGCCGGGGCAGGCCGCGCAGGTCGAGGTCCAACGCGAGGTCCGTATCGCCCCGGTTGACCGCGAAGACGGTCAGCTCGCCCCGCTCCTCGTCGTGCACCGCGACGGTGTCCAGCACCGGCACGTCGCCGTAGCGGGCGGTGGAGTAGGTCGGGGTGACCGGCTCGGTGCGGAGCACCGTGCCACGGGCGTACCGGGCGGTGAGCGCGAACGGGTGGAAGATGCTCTGCCGCCAGGCCGGTCCACCGGTACGGGTCCGGATCGGCGCGATCACGTTGGCCAGCTGCGCCTGGCAGGCCACACCGACCCGGTCGGCGTGGCGGAGCAGCGTGATCAGCAGGTCGCCGACGACCACCGCGTCCACGGCGGTGAAGGTGTCCTCGATCAGCGCCGGGGCCTCCACCCAGCCGCGCCGGTCCAGGTCGGCCTGGAGACGGGACTGGTACCAGACGTTCCACTCGTCGAAGGAGATCTTGAGCTTGCGCCGGTGGCGCTGCTTGGCCGCCACGTGGTCGGCGGTGGCGACCACCTCGCGGATGAAGTTGTCCATGTCGACCGCCGAGGCCAGGATGCTCGCCTGGTCGCCGTCGGACGGGTCGTAGTAGGTGTGCGCGGAGATGTAGTCGACGTGCTCGTAGGTGTGCTCCAGCACGGTCGCCTCCCAGGAGGCGAAGGTGGGCATCCCCCGGTTGGAGCTGCCGCAGGCGACCAGGCTGATCGAGGGGTCGACCAGCTTCATCGCGCGGGCGGTCTCGGCGGCCAGCCGGCCGTACTCGGCGGCGGTCTTGTGGCCGACCTGTCAGGGCCCGTCCAGCTCGTTGCCGAGGCACCAGAGCCGCACCCCGTACGGCTGCTCCGCGCCGTGCTTGCGCCGCAGGTCGGACCAGGCCGTACCGCCCGGATGGTTGGTGTACTCCAGCAGGTCGCAGGCCTCCTGCACGCCCCGGGTGCCGAGGTTGACCGCCATCATCGGCTCCACCTGGGCCCGCGCCGCCCAGGCCATGAACTCGTGGAGACCGAAGGCGTTGGTCTCGATCGTCTTCCAGGCCAGGTCGAGCCGGCGCGGACGGTCGCCGGCCGGGCCGATGCCGTCCTCCCAGCGGTAACCGGAGACGAAGTTGCCGCCGGGGTAGCGGACCACCGAGACGCCCAGTTCGCGGGTGAGCGCCAGGACGTCGGTGCGGAACCCGTCGTCGTCGGCCTCGGGGTGACCGGGCTCGAAGACGCCCCCGTAGACGCAGCGCCCCATGTGCTCGACGAACGATCCGAAGAGTCGGCGGTCGGCCGCACCGATCGCGAAGGCGGGATCGATCGTCACCTGAGCGGTCCGCAAGGGGGCCACCTTTCCTCGTCGCCTGACTTCCTGATCGCCTGACTGCGGGGAGTGACCGTGGTCACTCGCCTGTCCGACTTTCTACAACGTTGTAGGCAACGTTGTAAAGAGCCGGTGGCACGGTAAAGTGCCTCGCAGAACGGGGTCGGGAGGGTGGCGAGGTGCGGCACAGGCTCAAGGACGTGGCCGAGAAGGCCGGTGTGTCCGTGAAGACCGTATCCAATGTCGTCAACGGATACCAGCATGTCCGGCCAACCACCCGGGCCCGGGTCGAGCAGGCGATCGCGGAGCTGAACTACCGGCCCAACCTCTCCGCCCGCAACCTGCGCAAGGGGCGTACCGGAGTGATCGCCCTCGCCGTGCCGGAGCTGGACATCCCCTACTTCGCCGAGTTGGCCCGGCACGTCGTGGTCGCCGCCGCCGAGCAGGGCTGGACGGTGCTGATCGACCAGACCGGCGGTAGCCGGGAGCAGGAGCGGGTGGCCGCCAGCGGCATCGGCGACCACCTCATCGACGGGCTGATCTTCAGCCCCCTGGCCCTCACCGCCGAGGACCTCACCGGGCTGGACGGCACCCCGATGGTGCTGCTCGGTGAACGGGTGGACCACGGACCGGCCGACCACGTGATGATCGACAACGTGGCCGCCGCCCGGGAGATCACCGCCCACCTGGCCGGTCTCGGTCGCCGCCGGATCGCCGCGATCGGCTCGCAGCGCACCGTCGAGGGGGCCAGCGCCCGGCTCCGGCTCGCCGGCTACCGCGCCGCGCTCACCGACGCCGGCCTCGGCTACGACGAGCGTCTGGTCGCCCCCGCGCCGGTCTGGCACCGCGCCGACGGCGCCGCCGCCATGCGGGACCTGCTCGCCTCCGGGATGCGCCCCGACGCGGTCTTCTGTTTCAACGACACCCTCGCCCTGGGCGCGCTGCGCGCCCTGCACGAGCACGGACTGCGGGCACCCGAGGACGTCGCGGTCGCCGGCTTCGACGACATCGAGGACGGCCGGTTCTCGGTCCCCACCCTGAGCACCATCGCGCCGGACAAGGAACGCATCGGCCGGCTCGCGGTGGAGTTGCTGGTCGGTCGGATCGAGGGCGACCGGAGTGCGCCGCCCCGGACGCTCACCGCCCCGTACCGGCTCGAACTCCGGGAGAGCACTCTCGGCCGGTGACTGCAGGGGCCCCTTGTTACCGCTTTCTGTCGAGCAGGGGTCCCCTGCAGGCACCCGGGAGGCCCCGCCCTTGTGTCCACATGCGACAGTCCTCAGTGGCGGCACGGCGGCACCGATCGGGGGATGGGCGCGTTGTCACCCCGTCGCCATGATGTACGCGCGCGCCGCGCGCCGTCGTTGAGACCTGGGGGCGAGATGAGCACCGATTCGAGTTGGGGCGACTACCTGTCCACCGACACGTCCGTCCCGGACCTCGGTGTCGACGCGTTCGCCCCGGCGACCGTCGAACCGGTGCTGCCGGAACTGGTCACCCCGGTCGTCGAGCCGGTGCTGCCGGAGCCGGTGGTGGACGCCGTCGAGAGCGAGATCGCCGGGGCCGCGGCCGACCAGGAATGGTCGGACTGGCACGCGGCCAGCGGCGACCAGTGGGCCGAGTCGGCGCAGGACTGGGTCGACTACGCCAACGAGAACCTGGCGGCCGGCAACATCGGAGCCGCCGAGAGCGGGATGGCGTACGCCGCCAGCCACGCCGACATCGCCGACAACAACTACGACGTGTCCGTCGACTACTCCGCCCAGGCGGGCACCCACCTCGACACCGCCGTGGCGGAGGTCGCGCCGTACGACACGTACGACGTCGGCACGAGCCTCGACGTGGCGGAATGAGCTGGACCACCGACCCGGACGCCGGGGCGCGGCCCGATCCGGCCGTGATCGCCGCCGAGGGGGGCCGACTGGTGGCCGGCGCGGACCGCCGGATCGCCGTACCGCCCAGCGTGGCCCGTCAACACCTGCTCCGCGTCATCCGGGACCTCTCCTTCGAGCTGCGCACCGAGCAGCTCAGCCTCCTTGAGGCGGTACGCGGCTCGAAGCTGGGCGGGGTCACCCTCTCCGCCGCCCGGGTGCCGGTCGCGCTGCGGATCGGCCTCGAAGCCGACGGCGACGGCTGCCGGGTCGCCGTCCTGCTCGCTGACCGCTGGGCCGGCAAGGTGGGCCGGAACTGGGGCCTGACCTCGGCCTACGTGCAGCTCTTCGAGTCCGTCCTCGGGGCGGTCGACGGCGTGCTCGGCCGGCTCGACCCGTCCGGTGCGGCCGCCTTCACCGGCTGGTGGCGACAGACCGGCCCCGGTGACGTGGCGATCATGCAGAACGCGGCGAGCCTCGCCAACCGGGCCGGCGCCGTGCTCTCCCGGCACGCGTCCCGACTGCTCGACGGGGACTCTCCGGCCCAGCGCCGGGCGTCGGTCAGCCGGGCCGGCACCGACACCTTCACCTTCGAGGCCCCACAGGCCGTCGCGGAGGTGCCGGCGGAACTGGCCGACGGCATGCTGATGGTCGGCACGCTGATCGCCAGCCGCCCCGGGGACATGCCACCGAACCTGGTGGCCCAGGTCCAGTCGTTGGTGTTCCGGGTCGAGGAGCACCTCGCCTCGGTCGCGCCGGGGGCGGCCCCGGCGGGTCGGTTCGCCGTCGAGCCGGCGGACGTGCCGGTGGTGACCTTCCTGCACCAGCAGGCCCGGCTGCGGGGCATGTTGCCGGCGCGGAACCTGCGGACCTGCACCACCTGCCGGCTGGAGAAGGTGACCAATCCCGATCTGGAGCGGTTGCAGGAGCGCAGCCGGCGGACCCGGGACCTGGCCACCAGCATCAGCGCGGTGATCACCCCGTACGTGCTGGCCGGGCGGTTGGCGCAGCTCAACAACAAGGGCCCGACCTTCGCCTGCCCGCGCTGCCAGGGCATGGACGCCGACGAGACGGTGGTGACGTTCTGCCAGCGCTGCGGTGACCGGCGGGCCGAGACGGCACTGCGCACCTGCGCGAAGTGCCAGTTCGACTTCCGCAGCCTGATCGCCGGTGACCAACTCTGGCAGTCCCGCCCGGCACCTTCGTCCCCTCAACCCCCCGCCCCGGAGCCGACGCCGGCACCCGCCCCGGAGCCGCCGAGGGCATCTGCCCCGGAGCCGTCGACGGCACCCCCGTCGACGGCACTCCCGACGACGGCACCCGCCCCGGAGCCGCCGACGACGCCCCGGCCGGTGGATCCGGAGGCGGACCAGTGGCCCCGTCCGCCGGGGTATCCGTCCGCCTAGTCGAAGAAACGGGCCAGGTGGGACGGCTCGGGTCCCGGCTCGTCGGCGGCGAGGGGCGTCAGGTCGGCGAAGATCGACGCCCCGTCACAGCCGACGTGCAACGGATACCAGCGTGGTGTACCGGGCGGGCGCTGCCCGCAGATTCCCTTGATCGTCTGGACGTCGAGCAGCCGTACGTGGGTCGGGTCGGCGACCGCGTTCACGTGCCGCCACCAGGGGCTCATCACGTGCAGGACGCCACCGGGCCGGAGCACCCGGTGGCACTCGTCCACCAGCGGCAGGAAGTCGACCATGTGCTCCAGGATGTGCACCGCGAAGAGGACGTCGATCGAGTGGTCGACCAGCGGCAGCGACCCGGAGAGGTCCGCCACCGCGTCCACGCCGGGGGCGGGGAGGATGTCCAGCCCCAGGTTGCCCGGGTACTGCTTGGTGCCACCACAGCCCAGGTCGACGACGACCGGTGCCCGGCCGTCGACGGTGACCCGCGACCAGACCCCGAACACCCCGGCGAGCCGGCCGACCCGCTCGCGGACCAGCCGCAGGTCGGTTGCCGACGGCACCTCACCGGTCAGGTGGGCCACCCCCCGGTCGAACCGTACGTCGACCGCCAGGTCGCGCAGACGGTCGTCGTGCCGGGCCTGGTCCGTCCACGCCCCGGTGAGGAACACGTCGATCGCCCTCAGCCGCTCGGCCGAGGGCGGTGCCTGCGCCAACGCGACCATGCGGGCCACCTCCCGCCGCCCGTTACCCGCATCCGCGCCCGGTATGCACCGTCGCCATCGGGCCCGCCACGCGGCGCGGGCCGGTCAGCCGGAAAGCGGTGTCAGCCGCTGATGCCGCGCCGGCCGCTCCGCCCGGCCCCGCGCACCCGCTGCCGGGGCGCGAGCGGCGCCTTCGGACGTTTGAGGTGGTAACGGTGCAGTTCGTGGTTGCCGGGCAGCGACGGGTCCTCGCTCATCGCCACCAGTTCCCAACCCTGGTCGCCGGCCCGGTTCAGGTGGGCCAGCGCGGTGTCGCCGTACGGCGTGACGTCGACCAGGGTGCCGTCCGGCCCGTACCAGTGGAAGGTGATCTCCCAGCCGATGTCGTCACTGGCCGCCTGTCGGCGGCGCACCAGTAGCGCGTACTCCCACCTCAGCATGGATCGATTGTGACCTGTCCGTAGCCGGCCCGCACGGATCAGAGCTCGGCGATCCGTCCGCCGTCGGCGTGCAGCCGGCGGTTGGTCTCGATCGCCTCCAGCATCCGCCGGTCGTGGGTGACCAGGAGCAGCGTGCCGGGGTAACCCGCCAACGCCGACTCCAACTGCTCGATCGCGGGCAGGTCGAGGTGGTTGGTCGGTTCGTCCAGCACGAGCAGGTTCACCCCGCGCCCCTGGAGCAGCGCGAGCGCCGCCCGGGTCCGCTCGCCGGGGGAGAGGGTGGCCGCCGGCCGCAGCACGTGTTCGGCACGCAGGCCGAACTTGGCCAGCAGGGTCCGCGCGTCCGCCGGGGACATCTCCGGTACGGCGGCCCGGAAGGCGTCCAGCAGCGGCTCGTCACCGACGAAGAGCCCCCGGGCCTGGTCGACCTCGCCGACCACCACCCCCGGCCCGAGCGAGGCGTGCCCGGACTCCAGCGGCACCCGGCCGAGCAGCGCCGCCAGCAGTGTCGACTTGCCCGACCCGTTCGCCCCGGTCACCGCCACCCGGTCGGCCCAGTCGATCTGGAGGTTGACCGGGCCGAGAGTGAAGCTGCCCCGGCGTACCACGGCGTCGCGGAGCGCGGCCACGACGGCGCCGGCGCGGGGCGCGGCGGCGATCTCCATCCGAAGTTCCCACTCCTTGCGCGGCTCCTCGACCACATCCAGCCGCTCGATCAGCCGCTCGGTCTGCCGGGCCTTGGCCGCCTGCTTCTCACTGGTCTGGCCCCGGAAGTGCTTGACGAACTTGTCCGGATCGGTCGCCTTGCGTCGGGCGTTGCGCACGCCCTTCTCCATCCAGGCGCGCTGGGTGCGGGCCCGTTCCTCCAAACCGGCGCGGGTGTCGGCGTACTCCTCGTACTCGGCACGGGCGTGCCGACGGGCCACCTCGCGCTCCTCCAGGTACGCGGCGTAGCCACCGCCGTAGTGCCTGACCTGCTGCTGGTGCAGGTCCAGCTCCAGGATCCGGGTGACCGTGCGGGTCAGGAACTCGCGGTCGTGGCTGACCAGCACCGTGCCGGCGCGCAGTCCGGTGACGAACTCCTCCAGCTTCGCCAGCCCGGCCAGGTCGAGGTCGTTGGTCGGCTCGTCGAGCAGAAAGACGTCGTACCGGCTGAGCAGCAGCGAGGCCAGCCCGGCGCGGGCCGCCTGCCCGCCGGAGAGCCCGGTCATCGGGTGGTCCAGGTCGACGCCGAGCCCCAGGTCGGCGGCCACCTGTTCGGCGCGTTCGGCCAGGTCCGCCCCACCGAGGGCGAGCCACCGCTCCAGCGCCTCGGCGTACGCGTCGTCGGCACCGGCCGCCCCGTCGGTGAGCGCCCCGGTCGCCGCGTCGAGGGCGGCCTGCGCCGCCGTCACCCCGGTCCGTCGGGCCAGGAAGTCGCGGACCGACTCGCCGGGGCGACGTTCCGGCTCCTGCGGCAGGTGCCCGACGTTCGCGGTGGGCGGGCTCAGCGTGACGCTGCCGGCCTCCACCGGCTGCCACCCGGCGAGGGTACGCAGCAGCGTCGACTTGCCGGCTCCGTTGGCCCCGACCAGGCCGATCACGTCGCCGGGAGCCACCACCAGGTCGAGCCCGGCGAAGAGCAGACGGTCGCCGTGCCCGGCGGAGAGGTTCTTGACGATCATCGTGGCGCTCATCAGGAGCCGAAGCCTAGTCCTCCGATGTCCCATGAGCCGAGCGGATTAGGCAGACTGTCGGCCGTGGTGACCACGTTGGCGATCGACTGCGGTGGCGGCGGCATCAAGGGCACGGTGCTCGACGAGGCGGGGACGATGCGTGCCCGGCCGCTGCGGGTGCCCACGCCGTACCCACTGCCGCCGAGCCTCTTCGTCAAGACCCTGCTGGACCTGGCCGGGCGGTTGCCCACCGCCGACCGGCTGACCGTGGGCATGCCCGGGATGCTCCGGCACGGGGTGGTGGTGGCCACCCCGCACTACGTCACCCGCTCCGGACCCCGCTCCCGGGTCGACCCGGACCTGCTGGCCGAGTGGACCGGGTTCGACGTGCGTACCGCGCTCTCCGACGCCTTCGGCGTGCCGGCGCTGGTCCTCAACGACGCCGAGGTGCACGGTGCCGGGGTGGTCGCCGGCAGCGGGTGCGAGCTGGTGCTGACCCTCGGCACCGGGCTCGGCTGCGCCCTCTTCGACGGCGGGGCGCTCGCCCCGCACCTGGAGCTGTCCCAGGCCCCGGTGCGCTGGGGGATGACCTACGACACCTACATCGGCGAGCCGGAGCGGCGCCGGCTGGGCGACGGCTTCTGGTCCCGGCGGGTCCGGCAGGTGGTGGACGGGCTGCGTCCGGTGTTCCGCTGGGACCGGCTCTACCTGGGGGGCGGCAACTCCCGACTGATCCGTCCCGAGCAGCTCGCGCGGATGGGCGAGGACGTGGTGGTCGTGCCGAACACCGCCGCCCTGGTCGGCGGGGTCCGTGCCTGGCAGCTCACCCCGCCCCGTCCGGTCGACGGGCACCCGGCGGCCTGACCGGGCGGGAACACCCGCCACCCCTGCGGTGTTTGTGCCAGCGTCGGATGAGGACCGGACGGCGGGACACGAGGGGGTGGGTCGAATGGACCTTCTGGCGGAGTACCGGCGGGCGACCATGTTCTTCGAGGCCGGGGACCCGACCGGAGCGGCCCGGCTGTTGGAGCCGATCGTGGCGGCCGAGCCCGGCAACGCCTCCGTACGGCAGCTGCTGGCCCGCGCGTACTTCCAGTCGGCCCAGCTCGGCCGGGCCGAGGAGCAGCTCCGGGTGCTGGTCGACCAGGACCCGAGCGACCACTACGCGCACCACGTGCTGGGCCGGACGCTGGAGCGGCTGAACCGCCCGGCGGACGCGCTGCGGCACCTGCGCATCGCCGCGGCGATGTACTCGGCGAACGACGACTACCGCAGGGCGCTGGACCGGGTCGAGTCCCGGGTCGGCGGTCCGCGCTGACCGTCCGGGCCCGGCGGTTCCCGTACCGGGAACCGCCGGGCCCCGTCGCGGCAGCCCGCCGACCTACCATGGCCGGCATGGGAGCCGACCTGCCGGTCGGGTCGCACCACGGTCACGTGGGGCATCCGGCCAGCGGGTGGCACGACACTCGACCGGGGCGCGGCATGAAACTGAAGCTGGACCTGCACGACATCTTCAACAAGGGCCACGACATCGACCGGGCGCTGCGCGGGATCATGGACGAGGCGGTGGCGAAGAAGGCCACCCTGGTCGAGATCATCCCGGGCAAGGGCTCCGGCCAGCTCAAGAAGCGGGTGCTGCGGTTTCTCGACCAGAAGGACGTCAAACAGCTCTACCACCGGGTCGAGAAGGACTCCAAGAACTTCGGCCGTCTCTTCGTCCACTTCCGTTGGAAGTGACACCGGCCTGTCTGGCACGGAGTCGACCGGGCCGGAACCGGGCCGTCACCTCCAGATGGTCGCGCGGTCTCCGTCCGGGCCGTTCGTCCACCCGGCCAGCATTCCCCGGTCGTTGAGGTCCATCACCGCCCTCGCCGGATCACCGGTGATCACGCGGCCGTCACGCCACAGCAGGGCGTGTTGCGGCTCGCCGGTGGTGGTGCCGGCGACCCAGCCTCGCTCGTTGATGTCATTGACGTACCCGGCGAACTCGGTACGGACGCCACGGTGCCAGTGGAACGCATTGAGCACTCCGTTCGACGCCGTCCATCCGGTCACCTGGCCACGGTCGTTGATCGCCAAAGCGCCGCTGTCGCCGGTCGGCGTGCCGAGGTCGGTCATCCGACCGTCCTGCCAGAGGAACGCGTGCTCGGTGCCGTCGGCGGTGGTGCTCGTCCCGACGACCTGTCCGCGTTCGTTGATGTCGGACGGCACCGACTCGCTTCCGCCCAGGGTGCCCAGTTCGGTCAGGGTGCCCTGTTGCCAGAGGAAGGCCCGCCGTCCAGTCTCCGTGTAGTGCACGCCGATCACCTGGCTGGAATTGTTGATGCCGATGGCGCCGCGGTTCCCGGTGCCGCCGAGGTCGATCAGGACGCCACGCCGCCAGAGGAAGGCGTGGGACTCGCCGCCCCGGATGAATGTCTCGTTATAACCGACGACCTCACCCTTGTCGTTGACCGCCAGCGCGGCGCCCGTACCGCGTTCGTCGAGCGTGCCGAGGTCGTGCGGCTGACCCTGCCGCCACAGGCAGGGGCGGGACAGTTGGACGGCGGACTGGCAGAAGCCGACGACCTCGCCGCGTTCGTTGATGTCGTGCGGGAGACTGCCGGTCCCGCCGGGCAGGGGAGGCAGCGCCGTGTGTCTCCCGGCCCGCCAGACGAAGCCGAGCGGTGGTTGTATCTCCCCGTCGACCGTCCTGGTCGCGGTGATGATCACCTCACCCCGCCCGTTGACCTCGGACGCCGAACTCGACATCCACCCCGTGGGGTGGATGTCCCGCGCGACCAGGTCGCCCGGCCCGGCCGCCCGCGCCGGTGCGGCTGTCAGTAGTGGCATGGCGAGGAGCAGGGCACAGGCACTTCGGCCTATCCGTCGCGTCATCGGGTAAGCCTGGCGCATCTGTGGGCGGGTGCGGGCGTAGAGTCACCTACCCGACCGGCTGCGTCAGAGCGGGTACGTCCGCGCCACCGCCAGCATCTCGGAGGTGTGCGAGCCGACCACGCCGACGTCGGCCGGGCGGGGACGGAAGCCGGGTAGGGCGTCCAGGCCGTCGCTGGCGTCCATGGCGCGCAGCGCCACCCGTTCCGCCTTCGGCGTGACGGTCAGCGTGATCTCCAGACCCTCGGGCGGCGGGGCGTGGAAGACCAGGCCGACGTCCCACCGCTGTTCGTCGGCGATCCGGTCGACCGGCACCGACCGGCCGGCCACCACCATCGACTGCACGGTGGCCGTGGTGGCGTCCACGTGCAGGGTGGCCAGGCGCACCTGCCGTTGCGGCGTGAGCCGCAGCCGCAGCGTGCGCGTGGTGCCGGCGCGGGTGTCGGCGAGCACCTCGACCTTTGGCGCGGGCAGGTCGGCCCGGGGAGCCGGGCCGGTCCGCAGTTCCGCGTCACCGAGGCCGGGGAAGTCGTCGTCGACGCGTTCCGTCCCGTCGACGTACCCGTCGGTCCAGGGCTGCGGGTCGGTCTCGTGGCTGAGCCAGCGGGCCTGCCCGGTGCCGGCGTCCAGCGCGTACATCAGGTGGGTCGGAACCGGATGCGCGGCGTCGAAGCGGTCCACGCTCAGGCCCACCGCGGCGAAGACCACCGCGGCGAGCGCAGCGGCCAGCGCCGGCAGCGCGCCCCGGCGGCGGGCCCGCGCGGCGGCCATGCCCCGGGCCCCGCCGGCCTGCGGGTGCAGCAGGTCCACCACGGGGAGCGCGGCGAGCCCGAGCAGCGTCGAGAAGAGCGCGGCGACGGCACCCATGCCCATGCCGAGCGCCGGGAAGAGCAGCACCACCGTGGGGAGCAGCACCAGCACCCCCACCGCCGCCCCGGCGGTCACCGCGACCACCGGCCCGGGGCCGTCGATCCGGGTGGCCAGGGCGACCAGGCCGGCGACCGCGCCGGCCAGGGCGGGCAGGGTCGCCAGGTACGACCCACCCGGCGCGACCACGGCGAGCACCACCCCGACCAGGGCGAGCCAGCCCAGCCCGCCGACCGCCAGCGCGGCCGGACCGACCGCGCGACGGGTCAGCGCGTACCAGCCGAAGAGGACGGCGGCGGCGAGGGCCACCACCGCGAGCCGGTACCACCCCGGGCGGTACGGGTCGAGCAGTTCGGCGTGGCCGGGGCGGACGGCGAGCACCGCGGCCCAGAGCAGCCAGGCGGCGAGCGGGGCGACGACCAGCGGCACCGCCGCCAGCCCGAAGCCGGCGGCGAGCCGGGGCAGGCTGGTCCGGCCGCGTCGGCGGGCCGCCCAGCCCAGCGCGGCGACGGCCAGCAGCCCGGCCAGGGCCAGCGGCCAGGTCAGCCAGCCGGGGTAGCGGACCAGGCCACCGGGCACCGGGAAGTACGTGGCGTCGTGCGCGGCGTCCAACGTGTCCAGGTCGGTCCGGCCGAACTCCCGGGCCAGCGCGAGCACGTTGTCGCCGTGGTGCTGGAGGCTGCCCCGGTCCATCGACTCCGGGGTGTCCAGCGGGGTGTGGTAGATCGCCCCGCCGTCCAGGTAGGCCGAGTTCAGCCCGACGAAGCCCTCCTGGAGGAAGGCGGTGAAGTCGGTGTCGTTGGGCAGCAGCCGGTAGACCTCCACGGCGAACGAGGTGCCCACCGGGTGCGGTGCGGCCCGGCCGAAGGTGCCCACCAGGGCGGCGTTGCGCCGGGAGGTCTCGAACATGATCACCGGGCCGGTCCGGCCGCGTGCCTCCAGGTTGAGCACCACCCCGCCGTCGGCCGCGAGCGGATGCTCGGCGGCGAACGCGGCGGCCCCGCAGAGGCACGCCTCCTCGGCGTCGGTCAGCACGAACACGATGTCGTTGCGGAGGCGGGGGCCGCTGGTCAGCGCCCGGGCCGCCTCCAGGATCGCCGAGGTGCCGGCGGCGTCGTCGTTGCCGCCCGGCCCGGACTGCACCGAGTCGTAGTGCGCCACCAGGAAGACCCGGCCGGTCGGGTCGGTGCCGGGGAGCCGGGCCACCACGTTGCGGACCCGGGCCAGCGTGGTGCCACCGGCCGACCCGCTGAGCTGCCCGGCCTCCGGCGCGACGGTGTCCTGCACCGACGTCTCCAGGCCGAGCCCGCGCAGGGTCTGCTCCAGGTGGGCGCGGACCCGGTCGTTGGCCGGGCTGCCGGCCGGGTGGGTCTCGGCGGCCACCACCTCGACGTGCTCGTACGCCCGGCTGGCGCTGAACTCGGCGGCCGGGGCGTCGGCCGGGGCCGGGGCGGGCGTACGCAGGTCGAGCAGGGTGCCGGCGGCGACCGCGACGAGCGCGGCGAGCGCGGCCACGGCGGCGGCCGGTCGACGACGCGGCCGGGCCAGCGCCCGGTCGGCGGCGGGGGTGGCAGGCGGTGCGCCCACTGGGGTCTCCTCGCGGGGGTGGGGCCGGGGTGGGATCATCCTGCCCCGCCCGAGCCCTCGGCGGGAGAGGCGTGACCGTCCGGTTCGGTCGGAGCAGGGCGGTGTGGTCCGGTGGGAGCGGGCCCGGCCCGCCTGAGCAGGCCACCGCCGACCGGCACGACGAGGGGTCGTTTTGTCCGCCGGTGCGCAGTGACGGAGTCCATCCACGCCCATGCCGCAGCCGTCGTGTTGTGTGCGACCGTTGTCTAATACAGGATCAGCAGGGCACTCGGAAGGAGCCCGACATCAGTAGTGATCTTCCGCGGCTCGCGGCGGTGACCCGGTCCGTGCCGGGGACGGGGCTGTCCCGATCCACCGTCGCGCCGCTGGCGTACCCGCACGGCGGTCTCGGGCGGCACCCGACGCTGCCGCCGGGCGAGCGGTTGCGGGTCCTGCTGGTCGAGGACGACGAGGGCGACGCGTTTCTCGTCGGTGAACTGCTCGCCGAGACCAACTCGATGATCGAGCTGCTGGTCGCCACGAGCCTGAGCGAGGCCCGGCAGCGGGTCCTCGGGGTCGACTGTGTCCTGCTGGACCTCGGCCTGCCCGACGCCCAGGGCCTCGACGGCCTGCGTCAGGTCCTCGACATGGCCGGCGGCGCCGCGGTCTGCGTGCTCACCGGCCGCTCCGACGAGCACCTGGGCATCGTCGCGGTCGCCGAGGGCGCACAGGACTACCTGGTCAAGGGCACGGTCGACGGCGTGTTGCTGACCCGCGCGCTGCGCTACGCCGTCGAGCGGAAGCGGGCCGACGAGAATGCCCGCCGACTCCGCGAGGTGGAACTGCGGCAGGCCGAGTCGGCCCGCCTGGAACGTGGCCTGCTGCCGACGCCGCTGCTGATGGAGCGCGACCGGATCGCGGTGCACACCTTCTACCGGCCGGGCCGGCACGCCGCCCTGATCGGCGGGGACTTCTACGACGTGGTGCAGACCCGGCCGGGCCGGATCGACCTGATCGTCGGCGACGTCTGCGGACACGGCGTGGACGAGGCGGCACTCGGCGTGGAGCTGCGGGTCGCCTGGCGTGCCCTGATCCTCGCCGGGGTGCCCGACGACGAGGTGCTGCCCGCCCTCGAGCAGGTGCTGATGAGCGAACGCCGACTCCAGGAGATCTTCGCGACCGTCGCCACCGCCTGCCTGGACCTGGACGCCAACCGGGCCACCGTACGGTTGGCGGGGCACCCCCCGCCGCTGCTGATCGCCGGGGGTGGGGTCGCGCCGGTCCCCGCCCCGGGCGGCCTGCTCCTCGGCGTACGCCCCCGCCGGCCCGTTGCCTTCGACCTGGAGTTCTCCACCGATGACTGGTCCCTGCTGATGTACACCGACGGTCTGATCGAAGGACGCGTGGGTGACGGCGAGGAGCGACTCGACGTCCCGGGGCTGAGCGCACTGGTCGGTGATCCGGCCAACCAGATGGTGCCCCTGCCCGAGCTGCCGGCCTGGCTGGTCGGCCGGGCCGAGGAGATCAACGGTGGCCCGCTCGCCGACGACGTGGCGATGCTGCTGGTGAGCCGGGGCGGTGGCCGGTGACGGCGGTCGGCCGGGGTTGGACGCTGCGGCAGCGGGTGGTCGGTCTCCTGGCGGTGGTCGGCGTGCTGCTGATCGGCCTGGCCGCCGCCGAGGCGACGGTGGCGGCCCGGAACCGGTCGCACACCGACGCGTTGCTGACCAGGACCGGCCCGCTGCGCGTCCAGGCGCAGGAACTGCTCAACGCGCTGCTCGACCAGGAGACCTCGGTCCGTGGGTACGCGGTCAGCGGCGACCGGCAGGACCTCGTGCCGTACGACGACGGCGTCCGGCAGGAACAGAAGCTGATCGAGTCGATCGGCCGGCTCGTCGACGACTACCCCGGCATCCGGCGGGACCTGGACGTCGTCCGCGCGCAGGCCGAGCAGTGGCGGCGCACGGTGGCCGTACCGGTGATCACCACGGTGCAGCAGGACGGGACCACCGCCGCGCAGGGTCTGATCGACGACCGGACCCGGCAGCAGTTCGACCAGGTGCGCGCCTCGGTCGCCCGGCTGGACGCCGGGATCATCGCCGAGCGGGAGGCCAACGCCCGGAGCATCCGGCAGACCGGCAACCTGCTGGTCGTCCTGCTCGTCATCGCGGCGCTGGTGGTGGTCGTGGCCGGCGTGCTCCTGCTGGTCTCGCTGGAACGGATGGTCGTCCGGCCGCTGACCGGCCTGGCCGACCAGGTGCGGGAGGTCGCCGAGGGCGACTACCAGCACCACATCAGCGGATCCGGGCCACCGGAGTTCCAACAGCTCGCCGACGACGTCGAGGCGATGCGGCGCAAGATCGCCAAGGACCTGACCGAGGTCCGGGAGGCCCGGGAACGGATCGAGTGGGTCAACACGCAGCTCCAGAAGCAGGCCGAGGAGCTGGTCCGCTCCAACCGCGACCTGGAGCAGTTCGCCTACGTGGCCTCGCACGACCTCCAGGAGCCGCTGCGCAAGGTGGCGAGCTTCTGCCAGCTGCTCCAGCGCCGCTACGCGGGGCAGCTCGACGACCGCGCCGACCAGTACATCGCCTTCGCGGTGGACGGTGCGCAGCGGATGCAGCGCCTGATCAACGACCTGCTCGCCTTCTCCCGGATCGGCCGCCTCACCACCGGCTTCACCGAGGTGGACATGAACAAGGTCATGGCGGACGTGGCGGGCCAGACCGAGGTGGCCCGGCAGCAGGCCGAAGCCGAGCTGACCTGGTCGGAGCTGCCCACCATCCGGGGTGAGGAACCCCTGCTGACCAACCTCCTGACCAACCTGGTGAGCAACTCGGTGAAGTTCCGCCGGCCGGACGTGCCGCCGAGGGTGCACGTCTCGGCGCGGCTGTGCGACGACGAGTGGGAGATCACCTGCCAGGACAACGGCATCGGGATCGAGCCGGAGTTCGCGGACAAGATCTTCGTCATCTTCCAGCGGCTGCACTCCAAGGACGCCTACCCCGGTACGGGCATCGGCCTGGCGATCGTCAAGAAGATCGTCGAGTACCACGGGGGCCGGGTCTGGGTCGACACCGACACCGAGGAGGGCACCGCCATCCGGTTCACCCTCCCGGCGCTGCCCGGAGACGTCGAGGCCGCACGGGCGGCGGCCGAGGAGCCGGACGGGGACACCGGGGCGACCGAGGGCGACGAGTCGCTCGGGAGCACCGACGCCGGGGAGGGCGTGCCCGCCCGTCCCACCGACATGGACGACACGGCAACGACCGGGCCGACCGCCGACACCGCTCGGGACGCTGACGACCAGCGTCCGGACCAGGCGACGAGCGGCAGGACGGATGGCACGAAGGAGACAGTGGGATGACCGCTCCGGCGGACGGCAGGAGCCCGATCGAGGTCCTTCTCGTGGAGGACGACCCGGGCGACGTGTTGATGACCCAGGAGGCGTTCGAGGAGCACAAGCTCCGCAACCGGCTGACCGTCGTCTCCGACGGCGCCGAGGCGCTCGCCTACCTGCGGCGCGAGGGCCAGTACGCCGACGCGGTGACGCCGGACCTGATCCTGCTCGACCTGAACCTACCGCGGCGGGACGGCCGGGAGGTGCTGGAGGAGATCAAGAAGGACGACGCGCTCTGCCGGATCCCGGTGGTCGTGCTCACCACCTCCCAGGCCGACGAGGACATCCTCCGCAGCTACCAGCTGCACGCCAACGCGTACGTGACCAAGCCGGTCGATTTCGAACGGTTCATCTCGGTGGTCCGGCAGATCGACGAGTTCTTCGTCAGCGTGGTCAAGTTGCCGCCGCGTGGCTGACGACGCCCTGCTCGACGCCGTCGGCGACCTCCTCCGCGAGACCGCCGAGCGGGTCGTCGTGCCGCTGTTCCAGCGCCTCGACGACCACGAGATCACCGAGAAGGCCCCGGGCGAGGTCGTCACGGTCGCCGACCAGCGGGCCGAGGCGATGATCTCCGAGGAACTGCTCCGGTTGCGTCCCGGCTCGGTGGTGGTGGGCGAGGAGGCCGTCGCCGCCGACCCCGCACTCCTGGAGCACGTGCGTGGTGCGGGTGACGTCTGGCTGGTCGACCCGGTCGACGGCACCGCCAACTTCGCCGCCGGGCGGCGGCCGTTCGCCCTGATGGTGGCCCTGCTGACCGATGGCGAGCCGGCGGCTTCCTGGATCCTCGACCCACTGGCCGACACCCTGGCCGTGTGCCGGGCCGGCGCGGGCGTACGCCTGGGCGACCGGGCGGTCGACACGACCGGGCCGGTGCCGTCCCCCGGTGAGCTGCGCGGTGCGGCGATGAGCCGCTACCTGCCGCCGTCGATGCGGTCCCGGGTGACGGCCGGTGGCCGGCGGCTCGGCGAACTCCTGCCCGGCCTGCACTGCGCCGGCCGCGAGTACCTCGACGTGCTCGCCGGCGCGCAGCACTTCGTCCTCTTCTGGCGGACGTTCCCCTGGGACCACGTGCCCGGCGCGCTGCTGGTCCGGGAGGCCGGCGGGGTGGTCCGCCGGTTCGACGGCACCGACTACGATCCGGCCGTCGACGACCACGGGCTCCTGGTCGCCGCCAACGAGCGGATCTGGGACGAGGTGCACGCCGCGTTGCTCGCCGACTGACGGCGTGCCCGGGTCCGCGACCCGGGCCGTCGCCGGCTCGGCCGGCGGCCGGCGGTCCGGTATTGTGACCGGCGGTCCCCGCCGAGGACGCACCCGGGGCCGGGAGCCCCACGTCCACCAGGCCCCGGCTGACGAGAGGACATCGACTTTCGTGCGCAGGACGGCTCTCCACCGGTGTCGTGGCCTCCGGCCACTGGTCGCGCTGCTCGCCGTGGTGGCGCTGGTGCTGGGCGGGCCCGCCCCGGCCCACGCCGAGCCCGGCGAGGGCGGCACCAAGGCGTTGCGGGACGCGTTGGAGGCCAGCGCCAAGGGGCATCTCGAGGCCACCGCCAAGCTGGAGAACTCCAAGAAGCGGCAGATCCTGCTGACCGCCGAGGTGAAGAAGATCGAGTCGCGGCTGGTCGGGCTGACCGCCCAGGTGGCCGAGGTGGCCGTCCAGTCGTACAAGCAGGGGCGGCTGACCGCCACCGGACTGCTGTTGCAGAGCACCGGGCCGGAGTCGTTCCTGCAACGGGCCGCCGAACTCGACGTGATGGCCCAGCGGGACGCCCGGCGGGTGCGGGCGCTGACCGAGGAACGCAACCGGGCCGACCGGGCCAGGCTGGCCATCGACGCCGAGGTCCGCGAGCAGCTCAAGCAGGTCAACCTGCTGGCCAAGAAGAAGCGGGAGGCCGAGCGGGCGCTCGCCGCGGTCAGCTCCGGCCCCAGCGGCGGGTTCGGCAGCGGTGGTTCCGCCTCGGCCCGGCCGGCGCCGCGCAACCCGGACGGCTCCTGGCCGTCGGAGTCCTGCTCGGTGAACGACCCGACCACCTCGGGCTGCATCACCCCGCGCACCCTCAACGCCCTCCAGCAGGCCCAGTCGGCCGGCTACCGCCGGTATGTCTCCTGCTACCGCAGCGGCGGGTCCGGCGAGCACCCGAAGGGGCGGGCCTGCGACTTCGCCGCCGCGACGAACGGCTTCGAGGACCGGACGGCGACCGGCGGGGACAAGGACTACGGTGACCGGCTGGCAGCCTGGTACGTGCGCAACGCCAGCCGCCTCGGCGTGCTCTACGTGATCTGGTACCGGCAGATCTGGCACCCGGGCACCGGCTGGCGGGCGTACGGCGGCAGCGGCAGCCCGGCCGCCGACCACACGAACCACGTTCATCTCTCCATGTACTGACCGTCTCCACCAGGAACGCTGCGTACCATCGCAGCGGTGAGCTCCCCGAAGTCCCGCGTCCACGTCGACGTCGCGCCGCCCGCGCCGGTCACCGGTCGCGCGCTGCCCAACGGCCTCGCCGCGTTCCTGGTCTTCTTCTCCAGCGGGGCGGTCCTGGTGCTGGAGACCGTGGCCCTGCGCCTGGTCGGCCCGTACGTGGGGGTCACGCTCCAGGTCACCAGCTCGGTGATCGGGATCGCGCTGGCCGCCATCGCGTACGGCGCGTGGACCGGCGGTTGGCTCGCCGACCGGCGGGACCCGCGTCCCCTGCTCGCCCCGGCGCTGGTGCTGGCCGGCATCGCCACCGCGGTCACCCTGCCGGTGGTCCGGTACGCCGGTGAGGTGCTGCGCGGCGGTGCGGCGAGCGCGATCCTGCTGCTCGTCGCGGCGGCCGTGTTCGTGCCGGCGGCGCTGCTGTCGGCGGTCAGCCCGCTGGTGGTGAAGCTCCAGCTCGCCGACCTGCGCCGGACCGGGCAGGTGGTCGGACGGCTCTCCGGAATCGGCACCCTCGGCGGCATCACCGCCACCCTCGCCACCGGGTTCGTCCTGGTGGCGGCCCTGCCCAGCTCGGTCATCATGGTGGGCCTGGCGGTGGCGCTCGGCCTGACCGGGGTCGCCCTCGGTGTCTACCTGCATCGGCAGGACCGCACCGGGCTGCCCGGTCCGGCCCGCGTCCGGGCCGCGGTGGCGGTGCTCGGGCTGGCCGGGGCGGGCCTGGCCGCCGTCGCGCCGGACCCGTGCGACGTGGAGACCGCGTACCACTGCGCGTCGGTCGAGGTGGACGGCAGCCGGCCGAGCGGCCGGACGCTGCTGCTCAACTCCGCCCAGCACTCGTACGTCGATCTGGCCGACCCGACCCACCTGGAGTTCGAGTACACCCAGTGGATCGGGGCGGTCGCCGACGTGGCGGCCCCGACCGGGCAGCGGATGGACGTGTTGCACGTCGGCGGGGGTGGCTTCACCATGCCCCGGTACCTGGCCGCCACCCGGCCCGGCACGGACAACCTGGTCTTCGAGATCGACGGGGGACTGGTCGACCTGGGTCGGGCGGAACTGGGGCTGCGGACCGGCCCGGAGCTGCGTGCCGAGGTCGGCGACGCCCGGATGCTGGTCGCCGGGGAACCCGCCGCCAGTCGGGACCTCGTGGTGGGAGACGCCTTCGGCCACCTGGTGGTGCCGTGGCACCTGGCGACCCGGGAGATGGCCGCCGAGATCCACCGGGTGCTCCGTCCCGGCGGGATCTACGTACAGAACGTCATCGACTACCCGCCGCTGCGCTTCATCCGTGCCGAGGTCGCCACCGTGGCCGCCGAGTTCCGGCACGTGGCGCTGATCGCCCCGCCGGCCGCGCTGCGCGGCGAGTACGGGGCCAACTTCCTCATCGTCGCCTCGGACGAGCCGCTGCCGCTGACCGCGGTCGAGGACCGGCTCGCCCCTCTCGACCAGCCGACCCGGCTGCTGTCCGGTGCCGACCTGACCGCGTTCGTCGGCGACGCACTGGTGCTGACCGACGACTACGCCCCGGTCGACCAGCTTCTCGCCACCGCCTGAGCGCGGCCGCCCGCCGCTACCCCGGAACGTCTCCGGTTGGTGACGATCGTGACCGATTTTGCCGGGCTCGGTGTAACTTCCCGCCCCGGCGGGCAACAGATGTTGCCATGGGCGGAGGGGTCAGGAAAGGCGCGCAACTGCTGGGAGACCGGTACCGGCTGATCGAACAGATCGGCGCGGGCGGCATGTCGGTGGTCTGGCGGGGCTACGACGAGGTGCTCGGTCGCCAGGTGGCGGTGAAGGTGCTCGCCTCCCGGCTGGCCAGCGACCGGTCGTTCCGCCACCGGATCCGCACCGAGGCGCAGGCCGCCGCCCGGCTCGTCCACCCGCACATCACCAACGTCTACGACTACGGCGAGTCCGAGCAGGTCGGGCTGACCGTCCCGTACGTGGTCATGGAGCTGGTCGACGGCCCGCCGCTGACCGCCCGGCTCGGCCGGGACCGGAGCCTGCCCTGGCGGGAGGCGCTGGCGATCGCCGCCGAGACGGCCGCCGCGCTGGCCACCGCGCACGCCCGGGGCGTGGTGCACCGGGATGTCACCCCGGGGAACGTGATGCTCACCCCGACCGGGGTGAAGGTCGTCGACTTCGGCATCTCCGCCCTGGTCGGGGAGAGCGAGAAGGGACCGGACGGCACGCTGCTCGGCACCCCGGCGTACCTCGCCCCGGAACGGCTGGAGAACGGTCAGGTCTCCCCGGCCACCGACGTGTACGCGGTGGGGCTGCTGCTGTACCGGATGCTGACCGGTCGGCTTCCCTGGGAGGCGAGCACCACCACGCAGATGCTGCGTGCCCACATGCACACCGACCCGGAGCCGATGCCGCCGGTGCCCGGGCTCCCCGACGACGTGGTCGAGCTGGTGCGCCGCTGCCTGGCGAAGCGCCCCGAGGACCGGCCGTCCAGCGTGGACCTGGCCCGTACCCTCGCCGAGGCGGCCGGGGTGGCTGCCGTCGTACCGGTGTCGCCGGCCGGGCCGTCCGACCCGGCGCTGCTGGCCGCCGCCAACACCACGATCCTGCCCTGGTCGGCGGCGACCGACGCGCTGCCGCTGTCGATGAGCCGGTCGCGACGCGTCGCGGGCCGGCGACGGCGGCAGGCGCAGGCGGGCGCGGTGGCGGCCGGGCTGCTCGCGGTGACCGGCGTGGTGTGGGGGATGAGTGGCCAGCAGGCGGCCAACGGCGACCAGGTCACCCCGGACGAGGCCCGGATGGGGCTCGACCGCCCGGCCCCCTGCACGGTCAACTACGCGTTGCGGCGCGACGACGGCCGCACCTTCGCCGCCGACGTGACCCTGACCAACACCGGTTCGGCCGAACTGCGGGACTGGACGATGCGCTTCACCCTGCCGGGCGACCAGACGGTCACCGGCCCGAACCCGACAGTGGTGCGTCAGCAGGACCGGACCGTCGAGGTCCGGCCCGCCGCCGCAGGGGCCACGCTGGCCCCCGGTGCCGCCGAGAAGGTCACCCTGACCGGCCGGTACGCCGGGTCGAACCCGCTGCCGGTGCGGTTCCAGCTCGGCGAGGACACCTGCGAGGTGCAGGTCGCCGGGGTGGCCGGCACCTCGCCCACACCCGTTCCGCCCCCGAGGGTCACCCCGGCCGGCGGTGGCACGACCCGGTCCGGCGGTTCCACCACGACCGGCACCGGCACCGAGAAGCGGGAGAAGAGCGACAAGAGCGATAAGAGCGACAAGGGTGGAGAGACCGGCGGCGACAGCGGAAAGAGCGGTGGGGGAAAAAAAGAGGAAAGTCCGGAACCTGAGCCGTCCGTGACGGAGCCGGAACCGGATCCCACCGTAACGCCAAGTCCTGACGACACCGGCGGCGACGACGGCGACGACGGCGCTGGCGACGGCGACGGCGACCAGAGTGGCGACGGCGGCGGCGACGAGAGCGGCGACCCGGCCGGGGCGTGAGGCCCGGGAGCTTCCCGGTCGGCCTCAGGTCATCCCGGCGAAGCGTCCGACCTGCTCGATGCTGCCCTCGACGATGAGCAGGGAACCCTCGGTGAGCACCGTCGCCGGCGTGGCGTACTCGAACCGTTCCCCGGGCAGTTTGGCCCCGACCACCATGACGCCGAAGCGGTCGTCCGGCGCGACCTCGGCCAGGGCACGGCCGATCAGGGGGCGCGGCACCCGAACCTTGGCGATGGCGAAGTCGTCGCCGAACTCGATGAAGTCGAGCATCTTGCTGACGATCAGGTGGGCCACCCGCTCCCCGGTCTCCGCCTCGGGGAAGACCACGTGCTGCGCGCCGACCGCGGAGAGGATCCGGGCGTGCTTACGGGAGGTGGCACGGGCCCAGATCGTCGACCCGCCGACCTCGGTGACCGCGAGGACGGTGAGGACGCTCGCCTCCACCGCCGCCCCGATGCACACCACGACCCGCTCGTAGTCGGTGATGCCGAGCTGGCGCAGCGCCGTCTCGTCGGTGGAGTCGGCCTGCACCACCCGGTCCAGCCGGGACGACCACCGCTGCACGGTCTGCGGGTCGCGGTCGATGGCGAGCACCTCGTGACCGAGTTGGGTCAGGGAGGCGGCCAGGTAGGTGCCGAACCGGCCCAGCCCGACCACCACGACGCCGTGGCTCTTTCCGTCGTTGCCTCTAGCCGACAATGGGTTGCTCCTCCGGGTACCGGTACAGCCGTCTGCGGGTGTTCAACGCGATCGCCGAGCCGAGGGTGAGCGTGCCGACCCGGCCGATGTACATGAGCACGATCAGGGTGACCTGACCGGCGGCCGGAAGCGTCTGGGCGACGCCGGTGGAGAGCCCGGTGGTGCTGAACGCCGAGGTCACCTCGAACAGCGCCCGGTCGTAGCTCACCCCCTCGGTCAGCAGGATCAACGTCACCGTGCCGGCCACCACCAGCGCGACGCTGAGCAGGGCCACGGTGAGCGCCTGGCGCTGGCTCGCCGACGCCAGCCGGCGGCGTCCGACGGTGACGTCCGGCTCGCCCCGCAGTTCGGCCCAGATGCAGAAGGCCAGCAGGAAGAAGGTGGCGACCTTGATACCTCCGGCGGTGCTGGCGCTGCCGCCCCCGATGAACATCAGGGCGATCAGCAGGGGGAAGCTCGCCTCGTCCAGCCCGTTGACGTCCACCGTGTTGAACCCGCCGGTGCGGATGTACGCGTCCTGGGTGAAGGCGGCCAGCGCCTTGCCCTCCCAGCCGAACGGGCCGAGCGTGCGCGGGTTGGCCCACTCGGCGGCCAGCAGGACGGCGAAGCCGACCAGCAGCAGCACCAGGCTGCCCCAGACGGTCAGCTTGGTGCTGACCGTCCAGCGGCCCGGTCGTCGCCAGCTCCGGGTGGCCTCGAACAGCGCGGGGAAGCCGAGCCCTCCGATGATCGTGCCGAAGGCCAACGGCAGCGTGATCCACCCGTCGTGCGCGAATCCGACCAGATTGTCGGAGTAGAGGGAGAAGCCGCCGTTGTTGAACGCCTGGACGGCGTGGAAGAAGCCGTACCAGACGGCCCGGCCCGCCGGGTAGTCGTAGCCGAGCATGAAGCGCAGGGCCAGGACCGCGGTCATCACGGCCTCGCAGACCAGCATGGTGAAACCGATCCTGAGCAGCACCCGCCGTACGTCACCGATGCCGAACTCGGCCGTCTCCGCCTGCACCAGCAGCCGGGTCCGCAGCCCCAGTTGCCGGGCCACCACCAGGACGACCAGCGTTCCGCCGGTGAGGATGCCAAGCCCGCCGAGCTGGGTCAGCACGGTGATCATCACCAGCCCGACCGGGGTCCAGTAGGTCGGGGTGTCCACCACCGCCAGCCCGGTGACCGACACCGCCGAGGTGGCGGTGAACAGGGCGGTGACGAACGGGGTGTACCGGTGCTCCTCGGTCGCCGGAGGCAGCATCAGCACGCCGGTGCCGAGCAGGATCGCGACCAGGAAACCCAGGGGCACGATCCGCACGGGGTGACGGAGAAGCCGGCGCACCAGCCAATCTTCGTGGCCCACCCCGCTCCCGGGTGCGGAAACGGCCATCCCTGACATTCACCTGCCGGCCAGGCGGAGACCAACTCCCGGTCGTCCGTCGCCGCTTGGCTGGTCGCGATCCCTTTCGATGACAGGAGACGGCGTTGCGACGTACCCTTTCCGCCCTCGGTGTGGCCGGCGCGCTGCTCACGGTCGCGGTGGCCGTGCCCACCGCCACGGCCGTCGGGGCCGAACCGCAGGCCCGCCCGGACCGGTCGCGGGCCACCGACCGGCCGGTCGTGATCGCCCACCGTGGGGCGAGCGGCTACCGGCCCGAGCACACCCTGGAGGCGTACCGGCTGGCGATCCGGATGGGCGCGGACTACATCGAACCAGACCTCGTCCCGACGAGGGACGGCGTGCTGGTCGCCCGCCACGAGAACGAGATCTCCGGGACGACCGACGTGTCCGCCCGCCCCGAGTTCGCCGCGCGGAAGGCCACGAAGACCATCGACGGCGTCGCGGTGACCGGCTGGTTCACCGAGGACTTCACCCTCGCCGAGCTGAAGACGCTGCGGGCCAAGGAGCGGTTGCCGCAGGTCCGGGTCACCAACACCGCGTACGACGGCCGGTTCGAGGTGCCGACCCTCCAGGAGGTCGTCGACCTGGCCCGCGAGGAGGGCCGGAAGCGGGGCCGGGAGATCGGTGTCTACCCGGAGACCAAGCACCCCACCTACTTCGCCTCGATCGGCCTGCCCCTGGAGGAGCCCCTGGTGCAGGTGCTCCGCGCCAACAAGCTGACCCGGCCCAGCTCGCCGGTGATCATCCAGTCCTTCGAGACGGCGAACCTGCGCAAGCTGGACCGGATGATCGACGTCAGGCTGGCCCAGCTCGTCGACGCCAGCGGCCGCCCGTACGACTTCACCGTCGCCGGTGACCCGCGCACCTACGCCGACCTGGTCACCCCGGCCGGCCTGCGCTGGATCGCCGGCTACGCCGACGGCATCGGGGCCCAGAAGAACCTGATCGTGCCCCGGGACGCGGCCGGCAGGCTGCTCTCCCCGACCACCCTGGTCCGTGACGCACACCGGGAGAAGCTGATCGTGCACGCCTGGACGTTCCGCGCGGAGAACCAGTTCCTCGCCGTCGACCACCGCTCCGGCACCGACCCCAACGCCCGGGGCGACATCACCGCCGAGTACGAGCTGTTCTTCCGGCTCGGTCTGGACGGCGTCTTCGCCGACCACCCGGACACCGCCGTCGCCGCCCGCGCCGGCCTGTCCTGATCCCTACCACCCCGACGTTCCTCCCCTCGCCGGCCCGCCACCCCGACCGCCCGGGTTGGCGGGCCGGCCCCCGGCGGCGGGGGGTACCAGACTGGCGTCCGGCAGCAGGGGTGCCGGACCGGCGTCCCGTCAGTCCGCCGGCAATCTTCTTCGACCTGAAGAAGTCGTCATCGGCGGACACCGCATCTCCCGCGCGAACCACTCATGGTGATCACCCACGTCGGGAACGCGGGGGAGTTCCTCCGGGTTGCTTGATCGTCCACACTCACCGGGTGACAGAAGAGCTGGTCGCTGCCGCGCGGCGGGCCTACGGCTGGTCGGCGAGGGCCGTGGCGACCCGGGGACCACGGGGTGCCCTGGGGCAGATCTGGCGGGTCGACGACGGCCCCACACGGTACGCGCTCAAGGAGATCTTCGCGGCGCCACCGACGGCGGAGCAGGTCGCGGTGGAACTGACCTACACGCGGCGGGCAGCCGAGGCGGGGGTCCGACTGCCCGCGAGCCTCCCTGACCGCGAGGGACGGCACGTCGTTCCCACGCCGGGCGGGACCTGGCTGCGCCTCTACGACTGGGTCGACGTGCGGCCCCTCGACCTGACCGCCCAGTCGACTCCCCACGCGGTGGGGGTTCTTCTCGCGCGGCTGCACCGGTGCGCACCCGCCACCGCCGTCGAGGCCGGCGGCGCCCCGCCCGACGCCTGGTATCACCAAGTGCCGACCGCGCACGCGTGGGACCGGGTGCCCGCCGTGGGCACCGCCTGGGCGGCGCGGTTGGCCGACCGGCTCGCCAGCCTGCCGGACCTGACGCGGGAGGTGACCCGGGTCGTTTCCGGCCGGCTGGTCGTCTGTCACCGGGACCTGCACCCTGGAAACGTGCTCGCCGAGCCCACCGGTGACCTGGTGGTGGTCGACTGGGACAGTCTCGGGCCGGCGGCACCGGAACGGGAACTGGCCCGTGCGCTGTTCGACTGGTGCTGCGACGGGCCGGACGCCGACTTCGCCGGAATGCGCCGCATGTACGAGGCGTACCTGCGGCACGGCGGGCCGGGCCGGATCGTGGCACCCGCCGACTTCTCGATGCTCGTCGCCAGTCGGCTCAACTTCCTGCTGCGCCAGCTCCACGTCGCCGTTGATCCGGCCACCGAGGGGCGGCACCGGGAGTGGGCCGAGCAGGAGATCGACGAGGCACTGCGCATTCTGCCCACCCCGGAGCACCTGGCCGCCGTCCTTGAGCTGGCCGCGAGCGTACGGTGAATGGGGCCACGTCAGAGGTGCGGGGAAGCTCCTCCGCGGGCGGCCACTCCAGGAGAGTGATCCGACGGCTTTCCGCGTCCAACGGCCCCGACTGCGGTGAATCTTGGACACTTTCCGTCAGCATGGAACGGAAAGTGTCCAAGATTGCGGGTGAACGTCTACCCCTCCGGGCGTTCGGCAACGTAGGTGCCGCGTCCTGGCTGTCCGGTGATCAGCTCCCGGTCGTGCAGGAGCGAGAGCGCCCGCGAGGCCGTGTTCATGTGGACTTTGTAGGCCTCTGCCAGCTCCCGGGTGGAAGGGAGCTTGTCGCCGGGTTTCAACTCGCCACTCTTGATCTTCGCGGCGATGTCGTTGGCGATCTGACGGTATGGGGCTTGTGCTGTGGGCATGGTGAGGACTCCGGTTGGTTCGGCGTCCTCGATCATGCCGGACCTGCACCAGTAACTGCAATAAGCGGTCGTGTCGTGACGCTGCGGGGTCGACCTACACAAGCATTTTGTGTATGTTGCTGGGTGTCCGGCTCCGGTTGGTTCGGCAAACCCTCGGAGGTGGGCGTCCGAGTGGGCTCCGGGGTCGTACCGCCGTGTTGGGCTGCGGTCGCGGGGCCGGCGGCCCGGTCCGCATTCCCCCTTTCTGCGGACCGGGCCGCCCTCCACCGACGACGGGTGACGGAGGGGTGTCCGCACATGGGAATCCTGGAGAGACTGTTCCGGCCGGTGGGCCGGCTGTGCCACGATCGGCCGCAGCCCGACCAGCCACGGCACCACCAGTCACGGCGCGACCAGCCCCAACACGACCGGGCGCGGCATGACCGGGCACGGCGCGGGCAGGTGTCGGGCGGGCGGCGGCGGTCGCCGAACGAGGGGTGGTACCGGTCGGCCACCTGCCGGCCGCTGACCGCCGGGCAGGTCCGCGACCGGCAGTTCCGCAGCGTGCGCCGGGGTGGCCTCGACCCCCTGGAGGTGTACGCGTTCCTGCACCGGGTCGCCGGGGAGTTGGCCGTCGCCCGGCGCGAGCTGGCCTACACCACCGAGGAGAACGTCCGGGTCAAGCGGGCGCTGCGGAGCTGGCAGTCCCGGTTCGCACCGAGGGTGCACCGGTGAACCGCGTCGAGGGCACACCCGCCAGACGGGAACGGGAACGGTTCGTGGTGCACCTGCCGGTGGTCGCCACCGACCTGGCCGCTGCGTTGCGCTTCGCCCGGTCGATCACCCGGGCGGTGAGCTTCCTGGCCGACGTGGACCGGGCCGAGACAACCGTCTCCGCCGAGGACGCGCAGGGCGTACGGCACCGGGTCTTCTGCGACCGGTTGTTCGCGCGGGGCCGGCGGTGCCCGGGGCTGGCCGGGCACGACGGCGACTGTGGCGTCGACCGACATCGGTAGGTGGGGGAGGCCGACACCAGGGGTGCTGTCACGGTGGCGGTACCGGCCATCGACCGGAAACACCGGGGTGACCGATTGGCCCGACCGGCCACCCGGCCAGCGTTACTTGTGTGTTGCCGCCACATAGCCCGTGGGTGACGTCACTCCTAGCGTGAGCCGACAACGGATATCCCATCCTCCGAGTCCTCACGTGGAGTCGCAATGACGGTCCGGACGACGCGGCGTGCGTTCCTCGCCGCCGCCACCATGATGGCCGCGGCGGTCGCCGCGACCGCCTGTGGCAGCCCGCAGGACACCGCCTCCGGTGGCGGTGACGACGCCGCCCCGGTCAAGGTTGGCCTGGTGTACTCCCAGTCGGGAGCGCTGGCCAGTTACGGCAAGCAGTACATCGAGGGGTTCAGGGCCGGCCTCGACTTCGCCACCGACGGCACCGGCAAGGTCGACGGCCGCACCATCGAGATCACCGAGGTCGACGACGCCGGTGACCCGGCCAAGGCGGTCTCGGCGGCGAAGGACCTGATCGGCAAGGGGCACAAGGTCATCGCCGGGTCGACCGCCTCCGGGGTGGCGTTGCAGGTCGCCCCGATCGCCGCGCAGAACAAGGTCCTCTTCATCTCCGGCCCGGCCGCCACCGACGCGGTGACCGGCGCGAACCGGTACACGTTCCGGTCCGGCCGGCAGTCGTACCAGGACGTGGTGACCGCGAAGTCGTTCATCGGCGACCCGGCGGGCAAGAAGGTCGTGGTCTTCGCCCAGGACGGCGCGTTCGGCGACGCCAACGAGGCCGCCGTCAAGGCCGTCATCGGCGGTGCCGGCGCGACGGTGAGCAGCGTCCGGGCCCCGGCCAGCGCCACCGACTTCACCCCGTTCGCCAGCCAGATCACCGCCGCCAAGCCGGACCTGCTCTTCGTCGCCTGGGCCGGCACCACCGCCCCGGCGATGTGGCAGACCCTCGACCAGCAGGGCGTGCTGACCTCCACCACGGTCGTCACCGGCCTCGACATCCGCGCCTCCTGGGCGACCTTCGGCGCGGCCGGCAGCAAGATCTCGTTCCTGTCGCACTACTTCGACGGGGCCAGCGACACCGAGGCCGCCAAGGCCCTCAAGGCGAAGGTGACCGGCGGGGCGATCGACCTGTTCCACCCGGACGGCTTCGCCGCCGCCCAGATGGTCGTCCGTGCGGTCGCCGAGGGTGGCGACGACGTGGAGAAGATGGTCACCGCGCTGGAGGGCTGGAGCTTCGACGGGGTCAAGGGCAAGATGACCATCCGCAAGGAGGACCACGCCCTGCTCCAGCCGATGTACCAGGCGAAGCTGTCCGGCAGCGGCACCACGTTCACCGCAGCCGCCCAGAAGAGCCTCACCGGCGACGAGACCGCGCCGCCGGTCGTGGCGATGAAGGGCTGATCCGACGATGCTCGCCACCCGCGGTCTGACCTGGCGGATCGGTGAGGTCGCCATCGTCGACGACGTGCACCTCGACCTGGCACCCGGGGAGTTCCTCGGCGTGATCGGGCCGAACGGCGCCGGCAAGACCTCACTGTTCAACCTGATCACCGGCCTGCGTCGCCCCACCGACGGCACGGTCCTGCTGGACGGGAGGGACATCGGCACCCTCCCGCCGCACCGGCGGGCCCGCCTCGGGCTGGGGCGTACCTTCCAGGCGTCCTCGGTCTTCGGCTCGCTCAGCGTGCGGGAGAACGTGCGGCTCGCCGTCCAGGCGTACCGCGGGGGTTCGATGAAGCTGTGGCGGCGGGCGGCGGCCGACCGGGAGGTGGTCGCCGCCGCCGACGCGGCGCTCGACCGGGTCGGCCTCGCCCACCGGGGTACGGCGCTCGCCGGCACCCTCGCCCACGGCGAGAAGCGCAAGCTGGAGATCGCGCTGCTGCTCGCCGGGGAACCCCGGGTGATGCTGCTGGACGAGCCGATGGCCGGGGTCAGCGCCGAGGACGTGCCCGAGCTGGTTCGCGTGATCAAGTCGCTGACCGGGGACAGCGGCCGGGCGGTGCTCATGGTCGAGCACCACATGGACGTGATCCTGGAGCTGGCCGACCGGATCGCCGTGATGCACCACGGCGCGCTGCTCGCCTGCGACACCCCGGAGACGGTGATGGCCAACCCCACCGTCCAGGAGGCCTACCTCGGGGAGTCCCTATGACCGCCGCCATCCTCACCGTCGAGGACCTGTCAGTGCGGATCGCCGGGCTGCACATCCTCCAGGGGGTGTCCTTCACGGTCGCCCCGACCGGGGTCACCGTGCTGCTCGGTCGCAACGGCGTCGGCAAGACCACCACGCTGCGTGCCGTCGTCGGGCTCACCCCGGCCGGCGGCGAGGTGACCGGCCGGGTCCGGATGGGGGAGCGCAACCTGCTCGACCGTCCCACCCACCGGCTGGTCCGCGACGGCCTCGGTTACGTGCCCGAGGACCGCTGCGTCTTCGCCGGCCTCACCGTCGCGGAGAACCTGCGCCTCGCCGAGCGGCGGGGCACCACCCCGGCGTACGACCGGGTGTTCGCGCTCTTCCCCGAGCTGGAGCGGCGCGGACGCCAACGGGCCGGCTCGCTCTCCGGCGGCCAGCAGCAGATGCTCGCGATCGGCCGGGTGCTGCTCAACGACAACAAGCTGCTCCTGGTCGACGAGCCGACGAAGGGGCTCGCCCCGAAGGTGGTGACCGAGGTGGCCGAGGTGCTGGAACGCGTCGCCGCGACGGTGCCGGTGCTGCTGGTCGAACAGAACCTCGCCGTGGTGCGCCGGCTCGCCACCGACGCGGTGGTGCTCGCCGCCGGGCGGGTCGCCTGGAGCGGCCCCGCCCGGGACCTGCTCGCCGAGACGGACCTGACGAAGTCCCTGCTCGGCGTCGGATCGGCGGAGGCGCACTCCCCGAGCGCGGGGAGTGCGCCTGCGGGCCCGGCAGTCGCCAGGAAGGACGGGCTCCGATGAGCACGGTCGTACTGCTCACCCTCACCGGCCTCGGGCTGGCCGCGCTCTACTTCCTGGTCGCCTCCGGGCTCTCCCTGGTGTTCGGGCTGGCCGACGTGCTCAACTTCGCGCACGGGCTCTTCCTCGGCGTCGGGGCGTACGCGACCTGGTGGGCGGCGGGGAACCTGCCCGGCGCCGGCCCGGACGGCCTCGGCTTCGTGGTGGCCGCTGCCTTCGGCGTGCTCACCGGCGCGCTGGTCGCGGTGCTGGTGGAGCTGGTGCTGATCCGGCCGCTCTACTCCCGCACCATCGCGCAGGTCCTGGTGACCGTCGGGCTCTCGCTCGCCGGGGTGGCCCTGCTCCAGGCGGTGTGGGGGGCCGACCCGCGGCCGTTCCCGCGCCCGTCCTGGACCCGGGAGGTGACCCCGGTGTTCGGGGCGAAGGTGCCGAACGCCGGGCTGCTGCTGATCGTCGCCGCGGTGCTGGTGCTCGTCGCGCTGCTGGCCTTCCTCCGCTTCACCCGGTACGGCCTGGTGATCCGGGCGGGGGTGGAGAACCGGGAGATGGTGACCGCGCTCGGCATCGATGTGCGGAAGGCGTTCACCCTGGTCTTCGCGATCGGCGGGGCCGCCGCCGCGCTGGCCGGGGCGCTCGGCGGGGTCTACTTCGGCTCGGTCTCGCCCGGCCAGGGCAGCTCGCTGCTGATCTTCGCGTTCATCGTGGTGGTGATCGGCGGGATGGGCTCGGTGGTCGGCTCCGCGTACGCGGCCGTCGCGGTCGGGCTGCTGCAACAGTTCGTCAACTACTACGGCACCTCCGGCCTGGGCGACATCTGCGTCGTCGCGCTGCTGGCCGTGGTGCTGCTGCTCCGTCCGCAGGGCATCGCCGGAAAGGTGGCCACCGCATGACGAACTCCGTGGTCGACGGTGTGGTGGATCCGCCGAAGGAAGCCGCCCCGGCGGAGACCCGCCCGTCGGTGTGGCAGCGGCTGCGGCCGTTCCTGCCGCTGGTGGCACTGGCGGTCGCGGCGATCCTGCCGTACTCGACGGTGCACCTGCCGGGGATCTTCGAGGGGCCGCTGAACTCGCCCGGCACCCTGCAACTGCTCGCCATCTGCCTGATCTTCGGTGGGCTGGCCGCCGGCTACGACCTGCTGTTCGGGCGGACCGGGATGCTCTCCTTCGGGCATGCGCTCTACTTCGCCGCCGGGGTGTACGGCACCGACGTCCTGGTCACCAAGGCCGGGCTGCCGCTGTGGCAGGCGGCGTTGCTCACCCTGACCGGCGGGACGATCCTCGCCGCGCTGCTCGGCGCGGTCGCGCTGCGGACCGTGGGCATCGCCTTCGCCATGGTCACCCTCGCCTTCGCCCAGGTCGGGGCGATCCTGGTCGCGCGGGACTTCGGCGGGCTGACCGGTGGTGAGGAGGGGCTGCCGCTGGACGTCTCCGGGCTGCCGGCGGCGCTGGTCGGCGTGACGAACACGGTCAACCTGTACTGGCTGGCGCTGGCGTACCTGGCGGTGGTCGTGCTGGTGGTGCACCGGGTCACCGCCTCGCCGACCGGGCGGGTGCTCGCCGGGCTGCGCGACGACGAGCGGCGGGTCGGGGTGCTCGGGCTCGACCCGTACCGGTTCAAGCTGGTCGCCTTCACCCTGGCCGGCGGGCTGGCGACGGCCGGCGGGACGGTCTACTGCCTGATCGTCGGCGGTGCCTCGCCGCACATCACCTCCAGCGAGCTGACGCTCTCCCTGCTGGTCATGGTGGTGCTCGGTGGGCCGGGCACCCGTTGGGGCCCGGTGCTCGGCGGCATCCTCTACATGTACCTGGACCACCGGCTGACCGCCTTCGGGGCGTCCGACGCGGTGGACGCGCTGCCCGGCTGGCTCAGCGCCCCGCTCTCCCAGCCGTTGTTCGTGCTCGGCACGGTGTTCATCCTGGCGGTCTACTTCTTCCCCGGCGGCCTCGCCACCCTCACCCACCGGCTGGCCCCCCTCCGCGCCGCCCTCACCCGCCGCCGCTCTCCTCGCTGACCATGCGGGCGGCGCGGTCCGCCGACGCGTCGCCCGCCCATCCCGTGATCGACACCGGCCCGCCCCGGGGTGGCTGGTAGAAAGGGCGGATGGGGTGGGACCGGGCGGCGGTACGGGAGCGGGCCGAGGCGGTGCTCCGGCGGTTGGCCGGTGAGCACGCCCGGCTACGTGAGGACCAGTGGCGGGCGATCGAGGCGCTGGTCGTCGACCGTCGGCGGGTGCTCTGCGTCCAGCGCACCGGGTGGGGCAAGTCGGCCGTCTACTTCGTCGCCACCGCCCTGCTGCGCGGGCGGAACGCCGACGCCGACCCGCTGGGCCCCGACGCCGCCCCATCGGGCCCCGACGCCGATCTGCCGGGCCCCGGCTCTGGCCCCGGCCCGACGGTGATCGTGTCGCCGCTGCTGGCGCTGATGCGCAACCAGGTCGAGGCGGCCGGCCGGGCCGGGATCCGGGCCCGCACCATCAACTCGGCGAACCTCGACGAGTGGGACGGGATCACCGCCGAGATCCACGCCGGCACGGTCGACGTCCTCCTGATCAGCCCGGAGCGGCTCAACAACCCGGACTTCCGGGACACCGTCCTGCCCCGCCTGGCCGCCACCACCGGGCTGCTCGTGGTCGACGAGGCGCACTGCGTCTCGGACTGGGGCCACGACTTCCGCCCCGACTACCGTCGGCTGCGGACGTTCCTGGCGAACCTGCCCGCGCGTACGCCGGTGCTCGCCACCACGGCCACCGCCAACGCCCGGGTCACCGCCGACGTCGCCGAGCAGCTCGGCACCGGCCAGCCGGGCGAGATCGCCGTCCGGGACGACGTCCTGGTGCTGCGGGGCAGCCTGGACCGGGAGTCGCTGCGGTTGGCCGTACTCGATCTGCCCAGCCCGGCGCACCGGCTCGGCTGGCTCGCCGACCACCTGGACCGCCTCCCCGGCTCGGGGATCGTCTACACGCTGACCGTGGCGGCGGCGGGGGAGACCGCCGAGTTCCTCCGGTCCCGCGGCTACCCGGTCGCCGCCTACACCGGGCAGGTCGAGGACGCCGACCGCCGGGCCGCCGAGCAGGACCTCCTCGACAACAAGATCAAGGCGCTGGTGGCGACCTCCGCGCTCGGCATGGGCTTCGACAAGCCCGACCTCGGCTTCGTCGTGCACCTCGGCGCACCACCCTCGCCGATCGCCTACTACCAGCAGGTCGGCCGGGCCGGACGGGCCGTCGAGCACGCCGAGGTGCTGCTGCTGCCGGGTGCCGAGGACGCGGCGATCTGGCGGTACTTCGCCTCGCTCGCCTTCCCACCGGAGGAGCAGGTCAGGGCCGTGCTCGCCGCGCTGCGCACCGACCGGCCGCTCTCCACCCAGGCCCTCGAACCCGTGGTCGACCTGCGCCGGGCCCGCCTGGAGATGATGCTCAAGGTGCTCGACGTCGACGGCGCGGTCCGCCGGGTGCGCGGCGGCTGGCTCGCCACCGGCGAGCCCTGGACCTACGACGAGCCCCGGTTGCGTCGCGTCGCGCAGGCGCGCACCGCCGAGCAGCAGGCGATGCGCGAGTACGCCGGCACGCCCGGCTGCCGGATGCGTTACCTGCGGGACTGCCTGGACGACGACACGGCCACCGACTGCGGCCGGTGCGACCGGTGCGCCGGGCCGCTCTTCGACGCCACGGTCTCCGGGCCGGCGCTCACCGCCGCGCAGGCGTTCCTCGGCCGCCCCGGGGTGGACCTCCCGCCGAAGAAGCTCTGGCCCACCGGCCTGGACACGGTGGGCGTACCGCTGAAGGGGCGCATACCCGCGACGGAGCAGGCGCTGCCGGGACGCGCGGTCGGGCGCCTCTCCGACCTCGGATGGGGTGGGCGGTTGCGTGCCCTGGCGGGTCCGGACGCCGCCGACGCGCCGCTGCCGGACGACGTCGCCGCAGCCGTGGTCGAGGTGCTCAAGGCCTGGTCCCACGGGGACGACCCCTGGCCGCGTCGTCCGGTGGGCGTGGTGGCGGTCGGTTCCCGACGGCACCCCCGGCTGGTCGGCTCGCTCGCGGAGCGGATCGCCGCGATCGGCCGGCTACCCCTGCTCGGCCAGGTCACGCCGACCGGCGCCGCCGGCCCGGACGGTCCGCGCGGCAACAGCGCCCAACGGGTACGCGTGCTGCACGACGCCTTCGCCGTACCGGACGAGCTGGCCGCCGCGCTCGCCGGACTGACCGGCCCGGTACTGCTGGTCGACGACCTGGTCGACTCCGGCTGGACGTTGACCCTGGTGGCGCGGTTGCTGCGCCGCCACGGCGCGCCGGACGTCCTACCCCTGGCCCTGGCCGTCGCCGGCTGAGACCCGGGCCGCCCGGCCGGCGCGTCGGGGGACGGACCGGGTGGGAAAAGTTCCCGGCCAGGGCGGAATGCGACCGTTACCACCCCGTCGCCGTGGCCGCCCGGTGACCAGCCGTCCCGACGGTACCGTGAACCTCATGAACGACCAGTTCCCCGTCAGCACCCTCCGGCTGGCGCTGGTGGTGGCCGGGCTGGTCCTCTCGTTGATCGCCGGCTTCGGCATCGGGCGGCTCAACCCCCCTCCGTCGTCGGTGGCGGGGACGTCCACGACGGCCGGCGCCGAGCACAGCCACCCGGCGGGCACCCCCGCGCACGCGCACCCCGACGGCGGGACGACGGAGGTCGGCGGCCTGGCCGTCACCTCGGCGGGCTACACCCTCGTGCCGCTGGACGGGACGTTCACCGCGGGCCGGGCCGCCGAGTTCCGCTTCCAGATCCAGGAGACGGGGCAGCGGCCGGTGACCCGGTTCGCGATCGTGCACGACAAGCCGATGCACCTGATCGTGGTGCGCCGGGACCTTTCCGGTTACCAGCACCTGCACCCGACGATGGCCACCGACGGCACCTGGTCGGTGCCGCTGATCCTGCCCGAGCCGGGGATCTGGCGGGCGTACGCCGACTTCGCCGCACTGACCCCCGACGGCGCGCAGACGCCGGTGACCCTCGGGGTGGACCTGGTCGTGGCCGGCGCGTACACCCCCCGGGAACTGCCCCCGGCCGCCCGGACCGCCACCGTCGACCGGTTCACCGTCGACTTCCAGGGCGATCCCCGCATCGGCGTGGACGCGCCGATGGCGTTCCGGGTCCGCGTCGGTGACACCACGCCCACGCTGGAGCGCTACCTCGGCGCGTACGGACACCTGGTGGTGCTCCGTGAGGGCGACCTCGGCTACCTGCACGTGCATCCGGAGACGGAGCTGGCCGGGAGCGCGGTGATGTTCCGGCTCACCATGCCCGGTCCCGGTCGCTACCGGTTCTACCTCGACTTCCAGGTGGCCGGTGAGGTGCACACCGCCGAGTACACGGTGACGATGCCCTGACGGCGTGGGGCGGCGGGGCTCAGCCCGCCCGGCGGGCGGGCCGGTGGGCGAGGTACCGCAGCAGGTCCCGGATCTGGTGCTTCTCCTCGGCCGGCACGGTCGGGTCGGCCAGCCGGTCGAGGATCACCCGGACGTCCGCCTCGACCGGGGCGTCGTCGGCGCGGGGTCGGGCCGCCGGAGCGCCGTCGGGCAGGCCGAGCGCCCGGAACGCCGCGGTGACCGGCACGTCCAGGGCGGCACAGAAACCCCGGACCTTGGCCAGTTCGGGGTAGTCCTGCCAGTCGCCGGCCAGCCAGCGGAAGATCGTGGACCGGCCCACCCCGGTGTGCGCGGCCAGGTCGGTGACGGTCCACCCGCGCTCCCGGCGGGCGTCGTCGATGGCCCGCCGGACGAAACGCGCGAAGGCCATCTGCGGCGAAACCTCTGCGGAGCCCATGGTCGGGTGTCCCTTTCCGGTGGGTTGCACCGGACGGTGCGCCCTTGAGGGTAATACCACCAGCGGGGTGGGTGACCGCCCGATCGCCCGGCTGGTCACCCCGATTCGTCACCCGGCGATCGCTGCCGGGGTCAACCGGCCGCGCGGCCGCCGTCGTCGAGGAGCTGCTCCAGGCGGGGCGTGACCTGCCACTGCGCCACCAGGGCGCGGTAGTCGGCGTGCTGGTCGTCGCTGGCCGCCGTGGTGGTGCGACGGGCGCGGATCAGCAGGTTCCGGGGAGTGTGGCGGGAGTCGACGAACTCCACCACCTCGGCCCGGTAGCCGTGCAACCGGAGCAGACCGGCCCGGAGCGCGTCGGTCAGCACGTCGGCGAAGCGTTCCCGCAGGATGCCCTGCCGGGTGAGCAGCTCGTACGGGGCCGGGGCGGGTCGGGCCCGCAGCTGCGCGGCGAGGTCGTGGTGACAGCACGGGGCGGCGAGCACCCAACGGGCCTGCCACCGGACCGCCCGGGCCAGCGCCTCGTCGGTGGCCGTGTCACAGGCGTGCAACGCCAGCACCAGGTCGGGGGCCGGGTCGACCTCGGCGTCGAGGATGGTGCCGGCGACGAACCGGACCCGTCCGGCCCAGCCGAGCCGCTCGGCGAGAGCGGTGTTGCGTTGCCGCTGGTCCTCCCGGACGTCCACGCCGACGAGTTCCACGTCGAGCCCGCACCGGGTCAGGTAGCGGTACGCGGCGAAGGTGAGGTAGGCGTTCCCGCAGCCCAGGTCGACCACGCGCAGCGGCCCGGTCAGCTCGTCGGGGAGGGTGGCGGCGAGGGCGCGGAGGAAGGCGTCCACCTGTCGGCGCTTGGCCGCCGAACCACCGATCTCGGCGAAGATCGGGTCACCCGGGTCGAGCAGGTACTCCTTCTCCCGGTCGTGACCGTCGGACGCGGCGGCGGGGCGGGCGGCGGCGGCCCGGTGCACCTGCGCCTCGCCGGACTTGGTCACCCGGAGCTGGACGGTCGCGTCGGTGGTCTCCACGTGCCAGTTGCCGAACGGCTCGGCCAGCAGCGCGTCGACGGCTTCGTCCGCCTCCGGGCCGGGGGCGACGTTGCGGGTGTACGGGCGGTTCCCGTCGGAGGTGGAGATCTGGAGCCGGGGGCCGGCCTTCAGGGCTACCGGCCGCAGTTCGGCGCGCACCACCGAGGGGTGCTGCCCGCGGCGTCGTCCGGCGGCGACGGCCCTGGTCAGGGTGGGGCCGAGCAGCAGGGCCCGGAGGTCGGTGAGGGCGTCGTCGAGCGGTACGGGCATCGGTCCATCATCCTCGCCGGCCCACCGGTCCCACCCGGCGGCCCGTCCGGACGGATCGGCTGTCCCGCCGGTGCCCGGCCGGCGTGGGTCCGGTGCTCCCACCTGGCGGCCGGACGTGAACGTCCCCCGCACCGGCGGACCGGTGCGGGGGACGTGTCGGCGCGTGCCGGGTCAGTCCGCGATCGCCTCGGCGGGCGTACCGGTGGTGGCGCCGGCGCCACTGCGGCGGCGGCGACGCCGACGGGGCTTCGCCTCGCCCTCGGCGGCGGCGCTGCCGGCGGTGTCGTCCGTGATCACGGCGGTCGGCGCACCATCGGTGATCACCTCTCCGGCCCGACGACGACGCCGACGGCGCGGGGTGCGGGAGGTCTCCTCCTCGCTCGCTACGGCCTCGCTCGCCACGGCCTCGGTCGCCGGCGCGGCTTCGGAGCCGCGCTGGCGGGATCGGCGCGGGCGGTCGTTGCCGCCGCGCCGGCCGGTCTCACCGCCCCGGCGGCGGCCACCGCCGAGGTCCTCCTCGATCTCGGCGGAGAGCCCGGCCCGGGTCCGCTCGGCGGTGGGCAGGGTGCCGGTCATCTCGGTGGAGATGCCCAGGTCGGTGTAGAGGTGGGCGGAGGTGTGGTACGTCTCCGGCGGCTCGGGCATGTCCAGCCCGAGGGTCTTGTCGATGATCCGCCAGCGCGGCATGTCGTCCCAGTCGACGAAGGTCACCGCCACCCCGGTCGCGCCGGCCCGGCCGGTCCGGCCGATCCGGTGGGTGTAGGTGTCCTGGTCCTCCGGGCAGTCATAGTTGATCACGTGGGTGACGCCGCTGACGTCGATGCCGCGCGCGGCGACGTCGGTGGCGACCAACGTGTCGATCTTGCCGGCGCGGAACGCCCGCAGGGCCCGCTCCCGCGCGCCCTGTCCCAGGTCGCCGTGGACGGCGGCCACCGCGAAGCCCCGGAAGTCGAGGTCCTCGGCGACCCGGTCGGCAGCCCGCTTGGTCCGCGTGAAGATCATGGTCAGGCCGCGCCCCTCCGCCTGGAGGATCCGGGCCACGATCTCGATCTTGTTCATCGAGTGGGTGCGGTACGCGAGCTGCTGGGTCTGCGGCGACGGGCCGGTCTCGGCGGTGTGCCCGGCGTGGATCGTGACCGGCCGGCGCAGGAAGCGCCGGGAGAGGGTGACGATCGGGTCCGGCATGGTGGCCGAGAAGAGCATGGTCTGCCGGTCCTCCGGCAGCATCGACAGGATCTTCTCGACGTCGTCGAGGAAGCCCAGGTCGAGCATCCGGTCGGCCTCGTCCAGCACCAGGGCGTGCACCCGGTCGAGCCGGAGGTGCTTCTGCTTGGCCAGGTCGAGCAGGCGGCCCGGGGTGCCGACGAGAATCTCGACGCCCTTGCGCAGCGCGTCGATCTGCGGCTCGTACGCGACGCCACCGTAGATCGGCAGCACCCGCACGTTCCGGGTACGACCTGCGGCGGCGAGGTCCTTCGCCACCTGGATGCCCAGCTCACGGGTCGGTACGACGACCAGCGCCTGCGGCACGCCGTCGCTGCCCTCACCGGGCGCGAAGACCCGCTCGAGCAGCGGGACGCCGAAGCCGAGGGTCTTGCCGGTGCCGGTCGGCGCCTGACCGATCAGGTCGGTGCCGCGCAGCGCGATCGGCAGCGCGTACTCCTGGATGGCGAAGGCGCGGGTGATGCCGGCGGCGGCGAGCGCCTCGACGGTCTCCTGCCGCGCGCCCAGTTCGGCGAAGGTCGGTGCCTCCGGGCGAACCGGAGCCGTCGGGGCCAGTTCCTGGCCGTCGATCACGAGGTCTGTGGGGGCCAGTTCCTGGCCGTCCGTGTGGAGATTCTGTTCGCTCATGTGGTGTTGGGGGTGCCCTCTCGTGGTGCGCCCCGTCATGTCTTCAGGGCGCGTTCGGTATGGCGCGGGCCACACGGTCGGCGGCGGAACGCCGTGCCGGACCGGGCCGCACGCGCGCCGTGGGCAGGACGTCCAGCCGGATCGACGGCCGCACCTGCGGCGGGCGAACATCAGAACGGCGCCCACGGCAACTGCCCCATACTAGCTGGTTAACCGGGATGTCGTCCTGATCTGCGCGGGCGGTGGCGCACTCGGGGGTCCGCCTTGTGATCCAGGTCACAATAACTCCGGTTCGGGAATCCGTGATCAGCTGCCCCACGCCGCACTCCGCCGACGGGTAACCTGCGCTCGTGTCCGCCGCCCCCGCACCCCCGTCCGCCGTCGTCGATCTGCTCGGCCTGGTGGCCCTCGGCGAGCTGTTCGCCTTCGACCGGATGGCCGCCGACGCCCGGCTCGCCCCCGATCTGCGGCGCCGGGCGGAACTCAGCGCCATGGCCGCGGCGGAGATGGCCAACTACCGGCGGCTCGCCGACCGGCTCACCGAACTGGGCGCGCTGCCCGACGACGCGATGGCGCCGTACGTGACGGCGTTGCAGGCGTACCACGACTCGACCGAACCGAAGGACTGGCTGGAGGCGGTGACCAAGGCGTACGTCGGGGACGCCGTCGCCGACGACTTCATCCGGGAGATCGCCGAGGCGCTGGCCGAGCCGGACCGGCAGTTGGTCCTCGACGTGCTGCACGAGTCCCGGTACGCCGACTTCGCGGCCGCCGAGATCAGGGCGGCGATCGAGGCGGACCCCCGGGTCGCCAACCGGCTCTCCATGTGGGCGCGGCGGCTGGTGGGGGAGGGGCTCTCCCAGGCGGGCCGGGTGGCCGCCGCCGACCGGGGCGCGCTGACCGGCCTGATCGTCCGGGACGGGGCCGGGGACGCGCAGAAGCTGTTCCGGCGGCTGACCGCCGCCCACACCGAGCGGATGGCCGCGGTCGGACTCAACAACTGAGCGGCGGTGGTGCGCGGAATCGGGGTGGTACGGGGCCGGTCCGCGGCAGGTGAGCTTCCGGCACCTGCCGCGGCGACCCGGGTGGTCCGGCGGGCGGTGGACCCGACCGTCAGCGGACGGTGAACCCGACCGACCGCGGCGCGGCCTCGGCGATCTCCACGTAGGCGAGCTTGCTGACCGGCACGATGACCCGCCGGCCCTTCTCGTCGGTCAGCGAGAGCGTCCCGTCGCCGGCGATGGCGTCGGTCACGATCTGCTCGATCTCGGCCGGCGACTGCGCGCTCTCCATGACCAGCTCGCGGGGCGCGTACTGCACGCCGATCTTGACCTCCACTGTGCCTCCTCATCCGGGCGAAACGACCGCCCTCGGAAGGCTAGCCGATCCGGGCGGGCGATGGTCACGGTGACTCGGTTTGCTCCGCCCCCGTCGCCGGCTCCCCCTGGAGCGGGAAGCTGGCGATGCCACGCCAGGAGAGGGCGGCGAGCAGTGCCTCCGCCTCCGCCTTCGGCACCTGCCGCCCGCCGGCGAGCCAGAACTGCGCGGCGGTCTCCGCCGCCCCCACCAACCCGGACGCGAGCAGCTCGGCGTGCGCCCGGCTGACCCCGGTGTCGGAGATGATCGTGTCGGTGATCGCCGCGATGCAGCCCTGCTCGACCCGCTCCACCCGCTGCCGGACGGCCGGGTCGTTGCGCAGGTCGGACTCGAAGACCAGGCGGAACGCCTCGCTCTCGTGGTCCATGAAGTCGAAGTACGCCCGGACCGCCCCGCCGACCCGCTCCTTGTTGTCGCTGGTCTCGCGCATCGCCTCGTGCACCTTGGCCACGATCGCGTCGCAGTGGGTGTCCAGCAGGGCGAGGTAGAGCTCGAGCTTCCCCGGGAAGTGCTGGTAGAGAACGGGCTTCGAGACCCCGGCCCGCTCGGCGATGTCGTCCATCGCCGCCGCGTGGTAACCCTGCGCGACGAACACCTCCTGCGCCGCCGCGAGCAGCTGCCTGCGCCGCGCCGACCGTGGCAGGCGCGTGGGACGGCCGGCCGTCTGTGAGCCGTTCCCCACAGCTGTCATGGGAACCTCCGAGTTCGTCGTACGAGCTGGTACTTCCTACCCGAACCGGTCGGGTCACTCGCCCCGCCGAGGAATTTGGCCCGCCGCTGTAACTTATCGCCACTGTCACCACACGGTAGCCTCAGCGGGGGCGACCAAGGAGCGCGCGGTGGATGAAACAGGGCAACCCGGTGCCGCCACCCCGGGAGAGCACGGCGATGGGACGGGTCAGCAGGATGACCTGGCTCACTCGGCCAGCGCATGGGCGCCGTCGGGCGCCGGCTGGTCCCGTGCCGCCGACGGCGGGTCCCGGGGGGAACCGGCCCGTACCCAGTGGCGTCCCTCCGACCCGGGCCACGGCTGGGCCACGTCGTCGTCGCAGCACGGCGACCTGCCCGCCCCGCTGCCCGGTGTCGACGAGCTGAGTGAACTGCCGAGCCGGGTCAACGGCCGGCGGCTCAACGGTCACGCCCACCGCGACGAGGCCCCCGGCGCGCGACAGGTGCCGGTCAGCGCGCCTCCCGGCCTGGCCGGGGAGCCGCGTGATCCCGACCACGGTCGGCTCGCCGTCCCGGCGCAGCGGCCCGCGCCCGCACGGGAGCAGACCGGCGAGCCGGGGCGGGAGGCCGCCGCCCTCCGCCATCCGACCGGCGGGCAGCCGGTGGTGCCCTCGGACGACACCGCCGTCCGCCACCCGACCGGCGGGTATCCCGTGGTGGAGACCGGTGGGCCGACGACGCACCCGACGGTGGACGCGGAGACGCTGCGCCACCCCACCGGCGGGCACCCGGTGCTCCCCCCGGAGGGCCGCTCGGCGCGGCACGCCTCGGACGAGCCCTCCGCCACGCCCGCGGAGCGCCGGGCCGAGGGGGTCCGCCCGACATCGGTGCCCCCGGCCCAGTCGCCCGTCGGGTTCGACGCACCGCCTCCGCCGCCGTCTCCGGTGGATCGCCCTGACGGTCCGAGCCGGGGCGCCGCCCCGCCCGCCTCTCCGACCTGGGGCGAGCCGGCCGATCCGTATCCGGCCGAGCCCGGGCCGGCTGGTCCGTCACCGTCCGACGTCGGAGTCGACGCCGAGCGCCGGCCCTGGAACGCGCCCACCGACCCGGAGCGCCCGAGCTGGGCCGGGGGTGGCTGGGCGCCGCCGTGGTCCCGCGAGGGAGGCGGCGGCCGGCGTTCCCGCGCCGAGCGGCACCGCGAGGAGGACGAGCCGACCGGCCGGTGGCCCCGGGAGGAACGGCCCCGCGAGGACGTGCCACCGGCTTGGGCGCCCCCACCGTCCGAGGCCCGGGAGCCCGAGTCACGTCGCCTCCCCGACCCCACCCGAACACCGTCGACCGACTCCGCCGTCCCCGGGACGCCGTCGACCTACGGTCCGGCAACGCCGTCGACGGAGCCCAGCTCCGGTCGGGCGGCCCGGACCGAGCCCGGCCCGACACCCACGGCCGAGGCCGGGGGCGTGCGTGTCTCGTCGGCCGAGGCGGGCACGCCGTACCGGTCCGCCGAGGCCGGTGGCGCACGGCTGTCCGCACCGGACGCCGGTGCGCCGTACCGGTCCGGCGGACGACGCTCCTACGAGCCGGAGGCGGAACCACGCCGGCCGTACCCGCCGGTGGACCAGACCGCGTGGGCGCCCGGGCGCCCGGCGTCCGCGCCGTCCAGCGCCCCGCCGGTGCCGTCCAGCGCCCCGCCCGCGCCCTCCCCGACCGACCCGACGGAGCCGTCCGGCGTCCGTCCCGAGAACCGCACCGTCCGGCCCTTCCGGCTCCGGCCCGAGGCGGCCGAGGCCGACCATCCCCCGTCGGCCCCGCCGCCCGGTCACCACCCGGACCGCGCCGGTGCCGGTCCCCTCGGGGCATCCGCCACGAGCGGTGCCGGGCGCGTCGACCCCATCCCATCCGCGCCCGCCCCGGCGAGCGCATCCCTGTACACGGCTCGTCGATCCGCGCCCGACCCGGTGTCCCCGGCTCCGTCCACCGCCGCCGACCGCCATCCGGGCGGCAGGCCGGTGGTGCTGCCCCAGCGCGTACCCGCCGAGCCGGACGTGCCCGTCGTGCCGGAGCCGCCAGCCGTGGAGCCCCCCGCCCAGACCCCCGAACTCGCCCGCATCGCCACCCACCTGCGGCGGGAGGACGAACCGGCACCGCCCCCGCAGGAGCGCCCCGAGGGGTTCGACGTCAACGCGATCCTCGACGCGGTCCGGGGCGTGGCCGGGGTGCGCGACGCGTCACTGCGCCGCACCGCGGCCGGTGCGCACAGCCTCCGGCTCGACCTCGCGGACGGCGCGGACGCGGCCGAGGTGAGCCGTATGGTCGCCCGCCTGCTCCAGGAGCGGATGGGCCTGGCCGCCGCGCCACAGGACGTGCCCGGCACGGTGCCCACGCCCGAACCGCCGGTGCGCCGCCGGATCGCGCCCCCGCCGGAGGGCCGGGCCGAGGTGCCGGCCGACGTACGCCGTCGCCGCCGGCAACCCGGCACCCCCCGGGGGCGGGCCAGCGTGGAGGAACAGCCCACCCCCTGGGCCGCCTTCGGTGGCGCGGCCACCGGGAGCCCCGTGGCGGCCACCGGGAGCCCGGCGACGCTGGCCGCCTCGTACTCGGGGGCGCAGCGGACCACGACGGAGACCGCGCCGTCCCGGCCGCTGGACACCGGCGGTGTCCCCGGTCCCCGGGTGGTGATCGACCACGTGCAGGTCAGCACCTTCGGTCTCGACGCCGACGTCGAGGTGCGCCTGCTGGCCGGCGCGCGTAACGCCTCCGGGCGTGCCGTCGGGCCGGCTGTCGACGGGTACGTCCTGCGCCTCTGCGCGGTGGCCGCCGCGGCGGCCGTCGACGAGCTGCTCCGGGTGGCCGGCGCGGGGCGTGGACGGTGCTTCGTCGAGCACGCCGCCGTGGTGCCCTTCGGCACCTGCGAGGTGGCCACGGTGGTCGTCCTGCTGGTCTGTGACGGCTGGGTCGAGCAGCTCGCCGGTTCGGCGCTGGTCTCCGGCGGCGACCCCCGGCAGGCCGTGGTCCGGGCCACTCTCGCGGCGGTCAACCGTCGATTGGAAGCGCTGCTGACCTGAGTGTCCGGGGGCAGACTGGAAGCATGAAGCCCGCGACGCTCGGCCCGGACGATCTTCTCCCGGCCGACCGGATCCCACCGCCGTGGCCCGGTCGGTCGGTGCTTCTCGACGGCACGAGGATCCACGTCCGGGACACCCCGGCGACCGCCCCGGACGCGGAACCGGCGCTCTACGTGCACGGCCTGGCCGGGTCGGCGCAGAACTGGACGGACCTGGCCGGGCTGCTCGCCGGCCGCCTGGCCGGGCAGGCCGTCGACCTGCCCGGCTTCGGTCTCAGCGATCCGGGCCACCGCTACACGATCGATGCCTTCGCGGACCGGATCGTCCGCTGGATCGAGGTCTCCGACCGTGGTCCGGTGCACCTGTTCGGCAACTCGCTGGGCGGAGCGGTGGCGGTCCAGGTGGCCGCGCTCCGGCCCGAGCTGGTCCGGACGCTGACGCTGATCTCGCCGGCCCTGCCCTTCCTCGACTTCCGCCGCTCGTTGCAGGGGCGGATGCTTCCCCTGCTGGCGATCCCCCGGGGCGAACGGCTGGCCGCCTGGCGGCTGGCCCAGCTGGCCCCCGAGGTGATGGCCCAGCAGGCGATGGAGGCGTGCATCGCCGACCTGAGCCGGATCGGGGAGCAGCGACGCCGGGAGGCGCTGGAGGAGATCCGTCTCCGGCACCAGACCGCGCACCACGCTGCGGCGTACGTGCGGACGTTCCGCGGCATCGTCTCCTGTTTCCTGCGGTCGTACCTGCCGGGGTCGAGGTCACTGTGGCGGATGGCCCGCGCGGTCCAGGCCCCGACGCTGGTGATCGGCGGACGGCACGACCGGCTGGTCGACGTACGGGTGGCGCCGCAGACGGCCCGGGTGATCCCGGACAGCCGGCTGCTGATGCTCGACGCCGGGCACGTGGCGCAGATGGAGCTGCCCCGGACGGTCGCCCGCGCGGTGCTGGGACTTCTCGACGACGTGGCGCCCGTGCGCGACCCGGGGTGACGTGGCACGCTGAGCGGGATGACCTCCCCGTCCTCCCACCCCCGACGTCCACTGTGGAACGCCTACGCTCTGGCCGCGTCGGCGGCCGCGGTCGTGGTCGCGGTCGTCACGGCCGTGTTGCCCGCCCGGTCCGGCACCCAACCGGCCGGAACGACATCGGCCGGCACGACATCGGCCGGCACCGTGCCGGCCGTGACCGGGTCAGCCACGGCCGGATCGGGCACCGCTCCGGCCGCCCCGCTCGCCGCGCCGGTCCCGTCGTCGTCCGTCACCGCGTCCCCGCCGCTGCTGCGGATGCCGGGTCCGGTGCCGTCGACCGGGCGGGGCACCTTCGGCTACGACGACCGCCCGGGTGAGCTGCTGGGCCGCGCCGGCACCCTGCGCCGCTACCGGGTGGCGGTGGAGGCGGGCTCCGGGGAGGACGCCCGGACGTTCGGCACCGAGGTGGAACAGGTGCTCGCCACCCCGGGCAGCTGGATCGGCAGTGGACGGCTCCGCCTGCAACGGGTGCCGGGGAACGCGCCGCACGACTTCACCATCCACCTGGCGACCCCCCGGACGGCGGGCACGATGTGCGCGGCGGGTGGGGTGAACATCCGGGTCGGTGGCCGGCCGTACACCTCCTGCCGGGCACCGGGGAAGGTGATCATCAACCTCGACCGGTGGCGGACGTCGGTGCCGCACTTCGTCGGTGCCGGGGTGCCGTTGACGGCCTACCGGGCGTACGTGGTGAACCACGAGGTCGGTCACGAGCTGGGGTACCGGCACGAGCGCTGCCCGAAGCCGGGGCGGCCGGCGCCGGTGATGATGCAGCAGACGCTCTTCCTGAAGGGGTGCGTCGCGAACCCGTGGCCCTACCTCGACGGCCGGCGGTACGCGGGCCCCCGGCTCTGACCCACCGGTCGTCGGCGACCACATGTGAGGGGTTTTCGCGGAAACGGGGCTTTCTGCCCGGTTGGCGGGGCACGCTGCTGGTATGCGACCCTCCGCCGCTTCCGACCGGCCCGGTCCCGCTGCCGTCCCCACCCGCCGGTACGGCGGCACCGCCGACCCGCTGTCCCGCGCGTCCGGTGGCTCCGCCGGCCCCTCGCCGGAGTGTGCCGGCCCGGCCGGTGGTCCGCCCGTCGGGGCGTCCGGGCCGGTGGCGGGTGCCGGACGCCGACGGGTCCGCCCCGTCGCGCTGGCCGCCCTGCTGGTGGCCGGGGTGGCGACGCTGGTCCTGGTCCGGTCCGCCACACCGACCGCTCCCGGCACGGTGGCGCCGACGGGCGGTGCCGGGGCGTACTCCGGCCCGGAGACGGGGGCGCACGGGCCGGTGCCGGAACCGCCGTCGGAGACGGACGACCAGCGCTCGGCCGCGCCCGTCGAGCGGGGATCCGGGCGTTTCGTGGCGGTGGCGGGCGGATCGCCGGTGGCCGGCACGGGCGGTCCGGTCCACCGCTACCGGGTCGGCGTGGAGGCCGGCACCGGGCAGGACCCGGCCGTATTCGCCGCCGCCGTCGACGCGACGCTGGCCGATCCCCGCAGCTGGATCGCCTCCGGTGAACTGCGGGTGCAGCGGGTCGCCGGGGCGGAGGCCGCCGACTTCACCGTCTACCTGGCCACCTCCTTCACGTCGGAGCGGATGTGCGCCGAGGGGGGCCTGCACACCGCCGGCTACACCTCCTGCCGGCTACCCGGAAAGGTGATCATCAACCTGGACCGGTGGCTCACCGCGGTGCCGGACTACGCCGCGCCGCTCGCCGTCTACCAGGCGTACGTGATCAACCACGAGGTCGGGCACGAGTTCGGCGAGTTGCACGAGGCCTGCCCCGGCCCCGGCCGACCCGCCCCGGTGATGCAGCAGCAGACCTACGGCCTGGCCGGCTGCGTCGCCAACGCCTGGCCGTACCTCGACGGCCGCCGGTACGCCGGTGACCTCGTCCCCTGAATCCGCGACCGGCGGACGCGGCCTCGGGATATTCCCGCTCCCGCATGTCGGGCGCGTGTCGCTCCTCATGGCCGACCGGCGGTCCGGCGAGCAACAATGGCGCGGCAACCAACGCCGATCCCGGGGAGTCCACCGTGTCGTTGCCCCCGCTCGTCGAGCCCGCCGCCGAGCTGACCGTTGACGAGATCCGCCGCTACTCGCGCCACCTGATCATCCCCGACGTCGGGGTGGAGGGGCAGAAGCGGCTGAAGAACGCCCGGGTGCTCTGTGTGGGCGCGGGCGGCCTCGGCTCGCCCGCCCTGATGTACCTGGCCGCGGCCGGCGTGGGGACCCTCGGCATCATCGACTTCGACACGGTGGACGAGTCCAACCTCCAGCGCCAGGTCATCCACGGCCAGTCCGACGTCGGCCGCTCCAAGGCCGAGTCCGCCGCCGCCACGGTCCGCGAGATCAACCCGCTGGTCACCGTCGAGATCCACAACACCGCGCTGGACCGGGAGAACGTCCGGGACATCTTCTCCCGGTACGACCTGATCGTCGACGGCACCGACAACTTCGCCACCCGGTACATGGTCAACGACGCGGCGGTGCTGCTCGGCAAGCCGTACGTCTGGGGGTCGATCTACCGGTTCGACGGCCAGGCGTCGGTGTTCTGGGCCGAGCACGGTCCCTGCTACCGCTGCCTCTACCCGGAGCCCCCGCCGCCCGGCATGGTCCCCTCCTGCGCCGAGGGCGGCGTGCTCGGCGTGCTCTGCGCGTCCATCGGCTCGATCCAGGTCAACGAGGCGATCAAGCTGCTCGCCGGCATCGGCGAGCCGCTGGTCGGCCGGCTGATGGTCTACGACGCCCTGGAGATGAGCTACCGCAAGATCAAGGTCCGGAAGGACCCGGACTGCGTCCTCTGCGGCGAGAACCCGACCGTCACCGATCTCCTGGAGGACTACGAGGACTTCTGCGGCGCGGTCTCGGTCGAGGCGCAGGAGGCGGTGGTCGACGCGACCATCACCGCGGTGGAGCTGAAGGAGTGGCAGGACGCCGGCAAGGACGTCTTCCTGGTCGACGTGCGGGAGCCGGCCGAGTACGAGATCGTCCGCATCCCCGGGGCCACCCTGATCCCCAAGGGCGAGATCCTCTCCGGCGAGGCGCTGTCGCGGTTCCCGCAGGACCGGCAGATCGTGCTGCACTGCAAGTCCGGCGTCCGCTCCGCCGAGGCGCTCGCCGCGCTGAAGGCGGCCGGGTTCACCGACGCGGTGCACGTCCAGGGTGGCGTGCTCTCCTGGATCAAGCAGATCGATCCCTCGCTGCCCGCGTACTGAGTCGCCCGGAAGGGGCCCCGCCCGGTGGCGGGGCCCCTTCTAACATGTCCGCCCCGGCCGGCGTACCCCCGCCAGCTGGGTTTCCTCGGCCGAGCTACCGAGGTGCAACCCGGCCGGGCTCGGTAGCGTCGTCGTCGTGGTCGATCTGGACGCCGCCATCGGCTTCGTCATGGCGCACGGTGACGCGGTGGAGCGCGCCCGGCTCAGCTGGCTGTGCACCCGAACGCCACCCGCGCCGGAGACCCTGGACTGGGCAGAGGTCGGCCAGACGCCCGACGGCGGCTGGCCGGCGGTGTGGGCGGGCGACGTCGCCTCGGTGGACGCGACCTGCTTCCGCCTCGGCGAGCTGGACGACCTCGGTGCGCTCGGCCGCCCGGCCGCCCGGAAGGCGTTGGACTGGCTTGCCGCCCGGCAGCAGCGCGACGGCTGGTGGGAGGAGGACCCGGCGCTGACCGACACCGCCCCGGCCTGGGCCCGTCCCGGGGATCCGGAGGCGCGGTACCACCTCACCGCCAACGCCGCCTTCTGGCTCAGCGTCGCCGGTCTGGACGCCCGGGCCGCCGGCCCGCTCGACGACCGGGTCGGCGGGGCGTACGCCGGCGTCGTGCACGCCGCCGCCCGCGCCCTGACCGACGGGCTCGCCCCCGACGGCACGTGGCCGTCGTACCTGCCGGCGGGCTGGCTCAGCGCCGCCGTACTGCACCTCCAGCAGGCGTACGACGAGGCGGCCCGGATCCGGGCGGTGCTCGACGAGCGGATGCGCGACCTGTCCCCGGCGGACGCGGCCTGGCTGGCGGCGACCCTGCGCCGGGTGGACGTGCCGGCGGCGGAGTGGACGCTGGTGGCCGCCCGCCACCGGCTCGCCGCCACCCAACGCACCGACGGCGGCTGGAACAGCGACGACGGCCACCACTTCAACGTGCACACCACGCTCGCGGTGATCCGCGCCTTCCGGTGAGCCGGGCCTGCGGGTGAGCCCGGCCTGGGTGTGCCCGGCTTGGGTGTGTGCAGGGGTCCCCTGTTACTCATTAAGCGGTAACAGGGGACCCCTGCACACACCTGGGAGCCGAGCGGCTCAGGGCCGGCGGGCCACCACCGCGCCGTTGGCCCCCGGCGCGTCGAACGCGATCGTCCGGACGCCGGTGAAGCCGGCATCGGTCAGCCAGGCGGCGTACTCGGCACCGGAGTAGTTCCGGCCACCCTCGGTCTCGACGAGCATGGTCATGCCCATCAGGGCCGCGGCTGGCGGGCCGGTCCGCTCGTCGTTGAGCAGCCGGTGGCGCGCGCCGAAGTCGTACGCCCCACCGAGCGCTCGTCCGGTGAACGCCGAGGTGGAGTACATCGCCTCCCAGAACAGCCGGGAACCCGATAGCCCGTGTCGGCGTGTCGACTGCCCGGACACCATCCGTGAGGTGATCGCCCGTTGCTGTTCTGTCCAGCGGCCCCGGCCCGGCCGGCTGTATCCGGTCGGGGCCGACGCGCCGACGGCCCCGACCGGGTACGCGGTCAGCCGCGCAGGTGGCCGTCGCCGGTGACGACGTACTTGGTGCTGGTCAGCTCGGGCAGCCCCATCGGTCCCCGCGCGTGCAGCTTCTGCGTGGAGATGCCGATCTCCGCGCCGAAGCCGAACTCGCCCCCGTCGGTGAACCGGGTCGACGCGTTCACCATCACCGCCGCCGAGTCGACCCGGGCCACGAACTCCCGGGCCGCCGACTGCGAGTCGGTGACGATCGCCTCGGTGTGGCCGCTGCCGTACCGGCGGATGTGCGCGACCGCCGCGTCCAGCGAGTCGACGACGGCGGCCGAGATGTCGGCCGACAGGTACTCGGTGCCGAAGTCCTCGTCGGTGGCCGGCACCACGGCTTCCGAGTACGCCGCCACCCGCGCGTCACCGTGCACGGTCACCCCGGCCTCGGCGAACGCCGCCAGCACCGGCGGCAGGAAGGCGCCGGCGACGTCGGCGTGCACCAGCAGCGACTCGGCGGTGTTGCAGGTGGAGAGGCGCTGGGTCTTGGCGCTCACGGTGATCGCGACGGCCTTGGCCAGGTCGGCTGCGGCGTCCACGTACACGTGGCAGTTGCCCACGCCGGTCTCGATCACCGGCACCGTCGACTCCTCGACCACGGTCCGGATCAGCGACGCCCCGCCGCGCGGGATCAGCACGTCCACCAGGCCCCGCGCCCGCATCAGTTCCTTCACCGAGTCGCGGGAGGTGGCGTCGAGCAACTGCACCGCGTCGGCCGGCAACCCGGCTGCGGCGACCGCGTCCCGCAGGACCGCGACCAGCGCCGCGTTCGAGTGCGCGGCCGAGGACGACCCGCGCAGCAGCGCGGCGTTGCCGGACTTCAGGCAGATCCCGGCGGCGTCCACGGTCACGTTCGGGCGGGCCTCGTAGATGATCCCGACCACCCCGAACGGCACCCGGATCTGCCGCAGTTCCAGTCCGTTCGGCAGGGTCGAGCCGCGTACCACCTCACCGACCGGGTCGGGCAGCGCCGCCATCTGCCGCAGCGCGTCGGCGATCCCGGCCACCCGGCCCGCGTCCAGCGCCAGCCGGTCCAGCACTGCCGCGCTCAGGCCGGCGTCCCGCCCGGCCGCCAGGTCCGCCGCGTTCGCGGTCAGGATCTCCGGCGTACGCGCCACCAGCGCGTCGGCCATCGCGTGCAGGGCGGCGTCCTTCGCGGTACGCGTCGCCACGGCCAACGCGCCCGCCGCCTCCCGCGCCCGACGGGCCTGCTCGGTAACGCTCATCGTTCACCTTCCTGATAGGAGGGGCCCCCTGTTACCGCTTTTTGTGGAGCAGGGGACCCCTGCAACCACCTCACCCCGGCGTACCCGTCCGCCGTCAAAGCAGCACCAGGTCGTCGCGGTGGACCACCTCACGTTCGTACGCCGGGCCGAGCGCCGCGGCGAGTTCCGAGGTGGAACGCCCGAGCAGTCCGGGTAGCTCCACCGCGTCGTAGTTGACCAGCCCACGGGCCACCGGGGCGCCCTGCGTGTCGACCAGGTCCACCGGATCGCCGGCGGTGAACGCGCCGTCGACGGCGGTGATCCCGGCCGGAAGCAGGGACTTGCGTCGGCCGACCACGGCCTGCACCGCACCCGGGTCGAGGTGCAGCCGGCCCCGGGGGGAGGTGGCGTGGGCCAGCCAGAAGAGGCGGGCGGTGGGCCGCTGGCGTACCGGGTGGAAGAAGGTGCCCACCGGCTCGCCGGCCAGCGCGGCGGCGGCCAGCGGCGCGGCGGTGAGCACCACCGGGATGCCGAAGCCGGTGGCGATCCGGGCCGCCTCGACCTTCGTCACCATGCCGCCGGTGCCCACCCCGGCCCGGCCCGCCCCGCCGATCTCCACGCCGGTGAGGTCCTCCTCGCCGCGTACCTCGGTGATGCGGGTCGACTCCGGCCGGCGCGGGTCACCGGTCCAGAGCGCGTCGACGTCGGAGAGGAGGATCAGCAGGTCGGCGTGGACCAGCGCGGCCACCAGCGCGGCCAGCCGGTCGTTGTCGCCGAACCGGATCTCCTCGGTGGCCACCGTGTCGTTCTCGTTGACGATCGGCACCGCCCGCAGGTCGAGCAGCTTGCGCAGGGTCCGGTACGCGTTGCGGTAGTGCGCCCGGCGGGTGACGTCGTCGACGGTGAGCAGCACCTGCCCGACGGTCAGCCCGTGCCGGGCGAAGCTGGCCGCGTACCGGCCGATCAACAGACCCTGCCCGACGCTCGCAGCCGCCTGCTGGGTGGCCAGGTCCCGTGGGCGGCGGGGCAGGCCGAGCGGGGCCAGCCCGGCGGCGATCGCGCCGGAGGAGACCAGGACCACCTCTCGTCCCTGTCCGGCCCGCGTGGCGAGGGCGTCCACCAGGGCCGTCACGCGGGCGTCGTCCAGCCCTCCGCCGGTGGTGGTCAGCGAGGAGGAGCCGATCTTGACGACGACGCGTCGGGCTGTGGTGACTGCTTCGCGCACCCGCCCATTCTGCGTGGTCGGTCCCGCTCCGCCCGCCGCCGTTCCCATATCGTGGCTGGCCATGACACCCGAGGAGTACGTCGAGGCGGTGCTGGATCTGGTCGAGCGGATCCCGCCGGGGCGGGTGATGTCGTACGGCGCGATCGCCGACACGCTGGCCGAGCGCTCCGGTCGTACCTCGGCCCGGCTGGTCGGATCGATCATGGCTCGGCACGGCGGCGGGGTGCCCTGGCACCGGGTGGTCAACGCGGCGGGCCGCCTCCCACCCGGCCACGAGCGGGAGGCCCGGGCCCGGCTGCGCGCCGAGGGCACCCCGCTGCGCGGCGACCGGGTGGACATCGCCACCGCCGGCTGGCAGCCGGCGGATTGAGCGCTCTGCGCGGGCTTGTGTGGTTGCAGGGGTCCCCTGCTCGACAAAAAGCGGTAGCAGGGGACCCCTGCAACCAGCCGGCGCGCCCACCCAGGAGCGTGACGGGCGACACAAAATGAGTATCATTCGGCTCCATGGACGCGCCGTCGGCTGAGCTGCCCCGTCGGGTGCACCTCGGCTACGCCCTCGGGTCCCTGGCGACCGGGGCCTTCGGCACGGTGCCGGGACTGCTGCTGTTGCCGTACCTCACCGACACGATGGGCGTCGCGGCCGGCGTGGCCGCCCTGCTGGTGCTCCTGCCCAAGGCATGGGACGTGCTGGTCAACCCGGTCGCGGGGCGGATCTCCGACCGCACCCGTTCCCGCTGGGGCGCCCGCCGGCCGTACCTGCTCCTCGCCGGGATCGCCCTCGCCGTGCTGTTCGCCGCGATCTTCGCCGCCCCGTTCGGCACCGGCCCGGCCGCTGCGGCGTACGTCGCGGTCGCCTTCCTGGCCACCGCGACCGCGTTCGCGTTCTTCCAGGTGCCGTACGTGGCGATGCCGGCCGAGCTGACCGGCGACTACGCCGAGCGGACCCGGCTGATGAGCTGGCGGATCGCCGTCCTGGCGGTGGCCATCCTGGTCTCCGGGGCACTCGCGCCGCTGGTGGTCACCGCCGGCGGTGACGGGGTTCCCGGGCACCGCTGGATGGGCCTGTTCGTCGCGGTCCTGATCGTGGTGGGCGCGCTCGGCGCGTTCCTCGGCACCCAGGGCGCCCCGGCCGGCGAGGTCGGCCAGAGCGAGCCGACCCTGCGCAGGCAGCTCGCCGTCGCCGGCCGTAACCGTCCGTTCCGGGTGCTGTTGGTCTGTTTCGTGGTGCAGTCCGCCGGGGTGGCGACCATCCTCGCCGGGGTCAACTACTTCGCCGACCAGATCCTCGTCGAGCCGGAGACCGGGCCGACCCTGCTCTTCGCCTGCTTCGTCGGCCCCGCCCTGCTGGTCATGCCGCTGTGGACGCGGGTCGGCGCGCGGGTCGGCAAGCGCGCCGCGCTGGTCGCCGCGTCGGTGCTCTTCGCGGCCGGCGCGTTGGCGTTGGTCGCCGCACCGGTGCTGCCTGCGGCCGTGGTCTACCCGCTGGTCGCGGTGATCGGTTGCGGCTACGCCGGGCAGCAGGTCTTCGCGCTGGCCATGCTTCCCGACTGCATCGCCTACGACACCGCGCGCACCGGCCGTCGTCAGGCGGGCGTGTTCACCGGGCTCTGGACGGCGGGGGAGACCTTCGGGCTGGCCCTCGGTCCGGGCATCTACGGGCTGGTGCTCCAGCTCTCCGGGTACGTGTCCTCGGCGACCGGCTCGGCGGCCGTCCAGTCCGACACCGCCCGCCTCGGTGTGCTGCTCGGTTTCACCGTGCTGCCGGCGCTGCTGGTCGGCCCGGCCGTACTGCTGCTGCGCCGCTACGACCTGACCGCCGAGCGGCTCGCCGCCGCCGAGCGGGCCGCCGACCGCGTACGGAAGGGGACCATCATCCGATGACCGACGACGTGAGTACGGCTCCGACCGACCCGGCGGCCGCGATCTCGACCGACCCGGCGGGTACGGCTCCGACCGACCCGGCGGGTGCGGTGCCGGCGGCGTTGCCGGCGCAGGGCGTACCGGCGGAGCAGGTGCTCGCGGAGATCCGGGCGCTGCGGGCCGCCGACCGGCCCACCCACGGCGGACGCCTCTTCGCCTACGTCTACGACCCGGCGGTGCCCGGCCTGGACGAGCTGGCCAGCGCCGCGCACGCGGGCAGCGCGCACGTCAACGGGCTCGACCCGACCGCCTTCCCGTCCCTGCTGGCGATGGAGAACGCGCTGGTCGCAGCGGCGGTGCAGCTGCTCGGCGGTGGGCCGGGCACGGCCGCCCCGGACGCGGTGGGCAGCGTCACCAGCGGGGGTACCGAGTCGCTGATCCTGGCGGTGAAGGCGGCCCGGGACGCCCGCCCGGACATCGCCGAGCCGCGCGTCGTGGTGCCGGTCAGCGCGCACGCGGCGTTCGCCAAGGCGGCGCACTACCTGCGGGTGGCGCTCGACCCGGTGCCCGTCTCCCCGGAGACGCTGCGCCCGGAGGTGGCCGACGTGGCCGCCGCGATCCGCCCGGAGACGGTGCTGGTGGCCTGCTCCGCGCCCTCGTACGCGCACGGCGTGGTCGACCCGGTGGAGGGGATCGCCGAGGTGGCCGCCCGGTCCGGGGTGCGCTGCCACGTGGACGCCTGCTTCGGCGGCTGGACCCTGCCCTACCTGCGTCGGCTGGGCCTGCCGGTGCCCCGGTTCGACCTCTCCGTGCCCGGGGTCACCTCGATCTCGGTGGACCTGCACAAGTACGCGTACGCCCCGAAGGGGGTGTCGGTGCTCCTGCACCGGGATCCGGCGCTGCGCGCCCCGCAGTACTTCGCCTTCGCCGGCTGGCCCGGCTACACCATGATCAACCCGGGGATCGCCTCCACCCGCTCCGGGGGGCCGATCGCCGCCGCGTACGCCACCCTGCGGCACGTCGGCGACGCCGGTTACGTCGAGCTGGCCGGCCGTACCGTCGAGGCGGTCCGCGGCCTGGCGGCGGCGGTGCGGGCCACCGAGGGGTTGCGGCTGATGGCCGAACCGGAGTCCACCGTCGTCTGCTTCACCAGCACCGACCCGGGGCTCGATCTCTTCGTCCTGGTCGACGAGCTGACCGTCCGGGGCTGGCACACCCAACCGCAGATGGCGTACGGCGAGCTGCCGGCGAGCGTCCACCTGACCGTCACCGCCTCGGTGGCCCCGAGGGTGGCCGAGTTCCGCGAGGACCTCGCCGACGCGGTGACGGCGACCCGGGCGGCTGGCCCGGTCAGGTTGCCGGAGGAGCTGCTGGCGATGGCGTCCGGCCTGCCGCCCGAGGCGCTCACCCCGGACCTGGTCGCCGGGCTGGCCGACGGCCTGGGCATGGGCGGCGGGGCCGGGGTTCCGGACCGGATGGCGACGGTGAACACACTGCTCAACGCCGCGCCGCCGGCCCTGCGGGAGCGACTGTTGATCGAGTTCGTCGGTCTGCTCCAGCGTCCGACCCACTGAGTCACGCCGGACGGCTCCCGCCCGGACCGGCCGTGGCGCCGGTTGCCGGAGGGGGCCGCCGGAGCGCTGTGGTTGACTGTCGGTGGGACAGGGGACGGAGGTCGGGGTGCAACTGCCGGGAGTGCTCGGTGAGCCGATCCGTTTCGTGCTCAACTGGGGCCGCCGCTACTCGCTCTGGGTCTTCAACTTCGGGCTGGCGTGCTGCGCGATCGAGTTCATCGCCACCAGCATGGGACGGCACGACTTCATGCGGCTGGGCGTGATCCCCTTCGCGCACGGCCCCCGGCAGGCCGACCTGATGGTGGTCTCCGGCACGGTCACCGACAAGATGGCCCCGGCGATCAAGCGCCTCTACGACCAGATGCCCGAGCCGAAGTACGTCATCTCCTTCGGGGCCTGCTCCAACTGCGGCGGGCCGTACTGGGACTCGTACTCGGTGACCAAGGGCGTCGACCAGCTCATCCCGGTCGACGTCTACGTGCCCGGCTGCCCGCCCCGGCCGGAGGCGCTGCTGCACGGCATCCTGCGTCTCCAGGAGAAGATCGCCGCCGAGCAGTCCGGGATCGGCGGCGTCTCGCGCCCGGACCCGCTGGCCTCCCCGGCGGACGCCCCGTTGCCGGCTGCCGCGCCGGCCCGCCCGGTCGAGTCGCTCACCGCACCGGTCGTCCGCCCGCCCGACCTCGGCTGACCCGCCGTGATCCGCCTGTCCGACCTCGGCTGATCCGCCGCCGTCCGCACGCTCGCCGTCGGCTGATCCGCCGCCGGCCACCGCTCGATCAGGCCCGTCGTGCGCTCGATCAGGCCCGTCGTCCCGGCCGGCAGGCGGAGATCGGGCCGTGGCGGGCGGGGGCTAGCGTGGGCGTCCATGAGTCAGACCCTGGACCGCCGTTCCGCCCACATCGTCGACGTCCTGATCGAGGAGTTCGGGGCGTCGATGGCCCTCGACCCGGCGGCCTTCCGACGCAAGTTCCGCAAGATGGCCGCCTCGCCGTTCGCCTTCTACCGGGGCAGCGCCTCCCTCTTCTACGCCGACCAGGTCGGCGAGTACGCCGACGACCGCTTCCTCGACGAGCGGACCAGCCGGGTGTGGATCCACGGTGACCTGCACGCGGAGAACTTCGGCACCTACATGAACGCCTCCGGGCAGTTGGTGTTCAACGTCAACGACTTCGACGAGGCGTACGTCGGCCCGTTCTCCTGGGATCTCAAACGGTTCGTGGCGAGCGTGGCGCTGATCGGGTACGCCAAGGCCCTCTCCGACCAGGTGATCACCGGTCTGGTGGAGACCTTCGCCCGGTCGTACCTGACCGAGCTGCGGGCCATCGCGCACGGCGGGGACGACGCGATCGGCTCGATCACCCTGGAGAACGCCGACGGCGTGCTGCGCCACGTGCTCCAGCAGGCCCGGTTGAACACCCGGGTCGACCTGCTCGCCACGCAGACCACCATCGACAACTACGAGCGCCGGTTCTCCCTGGGCGACGGGGTCTACGAGGTCGACGAGGCCACCCGGGACGCGGTCTGCGAGGCGTTCCACCGCTACCTGGACACGCTGCCCGCCTCCAGCGCCCGGCTGCGACCGGTCGCCGCACACGTCAAGGACGTGGTGCTGCGCAAGGGCGTGGGGATCGGCTCGGCCGGCCTGCCGTCGTACAACCTCCTGCTGGAGGGGCACACCCAGGCGCTGGAGAACGACGTCGTCATCTACATGAAGCAGGCCCAGGTGCCCGCCGTGGCCCGGCACATCGACGACGAGGGCGTCCGTGGCTACTTCACACACCAGGGGCACCGGACGGCCGAGTCGCAGCGGGCACTCCAGGCGCACGCCGACCCGTGGCTGGGCTTCACCGAGCTGAACGGGGTGGGCCAGCTGGTCGCCGAGGTCTCCCCGTACGCCGCCGACCTGGACTGGGCCGACGTCAACGAGCCGGAGGAGCTGGCCGGCGTGATCGCCGACCTGGGCCGGGCGGTCGCCCGGATGCACTCGGTCGCCGACGACGAGTCCAGCCACGACCTGGTCGACTACTCCACCGAGGAGGCGATCGTCGCCGCCGTCGAGGCCGACGAGCAGGGCTTCGTGACGTACCTGGCGGAGTTCGCCCACGTGTACGGGCTCCAGGCCCGCCGGGACCACCAGCTCTTCGTCGACCTGTTCCGCAACGGCCAGCTTCCCGGCCTGTAGAACCCCGCCTGCTCCGCCGGACCGGCCGCCCCGCCGGTCCGGCCCGCCGACCTGGGACGACCGGTCGACGGGTCCGGCCCGACCGGTCAGCGGGCGAACTCCAGCACCACCTTGATGTCGTCCGGGCCGGGGTGGTACGCCTCGGCGTACGCCTCGACCGGGACCCGGCGGGTGACCAGGTTGCCGAGCCAGGACGGGTCGGCCCGGCCGAGGGCCCCGGCGGCCAGCTCCCAGTGCCGGCGGTTGGAGTTCACCGAGCCGAAGACGACGTTGTTCTCCAGTACCAGGGTCCGGTTCAGCGCGCCCGCGTCGAAGTCGATGATGCGTCCGCCACTGGAGACGCCGGTGAGGCAGACGATGCCGACCGGGGCGGCCTTGCACATCACGTCCAGCACCACGCTCGGAGCGCCGGTGCACTCGACGATGATGTCGGGTTCGAAGTCCAGCTCGTTGACGGTGCTCGTGTGGTACGTCGCGCCGAGCGCCGCCACCAGCGCCGGTTTCGGTCCGGTCGGGGTGCGGTCGAGCACGTGCACGGTCAGCCCCCGCTGGCTGGCCAGCAGCGCGGCGAGCAGGCCGATCGGCCCGGCCCCGGCGACCAGCACGGTCTGCGGCTGCCACTCGGCCCGCTGGCCGATCCGGTCGATGTGGTCCCATGCCTTGGCCACCACGGCGGCCGGTTCCAGGAGCACCCCGACGTGCGCCAGGTCGGGATCCAGGCCGACGGCGAACTTCGGTGGGATCCGCCAGCGGTCCCGGGCGAAGCCGGACAGCGCCTTGATGCCGTGCTCGGTGTACTGGCCGTTGCGGCACATGTCCCACTCGTCGACGGCGCAGTTCGCGCAGGGCACCGGGTCGGGACGCCGGACGATCCCGGCGACCAGGTCGCCGGGGTGCAGGCTGCCGGTCGGGTCCTCCAGCACCCGGCCCAGCGACTCGTGCCCGATCACCAGGCGGTCGGTGTCCGGGGGTGCCTCGCCGAACTCCCCGGCGATGATCTCGTGGTCGGTGCCGCAGATGCCCACGGCGAGCGCCTCGACCAGGATCGCCCCCTCCTCGGGGTGCGGTTCCGGCCACGCCTCGTCCAGCCGGAGAGAGTCCGCCACCCCGGGTGCCACCGTTATCGCCCGCACCCTCCGATCCTCCCCGTTCCCACCCTCGCGTACACCGCGTTACCTCAGATGATCATGAAGCCGGTGGGACGACCCGCGAGGCGGGGCACCGTCACCGTCACGACTGACGAGTGGGGGTGGGGTGCGGAGCCGGGGCGGGCCATAGGATCGGGGCATGGAGGCGGAGGGGGTCGGGCGGCGGCTGGTCGAGCTGGTCGCGGACGAGGCGGCGGTCGCGGGCATCTCCGGCGGCCAGGCGTACGCCCGCGCGACCGTCGACGTGCCACCGGCCCGCTGGCGGGACGCGCTGCGCGCGGCACGGGACGACGCCGAGCTGGCCTGCGACTTCTTCGACTGGCTCTCCGCCGTCGACGAGTTGGACGGCGGCTTCGACGTGGTGGCCCACCTCTGGTCGACCACGCACCGGCACGGGCTCCTGGTGCGTACCCGGGTGCCCCGGGAGGCCGCCGAGGTGATGTCGGTGGTGGACGTCTATCCCGGCGCGGCCTGGCACGAGCGGGAGACGTACGAGATGTTCGGCATCGGGTTCGCCGGGCACGAGCCGCTCCGCCCGCTGCTGCTGCCGCCGCAGTTCGAGGGGCATCCGCTGCGCAAGGAGTTCGTGCTCGCCTCCCGGGTGGCGAAACCCTGGCCGGGGGCGAAGGAACCGGGCGAGTCGGTGGCCGGCGGTGGCCGGCGGGCGGTCCGCCCGCCGGGTGTCCCCGCACCCGGGGAGTGGGGCCCGACGCCGACCCCGGGTGGCGGCGGGGGTACGCACTGATGCCCCTCTGGCTGGAGCTGACCCTGCGGGTGGTCGGAGTGCTCGCCGCCTTCCTGGTCCTGCCGCTGGTGGTGGGGCAGGCCGAGCACAAGGTGATGGCCCACATGCAGGGTCGGCTCGGTCCGATGTACGCCGGTGGGTTCCACGGCTGGGCGCAACTCGTCGCCGACGGCATCAAGTTCGTGCAGAAGGAGGACGTCACCCCGCGCGAGGCGGACCGGCCGGTGTTCCGGCTGGCCCCGGTGGTGGCGCTGGTGCCGTACCTGCTCGCCCTGCTGGTGATCCCCCTCGGCCCCGGCGACCTGGTCGGGCAGCCGCTGGACATCGGCCTCTTCTTCGTCCTGGCCGTGGTCGGGGTCGGGGTGGTGGCGGTGCTCATGTCGGCCTGGGCGTCGGCCAACAAGTACAGCCTCCTCGGCGGCCTGCGCGGCGCGGCCCAGCTGCTCGGCTACGAGCTGCCGCTGGTGCTGGCCGCCGCCTCGGTGGCGATGGCGGCCGGCACGCTCAGCCTCTCCGGCATCGTCGAGGCCTGGCAGCCGTGGTGGCTGCTCTGGCAGGCCCCCGCGATGGTGGTGTTCTTCGTCGCCGGGCTCGCCGAGATCCGGCGGCCACCGTTCGACATGCCGATCGCCGACTCCGAGCTGGTCTTCGGCTACATGACCGAGTACACCGGCCTGCGGTTCGCCTTCTTCCTCCTCGCCGAGTACGTCGGCATCGTGGTGATTGCCGCGCTCACCACCGTGCTCTTCCTCGGCGGCTGGCAGGGCCCCTTCGGCGACGCGTACCTCGGCTGGCTCTGGACGCTGCTGAAGGTCTTCGCCGTCTCGTTCGTGATCATCTGGCTCCGGGTGTCGTACCCACGGCTCCGCGAGGACCAGCTCCAGCGCCTCTGCTGGCTGGTCCTCGTGCCGGTGGCGCTCGGCCAGCTCGTGCTGACCGCCGCCGTCCGCGTCGCGACCTGACGCCCGGCCGGGGCGCCAGCGGCACCACCCGGCCGGGCCGTCGAACTCGACTCAGCGCAGGGGGGTGTGGGCGGGGTCGACCCGCTCGTCCGCCGGGGGCGGCGGGGGCGGGGTGCCCTCGCCGAACGGGCGTCCCCCCAGCTCCTCCCGTCCGTGCGGGGTGAGCCAGTTCGCGAGGTCCGGCCCGAGCGGCACCACCTGGGTCGGGTTGATGTCCCGGTGCACCTCGTAGTAGTGCCGCTTGATGTGGTCGAAGTCGATGGTGTCGCCGAAGCCGGGGGTCTGGAACAGGTCCCGTGCGTACGCCCACAGCACCGGCATCTCGGTCAGCTTCTGCCGGTTGCACTTGAAGTGGCCGTGGTAGACCGGATCGAAGCGGACCAGCGTGGTGAACAGCCGCACGTCGGCCTCGGTGACGGAGTCGCCGACCAGGTAACGCTGGTTGGTCAGCCGGTCGCTCAACCAGTCCAGGCGCTCGAAGAGCCGGCGGTACGCCTTCTCGTACGCCTCCTGGCTGCCGGCGAAGCCGCACCGGTAGACGCCGTTGTTGACGTCGGCGAACACCAGCGCGTTGACCTCGTCGATCTCCGCGCGCAGCCGCTCCGGGTAGAGTTCCGGCGCTCCGTCGCGGTGGTACGCCGTCCACTCCGTCGACAGGTCCAGGCTCATCTGCGCGTAGTCGTTGGTGACCACCTGCCCGGTCGGCACGTCCACGAGCGCCGGCACGGTGATGCCCCGCTCGTAGCCGGGGAAGCGCTTGAAGTAGGACTCCGCCAGCCGTTCGACGCCGAGCACCGGGTCCCGGCCGTCCGGGTCCAGGTCGAAGGTCCAGCTCCGCTTGTCGTGGGTGGGGCCGGCCACCGCCATCGAGATGGCGTCCTCCAGTCCGAGCAGCCGCCGGACGATGATCAGCCGGTTCGCCCACGGGCAGGCCCGGCTCACCGCCAGCCGGTACCGGCCCGGCTCCACCGGATAGCCGTCCCGCCCGTCGGCGGTGATCCGGGTGGCGATGTAGCGCTGGTCGCGGGTGAACTCACCACCCGGCTCGACGTACTTGCCCCCGGTCCGCTCCAGGACCTCGTCGTCGCTCGTCGCCGAGCCGCTGCCGGTGCTGTCGCTCACGTCGCCCCCTCGCGGTGCGCCAGGTCGTCTGTCGCCCCCATCATGTCCGATTCCCGGACGGACGGCCGACCGACCGTTGCCACGGTCCGCCCACCGGCCAGGTGGTCAGCGGCTCCGGGGCGTGATCCGGGCGATCGGCAGGTTCACCGGGAACGGCTCCCCGGTGTCGACGACCTTCGTCCACCGCCCGGTCTCGGTGTAGACCTCGTCCACCGGGTCGATGCGGTGCGTGTAGACCACGATCGCGTCGTCCTCCACCTCGACCCGCCAGAAGAACGGGATGCCGGCCTGGGCGTAGAGCGCCGGCTTCAGCACCCGGTCGATCGAGCGGGTGCTCGGCGAGACGATCTCCACCGCCAGCACCACCTCGTGCGGCGCGTAGTGGGCGGGGTTGCCGGCGGCGGCCTCGGCGGTGGTGACCAGCACGTCCGGGATGAACGACCGGGAGCGGTTGAGCCTCACCTCCACGGCCTGGGTCACGTCGTACTCGTCGGGACACGCCTCTTCGAGCGCGACGCCGAGCCGCATGGCGACGGTCTGGTGGAGCCGGGTGGGGGAGGGGGACACGAGCAACACTCCATCGAGCAGTTCACGGCGACGCCCGTCGTCGGGCAGCGCGTCCAGATCGTCGGTCGTCCATCCGCCCTCGGGCGGATCGTCGTTCTGCAGCGCGGCGGTCATCGGGCTGTCCTTTCGCGGTGCTTCCCGGTGTGTCGTTCTCCCCACCGGCCACGGTACCGCCGGCAACTGCCGGGTGGTGGTCGCGCACGCCGGGGACACAGGGCAGGATGGCGACATGAGTGACAGCGGTGTGCCCGGAAGCGGACTGGCGAAGGGACTGGCGGTCACGCTGAAGACGATGACCCGCCGCTCGACCACCCAGCAGTACCCGGACGTGGCCCCCGAACTGCCGCCCCGGTCCCGTGGGGTGATCGCCCTGCTGGCCGAGAACTGCACGGTCTGCATGCTCTGCGCGCGGGAGTGCCCGGACTGGTGCATCTACATCGACTCGCACAAGGAGGAGGTGGCCGTGCCCGGCGCGGCCCGCCCCCGCCAGCGCAACGTGCTCGACCGCTTCGACATCGACTTCTCGCTCTGCATGTACTGCGGCATCTGCGTCGAGGTCTGCCCGTTCGACGCGCTCTACTGGTCGCCCGAGTTCGAGTACGCCGAGTACGACATCCGCGACCTCCTGCACGACAAGGACCACCTCGGGCAGTGGATGGCCACCGTCCCACCGCCGCCCGCGCACGACCCGAACGGTGAACCGTCCAAGGAGGAGTCCACCGCCGCGCGCAAGGCCGCCGCCGGGTCCGGCCCCGCCGCCCGTCCGGCCACCTCCCGGGTACGCCCCACCGCCGCTCCGGGCGAGGGGACGGCGGAGTGACCGGTGCGGACGTGCTGCTGCTCGCGCTCGGCGCGGTGGCGGTCGGTGCCGGTGCCCTGGTGGTGACCACGCGCCACCTGGTCCGGGCCGGCCTCTACCTGGTGGTCTGCCTCGGCGCGTTGGCCGGGTCGTATCTCGTCCTCACCGCCGAGCTGGTCGCCTGGGTGCAGGTGCTCATCTACGTCGGCGCGGTGGTGGTGCTGCTGCTGTTCGCGGTGATGCTCACCCGCGCTCCGATCGGGGCCTCCGACGACCTGGACCGGCCCGGTTGGGCCGCCGCCCTGGTCGGCGGTGGCACCGGCCTGGGGCTGAGCGTCCTGCTGGTCGACGCGTACCGGTGGTCGGCGGTGGAACTGCCCGGGGCCGGCACCGCCGAGCGCCTCGGCGGGGAGATCTTCCGCAGCTGGGTCCTCCCGTTCGAACTGCTCTCGGTGCTGCTGCTCGCCGCCCTGGTCGGAGCGGTCGTCATCTCCCGACCGGAGATCGGCTCCCGGCCGGTGGCCGACGCGGGGCCGGACGGGTCGGCGGATGGGGACGCCCGATGAGACCGGTCATCCCCTACGTCACCGCTGCCCTGCTCTTCGGGCTCGGCGTCTACGGCGTGCTGCGGCGGCGCAACGCCGTGCTGGTGCTGATGGCCGTCGAGCTGATGCTGAACGCGGTCAACCTGATCCTGGTCACCGCCGACACCACCGTCCGGGCCACCCTGCCGCACGGCGGGCAGGTCTTCGCGCTGTTCGTGATCGTCCTCGCCGCCGCCGAGATCGGCGTGGGGCTGGCCATCGTGCTCCAGCTCTACCGGCTGCGGGCCAGCGTGGCGGTGGACGAGGTGCCGCTCACCGAGCGCCCCGAGCCGGCCGAGCGAGGCGGGCCGGGCGGGCCGGTCGAGCGCCCTGAGGAGGTCGCCCGGTGAATCGCGTCCAGGCCCTCGGCGCGCTGCTGCCGGCCGTACCCCTGGTGGCGGGGCTGACCGGGCTGCTGCTGGCGCCCTCCGCGCGTGGCCGGACCGACGGCGGGGAGCGGGCCCGGCGGGCGGCGATCGGCCTCGGTGTGGCCGGGGCGGCCGGGGCGCTGCTGCTCGCGGTGGCCCTGCTGGTCACCCTCGAGGGCCCGAGCGAGTACGCCCGGACCTGGATCGAGCTGGGTGACTTGCGGGTGACCCTCGGCGTCCGGCTGGACGGCGCGGCGGCGCTGGTCGCGGTCGCGGTGACCGCGGTGGCCCTCGCCGTGCAGGTCTACTCGGTGACCTACCTGCGGCGCGGCCCGGACGACGACGTCGAGGTCGACCACCGGTACCCGCCCTACGCGGCGCAGATCAGCCTCTTCACCGGCGCGATGCTGCTGGTGGTGGTCTCCGGCGACCTGATCCCGCTGCTGGTCGGCTGGGAGGTGATGGGCATCTGCTCCTACCTGCTCATCGCCCACGACCGGCGGCTGCCGCAGGCCCCGGCCGCCGCGATGAAGGCGTTCCTGGTCACCCGGGTAGGTGACGTCGGCTTCCTGCTCGGCATCGCCCTGCTCGGGGTGAGCGCCGGCAGCTTCCGGATCGCCGACGTGCTCGCCCACGACCACGCCACCGGCACGCTCACCGCCGCCTGCCTGCTGCTGCTCGCCGGGGTGGCCGGCAAGAGCGCCCAGTTCCCGCTGCACACCTGGCTGCCGGACGCGATGGCCGGCCCCACGCCGATCTCCGCGCTGATCCACGCCGCGACCATGGTCGCCGCCGGGGTCTACGCGGTGACCCGCCTGTACCCGTTGTTCGCGGCGGCTCCGGTCGCGCTGGCGGTGCTCGGCGTCGTCGGCTCGGTCACCCTGCTGCTCGGCGCGTTCGCCGCCACCGCCCAGGACGACCTGAAGCGGGTGCTCGCCTGGTCCACGGTCTCCCAACTCGGTTACATGACCGGGGCGCTGGCCGTCGGTTCCACCTCGGCGGCCCTGTTCCACCTGCTCACCCATGCCGCGTTTAAGGCGCTGCTCTTCCTCGCCGCCGGTGCGGTGATCCACGCGGTCGGCACCACGCTGATGTCCGGCATGGGCGGGCTGCGCCGGCCGATGCCGGTCACCTTCTGGTGCACGCTGGTCGGGCTCGGCGCGCTGGCCGGGGTGCCGCCGCTGGCCGGTTTCTTCAGCAAGGAGGGTGTGCTCGCCGCCGCCGAGGACGCCGCCCGGCACGGCGGCGGCCCGGCCCCGACCTGGGTCGGCTGGCTGGTCTGGTTCGCCGGGCTGGTCGGCGTCGCGGTCACCGCCTGGTACGCCACCCGACTGCTGCTGCGCACCTTCCTCGGTGCCAGCCGGGCCGAACTGGCCCACCCGCACGACCCGCCGGCCCTGATGCGCTGGCCGATCCTGCTGCTCGCTGTGCCGGCCGCGCTGCTCGGCCTGGCCGGCTTCGACCGGGCCTTCGCCCGCCGGCTGCTCCTCACCCCGGCCACCAGCCTGCCGGCCGGCGACCACGTGCTCGTCCACCTCGGCCCCGAGGTGCTGCTGCCGGTGGGGTTGCTCCTGGTCGGTGCGGGACTCGCGTGGTGGCGGTGGCGACGGGACCCGGTCGCCGACCCGGCGACCGCGCTCGGCCCGCTGCGGCCGGTGTTCGCCGCCGCGTTCCGGCTCGACGACGTCCAGCACGCCCTGGTGGTGCGCCCGATCGCCGCGCTGGCCCGCCTGGCACGTGCCGCGGACGAGCGGGTGGTGGACGGGGCGGTCGAGGGCAGCGGGCGCGCCGCCACCGGGCTCGGCGGCGGACTGGCCGCGCTGCACCGGGCGGCCCTGCCCCGGGCGGTGGTGGCGGTGCTGGCCGGCGTCCTGCTCATCGGCCTCGCCGCCGCCCTGGTCGGAGGTGTCGTGTGACGGCCTGCCCGCTCTGTCCGCCCGGGGGTGCCGCATGACGGCCGGTCAGTTCCTGCTGGTGGCGGTGCTGGCGCTGCCCGCGCTCGGCGCGGCCCTGGCCGCCGTGCTGCCCGGCGACCGGGCCGGTCGGCTGGCCGGTACGGTCGCCGCCGCGCTCACCCTGGCCGCGGCGGCCCTGCTCGCCACCGGCGACCGGACCTGGACGGCGTACACGGCGACCACGCCCGGGGTGCTCCCCTGGCACCGGCTCGACGTTCCCTGGGTGCCCGACCTGGACCTGCGGTTCCACCTCGGGGTGGACGGGATCTCGTACCCGCTGGTGGTGCTGACCGCCCTGCTCACCCTGCTCTGCTGCGGGTACTCCCTCTGGCGGGTGCCCGACGGCGGGCGGGGAAGCCTCCTGGTCGCCCTGCTGCTGGTGATCGAGGTCGGCATCCTCGGCACCTTCCTCGCCCTCGACCTGGTCCTCTTCTTCCTCTTCTTCGAGGTCGTCCTCCTGCCCATGTACGCGGTCATCGCCGGCTGGGGCGGCACGGGCGGGTCCGGTGGCCGCCCGGTGGACCGGGACGCGGCGCGGGCGGCAGCGCGGAAGTTCGCCCTCTACACCCTCGCCGGCTCGGTGCTGCTGCTGGTCGGCGTCTACGTCGTGGTGTCGGCCGCCGGCACCGCCGACGTCGTCGCGCTGACCGGCGGGACGGGGCTGTCCCGGGGCACCCAGATCGCCGCGTTCACCCTGCTCGGGCTGGCCTTCGCGGTGAAGAGTCCACTCTGGCCGTTGCACAGCTGGCTGCCCGACGCGCACACCCGGGCCCCCACCGTCGGCAGCGTCATCCTCGCTGGGGTGCTGCTCAAGATGGGCACGTACGGCCTGGTCCGGATCGCCGTCGGGGTGGCCCCGGAGGGAGCCCGCTGGGCCGCGCCGGTGCTCGGCGTGCTCGCCGTCGCGGCGATCCTCGTCGGCTCGCTGGTCTGCCTGGCCCAGGACGAGCTGAAACGACTGATCGCGTACTCCAGCGTGGGACACATGGGCTTCGTGCTGCTCGGCATCGCCACGCTCACCGCCACCGGCATCCAGGCGGCCCTGATCGGCAACGTCGCGCACGGCGTGATCACCGGCCTGCTGTTCTTCCTCGCCGGGGCGGTCAAGGACCGTACCCACACCGGTGACCTGGCCGACCTGTCCGGGCTGCGGGAGACCGCGCCCCGCCTGGCCGGGCTGCTCGCCTTCGCCGCGGTCGCCTCGCTCGGCCTGCCCGGCCTCGCCGGGTTCTGGGGCGAGGCGTTCGCCGTGGTGGCCGCGATCGAGGCCGGCGGGGCGCTCTGGACCACGCTCGGCGTGCTCGCCGCGGTGGGCGGGGCGCTCACCGCCGCGTACCTGCTGCGGCTGCTGCGCCGGGTCACCCACGGCCGGCCCGGTCCGGCGGTGGCGGGCCTCTCCCCGGGCATCGCCGGGGCGGAACTCGCCGCCTGGGGCCCGCTGGTCCTGCTCGCCCTCGCGATCGGCCTGGTGCCGACGCTGGTCCTCGGGGTCGCCGAGGCCCCGGTCACGGCTCTGCTGGAGGTGGTGCACCCGTGAGCCCGGTGACCAGCGTGGTGCAGTCCGTCGACCACGTCGCGCTGCTGCCGGGGTACCTGGCCGCCGGCACCGCCGTCCTCGTGCTCCTGGTCGACCTGCTGCTGGCCCGGCCGCGCGCCACGGTGGCCGCCGGGGCGCTCGGCGCGACGGCCACCGCGTTCGGCGCGGCGCTCGTCGGCGCGGACGGCGACCGGGGCACGTTCTGCGTCACCGACGGCTGCTCCTGGGTCGCCGACGACCGGGCGGGGCTGGTCGGGGCGGTCTTCGCCCTGCTCACCCTCGGGGTGCTGGCGCTGGCCGGCCCGCTGCTGCGCGGCGGGCAGGTGCCGGTGGGGGAGTTCTGCTTCCTGCTCGCCTGCTCGATGACCGGCGGCGTGGTGCTCGGCGCGGCCGGTGACCTGATCACCCTGATCGTGGCGCTGGAGACGCTGACCCTGCCGCTCTACGTGCTGGTCGGGCTGCGCCGGGGCAGCCTGGCCGGGGCCGAGGCAGCGGTGACCTTCTTCGTGGTCAGCGTGGTGGCCACCACGGTCACCCTGCTCGGCGCGGCACTGCTCTACGCGGTCACCGGCCGGCTGCACCTGCGTCCGCTCGGTGCCGCCCTGAGCGAGGGCACGGACCTGCTCGACCTGCCGCTGACCTCGGTCGCCGTGACCCTGGTGGTGCTCGGGTTGGCGTTCAAGGTGGCGGCGGTGCCGTTCCACGCCTGGGCGCCGGCCACCTACGACGGCGCACCGGTGCCGGTGGCCGCGTACCTGTCGACCGCCTCGAAACTCGGCGGGGTGGTCGCGCTGCTCGCCGTCGTCCAGTACGCGCTGCCGGCGACCGTCACCGGCCCGGTGCTGGCCCTGCTGGCCGCGCTCACCATGACCGTCGGCAACCTGGTGGCGCTGCGGCAGCGGCGGATGGTCCGGCTGCTCGCCTGGTCCTCGGTGGCCCAGGCCGGCTACATCCTCGCCCCGCTGGGCGCGCTGGCGCTGGCCGCCGGGCGCACCGCCGACGCCCGCGCGGCCGGGTACGCCGCCGCGGTGGCGTACGCGGTCTTCTTCGTGGTCCTGGAACTGGCCGCCTTCGCGGGCGTGGTGGCGTTACGCCCGGACGGGGCGGACGGCGGCACCGTCGAGGACTACCGGGGTGCGGCACGGCGGCACCGCTGGGCCGGGGCGGCGTTCGGGCTGGCCCTGGTCGGGCTGGCCGGGCTGCCGCCGGGGCTGGCCGGGCTGTTCGCGAAGGTGACCGTGGTGCGGTCGTTGGTGGCGGGTGGATCCGGCTGGCTGGCGCTGGTGGTGGCCCTCAACGCGGTGGTCGGCCTGGCGTACTACCTGCGGGTCGCCGCGACCCTGTACGGCTCCCCGACCGTGCCGACGGCCAGCCGTCGACCGTCACGGAGTGTCATCGCCACGCTGGCGGTCGCCACCGCCGTGGCGGTCGTGCTCGGTCTCGCCCCGCAGCTCCTGTTCGGTCTGGTGTAGCCGCCGCGTCCCGCTCAGGGTGGTTGTCGGTGCCGCTGCGTGCCCTTCTCAGGTAACTCACAGTCATGAGAGGGACGGTTGCGGGGAACCGGATTGTTGTCCCGGTTGACGGATCCCGCCGGATCCGGGCACCGAAGGAGTGATCGTGCATCACAACCGTCTGAAGACCGCCGCCCTGCTCGGCCTGCTCACCTCGCTGATCGTCGCGGTGGGCTACTGGTTCGGCGGCAGCACCGGCATGGTCGTCGCCGTCGTGGTGTCCCTGGTCATGAACGGCGTCACCTACTTCTACTCCGACAAACTGGCGCTGCGCTCCATGCGGGCCCAGCCGGTCAGCGAGGCACAGTTCCCGGAGCTGTATCGGATGGTGCGCGAGCTGTCGACCGAGGCGCGGCAGCCGATGCCCCGGCTCTACGTCAGCCCCAGCGCACAGCCCAACGCCTTCGCCACCGGCCGCAACCCGCAGCACGCGGCGGTCTGCGTCACCCAGGGGATCACCGAGATCCTCGACCAACGGGAGTTGCGGGGCGTCATCGGGCACGAGCTGTCCCACGTCTACAACCGGGACATCCTGATCTCCAGCGTGGCCGCCGGCCTGGCCGGCATCATCACCATGCTGGCGAACATCGCGTGGTTCATCCCGCTCGGCGGCGGGGACGACGAGGACAGCCCGAACCCGGCCGTACTGCTGCTGACGATCATCCTGGGTCCGATCGCGGCCACGGTGATCCAGTTGGCGATCAGCCGGAACCGGGAGTTCCAGGCGGACGCCTCGGGCGCGCAGCTCACCCGGGACCCGCTCGCCCTGGCCAGCGCCCTCCGGAAGATCCACGTGGGTACCCAGCGTCGCCCGCTCCCCGCCCAGGGGCAGCTGACCAGCACCGCGCACCTCATGATCGACAACCCGTTCAAGGGCGGGGGCGTCGCCAACCTCTTCTCCACCCACCCGCGGATGGAGGAGCGGGTACGCCGGCTGGAGCAGTTGGCCGCGAACAGCGGTCCGGTGCAGTTCCAGCGCTGACCCGACCCCGGGCAGTGCGGTAACCGTTTCTTCCTGCCCACGCCGACGGGTTATGGTCGGACCGTCCGGCGTCAGGGTCGTAGAGCCGTCCGCCCATTACCGCGCCGCCACACACCATCACCGCTCACCGCGGGCGCGAACGGCTGCGCCCGCAGCAGAGGAGAAACCGTGGCCGGGCTGAGTCGGTACCAGGACGTCTGGCGGATCCCCGGAGCGCCGGTGCTGCTGGTCACCGGCATCATCGGCCGGCTCGGGATCGGTATGACCTCGCTGGCGCTGCTGCTGCTGGTGGAGCAGGCCACCGGGCGGTACGCGCTGGCCGCCGTCGCCGGGGCCACGTACGCCATCGCGGGTGCCGCGTGCAGCCCGGTGGCCGGCCGCATCGCCGACCGGATCGGCCCCACCCCGGTCCTGCTCGCCACCGGGATCGCCCACCCGCTCGCCCTGGTCGGCCTGCTGCTGGCCGGTCGCTCCGGGGCCGAGTCGCTGCCCCTGATCTACGCCGCGGCCGGGCTGGCCGGTGCGACGTACCCACCGCTCACCGCCGCCATCCGGGGCGCCTGGAACGACCTCACCACCGTCGCCAGCGGCCGCTACCACCTGCGCAACACCGCGCTGGCCGCGGAGACCACCCTCTTCGAGGTCGTCTTCGTCCTCGGCCCACTCCTGGTGGCCGGTTTCGTGCTGGTCGCCGACGCCCGGGCCGCCCTGGTCGGGTCGGCCGTGGTCACCCTGGTCGGCACCAGCGTGGTCGCCCTCGGCCGGGTGATGCGCAACTGGCAGCCGCACCCCCGGCACGCCCACGCCAAAGGGCTCGGCCCACTCCGGGTGCCCGGCTTTCCCGCCCTGCTGCTCTGCGTCGCCGGGCTGGGCATCGCGTTCGGCGCGGCCGGGGTGACCGTGCCGGCGTACGCGAGCGCCTCCACCGACGGCGACGCGGAGAGCCTCGCCGGTGTGCTGCTCGCCGTCTGGGGCGTGGGCAGCGCGGTCGGCGGCTTCTGGTTCGGCACCCGCCGACCGGCCCGGAACATGACCCGCCAGTTCGCCTGGCTGCTCGGCGGCGTGGGGGCCAGCTTCCTGGTCTTCGCGGCGATGCCCACCCCGCTGGCGCTCGGCGTGGCGTTGGTGGTCGGGGGAGCGACCATCGCCCCCGCGCTCACCCTGGAGAACACCATGGTCGGCCGGGTCACCCCGGTCGGGATGCTGAACGAGGCGTACACCTGGGTGGTGACCATGTCGGTCGGCGCGAGCGCCGCCGGCAGCGCGGCGGCCGGGCTGATCGTCGACCACGGCGGCGTCCCGTGGGCCTTCGTCTTCGCCGGGGCGGCGGTCGTCGTTGCGGCCGGGGTGGCGGGCCGCCCCGGCGGCTCCATCGCCCGTGCCGAGGCCCAGGCGGTACGCACCGAGCACGCGCTCGCCGCCGACGCGGCCTGACCCGTTCGATCAGCCCCGCAGGTCGAGCACCCAGTGGTTGGTGCGGAAGAGCTGGTCGCGGAACGGCGTCTCCCGCTCGCCGACCAGCGTGAACCCCAGCCGGCGGCAGAGCCGGTTCGAGGCGTCGTTCTCGACACCGGGGAAGGCGTGCACCACGCTCCACCGGCCGTCCCGGCGGGCCTCGTCCAGCACGCCCGACACCGCCCAGCGGGCGAGGCCCTGCCCCTGGTGCCCGGGAAGCACCATCCAGCCGATCTCCGCCGCCGCTGCCCCGTCGATCTCGTGCCGCCACAGGGTGACCGTTCCGGCGACCGTCTCCGGTTTCGGCGAGCCCACCACGATCATCTTGACCATGCCGGCGCCGCTGGCGACCAGGGCGAGGTCGTGACCCACCTGGGCCTCGGCCCGCTCCTGGGGGTACGGCCCGCCGAGGTGGGCCATCATCTCCGGGTCACAGCGCATCCGCACGTACGCCGGACCGTCGCCCGGCTCGACGTCCCGTAACCGCATGCCCACGCTTCCTGGTCGTCGTGCGCCGGCCGGAAGTCCTCTCCCGGTCGTCGTGCGCCGGCCGGAAGTCCTCTCCCGGTCGTCCTCGTCCGGATCCTTCGACGGCTGCCGGATGGTCCGGTCGGCCGGGACCCGAGGGTGCCGGCCGACCGTGCCGACGATCTGGTGACGCCTGTCCTAGCGGTAGTTGGTGAACTGGAGGGCGACCCCGAAGTCCTCGGCCTTGAGCAGGGTGATGACCGCCTGGAGGTCGTCCTTCTTCTTGCCGGTGACGCGGAGCTGGTCGCCCTGGATCTGCGCCTGGACGCCCTTCGGCCCCTCGTCCCGGATCTTCTTGCTGATCGCCTTCGCCTTGTCGGAGTCGATGCCCTGGATCACCTTGCAGTCGATCTTGAAGACCTTGCCCGACGAACGCGGGTCCCCGGCGTCCAGCGACTTCATCGAGATGTTCCGCTTGACCAGCTTCTCCTTGAAGACATCCAGCGCGGCGCGGACCCGCTCCTCGGTCTCCGCCTGGAGGCTGATCGCCTCCTCGCCCGACCAGGAGATCTCCGCGCCGGTGCCCCGGAAGTCGAACCGCGTCGCGAGTTCCTTCTCCGCCTGACGGAGGGCGTTGTCGACCTCCTGACGGTCGACCTTGCTGACGATGTCGAACGACGGGTTCGCTGCCATGCTGATGCTCCTGCTTGTCCGGCTGGCTGACTCTGCTGCGGTCGAGCGGTACGACCCCCTGACCGTACCCGGTTGCACAGACCCGGGGTGGAGCCGCTATCCTTGCTCCGCTACCGCGTTACGACGCGGCGGCACGCCCTGGCGGGTTGCCCGAGCGGCCAATGGGAGCGGACTGTAAATCCGTCGCGAAAGCTACAGAGGTTCGAATCCTCTACCCGCCACCAGGGAACGGCAAGGCCCTTGACCTGCGGAAGCTAGTCAGGGGCCTTCGTCGTCTCCGGCTGCCGTTGACCGCTGTTGGCCCCTCTTCCCCGGCCGATCGGGCACGGAACGGGCACGACGGAGGTTCAGTTGATCGCGCCCACACCCTCGGATTGGAAGGGCGAAGATCACGGCCCCGAGATAGCCGAAACGCCTGCTCGTGGCAGAGGAGTGGGTGTCAACTCGTGCCCGCTCGTGCCCGTTTAGAGCATCGGCTTCTGGCACGTGGCTGGCACAGGTGCCACCTAATCCGTAGTTCCCAAGACCACCACTCCGTAGCCGTTCGGCAAAGTCCGGGTCGCCTGATCGCCCCCGCATTCGGCAACTGGATCGGCGTTTGGCTCTCTGCATCCGGCCACGAACAACCCGGTCGCTGGGCACGCATCCGTGGGCTACGGTCCGCCGCATGCGGCTTGAGAAGATCACCCCCGAGAACTACAAGGCGGCTCTCGCGCTGTCCGTGCGTCCCGACCAAGAGGATCTGGTCGCGCCAGTGGTCAAGTCGCTGGCCGAGGCATACATTTTCCCCGACAACGCCTGGCCGAAATTGATCTATGACGGCGACCGACTGGTCGGCTTTCTTATGGCCTTCCTTGACATACCCTGGGGCCGCGACCCCGATGACCTGCGCTCCGGCCTCTGGCGGCTGAACGTCGAGGCCGACGCGCAGGGAAACGGTTACGGCCGGTTTGCCGTCGAGGCCGTATGCGGAGAGATCCGAGCCCGAGGCGGCAACCGGGCATACGTCACCTGGGCGCCCCGGGCAGGAGGGCCAGAGAAGTTCTACCTGAAACTCGGTTTCAGACCGACAGGCGAGCAGAGTGGTGGTCAAACGGTCGGCGTCCTGGACCTTGAACGTGCGTCGTGGTCGCCGTCCGGTTAGTCATCCGCTCCGCCCGCGCCAACTCTCTCGCTTGCGCCAAGCCATTCGTCCACTGTCGACCCACACCCCGGGGCAGGTCTGCTCGGCTTCGCCTGGGGTCGATGGTGGGCGGGATGCCACCCCATCCCAGAGACCCGAAGCGCCCCCGCTGGAGGCATACCCTTATCTGTGATCCGTCGACTGATGTGCGACACCTCAGCGCGCTGATCGCGACCAAATCCGCCGACGTGGCCGCTCGGAGGAGTCGACCGGCTCACCGCGCATGACCCGGCGCTTCCGGGCCTCGAACTCCTCGGCGCTCAGGGTGCCCGAGCCCCGCTGGTCGGCCAGCTGTCGGATCAGGGCGACGCGGTCGACCCCCGGCTTCCGCAGGCCGTTCGGCTCGGAGTCGGCCAGGTCGGCCTTGAGTGCGTCGTACTCCTCGCGGGTGAGCACTCTCATGCTCCGGAGACCGTTCAGGACCTTCAGTCGGGACCAGGAGTCGCTGGCGTCCGTCGGACCGCCTTGACGCCGCGGCGCGCCGGTCCGGGCACCGTCCGTCGTCCGTCGTGACCCGCTGCCGTCTCCACCCCGCTGCCGTACGAGCTGCACGATCCCGACGATCCCGACTACCAGGCCCATCGGAATGAACACCGCAGCCACGATGGACGCGCCGAGCCTCGCGTCCGGTGGCATCGACGACTGGGTGAGCACCTTGACCAGCAGGGCGGCACCGCCTCCGGCGAAGCCGACCGTCCACAGGACCTGCCCGGCGCCCGGTCCGGAGAAGTTCCGCTTGCTCACGATGATGCCCAGAATCCACATGATCGCGCCGGCCATCGACAGCCAGAACAAGCCTGTCGTGCCCTCAGGGCAGGGACGCGCGACCACATATGAACCACCCGACGAGCAACTGCCGATGTCGAGCACCTGATTCAGCCCGATGCCCAGCAGCACGATGCCGATCAAGCCGGTCACCAGGCTCGCGATCTCACGCGCGACGGTCTTCATCCACGCTCCCAGGGACGATCGAGGCCGCGACTATCGCACGATTCACCAAGGGTGGTGGCATCACGGTGAGCGGCATCCTATCCAGCGACGTCCGACATGCGTGTCCACCGACAAGGCCGCGTGTCTCCGCCCTTCGGGCCACCCCTGCACCGACCGGTGCGAACTGGCTGTGCGATGTCACCGGCAAACACCAGCAGCAACCCATCACCGGCGGCTGCCCCGCTTGTGTTTCGAGCGACCGGTGAACGGTTTCCCGTCGCCAGCCTCGGCATCCCGGAGCGGCCTCCCCGGCCGCTGCGCCGGACGCCGGGGGAACCAGCGCCGGAACGGCAGGCGGGACAACGCCAGCGGGACCGCCACCACCAGGACCACGAACCCGACCGCGCCCAGTACGCCCTGCACCCGCCCCCGGTGCCCACTGAGCTGGTCGAAGTCGGTGACGAAGTCGCTCGGATCCGCACGGTTCACCCAGATGGTCACCGTCTCGCCCCTGGTTCGGCAGACCTGGACGCAGCCGACCTCCGCCTCGTGGGTTCGGCCGGCCACCTCGTACCGGAAGTACATGGTGGTCGACGGGCTGGACCGGTTGCCGCCACCTTCCGTCACCCGGTTGTGGACGACAGCCTGCGTTCGTACCCCGTCGTTTCGCAGTTCGGTCTTCCAGTCGTCCAGCGCGAGCTGGGTGTGGACCGGCAACCAGAGCAGCGCTGAGCCGAGCATCAGCAGCAGTAGGGCACCGACGGTCACCCAGGAGATGCGTGGCAGCGCGGTCGAGGACATCCGGCAATCGTGCCGCTGCCCCGCAAGTCGGAGAGGCCGGCCGACGGCTACCGGGCGACCGGCCGGCGGGTGAGTACGACCCCGACGAGGACCAGGCCGACACCGACCAGGATCGCGCCGGTGACGGGCTCGTCCACCACCAACCACCCGAGCAGTACGGCGACGATCGGCAGCAGGTACGCGACCACGGAGGCGGCGGTGGGGCCCTCGTCGCTGATGATGCGGTAGTTCAGCACGTACGCCACACCGGTGCCGAGGATGCCGAGCACGAGCAGGCTGAGCACGGCGTCGACCCGCCAGACCGGCGGCTCCAGTCCGGCGAACGGCATGGCCAGGGCGAGCAGTGCGGTGGCCGCGCCGAGCTGGCTCGCCGACAGCACGATCGGACTGATCCCCCGACCGGCCAGGTAGCGTCCCATGTAGACGTAGCTGACCCCGTAACTGGCGGCGGCGGCGAGGCAGGCCAGGCCACCCCAGCTCGCGATCTCGTTGGCGGACTCCCAGGGCGAGAAGATCACCACGACCCCGAGGAAGCCGAGCCCGAACCCGGCACCCTTCCGCCAGGTCACCGACCGGTCCACGCCGACCAGGAACGCCAGCAGGAGAGCCCACAGCGGGGTGGTCGCGTTCAGCACCCCGGCGACGTTCGACCCGACGGTCTGCTCCCCGACCCCGAACAGCACGTACGGGATCGCGTTGGCGACCAGGGCGGCGACGAACAGGTGCCCCCACAGCCGCCAACCGCGCGGAAACCCGAGGCCACGCGACAGGACCAGCGGGGCGAGGACCACGAAGCCGAGCAGCAGCCGGGCGAAGACGATCTGTACCGGGTTGAAGCCGCGCAGCGCCAGCTTGATCCAGAGGAAGCCCGAACCCCAGAGCAGCGCCAACGCCGCCAACCGGACCAGCCCTGCCCGGCTGAGAGCTGCCCGGTGGTCAGTCTTCAACAGGCATCTCGTAGTCGAGACCGTTGAGGTCCGCCCGCATCACGAACCGGGTCACCTCGAAGGGGCGCCCTTGGTCGTCGACGCCGGTGTGGAGTACGTCGAGCACCGGTACGCCGGGCGGCATGTCGAGACCAGCGGCCTCTTCAGGCGTGGGCATCCGCGCGCTGACCTCCTCCCGGATCCGCGTGATCGGGTGACCCAGATCCTCGAACCGCTGGTAGATGCTGCCTGGGCCGAGCTTCTTCTCCCGGCCGAGCGGTGAGTCCGCCACCAGAGCGGCCGGAATGTACGTGACGCCGATCTGGACGGGTTCGTCGTCGGCGAAGTACCAGTTCTCCCGGCGTACGACGGGCTGCTCCTCATCGAGGTCGAGCCGTTGGGCCACCTCGGCGGGGGAGGGGACTGTGGTGACCGAACGACATTCGACGTGGGGAGTGCGTCCCTGGCGTTCGACCTCGATCCGGAAGGGGGAGAGGCCGGTCTCGGCTCGGGCCTGCCGCGAGTACCGGTTCCGGCCGAGGCGCATCAGGGGACGGCGGGTGCGCACGAAGACCCCTCGGCCGTGCTGGGCGACGGCCAACCCTTCGGTCTGGAGGATGCCCAGCGCCTCACGGGCGGTGTTGCGGGCGGTGTCGTACCTCGCGGCCAGTTCGCGTTCCGACGGCAGCCGGGCACCGTCGGCCAGGTCGCCGCGGGTGATGGCCGCCCGTAACTCGTCCGCGATGCGACGGCTGGGTGGCCGCCGATCTTCCTGCTCGCCCACGGGAATCACCTGTCTCTCCGATCCTTGTACGTGAGACTACCTCAAGTGGCTTGAGCCAGTTGTTGACAAGTATCCGGCGCTGGGGCAACCTGGACTCGTCACCGACTGGCTTAAGCCAGTTACCAGGAGTCAGCTCTGGTGCCGTACTGCCGATTGGGCTGCGGTGGCAGGGCGGGGTGGTCCGCCCGTGCGCGGCGGGCGGGTGGGCCACCCCTTCCACGTCACGCCTGAGAGCGCGACGAGCACGAAAGTGGGAGGAGGCGCAACGGTATGCGGGCGTTGTTCCGGTCGTGTGGCCGGCACCACCGTTCCCCGAGCCGGGCCGGGGCCGGCGGACTGTACCGGTCGCGGGGCTACGCGCCGTTGCGGCCGTGGCAGGTGCGGGGGCGACGGTTCGCGCCGGTGCGGTGGTGGCGGCGCGGCCTCGACCCCGACGAGGTCGGCGAGTTCCTGGACCGGGTCGCCGACGACCTGACCACCCTCTACGAGCTGCTGTACTCCAGCCGGCAGGAGACCGCCCGGGTCAAGGACGCCCTACGGCGCTGGCAGTCCGAGTACGCCGCCCGTGGCGACGAACGGAGCTACCGCTGATGCCCGAACGGTTCGTGATCCACCTTCCGGTCGTCGCCCGTGACCTGCCGGGGGCGGTACGCCTCGCGCGGGTGCTGGCTCGCTGGACGCGCGTCCTGCCGTACACCGACCCCGGCGAGACCACCGTCTCGCACGAGGACGAACAGGGCGTACGGCATCGGGTCTTCTGCGATGCCCGGCTGCCCGGCGGCCGGCGCTGTCTGCTCCGCGCCGACCACGACGGACCCTGCACCCGCCGCCTCGGTCCACGCTGACCTGCGGCGGGCCTCCCGGGCCGGGTTACTCGCAGACCCGGAACGCGCCGTCCTCCTTGACCAGGGTGAAGACCTGGGTCCGTTGGATGCCGCCGTCGTAGCTGAGCCGGACGGTGGCGGTGCCGGTGGTCCGGCCGTTGACGTTGTTCACCACCACGCCGTCGATGTCGTAGTTGACCAGCTTGGGCTGTGTCGCGGCGAGCTGGGTGAACTCCTGCTCGCTCATCCGGCCCCGCGTCGAGGAGCAGAGCTGGGCGTAGGCGGTTTGGTTGTCGCCCCGCCGCACCGCGTCCAGGTACGTCCTGGTGGTGTCCTGGACGGGGGCCACCGCGTCGCTGACGGTGCGGTAGAGCAGGAAGCCGCCGACTGATCCGCCGACGCAGCAGAGCAGGAAGACCACGGCGACGATGATGGCGATCGTCCGTCCGGTGCGCCGCGGCCGTGCCGGGGGTGCCGCGTAGAGCTGGTAGTCCATGGCGCAGACGGTAGGGAGCCGGCGCAACACGTCGTCGGATCATGGCTCGACAACTCCGATGTGCGGTTGATCAAGGCTTGGCACACTTGGTTGATGACCTCAATCGATGATCTGGCCGCCATTCGGTACGCCCGTATGCGGTGGAACGCGCCGCTGTCGGAGGACCACGCCGACCTGCTCCTCGACCGGCTCGGCGTTCCCGCCGGTGCTCGCGTGCTGGACCTCGGTTGCGGGTGGGGTGAGCTGCTGCTCCGCGCGGTTGCCACCGGCGGCACAGCCGGCGCGCTCCGCACGACGGGTGTCGGTGTCGACACCAACGACGCGGATCTGGCGCGGGGTCGAGCGCTCGCCGTCGAACGGTCGTTGGACGCGCAGGTGACCTTCGTCGAACAGGAGGCGGCGGCCTGGCGGGAGCCAGCCGACCGGGTCCTGTGCATCGGCGCGTCGCACGCCTTCGGCGGCACGGTGGCGGCCCTCGACGCCCTCACCGAACTCGTGCCTTCGGGCGGACGCCTCCTGTTCGGTGACGGGTACTGGGAGCGTCCGCCCACGGCCGAGGCCGTGGAGATCTTCGGCGAGGGGATCCTGCCCCTGGCGGACCTCGTCGAGCAGGCCCGAGCGTCGGGCTGGCGGGTCCTGCATCTGAGCACCGCCGACCAGCGGGAGTGGGACGACTTCGAGGCCAGGTGGCGGGCGGGCCGGCAGGAGTGGTTGCTGGAGAACGCCGCAGACCCCCGGGCGAGCGAGGTCCGTGCCGAACTCGACGCCCAGCTGCGCCAGTACGTCGGCGTCTACCGGGGCGTTCTCGGTTTCGCCTATCTCGTACTCGGTCGCTGACCTGCCGACCGCCGGAGCGTCCGGTCCCTGACCGTTGCGTGGTGCCGCTCGCCGGGAAGTCGGCGGAGAATCTCGCGCCGACACCCCTCCACGCTCCGCCGTCCGGGCGTGTGAGGAGAGCAGGAGGTGCCGTGTGGATGCCGACCGGCAGTCGTTCGAGGCGTACGTGCAGGCCCGTGGTCCGGGTCTGTCCCGGCACGCCTACCTGCTCACCGGCGACCACCACCTCGCCGAGGACCTGGTCCAGCAGACCCTGCTGCGGGTCGCCGGCCGGTGGCGGCGGGTGGTGGCCGACGGCGACCCGGACCCGTACGTGCGTCGGGTCCTCTACCACCAGCACATCTCCTGGTGGCGGTGGCGGACGCGGCGGGTGCGGGAGGCTCCGCTGGACACCACCGACCGGCCGGTACCGGACGAGGCGGACGCGGTTGCCGTGACGCTCGCGGTCCGGGCGGCGCTGGCCCGGCTCGCTCCCCGGCAGCGCGCCGCGATCGTGCTGCGGTACTTCGACGACCTCAGCGAGGCACAGATAGCCGACACCCTCGGCTGTCGGGTCGGGACGGTGAAGAGCCAGCTGCGGGACGGGCTGGCCCGGCTGCGGGTGCTCGCCCCGGAGCTGGCGGAGCTGCTGGAGGTGGGGTCGTGAGCGATCGGGTCCTGACGGAGACACTGCGCCGGATGGCCGAGGAGTCACGGCCGGCACGAATCCCGCCGGACACCTGGCGGCGCGGCCGGCGCCGGCACCGACGCCAGGTCGGGGCGGCGCTGGTGGCGCTCGTGGCGGTGGTGGTCGGCACGCCGTTGCTGCTGCCCGCGTCCCCGGATGCCGGACCCGCGCCGGCCGGGGCGGATCGGCCGGTGGTGCCGGCACGGGTCTACCCGCCGCTGCTCGGGGAGGCGACCGTCGTCGAGGACCCGCCGGGCCCGGCTGTCCTGCTGGTGTCGGGCCACCGGGAGCTGCGCGGCAGCGACATCTGGGGCTGGGAGGGGCGCAGCCTGGTGGTCGGGCGCGACGGCAGTTACCGCCTGGCCCGTACGGTCGGGGAGACCACCGCGGGAACGGACGACCTGCTGCTCTCGCCGGACGGTCGCCAGCTGGCCGCGCAGCCCTGGCTGGAGGGCAGCCAGTGGCCCGACGACCCGGTCGGGCAGACCGCGATCCTCGACCTGACCACCGGCCGGGTACGGCAGCACGCCGGTGGCCTGCCGGTGGCCTGGGCCCCGGACGGCCGGTCGCTGCTGGTGATGGCGCAGAGCACCGACGGGCAGCTGGGACGGTTGAGCCTGCTCGACCCGGCCAGCGGGGCGGTACGCCAGCTTCCCGAGATCACCGGCGGGTTCCGTCCCGGCAACCTCGCCGCCTTCTCGCCGGACGGCTCCCGCCTCGCCGTGGCGACGACCGACGCGCTGTACCTCGTCGACCCGGCCGCCGGCACGGTCCGTACCCTCGGTGCCCTCACGCCACGTGACCGGCTGGCCGGGCCGGGCGCCTGGCTGCCCGACGGCGACCGGATCGCCACCTGGACAATGGGTGACTGCGAGGACGGCGGCAGCTGCGACGAGGGACGCCTGGCCCGGCGGTCGATCCGGATCGGCTACCGGAACGCGTCCACCGGCGACCCGGCGACCGGCCCGGCGCTGCCCTCCGCGCGTGGCCTGGCCGCCCGGCTGCTCGGTTGGCAGCGCGACGGTGACGCCGTCGTCACCGAGTACCAGCCGGAGCAGGGGCTGACCAGGCAGGCCGACGACGCCTACTGGTCGGAGACCGGCTGGACGGAGGTCGGCGCGGTCGGGCTGTGGGAGTTCCGTCCGGACGGCACCCGGGCCGAACTGGTGGAGCTGCCGGCCAGCGCCCTCTTCGTCGACGTGCCGGCCAACCTGCTCGACAGCTTCGGCGGGCCGTCGACGTCGCGGCCGGAAGGAGCCGTCCGGTGGCTGCTCGCCCTCTGGTGGCCGTTCGGGCAGTTCCTGCTGGCGCTGGGCGGACTGGTGGTGGCCGGGGTGGGGTGGCGACTGGCCGTCCGTCGGCGCAGACGCAGAGCAGGGTCCGGGGCGGCGGGGAAATCGGTGGACATCACGTCCAGATAGGACAAGCGTCGACGGGATGCGACAGGAAGACATCTGGGACGCCGATGCCGCCCGCAGCTACGACACGCCCGGCACCGGCATGTTCGCACCCGAGGTGCTGGGGCCGACCGTCGAGCGCCTCGCCGCACTCGCCGCCGGTGGCCGGGCGTTGGAGTTCGCCATCGGCACCGGCCGGGTGGCCGTCCCGCTCGCCGAGCGGGGGGTGTCCGTCACCGGCATCGAGCTGTCCCGGCCGATGCTCGACCAGCTCCGGACGAAGGCGGACGAGGCGACGATCCCCGTGGTCGTCGGCGACATGGCGACCACCGTCGCGCCCGGTGCGTTCTCGCTGGTCTACCTCGTCTTCAACACGATCTCCAACCTGCTCACCCAGCCCGAGCAGGTCGCGTGCTTCCGTAACGCGGCCCGTCACCTCACCCCCGGCGGCCGGTTCGTCGTCGAGCTGTGGGTGCCCGAGCTGCGCAAGCTCCCGCCGGGCCAGCAGGCCGTGGTCTGGCACTGCGAGCCCGACTACATCGGCCTGGACACCTACGACGTGCTGCGCCAGCACGTGGTCTCGCACCACTTCCGCTTCGGCGAGGGCCGGCAGGCGACGCTGGGCCGCAGCCCGCACCGCTACATCTGGCCGGCGGAACTGGACCTCATGGCCCAACTGGCCGGTTTCGAGCTGGAGAGCCGGCACGCGGACTGGGACGCCTCCGAGTTCACCGCCGACTCCCGGTCCCACGTCTCGGTCTACCGCCTCCCGGCGGGCGACTGACCGGCTACGTTCGGACGCCGGCCGGCCCCGAAGGTAGGGAACGGCCACCAGCTTCCCCGCAGGGCGCCGGTCAGCGGGCGTCGTAGCGGGCTCGGGCGGCCTCGATCTCGCCCAGGTGCCCGGTCGCCCACGCCTCCAGCCCGGCGACCAGGTCGACCAGGCTGCGACCGAGGTCGGTCAACTCGTAGTCGACCCGGGGCGGAACGGTGGCGTGCGCGGTACGGGTGACCAGCCCGTCGCGTTCCAGGCCGCGCAGCGTCTGGGTGAGCATCTTCTGGCTGACGCCGTCGATGCGTTGGGCCAGTTCGCCGTAGCGCTTCCCGCCGTGGGCGAGGGTGAGCACGACGAGCACGCTCCATCGGTCGCCGATCCGGTCGAGGACCTGCCGGCTGCCGCAGTTCCGCTGGTAGGGATCCGGTTCCACGTCTTGACTCTCTTTCAGAACGTAACTCACTTCAAGGTGCCTACTCTCCAACGGGAAGTAAGGCGGAAGTCTTCCCGTTGGTTCAGGTGACGCAGGTCAGACCCGGATCCCAGAGGAGAGAACACATGTCCATCGTCGTCACCGGTGCCACCGGTCACCTCGGCCACCTCGCCGTCGAGTCGCTGCTGCGACGCGGCGTTCCGGCCGACCGGATCGTCGCCCTCGGCCGCAACGTGTCCCGCCTCGCCGACCTCGAAGCGCGCGGCGTGGTGGTGTCGGCGGCCGACTACGACGACCCCGCGTCGCTGCGGACCGCGTTCGCCGGCGCGGAGAAGCTGCTGTTCGTCTCCGGCAGTGAGGCCGGGCGGCGGGGAGCCCAGCACCACAACGTGGTCGCCACCGCTCGGGAGGCCGGCGTCGGGCTGGTCGCCTACACCAGCATCGTGAAGGCCGACACCTCCAGTCTCCTGCTCGCCGCCGAACACCTGGCCACCGAGCGGGAGCTGGCCGCGTCCGGCCTGCCGTACGTGGTGCTGCGCAACGGCTGGTACCTGGAGAACTACACCAACCAGCTCGCCACGTACCTCCAGCACGGGGTCCTCGGATCGGCCGGCGACGGCCGGGTCAGCGCGGCCGCCCGCGCCGACTACGCCGAGGCCGCCGCCGCCGTGCTGACCACCGAGGGGCACGCCGGCCGGGTGTACGAACTGGGCGGCGCGCCGTTCAGCATGACCGACCTGGCCGCCGAGGTGTCCCGGCAGAGTGGGCGGGACGTCGGCTACACCGACCTGCCAGTCGAGAAGTACACCGAGATCCTGGTCGGCGCGGGCGTGCCCGAGCCGTACGCGGCGGTTCTCGCCGACGCCGACCGGGGGCTGTCCGTCGGCGACCTGTACGTCGAGGACGACGACCTGCGGGCGCTGATCGGTCGGGAACCGACCTCGCTCGCCGAGGCGGTGCGGGCCGCCTGGCCGGCGGCGCGGTAGTGCACTGTGGCCACCTCGTTCCCGCCGACGGGGTGGCCGCACTGCCCACTGTGGTGGCGTCGGGACCGAACGTGTCGCCGTTGTGGGAGTTTGCCGGCGCGGCGGGCATTTGCCGGGGCAGTTCCCGCTACCCCAATTCCCGTCGTTCGACACCTCTCTATTTCTGTCGGTCTCTCGGTCTAGGGTGAAGGTGCATCCTGGCAGGTGGGAGCCGGTGGGCGGGTCGAGGCGATCTTGGGGATTGATGACGAATCACGTACTGCGGCAACATGAGCGGGAAGGTGCACATGGTGAGATGAACACCGAAATCAGGGGTAGCTATTCGGAGTCGGGGTAGGTACGAACGGTCCGAACCCCCCGATCCCCGGTGTGCCCGTTCCCACGCCCCTTTGCTCGATCGGACCTCTGTGGCACGATCGTGGAACCTCCTCCATCCGTCTTCTCCCCCACCCCTGTTGACAGGAGCGCAGTGATGTCTGGTCGGAAGCCCTTCCGGTTCGCCGCAGTCATGGCGCTGATGGCCTTTGCCGTGGTCGCCGCCGGCTTCCTCGGCACCGACAGCGCCGGACCGCAGTCTGATTTCGAGTGGAGTGCCCCGGTGTCGGCGGTCTCCGTCCTCATCCCCTGAGGTCGGCCCGACGTCGTCGAGAGGTCGCTGGTTGGAGGCCCGTTCGAGGCACGAGTAACGAGGGAGCCGGATGACGAGCGCTCGCCCGTCGTCGCGCAGATCGACCGACCAGGCCTGGCTGATCACCGGTCCGCTGGCCCTGTTCGCCGTGGTCTGCTCGGTCGCCCTGGCCCTCGTGTCGGATCCGTCCCCGGGTAACCCGGTACTGACGTTCGCCCTGCTGGTCGTGATGGTCGCCGCCGTCAGCCAGGTGTTGCACTTCGTCATCGGCCGGCAGGGGATGACCTTCACCATCAACGAGATCCCGCTGGTTCTCGCCTTCTTCTGGCTGCCACCGCTGACGGTCGTCGTGTTGAGCGTGGCGGCGGTGCTCGTCGTGCAGTTCAGCCGCCGAACATCGCCCACCAAGCTGTGGTTCAACGTCGCCAAGGCCGGCGCCTCGATGTCGCTGGCGGGGCTGGTGCTGGTCGCCCTGCCACCGCTGGAGGGCGTCGGTCCGCGTACCTGGCTGACCCTGTTCGGCGCGGTCATCCTGAACACGCTGGCCTCCCTGGCGGCGGTCGGTGGCGTCATCAGCCTGATGCACGGCTGGCAGGCCGGGCGGGAGGTGATCCGTACGGCGGGGCCGCCGCTGCTGACGTCGGGGATCAACGTGGTCATCGGCCTGGTGGTCCTGATCACGATCGAGACGAACTGGTGGGCCCTGGTGCTCATCGCGGTGCTGGGCTTCGCGGTGGTGCTGGTCTACCGCTCCTACGCGCAGTTCTTCCGCCAGCACCGCACCCTCGGCGACATGTACGAGCTGACCCGGGCGATGACCACCAGCGGGCAGGACGGCACCCTGGTCGACGTCCTGCTCGCCCGGATCCGCAAGCTCATGCAGGCCGAGTACGCCACTCTCTGGCTGCCCGCCCAGGGGCGGCACTCCGAGGTCATGCTCACCGCGCGGGTGGACGCTCCGGGCCTGCTCGACGTCCCTCCCACCCCGGTGGTGGTGCGGGAGGAGGCCCGCCGGGAGCGGCGCACCCTGGCCTGGGGTGCCCGGCTGGACGGCGACGACCAGCTCGGTGCCGCCCTGCGCGGCACCGGGGTCAAGGACGTCATCGCGGTGCCGCTGCGCTCCGGCCAGGCGGTGATCGGCACGCTCGAGGTGGTCAACCGGCTCAGCGACGCGGGTCACTTCACTCCGGACGACATCCCCGTCTTCGAGACGGTGGCCGCGCACGCCGCGATCGCCCTGGAGAACTCCCGACTGGTGGACCGGCTCCGGCACGACGCGTACCACGACGGGCTGACCAAGCTGCCGAACCGGCGGCGGATCGCCGACGCGCTCGGCGAGGCGGTCCGGATCCGCGCCCCGGGCGAGGTGGTCGCCGTCCTCCTCTTCGACGTCGACGGGCTGCGCCAGGTCAACGAGTCCCTCGGCCACGTCGCCGGGGACAAGGTCCTCGCCGAGGTCGCCGAGCGGCTGCGCGCGTCGGCCCCGTCCTCGGCCCTGGTCGGTCGGCTCGGCGGAGACGAATTCCTGCTCACCCTCCGGGTGGAGAGCGCCGAGGCGGCCCTGGAACTGGCCGCCCGGCTGCGCGAGCAGATCCGCGACGAGATGGTCTTCGAGCCGCTCACCCTGGACGTGGACACCGCCGTCGGGGTCGCCGTCCACCCGGATCACGGCAGCGACGCGGCCACCCTGCTGCAACGGGTGGAGCTGGCCGCGACGGCGGCGAAGTCGACGCCGGGCAGCATCCAACTGTTCAGCCCGGCGCTGGAGTCCCGGTCGCTGCGCCGCCTCGGCATCGCCGGTGACCTGCGACAGGCCCTCGACGAGGGCGGGGTCGAGGTCTACTACCAGCCGAAGGTGACCCTGCGCGACCGGCGACTGGTCGGGGTGGAGTGCCTGGCCCGCTGGGAGCACCCGGCACACGGCGCGGTCACGCCGGAGGACTTCGTCGCGGTGGCCGAGCACACCGGTCAGCTCGGCCGGCTCACCGAGCTGGTGCTCCGGGAGGGGCTGCGGCGCAGCCGGGACTGGGCGCACGCCGAGCAGCCGCTCTCCGTCGCGGTCAACCTCTCCGCGCGTACGCTCACCGACCGGCACTTCCCCGACCAGGTACGCGAGCTGCTGGACGAGTACGGCGTACCGCCGCAGCGCGTCACCTTCGAGATCAGGGAGACCGGGGTGCTGGACGGCACCGACCGCCCCATCCCGACCCTGCGACGCCTGCGCGACCTCGGTGTCCGCCTGTCGGTGGACGACTTCGGCACCGGCTCCTTCTCCCTGGCCTACCTGCGCCGACTGCCGGTGCACGAGGTGAAGGTGGACCGTTCCTTCGTGCAGGGCATGGCGACCGATCCGGGCGACCTGGCGATCGTGAACGCCGTGGTGACCCTCTCCCAGCAGTTCGGGCTGGCCGTGGTGGCCGAGGGGGTGGAGAGCGAGCTGACCCTGGAGCTGCTCCAGGACATCGGCTGCGACATCGGCCAGGGCTTCCTGTTCAGTCGTCCGCTGCCGTACGAGCGGCTGGAGGCGTGGTTCGGGGCCCAGGCGGAGGTCGAGTCGGTGCCCGGCCCGGACGTGCGACGTCTCCGCGTGGTGCCCTGACCTGCGCCGATGCCCGCCACGGCGGGGGAGGGGGGATCCGATTTCACCTCCGGGTCTCCGCCGTGTACTGTTACCCCTGCGCGACACCCCCCGGGGTGATCGGGTAGGCCCCCTTAGCTCAGTCGGCAGAGCGTCTCCATGGTAAGGAGAAGGTCTACGGTTCGATTCCGTAAGGGGGCTCAGAGGGTCCGGCTGGACCCGCCTGCGGCGGTGTAGCTCAGATGGCAGAGCAAGCGGCTCATAATCGCTGTGTCGCCGGTTCAAGTCCGGCCACCGCTACTCTCGTCCTCCGGGCCGATGTCCGGTGGTCGGTGGAACGGGCGCCAATGGCGCCCACTTTGCGTGTCCGCGTAGTCAGCGCGTAAGCTACTGCGCCGTAGTTGACCCGTTAGCGAGGAAGGCACTCCGCCGTGGCGAAGGCGACCGATGTCCGGCCGAAGATCACTTTGGCGTGTGTGGAGTGCAAGGAGCGCAACTACATCACGCGCAAGAACCGTCGTAACGACCCGGACCGTATCGAGCTGAAGAAGTTCTGCCCCCGGGACGGCAAGCACACCGTCCACCGCGAGACCCGCTGACCCGGCGGCCGGCCTCCGCCGGCCGGTCCACTCAGCTTCCGACGCCGATCCGGCGCGCAGGGCATGGCATCCGCCGTCCGTGCGTGCCGGATCGGCGTTTTTCGTCCGTGTAGGTTCTCGGCATGTCACTGGACCCGTCCTTCGTCGGCCGGAGCTACCCGCCGACCGCCCCCTACCAGGTGGGCCGAGAGAAGATCCGTGAGTTCGCCACGGCGATCGGCGCCACCGACGCCGCGTACCACGACCCGGAGGCCGCCCGGGCCCTCGGCCACCGCGACGTGGTCGCCCCGCCGACCTTCCCGGTGACGATCACCATGGCGGCGAGCCGCCAGATCGTCGACGACCCCGACCTCGGGGTGGACTACAGCCGGGTCGTCCACGGCGACCAGCGGTTCGCCTACACCCGCCCGGTGGTCGCCGGGGACGAGCTGGTCTGCGTCAACCACGTCGAGGCGATCGACAACCGGGGCGGGCACGGCTTCCTGACCATCCGGACCGAGGTCTCCACGGTGGCCGACGAGCCCGTGGTCACCGCCTGGTCGAAGCTCGTCGTACGCGGGGAGGACTGACATGGACGCGGCAACCACGGCCACCGACGCGGCGAAGGCCCCGATCGAGCTGCCCACCAGGACGTACCGGATCACCCGGGCCGATCTGGTCCGCTACGCGGGTGCCTCCGGCGACTTCAACCCGATCCACTGGAGCGACCGTTTCGCCACCGGCGTGGGGCTGCCCGGGGTGATCGCGCACGGGATGTTCACCATGGCGCTGGTCGGGCGGGCGGTCACCGAGTGGGCCGGCGCGCCGGACGCGGTGGTCGACTACAACGTCCGCTTCACCCGTCCGGTCGTCGTGCCGGACGACGACGAGGGGGCCGAGATCGAGGTCGCCGCGAAGGTGCGGGAGATCACCGAGGACGGGCTGATCCGCCTCGACCTGACCGCCACCTGCGGCGGGGAGAAGGTCCTCGCCCAGGCCCGGGCGGTCATCCGGCCGCCCCGCTGAGCTGCGTTTCGACCCGCGAGGGGCAGACCGGTTGGGAAAGTGGACCCACTACCCGTACACTGGTCCGCCGTGGGGCAAGTGACCCCTGCACCGTCCTGCGTGTCGGTGCGGGGAGAGCGTGCCGCACAGGGGTGTAGCTCAATTGGCAGAGCAGCGGTCTCCAAAACCGCAGGCTGCAGGTTCAAGTCCTGTCACCCCTGCGCCTCAGGCCTGACCGTCCCGTGGGTCGCGCCGCCTGCCGGCGGCGTTCGGCCCGTGGTGGTGGTATCGGCGGGGTGGCTCCGAGGCATCGGGCCCTTCGGCTGATCCGCCGGCCGCGGCCCGTCGCGGGACGGTTGGTCCGGCCGGCGTGACCAGCGCCGCGCACGTCCGACAACGTGCGACCCGACATCCGCGACGGAGGGCGAAGTGGCCGACAACAAGCGGCGCGGCGAGGACGCCGGCGACGACCGTCTCGACGACGAAGTCGTCGAGAGCGTGGCCGACGACGACGACGCCACCGACGCCGAGGAGCCGGTATCTCGGGGCGGCACCGCGACCCGGTCGCGGACCAAGGCCGAATCGGCCGACAGCAAGCCGAAGACCAAGTCGGACGACAAGGTCGGATTGTTCGGGCGCATCGCGCGGTTCATCCGCGAGGTCGTGGCCGAACTGCGTAAGGTCATCTGGCCGACCCGCAAGGAGCTGCTGACCTACACCGCGGTGGTGGTCGCGTTCGTGACGGTGGTCACCGCGCTCGTCGTCGGACTCGACTTCGTGTTCGCCAAGGGCGCGCTGCTGGTCTTCGGTGGATCCAGCTGACCAAGCGATAGTGACGGAAGTGAGCGAGCGTGCCTGAGTACGACGAGACCGCCGGATCCGCGGACGAGCAGTCCTCGGTGGTGACGGCGGCGGGTGACGAGTCGGTCGAGGCCGCCAGCGAGCCGGAGTTCGCGCTGACCGAGCCGGAGCCGGAGTTCGACCCGGTTGCCGAGCTGCGCCAGAAGCTGCGTTACGCACCGGGTGACTGGTACGTGGTGCACTCCTACGCGGGCTACGAGAACAAGGTCAAGACCAACCTCGAGACCCGGATCACCAGCCTTGACATGGAGGACTACATCTACCAGGTCGAGGTGCCGACCCGGGAAGAGGTAGAGGTCAAGAACGGCAAGCGCCTCCAGGTCCAGAACAAGGTCTTCCCGGGGTACATCCTGGTCCGGATGGAGCTGACCCCCGAGTCGTACTCCTGCGTCCGCAACACCCCGGGCGTCACCGGTTTCGTGGGGGCGACCGACCGGGCCGACCGGCCGGCCCCGCTCTCCCTCGACGAGGTCCTGAAGTGGCTGGCCCCGGCGGTGGAGACCGAGCAGAAGAAGGCGAAGCCCGAAATCAAGGTCCTCGACTTCGAGGTCGGCGACTCGGTCACCGTCACCGACGGCGCGTTCGCCTCGCTGCCGGCCACGATCAGCGAGATCAACGCCGACCAGCAGAAGCTCAAGGTACTGGTGTCGATCTTCGGCCGGGAGACTCCGGTGGAGCTCAACTTCAACCAGGTCACCAAGATCTGACGTAGCGTCCGGGGCGGTGGGCGAGGCCCGCCGCCCCGACCCGTACGCAGGTCCGGTGGCCCTCGCTGAGGGGTTGCGGCGGCCTGCGCTACCCTTGAATGTCGCTCCCCGCCTGTCGTGCTGACCGTGCGCGCATCAAGCGGGACGCGCCAGCATCACTTTTCCCGTTCCAAGCCCCAGGAAGAGACATGCCTCCGAAGAAGAAGCTCGTCAAGACGTTCACGCTTCAGCTGCCGGCGGGCCAGGCCACCCCGGCGCCGCCGGTCGGCCCCGCGCTCGGCCAGCACGGCGTGAACATCATGGAGTTCTGCAAGTCCTACAACGCGCAGACCGAGTCGCAGCGGGGCGACATCGTCCCCGCCCAGATCAGCGTGTACGAGGACCGGACCTTCACCTTCGTGCTGAAGACCCCGCCCGCCGCCCGGCTGCTGATCAAGGCCGCCGGTGTGCAGAAGGGCTCCGGGGTGCCGCAGAAGGACAAGGTCGGCTCGGTCACCCGCGCCCAGCTGCGCGAGATCGCCGAGAAGAAGATGGCCGACCTCAACGCCAACGACCTCGACCAGGCTGAGAAGATCATCGCCGGCACCGCCCGGTCGATGGGCATCGTCGTCAACGACTGACCTCGGCGACCAGACACCAGACCCGTTCGTGGGAGGGCGCGTGACGCACGGCGCCCGCCAGAGACCACAGGAGTAGTCAGAACATGCAGCGCAGCAAGAGCTACCGCAAGGCCGCCGAGGTCATCGACCGGTCGAAGCTGTACAGCCCGGCCGAGGCGGTCAAGCTCGCCAAGGAGACCACCAACGTCAAGTTCGACGCCACGGTCGAGGTCGCCATGCGCCTCGGCGTCGACCCCCGGAAGGCGGACCAGATGGTCCGCGGCACGGTCAACCTGCCGCACGGCACCGGTAAGACCGCCCGCGTGATCGTCTTCGCCGCCGGCGCGAAGGCCGAGGAGGCCGCCGCCGCCGGAGCCGACGAGGTGGGCACCGACGAGCTGGTCGCCCGGATCCAGGAGGGCTGGCTGGACTTCGACGCGGCGATCGCCACCCCGGACCAGATGGCCAAGATCGGTCGGATCGCGCGGATCCTGGGCCCGCGCGGTCTCATGCCGAACCCGAAGACGGGCACGGTGACCATGGACGTCGCCAAGGCCGTCACGGACATCAAGGGCGGTAAGATCGCCTTCCGGGTGGACAAGCACTCGAACCTGCACCTGATCATCGGCAAGGCGTCCTTCTCCGAGACGCAGCTGATCGACAACTACGCGGCCGTCCTCGACGAGGTGCTGCGGGTCAAGCCGTCGGCCGCCAAGGGCAAGTACCTCAAGAAGGTCACCCTCACCACCACGATGGGCCCGGGCGTTCCGGTCGACCCGAACCTGGTGAAGAACCTGAACGAGGCCCCGTCCGAGGGCTGACGAACGGAACAACCGGTCGGGGCGTCGTCACCGTTGGTGGCGGTGCCCCGATCCGTCTCTCCTGTGGCAGGCTCGTCGCATGCGGCTGGAGAACGTCTCAGTGCGGTACCACCGGCGGGGGCCGTGGGTGCTGCGACAGGCGAACGCAGAGGTCGGGCCGGGTGAGGTGGCCGTCGTTCTCGGCCGTAACGGGGCCGGCAAGTCCACCCTGCTCCAGGTGACGGCCGGGGTGCTCCGCCCCACCCGGGGACGGGTCGTCGACCGTCCCCGCCACGTCGGCTGGGTGCCGGAGCGGTTCCCCGCCGACCAGCCGTTCACCGTGGCGTACTACCTCACCGCGATGGCCCGGGTGGCCGGGCTGTCCGTCGCCGAGGCGGACCGGGCGGTCGACGAGTGGACGTCCCGCCTGGGCATCGCCGGGTTCCGTCGGGTCCGCCTGCCGGACCTGTCGAAGGGGACGGCGCAGAAGGTCGGCCTGGCGCAGGCGATGCTCCGACCCCCCGGCCTGCTGGTGCTCGACGAGCCCTGGGAAGGCCTGGACGCCGCCGCCCGCGACCTGGTGCCGCTGGTGGTCGACGAGGTGCTCGCCGCCGGTGGTCGGGTGCTGGTCAGCGACCACCGCAACGAAACGGTCCGGCTGCCCGGAGCGCGGCGCTGGACGGTCGCCGAGGGCACGGTCACCGAGACCGGGCCGGACGAACCGGAGGACGTGGCGGTGGTCGAGGTGGCGGTGCCCGCCGCGCGGGTCGCCGGCACGGTCGCCCGGCTGCGCGCCGAGGGCCACCAGGTGCTGCGGGTACGCACCGCCGGGCCGGCCAGGGCCGGAGCGGGTCCCGGGGTGGGGCCGCGCCCACCGGCGGCCGACGACACCGCCCTCCCGGACGAGGTGGCCCGGTGACCGCGCTGGTCCGGCTCCGGCTGGCCGGGTTCCTGCGTACCGGCCGGGTCCTCGGGCCCCTCCTCGCCGGCCTGGTCGTGCTCGGGGTCCTCTACGGCGGCGGTCGCGCCCAGCCGGCGGAGGCGTACGGCGTCTCGGCGGTGGTCCTCTTCCCGGTGCTGGCCTGGCAGGCCAAGATGCTGCTGGACGTGGAGCCGGACGTGCAGCGCCGGATGGCGGTGGTGGCGGTCGGCAGCCGTCGCCGGGAACAGGTGGCCGGTCTGGTCGCCGCTACGGTGGTGGCGCTCGGCACGGTGACGTTGGCGCTGGTGCTGCCCTGGCCGCTGGGTGGGCTGGCGACTCCGGCGGCCGTCGACGACCGGTCGGTGCCGGTGGGGATCGCGCTGGGGCTCTGGGCCCACCTGCTCGCCGTGCCGGCCGCTGTGGCGCTGGGCGCGCTGGCCAGCCGTGCCTGCGCTGGCAGCACCGGGTACGGCGTCGCGGTGCTCGCGGTCGGTGCGGTCGTCGCGCTGGTGTTCGGCCGGTCCGGCTCGGTCCTGCCGTGGCTCGCGCCCCCGGTCCTGCCGACCGCGCGGGCCACCGCGACGGGGGTGACGGTGCCGGCGGCGCTCCTGCTGACGGGTTGGGCGGTGCTCTGGACCGGCGTGGTGCTGGCCGGCTACGCCTGGCGTCGCCGGCTGCGGGGCTGAGGCCACCGGCCGTCCCGGGCGGCGCTGCCGTGCGGTCCGGTCGTCGCGTCGGGTGGTGGCGATCCGGTGGGGGTGACCGGGCCCACGTCGGGGTGGATTTGGCGGTGGGGGAGAGGTCGCGTAGTCTTCCGACGTCATCCAAGGTAATTTTGGATGTGGTACCACCCAGAGACCGCTGGTCACCGTGCTCCGGCACGGTCGAAGGTCCCGCGAACGACGGGCGACCCGCGTAGGGCGGCAAGCGAAAATCGGTTCGTTGGTACGTGGTCCGCCGACTACGTTTCCGATCGGCCGGCCCTCGCCCCGTGCGCCCTGCGCCGGGGCTTTTCTCGTTACCCGCGATTCCTCCGCCACCACCGACGCCTCCCGGCTTCGTTGGTGACCAGCCTGGCGCAACGAGAGAGGAGGGACATGGCGGACAAGCCGATCCGGGCCGACAAGGCCACGGCCGTCGCCGAGCTGACCGAGCAGTTCCGGGGCGCCGGCGCCACCGTGCTGACCGAGTACCGCGGCCTGACGGTCGCCCAGCTGACCCAGCTGCGGCGCTCGCTGGGCCAGGAGACGACCTACACGGTCGCCAAGAACACGCTGGCCAAGCGCGCTGCGACGGACGCCGGCATTGCCGGCCTCGACGAGCTGTTCACCGGTCCTACCGCGCTGACTTTCGTTTCGGGCGACGTCGTCGAGGCGGCGAAGGGACTTCGCGACTTCGCGAAGGCCAACCCGAAGCTCGTCATCAAGGGCGGTGTCTTCGAGGGCAGGGCCATCTCCGCGGCCGAGGTCACGAAGCTCGCCGACCTGGAGTCCCGTGAGGTGCTGCTGGCCAAGCTGGCCGGCGCGATGAAGGGCAACCTGAGCAAGGCCGCGGCCCTGTTCCAGGCCCCGCTGTCGAAGACCGCCCGTCTGGCGGCTGCTCTGCAGGACAAGCGCGAGAAGGAGGGCGCCGAGCAGGCCTGACGGCCTCCCGGCACCCCGGTTCGATCTTCCGTAGATTAGGAAAGGACGCCAGCTATGGCGAAGCTCAGCACCGACGAGCTGCTCGACGCGTTCAAGGAGATGACGCTGATCGAGCTCTCCGAGTTCGTGAAGCAGTTCGAGGAGACCTTCGAGGTCACCGCCGCGGCCCCGGCCGCGATGATGATGGCCGGGCCGGTCGGCGGCGGCGCGGCTGCCGAGGCCGAGCCGGAGAAGGACGAGTTCGACGTCGTCCTCGAGGCCGACGGTGGCAAGAAGATCCAGGTCATCAAGGTCGTGCGTGAGCTGACCGGCCTGGGCCTCAAGGAGGCCAAGGACGCCGTCGAGAGCGCTCCGAAGGCCATCCTGGAGAAGGTCAACAAGGAGACGGCCGAGAAGGCCAAGGCCAAGCTCGAGGGTGAGGGCGCCAAGGTCACCCTCAAGTGACCCGAGCCTGCCTCGACGGTGTCCGGCTCACGTGAGCTGAGGCACACGACGGCCGACGACGGGCGGTGACCCCTTTTGAGGGGTCACCGCCCGTCGTCGTCTCGTCACCTGCTGGCAATGCGCGTGAGCTGGGAATTGGCTGTGGCGTCCGGTGACTCAGCGGTGTCGTACGGTCGCACGGCGGTGGGAAAGAGCCCTCCGGAAGGTGATCAGCCCTTGACGCGACCCCGCCCGGGCAGGCACGCTGACACCTGCAAGACCTTCAACGCTTGCGACGGCCACGCCCGGGGTAAGGGCAGCGGCAGCACCATGCCGCAGCAAACCGGGTGGTCCAGCGGGAGCGCCGCGTTCCGAGCGGCCCGGTAGACCCCGTTTCGGGGGTCCCGAGGCACGTTCCGTGGCGACCTGCGGGGTGGGCTGGACAGCGGTTAGCCTTTCGGCTACACTGCTAGTTTGCGCTGCCTTCCGATCTCGACCCCTGCTCGGAATGTCCAATTATGGGTGTTCCTGGTGGGGTCATTGGAGTGCACGCGTACCAGCCGTTCTGCAGCACCGGTCCTCGGAAGGACGCATCTTGGCAGCTTCCCGCCCTGCGAAGACCAGTCGTACGTCGAGCGCTTTCGCTCCCCGCCGTGTCTCATTCGGCAGGATCACCGAACATCTCGAGGTCCCCAACCTCCTCGCCATCCAGAACGAGTCCTTCGACTGGCTCGTCGGGAACGAGGCCTGGCAGGGCCGGTCGGCTGACGACCCGCACGCACGCTCGGGTCTCGCGGAGATCCTCGAAGAGATCAGTCCCATTGAGGACTTCTCCGGCACCATGTCGCTCTCCTTCTCGGCGCCGCGCTTCGACGAGGTCAAGGCCTCGATCGAGGAGTGCAAGGAGAAGGACCTGACCTACTGCGCGCCGCTCTTCGTGACCGCGGAGTTCACCAACAACACCACTGGCGAGATCAAGAGCCAGACGGTGTTCATGGGTGACTTCCCGATGATGACGCCGAAGGGCACCTTCATCATCAACGGCACCGAGCGCGTCGTGGTCAGCCAGCTCGTCCGCTCGCCGGGCGTCTACTTCGACAAGCAGCCGGACAAGACCTCCGACCGCGACCTCTCCAGCGTCAAGGTGATCCCGAGCCGGGGTGCCTGGCTGGAGTTCGACATCGACAAGCGCGACACCGTCGGCGTCCGGATCGACCGCAAGCGCCGCCAGGCCGTCACCGTCCTGCTCAAGGCGGTCGGTTGGTCGGCCGAGCAGATCCGCGAGCGGTTCGGCTGGTCCGAGCTGATGATGACCACCCTGGAGAAGGACCACATCGCCGGCCAGGACGAGGCGCTACTCGACATCTACCGGAAGCTGCGCCCTGGCGAGCCCCCGACCCGGGAGAACGCCCAGACCCTGCTCGACAACCTCTTCTTCAACCCGAAGCGGTACGACGTCGCCAAGGTCGGTCGGTACAAGTTCAACAAGAAGCTCGAACTCAGCGTGCCGATCACCACCGGCACGCTGACCGAGGACGACATCGTCGCCACCGTCGAGTACCTCTGCCGGCTGCACGCCGGTGAGGAGGGCTACGAGGCCGACGACATCGACCACTTCGGCAACCGTCGCCTGCGCACCGTCGGCGAGCTGATCCAGAACCAGGTCCGGGTCGGCCTCTCCCGGATGGAGCGGGTCGTCCGCGAGCGGATGACCACCCAGGACGTCGAGGCGATCACGCCGCAGACCCTGATCAACATCCGCCCGGTGGTGGCGGCGATCAAGGAGTTCTTCGGTACGTCGCAGCTGTCCCAGTTCATGGACCAGACCAACCCGCTGGCGGGCCTGACCCACCGGCGTCGGCTGAGCGCGCTCGGCCCGGGTGGTCTGTCCCGGGAGCGGGCCGGCTTCGAGGTCCGGGACGTGCACCCGTCGCACTACGGTCGGATGTGCCCGATCGAGACGCCGGAAGGCCCGAACATCGGTCTGATCGGCGCGCTCTCCACCTTCGCCCGGGTCAACCCGTTCGGCTTCATCGAGACGCCGTACCGGAAGGTCGTCGACGGTCGGGTCACCGACCAGATCGACTACCTGACCGCGGACGAGGAGGACCGGTTCGTCAAGGCCCAGGCGAACGCGCCGCTGCTGGCTGACGGCACCTTCGCCGAGGACCGGGTCCTGGTCCGCCGTAAGGGTGGCGAGACCGAGGACGTGGCGCCGTCGGCCGTGGACTACATGGACGTCTCGCCGCGCCAGATGACCTCGGTCGCGACCGCGATGATCCCGTTCCTCGAGCACGACGACGCCAACCGGGCCCTGATGGGCGCGAACATGCAGCGGCAGGCCGTGCCGCTGGTCAAGGCGGAGTCGCCGCTGGTCGGCACCGGCATGGAGTACCGTGCCGCGGTCGACGCCGGTGACGTCGTGGTGGCCGAGGTCGGCGGTGTGATCGAGGACCTCTGCGCCGACTACATCACCATCCACCAGGACGACGGCCACCGCCGGACGTACCTGCTGCACAAGTTCCGCCGCTCCAACGCCGGCTCCTGCGTCAACCAGAAGCCGGTGGTCTTCGAGGGCGACCGCGTCGAGGCCGGCCAGGTCATCGCCGACGGTCCGTGCACCGACGAGGGCGAGATGGCGCTCGGGCGCAACCTGCTCGTGGCGTTCATGACCTGGGAGGGCCACAACTACGAGGACGCGATCATCCTGTCGCAGCGCCTCGTGCAGCAGGACGTGCTCACCTCGATCCACATCGAGGAGCACGAGGTCGACGCCCGGGACACCAAGCTCGGCCCGGAGGAGATCACCCGCGACATCCCGAACGTCAGCGAGGAGATGCTCGCCGACCTCGACGAGCGCGGCATCATCCGGATCGGCGCCGAGGTCGTCCCCGGCGACATCCTGGTCGGCAAGGTCACCCCGAAGGGTGAGACCGAGCTGACCCCGGAGGAGCGGCTGCTCCGCGCGATCTTCGGCGAGAAGGCGCGTGAGGTCCGGGACACCTCGCTGAAGGTGCCGCACGGCGAGACCGGCACGGTCATCGGCGTACGGACCTTCTCCCGCGAGGACGGCGACGAGCTGCCGCCGGGCGTCAACGAGCTGGTCCGGGTCTACGTCGCCCAGAAGCGGAAGATCCAGGACGGTGACAAGCTCGCCGGCCGGCACGGCAACAAGGGCGTCATCTCCAAGATCCTGCCGGTCGAGGACATGCCGTTCCTGGAGGACGGCACCCCGGTCGACATCGTGCTCAACCCGCTCGGCGTGCCGGGCCGGATGAACATCGGCCAGGTCCTGGAGACGCACCTCGGCTGGGTCGCCAAGACCGGCTGGAACGTCGAGGGCGACGACGCCGACTGGAAGCGGGCGCTGCGTTCGATCGAGGCCGCCGAGGCCGAGCCGGACACCAACGTGGCCACCCCGGTCTTCGACGGTGCCCGCGAGGAGGAGATCTCCGGTCTGCTCGCGTCGACCCTGCCCAACCGGGACGGCAAGCAGCTCATCGGCTCCAGCGGCAAGGCGCAGCTGTTCGACGGTCGCTCCGGCGAGCCGCTGCCCGACCCGATCGCGGTGGGCTACATCTACATCCTGAAGCTGAACCACCTGGTCGACGACAAGATCCACGCTCGGTCGACCGGTCCGTACTCGATGATCACGCAGCAGCCGCTGGGTGGTAAGGCGCAGTTCGGTGGCCAGCGGTTCGGCGAGATGGAGTGCTGGGCCATGCAGGCCTACGGCGCGGCGTACGCGCTCCAGGAGCTGCTGACCATCAAGTCCGACGACGTCCTGGGCCGGGTGAAGGTCTACGAGGCGATCGTCAAGGGCGAGAACATCCCCGAACCGGGCATCCCGGAGTCGTTCAAGGTGTTGCTCAAGGAGCTCCAGTCGCTCTGCCTCAACGTCGAGGTGCTCTCCAGCGACGGTGTCGCCCTGGAGATGCGCGAGACCGACGACGAGGTGTTCCGCGCGGCAGAGGAACTCGGCATCGACCTCTCCCGCCGGCCCAACGAGGGTGTGAGCAGCGTCGACGAAGTCTGATCGGGCCGGGTGCGGCGGCGCGCGACACCATCGCCGCCGCACCCGCTCCCGCCGAACCATCAACCGAGCTGACTTGATGTGAGGGATAACCAAGTGCTCGACGTCAACTTCTTCGACGAGCTGCGCATCGGCCTCGCCACCGCCGACGACATCCGTCAGTGGTCCCACGGCGAGGTCAAGAAGCCTGAGACGATCAACTACCGCACCCTGAAGCCGGAGAAGGACGGGCTCTTCTGCGAGAAGATCTTCGGTCCGCAGCGGGACTGGGAGTGCTACTGCGGCAAGTACAAGCGGGTCCGGTTCAAGGGCATCATCTGTGAGCGCTGCGGCGTCGAGGTGACCCGCTCCAAGGTGCGTCGTGAGCGCATGGGGCACATCGAGCTGGCCGCCCCGGTGACCCACATCTGGTACTTCAAGGGCGTGCCGAGCCGGCTGGGCTACCTGCTGGACCTCGCCCCCAAGGACCTCGAGAAGATCATCTACTTCGCCTCGTACGTGGTGACGAGCGTGGACGCCGAGTCGCGTCACCGTGACCTCTCCACCATCGAGAACGAGATCCTCGCCGAGAAGCGGCAGGCGGAGAACAGCCGCGACTCGGAGATCGAGAAGCGCGCCGCCAAGCTCGAGGCCGACCTGGCCGAGCTGGAGGCCGAGGGTGCCAAGGCGGACGTCCGGCGCAAGGTCAAGGAGGGCGGAGAGCGCGAGATGCGCCAGATCCGCGACCGGGCCCAGCGCGAGATCGACCGTCTGGACGAGGTGCTCGACACCTTCCGCAAGCTGGAGCCGAAGCAGCTGGTCACCGACGAGCTGCTCTACCGCGAGCTGCGGGACCGGTTCGGTGAGTACTTCACCGGCGGCATGGGTGCCGAGGCGATCAAGGCGCTGGTCCAGAACATGGACCTCGACGCCGAGGCGGAGAACCTCCGCGAGATCATCCGCTCCGGCAAGGGGCAGCGGAAGATCCGGGCGCTCAAGCGGCTCAAGGTGGTCGCCGCGTTCCTGAACACCCGCAACTCGCCGCTCGGCATGGTGCTCGACTGCGTCCCGGTGATCCCGCCGGACCTGCGGCCGATGGTGCAGCTCGACGGTGGCCGCTTCGCGACCTCCGACCTGAACGACCTGTACCGCCGGGTGATCAACCGGAACAACCGCCTCAAGCGACTGATCGACCTCGGCGCGCCCGAGATCATCGTCAACAACGAGAAGCGGATGCTCCAGGAGGCCGTCGACGCGCTGTTCGACAACGGCCGTCGTGGCCGTCCGGTCACCGGCCCGGGTAACCGACCGCTGAAGTCGCTCTCCGACATGCTCAAGGGCAAGCAGGGCCGGTTCCGGCAGAACCTGCTCGGCAAGCGGGTCGACTACTCCGGCCGTTCCGTCATCGTCGTCGGCCCGAAGCTGAAGCTGCACCAGTGCGGCCTGCCCAAGCAGATGGCGCTGGAGCTGTTCAAGCCGTTCGTGATGAAGCGGCTGGTCGACCTCAACCACGCGCAGAACATCAAGTCCGCCAAGCGGATGGTCGAGCGGCAGCGCCCGGTCGTGTGGGACGTGCTGGAAGAGGTCATCGGCGAGCACCCGGTGCTGCTCAACCGGGCGCCCACCCTGCACCGGCTGGGCATCCAGGCGTTCGAGCCGCAGCTGGTCGAGGGCAAGGCGATCCAGATCCACCCGCTGGTCTGCACCGCCTTCAACGCCGACTTCGACGGTGACCAGATGGCGGTGCACGTGCCGCTCTCCGCCGAGGCTCAGGCCGAGGCGCGGATCCTGATGCTCTCGTCGAACAACATCCTCAAGCCGGCCGACGGCAAGCCGGTGACCATGCCCACCCAGGACATGATCATCGGTCTGTACCACCTCACCCATTTCACCCCGGGTGGCAAGGGCGAGGGCCGGGCGTTCAGCTCGGACGCCGAGGCGCGGATGGCCTTCGACAACGGCGAGCTGCACCTCCAGTCGCCGGTGCGGATCCGGCTGCGCGGCATCACCGGTGTCGACAACGGCGCCGGGGCCGAGCCGTGGGTCGCGCCGGAGGGCTGGGTCGAGGGCGAGCCGCTGATCGTCGAGACCACCCTCGGGCGGGTGCTGTTCAACGAGACCATGCCGGTCGGCTACCGCTTCGTGAACTACGAGGTGCGCAAGGGGCAGCTCTCCGCGATCGTCAACGACCTCGCCGAGCGGTTCCCGAAGGTGGCCCTCGCGGCCACCCTGGACGGGCTCAAGGAGGCCGGTTTCCACTGGGCCACCTGGTCCGGTGTGACCATCGGCATGGAGGACGTCGTCACCCCGCCGAGCAAGCGGGAGATCCTGGCCCGGTACGAGAAGGAAGCCGACCGGATCGACAAGCAGTACCAGCGTGGTCTCATGACCGGTGAGGAGCGCCGCGGCGAGCTCATCGAGATCTGGACCAAGGCCACCAACGAGGTCGCCAAGAACCTGGAGAACTCGCTGCCCCGGGAGAACCCGCTGTGGAAGATGATCCACTCGGGCGCCCGCGGTAACCTGCTCCAGCTCCGGCAGATCGCCGCGATCCGTGGCCTGGTGGCCAACCCGAAGGGCGAGATCATCCCCCGGCCGATCAAGTCGAGCTACCGGGAGGGTCTGTCCGTACTGGAGTACTTCATCTCCACGCACGGCGCCCGGAAGGGCCTCGCGGACACCGCGCTGCGGACCGCCGACTCGGGTTACCTGACCCGTCGTCTGGTGGACGTGTCGCAGGACGTCATCATCCGCGAGGAGGACTGCGGCACCGACCGGGCGATCCCGATGCAGATCGGCGAGCGGATCGACGGCAAGCTGGTGGTGCACGAGCACGCCGAGACCGGCGTGCACGCCCGGACCCTGGCCGACGACATCAAGGGGCCGGACGGCACCATCGTCGTCGAGCGGGGCGCGGACCTGAACTCGATCCTGGTCGACAAGATCGTCGCGGCCGGGGTGGAGCAGGTCCGGGTGCGCAGCGTGCTGACCTGTGAGTCGAAGCTGGGCGTCTGCGGTGCCTGCTACGGCCGCTCGCTGCCGACCGGCAAGACCGTGGACATCGGCGAGGCCGTCGGCATCATCGCCGCCCAGTCCATCGGTGAGCCGGGTACGCAGCTCACGATGCGTACCTTCCACACCGGTGGTGTCGCGGGTGAGGACATCACCCAGGGTCTGCCGCGTGTCACGGAGATCTTCGAGGCCCGGGTCCCGAAGGGCAAGGCGCCGATCGCCGACACCCCCGGCCGGATCCGGATCGAGGACGGCGAGCGCTCGCGGAAGATCATCGTGGTGCCGGACGACGGCAGCGACGAGATCGTCTACGACAAGATCTCGAAGCGGGTCCGGCTGCGTCCGGGCGTCCACGACGGGGCGCACGTCGAGGTCGGCGAGAAGCTCACCGAGGGCACCATCGACCCGCACGAGCTGCTGCGCATCCTCGGCCCGCGCGCGGTCCAGGTCCACCTGACCCAGGAGGTCCAGGAGGTCTACCGCTCGCAGGGTGTGCTCATCCACGACAAGCACATCGAGATCATCATCCGCCAGATGCTCAAGCGGGTGACGGTCATCGACTCCGGCTCGACGGAGTTCCTGCCGGGTGTGCTGGTCGACCGGGCGCTGTTCGAGTCGGAGAACCGCCGACTCGTCTCCGAGGGCGGCGAGCCCGCCGCCGGCCGTCCGGTGCTGATGGGTATCACCAAGGCGTCGCTGGCCACCGACTCGTGGCTGTCGGCGGCCTCCTTCCAGGAGACCACCCGGGTGCTGACGGACGCGGCGATCCACGCCCGCAGCGACTCGCTGATCGGCCTGAAGGAGAACGTGATCATCGGTAAGCTCATCCCGGCCGGTACGGGCATCAGCAAGTACCGCAACGTCCGGGTCGAGCCGACCGAGGAGGCGAAGGCCAAGGTCTACTCGATGACCGGCTACCCGGAGACCGACTACGGCTTCGGGCCGGCCAGCGGCCAGGCGGTGCCGCTGGACGACTTCGACTTCGGGTCGTACCGCTAAGTAGTGCCCTGACGAGGCCCCCGGCAGCGCGCCGGGGGCCTCGTCGCGTGTCGGGCTCGGCCCTCCGCCGACACCCCGACGGCCGGGCCGGGGCATGATGGAGGGCATGACGACGGCGCCCGGGCAGCCACCCGCCGTGCGTCAGGGCCTGCGCCATCCGCTCGACCCTGACCCGGCCCGCTCGACGAAGGCCCGGGCGGTGTTCGCCCTCGGGCTGGTCGCCGCACTGACCGGTCTCTTCGTCGGCGGTGTCGTACCGGCGACCGTGGCGCTCCAGCTCTCCCGGCAGGCGCGCCGGGAGGCGTACGCCTCGGGGGGTTTCCTGACCGGTGCGGCCTGGCTGCGCCAGGGGGAGCGGCTGGCCTGGATCGGTCTGGGTCTGGCCACGGTCACCGTGGTGCTCGCCGTGGTGTACGGCGTGGTCCGGCTCGCGGAGGCGCCCTACACCCAGGACTTCGCTCCGAACGTCAACTGACCCGGGCGTGCCGGGCGGTGCCCCGGCGGTAGCCTGACCCCGGTACCCGCCGCGCGGCGGTGGCCGGTGCCCGTCGACAGGAGGACCCAGTGACCGAACCGGTGCGGCCGTCGGCGGACGCCCCGGCGCAGCCGGCGGTGCCCCCGGAGCCTGGCCAGTTCACCAGCCCGGCACCGCCCTTGGCGGCACCGGCACCGTTCCCGGCCCCGCCCCCGTTCCCGTCACCGGCCCCGGAGCCGGAATCGCCGGCCGGCGCCGCTGCGGCGACCGATGCCCAGCCGACGGGCTCGTCGACCCCGACCGGCCAGCCGACGACAAGCGCCGGTCCGTCGGATGCACCCACCGGGCAGCCGGGGGTGCCGGTGGGTCCCTCGGAGTCGCCCACCGCGCAGCCGGGGGTGCCCGCCGGCCTGTCGGAGTCGCCCACCGCGCAGCCGGCGACCGCGGGTCGGCCGCCGCAGCCGCCCGCGCCGGGATCGGTGGTCGCGGCACCGGGCCCGGGGGGCGGCGGGCCGGTCCTGCCGCCGGGTCACGGTGGCTTTCCGCTGCGGCCCGACGGCCGGCCCGTGCCGCCTCCGCCCCGGGAGGCGGTGCTGCCGCCGAAGCGGATCGACCCCGTCCCCGGTACGCCGTTCGGCGTGGCGCACCTGGAGGTGCCGCCGATCACCTCCGGCCTCGCGGTGGGCTCGCTGGTGGCCGGCATCATCTCGGTCCTGGTCTCCCTGGTGGTCGGCTGCTTCGGCCTGGCCGGCGCCGCTGCGGGCTGGGGGGCCTGGGCGGCCGGAGCGTTCACCCTGCTGGGCGTCCTCACCGGGGCCGGTGCGGTGGTGGCCGGCCTGCTCGGCACTCGGCAGATCCGCCGGCCGGCGGTGCCGCCGGCGGTTCGGTTCACCGGTCGGGGACTGGCCGTCGCGGGGATCAGCTGCGGTGCGGCCGGGTTGGCGCTCTGCCTGCTCGGGCTGGGTGCGGCGGTACTCCTCCAGTTCGCCTGAGGCTGGCCCGGGGTCGCCGGGCCGGGACACGGGGTAGCCGTTACACTTGTAACTCGTAGATGCCCGACGCGGACGGGCGGGTCGATCGGAAGCCGGGAGAGCGGGTTACGCATTCCTACCGGACCACCCCGTTTTGACCTGCACGCTTGTGGTGGGTAGTCTTCCCCCTTGTGCCCGGCCAGCCCGGGCGACTCGTGTGTGCGCTGGATCCGGCGACTCAGTCGCCGAGCAGCATCACCACACAGCCACAACACCTGGCGAACGGGCGACCGTGTGCCAGGGACAGACCCGGTGCGGCGTACGCGTCGGCACCGGAAACCGTGAGCTGGGCGACACGCCCGACCGCGGGTGCCGGGACCTCCGTGAGGTGGCCCTGGTCGGAATGTAGGAGAGTCGTTCATCAGGACGGCTACGAGCAGACGGCGCGGCCGCGTGAAGCGGCCGAAGGGAGCGGAGAAACCCGGTGCCCACGATCCAGCAGCTGGTCCGCAAGGGCCGCCAGGCCAAGACGAGTAAGACCAAGACCCCGGCGCTGAAGGGTTCCCCCCAGCGTCGTGGCGTGTGCACCCGCGTGTACACCACCACCCCCAAGAAGCCGAACTCGGCGCTGCGCAAGGTCGCTCGTGTCAAGCTCAGCAGCCAGATCGAGGTGACCGCCTACATCCCGGGCGTGGGTCACAACCTGCAGGAGCACTCGATCGTGCTCGTCCGTGGTGGCCGGGTGAAGGACCTCCCCGGCGTGCGGTACAAGATCGTTCGCGGTTCGCTGGACACCCAGGGTGTCCGGAACCGCAAGCAGGCGCGCAGCCGCTACGGCGCGAAGAAGGAGAAGAGCTGAGATGCCGCGTAAGGGACCCGCTCCGCGGCGGCCGCTGGTCGCTGACCCGGTGTACAACTCGCCGCTGGTCACCCAGCTCGTGAACAAGATCCTGCTGCGCGGCAAGCGCCAGCTCGCCGAGCGCATCGTGTACGCGGCCCTGGAGGGCTGCCGCGAGAAGTCCGGCACCGACCCCGTCGTCACCCTCAAGCGGGCGATGGACAACGTCAAGCCGACCCTCGAGGTGCGCAGCCGCCGGGTCGGTGGCGCCACCTACCAGGTCCCGGTGGAGGTGCGGCCGGCGCGGGCGACCACGCTCGGGCTGCGCTGGCTGGTGACCTACTCCCGCGCGCGGCGTGAGAAGACCATGGTCGAGCGGCTGATGAACGAGCTGCTGGACGCCAGCAACGGCCTCGGCGCCGCCGTCAAGCGGCGTGAGGACACGCACAAGATGGCCGAGTCGAACAAGGCCTTCGCGCACTACCGCTGGTAACACATCGGGTTCCGGTGCCCTCCGGGGCACCGGAACCGCCACCAGTTGAGTCGAGACGACGATAAGTAGGGATTGAAGTGGCCGCCGCAGACGCGCTCGCCAACGTACGCAACATCGGCATCATGGCGCACATCGATGCCGGTAAGACCACGACCACCGAGCGGATCCTGTTCTACACCGGCATCACGTACAAGATCGGTGAGGTCCACGAGGGCGCTGCCGTCATGGACTGGATGGAGCAGGAGCAGGAGCGGGGGATCACCATCACCTCCGCCGCCACCAAGTGTGAGTGGAAGGGCCACACGATCCAGATCATCGACACGCCCGGCCACGTCGACTTCACGGTCGAGGTCGAGCGGTCGTTGCGTGTGCTGGACGGTGCGGTGGCTGTCTACGACGGTGTCGCCGGCGTGGAGCCCCAGACGGAGAACGTCTGGCGCCAGGCCGACAAGTACAACGTCCCCCGGATGTGCTTCGTCAACAAGCTCGACCGGACTGGTGCCGACTTCTTCCGCTGCGTGCAGATGATGATCGACCGGCTCAACGCCACTCCGCTGGTGCTCCAGATCCCGATCGGCGCCGAGAGTGACTTCATCGGCGTGGTCGACCTGGTCGAGATGCGTGCCCTCACCTGGCGCGGGGAGACCCAGAAGGGCGAGGACTACGCGATCGAGGAGATCCCGGCCGACCTGGTCGACTCCGCGGCCGAGTGGCGCGAGAAGCTGATGGAGACCCTGGCCGACGTCGACGACGCGGTGATGGAGAAGTACCTGGAGGGCGAGGAGATCTCCGTCGAGGAGGTCAAGGCCGCCATCCGCCGGGCCACCATCGCCGGTAAGGCCAACCCGGTCCTCACCGGTACCGCCTTCAAGAACAAGGGCATCCAGCCGATGCTCGACGCGGTGGTCGCCTACCTGCCGTCGCCGCTGGACATCCCGGCCATCGAGGGCACCGCGACCGACGGCGAGACCCCGTTGCAGCGGAAGCCGTCGAAGTCGGAGCCGTTCTCCGCGCTGGCCTTCAAGATCCAGACGGACAAGCACCTCGGCAAGCTCACCTACGTGCGGATCTACTCCGGCACGCTCGAGTCCGGCTCCCAGGTGGTCAACTCCACCAAGGACCGCAAGGAGCGGATCGGCAAGATCTACCAGATGCACGCCAACAAGCGGGAAGAGCGCAGCTCGGCCCAGGCTGGCGACATCATCGCGGTGCAGGGTCTGAAGCAGACCACCACCGGTGACACGCTGTGCGACCCGGCGAACCCGGTCATCCTGGAGTCGATGACCTTCCCGGAGCCGGTCATCGAGGTCGCCATCGAGCCGAAGACCAAGGCCGACCAGGAGAAGCTCAGCACCGCCATCCAGCGGCTCGCCGAGGAGGACCCGACCTTCCGCGTGAAGCTGGACGACCAGACCGGTCAGACGGTCATCTCCGGCATGGGCGAGCTGCACCTGGACATCCTGGTCGACCGGATGCGCCGCGAGTTCAACGTCGAGGCCAACATCGGCAAGCCGCAGGTGGCGTACCGTGAGACCATCCGCCGCAAGGTGGAGAAGATCGAGTACACCCACAAGAAGCAGACCGGTGGTTCCGGCCAGTACGCCCGCGTGATCATCAGCGTGGAGCCGCTGCCGCTGGGCAACGACGCGCCGACCTACGAGTTCGCCAACGCGGTGACCGGTGGCCGCATCCCCCGGGAGTTCATCCCCTCGGTGGACGCGGGTGCGCAGGACGCCATGCAGTACGGCATCCTCGCCGGCTTCCCGCTGGTGGGCGTCAAGCTCACCCTGGTGGACGGCCAGTACCACGAGGTCGACTCGTCGGAAATGGCATTCAAGATCGCCGGCTCGATGGCGATGAAGGAGGCGGCCCGCAAGGCCGACCCCGCTCTCCTCGAGCCGATGATGGCCGTTGAGGTCACCACTCCTGAGGAGAACATGGGTGACGTCATCGGCGACCTCAACTCCCGTCGTGGCATCATCCAGGCGATGGAGGAGCGCGGCGGTGCCCGCGTCGTCCGCGCCCTGGTGCCGCTGTCGGAGATGTTCGGCTACGTCGGCGACCTGCGGTCGAAGACCCAGGGCCGGGCTAGCTACAGCATGCAGTTCGACTCCTACGCCGAGGTTCCGACCAACGTGGCGAAGGAGATCATCGCGAAGGCCACGGGCGAGTAGTTTCTCGCCTGCGGCCTCCGCGGGGCTGCATGAGACCGGGCCTGTAGGCTTCATCGCCGCAAGTCCCACAAGCTCTCCGACCGTCTGGTCGGAAAGGCTGTCGACAGAGTCCTAAGCGCCGAATGGCGCGCCGGGCGTACGAACCAAGAAGTCCACAGGAGGACACCAGTGGCGAAGGCGAAGTTCGAGCGGACTAAGCCGCACGTCAACATCGGCACCATTGGTCACATCGACCACGGTAAGACGACGCTGACGGCGGCCATCACCAAGGTCCTGCACGACCAGTACCCCGACCTGAACCCCTACACGCCGTTCGACGAGATCGACAAGGCGCCGGAGGAGAAGGCCCGCGGTATCACCATCTCCATCGCGCACGTCGAGTACCAGACCGAGAACCGGCACTACGCGCACGTCGACTGCCCCGGGCACGCCGACTACATCAAGAACATGATCACCGGTGCCGCGCAGATGGACGGCGCGATCCTGGTGGTGGCGGCGACCGACGGTCCGATGCCGCAGACCCGCGAGCACGTGCTGCTGGCCCGCCAGGTCGGCGTGCCGTACATCGTCGTGGCGCTCAACAAGAGCGACATGGTCGACGACGAGGAGCTCCTGGAGCTCGTCGAGCTCGAGGTCCGTGAGCTGCTCTCGAACCAGGAGTACCCGGGCGACGACCTGCCGGTGGTCCGGGTCTCGGCGCTGAAGGCCCTCGAGGGTGACCCCGAGTGGACCCAGCGTCTGCTCGACCTGATGAGCGCTGTCGACACCGCGATCCCGCAGCCGGAGCGCGAGACCGAGAAGCCGTTCCTCATGCCGATCGAGGACGTCTTCACGATCACCGGTCGTGGCACCGTCGTCACCGGTCGCGCCGAGCGTGGCGTTCTCAAGCCGAACGAGGAGGTGGAGATCGTCGGCATCAAGGAGAAGTCGATGAAGACGGTCTGCACCGGCATCGAGATGTTCCGCAAGCTGCTCGACGAGGCCCGCGCGGGCGAGAACGTCGGTCTGCTGCTGCGGGGTATCAAGCGCGAGGACGTCGAGCGCGGCATGGTGGTCGTCAAGCCGGGCACCTCGACCCCGCACACGGAGTTCGAGGCGACCGTCTACATCCTCTCCAAGGAGGAGGGCGGCCGGCACACCCCGTTCTTCCAGAACTACCGTCCGCAGTTCTACTTCCGGACCACGGACGTCACCGGTGTCGTCACGCTGCCCGAGGGCACCGAGATGGTCATGCCGGGCGACAACACCACGATGACCGTGAAGCTGATCCAGCCCATCGCGATGGAGGACAACCTCAAGTTCGCGATCCGGGAGGGTGGCCGTACGGTCGGCGCTGGTCGCGTCACCAAGATCATCAAGTGAGCTGGGTAACCCCGATTAGACCCGCCGCCGGTCGTGCGGCATACTAGTCAGGTTGCGTAACGACAGTTCGTCGCCTGCGTTCGGATTTCGCCGAACCTCCGGGTGAGAGAACAGTCGGGCGTAGGGTGGTTGGCGGCAGGCCGCCAACCACCCTCGCACGGCGTTCAGGTCGCGGTAGTGCGATCGGCGCCTTGACCCACCGTGCGGTCAGTATCGCTCCGGCATCCCGGGGCGGAGCCTGGCCCGAGGGCGCGACACGCCCGACCGCGGGGGTCGGCGGAAGTGGGCCTGTGCCAGCCGGTGCAGGCGCCCGCAACACAGCGGCATCGAGAGAAGGAACAGAAGCCACCATGGCGGGACAGAAGATCCGCATCCGGCTCAAGGCCTATGACCACGAGGTCGTCGACTCCTCGGCTCGGAAGATCGTCGAGACGGTGACGCGCACCGGGGCGCAGGTCGCGGGCCCGGTGCCGCTGCCCACGGAGATCAACCGTTTCTGCGTTATCCGCTCGCCGCACAAGTACAAGGACTCGCGCGAGCACTTCGAGATGCGCACGCACAAGCGGCTGATCGACATCATCGACCCGACCCCCAAGACGGTCGACTCGCTCATGCGCCTCGACCTGCCGGCTGGCGTCGACATCGAGATCAAGCTGTAGGGACCGGACAAATGGACAGGCAAGTAAAGGGGATCCTGGGCGCAAAGCTCGGCATGACCCAGGTCTGGGACAACAACAAGGTTGTTCCGGTGACCGTGGTGCAGGCCGGCCCGTGCGTCGTCAGCCAGGTTCGTAGCGCCGAGAAGGACGGTTACTCCGCGATCCAGCTGGCCTACGGCGCGATCGACCCGCGCAAGGTCAAGAAGCCGGTCAGCGGACACTACGCGAAGGCCGATGTGGCACCGCGCCGGCACATCGTCGAGCTGCGCACCACGGACGCCGGCGAGTACTCCCTCGGCCAGGAGGTCACCGTCTCCGAGTTCGCCCCCGGCGTCTCGATCGACGTGACCGGCAAGACCAAGGGCAAGGGCTACGCCGGTCCGATGAAGCGGCACGGCTTCCACGGTCTGCGGGCCAGCCACGGTGTCGAGCGCAAGCACCGCTCGCCCGGCTCGATCGGCGCCTGCGCCACCCCGGGTCGCGTCTTCAAGGGCACCCGGATGGCCGGCCGGATGGGTGGCGTGCGCTACACCGTCCAGAACCTGACCGTCCAGGCGGTCGACACCGAGAACAACCTCCTGCTCGTCCGTGGCGCCATTCCCGGCCCCAAGGGCGCGCTGGTCCTGGTTCGTACCGCGGCCAAGGCCAAGGTGAAGAAGGGCGGTGTGGCGAAGTGACCACGGTTGACGTGCTCACCGTCGACGGCACCAAGAAGGGCTCCGTCGAGCTGCCGGCCGACATCTTCGACGTGCAGGCCAACGTGGCGCTGATGCACCAGGTCGTGGTGGCCCAGCTTGCGGCCGCCCGCCAGGGCACCCACAAGGTCAAGACTCGCGGCGAGGTCTCCGGTGGAGGCAAGAAGCCGTACAAGCAGAAGGGCACCGGCCGGGCCCGCCAGGGTTCGACCCGGGCGCCGCAGTTCGCCGGTGGTGGCGTCGTGCACGGCCCCGTCCCGCGCGACTACAGCCAGCGGACCCCCAAGAAGATGAAGGCCGCCGCGCTGCGGGGTGCCCTCTCCGACCGGGCCCGCGCCGGCCAGGTGCACGTCGTCGAGGCCTTCGTCTCCGGCGAGAAGCCGTCCACCAAGGCGGCCCTGGCCACGCTGGCGAAGCTGACCGAGGCCCGTCGGGTCCTGGTCGTGCTGACCAGCACCGACGAGCTGAACTGGGTGTCGCTGCGCAACGAGCCGCGGGTGCACCTGATCGAGGCTGGCCAGCTCAACACGTACGACGTGCTGGTGGCCGACGACGTGGTCTTCACCAAGGACGCCCTGGACGAGTTCCTCGGCGTGCCCGCCGAGACCACCGAGGAGGGTGGCAAGTGAGCACGATCGCCGACCCGCGCGACATCATCGTGGCGCCGGTCGTCTCGGAGAAGAGCTACAGCGAGCTGAACCGCAACTGGTACACCTTCCTGGTGCACCCGGACGCGAACAAGACCGAGATCAAGATCGCTATCCAGCAGATCTTCAACGTCCGCGTCCTGACGGTCAACACGCTCAACCGCGAGGGCAAGCGCAAGCGGACCAAGACTGGGTTCGGCCAGCGCAAGGCCACCAAGCGCGCGATGGTGAAGCTGGCTGACGGTGACCGTATCGAGGCCTTCGGCGGCCCGGTCAGCTGAGGGGTGTAGACAATGGCTATCCGTAAGTACAAGCCGACGACGCCGGGCCGGCGTGGTTCCAGCGTCGCCGACTTCGCCGAGATCACCCGGTCGACCCCGGAGAAGTCGCTGCTGGCTCCGCTGCCGAAGAAGGGCGGTCGCAACGCCCACGGCCGGATCACCGCCCGGCACCAGGGCGGCGGCCACAAGCGCCAGTACCGTCTGATCGACTTCAAGCGGGTCGACAAGGACGGCGTGCCGGCGAAGGTCGCCCACATCGAGTACGACCCGAACCGCACCGCGCGCATCGCGCTGCTGCACTACGCCGACGGCGAGAAGCGCTACATCCTCGCGCCGAAGGACCTGAAGCAGGGCGACGCCGTCGAGTCGGGCCCGGGCGCGGACATCAAGCCGGGCAACAACCTGCCGCTGCGGAACATCCCGGTGGGTACCACCATCCACAGCGTGGAGCTGCGTCCGGGTGGCGGTGCCAAGCTGGCCCGTTCGGCCGGCGTCGGCATCCAGCTGCTCGGCCGGGAGGGCGCGTACGCCACCCTCCGGATGCCGTCCGGCGAGATCCGGCGGGTCGACGTCCGCTGCCGCGCGAGCGTCGGCGAGATCGGCAACGCCGACCAGTCGAACATCAACTGGGGCAAGGCCGGCCGGATGCGGTGGAAGGGCAAGCGTCCCACCGTCCGTGGTGTGGCGATGAACCCGGTGGACCACCCGCACGGTGGTGGTGAGGGTAAGACCTCCGGTGGTCGCCACCCGGTCAACCCGCAGGGTAAGCCCGAGGGCCGTACCCGCCGTAAGGGCCAGCCGAGCGACCGGCTGATCGTCCGCCGCCGCTACGCCACGCGTAAGCGCGGCTGAGGGAGATAGAAGATGCCTCGCAGCCTGAAGAAGGGCCCGTTCATCGACGACCACCTGCTCAAGAAGGTGGAAGTGCAGAACGAGAAGGGCTCCAAGAACGTCATCAAGACCTGGTCGCGGCGCTCGACGATCATCCCGGAGATGCTCGGGCACACGATCGCCGTGCACGACGGACGCAAGCACGTCCCGGTGTTCGTCACCGAGGCGATGGTCGGGCACAAGCTCGGCGAGTTCGCGCTGACCCGCACGTTCAAGGGTCACGAGAAGGACGACCGCAAGAGCCGCCGCCGCTAGGCGAGCCACGGATAGAGGAACAAGGGGTTACAGCGATGCCAGGAAAGGGCGACGCTCCGGTGCTTCCGGGCGCGCGGGCGATTGCGCGACACGTGCGCATCTCGCCGATGAAGGCGCGCCGGGTGGTCAACCTCGTCCGCGGCCTGCCCGCGAAGGAGGCGCTCACGGTGCTGCAGTTCGCGCCGCAGGCTGCGAGCGAGCAGGTGTACAAGGTGCTCGCCAGCGCGATCGCCAACGCGGAGAACAACGAGCGGCTGGACCCCGACGCGCTGCTCGTCAGCGAGGCGTTCGTCGACGAGGGCCCGACCATGAAGCGGTTCCGGCCGCGGGCGCAGGGCCGGGCGTACCGGATCCGCAAGCGCACGTGCCACATCACTGTGGCGGTCGAGGCGGTCGCGCCGGCCGCGCCGAAGAAGTCCGCGGCGGCGAAGAAGTCGGCCCCGGCGAAGCAGGCCGAGCCGACTGAGACGCAGAGCAAGACGGAGGGCGCCGAGTAATGGGTCAGAAGGTTCACCCGCACGGGTTCCGGCTCGGCATCTCGACCGACTGGAAGTCCCGCTGGTTCGCGGACAAGCTCTACAAGGACTACATCGGCGAGGACGTCAAGATCCGCCGCATGATGTCCAAGGGGCTGGAGCGGGCCGGCATCTCCAAGGTCGACATCGAGCGGACCCGTGACCGGGTCCGGGTCGACATCCACACCGCCCGTCCGGGCATCGTCATCGGTCGTAAGGGTGCCGAGGCGGACCGGATCCGTGGCGAGCTGGAGAAGCTCACCGGCAAGCAGGTGCAGCTCAACATCATCGAGGTGAAGAGCCCCGAGTCGGACGCGCAGCTCGTCGCGCAGGGCGTGGCCGAGCAGCTCTCCAGCCGGGTCAGCTTCCGTCGGGCGATGCGTAAGGCCATGCAGTCCGCGATGAAGAACCCGGTCTGCAAGGGCATCCGGGTCCAGGTCTCGGGCCGGCTCGGCGGTGCCGAGATGAGCCGGACCGAGTTCTACCGTGAGGGTCGGGTTCCGCTGCACACGCTGCGGGCCAACATCGAGTACGGCTTCTTCGAGGCCCGTACCACCTTTGGCCGGATCGGCGTGAAGGTCTGGATCTACAAGGGCGACGCGGTTCCGGGCCGGGAGGCCCCGACCGAGACCGCTCCGTCCCGCCCGCGCCGTGAGCGTGGCGACCGTCCCGACCGTCCGCGCCGTGGTCGCTCCGGTTCCGCCGGTACGACCTCCGGTGGCACCGAGGCCGGCCGGGCCGCCGCGACCACCGTCGCGCAGCAGGCCGAGACGCCGAGTGGCGAGCCGGTGGACGCTGGTGCTGTCGCCGCGGCCGCCGCTTCGCCGGCAGAAACGCAGCAGGAGGGCTGACAGATGCTGATGCCGCGCAAGCCCCCGAAGGGCTTCCGCAAGCCGCACCACCCGGACCGCAGCGGCGCGTCCAAGGGTGGTAACCGGGTGGTGTTCGGCGAGTTCGGGATCCAGGCTCTCGAGCCGGCGTACGTCACGAACCGGCAGATCGAGTCGGCTCGTATCGCGATGACCCGTCACATCAAGCGTGGCGGCAAGGTCTGGATCACGATCTTCCCGGACCAGGCGCTGACCAAGAAGCCGGCGGAAACCCGGATGGGTTCCGGCAAGGGTTCGCCCGAGTGGTGGGTGGCCAACGTGAAGCCGGGGCGGGTTCTCTTCGAGATGTCCTTCCCCAACGAGCAGATCGCGCGAGAGGCGATGCGTCGCGCGATCCACAAGCTCCCGATGAAGTGCCGCATTGTGACGCGCGAAGTGGGTGAATCCTGATGGCAGCGGGCGTTAAGGCCGCCGAGCTGCGTGAGCTCTCCGACGAGGAGCTGGTCACGAAGCTGCGGGAGGCCAAGGCGGAGCTGTTCAACCTCCGCGTTCAGGCCGCCACCGGTCAGCTCGACAACAACCGGCGGCTCCAGGTCATCCGTCGGGAGATCGCCCGGATCTACACGATCATGCGTGAGCGCGAGCTGGGGCTCTCGGCCGCGCCGACTGAGGTGACTGCATCATGAGCGAGACCGAGAACACCACCGCCACCGTGCGGGCGCGCCGTAAGGTCCGTGAGGGCCTCGTGGTCAGCGACAAGATGGACAAGACCGTCGTCGTCGAGGTCGAGGACCGGGTCAAGCACGCGCTGTACGGCAAGATCATGCGCCGGACCAGCAAGCTGAAGGTGCACGACGAGCAGAACGCCGCCGGTATCGGCGACCGCGTTCTGATCATGGAGACCCGGCCGCTGTCGGCCACCAAGCGGTGGCGGATCGTGGAAATCCTGGAAAAGGCCAAGTAGCGAAGGCTCGAGCTCGCCCGGCGTCAGTCGGGCGCAGGTTCCGCCAGGCTCCGGCCGCCTCGCCGCGGCCGGAGAACCGGCAGACATAGGAGATAGACGTGATTCAGCAGGAGTCGCGACTGCGCGTCGCCGACAACACGGGTGCCCGGGAGATCCTGTGCATCCGGGTTCTCGGTGGCTCCGGTCGGCGCTACGCGAGCATCGGCGACGTCATCGTGGCCACCGTCAAGGACGCGATCCCGGGTGCCGGTGTGAAGAAGGGCGACGTCGTCAAGGCCGTCGTCGTTCGCACCGCCAAGGAGCGGCGGCGGCCGGACGGCTCGTACATCCGCTTCGACGAGAACGCCGCCGTCATCATCAAGGACGGTGGGGACCCGCGCGGTACCCGTATCTTCGGCCCGGTCGGTCGGGAGCTGCGGGACAAGCGGTTCATGAAGATCATTTCCCTCGCGCCGGAGGTGTTGTGACCGTGAAGGTCAAGAAGGGCGACACGGTCGTCGTCATCGCCGGCAAGGACAAGGGTGCCAAGGGCAAGGTCATCGCGGCCTACCCGCGGCAGGACAAGGTCCTGGTCGAGGGCGTGAACCGGGTCAAGAAGCACACCCGCATCCGCACCACCCAGCGTGGCGCCAAGACCGGTGGCATCGTCACCCAGGAGGCCCCGATCCACGTTTCCAACGTGCAGGTCCTGGACTCCGAGGGGAAGCCGACCCGTATCGGGTACCGGATCGACGACAACGGCCAGAAGGTCCGCATCGCGCGTAGCACCGGTAAGGACCTGTGATGACCACGGCTACCGAAACCAAGACCCTGCCGCGCCTCAAGGAGCGGTACCGCAACGAGATCGTGGCCAAGCTGCAGGAGCAGCACAACTTCGCGAACCCCATGCAGGTTCCGCGGTTGGTCAAGATCGTCGTCAACATGGGTGTGGGCGAGGCCGCCCGCGACGCCAAGCTGATCGACGGCGCGGTCCGCGACCTGGCCACGATCACCGGCCAGAAGCCGCAGGTGCGGCGGGCCACCAAGTCCATCGCGCAGTTCAAGCTCCGCGAGGGCATGCCGATCGGCGCGAAGGTCACCCTGCGCGGCGACCGGATGTGGGAGTTCCTGGACCGGCTGCTCTCCATCGCGCTGCCGCGTATCCGGGACTTCCGCGGTCTGGACGGGCGCAAGCTCGACGGGCACGGCAACTACACGTTCGGTCTGACCGAGCAGTCGGTGTTCCACGAGATCGACCAGGACAAGATCGATCGCCAGCGGGGCATGGACATCACGGTGGTCACGACCGCCACGACCGACGACGAGGGCCGGGCGCTGCTCAAGCTCCTGGGCTTCCCGTTCAAGGAGAACTGAGATGGCCAAGAAGGCGCTGATTCTCAAGGCGGCCGCGAAGCCGAAGTTCTCGGTTCGCGCGTACACCCGCTGCCAGCGGTGCGGGCGTCCGAAGGCGGTCTACCGCAAGTTCGGTCTCTGCCGGGTGTGCATCCGGGAGATGGCCCACCGCGGTGAGCTGCCCGGCGTGTCCAAGGCTTCCTGGTAATAGCCCGGCGCGCTCCGCGCGTCAGCTGCACTGTCTCTTCGCCGTAGGCCCTGGGTGTACCCGCGGGAACCCCGGCGAGAAAGGTAGACGAAATCCATGACGATGACCGACCCGATCGCAGACATGCTCACGCGTCTGCGTAACGCCAACCAGGCGTACCACGACCGGGTGACGATGCCCTACTCCAAGATCAAGGCGAACATCGCCGAGGTCCTGAAGGCCGAGGGTTACATCGCCACCTGGTCGGTCGAGGAGCCCGAGGAGGGCGCCGTCGGCAAGCGACTGGTCGTCGAGCTGAAGTACGGCCAGAACCGGGAGCGGAGCCTGGCCGGCATCAAGCGCGTGTCCAAGCCCGGTCTCCGGGTGTACGCCAAGTCGGATGGGCTCCCGCGGGTGCTCGGCGGCCTCGGCGTGGCGATCATTTCGACGTCCCAGGGGCTGCTCACCGACCGGCAGGCCCGCAAGCGGAGCGTTGGCGGGGAAGTCCTCGCCTTCGTCTGGTAACGGGAGACAGGTAGAAATGTCGCGTATTGGACGTAAGTCGATCCCGGTGCCAGCCGGCGTCGATGTCACGATCGACGGCCAGACCGTCAAGGTCAAGGGCCCCAAGGGCGAGCTGTCGCACACCGTCTCCGAGCCGATCACGGTGGAGAAGGCGGAGAACGGCGAGCTGCAGGTCAACCGCCCGAACGACGAGCGGAAGGCCAAGGAGCTCCACGGCCTGAGCCGTACCCTGGTGGCGAACATGATCGTCGGGGTCACCGAGGGCTACCGCAAGAGCCTGGAGATCGCCGGCACCGGTTACCGGGTGACCGCCAAGGGCAAGGACCTCGAGTTCGCGCTCGGGTTCTCGCACCCGGTTCTGGTCCCCGCCCCGGACGGCATCACCTTCACCGTCGAGAAGCCGACGCTGTTCCACGTGGCCGGCATCGACAAGCAGCTCGTCGGTGAGGTCGCCGCCAACATCCGGAAGATCCGCCCGCCGGAGCCCTACAAGGGCAAGGGCGTGAAGTACCAGGGCGAGGTCATCCGCCGTAAGGCTGGAAAGGCAGGTAAGAAGTGAGCGCCACGCTGCTCAAGCGCCGCCGCGGCGTCGCCGCCAAGCGTGCCGTCGGGCGTGCGCGTCGGCACTTCCGGGTGCGCAAGAACGTCAACGGCACCGCCGAGCGTCCCCGCCTGGTCGTCACCCGGTCGCTGCGTCACATCGTGGCCCAGATCGTCGACGACACCAAGGGTCACACCCTGGCGTCGGCCTCGACCCTGGACGCCTCGCTGCGTGGTGCCGAGGGCGACAAGAGCGCCCTGGCCGGCAAGGTCGGCGCCCTGCTCGCCGAGCGGGCCAAGGCCGCCGGCATCTCGAAGGTCGTCTTCGACCGTGGTGGCAACCGGTACGCGGGGCGGGTCGCCGCGCTGGCCGACGCCGCTCGCGAAGCCGGACTCGAGTTCTAACAACCCCGTCACGAGAGAGAAGGAAGGCTGCTGATGCCAGGTCAACAGCGCCGTGGCGGCGGGTCCGGTGGCAACGAGGGTGGTCGCCGCGACAACCGCCGTGAGGGCGGCCGCGGAAACGCGCCCGTCGAGAAGACCCCGCACCTCGAGCGGGTCGTCGCGATCAACCGCGTCGCCAAGGTCGTGAAGGGTGGTCGTCGCTTCAGCTTCACCGCCCTGGTGATCGTGGGCGACGGCGACGGCACCGTCGGCGTGGGCTACGGAAAGGCCAAGGAGGTGCCCGCGGCGATCGCCAAGGGCGTCGAGGAGGCCAAGAAGCACTTCTTCAAGGTGCCGCGGATCGGCCAGTCGATCCCGCACCCGGTGCAGGGCGAGGACGCCGCGGGCGTGGTGCTGCTCAAGCCGGCCTCGGCCGGTACGGGTGTCATCGCCGGTGGTCCGGTGCGTGCCGTACTGGAGTGCGCGGGCATCCACGACGTGCTCTCCAAGAGCCTCGGCTCGTCGAACCCGATCAACATCGTGCACGCCACCGTGGCGGCCCTGAAGGGGCTCGAGTCCCCGGAGCAGGTCGCCGCCCGTCGTGGCCTGCCGGTCGAGGATGTCGCGCCGGCCGCGATGCTGGCCGCACGGGCGGGGGTGGCGTCCTGATGGCACGCCTGAAGGTCACCCAGGTCCGGTCCGAGATCGGGACCAAGCGCAACCAGCGTGAGTCGCTGCGCTCGCTCGGTCTCAAGCGGATCAACGACGTGGTGGTCAAGGAGGACCGGCCCGAGATTCGGGGCATGATCTTCGCGGTCAACCACCTCGTGAAGGTCGAGGAGGTCGAGTAATGACGATCAAGGTCCACCACCTGCGCCCGGCGCCCGGTGCCAAGACCGCCAAGACCCGGGTGGGTCGTGGTGAGGGCTCCAAGGGCAAGACCGCCGGTCGCGGTACGAAGGGCTCCAAGGCCCGCAAGAACATCTCGCCGGCGTTCGAGGGTGGGCAGATGCCCATCCACATGCGCCTGCCGAAGATGAAGGGCTTCAAGAACAAGTTCAAGGTGGTCTTCCAGGTGGTCAACCTGGACCGGCTCGCCGAACTGTTCCCCGACGGTGGCCAGATCGGCCCCGACGAGCTGGTCGAGGCCGGAGCGGTCCGCAAGGGCCACCCGGTCAAGATCCTCGGCACCGGGGACCTCGGCGGGGTGGCGCTCCAGGTGTCGGCGCACGGGTTCAGTGCGTCGGCCAAGGAGAAGATCACCGCCGCCGGTGGTTCGGTCACCGAGCTGTAAGGCACCCAGGACCGTGGCGCTCGTTCAGTTGTCGACAACTGGCGGGCGCCACGGTCTGCTGCGTGTCAGTGTTCTACTGCGTGTCAGTGTTCCGAATCACATCGTTACCGGTATATGTTCCCGGGCAAGCCTGCCCGGACAGCGGTCGGGCTGTTAGAGTCCGTTCCCAGCTATGGATATCGGGCGCTCGCCCGACCGCACCCCGCCCCGTCCCCGCCAGGGTTCCACCGGCGGCCCGCCTCGCGCAGGAGGAAGAAGTTGCTGTCCGCCTTTCTCAGTGCGTTCCGTACGCCTGACCTGCGCAAGAAGCTGCTGTTCACAGTCGGCATCATCGCGGTCTACCGGCTCGGTGCGACACTGCCCAGCCCTGGCGTCTCGTACGCGAACGTGCAGAAGTGCATCGACAGCCTGGAAGGGGGGTCGAACGGGGTCTTCAACCTGCTCAACCTCTTCTCCGGCGGCGCACTGCTCTCGCTCTCGGTCTTCGCGCTGGGCATCATGCCCTACATCACCGCGTCGATCATCCTTCAGCTGCTGACGGTGGTTATCCCGCGCCTGGAGCAGCTCCGCAAGGAGGGCCAGGCCGGCCAGGCGAAGATCACCCAGTACACCCGGTACCTGACCCTCGGGCTGGGTGTCCTCCAGGCGTCGGCCTTCGTCGCCCTGGCCCGGTCGGGCCAGCTCTTCAACAACCAGTGCGACCAGTTCCCGATCATCCCCGAGGGCACCGGCATCCCGGACTGGCTGACTCTGACCATCCTGGTCATGACCATGACCGCCGGTACCGGCATGGTGATGTGGCTCGGTGAGCTGATCACCGACCGGGGCGTCGGCAACGGCATGTCCGTCCTGATCTTCACCTCGATCGCCGCCCGCCTCCCCAGCGAGGGTTGGCAGATCAAGATCAGCAAGGGTTGGGGCTGGTTCGCCCTCGTCATCGCGCTGGTCCTGCTGGTCATCACCGCGGTCGTCTTCATCGAGCAGGCGCAGCGCCGGATCCCGGTGCAGTACGCCAAGCGCATGATCGGCCGGCGGATGTACGGCGGCACCTCCACCTACATCCCGCTGAAGGTCAACCAGGCGGGTGTCATCCCGGTCATCTTCGGTTCGTCGCTGCTCTACCTGCCGCAGCTGGCGCTCCAGTTCTTCGACCAGACCGATCCGGGCAAGACCCAGGCGTGGATCCAGAACAACCTGGCCGACCCGACCAGCCCGATCTACATCACGGTCTACTTCCTGCTGATCATCTTCTTCACGTACTTCTACGTCTCGATCACGTTCAACCCGACCGAGGTCGCGGACAACATGAAGAAGTACGGCGGCTTCGTCCCGGGCATCCGTCCCGGTAAGCCGACCGCCGAGTACCTCGACTTCATCCTCAGCCGGATCACCCTGCCGGGCGCGCTCTACCTCGCGGCCATCTCGGTCCTGCCGAACTTCTTCTTCATCTGGCTGGACAGCCAGGCCTACGTGAACTTCCCGTTCGGCGGCACCGCCGTGCTGATCATGGTCGGCGTGGGTCTGGAGACCGTGAAACAGATCGAGAGCCAACTCATGCAGCGGAACTACGAAGGGTTCCTGCGGTAGATGAGACTCGTTCTGGTTGGCCCGCCGGGCGCGGGCAAGGGCACACAGGCGGAGTTCATCGCCGCGCACCTGTCGGTTCCGAAGATCTCGACCGGGGACATCTTCCGGGCGAACGTCTCGCAGGGCACCCCGCTCGGGGTCGAAGCCAAGCGCTACATGGACGCCGGCAAGCTGGTCCCGGACGAGGTGACCATCAACATGGTCCGGGACCGGCTCGCCGAGCCGGACGCCGCCGAGGGCTTCCTGCTCGACGGCTTCCCGCGGACGACGCCGCAGGCAGCCGCCCTGGACAAGCTCCTCGCCGACCTCGGGACCGCGCTCGAACTGGTGCTGGAACTGGTCGTGGACGACGACGAGGTGATCCGGCGGCTCTCCGGCCGGCGTACCTGCCGGGGCTGCGGCAAGATCTGGCACGTCGAGTTCGACGCGACCACCCGGGACGACATCTGCGACCGTTGCGGCGCGGAGCTGTTCCAGCGCGACGACGACAAGCCGGAGACCATCGCCGCGCGCCTGCGGGAGTACGCCGAGAAGACCGCACCCCTGGTCGACTACTACGGCGCCCAGGGCAAGCTGGTCGGGATCGACGCGACCGGACCGGTCGAGGACGTGACCGTCCGGGCGATCGACGCCCTGCGCTCCTACGGCGGCTGACGTCCCGCGCTCCCACGACGGCTGGGGCCATGCGTCGCGCGGCGGCTAGAGTGCGAGGAGTGCGAGCGCGTCCCGTCGTGCCCCCGCCTCCCCGTTGACGAAAGGTAACCGCGTCATGCGCCGTCCCCAGCTGGACATCCAGCTGAAGACCCCCGAGCAGATCGAGAAGATGCGGGCCGCCGGCCTGGTGGTGGCCGCCGCCCTCCAGCGGATGCGTGAGGCGGTGGCCCCGGGGGTCAGCACCGCCGACCTCGACGCGATCGCCGAGTCGGTGATCCGGGGCGCGGGCGCGGTTCCCTCCTTCAAGGGCTACCACGGATTCCCCGCCTCGATCTGCTCCTCGGTCAACGAGCAGGTCGTGCACGCCATCCCCTCGCCCGACCAGGTCCTGCGGGAGGGCGACCTGATCTCGATCGACTGCGGGGCCGTCCTGGACGGCTGGCACGGCGACGCCGCGATCACCGTCGGGGTCGGTGCGGCCGACCCCGCCCTGCTGCGGATGGCCGAGGTCGCCGAGGACGCCATGTGGGCCGGGATCGCCGCTGCGGCCCGGGGTGCGGCGAGCGGCAAGGGCCGGCTCACCGACATCTCCCACGCGGTGGAGACCGCGGTCCGTCGGGGCGGCCGGTACGGCATCGTCGACGGGTACGGCGGGCACGGCATCGGCACCGAGATGCACCAGGACCCGCACGTGCTCAACCACGGCCGCCCGGGGCGCGGACCGCGCCTGGTGCCGGGGATCGCGCTCGCCATCGAACCCATGATCACCATGGGTTCGCCGCGTACCGTCGAACTCGCCGACGGCTGGACGGTGGTGACCCGGGACAGGTCGGTCGCCGCGCACGTCGAGCACTCCATGGCGCTGCTGGAGGACGGCGTCTGGGTGCTCACCGCCCCGGACGGCGGCCGGGCCCGCCTGGGCGACCTGGTGACCTCCCGCCAGCCCGCCGACTCGCCCGCAGTCTGATCTTCGCCGGTCCCGCCCGACCGGGGGGCGGGGTCGTCAGCGGTGGCGAAAAGTCGGCCCAGTCCGGGCTTTTCGTCCCAATTTCGAGTGACCGGGGTGGCCGGTTTGGCGTGCACCGGTCAGCCCGCGTACACTTTCAGATCGGCGCACAGCGTCCACTCCGGCATGCCCACCCTGCGCTTCGGTGGCGGTCGGAGCCGCGGCTGGCTCGAACACCCTGATGACCATCAGGGGTTCGTGTAAGACGTTGTGGGCCGTCCGGAGTAACCGACGTCAGGACAGCGGAGGACATGCCGAAAAAAGACGGAGCCATCGAGATCGAGGGTCGAGTCATCGAGCCCCTGCCGAACGCCATGTTCCGGGTGGAGCTCGCGAACGGTCACAAGGTGCTGGCTCACATCAGCGGCAAGATGCGGCAGCACTACATCCGCATCCTGCCGGAGGACCGGGTCGTCGTCGAACTCTCGCCGTACGACCTGACCCGCGGGCGCATCGTCTACCGCTACAAGTAACCACGCCTGACGACGGCCGGGTAGTCCCCGTGTCCGTCTTCGACGTCCGGGGTCGCGCTTCGTCGCGTCTCCGGGCCAGATGGGAAGTAAGGCAACCGTGAAGGTCAAGCCGAGCGTCAAGAGGATCTGCAACAAGTGCCGGGTCATCCGCCGGCACGGCCGGGTCATGGTCATCTGCTCCGACCCGCGCCACAAGCAGCGCCAGGGCTGAACCAGGGCTGACCGACCGTCCGACGGTCGGTCCATCTGGTTCGGGCCGCGGATCCCGACACCACATCATCAGCTCGTCCCAGCCGCGAGCGGTACGCATCGCGTACTCCCACGTGGCTGACCCCCGGTCGGAGGCCGGGGCCCGTTCGGGCAACGACCGCCCCCGGTCGCGACGCGTCACGACGCGTCCGGTCGGTGACGTGGTCGGAACGGGGTGGGGCGGGCTCAGACCTCCGCCAGAACACCACAAGGGAGTACGCCCGCACATGGCACGTCTAGTCGGCGTCGACCTCCCCCGCGAAAAGCGGATGGAGATCGCGCTCACCTACATCTTCGGCGTGGGTCGCACCCGCGCCCTGGAGACGCTCGCCGCCACCGGCATCTCGCCGGACAAGCGCGCTCGGGACCTCACGGACGAGGAGCTGGTCCAGCTCCGCGACCACATCGAGGCGAACTACAAGGTAGAAGGCGACCTGCGCCGCGAGGTCGCCGCTGACATCCGCCGCAAGGTCGAGATCGGCTGCTACGCCGGCATCCGGCACCGCCGGGGTCTGCCCGTGCGCGGGCAGCGGACCAGGACCAACGCGCGGACCCGGAAGGGCCCGAAGCGGACCGTCGCCGGCAAGAAGAAGCCCGGCAAGAAGTAACTAGGAGCGCACAGACTTATGCCACCGAAGGCTCGTGCCGGAGCCGCCGTCAAGAAGGTCCGGCGCAAGGAACGCAAGAACGTCGCCCACGGGCAGGCGCACATCAAGAGCACCTTCAACAACACGATCGTGTCCATCACGGACCCGACCGGTGCGGTCATCTCCTGGGCCTCCGCCGGTCAGGTCGGCTTCAAGGGCTCGCGCAAGTCGACCCCGTTCGCCGCGCAGCTGGCCGCCGAGGCCGCCGCGCGCCGGGCGATGGAGCACGGCATGCGCAAGGTCGACGTATTCGTGAAGGGCCCCGGCTCCGGCCGGGAGACCGCGATCCGTTCGCTGCAGGCCGTCGGGCTGGAGGTCGGCCAGATCGCCGACGTCACCCCGCAGCCGCACAACGGATGCCGTCCGCCGAAGCGTCGCCGGGTCTGAGAGGTAGAGAGAGATGGCTCGTTACACCGGTGCTGACTGCCGCCGTTGCCGGCGGGAGAAGATGAAGCTGTTCCTCAAGGGCAGCAAGTGCGATGGCCCGAAGTGCCCGTTCGAGTCCCGGCCGTTCCCGCCCGGACAGCACGGCCGGGGTCGCACCAAGGAGACGGAGTACCTGCTCCAGCTCCGCGAGAAGCAGAAGGCCCGCCGCGTCTACGGCGTGCTGGAGAAGCAGTTCCGCGGTTACTACGAGGAGGCCGTGGCCAAGCAGGCCAAGACCGGTGAGGTCCTCCTGCAGATCCTCGAGTCGCGGCTGGACAACGTGGTCTACCGGGCTGGCTACGCCAAGTCCCGGGACATGGCCCGTCAGCTGGTCAAGCACGGCCACTTCACGGTGAACGGCAAGAAGGTCGACATCCCGTCGTTCCGCGTGAAGGAGCACGACATCATCGAGGTCCGGGGCAAGAGCAAGGAGCTCACCCCGTTCATCGTGGCGCAGGCCGAGGCCGGCTCGAAGACGGTGCCGGCCTGGCTCGAGGCCATCCCCAGCCAGATGAAGATCCTGGTGCACTCGCTCCCGGCCCGGCAGGTCATCGACACGCAGGTCCAGGAGCAGCTGATCGTCGAGCTCTACTCGAAGTAGTCGGAGCTCGTTGCGGTGGTCCGCCCCATACCGGGGCGGACCACCGGAACAGTTTGTCGTGGGCGTCATATAGCGGGCGTCCCGGAAGAGAAGAGAAGACATGCTCATCAGCCAGCGACCGACCCTCTCCGAAGAGTCGATCAACGAGACCCGGTCCCGGTTCACCATCGAGCCGCTGGAGCCCGGCTTCGGCTACACCCTGGGCAACTCGCTGCGGCGTACGCTGCTGTCGTCCATCCCGGGTGCGGCGGTGACCTCGATCAAGATCGACGGCGTGCTGCACGAGTTCACCACGATCCCCGGTGTCAAGGAGGACGTGGTCGAGCTCGTCATGAACATCAAGGAGCTCTGCGTCAGCTCCGAGCACGACGAGCCGGTCAGCATGTACCTGCGCAAGCAGGGTCCGGGCGACGTGACCGCGGGTGACATCCAGCCCCCGGCCGGCGTCTCGGTGCACAACCCGGACCTGAAGCTCGCCACCCTCAACGGCAAGGGCCGGCTCGACATGGAGCTGACCGTCGAGCGGGGTCGCGGCTACGTCACCGCGGCGCAGAACAAGCAGGCCGGCGCGGAGATCGGCCGGATCCCGGTCGACTCGATCTACTCGCCGGTCCTGAAGGTCACCTACCGCGTCGAGGCGACCCGGGTCGAGCAGCGGACCGACTTCGACCGGCTGATCATCGACGTCGAGACCAAGCCGTCGATGGGGCCGCGTACCGCGCTGGCCTCCGCCGGTTCGACGCTGGTGGAGCTCTTCGGCCTGGCCCGGGAGCTGGACGAGACCGCCGAGGGCATCGACATCGGGCCGTCCCCGCAGGACGCCCAGCTCGCGGCGGACCTGGCCCTGCCGATCGAGGAGCTGGACCTCACCGTCCGCTCCTACAACTGCCTCAAGCGCGAGGGCATCAACACCGTTGGTGAGCTGATCGGGCGCACCGAGGCCGACCTTCTCGACATCCGCAATTTCGGTCAGAAGTCGATCGACGAGGTCAAGATGAAGCTCGCCGGGATGGGGCTGGGCCTGAAGGACTCCGCGCCCAACTTCGACCCGGCGCACGTCGTGGACACCTTCGGCGAGGCTGACTACGACACCGACGACTACCGCGAGACCGAGCAGCTGTAACCGCGGCTGAGCATCTAAACGAGGAGCACCAACCATGCCCACGCCCACCAAGGGCCCCCGCCTCGGCGGCAGCCCCGCGCACGAGCGGCTGATGCTGGCCAACCTGGCCACCGCGCTGTTCCAGCACGGCAAGATCCAGACCACCGAGACGAAGGCCCGGCGGCTGCGCCCGCTGGCCGAGCAGCTCATCACCAAGGCCAAGCGCGGTGACCTGGCCTCGCGGCGGCGGGTGCTGGGTGTCGTCAAGGACAAGGACGTGGTCTACGCCCTGTTCGACCAGATCGCGCCCCGGTACGCCAACCGCAACGGTGGCTACACCCGGATCGTGAAGACCGGTCCGCGCAAGGGTGACGCCGCGCCGATGGCGATCATCGAGCTGGTCGAGGAGCTTCAGGTCGCCGAGGCCAAGGCGAACCGGAAGACCGCCGCCCGCAAGGCCGCGCAGCAGGACAAGGTCGAGGCGCTCGCCCCGGCCGAGGAGGCCCCGCAGGGCAAGGACGCCGACCAGGACGCCGAGCCGCCGGTGTCGGCTTCCGGGGACACCGCAGCCGCCCGTGAGGACAGCGACGAGGCCGGCGAGAACGACAAGGCCTGAGCATGAGGCCACCATCGGGCCCGGCACCCTTCGGGGTGCCGGGCCCGATGCATGACGCGGAGGTACGAGTGGAGGAGCGGATCCGGCTTCGGCTGGACGTCGCGTACGACGGCACCGGTTTTTCCGGGTGGGCCGCACAGCCGGAGCGGCGGACGGTGGCCGGGGTGCTCACCGCGACCCTGGACCTGGTGCTCGGCGCGGGCACCGCGACCGGACTGACCGTGGCCGGCCGGACCGACGCCGGGGTGCACGCCTCCGGGCAGGTCTGTCACCTCGAACTGCCCGGCGATGTCTGGCGGGCGCACCAGGGTGCGCTGCTGCGTCGGCTGGCCCGGCTGCTCCCGCCGGACGTGCGGGTCCGGGCACTGACCGAGGTGCCGGCCGACTTCGACGCCCGGTTCTCGGCCACCTTTCGCCGCTACGAGTACCGGGTGACCGACGCCCCGTGGGGTGCGGAGCCGCTGCACCGGCACGAGGTGCTGGCCTGGCCGCGCCCGCTGGACCTGGCCGCGTTGAACGCCGCCGCGGCCGGGCTGGTGGGGGAGCACGACTTCGCCGCGTACTGCAAGCGCAAGGAGAACGCCACCACGCTGCGCGAGGTGACCCGGCTGGACTGGCGGCGGGACCCGGACGGGCTGCTGGTCGCCACCGTGCAGGCGGACGCGTTCTGCCAGGCGATGGTGCGCAGCCTGGTCGGGGCGATGCTGGTCGCGGGGGACGGCCGACGACCGGTCGACTGGCCGGCGAGCCTGCTCACCCGGCGGGAACGGTCGAGCGAGGTGACCGTGGCGCCCGCGCACGGGCTGACCCTGGTCGCGGTCGGCTACCCCGTCGACCCGACGGAGTACGCCCGCCGCGCGGATCTCACCCGTCGCCTGCGGGTGCCGAGCACGTCCTGACCGAGGCCACGTGCCGTTCCGTCCGGCAGGCCGGCCCGACGCCCGGCCGCAGCGACCTCGACGGGGCCGGGCGTCCCCGAGGCAGGCTCAGTCGTCGTCGGAGCCGGACGGGTCCGTCCCGAGGGTCCCGGTCGAGTTCGGGTCCGGCTGTACGAGGTCGCCGTCGGTCCGGCGCTCCAGCACCGTCTGGTCGAGGTGGAGCTCGACCATGTCGTTGAGTACCTGCTTCGCCTTCGGGTCGTTCGTGTCGATCGGCTGGCCGTCGGCCCGGACCACGAGGCAGTAGGCGATGTAGTGGCCGCGTACCTGCCAGGCCACCCGGGCCGCCGCGGTGGTCAGCGCCTTGGTCTCGTCGCCGGCCTCCAGGGCCAGGAACCGGCCCTGCTGGTGCTGGAGGATCTGCCGGATCCGCTCCCGGGCCCGCTCGGCGCTGGCCAGGTCGGTGAGGTTGAGCAAGCCGGCGGTGGCCAGGTGCCCGCCGTCCGGTGCCCGTACCGTGCCCCGGACGACCTGGTTGCAGCCGAGCCGGACCAGCAGGTCGGCGATGTCGTCGGTGGCCGCCACCGCGCAGCTCGCGCTGGAGTGGGTCTTGAGGACCTGGTATGCCGGTTGCCCGTCGGCGAGGACCAGCTGGCGGCCCGGGAAGACCTCCCTCGCGGTCAGCGGCAGCGGGTCGGTGTCGCGGGAGTCCAGGTCGGTCCGGACCGGCCCGTCGGTGCGCACCGCGCCGGGCGGGGCGGACGGAGGGCTCTGCGGATCGGGTGTCGACTCCCGTTCCAGCAGCACGGCAGCGGTGCCGAGGCCGCAGATGGCCAGCAGCACCAGGACCGCAGCACCGCCCACCACCATCTGCCAGAGCCGGCCACCCATCGGGGTCGTGCGTGCTGTCGGATACCCCACGGCGGGCGCGGGGGCCGTCGGGTACTCCACGGCGGGCGCGGGGGCCGTCGGGTACTCCACGGCGGGCGCGGGGTCCGGCTGCGGTGCGACCGCCGGCTCGGCGGACTGCGTCCGGGTCGGGGCGGCTGACACCGGGGCGGTCTCCTCGGGTACCGGCGTGGCCGGGGGCGGCGCCGGGACGACGGCCCGGGCCTGCTCGCTGGCTGCCCGGGGGACCGGGGGCAGGTCCGGCGTCGGGAAGCGGGAGGGTGAGGGGCCGGCGGGGGCGCGTCGCGCGCCGGCCGCCGACGGGTCGGCTCCGGGTTGCGGAAGCCCGTGCAGTGCGTCCTCATCGGACTCGTACCGGTACACCATGTGCCATAGATTAAGGGCATTACTCCTTTCAGGGGGTAAAACGGGAAATTGCCCCCACTGATGTCCCGTCCCGGACCGCCGACCGTCGTGCCGGTGCCTCCGCCCCGGTACGCGAGAATGCGGACGTGACCGGCGACCACTACTTCAGCTCCCGTCCCGCGAGCCTGCCCCAGCCGCGGCAGGTCGAGTTCTCCGTCGCCGGGCGCGACTACACCCTGGACTCCGCCGGCGGGGTCTTCTCCGCCGACCGCCTCGACGCGGGCACCGCCGTTCTGCTTCGCAAGGCCGAGCTGCCCGCGCCGGAGACCGCCGGGGCGCTGCTCGACCTGGGCTGCGGATTCGGGCCGATCGCCTGCGTCCTCGCCACGCACGCCCCGGCGGCGACGGTCTGGGCGGTCGACGTCAACGAACGCGCCCGGGAACTCACCGCCGGCAACGCCGTCCGGGTCGGGGCGGCCGGCCGGGTACGGGTGGCCGACCCGGACGACGTGCCCGACGGGGTCACCTTCACCCAGCTCTGGTCCAACCCGCCGATCCGGATCGGCAAGGAGGAACTCCACACCCTGCTGCGCCGCTGGCTGCCCCGGCTCACCCCGGACGGGGTCGCCTGGCTGGTGGTCGCCCGGCACCTCGGCGGTGACTCGCTGCACGGCTGGCTCACCGACCAGGGCTGGCAGGTCGTCCGGCACGCGAGCCAGAAGGGCTACCGGGTGCTCCGCGTCACCCGGTAAATGGATGTCCCCGGCCCGTGCCGCTCGGGCAGGATGCCCGGGTGGGATACGTGGACGTGGCCGGGGTGGCGCACACCCTGCCGGACGGTCGGGAACTCTTCGCCGACGTGTCGTTCCGGGTCGGCGAGGGGGCCAAGGTCGCCCTGGTCGGACCGAACGGTGCGGGCAAGACGACCCTGCTGCGGATGGTCGCCGGTGACCTGCCGGTCGCCGTGGGCGGCGTTGCCCGCTCCGGAGGGCTCGGCGTCATGCGGCAGTTCATCGGCATGATCGGCGACGACTCCACCCTCGCCGACCTGGCCCTCGGTCTGGCCCCGCCCGCGCTGCGCGACGCCGGGCGCCGGCTGGTCGAGACCGAGGCGGCGATGAGGGCCGCCGAGGTACGCGGCAAGTACAGCACCGCCGCCGGCAAGGCGCAGCTCGCGTACGCGGACGCGCTGGCCGCCTGGGGCGAGGCCGGCGGATACGACGCGGAGGTGCTCTTCGACACCGTCGCGACCATCGTGCTCGACCTGCCCTGGGAGACCGCCCGGGACCGTCCGGTCCGGACGCTCTCCGGCGGCCAGCAGAAACGCTTCGCCCTGGAACTGCTGCTGCGCGGCCCCGACGAGGTGCTCCTGCTCGACGAGCCGGACAACTTCCTCGACGTGCCCGGCAAACGATGGCTGGAGGCGCGGCTGCGCGAGTCCACCAAGTCCGTGCTGTACGTATCGCATGACCGGGAACTGCTCGCCCAGACCGCCGACCGGGTGGTCGCGGTGGAGGGCGGCAGCGCCTGGGTGCACCCGGGCAGCTTCGCGACCTGGTACGACGCCCGGGTGGCCCGGCACGCGCGCCTCGACGAGCAGCGCCGCCGGTGGGACGAGGAACACCAGAAGCTGCGCGAGCTGATGCTGATGTACAAGCAGAAGGCCGCGTACAACGACGGGCTGGCCTCCCGTTACCAGGCCGCGCAGACCCGGTTGCGCAAGTTCGAGGAAGCCGGGCCGCCGCCCGTACCTCCGAAGGACCAGGACATCCGGATGCGCCTGACCGGCGGGCGGACCGGCAAGCGCGCGGTGATCTGCGAGTCTCTGGAGCTGGACGGCCTGACCTACCCCTTCGACCTGGAGATCTGGTACGGCGACCGGGTCGCCGTGCTCGGCGCGAACGGCACCGGCAAGTCGCACTTCCTGCGGCTGCTGGCCCGCGGCGGCACCGACCCGGACCCGGCGAACGGGCCGGTGGACGGGGCGGCCGCCCTCGCCCCGGTCGCCCACGACGGGATGGTGCGCCTCGGTGCCCGGGTCCGGCCGGGACACTTCTCGCAGACCCACGACCGACCGGAGCTGATGGCGAAGACCCTCGTCGAGATCCTCTGGCGGGGCGACGAGCACCGGGCCGGCATGGACCGGCACACCGCGATGGCCGCGCTCGGCCGCTACGAGCTGGCCGGCCAGGGCGACCAGCGGTTCGGCACGTTGTCCGGTGGACAGCAGGCGCGGTTCCTGGTGCTGCTGCTGGAGCTGTCCGGAGCGACCCTGCTGCTGCTCGACGAGCCCACCGACAACCTCGACCTGGCCAGCGCGGAGGCGCTGGAGGAGGGGCTGAAGGCGTTCGCCGGCACGGTGGTCGCGGTCACCCACGACCGCTGGTTCACCCGCTCCTTCGACCGCTTCGTCCTCTTCGCGGGCGACGGCGAGGTCCGCGAGACCCCCGAACCGGTCTGGGATGTCGGCTGAGGTGGTTGCGGGGTGAGGTGGTTGCAGGGGCCCCTTGTTACCGCTTTTTGAGTAGCAGGGGACCCCTGCAACCACCGCCGCATAGAGTTGATCTCGTGACTGAGATGACCTTCCGCCGACTGGGCGACTCGGGGCTCGTGGTATCCGTGGTCGGTGTCGGCTGCAACAACTTCGGCCGCAAACTCGACCTGGCCGGGACCCGAGCGGTGGTGGAGGCCGCCCTCGACGCCGGTATCAACTTCTTCGACACGGCCGACATCTACGGGCAGCCGCAGGGCGGCTCCGAGGAACTGCTCGGTGCGGCCCTGCGCGGGCGGCGCGACGACGTGGTGGTGGCCACCAAGTTCGGCATGGACATGCACGGCATGAACGGCCCGGACCACGGCGCGCGTGGCGCCCGCCGGTACGTCGCCCGGGCGGTGGAGGCGTCGCTGCGTCGGCTCGGCACCGACCATATCGACCTCTACCAGCTGCACGAGCCGGACCCGGGCACGCCGATCGAGGAGACCCTCGCCGCCCTGGACGATCTGGTCCGCGCGGGCAAGGTGCGTTACCTGGGCAACTCCAACTTCAGTGGCTGGCAGATCGCCGACGCCGACTGGATCGCCCGGACTGCCGGCACGACCCGGTTCGTCAGCGCCCAGAACCACTACAGCCTGTTGGAACGCGCGGTGGAGACCGAGGTGGTGCCGGCGTGTGAGCGCTTCGGACTCGGGCTGCTGCCGTTCTTCCCGCTCGCTGACGGCCTGCTCACCGGCAAGTACCGGCGCGGGGAGCAACCTCCGGCGGGCAGCCGGCTCGCCGGTGCGGGCCGGTACGCGCAGCGGTTCGCCACCGCCGACTGGGACACCATCGAGGCCATCGGGTCGTACGCCGACCAGCGAGGGCTCACCATGCTCCAGGTGGCCATCGGTGGGTTGGCCGCCCAGCCGGCGGTCACCTCGGTGATCGCCGGGGCCACCACGCCGGAGCAGGTACGGGCCAACGCCGCAGCCGGTGCCTGGCAACCGGACGACGACGACCTGGCCGCCCTGCGCGCGCTCCTCTGACCACTGGCTTCTCTGACCACTGGCGGACCCGTCCGCCGCCGGGAGCCCGGCCCCTTCACCACCGGGCTTCCGGCGGTCGGCTCAGACCAGGCCGTTGACCCGGTTCGCGGATCGTCCCCGCAGCGCGGCGGCCACCATCCGGGCCGTCCGGGTGGGGTGGCGGAGTACGTCGTCGGAGGTGCAGCGGACCACCCGCCAGCCCGCCGCGCGGAGTGCGTGGAACCGGGTCGCCTGCCGGCGGAGCAGCGCCGGGTCCCGGGGCGGGCCGGGTTCGTACTCGACCGCCACCCGGCGGGCGGGGTAGGCGAGGTCGACCCGGCCGACGTACTGGCCCCCGGCATCGCGCACCTCGTGCCGGACGGCTGGCGCGGGCAACCCGGCGTCGAGCAGGAGCAGGCGAAGCCGGGTCTCCATCGGGGACCCGGCAAACGGGTCGACCAGCGCGAGCACCTCCCGCAGCAGCGGCAGGCCGGGCCAGCCGGTGCGACCGGCCGCGTACTCGCGCAGCGTGGGCAGGTCCACCACGCGGTGGTGCAGCAGCGCGTCGAGGGCGACCACCGCCTCGGTGCGTGGCGGCCGGCGACCGAGGTCGAAGGCCGTGCGGAGCGCGGTGGTGACCGGTAGCCCGGTGTGGACGGTCAGGTCGGCTTCCGACAGGACCGATCGGGTGACGGCCACCCGGGTGTGCGGGCGCATCCGGGCCGCGCGGGGCAGCACGACGGTGACCGGCGCGTTCGGCGGCAGCAGCCCGGCGCCCCACAGGTACGCCGCGCTCAGTCCGGCGATTGCGGCGCCGGCCGGAAGCACCAGCGCCACGGCCTCGCACCACATGCGATGGTCCTCGGGTCGGTGGGCCGCCCGGTGTACGTAGACGTCGGGCAGTATTCGCTGCCAGGCACGCCCGCGCAGCATCGTCCAGGTGAGGAGGCCGTGGGCCACGGCGGTGCTGCCGCGGAAGGGCCGGGACTCGAGACCGGGCGGAACCTGGGGTGAGCGCGGCATCAGGACAGCATGCCGTGACCGGACGGTCACGCGCTGCCCCCGATCGTCGATTGTGAGATTTTCTCCACTGCCGTAGTCGCTGTTAAACCATCACGACCTGCGGAAAACGGACGCACCATCCTTGGCGGATGCCCCGATCCGACGTACGGTGTGCCACGCAAGTAACCCACGGGAGCCCGGTGGACCGGGCTGAGAGGGGGGCTGGGAGCCCCCGACCGTCGAACCTGATCCGGGTAATGCCGGCGCAGGGAGGAGAGTTGCCGTGCCGTCCCTGGGACGACTGCATCTTGTCACCGACACCCGCCCCGGGCGCGATCCGCTCACCGTGGTCCGGGCCGCCCTCGGCGTCGCCGGCCCCGAGCTGGTGGTGCAGGTCCGGGTCGAGGACTCCGCCACCGACCGTGAGGCGTACGACCTGACCGGCCGGATCCTCGAACTGTGCGCGCCGGTCGGCGCGACGTGCCTGGTCAACGACCGGTTGCACGTGGCGCTCGCGGCCGGCGCGGCGGGCGGACATGTCGGCGCGGACGATCTGCCGGTCGCCGCCGCCCGCCGGGTGCTCGGCCCGGATGCGGTGCTCGGCGCGACCGCCCGGGAGCCGCTCGCCGCCGCGCGGGCGGTCGCCGCCGGGGCGGGCTACCTGGGTGTCGGCCCGTGCCATGCGACCACCACGAAGGACGGGCTACCGGCACCGATCGGTCCGGACGGGGTACGCGCGGTGGCCGACGTGGTGCCGGTGCCGGTGATCGCGATCGGCGGGGTGACCGCGGCGACGGTGCCGGCGCTGCGCGCCGCCGGGGCGTACGGGGTGGCGGTGGTCGGGGCGCTCTCCGGCGTCGCCGATCCGGCCCGCGCGACCGCCGGGCTGCTCGGAGCCCTCGGGTGGTAGCAGGGGGCCCTTCCTCATCAAAAAGCGGTAACAGGGGTCCCCTCCTTGCACCGGATGTGGTGGTGGTGGGGGGTGGGGTCGTCGGGTGGGCGGTGGCCTGGCGGTGTGCCGCGCGGGGACTGTCGGTGACCGTGCGCGACCCGGCACCCGGCTCGGGAGCCTCCACCGTGGCCGCCGGGATGCTCGCCCCGGTGGCCGAGGCGTACTTCGGGGAGACCGCGCTGACCGGGCTGCTCGTCGCGTCCGCCGCCCGCTGGCCGGCGTTCGCCGCCGAGCTGACCGCCGCCAGCGGCGTCGGCCTCGGATACCGCACCGAGGGCACCCTGGTCGTCGGGCTCACCGGCGACGACCTGGCCGAGGCGGGTCGGCTCTGGGCATACCAGCGGGAGTTGGGGCTGCCGATCACCCCGCTGCGCCCCAGCGGGCTGCGGGACCGGGAGCCGGCGCTCGCCCCCCGGGTGCGTGGCGGCGCGTTCGCCCCCGGCGACCACCAGGTCGACCCCCGGCGTCTGCTGGTGGCGTTGCGCACCGCGGCCGAGCGGGCCGGCGCGGTGCTGGTCGCCGCCCCGGTCGGGCGGGTCGACGAGCTGACCGCGTCGGCCGTCGTGGTCGCCGCCGGCTGCGGCACCGCCGCGTTGACCGGCCTGCCGGTCCGGCCGGTGAAGGGGCAGATCCTCCGGCTCCGCGCGCCCGGCGGCGGCCCGCCGGGCTTCCGGCACGTCGTCCGGGGGTACGCCGACGGCGAGCCGGTCTACGTCGTGCCCCGCGCCGACGGGGAGGTGGTGGTCGGGGCGACCGTCGAGGAGCGGACCGACCCGGCGGTCACCGCCGGGGCGGTGCTGCGACTGCTCCGCGCCGCCGTCGACCTCCTGCCCGAGCTGGCCGAGTACGACCTGGTCGAGACGGCTGTCGGGTTCCGCCCCGGCACCCCGGACAACGCGCCGGTCATCGGCGCGCTCCCCGGCCGACCGGGAGTGCTCGTCGCGGCGGGCCACCACCGGCACGGCATCGTGCTCACCCCGGTCACCGCCGATCTGGTCGCCGACCTGGTCACCACCGGCACTCCCGACGCGATGCTCGCCCCCTTCACCCCGGGCCGGTTCGGCCCGGTCACCCGGCCGGCGGCCGGTGGGTGACCCACCACAGCGGACGAGTGCGTGAACCCGACGAAAGGACGACAGGTGGAACTGACGGTCAACGGCGTCGGGCGGAGTCTGCCCGACGCGGCCACGGTGGCGGACCTGGTCGGCGAGGTCACCGCCGACCGGCGCGGGGTGGCGGTCGCGGTCAACGGCGAGGTGGTGCCGCGTACCGGCTGGCCGGGCACGACGCTGCGCGACGGCGACCGGGTCGAGGTGCTGAGCGCGGCGCAGGGCGGGTGAGCGCGGTGACCTTCGTCCTCGGCGGTACGACGTTCACCTCCCGGCTGATCCTCGGCACCGGCGGCGCGGCCAACCTGCACGTGTTGGAAGGGGCGATCCGGGCCTCCGGCACCGAACTGGTCACCCTGGCGCTACGCCGGGTCGACCCGACCGGCGGCCACGGCGGGCTGCTGGACCTGCTCGACAGGTGCGGGGTGCGGCTGCTGCCCAACACGGCCGGCTGCTACACCGCACGGGACGCGGTCAGGGTCGCCCACCTGGCCCGGGACGCGTTCGACACCGACTGGGTGAAGCTGGAGGTGATCGGCGACGAGCGGACCCTCCTGCCCGACGGGGTGGAGTTGCTGCGCGCCGCCGAACAGCTCGTCGACGACGGCTTCACCGTCCTGCCGTACACCTCGGACGATCCGGTGCTGGCGCGCCGGCTGGTCGACGTGGGCTGCGCGGCGGTGATGCCGGCCGGCGCGCCGATCGGCTCCGGCCTGGGCGTCAACAACCCGCACCACATCCGGCTGATCCGGCAGGAGGTCGACGTGCCGGTGATCCTGGACGCCGGCATCGGCACCGCCAGTGACGCCGCGCTCGCCATGGAACTCGGCTGCGACGCGGTGCTGCTGGCCAGCGCGGTCACCCGGGCCGCGGACCCGGAGACGATGGCCGCCGCGATGCGCCACGCGGTCGAGGCGGGGCGGCTCGCGTACCGGGCCGGCCGGATCCCGCGCCGCTTCCACGCGCTGGCCTCCACTCCGGACGAGGGACGGCCGGAGCTGTGACCGCGTCGGCCGTCCGTGCGGTTCGCGGTACGAAAGGACTCCGCCAGGACCCGCCCGCCACCGTGACCAGAGCCGACGTCCCCACCGGGATCGTCGCGTTCACCGATCGCCGGGTGGCCCGGCGACCACTGCCGGAGGTCGTCGCGGCGGCGGCGGCCGGGGGAGTGCGGTGGGTGGTGCTGCGGGAGAAGGACCTGCCCCGCGTCGAGCGGGCCGCCCTCGCCGCCGAGCTGCGGGCGGTCCTGGCCGGTACGGGCGGCACGCTGGTCGTCGCCGGCCCCGACCCGCTCGACGGGACCGCCGTCCACCTGTCCGCCGCCGGCCCGTACCCGCCGCCGGACGTGCCGCTGGTGGGTCGTTCGTGCCACGACCCGGTCGAGGTGGGTCGGCTCACCACCGAGGACTACGCCACCTGCTCACCGGTCTACCCGACCCGCACCAAACCCGGCTACGGCCCACCCCTGCACCCCGGAGGGCTGGCCGAGCTGGTGCGGGCCAGTCCGGTGCCGGTTCTCGCCCTCGGCGGCGTGGAGAGCCCGGAGCAGGTGCACGCCTGCGTCGAGGCGGGCGCCGTCGGCGTGGCGGTGCTCGGCGCCCTCATGCGGGCCGGCGATCCCACCACGGTCGCGGCCACCCTTGTCGAAGCCTTCACCGCAGCCAGCGGAGGTGAACGGTGACCCCGACGACCGTGCTCACCGTCGCCGGCTCCGACTCGGGCGGTGGTGCGGGCATCCAGGCCGACCTGAAGGTGTTCGCCGCGCTCGGCGCGTACGGCACCAGCGTGGTCACCGCCGTGACCGCGCAGAACACCCGGGGCGTGGACGCCGTCCTGCCGTTGCCGCCGCGCACGGTCGCCGAGCAACTCGACAGTGTGCTCGGTGACTTCCGGGTCCGGGCGGTCAAGACCGGGATGCTCGGCACCCCGGCGGTCGCCGACGCGGTGGCCGGGGCGGCCCGGGCGGGACGGCTGCCGAACCTCGTCGTCGACCCGGTGCTCGTCGCCACCAGCGGGCACCGGCTCGGTGCGGTGGAGGCGGTCGAGCGGCTGCTGCCGTACGCGCTGGTGGCGACGCCGAACCGCGCGGAGGCCGAGGCCCTCACCGGAGCGCCGGTGACCACGGTCGGGGAGATGGTCGTCGCCGCCGGGGCCCTCGCGGCCGGTGGCCCGGCGTACGTGGTGGTCACCGGCGGCGACGTGGACGCCGACGGCGAGGCGGTCGACGTGCTGGTCGGCGGCGGAACGACGACCGTGCTGCGCGCGCGGCGGGTGGAGACCCGGCACCACCACGGCACCGGCTGTTCGTTCTCGGCGGCGATCGCGGTGCGACTGGCGGCGGGCGACGCGGTGCCGGTGGCGGTGGCGACCGCCAAGGAGTACGTCACCCGTGCGCTGACCGGCGCGCGGAACTGGGAACTGGGCGCGGGCCGTGGCCCGCTGGACCACTTCGGTTGGTCCTGACGACCACCAGGGAGGCTGTCATGCAGGCACGACGCAAGGTCTACGTGGAGGGGGCGCGGCCGGACGTCCGGGTGCCCTTCGCCGAGGTGACGCTGACCGGGGACAACCCGCCGGTGCGGCTCTACGACACCTCCGGCCCCGGCTCCGACCCGGAGGTCGGGCTGCCACCGCTGCGCGGTCCGTGGATCGCCGAGCGGGGCGACGTCGCACCGGTGCGCGGGGCCGGCACCCCGCTGGCGGGCGTGGCCGGGAAGCGGCCCACCCAGCTCGGGTACGCGCGGGCGGGGATCGTGACCCCGGAGATGGAGTTCGTGGCGATCCGGGAGGGCGTGACCCCGGAGTTCGTCCGGGCCGAGATCGCCGCCGGCCGGGCGGTGCTGCCGCTCAACGTCAACCATCCCGAGTGCGAGCCGGCGATCATCGGGAAGGCGTTCCTGGTCAAGGTGAACGCCAACATCGGCACCTCGGCGGTCACCTCCTCGGTCGCCGAGGAGGTGGAGAAGCTGACCTGGGCGACCCGGTGGGGCGCGGACACCGTGATGGACCTCTCCACCGGCCGGCGGATCCACGAGACCCGGGAGGCGATCGTCCGCAACTCGCCGGTGCCGATCGGCACGGTGCCGATCTACCAGGCGTTGGGGAAGGTCGGCGGTGACCCGGTCGAGCTGAGCTGGGAGGTGTTCCGGGACACCGTGATCGAGCAGGCCGAGCAGGGCGTGGACTACATGACCGTGCACGCCGGGGTGCTCCTGCCGTACGTGCCGCTGGCCGTCGACCGGGTGACCGGGATCGTGTCGCGGGGCGGGTCCATCATGGCCGCCTGGTGCCTGGCGCACCACGAGGAGAACTTCCTCTACACCCACTTCGCCGAACTGTGCGAGATCCTCGCCCGCTACGACGTGACCTTCTCGCTCGGGGACGGCCTGCGGCCGGGGTCCATCGCGGACGCCAACGACGAGGCGCAGTTCGCCGAGCTACGGACGCTCGGGGAGCTGACCGGCGTCGCCTGGGAGCACGACGTGCAGGTGATGATCGAGGGCCCGGGACACGTGCCGATGCACAAGATCAAGGAGAACGTGGATCTCCAGCAGGAGCTGTGCCACCAGGCGCCCTTCTACACGCTCGGCCCGCTGACCACCGACATCGCGCCCGCGTACGACCACATCACCTCGGCGATCGGCGCGGCCATGATCGGCATGTTCGGCACCGCGATGCTCTGCTACGTCACGCCCAAGGAACACCTGGGTCTGCCGGACCGGGACGACGTCAAGGCGGGCGTGATCGCTTACAAGATTGCGGCGCACGCGGCCGACCTGGCCAAGGGGCACCCCGGCGCGCAGGCCCGGGACGACGCGCTGTCGAAGGCGCGGTTCGAATTCCGTTGGGAGGATCAGTTCAACCTCTCGCTGGACCCGGAGACCGCGCGGGCGTACCACGACGCGACGCTGCCCGCCGAACCGGCGAAGACCGCCCACTTCTGCTCGATGTGCGGGCCGAAGTTCTGCTCGATGAAGATCACGCAGGAGTTGAAGGAGTACGCGGCCCGGGGCATGCGGGACAAGTCCGAGGAGTTCGTCGCCTCGGGGAGCCGGGTCTACCTGCCGTTGGCCTGACCGGGGGCGCCTGACCTGGCGCGGCCTGACCTGGCCCGGCCTGACCTGGCCCGGCCTGACCGGGTGCGGCCCGGCCGACGACCGCCCGCCGACGACCGGGGCGACCGGCGAAGGTCGTTCAGTCGCGCTGGTGTCGCCCGGTGGAGCGAAGGGTGCGCCGTTCGCCGGGGTCCGGAAAGGTGGTGGTGTCCGGCGTCGGTTGGCCCAGTTGGGCGACCCAGTCGACGTACTCCTCGTCCTGAGGGGGGAGGGCGGGCTCGTCCCGCTCGCGACCGCCGGCCGCGTCCGATCGGCTGCCGCCGGTCGCGCCGGCCCCGGGCCGGTCGCGTCGGAGCAGGTCGCGCAGCTTCCGGAACCCCCCGGTTGCCGGGGCGTCGCCGGCGGGTCCGGTCCCGTCGGTCGTCGCGTCGCCGTCCACCACCGACCCGGTGGCGGTCGTCCGGTCGGTGTCCTCCGGCGGGCCGCCGTCGTCCGCCGGGCCGGTCTGTCCGAGGCCCGGTAGTTCGCGGCCGAGGTGGACCGGGTCCGGCACCGCGCCGTCGGTGTGGTCCGGCCCGGCACTGCCGGTGGACCGGTCCGGAGTCGGGAGCGACCAGTCCAGCGCCGTGGTCGACACGGTCTCCGCCGTGCCCGGCGGACTCGGCCAGTCCCACGTTCCCGTCCGGCTCCGGTCGGTGCCGGTGGGCTGGGGGAGCTGCCACGGGAGTCGTCCGATCGGCTGGGGACCGACGCTGCCCGACGACTCCCCGGACACACCGTGGGCCGGGTCGGGGATGGCCGGGCCGGTACCGGTCGGGTCGGAGGCGTCCGGGCCGGTGCCGGTGCCGACACCGGTCGGGTCGGAGCAGTTCGGGTCGGTGCCGGCCGGGTCGGAAACGTGCAGGTCGGAAACGTCGAGGTCGGAAGCGTCGAGGTCGGAAACGTGCAGGTCGGAGACGGTCGATGCGGGAAACGGGTCGGCGTCGTCGGCCGGGCGGGCCGGTGACGGGACCGGCGGCAGCCCGGTACCGGCCGGAAGGGGACGCAGGATGTCGGTCGGCTCGATGGCGTCGCTCCGGGACCGGCCTCCGGCCAGCGGCGGCCAGCGCAGTAGGGCGGCGGCGGACAGCGGGGGTCGACGCAGCACGGCGGCGGCGACCGACCCGAGTGCCCCGGTCAGCACCGCCAGCAGCGCGGCCCGGTAGGGCGTGGACTGGAAGCCGTCGTCGCCCCGCCCCGGACCGGCGAGCAGGTAGGCGACCGCGACCACCACCGGAGTCGTCACACCGCTGAGGCCACCGAGCAGCGGGGGCTGGCCGCGCCAGCGGGCCACCCCGGCCACGGCCGCCCCGACGAGCAGGGCCAGTCCGGGCAGGATCAGCATGGCCAGGCGTCCGGCCGTGTCCGGCGCGAGCCAGACCGGGTCCAGCGCGCCGAGGCGTACGGTCGGCAGCGGGTCGGCCGCACCGAGCGACGGTACGACCGACAGCAGTGCGAGGAGCCCGAGTGCGGCGGTGGACACGGCGGCGTTCCAGCTCATCGCGGCGTACCGGAGTACGGCGACCGCGGCGACCGTGCCGGCCAGCGCGCCGAAGAGGGCGCTGACCGCGACGGACAGCACCGGGTCCACTGCGGGCACCTGCGCGTTGCGCGCCGGCAGCATGCACAGCGGTGCGACGACCGTCGCGCCCAGCGTGGCGGCCACCGCGATGGTGACCTGCACGACGGTGGTGACCGGGAGGTCGTTGCGGCGGGCGTACCGATCGGCGAGTACGGCACCGACCACGGTGGCGCCGACGGCGAACCAGCCCACCCAGACGAGCTGCGCCGGCCAGTGGTCGGGAGCGTCGGCGAAGGTCCGGGTGAACCGGAGGATGCCGAGACCGTACGCGATGCCGAGTTGGCCCGCCCCGGCCAGCACGCTCACCCCCAGCGCCACCAGCAGAGATCTGCCCCAGGTCGGTATGGCCATGTGCGGCACGTTACGGCCCGTCGACCCCGACCGCCACCAAAACAAGGCATCACGCGGCGACGCGCCGTCTTCGATGCCCGAAGGTGACGGCGACTCAAGTACCTGTCGGGGAACTACGCCCGTCCGGCGGGGACGGATACTCAATCCCCCGGGGCTGGCTACTTCAGTTCGACCAGCCGCGCGAGGTACGTCGTGTCGCCGACGTTGGTGAGCATGTGGACGGCGCCGGGGTCCCGGTAGACCACTCCGCCGGTCGGCTCGTCGGCGTCGATCCGCGTCCCGTCGACGGTCTGGATGACGTTCTTCGCTCCCTGCACCGCGATGACCAGGTACGGGTGGTCGTGGCGGTGCAGCGGCTGCTGCTCGCCCGGTTCGAGGCGGATGTGCCAGACCCGGACCTTGTCGTTCTCCAGGACGATCTCCTGGCCCACCGGGGCCAGTTCCTTGCTCATCGGGCCTCCAGTTGGGGCAGCACCTCGGCGGCGATCAGTTCGAGGTGGTCCAGGTCGTCGAGTTCGATCAGGCGCAGGTGGACCCGGGTGGTGCCGATCGCGGCGAACTCGCCGAGCCGGTCGACGAGCTGGGCGGGCGAGCCGACCACCGGATCCTCCGGGGGCAGCGCGCTCTTGACGTGCAGCGGCGCGGCCCGTCGTCGGGCCTCGGCGACGGTACGCCCGATCGCCACCATGATTCCGGCGGAGAGCACCAGCGGGGCCCGCCCCGAGGCGTCCCGGCCGTGCCGGTCGCACGCCTCACGCACCCGCTCGTACGCGGCGGCGGTCTCCGCCACGCTCCGGAACGGCATGTTGAACTCGTCGGCGTAGCGGGCGGCCAGCTCGGGGGTGCGCTTCGGCCCCTTGCCGCCGACGATGACCGGCGGGCCGGGCACCTGCGTGGGCTTGGGCAGGGCGGGGGCGTCCACCAGCCGGTAGTACGCCCCGTCGTGGTGGTACGTCTCGCCGGCCGGGGTACGCCAGAGGCCGGTGACGACCTCCAGCTGCTCGGCCAGCCGGTCGAAGCGCTCCACCACCGGCGGGAAGGGGATGCCGTACGAGACGTGTTCGCGCTCGTACCAGCCGGCACCGATGCCCAGTTCGACCCGACCGCCGCTCATCTGGTCGACCTGCGCCACCATCACGGCCAGCGGGCCGGGCAGCCGGAACGTGGCCGAGCTGACCAGCGTCCCCAGCCGGATCCGGGAGGTCTCCCGGGCCAGCGCGGCCAGGGTCAGCCAGGCGTCGGTCGGGCCGGGGAGCCCGGGGTCGGCTCCCATCGACTGGTAGTGGTCGGCCCGGAAGAACCCCTCGAACCCCGTCTCCTCCACCCGGCGGGCGAACCGGAGCTGGTCGTCGTAGGTGGCTCCCCGGTGCGGTTCGACGAAGACGCACACCCGCACGGTCATCGCCCCTTCGCCCCGGCCGGCGCCGGCTCCTCCCGCTCCATGAGCAGTTCGTGCAGGTCGGCGCTGACCCGGGCGACGTCGGCGAGGTGCGCGTTGCGCCCCAGGCTGCGCGGCCGGGGGATGTCGACGTCGACCACCTTGCGGATGCGGCCGGGCCGGGGACTGAGCACGACCACCCGGTCGGCGAGGAGCACCGCCTCGTCGATGGAGTGGGTGACGAACACGATGGTGGACTGGTTCTGCATGTGCACCCGTTGCAGCTCGACGGAGAGTTCCTCGCGGGTGAGCGCGTCGAGGGCGGAGAACGGCTCGTCCATCAGCAGCACGCGCGGTTCGGCGATCAGCGAACGGCAGAGCGAGACCCGCTGTTGCATGCCGCCGGAGAGTTCGTGCGGCAGCCGCTTCTCGAAGCCGGCCAGCCCGGCCACGTCGAGCAGGTCACGGGCCCGTTGCCGGTGCTTGGACCGGCTCCAGCCGAAGATCTCCACCGGGAGCAGGACGTTCTCCAGCACGCTGCGCCAGGGCAGCAGCGCCGGACGTTGGAACAGCATCGCGATGTCCTGGCGGGGGCGGGTGATCGGCTTGCCGTCGACCTCGATCTCGCCGGCGGTGACCGGGAGCAGCCCGGCGATCAGCCGGAGCAGGGTGGACTTGCCGCAGCCGGACCGCCCGAGCACGGCGACGAACTCGCCCTCGGCGACATCCAGGTCGATGTTGCGCAACGCCTCGACCTGACCGGAGCGACCGGTGAAGGTGCGGGACACCCCCGACAGTCGTATCATCCGGCGTTCTCCCATCCACGGTATTCGCGAGCGACGCAAGGCTAACGGGATTACATCCGGTTGACACCGTCCAGGGTGGACAACAATCTGTTGTCGTTCCGTAACCGGATCCACCTGGTGTCGCGAAGGTGACTCTCTCGTACGCTGTGCCGGCGAAGAGTCCCCCCGCGACGGTGACGCCGGTCCCCACCCCCTCTCACCACGGCGTCATCTGGTTCGACAACTCCTCCGGTGGCCGATCGCCGCCGGCCTGGAAAGGACATGGTGCACAACATGAGAAGGTTGACCCGCACTGTCGCCGTGGCTGTGTTGGCCACGGCCCTGGCTCTGGTTTCCGCTTGCAGCAGTGACTCCGACTCCGACTCCGGTAGTGGCGACGGCGCTTCGTTGCGCAAAGTGACGTATCTCACCTCGTTCGGTAACTTCGGCCGGGATTCCTACGCGTGGGTGGCGAAGGACAAGGGCTTCTTCAAGGAGGCCGGCTTCGACGTCGACATCAAGCCGGGCCAGGGCACCGGTGGCGTCATCCAGACCATCGTCGGTGGACAGGCCGACTTCGGTCCGATCGACCTGACCGGCGGCATCCTCCAGCTCGGCGGCGGGGACGACAAGCCCAAGGACTTCGTCGCCGTGGCGGCCATCCAGCAGCGCACCATGGCGGCGATCGTGACCACCCAGGACAAGGGCATCGCGTCCCCGAAGGACCTGGAGGGCAAGACCCTCGCCGACACCCCGTTCTCCGTCGTGCGCAACCTCTTCCCGACCTATGCCAAGCTCGCCGGCATCGACAACAGCAAGGTGAAGTGGGTCAACGGCGAGGCGCAGACCCTGATGGCGACGCTCGCCAGCGGCAAGGTCGACGGCATCGGTCAGTTCGTCGTGGGTGCGCCCACGGTCCGGGCGGTCGCCAAGAAGGAGCCGGTCGTGCTCCCGTACAGCAACGTGATGACCGACCTCTACGGCAACGCGCTGATCACCTCCAAGAAGCTCGCCAAGGAGGAGCCGGAGATGGTGAAGCGCTTCACCGGCGCGCTGCTCAAGGGCCTGGAGTACAGCCTGGCCAACCCGAAGGAGGCCGGCGAGATCCTGAAGAAGAACGTCGCCGAGGCCAACCCGGTCTCCGCCGCCGCCGAGCTGGAACTGATGGCCGGCTACGTCCGGTCCAGCAACTCCGGTACGGCCATCGGCGCGCTGGACAGCGGTCGGGTCGCCAAGAGCATCGCGATCCTCCAGGGCGCCGGGGCGCTCAAGCAGAACATCGCCCCGGAGCAGGTCGTCGACTTCAACCTCGCGCCGAAGGCCTGACCGATCCACCCCGGGGGTGTGTTCCGCCACGACCGGCGGAGCGCACCCCCGATCGCGCTCCGACCGCCGGAGCGGGAAAGGCTCCCACCCATGGCCCGGGGGACCGCCGCGCGACGGACTGAGAAGGAAGAGAACATGACGGAGTTGCAGGAGCGGGCGGAGCCCGCGACAACGAAGCCGGCCCCGGCCTGGGCGAGTTACCGTCGCCTCGGTCCCGGGTCGGCGGCCATCGGCCTGCCGCTGCTCGGCGTCCTCATCGCGACGGTCGCGTGGTGGCTGGTCACCTCGGTGTTCCACCTGGTCCACCCGGCCTCGCTGCCCCCGCCGGAGGACGTCTTCCAGGCTCTGGTCGAGAACTGGTCGGTGTTGCTGGAGGCGGCCGGGGCGACCACCCTGTCCACCGTCGTCGGCTTCCTGCTGTCGACGGTGGCCGGTGTCCTGATCGGCCTGGCCCTGGCCGCGTCCCGACGGGTGGAGCGGATGTTCTCACCCCTGCTGGTGGCGGTCAACGCGGTCCCGAAGATCGCGCTCGGGCCGCTGCTGGTGGTCTCCCTCGGGTGGGGACAGAAGCCCATCCTGACGATGGTGTTCCTGCTCTGCTTCTTCCCGATCGTGCTCTCCACCGCGACCGGGTTGACCACCACGCCGGCCGACCTCGCCGAACTGGCCCGCTCCCTGAACGCCTCGTGGTGGCAGGCCTTCCGTAAGGTGCGCTTCCCGGCGGCGCTGCCCCAGATCTTCGTCGGGCTCAAGGTCGCCATGCCGTTGGCCGCGATCGGGGCGGTGATCGGGGAGTTCCAGGCCGGTGAGGCCGGTCTCGGCTACCAGATCCTCCAGTTCAACGGAGTCGGCTCCTACTCCACCTCGTGGGCCGCGATCGTCCTGATCGCGGCGATGAGCATCCTGCTCTACTTCGCGCTGGTGCTGCTGGAGCGGCTGGCCCTGCCCTGGGTCCGCGCCACCACCTCCGCCCGCTGACCGCCCGCTGGCGACCAGCAGGCGGAACCGTCGTCGGCCGCCGGCCATCGGACCCACGCTGACCGGCAACCCCACGCCGACCGTGGACCCCACCTCGACCGTGGACCCGTCAGCAGTACCGCAGGTGTGGCCCTGCCCCCGCCCGGCGCAGGGATCAAGCCTGACCGCCCGGAGCCGGGCGGGGGCAGGGCCACAACCACCCGATCAACCGGCGAGCCGCCACCGGCCGCCCTGGGCGACCAGGGTGGTCAGGGCCTGGGGCATCAGCCCGGAGTGGTTGTCCGGCGTCATCCGGATCGGTCCGGAGAGGCCGTCCATCTGGGAGGTCTCCAGCACGTCGCGCAGGCCCTCCCGGTCGACCCGGCCGGGCTCGCCGCCGGCGCGCAGTTCGGCGTCCGCGATCAGCTGTACGGCGTCCGCGGCGAACGAGGAGAAGCCGTTGTACCCGCCGAAGCGGGCGGTGTAGGCCCGGAACCACTGCCGGCGGGCGGCCTTGGCCGGCGTGGTGGCGATCACGTCGTCGATCACCATGGTCTGGGTGAACACCAGGGTGGCCTGCTCGACGGAGCGGGCCGACGTGCCGAGGAAGAGCTCGCCCGCAGCCGCCGCGTCGAGGAACAGCGCGCCCTTGAACTTTGCCTTCTGGGCCGCGGTCGCGGCGAGCATCGCCTGCTCGGACGGGGTCCAGAGCACCAGGGCGTCGGGCTTCTCCTCGGTCAGCGTCTCCACCGGTGCGGTGACGTCGGTGTCGGTGCTCTTGACCGGCCGGACGGCCGCCAGCTTGATCTTCGCCTTGACGAACTCGTCCTTGAGGGCGTTGAGGCCCTCGCGTCCGTAGTCGTCGTCGCTGTGCAGCAGCGCCGCCTCCTTGACCCCGCGCCGGGTCAGCTCGGCGGTGAGGGCGTCCGCGCTGTCCTTGGCGTTCGGCGCCAGCTTGAACACGTACGAGTCCTGCTGGCCGGACGAGGACGTGATGGCGCCCGACGCGGCCAGCGCGATCGTCGGCACCTGCTTGTCGTTGATGGTGCGGACCGCGTTGACCGCGCACTCGTTGCAACCGCCCATGATGACGGCGGTGACCGAGGCGTCGTTGCCGAAGTCGCCGATGTTGCGCTGCGACTCGGCGGCGTCGGAGCGGTTGTCCTTGACCTTGAGTTCGACCTGGCGGTCACCCAGGGCGCCGGAGGCGTTCAGCTGCTCGACCTTGAGCTCCAGGGCGCGCTGGTACGCCTTGCCGACGGCCGCCTGGGGGCCGGAGAGTTCGAGGTCGGCGCCGATGACGATGGGGCTGGTGTCCTGGGGTTCCTCGCCGAACTGGCAGCCGGTGAGCGTGGTGGCCAGGACGGCCGATGCGAGCGCCGCGGTGGTCACGGAGCGGAAGGGGCTCAACTTGGTCCTCCAGAAGGCGGGTGGGCGGTGCCCGATCCCCGCTATATCCGTCCTCGGTGGAGAGACGGGATGGGTCTGCCGTACGGTGTGCGCGAAGCCTGCAAAACCTTGCCAATGCCGGGCCCCCGTGGTCAAGCGCGGGTGGCCGGGGCGTTTCGGGATGGCCGTCCCACATGGTGGTGGCCCCGAAGGTTTGCAAATGCTCACTTAGCAGAAGCGGACGAATACTGTGGATCATCTGCCCTGATCAGGGCCTTGTGGAAATGAAGGTAATAGTTGACCAGTTCAGCGGTTTGGCGCTCTCCTAACGTTTCCTGTCTCACTGCGGCTTCCCAAATCCGATCTTCTCTGATGAAATCGCGGCCGTGCCGCGCGTGGCGCTGTCCGCTGCACCAGGCGCGGGTCGGCGGGTCATACGTGGAAGAAACGACGGAGGCGATGTCGTGAGCACCGCACCTACGACCCTGCCCGAGAGCGGTCAGCCCACCCAGGAGAAGCGACGGCGCCGGCTACCCCGGCTGCGCGACGCGCGGATCCGGTCCAAACTGGCGCTGATCCTCGTCGTACCGGTCGCCGCGGTCGTCGCGCTGGCCACCGTACGTCTCATCTCGGTCGGTGAGGGCGCCTACGAGGCCAACCAGGCCCGCTCGTTGACCGCGCTCTCGGTCGACATCTCGGCGCTCACCCAGGACCTGCACCGCGAGCGGATGGCGGCGGCCACCTACCTCGCCTCGCCCACCGCCAAGCCGGACTCGTTCAACCTCCACGTGCGCCGTACCGACCAGCGGGTCTCGCAGTACAACGCCCAGCGGCGTGAGCTGGGCGAGGTGCCCTCGGCGGTCCGTGACCGGCTCCGCATCGTCGACGACCACCTGGCCACCCTCAACGCGACCCGGCAGGAGGTGGTGGACCGCCGCCAGATGCCGGTCTCCGCGGCCGTGCTGCGGTACGGCGTGGTCCTGGCCGACCTGGTCGGCTACGGCGACGCGCTGGCCCAGCTCCCCGGTGACGGCGCGCTCGCCGACAGCCGGCGGGCGGTGGCCGCGTTCAGCCGCGCCAAGTCGGCCGTGGCGGAGGAGGAGGCGGTCGCCTTCGCCGCGCTCGCGGCCAACCGGATCGACGAGGAGCAGTTCTCCTCCTTCGTCGCCACGCTCACCAGCCAGCAGGAAGCTCTGCTCACGTTCTCGCTCGCCGCGGACCCGACCCAGCAGGCCCTGGTGGACAGCACGGTCACCGGTGACGCGGTGGTCCTCGCCGACCGGGTAGCCGCCGACATCACCCGTTCCGTCGGGCAGACGCCGGCCCTCGTCCGGGCCGAGGACGCGACCTTCGCCATCGGCGCGGTCAACGACCTGATGCGCTGGACCGAGGTGCAGCTCCAGGACCGGCTGCTCAGCCAGACCGACGACGCCCGTACGGCGGTCATCCGGCAGGCCGTGGTCGAGGCGCTGCTGGTGCTCCTCACCCTCGTCGTCGCCATCACCCTCGCCATCGTGCTCGCCCGGTCGCTCAACCACTCGCTGCGCCGGCTGCGGGAGGGTGCGCTCTCGGTGGCGAACCACGACCTGCCGGACGCGGTCAAGCGGCTGCAGAGCATGGGCAACGCCGGTGACGGCGGTGTGGAGGAGATCGTCAACGAGGTCCGAGACCCGATCAAGCTGACCAACAAGGACGAGGTCGGCCAGGTCGCGCTCGCGTTCAACGTCGTCCACCGGGAGGCGGTCCGGATCGCGGCCGAGCAGGCCGCCCTGCGGGCCAGCGTCTCGGCGATGTTCCTCAACCTGGCCCGCCGTAGTCAGACCCTGGTCGACCGGATGATCGGCGAGCTGGACGCCATCGAGCGTGGCGAGGAGGACCCGAAGCGGCTCGCCCAGCTCTTCGAGCTGGACCACCTGGCCACCCGGATGCGCCGCAACGACGAGAACCTGCTGGTGCTCGCCGGCGCCGACTCGGCCGTTCCGCGTCGCGACGACGCGCTCCTGGTCGACGTGCTGCGCGCCGCGCAGTCCGAGGTCGAGCTCTACAACCGGATCGAGTTCGGCACCGTCGACACCGACATCTCGGTCGCCGCGCACGCCGTCAACGACGTGGTCCGGCTCGTCGCCGAGCTGCTCGACAACGCCACCCGGTTCTCCCCGCCGACCACGACGGTGGTCGCCGACGGCCGGCGGATCCGCGACTACGTGCTGATCCAGATCGAGGACCGGGGCCTCGGCCTCACCGACGAGCAGCTCGACTCGCTCAACCGGCGACTGGCCGCCCCGTCGACGGTGGACGTCGCCGCGTTCCGGCTGATGGGTCTCGCCGTGGTCAGCCGGCTGGCGTCCCGCTACGGCATCCGGGTCGAACTGCGGCGCAACGTGGAGGGCGGCACCGTCGCCCAGGTCACCCTGCCGAACTCGACCGTGGTGCTGCCGCAGGGACGCGGCGGCGGTGGCCGGGACCCGCTGCCCCGGCAGCGTCAGCCGCTCGCCGTCGAGCCGGCCCCGTTCGGCGAGTCGCTGGCCGGTGCCGGGCGTACCTCGGCGGCCACCCTCACCACCGACCAGTGGCGTACCAACCCGTCGCCGACCCCGTGGCCGGCCTCCAACGAGGCCCGCGACACCGGGTCGACGGTGAACGTGGGTGGCCCGACCACGGCGTCGCCGACGCTGGCCAGCTCGGCGTTCACCCCGACGACCCCGGCCGCCGGCACCGGACTGACGGGCTCGCCGACCACCGCGTTCCCCACGCTCAACCCGCTGCCGCAGCGGAGCCCCGGGGGCGATCGGCAACCGGCGACGCCGCCCCCGCTGCCCGCCGGCCCGGTGGCCGGTCCGGTCGCCACCCCGTCGCCGTCCGTCGCCCCGCTCACCACGCCCGCCGTGCCGCCCCGGCCGGCTGAGCCGGCCGAGGCGCCGATCTTCCGGGAGATGGAGACCGCCTGGTTCCGTACCCACGGCAACGACGCGACGGCCATCTTCGCCCGCCCGCAGTTCGACCAGCAGCCGGCTGCGGCCGCGCCGTCGGCGGCGACCGCCCCGACGACCGAGGTGCCACAGCTGCCGAAGCTGCCCGGCCGTACGCCGGGTGCCACGGTCGTCCCGTCCGCGGCGCAGCCGGCGACGCAGCCGCCGCCTCCGTCGTACACGCCGCCGGCCGCACCGACGCCGCCGCCGGCCCCGGAGCCGGTCGCCGCCATCCCGCCGGCCCCGGCGGCCGTACCGACGCCGATCCCCGCCCCGGTGGCCCAGGCCGAGCCGACGGCGGCACCGCCGACGACCGGCGCGGAAAGCTGGCGTACGGCGGCGGACGAGGGCTGGTCCCGGGCGGTGAAGGCCGCCGAGCCGCCCGCTGCGGGCACCACCCGCTCCGGGCTGCCCAAGCGGGTGCCCCAGGCGCAGCTCGTCCCCGGCGGCGTGGAGCCCAAGGGCAGCCGGGCCAGCACCCGGCGCACCCCTGACGAAGTACGCGGTCTGCTGTCGGCCTACCACCGCGGTGTGCAGCGCGGTCGGACGGCCGGTGCGGACCTGAACAGCAATTCGACCAAGGAGACGAGCCGATGAACAGGCCAGCGGCTATGCAGGACATGGGTTGGCTGCTCACGAACTTCGCCGACAGCGTGGCGGGTATCGCCCACGTCGTCGCGGTGTCCGCGGACGGGCTGCTGCTCGCCTCCTCCCGTGACCTGCCGGGGGACCGCGCCGACCAGCTCGCCGCGATCACCTCCGGTGTGGTCAGCCTGACCGAGGGCGCGGCCCGGATGTTCAGCGCCGGTGGCGTGCTCCAGACGGTCATCGAGATGGACAGCGGGTATCTCTTCCTGATGTCCATCAGCGACGGCTCGTCGATGGCGGTGCTCGCCGCCCGCAGCTGCGACGTCGGTCAGGTCGGATACGAGATGGCGCTGCTGGTGGAGCGGGTCGGGGCGGCGCTCGTGCCGCTGCCCCGGGAGGCCGTGGTCCGGTAGCGGTCAGGACGAGCAGAGACTGTCACCCGGTGCCGACAGACGGCGCCGGCGAAAGGAGGTGATCGCGAATGGACCGGAGGCGAGAGGACCCACGCGGCGCGTTGGTGCGTCCGTACGCGGTCACCCGGGGACGAACCGAGCCGCGCCAGGACATCGCCCTGGAAGCGGTGATGACGGCGAGCCCCACCGCCGTCGCCGAGTCCCGATTCGCCGGCCACGACAAGCATCGCATCGCCACGATCTGCGAGGGGCGTCCCCAGTCCCTGGCGGAGATCGCCGCGTACACCCGAATGCCGCTGGGCGTGGCCCGGGTACTGGTCGCCGACATGGTGGCCGAGGGTCTGCTGACGCTACACACTGCCGCTCCCGCCGAGGCGTACGAGGAGCGGATGGAACTGCTTGAGAGGGTGCTAAGTGGACTTCGCAGGCTATGACCCCGCCGGGGCACGCCGTAACCGGGGTATCACCTCCGCGAAGATCGTGGTCGCGGGCGGGTTCGGCGTGGGCAAGACAACCCTGGTCGGCGCGGTCTCGGAGATCACCCCGCTGACCACCGAGGCGGTGATGACGGCGGCGGGTGTCGGCATCGACGACCCGTCCAAGGTGCCGGGGAAGCAGACCACCACGGTCGCCATGGACTTCGGCCGGATCACCATGGCCGAGGACCTGATCCTCTACCTCTTCGGCACCCCCGGCCAGACCCGGTTCTGGTTCATGTGGGACGAGATCATCAAGGGTGCGGTGGGTGCCGCCGTGCTGGTGGACACCCGTCGGATCACCGATGCGTTCGCGCCCCTGGACTACTTCGAGAACCGCAAGCTGCCGTACGTGGTGGCGCTGAACCACTTCGACGGCGCGCCGCGCTACGACCTGGAGGAGGTCCGGGAGGCGCTGGCGATCTCGCCGCAGGTGCCGCTGATCCTGACCGACGCCCGGCACCGGGAGTCGGTCAAGCAGGTGCTGGTGACCGTGGTGGAGCACGCCATGCTCCGCCTCCAGGCCGAGCACGGGCGCGGCTTCCCGACCCCGGTGGGCTGAGGTCGCGGTTGATGTGGGCAGGCTCCCCGCTGACGTCTTGCGGCGTCAGCGGGGAGCCTGCCCTGTTTTCCGTGCCCGAGTGCTGCCGGAAGTAACTACCAAGCTGAAGTCGTCACCAGGGTCACCTCGACTCACGAGGCCATGAGGTGATGACTTTTCCTGGCTCTGCGACCGACTGACTGCTGCGCCAATGATGCGGACGCCGGCCTCTGGTGCGCCCCGGTGGCGTGTCCGTCTGTCTCTGCCTGCTCCGGACGGCCTCGTCAGCCCTGCTCGTCGCCGTCTACCGGGCGGGGCGGCCGGTTGTGTCGAGCCCACTCGTCCACCTCGTCGGCGTCCCAGACGGTCGTGCCGATCAGCCGGGCGAGGGGCTGCGGAAAGCCGGGACGGCGGGTGATCTGTAGGACTCGCTGCCGCGACACGTTGAACAGGATGGCGAGTTCGCCAGGCCCATACAAGCGCGGTCGCTTCACAGCCTGAACGTAGAACCGACACCTACTTGACGATCGCTACTTGATGATTGGCAAGTCCCCTGCGTGACGTGTTGACTTGACCCGTGGCGACCGCCAGACCCTTCGGTCGGCGGAAGCTCTGAAAACCGGCTCGTTCCCCCTGGTCGGGGTGGGTTACGCGTGCCTGCCCCGACCCCTGCACCGCGCTGTGCGCTGCGGCACGTGCCCGCGCCCGCCCGTCAGTCGACGCGCAGCCGGTAGCCGCGCTTGACGACGGTCTGCACCACGCGGGGGGCGTCGAGGCTGGCGCGGATCCGGGCCACCGCCATCTCGACCGCGTGCTCGTCCGCGCCGCGTGGCAGGGTGCGCAGCAGGGCGGTCCGGGAGAACACCCGGCCGGGGGAGCGGGCCAGCGCCCGGAGCACCGCCATCGGCGCGGGGGCCAGTGGGCGCAGCTCACCGTCGATCACCGCCGCGTGGCCGCGCAGGGTGAGCTGGTGGCCGGCGGCACTCAGGGTCACCGTACGGCGGGGCAGTTCGTCGACGAGGTGCCGGACCAGCGCGCCGAGCCGGGCCCGGGCGGGCATGCTCACCGGTACGCCCCGGCGGTGCAGCGGCTCGGCGGTCACCGCCCCGACGCAGCTGGCCAGCACGTCGCTGCGGAACGCCCCGAGCACCGCCTCGGCCCGGTCCCCGGCGGCCCGCAGCAGCGCCTCCGCCGCGGGTGCCGAGGTGAAGGTGACCGCGTCGACCAGCCGGGCGGCGACCAGGTCGATGAGGCGGTGCAGGGGAGCGGAGTCGGTGGGCGGGGCCCACCGGTAGACCGGCACCTCGATCACCGTCGCCCCGGCCGCCTCCAGCGCCATGGTGCACTCCGGCTGCCGGTCGCCGTGCAACTGCATGGCGATCACCTGACCGGCCACCCCGCGTCGGCGCAGGTGCTCGACCACCTCCTCGCAGCTCTCCGAGTCCGGCGACCACTGGTCGTGCAGGCCGGCGGCGCGGATCGCGCCGCGTGCCTTGGGCCCCCGGGTCACCACGTACGTGTCGGCGAGCACGGAGCGCAGCGACTCGGCCAGCCCCCACCCCTCGGCCGCCTCCAGCCAGCCGCGCATGCCGATGCCGGTGTTGGCCATCAGGATGTCCGGTGGCCGTTGGAGGCAGGTACGGGTGGCCTCGCGCAGGTCGCTGTCGTCGGCGAGCGGCACGATCCGCAGCGCCGGGGCGAGCACCACCCGCGCGCCGCGTCGTTCCAGCATCGCCGCGAGTTCGTCGCGTCGCCGGTCGGCGGTGACGCCGATGGTGAAGCCGGCCAGCTCGTCAGCCACCGTGCCCCCCGCGGGTCTCCCCGGCGCCGGCCGGATCGGGTACGCGGCCGTCGGCACCGGCGCCGGCAGGATCGGGGGCGGGGTCGTGGTCGGGGTGCCCCGCCGGGTCGGGCAGCCGTACCTCGACCACGCCGTCGCGGCAGCGCACCCCGTACCGGGTCACGGCGGCCCCGGGCCGGTCGAGGCACTCGCCGGTGCGCAGGTCGTACACCTGCTTGTGCAGCGGGGAGGCGAGGGTGGGGGTGCCGTCGCGGCTGCCCACGAGGCCCCGGGAGAGCACGTACGCGCCGGAGACCGGGTCGCGGTTGTCGAGCGCGAACAGCCCGTCGACGGTGCGGAACAGAGCCACCTGCACCCCGTCGACCAGGGCGGCGACGCCCCGGTCCGGCTCCAACCGGTCGTACCCGCAGACCGGAGTCCAGCCGTGCGTCGCGGTCATCGGCGTACCTCCGGCAGGCCCAGGGTGACCGGCTGCCGGCCGGCCACCGCCGGCACCGGCTGACCCCGCTCCACGGCGAACCTGATCGACGGGTCGGGGACGTCGGGCGCGTTCACGAAGGAGGAGAAGCGGCGCAGCCGGTCCGGGTCGGCGAGGGTGTCCCGCCACTCGTCGGAGTACGACCCGACGTGCCGGGCCATCGCCGCGTCGAGTTCGGCGGCGAGCCCGAGCGAGTCGTCCACGATCACCGCGCGGAGGTGGTCGATGCCGCCGTCCATCGCCTCGATCCACGCGGCGGTGCGTTGCAGCCGGTCGGCGGTGCGGACGTAGAACATCAGGAACCGGTCGACGTAGGTGACCAGTTCCTCGGTGGTCAGGTCGGTGGCGAAGAGGTCGGCGTGGCGGGGACGGAAGCCGCCGTTGCCGCCGACGTAGAGGTTCCAGCCGGTCTCGGTGGCGATGATGCCGAAGTCCTTGCTGCGGGCCTCGGCGCACTCACGGGCACACCCGGAGACCGCTGACTTGATCTTGTGTGGGGCGCGGAGGCCCCGGTAGCGCAGCTCCAGCGCGATGGCGAGCCCGACCGAGTCCTGCACCCCGTACCGGCACCAGGTCTCGCCGACGCAGGACTTCACCGTGCGCAGCGCCTTGCCGTACGCGTGACCGGACTCGAAGCCCGCGTCGACCAGCCGCCGCCAGATCGCCGGCAACTGGTCCACCCGTGCGCCGAACAGGTCGATCCGCTGCCCGCCGGTGATCTTGGTGTAGAGGTGGAAGTCCCGGGCCACCTCGCCGATCACGATCAGCTTCTCCGGGGTGATCTCGCCGCCGGGGATCCGGGGCACCACCGAGTAGCTGCCGTCGCGTTGCAGGTTGGCCAGGAAGTGGTCGTTGGTGTCCTGCAACGACGCCTGCTCGCCGTCGAGCACGTACCCGCTGCCGAGCGAGGCCAGGATCGAGGCGACCACCGGCTTGCAGATGTCGCAGCCCCGGCCCCGCCCGTGCTCCGCCACCAGCTGCGAGAAGGTCCGGATGCCCCGGACCCGGACGATCTCGAACAGCTCCTTGCGGCTGACGTCGAAGTGCTCGCAGAGCGCCCGCGACTGCACCACCCCGGCCGCGTCCAGCAGCTGCTTCAGCAGCGGCACGCAGGAGCCGCAGCTCGTGCCGGCCCGGGTGCACGCCTTCAGCGCCGGCACGTCGGCGCAGCCGTCCGCGATCGCCGCGTCCACCTGCTCCCGGGTGACCGCGTTGCACGAGCAGACCTGGGCGGCGGCGGGCAGCGTGGCCACCCCGCCGGCCGCCGTCGCCCCGGCCGGCGCGAGCAGCGCCAACGGCGGGGCCGGCAGCGGGCCGCCGACACTCGCGCGCAGCGTCGGGTACGCGCTAGCGTCGCCGACCAGCACGCCGCCGAGCAGGGTACGCGCGTCGTCGGAGAGGACCAGCCTGGCGTAGACCCGGGTGACCGGGTCGGTGAACGTCACGTCCAGGCAGCCCGGGGTGGTGCCGTGCGCGTCGCCGAACGACGCCACGTCCACCCCGAGCAGCTTCAGCTTCGTCGCGGTGTCCGCGCCGGGGAAGTCGGCCGTCCCGTCGAGCAGCCGGTCGGCCACCACCTCGGCCATCGCGTACCCGGGGGCGACCAGGCCGTAGCAGGTCCCGTCGACCGCCGCGCACTCGCCGACCGCCCAGATCCGCTCGTCGCCGGTGCTCCGGCAGGCGGCGTCGACCAGCACACCGCCGCGCGGTCCGACCGGCAGCCCGGCGGCGCGGGCCAGCTCGTCCCGGGGACGGATGCCGGCGGCGACCACCACCAGCTCCGCGTCGACCGTCGTGCCGTCGGAGAGGACCAGGCCGGCGACCGTGCCGTCCGGGCCGGGACGCAGCGCGGTGGTGGCCACCCCGAGATGGGTACGCACGCCCAGCTCGTCGACGTAGCGCCGGAGCATCGCCCCGCCCGCCTCGTCCACCTGCACCGGCATGAGCCGGGGCGCGAACTCGACCACGTGGGTCTCCAGGCCGAGCAGGCGCAGCGCGTTCGCCGCCTCCAGCCCGAGCAGCCCGCCGCCGATCACCGCGCCGACCCGCCGACCCCGGGCGTGCTCCCGGATCGCCTCCAGGTCGTCCAGCGTCCGGTAGACGAAGACCCCGGGCAGGTCCGTCCCGTCCACCGGCGGCACGAAGGCGTACGAGCCGGTGGCCAGCACCAGCGCGTCGTACGGGTACTCGCCCCCGGCCGCGGTCACCACCCGCCGGGCCCGGTCGACCGCCGTGACCGGCTCGCCGAGTCGCAGGTTGACCCCGTCGTCCGGGGTGTGCAGGGTCAACTCGTCGGCGTCGGCCCCGTCGAAGAACGCCGAGAGCCGCACCCGGTCGTACGCCGGCCGGTGCTCCTCGGCGAGCACCGTCACCTGCCAGCGTCCGGCGGTGTCCCGGGCCCGTAGCGCCTCCACGAGACGCTGACCCACCATCCCGTTGCCGACCACCACCAGCTGGCCGCCCGTCGTCGCGTCGTCGTCCATTTCGTCCCCTGTGTCCGTCGGGTCAGTTGCACTCACCGCGTCACCTCCACCGGGTCCACCCCGGACAGCCACTCGACGATCCCGGCGACCGCGTCCCGGCAGCTGCCGCACCCGGTGCCGGCCCGGGTGGCGGTGACCACCTCGGCCACCGACCGTGCGCCGGCCCGCCAGCAGCCGACCAGGTCCGCCTTGCTGACCGCGTTGCACCGGCAGACCGTCGTGGCGTCCGGCATCAGTGCCGGGGACGCCACCGGTTCCGCCCCGCCGGCCGGACCGTCGACCGTCCGGCCGAGCAGCAGCGCCCGCCGGTCGGCGGGGACCGGGGCACCCCGGTCGAAGAGCTGGATCACCGTGCCGACGGCCGGGTTGTCGCCGAGCAGGATCGCGCCGGTCAGCCGGTCGTCGGTGATCCGCAACCGGGCGTACGTGCCCCGGGCCGGGTCGGCGAAGGTCAGCTCCTCGCATCGGGCCGCGACCGGGTTCTTGTCGCCGGCCGCCGGCCCGGTCGCGTGTGTTCCGCCGGCCTGTGCTCCGCCGGCCTGTGCTCCGCCCGCCTGTGCTCCGCCTGCGGGGGCGGGCAGTTCGCCCATCGCGGCCAGGTCGATGCCGGCCGCCTTCAGCCGGGTCACCCCGGGTGGCGGCCGGTACCGGTCGTGCGCGTCCTCGCCGGTCAGCAGCCGGGCCACCACCCGTGCCTGGGCCCACGCCGGGGCGACCAGGCCGCCGACCACACCGTCGTACTGGGCGCAGTCGCCGATCGCGGAGACGTGCGGGTCGTCGGTGCGCAGCCGGTCGTCGACCACGACGCCCCGCTCGACCCTGAGTCCGGCCGCAGTGGCGAGGGCGGTGTCCGGGCGTACCCCGCAGGCCAGCACCAGCAGGTCGGCGTCGAGCGAGCGGCCGTCGGCCAGATCGAGGCGGACCCCGTCGGCCCCGGCGACCACCCCGGTCGCCGATGCCGCCAGGTGGGTACGCACCCCCAGCCGGGCCAGGGTGTCGGCGAGCACCGCCCCGGCGGCCGGGTCGAGCTGGCGTTCCATGAGGTGTCCGGTCGGGTGCACCACGTGCGCGTCCAGCCCCCGGGCGGCCAGTCCCCGGGCCGCCTCCAGCCCGAGCAGCCCGCCCCCGAGCACCAGCACGGTCCGTGCGCCCCGGGCGGCGGCCAGGATCCGCCGGCAGTCGTCCAGGGTGCGGAACGGCACCACCCGGTCCGGGAGCCGGTCGGGGTCCAGCCCGGCCAGCGGCGGCACCACGGCCCGGCTGCCGGTGGCGAGCACGAGGTGGTCGTACCCGAGCTGCTCGCCGGTGGCGGTGCGGACCGTGCGGGCGGCCCGGTCGATCGCGGTGACCGCCACTCCGGCCCGGACGTCCACCCCCTGCCCGGCCAGCTCGGTCAGCTCCACGTCGCGCTCGTCGACCTTTCCGGCGAGCAGGGTGGAGAGCATGATCCGGTTGTACGCCCGGTGCGGCTCCGCCCCGAGCACGGTGACCTTGCGGTCGCCGGGCCGGGCATGCAACTCGGTGGCGAGGCGCGCACCGGCCATGCCGTACCCGACGATCACGATCCGTCCGCTCACGGTGTCACCCTTTCCACCCGCACCGCGCAGACCTTGAACTCCGGCATCCGGGAGACCGGGTCGAGGGCGTCGTTGGTCACCGAGTTGACCCGCCCCGTCCCGCCCCAGTGGAACGGCGCGAAGAGGGTGTCCGGGCGGATCGTGGCGGTGATCCGGGCCGGCGCGCGCAGCTCGCCCCGGCGGGAGGTGACCCGCAGTTCCTCCCCGTCACCGACGCCCAGGCGGGCGGCCAGGTCGGGATGCAGCTCGACGAAGGGCTCGGGCGCGGCCCGGCGCAGCGCGCCGACCCGGCGGGTCTGGGTGCCGGACTGGTACTGCGCCAGCACCCGGCCGGTGGTCAGGTACAGCGGGTACTCGGCGCAGACCTCCTCGGCCGCCGGGCGGTGCTCGACCGGGTGGAACCGGGCCCGACCGGTCGGCGTCGCGAAGCGCTCGGTGAACAGGCGCGGGGTGTCCGGCCCGTCCTCGTCCGGGCAGGGCCAGAAGACGCCGTCGGCGGCGTCGATCCGCTCCCAGGTGACCCCGGCGTAGTCGGCCGGCCCACCGGCCGACGCCCGCCGCAACTCCGCGAACACCACCCGGGCATCCGCGCCGTCCTGTCGCGCGCCGCCGTGCTCCGTGCCGTCCGCCGCCGCGTCGGGTGGTTGCGCGCCGTCCGCCGCCGCGCCGGGTGGTTGCGCTCCGTCCGCCGCCGCACTGGGTGGATGCAGGGGGCCCTTGCTCGACAAAAAGCGGTAGGAGGGGGCCCCTGCATCCACCGCGGCGGTGAGATCGGCCAGGACGCGCAGGTCGGTGCGGACGTCCGGCGGCGGTTCGCGCAGCGCCCGCCGACGCAGCACCCGACCCTCCAGGTTGGTCATCGTGCCGTCCTCCTCGGCCCACTGGGCGGTGGGCAGCACCACGTCGGCGATGGCCGCCGTCTCCGAGAGCAGGAAGTCGGTCACCACCAGCAGGTCCAGGTCGCGCAGCCGGCGTTCGATCCGGGCCGCCCGGGGTGCGGAGACCACCGGGTTGGAGCCGAAGACGAGCAGCGTCCGGGGACCGGTCGGGGTCCCGAGGGCGTCGAGCAGCTCGTACGCGGACACCCCGGGGCCGGGCAGCTCGTCGGGGTGCACCCCCCAGATCGCGGCCACGTGTGCCCGGGCGGCCGGGTCGTCGATCCGCCGGTACCCGGGGAGCTGGTCGGCCTTCTGCCCGTGCTCGCGTCCGCCCTGGCCGTTGCCCTGCCCGGTCAGGCAGCCGTACCCGGAGCCGGGGCGGCCGGGCAGGCCGAGGGCGAGGGCCAGGTTGACGAAGGCGGTGACCGTGTCGACGCCCTTGGCGTGCTGTTCCGCGCCCCGGGCGGTCAGGATGACCGCGTTCCGGGCGGTGGCCAGGGCCCGCGCCGTCGCCTCCAGGTCCGCCACGGGTACGCCGGAGAGCCGCTCGGCGCGGGCCGGCCACCAGCCCGCCGCGATCCGGCGGACCGCGTCGAAGCCCTCGGTGCGGGCCGCCACGTACTCCCGGTCCACCCAGCCCTCGGTCAGGGCGATGTGCAGCAGCGCGTTCGCCACCGCCAGGTCGGTGCCGGGCAGCGGTTGCAGGTGCAGGTCGGCCAGGCGGGCGGTGGCGGTGGCCCGGGGGTCGACGACGATCAGTTGCCCGCCGCGTTCCCGTAGCTCGGTGAGGTACCGGGCCAGCGGGGGCATGGTCTCGGCCGGGTTCGCCCCGACCAGCAGCAGGGTGTCGGCGTGGCCCAGGTCGGCCAGGGGGAAGGGCAGGCCCCGGTCGATCCCGAAGGCACGCATCCCGGCCGCCGCCGCCGAGGACATGCAGAAGCGTCCGTTGTAGTCGATCATGCGGGTGCGCAACGCGACCCGGGCGAAGCGCCCGAGCGCGTACGCCTTCTCGTTGGTCAGCCCGCCGCCGCCGAAGACCGCGACCGCGTCCGGGCCGTGCGCGGCCTGCGTGTCGCGGATCCCGGCGACGATCCGGGCGTACGCCTCGGCCCAGGTGGCCGGGGCCAACCGGCCGTCCGGGCCGCGCAGCAGCGGGGTGGTCAGCCGTTCCGGGTGGTCGAGCAGCTCGGCGGCGGTCCAGCCCTTCTGGCACAGGCCGCCACGGTTGGTGGGGAAGTCGCGGGGCAGGACCTCGACCTGCCCGTCACGCTCGCGCAGGAGCATTCCACACTGGAGAGCGCAGTACGGGCAGTGCGTGGCCGCCTCGCGAGACGTCCGCCCCGGCGTGGTCGCGGCTCGTGCACCGTCTGTCATGTCGGCAAAGCGTGCCGGCGGGCGGTTTCCGCGCCGGGTCCCGTTTGTTTCGGCCCTGTCAAGAGCCGCTCACACCGCGCCGGGGCAGCGGATCGGTGCCGGTCGACGCCCGACGCGCCTCACCGCAGCTCCCCGTGGCCCGTGCGCTGCCCGTATCTGTGACGACGCGGAACGGGCACCGACGGGTAACTGCCGCCGCCTAGCGTCCCTGGGCGTCCCGCCCCGAGACGAGAAGGAGCCGCGGCGTGAGCACCCTCAGCACCACCGCACCGGTCACCGACACCGCCGCGCGACCGGGCCGCCGGCACCGGCTCGACGACTGGCGGCCGGAGGACCCGGAGTTCTGGCGTACCACCGGGGCGCGGATCGCCCGCCGCAACCTGTGGGTGTCGATCCTCGCCGAGCACGTCGGCTTCTCGGTGTGGAGCCTCTGGTCGGTCACCGTGCTCTTCCTCGGTCCCGAGTACGGCATCGACCCGGCCGGGAAGTTCCTGCTCACCGCCGTACCGGCCGCGCTGGGCGCGACGCTGCGCCTGCCGTACACCCTGGCGGTGGCCCGCTTCGGCGGGCGGAACTGGACCATCGTCAGCGCGCTGCTGCTGCTGGTGCCGGCGGTGCCGATGGCGGTCCTGCTCGAACCGGGCGTGTCGTACGCCACGCTGATGGTGCTCGCCTGCCTCACCGGCGTCGGCGGGGGCAACTTCGCCTCCTCGATGGCGAACATCAACCTCTTCTTCCCGGAGCGGCTGAAGGGAAAGGCGCTCGGCCTCAACGCCGGCGGCGGCAACCTGGGCGTGCCCGCGGTACAGCTGGTCGGACTGGCGGTGCTGGCCACCGCCGGGGCCGCGCACCCCCGCCTGGTGCCGGCGGTCTACCTGCCGCTGATCGTGCTGGCGGCGCTGGCGGCGGCGCGCTGGCTGGACAACGTGCCGGCGGCGCGCAACGAGCCGGGGGCACTGCGGGAGGCCGCCCGGGAACCGCACACCTGGGTGATGTCCCTGCTCTACATCGGCACCTTCGGCTCGTTCATCGGCTTCGGCTTCGCCTTCGGCCAGGTGCTCCAGATCGAGTTCGCCGACCGTTTCGCCACTCCGGTCGACGCGGCCTGGCTCACCTTCCTCGGTCCGCTGGTCGGCTCCCTGATCCGGCCGGTCGGCGGCCACCTCGCCGACCGGTACGGCGGGGCCCGGGTGACGTTCTGGAACTTCGCCGCGATGGCCGGCGGCGCGGCGCTGGTGCTGTACGCGGCCCGCGAGCGGTCGCTGGCGCTGTACCTGACCGGGTTCCTGGCCCTCTTCGTGACCAGCGGGATCGGCAACGGTTCGACGTACAAGATGATCCCGGCGATCTTCCGGGCGCGGGTGGCGGCCGAGGTGGCCGGCGGGCGGCTCGACCCGGCCGACGCCGAGCGCCGCGCGCGTCGGCTGACCGGGGCGCTGATCGGCATCGCCGGGGCGGTGGGCGCCTCCGGCGGGGTACTGGTGAACATCGCCTTCCGGCAGTCGTTCCTGACCTGGCGGAGCGCGGACGCGGCGTACCTGGCGTTCATCGGCTGTTACGCCGTGTGCCTGCTGATGACCTGGCTGGTCTACCTGCGTCCGGGTAGCCGACGGCTCGCCGGGGTGTGATTCATGCCACGTCCCGGGCGCCCGTCGGGCGGCCCCGACCCCGTTTTGACCCGCGTGCCGGCCGCCGGGTATCGTTGCCTGCTGTTGTACGACATTCAGCGGCGTACCGCTTCAGGTACGCTTGGTCGTTCGTGCGCGCTGGTCCGGCCTGGAACCCCTGGTCACCTCGGCGCGCGACCCCAGACCGACGACGAGACAAGGTAGACCTGTGCGTACGTACAGCCCGAAGCCGGGTGAGATCGAGCGTCAGTGGCACGTCATCGACGCCTCTGATGTCGTGCTGGGCCGCCTGGCCACCCACGCCGCCACGTTGCTGCGTGGTAAGCACAAGCCGACTTTCGCGCCGCACGTCGACACGGGCGACTTCGTCGTCATCGTCAACGCCGGCAAGGTCGCGTTGACCGGCAACAAGCGGCAGCAGAAGATCGCCTACCGCCACTCCGGCTACCCCGGTGGTCTGAAGCAGGTCGGTTACGAGGAGCTGTTGACCAAGCGTCCGGAGCGTGCCATCGAACTGGCCGTCAAGGGCATGCTGCCGCACAACAAGCTCGGCCGTCAGCTGATCAAGAAGCTGAAGGTCTACGCCGGTGCCGAGCACCCGCACGCCGCGCAGCAGCCGGTGCCGTTCGAGATCAAGCAGATCGCGCAGTGAGCGCGGGCGAAGGAAGCAGCATGACCGACATCACCGAGACCGAGGTTGGCGTCGAAGCCACCGAGGCGCCGGCGCCCGTCGCCCGCGCGCCCCGCGGTGACCGCCCGATCCAGACCGTGGGCCGCCGCAAGGAGGCCATCGTCCGGGTGCGGATCGTCCCCGGCAGCGGCAAGATCACCTGCAACGGCCGCGACCTCGAGGCCTACTTCCCGAGCAAGGTGCACCAGCAGCTCATCAAGGACCCGCTGGTCACCGCCGAGAAGCCCGAGGCGTTCGACGTGATCGCCAACCTGCGGGGCGGCGGCACCACCGGCCAGGCCGGTGCGCTGCGCCTGGCCATCGCCCGGGCCCTGATCGTCAACGAGCCGGACGACCGCCCGGCGCTGAAGAAGGCCGGCTTCCTCACCCGGGACGCCCGGGTCAAGGAGAGCAAGAAGTACGGTCTCAAGAAGGCCCGTAAGGCTCCGCAGTACTCGAAGCGCTGATCAGCGTCAACACCTTGTACGTCTGACGGACGGCCGGTCCGCCTCCCCTCGAATCCGGGGAGGTGGACCGGCCGTTCCGCTTTCTGGCATGAACCGTTTCCTGGAGGTTGACGGGTATGGGTCGGTTGTTCGGCACGGACGGCGTACGCGGGCGGGCGAATGTCGACCTCACACCTGAACTGGCACTGGCGGTGGCGGTTGCTGCCGCGCACACGCTCGCCGAGTCGGATCGCAGCCACCCGCCGCTGGCCGTGGTGGGTCGGGACCCACGGGCCAGCGGCGAGATGCTGGAGGCCGCGGTGGTGGCCGGGCTGACCAGCGCCGGCGCCAACGTGGTGCGGGTCGGCGTGCTGCCCACCCCGGCGGTGGCGTACCTGACCGCCGAGGCCAAGGCCGACCTGGGTGTGATGCTCTCCGCGTCGCACAACCCGATGCCGGACAACGGCATCAAGCTCTTCGCGGCCGGCGGGCACAAGCTGCCGGACGACATCGAGATCCAGATCGAGGGCGCGGTCGAGGCGAACGCCACCACTGCCTGGGACCGGCCCACCGGGGCCGGCATCGGGCGGGTGCACGACCTGCTGGACGGGGCCGACCACTACGTGCAGCACCTGATCGGCACGGTGCCGCACCGGCTCGACGGGATCAAGGTCGTCGTCGACTGCGCCAACGGGGCCGCGGCCGACGTGGCCCCGGTCGCGTACCGGGAGGCGGGTGCCGAGGTCGTCGCGATCAACGCCGAGCCGGACGGACTCAACATCAACGACGAGTGCGGCTCGAACCACATCGACGCGCTGCGTGCCGCCGTGGTCGAGCACGGCGCGCACCTGGGCATCGCCCACGACGGCGACGCCGACCGCTGCGTCGCGGTCAGCGCCGACGGCGACGAGGTCGACGGCGACCAGATCATGGCGATCCTCGCGCTGGCCATGCGGGACGCGGGCACGCTCACCCAGGACACCCTGGTCGCCACGGTGATGAGCAACCTCGGCCTGCGCCTGGCCATGTCCGCCGAGGGCATCCGGCTGATCGAGACCAAGGTCGGCGACCGGTACGTCCTGGAGGAGCTGCGCGCCTCGGGCCTCGCCCTCGGCGGGGAGCAGAGCGGGCACATCGTCATGCCGGCGTACGCGACCACCGGCGACGGCGTGCTGACCGGGCTGCACCTGATGTCCCGGATGGCCGCGACCGGCCGGAGCCTGGCCGAGCTGGCCTCGGCGGTGACCAAGCTGCCGCAGGTGCTGATCAACGTGCCGGTGGGCGACCGGACGGTCGGCGCGGGCGCGCCGGCCGTGCTCGCCGAGGTCGAGCGGGCCGAGGCGGAGCTGGGCGGGACCGGCCGGGTGCTGCTGCGGCCCTCCGGCACGGAGCCGCTGGTGCGGGTGATGGTCGAGGCCGCCACCCAGCAGGTCGCGCAGGAGGTCGCCGAGCGTATCGCCGCCGAGGTCCGCACCGCGAGCCCCACCACCTGACGGTCCGCCGCCGGCCCGCCGGTGATCCACGTGGAATGCGGTGTGTCGGGGTGTGCCGTCGACCGGACGCCCCGACATGCCGCAGACCAGTCCCGGCCGGGACCCGGCTGGTCTAGCCGGTCGCGGTGGCGAGGGTGCGCAGGCGGGTGACCGCCTCGGTGAGCACCTCGGGCCGCTTGCAGAAGGCGAACCGGATCAACGGGCGGCCGGCGGCGACGTCGTCGTAGAAGACCTGGGTGGGAACGGCCACCACGCCGCAGCGCTCCGGCAGCAGGCGGCAGAACTCCACACCGTCGGTCCCGCCCAGCGGGGTGATGTCGGCGGTGACGAAGTACGTCCCCTCCGGGGTGAGCACGTCGAAGCCCGCCCCGGCGAGCCCGCCGACGAGTTGGTCGCGGCGTTGCCGCAGGTCCTCGGCGAATCCCGTGAAGTAGCTGTCCGGCAGGGCCAGTGCCACCGCCACCGCCGGTTGCAGCGGGGCGGCGTTGACGAAGGTGAGGAACTGCTTCACCCGTAGCAGCGCCGACACCAGCGCGGCCGGGCCGCTCGCCCAGCCGACCTTCCAGCCGGTGCAGGAGAACGTCTTGCCGGCCGAGGAGATCCGCAGCGTACGCTCCCGCATCCCGGGCAGGGTGGCCAACGGGACGTGCCCGGTGCCGGTGAAGACGAGATGCTCGTAGACCTCGTCGGTCACCGCGTACGCGCCGTGTTCCTGGCACAGCTCGGCGACCAGGCGCAGTTCGTCGGGGGTGAAGACCTTGCCGGTGGGGTTGTGCGGGGAGTTGAGCAGGACCAGCCGGGTCCGGGGGCCGAACGCGGCGCGCAGCGCGTCCGGGTCGAAGGCGTACCGGCCGTCGGTGTCCGGGCGCAGGGTCACCGGTCGGCGGACCGCCCCGGCCAGCGCGATCGACGCGGCGTACGAGTCGTAGTACGGCTCGAAGCAGACCACCTCGTCACCGGGCTCGCAGAGGGCGAGGATCGCCGCCGCGATCGCCTCGGTGGCGCCGGCGGTGACCACGATCTCGCCGTCCGGGTCGTACTCCAGCCCCCAGAAGCGGCGCTGGTGGGCGGCGATCGCGGTGCGCAGCGCCGGGATGCCGGGACCGGGCGGGTACTGGTTCTGGCCGCCGCGCAGCGCGTCGACGGCGGCGGCGAGCATCTCCGGGGGGCCGTCGCTGTCCGGGAAGCCCTGTCCGAGGTTGACCGCGCCGGTCCGCACCGCCAAAGCGGACATCTCGGCGAAGATGGTGGTGCCGAACGGACGCATCCGGGCCACCAGGGGATCCGTGGGCACGTCGGCATTCGTGGTCGTCGTCACGGCGGTCAGCCTACGGGCTGCCCACGACGCCTCATGTCCCCGTGCGGGAGCAGGGCCGGTGCGGTGATTGTCCCTACCCGTCCCGCGATGCGGCCGGATCGCTCAAGTTCGGTGAGCGATAACCCCCATTCCGCGCAGGCGTGGTGAGCGAAACTGGGTTAGGCTGCGGTCCATGTGTGGAATCGTGGGTTACGCCGGCGCGCGCCCGGCGCTCGGCATCGTGCTCGACGGGCTGCGGCGGCTGGAGTACCGCGGCTACGACTCGGCAGGCGTCGCCGTCGTCTGCGGGGAAGAGCTGCTGACCGAGAAGAAGGCCGGCAAGCTGGCCAACCTGGAGAAGGTCCTGGCCGAGCGGGCCAGCGCGGACCCGACCGGCTGCCGGGCGGCCGGCATCGGCGACGGCACGACCGGCATCGGGCACACCCGCTGGGCCACCCACGGCGGGCCGACCGACCGCAACGCCCACCCGCACCTCTCCCCGGACAACGGGGTCGCGGTGATCCACAACGGCATCATCGAGAACTTCGCCAAGCTCCGCACCGAGCTGGAGAACGACGGGGTCACGTTCACCAGCGACACCGACACCGAGTGCGCCGCCCACCTGCTGGCCGCCGCGCTGGCCGAACTCCGCGCCGCCGGTGAGCCGGACGGACCGGCACTGCTGGCCGCCGCCATGCGCGCGGTCTGCCAGCGCCTGGAGGGGGCGTTCACGCTGCTCGCCGTCGACGCCCGGGTGCCCGGCGCGGTGGTCGGCGCCCGGCGCAACTCGCCCCTGGTGGTCGGCCGGGGCGACGGGGAGAACTACCTGGCCAGCGACGTCGCCGCGTTCATCGAGCACACCCGGGAGGCGGTCGAGCTGGGGCAGGACCAGATCGTCCTGATCACTCCGGACAGCATCGAGATCACCGACTTCGACGGGCGGCCGGCCAGCGGCAAGGACTTCCACATCGACTGGGACTCCTCCGCCGCCGAGAAGGGCGGCTACGACTGGTTCATGCTCAAGGAGATCGAGGAGCAGCCGCAGGCGGTCGCCGACACCCTGCTCGGCCGGCTCACCGAGACCGGCGAGATCATGCTCGACGAGGTACGCCTCAGCGACCAGGACCTCCGCGACGTCGACAAGATCTTCATCGTCGCCTGTGGCACCGCCTACCACTCCGGTCTGGTCGCCAAGTACGCCATCGAGCACTGGACCCGGATCCCCTGCGAGGTGGAGCTGGCCAGCGAGTTCCGCTACCGCGACCCGGTCCTCGACCGGTCCACGCTGATCGTGGTGATCTCGCAGTCCGGCGAGACCATGGACACCCTGATGGCGCTGCGGCACGCCAAGGAGCAGAAGGCCCGCGTGCTGGCCATCTGCAACACCAACGGCTCCACCATCCCGCGCGAGTCCGACGCCGTGCTCTACACCCACGGCGGGCCGGAGATCGCGGTCGCCTCCACCAAGGCGTTCCTCACCCAGCTCGTCGCCTGCTACCTGATCGGCCTGCACCTGGCCCAGGTGCGCGGGGTCAAGTTCGCCGACGAGGTGGCCGCCGTGGTGGACCAGCTCCACCAGATGCCCGGCAAGCTGCGCGAGCTGCTCGGCCGGATCGAGCCGGTCCGGGAGTTGGCCCGCGACCTGAAGGCGGAGCCGACCGTGCTGTTCATCGGCCGGCACGTCGGCTACCCGGTCGCCCTGGAGGGCGCGCTCAAGCTCAAGGAGCTGGCGTACATGCACGCCGAGGGGTTCGCCGCCGGTGAGCTGAAGCACGGCCCGATCGCGCTGATCGACAAGGGCACCCCGGTGATCTGCATCGTGCCGTCGCCGGTCGGCCGGGGCATGCTGCACGACAAGGTCGTCTCGAACATCCAGGAGGTTCGCGCCCGTGGGGCCCGGACCATCGTGATCGCGGAGGAGGGCGACCACGCCGTCGTCCCGTACGCCGACCACCTGATCTACGTGCCGCGTACGCCGACGCTGCTGGCGCCGCTGGTCACCACCGTCCCGTTGCAGGTGCTCGCCGCCGAGATCGCCGCCGCCCGGGGGCACGACGTCGACCAGCCGCGCAACCTGGCCAAGTCGGTCACCGTCGAGTAGCGGCCACGACGCCCGTCCGGCCCCCTTCCGCCCGCGCGGGAGGGGGCCGGACGTCGTCCCCGCCGGTGTGTGCGGGTCGGCGGTTCACCGTCCCAGCACGACCCGGGCCATGCCGTCCAGGGCGGGGTTGGCCGGATCCCAGTAGCCGGTGTGGCCGTACCGGCCGCTGGGGAAGGTGCGCCCGCCGAAGCCCGGGTCGGTCGGATCGCGACCGAACCAGAGGTCGTCGTCGGGCCGCCCGACCACGTCCCCGGCCAGCCAGGGCAGGGCCGCGCCGACCGCCGCCCGCCCGGCCAGCTCGACCGGCGGCCGGACCAGGCCGATCACGTCGTCGGCGGCGGTGCTCGCCCAGACCTGACCGGGCGGCATGCGCAGGTCGGCGGCGTGGTCCACCCCGACGCCGGGGGAGCCGACGAAGACCAGGGCGTCGGCGGCCAGGCCGTGCTCCCGGGCGGCGGTGCCGACCACCAGCGAGCCGTAGCTGTGCCCGAGAACGGTCTGCCGGGCCGGCGGTCCCTCGTGGGTCACCCGCAGCCCCTCCTGGAACCGGTGCAGCCCGGCGGCGGCGTCCTCGGCCTGCCCGGCCCGGTACGCCTCGTGGACGAAGTCCGGGGCGTCGTAGTCCAGCCAGAGCACCGCCGAGGTCTCCCCGCCCGGGTCGAGCGCGGTGGCGCGGGCCGCGACCCGGGCCGCTCGCCCCAGCTCGCCGTCGGCGTCGGCCAGGTCGGCGGTCATCCCCGGCACGTAGGTGAGCACCCGGTCGGCCCGGTCCGGGTTGCCGAGCGCGACCACCGCCCGCCCGTCGCCGGTCGGATCCAGCCCGAGCAGGTACGCCCGTGGCGCGTCGCCCGTGCCGGGCGCGGCCAGTCGGTCGGTGAGCGTGGCGAGCCCGGCCAGCATGGCGTCGAGCCGGGCCACCCCGGCCAGCTCCGCCGGCCCCCGGGGCACCCGGCGCAGCAGCTCCCGCCGCCGGGCCAGCAGCCGTTCCCGGTGGTCGTCGAGGAGCAGCCGGTTCGCCTGGTCCCGGGCGGCTGAGGGCACCCCGTCCAACCGGCCGACCCGGGCCGGCTCGTGCACCACCAGCCAGCGGCGCTGGGCCGGGGTCAGCCCGTCCCACCAGCGTCGGACCAACCCCGGCTCGGCTCCCGGTGGCGGCCGGTACGCCGGTGGCGGCGTCACCCAACCGGCGCGTGCGGCGGCGGTCAGTTCGCCGAGCCGGGCGGTCGCCTCCCGGTCGGCCGCCTCGGCCAGGGCGAGCGCGTCGCCGATCTCGGTCGAGAGCCGCGCCGCCTCGGCCGCCCGGTCCACCGGTCGGGTGACCCGTGCCGGGGCCGGCCCGGCCTCCCGTCCCACGGTCGCACCCGGCGGGACGGATGCGGTGGCGGGCACGGTGACCCGCCCGTTCCGGTCGACCCCGAGCCCCGCCGCGTCGATCCGGGTCACCGCGCCGGCCAGTCGTGCCCGGGCCCGCCGCAGCCGGGTGGCGAACTCGGTGAGGACCTGATCCACCTCGATCGGCACCGGGGAGACCGAGACCAGTTCCGCCCGCAGGCTGGCGAGTCGGTCGCCGGCCGCCCCGGCGGCGGTGCCGGCCCAGGCGTCCCGGAGCCCGGCGGCCCCGGCCGAGAGCCCGGCGGCCCGGCGGTCCACCAGGGCGTCCACACCCCGCCAGGCGGCTCCGGCCCGCTCCCAGGCCGCCGGGTCGGTCGTCCAGAGCCGGACGTAGTCGTTCACCGGGCCGGGGTGGGCAGCCGCCGGCCCGCCCGCTCGTCGGTCGCGGCGTACCGGTCGGCGGCGGTGCGGACCGCCGTGGCCGTGTCGGCCAACCGGCCGCCGAGCGCCCCGAACCAGGTGTGCACCGCCGACTCCAGCTCGGACAGTGCCCGTGCGTTGTGCCACCGGGGTTCGGTCAGGGCCAGCCCGGGCACTCCGGCCAGCCCGTGTCCCAACGGGTACGCCTCGTCGGCGAGCCGGCCGGCGACGGTGCGCAGCGCCGGCAGGTCGACGGTCAGGGGCACTCCGCCCGATCCACGTGCTCCGTCCACGAGGCAACCTCCCGCTCGACGACCCCGGTGTGCCCCGACGCTAGGGCCGGCGGGACGGTCGCGGAACCGGCTGTGGACAACCGGTGCTGGCGGGACCCGGGCTCTGTCCACAGGTATTGCCCGCAGTGGGACCGACGGTTACCCTCCGCGCCGCTAGGGTTGGTTGCTGATCGTGTGCTGACCAGAGCGCACTGGAAGGTGACGGTGGGCATGAGACCGGTGTGGCGGGTCGGCGACGTACGGGCGGCGGAGGCGGGGCTGATGGCCACCCTGCCGGCGGGCACTCTGATGGCGCGGGCCGCCGCCGGGCTGGCCCGCCGCTGCGCGCTGCTCCTCGCCGACCGGGGTGGGGTGTACGGCGGGCGGGTGCTACTGCTGGTCGGCAGCGGCGACAACGGCGGCGATGCCCTCTTCGCCGGAGCGCACCTGGCCCGTCGGGGCGCGGCGGTCGAGGCACTGCTGCTCAGCCCCGGACGGGCGCACGCGGACGGACTCGCCGCGCTCCGGGCCGCTGGCGGCCGGACCGTCGACGTCCTGCCCGCCCGGGCCGACCTGGTGCTCGACGGCATCGTCGGCATCGGCGGGCGCGGCGGGCTCCGGGAGCCGGTGGCGCGGCTGGTGCAGCGGCTGGGAAACCTCCGTGGCCGGGATGGCGGGCGGGCCACCGTGGTCGCGGTGGACGTGCCCAGCGGGGTGGCGGTCGACACCGGCCACGTGCCGCACGACACCGCCGGCCGCCCGGGTGCGCTGCGCGCCGACGTGACGGTGGCCTTCGGCGCGCTCAAGCCGGCCCTGGTGGTCGGGGACGCGGCGGCGTTCGCCGGCCAGGTCGAGCTGGTCGACATCGGGTTGGGCCCCTGGCTGCGCGGTACTCCGGTGCTGCACGTCACCGAGTTCTCCGACGTGGTGGACGACTGGCCCCGGCTCGGCCCGAGGTCGGAGAAGTACACCCGGGGGGTGGTGGGGGTCGCCACCGGATCGGCGACCTACCCGGGCGCGGCGGTGCTCTCCGTCGCCGGTGCGCTCGCCGGGCCGACCGGTCTGGTCCGGTACGCCGGCACCGCCGCCGCCGAGGTGCTCCACCGCCATCCGTCCGTGATCGCCACCGGGCGGGTGGCCGACGCCGGGCGGGTACAGGCGTGGGTCTGCGGTTCCGGGCTCGGCACCGGTGCCGAGGCTGCGGCGGAGCTGCGTACCGTGCTCGCCGCACCGGTGCCGGTCGTGCTCGACGCGGACGCGCTGACCATGCTGGTCGACGGCTCGATGGCGGATCGGCTGCGGGACCGGGACGCCCCGATCGTGGTGACCCCGCACGACCGGGAGTACGCCCGGCTCTGCGGGGAGGAGCCGGGTGCCGACCGGGTCGGCGCGGCCCTGCGGCTGGCCGCCTGGATGAACGCGGTGGTGCTGCTGAAGGGGGACCGCACGGTGATCGGCACGCCGGCCGGGCGGGCGTACGTCAACCCGACCGGCACCCCGGTCCTGGCCACCGGTGGCACCGGCGACGTGCTGGCCGGACTGCTCGGCTCGCTGCTCGCCGCCGGGCTGCCGGCCGAGCGGGCCGCCGCGCTGGCCGCGTACCTGCACGGACTGGCCGGTCGGGAGGCGGCCCGGCACGGCCCGGTGACCGCGACCGACGTGGCCGCCGCGCTCCGCCCGGTGCTGGCCGGACTCGGCTGACCCGGCGGTGCCCGGCCGCGAGTGAGTGGCCGGGCGGTGGGTTGCGGCGCGCGGTCGGGTGCGGGGTCCGGGCGTGAGCTGCTGCGCCCGGCCGACGGTGTCGGGGTGCGGGGTCCGGGCGTGAGCTGCGGCGCCCGGCCGACGGTGCGGGCCGGACCGCCCGGAACTCCTTCGGCGGCGCTGGAGCACGTCGATCACCGTGGTCAGTAGGCTGGGGCCATGTGGCAGGCCGAGGTACGGGTTGATCTTGACGCCATCCGGGAGAACGTGGCGCGGCTGCGCTCCGGCACCAGCGCCGAGCTGATGGCGGTGGTCAAGGCCGACGGGTACGGGCACGGCATGCTCCCGGCGGCCCGGGCGGCGCTCGACGCCGGGGCGACCTGGCTCGGGGTCTGCACCCTGGACGAGGCGCTCACCCTGCGCCGGGCCGGGATCACCGCGCCGGTGCTGGCCTGGCTGCTCAGCCCCGGGCTGCCGCTGCACGAGGGGGTGGCCGCCGACGTCGACCTCTCCGCGGCCAGCGTCAGCCAGCTCGACGAGATGACCGCCGCCGCCCGGCGGGCGGAGCGACCGGTCCGGCTGCACCTCAAGATCGATACTGGGCTCTCCCGGAACGGCGCGACCGTCGCCGACTGGCCGGCGCTGCTGGAGGCCGCCGCCAAGGCCCAGGCCGACGGCCTCGTCGAGCTGGTCGGCGTGTGGAGCCACTTCGCCTACGCCGACCTGCCCGGCCACCCGACCATCGATCGGCAGATCACGGTCTTCCACGAGGGGCTGGACATGGTCGAACGGGCGGGACTGCGCCCCCGGTACCGGCACCTGGCCAACTCGGCGGCCACCCTGACCCGTCCCGACACCCACTTCGACCTGGTCCGTCCCGGCCTGGCGGTCTACGGCCTCTCCCCGGTGGCCGGCGAGCGGTACGGCCTGCGTCCCGCCATGACCGCCCGGGCCCGGGTGACGCTCACCAAGCGGGTTCCGGCCGGGACCGGTGTCTCGTACGGCCACACCTACACCACCGACCGGGAGACCACGCTGGCCCTGGTGCCGGTCGGTTACGCCGACGGGGTGCCCCGGCACGCCTCGAACGCCGGCCCGGTCCGGCTGGCCGGGCGGAACCGGACCATCGCCGGCCGGGTCTGCATGGACCAGATCATGATCGACTGTGGCGACGACCCGGTCGCGGCGGGCGACGTGGCGGTCCTCTTCGGCAGCGGCGCCGACGGCGAGCCCACCGCCGACGACTGGGCCGAGGCGGTCGGCACCATCAACTACGAGATCGTCACCCGGTTCGGCGGCCCCCGGGTCGCCCGGGTTTACGACGGCGAGCGGACATGACCTCCCTGCTCGGCCGGGTGCCCCGGCCGCGTACCGCCGCCGGGAAGGTCGCCGGCCTGGTCGGCGCGGCCGTCGGGGTGGCCGCCGCCGGGCTCGCGGCGGGGGTGGCCACCGAGCGGGTCCTGGTCCGCCGGTACAAGACCGACCCCACCGACCGGTACGCCGACGAGGTCTTCGGCCAGCAGCGGTCCGACGAGTCGTTCCGGATGGAACTGCCCGACGGCACCGACCTGCACGTGGAGGTGGTCGAGCCGACCCGGCCCACCGCCGGGCAGCCCACCGTCGTCCTGGTGCACGGGTTCTGCCTGGACATGGGGACCTTCCACTTCCAGCGCAAGCTGCTCGCCCAGCGGGGCGAGCACCGTGTCGTCGCGTACGACCAGCCCGGCCACGGCCGCTCCGGCAAGCTGGAGAGCGGCGAGTACGACCTCACCGCGCTCGGTCACGCCCTGCGCCGGGTGATCGACCGGACCACCCCGGACGGGCCGCTGGTGCTGGTCGGGCACTCGATGGGCGGCATGACCATCATGGCGTTCGCCGAGCTGTACCCGGAGATGTTCGGCGACCGGGTGGTCGGCACGGTGCTGATGGCCACCTCCGGTGGACTGCTCGCCGAGACCAAGCTGGTCGCCCCGGCGTTGCTCGGCCGGGTCGGCCCGCCGGTGCTCTACATGGTCAACAACGCCACCCGGTACGGCGGCACGATCATCGACCGGGCCCGCCGGTCCACCTCCAACGTCGCCTGGCTGCTCACCCGCCGGTACGGCTTCGGCACCCCGAAGCCGAGCCCGGCGCTGGTGTCGTACGTGGAGGAGATGAACTCGCACACCTCGGCCGACACGGTCACCCGGTACCTGCGTACCCTGGCCACCCACGCCCGCCACCCGGCGCTGGCCGCGCTGGCCGGCACCCCGGTGCTCGTGGTCGCGGGGGAGAAGGACATGATCACGCCGGTGACCCACTCGGAGGAGATCGTGCGGCGGCTGCCGCACGCCGAGTTCGTCCGGATCCCGGACAGCGGGCACGTGGTGATGCTGGAACACGCGGACGAGGTCAACGCCGCCCTGATGGACTTCCTGGAGAGGCTGTGAGTGGTGCGCGCGGTGGAGGAACGCCGCCGGTGGTCGTGAAGCTGCCCGCCCTGGCCGACACGCACGCCTTCGGCCGACGGCTCGCCGGGCTGCTCCGCGCCGGTGACCTGGTGCTGCTCACCGGCCCGCTGGGGGCCGGCAAGACCGCGCTCACCCAGGGCATCGGCGCGGGACTGGGCGTGCTCGGCGACATCACCTCGCCGACCTTCGTGATCGCCCGGGTGCACCGGCCGGATCCGGCACGCGCCGGCACGGTCGGCCTGGTGCACGCCGACGCGTACCGCCTGGGCGACGCCACCGATCCGCGCGCCGAGATCGACGACCTCGACCTGGACGCCTCGCTGGACGACTCGGTGACGGTGGTCGAGTGGGGCGAGGGCCTGGCCGAGCACCTGACCGAGTCGCACCTGCACATCCGCCTCGACCGGCACGACGACGACACCCGCACGGCCGAGTTGGTCCCGGTGGGCGGCGACTGGCCCGCCCGCCTGGTGGCCCTGTCGGCCTGATCCCAGGCCGGACCGACCTACCTGAATCGGCCAGCGGGGGCGTCAGAATTCCCGGGCACGCGTCGCCGTCGAGCATTATGTGGAGCGAGGCGCATCATCGACGATATGACCGCGAGGATCACCGCCGATCATTCGTGGACGGGGGACCACGGCCGCCGCGTGAGCTGCGAGATCGCTGACAGCTTCGTGGACGTCGTCTGTCTCCCAGAGAGAGAAGTCGCCGCTCGGGGAGACTGTCCACAAGGTGGCTGACGTGAGAGGTTTTTGCGTCCCGGAAGAAAGGTAGCGGTCTGCTTCCTTGACCGCTTCCTGGTTCTGGCCCAGTGCGACATGGCAGCACATCACGTTGTAAACGTTTATCGCGAGAGGCTCGTATCCCAGACGGCGAGCGATGCCGAGGTGTGTCAGGGCGAGGCGCGGCGCGGAGGGCAGGAGGCAGAAACCCAGATTGTTGTGGGGTTCGGGGTTGTCGGGCTCTTGGTGGCACACAAATTCGAACAGCGTGGCAGCGTGCTCGTGCTTCCCGTCACGCAGTAGCGAAAGGGCGTGTCGTCCAACCTGTTGCGAGAGCGACGGAATGATCTCGCTGGAATTCGACAGCACTGCACGTTGTGCGATCTGATGGTTGAGCAAGTCTAGCTGGACGGGTGGATGCTGCATCAAGTGGGCCGGGCAGGGCGGAATTCCGATACCGTGCTGCCAGCGCCACTCGGAGTGCAGGGAGCCGATTGCCCATTCGAAGTAGTATGTGCTCGAGAATCGGTCTACCGCCCATTTGTAGTCTCGCATCAAATCCAGATCGAGGGAGGGGGAAAGGTTGGCTTCTGCGAGTTGCTCCTCGGTTGGTGGGCTGAAGGTGAGTAGTGATTCCAGGCCCGCGTTGCAAGCCCACAGCGCTGCGGCGGCAAGGGTGGGCCCAAGGACCCCGTCGCCGTTCTCGACCAATCCCTGTACTGCGTTCTGAACATCCTTCTGGTCGCGCAAGAGCCGGGGGACCCTAGCTTGAACTCGAGGGTCATCTATCTTGAATACCCGCCGCCATCCATTTGAGGCCGAGGGTGTGTCGGCCGCCCCGGCTGACAGAAGTTCCGCAACCAGCAAGTCCACCAGCGCATGCAAGATCATTTCTGGGGCAATGCCATATCGCACAAGCGATTCCCCGTCTAGCCCTCGCGCGGTCAGTTCGTCGATGATGTCAAGGGGTGAAGGGCCGCCCAGTCGCCGGGATTTGGTCTTCTTGTCGGTCGCTGAACCCATTGATGCGATTTCAAGCAGTGTCTGGCGGAGGCACGTGACCAGACTGACAAGCTGCCACTGACCAAGATCACCTTGATGATCCTCTTCCATCCAGGTCTGCCTGGCGTCGAAGGGCCGATCTGCGTCCCCGTTGATGATGTCCCTCCGTCCCTCCGGGGCGGTTGCGTGCTCAGTCTGCCTCTCTGTGAAGGTTGGGACAACTATCGGTCAAGGGCCTGCGTTGACACCTAGGATCGTGCATACTATCGTGGGTGCACGAAGGGTGGCAGTGATGGATTCAGTGATCTTCCAACCGAGCGATCTTGCCAACCAGCGACGCGTGGAGTTTCTGGATGCTGCGCGGTCGGGCCGTGCGCGTCTGCGCGACAAAGATGGAACCAGTCTGGTGATGCTCCCCGAGCGCCACCTCGTGTGGCTCGAAGCTATTGCCAAGTGGTCATCCGTGCATCTTCGGCTCGAAGAGCTCCTCCGTCGAGGTGCTATGCCTGCCGTAGCTGAGCTTGGTGATCTCGCCTGGCTGAGGGCTTTCGACATGGACGACCTTAGGGAGTTCGTCGGGGAGCTGCACGAAGCGTTGGTTGTGACGAACTCCGACCAGGATCCGAGTCGCCTGGACGAGTGTGTGCACGCATGGAAGACCACAGCTAGGCAACTCGAAGACCCGCTACGGCGGAAAGTGCTTCTGGGTGGGCATGCTCTTGATGAGTATGAAGAGGTTCGGCGGCCGGACAGCAACGGCGGGGACAGTTGAGCGGAAGCGCCTACGATCCCTATCAGCCTGCTCGTCGGCCCGAGGGAAGGCCGGCCCAGGAGCCGCTCTACAGGGTCTTGGTCCACAAGCGTTACCGACGGCACTACGACCAGCTAATATCTCGGGTGGGACTGCAGCAGGCGCAGCAGTTCTGGGACCACTTGGCGACCGCGCCTGGCGAGCCGTCCCCCGTGGCCTCTGTAACTATTTTGCGAGGAAAAGCCGGAAAGTCCCCGGGTGAAGGATGGTCTCGGACCCACCACTACGAGATAACAAGCATGGCTCGCGCTGACTATCGCTATAATGACAGCTATTGCACTTCTGAAGACGGTGATCGGCATCGGATTGTGGCAATATTGACAATCAACTTCAGTAGTCACTAAGGGCTTCAACCCCGTTGGCGGATGCGGCTACGAACCGTTCAAGATTGAACCGGCGATAACTCGAGCTTCATCGTTGGTCGGTCGCATCAGAGGTAGGACCAGTCTCTCGCACCTGAAGCTCAGCGGGCAATCGGTCGGCTGGAGAGCGGGGAGCGCATCCCTGCTTTCGAAGCTGTCCCAGTGCGGCCGGTATGCAATTCCAGGTCAACGTGTCCGACGTCTGAGGTGGGGCTGGCCGCTTGAGGGCCGCCCCACCTCAGCCGGTCAGGCGGGGACGTCGGTGTGGCCGGTCTCCACGAGCAGGCTGCCGCTGAGGCGGTACGTGGCGGTGCGCCGGATGAGGCTCGCCGTCGACGACGGGTCCTCGGGACGCATCAGGTAGACCACCTTCAGCCGCTGCCCGCTGACCGACACCGCTTCCACCGGCGTACGGTCGCCGATGTCGGTCGTCGACACGTAGTGCGGCCGGGCGTCGATGTTGCCGAAGAACACGATCTGCCAGAACTTGCCCGTACCGCCACCGTCCATCAGCATCACGCCCACGGCGTCGGCGGCGTCGTCGCCGGTCAGGTCGCCGACGGCACACGACTGCAACCGGACGACCATCCCGTCACCCGACCAGGAGCCGCCGACCAGCCGGATCGGCGTGCTCTGACCGTTGTACGGGTGTTCCACGTTGCCCAGCTCGGCGTCCTGCAACTGCGCGCAGGTCAGCGGCTCGGATCCGGTCGGGGCGGTGCTGCTCGCCGCCGCCACCGGGGTCTCGGCGGCGGTGGTTTCCGGCTCGGGGGTTTCGGCGTCCGGATCGGGTGTGGCGCTCGTGCCCCGGTCGCTCGTCCCGCTACCGCCGGGGGTGGTCTGGCTGCCGAAGCCGCACGCCAGCATGGTGACCAGGGCGAGAGCCAGGACGGGCAGTAGCGTCTTGCGCATTGATGATCCTTTCGTGAGGTGGCCGCAGCGTAGTGCGCCGCCGCCACTGCCGGCCCGCTGGGAACTGTCGGCCCGGACTGGTAGGAAGTAGCCGACCTGTCCGGTCGGCGGAGCCGACCGTTGCGATGGAAAGGTGGCCCATGCCCGAGGACGTGCCGACCCTGGACCTGCTGGACCTGCTGCCGGACGGGTGGCGGACCGTGCTGGAGCCGCACCTCGACCCGGCCCGGACGGCCGCGCTCGGGGAGTTCGTCGCCCGGGAGTACGCCACCCAGACGGTCTTCCCGCCGGTCGAGGACCTCTTCTCGGCGTACCGGCTCTGCGCGCCGCAGGACTGCCGGGTGCTGATCCTCGGGCAGGACCCGTACCACAAGGCCGGGCAGGCGCACGGGCTCAGCTTCAGCGTCCGGGACGGGGTGTCCGTGCCGCCGTCGCTGCGCAACGTCTTCAAGGAGCTGAGCGAGGATCTCGGCGTGCCGAAGCCGCGCAGCGGCAACCTCGACGGCTGGGCGGCGCAGGGGGTGCTGCTGCTCAACGCGGTGCTGACCGTCCGGCAGGCGACGCCGGGCTCGCACGGCAACAAGGGGTGGGAGGAGTTCACCGACGCCACCATCCGGGCCCTCGACGCGCTGGACCACCGGGTGGTCTTCCTGCTCTGGGGCGGGTACGCCCGAAAGAAGGCCGCGCTGGTCACCAACCCGCAGCACGTGGTGCTGGAGGCCGGCCACCCCAGCCCGATGAACCCGCGCGGCTTCCTGGGCAGCCGTCCGTTCAGCGCGGCGAACAAGGCCCTCGCCGACGCCGGCCTGCCCACGGTCGACTGGGAGCGGTCGGCCGGCTGAACCGCCGCACCCGCCACGGGTCGGGCGCGTCCGTCGCCGCCCGGCCGGTGGTGACCGGGGCGACGCCGGGGTGCGACCGAGTCGCCGGAGGGCCGGTGGTGGGCCCGGCTAGGGTGGGCACGTGCTCGTACTGGTGGTGGACTCCTCGACCCCGGCGGTGACCGCCGCGCTGACGGAGATCGGGCCGGACGGCGTCACGCTCCGGGCGGAGCGTCATGCCGTCGACGGCCGGGCCCACGGCGAGCTGCTCGCGCCGCAGGTCGCGGCGGTGCTCGCCGAGGTGGGCGCCCGTCCCGTCGACCTGGGGGCGATCGTCGCCGGGCTCGGGCCCGGCCCGTTCACCGGGCTGCGGGTCGGCCTGGTCACCGCCGCCAGCATGGGCCAGGCGCTCGGCGTCCCCACGTACGGGGTCTGCTCGCTGGATGCGGTCGGCTACCCGGCGGCCGCCGGGGAACCGGTGCTGGCCGCCACCGACGCGCGCCGCCGGGAGGTCTACTGGGCGGTGTACGACTCCGCCGGTGAGCGGATCGCCGGCCCGGACGTCGACGTGCCGGCGGTCGTCGCCGAACGGGCCCGCGACCTCGGGGCCACCGCCATGGTCGGCGACGGCGCGCACCGCTACGCCGACGTGCTCGGCCTGCCGCTGCGGGCCGAGCCACGCTATCCGTCGGCCGTCGCGCTGGCCGGACTGGCCGCCGAGCGGATCCGGGCCGCCGCCCCCGGCGAGCGGCTCACCCCGCTCTACCTGCGCCGGCCGGACGCGGTGGCGGCCACCGCCCGCAAGCCGGTGCTGCCGTGACCGCAGGCGGCTCGACGGATGGGCGCTCCGGGCCGGTCCGCATCGACCGGTTCCGCTGGTGGCACATCGACGCGGTACTGCCGATCGAGGCCGACCTCTTCGGCGTCGAGCAGTGGTCGCCGGCGATGTTCTGGAACGAGTTGGCCAACCGGCACCATTACCTGGTCGCCACCGAGTCCGATCGTGCCGCCGGCTCCGCGGGCGACGACGTGCTCGGCTACGCCGGGCTCGCCGTGGCGGCCCCGGACGAGGCATGGGTGCAGAACATCGCGGTCCGGCGGGACGCCCAGCGGCGCGGGGTCGGCCGGGCCCTGCTGGAGGCGCTGCTCGCCGAGGCGGACGCCCGGGGGACCCGCGACGTGCTGCTGGAGGTCGCGGTGGACAACGCCCGGGCCCAGAAGCTCTACGCCGGGTACGACTTCGAGCCGATCGGCATCCGCCGTGGCTACTACCAACCGACCAACACCGACGCGCTGGTCATGCGGCGCACCAGGGACTGACGACACGCGATGGCTGACGAACCGCTGATCCTCGGCATCGAGACCTCCTGCGACGAGACCGGTGTGGGCATCGTCCGGGGCCACACCCTGCTGGCCGACGCGCTCGCCTCCAGCGTGGAGCAGCACGCCCGGTTCGGTGGCGTGGTGCCCGAGGTGGCCAGCCGCGCCCACCTGGAGGCGATCGTGCCCACCATGGACCGGGCGCTCGCCGAGGCGGGCGTGACCCTCGCCGACATCGACGCGATCGCGGTCACCTCCGGCCCCGGCCTGGCCGGGGCACTGCTGGTCGGCGTGGCCGCCGCGAAGGGTTACGCGCTCGCCGCCGAGAAGCCGGTGTACGGCGTGAACCACCTCGCCGCGCACGTCGCGGTGGACACCCTGGAGCACGGCCCGCTGCCCGAACCGGCGGTCGCCCTGCTGGTCTCCGGCGGTCACTCGTCCCTGCTGCTGGTCGACGACCTGGCCCGGGGGGTGACGCCGCTCGGCGCGACCATCGACGACGCCGCCGGTGAGGCGTTCGACAAGGTGGCCCGCCTGCTCGGCCTGCCCTTTCCCGGTGGCCCGTACGTCGACCGGGAGGCCCGTGCCGGCGACCCGGCCGCGATCGCCTTCCCGCGTGGCCTCACCGCCGCCAAGGACCTCGCCGCGCACCGGTACGACTTCTCCTTCTCCGGGCTGAAGACGGCGGTGGCCCGCTGGGTGGAGGCCCGGCAGCGAGCCGGCGAGCCGGTGCCGGTCGCCGACGTGGCGGCCTCGTTCCAGGAGGCGGTCTGCGACGTGCTGGTCACCAAGGCGCTGGACGCCTGCCGGTCGCACGGCGTGGAGACGCTGGTCATCGGTGGGGGGGTGGCCGCCAACTCGCGGCTGCGGGCGATGGCGGAGCACCGCGCCGCCAAGCACGGTGTCCGGGTCCGGGTGCCCCGGCCGCAGCTCTGCACGGACAATGGCGCGATGGTCGCCGCGCTCGGCTCGCACCTGGTCGCCGCCGGGGTCGCGCCGAGCCGACTCGACCTGCCCGCCGATTCGGCCATGCCGCTGACCACGGTCAGCCGGTAACCTTCGCAGACGAGGCGGAGGCAGGCACCGTCAGCAGCGGCGAGGCGGAGGGAGGGCGGACGACGTGATCGTACGGATGTGGGAGGCCCGCGCCGAGCCGTACGGCTTCGACGACCTGCTGGCCTGGGTCTGCGACCTCGGGCTGCGGGAGTTCGAGCACGACCCGCTGCACGTGTCCAGCGAGGTCTTCACCTCCACCGACCACCGGGTGGTGGTCATCTCGAAGTGGCGCAACACGCCCCGCTCGCTGCCCGATCCTCCGCCGACCCTGCTCGCCCGACCCGCCCACTCCTGGGACTTCACGCAGGTCGATCGCTGACACGCCGACCTTCCGGTGGGTGACGTGACGGGCGCGGTCCGTGTCCGTCGCCTAGGTTTTGTCCTGTCATGCGTTCCCTACCGGCCGGCGATCCCGGCATCCCCGACCCCCGGTCGGCCACCCGCTTCCTGGTCTGGCTGGCCAACCAGAGCCGCCCCACCCTGGTCGCCGGGATCGGACTCGGCGTCGTCTGGATGGTGGCCCAGGCGCTCGCCCCGGCGGCCATCGGCCGGGCGATCGACGCTGGCCTCACCGCCCGTGACCCCGGCGCGCTGGTCACCTGGGGACTGGTGCTGCTCGGGCTCGGAGTGCTCCAGGCGGTCGCCGGCGTGCTGCGACACCGCTGCGCGGTCCACAACTGGCTCGCCGCCGCGTACCGCACCGTGCAGCTCACCGTCGAAGCGGCGAACCGGCTCGGCGCCACCCTGCCCCGGCGGGTCGCCGCCGGTGAGATGGTCAGCATCGGCACGTCGGACATCGGGCAGATCGGCTCCGCGATGGAGATCCTGGCCCGGGGCAGCGGCGCGGTGGTCGCCCTCGTCACCATCACGGTGATCCTGTTGACCGCCTCGGTGCCGCTGGGGCTGGTCGTGGTGCTCGGGGTGCCGGTGCTGATGGTGGCGGTCGGGCTGCTCATCCGGCCGCTGCACCGCCGGCAGCGCACCTACCGCGACCAGGAGGGCAGACTCACCACCCGGGTCGGGGACATCGTGCACGGGCTGCGGGTGCTGCGCGGCGTCGGGGGCGAGCAGGTGGTCGCGGCGCGTTACCGGGTCGAGTCCCAGGCGCTGCGCGCCGAGGGGGTACGGGTGGCCCGGGTCGACTCGTTGCTGGCGGCGGTGCAGATCCTGCTGCCCGGTCTCTTCCTCGCCCTGGTCACCTGGCTCGGTGCCCGGTTCGCGCTGCGGGGGGAGATCAGCGCCGGCCAGCTCGTCGCCTTCTACGGCTACACCGCGTTCCTGGTCACCCCGCTGCGCACGATCACCGAGACGATCGACCAGTTGACCCGGGGGCACGTGGCGGCCCGGCGGGTGGTCGACCTGCTCCGGCTGACCCCGGAGCTGGCCGACCCGGCTCGCCCGGTGCGGCTGCCCGACGGTCCGGGGGAGCTGGTCGACCCCTGCTCGGGGGTGGTGGTCCGCCCCGGCCGGTTCACCGCGCTGGCGACGGCGGAACCGGCCGACGCCGTCACGATCACCGACCGGCTCGGCCGGTACGTGGACTCGGACGCGACGCTGCACGGCGTACCGCTGCGGGACGTGGCGCTGGCGACGGTGCGGGAGCGGATCCTGGTGGTCGACAACGACGCGCATCTCTTCACCGGAGTGCTCCGCGCCGAGCTGGACCCGCACGACGTCGCCGACGAGGCCACGATCGCCGCGGCACTGGCGACGGCGAGTGCGACCGACATCGTCGCGGCGCTGCCGGACGGGCTGGACAGCCCGGTGGCCGAGCGGGGCCGGGAGTTCTCCGGCGGGCAGCAGCAGCGCCTGCGGCTGGCGCGGGCGCTGGTCGCCGACCCGGAGATCCTGCTCCTGGTCGAGCCGACCAGCGCGGTGGACGCGCACACCGAGGCGCGGATCGCCGCCCGCCTGGGGCCGGCGCGGGCCGGCCGGACCACCCTGGTCTGCACCACCAGCCCGCTGGTGCTGCGGCAGGCCGACCACGTGATCGTGGTGGAGGACGGCAAGGTGGTCGCCGAGGGGCGGCACGAGGACCTGCTCGGCACCGAACCCCGGTACGCCGCGACGGTCAGCCGGGCGGAGAGCTGATGGCCACCGCCCTGCCGGTCGCGGACGCGGCGCAGGTCCGCCGGTACGCCCGCGCCCTGGCCCGCCGCCATCCGGGCGCGCTGGCCTGCGCCCTCGCCCTGCACGCGCTGGCCGCCGCGGCCGGGCTGGCCGGACCGCGCCTGCTCGGCGACCTGGTCGAGGGGGTCTCCCGGGGCGACCGGAGCACACCGGTGGACGCGATCGTGCTGGCCATCGCCGGTTTCGTGGTGGCCCAGTCGGTGCTGCTCCGCTTCGCGCACATCGCCTCGGCGCGGTTGGGCGAACGGGTGCTCGCCGCGCTGCGGGAGGAGTTCGTCGACCGGATCCTGGCCCTGCCGCTGGCCACGGTGGAGCGGGCCGGCACCGGCGACCTGCTGACCCGGACGACCCGGGACGTCTCCGCCCTGTCCCGCACGGTCCGGCTGGCGGTGCCCGAGACCCTGATCGCGGTCGTCACCGCCGCGTTCGTCCTCGGGGCCCTGCTGCTGGTCGGGCCGCTGCTGGTCCTGCCCTGCCTGGTCGCCGTACCGGTGCTGGTCGTCGGCACCCGCTGGTACCTGCGCCGGGCCACCGACGGTTACCTGCGGGAGAACGCCGCCTACTCGGACATCACCGACGGGATCAGCGAGGCCGTCGAGGGTTCGCGGACCACCGAGGCGTTGCGGCAGCAGGCGCGGCGGCGGGCCCGCACCGACGCCGACATCCGCCGGTCGTACGCGGCCGAGCGGTACACCCTGTGGCTGCGGACGGTCTTCTTTCCGCTCACCGAGATCGGGTACCTGGTGCCGATGGTGGCGACCCTGGTCGTCGGCGGCTGGTTCTACCTGGAGGGCTGGGTGAACCTCGGCCAGGTCACCGCCGCGACCCTCTACACGCAGCAGCTCATCGAGCCGGTCGACCGGTTGCTCGCCTGGCTGGACGAACTCCAGGTCGGCGGGGCGTCGCTGGCCCGGCTGCTCGGTGTGGCCACCCCGGACGGGCCGGACGCGGCCCGGTCCGCGCCGGACGGATCCAGGCCGTCCCCGGTCGACGGGGCGGAACCAGCCGGCGGCCTCGGCAGCGGTCGGGTCGCCGTCCGGGAAGTCACGTTCGCCTACTGGGAGGGGCGGGACGTGCTGCACGGCGTGACCCTGGTCCCGGAGCCGGGGGAGAAGCTGGCCATGGTCGGGCCGTCCGGGGCTGGCAAGTCCACGCTGGGCCGGCTCCTGGCCGGGGTGCACACCCCGCGCACCGGGTCGGTCACGGTCGACGGACGGCCCCTGACCGGGCTGCCCCTGACCGAACTCCGCCGGCACGTCGCCCTGGTCACCCAGGAGCACCACGTCTTCATCGGCACGCTGCGGGAGAACGTGGCGATGGTCCGCCCGTCCGCCACCGACGCCGACCTCCGCGCGGCGCTGGCCGCGGTCGACGCGCTGGACTGGGCCGAGGCCCTGCCCGACGGCCTCGGGACGCGGGTCGGCGCGGGCGGACACCCGCTCACCGCCGCGCAGGCGCAGCAGTTGGCCCTGGCCCGACTGGTGCTCGCCGACCCGCACACCCTGGTGCTGGACGAGGCGACCTCGCTGATCGACCCGCGCGCGGCCCGGCACCTGGAACGGTCGCTCGCCGCCGTGCTGGAGGGCCGTACGGTGATCGCGATCGCGCACCGGCTCTTCTCCGCGCACGACGCCGACCGGGTGGCGGTGGTGGAGGGCGGCCGGATCACCGAACTGGGTTCGCACACCGAGCTGCTCGCCCGGGGCGGCTCGTACGCGGACCTCTGGCGCTCCTGGCACGGTCCCCGCCCCTGACCCGCCACCGGCGGACCTGCCGGTCAGTCGCCCAGGGCCAGGCAGACGTTCTCCTGCTCGCCGACGGCGACGGTCAGCCGGCGGGTGCCGTCGGCGTCGAACGCGATCACGTGCAGCCCGTCGAGGAGGTAGTAGCCCCGGGGGTGGTGGTCCCCGGGCCGGAAACCGAAGCCGGCGGGGCCGACGATGGTGTAGCGGGACCAGGTGCCGTCCGGCCGGTAGTCGGCGGCACCGGAGCCGCCAGCGTCGCGCCGCGCGGTCCGGCCGGTGTCGCCGTTGACGAAGTCGACGACCAGCGGGCCGGCGAACTCCTCGCGACGGACCGTGTCGTCGGGGTACCGGGCGACCACCCGGACCCGGACGTTCTGGGTGACGACCCGCACCTGGAGGGGGAAGGTGCAGTACCGGCCGGCCGGGGCGGTCCACTCCTCCTGCACCCAGGTGCGCCAGGGCTCGGGCCGGTAACCACCGGGCCGAGCCCCGTCAACCAGCCCGACGACTGCGGACGCGGGAGCCGCGGCGAGCAGGACACCGAGCACCACCGCGCCCACCAGCACCATCCGGACGAACCTGGGCACCATCGCCACCGCCTAACCGTAAGGATGTGAAAAACCGGTGTGGAGAGGTTTACTGGTTAGCTGATCCGCCGTCAAGGCATACTGGCGCGGTGCACTGGATCGACGTCGACGGTCACCCCATGCCGGTGCTGCTCGCCGGCCACCCTGGACTGGAACTCTGCAACACCTGGGGCGGGTGGGACGAGTCGCCCGCGCCGCACCGGGAATGGCTGCGCGACTACGACCGGCTCGCCGTCTGGGCCGGGCACGCGGACCTGCTCGACGCCGCCACGGTGCGCCGGCTCCGGGCGGTGGCCGAGGAAGAGCCGGACGTGGCCGAGCGGGTGCTGACCGGGACCCGGACCTTCCGGTCGGCCCTGCGGGCCACCCTCCTGACTGCTGGCGACACCGCAGCCTTCGAGGTCGTCGCCGGAGTAGCCGAGCGGGCGGCCACCGCCTCCCGGCTCCGCGCCGACGCGGAGGGGGCCCCGCGGTGGACCCTCGACGAGGAGGCGGGGCTGGCCCTGCCACTGCTCGCCTGCGGCCGGGCCGCCGCCGATCTGCTCACCACGGCGGACCGGCACCGGGTGCGGGCCTGCCCCGGCGACGACTGCGGCTGGCTCTTCCTCGACCCGCGTGGCCGGCGGCGCTGGTGCAGCATGGCGGTCTGCGGCAACCGCGCCAAGGTCCGCGCCTACGCCACCCGCCACCGCCGGCCCGACCCCGGTTCGCGGGTGGGGGGATCGCCACACGAGTGCAGCTGACCTTCTGATCGTCGACGAGCACCCGTGCCCCAAAGGGCCGGGTGCTCGTCAACGGGCGCCCGCATGGAGGTGGTCGTCGATTCCGAGTCCGGCGACGTCCTGTCAGTGCGGTGTTGGTGGCTCTGGAGCCCCGCGCGCCAGAGGCACGCGCGGGTTCCACGCTGGTCAGCTGTGCGAGAACCAGTACTGGGCCGACCAGACCGAGGTGCCCTTGGTCCGGAACACGTTGTGCTCGCCCGTCTTGATCGTCTTCGAACCGAGGAAGACCTTCGCGCCGTTGCCGTGGGCATACACGTAGACCGGCTCGGTGCTGCCGGCGGCGAGCGTGATGCTCCAACACTTGCCCGGCCCCACCGCATAGCTGGTGAACCCGCCCCGCCAGGGGAACTCCAGGGTCGACGAGAAGCCCGTTCCCTTGTTGCAGAGTCCGGTCCGGTTGGTGGTCGCTGCCGCTGCCGGCGTCGCGGCGGTGGTCAACCCGGCCAGGACCAGGGCGCCGACCACGGCCGGTCGCCACGCCTTGCGCATACGAGTCAAAGCTGCCATTTAGGGCTCCTAGGGCCTTGTAGTGGGATGTTGCCGTGGACCAGTCCAGACACGCGCATAACGCGTTCGTCTACGGGAGACACGGATGCGTCGGACGGGTTGGTTCACGGAATTCCACACTCGGCCCCACGCCTGGCCGGCAACTCCGCTGGCCGGCACAACCTGCTCGGCAACGGGGCGACCCGATTCGGTGGACCGGGCGGGGCCGGCTCGGGTCAGACGTCGAGCGGGTCGGCGAGCAGTCGCTCGAAGGCCAGCTCGGCCGCGCCGATCAGGGGCGCCTCGTCGCCCAACTTCGGGGTGCGCAGCCGGACCTGCTCCCGGCAGGCGGCCAGCGCCATCGAGTTGAGCCGGCTGCGCACCTGGGCCGCTGCGGCGAGGTAGAGGTCCCGCATGGTGCCGCCGAAGACGACCATCTCCGGGTTGAGGATGTTGACCAGGTTGGCGACACCGAAGCCGAGCCAGTCGCCGGCCTGGCGGACCGCGGCCTGGGCGCTGGCGTCCCCGCGTGCCGCCGGGTCCACCACGGCCAGGATCGCGTCCTGCCCCGGCGCACCGTCGCGGCCGGCGGCCCGCAGCAGCGCGGGCCCGCCGATCTCGGTCTCCCAGCAGCCCCGGGAACCGCAGCCGCAGGGCTGCCCGTGGGGGTTGACCACCATGTGGCCGACCTCGCCGCCGTAGCCGTCGTGCCCGGTGACGCGCCGCCCACCGGCGATGATGCCCGCCCCGACCCCCGCGTCGCCGTGCAGGTAGATGACGTTGTCACAGCCCACCGCCACGCCCCGGACGTGCTCGGCGAGCATGGCCAGGTCGGCGACGTTGCCGACCGCGACCGGGTGCCCGGTGCCCAGCCCGGCGCGGAGCAGCTCGCCGAGCGGTTCGTCGACCCAGCCGGTGGTGGGGCTGGACCGGACCAGGCCGTCGTTGCGGCGGACCATGCCGACCACCGCCACGCCCGCGCCGACGCAGACCGCGCCGCCCGGGGTGCCCTGCTCCATCTCCTTGACCAGGGCGGTGAGCAGCGGTGCCGCCTCCGCCGCCGTCGAGCCGTGCGACCGGGGCACTTCCCGGCGGTCGAGCAGCTCGCCGCCGAGCCCGACCCGCGCGGCCCGCAGCCGGTCCACCTCGACACTGAACGCGTACGCGAAGACCCGTTCCGACTCGGGCCGGACGACCAGCGAGGGTCGCCCGGCCCGGCCGGTCTCCTTCGGGGCACCCTCGCTGACCAGGCCCGCGCCAGCCAGGTCGGCGGTGAGGGCGCCGATGGTGCTGCGGTTCAACCCGAGGGCGGTGGTGAGTTCCGCCCGCGAGGTGGCGCCGTGCACGTGGACGTAGCGGAGCAGCGCGCCGAGGTTCTGCCGGCGGATCTCGTCCTGGCTGGGTCCTGTGCGCATGCTCCTGGTACTCCGGTCGAGGGGTGGTCAGCGGGTGCCGGTGGCGGCGGCCCGTCGTCGGGAGAACGCGTCGACGCTCGCGGCGAGCAGCAGCACCACCCCGGTGACCACGTACTTGACCCCGGAGCTGTAGCCCATCAGGCCCATGCCGTTGTCGATCACCGCGACCACCGCGCCGCCGAGCACCGCGTCGAGCACCCGTCCCTTGCCGCCGAAGAGGCTGGTCCCGCCGATCACCGCCGCGCCGACGGCGTAGAGCAGTACGTTACTGCCCCCGGTGTTCGGGTCGACCGAGTTGGCCCGGCTGGCGGCGACGATGCCCCCGATCGCGGCCATCGTCGAGCAGATCACGAAGACCGAGATCCGGATCCGGTCGACGTTGATGCCGGCCCGGCGGGCGGCCTCCTGGTTGCCGCCGACCGCGTAGACGTGCCGGCCGTAGGCGGTGCGCTGGAGGACGAAGGTCCAGAGCACCAGCAGCGCGGCGATGATCGGCACCACGATCGGCACGCCCTTGAGCGAGCTGATCAGGACGTTGCGGCTGCGCTCCAGGTTGAGGATGTAGACCGCGACGCCGAGGATGACCGCCAGCCCGCCGATCCGGGCCAGCACCACCGGGAACGGGTCGGTGACCAGGCCACGGCGGATCCGCTTACGGTGGCGCAGCAGTTGGGTCGCCGCGTACCCGCCGACCACGACGGCGAAGAAGAGCCAACCGAGCACCGGCGGCAGGTTGCGGTTGGCGATCGCCACCAGCACCTTGTCCCGGACGGAGATGTTGCTGCCGCCGCTGATCAGCAGCAGCACGATGCCCTGGAAGGCGAGGAATGCGGCGAGGGTGACCACGAAGGACGGAATGCCGACCTTCGCCACCAGGAAGCCCAGGGCGAGCCCGATGACCAGGCCGGTGAGGATGGCCGCCAGCACCGCCACGTACCAGGGGTAGCCGGCGACGGTGACGATGTTCGCCAGGACGGCGGCACAGACCCCGCTGGCGAAACCGGCGGAGAGGTCGATCTCGCCGAGCAGCAGCACGAAGACCAGACCCATCGCGATCAGCGTGACCGCCGCGCCCTGGGTGAAGAGGTTGGCGAAGTTCACCGCCGAGAGGAACGACGGTCGCATGACGGAGAAGACCGTGCAGAGCACGAGCAGCCCGAGGACGGCCGGCAGGGCCCCGATGTCGCCACCGCGTACCCGGCTGACGTAGTTGCGGAGGTGGTCACCCACGGTCGACGGCGCGGTGGCCTTCACCGGACCGACCTTGCGCACGGCGGTGCTGGTCATCGCAGGGCTCCTGGGGTGCTGTCGGCGGACCCGCCGCCGATGTCGGGGTACGGCGTCCCGTTGCCGGTCATCAGGCCGACCGTGCCGGAGCGGCCGGCGGTGATCAGCTCGACCACCTGGGCGTGCGTGATGTCGGTGGTCTTCACCTGGGCGACCATCTGTCCGAGGTAGAGCGCGGCGATCCGGTCGGAGACCGCGAAGACGTCGTTCATGTTGTGCGAGATGAGGACGACGGCCAGCCCGTTGTCGGCGAGCCGGCGGACCAGTTCGAGCACCTGGGCGGTCTGCGCGACGCCGAGCGCGGCGGTCGGCTCGTCCAGGATCACCAGCCGGCTGTTCCAGAGCACGGCCTTGGCGATCGCCACGGTCTGCCGTTGGCCGCCGGAGAGGCTGGAGACGTGCTGGCGCAGCGACGTGACCGTCCGGACGCTCAGCCCGGCCAGGGTATCCGCGGCCATCTGCTCCATGGTCGGCTCGTCGAGCACGATGCCGGTGCGCTTCTCCCGGCCGAGGAACATGTTCTGGACGATGTCGAGGTTGTCGCAGAGCGCCAGATCCTGGTAGACGACCTCGATACCCAGGGCGGCGGCGTCCCGGGGGCTGTTGATGGTGACCGGCCGGCCGTCGAAGAGGAACCGGCCGGCGTCCGTCGGATAGATGCCGCTGATGCACTTGACCAGCGTCGACTTGCCGGCGCCGTTGTCGCCGACCAGAGCCGTCACCTCCCCCGGGTGGGCGGAGAAGGCCACGTTACGCAGGACCTGGACCGGGCCGAAGCTCTTGTCGATCCCACGTAGTTCCAGCAGGGGGGTGGTGGACACGGGTCTCCCTCACGTCTGTCGAGCCGCCGGGCGGCGGGCGTCACCGCGGGTTGCGGTCCTCAGGTGACGCCCGCGCTCCGGTGGGGGCACCGGAAACCGGTACGGCTCAGCTGATCCCGGCCTCGGTGCAGAGCTTGGCGTACTCGGCGGTGCAGAGCGCCTCCTTGGTGACGAAGCCGTCCGCCACCACGTCCTTGACGTTCTCCTTGAAGATCAGCTTCGGGGTGAGCAGGACCGACGGCACGTCCCGGCCGCCCTCCGGGTCCTTCACCGTCTGCCCGGTCTCCTTGCGCTCGCCCTTGGCCAGCCCGATGGCCAGTTCGGCGGCGGCGTCGGCCTCCTGCTTGATCGCCTTGTAGACGGTCATGCACTGGTCACCGGCGAGAATGTTCTGCAGCCCCTGCACGTCGGCGTCCTGCCCGGTCACCGGGACCTTGCCGTTGAGCTTGTTCTTCTTGAGCACCGAGATGGCCGCGTTGCCGAGCCCGTCGTTCGCGGCGAGCACACCGTCGATCTTGCCGCCGGTCTGGGTCAGCATCTGCTCGAACAGCGTGGCGCCCTGCGCGTTGTCCCAGGCCGGGACGGACTGCTCCGGACCCTTGACGTACTCACCCGAGTCGAACTTGGGCTTGAGCACCGAGTCGTAGCCGTTCTTGAACAGGGTGGCGTTGTTGTCGGTGGGGGAGCCGTTCAGGTACGCGACCACGGGCTTCTTGACGCCCTTGTCGGTCAGGCACTTCGACAGGCCCTCGCCCTGGAGCTTGCCGACCACCTCGTTGTCGAAGCTGACGTAGTACTCGGCGCTGCCGCCGAGGGTGAGCCGGTCGTAGTCGATGGTCGCCACACCCTGCGACTTCGCCTTGTCCAGGACCGCCTTGCCGGTGCCGGAGTCCAGGTTGACGATCATCAGGGCGGTCACCCCACCGGTGATCATCTGGTCGGCGATGGTCTGGAACTGGTTCTTGTCGTCCTGGGCGTTCTGGATGTCGTAGTCGACGCCGGCCTTCTTGAAGGCCGCCTCCAGGAACTTGCGGTCCGCGTTCTCCCACCGGCCGGAGGACTTGCTGTCCGGCAGGATCACGCCGATCTTGGGCTTCTTGTCGGAACCGGCGTCGTTGTCGCTGCCCGAGTCGTCGCCGCAGGCGGTCACGCCGCCGGTGACGAGCAGGCCCACGGTCGCGATGGTGAGGATCCCTCTGCGCATGTGCGGGGTTCCTTTCGGGGTGGGGGTGTGTTGTTTTGTTGTGTCCGGCAACGTATTCCGCGTCACACCGACAGCGCAAGACTGTCGAGGTCATGGATTTGTTGGCTGCGGTAACAATTCAGCAACGCCGACGAAACCCGCAGGTCGGATGACCGTTACCGGCCTCGGTGGGAACGAAGATGATCAACGCGTTGCCCGCCCGACGACGTTGCCCGACGCCGCCGCCCGACGCCGCCGGCCGACGCCGCCGCCCGACGCCGCCGGCCGACGCCGCCGGCCGCCGGTGGCGGACCGCCGTTCAGCGGGTGGCGATCGGCGCGGTGGTCGCCCCGGTCAGCGCGACCAGGTCCGTCGGGGCGAGTTGGAGCTGGAGACCGCGCCGTCCGGCCGAGACGTAGATCGTCGGGAAGCCCAGGGCCGAGGCGTCCAGCACCGTCGGTAGCCGTCGGCGCTGACCGAGCGGGCTGATGCCGCCCCGCACGTAACCGGTGGCGCGTTCGGCGAGGGCCCGGTCGGCGAGGACGGCCCGCTTCCCGCCCGCCGCACCCGCGAGCGCCTTGAGGTCCAGCTCTCCGGTGACCGGGACGACCGCCACGGTCAGCGCGCCGTCGACCTCGGTGACCAGGGTCTTGAACACCCGGTCGGCCGGTACGCCGAGGGCCGCGGCGACCTCGGCGCCGTAGTTCGGGGTGTCCGGGGTGACGTCGTACGGGTGGACGCTGTGCCCGACCCCGCGCTTGACCAGCAGCGCCGTCGCCGGTGTTCCCCGTCCCGCCACCGGGCCAATCTAACCGGTCGGCTGGCAGACCAGCACGGTCGGTGCCCCGGCGACCCGGGTGAGCACCAGGCTCGCCGCCTGGTCGCCGACCAGCCGCAGGTCACGCCGGAGTCGCTCGGGCTCCAGCGCCGAGCCGCGCTTGAGGATCTCCACCCGCCCCACCCGGCGGTCGCGCAGCAGAGCGCGCAACCGCTTCAACGAGAACGGCAGGACGTCGGTGACCTCCAGGCAGCGGGCGAACGGGGTGCCGGTCGGGGTGTCCGCGTACAGGTAGGCGATGCTCGGGTCGGCGATCGTGGCGTCCAACGCGGTGGCGAGGTCGACGACCAGGTGCGCGCGGACCACCGCCGGGTCCGGGTCGTACAGGTACCGCCGGACCGGGCCGACCGGAGCCTCCTCGGCGCCCGAGCCGGTGAGCTGGTGCACCCGCCCGCCGCGCAGCACGGTCGCCCGGCGGGGAAGGTCGGCCAGCCGGCCGCACCAGAGGGCCGCCTCGACGAGGTCGCCGTCGACGCTGACCCACTCGGCCTCCGCGCCCGGCGGGATCAGCGCGTGGTCCAGCCCCGGGGCCACCTTGACCACCGTGAACGGCACCCGCGCGGCGAGGGCGGTCACGAAGTCCCACGGGGGTGAGTACGCCTTCGGGTCGAAGATCCGCCGCCCGGTGCCGGTGCTGCGGCGGGCCGGGTCGCAGAAGACCCCGTCCACCCGGGACACGTCGAACGCGGTCGCGTCGCCGCACTCCACCGTGAACGATCCGGCCAGCCCGGCCGCCTCGGCGTTCGCGGCGGCCAGCGCCGCGGTCAGCGGGTCGGCCTCCACCCCGTACACCCGGAGGCCGGCGCGGGCGGCGGCGAGGGCGTCCGCGCCGAGACCGCACCCCAGGTCGGCGAGGGTGCGAACCCCGGCGGCGCGCAACCGTGCGGCGCGCCGGTCGGCCACCACCCGCCGGGTCGCCTGCTCCAGGCCGGCGCGGGTGAGGAACATCCCGGCCGCCTCGGGGCCGAACTTGGCGGTCGCGCGTCGCCGCAGCTCGGCCTGGGTGAGCGCGGCGGCGGCCAGACCGGCCGGCACGCCGGCCGAGCGGAGCGCGGCCGCCGCAGTCAGCGGGTCGCCGCCGGCCACCCGCGTCGCCGCGTCGAGCGCGGCCGACCCCTCGGGGGTATGCAGGGCGGCGAACTGGTCGAGGTCCACCCGCCCCATTCTGGACGGCCCCCACCGCCGCCCGTCGACCGCCTCGGGAACCCGCCGGCCCTGGTCGTGTGGCGGGGCGGGTTCGGGAGGTAGCAGGGGCCCCCTGTTACCGCTTTTTGTCGAACAGGGGACCCCTGCAGGCACCCGGGCGCCGCCGGCGAGGTCAGGGCAGGGCCCGGAGGAACGGGCCGTGGTGCAGGCGGAACTCCCACGCGTAGAACCGGTCCCAGTTGATCGACCAGGTCATCAGCCCTCGGAAGGCCGGGTTGGTGCCGCTACGCGGTGCGTACGACCCGCAGCTCTGCCCCTTGACCAGGCAGTTGACCGCGGCCTGCACCCCGGCGGGGGCCAGGTAGCCGTTGCCGGCGCTGGGGGAGGAGGGCGCCCCGAAAGCCACCTGGTCCTCGCGCAGCGCGGGGAAGAACCGGTCGGGGTTGCCGGCGACCGGGAAGCCGGCCAGCAGCATGTCGGTCATCGCGATGTGGAAGTCCGCACTGCCCATCGTGTGGTACTGGTTGTCCAGCCCCATGATCGGCCCGGAGTTGTAGTCCTGCACGTGCAGCACGGTGAGGTCGTTGCGCAGTGCGTGGATCACCGGCAGGTACGACCCGGAGCGCGGGTCCTGCCCGCCCCACGGGCCCTGCCCGTAGTACTGGTAGCCGAGCTGGACGAAGAACGTCTCCGGCGCCATGGTGAGCACGAAGTTGGCCCCGTACCGCTGCTTGAGGGTGCGGATCGCCGAGATCAGGTTGACGATCACCGGCGTGGTCGGGTTGCGGAAGTCGGTGTCCCCGGGGTCCAGGTAGAGCGAGTGCCCCTCGAAGTCGATGTCGAGTCCGTTCAGGCCGTACCGGTCGATGATGGCCGACACCGACCGGACGAAGGTGTCCCGGGCGGCGGTCGTGGTGAGCTGGACCTGCCCGTTCTGCCCGCCGATGGAGAGCAGCACCTTCTTGCCCTGCGCCTGCTTGGCGCGGATCGCCGCGACGAACTCGGCCTCGGTCTCCACCCCCGGGCACTCGGCCGGCGGGCAGAGCTGGAAGCGGATGTCGCCCGAGGTCACCGTGGTCGGCTCACCGAAGGCCAGGTTGATGATGTCCCAGTCGGTCGGTACGTCGGCCATCCGCAGGTAGCCGGAACCGTTGGCGAAGCTGGCGTGCAGGTAGCCGATCAGCGCGTGTCGGGGCAGCCCACCCGGCGGCGGGGTGGTGGGCGGCGGAGTGGTCGGTGGCGGGGTGGTGGGCGGTGGTGTGGTCGGTGGCGCGGTGGTGGTGGGCGGCGGGGTGGTGGGTGTGCCACCGGTGCAGGGCGCGCCGTTGACCGTGCAGTCGGTGGGGGAGCCGGAGCCGGTGGCCAGGAAGCCGAAGGACACCGAGGCTCCCGGCGCGACGGTGCCGTTCCACGAACGGTTGGTGAAGGTGTGTCGCTGGCCGGCGCTGCTGAGCGTGGCGTCCCAGTAGGAGCCGAGCGTGGTGCCCGCCGGCAGGCTGAAGGTGACCTGCCAGCCGGTGATGGTGGCCGGGCCACCGTTGGTGATGGTGTAGCGCCCCTCCCACCCGGTGCCCCAGTCGGCGGTCCTGACGAAGGTGGCGGTCGGGCCGGCGGCCTGTGCCGGGGCGGCCATGACGAGGGTGGTGGCGGTGAGGGCGGCGAGGGCCGCCACGGCGGCCAGCAGGGGTCTTGGGGCAGGGCGACGCATCCGGACCTCCCGGTAGGAGAGCCGTCGGATCGACGGATGCCTAATTATTAGGATTGTTAACTGTAGTTGTCCAGGCGTGTCGGCAGATCCGCCGAACCGCTCGTCGGGGTGGGTGGCCGGAGCCGGCGCCGGGGCTGTGCGGCAGGGTGCGTGACGGGCGTTCCGGGGGCGGTGGCCGGGCACCGTCGCGAGGCCCGGGTCGGCGCGACGCGCCCCGCCGTCGTTGGCACTCTCCTTGACGGAGTGCTAGCGGCGGCCTAATCTGCGATTAGCACTCTCCCATCGAGGGTGCCAGCTTCCGGGCCCGGCCCGGAGGTTGAACGCCAGGCGGACCGGCACCCGCGACGACGGCCCCGCCCGGTGGCATGTGGCAGATTGACGCTGGTCGGCCCCGCCGACCGGTTACGAAACCAGTACCCCAGGAGGGTATGCCCGTGACTACCGCGACCAAGGTTGCGATCAAGCCGCTCGAGGACCGGATCCTGGTCCAGGCGAACGAGGCTGAGACCACCACGGCGTCGGGCATCGTGATCCCCGACACCGCCAAGGAGAAGCCGCAGGAGGGCACCGTCCTCGCTGTCGGCCCGGGCCGCGTCGACGACAAGGGCAACCGGATCCCGGTTGACGTGCAGGTCGGCGACACCGTCATCTACTCGAAGTACGGCGGCACCGAGGTCAAGTACGCCGGCGAGGAGTACCTGGTGCTCTCCGCCCGCGACGTCCTCGCGGTCATCGAGAAGTAAGCAACCGATCAGTGTCGCTGCCCCGGTCCGGCTCGCCGGGCCGGGGCAGCAGCGCTTGAAGGGATATTTATGGCGAAGATCCTGAGCTTCTCGGACGACGCCCGGCACCTGCTCGAGCACGGTGTCAACGCCCTCGCGGACGCGGTCAAGGTCACTCTCGGCCCACGCGGGCGCAACGTCGTCCTGGACAAGAAATTCGGTTTGCCGACGATCACCAACGATGGGGTCACCATCGCCAAGGAGATCGAGCTCACCAACCCCTACGAGAACCTCGGTGCGCAGCTGGTCAAGGAGGTGGCGACCAAGACCAACGACGTCGCCGGCGACGGGACCACCACCGCCACCGTGCTGGCCCAGGCCATGGTCCGCGAGGGCCTGCGCAACGTGACCGCCGGTGCCAACCCGGCCGGTCTCAAGCGCGGTATCGACGCGGCGGCGGCCAAGGTCTCCGAGGCCCTGCTCGACCGGGCCGTCGAGGTGGCCGACAAGAAGTCGATCGCCCACGTGGCGACGATCTCGGCGCAGGACGCCACCATCGGCGAGCTGATCGCCGAGGCGATGGAGAAGGTCGGCCGCGACGGTGTCATCACCGTCGAGGAGGGCTCCGCCCTGCACACCGAGCTGGAGGTGACCGAGGGTCTCCAGTTCGACAAGGGCTTCATCTCGCCGAACTTCGTCACCGACCTCGAGTCGCAGGAAGCGGTTCTCGACAACCCGTACATCCTGATCACCACGCAGAAGATCTCCGCGATCGAGGAGCTGCTGCCGCTGCTGGAGAAGGTCCTCGCCGACAGCAAGCCGCTGCTGATCGTCGCCGAGGACGTCGACGGCCAGGCGCTCTCCACGCTGGTGGTCAACTCGCTGCGCAAGACCCTGAAGGTCTGCGCGGTGAAGGCCCCGGGCTTCGGCGACCGCCGCAAGGCGATGCTCCAGGACATGGCGATCCTGACCGGTGCCGAGCTGGTCGCGCCGGAGCTGGGCTACAAGCTCGACCAGGTCGGGCTGGACGTGCTCGGCACCGCGCGTCGCGTGGTCGTCGACAAGGAGACCACCACCGTCGTCGACGGTGGCGGCCGGGACACCGAGGTCGCCGACCGGGTCGCGCAGATCCGCAAGGAGATCGAGGCCTCGGACTCCGAGTGGGACCGGGAGAAGCTGGCCGAGCGGCTGGCGAAGCTCTCCGGCGGCGTCGCGGTCATCAAGGTGGGCGCGGCGACCGAGGTCGAGATGAAGGAGCGCAAGCACCGCATCGAGGACGCCATCGCGGCGACCAAGGCTGCGGTCGAGGAGGGCACGGTGCCCGGCGGCGGCGCCGCCCTCGCGCAGATCCTCCCGACGCTCGACGACGACCTCGGCTTCACCGGGGACGAGAAGGTCGGCGTCTCGATCGTGCGCAAGGCGCTGGTCGAGCCGCTGCGCTGGATCGCCCAGAACGCCGGCCACGACGGCTACGTCGTCGTGCAGAAGGTCGTCGACAAGGAGTGGGGCCACGGCCTCGACGCGGCTGTCGGCGAGTACGTCGACCTGGTCGGCAAGGGCATCATCGACCCGGTGAAGGTGACCCGTAACGCGGTCACCAACGCCGCGTCCATCGCCGGCCTGCTGCTGACCACCGAGAGCCTGGTGGTGGAGAAGCCGGAGAAGGCCGAGCCGGCCGCCGGTGGTCACGGCCACTCCCACGGTCACGGCCACAGCCACCAGCACGGCCCCGGTTTCTGACCGAACCGCGACCACCCACGTCGGGCGTTCCGCTCCCCCGGAGCGCCCGACGGCACGACGACGCAGGGCACGCCGTCCACCCCGACGGCGTGCCCTGCGTCGTTCCCCGTTCGTCACCCGGCTCGTCGGGCCCCCGCCCGGGCCGGCTCAGCCGGCGTCGGATCCGGGGACGTCCCGCCAGGCGACCTCCGGGGCGAGCAGGGACGACCAGGAGGGCTGGTGTTCCGGGGCGCGGCGGGCCAGTTCCTGTCGGAGCGCGTCGAGGGGCAGTGCGCCGTGTCTGCCGCCGGGCGGCAGCCAGTCCGGCCACGAGTCGTACCGCCGGTCCACGGTGTACCCGTCCGACGTCGTCGCCAGGCGGAGGAAGAACCATCGGCCCCACGCGGGGTGGGTCTCCGCCGTCCGGAGCCGGCGGGCCAGGGCGACCAGTTCCTTGAACGCCTGCCAGTCGGTCGTTCCGGTGAGGGCGCGGGGCGACTGCGGTCCCGGGTGCGTGCCGACGCTGCCGTCGGTGGCCGTCACGAGCACGGTGCACCGCCCGTCGCCGGTGGGCGACTGCGCCCGCAGCCAGTCCACCAGCGCGGCCAGCTCGGCCGACGGGGGTACCGGCCGTGGCTGTTCGACCTCCGCGCGCATCGCCGTCCGGACCAGGCCCTCGTGCTCGTCGACGCTGAGCGCCCGCACCCGCCGGGACGGTACGACCGTGCCGGCCGGGACCGTGGGCGGGGTGCCGCCCGGGGTGAGCCCGGCGGTGACCGCCACGGCCGTGCCGGCGGCCAGGTCGACGGCGTCGGCCGGGAGACGTCCGAGCAGACCGGACAGGGCCTCGGTGTCGAGTGTGCGGGTCTCGGCGGCGGTGAGCAGGCGGGCGGCGGCTTCGGCCACGTCGGCCCGCTCGGCCGGGTCGTCCCGGTCGTGTTCGCCCCATTCGAAGACCACGTCGACCAGTTCGAGCCGGGCCTGCTCGGCGTCGAGCACCGCCCGTGCGGTGGCGGTCGAACCGTCGTCGCCCGTGCCGTCCGGGTAGGGGACCCGGGACCAGGCCCGGTCGTACCAGTAGACGTAGCCGAGCTGGTCGTCGGCCTGCCAGCGGAGCAGTTCCGGCCAGGGCAGCCAGGCCGGGGCCCCGGCGAGCAGGTCGATCGGGGGCGTCGCGGCCACCGTGTCGCTGTACTCGTGGTCGTAGCCGAAGAGCACCGCGCGCCCACCGTCGGCCAGGACCAGGCGGGACCGGTTCCCGCCGTGGTCGTCGTGGTGGGCCCCGTCGGCCGCGCACCAGTACACGTCGTCGAAGCCGAGCGCGGTGAGGGCACTGGCGAACAGGGCCCAGCGGCTCCAGAGCAGGTCGGGTGCGGGAAGGTCGGCTCGCATCCGGCCATGCTGCCGGACAGCACGCTGCCGCGCCCCGGTAGGGGCGCGGCAGCGGTGGTCGTGGTCGGTGGTGCGTCAGGCGACGTTGCGCTGGGCGGGCATCGTCGACTTGTGCGGGCGGCCGAGGCGCGCCTCCAGACGGGCGACGTCCACCCGGTTGCGTCGCCGGTCGGCCAGGTCCTCCCAGCCGATGGCGAGCAGTCGGAGGCGCTCGGACTCGCTGAATCCGCCCCAGACCCCGTACGGCTCACGGACGGAGAGGGCGTGCGCGGCGCACTCGGCGCGTACCGGGCAGGCCCGGCAGACCGCCTTGGCTCCCGACTCACGGCGCAGGCGGGAGGAACCGCGTTCGCCGTCCGGGTGGAAGAACTGGGCGCTGTCGCGGCCCCGGCAGGCACCGAGCCGCTGCCAGTCCCAGAGGTCGACGATGGGTCCGGGCAGTCTACGTACGTTCGACATCAGCACCCCTCCTCCCGCGCGGCACCGCCGCGATGGTCCGTTAGGCCGGTCCCGGGCAGCGGATCGCGCGAGCACGCCGTGTCCGGCCTGGACCCTCGGTACCCTGCCGTCCGTCCGCTCACACGTGTGTGATCGAAAAGTTCCGGCAACTCGTGGCAAAGAACCCATATGTCGGAAAAGTCTAGAGAATTGCCGGGAACGCCCTCATGATCACCGCCGCCCATGGTCTCCTTCCTGACGGAGAGGAGACCCCACTGTGCGTACGGTTCTCGTCTGCGTCCGAACCCCGTTGGCGGCGCAGCACCTGTCTTCCGCAGCGGCCAGGCTGGGCCTGTCCGCCGTCGTCCGTACCGCCGTCTCCGATCCCGAGGTGATGCTGCGCCTCGCCGAGCAGCCGCCCGACGTGGTGCTCGCCGACACCGCGCTGACCCGGCCGGACAGCGCGGGTTTCGTCCGGCGCGTCCTGGCCCGGGCCCCCCAGGCGGCGGTGCTGCTGCTCGGCGCGGAGGAGTCCAACGCGGCGGCGGCCACCATCAGCGCCGGGGCGCGCGGGCTGATCCAGGGCGTCGACCAGGACCTGACCAGCGCGGTCGCGAAGGCGCTCCTGCTGCTCACCGCCCCGGGGCGGTCGTCCCGTCGCCGGATCGCCGATCCGGCCCTGGACACCGCGGCCGTGGTCGGCGCGACCGGCCGGCCGGGCGGGCGTACCCCGGCCGCCACGGCGGCGGACTGGCCGGACGAGATGCCGGGCGGCCCGGCGATGGTTCCGGTGCAGCGCGGCGACGACGAGCCGGACGACGGCGCGGAGCCGGAGACCGCCGGGGCGGCGCCGGAGCGTCGCCGGGCCGAACCGGCCGGGCGCGGGCGGGGCGGGATCGGCCTCACCGAGCGGGAACTCCAGGTGCTGCTCGGCATGGCGGAGGGGAAGAGCAACGCCGAGATCGGCCGTGAGCTGTTCGTCTCGGAGGACACCGTCAAGACGCACGCCCGCCGGCTCTTCCGCAAGCTCGGTGCCCGGGACCGGGCGCACGCCGTCGCCGCGGGCTTCCGCGCCGGCCTGGTCGCCTGAGCTGAGGCCGGCCCGGTTGCCCGGCCGGGTCAGGCGCTCGGGGAGTCGGTGTCGTCCTCGCCGGACTCGGTCAGGGTGTCGTGCACCCCGTCGGCGTAGCCACGGGCGTAGTCCCAGGTGACGTAGTGGTCGGGATCCGGGTCGTAGGCCGGCTCGTGCACCCGGGGCCGTCCGGAGCTGAGCAGGTGGCGCAGGTTGCCGCGGAGCAGGTCCCAGTCGAAGTAGTGCGGCTCGTGGCAGTCCTCGCACTCGATCACCAACCCGCGGACCCCGATCGGCGCCAGCAGCGCCTGGTAGATCTCGAGGTCCGCCAGGTCCTCCAGGACGTCCTGCCGCTCGACGTCGGTCAGCGGTTCCAGCGCGGCGTCGTCACCGGGGTCGTGCAGGTCGGCGGCCGGGTCGGCCGGGTCGCCGTTGAACGGGTCGATGGGCTCGTCGTGCACCCCCTCACCGTAGACCCAAGCCCGTCCGCCCGCCTGCCCCAGTCCGCCCGTCACCGCACTACGCCGCCGGCCGGGGCCGCCCAGCTCAATGGGTACGATGAGGTGACGCGCCCGCGTTCGGCGGCGTGTTCCGGTGCCGCGCACCACCTCACTGAAGCCCGTTCGAGCAGCTCAGGAGAGCAATCGTGGATATTTCGCCCAGCGCCGATCGTCCGACGGGTGCCGAGCCCGGCGAGCTGGGCGGCCACCTGCCGGAACTGCCCGCCGGCTCGGCGCGGGTGGTCCCGCTCGGCCTGACCTTCGACGACGTGCTGCTCCAGCCGGGCGAGTCGGACGTGGTGCCGAGCCGGGTCAACACGGTCACCCGGATGACCCGTAACGTCACCCTCTCCGTGCCACTGCTCTCCAGCGCGATGGACACGGTGACCGAGGCGCGGATGGCCATCGCCATGGCGCGGCAGGGCGGCATCGGTGTGCTGCACCGCAACCTGTCCCTGGAGGACCAGGCGCTCCAGGTCGACCTGGTCAAGCGCTCCGAGTCCGGCATGATCACCAACCCGGTGACGGCCAGCCCGGACGACACCCTCCGCGACGTCGACGCGCTCTGCGGGCGGTACCGCATCTCCGGCGTGCCGGTGGTGGACGCCGACGGCCAGCTCGCCGGCATCGTCACCAACCGGGACATGCGCTTCGTCACCGAGCCGGGCACCCCGGTCCGCGAGATCATGACCCGGACCCCGCTGGTCACCGCCCCGGTCGGGGTCAGCAAGGACGAGGCGCTGGCCCTGCTGCGCCGGCACAAGGTGGAGAAGCTGCCGATCGTCGACGACGCGGGCCGGCTGCGCGGGCTGATCACCGTCAAGGACTTCACCAAGAGCGAGCAGTACCCGAACGCCACCAAGGACGACGCCGGCCGGCTCCGGGTCGCCGCCGCCGTCGGGGTCGGCGAGGACGCGTACAAGCGCGCCCGGACTCTGGTCGACGCGGGCGTGGACGTGCTGATCGTGGACACCGCGCACGGCCACCAGCGGGCCGTGCTGGACATGGTCCGCCAGCTCAAGAAGGACACCGCCGTCGACGTCGTCGGCGGCAACGTGGCCACGTACGCCGGGGCGAAGGCGCTGGTCGACGCGGGTGCCGACGGGGTCAAGGTCGGGGTCGGTCCGGGCGCGATCTGCACCACCCGGATCGTCGCCGGGGTGGGCGTGCCGCAGATCACCGCGATCATGGAGGCGGCCCGCGCCGCCCGTCCGGCCGGTGTGCCGGTGATCGGCGACGGCGGCATCCAGTACTCCGGCGACATCGCCAAGGCGCTGGTCGCCGGGGCCGACACGGTGATGCTCGGCAGCCTGCTCGCCGGCTGCGAGGAGAGCCCGGGGGAGCTGCTCTTCATCAACGGCAAGCAGTTCAAGTCGTACCGGGGGATGGGCTCGCTCGGCGCGATGCAGTCGCGCGGCCAGGCCCGCTCCTACTCCAAGGACCGCTACTTCCAGCAGGACGTCCTCGCCGAGGACAAGCTGGTCCCCGAGGGCGTCGAGGGTCAGGTGCCCTACCGCGGCCCGCTCTCCGCGGTCGCCCACCAGCTCATCGGCGGGCTGCGCGCCGCGATGGGGTACGTCGGCGCGGAGAGCATTCCCGAGCTGCACCGCCGTGGCCAGCTCATCCGGATCACCGCGGCCGGCCTCAAGGAGAGCCACCCGCACGACATCCAGATGACCGTCGAGGCGCCGAATTACCACACCCGCTGACCATCCCCTGCGACAACTGGAGACCCTCATGCGTGACGTGGTCGAGATCGGGCTGGGCAAGACCGCGCAGCGCGGTTACCACCTGGACGACATCGCCATCGTGCCGAGCCGCCGGACCCGCGACGTCGACGACGTCTCGACCGCCTGGCAGCTCGACGCGTACCAGTTCGGCATCCCCTGTGTCGCGCACCCGTCCGACGCGACGATGAGCCCGGCGTCCGCCGTCCGGCTCGGCCAGCTCGGCGGCCTGGGCGTGCTCAACGTCGAGGGGCTCTGGACCCGGTACGAGAACCCGACCAAGGTGCTGGAGGAGCTGGCCGGGCTCGGCGAGGACGCCCGCGCCACCAAGCGGCTCCAGGAGGTGTACGCCGAGCCGATCCGTCCGGACCTGATCGCCGAGCGGGTCCGGGAGCTGCGGGCCGGGGGCGGGACGGTGGCCGTCCGGGTCTCGCCGCAGCACACCCTGGCGCTGGCCCCGGTGATCCTGGACGCGGGCGTCGACATCCTGGTCATCCAGGGCACCATCGTCTCCGCCGAGCACGTCTCGACCACCGACGAGCCGCTGAACCTCAAGGAGTTCATCGCCGACCTCGACCTGCCGGTGATCGTCGGTGGCTGCACCGACTACAAGACCGCGCTGCACCTGATGCGCACCGGCGCGGCCGGGGTCATCGTCGGCATCGGCGGCGACGGCTGGTCCACCACCGAGTCGGTGCTCGGCATCCGGGTGCCGATGGCCACCGCGATCGCCGACGCGGCGGCGGCCCGCCGGGACTACCTCGACGAGACCGGTGGGCGGTACGTGCACCTGATCGCCGACGGCGACGTGCAGACCTCCGGTGACATCGCCAAGGCGTTGGGCTGCGGCGCGGACGCGGTGATGCTCGGCGAGCCGCTCTCGCTCTGCGCGGAGGCCCCGGCCGGCGGTGCCTGGTGGCACTCGGCGGCGAGCCACCCGTCCCTGCCCCGGGGCGCGTTCGAGGTGGCCGGCGAACCGCTCGGGGAGATGGAGCGGCTGCTCTTCGGCCCGGCCGACGAGCCGGACGGCCAGCTCAACCTCTTCGGCGGCCTCCGTCGGGCGATGGCCAAGTGCGGCTACCGCGACCTCAAGGAGTTCCAGAAGGTCGGCCTGGTCCTGGACCGCTGACCGGGGCGTCGGCCCCGCCCCGCACGCTCCCGCCATGGTCATGGAGTGCGGGGCGGGACGCCCGGCTGTCCGGCAAGACCGCCCCGAAGGTCCCGTGATCCGTATGTGATCATCGTAGTGCGGTTCGACCCGGTCACCGTGCTCCGGACCGACGCGGCACCGGACGGGTCGCGCGCGGGACGGCTGGCCGTGCCGTCTGGCGGGAGGTAACGATGACACAGGTACGGCGTACCGCCGCGCTGCTGCTGACGGCGGGTCTGCTGGCGCTGGCCGGCTGCGACTCGTCCCCACCCGAGCCGGACGTCGTACCGGACCCGTCCGCCTCGTCGCCGAGTGTCCGCAGGTTCGTCCCTGGCGAGCCCGGAGTGGGGGACCCCTACTTCCCGAAGTACGGCAACGGCGGCTACGACGTCCGCGAGTACGCGGTGCAGGTGCGCTACGACCCGGCGCAGGACCGGCTCACCGGCGTCGTCACCGTACGGGCGACCGCCACCACCGACCTGTCCCGGCTCAACCTCGATCTGGCCGGGCTCACCGTCCGGGCGGTCAGCGTGGACGGCGCACCCGCCTCGCACGAGCACAGCGGTGCCGAACTGACCGTCGTGCCCGCCGCCGGCCTCCCCGCCGGCAACGGCTTCGAGGTCGAGGTCCGCTACGACGGGAAGCCCGAGCCGTTGGAGAACGCGGCGCTCGGCGAGGGCGGCTTCATGCACACCTCCGACGGGGCGATCGCCCTCGGCCAGCCGGAGTCGGCCAGCACCTGGTTCCCGGTCAACGACCACCCCTCCGACAAGGCGACGTACGACATCGAGGTCACCGTGCCGGACGGGCTGGTCGCGGTGAGCAACGGCGTGCCGGTCGGCCGGACCAGCGCGGGCGGCTGGACGACCTGGAAGTGGGCCGAACGGACCCCGATGGCGAGCTACCTGAGCACGCTGGTGATCGGGGAGTACCGGATGGAGACCGGCGAGCACAAGGGCCGGCCGGTGGTCACGGCGGTGACCGCCCAGGTCCCCCGGGGCGCGGCCGACGCGTCGATGGCCCGGACCCTCCAGGTCGCCGACTACCTGGAGAGCGTCTTCGGGCCGTACCCGTTCGGGGCGTACGGCGGGGTGGTGATCTCGGACAGCCGGATCCGCTACGCGCTGGAGACGCAGAGCCGCCCGGTCTACTCCGCCGGGTTCTTCAGCTCCGGCGAGAACACCGGGATCGTCGTGCACGAGATCGCGCACCAGTGGTTCGGCAACAGCGTGTCGCTCCAGCGCTGGCGGGACATCTGGCTCAACGAGGGCCTCGCCACCTACGCGGAGTGGCTCTGGGCGGAGCACCAGGGCGACAGGACCGCCCAGCAGGCGTTCGACGCCGCGTACACCGGCTCGTCGGAGGCGCTCTGGCGTGTCCCGCCGGGCAACCCGGGGCCGGAGGAGCTGTTCAGCGAGTCGGTCTACCAGCGTGGCGCGATGACGGTGCACGCGTTGCGGGTGACCGTCGGCGACGACGCGTTCTTCCGTCTCCTGCGGACCTGGGCCGCCGAGAAGCGCGGCGGAAACGCCACCACCGACGACTTCGTGGCCCTGGCCGAGCAGGTCGCCGGCCGGCAGCTCGACGCGCTCTTCGACGCGTGGCTGTTCGGCACCGAGCGCCCGGACCGCCCCCGCTAGGCACCGACCCGGCGGTACGCGGCACGGCCGGCGCGTCGCCGTTCGGCCGTGCGCACCGTGCGAAAACTGCCCCTGGCGCGAAGTTACCGATGGGTAGATGATGCGTCCATGCGGTACGACGTGCTGGTCGTCGGGTCCGGTTTCGGAGGCAGCGTCGCGGCCCTGCGGCTCGCCGAGAAGGGCTGGTCGGTCGGCGTACTGGAGGCGGGGCGGCGGTTCGCCGACCACGAGTTCCCGCAGACCTCCTGGCGGCTGCGGCGGTTCCTCTGGGCTCCCCGGCTGGGCTGCTACGGCATCCAACGGATCAGCCTGCTGCGCCCGGCCGACCGGAAGGCCGGCGGGGGAGTGCTGGTGCTCTCCGGAGCCGGGGTGGGAGGCGGTTCCCTGGTCTACGCGAACACCCTCTACGAACCCCTGGACGCCTTCTACGACGACCCGCAGTGGCGGGACATCACCGACTGGCGTGCCGAGTTGGCCGGTCACTACGACCAGGCGAAGCGGATGCTCGGCGTCACCACGTACCCGGTGGAGACCGGCGCGGACCGGGTGATGCGGGCGGTGGCCGCGCGGATGGGGGTCGGGCACACCGTGCACCCGACCCCGGTCGCCGTGCACATCGGCCGCCCCGGCGAGCGGGTGGCCGACCCGTACTTCGGTGGGGCCGGCCCGGAGCGCACCGGCTGCACCCACTGCGGCTCCTGCATGACCGGTTGCCGGCACGGGGCCAAGAACACCCTGGTCAAGAACTACCTGTGGCTCGCCGAGCGGCTCGGCGCGCAGGTGCACCCGCTGACCACGGTGACCGCGATCCGGCCCGCCCCCGGCGGCGGGTACCGGGTGGAGACCGTCCGCACCGGGGCCTGGCTGCGGAAACGACGCCAGGTCTTCGAGGCCGACCAGGTGGTCCTGGCGGCCGGTGCGCTCGGCACCCAGCGGCTGCTGCACGAGATGCGGGCGACCGGGGCGCTGCCCGGGATCTCGCCCCGCCTCGGCGAACTGACCCGGACCAACTCGGAGGCGATCCTCGGCGCGGCGGTGCCCCGCCGCCGGGCCCGCGCGGAGGGGCTGGACTTCACCGAGGGGGTGGCGATCACCAGTTCGTTCCACCCGGATCCGCAGACCCACATCGAGCCGGTCCGCTACGGGCGGGGCTCCAACGCGATGGGGCTGTTCCAGTCGCTGCTGGTCGACGGGGGCCCGCACCGGCTCCGCCGCTGGTTCGGCATCCTGCTCCGGCAGCCGGGTCTCGCGGCCCGGATGCTGTCGGTGCGCGGCTGGTCGGAGCGGACGGTGATCGCGCTGGTCATGCAGTCGGCGGACAACTCGCTGACCACCCGGCTGCGGCGTGGTCCGCTCGGCCGCCGGCTGGTCTCCGGGCCGGGCCACGGCACGCCGAACCCGACCTGGATCCCGGCCGGCAACGAGGCGGCCAGGCTGCTCGCCGAGGAGATCGGCGGGGTGCCGGGCGGTTCGCTGACCGAGCCGTTCGACATCCCGATGACCGCGCACATCCTCGGTGGCGCGGTGATCGGCGCCGACCCGGCCGGCGGGGTGATCGACCCGTACCACCGGGTCTTCGGCCACCCGGGTCTGCACGTGTTGGACGGCGCGGCGGTCTCGGCGAACCTGGGGGTCAACCCGTCACTGACCATCGCCGCGCAGGCGGAACGGGCGATGGCGTTCTGGCCGAACAAGGGTGAGGAGGACCCGCGACCGCCGCTCGGCGCGCCCTACCGACGGATCGCTCCCGTGCCACCCCACCACCCGGCCGTTCCCGCCGATGCGCCGGCCGCACTCCGACACTCTTCGTGAACGCTCGCCCCGCTCGCAACCAGGTGGTTGGGGTGGTTGCGGTGGACTGAGGTGGTTGCAGGGGTCCCTTCCTACCGTTTTCTGTCGAGGAAGGGTCCCCTGCAACCACCTCACCCCGCCCGCCAACCGAGCAGGGCCGGCCGCTGGCGGGACCCGGGGTGACTGTGGGTAGGCTTTCTGGGCATGAGCACGCCTCGCCCTGTCCTCGTGGTGGACTTCGGAGCCCAGTACGCCCAGCTCATCGCGCGTCGGGTGCGTGAGGCGAAGGTCTACTCCGAGATCGTGCCGCACTCGATGCCGGTCGCCGAGATGCTGGCGAAGGACCCGGCGGCGATCATCCTGTCCGGCGGCCCGTCGAGCGTCTACGAACCGGGTGCGCCGCAGGTCGACGCCGGGCTGTTCACCGCCGACGTGCCGGTCTTCGGCATCTGCTACGGCTTCCAGGCGATGGCGCGGGCCCTCGGCGGCACCGTCGCCCGCACCGGCAACCGCGAGTACGGCGGCACCCCGCTGCGTCCCCAGGTGGACGCCGGGGTGCTGCTGCGGGAGCTGCCGGCCGAGCTGCCGGTCTGGATGAGCCACGGTGACTGCGTGACCGAGGCGCCGGAGGGCTTCGCGGTGACCGCCGAGTCGGCCGGCGCGCCGGTCGCCGCCTTCGAGGACGTGACCGGTCGCCGGGCCGGGGTGCAGTTCCATCCCGAGGTCGGGCACACGGCGCACGGGCAGGAGATGCTCCAGCGCTTCCTCTACGACATCGCCGGCATCGAGCCGACCTGGACCCCGGCCAACATCATCGAGGAGCAGGTCGAGCGGATCCGCGCCCAGGTCGGCGACAAGGAGGTCATCTGCGGCCTCAGCGGCGGGGTCGACTCGGCGGTCGCCGCCGCCCTGGTGCACAAGGCGGTCGGTGACCAGCTCACCTGTGTCTTCGTCGACCACGGTCTGCTGCGCGCCGGTGAGGCGGAGCAGGTGGAGAAGGACTACGTGGCCGCCACCGGCATCCGGCTGAAGGTGGTCGACGCGCAGGAGCGGTTCCTCGGCGCGCTGGCCGGGGTGATCGACCCGGAGCAGAAGCGCAAGATCATCGGCCGGGAGTTCATCCGGGTCTTCGAGGCCGCCGCCCGGGAGATCGCCGCCCACGGCGACGTCGAGTTCCTGGTGCAGGGCACCCTCTACCCGGACGTGGTGGAGTCCGGCGGCGGCACCGGCACCGCCAACATCAAGAGCCACCACAACGTCGGCGGGCTGCCGGAGGATCTGAAGTTCGCCCTGGTGGAGCCGCTGCGTACGCTCTTCAAGGACGAGGTCCGGGCGCTCGGGCTGGAGCTGGGACTGCCCGAGGCGATGGTCTGGCGGCACCCGTTCCCGGGGCCGGGCCTGGCCATCCGGATCATCGGCGCGGTCGACCGGGAGCGGCTGGACCTGCTCCGCCAGGCCGACCTGATCGCCCGCGAGGAGTTGACCGCGGCCGGGCTGGACCGGGACGTGTGGCAGTTCCCGGTGGTCCTCCTCGCCGACGTGCGCAGCGTCGGGGTGCAGGGTGACGGGCGCACCTACGGCCACCCGGTGGTGCTCCGTCCGGTCTCCAGCGAGGACGCGATGACCGCCGACTGGTCCCGGCTGCCGTACGACGTGATCGCTCGGATCTCCACCCGGATCACCAACGAGGTGGCCGAGGTCAACCGGGTGGTGCTGGACGTGACCAGCAAGCCCCCGGGCACCATCGAGTGGGAGTGACGCCGCCGCACGGGTGGGCGGGGCGCACCGACCGGCTCACCGGGGTGGCGCGACCTGCGTCGGGTGCGGCCAGGCCGGCGCGTCCGGCGGCTCCTCGGGCATCAGGAACCACATCACCGGGTACGCCAGCAGCGTGACCCCGGCGGTGAGGAGCACGGACACGGCGAAGACCACGCGGACCAGGGTTGGGTCGACGTCGAAGTAGCGGCCGAGACCGCTGGCCACCCCGGCCACCATACGGTCGGTGGTGGGGCGACGGAGCTGCTTGTACGGGGCCTGGGTCGAGGGGGGCGTCCATGTCATGCCTCCACCGTGCGCCGGCCGGTGCGCGACCGCCTCGGTGGAGGCCCGGATTCATACCCTGATCGATCCCTGAGGGGGAAGTATTCAGTCAGGAATCTGACTGTTTTTCGATGTCATCGCAGGTCAGGGGGAGAATTCAGCCCCGTGACCACCATGCTGGAGCCGCTCCGCAGGATCGCGGCATACGCAATCTGTGCCGACTCGGTCGGCCGGGTGTTGCTGGTCCGCGCATCGGAGCGCTCCGGCACCCCCGGCACGTGGTCCCTGCCCGGCGGGGCGGTCGACCACGGTGAGGACCCGAACCACACCGTCGTCCGGGAGACCGCCGCCGAGACCGGGCTCTCGGTCGCCGTCTCCGGCCTGGCGGACGTCCTCGCCGACATGCGGGCCCTGCCCGAACGGGGCATCACCATCCACACCGACCGCCTCATCTACCGGGTCGCCGTCCGGGGCGGGACGCTCACCGACCGGGTCGACCGCCCGACCGACCTGGCCCGCTGGTTCACCCTGGACGAGGCACGCGGGCTGCCGCTGCGCGCGTTCACCGCGCAGGCCCTGGGTCTGCCGTCCGGGGCCGCCGACGTGGTGCCGGACGAGGCACCGGAGTTCCCGTCCTTCTACGCGGTGCCCGGTCCGGACGGGCTGCACCGGGCGCAGCGCTTCGCCGCGTACGCGGTGGCCACCGACCCGGAGGGACGGGTGCTGCTCACCCGGGTCGCCGACGGCTACCCGGGCGCGGGCTGCTGGCACCTGCCCGGCGGGGGCACCGACTACGGCGAGCAGCCGGGTGCGGCGCTGATCCGGGAACTGGTCGAGGAGACCGGCCAGACCGGACGCCTGGTCGGGCTGCTCGGGGTGGCGAGCCACCGGGACGCCGCCTCGCTCGGCCCCGAGGGCTATCCGATCGACTGGCACGGCGTCCGCGCCTTCTACCGGGTGGTGGTGGACCAGCCCGCCCCGCCCATCGTGGCCGACGTCGGCGGGTCCACCTGCGAGGCCCGCTGGTTCGCCCGCGACGAGCTGGAGGCCCTCCCCGCCGACCGGCTCACCGAGGTGACCGCCGAAGCCGTCCGGGCCGCCCGCCTCACCTGACCTCCGCCTCCGCCCGTCACACGTCGATCATGACGATGACGGTGCGACACGTCGGCTCGGGCGCGGCTAACCTCATGATCAGCGGGGCGGAGCGAACGGGGGAGCGGTCGTGGAGGAACTGGCGCAACGGCGCAGGGTCGGGGCGTACGGGCTGTTGACCGAGGCGGACGGACGGGTGCTGCTGGCCCGGGGCTCCGCGCTGGCCGACTTCCCCGGCGTCTGGCAGCTGCCCGGTGGCGGGCTGGAGCACGCCGAGCACCCGGCGGTCGCGGTGGTCCGCGAGTTCGCCGAGGAGACCGGCCTGGTCGTCGAGACCGCCGGGCTGGCGGCGGTGGTGGCCGACGTCATCCGACTTCCCGACCTCGGGGTCGCGTTGCACACCGACCGGATCATCTACCACGTAACCGGCGTGTCCGGCACGCTCCGCCACGAAGCGGACGGAACGACCGACCTGGTGGCGTGGATCGCACCCGCGGAGGCGGCCGGTCTGCCGCTGATGCCGTTCACCGCCGACCTGCTCGGGCTGCCCGTCACCCCGCTTCCCGAGGACGTGCCGCCGGCGGTTCCCCGCGTCCCGTACGACCCGCCGTCGCCGGACCGGCGGCAGCGCTTCGGGGCGTACGGGCTGGTCACCGACCCGGAGGAACGGGTTCTGCTCACCCAGATCGCGGACGGCTACCCGGGGGCCGGTCGGTGGCACCTGCCCGGTGGCGGGACCGACCACGGTGAGCAGCCGGTCACCGCACTGCTGCGGGAGATCGTCGAGGAGTCCGGCCAACTCGGTCGGGTGACAGCGCTCCTCGACGCGAGCAGCCTGCACAATCCCGCCGCGCTGGGGCCGGAGGGTCGGCCGCTGGACTGGCACGGCGTCCGGGTGGTCTACCGGGTGGTGGTGGAGGCGCCGACCGTGCCCGAGGTGACCGAGCTGGCCGGCGGCTCCACCGCGCGGGCCGCCTGGTTCGACCGCCGCGCCGCCGTGGACCTGCCATTGACCGACATCGCCGCGCGGGCCCTCCGGTTGATCCAACAGCCGATCGCTCGCCGAGCCGGGATCGACCCGCTCCGGTAGAGTCAACAGTTGAGATTGGCGGAGAAAAGGGCGCTCAGCCCGCGATGGGAATAACGGGGCGATTCACGCGGTTTGTAGGAGATGAGTACCGCCGGCAGCTATCGCCAAGTCCCATACCACTGTGCAATGGTGTACTCCGCTTTGACGGCTGCCGGGCCAGAAGCGGCCCGGCACGAGAGAGCCGGACCCCCGCCCGCGAGGCGGTGAGCCGATCCGGTGATGGAGGAAACGTGCCGAGAGCCCCATGGCGCCGGCGTCGTACGTCTGACAGTCCGCGCCCCGCAGGCCGCCGCTGGGCGGGGCCGCTGCGTCGCAGCAGTACGTTCGCCCGCCAGGTGCTGCTGGTCCGGGTGGGACGCCGGGACGGCGACCCCCGCCACACGACCGACGTGGCCCTGCCCGAGCACCGCTACGCCGACCGGCTGCGCCGGCGGTACGCCTCGGACCGGTTGAACCGGGCCGAGATCGAGGCCGTCATGCCGGTCAGCCCGGCGCTCGCCCCGACGACAGCGGTGGACGACACCCCGGCGCGGTCGATCCCGCTGCTCCCCGGTGAGCGTACGGTCGCCCGACGGGCGAAGTTCGCCCTGGTCAACGGGTGCACAGTCGCCAGCCTGATGCTCGGCATCACCGCCATCTTCCTGGCCATGCAGGGCGACGTACGCCTCGCGGCACTGCTCCTGATCGCCTGCGTCGCGTTCGACGGGCTCGACGGCGCGCTGGCCCGCAAGCTCAACGTGGCCAGCCCGTTCGGCGCGCAGATGGACTCGCTGGCGGACATGTGCTCGTTCGGCCTCGCCGCCCCGGTGGTGGTCTACGCCTCACTCGCCGGCACGCTGCCCACCGCCGCCGCCGCGCTGGCCTGTGCCCTCGTCGCGGCCTGCGCCGCGATCCGGCTGGCCCGGTTCAACGTCTCGCCGAAGGACGGCCGGTTCTTCTGCGGGGTGCCCACCACCATGGCCGCCATGGTGTTGGCGCTCGCCGTCGTCATCGACCTGCCGGTACCCCCGGTGGTCCAGGTCGCCGGGGTGGCCCTGCTCGCCTTCGCCATGGTCTCCAGCTTCCCGTACGCCAAGCTGGCCCGGCTGATCAAGCTGCCGGCGTGGCTGTGGTTGGCTCCGGTGGTCGGTGCCCTGGTCGACCCGCGACTCACCTTCGCCCTGGTCGTGCTCGCCTACCTGGCCAGCGGACCGCTGCTCTGGCTGCACCAGCGCCGGACCGCCTGAGGTTACCTACGAGAAAGGGGCGCCGCGCTGTTCGCGGCGCCCCTTTCTCGTAGGCTCAGCGCCAGCGGGCGATGACCGAGGAACCGCCGACCACCTTGTCGCCCGGTCCCACCAGCGGGTCCGCCGCGTCCGCCGGCAGGTAGACGTCGGTCCGCGAGCCGAACCGGATCAGACCGAAGCGCTCGCCCCGGGCCAGCAGCGACCCGACCGGGGCACGCTGCACGATGCGCCGGGCGATCAGGCCGGTACGCTGCGCGACCACCACGGGACCGTGTTCGGTGTCCAGCACCGTGTACGCCGCGACGTTGTGCTCGGCCGCCGGCTTCATCGCGTTGGCGAAACCGCCGTCCGCGACGAAGTAGTCGACCACCTTGCCCGCCACCGGGGAACGGTTGACGTGCACGTCGAGCACCGACAGGAAGACCGCGACGCGCAGCCACTCGTCGGCGCCGAACCGCTCGTCGTGCAGCCGCTGCACCGAGAGCACCCGGCCGTCGGCGGCGGCGACCACGGCCGACGGGTCCTCCGGGACGTCCCGCTCGGGGTCGCGGAAGAACGCCGCCACGGGGGCCGCGGCGAGCGCCGGCACCAGCCACAGCTTCGACTTCGGCCGGGCCACCCGGGCCAGCGCCGCCAATCCGAGGGCGATCCCCGCGGCGGCCACCCCGTTGGAGTCGATGTGCATGTCGCGGGTCAGCGGCACGCTCGACGGCCGGTACGCCGGGGCGAGCCGGGCCGCCTTCGCCGGGCTGACCGGGGTGAACCGGAGCCGGTACACCCGTACCGGCGGCTGGTTGCGCAGCACCAGGTCCACCCCGACGCCGTGCAGCGCACCCTGCCGGTCGAGTTCCTCCGCCGCACCCGTGGTCCGGCCCGGCCCGGCCGGCGTCGCCACGCTCAGCACACCGCCCTCGGTGAGGTACTTGGTCAGCCCGTCCAGCGTCGCGCGGGCCTCCTCACCGGTGCCGGCGAGCGCCTCACCGACGATCATCACATCGGCGGCGTCGGCCTCGGCCAGGGTGTCGACGACGTGGACCCGGTCCGCCACCCAGCTGCCCAGCGTCGACACGTGCCGGCGCAGCTCGGCGGAGCTGGTCGACCCGGCCGGCACCACGGTGAGGCGGTCCCCGGGCAGCAGTGCCTCGATCGCCACGGCGAGGAGTGGGGCGTCCGGGGTCGCGCCGACCAGCAGGGCGGCCTTGCGGTCGTCGCACCGGGCGAGTTCGGCGGCGAGGGTACGCGCGGCGCGTTCACCGATGCGGACCTCACCGAACCGGGCAAGGCTGCGCACGGCGGGGGACTCAGTCATGTCGGACGGGCTCCTAGCAGCATCGGGACGGAAATCGCAACGGACGGGCCGCGACGGCGCGGACGAGGCGTGCCGGCGGCCGGAGCGAAGTCTCCACGGCCAGCATATGCGGCCCGCGCCGGCGGTCGCACCGACGCGGGCGACGGCTCCGGTCTTCCCGGCGCCGTCGCCCGGCGGGCTCAGTCACCACGGTCTCCCCGCTCCTCCGACGACCGGTCGGAGCCGGGCCGCCTCCCGGCCTGGGGGACGGGCGGAGCCGGGGAGCCGCCGGCCGGACCGGCGTTCGCCGACGACCGGGCCGCGCGCAGCGCGCCCAGCAGACCCAGCGCGCCGACCACGACGAGCGCGCCGGCCAGGAACCAGCCGATCGGCACCACCAGGCCGAGCAGCTGCGCCAGCAGCCACCAGGCCGCGGCGGCCAGGAACAGCAGCCCGAAGGTCAGGGACAGCAGGTCGGTCCGGTGCGCTCTCACCGGGTCACCTCCAACGCGCCGGCGTTGACCTGGACGAACAACCGGAGGGTGCCGCCGCCCGGGCCGTCGGCGCCCAGGTCGGTGGACTCGTGTACCTGACGGTCCGGGCCGCCGGAACGGGTGCCGAAGATGGTCGCCTCACTGGCGTGCACCTCGGCGTGGACGATCACGTCGACGTTCGGCGGCAGCAGCACGGTCGCGTCCCCGAAGGAGATGACGACGGTGGTCCGGGTGTCCCGCTGGTCGAAGTCCACCGCGCGCAGATCCAGCACCGGGTCGCCGAAGGTGTTCTCGTACCGGGGGGCGAGATCCTCGTAGCTCGCCGGCGTCCAGGTCACGTTCCCGTTCACGCTGCGCCAGTCCGCGAACGACTCGGCCGCGGTGGCGAAGCCGAGCGCCGCCGAGGTCACCAGTCCCAGCGCGATCAACCAGCGCGCCCGGCCGAACCAGGTGCCCACCAGCAGCCCGAGCCCGATGGTCGCCAGGGCCGCCGCGAAGTACGCCGAGGCGTCGACCCGCACCACTCCGAGCAGGTCGAGCACGGCGACGATCCCGCAGGCGAGGAAGACCAGGGAGAACGTCACCGCGCCGAGTGGTGAGCGCTCCCGGGGGCGCTTCGGTGCCCGGCCCGGCGCGGGCGGTGGGGGCGGCAGGGCCGGACCGGACCGGGCGTACGGGCCGTGTGGGGCGAAGGGCGGACGGTAGCCGGGTGGGGCGCTCGCCGTGGCGACCGGTGGCACGGGTCCGACCGGGGTCGGCGGGGCCGGTGACAGTGGGCCGGCGGTCGGCTCGCGGACCGGCCACCCGCCGGCCGTCTCGGGGAACACCGGTCCCGGGGCCGGCCACGGGGCGGCGGGGGCCGGTACGGGCACCGCCGTCTCCGGCCGGGTCGCCGTGGGCGGTGCCGGCACCGGGGCGGGGTAGGCCACCGGGGGAACCGGTCCCGGCGGGGGCGTCGGTGGCCCGGCGGGTGGCGGGGTGGGGCCGGAGCGGTCGCGGGCGGGGTGGTCCCGGTTCAGCAGCAGCGCGCCGCCGATCAGGATCGCCGCGCCGAGCAGCACCGCCCGGAAGGCGTCGGTCACGATGTAGCCGAAGCTCACCGCGACCAGGATGCTCAGCACGATCACCGTGATCGGCGACATGCTCGAACGGCCCCGGCCCAGCATCGACTCCATCGGGGAGGCGCTGTCCCCCTCACCGGGGATGATCAGCCACGCCGAGACGTAGATCAGGATTCCGACGCCGCCGAAGAAGCCGAGGACGGCGAGGAGCACCCGCCACAGCACCGGGTCGGTGTTGGTGGCCCGCCCGACCGCCGCGCACACCCCGGCCAGGTAGCGCCCCTCCCGGGGGCGGACCAGGCCGTACCGGGAGGTGAAGCCGACCCCGCCGGGGACGGCGTCCGGCGCGTACCCCGCAGGTGGTGACCCGGCGTCCGGCGGCGCGGACGTCGCGGTCCCGCCCTCGGTCGGCGGCGGTACGCCCGGCTGGGTCGCCTCCGGGCGGGGCGACCGGGCGGATTCCTCGGTCATACCGGTAGATCCTGCTAGGTGCCGGGACGGGTCGTCGTCGGGACCCACCCTGAGCGCACCCTGAGATCCGGTGCTCCGGAAACTCGGGGGCGTCCCCGTGGCTCCGCTACCGTGACCCGTGTGACGATCGGTGACGACGCCACCGCGGACGCACCGGCGTCGGCCGTCGCGACCAGGGAGCCCGCGATCAGTACCGTGACCCAGCCACCCCGCCTCTACCGGGCCCGCGAGCACCGGATGGCCGTCGGCGTGGCCGCCGGCATCGCCGAGCACATCGGTGTCTCGGTGGTGCGGGTGCGGATCGCCTTCATGGTGCTGCTCGGCCTCAGCGGGCTCGGCCTGCTCCTCTACGCGGCGTTCTGGGCGGTGGTCCCGGTGCGGCCGGGGGACACCGCCACGCCGCCCCGCCGGGACATCGCGCAGCTGCTGCCGTTCGTGGTGATCGGTCTGGCCGTGCTGCTGGTGCAGATGCGGCTCTTCGACTCGGTCGGCGTCGCCGGCACTGCCGGCTGGCTGGTCGCCATCATCGCGGTCGGCGCGGGTGTGATCTGGCACCAGTCCCCGGAACGTCGTGGCCAGGCCAACGGCTCCCTGCCGCTGCCCTGGCTGAGCGCCGTGGTGGAGGAGACCGACCGGCGGGCCTTCGTGCTCCGCTTCATCGGCGGCGGGGTGCTGGTCGCGGTCGGCATCATCGGCGTCGCGGCGGTCTACTCGCCGGTGCAGAACGTCGACGCGGTCATCAACGGGGTGATCTTCGCGCTGGTCGGGCTGGCCGGTGTCGGGGTGGTGGCCGCGCCGCTGCTCTGGCGGACCTTCAACCAGCTCCGCTCGGAGCGGGAGGGGCGGATCCGGGAACAGGAACGCGCCGAGCTGGCCGCCATGATCCACGACCAGGTCCTGCACACCCTCGCCCTGATCCAGCGCAACGCCGCCGACGCCAAGACGGTGCAACGGCTCGCCCGGGGCCAGGAGCGGACGCTGCGTAGCTGGCTCTACAAGCCGACCGCCTCCCCCACCGAGCGCTTCGCCGCCGCGCTGGAACAGGCGGCGGCCGAGGTGGAGGACACCTTCGGGATCACCGTGGAGGCGGTGGTGGTGGGCGACCGGGAGACCGACGAGCGGGTGGGCGCGCTGGTCGCCGCCGCCCGGGAGGCGATGGTGAACGCGGCCCGACACGCCCGGGTGCAGACCGTCTCGCTCTACGCCGAGGTGGAGCCGGACCAGGTCAGCGTCTTCGTCCGGGACCGGGGGGTCGGGTTCGACCAGGAGACGGTGGATGATCATCGACACGGGGTACGGGGATCCATCATCGGGCGGATGAAGCGGCACGGCGGCCGGGCGGAGATCCGTTCCGGGCCGGGGGACGGGACCGAGGTCCGGTTGACCCTGCCGGTCTCCGGGAACGGTGCCACGGCGGAAAGGGACAAGTGACCATGACCGAGCAGGTCGAGCAGGCGGACGTCCGCGACGAGCGGTTGCGGGTCTTCCTCGTCGACGACCACGCGATGTTCCGCGCCGGCGTCCGGGCCGAGCTGGGCGCGCACGTCGAGGTGGTCGGGGAGGCGAGCACGGTCGCCGAGGCGGTCGCCCGGATCCCGGCGGCCCGTCCCGACGTGGTGCTGCTGGACGTGCACATGCCCGAGGGAGGTGGCCGGGCGGTGCTGGAGGCGGTGCGGCGCGCCCACCCCCAGGTGCGGTTCCTGGCGCTGAGCGTCTCCGACGCGGCCGAGGACGTGATCGGCCTGATCCGGGCCGGTGCCCGGGGCTACGTGACCAAGACGATCTCCCCGGACGAGCTGGCCGCGGCGATCCGCCGGGTGGCCGACGGCGACGCGGTCTTCAGTCCCCGGCTGGCCGGGTTCGTGCTGGACGCCTTCGCGGCCCGGCCGGACACCCCGGTCGCCGATCCGGAGCTGGACCAGCTCACCAACCGGGAACGTGAGGTGCTGCGGCTGCTGGCCCGGGGGTACGCGTACAAGGAGATCGCCAAGGAGCTGTACATCTCCATCAAGACGGTGGAGACCCACGTCTCGAACGTGTTGCGCAAGCTCCAGATGTCCAACCGGTACGAGCTGTCCCGCTGGGCGGCCGACCGCCGGCTGGTGTGACCGGCTACCCACCCGGCCCGGACACGGGCTCGAACGCCCGGAATTCAGCTGACGAACGGGTCCGCGTGTCGGATGATCCGCTGGCGCGCGGGGTACGTCCCGTCACCTCGGTACCCTCATCCGACCAGGGGCGGAGGGTGCCCGCAAAGCCGAATCCGGCATCATCCGCACGGGTGGAAACAGCGAGCTTCCGGGGCGCTGCGGAGGGTGACGATACTCACCCGAGGTGACCCGGCGGCGCCGACGTTGTGGGTGGTGGCACCCGCTGCGCAGCGCTGGGCAACCGGTCAGAGTGCGGCAATCGATGCGGATCACGGCGCGACGCGGGCCGATGTCGGCACCGTCCCGGCCGGGTATCGGCTTGATAACACCGCTTTCCGCTGCGGCGCATCGGGTGTCACAGTGGCAACCACCTCACAACCCCCTCGTGAGCCGAGCGCCCTGAGGAGGCACTCCCATGCGCGGGAAATTCCTGAAGGTGGCGGTCGCTGCGACCGCCACCGCCATGTTGGCCACCGCATGCAGCGGTGGTGGCGATGACAACCCGTCCGATCCGGGCAAGAGCGGTGGCGAGCTCCGCGTCTACGCGTCGGAGCCGGCGTTCCTGCTGCCGTCCGCCGCCGACGACGAGCCGTCGCTGTACGTGATCCGTCAGATCTACCGTGGCCTGGTCAAGTACAACGCCGAGACCGGTGCCCCGGAGAACGACCTGGCGGAGTCGGTCGAGTCCCAGGACCAGAAGCTCTGGACGATCAAGATCAAGGACGGCTACACCTTCGACAACGGTGAGAAGGTCAACGCCGACGCCTTCATCCGGTCGTGGAACTTCGCGGCGTACGGGCCGAACGCCCAGAACAACGCGTACTTCATGAAGCGGATCGCCGGGATCAAGGACGTCTCGTCCGAGGACCCGGACGGCGAGGGCCCGAAGAAGGCCCCGGAGCCGAAGGCCAAGGAGCTCTCCGGCCTGAAGAAGGTCGACGACCTGACCTTCACCGTCGAGCTGAGCGAGCCCTTCTCCGGCTTCCCGACCACGATCGGCTACCCGGGCTTCTCCCCGATGGCCGAGGCGTGCGTCAAGGACCACCAGAAGTGCAACGAGACCCCGATCGGCAACGGCCCTTACAAGATCGAGGGCAGCTGGCAGCACAACGTCGGCATCACCGTCGTCCGCAGCGACAGCTGGAAGGGCGACCCGGGTAAGCCGGACAAGATCAACTACCGGATCTTCGCCGACGTGGACGCTGGCTACGCCGCCTTCCAGGCCGGTGAGCTCGACGTGCTGTACACCCTGCCGCCGGCGCGGTACAAGGAGGCGAAGGCCACCTACGGCGACCGCCTCTACGAGCAGCCGAGCGACAGCTTCACCTACGTCGGCATGCCGATCTACAACGAGAACTTCAAGGACAAGCGGGTCCGCCAGGCCATCTCGATGGTCATCGACCGCCAGTCGATCATCGACGCGGTGTTCAACGGCCGGTTCACCCCGGCCAGCGGCTACGTCGCGCCGTCCTTCGAGGGTGCTCGTGAGAACGCCTGCCAGTACTGCAAGAAGGACGTCGAGAAGGCCAAGCAGCTCCTCGCCGAGGCGGGTGGCTGGAAGGGCGGCAAGCTCCAGCTCTGGGCCAACGCCGGCGCCGGCCACGACGCCTGGCTCCAGGCCGTTGGTGACCAGGTCAAGGCTGCTCTCGGCATCGACTACGAGCTGAAGGTCAACCTGCAGTTCGCCGAGTACCTGGAGACCGCGGACAACCGGAAGTTCACCGGCCCGTTCCGTCTCGGCTGGAGTGCGGACTACCCGTTCCTGGAGAGCTACCTCGCTCCGCTGTACAGCACCGGCGCGGACAGCAACAACTCCACCTACTCGAACCCCGAGTTCGACGCCCTGCTGAAGCAGGGTGACGCCGCCAACTCGATCCAGGAGGCGATCCCCTTCTACCAGAAGGCGGAGGACATGATCCTGGAGGACCTGCCGGTCATCCCGATGTGGTGGGGCAAGGTGGCAGCGGTCTACGGCGAGAACGTCGACAAGTTCGTCTGGAACGCCGTCGCGGACGCTGACTACGGCCAGATGACGATGAAGCAGAAGTGAGCTTCACTTCCCTGATCTAGCCGTATGACGACGTGGCGGCAGCGGTCTCCCGACAAGGGGGAACGTTGCCGCCACGTCAGCGCCGAGAGGAGAAACAGACATGGGGCGCTACGTCGTCCGACGGTTGCTCCAGTTCATACCCACCGTGCTGGGCACCATGTTCCTGCTGCACTACCTCACCTCGCTGGCGGTCCAGTTCAGCGGGAACCCCGTCCGGGCCCTATTCGGCGACCGGACGCCGCCGGAGTCGGTGCTGAACGCGCTGACCGAGCGGCTCGGTTACGACGACCCGTGTCTGGATCGGAAGGGCGACCCCTGCCTCTGGCGCGCAGCCGAGAGCGGCAGCGGTTGGCTCGGCACCGGTCTCGAGCCGGGGCTCTTCTTCGACCGGTTGGAGGGGATCTTCCTCCACTTCGACTTCGGCGTTAACCTCCGTCAGTACGAGGTGACCGACCTGGTGGCGGACGCTATGCCGTTCACCGTGAAGATCGTCGTCATCGCCATTCTCTTCGAGGCCATCGTCGGCATCATCGCCGGGGTGCTGGCCGGTCTGCGTAGTGGCAGCTTCACCGACTACCTCGTCAAGATCTCCACGGTCTTCATGATCTCGGTGCCGATCTTCGTGCTCGGCGTCCTGATCCGGGAGTTCATCGGGGTCAAGTTCGGCAACGTGCTGCGGGGCCAGAGCTGGGTGCCCGACGTGCTCGCCGACGGTGTCTTCAGTCCCGGCTACAAGCCCGACTACCCGTGGGCCAGCCTGGTCATCCCGGGTCTGGTGCTGGGGGCCACCGCGCTGGCCACCACCGCCCGGCTGACCCGGACCAGCATCATGGAGAACATCCGGGCCGACTTCGTCCGGACCGCCAAGGCCAAGGGCCTGAAGAACAAGCGGGTCATCGGCGTACACACGCTGCGCAACTCGCTCATCCCCGTGGTCACCCTGATCGGTGTCGACATCGGCGGCCTGCTGGGCGGGGCGGTGATCACCGAAACGATCTTCAACGTGCCGGGTATCGGTCGCCTGGCCGCCTTCGCCGCCCGGACCGGCGAGTCGTCGGTGGTGGTCGGTGTGGTCACCATGCTCGCCCTGGTCTTCATGATCGCCAACCTGTTGGTCGACATCCTCTACGCGGTGCTGGACCCGAGGATCCGCTATGAGTGACCGGCGACGGACACGCGGCGGACCGTCGGGGTCCCTCCGGTCGGCAGGTCGAAGCGAAACGAGGTGTGGAGATGAGTGACCTGAGCAGCGTCGGCACCGCGATGAGCGGCGACTCCTCGGCCGCCACCGCGGCGGCCGGCGCGCCGAGCCCGGACAAGGGCGGCAAGGTGCGTAGCGCGAGCCTCTGGGCCGACGCCCGGCGACAGTTGGTCCGTGACCCGATCTTCATGATCGCGGCGCTCTACGTCCTCGTGGTCGGCTCCATGGCGCTCTTCCCCAAGCTGTGGACGAGCCAGGACCCCCGGGACTGCGACACCGGCCGGTCCCGGATATCCCCGAGCGCCGACCACCCGTTCGGCTACGACATCCTCGGCTGCGACTACTACTCGCACGCCATCTACGGTGCCCGCCCGTCGATGTCGATCGCGGTGGTCGCCACCCTGGGCATCGTGGTGGTCGGTGGTCTCCTCGGCCTGCTCGCCGGCTACTACGGCGGCTGGGTCGACTCGGTCATCTCCCGGGTGATGGACATCTTCTTCTCGCTGCCGTTCCTGCTCGGCGCGATCGTGTTCCTCACCGTCATCAAGCGGCAGAACGTCATCACCCTCAGCATCGTCCTGGTGGCGCTCGGCTGGCCCACCATCGCCCGGATCATTCGAGGTAGCGTGATCTCTTCGAAGGACCTGGACTACGTCCACGCGGCGAAGGCGGTGGGTGCGAAGAACAGCCGGCTGATGTTCCGGCACATCCTGCCCAACGCCATCGCACCGATGCTGGTCTACGCGACGATCGTGCTCGGCGGGTTCGTCGCCGCCGAGGCGACCCTGACCTTCCTCGGTGTCGGCCTCCAGCCGCCGGCCCAGTCCTGGGGCATCATGATCAACGCCCACCAGGTCTACTTCCTGGAGGACCCGTGGCTGTTGCTCTTCCCCTGTGGGCTGCTGGTCGGCACGGTGCTGTCCTTCATCCTCATGGGTGACGCCCTGCGTGACGCCCTCGACCCGAAGTTCCGGTGAGCAGCATGAGTTCTGACGTCAACGTCAAGATGGACGCTCTGCCCGGCCTCGACCAGAACGCGCTGCCGTTGCAGGTCAAGAACCTCCAGGTCGAGTTCCGCACCCGTAACGGCATCGCCAAGGCGGTCAACGGGGTCAGCTTCGACGTGGCTCCGGGCGAGACCCGGGCCATCCTCGGCGAGTCCGGCTGCGGCAAGAGCGTGACCGCCCAGGCGATCATGGGCATCCTGGACACCCCGCCCGGCTTCATCACCGGCGGCGAGATCCTCTACCGCGGCGTGGACCTGCTCAAGCTCCCCCAGGAGCAGCGGCGCAAGGTCCGGGCCAACCGGATCGCGATGATCTTCCAGGACGCGCTGTCGGCGTTGAACCCGGTCTTCACCGTCGGGTTCCAGCTCGCCGAGCTGTACCGCAAGCACCGGGGCATGTCCCGCAAGGACGCCAAGGCGCGCGCGGTCGAACTGCTCGACCTGGTCAAGATCCCGGCGGCGAAGCAGCGGGTGAACGACTACCCGCACCAGTTCTCCGGCGGTATGCGGCAGCGCGTCATGATCGCCATGGCGCTGGCCCTCGACCCCGAGGTGCTGATCGCCGACGAGCCGACCACGGCGCTCGACGTGACCGTCCAGGCCCAGATCATGGCACTGCTGGCCGAACTCCAGCAGGAACGGAACATGGGCCTGGTGCTCATCACGCACGACATGGGCGTGGTGGCCGACGTGGCGGACCGGATCTCGGTCATGTACGCCGGACGGGTCATCGAAGAGGCCGGCGTCAACGAGATCTACGAAAGCCCGGCGCACCCGTACACCAAGGGCCTGCTGGAGTCGATCCCGCGGCTCGACCTCAAGGGCCAGGAGCTCAGCGCCATCAAGGGGCTCCCGCCGATGCTGACGAACATCCCGCCGGGCTGCTCGTTCAACCCGCGGTGCCGGTACGTGCAGGACGTCTGCCGGAAGGACCCCGCGCCGCCGCTGTACACGGTGTCGTCGGACCGGACGGCTGCCTGCCACTTCTGGAAGGAGGTCAAGGGCGGTGAGTGACCTCGTCCTCGAGACCCGCGACCTGGTGAAGCACTTCCCGCTGACCAAGGGCATCGTCTTCAAGAAGCAGATCGGCGCGGTCCGTGCGGTCGACGGGATCAACATCGAGCTGCGTCGGGGCGAGACCCTGGGCATCGTCGGTGAGTCGGGCTGCGGCAAGTCGACCCTGGCCCGGCTCCTGGTCGGTCTGGAGACCCCCACCTCGGGCGACCTGTTCGTCCAGGGCCGGAACATGTCCAAGGTCGGTGCCAACGAGCGCCGGAAGGGTCGACGCAACATCCAGCTCGTCATGCAGGACCCGTACACCTCGCTGAACCCCCGGATGACCGTCGGTGACATCGTCGGCGAGCCGTTCGAGGTGCACCCGGACGTGGTGCCGAAGGGCAAGCGGCGGACCCGGGTGCAGGAGCTGATCGACCTGGTCGGTCTCAACCCCGACCACATCAACCGGTACCCGCACCAGTTCTCCGGCGGCCAGCGGCAGCGGATCGGCATCGCCCGGGCGCTGGCGCTCAACCCGGAGATCATCCTCTGCGACGAGCCGGTCTCGGCCCTGGACGTGTCGATCCAGGCCCAGGTGGTCAACCTGCTGGAGAAGCTCCAGACCGAGCTGGGGCTGTCGTACATCTTCATCGCGCACGACCTGTCGGTGGTCCGGCACATCGCCGACCGGGTCGCGGTGATGTACCTCGGCAAGATCGTCGAGATCGGCACCGAGGACGAGATCTACGAGAACCCGACCCACCCGTACACCCAGGCGCTGCTCTCGGCGGTGCCGGTCCCCGACCCGAGGCTCCGTGGGCTGCGGGACCAGATCGTCCTGACCGGCGACGTGCCGTCGCCGGCCAACCCTCCGTCGGGCTGCCGGTTCCGCACCCGGTGCTGGAAGGCGCAGGACATCTGCGCCGAGCAGGTGCCGGCCCTGGAGGCACGTGAACACTCCGCTCACCCGAGCGCCTGCCACTTCGCGGAACCGCGCGACGTGGTCCACGCGGTCGAGTAGCGCACCAGGCGCCGCTGATCCGGCCACCCGTACCGGGCCAGCGGTGAAAGGAAGTGCCTCCTCAGTATCCGGGGCGTCGGTCGTCAGGCCGGCGCCCCGGATCTGTGTCGACCGCTGCCCGCCCCCGACGGGAGCGGCCCGGCGGCCGGGCCGGTCAGAGTGGTCCGCGACCGGCCCGGAGCAGCAGGAGGGCGAGCTGCACGCCGTCGGCTCCCAGCGCCGTCCGGAACCTCTCCAGAATGGCCTGCTCCCGGGAGAGCACCAGCCGGGTCCCACCGGAGGCGATCCGGGTCCTGCCGACGTGCTGCGACAGGCTGGCCCGCTCCTGCCAGAGCTCGATCAACCGCTGGTCGATCTCGTCGATCCGCTCCCGGATGGCGACGATCCGGGCCGCCGCGTCCGGCTCCTGCGTGCCGGTCTGTGCCTCCGGCGGGCCCTCCTGGGCGCCCGGTCGCGCCGTCCCGGCCGACTCGCCGTTCTGCTCCACCACGTCTGTCATCATCGGGTACCTCTCGCACGGTGGTGCCCGGTGCCCGGATCCCGGGACGGAAAAGGCCCCGGACTCCAGGAGCCCGGGGCCTTCGTAGGTCTGATCGATCAGGCGCGACCTGCGGCTGCCGGACTCCCGGAGCCGTAGTAAAAGGAGAGACGCTGACCGAACACGCCGTCGAGTATGCCCATCCGCCGGCCCGGGGCGCAAGCGTTCCGTAATTCGCCCGTACCGCCACCAGGAGCGGGACGTCCGCGCCCGCGTGGTTGCAGCCGCGCCCGGGGGTTGCAGCCGCGCCCGCGTGGTTGCAGGGGTCCCCTGCTACACAGAAAGCGGTAGCAGGGGACCCCTGCAACCCGCCCGGCCGGGCTTGCGCGCGGCGGGCCGGAGACGCACCGCGGGCGGAAGTGTCGGCCGGGCGGCATAGACTCGCCGTGCGATGCATGCTCTCTTCGAAATCCCGCCGTCCCAGTCCGCGTCGGAGTCCCCGTCCGCCGTGCCCCGTCGCGCCGGCTCCGGCCCGGCCCGGCCCGATCCGGGGGAGTTGCTGGCCGGGCTGAACGGGCCGCAACACGAGGCGGTCACCCACGCCGGGTCACCGCTGCTGATCGTGGCCGGAGCCGGCTCGGGCAAGACCCGGGTGCTGACCAACCGGATCGCCTACCTGCTCGCCGCGCGGGACGTGCACCCCGGCGAGATCATCGCGATCACCTTCACCAACAAGGCCGCCGGGGAGATGAAGGAGCGGGTGACCGCCCTGGTCGGCCCGCGTGCCCGGCTGATGTGGGTCTCGACCTTCCACTCCGCCTGCGTGCGCATCCTGCGGGCCGAGCACGAGCACGCCGGGCTGAAGTCGAGCTTCTCCATCTACGACGCCGACGACTCCCGCCGGCTGATGCAGCTTGTCGCCCGCGAACTGGACCTCGACCCGAAGCGCTACCCGGCCCGCGGGCTGGCCGCCCAGGTCTCCAACCTCAAGAACGAACTGGTCGACCCGGAGGCGTTCGCCGACCGGGCCAAGGGGCCCAACGAGCGGGCGCTCGCCGAGGCGTACACGCTCTACCAGCGGCGGCTGCGGGAGGCGCACGCGCTGGACTTCGACGACCTGATCATGACGACGGTGCATCTGCTCCAGTCGCACCCGCACGTCGCGGAGAGCTACCGTCGCCGGTTCCGGCACGTGCTGGTCGACGAGTACCAGGACACCAACCACGCCCAGTACGTGCTGATCAAGGAGTTGGTCTCCGGCACCGAGGGGATCGCGCCGGCCGAACTGTGCGTGGTCGGCGACGCCGACCAGTCGATCTACGCGTTCCGGGGCGCGACGATCCGCAACATCCTCGAGTTCGAGCGGGACTTCACCGACGCCCGGACGATCCTGCTGGAGCAGAACTACCGCTCCACCCAGACCATCCTGAGCGCGGCCAACGCGGTCATCGACCGGAACACCTCCCGCAAGCCGAAGCGGCTGTGGAGCGACGCCGGTGCCGGCGAGCAGATCGTCGGGTACGTCGCCGACACCGAGCACGCCGAGGCGGACTGGGTGGCCCGTGAGATCGACCGGCTGGTCGACGAGGGGGAGACCCGCCCCGGCGACGTGGCGGTCTTCTACCGCACCAACGCCCAGTCCCGGGTCTTCGAGGAGGTCTTCATCCGGGTCGGCCTGCCCTACAAGGTGGTCGGCGGGGTGCGCTTCTACGAGCGCAAGGAGGTCCGCGACGCGCTGGCGTACCTGCGCGCGGTGGTCAACGGTGACGACACGGTCAGCCTGCGCCGGATTCTCAACACCCCGCGCCGGGGCATCGGCGACCGGGCCGAGGCGTGCGTGGAGGCACTCGCCGCGCGGGACCGGATCTCCTTCGGCGCCGCGCTGCGACGGGTGAAGGACGCACCGGGCATCTCCACCCGGGCGGCGAATGCGATCACCGAGTTCGTGGCGCTGCTCGACGGGGTGCGGGAGCTGGCCGCCACCGGCACCCCGGAGGAGGCGCTGGAGGCGCTGCTGACCCGCTCGGGCTATCTGGCCGAGCTGGAGGAGAGCCTGGACCCGCAGGACGCCGGCCGGGTGGACAACCTCCAGGAGCTGGTCAGCGTCGCCCGGGAGTACACCGAGCGGGTCGAGGCGCTCGGCGCGGAGGGGGAGCGGGCCACGGTGGCGGGCTTCCTGGAGCAGGTCGCGCTGGTCGCCGACGCCGACCAGATTCCCAGCGACGACCCGGACCACCAGGGTGTGGTCACCCTGATGACCCTGCACACCGCCAAGGGCCTCGAGTTCCCGGTGGTCTTCCTCACCGGCCTGGAGGACGGCGTCTTCCCGCACCTGCGTTCGCTCGGCGACACCCGGGAGCTGGAGGAGGAGCGGCGGCTCGCGTACGTCGGCATCACCCGGGCCCGGCAGCGTCTCTACCTCTCCCGGGCGGTCACCCGCACGGCCTGGGGGCAGCCGGCCTACAACCCGCCGTCCCGGTTCATGGAGGAGCTGCCCACCGAACTGGTCCGCTGGGAGCGGACCGAGGGCTCGTACACGTCCTGGGCCGGCGGGGGCGGCGGGGTCGGCGGCCGGGCGGGCTCCGGGGACCGACTCGGCGCCGGGCGGGGCGGTGGCTTCACCGGTGGTACGCCGCGTGCGGCGCAGCTCGCCAAACGACTCGGGGTGGACGGCAGCCGCCTCGCCACCGCCAGCGAACTGCCGCAGGCGCCGAAGGTGGCGGTCGGCGACCGGGTCAACCACCAGCGCTACGGGCTGGGCCGGGTGACCGCGGTCGAGGGGCACGGGCCGGGTGCCCGGGCGCAGATCGACTTCGGCGACCAGCGACTCTGGCTGGTGCTCCGGCACGCTCCGATCGAGAAACTCTGACCCCTCCTCGGGTGCCGGCCGCCCGGCCGGCACCCGAGGGCGGGCTCAGCAACCCAGGTCGACGCCGCGGGCCCGCATGAACGGGGCCGGGTCGATCTGGTTCCACATGCCGCCCTGGTGCACCTCGAAGTGCAGGTGCGGGCCGGTGGAGTCGCCGGTGGAGCCCTCCCGGCCGATGGTGGTGGCGGCGGCGACCTTCGACCCGACGGACACCGAGGTCGAGTTCAGGTGGGCGTACTGGGTCAGGTAGCCGTTGCCGTGGTCGACGAAGACCGAGATGCCGTACCCGTCACCGGCGTCGCCGGCCTTCACCACCGTCCCGGCGGCCACGGCCCGGACCGGCGTGCCGGCCGGAAGGGCCAGGTCGATGCCGGCGTGCAGGGTGCCCCAGCGGGGCCCGTAGCAGGACGTGACCGCCGCACCGGGCATCGGGTTGACCCAGGCGGCCTTCGGCTTGCTGGTGGCCTTCCGGGTGGGCTTCGGGGCGCTGGTGGCCTTCCGCGTGGCCCGGGGCTTCGGGGTCGCGCTGGGCCTGGGGCTGGCCGAGGTCGGGGCCGGTGTCGGGCTGGTCGCGGTCGCCGAGGGGGTGGCCGGCGGACGGTCCGCGCGGTCGGCCCGGCGGGCGGCCTCGGCGCGGTCCTCGGCGTCCAGGGCGACCGGGGCCGGGGCGGGAGAGTCGTCGGAGCCGGTGGTGATCACGGTGGCGCCGGTCAGACCGAGACCGACCAGGGCCGCCGCACCCGCCACGAGGTACCGGGTCCGGAGCCGGTGCCACCACGGGCGTCCGACGCCGGGTTCCGTGGCCTGGTCACGGGTGTTCTGGTTCTGGCTGAAGCTGTCTTCCTGCACGGTGACCTTCACAGTCGTAAGGGCTACGGGACCCGGAAATCCTCGGTCGGGCCGACGGCGGAGGTGGTGCGGGGTTCGGCCACGAGCCGGGGACGGAACGGCGTCGCTGCCCGGCTATGTCCTCGTACGATGCCGTACGTCCCGATAAATGATCATGCTTTCCAGTGGGACCGGTCACACCTGGGCGAGTGACGCAGCACACTTTCGCCCGTACCGGGGCACAGAAAACCGCCCGGATCGTGTGATCCGGGCGGTGATCGGTCGTCGCGTTACGTCAGGACGCGGTGACGTCGCTGTAGATTGCCTCGACTTGTAGCTTGATGTCCGCTCCGCGCTCCTGGAGCCACGGCACCGGGTCGAGCGGCTCGCCCTTGACGTGGATCTCGAGGTGCAGGTGCGAGCCGTAGGAGTGGCCGGTGTTGCCGACCAGGCCGAGCTGGTCGCCCGCCTTGACCTGCTGCCCCTCCTTGACGCTGAGCTGGGAGGAGTGGCCGTAGATGGCCTCGGTGCCGTCAGCGTGCCGGACGATCACGGTGTAGCCGTACCCGCCGAACCAGCCGGCCTTGGTGACCGTGCCGTCGTGGATGGAGACGTACGGGGTGCCCTCCGGGGCGACCAGGTCGACGCCGGTGTGCAGTTCGCCCCCGCGCATGCCGTACGGGGTGGTGAACTCGTAGCCCTCGGCGAGCGGGAGCAGCCAGACCTCGGGCTCGGCGGCGTCGTCGGCGGCCAGGCGGGTGGAGTCCCGGGTGGCGCGCTCGGCGTCGATGCTCCGGTCGGCGAGATCCTGGCTGGTGACCGAGGCCTGGCGCAGCTCGTCGAGGACCGAGGGGTTGACGCCCTTGGCGTCGGGCATCGCGCTGGCGCCGAGGGCGACGACACCCGCGCCGACGAAGGCGGTGGTGACGACGGCGGCGTAGCGGCTGCGGGGCGGGGTGGGTACACGGCGGCGGCCGCGATATCTATCGGGCTCATCCAACAGCTGCTGGCGCACGCACACCCTCCGTTGTCGGGTTTCCGATGCGGTCCGGTCGGGTTCGTGACGCTCAGATGAACTCCGGCTGGCCGCGTCGTCACCCGTCCGTGGACCTGATGACAACCGTGGACACGGTAGCCAACCCCCGGACACCCCACAAGCCGGAGCGCCACATTGGAGTTTTATTTTGTCCGGTTGAGTGATGTGTTGTAGGGATTCGTTACCTTTGCTATTCGCCCTCGTTACCGCCCTTTCGTAGCTCTGCGTCATCACTACGCTGCGCATGTCCGACCGACGTGAGGCATGCCACCCGTCGATGGATCGTCGGCCGGATTTCCCGGCTGCGGTCCGTCGGTTACCGTTCGTTCAGGTGATCTGCCGCCGAGCCTGTGGAACCGCTGAGCCTGTGAGAGGTGTGCGCTGATGAGCTCTCGAATTCGGGTCGTCGTCGCCAAGCCGGGCCTGGACGGGCACGACCGGGGCGCCAAGGTGGTCGCGCGGGCGCTGCGCGACGCCGGCATGGAGGTCATCTACACCGGGCTGCACCAGACGCCGGAGCAGATCGTGGAGACGGCGATCCAGGAGGACGCCGACGCGGTCGGGCTCTCCGTGCTCTCCGGCGCGCACATGACGCTCTTCCGCCGGGTGCTGGAGCTGCTCGCCGAGCGGGACGCCCGTGACGTCGTCGTCTTCGGCGGCGGGATCATCCCCGAGGCCGACATCCCCGAGTTGGAGCAGATCGGCGTGGCCAAGATCTTCACTCCGGGCGCCACCACCCAGGCGATCGTCGAGTGGGTCCGGGGCAACATCGCCCAGCCGGTCGGCTGACCCCCGGCGAATGCCGCCGGCCCGGGTGCAACACCGGGCCGGGGACCGACCGGGAGAACCGGTGGCCGCTCGGGTGGAGCCGGTGGAAAACGGGGGGAGGGACCGGACGCACCCCTCACACGTCCGGCCCCTCTATGCACGATGCCCCGCCGCCACCCCTCGACCGACAGGGCATCGGCCGTCTCCCGTCATCGCGCTGACCAGCGCTCCGACACTTCTCTCAACGACCCCCCGGCACCAGGGGTTACGCCCCGTCGCGACGAGTTTCGCCCCGGCTGGCGGACGGACGGGGCTGCTCCCCGAGCCACCCGGGCGGAGTCCGGCGTTCCGCACGTCGCTGTGCGTTTCGGCACACCACGCACCCGCTCGGTTGCCGGTGGTGTCCTTCTCGTTAGGCTGCCGCAAACGGCCTGTCATCTGTGACGGCAGGCGTCAAGCTTTTTCCAACGCTGGTGGCGGCGCGACGGCGCGCCGCGGAGACGGGACGGGACGCGCAATCGTGGACCTGTACGAGTACCAGGGGCGGGACCTGTTCGAGCGACACGGACTGCCCGTGCTCGCCGGCGGCGTCGCGACGACCCCGGAGGAGGCACGCGCGATCGCCGAGCGCCTTGGCGGACGGGTGGTCGTCAAGGCCCAGGTGAAGGTCGGTGGCCGAGGCAAGGCCGGCGGCGTCAAGTTGGCCGAGGGCACGGAGGAGACGGTGGCCCGGGCCACCGACATCCTCGGCATGGACATCAAGGGTCACACCGTCCACAAGGTGATGATCACGGTGACCGCGGACATCGCCGAGGAGTACTACTTCTCGTACCTGCTCGACCGCGCGAACCGCACCTTCCTGTGCATCGCCAGCGTGGCCGGCGGCATGGACATCGAACAGGTCGCCGCCGAGACCCCGGACAAGGTCGTCAAGACCCCGATCGACGCCAACACCGGCGTGGACGAGGCCACGGCGCGGGAGATCGTCACCGCCGCCGGGTTCCCGGCCGAGGTCGCCGACCAGGTCGTCGGGATCGCGGTCCAGCTCTGGCAGGCGTTCGTCGCCGAGGACGCCACCCTGGTCGAGGTGAACCCGCTGGCCCGTACGGCCGACGGCAACGTGCTGCTGCTCGACGCCAAGGTGACCCTGGACGAGAACGCCGCGTTCCGGCACCCGGACCACGAGGCCCTGGTCGACCAGGCGGCGGTGGACCCGCTGGAGCAGCGGGCCAAGGAGAAGGACCTCAACTACGTCAAGCTCGACGGCGAGGTCGGCATCATCGGCAACGGCGCCGGTCTGGTCATGTCGACCCTCGACGTGGTCGCGTACGCCGGTGAGCGGCACGGCAACGTCAAGCCGGCGAACTTCCTCGACATCGGTGGTGGCGCGAGCGCCGCGGTGATGGCGAACGGGCTGGAGATCGTCCTGTCCGACCCGTCGGTCAAGAGCGTCTTCGTGAACGTCTTCGGCGGCATCACCGCCTGCGACGAGGTCGCCAACGGCATCATCCAGGCGCTGGCCCTGCTCGAGCAGCGCGGCGAGCAGGTGACCAAGCCGCTCGTGGTCCGTCTCGACGGCAACAACGCGGAGGCCGGTCGGGCGATCCTCGACGGCGCGAAGAACCCGCTCGTGCAGCGGGTCGACACCATGGACGGCGCGGCCGAGCGGGCCGCCGAGCTGGCGGCTGCGGGGGTCTGACAATGGCAATCTGGCTGACCAAGGACTCGAAGGTCATCGTCCAGGGGATGACCGGTTCCGAGGGTTCCAAGCACACCCGGCGGATGCTCGCCGCCGGCACCAACGTCGTCGGTGGCGTGAACCCGCGCAAGGCCGGACAGACCGTCGACTTCGACGGCACCGAGCTGCCGGTCTTCGCCAACGTGGCCGACGCCATGGCGCAGACCGGTGCCGACGTCACGGTGATCTTCGTACCGCCGCAGTTCACCAAGGGCGCGGTGGTCGAGGCGATCGACGCGGGCATCCCGCTGGCCGTGGTGATCACCGAGGGCGTCCCGGTGCACGACACCGCCGCCTTCTGGGCGTACAACGTGGCCCAGGGGGAGCGCACCCGGATCATCGGCCCGAACTGCCCGGGCATCGCCTCGCCGGGGGCCTCCAACGCCGGCATCATCCCGGCCGACATCACCGGCTCCGGCCGGATCGGTCTGGTCAGCAAGAGCGGCACGCTGACCTACCAGATGATGTACGAGCTGCGCGACATCGGCTTCTCGACCTGCGTCGGCATCGGTGGCGACCCGATCATCGGCACCACCCACATCGACGCGCTGGCCGCCTTCGAGGCCGACCCGGACACCGACGCCATCGTCATGATCGGTGAGATCGGCGGTGACGCCGAGGAGCGGGCCGCCGACTTCATCAAGGCGAACGTGACCAAGCCGGTGGTCGGCTACATCGCCGGCTTCACCGCCCCGCCCGGCAAGACCATGGGGCACGCCGGCGCGATCATCTCCGGCTCGGCGGGCACCGCCGAGGCGAAGAAGGAGGCGCTGGAGGCCGTCGGCGTCAAGGTCGGCAAGACGCCGACCGAGACCGCCAAGCTGATGCGGGAGATCATGTCGGCCGGCTGAGCCGAGAGCACGCACACCGGAGGGAGACGACCACGTGGTCGTCTCCCTCCGCGTCGCGGTGGTGCCCGGTCACAGGCCGTCGATCGGGTAGTTCCCGGTGGCCCGCAGAACCGCGCTGCCGATGATGTTGATCACGCTGAGCGCGATGGCCAGCCAACCCAGCACCTGCGACTGGCCGTACCGCCGGGCGTCCCGGATCGACAGCCAGCCGAAGACGATGCCGAGGATGCCGCAGCACAGCAGGCCGAGGACGATACCGAGCACGCCCCAGAGGGTGGTCCGGTCCTTGCCGGCGGCGGCTGGCGGTGGCGGGGCGTAGGGAGCGGACACGGCTTCCTCCGGGCGGTCAGGGCCGCGACCGCGGAAGGCCGCGCCTGGGCCGAGGTTAGACCGCGTGTACCGTCCCGGGCGGAAGGATCACCGAACTCGACCGTGATCCGCCGGGTTATCGGACTGCCCCCGCCCGTCCGGCGTGCCAGAGTAGAACCCGATGACCTCCGTCACCCCTGATCAGCCCCGCCGTCCCGCTGGCGTCGATCGCGACGACCGGCCGACCGGTCGTACCGGCCCGGTGCCCCGGCCGCGCCCCCGGCGTCCCGGCGCGCCCGACCGGGCGGACGGACGCCGCCGCCAGCGGGCCCCGCTCGCCGTCGCCGCCGGGGTGGCCGCCGGCTGGGCCGCCCTCACCTCGTACCTGCCGGTCGTCGTGGTGCTCGGGTTGATGCAGCTCAGCGAGGACGCGGCGTCGGTGGCCGGCGCGCTGCGCGCCGGGCTGGCCGGCTGGTTGCTCGGCCACGGTGTGCCGCTGGACACCAGCGCCGGCCCGCTCGGCCTCACCCCGCTGGCCCTGACCGCCCTGGTCGTCTGGCGGCTGACCCGGGCCGGGGTGCACACCACCCGGGCACTGGGCGCGCGGGGCACCCGGGAGGTCCGCCCGGCGCTCGTCGCGGCGGGTGCGGTCGGTCTCGGGTACGCGCTGCTCGGCGTGCTCGCCGCAGCCGGCGCCGGCACCGACGGGATGCGGCTGCACCCGGCGCGGGCCGGGATGACCCTCGGTCTCGTCGGTGTGGCCGCCGCCCTGGTGGGCGCGCTGCGGACCACCGGCCTCCCGGACGGACTGCTCCGGCGGGTGCCCTCCGCCCTGCACGACGGGGTCCGCACCGGCCTGGTCGCCGGGCTGCTCCTGACCGGGGCGGGCGCGGGGGCCGCCGGGCTGGCCATCGCCACCGGTGGTGGCGACGCCGCCGACATGATCGGCGCCTACCGGACCGGGGTGGCCGGTCAGGCCGGGATCACCCTGGTCAGCCTCGCCTACGCGCCGAACGCCGCGATCTGGGCCACCAGCTACCTGCTCGGACCCGGGTTCGCGGTGGGCACCGACACGGCGGTACGCACCAGCGAGGTCTCCGTCGGCGCGCTGCCGGCCGTACCGCTGCTCGCCGGCCTGCCGCGCGGACCGGTCGACGGGTTCGGCGCGCTGCTGCTCGCGGTGCCGGTCCTGATCGGGATGGCGGCGGGCTGGCTGCTCGCCCGTCGGCTGCTCCGGTCGGCCGCCGAGGACCGGACGCCCCTGGCCTGGGGGCCGCTGCTCGGTACGGCGGTGCTCGCCGGGCCGGTGGCCGGTCTGCTGGTGGGCGCGGCGGCAGCGGTCTCCGGTGGTTCGCTCGGCGGCGGCCGGCTCGCCGAGGTGGGCCCGGTCGCCTGGCAGGTGACCGCCGTGACCAGCGCGGTCGTGGCGGTCGGCGCGCTACTCGGGGCTGCCGCCACCCGCGCCTTCACCCGCCCCTGAGCCCCTGACGTCCCCTCCGCGCCCCACGCGTCCCGCCGTCGGCCAGAGCCGCAGGAGGCTGGCCCGGACGGCAACGGGGCGTCCGGAGGACTCCGGACGCCCCGTCTGGGGGCCGTGGTCGCTGGTCAGGACACGTTGAACGTGTTCAGGTTCAGCGCGACACCGAGGATCGCGTTCGCCAGCCCGAGGACGATGCCCACCGCGCCGGTGATCAGAGCGGTCGTGGCCTGGCCCTTGTTGTTGGCCAGCCCCTGGTCCGCCTTCTTCTGGCCCATCACGCCCAGCACCACGCCGGCGATGCCGAGGATGATGCCGAGGAACGCGCAGCAGATCGCGAAGACGATCGAGGTGATACCGACGATCATCCCGATCAGGCCGAGGTTGTTGTTCTGCGGCGCCGCACCGAACTGGCCGTACTGCCCGGCCGGGTAGCCCGGTGCCGCGCCGTACGGCTGCTGCTGCGCGTACGGGTCCCCGTACGGCTGGCCCGAGGCGGGCTGGCTGTACGGCTGCCCCGAGGACGGGTCCCCGTACGGCTGGCCCGAGGCGGGCTGGCCGTAGGGCTGACCCGAAGTCGGCTGGCCGTACGGCTGGCCCGAGGTGGGCTGGCCGTAGGGCTGACCCGGCTGGCCGTAGGGCTGACCCGAGGTGGGCGGCTGACCGTACGGGTCGTGCGGCTGCTGCCCGTACGACGGCTGCGGCGGCTGACCGTATGGGTCGGAGTACTGCGGCGAGGTGGGATCCGACGGCGGCGGCTGCTGGCCGTACGGGTCCTGACCGGGGTTGTCGGGCTGCATGCGCGCTGCTCTCCTTGTTGGTGCGGCGTTGGGAGGGTCAGACGGTTGTGTTCGCGCCCATCAGCGACCCGAGACCACCCAGCAGGCAGCAGATCAGGGCGATGGCGTACCAGGCGAGGCCGACGATGAGGGCCCACTTCGACCACTTCTTGCTCTCCGCCGCCGCGGCCTGGGCCGCCGCGTAGTTACCCTGCTGAACCAGCGGGTTGACCTTGGAGGCGTTGATCAGCGCAGGGATGGCGAGCGGCCAGAAGAGGAAGATGGCCACGATCGACATGGTCATGTTGTTGTCGATCTGTTGCGGCGGCTGCTGGGGGTATCCGGGCTGCATGGGGTGAACTCCTTGATCGGGTGACCGCGAACCGGGCCGCCCGTGGCTGGGGTGGGCCGTTCGCGCGTCGAGTATCGAGCGGGGGCAGAGTACCTGTTCGGGGCGACGTCCGGGGTGACCGGCGGGCCGTGGTCCCACGGTGAGGACCGGCTGGTGGAGGGTCCGGCCAGCGGAAGGGGGCCGACTCCCGCCCGATAGGGTGATCCGGTGACCGAGCCCGCGTCCGCCGCCCGCATCGTCGTCCTCGTCTCCGGGTCCGGCAGCAACCTCCAGGCCCTGCTGGACGCCAGCACGGATCCGGCGTACGGAGCCCGGGTGGTCGCGGTCGGCGCCGACCGGGACGGCATCGCCGGGCTGGAGCGGGCCGCAGCCGCCGGAGTGCCCACGTTCGTGGAGCGGCTGAAGGACCACCCCACCCGCGAGGAGTGGGACCGGGCGCTCACCGTCCGGGTCGCCGAACACCGGCCCGACCTGGTCGTCTCCGCCGGTTTCCTGAAGCTCGTCGGCCCGCACTTCCTGGCCGCCTTCTCCGACCGCTACCTCAACACCCACAACACCCTGCTGCCGGCGTTCCCCGGCATCCACGGCCCCCGGGACGCCCTCGCCTACGGCGTGAAGATCACCGGGGCGACGCTCTTCTTCGTCGACGCGGGCATGGACACCGGTCCGATCGTCGCCCAGGTCGCGGTGCCGGTCCTCGACGACGACGACGAGGAGACGCTCACCGAGCGCATCAAGGAAGCCGAGCGGCGGCAGCTCGTCGAGCAGGTCGGCCGCCTGGTCCGGGCAGGTTGGACGATCACCGGAAGAAAGGTCACCACTGGCGTGAGCACCCCCTCCGACGGGCGCCGGCCGATCCGGCGGGCGCTGGTCAGCGTCTACGACAAGAGCGGCCTGGCCGAGCTGGCCCGCGCCCTGCACGACGCCGGGGTCGAGATCGTGTCGACCGGCAGCACCGCGTCGACGATCGCCGGGGCCGGCGTGCCGGTGACCGCCGTCGAGACGGTGACCGGGTTCCCGGAGATCCTCGACGGCCGGGTCAAGACCCTGCACCCGTCGATCCACGGCGGCCTCCTGGCCGACCTGCGCAAGGAGTCGCACGCCGACCAGCTCGACGAGCACGGCATCACCGGCATCGACCTGCTGGTCTCCAACCTCTACCCGTTCCAGGCCACGGTCGCCTCCGGAGCGGGCGTCGACGAGTGCGTCGAGCAGATCGACATCGGCGGGCCGGCGATGGTCCGGGCCGCCGCCAAGAACCACGCCTCGGTCGCCGTGGTGACCGACCCGGCGGCGTACGCGGCGGTGGTCACCGCCCTCGGTGCGGGCGGCTTCACGCTGGCGCAGCGGCGCGCACTCGCCGCCCGCGCCTTCGCCGACATCGCCGAGTACGACATCGCCGTGGCGAACTGGTGCGCCGCGCAGCTCGACCCGGAGCAGGCGGACTGGCCGGTCTTCGCCGGTCTGGGGCTGCGCGCCCAGCGGGCACTGCGCTACGGCGAGAACCCGCACCAGCAGGCCGCCCTCTACACCGACCCGGACGCCCCGGTCGGGCTGGCCCAGGCCGAGCAGCTGCACGGCAAGGAGATGTCCTACAACAACTACGTCGACGCGGACGCCGCCTGGCGGGCGGCGAACGACTTCACCGACCAGCCGGCCGTCGCGATCATCAAGCATGCCAACCCGTGCGGCATCGCGGTCGGCGGGGACGTGGCCGACGCGCACCGCAAGGCGCACGCCTGCGACCCGGTCTCCGCGTACGGCGGGGTGATCGCCGTCAACCGGCCGGTCACCGTCGAGCTGGCCAAGCAGGTCGCCGAGATCTTCACCGAGGTCCTGGTGGCGCCGGAGTTCGAGGCGGGCGCGGTCGAGGTGCTCCAGGCCAAGAAGAACCTGCGCCTGCTGCGCGCCCCGGCCTGGGCCCCGCCGCCCGCCGAGTGGCGGCAGGTCGGCGGTGGTGTGCTGGTGCAGACCGCCGACCGCGTGGACGCCCCCGGCGACGACCCGGCCGCCTGGCGGCTGGTGGCCGGCGAACCGGCCGACGACGACCTCCTGCGGGACCTGGCCTTCGCCTGGCGGGCGGTCCGCTCGGTCAAGAGCAACGCCATCCTGCTGGCCGCCGACGGCGCGACCGTCGGGGTCGGCATGGGGCAGGTCAACCGGGTCGACTCGGCCCACCTCGCGGTGAACCGGGCCGGTGCCGACCGGGCCCGGGGCGCGGTCGCCGCCTCGGACGCGTTCTTCCCGTTCGCCGACGGGCTCAAGGTGCTGATCGACGCGGGCGTCCGGGCCGTCGTGCAGCCGGGCGGTTCGATCCGGGACGACGAGGTGATCGCCGCCGCCGCCGAGGCCGGCGTCACCATGTACCTCACCGGCACCCGTCACTTCTTCCACTGACGGCTTACTGACGACCCGCCGGCGCCGCCGGCTGCCCCCCGGGCGCCGCACCGGCGGCCCGGTGGCGCCGCACGGGCGGGGGCGCGTTCTTCGGGTGCCTGCAGGGGTCCCCTGCTACCGGATTCTGTGTAGCAGGGGACCCCTGCAACCAGCCGACCCCCACACCCCGCACCGGAGGGGTAGGGCGCGGGTCGGCGGAACGGCGGGGGTCGGTCGTGAGACGATCGGGGCGTGACGGCGACGATCCTGGACGGCAAGGCGACCGCAGCGGAGATCAAGGACGAGCTGCGAGTACGGGTCAAGGCACTGGCGGAGCGGGGTGTCACCCCGGGACTGGGCACGGTCCTGGTCGGCGCGGACCCGGGCTCCCAGGCGTACGTCAACGGCAAGCACCGCGACTGCGCGGAGGTGGGCATCGCCTCGATCCGGCGCGAGCTGCCGGCCGACGCCACCCAGGAGCAGGTGGACGCGGTCCTCGCCGAGCTGAACGCGGATCCGGCCTGCCACGGCTACATCGTCCAGTTGCCGCTGCCGGCCCACCTCGACACCCAGCGCGCGCTGGAGATGATCGACCCGGCCAAGGACGCCGACGGCCTGCACCCGGTCAACCTCGGTCGGCTGGTGCTCGGCTACGACGGGCCGCTGCCCTGCACCCCGCGCGGCATCGTGGAGCTGCTGCGGCGGCACGACGTGCCGCTGCGCGGGGCGAACGTCGCCGTGGTCGGCCGGGGCAACACGGTCGGCCGTCCGCTCGGCCTGCTGCTCACCCGCCGCAGCGAGAACGCCACCGTGACGCTCTGCCACACCGGCACCCTCGACCTGGCCGCGCACACCCGGGCCGCGGACATCGTGATCGTGGCCGCCGGGGTGCCCGGCCTGCTCACCGCCGACATGGTCCGGCCGGGTGCGGTGGTGGTCGACGTCGGCATCACCCGGGTGATCGGCGCGGACGGCAAGGGCCGCTACACCGGTGACGTCGACCCCGAGGTCGCCGGCACGGCCGGTGCCCTGGTCCCGATGCCCGGCGGGGTGGGGCCGATGACCCGGGCGATGCTGCTGACGAACGTGGTCGAGCGGGCCGAGCGGGAGACGGCGATCACGTCATAACCGTCCGACCCTGGCCTGTTCGGTGCCACGATGACTGATACGGTCCGGGAAACCGACTGGTAGCAGGGAGTGGGACGACCATGGGTAAGAAGGTCACTGTCGTCGGGGCCGGCTTCTACGGCTCCACCACCGCGCAGCGTCTGGCCGAGTACGACATCTTCGACACCGTCGTGATCACCGACATCGTCGAGGGGAAGCCCGCCGGGCTCGCCCTCGACCTCAACCAGTCGCGGGCGATCGAGGGCTTCGAGACCAAGATCATCGGTGCTACCACCGGCCCGAACGGTGAGGGCTACGAGGCGATCGAGGGTTCGGACGTCGTCGTGATCACCGCCGGTCTGCCCCGTAAGCCGGGCATGAGCCGGATGGACCTGCTGGAGACGAACGCCAAGATCGTCCGCCAGGTCTCCGAGAACGTCGCCCGCTTCGCCCCGAACGCCGTGGTCATCGTCGTCTCCAACCCGCTCGACGAGATGACCGCGCTGGCCCAGATCGCCACCGGGTTCCCCAAGAACCGGGTGCTCGGCCAGGCCGGCATGCTCGACACCGCCCGGTTCAGCAACTTCGTCGCCGAGGCGCTCGGCGTACCGGTGAAGTCGGTGAAGACCCTCACCCTGGGCTCGCACGGCGACACCATGGTCCCGGTCCCGTCGCGCAGCAGCGTCGACGGCAAGCCGCTGCGCGACGTGCTGCCGGCCGAGCAGATCGAGGAGCTGGTGGTCAAGACCCGTAACGGTGGGGCCGAGGTGGTCGCCCTGCTCAAGACCGGTTCGGCCTACTACGCCCCGTCGGCCGCCGCCGCCCGGATGGCCAAGGCGGTCGCCGAGGACTCCGGCGAGGTCATGCCGGTCTGCGCCTGGGTCGACGGCGAGTTCGGCATCTCCGGTGTCTACCTGGGCGTCGAGGCGGAGCTGGGCGCCGAGGGCGTGAAGCGGGTCGTCACCACCGAGCTGGACGACGACGAGCTGGCCAGCCTGAAGGAGGCCGCCGAGGCGGTCCGGGCCAAGCAGGCCGACGTCGCCAACATGTGACGTCCGACGCGGCCGTCCGGGTCCGGGACGCACCGACCGACCGTCGGCAAGTCCCGACCCGGGGCCGTGATCCGGCCGCCGCCGTTCCCGGTGCCCGGTCGACGCGCTGATCCTCCGGCCACCGTCGCGAGCCGACCTTCGATCGCCACGGCGGGCCGGAGGATCGTTGCTCGTGCGGCGGAGGTGGAGGGCCAGCTGCGAGGGACCGGGCAAGTTCCAGTACGCTCGTACTGCTTGAGCATGTGTCCCCCGAGAGGAGCGCCGGCCGATGGCGAAGATCAAGGTAAACAACCCGGTCGTGGAGCTCGACGGCGACGAGATGACCCGGATCATCTGGAAGCAGATCCGGGAGCAGCTGATCCTGCCCTACCTCGACGTCGACCTGCACTACTACGACCTTTCGATCCAGTACCGCGACGAGACCGACGACCAGGTCACCGTCGACGCCGCCAACGCCATCAAGGAGCACGGCGTCGGTGTCAAGTGCGCCACCATCACCCCCGACGAGGCCCGCGTCGAGGAGTTCGGCCTGAAGAAGATGTGGCGCTCGCCGAACGGCACCATCCGGAACATCCTCGGTGGCGTCGTCTTCCGCGAGCCGATCATCATGTCCAACGTGCCGCGGCTGGTGCCGGGCTGGACCAAGCCGATCATCATCGGCCGGCACGCCCACGGTGACCAGTACAAGGCCACCGACTTCGTCGTCCCCGGTCCGGGCACGGTGACCATCACCTACACCCCGACCGACGGCGGTGCCCCGGTCGAGATGGAGGTCGCCAACTTCACCGGCGGCGGCGTCGCGATGGGCATGTACAACTTCGACGAGTCGATCCGGGACTTCGCCCGTGCCTCGATGCGCTACGGCCTCGACCGCGGCTACCCGGTCTACCTGTCGACCAAGAACACCATCCTCAAGGCGTACGACGGCCGGTTCAAGGACATCTTCGCCGAGGTCTTCGAGAACGAGTTCAAGGCCGAGTTCGACGCCGCCGGTATCACCTACGAGCACCGGCTGATCGACGACATGGTCGCCGCCGCGCTGAAGTGGGAGGGCGGCTTCGTCTGGGCCTGCAAGAACTACGACGGTGACGTGCAGTCCGACACCGTGGCCCAGGGCTTCGGCTCGCTCGGCCTGATGACCTCGGTCCTGATGACCCCGGACGGCCGGACCGTCGAGGCGGAGGCCGCGCACGGCACCGTCACCCGGCACTACCGGCAGTGGCAGAAGGGCGAGAAGACCTCGACCAACCCGATCGCGTCGATCTTCGCCTGGACCCGGGGCCTGGCGCACCGGGGCAAGCTGGACGGCACGCCCGCGGTCACCGAGTTCGCCAACACCCTCGAGCAGGTCTGCATCGACACCGTCGAGGGCGGCCAGATGACCAAGGACCTCGCGCTGCTCATCTCGCGCGACGCCCCGTGGCTGACCACCGACGAGTTCATGAACGCCCTGGACGAGAACCTGGCGCGCCGCCTGGGCGCCTGATCGTTCCCGCCCGTCCCGGAGCCCGCCGGCCCAGCCGGCGGGTTCCGTGCGTCGATCCGGCCGGTGGGGCCGTCGTCCCACCGGTACCACGTGGCGGCAGCCCGCGCGGTGCCGCCGCGTCACCGGACGGGGCGTCCGGTCGTTGACAGGGTGGACGTGATGCCAGTCGCGTCCAGGAAGGTTGACCACGGTCGCATGCGGCACGTGAGCGCCGATCAGCCAGCCTTCCCGGCTGTCGCGTACAGCCAGCCGTCCCTTCCCAGCGGGGGGCCCTGTCCCGGGCCCCCCGCGCCCTGTCCCGGCCTCTTCCGCGCCCTTGTCCCGGCCTCTTCCGCCGGACCGCACGGCCCGGCAGCCGTGCCGCGGTACGGGCCGGCGGGCGGTGTCTCAGGCCTCGCGCAGCAACTGCGCGGCGCGCTCCGGGGCGACGTCGCTGATGAACACGCCCATCCCCGACTCCGTTCCGGCGAGGTACTTCAGTTTGTCCGCCGCCCGGCGGATGCTGAACAGCTGTAGGTGCAGGTGGGCCAGTTCGCGGTCGACGCGGACCGGGGCCTGGTGCCAGGCCGCGATGTACGGCATCGGCATGTCGAACAGCCCGTCGAAGCGGCGCAGCACGTCCAGGTAGAGCGGACCGAAGGCGTCCCGCTCCGCGTCGTCCAGCGCCGGGATGTCCGGCACCGGGCGGTGCGGGGCCAGGTGCACCTCGAACGGCCAGCGTGCCGCCGCCGGTACGTACGCCGTCCAGTGCTCGTTCGTCGCCACCACCCGTTCCCCGGCGGCCCGCTCGGCGGCGAGCACGTCGGCGTAGAGGTTGCCGCCGGTGCGCTCGGCGTGCCGGCGCGCGGCGGCCAGCATCGTCCGGGTCCGGGGCGTGACGAACGGGAACGCGTAGACCTGGCCGTGCGGGTGGTGCAGGGTCACCCCGATCTCCACGCCCCGGTTCTCGAAGCAGAAGACCTGCTCGACCCCGGGCAGCTCGGCGAGGGCGGCGGTCCGGTCGGCGAGCGCGTCGAGGACGGTCCGCACCCGGTCGGGGGGCAGGTCGACGAAGGCGGCGTGGTGGTCGTCGGTGAAGCAGACCACCTCGCAGCGGCCCAGCCCCGGCCGGATCTCGGTGAACGGGGTGACACCCGGCGGCTCGTCGGCGATCCGCTGGCTGAGCGCGGGGAAGCGGTTCTCGAAGACCACCACGTCGTACCCGGAGGCGGGGATCTCGCTGTGTCGGTCGCCCCGGGAGGGGCAGAGGGGGCACTGGTCGGCCGGGGGGAGGAAGGTCCGGGCCTGCCGGTGCACGGCGACCGCCACCCACTCGTCCAGCAGGGGGTCGTAGCGCAGCTGTGACGCGGGTGGGGGAGGGGGAAGCTCCCGGCGGTCGGGCTCGTCCCGGACGACGTCGTCCCGCTCGTCGAAGTAGATCAGCTCGCGGCCGTCGGCCAGCCTGGTGACCGTACGCTTCATGCCGGTGTCCCTTCTGCCGCCGCGCGGCCATCCGTCGACCGTTCCACGACGATCAGTTCCGCCACCTGTTCGGACAGCACCCGGCGACCCTCCTCGGGCAGCCGGTCGTCGACCACCACCACGTCCGCGCAGCCCAGCTCGCCGATCGAGCAGAGGCCGACCAGGCCCCACTTGGTGTGGTCGGCGAGCACCACCAGCCGGTCGGCGGAGGCCATCAGCGCCTGGTTGGTCTCCGCCTCCATCAGGTTCGGCGTGGTGAAGCCGGCCCGTTCGCTGATCCCGTGCACCCCGAGGAAGAGCACGTCCAGGTGCAGCGAGCGGATCGCCGCCACCGCCAGCGGCCCGACCAGCGCGTCCGAGGGCGTCCGTACACCGCCGGTGAGGATCACCGCCTGGTCCGACCGTCCGGCGGTGTGGAAGACCTCCGCCACCGGCAACGAGTTGGTCACCACGGTCAGTCCCGGCACGTCCACCAGACGCCGCGCCAGCGCGGCGGTGGTCGTACCGGCGGAGAGGGCCACGGCCGCGCCCGGGCGGACCAGCCGCGCGGTGTGCGCGGCGATCAGTGCCTTCTCGGCCGGCTGCCGCACCGACTTGGCGTCGAAGCCGGGTTCGTCGGCTGCCGACGGGTCGGCCACCGTCGCCCCGCCGTGCACCTTGGCCAGCAGGCCCTGGGCGGCCAGCGCGTCCAGGTCGCGACGGATGGTCATGTCGGAGACGCCGAACTCGGCGGCCAGCTCGCTGACCCGTACGCCGCCGGTCGCCCGGACCCGCTCCAGGATGGCCGCTTGTCGCTGCCGCGCCAGCATCGCCGACCTCCGCTTCCCGTGCCGTCGCTTCCGTTCGTGCGCTTCCCCGCCGTCGACGTTCTCGAACGTGTTCCAACAAAGATGAACATTAGCGCGACGAGGGCAGGGTACGGAAGCCGAGCCGGCCGGGGCGCGATGGGGCCGGGGCCGGCTCGGGTCGAAACGGGGCGGGGCGGGGCGGATCGAAACGGGGCGGAGCGGGGTCAGGCCGGCAACAGGCGGGGCTCGATCCACCCGGTCTCGGTCAGCAGGTGCAGCACCCGCTGCACCGCCTCCTCGATCGAGATGTCCGAGGTGTCCACCACCAGGTCCGCGTCGGTCGGCGCCTCGTACGGGTCGTCGACACCGGTCATCCCGGTGAGCAGCCCGGCCCGGGCCCGGGCGTAGAGGCCCTTGCGGTCCCGCTGCTCGCAGACCTCCAGCGGAGTGGCGACGTGGACCAGCACGAAACCCGCGCCGGCCGCCGCCGCCATCTCCCGGGCGGTCGCCCGCGCCTGGGCGTACGGGGCGATCGGACAGCAGATCGCCACCCCCCGGTGCCGGGCGATCTCGGCGGCGACCCAGCCGATCCGCCGTACGTTGAGGTCCCGGTCCGCCCGGCTGAACGTCAGGCCGGCGGAGAGTTCCCGCCGCACCACGTCGCCGTCGAGCAGGGTGATCGTCCGGTCCCCGGCCTCCCGCAGCGCGTCGGCCAGTCCGCTGGCGATCGTCGACTTGCCCGAACCGGAGAGCCCGGTCAGGAAGACCACCAGACCCCGGTGCCGCAGCGGCGGCCGGGCCCGGGTCAGTTCCTTCGCCACCGCCGGCGGGGTGTGCCATTCCGGCAGCGGGAAGCCCCGGTCCAGGTGGTCGTCGATCTCCTCCTGGGTGAGCGCCAGCCGCCGGTTGCGCGGGGGGATGTCGTCCCGCCAGCGCCACTGCCCGTCCCGGTTGTCGTAGGCCAGCTCCCGGGGCACCAGTACCCGCAGCCCGGCACCGGAGAGCGTCTCCTCGGTGGAGAGCAGGTGGGTCACCCCGTAGGCGGCGGAGACCCGGGCGCGCAGCAGCGCGTCGCTGATCTCGTCCCGCCGGCGGGCCAGCGGCACCGTGATCAGGGTCACCGGGGGCATCCGGTCCCGGGCGGCGAAGACCGCGCGGACCAGCGCCTCGGGCGGCAGGCCCCCGGTGGCCTCCTCGCCGACCGGGATCATCACCAGCAGGTGCGCGCCGAGCGTACGGGTCGCGTGCGCGATCTGGGCGAGCTGCGGCCGGTGCAGCGGCCGGTCGGCGATCACCCCGAGCACCCGCCCGGGAGGCAGCAGCGCCCGGACCTCCTCCGGGGTACGTCGCAGCCGCTGGAACGGGGCATGACCGCCGTCACCGAGCCGGTGGACGGGGCCACCCAGCCCGGCGGTGCCGTCCCGGCCGGACCAGACATCCTGCACGTCGAGCGCGGCGAGCGGGGCGCCCTCGCCGTCGGTGAGCACCAGCACCCGGCCCGCCGGATCGTCCGACCGCAGCCCCTCGGCCACCGCCGCCGGCACCTGGAGGGTCACCGGCACCGGCCAGGGCGTCCCGTCGGCGAGCCGGCCCCGACGACTGAGCGAGGTCAGATCGGCCCGCGTCATGAAGCCCGTCAGTGGCGCGTACGCCCCGCTGAGCAGCAGTTCCAGGTCGGCGAGTTCACCTGGACGCGGTGTGAACACCGGCGCGTCCCGGAGCACGTCGTCGGGCAGCACCCAGCCGTTGCTCATCACACCCCCCACTCGCTGACCGGCACACAGTTTCTCAGCCCACCGGCGATCGGTCGAGAGCGCCACCCACCATCGTGGCCCACGGATCAGCGCACGACGTCCAGCGGAGCCGCCCCGAACGAGACCGCGAACCGCTTGCACCAGACAGAGACGCTGGTCAGTCCGGTGAGGTCGGTGCCGGCGGGGATCCGGTACGCCTGGTCGCCCCGGTTTCCCTTCAACCGACCGAGTTCCACCCACCGGCCGTCGTCGAAGACCCGCCAGGCCGCCACGCCGGTGCGGACCGGTCGGTCGGTCAGCCACACCCGCAGGTCCGGTCCGTTCGAGGTGTCCAGGCCGACCAGTTCCAGGCGGTACGCCCCATCCGGCAACCGGACGATCCGGGCCCGGCCCGAGGTCTCGTGCTCGTGGGTGACGAAGCTTCCCTGACGTACCACGACGGGACCGGCCGGTGCCGCGGACGGTGACCCACCCGGCGTGCCCGCGGTCGACGGCGCGGGCGTGGTGGTCTGCACCGTGGCCAGGTTCTCCCGGACCTCGGTGTCGGTGACCAGCTTCCACGGCTGGAACCAGAACAGGCCCAGCGCCGCACCCGCGGCGAGGACGGTGACGGCGACCCAGGTCGCCGGAGTACGCCACAGGCGGAGGAACATGGGCGGGATTCTGCCCGAGCCGCCGCTCTGCCGACCACCGGCAACCGCCGGGGCGTCCGGAGGAACCACCGGCCGTCCCCTAGTGGAGGACGCCGCCGAGATCAGGGGCGCGCCGGGTGTCCCGGAGGTGCGTCGCCTCCCTAGGCTGGGCGACGTGACACTGCTCGCGACCGAGTCGCTGACCAAGACCTACGGCGGACGGGTCACGGCGCTGGCCGACCTGACCGTCGCGGTCGAACCGGGAATCGTCGGGCTGGTCGGTGCCAACGGCGCCGGCAAGTCCACCCTCATCAAGATCCTGCTGGGCCTGCTCGCCCCGACCAGCGGCCGGGTCCGGGTGCTCGGCCTCGACCCGACCAGCGACCCGGCCGGCGTCCGGGCCCGGGTCGGCTACATGCCCGAACACGACTGCCTCCCGCCCGACCTGTCCGCCGCCGAGTTCGTCACCCACCTCGGCCGGATCAGCGGGCTGCCCCGCACCGTGGCCCGGGAACGGGCCTCCGAGGCGCTGCGTCACGTCGGCCTCTACGAGGAGCGGTACCGGCCGGTCGGCGGCTACTCCACCGGCATGAAACAGCGGGTCAAACTGGCCCAGGCGCTGGTGCACGACCCGGACCTGCTCCTGCTCGACGAGCCGACCAACGGCCTGGACCCGGCCGGTCGGGACGCGATGCTCAATCTCGTCCACCGCATCGGCACCGAGTTCGGCATCTCCGTGGTGGTCTGCTCGCACCTGCTCGGCGAGGTCGAGCGGATCTGCGACACCCTGGTCGCCATCGACGGCGGGCGGCTGCTGCGCGCCGACCGGATCTCCGCGATGACCTCCGCGACCGACATCCTCGCCGTCGAGGTCAGCGAGGGTACGGAGCAACTCGCCGCCCGCCTCGCCGCGCTCGACCTGCCGGTGGGGCGGGACGGCCGGATGCTGCTCGTCCCGCTCGCCGACGAGGGGACCTACGACCTGATCCTCGGCGCGGTCGCCGAGCTGGACCTGCCGTTGCACCGGCTCGACCAGCGCCGGCATCGGGTGGCCGAACTCTTCGCACCGAGGGAGTCGATCAATGCCTGAGCCGACCGGGGTCATCCACGACATCGGCTACCAGCGCTACACCGGCCCCCGCCTCGGCCGCCGAGAGGTCTTCGGCGCGCTCTACGGGCACGGTCTGCGGACCGCGTTCGGCCTCGGCCGCAGCGCCAAGGCCAAGATCTTCCCCTGGCTGATCGTGGCGATCGTCGTCGTGGTCGCCGCCGGGGCGACCGCGGTACGTACCCAGATCGGCGAGGTCGTGCTGACGTACGCCCAGTTCGCCGACGCGATGAGCTGGCTGGTGATCTTCTTCGTCGCGGTGGTCGCGCCCGAGCTGGTCTCCCGGGACCTGCGCAGCGGCGTGCTTCCGCTCTACTTCTCCCGGCCGCTGCCCCGCTCCGACTACCCGCTGGCCAAGCTCGCCGCCCTGGTGACCGCGCTCTGGCTGCTGCTCGGCGCACCGCAACTGCTGATGTTCATCGGGGCCGCGTTCACCACCGGCAAGGGCTGGCGGGGTGCCTGGGACGAACTGCTCGACCTGCTGCCGGGGCTGCTCTACGCCGGGCTGTGGGCGGTGGTCTTCGCCTCGGTCGGGCTGCTGGTCGCCTCGCTCACCGGCAAGCGGGCGTTCGCCGCCGGTGGCGTGGTCGCGGTGTTCCTGATGACGACTCCGATCGTCGGCACGCTCCAGGTGATGCCGTCGAACACGGTCAACGAGCTGGCCTTCCTGGCGTCCCCGTCCACCCTGGTGCAGGCGATCGGCGGCTGGGCCCTCGGTGACCTGCTCTCCTCGCCCGGCGGCGGCTCGACCAACCTCCCGATCGGCGGATTCGGCCCGCTCTACGCCGTGGCCGCCGTGGTCCTGGTGGCCGCCTCCGTCGCGCTGCTGCTCGTCCGTTACCGGAAGGTCGCCTCCGCATGAGTGAACTGACCCTGGCCGGCGTCTCCCGCTGGTACGGCAACGTGGTGGCGGTCAACGACGTCACCATGTCCCTCGGCCCGAGGGTGACCGGCCTGCTCGGTCCGAACGGGGCCGGCAAGACCACCCTGCTGCACATGATGGCCGGGTTCCTGTCCCCGTCCCGCGGCACGGTCACCCTCGACGGCGCGCCCACCTGGCGTAACCCGGAGGTGTACCGGCGGCTCGGTCTGGTCAGCGAGCGCGAGGCGGTGCAGACCTTCCTCACCGCGTACGAGTTCGTCCTGGCCAGTGCCAAGCTGCACAAGCTGCCCGACCCGGAGGCGGCGGCCCGGCGGGCGATCGACCTCGTCGAGATGGAGAGCGCGCAGGGACGCCGGATCGGCACCTACTCCAAGGGCATGCGGCAACGCACCCGGGTGGCCGCCGCGCTGGTGCACGACCCGCAGGTGCTCCTGCTCGACGAGCCCTTCAACGGCATGGACCCGCGCCAGCGGCTGCACATGATGCAACTGCTGCACAACCTCGGCGACGCCGGCCGGACCATCCTGTTCAGCTCGCACATCCTGGAGGAGGTCGAGCAGGTCTCCGGCACCGTCCAGGTGATGGTGGCCGGGCGGCTGGCCGCCTCCGGCGACTTCCGCACCATCCGCCGGCTGATGACGAACCGGCCGCACGTCTTCGCGGTCCAGTCCACCGACGACCGGGCGCTGGCCGTGGCGCTGATGGGCGAGCCGTCGGTCAACGGGGTCGAACTGGACCGCTCCGGGTTGACCGTACGGGCGGGCGACTACGGGGCGTTCACCCGCGCGTTGCCCCGGATCGCGCTCGACCGGGGCATCCGGGTGCGGCGACTGCTGCCCGAGGACGAGTCCCTGGAGAGCGTCTTCTCCTACCTGGTGGAGGCATAACTGTGCGGGCGAGGAATGAACGAGCGCAGCGAGTGAGTCCCGCAGTCACGCACGGAAGAGGCTGACATGTCGACCGTCACCTGGATCACCGCCCGGGGCCTCTTCGGCCGCCGCCGGTTCCTGATGCTCATCCCGCTGCCGTTGATCGTGGTGGGGCTGGCGGTGCTCTCCCGGGCGCTCGGGGTCGACCCCGGCCAGTGGGGGCCGCCGGTGCTGGTCGGGCTGGGCCTGGCCGTGGTGCTGCCGGTGGTCGCCCTGATCGTCGGCACCGGCGTGCTCGGTGCCGAGATCGACGACGGCACCGTGGTGCACATCCTGACCAAGCCGCTGCCCCGCTGGCAGATCGTGCTGCCGAAACTCGGGGTGGCGGCCGTGGTCACCGCGGTCTCCTGCGCCGTGCCGCTCTACGTCGCGGGCGTGCTCGCCCACTCGGTCCGCTTCGGCCTGGCGCTGGCGCTCGCGTCGGCGGTCGGCGCGCTGGCGTACTCGGCCCTGTTCGTGGCGCTCAGCCTGGTCACCCGGCGACCGGTGCTGCTCGGCCTGGTCTACGTGCTGATCTGGGAGGGGCTGCTCGGCAACTTCGTCAGCGGCACCAAGGTGCTCTCCATCCAGCAGTACGTGATCGCGCTCGCCGACCGGATCGCCCCCACCGCACTGCTCTCCACCACGGTGTCCGTGCCGGTGTCGGCGGTGATGACCACGCTGGCCGTCCTCGGCTTCACCGCCCTGGCGGTCCGCCGTCTCCGCTCCTTCAGCGTCGCCGGCGAAACCAGCTGAGGCGGTAGCAGGGGACCCCTCCTCCTCGTCAGGTGGTAGCAGGGGTCCCCTGCTCATCAAAATGCGGTAACAGGGGTCCCCTGCTACCACCAAACACGCACCACCACCACCACCACCACCGCGTCAGAACGCGCAGGCGATGACGAGTTCGGTGGTGCGGTCGGGGACCGGGTCGAGGGTGGTGATCCGGCCGGCGGCACGCAGGTCGTCGGCGACCAGGGCGAGCTGGTCGAGGACGGCGGCCGGGGCGAGCGCCTCGGCCAGCGGCACCGGCGTCCGCATGGAAAGCTTCCGCTCCGACTTGGCCCGCCGCACCTGGCTCAGCGCGTCCCCGGCCAGCCGCAGCAGCGCCGGGTCACCGGTGCCCCGGACGGCCCGCTGGACCTCGTACGTGGTGGGCCAGGGCGCCCGGTGCACCGAGCCGTAGCGCCACCACGACCAGACCTCCTCGGTCACGTACGGCAGCACCGGGGCGAAGAGGCGCAACTGCACCGACAGTGCGGTGGCGAGCGCCGCGCGGGCCGAGTCCGCCCCGGGCCCGGTGCCGTAGGCGCGTTCCTTCACCAGTTCGATGTAGTCGTCGCAGAACCGCCAGAAGAACGCCTCGGTCGCCTGGAGGGCGGCCGTGTGGTCGTACCCGTCGAAGGCGGTGGTCGCCGTCGCGACCACGCCGGAGAGTTCGGCGAGCATGGCGGTGTCCAGCGGTTCCGTCGCCGGGGCGCGCAACGCGTCGGCGGCACCCAGCCCGAGGGCGAACTTCGACGCGTTGAGCAGCTTGGTGGCCAGCCGGCGTCCGATGCGGATCTGCGCCGGGTCGAAGGCCAGGTCCATGCCGGGCTTGCCGCTGGCCGCCCAGTACCGGACGGCGTCCGAGCCGTGCTCGGTCAGCAGCGCCATCGGGGTCACCACGTTCCCCTTGGACTTGGACATCTTCTTCCGGTCCGGGTCGAGGATCCAGCCGGAGAGGACCGCGTCCCGCCAGGGCAGCACCCCGTGCTCGGCGTGCGCGCGGACCACCGTGGAGAAGAGCCAGGTACGGATGATCTCCTGCCCCTGCGGGCGCAGGTCCATCGGGAAGACCCGGGCGAACAGGTCCGGGTCGGTCTCCCAGCCGCCGACGATCTGCGGGGTCAGCGACGAGGTGGCCCACGTGTCCAGTACGTCCGGGTCTCCGATGAAACCGCCCGGTCGATTGCGGTGCGACTCGTCGAAGCCGGGAGCCGGCTCACTGGACGGGTCGACCGGGAGCGCGGACTCATCCGGTGTGAGAGGCTGGGACCAGACCGGCTCGCCAGCGTCGTCGAGCCGGTACCACACCGGCACCGGCACGCCGAAGAACCGCTGCCGACTGACCAGCCAGTCGCCGGTCAGGCCGCCCACCCAGTGCTCGTAGCGGTGGCGCATGTGTGCCGGCACCCAGTTCAGCTCCGCGCCCCGGGCCAGCAGGTCCGCGCGGAGTTCCGCGTCCCGGCCGCCGTTGCGCAGGTACCACTGCCGGGTGGAGACGATCTCCAGCGGCCAGTCGCCCCGCTCGTAGAACTTCACCGGGTGGGTGATCGGGCGCGGCTCGCCGACCAGGTCACCCGCCTCGGTCAGCAGGTCCACCACCGCCCGGCGGGCACCGTTGACGGTCTGCCCGGCCAACGCCGCGTAGGGCCCGGCCGGCACCCCGTCCGGCGGCTCCGGCAGCAGCCGCCCGTCCCGGCCGACCACCACCCGGGTGTCCAGGTCCAGGTCACGCCACCAGGTCACGTCGGTCAGGTCGCCGAAGGTGCAGACCATGGCGACGCCGGTGCCCTTGGCCGGGTCCGCCAGCGGGTGCGCGCGCACCGGCACCTCGACCCCGAAGACCGGGGTACGCACCGACGCGCCGACCAGGTCGGCGTAGCGCTCGTCGTCCGGGTGGCAGACCAGGGCCACGCAGGCCGGCAGCAGCTCCGGCCGGGTGGTGTCGATCAGCACCTCCCGCCCGCCGGGGGCGTGGAACCGCAGCCGGTGGTACGCGCCCGGCCGCTCCCGGTCCTCCAGTTCCGCCTGGGCGACCGCGGTGGCGAAGCCGACGTCCCAGAGCGTCGGGGCCTCCGCCTGGTACGCCTCGCCGCGCGCCAGGTTGCGCAGGAACGCCCGCTGCGAGGTGGCCCGCGCCACCCGGCCGATCGTGGTGTACGTCAGCGACCAGTCCACCGACAGCCCGAGCCGCCGCCACAGCGCCTCGAAGACCTGCTCGTCGACGGCGGTCAGCGTCTCGCACAGTTCCACGAAGTTGCGCCGGGAGATCGGCGTCGGATCCCTGCGGGCCGCGTCGTCCACCGGGGCGTCCGGCGGCGTCCAGTCCGGGTCGTACGGCAGCGACGGGTCGCAGCGCACCCCGTACACGTTCTGCACCCGACGCTCGGTCGGCAGGCCGTTGTCGTCCCAGCCCATCGGGTAGAAGACCGCCTTGCCGCGCATCCGCTGGAACCGGGCCACCGTGTCGGTGTGCGTGTACGAGAAGACGTGTCCCATGTGCAGCTCGCCGGATACGGTCGGCGGCGGGGTGTCGATCGCGTATACGTCCGAACGCTCCTTCGAGCGGTCGAACGCGTACGTGCCCTCCTCCTGCCAGCGGCGCGCCCAGGTCTCCTCGATGCCGTCCAGGGTCGGACGCTCGGGGACTCCGGCGCGGGCCGTCCTCGCCGTATCAGTCATCGGTCGATCGTAGAACCGGCCGCCGCCGCGGCGCTCCGCGTTATCGGGCCGGCCCGGTCCCGTCGGCAGTTCGGCCCCGCAGGTCCGGCAGGTCGGCGGGGAGCGGGGGAGCGGCCACTGTGACAGCATCGGCGTTCGGACCCGGGGAGGCGTGTCATGGGCGACGGTTCGAGCATCCGACCGGCGGGCCCGGCGACGACCCGCCGGGTGCCGGTCGGCGTGGAAACGCTGGTCGCGGCGGTCGCGGCGGCTGCCGTCGGGGCGGTCTTCGTGGCCGCGCTCCCGTCCCTGGTGGTGTCGACCGGCTTCACCGACCTGGTCCCGGCCGCGCCGATCCGGGTCGGTGTGCTGGGCCCGGACGCGCTCGCGCTCGCTGCGGCGGTGACCCTGGCGCTGTACCGGGTGTCCGGCTGGCTGGTCGCCGTCGCCGGGCTGCTGCTGGCCACCGTCGCCGACCGGGCCGCGGACGCGGCGCTGCTGGTCCCGGTGGGCGCGCCCGCGCCGGGGCAGTTGGTGGCGCACCTCGGCGCGGCGGTCGGCGGGGGGTTGGCGCTCGGTGGGGTGCTGCTCGCGGTCGGCCAGGCCGCCCGTCCGGCACGCGCGCCGGTGGCCGTCGGGCTCGCCGTCGGCCTGGCCTGCCAACCGGCGTACGCGGCGGTGGTCCGCGCCGCCGTGGCGGAGCGCGGTCCGCTCCCGTCGTTCCCGGTGCAGCTCTGGCTGGCCCTCGGGTGCACCGTGGTCGCCGCGCTGCTCGCGTACCGGTCGCGGGGCGGCGCACCGCGGCCCGTGCCCGGTCCGCTGCGCTGGACGCCGGTGGTCGTGGTCGTCCTGGCCGGGCTCCTCGTGCTCGGCGGTCTCCTGGTGCGCTCGTGGGTGGTCCGGGCGTTCCGGGTCAGCCCGGACGGTCTCGCCGGGCCGCGCCGGGAGCAGGCCGTGGAGGCGTTCGCCCACCACTCGACCGTCGCCATCGCGGTGGTCGCGGGGCTGGCCCTGCTCTGGTACGCCCACCGCGCGGTCGGCCTGGTCGGGGCGCGCTGGGTGGTGCTCGGCTTCGCGGCGGCCCCGGTGAGCCTGGTGGCCTGGGCGCTCGACCTCGCCACCTCGCCCCGACGGGTGCTGCTGGTGGCGGTGACGGGACTCGTCGCGGTGTCGGCCGGTGCGCTGCTCGCGCGGCACGCGGCGCGGGTCCTGCCGTGGGACGCGCTCGGCGTCGCCGTGGCGGCCGTCGCGCTTCCCCTGGCCGCCCCGGCGGTACGCGCCGAGCTCCCCTCCGCGCTCACCGTCGGGCCGGTGCTCGCCGCCCTCGGGCTGGGCCTGGCCCTCGGGTTCGGGCTGACCTTCCCGGCCACCCGCGACCCCGACGAGGAGGACGGCAGCGGGTCCGTCGACCCCGGCACCGAACGGGGGTGGCTCCCGGCGGCGCTGGTGCTCGGCTTCGTCGCCTGGACGCTCACCGCCCAGGCGTTGTCACCGGTCGCGGTCCGGGCGCAGTTCCAGAACGTCCGGTCGGAGCCCGTGTTCACGCTGCCGGTGCTCGTCGGCACCGCCGCCCTGCTGCTGGCGCTCCTCTTCGCCTTCGGCCGGTTGGTCGACCGCCTCCGGAACCTGCACGCCCCGACCCGCCCGGACACCCCGACCACACCTGGCATCCCCGGCTGATCCACTCCCGGGAGCGGAGACCGGACCGGGGCGGTCGGGCCCGGGCGGCTCAGGCCAGGGAGTCGCGCCACTGCCGGTGCAGGGCGGCGTACCGGCCACCGTCGCTGACCAGGTCGGCGGGGGTGCCGTCCTCGACGATCCGGCCCGCGTCGAGCACCAGCACCCGGTCGGCGATCCGGACCGTGGAGAGCCGGTGCGCGATCACCAGCGCGGTCCGGTCGCGCAGGATGGTGCCGAGCGCGTGCTGCACCACCCGTTCGGTGGGCACGTCCAGGCACGAGGTCGCCTCGTCGAGGATCAGCACCCTCGGGTCGGCCAGGAACGCCCGGGCGAACGCGACGAGCTGCCGTTGCCCGGCGGAGAGCCGTCCACCGCGCCGGTGCACCTCGGTGGCGTACCCGTCGGGGAGCGCGGCGATGAAGTCGTGCGCCCCGACCGCCCGCGCGGCCGCCCGCACCGCCGCGTCGTCCGCGTCCGGGCGGCCGAACCGGATGTTCTCCGCCACCGTCCCTGCGAACAGGTGGTTCTCCTGGGTGACCAGCACCACCGTCCGGCGCAGGTCGGCGTCGGACGTGTCGCGCAGGTCCACCCCGTCCAGGCTGACCGAGCCGGCGTCCGGATCGTGGAAGCGGGCGAGCAGCTTCGCCACCGTGGACTTGCCCGCCCCGGTCGCCCCGACCAGGGCGACGGTCTGGCCGGCCGGCACCTCCAGGTCGAGGTCGGTGAGGACCGGTGTCCCCGTCCGGTAGCCGAAGCTCACCGAGCGGAACCGCACCGCGCCCCGGACCCCGCCGGCCGGCAGCGGTCGGGGACGCGTCGGCTCCGCCACCTCGGGCCGCTCGTCGAGCACCCCGGCGAGCTTCTCCAGCCCCGCCGTGGCGGACTGCAACGCGTTGTAGAACTGGCTCAGCTCCTGCATGGGCTCGAAGAAGCGGCGCAGGTAGAGCAGGAACGCGGCGAGTACGCCGAGCTCGAGCCGGCCGCCGAGCACCCGCCACCCGCCGTAGGTCAGCACCCCCGCCACCGTGACGTTGCCGACCAGCTTGATGCCCGGCGAGTACACCGCGATCAACTGGAACGCGTGCACGCTGGAGCGTCGGTAGTCGTCGTTCACCGCCTCGAAGATGCGCTGGTTGCGGGCCTCCCGCCGGTACGCCTGCACGGCCCGGATCCCGCGCAGCGACTCCACCAGGTGGACGATCACCAGCGTCGCCGCCTCCCGGGTGCGCCGGTACGCGGCGGTCGACGCCCGCGCGAACCAGCGGGACAGCCAGAACAGCAGTGGGAAGGCGAGCAGGGTCACCGCAGCCAGCGGCGGATCCAGCCAGAGCAGTACGCCGGCCACCGACAGGATCGACAGCACGGCGAGTACGAGACTGTCCACACCCCCGTCGAGCAGCTCCGCGATCGAGTCCAGATCGCTGGTGAGCCGGGAGACCATCCGTCCCGAGGTGTACCGCTCGTGGAAGGCCACGGGCAGGCGCAGGAAGTGCCCGTACACCCGCTGGCGCAGGTCGAGCAGGACGGCCTGGCCGATCCGCGCGGAGAGGGTGAGGAAGCCGCGCTTGCTCGCGTACTCGACGACGGCGGCCACCCCGAAGGCCGCCGCGACGGTCACCAGCGGTCCCGGGTCGTCGGCGCGCAGCGGCCCGATCGCGTGGTCGATGCCGTACATCACCAGGAACGGTCCGGCCAGGCCGGCGGCGTTCTGCGCCAGCAGCAGCGAGACGGCCAGCGCGAGCCGGCCCCGGTGCGGCCGCAGCAGGTCTCCCAGGAGGGCCCGGCTGCGGGCCCGGAGCCGGGCGACCGCCTCCGGGCCGTCCTCCTCGGCCCGGCTCCGGTCGGCGTCCGGATCGGTGCCGCGCCCCCGCCAACGTCCCAGGTCCACCGGCTCCGCTCCGGCGGTCCGCTCTGCTGCGGCCGGCTGTTCCGCTCCGGCGGTCCGCTCCGCTCCGGTGATGTGCTCTGCCCCGGCCGGCTGTGCCGTTCCGGTGGTGCGGTGCGTTCCGACCGGCTGCTCCGTCCGCACGGGTTCCGGGGCCGTCACGGGGAGACCGCCCGGTCCACCGGCTCCGCCCCGGCCGCGAGCCCGACCAACCCGCCGCCCGCCACCACGATCGGCCGCTCCTCCACCGTCGTCGTTCGCGCGGTCGTCGGTCCGTCCGGCGGGACGGCTGTCGTCCGGGCCGCCGCCGTCGGTCCCTCCGCCGCGACCGTCGCCTGCGCCGCGACCGTTGGCGGCGCCGCGACCGTTGGCGGCGCTGTTGTCGTCGGCTCCGGGCAGAGCAGCGCACGGTACGCCGGCTCGGTCGAGAGCAGTTCGGCATGGGTGCCGACGGCGGTGATCCGCCCCCGGTCGAGCAGGGCCACCCGGTCGGCCAGGGCGACCGTCGAGGGGCGGTGCGCCACCAGCAGTGCCGTGGTGTCCCGTAGCACCCGGCGCAGCGCCTGCTCGACCAGCGCCTCGGTGTGCACGTCCAGCGCGGAGAGCGGGTCGTCCAGCACCAGCACGGCCGGGCGGCCGAGCACCGCCCGGGCCAGGGCGAGCCGCTGCCGCTGCCCACCGGAGAGGGAGAGCCCCTGTTCGCCGACCCGGGTGGACAGTCCCCACGGCAGGTCGTACGCGAAGTCGGCCTGCGCCAGCGCGAGCGCCGCGTGCACCTCGTCGGCGTCGGCGTCGGGATGGCCGAGGGTGAGGTTCTCCCAGACCGACATGCTGAACAGGGCCGGCTCCTCGAAGGCCACCCCGACCAACCGGCGTAGCGAGGCGAGTCGCAGGTCTCGCAGGTCGCGCCCGTCCAGGGTGATCCGTCCGGTCCCCACCTCGTGCAGCCGGGGGACGAGGGAGAGCAGCGTGCTCTTGCCCGAGCCGGTCGCGCCGACCAGGGCGAGCGTCTCGCCCGGTTCGACGGTCAACTCGACGTCCCGCAGCACCGGGGCTGCGCTGCCCGGGTAACCGAAGCCGACCCGCTCGAAGCGCAGCCGTCCGCGTACCTCGTTGCGGGCCGGCGCCACCGCGTACGGCCGGTCCGTGATCGCCGGTGGGGTGTCCAGCACCTCCTGGATCCGGTCGGCGGCGGTCGCCGCCTCCTGCCCGTTGGCGATGATCCAACCCAGCGAGTTGACCGGCCAGATCAGCATCAGTTGCAGGCTGACGAAGGCGACCAGCTCGCCGACGGTGAGGGTGCCCCGCGCGGCGGCGGCCACCCCGGTGACCAGCACCACGCCCAGGGTCAGGTTCGGCACCAGGTCGAACAGGGCCGAGGTGCGGGCCAGTAGCCGGCTCTTACCGACGGCGGTGTCGTGTAGGGCCCGTGCGCCGGCCCCGAACCGGGTGGCCAGCTCCGGTCCCCGGCCGAACGCGCGGGCCGTCCGGATCCCCTGGGCGGTCTCCTCGACCAGCGTCGCGACGTCGCCCTGCTGGTCGCGCATCCGGCGGGCAGCGGCGTGGTACGCGCGGGCGAACCGGCGGCTGATCAGGAACAGCGGTACGGCGCTCGCCGCGACCAGCAGCCCGAGTGGTGGGTGCAGCCGGAGCAGCAGCACCACCACGGCCAGGTAGGTGACCAGGTTGAGAATCAGGAAGAGCAGCCCGAAGGAGAGGAAGCGGCGGATCATCGACAGGTCGCCGGTGGCGCGCGCGATGAGCTGACCGGACTGCCACCGGTCGTGGAAGCTCGCCGGCAGGCGTTGCAGGTGGGCGTAGAGGTCGGCTCGGATGGCCGCCTCCATGCCCACCGACGACGACGTCTGGGTCCACCGTCGAACGAAGATCAACACCGCCTCGACCAGGCCGAGCAGCAGGACAAGCGTGCCGAGCTGCACGAGCCCGGCCGGGTCGCGTCGGGCCAGCGGGCCGTCGACCACCCGCTGGACCAGCAGAGGCACGGCGAGGCCGGCTGCGGTGGCCGTCAGCCCGGCGACCAGCAGCCAGCAGAACTCGCTGACGTGCGGGCGCAGGTAGCCGCGCAGCCGCCACAGGTTGTGCATGCTCCCCCTGGTGGCGGGAACGCGGTCACCGTCCGCAGCCACTCCCCGACGGTATCGGTAAACGTGACTTCCATGACGGTCAACTTGCCGTCAACCGCCGCTCGTGACCGAGAAGCCACTTTTTCACGTCCAGCCCCCATCGGTAGCCGCCGAGGCTCCCGTCGGTGCGCAGCACCCGGTGGCAGGGGACGAAGAGGGCGGCGGCGTTGCGCGCGCAGGCCGCCGCCGCCGCGCGTACCGCCGCCGGGCGGCCGGCGAGTGCCGCGTACGCGGTGTACGTGACCGGGTCGCCGGGCTTGACGTCGCGCAGCACCTGCCAGGCGTGCGCCATGAAGACCCCGCCGGTGTGCTGCTCGACCGGCACCGTGTCGATCGCGGCGAGGTCCCCGTCGAGGTAGGCGGCCACGGCCACGGTCACCGCCCCCAACTCGGGCCGGCTGCGCAGGTCCCCGCGCAGGGTCGGGTGGACCAGGCCGAGCAGCCCGTCCAGGTCACTGGTGAACCCGGCGGCCCGGACCGCCCCGTCGGGCGTGACCAGGACACTGAACGGTCCGGCCGGGGTGTCCACCGTGCTGCTGTCGATCGTGCTCGTTCCGGTCATGCTGCTGCTCTCCAGAGTCGGACCACCGCGTACGAACGCCAGGGGCGCCAGCGTTCGGCGTACGCGTCGAGGGTCAACGGGTCGTCGGGAAGGCCGAGGGCGCGGGCGCCCCGGCGGACCGCGAGGTCGGTGGGAAGGAAGACGTCCGGGTCGCCGAGCCCACGCATGGCGACGTAACCGGCGGTCCAGGGGCCGATCCCCGGCAACGCCAGCAGCTGCCGGCGGGTCTGGGACCACTCCCCGTCCAGGGGCACTTCCCCATCGGCCACCGACCGCGCGAGCGCCCGGATCGCCTCCCGCCGCCCCGTCGGCCCCCGGAACCCCTCGTCCGGAACCGCCGCCACCTCCCGCGCCCCCGGAAACCCGCGCAGCCAGTCCCGTCGGGGGTGCTCCCCGGGACCGGCATCCCGGCCGATCCCACGATCGACGGGAGGAAAGTCGGGCGGGCAGTGGGTGAGGAGGAGGGAGAGGAGCGGGCGGGCACTGCGGAGTGAGATCTGCTGGGTGAGGATGGCGCGCACGGCCGCCTCGAAGGGGTCGTCCGGGGTACGGGGGAGTCGGACGCCGGGCTCCGCCGCGACCGGTCCGGCCAGGGCCGGGTCCGCCGCCAGGGTGGCGTCGACCGCCACCGGATCGGCGTCCAGGTCCAGCAGGCGGCGGCAGCGGGCCACCGCCGGGGCGAGGTCGCGCAGGTCGGCCAGGCGGAGCGTGGCCGAGACGTACCCGGCCGTCGGGGTCAGCGCCACCTCGCCGGGACCGTGCGGGAGGGACAACCCCCGGTGGTACGTCCCGTCGTGCACCTCCTCGACGCCGGGGACCGCCCGCAGGGCCAGGAACTCCAGCAGGGACTCGACGTGCAGGGGCGGCCGGTACGCCAGCCGTACCGTGATGGTGCCCGCGCCCCCGGCCACCGGCCCCCGCCCCCGGGTGGCGCGCAACTCGGACGGGGCGAGTGCGAAGACCTCGCGTACCGTGTCGTTGAACTGCCGGACGCTGCCGAACCCGGCGGCGAAGGCGATCTCCGCCATGCCCAGCCCGGTGGTCTCGATCAGCACCCGGGCGGTCTGCGCGCGTTGCGCACGGGCCAGGGCCAGCGGGCCGGCACCCAGTTCGGCGCGGAGCATCCGGTGCAGGTGCCGTTCGGTGTAGCCGAGTCGCGCGGCCAGTCCGGGTACGCCGTCCCGGTCGACCACCCCGTCGGCGATCAGGCGCATCGCCCGCCCCACCACGTCGGCCCGGACGTCCCACTCCGGCGAGCCGGGCGCGGCGTCGGGCCGGCACCGGCGACAGGCGCGCAGTCCGGCGCCCTGGGCGGCGGCGGCCGACGGGAAGAACCGGACGTTCTCCCGTTTCGGCGTCATCGCCGGGCAGGACGGCCGGCAGTAGATCCCGGTCGAGGTCACGCCGGTGTAGAACCAGCCGTCGAACCGCTGGTCACGGCTGTCGACCGCCCGATAGCACCGCTCGAAATCCAGCTCCACGCCACCGATCCTGCCCCGCCGACCGGCCCGCCGGCTCGCGGAAAACGGACCTGGCCCACCTCACTTTGTTTGCAGGGGCACCTTGTTACCGCTTTTTGTCGTGCAGGGTGCCCCTGCAAACCCTTCGGGGTGCCGGGGCGAACCCCTTCGGGCCTGCCGGCGCGGAAAGTGTCGGAGGGGGCGGGTACCGTCCGGGGCCAACTCAAGAAGGGGTGCGTCGATGGGGAGCGTGGCCGGGCCGGGACGGGTGGAGGCGTGGTCGGCGCGACCCGGGCTCGATCGGGCGGTGGTGCAGGGGTTCTACGACCGGATGCGGGCGGTCGCCCCGGCGGCGGTCGGCGCGATCGAGCGGGACCGCGCCGGCGATCCGGGTCGCAGGTTCGCCGACACCGCCTGTGGCCGACTCGTCCGGTCGCTCGACGATGCCGGGCTGCGGGCGTTGGGCATGTGGACGCACCACTGGTGCCTGCGGTTCTACGACGACGACACCCGGGTCGGTCGCCGGCTGATCGGGGAGATCGCCGGTCGTGCCGGGCTCGGCTGGACGGTCGACGAGGTGCGCTGGATGCTCGGCGAGTCGTACGCCGCCCCGCCCACCGTCGGTGACCGGTTCGCCCTGCCCAGGTCCGCTGCCGGTGAGCTGGACGCGGCCGACCTGCCGGAGTTCGACGCCGGCCCGCCAGGCGCGCCAACCGGATACGACGCCGTGGGCCGCGTGGCCGCCGGAAGCTGAGTGGCCGCCGGAAGCTGAGTGGCTGCCGGAGGCCGCGTGGTCGCCGGAGGCTGAGTGGCCGCCGGAGGCCGCGTGGCTGCCGGAGGCTGATTGGCCGCCGGAAGCTGACCAGCGGAGGAGACCGAGGGTCGGCCACCGGCAGGGACCGGGCAGCCGAGTGGTGGGGGAGCCGGGGTCTGACCACCGGAGGATGCCGGGGGCCGGGCACCGGGGCGTGGGGCGAGTTGCCCGGCGACGGTGGCGGCGACGGCGACGGCGAACCCGGCCTGTTGCACCGGGGTGAGCGCCTGGTCCAGCACGAGCCAGCCCAGCACGGCGGCGGTGAGTGGGCTCAACGCACCGAGCAGGGAGACCTGGGTGACCGCGAGCCGGGCCGCGCCCCGGAACCACAGCGCGTACGCCAGCGCCGTCCCGACCAACCCCAGCCAGATGTAGCCGAGCACGGCCGGGGCGTCCGGGACCGGTGGTGGGCCCTCGTCGACCAGGGCGAGAGGCGCCACCAGCAGTCCGCCCACGGTGAGCTGCCAGGCGGTGACGGCGAGGGTGCCGACGCCGGCCGGGCGTCCCCAGCGGCGGGTGAGGACGAGGCCGGTGCCCATCGCCAGGGTGGCGGTCAGCCCGGCGGCCACCCCCAGCGGGTCCAGCGCGGCGTCGGGGCGGAGCACCACCAGGGCCACCCCGAGCGGCGCGGCGACGGCGGCGACCAGCGCCCGGGGTCGGGGGCGCTCACCCAGGACCAGGACGGTCAGTCCGGCGACCAGGAGCGGCTGGACGGTGCCCAGCACGGCGGCGGTGCCGCCGGGCAGGTGGTACGCCGAGTAGAAGAGCAACGGGAAGAACGCGCCGATGTTCAGGGCACCGAGCACCGCCGAGCGCCACCACCACGATCCGTGCGGCAGTTGACGGGTGACGGCGAGCAGGAGCAGTCCGGCGGGGAGGGCGCGTAGCGTCCCGGACCACAGCGGCCGGTCCGGTGGCAGCAGTTCGGTGGTGACCAGGTAGGTCGTGCCCCAGGCGGCGGGGGCGAGGGCGGTCAGGGCGGTGTCGGTCCAGCGGCGGATCATCGGAAATTCCTCTCATCGGCAAGTAGCTTACCGCTAAGATACTTGCTGGTGAGATTGATGCGGGACGCGGCACCACTGGGTCGGCCGGCAGGGCCGCCCGGCGCGTGGCCGACGGCGGGCGCCGGGGAGAATCCGGGGGTGGCTGAGCGGACGACCCCCGACGACGTGGACGTCATCGTCGACCAGTGGCGCCGGGAGCGCCCCGACATGCGTCCCGAGCCGATGGCCGTCTTCGGCCGCGTCTACCGGCTGGCCCGGCTCGTCGGCGACGCGCAGGAGCAGGTCTACGCCCGCTGGGGGATCACCCGTGGCGAGTTCGACGTGCTGGCCTCGCTGCGGCGGGCCGGTGCTCCGTACACCCTCTCGCCGAAGGCGCTGACCGCGGCGCTGATGCTCACCTCCGGCGGTATGACCGGTCGCCTCGACAAGCTGGAACGCGCCGGACTGCTGCGGCGCTCGCCGGACCCGGCGGACCGGCGTGCTCTCCAGGTCACCCTCACCGACGCCGGCCGGCGGGTGGTCGAGGAGGCCGTCGACGCCGGACTGGAGGTGCAGCGCCGGATCCTCGACGCGCTCCCCGCCGACGACCAGGCCCGCCTCGCCGACCTGCTCCGGGACCTGCTCGCCGCGGTGGAACCCGAGCGTCCCTGACCGCCCGCGCACCGGGGGTGCCCTCCCGATCGGTGGTGGGCGGTGGGATGGGGTGCCTGCAGGGGTCCCCTGCTACCGCTTTTTGATGAGGAGGGGGCCCCTGCAGGCACCTCAGGCGACGGGCTCCAGGCCGGCGGACGCGGCCGGCGGACGCGGCGGTCGGCGGCGGCGTGCGGTGCCGGTACGGCAGGATGGGCGGGTCCCGGTAAGCCGGACCGGAAGGGGAGCCCGTGCCCGCCAGCGAACCCACCATCCTCGCCACCAGCATCGGTTTCTTCAGCCGTCGCCGTGGCCCCCTGGACTGGCGACCCGGCCCGGTCTTCGAGCTGGCCGCCGAGTTGGCCCAGGCCGGCCCGGAACCGAGGATGTGCTTTCTCGGGCAGGCCGAGGGGGACCAGCCGACCACGCTGACCGCCCTCTACGGAGCGTTCGCCGGCACCCGGTTCCGCCTCTCCCACCTCAACCTCTTCCCGATGCCCAACGTCGAGGACGTCCGGGCCCACCTGCTCGCCCAGGACGTCGTCTGGGTCGGCGGCGGCAGCGTCGCCAACCTGCTCGCCGTCTGGCGGGTGCACGGGCTCGACGAGATCCTCCGCGAGTGCTGGGCGGCCGGGGTGGTGCTGGGCGGGGTCTCCGCCGGCTCGATCTGCTGGCACGTCGGCGGGGCCACCGACAGCTACGGCCCGACGCTGCGCCCGTTCACCGCCGGACTGGGCTTCCTCCCGTACGGCAACGGGGTGCACTACAACAGCGAGGACCAGCGCCGACCGCTGATCCACCAGCTGGTCGGCGACGGCACCCTGCCCACCGCCCACTGCACCGACGACGGCGTCGGACTGGTCTACCGGGGGACCACGCTGGTCGAGGCGGTCGCCGACCGCGAGGGGGCGTCCGCGTACGAGGTGAGCCGCAACGCCGACGGCACGGTCACCGAGACCCCGATCATCCCTCGTCTGCTGGGCTGAGCCCGCGCCGCTGCCGCTGGCGGTGCAGGGCGTCGAACACCTGGGCCAGTTCGGCGGCGTCCTCGCCGGCGTGGTGGGTGTGCGGCAGGTGGGCCAGCCCCAGTTCCCGCTTCGCCGTGCTCTTGTGGCTGCGGGACCACTCCCGGCCGGTCAGCCCCATGTAGTAGCTGCGCAGGTCCACCCCGGAGCCGGTCGCCCCGAACGGGCTGCGGCCGACGAACCGGACGAAGTACCAGTGCACGAACATGCCGTCCCAGACGGCGGGAGCGGCGAGGAACACCGGCCGGCCGATCCGCCGCAGCCCCTCCACCCAGCGGGCGGCGGCGGCCATCGCGACCTCCGGCGCGGGTGCCTCCCGCCGCAGCCGCTCCCGGTCCAGCCCGGAGACCGCGAGCGCCTCGGGGACGTACTCGTCGGAGATCGGCTTCAGCTCGGTGTAGAAGGTCAGCCGGGGATGGCCGGCGACCGCCAGGCCGAGCGACAACATGCTGTACGGGCCGGGGATCGGCCCGTCGGCCTCCACGTCCGCCGCGACGTACAGCTCGGGCAGCTGCGCCGGGACAACTCGCTGGGCCATCGTGCCTCCCCGTAGATCTTCGGCAGCGCAGGGTAACAACGGCCCGGTCGTCCCCGGCACCGGTTTTCCTGGTACGCCGTTCGCCGCGCGCCCGCCACGCCGTCGACCTGGACGCGCCGCCCGGCGTGAGCGGCCGGCGGTCGGCGCGTAAGCTGGCTCGTCGTGAGTCTGACCATCGGGATCGTCGGCCTGCCCAACGTCGGCAAGAGCACCCTGTTCAACGCGCTGACCAAGAACGACGTGCTCGCGGCGAACTACCCGTTCGCCACCATCGAGCCGAACGTCGGCGTGGTCGGTCTGCCCGACGAGCGGCTGCACAAGCTGGCCGAGATCTTCGACTCGCAGAAGGTGCTCCCCGCGCCGGTGTCGTTCGTCGACATCGCCGGCCTGGTCCGGGGCGCGTCCAAGGGGCAGGGCCGGGGCAACGCGTTCCTGGCCAACATCCGGGACGCCTCGGCGATCTGCCAGGTGGTGCGCGCCTTCTCCGACCCGAACGTGGTGCACGTCGACGGCAAGGTCTCCCCGGCCGACGACATCGAGACGATCAACACCGAGCTGATCCTCGCCGACCTCCAGACCCTCGAGAAGGCGCTGCCCCGCCTGGAGAAGGAGGCCAAGCTCCGCAAGGACCGGGCCGCCGCCGTCGCCGCCGCCAAGCAGGCGGTCGAGGTCCTCGACTCCGGTACGACGCTCTACGCCGGTGCGAAGGACGCCGGCATCGAGCTGGAGCACCTGCGTGAGCTGCACCTGCTCACCACCAAGCCGTTCCTCTACGTCTTCAACGTCGACGAGGAGGAGTTGGCCAGCGCCGGGTTCCTCGACGAGCTGCGCGCCCTGGTCGCCCCCGCCGAGGCGGTCTTCATGGACGCCAAGATCGAGTCGGAGCTGGTGGACCTGCCCGAGGAGGAGGCCCGCGAGCTGCTGGAGTCGATCGGGCAGTCCGAGCCGGGGCTCGACCAGCTCGTCCGGGTCGGCTTCCGCACGCTCGGGCTCCAGACGTACCTGACCGCCGGGCCGAAGGAGGCGCGGGCCTGGACGATCCCGGTCGGCGCGACCGCGCCGGAGGCCGCCGGGGTGATCCACTCCGACTTCCAGCGCGGCTTCATCAAGGCCGAGGTGGTCTCCTTCGACGACCTGGTCGCGGCCGGATCGATGGCCGCCGCGAAGGCGGCCGGCAAGGTCCGGATCGAGGGCAAGGAGTACGTCATGCAGGACGGCGACGTCGTCGAGTTCCGGTTCAACGTCTGAGGCTGAGGATCGCCATGTCCAGCGACGTCACGGTCGATCTCATTCGCTCGTTGGTCGAGGCCATGAACGAACCCTCGTCGGCCAGCGCCGTGCAGGGACCGGTGGAGGACTGGGAATCGCTGGCCATCGTTCTGGAGTTCGGCGACGGTTATCGCAGCGCGTCCGGATACGCGTACCTGCCTGAAGGTGCGGTCGCGCCGGTGGCCTGTAGGTGGTCGAGCATCCGACCGGCTGTGGATGCCTACCTGGGGAGCTACTACCAGCCTGGTGACCTGCTGCCGGTGAAGATCCTCGTGCAGTTCGAGCGGACGACCGGAAAGTACGAGGTGACGTTCGAGGAGACGGACGAGGACCGCTGGAAGACGCGACCGACGAACTACCGGCAGATGCGAGAAGAGTTGCGCCCGAGGTTGGGCGGAGTGCGCAATGTCTAGCGGCAGGAAGTGAGCGGTCCGCCGAACGTCGTCCGGAAGGGCGACGGTCTGCCCCTGGTGGCGATCCACGGCAACGGAGTGGACCACCGGCTGCTGCTCGCGCTCGACGACTGCCTGGCGGAGCCCGGTTGTTGGGAGCGGATCTATCTCGACCTGCCCGGCTTCGGCGGGACCCTGCCGTTGGACGGCACAGGTGGTCTGCCGGAGATCGCCGAGTGGCTGGTCGACGCGGTGACAGATCTTGTCGGCGAGCGCGACTTCGCGCTGCTGGCGAACTCGTTGGGCGGGCTCCTTGCCCGTCACGTCCGCGCGCGGTTCCCCGGCAGGGTCCTGGGGGTCGCGCTGATCGCCCCGGTGGTCGACGCGGACCCTGCGCGGCGTACGCGTCCCGCGCTCGCGGTCGTCGAACGCGACGACGATCTGCTGGCGTCCCTGTCAGTCGACGACCGCGACGAGTTCGCGAGCATCGCGGCGCGCCAGGTCCCGGCCTCGTGGGTAGCTTTCCGGGACTTCGCGCTGCCGGGCATCCGCGCTGCGGACCCCGGTGCGATGGAGCGACTGTCGCGGCGTTACTTCCTGCCCGAAGTGCCCGAGGAGACGTCGCCCGGCTATGACGGGCCGACGTTGATCGTCACCGGGCGACAGGACCACGTCGTCGGGTATCAGGACCAGATGAGGCTGCTCGCCCACTACCCACGTGCGACCTTCGTGGCGCTCGACGGAGCAGGGCACAACGTGCATCTGGAACAGCCGGACATCGTCCACGCCCTCCTGCGGGAGTGGTCGGGGAGGGTCCGATCGACGATCGGTGGTGACCCGGGTGGAGTCCGCTCCGACGTCTGAGCACGGCTGGGAGTGGGACGAGTCCCTGTTCGCCGGCAGCGCGCCCTACTACGCGCGGGGCCGGCTGCCCTACGCCGCCAACCTCCCCGAGGTGCTGGAGCAGGCTCTCGACCTCGATGGCTCCGGGCGCCTGCTCGACGTCGGTTGTGGACCGGGCACCGTCGTCCTGCCGCTCGCCCCGCTGTTCGAGGCGGCGGTGGGAGTCGACCCGGACGCGGGAATGCTGGCCGAGGCGCGCCGACGGGGCGAGCAGGCCGGCGTCCGGAACGTCCGATGGGTACGAGCGCGAGCCGAGGAGCTGCCCGCCGGCCTCGGTACCTTCCGGGTGGCCGTCTTCGCGCAGTCCTTCCACTGGATGGACCAGGCGCAGGTGGCGGGTACGGTCCACCGGATGCTCGACCCGGACGGGGCGTTCGTCCACATCAGCGACGCCAAGGAGCCGCAGCTCTCGGACGGGCTCCCGCACCCGCTTCCTCCCGCCCATGGCATACGGGAACTCGTACGGCGCTACCTGGGCCCGGTGCGCCGAGCCGGTCAGGGCGTGTTGCCGCACGGCACCCCAGGCGGGGAGGCCGCCGTGCTGGCGCAGGCCGGCTTCGCCGGCCCCGAGCGACTGAGGGTGCCGGTCGACCTGGTGCTGGAGCGGACCGTCGACGACGTCGTCGCCTTCGTGTACTCCCGCTCGGACTCGGCACCCCACCTGTTCGGACCGGGACTGTCCGAGTTCGACGGTGAGCTGCGGAGCCTGCTGGCCGAGGCGTCCGACGACGGTCGGTTCTCCGAGCGGGTACCGGACACCGAAGTGTTCGTCTGGCGTCCGTCCCGACCGTGACCCCCGACCGTCCCGGGTGGACGGAGTGCCGCTGGTGACGGGCGGTATGGTGACGCGATTGTCGTCATACACCACGGGGGTTTCCATGACGATCCGCCGGTACGTCTGTGCCGTCAGCGCCACACTCCTCGCGGCCGGCCTGGCCGCCACACCCGCCGCAGCCGCCCCGGAGCCGAACGCTTCGGACCCGGCGAAGCTCGCCGCCGGCACGTTGAAGGACCCGGAGACGGGTAAGAACCGCAAGTATCTGGTCGGTCAGGGCGAGGCCGTGCCGGTCGTACTCGGCGTGACGAACGTCGGCGACGCGCCGGTCGACGGCCTCGTCCTCCAGGTCCGCGTCCTCAACGACCTCGACCTCACCACGAAGTACGAGAACTGCTGGTACGCCGTCGACAGCAACCAGGAGACGGCCTGGTGCGAGTTCGACGCCGAGCTGGCGCCCGGCGCCAGCCTGGCCGTGACGGGCGCGGGGATCTCCACCAGCCCGGACGCCCGTGCCGAGAACATCTCCTCCGTCGTGTACATGTGGTTCAGCAAGACGCACGCCGACGCGCAGGGCGGCATCCAGGCGCTGGCCGACAAGTGGGCCGGGCAGGGCACCAAGGCGGTCCGGGGCACCGGTGACACGCTGCCGACGGCCACTCCGTCGGGCGAACTCGGGGGAATCGGGGGGCCGATCGGCTTCGCCGGTGTCGGCCTCACCACGCCGCCCACCGCGACGCCGACCCCGACGACCACGGCGAGTGCCACGCCCAGCGCCACCCCGACCGGCGCGCCGACCGCTGCTCCCTCCGCCAGTGCGGGTGCCGGTGGCGAGGGCGGCGGGCTGCCGGTGACCGGTGCCGGCACCGCGACCGTGGCCGGCGTGGGCGGTGTGCTCCTGATCCTCGGGGGTGCCGGCTACCTGATCGCCCGCAGGCGTCGTACCCGTTTCGTGGCGTAGCCCCATTCCGTTCTCCAGCGCTCACCGACGCGCGACGAGGGCCAGTGACAAGACCCCGTCACTGGCCCTTGTCGTTGTCCGCCGCTGGCCCTCCTACGCTCTGCCCGGGATGAGCCGCTCGGCGGTCTGAGCGACAAGGCGGAGCTGCTCGTACCCAGCACCGTCACGGGCCTGCACGGACATCCCTTGGATCAAGGCGGCAAGTGTCCGAGCGAGTGCGTTGGCGTCGACTCCCTCCGGTAGCTCACCAGCCGTCACGGCATGGGTGAAGCGCTCGCGGAGCATCCCGACAGCGCGCTCGCGCTCAGCCCGCACAACGTCAGCCGCGAAGCGGGCGTCCGGGCTCGTCGCCAGCATCCCCGTGGACACCAGGCACCCGCGACCGGGCAGCGTGGTGAACTCTCGTGCGGCTCGGTCGAGGTAGTCGCCGACCGCCGCCACGAGGGGAAGGTCGTCACGGATCCCGAACCCGTACCGCTCCTGATATCGCTGCACAGCCAGTTCGAAGAGACGCTCCTTCGACCCGAACGCCCGATACCAGGCGGGAGCGGTCAGCCCCGTCGCCTCCTGCAACCGGGCAAGACTCGTCCCCTCGTAGCCGTGCTCCCAGAACAGCAGGAGAGCCGCCTCCAGGGCGGTGTCCGGATCGAACGAGCGGGGGCGGCCCCGCGGCCGCGTCTTCATTTCCATAGCGACTGCTACGATATCCCAAACATTATTTCGTAGCGATCACTACGGAGGAACCTTGCCCCGCTCGACCGCTCTCATCACTGGCGCCTCCCGTGGCATCGGCGCCGCCATTGCGCGTGGACTCGCCCGCGACGGGATCAGGCTGGTCGGCATCCACTACGGCCACGACCGTGCCGCCGCAGAGGACGCCGCTACCCAGATCCGCGCAGAGGGTGCAACTCCCGTGCTCATCCAAGCCGACCTGGCCCGGGGTGCGGCGGCCGCCGCGCAGGTTGCCACGCAGTGGAAGGAGGCCGTCGCGCTCCACGGGCATGCGGGCACCGACGTGCTCGTGAGCAACGCCGGCATCAATGGGGCTCAATCTATTGGTCAGCTCGACACCGCCACCTACGATCGCGTCCTGGCCGTGAACCTCGCCGCGCCGACCTTCCTCCTCCACCACCTCACCGATCACCTGAACGACAACGGCCGCGTCGTCGCCATCTCGACCGGCTACACCCGCATCGCGGCACCCACCCACATCGCCTACACGGCATCGAAAGCCGGACTCGAAGGCGTCATCAGAGCAGTCGCGCCAGAACTGGCCAAGCGAGGGATCACTGCCAACTCCGTCGCGCCCGGAGTGGTGGACACCGACATCAACGCCGACTGGATCGACGCACCAGGCGCGCGTGAACACGCCGAATCACTCTCGGCCTTCGGTCGGTTGGGCACCTCCGAGGACATCGCCGACGTCGTCCGCTACCTCGCCGGCGACGGAGGGCGGTGGATCACCGGGCAGACCATCGACGCGACCGGCGGCACCCGCCTCTAGGGCCGTTGACAACGTGGCGCGCCTGCCCTGGATGCCGCACGGGGCTCGGGCAGGACGTCGCGCGGTCTGGCTGGCTCGCCGGGTGATGGCCGGATCATGACGCATGTTGTCGATCTGGCCACTGGTCCGGCCTCGCCCATGAGGGGATGTTGGACCTGCGCAGCCGCGCAGGCGGCCAATACGACAGGTGGGGAGCGCAGTGACAACCAGTTCAGCGCGAGTGCCGGCACGGATGCTCGCCGTCAGTCAGGACGTGGGCGGGCCGCCCGACGTCCTGAAGATCATCGAGATGGACCGCCCGGTCCCGACCGTCGGCGAGGTTCTCGTCCGGGTCCACGCCGCCGGGGTCAACCCCACCGACTGGAAGACCCGGGCTCGCGGGCAGTTCGCCACCGGCGCCGTCCCGCCGTTCGTTCTGGGCTTCGACGTCTCAGGGGTCGTCGAAGAGGTCGGGCCCGGGGTGACCCTCTTCTCGCCGGGCGACGAGGTGTTCGGCATGCCGCGCTTCCCGCACCCGGCGGGGGCGTACGCGGAGTTCGTGACTGCTCCCGCCCGTCACCTCGTCCGCAAGCCGGCGAACATCGACCACACGGCCGCTGCGGCGTTGCCCCTGGCGGCGTTGACCGCCTGGCAGGCTCTGGTCGACACCGCCGACATCCAGCGGGGCCAGCGCGTCCTTGTCCATGCTGCTGCGGGAGGGGTGGGGCATCTGGCTGTCCAGATCGCCAAGGCGCGTGGCGCACGGGTTGTCGGTACCGCGAGTGCCGCCAAGCACGACCTCCTTCGGAGGCTGGGCGCGGACGAGCTGATCGACTACAGGACAGCAGATTTCGGTGCCCTCCGTGACATCGACGCCGTGCTCGACACCATCGGCGGGGACTACACGCCGCGTTCCCTCCGGACCCTGCGGAAGGGCGGGATTCTCGTTTCGCTTCTGCCCATGGACCCGGGCTTCCCCGCCGGCCTTGCCGAGGAACTCGACGTGCGCGCCACCCGGATCCTCGTCGAGCCGGACCACGCAGGCATGCAGGCGGTCGCAGATCTGGTCGCTCGCGGCCAGTTGCGGGCGCTCATCGACACCACCCTTCCGCTGGGGGAAGCGGCTCAGGCGCACAAGCGCGGCGAGACGAACAGCGCCACGGGAAAGATCGTCCTCTCAGTCGTCGTCTGAGCCGTCCTGGTGATCGCACACGATGGCCAACCCGGCCACATCCAACAGAAATGGAGTTCCACCCGCATGAGCAGTGCAACGCCAACCAGCACGGCTGCCGTCGTCGAATCCTTCTTCACGCGTTTCGCCGCTGGTGATGTACCTGGCCTGATCGACCTCTTCGCCGACGAGCTCGACTTCGTGGTCGAAGGGTCCCCTCGCATCCCGTGGTCGGGGCGCCGTTCCTCTCCGGCTGAGCTGGAGGCGTTCTTCGCATCGTTCGGTCAGGTCCTCGGGCCGGCCAAGGAGTACAACGTCACGGCGACGGTCATCGACGGGGACAACGCGGTGGTGATCGGGCACAACTCGTTCGAGGTTCTCGCCACGGGGAAGGTCTTCGACAACCACTTCGCACTGCACATGGTTGTCAAGGACGGCAAGATCACGACCTATCGCATGTACGAGGACAGCTACGCGATCAACGCCGCATTCGCGGAGTGAGCCGCTGGTGGGACGACCAAGGCTGAACCGTGCGGTGACCATGACCGATCACCGGTTCTGGTCACCGCGCGGTGCCCCGACGCCTGCCCCGCACGCCCTGTCGTACCGGTCGCCTACGCTCGCGCCATGATCACAGAGCTGCCCCGCCTGCTCGCCGCCCTACCGGCGGGGACGCTGCCGGCCGGTCGCCTGGTCACGCCGGAGGACGGCGGGCCGCCGCCGTACTGGCTGAGTGACGACCCGGCCGAGTTGACCTCCTGGGCCCGACTGCGGGCCCGGCATCACGAGACCGGGCTGTGGCCACTGCTGCTGAGCGGCCTGTCGTGCCAGGAAGACCGGCCGTGGATCGTCGGTGAGGTGAGCCCGGCGCGGATGTCGTCGCCGGACCGCTACGACGCGGCGGAGCTGCTGGCCGAGGGGTGGGCGGGCGGGCAGCCCGACGAGGACGACCCGGAGGTGCAGGAGATCACGCTGCCGTTCGGCACCCGCTGGCCCGGCCTGGCCGCCCCCGGTGCGCCGGCCGATCCACCCGACGAGCTCGCCGACGAGTGCGCCGAGTTCGTCGCGGACGGCCGGGCGCGGCTCGGGCTCGTGCCGGCCGCCCGGGGCGCGGACACGTTGGCGCTGACCGGCTGGACCGGCCCGATGAACATCACCGGCGACACGGGGAAGATCGCGTCGGTCGTCCGCAGCTGGGAGGAGCGCTTCGGGGCCCGGGTGATCGGCGTCGGGTTCGACACCCTGCGCCTCAGCGTCGCCGCTCCACCGACCACGACCGAGCACGCCCTGCGGGTCGCCGCCGAGCACTTCGCCTTCTGCCCCGACAACATCTGGCAGGGCAGTGGCACCCTCGCCGAGTACGCGGACGAGATCATCGGCGCGAACATCTGGGTGTTCTGGTGGGACTGACCGCGCCGGTGCCCGACGAGGCACCCGTTCCGGACTTCCTGGCCACCACCCGCGCCGGGTACGACACGATCGCCGCCGACTACGCCGAGCACTTCCGCGCGGAGTGGGCCAACCTGCCCCTGGAGCGGGGCATGTACGCCGCCTTCGCCGAGCTGGTCCGGGCCGCCGGCTCCGGGCCGGTCGCCGACGTGGGCTGCGGTCCGGGGCAGCTGACCGCGCACCTGCACACGCTGGGCCTCGACGTCCTCGGCATCGACCTGTCGGCGGGAATGGTGGCCGTGGCCCGCCGCGACCATCCCGACCTGCGGTTCCACCTCGGCTCGATGACGGCGCTGCCGATCGCCGACGGCGTCCTCGGCGGCCTGGTGGCGAACTACTCGATCATCCACATCCCGCCCGAGGTGCTGCCGACGGTGTTCGCCGAGTTCCGGCGGGTCCTGGCACCCGGCGGTCATCTGCTGGTCGCCTTCCAGGTGGGCGAGGACATCCTGCACCTGAGCAGCGCCTTCGGCCGGGACATCGCACTGGACTTCCGCCGGCTGGTACCGGAGCGGGTGGTCGAGCTGCTGGAGCAGGCCGGGCTGTCGGTCCAGGCCCGCCTGCGGCGCGAGCCCCGCCCCCACGAGCGCTCACCGCAGGCCATGCTGCTCGCCCGCCGGTCGAGTGGGCGGTGACGATGACACACCGCTCGTCACCGGTTCGTCCACGGCCCGGTCAGCGAGGCGGTCAGAACCGGTAGACGTCCCGGCGGTGGCCCAGGTGAACAACGAGCACCAGCAGCACCGAGTCGTTCACCGTGTAGACGATCCGGTAGTCGCCGACCCTGACCTTCAGCAGTCCGGCATGACCGGCGAGGCTGATCGCACCCTCGGGCCGTGGGGCCACGCTCAGCGCGGCGATCGCCGCAACGAGCCGTGCCTGTACCGACGGGTCAAGCTTGCGGAGCAGCTTTGCCGCCGCTCGATCGAGCTTGACCTCGTACCGTCCGGGACCGCTCACAGGCCCAACTCGGCGCGCAGATCGGCCAACGAGATCGGCTCGTCGCCCGCGTCGATGCGGGCCAGTGCCTCCCGCGCGGCGGCCACGTCCTCGGCGTCCTCCGCCCGTTCGATCGCTTCCGCTACCTCGACCGGCACGATGGCCGCCATCCGCTGGCCGCGCCGGGTGACATAGGTGATTCGACCGGCGTACGCGGCGCGGGACACCACATCGGCCAGGTGATCACGAGCATCGGAGATCGAGAGATCGCGCGCAGGTTCGGTCACGTACGGATCGTACAACTCGTACGACTGCTCCTGCCCTGCCTGGCTGAGGTCGGCCAGGCGCGCACCGAGCCTCAGCCGGCGGGCGACATTGAATTCAGGGCGCCCCGGTCCGGGCAGCCGGGCTCGGCGGCGATAATGACATACCGCTCGTCACCGGTTCGTCAAAATGTCGCACCCTGCCGATTGTTCGAACAGAATTGGTCGTGAACGGGCAATCCGCGCACCGTGGAGACGCGTCGGCACGGAACCCGAATGTGAGGTCGCGCCCCCGTTCTCGCCCGGGGGCACGCTTCCCGGAAGCGGGTCGCATTCGTTCTCGCGGATCCGTGGGCCGGCGCAGCGAAGGCTGTCGCCTCACCACGGGAGTTGGCATGACCACGAAATGCTTCACTTGGACCCGCACCCTCAGTCGGGGAGCCACCGGCAACGACGTGAAACAACTCCAGATCCGCATCGCCGGTTGGGTCGCCTACGGCGAGACCCTCGCGATCGACGGCGTCTTCGGCCCGGCCACCGCCGCCGCCGTCAAGCGCTTCAAGGCCGGCTACGACCTCGCGGACACGTCGGAGACCGCCGGCCCGTCGACCTTCACCCTGATCTACTCCATCCAGGACGACGACTGCACCCCACGCCACTTCGCGTATTCCGAGTTCGACGGTGGTTGTGGCCAGGCCGGCTTTTCCGGTGGTGCGGTCGACGCCGCCACCGTGCGGGAGAACCTGTTGCGGGTCATGTGGCAACTGGAGGCGTTGCGGCACAAGCTCGGCGACCGGCCGATCGTCATCTCCTCCGGATTCCGGAGCATCTCCTGCAACAGCAAGGTCGGCGGAGCGTCCGGCAGCCTGCACACGTACGGCAAGGCCGCCGACCTGGGCACGTCGAGCGGACCAAGTCTCTGCGAGATGTGGCGGATGGCCCGGTACTGCGGTTTCAAGGAGATCCTGGGGCCGGGTTACCCCGACCACGACGACCACGTCCACGTCGGCAACAAGTCCAGCCAGTTCTGGCGCGCCCCGAACTGCTGACGCGGCGTCCTGATACCCCGCCGTCAGCTGCCCCGGTCTCGCCGTCGATCAGCCGTTGATGCAGGGCACTACTCGGTCGGGTCGTACGTGGGGGACAGGCGACAAGACGATGCAAGACGCTACGACGCAAAGGACCACCCCCGCGTACGCGGGGAACAGATCACGGGTTTCGACCTGTACGTGATCAACAAGGGATCACCCCCGCGTGCGCGGGGAACAGGCCGAGCGTGCCGAGGGGGATAGGGCCCTCGCGGGATCACCCCCGCGTGCGCGGGGAACAGGACCACCCGCACGCGCCGATCGGGTCGTGGGCGGGATCACCCCCGCGTGCGCGGGGAACAGGCCGCCCCACCGCCCGTGGGTGTGGCCGGCGGCGGATCACCCCCGCGTGCGCGGGGAACAGTCGGCGATCGGGTGGAAGAACAGGCCGGTCGGGGGATCACCCCCGCGTGCGCGGGGAACAGTAGACCTCCCGCCACGTCCCACCCAGGTACGCCGGATCACCCCCGCGTGCGCGGGGAACAGAACGTCCTGTCCGGCGAGGTGACCCAGAGTTGGGGATCACCCCCGCGTGCGCGGGGAACAGTCGATCACGGTGTCGGTCACGGTCACGCTCTCCGGATCACCCCCGCGTGCGCGGGGAACAGAAGTCCTCAACCGTCTGCGCGAGCACGACGACGGGATCACCCCCGCGTGCGCGGGGAACAGGGGTCGGGTCGGACAGCATCAAGTGGTAGTCGAGGGATCACCCCCGCGTGCGCGGGGAACAGTATCGCTCACGGGTTCCAGGCGAGATGCGGGTTGGATCACCCCCGCGTGCGCGGGGAACAGGCTTCCTGACCTGGTGCGCTAAAGATCAACTAGGCCAATTTTCTTCACTTTGGTTGGCATGACGCTCCACCGGGGCAAGGTGACGGGCTCACGTCGAACACAGCGCACCCGACGTTAGTTGTCAAGTTGAGGGTGGGCCGCTACGTCTCCCGGTTCTTGTACCGCTGATAGGCCGGGCGCGCTCGCCAGCGGTGTCGTCGTCGTAGCTGCGGCGGTTTTCGCCTGCCTGCACCCGCTCGGGGCGAGGCGAGGCAGCAACGGGGGCCTGAGTCTGACCCTGCGCGTCGATCGAGCCCATCGGTACGTCCGGCTCGGGCGCTTCCCGAGGGTGGCGACCATCTTGGACCTGCGGCGTCTGGGGATGGTGGATGACGAGGTCAACAAGCCGGGGCCCATCAGGTCCACGGCTGGAAGAAGGCATCCGAGGCGTTTGCCGAAATCGTCGAGACGGATCCTTCCGCGGGCTGAACTCACCGGGTTCGGGCGGTGGGGACTGATGGTGGGGCAAGGCCGAGGGTGCCTGTGGTGAGGCCGTCGCCGATCTCGCTGGCCAGGGCAGCTCCGGCCGCTGCCGCCTGGTCCAGAGCGGCGCGAAACTCCACGAGTTGGCGGAACGCCCTGCCGTATGCCTGCTGCTGGTCGAGCGGCACCACGGGGATGGCGAGACGCCGGATGTCGATGCGTAGAGCCCCGTTCGCGGTGCTGGAGGCGCGGCCGGCGATCCGCGCGTTGTCCGGGCGGGACATGACACCGGCGACGAACCACGGATCGAAGCGGTCGGTGTCGACGCGGATCAACTGGACGCTGGGCCCGAGTGTGGCTCCGATCTGTGCCGGGGTGGCAACCCGAGCACTGATCTTCCGGCCGATGACGGGAACGAGGATGTCGCCGGCAGCCACCTGCGGCCCCGGGTCGTCGTTTGCGCTGCGGGCCGCCGAACCGGTGGCCGGGCTGCCAGCGAGGACGTCGGCAGCGGTCAGTACGGCGACGCTGGAGGTGACACCGGTTGTCCGGCTGCGGATGGCGGTGCGCTGGACGGTGATGCTGCCGGATCGGATCAGGTCGGCGATGTCGGCTTGAGGAGCCTCGCGTAGCGGCGTTGCCGATGTCTCGCGTACTGCGGGCAGGATGCGCCGCATGTCGTCGAGGAGCCGGTCGAACTCGTTCATTCTGGCGATGATCTGTGCCGGTGTGGCGACGAGTTCGCTGGCCTGCGGTAGGTGGCGTTGCGGTGTCAGGTCGACCTGGTCGTCGAGCAGTTCGATGGCGGGTACGGTGCGGTGGACGCCGGGCAGCTCCGCGCGGTCGTCGGACTGGTGGGCACGCCATGCGGTGCCGACGATCTCGGCGAGGGGCCGGGTGGCGGATTCCGTGGTGGTGTCGACCACGAGCAGGTCGGCTGCGTGTGGCTGGTGCGGATCAGACTGGGTGAGGACCCAGACGTGCAGTCCGATGCCGGCTGGCGGCATCAGGCCGGCGGGGAGCGCGATGATCGCGCGTAGTGCGCCGCGGCGGATCAGTTCTGCGCGGACCCGGCGGCCTGCGGGGCGCGCCGCGGCAGCCGGGGGCATGAGGACGACGACGGTGCCGCCGGGGGAGAGATGCGCCAGCGCGTGTTGCACCCAGGCAAGTTCGGGTTCGGTACGTGGGGGAAGCCCGTACGCCCAGCGGGGGTCGTACGCGAGACGGTCGTGACCCCAGTCGTGGATTCCGAACGGAAAGTTCGCCACGACGACGTCGGCCCGCAGGTCGGGTAGGGCGTCTCCGAGCAGGCTGTCGCCGATCTGCACGACGGGCGGCTCCACGTCGTGCCCGGCGTGCCGGGCGCGCAGGTGCACGAACCACAGCCGCAGCAGGGTGATCACCGCGTACTGCCGGTTGATCTCCTGCGCGTAGCACCGGGTGGGCGTGCCGTTCCGCAGGGCCCGGTCGGCGGCCATTCGCAGGAGCGACCCGGTGCCGCTGGTGAAGTCGAAGGTGCGGGCTCCGGAGCCGGCGAGGGTCAGCATCACGTCGGCGACGACGTCCGGTGTGCCGGCGAGGCCGGACAGTGAGTGGGCTGAGGCCACGTACTGGTTGTGCAGGTGCTCGAAGGCGGCTTCGGGGCCCTGTTCCGCCCCGAGTTGGTCGACTGTGCGCAGCAGCGTGGTGAGCTGCGCGGTCCACTGTCCCGGAAGGACGTCACCGATCAGCTCGGCCAGTCCGGGATCGAGGGTGCGCAGGTGGCTGACGAGCTGCCTCGGCGTGGGCAGGTCGGTGTCGGTGGTCGTGGTCTGGTCGGCGCGGACGAGCAGTAGTGCGCCGGCGACACCGAGGATGTCGCTGATCTGCGTCGCGGGCTGGTAGCTCTCGATGTGTCGCCAGGCCCATTGTTCGGTGCCGGCGTGGTGCAGCCGGCCGTGGCGGCGCAGCCAGTGCTCGACTTCCCGCGCGTCGAACGACGGACTCGTCGGCGTGCCACCCACGGGTGTCGGGAAGTCGGCGTACCGGCGGCGCCAGTTGCTGACCGCTGCCCTGCCGACGCTGGCCAGTCGCGCGATGCCACTTGCGGTCAGGGTGGCCTCGTTCGGGGCCATGCTCGGCTCATCTGTCACTCGTGAACGCTAGCATGACCCAACAGCTTGTGTATACGGTTCACAGCGTCTATGTTCCTTGGTGTTCCGGCCAACCATGCCCTTGGAGGAGCAATGCCGCGTCGTGGACGTAGTACCACCATCGGAAAGATCGGAAAGGTCCACCAGGACCGTCGAGTCTCCGAGATCAGGGTGCTCGGTGAACTGCTGCGGCGGGAGCAGGGCGCCACGCCGGGCGAGGCCGCGCCGCCGCAGGACAGGTGGACAAACGCGGAAGTTCACTGACCGGACCGACCCGTACCGACGTCTGAAGGAGGACCATGAACACCTTTGCTCGTATCTGGACTGCCGAGCACGCTGTCCCCGCGCTTCCCACCGGTGGCGTACGTTCGCCACGGCACCGCGCGGTACGGCTCGACGGACATCACCACACCCCAGGCGTACGCGCGAGTGCGCCTTGATCCCGTCGTCGGTGCGGCCATCGCGGACGCCTACCTGGCGGCGCCGATCCGGGACGAGCGGGCCTATCCCGCCTACGCCGCCTTCTGCCGCGAGACGGTCCGGCAGTACCACTTCCTGGTGGGCCGGGTGGAGTTCGGCGGCCTGGGCATCGAGGTGCGGGTCGTCGACATCGACCCGTACCCGGACGTCGCGTCGATGGTCGACGACGTACGGCGGCGCCGGCTGAAGGTGTGGGCCAGCGCGGCCAGTGGCAACCCGCACCCGTTCCTCGGCGACGGGGAGAACGACATGTTCCGGGCGGTCCACGACGTGTTCGGGCACGCGGCCACCGGTCGTGGCTTCGACCGGCACGGCGAGGAGGCGGCATGGTTGAAACACAGCACCATGTACTCGCCGCTGGCCCGGCGGGCCCTGGCGACCGAGACACGTGGTCAGAACTGCGCGCGGATCTTCCGCTTCGGCGGTGACCGCTTCCCGGAGCAGAAGGCGGTGTTGCTGCCTCGGCTGTTCAGTGATCCGCGTTCGGTGTCGGTCAGGAGGGCTGACGCGGAGCTGGGGGTGAGGGCTCCTCGCTGAGGTGCGCGATTTCCTGGCGCAGGCGCAGCACCGCCGGATGCTCCGCCCCCTCCGCCCGAGCCCGGTCCTCCAGGAGTTCCTGGAACAGTCGCGACGCCCGGCTGTGTTCGCCGAGCGCCCGGTGGGCGCGAGCGACCCCGAGCCGGAAGTCGAACACCAGCGGGTCGTCGTCGCCGTGCTGCCGTGCGTGCTGGGCGGCCAGGTGCCGCCACTGCCGTGCGGCAGCCCGGTACTCGCCTGCGGCGTGCAGCTGTTCCGCCTGCTTGGCGGCCAGTCCCACGTCGAGAGGGGTCGGCTCGGCGGTGGTCGTCGCGGTGGGGCGGGTGTGCGGGGGCACCCGTCCCACGATCGCGGCGTAGGCCCGTACCGCCCCGGCGGTGTCGGTGAGCACGCCGGGAATCGGCGGCAGGTCGTGGCAGAACGGTGCCAGCACCGTGTAGACGTCGGCGGCGGTGGCGGGCCGGTCCCGGGGATCGATCGCCAACAGCGTGTGCACCAGGTCGTCGAGTTCGTCGGGGATGCCGGGGCGTAGCTGGGTGGGGCGTGGCGGCGGACCGTCGATCTGACGCCGCAGCGTGGTCGTGGTGGTCACCTCGTCGAAGGGCGGAGAGCCGGTGAGCAGGTCGAAGAGCGTGGCCCCCAGGCCGTACAGGTCGGTGCGGTGGTCGGTGGGCTCCCCGAGGACCTGCTCCGGTGCCATGTAGCCCACGGTGCCGAGAGCGTGCCCGGTCAGGGTGATCCGGGAGTAGCGGTCGTCGTCCCGTACGACCGCCAGGCCGAAGTCGAGCACCTTCACCGCGCCGCTCGTGTCCAGCATGACGTTGCTCGGCTTGATGTCCCGGTGCACCAGGCCGATCTGCCGTGCGGCGAGCAGGACGGCGCAGATCTGCGCCCCGATGGCGGCGGCCCACCCCGGCGGGAGCGGCCCCTGTTCGCCGATCAGGTCGGTGAGCGTGATTCCGTCGATCTTCTGGAGGACGACGTACGGCTGGCCGGCATGCTTGCCGAGGTCGTAGATGGCGGGTACGCCGGGGTGGTCGAGCCGTGCGGTCAGCAGTGCCTCCCGTCGGAAGCGGCGCACCAGGTCCACGTCCGGCTTGGCGGCGTTGACGAACTTCACGATGACGGCACGGTCGAGCAAGGTGTCCTGGGCGGGCCAGACCTCACCCATGCCCTTGTGGGCCAACGGAAACCGGCCCAGCCGGTACCGGTCCTTGAGGCTCGTACCGGGGACCACGGGCTCAGCATATCGGCCGAACCGCCGGAGCCCACGCCGCATCCGTCCGGTTCGGCGTGCAATATCTGGTGAACTGGATGCACCAAGATCGGTTTGCAAGCGCGGTTCACAAAATGCTCTAATGTGGAAGCGGCGTGAGCAGCTTCTTCGACTACGCCGCTCTCCCATGCTGCGCGATCGACCCGATCGACCGTGTCCGACTCGCGACAGTTCCACCTTCCGCGCTCCGGTGCCGGCCGAGCGCCACCGACAGGGGATGGCATGCCTGAGTTGGCCCTCGGCCGGGACTTCCTTCCTGCCTACGCCAAGCTGCAAACCCGCGTGCAACGCGCCGTGATTGCCGCCATCGCCAAGTTCGCCGAGCACACCCACGCGGGCCTGCACCTGGAGAAGCTGACCGGGGCCCGGGACCCGAACGTCCGCACCATCCGCATCGACAGGTTCTACCGCGGAGTCGTCCTCGCACTCGGCGAGGAGAGGTACGCGCTGCTCAACGTCCTGCCGCACGACGACGCCATCGACTTCGCGCTGAGCCGTCGGTTCACCGTCAACCAGACCCTCGGCGTGCTGGAGATGCGTGACCAGGCGGGCATCGAGGAGTTCGCCCGCACCGAACCCGTGAGCATGCACGGCGGACTGTTCGACCACGTCCCGGCCGCCGACTTCGTCCGGCTCGGCATCGACGAGGACCTGGTGCCCCTGCTCCGCGTCATCACCACCGACCAGCAGTTGAAGAGCCTCGCCGGACGCCTGCCGGAGACCCAGCTCGGCACGCTCAACGACCTGGCCACCGGGATGACCGTGGCGGAGGTCTGGGCGGAGCTGGCCGACCGGGTCGTGTCGGGCGTCGACACCGACGACCTGCTGACCGCGGCACGCCGGACGCCCGAGCGGATCGCGTTCGTCTCCGGCCCGGTGGAACTCGCCGCCATCCTCGCCCACCCGTTCGACGTGTGGCGCACCTTCCTGCACCCGACCCAGCGCGACGTCGCCTACCGCGAGACCTACAGCGGCCCCGCGCTGGTGACCGGCAGCGCCGGGACCGGCAAGACGGTGACCGGCCTGCACCGGGCGGTGTTCCTCGCCGAGCGGTTGCCCGACGGCGAGAAGGTCCTGCTGACCACGTTCACCCGCGCGCTCGCCAACGCCCTCACCAGACAGTTGTACCGACTCACCGCCGACCCGGCGGTCCGCGCGCGGATCGACGTGATCAGTGTCGACAAGCTCGCCCACGACATCGTCACCCGGCACAGCGGGAAGGTCGCGGTCGCCGAGAGAGAGATCCTCGACCACCTGTGGGAAGCCGCTGCGAAGGCCGGGCCCACCTACGTGAACCGCGCCGGCCAGGTCACCGGCGTCAGCGCCGCCTTTCTCCGGCGCGAGTGGGAGCAGGTCGTCCTGGCGCAGCAACTGACCACCCTGGACGAGTACCTCGGCACCACACGTAAGGGCCGTGGCGCGGGTCTGCGCGCGACCCAACGCGCCCAGGTGTGGACCGCGATCGACGGCGTGGCGCGGGAGCTGGCGAAGCGACGTCTGCGCACCCACACCCAGCTCGCCGACGACGCCGCCGCGATCCTCCGTCGCTCGTCGGCCCGGTACCGGCACGTCGTCGTCGACGAGGGACAGGACCTGCACCCGGCGCAGTGGCGGCTGCTGCGCGCGCTCGTCCCACCCGGACCGAACGACATGTTCCTGCTCGCCGACCCGCACCAGCGCATCTACGACAGCCACGTCTCACTGACCCAACTCGGTATCGAGGTCCGGGGCCGGACCCGGCGGCTCACCGTCAACTACCGGACCACCCACGAGATCCTGGACCTGTCGGTCAGGGTCCTCAGCGGCGACACCGCCACCGGCCTGGACGGGCAGGACGACACGTTGCGCGGCTACCGCTCGATCACCCGTGGCGGGGCGCCCGACCTCGTCGCCCACCCCAGCCGCGACGACGAGCACGACGCGCTCGTCGAACGGGTCGGGACCTGGCTGGACCAGGGGGTGGAGGAGCACGCGATCGGTGTCGCCGTCCGGACCGGACAGCTGGTCAGGACCATCAGCCGGATCCTGGGTGAGGCGCACATCCCCGTCGCCGACGACAAACGCGGCGTCGACGGGGTGCGCGTGGCCACCATGCACCAGATGAAGGGGCTGGAGTTCCAGTGCCTCGCGGTGGTCGGGCTGGACGCCGGCATCCTGCCGGCGCCGAACGCCCTCACCTCGGCCGCCGAGGACCCGCACGCCCACCGGCAGGACCTGCAACGGGAACGCTGCCTGCTGTTCGTCGCCCTGACCCGGGCCCGCGACGTGCTGTACCTGTCCCACACCGGCACGCCGAGCCCGCTGCTGCCGGCGGGCCGATGAGCGCCGCCACCGCCGGAGGCGGTCCGAAACTGGGCGACGCGGCCCGCTCCGTCTGGGGCAAGACCGACCGCCGGGGCACCTCGCCGGTCGGGTGGCTGCCGCTGTGGCGGCACCTGGCCGACACCGCCGACGTGGCCGGGCACCTGTGGGACCACTGGCTGGGCCGGGCGGTCCGCCGGCGCATCGCCGACGAGCTGCCCGGTGGTGAGCGGGACGGCCGTACCCTCGCGGTCTGGATCGCCGGTGTGCACGACGTCGGCAAGGCCACCCCGGCCTTCGCCTGCCAGGCGTACGCGCTGGCGGACCGGATGCGCGACCACGGGCTCGGATTCCACCGGGACCTGATCCGCGCCGACCGCCGGTACGCCCCGCACGCCACGGCCGGACAGCTCGTGTTGGCGGACTGGCTGCACCAGCAGGACTGGACCGACCCCCACCCGTACGCCGTCGTCGTGGGCGGCCACCACGGCGTCCCGCCGACCGACGAGGGGCTCCGCAACGCGCAGGTGCGCCCGTACCTGCTCGGTGACCCGGCCTGGCAGCAGGTGCAGCAGGAGTTGCTGACCTGGATGACCGAGCGGTCGGGCGCGGCGCAGCGGCTCGGCGAGTGGCGCGACGTGCCGCTGTCCCAGCCCGTCCAGGCCGCGCTCACCGGTCTCGTGATCGTCGCCGACTGGATCGCCAGCAACGAGGAGTTCTTCCCGTACGTCCTCGGCGGCACGGACGGGGAGAGACTGCGGTCCGGCTGGGAACTGCTGGACCTGCCCGTCCCGTGGCAGCCCGCCGCGCCGCCACCGAGCGTGGACGAGCTGTTCGGGGCGCGGTTCGCGCTTCCCGTCGGCGCGGTGCCCCGCCCGGTGCAGCGCACCGTCACCGAGCTGGCCGAAACCATGCCCGTGCCCGGCATGATGATCGTCGAGGCGGCGATGGGTGAGGGGAAGACCGAGGCGGCCCTCGCCGCGGTGGAGATCCTGGCCCGCCGCACCGGCGCGTCCGGCTGCTACCTGGCACTGCCCACCCGGGCTACCAGCGACGCCATGTTCGGGCGGATGCTGGCCTGGTTGCGTCGGTTGCCCGACGCCCAGGTCGGCCGGGGCGACCGGGACGTGCGGCTGGCCCACGGCAAGGCGGCGCTCGACCCCGACTACGACCGGCTGCGAACGACGTCCCTGCCGAGCGGCATCGCCGTGGACGCCGGGGGTGCCGACATCGGCGTGCACGTCTGGCTCGCCGGACCCAAGCGGAGCCTGCTGTCCAGTTTCGTCGTGGGGACCATCGACCAACTGCTCTTCGCGGCGTTGCGCGGCAAGCACCTCGTGCTGCGTCACCTCGGCCTGGCCGGCAAGATCGTCGTCATCGACGAGGCACACGCCTACGACGTCTACATGGGGCGGTTCCTCGACCGGGCGTTGGAGTGGCTCGGCGCGTACGGCGTCCCGGTTGTCGTCCTGTCGGCGACCCTGCCGGCACACCGGCGGGCCGCGCTGATGCGGGCGTACGACGCGGGCCGGCTCGGACCGCTGCCCAAGCCCACCTGGCGCGACCGGGGTAAGCCGCGCGTCGACCCGTACGCGCCGCTCCGCACCGACCTGCGCTACCCCCTGGTCACGGTCTCCACCGCCGACCGGGGCGCCACCGCCACCACCTGCGCCGACTCCGGGCGGGGCAACGAGGTCACGGTGCGAACCCTGGCCGACGACCTGCCGGCCCTGGTCGAGCTGCTCAGCGACCGGCTGGCCGGCGGGGGGTGCGCGCTCGTGGTCCGCAACACCGTGGCCCGCGTCCAGGAGACCGCCGCCGCGTTGCGTACGGCCCTCGGACCGGACACCCCCGTGTCGGTGGCGCACTCCCGGTTCATGGCCCTCGACCGCGCGGCCAAGGACCGTTGGCTGCGCGACACGTTCGGCCCACCTGGCGTCGGTGACCGCCCGGCGAGGCACGTGGTGGTGGCCAGCCAGGTCGCCGAGCAGTCCCTCGACATCGACTTCGACCTGCTCGTCACCGACCTCGCCCCGGTCGACCTCGTGCTGCAACGCATCGGCCGGCTCCACCGGCACCCGCGCGGCGACCGCCCTGCCCGGCTGGAGACACCGACGTGCTGGATCACCGGCGCGGACTGGACGACCGAACCGCCGCAACCGGTCAGCGGCTCCCGCCGTGTCTACCAGCCGGCCACCCTGCTGCGCAGTGCGGCGGTGCTGCTGCCGTACCTGGACGGGGCACCGCTGCGGGTTCCGTCGGACATCGCCCCGATCACCCAGGCCGCCTACGGCGACGCGCCCGTGGGCCCGTCGTCCTGGCAGCCCGCGATGACCGAGGCGGAGGCGAAACAGCGGGACGCGTTCGAGGCCAAGGAGCTCAAGGCCGACGGGTTCCGCCTGGCCGCCGTCGGGGAGCCCGGGGTGCCCCTGATCGGCTGGCTCTCCGGTGGCGTCGGCGACGCGGACGAACGCACGGCACGAGGTCACGTCCGCGACACCGACAGCGAGTCACTGGAGGTGCTGTTACTGGTACGCACCCCAGCCGGCCTGGTCGTCCCCCCATGGGTCGCTGGGGGTGGAGAGGTGGTGCCCCTCGGCTCGACCCCGCGTTGGCGCCTGGCCCGTTCCGTCGCCCGGTGCACCCTGCCCCTGCCCCGCGCGATGACCTCCACCGAGGTCATCGACGACGTGCTCGCCGAGCTGGAGAGTCGGTACGACCTCAGTGCCTGGCAGGACAGTCCCTGGCTCGCCGGTGAACTCGTCCTGGAAATCGACGGTGAAGGCCATGCCCGCGTGGGCCCCTTCGATCTGCACTACGACCTCCACGCGGGCCTCCATGTTGTCCGAGCAGACTGATGTGGGAGCTGAGTTGACAAACCTCGATCACGGATCTGTGTTCTCGCTGGTGGACGAGGAGTGGATTCCGGTGCTGGACGCGGCGGGCCAGCGCCGCGACGTGTCGCTGACCGGCCTCTTCGCGCAGGCCGCCGAGCTGCGGATGATCGCCTGCGAGCTGCCCACGCAGTCCTTCGCGATCCTCCGGCTCGCCCTGGCGATCCTGCACCGCACCACCGGCGGTCCACCGGGCGTGGCCGCCTGGCGTGCGCTCTGGCAGGACCGGGAGCTGCCGACCACCGAGATCGCCGACTATCTCGACGAGTTCCGCGACCGGTTCGACCTGCTCCACCCGGAGCACCCGTTCTACCAGGTCGCCGACCTGCGCGCGGCGAAGGACAACACGTACGGCCTGGAACGCCTCATCGCCGACGTGCCGAACGGCATGCCCTTCCTGACCACCCGTGCCGGGCCGGGAATGGACTCGATCACGCTGGCCGAGGCGGCCCGCTGGCTGGTGCACTGCCAGGCGTACGACCCGTCCGGCATCAAGACCGGCGCGGTCGGCGATCCGCAGGCCAGGAACGGCAAGGGCTACCCGATGGGCCCCGGCTCGCTCGGATCGCTGGGCGGCGTCCACCTCGAAGGCCAGACCCTGCGGGAAACCCTGCTGCTCAACCTGGTGCCCGTCGCGCCCGGGTGGCAGGTGGCCGACGAGCGTGACCTGCCGGTGTGGGAGCGCGATCCGCAGACCGCCGGCGAGGAGGCCACCTCCACCCGGGGCCCGTACGGCGTGCTCAGCCTCTACACCTGGCAGTCCCGTCGGATCCGGCTCTTCGTCGAGGCGGGCCGCGTCACCGGTGCGATGATCTCCAACGGTGACCGGTTGGACTGGCAGGACAGGCACCTGCGGGAACCGATGAGCGTCTGGGGCCGCAGCGGGCCACGCGAGCGCGAACAGAAGCGGACCCCGATCTACCTGCCCCGGCCACACGACCACAGCCGGGCGCTCTGGCGCGGCCTGCAAACCCTGCTGCCCGCGCCGCCACCGCCCAACGCCGAGCCGCCGCAGCGGCTGCCGCCGATGGTGGTGCAGTGGCTGGCCCGGCTGACCGTCACCGGTGTCGTCGGGGCGGACTTCCGGGCCCGGACCCGGGCCACGAGCGTCACCTACGGCACCCAGCAGGCGGTCGTCGACGAGGTGTTCACCGACGCGCTCACCCTGAACGTGCTGCTGCTGGTCGAGGACTCCGCGCTGCGTACCACGGCGGTCGACGCCGCCGCCGACGCCGAGGCCGCGGTGACGGTGCTCCGCCGGCTCGCCACCAACCTGGCCCGCGCCGCCGGCAGCCGGGACACCGACAGCGGCGCGGCCGACCGGGCGGCCGAGCAGGCGTACGGCCTGCTGGACCGCGCGTTCCGCGACTGGCTGGCGCGGCTCGGACCGGACAGCGACCCGGCGGCCGAGCGCGCGGCCTGGCAACGCCGGCTACGCCGGGCCGTCGAGCGGCTCGGTTTCGAACTCGTCGAGGGCGCCGGCCCGAACGCCTGGACCGGCCGCACGCTCACCGACCAGCACGGCCGGGAGGTGCACTACTCCAGTTCGCAGGCCGAGGCGTGGTTCCGCACCGGACTGGCCAGGGCGCTGCCGATGGCAACCGAATCGTCGCACCAGAGGCAGGAGGAAGCAGCATGACCGTGGTGGAGACCGCCGATCCGGACGCCCCGACCCGAAAGCAGTGGGGACGGCGTCGCGGAGATCTCGGGGAACACGTCGCCCGGACCGTGGGCGGCCTACAGGCGAGGGTGTTGCGCACTGTTCCGGTGCCCGAGGCGGTCAGCGCCCTGGCCCGGTTGCGGCGGGGCATCGGCCGGACGCCGGGCTTCGACTACACCCTGGAGGACTACCTGTACGTGCCGGACGAGTGGGTGTCCTCCGCCGCCGAGCCCACCGACGCCGAGTACGCCCTCCACGACGCGGTGACCCTGTACGCGCTGCATCAGCAGTCCCGCCGGGAGCGGATGCACGTCGACGGGCGTGGCCTCGGTCAGGCCCTGGCCCAGCTCGTCCACGTCTCCCGCAACCCGGCGGGCGTACGCCGCCGCTTCGCCGCGCTCGGCACCGGCAGCACCTACCACGAGAGCACCTACCACCTGCGCAGCCTGATCACGATGCTGCGTGAGCACCAGATCCCCCTCGACTACGGCCTGCTCGCCGACGACCTGAAGACGCTCCGGCGACCTGCCGACCGTCCCAGGATCCAGGCCATCTGGGGCCGCGAGTTCTTCCGTAGCCGACCCCGCACCGACGTCGACACCCCCGACACCGACTCGCCCGAGGAGAACTGACCATGAGCCGCGCCATCATCGACGTCTACGCGCTCCACACCGTGCCGCCGAGCAACCTCAACCGCGACGACACCGGCTCGCCGAAGACCGCCGTCTACGGCGGCGTACGCCGGGGGCGGGTCTCCAGCCAGGCGTGGAAGCGGGCGATCCGGCTGGCCTTCGCCGACCTGCTCGACCGCTCCCAGCTCGGTGAGCGGACCAAGCGGGTGGGCGAGTCGCTCGCGGCGCGGATCAGGGACCTCGACCCGGGCCTCACCGAGGAGGACGCGTCCACCCTGGCCGCCGACGTCTTCGTGGCCGGCGGTCTCGCCAAGCCCAGCAAGAAGAAGGCGGACGCGAAGGACGTCGAGTCCGACTACCTGTTGTTCCTGAGCCACCGGCAGTTGGACAACCTGGCCACCGCCGCCCTGGACGCCTCCCGCAGCGGCACCCCCCTGAACAAGGCCCGGTTCAAGGAACTGGTCAACTCGGAGCACTCCGTCGACATCGCGATGTTCGGGCGGATGGTGGCCGACATGTCGGACATCAACGTCGATGCCGCCTGCCAGGTGTCCCACGCCATCAGCGTCCACGCCGTCGACAACGAGTTCGACTACTTCACCGCCGTCGACGACCGCAAGGCCGACGCCGCCGAAACCGGGGCCGGCATGATCGGTACGGTCGAGTTCAACTCGTCCACGCTGTACCGGTACGCCACCGTCGACGTCAACGCGCTGCACCGGACGCTCGGCGACGCCGCTGCGACCCGGGCCGCCGTCGAAGCCTTCCTGACCGCGTTCGCGCGCAGCATGCCGACCGGCAAGCAGAACACGTTCGCCCACCGGACGCTGCCCGACGCCGTGCTGGTGCGCCTGCGCGACACCCAGCCGATCAACCTGGTCGGAGCCTTCGAGACGCCGGTCCGCGAGACCGACGCCGCCGGACGGATCGAACAGGCCGCGACCGCCCTGGCCGCGCACACCGTGGCGGTCGAGAACGCCTACGGGGACCGGCCGGTCGCCAGCTGGGTCACCCACGTCGGGGAGAAGACCGCCGCGCTGGCCGACCTCGGCAAGGCGGTCAGCTTCAGCGAACTGGTCACCGCGGTGGGGGAGCAGGTCACCACGGCACTCGGAGCGCCAGCATGAGCGTGCTGGTGCTCCGGCTGGCCGGTCCACTCCAGTCGTGGGGTTCGTCCAGCCGCTTCGCCCGCCGAGGCACCGAGATCGCACCCACCAAGAGCGGCATCATCGGCCTGCTCGCCGCCGCCCGGGGCATGCGCCGCACCGAGCCGTTCACCGACCTGCTCGGGCTGGAATTCGGGGTACGGCTGGACCAGCCGGGGCAGATCCTGCGGGATTTCCAGACCGCCCGAAGTCTCGACGGCCGCCACAGCGCACCGCTGACCTACCGCTTCTACCTGTCCGACGCGGCTTTCCTCGCCGCCGTCAGCGGTGAACCGGAACTGCTGCACGGGCTGGCGGAGGCGCTGGACCGGCCACACTTTCCCCTCTACCTCGGGCGGCGGTCGTGCCCGCCGGCCGGGCCGGTCAACCTCGGCGTGCACGACGGGACCCTGGACGACGTGCTGACCGGGTGGCCGTGGCTGGCCGCCGAGTGGCACCGCCGCAAGGCGGCCCGCACCGTCCGGCTGGAGATCATCCGGGACGCCCGACCGGGTGAGCCGGTCACCGAAACCCTGCCCGACGAGCCGATCAGCTTCGACCCGGCGCATCGGCAACACACCTGGCGGTCCGTGCTGCGGCGGCACGTCGACGTCACCAACGACCTCGCGGAGCGGGCCGCTGTCGCCGACCACGACCCGCTGAGCCTGCTGGGAGGCTGAGCATGTACCTCACCCGGTTCCAGATCAACCCGGCCCGTCGGAACGCGCGGAAGCTGCTCTCCTCGCCGCAGGCCATGCACGCGGCGGTCCGCGCGGCCTTTCCCGTCGCGGAGGACCACGCGCGCGGCGACACCCGTACGCTGTGGCGCCTCGACACCGTCGGAACCGCGACCGTCCACCTCTTCGTCGTCAGCCCCGGCCGACCCGATCTCACCCACCTCGTCGAACAGGTCGGCTGGCCGACCAGCGCCGCCGAGCCCTGGGTGACCCGGGGCTACGACGGGTTGCTCGGCTCGCTACGGTCCGGAGAGCGATGGGCGTTCCGGCTGACCGCCAACCCCACCCACAGCGGACGCAAGACCGCCGACGCCAAGGACACGCAGCGCTTCGGCCACCTGCGGGAACACGAGCAGGTCGAGTGGCTCACCAGCCGCGCCGAGCGGTACGGCTTCGCCATCGCCAGCCAGCAGGACGGACGCCCCAACCTGCGGCTGCACCGCCGCCAGACGCAGACCTTCAAACGCGGTACGGGCACCGTCACGCTGACGACGGCGACGTACGACGGCATCCTCCAGGTCACCGACGCGGACGCCCTGCGGCGGGCCATGACCAGCGGCATCGGGCACGCCAAGGCGTACGGCTGCGGGCTGCTGACCCTCGCCCCCGCGCAGGCCGAGCCATGAAGATCCCCGGTGTTCCCCCTGCGGAACTGGCGGAACTCAACCGCGCACAGGACCGGCTCAGCTTCGTCTACCTCGAACGCTGCGTCATCCACCGGGACAGCAACGCGATCACCGCGACGGACGACAAGGGTGTGCTCCACATCCCGGCGGCCACCCTCGGCGTCCTCATGCTCGGCCCCGGCACCAGCGTCACCCAGCAGGCGATGATGCTGCTCGCCGACAACGGCGCTACGGCGGTGTGGGTCGGTGAACAGGGCGTCCGCTACTACGCGCACGGGCGGTCACTGGCCCGGTCGAGTCGGCTGATCGTCGCCCAGGCCGCCGCCGTGTCGCACCGCGACCGGCGCCTCGACGTGGCCCGCGCGATGTACCGGATGCGGTTCCCCGACGAGGACACCCACAACCTCACCATGCAGCAGCTACGCGGCAAGGAAGGAGCACGGGTACGACGCTGCTACCGGGAACACGCCCGGCGGACCGGCATCGTCTGGACCAACCGGGACTACAACCCGGACGACTTCACCAGCGGCGACCCGGTGAACCAGGCCCTGTCCGCAGCGCACGCCTGCCTGTACGGCATCGTGCACGCCGTCATCGTCGCCATCGGTGCCTCACCGGCGCTCGGGTTCGTCCACACCGGGCACGAGCGGTCTTTCGTGTACGACATCGCGGACCTCTACAAGGCCGAGATCACCATCCCGGTCGCCTTCGACATCGCTGCCAGCGAGTCGACCGACATCGGCACGGACACCCGTCGCGCCGTCCGGGACAGGGTGAACGGCGGCGCGCTGCTGGACCGCTGCGTCCGGGACATCCGGAACCTGCTGCTGCGGCCCGCCTGCTCGGGACCGATCGACGACGAGTGGGCCGACGAGGAAACTGGTGACGACACCGTCCGGCTCTGGGACGCAGACGGGCCGGAACTCGTCGGCGGGCGCAACTACGGCAGCGAGCTGGACTTCTGATGACCGTCATCATCCTCACCGCCTGCCCCGAGGGGCTTCGAGGGCATCTGACGCAGTGGCTGTTGGAGATTTCCGCAGGGGTCTACGTGGGACACGTCAACAGCCGGATCCGGCAGCGGCTCTGGGGCAAGGTGATCGAGATGGCCGGGCCCGGTCGGGCCCTGCTCGTCTACCAGGCCCCCGGCGAGCAGCGGCTTTCCTTCAGCGTGCACGACCACCACTGGAAGCCGGTGGACCTCGACGGTGTCACGCTGATCCGCCGCCCCACCGAACGGAAGACGTTCAACCCAGCCCTGCCGAGAGGCTGGAGCAAGGCGTCGAAACGCCGCCGGTTCGGCCGGAGGTCACCGGACTCTGGCGTACCAGCGGCTCCGAATCAAAGTGAACAAAAAACCGAGAGTTGATCTTCGGAGCCGCAGGTCAGGAAGCCTGCTCCCCGCGCACGCGGGGGTGATCCCCTTGTGCACGGTGGTGACCTGGGCGGGACGGTCTGCTCCCCGCGCACGCGGGGGTGATCCGCGGTCGGACGCCGGCGGGCACCGGGATTCCTGCTGCTCCCCGCGCACGCGGGGGTGATCCCTCCGCGCCGTTGTCAGACAGGGAATCGAACGTCTGCTCCCCGCGCACGCGGGGGTGATCCGTGGTACGGGCCGATGCTCCAGGTCGCGGAGACCTGCTCCCCGCGCACGCGGGGGTGATCCGCGGGAGTTGGAGTCGAATCCCCTGCTGGCCGCCTGCTCCCCGCGCACGCGGGGGTGATCCGCTGCGGGGCGGCATCCAGCGTGGCGAGTTCCCCTGCTCCCCGCGCACGCGGGGGTGATCCCGGGTCGTCATCGTGGTCGCACACCACCAGGGACTGCTCCCCGCGCACGCGGGGGTGATCCGCGCCGCACCCTCCTGAGACTCGGCGAGAGCCTCTGCTCCCCGCGCACGCGGGGGTGATCCCCACCACCGTGGCCGGCTCGTCCCCGGCGCTGACTGCTCCCTGCGCACGCGGGGGTGATCCCCACCACCGTGGCCGGCTCGTCCCCGGCGCTGACTGCTCCCTGCGCACGCGGGGGTGATCCCCGAGACGCCGGAGCGCTTGCGGCAGAGGCCTCCTGCTCCCCGCGCACTCGGGGGTGATCCGCGGAACGGAAGTGGCAGGCGGAAGTAGCTCGCCTGCTCCCCGCGCACGCGGGGGTGATCCAATCCGACAGGAACCACGCCGAGTCCCGGCGCACTGCTCCCCGCGCACGCGGGGGTGATCCCGTGGGGCCGTTCGTAGTTCCGGACCAAGAGCAACTCCGGTTGGCCCTGCCTGGATGACGTCAACGAGGTCGCCGAGCGGCACGGGGACACCTGGCAGCTGATGGTTGGCGGGTACTGGCTGCGCATCGGCCTGGATGCCGGGAACCATAGCTGGGACGAGATGTTAGCCGCCGTGGGACCGGTCACCAGCAGCACCGTCCAGCGAACCGCTCTGGTCGCGACGGTGGAACACGTGACGGTAGAGCAGCCGTTCCTCTCCAGAGCCCTCGCTGCCTCGAACCCGCCGGCCGCCGGCCCGATCCTGGAACTGCTCCCGCCCGGCGGCGGTCCGCTGCTGCGTACCGGCGAGCAGCGGACCCCGCTGGCCACCGTCCATCCGGACGGGCGGGTGGAGTTGCGCGGGCGACGGGGTGGCCCGTGTACGTGCTGGACGAGGGGAGCCAGTGCAACGACGAAGCCTGCCCCTGAGAAGAAATCGAAGGCGGGACGATCTGGATGGACCGGCGAACCACCGTGGCGGGCATCCGGGAAGTAGTGGCCTGGCACCGCGCCGAACACAGTTGCTGATCGAGGAGCCGCAGAGTGCCCCACAGGTTCGCCCTGCGGGCGCTTCTCCCGTCCAGCCTTACCGCCCGGTGAGGTCGACAGTCTCGGTCAAACCGGGCGGATCGAGGCTGACGGTGATCCGGGTGCCCCGGGGGGAGACCCGCGGCGGCTTGCCGTACCGGCCGAAGGTGATGACGAAGCGGTGGTAGCCGGGGCCGCCGTCGCTGGTGATGACCTTGGGGGTGACCACATCTCCAGCCGGACCTGTAGCGGTCACGGTCAGGGGAGAAGGGAGACCCGGCCCTTTCCAGGTGGGGGTCCGGAGGGCTCCGGACCCCGGCTCTTCGAGGATGTCGATCACCATCATCAGGCCATGTGGGCCATCGATGATGCCGTTGTGCAGGAGGGCCACCCCGCCGCCACGCGCGAGGATCGCCGGTGGTCGGAGGAGTCGGGGCTCAGCGACCGTCATGGCTGTCGACCCTAGTTGGTCGCCGAGTCCCGCGCGGTTACAACGAGCAGGACAGGACGGGTTCGTTGGTGCCGACGACGGTATCGAGGTAGACGCCTCGGGCGTAGACCTCGATGACCAGCCGGTACTTGCGGCGGTCGCTGTTGTCGCACCCGAGGCCGCCGGTCTTGGTGGCGACGCGTCCCGTGACCCAGTTGGTGTCCAGGGCGCCCTCTGGCTGGAAGATGATGCACCAGAAGTCGGGGCAGGTGGACTCAAGCCGGATCTTGATGCGGTGTGGCCAGTCGTCGCTGTTGTCGCAGGTCTGCTGGCCGCCGAACTCCAGCGTCGTGCTGGTGAGCAGCTTCGGACCATGGGAGGTTCCGGAGCAGTACGAGACCGGGTAGTCGACGCTCTCGGAGCGGATCTCCCATGTTCCGTCGGGGTGGACGATCAATTCGGGTTTGGCGGCGGTGGGGGCTGCGGCGTGGGCGGGGTCCACCCGTGGTTTTCGGATCAAAACAACTCCAGGCATCATGATCGCCGACGTCCACCCGACGGACCGACAAACAATGAGCTACGGCGCCTTGGCTAGCTGTAGGGGCTCGAAGGTCTGCTCCCCGCGCACGCGGGGGTGATCCCCGGATCGACGTTGACGCGCCGTCTCTCGCCGACTGTTCCCCGCGCATGCGGGGATGATTCGAGATGCGAGGGTTCATGACCTGGCTACTGGGACTGTTCTCGGCGCACGGGCTTCCCTGTTTGGCCATGCCTAGCGACTGCCTGCGCAGAGCCATAAATAAGCGCCGGCTGTTCCTCGACCGGCTTGCTCCCCTTGTCGTGGGCTATGGGCAGGGGCAGTCAGGGGCGGATCAGCTCGGTCTGGTCGCCGGGTAGGACCGTGACTTCGCCCTTCGGGTTCCGGATCTCGATCACGGGTACGCCCTCATCCAGGTCCATCTCGCGCCGCTCCCGGCTGGACGGCATCCGGACGATCGCCGAGCTGCCCGAGGTTAGCTCGACCTTGGCGCGTTCATGCTGCTCGCGGACCCACGAGCCGTGACCCTTGCTGGTGCTCACCACTCCCTCGGAGCGCAGCAGGGCGATGGCCATGCGGACGGCGTCCCGGCCGATGCCGTATTCCTGGCCCAGTCGGGCTTCGCTCGGTAGGGGTGACCCGACCGGCAGATCACCGGACTCGATCCGCGCTCGCACCAGCTCAGCGAGCTGCACATAGACCGGCGTGTGCGAGCGGGGATTGATGGTCATGGCACACAGCCTTATCGCCTCGTGCCCCACACCGGGTGTGGCCTTATGGGCATCTACATACTTGCGGCCATGTGGCAACAAGTTTACCCTCGGAGGTGTCGGCGCACGGGCTCAACGGCAAAGGCAACTATCACCGCCTGCCTGGCGTCGAGCGGTCAGCCCTGGTGTCGTACTGCTGATGGGAGCTGCGGCGGCAGGGCGGGGTGGCCCGCCCGTGCGCGGCGGGCGGGTGGGCCGCCCCTTCCAGGTCTGGTGACGGAGAGCGACAGAGAGGCGGAGCGGGCATGCGGTTCTTCTCCCGGTGGGCCGGCGGCAACCGGCGGCCGACCGGCGGCGGTAGCCACCAGCGGACCGGCGGCGGCAGTCACCGGCCGGGCGGTGGTGACCCGGGGGCGATGCGTCCGGCGGAGCCGGGTGTCTACCGGTCCCGGGCGTACGCGCCGCTGCGGTCCTGGCAGGTGCGGCGGCGACGGTTCCGCAGCGTCGGCCCGTTCCGGCGTGGGCTTGACCCGGCGGACGTGCGGGAGTTCCTCGACCGGGTCGCCGACGACCTGGCCGAACTGTACGACGAGCTGAACCAGAGCCGGGAGGAGACCAGCCGGATCAAGGATGCGCTGCGGCGCTGGCAGTCCGAGTACGCACCCCGGGTCAACGAGCGGGCGTACCGGTGACGCGCGGCCGGGAGCGGTTCGTGATCCACCTGCCGGTGCTGGCCGGGGACCTGACCGGTGCGGTGCGCCTGGCCCGGGTGGTGGCCCGGTGGGCGAGCAACCTGCCGTACACCGACCCGGGCGAGGCCACCGTGTCGTACGAGGACGAGCAGGGCGTACACCACCGAGTCTTCTGCGACACCCGGCTGCCCGGCGGGCAGCGCTGCCCGCTCCGGGCCGGACACGACGGCCCGTGCACCCGCCGGTTGCTCCGGTAGCCCGTAGCCGGCGGCCGGGCGGTGGTCGGTGGCGGTGCCCCGTCTGTGCGGGCAGCTCCAAAGGACGTCCCTACCTATTGGTCGCCCGGCGGCGGCCAGCCGGTGAGCCGGCCGTTTCGGTCCGGCGGCGAACCAGCCGGCGAGCCGGGCCGTCCCGCCGAGCCGGTAGCCGGCGTCAGCCGGCGAGCAGGGCGTCGTCGACGCTGGTCTCGCGGCGGCCGAGGTGGGCCGGGTCGCGGCCGGAGAGGACGTCCAGTACGGCCTTGACGGCGGCACCGTGCTCGCGGCTGGAGCTGATCCGCCAGGTCCGCTCGTACGCGCGAGCGGTCTCGTCACCGACCCCGTTGGCGTCGACGCCGAGGCGCCGGCACACCGTCACCGCGCGCGGCAGGTGGAAGGACTGGGTCACCACGGTCGCCCGGTCCACGCCGAAGATCCGTTTGGCCCGGGCGCACGAGTCGTACGTGTCCAGGCCGGCGTGGTCGCGCACGATCTTGTTCGCCGGCACGCCGCGCTCGACCAGCCAGCGTCGCATCGCGGTCGGCTCGTCGTACTCGGGATGGACGTTGTCGCCGGAGACCAGGATCGCGCCGACCTTGCCGGTGGCGAAGAGCTGCCGGGCGATCTCCAGGCGGGCGGCGAGGAACGGCGACGGCGTGCCGTCCGGCTGGACCTTGGTGCCGAGCACCAGGGCCACCGGCGCCTCCGGCACGCTGGCCGTGGTGAAGAGACGCCCCTCCGCGCCCTGCCGGATCCAGTTCACGCTGGCCACCGTGCCGGCGGTCAGCAGCACCGCGCCGACGACCCCCAGGCCGACGGCGATCCGTAGCCACCGGGGGACGGCCCCGGCCGTCGCGCGCCACGTCCCGATCGTCCTCGCCAGCCGTCGCCCCATGCCAACCAGTATTCCAGCGGCCGGCGAAACCTGATCTTGCCGAGAAGCGGCGGGTCAGGAGATGTAGTGCAGGACCACGTTGTGGACGTGGTGGGCCTTGTCCGAGCCGCGGAACTCGACCTCGTACGTGTGCGTGCCGACGTGGATCGCGATCGCCCCGGTGGAGAAGAACTGCCCGCCCCAGGACTTGTTGCTGACCACGCTCACGCTGGTGATCTTCGAGTACGGGATGCTGGTGATCGCGAACCGCTTCCCGACGAAGGAGCGGTCCTGGATGATCACGCGCCGGTCGGTGAGGCCGATGAAGCCGGTGCCGGTGCCGATGGCGTCGTAGACGGCGATGATCTGCTCGCCCTGGAGCAGGCCGCTTGCGATCTGGTTGTACTGCTCTTTCCGGTCGTACGTCGCGTTCGCCATGAATGCCACGGTAGGCGGGGCGTGCCAGTGCGCGCCCCGGCGCTCAGTCGTCGGCCGGCGGGGGTGGGGCCGTCCGGGCGAGACGACGGCGGCGCCACAGGTCGAGGCCGAAGCTCGCGGCCAGCAGGACCGCGAGCGCTCCCTTCCAGGCGCGTTCGAACGTCGGGCGGTTCTCGCCGAGGGCAGCGTCGCCGGCCAGGATCAGCCACGACACGACCAACAGCCAGAAGTACGGGCGGGACGTGTCGTGGACGATCGAGAACTTGCCCCGGGCGGTCGCCAGCAGCACCTGGGCCAACATCAGCACGAGCAGTAGGGGTACCACCACGTCCACGCTCATCGGACGAGTATGGCCGCTGGCCCTCGCGGAGCCGCCGGGGGTCAGCGGATGGTGCGGGGCCGCCGGGCGCGTTCAGGAACCGGTGACCGCGCGGTACGCGTCCTCGATCCGCGCGGCCAGCAGGACCTCGCCCTCGGTGAGCGGCTCGTCGTCGCCGTGTCCGACCCGGATCAGGGTACGGTCGGCCGAGCGGCTGATCTCGGGGCGCAGGTGCAGGGCGTCGGCGACGACCTTGACGCGTTCGGTCAGCGCGGCGTGCTGGCAGTCGTCGATCACGAGGGTGCGCCGGATCTGCTCCCCCTCTCGGATCCACCCGGAGAGCAGGGCGAGGGCGTCACTGAGGTAGTCGCGCTTGGTTCGACTGCGGAACAGCGCGCGCATCACCGCACCTCCCAGGCGTCGTTGCCGGCTCGTGGCCGAATCGTCGCCGTCCTGTGTCCCTGTTGGTGTTCCCTAGTCTGTCGTCACACCGGGGGTGTGTCCACGCCCACACTTCCCTCTCTTGTTGGCCTAGCGGTCGGCGACGGTATCCAAACCGCCGATTGATCTGGCACCCTGGTCAGCCGTGCGGACCGAACGGATTAGCGGTGACGGGCCGGCCGAACGCCGGGACGTGAAGGTGGTCGTGGGCGCGGCCATCGTCGCCGACGGGCGGGTGCTGGCCTGTGCCCGGTCCGCCCCGCCGGAGGTCGCCGGCCGGTGGGAGTTCCCGGGCGGCAAGGTCGAGCCCGGGGAGAGCGAGACCGCCGCCCTGGTCCGCGAGTGCGCCGAGGAACTCGCCGTACGCGTCGAGGTCGGCGACCGGGTCGGGCGGGACGTCCGGATGGCGCACGGCCGTTCCGTGCTGAAGGTGTACGCGGCCCGGCTCGTCGGCGGCGACCAGCCGAGGGCGCTGGAGCACGCCGAGATGCGGTGGCTCTCCGCCGACGAACTCGACACGGTCGACTGGCTTCCTGCGGACGTCCCCATCGTGGCTGCTCTCCGCCCCCTTCTCGCCCGGCTCTGACCGGCGCGCCCGCCTGCTCCGGGTGTTTGCAGGGGGCCCTTCCTCCACAAAAAGCGGTAACAGGGGACCCCTGCTACCACCCACAGCGTCGGGGTTCGGCCAGCTGTCACGTGGGAGACCGTTGTCGGAATGCGAACGGGGGCCGTGCGGCGCAAGCCGCACGACCCCCGTTTCCGTTCGCGGTGTCGCTCAGTGCTGCTTCTTCTCGTCCTGCTCCGGGTGCGCGTAGTTCAGGTGCTCGGCCGGGATCGGGAACGTCACGTCGTCACCGAACGGCGACGGCGCGGCGGCCCGGTCGAAGGTGAGCTCGCTCAGCGGCAGCCGGCCCCGCTCGTCCACCGCCGGGGCGGTCGGATGCGGCACCTCGCGGTTCCAGTTGAGACCGCGCTGCGCCTGCGCCTCGGCTGCCGGGTCGTGCGAGCCACCGGCGTGCGAGTGCAGGCCGTGGTGCACGCCGACCTGCGGCCGGAAACCGGGCTGGGTGGTCTCGTCCTGACCCCGACGGAAGATCTTGCTACCAAGCCACACCAGGGGATCATACTTGCGATCCACGACCCGTTCCTTCATCGGGATGATGGCGTTGTCGGTGATCTTGATGTGCTCGGGGCACACCTCGGTGCAGCACTTGGTGATGTTGCAGAAGCCCAGGCCCTGCTCGGCCTGCGCGTACTCCTTGCGGTCGGTCTTGGTGTCGAGCGGGTGCATGTCCAGCTCGGCGGCCCGGATGAAGTACCGGGGACCGGAGAAGGCCTGCTTGTTCTCCTCGTGGTCCCGGATCACGTGGCAGACCGTCTGGCACAGGAAGCACTCGATGCACTTGCGGAACTCCTGCGAGCGCTCGACGTCGACCTGCTTCATCCGGTAGTCGCCCGGGGCCACGTCCTCCGGGGGCGCGAAGGCCGGCGTCTCCCGCGCCTTCTCGTAGTTGAACGAGACGTCGGTGACCAGGTCCCGGATCACCGGGAAGGTCCGCAGCGGGGTGACCGTGACGGTCTCGTTCTCCTCGAAGGTCGACATCCGCGTCATGCAGCCCAGCCGCGGCTTGCCGTTGATCTCCATGGAGCAGGAGCCGCACTTGCCGGCCTTGCAGTTCCACCGGCAGGCCAGGTCGGGCGCGTCGGTGGCCTGGAGGCGGTGGATGACGTCGAGGACGACCTCGCCCTCGTTCACCTCGACCGTGTAGTCCTGGAGGTCGCCGCCGTTCTCGTCGCCCCGCCAGATCCGGAATTGGCGCTTGCCGCCCATTACTTGCCCGCCTCCTCGGTCTTGGCGTCGGCGACGAGGGCGTCGAAGTCGGCCAGCTCCTCGTCGGTCAGGTACTTGGCCAGCTCCGCCCGATCGAAGAGCCCGATCAGCTCCGCCCGCATCTTCGGCAGCGGCTTGTGCTCCAGGCGTACGGTGTCGCCGTCGAGCGAGCAGACCAGGTTCACCCGACGCCACTTCGGGTCCATCCCCGGGAAGTCCTCCCGGGTGTGGCCGCCGCGCGACTCCTGCCGCTCCAGCGCCGCCTTCGCGGTGCACTCCGAGACGACCAGCATGTTGCGCAGGTCCAGGGCCAGGTGCCAGCCCGGGTTGTAGCGACGGCCGCCGGCCGCGCTGACCTTCGCCACCCGCTCGCGCAGCTCGGCGAGGCGGACCAGCGCGTCGGCCAGCTCACCCTCACGCCGGATGATGCCGACCAGGTCGCCCATCACCGCCTGGAGGTCCTGCTGGAGGGCGTACGGGTTCTCGCCGGTGTCCCGCTGGAGCGGGGCGAGCGCGGTCTCCACCGCGGCCTCGACCGCGTCCACCGACACCTTGGGACGGGCGGTGAGCTGGTCGGCGTAGGTCGCCGCGTGCCCACCGGCCCGCTTGCCGAAGACCAACAGGTCCGACAGGGAGTTACCGCCCAGCCGGTTGGAGCCGTGCATGCCGCCGGAGACCTCGCCCGCAGCGAACAGCCCCTGCACGGTGCCGTACGCGGCCCCGCTGTCCGGCTCGACCTCGACGCCACCCATCACGTAGTGGCAGGTCGGCCCGACCTCCATCGGCTCCTTGGTGATGTCGACGTCGGCCAGCTCCTTGAACTGGTGGTACATCGACGGGAGGCGACGGCGGATCTCCTCGGCCGGCAGCCGGGAGGCGATGTCCAGGTAGACGCCGCCGGCGGGCGTACCGCGACCGGCCTTGACCTCGCTGTTGATCGCGCGGGCGACCTCGTCGCGGGGGAGCAGCTCCGGCGGACGCCGGTTGTTGTCCGGGTCGGAGTACCAGCGGTCCGCCTCGGCCTCGTTGTCCGCGTACTGCTTGCGGAACACGTCCGGCACGTAGTCGAACATGAACCGCTTGCCCTCGGAGTTCTTGAGGACGCCGCCGTCACCCCGGACCGACTCGGTGACCAGGATGCCCTTCACCGAGGGCGGCCAGACCATGCCGGTCGGGTGGAACTGGAGGAACTCCATGTTGATCAGCGTCGCCCCGGCGCGCAGCGCCAGCGCGTGCCCGTCCCCGGTGTACTCCCAGGAGTTCGAGGTGACCTTGTACGACCGGCCGACGCCGCCGGTGGCGAGCACCACGGCCGGGGCCTCGAAGAGGACGAACTCGCCGGACTCCCGGTAGTAGCCGAACGCGCCGGCCACCCGGTCGCCGTCCAGCAGCAGCTCGGTGATCGTGGTCTCCGCGAAGACCTTGATCCGCGCGTCGTAGTTGCCGAACTCCTTCTTGTCCTCCTGCTGGAGGGAGACGATCTTCTGCTGGAGGGTGCGGATCAGCTCCAGGCCGGTCCGGTCACCGACGTGCGCCAGCCGGGGGTACTCGTGCCCGCCGAAGTTGCGCTGCGAGATCTTGCCGTCCTTGGTGCGGTCGAAGAGCGCACCGTACGTCTCCAGCTCCCAGATCCGCTGCGGCGACTCCTTCGCGTGCAGCTCGGCCATCCGGAAGTTGTTGAGGAACTTGCCGCCGCGCATGGTGTCGCGGAAGTGCACCTGCCAGTTGTCCCGGCTGTTCACGTTCCCCATGGCGGCCGCGGCGCCGCCCTCGGCCATGACCGTGTGCGCCTTGCCGAAGAGCGACTTGGAGATGATCGCGGTCTTCTTGCCGGCCAGTCGGGCCTCGATCGCCGCCCGCAGACCGGCGCCACCGGCCCCGATCACGACGACGTCGTAGTGGTGTCGTTCGATTCGCGTAGTCATCTGTGTCCGGGCCCTTTAGTTGATGAACCGCAGGTCGCTGAACCAGCCGGCGGCCAGCGCCATGATGTAGAAGTCGGTCAGCGCCAGAGTGCCGAGGGTGATCCAGGCGAGCTGCATGTGGCGGACGTTCAGCCACGAGATGCCCGTCCAGGCGCGGTAGCGGAACGGGTGCTTCGAGAAGTGCTTCAGCCGGCCGCCCATGATGTGCCGGCAGGAGTGGCAGGAGACCGTGTACGCCCAGAGCATGATCACGTTGACCAGCAGGATCACGTTGCCCAGGCCGAAGCCGAAGCCCTCCGGGGAGTGGAAGGCGAGGATCGCGTCCCAGGTGTTGATCAGGGAGATGATCGCGGCGGCGTAGAAGGCGTACCGGTGCAGGTTCTGGCCGAGCAGCGGGAAGCGGGTCTCGCCGGAGTAGGTCTTGTGCCCGTCCGGCACGGCGCAGGCCGGCGGCGAGAGCCAGAACGACCGGTAGTACGCCTTGCGGTAGTAGTAGCAGGTCAACCGGAACAGCAGCAGGAACGGCAGGGTCATCGCGGCGTCCGGGATGATCCACCAGCCGGGCAGGAAGCGGCCGAAGTGCGCCGCCTCCGGCACACACGCCTCGGTCACGCACGGCGAGTAGAACGGGGTCAGGTAGTGGTAGTCGTCGACCCAGTACCACTTGTGCATGAAGACCCGGACCGTCGCGTACGTGACCCACGAGCCGAGGCCGATGACCGTGATCAGCGGCGCCAACCACCAGCGGTCGGTACGCAACGTCTTCGCCGCGATGGCGGCGCGCGCTCGCGCACCCCGCGGCCTCGTTGCCGTTGAAGTCATTCCAGTTGTCTCCCTGACGGGGCCCTCGCGGGCACGGATCGGTTCCGGCCGGGCACGCGGGCCGGCGCACCGCCCCCGCAGCCACGTCCCCTGCGCACACCCACAACCACGCCGGGGCGTACCGACGCAGCTAAGTGACACACGTTACGCCGCTCACCGCGAGCCGTTCGCGCAGGGAGTGTCGCCCGAATGCGCCCGGTTGGAAAGCTGTGGCGCTCCGATCGCTGTCCGATGTTAAGAACCTCACGTCGGGGACGATCCGGGCCCATGGGGGTCAACGATTCAGCGCCCGGGGCAGCTCACCCGGAGGCACCGCCCGTGAAGTTCCACTCGGCCAGGCGCAGCGGCGGCGCGCTCCACCAGGTGTCCGCGGTCCGGTCCGGCTGCCGGAGGGCGACCCGGCCCACCCCGAGCACCGCGCCGGGCGCCAGCGCGCGCGGGTACGCCTGGGTGAAGCGCAGGTCCCGGACGGCGCGGGTGACCACGCCGTCCTCGACCAGCCAGACCCCGTTGCGGGTCAGCCCGGTCACCGTCAGCGCCTTCGGGTCGAGCACCCGGGTGTACCAGAGGTCGCTGACCAGCAGCCCCCGCCCGACGCCGGCCACCAGGGCGGCGGTGTCCGGGTCGACCACCGGCCCGGCCAGCGTGCCCGCCGCCGGTGCCGCCCCGGCAGCGGCCAGCAGCCGGACGGTGCGCGGGAACGGGCCGAAGGTGGGCGAGTCGAGGGACCCGTGCCCGGTCGAGGCGGCCCCGGTGGCGGCGGCCGTACGCCGGTCGTGCGTCACCGCGCCGGTCGTGCCGGCGGTCACCAGGGGCAGCGCGCGCCGGGCGGTGCCCTCGGTGTCGACGGGCAGCCCGGAGGCGGCGAGCGGATCGTCGACCAGGGACACCGCCCGGTCGAACTGGGCCGCACCCGGCTCGGCGAAGGACTTCCGTTCGGCGTACGCCTTGCCGTTGAAGCCGTACATGGCGAGGTTCGCCAGCAGGTCGGCGACGGCGGCCGGCTCGAAGACCACCTCGTACCGCCCCGGCGGCAGCTCGACCGGGTCGACGCCGGAGCGCGCCTTCCCCGCCGCCCGCGCGCCGAGGGCCGCGCCGTCCAGGTCGGCCAGCCGGTCTGCGGCGAGCCGGGCCATCCCGTCCACCCCACCGGCGCGCGCGATGCCGTCCATGGCCGCCTCGGCCATCCGCCCCCACGCGGTGTGCCCAGCGGTGTTGGCGAACGCGACGACCTGGTGCGAGGTGCGGCAGTAGCCGGCCGTCTCCAGCCCGCCGGCCGCGTCGACGAAGGCGCGGACCCGGGCGGCCCGCTCGTCCGGTTCCGCGTACGCGGTGGCCTCGTCGGGCGTCGGGGCGGCCGGTGTCGGAGCGGGCGGGGTCAGCCCCGGCCAGCCCGGGTCGGGCGGGCAGAGCCGGGCCGCGACCAGGGTCCGCTCGACCAGCTCCCGGACGCCGTCCGGGCTGGTCAGGCTGCCACTGCCGGTGGCCGTCCGCCCGTCGGCGTGCAGCCGCAGCCGGATCGACACCGTCGACTCGGCGACGTTCTGGTGGATGAACGAGTTGGCGAACCGGGTCAGCGCCGCGTCCGTCCGGGTCACCGTCACCTCGGCCTGCGCGGCCGGGCCGGCGAGGCGGCCCACCAGCTCGACCACCTGCCCGGCGATCTCCGTCTCGCGCCCGCTCACGCGGCGACCCCCTTGTTCGCGACGGTGGGACCCGTGCTCACGCGGAAACCCCCACCCGGACGTTGCGGAAGCGGGCCGGGGCGGCCGGATGGCCGGTGTGCCCGACCTGGCCCGGCTGGCCCTTGCCGCAGTTGGGCGTGCCCCAGGGGACGATCTCGGAGGAGAGCATGTCCATGGAGCGCCAGAAGACCGGCCCGATCCCGGTGTAGGTGGGGTTGCGCAGCATCCGGCCGCGCCGCCCCTTCTTGATCTCCCACCCGATCTCGCAGCCGAACTGGAAGTTGAGCCGCTTGTCGTCGATGGACCAGGAGCGGTTGACGTCCATCAGCACGCCGTCGTCGGTCGCCTCGACGATCTCGTCCAGGGTGTGCGGCCCCGGCTCCAGGCCGACGTTGGTCATCCGCACCATCGGCAGCCGGGCGTATCCGTCGGCGCGGACGCTGCCGCCGTAGCCCAGGCCGGCGACGGCGGCCGAGTCCCGACCGGCGAGCACCCCCACCCAGCGTCCGGCGCGGACCGCGTCCCGGCGGACCGCCGGGGAGCCCTCGTCGTCGAAGCCGAAACTGCCCAGCGCGCCCGGGATGGTCGGGTCGATGGTGATGTTCATCAGGTCGGAGCCATAGCGCAGCGAGCCGAGCTGCCGCAGGTCGAGCCAGGAGGTGCCGGCGAACGCCGCCTCCCAGCCGAGGATCCGGTCCAGCTCGATGGCGTGCCCGACCGACTCGTGGATCTGCAACGCCAGCTGCTCGCCGCCGAGGATCAGGTCGGTCTCACCGGCCGGGCAGAGCGGGGCGGTGAGCAGTGCCCGTGACTCCTCGGCCATCCGGGCGGCGTTGCCGACCAGGTCGAGTGAGTCGACCAGCTCCCAGCCGGTGGTGCCGTACTGGCCGCGGTAGCTGGGCCAGGACCGGCGCTGGGTCTCGCCGTCGCCGATCGAGGTGGCCGAGATGCCCGCCCCGCACTCGCGGACGTGCTGGTCGATGCGGTGCCCCTCGCTGGAGACGAACCACTTGCCGGTGTCCCAGACCTGGTAGAGCCCCTCGGCGAGGTCGGCCCCGTGCTCGGCCATCGTCGCGGTCGCGGCGACCAGCAGGTCGCCCTTGCTGCTCAGCGGTACGCCGAGCGGGTCGACCTGGCAGGGGGAGGCCCAGGAGGCGGTGGTGGGCGTGGCCGGCACCAGCTCGACCGGCGGGCCGGAGACCCGGGCGCTCGCCGCGGCGATCCGCGCGGCGCGGTGGCCGGCGTCGCGGGCGGCGGCGTCGGCCAGATCGGGTACGGCGTAGAAGCCCCAGCTCGATCCGACCAGGGCGCGGACCCCGAGCCCGAGGTCGGAGTCCTGGGTCAGCTCCTCGATCTCGCCGTTGCGGGCCGACATCGACTCGTAGCGGCGGTGCATCACCCGGACGTCGACGTACCGCGCACCGGCGTCGAGCGCGGCCTGCACCGCGAGGGTCGCCGCGTCGAACTCCGTCATGGACCCGACCCTAGGCGAGCCCCCCGACACTTGTCAGTCCAGCAACCGCTCCGGCCGGATGGCGACGTGCACCGGCTCCGTCAGTTCCAGCAGGCCGCCCGGAGCGGCCGTCGACTCCTCGACGTGGTGGCCGTTCTTCTCCCGGTAGAGGTGCAGGCTGCCGGTCTCCTGCTCGACCAGCAGATACCAGGGGATACGTGCCTCGGCGTAGTAGTGCATCTTGAGTACCCGGTCGGTGGCCGCGTTGCCCGGTGAGACGATCTCGCAGATCAACCGGACGTCGGCCGCGTCGATGTTCACCTGGTCGAGGTCGATGGGGCCGGTGATCACGACATCGGGGATCGGAATACGGTCCGGTCTGAGTCGTACGTTCACCGCTTCCAACAGCTCCAGCCCGGCCGCCTCGGCGGCCGGTTCGAGGACGTTGCCGAGCCTGCGCGCGATGCGTTGGTGGCGGGGCGTGGGGGCTGGGGTCACGTGGAGGCTCCCGTCGAAGAGTTCGACGCGTTGCCGCGTCTCCCCGAGGGCGAGGTACTCCTCCTCCGTCCACGGTCCGTCGTGGCCGAACAGCGCTGCGGTCATGGTCACCTCCACCTCGGGCGCGGGAATCCTCTCGTCGTCGCCCGCCCCATCGTCGCACCCCGGGTGCGACCAGCAGGGCTTCCCGGCCGCGTCCGGGCAGGTCCCGGCCGGGGTGATGAACACGGTGATGCCGACTCGTTACGGGACCGACGGCTGACAGGACGGCGCTTGTAGCTTATTTTCACCCTCTGGGAACCGCTGCAAGTTCTCTTCGTCAGCCAGGGGGGCGGTCGGTCGTGAAGAGACCCGAGTCGATGCCGGCCGAGAAGCCGGACGACCACCGTGCCGCGCCGGGGGAGCATAGCGCGAGTGGGCCGTATCTGCGGGTGACCGATCTGCGGGTGCAGTTCGCCACCGAGGACGGCGTGGTGCGGGCGGTCGACGGGGTGTCGTTCGCGGTGGAGCGCGGCCGGACCCTGGGGATCGTCGGCGAGTCCGGGTCGGGCAAGAGCGTGACGTCCCTGGCCGTCCTGGGCCTGCACGACCCGCGCCGGGCCACGGTGACCGGGGAGATCCGGGTCGGTGACCACCAGTTGGTCGGCCTGCCGGAGGAGCGGGCCCGCCGGCTGCGCGGCCGGGACGTCGCGATGATCTTCCAGGACCCGCTCTCCGCGCTGCACCCGTTCTATCCGGTCGGACGGCAGATCGCGGAGGCCTACCGGGTGCACCATCCGGGGGCGGGACGCCGCGCGGCGTGGACGCGGGCGGTGGAGATGCTGGACCGGGTCGGGATTCCGCAGCCGGGGCGGCGGGCCGAGCAGTACCCACACGAGTTCTCCGGCGGTATGCGGCAGCGGGCCATGATCGCGATGGCCCTGGTCAACGACCCGCAGCTGCTGATCGCCGACGAGCCGACCACGGCCCTGGACGTGACGGTGCAGGCGCAGATCCTGGACCTGTTGACCGATCTCCAGCAGGAGTTCGGCTCGGCGATCGTGTTGATCACCCACGATCTCGGCGTGGTCAGTCAGGTGGCGGACGAGGTGCTGGTGATGTATGGGGGCCGGGCGGTGGAGTACGGCGACGTCACGGAGGTGCTGCGGTCGCCGGCGCACCCGTACACCTGGGGGCTGCTCGGCAGCGTGCCCTCGTTGCACGGGGACGCGGACGCGGACCTCCGGCCGATCGCCGGCAACCCGCCGAGCCTGATCGACCTGCCGTCGGGCTGCGCCTTCCATCCCCGGTGCCGGTGGGCGGACCGGACCGACGGCCGCTCCCGGACGCAGGTGCCGGAGCTGGTGCCGGTGGGCGACACGGGGCACCGGGTGGCGTGTCACCTGCCGGCGGACGAGCGGGCACGGATCTGGGCCGACGAGGCCGAGCGGGTGGGGGTGGCCCGGTGAGCGCCCCGATGACCGGCTCCGTGGAGCCGCTGCTGAGCGTCCGGGGGCTGACCAAGCACTTCCCGGTGCGGGAGGGACTGCGCCGGTCGGGACTGGTGCGGGCGGTCGACGGCGTGGACTTCGACGTCGAGGCGGGGCAGACCCTGGGCCTGGTGGGGGAGTCCGGGTGCGGCAAGACCACCACCGGTCGGATGCTGGTACGCCTGATGGAGCCCACCGCCGGCACCGTCACCTTCGCCGGGCAGGAGATCGCCCGGGCGCGGGGCCGGGACCTGCGCCGACTCCGGCAGGACCTCCAGATCATCTTCCAGGACCCGTACGCCTCCCTGAACCCCCGGCACACGGTGGGGCGGATCGTGGCGATGCCGCTGGAGGTCAACGGCATCACCCCGCCCGGCGGGGTCCGGAACCGGGTCCGGGAGCTGCTGGAACTGGTCGGGTTGAACCCGGAGCACTACAACCGGTACCCGCACGAGTTCTCCGGCGGCCAGCGGCAGCGCATCGGCATCGCCCGCGCGCTCGCCCTCAACCCGAAGCTGATCGTGGCCGACGAGCCGGTCTCGGCGTTGGACGTCTCGATCCAGGCGCAGGTGGTCAACCTGCTGCGCCGGCTGCAACGCGACCTGGGGCTGGCGTTCGTGTTCATCGCCCACGACCTGGCGGTGGTGCGGCATTTCAGCCAGCGGGTCGCGGTGATGTACCTCGGCCGGATCGTGGAGATCGGCGACCGGGACGACATCTACCAGCGCCCGCAGCACCCGTACACCCGCGCGTTGCTGTCGGCGGTGCCGGACGTGACCGGCCAGGGGGCGGAGGGGCGGATCCGGCTCGTCGGGGACGTGCCCACGCCGCTGGACCCGCCGTCGGGCTGCCGGTTCCGTACCCGCTGCTGGAAGGCCACCGACCGGTGTGCCACCGAGACCCCCGCCCTCGTCCCGAGGGAGGGCGGCCGGCAGGCCACCGCCTGCCACCACCCCGAGACCGGGCCGCTGGCGTCGACCGGCGACGTGGTGGCCGTACCGAATGAGGTGTCGCGATGAGCCTGTCCCCGGTGGAGGGTGAGGTCCGGGCGGAGATCGCCCCGGCGACCGACGGCGGCGGCGTCGCGAAACGCGAGGTCGTCGGCCGGTCGCCGGGTCAGCTCGCCTGGGTCCGGCTGCGCCGCGACCGTACGGCGGTGGTCACCGGCGTGGTGCTGCTGGTGCTGATGCTGGTCGCGCTCGCCGCCCCGTTGATCTCGAAGCTGTACGGCGTCGGCCCGAACGAGCAGTTCCAGGAGCTGCTGGACGGCAACGGCATGCCGCTCGGCTACGTCGGCGGGGTCAGCGGCGACCACTGGTTCGGGCTGGAACCCCGGCTCGGCCGGGACATCTTCATCCGGATGGTGTACGGGCTGCGCACCTCGCTGTTCATCGCGTTCGCCGCCGCCGTGGTGACCACGGCGATCGGCGTGGTCGCCGGCATCCTCGCCGGTTACCTGGGCGGGATGGTCGACACGGTGATCAGCTGGATCACCGACGTGGCGCTGGCCCTGCCGTTCCTGATCTTCGCGCTGGCCGTGGTGCCGACCGTGGCGCTGCGCTTCTACGGCCCGCGTGAGGAGGTGCCGCCCTGGTTCCAGGTGGCCGTGCTGATCGGGGTGTTCGCCGCGTTCAGCTGGACCAGCACCGCCCGGCTGGTCCGGGGCCAGGTCGTCTCGCTGCGCGAACGGGAGTTCGTGGAGGCGGCCCGGGCCAGTGGCGCGGGACTGGGGCACATCATGTTCCGGCAGCTCCTGCCGAACCTCTGGGCGCCGATCCTGGTGGCGTTCTCGCTCGCCGTGCCGCAGTACATCACCGGTGAGGCGGCGCTGTCGTTCCTCGGCATCGGCATCCTCGAACCCACCGCCGACTTCGGCCGGATGATCTTCCAGAGCATCCCGTACCTCCAGACCGACCCGGCCTACGTCTTCTTCCCGGGCATCACGATCTTCGCGCTGGTGCTCGCGTTCAACCTGTTCGGTGACTCGCTGCGCGACGCGCTCGATCCGAAGTCGTCCCGGTGAGGAGCCCCTTATGACGCGATTCCTGGTCCGCCGGCTGCTCAGCGCCGTCCTCACCCTCTTCGCGGTGAGCGTGCTCAGCTTCCTGATGTTCTTCGCCCTGCCCAGGGACCCGGTCAGCGGCATGTGCCCGAAGAACTGCAACGCCGAGCGGCTCGAACGGGTCCGCGACGAGCTGGGCCTGAACGACCCGCTGGTGCAGCAGTACGCGAACTACATGAAGGGCATCGTCGCCGGGCGGGACCTGGGCAGCGCCCAGGGCGGCCGGTGTGACGCCCCCTGCCTCGGCTGGTCGTACGTGAACAACGAGGCGGTCACCGACACCCTGGTCCGGGTGCTGCCGGTGACGCTGAGCATCGTGCTGCCGGCGGCCATCCTCTGGCTGGTGGTCGGGGTCGGCCTGGGCATGGTCTCCGCGCTGCGCCGGGGGACCTGGCTGGACAAGGCGGCGATCGGCTTCTCGCTGGCCGGTGCGTCGTTGCAGCTCTACTTCGTCGGCGCGGTCCTGCTGCTGATCTTCACCTATCAGCTGCGGCTGACGCCGGTGCCGGGGTACACGTCGATGTTCGACGATCCGGTGAAGTGGGCCAGCGGGCTGGTGCTCGCCTGGGTGTCGTTGGCCTTCCTGTTCTCCGCGATCTACGCCCGGCTCTCCCGGGCGCAGATGCTGGAGACGCTCTCCGAGGACTTCGTCCGCACCGCCCGCGCCAAGGGCCTGCCGAAGCGCACCGTGTACGGGCGGCACGCGCTGCGCGCCGCGATCACGCCGGTGGTCACCATCGCCGGGCTGGACGTCGGCGGCGCGCTCGGCGGCACGGTGATCACCGAGACCACCTTCGGCATCCAGGGGCTCGGCCGGACCGCCGTCGACGCGGTCCGCTCCGGCGACCTGCCCACGATCATGGCCACAGTGCTGATCTCGGCGGTCTTCATCGTGCTGGCGAACGTCGTCGTCGACCTGCTCTACGCGGCCATCGACCCCCGGGTCCGGTTGCGATAAAGCATCGACCCTGTTCCACCCGTGGAAAAGTATCCATCGGTTCTGTTAGACCACTCGTAAATTTCTTACAGGCAGGGGAGGAGGGCGCGACATGCGCCTGAAGAGGGCAGCCGCCGCAGGCGGAGCGCTCGCACTGCTCGCGGCCATGGCGGCGTGCAGCGAGAACAAGGGCACCGAGGGCACCGTCGACTCCGACCGGGTGCAGAGCGGGTCGATCGCCACCGACCCGAAGGACTCGATGGGACCGGCCCCCGAGGTGCCGGGCGCGGCGAAGGGCGGGACCTTCCGGGTGATCCGGCAGAACAAGATCTCGCACATGGACCCGCAGCGGATCTACTCGTTCGCCGGGCTGATGAACGCCCCGCTCTACAGCCGTTTCCTGACGACGTTCAAGGACGACGGCTCGGGCAAGGTCACCCTGGTCGGCGACCTGGCCGAGACGCCGGGCAAGGACGTCAACTCCGACTGCAAGGTCTGGGAGTTCAAGATCAAGGACGGGGTGAAGTTCGAGGACGGCACCCCGATCACCTCGAAGGAGATCGCCTACGGCATCGCCCGCTCCTTCGACCCCGACCTGACCGGCGGCCCGACCTACCTCCAGGAGTGGCTCGCCGACACCCCGCAGTACGACACCAAGTGGAACTTCAAGGCGAACAAGACCTCGCTGCCGCCCGGCCTGACCACCCCGGACGCGAAGACCCTGCGCTTCGAGTTCGCCAAGGCGCACTGCGACCTGCCGTTCGCCGCGTCGCTGCCGTACACCGCGCCGCTCAAGCCGGAGAAGGACACCGGGGTCAACCTGGACAACCAGCCCTTCTCCTCCGGGCCTTACAAGATCACCAAGAACACCGCCGGCGTCGAGCTGCTGATGGAGCGCAACGAGCACTGGGACGCGAAGACCGACCCGGTGCGGCACGCGTACCCGGACCGGATCGTCTGGAACTTCGGGCCGGACCCGGAGGCGGGCGCCAACCGGGTGATCGCCGACAACGGTGACGACCAGGCGGCGCTGGCCTTCAACGGCGTCCCGGCCGCGCTGGTCGCCCGGGTCGCCGGAGACGCCGCGCTGAAGCCGCGCACCATCCAGGGGCCGACGCCGAGCCTCTGGCGGCTGACCATCAACACCAGCCGGGTCACCGACCTCCCGGTCCGGCAGGCGCTCAACTACGCCATCGACCGGGACGGCTTCATCAAGGCGTACGGCGGCGAGTCCTCCGCCCGCGCGGTGACCACCCTGCTGCCGCCGTCGACGATCGGCTACCAGAAGCACGACGCCTACCCGGCGGGGCCGAACGGCAACGTGGACAAGGCCAAGGAACTGCTCGCCGGCAAGACCCCGGAGCTGGTGCTCGGGATCGGCGACGACTCCACCGAACTGGCCACCCAGCTCAAGGGCAACCTGGAGAAGGCCGGCTTCAAGATCACGGTGAAGGTCATCCCGGCCGACGCCAAGCTCGACGAGGTCGGCAAGAAGGACAACCCCTGGGACATCTGGATCGACCAGTGGGCCGCGGACTGGCCGAGCGGCGCGGCGATCCTGCCGGTGCTCTTCGACGGCCGCACCATCAAGGCCACCAACAACAGCAACCGGTCGTACGTCAACAGCGACGCGATCAACGCCGAGTTCGACCGGGTGCTCGCGCTGCCGGTGGCCCAGCAGGGCGCCGAGTGGGCCAAGCTGGACGAGCGGATCATGAAGGAGCTGGCCCCGGCCGTGCCGCTGTTCGTGGAGAACGGCTTCTACGTGCACGGCTCCAAGGTCGGTGGCGTCTTCATCGACAGCATCTTCGGCTACCCGTCCTTCGTGAACGTGCACGTCAAGCAGTGACCTACCCCCTCGGCTGAGGCCGAGGTGGTAGCAGGGGTCCCCGGTTCGCGCTTTCCGCCGAGCAGGGGACCCCTGCTCACAGGTGGGTACGGAGGAAGTCCAGCTCCAACCGGAGCAGCCGTTCGGCGGTGCCACCGGCGGCCATGTGGGTCGCCCCGGTCAGCGGCAGCACCGCGTGCGGACGGCCGGTGGCCAGCAGCGCCGCCGACAGGCGCAGCGTGTGCGCGGCCACCACGTTGTCGTCGGCCAGGCCGTGCACCAGCAGCAGCGGCCGGACGTCGTCCGCGCGGGCCGGCGGCTCGGCGGCCAGCTCGACCAGGTTGTGGTGGCTGTAGACGTCCGACCCCTCGTCCGGCAGGCCCAGGTAACGCTCGCTGTACGCGGTGTCGTAGAGCGCCCAGTCGGACACCGGTGCCCCGGCGATCCCGCAGCGGAACCGCTCCGGGTGCCGGAGCACCGCCAACGCCGCGAGCCACCCCCCGAACGACCAGCCGCGCACCGCGACCCGCCCCAGGTCGAGGTCGGGGTGCTTCTCGGCCAGCGCGGTCAGCGCGTCGAGCTGGTCGGCGAGGACCACGTCCGCCACCCGTCGGTGGATCACCTTCTCGAACGAGGGCGAGACACCCGGCGTACCCCGGTTGTCGACGGTGACCACCGCGAAGCCCGCGTCCGCCCACCACTGCCGTTCCAGCCAGGCCCCCCGGGCGGCCACCACCTCCTGGTGCCCCGGGCCGCCGTAGACGTCCAGCAGCACCGGCAGCCGCCGCCCGGCGACGTGGTTGCCCGGGTAGACGACCGCGGCGGGCAACTGCCGGTCGGTCACCCGTTCCAGGGCCGGTCGGGGTGCCCAGGGCGGGGTGGCGGCGTGCGAGCGCAGCGTGGCGACCTCCTCGTCGCCCCGGCGCACCGTCCAGCGGACCCCCGGATGGTCCAGCGAGGCGTACCCGACCACCAGCACGTCCCCGCCGACGACGGCGGTGTGCCAGCCCTCGTCCTGGGTCAGCCGGCGGGCGTCCACCCCGCCCCCGATCACCGTCCGGACCCGGAACAGGTGCCGCTGGCTCGGCTCGCCGTCGCTCGCCTCCACCAGCAGGTCGGCCGGGCCGCTGCCGGCCGTGAGCCGGCCGACCACCCGGCGTACGTAGAGCGAGGGCGGGGTGAGCAGGGTGCCGTCGGCGAAGAGGCACCGGGCGTCGTACCCGTCGTGGGCCAGTTCGCCGCCGACCAGCACCCGGCCGTCCGGCAGGTGCGCGGGGGTGCCCGGGATCGGGTCCACCCAGCGCGGGTCGGCCAGCTCGGCGTGCACCTGCGTCTCGCCGGTGCGCGGGTCGACCGCCAGCACCAGGCCGTGCTGCTGGGACCGGCGCAGCACCGTGATCAACGGCCCGCCGTCGACCCAGTCGACCGCGACCAGGTACGGGTAGGTCTCGCGGTCCCAGTGCACGTCGACCCAGCCGCCGTCGAGGTCGAGCAGGTGCAGGCTCACCTCCGCGTTCGGGCCACCGGCCACCGGGTACGCGACGCTCACCGGGGGGCTCGCCGGGTCGGCCGGGTCGTGCAGGTGCCAGCGGGTCAACCGGGACTCGTCGACCCGGGCGGCCAGGATCGACCGGCCGTCCGGCGCCCACCAGTAGCCCCGGAACCGGTCGAACTCCTCGGCGGCGATGTGCTCGGCCAGCCCCCAGGTCACGCGAGAGTCCTCACCGGCGAGCATGGTGTCCGACCCGTCCGGCTCGATCACCCGCAGCTCGCCGCGGCGGGTCGTGGCCCCGGCGTCGGTGACGTACGCCAGTCGCTGGCCGGTCGGATCCGGGCGCGGGTCGATCGCCGGACCGGCGGTGGCCACCTCGACCACGTCGCCGTGCACCAGGTCGGCCCGGAACAACCGACCGGCGAGGGTGAAGACGGCCACCCGGGCGGCCGGGTCGGTCGCGTACGAGCCGATGCCGCCGGCGCTGAGCCGCAGCCGCTCGCGCAACGCCCGCTCGGTGGCCGGCAGGTCACCGGCTGCTCCGTCTCCGCCGAGCAGCGCGGTGGGTTCGGCCACCAGGCGCTCCGCACCGGAGGTGACGTCGAGTAGCCAGAGCGCGTCGGTCGGATCCTGCGGACCGCCCGAGCGCAGGAAGACCACCCGCGATCCGTCGTCGGCCACGGTGACGGCGCGCGGCGCCCCGTGGCTGAACCGTCGGGTGCGGGCGGCCAGCTCCGGATAGTCCACACGGCCGATCGTAGAGGCGGACCGGGGGCGATGTGGCCGACCTGCCGGTACGCGTCGGGAACCGCCGCCGGCCCGCGCGGTACGCGTGGAGAACCGACGCGGGCCGCCGCGACGGTTAGAGTGGCCGGCGTGACGACGCTGCCCGACCGCCGGCTCCTGCTGGTCCACGCCCACCCCGACGACGAGTCGATCGGCACCGGGTCGACGATGGCGCACTACGCCGCGACCGGTGCCCACGTCACGCTGGTGACCTGCACCCTCGGTGAGGAGGGCGAGATCCACGTGCCGGAGCTGGCCGGGCTCGCCGCCGCCGAGGCCGACCAGCTCGGTGGGTACCGGATCGCGGAACTGGCCGCCGCCTGCGCGGCGCTCGGCGTCACCGACCACCGCTTCCTCGGTGGCGCGGGTCGCTACCGTGACTCCGGCATGATGGGCCTGGCCACGAACGAGCACCCCCGCGCCTTCTGGCAGGCCGACCTGGACACCGCCGCCGGGTACCTGGTGGAGATCATGCGGGAGGTACGTCCGCAGGTCCTGGTCACCTACGACGAGAACGGCTTCTACGGGCACCCGGACCACATCCAGGCGCACCGGGTGGCGATGCGTGCCGTCGAGCTGGCCCGGGCCGAGGGTTTCGCCCCCGCCAAGGTCTACTGGACGGCGATGCCGATCAGCGTGCTGGAAGCCGGCCTGACCCACTTCGCCGACTCCGCGGACAACCCGTTCGCCGACGTCACCGACCTGTCCGAGCTGCCCTTCGGCACCCCCGACAAGGACATCGCGGCGCGGATCGACGCCACCGACCAGCACGCCGCGAAGGAGGCGGCGATGCGGGCCCACGCCACGCAGATCCCGGACAACTCGTGGCTGTACTCGATCGCCGGCAACTTCGGCAGCGAGTTCATGGGCGTGGAGTACTTCTTCCTCGCGGTCGGCGAGAAGGGACCCGGCAGCGGCCCGTACGGCTGGGAGGACGATCTCTTCGCCGGGTTGGACACGACCGCGCCGCGGGACGCCGCCACGGCGGCCGGTCACCGGTGACCCTGCCCACCGCGTCGATGTCGGTCACCCCGGAGCCGGAGCAGGCCGCGCCGCCGTCGTCGCCCGGACGTGCGGTACGGGTGCTCGACCTGGCGCTGCGGGTGGCCGGCGGCGCGCTCGCCGTGTTCGGGGGTGCGCTGACCGCGGTGGTGGAACTGGTGCTCGCCGGGGTCCGGGTGGGCGGTCAGCTCATCGGGGTGTCGGTGCTGGTGGCGATCGTGGCGAACGTCGTACTGGGCTGGTTCGCCCACGTCACCGTGGGGCGTCGTTGGGCGGTGGTGCTGCCGGCGGTGCCCTGGTTCGCGATGATGGTCGTGGCGGCGGGCCGCACGGACGAGGGGGACGTGCTGCTCTCCGGGAACAACTGGGTGGGCCTGGCGATGATCGTGGCGGGTGCCATGACGTTCGCCGTGGCGGGTTTCCGGCTGATGCTGGCCCCGCCGACCCGAACGGCCAAGTGACGCTGGCCCCACCCTGGTGGTAGATATTCCTGCCAGGAAGCCCGCCGCCGGGGCGGGCGGTACGGCGGGAGGCGTGCGATGAGGGACCAGTGGCGACCGATCGGCGTGCTGGCGGGCGTGCTGTTCGCGGTCAACGTGGTCGCCCGGCTGGTGGCCCGGTTCGCTTTCGACGAGGATCCGGTCGCCGCCGACCGGGTCTCGCTGGTCATGTTCCTGGTGATCGGGGTGATCCTCGCGGCCGTCACCTTCAACTGGGCACGGCGCAGCGCGGTGTCCCGGTGGGGTGGTGACCTCGCCGCCGCCGTGGGCGCGGCGATGCTGCTGACCGTCCTGGTCGGCCCACTGCTGGTCGGCAACAACCCGTTCGCCGGCGGCGCGGGCACCTTCTTCGCCCAGATCGGGCTCTACCTGCTGGCCACCGGAGCCGGCATCCTGACCGGCTACCTGATCGCCACGGCGCTCGGCGTCGACTACCGCTCCCAGCAGCTCAAGCGGTACGCCGAGGTGAAGAGCGCCAAGCCGCGCCGCCCGGTCCGCCGCTGACCCGACCCCGCACCGGCCGGGATCAGGCGGGGGCGACCCGGGTCAGGTACGTGTGGTGGGTGGTGAAGCCGAGGCTCCGGTACAGGGTGACAGCCGGCGTGTTGCGCTGCTCCACCTGGAGGAAGACGTCGGTGGCGCCGGAGTCGGCACCCCAGTCGGCGAGCGCCCGGACCACCTGGCGGGCCAGCCCCCGGCCCCGGAACTCGGGCACCACCTCGATCAGGCTCAGCCCCAGCCAGCGGCCCTCCCCGGTGACCGTCCCCCGGCCGACCGCGACCAGCGCGCCGTCGGCGTACAGGTGGGCGAAGCGGAGTCGGTCCACGGCGGTGAGCACGTGACGCGCGGCGTCGGGGAGGCCGCCCTTGCGCCCGGCGGCGACGGCGAGCCACTGCGCCGACGGGGCGGCCGTCAACTCCACCGTGGGCCCGGGGGCCGGCAGCGTGGCCCGCAGCCGGTCCAGGGCCACGGTCTGTACCAGCGTGAGCGGCCGGGCCCCCCAGCCGCGCGCGTCCAGCTCCGCTCCCACGGGTGTGGCCAGCGGTAGCGGGGTGTTGACCATCGCGGGCTGTCCCTGGTCGGCGTACCAACGTTCGACGGCGTCGACGGCGGCCGGCAGGGGCCGGTCGGGGTCGCCGATCGGCAGCGCCGTGTTCGCGCGTCCGGTCCAGCCGGCGGCGCTGCGCAGCAGCCAGTCACCGAGGCGCCCGCGTACCGGGGCGGGCCAGGCCTCGTCGGCGGCGAGTTCCAGGGCGATCACCGCGGCGGCGGTCGGTCGCCGGGCCGCCGGCACCCACTTGGCCCGGTGCACCTCGTCCCGGGGGACCTGGACCCGACCCTGGTCGGTGGCGAGAGTGATGTGGGTCTCATCCAGCTCGACCAATTCGCCCAGTGCGTCGGAGAAGAGGGGGCGGCCCTCACGAATCCCCACAATCCGACGGACCACGATCCGATGTCCCACATCCTGCTGTCGGAGCACGATCGACCTCCTCCCCGGCGAGATACTAGGCTCTTACCGTCGCGGCGGATCGCGACGCGTCTTGCGGAGGAGAAGACCGGTGACCTACATCATCGCCGAGCCGTGCGTGGATGTGCTCGACAAGGCATGCATCGAGGAGTGCCCGGTCGACTGCATCTACGAGGGCAACCGGATGCTCTACATCCACCCTGACGAGTGCGTCGACTGCGGTGCCTGTGAGCCGGTCTGCCCGGTCGAGGCGATCTTCTACGAGGACGACGTCCCGGAGAACTGGAAGGACTACACCTCGGCGAACTACGAGTTCTTCGAGGACCTCGGCTCTCCGGGCGGCGCCTCGAAGATCGGCAAGATCGAGAAGGACACGCCGTTCGTCGCCGCCCAGCCGCCACGCGGAGAGGGCCACTGAACCGGCCCGCGCCGGTCTCGTCGCGGCTGCCCGAGTTCACCTGGGACACCCTGGACGCCGCGGCCGCCCTGGCCGCGGCGTACCCGGACGGGATGATCAACCTGTCCATGGGCACCCCGGTCGACCCGGTGCCCGAGGTGGTCCGTCGGGCTCTGGCGGACGCGTCCGACGCACCCGGGTATCCGCTCACCGCGGGCACGCCCGCGTTGCGCGAGGCCATCGCGACCTGGGTGCGGCGCACCTGCGGGGCGACCGCCGACGGGTTCGGCGTGCTGCCGACGATCGGCTCCAAGGAGCTGGTCGCCTGGCTGCCGACCCTGCTCGGCATCGGTCCGGGTGACGTGGTCGTGGTGCCGTCGGTCTGTTACCCCACCTACTCCGACGGGGTCCGTCTGGCCGGCGCCACCGAGGTGCGGACCGACTCGCTGACCGCGGTCGGGCCGACCCCCCGGGTCCGCCTCGTCTGGGTGAACTCGCCGGCCAACCCGACCGGCCGGGTGCTGCCCGCCGCGCACCTGCGCAAGGTGGTCGACTGGGCGCGCGAGCGGGGCGCCGTGGTGGCCAGCGACGAGTGCTACCTGCCGCTGGACTGGTCGGCCGACGCCGAACCGGTGTCGGTGCTCTCGCCCGAGGTCTGCGGCGGCTCGTACGAGGGCGTCCTCGCCGTGCACTCGCTCTCCAAGCGCTCGAACCTCGCCGGTTACCGGGCCGGGCTGGTCGCCGGGGACCCGACCCTGGTCGCCGAGCTGCTCAAGGTCCGTAAGCACGCCGGCATGATCGTGCCCGCACCGGTGCAGGCGGCGATGGTGGCCGCGTTGACCGACGACCGGCACGCCGACGAGCAGCGGGAACGCTACCGGGCCCGGCGGGAGGCGCTGCTCGCCGCGTTCACCGGGGCCGGGTTCACGGTCGAGCACTCCGAGGCGGGGCTCTACCTCTGGCTCAGCCGGGGTGGTGAGGAGTGCTGGCAGACCGTCGACTGGCTGGCCCGGCGGGGCATCCTGGCCGCCGCGGGGGCGCTCTACGGGCCCGGCGGCAGCCACCACGTCCGGATCGCGTTCACCGCCTCCGACGAGCAGGTCGCGGCGGTGGCCGGCCGACTCGCCCGCTAGCGGCTCCCGTCGATCGCGCGAGGAAGGGACCCGTTCTGACGCCCTGGCGTACCAGAGGGGTCCCTTCCTCGCATCCGGGTCAGTTGTCGACCGAGTTCAGGACGGTGAGCAGGGCGTCCCGGCTGCGCTTCTCCAGCAGTTCGCTGCCGTAGAGCTCCTGCACGGTGACCGTACGGCCGTCGTACAGGGTCAGCTCGGCCTTGACCGGGATCCGCTTCCGGATCGTGGCCGAGGCGATCTCCTCGTACGGCAGGAAGCCGTTCGCGGCGGCGATCTGTGCCACCGGGGCCGACTCGACCAGCTTGCGCAGCCGCTTCTGGCCCTTGTTGGCCCGGCCCGGCTTGCCGACCAGCACCAGCCCCCGGTCCAGGATCAGCAGGTCGTGTTGCACGCCGTTGATCTTCGTGTTGGCGATCCCACCGATCAGCTCGGCGTCGTGGGCGGTGACCCGCCGCTCGACCACGGTGACCCGGGTCGGGTCGACGCCGAACCCGGCGAGCCGGGCCAGCGCCTCGTCGAGGGTCTGCGGTGCGACGGCCAGCTTGGCGGCCTCGGCCAGGTCAAGCGGCTCGCCGGCCCGGCCGACCAGGCGGGCCGGCCCGGTCCAGGAGTGCTCCCACCGGGCCACCCCGGCGCGGACGGTGGCGTTCTCGAGCAGGATCTCCATCGGCTCGGCGAAGAGCTGGGCGGCCTCCCGGCGGGTGGCCTCGGGGAAGAACTGCTCGGCGAACTCGCCCAGCCGGTTCGTCCGGCTCAGCTCCAGCACCGTCCACAGGGACGGGTCCGGGGTACGGGTGAAGCGGCCGACCGCCCGGTAGATGCGGTCGGCCTGGCGCTGCACCGTCACGGCCACCGCCCCGGCGGTGAACTCGGTCCAGGGCAGCCGCTGCCGCCGGCCGTGGTCGACGACGACCTGCTGGAGCTGCCGGCCCGCGCCGGCCAGGTCGGCGACCAGGTGGGCGGCCGGGCGCGGGTCCGGGGCGACGACCCCGGCCGGCGCGTTCCGCATCGCCGCGATCCGCACGCCGATCGGTGGGTGGGTGTCCCAGGGCGACTGCTGCTCGGGTGGCGGTGCTGCCCGGAGCGTGGCCAGTTCCTCCTGGCGGGCGGCGCAGAACGCGGCGAAGCCGCCGAAGAGGTCGTCCGGGGCCAGGTCGGCGCTCCAGCCCGGCTCGACGTACCGGCGCATGTAGAAGCCCCACGCCGCGTCCAGCGCGGGGAGGGCCCGCAGCGCGGAGGCCGCCGCCTCCGGGCCGGCGAGCAGCACCGACGACCGGTCCGCCTCCAGTTCCTGGCGGCGCGACGCCGCGTTGTCGACCCGCAGGTAGAGCTTGGCGTAGGTCTTGAAGACCCAGCCGATCGGGTTGCGTCCGCTGATCCGGGCCACGGTGCCGAGGATGGCCAGCCGTCCCCGGTACGCCACCCCGCCCAGGCGGGTGTGCTGCCCGGAGTAGTGGCCCAGCTCGTGCGCGAGCACCGAGCGCAGCTGGTCGATGCGCATCGTCTGGAGCAGCGGGAGTCCGACGTAGAGGGTGCGCCGGCCGGCGACCAGACCGAGGAGCCTGCTGTCCTCGGCGACGGCGGCGTTGACGCCGGGCACGATCCGGATCTCGTCGGGGGCGCGGGTGCCGACCGCGGCGGCCAGCTCGCGGACCGTGGCCCAGAGCAGGGGCGCCTCCCGGTCGCCGACGATCAGGCCCGGCTCGGGCTCGTTCGTCGCGCGGACGGCCCGCCACAACGCGACCACCACCGCGCCGAGCGCGACCAGCAGGGGGAAGATCAGTTTCGCCGCGAGGATGCCGCTGGAGACGCTCAGCAGCCACCAGCCCAGTGCGACGACGGCGGCGAGCTGGAGGAGTGCGACGACGTAGAAGCCGATCAACATGAGCACCGAGGCGAGCGCCCGGTACGTCGCGGACATGGTGTTTCCCTTTCCCCGTGGCCCGCCCGAACGGCAGGGCAGCGCAGGGACGGTACGACGTCGATCTTCGTACGACAACCCTCTTCCGGTGCGATCGCCCGAAACCGAACGATCTTGCGACGAACCGGGAAGGGAACCGGCATGTGGCCGTTCCGGCTGCGGGTAGGCCGTCCGCTTGCTGGTCTTGGGGCGGCGCGGCCGTCCGCGTCGGGCCGTGCAGGGGATATCCTCGGCGCTCGAACGGGTCGGCTGGGACCCGCACCGAGCGGAACCCGAGGTAGGGAAGATGGTGGCGAGCTCCGGGGCGCGGGTTCGGGCGGCGGTGGTCGGTACCGGCCTGATCGGTGGCTCGGTCCTGCTCCGGCTGCACCGGGCCGGCCTCGACGTGACCGGCTGGGACCCGGACCCGGCGACCCGCCTGGCGGCCCGTCGCAGTGGTGTCACCTGCCCCGACGAGCTGACCGAGGCGGTCGCCGGCCGGAACGTGGTCTTCCTCTGCGGGCCGTTGCCGACCCTGCCGCAGACCCTGCCGACGGTCGCGGCGGCGACCGGCGAGGAGTGCGTCCTCACCGACGTGGGCAGCACCAAGGCGGGCCTGGCCGCCTTCGCCGCCGCGCACGGCCTGACCCACCGTTTCGTACCGGGGCACCCGATGGCCGGTACCGACCGGGCCGGGATCGGTGCCGCCGAACCGGACCTCCTCGCCGGTGCCGCCTGGGTGCTCTGCCCCTCGGCGGGGCCGGGGCTCGCCGCGTTCCGGCGGCTGGCCGCGCTGATCCTGGAGGTCTTCCGGGCGCGGGTGGTGCCGATGGCGGCCGACGAGCACGACGCGGTGGTGGCGCTCTCCTCGCACGTGCCGCACCTGCTGGCCGGGGCCCTGGCCGGCGCCGCCGGCCGCTCCACGCTGCGTGACGCGGTGCTGGCGTTGGCCGCCGGGAGCTTCCGGGACGGCAGCCGGGTGGCCGGTGCCCCGGCCGAGCGGACCGCCAACATGCTGCTCGACAACCGGGAGTACGTACTGCGGGAACTGGCCGGTGTCCGGTCCTTCCTGGACGAGTTGGCCGACGCGCTCGCCGACGCCGACGCCGGTGCGCTCACCGCCGCCTGCCGGGAGGCCCGGACGGCGCGGACCGCCCTGCTCGGCCGGACCTTCACCGAGTTCCGGCGCACCTTCCCGACCGTCCCCGGCGACCGCCCCGAGGCCGTGCCCGGTGCTCGGGCGGCCGGCGGGCCGGGTGGGCCTGCGGGCACCCCGGACGAGCTGGGGTTCCTGCTCGCGCTCGGTTCGGCCGGCGGGCACCTCGGTGGGTGCCGGGTGAGCGGGACGACGGTCGAGTACACCGCGCACAAGCCGGCGGGGTCGGCGGAGCGCGGTTAGGGTGAGCTCATGGTGGACGGACCGGTGGTGACGGTACGCGGCGAAGCGTACCGGGAGGTGGCGCCCGAGATCGCCCGCTTCACGGTGACCGCGATGGCCCGTGACCGGGACCGCGAGGTGACCCTGACCCGGCTGGCCGAGCGGGCCGCCGCGATCCGGGTGCTGCTCGACGGCTACGGTCCGGCGGTGGACCGCCGGGAGACCGGTGAGCTGCGGGTCCGGCCCGAGTTGAAGCGTTCCGGCGAGCGGGTGGTCGCGTACCACGGCAGCGTCACCACCACGGTCACGGTCACCGACTTCGCCGTCCTCGGCGAGCTGATGCTCCGCCTGGCCGACCAGGACCAGGTCTCGGTCGCCGGCCCGTGGTGGTCGCTGCGGCCGGACAGCCCGGTGCACCGCCAGGCGCGGCAGGCCGCCATCGCCGAGGCGCTCAACCGGGCCCGGGAGTACGCCGAGGCGCTCGGTGCCCGGGTGACCGGCCTGATCGAACTCTCCGACTCGGGGATGGCCGCCCAGCCGATGACGTTCCGGGCGGCCGGCTTCACCGGCGCGACGGAGTCGGCCGGGGCTCCGGAGATCGACCTCGACCCGCAGCAGCAGACCGTCCAGGCCGCCGTCGAGGCACGGTTCGCGATCAGCGAGCCGGTTCTGGGCTGATGCCCCGGCCGTCCGCGCCCGGTCCGGTGCCGGCCCGGGAGTGCCCGGTCGACGAGCTGGTGGCCCGGGCCCGGGAGCTGGCCGCCGCCGGCCCCCGGCAGCTGCTCGGCATCGCCGGGGCTCCCGGGGCGGGGAAGTCGACCCTCGCCGAGCGGATCGTCGCCGAGGTCGGCCCGACCGCCCGGCTGGTGCCGATGGACGGCTTCCACCTCGCCCAGGCGGAACTGGACCGGCTCGGTCTGGCCGACCGCAAGGGTGCGGTGGAGACCTTCGACGCGTACGGCTTCGCGGCGTTGCTGCGCCGGCTGCACCGGTTGGAGCCGGTCACCGTGTACGCGCCGGCCTTCCACCGCGAGATCGAGGAACCCGTCGCCGGGTCGATCGCCGTGCCGCCCTGGGTCACGCTCGTGGTGACCGAGGGCAACTACCTTCTCCTCCCCGACGACCCGTGGGACGAGGTCCGGACCCTGCTGCACGACGCCTGGTTCCTCGACCTCGACGCCGAGCTGCGGCTGCGTCTGCTCACCGCCCGGCACGTCGCGTACGGCCGGTCGCCGGCCGAGGCGGAGCGCTGGGCGCGTGGGTCCGACGAGGCGAACGCGGCCCTGGTGGCCGGCACCGCGCACCGCGCCGACCTGGTGGTCCGGCTAGCCGACCCCCTCCCGGGGTGAGGGGACGGCCCCGCGCATCAGCCCCGCCACCCGCTCCCGCTCGACGAGGAACTCCGGGGACTCCGGGTACCCGCCGTGGTTGCGGATCGGCGGGTCGACGACCTCGCCGCCGGTCGGGTGCAGCCCCTCCGGGTCCCGCACGCTGACCTGCCGGTGGGCGGCGGGCACCGGCCAGCCCAACGGGTCGGTCTCCCGCCAGAAGTTCGTCCAGCCGGTGCGGCCGTGCCGGTCGGTGAGCGCGTCGGCCAGCACCGGCAGCCGGTGGGGACCGAAGTACGCCGGGAAGACCCGCCCGTAGAGCCGGGTCAGCTGGCAGCCGTACGAGAAGAACCGGACCCGGCGCCGCCAGCGGGCCGGCAGCTGGAGGAGCACGGCCGCGCAGATCACCGCGCCCTGGCTGTGCCCGGAGAGGATGATGCCCGCCACCCCGCGCGGGTCGTCGTCGGGCAGCGCCAACAGGCCGGCGGTGCGGGTCTGCAACTCCGGTACGGCCCGTTCGGCGTAGCTGGGCGGGGCGAACGGGTGGGCGGACCGGGGCCAGAACGTGCCGACGTCCCAGATCACGCCGACCGACCGGCGGACGGTGTCGTTGCGGTACACCAGCAGGCCGAGCGTCGCGACCACCACGGGCAGCCAGCCGAGGAGCCGGTCCCCGGCGTTGGCCGCCCCGTCGACCAGTGCCGCCCAGCCGCTGCCCGGCGCGCGGTGGGGGCCGGTCCCGGAGAGCGCGGCGACGCAGCCGAGCGCGGCGAGGGCGAGCAGTGCCGCGCCGCACCACCCGCCGAGCCGGATCGCGTGTTCGCCGACGAGCCGGTGCAGGGCGCGGAACGTGCTCACGTCCCGGCAGCGGCGCAGGTCGTGGGCGGAGAGTCGGCGGCCGGGCAGGCTGAGGTGCTGGTACTCCTGCCGCCGCAGCCGGGCGAAGAGCATCCCGGCGTGGACGGCGCTGCCGAGGACGACCAGCAGCGAGCCGCCGAACACCAGCCCGGCCCAGGTCACCGGCACCGGCGGGACGACGCCGACCCGGTCGTCGGGGTTGAGCCGGTTGCCGACCCAGTAGACCACCCCCGTGCAGTACGCGACGGCGAGCAGCCAGCCGAGCCCGGCGATCAGCATCGGGCCCCGACCACCCCAGGCCAGCCCGGTGTGCCCCGCCCCGGGCGGGTCGACCGGGGCAGCGCGGGGGAGGAGGAGCCCGGTGCCGGCCACCGCGACCGCCGGCCCCACCAGCATCCACAGGTCGAGTCCCTCGGGTGGCGCGGACGCCCCGGGCAGCCAGCCGGACGTCCAGGCGACCGTGGCCACCAGGGCGAGCCCCGCGCCGGCCGGGACGACCAGCGCCCGCCGCCCCGAGCGGGCGACCGCGCCGATCGCGACCAGCAGGAACAGCTGCCCGACGCCCCACCCGGCGATCACCCCGTCGTAGCCGGGCAGGGAACGGTCGGCCCGGCAGCCGGCGGCGTCCGGTGTGGCGACGCAGCCGTGCGGCGGGCGCAGCTCGGCGAGGGGTATGCCGGCCGGACCGTCGGGCAGGAGCAGGAGCGCGAAGGTGCCGGCCAGTCCGCCCAGCGTGCTCACCACGACCAGGGCGCTGTACGGCCCGAGCGGGGTCCGGCCGCCGCGTCGGGTGAGGTACGGCCGGCCGAGGGCCACCACGGCGACCGTCACCGGGAGCACCAGCAGCGCCACGGTGAGCCCGGCGAGGACGGCCCGTGGTCCGGCCGGCGGGTCCATCACCAGTACCGCGCCGAGCGGTACCGCCGCCGCGACGGCCGTACCGGTGCAGAGGTGCAGCACGGCGGCCCGCCGCAGCTGCCCCTCGCCGCACCAGAAGGTGGGGTCCTGCAACGGGTTGACCATCGGCACCCCGACCGGGGGGACGACGCCCGGTCCGACCGGCATCTCCGCCTCGTACTGGTAGGTACGCCAGCTCAGCAGCCCGACCAGCGCGATCAGGGCGAGTGGCACCAGCAGCCCGACGGCGAGCGCGTGCGCGTCCTGACTCCACCAGCCGTGCCCGAGGAACTCCCAGGGGCCGGGCAGCCGGCGCAGGCAGCTCCGGTCCACGCACTGCCAGCCGATCAGGTCGACCCCGATTCCGGTGGCGGTGAGGACCATGGTGCCGGTCAGGCTGAGGCAGAACAGCCGGATCAGCCAGCCGACGATGCCGGCACGGCAGGACCACCGTTCCCGCTCCGGGTCGGCGGGGATCTCCGGCCGGGCGTGCAGGGCGACGTTGGCGAGGGTGAACGGGAGCAGCACCGTCCAGAGTGCGCGTTCGACGTCCCGCGCGGTCCGCGCGCCCGAGGTCAGCCGACCCCAGCTGTACGCCTCGACGGTGACCGGCTCGTCCTGGTCGGACCCGGGGCGACGGTAGAAGCCGGTGACGTCGTCACCAGCCACGAGCCACGGCTGCGGGGCCGGTCCGTCCGGTTCCGGGAGCAGGCCCAGCAGCTCGTCCGGTGGCGTGTTGGACACGCCGTGCACGCGTAGTTCGAGCACTCGACCAGCCATCCCTGCCTCCCGGTGACGGCGTCACTACCCAGAGTGCTCCCGTGAAGGCGGGTGGGGCCAGTAGTTCTATCCGTTTTTGCAGCTCAGGATGGATCCGAGGCGGTCAGTCGAGGGCGCGGACCGAGCGGGCGGGGTTACCGACCGCCACCACGTTCGGCGGCAGGTCCCGGGTGACCACGGCGCCCGCGCCCACCACGGTGTTGTCCCCGATGGTGACTCCGGCGAGCACGATCACGCCGCCACCGAGCCACACGTTGTCGCCGATGGTGATCGGTCGGGCCGCCTCCCACTTGTCGCGGCGGGGCTCCGGTTCGACCGGGTGGGTGGCGGTGAGCAGTTGCACGTTCGGTCCGATCTGCGCGTCGGCGCCGATGGTGATCGGGGCGACGTCCAGGAAGACGGCGTTGAAGTTGACGAATCCGCGTGGCCCGATGGTGATCCGGGAGCCGTAGTCGCAGTGGAACGGTGGCCGGACCCAGGTGCCCTCGCCGACTGAGCCGAGCAGTTCCCGGAGGGCGGCGAGCCGGCCCTCGGGGTCGTCCGCGCGGCTGCCGTTGAACCGCTCCATCGCGAGGGCGGCCCGGTCCAGCTCGGCGAGGATCTCGGGGTCGTCCGCCCGGTACAGCTCACCGGCGAGCATGCGTTCTCTCATCGACGTCACGGGTCGAGCATGCCGGACGCACGGTCGGCAGGCCAGAAAGGTTGCGCCCCTTTCCCCCGTTTCCGGTCGGATCAAGGACATTTTGCGGGGATCCGGTGTGGAAACGTGGGTCCGGCCGTGTCGATGTGATCAGCATCGACGAGAACGCTCCTCAAGGAGGTCGCGTGCCACGAACACGGAAATCCGTCGGTGTCGGGCTGGTCCTGGGTCTGCTGCTCGGGGCGGCCACGGCCGTACCCGCGTCGTCCGCCCCGGCCGCGATCGCCCCCGGGCCGACGGTGTCGCCCGCCACCGCCCCGGCCCCGACCACGGGTGCCGGACGCCCGGTCACGGTCACGCTGCTCACCGGCGACCGGGTCACGGTCACCGGCGGCGACTCGATCAGTGTCCGTCCCGGCCCCGGGCGGGCCGGCATGACCTTCGTGACCCGGCGGACGGGGGACCACCTCTCCGTCCTGCCCCGGGACGCGGTGCACCTGGTCCGGTCCGGTCGGGTGGACCAGCGGCTCTTCGACGTCACCGAACTGGTCTCCGCCGGGTACGACGACGACCGGCGGGACACCCTGCCGCTGCTGCTGCGGTACCGGGGCGGGGCGGACCGGAAGGCTCCCGTCGCCGGCACCCGGGTCACCCGGGACCTGCCCGCCATCGGCGGCGCGGCGGTCCAGGCCACGAAGGACCGGGCCGCCGCCGTCTGGACGGCGCTCACCACCGGCACGGCCGGCAACCGGGTCGACACGGCGGGGGGCGTCGACCGGATCTGGCTGGACGGCCGGCGTCAGGTGGTTCTCGACCGGAGCGTGGCCCAGATCGGTGCCCCGGAGGCGCACCGCGACGGGTGGACCGGTCGGGGCGTCCGGGTGGCGGTGCTCGACACCGGCGTCGACGCCACCCATCCGGACCTCGCCGGCCGGGTCGCGGAGAGCCGCAACTTCACCGAGGCCACCGACGGGGACGACACGGTCGGGCACGGCACCCACGTGGCGTCGATCATCGGCGGTAGCGGAGCTGCGGCTGGCGGCCGGTACCGCGGGGTCGCGCCGGACGCGACCCTGCTCTCCGGGAAGGTGTGCGAGAGCCAATTCTGCACCGAGTCGGCGATCCTGGCCGGCATGCAGTGGGCCACGGTCGAGCAGCGGGCCGCCGTCGTCAACCTGAGCCTGGGCGGCCAGGACACGCCGCAGGTCGACCCGCTGGAGGAGGCGGTCGGGAAGCTCACCGCCCAGACCGGCGCGCTCTTCGTGATCGCCGCCGGCAACGACGGGTCGGACGCCTCGGTCGGCTCCCCGGGCAGCGCGGACGCGGCGTTGACCGTCGGCGCGGTGGACCGGGCGGACGACCTCGCCGAGTTCTCCAGCCGGGGTCCCCGCCCGTACGACGAGGGGATCAAGCCCGACATCACCGCGCCCGGTGTCGACATCGTCGCGGCGCGCGCCGCGAAGGGGCAGATCGGCGACCCGGTCGGGGAGCGACACGTGAGCCTCTCCGGCACCTCGATGGCCACCCCGCACGTGGCCGGCGCGGTGGCGCTCCTGGCCCAGCAGCGTCCCGGGGCGGACGCGGGAGCGCTCAAGGCCCTCCTGATGGCCTCGGCGCGGGCGCACCCCGAGCAGACGGTCTTCGCGCAGGGCGCGGGCCGGGTCGACGTGGCCGCCGCCGTGGACCAACGCATCACCAGCGACCCGCCCAGCGTCTCGTTCGGTCGGACCACGTGGCCGCACCACGACGACACCCCGGTCGCCCGGACGGTGGCCTACCACAACACCGGCGGTAGTCCGGTGACCCTGCACCTGACCCTGGCGGTCACCGGCCCCGACGGCGAGCCCGCGCCGGCCGGCATGTTCCGCCTCGGCGCGGACCGGGTGACCGTCCCGGCCGGTGGTCGGACGGAGGTGACGGTCAGCGCGGACACGAGCGTGGCCGGGCCGGACGGGTACTACACCGGTCGGCTCGTGGCCCGTTCCGACGCCGGCACGGTGGCGACCCCGCTGGCCGTGCACCGGGAGGTGGAGAGCTACCAGTTGACCGTCGAGGTCCTCGACGACACCGGGGCGCGTGCGAACGACCACTTCACCCAGCTCTACGGCCTCGACCAGCGGTACTCGCAGGAGCTCCACGGTGCCGGCGAGGTGAGCAGTGTCCGGGTCCCGAAGGGCCGCTACGGGCTGGCCAGCGCCGTCTTCGCCGATGGCCGGGGCTTCGCCGTGCTCGCCCAGCCGGAACTGACCCTCGACCGGGACACCCGGATCACCGTCGACGCGCGGCGGACCGGACCGGTCCGGATGACCGTGCCCGAGGCGTCCGCCGTGCCGGCGATGGTGGACGTCACAGTGCACTTCAACGCCGACCAGGGCTCCTACGGCTTCGGCGTCGGGGGTGACGACTTCACCGGTGTCCGGACCGGGCGGGTCGGCGGGAGCACCTCGGCAAAACGGTTCCTCAGCTCGGTTTCCAGTCAGTGGGTCCACGGCGAGGCGGAGGTCAGCCCGTACCTGTACGCGCTGAGCGAGACGTTCGGCGGCACGGTGCCGACCGGGTTCGTCCGGGACTACCACCGGCGTGACCTGGCCGCCGTCCACCAACGGTTCCACGGCGACCCCGCAGTCGAGGCGGACCGGGTGGTCTTCCCCCGGCAGGAGGGGGTCAGCTTCGCGACGGCGGTCGGGCTGCCCACGGACCTGCCCGGCAGCCGGGTCGAGTACCTCAACGCCGCTGCCGGGCTGCGCTGGTGGTCGCTCCTGGAGACCGGGGAACGCACCGACCACGGTTGGCTGGAGAACAGCACGACGTACTTCTCGGAACCGGTCGCCTACCGGGCGGGGCGCTCCCACCGGGACGAGTGGAACGGCGCACCGTTCGGGCCGGCCCTCCCTCGGTCGACCGAGGGCATCGCCCGGTACGGCGACACCCTCGTCGTCGACGTCCCGGTGCACGCCGACGCCCACGGCCACGGCGGGTACTCGATGACCGACACGGAACGGACCGTCCTGTACCGCGACGGCAAGCTGGTCGGGGAGAGCCCGTACGCCGGCTCCGGCATGTTCGTCGTTCCGCCGGAGCCCGCCGAGTACCGGCTGGAGGTGTCCGCCGCCCGGGGCTTCACCGACCTGAGCACCGAGGTGACCGCGAGCTGGACGTTCCGGTCCGGGAACGTGCCCGGTGACGCCCCGGTCGGGCAGCCGGCGATGGCGGTCCGCTTCGCGCCGAGGCTGGACGACACCGGCACCGCCCCGGCCGGACGGCCCTGGACGATCCCGGTGACGGTCGACCGGCAGCCGGGAGCACCGGCGGCCACGGTGACCGCGCTGACCGTGGACGTCTCGTACGACGGGGGAGCGAGTTGGCAGCCGACGCGGCTGCGGAAGCAGGGCGCCGGTTGGGTGGCCGCCGTGCGGCACCCGTCCGGGCCGGGCTGGGTGTCGTTGCGGGCCAGCGCCACCGGCAGCGACGGCAGTCTGGTGACCCAGCGGATCACCCAGGCGTACCGGCTGGGGTGAGGCGGATCCGTCCCGGCCCGTGGGGTTGCCACGGGCCGGGACGGGCCGGGTCAGTCGTTGGCGTGCAGGGCGGCGTTCAGGGTGATGCCCTGGCCGGTGCGCGGCCGGGCCTCCAACGCGCCGGTGACCGAGTTGCGCAGGAACAGCAGCCCGTCGACACCGGAGAGCTCGCGGGCCTTGACCACCCGGCCGTCCGGCAGGGTGATCTTCGACGCGGCGGTGACGTAGCAGCCGGCCTCGACCACGCAGTCGTCGCCGAGGGAGATGCCGACCCCGGCGTTCGCCCCGATCAGGCTCCGCTGGCCGATGCTGATCCGCTCGGTGCCACCACCGGAGAGGGTGCCCATGATCGACGCGCCGCCGCCGATGTCGGAGCCGTCCCCGACCACCACACCCTGGACGATCCGCCCCTCCACCATCGAGGTGCCGAGCGTCCCGGCGTTGAAGTTGACGAAGCCCTCGTGCATGACGGTGGTCCCCGAGGCGAGGTGCGCGCCGAGCCGGACCCGGTCGGCGTCGGCGATCCGCACCCCGGAGGGAACCACGTAGTCGGTCATCCGGGGGAACTTGTCCACCCCGTACACGGCCAGGTGGCGGCCGGCGGCCCGCTCGATCACCCGTAGCTCGTCCACCCGCTCCGGCGGGCACGGCCCGGCCGACGTCCAGGCCACGTTCGCCAGATTGCCGAAGATGCCGTCGAGGTTGAGGCCGTTCGGCCGGACCAGGCGGTGGGAGAGCAGGTGCAGCCGCAGGTACGCGTCGGCGGCTCCCTTGATCGGGTCGTCCAGCGAGCCGATCACGGTGACCACCTCGACGGTGCGCAGACCCGGCAGGGCCCGCTCGCCGATGGCCCCCGGCGGCAGGTCCAGCACGTCCGCCTTCTCCTCGCCGGGAACCAGGGGCAACTCGCCGAGGCCGAGCTTGCCGGTCGGGTACCAGGTGTCGAGGACCTGGTCGTCGGCGGTGACGGTGGCCACGCCGATGCCCCAGGCGGACTGTGCGGACGTCACGATTTCACCCTTCGTTCACGGCCGGCGGGCGCGCACGCTCACTGCCGGCTCCTGTCGTCCTGACGGTACCGTGCGAACCATGGAGAACCCGCTGACCCCCGAGGTCCTCGCCGATCCGGTGGCGTTGACCCGTGCCCTGGTGGACATCGAGTCCGTGTCCCTGAACGAGAAGGCGATCGCCGACTGTGTCGAGCAGGTGCTCCGGGCGGTCCCGCACCTGACCACCCACCGGTACGGCAACACCGTGATGGCCCGTACCGAGCTGGGCCGCGCGCAGCGGGTGGTGCTCGCCGGCCACCTGGACACCGTCCCGCTGAACGGCAACTTCCCGTCCAGCATGCGCGGCGACCTGATGTACGGCTGCGGCACCTCCGACATGAAGTCCGGCGTGGCGTACGCGCTGCACCTGGCGGTGACCCTGCCCGACCCCCGGTACGACGTCACGTACTTCTTCTACGAGGGCGAGGAGATCGAGCAGAAGTACAACGGCCTGCACCTGGTCGCCGAGGCACACCCGGAGTGGCTCCAGGCGGACTTCGCCGTGCTGCTCGAACCGACCTACGGCATCGTGGAGGCGGGCTGCCAGGGCACCATGCGGGCGGTCGTCACCACGGTCGGCGAGCGCGCCCACGCGGCCCGGTCCTGGAACGGGGTGAACGCGATCCACGGGGCCGGCGAGGTGCTGCGCCGGCTGACCACGTACGAGGCACGTCGGGTCACCATCGACGGCTGCGCGTACCGGGAGGGGATGAACGCGGTCCGGATCTCCGGCGGGGTGGCGGGCAACGTCGTTCCGGACCGGTGCGACATCGAGGTCAACTACCGGTTCGCGCCGGACCGGGACCCGGCGGCGGCCGAGGCGCACCTGCGTGAGGTCCTCGACGGCTTCGAGCTGACCGTGACCGACGTGGCCGCCGGGGCGGCCCCGGGGCTGGACGCGCCGGTGGCGCAGGAGTTCCTGGCAGCGGTCGGCGCGGCGCCGATCGGCAAGCTGGGCTGGACGGACGTGGCCCGCTTCGCGGCGATGGGCATCCCCGCGCTGAACTTCGGCCCCGGCGACCCGAACCTGGCGCACCACAAGGACGAGCACGTCGAGATTTCCAAGATCCGCGACGGGGCGGCGACCCTGCACCGGTGGCTGGCCCCGGCCTGACCCACCGCCGGCCGGCCCGACCGGCGACCCGCCCGGGGTGACCAGGAGACGACCTGGTCACCCCGGGCGGTCGGCCGGGCTGTCGCGCGCGGTCACCCCCCGGTGCGCGCGGACAGCCGTCGAGCGGTCGGTCAGTTGTTGCTCAGTGCGGGCGCGTCGATGTCCGCCCGTGCCTCGGTCTCGCCGGCCAGTTCGATGGTCTGCATCTGGCGGGCGCGACGGCGCTCGGCCACCACGTCCCGGATCCGTCGCTGCATCTGCCGCCGGATCCGGATCCTCTCGTTGTTGCTGATCACGCTGCTCCTCCCCCGAAGGCGCGCCGGGGGCGTCCCCCGTGTGTGAATAGTAGGACGCACGTGCGACCGAATAAGTTGCGTTCCGATGGCGGGAGTTCGTCTCCCGGTTGACCGGACGTCTCGTCCGCCGGTGGCCGCGAGTTCTCGGACGACCCTCCCGACCTGCGGCGCGGCACTCCACTACGGTGGCTTGCATGAGCCAGAGCAACGGACGGGACACCGGACACGGTCTGTCCGAGGTACGACACCGGGGCGCGGTGACCCTGCGCCGCCGGGCCCTGCCGACCAGCACCGCCGACGAGCGGCTGCTGGACTCGCGGGGCCGGGCCGACTGGAAGACCCGCGACGCCTGGCGGGCGCTGCGGATCCTCTCCGAGTTCGTCGAGGGGTTCGACACGCTGGCCGACCTACCGTCGGCGGTGAGCGTCTTCGGTTCGGCCCGGAGTAAGCCGGACAGTCCGGAGTGTCAGCTGGCCGAGCAGGTGGGCGCGGCGCTGGCCCGGGCCGGGTACGCGGTCATCACCGGCGGGGGGCCGGGGGTGATGGAGGCGGCGAACCGGGGGGCCAGTGAGGCCGGCGGGCTCTCCGTCGGCCTCGGCATCGAGCTTCCCTTCGAGCAGGGCCTCAACGAATGGGTCGACCTGGCCATCGACTTCCGCTACTTCTTCGCCCGCAAGACCATGTTCGTCAAGTACGCCCAGGCGTTCGTCGTCCTGCCCGGTGGATTCGGCACCATGGACGAACTCTTCGAGGCGCTGACCCTGGTGCAGACCGGCAAGGTGACCCGGTTCCCGGTGGTGCTGATGGGCACGGACTACTGGCGGGGGCTGCTGGACTGGTTGCGCGACACGATGGCCGCCGATGGCAAGATCGGTCCGGTGGACCTGGAACTGATCTGCCTCACCGACGACGTGGACGCGGCCGTCCGGCACATCGTCGAGGCCGAGGCGCAGCTCTCCGCCGAGCAGGAGGCGGTACGCGAGGAGGCGGTGGCCCGTACCGCCGCCGACCAGAGGGCCGCGGCCGACGAGAGCCGGGAGGGCTGAGCCGGTGGCCGCGATCGGCGTGTTCTGCGCCTCCTCCCGGACCCTCGACCGACGCTGGCTCGACCTCGCCTTCGACACCGGGGCGGAGCTGGCCCGGCGGGGTCACACACTGGTCAGCGGAGGCGGTTGCGTCGGCATGATGGGGGCGCTGGCCGACGGCGCGCGTTCCGGGGGCGCGCGGACCGTCGGGGTGATCCCGCAGGCGCTGGTCGACCTGGAGGTCGCCGACCTGGCCTCCGACGAACTGCTGGTCACCGACTCGATGGCCAGCCGCAAGACGGTACTGATCGAGCGCTCGGACGCCTTCCTCACCCTGCCCGGCGGGCTCGGCACGCTGGACGAACTCTTCGAGGTGTGGACCACGGCGACCCTGGCGATGCACGACAAGCCGATGGTGCTGCTCGACACGGACGGCTTCTACCGCCCCCTGCTGGACTGGCTCACCACCCTGACCGACCAGCACTTCGTCAAGCCCGCCGGGCAGGATCTCCTCCTGGTGGCGCACACCCTCGCCGAGGCCCTGGACACCATCGACTCGCGCCTCCCGCTGACCCGCCGGCCGGCCTGACCGCAGTCGGCCAGGAGGTCGACGGCCGGGGCCGGTGGGGGGTGTGGTGGGGACGGGGTGTCGGGGGCGCGTGGTGTGATGGTCGGATGCAGACGTACCGGTTGGTGCGCCGGTCCGAGGGGCTGACCTGGGCAGACGGTCCCACCCCGGCACCGGTGGGGTGGCGGGGGGATCCCCGGCAGGCGGAGGTGGTCGCCCACACCGACGGGCCGATGCTGGTGCTCGGCGGTCCCGGCACCGGAAAGACGGGCACCCTGGTCGAGGCGGTCGCAGCGCGGGTCGCCGAGGGCGTCGACCCGGAGCGGGTGCTGGTGCTCACCTTCGGGCGGCGGGCCGCCACCGCGCTGCGCCACCGGATCGAGGCCCGGGTCGCCGTCGGCAACCGCGTGGTCCGCGAGCCGCTGGTGCGGACCTTCCCGGCGTACGCCTTCGGCCTGCTGCGCCGGGCCGCCGCCGTGCGCGGCGAGCCGTCTCCCCGGCTGCTCACCGGCCCGGAGCAGGATCTGATCATCCGGGAGCTGCTCGACGTCGTGGGGGAGAGCCCCGAGGACGACCCGGTGGGCTGGCCCGAGGACCTGCGCCCCGCGCTGCGCACCCGGGCGTTCGCCGGCCAGCTGCGCGACCTGCTGATGCGCGCCGCCGAACGCGGGGTGGGGCCGGGGGAGCTGACCCGGCTGGGCGAGCGGCTGGGCCGCTCCGACTGGCCGGCCGCCGCGCGCTTCCTCCGGGAGTACGTCTCCGTGCTCGCGCTCCGCGACGTCAGCAACCGGGGCTCGGTGGCGTACGACCCGGCCGAGCTGGTCCGGGCCGCCACCGGGCTGCTGCTCGACGACCCGGAGCTGCTGGAGGCCGAGCGCCGCCGGCTGGCCCACGTGTACGTCGACGAGCTGGCCGACACCGACCCGGCCCAGTACGACCTGCTCGCCGTGGTGGCCGGTGGCGGCAAGTCCCTGGTCGCCTTCGGTGACCCCGACTCCTCCACGTACGCCTTCCGGGGTGCCGACCCGTCCGGGGTGACGGCCTTCCCGCACCGGTTCCGGACCGCCTCCGGGGCGCCGGCGGCGCAGGTGGTGCTCACCACCTCGCACCGGGCGGGGACGGAGCTGCTGGCCGTGGCGGGACGGCTGGCCCGGCGACTGCGTGGCCCGGTCACCCACCGGCGGCTGGAACCGGTCCCCGACGCGCCGCCGGGCGTGGTCGAGGTCCGCACCTTCCGGTCGGCGACGAGCGAGTCCGCGTACCTGGCCCACGCGCTGCGCGCCGCGCACCTGCTCGACGGGGTGCCCTGGTCCCGGATGGCGGTGCTGGTCCGGTCGACCACCCTCCAACTGCCCACCCTGCGCCGGGCGCTGCACACCGCCGGGGTGCCGACCGTGGTGCACGGCGAGGACCTGCCACTGCACCTGCAACCGGCGGTGGCTCCGCTGCTGCTCCTGCTCCGCTGCGCCCTCGAACCGGAGCGGTTGGACGAGGAGGCTGCGGTCGCGTTGCTGCACTCCCCGCTCGGCGGGGCCGATCCGCTGGCCGAGCGGCGACTGCGCCAGGGCCTGCGGGCGCTCGCGCTGGCCACCGGCGACCGCCGTCCCTCCGGTGACCTGATCGTCGAGGCGCTGCGCGACCCGGACGCCCTGGCCGGCGTCGAGCGGCGTTGGGCGGAGCCGGCCCAGACGGTGGCCGGGCTGCTCGCCACCGCCCGCGAGACGGCGGCCCGACCGGGCACCACCGTGGAGGACGTGCTCTGGGCGGTGTGGGCGGCCAGTGGCCTGGCCGAGCGCTGGTCGACGGCGATCGAGGGAGGGAGCGCCACCGGGGAGGGCGAGACCGCCCGGCGCTGGCGGGCCGACGCGGCCGACCGGGACCTGGACGCCGTCCTGGTGCTCTTCGACGCGGCGGCCCGGTTCGTCGACCGGCTGCCCGGTGCCCGGACCGAGGTCTTCCTCGACCACGTGCTCGGGCAGGACCTCCCCGCCGACACCATCGCCCCGACCGCCGACCGGGGGGACGCCGTCCGGCTGCTCACCGCGCACGCCGCCAAGGGGCTGGAGTGGGACGTGGTGGCGGTCGCCGGGGTGCAGGAGGGGATCTGGCCGGACCTGCGCCTGCGGGGCAGCCTGCTCGGCTCGGAGCGGCTGGTGGACGTGCTCGCCGGCCGGGGCGACGGCGCGGGCACCGCCGCCGTCCTGGCCGGGCAGACCTCCGCGCTGCTCGACGAGGAGCGCCGGCTGTTCTACGTGGCGGTCACCCGGGCCCGGCGTCGACTGCTGGTCAGCGCGGTCTCCTCCGCCTCGGTGGGGGGCGACGACCACGAGGAACAGCCGAGCCGCTTCCTGTACGAACTCGGCGCCGCCGAACCGCCGAGGGGGGACGGCGGTACGCCGCGCGGCCCGGTGCCACCACCGGTGGACGGTGCCGGGCGGGACGCCGTGGCCCCGTCCGACGAGGACGGCGACGGCGCGGACGGCGTCGAGCCGGTGGGCGAAGACGTGGACGGTGCGGCGGCGGACGCCGGGCGGGCCGGGGAGCTGCCGGTCGGCCGGCCACCCCGGGCGCTGACCCTGCCCGCCCTGGTCGCGGAGCTGCGTACCGCGGTGGCCGACCCGGCGGCACCGGTGGCCCGTCGGCACGCCGCAGCGGCCGAACTGGCCCGGCTCGCCGCCGCCGGGGTGCCCGGCGCGCACCCGGACGACTGGTGGGGGCTGCGCGGACTCTCCGACGACCGGCCGCTGGTCGACGACGGCGAGCCGGTACGGGTCACTCCGTCGGCGATGGAGAGCGCGTTGCGGTGCAGCCTGCGCTGGCTGCTGGAACGGCACGGCGGCGGGGCGCCACCGAGCACCGCCCAGAGCGTGGGCAACCTGGTGCACGCCGCCGCGATGCTCGCCGAGAACGCCAGCGTCGACCGTTCCACCCTGCTGGAGTACGTCACCGCGCGGTTCGACGCGATCGAGCTGGCCGCCCGGTGGATGGCCGGCCCCGAGCAGGCCCGTGCCCATGCCATGGTGGACAAGCTGCTCCGCTGGCTGGCCGTCAACCCGCGTCGGTTGCTCGCCATCGAGCACGAGTTCGCCGTCCGGCTGGACGACCCGCACCGCCCGGTCGACCTGGTCGGGCGGGTGGACCGGCTGGAGATCGACGCGGACGGCCGGCTGGTGGTGGTCGACCTGAAGACCGGCCGGTCCACCACGGTCGGCACGGAACTGGCCGAACACCCGCAGCTCGGGGCGTACCAGGCGGCGGTCGAGGCGGGAGCGTTCGCCGAGTACGGCGACTCCTCGGGCGGGGCGGCCCTGGTGCAGCTCGGCACCGGGTCGAAGGAGGCGCGGGAACAGGGCCAGGCGCCGGCGGGCCAGGGGCCGGAGGCCGGCTGGGCGACCGCGCTGGTCCGGCGCACCGCCGATACGATGGCCGCCGCCACCTTCGCCGCCGTCGCCAACTCGAAGTGCCGGGTCTGCCCGGTCCGCACGAGCTGCCCGGTCTCCGGCAAGGGGCGCCAGGTCGTCGAACCGCCGACCACCCGTGACCCGGAGTTGTCTTGACCCAGCCCGCGCTCTTCGGCACCAGCCCCGCGCCGTCACCGCGCGCGGCCGATTCCGGTCCCCGGTACACCCCGGTGGAGCTGGCCCGGCTGCTGCGGCTGCCGGCGCCCACCCGTGAGCAGGCGGCGATCATCGCCGCGCCGGTGGAGCCGCTGCTGGTGGTCGCGGGCGCGGGCTCGGGCAAGACCGAGACGATGGCCGCCCGGGTGGTCTGGCTGGTCGCCAACTCGTACGTCCGGCCCGAGCAGATCCTCGGGCTGACCTTCACCCGCAAGGCGGCCGGTGAGCTGGCGCACCGCGTGCGTACCCGGCTCGACCAGCTGATCCGCCGGCTCGGGCGGCCGGGGCACGACCCGCTCGACGACCCGCTGGCCGGTGAGCCGACGGTGGCCACCTACCACTCGTACGCGGCCCGGATCGTCACCGAGCACGGGCTGCGCTCCGGCTACGAACCCTCCACCCGGCTGCTCACCGAGGCGTCCCGCTGGCAGATGGTGGACCTGCTGGTGCGCAACCACGACGGGGACCTCTCCGAACTCCAGCGGACGCCGAGCACGGTCACCGACGCGGTGCTGGCGCTCGCCGCCGAGCTGGACGAGCACCTGGTCGACCCGGACGACCTGGCCGCCTGGACCGGCCGGTTCTTCGCCGAGGTCCAGTCCCGCCCCGGCAAGGTCTACGCCGACGTCCGCAAGGCGCTCGGCGTCCAGCAGAACCGGCTGCGGCTGCTGCCGCTGGTGCGGGCGTACGCCGGGCGCAAGGCGGACTTCGAGGCGATGGACTTCGCCGACCAGCTGGCCCGGGCCGCCCGGGTGGCCCGCGACCACCCGGAGGTCGGCCGGATCGAACGGGACCGGTTCCGGGTGGTGCTCCTCGACGAGTACCAGGACACCAGCCACGCGCAGGTGGTGCTGCTGCACTCGCTCTTCGGCGGCGGACACCCGGTCACCGCGGTCGGTGACCCGTGCCAGTCCATCTACGGCTGGCGCGGGGCGAGCGCCGGCACGCTGGAGCGCTTCCCGACCGGGTTCACCCGCGTCGACGGGGAGCCGGCCCGGGTGCTCGGGCTGACCACCAGCTGGCGGAACCGCCCCGAGATCCTCGGCGTGGCCAACGCGTTCGCCACCCCGCTGCGGGCCGCCGGGGCACGGGTGCCGGAGCTGCGGGCCGCCTCGACCGTCGCCGACCCGATCCCGCACCGTACGCCCCGGGGGGCGGCCGGCGGCACGGTGCACTGCGCGCTGCTGCCCACGTACGCCGAGGAGTCCGGGTGGATCGCCGACAGCGTCCTCGCCGCCTGGCGCGGGGCGGCCCGGATGCCCGGCGCGCTGCCCGAGCACATCCCGGTGCCCCGGCGTCCCACCACCGCCGTGCTGGTCCGGGTCCGCAGCCAGATCCCGGCGATCGAGTCGGCGCTGCGCGACCGGGGGCTGCCGGTCGAGGTGGTCGGGCTGGGCGGACTGCTGGACACCCCGGAGGTCCGGGACGTGGTCTGCACGTTGCGGGTGCTCGCCGACCCGACCGACGGGGCGGCGCTGCTGCGGCTGCTCACCGGGGCGCGCTGGCGGATCGGCCCCCGGGACCTGGTGGCCCTGCACCGGCGGGCCCGGCAGATCGCCGCCGCCCGGCGGGAGCTGGCCGGCGGGGCGTCCATCCCGGACGGGGTCGACGTGCTCGACGAGGCGACCCTGGTCGAGGCGCTGGCCGACCTCGGTCCGGCGCAGGCGTACTCGGCGGAGGGGTACGCGCGGCTGAAGGCGTACGCCCGGGAGCTGGCCCTGCTCCGCTACCGGCTGGACCAGTCCCTGCCGGAGCTGGTCGCGGACGTGGAGCGGACCACCGGCCTGGACGTGGAGGTGGCCGTCCGGGCCGGTCGGGACGGTGCCGGTGACGCCGGCCTGGCCCGGGGGCACCTGGACGCCCTCGGTGACGTGGCCGCCCGCTTCAGCGGGGAGACGCCGGGGGCGACCCTGGCCGGCTTCCTGGCCTTCCTCGCCGCCGCCGAGGACGAGGAGCGGGGGCTCACCCCGGGCGAGGTCGAGGTGGTGGAGGGCGCGGTGCAGGTGCTCACCGCGCACGCCGCCAAGGGACTGGAGTGGGACGTCGTGGCGGTCGCCGGGCTGACCCGGGGGGCGTGGCCGGGCCTGGTCCGCAACTCCGACCACTACCTGGGCGGGTTGGGTGTGCTGCCGTTCCCGCTGCGCGGGGACGCCGACGGCCTGCCCGACCTGGCCCTGGACGAGGCGGTCGACCAGCGTGGGGTGGCCCGGGGACTGGCCGACTTCGTCGACGACTGGCGGGCGCACGACGAGCGGGAGGAGCGGCGGCTGGCGTACGTGGCGGTGACCCGACCGCGCCGGCTGCTGCTCTGCTCCGGCTACTGGTGGGGGGAGGGGACGAAGCGTCCCCGGGGTCCCTCGGTCTTCCTCCGGGAGGTGCACGACGCCTGCCTGGACGCCCGGGACGGGCACGTGGTCGACACGTGGGCGCCCGAGCCGGCCGGGGACGCGGTCAACCCGACCACCGAGGTGGTGCTCCGCGCCGAGTGGCCGGCCGACCCGCTGGGGGCCCGCCGTCCGGTGCTCGCCGAGGCGGCGGCACTGGTCCGGGGTTTCCTGGCCGGCGACGACCCGGCGGACGGGCCGGCCGGGGCCGACGACCCGGAGGCGGTCCGCTGGCGGCGGGAGGCCGACCTGCTGCTGGCCGAGCGGGCCGAGGCGCTGCGCGGGGCCGGGACGGTCGAGGTGACGCTGCCGGAGCACCTGTCGGTCTCCCAGCTGGTCGCGCTGCGTCGTGACCCGGAGGCGCTGGCCCGTACGCTGCGCCGTCCGCTGCCGACCCCACCCAACCCGTACGCCCGCCGGGGCACCGCCTTCCACACCTGGCTGGAACAGCGCTTCGGGGCCGACCGGCTGCTCGACGTGGACGAGCTGCCCGGGGCCGCGGACGCCGACGCCGCCCCGGACGGCGAACTGCTCGCCCTCCAGGAGCGCTTCCTGGCCAGCGAGTGGGCCGACCGGGTGCCGCTGGAGGTGGAGGTGCCGTTCGCCACGGTGATCGCCGGTGTGGTGGTCCGGGGCCGGATGGACGCGGTCTTCACCCGCCCCGGCGGCCGGTACGACGTGGTCGACTGGAAGACCGGGCGGCAGCCGGCCGGGGCGGAGGCCGACGCGGCGGCGGTGCAGCTGGCGGTGTACCGGCTGGCCTGGGCGGAGCTGGCCGGGGTGCCGGTCGAGCAGGTGGGCGCGGCGTTCCACTACGTCCGGGACGGGGTGACCGTCCGTCCGGCGGATCTGCTGGACGTCGCGGGGCTGACCGCGATGGTGGCCGGGGCGACGGAGGTGTCGGACGGCACCGGATCGGAGAAACCTGGTGCCACCGCGCCGGATCCGTGATAGCTTGGGTTCGTTGCAGTTTTGGTTACCAGAGACTCTGTGTGCGCCTGGTGAATTGTGGCCCCAGGCGCTCTTTGTTGTGTCCGGAGTTCTCCGGGCGGGGCGACCAGCAGCGACAGGCGAGCCGTGCACGCGGCGCGCTCCCTATCGAGTCCGCAACAGGTGCGGGCCCGACGTTCCGTCAAGGAGACGAAACACATGGCAATTGGTACCGTCAAGTGGTTCAACGCTGACAAGGGCTTCGGCTTCATCACCCCGGATGGCGGGGGCCCCGACGTCTTCGCCCACTTCTCGGCGATCCAGTCCTCCGGCTACCGGAGCCTGGACGAGAACCAGCGGGTCGAGTTCGAGGTGACCCAGGGCCAGAAGGGCCCGCAGGCCGAGAACATCCGTCCGCTCTGATCCTCCGGGATCCCAGCGACACCCACCGCGCCCTCCGGGTGTGGTGACGCGGCCGGTCCGCAGCGCATCCGCGCGGACCGGCCGCGTACCCCTTCGGTTCGTGCTTGTGACGACCGCTGCGCGCCCTTACCACCGGCCGCGCCGGTGCAGCGCCGTTCGTCGGCGCCCTCCCTCGACACGTGCCGCGTCGAGGAAGGCTTTTCCATGACCACCGTCATCCCGTCGTTCGCCGACGTCGGCCTCCGGCCGGAACTGCTCGCCGAACTCTCCGTGCAGGGCATCGACCTGCCGTTCCCGATCCAGGCGGCGACCCTGCCCGACTCGCTCGCCGGCCGGGACGTGCTCGGCCGGGGCCGAACCGGTTCCGGCAAGACCCTCGCCTTCGGGCTGCCGACGTTGCACCGCATCGCCGGCCAACGGGCCCGGTCCGGTCGGCCGAAGGCGCTCGTGCTGGTGCCCACCCGGGAACTCGCCCAGCAGGTCACCACCGCGCTCACCCCGTACGCGAACGCGCTCGGGCTGCGCTGCGCGACCGTGGTCGGCGGGCTCTCCCTGCAACGGCAGGCGGACGCCCTGCGGGCCGGGGCCGAGCTGGTCGTGGCCACCCCGGGCCGGCTGCACGACCTGATCGACCGGGGCGACGTCCGGCTCGGCGAGGTGCGGGTCACCGTCCTCGACGAGGCCGACCGGATGGCCGACATGGGCTTCCTGCCGCAGGTCACCAAGCTGCTGGAGCAGGTCGCTCCGGACGGCCAGCGGATGCTGTTCTCCGCCACCCTGGACGGGGGCGTGGACCGGTTGGTCCGTCGCTTCCTGACCAACCCGGTCTCCCACTCGGTCGACCCCGGCACCGCCACGGTGACCGCGATGACCCACCACGTGCTGCACGTCGACGCGGACGACAAGCCCGGCACGCTGGCCCAGATCGCCGCCCGCGAGGGTCGCACCATCCTCTTCATGGGCACGAAGCACCGCGCCGACCGGCTCGCCCGGCAACTGCTCGCCCGGGGGGTACGCGCGGCCGCGCTGCACGGTGGCAAGTCGCAGCCGCAGCGCACCCGGATCCTGGAGCAGTTCAAGACCGGGGCGGTCACCGCGCTGGTCGCCACCGACGTGGCCGCCAGGGGCATCCACGTGGACGGGCTCGACCTGGTGGTGAACGTGGACCCGCCGGCCGAGGCGAAGGACTACCTGCACCGCGGCGGGCGTACGGCGCGGGCCGGGGAGTCCGGCACGGTGGTCACCCTGGTCCTGCCGGAGCAGCGCCGGGACGTCGTCAAGTTGATGAGCGTGGCCGGTATCAAGCCGCACGTGGTCGCGGTGCGTCCCGGTGACGAGGCGCTGACCCAGGTGACCGGTGCCCGTGAGCCCTCCGGTGTTCCGGTCACCATCCCGGTGCCGGCCGCCACCAGGTCCGGCGCGGTCGGTGGCGACGCGGCCCAGCGTGGCCCCGGCGCGGCGTCCACGTCGGGTAGGCCGGCCAGGTCCGCCGGGGGTGCCGTCCCGCACCGCTCGTCGGCCCGCTCCCGGCGCTCCCGCCGCTCCCGCCCCTCCTGACCACCCGCCCCACCCGGGTCGATCAAGAGGTTCGTGTCATCGTTGAGGTGACGCGAACCTCTTGATCGACGACCCTGGCTGGGGTCGAGAGGTGCTGATGCAGGCCGGCGAATCCGTAAACGCAGGCTGCCGGTGTGGCGAGGAGCCCGAGCGCCACGACGAGCACGGCCGGCCGTCCCGCGTTGGCCAGGAGAAGCTGCGCCGGCCCCTGGAGCGCTGCCGTGGCGCAGCCCGTCCAGGTCAGTGCCCACCGCACGGCTGGCGAGAACGGACCGCGTCCGGCGAGGTGTGGCGCGGTCACTCCGATCAGCGTCAGCAGCCCGGTGGCCAGGAGCACCGCGCGTTGGGCGACAGCATCCATGCCGGCAGGGCCGTGCTCACCGGGCCCGGCCAGGCCCCAGTAGCACATGGCCAGACCGAAGGGCAGCACAGCGACCCCCGCCAACCGGGCCCACCACTGTCGGGGAGGTCGCGGTGCGTCGAGCAGCAGCCACCCCCAGCGCTCGATGACGTGCATCACGAGTAGCGCCGCGAGCGCGAGTGCGAGAATCCCGAAGCCGCCGTAGACCAGGGCGAAGACCCAACCCTCGAGGTTTCCTTCGTTGCCGGACGAGACCGTTCCGTCAACCGCCGTCTGGATCAGCGTCCCGAGGGGCAGCCCCACGGCGATCGGCGCCAGAAGTCCGGTGGCACCCCCGGCGATCAGGAGGATCAGCCAGGGAGGGACGCGCCGCCCCCGCGTGCTGGCGAGCGCGAACGCAAGTGCGACCGCCAACGCCTGAAGACCGAGCGTGACGACGTTGCCCACGACCATACGGGTCGTGTGCATGTCGCCGGTCCCCGTTCCCGGTCGCATACCGACGTGCGATCCCGCCAGCCACAGCAGTTTCAGTACGACGTAGGGCGTGACCGCCGCCAACGCCAGTGCCAGGGCTACCCGCTGGACGTTCTTCACCACGTGACCCTCCTGTTCGGTAGCCGGCGACCCGGTGACGAACCGGTTGCCGTGCAACTCCAGGAGCTGGCCCTGGCGCTGACGCAACGATTCTGCGGCGCGGTACCTTAAACGGAGCTGAGAGGCGGCGGGATGGCCATGCCCACCGGATTCGGCTCGGGTTCGTGGCGTGGTGTCTCGTCATTCGCGTTCGCAGGCAGGACCGAAAACCGCCCACGCTCATGCCACCTCCCGGCAGTCGCGACTGCCGCAGGTGACAAGCCCGCAGGTCGCCGTGGCGGGAAATCCGGAGCGGTTGGTTTCGGCTCGGTCACTGTCGCTCGCGCCGTCGCCCCGATGTCGGATGCGGACGGTAGTTTTCCTCATGTCGGCCGTCGTGATCCGTTGCTGAGTCGGGGATCAGCAAGGGGAGCGTCAGGTGGCCGACAGCACCGATCGGCCCGAGGGCTGATGGTGAGGTCGGGGGAGCGGGTCGGTGGGGACCGACCGCGTCGGATCCGGGTCGATGGGGATCGGCCCGCGTCAGGAGGGGTGACGATGGGGGTTCCCGCCGGGGCGGTGCGCGAACTACTGGTGGTGCTCGCGGTGGCCGGGGTCGGCGTGCTGCTCGCCCTGCTGGCGGCGTTCGGCCCCTGGCATCCCGGGGTGGGCGACCGGCACCCGGCCGTGGTGGTCGAGTTGCACAGCCCGGTGCGGCCGATGGGCACGGGCGGCGTCGCCGACGCCGGCTGAGCGGCGGTCGACGGGGTGGTGTCCGCCGGTGAGCAGATCGGCGAGCGTGGTCCGGTCGACGACCTGCTCGACCGCCCCGTGCACGGCGAGCCAGACGTCCCGGAGCCCGGTGGCCACCCCCTGGTAGCCGGCACTCTCGGCGGGCAGGCCCCGGACGGTGGTCAGGGTGCCGCCGACGGCACGCAGCACGTCCCCGACGGTGATCCGGTCGGCGGGACGGCTCAGGACGTAGCCGCCCTCCGTGCCGCGGTGGCTGATCAGCAGGTCGGCCCGGCGCAGGTCGAGCAGGATCCCGTGCAGCACGCTGAGCGGGATCTGCTGGACCTCCGCCAGGAGGGCGGCCTTGACCAGCTCGCCACCGCCGAGGTCGGCGATGGCGAGCACGGCACGGAGGGCGTAGTCGGCGCGGGCGGAGACGTGCACGGCGTCAGACGCTCCCCTGGTCCAGGACGCCCCACCGGCGGCGGATCGCCTTGTCGGCCGCGCCGAACGCGGCGTCCACGACCAGTCCGACGACCAGGATCACGATCATCGTGGCGAGCAGCCAGGGGGCGTCGGACAGCTCGCGTGAATAGGTGAGCTGCGCACCCAACGACGTCTGGGAGATGCCCACCACGATCAACTCACCGGCCATCAGGCTGCGCCAGGAGAACGCCCAGCCCTGCTTGAGCCCGGCGACGATGGCGGGCAGGGCGGCCGGCGCGATCACGTACCGGTAGAGGTTCAGGCCCCGCGCGCCGAGGTTGCGACCGGCCCGCAGCAGCAGCGGCGGCACGTAGTCGACCCCGGCGATCACGCCGTTGGCGATCGACGGCGCGGCACCGAGCACCACCACGAAGAAGATCGCCTTCTCGCTCAGTTCGAACAGCAGGATCGCCAGTGGGAACCAGGCGATCGACGGCATGGTCTGCAACGCCGTGATCATCGAGCCGATGGCGGCGCGGAGCACCCGGGAACGGGCCACCGCCAGACCGACCAGCAGGCCCACCGCGACGGAGAAGACGTACCCGACGGCGGCCCGCCGCAGGGTGGTCACCATGCCGTCCCAAAGCTGGGGACCGCCGACCTGGCGCAGCAGCTCCTGCCCGACGGTGACCGGCCCGGGTAGCGAGTACTCCGGCTTCCAGCCGGTCCAGACCACCACCTGCCACGCGCCGACGGCGATGGCCAGCGCGGCGAGCTTCGGCCAGGTGGCCGACCAGAACCGGCTGGCCCGGGACGGGGCCTTCTCCTGCCCGGCGATCTCCAGCGCGTCCAGCCCGGAGATCTCCGCGTCGGTACGTGCTCCGCTGGCGAGCGTGTCACCGGCCATGACGCCCCACCTCCGCGCGCAGTCGGTCGGTGACCTCGGCGGCGATCGCGGCGACCTCGGGGGAGTCGATGCGCCGGGGCCGGGGCACCTCGACCCGGGTGGACCAGATGATCCGGCCGGGCCGGCTGGAGAGCAGGATGATCCGGTCGGCGAGCCGGGCCGCCTCGCGGACGTTGTGGGTCACGAAGAGCACGGTCAGCTTCCGCTCGGACCAGATCCGTTCCAGCTCGTCGTGCAGGATGTCCCGGGTCATCGCGTCGAGCGCGCCGAACGGCTCGTCCATCAGCAGCACCGGGGTCTGGAGGGCGAGGGTGCGGGCCAGCGCCACCCGCTGCCGCATGCCGCCGGAGAGTTCGTGTGGGCGCTTGCCGGCGAAGTCGCCCAGGTGCACGGTGCGCAGCAGCTCGGCGACCCGCTCCCTCCGTCGCGCCCGGGGCAGTCCGCGCAGCTTCAGCGGCACCTCGACGTTGCCCTCCACGGTCAGCCAGGGGAACAGCGCCGACTCCTGGAACATCAGTCCCGGCTCGACACCCGGGCCGAGGTCGATCTCCCCGCCGCTGACCCGGTCCAGGCCGGCGACCAGGTTGAGCAGGGTGCTCTTGCCGCAGCCGGACGCGCCGACGAGGCAGACGAACTCACCCGGGGAGACGTCGAGGGTGACCCCGTCCAGGGCGAGGACCGCACCGTCGCCACGTCCGTACACCTTGGTCACCCCGCGCAGCGCGACCGCACCGGTCGCGCTGCGCGGGGTCGTCGTGGCCGATGTCACGGCTGGCTCACCTCGGGCTTGCCCTGGGCCTTGAGCACCTCGTTGAGGTACGTCAGGTCGTAGAGCCCGTCCAGGCTGACCGGCTGGGTCAGCCCGACCGCGACGGCGTGGTCCAGCCCGGTCTTCAGCGACGAGGCGATCGGGTCGTTGGTGAACTCCAACGTCGGCCAGGCCTGCTTGATCAGCTTGAGGTCCAGCGGCTTGCCGGTGATCTTGCCGATGTGGTCGGAGATGGCCTGGTGCGCCTGGTCCGGGTTGGCGGTGACGAAGGCGTTCGCGGCCACCTGCGCCTCGACCAGCTTCTTGACCACGTCCGGGTGGGCCTTGAGGAACTTCGTGCTGACGATCAGGTTGGTGATCACGAACTTCCGGTCCGGCCAGAGGTCCCGCTCGTCGACGAGCACCTTGCCGCCGGCGTTGACCAGCCGGGAGACGAACGGCTCGGGCACCCAGGCGCCGTCGATCGCGCCGCTGCCGAAGGTCTCGACGGTCTGCGCGTTCTCCTGCGGGACGATCTTGACGTCGCCACCACCCTCCTTGGTGGTGGTGATGCCCTTCTCCTTGAGCCAGAACCGCAGCGCGACGTCCTGGGTGTTGCCGAGCTGCGGGGTGGCGATCTTCTTGCCCCTGAGCTGCTCGACCGAGGTGATCTCGGGCTTGACGACCAGCGCGACCCCGCCGGAGGCGGCGCCGGAGATCACCCGGACGGCCTCGCCCTTGCTCTTGGAGTGCGCGTTGACCGTGGGGTTCGGTCCGATGTACGTCGCGTCCAGCGCGCCGGAGAAGATCGCCTCGATGGCGGCCGGGCCGGCGTTGAAGGTCTTGGTCTCCAGCTTGACGTCGCTGCCGAGCTTCTCGGCGAAGATGCCCTTCTCGACACCGACCACGGCCGGCGCGTGGGTGATGTTGGGGAAGTAGCCGAGGCGCAGCGTCGTCGGCCCGGAGGAGCCCCCGCCCGCGTCGTCCTCGCCCCCGCAGGCGGCCAGGCTCGCCAGGCCGACGATCGCCAGGGCCGCCAGGGCCGCCGTCCGACGGTAGGGGTGCCGTCTCATCCCACAGTCCAATCCTTGGTTTTCCTACTTGGTTGGTAGGAAGACTGGACTAGCGGCGGGATGACGTCAACAGCCAACCGGATAACGGGAAAGCGCCGTCAGGGGTATCCCGGTTGTCCCATGTATTTGATAGGTGATCCGGTCACCGGTGGTCCGCCCGGCGCGAGTCCGCTCCGGCCGGGCCACCCGGGCGCACCGCCGCGCCGGGGCGTCCGGGAGGTGCTGCCACTGGTCACACCGCCCAGGGGTGCCGCGCGTGGAGGCCCCGACACGCTAGGGTCGACGCGTGGCGGCGCGGAGATCCAGAATCCCAGCGACGAAGTACCCGGTGGAGCGGTTCACCCTCGACAACGGACTGCGGGTGGTGCTCAGTCCCGACCGCAGCGCCCCGGTGGTCGGGGTCGCGGTCGTCTACGACGTCGGCATCCGCTCCGAGCCGGAGGGGCGCACCGGCTTCGCCCACCTCTTCGAGCACCTGATGTTCCAGGGTTCGGAGAACCTGGAGAAGCTGGCCCACTTCCGGCACGTGCAGGGCGCGGGGGGCACCTTCAACGGCTCCACCCACCTGGACTACACCGACTACTACGAGTACCTCCCGGCGAACGCGCTGGAGCGCGCGCTCTTCCTGGAGGCCGACCGGATGCGCGGTCCCCGGCTGACCGAGGAGAACCTGCGCAACCAGGTCGACGTGGTCAAGGAGGAGATCCGGGTCAACGTGCTCAACCGCCCGTACGGCGGCTTCCCCTGGCTGACCCTGTCGCCGGTGGTCTTCGACACCTTCCCCAACGCCCACGACGGGTACGGATCCTTCGACGACCTCGAGTCGGCGACCGTCGACGAGGCGGTCGACTTCTTCCACCGCTTCTACGCCAGCGGCAACGCCGTCCTGGCCGTCAGCGGGGACATCGACGTGGCCGAGGCCACCATGCTGGTCGAGCGGCACTTCGGCGACGTGCCGGCCCGTCCCGCGCCGGACCGCCCCGACTTCGGCGAACCCGACCTGACCGTCGAACGGCGCACCTCGTACACCGACAGGCTGGCCCCGATGCCGGCGGTGGCCAGCGCCTGGCGGGTGCCCGATCCGCTCACCGACCTCACCGGCTACCTGGCGTACGTGGTGCTCGCCGAGGTGCTCACCGACGGCGACGCGTCCCGGCTGGTGGAGCGGCTGGTGCAGCGGGACCGGACGGTCACCAGCATCGGCGGGTACCTCAACTTCATGGGTGACCCGTTCGACGTCCGCGACCCGACCGTGCTGGTGCTCCAGCACCACCTGCCGCCCGGCGGAGACGTGGACCGGGTGCTCCGCACCGTCGACGAGGAACTGGACCGGCTCGCCGCCGACGGTCTCACCGAGGGCGAGCTGGCCCGGACCCAGGCCCGGATGGCCACCCACCTGCTGCGCGACACCGACGCGGTGCTCGGCCGGGCACTGCGGATGGCGGTGCTGGAGCAGCAGCGCGACGAGCCCGGCCTGCTCAACGAACTGCCCCGGCTGGTCGGCGAGGTCACCGAGGAGCAGGTCCGCGCCGCCGCCGCCATGCTGCGGCCCGAACGCCGCGCGTCGATCGAGGTCATTCCCGGAGGTGCCCGGTGACGACGGAGACCCGGACCGCGACCCGGCCGCTGCCGCCGCTCGGCCCCGTCCGCCGACTCAAACTGCCCCGCCAGGCCGAGCGGACGCTCGACAACGGCCTCACCGTGATCGTGGTACGCCGGCCGGCGGTGCCCCTGGTCGAGCTGCGGCTCGGCGTGCCGTTCGGCCGTGCCCACCTGGCCCGGGGCACGCTGCTCGCGCAGACGCTGCTCGCCGGCACCGAGCGGATGTCCAGCAACCGGATCGCCGCCGAGTTGCAGGCGGTCGGCGGCGGGCTCTCCGCCGGGGTCGACCCGGACCGGCTGATGGTCTCCGGGTTCGGTCTGGTCACCGGCCTGGACCGGATGCTGGAGATCCTCGCCGACGTGCTGACCGGGGCGACGTACCCGGCCGACGAGGTGGCCACCGAACGGGCGCACACGGTCGACCGGATCGAGATGGCACAGAGCCAACCGGCGCACCTGGCCCGGGTCGCGCTGTTGAAGCGGCTCTACGGCCGCCACCCGTACGCGGTGCAGACCCCCGGGCCGGAGCAGCTCCGCGCGGTCCGGCCGGCCGCGTTGCGCACCCTGCACGCCGAACGGGTGCACCCCACCGGCGCGGTACTGGTGCTGGTGGGTGACGTGCAGCCGGAGCGGGCGCTGGACGCCGCCGAGCGGGCGCTCGGCGGGTGGCGGGGGGACGGTCGCCCGGTGGAGCTGCCACCCACGCCGCCGCTTCAGCCGGGACCGGTCCGCCTGGTCGACCGGCCCGGTTCGGTGCAGTCGTCGCTGCGCATCGCGTTGCCGGCGGTCGGGCGCACCCACCCGGACCACGCCGCCCTGCAACTGGCGAACCTGGTCTTCGGCGGCTACTTCTCCTCCCGTTGGGTGGAGAACATCCGGGAGGACAAGGGCTACACCTACGGCCCGCACTCGGTGGTGGAGCACTCGGCCGCCGGCTCGGTGCTGGTCGCCGGGGCCGACGTGGCGACCGAGGTGACCGGCGCGGCGCTGCTGGAGACCACCTACGAGCTGGGCCGGCTGGCCTCGCTGCCGCCCGGCGAGGAGGAGTTGGAGCAGGCCCGGCGGTACGCGCTGGGCAGCCTCCAGCTCGGCATGGCCACCCAGGCCGGCCTCGCCTCGCTGACCAGCGCGTACGCCGGCAGCGGGCTGCGGCTGGACTTCCTCGCCGAGCATGCCGCCCGGCTGGCGAAGGCGACCGTCGACGACGTCGCCGAGGCGGCGGCCCGCTACCTCGCCCCCGCGGGGGCGGTCACCGTCGTGCTCGGGGACGCCGAGCGGATCGCACCGGGGCTGGCGGTGCTCGGGCCGGTGGAGACGGAACCGGCGTCGACATGACCCGTACCGGGGGTGCGGGTGCGGAGCCGGCCCGCGAGGCTCCGGCGCTGCCACCGCTGGCCCGGGCCGTCCTCGACCGGGCGGCGCACCGGCGTACCGACCCGGTGTGGCTGGCGGAGGCCTGGCGGCGGGGCCTGGTCCTGGTGGTGGACACGGCCGCCGGTGGCCGGACCCTGGTGACCGTGGACCGCACCCCGCCCGCGCTGCGGCTGCTCGACCCCGGGCAGGCCCCGGACGGGCCGCCGATGTTCCTGGGGGTCGGCGTGGACGGCGTGCCGCTCTTCGCGGTGGACGCGACCCTGCCCACGATCCCGGAGACCCGCGCCGGGTCGCTGCGGGAGGTCGGGCACCTGCTCGACGACCGGGACGCCGGCCTGTTCATCACGGCGGTCGCACTGGCCAACTGGCATCTGCGGCACCGTTTCTCGGCGACCACCGGCGAGCCGACCGCCCCGGACGAGGGCGGCTGGTCGCGGGTGGACGCGAACGGCGACCGGGTCTGGCCCCGGACCGACCCGGCGATGATCGTGCTGGTGCACGACGGGGTGCCCGGCCCGGACGGCCGCTGCCTGCTCGGCAACAACACGACCTGGCCGGCGACCCCCGGTGCGCGTCGCTTCTCCTGCCTCGCCGGCTACGTCGAGCCGGGTGAGTCGGCGGAGGCCGCCGTCGCCCGGGAGGTGACCGAGGAGGTCGGGCTCACCGTCTCCGGGATCCGGTACGCCGGCAGCCAGCCCTGGCCGTTTCCCGGTTCGCTGATGCTGGGGTTCCTGGCCCGGGCCGATCCGGCGCAGCCGCTGCACCTGGACCCGGCCGAGATCGCGTACGCCCGCTGGTTCTCCCGGCGGGAGATCGCCGAGGCGGTCGCCGACGGCGCGGTGGACGTGGGGGACGGGGAACGCCTGTTGCTGCCGCCGCCGCTGTCGATCGCGCACTTCCTGATCGGCCGCTGGTTGGCGGACGCGGAGCCCGGTCTTGGCCCGTGACCGTCGTTGCCGCGACGGTCACGGGCCAAGAACCGGCCCGTCGAGGTCGGTGGAAGGTGTGGAGCGCGGCGGGGGAGCGCCGCCTGCGACCGCGACGGGCGTCAGGTGGTCCGGGTGGTGGTACGGCCCCGGCGGGCGGGGCGGGTGGTGCGGGGCGGGACGACCGGCAGCACCTTGACCCGCTGCCGGCCGGCGCGGACCCGACCCACCCCGGCGAGGGCCCGGGCCAGCCGTAGGGCGGCGTCCCGGTCGTCGGCGTGCAGGACCTGCCGGCGTGGCTCGGGCGCGGTGGTCTCGTCGCGGAGTCGGCCACCGGCGGACCAGGCGGCGGCGAGGTCGGCGTCGTCTGCGGTACGGATGTCGGTGCGAACGATCAGGAACCGCATGGGTGTCTCCCGATGCACTGACGGATGGCGAGGTGCGTCACGGGTGTGGGCCGCGCCCGGAGCGCGGCGGTGTTCGCCGGAGCCGGTGGCCGGTGGGCAGGCCAGGGCCGGTGGTCCGACCGTGAGGTGGAACTTTCACGTGAACTCTCGCCGTCATGTTACGCCGAGGTCTCGCTCCGGCAAGGGAAACGCGGCGGTCGATGTGGGTACCGACTGATCGGCCGATGTCCGCCTCGAACCCCCGGTTGGTCCCGGGCGCACGACGGGGCCGCCGGCCCGTGACGGATACCGGCGGCCCCGTGACCTGTCGTCGGGGGTCAGTGCCCGGCGAACTCCCCGTTGCGGGTGCCGGTGAGGAAGTCCCGCCACTGCTCGCGCCGGAACAGCAGCACCGGTCCGCCCCGGTCCTTGCTGTCCCGTAGGGCCACCGCGGTGGGCCCGGCCGGCAGCGGGGCGACCTCGACGCAGTTGGAGGTCTGGCTGCGCGAGCTGGTACGCCACGCGGCGTCGGTCAGCGCGACGCTGCCGACGGACGAGGTGTCGGGAGTCTGGTTCATGGTTCTGGCTCCTGCTCTGGTTTCTGGCGATGGGACGAGTGGCGGGCCGTCCCGGCACGGCGGACCCGCCTCACCGCTCCGTCGGTCGCCCGGAGATGCCACGGCGTTGGGCCGGCGTCGTTGGCGACCCGTATGCCGCCGGGGGCGGTGCCGCCGTCTCGGCCGCCTCGATCAACCAGGCGAGGGAGTCCGATGGGGAGCGCGCCGCCGCGCACAGCCACTCGAAGACCATTTTATAGCGATTCAGGGCATTTGCGTCATGTGACACGACGTCGGTGAAGCCGCCTTCGATCGCCAGCGTCTCCGGGTCCGCCGGATCCGGGAACCGGTAGAGCGAGAACGCGGTCGGGGGGAGGTACCAGTCGCCGATGGTGGCGTCGCGGGGCAGCACCTGGATCGTCACCTTCGGCCACGCGGCCAGCTCGCAGAGCTGGCTGAGCTGCTCCCGGATCACCTCCGGTGGCCCGGCCCGTCGGCTCAGCGCCCCCTCCTCCAGCACCGCCGTGTAGCGGGGCGCGTCGGCCGGTTGCAACAGCGCCTGCCGGGCCAGCCGCGCGTCCACCTCGGTCTCGACGGCCTGTGGATCGGCGTCGGACTCGGCGAGTCGGGCCGAGACGATGCGTACCCGGGCGTACGCGGCGGTCTGCAACAGGCCCGGCACCAGGACCGGGTTGTACTCGCGGATCTCGGCGCAGCCCGCCTCCAGTTCGGCGTAGCTGCGCTGGTGCTCGGTCATCGCCCCGTACGACTTCAGCCAGGCCCGGATGTCCCCCGCCTCCCGGGTGATGGCGGTCAGTTCGGCGCGGGTCTCGTCGTCCGCGCCGTAGAGGTCGAGCAGGGCGCGGATGTCCCTCGGGTCGGGGCGGCTGCGTCCGTTCTCCAGGCGGGAGAGCTTGGACGCCGAGGCCCAGCCGACCCGCTCGATGACCTGTTCCCCGGTGAGGCCGGACGCCTCACGCAGGCTGCGTAGTTCGGTGCCGAGCCGGCGACGTCGCAGGATCGGGCTGGGTACGGCAGGAGGCACGTCGACCTCTTCTCCGTCGGGCCGTCGCGGACGCGACGGTAACTGTATGAAACTGGCCCCCCACGGCCAGTATGGACGGCGCGGCCCGCGCCGGACGTCCCCCGGCGGGCGTGTCTCGAAAAGGAGGACGTCGGTACGACTCCGCCCGCTCCTTGCGACCCGGTCGGTGAATCCCCTGATCGGACCCCATCCCCGCGGAAGGATCCTGATGTACACCGTCCTGCGCCGCCCCGACTTCCGACTGCTCTTCGGCGCGCTGTTGGCGAGCATGACCGCCGAGTCGATCCTGATGCTCGCCCTGGCGATCTGGGTGAAGGACCTGACCGGTTCCGACCGGATGGCCGCTGCGGTGATCTTCGCGGTGGTCGCGCCGAAGGTCCTCGCGCCGCTGATGGGGTGGGTCGTCGACCGGTACCGCCGCCGGCCCTTCTTCCTGGCCGCGAACGTGGTCACCGCCGCGCTGCTCACCCCGCTGCTGACCGTCCGCGACTCCGGCGACGTGTGGATCGTCTACCTGGTCGGCGCGTTGTACGGCCTGTCGTCGATCGCGCTCGGCGCGGCGCTCAGCGGGCTGCTGCGCACCCTGCTCCCGCTCGGGCTGCTGGCCGAGGCGAACGCCGCCCTGCAGACCGTACGCCAGGCCCTGCGGCTGGGTGGCCCGCTGGTCGGGGCGGCGCTCTACGCCGTGGCCGGCGGCTGGGCGCTCACCGTCATCGGCGTCACCGGGTTCGTCACCGCCGCCGCCGTGGTGGGCCTGCTCCGGGTGGCCGAGCCCGCGCGGCCGCACCGGCTGGCGTGCGGCCTGACCGAGCTGGGCGCCGGGCTGCGTCACCTCGGCACCGAGCCGGTGCTGCGCCGGGCCCTGCTCGGGTACGGCGCGGCCGCACTGGTGATCGGGTTCAGCGAGGCGCTGCTCTTCGCCTACGTCGAGCGGGGGCTGGACCGGCCCCCCGCCTTCGTGGGCGTCCTGTTCAGCGTGCAGGGGGTGGGTGGCCTGGTCGGCGCGCTGCTCTCCCCGGTCGTGGTACGCCGCTTCGGTGAGGTCGGCTCGCTCGCCGCCGGGGTGGCACTCTTCGGGGCGGCGGCGCTGACCCTGACGTACCCGGGTCTCTGGCTCGCCGTCGCGGCGCTGCTGCTGGCCGGGCTGTCCCTCCCGCTGAGCTGGGTCGGGCTGCACACGCTGGTGCAGCGGCGGACCGAACCCGGGCTGCTCGGCCGGGCGACCGCCGCGACGGACGCGCTGGTCAGCGGACCGCAGGCGATCTCCATCGGCGCCGGGGCGCTGCTGGTCGCGGTGCTCGACTACCGGCTGCTGTTCGCCCTCGTGGGCGTGGTGATGCTGGCCGCCGGGGCGTACCTGTGGCGGGCCCGGAGGTTCGCCCCGGCCCCGGTGGATCCGGCCCCGGTGGATCCGGCCCCGGCCCGGCCGGTGGTGCCCGCCCCGCGCCGTCCCCTGGCCGGTCCGGGTCGCTCCCGCCCGGCCCTGGACGCCGACCACGGGGTGGTCGCCTCGACCCGGGACGGGTGACGCCGGCGGGCCCGGCGCCGGCGGCGCGGGACGGCGGGGCCGTCCCGCGCCGGTGCGCTCAGGCGCCGGCCAGGCTCGCGAGGTGCTGCTTGACCTGGTTGATCGAGGGGTTGGTGAGGGCGGAGCCGTCGGCGAAGCGCAGCGTGGGCACCGTCTGGTTGCCGCCGTTGACCTTCATCACGAACTCGGCCGCCGCCGGATCCTGCTCGATGTCCACCACCTGGTACGCGATGCCCTCCCGGTCGAGCTGCGACTTCAACCGGTGGCAGTAGCCGCACCACGGCGTGGAATACATCGTCAACATCAGTCAGAACCTCCATCGGTCCACGGTCGGGCGGCTTCGCCCGCACAGGGTATCGGCTGCAACGTCCGGCGCGGCTGGGATGATTCCTCGTTGTGGGGGTGCACTCAGCGGCGGAACAGGTGCTGGCCGGGCTCGACCCCGAGCAGCGGACGGCGGTGACCGCGCCCGCCGGGCCGGTCTGCGTCCTGGCCGGCGCGGGTACCGGGAAGACCCGGGCGGTCACCTCCCGGATCGCGCACCGGGCGCTGACCGGGGCGATCTCGCCCCGGCACGTGCTCGCGGTGACCTTCACCGCGCGGGCCGCCGCCGAGATGCGCGCCCGGTTGACCGCGCTGGGCGTCGCGGGGGTGCAGGCGCGCACCTTCCACGCCGCCGCGCTGCGCCAGATGCGCTACTTCGCCCCCCGGCTGCTGCACGGCCGGGCCCTGCCCGAACTGCTGGACAGCAAGGTCCGGCTGGTCACCCTGGCCGCCGCCCGCGCCGGGCTGCGCACCGACCGGGCCGCCGCCCGGGACCTGGCCGGCGAGATCGAGTGGGCCAAGTCGTCCCTGGTCGAGCCGGGGGAGTACGTCGTCGCCGCGGCCAAGGCGCAGCGCGACACCCCGCACGAGCCGGCGAAGGTCGCCGAGGTCTTCGCCGCCTACGAGACGGTCAAGCGGGCCAACGGGGTGATCGACTTCGAGGACCTGCTCCGGGCCGCCGTCTGGGGGATCGAGGAGCACCCGGACGTCGCCGAACAGATCCGGGCCCAGTACCGGCACTTCGTGGTCGACGAGTACCAGGACGTGAACCCGTTGCAGCAGCGGCTGCTGGACGCGTGGCTGGGCGGCCGGGACGACCTCACCGTGGTCGGCGACGCCAGCCAGACCATCTACTCGTTCACCGGGGCCACGTCGGCGTACCTGGTCGACTTCCCCCGCCGCCACCGGGGCGCGACGGTGGTCCGGCTGGTCCGCGACTACCGCTCCACCCCGCAGGTGGTCGGGCTGGCCAACGCGGTGATCGCCCAGGCGCGCGGCAGCGAGGCCCGGCTCCGGCTGGAACTGGTCGGACAGCGCCCGACCGGCCCCGAGCCGGAGCTGCGGATCTTCACCGACGAGCCGACCGAGGCGACGGCGGTCGCCGCCCGCTGCCGGCAGCTCGTCACCGCCGGCACGCCGGCCCGGGAGATCGCGGTGCTGTTCCGCACCAACGCGCAGTCCGAGGCGTACGAGAAGGCGCTCACCGAGGCCGGCGTCCCGTACGTGGTGCAGGGGGCGGAACGGTTCTTCGAGCGGGTCGAGGTGCGGCAGGCGATGGTGGCGCTGCGGGCGGCCACCCGCTCGATCCCCGGGGAGACCCCGCTGCCGGCCGCCGTGGTCGAGGCGCTCGCCGCGGTCGGCTGGGCCCCGGACGCCCCCCCGGCCGGCGGCGCGGTGCGGGAACGCTGGGAGGCGCTGGCCGCTCTGGTCCAGCTCGCCGAGGAGTACGCGGCCACCCCACCGGTGCTGCCGATCGGCGAGGGCGCGGCGGTCGAACGGCCGGTCACCCTCGCCGCCTTCACCGAGGAACTGCACCGGCGGGCCGCCCAGCAGCACGTGCCCACCGTCGACGGGGTCACGTTGGCCTCCCTGCACTCGGCCAAGGGACTGGAGTGGGACGCGGTCTTCCTGGTCGGGCTCGCCGAGGGCACCCTGCCGACCGGGTACGCGAAGACCCCCGAGCAGGTCGAGGAGGAGCGGCGGCTGCTGTACGTCGGAATCACCCGGGCCCGGCAGTGGCTCTGGCTGTCGTACGCCTCGGCCCGCTCGCCGGGTGGGCGGAACCGGCGTCCCTCACGTTTCCTGCCGCAGCTCGACCGCTCCGGCGGATCCGAACGGGCCGGCGCCGGTCCGGTTCCGCGCGCCGAGCGTCGCCGGAACGTGGTGGTCTCCTGCCGGATCTGCGGGGCGACCCTGCTCGCCGGGGGCGACCGCAAGCTCGGTCGCTGTCCGACGTGTCCGTCCGACGTGGACGAGGACCTGCTGGAACGGCTCCGGGACTGGCGGCAGCGGGTGGCCGGCGCGCAACGGGTACCGGCGTACGTGGTTTTCACCGATGCGACCCTGACCGCCCTGGCCGAACGACGACCGGGCCGCCCCGAAGAGTTGATCGCTATCGCCGGAATCGGCCCCCGCAAACTGGGCCTCTACGGTGAATCCGTGCTGGCCCTGGTGGGTGGCGCGACGGTCGACGCGATCTGCCCGAAAGAAAGTTTGGAAAACCCGTCGTAATTCGTTTGCCCTCGCGCCCGGAGGCGGCATAGCCTCAGAACACACCTCGCGGGTGGCCCATCGTGGCTGCTCACGGGGGCGAGACCGAGTCGACAACGAGTGTGAGTGAAGGAGGTGGCACTGATGGAGAGCTTCGTCTACGAGCGTCCGGCGGCGCTGCCTGCTGCCCTCGCTCCGCTGTCGGCTGTCCGGGCCGCCCTGACCGTTGGGCTCCCGGTTCCGCAGGCGCACCAGACCCAGGATCAGGCCGAGCTGATTCTGACCGTCGCGCCGATCGGAAACGAGGGGACCAGTGGGTTCACGGGCAAGGGCGTCAAGGTCGCCATGAAGCGGCGTCTGGACGTCCGCGGTGTTCCACCTCGAGGGAGACCGGTCTGATCATCAGACCACCGGCTCACCTCGAGGCCGCGGAACCCGCTACCGGGATCCGCGGCCTCAGTTTTTTGTCCCGCCGAAGTACGTCGGAAATGCGATCCCCCGAGATCGAAGTGAGAGAGAGGTGACCGGGCGATGAGTCTGGTGTTGGCCCCCCTCGACGTGAACGTCGAGCTGGAGGCGAACCTGCCCTGCCGGAAGTTCGACCCCGACCTGTGGTTCTCCGACTCGCCCACCGAACTGGAGCTGGCCAAGTCGCTCTGCGGGGACTGCCCGCTGCGCGTCGAGTGCCTCGCCGGTGCGGTCGAGCGGGCCGAGCCCTGGGGCGTCTGGGGTGGCGAGATCTTCGAGCGTGGCGCGGTCGTCCCGCGCAAGCGGCCCCGTGGTCGCCCGCGTAAGGAGGACGTCGCCCGGGATGCCGCGCTCCGGGTCGAGGCCGAGGCGCGACTGGCGGCCAGTGGGCTGGCCACGTCCCGCAACACGGTCCGGCTGGCGGCCTGACATGAACCCGATCCGCGCTCGTGCCGGTGGCGCACCGGCAGTCAGCGAACTGATGAACCCGCACGTCCTGAACGGAGTCGCCGAGATGCAACTACTTCACGAAGCGTTGTCCAGGGCTCGAATGCGTCGGCCTCAGGCCGGTCGTACCACCACGAGCACTGAGGCAGCCCGATCCGCCCGTACCGTCGCCATGGCCGGCCGTCAGCGGTCGGCCCGCGAGTTGGGCGTTCTGTAACCACACCGAACCGCAGGGGGCGGGTGGGCCGGCACCGGCCCACCCGCCCCCTGCGTCGTCGCTAGGCCGCCGGGGCGAACCCGGGGAGCCACCGTTCGAGGATGCCCCGGTAGGGGGCCTTGGCCTCCAGCTGGCAGAGCACCCCGATGGAGCCGAGCGTCACCCGGTGGATGAGCAGGTACGACGGGGGCAGGTTGAGCTGCCGGCCCAACTGGTAGGCCGGCGACCGGGGGTTGGCGATCCGGGCCGCCTCCGCGCGCAGCCAGGCCCGGGTGAACTGGAACTCCTCGGTCGCCACCGGCTCCAGCATCGGCCGGACGAAGTCCAGCACCGCCTGCGCGTCGATCGGCGCGTTCGCCGGGACGAAGCCCTCCGCCCGCAGCCCCTCCACCACCGCGTCGGCCTCGCCGCGCAGGGAGAGCCCGGCCAGTCGGCCGATCGGCTCCGGTGTCCCCTCCGGCATCCGGGCCACCGCGCCGAAGTCGATCACACCGAGCCGGCCGTCGGGCAGCAGCCGGAAGTTGCCCGGGTGCGGGTCGGCGTGCAGCAACCCGGCCCGCGCCGGGGCGGAGAGGTGCAGGACGGCCATCAACCGGCCGGCCCGGTCGCGCTCCTGCGGGGTGCCCTCGCGGATGATCTGCGCCAGTGGGGTGCCCTCCACCCACTCGGTGACCAGCACCCGGGGCGCGGCGGCGACGACCGCCGGGATGAAGATCTCCGGGTCGTCCGCGTACGCCGCCGCGAAGGCCCGCTGCGACTCGGCCTCCAGCTCGTAGTCGAGTTCCTCGGTGATCCGTTCGCGCAGCTCGGTGAGGAGGGGCTTGACGTCCAGGCCGGGCTGGATGGCCCGGAACATGGCGCCCAGCCGGGAGAGCTGCTTCAGATCGGCCAGGAGGGCGTCCCCGGCGCCCGGGTACTGGATCTTGACGGCGACGGACCGCCCGGTCGGGGCGGCCGACCTGCGTCGTCCGGTGGTCGGCTCCCGCCAGACCGCCCGGTGCACCTGGCCGATGCTGGCCGCCGCGGCGGGGGTGTCGTCGAACTCCAGGAACCGGTCCCGCCAGTCCGGCCCGAGCTGCTCGGCGAGCACCTTGTGCACGGTGGCCGCGGGCAGCGGCGGAGCCGCCTCCTGCAACTTGGTCAACGCCTGCCGGTACGGCGCGGCGACCTCCTCCGGCAGGGCGGCCTCGAACACCGACAGCGCCTGGCCGAACTTCATCGCCCCACCCTTGAGCTGCCCGAGAACGCTGAACAGCTGTTCGGCGGTGCGCTGCTGGATCTCGGCGGAGATCACCTCGGAGGCGAGCCCTGTGACGCGCTTTCCCATGCCGAGGACGGTCCGCCCGGCGAAACCGAGCGGCAGTGCGGCGAGCTTGGCGGTCCGGGACACGGCCCGGCGCGGGATATCGGTCACCCGGCCATTGTTACCGACCGGACCGCCCCGCTGCTGCTCTGCGGCCGGGCCGGGGTCCGTGGGGTGGGTCTCCCCGGACGCCGAGGCACCCACAGTCCGGATGTGGCGGCCAAACCCGCCGTCGGAACCGACCGGCCCCGCCGACCTCGACGGCCGCGCCGACCGTCTCGGGAGTCCCGCCGTCGACGTGGCTGAGCGCCTCCGCCGTGGCCAGGGCGACGGCGGCGAGGAGGGTGGCGACCCCACAGGCGGGGGTCGGGTCGTCGCCGGCGAGCTGGGCGGCGAGCCCGGGCCAGGCCGGGTCCCGGTCCAGTCGGTGCCGGTCGAGGCAGTTGAGGCACGGCCCGGCCGGTGGCCGGACCAGGGGGCCGATCACCGGTACGCCGTCGCGCAGCGAGAGCATCAGGTGCGGCTGCCGGCGGCGGGCGAACCCGGCGGCGAGCAGCGCGGCCGGCCGGTCGACGCCCACCTGGACCACCAGGTCGGCGCGACGGCGTCGGACCGGACTGGTGACGGTGCCGGCTGCGGTACGGGCGATCGCGTCGGCCACCGCCTCGGCGGTGTGCCGCCCGACGTCACCGGGGAGGAGACCGGTGCCGACCAGGTCGGCCGGGCGCACCCGACCGCCCAGATCGGGGTCGACGTGCCCGACGCCGGCCTGGGCCAGGGCCACGGCGACCGGACCACCGAGCCGCCCGGAGCCGGTGACCACCACCCGGGCGGCCCGCCGACGCCGGAGCACCTGGGCGGGAGTGCCGGGCAGGTCGCCGGCACCGAGGGCGAGCGCGCCCGCCTCGTCGCTCAGCCGCGCGCGGTCCGGGTCGGCGAGGCCGGTGGGGAGCAGGGTGTGCGCGGCGACCACCAGCCCGGCGGCGCGGAGCGTCTCCAGCAGGCTGCGGGCGTCGTCGCGGTCGACCCGGATCCGGGTGGCGTGGTCGAGGATGTGTCGTTCGCTGTGCGCGCCGTCGAGCAGGTCGAGCAACCGGACGGCACGCGGGTTGGCCACCTCGAGCAGGACTGCTCGGGCGGGATCCAGGCCCAGTTGCAGCGTGTGCCGGTCGCGCCAGAGCCGGGTGAGGCCGGGCAGCAGCGTCGGGCGGAGGAGTGTGGCACGGGTCATGGTGACCAATGGTCACCGTATCCGGACGATCCGTCGATCGTTGTCCACAGCCCTGCGGCGCTTCCTCCAGGGTTATCCACAGGATGTGGCCGGTTGTCCACAACCCGTTGGTAACATCGGCCGTCACCGACGGCTTGCGGTGCGAGCCCGGGTCACGGCGGGGAGGGGGCGGCCCGCAGGGCCGCCCCCTCCCCGGTCGGTCTGATGGTCAGACCTTCGCCTTGCCGAGAATCCGGTTCACTGTTGTGCCGCAGACCGGGCACTTGCCCTTGGCCATGTTCATGCCGGTCTTGGAAACCTCGACCTTGCCCTCGAAGTCGCGCTTCTCCTTGCACTTGACGCAGTAACCGTTGTAGGTCTGGGCCTGGTCGGCCACGGTGCCCTCCTCGTCTCGTCCGCCGGTCGATGCCGGCGGCTACCCGGCGGCGGGCCTCGGCGGCTCCGGCGCTGGGGTCTTCTGCGCGGTCACGCTCGTAACCGCTGGTCCGGCGGACCCTACCCAGGTGCGGGTGGTTCCATGTCAAAGATCCATCGACACTGTGAGCTAGTCGACGTCGAGAGTGTGCATGGCGAATTAGGTCGGATAAGTGAGTTTGGCGGGGACACGCCGGGCGAACCGCCCCGAAGTGGCCGACGGGCACCCCCGGTGCACCCGTCGCACCGAAGATCTCCTAACGTGGAGAACCGCTCCGCGTCCGCCCGAACCGCCACCCAGGGTGATCGGATCACCGTCCGGACCAGGGGCGGAGGGCCATCGGGACGGGTCCGCAAACATTTTTTTCGGACTGGGCGCCATCAACCCGGAGTTTCCGGGCGCGTGTCGGTGGGTTGACCCTTGCGGACCCCTGGTCAGAACGCATTAGCTTTCCCATGTGGCAGGAACACGAGGCTGCGCAGGCCAGTGATGGCAGGCGCGCGGAAGCCCGTCGTCGAGGTGCGGCGCAGTCAGCGTCGGCGACGCACGGTGTCCGCGTACCGGGACGGGGAACGGGTGGTCGTCCTGATCCCCGACCAGTTCTCCCGGGCCGAGGAGACCGAGTGGGTCGACCGGATGCTCGCCCGACTCGCCGCGCGTGAGGGCAGACCGGTCCGCACCGACGCCGAGCTGCTCCAGCGAGCCGCCCGCCTGATCAACCTCTACCTGGCGGAACACGGCCCGGCAGCGGTTCCCGCGAGCGTCCGGTGGGTGACCAACCAGAACGGCCGCTGGGGGTCCTGCACCCCCGCCGACCGGACCATCCGCATCTCGCACCGGCTCCAGGACATGCCGGACTGGGTGATCGACTACGTCCTTCTGCACGAGTTGGCCCACCTCATCGTGCCGAGCCACAACGCGTCCTTCTGGTCGTTGGTCTGCCGCTATCCCAAGGCCGAACGGGCCCGTGGCTACCTGGAGGGGGTCGCCTCGGTGGCCGGCGTACCCCTGACCGACTGACCGTTCGCGCGCCGCCGGTCGCGCCCTGCGCGCGGAGCACCGGACCCGGCCCGGCGGGCCGACGTCGTCAGCGTGGATCACCATCGGACAGGGAACGTTAGGGTCGGACCGTGACCCGACGAGTGGTGGTGGCGTTGCTCGCCCCGGTGGCCTGGTCGCCGCCGGGCATCGACCCGGCCGACTGGCGACATGCCCTGGCCGAGGACGTGGTGGACCTCCTCGCCACGCTCCAGGAAGTGGAGACCGCGGTCGCGGTGACGCCTGCGGACCGGCGGTTGGCCGACGCGGTGGTCTGGCCCGGTACCCCGGTGGTCGAGGTGCCGACACCGAGCGTCGGCGCGGTGCTCGCCGCGCTGGACGGGTACGACCAGGCGGCCGTGATCGCCGCCGACGCGCCGGACCTGCCGGGGCTCACCATCGGCAAGCTGCTGCGCCCGTTGACCACCCGACCCGTCGCGGTGGCCCCGGTCGAGGGGGCCGGACCGGGACTGCTCGGTCTCGCCGCCCGGCTCCCGGCACCGGAGTGGCTGCCCGAGATCGACCTGGACAACGCCGTGCCCGCCGCGATCCGGGCGGCTGCCCCGCGCCCCGCCGACCTCGCCGTCACCGCCCCCTGGCGTCGGGTGCGCGGCCCGGCCGACCTCGCCACCCTCGACCCGGCGGTGGAGGGGTGGGAGGCGACCCGGGCGTTGCTCACCACGGGAAACCACGCGGTCTGACCGCTTCAGGTGGTTGCAGGGGTCCCCTGCTCATCAAAAAGCGACTGCAAGGGGCCCCTGCTACCACCCCAGCGGGGCGGCCCCGGACAGCACTCCGCCGGCCGGGCCGGGAGCGGGGTGCCCCGGCGGTCGGCCGGCGGAAGAGGTGACGGGCCCGGTCAGGGGCGGTCGGTGTCCTGCGGTGGCGTGGCGTCGCCGCCCGGGGGGTGCTCCTCCGGGCCACCGGGCGCGGTGAAGTCGAACTCGTCCAGCTCGCCGAAGTCGAGCTGCGAGCGGGCGAAGGCCACCGGGTCGGCGAAGTCCTCGCCCGAGGGGAGCAGATCCGGGTGCCCCCAGAGGGCGTCCCGGCCGGCGATGCCCCGGTGCTCGGTCAGCGCCGCCCAGAGCGCCGCCGCCTCGCGCAGCCGACGCGGACGCAGCTCCAGCCCGACCAGGGCGGCGAAGGTCTGTTCCGCCGGCCCACCGGCCGCGCGCCGCCGGCGGAACGCCTCGCCGAGGGCGACCACGTTCGGCAGCCGGCCGCCGGCCGCGTCGTCGACCACGTGGCAGACCCATCCCTCGACCAGGGCCAGGGCGGTCTCCAGGCGGGCCAGGGACGCCTTCTGCGCCGGGGTGTCCTCCGGCGTGAAGATGCCCTCCAGGGCGATCGCCCGCATCGACTCCGGGTCGGTCGGGTCGACCCGCCCCATCGCCTCCTCGATCGCCTCCCGGTTGACCCGGATGCCGGCGGCGTACGTCTCGACGGAGCTGAGCACGTGCCCGCGCAGCCACGGGACGTGCTGGAAGAGGCGCTGGTGGGCGGCCTCGCGCAGGGCGACGTAGAGGCGTACCTCGTCCTCGGGCAGCTCCAGGCCCTCGCCGTACTGCTTGATGTTGGCCGGGATGAGCGCGGCCGTGCCGGCCGGACCGAGCGGGAGACCGATGTCGCCGGCGGAGAGCACCTCGGCGGCCAGCGAGCCGAGTGCCTGACCGAGCTGCCCACCGAAGAGCGCCCCGCCCAGCGTGGCGACCATCGACTGCATCGGGCCGAGCTGGGCCCGCGCCTCCGGTGGCACGAGGTCGCCCATCGCGCCCACCATCCGGCTGGCCACCGGGTCGCAGAGCTTGCGCCAGACGTCGAGGGTCTTGTAGATCCACTCGTTGCGGTTCCAGGCGACCGGGGTCTGGATGCCCGACGGCCACGACGAGGCCGGCTCCAGCCAGAGGTCCGCCAGGCGCAGCGCCTCCTCGACGGCGTTGCGTTCGTACGGCGTGACGGCCGGGTCGCCGGCGGCGGCGAGCTGGCTGGCCGCCACCTGTCGGGCCAGGTCCCAGTTGACCGGCCCACTGCCCGGCGCCGAGAGCAGGTGCTGCAGCTGGCTCATGAACTGCTGCATCTGCGCGGGGTCGTTGGGGTCTGGTGGTTGCCCACCCGGGAGCGCGAAGCCGAACGGAATATCAGGCACGGGTCTACGGTACGCGCGGCGTGCCGCTGGTCGCCGGCACCGGCGTTGCGCTGAGGGCGAAGTCGCCGAGCCGGATTCCGCCCGCTCGTCCGCCCCGGCCGGCCGCCGACCGGTCGGTACGCTCTGCCGCATGAGACGTCGCGGTGTCACGGTTCTGCTCGGTGCTCTGCTCACCACCCTGCTCAGCATCGGAGTACTCGCGGCGCCGATCCCGTACGTGGTGCTCGGCCCGGGGCCGACCGTCGACACCCTCGGCACGCAGGACGGTGAGGAGATCATCAAGGTCGACGGCCGGGAGACCTCCACCTCGGCGGGGCAGCTCCGGCTGACCACCGTGGGCGTGCAGCCGTCGGTGAAGCTGCGGTCGGCGATCGCCGGCTGGTTCTCGCCGGAACGGGCGGTGGTGCCCCGGGAGCTGGTCTACCCGCCGGGGCAGAGCCGTGAGCAGGTCGAGGAACGTAACGCCGAGGAGTTCACCGCGTCGCAGACCAGCGCCGAGACCGCGGCGTTGCGGGAACTGGGCTACCCGGTCCAGGTGGTCGTCCGGACGGTGACCGCGGACGGCCCCTCGGCGGGGCGGCTCCAGGCCGGCGATCTGATCAGTTCGGTGGACGGCAAGCCGGTGGCCAGCGCGAACGGGCTGACCGGGCTGATCCGTGCCCGTCCGGCCGGCTCGACGCTCGCCATCGGCTACAGCCGGGGCGGGGCCACCGGCACGGCCACCGTGACCAGCCGGGAGCAGGACGGCCGCCCGCGCATCGGGATCGAGATCGAGCAGCGGCAGCCGCACCCGTTCACCCTGGAGATCGACCTCGGGGACATCGGCGGGCCGAGCGCCGGACTGATGTTCGCGCTGGGGATCGTGGACAAGCTGGACCCCGATGACCTGACCGGCGGTCGGGTCATCGCCGGCACCGGCACCATCGACGACGAGGGGCGGGTGGGCGCGATCGGCGGCATCGCCCAGAAGCTGGTGGGCGCCAAACAGGCCGGGGCGGCGGTCTTCCTGGTGCCGGAGGAGAACTGCGCCGAGGCGCTGAGCAACCCCCAGCCCGGGTTGCCGATGGTCAAGGTGGGCAGTCTGGACGAGGCGCTGACCGCCCTGGAGACGCTCCGCGCCGGAGGTGAGCCGACCCGCTGCTGACCGTCGGTCGTCGGCGGGGCCGAGGGGACGTCGACCGAACCGGGGGACGTCCGGCCGAACCGTGACCGTCAGCGCCGCGACCTTGACCGGAAGTGTCCAGGAACACCACGTACTCTTGTGGCCTGGTCGGATCCGGTCACAACGAGCGTGCGGAGCCAAACAGTGGTCAAGCGTAGTGCCCCCCTGCCCAGGATGAGCCGACGCGGGCGCGTCACGATCGGGGTCCTGATCGGGGTGTTCGTACTCTTCACCCTGCTCGGCTGGGGTGTCCAGGCGTGGACGGACTGGCTCTGGTTCGACGAGGTCGACTACACCCAGGTCTTCACCGGGGTGCTGGTCACCCGGCTGCTGCTCTTCCTCGCCGTCGGCCTGGGCATGGCGGCGGTGGTCGGCGGCAACCTGTGGCTGGCCCACCGGCTGCGCCCCGGGCTGCGGCCGCACTCCGCCGAGCAGGCCACCCTGGAGCGGTACCGGATGGTCCTCGGGCCGCGCATCGGCACCTGGATCCTGGCGGTCAGCGCCGTGGTGGCGCTCTTCGCCGGGCTCTCGGCGCAGAGCCGGTGGAGCCAGTGGCTGCTCTTCCGTAACGGCGGGGACTTCGGTGTCAAGGACCCGGAGTTCGGGGTCGACGTCGGCTTCTACGTCTTCCAGCTGCCGTTCCTGCGGTACCTGCTCGGGGTGGGCTTCACCGCCGTGGTGCTGGCGGTGATCGGCGCGCTGGCCGTGCACTACGTCTTCGGCGGCGTGCGGCTCCAGGGCGTCGGTGACCGGATGGCCAATGCCGCCCGAGCCCACCTGACCACCCTGGTCGCGGTCTTCGTCCTGCTCAAGGCGGCCGCGTACGTGCTGGACCGGCGGGCGATGCTGCTGGAGTACAACGACAGCGCCAAGCTCTACGGCGCCGGGTACGCCGACGTCAACGCACTGCTGCCGGCCAAGGAGATCCTCGCCTACATCTCGATCGTGGTGGCCATCGCGATCATCGTCTTCTCCAACGCGGTGATGCGGAACCTGGTCTGGCCGGGCGTCTCGCTCGCCCTGCTGGGCCTGTCGGCGGTGGCGATCGGCGGCATCTACCCCTGGGCGGTGCAGACCTTCGAGGTCAAGCCGAGCGCCCGGGACAAGGAGGCCCCGTACATCCAGCGCAGCATCGACGCGACCCGGACGGCGTTCAGCCTGAACGGGACGAAGACCATCCCGTACGGGGCGAACAACCTCACCCCGCCGGCCACGCTCGCCACCGACAAGTCCGTGGTGCCGAACGCCCGGCTGCTCGACCCGCAGCTGGTCTCCGAGACGTACACCCAGTTGCAGCAGGTGCGAGGCTTCTACGACTTCGGCCCGAAGCTCGACATCGACCGGTACACGGTGGGCGGCCAGACCCGGGACTACGTGGTCGGCATCCGTGAGATCAACTACGGCGAGCTGACCGACCAGCAGAGCAACTGGATCAACCGGCACACCGTCTACACCCACGGCTTCGGGCTGGTCGGGGCCCCGGCCAACCAGGTCGTCTGCGGCGGGCAGCCGTTCTTCGTCTCCGGCTTCCTCGGGGAGAAGGAGCAGGAGCGCTGCTCCGCGCAGACCGACCAGATCCCGACCGAGCAGCCCCGGATCTACTACGGCGAGCGGATGACCGCCGACGACTACGCGATCGTCGGGCAGACCGACGACGGCCGTAACGCCGAGTTCGACCGGCCGACCCCGACCACCGGTGGCGAGCAGTACTACACGTACACCGGCTCCGGCGGGGTGGAGATCGGCTCGTTCACCCGCCGGCTGCTCTACGCGATCAAGGAGCAGGAGTCGAACTTCCTCCTCTCCGAGGCGGTCAACGAGAACTCGAAGCTGCTCTACGTCCGCAACCCCCGGGACCGGGTGGAGAAGGTCGCCCCGTTCCTCACCATCGACGGCGACCCGTACCCGGCGGTGGTCGGCGGGCGGGTCCAGTGGATCATCGACGCCTACACCACGTCGGCCACCTATCCGTACGCCGAGCGGGTGAACCTGCAACGGGAGACCACCGACGAGCTGACCGGCCGGGGCACGTTCCAGCTCGCCCGGGAGAACGTCAACTACATCCGCAACTCGGTCAAGGCGACCGTCGACGCGTACGACGGCACGGTCCGGCTCTACGAGTTCGACGAGTCCGACCCGGTGCTGAAGGCGTGGAACAAGGCGTTCGGCGGTGACCTGGTGACGCCGAAGTCGGAGATCCCGGCCGAGCTGGCGGCGCACTTCCGCTATCCGGCGGACCTGTTCAAGGTGCAGCGCAACCTGCTGACCCGCTTCCACGTCACCGACCCGGGCGACTTCTACTCCGGCCAGGACTTCTGGCAGGTGCCGAACGTGCCGGACAACCCGGACAGTGAGCAGAAGCAGCCCCCGTACTACCTCTACACCCAGCTTCCCGAGCAGGACGCGCCGCGCTTCCAGCTCACCTCGGCGGTCACCCCGAACGGGCGGCAGAACCTCGCCGCGCTGATCTCCGGGTCGTACGTCGACGGGCAGCCCCGGTTGGAGGTGCTGGAGCTGCCGGACCAGACCCGGGTCTCCGGTCCGGTCCAGGTGCACCAGCAGATGACCAACAACGCGACCATCCGTACCGAGCTGAACCTGCTCACCTCGAACCAGGCGCAGGTGCAGTACGGCAACCTGCTCTCGCTGCCCTTCGGCAACGGCATGCTCTACGTCGAGCCGGTCTACGTGAAGAGCAACCAGGAGGACGCGTACCCGCTGTTGCAGAAGGTGCTCCTCTCCTACGGTGACGGCGGCTCCTACGTGGTGCTCGCCAACACCCTGGAGGACGGCATCAAACAGCTCGTCGAGCAGGGCAAGAAGGCGACTCCGGGCACCCCGCCGCCGGCCGGGGACGGCGGAACTCCGCCCCCGCCGTCCGGTGGCGAAACCCCGCCCGCGCTGACCGGCGAACTGGCCGAGGCCGCGCAGCGGGTGCAGACCGCCATCGCGGAGGTGCGGGCCGCGCAGACCTCCGGCGACTTCGAGCGGTACGGCCGGGCGCTGAAGGCCCTGGACGAGGCGATCACCGCCTTCCAGCGGGCACAGCAGGCGGCCGCCCCGGCCTCACCCGCGCCGGGCGCCAGCCCGTCCGCCCCGGCACCGAGCGGCAGCCCGTCCCCCTCGACGCCACCGAGCCCGACCGGCTGATCCGCCGGCCGCCGGCGACCCGATGGTTGCAGGGGCACCTTCCTACCGTTTCGTGCGGAGGAGGGTGCCCCTGCAACCATGAGGGGGCCGTTTTGCGGGTTCGCGCCGGCTTGCGCTAGGGTTAGTGAGCCGACGCGGGGTGGAGCAGCTCGGTAGCTCGCTGGGCTCATAACCCAGAGGTCGCAGGTTCAAATCCTGTCCCCGCTACCACGACGAACGGCCCTCCGGTACTCACCGGGGGGCCGTTCGGGTTTTCAGCCGCGCTCACCGGGCTTTCTGGCCACACTGTCCGGTCTCCTGCCTCCGCGCTCCGGTTCTGTCCGGGTCCGGTTCTGCCAGGATCCGGTTCTGTCCGGGGCCGGCCCGTTGTCGCCGGGTAGGTATCCGGTGCCTGACCTGGCGGAAGCAGCCGGTGCGGACCCCGCCGGATACGGGGCTCGGGCATGCGATAGAGTGGTCATACCGACGCGGGGTGGAGCAGCTCGGTAGCTCGCTGGGCTCATAACCCAGAGGTCGCAGGTTCAAATCCTGTCCCCGCTACCACGAAAGAAGGACCCTCGGACAGTGTCCGAGGGTCCTTCTTCATGTCGTGCCCTGACCCGGCGAGGCGAGCGGCGTGCCGTTCTTGCCCTCCTCGGCGAGGATGGGGTCATGTCTTCCTGGAACAGATGGTGGGGCCGGCTCAGTGCCGTCCTCGGTGCGGTGGTGCTCTCCGTGTTCGTGCCGGTCGCCGCCTGGGCGTCCACCGGCCCCGGTGAGCTGGTCGTGGAGGCCGCGCGGCGGCGGTCCCGCGGCGGCGGTGGGTTCGGGCTGATCGGCCTGCTCTGCTGCCTGGTGGTGGCGGCGGTGGTCGTGGTGCTGCTGATCAGGATGATGCGCGGCCGGCGCGGCCCCGGCCCTCGCTGAGCCGGCTCGGGCGGGCCGCGCAGCGGCCCGCCCGCCGGTGACGTGCCGGTCAGGCGGCCAACGCGGCGGCGGCCTGCGCCACGAACCGCCAGGCGGCGGCGCGGATGGTCGACCGCCCGGACTGTACGGACTCGGCGGCGGTGACCAGCAGGCCGCGGATCCGGGCGTGCCCGGTCGGCGGGGGCGGCGGTGCGGTGCCGAACGTGTCGGCCACGCTGAGCTCGAAGGTCGCCGAGGTCCGGACCGAGGTGTCCCGGATGGTCGGCTCCACGAACTTGCGGATGTTGAGGTGCGGGCTGAGACCCCGGTCGAAGCCGAGCACCCGGCCGGCGTCCACGTTCGTGGTGAGGAAGTTGATCACGTCGGCCACCACGTCCGGGTGACGGGTGCCCCGGAAGCCCGCCCAGTACATCGAGGCCCGCGCCCACTGCGCGGCCGCCGGGCCGGGGCAGCTGACGATGCCCAGCTCGTCCCGACTGTGGCGCTGGAGTTCGACCAGCTGGTTCGACCAGGCGAACGAGGCGGCGGTGTGCCCGGTGACCACGAGCTGGCGGGCCGGTTCGCCGCCGTTCGCCTGCTGCACCAGCGCCGCGCTCGGGGTGGCCCGGGCGGCCCGTGCCCGCTGCCACAACTCGAACCAGTCGATCAGCTCGGGGGAGTCGAACCCGAGCTTGCGCCCCTGGTAGAACTCGTTGCCCCGGGATCTCAACCAGAGCCAGAATGCCCGGTGGTCACCGGAGGGGTCCATGGTGCCGGCGACCCTGCCGTCACTGGCCCGGGTCACCCGGGCCGCCCAGGTGAGGTATTCCGGGTAGCTCATCCCGCTGCGCGGCGTAGGCTCGCCCAGCCGGCGCAGCAGGTCCCGGTTGAAGACCAGCCCGGCCGAGTTCTGCGCGGCGGCCACCGCCATCGTGCGTCCCGCGACCTGGCCGTACCGGACGAGCCCCTCGGGCAGGCCGCTCAGGTCGAGCCGACGGTCCGCGGCGTACCGCTCAGGTCCAGCAGGATGTCGCGGCGCGCGTACTCGGTGAGGAAGGTGTCGTCGATCTGGAACAGGTCCGGGACGTTGCCCCCCACCGCCTGGGTGGCGAGCCGCTCGTAGTAGCCGTCGAGGCCCTGCCAGGTCACCCGGAAGGTCACCTGGGGGTTCCGGTCGGAGTAGAGCCGTAGCGCCTGCTCGGTCAACTGGGCGCGGCGTGCGCTACCCCACCAGAACACCGACAGCTCGACCGGGCCGCTCTCGACCAGGGCCGCCGGTTCGCTCCGGCAGCCGGTCAGCCCGCCGGTCGCGACGACCGGGAGGCCGAGCAGGCCGGCGAGCACCCGCCGTCGCCCCGGGTCGACGCCGGGGCGACGGGCGGTCGGGTACGGGGCTGCGGGCACGGTCGACTCCTGGGACGCCGGGTTGGATTCGGATCATTCACCCAGGTGACGCGGGGAGGTGTCAACGTCCGGCGGGACGGGACCTCCGGCCCGGAAAGCCAGGGTGGCGAGCGGTGACCGGTACGGCCCACGGCGTGTGGTGCGGCGGACGGGGGCACGGGGCGCGTGACGCCGCGTGGTCTACTAGGCCGCGTGGAACTACTGCACTCCGGCAAGGTACGGGACGTCTACGCCGACGGGGACGACCTCGTCCTGGTCGCCTCGGACCGGATCTCCGTCTACGACGTGGTGCTGCCGACCCCCATCCCGGACAAGGGGCGGCTGCTCACCGCGCTCTCGGTCTGGTGGTTCGCCCAGCTCGCGGACATCGTCCCGAACCACGTCGTCTCCACCACGGACGTGCCGACCGAGTTCGCCGGGCGGGCGATCCGCTGCCGCCGGCTGGACATGGTCCCGGTCGAGTGCGTCGCCCGGGGTTACCTGACCGGGGGCGGCCTGGCCGAGTACGAGCGCACCGGCGCCGTCTCCGGGGTCGCGCTGCCCCGCGGGCTGGTGGAGGCGTCGATCCTGCCCGAGCCGATCTTCACGCCGTCGACCAAGGCGCCGATGGGGGAGCACGACGAGCCGATCACCTACGAGCAGGTGGCGGCGAAGGTCGGGCCGGAGACCGCCGAGCGGCTGCGGCAGATCACCATCGACGTCTACCGCCGGGGCGCGGAGATCGCCGCCGACCGGGGGATCCTGGTCGCCGACACCAAGATCGAGCTGGGCTGGGCGCCGGACGGCACCCTCGTCCTCGCCGACGAGGTGCTCACCTCGGACTCGTCGCGGTTCTGGCCGGCCGAGTCGTACCAGCCGGGCCGGCCCCAGTTCTCCTACGACAAGCAGTACGTCCGGGACTGGGCGGCCGGCAGCGGCTGGAACAAGCAGGCCCCGGCCCCCGAGGTGCCGGCCGAGGTGGTCGAGGCGACCCGGGCACGCTATGTGGACGTCTACGAGAAGCTGACCGGCAACCGCTGGCAGTGACGTCGACGCGCGCGGGTGCGCCCCACGCGGATCGACCGGCCGGTGCGCGGCGGACGCGGACCGGCCGGCGGGAAAGCGCTCGGCCGGCGGGTGCTCAGTCGACCCAGTCGAGGGTGCGCTGCACCGCCTTGTGCCAGTTGCGCAGTTCCCGCTCGCGGTGATCGGCGTCCATGCCGGGCGTCCACTGCGCGTCGGAGCGCCACTGCCCGCGCAGGGTGGCCAGGTCCGGCCAGAAGCCGACCGCCAGCCCGGCCGCGTACGCGGCGCCGAGGCAGGTGGTCTCGGTGATCCGGGAGCGCACCACCGGCACGTCCAGCACGTCGGCGAGGAACTGCATGAGCAGCGCGTTGCCGGTCATCCCGCCGTCCACCCGCAGCCGGCGCAACGCCACGTCGGAGTCGGCGTTCATCGCGTCCACCACGTCCCGGGTCTGCCAGGCGGACGCCTCCAGCACCGCCCGCGCCAGGTGCCCCTTGGTGATGTAGCCGGTCAGCCCGGCGACGACCCCCCGGGCGTCGCTGCGCCAGTACGGCGCGAACAACCCGGAGAAGGCCGGGACGACGTAGCAGCCGCCGTTGTCGTCGACGGTGCGGGCCAGTTCCTCCACCTGGGGGGCGGTGGAGATCAGCCCGAGGTTGTCCCGGAGCCACTGCACCAGTGACCCGGTGACCGCGATCGCCCCCTCCAGCGCGTACGCCGCCGGCTGCTCGCCGATGCGGTAGGCGACCGTGGTGAGCAGGCCGTGGCCCGACGGCACCGGGCTGGCTCCGGTGTTGAGCAGCAGGAAGCTGCCGGTGCCGTAGGTGCACTTGGCCTCGCCGGGCTGGAAGCAGGTCTGCCCGAACAGGGCGGCCTGCTGGTCGCCGAGGGCACTGGCCACCGGCACCCCGGCGAGGACGCCGGTGGCGGTGCCGTACACCTCGGCGGAGGAGCGGATCTCGGGCAGCACGCCGGCCGGTACGCCCAGCGCGTCGAGCAGTTCCGGATCCCAGTCGAGGGTGGTGAGGTCCATCAGCATGGTCCGGCTGGCATTGGTCACGTCGGTGACGTGCCGGCCCGTGAGCTTCCAGATCAGCCAGCTGTCCATGGTGCCGAAGAGCACCTCACCGGCCTCGGCGCGGTCTCGCAGCCCGTCCACGTGGTCGAGCAGCCAGCGCAGCTTCGGACCGGCGAAGTAGGTGGCCAGCGGCAGGCCGGTGCGGGAGCGGAACAGATCCTCGTCCAGGTTCCGCAGGATCGGCTCGGTGCGGGTGTCCTGCCAGACGATCGCGTTGGCGACCGGACGACCGGTGGCGCGGTCCCAGACGAGGGTGGTCTCCCGCTGGTTGGTGATGCCGACCGCGGCGAGCCCGTCCGGGCCGATGCCGGCCGCCGCGAGCGCCTCGCCGACCACCCGCTCGACGTTGGCCCAGATCTCCTCGGCGTCGTGCTCCACCCAGCCGGGCCGGGGGAAGACCTGCCGGTGCTCGCGCTGGGCGACGGCGACGATCTCGCCGGCCCGGTCGAAGACGATGCACCGGGAGGAGGTGGTGCCCTGATCGATGGCGGCGACGTGTTGCGGGCTCACCCGGAGCACCGTACCCGGGCCGGGCCGGCCGCGTCAGTCCCCGTGCCCGGTGGGCTGCGGGGCCTGGAGGACGGTGCTGATCCGTACGGTGGTGCCGGCCGTGCCGGTCTCCACCTGCATGGTGTCGCTGAGTTCCCGGGCCAGCCAGAGTCCCCAGCCCCCGGCGGTCTCCGGTGCCGGTCGACGCCGGTCGTGCAGGCGCTGGGCGCTGATCCCCTGACCGTGGTCGGAGACCTCGCAGAGCATGCTCTCCGCCTGCCGCCACAGCCGCAGCCAGCCCCGGCCGCCACCGTGCCGGACGGCATTGGTGATCAGTTCGTTGACCGCGAGCACGAAGTCGTCCAGGCGCTGACCGGACAGTCCGGCGGCATGCGCGCAGGAGGTGACGGAGTGTCGCAACTCCGTCACCTGGGCCTGGTCGAAGGCTTCGGCGATCAGCAGGGAACGTTCGATGGGCACCACCGTACGCGGTGTGGAGCGTTCGGCGTTCGTCATGGCCCGTACCGCCGCTGGGTTCTCGAGGTTTTTCGTGGTATTTCTACCCTACGTGATGGTATGACGTGGGGCTCGTCACCAATCCGGCGGCGGTGCTCCGCCGGTGTGGCATCCTGCTGCCCATGCCGACCCCGCCCGGCGGGCTGGAGGTGCCGCTCTGGCGGGCCATCGCCGTCTACCGCGTCGCCGCCCTGGGGTACGCCTGCGTGGTCGTCCTGCGCGACCTCCACCGGTACGACCACCCGCTGGCCGCCTGGCCGGTGCTGGCGGCGATGGCCGGCTGGACGGCCACCACCGCGTACGCGTACGCCCGGCCGACCTGGCGGGGGTGGCCGCTGCTCCTGGCCGACCTCGGCGTCGTCCTCGGAATCCTGCTGCTCAGCCCCTGGGTGGTCGGCCGCGCGACGTTGGCCGCCGGGGTGCCCGCCCTCGCCGTCGCCTGGCTCGGCGGCCCGGTGCTGGCCTGGGCGGTCTCCGGCGGCCGGCGGCGGGGCGTGGTGGCCGCGCTGGTGCTCGGCGCCGGTGACCTGCTGGTCCGTGGCTGGATCACCCCGTCGGCGCTGAACGGCGCGGTCCTGCTGCTGCTCGCCGGGGTGGTGGTCGGGCACGTGGCCCGGCTGGCCGTGACCGCCGGGGAACGGTTGCAGCGGGCGGTCGAGATCGAGGCGGCGAGCCGGGAGCGGGAACGGCTCGCCCGGGACATCCACGACTCGGTGCTCCAGGTGCTCGCCCTGGTGCAGCGGCGCGGTGCGCACCTCGACGGCGAGGCCGGCGAACTCGCCCGGCTCGCCGGTGAGCAGGAGGCGGCCCTGCGCACCCTGATCGCCACCGGCCCGCCGGCTCCCCGGCCGTCCTCGGTCCCGTCGGCTGGCCGGCCGTCCTCCGCCCCGCCGGCCGCCCGGTCGTCCTCTGATCCGTCGGTGCGCGACCTGCGGGACCTGCTCCGCCGCTTCGCCGGGCCGACGGTGTCGTTGGCCGCCCCGGCCACGCCGGTGCCGCTGCCGGCGCACGCCGCGAAGGAGGTGACCGCCGCCGTGGCGGCGGCCCTGGACAACGTCGCCCGGCACGCCGACGGCCGGGCCTGGGTGCTGCTGGAGGACGAGGGGGCGCTGGTGCGGGTCTCGATCCGCGACGCCGGACCGGGTATTCCCGCCGGCCGGCTGGACGAGGCCGCCGCCCAGGGTCGCCTGGGCGTGGCCCAGTCCATCCGGGGACGCCTGGCCGACCTCGGTGGGACCACCACGATCACCTCCGTCCCCGGCGAGGGCACCGAGATCGAGTTGGTGCTGCCGCGCCCGTGAGAGACACCCGTCCGGTCGGCCCGGTGCGGCGGGCCCGTCCGGCCGGGGCGCCGTCCCGGACGGCGGCCTAGGGTGGCGGGATGAGCGAGGTCGAGGCGGTCCGGGTGATGGTTGTCGACGACCATCCGATGTGGCGGGACGGGGTGGCGCGGGACCTCACCGAGGCCGGTCACCTCGTGGTGGCCACCACCGGCGAGGGACACCAGGCCGTCCGGATCGCCCCCGCCGCCCGACCCGACGTCGTCGTCCTCGACCTGCACCTGCCCGACGCGGGTGGGGTGGAGGTGATCCGGGGCCTGCGGGCCGCGCTGCCCGAGGTGCGGGTGCTGATGCTCTCCGCCAGCGGTGAGGAGCAGGACGTGCTGGAGGCGGTGAAGGCCGGCGCCACCGGGTACCTGCTCAAGTCGGCCGCGGCGGGGGAGTTCCTGGACGCGGTCCGGCGCACCGCCCTCGGGGAGGCCGTCTTCACGCCGGGTCTCGCCGGCCTGGTGCTCGGCGAGTACCGCCGGCTGGCCGCCCGGCCCGGGGCACCGGCCGACGACGACGGCGCACCCCGGCTCACCGAGCGGGAGACCGAGGTGCTGCGCCTGGTGGCCAAGGGCCTGTCGTACAAGCAGATCGCCGCGCGGCTGGGCCTGTCGCACCGTACGGTGCAGAACCACGTGCAGAACACGCTGGGCAAGCTGCACCTGCACAACCGGGTCGAGCTGACCCGTTACGCCATCGCCCGGGGCCTCGACGACTGAGCCCCGGGCGACGGCGGCGGGCCTGTGGTCAGTGCGCCTCCGGCGGGCGGGTCTCGTGGATGGCCAGTTCCTCGGCGCTCGCCCCGCCCCCGGCCGCCCCGGCGTCGTACGCCACGGAATCGCTCTCGCTGTCGCTGCGTACCCCCTCGTCCGGCTCGACCAGCCGGCCGACCTGGGCGTCGGCGACACTGCCGAGCTGACCGTGGTCGTAGAGGGAGACCGGGGAGTGCGGGTCGGAGGTGGGGCCGGGTTCCATCACGTCGGCATCGAGCTGGGCCTGCGCGGCGGCCTCCTCGCTGTCCGCCTCGGCCGCGATGTCCGGGTCGACCGGGCCGGCCAGCGGGTCGTCGGCCGGACGCTCGTACTGTTCCCGGTCGAGCTTGTAGTCCAGCGACTCGCCGTCCCGCTGCTCCTCGGCGGTGGACCCGAACCGGTCCACGGCCACCGGCGTACGGTCACCGGGCAGCTGGGCCGGCTCCGGACCGTCCGCCTCGCGACCGGTCTCGACGTCGTCGTTGGCGGTGGAGTCGTCGTCGGCGGTGTCGGGCAGGCCCTCCGCCTCGGGGTCGGACACGGGGGTCGGGTACTCGTCGTCGCGCATGGTTGATCCCTACCCGCTGCCCACCCGGCGTAACCGCGCCCGGCCCGCCGACACGGGCCCGGAAGGGGACTAGCCGGCCAGAGCGGCCTCGTCCTCCCCGTCCAGGACGGCCCAGACCAGTTTTCCCTCCGGCAGCGGGGTGCAACCCCAGCGGCGCGACACGGTGTCGATCAGCAGCAGTCCCCGGCCGCCGGCCGACGTCAGCGGGGCGATCCCGGCGAACCGGGGCGTGTGCGGGGAGTGGTCCCGGACGGCCAGCCGCAGCACGTGGTGGCCGGGAGCGAGCCGTACCGTCATCGGGGTCCGGGCATGGGCCACCACGTTGTTGACCATCTCGGTGACCGCGATCGCCCCCGGTTCGATCAGGTCGGGCAGACCCCACCGGGCGCAGCCGGCGGCGACCAGCTCGCGGGCCTGCCGGGCCGCGCCGACCGAGGGCGGCAGGTCGGCGGTGACCGCGCCGCCGGAGGGCAGCCCGGCGAGTGCCACCTCCGGACTCGACCAGACCGGCGCCCCGTCGACCGTCCAGCCGCCGGCCGGATCGCAGACCAGCAGGTCCGCCGCGGGCCAGTCGGCGACCGCCCGGCGGACCTCGGTGAAGACCGCGCGGGCGGTGGGGTCGGTGATCCGGAGTTCGGAGAGATCCACCACCACCGGGCCGGCGTGGTCGCCGAGCCGGGTGAGGAGGGCGTCGCGGACCGTGTTCGCGCCGGTGTGGTCGAGTGACCCGGTCAGCCGGACCAGTGCGGATCCGTCCGTCTCCACCTGGCACTGCACGTCCGTCGGCATGGTCGCCCTATTGTGCACGCCACCGGTGGGGCGCGCATCCGGTCGGTCCGGCGGTGAACTCATGGCTCTGACCGGGCACGGCGGGCCAGGACGGCCACGGTGCCGGCGGCGGCCAGGCCGAGCGCGGTACCCACCCGGACCAGGTGCCGGCGGCGACCGTGCCAGCCGCCTTCCAGCTCGGCCGAGGCGTCGGCCCGGAACACGTTGCCGCTGTCGTCGGGGTGGGTCGCCGGCCCGAGCTGGGCGCGGGCGGCGTACCAGCCGAGGGCCCGTTCCGCCAGCGCCGGGGCCAGCCGCCACTGGAGGCCGAGCAGGCGGGCGGCCCCGCCCGCGTACGCCTCCCGCCGGGGCCGGCGGATCAGCCGGACGATCGTCTCCGCCACCAGGTCGGGCGGATAGACCGGCGGGGGCGGGGTCAGCTCCCGGCCGGTGTGGTTGGCCGCGTGCGCGAAGAACGGGGTGTCGATGCTGGCCGGCAGCACCGTGCAGATCGAGACGGCATGCCGCCCGGTGACCCGCAGCTCCTGCCGTACCGTGTCGGCGAACCCCCGGATGCCGTGTTTCGTGGCGTTGTACGCCGACTGGTACGGCATCGCCACCTCGGCCAGCACGGACGCGTTGTTGACCACCACCCCGCCGCCGCCCGCGAGCAGGTGCGGCAGTGCGGCCCGGGTGCCGTGCACCACGCCGAGCAGGTTGACCTCGACCACCCGGCGGAACTCGTCGGCCGGGATCTCGTCGAACAGCCCCACCGCGCTGACCGCCGCGTTGTTCACCCAGGCGTCGATCCCGCCGAACTCCGCCGCCGCGCGGGCGGCGAGGTGCCCGACCCGCGCCGGGTCGGTGACGTCGGTGGGGACGGCCAGCGCTCGCGCCCCCAGCCGCCGGCAGCGTTCGGCCACCTGTTCCAGGGCGTCCGCGCTGCGCGCGGCGAGCACCACGTCCGCGCCCCGGCGGGCCAGGGCGCAGGCGGTCGCCGCGCCGATGCCGCTGGAGGCGCCGGTGACCACCACGGTCGAATCATCGAGGCTGCGGGTGAGAGGCATCTTCAGCCGGTACCCCCGCCGACCGGTTGCATACCTGTCCGCGCCGATTCTTCCGGTTCGCGGGTTTGGTCCGACCCATCCGGGCGGGGGCGGCGAGGTGTCGGCGGGTGACGCGACCTCCGGCGGCGACGGTGCCGGTCCGACCGATCCTGATCTGCCAGGTTTCGGCTCCTTGGCCCCAGGTTAATGGGACCCTCTGACCGGAGGACCGTAGCTCGTGTGATCGCATGGAGGTGACCATGCGCGTCGGCCTAGTCTGCGCGCACGCCGGGCCGGCCCGGCGTGCCGACGGTCCTGTCGTCGGCACACACCAGCACATCGCCCGGATCGCCGCCGAACTGGCCGGCCGGGGCCACCACGTCCGGGTCTACGAACGACGCGACGACCCCGACGCGCCCCCGTCCGTGGACCGGGACGGCTACCGGCTGGAATTGGTTCCGGTCGGGCCGCCCGCGCCCACCCCCACCGCCCGGCTGGTGCCGTACGTCGCCGAGTTCGGGCGGTGGCTGGCCGACCGGTGGACCGGCGACTGGCGCCCGGAGGTGATCCACGGCCACTACTGGGTCGGCGGGCTGGCCGCCGCTCACGCGGCCCGGGGCACCGACGTGCCGGTGGTGCAGACCTTCCACTCCCTCGGCATCGAGCAGCTGCGCCACCTCGGCCGCGAGTACGCCGGCCCGGGAGAGCGGATCCCGCTGGAGCGGGCCCTGACCCGCGCGGTGGACATGGCCGTCGCCCAGTGCAACGACGAGGTCGACGAGCTGACCCGGATGGGACTGCAACGGGCCTCGGTGGCGCTGGTGCCGACCGGGGTGGACACCGCGCAGTTCCACCCCGACGGGGAGGCCGCGCCCCGGGAGCAACGAGCCCGGATCCTCACCGTCGGCGGCCTGACCCCGTCCAGCGGCCACGACGACCTGATCCGGGCGATGCGCCTGGTCGGCGACGCGGAACTGGTGATCGCCGGGGGGCCACCGGCGGAGCAGCTCGGCGGGCACACGGAGGCCCGCCGGCTGCGCGAACTGGCCGAACGGGCCGGCGTCGCCGAGCAGGTACGCCTGGTCGGCGCGGTGCCGCACGACCAGATGGCCACCTGGTACCGGTCGGCTGACGTGGTCGCCTGCACCCCGCACTACGCCTCCGCCGGGCGCGTCCCGCTGGAGGCGATGGCGTGCGGCGTGCCGGTGGTCGGGTACGCCATGGGTGGCATCGCCGACGCGGTGGTGGACGAGGTCACCGGCAAGCTGGTGCCGCCCGGGGACGTCCGCACCCTGGGAATGGCCCTGCGTCGTCTCCTCGCCGACCACGCCGGGCGGTTCGCCTACGGGCACGCGGCGGTGGACCGGGTGCGGTGCAGCTACACCTGGGAACGGACCGCCGGTGCGCTGGAACGGCTCTACGAGCGGGTGGTCGGCCGCCGCAAGCCGGTGGAGGCGTGAGCGGCGTTGACGTGAGAGGCGTTGGCGTGGTTGTGGTGTACGGCGTCGGCGTGCGCGGTGTGCCGGGGTGGTTGCAGGGGACCCCGGCTACCGCCTGGTGATGAGGAAGGGCCCCCTGCAACCACCACCCCGGCACCCGAGCCGCCCCCGGCACCCACACCGGCGGCACCCGAGCCGCCCCCGGGCACCCGGGCCGCCGGGAGCACCGGACGGCTGTGGCGGTCGGCGGCGGGCCGGTGGTGCTGCGGCTCGGCGTACCGGGTCAGGCCGATCACCGCGACCAGCGTGCCCAGGAAGCCGACGGCGGCCAGCCACTCCCGGCCGGGCCAGATCTTGTCGTTGAGCAGCAACAGCCCGACGATCGCGGCGGGCACCGCCCCGGCGGCGTCCATCGCGGCCACCGCCGCCGTCGTCGACCCGCGCTGCATGGCCAGACCGAGCAGGAGCTGCCCGACCACCGAGTGCGCGATCAGCAGGTAGAGCAGCGGGTCGCGGAGGAACGTCTCCCCCGAGTGCACCGACGCCAACGGCCGGGCGGCCACCGCGGCGGCGGAGAAGGCCAGCCCCGCCAGGGAGCCCAGCGCCACCGAACCCGGTGCGCCGTGCAGGCGTACCGCGAAGAAGCCGAGCAGCGCGACGGCGGCCAGGGCGACCGTCAGGCCGATCAGCCCGGCCGCGCCGAGCTGCTTGGACGGCGCGGGGCGGGCGGCCAGCACGAGTGCGGTGATCCCGCCGAAGAGCAGACCGAGCAGCGCCACCTCCGCCCTCGGCAGCCGCCACTTCAACACCAGTACGCCGAGCACCGCGGTGACCCCCAGCCCGGCCGCCACGCTGGCCTGGACCAGGAACAGCGGCAGGTCCCGGCGGGCCAGGAAGGCCAGCACGAACCCGGCCACCTGACAGGTGAGTCCGACCAGGTAGGTGGGGTGGCAGGCCAGCCGCAGCAGCAGGCCCGGGTGGAAGGTGTGGTGCACGGTGGTGCGCGCCGCGGCGACGGACTGGAGGAGGTTGGCGATGCCGTACGCGACGATCATCGCCGCGAGGAAACACCAACCGGAGGTAGACACCCGGCGAGGATAGATGGTGCCCCGGCTCAGCGCTCGGCAGGCCGACCCAGCCGACCGAGGATCTCGGGGTGCAGGTGGCCGTTGGTCGCCACCGAGCTACCGGCGCCGGGAGCGGGGGCGCCGGCCAGGTCGGTGAGGGTGCCGCCCGCCTCGGTGACGATGGGCACCAGCGCGGCGATGTCCCACAGCGACAGCTCCGGTTCGACCATCACGTCCAGGGCGCCTTCGGCGAGCAGCATGTAGCCGTAGAAGTCGCCGTACGCCCGGCTGCGCCAGCTGTCCCGCATGATCTGGAGCATCGCCGCCAGTCGTCCGGTGGCCTCCCAGCTGTCCAGCGAGGCGTAGCAGAAGCTCGCGTCGGCGAGGCTGGCCACACCGGAGACCCGGATCGGTTCGCCGTGTGCCGCGTCCGGGCCGGCGTACGCGCCCGTGCCGGTCGCCGCCCACCAGCGTCGGCCCAACGCCGGGGCGGAGACCAGCCCGAGCACCGGCCGGTCGCCCTCCAGCAGTGCGATCAGGGTGGCCCAGATCGGCACCCCCCGGACGAAGTTCTTGGTGCCGTCGATCGGGTCCACCACCCAGCGCCGTCCCCCCGGGCCGGTGGCGGGCTGCTCGCCGTACTCCTCGCCGAGCAGGCCGTCGGCGGGCCGGTGCGTGGCGAGCAGCGCGCGGATCTCCCGCTCCACGGCGGTGTCCGCGTCGGAGACCGGGGTCAGGTCGGGCTTCGACTCCACCCGCAGGTCGAGCGCCCGGAAACGGGCGGTCGACACGGCGTCGGCGGCGTCGGCGAGCCGGTGGGCGAGGGCGAGGTCGTCGGCGTACCCGGTCATGGGGGAGACGGTAGCGACGCCCGCGTCACGCCGCGCCGTGCGGGTCGGCCTCCGTCCGCCCGTCGGTCTCCCCGGCCCGCGAGGCGAGCAACCGGCGGTACGACGCCAGCCGGCGCGGATCCGCCTTCCCGGCGGCCACCCAGGCGTCCAGCGCGCAGCCCTCCTGGTCGGCGGTGTGCTCGCAGTTGGCCGGGCAGTCGGCGGTCGCCTCCACCAGGTCGGGGAAGCCGTGCAGCAGGCTCTCCGCCGAGACGTGCGCCAGCCCGAAGCTGCGCACCCCGGGAGTGTCCACGATCCAGCCCGGGTCGGTGTCGGTATCGGGCACCGGGGGCAGGCGCAGCGCCACCGCGCTGGTCGAGGTGTGTCGGCCGCGGCCGATCGCGCTGACCGTGCCCACCGCCCGGTCGGCCGCCGGCACCAGCCGGTTGACCAGGGTCGACTTGCCCACGCCGGAGTGCCCGACCAGGACCGATATCCGTCCGGCGAGCAGCTCGCGCAGCTCGGTCAGGTCGGAGTCCGGCCGGACCAGCACGTGCCGCAGGTCCAGCTCGGCGTAGTAGTCGAGGACGGCCTCCGGCCCGGCGAGGTCGGCCTTGGTCAGGCAGAGCAGCGGTTCGACGTCCGCGTCGTACGCCGCCACCAGGCAGCGGTCGATGAAGCCGGTGCGCGGCGGCGGGTCCGACAGCGAGCCGACGATCACCAGCTGGTCGGCGTTGGCCACCACGACCCGCTCCAACCGCCCCTCGGGGGTGGTCTCGTCGTCGTCGGCGGTGCGTCGCAGCACCGACCGGCGCTCGTCGATCCGGACGATCCGGGCCAGCGCGCCGTCCGTGCCGGAGGTGTCACCGACCAGCCCGACCCGGTCGCCGACCACCACCGACCGGCGGCCCAGCTCGCGGGCGCGCATCGCGGTGACGGGAGGCGTCTCCGGCTCGTCGTCGGGGAGGACGCAGGTGTACCGGCCCCGGTCGACGGCGATCACGAAGCCCTCGACGGCGTCGGCGTGCTGCGGGCGGGTGCGGGTACGCGGGCGCGAGGACCGGCCGGGCCGGACCCGGACGTCCTCCTCGTCGTACTCGCGTCGTCGTGTCGCCAGGACCGCCCCCTGTCCGTCAGTTCCCGCCGGTCACCATCCCCGACCATAGTGCCGGGAACTCCGGCATGGTCTTGGAGGTGCACGACACGTCGTCGAGTTCGACGCCCGGGACGGCCAGCCCGGTCACCGCGGCGGCGTGCGCCATCCGGTGGTCGTGGTACGTGCGGAACACCCCGCCGCGCAGCGGCCGGGGACGGATCTCCAGCCCGTCGGGGGATTCGGTGACGTCCGCGCCGAGCCCGGTGAACTCCCGGGCCAGGGCGGCGATCCGGTCGGTCTCGTGGCCCCGGATGTGCCCGACGCCGGTGAACACCGACGGGGAGTCGGCGAGCATGGCGAGCGCGGTCAGCACCGGGGTCAGCTCGCTGACGTCGGCGAGGTCGGCGGTGATGCCGTGCACCGTGCCGGTGCCCCGGACGGTCAGCCCGGCCGTGGAGAGGCTCACCTGCCCGCCCATCTCGTGCAGCAGCGAGCGGAGCCGCTCGACCGGCTGGGCGCTGCTGCGCGGCCAGCCCCGCAGGGTGACCTCACCCCCGGTGACCAGCGCGGCGGCGAAGAACGGAACTGCGCCGGAGAGGTCCGGCTCGATCTCCCAGACCCGGCCGCTGAGCGGACCGGGCTCGACCGTCCAGACGTCCGGCGTGCCGTCGTCCACGGCCGCGCCCGCGGCCCGGAGCATCTGCACGGTCATCCGCAGGTGCGGTGCGGACGGGACCGGCGGGCCCACGTGCCGGACCACCACGCCCCGGTCGAAGCGCGGGGCGGCCAGCAGCAGCCCGGAGACGAGCTGGCTGGAGGCGGAGGCGTCGATCACCACCTCGCCACCGGTCACCCGGCCGGTGCCGAGCACGGTCAGCGGCAGGCTCCCCGGGCCGGTGACGTCGATCCGGACGCCGAGCGAGCGCAGCGCCCCGACCAGCGGGCCGAGCGGGCGGGTGCGCGCCGCCGGGTCGCCGTCGAAGGTGACCCGGCCGTCGGTCAGCCCGGCGACGGGTGGGACGAAGCGCATCACCGTGCCGGCCAGGCCGACGTCGACGTGCGCCGGGCCGACCAACGGGTGCGGCCGGACCAGCCATCGGTCGTCGTCGGCGATCGACATGTGCGCGCCCATCGCCCGCAGCGCGCCGGCCATCAGCTCGGTGTCCCGGGCCCGGAGCGCCCCCATCAGGGTGGACGGCCCGTTGGCCAGGGCGCCGAGCACCAGGGCCCGCGCGGTCAGCGACTTGGAGCCGGGCAGCCGGAGCGTCGCCGAGACCGGTTCGCTGGCGGTCGGCGCGGTCCACGGCTGCAACGGACGGGTCGCGGTCAGATTCCCCACGGTCACATTCTGCCGGGTTTCCGGTCCCGATGGACCAGGCGGTCACGTCGCCTCCCGGTGGGCGGGACGGCCGTCCGTCGTCCGCAGGACGGTGGGAGTCGGACCGGCGGGTTAGCGTGTCGGCATGTGCGGCAGGTACGCGACCACTCGCAGTTCCGGGGCGCTGAGCCAGCTCTTCGAGGCGTACGACGACACCGACGGCCGGCTGCGGCCGGACTGGAACGTCGCGCCGACGAAACCGGTGCCGGTGGTCCGGGTCGACGACGAGGGGACGCGGGCGGTGTCCCTGGCCCGCTGGGGGCTGCTGCCGCCGTGGGCGACGTCCCCGTCGGCCGGCGCGCGCATGATCAACGCCCGCGTCGAGACGGTGGCGACCAGCCGGGCGTACGCCGCTCCGTTCGCCCGCCGGCGCTGTCTGGTGCCCGCCGACGGGTGGTACGAGTGGGCCCGCACCGACGGCGGCAAGCAGCCGTACTACCTGACCCGGACCGACGGTGACGTGCTCGCCCTCGCCGGGATCTGGTCGGTGTGGCGGGGGCCGGACGGCCCCTGGCTCACCTGTAGCGTGCTCACCACCGCCGCCGTGGGCGTGCTGACCGGCGTGCACGACCGGATGCCGGTGCTCCTCCCACCGGAGCGGTGGGGCCGCTGGCTCGCCCCCACCGCCGACCCGACCGCCCTGCTCGGCGCGGACGAGGAGTGGCTGGCCGGGCTGGAGATCCGTCCGGTCGGACCGGAGGTGGGCAATGTCCGCAACGGCGGACCGGAGCTGACCGACCGGGTGCCCGGTGTGCCGGCGCCGCGCCCCCGTCCGCCCGTGGCGGAGGCGGCCGACGAAATGACGCTGTTCTGAACCGCGTCAGCGCATTGTCGGGTGCTGATTTGCCAGAGTTGCGGGCGAATCGTCGTGCGAATATTCGCCCATTTTTCCGCAGACCCTTGTCCCGGTGTGTCCAAGTGCGATAGAACACAGCGCCGGTAGTGGGTGTCGATCGTACGGTGCGATCGACCATCGCCGATTCAGCCGGTCCCACGGGGGAGGTGGGTTGATGACACGGGCGCGAATGCCCCGCCCGCACGAAGTGGCCGCCGCGCGCCGCGATCCGCGACTGTTGCGGGCCCTGCGCGAACGACGGCAGGACGACGCGTGGCGCACCAAGGGAACCTGCCGCAGCGTGGACCCGGAGACGTTCTTTCCGGCGCCGAACGAACCGGCCGACGCGGCCGTCGCGCTCTGCCGCACATGTGAGGTGCAGGGGTCCTGCCTGGCCTGGGCCCTGGAGGCCGGGGACTACCACGGTGTGTGGGGTGGCACCACACCCCGCGAGCGGCGGGCGATGCTGGTCGCCTGGCGCAGCGAGGTCCAACCGGACCCGGACGCGGCCGACGAGGCCGGCCCGCCGGTCCGCGACCGCCTGCTCGCCCTGGTGCCGCTCTCCTGACGTCCGCCGGGCGGACGCGTGGTGGTCGCGGCTGCGGCGCAGAATGGGCCGGTGCGACACCGCGTGGAGGTCGAGACGCCCCGGGGCCCGGCGTGGCTGGACGCCGATCCGCCGACCGGTCCGGCGGCGAGCCTGCTCGTGCTCGGCCACGGTGCCGGCGGCGGGGTGGACGCACCGGACCTGGTCGCGCTCCGGGACGCGGCGGTGGCGGCCGGGGTGCTCGTCGTCCGGGTCACCCAGCCCTACCGCGTCGCCGGCCGGCGTGCCCCGGCCCCCGCCGGTCACCTCGACGAGTCCTGGACGGCCGTGCTGGCCGACCTGCGCCACCGCCATCCCACCGTGCCGGCGCTGCTGGTCGGAGGACGGTCCAGCGGCGCGCGGGTGGCCTGTCGGACGGCCCGCGCGGCCGGCGCGGTGGGCGTGGTCGCCCTGGCGTTCCCGCTGCACCCGCCGGGCCGGCCGGAGCGGTCGCGGGCGGCGGAACTCGACACCGGGCTGCCGACGCTGGTCGTCAACGGCGACCTGGACCCGTTCGGGGTGCCGGACGCCGGAGCGGCGGTACGGGTGGTGGTCCGTCCGGGGGAGCGCCACGACCTGCGCCGCGATCCGGCGGGAACCGCCGACGTGGTGGTCGACTGGTTGCACGCCCGAGGCTGGGCCCGCCGGCCCGGCGGCGACCGCGCCGTGCGGCCGTGACCTCGCCAGCCGCGCCGCCGCGTCGTGCCGCGCGACGACGGCCACGCGTCCGGCCGTGACCCCCGGCGACGACGGGTCGTTGCATCGATTGGTGCCGGCCCCCGCGGCGGGCACCGCCCTCCCAGGCCCTTCCTGGTCCCAGCGTCCACCCCCCGGTGCCGCTGGGGCCGGGAACGGGGGCGGAATGCGTCGCCGGTGGGGCGGTGTTGCACCCGCTGGACGGGTTGCGAACGACCGAGGGGGGTGACCGGTGCCGACCGGGACACAGAGCCGGGAACGGGACGAGCGGGACGCGCGTCGGCTGCGCCGGCTGCTGGACGGGCCACCGTGGCCCGCAGCGGCGGCGCCGGTCGGGCACGGGGTGAGCACGAGCACACCGGCGGAAAGTGAATCTACGAACAGGTCCGTGCGCGTATTCTCGGCGGGAAGGCATCCGACGCGAGGGGATGTGCGGTTGACCACCGAAAAGACGGACGAGCGCCGGGCGCGCTTCGAGCGCGACGCGCTGCCCTTCGTCGACCAGCTCTACGCGGCCGCGCTGCGGATGACCCGCAACCCGGCCGACGCGGAGGACCTGCTCCAGGAGACGTTCCTGAAGGCGTACGCCGCCTTCCACCAGTTCGAGCAGGGGACGAACCTCAAGGCCTGGCTCTACCGGATCCTGACCAACACCTACATCAACTCCTACCGGAAGCGGCAGCGGCAGCCGATCCAGGCGCCGACCGAGGAGATCACCGACTGGCAGCTCGCCGAGGCCGAGTCGCACACCTCAAGCGGTCTGCGCTCCGCCGAGACCGAGGCGCTGGACCGGCTCCCGGACAGCGACGTCAAGGAAGCGCTGCAACAGCTTCCCGAGGAGTTCCGGCTGGCCGTCTACCTCACCGACGTCGAGGGCTTCTCCTACAAGGAGGTCGCCGACATCATGGGCACGCCCATCGGTACGGTGATGTCCCGACTGCACCGGGGTCGACGTAATCTGCGGAAGCTGCTGGAGCGCTACGCGGCCGAGCGCGGTTTCTCCGCGGCCCGCTCCTCCGGTGGGTCGACCACCGCCGCCGGCCGGGAGGTGTGACGTGAGCTGTGGGGAGCCCCACGAGACGGACTGCCGCGAGGTGCTCGCGGAGGTCTACCTCTACCTGGATCTGGAGTGCGCGGAGGCGCGTCGCCAGTTGATCCGCGACCACCTGGACGAGTGCAGTCCCTGCCTGCGCGAGTACGGCATCGAGCAGGAGGTCAAGGCGCTGGTGGCCCGCTGCTGCGGCAACGAGACCGCACCGGCGGACCTGCGCGAGCGGCTCCGGGTCAAGATCAGCGAACTGGTCGTCTTCGAGACGTCCGAGTCCCGCGAACTGGCCGACTGACCGCACCCCTGGGCGCGATCCGACCGGTCGCGGGTCGGCGCTCCGCCGACGGCGCGTGCCGTGGGACGAACGGACGTACACGACGGTGGCCCGGGTCGAAAATCCGACCCGGGCCACCGTCGTCCTGACGCGGCCGGTGCTCGACCAGCCTCGCTGATCAGGAGTTGGGGCGCTTGCCGTGGTTGGCGGCGCTCTTCTTACGGGCCCTCTTCCTACGAGCCTTCTTCGCCATGGTGACCTCCTCGTGACGAGTCCTGGTCGGCTGCTGCGCGACCGGGGAGCCGGTCGCACCGGTCTCTCGACGCCTGCGGTCCGACCCGCTGATGCTAGTGCCGCCGGCCCTCGTCGCACCGGCTGGGGCGGTATCCGGCGGAACATGTCGCCGCGCGGGGGACCGTCACGTGATTGGATACCGTTCGCAAGCAACCCGTGGAGAGGGAGGGCCGTCCGATGGCCGAGGAGATCCGTGCCGAGATGGTGGCCAACGTCTGGAAGGTCGTCGCGTCGGCCGGCGACACCGTGTCCGAGGGCGACACACTGGTGATCCTGGAGTCGATGAAGATGGAGATCCCGGTCGTTGCCGAGTGCGACGGTGTGGTCAAGCAGCTCGCGGTGAACGAGGGTGACGTCGTCCAGGACGGCGACCTGATCGCGGTGATCGACTGACCGAACCCCTGGTCGCGGAGCGGATGGACGGGTACACGTCGTCGGGTTCGCGGATGGCTTCCGGCGGATCGGTGGGATTCTTCTGACGCAACTTTGTCATCGCAATGACCCATTCGCTGTGACACGTTGACTCCCGTCGATGGGAATGTCAGGCTCGACGCATCCACCGCACAGAGAACGGAGCTGTCATGCGCATGGTCCGCAAGGCTCTCGCGGCCACGGCCGTCGCCGGGGCGTTCACGGTGTCGCTGCTGGCCGGTGCCGCCCCGGCGTCCGCCGAGGGCACGAACGCATCGGGCTGGTACACCGGTTACGGGTCGAGCTCCACCTCGTCGATGGCCCTCTACTGGGCCGAGAACGACGCCAAGTGGAAGGCGGACATGGCGGGCTTCAACTCGTTCCTGGACTGCCGGGTCACCTACAGCCAGGTCACGCCGATCTCGCAGTACTACTACAACGCGACCGTCCAGCTCTACTGCTACAACTTCAGCTGACGGGTCCCGTTCCCGGTCCGGCCACGCGCGGCGCGTCCCTCGGGGGTACCGGGGGGCGCGCCGTCGTACGTGTGGTTGTGCCCGGTGTCACCCGGTCCACCGGCGGCAATCCTCGGCGACCCCTGGCCTCCGGCGCGTAGGCTGACCGACCGGTCGGTACGACGGTCGGTCACGCAACCGGGGGAGCCCATGAGCCAGACCAGCAAGCCTGTCGCCGGGCCGCCGAACCTCCGGTTCGTCCTCGTGGCCCTGATGATCGCCATGATGCTGGCGATGCTCGACAACATGATCATCAGTACCGCGCTGCCGCGCATCGTCGGCGAGTTCGGCGGACTCGACCACTTCACCTGGGTGGTGACCGCGTACGTCCTCGGCACCACGGTGTCCACGCCGATCTGGGGAAAGCTGGGCGACCTGTACGGCCGCAAGTCCGTCTTCCTCAGCTCGGTCGGCATCTTCCTGTTCGGCTCGGCTCTCTGCGGCATGGCCGGCTCGACGCTGCTGGGCGGCACGGACGGCGGGATGACCCAGCTCATCGCCTTCCGCGCGGTGCAGGGCCTGGGGGCCGGCGGCCTGATGGTCGGCGTCATGGCGATCATCGGTGACCTCGTCCCGCCCCGGGAGCGGGGCCGCTACCAGGGCCTCTTCGCCGGCATCATGGCGATCGCCATGGTCGCCGGTCCGCTCGTCGGCGGCTTCATCACCGACCACCTCTCCTGGCGGTGGGCCTTCTACGTCAATCTTCCGCTCGGCGGCGTGGCCCTGGTGCTGCTGATGGTCACCCTGCGACTGCCCCGGTACCGCACCGAGCACCGGATCGACTGGCTGGGCGCGGCGCTGCTGTCGGCCGGCATCACCGCGCTGGTGCTGATCACCACGTGGGGCGGCAACGAGTACGACTGGCTCTCCCCGCAGATCCTCGGGCTGGCCGCCGTCGCGCTGCTCACTCTCGGCGCCTTCACCGTGGTCGAGCGGCGGGTGTCCGAGCCGATCCTGCCGCTGGGCCTGTTCGTGAACCGGAACTTCGCGCTGGTCTCGGTGGTGGGGTTCCTCCTGGGCTTCGCGATGTTCGGGGCGATGAACTTCCTGCCGCTGTACCAGCAGACCGTGCAGGGGGCCTCGGCCACCGAGAGCGGACTGCTCCTGCTGCCCCTGATGTTCGGCATGCTGGTGGTGTCGCTGGTCGTCGGCCGCGCCATCACCCGCACCGGCCGGTACCGGATCTTCCCGGTCGTCGGCGGCGTGGTGATGGCCGTGGGCTTGGCCCTGTTCACCCTGCTGGACGCCGACACCAGCCGTGCCGAGGCCGGTGCCTACATGGTCGTGTTCGGGGCCGGCATGGGTTTCCTCATGCAGACCACCATGCTGATCGCGCAGAACAGCGTCGAGCAGCGGGACCTCGGCGCGGCCAGTGGCGCGGCCACCTTCTTCCGTTCCATCGGCGGCTCGTTCGGCATCTCCCTCTTCGGCGCGGTCTTCGCCAACCGCCTCGCCGACTCCCCGGCCGGGCCGGCGGTCAGCGGTGCCGCCGACGGGCAGGGGGTGGACCCGGCCGCCCTGAACGCGCTCCCCGAGCAGCTGCGGGCGACCGTGCTCGGTGGCCTGGCCGACTCCATCGCGCACGTCTTCGTCTGGGCGGTGGTCTTCGCCGTGGCGATTCCCGTGGTCGCCTGGTTCATCCGGGAGATCCCGCTCCGCTCCGGCCCCGAGATCGCACCCGGCGACGGTGCCGGGGACGTGTCCCCCGACGGTGCCGAAGCCGCGTCCTCCGACAAGGCCGGGACCACGTCTGCCGACGTCGCCGCGACCGTGCTCCCCGAGGCTGCCGGGACCGGGCCGTCGGCGGGATCCGGGCCGAAGCGGTCAGCGTCGGCGGAAGCGGCTCGCTAACCGGCGCCAGAGCCGGCGCAGCGGATTCCCGGCCGGCGGCTCGCCGACCACCCGGGCGGCCAACAGGGTGCTCGCCTCCTCCAGGTCGGGTGTGGCGAGTGCCAGATGGGCCAGGGAGCCGAGGATCGGCACCGGACGCTCCCGGCTCACCGCGATCGCGTCGGCGAGTCGCGCGGCCATCACCTGGGCCACGTCGGGGCGGACCGTCGGATCCACCCAGGCGGCGGTGACCAGCGCGAAGAGGGCGGCCTCGGTGGTCCAGTCCTCCACGCCCCAGACCAGGTCGAGCAGCATCCGGCGACGGGTCGAGCCGGCCCACGGCTCGTCGGTGCGGTGGTGCAGCAGCCCCAGGCAGGCCCAGACCTGCACGCACCGTACCCAGAGCGACGGGTCCTGACCGAGCACCATGCCGAGCGCGGTGGCCGGGGCGGCCGGTGGATGCGCCAGCAGGGCGATCAGATCGGCGCCGTCCAGGGTGGCCAGTCCGACCGCCGCGTCGTACGCCGCCGGTGGGTGCGGCCAGGCCGGGTGGGCGAGCTGCTGGATCCGCTCCACCGCCTCGGCCGACGGGGTCGGCACCAGCGGTACGACGCCGTCGCCGGTGTACCGCCACAGCGGCCGGACGCCGGCCCGCCGGGGCGTGCGGGGATCCGGTCCGGTCACCTCGGCGGCGGCCACCCGCAGGCCGGGACGGCTCGTGGCCAGGATCCGCAACGCGCTCGGCGGTGGCGGGGCGGGCAACCGCAGGGGCGGCCCGCCGCTGACCCGGTCGGTGGCGGTGAGCTGGCGCAACGCCTCCACCGCCGGCCCGCCGGCCGGGGTGAGCTGGCCGAGCCACGGTCGCCCCCGGCAGCACTCGGCGAGGTCGCCGTGCTCGTGGGAATCGTCGGGGTGGTCCCGGACGAAGTCGGCGAGTGCCACCAGGTGGCCGACCCGCCCGTCCCGCTGGTGCCGTAGGCGGTGGGCGGTGTGCACCGCGCAGTCGAAGGTCGGATCGCGGGCCAACGCCCGGTCGACCCAGGTCAGGGCCTCGTCCAGGCGACCGTTGTCGGCCAGGGTGCCGGCGATGTCGGCGTAGACCGCGAGGTCGTCGGGGTCGTGTTCGACGGCGCGGCCGAGCGCGGCGAGCGCCTCCCGGGTGCGGCCGGCGCTGCGGTACGCGTACCCGAGCCACACCTCGCCCAGTTTGGACGGCTGCGCGCGGACGCCCCGGGCGGCCCAGCGGATCGCCAGCTCGACCTCGCCGACCCGCCGGGCCAGCGCGGACGCCGCCCCCAGCAGCAGGCCGTGCTCGGCGTGCGCGGTGACCGCGTGCCGGGCCAGGGTGAGGTACGGCCGCAGCGGCGCGCGGGCGGCCTTCGGCACCGGGTCGGGTACGGCCGCGCAGACCTGCATGAGGATCCGCGCGCCCCGTTCCGGGTCGAGCCGTTCGGCCAGCTCGGGCGCGGTGACCCAGGGCACCCCGGCCCAGTCGGCCTGTGGGGCGTGCCCGGTCGCGGCGGCGAGCAGTTCCAGCCCCTCACCGGGGCGGCCGGCGGCGGCGAGCAGGTGCGCGCGGGCGACCACCGCTCCGACGAAGACGTGCTGCTCGATGGGGAAGAGGTCGATGCCGCCACCGCTGACCGCAGCGATCCGGGCCAGCGTCTCGTGCACCTCGGGCATGGTCGGGGCGTACGCGATCGCGCCCGCGAGGTGGCCGGCGGCGTGCCGCAGATCGCCCTGGTCGAGTGCGAGACGGGCCAGGGCGAGCTCGCCCTCGGCGGAAAGGCGGGGGTCGTCCTCTCCCTCGGACACGGTGCCCTTTCACTCGGCGTGGTTCTCGGGTGCGGTCAGCGTAGGGGATGACAGGCTTCCTGTGACCCCCCTTGCGCGTTCATGCTCGTTGCGTTGCCTAGTCGCGGCGAAAGATGCAAGACTGAGCACGAAGCGCGCGGGAACGCGCAGGAGGGGGAGGTTACCGGTGACGGGTCCAGGGGTTGGCATGACCACCGACATCGAGGAGCAGCCGGCCGGGTTCGCGCGGCTGCTCTCCGCCGAACACACCGGGCCGATCGCCCGGGTGGCCGAGGTGATCGCCCGGCGGCGGCCCCGGCACGTGGTCTTCACCGCGCGCGGCACCTCCGACCACGCCGCCCTCTACGGCGCGTACCTCACCGAGATCCGCCTCGGCATCCCGGCCGGGCTCGCCTCGCCGAGCACGATCACCGTCTTCGGCGCCCGGCCGGACCTCTCCGACGCCCTTGTGGTCGGGGTCAGCCAGAGCGGCGGCTCGCCCGACCTGGTGGAGGTGATCCGGGTGGCCCGCGCCACCGGTGCGCTCACCCTCGCCGTCACCAACGCCCCGCAGTCGCCGCTGGCCCAGGCCGCCGAGTTGAGCGTCGACATCGCCGCCGGGCACGAGCGGGCCGTCGCCGCCACCAAGACGTACACCGCCGAACTGCTGGCCCTGCTGCTGCTGGTCGAGGGCATCCGCAACGGCGACGGCAGCCTGCCGGCCGACGAGCGCGCGGCGCTCGACGCCCTGCCGGACCTCGCCGCGCGCACTCTCGCCGACCCCACCCCGACCCAGCTCGCCGCCCGCTACCGGTTCGCCGCGCGCCTGGTCACCACCGGTCGCGGGTACGCCTACCCGACGGCGCGGGAGGCGGCGCTGAAGCTGATGGAGACCTCCTACCTGCCGGCGCTCGCCTTCTCCGGGGCGGACCTGCTGCACGGCCCGCTCGCGATGACCGACCCGGACGTGCCGGTGCTGGCCGTGGTCGGCTCCGGTCTCGGCGGGCGCTCGATGCGCGAGGTGCTGCCCCGGCTCGGCGAGCGCCGTGCCGACGTGGTCGTGGTCGGCTCCGCGGACGTCGAGGGTGCTACCCGGATGGTCGTCCCCGACGTCGACGAGCGGTACGCGCCACTGCTCGACATCCTGCCGTTGCAGCGGCTGGCGCTCAGCCTGGCGCTCGCCCGGGGCGAGGACCCGGACGCCCCGCGCGGGTTGAAGAAGGTCACCTCGACCATGTGACCGAGGTGCCCGTGCGGTGGCCGACCGGGCGGGGTGCGATCCGGCGTGGCAGGCTGTCGAGGTGTCCACGCTGCGCGAACTCGCCGAGGAGCACACCCAGCTCCGTCCGGCCGACGTCGACCACCTGCACCGGATCGCCGGCGACTGGCAGCTCCTGTCCGACCTGTCCTTCGCCGACCTGCTGCTCTGGGTGCCCGTGGACGGCGACGAGAGCTTCCTCTGCGTCGCCCAGGTCCGCCCGACGACCGCCCCGACCGCATACCTGGACGACCAGGTGGGACGGATCGTCGGCGGGCCGGAGGTGGCCCACCTGACCATCGCGTACAGCCAGGGCCGGATCTGGCGGGAGGGCGACCCGGTCTGGTACGGCGACGTCCCGGCCCGGCACGAGGCCATCCCGGTGCGGCTGCGCACCGCCGACGGCGAGGCCGGTGAGGTGATCGCCGTGGTGGGGCGGGACACCAACCTCTCCACCGCCCGCACGCCCAGCCAGCTGGAACTGAACTACCTGACCACCGCCGACGACCTGGCCCAGATGCTCGCCGACGGCACCTTCCCGCCGCCCCGCCATCCGGGCGAGACCACCTCCGCGCCCCGGGTCGGCGACGGGCTGGTCCGGCTCGACGCCAGCGGCAAGGTCACCTACGCCAGCCCGAACGCCCAGTCGGCGTACCGGCGGCTCGGGTTCGCCTCCCACCTGGTCGGTGAGGACCTGGCGGTGCTGCACCGCCGGCTCGCCACCGACCCGCTGGAGGGCACCGACGCGGCCAACGGCATCCTCGCCGCGCTCCGGGGCGAGGCCCCGCCCCGCCGCGAGATCGACGCCCGGGGTGCGACCATGCTCACCCGGGCGCTGCCGCTGATGCCGGCCGGCGTGCCGATCGGCGCGCTGGTGCTGGTCCGGGACATCACCGAGGTCCGTCGCCGCGACCGGGCGTTGATCACCAAGGACGCCACCATCCGGGAGATCCACCACCGGGTGAAGAACAACCTCCAGACCGTGGCGGCGCTGCTGCGGCTCCAGGCCCGCCGGGTCGGTATCCCCGCCGCCCGGGCCGCTCTGGAGGAATCGGTACGCCGGGTCGCCTCGATCGCGCTGGTCCACGAGACCCTCTCCATGTCCAGCGACGAGGCGGTCGAGTTCGACGGGATCGTCGACCGGGTGGCCCGCGCGGCGGCCGAGGTCGCCGCCACCGACACCCCGGTGCGGATGCGCCGGGAGGGCAGTTTCGGCGTCCTGCCCGCCGAGATCGCCACCTCGCTGGTGATGGTCCTCAACGAACTGTTGCTCAACGCCGTGGAGCACGGCTTTCCGCCCAGCGACTCCGCCCCCGAACCGGGCACCGTGTCCGCCGGGGCGGAGGTGGTGGTCTCCGCGCACCGCTTCCGTAAGCAACTGCACGTCACCGTCGACGACAACGGTCGAGGGCTGCCCGCCGACTTCGACGCCGAACGCGGCGGCAACCTGGGCCTCCAGATCGTCCGGGCCCTGGCCACCGGGGAGTTGCGCGGCAGCATCGAGCTGCGTAACCGCGCCGGTGGCGGCACCGAGGCGGTGCTGGTCGTTCCGCTCGCCGCGCCCCGCCCCCGCTGAGGTGGTTGCAGGCTGAGGTGGTTGCAGGGGACCCTTCCTACCGCTTTTTGAGTAGCAGGGGTCCCCTGCATCCACCTCAGCGTGGCCGGGCGAGCAGGGCGACGGTGATGCCCGGCACCGTCGCGCGGTCGGTGGTGGCGAAGCCGTCGAGCGCCTCCCGCTTCGCCGTCGGCAGCGCGGCCACCGGATCGGCCCGGTTGCCGGCCACCACCAGCCACACCCGGTCCACCCCGGCCAGGCAGCGGGCCGGTTGCGCGCACTCGGTGGCACGCAGGTCACCGGCCCGGCGCGGGTCGCGTACCGCCAGCACGTCGCGGGGACGCTCGTCGCCCAGGTGATACGCCAGGCCGAGGTCGAGGAAGAGGAAGCCGTCGCGGGAGCCGTAGACGACCCCGTCGCCGGGGCGCTGCCCGGCGGCGACGATCCGGGCTGCCGCCCGGTAGTCGACCTGGGCGGAGCGGGGCCAGTCGTGGGTACGCCGCAGGTCGAGCTGGGCGGGAACGCCGAGGACGGCGGTCAGGCCGACCACCGCCAGCGCGGGCCCCGGGCGCACCGAGGCGAGCAGCGCTCCGGCGGGCAGGCAGAGGAACGGCGTGGTGAAGACGAGGTAGCGCGGCACCCAGACGGCGGTCACCAGCCCGGCGGCGAAGAGCAGCGCGGCCGGGGCGGCCACCGCCGCCAGCATGAGCCAGCCCCACCGCCGGTCGGCGGTCGTCCGTCCCGCCGTCCGGCCGCCGACCGCCGACCGGGGGGTACCGGCATCGGCCGGGGCACCCCCGACCGCTCGGAGGGCATCGGCCCCGGACGGAGCGTCGCCGGCCGGTCGGGCGGCGCCGACCACGGCCAGTCCGACCAGCAGGCCACCCACCACGGCGCTGGCGGTGAGCGAGCCGGGCAGTCCGGCGAGGTCGCCGAGGCGGGCCGGATCCACCCAGCTCAACTGGCGGGACTGCTGCCCCCGGGCGAGCAGCACCAGCGGGATCGACACGGCGGTCGCCGGCAGCAGGGCGAGCAGCCAGCGGCGGACCGCGCCCCGCACCGCCAGGGCGTGCGCGGCGAGCAGGGTCAGCGCGACCAGGTGCGCCAGGCCGAGGGTGGCCACCACCCCGGCGTACGCCGCCCACCGGCCCCGGCCCGGCCGGCGCAGCGCCGCCACCAACAGCACCGTCGCGGCCACCGCGAGCAGGGTGGCGAGCGCGTACGGCCGGGCCTCCTGCCCGTACCGGGAGGTGCTCGGCAGCACCGCGAAGAGCAGCCCGCCCCACCGGCCGGCCCGGACGCCGAACAGGCGCTCCCCGAGGACGGCGGTGAGGCCGGCCGCCCCGGCCATGGCCAGCACGGACGGGGCGCGCAGCGCCGTCACCGAGTCGCCGAGGACCGCCACCTGGCCGTGCGTGAGCAGGTAGTACGGGGCGAGGGTGGCGTCGACGGTGGCCGCCAAGCGGGCCAGGTCGGGCAGCGGACGGGTGGCGGCGCTCCAGGTGGCCAGCTCGTCCCGCCAGGGTTGGGCCCGGCCGATCCCGGCGGAGGCGACGGCGAGGGTCAGCAGAGTCGGCCAGAGCCAGACCGGGCGGCCGGCGCGTCGGATCCGCTCCCGCCAGCCGCCCGGTACGTCGGATCCGCCGACCACCCCCGAAGCGTCGCACGCGTCGGTCGTCGCCGACGGGGTGATCGGGACAGGTCGATCGGTTCGGCCCGGTCCGGAGCGCGTGTTCCGAGGTCGCCCGTGATGTGGGATGGCGCACCGGGACCTTGGCCGGGTTCTCGTGGGTGTGGCAGCATGGGCGACATGACCGCCGCTGTCGAGCGCCGCTTCGTGGCCCGCCGCCACGTCGACTACGGTCGCGTCCGCAGCGCCATCTGTCCGGCCCACTGACGACGCCCGACTCATTCGTCTCGGGCGCGCATCCGCGCCGGCTCCCCGACACCGTTGTCTCCCCGCCCGGTATTCCGGGCCGGCCGGCGCGTCCCGCGCTCGCACCGACGCGATCACCAGACAACGGAGGACGCCGCGATGGCCGTCAACAGCACCCCGGCTCGGCCCGAGCGCCCGGCGGCAGTCGCCGCCCGGGCCCCCCGCCGGCCTCGGGGTGAGGGACAGTGGGCGCTCGGGCACCGCGAGCCGCTCAACCCGAACGAGCGGATGAAGAAGGACGACGACCCGCTCAACGTCCGCGCCCGGATCGAGAACATCTACGCGCACCGGGGCTTCGCCTCGATCGACCCGCAGGATCTGCGCGGCCGGTTCCGCTGGTGGGGCCTCTACACCCAGCGCAAGGCCGGCATCGACGGTGGGCGGACCGCCGTGCTGGAGCCGCACGAGCTGGAGGACGAGTTCTTCATGCTCCGGGTGCGTGTCGACGGTGGGCAGCTCAGCCTGGCGCAGCTGCGGGTGGTCGCCGACATCTCCCGGGAGTTCGCCCGGGACACCGCCGACATCACCGACCGGCAGAACATCCAGTACCACTGGATCCGGGTCGAGGACATGCCGGAGATCTGGCGGCGGCTGGAGTCGGTCGGCCTCCAGACCACCGAGGCGTGCGGGGACTGCCCCCGGATCGTGCTCGGCAGTCCGGTCGCCGGCGTGGCGAGGGACGAACTGGTCGACCCGACCCCGGCGATCGACGAGATCGTCCGGCGGTACGTCGGCGACAAGCAGTACTCCAACCTGCCCCGCAAGTTCAAGTCCTCGATCTCCTGGCTGGTCGACACGCCGTACGAGGCGAACGACATCGCCTTCCTCGGGGTGGAGCATCCCGACCACGGCCCCGGGTTCGACGTCTGGGTAGGTGGCGGTCTCTCCACCAACCCCATGCTCGCCAAGCGGCTCGGGGTGTGGGTGCCGTTGGCCGAGGTCCCCGACGTGTGGGCCGGGGTGGTGGGCATCTTCCGCGACTACGGCTACCGCCGGTTGCGCAACCGGGCCCGGTTGAAGTTCCTGGTCGCCGACTGGGGCGTGGAGAAGTTCCGCGAGGTGCTGGAGAAGGAGTACCTGGGCCGGGCGCTGCTGGACGGTCCGGCCCCGGAGCTGCCGTCCCGCCCGATCGACCACGTCGGGGTGCACGAGCAGGCCGACGGGCGGTACTACGTCGGGGCGGCCCCGGTCGTCGGGCGGGTCTCCGGCACCCAGCTCGCCCGGCTCGCCGACGTGGTCGCCGCGCACGGCAGCGACCGGGTGCGGCTCACCCCGTACCAGAAGCTGCTGGTGCTGGACGTCGCGCCGGAGCGGACCGACTCGCTGGTGGCGGCGCTGCGCGGCATCGGTCTGGAGGCCCGGCCGTCGGCGTGGCGGCGCGGCACGATGGCCTGCACCGGCATCGAGTACTGCAAGCTCGCGATCGTCGAGACCAAGGCCCGGGGCGAGGAGCTGGTGGCCCGGCTGGAGGAGCGGCTGCGCGAGTTCGACGCGGACATCTCGATCCACATCAACGGCTGCCCGAACGCCTGCGCCCGGACGCAGGTCGCCGACATCGGCCTGAAGGGCCAGATCGTGGTCGGCCCGGACGGCCGCCAGGTCGAGGGCTTCCAGGTGCACCTGGGCGGTGGGCTGGGCATGGCGCACGGCCAGACCGCCGGCTTCGGCCGCAAGCTGCGCGGCCTGAAGACCACGGCCGAGGAACTGCCCGGGTACGTGGAACGGGTGGCCCGGCGCTACCTGGCCAGCCGCACCGAGGGGGAGAGGTTCGCCAACTGGGTGATCCGGGTCGACGAGGAGGAACTCCGGTGAACGAGCGATTCGACGTGGGATCCCGTCGCGGTGGGGGGACACGATGAGCGAGACCCGTTCGGTGCCGCTGTACTGCCCGTACTGCGGCGAGGAGGATCTACGCCCGAGCGAGGCCGGGCACGGCGTGTGGGAGTGCCACGCCTGCGTCCGGGTCTTCACGGTGAAGTTCAACGGGCTGCTCTCCCGAGCGGCTTCCCGGCCGGCAGCCGACGCGGCCGTCCGGCCGGCGGTCGACGGGACGGTGCCGCGATGAGCGGGCTGGTGTCGGCGGCCGGGTTCGGGCTGGTCGGCGCCGGCCGCCCCGGCCCGGCCGAGCCGGACCGGCGTAGCCCGGACGAGCTGCGTGAGCTGGCCACCCGGGCCGGACGGGACCTGGAGGGCGCTGGGGCCCTGGAGATCGCCCGCTGGGCGGCGGAGACCTTCGGCGACCGGTTCTGCGTCACCAGTTCGATGGCGGACGCCGTCCTGGCCCACCTGGTCTCCCGGGTCGCGCCCGGCGTCGACGTGGTCTTCCTGGACACCGGCCTGCACTTCCCGGAGACCCTGCGGATCCGCGACGAGGTGGCCCGTACGCTGCCGGTGAACGTCCGCTCGATCCGTCCCCGGCTGACCGTCGGCCAGCAGGACGGCGAGTACGGGCCCCGGCTGTTCAACAAGTCGCCGGACGACTGCTGCCAGCTGCGCAAGGTCGAACCGTTGGAGCGGGCGCTGTCCGGGTACGACGCCTGGGCGGCCGGGCTGCGCCGGGACGAGTCGCCGACCCGGGCGAACACCCCGGTGGTCGGATTCGACGAGCGGCGCGGCAAGGTGAAGGTCAACCCCATCGCGGCCTGGACCCAGGCGGACGTGGACGCCTACGTCGCCCGGCACCGGGTGCCGGTGAACGACCTGTTCCGGCAGGGCTACGGCTCGATCGGGTGCTGGCCCTGCACCCGGCGGACGAAGGCGGGGGAGGACCCCCGCGCCGGCCGTTGGGCGATGTTCGAGAAGACCGAGTGCGGACTGCACGTCTGACCCCCGGAACACCGGCGCGGCCTGCCGCGGCCGGTCCGGCGGCGGTGGCCGGGGTCGATCCGGTCGTCCTGGTCGCCCATGGCAGCCGGGATCCCCGCGCCGCCGCCGCGACCCGGGCGTTGGCCGGGGCGGTCGCCGCCGCCCGTCCCGGTGCGGTGGTCCTGCCGAGTTGGTTGGACCACACCGAGCCCACGCCGGTCGAGGTGCTGCGGGGGCTGGCCGCCGTCGGTCATCCCCGGGCGGTCCTGGTGCCGTTGCTGTTGACCGCCGCCTACCACCGGCGGGTGGACGTGCCGGCGGCGGTCGCGGAGGCGGGCGCCGCCGGACCACCGATGGCGGTACGGGTGACCGACGTGCTCGGTCCGGTCGGTGCGGTGGTGGACGCCACACTGTTGGCCGGGCTGCGGCAGCGACTGGCCGAGGCGGAACCGGGCCGGTTCGACGCGCTGGTGCTGGCGGCGGCGGGCACCCGGGACGCGCGGGCCCGTGCCTCGGTGGGACGGGTGGCCACCGCGCTCGGGGCGAGCTACGGGGTGCCCTGCCGGGTCGCGTACGCCTCGGCCGCCGCGCCGTCCACCGGTGCGGCGGTGGCCCGGTTCCGGGCGGCGGGGGCCGGGCGGGTGGCGGTGTCGGCGTACTTCCTGGCACCGGGGCTGTTCCACGATGCGGTGACGGCGGTGGCCCGGGAGGCCGGCGCGGTCGCGGTCTCCGCCCCGCTCGGCGACACCCCGGACCTGGTCCGCCTGCTCCTGAGCCGCATCACCCCGGGGGAGAAAGGCGAACGCCCCGCCAGCGGGCTGGCGGGGCGTTCGGTGGTGTGTGGTCAGGCGGAGTGAGCGCGCAGCACTCGGAGACCGCCGCGACGCTTCACGGCGCGACGCTCCTCCTCGCTCATTCCGCCCCAGACGCCGGCGTCCTGACCGGACTCCAGTGCCCACTTCAGGCACTCGTCGGTCACGGAGCACCGCCGGCAGACGGCCTTGGCCTGCTCGACCTGCAGCAGAGCCGGCCCGGACGTCCCGATCGGGAAGAACAGCTCCGGGTCCTCGTCGCGGCAGGCAGCATGGTGGCGCCAGTCCATGGCGGCAACACTCCTCATTCTGAGATGGGTGGCAGTTCTTTGCTTTTCCGTTTTCCTATTCGCATACGCAGTGCCGATGGTGACGGTTCGCGTTCATCTAATCAGCATTGCGTGAGCAGGCCGTTAGCCCTGGGGCAGCGAGGAACAGCTCATCATGTCGAGCATATCCGCGCAATGTCCCGGTAACTCAAGTCCGCTTGTGAATACTTTCACGAACTACTGGAATGTCAAGGGTGACGCTCCGAAAAACTTCTCGGCGGTGAGCAAGCTCACGACCTATTTGCCCGGTTTCCCGAGCCGGCCCCACCGCGCCGCCCCGTAGCCGAGGATCAATATAGTACAGTCCGCACGACATTGCAGGCATATCCGGCACCTCGCCCTCCGGCGCGTCGCCCGCCGCGCCAACCGAGGGTGGTACCCCAGACTCAGCAGATTACTCTCAGTGCGGCCGGTACGGATGTGAATCTAACTTTTTCCCGCTCTCCAAGGTAGTCCCCGTCGAGTTGGAACGCCTGCGGGCGGCTCGCGACCAAGGTGAACTCGGCCACGTCGTGAAGGCGGAGCACCTGTCGTCCACGGGGGTCCGGGTGCCGGGAGAACATCTGGGTGACCGTGCGTGACGTGCTCGCCACCCTTAGCTGACGAAGCGCCATCACGTCAAGGCCAAGGTCGAATGATGCGTCCGGGTTGGGGTTGATTTCCCGATCACCGAGGTACGTCCAAGGGGCCGTGTTCTGGATGATGGCCGTCGCCAACTCGCCTTCCGACTCCTCTCCCGGACGCTCCAACCGGATCATCGGATGCCGTCGGTCGGAGCCGAGGAAGTACTGATTCACCGCAGCGCGAAGATATAGCGACGGAGTGGAAACACGGCCTCGCTTCCGTGCCATTTCCACGCGATGCACGACCGCCGCGTCGAGCCCGAAGCCGGCGCAGAAGGTGAAGTAGCGGTCGTCGGCGCGGCCCAACCCGATCGTCCGGGAGCGACCCAGTCGGAGCCCCTCCAGGATCATGCTGGTGCCGTCGGGCCATTCCCGGGGCAGACCCAGTGCCCGCGCGAAGACGTTCGTCGAGCCGCCGGGCACCGTGGCGAGCGCGGGCAGCCGGTCGGCCGACGTGCCGCCGGTGACCGTCGGTGGCTCGGCGGTCATCAGCCCGTTCACCACCTCGTTGACCGTGCCGTCACCACCGAGGGTGACGACCAGGTCGACGCCCTCCTCGGCCGCCTCGCGCGCGAGGTCGGTGGCGTGCCCACGGCGACGGGTGTACCGCACCGCGAGGTCCACCTCACTGCGCAGCGCCCGGACCAGCACGTCCCGGCTGCGTTCGCTCGTGGTGGTGGCCTTCGGGTTGACTACCAGGACGGCCCGCATGGGCGGACTGTACCGCGATCCCGCGCGGGTATCGTGTCGCCGTGACGATCGACTCCGACCCGGTGCCCACCACGCTGAGTGCGGCGGTCCGCCTGCTGAGGGGAGAGGCGGTCGCCCTCGGGCTGGTCGCCGTCTGGTTGGTCTACGAGAACCTGACCTCGGACGCGGTCGACCTTGCCTCGGCGGTGCTCATCACCGTCTTCGCGGCCGGTGGCGCGCTCACGCTCTGGGCGGTCGGCACCGCCCTCGCGCGCCGCCGGGCCGGCGCCCGCGCCCCGGCGATCGTGCTCCAGCTCATGCTCCTGCCGATCGGTTGGTACATGATCGAGGGTGGGCTGGGTTGGCTCGGGGTGCCGCTGATGGCGCTCGGCGCGGGCGTGTGCGCGCTCCTGATCGCCCCGGCCACCACCCGGGCACTCGGTCTGCTGGACTGACGCCGTCCGTGGGCCGGGCACGGCCCGGCGGCGTCAGTGCGCGGCGCGGCGGGTGAGCAGCGAGATGGTGGCCCGGCCGTCGGCGGCGGTCGCGGCGGCCGACGTGGTCAGCGCGGTGAGCACCTTCCAGGCGAAGGAGGACTCGGCCGGCAGCTTTGCGCCCCGGACCGTCGGCACGGTCACCTCGACGGTCAGCGCGTCCTCGGTGACCGCGAAGGAACACTCCAGCTCGGCGTCGCGGGTGGCGATCGCGAGCAGCATGGCGCAGGCCTCGTCGACCGCGATCCGCAGATCCTCGATCTCGTCGAGGGCGAACTGGAGACGCGCGGCGAGGCCCGCGGTCGCGGTCCGCAGCACGCTGAGGTAGCCGCCGTCCGCGGGCACGGTCAGGTGTACGACGTCCTCGTCGGCCGTCGTCCGCCCGGTCAGTTGAGTCACGCTCATCCCCCCGGTCGCGGACTCTACCCGGTCGGACCGGATGCCGCTTCGTCAACGGTGGCCTGTGCCGCCAGCCGCCGCAGCGCCGCCCCGTCCAGCCGGTACGGCACCCAGTCGTCGATGGTGCGGGCGTCGATCGCCCGGTAGAAGCCGGCGGCGGGATTCCAGTCGAGCATCATCCACTCCAGCCGCCGGTAGCCCCGTTCGAGGCAGAGCGCGGCGAGGGCCGCCAGCAGCAGCCGTCCCGCCCCGGTGCCGCGGGCGGCCGGCCGGACGTAGAGGTCCTCCAGGTGGATGCCGTGGGTTCCCTCCCAGGTGGAGAAGGTGAGGAACCAGAGGGCGAACCCGACCGGCCGGTCGGTGGCGTCGACCGCCACGTGACCGAAGAGGGTCGGCGCCGGGCCGAACAGCGCCGCCTCGAGCTGCCCGGCGGTGAGGTGACAGCGGTCGGCGGCCCGCTCGTAATCGGCCAGCTCGTGCACCATGGCGACGACGGCCGGTACGTCCCGGGGACGTACCGGCCGGATCGTCGGTGCGGTTGCGCCGAGGGTCACGCCTGCTTGGTCTCCCAGAAGATCTTGGAGATCTCGTCGATCTTCTGGAGCAGCTCGTCGGCCTTGGCGGGGTCGATGGTGCCCTTGGCGCCGTTGGCGCCGGCCAGCTTGGTGGCCTCGTTGAACAGCGTGTGCAGGTTCGGGTACTTCTCGAAGTGCGCGGGCTTGAAGTAGTCCGTCCACAGCACCCACAGGTGGTGCTTGACCAGCTCGGAGCGCTGCTCCTTGATGATCAGGGCGCGGGTGCGGAACTCCGGGTCGGTGTTCGCCTGGTACTTCTCGCAGATCGCCTTGACCGACTCGGCCTCGATCCGGGCCTGCGCCGGGTCGTAGACGCCGCACGGCAGGTCGCAGTGGGCGCTGACGGTCACGCGCGGCGTGAAGATGCGGGGAAGACGCATCGGGATCCTCCATGGGACGTTTGCGATGATCCGACATGACATTACTCCTGGAGTTGCTCCCCGACGGTGCGGAGGTGAAACCCGGTGACCGCTGGTGGCGGCGGTACGCCCCGGCCGCGCGGGCCGCTGGCCGCCGTACTGGTGACCGGGCCGTCCATGGTCCCGACCTTGCGGCACGGGGACGCGCTGCTGGTCCGGACCGGCGGTCGTGCCGTCCGTGCGGGTGACATCGTGGTCGCGGTCTTCCGCAGCCGTCCGGGCCTGCTCGTGGTCAAGCGCGCGGTCCGCCCGGCGGAGGGCGGCTGGTGGGTACGCGGCGACAACGAGTTCGTCACCGACGACTCCCGCGTCCATGGCGTGGCCGACGTGTGGGGACGGGTGGTGGCGCGCTACTGGCCGCGACCTCGACGATTCAGTGAGCAACCGTTATGACCCTACTCACATTCGAGTTTCATCCCGGACACTATGCTCGGGCAGTGTCCGGGTGACCCCCGCACCGCGCGCTGCCCGCTGCCGCTGACCACGTGGCCCGGTTGGCCGGTCCATCTGCTCGACAGATCCTGGAGTCACCATGTCATCGTCTTCTGTGGATCCCGCTGATCCCGTCTTCCGGCTGCACGTCGGCGGCAAGATGGCCGTCACCTCGACGGTGCCGCTGACCAGCCGCGAGGATCTCTCCCTCGCCTACACCCCGGGAGTCGCCCGGGTCTGTGAGGCCATCGCCGCCGACCCCGCCCTGGTGGACGAGTACACCTGGGTGTCGCACACCGTCGCGGTGGTCACCGACGGCTCGGCCGTGCTCGGCCTGGGCAACATCGGTCCCCGCGCGGCGATGCCGGTGATGGAGGGCAAGGCGGTGCTGTTCAAGCAGTTCGGCGGCGTGGACGCCGTGCCGATCTGCCTGGACACCCAGGACGTGGACGAGATCGTCACGGCGGTGACGGCGCTCGCCCCGTCGTTCGGGGGGATCAACCTGGAGGACATCAGCGCGCCGCGCTGCTTCGAGATCGAGCGTCGCCTCGACGAGGCCCTCGGCATCCCGGTCTTCCACGACGACCAGCACGGCACCGCCATCGTCGTGCTGGCCGCCCTGCGCAACGCGTCCCGGCTGCTCAACCGCAAGCTCGGTGACCTGCGGGTGGCGGTCAGCGGTGCCGGCGCGGCCGGGATCGCGGTGACCAAGATGCTGATCGCCGGGGGCGTCAACCCGGACGACGTGGTGGTCTGCGACTCGCGGGGCATCATCGGCCCGGACCGTGCCGACCTCACCGCCACCAAGGCCGAACTGGCCGCCCTCACCAACGCCGCCGGGCGGCGTGGGGACATCACCGAGGCGCTGCGTGACGCGGACGTCCTGATCGGGGTTTCCGGTGGTCAGATCCCGGAGGCGGCAGTTGCCGGGATGGCCTCCGGTGGCATCGTCTTCGCCCTGGCCAACCCCACCCCGGAGGTGCACCCCGAGGTGGCCGCCCGGCACGTCGAGGTGGTCGCCACCGGGCGCAGCGACTACCCCAACCAGATCAACAACGTGCTCGCCTTCCCCGGTGTGTTCCGGGGCGCGCTGGACGCCCGGGCCACCCGGATCACCGAGAACATGAAGGTGGCGGCGGCCGACGCGATCGCCGGGGTGGTCAGCGAGACGTTGACCGCGGACGCGATCGTGCCCTCGCCGCTCGACCCCCGGGTCGCCCCGGCCGTCGCCCAGGCGGTCGCGGAGGCGGCCCGCGCGGACGGCGTCGCCCGCGCCTGAACCGTCGGAACTCCGAAAAGGGGCCCCACCCGCCGCCCGCCGGCCGGGAGGGGGCCCTTTTCCGGCAGAGCCGGACGGTACGGACGAATAGCCGCCCCGGCGCGGACGCGGCGCAGCGGCGTGGTGGCCGAGGGTCACCTCCTCGGGGGCTGCGCCGCTGCCGTCATCCTTGTTACCGTGCCGACCATGCGTGCCGCCTTTGCCTCCCGTTTCGACGACGCCGACCCGCTCGCCGCGCTCACCGTGGGAGAGCAGCCCGAGCCGACCCCCTGGGACGACGACTGGGTGACCGTCCAGGTCCTGGCCAGCTCGCTCAACCACCACGACCTCTGGTCGCTGCGCGGCGTCGGCCTGGGCGCGGACCGCCTGCCGATGATCCTCGGCTGCGACGCGGTGGGCGTCGGCCCGGACGGCAACGAGGTCGTCGTCTACCCGGTGATCGCCGACAAGGGCGACCCGCGCGGCATCTCCCTCCTCTCCGAGCACGCCCAGGGCACCCTCGCCGAGCGGGTGGCCGTACCCCGGTCGAACCTGCTGCCACTGCCCGCCGGGCTCTCCGCCACCGACGCCGCCTGCCTGCCCACCGCCTGGCTCACCGCCTGGCGGATGCTCAGGACCGTCGGGCGGGTCGACGAGGGCGACGCGGTGCTCGTGCAGGGCGCCGGTGGCGGGGTCGCCACGGCGGCCGTGGCGCTCGCCCTGGCGATGGGGAAGCGGGTCTACGCGACCAGCCGGGACGCGGCCAAGCGGGAGCGGATCGCCGCGCTGGGCGCGACCGCCGTGGAGCCGGGAGCCCGGCTGCCGGAGCGGGTCGACGTGGTCGTCGAGACGGTCGGCGCGGCCACCTTCGACCACTCCCTGAAGTCGGCCGCGCCGATGGCCCGGATCGTCGTCTCCGGTGCGACCGCCGGGCACGAGCCGAAGGTCAACCTGCGCCGGATCTTCGCCATGCAGTTGCAGATCCTCGGCACCTCGATGGGCACCCCGGACGACATGGCGCAGCTGCTCGCCTTCTGCGCCGAACACGGGGTGCGCCCGGTCGTCGACAGCGTGCACCCGTTCAGCCAGGTCGAGGAGGCGTTCGCCCGGCTGCACTCCGGTGACGTCTTCGGCAAGGTCGTCGTCGACCACACCCGCTGATCCCGGCGGCGCCCCGCACCGACGACGGTCGCGGGGCGTCCGCCCGCAGCGGCGGGTACGCGCGCCCCGGCGGACGGCTCAGAGCCGGTTGTCGAGGGTGGCGAGACCGCCCCGTGCCGCGTCCGCCGGCAGCCGGCGCTTGGCCGTGTCGTCGCCGTAGAGGCTCCAGCGCAGGAACTCGACGGTGGTGTCCGCGACGACCCGCAGGGACGCGCCGTCGGTGAGCAGGGCCCGCCCATGGTCTCCCCGGGGCAGGCTCAGCATCGCCTTGGGCCAGGGAACCCGGTCGTAGGCCGCCCTGCCGGCGGAGTAGTCGACCACCTCGTCGAGTTCACCGTGCACGAAGAGCTGCGGGGCGGCGGTTCCGGCGAAGGCGCTGCCCACGCCGAGTGCGGTGCCGGCGAGGACCACCCCGGCGTCGAGCCGCTCGTCCCGGCCCAGGGTGAACAGGCCGATGGTGGTCACCCCGCCGGCGGAGTGCCCGGCGGCGGCCACCCGGTCGGTGGCCAGCCGCCCGCGCAGCGGGTCGCCGGCCCGCCCGTCCAGGGCCAGCACCTCGGTGAGCACGTACGACACGTCGGCCGGCTGGTTCAGCACGTCGAGCGGGTTGACCTGGGCGGCACCCCGGCTGGTGTTCGGGAAGGTCGGTGCGGCCACCACGAAGCCCGCCGCCGCCCACCGGGTGAGCAGGGCGGCGTAGTCGGCTGGCCGGGCGCTGAGGCCGTGGCTGAACACCACCACCGGGAAGCGGCCCCCGGCGGTGGGTGCCGACCGTTTCGCCGTGTCGCCGGACTCGCCCCGGGCCGGGTACCAGAGCGTCACCGGCAGGGGCCGGTCGCCGTCCCGGTTGAGTGTGAGCTGGCGTACGCCGACCGCGAACGCCTGCTCCGGCGCCCGCCCCCGGGGGACCTTTGCGGCGGGCGTGGCGGTCGTCGACGGTTCGGCCGCCGGGGACCAGGTGGCCGGGGCGGCGTCGGTCGAGCACGCGGCCAGTCCCAGGGTGAGCAGCGTGGTGGCGACGAGCGCGGGGGTACGGCGGCGGGACATGCCCTCGATTGTGCCTCGCCTCCCGGCTCGGCCGGACGGCTCAGTGGGGGATGCCGAGGCGGTCCTCGAAGCTGGTCACCCCGGCCAGCCGCGCGCCCGCCGCGATCCGTCGTCCGGCCGCCGGGTCGTCGTAGAGCCGCCAGCGCAGCAGGTCGGTGGTGGCGGCGAGGACCTGTGCGAATCCGGGCCGGTCGGGGGTCAGGTACTCGCCGTGCCCCTGGCCGGGCAGGGTGAGGAACGCCCGGGGCCAGTCCGCGCGGTCGTATCCGGCCCGGCCGACGTGCCACGGCACGATCTGGTCGGCTCCGCCGTGCACGAAGAGCAGGGCGGCCGGCGGTCCGGCGAAGCTGCCCGCCATGCCGCCGGCGGCGATGATGACGCCCGCTCGCAGTCGTGCCGGGTGACCCGAGGTGAACATGCCGGCGGTGGTGAACCCGCCGGCCGAGTGTCCGGCAGCGGCGACCCGGCCGGTCTCCAGGTGACCGGCGAGCAGGTCGCCGGGGGTGCCGTCCAACCGGATGAGGTGTCGAACCACCCGCCAGGCGTCCGCCGGCTGGTTGCGGACGTCGGCGCGGTCGAACCGGGCCGAGCGGAGGTTGGTGTTCGGGTAGGTGGGCGCGGCCACCACGAAGCCCGCTGCCGCCCACCGGGTGGTCAACGCGGCGTGCAGCGCGGGCACGCTGCGCAGCCCGTGGCTGTACAGCACCACGGGGAACCGACCCGGCGCGACCGACCGGCCGGCTGCCGGGTACCAGACGGTCACCGGCAGCGGGCGGGCCGACCCGGGCTCGACGGTGAGCGTCCGCACGCCGACGGCGTACGCCTCCCGGGGTGCCGGGCGGGGCGGTGGGGCGGCACCGGGCGCGGCGGTGGCCGTGCCGCAGCCGGCCAGCAGCACCGTCAGCAGCAGCGCGGCGAGCAGGCGAGGCGGTTTCATGTCCTGACGGTAGGTGCCCCCGCAGCGGTGCGCTCCCGCCTTCCGGATCGGGTACGCCCGCCACCCGGCCGATCCGTTTCCGCCACCCGGCCGGGAGGCGTTCCGGGGAGACCGTCGACGGACGCGGGCGCGCGGGTGCGGCGGCTCACCGCGGGTTGCGCGGCTTCGCTACCCTCGTCGGCATGGCTGACGACTCCGTCGACCCGGGTGGGACCATCGAGTCGTATCGTGCCTTCGTGCCCGCTCCGGAGCTGGCCAGCCCGATCGGCCCGCCGGTGCCGGAGTCGTCGAAGCCGTCGCTGATCGGCGCGGCGGTGGTGGCCGCGCTGCTGCTCGCCCTGGCCTTCTGGATCGCCCTGAGCTGACCCGCGCGGGCGGGTCAGCCGGCGGCGACCACCGCGCGGGCCGCCCGGGCGATCTCCCGTTCCTCGTCGGTGCCGACCACGCAGACCGTGACCTCGGAACCATCCGGGGAGATGACCCGGTCCGCCCCGCCGCCGGTGGCGTTGCGCGCCGGGTCGACGCTGATCCCCAGCCGTTCCAGCCCGGCCAGCGCGGCGGCGCGGACCGGCGCGGCGTGCTCGCCCACCCCGGCGGTGAAGGTGATCGCGTCGACCCGCCCGAGCAGGGCGTAGTACGCCCCCACGTAGCCGGTGATCCGTCGGCAGTACACGTCGAAGGCGAGCGTCGCCGCCGGGTCGCCGTCGGCGCGGCGGGCCAGCACCTCCCGCATGTCGTTCGCCCCGGCCAGCCCACGCAGGCCGCTGCGGTGGTTGAGCAGGTCGTCGAGCGCGTCCACCCCGAAGCCGGCCTCGCGGTGCAGGTGGAAGAGGATCGCCGGGTCGAGGTCACCGCTGCGGGTGCCCATCACCAGGCCCTCCAGCGGCGACATCCCCATCGAGGTGGCGACGCTGCGTCCACCGGCCACCGCGCAGGCGCTCGCCCCGTTCCCCAGGTGCAGGGTGATGGTGTTGGTCTCCCCGTACGCCCGGCCGAGCAGTTCGGCGGTACGCCGGGAGACGTACGCGTGCGAGGTGCCGTGGAAGCCGTACCGCCGCACGCCGTACCGCCGGGCGGTCTCCCGGTCCACGGCGTAGGTGGCGGCGGCCTCGGGCAGGGTGTGGTGGAACGCGGTGTCGAAGACCGCGACCTGCGGGGTGTCCGGCAGCAGGTCACGGGTGACCTCGATGCCGGCCAGGTTCGCCGGGTTGTGCAGCGGCGCGAGCGGGAACAGGTCGCGGATGGCGGTGAGCACCCCGTCGTCGACCCGCACCGGCTCGGTGAAGCGCTGGCCGCCGTGCACCACCCGGTGCCCGACCGCGACCAGGTCGGTCAGGTCCAGCCCGGCGAGGATCTCCCGGACCGCGCCGGAGTGGTCCGCCGGACCCCCGCCCGGCTCGCCGATCCGCTCGACGGTGCCCCTGGCGTCCACCGTGTCGCCAGCGTAGAGGCGGTACTTGACCGAGGACGAACCGCAGTTGAGCACCAGCACCCGGTCGGTCACGACGGCTCCCCGGCGGCCTGGATGGCGGTGATCGCCACGGTGTTGACGATGTCGGCGACGGTCGCGCCCCGGGACAGGTCGTTGACCGGCCGGCGGAGACCCTGCATCACCGGGCCGACCGCGACCGCGCCGGCCGAGCGCTGCACCGCCTTGTACGTGTTGTTGCCGGTGTTCAGGTCCGGGAAGACGAAGACCGTGGCCCGCCCGGCGACCGGGCTCTCCGGCAGCTTGGTGGCGGCCACCTGAGGGTCGATCGCCGCGTCGTACTGGATCGGCCCCTCGACCAGCAGATCCGGCCGGCGCTCCCGGACCAGTTTCGTGGCCGCCGCGACCTTCTCCACGTCCGCGCCCGCCCCGGAGCTGCCGGTGGAGTAGGACAGCATGGCGACGCGGGGTTCGATGCCGAACCGGGCGGCGGTGTCGGCCGAGGAGATCGCGATGTCGGCGAGCTGGGCGGCGTCCGGGTCGGGGTTGACCGCGCAGTCGCCGTAGACCAGCACCCGGTCGGCGAGCAGCATGAAGAAGACACTGGAGGCCACCGAGACCCCCGGCACGTTCCGGATGATCTCGAAGGCCGGGCGGATGGTGGCGGCGGTGGTGTGCGTCGCCCCGGAGACCATGCCGTCGGCGTGCCCGGTCTGCACCATCATCGTGCCGAAGTAGTTCGGCTGCGCCATGATGTCGTGCGCCAGTTCGACCGTCATGCCCCGGTGCCGGCGCAGGTCGGCGTAGCGCTCGGCGAACTCGTCCCGCCACTCGCTGGTGACCGGGTCGACCACCTGCGCGTCGCCGATGTCGATGCCCAGTTCGCGGGTGCGCCGGGCGATGTCGTCGGGGCGGCCCAGGAGGGTCAGCGCGGCCACGCCCCGGCGCAGCAGCACCTCCGCCGCCCGGAGGATCCGCTCCTCGGTGCCCTCGGGCAGCACCAGCCGCCGCTGCCGCGCCCGGGCCCGGTCGATCAGGTCGTACTCGAACATCAGCGGGGTGACCCGCTCGGAGCGGCTGACCTCCAGCCGGCGGGCCAGGTCGACGGTGTCCACGCAGCTCTCGAACGCGCCGAGCGCGGCCTCCACCTTGCGCGGGTGGGCCGGGCTGGGCCGCCCCTCGATCCGGTTCGACGCGGAGATCGTGTCGTAGCTGTCGCTCGGCACCGACAGCACCGCGAGGCCGGTGTTCATCCGCTCGACCAGCCGCATCGCCCGGGGGTCGGGCCGCTCGCCGAGGGTCAGCACCAGCCCGGCCAGCGAGACCTGCCCGGCCACGTGCGCGGCGCTCGCCGCCACCAGCAGGTCGTCCCGGTCCCCGGGGGTGATCACCAGGCAGCCGTCGGTCAGGTGCTCCAGCAGGGTCGGCACGTGCGCCGCGCCGACCACGTAGTCGAGCACGTCCCGGCCGAGCGCGGCGTCGTCCCCGGTGAGCAGGGTGGCACCGAGCGCCGCCGCCACCTCGGCCACCGTCGGCGCCGACACGGTCGGCACCTCCGGGATCGCGTACGCCGGAACGGGCAGGTCCGGCAGCGTCATCGGCCCGGACACCCGGTTGGCGATCACCGCCAGCACGGTCGCGCCCAGGTCCGCCAGATCGTGGTACGCCCCACGCGCCGCCGCCGCGACCGCCTCCGGCTCCTGCCCGAAGCCGTCCACCACGGGCACCACCACGCTGCCGAACTCGGTGGCCAGCCGGGCGTTGAAGGCCAGCGCGCGGGGATTGCCCGGGTCACCGGTGTCGTCGAGGTCGCTGCCCACCACCACCATCGCCGGGCAGCGCCGCTCCACCGCGCGGTACCGCTCGACGATCCGGCTGATCAGTTCCTCCCGCTTGCCGTCACCGACCAGCCGGGCCGCCTCGGCGTACGTGGTGCCGTGCAGATCCGCCACCGGCGGTTCGATGCGGTACCGGTCGCCGAGCAGGGCGAGGATCGGGTCGGGCGCGGAGCCGGCGACCAGCGGCCGGAACGCGCCGATCCGCTCGACCTGACGGGAGAGGAGTTCCGCGAGACCGAGCGCGATGGTCGACTTGCCACCGCCCGAGCCCACGCTGGTGAGGTAGACACTGCGCGCCACGCCCTCACGCTACAAGATCGCACTCGGGCCCGCCCGGGTCCTTGGTCCCGGGCAGGGGCTCAGGACACGGCCGGCTCGGCCGGGCGGGGCGTCTCCTCCCGGGGCGGGTGGGCGGCCCGGAAGATCGCGTCGCTGCGGGCCAGCCACGCCGCGCCGAAGGCGAACACCGCGACCGCCTCGCACCACAGCACCGGCCGGAGCGTGTCGCGGACGTCGTCGGGCAGGACGTTGCTGGCCACGGCGAGCACGATCGCCGCGATGATCACGTACCCGCAGGTGCGGTAGAACCCGTTGCCGGGCACCGGGTCGGGGCGGACCGTCGGGTCGGCCCGGGTGAACAGGACCAGGCAGAAGACGGCGAGCAGCAGGAACAGCACCGCCGCGCAGACCTGGTGCACCACGCCGACGACCCGTTCGGTGCCGGTCGGGTCGCCGGTCGCGGTCGGGAAGAGCGCCACCCCGATCGCCAGCACCCCGGCGATCGTGCTGATCAGGTCGTCGGGCCGCCGGTGCCGGTAGCTGATCAGGAAGACGCCGATCGCGCACATGCCGCCGACGAAGACGTCCCGCATCGGGCTGTGGTAATACCCGCTGAGCGAGCCGAGCAGCGCGGGGCGGCCGGCGACGAGGGCGTACCCGGCGGTCAGCACGATCGGCAGGGCGATGCCGACGGTACCGATGCCGACCCGGAGCCGGCGTACGGTCACCGCGTCCTGGGGTGGCTTGGGGGTTTCGGGGCTCATGTCCGCCTCCCTTGGTCGGGCGGCGTACGGTCCGGCCGGGACGAACCGGACCGTGGACGCTGCCTCCCAGTGCACCCGACGGTGACGCTGGGTGTCAATCACCCCGTCCGGTGGACGTCAGTCGTCGTCCTCGTCGTCCAGCCGGGCCAGCCAGGTGGCGAACCGCTCGATCGGCGTCTCGAACTCCGGGTTCAGGTCGACGAAGTCGCGCAGCCGCTCGCCCAGCCACTCGACCGACACGGTCTCCTCTCCGCGCCGCTCGACCAGCTCCTCGATACCGCGGTCGGTGAAGTACATGTGCTCTCCTCGAACATGCCGCTGGGGCAGGCCCGGCCGGTGTCGGCGGACGCTGCCCCAGCGTGGGACGGGATCAGGGACGGGGCAGGGCCGCTTCGATGAGCGCGGCCTGCTCGACGTCGTGCATCTTCGCCGAGCCGACGGCCGGAGCCGCCGCGGCCGGACGGGAGATGCGACGCAGCCGGACGTCGTCCAGGTGCTCCAGCAGGTTGAGCGCGACGAAGCTCCAGGCACCCTGGTTGGCCGGCTCCTCCTGCACCCAGGCGAAGTCCTCGGCGTTCGGGTACTGGGCCAGGGCGGCCCGGATCTCCTCCACCGGCAGCGGGTAGAGCTGCTCGATCCGGATGATCGCGGTGTCCGTGACGCCCCGGTCGGCGCGGGCCTGGAACAGGTCGTAGTAGACCTTGCCCGAGCAGAGCAGCACCCGCTTCACCTGCTCCGGCGCGGGCGCGGCACCGTCGCGCAGCACCGGCTGGAAGGTGCCCGAGGTGAAGTCCTCCACCTGGGAGATGCAGAGCTTGTGCCGCAGCAGCGACTTCGGGGTGAAGACCACCAGCGGCTTGCGCTTCGGCGACAGCGCCTGGCGGCGCAGCAGGTGGAAGTAGTTCGCCGGGGTGGTCGGGATGGCCACCCGCATGTTGTCCTCGGCGCACATCTGGAGGAACCGCTCCGGGCGGCCGGAGGTGTGGTCCGGGCCCTGGCCCTCGTGGCCGTGCGGCAGCAGCAGGGTGACCGCCGAACGCTGGCCCCACTTCACCTCGCCGGACGAGATGAACTCGTCGATCACCGACTGGGCGCCGTTGACGAAGTCGCCGAACTGGGCCTCCCAGCAGACCAGCGCGTTGACGTTCTCCACCGAGTAGCCGTACTCGAAGCCCATCGCGGCGTACTCGCTGAGCAGCGAGTCGTGCACGAAGAACCGGGAGCGCTCGCCGTCGGCGGTGAGCGACTTCAGGGGGAGGTAGTCCTCGCCGGTCTTCGCGTCGACCACCGACGCGTGCCGCTGCACGAAGGTGCCCCGGCGGGAGTCCTGCCCGGCGAGCCGGACGGTGACCCCGTCGTGCAGCAGCGTGCCGAAGGCGATGATCTCGCCGAAGCCCCAGTCGATGCCACCCTCGACGGACATCTTCGCCCGCCGGTCGAGCAGCTGCTGGATCCGCTTGTGCGGGGTGAAGCCCTCGGGGAGGTTGACGTGCGCGTCCCCGACCGCCTTGACCACGGCGGCGTCGGTCGCGGTCTCCACCTGCGGCTCCGGCTCGTCCTCCCGGCGCGGCCGGGCGACCTGCTTCGGGGCCGACGCGGCGTCCCGGGTGGCCTTGAAGACCCGCTCCAGCTGGGCCTGGTAGTCGCGGAGCAGCTCCTCCGCGTCCTCCACGGTGATGTCGCCCCGACCGATCAGCTCCTCGGTGTAGAGCTTCCGCACCGAGCGCTTCGAGTCGATGATCTTGTACATCTGGGGGTTGGACATCGACGGGTCGTCGCCCTCGTTGTGCCCACGCCGCCGGTAGCAGACCATGTCGATGACGACGTCCTTGTTGAACGCCTGGCGGTACTCGAAGGCCAGCCGGGCGACCCGGACCACGGCCTCGGGGTCGTCGCCGTTGACGTGGAAGATCGGCGCCTGGATCATCCGGGCCACGTCGGTGCTGTAGAGGCTCGACCGCGAGTACTCCGGGGCGGTGGTGAAACCGACCTGGTTGTTGACCACCACGTGCACGGTGCCACCGGTGCGGTAGCCGCGCAGCTGGGAGAGGTTGAGCGTCTCGGCGACCACACCCTGGCCGGCGAAGGCGGCGTCACCGTGCACCGCCAGCGGCAGCACGGTGTAGCCCTCCAGCTTCAGGTCGATCCGGTCCTGCTTGGCCCGGACGATGCCCTCCAGCACCGGGTCGACCGCCTCCAGGTGCGACGGGTTCGCCACCACCGAGACCTTGACCGAGTGCTCGCCGTCCGGGGTGGTGAACTTGCCGTTCTGGCCCAGGTGGTACTTCACGTCGCCGGAGCCCTGCGTCGAGCGCGGGTCGAGGTGCCCCTCGAACTCCGAGAAGATCTTCTCGTACGGCTTGCCGACCACGTTGGCCAGCACGTTGAGCCGGCCCCGGTGGGCCATGCCGATGACGACCTCGTCCAGCCCCGCCTCGGCGGAGGACTCCAGCACCTCGCCGAGGAGCGGGATCAGCGACTCGCCGCCCTCCAGCGAGAAGCGCTTCTGCCCGACGTACTTGGTCTGGAGGAAGGTCTCGAACGCCTCGGCCGCGTTGAGCCGGTTGAGCACGTGCTTCTGCTCGTCGGCGGTCGGCTTCTCGTACTTGCGCTCGATCCGCTCCTGGATCCAGCGCCGCTCCTCCGGGTCCTGGATGTGCATGTACTCGATGCCGATCCGGCGGCAGTACGAGTCGCGCAGCACACCGAGGATCTCGCGCAGCTTCATCCGCCGCTTGCCCGCGAAGCCGTTGACCGGGAACTCGCGGTCCAGGTCCCACAGGGTCAGCCCGTGCTGGAGGACGTCCAGGTCGGGGTGCTTGCGGATCTTGAACTCCAGCGGGTCGGTGTCGGCCATCAGGTGGCCGCGCACCCGGTACGCGTGGATCAGCTCGTGCACCCGGGCGGTCTTGTTGACCTGGCCCTCGCTGTTCACCGCGACGTCGCGCATCCAGCGCACCGGCTCGTACGGGATGCGCAGCGAGGTGAAGATCTGGTCGTAGAAGCCGTGTTCGCCCAGGAGCAGCTCGTGCATGACCTTGAGGAACTCGCCGGACTGCGCGCCCTGGATGATCCGGTGGTCGTACGTGCTGGTCAGCGAGATGACCTTGCTGACCGCCAGCTCCGCCAGGGTGGCCTCGCTCATGCCCTGGTACGGCGCCGGGTACTCCATCGCGCCGACGCCGATGATCGCGCTCTGGCCCTGCATGAGTCGCGGGATCGAGTGCACCGTGCCGATGCCGCCCGGGTTGGTCAGCGAGATCGTGGTGCCCGCGTAGTCGTCCATGGTCAGCTCGTTGCGGCGGGCGCGCCGGACCACGTCCTCGTACGCCTGCCAGAACTGCCGGAAGTCCATCTGCTCGCAGGCCTTGATGGAGGGCACCACCAGGTTGCGGGTGCCGTCCGGCTTGGTCAGGTCGATCGCGATGCCGAGGTTGACGTGCTCGGGCGTGACCATCGCCGGCTTGCCGTCGACCTCGGCGAAGGAGTTGTTCATCTCCGGGTGCTGGACCAGCGCCCGGACCATCGCGTACCCGATCAGGTGGGTGAAGCTGACCTTGCCACCCCGGCCGCGGGCCAGGTGGTTGTTGATCACGATGCGGTTGTCCACCAGGAGCTTCGCCGGCACGGCCCGGACGCTCGTCGCGGTCGGCACGTTCAGCGAGGCGTCCATGTTCTGGACGATGCGCGCGGCCACGCCGCGCAGCGGGGTGGTGCGGGGGCCGCCCGACGACGGTGCGGCGGCGGCCTTGGCGGGCGCGGCCTTGGCGGCCGGCTTGGCCGGGGCGGCCTTCTCCGGGGCGGGCCTGGCCGGAGCCGGCGTGGCGGCGGCCTTCGCCTGCGGCGCGGCCGTCCGGCCGTTCTCCGGCTGCCCGGCGGCCCGGCGCTCACGGTCGGGCTGGGCGACGGCGGCGGCGGGTTCCTGCTGCCCGGCCGGCTCCGCCGTGGCGGCGGGCGGCGTCTTCTTCGGCGCCGTCGCCGGGGTACCGGCGCCCGGACCGGGCCGGTAGTCGGCGAAGAAGTCGTGCCAGGCCGAATCGACGCTGTTGGGGTCGGCGAGGTAGCGCTGGTACATCTCCTCGACGATCCACTCGTTCGGGCCGAAACCCGCCAGTGGGTTCTCCTGCGAAGTCTGCTGGGTCGACACGGCCGGTAATCGCCTCTTTCACGCGGGTTGTGTGTCTCGCGGCGTCCGCGGGCAGTCCCCTGAGGGGAGCGGACAGACGGCTCCCAGGCTACGCCGTGCGGGTGGCGGAGGCATTTCCGCCTCCGGCCCGTGTCACGTTTCACAGAAGATGCCAGAAATTCACCAACTGGCGCGTACGGCGTCGTCTCCTTGCTAGGCGGTCGCCCCGGGTGGGGGCGGCACGACGTGCCGCCCCCACCCGTTCCGCCAGCGACCCGGCGTCAGGAAATGTCCCGACGGCGGGTGATCAGGATGCCGGCCAGGCCGGAGACGATCGCGTACGCGACCAGCACCAGTGCGCCCGTCCACCACGGCGGCAGCATCGGTGAGTCGATGCCGCTGATCATGACCGTGGAGGCGATCGCCGGCCAGACCACCTGCCACTCCAGGATGGCCTCGGAGTCCAGCAGGTTGGACAGGAGCAGGAAGAGCAGCCCCACGACCTGGGTGCCGACCAGGTAGACCACCGAGGCGGTGATCACCGCGCCGAGCTGGTTGGTGATCAGCGTGCCGAGCCCCACGCCGAGGATCGTCCAGATCGCGTACGCCAGCAGGTTGAGCAGCAGGGCCCGGTGGACCTCCCACTCGCCGAGCTGGGTACCGAAGTCGTTGACGGACATGAAGATCACGCCAGCGGCCAGGGCGATCACCGTGGTGACCAGCCAGAACACGAAGCCCATCAGGGACGCCGCGATCAGCTTGCTCGCGATCACCGAGGTGCGTCGGGGCGTGCTGAGGAACGTGGTGGTGGCCGTCTGGTGGAAGAACTCGTTGGTCACCATCAGGATGCCGATCAGCATCACCAGGAGCAGGCCGAAGAACTGCCCCGAGGTGTAGAGGTTCGCCGCCTGCCCGGCCACGTCGGCCTGGGCCGCCGCCTCCTCCGGGGAGATGCCGAGGTCGGCCGGGTCCCCGGTGAGCGAGACGTGGGTGATCCAGGCGTTGAACGCGAACGCGATCGCCGTCGCGACGAAGGCCCCGATCGCCAGCAGCCACCAGGTGCTGGTGGTCCGGATCTTGAGCAGTTCGGAGCGGACCAGGTTCATCATCGGATGTCCGCCTTTCCGGCCGTCAGGTCCAGGAAGACCCGTTCCAGGTCGGGTCGTTCCGGGGTCAGTTCGTGCAGTTCGATCCCGGCGGCCAGCGCGGCCCGACCGACCGCCGGCGCGTCCACCCCGGTGACCAGGAGCGCGCCGTGCTCGTCCGGCTCGACGGTGGCGGAGAGCTCAGCCAGCGCCGAGACCAGCGCCTCGGACTGCGGGGTCCGTACCCGCACCCGCGCACCCTGGGTCATCGACCCGAGGACCTCCTCGACCGGCCCCTGCCGCACCAGCCGGCCGGCGGCGATGATCACCACGTCGTCGGCGAGCAGCTGCATCTCGGAGAGCAGGTGGCTGGAGACCAGCACCGTCTTCCCCTGGTGGGCCAGGCCCTTGAGGAAGCCCCGCATCCAGCGGATCCCCTCCGGGTCGAGGCCGTTCGCCGGCTCGTCCAGGACCAGCACCCGTGGGTCGCCCAGCATCGCCGCGGCGATGCCGAGCCGCTGCTTCATGCCGAGCGAGTAGCCCTTGAACTTGCGCTTCGCCGCCGGCGTCAGGCCGACCATGGCCAGCGCCTCGTCGGCCCGCTGCATCGGCAGGCCGGCCGCCGCGCAGATCACCCGGAGGTGGTTGACCCCGGTACGCCCCTTGTGGGCGCTGGACGCCTCCAGGACCGCCCCGACGTGCCGGAGCGGTTGCGCCAGGTCGGCGTAGCGCGCCCCGCTGATGGTGGCCGTCCCCGAGGTCGGGGTGACCAGGTTCAGCAGCATCCGCAACGTGGTGGTCTTACCCGCGCCGTTCGGCCCGAGGAAGCCGGTGACTCTCCCCGGCTGCACGGTGAACGACAGGTTGTCGACCGCTCGCACGGTGCGGTACTGCTTGGTCAGGCCGGACACCACGATCCGACCCTGGTCGGCGGGGCTCCGCTGCCCGTCAGACATCTTTCTCCTCCCCTGGCGCCGAGAAGCGCCGTCACACAGCGTGACGGCTGGGCCGGTCCAGGTCAATAACGCTGGGCTCCGAGATATGTCTCCACCTCAGGCAGGAGCGGGTCCTCCCGGGGAATGAGAACATCACCCTCGGTGGTCGTCAGGTCACCACAGCGATCCAGGTGGCGCGGGCGTGGGCCAGGAGGGTGCCGTCGGGGGCGTACAGGCTGGAGTGCACCAGCGCCTTGCGTCCCTCGCCGCCGGTCGCCGCACCGGTCACCACGCACTCGTCGCCCGGTCGGGGCAGCGCCGCCACGCGCACCGCGATCCGGCCCAGCACGTACGGGCGGCCGGGGGCGATCACCGCCCAGCCACCGGGGCAGTCCAGCGCCGCCCAGACGGTCTCCGGGCGGACCTCGGCCGGTACCCGGAACGGGGCCGCCGTCCGGCCGTCGGGAAGCCGGCCGGGGAAGATCCGCAGACCGTCGGCGTGCTCCGGGCCGCAGACGTAGCAGCCGGGAAAGGGGTGACCGGTGAAGCCGGGATAGTCGGCGGAGGCGGCCCGCGCGGTGGCCAGGTCCACGGCCGGCACGGTCGGGGTGAACTCCGCCACCGGCGCCACCTGGGCGACCAGCGTCCCGTCCGGATCGTGGATCTCGTGCCGGCCGGGCTGGTCGGCGGAGGGCACCGCGCGCAGCGGCACCGCCAGCGGCGGCGGCCGGCGCAGGGTCACCTCGACCGCTCCCGCCGCGCCGACGGCGGACCGGGCGTCGGCCGGGGCGGCACCGGCGACCGCGGTGGCGAAGACCCCGGCGCTCCAGCCGCCGTTGCCGGAGCCGGGTGGCCCGTTGTAGCGCGCCTCGATGATCATCCGGTAGGTCCTCCGTCGCCACCGCCCGGCGGCGGTGCCGGGCCAGAAGGGCAGCCTGCCACGTCCCCGGGCCCGCCGACAGGCCGCCGTCGGCGACAGGCGTTCACCAGATCGACACCCGCCGACCCGGTACCCGGCAACCCCGGTCGCCTACACAGTGCTCATGGCCGTTCCGCACCCCACTGGCACCCCCCTGACGACCAGCGGATACACCCTGCACATCGCCGACGACCCGGCCGAGGTGGCGGCCGCCCAGCGGCTGCGGCACGAGGTGTTCGGCACCGAACTCGGTGCCACCCTGCGCCCCGGTACCGCCGGTCTGGACACCGACGACCTCGACCCCTGGTGCGACCACCTGATCGTCCGGCAGGAGCGGACCGGGGCGGTGGTCGGCACGTACCGGCTGCTGCCGCCGGGACGCACCGACCGCCGGTACGCCGAGCAGGAGTTCGACCTGACCCCGCTCGACCCGCTCCGCGACGACCTGGTCGAGGTGGGCCGCTCCTGCGTGCACCCGGACCACCGCTCCGGTGCGGTGATCAACCTGATGTGGGCCGGCATCGCCCGCTACCTGCACCTGCGGGGACGCCGCTGGCTGGGCGGCTGCGCCTCGGTGCCGGTGGCCGACGGCGGGCGTACCGCCGCCGGGGTGTGGGAGCGGGTGCGGGCCGGGCACCTCGCACCCCCGCCCCTGCGGGTCCGGCCGCACCGCCCCTGGTTCGCCGAGGCGGGTGCCCTGCCGCCGGCGTCAGCCGCCGAAGGGCCCGCGCCCGCCCCGGGGACCGGATCCGCCGGACGGCTGGAGGTGCCCCCGCTGCTGCGTGGGTACCTGCGGCTGGGCGCGTGGGTCTGCGGCGAGCCCGCCTACGACCCGGACTTCGCGGTGGCCGACTTCTACGTGCTGCTCAGCCTGGACCGGATGAACCCGCGCTACCTGCGGCACTTCCTCGGTGAGCCGGCGGCCGACCCGGCCGTGTCCCGTCGGGCCGGGGCGACGGCGTGAGCACCGTCGGGTACGACCTGTGGCGTCCGCTCTCCGCGTGTGGCGCGGACTGCCTGCCGGTCGACGGTCACCTGCCGGCCGTACCGGTCGGCCGGCGGGCGACCCGGCTGCTGGCCGTACTCGGAATGCTGCTGGCCGGAGCCGCGCTGGCCGGCGCGCTGCCGCTGCTGCCCGCGCCCGCCCGGCGGGCCGGGTGCCGGGTCTGGGCGCGCGGCACGGCGCGGGCGTTCGGCGTGCGGCTGGTGGTCCGGGGCCGGCCGCCGCGTGGCCGGGCGCTGCTGGTCGCCAACCACGTCTCCTGGCTGGACGTCGTGGCGCTGCTCGCGGTCGCCCCGGCCCGGATGCTGGCCAAGCGGGAGGTACGGGCCTGGCCCGTGGTCGGCCTACTCGCCCGGGGAGCCGGCACGGTCTTCGTCGACCGCTCGCGCCCCCGGGCGCTGCCGGCGACCGTGCGCCGGGTGGCCGACCTGCTCCGGTCGGGCCGGCAGGTCGCGGTCTACCCGGAGGGGACCACCTGGTGCGGTACGGTCGACCCGGTCCACGTCCGGCCCCGGCCGGGTTTCCGGCCGGCCGTGTTCCAGGCGGCGGTCGACACCGGCGCGCCGGTCGTGCCGATCCGGATCGGCTACCGCTGCGCCTCGACCGGCGTCGACACCACCGCCCCGGCCTTCCTCGGCGAGGAGAACCTCTGGCGCTCGGTACGGCGGGTGCTCGCCACCCGGGACCTGGTGGTGTCGGTGACCGTCGGCGCGGCGCTGCACCCCGGGCCCGGGGCGGACCGGCGTGGCCTGGCCCGGACGGCGGAGTCCGCGCTACGGCTGATGCCGGTGTGGAAGAGTGGCGCCTGAGTCCGGTTCACCGGGCCGCCGGGGCTTTCAGGCTTTTTGCAGCAAGCGTCCAGCCCGGGCGCAGCGTCGTCGCGGATGATGGCCACATGGCCCCTACCCAGACCGAGGCGCGACTGCTCGTCGTCGAGGACGACCCGAACATCCTCGAACTCCTCTCCGCGAGCCTGCGCTTCGCCGGCTTCGACGTGGCGACGGCGACCAGCGGCAGCGCGGCGTTGAGCGCCGCCAAGGATCACCGCCCCGACCTGGTCGTCCTCGACGTGATGCTGCCCGACCTGGACGGCTTCGAGGTGATCCGGATGCTCCGCGAGGGCGGCACGCGGACACCGGTGGTCTTCCTGACCGCGCGGGACGCCACCGACGACAAGATCCGGGGCCTGACCCTGGGCGGCGACGACTACGTCACCAAGCCGTTCAGCCTGGAGGAGTTGACCGCCCGGATCCGGGCGGTGCTGCGGCGCACGGTCACCGGGGAGCACTCGCCGTCCCGGCTCACCTTCGCCGACCTGGAACTGGACGAGGAGACCCACGAGGTGCACCGCGCCGGGCAGCGGGTACAGCTCTCGCCGACCGAGTTCAAGCTGCTGCGCTACCTGATGCTCAACGCCAACCGGGTGCTGTCCAAGGCGCAGATCCTCGACCACGTCTGGAACTACGACTTCCGGGGCGACGACAACATCGTCGAGTCGTACATCTCGTACCTGCGCCGGAAGGTGGACAACACCCAGCCCCGCCTGATCCACACTCTGCGCGGGGTCGGCTACGTGCTGCGCAAGCCGGCGGCGTGAACGCCGTCGACCAGGCGAAGGGACGACTGCGGTCGGTACCGCTCCGGGTCAAGCTGGTCACGGCCGTGCTCGCCCTGGTCGCCGCCGCCCTCGTCGTGATCAGTTCGCTGACCACCTTCTTCCTCCGCAGCTACCTGGTCGACCAGGTGGACGCCGAACTGCGCAACAACGAGGCGACCATCCGGGGGGCGATCAGTCGCCTGCTGTCCGAGGGGAATTCGCAGAAGGCGGACCTGCCGACCGACTACATGGTCGCGGTGGTCGACGCCAACGGGACCGATCTGCTGAGGTACGACAGCAGCAACCTGGGCCCGGCGGACCTGCCCGCGTTGTCGGACGCCCTCACCGATGCCCAGGAGCGCGTCGGTAAGCCGTTCACGGCGCGTGCCCAGGACGGCGAGATCCGCTGGCGGGTGCTCTACATCCAGCTGCCCGACGGCACGGTGCTCGCCATCGGGCAGCACCTCACCGACGTCGACCGGGCGGTCAAGCAGCTCGTCTGGATAGACCTGCTGGTCGGGGGCGCGGTGCTGGTGCTGCTCGCCTCGATCGGCGCGGCGATCGTGCGGACCAGCCTGAAACCGCTGGTGGAGATCGAGCGGACGGCCGCCGCGATCGCCGGGGGTGACCTGACCCGGCGGGTGCCCGACCCGGAGCAGGGCAACGAGTGCCCCACCTCCGAACTGGGCCGGCTCTCCCGGGCGCTGAACTCGATGCTCACCCAGATCGAGGCGGCCTTCACCGCCCGTGCCGCGTCCGAGGCGTCGGCGCGGTGGGCGGAGGCCGCCGCCCGGGACGCCGCCGAGGCGGCCCGGGCGTCCGAGGCCCGGGCGATCCGTTCCGAGGAGCGGATGCGGCAGTTCGTCGCGGACGCGTCACACGAGCTGCGCACTCCGCTGACCACCATCCGGGGCTTCGCCGAGCTGTACCGGCAGGGCGCGGCCCGGGAGCCGGAGGAGACCGCCGGCCTGCTGCGCCGGATCGAGGACGAGGCCGCCCGGATGGGGCTGCTCGTGGAGGACCTGCTGCTGCTGGCCCGCCTGGACCGGGAACGGCCGCTGTCGCTGGCCCCGGTCGAGCTGCCGGTGCTCGCCGCCGACGCGGTCCAGGCCGCCCGGGTGGTCGCCCCGGACCGCCGGATCAGCCTGGACATCGGCCCGAACTCCGGGCCGCTGGTCGTCCGGGGGGACGACGCCCGGCTGCGGCAGGTCATCGGCAACCTGATGACCAACGCGTTGACCCACACCCCGCCGGACGCCTCGGTGACCCTGCGGCTGCGGGCCGAGGAGGCGATGGCCGTGGTGGAGGTGGCCGACACCGGGCCGGGGCTCTCCGAGGAGCAGGCCGAACGGGTCTTCGAGCGGTTCTACCGGGCCGACGCCGCGCGGAGCCGACGGGCCGGTGGGGCCAACGGGACGGGGCTGGGACTGGCCATCGTCGCCGCCCTGGTCGCCGTCCACCAGGGCACCGTCGAGGTGGACTCCACCCCGGGCGGTGGGGCGACCTTCCGGGTACGGCTGCCGTTGGCGCCGGAGGAGCCGGGTGACTCCCCGGGGGAGCCCGCGCGCGACGCGCGGTGATTTTCAGGCAACATTCAGGCGGGTTCCAGGCTGGACGCAGCCCTCGAAGGCAAGGTGGAGACATGACCGAGTACGAGACCGACCCGCAGCGGCGACCGGCCGACACCGAGCCGGTGCATCCCACCGCCGAGCTGCCCCGCGCCGAGCAGGCGCCGTCGCCGTACGCCGCGGACGCCACGGCGGCGTCCGCCGACCGTCCCGGAGTCGACGCGCCCCCGGCGACGCCCCCCACCACCGACCTGCCGGCGGCCGGGGCCACTGCCCCGGCCGACACCGCCGCATCCGCCACCCCGCAGGGTGCTCCGACCCCGCAGGGTGTTCCGACCCCGCAGGGCGCTCCGAGCCCGCAGGGTGTTCCGACCCCGCAGGGTGCTCCCGGGCCGTCCCCGGCGGGCGCGCCGCAGGGCTGGCGCCCGGCCGAGCCGACGCCCCCCTCCGCCGCGCCCTACCCGGGCCACCTGTCCGGGCAGCCCGGTCACCCGTCGCCCGGCGGCCCGTACCCGAACGGTCCCTGGTACCCCGGGAACCAGGGCGGTTGGCACGCCGGTCACCCGGGGCAGCCGGGACCGTCCGGGCCCGTGCCGCCCGTCGGGCCGGTGCCGCCGTGGGCGCAGGCTCCAGCTCCCCGCCCCCACACCCCGCCAGGCCGGGCGGCCAAGTTCGCCGCCGCCGGGGTCGCCGTGCTGGCCCTGATGTTCGGCTCCGGGGTCGGTGGCGGCGCGGTCGCGCTCGCCCTGTTCGACGACAACGGCGACACCCGCACCTACTCCGCCGCCCCGGTGCTCAACAGCGCCGACCTGCCGAAGATCGCCGCTGCCGTGCAGGACAGCGTGGTCTCCATCCAGGCCGGCAGCGGCGAGGGCTCCGGCGTCGTCCTCAGCGCCGACGGGTTCGTACTGACCAACAACCACGTGGTCGCCTCCGCCGGTGGGGAGACCGTGCAGGTGGTCTTCGCCAACGGCAAGACCGCCGCCGCGGAGGTGGTCGGCACCGACCCCAGGACCGACCTCGCGGTGGTGAAGGCGTCCGGGGTCTCCGGTCTCCAGCCGGCCAAGCTCGGCGACAGCGACGCGATGCAGGTCGGTGACCAGGTGCTCGCCCTGGGCAGCCCGCTGGGCCTCCAGGGATCGGTGACCGCCGGCATCATCAGCGCCCGGGACCGGACCATCCGGGCCGGCAGCCAGCAGGACCCGCAGGCCGGGGCCAGCTCCATCTCCGGGCTGCTCCAGACCGACGCCCCGATCAACCCGGGCAACTCCGGCGGCGCGCTGGTGAACACCCGGGGCGAGGTGATCGGCATCAACACCGCGATCGCCACCAGCGGCCAGAGCAGCGGCAACATCGGCGTCGGCTTCGCCATCCCGAGCAACAAGGCCAAGCTCGTCGCCGAGCAGCTCCAGCGGGGCGACAAGGTCAGCCACCCGTCCCTCGGGGTCAGCGTCACCGGTGCCGAGGACGGTGGGGCGCTGGTCTCCACGGTCACTCCGGGCAGCGCCGCCGAGAAGGCCGGACTGCGCAAGGGCGACGTGATCACCAAGTTCGGCGACAAGGTCATCAAGGACTCGAACGACCTGGTGGCGGCCGTGCAGGCCGGCAAGGTCGGCGACCGGGTGGAGGTCGAGTACCGCCGCAACGGCGCCACCGCCACCGCCACCGCGACGCTCGCCGAGGCGTCCTGACCGAAGCTGTCTCCTCCCCACTGACGGCGGGCGGCGGAACCGAGGGGGTCGGTTCCGTCGCCCGCCGTCCCTTCGTGGCCACCCGTACCGGGTGACCCGACCTCACCCCGACCGCGGGCAGCATCGACGGCATCCGCGGCGGCAGGGGAGGGAAGCGGCATGACCACAACGGCGGGACGACGCACCGACCGGCAGATCCAGCAGGACGTCTCCGAGGAGCTGCTCTGGGAGCCCCGCCTCCCGTCGACCGGGGTCGGCGTGACCGTCCAGGACGGGGTGGTCACACTGACCGGCCAGGTGGGCAGCTACGCGGAGCGGTGGGCCGCCGAGCGCAGCGCGCAGCGGGTGCGCGGGGTCCGGGCGGTCGCCGACGAGCTTGAGGTGCGGCTCGGCGTCGACGCGGAGCGCACCGACGCCGAGGTGGCGCTCGCCGCCGTCCGGGCGTTGGAGTGGGACAGCTTCGTACCGGCCGAGCGGCTGGACGTCACCGTCGCCGGCGGCTGGGTGATGCTCCGGGGCCAGGTCGAGTTCGGCTTCCAGCGCCGTGCCGCCGAGCGCGAGCTGCGCCGGCTGCGCGGCGTGCGGGGGATCACCAACCTGGTCCGGGTCCGCCCCCGTGGCGCGTCCACCGGTCAGGAGCTGCGTCGGCGGATCCAGGGGACGCTGCTGCGCCGGGTCGGCACGGCGGGGGTCACCGTGGAGGTGGCCGGGGACGCCGTGCTGCTCGCCGGCACGGTGCAGACCCTCACCGACCGGGACGAGGCGGAACGTGTCGCGTGGTCGACGCCGGGGGTCTGTGTGGTGCGCACCGAGGTGGCCGTCGCCGGCTGACCCGACGGCCGGCGGTTTACCCCCGGCGGTGGCGGGAAGTCGCCGCCCGGGACCTTGACAGGGGAGGCGTCGTCGTCGTGAACCAGTCGTCCGCCACGCGCGAGGGGCCGTTGCGGATCGCCATGGTGGTGCCCCCCTGGTACCCGGTGCCCCCGTCCGGCTACGGCGGCCTCGAACAGGTGGTGGCCGGTCTGGTCGACGGCCTGGTCGACCGGGGGCACCGGGTGACGCTCTTCGGCGCTGGTCCGGCCCACGGCACGGACGCCGCGTACGTCCCGACGGTCGGCGAACTCCAGCACGAGCGGCTCGGCGAGTCCCTGCCGGAGCTTGCCCACCTGGCCCGGGTGCACCGTTCGCTCGACCCGGCCCGCTTCGACGTGGTGCACGACCACACCACGATCGGGCCGCTGCTGGCCGAGCGGCGCGCCCTGCCCACGGTCGCCACCGTGCACGGCAACCCGGTCGGCGAGTACGGCGACGTGCTCAGCCAGGTGCCCGACACGGTCGGCCTGGTCGCCATCTCGCACGCCCAGCGTCGGCTGAACCCGGGCCTGCCCTGGGCCGGGACGGTGCACAACGCCCTGGAGACCGGGGTCTTCCCGCGCAAGCGTGCGCCCGGCACCGGTCCGGTGCTCTGGTTGGCCCGGTTCAGCCCGGACAAGGGGCCGGAGGTGGCCGTCGCGGCCTGCCGGGCGGCGGGGTTGCCGCTGGTGCTGGCCGGAAAGTGCAACGAGCCGGGGGAGCGCCGCCACTACGCGGAGGTGGTCGAGCCGCTGCTCGGGCCGGATGTGCGGGTGGTGTTCGACGCCGACCGGGAGACCTGCCTGCGGCTGCTGGTGGAGGCCCGCTGCCTGATCATGCCGATCCAGTGGGACGAGCCGTTCGGCATGGTGATGGTCGAGGCGATGGCGACCGGCACCCCGGTGGTCGCGTTGAACCGGGGCGCCGTGCCCGAGGTGGTCCGGCCCGGGGTGACCGGGCTGGTCCTCGACCGGCCGGAGGAACTGCCGGCCGCGCTGCGCGAGGCGGACCGTCTGCGGCCGGAGGACTGCGTCGCGCATGTGGCGGAGCACTTCTCCACCGCCGGGATGGCGCGCGGGTACGAGGCCGTCTACCGCCGGCTGGTCGCCCGCCCGCACCCCGTCCGCGCCGAGGTGGTCGGGACGCACGTCCGCTGACGGGTCGGCCCGACCTTTGGCCGGCTCCACAGCACCCGCCGGGGAACACGATTGACGGCGGGTTCGCGCGCTGACTAGGGTCGCCCCGTGTCCAGCCCCGAGGCGTCCAGACGCTAGCCACCGGTCTTCGGTGGCGGGCTCGTGGTGATGTCGCTCTGAAGCGCTGTCGAATCTGAGACGGCGCTCTCCTTCCTGCCGTGCCTGTCACCGGACCGCCGTGGGCTGTCCCTCGCGGAGGGTCGCACCTGGGCGACGCCACCGTCTCCGTCGCCTCCGTGAGATCACACCCCGGGTTTCCCTCGCGCGGTGGTCCCGTGCGCCCGGCTGGACGCGTGATCCGTCGCCACGTCCAGCCGTGGCCCGTCGTGACTCGACCGCGTGCTTCATCCATTCGCGTCGAGAAATGTGGATCTGTCATGCCAATCGCCATCTACCTGCTCGGACTGGCGGTGTTCGCCCAGGGGACGTCCGAGTTCATGCTCTCCGGCCTGGTCCCGGACATCGCCCGCGACCTGCACGTTTCCGTCCCGGCCGCCGGAGCGCTGACATCGGCCTTCGCCGGAGGAATGATCATCGGAGCGCCCCTGACGGCCATCCTCAGCCTGCGGTGGCCGCGACGACGGGCGCTGCTGGTCTTCCTGGTCGTCTTCATCCTGGTGCACGTCGTCGGGGCGGTCACCACCGACTTCGACGTCCTGCTGGCCAGCCGGGTCGTCGCGGCGCTGGCGTACGCCGGGTTCCTGGCCGTCGGCCTGGCCACGGCGACCGGAATGGCCGGGCCCGACGCCCGTGGCCGGGCCGCCTCCGTCCTGCTCGGTGGCATCACCCTGGCCTGCGTCGCCGGGGTGCCGGCCGGTGCCCTGCTCGGTCAGCTCTGGGGCTGGCGTTCGGCGTTCTGGGCGGTCGCCGTCGTCTCGGTGCCCGCCGTCGTCGCCATCCTGCGCTCGGTTCCGGCCGGCGCACCGGACCCGGCCGCCCCCGGCGCCCGGCGGGAACTGCGGGCGCTGCGCCGTCCCCGGTTGCTCGGGTACCTGCTCCTGGGTGCCCTGGTGAACGGCGCGACCTTCTGCACCTTCACGTACCTGGCGCCACTGGTCACCGACGTCACCGGGTACGGCACGGATTGGGTGCCCGTCCTGCTGGCCCTCTTCGGCCTGGGATCGTTCGCCGGCGTGACCCTCGGGGGCCGCCTGTCGGACTCCCAGCCGATGCGACTCCTCGTCCCCGGCGGCCTGGCCCTGCTCGCCGGCTGGCTGCTGTTCGCGGTGACGGCGGAGCACGCGTCCGTGGTGTTCCTGCTCGTCTTCGTCCAGGGGACCCTCTCGTTCGCCGTCGGATCCACGCTCGTCGCCCGGGCGCTGTACGCGGCCGTCGACGCGCCGTCCCTGGGCGGCTCGTTCGCGACCGCCGCCCTCAACGTGGGCGCGGCCGTCGGCCCCCTGCTGGGCGGTGCCGCCATCGGTGCGGGACTCGGCTACCGGTCCCCGCTGTGGGTCAGCGCGCTGCTGGTCGCGTGGGCGTTCCTGGCAGCGGGACTCGCCTGGACGGTGCGCGGTCGGGTCCGGACCGACCCGCCCGGGGAGGTGGTCGCCTCCTAGTGCGGGCCGGGGACGTCGGGTGGGATACCCCTAGGTCCGCGCGGCGGCGAGGCGTTGCAGGGCGGTGTCGAGCTGGCGGGCGTACCCGGGGGTGATCGCGCCCTCGCTGACCCGGCGCGCGACCTTCTCCCGCAGCTGGGCCACCGACCGCGTCACGTCGTGCTGGCCGCCGGAAGCTTCGGCGGTCAGGTTGCGTAGGTGGTTGTCCAGGTCGAGGCCGACGTCCTCGCGGATCTCGCCGGCCGTCACCCCGGCGTCGATGAGCTGGTCGAGCCGACCCACCGCGCTCTCCAGGGTCTCCCCGTCCGGGGTGGCCGCCGGGCGCGACGACGTGGCCGCCGGTGGCCGGGACGGGCGTTCGACGGCCGTACCGGCCGGGGCGGGCGACTCGCCGGTGGGCGCGACCGCCGGCCCGGTGGTCGGCTGGACCTGGACCGGTGGTGGGGTCGTCCCGGGGTCGTCCGGCCAGGCCAGTACGACCGGGACGAGCACCACGAGCGCCCCGGCGGCCAGGCCGAGTGCCCACCGGCCCCGTCCCCGGTCCGTGGGCGCGCCCGCCCGGACCTGGTCGGCCGGTATCCGGCCGGCCGGCGGCGCGGGTGCCGGCCCGGCCGTCACGGGCACCGGGGCGGGCTCGCCCGGTGGCAGCGGCACGGTCTGCGCGGGAGCCGGCTCGGCCGCCAGCTGTCGCCCCAGCGCCTCGGCGACCTGCCGCGCGGTGGGGCGTTCGGCCGGATCCCGCGCGAGGCACCGCAGACAGGTCCGCGCGACCAGGGGCGGCAGGTCCGGTACGCCGGCCAGCGTCGGCGCCTCCCGGGTCTCCAACGCCACCCCGAGCTGTTCCCAGGTGTCCGCCGGGTACGGCACCCGCCCGGTCAACGTCTCGTAGAGCAGTACGCCGAGGGAGTAGACGTCGGTCGACGGCTGGGCGGGTGCCCCGTCGAGGCGTTCCGGCGCGACGTACGCGGGGGTGCCGAACGTGCCGCCGTCCTCGTCCTCGTCCGGGGCACCGACCCGGGTGGCGATGCCGAAGTCGAGGACCTTCGCGCCGACCGGGGTCATCATCACGTTGGCCGGAGTGATGTCCCGGTGCACGATGCCGAGCCGGTGCGCGGCGGCGAGGGCGTCGGCCACCTGCACGCCGATCCCGACCGCCTCGGCCCAGGGCAGCGGCCCCTCGGTGAGGCGGCCCTCCAGCTCCTCGCCGGTGAGCAGTTCCATCACCACGAAGGAGGTGATCGTGCCGTCCGGGGCGATCGCCTCGCCGTAGTCGTGCACCGAGGTGACGTGCGGGTGGACGAGCTGCGCGGCGGACCGCGCCTCCTCCCGGACCATGTCCCGGAAGCGGGCGTCGGCGGCCAGCGACGGGGCGAGCACCTTCACCGCGACGATCCGGTCGAGCACCTCGTCGCGGGCCCGCCAGATCACCGACATGCCGCCGGAGCCGATCCGGTCGACCAACCGGTACCGGCGCGCCAGCAGGCTGCCGGCGTGAAGCGCTCCCATCACTGAACGCACCTGCCTCGGGTCGGAGCGGTATCAGGTTGCGGGAATGTGTCCGGGGTGTCAACGGCTGACCGGTTCGGCGGGACGCCACGGTCTCGTGTCCCGCCGGTCGGCGGGCGAGGCTCGGGAGCGGGTGCCGACCGTCCCGGCGGCCACCGGCCGCCGGCCGTCGGGCGTGGACGTGCCAGGATTGACGCCATGGCTGGCGGTCCGGTGGCGTTCGTGCTGGGTGGCGGGGGAGTGCTGGGCGCGGTCGAGGTCGGCATGCTGCGCGCCCTCTTCCGCGCCGGGATCCGCCCCGATCTGGTGCTGGGCACCTCGATCGGGGCGGTCAACGGAGCGCTGGTCGCCGCCGACCCGACCGAGGCGGTGACCGACCGGCTGGTCCGGCTCTGGGCCTCGCCCGAGGCGAGCGAGGTGTACGGCGACTCGGTGGCCCGGCAGTTGCGCCGGTTCGCCGCCCGGACCCATCTGCACTCGCCCCGTCCGCTGCGCCGGCTCCTGGAGGTCGAACTTGGCGCGGAGACCACCTTCGCCGACCTGAGGATTCCCTTCCGGTGCTGTGCGGCGAGCATCGAACGCGCCGCCGAGCACTGGTTCAGCACCGGCCCGGTGGTGCCCGCCGTGGTCGCCTCGGCCTCGGTGCCGGGGTTGCTCCCCCCGGCGGAGATCGACGGTGAGCACTACGTGGACGGTGGCATCGTCAACTCGATCCCGATCGGTGAGGCGGTCACGCTCGGCGCGCGGCGGGTCTTCGTCCTCCAGGTGGGGCGGATCGAACGCGTGCTGACCCCGCCCCGGCGGCCCTGGGAGGTCGCCCAGGTCGCGTTCGAGATCGCCCGCCGGCACCGGTTCGCCCGGGAACTGGCGGCGCTGCCCGACGGGGTCGAGGTGCACGTCCTGCCGACCGGAGGGCTGGAACCCCGGGACGACTCGCCGTGGGCCTACCGGGACATGGCCGCGGTGGGCCGGCGGATCAGCCGCGCGTACATCGCCTCGCGGGACTATCTCGCCGCGCTGGAGAACTGATGCCGTTGCCGCCGAGGTGGGTCCGCCGGGTGCTGCTCGCCCCGGCGGTGGTGTTCCTCGCCTTCACGGTGGTCACCACGCTGCCGGTCTGGCTGCTGGTCGCGGCGGCCCTGTCACCGTTCGTACCCGGCCGGCTGCGCCCGTTGCGCCTGGTCTGGATCGGCGTGGTCTACCTGGTCTGGGACGCCGCCGCGCTGCTGGCCCTGTTCGGGCTCTGGATCGCCGCCGGCTTCGGCTGGCGTACCCGTGCCCCGGCCTTCCAGCGCGTGCACTACCTGCTCGCCGGCTGGTTCCTGCGGGTGCTCTTCTGGCAGGCCCGCTGGACGCTACGGCTCACCATCGACGTGGCCGGCACCGACCCGGACACCGCCCTGCCCGGCCGGCCGGAACTGGTGCTCTGCCGGCACGCCGGCCCGGGTGACTCGTTCATCCTGATCCACGCGCTGGTCAACTGGTTCTACCGGGAACCGAGGATCGTCCTGAAGGACACCCTCCAGTGGGACCCGGCGATCGACGTCCTGCTCAACCGGCTGCCGACCCGTTTCCTCGCCCCCGGCAGCCGGCGCGACGGCACGGTGTTCGACCAGATCGGGCACCTCGCCACCGGCCTGGACGACAACGACGCGTTCGTCATCTTCCCGGAGGGCGGCAACTTCACCCCCCGGCGGCGGCTCCGGGCCATCGACCGGCTCCGCTCGCGGGGCCTGGAGGGGATGGCGCTGCGCGCCGAGCGGATGCGGCATGTGCTCGCGCCCCAGCCGGGCGGGGTGCTCGCCGCCCTCGACGCCGCCCCCGAGGCCGGGGTGATCTTCGTGGCGCACACCGGGCTGGACCGGATGCTGACCGTGACGGACGTCTGGCGGGAACTGCCGATGGACAAGCGGATCGTCATGCGGTTCTGGTCGGTCCCGCCGGAGGAGGTCCCCGCCGGGCGGCAGGAACGCATCGACTGGCTCTTCGACTGGTGGGCCCGGATCGACCAGTGGATCGAGGCCAACCGTGACGGTACGGCCGCGCTGAATGGTGACGGGCCGGTCGACGCGTAGGGTGCGCTGCGTGGAGCAGATCTGCGTGGTGACGACCGTGGTGGACGCGCGCTCGGTCGCGGACGTGCTGGCGGCGACCGCCGTGGCCGGACGGCTGGCGGCCTGTGCCCAGGTGGGCGGTCAGGTGGACAGCACCTACTGGTGGCAGTCCGCGATGGAGACCACCGCCGAGTGGTCGGTGCAGTTCAAGACCGCCTCGGACCGGGTGGACGCCCTCGTCGACCAGATCCGCGCGAGCCACCCGTACGAGGTGCCGGAGATCCTGGTCAGCCGGGTGGCGAGCGGCAACCCGGACTACTCGACCTGGGTGCACGAGCAGACCCGTCCCTGAGTACGCGCACTCTGGGCTGGTGTCGTCCGGCCAGGCGAGGATGATCGCGTGCAGACCATCGGCTACCCCTGTCCCGGATGCGCGGCACCGGCCGACCTGACCGTCGGCTGCCGGGCCTGCGGCCGGGGGCCCGACCCGACCGCCGCCGAGGTGGTCCGGCTCGACGCCGAGATCACCGTGCTCACCGGGCGGGTGGAGCAGGCGCGGCGGGCGTACCTGGACCTCGGCGCGGCGTTGGGGGCGGTCCAGCAGCGCCGGGCCGACCTGGCGGCGCGGGTCCGGGCGAGCCGGGCGGTCCCGGCGCAGGCCACTGTCGTCCCGCCGCACGTCCGTCCGCCCCGGCCGGCGGTGGCTCCGACCCCGTCGGCTCCGGTCGCCACCGGCCCGGCGGTGACCAGCGCGGTACTCGGTCCGACTCCGGTCCGGCCGGTCGCCGCCGGCCCGGTTCCGGTCGGCCCGGCGGCGGTGGGGGGCACCGCCGCCGGGCAGCGGGAGACCTCGACCCGGACGGTGCAGGGGGTGCTCTTCGTCCTCGGCGGGCTGCTGCTCGGCACCGCGGCGATCGTCTTCACCGCGGTGGCCTGGGCGTCGGTGGGCGTCGTGGGCCGGGCGGCGATCCTGGCGGCGGTCACCGCGCTCGCGCTGGCCGTGCCGGCGGTCGTGGTCCGGCGGGGACTGCGGGGCACCGCGGAGACCGTCGCCGCCGTCGGGCTGCTGCTGGTGCTCCTCGACGGGTACGCCGCGTGGTCGGTCGACCTGGGCGGTGTCGCCGGTTGGCCGACGACCCGGTACACCGCGCTGGTCGGGGGGGCCAGCGTGCTGATCGCCACCGGGTATGCGCTGCTCACCCGCCTGGCGGTGCCCTGGTTCGCGGCGCTGGTCGTCGCGCAGCCGGTGCTGCCGCTGCTCGCCGTCGAGGCCCGACCGGGCGTCGCCGGGTGGGCGCTGGTCTTCACCGGGGTCGCCCTGGTCGACCTGACCGTGGTCGCCGTGCTGTCGGGCCGGCTCGGCCCTGCCCGGCCGCGCGACGACCGGGCCGGAGCCGAACCGACCGGCCCTGTCCCGGCGGTGGCGGGTCCGACCGGCCCCGTCCCGGCGGGTGCGTCGATGGCCGATCCGACCGACCCTGTCCCGGCGGGCGTTGCGCCTTCGGGCCCGACCGGTCCCGTGCCCTCGGGCGGGACGCTGGCCGTCGCGGGCCGGATCACCGCCTGGATCGGTCACGCCCTGGCCCTGATCCCGGCGACGGTCTGCGCGGTGGCTGCCCTGGCGTGGGGGGAGGCCTTCGGCACGCCGCTCGCCGCCGGGCTGCCGCTGCTGGTGGTGGTGCTGGTCCTGGCCGGGGCCGCGCTGGTCGCCGGCAGTCCGGTCCTCCGGGCGGTCGCCGCCGCGCTGCTGGTCGTCGTCTCGGCCCCGGCGGTGCTCCGCCCGGTGGCCGAGCTGCGCCCCTCGGTCCTGCACGTCACCTCGGCGGTGGTGGTGCTCGCGTTGGCCGCTGCCGTCCGGGCACTGCCCACCCGGCTCCGCAGCGGCCCCCGGGCCGGGGCGCTCGTCGTGGCCGGGGTGATGGTGTTCGCGGTCCTGGCGCCCACCGGTTGGCTGGCCGCCGCCGCGGTGCTCCGATCCGTTCCGCCGTGGCAGGGCGCGGTGGCCGGCCCGGACCTGCCCTGGGGCTGGCAGCTCCCGGTTTCCGTGCTGCTGACCACCGGGGCGGGCCTGCTCCTGCTGCCCCGGGCCGCCCGGTTCCCGGTCGCCCTCGGCGGGGGCGTGGTCGCGGTGCTCGCCGCGCCGGCCGTACGGCCCGTGCCCTGGCCGGTGGTGGTGGCCCTCGGGCTGGTCGTCGGGACGGCCCTGCTGCTGGTGGCGGTGTTCCGGTCGGCCGACCGGGCGTACCAGCCGCTGCTCACCGCTGCCGCCGGCGTGGCCCTGACCGGGCACGCCCTGCTCGTCGGCCTCGCCGCGCCGGTGGGGGCCGGCGCGGTCCTGGTCGGGGTACTGCTCACCGGGTTGGTGGTGGCCGGCCGGGCACGGCGGCTCGGTGGACCGGTCCGGCATCTGGCCGGCCCGGCGCTGACGGTGGCGCTGCTCGCCGTACCGGCCCTGGTGGTGGTGACCCAGATCGAGCTGGGCCCACCGCTGCCGTGGCGGCTCCGGGGGCCGGCCGTCGCCGTCGGGCTGCTGCCCGTCGCGCTGGTCGCGGTCCGTCGGTACTGGCCCGATCTCCAGCGGTACGCCGGTGCCGCGCTGGCCGGAGCGCTGCCGGTGGCCGGTCTCGCGCCGGTGGTCGTACCGGCCGGCGAGTCGGTGCCGGTCTACCTGGCGGCGGCGGTGCTGGTGGCGGCGGTGGGGGCCGCCGTGGTCCGCCCGTACGGCGGCCTGCGGGTGGTCGGCGTCGCGCTGGCGGTGGCGACCGGCGTGGTGCTCGTCCCGGCCGCCTTCCGGGTGCTGGTCGCCCCGTACGGCTGGCTCGGGTCGGTCTGGTCCGGTGCTCCGGACGGGGTCGGGCTGGCCCCCGGGGTGACCCCGGCGCGGATCTCCGCCGGGGTGGCGTTCCTGCTGCTGCTGGGGGCCGTGGCGGTGGCTGGTCGGTTCACCCCGTTCGGCCGTGGCCGGGCGCTGCTGCTCGCCGTGCCGGTCGGCGCGGTGGCCGTGCCGGTGCTCCTCGGCGCGGCCGGCGTGCCCTGGCCGGTGCTGCCGGCGTGCTCGCTGCTGCTCGGTGCGGCCGGCGTGCTGGTCGCCACGCTCACCACTGCTCCCGCCGTCGTGGTGCCCGCGCCGCCGGCCGGCGTCCTGCCGTCCGCCGGCCCGGTGGCCGCGCCGACCGGACCGGGTCCGGCGCCCGCCATCGTTGCGTCCACCCCGGCGCGTCCGTCCGTGCGCCGGCTGGTACTGCCGGTGCTGGCCGGCACCGGGCTGCCCCTGGGCGCGGCCGGGTTGGCCGGGCTGTTGCCGACCCGCGCCGGCACGCTCGCCGGGCTGGGCCTGGTCCTGGTGGTCGCGGTCGTGGTCGGGGTCGCCGGGCGGGTCGCCGCCGTCCGTCCGGTCGGCTGGGCGGGGGCGGCCCTCACCGCCACCGGCTTCGCGGTCACCGCCATGCTCGCCGCGGACCTTCCGCTGCGTACGGCCGGATCCGCCGTGCTCGCGGTGGCCGTGCTCGTGCTGGGCGTCGCCGCCCTGTTGGCCCGTCGCCGGCCGGGGGAGGGGCTGGTGCTGGACGCCGCCGCCCAGGCGGTCGCCCTCACGGCGTTCCTGCTCACCGTCGGGTCGCGCCGGCACGCCGCCGTGGTCTGTGTGCTCTGGGGCACCGCCGTCGCGCTGCGGGCGCTGCGTCCGGGCGAAACGGTCGGTCGACGGTGGGTCTTCGCGGCCATCGCCGGGGGCAGTGAGCTGCTCGGGGCGTGGCTGCTGCTCACCGTCGCCGAGGTCACGCTGCTGGAGGCGTACACCCTGCCGGCGGCCGGGCTGGCGCTGCTCGCCGGGCTGGTCGCGCTGCGTACCCGGACGGGGTTGACGAGCTGGACCGCCCTCGGCCCGGGGCTCGCCGCGGCGCTGCTGCCGAGCCTGGTGTCCGTCCTGGTGGGCGCGGATCCGCAACCGTGGCGGCGGCTGCTGCTCGGTGCCGGCGCGCTCGGCGTGGTGTTGTTCGGCGCGGTCCGGCGCTGGCAGGCGCCGGTCGTACTCGGCGGGGTCAGCCTCGTCCCGCTCGCCCTGCACGAGATGGTCCGGAGCTGGGACCTGGTGCCCCGGTGGATCTTCCTCGCCGTCGGTGGTCTCGCGTTGATCGGACTCGCCACCACCTACGAGCGTCGCCGTCGGGATCTGGCCCGGCTACGGTTTGCGGTGAAGCGAATGGGGTAGGGCCTTCCCTACCCGAGATGCGGGGGTTCGCCGGGTTCCTCAGCGTGGCCGTCGCTCGGAGACTGGAACCGGGCCGCCAGCCGGCGGCCGGACCACCCGAGGAGACAGGGGCGCACATGACGGTGGATTCCGCGGTCGATCCTCCGCTGCGGCGGGGCAGTGACTACGCACGGTTGTCCCGACAGGTCAGCGAGGCCGGCCTGCTGGCGCGTCGGCCCGGCTGGTACGTGGCGAGCGGGGCACTGACCGTGGCCCTCTTCCTCGGCGGGTGGGCGGTGTTCGTCGCGGTGGGCGACAGCTGGGCGCAGCTCGGCGTCGCCGTGCTGCTCGCCGTGGCCACCACCCAGGTCGCCTTCCTCGGCCACGACGCCGGGCACCGGCAGATGTTCCGTCGACGTGGCCCGAGCGAGGTGGTCGGGCTGCTCGCCGGCAACCTGGCGGTCGGGCTCAGCTACGGCTGGTGGGTGGACAAGCACAACCGGCACCACGCCAACCCCAACCACGAGGGGGAGGACCCGGACGTGGGCGCGGGTGCGCTGGTCTGGACCCACGAGCAGGCGGCGGCGACCCGGGGCTTCGGGCGGTGGCTGGCCCGGTGGCAGGCGTGGCTGTTCTTCCCGATGCTGCTGCTGGAGGGTTTCGCGTTGCACGTGGCGGCGGTACGCGCCGTCGTCGGGCGCACCCCGGACGGCCGGTTCCGTACGCCGATCCGGCGCCGGGCGGTGGAGGGACTGCTCCTGGCCGTGCACGTCGTCGGCTACCTCGCGCTGGTGGGGACCGTCCTGTCGCCGGGGCGGGCGTTGGCGTTCGTCGCCGTCCACCAGGGACTCTGGGGGCTCTACATGGGCTGCTCCTTCGCCCCGAACCACAAGGGCATGGCGATGCCGAGCGCCTCCGACGACCTCGACTTCCTGCGTCGGCAGGTGCTCACCTCACGCAACGTGCGGGGCAATTGGCTGGTCGACGTCGCGCTCGGCGGCCTGAACTACCAGATCGAGCACCACCTGTTCCCGAACATGCCCCGGGGGAACCTGCGCCGGGCCCGGCCGATCGTCCGCGCGTACTGCGCCGAGCAGGGCGTCCCGTACGTCGAGACCGGCCTGTTCGACTCGTACCGGGAGGCGCTGGCGCACCTGCACGAGGCCGGCCGCCCGGTGCGGCGCTGACCGTCCCGCCGCCGGCCGCCGCCGTGTCTGGTGGTAGCAGGGGACCCCTGCACGACAAAAACGAGTAGCAGGGGTCCCCTGCTTCCACCCGGGCGCCCGCCGTGCCCGCCCGGGAGCGGAGCGGAGCGGTGACGGTTGCCGCTGGGCGGCTTTCGGGTCGGGCGGTGGCCGGCACCGCCCCGGTAGGGTGCTGACCATGGCAGAGGTGCTCACCGCGGAGGCGGTACGAGACAAGCTGGCCGCGTTGGCGGACTGGACGGGCGACCCTGCCGGCATCAGTCGCACCGTCCAGCTCAACAGCTTCCCCGAGGCGATCGCGGTCGTCGACCGGGTCGCGGAGGTCGCCGAGGAACGGGACCACCACCCCGACATCGACATCCGGTGGCGGACGGTCACGTTCCGCTGCACCACCCACTCCGCCGGCGGTGTCACCGAGCGTGACATCGACCTGGCCCGGCGGATCGACGAGATCGTCCGGAGCGCGCGATGAGATTCGAGATCAGCAAGGTGCTGGACGCGATCGAGGGACGCGTCTGCACCGACCCCGCCCTGGCCCGTGCGGTCGTCGACCTGGCCGAGGTGATCCGCTACCAGGATCTGGACGCCGGTCGGCCGGCGAGCATGCTGCGCCTCGGCATGGTCATCGACGCGCTGGCCCGTCAGCTGGAGGAGGACAGCGTCCCGGTGTACGCGGTCGTGCACCGGGCGCTGCTCTCCGACGCCGACCTGACCTCGAACGAGCGGATGGTGGTCCGCCGCTGGGCCGACGACGGCCTGGTGGAGGTGCTGGACCAGCCGGGTGACCGGATCCTGGAGGTCGCCGATCTGCTCGGTCTGCCGGTGCTCAGCCGGGCCCGCTTCGACGGGCTGCGCGGACGCTATCCCTGGGTGGTCGAGCAGCCGGGCCGGGTGGTCGCGCCGGTGCCGGGGCAGGGCGGCCCGATGTTCGTCGCGCACGTCGGCCCGGGTACGACCCCGGTGGCCGGTGAGCCGTCACCGGTCGGGACGAAGCTGCTCTCCCGGCTGTGGCGCTGCCCCGAGCCGGGTTGTGCGCTCTTCGGCTCCGGAGGCGGTGGGGGTGCGTTCGCCGACCTGTCCCCCCGGACGGAGCGGAGTCCGGCCGCCCAGCCGCCGCCCACGCTGCGGACCGGCGCGCCGACCTGCCCCCGGCACAACACCCGCCTCGGTGACGCCGGGGCCCGGCCCCGGACCGAGGTTCTCGCGGTCCGGATCGGCGGGCTGGTCCGGCGTCGGTTCGTGCTCACCGCGGACGAGCCGGTGCTGGTCGGCCGCGCGCCGGACCAGTCCAGCGGGATCGTGCTCGGTCAGTGGCTCAACGACGAGGCCCGGCGCTGGATCAGCCGCAGCCACGTCAAGTTCGAGCTGCGGGCCGGCACGGTGGTGGTCACCGACGTGAGCACCAACGGCAGCGGCATCCGTCCGGGCGGTTCGATGGCCGAGGCGGAGCGCATCGCGTTGGCCCCGAAACAGTCCCGGGTGCTGGACCCGGGTGACATGGTCGAGCTGTACCCGGGGGTGCAGATCGGCCGCCCCGGCGCGTTGCCCGCCGGTGCCCCGTACACCCCCGCCTCGGTGATGGCCGAGGCTCCCACCATGGCCATGCGTCTTCCCCGCACCTGACCCCCACCCCACCCGCCCTCGGCATCAGCGGAGGGCGGGTGGGGTGCAGGGCTCAGGAGGTGGGGTCGAGAACGGCGGTGAGCTGGGCGAGCGCGTGGTCGATCTCCTCGGCGGTGATGACCAGGGGCGGGGCCAGGCGGATCGTGGAGCCGTGGGTGTCCTTGGCGAGGACCCCCCGCTCCATCAGCCGCTCACACGCCTGACGGCCGGTCATCAGCGCCGGGTCGATGTCCAGGCCGGCCCAGAGACCCCGGCCCCGGACGGCGACCAGGCCCCGGCCGATCAGCTCCCGCAGCCCGGCGTGCAGCCGCTCGCCCAGCTCGGCGGAGCGTCGCTGGAACTCGCCGGTGGCCAGCAGCCGGACCACCTCGGTGGCGACCGCACAGGCCAGCGGGTTGCCGCCGAAGGTGGAGCCGTGCTGGCCGGGCTTGAGCACGCCCAGCACGTCGGCGTTCGCGGCGACGGCGGAGACCGGCACGATGCCGCCGCCGAGCGCCTTGCCGAGCAGGTACATGTCCGGCACGACGCCCTCGTTGTCACAGGCGAAGGTCTCACCGGTACGGCCGAGGCCGGACTGGATCTCGTCGGCCAGGAAGAGCACGTTGCGCTCGGTGCACACCCGGCGCACGCCCGGCAGGTAGCCCTCCGGGGGCACCACCACGCCCTGCTCGCCCTGGATGGGCTCGATCAGCACCGCGACCGTGTTGTCGTCGATGGCGGCGGCCAGCGCGTCCAGGTCGCCGTAGGGGACCAGGGTGAACCCCGGGGTGTACGGCCCGAAGTCGTCCCGGGCGTCCGTGTCGGTGGAGAAGCTGACGATGGTGGTCGTCCGGCCGTGGAAGTTGCCCTCGGCGACGACGATGTTCGCCTGCCCGGCCGGTACGCCCTTGACCTGGTAGCCCCACTTGCGGGCGACCTTGATCGCGGTCTCCACCGCCTCCGCGCCGGTGTTCATCGGCAGCACCAGTTCCTTGCCGCAGAGCTGGGCCAGCTCACGGCAGAAGTCGGCGAACTGGTCGTGGATGAACGCCCGGCTGGTCAGGGTCAGCTTGTCGAGCTGGGCGTGCGCGGCGGCGATGAGCTGCGGGTGCCGGTGGCCGAAGTTGAGCGCGGAGTAGCCGGCCAGGCAGTCGAGGTAGCGCCGCCCGTCCACGTCGGTGAGCCAGGCACCCTCGGCGGACGAGATCACCACCGGCAGCGGGTGGTAGTTGTGCGCGGTCCACCGCTCGGCGTCCCGGACCGCGTCCGGCGTCCGCAGCATGTCGTCGACGATCACTTGCCTGCCTTTCCCTGACGGAGTCGCAACGTGCAGCACTTCGGGCCACCGCCGGCCTTGCGCAGCTCGGACAGGTCGACACCGATGGTCTCGTAACCCCGGTCACGCAGCTTCGCGGCGAGGTCGGTGGCCTGGGCCGGCAGCACCACGTGCCGGCCGTCGCTGACCGCGTTCAGCCCCAGCACCTCGGCGTCGGCCATGGTCGCGTGCACCGCGTCCGGGAAGAGCCGACGCAGCGCGGCCCGGCTGCCCGGCGAGAACGCCTCGGGCAGGTACGCCACGGTCCGCTCGTCGAGCACGGTGAGCGCGGTGTCCAGGTGGTAGAAGCGGGGGTCGACCAGCTGGAGGGTGATCACCGGGTACCCGAAGACCTCCTGCAACTGGGCGTGCGAGGCGTGCGCGGTGCGGAACCCGGTGCCGGCGAGCAGCAGGTCGCCGACGAGCAGGATGTCGCCCTCGCCCTCGTTGACGTGCTTCGGGTCGTACATCTCGAAGCCGGCGGCCTCGAACCAGGCCCGGTAGGCGGGGGCCTCGTCGGCGCGCTGCGGATCGCGGAACTGCACCGCCATCGCCCTGCCGTCGATCACGGTGCCGCCGTTGGCGGCGAAGACCATGTCGGGCAGGCCGGGCACCGGAGTGATCTCCTCGACGGTGTGGCCGAGTTCGCGGTAGGTCTGCCGCAGCTGCTCCCACTGCCGGATGGCCAGGTCGGCGTCGACCGGCGCGGTCGGGTCCATCCAGGGGTTGATCGCGTAGTCGACGGCGAAGTACGTCGGCCGGCACATGAGGAAGCGCTGGCTGGTGGCGTCCATCGTCATTGTCCTGCTCCCGGGGGTCGGGCGCGCCCGGCCACTCGCGGCCTGCGGGCTGGCGCCGTTGCTCCAACGCTATGCGCCCGACAGCGGCGGTATCCACCCGTGAGGATTGCGTGAAGCGCATGTTCATTGCGTCTGTGGGGCAGAGGACAGACGATTCGTTGCGTGCGGCATGTGGCAGACGGCGAGCGGGGCCGGCACCCACGGCGTCCGGCCCCGAAGATGCTTCAGGGGCGGCGAATCGCCGCCCCTGAAAGAGATATCTCCCCCGCTGGTGAACCACCAGTTCGACCGGGCTCGACCGGTGCACCACCGGCGCCGCCAACAGTGCCCGTCAGAACCGGTCGGCAAACTGTGAGTCAAGCCACTCCCGGAGGCGGTTGACCCAGTCGCCGTCGGTGGTCGGCCAGTCGAACTGGCCGGTCATCGCGAGCACGCCGAGCACCACGGCGCCGAGCCCGGCGAGGATGCCGAGCAGCGCGTCGGTCTTGCCGGCGACGTGCCGGCGGCGGGTGGCGATCAGACCGAACACGGCGAGCACCGCGCCGACCGCGCCGACCGCGATGCCGTACCCGGCGAGCGTGCCGGTGAGCACGAAGAGCAGCCCGACCACGCCGACGACCAGACCCAGGGTGGCGAGCAGGCTGGCCCGGGGCTTCTTCCCGGCCACCACCGTCGGCTCCGGGGCACGCCGGTCGGCGACGTCCCGGTCGAGGTCCGGGTGGTGCCGGTCGACCAGCCGTTCCCGGGACTCCCGGTCCAGGTCGATGGTCCGTTCCATGGTGGTGGCCGTCGAGTCGTGGCCCGGTCGGGCGGGGCCCCGGTCCGCATCCGCGTCCGCCGGACGGGCGGTGGCGGCCCGCGCGGTCGCCGCCCGGGCCTCGGCCCGTCGCTCCGCCTCGGCGTCCCGGGGGTCACGGATCCGGCCGTCCGCCGACGGCGGGTCGGTCCGGTGGTCGCGGCCGTCGACCGTCGCGGCGGCGCTGCGGTACGTGGTCCGGTCGCCGCCCCGGTCGGTGGCCACCGGGTCGGCGACCCGACCGTCACCGTTGGCCGGCACGGTCGCCGGGTCCCGGTCGCCCGCGCCGACGGTCTCCACGGTGTCCTCGTTTCCGTCGTGGGTGGCCGGTTCGCTCCGGCGCGACAGCAGGGGAATCTTCATGACGAGCACCTCCTGATCGGTGCGTGGAGACCTCGGACGCGCCAGCGGCTGCCACGCGGTGGTAGCCGTGAGGTACCCAGGGTCGACTTCCGGCACACCTGTCACCTCCGGCAACGCTTCGTGGACGTGCAGGTGAACGGGGGCTGACAGCAGCCTCGGAGCACGGGGAACGGCCGTAGGATCCTCAGCCGTGACCGGTGCGGGCAGAGACGACGACCGTGCTCCCGGTGGTGCCCGGGGGCGCGTGGTGATGCTGGTCGACAACGGGGTGCACGGCGACTCGCGAGTGCAGAAGGCAGCCCGGTCGGCCGCCGCCGCAGGCTGGGACGTGACGCTGCTCGGGCGCTCGCCGGACGGCGTACCGCACCGCTGGCGGCTCGGCCGCGCCGAGGTACGGCTGCTGCCGATGGGCGGCGGCCCGGGAACGGGGGCGCAGGCGCGCCGACGGCGAGCGGTGGCGGCGCTCGGCGGGCTGCGCAAGCCGGTCGAGGCGGCGTACACCCGGTTCTGGTCGGTGACCATGCGGGAGCGCGCCTGGCGACGGCTGGAACCGTCGCTCTGGCAGTACGAGCGGGCGTACGGACCGGTGGTGGACGCGCTCGACCCGGACCTGATCCACGCCCACGACTTCCGGATGCTCGGGGTCGGCGCGCGAGCCAAGATGCGGGCCGGTGACCGGGGTCGGTCGGTCAAGCTGCTCTGGGACGCGCACGAGTTCCTCCCCGGCATCAAGCCCTGGCGGGACAACGTCCGCTGGCTGCCGGCCCACCGGGCGCACGAGCGGGAGTACGCCCCGTACGCCGACGCGGTGGTGACCGTCTCCGACGAGCTGGCCCGGCTGTTGCAGGCCGAGCACGGCCTCGCCGCGCGCCCGTCGGTGGTGCTGAACGCCCCGGACCTGCCGGACGCCGCGCCGGAGCCGGAGTCGTTGCGCCAGCGGTGCGGCATCGGGCCGGAGGTGCCGCTGGTGGTCTACAGCGGGGCGGCGGCTCCGCAGCGCGGGCTGGGCGTGCTGGTGGAGGCGCTGCCCGACCTGCCCGGTACGCATGTCGCGTTCGTGGTGAACCGGCCGGACGGCGACCACGTCCGGAGCCTGGTCGCGCGGGCGACGGAACTCGGCGTCGCCTACCGGCTGCACGTCGGCGGGTACGTCGCCGCCGACCGGGTGGTGCCGCTGCTCGCCGGGGCGGACGTGGGGGTGATCCCGATCGAACACTGGCCGAACCACGAGATCGCCCTGATCACGAAGTTCTTCGAGTACTCGCACGCGCGGCTGCCGATCGTGGTCAGCGACGTGCGGACCATGGCGGAGACGGTCCGGCGTACCGGCCAGGGCGAGGTGTTCCGGGCCGGGGACGTCGCCGACCTGGTCCACGCCGTGCGGGCGGTGCTCGCCGACCCGGCCCGCTACCGGGCCGCGTACGAGACGCCGGGACTGCTGGAGTCGTGGTCCTGGCCGGCCCAGGCCCAGGTGCTGGACCGGGTCTACACGGCCCTGCTGCCCGTCGACCGTCCAGACGGGAATGGGACGATCATGTCGTGACCGTGTTCATGCCACCCGAGCAGATCGCCCACCGGAGCGCCCGTGCCGTCGACGCGGCCGTCCACGCCGGGCGTGGGCTCGGGCTCACCGTGACCGACCCGAAGGTGCTGTACGACGTGTTCTCCGTGGTCGTGCACCTCGCGCCCGCGCCGGTCGTGGCCCGGGTTCCCACGGTGCTGCCGCACTACGTGGACCTCGACAGCCTGGCGGGCCGGCAGCGGGCGGAGCTGGACGTGACCCGGTGGCTCGCCGACCGGGGCGTCCCGGTCATCCCGCCCAGCCCGCTCGTGCCACGGGAGCCGGTCCAGCACGACGGGTTCTCGATGACGTTCTGGGAGTTCGTCGACGTTGCCCCGGACGCTGAGCCCGACTACCTGGCCAACGCCGGCCTCGTCGTCGACCTGCACGCCGCCCTGCGCGACTATCCGGGTGACCTGTCGTTCCTGTCCGCGGCCGAACCCCGGTTCATCGAGGACGGCATCGCCCTGCTCGACGGTCGTGCCGACCTCGTCGACCCGGCCGACCTGGACCGCGCGCGCCGCGAATGGCAGATCCTGGAGCCCGTCGTGCGGTCCCGCGCGGCGTTCGAGAAGACGTTCCCGGGGGTCGACCTCCAACCCGTCCACGGCGACTGCCCGGCGGTGAACATCGTCCCCGGGGTGCGCGGGCACCTCTACGCCGACTTCGAGTTGGTCACGTTGGGTCCTGTCGAGTGGGACCTCGCCGGCCTCGGCCCCGACTGCGAAGCCGCCTACGACCGCGAAGCGCAGCGCAGGGGCATGCGGCAGTTGGACCGGGACGTCATGAACTTCGTCAACGCGGTGGGGATGCTGCGGGGCGTCGCCTGCCTCGCCCTCGCGCCGCAACTGCCCCTGCTGGTGGACGCCATCCGGCCGCTTGTCGAGCGGTGGCGCTCGATGCCCTTCGCCGGCGGGCTGACGGGCTGACGGCGTCCGGAGACCCGGACGTCACGACCACGGCTGGCAACGTCAGCCGTGGTCAGCCGTACGCCGTGGCTGCGTCGCCCGGTGCTGCGGGGTGGCCGCTGGCGACCCGGCCGGGCCGCGATTCCGGCGTACGGTCGGCAGGGTCGTCGGCCTTCGGGGTGTGGGGGAGCGTCGCTGCACCCGCAGTCCAGCCGGCTGTACGAAGATCGACCGCCGGGCGACCGCGTCGCCCTTCCTGTCGAGCTGGTAACCGTCGAGCCAGACCCACCCGTCGTAGGTGACCCAGTCGAGCACCCGGATCACCCGGAACATGATCGGGGTGACGAACTGCACGCTGGCCGCGCGGGTCACCAGCACCAGGTCACCGGCTCCGGGCAGGGGAGCGTTCACCGCCGGCCCAGCGCCGCCCGGTACCTGCGCCACGCCCTGATCCGGGCGCGGGCGGCCTCCACCATGGGGCAGTAGCCGGTACCGGTGCACCTCGGGCAGCGACTGTGGCGGTGATGGTCCAGGCAGTACCAGGCCGACTGCACCAGCAACGGCACCACGCTATGGCCGCGCGTGGCGTCCGGCCAGCCGGTGGCCCTTGCCTGGGGTGGGCCATCAGTCGAGCCGATCCGGGAGTGCACCTGTCCGGGGGCGCTGTTCGACCGGGCCGACGACAGCCGCGTTGGACGTGATTCGCGCCGTGGCCGGTCGGCGAGAGGCCCGGACGGGGACGGTACTCGGCGGTCCGGGCAGCGCCGCCAGGAGGCGAGGCCGCAGGAGCACCCGAGGCGCAGCCAGCGGCGGAGCACGGGGCGGTGGGCAGGGGTGAACGGGACCGGCTGGTCTCTCCGGGATCGCAGCATGGCTCTACGCTCCCGCCCAGCAGCCCACTTGTCAAGCGTGTAGTCCACGCTTGCCAACTGGTCATGCGTGCACTACACGTTTGCCAACTTTGCGCGTGGCTAACCTGCGGGCGTGCCAGAGCACCTGTACGGGCCGCAGGAAATCGGGGAGCGGCTCGGCGTCTCGCGGGAGCGGGTCCGACAGTTGACCCTCCGCCCGGACTGGCCCGCGCCCTACGACCGGCTTGCCATGGGAACGGTCTGGCGCAAGGCGGACATCGAGGAGTGGATCGGAAAGCACCGCCCCCACCTGACCGACACCGACGAGGACGAGGCGACGACGGCGTAGGCAGACCAGGCGGGTCCATGTCGAGCAACGCTGACTACGCTTGGTGGCCGTGCCCGAGGGACATAGCATCCACCGCCTGGCCGCCCGGCACGCCGAGTTGTTCGCCGGGGAGAAGCCGCAGCTCAGCAGCCCTCAGGGCCGCTTCGCCGAGGGTGCCGCGCTGGTCTCCGGCAGCCTGCTGGAGAGCACCGAGGCGTACGGCAAGCACCTGCTCCACCACTACTCCGCAGACCTGACGCTGCACATCCACCTCGGGCTCTACGGCAAGTTCACCGACGGGCCGGGGGAGCCGCCCGCCCCGGTGGGGCAGGTGCGGTTACGGATGGTCGGCGACCGGCACTGGCTGGACCTGCGCGGCCCCACCGCGTGCGAACTGCTCACCCCGGGCGAGGTCGCGGCGCTGCGCGCCCGGCTCGGCCCTGATCCGCTGCGCGCCGACGCGGACCCGGCGCGGGCGTACGCCCGGATCTCGCGCAGCCCGACGCCGCTCGCCGCGCTCCTGCTCGACCAGTCGGTGGTGGCCGGCACCGGGCTGATCTTCGTGACCGAGGCGCTGTTCCGGGCCGGACTGCCGCCGCTGCTGCCCGGCCGGGAGCTGACCCCGGCCGGCTGGCGGGCGCTCTGGGCCGACCTGGTCGAGCTGATGACACTCGCCGTCGAGCGGGGCCGGATCGACACCGTCCGCCCCGCCCACCTGCCCGAGGCGATGGGCCGCGCCCCGCGTGTCGACCGGCACGGCGGCGAGGTGTACGTCTACCGCCGTAGCGGCGACCCCTGCCACGTCTGCGGTACGGCGGTCAGCAGGGGCGCGCTGGGCGGGCGGAACCTCTACTGGTGCGCCGCCTGCCAGGCCGGCTGACCCGGCCGCTGCTTCCGCAGGCTTAGGACGAGTAGTCGAGGCGCGGCCCGCTGGTCGGGCTGGCCGTGCGTACCTCGGCGAGGCAGTGTCCGACGACGGTGGCGAGTAGTTCCTGTTTGCCTGCCTCGACGGCCTGCTCGCCGCCGGCACGCTCGATGTGGGCCCGGCGGACGTCACGCCAGCGTACGTAGCTGCTCATGGTCGTCGGCCCTCCTCGGCGCGTTCCTTCAGGTAGATCTCGTAGCGATGCTCGGCCAGGGAATCGCTTCGGTGTACCACTGCTATGAACGTCCGGCCTTGCTTCCGGTGACGAGCACGCTGGAGCGAACTGGTCGGGCCGGTCCGCACCGCCGGCCCGACCGCCGTCGTCGCTCAGACCAGGCGGCGGATGTCGCCGTACGCGCGGTAGAAGCCGCCCCGCCCGGCCTCGCGGACCTCGGTGACCAGGTAGCGGGCCCCCCGCTCGCGGATGCCCTTGGGGAACTGCACCGACCAGTCCCGGTGGAACCCGTCGGAGATCACCTGGACGCGCAGCCGCCCGCGATCCTCGATGCACTGCACCACCACCCCGCCCGCGGCGTTGTGGACCACCTCGACCGTGGTGGACGGGGCGGTGGCCGCCATCCGGGGCGGGGCCTTGACGTCCACCACCTGCGGGACGCTGCCGCCCTCGGCCGCCCGGATCGCCGGCTCGCTGGCGTCGATGCAGGCCAGGTAGCCGCCGGTGGTGACCACGTAGAGGCGGTCCTCGTGGTACTGCATGGAGTACGCCGAACCGCAGCCGGTGCCGAGCTTCCAGAGCCGGTTGCCGGCCTGGTCGAAGCAGTAGATCGAGGAGTGGTTGTCCCCGGCGAAGACGTACCGGCCGTTCTCGGTGGCCGCGCAGGAGAAGACCGGGGCGTCGCACTGGTACGTGATGTCGGCCCGGCCACGCTTGGTCAGGCGGACGACCTGGCGGGTGCCGGTGCCGGCGAAGACGTGGTCGCGTTCCTGCCAGCCGAACAGGACCGAGCCGGTGCGGGTGTTCCACAGCTCCTGGCCGGTACGCCAGTCGTAGCCGGTGACGCCGGCCGAGTGGCCGTGGTAGATCGCGTCGTCGTCGCAGCGCACCATCCACGCCGACGAGCCGCGCCCCGGCCGCCGCCAGAGGAACTCGTCCTCGTGGTCGACGGCGGAGATCCCGCCGCCCGCGTCGGAGACACCGAGCACGCCGTCGTGGATGTCCAGCCAGTAGATGTCGATCTCCGGCGCGATGGTGTACGCCACCCGGGGCACCTTGCCGGAGAGGTCGTACACGTTGCCGTCGTCGCAGCCGGCGTAGATCCAGGCGTCGTCGGCGACGATGCACTTCACCCCGTCCGGCAGCCGGACCTGGCTGAGCACCTGCGCGTCGTGGCCGAGGGTGGTGATCACCCCGTGCTCGTTGCCCACCATGCAGTGCTGCCCGTCGACGAAGATGCCGAAGGCCGGGGCGCCGGAGTGGTACCGCCAGAGCACCGGGGCGGTCCGCGCGGTGGAGTGGGTGCTGACGATCTGGCGGCGGCTGACCGCGCGCTTCTGCCGGACGCCGCGCACCGCCGGGGCGTACCCCTTGCGGACCTTCTCCCCGATCTTCTTCGCGGCGGCGGCGCGGGCCTTCGCGTTGTCCGCGAAGCTGGTGGTCTTGACCTGCCCCTGGTCACCGATCCGGCCGTAGCGGACGGTCAGCTCGGAGCCGTCCACGACGGTCTCGTAGAACTTGTGCGCTCCACCGTCCGCTTCGGACAGTTCGAGGTACGTCGTCTCCTGCGGCATGGGGAATCCTCCGGGGGCGGGCGACCGGCGGGACCGGTACGTCGACAGCGCGCACACCGTAACCCTCGCCCCTGACAAGGCCGCCGGACGGGGCCTGACCTGCGGATCAGTCGCCGCCGAGCAGCCAGCGGACCACCTCGACCTGCCGGGGGAAGACCTGCCCCTCGCCGATGCTCCAGGCCAGCGTCTGGCCGATCGCCCAACCCCGCACGCGCTCCCGGTCCAGCCCCAGTTCGGCGGTGAGGCGGTCCAGCCGGTGGCGTACCGCCGCCGGTGAGTGGCCCAGCTCCGCGCCGCGCACCATCGGCACCACGCTGAACTCGCGTTCACCCACCAGCGGCTTCGGGTCGATCACCAGCCACGGCTCGCGGCCCGCGCCCAGCACGTTCCCGGCGTGCAGGTCTTGGTTGACCAGCACCTGTTCGCCCTGGGTCGGGGCCAGGCCGGTGAGCAGGTCGCGGGCGGCGTCGAGCAGCCGCCGCTCGTACGGCCGGTTGGCCTGTTCCCAGTTGCCGGGCAGCCGTTCCACCCAGCCGGCGGCCTCGTCGGCGAGCGGGGTGAACGGGGCACCCGCCGGCCGCCAGAGCCGGGGGAGCAGGTCCACCACCACGTCGAGCGCCCCGTCCGGCGGGAGTCGGTGCAGCGGGTCACCGGGTTCGCACCGCTCGATCAGCAGGGCCCGCCACGCCGGCTCGTGCGCCAGCAACCGGACCGCGCCGTCGCCGGCCCAGGCCGCCAGCGCCGCCGCCTCGTACTCGCTGTCCCAGTCGGGATACTGGAGCTTGAGCACGGCCGGCGTCCCGTCCGGCAGTTCGACGGCGAGCACCAGCGAGACGAACGACCGCGGGTACACCGGGCCGAGCCGCAGTGACCAGCGGTCCACGCAGGCGGCCAGCCGCTCGGGCAGCACCGCCAGCCACTCCCGGCCGGCGGGCACCCGCCGCAACCAGTCCAGCGCCTCGGGGATCTCCGGTTCCACGGTCACCCCGCCATCCTCGCCGCACCGGAGGCACCGGCCACAGCGGGGCGGTCACTCCGCGAGGGCGTCGACGGCCTTGCGGGCGGCGATGAGCACCGGGTCCCAGACCGGGGCGTACGGCGGGGCGTAGCCGAGGTCGAGGCCGGTCATCGCGTCCACCGTCATGCCGTTCCACAGCGCCACGGCCAGCGTGTCGATCCGCTTGGCCGCCTCGGACCAGCCGACGATCTGCGCGCCGAGCAGTCGTCCGCCGGGCTTCTCGGCGATCAGCTTGACCGACATGGTGCGGGCCCCGGGGTAGTAGCCGGCCCGGTTGGTCGACTCGGCGACCACCGAGACGAACTGGAAGCCGGCGGCGGTGGCGTCGGACTCCCGCAGGCCGGTCCGTCCCACCTCCAGGTCGCAGACCTTGGTGACCGCCGTGCCGATCACGCCGGGGAAGGTGGCGTACCCGCCGCCGATGTTGATCCCGGCGATCCGGCCCTGCTTGTTGGCATGCGTACCGAGGGGGATGTTGACCGGCTGGCCGCTGACCCGGTGCAAGGTCTCCACGCAGTCCCCGGCCGCCCACACCCCGTCCACCCCGATCACCCGCATCCGGCGGTCCACCCGGATCCCACCGGACGGCCCGACCGGCAGGCCGGCCGCCTCGCCGAGCGCGGTGTTCGGGCGCACCCCGAGACCGAGGACGACGACGTCGGTCGGGAACTCCCCGGCGTCCGTGCACACCCCGGTGACCCGGCCGTCGCGGGTCGCCAACCCGGTGACCGTCACTCCGGTACGGATGTCGATACCGAGCCCGCGCATCGCCTCGGCCACCAGTCCGGCCATGTCCGGATCCACGGTGGACATCGGCTGGTCGGCCTGCTCGACGAGGGTCACCGACAGCCCGCGCACGATCAGCGCCTCGGCCATCTCCACGCCGATGTAGCCACCGCCGACGACCACCGCGCGCCGGGGCTTCGGGTCGCGTTCGAGCCAGTCGCGCAGCGCGTCGCCGTCGTCGAGGGTCTGCACCCCGAACACGCCGGCCGCCTCGGTGCGGGCCCACCCCGGGTGCACCGGGGTCGCGCCGGTGGCGTACACCAGGGTGTCGAACCGCTCGCGGACCTCGCCACCGCCGGCCAGGTCCCGGGCGACCACCTCGCGCCGGTCGAGGTCGATGGCGGTGACCTCGTGCCGGAGCCGGACGTCCACGTGGTACTCGTCCCGGAAGGTGGCCGGGTCCCGGGCGACCAGGTCGTCCCGCTCGTCGACCAACCCGCTGATCCAGTACGGGATGCCGCAGGCCGAGTACGACGTGAAACGCCCCCGGTCGAACGCCACGATCTCCAGGTCGTCCCGTCCGCGCCGCCGCCGGGCCTGGGACGCCGCCGCCATACCCCCGGCGTCGGCGCCCACCACGATCAACCGTTCCGCCATCGGATCAGTCTGTCACCGTCGGCGAACCCCCGCGCGTCTGTCGCGCCACGTCCTCCACCACGTCGACGAGGCGACCGGTACGGGCGTACACCGCGCGCTGCCGCTCGGCCCCGGTGCCGTGCCGGCGTACCCCGGCGAGCAGGTCGTCGACCCGGTCGGCGTCGCCGTGCCGGACCAGTTCGGGACGGACCCGGTCGACCAGGCGGTCCAGCAGGTCCCACGCCGGCTCCACCTCGCCGGTGTGCGGGTCGACCGCTTTGCCGGTCAGCCCGTCGTGGGCGGCCCGCCAGTGCGCCGCGACCAGCAGGTGGTGGTCGACCCGGGGAGCCGGACGGTCGGCGGCGATGTCGGCCAGCGCGGTGCCGACCAGGCTCCGGACCAGCGCGGCCACCAGGATCGTGTCGTCCAGCGACGGGCAGACGTCGCCGATGCGGATCTCCACCGTCGGGTACTTCGCGGACAGCCGGGCGTACCAGTAGAGCATCCCCTCGTCCAGCATCATGCCGCTGTCGATGAGCTGCCGGATCAGCCGCTGGTAGTGCGCGTGCGAGTCGAGCCACGGGGTCGGGGCCACCGAGGGCCAGTGTTCCCACTCGACCGAGCGCCAGCTCGCGTACCCGGTGTCCTCCCCGGCTGAGAAGGGGGAGTTGGTGGTGAGCGCGTGCAGGATCGGCAGCCAGGGCCGCACGTGGTTGAGCACCCGCACACCGGTGTCCGGGTCGGGGATTCCGACGTGCACGTGCACGCCGTTGTTGCCCGGACCGGGTGCGAGCAGTCGGAACCGCTCGACCATCCGGTCGAAACGCGGCTTGTCCACCACCGGGGGAACCGGCCCCTCGACCGGGCCGGTGCCGATGGCGAGCAGTCGGACGCCGGCCCGCTCGGCGGCGTCGGCGAGCCCGGCGCGCAGCAAGCCGAGGGAGTGCCGGATCGCCCCGAGGTCCAGCCCGGGTGGGCTGCCGATCTCGATCTGACTGGTCTGGAACTCCCGCTCGACCTGGCCGCTCAGCTCGGGGGGCACCTGGTCCATCACCAGGTCGACGGCGGGCACGGCCACGCCGGTGTGCGGGTCGACGAGGAGGAACTCCTCCTCGACGCCGACGGTGAGGAGATCGGGTCCGTCCGGCGTGCTCGTCACGTCCTGCTTCGCCACCTGGCCGGTCACGGCCTTCACCACCTTCTTTCCGGCCCGCGTCACCCGCGGGTGCTGGGCCCAGGGCTACCCAGCCGTACGCGGCGGGAAAACGTTGTCCCGGCGTGTCGGGTCCGGTTCGTCGAGGTCGGGAACGTGACAGCGGGTCCTAGGCTGGGCCCGTGCCGGCTCTGCTGTCGTTGGCGATCTGGGTCTGGGCGTCCGCGCTCGGCCAGGTCGTGGTGCTCGCCGACCGGCCGGTCGAGCTGCTCGCCGGTGCGGCGGTCGGCGTCGCGCTGCTGCTTGCCACGACGGTGGCCGTCCTGGTCACGGTGGCCGGCACGGCCGGGCCGCAGGCCGTCCGCCGGGCCCGGTCCCTGCGGGAACGGGCCCGTCGTCGTCGGGTGCCCCGGCAGCTCGACCCGGACGCGCCGGGCCGAGCCCGTCCCCGCGCGCCGGGGGTACGCCCCGCGACCGCGTGACGCGTCGCCGGGTTCCGCCGGCACCTCCACCCGCCGTCCGTCGACCGATCGGCCCCGCACCTGCGGGCCCGCCGGTCCGCACCGTCGGCTCCGCGCACGCGGTCGATTCCGCCCGTCACCCGTCCGTCGAGGACATCCGACCGGAATCGCACCGAGGGGTACGTCCATGCTCGCCTTCGCACCACTCGACGCCGCTGTCGACGTCGCGTCCCACGCTGTCTCCGCGCTCGCCACCGCGCTCGCGCCACTGTCCGGCGGGGCGGCCACCGCCGTCGCCATCGTCGGGTTCACCGTCGCGGTCCGGCTGTTGATCGCACCGCTCACCGTCGCCCAGGTCCGTGGGGAGCGCCGTCGTGCCGCTCTCGCCCCACAGGTCGGCGAGCTGCGTCGCCGGTACGCCGACGACCCGGTCAGGTTGCAGCGGGAACTGCTCGACCTGTACCGCTCCGCCGGGGCGAGCCCGCTGGCGGGCTGCCTGCCGGCCCTGCTCCAGGCACCGTTCTTCCTGGTCATGTACCGCCTCTTCACCGCCGGCGACCAGTCGCCGCTGACCGGGTGGCTGGTCGGGGTGCCGCTGGGGCACGAGCTGGGCGACGGCCTCGCCGGAGCGGCGGGACCGGTCTGGGGCGTACTCCTGGCGGCGCTGCTGGCCCTGGCCTGGCTGGCGTCGCGCCGGATGCGACGGACCATGGCCGCCGGGTCGGCGTCGTCCGGCGGATCGTCCGCGTCCGCCGGGCCGGTCTCGTCCGGTGGACCGGCGTCGTCCGGTGGGCCGGTCTCGTCCGGCGGGCCGGCAGCGGTCGGTGGAGTGGCCGGGGACCTGGGAGCGACCGTCGGCCGCATCCTGCCGCTGCTGCCGTACGCGACGCTGCCGGTCGCGCTGGTGGTGCCGCTGGCGGGCGTGCTCTACCTGGTCACCACCACCGCCTTCACCGCACTGGAGCACACCGTGCTGCGTCGCGGCCGACCGACCTCGCCCCCGACCCTGGACAGAAACAGTTAACTTTCTTGATAATTACCTGACCTGTTGACATCCATGGATGCCCGCTCGGGCCTGGAGGGTCGTATGAAGCGTTCCCGATCTCTTGTCCTCTCCCTGGTCGCCGCACTGGTGGCGACCCTCGGCGCGGCCTGGGTGGCGATGCCCGCGTTCGCCGCCGGAGCCAGCGCGACCTTCGCGAAGACCGCCGACTGGGGCACCGGCTGGGAGGGGAAGTACACCATCACCAACGGTGGCGGCAGCACCATCAACGGCTGGAGCCTCACCTTCGACCTGCCGACCGGCACCAGCGTCGGCACCTACTGGGACGCCCTGCTCACCTCCTCCGGCCAGCGGTACACCTTCACCAACCGCTCCTGGAACGGCAGCATCGCCCCGGGCGCGTCGGTGTCCTTCGGCTTCGTCGCCACCGGTTCCGGCGCACCGGGCAACTGCACCCTCAACGGCGCGCCCTGCGGCGGGACCACCCCGACCACACCGCCGCCCACCACCACCGCGCCGCCGACGACACCGCCGCCCACGACCCCGCCCCCGACGACCCCACCGCCCACCTCCGGCCTGCCCAAGCACGTGCTCACCGGCTACTGGCACAACTTCGACAACCCCGCCGTCGAGCTGCGGCTGCGCGACGTGCCGAGCGAGTACGACGTGGTCGCGGTCGCCTTCGCCGAGGCGACGGCCACCCCCGGCGCGGTCACCTTCGCCGTCGATCCGGGCCTGTCGGCGGCCCTCGGCGGCTACACCGACGCCGACTTCCGGGCGGACGTGCAGACCCTCCGCTCGCGGGGGAAGAAGGTGATCATCTCGGTCGGTGGCGAGACCGGCCGGGTGGCGGTCAACGACGCGGCCAGCGCCAGTGCCTTCGCCGACAGCGTCCACGCGCTCATCGGGCGGTACGGCTTCGACGGGGTCGACATCGACCTGGAGAACGGCCTGAACCCGACGTACATGGGGCAGGCGCTGCGCTCGCTGCGGGCGAAGGTCGGCGCGAACCTGATCATCACGATGGCCCCGCAGACCATCGACATGCAGTCCCCGGCGGGCGGCTACTTCAAGCTCGCCCTGGACATCCGGGACATCCTCACCGTCGTGCACACCCAGTACTACAACTCCGGGGCGATGCTCGGCTGCGACCAGAACGCCGCGTACCCGCAGGGCACGGTGAACTTCATCGTCGCGCTCGCCTGCATCCAGTTGGAGGCCGGGCTCCGCCCCGACCAGGTGGCGCTCGGGCTGCCCGCCGGTCCGGGCGCGGCCGGCGGCGGGATCGTCCCGCCCAGCGTGGTCAACGCCGCGATGGACTGCCTGGCGAAGGGCACCAACTGCGGCAGCTTCCGGCCGCCGCGCACCTACCCGGGCCTGCGTGGCGCGATGACGTGGTCGATCAACTGGGACGTCAGCAACGGCAACGGCTTCGCCCGTACGGTGAAGCCGCACCTGGCGACGCTGCCCTGAGCCGACGTCGCGGGCGCGGTCAGCGGCCGGCGGTCACCGACTGCCGGTCGCGCCGCGCCCGGCGGCGACGCGCCTTCTTCACCGCCCAGCTGGCGATCAGGAAGGCGAAGACGGCGAGGATGCCGTAGTCGAACCAGGAGCTGTACTTGTCGATCTGCTGCCAGCGCGAACCGAGGGCGTACCCGAGCCCGACGAAGATCGCGTTCCAGATCCCGCTGCCCAGCGTGGTCAGCAGGCTGAACTCCATCAGCGGCATCCGGTTCGCGCCGGCCGGGATCGACACCAGGCTGCGCACCACCGGTGCCATCCGGCCGAACAGCACCGCCCAGCGGCCGTGCCGCTCGAACCAGCGGTCGGCGCGTTCCAGGTCATCGCGGTCCACCAGGGGGAGCCGGTCCAGCCAGCGCTTGAGCCGGTCCTCGCCGAGCACCGCACCGACCCAGTAGAGGACGAGCGCGCCGACCAGGGAACCGACGGTGGCGGCCAGCCAGACCACCACCACGTTGAACCGGCCCTCGCCGGCCAGGTAGCCGGCGAGTGCCAGGACGATCTCGCTGGGAATCGGCGGGATGATGCTCTCCAGGGCGACGAGCAGGGCCACCCCGGGTGCCCCCATCGCCTCGATGACGCCGGCCACCCAGCCGGTCAGCCCGCCGAGTTGAGCCGGGTCGACGTTGTCGGCGAGTGCCATGCGCGTCCTTCCGCCGGGAGTCCAATCGATCCGATGGTCCTACCCGGTTGGGGGCCGGCCACACCTGTTCGTGTCGCCCGCCACCGGCAGCCCCGGACCAGCAGCCGGCACCGCTCCCCGGTGGGACCGTCCGCAGCGGCCGTCGGCTCGGTCGTGCAGGGCGGCGTCGGCTCAGTCGTGCAGGGCGGCGTCGGCCGGGCCGCGACGCCAGCCGGTGAAGCGTACGGTGAGCCCGCCGCGCGTCGGTGAACAGCAGAACGGGCCGACGGTGGCGACCGCCGTCGGAGCCAGCGGGGCGAGGCGGACCAGCCGCCACGGCTGCCCGTCCACCCGGGCGCGGACGGTCAGCGCGTCGCCGGCCCGGCTCGCCCGCACCGTCACCTCCCGGCCGACCCACTCCGGCACCGGCGCGACCGACCAGTCCGAGACGCCCCGGGTGACCACCGCGCCGAGCTGCGCCTGCCCGTCGGAAACCTCGACGCCGGCCTTGGTCCAGTGCTCCTCGTCCACCCGGACCAGCACGCCGGCCTGGTCGAACTGCTCGGTGTAGTCGAGCCGGAAGCTCACCTCGACCGCGCTGCCGGTGGGGAACGGCGCGAGCAGGGCCGGGGCGTCGTCGTGCACGAATCCGTAACTGGTGTGCCGCCACAGGTCGCTGCCGGCGGCGGGTTCGACGAGCAGTCCACCGTCCGGGGTCGCCTCGACCCGTACCGGCGGGCGCAGCCAGCTCCCCTCGGCCCAGTCCACCGGCTGCGACCCGTCCTCACGCTCCATGCCCGGCAGGTTACCCGCCCGGCCGAGGCGTGCTCGTGTTTGCCGTGGTGATCGACAGGAGAAGGTACGACGGCATGGGTGACAGGTGGTACTCCGAGGCCGTCGTCTACTGCCTCGACATCGACACGTACGCGGACTCCGACGGCGACGGGGTCGGTGACATCCGGGGCCTCATCGGTCGGCTCGACTACCTGGCCCGGCTGGGGGTGACCTGCCTCTGGCTGCACCCGATCCACCCGTCGCCGAACAAGGACGACGGCTACGACGTCACCGACTTCTACAACGTCGATCCGCGCTTCGGCACCCTCGGCGACTTCGCCGAACTGCTGCACCAGGCGGCGAACCGGGGCATCCGGGTGATCATCGACCTGGTGGTCAACCACACCTCGGACGAGCACCTCTGGTTCCAGTCGGCCCGGTCGTCGCCGGACTCGCCGTACCGGGACTGGTACGTCTGGTCCGAGCAGGAGCCGGCGGACCGCTTCCAGGGCATGGTCTTCCCGGGCGAACAGCACGAGACCTGGTCCTACGACCGGACCGCGAAGGCCTGGTTCTACCACCGGTTCTACAAGTACCAACCGGATCTCAACATGGCCAACCCGGAGGTCCGGAACGAGGTCAAGAAGATCATGTCGTTCTGGCTCCAGCTCGGTGTCTCCGGGTTCCGGATGGACGCCGTGCCGTTCATCATCGAGCTGACCGAACCGGGCAACGCCAACTCGCCGAAGGACTTCGAGTTCCTCACCGAGCTGCGCCAGCACGTGCAGTGGCGGCGGGGCGACGCGGTCCTGCTCGCCGAGGCCAACGTGGAGCCGGACGAGCTGCCGCAGTTCTTCGGGGACGGCGCGGGCTCGGCCAACCGGGTGCACATGCTCTTCGACTTCATGCTCAACGGGCGGCTGATGCTCGCCCTGGCCCGCCAGGACCCGGAACCGGTGATCGACGCGCTGCGGGACACCCCGGCCCTGCCGCACGGCGGGCAGTGGGCCACCTTCCTGCGCAACCACGACGAGATCGACCTCTCCCGGCTCACCGCCGAGCAGCGTGAGCAGGTGTACGCGCAGTTCGGCCCGGACAAGGAGATGCGCATCTACGACCGGGGCATCCGCCGCCGCTTCGCCCCGATGCTCGGCAACGACCGTCACCGCATCGAGCTGGCGTACGCCCTCCAGTTCTCCCTGCGTGGCACGCCGGTCCTCCGCTACGGCGAGGAGATCGGGATGGGCGAGGACCTCTCCCTGCCCGGCCGGCAGGCGATCCGTACCCCGATGCAGTGGTCGTACCAGCCGAACGCCGGCTTCTCGACGGCGGACCCGGAGAAGCTGGTCCGTCCGGTGATCGACAAGGGGGAGTTCGGCTACGAGAAGGTCAACGTCACCGAGCAGCGCCGGGACCGCAACTCGCTGCTGGCCTGGTTCGAGCGCATGATCCGGACGCTGCGTGAGGCCCCCGAGATCGGCTCCGGTTCCACCACCCACATCGACGTGCCGATGCCGCCCGGCGTGCTCGCCCACCGGGCCGACGGCGTGACCGGCACGATGCTCTTCCTGCACAACCTGGGTACGCGGGACGCGACGGTGGACCTCAGCATGCTGGAGCCCGAGGCCGACCTCCCGGTCGACGTGCTCACCGACCGGGACTACGGCGGGACCGGCAAGCTCGACGCGCTGCGGATCGCCGGCTACGGCTACCGCTGGATCCGGCTGCGTCGCGCCTGGTCCTCCTGACCCGGTACCGCCGCCGCGGATCCCGCTTCCCGCGCGGTCGGTGCGCCTGCTTCCCGCGCGGTTCGTGCGCCCGCTTCCCGCGTTTGCAGGGGCCCCTTGTTACCGCATTTTGTGTAGCAGGGGTCCCCTGCAGGCACCTCAGCCCAAGCGGCGTCGCCGCCCTCCCGCGCGGCCGCACCGCGCTCCCCGCGCCGGGGTCCGCGTGGTGCCGTCACGAGGGGTAGGGTGCGGAGGTCGCCTTGTTACTGGGAGGTAGGTATGGCCGTGGGGCAACGGGTCGCGATCGTCACGGGAGGCGCGCGGGGGATCGGCGCGGCCACCGCCCGCCGGTTGGCCGCCGACGGCCTGGCGGTCGCCGTGGTCGACATCGAGGAGTCCGCCACGAAGGAGACCGTCGAGGCGATCGGCGCGGCCGGCGGCCGGGCACTCGGCGTCGGCGCGGACGTGTCCGATCGGAGTCAGGTCGCGGCGGCGGTGGAGCGGGTCGCCGCCGAGCTGGGCGCGCCGACCGTCCTGGTCAACAACGCCGGGGTGCTCCGCGACAACCTGCTGTTCAAGATGACCGACGCCGACTGGGACACGGTCATGGGGGTGCACCTGCGCGGGGCGTTCCTGTTCAGCCAGGCCGCCCAGAAGCACATGGTGGACCAGAAGTGGGGGCGCATCGTCAACCTCTCCAGCACCTCGGCGCTGGGCAACCGGGGGCAGGCGAACTACGCCGCCGCCAAGGCCGGTCTCCAGGGCTTCACCAAGACGTTGGCGATCGAACTGGGCCCGTTCGGGGTGACGGTCAACGCGGTCGCGCCCGGCTTCATCGTCACCGACATGACCGCGGCGACCGCCGCCCGGATGAAGGTGGACTTCGAGGACCTCCAGAAGCACGCCACCGCCGAGATCCCGGTCCGCCGGGTCGGTCGGCCGGAGGACGTGGCGCACACCATCTCGTTCCTGGTCAGCGAGGGGGCCGGCTTCGTCTCCGGTCAGGTCGTCTACGTCGCCGGTGGCCCCCGCGACTGATCCGTGTCCCGCTGACTCCCTGCCCGGGGCCTCCGCTCGGGCGGGGAGTCAGGCGTGGGTCAGGTCCGCTCGTGCCGGGTGCGGTGGAGCCAGAGCAGGCCGAGCACCGGCAGCACCAGCGGGACGTAGCCGTAGCCGCTGCCGAACCCGGACCAGACCGTGTCGTCCGGGAAGAGTGCCGGGTCGACCAGGCTGAGCGCGCCCACCCCGAGCACCCCGACCAGCTCGATCGTGCAGCAGGCCAGGGCGGTGCGGCGACCGGCGCGCCCGCCCCGGGCCAACCCGACGGTCGCCACGATGTAGATGACCGCGGCCAGCGCGGAGAGCAGGTACGCCAGCGGGGCCTCGTCGAACCTCGTCAGGATCTGGAGTCCGGCCCGCGAGGTCGCCGCGATGGCGAAGAGCAGGTAGACGGCGATCAGCAGCCGTCCCGGCCCCCGGCTGGTGGCACGTTCCGGCGTCCGGGCCGACGTCACCGCCGACGCGGCCCCCGGTCGGTCCGCCGCCGACGCGGCCCTCGGCCGGTCCGCCGCTGATGGTGTCTCCGGTCGGTCAGCCACCGACGACCGCCCAGGTCTGCTGGAGCCGGACCACCACCACCGGGAGCACCAGGCAGACCACGCCGATGATCGCCGCGCCCCAGCGGGTGGGCTCCATCCTCGCCAGCACCCCCGCCAGCGGCGGCAGGAAGACCAACGTCACCAGGTAGCCGGCGAACGCGCCCGGCTCGCCCGGCCGGTCGCCCCCGCCGAGCGCCACCAGGGCGACCACGGTCAGCGCCAGCAGCGCGGTCTCCAGCACGGCCAGGCCGAGCAGGTGGGTGCGGTCCGGCGGCCGGTTGCGGGCCGCCGTCACCAGGCTCCACGCCGCGAGTACGAGCGACAGCACGATCGTGACGGTCGCGAGAACCCCGTCCACGGGCGAGCCGGCTGCGGCACTGGTCAACGGGGCCACCCCGTCCCTACCTCGGTCACCGGGACAGCGTACTCAGCGTCCCGGTCGCCTTCGGGGCACCCTGCGGCTCGGCTGCGTCCGCTCGGCGGGCGCACTAGCGTAGGGCGCGGGCCGGGCCACCGGTCGGGACGCACGAGCGATGGGGGTGCGGGTTGCTGAGGTTCGGGCTGTTCGGCACCGGTCACTGGGCGGCGGAGACGCACGCGGCGGCACTGTCCGCGCATCCACGCGCCGAGCTGGCCGGGGTGTGGGGGCGTAACGCGGAGAAGGCCGCCGCGCTGGCGCGGCGGCACGGCGTGCCCACGTACGACGAGGTGGACGCGCTGATCGACGCGGTGGACGCGGTCGCCGTGGCCCTGCCGCCGGACGTGCAGGCGGAGATCGCGGTCCGCGCCGCCACCGCCGGACGGCACCTGCTGCTGGACAAGCCGTTGGCGCTGGACCGGGCCGTCGCCGACCGGGTGGTCGCCGCCGCCGAGCAGTCCGGCGTCGCCTCGATCGTCTTCTTCACCCAACGTTTCCACCCGAACGTGGTGGGTTTCCTCGGCGCGACCGCCGCCGCGGGCGGCTGGCACCACGCGCGGGCCACCCTGTTCTCCTCGATCTTCGAGCCGGAGACGCCGTACGCGGACTCGGCCTGGCGGCGGGAGCACGGCGCGCTCTGGGACATCGGCCCGCACGCGCTCTCCCAGGTCCTGCCGGTGCTCGGGCGGGTGACCAGGGTGACCGCCACGGACGGGCCGCGTGGGCTGGTGCACCTGCTGCTCACCCACGACGGCGGGGCCACCAGCGCGATGTCGTTGACCCTGGACGCACCGCCGGAGGCGGTGACCCGGGACGTGGTCTTCTTCGGTGAGAACGGCGTCGCGGTCCTGCCGCCCGGGGACGGCAGCCCGGTCGCCGCCTTCGGTATCGCCGTCGACCAACTGGTCGAGGAGATCGACGCGGGTACCCGGGACCACCACTGCGACGTCCGCTTCGGCCGCGAGGTGGTCGCCGTCCTCGCCGCCGCCGAGGAGTCCCGCGCCACCTTGCGGACCATCGTCCTCTCCTGACGCCCGAGGCCACCCACCCGAGTCACGGCGACGCATCGTCCGGGCTGCTCGCCGACTCAGTAGTCCGGCAGGGTGAACGGATCCATCCCCTGCACCCAGCGCTTCTCCAGGGGATGCCAGTCGTATTCGGATCCGTCGTCCGTCGTGAAACGTCCGCACGGGGAAAAGGGAAGGAAAAGGAGCAGGGCGGGGGCTAGGGTGCGGACATGATCACGCATGCCCTGATCGACGTGGCCGCGATGCCGGCCGCGTGGGGCCAGCTTCTGACGGCCCGCCCGCGAGTCCGGCGTCCGGCCCTGGCCGGCCGGTACGCCCACCACGCCTGACCGCTCCGCGTCCGAGTTGACGCGGTCCTGAACCGCCGGCCGCACAGGCCGTGCGGTGGCCCCGCAGTGCAGCCGTTCCCCACCGTCACCCTGCCGCCGTGCGGGGTGGGTTGGTAGCAGGGGACCCCTGCACGACAAAAAGCGGTAGCAGGGGGCCCCTGCATGCACCTCAGCGGGTGGGGCTGGTGTCGCGTGTGCCGCCGTTGCCCAGGGTCGTCCGAGTCCCGATCCGCTCGGACAGGCCCCGCTTCGCGCTGCCTGTCCGCATCGCCGCCGTCCGGCGGCAGACAGGACGAACCCGTGGCGCCCCGCCGAACTCGTACCACCGCACGCGACCGCTCCCGTCGCGTACTGTCCCAGAACTTCCTCACCGACCCGGCCGCCGTCGCGCGGTTCGTCCGGGCGGCCCGCCCCGACCCGGACGGCCTGCTGCTGGAGGTGGGTGCCGGTCGGGGCCAGCTGACCCGGCCGCTGGCCGCCCGCTGCCGGCGACTCGTCGCGTACGAGGTCGACCCGGCCGTCACCGCCGACCTGGCCGCGGTGTGCGCGGCGCTGCCCAGGGTCGACCACCGGCCGGTGGACTTCCTCACGGTGGCACCGCCGGAGGAGCCGTTCGCCGTGGTCGGCAACATCCCCTGGTCACTGACGGCCGCCGTGGTGCGCTGGTGCCTCGCGGCACCGGGGCTGCGGTCCGCGACCCTGCTCACCCAGCTCGAATACGCCCGTAAGCGCAGCGGGGACTACGGCAGGTGGACCCGGCTGACCGTCTCGACCTGGCCCGAGTTCTCCTGGCGGCTGGCCGGTCGGGTGCCCCGGACGGCGTTCCGCCCGGTGCCCCGGGTCGACGCCGGGATCCTGCGCCTGGAACGACGGCCGGAGCCGCTGCTGCCGACGGTGGCGCTGCCGGCGTACCGGAGGATGGTGGAGCTGGGCTTCGGCGGGGTCGGCGGCTCGCTCGCGGCCTCGCTGCGGGCGGCGCACCCGAGGCCCCGAGTCGACGCGGCGCTGCGGGCGGTCCGGCTCGACCCGGCGACCCCGGTCGGCGCGGTCTGGCCGGAGCAGTGGCTGGTGCTGTTCCGGCTGCTGCACGCCCGACGGGGCTGACCGGCGCCTGCACGCCCGACGGGGCTGACCGGCGCCTGCACGCCCGACGGGGCTGACCGGCGCCGTCGCCCGACGTTCCGGCGGTCAGGCGAGGGTGGCCAGTGCGTCGGTCAGCTCGTCGGCGGAGGCGAACTCCCCGACCGGCAACGCCCGGAGGGCCTGGAGCAGTTCGGTGCCCGCGCCGACCTCCTGGGCCCGACGGACCAGGTCCTCCCGGGAAACCGGGTAGTCCAGTCCGGTCAGGTACTCCCACCACTGCCCGTCGGTGACCGTCATGGACGACGGCTACCCGCTGGCGGTCGGCGCACACCCCGGGTTTGCGCCGACCCGCCTCGGGTAGCCGCGGACATGCTGGTCCAGCGGCTCGGCGCACCGAGCGACTTCGACCCGTTGCTGGCGCGTGTCGCCGACGCCCGGATCGTCATGCTCGGCGAGGCGACGCACGGCACCTACGACTACTACCGGCTACGGGAGCAGCTCACCCGCCGGCTGATCGCGGAGTGCGGTTTCTCCTTCGTGGCGGTGGAGGGGGACTGGCCGGACTGCGACCGCGTGCACCGCTCGGTCACCGCCGCCCCGCGCGCTGCCGCCGACCCGCTGGTCGCGCTGGAACGCTTCGAGCGCTGGCCGACCTGGATGTGGGCGAACGCCGAGGTGGCCCGCTTCTGCCGTTGGCTGCGCGCGTGGAACGTGGACCGGGGGCAGGCGGGCCGCGCCGGCTTCCACGGCCTGGACGTCTACAGCCTCTGGGAGTCGATGCAGGCCATCTTCGACTACCTGGGCGAGGAGGACCCGGCGTCGTTGGAGGCCGCGCAGGAGGCGTACCGCTGTTTCGAGCCGTACGGCAAGCGACCCGAGGAGTACGGACTGGCCAGCCGGTTCGTCTCGGCGCGCTGCGAGGAGGAGGTGGTGCGCCTGTTGGCGCGTACCCGGGAACAGGCCACCGCCGACGGCGCGGACCGCTTCTCGGCCTGGCAGAACGCCGAGGTGGTGGCGGGCGCGGAGCGGTACTACCGGGTCATGGTGGCCGGCGGGGAGGAGTCCTGGAACGTCCGCGACATCCACATGGCGGACACCCTGGACCGGCTGCTGGACCGGTACGGACCCGGCTCCCGCGGTGTGGTCTGGGCGCACAACACCCATGTCGGCGACGCCCGGGCCACCGACATGGCCCGCGCCGGCCTGGTCAACCTCGGGCAACTCGCCCGCGAACGGCACGGTGACGCGGCGGTGGTGCTGGTCGGGTTCGGTAGCTACCGGGGTGGCCTGGTGGCCGCGCCGCGCTGGGGATCGGCGGCCGAGACGATGACCGCCCCGCCGGCTCGCCCGGGCTCGCTGGAGCATCGGCTGCACGAGCTGCTGCCGGAGCGATCGGTGCTGGTCTTCGACGGCGCGGACCAGCCGGACTGGGTCACCGACACCGTCGACCACCGGGCGATCGGGGTGGTCTACGACCCGTCCCTGGAGTCGCGGTCCAACTACGTGCCCACCCGGCTGGGCGAGCGTTACGACGCCTTCGTCTGGTGCGACGAGACCACCGCCCTGCACCCGCTGCCCGCCCTGACCACCCCGGGTGAGCTGGAGACGTACCCGGCCGGCACCTGAGTCGTACCGGCCCGGCGGGTCAGCCGTGGCCGCCCGGCGGGGGCTGGTGGCGGTTGGCGTGGATGCAGGGGCCCCCTGTTACCGCTTTTTGTACTGCAGGGGGCCCCTGCTACCACCTCACCCCAGCCCAGCCCAGCCCAGCCTCAGCCGAGCCAGCTCAGCTCAGCGGGCGCCGGTCGTGGCCTTCTCGTCGAGGTGGGCGCGGAGCCCCTCGCCCTCGATGTCGACGTTCGGCAGGGTCCGCTGCAACCAGCGGGGCAACCACCACGCCTTGTCGCCGAGGAGCGACATCACCGCCGGGACGATGGTCATCCGCACCACGAAGGCGTCGATGGCGACACCGATGGCGAGTGCGAAGCCCATCGACTTGATCACCGGGTCGTCGAGGAAGACGAAGCCCCCGAAGACCGAGATCATGATCAGGGCGGCGGCGGTGACCACGCGGGCCCCGTGGCCCATCCCGTTGATGGTGGCCTGGGCGGCGGTGTCCCCGTGCACGAAGTCCTCGCGCATCCGGGAGACCAGGAAGACCTCGTAGTCCATGGCCAACCCGAACAGGATGCCGATGAGCAGGATCGGCAGGAAGCTGATCAGCGGCCCGGGGGTGTCCAACCCGACCAGGTCGGCCAGGGTGCCCTGCTGGAAGACCGCGACGGTGATGCCGAAGGTCGCCGCGACGGTCAGCAGGAAGCCCAGGGCCGCCTTGACCGGCACCAGGATCGAGCGGAACACCAGCATCAGCAGCAGGACGGAGAGGCCGACGACGAGCAGCAGGTAGACCGGGAGCGCGTCGGCGAGCTTCTCCGACACGTCGATGCCGATCGCGGTGACGCCGGTCAGCAGCACGTCGACGCCGTCGATCCCGCCGACCGCGCCCCGGATGTCGTGGACCATCGTCTCGGTCGCCTGGTCGGTCGGGCCGGTCTTCGGGATGACCGCAAGCAGCGCGGTCCGGCCGTCCGGGCTGAGTTGGGGCGGGGCCACCGCGAGTACGCCCTCGGTGCCCTGGATCTCCTGGGTGACCCGGGGGAGGGCAGCGGCGGCCTGCTCGGCGGAGTCACCGGAGACCACCACCACCAGGCGGCCGGTGAAGCCCGGCCCGAAGCCCTCGGTGATCAGGTCGTTGGAGGTCCGGGCCGGTGAGCCGACCGGAGCGGTGCCGGCGTCCGGCAGGGCCAGCCGCATGTCGGTGGTGGGAACGGCGAGCAGCCCCAGCCCGAGCAGGCCGGCCAGGATGACCGGGATCCGCAGCCGGGTGACCCACCGGGCCCAGCGGAACCCGAAGCCGGAGCGGTCCTCGGCCGCGGCAGCTGCCTCAGCGCCCACCTCGGCCGACGTGCCCTCCCCGGCCGACGTGCCCACCTCAGCCGACCGGCCCTCCTTGGCCGGTGTGCCCACCTTGGCCGGGACGGCGGCGCGCAGCCTGCGGGGCAGCACCCGGTTGCCGGCGAAGCCGAGCAGCGCCGGTTGCAGGGTGATCGCGACCAGCACGGCCACGGTGACCGTGCCGGCGGCGGCGAGACCCATCACGGTCAGGAACGGGATGTTGACCACGGCCAGCCCGGCGAGCGCGATGACCACGGTCGCCCCGGCGAAGACGACGGCCGAGCCGGCGGTGCCGACCGCGCGGCCGACGGCCTCCTCGGGGGAGAGCCCGGAGAGCAGGTTCTGCCGGTACCGGGAGGTGATGAAGAGGGAGTAGTCGATGCCGACCGCCAGGCCGAGCATCAGTGCCAGGATGGGAGCGGTGCTGGTCAGGTCGATCACGGCGCTGAGCGCGTAGAGCCCGGCCATGCCCGCCCCGACGCCGATCAGCGCGTTGAGCATGGTCATCCCGGCCGCGACGAGCGAGCCGAAGGTCACCACCAGCACGATCAGGGCGACCAGCACACCGAGCGCCTCGGTCGAGCCGACCTCCGGTTCGGCGTTGAGCACCTCACCGCCGGGGGCGATCTGGTAACCCTGGCTCTCGGCCCGCTCGCCGACCTTCTCGTACGCTTCGCGCTGCTCGTCGGTGACCTCGTCCGCGCCACCGGCGAACTGCACCTGGACCAGCGCGTACCGGGCGTTCGGCGAGACCGCTCCGGCCTGGAACGGGTCGACCGCGCCGACCGCGCCGGGCAGGGTGCCGGCCTCCTGCACCAGCTCCCGGACCACGGCCTGCCCCGCCGGGGTGCCGAGCTGCCCGTCCGCGGGTGCCTTGACGGCGATGGTGCCGGTGGCGCCGCTGGCCGCCGGGAACTCCTTCGCCAGCAGGTCGAGGGCCTCCTGCGACTCGGTGCCGCGCATGGTGAAGTCGCTCGACGTCGGGCCGCGGAACAGCGCCGCAGCCCCGCCGAGCCCGATCAGTGCGACGAGCCAGAGCGTGACGACGAGTCGCCGTCGCCGCAGCGCGCCCCGGCCGAGCCGGTACAACAGGGTCGCCATGATGGGTTTCCTTGTCCTGTCCTCGGGGTCGTGGATGGAAAACGGACGCCGGTGGTGGGTCAGTCGAGGGGCCCGAGGGCCCGGCGGGCGACGGCCAGCAGCGCGGCGCGCAGCTCGTCGTCGTCCAGGTCGGGGAACTCCGCGCAGGCGGCGGCGATCCCGGCGAGCACGATCAGCGCGGCCACCTGTGCCTCGGCCCGGGTGGAGCCGCCGGCCAGGGCGTCGCGGAGCCGGTCGGAGCAGCGCTGGATGTGGGCGAAGGCGGGGTGCTGGAGCAGTTCGGGGAACTCGCCGTGCAGGAGGGCGATCTCCCGGCGGAAGCGCAGCGCCAGCTCGACGAAGCCCTCGACGGCGTCGCGTTGCGCCCTCTGCCCGGTCGACCCGAGCAGCCGCTCGTCGAGCGCCAGCAGCATGGCGATCGCCGGGGCCATCAGCTCGGTGAGGATGGCCTCCTTGTTGGCGAAGTGGTAGAGCACCGCCGCCTTGGAACAGCCCACCTCCCGCGCGATGTCCTGCAACGACGTGCCCTTGTACCCGGTCACCGCGAACCGCCGCGCCGCCGCGGCGAGGATCTCGTCGTGGGTCTCCGGTACCGACCGTGCCACCTGGCCACCTCCTTCACCGAGGATGCCTGACCGATCGGTCAGGAGCTGACCGATCGGTCAGATCGGGGCCGTGGTGTTCGCCACATCACGCCCGCATCGGCTGAGATGGGATGAAGCGTCACCGGGATCGCGTCGGCGAACGGCGGGCAGGGCGGGACGGGCGCTGCTCACGCGGGCGTACGGCGGGTCGGCCGTTCCGGTTGCGCGCGGGGCGGGCGGCCGGGAGGGTGGGCTGATGACGGCTGCGGACGAGGTACGGGACGGTGTCCCCCTGACCAACCTGGACCAGCCGCTCGTCGCCGGCTCCGACCTCACCAAGCGGGACCTGGTCGACTACCTCGACGCCGTCCGGGACCGGCTCCTTCCGGCACTACGCAACCGGCCGCTCTCGGTGGTCCGGGCGCTCCGTGGCCAGGCCCCGTTCCTGCAGAAGAACCTGCCCCGCTACACCCCGGACTGGGTACGCCGGGTGGCGGTGTGGGCGGAGGCGTCCCACCGCGAGGTGTCGTACGCGCTCTGCGACGACCGCCGCACCCTGCTCTGGTTCGCCAACCAGCGCTCGGTGGAGTACCACCCGACCCTCGCCACCGCCGACGACCCGCAGCGCCCCACCCACCTCGTGCTCGACCTCGACCCACCCGATCCGGACGCCTTCGGGATGGCCGTGGCCGCCGCCGGACTGGTCCGGCAGGCACTCGCCGACGTGGGTCTCACCGGCGCGGTCAAGACCAGCGGGGCCAAGGGGGTGCACGTTTTCGTGCCGGTGGACCCGGGGACCGATCCGGCGGACACCGCCGCCGCCACCCGGGCCCTCGCCGCCCGCGCGGCGCGGATCGACCCGGCGCTGGCGACCACCGCCTTCATCCGCGAGGACCGGGGTGGTCGCGTCTTCGTCGACTCCACCCGGGCCGGCGGGGCGACCGTGGTCGCCGCGTACAGCCCCCGGCTGCGTCCCGGCGTTCCGGTCTCCTTCCCGGTCGACTGGGCCGATCTCGCCGACGTGACGCCGGCCGACTTCACCCTCCGGACCGTGCCGGCGCTGGTCGCCGCGCATGATCCGTGGTCGGCGGGGATGCCCGCGCCGCAGCGGCTCCCGGCGGACCTGGTGGCCGAGGGGCACACCATCCCGGTGGCCCGGGTCCAGGCCATGCACGAGGGGAAGCGGCGGGCCCGGGCCCGCCGGGCCGCCGGAGCGGAAGCCGGCGGGACCGGCTAGCCCCAGGCGGCGACCGGCGCCGCCCGGTGGGAGCCGCCGCCTAGTTGCCGCCGCGGTTCAGCCAGGCGCGGACCGCGCCGCCCCGGTCGACCACCAGGTAGTCGGCCTTCCCGTCGCCGCTGATGTCGGCGAACTGGATGTACGGGCGGGGGTAGCCGGATTCGTGGGCCCAGTCGTGGCGGGCCTGGAAGCTGCCGTTGCCCCCGCCGCCACGGTTGAGGAAGGCGTGCACCGCGCCGCCGTCGACGCTGACCTGGAGGTAGTCGGCCTTCCCGTCACCGTCGCCGTCGGCGAACCGGACCGCCTCCAGCGACGAGCCCCGGGTGCCGCCGGCCCAGTTGAGCCACAACCGCCAGGCCGGCGGCTGTGGCTTGCCCGCCTGGCGTTCGGTGGCGGGGTCCCACATGTTGCGGTACGCGTGCACCGCGCCCTTCGCGCCGACCCGCAGCAGGTCGTCACGCCCGTCTCCGGTGACGTCCGCGAAGCGCAGGTTGTTCCGGTTGAAGGACGCGTCGCGGAAGACGATCCCCCAGGGGACGAACGCCAGCCTGCCACCCGGGCCCTTGACGTTGAGGTACGCCCGCACCACGCTGGTGGAACCGACCACGAGGTAGTCGTCGCGCCCGTCCCCGTTGAGGTCGGCGAACCGCACCTCGTCGCCGCTGACCGTCAGCTGTGCCGCGGGGGCGTACCTGCCCACGTCCACCCAGTCGGGTTTCCCGGGCGTGCCGACCGTGTTCGCCGAGGCGCGGAAGCTGCCGTCCGGGTAGACCTGGACATAGTCGGCCCGCTTGTCGCTGTTCAGTTCGGCGATGATCGTACGGCCGGGGGTGCCGCCGTAGCCGGGGGCGATCACGCCCAGCGTGCGCCACCCCGCACCGAGCGCCGGGTCGTCGGAGCCTCCGGGTGAGCAGGCGGTGGGGGCGTTCTCCGGCAGCGGAGCCTGGATCCAGCCCCTGCGGTTCGCCTCGAGCACGCTTTCGTACCAGGCGGCGGCCATCTTGGCGTAGCCATCGTCGTTCGGGTGGGCGTCGCTCTGCAGACCGTCGGTGACCAGCACCCTGCTCATGTCCACCAGCAGCACACGCTTGCCCTGGTCCTGAAGGTCCCGCACCACGGCGGGCAGCGCCGCGTTGTACGCGTCGATGCGCGACTGCAAACCGGCCTTGCCGATCGGGATGAGCTGGGCGACCAGCACCGTGGCCCGTGGTGAGTCGGCCAGCGTCTGGTCGACCAGGTTCCTGAGCCGGGTGGGCGCGGACGGCAGCGCGGAGTTCTGGCTGATGTCGTTGGTGCCGGCGTGCAGCGTGACGACGTTCGGCTGATAGCGCGGCACGCTACAGTCGGCGACGCCCGCGATCTCGTCGATCCGGTCGCCGGGGTGGCCCTCGTGGTCGTTGTCCTTCATCGACCCGGTCTTCGCCGATCCGACGAAGTTGACGTGCCGCGCGTTGCCCTTCAGGTAGTCGTACAACTCGTCGCGGTAGCCGTTCCGGTCGGCACTCTCCACGCCGTAGGTGATCGAGTCACCGAGCGGCATCAGGCGGATGTCCAGACTGCTCAGCGCGAGGCCCTGCGCGGTGGGCGCCGCCCCGGTGAGCTGCTTCTTCGTGTCTACGCAGTCCGGCCTCCCGTCGACGTCGGGATGGCACGGAGCCGGCACGGCGTCCGCGTCCCGGATCGCCGCGACACCGACCGCGGTCAGCGACAGCGCCGCGACGACCGAGATCAGCCACGCGATGTGCGCTTTCCGCCGAGGAGACATGGAGGCCCCTTCCATAGGGGATTCGGCAGTGTGCCGAGATAGTAGAGCGCTGATACCCGTGAACCGTGACCCGTTTCCGGCACGTGCAGGGAGCGTGACACACGACGACGACACGGGTGTGCGCTCACGAGGCGGGAGCTGACGTGATGTTCGCACGTTCTGGCCGTTTCAACCGGCCTCCATCCCGACGGCAGGTCTCGCGGCCCGGCGTCGCGCGGGCGGCGGCGGTCGCGGTGGTCGCCGCCGCCGCTGCCTTCGCGTTCTCGACGGGCGACGCCGCCGAGAACCCGGACGCGGTGCCGCTCGACGCGCCCACCGCCCTGGTGCTGGCGAACGCAGCCCCGTCCGCCCCGGCGACCCACGAGCGGACCAGGGCGGCACCGGCGACCCACGAGCGGACCAGGGCGGCACCGGCACCGACAGCCGGCCGGACCCGGCCACCGACGGTGCGGATGCCGATGAGCAAGGTCGCGCCGGTGTTCTCGTTCAAGGGTTTCCGCGACGACGCCAACCTGCGGCTCAACGGGTCGGCGACCGTCGCGGACGGGCGGCTGGTGCTGGCGTCCGGGCGGGACCGGGCGGGCAGCGCGTGGGCGACCACCAGGATCGACCCGTCCCGCTCCTTCAGCACGGGGTTCTCCTTCGAGATCAGCAAGATCAGCGACGGGATCGCGTTCGTGGTCCAGGGCCAGTCCCGCACCGCGCGCGGGAGCAGTGGTGAAGGGCTCGGGTACGGTGCCCGGCCGGACACCGGCCGGCCGAGGATCCAGCCGAGCCTGGCGGTCGAGTTCGACACGTGGCCCAACCGGTTCGACCCCGTCGACCGCCAGCACGTCGCGGTGACCAGGAACGGTGACGTCACCCGGCACCTCGTGTGGAAGGAGCCGGGCTTCAGCCTGTACGGCAGGGGCGTCGTCAACGTGTGGATCGACTACGACGCCCGGCTGCACCGACTGCGGGTCTACGTGAGCGGGACGTCCGGCTTCCGCCCGGCCCGGCCGCTGTTGACGACATTCGTCGACCTGCGCCGGATCGTCGGTACCGGGCAGGCGCACGTCGGGCTCACCGGCGGCACCGGCATCACGACGGTGGCTGACCCGGTGGCGGCGGTGACTGCCTGGAACCTGAAGCTGAGATAGCGGTGCCCGTGGACCGGCTGCGGGAGTTTCCGGGCCCGGCCGCCGCCACCACGCGACGTCATGGTCGACCGTGACAACGCCGTGCCGATACGCCACTGTATTGGGGGATCACAAGATCGCCGGTGTCGAGGTCGGGAGGCGGGCCATGGACGTTGCGGTGGCTGACGACGGCGCGCTGTTCCGGGAGGGCCTGCAACTGCTGCTGTCCGCTGCCGGGCACACGGTGGTCGGCTGCGTGGAGGACGGCGACCGGCTGCTGGAGTTGATGGCCCGTACCCCGGTCGACGTGGCCATCATGGACATTCGGATGCCGCCGGGCGCGGACGGCGGACTGGACACCGCCCAGCGCGTACGGGCGAGGTTCCCCGACGTCGGGCTGCTGCTGCTGTCCCAGCACGCCGAGGCGCACTACCTGTTCCGGCTGCTGGAGATCGGCACCGAGCGGATCGGGTACCGGCTCAAGGACCAGGTGGCCGGGGTAGCCGTGCTCGCCGACACGCTGGTGCGCATCGCCGCCGGTGAGATCGTGATCGAGCCGGTCCTGGCCGCCAACCTGGTGGACCGGCCGAGTCCCCCGGTACGTAGTCAGCTGGCCGATCTCACCGAGCAGGAACGCGCCGTGCTGCGACTCATGGCGGAAGGACGGTCGAACTCCGGGATCGCGACGGAGCTGTTCCTCTCCGTCAAGACGGTCGAGAAACGGATCGCCAGCATCTTCACCAAGCTGAACCTGCCGGCCGAGTCGGCAGCGCACCACCGCCGGGTCCTGGCGGTGCTCGCGTACATGCGCTCGAACCAGATGGCGGACTAGAGCCGTGCTTGGGGCCACCGGCGGCGAGCGGGCGCATCCGTCCCGTCCAGGCGGGTCGTTCACCGCCCTGGTCCAGATGGCGTCCTCGGGTGCGCTGCCCGCGCCGGCCGGGCCGCAGGACCCGCTGGGCGGGTACCGGCCGGTTCTGCGCACGCTGCTGCGGGAACTCGCCCAGGCGCACACGGTGCGCTACGCGGCACTGTGGCTGCCGGCGGAGACGGCACCCGGCACCAGCGGCCCACCCTGGGCACCCGCCGTCGCATGGCAGTCCCGACGCTGGGGGCGGGGCGCGCTGCCGAATCCGGTAGCCGACCCGGACCTGCTGCTGGACGCGGCCGGGGTGGTCGCGACGGCGGACGTGACCGACGGCGGGGCCCGGTACGGGGTGCTGGTGCTGGCACACCCGGAGGACCCCCGGTATTCGCTGGCCGGGACGGCGTCGCTGGGTGAGACGGCGGTCTGCGTCGGCCTGCTGCTGCGCCAGGCCCGCCACCGGGCGGCGTGCATCGCCGTGCGGGACCGGGTCGACCGGGCGGTGCAGCGGGTCGGCGCGACCCAGTTGGAGCTGCTCACGGTGCAGGCGGTGGAACGCGACCGGCTCGCCACGGCGGTCACCGCGACACCCGGCCGGCAGCTACAGGCGATCCTGGACCGCACCACGGAGCTGAAGCGGGCACTGCGCGCCGGCTCCCCGGAGGCCACGGAGATCGCCGGTGGCATCCGGGCCGGGCTGGGCGAGATGATCGAGCAGTTCCGGTCCGTCGTCCGCGGGGTGTACCCGCAGGTGCTGCGCAGTACCGGCGTGCGTGCGGCGCTGGAGGAGGTCACCGCGACGCTGCCCGTGCCGGTGGTGTTCAGCGGCGAACTGGGCCGGCGCCAGGGCTGGGAGGTCGAGTCCGGGCTGTACCAGGCGGGCGCGTCCGCGGCGGCGGCGCTGGGCGCCAGCGGCGGCGAGCAGCCGGTGACCCTGGACCTGGGCCGGTCCGGCGGCGTGCTGACGATCCGCGCGCAGCGGGCCGGCACCGAGCCGGCCGAGGTCGCCGTGGCGCTGCGGGACGACTCCCGACGGCTGGCCGCGCTGGGCGGCCGGCTGCGGGTGGAGCGGGCCGGCCGGGATGAGCCGACCGTGGTGGACATCCTGTTGCCGGAGCGGCTCGGCGGCGACTGGCCGGAGTCTGCGCGTACCACCGAGCCGCAGCCGGGCGAGTCGCAGCCGGGCGAGCCGCAGCCGGGCGAGCCGCAGCCGGGCGAGCCGCAGTCGGCCGAGGCCGCCGCCGAGCCCGAGCTGTTGGCCGGTGTTTCCGTGCGTCGCCTGCTGACCCTGCTCGTGACCAGCCGGGAGGCGTCGGTGGACAGCCCGCCGCTGCGGGTCGCGGTCGACCGGCAGGACGGTAGGGCCAGAGTGGTGGTGGTCGGGGCCCCGGCGTCCGAGCTGCTGTCGGCGCTGCGCGGGCCGGCCGGCACCGCCCGGTGGGAGCCACCGGCCGGAGTGGTCCCGCCGACCGGTTACCAGTACCAGCCGTACCCGCGGATCACGCTGGACCCGGCTCGCGGGGCACCACCGTGGCGGCCCGTCCGGCTGTCCGACTGGTCCGGTGCCGCGTGGCCGGGCGCGGCGGCCGGGGTGGAGCGGATCCTGGTGGAGGGGCCGGTGGACGCGCTGCGCGGGCTGCGACTGCTGCACCACCGCGACGACGTCGACGCCGACCTCGCGGCCCGGCTGCGCCGCTGGACGGGAACCGCCGACGGGCCCCCCGACGCGGTCGTGCTGGCGCTGTCCGGGCCGCCCAGCGCGGCGGAGTCGGAGTTCCTGACCGCCCTGCGGTCGCCGTACGGGGAAGGGTTCCCCCCGGTGGTGATCTGCGCGCTGCGCGCGGGCACCGCCGCGACGGCCGGTTCACCGCCGGAACCGGGGTCGATGTGCGACGCGGTCGTGGACTGGCCTGCGGCCCCGGACGGCGGTACCGGGATCGAGGCGGCGCTGCGCACCCGGGTATGCGCCCGGACCGGGGTGCTGGCCGCCCGGTGGGCGCTGCGCGCACTGGTGACCTGCCTGACCACGGGGCAGTTGGACGACCAGTTCGCCCGGGCGGTGGAGGCGGCCGTCGCGGGCGCGCACGAGATACCCGAGCTGGACCTGTTGCAGGCGTTGCAGGGCGGGCGGATCCGGCTGCCGCGCGGGCACGACGAGGCGGTGCGCCTGCTCGGCGCGCATGGTCCGGACGCGCGGTCCCGGCTCGGCCTGGCCGGTGACGCGGACCCGGGGGAGGTGACCCGGGCCGCGAACCGGGCACTGGCGTTCTGGCGGGCCCAGGCCCTGACGCCGGACACGGGACTGGCCGGGCGCAGTGCGTGCGCGCTGCTGGTACGGACGTGCGAGCGGCTGCTCACCGACGGCGTCGAGTGACCGGCGTCCGGCACGGGCGGGCGGTCCGGCGGTGCCGGCGGGACGGCTCAGATCGCCACGAGCCCGGTGACCCGGGTGCCGGTGGTCGGGCTCGACCGCACCGTCAGCGTGCCTTCGACCTGGGCCAGGCGGGCGGCGAGCTGGCGCAGCGGCATCCGGCCCTCGGTGTCGAAGCCCGGCCCGGTGTCGGCCACCTCGAAGCTGAGGCCCCGGCGGGAGGTACGTAGCGTCAACGTGACCGCGGCACCCGGGGCGTGCTTGTGCGCGTTGCTGACCGCCTCCAGGCAGGCCAGGTAGACGGCGGCCTCCACCTCGGGCAGGTACCGGTAACCGATCAGTTCCGGGTCGATGTCCAGGGTGACGGTGTCGAGCGCCTCCAGCCGGGCCGTCAACGCGGCCACCAGACCGTGGTCGGTCAACGGTGCCAGCAGGCCGGTCGCGGTGGTGTGCAGCACCTCCTCGGTGCTGGCCAGCAGCTCCCGCAGTCGGTCGAGGTGCTGGCCCGCCTCGGCGGCGTTGCCGGCGTCGAGCTGGTGTTCCACCATGGCCAGTGACATCTGCAACGCGACCATGTGGTGTTGGGCGCCGTCGTGCAGGTCGCGCTCCAGCTGGTACCGCTGGTGTTCCATCTCGCCCGCGGCCCGCAGCCGGGTGTCGGCCAGCAGCAGGGTGCTCTGACCGATCAGCCTCTCCGCGCGTTCGGTGATCAGCTGGGCCTGGATGTCGCTGACCAGCAGGCGGGTCACCGCGTGCAGCTCGGGCCACCGGCGCAGCCGCTCGGCCGCCACCGGCGGCTCGACCACGAGGTCGGCCAGGACCTGCTCACCGTCACACAGCCGCACCGGCGTCGCCCCGGTCCCGGTTGCCGCCGCCTCGGCGTCGGTGGCCGGCCAGCGGTACTCCTGGACGGTGTGCTCGGCCGCCGCGTCGGCGTCGTGGCCCGCCGGCAGGGGCAGCCACAGGGCGATGGTGACCGTGGTGGCCCCCAGGCACCCGCCCAGCGTCCGGGCCAGGGCTTCGGCCTGCACTCCCGGCAGTGGTCGACCCGGCAGGCCGTGCACCGCGTCGATCACCCGGGCCACGTCGTCCGGCGGCCCCGGGGACGGCCCGTCGGTCTGTTGCGTCGAGCGGCGCATGCCCCTCACTGTAGGCGGCTCCGGTCGGGGCGGCTGGCCCGGCTCGTGGGCCGCGGCGGCCGTCCGCCACGGTCGCGTCCAGCGGCTCACGCGACGCAGAGCAGGTGGCCGGCCGTCGCCTTGCGGGCTGCCCGCAGCGCGTAGTGCAACCGGCTCTTGACCGTGCCGACCGGCACCCCGAGCGTCGCGCTGATCTCGGCCGCGGTCCGACCGTTCAGGTACGTCTCCACCAGCGCGGCCCGGTGCTCCGGCCACAGCCCGCGCAGCACCTGCTCGACCAGCAGGGAGTCCACCACACCGGCCATCGGGTCCGCCGTGGACACCTCGGCGGCGTTCTCGATGTCCACCTCGGTCGGCCGGGCCTTCTTCATCCGGTACCCGTCCATCACCAGGTTGTGCACCACCCGGCGCAGCCAGCCCAGCACCGACCCCCGATCGGCGGTGAGCTGGTCCAGGTGCCGCCACGCCCGCAGGAACGCCTCCTGCACCACGTCCTCGGCGCGTCCGGTGTCGCCGTCGGTCAGTCGCTGCGCGTACCTCAGTAGCGGCTGCTGGTAGGTGTCCATCAGTTCGCGTAGGCGGGAATCGCTCTCCAGCGCGTTGCCCTGTCGCCTGCTCTGTGCCCGTTCGCCCATGCCCAAGACAGTGCCGCCACGGGCCGGTCGCCCGACATGGTGCGGCCCCTGCTCCTGGGGGTGCCACCCCGCGAGTTGGAGAGGGTTGTCCCTACGCCCCGCCCGGGACCAGCGGCTACGTCATGCCGGGCGACGGCTCGCGGGACGACCGGTGAACCCGACGGTGCCGTGGTGCCGTGACCCACGTGGACGCCCTCGCACCCGGCGGCGGTACGGGCAGGCAGCGCGTGGTCGTCCGGTACCGCCACCGGTACCACGGCCGGGCGGTGGCGACCCGAGCGACGGCGCCGTGGCGCCCCGACCGAAGAGGTGGGCATGGAGGAAACGGACTTCCCGACGGTGGGCATCGGGGTCACGACGCACAACCGGGGCGTCGTGCTGCGTACCGCCCTGGAGGCGATCCGCAAGTACGCGCCGAGCGGCGCCGCGATCGTCGTGGTCGACGACGCCAGCGACGAGCCGGTGGAGGAGGCGACGTTCCGTTTCGACACCAACGTCGGCATCGCCCGGGCCAAGAACAAGTGTCTGGAGCTGCTGGTGGAGCGGGGCTGTACGCACCTGTTCCTGTTCGACGACGACTGCTGGCCGATCGTGGACGGCTGGGAACGGCCGTACATCGAGAGTTCCGAGCCGCATCTGATGTACATGTTCACCGACACCCCACTCGGCCGGCTGACCGACTCGATGGAGATCTACCGGGACGCGGAGCTCCGGGCGTACACCCATCCGCGCGGCTGCATGCTCTACCTGGAGCGGCGGGTGCTGGACCGGGTGGGCGGGTACGACACCCGGTACGGCCGGTGGGGGTACGAGCACCTGGACCTCTCCAACCGGATCTACAACGCCGGCCTGACCTCGTTCCGGTTCGCCGACGTGGTCGGCAGCGGAGACCTCATCTTCAGTTGCGACGAACGGACCAGGGTCGGCTCCAGCGTGTCCGACATCGAGCGCTTCACCCTGGTGCGCAATCTCAAGGCCCGGTCGGAGGCCAGCTACACCTCGACCGAGTACCGCGAGTTCCGCACCGTCCCGGTCGGTGCGGCGGCGACACGGAACGTGGTGCTGACCACGTACCTCACCGCGCAGGCCGACCCGCAGCGCGGCGTCACCTGGACACCGAACTACGCCGACCTGGCCGAGTTGCGCAGCTCCGTCGAGCGGCACGGGCAGCGGTTGGTGGTGCTGCACGACTGTTTCGACGACGAGCCGGACACCGACCTGGTCACGCACGTGCGCGTGACACCGGGCGGGGAAGGCGGCTCGCCGTACTTCCACCGCTGGCTGTGCAGCTGGCGGTACCTGCGCGAGCACCCCGAGATCGAGCAGGTGTGGTGCGTCGACGGCACCGACGTGGAGATGCTGCGCGATCCGTTCCCGGAGATGGACGACCGCCTGTACGTCGGCGACGAGCCGGCGCCGCTGTGCATCCCGTGGATGGTGTACCAGCACGGCGGCAGCGCCAAGCTGCTGCAGTTCCTGTCCGACAACCGGGGGATCCAGCTACTCAACGCCGGGCTCGTCGGCGGCCGTCGGGAGACGGTGCTGGAGTTCTGCCGGGACATGTTCGAGTTCTGCGTCACCAACGCCCGGGAGGCCGGCCCACTCGACATGGGCCCGTTCAACTACGTGGCCCGCACCTGGTACGCAGGGATGATCGTGCACGGTCGCCAGGTCTGTACGGAGTTCCGCAAGGACGACCGGACCAGCACCGAGTCGTGGTGGCGGCACAAATAGGCGAATCCGGGCTGTGGCCGGCGTGAACCCTGCTGGCGCGCGGGGCGTGCCACAGATGAACCCTGGACACGGCGAAGGAGGGTGGTGACCGTGGACGTGGACACGGACCTGGACGTGGCACCGGAGGTGACACGGGACGACGCACGTGACGAGTCGATGCACGCGTTGCTGCTGCGGTTGGCCGGCTCGCTGCCGGACCGGGTGCTGACCGACGCGCGGGACGCGCTGGCCGCCGGCCGGCGGCTGGAGGTCGTACAGGCGGTCGCCTTCGAGGCGGTCTCCCAGCCGCTGCAACTCGACGCCGACGAGATCGCGGCGCTGCGCGAGGAACTGGCACTCAGCGGCGGGGACATCGACCTCGGTCTGGCGCTGGAGGAGCTGCGCGGGGAGCGTCCGCCGGCACCGTGGCAGTTCCTGTCCGACCTGCCGACCACCCAGGAAGAGCTGGCCTCGATGGTGCTGCCGCAGGACCGCACCGCCGACCCGGTCGACCTTCTCGACCCGATCGACCGGGCGTTGCTGGCCGCGGCGTCGGCGATCCCGACGGTACGCGCGGTGTGGCGGGCGTGGCGGATGCCGTCCACCGCCCGTCCCTGGCAGGACCCGGTACGGGTGGTCGTGGTCAGCGTGGACGACACCTCGGACTCCCTGCCCGCCACCAGCGCCCAGCTACGACAGGTCATGGTCGAGGCCGGGGACGAGGAGGCCCAGGTCGAGGTCTGCTGGGCCGGGGTGGAGGCGCCGTTCTACCAGACCCTGGCCCGCTCGTCCGGCTCCCTGCTGTGGGCGGCGCGGCCGGCCGCGCCGGTGGCCACCGCCCGGCTCTTCGACGGCGTCGACCCGGAGCGCGGCCCGTGGTTCGCCACCAACCGGCCGGTGGTCTCCGATCCGGCGGAACGCGACGACCTGCTCGACGCACTGCGCGGTGGGGTGGTCATCGCGTGGAGCAGCGCCGCGATTCCCGACATCCTGGCCCCGGACCGGGGCGACGTGGTGCCGATGCACCTGCGTACCGACGGGACCTGGCTGTGGAGCGAGGCGGTCGGTTACTACCTGGAACACTACGGCCTGGCGCCGGATCCGCAGTTGGTCGCGCACCTGACCGGGGCCGAGCCGGTCGAGCCCCTGGACGAGATCTCCGTGCACCGCGCCCTGGCGCACCTGTGCCGACCCGACGCCGAGGCGGTCGTCTGGTCGCCGTCCGGTGCCGACGACGACCCGGTGGCACCGACCGACGCCACGTCCCCCGACGCCACCTCGCCCGACGGCGTAGCGCCGCCGAACCCGGAGCTGGCGCCCGGGGCCGGACCGGACGGTGGTACGCGCCGGCCGGTGCTGACGTGACCGACCTGCTCGCCCCGCAGCAGCGGGGACCCTTGCCGTCATCCTGGCGACTCTCTCCGCCAGCCAAGGCCGTGCCGGTCGGGCAGCACGTGGGAGGCGTGGGCGTGAAGTGGCTCGGAGTGCGGTACCTGCGACAGGCGTCGCAGGCGGTGGGCGCCGCCGTGGCGCGCATCCTGCCGGACTCCGGTGCGCGGGTGCCGGTGCTCGATCCGGGGCCGTGGGAGGCACCGGGATCGGTCACCCCCGCCCCGGCGGGTTGGTTCGCGGTCGCGGTCGAGGCCGGCCGGTCCGGCTTCCGGCTGGACGGCCGGCCGGTGGCCGCGACCGACCTGGCCCAGGCGATCTGGCACTGCCCCCGCTGGCGGGGCCGGCCGGTGCTGCTGGTCACCCGGCAGCCGGCCGACGATGCCGGGCCGGTGCTGCACCAGCTCGCGGTCTACCTGGGGGCACCGGTCTACGCCTCGGACTCCGGGATCCGCTTCACCTTCGGGCGCGCCTGCGCGAGCGGGCTGTTCTGGTGCTGGCGTCCGGGCGGCGGGGACGAACCGGAGCCGGCGGGCAACGTGCTGCCCCCGCTGGGGCCGGTACGCGTCCGTCCCCTCCCGACCGGCCGGGTGCCCGGCCGCAACCACCAGCCGCCGTCCCCGGTGCCGTCGCCCGCGACCCCCGATCCGGGGACCGCCCCGTCGCCTGCCGACTTGGCAGAGGCCACGTCACCCGCTGCGGCACCGGCATCCGGGCCCGAGCTGCCTTCGCCGGTGCGAGCGGCGTTCGAGGTGCAGAGCCTGGCGCTTCCGGTGATCGAGCTGCCCCGGCCCGACCTCAGCGTCCAGCGCATGGCGTTGACGGAATTCGACGTGCCCCGGCTGGAGCTGGACACCTGCCGGCCGCTGGTCGCCGCCCCGGATGCCGCCGCCCCGGATGCCGCCGCCCCGGCGACGTCCGCCCTGGCTGCGGTCACCCTGACCGCGTCCGCACCGGCTGCGGCCACCCTGACGACGTCCGTGCCGGCTGCGGCCACGCCGGAAGCCACGGACGCTCCGACGACCGGCCCGGAGAGCACCCATGCCCCGGCGAACGGCGCGGGCGGCGGTCCGCCGTCGGCGTCGCCCCGGGGCGCGGCGTGGTTCGGGGTACGGGCCCGCACCGACGAGGCGGACCGGGAGCGGCTGCGTACCGTGCTGGGCTGGAAGTTCCAGGCCCACTCCCGGACGGTGGCCCGGGCGCTGTCGCTGCACCCGGGGCTGCGCAGTGCGGTCGGCGCGCACGACGTGATGGCCGGGCTGGTCACGGTGCTGGCTCTGGTCGACGGGGTGGGCGAGCGGGTCAACGGCGCGCTGCGCGGTGGGAGCACGCCCGACGAGGACGTCCAGTTGCTGGCCCGGTGCGCCCGCGCCGGACTGGAACAACTGCCGGCCGTCGGGGGACCTGTCTTCGCCGCGGTACCCGCCGGACTGGACGTCGGCCGGTACCGGGCCGGGGACCAGGTGGTGGAACCGGCGTTCACCACGGTGTCGTGCCATGGCGGCACCGAGGGCGACGCGGGCCGGTACGCGATCTGGTCGGCCACCGCGCGGCGGCTGGACCAACTGGGTATCGCGGACGGGCCTGGTGTCCGAGCCGGACGGGCCATGTTCGCCGCCGGTTCCCGCTTCGCGGTGCTCGGCGTCGACGAGGGGCCGGACGGCGCGCCGTACGTACTGCTGCGGGAGGTCGTCTCCGGGCACCGCGACGGCGCACTCGACGAGCGGATGGCCGGCAAGCTTCGCGACGCGCTCGCCGCCCAGCCGCGACGCGCGGCGCCCGCGCCGCTGCCGTGGCCGCTCGGCTTCGCGGCCGGCGACCGCCCGTTCGCGCTCGAACCCGGACCGGGCGGCGCGTGATGTACGAGGAGACGGTCCCCGGCTTCCTCCGGTCCGACCCCGGCGGCCCGGCCCGGCCCGGCCCGCCCCACGCCGGCACCACCCCCGGCAGCGACAGTCAGCAAGGAGCGAACCCGTGACCACCAGCGTGCTGTCGGTGTCGGCCAGGGACACCGGATGCCTCACCGACATCTCCCGGGCACTGGAGTCGGCGGCGCCCGGCGACACCGTCGCGGTGCGCCCCGGCGTGTACCGCGAGGCGCCGCTGTTCCGCCGGAACGTCGTCCTGGTCGCCGAGGACGGACCGGGCACCGTCACCATCGAGGTGCCCCCGGGCGGGGCCATCCTGGCCGCCGGGGGCGAGATCCTGATCCAGGACATCGCCATCCGTGGCGGCGACGAGCGGATGCCGTTGCTCCAGGTGGCGGCCGGTCGGGTCCGTCTGGAGGCGTGCACCGTCGACGCCACGGCGGCGGCCGCGATCCACGTGCGCGGGGGCACCGTGGAGATGCGCAGCGGCGCGATCAGCAATTCCGGCGGGGCCGGCGTGGTCCACGAGGCCGGCGCGGGCGAGTACACCCGCGTACGGATACACGGCATCGCCAAGTGCGCGATCATGACGGCCGGGTCGAGCGCCCCGGTGTTCCGGGACTGCACGTTCACCGGGGTCGCGGAGGCGGCGCTGCTGGCCGTGGGCAGCAGCGCCGCGCGCCTGGAGGACTGCCACATCGACGAGGTCGGCCAGTACGCCGTCGTCGCGCAGCAGGCCGCCCGGCCGCACCTGACCGGGACCACGGTGTCCGGCGGCGAGGTCGGGCTGCTCGTCAGCGACCGGGCGACCCCGGTGCTGGAGCGCTGCGAGATCCGGGACGCCCGCGTGCACGCCGTGGTGACCATGGGGCAGGCGGCGCCCGCGCTCTCCGACACGCGCGTCACCCGGGCCCGGGGTCACGGCCTCGACTGCCGGGACGCCTCCGCGCCGAAGCTGACCAACTGCGAGGTGCGCGACTGCGGCGCGGCCGGGGTGGTGGTCAACGGCACGGCGACGCCGCACCTCACCGGCGGTGCCGTGGCGGACTGCGCCGACGCGGGCGTGTTCCTGACCGGCCGGTCGAAGGCGCGGCTGGACGGGGTCGGGGTCCGCGACGTCCCCATCGGCGTGGCGATCGAGCAGGAAGCCGACCCGCAACTGCACGGCCTGACCATCGAGGGCGTCCGGTACGGCCTGCACGCGACCGGCGGAGCCGGCCGGTTCTCCAACGGCCAGGTCACCGGGGCGCGGACCGCCGGGGCGAAGCTCGCCGACAGCGCGACCACCGTGCTGTCCAACTCCCGGATCACCGGCTGCCGGGTCGGCGTGGAGGTGGCCGGAAACGCCCGGCCCACACTGTCCTCGATGGCCGTGGAGGAGTCGGGCGGGGCGGGCGTGCTGACCGGCGGCCCCAGCGCGGCCACTCTGTCCCGTACCCGGATCAGCGGCAGTCGCGGCCCGGGGATCCGGGCCGGCGCCGGCAGCACCCTCACCGCGACGGACTGCGAGATCGTGGGCAACCAGGGCCCGGGTGTCGTGGTGGAGACCGACGCGCCGGTGCGGCTCCACGGCGGGGTGGTGCGCGGCAACGGCGGCGTCGCCGTGGACGCGCCGAGCCCGACCGCCGCGGTCGAGCTGTCCGGAGTGGACACCGGCCACAACGGACGCCCGATCTCCCTCCCGCCCCCCGGGGCCGGGCGGCCGGACGCACCGGTGGCCGACGCCTCGACATCCGCTCCCGCCCCGACCGGAGGCACCGGGTCGGACGTCACCCCGCCCGGGAAACCGACCGGGGCCCGCCCGTCGGGCCCCGCGCCGTCCGACGTCGGGTCACCCGCTCCGGCGGTACCCGCCGGCGGCGGCCCCGGTGCCGGCGGTCCGGATGCCGGCGCGCCGGGTGGCGGCGGGGAAGCGGACGGGCCGGTGGCCGCGCTGCTGCGCGAACTGGACGGGCTGGTCGGCCTGGCCGGCGTCAAGCACGAGGTGGCCACCCTGGTCGGGCTCAACCAGATCGCCAAGCGTCGTCGCGAGGCCGGGCTGCACGTACCGCCCATGTCCCGGCACCTGGTCTTCGCCGGGCCGCCCGGCACCGGCAAGACCACCGTGGCCCGCATCTTCGCCCGGATCCTGGCCACCCTCGGGGTGCTCGCCAGCGGGCAGCTGGTCGAGGTGTCCCGCAGCGACCTGGTCGCCGAGCACGTCGGCGGCACCGCGGTGAAGACCACGGCCCGGTTCGAGGAAGCCCTGGGCGGGGTGCTGTTCATCGACGAGGCGTACACGCTCTCGACCGGCGGGGGCGGCGGCCACGACTTCGGCCGGGAGGCCATCGACACGCTGGTCAAGCTGATGGAGGACCACCGGGACGAGGTGGTCGTGGTGGTCGCCGGGTACACCCCGAACATGCGTACCTTCCTGGCCGCCAACCCGGGTCTGGAGTCCCGCTTCGCCCGGACCATCCAGTTCGACAGCTACTCCGACGACGAACTCGCCGAGATCGTCGAGCGGCTCTGCCGCACCCACCACTACGCCCTGGAGTACGAGACGCGGCAGGCCCTGGTGCGTCACTTCAGCGACATGCCCCGCAACGAGACCTTCGGCAACGCCCGCGTGGCGCGGCAGGTCTTCGAGGACATGCTGGGGCGTCAGGCGTACCGGCTGTCGAACAACCCGCAGGCCCCGGACCTCGAACTGGCCCGGCTGCTGCCGGAGGACCTGGGCGAACAGGCGGCCGCGCCGTCGGCGGCGGCCGGCGTGGCGCAGGCCGTCCAGGACCTGCTCGGCAAGCTGAACGCGATGGTCGGCCTGGACGCGGTCAAGCGCGAGGTGACCGACGTCATCGACCTGATCGCCTCCACCGAGGCCCGGACCCGGGCCGGCCTGCCCGCTCCGACGATCTCCCGGCACCTGGTCTTCGCCGGGGCGCCCGGCACCGGCAAGACCAGCGTGGCCCGGCTGTACGGGCAACTGCTCAACGCGATGGGTGTGCTGCGCACCGGGCAGCTCGTCGAGGTCAGCCGGGCCGACCTGGTCGGCGAGTACGTCGGGCACACCGCCGTCAAGACCACCGACGTGTTCAACCGGGCGCGCGGCGGGGTGCTCTTCATCGACGAGGCGTACGCGCTGGCCGGCCAGGGCAACGACTTCGGTCGGGAAGCCATCGACACGCTGGTGAAGCTGATGGAGGACCACCGGGACGACATCGTGGTGATCGCCGCCGGGTACACCGGGGACATGCGCCGGTTCCTGGCCAACAACGTGGGGCTGGCCTCCCGGTTCAGCCGGCAGGTCCCGTTCGAGTCGTACACCGCCTCGGAACTGGTGTCCATCGTGCAGACGCTGGCCCGCGACAGCGGCTTCGACTTCAGCAACGACTGCCTCCCGGTGCTGTCCGAGCACTTCGACAGCCTGACCCGGGACGAGACCTTCGGCAACGGCCGGTACGCCCGCCAGCTGCTGGAACGCACCATCACCAAGCAGGCCAACCGGCTGCGCCGCACCGCCGCGCCGACCGTCGACGACATGCGTCAGCTGTACGCCGCCGACGTGCGGGCAGCCGTCGGGGCCTGACCTGCTGCTGTAGTCACGAGAGAAGGTGCCCGAAAAATGCCGGCAGTGAGTATGAGCGGTACGTGGCGGATCACGGTGGTGGGCAAGCAGTCCCACTACGCGCAGCGGCTGGTGTTCTCCGGTGACGTCCAGAAGATCCTCGAACTGGAGGTCGGGACGTCGGCGTCCGCGAGCGGGCGGCGCTGGCGGCTGCGGTTCGAACACCACCGTGGGGACGGCGTCTGGCGGCCGAACGTCTCGGTGGAGGCGGGGGCCATCGTCCGGTGCGGCAACGAGTTCCAGCGGTCGATCGCGACCAAGGACGTGTACTGGACCGGTGACCGTGCACACGACGACCTGAAGCTGCTGCTCACCCGGCCGGCGTCGGGGGGTGACCCGGAGGAGGGAACGGCCGGGGTGCCCTTCGCCGTCGACGTCAACCTGCACGGGCTGCCGGACATGCCGGTGCTCCCGGCGATGGACGGCGCGGACGCGACGCAGGAGCGGCTGCGGTCGTACGGTCGGCCGGGGTCGGCGGGAACTCCCCTGCGGAGACGGTCGTTCTGATCGCCGTCGGCCCCGGCCCGCCCCACCCGGCCGACGGCGTCGCCTGAATTTCGCGGTGCGGACGGTATCGATCCCGGTACCGGTCAACTCTTTCCGGCCCGCAGCCGTGTAGTGGATGTGAGCACCAGACCTTTCCGGCGGCCGGCCCGCCGCAACGGACCCGAGCTACCGCACGGCGAGATCACCCTGCAGGAGCCCCCGGTCGTCCCGGAGGTCCAGCCCGCCGGGTTCCGCTCGCTCGGGATGATCCTGCCGAGCCTGCTGATGACCGGCGGGTTCATGTTCATGATGATGAGCAACTCGCTCAGGGGCCCGATGGGCATGGTCATGCTGGTCATGATGGGTGGCGGCATGCTGGGCATGGCCGTGTTCCAGATGACGATGACCGGCGGCAACCGCAAGCAGCAGATCAACGGCGACCGGCGCGACTACTTCCGCTACCTGTCCCAGACCAGGGCGCAGGTCCGCCAGTACGCGGCGGAACAGCGGAACGCGCTGGCCTGGCGGCACCCCGACCCGGAGTCGCTGTGGTCGCTGGCGATGACCAGCCGGCTGTGGGAGCGCCGACCGACGCATCCGGACTTCGGCGAGATCCGGGTCGGCACCGGTGCCCAGCGGCTCGCGGTGCGGATGACCCCGCTGGACACCAAGCCGGTGGAGGACCTGGAACCGGTGTGCGCCAAGGCGTTGCGCCGGTTCATCAAGGCCTACACGACCGTGCCCGACCAGCCGGTCGCGCTGTGCCTGCCCGGCTTCGCGCACGTGCGGATCAGTGGCGACCGGGACGTGGCGCGGGGCATGGTGCGCGCCATGCTCGCCCAGTTGGCCACCTTCCACGCCCCGGACGAGCTGCGGCTGGCCCTCTGCGTCGGCGCCGAGCAGGCCGGGCAGTGGGAGTGGGCCAAGTGGCTGCCGCACGCCAAGCACGCCACCGACGTCGACGTGGCCGGGCCGGTACGCCTGTTCGGCGCCACCCTGGAAGAGGTGGAGCGGCTGCTCGGCGCGGAGTTCGCGGGCCGCTCCCGGTACGACGACGACGCCCAGCCCTCCCGCGAGGAACCGTTCGTCGTGGTGGTCTGCGACGGCGGCGTCATCCCGCCGGGTACCCGGCTGACCGTCGCCGGGTACCGCAACGCCGTCCTCGTCGACTTCGACGGCCGTGGCACCGCCGACGGGGACAACGTGCTCAACCTGGAGGTGTCCGCCACCGACGTGGACATGATCGAGAAGGACCACGTGGGCCGGGAGGTGCGCACCCGGCTCGCCGCACCCGACCACCTGGACCTGCCCCGGCTGCGGACGCTGGCCCGGATCATGGCCCGGCACGCCACCAAGGTCACCGGCGAGCAGCCGGCCAGCGGGCTCAGCGCCGTCCTCGACCTGCCCGACCTGCTGGACATCCCCGACCTGGACACCTTCGACCCGCGCGCCCGGTGGGAGTCCCGCTCGCCCGCCGACCGGCTGCGGGTGCCCATCGGGGTGGCCGCCGACGGCTCCCCGATCGAGCTGGACATCAAGGAGTCCGCCGAGGGCGGGATGGGGCCGCACGGCATGCTCATCGGCGCCACCGGGTCGGGCAAGAGCGAGCTGCTGCGCACCCTGGTCCTGGCCCTGGCGGCCACGCACTCCTCGGAGACCCTCAACTTCGTGCTGGTGGACTTCAAGGGCGGTGCCACCTTCGTCGGGCTGGACCGGCTGCCGCACGTCTCCGCGCTCATCACCAACCTGGCCGACGAGGCCGCGCTGGTCGACCGGATGCAGACCACCCTCCAGGGGGAACTGGTACGCCGGCAGGAACTGCTGCGCAGCGCCGGGAACTTCACCTCTGCCCGGGACTACGAGAAGGCCCGCGCCCAGGGCGCCGAACTCGACCCGCTGCCCACCCTGTTCGTGGTGGTGGACGAGTTCAGCGAGCTGATCGCGGCCAACCCCGAGTTCATCCAGCTGTTCGTGATGATCGGTCGGCTCGGCCGCTCGCTCGCGGTGCACCTGCTGCTGGCCTCGCAGCGCCTGGAGGACGGGCGCATCCACCAGTTGGAGGGCCACCTGTCGTACCGCATCGGGCTGCGGACCTTCTCCGCGATGGAGTCGCGGGCCGTCATCGGCGTACCCGACGCGTACGAGCTGCCGGGCGACCCGGGCAACGGATACCTGCGCTCCAGTGTCACCAGCATCACCCGGTTCCGGGCCGCGTACGTGTCCGGCCCGCACCGGGTACGCAGCACCGGGCTGCACCGCGAGGTGATCGCCAGCCAGGTGGTCGCGTTCACGGCCGGGGCCGCCGCGCCCGCCGTCCCCGCGCCGCGCCCGCCCTCGGACCCGGCGCCGGACGAGTCGACCGACACCGGCACCACCGTGCTGCACGCGCTGGTGGAACGGCTGGTCGACCAGGGTCCGCCGGCGCACCAGGTGTGGATGTCGCCGCTGGAGGACGCGCCGACCCTGGACGACGTGCTGCCGCCGCTGCTGCCCGACCCCGAGCACGGGCTGCGTCCGATCGACGCCGGCCGGCAGGGGTACCTGCAGGTGCCGGTCGGTCTCATCGACAAGCCGTTCGAGCAGGTGCGCGACCTGCTGGTGGTGGACCTGAGCGGGGTCGGCGGGCACGTGGGCGTGGCCGGCGGGCCGCAGAGCGGCAAGAGCACGCTGCTGCGGTCACTGGTGTGCGGGCTGGCCCTGACCCACTCGCCGCGACAGGTGCAGTTCTACTGCCTCGACTTCGGCGGCGGTTCGCTGGCCGGGCTGACCGGCCTGCCGCACATCGGCGGGGTCGCCGGCCGGCACGAACCGGAGCGGGTGGGCCGTACGGTGGCCGAGGTCCGCTCGATCCTCGTCGAGCGGGAACGGCGCTGCGCTGATCTGGGCATCCACGGCCGGGACGCCTACCGGCAGGCGCAGGCCGACGGTCGCATTCCCGAGGACCGGTTCGGCGACGTGTTCCTGGTCGTGGACGGGTGGTTCACCCTGCGCCAGGAGTTCGAGCCGGCCGAGGAGATGGCCCGGGACATCGCGGCCCGTGGCCTGAACTACGGGATCCACGTGATGATCACCATGGGCCGCTGGTCGGAGCTGCACATGTCGATGCGGGACAAGGTCGGGACCCGCCTCGAACTGCGCCTGGGCGACCCGGTGGAGTCCGGGATCGACCTGCGGGCGGCGGCCCAGGTGCCCCGCCGGCCGGGTCACGGACTGACCGACGCGAAGCTGCACTTCCTCGGCGCGCTGCCGCGTATCGACGGCGTCCAGTCGGCCGACGGGCTCGTCGCGGCCACCGAGCACCTGGTGTCCGCGGTGGCGGACAACTGGGCCGGGGAACGTGCCGCCGCGGTACGCACCCTGCCGGCCTCGCTGCCGATGGCCGAGCTGCCGGCACCGCAGGACACCCGCATCGCGCTCGGCGTGGACGAGGACCAGCTCGCGCCGGTGTGGCACGACTTCCGGGCGATGCCGCACCTGACCGTGCTGGGGGACACCGAGAGCGGCAAGACGAACCTGCTGCGCCTCATCGCCCACGCGATCGTCGCCAGCCACACCCCGGCCCAGGCGCGCATCATGGCCGTCGACTACCGGCGGCAGCTCTTCGACGACGTACCGGCCGCGTACCGGCTCGGCTACTCGGTCTCGCCGGACAGCACCCGGGACACCGCCGCCGAGGCGCTGGCCGGCCTCCGGCCGCGGATTCCCGGCCCCGACATCACGCCGGAGCAGCTACGCGCCCGCGACTGGTGGTCCGGCCCCGAACTGTACGTCCTGGTCGACGACTACGAACTGCTCGCCGGGCCGGACAACCCGTTGGCCCACCTGACCCCGTTGCTGCCGCAGGGCGGCGACATCGGCCTGCACGTGGTCGTCGCGCGGGCCGCGGCCGGGGCGATGCGGCTGTCGATGGACCCGCTGCTGCGGCGCATCCAGGAACTGAACACTCCGGACGTGGCGCTGTCCTGCCCGCCGACGGAGGGCCCGCTGCTGGGTAACACCAGGCCGCGTCCGCTGCCGCCGGGCCGGGCGTTGCTGTGCACCCGGCGCGGCAGCCGGCTGATCCAGACGGCACTGGCACCCGAGCCCGTGCCCACCGGGGCCGGCCGATGACCCGCACCGCCACCCGCCCGCGCCGTACGCCCACCCCACCGGCCCGGCCCGCCGAGCCGGCCCGTACCGCTGTGGCGGCCGAGCCGGCCCGGCCCGCTTCGGGGTACGCGGCGGCCGAGGAACTGGCCCGGCGGCTGCGGGCCCTGGCCTGCCTGCCCGGACCGTCCGCCGCGCCGACCGCCTGGCCCTGCGACACGGGGCTGCTGGACTGGCTGCGCCGGATGACCTACCCCGCCCTGTACACCTGGGCGGCCGAGGAGAACCTGGCACGCCGCTGGATCGGCGGCGACATCTTCGGCTCCCGCCGGCTGTCGCGGGCACCGGAGTTCCTCGCCGGCACCGACGTACGCCGGCTCGCCCCGCACCTGGTCGCGCCGCTGTTGCGGCGGGTGAGCATGACGCGTCCGGCCCCGAGCGCCGCCGATCTGGAGCCTGCGGCCCTCGCCGCCGACGCCGGCCGGGTCAGCACGTTCCGGCGCGACGGGACCGCCCGGCTCTGGGGCCAACCGGAGCACACGCCGCCGCTTCCCGACACCACCACCATCCCGTACGTGGTGCACGGCATCTGGCTCGGCCGGCCGCTGCCCGAGTCGAACGGCTTCTGGGCCAACTACGGCGCGGCGGCCGACAGCTACGCCGGCCAGGTCGACTTCGTGCTGTGGACGGACATCCCACGGGCCCGCTTCGACGCGGCCCGCGCCACCGGGCCCGCCCCGGCCGGCCGACCCGATCCGCTGGCCCCGGTACGCGCCCTGCTGAACTGGGCGAACACCCACGGCATCCACCTGGTGAGCGTGGCCGAACTGTTCCATGCGAACGCGCCGATGACCCTGCACAGCCCGTACGCCCTGGAGCTGAGCCGAGGGCTGCCGCAGGGCTTCGCGGCGGCCAGCGACCACCTGCGGGTCGAGGTGGTGCACCGGTTCGGCGGCCTGTACGCCGACGGTGACCTGCACTTCCTTCCCGACGCCGCGCTCCCGCCGGACGAGCAGGCCGACAGCCCGGCGAGCCAGGGTGTCGAGGGCGCACCGGGCGGTGGGTACCGGTTGTTCCGTGGCCGGTGGCACGGGCAGCCGGAGGCCGACGGGCCGGCCCGGTTGCCGGAGCTGTTCGACCGGGTCGCCGCGTCGACGTACGGGTTCACGCTGCACGCGCTCACCGACGAGATCGTCCTCAACGACGTCATCCTGGCCCCGGCGGGGCATCCCGCGCTGGCGTTGTGGCTGGAGGGCGCGCGGTACAACTACCTGCGCGACCCGCGCGACCTGTACGCCGCCGACACCCCCCAGCCGGCCGGGTCGGACGTGCCGGCCGGCTCGGACCCGCCGCCCCCGTCGGATTCCGGGGCCGGGTCCCAGCCGCCGGTCGCGGGGGCGTCGGGGTGGCGGGGGGAGCCGGCCTCCTGGACCTGGGCGGTCACCGCGATGCGTACCGGGCGGGTGCACCACTGGCTGCTGGCCCGGCTGGGCATCGGCGCGGCCGACCTGGTCAAGCCGGCCCCGGCGGTACGCGGGCACAGCGAGCTGAGCTGGCTGCCGCCGGTCGACGGCCAGCCGCCGGTCGCCTGCCCCGACCCGGACCCGCTGCCGACCCTGGTCGCCTGCGTGGACCTGCTGCGCTGGCAGCACCTGTCACGCTCCGGGGACCTGTGCCTCACCGCGGTCGCCCCGTTGGTACGCGGGCTGCCCGAGCCGGACACCGCGTGGACCGCGCTGCTGCTCGCGTTCGGGCACCTCTCCACCGACCTCGGCCCGGTCACGTCGGTCACCGACCGGCGACGCAACCAGGACCAGACCCTCGACACGGTCGTGCTGCCACCCGAGGCGGAGGCGCTGCTGGACCGCACCGCGACACCGGCCACCTGGTTCGGTTCCGGTGCCCACTCCGGCGACGCTGACGGAGCCGGACCGCAGGCCGCCGGCCGGGAGTACTGGTTCCTCGGCGAGCGCACGGTCCCGGCCCGGCTGCTGCCCGCCGCAGGTAGCAATCGGTGCGGACGAAAAACTTGTGAACTCCCGTGACCGTGCACACGTGTTCGGGATATGAGCGCCGAGCGCGGGGAACTCTGCCGACTGCTGGTCGTCGGACCGACCAGCCAGGTCGACGTGAGTCTGCCCACCCACATCCCGTTGGCCGACATGATGCCGGCCCTGTTGAGCGCGCTGGGACCCGACCTCGCCGACCGTGGGCTGGAGCACAGCGGCTGGATCGTGCAGCGGCTGGGTGGACCGGCCTTCGACGAGTCGCGCACCGTCGGTGATCTCGACCTGCTCGACGGCGAGGTCGTGCACGTACGCCCGCGTACCGACCAGATCCCGCCGCTGGCCTACGACGACCTGGTCGACGGCGTCTCGGCCGGCATCCGCAAGCGGTCCGGGCTGTGGCGTCCGCAGACCACGCGGGTCACCGCCCTGCTGCTGTTGGCCGCCTGGCTGACCGCCTGGCTGGCCGCCGCGCGGTTGTGGCCGGCCGAGTCCCGGAACCCGGCGCTGCTCGCCGCGATGGCGGGGATGTGCTTCGTCGCGGGCTTCGCGGTGGTACGCAAGCTGGCTGACCGGGCCACGGCCGGAGTCCTGGGGGCCGCCTGTGTGGTCGGTACGGTGGTCGCCACGCTGGAGGCGGTCGCCGGTGCCGCCGTACCCCGGTTGATCCTCGTGGGTGCCACCGCCGGCACCGTCGCCGCGTTGCTGGTGGCCGCGTTCGTCTTCCCGCGCACCGGCTGGCGGCAGGTCACCGTCGGCCTGCTGGCGGCATGGCTGCTGGTCGTCGCCGCGTTCGCACTGCACACCAGGGCCACGCTGGACTGGACCACGATCGCCGCGATCACGGTCGTCGTCACCACGGCGCTGCGCCCGGCGGTACCGTCGGCCGCCTTCAAGCTCGCCGGGTTCGCCCTGCCGGAGATGCCCGTCGAACCGGCGGACCTGCAGAAGGACATCGACCCGGAACCGGCCGCCGGGGTGCTCACCCGGGCCGCCGCCGCCGACCAGTTCATGACCGCCCTGTACGCGGCGCTCGGACTGGTCTCCGGAGCCGCGATGGTGTGGCTGGCGATGGCACCCGGCTGGGCCGCACCACTGGCCGCCTGGCTGACCGCCGTCGCCCAGATCCTGGTCACCCGCCCGATGACGAGCATCTGGCACCGGGTGGCACTGGCCGGTCCGGCGCTGGTCGCCATGGCGGCGTGGTGCCTGACCGCGCCCACGGACCGGAGTCCGCTCGCCGCCCAGCTGGCCATCGGCTGCTGCCTGCTCCTGGCGGTGGCGTGCGGGGTGGCCGCGCGGATCCCGGTCGGCCGGCGGTTCAACCCGATCTGGGGCCGGATGGGCGACCTGGCGCACACCGCGATGGTGGCCGCCCTCGGGCCGACCGTCGTGGTCATCACCGGCCTGATCGACGTGATCCGGGCGCGGGTGGGTTGACATGTCGTCGCGTCGTGACCAGGTGGACGCCCAGCGGTACATGATGACCCGGGTGACCGGTGCGCTGGTGCGGGCCGAGCCGGAGACCGCCGAGTCTCCGACCCGCCGGGACCGCACCGGCACGCTCGCCGGTCTCGTGCTCGGGATCCTGGTGCTGGCCGGGGTCGCGATCTGGGCGCTGATGCCGGGATCGGGCTCGACCAGTTGGCAGCAGCCGCGGATGCTGGTGGTGGACTCCTCGACCGGCGCGCGGTACGTGCTGGTCGACGGCCAACTGCGCCTGGTCAACGACGTGGCGACGGCCACCCTGCTGGCCGGCGGTCGACTCACCCCGGTCACCGTGTCCTCGTCCAAACTCGCCAAGGTGCCCCAGGGCCCGCCGGTGGGTACCCCGACCGGGCCGCAGGTGCTGCCGGCGGCCAACCGGGTCAACCAGGGCGTGTGGCGCGCATGTAGCCGGGACACCGGCCGGATCGTGCTCGACGTCGACGTGCTGGCGGCCCCCGATCCGCTCGGCGACGGGCATGCGCTGCCGGTCACCGCGGGCGGTAAGACCTACCTGCTGTGGGGCGGGCGGCGGCTGCTCCTTCCCCAGCCGTGGATGGCCGACGTGCTGGGGTTGGGGCTGCTCGCTCCGGTACCGGTGGCGACCGCCTGGCTGGAGTCGATCCCGCTGGGCGGCACGGTCGGCCCGCCGAAGGTGGCCCGGGCCGGCGGCGCCGGGCCGAAGGTGGCCGGCCGGCCGACGTCGATCGGCCAGATGTTCGGCGTGGACCTGGGCAACGGCACGGTCAACCACTACCTGATGACCACCGACGGGCTGGCCCCGCTCACCGAAACCGAGTACCGGTTGCAGCGGGCCACGCCGGGCGGAGCCAGGGAGACCGCCATCACCCCGGCCGATCTGGCCGCCGCCGGCCAGCGCAGCCCGGTGCGCCCGCTGACCACGCTGCCGGCCACCCCACCAGTCCCACCGTCCATGCCCGAGGACGCCGTGGTCTGCGTGGAGTACGCGGGCCAGGCCGACGAGAAACCCACGGTCGTCCTGACCAGCGGAACCGGCATGCCGGCCGGCGGCAGCGGCGGGAAGACCGCCGTGACGGTGCGGGTGCCGTCGGGCGGGGGAGCGCTGCTGATGCCCCCGGCCACCGCTGAGACCGACCGGTGGCGGCAGCAGGGCCTGCTGGTCAACGAGCGGGGGATCGCCTACCCGATCCTGGGCGGCGACGTCACCACCCTGGGCTACTCCCTCAACCAGGCGGTGGTCATGCCCACCCCACTGGTCGCCATGCTGCCCCCCGGGCCGGCACTGGTCCGGCCGGAAGGGAGGTGAGGCCGGCGAGGTACCCGAACGTCCCGCCGTCGCGGCCCGGTCCACCGGGCGGACGCGGTGGACGCGCCACAACACACACCTTCCGACGACAGCGTCGGATGACGAACAAGGAGAGTCATGCCAATCCCCAACAACGGAATCGTCGCTGATCAAGCGACTATCTCCGGCATGGTCATGGCGTTCGCTCAGGCCCAGAGCGAGGCCAGGAACAGCCACTCGAACGTCGTGGCCGCAAGCCAGGCGCTGGCCAGCGCGTGGTCGAGCGACTCGGCCGCGCCGAGGTTCCAGCAGGCCGTCAACCAGTGGCTGAACGGTTTCCAGAAGGTCCAGCAGGGCCTGAACATGCTCAACCAGAACATGCAGCAGTACTCGCAACTGACCACCACGACCGAAGACGACAACGCCATGCGGTCCGGCGGCTGGGCCGCAGCCTGACCGCCGAGCGTCCCACTGGCGAAACCCGGGCCGACAAAGCCCGGACCGACGAACGTTAAGGAGGCCGAGGATGGCCAACTACAACATCAATCCCGCTGCGGTTCAGGCGGTCTCCGACACCATGGCCAGGGAGACCCGCGAGCTCGACGCATCGCTGGAGAACCTCCAGGCCCACGTGACGCGGTTCGCCGCAGCCAACAACGGCCAGGCGCCCGAGGCATACAAGGCCGCTCAGCAGCTCTGGAACCAGGGTCAGCAGGAGATGCGGGCGGCCCTGGCCATGGGGCAGCAGCGCCTTCAGGAGATCAACTCGAACTACCAGCTCGGCGACAACCGGGGCGCGGCGATCTTCAGTTAGGAGAACGCCGGCGCCGGTGTCCTGGACCTCGTACGAGGTCGGGACGGCAGTCCTGCCGAGCCGATACCGGGTCAGACGCACTGGTCCCACCGCACCGCCGGGTGGACCAGTGCGTCTGGCCCACCGCTGTCCACCCACTCGCCCGGACTTCGGCTTCCGTCGGTTGAGGACAGCCGAGTCCCGCTGACCCGTCTCCATTCGAGAGGAACACACGATGAAGAACATCGTCATCAACGAGAGCTACCTGCGGAAGCTGCACGGCATCTACACCAAGCAGGTCGACGAGATCGATCTGATGTACGGCAAGGTCTACCCGTACGGCTCCCTGCCGGATTCGACGGTCGACATCACGAAGCCGTTCAAGCTGCGCCTCGGCGGGAAGGGCTTCACCGAGGCGGAGGAGCTGACGGCGGAGATCGACGTCGTCCGGGTGGGCGTGGCCGGGCGCTTCAAGGGCGCGCGAAGCGAGATCAACAACCTGGAGCACGGCATCAAGTTCCTGCTGGCCGACTCCGACGCCACCGAGCAGGCGAGCACGCTGAGCGCCGAGCAGTTCGAGTACTTCATGCCCAAAACCGGGGGTTAGTCATGACGAACACCGCGACGTTCGAGGATGCCCTGGCGAGCATTCTGGGGCTGGTGCTCGGCGGTGGAGAGGGCGGGGACAAGGCTTCCATCAACGACAGCTTTCGACCGCGGTCCATCAAGGGCCCCGGTTACTGGTTGATCACCCAAACGAGCACGCTCAAACACACCGGCGGTTGGATGCCGGAGTACAACAAGGACGCGGTCACCTTCTACCGGTGGAAGCAGAAGGGGTCGACCAAGCACATCACCCGGGTGACGGTGTGGGTGGGCGTGACCAGCAGGGACGACACCCAGGGGCAGAAGGGCAACTCCACCGACCCGGGGAACTCGACCAACGCCGACGGTAACCCGGTCGTCTCGCTCGGCAACGCGTGGGAGCGGATGATCGCCGACCTGCCCAAGGTGGCCGGGCCGAACAAGGCGTTCGACCCGGACTCGATCGGGTCGGTCCGCGAGATCCTGGGCAACCTGACCACCCACGCGCTGGGGATCTCGAGCGAGCTGACCGATCAGGTCAAGTCGGTGAACGCCAAGAGCCCCGACTTCAAGGGCTCCGCCGAATCGGCCTGGCGGCACCGGGTGCAGGAGGCGAACAAGTACCTCGCCGACATCATGCCCCAGGCCAAGCAGTGGGACACCACACTGGCCCAGGTCGAGCAGGCCATGAGGGACTTCATCACGGCGGTGGCCGACACCTTCGAGAAGTGGTCCTCGATCCACCCGGCCGGCATCTGGCAGCACCCGTACCGGGTCATCGCCACCATGTTCAATGAGAGCACTCTCGAGTACGGCGACCTGCACGATGGCCAGTCGAACGCCTGGGACCTGGGTCAGCAGTACGCCGATACCGGGGACGAAGAAGCACACGAATACCGCGACGGAACCAGGTACGGAGGATCGGACGCAGGTGTGGTCACTTGGACACCGCCGGCGTGGGTGAAATACCACTCGTTCGACGCCTTCAGCATCCCCGAGTGGAACAAGCTGGACCAGCATCTGCGCCAGATGTGGGCCGAGCACGCCCTCAAGACCTTCGAACCGGCGGTGCTCGCGGCGAAGAATTTGGTGTCGGTGTTCGCCGAAGCGCGCAACCCGATGAGCATCACCGACCCGAAGCCGGTGCCACCGAACCCGATGCCCAACGACGTGGGGATGCCCAACGGCGCATTCCCCAACAACCCCTTCGCCAACTGGGGCGACCCGTTCGCGAACATGGGTAACCCGTTCGCGAACATGGGTAACCCGTTCGCGAACATGGGTAACCCGTTCGCGAACATGGGTAACCCGTTCGCGAACGTGGGAGCGAACTTCGGCAACCCGTTCCCCAACGGCGGTGGCTTGGGTAATCCGTTCGCCAACGGCACCGGTGGCGGTGCTTTCTTCCCCACCAGCCTGATGCCCAACTCGGGCGCCGGTGGTGGTGCGGGTAATCCGTTCGCCAATGGTTTGGGTGCTTCCTTTGCTGGTGGTGGCGGGGAGAATCCGTTTGGTGGTGGCGCCGGCGGCGGCCTTCCCGCCGACCTGAAGGTCAAGTCCGGCATGCCGTCCGAGGGCGGTGGTGCGGGTAATCCGTTCGCCAATGGTTTGGGTGCTTCCTTTGCTGGTGGTGGCGGGGAGAATCCGTTCGGTGGTGGAGCCGGCGGTGACCTTCCCGCCAGTCTGATCCCCAATTCGGTCGATGCGTTTGGTGGTGGTGCGGGTAATCCGTTCGCCAATGGTTTGGGTGCTTCCTTTGCTGGTGGTGGCGCGGAGAATCCGTTTGGTGGTGGCGCCGGCGGCGGCCTACCCGCCGACCTGAAGGTCAAGTCCGGCATGCCGTCCGAGGGCGGTGGCGCGGGCAATCCGTTCGCCAATGGCGGCTTGGATGCTGTGGTTGGCGGCGGTGGCGCGGGCAATCCGTTCGGCGGCGGTGGCGCGGAGAATCCGTTCACCGGCGGTGGTGGGGGCAGTTCCCTGCCGACCAACAACTTCGGGATCTCCCGCAAGCCGTCCGGGCCGCAGTCGTTGGGTGACCTGACGCCGTCCCAGTTGGAGCAACTGGACAAGGCCGGGCTGCTGGACGATGTGCCGCTCACGGCTGAGCAGGCTGACTACCTGCGGAAGAACGGTCTGTCGCCGGGGGGTGCGACGAGTCTCGGTCAGCTCAGTCCGGATCAGCTCGAGGCGTTGGAGCGCGGCGGGCTGCTGGACGAGACCCCCCTCACCAGCGACCAGCGGGCGAAGCTCGGCCTGGACGGGCCGCAGTCGTTGGGTGACCTGACGCCGTCCCAGTTGCGGCAACTGGACGGGGCCGGGCTGCTGGACGATGTGCCGCTCACGGCTGAGCAGGCTGACTACCTGCGGAAGAACGGTCTGTCGCCGGGGGGTGCGACGAATCTCGGTCAGCTCAGTCCGGATCAGCTCGACGCGCTGCAACGCGGTGGACTGCTGGACGAAATTCCACTGTCGCCGGAAGAGCGGGCGAAACTCGGGCTGCCGCCCGACCCGTCGGGGAGTTCCGGCGGGGGTGGATCCGTGCCGGGCCTGAACACGGGGAGGTTGCCGTGGCCCGACACCGGCGGGGCCGGATCAGCGCCGGGCCTGAACACGGGCAGGTTGCCGTGGCCCGACACCGGGCCGTCGGCGCCGGTGGACCGGAATCCGTTCCCGACCACGGTCGACGGCAAGAACGTGTCGCCGAAGCCGGGTATGACCGGGAGCATCACGAGCCCTCCGGCATTCGGCGACGTCACGAGACCCGGTTCGGCCAGCTTCCCGCAGGTTCCCGGGGTGCAGGTCGGCACCGGGGGTCTGTCGGCGGTGCCGGGTGTATCCGGCTCGCCCGGAGCGCTGACCCCGGACAAGCTGGGAGTGCCCGTCGGAGGCCCGGTCGGGACCAACCTGAATTCAGGTCCGGGTGCCGGCCCTGGTCTCCCGCAACCCGGCGCGGGCGGTATGCCGGGCGGTGGGATGCCGTTCATGCCCCCGATGATGCCGGGCATGGGTGGCGCGCCCCACCAAGGGCAGGACCGTGATCGCCAGCGCAGCACCTGGCTGAAGGAGGACGAGAAGGTCTGGGGTACCGACCCCGACTGTGCGCCCGCGGTGATCGGCCGGCGCGGTCGTGACGCCCGGGTCGAAGAGGACGAGTTCGGCATGCCGGTCGACGAGCGCCCCGGCAGCCAGGACGAACGCCGCCGGTACCGGGGCCGTTGAACACTGTTGCACCGATGTGAACCCGGTGCCGCAGATCAGCCGTGGGATAGAAGAGGAGGTAGTCGGGATGAGCTTGTTGGGCGACGAGGAACTGTTGGCCGAGATGCGGGCGGCCCTGAAGGACGTCGACGAGGCGGCCGACCGGGTACGCCGGCGCGTGGCCCGGGCGCAGACCACCGTGGAGGACAAGAAGAAGCTGCTGTCGGTGACCGTGGGTGGCCACGGCGAGCTGACCCGGATCACTTTCAACGGGGACGCCTACCGGCGACTCGCGCCAGCCGAGCTGGCCGACCTGATCGTGACGACGGCACGTACCGCCCGCGAGAAGGCCCAGCGCAAGACGATGGCCGGCACCGCCGAGCTGACGCGTCACCTCACCGGCCTCGACGACGCCGCACAGTCGGCCGGGACCATCGAGGAGCTTGTCGAGGGCATCGCCAGCATGGTTTCCGGCGGTGCCGACCGGCGACCCGGGCCGGCGTCATGAGTTCGTCACGGATCGAGTTCAACGGGGATGCCCTGGCCCAGCGGGTGCCGCTGCTGGGCCAGTTCAAGGAGCACCTGATCAACACGGTGGACCCGCTGCGCGAGATCGCCGAGTGCCGGTGGGCGGACGGCGTCCCCGGGGACGACGAACTGAGCCTGCAGGCCCGCGCGGCCGTGCAGAAATTGCTCGCGGGCATCGTGCTCATGGCGTACGCCAAGTTGGCCGAGGCGGCCGGATTCCAGGACGAGAAGGTGGACCTCTACCGCCGTGTCGGGGAGAACACCGAGGGCACCGGCGCGGAGCTGGTGCCGGACATGAGCGGTGGCGCGCGGGGTTGATCCGCGGGGACGAGATGGCCGAGGGCTGGGGCGCTGGTCGGCGCCGCTGAGTGATGTGCACTGAGTGCCCCTGATCGGGGGCGGGAGGGGGCGTTGCGATGGGTGAGGTCGCCGTTCCTTCCGTGGGGCTCAGTGAGTCGTCGAAGCGGGCGTTGGAGGCGTTCACCGGGATGCGGTTGCACCGGTCGAAGTTGCCGGTGTTGGCGTATGACCTGAACGCGTTGGAGGTGTTGGCGGAGCGGTTACGGACCGTGTTGGTTCCGGAGCTGGCCCAGGTGATCAAGGTGGTTGGGGCGGCGGGCGAGGGCGAGGTCTTCGACCGGTTCGTGGCGCAGACGGCTCCGTTCGTGGAGTTGTTGGACGGGGTCGCCGACGTGAAGGTCGGCGTGGCCCAGGCGATGCGGGGCTTCCTCAACCAGATGGAGCTGACGGATCGTCAGGCGCTGGTCATGTTCATCTTCATGATGACGGAGCTGGCGGTCGCGTTCGCGATGGCGTTCTTCCTGCCGGTGGAGGCGGCGGCGCACATCGTGAAGACCCGGACCATCATCCAGACGATCCTGAGGTCGTCGATGGTGCGGGCGGCGGCGAGCAGCACGGCGATCCAGATGTTGTTCATGCCGGGGTCGTCGTTGTTGGCGCAGATCACCATGGTGGCTGATGGTCTGATGCCGGGGGTCGACTGGGCGCAGGTCGGCAAGCAGGCGTTGTACGGGTTGGCGGTGGCGGGTGTCACCACGGCGGCCGGGCCGGCGATGGGCCGGTTCGCCGGGGTCGTGGGTGGTGGTCTGGCGAAGTTCGGGGTGTCGGATGCCACGCGTGACCTGTTGACCCGTCTGTGGATGGTGCCGGTGTCGGAGGTCGGCCTGGAGGTGGTCGGCGATATCGCCGCCAGCTACATGGTCGACGGGACCTACGACCCCAGTGGTCTCGCTATGGCCGCGATTTCCGGGGCGTTGTCGGGGTCGGGTGAGCTGGGCGCGTCCGCGGCCGGGGCCGCCGCGCGTCGCGTGGCTGTCGGTTTGGGGTTCAACCCGACCCGGCCCCGGTGGACTATGCCCGGTGGCACCGGCTTCACCGCGGACGGCAAGCCGGTCGCGCCGGTGCCGCCGCCCATCCCGGTCACTCCGGACCCGTCCGCCTATCAGCCGGAGGTCGACGATCCGGCGGGTGCGGGTTCCGGCGGGCCGGCCCCGGTGCCCGTCCCGCTGGTGTCGGCACCGTCGCTGTCGGCACCGGCACCAGCGGTGCCTGAACCGGTGCCGTCGGTACCGGCGTGGTCGGCACCGGACCTGTCCGCGCCGTCGTGGTCGGTGCCGGACCTGCCGGTGCCGTCGTGGTCCGTGCCGAACCTGCCCGTGCCGGCCGCGCTGGCGGTGCCGGTGGTGCCGGTGCCGGAGTGGGTCACCACCGCTGGCGCGCCGGTGGTCGAGCAGTGGCAACAATTCCAGCGGGAACTGGTGGACCACTACGGTGGGCTGCTCGCCGGGACCGGGCAGGCGCGGCAGTTCCTGGCCGGGCTTCCCGTGCCGGTCGAGCAGGTCTTCACCGAGTGGGCCGACGCCCGGCAGAACGACCCGACCGTTCCCGCCTTCCTGTCCCAGATCGGCCTACCCGCCACCGCGCTCACCGAGCGGTACCTGTTCGGTGTCCGGGACCAGGCCGTCGCCCGTGTCACCGAAGCCCTCGCGGGGCAGATCCCGACCGGCGGGCAGATCCCGGCGGCGGTACGCCCGGAGCTGGTCGTCGCCGCGCTGCCGGCGGAGTTCGACCGGCAGGCGTTGCGTTCGGCCGTGCACCTGGCCGCCCAGCACCACATCGACCAGTACCTCACCACCGGCACACCGACGCCCGTCACCCTGCAAGGCGGACTGGTCCTGCCAGGGGCCGTTCAGGTGCCGGGGACCGCGGGCGTGCCGGGGGCGGCTGGCACGCCGGGGGCCCCTGGGCTGCCGGGCGGCGCGGGCGTGCCGGGGACCGCCGGGGCGGCGGCGGTGCCGTCGGACGCCGTGCGTGCCGCGGTCGCGCGTGACGTACGGGCCCACGTGGACCGGAGTCTCGACGCGATCCTCGGCACCATCCCACTACCCACCGCACCACTCACCATGCCGCCCACCGTGCCGTCGGCTGCGGTGGCCAGTCCGGGCGCCGCGCAGGTCAACGCCGTGGCGGACGTGGTCCGACAGGTGGTCACCGACCTGCCCGCCCGCTTCACGGCCGCGGTCATCTCCGACACCACCGCACCGGAGGCCACCCCGGCCGGCACGGACACCCCGGCAAACCGGCGTACCGACGTGCCGACGGTGCCGGTGACCCCCGAGCAGCACACCGCAGCAGCGGCCAGCCTGGCAGAAGCCCAGTTCACCGCCCTGACCAAGGAGTACGGCGTCGTCGATCCGGACGACGCTGTCGCCAAATCCTTCCGACAGGACTGGGTCAACGGATACCACCAGGTACTCGCCCAGGCCACTGCCACCCCCGGCACGACGGGTATACCCAGCGTGCCGGGCACGTCCGGGGTGCCGGCCACGCCCAGCACGCCGGGTGCGCCGGATGCGGCCGGGGGCCGCAGTACGGTGTCGGCCGGCGCGGCCCCCCGCACCGACGGCACGCCGAACCACCACGACGCCAGCGACCAGACGTCGGTCAGTGAACTCTCCGTCCCCAGCGACGACATCTTCAGCCGCGACAGCAGCTTCAACGACACCACGACGGTCAGTGACCTCTCCTCGCAGGACGAGCTGACCAGCCGCGACGACGCCATGACGGTCAGCGACCTCTCCTCGCTGGACGAGCCGATCAGCCGCGACCCGGTCAAACGCGACGTCATCGACGGGGATTCGGTCAGTGGCGTCTCGTCCCTCGACGAGTCGGACCATGGTGCAGCGGCCAGGCGCGAATTCAGGGACACGGATCCGTTCAGGGACGCCTCCTCGCGGGACGGGTTGATCAGCGGCGACCCGGTCACGCGCGATTTCGGCGGCAGGGATTCGTTCAGCAACGTGTCCTCGCTGGACGAGCCGGTCGGTGGGGACCCGGGCGGACGCCGCGAGCCGGCCATCACGGCACCGGAGCCGGCGGTCGCGGCAACCGGGCAGCCCGTCGCGGCGACGGGGCAGCCCGTCTCGGCGGCCGAGGCCGCGCGGCGGGTCGCCGACTGGGTCGACCAGACGCCGGTGGGCTCCGACAACAGCCACGACCCGTGGTGGTGGTGCGTGCAGGCCACCCTCGACGCCTACACCACCGCCTACGGAAGGCCGGGCAAACGGGCGGTACTCGACGACCGAATCATCGGACCCGACGGCCGACCCGCACCCACGCGGACCTGGCCGCAACTCCTGGACATCCTCGGCGCGACAGACGAGAGCGTCGCCCACCCCGGCGGAGTCCGATCGGAGGACGTACTCGCCGCCCTGCGAGCGGCACCGGGCTCGATGGTCGTGGTCAGGATCGCACCACCCAACGAACCACAACACGTGTTCGCCCTCCACAGCCAGCCACAACCATCCGGACCACCGACCATCAAGGTGCGCGACGGCCTGGTGCCCGGCGCCGAGGACCGACCCGAACCGACCAACCCGGAACGTGACCCGTGGCTACGACACCTGTTCGCATCGAGCACCCGACTCGCCGCGTTCGACAGCACCGGGCGACCCACCACGATCGCCGACCTTCTTCCCGACCGCACCACCGCACACCCGCAGCCGATCACCACGACCAGCATCGACCCCAGCGCCGTCCTGCTCGCCTCCACCACCCCGCCGCGCGGCCCGTCCCAGGCGATGCAGGCGGACACCAGCTCCCCCGAGCCGGCCGGCTCCCCCTGGCAGCCGTTTGACCCGGGGGTGATGGACGATGCGCCTGGTATCGGCCCGGCGTTTGTCGAGCAGGGGTTCCATGAACCGGACCCGGATCTGAGCGGGCTGAATCTGAACACACCGGCGGAGCTCCCCATGGACTGGGCGCCGCCGTGGGATGTCGAACCGGTCGAGTCCGACCTGTTGTCAGGAGGGGAATCACCGACATCCGACATGGACGAGGGGACGCCGAGGGGCGCCGAGCCGGTCGACCCTGCGGATCCGCTGGCGGAGGTGGATTCGCCGGCATCGGAGTCCGGCACCGATTGGCTGGCGGATGCCGACCTGAACAACCCCTGGGAGCCGCTGGACGGGGTGTCTTTCGTCGATTGGCGGGCGGAGTCCGGCCCGGTCGGCTATTGGGATCCGCTGGCGTTGGTCGATTCGCCGGCACCGGTGTCCGACGTCGATCGGCTGGCTGAACCCGAAGAGGTCGAGTCGGACGTGCCGGCAGGGGTCGATTCACCGACGTCCGAGGACGGGGAGCCGCCGGCGGGTACCGGCCCGGTCGACTCCGGGAGTCCGTGGGCGGAGATTCCTATGCCGGCATCGGTGGCTGGCACCCCTTGGCTGGCGGATGCCGACCCGGGCGAAGCCGTGCGGCTGCTGGCAGCGTGGGACCAGCGGGTCTCGGCGCGTGGTTTCGGGACCCTGCCGGAGAACCCCGCACCAATCGGGCCGGACCCGGGGTCGAGTGGGGCACCGGCGGTCGGTGGGGCCGGGGGTGTCCCGCAGGACTGGAAGCGGACCGTGGCTTCGGCGATCGCGCAGTTGTCGGCCGTGGGAACCCGTGGTGAGGCGGGTGGAGTCCGCGATGTCGCGGCGGAGTTCGTGCAGTGGACGCGCGACGTGCTCGGGGTCGATCTCTTGGCTGACCTTCCGAAGCCGGACGACTTCTACCGCGCTGTGGTGCGTCGCTTCGAGGAGAAGTTGAAGGCTGCGGGGGTCGAGCCCAGCGCTTCTGGACTCCGCGCGTGGGTGGCCCGCGAGTTGGCCGCTGACCTTCGCCGGGGTGGCGAGTCGGAGTTCAGCAGGTTGCTTCCGTATCCGGAGGTCATGTCCGAGCAGCGACGGGAGGATCTGCACCGGCAATGGCTCAACAAGATCGCGCGCGACCAGACCGGCGATTTCGACGTTGCGCATGTGGTTCCGCGCGTCATCGCTTCGCGGTTGTCCCTGTCGATGCGGATCCACCATTCGTTCGGTGCTCCGCATGACATCGGCCCGGAGCCCGGTGCTGGTGTCCGGTATCCGGTCGTGTTCCACAAGGGCGTTTACTACCTCGGCCAGCTACCTGACCCGGCCGATGCCGAACGCGCTCGCCGCATCGCGGAGGGCTTCTCTCGGACAGAGATATCCGACGACGAGCAGCGGCGACTCGATCGACTGTTCGACGACGCACGCGATCTGCTGCTGGCGGCGATCGCGGAGGCGGAGAACAACCCCCATCCGACCAACTCCGACCAGTGGCCCATCCTGCGGGAAACCTTCCACCGCCAACTCGCGGTCATCCGTCAACACCCTGACTCTCCCCACAACAAGAAGGCTCGGGAACTCGCTAACCACGTCCATTACCTTCGGAGACTCCTCACTGCCGGCAGATGGGAGTCCGGGAACCGGCAGAACCTGGAAAACCAGTTCACCATCCACCTGCCCGTCTCCGTCGGCGCAAGGGGCGCGGGGTACCGGTATTTGCGCGTGTGGTTGCGCAACAGCCAGTCGACCGCCGTTGATGTCGATCGGATGGCTGTCCCGGGCGATTCGGTCGCTGTCCATTTCGGCAAGGTCGGCGGAGTGGGCACCGGCTTTGCCGAAGTCTCGTACACCGCGGCTGACGGCACCGAAGTCCACTCTCGCCGAGAAATCGGCCGCAGTCTGAACGACTCGGAGCTGGCCAGGCTGAGGAGCAGGGCGGTCGGCAAGGTATGGGACCTTGACCGTCCGCCACTGGTGCGCGATTTCTACACGACGACGTCCGTGCAACACAACGGGGAATTGAGCGTGGGGCTCGGCCAGGCTGCCCCCGGCCAGGACATCCTGAAGCCGAGGATCCCGCCGGCCTCGGTGGTCGGCGGACTCCCGCCCGTTCTCATCAGGGAGCTGAAGGAGGCCCGGCTTCTGCTCGGGTATGCCCGGGACGACGGCCGACCCACTGCCGTCGTGGAAGCGCCGGCCGGGAAGAACGTCAAAGGTCAGCCCCTGTACCTGGAATTGTCCAAACCTGCCACCACTCGATACGACATCGAGCGGATGCGCAAGAGGGCATTGTGGGAACCGGAGGATCGGTGGGCTCTTTCCCAGCAGATGTCCTTCGATGTCGTGTTGCAGCCGGGGGCGTGGAGCCGACAGGGGCCTCTGTCGATTCGCGCTGCGTCGGGTCCACTGTCCATCGAGGTCAGCGGTAGTGGTCGGGCCAGGACCTTGGCCGGGGCGGAGGTGGATCTCTCCCCGGGGACGTCGGTCACCCTGTCGCTGGGGAAGTGGCCGGGGCAGGGGGAGGACGGGGCGGGTGTCGCCGGCACCATTCCTGTCGTGGTCCGCGCGCCGTTGGTCGACGGGTCCGGACACGTCTACCGGCTCTTCGACACCGGTGTGGACATCCGGAACTTCGACGGCCTGACAAGCGAGATCAGCACTGCCCCGGCGGAAGTGCGGGAGGTTCCGGGGCGGATTGGGGTGCAGGCGGTCGGTGGGTCCGGCGGTGTCCCGCAGGGCTGGAAGCAGGCCGTGGCTTCGGCGATCGCGCAGTTGTCGGCCGTGGGAACCCGTGGTGAGGCGGGTGGAGTCCGCGATGTCGCGGCGGAGTTCGCGCAGTGGACGCGCGACGTGTTCGGGATCAATCTCATGGCTGACGTTCAGCCAAACGACTTCCACGACGCTGTGGTGCGTCGCTTCGAGGAGAAGTTGAAGGCTGCGGGGGTCGATCCCAGCATTTCTGGACTCCGCGCGTGGGTGGCCCGCGAGTTGGCCGCTGACCTTCGCCGGGGTGGCGAGTCGGAGTTCAGCAGGTTGCTTCCGTATCCGGAGGTCATGTCCGAGCAGCGACGGGAGGATCTGCACCGGCAATGGCTCAACAAGATCGCGTACCACAGGACCGGCGATGACGACGTCGCGCATGTGGTTCCGCGCGTCATCGCTTCGCGGTTGTCCCTGTCGATGCGGATCCACCATCCGTTCGGCGCTCCGCATGACATCGGCCCGGAGCCCGGTGCTGGTGTCATCCGGTATCCGGTCGTGTTCCACAAGGGCGCTTACTACCTCGGCCAGCTACCTGACCCGGCCGATGCCGAACGCGCTCGCCGCATCGCGGAGGGCTTCCCTCGGACAGAGATATCCGACGACGAGCAGCGGCGACTCGATCGACTGTTCGACGACGCACGCGACCTGCTGCTGGCGGCGATCGCGGAGGCGGAGGACAACCCCCATCCGACCAACTCCAAGCACTGGCCCGTCCTGCGGGAAACGCTTCAGCGTGAGCTCGCGGTCATCCGTGAACACCCCGACTCTCCGCACAACATCCGTGAACACCCCGACTCTCCGCACAACAGGAAAGCCCGGGAACTCGCCGCATACCGCCGATACTTCGACGACCTCCGTGCGGATCATCGATGGGAGGAAGAAACGACGGACTTCCGTTACGACTTTACGCTCGACGTCGGCGTCAAGCGACTTAGGAATGGCAAGTCCATGGAGCTGAGCGTGCCGCTGGACGGCGGGGCCGTACCTCTGAGTATCGGCCGACTGGCCATACGGGGCGACCGGCTTCCTGTTCATTTCGGGGCGAGAGGCGAAGAGGGCATCGCTTTTGCGGAATTCCGGTATACCGACGTAACCGACGGCACCGACAGGATCCTCTACCGAAAATTCGAACACAATCTCAGCGACGGTGACCTGCTCGAGTTGAGGGGGAAGGCAGCCGGCCGCGTGTGGGACCTTCACCACCGGCCGCTGTCGAGCGACCACTATCAGGTGGCAGTGCCTCTATCGGGACGCGGGTATGTGGCCGGTCACTACGGCGACCCGGCGGCCCGGAGGAACGACAGACGGATCGTGGTCCCACACGTCCCGGTGGTCGGCGGGCTTCCGGCTGTTCTCCATGCCGAGTTGAACGGCCGTCTCATCCTCGGGTACGCCGAGGGCGGTCGACCCACTGCGGTCTTGGTAGCGCCGGCCGAAAAGAACGTCACAGGACTGCCCCTATACCTGGAAGTGGGCAAGCCCGCCCTCGTCGTCGACGACATCAAGCGGCTGCGCAAGGACGCGCTGTGGGAACCGGAGGATCGGTGGGCTCTCTCCGAGCAGATGTCTTTTGAAGTCGTATTGGAGCAGGGGAAATGGACGCCCGGTCCGCTGCCCATCGCGGTCGGCGGTCGTGACCCGGCCAGGACGTTGGCCGGGGCGGAAGTGGATCTCTCTCCGGGGACATCGGTCACCCTGTCGGTGGGGCAGTGGCAGGGGCGGGTCGGGGCGGATGTCGCCGGCACCATTCCTGTCGTGGTCCGTGCGCCGTTGGTCGACGGGTCCGGACACGTCTACCGGCTCCTTGACACGGGTGTGGACAACGAGCGCTTCGACGACCTGAAACGCGACATCACCGAGGCACTGAAAAACCCGGGGTCGGCTGCGGCGATGCTGGCGGGGAGGTCCGACGCTGCGGCGCAGGGCTTGCCGCAGGAGAACCTTGAAACGTCGGGCTCGTTGCCGGCGGCGGTTGCCACGGCGATCGAACAGTTGTCAGCCGTGGGCAACCTCGACGAGCAGAACTTCGTGCGGTGGACGGGCGAGGTGTTCGGAATCGATCTCACGCGAGCGAAACCGGACAACTTCTACGACTCGGTTTTCCGCATCTTCAAGAAGCAGTTTGCGGACTTGGGGATCAACCGTCAAAGACTGCACGAGTGGACGGCCAGCAGCCTGGCCGCCCATCTCCGTCTGGGTGACGCGTCGGAGTTTCGGCGTTTGCTTCCGTATCCGGAGGGCGTGTCCGAGCGGCGACGAGAGGACCTGCACCGGCAGTGGATCGGAAAAATCGCGTACGGCTATAACAGTGATCACGACGTCGCGCATGTGGCTGTCCATGTCCTGGCCCGGTTCATACCCCAGTCGGTGCGCATCTACCAACCGTTCGACGCCCCGCACGACATCGGTTCGGGGTCCGATTCCACCAAGCTGCCAGTTGTCTTCTACAGGGGCGCCTACTACCTCGGCCAGCCTTCCGATCCAAACGATGCTGACCTCGCCGCCAGAATCGCCAGGGGTCCCGAGCGGACGCCAATACCGGACGGTGAGAAGCGGCGACTGGATGGACTGTTCGACCAGGCGCTCGGTATGCTGCTGGCGCGAATCGGTGCGGTGGAAGAGAAACTCCGAACGGCCGGCAGCCACTGGCCCGTCCAGCGGGAAGTACTAGAGCGTAAGCTCGCGGTCATCCGTCAAGGGGTCGGCGGGGTAGATCTCGCCGAGCGGCAACGCCCCGAATCGCCCCGGCAGCAGGCCGACACCCTGACGGAATACCGCCGGTACCTCCACAGCATGTTCCAGTCCAACCCCTGGAGAGGAGAGGACCCAAGGCCTCAGCGAGGTCGGGTCACCCTCCACCTCAACGTCGCCTCCCAAGGTGATTCGATGGCAGTGGCGTTTGCCCAAGTGGGTGACAAGCGCCTGCGTATCCGCCATCTGAATGCTGTCGCCATCCCGGGGGACCGGATCGCCGTCGATTTCGGGATGGACGGTGAAAAGGTCTTCGCTGTTGCCAGAATTCCCTACACGGCGCCCGACGGAACCGAGAGATTCATCTACCGGGACAATGATACGGACTTTACTGCGGAAGATCTGAATGCTCTGAATGAGCGGGCAGTGGAGGCCCCGTGGCGGAAAGTGCACTCGGCGATCGACCAGTTGACGGCCAGGAAAACCCACAAAGGGTCGGCATTCAAGCGTTGGGCGTATGAGGTTTTCCGCATCGGTCGCGCGGAGGGCGGCGCGCAGCCGCTCGACGCCTTCTACGGGACGGTGTTGAGCACCCATCAGGACCGGTTGGCGCAGGCGGGCGTCACCACCGTGGCTGAACTGGGCGCATTGGTGGCCCGCCACCTGGACGTCGACCTCCGCCGGGGTGAGCAGTCGATGTTCGGAGCACTTCTCCCCTATCCGGAGGACATGTCCGAACAGCGACGGGAGACCCTGCACCAGCACCTGCTCAACAAACTCGTACACCGCCAGCCCGGCTATCCCGACGTCGTGCACGTGGTTCCCCACATCGTGGCCTGGGGTTTGGGTCTGCCGATGGCGATCCACCATCCGTACGGTGCCCCGTACGTCATCGGTCCGCCAACCGAAGACGGTGAGGTCCCGCAACCAGTCGTCTGGTTGGACGGCGCCTACTACCTCGGCCAGCCTCGTGACCCAGACGATGCCCGCATCGCCGAGGGTTTCCCGTCACCGGCAGCCCTCACCGAACTGCGCCGACTGGACGCGGTGTTCGACGAGGCGCTCAAGGTGCTGAAAACCGATGTCGACACGGCGGAACAGAACACGGTGATCCGCCACTGGCCGCTCCTGCAGGACACCTTCCACCGGAACCTCGCGGCTATCAGTCAACGCCCCGGCTCCCCCCAGGGGCACGCCGACGTACTCGAAGAACACCGCCGATACGCCGCCGCCCTCCGCGAGGAGAGCACGTGGGAGGACGAGAACCGTTGGAACCTGCAAGACCCGTTCACCGTCCCCGTCCCCGTCGGGTACACCGCGGGTCGTCCGACTCTTCGGCTTCGGCTTGACGGCAACGACATTTCCCTCGGATATGTCGATCGAGTCACTGTCCCGGGCGACAGGGTCGCTGTCGATTTCGGGAGGGTTGACGGCGAAGGTGTCGGTATTGCCAGAATCCCGTACACCGCGCCCGACGGCACCGAGAGGTTCGTCTACCAGGAGATCGCCCGCAGGTTCACCGACAGCGAGCTGGCCGAACTGTGGAGTGTGGCAGCCGGCCCGGTATGGGAGACCGTCGACCGGTGGACGTTCGGCAATCTCTACCACATCACGGCGCCGGTGAGCGAAAGCGGAATATTTGACATCACCTTTGGCGGCCAGAGAGTCACGCTCCCACCGGTCGAGGTGGCCGACGGACTTCCGCCGGTCATCGCCGCCGAACTGAGGGAGGGGCGTTTCCGGCTCGGGTACAGCATGGAGGGTCAACCCCTGGCAGTCCTGGAAGCACCGGTCGGAAGGAACGGCACCGGAGCGCCCCTGTACCTGGAGCTGTCCTCGCCGGCCCCCACCGCCTACGACATCGAGCGGCTGCGCTCGATGGCGCTGTGGGAATCGGCCGAGCCAGCGGTGCTCCTCGACGAAGTATCCATCGATCTCGTCATGCAGGAGGACAGGCGCACGCCCCACCCGCTGCCGCTCACGCTCGGCGATGACAACTCGGGCAGGACGCTGGACGGGCAGGAGGTGGATCTCTCTCCTGGGACGGAAGTCGCCCTGCGGGTCGGCCGATTTCTTCGGCTGGAGGAGTCGAACGTCGTCACGAGCATCGTCGCCGTGGTCAAGGCGCCGTTGGCCGACCGGTCCGCATACGCCTACCGGCTCGTCGACACGAACCTGTCGAACGAGTGGTTCGACGAGTTCAGGGCGCAGTGGGAGACGACCGACAGCGGCAAGCGCCCAGCCGTGCCGGAATGGCCGGCGGGCCCACTCGAGAAGCGTCCGCGTACCGGGGGCGGGCTGCCTGGCAGCCCGGCCGCGTTCGAGTGGGGTCCTGGGAAGGGCTCGTTCTCGGCTGGTATGGGCGTGGAGACCCTGTCGTCTTCCGGATGGGCGGCTGGGGTGGAGCCGTCGGTGGAGCAGGTTGACGGTGGTTGGCGTGTGTCGTATCGCAGCATGGAAGGTTTGCCCCGCTGGGACGAGATGACGCGGGTGCACTCCGATCGGTTCACGTTCAAGAGCGCGGAGCCGCTGCGGTTCGTGGAGACGCCGGGGGCGGAGCATCCGTTCCGGGTGGAGACGGCGGGGGAGGACGCGGGGGTACGGGTCCACGTCGACCATTGGGTGCACCGTGAGTCGGGGAACGTGGTGTTCCGTCTTCGGTTGGAGCCCGACGCGGACGTGGTTGAGGCGTCCATCCTGCGCACGCTGCGTGCTGTCGAGCAGTGGGTGACGCAGACCAACGAGCGGTTGCGGCCGGAGGGCGGGCCGCAGGCGGTGGCGGTGGTGTTCGATCCGGCCGCGGAGACGGAGGTTCGGCTCAGCCGGTACGGCAGTGACCTGCGGGACAGTGATCGTGTCTGGGTCAGCGAGGACGGTTCGGCGGGTCGGATCAACCAGTTGCACTGGCTTGCGGATCTTCCGTCCCGCGCCTATGGGCATGAGTTGAAGCACTTCGCTGGGGTGCCGCACGATGGTTCGCCGGATGATCTGCTCAGGACGTCCAGGACCGGCGGTGACGATCATCTCCACGAGCCGGGGTTCACCAAGTGGGAACTCGACGAGATCCGCAAGACGGCTGCCTCGTACGTCGCTCCCCCGGTCGCGCCCCGGCCGGCTCTGGTCCCGCTCGGCGTGCCCCGCGACGGTCGCGACCTGTTGTCCGCGTTCGTCGCCTCCGAACCGGCCCTGGTCCGCACCGCGCTGGACGCGCGGCTGCCGGCGGACCTGCGGGAGTTCCTCTCCGATCCGGCCGGGGTACGGGCCGCTGTTGCCGAATCGGTTCGTACCGGAGTAACGCAGGGGTCCGAGCTCGGTCGGGTCACCGAGCTGTTGCGGGACCACGTGTCGGACTATCTGGAGGAGAACGCGGGGCGGTTGCCGGCGGACGTGACCGCGCAGCGGCTCGCCTTCGGGCCGCAACACGAGCGGGACGTGGCGGCGCTGAGCCCCGACCAGGCGCTGCGGCGTCTCGGTGACCTGACGGACGCCGGTCTCCTGGACCCGGACACCGCGCGGGCACGTCTCGACGAGATGCGGGCGAACCCGGCGAACGCCGGCCGCCACCTGTTCGAGGTGTTGACCGACCCCGATCGCCAGCTCGACCCCGGGGAACTGGCCGCGGTGAAGGCGGCCGTGGACGACTGGGCGACCCTGTCGGGCAGCCCGGCCGGTCGGTTCCTGGCACCGCTGCTGGCGCACGCGACCGATGCCCGGATGCAGGTTTCCCAGGTCGCCCCGGGCGGGGTGCGGCCGGTGGGCGGGTACGGCCCGGCCGGGGGCACCCCGGTCAATCTGGCCCAATCGGCCGCCGACCCGGAGCGACCGGGCGTCCACTTCGACGCGCTCGTGCCGGAGACCCCTGCGGCGGTCGAGCCGTCGGCCGTACCCCCGCAGCAGCTCGCGCCGGCCCCGCAACCACCGGCCCCGGCCGCCGGGGACGGTCAGCAGCAGGTCGTTCCGCTGGCCGCGTCCCCGGACGCGCCGCTGGTCGTGATGGCCGAGGGGCTGCCGGACGACCTGCGGCTCCAGCGCGCGGTGGGCGGTGTGCTGCTGCACGACAGGGACGCCGCGCCCGGCCCGATCAGCTCGCGGGTGTTGCCCCCGACCGGCCCCGGCCCGGCCGTCCTGCTGCACTCCTCGGTGCTCGACCCGGACCGTCTCGGCACCGCGCTGGCCGGGTTGCGGGCGCAGGACGCCACCATGGCCGTCCTGCACTGGCCGCAGGACCAGCCGGTCACCGTGGCTCGGGCGCTGGAGGTCACCGCGCAGGCATTGGGGCCGCAGTCCCTGGCCATGCTGTCGGTGCCCCGGTCGGCGCTGCGGGACCGGCCGACGCCCAGCCCGCAGATCGTGCCGCTGGACGCCAACGGCGAGGTGACCTTCTTCAGCGGGCGGCCCGAGCGGTATCTCTTCCTGCCCGAGGTCACCGGCGCACCGCGCCGGCCCGCCCCGTACGGCCTGCCCGAGCAGTCGCCCGGCGTGTACGGGCTCGGCGACGGCTGGGTGGTGTGGGACGGCGGTAGCCACCTGTGGATCGGGCCGGAGTCCGAGTTGGACGGGGCGCGGCGGTTGCTGCCGGACACCGGTGGCTGGCTGGCTGAGCCGGTGGTCTTCCTGGGCTGGGCAGCGACTGCGCTGCCGGTCGAGGTGGGTCACCGGGTCGGTCGGATCTTCGGGGGCATGCCCGCTGCGGCGCCGACGAACCTGATCACCTCCGGGATGGGGCTGGACCGGCGCACGCTCGTCCCGTCGGAGGTGTCCGGGCTGCCGGCCGGCGTCCAGTTGAGCCACGTCCCGGGTGGGGTGCTCGCCCACACCGGTCCACGGCCGCCGGCCGGTGCCACGACCCTGAACTGGTCCGACCTGACCAGCCCGGACCGGCCCCGGCTGGTGGTGGACGAGTCGGTCGGCGACCCGGTCGCCGTCGTGGAGGCCGTCCGTCGGGGGCTTCCCTCGACCGCCGGCCCGCTCCAGGTGTTCGTCGCGCCGCCGGCCGCCGGCTCCTCGGGCACGCCGTCCGGTGCGGTGGCCGCTGCCCGGGTGGCGGAGCTGTTGCGGGAGCGGTTCGGCGGGCGGCTGGAACTGGTGCTGCCGGTCTCCGTGGTGGGCCGGCAGCCGGCCGGTGTCGACGAGTTGGTCCCGGTCGACGCCCGGGGGCAGGAGACCTTCCCGGCTGCCGCGCACGCCTGGCGGGTGCCGCTGCGTCCGGCACCGCCCCGGCAGCCGGGGCCGCTGGGCCTGCCAGCGGCTGCCGCCGGTGGGTTCGAGGTGTACCGGGGTTGGACGGTCCGGGAGCAGACCGGGGTCGTCCTGTTCGCGCAGAACGGCACCAGCCCGCACACGCTCTCCCCCGATGCCCTGGCGGCCCCCGCGAGCGGGGTGGCCGTGGTGGTCCAGTCCCGGGGTGGTCCCATCCCGCGCGAGGTGGCCGATGTGGCGGCTCGGCTGCTGTCCGGTGTTCCGGAGGCTGACCGGGACGTCCGGGTCTTCGGCAACGCGGCCAGCGCCGGACCGGCCGCACCCGATCCCGGCGGGTCGTCCGCGTCGGCTCCGGCGCGGCCGGCCACCCCGGACCGGCGGGCGCTGGCGCTCGGCGATCCCAAGGCCAACCTGCCGGACGTCGACCGTATCGAGCAGGGACTGCGCGCGGAGGTGGCCCGGCGGGGCGTCACCGTGCGGGACAACGAGTGGGAACAGTTGCGTGAGCGGCTGCTCAACAACTACCCGCAGGTGGTCTCCGCGGACGGGCACCTGTTCACGCTGGGTGGCATCGAGGTGCGGGCCCGCCTGCGGCCGGAGGACCCGCAGCTGGTGTCGAACCCGGCCGGCTCGTTCGACACGGAGACGCCCGGTCCGTCGCTGGACGACACGGAGGGCCGGACGAGCGAGAACGGCCGTTTCCACGCCAACCAGTTCACCCAGGGTGTCTTCCAGACCGGTGCGCACAGCCAGTCCGACGGCACCACCACGCGGGCGATGCGGTTGCGGGGTGGCTTCAACGTCGACGTGCCGCTCGGCCCGATGACCCACTGGGGACCCAACTTCAACGCCACCCTCAACAAGGTCGACCAGAAGTCCGCCTACCTGATCGACGCGGAGAAGGGCCGGGTGCTCGACACCCGCGCGGACTCGACGTTCTACTCGTACGAGCCGGGATGGTTGATCGAGGCACGCGGCGACGGGCAGCCGTGGCAGGCGGTGGAGGTGCCGGAGCCGGCGGACGGGCAGGAGGCCGCCCGGCTGGTGGTGGCGATCCCCGACCACCTGCTGGAGAACGCCGGCGAGCAGGTGGTCGCCGACCTGCCCGAGCACCTGCGGGACAACCTGACGCGGGTGCCGGAGCTCTTCTCCGCCAGCAACATCACCGGTCTGAACGAGCTGTACGACCTCGTCATCGACCGGCTGCGCGCCGACGGCTTCGACATGTCCATCGACAGCCCGATGCGCAACGAGTTGCAGCGCAAGCTGTGGAACCTGGAGACGCACTTCGACGAGGCGGTGAACAACCGGCGGACGCCGGAGACGGACGGCGACGCCGGCGCAATGACCCGGGGCTTCGCGTTCACGTTGCACGACGACGGGAACGCGGCGGCCAGCATCCGGGTGTACGGCCGTCGTCTCGGCGGCTCCGTGCAGGTGGGCCTCGGCGGCGGCTCCACGCGGGTGGGCGCCAGCAGCGACAAGGCCCACATCGAGCAGGTGCGTACCGGCATCGTGGGGCAGGGCGGCGAGTTCACCCTCGGGCAGTCCGCCGGGCTGTCCCTCGGCGGCGCGGTGGATCTGCCGTTGGCCCGGCGTCTCGACGATCCACAGGCGTACAAGGAGAGCACCAAGCTCGGTCTCTCCGCCCGTGCGGGGATGAGCTGGACCAGCAACGACGGTGGTGGCGTCACGGTGGCGTCGCTCAACGTCGTGGTCGGCCGGTACACCGGTCAGACGGTCGGCCACGAGGTGCCGTTCGAGTGGCACGCCGAGGTGGTCACCTCCCGCCGCCCGCGCGAGTGGCCGCATCCGACGCCGGTGGTGAACGGGTCGGCGGTGCTCCGGATGTCCGAGCCGGACGCCTTCGACTACGGGTTCAGCGTCGATGCCGACGCCTTCGCCCCCGATCCCGTCGCCGGTCTGGCGGACGGTGACCTGGCGGTGGTGCCCGCAGGCGGACGACCGCGGTCGGTGCCGCACGACCAGTGGCGGCCGCGGTTGCGCAACACCGGCGTGCACCCGGAGGACACCGGCGGCAACCTGCTGCCCCGGCACGTCATCCAGGGGCGGGGTCTGCTGGGTCAGGCCCTGCCGAGGATCGACAAGCCTGCGGTGCGGCGGCTCCGGGCCGGTCTCATGGAGGTGCTGGCCGGTGAGGGGTTCCTTCCGGCGGACGGGGACCGGCCGTGGGCGCACGGGGAGCAGAGCCGGCCGGCGACCCCGGATCCCGGTACGCCCCTGGAGGAACGGCCGCTGCTGGGTCGGATGGTCGACGGGGCGCGGGACGCCTACGACGAGGTCGTCCACCGCGACACCGACGCCGCGATCGACAACCTGGACCTGTTCAACAAGATGGTGAGCGGCGACGGCCTGGAGTCGCACTTCGACTCGCTCGGCCAGGACGGTGCCGCGTTCGTCGACGACCCGGACGCGCCCGCCCCGGAGGCGGGCATGTCCTTCACCCTGCACAGTTGGCGCAACGCGGTGATGCGTACCGCCGAGGTGACCGTCTTCGCGATCCCCCGGATCACCGCGGACGTGGACGCGGACGGCAACTCGGTGCACTTCGAACGGCTCAGCGACGAGGTGAGCACGGTCACCCTCGGGATGTCGCTCGGCATCGCCGGCCAGGGCGCGAGCGGCAACCAGGGCTGGTCGGTGGAGGGCGGGGTGAACACCGCGCTGCCGCCGAGCGTCAAGGAACTTCGGTCCGTCGGACTCCTCGGCGGGTCGGCGAGCCGCAACGTCGGTGCCGCCGAGCGGGTGACCCGGGTGGTCAACCGGCCGGAGCTGAAGGAGTACGGCGGCCGGGTGATGTTCGTCAACGCGCCGTACGACCTGGGCTACGTGGTCCGGATCAGCGACCGGGCCACCCCGATCGTCTCGCCGGAGCTGATCCCCGCCAACGTGCACGCCGCGCTGCTGAAGTTCAACTCCGACCCGGCCACCTTCAGCGAGGTGGCCCCCGGCGACATCGCACCGTCGGTGCTCAACCAGGGCATCGTGTACTTCGTCGACGCGCACGGCCTGCGCGCCGCGGCGCAGAACCAGTTGCCACGGGACCTGACCCAGGCCGGCCGACCGATGACCGGGCCGGTGGCCAGCCTGACCAACCACGTCACCTTCCAGGCGCGGTTCAAGGAGGCCGTGCTCGGCGAGTACGGCGCGACCACCCTGGTCGAGCCCGGCTTCTGGGCGAACACCAGAGCGGCGCTCTCGGTCAAGGTGTCCGGGATCCGGGGGGCGCGGTTCGTCGGCGCCACCCCGGACCAGTACGTCACCGGCCTGATCGAGCTGTACCTGGCCGAGACCGTCAACGTCGCCAACGAGTCGTTCACGAAGGTGTTCAACCTGCCCAACATCGGCCTCGGCCACAAGTTCGGCCCGCTGAACGTCAGCTTCGGCGAGTCGGCGGGCGTGCGGGTCAGCGAGAGCGAGTCGGCGGAGACCAAGCGCGTCGGCGGCCTGGAAATGCTCAAACTGGCCTTCGGCCGGGGGTACGCCTTCGAGGCGGAATACGACATCAACGTCCGCGCCGGCATCCACAAGCAGGTCGGGTTCGCCGCCAGCCGGGTCAGCGTGCCACCCGAAGCCGACCTGCGGGGCCGCATGATGCAGTTCATCCTGCCGGAGGCGGAGGCCCTGGCGCAGTACGCGGCCGGGGAGCTGCCGGTCAGCGATGTGCAGCTGGTCGACGCGATGGGCCGGTGGTCCCGCGGTGAGTTGGTGCTCAGCGGCAACACCGTGGCGGGGTTGCTCAGCCGGTGGCGTGGCGACCTGGCCGACCGCGCCGCCCGCCGCGCCGTCGACGGTCTGCCCGACCTCGGCGCGTACCTGATCCAGCACCGGGTCCAGACGTGGGCGCTGACGCTCGCCGACCGGCCCGTGGACCTGGCGCAGGGCGGCGCGGTGCTCGACCCGCGCCGCCGCGCGCAGTTCGCCACCGACTTCGGGATCACCCTGGACCCGGACGTCAACCCGTTCAGCGCGTTGACCCTGCCGCCCTACCTGACCCGCACCGGTGACCGCACGCTGGGCCACGCGGGCGTCGACGAGGTGGTGCTGTTCACCGGGCCGGCGCCGGCCGACGGCGGACCGCGCCCCACCACGACCGTGCTGGACGCCGTTCGGGAACTGGTGGACGCCGGCCGGCCCGGGCTGCTCGGGGCCAGCCACGACAACTGGCCGGGGGCGGGGACCAGCTGGGGCGTGCTGATGGTCTCGCCCGACGAGTCGGTGGTCGGCGCGCTGCCCGGCGGCCTCGAAACGCTCCAGTCCACGCTCGCCGGCCAGCGCGCCAACATCGTGTTCGCCGACATGCTGCACCGCTACAACGGCGTGTCGTTCTACCTGGTCGACCAGCGTAACCCGGTGGCGGCCCGGATGTTCAAGCTGGAACTCTCGGCCATCCTGGAAGACCTGCCCTGGTACACCGACTGGGTTGCCGACTACGGCATGGAGAACTACGCGCACGCCTACGGCGCCACCGCTCGCATCATCGGAAAGACGCTGGGCTGGAACCTCACGCCGGCCAGGTTCGGCTTCTCGGTCGACGGCATCCCGGTGTCCACCGCCGGGTCGCTGTCGTTCGCGCCGGGCGCAGGCCGTGGCGTCAAGGGCGCCGCGCAGGTCGTCCGGGAACGGACCGTCTACGACTGGACGGGGCATTATCGGGCCAGGGCCCTCATCGGCCTCACCATGAAGTTCAGCCGGGTGCGGATGCACGGCTGGCAGCCGAGCTACCTGGTGAACCACGTGATGACGGCCCTGAACGACGCGGCGGACTGGGCGTTGCACCAGGCGCCCGCCGGTTTCGCCGACTGGATCTCCCTCGCGCCGGTGGAGCCGGTGCTGACCCGTCACTACGAGGGGCGGATCGACTTCAAGGTGCCCCGGGGGCTGGCCGAGGCCACCCCCGTCCCCCGGTCGCCGCAGCTGGACCTGCGCGCGTTGCCGTCGCTGCCCGGCGACGCCTACGTCAGCGGTGCCCTGGTCGACGACCTCTACCCGGCCGCCCGGCACCTGATGGGCAACGTGCTCGGCCCGCAGGCCAACGACCCGGCCTACCGGGGCAGCGTGGCGCTCGACGGACTGCTGTCCCGACTCAACGTCGACAACCACCTCTCCGAAGGGCTGGGCGACGGCGGATACCTGCTCGGCTCGCACCTCTTCGTCGCCGGCTCGTCCAACAACCGGGTCGCCATGCGGATGTACGTCAAGCTGCACTCGCTGGAGATCATCAGCAAGCTCGCCACCACCGGCACCGGCCGGTACGCCAAGTTCGCGTTCACCACCTCGGCCACCCAGTCGCGCAGCCGGTGGCGGCCCAACGTCGACGCGGGGATGTCCTACGGCTCGCCGATCGGGAAGACGAACATCGGCCCGCAGGAGGACACGACGGCCGCCGGCGGGATCTCCACCGGCGCGAACCGGACCGCGCCGGCCAGCCACAGCGCCACCTTCGACGACACCAAGCGGCTCGAGAACCACCTCAAGATGCAGGGGTTGACGTACCTGGTCCGGATCCGCACCCAGGCGCGTTTCGTCGCGGTCCCGCACCAGCACAGCGCGTTCGACCGCGACGCCGGCCTGGCGCCGATCGAGCCGGCGCGGTTCGAGGCCGACGACGCCCCCGGCACCGGTTGGATGAGCGGCGACGGGTTCTACGAGATGTTCGCCGACGAGGTACACGAGCTCCAGCGCGCGCTCTCCGAACGGTACGACTGGAAGGCGAACAACCCGGCCGACTGGCCCGCACCGGCGGCCGACGCCCCCACGATCGGTCTGGAGGGCCTGCTGCAACGCGCCACCCCGGCGGGCATGGCCGCCGCCCCGGTGGCCGACCGGGTCATCCAGGCCGGCACCTTCGACCCCGACCAGGCTCCCCAGCACGTGGCCCTGCTGATCCGTGACCAGCTCGGCAACCACTACGACCCGGTCAGCCCGCTCCGGCTCACCGCCAGTGCCGCCGAGCAGACCCGCCGCCGGTACGAGGTGACCCTGGACTGGGCGGTGGGCCACCTCCAGCGGCTCAACGCCGCGCAGCAGGCCGCCGCCGACCTCGCCGAGCTGACCGCCTGGAAGAACCGGGTCGGCAAGCTCGCGGTCGGTGCCGTGCTGCCCGCAGCCGACGTGCGGCAGTTCGCCGAGCGGATCCCGGAGATCGTCGAGCGGGTGCAGGCGGTGCTGCCGCCCGGCTCCGCGCCGATCACCCCACCGGAGGAGGTACAACTGCTCGCCCAGGATCCGCGCACCGTGGCCCGGGTGGTGGCGTTCGAGCTGAAGACCCACCTCGACCTGACCGTCACCGACGACCAGGGCACGGCCAGCCGGTACCGGATCGACCCGCAGGGCTGGATCGTCGAGCTGCGGGAGGGCCCGGACGGCACGTTCGCCCCGGTCACGGCCCCCGAGGTGATCTTCGACCTGGACCGTGACCTGAAGCTGCGGGCCGACGCGGCCGGGATCCGCCTGCGGCGGCAGATGGCCACCTACCACGAGCTGCTGGGGCGTACCCCGGTGCAGATGGACGCCGCTGCGGAGCTGGGTCCGGAGCTGGAGACGCACATCCGGCAGGCACGCGCCGACGCCGACGACCGCGCAAGCGAGTGGATCACCGAGGGCCTGCCCGCCAAACCCGCGAACCCCCTTGCCGTCCACACCGCCCGGCACGACACCGACACCGCCCAGACCCGGGCCGGTCAGGCACGGCGGCTGCTGGCCCCTGTCCTGCCGCCGGGATGGACCACCACCGGGCCACTGCCCCAGGTGCCCGCCACGCTGCGCCCCGGTACCCGACTGTGGATCACCCGCCCCCAGGGCGCCTTCGCGGCGCGTGTCGACGCCGACGGCACCTACCGGCTCTACGACCCGTTCGCCCTCGGGACGGCCGAGCGGACCCTCGACGCCCAGCAGTTCCAGGACGTACTCGCCGGGGCGCAGGCCGTCACCCTGGTCGAGCCCGACGTGCTGACGAGCTGGCTGCTCCAGGACGGCAACTGGGCGGCCTCCCGGCAGTTCGCGGAGGACAACCTCGGGGTGCTGCGCGCCGACCCGACCGCGACGCGGCTGACGCAGGACCAGCAGCAGGCCCGGCCGGCGTCACCCTCGACCGCACCGGCCCAGCCCGACGCGAGCCGGACCGGGACGACCCCGGCACCCGCCGGCGATCCGGTCCTCGACCGGCACCGTGCCCTGCTCGACGCCATCCGGGCCGGACAACTGACCGCCGCGTACGACTACCTCGACGCCGCCGACGCGGCGGCCCGGCACCGCGTGCTCGCGGGCGCGGTGGCCGCGGTGACACCGACCGACCCGGCGGCTCCGACCGACCCGGCCGCCCCGGTCGGGCTGCGGGCCCTGGCGGACCTCGTCGACGCCGACCCCCGGGTGACCCGACCCCGGCCGGGGCCGGAGGCCGTCTCCGACGCGGGCATCCTGCGAGCCGTGGCCGACATCCTCGACCCGGCCGTCGGCGCACTGGACACCTTCCGGGCCATCGCCTCCGCCGCGTGGACCATCTACCCCCCGCAGAACTGGCCGGACACCCTGCAATCCCTGACCGAGATGCCCACGGCAGCCGGCCGCGACGCGGCGACGCTGCGCGGCGCGCTCGACGTCGTCGAACGGATGCGCTACCACGGCGTCGCCGGACTGCTCGACGGCCTGACCCCGGACGAGGCCAGCCGGGTCGCCGCCGCGGTGACCGCGTCCGGGACAACCGCGACCGACCTGGCCCACGCGTGGCGGGACGTCTCGACCTCCGCCGACCTGATCCCGGCGCTGCCCCCACCGGCCGACACCTGGGCCGGGACGGCGGACACCCCACTGCCGCCGGCCCACGTCGTGCACCATCCGATGCCTCCGGTCACCGACGCTCTCGACGAGTGGCTCGCCGTCGACAACTGGGACGACTCCCGCGCTTTCCTCGACGACCACCGGGCGGACCTGCTCTCCGACCGGGTGCACAGCGCGCTGCAGATCCGCCGGGCGGGACTGCCCCACGACGTCGACCTCGCCGCCCGAGACGCGCTGCTCACCCTGGCCCGCTACGGCCACCTCGACGACGGATACCGGTACCTGCTCGGCCCCACCCCACCGGCCCCGGCAGCGGCCGGGACCCCGGCCCCGCTGCCGGGGGCGCCGACCGGGCGGCAGGACCTGCTGACCAACCTGCTGGCCCGGCCGGACGTGGCCGACCCGGCCGCCGTGTCAGCCCTCGGCTACCTGGCCGCCACCCTCGACGGTCCGGTCGACGCCGTGGACGCGGCGATCCTGCGTCTGACCGCCGACGCGCTCGCCGGCCTGAACGTCCCCGATGCCGCCGTCACCACGCTGGTGCAGGACGCGCGTCAGACCCTCTCCGCGCCGCAGCGGCAACAGTGGGTTGAGACGATCCGGCACCTCGCTGACAACGCCACCGGCACCCGTGGGCCGGCACTGCGTCACCTCGCCGACCGGCTGTTCACCACGGCACCGGATCCCGCTCCGGCCTCGGACGCTTCGGACGCCCCGGATGCCGAGGTGGCCCGGGTGCGGCAGGTGACGCGGGAGCGCCTCCAGCAGGCCACCCAGGAACTCCAGCGCACCGTCGACGACCTCGACCAGGCCCGCCGGGACGAACGCGACGCCCAAGGCGCCCGGGACGCCGCGGAGGCGTCGCTCGACGTCGCCAGGACCGCCGTCACCCGGGCCGAAGGCGAACGGGCCCGGCTCGAGGAGAACATCGACCACCTCAACCGGGCGATGCCGGAACTCGAAGCGGAGGTGACGCGACGGGAGAGGCTGGAGTCAGCGGCGCGGCAGACCGTCGACGACCCCGCCACCAGCCAGGACGAGTCACGGCGAGCCGCCGCCCGGGCAGAGCTCGACCAGGTGCGGCGGGAACTGGACGCGGCCCGGACGGCGTTGGAGAAGGCCACCGGAGACCGCCGGGACGCCGGACAGGATCTCGACCGGGTCCGCGCGGAGCTGCCGGACCTGCGCCGGCAGGTCGAGACCGCGAGCGAGGAGTTCCGGGCCCGTGACGTCTCGGCGCAGGCGCACACCAACACGGTACGGATGCTCGACGAGGCCAGGACGATCCGCGAGGCCGCCCGGGACGCGGCGCAATTGCAGGTGGACGCGATGGCGTTGCCGGTTCCATCGGTCCCGCGCAGCACCCCGGTCGTGGACGTGGACACGGCGCTGGCCGAGATCGCCCGCTCCGGCCACGGCCGGTCCGTCGTCCCGGAACTGGAGCGCGCGGTACGCGCCGAGCACGGCGGCACGGTCCCGGCGCGCGTGGTGCTGAGCACCGACCCGACCCGGCAGGCCGACAACGCCGCGACCGCCCCGGCGGACGAGACCGCCGTACACGAACGGGACCGGGTGCAACTGGCCCGGGACCTCGCCGCGAGCCTGACGGTCCCGGTCGAACTGCGGGTCGACGGCGGCACCAGCGCCGAGCCGCCGTACCTCGCCTACCCGGGTGGAGAGGTGGTACGGCTGGACGTCACCGGCCGCCCGGAGACCCTCGACGACGCCGTGCGGCGGCTGCCGCAGCGCGTCCAGGACGACCTGGCCGCCCACCGGGGCCGGCCCGACGTGAACTCCCGGCTGGAGATCCTGCACGAGGCGGAGATCGAGTCGTGGCAGGACTTCGCCACGGCGGTGACCGCCCTGGTGGAGAACCTGAACCGACACCAGGGGTACCTGGCCCACCGGTGGGTCACCCAGGCCGTCCCGCCGGTCGACGCCGCCGGCCTCCGGGCCTTGGCCGACGGCCTGGACACCACGGCCTGGCCGGAGCCCACCAGCACGCCGCCGGCCGGACCGGTGGAGACCGGCCGCCCCGACGCCGTGGCCGCCGCCTGGCTGGCGTACATCCCGCAGCACCGCGCCGACATGCTCACCGACATGCTGGACGCCGTCCCCGGGCTCGGGTTCACCGTGAGCCGGCCGACCCGTGAACTGCCGGCCGATCAGCGCCCCGGTGCCCGGGTGCTGGCCGTGGCCGGGTCCACGGCCGCCGCCGGGGTGGTCCTGCCCACCACGCAACTGCACTGGTACGAACCCGCCCGCAACCAGATCCACACCGGCAGCATGCAGATGCTCGGCACCTGGGCCAAGGGCCGGGCCGGCGAGGACGCCCGACCGGACGGCATCTGGTACATCGTCCTGACACCGGACGGGACCGACCGCCCCCGTGACCCGTCGGCCCTCGCGCACCACGTGGACGTGGCAGCGCGGACCACGTCGACGTCGACCCCGCCGGTCGAGGCGGACCCTTCGGCGGGCCCGGCCGGTGCGGTACGCGGTGACATGTCGCTGCCGGGGGGTGCGGCGGCGTCTGCGTGGGGTCCTGCGGAGGGTTCGTCCCAGGGCGGTGTGGAAGAGGTGTCGTCGGGGTGGGCGGCGGGTGTGGAGCCTTCGGTGGAGCGGGTTGACGGCGGTTGGCGCGTGTCGTATCGAAGTTCGAGGGTTCTGCCTGCGTGGGGTGAGATGACGCATGTGTTCTCGGATCGGTTCACGTGGCAGGGTCCGGAGCCGTTGCGCCTGGTGCCGACGCCGGGGGAGGCGCGTCCTTTCCGGGTGGAGGATGCGGGAAAGGACGCGGGGGAGCGGGTCTTCGTCGACTACTGGGCGCATCGTGGGTCGGGCGCGGTGGTGTTCCGTCTTCGGTTGGAGCCTGATGCGGACATGGACCGCGCCTCCATCGTGGCGACGTTGCGTGCGGTTGAGCAGTGGGTGGTGGAGACCAACCGGGCTGTGAGGTCCGGGGGTGGACCGCGGGTCGAGGTGGTGTTCGACCCGGCGGTGAGTCCGGAGGCGCGGGCGGAGGTGCGGACGAAGGTTCGGCTGAGTCCTTTCGGCAGTGACCTGCGGGACAGCGACAACGTCTATGTGAGTGCTGACGGCACCGAGGGTCGGATCGAGCAGACGCACTGGCTCGCGGGTCTTTCCTCGCGGGCTTACGGGCATGAGTTGAAGCACTTCGCTGGGGTTCCGCATGCTGCTTCGGACCGGGATTTCCTGCGGAGGACCGGTCCGGTGGGTGAGGATCATCTGCACGAGCCAGGGTTCACGGGTGGGGAGATCGATCAGATCCTGGCGGTGGCGGAGTCGTTCGTGGCTCCCGCCATCGCGCCCCGGTCGGTGCGGGCGTCCGGGTCGGAGTCGCCGGGATCGGACGCGGAGGCGTCGGACTCGTCCGCCGGCTCGTTGCCGGGGCGGGCGGCGGCGATGGAATGGCACCTCCCGGACGACTCCGAGGCGGACAGACAGCCGTCCGGCCCAGCGGAAGGTGACTCCTCCGGTCTTGACCCGGAGGTTTTTCCGTTGTGGGACGACCCGCTGGCCGGACTCGATCTGACGACACCGGCGGCCGGCTCGGGATGGTCGCCGTCGGGCGGGCAGCGGCCGGACTGGGAAAAGGAAGTAGCGGACGCCACCAGCTACTTGAAGCGCGCTGGAGCCGCTGCCGAGGCGGCATTTGGCAAGTGGGCACGCGAGGTGTTCGAATTCGATCCCGCAAATCTTGACTGGCGGCTGAACTACGTCTTCAACGAGTCGGTGTTGGACACCTACCGGGAAGAGTTGGGGAAGAAAGGCATCACCACCCCGAATGAATTGAGCAAATGGCTCGCCCGCCAACTGGCCAAGGAACTCGCCCCGGGCGGATCGTCGAGGTTCAGGGATCTTCTTCCGTATCCGGATCCGGAGAACATGTCCGAGCAGCAACGAGACGCCCTGCACCGGATCTGGCTCGACAAGATGGCAAACGCCCGATCTGTGGGTTACGAAGTCACGCATGTCGCTCTCCATGTGCTGGCCAAGGGGTTGGACCAGCCAATGCGGATCCACCATCCGTTCGGCGACCCGTACGACGACATCGGCCCGCCGCCCGATGACGGTGCCTCCATCCCACGCCCCGTCGTGTGGTGGAAGGGTGGTTACATCGTCCTCAGACCTCGCGACTCGGCCGACATCCTCGCCCGCATCGCCAGCGGCTACCAGCGGAAGTCGATATCCGACCACGAACAGCGGCGGCGGGATAGCCTTTTCAGCGGGGCACTCGGTCTACTGAAGGCCAGGATCGACGCGGCGGAAGAGAATTCTCCCGAGCCTCACCGGTCCCTCCTGCGATACAAACTCGACCGCGACCTCGCGGCCATCGGTAAGCGCCCTTTTTCTCCTCGCCGCCAAGCCGAGGAACTTGACGCATACCACCGGTACCTCACCGGCCTCAGCGGCGACGGTGTCTGGGCAGGTGATTACCGATGGGAACTCGAAGACCCGTTCACCCTCCGTGTCGCCGCCACCGTTCAACCCAACAGTGGCGCGCACGCGGATTTGCGCTCCCGGCTGGGCGGCAAGGACGTGCAACTCACTCGTGTCGACCACGTGGTCCTACCGGGCGATATGGTCGCTGTCGACTTCGGGTCGGTCAACGGGGCGGGTGTCGGTATTGTCAAAATCCCGTATATGGCCAACGGCGCCGAAAAGTTTGCCTACCGGGAGATCGACCGCAAATTTACTGACACCGAGCTGGCTGAACTGAGAGGCAGGGCGCCCGGCCAGGTGTGGCAACTCGACGAGCCGCCGGTCAGCTCCCTCTATCACATCGCGGCGGGCTTGGACCCCAAGACGGGCCTATTAAGCCGCTCCTTCGGCAAGGGCTCCGAGGGCGAGAAACTCCAGAGAGTCCGTATCCCGGTCGTCAAAGTGGTCGACGGAAGTCCATTTGTCATCCCGAAGAACATGAAGGAGGTCATTCTCCGACTCGGGTATGGCCCGGATGGTCGACCCATCGCGGTCGTGGTAATGCCGGCTGGGAAGAGCGGGGCCGGGCAGGACCTGTATCTGCAACTGGTCAATCCTGCCCCCACCATCGACGACATCGAGTTGCTGCGCAAAACAGCGCTGTGGGAGGAGCGCGGGCATTGGTGGAGCATTTCCCAGGTGAAATCTTTCGATGACACAATTGGCTCGAATAGTCGATTGCCCAATCCTCTGGGTTTTTCTCTCGGCGGCAAAACCTGGGCCAAGACGTCAGATGGGCGGGAGGTGAATCTCGCCCCTGGGACGCCGATCACCTTGGCGGTGGGGGAGCGGCTCCGGCCGGTCGGGAAGGATGACATTGTCGAGAGCGTCAAAGAGGTTGTCGTCGTGGTCAGGGCGCCCCTGGTCCCAGAACCGAACGCGCCGGTGTCCGAACCCGAATACGCCTTCCGGCTCTTCACAAGGGATGGGGCGGATTACGACGCTCTCATAACGCAGCTCGAAGGCCGGCAGACGTTGCTCGACCGGCGCAAAGAGCAAGCTGAGTCGGGAGCTCGGCGGGCCCCGAAGCGTCCGCGCATCCAGGATGGATCGTCGCTGCCCGGCCAGGCGTCCGCGCCACACCAGCCGCCACCCCCACCGGATGTGGCTGGTGAGGCGGCACGCGATGACGTGTTGCTGCCGAGTCAGTTGTCGCCGGCTGAGGTGTCGGTCTGGTTCCCGTGGCTGGGTGGGGTGAACCCGTACCGGGGCCGGGGAAAGCAGTTCGCGACGAACTGTGTGTTGGCGGCGATCGGTACGGACATGTCGTTGGCGGACGGAGAGGGTTGGCAGGTGCCGCCTGAGGTGCCGTCGCCGGTGGTGTGGTTGCAGCGGTATGCGGAGGGTCGGCCGTTGGTGGAGGTGGCCGATTACGACGCGGTGGTGGAGGTGATGGCCGGGGCGGAGCCGGGTGCCCGGGGTGTGCTGGTGATGACCGGTGAGGGTGGCGGGGTTTCCCATGCCGTGAACGTGGTGCGTACCGATGACGGGAGGGTGGTGTTCCTCGACGGTCAGTGGGGTGGGCTGGCTCGGGGGCCGGTCGAGCCTGGCCGGTTGCGGTTCGTGGCGACCACCGACGGCGTGGGCACCCCACGCCCACCGGCGAGGGTGGCAGACGACACGACCGTGATCGTCCCGGAAGAAGCAGATCTGGCCGGGATGGACGGTTCGGGTTCGGTGCCGTTGCCGGCCCTGCCGGCCGGGCTGCTGCGGTCGGACGTGTGGGATCGGTTGTTCACGCAGTTCCTCGACAGGACGGGGGACGGGGTCGCGGCGTCGCTGGGTGAGCGGACGCCGGACGTCGTCCGCGACCACCTGCGCGACTCGTTCGACCACTTCGTCGACAGGACCAACGTTCTCGACCAAGGAAGGGCCGGCCTGTCCCCGGACGACAGGGCGTTGTTGCGGCAGGCCCTGGATGCGCGGGGGACGTCGGTTCCCCGCCTCACGGGGGCGCTACCACACCTGCTGTCCGAGGCGTTCTCCGTCAACGTCACCGTGGCCCCGGCCGGGTCCGGACCTCACGAGAACGACGGTGTCGCACCCTGGCATGACCGGACCGTCGCACTGGACCTTCCCGTCGCCCACCTGTCGGGTCGTGGGTGGGTGGTGGTGCATCCGGAGGGTGTGGGCGCCGGGGTTGATCTGGAGCGTCTTGCCGCGATGGCGCGGGAGCAGGCGGTGACGGATGCCGAGGCGTGGGAGGCGAGGACGGGGAGGCGTCGGCCCGCGGGTGACGCCGTGTGGCGGGTGGTGGTGGCGTTCGAGGACCGTGCGCATGAGGACGTGCTGGATCTGGCGGAGCGGTTGATCGATGGCGAGTTGGGCGTGGAGGTGCCTGAGGCGGCGGTGATCGAGCTGTCGCCGTACAGTGCCGACCCGTCTGGTGTTCCCGAAGTGCAGCCACGGACGTTGGTCGAGGTCGCGGCGTTGCGGGCAGCGCGTGACGAGTCGGGGGCGGTGGCGGTCCTCGGGCAGCATGTGGCGTACCCGGACGCGGGAGTGGTTCCGCGTGGGTTGGTCGCTGTCGATTTCTCGGGTCGGGAGACGTTCGCGACGTGGTTGTGGGAGTTCCAGGCACGTCCGGACATTCCGGGGGCTGACCTTGAATATCTGACCCGTCGGGCGCTGGCTGGATTGCCCCTTGACCATGGGCCGTACCTCCTGCCTCTCGATGTGGATTGGGCGCGGTCGGGGCAGCGGGCGTTCTCGTACTTCCGGGGTTGGGTGTTCCTTCCGGGCGCGTCGTCGGAGCGTGGTTTGCGGGTGACGCAGTTGCGGCAGGCGGAGCTGCTGGTCGGGGAGATCGCGGGGGAGATTCCGGCGGGTGTACCGGATGTGGGGCCGGCGGGGTGGGTGCCGGATGGTGCGCGGGTGTTGGTGCTGGGTGTACCGGGGGCGCGTCCGGGCGATCCCAAGGCGGTCGTGTCGTCGATGTTCGACATCCTGAATGGTGCGTTGCCGCCGACGGGGTCGGGGTTGCGGGAGCCGGTGTACGTGGTGGTGCACGGGTTCGGTGGGTGGGCGTCGACGGTGGTGCTGACGCACGCGGCCGAGGATGACCTGTGGCCGGTGCGGATGGGTGAGCTGGTCCCGGGCGGGCCGGTGGGTGGGGGCCTTCGGGAGGCGCGGGATCTGGTCGAGGCGGACGGGTGGACCCGGGTGCTGGCCGAGGTGGAGGGGATCGCGGAGGCGGTGGGGGCGCCGGGTGGGGCAGTGGCTCGGGGTCGGGTGGGTTGGGCCGGGGAGCTGAGGGCGGCGCTTCCCGACCTGGTGGGTGATCCGGCGGTGGGGGTGGACGGGCAGCGCCGGATGGGTGAGCGGGTGGACCAGTTGGTGGCGTTGGGAGAGCGGCTGGTCGGGCTCACGCGCGGGTGGACGGGTGAGGGTGCGCTCCCGGTGGGGACGGATCGGCCTGATCTGCGGCTGGAGAGGTGGGTCGGCCACGAGCGCAACCGGCGGCTGGCGGCGGCGTTGGTGGCGACTGACGACGTGGTGGCCGAGGAGGTGGTGGAACGGGTCGAGGAGGAGATCGACCGGGTGTGGACGGCGGTAGCGGAACCGGTGTCGGCGGTCCGGGAGGACGGGAGGGTACCGGAGGCCGTCTCGGACGTGTTGCGGGCGGTGTATCTGGGTGCCTGGGTCTTCTATACGGCACCGGGCCAACCGGTGGTGACCGAAATATCCAAAGACCCGGACGAGAACCTGCCAGAGGGGGTCCAGAGAGAAGATGGTCGGCGGATCGTCGATCTGTCCGCTGTGCGGGATCTGGGGGTGGCGGACTTCGACCGCTTCCTGACGGATCATGGCCAGGACGTGGCGTCGTTGTGGTCGGCGGACGGTGCGGTAGAGCGGGTTTCCGAGCTGCGGGCTGCCCTTCGAGTGTCGCCGCCGGTGCAGGACGTGCATGTGGTGGGGCGGGTGCCGGCGGTGTCCGAGCAGTGGCGGGCGGAGTTGTTCTCCGCGGTGAGCGCGTTCGGCCTGGCGCGGCAGTGGTTGGAGGAGCGGATCTCGTCGTTGCCGGTCGGGCCGGCGGCGGTGCCGGGGCAGGCCCGGCATGGTGCGGTCGGGTCGGGTGAGCAGGCGGTGCCCGTTTCCGACGTCGGGGTCGCCGCTGTGCGTGCGGATCTGATCCGGCGGTGGGGGGCTCTTGCGGCTGGGCACGCGGCGCGTATGGATGCCGCTGACCGGGTGTTGCGGCGGATAGCCGCTGCCGGGCAGGACGACAGCCCGGAGCGGTCCGTCCTGACGGAACGGTCCGACCGGTATCTCGGGGCGATGCAGGGTCTCAGCCGTGCGCGGATGCCACGCCCCGTGGACGCCTACGTCGATTCGTTGCCCGCGGGTGACCTCGGAGGGCTGGGGGACCGGCTCGGCCAGGTCGAGACAGCGGCCGCAGAGCTGGACCGGCACCTCGAACAGGTGCGCACCGATGCCGACCCGTCATCGGCGGACGTGGTCGACGGTGTGGAGCGCCGGACGTTGGCGGGCCACGTCGGCCCGGTGTGGGCGGTGACGTCGTGGCAGGGGGAGTCGGGCCCACAGGTGGCCTCCGCCAGCGACGACGGGACGGTGCGGGTCTGGGACGCGGTCACCGGTGCGCCGCTCCTGACGTTGGCGGACCACACCGACGGTGTGGTGGCGGTGACGTCGTGGCAGACGGGGGCGGACCGGCGGTTGGCCACCGCCGACATGCAAGGGACGGTGTTGGTCTGGGATGCGGACAGTGGTGCGCGGCTCCTGACGTTGGCGGGCCACGTCGGCCCGGTGTGGGCGCTGAGGTCGTGGCAGGGGGAGTCGGGCCCACGGGTGGCCTCCGCCAGCGACGACGGGACGGTGTTGGTCTGGGACGGGGTCACCGGTGCGCGGCTCCTGACGTTGGGGGGCCACCACGGCGGTGTGGGGGCGATGGCGTCGTGGCAGGCGGGGTCGGACCGGCGGTTGGCCACCGCCGACTGGGCGGACGGGACGGTGCGGGTCTGGGACGTGGCCAGCGGTGCGCGGCTCCTGAGGTTGAGGGACCACACCGACGGTGTGGTGGCGGTGGCGTCGTGGCAGGCGGGTTCGGACTGGCGGTTGGCTTCCGCCAGTTGGGACGGGACGGTGCGGGTCTGGGACGCGGTCACCGGTGCGCCGCTCCGGACGATGGCGGGCCACACCGGCATGGTGGCGGCGGTGACGTCGTGGCAGGCGGGGTCGGACCAGCGGTTGGCCACCGCCAGCGAGGACGGGACGGTGTTGGTCTGGGACGCGGTCACCGGTGCGCGGCTCCTGACATTGGGGGACCACACCAGCGGGGCGGTGGCGGTGACGCCGTGGCAGGCGGGGTCGGACCGGCGGTTGGCCACCGCCGACGCGCACGGGACGGTGCGGGTCTGGAACGCGGACAGCGGTGCGCTGCTCCTGACGTTGGAGGGCCACACGGGCAGGGTGCGGACGGTGACGTCGCTGCAGGGCGAGCCGGGCCGACGGGTGGTGGTCTCCGCCAGTGACGACCATACGGTGCGGTTGTGGTCCCTGCCCGATGGTGCTCCCGGGCCGGCGGGGTTGCCCGAGGAGCCGGATGGGCCGGTTGATGCGGGGAACGACTCCGAAGCGGGCGGGTCGGATTCTTCGGCGGATGTGGCTGGTGAGGCGGGACGCGATGACGTGCTGCTCCCGAGTCAGCTGTCGGAGGATGACGTGTCGGCCCGGTTCGGGTGGCTGGGCAGCGTGAACCCGGGCCGTGACGACGACCCGGACAGTCCGGATTCGCGGTGGCGGGATTCGGCCACGAACTGTGTGTTGGCGGCGATCGGTACGGACATGTCGTTGGCGGACGGAGAGGGTTGGCAGGTGCCGCCCGAGGTGCCGTCGCCGGTGGTGTGGTTGCAGCGGTATGCGGAGGGTCGGCCGTTGGTGGAGGTGGCCGATTACGACGCGGTGGTGGAGGTGATGGCCGGGGCGGAGCCGGGTGCCCGGGGTGTGCTGGTGATGACCGGTGAGGGTGGCGGGGTTTCCCATGCCGTGAACGTGGTGCGTACCGATGACGGGAGGGTGGTGTTCCTCGACGGTCAGTGGGGTGGGCTGGCTCGGGGGCCGGTCGAGCCTGGCCGGTTGCGGTTCGTGGCGACCACCGACGGTGTGGGCACCCCACGCCCGCCGGCGAGGGTGGGGAACGACCCGACCAGGTCCGTCCCGGAACATGAGGATCTGGCCGGGATGGACGGGTTTACCCGGGCCTCGTCGGAGTCGCAGGTGCCGGCCGATGGGCATCGCACGCCGTCGCCCGACGAGCTGCCCGACCCTCACGACACCCTCGTCGCCGAGGACGACCACGGGTCGCAGCACTCCCCTGGTCGGAGCTCCTCGTCGGAGAGTTCCTCCTCCGACGACCTCCCCCCGCAGGGCTCGACGATCGACTTCCGGAAGGCCAAGGACGACTGGCACAAGATCGAGTTCCGCATGTCCCGATCCGACTACTCGCCCACGCTGGATGCCGTACCGGAGGAATGGCCTCCCCCGGCCGACCCTGACGCTCCGGTCGACGCCGAGGATCTGGCCGGCGCATACGGGGGTGGCAGCGCCACGTCACCCGCGACGGGCCTCGGCATCGCCGGCGAGGCGGACGCGACGCCGGCCGGCAGCACGCCGGAGGTCGACCGGCGGCGGGCGATTACGCCCCTGTCCCACCCCCGGCCGACGCCCCGAACGACGACGACCTACCAGATCGAGACGTCGTCCGGTGGCCTGAGCGCGGGTCAGGACAGGGAACCGTTCCAGTCGTACCAACGGCTGGGCGTCAGCACGAGCCCGGACAGCCGGCCGACCGTGGCGGACTTTCCCGTGCACGTTCCGGTGCAACCGTTGGTCACCCACAGCCACCCACCGCTGCGGCTGTCCGACGACGGGACGCTCGCGATCAACGGCACGAACTCGACCAGCGGCGACAACCCGGTGACCGAGGCGAAGGAGTTCTACGCGACCGAAGAGGTCATCGACACCGCACGGCGCGGGTTGGCGAGGGCCGGGGCCAACGTCACGCTGACGGTGGACCCTGCCGTCACCATCACGGTCGACCACGGTGGCCGACCCGTCACCCTCCACAAGGTCGGTGTGAGCTTCGACAGCCTCCCGCCGGACGTCTGCGTCGAGTTCGCGGGTGTCGTTCTCGGTGGCGTACCTGACGGGGTGGTGTTCCGAGCCGAGGGGCAGACCTTCCTGGCGGCGACCGACGCCGGCAACGGACGGGAGTTGCTGGGTGTGCACCACCTCGCGGAGGGGGTGGCTGCCGTCGCCGCCGGCGACACCCCCCTCGCCGCCGTCGACCCGGAATGGGCCACGGCCAGGATCGCGGCCGACCAGCGGTTGACCGGCGGCTTCACCGAACCGTCACTTCCCGGCGCCGCGTACGGTGGCGCGCTCCGGAACGACCCGGCGAGCCCCGCAGCCCACGCCAGACTCAACCAGGTCGCGAGGCGGATCGGCATCAACGAGCATGCCTGGCCCAGGATCGGCGAGGCCTACGCCACCAGCACCATCATGTCCCGGGGCGACGACGGCGAAGTCTCGATGACGACGGACTTCGCCCGGGGCGGTACGGCCTCCAACGCCTACGGGTACCACTTCGCGGCGGTTGTCGCGCAGAGCGCCGACGGCAGGACCCAGATCACTCTGGAGAACTACGCCCGGGTCGGCTGGCGTAGGCGCGCCGTCGACGAGGCGATCGAACGAACACTGGCCGCGTATCGCGGTCGGTTCGACACCGTCACGGCGACGCTCGAACGTGCGCTGGCGGACAATGCCGGCGGCACCCGGGCCGCCGACGTGCTGCGACGCAAACTGGACCTGGCCACGGCCCTCGCCGCCGTCGACACGTCGCGAGCCGATCCGGCCGGGCCTGATGCTGCGGCGCGGCAGACCGCTCGAGCCGCTATGGCGAGGTTGATGGACCTACCGCAGGCGAGCGACACGTGGCACTTCAAGATGTTCAGCCAGCGCCCCGGCGAGACCTTCCACGAACAGCGGGCGGTCCTCTACGACGACGCCGTGCCGGTCACGCTGACCAACCCACTCACCACCGTCGTCGTCGGCGGCTCCATCGCTCCTGATCCGTTGCGGATCAACTTCGATTCGGAGTCCAAGGCGCTGGGGCCGGTCGAACTCAACAAGCTGCGCTCGGTCGCCCGGCAGACTGCCAAGATCACGGTGTGGCGGCACGACAACGATCTGCCGCTGCCGACATTCGATGTCACTGGCTACGGAAACGGTTCCCGCCTGCGGCGCGGCAGCGCGACCGGCACCGGGTGGGAACGGGCGAACGCCGTCGGCGACGCCCTCCGGAATCACCTGGACCAGAGCCTGACGGCACTGCTGCAGGGCGGGCAGGACGTGACGGCGGCGGACATCGTGATCGCACGGGATTCCCGAGGCCGGGACCTCCGCGAAACCAGGCCGGACGGAGTTGCCGCGGCCGAGGATCTTCGCCGGACGGACGTCGTCGTCCATGTCCCGTCCCCGCGTCCCGCGTCCGCCGAGATCGCCGGCCGAGCGGCGGAGGACGTGTTGTTGCCGAGTGACATGTCGCCCGCCGAGGTGTCGGGCTGGCTCCCGTGGCTGGGTGAGGTGAACCCGTACCGGGACCTGGGGGAGCAGTTCGCGACGAACTGTGTGTTGGCGGCGATCGGCACCGACATGTCGTTGGCGGACGGGGTCGGGCACCAGGTGCCGCCGGAGGCGTACCTGCCGGTGGTGTGGCTGAAGCGGTACGCGGATCGGCCGTTGGTGGAGGCGGCCGACTACGCGGCGGTGGTGGAGGTGATGAAAGCCGCGGAGCCGGGGAGCCGTGGTGTGGTGGTGGTGACGGGTGAGGGTGACCGGATCTCACACGCGGTCAACGTGGTGCGGACCGATGACGGGAAGGTGGTGTTCCTGGACGGTCAGGGGGGTGGGCTGGCCCGGGGGCCCGCCCGACCTGGTCGGGTGCGGTTCGTGGCGACGACGGATGGGGTGGGTGTTCCACGGGCGCCCTCGTCGACGGCGGGAGACGACGCGACCGCGACCGTTCCGGCAGGGGAGGATCTGGCCGGTGCCGGCGAGGGAAGCGCCCCTGCGCCTTCCACGGCGGCCGGCATCGTCGGGGGTGGCGACGTGGCGGCGACGCCGGCCGGGAGCACGCCGGAGGTCGAACGGCTGACCCGGGAACTGGCCGGCATCCGGGACAGGACCGCTGCCGTCGAGAGCGACCTCGCCGCAGCGCGCAGCGAGCTGTCGTCGGCGCGGGAGGCCCTGGCGCGCGAGGTCGACGCCCGCGCGGCCGTACCACCGGCGCCCGCGACGCAGACCCCGACCAGCGCCGCGCAGACGCCGGCCAACGGCGATGAGACGCCGGCCAGCGGTGATGCCGCGCAGGCGGCGGAGCGTGCGGCGTGGGAACGGCTCACCCAGGCCCAGGACCGGGTCGCCGAGCTGGAACGGCAGCGCGGGACGACGCGACAGCTGCTGGAGCGGGCGGTGCGGGCGGCGGACCGGACGCGGCAGGCACTGGAGCAGGACGTCACCAGCCGGGAGACGGACTGGCGGACGGCGGCACAGCAGTGGACGGACGGCCTGGAGGCGGCGCAGGCCGGCGCGGCAGCGGCTGCGGACCGGGCGGCGGAGCGATTCCGGCAGCGGAACGCGGCGCGGGTGGCTGCCGAGCAGCTCGCGGACCAGTGGGCCGGCGAGCGGGAGGTGGCCCGGCAGGAGGCAGCCACCCGGGCGGCCCAGCGCCTGGTGGCGGGTCAGGAGGCACGCGAGCGGGCGGCGGCACGCGAGCAGGCCCGGAGGGACGAGCAGGCACGGTGGGACACGTGGCAGGGCGTACAGCGGGCAATGGCGGCCCGGAAGGCGCTCCGCGACGCCGCACGGGCGGAGGCCGACCGGCAGGAGCAACGACGCCAGGAGCAGGAGGCACGGGCTGCGGAGGAGGAGTCGCGTCGACAGGTGGCGGACCAGGACCCCGGGCAGCAGCACCTGGCGGCGGAGCGTGCGCAGCAACGGCAGGTCGCCGCCGCGGCAGCGCAGTGGCGCGCACGGGAGCGCGAGCTGGCCGAGGGGGCGGCGAGGACCTGGCAGGACCAGCAGCACGCCGACGACCAGTTGACCGAGCAGGCGCAGCGGCGGTGGGCGGAGGGCCGGCGGGAGGCCGAACGGGCGGAGGCCGAACGGGTCCGGGCGGACGAGGACGCGCGGCGGCAGGAGGACGAGTGGCAGCGGGCCGACCTGCGTGCGGTCGAGGAGGAACGCGAGCGCGTCGAGGCGGAGCGGGAGCACGCTGACGACGCGGAGCGCCGGGCGGAGACGTGGCGTGAGGCCGAGCTGAGGGACGCGGTCGACGCGGCGGCGCGTACGGCGGAACGGACCCGGCTGGAGCAGAACGTCGCCCGCCACCAGGCGCAGCTCGACCGGGCCCGGAACGCGGCGTCCGACGCCCGTACGGTCTGGGAGCGTGCGGTCGGGGAGCGGGATCGAGCCGACGCGGCTCGGGCTGCGGTCACCGGGACGGCCAGGGACCTCGCACCGGCGACGCCGTGGTACTTCGCCACCGGCGCCCTCGGTGAGTTGAGCGTCTCGGCGGTGCGGCACCTGACGCCGCAGCAGGTGACGGACACCGTCGCGCAGTTGATGGACGACCTGCCGTCCGGGTGGCCGACCGGGGCAGCCGACGACATCGAGATGGGCGCGACCGACCGGCTGGACCTGGGCACCGCCCACCAGGAGGCAGCCATCCGCTCGCGGGTGTCGGCGGCGCTGCACACGCTGCTGACGGCACCGGATCCGGGGGACTCCCGGGCCGTCGAGGAACACCGTGAGCGCTGGGAGCAGGCGCTGTTCTCCGGTGAGACCCTCAGCGCGGGCGGACGACTGGTGTGGATCCGTCCCGTGCCGTACGGTCCGCGACCGGCGCCCGCCGGTGCTGCCGGAGGCATGCGGATGTACGGAGTCTCGTTCGGCTCGACCAAGGTCGGCAACGACACGTCCGTGTCCAGCGGGCGGAAGACCGACGGTGGGCTGGAGGAGACCTTCGACATCTCGACCGGCCACGCGTCGAGGCTGATCGCGAACCTCCCCTCCGTGTCGATCAAGAGCGAGCGCCAGCAGGCGATGTCCCGGGAGACCCGGGTCATCTGGGGCCGGAAGATGTACGTGACCCAGTCGACGTCGTTCACCAGCGGAGTGTCCTTCCAGGTCTTCGTGAACGGCGTCGAGTGGGGACGGGCGTCGGTGCCGGCCGGGACCGGCCTCCTCGACCTCTCCCTGCCCACCCTGTACGCCAACGGCAGCGCCGCGCCGAACCCGGCGGCCCCGCCCGCGCCGTCGCCCCCCGGGCCACCGGCACGGTCGACGTCGCAGGCGCGGGACGTGCTCAACGCGATCGACCTGACCCCACTCGTGACCGGCTGGCACCAGGCGTTGACGGCTGCCCTGCCGGCCGACACCGCGGCGGGCGTCGCCGCGAAGGTCACCCGCCAGCTGCTCAACGAGCGGACGACCCGCAACCGTAGTCGCTGGGTGCTGTCGAACGGGGACATGACGGACACGATCGACGAGCGGCTCACGGTCGGCAGGTTCCGCGGCTACGTCGACACGAAGGCGGTCCTGCGGGAGTTGCAGCTGGTGGGGATCACCGAGGGCGTCACGGTACGGGACGACCTCGGGGTGATCGCGACCTCGGGCGAGGAGGTGTCGGACACCAGCGGCGCCGGCCTCGACGTGGACGCGGTGGTCCTCGGACTGACCCACGCGTCGGCCGACCCGGGCGGCCGGGAGGAGGCCGCCGAGAAGACGGCCGGTGGCTTCTCGTTCGGCTTGGGTGGTGAGTCCGAACGCGAGTCCGCGCTGGAGGTGGGGGGCAAGGCCCTGAACCACACGGTGCTGAACCGCAAGGCGGACCAGGCCCGTTATCGGGTGGTGTTCGACCTCACGGTGACCACGCACGGCGATTCTCCGGTGGCACCGGTGACCCGGCGGGTGGTCGCGGAGCTGGGCGTGCCGGTGAGCGAGGCGCAGCAGTTCGAGCGCAGCGTCTTCGGGACGGTCTTCACCCCGGAGTTCGGTGGGCCGGGCACTGGGCGGCCGCGGGCGCTGATCACGCCGGCTGCGGCCACCCCGGCGCCGCCTCCGACACCGGCGGACGAGATCGCCGTCCGGTTGTCGCCGCTGCTGCTCTGGGCGCCGCAGGCGCGGCATTCCTACGTGCCCCCCGCCGGCCCGGCCCCCCGGGAGCCGCTGGCGCTGGCCATGCGACGCGGCCAGGGTCTGGGGATCGCGGCGAACATGCCCGGAGCGGAACAGGTCGCCGACCTGGTGCAGTCGGTGCTGCGACAGAAGTCGGGGCGCGCCGACATCGGCGCCGTGGCACGCCGCACCGTCCTGGCGAAGGTGGGTCGGGCCGCGATGGAGGCCGATCCGACGCGGACGCAGGCCGGGAAGAAGTTCACCGTGCGGGTCGGCGGCGAGCGGTACCAGATCCTGGTGACCGAGCACCGGAGGGAACTGCTGGACAGCCCGGAATACCCGATGACGGTCAATGCCCGTGCGTTGACCGGAGCCACCACGTCGGCTTCCCGGTCGACCGAGGGCAGCCTCAGCGGCCGGCTGGGTGGCCGGGTGTCGAACCCGGTGCGCGGCATCGAGCGGTCCGACCGGAACGGGCACCGGACGGAACACCAGGGGAGGGTGTTCTTCCCCCGGCTCGGCGTCATGGCGGAGCACGCACGGTCGAACGAGCACGAGCTCAGCCAGGTGGTGCAGGAGTACCGCCGGACCGAGACCGTCGGAGACGTCGTCGACCATCGCTACCGTACGGCGTTCGAGGTGGTGATCCGCGCGCAGACGGACAGCGGCTGGGGGCCCCGCGAGACCTGGTTGGTCGGTGCTGGACACGGCGCCGAGGTGGCGACCCACATCGCGGTGCCGGTCGAGCATGTGCCGCGTGATCCGCGCACCGGCGAGGAGCGGGCCGTCACGTCGGCGCGGCTCGACGGCGCGGGCGTCACCCGCGCGAACCCGCGACCCGACTCCGCGTGGGCACCGGCCGGCCGGGCGTCGCATCTGCCGTTGGACGTCCAGGGCAGCGCCGGCCTGTACGCGGCCTTCCGGTACGTGCCCGAGCTGCCGGCCACCGCGGCGCGGCTGTACCAGCAGGTGAACGGCCTGCCCGACGAGTGGTTCGACGAGCCGATGAACTGGCCGGACGCGGTCTTCGACCTCGGTGCCGGCTCGGAACTGGCCGGCGGGTTCCCGGAGGCGGTCGAGGAGCACGGGTGGGAGCTGCAACTGCCCGCCCACGACGGGTACCGGCAGGCCGTCCGGATCCGGGAGCGGTTCTTCGCGGCGGGCCTGACGTACCAGTACAGCAGCGACGGCATCGACAGCGCGGACGGTGTCGAACTCGAGCAGTACCGGCAGTCGGCGATCAGCCATGCCGCCGGGACGAGCAACGAGCTCAGCCTGGGCGGCAAGGCCGGCGTCGGGGGCCAGTACCTCAACCACGCGACGACCGCGAAGAAGGGCGACTCGGCCAGCGACGGCTCCGACAAGGCCCACGAGCGCGGCCGTTTCGGCGGCGGCCTGTACGTCGAGGGTGGGGTGTCGTTCGGCGGCTCGGACGGCAGGGACTACGGCGCCATCGACATCACCCGGGCCACCTACAACGACGTCGTCCACGCCTATCACGGCCGGGTCGTCTTCGAGGTCACCGCCCTGCGCACCAGGGACGGCGAGACCACGGCCACCGCTCCGGTCTATCTGGACGCCGACGACGCGGTGGATCTCCTGGCGACCGATCGTGCGGCCGAGGATCTGGGGCTGTACCGTCCCCGGACGCAGGCGCCCGACCCGGCGTCATCGCGGGAGATCATCGATCCTGAGCTGTTGCCCGCCGTGGGGCATCCCGAGCGGTTGCGGGCCAATGCCGTGCTGGACACGATCCTGCGACGGCTGCGGGAGCGCGGCCTGTTCGCCTCCGGCGAGGGTGTCCCCGACCACCTGCGGCGCGCGCTGGTGAAGCGGTTCTCGTCCCGCAACCTGGAGCCGCAGTACCTTCCGCTGTCCGGCCAGGGCGTGTACGGCTGGTTCCCGGTGCCCACGCCCTACCACACCACGCAATACCTGTGGGTGCGGGTCAGCGCCACCCCGTCCGCCGCGCAGTCGAGCGACCGCCCCCGGGAGCAGGTCAGTCTCACCCTGCGGGGGGAGACGCACGATGCCCAGTCCAACACGGAAACCTCCGGATCGTCGTGGGGTGGGCTCGTCAACCTCTCCGGCCGGGGCGCGTGGAACGATCAGGGCAGCGTCCTCGGCGGGCTCGGTGACTACGGCCACGAGAGCGCGGAGTCCAGTGAACGCGGCACGCAGTCCGAGTCCAAGGACATCTTCCGGACCGGCCCCAAGAAGTCGCACGAGGTCGAGTACCCGTTGGACTTCACCATCGACATGACGCTGACCACGGAGATGCCCCAGGCGGTCACGTACGTGCTCGACTCGGTGCGCAGCGTGCTGTTCGGTGGCGCCTGGCTCGCCGGCCTCTGGCAGCCGAACCTGGAACGGTCGGTCCGCGACCTCTGGGACAACCTCCCCGGGATCGGCTGGCAGGAGCAGATCCAGGTCGCCGGGGACGTCCGGCTCATCGTGCCGCGCTACCTGACCCGGCCGACGGCCGAACAGCCGGGGAGCTGGCAGGGGCAGATTCCGGCCCCAGCCCCGGCCCCGACCGGCGCGGGCCGGCCGACACCTCGGTGGGCGGAACCCCGGCCCCACCGGCCCCGGTTGAACGACGACCTGGCCGGTGACCGCAACCTCCATCCGTGGCGGCTGCACCGGGTGGCCCGGGAGTTCGAACGCTGGGCGGCGCTGACCACCCGACCGCCACGGCTGCGGCAGGGCCTGGACCTGAGCGCCGACGGCGCCTGGCGGGTGCCGGGCGTGCACGGCGGCAGCGACTTCGACCGCCTGGTGGCGCACCACGCGTCCGAGATGATGCTGCGGTCGCGCATTGAGCCGCTGCTCGAACACCGCTACCAGGTTCCGGGCACCGGCGTCACTCTCGGGCTGGACATCCGGCGGGCGGAGTTCTACGTCGACAAGGACGGGCAGCCGCTGGCCTTCGAGCAGAAGGCCCGGCGGTACCAGCAGAACGAGGCGGGCCCGATCAACAAGGGCGACTCCTCCTCGGGCTGGGAGTTCTCGTTCGGCCCGCAGACCGGCGCTCCCACCGGCGGCATCAAGAAGCTCGGCTGGAACGGTGACGGCCACGGTGTCGGTCGCGAGCACGGCGAAGCCCACGCGGCCGAGATGAGCGAGGTGAACGAGCGCAACGTGGAGGCGAAGCGGGCGTTCCACCAGTACCGCTACGACGTCACGGCGGTCATCTACGGTCCGTACGGGACCCTGCTGGTCGACGTGGAGCGGGGCCTCTACGTCATGCGTGAACAGGCACCGACGATTCCGGTGACCACCGCCGCGTAGACGGCCGAGTGCTCCGGTTCAGGGAACTGCGGCCATCTCGTCACGGGCTCACCGTGAACGAGCGGTCACGACCGTGATGTAGCCGGTCGAGTACACGCTCGTCGCGCTGTTCGGTCCGAGCGTGACGCGTCCTGCCGGCACCTGCTTGGCGAACACGACGAGGCCGGGCTGGGCCGTGTCGGTGGTCCTGATGGTCATGCTGGTACGCGCGAAGCCCTGCTGGTTCAACCACGCCGGCCACCAGTTGTCCACATCCGGCGCTCCACGACTGTCCATGGCGACGTACACGGTGGCGTTGCGCGCGACATCGAAGACCAGGTAGTCCGCCGGCGAAGTCAACCGCTTGTCGCCGCTGGAACCGGGGATCAGCACTCCTCCGTCGAGCGCCCCCGGAATGCTCGAGATCTTGACTGTCCGGTCGACGAAGTGCTTGGCGCCGACCTCTGCCGGGCGAACCGTGGACAGCTTCGACGGCTTGCCCACCCGGACGTCCGTGAGTGCGAGCACCGTCTGGGTGGGCTGCGCGCTGGGGGTGGCGGACCGGGCGGGCGCAGGGCTGGAGGGCCGTGCCGTCGTGCTGCGCGGGGTGGGGGTGGCACTCGGGGTCGGGCTCGGGCTCGGTGCCTGCGACGGGCTGTTCGGGGTGGTGGTCCTGGACGTCGCGTTGGGCGACGTCGGGTCGTCCGGCGTCTCGGTCCCGAACACGATCGCCGCGCCCACCAGGCTGAGGACCGCGACCAGTGCGACGGCGACGCGCGTGATCGCGAGCCGTGACCACCGTCGCGGCGCGGGTGGCGGTTCCGCCGCCGGGGGTGGGGGCTCGACGGGGCCGCTGGCCGGGCTCACCGGCGCGGCCGGCGCCGGCGGCTGCGCCCGGTGCCTCGCGCCGCGCCTGGCCTTGGGCGTCAGCACGGCCGTGGCTGCGGCGGCGAATGCGGCTACGGCTGCGGGTTTGCGTGCGGGTGCGGGTGCGCCGCTGTCACGTTCGGCTGTCGCGGGTGGAGCCTCGGTCCGGACCGCCGCCGTGGCGGCGACCGGCGCGCCCTGGGGCCGCCGGGGTGCCGGGATGGCACGCGCCGCCGGGCGGGGTGCGGCGCTGAGCATCGCGGCGCCCAGCGCGACCGCGTGCTTCGGATGGGTGTTGATCATGATCGGTCGCTGCAGGGTGTCCCGCAGCAGCCGGTTGACCAGGGGAATCTGGGAGGATCCGCCGACCAGAAGCACGGCGGTGAGGTCCTGCAGGGTGATGCCGGCGGCGGTCAGGGTCCGCCGGAACGTCTCGATGGTGGTCTCCACGGGCGGCGTGATCATCTGCTCGAACGCTTCCCGGGTCACGGTCACGTGCCGTACCGACTCGGGTAGCGGCACCTTGATCTCCGCCTTGTCGTGGCTGGACAGTGCCTCCTTGGCGAGCATGCAGTTGCGCTGGAGGGCGGCCAGGACGGACGTGGTGCCGGGATCGGCCGGGTCCAGCGCGGTGACCGCACCGTCCAGTTGGCGGTCCACGTGGTCCATGAGCGCCTGGTCGAAGTCGGCGCCACCGAGCCATTCGATGCCCTCGGGGGTGCCGATGATCTCCAGCCCGTCCCGGCCGTTGCGGACCACCGCACTGTCGAACGTGCCTCCACCCAGGTCGTAGACCGCGAGCAGGCCGTCCGGGGGCAGTGGCTGGGTGGAGCAGTAGTACGTGGCCGCGGCCACCGGCTCCGTGGTGGTGATGACGGTCGGGCCGTCCGACCCGGCCACGGATTCCGGCTCGGTCTGCGGACGGGGCAGGCCGGCCAGGTGCGGGATGGCGGCGAACTGCTCGCGCCGGTACGGGCCCCACACCGCCGGGTGGGTGAGCACGATCCGGTCGGGCGGGCCGCCCTGGGCCTCGCTGACGGTGTCCAGCACGGAACGGAGCAGACCGGCCATCAGGGCGGTGGGGGAGTAGGGTGCCCCGTCCAGGACCACCGGGGTGGGATCACCGAGGCGGCGCTTGAACTCCCGCGCCACCCGGCCGGGGTGCTGCAGACCGAGGCGGTCGGCGGGCTCACCGGTGAGCAGCGTGCCCTTCTCGTCGAGGAAGGCGACGGACGGGGTGACGATCGCCTGCCCGGCCAGCGGAGCCATGTTCACGGTCCCGGTGGAGGCGACGGCTGCGGCGGTAAAGCTGGTACCCAGGTCGATACCCATGCTGTACATATTCAGGATCCCCCTCGCCGAGCCCGCTACCACGCAAACGTCATAGTCGGCGGCAACAGCGCCACCACGATACGCCGCTGACTTCGGGGATCACAAGATCGTCGGCCCAGCCTGCTGGGCGTTGCTGCCGGCGGCGGAACCCTGCGCCGTCCACCGGATCCTGGCGTTCCGCGAACTGTGACGACCACGACCCTGTCGGGATCGTGGTCGTCGTCGTTGTGCGGTGTTGCCGTCGGCGACAACCAACGTCTCTGTTGGTGTTGCCTGGTTCTGCGAGGTGCCCCCGGCAGGATTCGAACCTGCGCCCCCGCCTCCGGAGGGCGGTGCTCTATCCCCTGAGCTACGGGGGCTCAGCGACCGGGAAAGAGTAGCAAACGCCCCCCGGAACCGCCCAATCGGTATCGGGCGATCCGTCCGCTGGCCGGTGTGTCGTCACGTCGTACCTGGTCAAACGCGGTGTCCGGGCCGTCCGGGCCGGCCCGCCGCCGCCCGCGTCGAGGGGCGCTCCCGTCCGGCGGGAGGCTCGCGGCCTGACCGACCCGCCCCGGGCGGCGAGGGGTCGGTCAGGCCGCCGGCCCGAGGCGCCCGGGCCGGGCCGCCACGGCACGCCCGCAGCTGGGCAGCGGGTGCAGCACGATCCGTCGGGGCAGCCGACGGGGCCATTCGTTCCTCGGCCAGGACCCGTCCATGATCACGTGTACCGTCCGCTCCTCCGTGCCGCTGAGCCGGAGCACGAAGTCCCGGGGGAGCGGCGGGTCGACCGACGGCGTGGTGATCATGAACCGGACCCGTCCCCGGGAGGAGACCGCGGAGACCACGTCCGCCGCCGGCATGGTGCCGCGCAGGCGGACCCGGCCGAGCCAGTAGACCTCCGCCAGGTGCTCCTGGGCGGCCCGGGTGATCGCCGGGTACTCGGTGCGGACCCAGTGCTCCACCGCGCCGACGCAGAGCCCGCAGGCGCGTTCTCTCGGCTCCCGTGGGCCCAGCCCCCAGGCCCGCAGGTACGCCCCGACCGCCCCGGTGTCCATGGACTGGTCGTAGCGGCGCTGGATGAGGCTGGTGAGGCTCTGTCGTGTCCACAGCTCCTCGTCCAGGCCGAACTCGTCGGGGTGGACGCCCCGCAGGGCGTCGATCAGGTCGAGTTCCTGTTCGCGGCTGAGCGATCCCGGCTCGCCCGACCGCTGTCCGCGACGGACGGCTGCCACCGTTCCGTCACCGCCGATGGTGTGGCGCCGGCACCAGCTGGTGACCGAGCGTCGTGCGTCTCTGAGTGCAACCCCCACGTCCTGCGCAACGACCCCGAATCACAACTGGTCACGATATGTGGGTAGAAAAAGCTTGAACTAACCGAATCGGACAAAAGGTTCGCAAGTTGTGCGGTGTCGTGGGTGGCGACGGTGACGGGATCCGGTCGACCGTCGTCCGCCCCGGAGGGTGCTCTCGCCGCCCAAGGACGACGATCGCCGCCCCGCCAGGCGGGACGGCGATCGTCGGAGCGTGGGCGAGGTGGCTCAGCCGCGCAGCCGCGCCAGCGCGTTCTCCAGGTTGGTCAGGTCCTTCTGCTGGGTGTTCTTCATGGTCCGGGCGCTGCGGACCACGTCGGGCTCGTCGGTGGCCTTCAGCACCTCGTCGATCATGTGCACCCCGCCGATGTGGTGCCTGATCATCATCTCCAGGAAGAGGACGTCCAGCTCCCGGCCCTGGGCGGCGCGGAGCTTCGCCATCTGCTCCGGGGTCGCCATGCCCGGCATCAGCCCGTTCTCCATCATGTCGGCGCCGTCCGGCACCCACGACATCCGTGGCCGGGAACCGGTCGGGTCCAGGCCCCAGGAGCGCAACCAGGTCTGCATCGTGCCCATCTCGCCCTGCTGGCCGGTGGCGATGTCGCCGCCGATCTGGCGCACCTCGGGGTCGGTGCCCTGGTCGAACGCGATCAGCCCCATCTCCACCGCCTGGGCGTGGTGGGTGGTCATGTCCCGGGCGAAACCGGCCTCCGCCGACGCGTCGCCGGGCCGGGTGAGTCGGGGGGTGAGCAGGCCGCCGGTGTACCCGAGGAGGAGCCCGAGCACGACGGCGACGGCGAGCGCGACGGTGCCCCAGCGCCGTGTCGGGGCCGTCCCCGGACCGCCGTCACCGGCGGCCGGGGTCGCGTTCTCCCTGGTGGTGGCCGTGGTCATCGGCTCAGCCCTGCGTCATCGGGTCGCCGAGGTCGCGCGGAGCGGTACCGGTCGCGGTGATGCCCTGACCGCAGTTGGCGTTCGGGCCCTCGACCGAGGCGTTGATCCGCAGCGTCTTGACGAACTCGTCGATCCGGCCGTCGTCGGCGTTGTCGACCTTGAGCTGGTAGCCCCAGGCCTGGAGCGAGACCGGCTTGTCGAGCCCCTGGAACGGGCTGAGCATCATCTTCTCCTGGCCGCGCACCCGCTCGGCCAGCTTCTCGACCTGGTCGGCCGGCAGGTCGGGGCGGTAGGTGATCCAGATCGCGCCGTGCTCCAGGCTGTGCACCGCGTGCTCGTTGGCGATCTGCGCGTCGTACACGTCGCCCTGGCAGTTCTGCCAGGCGGCGTTGTGCGGGCCGGCGACCGGCGGGAGGACCGTGTACTGGATGGCGCCGGTCTGGTGGTTGCCACCCTTGACCAGATCCGGGTCGCTCTTACGGAAGTTGCTGATGCCGTCGATGGCGGCGGCCCGATCCTCCCACGGCTTGGAGCCCTGGAAGGCGGCCCAGCCGCCGTAGCCGATGATCGCGGCGGCCAGCACACCGACGGCGACGAAGAGCGCGATCGGGCCCCAGGAGCGACCCTGGCTGACCTTCACCGGGGCGATCGGCTTCCGGGGGCCCTTGCCGGCTCCTGCCGGGCGGGTGCCCCCCGCCGGCCGGGCGGCGTCGGTCTTCCCGCCGGCCGACTTGCCGCCGGACGCGGGCCTACCGGCGGCCGGCTTCTTGCCGGTGCTGACCACGGACGGACGGCGCTGGTCGCCGCCCGGGGTGCTGATGCTCATGGTGCCTCGTCAGGTCGGTCGGTCAGGGGAGTGTGGCGGGCCGATGACGTGCAGGGTCGCCCACGAGTGACCGAGTCTACCCCCGATAACATGGTTCGGTGACTCCCGCAGAACTCGCCGAGGTCGTCCTATCCGCTGCCCACGCCGTCTTCACCGACCGTGGGCTCGACCGCTCCGCGTTGCCGGAGCGAGTGGCGGTGGAGCGACCCCGCAACCCGGAGCACGGCGACTACGCCTCCACCCTGGCGCTCCAGCTCGCCAAGAAGGTCGGGCGGCCGCCACGGGAGCTGGCCGCCGCCCTCGCCGAGCAGCTCGGCCGGGCCCCCGGGGTCAAGTCGGTGGAGATCGCCGGCCCGGGCTTCCTGAACATCCGGCTCGACGCCGCCGCCGCCGGGGTGCTCGCCCGGTCGATCGTCCAGGCCGGTCCGGCTTACGGCCGCAGCGACCGGCTCGCCGGTGAGCGGATCAACCTGGAGTTCGTCTCGGCCAACCCGACCGGCCCGGTGCACATCGGCGGGGTCCGGTGGGCGGCGGTCGGTGACGCGCTGGCCCGGCTGCTGCGCGCCACCGGTGCCGACGTCGGCACCGAGTACTACTTCAACGACGCCGGCTCCCAGATCGACCGCTTCGCCCGCTCGCTGCTCGCCGCCGCGAAGGGCGAGCCGGCCCCGGAGGACGGCTACGGCGGGGCGTACATCGCCGAGATCGCCGCCGAGGTGCTCACCCGGCGGCCGGACGCGCTCGGCCCGGACGACGCGGCGGCCCAGGAGGTCTTCCGGGTCGAGGGCGTCGCGCTGATGTTCGCCGAGATCAAGTCGTCGCTGCGTGACTTCGGGGTGGAGTTCGACACCTACTTCAACGAGAAGTCGCTGCACGACCGGGGCGAGCTGGACCAGGCCCTGAACCGGCTGCGTGAGCAGGGCCACGTCTACGAGACCGAGGGCGCCGTCTGGCTGCGCACCACCGACTTCGGCGACGACAAGGACCGGGTGCTGCGCAAGTCCAACGGCGAGTGGACGTACTTCGCCGCCGACTGCGCGTACTACCTCGACAAGCGGGAGCGCGGCTTCGAGCGGGTCGTGATCATGCTCGGGGCCGACCACCACGGCTACATCGGGCGGATGAAGGCGATGGCCGCCTGCTTCGGCGACGACCCGGCCCGCACCCTGGAGATCCTCATCGGCCAGCTGGTCAACCTGGTCCGCGACGGCGCGCCGGTGCGGATGAGCAAGCGGGCCGGCACCGTGGTCACCCTGGAGGACCTGGTCGACGCGATCGGCGTGGACGCGGCCCGCTACGCGCTGGCCCGTTACTCCTCCGACTCGATGATCGACATCGACGTGGAGCTGTGGACCCGGGCCACCCGCGACAACCCGGTCTACTACGTGCAGTACGTCGCCGCCCGGACGGCCAGCGTCGGGCGCAACGCCGCCGAGGTGGGCCTGGCGCGGGGTGACGCCGAGGCGTTCCGCCCCGAGCTGCTCGACCACGAGAAGGAGAACGAGCTGCTCAAGGCGCTCGCCGAGTTCCCCGCCGTGGTGGCCACCGCCGCCGAGCTGCGCGAGCCGCACCGGGTCGCCCGCTACCTGGAGGACCTCTCCGGGGCGTACCACCGGTTCTACGACAACTGCCGGATCCTGCCGCGCGGTGACGAGGACGTCACCGACCTGCACCGGGCCCGGCTCTGGCTCAACGACGCCACCCGCACGGTGATCGCCAACGGGCTGCACCTGCTCGGCGTCTCCGCCCCGGAGAGGATGTAGCACCCATGCGGGCACACGAGGCCGGTGCGCTGCACGGCGACATCGGCAGCCGGGGGCCGGCCTGGCTGCGTCCCCCGGCCGACGTCAACGCCCTGGTGCCGCAGCTCTGGCCGCGCAACGTGACGCGCGGCGCGGACGGCGCGCTGACCGTCGCGGGCCTGGACGTCCGGGCGGTCGCGGCCGAGTTCGGCACCCCGGTGTACGTCCTGGACGAGGACGACCTCCGGTCGCGCTGCCGCGACTTCCGGTCGGCCTTCGCCGACGAGGACGTCTACTACGCGGGCAAGGCGTTCCTCTGCCGGGCGGTGGTCCGGATGGTCGCCGAGGAGGGCCTGCACCTCGACGTCTGCACCGGCGGCGAGCTGGCGGTCGCGCTGGCCGCCGGCATGCCGCCGGAGCGGATCGGCTTCCACGGCAACAACAAGTCCGTGGCCGAACTCACCCGGGCCCTGGACGCCCGCGTGGGCCGGGTCATCCTGGACTCGTTCGACGAGATCGACCGGCTCACCGCGCTGGCCCGCGAACGCGGGGTCCGCCCCCGGGTGCTGGTCCGGGTCACGGTCGGCGTGGAGGCGCACACCCACGAGTTCATCGCCACCGCCCACGAGGACCAGAAGTTCGGCTTCTCCCTCGCGGGCGGAGCCGCCGCCGCGGCGGCCCTGCGGGTCCTCGACGAGGACGTGCTGGAGCTGCGCGGGCTGCACTCGCACATCGGCTCGCAGATCTTCGACGCCGACGGCTTCGAGGTCTCCGCCCGCCGGGTGCTCGGCCTCCAGGCGCAGATCCGCGACGCCCGGGGCGTGGAGCTGCCCGAGCTGGACCTCGGCGGTGGCTTCGGCATCGCGTACACCACCCAGGACGACCCGGCCGCCCCGCAGGATCTGGCCAAGCGGCTGCGCCGGATCGTCGAGACGGAGTGCCTGGTCCAGCGGCTCGCCGTGCCGCACCTGTCGGTCGAGCCGGGACGGGCGATCGTCGGCCCGTCGGTGTTCACCCTCTACGAGGTGGGCACGGTGAAGGACGTCGACGGCATCCGCACGTACGTCAGCGTCGACGGGGGGATGAGCGACAACATCCGGACCGCCCTCTACGACGCCTCGTACTCGGCGACGGTGGCCTCCCGGGCCTCGACCGCGGAACCGCTGCTCGCCCGCGTGGTGGGAAAGCACTGTGAGTCCGGGGACATCGTGGTGAAGGATGAATTCCTGCCCGCCGACGTACAGCCCGGAGATCTTGTCGCGGTGCCCGGCACCGGCGCCTACTGCCGGAGCATGGCCAGCAACTACAACCACGTGCCCCGGCCGCCGGTCGTGGCCGTGCGTGACGGCCGGGCCCGGCTGATCGTCCGGCGGGAGACGGAAGCGGACCTGCTCGCATTGGATGTCGGATGACCTCACCCCTGCGCTTGGCGATACTCGGCTGCGGAACCGTGGGCAGCGAGGTGGTCCGGCTGCTGCACGAGCAGTCGGCCGACCTGGCGGCCCGGATCGGCGCGCCGCTGGAGATCGCCGGGATCGCCGTCCGCCGGCTCGGCCGGGACCGGGGCGACCTGCCGGTGGCCCCGGAACTCTTCACCACCGACGCGGTCGGCCTGGTCAAGTCCGACGACGTCGACGTGGTGATCGAGGTGGTCGGCGGCATCGAGCCGGCCCGGAGCTGGCTGGTCGACGCGCTGCGGGCCGGCAAGAGCGTGGTGACCGCCAACAAGGCGCTGCTCGCCGAGGACGGCGCGTCGCTGCACGACGCGGCGGCGGACGGCGGCGCGGACCTCTACTACGAGGCCGCCGTGGCCGGGGCGATCCCGCTGCTCCGCCCGCTGCGCGAGTCGCTGCACGGCGACCGGATCAACCGGGTCACCGGCATCGTCAACGGCACCACCAACTTCATCCTCTCCGCCATGGACGCCACCGGTGCCGGCTTCGCCGAGGCGCTGGAGGAGGCGACCGAACTGGGGTACGCCGAGGCCGACCCGACCGCCGACGTGGAGGGCTTCGACGCGGCGGCGAAGGCGGCGATCCTGGCCTCGCTGGCGTTCCACACCCGGGTCGGTGCGGCCGACGTGCACCGGGAGGGGATCACCGAGGTCACCGCCGCCGACGTGGCCAGCGCCAAGGCGATGGGTTGCACGATCAAGCTGCTCTGCATCGCCGCCCGGGGCACCGACGCGGCCGGCCGGGAGTCGGTAAGCGTCCGGGTGCACCCGGCGATGATCCCGCTCAGCCACCCGCTGGCCAGCGTCGGCGACGCGTACAACGCGGTCTTCGTCGAGGCGGAGGCGGCCGGGCCGCTGATGTTCTACGGCCGGGGAGCCGGCGGCGCGGCCACCGCGAGCGCCGTCCTCGGTGACGTGGTGGCGGTCTGCCGCAACCGGCTCGCCGGGGTGCACGCGCCCAGCGAGTCCGCCTACGCCGACCTGGCGGTCCGGCCGATGGGGGAGGCGCTCACCCGGTACCACGTCAGCCTGGACGTGGCCGACCGGCCGGGTGTGCTGGCCGCCGTGGCCGGCGTCTTCGCGCGGCACGACGTGTCGATCGCCACGGTGCGGCAGGCGCCCGCCGGCACCGAGCCCGCCGGCCGGGGCGTGGACGCGGTGCTGGTGATCGTGACGCACACCGCCCCGGATGCCGCGCTGGCCGCCACCGTCGAGGACCTGCGTGGCCTGGACGCGGTCCGGTCGATCGCCAGCGTGCTGCGGGTCGAGGGCGGCGAGTGAGCGACCAGCGCCCCGGCGCCTGGACCGTGCCGTCCCGGCCGGCTGCGGGGAGTGGCCACCACCGGTAGCCGAGCCGGGTTCACCCCGTCCCGCCAGGTGGTTATTCCCGGGTCCGCTCTCCCGCTGACCGGGAGACTGGTCCAGGCTTGGCTGGTCCGGCGGGTGCACGCGGAACACGAGGAGAGCGATATGTGGCGGGGTCTGATCGAGGAGTACCGGGAACGGCTGCCGGTCACCGAGGCCACACCCGTCGTCACCCTGCACGAGGGGAACACGCCGCTGTTGCCCGCGCCGGTGCTCTCCAGCCGGCTCGGTTGTGACGTCCACCTCAAGGTGGAGGGGGCCAACCCGACCGGCTCGTTCAAGGACCGGGGGATGACCCTCGCCGTCTCCAAGGCGATCGAGGCGGGGAACAAGGCGATCATCTGCGCCTCCACCGGCAACACCAGCGCCTCCGCCGCGGCGTACGCGGCCCGCGCCGGGCTGACCTGCGCGGTGCTGGTGCCGCAGGGCAAGATCGCGCTCGGCAAGCTGGCCCAGGCCCTGGTGCACGGCGCGAAGCTGCTCCAGGTGCAGGGCAACTTCGACGACTGCCTGTCGCTGGCCGCCAAGCTCGCCCAGGACTACCCGGTCGCGCTGGTCAACTCGGTCAACCCGGACCGGCTGCACGGGCAGAAGACCGCCGCCTTCGAGATCGTCGCGGCGCTCGGCGACGCCCCGGACATCCACTGCCTGCCGGTGGGCAACGCCGGCAACATCTCGGCCTACTGGATGGGCTACTCCGAGGAACTGGGCGCCGGCACCACCACCCGCGCCCCGAAGATGTACGGCTTCCAGGCGGCCGGCGCGGCCCCGATCGTCACCGGCCAGGTGGTGCACGAGCCGTCCACCATCGCCACCGCGATCCGGATCGGCAACCCGGCGAGCTGGACGAAGGCGATCGACGCCCGGGACGCCTCGGGCGGGCTGATCGCCGCGGTCTCCGACCGGGAGATCCTCAGCGCGTACCGGCTGCTCGCCCGGGAGGTCGGGGTCTTCGTCGAGCTGGGCAGCGCGGCCAGCGTGGCGGGGCTGCTCCAGCAGGCGGCGGCGGGCCGGGTGCCGTCCGGGTCGACCGTGGTCTGCACGGTCACCGGGCACGGGCTGAAGGACCCGGAGTGGGCGATCTCCACCGCGCCCGCCCCGATCACCATCGCCAACGACCCGCTCGCCGCGGCCCGCTCCCTCGACCTGGCCTGACCGCGTACCCCGCCCGGGGTGGTGCCCACCCCGGCGGGCTGGCGGACGTGTCGTGGACGCTCGCCGGAATTGCGCGGGAAAAGCGCTGGTCACACTCGGTTTCCTCGCGGTGACCCCGGCGGTGGGAGCGTTGTCTCGGTCGGGCAGACTAGCCGTACCGAGCCAACCCATACTCCAGGAGTGAGCCACGCCGATGTCGCTGCTCGCCAGATTGAGCCTCGCCAACCGAGGGCTGGTCGCCCTCATCGCGGTGGTGACCACGGCGTTCGGGTTGTTCGCCGTGCCGTCGCTCAAGCAGCAACTCCTGCCGTCGCTGGAGTTCCCGGCCGCGTTCGTGGTCGCGACCTATCCCGGTGCCGGCCCGGAGGTGGTCGAATCCCAGGTCACCGAGCCGATCGAAACCAGCCTCCAGGGCATCCCGGGGGTCGAGGAGATCACCTCCACCTCCCGTGAGGGCTCCGCGACCGTCGTCGTGCAGTACGAGTTCGGCACCGACGTGGACGACATGGTCAGCAAGATGCAGACCGCCGTCAACCGCATCCAGGGCCAGCTCCCCGCGGACGTCGAGCCGCAGGTGCTCGCCGGCAGCACGGACGACCTGCCCGCCGTCGTGATCGCCGCCTCCGGCGCCGGCGACGACCCGCGTGCCCTCGCCGGCAAGCTGGAGAGCGCGGTGCTGCCCGAGCTGAAGGCGATCGAGGGCGTCCGTACCGTCGACCTGACCGGCACCCGCGACGACCTGGTGGTGATCACGCCGGACCCGGCCAGACTGGCCGCCGCGCGGTTGCAGCCCACCGCGATCGGCACCGCGTTGCAGACCAACGGGATCACCGTGCCGGCCGGTGCGGTGGTCGAGGGCGGACGGTCGCTGACCGTCCAGGTCGGCACCCCGCTGGCCACCCTCGACGACCTGCGCGGCATCGTGCTCGCCCCGGCCGTCCCGGGCGGGGCGCCGGTCCGCCTCGCCGACGTGGCCACGGTGACCGAGCAGCTCGCGCCGCCCACCTCGGTCACCCGCACCAACGGCCGGGACAGCCTCGGCATCGCGGTCACCGCCACGCCGGACGGCAACGCGGTGGCCATCTCCCACGACATCCGGGACCGCCTCGCCGACCTGGAGGCCGCCTCCGGCGCCGAGCTGACCGTCGTCTTCGACCAGGCACCCTTTGTGGAGCAGTCCATCGAGAGCCTGACCACCGAGGGCCTGCTCGGCCTGGTCATGGCGGTCATCGTCATCCTGGTCTTCCTGGTCTCCGTCCGCTCCACCCTGGTCACCTCGGTCTCCATCCCACTGTCCGTGCTGGTGGCCCTGCTGGCGCTCTGGAGCGGGGAGTACTCGCTCAACCTGCTCACCCTCGGCGCGTTGACCATCGCGGTCGGTCGGGTGGTGGACGACTCGATCGTGGTGCTGGAGAACATCAAACGCCACCTGGAGTACGGCGAGCCGAAACGCCAGGCGATCCTCACCGCCGTGCGGGAGGTCTCCGGCGCGGTGACCGCCTCCACGCTCACCACGGTCGCGGTGTTCGCCCCGATCGCCCTGGTCGGGGGCTTCGTCGGGCAGCTCTTCGCGCCGTTCGCGATCACCGTCACGGTGGCTCTGCTCGCCTCGCTGCTGGTCTCGCTGACCGTCATCCCGGTGCTGGCGTACTGGTTCCTCAAGCCGGTCGGCGGCACGGTCGACGCCGAGGCGGTGCGCCGCGAGGCGGAGGAGAAGGAACTGCGCAACCCGCTCCAGCGGGCGTACCTGCCGGTGATCGGGTTCGCCACCCGGCGGCGGTGGGCCACGGTGGCGATCGGCCTGGTGGTGCTGCTGGGCACCTTCGGGCTGGCCACCCGGCTGGAGACCAACTTCATCGACGACTCCGGCCAGGACACCCTGAACATCAGCCAGAAGTTGCCGGTGGGCACCGGACTGGCCGGTACCGACGAGGCGGCCCGCAAGGTCGAGGCGGTGCTGGAGCGGACCGAGGGCGTCGAGACGTACCAGGTCACCATCGGTGGCAGCGGCCTGCCCTGGGAGGGCGGGGGCGGCAACAGCACCGCCAGTTACGTCGTCGCGCTCGACGGGGACACCGACGCCGAGCGGCTCCGGGAGGAGCTGCGCCGGGAGTTCGACTCGCTCGGCGCGGGCGCCGGCGAGATCAGCTTCGGCAGCGCCCAGGGCGGTGCCTCGGCCAACCAGCTCGCGGTGGTCGTCCAGGCCAGCGACCCGGAGGTGCTCGCACGCGCCGCCGAGGAGGCCCGGAAGGCCATGGCCGAGCTGGACGACGTCGAGGACGTCTCGTCCAGCCTGGCCGAGCGGGTGCCCCGGATCGACGTCACCGTCGACCGGGCGGCCGCCGCCCGCGCCGGACTGACCGAGGCGGCCGTGGGCCAGCTCGTCGGGCAGGCGTTCCGGGGCAGCCCGGTGGGTCGGGTCACCCTCGACGGTGGACAGCGGGACGTGGTGCTCCGCTTCGCCGCCGCCCCGCCGACCACCGTGGAGCAGCTCCGGCAGCTCCGGGTCGGCGCGGTCACCCTGGACGCCATCGCCGACGTGCGGCAGGTCGAGGGGCCGCAGCAGGTCACCCGGATCGACGGTGAGCGCAGCGTCACGGTGACCGGTACGGCGACCGGCTCCAACCTCGGCGCGACCACCCAGGCGCTGCGCGAGAAGCTGGACGGGATCGACGTGCCGGGGGCGACCCTGAGCGTCGGCGGGGTCAGCGCCGACCAGGAGGAGGCCTTCGCCGACCTGGGGCTGGCCGTGCTGGCCGCGATCGCGATCGTCTTCCTGATCATGGTGGCGACGTTCCGCAGCCTGGTGCAGCCGCTGATCCTGCTGGTGTCGATCCCGTTCGCGGCGACCGGCGCGATCGGACTGCTGCTGCTCACCGGCACCCCGATGGGCGTGCCGGCGCTGATCGGTGTGCTGATGCTGGTCGGCATCGTGGTCACCAACGCGATCGTCCTGCTGGATCTGATCAACCAGTACCGGGCGCAGGGGATGAGCGTGCGGGAAGCGGTCGTCGAGGGCGGCCGGCGCCGACTGCGGCCGATCCTGATGACCGCGGTGGCGACCATCTTCGCGCTGCTGCCGATGGCCTTCGGCCTCACCGGCGAGGGCGGCTTCATCTCCCAGCCGCTGGCCATCGTGGTGATCGGCGGCCTGCTCAGCTCGACCCTGCTCACGCTGGTGCTGGTGCCGACGCTCTACACCATGGTGGAGGGCCGCAAGGAGCGGCGGCTGGCCCGGCGGGCGGCGGCCGGCGACGGCACCGCCCCGGTCGCCGGGGAGCCGGCGGAGACCGAGTCACCCGAGCCGGTCACCGTCGCCGCCGGTCCGGCGTCGGCCGGGGCGTCCGGGGACGAGCCGGCCCGCCCGGCGCCCTCGGCGGCGCTGGTCGACGGCACCGACCAGTTCGAGGTGCTGCGGCTGCCGAAGAGCCGGCACTCGCCGCTGCCCCCGCAGGAGTGACCCCGCGTCCCCGGTACGGCTCGCCGCCGTACCGGGGACGCCCCCCGGGACGGGTGACCAGGCAGGCGACCGGTGCCCCACCGGTGTCGGCCGTGGCGGGTAGCGTGTGGGCACGTGGCGTCGACACTCTCCGTCCTCAGCCGGAACCGCAACTTCCGCATCCTCTTCCTCGCCGAGCTGGTGGTGTTCGGCGCGGACTGGTTCGTCATGGTCCCCCTGCTGGTGCTCCTGCCGGAGTTGACCGGCAGTGGGGTGTGGGGCGCGCTGGTGCTCGCCGTCGACACCGGGGTCGTGGCGCTGCTGCTGCCCTACACCGGCACCATCGCCGACCGGTTCGACCGTCGGCGGATCCTCATGGCGGCGAACGGTGCCGCCCTGGTCGGCGCGCTGCTCCTGCTCGCCGTCCGCACCTCCGACACGGCCTGGCTGGCCATGCTGGCGATCTCCGTGATCGCGGTGGCGAAGGCGTTCTACTCGCCGGCCGCGCAGGCGGCCCTGCCGAACGTCCTCGACCCGGACGAGCTGGCCGCCGGCAACGCCGTCGCCGGCTCCGCCTGGGGCACGATGACCGTGGTCGGCGCCTCCCTGGGCGGCCTGCTCAGCGCGGCCTTCGGTCCGTACGTCTGCTTCTGGGTGGCGGCGGCGGCCCTGGCGCTCGCCGCCAGCCTGACCGCGCTGATCCGCCGGCCGTTGCAGGCGCCCCGCGACCACGCCGAGCCGGTCCAGCGGACCTGGGCGGCGATCCGTGAGGCGTTGGCCTACATCGCCCACCGCCCCCGGGTGCTCGCCCTGGTCACCGTGAAGTCGGCGGTCGGCCTCGGCAACGGGGTGCTGACCGTCTTTCCCCTGCTGGCCGGCCTGTACGGGGTGGGCGCGGTCGGCACGGGTCTGCTCTTCGCCCTCCGGGGCGCGGGAGCGCTGGTCGGCCCGATCCTGATGCGCCGGGTGCTGACCAACCGCCGCTGGCTGCTGACCGGACTGGCGTTGTCCATGTCCGCCTACGGCCTGTCCTACGTCGGGGTCGCGCTCACCGGCTGGTTCCCGCTGGTCCTGGTGCTGGTCTTCGTGGCGCACTTCGCCGGGGGCAGCAACTGGGTGATGTCGAACTTCGCGCTCCAGGGCGAGGTGCCGGACCGGTTGCGCGGGCGGGTCTTCGCCACCGACATGATGCTGGCGACGCTGGCCATCTCGGTCAGCCAACTGGTGGTGGCGGCCCTGGTCGACTCCGTCGACGAGCGGGTCGTGCTGGCCGGCTGCGGCCTGACCACCCTGGTGTACGCGATCGGCTGGCGGGTCGCCACCCGCCGGCTCTCGCTGACCGGGGATGCGGCGGCCGTGGATCCGGTCACGTCCCGGTGAACCCGGGGCGTCCCGGCCCCCCAACTGTCGGATCCGCGCCCTAGCATCTAGCCGTGTCCCTGAACTTCGCCTCCGGTCCCGTCCGGGTCCGGGTTCCCGCGACCAGCGCCAACCTGGGGCCGGGTTTCGACGCGCTCGGCCTCGCGCTCGGTCTTCACGACGACGTCGCCGCCGAGGTGACCACCGGTGGCGTGCGGGTGGCGGTGACCGGCCAGGGGGCCGGTGAGCTGCCCGACGACGACCGGCACCTGGTGGTGCGCGCCATGCGCGTCGCCTTCGACGCCCTCGGCGGCCAGCCCGCCGGACTGGCCGTGGAGTGCGTCAACCGCATCCCGCAGGCCCGAGGGCTGGGCTCCTCCTCGGCGGCGATCGTGGCCGGGGTGCTGCTCGCCCGCGCACTGGTGGCCGACGGGGCGGAACGCCTCGACGACGCCGGGGCGCTGCGACTGGCCGCCGACATCGAGGGCCATCCGGACAATGTGGCACCCTGCCTGCTGGGCGGCTTCACCGTGGCCTGGACCGAGCCGACCGGCGCGCGGGCGGTCTCGCTCGCCCCGGCGGCCGGGGTGAGCCCCACGGTGTTCGTACCCCAGGAGCGGGGGCTCACCGCGACGGCGCGGGCGGCGCTGCCGGCCTCGGTGCCGCACGCGGACGCCGCGCTGACCGCCGGCCGGGCCGCGCTGCTGGTGCACGCGCTGACCGCCGACCCGGCACTGCTGCTGCCGGCGACCGAGGACCGGCTGCACCAGCACTACCGCGCCGAGGGGATGCCGGCGACGTATGCGCTGGTCACCGCGTTGCGAGAGGCCGGTGTGGCGGCCGTGGTCAGTGGGGCGGGGCCGACGGTGCTGGCGTTGACCGATCCCGGAGCGGACTTCGAGCCGGGAACAGGATGGCACCTCTGGCGGTTACCAGTGGACAGCAGCGGTGCCCGGGTCAGTCAGGGTAGACTCGGACACGCCGAGCGGGACCCTGTTGCCGCAGGTCGTATGAGTTGATTACGCTCTAGACTTAGCACAGCCGCGAAGCATGCGATCTTCCTGCGGGTCGGCGCACCCCCGAAGCTCTCGGCGGTCAGCCCGTCTCACCTCTGCCTAGGCCCACGCCGTACCGCAGTTTCCGCAGGTCGCCGCAGACGGCGAGACCTGCCCGCCGAAGTTTGGTGGGTCGGGAAACCGACCGGCTGCTGTGTCACAGACTCCCGCGGCGCGTCATGCGACACGGGTGCACCGAGGCCGCCCGGCCACCTGAGCTCTTGACCCCGGGCGACCCCGGCCTATCGAGGGAAGGAATCCATTGAGCGACACCACCGACGTGACGTCGGATGTTTCCAACGTCGCTGGCGAAGCCACCGCCGCCGCCCCTGCCCGTCGTCGGCGCAGCGGCACCGGTCTGTCAGCGATGCTGCTGCCGGAGCTGCAGAGCCTGGCCGCGTCGCTCGGCATCTCCGGCACTGCACGCATGCGCAAGGTTGAGCTGATCAGCGCCATCACCGAGCGGCAGGGCGGTGCCGCCGCCGGGGCCCCTCGACCGCGTGCCGAGGTGGCGGCCGCAGCCGCCGCGCCCGTCCGCGAGGAGGTCCGGGCGGACGTGCGGGAGACCGCGGAGCCGGCGACCGCTCCGACCGAGGCCGAGTCCCGGCCACGGAGCCGGCGCAGCCGGGCCGCGACCACCGCCGAGCGCGCCGCCGCGACCGCTGCCGCCGCCCCGGTCACCACCGAGGCGGAGCCGCGCGGGGCCGTCACCCCGGAGACCGCCGAGCGCCCCGAGCGGGGCGAGCGGGCGGAGCGTGGTGACCGCGCCGCCGAGCGCGGTGAGCGGACCGAGCGCGGTGAGCGAACCGAGCGCAACGACCGGGCCGACCGCGGTGACCGGACCGAGCGCGGTGAGCGGACCGAGCGCGGTGAGCGCGGTGAGCGGGCCGACCGCGGTGACCGCACTGAGCGTGGCGAGCGGACCGAGCGCGGTGACCGCACTGAGCGTGGCGAGCGGACCGAGCGCGGTGAGCGCAACGAGCGGACCGAGCGGAGCGACCGCAACGAGCGCACGGAGCGCGGCGAGCGGGCCGACCGTAACGAGCGCGGCGACCGGACCGAACGGGGCCAGCGCGGCGACCGGGACCGCGACACCGACGTCGACGACGACGGCGAGGGCGGCGGCCGGCGCGGCCGGCGCAGCCGGTTCCGGGACCGTCGCCGGGGCCGTGGCGAGCGCAACGAGACCGGCGGGGACGTCGTCGCCAGCGGCGGGCGCGAGCCCCAGGTCAGCGAGGACGACGTGCTCGTCCCGGTGGCCGGCATCATCGACGTGCTGGACAACTACGCCTTCGTCCGGACCACCGGCTACCTGGCCGGCCCGAACGACGTGTACGTCTCGATGTCCCAGGTCAAGAAGTACGGCCTGCGGCGTGGCGACGCCATCACCGGTGCGGTGCGTGCGGCGCGCGACGGCGAGCAGCGGCGGGACAAGTACAACCCGCTGGTCCGGCTGGACTCGGTCAACGGCATGGAGCCGGACGAGGCCCGCCGCCGTCCGGAGTTCTACAAGCTCACCCCGCTCTACCCGCAGGAGCGGCTGCGGCTGGAGACCGAGCCGCACATCCTCACCACCCGGGTGATCGACCTGGTCACGCCGATCGGCAAGGGCCAGCGGGCGCTGATCATGTCGCCGCCCAAGGCTGGTAAGACCATGGTGTTGCAGGCGATCGCCAACGCGATCACCCACAACAACCCGGAGTGCCACCTGATGGTGGTGCTGATCGACGAGCGGCCCGAAGAGGTCACCGACATGCAGCGCTCGGTCAAGGGCGAGGTTGTCGCGGCCACCTTCGACCGTCCGCCGCAGGACCACACCACCGTCGCCGAGCTGGCGATCGAGCGGGCCAAGCGCCTGGTCGAGCTGGGGCACGACGTGGTCGTGCTGCTCGACTCGGTGACCCGGCTCGGCCGGTCGTACAACCTGGCGGCGCCGGCCAGCGGCCGGATCATGTCGGGTGGTATCGACTCGACCGCGCTCTACCCGCCGAAGCGTTTCCTCGGCGCGGCGCGGAACATCGAGAACGGCGGCTCGCTGACCATCCTCGCCACCGCCCTGGTCGAGACCGGGTCGGTGATGGACACGGTCATCTTCGAGGAGTTCAAGGGCACCGGCAACGCCGAGCTGAAGCTGGACCGGAAGATCGCCGACAAGCGGGTCTTCCCGGCCATCGACATCCACACCTCCGGCACCCGTAAGGAGGAGATCCTGCTCGCGCCGGAGGAACTGGCCATCACGCACAAGCTCCGCAAGGTCCTGCACTCGCTGGACTCGCAGGCGGCGCTGGACCTGCTGCTGGACCGGCTCAAGCAGTCCCGGACCAACATCGAGTTCCTGATGCAGATCGCCAAGTCGACGCCGGGCGAGTAACCCGCCGGGTCACCTGGGAAAGGGGCACGACCGTTCGCGGTCGTGCCCCTTCTCGCTGCTCAGAGCAAGATCGCCGGCTGAAGTTTTCCTACGGTTGGCCGACGGGGTATTGAAAGTTCTGTTCGTTGTCGGGTTGACTGACGCGCATGCGTACCCGATCCGCCCGACTTGCCGGCGTGCTGGTGCTGACGCCGCTGCTCGGCCTGGCCGGCCCGACCCCGGTCGTCGCCGCGTCGCCCGGGGCCGACACGGCCGCCGAGGACGTCCCCCGCGCCTCCTCCCACCCGACCACGGTCACCACCCTCGCTGCCGCGGGCGTCGCGCCCGCCGACGGCCTGGAGACCGCGAAGACCACCCGCCCGGTCGCACCCGGGCTCGACCTCACCTCCTTCGACCGGTACGACCAGCAGGGCTGGCTGCGGGCCGACGCCCTCACCGCCGACCTGACCGGTGACCTCACCGTCGACTACGTCAACTCCGGCGCGGTCAGCCGGGCCGAGCCGCTTCGTGGCGCGGTCGACGCCTCCCGCGCGGTCGCCGCGGTCAACGGCGACTTCTTCGACATCAACAACTCCGGAGCCGCGCAGGGCATCGGCATCCGTGGCGGCGAGCTGATCCAGTCGCCGGTCGCCGGGCACACCAACGCGGTGGCGGTCACCGCCGAAGGGCTCGGTCGGGTGATCCAGGTGCACTTCGAGGGCACCGCCACCCTGCCCGCCGGGCCGGTCACCCTGACCCAGTTCAACAACATGGTCCAGGGCAACGGCATCGGCGTCTTCACCGCGCTCTGGGGCGCGTACGACCGGTCCCGGGCGGTCGAGGGCGCGACCCGGGTCACCGAGGTCACGCTGGTCGACGGGCGCGTCGCCACCGTCACCGACCGCGCCGGCAGCGGCCCGATCCCCGCCGGCACCACCATCCTGCTCGGCCGGGACGCCGGGTCGGACGCCCTCGCCGGCCTGCGCCCGGGTGACGCGGTGACCGTCGCCTACCGCCCGCGCACGTCGGACGGCAGCACCCCGAACGCCGCGGTCGGCGGCGGCAACGTGCTGGTCCGCGACGGTGTGGTGCAGCAGATCGCCGACACCTCCCTGGCCCCACGCACCTCGGTCGGGTTCACCGCCGACGGGCGCAAAATGATCATGCTGACGGTGGACGGCCGGCAGGTCGACAGCCGGGGCGTCACCCAGACCGAGATGGGCCGGATGATGGCCGAACTCGGTGCGCACCACGCGCTCAACCTCGACGGCGGCGGCTCCTCGACGCTGCTCGCCCGCGAGCCCGGCGCGGCGTCCGTCCAGGTGGAGAACAGCCCCTCCGACGGCACCGAGCGGGCCGTCCCGAACGGCCTGGCCGTCTACGCCCCGAAGGGCAGCGGCCGGCTCACCGGGTACTGGCTGGAGACCGCCGCCGACCCCACCGCCGCGCCCGGCGTCGCGCCGGTCCGGGGCGGCCGGCCGGACCGGGTCTTCCCCGGCCTGACCCGCCGGCTCACCGCCGCCGGCCACGACGAGACGTACGGCCCGGCGGCCGGCGCGCCGACGTGGCGGGCCAACCCCGCCGCCCACGGCACCGTCGACGCCGACGGCGTCTTCCGGGCCGTCCGTCCCGGCCGGACCACCGTCACCGCCTGGCGCGACGAGGCCCGCGGCACGCTGGACCTCACCGTGCTCGGGCCGCTGGCCCGGGTCGACTCCACCGTGGACCGGGTCGGCCTCGCCGACGCGCAGGGCACCGGCACCTTCGGTGTGGTCGGTTACGACGCCGAGGGCAACACCGCGCCGATCGAGCCCGCCGACATCTCCCTCGCCTACGACCGGGAGCTGCTGCGGATCACCCCCGACACCAACGGCAACCTCACCGTCGCCGCGCTCCGCGACAGCGGCTCCGCCCTGGTCACCGTCACCGTGGCCGGGCAGCGCACCGTGGTGCCGGTGACCGTCGGCCTCACGGACGTGCCGGTCGCCGGCTTCGACGACGCGGCGAACTGGAGGTTCAGCGCCGCCCGCGCCACCGGCTCGGTCGCCCCCGCACCCGGCCACACCGGCACCGGCCTGCGGATGTCGTACGACTTCGGGCAGTCCACCGGCACCCGGGCGGCGTACGCCGACCCGCCGGCCTGGATCGCCGTCCCCGGGCAGCCGCAGGCCTTCGGCATGTGGATCAAGGGCAACGGCACGGGCGAATGGCCCAGCCTGCACCTGCACGACGCGCAGGACACCCAGCACGTGCTGCGTGGGCCGCTGGTCACCTGGACCGGCTGGCGGTACGTGCAGTTCGACGTACCCGCCGGGGTGCAGTACCCGCTGCGGGTCCGCCGCTTCTACGTGGCCGAGACCAACGCCGCCGCGAAGTACACCAGCGAGGTGGTCATCGACGACCTGGTGGCGAAGGTGTCGCCCACGGTGGACGTACCCGCCGAGCCGCACCGGACCGACCGGGTGGTGCTGCGCGACGGCACCGTCGCCGGGATGCCGTGGCGCTTCGCGGTCCTCTCCGACGCGCAGTTCGTCGCGGCGAACCCGGACAGTGACCTGGTCGCCCAGGCCCGCCGGACGCTGCGCGAGGTCAAGGCGGCGAAGCCGGACTTCCTCCTCATCAACGGGGACTTCGTGGACACCGCCTACCCGGCGGACTTCGCCCTGGCCAAGCGGATCCTGGACGAGGAACTCGGCGGCGAACTGCCCTACCACTACGTGCCGGGCAACCACGAGATCATGGGTGCCCCGATCGCCAACTTCGAGGCGGTCTTCGGTGCGCCGTCGAAGGTCTTCGACCACAGGGGAACCCGCTTCGTCACGCTGAACAGCTCCACCGGGACCCTGCGCGGTGGCGGCTTCGACCAGGTCCGGGCCCTGCGGACCGCGCTGGACTCCGCCGCTGGCGACGACCGGATCGGCTCGGTGGCCGTGCTGCACCACCACCCGCCGCGCGACCCCGGCCCGGCCAAGGCCAGCCAGCTCACCGACCGGAAGGAGGCGGCGCTGGTGGAGCAGTGGCTGGCCGACTTCCAGCACCGCACCGGCAAGGGCGCGCTCTTCGTCGGCGGACACGTCGGCACCTTCCACGCCGACCGGGTCGACGGGGTGCCCTTCCTGATCAACGGCAACTCCGGGAAGGGCCCGTCCAGCCCCGCCGATCAGGGCGGGTTCACCGGCTGGACGATGGTCGGAGTGGACCCGGTGACCCCGCAGGAGGCCGAGCGCGCCCGACGTGACCCGTTGGTCGAGGGCCCGCGCTGGGTGGCCGCCGAGTTCCGGGCACACGTCGACCGGCTCACCCTGGCCGCCCCCGACACCGTCGTGGTCGGCGCCCCGGCGAAGGTGACCGCGACGATCACGCAGCCCGGTGGTCGTACCGTGCCGGTGGCCGCGCCGGCCAGCGCGGACTGGTCGGCGTCGCCGAGCGTCCACGTCGGCCCGGCGGACGGGGTGAAGCCCTGGCACGTGGCCCGCTTCGATCCGGCCACCGGCACGCTCACCGCGCTGCGGCCGGCCGACTCGGTGGTGCTCGCGGTGACCGTCAACGGCGTACGCGCCGAGGCGACCCTGCGGCTCACCGCCGCTGCCGGGGCGGTCGCTCCGGCCGCCTGAGGTGGTAGCAGGGGTCCCCTCCTACCGCATTTTGTGGAGGAGGGGGCCCCTGCAGGCACCCGACACGGGTGCGACCAGCATCCTCAGAAGTTGCCCTCGGCGACCTGGAAGACGGTCAGGCCGAGGTCCCGCCACATCCGGACCACCTGCATGCGGTCGTCGAAGACCCCGACGACCCGGTACCGGTCGCGCAGCTCGCTCTCGTAGATGTCGCGTTTGACGATCGAGTCCTTCCGGTTGTCGCCCACCGCCCGCATGTGCAGCGCCAGGTAGGGCACCCGGACGTGCCGGTCCAGCCAGGCCACCGTGTCGACGCGGGCGGAGGCGTCCCGGCCGGAGCAGAACACCACCCCGTAGCCGGCCCCGTGCATCGCCCGGACCGCTGCGATGACCGCCTCGTTCGGCACGTCCTCGCTCACCCGGGTCATGTCGTACGGGCTGCGGGAGACGTGCAGCGCGACCGTGCCGTCGATGTCCACCAGGACGACCTCGGTCGGCTCCGGGACGGGCGGACGCACCCGGGCCGGGCCGCCCGGCGGCACCTCGGGCACCGGCAGGGGCAGCGGTCGGTTGGCCAGGAAACGCTCGTGCAGGCGGCGGATGGCCTCTTCGCCGACCCGGTCCTCGACCGGTCGGGCCGCGTCCCGGCGCAGGCACTCCTCCAACGGGACGTCGGTGAAGTCGTGCACCTCGAAGCTGGCCCCGTACCGGGCGGCCAGCCGGGCCCACTCCCGCAGGGTGCGGGCGCGCAGGTTGGTGTCGTCCACGCAGACGTCGACCCGGGCCCGCAGCAGGGCCTCCACCTGTGCCCGTTGGACGGTGGTGACCTGGGACTCCGCCCACTGGGTGAAGAGCCGGGCACCGTGCAGCATGCGGCGCAGGTCGTCCCGGTTGACCCGGACGACCGACGGTTGGAGCGTCCGGGCGAAGGTGGTTTTGCCGGAGGCCGGCAGCCCCCGGGTGGCGATCAGACGGGTCACCCCGTCACGGTAGTGAATGGTCCCGGCCGGGGCGGGAATGCCGGTGGTGCGGACCGTGTTGGGGCAGCTGTGTGGCCCGGTTTCCGGGTCGGCGGAAGCCCATGGCACACTGGTCAATCGGCCACCGGTTCCGGTTCACGCCCGATCCCGCACAGGCACGACCTGCGCGGGCGGCGACCCGGCGACCACCCACGAGAGGACCGAAGGCGACATGAAAGCCAACATCCACCCGGAGTACGTGACCACCGAGGTCACCTGCTCCTGCGGCAACTCGTTCACCACCCGCAGCACCGCCAAGGGCGGCTCGATCCACGTCGAGACGTGCAGCGCCTGCCACCCGTTCTACACGGGCAAGCAGCGGGTGCTCGACACCGCGGGTCGGGTCGCGAAGTTCCAGCAGAAGTACGCCAAGGTTCAGGCGAAGAAGGCCAAGTAGCCGTCCGTTCGACGCCCGCGTCCGGTTCACCACCGGGCGCGGGCGTCGTCCGTCTCTGCCCGAATCGCGCCGACCGCAGGGAGTACGAGCATGAGCAGTGAGCGCCTGGTGGCACTCCTCGACGAGTACGCCGACCTGGAGAAGCGGTTGGCCGACCCGGCCATCCACGCCGACCAGGGTGCGGCGCGTCGGGTCGGGCGGCGCTACGCCGAACTGGTGCCGCTGCACAAGGCGGCCGGCGAACTGGAGCAGGCGCGCGCCGACCTCGTCGCCGCCCGGGAGCTGGCCGCCGAGGACCCGTCCTTCGCCGCCGAGGCGGAGTCCATCGCGGCGACCCTGCCCGAGCTGGAGGAGCGCCTGGCGGAGCTGCTGATTCCCCGCGACCCGCACGACGCCAAGGACGTGATCGTCGAGATCAAGGCCGGCGAGGGCGGTGAGGAGTCGGCGCTGTTCGCCGCTGACCTGCTGCGTATGTACACCCGGTACGCCGAGCGGCGCGGCTGGCTCACCGAGGTCCTCGACGCGCAGGATTCCGACCTGGGCGGGGTCAAGGACGTCTCGCTGGCGATCAAGACCAAGGGCGTCCCGGAGGGTGGCAACGGGGTGTGGTCCCGGCTCAAGTGGGAGGGCGGCGTGCACCGGGTGCAGCGCGTCCCGGTCACCGAGTCGCAGGGCCGCATCCACACCAGCGCGGCCGGCGTCCTGGTGCTGCCGGAGGCCGAGGAGGTCGACGTCACGATCGACCCGAACGAGCTGCGTATCGACGTCTTCCGCTCGTCCGGCCCGGGTGGCCAGTCGGTCAACACCACCGACTCGGCGGTCCGGATCACCCACGTGCCGACCGGGATCGTGGTCTCCTGCCAGAACGAGAAGTCGCAGTTGCAGAACCGGGAGCAGGCGATGCGGATCCTGCGGGCCCGGCTGCTCGCCGCCGCCCAGGAGCAGGCCGACGCCGCCGCCTCCGACGCCCGCAAGGCGCAGGTGCGCACCGTCGACCGTTCCGAGCGGATCCGCACCTACAACTTCCCGCAGAACCGGATCACCGACCACCGGATCGGCTACACCGCGTACAACCTGGACCTGGCCCTCGCCGGTGAGCTGGACGGTGTGCTCGACGCCCTCACCGAGGCCGACCGCGCCGCCCGCCTGGCCGGGGACCCGGAGCTCGGTCGCCGCTGAGCCACTCCGCCCCCGCCCCCGAACCTTCGACGCCCGCCCCGGCCCGACCCTCGCCCCGGCCGGCGGTAGCAGGGGTCCCCTGTTACCGCTTTTTGATGAGCAAGGGTCCCCTGCATCCAGGCAGCCCGCACCGCACCGCACCGCACGGTGCCGCGTGGTGGAGGCGGTGAGGTGGGGCGTGGTGCCCGACATCCCGGGCGGATCGGGGCCGGCGCGGGTCAGCCGGGGCGGGTGCGGGACTTGGCGTGCAGCATCTGCTGGTCGGCCGCGTCGAAGGCGGCGCGGATGGCGTCCCGGCCCAACGGTGCGCCGGCGTTGACCTCGGCGAAGCCGATGGTCACCCGGACCGGGGTGCCCGGAACCAGGGACTCCCAGTCCTCGGTCCGGATGGCCGCGTCGACCCGGCGGGAGACCTCGGCCGCCTCCTCGATCCCGGTGCCGGCGAGCACCACCACGAACTCGTCCCCGCCGTAGCGGGCCACGAAGTCGCCGCGCCGCATCACCCGGTTGATCACTCCGGCCACGCGCTGCAAGACCAGGTCGCCGGAGTGGTGTCCGTGCCGGGTGTTGACCGCCTTGAAGCCGTCCAGGTCGCAGACGCCGATGACCAGCCGCTCGCCCCGGTTGACCATGCCGGCGATGTGGCGTTCCAGCCGGCGGCGGTTGGGCAGCCCGGTCAGCGGGTCGGTCAGCGCCTCACCCTCGAACCGGGCGGCCTCGCGGCGCATCTCCTCGTGGTCGATGCGGGCCGCGATGCCGTCGATGTAGACGTCCCGCAGCCGGTCGTTGCGCTGCGCGGCGAGCCGGAACGCCATCCGGTCGGCCCGGTGGGCGCCGGCGTGGTCCCCGGCCGTGGTCAGCGCGATGCTGCGCAGCCGGGCCGGTTCCGCCGCGCCGAGCGTCTCGGTGGAGACCGAGGCGGTGTCCAACCGGGTGATCGCCTCGGCCGGTCGGCCCTCGGCGACGGCCAGGCAGACCTTCCCGAGTTGGCGGAAGTCGCGGGCGCGGGCGCTGTCGCCACCGAACCCGAGCAGCCGGACCGGGTCGTTCTCGGTGCCGGTCTCCACCGGGTCGCCCAGGGCGGCGCGGCGTGCGACGGTGTAGCCGTACGCGGCGAGACTGCTCGGGCGCAACCGCCCGGCCCGCCCGGTACGCCGGAAGCGGTCGAGGTCGGCGGCGATGTCCCGGAGCACCCGCAGGCAGCCGTCGCTGTCGCCGTTGTGGTCGAGGGCGACGGCGTTGCGCAGCCGGATCCCGGGTGCGGCGAACGTCTCCTCGGGGATGCCGGCCGCCAGCCCGAGCTGCCGTGCCTTCTCGATGGCGGTGAGCGCGTATCCGTGGAAGCTGAGGTACGAGTACGTCATCGCCAGGTCGTGCCAGCCCCACGCGGTGTCCCGGTCCGGGTCCTCCACCGCGTCGAGCATCCGGGCGGCCCGGACCAGGTGGGTGACGCACCGGTCGAGGGCGCCCTGGTGGTGCGCGGCCAGTGCGGCCAGCGCGTGCAGGTGCCCGTGCAGGTACGGCTCGGGCAGGTCCCGGACGGCGGTGGAGGCCTCCTCGATGGCCCGGGTGAACTCGGCCGTCCGACCGAGGTTGATCAGCGCGGAGAGGCGCTGGACCCGGGCGTCGGCGCGGGCGAACGGGTCGCTGGTGGTGCGGAGCACCTGGTCGAGGAGGACGCACGCCTCGGCGGACCGGCTCGCCTCCTGGAGGTCGCGCGCCTTCGTGAGAGCGTCAACCTGGTCGGTGACCCGGTCGAGCCAACCCACCCGCAGCCTCCCGTCCGCGCCGGCTCCGGCGCCGCACCGTGGTCGCCCCGGGCCACCCCCGGCGAGCCCGCGTCCCGCTGCCGGTCCACGCCACGGGCGCACCAGGAAAAGGACGCGCCCGTTCGGGGTGACGTACGCGACGCTTCATGATTATGTCGTGACTGTCACGCCGCAACAGCCGTCCGAAGGGACGAACAACCGACACCCGTGTCCGCCGGTGCTCGCCCGGGTGACCCGGATTCTCGCCGGGGCGGGCGTCGACGCCCCCCGGACCGAGGCGGAACTGCTCGCCGCCCATGTGCTCGGGGTGCCCCGGGGCCGGCTGCTGCTGGCCGACGGCCTCACCGGCGACCAGCTCGCCCGGCTGGACGCCCTGGTGGCACGTCGGGCGGCTCGGGAACCGTTGCAGCACCTGACCGGGACCGCCGGCTTCCGGCACCTGGAGCTGGCGGTCGGCCCGGGTGTCTTCGTCCCCCGGCCGGAGACCGAGCTGCTCGTGGAATGGGGGATCGTCCGGGCCCGGGGGAGTGCCGAGCCGCTGGTGGTGGACCTGTGCAGCGGCTCCGGCGCGGTCGCGCTCGCGGTCGCCCAGGAGGTGCCGGGGGCCCGGGTGGTGGCGGTGGAACGGTCGACGGCGGCGCTGGCCTGGCTGCGGCGCAACGCGGCGGACCGGGCCGCCGCCGGGGACCGGCCGATCGAGGTGGTCGAGGCGGACGTCACCGACCCCGCGCTCCTCGACGAGCTGACCGGCCGGGTCGACGTCCTGCTCTGCAATCCGCCGTACGTGCCGGCCGGGACCGCCGTACCGCCGGAGGTGGCCGGTCACGACCCGGCGGAGGCGGTGTTCGGCGGGGCGGACGGTCTGGCCGTGGTGCGGCCGGTGGTCGCGGCGGCGGCCCGGCTGCTGCGGCCCGGCGGGGCGCTGGCGGTCGAGCACGACGACACGCACGGCCGCGCGGTGCCCGAACTGATCGGTGCCGACGGCCGGTTCGACGCCGTCAGCGGCCATGCCGACCTCGCCGGCCGCCCCCGCTTCACCACCGCGCTGCGCCGCCCCGAGCACGCGCCGTCCCGGGCGTGGCAGACTGGCTCCTCGTGATGCTCTACGACTGCCGGTCGCTGGCCGATCGGGACCGCGGCATCGCCGCGGCGATCGAGGCCGTCAAGAATGGCGAACTGGTCGTCCTGCCGACCGACACGGTGTACGGGATCGGCGCGGACGCCTTCACCCCGTTCGCGGTGAAGGCGTTGCTGGACGCGAAGGGCCAGGGCCGGCAGGCGCCGCCGGTGCTGATCGGCTCCCGGCACACCCTGGACGGGCTGGTGTTCACCCTGCCCCGGGCGGCCCGTGACCTGGTCGAGGCGTTCTGGCCGGGGGCGTTGACCATCGTCGTGGAGCATTCGCCCAGCCTCCAGTGGGACCTGGGCGAGACCAACGGTGTGGTCGCCGTGCGGATGCCGCTGCACCCGGTGGCGCTGGAGGTGCTGCGGGAGACCGGCCCGATGGCGGTCTCCTCGGCGAACAAGTCCCGCCAGCCGGCGGCGCTCACCGCCGAGCAGGCCCGGGACCAGCTCGGGTACGCGGTCCGCGCCTACCTGGAGGCCGGGCCCTGCCCGGACCCGGTGCCCAGCACGATCGTGGACCTGACCGGCGAGGTGCCGCAGATGGTGCGCGAGGGGGCCATCTCGTTGACCGAGCTGCGTGACGTGGTGCCCGACATCGAGAGCCGGGTGGCGTAGGTGCCACCCTTCACCGTCCTGCACGTCTGCATGGGGAACATCTGCCGGTCGCCGATGGCCGAGCGCCTGCTGGCGCTGGCCGTCCGGGAGCGGCTCACCCGGCGCGCACTCGACCCGGAGCGGGCCGAGGAGCTGCTGCACAGCCACAGCGCCGGCACCGGGGGCTGGCACGTCGGGTCGGAGATGAACCCGCCGGCGGCCCGGCAGGTCGCCGCCCGGGGCGGGGACAGCGCCGGGTTCGCCGCCCGCCGGCTGCGGTCCGACCAGATCGACGCCGCGGACCTGGTGCTCACCGCCACCGTCGACCAGCAGGAGTACGTGCTGGCGCTGCGCCCGGACGCCGCCGCGCGGACCTTCGTGCTGGGCGAGTTCGGCCGGCTGCTCGGCACGGTGGCGGGGGCTGCCCTGCCCCCGGTCGAGGCGTCCCCGGAAGCGGTGTACGCCCGGGGAACGGCCCTGGTCGCGGCGGTCCACGCCGCGCGTGGGGTCGCCACCGCGCTGCCCACCGACGACCTGGACGACCCGTGGGGTCGGGGTGACCAGTGCTTCAGCCGGGTCGCCGACGAGATCGAGGAGACGGTGCAGCCGTTCGCGACGCTTCTGCTGCCCTGACCTGCCCGGCTGCGCGGGAACTACCGGCTCTGCCAGCATTTCGGGAAGTTCGTGGCTTTCTACGAATTATCTGCTGATTTGCGGAAAGGGCGACTCCGGCCAGCCGGTCCGGGCCATTCTGAACGGGTCCTAGCCCAGCTCCTGCTCAGGAGAGCTGATGACCCAGGCCCGTCTGCACAAGCTGCTGACCGTGGTGATCGCCGGCACGCTGGCCGGGCTGGTGCTCGCCGCGGCGGCCCTGCCCCTCGCGCTGGTGCTGGGGCTCGGCTTCTCCACGCTCGCCGCCCCGTACTCCGAACTGCCGGAGCACCTGGTCACGCCCCCCACCGCGCAGCGCTCCACGCTCTACGCCGCCGACGGCACCACCGAGATCACCTCCTTCTACGAGGAGAACCGGGCGGACGTGCCGTTGACCGAGGTGGCCCCGGTGATGCGACAGGCGATCCTCGCCGCCGAGGACGCCCGCTTCTACGACCACAGCGGCGTCGACCTGCGTGGCATCGTCCGGGCGTTCACCGCCAACCGCAGCGGCCCGGTCCGCCAGGGTGCCTCCACGCTGACCATGCAGTACGTCCGGAACGTGCTGAGCAGCGACCCGACCCTGAGCGAGGAGCAGCGGAAGGCGGCCAGCGAGATCAGCACCGCCCGCAAGATCCAGGAGATCCGGTACGCCCTGGCGCTCGAACGTGAGCTCGACAAGGACGAGATCCTCGGCCGCTACCTGAACATCGTCTACTTCGGCTCCGGGGCGTACGGCGTCGCGACGGCCAGCCGGCGCTACTTCTCCAAGGCCCCGGCCGACCTGACCCTGGCCGAGGCGGCGCTGCTCGCCGGACTGGTCCAGTCACCGCACACCGACGACCCGATCCACGGTGACGCCGACGCGGCGCTGCGCCGGCGGGGGTACGTGCTGGACCGGATGGTGGAGACCGGCGCGGTCGCGCCCGCCGAGGCCGACCGGGCCCGGGCGGAGGGCCTCGCCCTGAAACCGAGCGTGCAGCCCGACGACTGCGCGGCGGTCCCCGAGGAGCGCAACGACTGGGCGTTCTTCTGCGACTACTTCACCGACTGGTGGAACCGGCAGCCGGCGTTCGGCGCGTCGGTGGACCAGCGGCAGCGGACGCTGCGCCGGGGCGGCTTCCGGATCGTCAGCTCCCTCGACCCGGACGTGCAACGCGACACGCAGGACCGGGTGCTGGCGGTGTACGGCACGCACAGCCCGCACGCGCTGCCCACCGCCGTGGTGCAACCGGGTACCGGGCGGATCCTCGCCATGGCGGTCAACCGCACCTACGGCCTCGCCCCCAACCCGCCCGGGCAGGAGAACCGCCCCCACACCGTCAACCAGCTGGTCGCGGGGGGCGACGGCATCGACGGCTACCAGGCCGGCTCGACCTTCAAGATCTTCACCGTGCTGGCCGCGCTGGAGGCCGGGTTCCCCCTGGACACCCGTTTCGTCGCGCCGAGCCGGATCGTCACCGGGTGGCCGGTCGACGGTCCGACGAGCTGCGGCGGGCGCTGGTGTCCGGCGAACGCCGACCCGGCGTCGATGGACGGCGAGCACACCATGTGGACCGCCTTCGGCCGATCGGTGAACACGTACTTCGTCTGGCTCGCCGAGCAGGTCGGCATGGACCGGGTGGTGGCGATGGCCGAACGGCTCGGCATCGTGCTGCGCGCCGACGAGGACGCCCGTCGCGCCCGCTACGGTGCCCGGCAGTGGGGCCCGTTCGTGCTGGGCGTCGCGGCCACCACCCCGCTCGACCTGGCCACCGCGTACGCCACGGTGGCCGCCGAGGGGGTCCGCTGCACGCCCCTGCCGGTCAGCATGATCGTCGACCGTGGGGGCCGACCGTTGGACGCCGCCCGGCCGGACTGCCGTCGGGTGCTGGACGCGGACGTGGCGCGCGCGGCGGCCGACGTCGCCCGTTGCCCGGTCGGGGACCAGTCGGCGTACGGGCGCTGCGACGGTGGCACCGCCGCCGGCCTGCGGGCCCGGGTCGGTCGTCCGGTGATCGGCAAGACCGGTAGCTCCGAGGGGTACGGCACGGAGACGGTGGTGGTCGCCACCCCGCAGCTCGTGGTCGCCTCGATGGCCGCCAACCCGGACGACCCACGGGACCCGGCCGGCAAGGCGGTGCAGGTCAAGATGGTCGAGGTGGCCGCTGGCATCGTCGCCACCGCCCTGCGTGGCCAGCCGGTCCGCGACTTCACGCGACCGAGCGAGACGATCGCCCGGTGGGGTACCGGCCGTCGCGCGGGGGACTGACCGGGCTTACCTCCCAAGGGCTCGGCCTCTCCCAGGTCGGCGCACGGGCCAGCGTCCACGGACGGGCTGCGCCCGGTGACGGCTGCGGGCGGACCGTTCGGCACCGGCGGCCGGTCTCCGGCGACGGCTCAGGGGCGGACCGGTGAGGTGCGGGTTGCCTGCTCGGCGCCGCGTGCGATGTTGCGGGCCATCCCGCCGAAGACCACCGCGTGGAACGGGGCGACCGCCGCCCAGTAGGCGTGCCCGGCCAGCCCGCGCGGCAGGAAGACGGCGCGTTGCGCGTACCGGCTCCCGCCGTCGTCGGTCGGCTCGACGCGCATCTCCAGCCAGGCCCGGCCGGGCAGGCGCATCTCCGCCCGCAGCCGCAGCAGCTCGCCCGGGACGATCTCCTCGACCCGCCAGAAGTCGAGCGCCTCGCCCACGTAGAGCCGCTGCGGGTCACGCCGGCCCCGGCGCAGCCCCACCCCGCCGACCAGCCGGTCCAGCCACCCGCGCAGCGACCAGGCCAGGGGGAAGGAGTACCAGCCGTGCTCGCCGCCGACTCCCTCGATCACCCGCCACAGCGCGTCCGGCGGGGCGGCGACCCGACGTTCCCGCAGGTCGGTGTAGACCGAGCCGCCGGACCACTCCGGGTCGCTGGGCAGCGGCTCGGCCGGCGCGTCCGGCCCGCTCGCGGTGGACCAGCGCGTCTCCACCTCGGCGTGGCGGACCTTCGCCAGGGCCAGCCGGACCGCCTCGTCGAAGCCGGTCAGCCCGCCCGGCGGGTCGGGGACGTACCGCGCGATGTCGTGCTCGTGGGCCACCGCCTCCTGGACCAGGCTCTCCACCAGCGGCCGGGCGATCCGGTTCGGCACCGGTGTGACCAGGCCCACCCAGTGCGAGGAGAGCGACGGGGTCAGCGGCCGGACCGGCAGGATGATCCGGCGGCGCAGCCCGGCCACCGCGGCGTACCGCTGCATCATCTCGGCGAAGGTGAGCACGTCCGGCCCGCCGACGTCGAAGGCCCGGTTCACCTCCGGCGGCAGGTCGGCGGCGGCGACCAGGTAGCGCAGCACGTCCCGGACCGCGATCGGCTGGATCCGGTTGCGCACCCAGCGCGGCGTGACCATGACCGGCAGCCGCTCGGTGAGGTACCGCAGCATCTCGAACGAGGCCGAACCGGACCCGATGATCACCGCCGCCCGGAGCACCACGGTCGGTACCCCGCTGGCCAGCAGGGTCCGCCCCACCTCGCTGCGGGACCGCAGGTGGGGGGAGGGGCGCGTGTCCGCCGCCGGTTCCGGCCCACCGAGGTAGACGATCCGGCGTACGCCGGCCGCGTGGGCCGCCCGGGCGAAGTGGGTGGCCGCCTCCCGGTCGGCGGCCTCGAACCCGGCCTGCCCGAGCGAGTGCACCAGGTAGTAGGCGACGTCGACGTCCGCGAAGGCGGCCGGCAGCGTCTCCGGCCTGCGCAGGTCGCCCTCGACCACCTCGGCCCCGGCCGCCCACGGCACGTCCCGCAGCCGCCGGGCGGTCCGGGCCAGAGCGCGTACGGTGTGGCCCCGGGCGAGCAGTCGGGGCGCGAGTCGTCCGCCGATGTAGCCGGTGGCACCGGTGACCAGGCATCTCATGGTCTCCAGTCTGGGGCCCCATAGACTCTGGCGTTGTGGACAACGCGACGCCCACCTTCTGGGGGCCGGATTTCGAGCAGCTCAGGGTCACCGACCCGGAGATCGCGTCGGTGGTGCTCGGTGAGCTGGACCGGCTGCGCGGCGGCCTTCAGTTGATCGCCAGCGAGAACCTCACCTCGCCGGCGGTGCTCGCCGCGCTCGGCTCGACGCTGACCAACAAGTACGCCGAGGGTTACCCGGGCCGTCGCTACTACGGCGGCTGCGCCGAGGTGGACCGGGCCGAGGAGATCGGCATCGCCCGGGCGCGGGAACTGTTCGGAGCGGAGCACGCCAACCTCCAGCCGCACTCCGGGGCGAGCGCCAACCTCGCCGCGTACGCCGCCCTGGTCCAGCCGGGTGACACCGTGCTGGCGATGGACCTGCCGCACGGCGGTCACCTCACCCACGGCAGCCGGGTCAACTTCTCCGGCAAGTGGTTCGCCACGGTCGGCTACACCGTCCGCCCGGACACCGAGCTGATCGACTACGACGAGGTGCGGGAACTGGCGCTCGCCCACCGCCCGAAGATGATCATCTGTGGCGCGACCGCGTACCCGCGCCTGATCGACTTCGCCCGCTTCCGGGAGATCGCCGACGAGGTCGGGGCGTACCTGATGGTGGACGCCGCCCACTTCATCGGTCTGGTCGCCGGCGGTGCCGTGCCCTCCCCGGTGCCGTACGCCGACGTGGTCTGCGCGACCACGCACAAGGTGCTGCGCGGCCCGCGCGGCGGCATGATCCTCTGCCGGGAGTCGCTGGCCGCCCGGATCGACAAGGCGGTCTTCCCGTTCACCCAGGGCGGCCCGCTGATGCACGCCGTCGCGGCCAAGGCCGTCGCGCTGCGCGAGGCCGCGCAGCCGGAGTTCCGGGCGTACGCCGAGCAGGTGGTCCGCAACGCGCGGGCGCTCGCCGACGGGCTGGCCGCCGAGGGGATGCGTCCGGTCTCCGGCGGCACCGACACCCACCTCGCCCTGGTCGACCTGCGCGCGGTCGGGGTGACCGGGGCCGACGCCGAGGCCCGCTGCGACGCGGCCGGCATCACGCTCAACAAGAACGCCATCCCGTACGACCCGCAGAAGCCGATGGTCGCCTCCGGCATCCGGGTCGGCACGCCCAGCGTGACCACCCAGGGCATGCGCGAGCCGCAGATGGGGCGGATCGCCACGCTGATCGCGCGGGCGGTACGCACCGACCCCGGCGGGCCCGACGGGCCGGCCGCACTGACCAGGATCGCCAGCGAGGTGGCCGAGCTGGTCCGCGAGTTCCCGGCGTACCCCCGGTGATCCGCCAGCGACTGCGGCACCTGGTCGTGCCGCTGCTCAGTTCCGTGGGGTTGCTGGTGCTCGTCACCGGAGCCGGCTGGCTGGTCGACGGCGGCGTCGGCGCGGCCGGCGGGGCGGCGGGCGTGGCCCTGGTGACCTTCAGCTACGCACTGTCGAGCCTGGCGGTCGCCTGGGCCGACTCGGTGCACCCGAAGTTGGTGATGAGCGTCGGGCTGACCGCGTACGTCACCAAGTTCCTGTTGTTCGGCGTGGTGATGTTCGGCGTCGTCGACACCGGCTGGGGCGGGATCCGGATGATGGCCATCGCCATGATCGTCGCGACCATCGGCTGGGTGACCGCCCAGGTCTGGTGGACGTTCCGCGACCACCGTCCGCAGGTGAGCACCCCCGGTGACTGAATCCGGCGCTCGGGTTGGCGTCGCCACGCCGGGGATGGAGTTTCGTCAAGCGCGAGACAGGCGTAGCCTATCCGCCAGTCGAGGCTTCCCTGACCCACACGACCAGGTTGTGCGGGGGGTGACTCACAGCCTCATTCAAGCGGCTGATACCGTTCGCTCCGTCATGGCCGACGACCGATCCGACAAACGTTCCGGACCCCAGGGTGTGGACGCGGGTTGGGCTGCGGTCGGTTACCTGCTCGGCGGCATGGCCGTCTGGGGCGGGGCCGGCTGGCTCGTCGACCGGTGGCTGGACCTTCCGGACGTCGGGTTGCTGATCGGCCTGATCGGCGGCACGGCTGCGGGGGTCTACCTGACCATGAAGAGGCTGGGCGCCTGACCATGCCCGACCGACGGAGGGTTCGAGTTGACTGAGCTGCCGACCTACGCCGCCGCGGACATCCGGGCCGCGGAGTTCCCCCCGGGCGTTGACAGCTTCAACTACCGCAGCCTGATCCCGGGCTTCGAGGGTACGGCCTGGGAGCCGGCCTTCACCAAGATCGCTCTGCTGGTCTGGATCGCGGCTGCCATCGCCATCCTCTTCTTCCTGCTCAGCTACCGGAACCCGCAGCTGGTCCCGACCAAGCGGCAGTGGATGGCCGAGTCGGTCTACGGCCTCGCCCGGGACAACATCGCCAGGGACATCATCGGCCACCAGGGCGTGCGCTTCGCGCCGTACCTCGCCTCGCTCTTCGTCTTCATCCTGCTGCTGAACATCTGGGGCATCTTCCCGTTCGCGCAGATCTCGCCGAACTCGCACATCGCCTTCCCGATCGTGCTGGCCATCTCCAGCTGGCTGGTCTACGTCGCGGTCGGCATCCGCAAGCACGGCTTCTTCGGCTACATCAAGGCCAGCTGCTGGGTCGGCGGCGCACCGCTCTGGGTCCAGCCCATCCTGGTGCCGATCGAGTTCGTGTCGAACCTGGTGCTGCGCCCGGTCACCCTCGCGGTCCGGTTGTTCGCCAACATGTTCGCCGGCCACATGATCCTGCTGGTCTTCACCCTCGGTGGCGTGGCGCTGCTCAACGCTGAGTCGATCTTCATCAAGCCGGTCGCCCTGCTCAGCTGGGCCATGGCGATCCTGATGACGTTCTTCGAGCTGGGCATCCTGATCCTGCAGGCGTACGTGTTCACCCTGCTGACCGCGACCTACCTGCAGTCCTCGCTCGCCGACGACCACTGAGGCGCCGGCGCGCACCGCTCCATCCCCCCGTTCGACAACTGAAAAGTTCACCTAGTCGAACGCGTGACGGTCACGCGTTCCCCGCAGGAGGAAACCAACCATGTTCCTGGCCGAGATCTCAGGCAACGTCAACGTCATCGGCTATGGCATCGCGGCGCTCGGCCCGGGCATCGGTGTGGGTCTGGTGTTCGCCGCCTACATCCAGGCGACCGCCCGCCAGCCGGAGAGCGCCGGCCTGACCCGGGTCTACATGTTCATGGGCTTCGCCGTGGTCGAGGCGCTGGCCCTGCTCGGTCTGGTCCTCGCGTTCGCCCTCTAAGGCTGAGTGCCAGCCAGCGTTCAGCTGAACCGGCCGGTCCTTCGTGGTCGGCCGCCGGCGAAGGGGAGTGTCCATGTACCTAGCAGCGGAAGAGGGCGGGAACATCCTGCTCCCGCCCCTGGCTGAGATCATCGTCGGTCTCGTCGCGTTCGGCCTCGTCCTCTGGGTCCTGAGCAAGTTCGTCTTCCCCCGCATGGAGGCGATGTACCAGGCCCGGGTCGACGCCATCGAGGGCGGCATCAAGCGCGCCGAGGCCGCCCAGGCCGAGGCGAACCAGCTTCTCGAGCAGTACCGTGCGCAGCTCGCGGAGGCGCGTACCGACGCCGCCAAGATCCGGGACGACGCCCGTGCCGACGCGGAGGGCATCCGGCAGGACATCCTCGTCAAGGCGCGGGAAGAGTCCGACCGGATCATCGCGGCCGGCAAGGAGCAGCTCGCCGCCGAGCGGGCCACCATCGTGCGCGAGCTGCGCACCGAGGTCGGCACCATCGCGGTCGAGCTGGCCAGCCGGATCGTCGGGGAGTCGCTGGCCGACGAGGCCCGCCGCAAGGGCACCGTCGAGCGGTTCCTCACCGACCTCGAGAGCACGGGAGCCCGCTGATGCAGGCCGCCAGCCGGGAGTCGTACCGGGTCGCCAACGAGCACCTGGCGACGTACGCACGCGGCGCGCAGCCGGACGCCGTGGTCGCCACCGCGGACGACCTGCTCGCCGTGGCGGGTCTGCTGCGGCGGGAGCCCCGGCTGCGCCGGGCGCTGTCCGAGCCGGCCCGGTCCGGCGCGGACCGGGCCGGGCTCCTCGGCGACATGCTGCGGGGCAAGATCGACGCGGGCGCGCTCGACCTGCTGGCCACTCTGGTCTCCGGCCGCTGGTCGGCGCCGTCGGAACTGCTCGACGGTGCCGAGCGGCTCGGGGTGGAGGCGCTGCTGGCCAGCGCCGACGCCGCCGGTGACCTGGGCGAGGTCGAGGACGAGCTGTTCCGCTTCGGCCAGGTGGTCGCCGCCGAGCCGGCGCTCGCCGCGGCGCTGGGCGACTCGCGGGCTCCGGCCGAGCAGCGGGCCGTCCTGGCCCGGGAGCTGCTGGCCGGCAAGGCCCGTCCGGTCACGGTCCGCCTCGTCGAGGTGGCGCTGAGCGGGTTCGGCGGGCGCTCCCTCACCGGCGGACTCACCAGGCTGGTCGAGCTGGTCGGCGAGCGTCGCGACCGGCAGATCGCCTACGTGACCGTGGCGGCCCCGTTGACCGAGGACGAGGAGCGCCGACTGGGTGCCCGCCTCGCCGCGATATACGGTCGGGAGGTCTCCGTCAAGCAGACGGTGGACCCCGAGATCCTCGGTGGCGCCAGCGTGCGGGTCGGCTCCGACCTGTACGACGGCACCGTCCTGCGCCGCCTCAACGAGACCCGCAACGCGCTCGCGAAGCGCTGACCAGCCCAGCCGCTCAGCGCCCTGAATGACAGACGCCATTCGGACCGGTCGGTACTAGGTATCCCGGGCCCCTGATACTTAAGGAAGCAGAGGATGGCCGAGCTGACCATCTCGACGGAGGAGATCCGCGGCGCCCTGGAGCGCTACGTCTCCTCCTACTCGCCCGACGTCTCCCGCGAGGAGGTCGGCACCGTCGCCGACACCGGTGACGGCATCGCCCACGTCGAGGGGCTCCCCTCGACCATGACCAACGAGCTCCTGGAGTTCGAGGACGGCACGCTCGGCGTGGCGCTGAACCTCGACGTCCGGGAGATCGGTGTCGTCGTCCTCGGCGACTCCGCCAAGCTCGAGGAGGGGCAGCGCGTCAAGCGCACCGGCCGGGTCCTCTCGGTGCCGGTCGGCGACGCCTTCCTCGGTCGCGTGGTCAACGCGCTCGGCCAGCCGATCGACGGTCTCGGCGACATCCCCGACGAGGGCTACCGCGAGCTGGAGCTCCAGGCTCCGAACGTGATGTCCCGGCAGTCCGTGTTCGAGCCGATGCAGACCGGTATCAAGGCGGTCGACGCGATGACCCCGATCGGTCGGGGTCAGCGGCAGCTGATCATCGGTGACCGGAAGACCGGCAAGACCACGGTCGCCCTGGACACCATCCTCAACCAGCGGGACAACTGGCGCTCCGGCGACCCGAAGAAGCAGGTCCGCTGCATCTACGTCGCCATCGGGCAGAAGGCCTCCACCATCGCGTCCATCAAGGGCGTGCTGGAGGAGGCGGGGGCGATGGAGTACACCACCATCGTCGCCTCCCCGGCCAGTGACCCGGCCGGCTTCAAGTACCTCGCCCCGTACACCGGCTCCTCCATCGGGCAGCACTGGATGTACGGCGGCAAGCACGTCCTGATCGTCTTCGACGACCTGAGCAAGCAGGCCGAGGCGTACCGCGCGGTCTCGCTGCTGCTGCGCCGCCCGCCGGGCCGTGAGGCGTACCCGGGTGACGTCTTCTACCTGCACTCCCGGCTGCTGGAGCGCTGCGCGAAGCTCTCCGACGAGCTGGGCGGCGGCTCGATGACCGGTCTGCCGATCATCGAGACGAAGGCCAACGACATCTCGGCCTTCATCCCGACCAACGTCATCTCGATCACCGACGGTCAGATCTTCCTGGAGACCGACCTGTTCAACCAGGGCGTCCGGCCGGCGATCAACGTCGGTACCTCGGTCTCCCGGGTGGGTGGTGCGGCCCAGGTGAAGCCGATGAAGAAGGTCGCCGGCTCGCTGCGGCTGAACCTGGCCCAGTACCGCGAGCTGGAGGCGTTCGCCGCCTTCGCCTCCGACCTGGACAGGGCCTCCCGCGCCCAGCTGGAGCGGGGTTCCCGCCTGGTCGAGCTGCTCAAGCAGCCGAACTACTCGCCGTACCCGGTGCAGGAGCAGGTCGTCTCGGTCTGGGCCGGCACCGAGGGCAAGCTGGACGACGTCCCGGTCGGCGAGATCCGTCGCTTCGAGTCGGAGTTCCTCCAGTACCTCCGGCACAAGCACGAGGGCGTCCTGGCCGCGATCGCCGACAACAAGTGGGACGACGAGATCGTCGGCTCGCTGGACCGGGCGATCGCCGAGTTCAAGCAGGTCTTCCTCGGCCGCGAGGACGAGCGTCGGATCAACGAGGCCCCGGCCAAGCCGCTGGAGGGCGAGGTGGGCCGCGAGAAGGTCACCCGCTACAGCGGCGACGACGTCGAGAAGCAGTAGGGCTGACTCATGGCGGCCCAGGTACGCGTTCTTCGTCAACGGATCCGCTCGGCGAAGGGGATGAAGAAGATCACCAAGGCGATGGAGCTCGTGGCGACGAGCCGCATCGCCAAGGCCCAGGCCCGGGTGGCGGCATCCCTGCCGTACGCCGAGGCCATCACCGGCGTGCTCACGGCGCTGGCCTCCAACGCGCGGATCGACCACCCGCTGCTCACCCCGCGTGAGCGGGTGCGGCGGGCCGGTGTCCTGCTGGTGACCTCCGACCGGGGCCTGGCCGGTGGTTACAGCTCCAACGCGATCAAGATGGCGGAGTCGCTGGTCGCCCGGTTGCAGTCCGAGGGCAAGGAGCCTGTGCTCTACGTCATCGGCCGCAAGGGCGTCGGCTTCTACAAGTTCCGCAACCGCCCGGTCGAGGCGAGCTGGACGGGCTTCTCGGAGCAGCCGGACTTCGCCTCGGCCCGGGAGGTCGGCGAAACCCTGATCCGGGCGTTCGCGGCCGGCGCGGACGACGTCGACGGCGGGGCCGGGCCGGACGGGGTGCGCGGTGTGGACGAGTTGCACATCGTCTACACCGAGTTCAAGTCCCTCATCACGCAGGTCCCGGTGGCGAAGGTCATCGGTCCGATGCAGATCGAGGACCGCCCCCGGACCGAGGGCCTGCTGCCGGCCTACGAGTTCGAGCCGGATGCGGAGGCGCTGCTCGACGCGCTGCTGCCGAAGTACATCAACACGCGGATCTACGCGGCGTTGCTGGAGTCGGCGGCGAGCGAGTCGGCGGCCCGGCGGCGGGCGATGAAGAGCGCCACCGACAACGCCGAAGAGATGATCGAGAAGTACACGCGGGAGATGAACTCGGCCCGTCAGGCCGGGATCACCCAGGAGATCAGCGAGATCGTCGGCGGCGCGAACGCGCTCGCCGCGTCGGGAAGTGAAGTGTGATGACTGCCCTAGTAGAGACCAAGACGGCCACGGGTCGCGTGGTCCGGGTCATCGGCCCGGTCGTCGACGCCGAGTTCCCGCGCGACGCCATGCCGGCCCTGTTCAACGCCCTGCACGTCGACGTGACGCTCTCCGGCGGCGAGAAGACGCTGACCCTGGAGGTCGCCCAGCACCTGGGTGACAACCTGGTCCGCGCGATCTCGATGCAGCCGACCGACGGTCTGGTCCGGGGCGCCGGGGTGCGCGACACCGGCTCGCCGATCAAGGTGCCGGTGGGTGACGCGGTCAAGGGCCACGTCTTCAACGCCATCGGCGAGTGCCTCAACCTGACCGAGGGCGAGACGCTCAACCCGGACGACCACTGGCAGATCCACCGCAAGGCCCCGGCCTTCGCGGATCTGGAACCGAAGACCGAGATGCTGGAGACCGGCATCAAGGTCATCGACCTGCTGGCCCCGTACGTCAAGGGCGGCAAGATCGGCCTGTTCGGCGGCGCGGGCGTGGGCAAGACGGTGCTCATCCAGGAGATGATCACCCGGGTGGCCCGGAACTTCGGTGGTACCTCGGTCTTCGCCGGGGTGGGGGAGCGGACCCGTGAGGGCAACGACCTCATCGCCGAGATGACCGAGTCCGGCGTCATCGACAAGACCGCGCTGGTCTACGGCCAGATGGACGAGCCGCCGGGCACCCGGCTGCGGGTCGCCCTCTCCGCGCTGACCATGGCGGAGTACTTCCGCGACGTGAAGCGGCAGGAGGTGTTGCTCTTCATCGACAACATCTTCCGCTTCACCCAGGCCGGTTCCGAGGTCTCCACCCTGCTCGGCCGGATGCCGAGCGCGGTGGGCTACCAGCCGACCCTGGCCGACGAGATGGGCGAACTCCAGGAGCGGATCACCTCCGTCCGGGGCCAGGCCATCACCTCGATGCAGGCGATCTACGTGCCGGCGGACGACTACACCGACCCCGCTCCGGCCACCACCTTCGCCCACCTCGACGCCACCACCAACCTGGAGCGGTCGATCTCCGACAAGGGCATCTACCCGGCGGTGGACCCGCTGGCGTCCTCGTCCCGGATCCTCGCCCCGGAGTTCGTCGGCGCCGAGCACTTCGCGGTCGCGACCGAGGTCAAGCGGATCCTCCAGAAGTACAAGGACCTGCAGGACATCATCGCGATCCTCGGTATCGAGGAGCTTTCCGAGGAGGACAAGCTCACCGTCGGCCGGGCCCGTCGGATCGAGCGCTTCCTGTCGCAGAACACGTACGCCGCCGAGCAGTTCACCGGCGTGCCGGGCTCGACGGTCCCGATCAAGGAGACCATCGAGGCGTTCAAGAAGATCAGCGAGGGCGAGTACGACCACTTCCCCGAGCAGGCCTTCTTCATGTGCGGTGGCCTCGAAGACCTGGAGCGCAAGGCTGCGGAGCTGATGAAGGAGGGCTGATCCACCGATCAGCACCGACCTCTCGTCGGCTCTTGTCCGAGGCCGTCCCGGTTCGCCGGGGCGGCCTCGGTCGTTCCGCGTGTGGGGCCTCGGCCGTTCCGCGTGTCGGGTTGACAGGCCAGCGGCGCTCGATGCGACAGTGGCCGTGCTGGCGAGGTACCGTCGGATCCGCAACATTCACGTGTCGAGCGTTGACTTCCGCAGTGAACAGGTGGCTCGCGCCCGTCTCCTCCTCATGGGCGTGAGGAATGGAGATGCACGTGGCTCGGAGCGGTAAGCGGGGCGCGAAGCCGTCCGTGTGGGCGGGGGTGCCCCGGTGGGCTCGGCTCTGCACGATCTTCGGCTCGGTGTTGCTGGTGCTCAGCGGCGCGGTGCTGGTGGGTTACGAGGCCCTGATCAGCCGGTACGAGGGCTCGGTCGGCAAGGGCGACCTCTTCGGCGACAACGCGGCCGGGGCGCAGGAGCGCCGCAAGGAGATCAAGGGCCCGCTCAACATCCTGCTGGTCGGGGTGGACCCGCGCAAGCCGACGGATCCTCCTCTCGCCGACTCGATCATGGTCATGCACATTCCGGCCGAGCTGGACCGGGCGTACCTCTTCTCCCTGCCGCGCGACCTGCGCGTGGAGATCCCGGCGTTCAGCAAGTCCGGCTTCGACGGGGGCACCGACAAGCTCAACGCCGCGATGTCGTACGGCAGCCGGGTGCCCGGCCGGAACCCGGACGCGAACGTCGGCTTCGAACTGCTCGCCAAGACCATCCAGCAGGAGACCGGCATCGCCCGCTTCGATGCCGGGGCGATCATCAACTTCAACGGGTTCAAGAAGATCGTCGACGCGATGGGCGGCGTCGAGATGTACATCGAGCGGGAGGTGCGCTCCGAGCACCGCGAGCCGGACGGCACCCACCGGGAGGCTCGGCCAGGTGGCGGAGGCTACCTCGGCCCGCAGGCCGTGTACGAGAAGGGCACCCACCGGCTGGAGGGGTGGCAGGCGCTGGACTACGTCCGGCAGCGCTACCCGAGCAACGGCGTGCCGGACGGTGACTACGGCCGCCAGCGCCACCAGCAGCAGTTCGTCAAGGCGATGGCGAGTCAGGCGTTCAGCGCGGACGTGGTGACCAATCCGATCAAGCTGGACCGGGTGCTCCGCGCGGCCGGCGAGTCGCTGGTCTTCAGCGGCCGGGGGAACAGCATCGTCGACTTCGCCTTCTCCCTGAAGGACCTCCGGCCGGACGCGATCCAGATGGTCAAGCTCCCGGCGGAGGGTATCGGCACCGGTTCGGGGTACCGGGGTGAGCGGCTCCTGCCCGAGGCGGACGAGTTCTTCGCCTCGCTGCGCAACGGGACCGTCGACGCGTTCATGCTCGAACACCCCGATTTCCAGAACAAGACCAAGTAGGGAGTGTCGCAGCTCTCGGTACCCGCGTTAGTGGGGCAGGGGGCGCGCGACTAGACTTCTGCCAACCGCCGCCCGCCGCAGCAAGGAGACAGCGTGGCACAGCAGCTTCACGTCGAGCTCGTAGCCGTCGAGGAGAAGGTCTGGTCCGGCGAGGCCGAGATGGTCGTCGCCCGGACGACCGAGGGCGAGCTGGGTGTCCTGGCCGGCCACGCACCGCTGCTCGGCCAGCTCGCCGAGCCCGGCCAGGTCCGCATCAAGCTGCCCGGCGGCGAGCAGGTCGCGTACGAGGTGGCCGGCGGCTTCCTCTCGGTCAGCCGCGAGGGCGTCACCGTGCTCGCCGAGAGCGCCACCCCGGTCTCCGCCTCGCAGAGCCACTGAAGCCGTACCGCCGATGGAGATCGTGGAAGGGATCGGAATCGGCCTCGCCGTCCTGGTCGCGGCGTTCCTGATCCTCTTCCTCCGGCGGGCCCTGGTGACCCGCACCGGTGGCACCATCCGGGTCCACGTCCGGGTCTCCACCCTGCTCGACGGTCGGGGCTGGTCACCCGGCCTCGGCCGGTTCGCCGGCGACGAACTCCGGTGGTACCGGATGTTCAGCTTCGCCCTCCGTCCCAAGCGGGTGCTCTCCCGGGAGACCCTGGTGGTCCGCCGACGGCGGCTCCCGGAGGGACGGGAACGGCTCTCCCTGCCCGCTGACTGGGTGATCCTGAGCTGTACGAGTCAGCAGACCCCGATCGAGATCGCCATGGAGCGGTCCGCGGTCACCGGATTCCTCTCCTGGCTCGAGGCCGCCCCGCCCGGGGCGGCCTCGCCGCGTCTGGCCCACCAGGACTGGCCCGCCGCCTGACCAGGAGCGCCTGACAGGCCGCCCCGACGGCCGCTGCGCCCGGGGCCCCCGTGCGCCACCGGGCCCCGGCCGGAGTCCCTTAGGCCGCCGGCCGCGCCGGCGACACCACTGCCGAAGCGGTCATTCCCGCCGCCGCGGTGCGCTGCCCCCCGAACGCGGATGAGCGCGGCCAGGTCGGGTACCCGGCCCTCGACGGGGTGGGATGCCCGGCCGGGCCGGGGACGTCGGTCAGCGCTTACCGCCGGGAACCCATAGCACATCTCCGTCCGGATTTGCCGTTCTTGCCAGGATGAAGAGCAGATCGGAGAGCCGGTTGAGATACTTTGCCGGAAGGGTGCTGGTTCGTTCGGGGTCGTGGCTGACGAGGGCCCACGCCGCCCGCTCGGCACGTCGAGCGACGGTCCGGGCCACGTGCAGCAACGCCGCGCCGGCGGTTCCGCCGGGGAGAATGAAGGAGTCGAGCTTGCCCAGGCGTGCGTTGAACTCGTCGCACCAGCCCTCCAGGCGCTCCACGTACTCCTCGGTCACCCGCAGCGGCGGGTACGCCGGCTCCGGCTCGACCGGCGTGGCCAGGTCGGCACCGACGTCGAAGAGGTCGTTCTGGATCGAGGCCAGGACCGACCGCAGTTCCTCCGACAGCTGGCCCAGGGCCAGCGCCACCCCGATCGCCGCGTTGCACTCGTCGACATCGGCGTACGCCGCGATCCGGGGATCGGTCTTCGCTACCTGCTCGTTGTTGCTCAGCCTGGTCGTGCCGGCGTCGCCGGCCCTGGTGTAGATGCGCGTGAGGTGGACGGCCATGACGCACAGCCTACGGATACCTGACCTGACGATGCTTGCCCGGCCGGAGCCGGTCGTCCCGACCCGGCTGGGACCGGGGCCCGGCGACGCCGGGGACCTGGCGATCAGAGACGTCGATGTGATCCGGGTCCGGGGCGGAGCCCGACTCGCCGGCACGGTGCACGTCGTGGGCGCGAAGAACTCCGCCCTGAAGCTGATGGCCGCCGCACTGCTCGCCCCGGGGCGGAGCGTGATCACCAACGTCCCCCGGATCACCGACATCGCGATCATGGGGGAGGTGCTGCGCCGGCTCGGCTGCGGTGTCCGCTTCGACGCCGACGCCCCGGTCGACCCGATGGTCGCGCACGGTGGCGTGGCCCGGTCCCGCTCGGTCACCATCGACGTGCCGGACCAGCCCGGCTCCGACGCCGACTACGACCTGGTACGCCGGCTGCGCGCCTCGATCTGCGTGCTCGGCCCGCTGCTCGCCCGCCGGGGATACGTGCGGGTGGCCCACCCCGGCGGGGACGCGATCGGCTCCCGAGGGCTGGACATGCACGTCTCCGGACTCACCCGGATGGGCGCCGAGATCTCCGGCGAGCACGGCTTCGTCGTCGCCGCCGCCCCGCACGGACTGCACGGTGCCGAGATCGCGCTGGACTTCCCCAGCGTCGGCGCGACCGAGAACCTGGTGATGGCCGCGGTGCTCGCCCGCGGCCTGACGGTGATCGAGAACGCCGCCCGGGAGCCGGAGATCGTCGACCTTTGCGCGATGCTGGTCCGGATGGGTGCGCGGATCTCCGGCGAGGGGACCTCCACCATCGAGATCGAGGGCGTACCGGACCTGAACCCGGTGCGGCACGCCACGGTGGGGGACCGGATCGTCGCCGGCACGTGGGCGTTCGGTGCGGCGATGACCCGGGGGGACGTCACGGTCACCGGGGTCAGCCCGACCTTCCTGGAGATCGCCCTGGACAAACTGGTCGCCGCCGGTGCCCTGGTGGAGACCCGGGGGGACGCCTTCCGGGTCCGGATGGACGACCGGCCGGCCGCGGTGGACGTGGTGACCCTGCCGTACCCGGGCTTCGCCACCGACCTGCTGCCGATGGCGATCGGACTCGCCTCGGTCAGCGAGGGCGCTTCCCTGATCACCGAGAACATCTTCGACGGCCGGTTCATGTTCGCCAACGAGATGATGCGGCTCGGCGCGGACATCAAGACCGACGGCCACCACGCGGTGGTACGCGGCCGGGAGCAGCTCTCCGGCGCGCCGGTCCGCGCCACCGACATCCGCGCCGGGGCCGGGCTGATCATCGCGGGACTCTGCGCCGACGGGGACACGGAGGTCTCCCACGTGCACCACGTCGACCGGGGCTACCCCGACTTCGTCGCCGACCTGCGGGCACTCGGGGTCGAGGTGGAACGGGGCCGCACCTCGGAGGAGCCCGCGCTGACCATCTGACCGTACCGCCACGGGCCTCCCGGACACCCGCCCCGACCCACCCGCGACCGATCGGCCTTAACCTTCGCTAAGGAACGCCCACTAGGGTGCTGGACAGAGCACTCAACACCAGGCGAGGGAGAGAAGCAGATGGCGGGTCGACTCGCGGTCGTCGGGGCCGGGCTGATGGGTTCGGGCATCGCCCAGGTGGCGGCGCAGGCGGGCTGGCAGGTGACCCTGCGGGACCTGGACGACGCGGCCACCGCACGCGGCGTCGCCGGTATCCGGAAGTCGCTGGAGAAGTTCGCCGAGAAGGGTCGGATCGAGACGTCGGAGGTTGAGGCGACGCTCGACCGGATCACCCCGACCACCGACCTGGAGGCCGTCGCCGACGCGGACATCGTCGTCGAGGCGGTCTTCGAGCGGCTGGAGATCAAGCACGAGGTCTTCCGGGCACTGGACAAGATCTGCAAGGCGGACGCGGTGCTGGCCACCAACACCTCGGCCATCCCGGTGACCCAGATCGCCGCGGTCACCGAGCGGCCGGAGTCGGTGGTCGGGACGCACTTCTTCTCGCCGGTGCCGATGATGCGGCTCTGCGAGCTGGTCCGGGGCTACAAGACCAGTGACGGGACGCTGGCGACCGCGCGGGCCTTCGCCGAGGAGGTCGGCAAGACGGTCGTGGTGGTGAACCGGGACATCGCCGGCTTCGTCACCACCCGGCTGATCGCCGCACTGGTGGTCGAGGCGGTCAAGCTGGTCGAGTCCGGTGTGGTCTCCGCCGAGGACCTGGACACGGCCTGCCGGCTGGGCTTCGGTCACGCGATGGGGCCGCTGGCCACCACCGACCTGACCGGCGTGGACGTGCTGATGCACGCGGCGAAGAACATCTACACCGACACCGCCGACGAGAAGTTCTTCCCGCCGGAGCTGCTCCAGCGCATGGTCACCGCCGGTGACCTGGGCCGCAAGAGCGGCAAGGGCTTCTACACGTACTGAGTGTGGTCGCCGGGGTTTGAGTGGTTGCAGGGGCACCTTCCTCATCGATTTGCGGTAGGAGGGGGCCCCTGCAACCACCTCAGCGGGCCGTTGGCAACGCCTCAGCCGTCGCGGCGGGTGGTCCAGCGGAACGTGCCGAGGCAGAGCAGCAGGCCGATCACGCACCACGCGACGAGCACCAGGGCGACCCGGTCCAGCTCGAAGGAGCCGCCCGGTTCGCGGGCGCCGAAGCTCTCCGGCAGGAAGACCGAGCGCAGTCCCTGGCACATCCACTTCAGTGGGAACAGTGCGGCCACCTGCTGCATCCAGGCGGGCAGGTTGGTGAAGACGAAGAAGACCCCGGAGATGAACTGGAGCACCAGGGCGACCGGGGTCACCACCGCCGAGCCGCTGCGCGCCGTCCGGGCCAGCGAGGAGATGGCGATGCCGCAGAGGGTGCAGGCGGTCACCCCGAGCACCGAGACCCAGGCGAAGGTGAGCCACTTGCCGGCGGTGCCCGGCAGATCCAGGTCGAACAGGGCCACCGAGACGGCGAGCAGCAGCGCGGTCTCGGCGACGCCGATCACCACCACCATGATCACCTTGCCGGCGAACCAGACCCACTTCGGCATCGGGGTCCCCCGGTAGCGCTTGAGCACCCCCCGGTCCCGCTCGATCGGGATCCAGATGCCGAGGTTCTGGAAACTCACCGTCATCAGTCCGGTCGCGATCATGCCGGTGATGAAGTACTGCGTGTAGCTGACCCCGGGGGCGATCTCGTCGCTGAAGATCGCCGCGAAGATCAGGATCATGATGATCGGGAAGCCCATCGTGAAGACGACGGACTCCCGGCTGCGCAGGAACTGGGTGATCTCCAGCCGGCCCTGGCGCAGGCCGAGGGCAGCCGGGCCGACCCGCCGGGCCCGGGTCGCGTCGGCGGCGGGCGTGGCCGGCTTCGTGGTGGTGGTCATCGGTGTCCGATCATCCGCAGGTAGACGTCTTCCAGGGTCGGCCGGGTCACGGTGAGACCGGGCACCTCGCCGCCGTACCGCGCGGCGAGCTCGGCCACCAGCGCCGTCGGCGTCGCGCTCTCCGCGCTCTCGGCCACCCCGTCCGGGGTACGCCAGGAGACCGTCGCCATGGCCTCCTGACGGTTGCCCAGCCGGCTCGGCGGTGCCACCTCGACCAGCCGGCCGGCGGCGATCACCCCGACCCGGTCGGCGAGCGTCTCGGCCTCGTCCAGGTAGTGCGTGGTCAGCAGGATGGTGGTGCCGGCGGCGTTCAGGTCCCGGATCAGCTCCCAGAACTCGCGCCGGGCTTCCGGGTCGAAGCCGGTGGTCGGCTCGTCGAGGAAGAGCAGCTCGGGGCGGCCCACGATGCCGAGCGCCACGTCGAGGCGGCGCTTCTGTCCGCCGGAGAGGGTGTGCGTGCGGGCCTTCGCCTTGTCAGCCAGCCCGACCCGTTCGATGACCTTCGCCGGGTCCTCGGCGTCCGGGTAGAACGCGGAGAAGTGCCGGACCACCTCGGCGACGGTCAGCTCGTCGAACTCCCCGGTGCCCTGGAGCACGATGCCCATCCGGGCCCGCCAGCCCGGGGACGGGTGCGCCGGATCAACGCCGAGCACGTGCACCTCGCCCGCGTCCCGCTGCCGGTAACCCTCCAGGATCTCCACCGTGGTGGTCTTCCCGGCACCGTTCGGGCCGAGCAGGGCGAACACCTCACCACGGCGGACGGCCAGGTCCACGCCGGCCACCGCGACGTTGTCGCCGTACGCCTTGCGCAGCCCCCGCACCGAGATCGCCAGCTCCTCATCCATGCGTCAAGTGTGCGACCTGCACCGGGCGGGCCGACCGTCGGGGCGTGTCACCTCCGGTGCCGTCCGCGCCCGATGTCCGTCACCAACTGCGGCCTGGCCTGTGTGGTTTTTCACCAGCCCCGGTGACTCGCCGGTAACTTAGACTCCCGGCCATGACCGAGAAGGCCGCCCCGGGCCGGTTGCCGGAGCGCGACCGGCCCTGGCTGATGCGCACCTACGCCGGGCACTCCTCGGCCACCGCCACCAACGCGCTGTTCCGGCGCAACCTGGCCAAGGGGCAGACCGGCCTGTCGGTCGCCTTCGACCTGCCCACCCAGACCGGGTACGACCCCGACCACGACCTCGCCGCCGGTGAGGTCGGCCGGGTCGGCGTCCCGGTCGCCCATCTCGGCGACATGCGGGCCCTCTTCGAGGGTCTTCCCCTCGCCGACCTGAACACCTCGATGACCATCAACGCCCCGGCGATGTGGCTGCTCGCCCTCTACGGCACCGTCGCCGCCGAGCAGGGTGCCACCCTGGCCACCTGCGCCGGCACCACGCAGAACGACATCGTCAAGGAGTACCTCTCCCGGGGGACCCACATCTTCCCGCCGGCCGCGTCGCTGCGGCTGACCGCCGACGTGATCGCGTACACGCTGCGCGAGATGCCCCGCTGGAACCCGGTCAACATCTGCTCGTACCACCTCCAGGAGGCCGGTGCGACGCCGGTGCAGGAGGTGGGCTTCGCGCTGGCCACCGCAGTCGCCGTGCTCGACGCGGTCCGCGACTCCGGTCAGGTGCCGCCCGACCGGATGAGCGAGGTGGTCGGCCGGGTCTCCTTCTTCGTCAACGCCGGGGTGCGCTTCGTCGAGGAACTGGCGAAGATGCGCGCCTTCGGCCGGCTCTGGGACGAGATCACCCGGGAGCGGTACGGCGTCACCGACCCGAGGCAGCGCCGCTTCCGGTACGGCGTGCAGGTCAACTCGCTGGGGCTGACCGAGGCGCAGCCGGAGAACAACGTCCAGCGGATCGTGCTGGAGATGCTCGGCGTCACCCTCTCCCGGGACGCCCGCGCCCGCGCGGTCCAGCTCCCGGCCTGGAACGAGGCGCTCGGCCTGCCCCGGCCGTGGGACCAGCAGTGGTCGCTGCGCATGCAGCAGGTGCTCGCGTACGAGTCGGACCTGCTGGAGTACCCGGACCTCTTCGACGGCTCGTACGTGGTCACCGCACTGGTGGACGGCATCGTCGCCGGGGCGCGGGAGGAGTTGGCCACGGTGCTGGGCATGGGGGGCGTGGTCGCCGCCGTGGAGACCGGTTACCTGAAGAGCGCCCTGGTCGCCTCGCTGGCCGAGCGGCGTCGCCGGATGGAGTCCGGCGCGGACGTGGTGGTCGGCGTCAACCGGTTCACCGGGACCGAACCCTCCCCGTTGACCGAGGCCGGCGCGGCGGCGGTCGAGACGGTGGATCCGGCCGTGGAGGCGGTCGCCGCGGTCCGCGTACGCGAGTGGCGGTCCGCGCGGGACACGGCGGCGGTGGACGCCGCGCTGGCCCGGCTCCGCGCGGACGCCGCGACCACGGCGAACCTGATGCCGGCCACCCTCGACTGTGTGCGGGCCGGCGTGACCACCGGCGAGTGGGCCGGCGCGCTACGGCAGGTCTTCGGCGAGTACCGGGCGCCCACCGGGCTCTCCGGCGCTGCCGGGGCCGGCGGGGACGCGTCGCTGGGCGCGGTCCGCGAGCGGGTCACCGCCACCGCCCGTGAGCTGGGCGGCGGGCGGCTGCGGCTGCTGGTCGGCAAGCCCGGTCTGGACGGTCATTCCAACGGCGCGGAGCAGATCGCGGTACGTGCCCGCGACGCCGGCTTCGAGGTGGTCTACCAGGGCATCCGGCTGACCACCGGACAGATCGTGGCCGCTGCCGTCGAGGAGGACGTGGACCTGGTCGGGCTCTCGGTGCTCTCCGGTTCGCACCGGGCCGCCGTGCCGGCGGTGCTGGCCGGGCTGCGGGCGGCCGGCCGTCCGGACCTGCCGGTGGTGGTCGGCGGGATCATCCCGGCCGCCGACGCGGCGGAACTACGGGCCGCCGGGGTGGCCCGGGTCTTCACCCCGAAGGACTTCGCCCTGACCGGCATCGTCGACGAACTGGTCACGGTGATCCGGGAGGCGAACGGTCTGCCCGCGTCCGGCCCGTGACCCGGGCCGTTGCGCGGCCGGCGTGGTTCAGGCCGGTGCGTAGGTCAGGCAGTCGGCACTCTCCTCGCCGACCCGGATGCCCGGGGCGTGGCACTCGAGCTCGGAGTTGTGCCGGCAGTCCGCCCGCTGGCACGCGCCGACCTGGGCGACCAGCATCTGGATCCCACCCCGTTCCGGCATCTCCACGAAGGTGTGGCAGCGGGCGTGGGAACTGCTGCCCACCGTGATCGCGAACGCGTGACAGCCGTTCTCGTTGTACGAGCACCGGCTGACGGTGCACTCCTCCACACGGGGCATTTCGACGGCGCCGGTCATCGCGGTCTCCTCTAGTCGGTATGACCGTATTTTACGGCTTTATCACCTTTCCTGAGTGGGGTCTGCGGCAAGTGCCCCGTCCCCGAGAACCTCGGACAGCGGAGCCGGGGTCAGCCCGCGCTCGGCCAGCCCGGCGAGGATGTGCGGCAACGCCTCGTCGGTCATCGCCGCGTTCGCCTCGGTGACGTGCAGGACGATCACCGAGCCCGGTTTCACCTGGCTGAGCACGGCCCGGACGATCGGCCGCCAGGCGGTGGCGAACGGATCCCCGCTCACCACGTCCCCGTCGACCACGGTCGTGCCCAGCGGTGCGAGTGCGGCGAGTGCGGCGCCGTCGTGGCAGAGGCCGGGGAAGCGGAAGTACCGGGTCTGTCGCCCGCCGTACGCCTCCACCAGCTCGAACGTCCGGGCCACGTCCGAGGTCATCTGCCCGGCCGGGATCCGGGGCAGGTTGTAGCAGTCCGACGTGAAGGCCAGGTGGCCGTAACTGTGGTTGGCCAGCTCGAAGCGGGGGTTTCCGGCCAGCCGCCGGGTGATGTCGGGATACCGCTCCACCCACTTGCCGGTGAGGAAGAAGGTGGCCGGCACCTTCTCCCGCTCCAGCATCTCGATGATCCGCAGGTTCGCGTACGACCGCACCCGTCCGGTCCGCAACTGGTAGAGCATCGCGTCCGTCATGTCCGCGTCGAAGGTGAGCGCGACCTTGTCGCCCGTGCGGGGTCCGTGGTCGACCACGGGTGGCCGGGTGCCGGGGCGGGTGGCGCCGGGGATCCGTCCCGGGGTTCCGGGTGTCCCGCCCAACCGACCCGAGACGCCCGGGGCCGGCTGTTCTGCGGGGTCGCTGCCGGTCGCGCCCGGGGTGGCCGGCGCCCGGGTGACCCAGGCCCCGCCGTCGGTGAGCCGCTGGTCACCGCTCCAAGCGAGGGCGGCGACCCCGCTCACGACGACCAGGGTGGTGGCGAGCAGGAGGACGTGGATCTTCTTCAGGAACACCGGAAGATGATCGCAGTACCGGCTCCGCCCCTCGGTCCGCCAGGGGACCCGCCGTGCCGCCGCACCGGGGACGAATGTCCGTTCCGTGGCCGGGTGTCGGGTCTGCGTGGGCCGGCTGGCCGGGCCGCCCCGCCCGGGGAATGGTGGGGGCGGGCGGGTGGTTGTACCGGGTCGACGGCCGAGGAGCCGCCCCGCTGCTGGTGGGGCTGGTATGCGGGCCCGGTCGGTGGAATGCCGGCGGGTGGCGGGTCGTTGTACATGGTTCACCGGCGTGGACGGGCGGCAGTTGAGCTTTCCGCCGGTGGTGATTCTTTCCCCCTTGTTGTGTGGCGGGTGCCGTGACGGTGCTCGTACCCCCTGGCACCGTGTTGTTTCCCCCTGGGGTGCCGGGGTGTCGACCCCCTGATGGGAGTTCCCCCATGAACACGATGAATCTGTCGATGCTGCGTAAGGGTGTGCTGGGTGTGGCCGGTGTGGCGTTCGCCGCCGGTGTGGTCGCCGGTCCGGTCGCTGCGGCGACGGTGGAGTCCCCGGCGCAGGCCGCTACTCCGGTGGCGGTGGCGGTGCAGGGCGACAATCCGGACACGGGCAGGTTGATGCCGCATGGTGTGCGGGGTGAGCAGTCCCGGATTCCTCTGGATGCCGAGCAGACCGGCAACGTGAAGGCGATCATCGCGGCGACGAAGAAGGCCGGGATGGACGAGCGGGCGGCCGTGGTGGCGATCGCGACGAGCCTGCAGGAGTCGAAGCTGGAGAACCTGGGTCATCTGGGTGACCGCAACGACCACGACTCGCAGGGTCTGTTCCAGCAGCGCCCGTCGAGTGGGTGGGGCACGGTCGAGCAGATCACCGACCCCGAGTACTCCACGACGGCGTTCCTGAAGGGTCTGAAGCAGGTCGACGGGTGGCAGGACATGCCCCTGACGAAGGCCGCCCAGACCGTGCAGGTGTCGGCGTACCCGGACCACTACGCCCAGTGGGAGACCCAGGCCGCCGACCTCGTTGCCGAGCACTGGACCAGCTGACCCACATGCTGATGGGCCGGCACCCCGAACCCGGGGTGCCGGCCCATCACGCGTCTGTGGAGTCAGGACCGGACGCGACGTCGCCGACGGCGGTCGGCCCGGCGACGCAGGAACCAGAAGACGAAGACGACCAGCCCGACCAGGAGGACGAGCACCAGCACCGGTACGAGGATCGCCACCACGGACATCACCACGCTGGCGGCGTCCTCGGCGGTGCTGGCGACCGGGGCGCCGACACCGGCCGTGGTGGCGTTGACGACCGGTCGGGCCGCCGACTTCAGCAGGTGCACGCCGAAGGCGATCAGCACGCCCATCGCGACCGGCATCCAGTCGTTGGAGGAGAAGAACTGGCCGGGGTCGCTGACGGTGACCGTCTCCGAACTGGAGCCGGCACCGAAGGCGAGCCCACCGGCGGTCGGGCGAACCACCGTCTGGACGACGTCGTTGACGTGGTCGACCACCGGCACCTTGTCCGCGACCACCTCCACGGCCAGCAGGACGACCAGGATCGCGATGACCCAACCGTCGCCGAGCCACTGCCAGCCGGCGGGCAGGGTGATCACGTCGGTGTAGCGCGCCAGCAGCCCCATGGTGAGCAGGGGGATGTAGGCGTTCAGTCCGGCCGACGCGGCCAGGCCGGATCCGGTGAGGATTTCGAACACCCGTCCAGGATCGCACCGGCGCGCCAGTGGTGCTCGGTGGCGACGGACGGTCGCTCCGCTACCCTCGTCGGGTGCGTCTGGTGATTGCGAAGTGCTCGGTGGACTATGTCGGACGGCTCTCGGCCCACCTGCCGGCGGCGACCCGGCTGCTGATGGTGAAGGCGGACGGGTCGGTCTCCATCCACGCCGACGACCGGGCCTACAAGCCGCTGAACTGGATGAGCCCACCGTGCCGGCTGGAGGAGGCCCCCGGTGTGTGGCGGGTGGTCAACAAGGCCGGTGAGGAGCTGCGGATCACCCTGGAGGAGATCTTCCAGGACACCTCGTACGAGCTGGGCGTCGACCCGGGGCTGCGCAAGGACGGCGTGGAGGCGCACCTCCAGGAACTGCTCGCCGCCAACCCGGAGACCCTCGGCGAGGGGTTCACCCTGGTCCGCCGGGAGTACATGACCGCGATCGGTCCGGTCGACCTGCTCTGCCGGGACGCCCACCAGGGTGCCGTCGCGGTCGAGGTGAAGCGGCGCGGTGAGATCGACGGCGTCGAACAGCTCACCCGGTACCTGGAACTGCTCAACCGGGACCCGTTGCTCGCCCCGGTGGCCGGTGTCTTCGCCGCGCAGGAGATCAAGCCCCAGGCGCGGGTGCTCGCCACCGACCGGGGCATCCGCTGTGTGGTCGTCGACTACGACAAGCTGCGCGGCATCGAGCGCAACGACCTCACCCTGTTCTGAACCGCCGGTTCCGCCGTCGTGGCGTGCCGGAACCGCCGGTGGCCCGCGCCAGCGACGCGGGGCCGGCGGCCGGTGCCGACGGACTCAGCGGCCGTACATCACCTTGATCGCCTTGACCAGGCGGGCGACGTCCCGTGGGGTCCGCTCGAAGGTCATCACGGGCAGCAGCGACGGGCCGCGCCGCCGGGTGATCGACTTCGGTCGGCCGAACTCGCGCAGGCCGTCCTCGCCGTGGATCCGGCCGAAGCCGGACTCGCCCACCCCGCCGAAGGGGAGGGTGGACATGCCGGCGAAGGAGAGCACCGAGTTCACCGAGGCCATCCCGGAGCGCAGCCGCCGTGCGGCGGCCACCGCCTGCCGCCGGCCGAAGACCGCGCCACCCAGGCCGTACGGGACGGCGTTGGCGCGGGCCACCGCCTCGTCCACGTCGCGTACCCGGTTGACGGTCAGCGTCGGGCCGAAGGTCTCCTCCCGCACGGCGGCGGAGTCCTCCGGCACGTCCACCAGCACCGTCGGATGGACGAAGGGCGGCCGGACGGCGTCCGCGCCACCGAGTACGGCCCGGCCGCCCCGGGCGAGCGCGTCGTCGATGTGGCGCCGGATGACGTCGATCTGGGACGGCATGGTGATCGGGCCGATGTCCGCGTCGTCGGCGCCGACAGTCAGCCGGCCGGCGCGCTCCACCACCTTGGCCACGAAGGTGTCGAAGACGGGCTCGACCGCGTACACCCGCTCGATGCCGATGCAGGTCTGACCCGCGTTGGTCAGCGCGCCCCAGACGCACGCCTCGGCCGCCGCGTCCAGGTCCGCGTCGCGGTCGACGATCATCGCGTCCTTGCCGCCCGCCTCGATCAGCACCGGGGTCAGTGACTCGGCGCAGGCCGCCATCACCTTCTTCCCGGTCGCGGCGGAGCCGGTGAACGCCACCTTGCCCACCCCGGACCGGCAGAGCGCCGCGCCGACGTCGCCGAGCCCGTGCACCGCGGTGAACACCGGCTGTTCGCCGACCACCTCGGCGAAGCTGTCGACCAGCCACTGCCCGACCAGGGGGGTGTACTCGCTGGGTTTGAACACCACCGCGTTCCCGGCCGCCAGGGCGTACGCGGCGGAGCCGATCGGGGTGTAGACGGGGTAGTTCCACGGGCCGATCACGCCGACCACCCCGTACGGCTGGTATTCCAGGTGGCCGGAGAACTCGGCGAGGATCAGCCGGGAGCGGACGCGGCGTGGCCCGAGCACCCGCCCGGCGTTGCGGGCGGCCCAGTCGATGTGTTCGATGGCGGTGACCACCTCGACGATGGCGTCGGCGATCGGCTTGCCGCCCTCGGCGTGCATCAGCTCGGCGAGCTGCTCGATCCGCTGGGCCAGCAGCGCCCGCCAGCGCAGCAGCCGGGCACGGCGGGCGGTGAACCCGAGCCCCGCCCACCAGGCGCCCGCGGCGCGGCCGCGCTCCACCGCCCGACGGACGTCCTCCGCGGTGGCCAGCGGGAGGTGGCCCACCTCGGCACCGGTCGCCGGACTGGTCGAGACGAGTCGGCCATCGTGGACGACCGGGGTCCCCGGTGCGTTCGCAACCGTCATGGACGAAGTCTAGACCGGGGGTTTACCGACCGGTAGGGTCACGTTCCGGAGTGCTGACACCGCGTACGGTGTCCGACCCTGAGGTGCCGCTCACCATCGGGGCGTCGCCGCCTTCCCCGGTTCCGGCCCGCGCGGTACCGTCGCCCGGTCCTGCCCGCCTTCGTGGTCGACGGCGGCCCGGTCGACCGAATCGGTGAACGTGAGTTGACCGACCGTGGTCGGTGAGGTGTCCGGCCGGCGGTGGGGCCGGCGACCGTTGGGTGGCAGCCTGTGTCACGGGGCGTACCGGTGGGTGGGAGGGCGGACAGTCCATGGAGGATCACCCGGAACTTCTCCCGGTGCTGACGGTGGCCGGTGGGCCGATGCGGGGCGCCCGTTTCCGGCTCCGCCCGGGTCCACTGGTGATCGGCCGCGCATCGACCGTGGACATCGTCGTCGACGATGCGCACCTGAGCCGGCGGCACGCCGTCGTCCGGAGCGAGGGCGACACGGTGACCCTGAACGACCTCGGCTCGACGAACGGGACCTGGCTCAACGACCGCCGCATCTTCGACGTCGTGCCGCTCACCGACGGCGACGTCATCCGGCTCGGCCGGACGGAACTGCGCTTCTTCGACCCCGGTGTGGCCCTGACCGACCCGGTGGGGCTGAGCTTCGGCGTGATGCGCCGGCACCAGCGCCCGACCCTGCCGCTGCCGGTCACCGGCCCGCCGGCCCTGCCGACGGCCCGTCCGTCGGCGCTGCCCGCCCCGACCGAGGGCGCCGACCGGGGTCGGTGACGTGGGCCACCGCGTGTCGGAAACCCGGCGTCACGTGGCAGACTCGCGCGCAGAACCTTAGCGACCGTTCAAGCGGTCCGGAAGCGATGGGGAGGCCGGTCGTGGCGCGCGAGTTCACCAGCGTGGGCGTTGTCGGGCTGGGCACCATGGGTGCCGGGATCGTCGAGGTCTTCGCCCGCAACGGCGTCGACGTCGTCGCGGTGGAGATCGCCGAGGACGCGCTGGAACGCGGCCGCGCGACGCTGACCCGGTCGACCGACCGGGCGGTGGCCAAGGGGAAGCTCGCCCCCGCCGACCGGGACGCCCTGCTGGGGCGGGTGAACTTCGCGGTCGGACTGGCCGCCCTGGACTCGGTGGACCTGGTGATCGAGGCCGTTCCCGAGCGGCTCGACCTGAAGCGGCGGCTCTTCGCCGATCTGGACCGGGTCTGCAAGCCCGAGGCCATCCTCGCCACCAACACCTCGTCGCTGAGCGTCACCGAGATCGCGGTGGCCACCAAGCGGCCGGATCAGGTGATCGGCGTCCACTTCTTCAACCCGGCACCGGTCATGAAGCTGGTCGAGGTGGTCCGGACGGTGGTCACCGCGCCCGAGGTGGTGGCCGACGTCGAGGCGCTCTGCGCCCGCCTGGGCAAGATCGGCGTCACCATCGGCGACCGGGCCGGCTTCATCGCCAACCATCTGCTCTTCGGCTACCTCAACCAGGCCATCGGGATGGTCGAGGCGCACTACGCCACCCGCGAGGACATCGACGCCGCGATGAAGCTCGGCTGCGGCCTGCCCATGGGGCCGCTCGCGCTGCTCGACCTGATCGGTCTGGACACCGCGTACGAGATCCTGGACACGATGTACCGGCGGGGCGGGCGGGACCGCCGGCACGCGCCGGTGCCGCTGCTGCGGCAGATGGTGACCGCGGGACTGCTCGGCCGCAAGTCCGGCCGGGGCTTCTACACCTACGAGCGGCCGGGCTCCCCGGTGGTCGTACCGGACGAGCGGACGCCGGTGGCGGCGGGCGCCGCGCTTCTCGACGGCGCGCGGACGGTCGCCACGGTCGGTGTGGTCGGCGGTGGAACGATGGCCACCGGGATCGTCGAGGCCCTCGCCCGCGCCGGCTACCAGGTGGTGTCGGTGACCCGGGGCGAGGAGAGGTCCGCGCGGGTCCGGGCGGCGCTCACGACGTCGCTGGACGAGGACGTCACCCGGGAGCGGCTCGACCGGGCCGACCGGGATGCCGCCCTCGCCCGGGTGACCTGGTCGGTGACGGTCGACGACCTCGCCGACGTCGACCTGGTGGTCGAGGCGGTGGTCGAGGACCTGAGCGTGAAGAAGGCCCTCTTCGCCAGCCTCGACGGGATCTGCAAGCCGGGCGTGGTGCTGGCGACCACCACGTCCTCCCTGCCGGTGGTCGATCTGGCGATGGCCACCGGACGCCCGGCCGACGTGGTGGGCCTGCACTTCTTCCACCCGGCCCCGGTGACCTCGCTGGTGGAGGTCGTGCGGACCATCCGCACCTCGCCGGAGGCGGTGGCGACCGCCCGCGCGGTGGCCGCCAAGCTCGACAGGACCGCCGTGGTCTGCGGTGACCGCGCCGGGTTCATCGTCAACGCGCTGCTCTTCCCGTACCTGAACGACGCGGTGAAGATGCTGGAGGCGAACTACTCCACCGTCGACGACATCGACCACGCGATGAAGCTGGGCTGCGGCTACCCGACGGGTCCGTTCGCGCTGCTCGACGAGGTCGGGCTGGACGTCGCCCTGACCGTCCAGCGCGAGGTCCACCGCGAGCTGCGGGAGCCCGGTGTCGCGCCCGCGCCGCTGCTGGAGCACCTGGTCACCGTCGGCTACCTGGGCCGCAGAAGCGGCCGGGGATTCCGCGACCACAGCCCCCGCTGACCCCCGCCGGCCGCGGCGCTGGTGACCGGCGTGCGCCCGTACGCTGGAACGCGTGAGCCCCCGTCGCAACCGCCCCCGCCGTGACGACACCGCCCACCTGGACTCCGACCGGGTCCGCCAGGGGGTTCCCACCGTGGAGCGGTGGCGGGACGGCGAGTGGCAGGTACGCGGCATCAGCGGTGGCGCGTCGACCAAGACGTACCGCTGCCCCGGGTGCGACCAGGAGATCCGCCCCGGGGTGGCACACCTGGTGGCCTGGCCGGCGGACGGCTGGGGCGACCTGACCGACCGCCGGCACTGGCACAGCGGTTGCTGGCGGGCGCGGGACCGGCGGGGCCCGGCCGTGCAGCGCGGTCGTGGCGCCCCTCGGCACGGCTGAGCGATCGTCGCCAACCACCGGTCGCGCCGTCCCACGACCCGGTCGAGCGATCTCGGTCACCCCGGAACCGCCCCCGACCGGCGGGCGGACCGGTGAGGCGGGAGACTGGACGGGTGAGCACCCCGATCCGTGCCTCCTCGATCCTGCCCGGGCACCGCGAGGACATCGAACTGCACACCGCGGACGGCCTGACCCTCGTCGGTGAGCTGGCCCGGCCGCTCGACCGCGAGCCGGTGGCCACCCTGGTCTGCCTGCATCCGCTGCCCACGCACGGCGGGATGATGGACAGTCACGTCCTCCGCAAGGCCGCCTGGCGACTGCCGGCCCTGGCCGACCTGGCCGTGCTCCGCTTCAACACCCGGGGCACCACCAGCGTCCGTGGCACCAGCGGCGGCGACTTCGACAACGCCGTCGGCGAGCGGTACGACGTCGCCGCCGCGGTCGAGTACGCCGAGTTCGCCGAGCTGCCGAACATCTGGCTGCTCGGCTGGTCCTTCGGCACCGACCTGGCCCTGAAGTACGGCTGCGATCCCACGGTGAGCGGGGCCATCCTGCTCTCCCCGCCACTGCGTTTCTCCACCCCCGACGACCTGGCGGTCTGGGCCGACAGCGGCAAGCCGCTGGTCGCGCTGGTGCCCGAGTTCGACGACTACCTCCGCCCCGACGAGGCCCGGCAGCGGTTCGCCGCCGTGCCGCAGGCCGAGGTGGTGGGCGTGCCGGGCGCGAAGCACCTCTGGGTGGGCGACGCCGAGACCGTCCTCGACGAGGTGGTCCGCCGGGTGAACCCGGCGGTGCCGGTGCCGCTGCCCACCACCTGGGACGGCCCGATGGAGACCGGCGACGTCAGCGCGTACGCCGACCGGACGGTGGCCTCGTTCGCCGACCGGCCGGTTCCCGGCCCGCCCGCGGGCTGACCACCCGACCGGTGGGTCAGTGACCCAGGGCGTCGAGCGTCACCCGGGTCGCCTCGGCGATCAGCGCGTCGTCGTGGTCGGCGTCCTCGGCGTCCCGGCTGGAGAGCACCGCCAGCACGATCGGGGCGCGTCCGGGCGGCCAGAGCACCGCGATGTCGTTGCGGGTGCCGTAGCCCCCCGTGCCCGTCTTGTCGCCGACCAGCCAACCGGCCGGCACACCGGCCCGGATCAGCCCGCCGCCCGTGGTGTTGCGGCGTAGCCAGTCGGTGAGCAGCGCGCGGTCCTCGGCGTCCAGCGCGTCGCCCAGCACGTACGCCCGCAGGTCGGTGGCGAGTGCCCGCGGCGTGCTGGTGTCCCGGTCGTCGCCCGGGGTGGCCTCGTTGAGGGCGGGCTCGGTGCGCGTCGGCTTCGTGGTCCGGTCGCCGAGGGCCCGCAGGTGCCCGGCGAAGCCGGCCGGCCCGCCGAGTTCGGCCAGGATCAGGTTGGCCGCGGTGTTGTCGCTGTGGCGCACCGCCGCCTCGGCGAGGTCGCGAAGGGACATCCCGGTCCCGACGTGCCGCCCGGTGACCGGCGCGTGGGGCAACAGATCGGCCCGGGTGTAGCGGACCACCCGGTCGAGTTCCTGGGCGGTGGTCGCGTCCAGCAGCGCGGCGGCGGCCAGCGCCTTGAAGGTGGAGGCGTAGGCGAAGCGTTCGTCGGCGCGGTGGACGACGGTGGCACCGGAGCCGGCGTCGACGGCGTAGACGCCGAGCCGCGCCCCGTACCGCGCCTCCAACGCCCCGAACCCCGGGTCCGCCGTCGGGGTGCCGGCGGTGGGCGTCGGCGTCGACGCGGCAGCGCTGGTCGGTTCCGGTGTGGGGGACGAGGGCTCCCCGGGGCCGCAGGCGGCCAACCCGAGGAGCCCGGCCACGGCGAACGCCGCCGCCGTCCGTCGGACACGTCGCGTCGAATCCATACCGGGTGTCGACTACTCCGATTCGACGCGAACCTTGGCCGGCTTCGCGCTGCGCTCGTCGGTGGTCGGCTTGGTCGGTCGCTTGCCGGCCTCACCGGTGCTGGTGATCTTCGTCGGGGTGGCGCCACGACCCCCCTCGCCGGGGACCGCCGCCACCGTCGGTTCACCGTCGACCCCCGCGCTGGCGGCGCCGCCGTCCAGAGTGGTGACCGGCTCGGCCACCGGCCGGGTCTTCGGCTTGCCGCCGTCGCCACCGGCGGCCACCTCGGCCACCCGGCGGGCCTCCGCCTGGGCCCGGGCCGCGGACTCGCCGGCCTGCCGGACCGAGGCGTCCGTCTCGGCCAACCGGGACCGTTCCGTGCCGAGCTGCTGGCGGATCTCCTCCAGGGTGTGCTGGAGGTCGTCGGACTCCTGCCGGGACTTCCAGGTCTCCTGCCGCAGGTCGGCCAGCTCCTGCTGGGCCTGGGCGATCTCCAGCATCACCTGGGCCAGCTGCTGCCGGCCGGCGGCGACCTCCTGTTGGGTGGCGGCGAGATGTTGCTGGGTCGTCGCCAGGTGCTGCTGGGTGGTGGCCGCGTACTCCTCGAACTGCCGGCGCGAGGTCGCCACGTGCTCGTCGGCCTTGCGCCGCTTGGCGGCGGCCTCCGTCTCGGCCTGGTTCAGCAGCGTCGCGGCCTTCTCCTCGGCCTCCCGGCGCAGCGTCGTGACCTGCTCCTCGGTCTCCCGGCGCAGCGTCGCGACCTCCTGCTCGGCGGTCTGCCGCAGGGTCGTCGCCGCCTCTTCGGCCTCCTGCCGGATCCGGGCGGCCCCCTGCTCGACCTCGTCGCGGCGAGCGGTGTAATCCCGCTCCAGCTCGTCCTGACGGGCGGTGTGCTGCTGTTCCAGCTCCTCGCGGCGGGTGGTGAACTCCCGGTCGGCGGTCTGGCGGAGCTGGGTCAGCTCCCGTTCGGTCGCCTCCCGCTGCGCGCTGACCTCCTTCTCCACCCCGGCCCGCCAGGCACCCAGCTCCTGCTGGGTCTGCGCCCGCGCCTGCTGCACGTACGCCTCGGTCTCGGCGCGCATGCGCTGGACGTAGGCCTCGGTCTCGGCCCGGCTGCGCTTGGCCGCCTCGCCCGCCTGGGTGGTGAGCTGGTTCGCCTCCTGCTGGGCCTTGGTCCGGGCGGCCTGCGCCGCCGCGGCAGCCTGGTCGGTGAGCTTCTTGGCGTCCTGCTGCGCCTTGGCGTGCGTCGCCCGGCCGGCCTCGGTGGCCTGCTCGGTCAGGCGCTTCGCCTCCTGCTGGGCCTTGAGGTGCACCTCCTTGGCCGCGTCGCGGAGCTGAGCCGCCTCCTGCTGGGCCTTCGCGTGCGCCTCCCGGGCCGCCTCGCGCAGCTTGGTGGCCTCCTGCTGAGCCTGGTTGTGGATCTCCTTGGCCGCGTCCCGGAGCTGGGTGGCCTCCTGCTGGGCCTTGGCCAGCGCGGTCTGCGCGGCCTCGCGGAGCCGGGCGGCCTCCTCGCGGGCGGCGGTGACCGTCGCCTCCGCCTCGGCCCGCCGGGCGGCGCTGTGCCGCTCCTCCTCGGCCCGCCGGGCGGTGAGGGCCAGCTCGAAGTCCTTCAGTGCCTTGGCGGCCTGCTCACGGGCTTCCTCGATGATGTGCTCGGCCGCCGCGCGACGCGCCTCGATCTCCTCGTTGGCGGCGACGAGGATGTCGTCGGCCTGCTCCTCGGCGAGCGTGAGGATCTGCTCCACCCGGGGCCCCAGGTGCCGGAACGAGGCCCGGTCCACCACGGTGCCCTGCTTACGCACCTGCGCCAGGTCGCGCTGGAGCACCTCCACCTGGCCGGCGAGCTTGTGTATCTGGGTGTACGCCTGTTCCCGTTCGGCTGTCAGCGCCGCGATCTCGTGTTCGGCACGGGCCACGTACCGGTCGACCTGTCGTTTCTCGTACCCCCGCAGGGCGGACTCGAAGCTGGGCTCCGTGGTCACTTCCCCGCCGAGAGCGAACAGTTCCTCGCCGTGCGACATACCCCCATCCTCACACGCGTCCGCCCGCAGTGCGGCGATACGCACGGCGATGATGGGACCCACTTCACCCGGTGCGGGGGACGTGTCGGTCGGCGTCGGTGGGCAGCGTATGGCGCGGGGTGCACCCGTTCAAGGTGACACCCCGCGCCGTACGACTCATGCCCCGGACGACGCGCGGGCCGTCAGCTGGACTTCTCCGCAGAAACCCGCTCGGCGGACTCCTCGGCCTTCGCCGGCGCTGCCGCCGGCGGCTCGGCGGCCTTCTGCTGCGGCACACCCGGCACGATGCCGGCCAGGCCGGAGAGCATCTGCCCGAGCTGCGCGGTGACCGCGTCCTTCTGGCGGGTGAGGTCCTCGACCTCGCGCCGGGCGGCCTGGGTGGTCAGCTCGGCCTCGGTGCGGGCCTCGTTGAGCAGGCGCTGTGACTCGGCCTTGGCCTCGCCGAGCGTCTTCTCGGCCAGCGACTTGGCCTTCTCGACGGTCTCGGAGGCGGTGCGCTCCGACTCGACCCGCCGGGCCTCGGCGCGCTGCTCGATCTCCTTGGCACGCTCCTGCGCGGCGCGGGCCCGCTGCTCGGCCTCGCCGACCAGCTTCTGGGTCTGCGCGACCTGCGCGGCGTGCCGCTCGGACTCCTCGCGCTCGGCCTTCTCCCGCCGCTCGGCGAGCTGGAGCTCCAGAGCCTGGAGGTCCTTGTCCCGCTTGTCGCGGGCGTCGGTGAGTAGCTTGGTCGCCTCGGCGCGCTTCTCCTCGGCCTCACGGGCCGCCTTGGCCCGCTGCTGGGTGATCTCCCGCTCGGCGGTGGCCCGCAGGGTGGCCACCTCCCGCTCGACAGTCGACTTCAGCTCGGCCACCTCGTGCGCGGTGACCGTGCGGAGCTGCTTGGTCTCCCGCTCGGCGTCCGCGCGCAGCGTGTCGGCCTCCCGCCGGGCCTGCACCCGGACCTCGGCCGCCTCCCGCTCGGCGGTGGTGCGGACACTGCCCGCCTCGCGCTCCGCGGTGGCCTTCATGGCCGCCGCCTCGGCCCGCGCCTTGTCGGTGATCTCGCGCGCCTCCAGGCGGGCCGCGGAGAGGATGCCCTCGGACTCGCGCTTGGCCTCGTTGCGGTGGTCGTTGGCCTGCTCCTCGGCCAGCCGCAGGATCTGCTCGACCCGGGTGCCGAGGCCGGAGAGGGTCGGCCGGCTGTTCTCCTCGAGCTGCTTGTTGGTCTCGGCGAGCTTCTGCTCCAGCGCCGCGAGGCGCTGCTCGGCCTGCCGGAGCCGGCGCTGCGCGTCGTTCATCCGCTGCTCGGCCTCGGCGCGGGCCTGCTCGGACTGGGTCAGCGCGGCGGTCAGCCGCCCGATGAAGTCGTCGACCTGGCCGGTGTTGTATCCGCGCAGGCCAACGGTGAAGTCCGGCTGGGAGTTCGCGTTATCGAAGAACGCGAGAGGGGAGGACTGCTGCTGGGGCATTGGCCCATACTCGCAGACGCCCCGGGGTGCTTCGCAAGAGTGGTGCGGAGCTTTCGTGTCCTCATTACATGGTCACCTCCGCCCGCCCGGGAGCCCGTCCGGGACAGGCGATCTTGGCAGGTCCGGGCCGGGGCGCGGGGGCGTGGCCGCCGGGTGTGGAAAAGGACGCCCACCGGTCGGCCGCCCTTTTCCGCGTCACCGTGGGTATCGATCGATTCGGTGCCGGTCGAGCACCGACGAAAGCCAATGCCGGTCTCGGGTGGTTGCAGGGGCCCCCTGCTCGACAAAAAGCGGTAACAGGGGACCCCTGCTACCACCTCACGCGGGTTGGACCAGTTCGACGAGGACACCGCCGGCGTCCTTGGGGTGGACGAAGTTGACCCGGGAGCCGGCGGTGCCCCGGCGCGGGGTCTCGTAGAGCACCCGCATGCCGCGCTCGCGCAGCGCCGCGCACGCCGCGTCGATGTCGGTGACGGTGTACGCGACCTGCTGCACCCCCGGCCCGTTGCGGTCCAGGAACTTCGCGATCGTCGACTCGCCGGTGAGCGGGGCGAGCAGTTGCAGGCAGCCCCCCTCGGTGGTCGGGCCGACCGCCAGCATCGCCTCGCGGACACCCTGCTCGGCGTTGGTCTCGATGTGTACGCAGCGCATGCCGAAGGTGCGCTGGTAGAAGTCGATCGCCGCGTCCAGGTCGGCGACCGCCACACCGACGTGATCGATTCGGCGGATACCGATGTCTGTGACGTAGTCCGCAGCGGGCTCGACGGGGGAGTTCTCAGCCATGGCGCTAGTCTGACCGAACAGTCGTTAAGGCGTACAGGTTCGCCCACCCCTTCGGAGGCAGAGTATGGCTTCGGTGATCGTCAGCGGCGCGCGGACCCCGATGGGGCGCCTGCTGGGCAATCTCAAGGACCTCTCCGCGACCCAGCTCGGCGGGGTGGCGATCAAGGCCGCCCTGGAGCGTGCGGGGGTCGCCCCGGAGCAGGTGCAGTACGTGATCATGGGGCAGGTGCTCCAGGCGGGCGCCGGGCAGATCCCCGCCCGGCAGGCGGCGGTCGAGGCGGGCATCCCGATGTCCGTGCCGGCGTTGACCATCAACAAGGTCTGTCTCTCCGGGCTCGACGCGATCGCCCTGGCCGACCAGCTCATCCGGGCCGGCGAGTTCGACATCGTGGTGGCCGGCGGCATGGAGTCGATGACCAACGCCCCGCACCTGCTGCTCGGCCAGCGCGCCGGCTACAAGTACGGCGACGTGACGATCAAGGACCACATGGCGATGGACGGGCTCACCGACGCCTGGGACTGCTGCTCGATGGGGGAGTCCACGGAGCGGCACGGCGTGCGGCACGGCATCACCCGCGAGGAGCAGGACGCCTTCGCCGCCGCCAGCCACTCCAAGGCCGCCGCCGCGCAGAAGAACGGCCACTTCGCCGACGAGATCACCCCGGTGCTGATCCCGCAGCGCAAGGGCGACCCGCTGGTGATCGGTGAGGACGAGGGCATCCGTCCGGACACCACCGTCGAGTCGCTGGGCAAGCTCCGTCCGGCGTTCACCAGGGACGGCACGATCACCGCGGGCAGCGCGTCGCCGATCTCCGACGGGGCCGCCGCCGTGGTGGTGATGAGCAAGGCCAAGGCCAAGGAGCTGGGGCTGACCTGGCTGGCGGAGGTCGGCGCGCACGGCAACGTGGCCGGTCCGGACAACTCCCTGCACTCGCAGCCCTCCAACGCGATCGTGCACGCCCTGAAGAAGGGCGGGCTCAGCATCTCCGACCTCGACCTCATCGAGATCAACGAGGCGTTCGCCGCGGTCGGTATCCAGTCCACCCGCGACCTCGGGGTGGACCCGGCGATCGTCAACCCCAACGGCGGCGCGATCGCGCTCGGTCACCCGATCGGCATGTCCGGCGCCCGGCTGGTGCTCACCCTCGCACTGGAGCTGAAGCGGCGCGGTGGCGGCACCGGGGCGGCGGCGCTCTGTGGTGGCGGCGGCCAGGGCGACGCGCTGATCATCCACGTGCCGGCCGAGGGCGAGAACGCTCAGTGAGTGAGCTGGGCACCGCCGCGCCGTCGATCCGGCGCAGCCGGGACGTACCGATGCTGGTGGAACGGGCCCGCGCGGGTGACCCCCGCGCGGTGGCCCGGCTGATCACCCTGGTCGAGTCCGGCGACGAGGTGTTGCCGCAGGTCGCGGCGGCCCTCGCGCCGTACGCCGGGCAGGCCCAGGTCGTCGGGTTGACCGGCTCGCCCGGCGTGGGGAAGTCGACCACCACCAACGAACTGGTCCGGGCGCTGCGGGCCCGGGGCCACCGGGTCGGGGTGCTCGCGGTCGACCCGTCCAGCCCGTTCACCGGTGGGGCGATCCTCGGCGACCGGGTCCGGATGCAGGACCACGCCACCGACCCCGGCGTCTACATCCGCTCGATGTCCAGCCGGGGACACCTCGGCGGCCTCTCGGCGGCCACCCCGCAGGCGGTGCGGGTGCTGGAGGGCGCGGGCTGCGACGTGGTGCTGGTGGAGACGGTCGGGGTCGGGCAGGCCGAGGTGGAGGTGGCCTCGCTCGCCGACACCACGCTGGTGCTGCTCGCCCCCGGCATGGGCGACGCGATCCAGGCGGTCAAGGCCGGCATCCTGGAGATCGCCGACATCTTCGTGGTCAACAAGGCCGACCGGGACGGCGCCGACGCCACCGTCCGCGACATCAACGGCATGATCGCGCTGGGCGAGCGCGGGCCGGGCGAGTGGCGGCCCCAGGTGGTGCGCTCGATCGCCGCGCGGGGCGAGGGGATCGACGACATCGCCGCCGCGATCGACAAGCACCGGGGCTGGCTGGTCGAGCACGGCGAGCTGCGTCGCCGCCGCGAGGCGCGGGCCGCCGCCGAGATCGAGGCGATCGCGCTCGGCGTGCTCCGCGCCCGGATCGGCTCGCTCCGCGACGGTACGGGCCTCGCGGCGCTCGCCGGGCGGGTGGCCGAGGGTGCCCTCGACCCGTACGCGGCGGCTGGCGAACTCCTCGCCGAACTGGAGCGGTGAGCCTGCGGCTACCGGCCGGTAGCAGATTCCTTAGCGATCGTTCAGGTGAGCGTCTTACACTCGACGTGCAGTCGAGGACTCGAGGAGGAGCCCTGCGCATGAACGCCGACGAGATCGCCGCCGGACGGGCCCGCTGGCAGGCCCGGTACGACGCCGCGCGCAAGCGGGACGCCGACTTCACCACGCTCTCCGGCCTGCCGGTCGAGCCGGTGTACGGCCCGCCGGAGGGGGTCGCCTACCCGGGCTTCGAGCGCATCGGCTGGCCGGGGGAGTTCCCGTACACCCGGGGGTTGTACCCGACCGGCTACCGGGGACGGACCTGGACGATCCGGCAGTTCGCCGGCTTCGGCAACGCCCAGCAGACCAACGAGCGCTACAAGATGATCCTCGGCGCGGGCGGTGGTGGGCTCTCCGTGGCCTTCGACATGCCGACCCTGATGGGGCGGGACTCCGACGACCCGCAGTCGCTCGGCGAGGTCGGCCACTGCGGCGTCGCCATCGACAGCGCCGCCGACATGGAGGCGCTCTTCGACGGCATCGACCTGGCCGGGGTCACCACCAGCATGACCATCTCCGGTCCGGCGGTGCCGGTGTTCTGCATGTACCTGGTCGCCGCCGAGCGGCAGGGCGCCGACATCGGCAGCCTCGACGGCACCCTCCAGACCGACATCTTCAAGGAGTACATCGCGCAGAAGGAGTGGCTCTTCGACCCCGAGCCGCACCTGCGCCTGATCGGCGACCTGATGGAGTACTGCGCCCGGGACATCCCGCGCTACAAGCCGCTCTCGGTCTCCGGCTACCACATCCGCGAGGCCGGCTCGACCGCCGCGCAGGAGCTGGCGTACACCCTGGCCGACGGATTCGGTTACGTCGAGCTGGGGCTCTCCCGGGGCCTGGACGTCAACGTCTTCGCCCCCGGACTCAGCTTCTTCTTCGACTCGCACGTCGACTTCTTCGAGGAGATCGCCAAGTTCCGCGCCGCCCGGCGGATCTGGGCGCGCTGGCTGCGCGACGTCTACGGCGCCACCAGTGAGAAGGCGATGTGGATGCGGTTCCACACCCAGACCGCCGGGGTGTCGCTGACCGCCCAGCAGCCGGTGAACAACGTGGTCCGTACCGCGGTCGAAGCCCTGGCGGCGGTGCTCGGCGGCACCAACTCGCTGCACACCAACGCCCTCGACGAGACGCTCGCGCTGCCCACCGACGAGTCCGCCGAGATCGCCCTGCGGACCCAGCAGGTGCTGATGGAGGAGATCGGGGTGACCAACGTCGCCGACCCGCTCGGCGGCTCCTGGTACGTCGAGGCGCTCACCGACCGGATCGAGGCCGAGGCGGAGGAGATCTTCGCCCGGATCCGGCAGTTGGGCGGGGACGGTCCACACACGATCGGTCCGATGACCTCCGGCATCCTGCGGGGCATCGAGGACGGCTGGTTCACCGGCCACATCGCCGAGGCGGCCTTCGTCTACCAGCAGGCGCTGGAGAAGGGCGAGAAGAAGATCGTCGGCGTCAACTGCCACACCGGCACGGTCGCCAAGGACCTGGAGATCCTGCGCATCTCCCACGAGGTGGAGCTGGAACAGCGCAAGCTGCTCGCCGAGCGCAAGGCCGGCCGGGACAACGACGCGGTCGCCGCCGCCATCGCGCACATGGTGGCGGTCAGCCGTACCGACGAGAACATGATCCCGGCGATGCTCGACGCGGTCCGCGCCGAGGCAACGCTCGGCGAGATCTGCGACGCGCTGCGTGCCGAGTGGGGCGTCTACCGCGAACCGGCCCGGTTCTGACAACCGGCGCGGGCGGTGCGGGGCTCCACCGGCCCTCCGCACCGCCCGCGACCAGCCGTGGAAGTCACAGGTGTCGGCACGTCGGCTGATCTGTTCCGGACCGGGTACGTGCGAGACTAGATAACCATGAGCGACCCACGGATCACCTCGTCGATCTTCACCCGCGGCGCGGTCGACCTCAGCGCGCTGCGCCCGTCCACCCCGTCCCGTCCCGCCGCCCCCGCCCAGGGCGGCCCGCCCGCCGGTGTGCCGGGCGGTGCCACACCGGGCGCCGGGGTAGCGGTGATCGACGTGACCGAAGCGACCTTCCAGTCCGAGGTGCTGGAGCGTTCGCTGACCACACCGGTCGTGATCGACTTCTGGGCCGAGTGGTGCGAGCCCTGCAAGCAGCTCTCCCCGGTGCTGGAGAAGCTCGCCACCGAGGGCGGCGGCGCGTGGGTGCTCGCCAAGGTCGACGTCGAGGCCAACCCCCGGCTGGCCCAGATGTTCCGGGTGCAGGGCATCCCGATGGTCTTCGCGGTCGTCGGCGGGCAGCCGATCGACGCCTTCTCCGGTGTGGTGCCGGAGGCGCAGCTGCGGCAGTGGATCCAGGCCGTACTCAAGGCCGGCGGCGTCACCGCCGAGCCGGCCGGCGACCCCCGCCTCGACGAGGCCGACGACGCGTTGATGACCGGCGACCTGGACGCGGCCGAGGCGGCGTACCGGAAGATCCTGGCCGAGAGCCCGGCGGACGCCGCGGCCGAGTCGGGTCTGGCCCAGGTCGGGCTGGTCCGCCGGGTCGGCGCGACTGACCCGGTCGCCGCGCTCGCCGCCGCCCAGACCGACCCCGACGACGTCGAGGCGCAACTTCTCGCCGCCGACGTCGAGGTGCTCAGCGGTCAGGCCGAGGCGGCGTACGCTCGACTGGTCGCCCTGGTCCGGCGGACGGCCGGCGACGACCGGGAGAAGGCCCGCCAGCACCTGGTCTCGCTGTTCACCATCGCCGGCCCGGACGACCCCGCGGTCGGCAAGGCCCGCCGAGCCCTGGCGAGCGCCCTGTTCTGACCACCCCCACGCCCGCGCGGGCCGGCGGTGGCCGGCCCGCCCGACCTCACGAGGACGGGAGCCAATGACGCGCCGGATCGCCGTCCTCGACGCGCCGACAAACCTCGGCCTGCGGCCCCCCACGCTCACCTCCGTGCCCGGGTGCGGCAAGGCGCCGGGGGCGCTGCGCGACCACGGCCTCCTCGCCCGGCTGCGGGCCCGGGACGCCGGCTGCCTCACCCCACCCCGGTACGACCCGGGGGACTGGCGTCCCGGTGACGGGGTCTGCCACTCCCGGGAGATCGCGGAGTACTCGGCGGCGCTGGCCGGGCGGATCGGGGACATCATCGACCGGGGCGAGTTCCCGGTGGTGCTCGGCGGGGACTGCTCGGTCCTGCTCGGCTCCGCACTGGCCATGCACCGGCTCGGCGAGTCGGTCGGCGGCCGGATCGGCCTGGTCTTCGTCGACGGTCACTCCGACTTCCGCCACCCCGGCAACGCCTCCTACGTCGGAGCCGCCGCCGGTGAGGACCTCGCCCTGGTGACCGGCCGGGGGCAGGCCGACCTGGCCGCGATCGAGGGCCGCCGGCCGTACTTCCGGGACGTCGACGTGGTGGTGCTCGGCATCCGGGCGCAGGACGAGTACCGCCTGGACCTCCAGGCGGCCGGCATCGTCAACCGGCCGGTGCCGGCGCTGCGCGCCGAGGGGGCGGCCCGGACCGCGCAGTGGGCCCACGAGCAACTGGCCGACTGCGCCGGCTACTGGCTGCACGTCGACGTCGATGTGCTCGACCCGGCGGTGATGCCGGCGGTGGATGCCCCCGACCCGGGCGGCATCGCCTTCGCCGAGTTGGAGATCCTGATCGCCGGACTGGTCGACACCCCGCACTGCCTCGGGGTGGAGCTGACCGTCTTCGACCCCGACTACGACCCGGACGGCGCGTACGCCGCCGAGATCGTCAACACGCTGGTCGCCGGCCTGGCCCCGGTCTCCGCGCCGGGCGCGGTCCCGCCCAAGCTGCTGCCGCCCCGCCCGGTCCCCGCAACCCGCCTGCTGTCACCCCGCCCGGCACCCCCGTCGCTTCCCCTCGGGCCAGCCCACGACGTGGCCCCGTCCGTCGATCCGCCCACCGGCCCGGATCCGGCCGACGGCCTGGACACCCAGGTGGCGACCGAGGGCTCGTGATCGTCCGTACGGCTCGACGAGGGCGTGCGCGCACTTGTTGACAGTTCAGCCACACGACACGCCGACCGCAGTCCACCGTAACTGGCCACTGATCAGGGCCGACCGCACGCTCCGGCGTGTTCCCGGCCCAGCCGGCACCGACCGCCGCCGATCATGGCGTCACTCCAGCCCTGATCGAGACCGGCGAGTTGTACGGCCAGGAACAGCTCCAGAGCCTCCAGACCATCACGCCCGCTGCCTCCACGCCGCGTCCGCCCTGCGCCGTGCTGACGGACCGCCTTGCTGGGCGGACCGTCGGCGATGTCCACTGGCCCAGTGGAAGGCGATCTTCAACAGTCCCGGACCGACCACGTCCAGACACCCGGACCTCACGATTCCAGTTTATCGAGGAGCGTGCGGACCAGTGCGGCGCTTTCCGCGTCACCGGTCTCGGTGAAGGCATCACCCGCCTGCTCCCAACAGCTCCGTGCCTCGTCGAACCGCCGCACCTGCTGCAGGGCGTTGCCCAGGTTGTTCCACGCCATGCCTTCCCGGTGGCGGTCGCCGAACTGGCCGAGGATGTCGCGGGCGGTGGTGTGGGCGGTGATGGCCTCGTCGAACCGCCGCACCTCCGCTAGGGCGAGGCCGAGGTTGCCCCACGCCCGGCCTTCGCGGTGGCGATCACCGAGCTGCCGGTAGATGTCGCGGGCGGTGGTGTGGGCGGTGATGGCCTCGTCGAACCGCCGCACCTGCCGCAGGGCGAGGCCGAGGTTGTTCCACGCCATGCCTTCGCCGTGGCGATCGCCCAATTGGCGACAGATCTCCAGGTCGTTGGTGTGGGCGGTGATGGCTTCGTCGAACCGCCGCACCTCCGCCAGGGTAAGGCCGAGGTTGTTCCACGCCCGGCCTTCGCGGTGGTGGTCGCCGAGCTGGTGGTGGATGTCGCGGGCGGTGGTGTGGGCGGTGATGGCTTCGTCGAACCGCCGCACCTCCGCCAGGGCGAGGCCAAGGTTGCCCCACGCCCCGCCTTCGCGGTGGTGGTCGCCGAGCTGGTGGTGGATGTCGCGGGCGGTGGTGTGGGCGGTGATGGCCTCGTCGAACCGCCGCACCTCCGCCAGGGTAAGGCCGAGGTTGTTCCACGCCATGCCTTCGCGGTGGTGGTCGCCGAGCTGGTGGTGGATGTCGCGGGCGGTGGTGTGGGCGGTGATGGCCTCGTCGAACCGCCGCACCTCCGCCAGGGCGAGGCCGAGGTTGCTCGACGCCTGGGCTTCGCCATGGCGATCACCGAGCTGCCGGTAGATGTCGCGGGCGGCGGTGGTGATGGTGATCCAGTCGGTGAAGTGACGGCGGAAGTTCAGGAAGTGAGCGAGCGCGAACGCGAGGCCGATGGCGATGTGCGGCAGGTCGTGAACGGGGGCGCTGACGCAGACGGCGACGAGGTTGTCGTGTTCGGCGTCGAGCCAGCGTAGGGCGTCCTGCCGGCTGGGGAACCGGGTGGTGTCAGTCGGGTCGGTCGGCGTGAGGTGGGTGTTCGCTGCCTCGGTGTTGTGCAGGTAGTGGGTGAACAGTCGGTGCCGGGCGATGGGGGTCTCGTCGGGGCTGGTGGCAGGTTGGCCGGCGGCGTGGAGGCGGATGAGGTCGTGCATGCGCCACCGGTCGGCGGCCGGTTCGTCGACCAGGTGCGCGCGGTGCAGGTCTTCCAGCAGCACCGCGACCCGGTCGACGGGGAGGTCGGTCAGGGCCGCGGCAGCTTTGGTGGCGATGTCGGGTCCGGGGTTGACCGGTAGGAGCCGGTACAGCAGGGCTTGGTCGTCGGTGAGGTGCTGGTAGGACAGGTCGAACGCGGCCCGCACGGCGACCTGCTGTCGGGACAGCCCGTCGAGGCGGGCCTGGTCGTCGCGGAGCCGGCCGGCCAGGGCGGCAGGTTGCAGGTGGCGGCGGTCAGCCAGCAGCGCGGCGACGACCCGCAACGCCAGAGGCAGCCCCGCGCACAACTCGTCGGCCAGGTCGGTCATCGCCTCCTGCTGGTCCGGCGCGTGCAGGCGCGGATCCTCCGTGCTGCGGCGGTGGGTGATGACCTCGCGGATCAAGGCGACCGCTGCGTCGGTGTCGAGGATGTCGAGGTCGTGCAGGCGGGCGTCGATGTCCAGGGTGTGCCGGGAGGTGACCAGCACCGCGATCGCCGGGTCGCCCGGGAGTAGCGGGGTGACCTGGTCCTCGGTGGCGGCGTTGTCGATGATCAGCAGGAGGCGGCGGTCCTGGCTGGTGTAGGCGTCCAGGACACTGCGCCACAGCCGGGCGCGGTCCTGTACGCCGGCGGGGATGTGCTCACCGGGGATCCCGATGGCCTGCAACCAACCCAGCAACGCGTCGGCGGCGGACAACCGCCGCTCGGGGTCGTAGCCGAACATGTCCACGAACAGCACCCCACCCGGGAACCAACCCGGCCTGCGTAGTGCCCGGTGCGCGGTCTGCACCACCAGTTCGGTCTTACCGACCCCGGCCATCCCCGCCACCGCCGACACCAACACCGACCCGTCCCCACCGTCCGGGGACAGACCCGCCAGCAGGGCATCGACCTGGGTGTCGCGGCCGGTGAACACCGTCGCCGGGCGGGGCAGCCCGGTCAACGCGGGACGGATCTCCGCCGGCAGCGTCACCTGGATGTCGCGGCCCATCACCACCGCGCTGAAGAACACTCCGCTGGTGATCCGGTTCGACACTTCCGCCGGATCAGGAGTCGACGTACTCACCGGGCCGGTCCGTCCGCGTCAGGCTGCTGGCCGGCCGGTAGGGGCAGGACGACGCCTCGCATGTCCCGGCCCATGATGACCGGCCCGTGGAACCGGCCGTCGTCGATCGTGTTGGACACGTGCCCCGCCTGCGGGCCACCTGCCAGCGGCGGCCGACCCGTGACCGGATCCGGTGCCGGTTCACCGGTGGTGCTCACCTGCTCCAGGTCCCGCCCCATCACCACTACGCCGGTGAACCGGCCCCCGCCGATCCGGTTGTCCACGTTCTCGCCCGCCGCCGGCGCTGCGGTGGACGCGCGGCGGGCCTGGACTGCGCTGTACCCGGCCACGACCACGCCAGTGAGGTTCAGGAACACCCCGATTACGCTGGCCCACCGGTCGGCGTCCTCCAACCCCGTCCGTGCCAGCAGAACGCCCAGGGCACACGCCACCAGACCTGCGGCTACGCCCGCCAGCCACCAACCCTTACCGCCACGCGTCGTCACGGATCCATTGTCGACGTACACGCCAGTGGTGCGGCTTGTCCACGCCGATCCAGGGCGGACCCTCGGGGACGACCCGGGACGGAGTATCAGGCGAGGGCACGCAGGAAGCGGGCGGTGATCGGGACGGCCGACTCGGTGCTGGAGCCGCCCCTCTCCACGAAGACGGCGACGGCGACGTCGCCCTGCCAGCCGACGAACCAGGAGTGCGTGTTCGCCGGGTTGTCGTCGTACTCGGCGGTGCCGGTCTTGCCGTGCACCGGCTCGCCGGGGACGCTCCGCAGGGTGGTGGCGGTGCCGGCGGTGACCACCTCGCGCATCATCGTGCGCAGCGGCTCGACCGACTCCGGCCTGAGTTGCGGCCCGGCCGGCGCGGGCTGTCCGGGGGCCGGGTCGAGGACCAGCTTGGGCTGTTCCCAGCGGCCCCGGGCGACGGCGGCGGTGGCGGCGGCCATGGCGACCGGGCTGACCAGCGTGGTGCCCTGACCGAAGGCGGCGGCGGCCCGCTCGGCGGGGGTGCCGCCGGTGGAGACCTTGCCGGTGAAGGCGTCCACGCCGAGGTCCCAGCTTGCCTCCAGGCCGAGCGTCCGGCCGGTCTCGGCGAGGCCGGCGTCGCCGAGCTTCGGGGCGAGCGCGGCGAAGGCGGTGTTGCAGGACTTCGCGAAGTCGGTCCGGAACGGCACCTTCCCCAGGGCGAAGTTCTCCGAGTTTTTGAAGGAGCGGCCGTCGACGGTGAACGTCTTCGGGCAGTCGACCGGGGCGTCCAGGGTCACCGCCTGCCGGTCGAGCAGCCCGAGCGCGCTGACCATCTTGAAGGTCGAGCCGGGCGGCACCTGGGCGGTGAACGCGAGGTTCTCCCCGGCCGGGCCGGGGCCGTTGGCGACCGCGAGCACCGCGCCGTCGCTGACGCGTACCGCGACCAGGGCGGACCGGCGTCGTTCCCCGCGCAGGGCGGCGTCGGCCGCGTTCTGCACCGCCGGGTCGAGAGTGGTCCGCACGGCCTGCCCGGGCTGCGGGTCCTTCCGGAACACCTCGGTCCCGGTCGGCGCCCAGGTGTCCTCCGGCCCCCGCCGTTCGGTGATCACGCTGATCCCGGCGGCGCCGCGCAGCCGCTCGTCGTACCGGCCCTGGAGGCCGCCGTGGCCGACCTGGTCGCCCTCGGCGTAGGCGTCCGGCTTGGCGGCCAGGTCGTCGGCGGTGGCCACGTCGACCGAACCGAGCAGGGCGCGGGCGAACTCCCGGGTGGGCGCCAGTTCCAGCTTCTCGCTGCGGAACTTCGTGCCGGGCAGGTCGTAGATGCGGTCGCGGATCTGCCGGTATGCGTCCTCCCGCAGGGTGACCACCTCGACGAAGGCGTCCGGTTTCGCGTCGGCCAGTCGTTTCGGCAGGTCGGACAGGTCGACCGGTGGGGTGATCGCCGGGCGTACCGCCTTGAACGCGGCGTCGAGCCGGCGGGCCAGCGCCGGGGCGTCGGTGACCTCGCTCGGCTGCACTCCCACCCGGACCACGGGCCGAGGAGCGACGATCGGTGCGCCGGCCGTGTCGAGCACCGCGGCGCGGGGCGCGGCGACCCGGCGTACGGCCAGCCGGTCGCCGCGCAGCAACTGCTCCTGCACCAGGGCGGGCTCCCAGACCACCTGCCACGCGCCGTCCCCGCTGCGGGCCAGCCGGACGGGGCGCTCGTAGCGCCACCGGGTGTCGCCGGGCAGCGTCCACTCCACGCTGATCCGTCCCTCTGCCGAATCCCGGGTGATCTTTGGTTCCCCGGACCGGCGCAGGGTCGGTGGCCGGTCGGCCAGTTCTCCGGAGAGCGCCCGGATCTCCTCGGTCACCCGTTCCGCCGGGACCCGGGCCCCGGTCGGGTCGCGGAAGCCGACCGCGTGCAGGTCACCGGAGCGCCAGCCGGCGAGGAACGCGTCGACGCTCTCCTCCGGTCCGTCACCGCCGGAACACCCCACCAGTGTCGCTGCGGTGACGACCGCCGCGAAAACGGCGTTCCGCATGCGGCGGGTACGCGGGCGGCGGGGCGGGTAGGACAGGGACATGGACCCTCCGATCTCGGCCTGACCTGCACGGTAGTACGCGAACCGTCCACCGGGGGTCCCGTGCCGGGGCCACGAAGTGGGACCGGCGGTGGTGTGATGAACATCGCGGGTCGGGGTACTCCAGCCCCGGCCACCTCGAACCCGCAACGGGTGGATGGGCACAGTCCCGAACCGGAAGTCCAGCCTGTGGTCCGCCGAGGAGAAACGTGATCGACAGGGCCTAGGCTGGACGGTGAGTGACCCACAACGCGGTGGGTCGAGGGGAGTGGCACCGATGGACCGGCGTCCGGCGATCAAACCGGGACCCGACCTCCGGCCGGGAGGCTCCGGCCGCGACGACAGTTTCGAGTCGGCGACCGACCGCGATGGGTCCGGCCGCCTTCATGCAGGAGTAACCGGTATGTCCGGCTCGAGTATCGACACCTTGTACGACCTTGGCCTGCCGGTGGAGGCGCTCGGCGACGACGTGGAGGACGCCGAGCTCGACGAGCCGGTGCCCAACGCGGAGCGCCTGGTCGCCCAGGCGGTCGCGCTGGCCGGCGACGACCACGGCGCGGCCACCCTGGTCGACCGCTTCTGGCGGTTCGCGCCGGACGAGGAGCTGATCGGGTTCACCGCCGAGGAGATGCTCGACGCCGCCCGGGCCCACCGCGAACTGGCCGAGCAGCGGGTTCCGGGTGAGTTGAAGCTGCGGATCCACGAGCCGGACGCCGAACAGCACCACACGGTGATCGAGATCGTCACCGACGACATGCCGTTCCTGGTCGACTCCGTGACCGCCCTGCTCAACTCCCACCACCTGGACGTGCACCTGCTGGTGCACCCGCTGGTGGTGGTCCGGCGGGAGCCGTTGGGTCGGCTCGCCGAGGTGGCGGCGGACGTCGAGCCGGACGACGCGATCGACGGCGACATCGTCGAGAGCTGGATGCACATCGAGATCGACCCGATCCGGGACCCGGCCCAGCGGGACCGGCTCCGCGCCGAACTCCAGCGGGTGCTCACCGACGTCCGGGAGGCCGTCGAGGACTGGCCGAGGATGCGCCAGCAGGCCATCGACCTCGCCGAGGAGCTCTCCGCCGCGCGGACCTCCGACCACCGTCCGCCGGTGCCGGAGAAGGACATCACCGACTCGGTGGAGCTGCTGCGCTGGCTGGCCCACGACCACTTCACCTTCCTCGGCTACCGGGAGTACCGCCTGGTCGAGGTGGACGAGGGCGGTACCCCCGACGAACCGCGTGGCCAGGCGCTGGAGGCGACGCTCGGCACCGGCCTGGGCATCCTGCGGCAGGACCGCACCGAGCCCCGGACGCTGTCGTCGATGCCGCCGGAGGCGCACGAGAAGGTGCTGGAGAAGCGCCTGCTGATCATCACCAAGGCGAACTCCCGGGCGACCGTCCACCGCTCGGCGTACCTCGACTACATCGGTTTCAAGATCTTCAACGAGCACGGCGAGGTGGTCGGGGAGCGGCGCTTCCTCGGGCTCTTCTCCACCGCCGCGTACCGGACCAGCGTGCGCGAGCTGCCGGTGGTCCGCCGCAAGGTGGCCGAGGTGATGGAACGCTCCGGGCTGAGCCCGCGCAGTCACTCCGGCAAGGACCTGCTCCAGATCCTGGAGACCTACCCCCGCGACGAGCTGTTCCAGATCAAGACCGACGACCTCTACCACGCGGTGATCGGCGTGCTCCGGATGGCCGGGCGTCGCCAGCTGCGGGTGTTCCTGCGCCGGGACGGCTACGGCCGGTTCATCTCCTGCCTGATCTACCTGCCCCGGGACCGGTTCACCACGCAGAACCGGCTGCGCATGCAGGACATCCTGCTGCGCGAGCTGAACGGGGTCGGGGTGGACTACACCACCCGGGTCACCGAGTCGATGCTGGCCCGGGTGCACTTCATCGTCCGGACCGACCCGGCGAACCCGCCCGGTGACGTCGACGCCGACCTGCTCGCCGAGGAACTCGCCGACGCGACCCGGCTCTGGGACGACGACTACCGGCTGGTGCTGGAGCGCAAGCTCGGCGACGAACAGGCCAAGCACCTGTTCACCCGGTACGCCGACGCCTTCCCCGAGGGCTACAAGGACGGGCACACGCCGTACGAGGCGATGAAGGACCTGGCCAAGCTGGAGCTGCTGGAGGAGCCCGGCCAGCTCGAGATGCACCTGTTCCGCAAGCAGTTCGCCCCGCGCAACGGCGCGCGGGGCGCGGGCGATCCGGCCGAGGCGATGGACGTCCGCTTCAAGGTCTACCGCAACGGCGAGCCGATGCTCCTCTCCGACGTGCTGCCGGTGCTGCACTCCCTCGGGGTGCGGGTGGTCGACGAGCACCCGTACGAGGTGGACCGGATCGACGGGCGGATCTACCTCTACGACTTCGGCCTGCAACTGCCCGAGGGGCACCAGGAGCTGTCCGAGGTGCGCCCGCACGTGGAGAACGCCTTCGCCGCCGCATGGCGGGGCGAGGCCGAGGTGGACGGCTTCAACGAGCTGGTGCTGCGCGCCGGGCTCACCTGGCGGCAGGTGGTGGTGCTGCGCGCGTACGCGAAGTACCTGCGCCAGGCGGGCACGGTCTTCTCGCAGGACTACATGGAGTCCACCTTCATCGCGTACCCGAAGATCGCCACCCTGCTGGTGGAACTGTTCGAGGTGCGCTTCGACCCGGCCGTCGGGCTCACGCCCGAGGAACGGGACCGGCGCGGCACGGAACTGGCCGACACCGTCAACGCGGCCCTGGACGACGTGTCCAGCCTCGACCAGGACCGCATCCTGCGGGCGTACCTGACGTTGATCCGGGCCACCCTGCGGACCAGCTTCTTCCAGCGGGTGGACGGCGGGCGACCCAAGTCGTACGTGGCGTTCAAGCTGGACCCGCAGGCCATCCCGGATCTGCCCGCGCCCCGCCCGAAGTACGAGATCTTCGTCTACTCGCCCCGGTTCGAGGGCGTGCACCTGCGGTTCGGGCCGGTGGCCCGGGGCGGGCTGCGCTGGTCCGACCGGCGGGAGGACTTCCGTACCGAGGTGCTCGGCCTGGTCAAGGCGCAGATGGTGAAGAACGCCGTGATCGTGCCGGTGGGGGCCAAGGGCGGCTTCGTGCTCAAGCAGAAGCCGGGGGACCGGGACGAGGCGGTGGCCTGCTACCGGGAGTTCATCTCCGCCCTGCTCGACGTCACCGACAACATCGTCAGCGGTGCGGTGGTGCCCCCGACCGACGTGGTGCGCCACGACGGCGACGACCCGTACCTGGTGGTCGCGGCGGACAAGGGGACGGCGACCTTCTCCGACATCGCCAACGAGATCTCCACCGCGCACCAGTTCTGGCTGGGGGACGCGTTCGCCTCCGGCGGTTCGGCCGGCTACGACCACAAGAAGATGGGCATCACCGCCCGGGGCGCCTGGGAGTCGGTCAAGCGGCACTTCCGGGAGCTGGGGCACGACACCCAGACCGAGGACTTCACCGTGGTCGGCGTGGGCGACATGTCCGGCGACGTGTTCGGCAACGGAATGCTGCTCAGCGAGCACATCCGCCTGGTCGCCGCCTTCGACCACCGGCACATCTTCCTCGACCCGGAGCCGGACGCGGCGACCTCGTACGCCGAACGGAGACGGCTGTTCGAGCTGCCCCGGTCGTCGTGGGAGGACTACGACTCCGGCCTGATCTCCGCAGGTGGTGGGGTGTACCCGCGGACCGCCAAGTCGGTGCCGATCTCGCCGCAGGTCCGGGCGGCGCTCGGCCTCGACGGCGACGTCACCCAGATGTCACCGCCGGAGCTGATGAAGGCGATCCTGACCGCCCCGGTGGACCTCTTCTGGAACGGTGGCATCGGCACCTACGTCAAGTCCACCGGCGAGACCAACGCCGAGGTCGGGGACAAGTCCAACGACGCGATCCGGGTCAACGGCAAGGACCTGCGCTGCCGGGTGGCCGGCGAGGGCGGCAACCTGGGCTGGACCCAGCTCGGCCGGATCGAGTACGCCCAGTCCGGCGGCCGGATCTACACCGACTTCATCGACAACGCGGCCGGGGTGGACTGCTCCGACCACGAGGTGAACATCAAGATCCTGCTCAACACGGCGGTGGCCGACGGGGAGCTGACCGTCCCGGACCGGGACGAACTGCTCGCCGAGATGACCGACGAGGTCGCCGAGCTGGTGCTGCGGGACAACTACGACCAGGCACGGGCGCTGAACAACGCCCAGGCCCAGTCCGCGTCGCTGCTGCCGGTACACCGCCGGATGATCAGCGACCTGGAACGCTCCGGTGCGCTGAACCGCGCGCTGGAGGCGCTCCCGTCCGACGAGGAACTGGCCGCCCGAACCGAGACCGGGCTGACCGCGCCGGAGTTCGCGGTGCTGCTCGCGTACGTGAAGATCGCGCTGGAGCGGGAGATCCTCACCGACGGGCTGGCCGACGAGGAGTGGACGACCGACGTCCTGGTCAACTACTTCCCGACGCCGATGCGGCAGCGTTTCGCCGACCGGATGGAGCGGCACCGGCTGCGCCGGGACATCGTCACCACCGTGCTGGTCAACGAGGCGGTCAACCGGGGTGGCATCTCGTTCGTGTTCCGGGTGGTCGAGGAGACGGCGGCGTCCCCGGCGGACGTGATCCGGGCGTACGTGGTGGTCCGGGAGGTCTTCGGGCTCCGGGAGCTGTGGAACGCGATCGAGGCGCTGGACAACCGGGTCGCCCCGGAGTTGCAGACCAGTGGCTACCTGGACACCCGGCGGCTGCTCGACCGGGCGGTGCGCTGGCTGGTCACCAACCGGCGCTCGCCGATCGACGTGCCCGTCGAGATCGCCCGCCTGCGCGACGGGGTGGCCCGGCTCCTGCCGGAACTGGAGAACCTCTTCTACGGTGCCGAGCGGGAGGCGCTGGCCGCGCACGTCGACACGATGAGCAAGCGGGGGCTCCCCCGGGAGCTGGCCGAGCAGGCGACCCGGCTGATGTACAGCTTCGGCCTGCTGGACGTGGTGGAGACGGCGGCGCAGACCGGCAAGGACGTCGGCGAGGTGGCCTCGGTCTACTTCGTCCTCTCCGACCGGTTCCGGGTCGACTCGCTGCTGTCGAAGATCTCCCTGCTGCCCCGGGAGGACCGCTGGCAGACCCTGGCCCGGATGGCGTTGCGGTACGACCTCTACGCCGCCCTGGCCGCGCTCACCAACGAGGTGCTCGACTCCACCGACGCGGCCCTGCCGTCGCAGGAGCGGGTGCAGGTCTGGGAGCAGTCCAACGCCGTGTCGATCCACCGGGCCCACCGGGCGATGGGGGAGTTCGACGAGTCCCGGGCGGACCTGGCCGCGCTCTCCGTCCTGCTGCGGCAGATCCGGACGTTGGTGCGTACCTCCTCGGCGAGCTGAGGCGGGTCCACACGCCGCGCGCCCGGTGGGAGCTCCCACCGGGCGCGCGGCGCAGGGCGTCCGCCACCGGCCGTCAGGTCACCAGGGTGGCGAAGACGATCACGTTGTCCGGGTAGTCGCGGTTCCGCTCGTCGAACTGCCCACCGCAGGTGACCACCCGTAGCCCGGCCCGGTCGCTCGGGCCGTAGACCAGCGCGGAGGGGAACTCCGCCTTCGGGTACGACCGCACCGCGTCGACCCGGAAGGTGGCGGAGCTGCCGTCCCGACGGGCGACGGAGATGGTGTCGCCGGGCAGCAGCGCGCCCAGGTCGAAGAAGACGGCCGGCCCGATGTGGCTGGAGTCGACGTGGCCGACGATCACCGCGTTGCCGATCTCGCCGGGGGAGGGGCCGGGCCGGTACCAGCCGGCGAGCTGCGCCTGCTCCAACGGGGGCACCTCGACGGTCCCGTCCGCCGCCACCCCCAGCGACATGATCGGGGCGTTCACCCCGATCCGGGGGATGGTGATGGTGGTGGGTTCGGACCGGTCCATCCCGACCGGGTCGGTGTCGCCCGCTTCCGTGTCGGGGTCGCCCGCGGCCCGGTCGGCGGGGTTCGGCGGGGTGCCGGTGACCGGCACGCCGATGCCGACCGCCGGCTGCGGTGGCCGGGGCGGCTCCGGCTCCGTCAATCCCACCCCGAGCAGCCCGGCCCCGAGTACGCCGAGGGTCACCACGGCCGCGCCGACGGCGCGCCACGGTCTCCCGTGACGGCCGCCGGCGGGCTTCCCCGCGTCAGACCAGCTCATCGGCCCGACGACGCCGCATCAGCACGATGCCGCCGAGCGCGGCGGCCCCGAGCATCGCCGCCCCGCTGACCGCCATGCCGCGGTCGCCGCCGGTGGCGCCACCGTCACCGCCGTCGACCGGCCCCGTCGGCAGGACGACCAGGGTGCCCTCGCCGCAGGAGCCCTTGACCTTGTACGTGCCGGGCTCGGCATCCGCCGGGATCTCGGCCTCGCCGTAGTACACGAACTTCGGTCCCTTGTGCCCGGCCTTCTCCTCGGCAGCGGCCTCTTCCTCGGCGCCCTTGTCCTTGCCGTTGGCCTCCGCCTCGGCAGCGGCCTCCTCCTCGGCGGCGGCCTCGGCCTCGGCCTTCTTGCGCGCGGCCTCCTCTTCGGCCTTCTTCCTGGCGGCCTCCTCCTCGGCCTTCTTCTTGGCGTCGTCCTTGACCTCGTCGCCGCCACCCCAGCCGCCGGACTTGGAGTCGCCGTTCATACCCGGCTGTCCGGCCTCGTCCCCGTGGCTGTCCCAGCCGTTGCCGGACTCGGATTCGGAGTCCTTGCCGTTCTTCGAGCCGTGGCCGTTCCAGCCGCCCTCGGACTCGGAGTCCTTGCCGTTCCAGCCGCCCTCGGAGTCCTTGTCCTTGCCGTTCCAGCCGCCGTGCTCCGAGCCGGAGCCGTTCGGCGACTCGTCGTTCCCGGACTCCTCGCCCCGCGCGTCGCGCTCGTGCTCCTTCTTGTGGTGGTCCCGGGCGTGGAGCTTGACCTTCCCGGTCACCTTCGACCAGACGAAGGCGTGCTCCTGGCGGTCCGCGCAGACCTCGATGAACTTGACATCGTGGCCCGGCTGCACGGCGTGCGGATCGACGTAGACCTTGCCCTTGTGGTGGTCGTGGTGCCCGTTGCCGTTGTCGGCGAAGGCGATCCCCGGCGTGAAGACCAGCAAGGAGGCCCCGCCGAGGGCGGCGCCTGCGACGACCTTCCCGAGCTTGTTGGTAGCCATGACCTGCGTCACTCCATCCCTTTTCGTCCTGGCCCGGCGGAAGCCGAGCTAAGGCAGACGTTAGACCGATTCGCGACCTATGCGGGGAAAGATTCGCGTTTAGGAGTCTGTCGGCTACCGGCCGTCCCGGGTGGTAGGGGGCGTTCGCGGGCATCACCTCCCGCCCGCGGCGTTACCGGCCGATCGCCCGGAAATTCCCGGTCGATGACGTACAGGTATCGAGAGGTTGTCATGGAAGCGCTCCCATGCAAGAATCACTGCACTGCGTACGAGGAGCCACACCGCGTAGCCGGAGCGTCGAGGGCAGCCGGTCCCCACCGGACGACGTCGCGGCCGTACCGTCGGTCGGCTCGCTCGGCCGCAGGGCACCACCGCTGCCCGTCCGGGTCGGGCACCCCCATCACCCCCGAGGGCCTCTGTGGAACGCCGTTTCCCGGGCCTGAAAGCAGCCGGGCCGTTCCCTGGTCCGGTCTCGCCCAAGGAGATCAGTGGCATGAATCTGTGGAGAAGTCTGTCCGCCAGGCGGCGGGCACTCGCGCTGACCGGTGCGAGCGCCCTGGTCGCCGGCGGCCTGGTGACCATTCCGGTCACCGTGGCGCACGCCGCGACCCAGTGCGACGTCAGCTACACGTCCAGTGACTGGCAGGGCGGGTTCACCGCCTCCATCACCATCAAGAACCTCGGCGACCCGCTGAACGGCTGGACGCTCGGCTTCACCTTCCCGGACGCCAACCAGCGGGTGCAGCAGGGTTGGTCGGCGCGCTGGACGCAGTCGGGCCAGAACGTCACCGCGCAGAACGAGTCCTACAACGGTGCGCTCGCCACCGGGGCCACCACGAGCCTCGGCTTCAACGGCTCCTGGAGCGGCAGCAACCCGAAGCCGACGTCGTTCACCATCAACGGCACGGCCTGCAACGGCGGGACGCCCCCCACCAGCCCGCCCCCCTCGACGCCGCCGCCGACCACCCCGCCGCCCACCACGCCGCCGCCCGGTGGCCCCAAGGTGGACAATCCGTACGCCGGGGTGAAGGGGTACGTGAACCCGGAGTGGAAGGCCAAGGCGGACGCGGAGCCGGGCGGTAACCGGATCTCCAACAACCCGACCGCCGTCTGGCTGGACCGGATCGCCGCCATCGAGGGCACCGACGACAGCAGCTCCAACGGTTCGATGGGCGTGCGGGACCACCTGGACGCCGCGCTCGCCCAGGGCGCCGGCTACATCCAGTTCGTCATCTACAACCTGCCCGGCCGGGACTGTTCCGCGCTCGCCTCCAATGGGGAGCTGAAGGCGGACGAGCTGCCCAAGTACAAGGCCCAGTACATCGACCCGATCGCCGCGATCCAGGCCGACCCGAAGTACGCGGCTCTGCGGATCATCAACATCATCGAGATCGACTCGCTGCCGAACCTGGTGACCAACACCTCCGGCAACCCGGGCGGCACCGCGATGTGCGACACCGTGAAGGCGAACGGCGCGTACGTCAACGGGGTCGGCTACGCCCTGGCCAAGCTGGGCGCGCTCGGCAACGTCTACAACTACATCGACGCCGCCCACCACGGCTGGATCGGCTGGGACAGCAACTTCACCCCCACCGCCAACCAGCTCAAGGAGGCCGCGGTGGCCTCCGGCAGCACGGTGAACAACGTGCACGGCTTCATCGTCAACACGGCGAACTACTCCGCCCTGAGGGAGCCGTACATCAAGATCACTGACAGTGTGAACGGCCAGACCGTCCGCCAGTCCAAGTGGATCGACTGGAACCAGTACGTCGACGAGCTCTCCTTCGCCCAGGCGTTCCGCAACGAGCTGGTCCGGGTCGGCTTCAACTCCGGTATCGGCATGCTGATCGACACCTCCCGCAACGGCTGGGGCGGCACCGCCCGGCCCACCGGTCCGGGTGCGACGACCAGTGTGGACACCTACGTCAACGGTGGCCGGGTCGACCGCCGGCTCCACGCCGGCAACTGGTGCAACCAGGCCGGTGCGGGCCTCGGCGAGCGTCCGAAGGTCGCGCCCGAGCCGGGCATCGACGCCTACGTCTGGGTCAAGCCCCCGGGCGAGTCGGACGGCTCCAGCAAGTACATCCCGAACGACGAGGGCAAGGGCTTCGACCAGATGTGCGACCCGACCTACACCGGTAACGCGCGCAACGGCAACAACATGAGCGGCGCGCTGCCCAACGCGCCGATCTCCGGTGCCTGGTTCTCCGCGCAGTTCCAGGAGCTCATGCGCAACGCGTACCCGCCGCTCTCCTGAACCTCCGCGGCCTGTCCGCCGCCTCCAGGTTGTGAGGCGCCTGAGGCGGCGGACCTCCCCCCGGGGCCCCCGGCCCGACCCACGCGGTCGGCCGGGGGCCCCGCCCGTCTGCTCAGGGCACGGTGCGCTCGACCGCCGCCCGGCCGTCCCGCTCCAGGTCGCGCCGGGCCCGTTCGACGTTCTCCGGATCCGGGTCCTGGCCCCGGGCCACCGCCAGGTCCGCCGGATCCCAGGGCTGCTCCGCACCGGTACGGACGGTCGTGCGGCCCACGCCGCTGGTGCCGGCGTACGCGTCGCCGATCAGCTCGTCGGTGTCACCGCTCCCGGCCGGGGACTCGCCCGGTGCCACGAAGTCCGGGGTCTCGTCGTCCGGGCCACCGCCGGTCACCAGCTGCGGCACCGTCGTCTCGTCGTCCGCCGCGGCGGCCATCTCGGGGCTCTCCTCCAGCGGCCGGTCGGCGTTACGGTCGCGATCGGTCATGTTGCTGCCCTCCTGTCCCCAGGCGCGTTCCCTGATCCCTCTCGCGTACCCCGCATGGCCCACCCCATGCGCCCCACCGGGTCGCCCCGGCCGACCCGGTGACCGGTCGGGGTCGGGCTCCCCGGCGGTCAGCGTGCCGGGTCGGAATCGGGCTCCGCCGGGGCCTCGGCCGGCCGCAGCCACTGCCACACCAGGAAGACCATCCCGAGCAGGAGCATCCCCAGGCCCGCCCAGAGGTTGATCCGTACCCCCTCGGCCTTCTCGATCGCCGCCCGGTCGTCGAGGAGTCCGGTACCACCCACGATGAGCCCGTACGCGACGAAGAGCCCACCGATCACCCGGCGGATGTCGAACAGCCGGGCGGCGGCCGACCGGCCGCGTTCCCGTTCGGTCTCGTCCACCAACGGGTCGTTGGCCGTCTGGTCGTCCATGGCGTGCGCCTCCTAGAGGACCGGCAGGTAGAGCAGGGCGGACAGGAGCAGGACGATCCCGCCGAGCAGGATCGGCGAGCGGTACCAGGCGGTGTCCCCGACGAGCCCGTCGGCGGTCAGGTCGATCGCGCCGGTGCCGTAGACCAGGCCGCGCAGCTCGTCGTCGCGTTTCGGGCGGGTGAGCGGGGTGACCACGACGGCGACCACGGCCACCGTGACGAACGCGATGCCCGCACCCCAGAAGCTCTCCTCCAGGTCGGAGTTGAACGCCAGCACGCCCCCCTTGTAGAGCAGGTACGTCGCCAGCGAGGCCACCGTGCCGGACAGCAGCGACAGGAAGCCGGCCGTCGGGCTCATCCGCTTCCAGAACATGCCGATGATGAAGGTGGCGAAGAGCGGGGCGTTGAAGAGCGAGAAGAGCGCCTGGATGTAGTTCATGATGTTGCTGAAGCCGGCGGCGATGAACGCGGTGCCGATGCCGACCACCACGCCGCCGACGGTGGCGAGCCGCCCGACGCGCAGGTAGTACTCGTCGGAGCGGTCCCGGTGGACGTACGCCTGCCAGATGTCGTAGGTGAAGACGGTGTTGAAGCCGCTGACGTTGGCCGCCATGCCGGCCATGAACGAGGCGATCAGACCGGTCACCGCCACCCCGAGCACGCCGTTGGGGAGCAGGTCCCGCATCAGCAGCGGAATCGCGTTGTTGTACTGGAGGCCGCCGGTCTCCGCGCCGAGCCCCTGCACCGTGACCAGCGCGATCAGGCCGGGGATCACGGTGACCACCGGGATGACCAGCTTCGGGTAGGCGGCGATGATCGGCGTACGCCGGGCGGCGTTCATGTTCCGCGCGGAGAGCGCCCGCTGCACCTCGGCGAAGTTCGTGGTCCAGTACCCGAACGACAGCACGAAACCGAGCCCGAAGACGATCCCGATCCAGTGCGCGCCGAGCGGGTTGGCGGTGCTGCCGGTGTCCGCCCAGGTGTGCAGACCGGCCTCACCCAGCTTCGAGTCGCGGACCGCGTCCATCAGGCCGTCCACGCCCCCCACCTTGACCAGCCCGATGACGGTGATCGGGATCAGCCCGGCGAGGATGACGAAGAACTGGAGCACCTCGTTGTAGATCGCGCCGGAGAGCCCGCCGACGGTGATGTACGCCAGCACGATCGCCGCGCCGACCACGATCGCCACCCAGAGCGGCCAGCCGAGCAGGGCCTGCATCACCAGGGCCAGCGCGTACAGGTTCACCCCGGCGATCAGCACCTGGGCGACGGCGAAGCTCAGCGCGTTGAGCAGGTGGGTGGGGCGGTTGAACCGCAGCCGCAGGTACTCGGGCACGCTGCGGACCCGCGAGCCGTAGTAGAAGGGCATCATCACGATGCCCAGGAAGACCATCGCCGGCACGGCGCCGACCCAGTAGTAGTGCAGGGTCATCATGCCGTACTGCGCGCCGTTGGCGGCCATCCCGATGATCTCCAGTGCACCGAGGTTGGCCGAGACGAAGGCGAGGCCGGTCACCCAGGCCGGCAGGGAACGCCCGGAGAGGAAGAAGTCGACGCTGGTGCGGATCGCCCGGCGGGCGGCGAAGCCGACCCCCAGCACGGTGACGAAGTACAGCACGAGGATGCCGTAGTCCAGCACGTCCATGTCGAGTCGCAGGCCGCCACCGTCCATGCCCCCGTCCCCTTCGGTGAGGTTCGATACGGGCCGGTACTACCCCGGGAATCGTCCTGTTACTCCCCGTGCACGGCGGAACACCCCGACCGGGTCGTGGTCGGGGTGTTCCGGGTGTGGTTCAGCGGCCGAGGACCCGGTCGAGGAAGTCGCGGTACTGGCGTACCGCCTGGCGGAGCTGCTCGGTGTCGACGGAGCCGTCGTCCTGCCAGCCGCCGATCCGGTTCTTCTGTTCCGCCAGGGCTGCGGCGAGCGCGTGGATCGCCTCCTCCACCAGCCCCTGGGCCTGCCCGGCCGCTGCCTTGGGATCGTCGACGAAGCGGAGCTGGACGTCCCGCCAGCGGTCCCGGAAGCCCTGCGCGGTCCCCGGGTCGAGGAGCGTGGCCGGCTCGGCGAGGGCGGACGGGGAGGACCCGGTCGTACCGGCGGCGGTCAGGGTGTCCGGGGTGCCGGTGGCAACGGCCGTCGCCGGGGCGGCGTCCGGGTCCACCAGCGCCGGGTCCGGGCTGCCGTAGCCGGCACCACCGACCACGACGCCGGTGTCGGGGTTTCGCCTGGTTTCCCGGTCCTGCCCGGTCTCCCGGTGGTCGGTCCGGGCCCCGGGCGTCCCGTCCAGGTGCCGGCCGGTCGACTCGGCCTCGTCGACGGTCTGTTCGCGGTGGTGGCCGTGCAGCAGCGCGGTGGGGTCCGCCCGCCGGCCGGCTCCCCGCTCGCCGACGGCGCCGTCGCCGGGGCGGGCGGTGCGTTCCTCGCGCGGGTCCGGCTCGTCGGCGGGGATCGGGCTGGCCAACGCCGACGCGGCGACCGCACCGCCGACCGTGGTCGCCCCGAAGGCGGTCGGCACCGGGCCGGGCTGGTGGAATTCCGCCTCCCGGTCGGCTCCGGCTCCACGCGGCTCCTCCGGGCTCTCCCCGGTCCGGTGGTGGCCCCCGTCCCGCCGCTGGGCGACGGACGGGTCGTCGAAGGTGCCCCGGTCGTCGAGCGCGTCCTCGGGCACCTCGGTCCGCCCGGCACGGTCCCCGTGCCGGCCGGCGGTGGCGTCCGGCGGTGGCACCGGCACCGGTTCCGAGCGGACCACCTCGGTCTGGTCGGTCTGCTGCTCCTGCTGGCGCATGGCGGCGGCCTCCTCAGCGGCTCGTGACGTCGTGCGGGGTCTCGGTCTCCTCGGCGTGGCGCGGTGCCGGCGGCTGGGCCGCGACCGGCTCGGTGCCGAGCAGGTCGGCGACGAGCGCCCGGTAGTGGACGACGGCCTGCCGCAGTTCCTCGGTGCTGGCCTCGCCGCGCTCGTTGCGCAGGTGGATGTCGTGGGCCTCGCGGTAGCGGGCGAGCGTGCGGGCGTGGTCGACGGAGAGGTGCGCGGCCTGCTCGTCGAAGTCCCCGGTCGGGTAACCGCGCTCGGCGACCAGACGGGAGACCAGCGCGTGGGCGTCGCCGACCGCCTCGGCGGGGGTGTCGACGAAGCGGAGCTGGACCTCCTCCCAGGCGGCGGTGTAACGGGTGCGCGACTCGGGGCTGAGCGGGGTCAGGGTCAACTCGGCGTGCCGCCGCTCACGGGCACGGAGTTCCTTCTCCGCCTCGCTGCGGCTGGCGCGCTCGGCGACGACCCGGTCGTACTCGGGCCCGAACCGCTGGCGCAACTGCCGACGGCGTCCGGCGACCACGGCCAGCGCGATCCCGGCGGCGATCACGAGTACGACGAGAACGATGACGACTACCTGCGTGGGCGACATGGCCTCCTCCTTCGTCACCTGCTATTCCCGCGTCGACCTGATCGCCAATCCCGATTGCGCCTACTTTCCCGCTGAGGTGGCCGACATGACCGGGCCCACATGCTGATCTTCACCGCAAACTTGACTCATTCCAGAAAATGGGTTCGGGGAAGGTTGTGCGGGTTTGCCCGACACCACCGGGCCCGCGTCGCTGGTCGGCGGGCCGGGGCGGTCACCCGGACGAGGGGCTGCCCAGTCCCTCGTCCCGGGCCGCGGCGATCGCCTCGGCCCGGCTGTTCACCCCGAGCTTCACCAGGATGGCGGAGACGTTGTTCCGCACCGTCTTGGGACTCAGCCCGAGCCGCTGCGCGATCCCGGCGTTGGGCAGGCCCCGGGCCAGCAGACCGAGGATCTCCCGTTCCCGGTCGGTGAGCTGCGGGAACGGCTCCGGGCGGCCGGGACCGGCGCGGAACAGCATCGCGGCGCGACCCGCGACGGCAGCGCCGAGAACCAGGTCCCCGCTGGCCACCGCACGGATGCTGCGCTCCACGTCGGCGGCGCTGGCGCCCTTGAGCAGGTAGCCACGGGCCCCGGCGCGCATCGCCGCGACCAGCGACGCGTCGTCGGAGAGCATGGTGACGACCAGCACGCCGATGTCGGGGTGGTCGCGGGTGAGCACCCGGGTCGCCTCGACGCCGGACCCCTGCCCGAAGTGCAGGTCCATCAGCACGACCGTGGGCCGTACCCGCGTGACGACCTGCAACGCGGTCGCCACGTCGGCGGCCTCACCCACGCAGTCGATGCCGTCGAGCGTGGACAGCAACGCCGTCATGCCGAGCCGGAAGACGGGGTGGTCGTCCACCACGACGACCTGGATCGGGGCGCTCACGACAGTTCCAGGGGGATGGTCAGCCGCACCATGGTGCCGCGCGGGTCGGCCGGACCGATGGTGAGGGTGCCACCGATGCCGTCGGCCCGCTCCCGCATCGCGTGCAGGCCGACGCCCCGGGTCGGCCCCACGGGCGGGCCCTGACCGTGGTCGGTGACGATGATCCGCAGCAGGTCCGGCCGTCGGTCCAGGGTGACCGTGCAGCGGTCCACCCCGGCGTGCCGGTGCACGTTGCGCACCGCCTCCGCGGTCACCCCGTACGCGGCGGTGGCGACCGAGCCGGGCAGCGGGTCGAGCGGCACCGGGACGTGCACGGCGACGTCCAGCCCGGCCCGCGCGTACTGGTCGCGCAGGGTGTCCACCGCGGGTTCCAGGCCGCCGTCGGCGAGCACCGGCGGCAACAGGCCGTGCGCCAGGTCCCGGACGTCCTCGGCGCGCGTGGTCAGCTCGGCGATCAGTCGCTCCAGCAGTTCGTCCGCGCGGGCCGGGTCGCGGTGCAGCAGGTTGCGGGTGGCGGCGAGGCCGAGACCGATGCCGCTCAGCGCCGGGCCGAGCCCGTCGTGCAGGTCCCGACGCAGTGCCCGGCGCTCCTCGTCGCGGGCCTCGGCGAGCCGCCGCCGGGAGCGGGTCAGCTCCTCGTTGGTCCGGGCGAGATCCACCACGGCGGCGACCACCGGGGCGAGCCCGGTGAGCGCGTCGGTGACCCGGTCGCCGAGCAGTTCCCCCGGACGCGGCCAGGCGTGCAGGTGACCGACCTGGCGACCCCCGCTGGTCAGCGGCACGGTCACCGGCATGCCCCCGGCGCGTGGGGGCGGCTCGGGCCCGTCGGCGGTGACCAGAACCTCGGCGAGGCGCAGCGCGGTGGCGATCACCGGGCCGAGGTCGGCGGAACGGTGCAGGCTGTGGGCGACCCGGCGCATCAGGGGTTCCGGGCTCTCGCCGTGCACCAGGCGGTCCACGCCACGCTGCACCCACTGCCGCACCGGCTGGAAGGCGATCGCGATGGCGGCGGTCACCACCAGCCGGGGCGCGGGCGAGGCGTCCGGGAGCACCCGGTCGAGCACGGTGACCCCGGCGCTGTACCCGGCGATCACCCCGGCGGTCATCAGGTACCACACCAGGGCCCGCCGGACGGCCAACCGCAGCCCCCACATCTGCTGCCGGAGCACCACCACGGCGACCGCCGCCGGAAAGAACGCCTGCGAGGCGAGCATCAGCAGGGCGGGTACCGAGGCGGGCAGCACCGGCGGCAGCACGGTGACCAGGAACGCGAGGGTCAGCAGCGTACTGCCCGCGGTCGCCCAGCCCATGCCGTGCCGCTGCTGGCGTGGGCCGTGCCGCCAGCGCCACCCGCAGGCCGCCGCGGCGAGCAGACCGAGCAGCACCAGGGCGTACCCGGCCGGCCCGGCGAGCGCGGCGCGGACCTCCATCGCGGCGGGCCCGAGCGGGACCAGCCCGCGCGGCGGTGGCGCGGTCAGCACGATGACCGACGTCAGTGCCACGTACCCGAGCCCGACGGCGACCGCGACCCGCTCGACGCGGGCCGGCGCCCGTTCCGGCAGCAGCCAGGGCATCACCACGACCAGCGCGTACAGACCGGGAACCCAGGCCCAGTGGTGCGCGGAGAGCAACCAGTACGGGCCGGTGGAGAGCAGACCCCACTGGGCGGCGAACGCGGACAGGGATCCGCCGACCCCGGCTGCCGCGACGATCCACCCGGCGAGCCGACCGCCGGTCCGCCGCCGGCTCAGCACGAGCCACGCGACACCGCCGTAGACGATCCCGTCCATGAGGTCCACCAGCGAGTACAACTGGGTGTCGGTGAACGCCGGCAGCGCGACGCACCACATCACGATCGCGCCGGTGGTGAACCCGACGGTGACGGCGAGGACCACCCAGGCGACGATCCGGTCGGTCGGGCGAGGAGTCGACATGGTCCATCCACTGTGTCAGTCGTCGCCGACGGCGGCGGACCACCGTTCGGCCGGACATGCGCGGAGGACCGGTCCCGGTCCGGCCCCCGCACGCGTGCCCAGCTCCCCGCCACCGCCGTTCGGGTGACCCCGGGTGTCCCGTCCGTAACGGGACGCCGGCCCCTGGCAACCGGGACGGCAGGGCCCGTTGACTGTCGTCATGACCTCTTCTCCGGACCACATCCCGGCCCACGTCAAGGGTTCCTACGTCAACTGCTCCGAGTACGCCCGGGAGGCGCGGCTCACCCCGCCGCCGGACGTCGAGCACTTCCCGGCCCACGTCAAGAACTCGTACGTCAACTGCTCCGAGTACATCCGGGAGGCGCGGCTCACCCCGCCGCCGGACGTCGAGCACTTCCCGGCCCACGTCAAGAACTCGTACCCGACCTGCAACGACAGCATGCGGACGGCCCGGCTCACCGCCCAGCCCGCAGCGGCATGACGACGCTGCACGCCCCGACCCGGCTCGGCGACACCTGGCGGGAGTGGCTCGCCGAGAACCTGGCCATGGGCGCCTCCGTCGACGAGGCGCGGGCGGCGGCCATAGCCGGGTGCGGCGACGCCGACGCCGTCGACGCGGAACTGACGGAACTCACCGGCCACCCGTACTTCGCCGTCTGTCGCCGCCTCGCGCTGCGCTACGACTGGATGGAGTCCGTGCTGGACACGTACCGGGCGCTGCGCGACAGCGACGGGGGATGCACCCTGGAGCGCCGCGCGGACCTCACGCCGGAGGAGTTCTTCTCCCGGTACTACTTCGGGAACCGCCCCGTCGTGCTGGACGGGCGGATGACGGACTGGCCCGCCCTCGACTGGACGCTGGAGAGCCTGGCCACGGCGTGCGGCGACGCCCTGGTCGAGGTGATGACCGGTCGGGACGCCAACCCGGACCACGCCTGGCAGTACGACCGGCACCGCACCACCATGCCGTTCCGCGACTACCTGGCGGCCCTCGGTTCCGGCGTCCGCACCAACGACTACTACATGGTCCCCCGCAACGAGAACTGGTCCGGGCCGCTGCGGCCACTCGCCGCCGACGTTCGGCCCCCGGAGGGCATCGTGGACCCGGCGGCCGTCGGGCACCTGCTGCTCGGCCCGGCCGGCACGGTCACGCCGCTGCACGTGGACAACAGCAGCGTGCTGCTCTGCCAGGTGCTCGGCCGCAAGCACGTCCGGCTCGTGCCGTCGTACGAACGACACCTCGTCTACCCCCGGGGCGGCACGTTCAGCGCGGTCGACGCGGCCCGCCCGGACCCCGTCCGGCACCCGCGGTTCGCCGAGGCGACCGTGCTGGAAACCGTCCTGGAACCCGGTCAGATGCTGCTCGTCCCGGTGGGCTGGTGGCACTGGGTGGAGGCCCTGGAGGTGAGCGCCACGGTCACGTTCCACCACTTCTGCACGCCGGGGCAGAACCACCGGATGGCGACACCGCCCGCCGCGGGTCAGGACGACTGACCGGTACCGCCCGTACGTCCGACCGCGACGCGTCACCGGGCACCCCGCCGCACCCCCGGCGGGGTGCCGGCGTACGTTCGTCCACGGTGGACGAGGTCGGGTGGGACCCGAGCGGACGGAACGGACGGTAGTGCATCAGCGCACGATTACGTATCCTGCCGAAGGCGCTCGTACCGGTGCCCGGTGCGCCGGGCGTCGCTGCCCGGCCGGCTGCCGGCGCCACTCCTGCCACACCTTCCGGGCGAGGTGCTGATGAACTCCCGCGACTGGCCGATCCGCACCAAGCTGACCGCGCTGGTCGTCGTTCCGCTGTCCGCACTGCTGGCACTGTGGATCTTCGCCACCACACTGGCCCTCGGCCCGGCCCTCGACCTGCTCGCCGCCGGCACCCTGCTGCGGGACCTGGGCCTGCCCGGTGACCGGGTGGTCATCGAGCTGCAACGGGAGCGCCGGCTCTCGGTGGTCCAACTCGCCGGTGGTCGCGAGGTGACCGAACTGCGCGACCAGCGGGTGCGCACCGACACGGCGGTGGCCGAGCTGCGGCGCCGGGCCGAGGGCAAGGACCTGCGGGACGCCGCCGACGACCTGCTCGACGCCCGTCTCGACCGGCTCCTCACCGCCGTGGAGGCGCTCCCCGCCGGGCGGCGGTTCATCGACCGGCGGCAGATGGACCGGGCCGGCGCGCACGGCCTCTACACCGGCATGCTCACCGCGGCGTTCCAGACCTTCGCCGCCATGGCCGCCGGCCCCGACGACGGCCTCACCCGGCAGGCCCGGGCACTGGGCTCGCTCGGGCACGCCCGGGAGCTGCTCAGCCAGGCCGACTCGCTGGCCGCCGGGGTGTTCACCGCCGGCCGGTACGCCCGGGGCGAGCACACCGCGCTGGTGCAGACCATCGGCAACCAGCGGTACGCCGCCGCCGTGGCCGTGGACGACCTGCCGGGCGCCACCCGCAGCGCCTTCCAGCGGCTGACCGAGGGGGAGGACTTCCTCCGGCTGCGGCGGATGCAGGACGAACTGGTCGCCGCCGACCCGGGCGACCCGCCGTCGGTGGACGCGCGGACCTGGCGGACCACGTACGACGGCGTCCAGCGCCAGCTGCGCGACTTCGAACTGGCCGAGGCGGAGGCGCTGACCGAGCGGTCGGTGCCGGCGGCTGTCGGCATCCTCGCCCGGCTCGCCGCCGCCGGGCTGCTCGGGCTGGTGGCCGTGGTGGCCTCCCTGGTCGTGGCGTTGCGGGTCGGCCGCTCGCTGATCCGGCGACTCACCGGGGTCCGGACGGCCGCCACCGAGCTGGCCGAGCGGCGACTGCCCGACGTGGTGTCCCGACTGCGCCGGGGCGAGGAGGTCGACGTCGCCCGGGAGGCCCCGCTCCTGGAGTTCGGTACCGACGAGATCGGTCAGGTCGGGCAGGCGTTCGGTGCCGTCCAGCGCACCGCGGTCCGGTCCGCCGTCGACGAGGCGGCCCTGCGGCACGGGCTCAACCAGGTCTTCCTCAACATCGCCCGGCGCACCCAGGGCCTGGTGCACCGACAGCTCGCCCTGCTCGACCGGATGGAGCGCCGTACCGAGGACCCGGAGGAGCTGGCCGAGCTGTTCCAGGTCGACCACCTCGCCACCCGGATGCGCCGACACGCCGAGGACCTGGTCATCCTCGCCGGAGCGGCGCCGGGGCGGGGCTGGCGCAACCCGGTGGCCGTGCTGGACGTGGTCCGGGGCGCGATCTCCGAGGTCGAGGCGTACGACCGGGTGGACATCGCCCCGGTGCGGCCCACGGCGGTGGTCGGCCGGGCCGTCGGCGACGTGATGCACCTGCTGGCCGAGCTGATCGAGAACGCCACCGTCTTCTCCGCCCCGGACACCCGCGTGGTGGTCCGCGGTGAACTGCTGCCCAACGGGTACGCCGTCGAGGTCTCCGACCGGGGCCTGGGCATGACCGCCGACGCGATCGAGGAGGCCAACCGCCAGCTGTCCCGGTCCCCGGAGTTCGACCCGGCGGTCAGCGCCCGCCTCGGGCACTTCGTGGTGGCCCGGCTCGCGGCCCGGCACGGCGTCCGGGTGCGGCTGCGCCCCGGTTCGCAGGGCGGAACGACCGCGGTGGTGCTCCTGCCGTCCGACCTGGTGACCACCGAGCCGCCCCGGCCGCCCAGCGACCGCTCCAGCGACCGGATGGCCAAGGTGACGAAGCTGAGCACACTGCCGCGGCCCCGCACGGCCCGCTCGGCCCGCAGGCGCACGGAGCCGCCCTCGGTGGTGCCGCTGGCGACGGCGCGACCGGGTCCGGCCGAGGTCCCGGTCGGCCCGGACGGGCTGCCCCGCCGGATCCGGCAGCGGGGCCCGGCCCGGCAGCCACGCCGTCCGGGCGCCGAGCCGTCGCCGCGCACCCCGGAGCAGGTACGGGCGGCGATGGCGGCGCTCCAGTCGGGCACCGCCCGGGGGCGACGCGCGGGAACGTACCCGGCGGAGCCCGATGCCGTGCCGTCCACTGCGGTCGACGCCCCCACGGTGCCGGTCGGCCCGGCCGTGTCGATGGCGGACCAACCGACCACGGAGCTACCCCGGGTGCGACCCGGCGGAGCGTCCAACGAAACTGTCACCGGAACGGGAAGGGACGGGTAGTGGTGCAACCCACGAGGCAGGCCGCCGATCTCGACTGGCTGCTCGACGAACTGGTGGACCGGGTGCCGGCCGCCCAGCAGGCGGTGGTGCTCTCCGCGGACGGGTTGCTCATGGGCGCCTCCGCCGGACTGGAACGGGACGCGGCCGAGCACTTCTGCGCCATGGCCTCCGGCTTCGCGAGCCTGGCGAAGGGAGCCAGCCGGCACTTCGCGGCCGGGCCGGTGCGCCAGACGGTGGTGGAGATGGAATCGGCGTACCTCTTCGTCACCGCCGCCGGCCAGGGCGCGTGTCTGGCCGTGCTCAGCGACGCCGACACGGACATCGGCCTGGTCGCGTACGAGATGGCGATGCTGGTGACCCGGGTCGGCGAGACGCTCAGCACCCCGTCCCGGGTCTCGACGGTCGTGGCCGATGCGGGCTGAACCGCCGGGGCCCCGGCACGAGTGGCTGGACGACGAGGCCGGCCCGGTCGTCCGCCCGTACGCCGTCACCGGTGGACGCGTGACCTCGGCCGCCGGTGACTTCGACCTGGTCGCGTTCGTGCTGGCGACCCGGGACACCGACCCGGACGACCACCCCCACCTGCACCCGGAGCACCGCCACCTGGTCGAGCTGGCTGTCGAGCCGGTGTCGGTGGCGGAGCTCGCCGCGCACCTCGACCTCGCCGTCGGCGTGGTCCGGGTGCTCCTCGGTGACCTGCTCACCGGCGGACTCGTCACCGTGCACGAGCCGTCGTCCACTGCGTTCCTTCCCGACGACAACATCCTCAAGGCGGTGGCGAATGGACTCCGTGCACTCTGACCGTGACGGATCCGGCCGGCGGGTTCCGTTGGCACTGAAGATCCTGATCGCCGGGGGCTTCGGGGCCGGCAAGACGACCCTGGTGAGTGCGCTGAGCGAGGTCCGTCCGTTGCAGACCGAGGAGGTGCTCACCAACGCCGGGATCGGTACCGACGACACCTCCGGCGTGGAGGGCAAGTCCACCACCACGGTCGCCATGGACTTCGGTCGGATCACCATCAACGAGGACCTCCAGGTCTACCTCTTCGGTACGCCGGGGCAGGACCGGTTCTGGTTCCTCTGGGACGAGCTGGCCTTCGGCGCGCTCGGCGCGGTGGTGCTCGCCGACACCCGGCGGCTGGCCGACTGTTTCCCCTCGGTGGACTACTTCGAGCAGCGGGGCATCCCGTTCGTGGTCGGGGTGAACTGCTTCGACGGCTCCCGCCGGTTCAGTCTGAACTCGGTACGCCACGCGCTGGACCTCGACCCGGACGTGCCGCTGGTGCTCTGCGACGCCCGCGACCGCCAGTCCGGCAAGCTGGTGCTGGTGGCCCTGGTGGAGCACGTCGCCGCGCAGCGGGGCGAGCCGGCGGCCTGACCTCTTCGGCCCGCGGCGGGGGAAAAGTCCGGGGCACCGGGTTCACCGTCGGGTGATCGCGGGAAGGCTGGTGGGACCGACTGCGGACGAGAGGAGAGGTGGCGCCGTGACCGACCAGGGGGATGTCGTCCACATCGGCGGCTACACCAGGGAGAGCGACGGCAACGGCGACGGCATCGTCGCCGCCCGGCGGGACCCGCGGACGGGCGCGCTGACGCCGCTCGGCACGGTGGCGGTCACCGCGTCGCCGTCGTTCCTGGTCCGGCATCCCACCCTGCCGGTGCTGTACGCGGCGAACGAACTGCCCGAGGGGCAGGTCAGCGCCTGGCGGGTCGCGCCGGACGGCGACCTGACCCCGCTGGGCACCGGCGACACGGGTGGGGCCGAGCCCTGCCATCTGGCGGTCACGCCGGACGGCCGTCACCTGGTCGCCGCCAACTACGGCGGGGGGAGCGTGGCGGTCTTTCCGCTCGACGGCGCGGGGGTGCCGTCCGGGCGGAGCGACCTGGTGGTGCACTCCGGGCACGGTCCGGACCCGCAGCGGCAGGAGGCGGCGCACGCGCACATGGTCTCGCCGGACCCCGACGGTGGGCCGCTGTACGTCGTCGACCTCGGCACCGACTCGGTGTACCGGTACGACCTGGACGCCGCCACCGGTCGGCTGGTGCCTCGCGCGCCCCGGGTGCGAACCCACGCCGGAACCGGCCCCCGGCACCTGGCCCGCCACCCGGACGGACGCCGGGTCTACCTGGTCGGCGAGCTGGACGGCACGGTCACCGCACTGGACCGGGACGCCGAGGGGGCGCTGCACCAGCGGGGGCGGGTGCCGGCGAGCGGGCGGACCGGTCACGTCCAGCCGGCGGAGATCGCGGTGGGCCCGCAGGGCCGGTTCCTCTACGTCGCCAACCGGGGCGTCGGCACGCTGGCGGTCTTCGCCCTCGACGGTGCGCTGCCGGAACTCGTCGCCGAGGTGGACACCGGCGGAGAGTGGCCCCGGCACTTCGCCTGGTCCGGGCGGGACCTCTACGTCGCCGACCAGCGGGCCGAGATGGTCCGGGCCTTCCGTGTCGACCCGGCCACCGGAGTGCCGGAGCCGGCGGGCGAGCCGGTGCCGGTGCCGAGCCCGAGCTGCGTCCTGCTCTGACGGGTGCCATCTGTTACTCACACAGCGTGATGATTCGTGAATAACGGCAGCTCGGCTGTTCATCCTGTGTAACTTCCGGCCGAACGGTGGTAGCCGCGGCGTTCACCGACCCGCAACATGGTCAGCGTGTCGGGCCGCCATCGCATGCGTTCGGGTTTTCGCGGAGCAGGCGCCGTCGCTTCGGCGATGGCGCTTGTCGTCGTCGTGGGCGGAGCGTGGTTCGGCTACCGGCAACTGGCCCAACCGGGCTGCTCCGGGCAGGTCGAGTTGACCGTCGCCGTCGCCCCCGAGATCGCCCCGGCGGTGCAGGCGGCGGCCGGCCGGTGGGCGGCCGGCGGTCCGGCGGCCGGGGGCGCGTGCGTCACGGTCGAGGTCTCGGCCCAGGAGCCGGTCGAGGTCGCGGCGGCGGTCGCCGGCGGGCACGGCGTCACCCTGCCCGGAGTGGGGCAGGCCAGCGGTACGGCGATCACCCCCGACGTCTGGGTGCCGGACTCGTCGACCTGGCTGGTGCGGATCAGGAACAGCGGCGCGACCGCCTTCGCCCCCACCAACGGCGCCTCGATCGCCCGCAGCCCCGTCGTGGTCGCCATGCCGGAACCGGTCGCCGCCCGGCTCGGCTGGCCGCAGCAGAAGCTGACCTGGGCGGACCTGCTCCGGCAGATGAACACCGACACGAAGCTGCGCACCGGGATCGTGGAACCGACCCGGGACGCCGCCGGTCTCGCGGGGCTGCTCGCCCTCAGCGCGGCGGCGGGCGCGAGCGGGGGAGACAGCCAGCAGGCCAAGACGGCGGCCCTGCGGGCACTGGCCACCGGCCGGTCCGCGTTGCGGCAGGACCTGCTCGCCCGCTTCCCCCGGTCCAGCGATCCGGCCGCCCTCGCGGCCGCCCTCGGTGCCGCCGCCCTCTCCGAGGAGGACGTGATCGCCTACAACCGGACCGAGCCGCCGGTGCCGCTCGCCGCGCTCTACCTGGAGCCCGCCCCGATGCCGCTGGACTACCCGTACGCGGTGCTGCCGGGGATCGAGCCGGCCAAGGCCACCGCCGCGGAGGCGCTGTTCGGGGCGCTCACCGCCCCGACGTTCCGGGACGGGCTGGTCGGGCAGGCGCTGCGCGGGCCGGACGGGATCGGCGGAGCCGGATTCCAGCCCCCGGCGGGGGCGCCGGCCGGGAGCGTGACCCCGTCGGGCAACGGTGGCAGGGCGGCCGGCGGACCGGACCCCTCGGCGGTCGACGCCGCCGTGTCGGGCTGGTCGATCGCCACCCAGCCCGGTCGGATGCTCTGCGTCATCGACGTCTCCGGCTCGATGAAGCAGCCGGTGCCGACCGCCGGCAACGCCACCCGGGCCCAGGTCACCGTCGCCGCCGCGCTGCGGGGCATGGATCTCGTCGACGACTCGTGGGCGGTCGGGCTGTGGACCTTCTCCACCGAGATGGTCGGCCGCCGTGACTACCGGGAACTGCTCCCGATCGGTCCGCTGTCCACCCAGCGGAGCCAGCTGAAAGCCGCGCTGGGGGGAATCCGTCCCACGCCGGACGGGGACACCGGCCTCTACGACACGGTGCTCGCCGCCTACCGGCGGGTCCAGGGTGACTGGGAGCCCGGGCGGGTCAACTCGCTCGTGCTCTTCACCGACGGCAAGAACGAGGACGCCGACGGGATCAGCCAGCGGGAACTGCTCGCCGAGCTGGCCCGGATCGCCGACCCGGAACGACCCGTCCAGGTCGTGATCATCGGGATCGGCGGGGACGTCAGCCGTACCGAGCTGGAGGCGATCACCAAGGTCACCGGGGGTGGGGTCTTCGTCACCGAGGACCCGAACCGGATCGGTGAGATCTTCCTCCGGGCGGTCGCGCTCCGGCCGAACGCGCCGCGCTGAGTGGCCGGACCTCCGACGGATGGCTGCGCGTGCGGACGGGTGTGACCCGGGGTGTCCACAACGGAGGGTCCTACTGACGGCATTCCGTCCGTGGCTACCGGGAACGACGGCTGTCGGGGGAAGATGTCCCGGTGCCCTGCGGCACCGGCCACCCGGGAGCCGGTGCGGGCGGGGTGCCATCGACGATAGTGGGGAGGGTCGTTGACCTCGGCGCTGTTGACCCCCGCCTCGACCTCGGCCGCGTCCGCCGGTAGGCGGCCGACGAGGGCGATCCGAGCTGACGAACGGGCCTACATCCGGACGTTGGTGGTGCTCGACACCGCCATCATCGCCGTCGCCGTGCTGGTGGGGTACGTCACCCGGTTCGGCGACTACGAACCGCGCGGCTCGGAGGTCCCGTACGTCCTGGTGGCTCCCGGGTTGATGATTGCCTGGCTGCTCTCCCTGAAGGTCCTGCGCTGCTACGACGAGCGACTCCTGGGCTACGGCGCCGACGAGTACCGCCGGGTCACCTCGGCGAGCCTCCGGCTGGCCGCGACGATCGCCATCACCGGCTACATCGCCGACGTGGGCGTCTCGCGCGGCTTCCTCGCCATCACCCTGGCGGTCGGCACCCTCGGGCTGCTGGTGGCCCGGTTCGCCGCCCGCAAGCGACTGCACCTCGACCGGTGCCGGGGCGCCGGCTGGTCCCGGCGGGTGCTGGCGGTGGGGGACACCCCGCACGTGCTGGAGCTCGTGCACACGCTGCGCCGCGAGCCGTACGCCGGCTACCACGTGGTCGGTGCCTGCATCCCGGACGCCCTGCTCGCCCCGGTGCCGCAGCGGCTGGGGGAGGTGCCGGTGGTCGGCTCGTTCCGGGGCATCGTGGAGGCGGCCGAGGCCATCGGGGCGGACACCGTGGCGATCACCGCCTCCGCCGAGCTGACCGCGACCCGGCTGCGCCGGCTCGGTTGGCAGCTGGAGGGCACCGGGATCGACATGGTGCTGGCCCCGGCGCTGACCGACGTGGCCGGTCCGCGCATCCACACCCGGCCGGTCGCCGGCCTGCCGCTGATCCACGTGGAGGCCCCCGAGTTCCGGGGGGCACGCAAGCTGGTCAAGGGACTCGTCGACCGTTCGATCTCGCTGTTCGCGTTGGCGCTGCTCGCGCCGCTGCTGGTGCTGATCGCCGTGGCGATCCGGCTGGACAGCCGGGGCCCGGTGCTGTTCCGGCAGGTCCGGGTCGGGCAGGGCGGACGCGAGTTCGGCGTGTTCAAGTTCCGCACCATGGTGGTCAACGCCGACGTGATGCTCGCCGAGCTGGCGGCCCGCAACGAGACCGACGGGCTGCTGTTCAAGATGCGCGACGACCCCCGGGTGACCCGGGTCGGGCGGTTGCTGCGCAAGTGGTCCCTCGACGAGTTGCCCCAGCTCGCCAACGTGCTGATCGGGGACATGAGCCTGGTGGGCCCGCGCCCGCCGCTCCCCTCCGAGGTGGCCCGTTACGACGGCGACGTCGCCCGCCGGTTGCTGGTCAAGCCGGGCATGACCGGGCTCTGGCAGGTCAGCGGACGCTCGGACCTGAGCTGGGAGGACGGCATCCGCCTCGACCTGTACTACGTGGAGAACTGGTCCCTGGCGGCGGACCTGACCATCATGTGGAAGACCTTCGGCGCGGTCCTGCGCAGCCGCGGCGCGTACTGACCAACCCCGGTCCTGCGCCACGGCGGCGCGTACCCGGGGTGGGCCGGGGTCACGGCTGGGGACCGGTCCAGTCCAGGCACACCACGACCGCGTCGTCGACCAGGTCCCCGGCGACGAAGGCGCGCAGGTCGCCGATGAGCGACCGGACGGCGTCCAGCGGTGCCATCGGGCCGGTCCGGCGCAGGAACCGGGCCAGCGCCGTGTCGCCGTACCGGACGTCCTGCCCGGCGGCTTCGATCACCCCGTCGCTGACCACGAAGAGCCGGTCGTCGCGCTCCAGCCGGAACTGCTGGGACTCGTAGTCGGTCCCGTCGAACATGCCGAGCGGGAACTGTGCCTCCAGCGGCTGTTCGTGCACCTCGCCCCCGCGCAGCAGGACCAGCCGGGGCGATCCCGCGTCGACCACGGTCATCGTCCCGTCACGCAGGTCCAGCTCCAGCAGGAGTACGGAGAGGTGCTGGTCGCCGCGGTGCACCGCGTAGATCGCCTGGTCGGCCAGCGCGGCCTGGTCGGCCAGGCACAGCCCGGCCCGCCGGGCGTTGCGCAGCGCGTGCACGGCCAGTGAGGTGAGCATCGAGGCGGCGACGCCCTCACCCGTCCCGTTGATCACCGACAGCCAGAGCCGGGTGCCGTCGTCGGACCAGTCGAAGCTGTCGCCCCGCACCGCGTACGCCGGTTCGAGCTGCCCCGCCAGGCTGAACGAGGGGCGGATCCGGCTGCGCCCGGGCAGCAGCTCCCACTGCATCTCGGCGGCGAGGGTGAGTCGCTGGCTGCGCCGCGCCGTGCGGTAGACGTCGATGCCGGCCGACACGGCGGCCAACTCGTGCCCGAGCGCGGTGGCGACCTCGGCGAGTTCGGCGACGACCACCGGGTCCTCCGGCACCGGGGTCAGCTGGAGCACGCCGCGCCGCTCGCCCCGCATGCTCACCGGGAAGTAGCCCGTCCCGGCGGCCAGGACCGGCTCCTGGTGGTCGAAGCAGCGCCAGGCCGGGTGGCCGGGCTCGGTCAGCGACTTCCCCTCGCCCAGCGGCAGCAGCACCGACAACCGGTAGTCCACCTGGAACAACTCGGCGCCGGTGATCCCGTACGACCGGGCCAGCTCGGCGGCGACCCGGTCCAGCAGAAGATCCGCCGGTGCGTCGGTCAGAATCCGTCGTGCCCGGTTGACCGGCTCGCTCATGGTCGCTCCTTCTGACGATCCGCCCACCAGCGGTTCCGGGGTAGTCTCAGGCACACGATGGCCGAAGAACACCGTCCGCTCGGACCAGAAGCGAGTATGGTCGCCGCGCTCGACGATGCGGCGGCCACCCTGCTGTCCGTGTGGGAGGAAACACGGGAGCGGACGACGAACCGGCTCTCCACCGCACAGCTCCGCGCGGTCGTCGTGGTGGAGCAGCACGACGGGATCAACCTCCGGCGACTGGCCACGCTCCTGGGGATGCTGCTCTCCTCGGCCAGCCGACTGTGCGACCGGCTGGTCGCCGCCGGCATGCTGGAGCGCGAGCCCGGCCGGTACGACCGTCGGGAGATCTCGCTGCACCTCACCCCGGAGGCCATGCGTCTCCTCGCCGAACTGCGGGCCGAACGGCAGGCGCGCCTGGCCGAGGTGCTCGCCGGGATGAGCCAGGCCGGGCGGGAGGCGCTGCGGCGCGGGCTGGCCGAGTTCCAGGAGGTCGCGCGCCGGTCACCGCCGGCCGAGCCGCCCCCGCCCTCGGCCGGACCGCCCGACCCGCGCCGGCCCGGCGACGGGCCGCACCAGCACCCGACCGGCCCCCCGGAACGGTCCAGCGGTGCGCCGGCCGAACCGGGCCCGGCGTACCAGCCGCCGACCCCGTCCGCGACCCGCGAACCGCGTCCGGTGATCGATCAGCGCGGACCCTCGTCGGCGTTCCGTGCTCCGGCGTCCGGACCGGGTCCGGCGCGTTCTCCGCTGGTCGCCCTGCCACCCCCGACGTCCCCCACCGCCCGGCCCGCCTGACCACCGGCGAGGCGGGCCGTGCCCCGAGGGCCGTCATCCGTCGGCGCCCACGAGGCGCAGGTACCGGATGGCCCGGGGGTGTTCGGTGAGCGCCGTGGCGCAACCCGCCAGGATCGCGTCGAGCAGGGAGTCACGCGTGCCGAGGGCCTGACGTTGCCACCGGACGAACTCGTCGAGCAGCTCGGGGTCGCCGACCAGGAGCGCGGCGGCGAGCGAGTCCAGCACCTGGGCCGTGGCGTCCGCCACCGGATCCGCGTCGGCCCCGGCGGGGACCAGGGCGCGGGTGACCCCCTGCACCACCTCGCGGCGGCGGCGCAGCACCGCGACGTGCTCGTCGTCGGGCGGAGGCGGTGCCGGCTCACCCGCCGAAGCCAGGTGGCCGTGCCGGTCCAGCAGCTCCACCGCGTCCCGGGCGGAGGCGCCACACGCGGCGGCACCCACCGCCGTGGCCCAACGGCCGCCCGCGCCGAAGCCGGGGCCACCGGCGACCACCGGGACGCCCGTCGCCCGGCACGCCTCGATCATCCGGGCGGCCCGGACCAGCCGGCTCGGCTGCACACAGCTCACCAGCACCGCGTCCGGCCCGGTCTGGTGCAGGTAGCTGACCAGGTGGCGGGGCGGCACGCTGGCACCGAGGAAGGTGACCCGCCAGCCGCTGGCCCGGACCACCTCGGCGACGATCCGCGCGGCCAGCGCGTGCCACTCGCCCTCGACACAGGCCAGCACCACGTGACCGCGGCCGGCCGACCGGCCGGTCCGGCGGCCGACGGCGGCCACCACCTGCTCGCTGACGTGCGTGGCGGCGTGCTCCTGGGCGACGCTCCACCCTCCGGTCAGCCAGCGCCGGCCGATCTCCCGCTGTGCGACGGACACCACGTCCACCAGGACGTCCGCGACCGACCAGCCCCGGTCCAGCAGGTCGAGCACGAGCCGGGTGGCGCCCTCCGGGTCCACCCGGTCCAGGTGGTCGAGGTACGCCCCGACGGCACCTCCGTCGGACGTCGCCTCCCCGAGTGCCGTCCCGCCGTCCACGGTCACGGCCGGGCGCCGGGCCGGGTCGACGCCGGGGCGATGGCGAGCATGGCGATGTCGTCCTGGCTCTGCCCGTCCAGCCACTCGTCGACCAGTTGCAGCATCCGGTCGATCATGGCCCGGGGCGGGAGTCCGGCCCCCGAGGCGAGCGCCTGACGTAACCGGGCTTCACCGAACATCTCCAGCACCCCCGGGCCGCCGCGCGCCTCGGTCACCCCGTCGGTGTACGCCAGCAGCAGCTCGCCGGGGGCGAGACGGATCCGCGTCTCGACGAACCGCGCGGCGCTGAGCGCCCCGACCGGCATCCCGCCGACGACGGCCGGGCGGACCGCACCGTCGACCCCGACGACCAGCGGTGACGGGTGCCCGCCCCCGGCGACGCAGAGCCACAGCGCGCCGTCCGGCTCCACCGTCAGGGTGCCGAGCAGCAGCGTGGTGAACTGGTTGCGCCGGGCCGCCCCGGGCGCGTCGAACAGGGCCCGGTTGAGCAGCGCCATCAGCTCCAGCGGACGCCGTTCGACCAGGCGCAGGGTCTGTAGGGACTGGCGTACCCGGCCGGTGAGCACGGCCGCGCCGACGCCCTTGCCACAGACGTCGCCGAGGGCGAAGGTGCCGCCGTCGGCGGTGGCCGAGACGTCGTAGAAGTCGCCCCCGATCCGTAGGCTGTCGCCGGCCGCCCGGTAGCCGCCGGCCAGCGACACGCCGGGGATCTCGGGCAGTTCGGGCGGGAGCAGGCTGGTCTGGAGCACCCGGGCCAGGTGGGTCTGCTCGCCGTGGAGGTCGGCGGTGGCCAGGGCCGCCCCGGCCCGCGCGGCGAACTCCCGGACCACGTCGACGTCACGCTGGTCGAAGCCGGCCCGGCCCGGTCGGCGTACCAGGATCAACGCCCCGGTCGCGCCACCCGCCCCGAGCATCGTGGTGACCAGGACCGTGCCGGGGCGGCCGAAGTCCGCCGGCAGCACGTGACCGAGGTCGGCCAGTTCGGCGTCGAGCCACGGACTGGCGTCGGTACGCTCGCCGTCGAGCGCCTCGGCGAGTCCCGGCACCGAGCCGGGTAGTTCGGCCGGGCCGTTCCCGGTGACCGGCGCGGAATCGCCGTCGGCGAACCGTACCCAGTGCGGACCGGCGTCGGCCGGAGCCGGCGGCGGCGGGCGGTGGACGACCACGGCGGCGTCGGCGAGGTACGGCACGGCCAGCGTGACCGACGTCCGCAGCGTCTGCTCGCGGTGCAGGGAGAGCCCGAGCCGGCTGCCGGCCCGGGCGAGGAACGCGGTACGGGAGCGCTCGGCGAGCAGCGCGTCGGTGCGGGCCCGCTCCTCGGTGACGTCCCGGACGTACCAGGCGCAGCCGCCGTCCCGGAGCGTGCGACGGACCCCGGCCAGCCGCCGCCCCCGGTGCTCGGCCTCGAAGGTGGTCGCCCCGCCGCCGGCCGCGTCGGCCAGTGCCGGTACGCCGGCCAGCGTCAGCATGCCGCCCCGGGTGACCTCGGGCAGCAGGTCGGCGGCCATCGCGTTGGCCAGGGTCACCACGCCCCGCGCGTCGGCGGTGACGACCGCGTCGGCCAGCCCGTCGAGCAGTTCACGGGCGAGGGCGGCGTCGATGGGGACGTCCCGGGGCCGGTCGGCGGAGCGGGGGGCCCGCCCGGCGCCGCTGACCGGACCGGCCTGCCCTCCGCCTCGGGAGGCGGTCACCGTCGGGCGCCGGAAGCCCTGGCGTGCTGACCTCTGCACATGCTGGGGAGGAACTCCTTGCGTCCGGAAAGTTGCTCGACGGCAAGCGTACCGAGCGCGGTGGCCGATCGCCCATCCGCCGACGCGGCGTCAGCCGGCACGGGTGAGCCAGGCGGTGGGCCGGGCGATGATCCGGCGTACCACCGATCCCGCCGCGCCCACCGCGGCGGCGTCGCCGCCGAGCACCGCCGGGCGGACGGTGACCGGGGACCAGGCGGCGGCGAGCACCCGCCGGGAGACCTCGGCGGTCACCGGGGGGACCAGCCAGCGGGCGAGCGGGGCGTAGGTGCCGCCGAGGACCACGGTGTCCAGGTCGAGCAGGTTCACCACCCCGGCCACCGCCACGCCGAGCGCCGTCCCCGCCCCGGCCAGCGCGGCGAGGGTCGCCGGGTCGCCCCCGGCGGCGAGCCGGGCCAGCCGTACGGCGTCGCCGGCCACGTCCGCCCCGGTCAGGCCGGCGGCGGTGAGGATCGCCTCCTGACCGGCGTACGTCTCCAGGCAGCCCCGCCCACCGCACCGGCAGGGGTGGCCCTCCGGATGGACCGGGAGGTGGCCGATCTCGCCGCTGAACCCGCGGACCCCCCGGTAGAGGGTGCCGTCCAGCACGATGCCCGCGCCGATGCCCACCTCGCCGGAGACGTAGAGGAAGGTGGTGGTCCCCGGGTCGCCGGTGTGCAGTTCGCCCAGGGCGGCCAGGTTGGCCTCGTTCTCCACCACCAGGGTGGGCAGGCCGGGGACCGCCTCGGTCAGTGGTGGATGGGCGGCGAGCAGCGCCGGCACGTCCACCTCCCGCCAGCCCAGGTTCGGCGCCAGCCGGACCACGCCGTCGGCGTCCACCAGGCCGGGTACGGCGAGCGCCGCACCGGCCAGGGTGAGGCCCTGCCCGTGCGCGTCGGCCCGGGCCTGCCGGGCCAGTCCGGCGGCCAGGGCGAGCGTCTCGGCGGGGGAGACCGGGCGCAGGTCGGCCCGGTGCACGGCGCGGTGGCGGACCGCGCCGGTCAGGTCGAGCACGCAGACCGCCAGGTAGTCGACGTTGATCTCCAGGCCGAGGCCGGCGGGACCGTGCCCGGCGAGCAGCAGGCCCCGGGCGGGGCGGCCCGCCCCGCCGCGCGGCGTCGGCTCGACCTCGGTGACCAGCCCGCCGCCGATCAGGTCGTCGACGACGGCGGAGACGGTCGCCCGGGTGAGCCCGGTCGCGGCGGCCAGTTCGGCGCGGGACGGTGGCCGGGGCGCGACGGCGATCCGTCCGAGCAGCAGGGCGAGGTTGATCTCGCGGAGGCTGGCCTGGCGGACCGCCCCGGCCGGCGCGGTGTCGGCGGGGGTGCTCACGGCCTTGACAGTGCCACACCGCGATCAAATAATTCAACCGCTGAACAAATGTCCCCGTCCCCACCCCGGAGGTCCGCCATGGCGCCCCGTCCCACCCCCGCCGACAAGTTCTCCTTCGGCCTCTGGACGGTCGGCTGGCAGGGCCGCGACCCGTTCGGCGACGCCACCCGGCCCGAGCTGGACCCGGTCGAGGCGGTGCACCGGCTGGCCGACCTCGGCGCGTACGGGATCACCTTCCACGACGACGACGTCGTGCCGTTCGGCGCGGACGCCGCCACCCGCGACCGGCACCTCGCCCGGTTCCGCAAGGCCCTGGCCGACACCGGTCTGGCGGTGCCGATGGTCACCACCAACCTCTTCACCCACCCGGTGTTCAAGGACGGCGGCTTCACCAGCAACGACCGCCAGGTCCGGCGTTACGCGTTGCGCAAGGTGCTGCGCAACGTCGACCTCGCCGCCGAGCTGGGGGCCAAGACCTTCGTCATGTGGGGTGGCCGCGAGGGCGGCGAGTACGACGTCGCCAAGGACGTCCGGGCCGCGCTGGACCGCTACCGGGAGGCCGTCGACCTGCTCACCCAGTACGTCGTCGACTCCGGCTACGACCTGCGCTTCGCCCTCGAACCCAAGCCGAACGAGCCGCGCGGCGACATCCTGCTCCCCACCGTCGGGCACGCGCTGGCGTTCATCTCCACCCTGGCCCACCCCGACCTGGTCGGCCTCAACCCCGAGGTCGGGCACGAGCAGATGGCCGGGCTGAACTTCGTCCACGGCATCGCCCAGGCGCTCTGGCAGGGCAAGCTGTTCCACATCGACCTCAACGGCCAGCGCGGCGTCAAGTACGACCAGGACCTCGTCTTCGGCCACGGCGACCTGCTCAACGCCTTCGCCCTGGTCGACCTCCTCGAACACGGCGGCGTCACCGGTGCCCCCGGCTACGACGGTCCCCGCCACTTCGACTACAAGCCCTCCCGCACCGAGGACGTCACCGGGGTGTGGGCGTCGGCGGAGGCGAACATGCGGACGTACCTGCTGCTCAAGGAGCGGGCGGCGGCCTTCCGGGCCGACCCGGAGGTGGCCGGGGCGCTCGCCGCCAGCCGGGTCGCCGAATTGGCCGAGCCCACCCTCGCCCCCGGCGAGAGCGTCACCGACCTGCTCGCCGACCGCTCCGCCTTCGAGGACCTGGACGTCGACGCGGTGGCCGCGAAGGGCTTCGGCTTCGTCCGGCTCAACCAGCTCGCCGTCGAGCACCTGCTCGGCGCGCGCTGAGGAGGCCGCCGATGCCGCTCGTCGCGGGCGTCGACTCCTCGACGCAGTCCTGCAAACTCGTCGTCCGGGACGCGGAGACCGGCGCGCTGGTCCGGCAGGCGCGCGCCGGGCACCCGGACGGCACCGAGGTCGACCCGGAAGCCTGGTGGCAGGCCCTCACCGCGGCCATCGGCACCGCCGGCGGGCTGGGCGACGTGGCCGCCGTCTCGGTCGCCGGGCAGCAGCACGGCATGGTCTGCCTGGACGACACCGGCCGGGTGGTCCGGCCGGCGCTGCTCTGGAACGACACCCGCTCGGCCGGGGCCGCCGCCGACCTGGTCGCCGAGGCGGGCCCGGGGGAGACCGGCCGGCGGTTCTGGGCCGACGCGGTCGGCACCGTGCCGGTGGCCAGCCTGACCGTGGCCAAGCTGCGCTGGCTGGCCCGGCACGAGCCGGCCCACGCCGACCGGGTGGCGGCGGTCTGCCTGCCGCACGACTGGCTCACCTGGCGCCTCGGTGGCAGTGGTGACCCGGCCGCCCTGCGGACCGACCGCAGCGACGCCAGCGGCACCGGCTACTGGTCGCCGGCCACCGGACAGTACCGGCCCGACCTGCTGGAACAGGCCCTCGGCCGGCGTCCGCAGCTGCCCGTGGTGCTCGGTCCCGCCGAATCCGCCGGCACCCTCGGCGCACTGCCCGGGGGCGCGCTGCTCGGGCCCGGTGCGGGAGACAACGCCGCCGCCGCGCTCGGCGTCGGGGCCCGCCCCGGCGACGTGGTCGTCTCCATCGGCACCTCCGGCACCGTGTTCAGCGTCGCCGACACCCCGGCCGCCGACGCCACCGGCACCGTCGCCGGCTTCGCCGACGCCACCGGCCGCTACCTGCCCCTGGTCTGCACGCTCAACGCCGCCCGGGTGCTCGACGCCGCCGCCGCGCTGCTCCGGGTGGATCTGGCCGGACTGACCGACCTGGCGCTCTCCGCCCCGCCCGGGGCGGACGGGCTGGTCCTGGTGCCGTACCTGGAGGGGGAGCGGACCCCGAACCGGCCGGACGCCAGCGGGGCGGTGCACGGGCTCACCCTGCGCACCTCCACCCCCGCGCACCTGGCCCGCGCCGCCGTCGAAGGGATGCTCTGCGCGCTCGCCGACGGGCTCGACGCCCTGCTCGCCCAGGGCGCCCGGGTCGACCGGGTCGTCCTGGTCGGCGGGGGCGCGCGGTCGGCGGCCGTCCGCCGGATCGCGCCGCAGGTCTTCGGCTGCCCGGTCCTCGTGCCGCCACCCGGCGAGTACGTCGCCGACGGCGCGGCGCGCCAGGCCGCCTGGGTCGCCCTCGGGGGCGCGGCGGCCCCACAGTGGTCGGTCGGCGAGACCGGGGAGTACGCCGCCGACCCGGTCCCGGAGATCCGCCAGCGCTACGCCGAGGCGCGGGAACACCATCTCGCGCGCCTCGCTGACGGGTAATCGACTGTACGGGGGAGGCCCGGGTGGCGATTATCGACAGATGTCGTCGCTCGACCTCCCCACCCCGCCGCTCGACCTGACCCACCCGCCCGCGCCCCCGCCGACGGTGGAACCTGTCGCGGCGCTCCAGTCCGTCCTGCGCCACGACGACACCGACAGTCCGTGTGACGTCATCGACGCGCTGGCACTCGCCGACTTCATCACCGGCCGGCATCCCTGGTCGCACACCGTCCGACTGCCCCGGGCCCGTCCCGACGTGGAGCTCGTCCCCGCCGACGGGCGGCTGCTGCGCACCGCCATCGAGGCCCGGCAACGCTCCCAGCTGCTCGGCGGCGACGGCTGGACCGCCCGGGTGGTCGCCTGGAAGGGCTACGGCGCGGAGGTGACCGTCACCGCCGTCAGCGGCGAGATCGGCCAGGCCGCGCTGGACCGGATCGTGGCCGGGGCGACCGTCCCCGACGACGCCGGAGTGGGCCGGATCGGGTTCTGGCACCAGAACCCGCGCCGGGGCGCGCAGCGGGACGTACGTACCATCGCCACCCCCGAGTGGGCCACCATCCGGGGCAACTACACCGCAACCGCCCAGCGCGAGTTCGACCTGCTGATGGCCGTCACCCCGGAGAGCGTGGTCGGTCGGCTGGTGCTTCTGCACGGCGCGCCCGGCACCGGCAAGACCACCGCGCTGCGCGCCCTCGCGCACGCCTGGCGGCAGTGGTGCCAGGTCGACTGCGTCCTCGACCCGGACGTCCTCTTCGCCGATGCCGGGTACCTCTCCGAGGTGGCGGTGGGCAACGAGGACGAACCGGACGGCGGCCCCCGCTGGCGACTGCTGATCGTCGAGGACTGCGACGAGCTGATCCGGGGTGAGGCCCGGCAGACCTCCGGCCAGGCCCTGTCCCGGCTGCTCAACCTCACCGACGGGCTGCTCGGCCAGGGGCGGGACGTGCTGGTCGCGATCACCACCAACGAGGACCTGTCCCGGCTGCATCCGGCGGTCACCCGTCCCGGCCGGTGCCTGGCCCGGATCGAGGTGGGCCCGCTGTCGTACCCGGAGGCGACCGGCTGGCTCGGTGCTACCGGGATGCCGGCCGGCGCGATCACGGCGGTGCCGTCGGGCGGGGCCACCCTCGCCGAGTTGTACGCGTTGCGCGCCGGAGCCCCCACCCCGCCGACCGACCGGCACGATCCGGGCGGATACCTCTGAGGCGTCCGCGCGTCGTCACCCGGTCGTTATCTGGCCCTGGTTCAGTGCCCGACATGACCACCACCAGCGGCGGTACGCGGGCACACCGGCTCTACAGCGTCGTCGTCTTCGTGCTCCTCGCCTCGCTGGACAACGTCGCCATCGGACTGGTTCCCCCGCTGTACGGCCCGATCGCCGACTCGCTGGACGTGCCCCAGCGCCTGGTCGGCCTGGTCACCGCAGTGAGCTTCCTGGTCAGCGCGGTGGCCGCGGTCGGCTGGGCGTACGTCGGCGACCGGACCAACCGCAAGCCGCTGCTCATGGCCGGCACGCTGCTCTGGGCGGCCGGCACGGCCGGCAGCGCGTTCGCCCCCGGCTACCCGGTCTTCCTGTCGGCGCAGCTGGTCGCGGCGGTCGGGCTCGGTGCGGTCGGCTCGGTCGGCTTCTCGGTGGTCACCGACCTGATCTCGCCTCGCCGCCGGGGCCTGGTGATGAGTTTCTGGGGTCTCTCCCAGGGCATCGGCACGCTCGCCGGCACCCTGGTCGGCGGCATCCTCGGCGCGGCGGACTGGCGACGGCCGTTCCTGCTGCTCAGCCTGGTCGGCCTGGCCGCCACGGCGGCCTACCTGTTCACCTACGACGTGCGGCGTGGACAGAGCGAACCGGAACTGGCCGGCGCGCTCGCCCACGGTGCCGAGTACGACTACCGGATCAGCCGCGCCGACCTGCCCCGGATCCTGGACCGGCGGACCAACCGCTGGCTGGTCCTCCAGGGACTCACCGCCCAGGCCGCCTTCGGTTCGCTGGTCTGGCTGCCGGTGCTCTTCACCGAACGGGCCGAGGACCAGGGGTACTCGCCGGCCACCGCGATCGTGGTGGGCAGCGTCTTCGCCACCCTGTTCCAGCTCGGTGGGGTCTTCTCCATCGTCGGTGGGCTGGCCGGCGACGCGCTGCAACGGCGTACCCCGCGCGGCCGGGCCCTGGTCGCCGCGATCGGCATCCTCGCCGCCGTGCCGTTCTACCTGGTGCTCTTCTTCGTGCCGCTCCGGATCGACGTGCCGGACGGCGCGGGTGCCGGCGCGGTGATCGGCGCGGTGCTCGCCAGTGTCCTCACCGAACCGACCGTCGGGCTGAGCCTGCTCGCCGCCGTGCTGGCGCTCGCGCTGACCTCGGCGAACTCACCGAACTGGTTCGCGCTGATCGCCGACGTCAACCCGCCGGAGCACCGGGGCACCGTCTACAGCCTCGGCAACCTGGTCAACGGGATCGGCCGGGCGGCCGGGAACGGGCTGGTCGGGGTGGCCATCCACGCCCTGCGGGGAGCGTTCCCGCCGCCGCTGAACTTCGCCGTCGGGCTGGCCGCGTTCCAGCTCTTCTTCATCCCGACCGGGATCATGTACTGGCTCGCCTCCCGGACCTCACCCCGGGACATCGACAACGTGCACACCCTCCTGCACACCCGCGCCGAACGCCTCTGACCCGGGTGGTAGCAGGGGCCCCCTGCAACCGTCGCGCGGTAGGAGGGGCCCCCTGCAACCGTCGCGCGGTAGCAGGGGCCCCCTGCAGGGCAAAAAGCGGTAACAGGGGACCCCTCCTACCACCTCAGACGCGGTACCAGACGGTGACGTCGGTCGGCACCAGGCCGTCGTCGAGGGGACCGCTGGCGTGCAGCGGCTCGGCGCCGTCCGGCAGCGGCACCGCCGCCGCGCCGAAGTTGGTCAGCACGCCCACCGCACCGTTGCCGAAGTGCAGCACCTCGTCGCCGGCGGCGAGCCAGCGCAACGTGCCCCGGCCGAGCCCGTGCTCCCGGCGCAGTCGCAGCGCCGTGCGGTACAGCTCGTACGTCGAGCCGGGCACCCCGCGCTGCCGGTCCAACGCGTACTCGGACCAGAGGGGCGGCTGCGGCAGCCAGCTCGCGTCGGTCGGTCCGAAGCCGTACGACGGGGCGTCGGCCTCCCACGGGATCGGCACCCGGCAGCCGTCCCGGCCCCGCTCGGTGTGCCCACTGCGCTTCCAGGTCGGGTCCTGGCGCACCTCGTCGGGGAGCGAGGTGTGCTCCGGCAGCCCCAGCTCCTCACCCTGGTAGAGGTAGGCCGAGCCGGGCAGGGCGAGCATCAGCAGGGTCGCCGCCCGGGCCCGGCGCAGGCCGAGCGCGGCGTCCGGCTGCGGGTCGTCCACCCCGATGCCGTTGGGACGCGGGGTGCCGATCGGCAGGCCGAGCCGGGAGGCGTGCCGGACCACGTCGTGGTTGGACAGCACCCAGGTGGTCGGCGCGCCGACCGCGTCGGTGGCCTCCAGCGAGCGGGTGATCACCGCGTACTGGGCCGGCGCGGTCCAGGAGGCGAGCAGGTACTCGAAGTTGAACGCCTGGTGCATCTCGTCGGGGCGGACGTAGCGGGCCAGCCGTTCGGCCGGTTCCACCCACGCCTCGGCGACCAGGATCCGCTCGCCGTCGTAGCCGTCGAGCAGCCGACGCCACTCCCGGTAGATGTCGTGCACCCCCTCCTGGTCCCACATCGGCGGGCGGGGCTTGTCGACCTCCTGGCCGGAGGAGAGGATCTCCTGCGGCTCCTGCCAGTCAGCCAGGTCGGCCTGCTTGATCAGCCCGTGCGCGACGTCGACCCGGAAGCCGTCGACGCCCCGGTCGAGCCAGAACCGCAGCACGTCCAGGAACTCCGCCCGGACGTCTGGGTTGTCCCAGTTCAGGTCGGGCTGGGCGGTGTCGAACAGGTGGAGGTACCACTGCCCGTCGTCGACCCGGGTCCAGGCCGGTCCGCCGAAGGTGCTCTGCCAGTCGTTCGGCGGTTCCGTGCCGTCCGGGCCGCGGCCGTCGCGGAAGACGTACCGCTGCCGTTCCGGGCTGCCCGGCCCGGCGGCGAGCGCCGACCGGAACCAGGCGTGCGCCGACGACGTGTGGTTGGGGACCAGGTCGACGATCACCCTGATGCCCCGGGCGTGCGCGTCGGCGATCAGCCGGTCCGCGTCGGCGAGCGTGCCGAACAGTGGCTCGACGTCCCGGTAGTCGGCCACGTCGTAGCCGGCGTCGGCCTGCGGCGACGGGTAGAACGGGGACAGCCAGACCGCGTCTACCCCGAGGTCGGCGAGGTGCCCGAGCCGGGCGGTGATGCCCGGCAGGTCACCGATGCCGTCGCCGTCGGAGTCGGCGAAGGAACGCGGGTAGATCTGGTAGATGACGGCTTCGGTCCACCAGCCGGCAGCCGGGCCACCGGGGGATTCCTGCGGTTCGTGGTGGGTGTTCAGGGCCTTCTCCCGAGTCTCGAGCCGGACGGTTCCCACCGGCCGTCGCCACGCTGCCCGGCCGGGGCGGTCGATCCGTTCAGTGTGCCCTCGGAGGGGCGGTGGAATCACGCACCACCAGGCGAGTGGGGAGAATCACCGACGAGGCGGGCGGACTGGTCCCGGCGGTGCCGACGAGCGGGTCGAGCACCATCCGGGCGGCGAGCCGGCCCTGTTCGGTGGCGGGCTGCGCCACCGTGCTGAGTCCCAGCGCGACGGAGAGGTCGTGGTCGTCGACGCCGATCACGCTGACGTCCTGCGGTACCCGCAGCCCGGCCTCGCGCAGCGCGGCGATCGCGCCCATCGCCATCTCGTCGCAGGCGGCGAAGATCGCCGTCGGCGCGTCGCCCCGGCGCAGCAGCTCGACCGTGGCCTGGTGGCCGCCGTCGATGGTGAAGTGGGACTCCACGTCCAGGCGCGGGTCCGGCTGCACCCCGGCCGACCGCAGCGCCTCCTGGTAGCCGCGCCGCCGGTCGATGTGGGTGGTGAACGCCAACTCGTCCTCCGGATCGCCGGAGAGGTGCGCGATCCGCCGGTGGCCGAGGTCGAGCAGGTGTCTCGTGGCGGACCCGGCGGCGGCCACGTCGTCGATCCGTACGCACGGCCAGCCGGGGACGACGGTGCCGGAGCTGACGATGACGCCGGGCAGGTCGAGTTCGGTGAGCGCGGTCAGGTCGGCGGACCGCAGCGGGGTGGCGACCAGCAGGACCGCGTCGGCCCGCTTGTGCAGGTTGGCGGTCCGCAGCACCCGTTGTCGCGCCTGCGCCCGGCCCCCGAGGTTGTAGAGGAGCAGGTCGTACCCGGCGGAGTGGAGGACCGCCTCGACCGCCTCGACCACGGTGCCGAAGAACCACCGGGTGATCCGGGGGACGACCACGGCGACCGTCCCGGTGCGGCCCCCGGCCAGGCGGGAGGCGCTCGGTGAGACGGCGTAGTCGAGTTGCTCCGCGGCGGCGAGCACCCGTCGTCGGGTCGCCGCCGAGACCGTGGGAAGCCCGCGCAGCGCCCGGGAGACGGTGGCCGTGGAGACCCCCGCGAGCCGGGCAACGTCATCAATCCTGGTCACGGTTTCCCCGATCCGCCCACGTCGGCCGCCGTCCTTTGGATACGGACGGCGGCCGACGTCGGGGTCAGCCCTTGACGCTACCCGCGAGCAGGCCCCGCACGAAGTAGCGCTGCAGGGACAGGAACACGATCAGCGGTACGACGATCGAGACGAACGCGCCGGCGGTGAGCCGTTGCCACTCGTTGCCCCGGGTGCCGGCCATCTCGGCCAGCCGGACGGTGAGTGGCGCCGTCTCGTCGCCGCCACCGGCGAAGATCAGCGCGACGAGCAGGTCGTTCCAGACCCAGAGGAACTGGAAGATGCCGAAGGCCGCCAGCGCCGGGGTGATCAGCGGCAGTACGACGGTGCGGAAGATCTTGGGGTGGGTCGCACCGTCGACCCGCGCCGCCTCCATCAGGTCCTTCGGCAGCTGCGAGATGAAGTTGTGCAGCAGGAACACCGCCAGCGGCAGCGCGAAGCAGGTGTGCGCGAACCAGACCTGCACGAACTTCTGCTCGTCGGCGAGGTCCCACGCCGGCATCAGCGTGACGCCGCCGAGGCTGACCCCGTTGGAGAAGAAGCTCAGCAGCGGCACCAGGGCCATCTGGAGCGGCACGATCTGCAACGCGAAGATGGCGATGTAGACCCAGTCCCGACCCCGGAAGTTGATCCAGGCCAGGGCGTACGCGGCGAGCGCCGCGAAGGCCAGCGGGAAGAGCACCGAGGGCAGCGTGATCACCAGCGAGTTGATGAAGTAGCTCGCCAACTGGCCGGAGGAGGACGACCGCCCGAAGAGGACCTGCTGGTAGTTCTCCAGGGTGACCTGCGGGTCGGTGAAGAACGTCCACCAGCCGGTGCTCTTGATCTCGTCCTCCGGACGGAGGGACGAGATGAACAGCCCGAAGGTGGGGATGGTCCAGACCACCGCGATGACGATCGAGACCAGCGTCGCGGTCCGGCTGCTCAGCCGCTTGCGTACCCGTGCGGCGGCGGTCGTCGACCGGGCACCGGCCTGCGTGCCGGCGGCGACCGGGGGAGTGGTGGTGGTCATCTCAGCCCTCCCGCTGCTGCCGCAAGTTGCGGATCTGGTAGATCACGATCGGGATCACCAGGACGAAGAGGAAGACCGCCAGCGCGGCGCCCTGCCCGTTCTGGCCGTACCGGAACGCCTGGTTGTACATCTCGTTGGCGACCACGCTGGTGTCGTAGTTGCCGTTGGTGCTGGTCCGGACGATGTCGAAGACCTTCAGCGTGGCGATCGAGATGGTCACCACGACCACGATCAGCGCCGGCCGGATGCTGGGCAGGGTCACCTGCCAGAACATCTGCCACGGGTTGACGCCGTCCAGTCGGGCCGCCTCGACGATCTCGGCGGGGATGGCCTTGATCGCCGCGGAGAGCACGACCATCGCGAAGCCGGCCTGGATCCACACCATGATCACGATCAGCAGGAGCGTGTTCAGCGGCGATTCGAGCAGCCACTGCTTCGGTTCGCCGCCCAGGCTCACCACGATGTGGTTGAGCAGGCCGATCTGATCCTGCTCCTCGCCCCGGTAGGCGTAGACGAACTTCCAGATGATGCTGGCGCCGACGAAGGAGATCGCCATCGGCATGAAGATCAGCGACTTGGCGAGCGCCTCCAGCCGCGCCTTGTCGACCATGACCGCGTAGAGCAGGCCGATGATGGTCGCGACCAGCGGCACCAGGAGCACCCAGACCATGGTGTTGATGATCACGCGCAGGATGTCGTCCTGGGTGAAGAGCCACCCGTAGTTGCGCAGCCCCACCCACTTGTCGCTGCCGCCGTCCATGAACGACAGGACCGTGGTGCGAACCGCCGGCACGACCAGCCCGATGACGAGCAGCAGCACGGCGGGCATCAGGAAGAAGAGCGCGAAGACGCCCTCCCGCGGTTTGGCGCGTCGCCGGGACAGCGGCGCGCCGTTGGCCGCCGCGGCGACCAGCTGGGCCTCCCGACGACGGGCGAACCAGGCCGGCACCGCGTCCAGCAGCAGGAGCAGACCGCCCACCACCACGACGAAGGCCACCAGGCCGTACAGCAACATGACGAGCTTCGGTGACTCGTCGGCGAAGTCGAAGTTCATCCGCACTCCCAGGGAATCGCGGCCCGGCGCCAGGGGTCCGGCCCGCACTGGGCGGACCGGACCCCCGGGCGACTTACTTGGGCCAGCTGCTCTCGATGGTGGAGAGCACCGTGGCGGTGTCCTTGCCGTTGATCCAGTCGATCATGCCCTTCCAGAAGGTGCCCGCACCGACGGCGCCGGGCATCAGGTCGGAGCCGTCGAACCGGAAGACCGTCCCCTTGTCCTGGAGAATCTGGACGGAGAGCTTGTCGATCGGGTTGGCCACGTTGGCCGTGTCGAGCTTGTTGTTCGCCGAGACCCAGTTGCCGAGCTTGGCGCGGGCGTTGGCGTACTCACCGGAGGCGAGGTACGTCTGCACCGCCTGGACCTCCGGGCGGTCGGCGAAGGCGACCGTGAACTCGCCACCGCCGAGGACCGGCTTGCCCTTGGACTCGTCGATGGCCGGGAAGTAGAACGCGAAGACGTCGCCGTCCTCGGCCACCTTGGTGCCCTCCGGCCACTGGTTGGCGTAGAAGGACGCCTGGCGGTGCAGGGCGCACTTGTTCTGCAGGATCGGCGTGCCGGCCTCCTGGAAGGAGGTGGTGGCGATGCTCTTCACGCCGCCGAAGCCGCCGTTGACGTACTTCTCGTTCTTCAGGATGGTGCCGGCGCGGTTGAGCGCCTCGGCGACCTTCGGGTCGTTGAACGGGATGCCGTGGGTGGTCCACTGGTCGTAGACCTCGGGGGTCTGCGTACGCAGCATGAGGTCTTCGATCCAGTCGGTGGCCGGCCAGCCGGTCGCGTCACCGGACTCGATGCCGACGCACCACGGCTTGGTGCCGTCCGCCGCGATCTTGTCGCTCAGCGAGATGAGCTGGTCCCAGGTCTGCGGAACCTCCCAGCCCTTCTCCTTGAAGGTCTTGGGGGAGTACCAGACGAACGACTTGACGTTCGAGCCGAGCGGGGCGCCGTAGAACTTGCCGTCGACGGTGCTGTACTTCAGCCAGTCGGCCGAGTAGTTCTGCTCGGCCATCGCCTTGGTGTCGGCCGAGGCGGCCTTGAGCTTGCCCGCCTGGGCGAACCGGGCCAGCAGGCCGGGCTGCGGGACGAAGGCGATGTCGGGGGCGTTGCCGCCGTCGACGCGCACCTGGAGCTGCGCCTCGAACTCGCCGCTGCCCTCGTAGTCGATCTCGATGCCGGTGCAGTCCACGAACTGCTTCCAGGACTGCTCGAGCAGGTCGGCCTCGGCGTCACGGATCGACGCGTAGATCGAGACCTTCTTGCCGTCGTTGCCCTTGTACTTCTCGTATGCCGAGCACTCCGCCGAGTTGGCGTTGTTGCCGCTGCTGTCGTCGTCGCTGCCGCAGGCGGTGGCGGCGAGCGCCAGTCCGAGCGCACCGATGATCGCGATGGCCTGGCGTGGTCTGGCAGAGACCGCCATGCCGTCCTCCTTCACTAGGCGGCGCGGTCGTCGGGTGACCTCGCCGATCCGATTGGGCGTCCTCACATGTAAGCGCTTGCATCCGCGTCGGTCTAGCCCCTGCCGGACACGAGCAAGTAACAATCTGGAAACCCCGAGACCTATCCGTGCCGCGCCCCCTACCAGCGGAAGAACCTTTGATCGATCCCTTTCGACGGCTGGAGTTTTCTGCCACCCTGTCATCCAGCAATGGAAAGCTTTCGACATAGGAGAATCCGGATGCGTAAGCGCTTGCTCACTCTTGCGGCGGCGGCCGGCCTGCTGGCCGCGTCGGTCGTGGTTCCGGCCGCCCCGGCCATGGCCGCTCCCACCTTCAAGGTGCCCTTCAAGTGCGGACAGGCATGGTCAGGTCAGACCCGCACCAACCACAGCCCGGCGTACTCGATCGACTTCAACCGCACCGACGACCTCGGCGACCCGGTGGTGGCCAGCGCCCCCGGCACAGTGGACCGGGTGACCGACCTCGGCGGCACCAGCTACGGCAAGTACGTGCGGATCAACCACGGCAACGGGTACACCACCTACTACGCCCACCTCAACGGCTTCAACGTCTCCGTGGGACAGAGCGTGGGCTACGGACGGGTGATCGGCTACGTCGGCAGCACCGGCGGGTCGACCGGCCCGCACCTGCACTACGAGCAGCGCCTCAACGGCAACGACATCCAGATCCGGTTCAACGGTGCGCTCGCGCTGTACTGGGGCACCAAGACCTACACCAGCGACAACGGCTGCTCCAGCGGCGCCGGCTCCGGCACCGTGAACACCAGCGGCACCGCGCTGACCGTCCGCTCCGGCCCCGGTACGGGCTACACCGCCGTGGGCACCGTCGCCGACGGCACCCGCGTCACGATCTACTGCCAGACCACCGGCACCAGCGTCACCGGCACCTACGGCACCAGCAGCATCTGGGACCGGATCGGCTCCGGCCGGTACATCGCCGACGCCTACGTCCACACCGGCTACGACGGCTTCATCCCGAACGTGCCGCGCTGCTGACCACGCCCGGCGGGTGTGAGGTTTGGTGGTAGCAGGGGACCCCTGCAACGCAAAAAGCGGTAACAGGGGACCCCTGCTACCTACCTACCCACCCACCTACCTACCCACCCACCCACCTACCTACCCACCCACCCACCCACCTACCCACCACCCCGCGCCGCGCGGTTCAGCTCAGTTCAGCTGCCAGATGGCGCCGTTCAGGCACGCGGCGAAGGTGACCCAGGCCCAGTAGGGGAGCATCAGCAGGGTGGCCGGGCGGGACACCCGCCGGAAGAGGACGACCGTGAGGCCGGTCAGCAGCCAGAGCGCGACGATGTCGGCGAAGGCCAGCCCGTAGCGGCCCGCGCCGAAGAAGATCGGGGTCCAGGCCGCGTTGAGCACCAGTTGCGCCGTCCAGGCCGCGAGCGCGGGGCCGAAACCGACCCGCCGCCACACCAGCCAACCGGCGACGGCGATCATGGCGTAGAGCAGGGACCAGACCGGGCCGAACAGCCACGACGGGGGTGCCCAGGCGGGCTGGCGCAGGTTCGCGTACTCGCCGGACGTGTCCGACACACCCAGCACGCCGATCCCCGCGGCGACGACCACGGCGGCGGCGAAACCGACAAGAGCCCACCAGCTCCGCGCTCCGTGCGTCCGCCCCGCGCTGTGCGTCGTCGTCATGACCGGAGAGGTCCCCGCGCCGGGCGTCCGGCAAACCCGAAGGACCGCCGACACGAAGCGCCGGGGCCGTCGTACCGGGGCTCCTGTCGGGAGGACGGAGATTCCGGTACGACGACCCCGGCGGGTCCACGGGATACGGAAGACGGACGTCAACTGAAGAGGCTGACCCCGCCCGGGCCGACCAGCAGGCCCACTACGATGAGGACGACGCCCCACAGGATCTGCCGGCGGAACAGCGCCATGATGCCGGCGACCACCAGTACGACTGCGAGAATCCAGAGAATCAGCTCCATGGTTGCTGAGTACCCGACGGCCGGATTCGGGAAACCTGTGCTCAGTCGGTGTGGTTGCCCAGGTGGAAGATGCTGTAGGCCTGTTTGATCACGGGGTGCGCGACGTTCCGGACCCGGACCCCGCCGGGCGTGGTGCCGCGCTCGCTGCCGGCGTGCGCGTGCCCGTGCAGGGCCAGCGCGGTGGGTGCCGAGTCGATCGCCTGACCGAGCTGGTACGAGCCGAGGAACGGGTAGATCTCCAGGGGTTCGCCGGCGAGGGTGTCCGGCACCGGGGCGTAGTGCGTCAGCGCCACGAGGACGTCACAGTCCAGGCCGCGCAGCGCCGCGCCCAGCCGGTCGGCGCTGTCGGTGGTGGTCCGGACGAACGCCTTCATCTCCGGCTCGCCGAAGTCGCTGGCGCAGCGTCCGGCGAATCCGCCGCCGAAGCCCTTCACGCCGGCCACCCCGAGCCGACGCCCGCCACAGTCCAGCACCACGCCGTCGCCCTCCAGCACGGTGATGCCCGCGTCCTCCAGGACCTTCACCACCTGCGGCACCTGGTCGCACTGGTGGTCGTGGTTGCCGAGCACGGTGATCACCGGTATGCCGAGCCCGCCGAACTCCTCGGCCACGCAGCGCGCCTCGTTCTCCGTGCCGTGCCGGGTCAGGTCGCCGGCGAGCAGCAGCGCGTCGGCGTGTTCGGGCAGTTCCTCAAGGGCCGGCCGGAAGCGGCCCACCACGTCCTCGTCGAGGTGAACGTCGCCGACGGCGGCGATCCGGATCATGATGCGGTCCCCCTCACGGCAGTTCCTCGACTTCCGTCGGGGCCTGGGCGCGGGTGACCCCGATGTCGCTGGTGACCGGGACGTCGGGGAAGCGGTCGCTCACCCGACGCATGATCTCCTCCCGCCGGTGCGGACTCTCGACCTCGCCGTAGAGCACCAGCCCGTGCTCCCGCCGGACCACGGTGATGCCCTGTTCGGCGACGGCGGGGTCCTCGGTCAGCAGCCGCTGGATCTCGGCCTCCACGTACTCGTCGGGCGGTCCGGTGGCGGCGCTGAGATGGTCGGTCACGGTTGCTCCCTTCCTTCCGGGGCGCCGGAGTACGGCACCACGTCGAGTCGGTCCAGCAGCACCAGGAACGCCTCGGCGTACGGGGAGTGCTGGGTCTCCTTCCGTACCCGTTCCCAGTCGATCTGCTCCCGCAGCGAACGGGCCAGGGGGAGACCACGGGCGAAGTCGCAGTAGTGCTGGGAGAAGCTGAGCAGCTTGTGCACCATGAGCTGGGTGGCTGAGAGCACCGGCATGTGGATCGCGTCCACCGGCCGCACCACGGTGTCGGCGAAGGTCTCCTCGGTCACCGGGGTCTCGATCGGCCGGTGGATCAGGTCCACCATCCGCCCGTCGTCGTAGACCTTGACCAGCCAGTCCTCCGGTGGGCGCTCGGCGGTGAAGCCGTCGGCCACCAGGGCCTCGAGGGCCGGCTCGACGTCCTGGTGACGGATCAGGAAGTCCACGTCGTGTTCGCTGGAGTGTCCGCCGTGCGCGTAGACGGCGAAGCTGCCGCCCAGGGCGAAGGGGATGTCGGACTGCTTCAGCACAGCGGCGACCCGCTTGAGGGTGTGCAACAGACTGGCGTCCCCGTTTTGTGCCATCGAAGTCTCCCTGGTCGGTGGGCGGAACAGGTGCTCGCAGTGAAGTTGCGTACCCGGCATTCCGATCGGCCACACCTGTCACCGGGGCGGAGCCTGCACAAAATGCGATCTAAGTCCGTATCGTCATGCTCTGACAGTAGTCTGTCTACTTATGAAGCGCCGATCGGATATCCTCGGGAGGGTGGCCAGATCACTGCGGGCGCGGCGCGGCAGGGCCCGGCTGCGCGCCGTCGCTCTGATCGGCATCGACGGCTCGGGCAAGACGACCCAGGCGCACCGGCTCGCCGACGCCCTCACCGTGGCCGGGCTGCCGGCCACCTACCACCGCAACGCGGGCGGACGCGCCTGGCTCGGCCGGCTCGCCCAGCGGCTCGGTCGTCGGGACGCCCAGGGACTGCTCGGCAACCGTGGCATGCTCGCCGTCGAGTCGGTGCTGCGGTGGCTCGCCATCGCGCGGGCGCTGCTCGGCACCCTGCTCACCGGCCGGACGGCGGTGATGGACCGGTACGCCGTCTGCCAGTACGCCAGCATCCGCGCCCACGACGGCCGGCGCGGCGAGCGGCTGGCCCGACTGGCCTACCGCCTCTTTCCGTCGCCGCAGGTCACCTTCCTGCTCACGGTCGATCCAAGGGAGGCGTACCTGCGGATCGAACGGCGCGGCACCGACCACGAACCGATCGACTACCTCCGGGCGGCCGACGCGGCGTACCGGTCACTGCCGGAGTTCCCGACGTTCGTGGTGATCGACGCCAACCGGACCCCGGACGAGGTGACCCGGCAGATCCGCGACCACCTGGCGGCCTGGCTCCCGGCGACCGGGTCGCCGGTGACCCGGACGCCCCTGCTCACCCCGCTGGCGGCCCCCGCCCACCCGTGACCGGGCCCGCGGGTGTCCGTCGCCTGACCGCCCGGCGGAGCGGTCAGGCGCGGCCGTGCACCGGGACGGCCGCGCCGCTGGTCGGCGCGGACTCGTCGCTGGCCAGGAAGCGCACCACCGGGGCGATCTCCGCCGGGGCGACCCACCGGCTGTGGTCGGCGTCGGGCTGGGCGGCCCGGTTTGCCGGAGTGTCGATCACGCTCGGCAGGACGGTGTTGCAGCGCACCCCGCTCGCGCGGTACTCCACCGCGACCGCGTTGGCGAACGCCAGCACCGCCGCCTTGGCGGTCACGTAGCCGGCCACCCCGGGGAAGGGCGCGAGCGCGGCCCGTGCCGACACGCAGACCACCGCGCCGCCCCCGGCCGCCGTCAGCCGGGGCAGCGCCGCCCGGGTGACCAGGTACGTCGGGCGCAGGTTCAGGGTGAGCATCCGGTCGAACTCCTCGATCGGCGTCTCGTGCACCAGCCCGCCGCTGGCGTACCCACCGACGAGGTTGACCACCGCGCGCAGCGGGGCCGCCGGCTCGCCCGCGGCCACCTCCACCGCGCGGGCCGCTCCGGCCGGGTCGGTGAGGTCGGCGGCGACGGCGAGCGACCCGTCGTCCTCGGCCGGACGCAGGTCGGCCACCACCACCCGCCAGCCCGCTGCCGCGAAGGCGGCGGTCACCGCGCCACCCAGCCCGCCCGTGCCACCCGTGACCAGTACGCTCCGCTCCACCATGCGGACACGCTAGCGGTTCCGCACGGCCGGCGTCGGTGGCCGCCCGCGCCGTCGGTGGGGACACGGGCGTGGCGTTCGGCCCCGCAGGCGGCGGCGCCGGCCCCGCGAGGGCGCGCGGGCCGGGGTTGCGCCCAGGGCGTAACCCTTCTGCCCAGGGCTAACCGGCCTGGCGGTCCGGTCCACCCGGGCGCAGCATCGTCGCCATGCGACTCCTCATCCTCGGTGGTACCCAGTTCCTCGGCCGGGCGGTGGCACGGCTCGCCCTCGCGCAGGGGCACGACGTCACCTGCGTCGCCCGGGGCACCTCCGGTGCGCCGGTACCGGGCGCGCGCTTCGTGGCGGCGGACCGGTCCGACCCCGCCGGGCTCGCTCCGCTCGACGGCGAGCGGTTCGACGCGGCGATCGACGTGACCCGCTGGCTGGACCAGGCCCACCACACCCTCGCCGCGCTCGCCGACCGGGTCGACCACTGGTCCTTCGTCTCCAGCATCTCCGTCTACGCCGGCTTCGCGACCCCGGGCGGAGGCGTCGCGGACACCCCGCTGCTGCCACCCGCCCCAGCCGGCGTGACCGGCCCCGGCCCGGACCACCAGTGGTACGGCGAATGCAAGGTCAGCATCGAGCGGGCGTACGCCGAGGCGGTGGAGCGGCTCTTCGTCTGCCGGGCCGGCCTGATCATCGGGCCGGAGGACCCGAGCGACCGGTTCCCGTACTGGGTGCGGCGGCTCACCGCGGGCGGCGAGGTGCTCGCCCCCGGCGCACCGGACGACCCGGTGCAGTACGTCGACGTCGACGACCTGGCCGCCTGGCTCCTGCACGGGGCCGGGTCCGGGCTGACCGGAACGTACGACGGCATCGGCGCGGCGGTGCCCCGGGCGGAGGTGCTGCGCGGGATCGCGGCCGGTGTCGGCTCGCCCGAGCCGCAGTTGACCTGGGTGGATGCCGACTTCCTCCAGGCCCGGGACATCCGTCCCTGGTCGGGGGAGCGGTCGCTCCCGTTGTGGGTGCCCGGCACGGAGTGGGTCGGCTTCCTCGCCCGGGACGCCCGTCCCGCACTCGCGGCCGGACTGGTCACCCGTCCGGTGGCGGAGAGTGCCCGGAGGACCCTGGCCTGGATGGACGCCGAGCCCGGGGCCGTCCGGCAGGGTGGACTCGACCCGGCGGACGAGGCGGCCGTTCTGCGGGAATGGCACGCTGGCGGTCGGCGGTGACCACTCGGAACGAGTTTTCCCGATAAGCCGGATCGTGGTTGACGCCTACGCCTGATGAAAGTAAGTTTCATCCGTGGCGAAGAGTCCGAAGATTTCCGCGAGGAACGAGCCTGGTGGCTCAGCGAGAAGCGGGCCGGGCGGTTCCGTGGGCCAGAGCCACGAGCCCGGTGGCCTGATCGTCCACATCAGCGGCCTGCTGCCCTCGCTCTCGCCGGCCGAGCAGCGGGTCGCCCGCCTGGTCGTCGCCGACCCGGCCGACGCCGCGCGCCGGACCATCACCGACCTCGCCACCGCCGCCGAGACGTCGGAGGCGACGGTGATCCGGTTCTGCCGCTCGGTCGGCATGAACGGTTACCCGCAGCTGCGGATCCGACTCGCCGCCGAGGCGGCACGCCGGGTCGAGCCACTGGACGCACGGGTCGTCGGGGGTGACATCCCGCCCGGAGCCGACCTCGCCCAGATCATCGCCACCATCGCGTTCAACGACGCCCGCGCCGTCGAGGAGACGGCCGAGCAACTCGACCCGGCCGTGTGCGAGCAGGTGGTGGAGGCGATCTCCCACGCCGGCCGGATCGACATCTACGGTGCCGGGGCCAGCGGATTCGTCGCCTCGGACTTCCAGCAGAAGCTGCACCGGATCGGTCGCACCGCCTTCTACTTCCCCGACGTGCACACCGCGCTCACCTCGGCCGCCCTGCTCGGCCGGGGTGACGTGGCGGTGGGCATCTCCCACACCGGGACGACCTCCGACGTGATCGAGGTGCTGGAACAGGCGCGCGCCCAGGGTGCCCTCACCGTCGCCCTGACCAACTACCCCCGGTCGCCGATCACCGAGGACGCGGACTTCGTCCTCACCACGGCGGCCCGTGAGACGACGTACCGCTCCGGGGCGATGGCCAGCCGCCTCGCCCAGCTCACCGTGGTCGACTGCCTCTTCGTCGGGGTCGCCGCCCGCAACCGTGCCCGGGCCCGGAAGGCCCTGGAGGTCACCGCCGACGCCGTCAAGTCCCACCGGGTCGGCTCCACCCGGAGGAAGGCATGACCACCGACCAGGTGCCGTCCGAGGTCCGTCCGGTGGTCCGGGTGGGTGCGCCGACCGAACGGCGTAATCCGCTCAGCGCCGACCTCGACCTGATGTCCACCCGGGACATGCTCACGGTCATCAACGAGGCGGACCGGCGGGTGCCGGCGGCCGTGGCCGGGGTGCTCGACGAGATCGCCGCTGCCGTCGACCTCGCCGTGACGGCGCTGCGGACGGGACGGCGGGTGCACTACTTCGGTGCGGGCACCTCCGGTCGACTCGGCGTCCTCGACGCGGTCGAGCTCATCCCCACCTTCAACTCCCCGCGGCACTGGTTCTGCGCCCACCTCGCCGGCGGGCAGGACGCGATGTGGCAGGCGGTCGAGGACGCCGAGGACAACCACCGGCTCGGGTCCGCCGAGGCGACCGAGTGCGTGGCCGCCGGTGACGTCGTGGTCGGCCTGGCCGCCAGCGGACGCACGCCGTACGTTCTCGGGGCGTTGGCCGCGTCCCGGGCCCGGCAGGCCGCGACGGTGCTGCTCTGCGCCAATCCGGATGCCGACGCCGCCCGGGACGTGGACGTCTTCATCGGGGTCGACACCGGCCCCGAGGTGGTGACCGGCTCGACCCGGATGAAGGCGGGCACGGCGCAGAAGCTGGTGCTCAACGCCTTCTCCACCGCCGTCATGGTCCGTCTCGGCCGGGTCTACTCGAACCTCATGATCGACGTGGTGGCCACCAACGCCAAGCTCCGGGGCCGGATGATCACGATCCTGGTCGAGGCGACCGGGTGCAGCGAGGAACTCTGCCAGCAGGCGCTGAACGCGGCCGACGGCGACCTGAAGACCGCCCTGGTCTCCCTGGTCTCCGGTGCCGACGTGACGAAGGCGCGGGCCGCGCTCGCCCGCTCGGGCGACCAGGTACGCGGCGCGGTCGCCCTGCTCGCCACCTGAGGCCGCCCGCCCCAGGACGGGGCGGGCGGATACTTCACCCGGGGCCGGGGTATTCATCCGGGTGTGGATGAACCGACCGCTCCGCCCGTGCGTCTGTCACAGTGACCGGAATCGCAGCTCGGCGGTGACGTGCGTCGCTGTGCGGGACGGGTACCCGATGGTGCCATGACAGGGGAGCGCCCGACCGCCGCGCCGCCCCGCACCGTGCCCGCCGACGACCATCCGGCGGGGGTGCTGACAGCAAACGCCAACCGTGCTTTCAGCTAGCACTCAGGCATTCGTGACAGTTTCGACTCATGACATGGAATCCCCGACGCGTCCCATCTGTTGTGTAGGTGTCAGCACCGGTGGGCACAGCGGAGATTACGGGGGAGGGCTGATGGACGTGGGGATGGCAAGGAACCGGGCAACCGGCGCGAGCGAGGGGACCGTGGGCAACGTGGACAAGAACATCGGCATGCGAACCGACGAGGTTGCCGAGGAGCGCGACCTGGTCGGTGTCTACCTTCACGAGATCTCCCGGACGCCGCTGCTGGACGCCGCCCGGGAGGTCGAACTCTCCAAGGCGATCGAGGCGGGCCTCTACGCCGAGCACCTGCTCGGCGAGGACCTGGTCCCCGAGGGCGTCGACCGGGACGAGCTGGAGCGGCTGGTCGTCGAGGGAGAGCGGGCCAAGGACCTGTTCATCCGGGCGAACCTGCGGCTGGTCGTGTCGATCGCCCGCCGCTACGTCCGCTCCGGGATGCCCATGCTGGACCTGATCCAGGAGGGCAACACCGGTCTGGTCCGCGCGGTCGAGAAGTTCGACTACGAGCGGGGCTACAAGTTCTCGACCTACGCGACCTGGTGGATCCGTCAGGCGATCAGCCGGGCGATCGCCCAGCAGGAGCGCACCGTACGGCTGCCGGTGCACCTGGTCGAGGACGTCAACCGGATGCGCAACGTGGCCCGTCAGCTCACCCGTGAGCTGGGTGGCGACCCGGAGCCGGAGCAGGTCGCGAACGCGCTCGGCGTCACCGTCGAGCGGGTCAACGAGCTGATCCGTTGGTCGCAGGACACCGTCTCGTTGGACACCCCGGTCGGCGACGACGGCGACACCAACCTGGGTGACCTGGTGGCCGACAGCGACGCCCCCTCGCCGGAGGAGATCGTCCTCACCGGCCTGGAGCGGCAGCGCATCGAGGGCCTGCTCAACCACCTCGACGACCGGTCCGCCGGCATCATGCGGGCCCGGTACGGCCTGGAGGACGGGCGGGAGCACTCACTCACCGAGGTCGCGTCGCGCTTCTCGCTCTCCCGGGAGCGGATCCGGCAGCTGGAGATCCAGGCGCTCGGCCGGCTGCGTGAGCTGGCCCGGGCGGAGGGGCTGCGGGCGGCCTGACCCCCGACCGCCCGAGCGGCGGGCAACGCAACGACGGCGTACGGCCGGCGTCCGGAAGGCGGACGCCGGCCGTACGGCGTACCGGGGCGGGACGCTCAGCGCACCCGGCCGTATCCGTACGGGGACATCAGGTCGACGTCCCGGATCTCGACGTTGCGGCCGAAGGTCGGGGCGTGGATCACCTTCCCGCCCCCGACGTAGAGCGCCACGTGCCCGAGCGCTCGGTAGAAGACGAGGTCACCGGGGCGCAGGTCGGCGCGGCCGACCCGAGCGGTGGCTTTCCACTGCATCGCCGCGTTGTGCGGCAGCGACTTCCCGGCCGCCCGCCACGCGGCCAGGGTCAGCCCGGAACAGTCGTACCCGTCCGGGCCCTCGGCACCCCACCGGTACGGCTTGCCGAGCGCGCCGTAGGCGTAGCGGACGGCGGTGCCGGCCCGGCCGGAGACGGCCGGCGACTTCGGACGGGTGGCCGGGCGGGTGGGCTTCTCCGTGGCCGCCCCGTACGCCTGCCGGCGTAGCTCGTAGAGGCGGCTCAGGTCACGCTCGATCCGCTTCTTCCCGGCGGCCAGCTCCCGCGACTGGGCGGCCTGCCGGGCCAGGGTGGCCTCCAGCTTCGTCCTGGCGTCGACCAGCTTGCGGCGGTCCGCGCCGAGGCCGGCGACCTGCTGCTCCCGGCGTCGGGTGACCTGGTCGAGGGTGCCCAGCCGGGTGAGCAGGGCGGACCGGTCACCGGTGCGCAGCAGCACCTCGGCGGTGCCCAGCCCGCCGGTCTTGTACGCGGTCACCGCGTACCGGTCCACGTCGGAGCGGCCCTGTGCCACCTGCCGCTCCAACGGCCCGATCCGGGCTGTCAGCTTCGCCACCGCCGCCCGGTTGGCCTTGATGTCCTCGTTGAGCTTGTTCCAGGACTCGACCACCCGTTCCAGCTCGGTCGAGACGCGGTCGATCCGTCGGGTCAACTCGGCCGGTGTCGGCTCCGCCCGCACCACCGAGGCCGGGGCGAGCAGGACGGCGATCAAACCACCGATCACCAGTGAGCGCAGCAGGATCCGAAGCGACGACGACACGAGTGGCGGACTCCTCTCCCGGGACGGGCCGCCGGACGTCCGGCGGTGTCGGCCCGGGGTCCGTCCGTGGACGATCACCCCGGCCGGCGTCCCAACCTAACCGGTTCCCCGCGCCACGGCAGGGGCGGCACACCCACGTACCGGCCGGAGCCGTCCGCCGACCCCTGCTACCGCGCAAGGAGGGTGCTACCGCGCGAGGGGGAGGTCGGCCGGCTGCGGGGTGCGCGGGGCGGCGGTCACCCAGCGGCTGACCCGCCGCTCGGCGTAGAAGGAGACGAACGGCACGGTGCCGGCGAGCATCACCAGCGCCATCCGCTTCAGCGACCAGTCCGCCCGACGGGCCAGGTCGAACGCGGCGGCCAGGTAGACCATGTAGAGGAAGCCGTGCGCCGGACCGATCGTCTCGACCACGATCGGGTCGTCGAAGCCGTACTTCAGCGGCATTCCGATCACCACGAGCAGGATCAGCACCACGCCCACGATCCAGGCGATCACGCGGTACCGGGTAAGGGCTGCGCCCACGGTCTTCTGTCCTTCCGCCCCGGCTCAGCCGGGGTAGTCACCGGGTCGCGCGCCCGGGTTGGCGTTCAACCATGTCAGGTAGCGGTTGTACTCGGTCAGGTCGGCGTCCTCACCGTCACCGGCCGGGACGGTCGCCCGTACGACCCGCACCGGGCGGCGTACCACCGGGGTGCCGGGCGTCCCGGACGGCGGCGCGGCGGCTGCCGCCGCGCCGGTACCCGGGATCGTCGCCAGCGGGACCACCGGCCGGTCCGACGGGGGCGTCCCCGCGGGTGGGTCGTCCGGGGCCGGTTCCCCGCGCAGGGTGTGCCGGACCTCCCGCCACCACACGAAGACCACGAAGGCTGCGAAGATCGGCCACTCCACCGCGTACGCCCAGCTCAGCGTGTTACCGGCGGCGGCCCGGCTGATCTGCCACCAGCCCAGCGCGCAGAACCCGACGACCAGCACGACCATGGCCACGTGGCGGAGAATCCACGCCGGTGTCCAGAGCCGCTTCATGGCACCGAGGGTACCGGGCCGACCCGGCGTCTCCGACGCGACGTCGTAGTCCCGCGCCGGGGTGGGTGGTTTGGTGCCCTCCGGTGTGGGCATCCGTCTAGATGCCAGCCCAAACGAGATCAGGGGGGCGACGATGACCGGATCGGTACGACAGGACGGGTTCCCGCCGCGCGCCGCGGCCGACGCCAGCCCGGAGCAGCGGCTTCCGGAGTGGGACGGCGACCACCTGCACGACATGGCCGCCACCGACGCGGGCCCCGACGCCGAGCTGCTCGGGGTCGATCCCGCCGAACTGGGTGACGAGGACCTGATCCGCGAGATGCACAGTCTGCACCGCACCCGACTGGACACCCTGCGGCACGCGGCGGACTCCGCGCTCGCCACCCATCTGCGGCGTACCGCCGAACTGGAGACGGAGTACCTGGCGCGTCACCCCGGCCGCGAGGTCGACCCGAGCCGGCTGCGGGACGCCTGATGACGACACGTGTCGAACGGGGCATGTCCGCCCCGCCCGAGGTGGTCTTCAGCACCGCCACGGACCCCGACCGGGCCACGGCGTGGCTGCCGGAGCCGCTGCGCACCGACGGCGCCGAGCAACCGCAGGTCGAGCCGGACGGGCTACGTGCCCGGTGGAGCAGCAGCTCCACCCCGGGATGGTCGGCCGAGATCCAGGTCGAGCCGGCGGACGCCGGTGGTGCCCGGGTCCGGCTCGACCTGACCGGTGGGTCCGGGGACCAGGACACCGACGCGCTGGCCGACCAGACCCTGGCCAACCTCGCCCGCGAGGTGGCCGAGAACCTGACCGCCGGCTGACCCCGTCGGCACGTGGACCGCCGCCCGTTGGTAGCGAGGCAAGGAGAGACGCAGGTGACGCAGAGCGGCCTGAAGGACAGGGTGGCACGGCTGCGCCGGGCGTACGCGCCGGACGAACACCGGCCGCTGGGCGGTTACCTGGTGGCGATGGGCACCTACGCCGGGGTCGCCGGGGCGCTCGCCGCCCTGGTCAGGGCCACCGGACGACCGGTGCCGGAGCGGCCCGCGCCGGCCGACGTGGTGCTGCTGAGCATCGCCACCCACAAGTTGAGCCGGCTGCTCTCCAAGGACGCGGTGACCAGCCCGCTGCGGGCCCCGTTCACCCGCTACGACCGGCCGAGTGGCAGCGGCGAGGTGATGGAGCAGGTCCGCGACTCCGGCAGCTCGACCCGGCACGCGATCGGCGAGTTGCTGAGCTGCCCGTTCTGCCTGGCGGTGTGGGTGGCCACCGGACTCACCGGCGGGCTCGTGCTCGCGCCCCGGTTGACCCGACTGGTCGCCACCGCGTTGACCGCGGTCGCCGCCTCGGACTTCCTCCAGATGGCGTACGCGGTCTCGCAGCAGGCGGCCGAGGGCGGCGGACGGGACGACTGAGCCGGCACCGCCGACGAGGGACCGGGCGGACGCCGGCGTGGGTTTGGGGGGACGCGTCAGGACGTGGGTTGAGCGACACGTCGGGACGCGTGCAGGCCGGACGACGGGAACGGGGGCCCGACGGCCCCCGTTTTCCGCGTACGTGGGTCAGCGCTGCATGCCGGACCAGCCGGTAGGCGACTCCGGCTCCCGTTCGTCCTCGTCCTCACCGGTGATGATGTCCCGGTCGACGGCGGTACGGTCGTGCTCGTTGGCGAAGTCGGGCTCCGGGGTGCTGTCCAGGCCCTCGGCGGGCTGGCCGAGAGCGGGCATCCGCTCCTGCTTGTCGTCGCGATCGGTCATGGTCGCTGTCCTCTCCGTGGTCGGCCGCGTCCCGCGCCTCAGACCCCCGAGCCGCCGATCAGGTCGGCGACCTCGTCCATCGCGTACTCGCCCTTGGCAGGGCCGAGATGCGGGTCAGCACGGCCGCGGGGAGTTCGGCGGCGACCGCCCGGCGGTGGATCTCGGCCTGGCTGATCCGTTCCTGCCCGTGGTAGATGTCGTCGAGCAGGTCGTCGATCATCCGGTTGGCTGGTTCGTCGGTCACGGTGATCGCCTACCCGTGCCGGAATCGGTCAAACGTCGCGACGCCCCCGCCCGCCGTCGCGTGGCTGCGGGCAGGTCGCCCTGGGGCGAACCGTCGGCGCCCACCAGATGGTGTGACCCAGACCACACCGTCGACCGGAACACCCGAGCTGTCCGACCCGTTGACCAGGGTGTCGGTGTGACCAGTGTCCCCGGGCCTCACCTAACAAGCCTTCGCGGAATACCGTTCGGCTGGAGCCGCGTCGCGCCACTCGCCGAGAGGCGACCTGCACACCGACACCAGCGCCGCCCCGGGCCCCGCCCGGGGCGGCGCTGTGCTTCCCCACCCCACCGTCGGATCAGGCGGGGGAGGGGAGGCGGCCGGCGGTGGGGGTGGGCGGATTCTGCGCGGCCTGGGTGCGACGGGCACGGACGGCAGTGGCCAGGGTCTCCAGCACCTCGGCGGTGTCCTGCCAGCCGATGCAGGCGTCGGTGATCGACTGGCCGTAGGTCAGGTCCCGGGTCGGGTTGAGGTCCTGCCGCCCCGACTCCAGGAACGACTCCAGCATGATCCCGACGATGCCGCGCTGGCCGGCGGCGAGCTGCTCGGCCACGTCCGCCGCGACCACCGGCTGGCGGCGGTGGTCCTTGCCGCTGTTGTCGTGGCTGGCGTCGATCACCACCCGCTCCGGCAGGTTCGCCGCGCGGAGTTGGGCCAGTGCGCCGGCCACCGAGTCGGCGTCGTAGTTGGGCACACCCCTGCCACCACGCAGCACCAGGTGCCCGTCGGCGTTGCCCCGGGTGTGCAGGATGGCCGGCGTGCCGGAGACGTCGATGCCCGGGAAGACGTGCGGCACCCCGGCGGCGCGGATCGCGTCCACGGCCGTGCCGATGCTGCCGTCCGGCCGGTTCTTCATGCCGATCGGCATGGACAGGCCGGAGGCGAGCTGCCGGTGCACCTGGCTCTCCACCGTGCGCGCGCCGATCGCACCCCAGGCCACCGTGTCGGCGATGTACTGCGGGGTGATCGGGTCGAGGAACTCGCAGCCCACCGGGAGGCCGAGCCGGAGCACGTCGAGCAGGAGCGCGCGGGCGAGCCGCAGCCCCTTGTTGACGTCACCGGAACCGTCCAGGCCGGGGTCGTTGATCAGCCCCTTCCAGCCGACCGTGGAGCGCGGCTTCTCGAAGTAGACGCGCATGACCACCAGCAGGTCGTCGGTGTGCCGCTCGGCCGCCTCGCGGAGCCGGTGGGCGTACTCCAGGGCGGCGACCGGGTCGTGCACCGAGCACGGGCCGACCACGACCAGCAGCCGGTCGTCGGCGCGGTCCAGCACCCGGCTGACCGACCGGCGTCCGGCGATCACGGCCGAGGTGAGCGTGGCGTCCAGAGGCAGTTCGTGGAGGAGCAGTGCCGGGGTGGTCAACGGCACGATCCGTTCGATCCGTTGATCGATGACGGGATGGTTGTCCGTGGTCGCCACGGTGGTTCCCTTCCGCCGGCCACTCCCGGGGCCGGCGCCCGAGACCGAGCCGGCTGCTCGTAGGCAAGAAGGCAGGGGGATCGCCTGATCCCCCGCCTGGCCGGCTCGGAGAGTGGTGACGTCAGCTCATGGTCGCGTCACCGGCTCCGCAGCCGGCTGGCTAAACCATCGATACGAGCGAGTCACGGCGGCCAGCCTACCCGACCGGGACGCCGAAAGCTCGTCCAGACGTCGGCGACGACACCCGACACGATGATCATCGTCGATTGTTGGATCTCTCGCACTCTGGGATATCGGCCTTCGGCGTGGCCTCTGCGCCTCGCCTCGGTGGGGCGGGGAGAGATTTTTCCGGCGTACCATATGTTGGGAACACGACCTGGGGTCGTGTGGGTGGGGCCGGCGTCCCGTGGGCCGCTGGCTCTCCGGCGGCAGGTCAGCCGGGGGTAGGTGCGCCTGGTCGCGGGCGAGCATCCTGATCGATGTCACGAGGTGCGGCGCAGGCGGCGTAGCGGAGCGGTCGACGGGGTACCAGGGCGGCCATGAGTGACCAACTGAGCGATCAGGACCGGGTGGCGTCCCGCGCCCACCACCTGCTGCCCGAGGAGCGGGCGGCCGGCAGCGACGACCCGGAGGCGCAGGCGGAGGCGATCCTCGCCGAATCGGATCTCCGGGAGGCGGACCGGAACGCCGCCCCCGACACCGTGCTGGAACGGCGTACGTCGGATCAGACGGTGGTCGCGGTCGAGCCGCCGGACTGACGAGTCGAGCCGCTGTACTGATCCGTCGAGCCGCCGGACGGCACGGCCGACGCGGGGGCGGGGCCGGCGGACCGGGCGGAGGCGCCCCGGGCCCGGCGTGAGCCCCGGTAGGTCCGGTCCCGCAGCCGGGCGACCGGCCCGGCCGCCCACAGGCCCGCCGGCAGGTTGCCGACCGGGTCGAAGGCGAGCGCGGCGTCGTTCGCGCAGTCCAGCGGCTCATCGACGCACACCACCCCGAACGGCCGCCACGGCCCGACGGCGGACGCGACCGCGAGCACCAGACGCGGGGTGTCCCGCCGGATCGCGGCGGCCACCTCGTTGAGGCCACGACCCAGGTCCACCGCACTCCGGTCGGGCAGGACGCCCAGCCAGAGCCGTCCCTGGCCGGACCGGTACGGCATGATCGTGCTGTACCCGCCGACGACACGCCGCCGGGGCAGCGGAAGCTGCCGGAGCACCGGCGCGGTGCCACTCGAACTCACCAGCAGGTCGAACGGCTGCCGGTCCACCCCGTGGTGGATCCGTACCGCCAGGCCGAGCACGTCCGGCCAGCCCGCCGGGGTGGGCACCCCCCGGGAGAACCGGATCGTCGCGGGATAGCGACCCGGCCGGTCCAGCAGCGCCACCCCGGTGACCGGAGCGGCCGTACCTCCGATCGTCACCTCCCCGGAAAAGGTGCGACCGGCGGGATGCAGCAGGCGGGCGCCCCACCAGCGGGCGAGGGCGGCGGCCACGCGTTCGGCGGCGGACAGGACGGACATGACCGTGGCGGTACCCGGCGGGGTCCGATCGATGCGCGCCACGTGTCGGGTCGGCGCGCCAGCGACGCCGGGCGCCACCTGCCGGGCCGGGTGATCGGATAGCGTCGTGCCATGCCCGAGAGCGGTTACCCCTGGCCGATCGAGACGACCCGACTGGACAACGGCCTGCGTGTGGTGGTGAGCGAGGACCGCACCGCCCCGGCGGTCGCGGTGAACCTCTGGTACGACGTCGGCTCCCGGCACGAGCCGGCGGGCCAGACCGGGTTCGCCCACCTCTTCGAACACCTGATGTTCGAGGGCTCGGTGAACGTGGCCAAGACCGAGCACATGAAGCTGATCCAGGGTGCCGGTGGTTCGCTCAACGCCACCACCAACCCGGACCGCACCAACTACTTCGAGACAGTCCCCGCCGAGCACCTGGAACTGGCGTTCTGGCTGGAGGCCGACCGGATGGGCGGCCTGGTGCCGGCGCTGACCCAGGAGACGCTGGACAACCAGCGCGACGTGGTGAAGAACGAGCGCCGGCAGCGCTACGAGAACGTCCCGTACGGCGACGCGTGGCTGCGGCTGCTGCCCATGCTCTACCCGCCGGGGCACCCGTACCACCATGCCACGATCGGCTCGATGGCCGACCTGAACGCCGCCGACCTGGCCACCTTCCAGGACTTCCACCGCACCTACTACGCGCCGAACAACGCCGTGCTGACGGTGGTCGGTGACGCCCGCGTCGAGGAGGTCGTCGCGCTCGCCGAGCGGTACTTCGGGCCGATCCCGCCGCGTGCCGACATCCCGGCCGCGCCGGACGGCCACACGGTCGCCGCGGCCGGAGAGCCGGTCCGGGAGACGGTCACCGCCGACGTCCCGGCGCCCCGGGTGTACCTCGCGCACCGTACCCACCCGTTCGGCAGCCCCGGGTACGACGTGGTGACCGTCCTCGCCACCGTGCTCGGCAGCGGTCGGGGCAGCCGCCTCTACCAGCGCCTGGCCGACGGGGAGCGGATCGCCCAGCCCGACCTGGTGGGCGCGTACGGGGTGGACCTGGCGCACGCGCCGGCCCCGCTGATCGCCACCGCCACCGCCCGCCCCGGCGTGACCGCCGAGCGGCTGGAGGCCGGGCTGGCCGAGGTGGTCGACGAGCTGGCCACCGTCCCGGTCACCGGCACCGAGCTGGACCGGGCCAAGGCGCTGCTCACCACCGCCTGGTGGCGGCAGATGTCCACCGTGGACGGCCGCGCCGACACGCTCAGCCGGTACGCCACCCAGTTCGGTGACCCGGCCCGTGCCGCCGACCGGCTGCCGGCCTGGCTCGCGGTCACCGCGGAGCAGATCGCCGAGGTCGCCGCCGAGGTGCTCGCGCCACGGGACCGGGCGGTCCTCAGCTACCTGCCGAAGGAGGGCGCGTGAGCCCCGTCTCCGCAGCCACCCGCCGGCCCGCAGTCGTGAACGGAAGGAAGCCCCGATGAGCCTGATCGCCGAACGTCCCGGTCCGGGCGTCGCCCGCCCGTACCGGTTCCCGACGGTGACCCGCCGGACGGTGGCCGGCGGGGAGGTCGTCGCCGCGCACCTGCCCGGACAGAACCTGGCCGTGGCGCTGCTGCTGCTCGACGCCGGGGCCGGCCGGGAACCGCTCGGCCGGGAAGGGCTCGGCGGCGTCCTCGCCAAGGCGGTCGAGGAGGGCACGGCGCAGCGGGACGCCACCGCGTACGCGTTGGCGATCGAGGCGCTCGGCACCGAGCTGGTGATCGGGCTGGACTGGGACTCCTTCCAGGTCAGTGTGCAGGTGCCGGTGGACCGGCTGAGCGCCGCCGTGGAGCTGCTCGCCGAGGCGGTGCGCACCCCGCGCCTCGACCCGGCCGACATCCTGCGGGTCCGCGACGACGAGGCCACCGCGCTGCGCATGGACTGGGCGAACCCGGGCCCGCGCGCCGACGCGGTGCTCCGCGCCGACCTGTACGGCGTGGACACCCGGCACGGCCGCCCGATGTACGGGGACCCGGACTCGGTGGCCGGGCTGGAGGTCGACGACGTCCGGGTCTTCCACTCCGAGTGGTTCCTCCGGCCGGGCACCCTGGTCGTCGCCGGTGACCTGGAGCGGATCGACCTGGACGCGCTCGGCGCGGCGGCCTTCGCCGGTGCCGGCGGCGGCCCGGCCCCGCAGGAGGGACCGCTCCCGGTGACCCTGCGGGCGGGCCGGCGGATCCTGCTGGTCGACCGCCCCGGGTCGGTGCAGTCGACGCTGCGGCTCGGCCACCCCTCCCCGCACCGGGCGCACCCGGACCACGTGCCGACGACCCTCGCCGGGACGGTCCTCGGCGGCGCCTTCACCTCCCGCCTCAACCACCTGATCCGCGAGGTGCACGGCTACACGTACGGCATCCGGGGCGACTTCGCCACCTCCCGCCGGTTCGGCCGGTTCGCGGTCGCCTCGGGAGTGCAGACCGCGGTCACCGCTCCGGCGCTGGTGGAGACGGTGGGGGAGATCACCCGCACCCGGCTCACCGGGGTCACCGAGGAGGAACTGGCGGTGGCCCGTTCCTGGCGGGCCGGGCAGCTCTCGGTCGAGTTGCAGTCCCCCCGGGCGATCGCCTCGGCGCTGACCACCCTGGTGGTGCACGGGTTGCCCGACGACTACCACGCCCGGCTGCGGGAGTCGCTGCTCTCCGCCGACGTCGAGCAGGTCTCCGTGGCAGCCGCCGCGCACCTGCACCCGGAGGCGTTGACCCTGGTGGTCGAGGGCGATGCGGCGATCATCCGGGACGAGCTGGTGGCCACCGGCCTCGGCGAGGTGGTCGACGCCACGCTCTGAGGCGTCGCCGAGGCGGTGTGACGTGCGTCGTCCGGGGTCCGGGCCGTGGGAAAGCGCTCCCGGTCCGGACCTCGGCGTGGGTAGCCTCGCGGACATGAGGATCGGCATTGTGGGGGCCACCGGCCAGGTCGGTGGCGTCATGCGGCAGGTGTTGGCGGAGCGGCGTTTCCCGGTGGACGAGCTGCGGCTCTTCGCCTCGGCCCGGTCGGCGGGGCGCACCCTGCCCTGGGGCGACGGCGAGATCACCGTCGAGGACGCGGCCACCGCCGACTACCGGGGGCTGGACATCGCGCTCTTCTCGGCCGGTAAGGGCACGTCGAAGGAACTCGCTCCCCGGGTCGCCGCAGCCGGCGCCGTGGTGATCGACAACTCCTCCGCGTACCGGATGGACCCGGACGTCCCGCTGGTCGTGGCGGAGGTCAACCCGCACGCCGCCACCGTCCGCCCGAAGGGCATCATCGCCAATCCCAACTGCACCACGATGGCCGCCATGCCGGTGTTGCGTCCGCTGCACGCCGAGGCCGAGCTGACCAGCCTGGTGGTCGCCACCTACCAGGCGGTCTCCGGTGCCGGCCTGGCCGGCGTGGCGGAGCTGGACGAGCAGGTCCGCAAGGTGGCCGGTGAGGCGACCGGGCTGACCCACGACGGCAGCGCCGTCGAGTTCCCCGCGCCGCGTTCCTTCGCCGAACCGATCGCCTTCAACGTGCTCCCGCTCGCCGGGTCACTCGTCGACGACGGGTCCGGCGAGACCGACGAGGAACAGAAGCTGCGCAACGAGAGCCGCAAGATCCTGGAGATCCCGGGGCTGAAGGTCGCCGGCACCTGCGTCCGGGTGCCCGTCTTCACCGGTCACTCGTTGCAGATCCACGCGCGCTTCGCCCGGCCGATCACCCCGCAGCGCGCCCGTGAGCTGCTCGCCGACGCCCCGGGCGTGGCGCTCGTCGACGTACCGACCCCGCTGCGGGCCGCTGGGCAGGACCCGACGTACGTGGGCCGGATCCGCGCCGACGAGACCGTCGAGCACGGGCTGTCGTTCTTCTGCTCCAACGACAACCTGCGCAAGGGCGCCGCGCTCAACGCCGTCCAGATCGCCGAGCTGGTCGCCGCCGAGAACCGCTGACCCGCCCGCCGTACGCGTCCGGCCCGCCGACGGGCCCCCACCGTCGCCGCCCCCCCCGAACCGGTCCACCTGTCACGTGGCCACCCACCGTCGAAGGTGGGTGGCCACGCGCGTAACCGGGTCGGCTCGCCTCCGGCGGTGCACGAGGTCGATCGTGTTGGATGGGGTGCGTGGCTGCGCCATGTGTTTGCAGGGGCCCCCTCCTGTGCAAAAAGCGGTAACAGGGGGCCCCTCCTACCGACGAGGTGGAGGCGCAGCCGGTAACCGGGCCGACCCGACGTTGGAGGAATCCGTGACGGACGCCGAGCGCGAGGACAAGCTGATCGACACCATCGCCACCCACTCGCTGGGGGTGCTGGCCACGATCCGGCGGGACGGCAGTCCCCAGCAGTCCACTGTGGTGTACAGCTTCGACCGGGAGGAACGCCTGATCCGGGTCTCGGTGACCGGCACCCGGGCCAAGACGGCCAACCTGCGCCGCGATCCCCGGGCCAGCTTCCACGTCAGTAGCGGGGACGGCTGGACGTACACCGCGGCCCAGGTCCGGGGCGAGTTGACCCCGGTGGCCACCGATCCGCACGACGAGGTGGTGGAGGAACTGGTCGGGCTCTACCGTGCGGTGCGCGGCGAGCACCCGGACTGGGACGACTACCGGCGGGCCATGGTCCAGCAGGGCCGGATGGTGCTGCGGCTGCGCGTCGAGCGGGTGGTCGGCATCCCCGCCGGGGACTGAGGGGTCGTAATCCCACCCCGGTCTGCGGCAGTTGGGGTTGGTCACGGGTGGGCGGCGGGCAGGGGGCCGGTGTTACCCCGGGGACCCGACGGGTAGACGGCGGGCCGACACCGAGAGGGGAGCCCCATGACTACCGTCGGAGAATTCATGACCACCCGTCTGGTGACCATGGACGCCAACGACACGCTCACCGCGGCGGCCCAGGAGATGCGCGACAGCGCCATCGGGGACGTGGTGGTGACCGACGGTGACGACGTGGTCGGCATCGTCACGGACCGGGACATCACCGTACGGGGGGGTGGCCGCGCAGCGGGACCCGGACCGCACCACCCTGCGCGAGATCAGCAGCACCGGCCTGGTCACGGTCAGCCAGTACGACGACGCGGTGGCCGCCGCCGACCTGATGCGCACGTACGCCGTACGCCGGCTGCCGGTGATGGACGACGGGCGGCTGGTCGGCCTGATCTCCATCGGTGACCTCGCGGTGGAGCGCGAGCCGCAGTCCGTGCTGGCCGACATCAGCGCGGACGACCCGAACAACTGACCCACGGACGACCCGGACGAACTGACCCAACGGACGCCCCGGACCACCGTCCGCCGACGGTGGTCCGGCCCGGCACCACGGCGCGCCGGTTCCCGCCACGGGAGCCGGCGCGTCCGCGTGCCGGGGCGCGTCGCTCACCCGATGCGGGTGAGATTGCCGTGCCTCCCGGCGGGGACCCTGCTCCGGCGGCGGAGCGTGGATCGCCGCCGAGGACGGACGGGAACGACGGGGGAGGAACGACCGGATGGCGGACGCGATCACGCGGTTCTTCGAGGAGCTCAACCGGCGGGGATTCGAACCGTTGCTGGAGAAGACATCCGGGACGGTCCGCTTCGACCTGCACGAAGGGGCGCAGACGACGCACTGGTTGCTGGCCATCGACCGGGGACGGTTGCGGGTGAACCAGGAGGACCGGGAGGCCGACACGGTCATCGGGACCGACCCGGTCCTCTTCGAGGACCTCACCGCCGGTCGGGAGCACGGGATCGCGGCGGTGTTGCGCGGGGAGGTCACCGTCTCCGGCGACCCCCGTCTGATGGTGCCGGTGGAGCGGCTCTTCCCCGGCCCGCCGGACTCCCGGGGGCCGCAGCGGGTCGTGGCAAAGGAGGCGTCCTGATGGCACAGAACAACATGGTCCGGATCCTCGACGGGAACACCTTCGTGGTCTGCGAGGACACCGGTGACATCGAGGCGACGCCGACCGAGCCCACGGGACTGTTCGCCAACGACACGCGTTTCCTCTCCACCTGGGTGCTGACCGTCAACGGGGAACGGCTCAACCCGCTCTCCTACGACGACCTCCAGTACTACGAGGCGCGCTTCTTCCTGGTGCCGGGGGCGGCCACCCACTACACCGACGCGAAGCTGTCGGTCATCCGGGAACGGGCGGTCGGCGGGAGTTTCCGCGAGGACCTGACGATCCTCAACCACGACGAGCAACCGGTGGAGCTGGAGATCCGGATCGACGCGGCGGCGGACTTCGCCGACCTCTTCGAGGTCAAGGACGAGATCCTGAACAAGAAGGGCGAGTTCTACACGAACGTGGAGCCGGACCGGCTCCGGCTGGGCTACCGCCGGGGGCGGTTCAACCGGGAGACGGTGATCACGTCCTCCGCGCCGGCCAGTTTCGACCCCCGTGGCTTCGCGTACTCGGTGCGGCTCGAACCGAACGAGCGGTGGAGCACCCGCATCGAGGTGCACACGCCCATTCTCGGCCCGGGTGGCCGGCACGTGCCGATGGGCATGCGGGTGCACGGCACCGGGCAACTCGCGCTCCAGCACGACCTGCGGGAGTGGATCGCCCGGGCACCGAAGGTGAACTGCGAGTGGGAGACGCTGGGTCGTACGTACCAGCGGAGCCTGGTCGACCTGGCGGCGCTGCGGTTCGGGCCGATCTCCGTGGCCGGGGCCATCCCCGCCGCGGGCCTGCCCTGGTTCATGACCATGTTCGGCCGGGACAGCATCCTGACCTGTCTCCAGGCGTTGCCGTTCACCCCGGAGCTGTCCCGGACCACGCTGCGGATCCTCGCCACGCTCCAGGGCAGCCGGTTCGACGACTTCCGGGAGGAGGACCCCGGCCGGATCCTGCACGAGATGCGGTACGGCGAGTCCGCCGCGTTCGAGGAACAGCCGCACTCGCCCTACTACGGCTCGGTGGACGCCACACCGCTGTTCGTGGTGCTCCTCGACGAGTACGAGCGGTGGACCGGGGACGCCGCGCTGGTCCGGGAACTGGAACGGGAGAGCCGGGCCGCGCTGCGCTGGATCGACGAGCACGCCGACCTGGTCGGCAACGGCTACATCTGGTACGAACGCCGCAACACCGACACCGGCCTGGAGAACCAGTGCTGGAAGGACTCCTGGGACTCCATCTCCTACCGGGACGGCCGGCTGCCCGGCTTCCCCCGGGCGACCTGCGAGGTGCAGGGGTACGCGTACGACGCGAAGGTGCGGGCCGCCCGGCTGGCGCGGGAGTTCTGGGACGATCCGGCCTACGCCGACCAGCTCGAACGGGAGGCCGCCGACCTGAAGGAACGCTTCAACCGCGAATGGTGGGTCGAGGACGGCGAGTACTACGCCATCGGCCTGGACGCCGATGGGCGGCAGGTCGACACGCTCAGCTCCAACATCGGGCACCTGCTGTGGAGCGGCATCGTGGACACCGATCGTGCCGCGAAGGTGGCGGAGCATCTGGTCGGCCCCCGGCTCTTCTCCGGTTGGGGCGTACGCACCCTCGCCGAGGGGGAGGTCCGGTACAACCCGATCGGCTACCACAACGGCACGATCTGGCCGTTCGACAACTCGTTCATCGCCTGGGGACTGCGCCGGTACGGCTTCGCCGAGGAGGCGGCCCAGATCGCGGACGGCATCATCGCCGCCTCCGGCTACTTCGACGGGCGGCTGCCGGAGGCGTTCGGCGGCTACCACCGTGACCTGACGAAGTTTCCGGTGGAGTATCCGACCGCCTGCTCCCCGCAGGCCTGGTCGACCGGGGCGCCGCTGCTGCTGATCCGGACCATGCTCGGCATCGAGCCGCACGAGGGGCACCTCGCGGTGGACCCCCGGCTGCCGGTCGGTGTGGGCCGCGTCGAGGTGCTGGACATTCCCGGTCGCTGGGGCCGGGTGGACGCCTTCGCCCGGGGCCGCCTGAAGATGGAACACCACCCGGACTGAGCGGCACCGGCCCGGGTGCGTCTGGCGTCCGGTCAGGCTTCGGGACACGGCCGGCAGGGTACTCTCGCCGGCATGCCGGAACTCGTGTACCCGCCCGTGATCGCCGCCGCCAAGACGATGTTCCGGGTCCTCGACATGCGTATCACCGTGGAGGGCGCGCACCACGTGCCGCGTACCGGCGGGGCGGTGATGGCCGCCAACCACGTCAGCTACCTCGACTTCATCTTCTGCGGGCTCGGCGCGCAGGAGTCGAAGCGGCTGGTCCGCTTCATGGCCAAGGAGTCGGTCTTCACGCACAAGATCTCCGGCCCGCTCATGCGGGGCATGCGGCACATCTCGGTGAACCGGGAGGCCGGGCTCGACTCGTACAACCAGGCGGTCGACGCGTTGCGGCGCGGCGAGGTGGTCGGCGTCTTCCCGGAGGCGACGATCAGCCGTTCGTTCGTGGTCAAGCAGTTGAAGAGCGGCACCGTCCGGATGGCCAAGGACGCCGGGGTGCCCGTCCTGCCGGTCGCGCTCTGGGGCGGTCAGCGGCTCTGGACCAAGGGCCGCCCGCGTACGCTCACCCGCCGGCACGTGCCGATCACCATCCTGATCGGCGAGCCGCTGGATCCGGCCGCCTACGAGTACGCCGGCAAGATGAACGCCGATCTGAAGGCCCGGCTCATCGCTCTGGTCGACCGGGCGCAGCGGGAGTACCCCGACAAGCCGTCCGGCCCGGACGACGCCTGGTGGCAGCCGAAGCACCTGGGCGGTACCGCCCCGACCCTGGAGGAGGCCGCCGCCCTGGAGGCCGCCCGCCTCGCCCGTGCCACGACCGCCTGAGCGCGGGTGGGCCGGGGCGACCGGATCGTTCCGGAGGTGGACGTGATGGTGCCTGTCGGTGGGACGCCGTCGGCGACCAGGATCGGGGCATGAGCCGATCAGCACTCGTCGTCATCGACGTCCAGGAGTCCTTCCGGCAGCGCCCGATCTGGGCGTACCGCTCCAACCCGGATCTGGTCGCGCGGGTCCGCCGGCTGGTCGACGCCGCCCGCGAACGAGGCGACCTGGTGGTCTGGGTCCTGCACGCCGAACCGGGCAGCGGCGGTGTCTTCGACCCGGTCAGCGGCCACGTCCGGCTGCTCGACGGGCTCCACCCGCGCGACGGCGAACCCCGGCTGACCAAGACCGCGCACAACGCGTTCACCACCACCGACCTGCAACTCCTGCTGACCACGCGGGGCATCCGTGAGCTGGTCGTCTGCGGCATCCGGACCGAGCAGTGCTGCGAGACCACCGCCCGGCTCGGCTTCGACCTCGGCTACCAGGTCACCTTCGTCACCGAGGCGACCATGACCTTCCCCACGCCGCACCGGGACCTGCCGGAGACGGCAGGCGTCGAGGAGATCCTGGCCGACCCGCGCACCCTCTCCGCCGAGGAGATGACCACCCGCACCGAGTACGCCCTCGCCGGCCGGTTCGCCACCATCCGTACCGTGGACGAGGTGGTCGGGGCGGTGCCCGCCGACGTGGCAGGCTGAACCGGTGGCCCGGGTCGTCTTCCTGCTGGTCCCGCAGCTGCACCTGCTCGACCTCGCCGGACCGGCCCAGGTCTTCTCCACCGCCGCCGACCTCGGGTACGACTACCGCCTGCACTACATCGCCGAGCGGGCACCGGTGTCGACCGTGCAGGGCGTGCCACTGGGCGCCGACACCCGGTGGCCGGAGCTGACCCCGGACGACCTGCTCGTCGTACCCGGCTGGCGGCCTGCCGCGCACGGGCCGGCGGGTCCGGTCGGGCCCGCCGACCTGCGGCGGCTGGCCGCGCACCACGCGGCCGGCGGGGTGGTGGCGAGCGTCTGCGCCGGGGCGTACGCGCTCGGCCGGGCCGGGCTGCTCGACGGCCGGCGCTGCACCACCCACCACGAGGTGCAGGACGACCTGGCCCGCCGGCACCCGGCAGCCACCGTGGTCCGGGACGTGCTCTACGTGGTCGACGACCGGGTGGTCACCTCCGCCGGCATCGCCAGCGGCATCGACGTGGCGCTGCACCTGCTCGCCACCCGGCACGGGCCGGCGGTGGCCGCCCGGGTCGCCCGGTCGCTGGTGGTGCACACCCGGCGCAACGGCGACGAGCAGCAGGCCAGCGCGATGCTGCGGCACCGCTCGCACCTCAGCGACGCCGCGCACCGGGTGCAGGACGTGATCGACGCCCGGTTCCCGGAGAAGCTGCCGCTGGCCGCGCTGGCGGCGGCCGGCGGGGTGGCCGAGCGGACGCTGACCCGGCTGTTCCGGCAGGCCACCGGGCTGACCCCGCTCGCCTACCAGCAGCTGTTGCGGGTGGAACGCGCCGAGCACCTGATCGGGCACGGCTCCACGGTGGAGGCCGCGGCCCGCGCGGTCGGCTTCGCCGACGCCCGCATGCTCCGCCGCCTACGCGCCCGCACCCGTTGAGCGGCGATTACCGCCGGACCCGGACGCCCTCCCGGTTGTGGAGCCGTTGGTCAGGGTTGGCGTACACGGTGAGCCGAGGACTGTCGCGGAGCGGCCCCAGGTCGAGGCCGGTGGCGGTCGTTCCCGCGCTGTTGAGACGCAGCGTGCGCAGTCGGGGCATCGTGGCCAGCGGACCCAGGTCGGTGAGACCGACACAGGCCGACAGTTCGACCGTCTCCAGGGTGGGATGACCGGCCAGCGGGGTGAGATCGAGTGGGCCGGCGAAAGCGCGGAGGTCCAGGACCTCGAGCGGTAGGTCGCGGATCGAGGCGAGGTCCAGGACAGGTACATCGAGCCAGTTCAGTACCAGGCGCTTCAGGCTGCGGTGGGCGGCGACGTGGTCCAGGACGGCCGGGTCGCTGCAACCGCTGAGCCCCAACGAGACCAGCGCGGGAAGCTGCCGCAGGAAAGCCACGTCGTCCAGCGGGTGCCGATCCGTCGCGGCGGAGAGGAACAGGTCGTTCAGTTCCGGTAACTGGGTCAACGGTCGCCAGGTGTACGGCCGGTAGATGCCCCACAGGGACAGCACCGTGAGCTGAGGAGACCGGGTGAGCCACGACAGATTCGTCCGACCACTGGGCGGTGGCAGGAAAAGGAAGATGAGGGTCCGGAGTCGGGTGAGCGTGGCTGGAATCGCCGCCGGGTCCAGCGGCGTGTTCACGTACAGGCTCTCCAGTTCGGGGTGGGCCCGGAGGGCGTCGATCTCCCGGTCGATGGGGCCGCTGATGCCAGCGAACAGGTACAGGCCGCAAATCGGGGGCAGCGCGCGGAGGACCTCCGGCTTGGGCTGGACGATGAACTGCACGTCACGGAGATGCCGCAGGTGACGGGTCATCGGCGCGGTCCACTCGTCGACGGTGATCGAACCGCCCTGAAGCGGGGAGTCGGCGAGGACGCGGCGGCCGTACTCGTCGGGCTCGAAATGGTCGGCGGCGCGGATCAGGGCATCTATCACGGGACCACGCGCGTCCGCGCCGTACCGGGAGAGCTTCTCCAACGCCCGGGGGCCGCCGACGTAGGCGGCGGTGGTGACCACGGCCGCCGCCACCGACGGGGTGAGTTCGGTGAGGTCGTCGGGCAGGTAGTCGAGGACGCGCTCCCCGGCCAGCGCGAGGGAGCGGGCCTCCACCTTGCTGCGGGGTGGCAGCAGCGCCACCAGACTGACGTCGATGCGGGCCTGCATGGCCGGGGTCAGGCCGGGTGCGGTCTCCACGCAGGCCGCCGCGAGCAGCCGCAGCCAGCGCTGCTTCCGGTCGGACGCGGCGTCGGCCCGGTCGAGCAGCCCGTTGATCAGCCGCTGCCGGTACTCGCTGTTGGCCAGGCCGGCGGTCATGATGACGGTCTCCCGCCAGATGTCCCGCCCGGCCTGCTCCAGCAGTGCGTCGACGTAGTTCTCCTCGGCGATCTCCTTCGCCGCCAGGTACTCCTGGAACGTCCGGTGCACGAAGGAGAGCCGGTCCTCGGCCACGTCCTTGAGGACGCCGCTGCGGTCCAGCAGGTGTTCGAACACGTCGGCCGGCTCGGCGGTGACCTTCGGCATGGTGGCGAGCTTGCGGGTCACGTGTTCCCGGGCCTGCCCGGTGTCCAGCTCCGAGCGGTTGCTGATCGCCAGCCGCCAGGCCAGGTCCTGGAGCAGCGTCCGGGCGTGCTGCGCACCCAACCCCACCCGCCGGTACGCGGGCACGTTCCGGGCCGTGTCGCGCCGTTCCAGCAGCATGTCCAGGGCGGCCTGGTAGAGGCTGATCCGGTCGTGCGGCAGGTCGTCGCCCCGGTCGAGGTTCAACGCGCAGAGCATCGCGCACATCAGCGGGTTGGTGGCCAGCCCGCGCAGGTGCCGGTTGGCCTCCAGCCGGGCCAGCAGTCGACGCTCGTACCGGGGCAGCTCGTCCGCCTGGCACGGCAGGTGGCGCGCGCCGCCGATGGCCCGGTGCCAGCGGCGGACGAAGACCACGATGTCGGCCGGGCTCATCTGCTCCAGCGCCAGGGTGGTGAAGTCCTCGTTGGCCAGCCAGCGGGCCGGTGCCGCCGTGGGCCGGGAGGTCACCACGACGATCACCCCGGGATACCGGTGCAGGATCCGGCGCAGCCACTCCCGGACGCCGGCCCGCTGGCTGCTCACCAGTTCGTCGACGCCGTCGACGAGGAGCAGGGCACGGCCCTCGGCGAAGATCCGCTCGACCCAGCCGGCCGGTGCCTCGGTGGCGAACTGGGCAATGTCGTCGCCGAGCTGCGGGCCGACCGGGGGCAGCGGCCGGTCGGCGTACGCGCGCAGCTTGACCAGGAAGGGCACCCGCCCGTTCCAGTCCTGCAACTCGCCGGTGAACGTACGACGGGCGGCGTTGATCACCAACCAGCGCAGCAGGGTGCTCTTGCCGGAGCCCGCCTCGCCGCGCAGGAGGACACGACGGTGGTGTCCGAGTGCTCCCTCGACCCGCAGGCCGATCTGGATGTCACCGAACAGGCCCTTACTGGCGTCGGCGTCGACCAGCCGGCCGAAGGCACCCTGGGCGTGTGGACGGAGCGCACGTGTCCGGCGGCTCCCGCCGCCGCTGGAGTCGGTGACGCTGAGGCTGAGGTACGCGATGCTGAGCGTCGTCTCCGGGGTGAAGTTGTGCACGTCCACGCCGAAGAGTTCGAGCTGGTCGTGGTGGGTGGAGACGAACTGCCCGTACCGCTGCTCGAAGGAGCCGTCGTCGCCCGCGTCGGCGCTGGGGGGAGCGGGCAGTCGGGCGAGCACCTCGGCCAGGTCGGCGGAGAGCCGGGAGAACCGGGCGAGGATCTCCTGGCTGGCCCGGTTGGTGAACTCCGGCAGGTGCCGGACCAACTCGACGTGGCAGCGTACGCAGTCGGCCAGGACCCGCTCGCCGAGCCGGGTGGCCGCCTCGCTGAGCCCGGCCCGCTCGGCGGCGGCGACGTAGGCGGGCTGGAGGGCCCGGGTGAGCCGGGCCGGGTCGGCGTCGGCGGCGAAGAGCTGCTCGTCGGAGGCCACCCCGTGCGTGACCACCCGCCCGACCGTGTCGAGGGTCGCCGCCACCTCGTGCTCGGGCAGGTTGCCGTACTCGGTGGCGAAGGTCTGCTCGATGCGTTCGGTGACCTCCGTGACGAGGCTTCGGACCTGCGCCTCGGCCTTGCGGCGCACGATCCGGTCCCGGAACGTCGTGGCGACCAGCTCCGACAGGTCGAGGCTGCGGGCGTCCCGGGCCTGGCGGTGCCCCAGCCACTGCCCGACCGCGCGGGTCACCACCGCCTTCGCCAGGCCGGTCGCGGCGGTTTCGATCAGCGGCATTCGAGGCTCCCCATCCGGGGGCCGACCCCTTGAGGTCAGGCCGTCGGGCACAGAGTTGAGGAGCCTAGGTGATGGCCGGCGACCAGTCCATAGTGGATCGGAAGGTCGTCAGCAGGCCGGGCCGGGGTGGCCCGCCGCCGGGCGTCCGCTCGGTCCGGGCCGGCGGGACCGCGACGGCGGGTGGTAGTAGTCCTCCCGGCTGAGGAACTCCACCGGCAGCGACCCGGGCAGGGTGACCGGGACGCCGCGTACCACCGAGCCGGTGCCCGCCCGGCGCAGCAGGACGTCCCGCTCGGCCGCCGACAACTCCACGACCGTCGGGTTGGCCAGCCGGAACGCGGCGACCGCCCGCCGGACCAGCCGGGCCAGCGCGGCGACCTCCCGGGCCGGGCCGCCGAGGGCGAGGGCGGGCTGCGCGATGGTCCGCAGCGCGTCGCAGACGACCAGCAGGTCGGCGGTGCCGTCCGGGGCGGTCGGCCGCAGCTCCAACCGGGACGGCCACTGCCAGCGGATCTGCCCGCTGGCCGGGCGGGCCGCCGGGAGCCAGCGCCGGTGCCGGGGGCCGGTGCCGACCGGGGCCAGGGGCAGGTCGGCGCAGACGTGCACGATCCGCCGGTCGGTGACGGTCACCGAGGCGGTCGGGGTGAGCAGCCACTGCGGCCGGTCGACGGCCGGACCGAGCAGGTGACCCGCGAGGGTCAGCCGGTGCCGCGCGAGCACCCGCTCACCGGGCTCGGGGACCGGCTCGTGGTGCCGGTCCAGCATCGGCTGGTCGGGTGCGCCGGAAGCGTCGAACCGGTGCGGTGCGATGAAGAACGGGGTTCCGTCGTCGTCGGATGTCATCACGGCCTCCCGGCGGACACGGCGTGCGGGCGGTCTGCCGTCGAGCGTCCCGGCCGGGCGGGCCGGTGTCATGACACCCGTTAGGGGGTCGGCCGGTCGGACGACGCGTACGACTGATAGTCGCCGATCTCCTCCGGACGGATCAGGCCGTCCTCGATCGCTCGGGCGAGCAGCGCGGACTTCGTGGCGGCCGGCCGCCCGGCCCGGGTGTACTTGATCCGGGCCCGGTCGACGTACTGCTTGACGGTGTGCTCGCTGATCCGCATCCGGCGGGCCACCGACGCCTTCGACATCGACTGGAACCAGAGCAGCAGCGCCTCCCGTTCCTTGTCGGACAGGGCCGGCCGGTCCGGTCGGGCGTCGCCCACCATCGCGCCGGCCAGCGACGGCGGCACGTACACCCGGTCGTCCGCTGCCGCCAGCAGCGTGGCGACGCAGTGCTCCCGTCCCTCGTGCTTGGCGAGGAACGCCACCGCCCCGGCGTCCAGCACGGCGAGCATCGTCTCCGGGTCGGTGTGCTCGGAGTAGACCACCACCCGCCGTCCCGCCGCGCTCAGCCCGACCACGGCGTCCACCGCCATCCGGCCGTGCAGCCGCAGGTCCAGCAGGACCACGTCGGCGTCCGGGGCGTCGCGCAGCACGACGTCGGGATCGTCCCCGGTGGCCACCACCGTCAGTCGTGGCTCGACGGCGAGCCACGACCGGATCCCCTCGACCACCACCGGGTGGTCGTCGACGATCGCCACGCGTACCAGGCTCACCGGCCCCGCCACCGGGTCCGCGTCCATCCGACCTCCCCGTCGCGAACGTGTTCGTACCCGACCGTGTCGTCCGTCCAGCCGGACGTCACGTCCTCCAGGATGCCCTGCTCGGGCGCGATCAGGCTGATCTCCACGTGGTCCGGTCCGGCCACGACGGTGAGCCGGGTGCGGTCCCGCGCGCCGGCCAGGCCGGCGGCGAGCGGCTCGACCAGGCGGCGGCGCACCTCCACCGGTAACGGTGGCGGTGACCCCACGACGGCCAGGTCCACCACGACGCCCCGCCGTTCCGCCAGGTCCGCGCTGGCCCGCAGCTCGTGCAGCAGCGGGTCGGGCACGTCGTCGGACTCGGCGATCAGCCGGCGCAGCCGGGCCGCGGCGAGGGCGCACCGCCGCTGCACCGCCGGGTCGGCCGGGTCGGCCCGACCGGCGGCGAGGTCGGCGAGGATCTCTCCGGCCGTGGCGTCGACCAGGGCCAGCCGGTCCCGCCGCTCCCGCTGGGCGTGCGTGGCGGCGAGCCGCTGGGCGGTCACGGCGGCCCCGGCGGAGGCGGCGTGGGCGCGTTCGGCGGCGAGCGTGGTGAGGGTCGCCGCGCCGACGGCGAGCGCCAGCGGCAGCACCGCCACGCCGTAGACGTACATCGCGTAGCGGCTCAGGTCGGCGGCGTCCGCGCCCCGCGCGAGGACCGCGACCAGCGCGATCACCGCCCCGGCGGTGATGGTGGCGACCAGCTGCCGCAGCGGCCGTCCCCAGAGGAAGAGCACGGCGAACCAGCCCACCGTGCCCCAGCCCCAGTTCGCCGAGAGGAACAGGAACCGCTCGCCGCTGGCCGGGAAGACCGCCGCGTCGACCACCAGCAACCCGACCACCAGCGGCCCCGCCGGCAGTGGCGCGTCGCGCAACAACCGCCACGCGGCGACGGCCCCGGCCAGCGCCACCGCCAGCCAGCCGCCGCCGACCACCCACGGCCACCGCAGCTCCGACCAGTTCAGCAGGACGGCGGGCAGGCTGACCAGCAGGTGCCAGCCGTACGCGATGACCACCGCCGCGATCCGGGCACCCCGGTCGGAGGCACTGGCCACCGCCCCGGCGGCCGGCGGCGGGACCTGGTCGGGCGGGGCGACCTCGCTGACGTCCGGCGGCGGTGTGTCGCCGGTGCGCGTCGCCGGTGTGCCGGCGGTCGGCGATGGTGTGCCGGTGGTCGACGGTTCAGCCCGCATCCGGCCACTCCAGCCGGATCCGGGTGCCCCGTCCGGGGGCCGCGTCGACCGTCGCCCGTCCGCCCACCGCCGTCATCCGGCCCCGGATCGACTCGCGCAGCCCGTACCGGTGGGTCGGGACCAGCGCCGGGTCGAAGCCCGGCCCGTCGTCGACCACCTCGACCACGACGGTGCCGGCGACCCCGGCCAGTCGCAGCCGTACCGCCGCGCCCGGCGCGTGCCGCAGCACGTTGGCCAGGGCAGCGGCGGTGCTCTCGGCGAACGCGGCGGCCACCGGCACCGGGACCGTGACGCCCGGCGCGAGGTCCACGGCCACCGGCAGCTCCGGGACCCGGGCGGCCACGCCGCGCAGCCACCCGTCCAGCGCCGTCCGGGTCGCGTCGCTTGGAGTGGACGGAGGGACCACCTCGCGCTCCGCCGGGGTGCCGGCGGCGGCGAGCGTACGCAGGTCGGCGGCGGCCCGCTCACGCAGCAGCGGGGAACCGGAGCGGACCGCACCCAGACCCACCATGGTCAGCGTGGAGAGCACCGTGTCGTGCAGATCCCGGTTCTGTCGCCGCTCGGCCTCCCGGGCGGTCCGGGCGATCACCGCCTCCCGCAGCACGCGCTGCCGTTCGGTGAACGCCGCGTCCGCCCGGCGACTGCTACGGCGCAGCACCACGGCGAGCGCGGTGGCCGAAGCGGTCTGCACCACCAGGGTGGTCGCGTGCGCGACGGCCTCCGCGTCGTTGCCGGCGCGGTGGGCCCCGAGGGCGTACGCGCCGGCGACCAGCAGCCCGGCGGGCACCGCCCAGCGGGGCCGCGACGCGAGCTGGGCGACGATCACGGTGGTGCTGGCCAGGATCGCCACCCAGCTCACCTCACCGGGGAGCACCTCGGTGGCGACCAGGTACGGCAGGAGCAGGCAGGTGACCACGGTCAACGCCACGTCCGCGCCGATCAACCCGGGGGTGAGCCCGGACCGGATCCCCGACCGGGTGAACCACAGTGACCAGCCGGTGAGGACGACGACCGCGACGACCAGCGGCACCGGTCGGACCGGCGGGGTGCGGACCGCCAGGGCGGTGACCGCACCGGCGAGGCCACAGGTCAGCCGGAGCATGACCGGCAGGGTGGTGAAGACCCGGTTCAGCGCGTCGCCGGCCGGACTCGCCGCCACCGGGGGCGCGGTGGCGGGATCATCCGGCACGACCACCGGCGAGGACGGGGCGGCGACGGCCGGCATCGGGGGAGGCGTCCTTCCGGCGGTGATCCGTACGGGGCACTCGGCAGCTGGGGGACGCCGGAGAGTACCACGGGTGACCGGTCGGTGTGCCGGGCGTGACCTCGGGTCAGCGGACCGGGTCGTGGGTCCCCCGGGGCACGCCCGGCCGGCAGCGGCGCAGCCGGTCGGCGGCCATCCGACCGCCCACCGCGAGGCCGTAGCGCTCGACCGCGGTGAGGCCGTACGCGCTGCACGTGGGCGTGTAACGGCACTGGCCGGGCCAGCGGTGCGACAGCCAGCGGCGGTAACCGAGGATCGCCGCCCGGCCCGCCCGGTCCACGATCGGTGCGCGCACCGCCGAGGCCGTCGTCGCGCCGAGCGTCAACATGAACGAGAAGAGGCCGAAGTTGCAGCAGTCCGGGCCCTCGCAGCTGTCGCAGCCGTCGCAGCCTTCGCAGCTGTCGAGGAACCTGCTCTTCCGCTTGCGCCCGTGGCCGTGGCCGTGGCCCTTGAGCTTGATCATGCGGATCATGATGGCGCATGCCCGCCACCGGTCGACATCGCCCGTCCTGGCTGGTGCGGCGGCCCGTCGGAGGTGCGGGGCATACTGCCGGCCATGGGCATGATCTTCGTCGGTCGCCGACTCGACGCCGCCGAGCAGCAGCGCCTCCTCGCCGACCACTCACTCACCGCCGACCTGGTCCACGGCGGGAGCGGGCCGGATCTCGACCTGGACAAGGCGTGGCACGCGATCCACTACCTGCTGGCCGGCGAGGCCTGGGAGACCACCGCCGGGGCCGGCGAGGCGATCCTCGGCGGCGAGCCGCTCGGCTCCGAGGTCGGCTACGGCCCGGCCCGGCTGCTCGGCCCGGAACAGGTCCGCGCGATCGCCGCCGGGCTCGAACCGGTCACCGTCGAGACCCTCCGCTCGCGGTACGACACCGCCGCCCTCGGGGCGGCGCACGTCTACCCCGACATCTGGGACGACGACGAGGAGTTCGACACCTACCTGGCGCCGTACTTCGACGAACTGCGGTCCTTCTATCTCGCGGCGGCCGGGGCCGGACAGGCCGTCCTGCTCGCCGTCGTCTGATCCGGCGGCCCGGCACGACGACACCGCGTGGCGAGTGGGCCTTTTCAGGACCGGATCACTCTGCGATGATCCATCGAAACATCGACAAGTTTGATGATGGAGGTTCCGCATGCGTTCCCGCCTGACGAGTTTCCTCAGCGTCGCCGTGCTGGCGACCGTCGCGTTCCTGGTCCCGGCGTCGCCCGCCGCCGCCGCGCCGACCTTCCGGGTGCCGTTCCCGTGCAACCAGACGTGGTCCGGCGAAACCCGCACCTATCACAGCCCGGCCTACGCGATCGACTTCAACCGGGCCGACGACCACGGCGATCCGGTCAAGGCCAGCGCCCCGGGCACCGTCGACATCGTCGCCGACCTCGATAACGCCAGCTACGGCCGGTACGTGCGGATCAACCACGGCAACGGGTACACCACCTACTACGCCCACCTCAGCGGGTTCAACGTCTCGGTCGGCCAGAGCGTCGGCTACAGCACCACCATCGGCTACGTGGGCAACAGCGGCAATTCCGAGGGCTCGCACCTGCACTACGAGCAGCGGCTGAACGGCAGTGACATCCAGGTGCGGTTCAACGGCAACCTGGCCTACTACTGGGGGACCGCGAACTACACCCGTACCATCTGCTGATCCACCCGGTCGGAGCCAGGGGCCTGCGGTCATCGACCGCGGGCCCCTGGCGGTTGTGGACTCAGACGCCCGGGACGCGGTGGGCGGTGTACTCCGAGCTGTTCAGGTAGTTCGTGGCACTGCTGATCACCACACCCGTCCAGGTGCCGTCCGGGTTCTGCCACTTGGGGGTCGCCTCGAGGACCGACGCCACGCCGTCGCCGTCCCCGTCACCGAGGTAGACCGCGACGTGGCCGTTCTTGGCGAGGAGGTCACCGACCTGGATCTGCGACTTGGCGACCTGCGGGATGCCCGACTTCATGGCGCTGGAACTGGTCCAGGGGAAGTACACCCCCGCGTGCTGGAACATCTTGTAGATCAGGCCCGAGCAGTCGTAGCCCCTGACCCCGGCGGGCTGCTTGTAGACCCGGCTCTGACCGCAGGTGGTGCCGTCGTGGTAGAGCGTGCTGGTGGGTACGGTGCCGAACCGGTACGTCCCGGCGGCGCAGCCCACGTAGATCGCATCGAGCTGGGCCAGCCCGTAGCTGAGCGCCTGTCGGACCTTGACCGACGGGGACTCCGTCACCTTGCAGTGGTTCATGTAGTACGGGATGCCGTGGGCCGGGATGCCCACCACCTGGACGCCGTCGAGGTGCACCAGGTACTCGTCGTTCGGCACCATGGCCACGTGGGCGAGCGCGCCGACCTTCCACTCCCCGGGCGCGGCGGTGTAGCTCTGGTCGGACTGGATGCCGACCCCGGGACGGTTGACCAGGACCCGGGCGGTGTGCCAGCTCCCGGTGCCGTTGAGCAGGTTGTTGGTCACCTGGTAGACGCCGCCGTAGGCGGTGACCTTGTTCCAGCAGGCCCCGACGTGGGGGGCGGTGCGATAGAAGGTGTAGTCGGCGTGGGCGGCCGAGGCGGCCACGGTGCTGCCCAGGACCAGTGCCGCCGTCACGACACCGATGCGACGCAGGATCGACATGCGCTCTGCCTCCGGTAGCTGGTTCCGCGTCATCCGATAGATGGATGTCTATCGATTGCCGTGATCTTACGCGCGGAACGAAGCGCGTCAATGTCGTGAGCCGCGCCGCGGTAGACCGCGCACGAACGCGGACCACGCGTCGGTGGGGAAGGCCAACCCGGGGCCGTCCGGGTCCTTGCTGTCCCGGACGGCGACGACGCCGGGCAGGTGGTGGGCCACCTCGACGCAGTTGCCGCCACTCCCGCCGCTGCGGGTGCTCTTACGCCAGACGGCACCGGCACGATCAGTCATGATGCTCCTCGATGATCGATTCGATCATTCTTCCTGATTCTGCCTCATCCGGAGTCAGCGTTTCGAGGTCGCGCCAGACGTGTTCGTAGGCCGCCACTTCGGTCGGCTTGTCGAGATAGAGCGCGCCGGTGAGGTTCTCGACGTAGACCGTCGTCGGCTCGGTCGAGGCCCGCCCGGGAGCCTGCGGGAAATCGAGGAGGACGAAAGTGCCCGTCTCGCTGGCCAGCGGCGGACCGGCGGCGAGCGGGAGCACCCGCAGGGACACGTTCGGCAGCGCGGAGACGTCGCGCAGGTGCCGCAACTGGTCGGCCATCGCCGCCCGGTCGGGGATGGTGCGCCGCAGCACCGCCTCGCTGAGGACGACCGTGAGCACCGGTGCGCTGGGCAGCCGGCGGACGAGGACGCGCTGCCGCTGCAACCGTACCGCCACCAGCTTCTCCCGTTCCTCGGTGCTCAGGTGCGGATTCTTCCGGCGGAACAGTTCACTGGCGTACTCACGGGTCTGGAGAAGCCCCGGGATCAGTTCGGAGTCGTACTGACGCAGCATGGACGCGGACGATTCCAGGCCGACGTAGAGCGAGAACCACGACGGCACCACGTCGCCGTACGAGTGCCACCAGCCCTGCGCGCGGGTCTCCTTCGCCAGCCCGACGACGATGGCCCGCATCTCCTCGGAAACCGCGTACCGCTCGCACATCGCCCGCGCGTCCACCACCCGCACGGGAACGAGCCCCTTTTCGATACGCCAGACCTTCTGCCGGGAGCAGTCCAGCGCCTCGGCCACCGCGTCGAGGCTCACCCCGGCCTCCTCCCGCAGCTCGGTGAGGAGGCGGCCGAGCTGACGACGAGGGACGGTGGAACCGCTCGTTTCATCCGTCATGCAACATCACCGCACTCCTGCTGCAACAGCCGACGTTTCTTTCCGTGAGCATTTCCCGTCCTTTCCTCGCGGATTGTTCCGGCCGACGATAGGGGCGGCGTGGGGAATTGCGCAAGGTGTCGGCGCTGTCGCATTCTGTCGACGTGGCGTGAATGTCGACGGCCATCAGGAATGCCGTCGACAAAAGGCAGGCCGCCCCCGTAACCAATGGCGCGTTGGTGCGGGCCGCTCCATTTCCCCGGAAGGACGCCCGATGCGTGTGTCGTACGACCACTACCTGGCCGCCACGGCGCTGACGCTGGCGCGGCGGCACCGGCCGGTGTGGAACCACATCCTCCGGCGGCTGACCTGCCGGTGCGGTGCGGACCTGCCCTGCCGGATCCGCCACCGGATCCCGATCCGCCGGCTGCACTGGCCCGGGGAGGCGCGATGACGACGCGCGGGCCGGTGCCGCCGGTCCGGTTCCCGGGGCGGCGGGAGTGAAACTCCGGGCCGGTGACCTGGTGGAGGTGACCCGGGCAGCCAGCGTGCAGTTCGTCCACCCGTTCCTGTTCCGGGTGATCCGGGTGCTCGACTGGGTCACGTACGACGGCTGGGTGTGGCTCGACGGCTACCAGCTCGACCGGAAGGGCGACGCGGTCGCCCGGCGGTCCATCTTCGTGCAGCCGGCCGGGCTACGGGTGCGGCGGTCGGTCCCCGCCCCCACGCCCCGGCGGTCGACCCGTTCCGCCGCGGCACCGACCCGGACGGCACACCGTCAGCTGTGACCGCGGTGCTACCTTCACGGCCAATGCCCCCTGAGCAGTCGGAGTTCCCGTGGAGAAGAGGCACGCCGGTACGTTGGCCCTCATCGCCCTGATGGCCTGCCTCGCCATCGTCGGCGCGGTCGGGGGTACGTACCTCGCCAACCGCAGCGCGTCCGGCTCGCCCGACCCCACGCCGACCGCCACCGAACGAGGGTCGTCGGAGTCGCCGGAGCCGTCGGCGTCCTCCGGCTCGCCGGATTCGACCGAGTCCCCGGATTCGACGGAGTCGCCGGAACCCTCCCAGTCGCCGCGCGAGGCGGAGCCCGGGACGTACCAGATCAACCAGGTGGTCTACGACGCGCTGTCGCTGAGCGTCACGTTGGTCAGTGCCGAGGTCACCGCCGGCAAGCTCAAGCTGAACTTCCGGTACCGCAACGACGCCCTGATCGCCTGGCCGTTGGCCTGCCCGGTCGTCGAGATCGACCGGATCTCGTCGAAGGTCGTCCTGGGCGACGACCGGACCGTGTACGCCGAGAGCAGCTGGTGCGCCACGACGCGGGCCGGTGAGTCCTTCAGCCTCGCGCCCGGCGCCCAGGCGATGACCTGGGCGCTCTACCCGGCGGTGCCGGCGGCCGGCGCACCCTTCGACGTCACCTGGTACGACTTCCCCGTCCTTGAGGACGTCCGCCTGCGGTGAGCGCCCCCGTGTCGTCCGCCCGACCGGCCCCGTCGTAGGTCGGGCTGGACTGTTGCGGAGCCGACGCCCAGGAGGATAGGCGACATTATTCGTGACCATCTAATGATCTACCACGTAGAGGGGCTGGACCGCGATGTGGCTTGGGGATTCTTCGCAGGGGTCATCTCCATGTCTCTCCTGTCTGTAGTTCTACTTGCCGCCAGCATGGTTCCGGAGCCGAAATAGGTGCGTCGAAGGGCCAGCCGTGCTGCATGCCAACGATAGGCTTTTCCGAGGGCCTACATCCGTCCGTGGGACGCTGGCCCGCGGTCCCGTCTCTGCGATGGTTAGCCTGCGCCAGGGGCGTCTGTCTCGTCATCCTGACCATCAGGATCCAGCGGCTTTTGCCACCACAACTGTACGAGGTACTTCTCGACGCCGGCATTCTGCTGTTGCAGTTCGTTAACCGGCTGTTGCCACGCGTCCTGGTCCATCGCGTCCAGGATGGTTTGGAACGCCACTTTGGCCTGCTCGCGCCCTTGGTGGAACACGTTGACGCCGTAACGCCCCGGCCCCTCCGAAGGGTCAATGCCGGCGAACCCGGAACCTGTGGTGTCAGCTAAGAGAAATTGGCCGGTGGGTGAGTCCAATACGCAGGTCAGCACTGGTGTCCAGCCCGGTCGACCTTCAACAACGCTTGGGGGACTCGACCATACCTCGACGATGGAATGAACTGCCACCAAATCCTGCACGGTATTGATATAGACGCCGTACCCGCTGGCCGAGGCTATCTGGCGGGACGCTGTGCTGATCGCGACACTAGCGCCTGGATCGGCGTAGCTATCGATGTCGCGCAGGATGAGAAGTTGATGGCTCGGAAGGAAGGTCAACTCATGACTGCTCTGCAAGCGGGCCAATCTGGGGCTCCCACCTTTCCTCGTTCGATATGGCCGGTGCCGGCTCCGGCTCGTGACGAGCCGGAGCCGGCGTGCTATCGGTGCAAGCTAGGCTTCGGCTGCGACTCTAACGCCGTGTTGTTTACGCAGAGTGTCGGAAGGTGTGGCCTCTGTGCCAGGCGAAGTAGGGTTCGCGCCCGGGCGACCACCAGTCGGTCGCCTTTTCGCTCAACACCGTGCTGCAGTGTGCTGCGACGGCGGGGGCAAGCGCTACCTGTGGGCTGACTTCGATGACCCCTCCCGGCTGGACCGCGATGAAGCCGTGTTCATAGAGGCTGTCGCACCCAAGGACACAGGCGAGCATCGCCACGTTGTCGTAGTCGAGCCTCTCGGCGTCCATGCATTCGGAGCGCTTCTTGATGTGGGCGGCGACGAGGAACTGTGATGGCAGTTCACGACCGCAGAGCGCGCATGCCTTGCCGCCGATGTCACGCAGGCGTCGCTTGAGCTGGGTTTGCTCTCTTCGATAGGCGGCGAGGCGGCGACCGTCGAGGTCGCCGGGAAAGTTCCTGGTGGCCTCCGTCAGTTCGCGTAGGTCAGCCGGGAGACTTTCGGGCTGGCTGGCAGGTGAGAGCGACGGTCCTGCTGAGAGGTCGGCTGTCAGGCGATTCGCGTCGGAGGTGGCGTAGCCGGGGACGCTGAGACGTGGCCGAATTCGCTTCGGTGCAGCAGACCCTTCCCCCCGAGCACGAGCAGACGCATGTGACCATGATCCGCCATCGCTACCTCCGATCAACTGAGGGATGAGTCGAGTTTGTCGGAGGCCTCCTTCCATGGTCTAGCCGCGAGGGTCTGCTGATGCTTCCTGCACGGCTTGCGGCTGGTATGGAGGGTAAAAGCACGATTCAACCAGAGAGTCGCTTTTTCGTAGTCTCCCGATTTTGTCGGACGGTGCGCCTAGCGTCCAACCTGGACGGTGCGTCGATGCGAGAGGGTTGAAGACGGTGGGTAAGGGCCGCTACTACGGATCCGGCGTTGAGAAGGCGCTCTTCATGCTCAGTCGTGGGACTTGCTATGAGCCGGTATGCAAGGAGCGCGTCTTGAAGATGACCGGTAGCGGCACCCCGCGAGTTAATGTGCAGATTGCTCACATTAGGGCGCTCGGCAGGGGTGAGGCCAGGTATGAAGGCGGCTTTCCTAAGGAGCGGCTGAACAACTTTGAAAACCTAATCCTTCTATGTTCGGCTCACCATACGGAAGTTGACTCGGACTTATGGAAGACTCTCTATCCCATTGAGGTGTTGGTAAAGTGGAAGGTGGATCGTGAGGGTGACTTGGGGGTGACGCTCCGAGAGCTTCCACCTCTTACTGACAACGCCTTGCTTCAGGATCTGATGGTGAATGCGGTCGATGGGATGAGGAAAGAGATCGTCGGCGCTATTGATGAGTTGAAAGACATAAGCCTCGATACGGCCAAGATGATCAAATCGATGGTCAGTGCTTCTTTCAATCAGCCTTACCTAACTGATGATGCGATCGCGAAGCTGGAGTTCACAGCGCGGGTTTTCGCGAACTTTGAAGATAAGACCTGGATGCTTTATGAGTCGGCCGAAGGTATGCGCACTCTTGACGATGCTGTGAATCTTCTGTATGAGTCATCCTTGGCCTTCAAAGACGCTCCAGACTACATCCCTATGCTCTATGAAGCGTCCTTGGCGCTGAAGCATGCGCCGGACTACTCTCCTATGTTGTATGAAGCAGCCCAAGGGCTTCGTTACCTAGAGGATCAGGTCGGGCCTCTGCGAATGGCTGTGGACCGGCTCGAAGGGCTTGATGCGAATGCTCGCGTGCTCTCTACCGCCGCAGACAGCATCGGGGGTGCAAGTTTGGGTACGCGTATCGGCGGTCTAGAGCGGGCGGTGGATAACTTCGTGCGCGCCTCCTCGTCGATACAAGAGATGAGCGAGGTGGCGCAGTCAATAGAGAAGGCCTCAGAGAATCTAGCGATGGCTGCTAGTGCTGTCGACAAAGGAGTCGGCGGATGGAATTGGCACTCGTTCAGGTGGGGGATGTTCTGGAGTGCTGCCCTTGTCGTCGTCATACTCGGCTTGTGGTCATTCGTCCTGGCGAAGCAAGGAGGATGAACTTCGGTAGTGTGGACTTTCTTGCGTATAGGAATTCACGGTTGCCCGGCGGCCCCGACTGGCAGAAACCAGGCCTTCCGCCCTGACTGTTGCCATGGCTCGGTGGGCTGTGCCTGCGGAAACGCCGTAGCGAGTAGCCAACTCGGAGATGGTGGGCAGTTGTTCGCCAGGTTTTAGTTGGCCAGCAAGGATAGCTTCTCGTATTTCCCTCGCAATCTGTTGATAAGGGGCGTTCGTCGAAAGCGGAAGCATCTGTGCAGAAGGATGTGGCGGCATCCGGGCGGCGAGGGTGCCGGCGGCGCGTTGGTCGGATTCGGAGAGCCACGCCGCGTAGACCACGAAGCGTGGTGGTACCACCGCCACCGTGACCGAGCCGGCCGGCGACGGTTCGCACGTCGACCCCGGCGTTGATCAGCTCGGTTGCCGAGTAGTGGCGTAGGGCGTGAATGTGGCTGTCGATGCGGAGGCGCTTGGCGAGTCGGCCGTACCGCTGGGTGATGGTGTCGGGGCGGTAGCCGCGGCTGTTGTCCGGCTCGGGGGAGAAGACGTAGTCCGCCGGGTCGGCCGTCGCGTCGAGCTGCGCCAGGCGGTCGACGTACCGGGCGTGCAGCTCGGTGAGCACGGCGACCGTCTCGGGGTCGAGGGCGACTCGTCGTTGCTGATGAGTCTTGGTGTCCTTCTCCTGCAACTCGCCGTTGGCGTCGAGGTAGGCGCTCCGTCGGAGAGTCAGCACTCCGGCGGCCAGGTCGAGGTGATGCCAGCGGAGGGCGCACAGTTCGCCGCGCCGGGCGCCGGTGGTCATGGCGAGCCAGACCAGCGCGCCCCAGTCCGGGTCGCGCCACGACTCGGTGATGATGCGCGCGGCATCGGTCGGGTTCGGCGGCTGCGGGTCGGGGTGCGGTGGGGCGGGTGGTTCAGCCTGTGCAGCGGGGTTGACGGCGATCCAGCGCCACCGCAGAGCCCGACTCAGCGCACCGCTCAGGATCCAGTGGATCTGCCGCACTGAGGACGGGCTGAGCGGCTTGCAGACGTGCGGCCGGCATCTCGCGGTGCAGGTGTGATCGCCGGCCAGCCGGTGCGTCACGGACGTCTTGCCGCCGCACCGGTCGCGGCAACGGCGCAGGCTCGCGTAGAAGGAATCGAGCGTCTCGGCGTCGAGCCGATTCAGCGACAGCTTGCCGAGCACCGGCCGAACGTGCTTGTTCAGCTTGTTCTCGTACCCCATGCGGGTCGTCGGCTCGATGTCGGCGACGTCGAGCCACTTGTCGAGCAGTTGGTTCAGCGTCGCTCGGGTGCGCGGGCTGCGCTTCTCGTCGACCTCGTTGAGGAAGCGGGTTCGCACCTTCTCGGCTTCCCGCTGGGCGTTCCGCCCCGCCGGGACTGTCTCGGTGAGGTAGTGCCGCTTCCCGGTGAGCGGGTCGACGCCTGCATAGACCCTCACTCTGAGTGACCCGCTGGGGAGTTCCATGATCTCGCCGCGTTGCCGCTTCGTGCCTGCCACGGGGCCGACAGTAGCTCGATAGCTCCACGAATAGCTCCACGCGAGCCGTTCGGCTGGGAGAAAGTCCAGCGCGCCTGGCAGGATTCGAACCTGCGGCCTTGGGATTAGAAGTCCCCTGCTCTATCCGCTGAGCTACAGGCGCATGGCGTGGTGGTCCGGCGGGCCGGGCCGTACCGACGGTGCGCCAAGAGGGTACCGCTGACCGGGGGTGTCGCGGTGGTACGGGGGCGCAGCGGATCCGCGCGACCCCGTACCACGACGGTCAGCGCCCGGCACCGACCAGGTTCGAGCCGACCCACCGGTCGATCTCGGCGAAGACCTTCTCGCGTACGGCGGGGCCGGAGAGCGTCAGGTCGTGCATCCCGCCGTCGATGCGGGCCACGGTCACCTGTGGCCCGAGCCGGGGTGCCCAGCGGACCATGTGCGCCACGTCCAGGACGGCGTCGGCGAGCATCGCCGAGGTGTGCCAGCGTCGACGCCGGAAGGTGCGGGTGGAGCAGGCCACCAGCACCGGCACCGGGATGTCCAGCCCGGCACGGAGCTGCCGTTGCGCCCGGCGGATCGCGGTCAGCCAGCCGATCCGGACCGGGAACCCGGCGAGCGGTTTCCAGCTCAGGTCGTAGCGCCACTCGCCCCGGTGGTCGGCGTGCAGGCACTCGCCGTACACGGTGCCCAGGCCGAAGGGGAGGACGCGGTGCGGCGTGCCACGGCCGAGCCGGGTCACGGCGGCCGCGAGCGGGCGGCGGACCAGCCAGGGGGCGTTGATGTCGAAGAAGGGGCTGTTGAGCAGGAGCCCGTCGACGAGGCCGGCGTCGCGCCGCGCGTGCGCCCAGACGGCGGCGAGCAGGCCGCCGGTGGAGTGGCCCATCACCAGCAGCGTGTCGTGGTCGTCGGAGGTGCGGACGAAGGTGGCGGCGGCGTCCAGTTCGGGGAAGTAGTCGCCCAGGTCGCGGCAGAAGTTCGGCGTCTGGTGCGGCAGCAGACTGCGGCCGTACTTGCGCAGGTCGAGGGCGTAGAAGTCCCAGCCCCGGTCGGTCCAGTATTCGGCCAGGTGTGCCTGGAAGAAGTAGTCGACGAAGCCGTGCACGTAGAGCACGGCCCGCCGGGTCGGGCTGTCGGCCCGGCGGCGGACCAGGGTGGCGACGACCGGGCCCTCGTCGTCGGGGTCCAGTTCGATCGTGTACCGCTCGAAGGGCGGTCCGAGTACGTCCGGTTCCACGCCGGTCACGCTACGCCCACCGGTTACTCGGCGGTAGACCCGTGCCGGTCTCGCGTATCCACGACGTCGCCGCCCCCCGGGAACCCGGTGGGCGGCGACGGGCGGTGCGGTCAGGCGACGCCGGACTCGGCCGGGGCCTCCGCGCTGTCGTCGTTCGACGGGGCGTCGGGGCCGGGCTGGCCCTCCTCCCGCAGGTGCTTGTTGTGCCGGGGCTCCTGCCGGGTCTTCGCGTCGTTGAGCCGGCGGCGCAGGTCGTCGCGGACGTCGTTGAGGGCCGCGTGCAGGTCCTCCTCGGAGGACGTGGTGACGATCTTCTGGCGGCCCGCGATCCAGCACTCCAGGGTGACCTTCTGCCCCCGGGCCTCCCGGTCCTTCACCGACACCTCAAGCTCGGTGGCGTCGGCGTGGAACGAGGCCAGCCGGGCGTCCAGCGTGGCGAACTGCTCGGCGATCCAGTTCCGGTCCCCCTGGGAGAACCCGGCACCGACGCGCAGGCACTCGGCGACGGTGGCGGGATTCGCGACGGCGCTCATCGGGTCACCTCACGCCGGGTGGCGACGGTCGTACCGGACGAGGCTGTTCTGCACATGGTCGCTGACCTTTCCGTTGGACGACGCGGCGCGGTGGCTTCCGGAAGGTGCCGGTCCGCGCTCACGTCGGCTTCTCCTGCGGTACGCGTGGACGCCTGCCGCTTGATCGAACCCATACCCAGCCGTCCTCCCTGCGGAAACCGCCCCGGCGACTCCGGGCGATCTGATCGTCGCCCCCCGTGGCGTGACACACACAGGGCCGGTGGACCTACCACACCGGGACCTTGATCAGGTTGTTGTCCACAGCCGGCCGAGTTGTCCACAGGCCGGCGGACGTGGGTGGACCGTCAGGTGGCCGTCGGACACGCTCGGCACCGAGTCGACTCGGCCCCACACGATCCCGATCTTCCCCTGGAGGGGTGATGTTCGATACCTATGTAACGGTGGTCGGCAATGTCCTGACCGCACCGGAGTGGCGGCGGACCGCGCAGAGCGGCACGCTGGTCGCCAACTTCAAGGTCGCCTCGACCGCTCGCCGGCTGGACCGGGAGAGCGGGCGCTGGGTCGACGGCAACAGCCTCCGGGTCCGCGTCAACTGCTGGCGCAAGCTCGCCGAGGGGGTCGCCTCCTCGGTGATGGTGGGCGACCCGGTGGTCGTCGCCGGGCGGCTCTACACCCGGGACTGGATCGACGACGCCGGCAACCAGCGCACCCTCTACGAGCTGGAGGCGGTCACCGTCGGGCACGATCTCGCGCGGGGCCGGGGCCGGTTCCTGCGCAACCGTCCCAGCATGGCGACCAGCACGGTGGAGGACGCCGAAGCGGAGCGACGGGTCCACGGCGAGCGGACCGAGCCGGTTCCGGGCGACGAGGCGCCCGTCTCGCTCGACGACCGGCTGCTCGACGACGACCTCGACCTGCCGGCTTCCGGTGACCCGCGTCGGCTGCCCGGCCTCCCGGTCAGCGCGGAGGACCTCGGCCCCGACCCCTTCGACACCCCGGCCCGCCGGTCCGCGCCGAACGCCGGCACGGCCGAGCCGGCCGGGGTGACCGCTCCGGTCGGGGACGACGAACTCGCCGTGCTGCCGGAGGAGGACGACCTGCCCGAGGATCCGGTCGCGGCGGAGCCGATCGGGGAACTCGACCCGCTGCCCGAGGCGGTCGGGTTCCCCGACGGGACCCCGACGCCCGGCGAGACGGCGGCAACGCCCGGGGAGACGGCGACGCCGGTGCGCCGGGGCCGGCGCGGTGGCCGTGGGGGCACCGGTGGCCTCCGGGGCGATGCGGCCGGGCCAGCCCGGCAACCCGTACCGGCCTGAACGAACCGTCCCCGGCCGGGGACACCGGCCGGGGCGGGGGATTGGGTGGGGTGACAGCTCCAGGTCGTCACCCCACCCGGGCACGCTCCGCCCCCGGCCCACGGGCGCGCTCCGCCCTCGGCCCAACGGGCGTGCTCCGCCCCGGCCGGGGCCCGTCGCCCCGAGTCCGCGGCCACGCTCCGCCACCGGGCTGTCCTGCCTGCGTGACCCCTCCGCCGTCCCCCGGGACGTGGGGCGGTGACGGCTAGGCTTACCGGCCGGAGGTGGTGCGGGGTGCGGCAGGCAGTCACCGTCGCCGATGCGGCCGGACTGGTGGCGGGGTACGCGCTGGACGCGTTCCTCGGCGACCCGCGCCGCTGGCACCCGGTCGCCGGGTTCGGTCGGGCCGCCGGTGCCCTGGAACGACGTCTCTACCGCCCGGACCGGGTGGCGGGCGCGACGTTCACCGCGCTCGCGGTCGGGGTGCCCGTGCTGCTCGGCGCGGCGGGCATGGTCGCCACCCGGCGGCGGCCGGTGGCCCGCGCGGTCCTGGTGGCGGCCGGCACCTGGACGGTGCTCGGCGGTCGCACCCTCCGCCACGAGGCCGAGGTGATGGGCCGGGCGCTGCGCGACGGCGACCTGCCGGCCGCCCGCCGTCGGCTCAGCCACCTCTGCGGACGCGACCCGTCCGTCCTGGACGAGTCGGAACTGGCCCGCGCCACCGTCGAGTCGGTCGCCGAGAACACCTCCGACGCCGTGGTGGCACCGCTGTTCTGGGGTGCGGTCGCCGGGCTGCCCGGCCTGCTCGGCTACCGGGCGGCGAACACCCTGGACGCCATGGTCGGTCACCGCTCGGCCCGGTACGCCCGTTTCGGCACCCCCGCCGCCCGGCTGGACGACGTGCTCAACCTGGCTCCGGCACGCCTGACCGGGTTGCTCACCGTGGCCGTGGCCCCGGTGGCGCGCGGGGACCGGGAGCGGGCCTGGCACGTGTGGCGGCGGGACCGGAACGACCATCCGAGCCCCAACGCCGGGCAGTGCGAGTCGGCCATGGCCGGGGCGCTCGGGGTGCGGCTGGGCGGGCGGAACGTCTACTTCGGACGCTCCGAGGTGCGGCCGTTCCTCGGCGACGGTCCCCGGCCGGAGGGCCGGCACCTGCGCCGGGCGGCCCGGATCTCCGGGGCGGTCGGCCGGGCCGCACTCGCGCTGGCCGTCACCGTCGCGGTGGGCCGGGCGGTACTGGGTCGGGCGGCGGAGAACCGGGTACGGAGAGGGAGCGCGGCATGAGCGGCGGACTGCTGGTCGCCGGCACCACCTCGGACGCCGGCAAGAGCGTGCTGACCGCCGGCATCTGCCGGTGGCTGCACCGCCGGGGCGTCAAGGTGGCGCCGTTCAAGGCGCAGAACATGTCCAACAACTCGGCCGTGGTGGTCGGGGCGGACGGCCGGGGCGGCGAGATCGGCCGGGCCCAGGCGATGCAGGCCGCCGCCTGCGGGCTCGCCCCGGACCTGCGCTTCAATCCGGTGCTGCTCAAGCCGGGCAGCGACCTGGCGAGTCAGGTGGTGCTCCTCGGTGAGGCGGTCGACACGGTCACCGCCGGCAACTTCCGGGTGCTCCGTCCCCGGCTCGCCGAGACGGCGTGGGCCGCCCTGGCCGAACTACGCGCCGAGTACGACGTGGTGATCTGCGAGGGCGCCGGCAGCCCGGCCGAGATCAACCTGCGCGTCGGCGACTACGTCAACATGGGGCTGGCCCGGCACGCCGGGCTGCCGGTGATCGTCGTCGGTGACATCGACCGGGGCGGGGTGTTCGCCTCGATGTTCGGCACGGTGGCCCTGCTGGACCCGGCCGACCAGGCACTCGTCGCCGGCTTCGTGGTCAACAAGTTCCGGGGCGACCTCGGCCTGCTCCAGCCCGGTCTGGACATGCTCGGTCAGGTGACCGGCCGCCCCACGTACGGGGTGCTGCCCTGGCACCTCGACCTCTGGCTGGACGCCGAGGACTCGCTCGCCTACGGCCGCGTCCTCGGCCGGCCGGCCGCCCCGCACGGTGACGAATGGCTCGACGTGGCCGTCGTCCGGCTGCCCCGGGTCAGCAACGCCACCGACGTCGAGGCGCTCGCCACCGAGCCGGGGGTGCGGGTCCGGCTCACCGTCGAACCGGCCGAACTCGCCAGCGCCGACCTGGTCGTCCTGCCCGGCTCGAAGTCCACCGTGGCCGACCTGGCCTGGCTGCGGGAGAGCGGCCTCGCCGACGCGGTGCTCGCCCACGCGGCGGCGGGAAAGCCGCTGCTCGGCATCTGCGGCGGCTTCCAGATGCTCGGACGGGCGATCCACGACCCGGTGGAGAGCCGGCGGGGCAGTGTTCCCGGGCTCGGCCTGCTGCCGATCGAGGTCACGTTCGACCCGCGCAAGACCGTCCGCCAGTCGGCCGGTGCCGCGTTCGACGGCGTCGAGGTCCGCGGTTACGAGATCCACCACGGGTACGTCTCCACCGCCGACCCGGACCTGCCCCCGCTGCTGACCTACACCGACGGCCGGAGCGAGGGCGCCCTGCTCGGCGCGGTGTACGGCACGCACTGGCACGGGGCCTTCGAGTCCGACGGCTTCCGTCGCCGCTTCCTCGCCGAGGTGGCGCGGCAGGCCGGGCGGCGCGGATTCCGGCCGGCTCCGGCCACCTCATTCGCCGCCGCCCGGGAACGCAGCCTCGACCTCCTCGGCGACCTGGTCGAGGAGCACCTGGACACCGACGCGCTCTGGCGGCTCGTCGAGTCCGGCCCCCCGACCGGTCTGCCCTTCATCCCGCCCGGCGCACCCACCGGCTGAGCCCAGCCCACCTCTCCGGGCTGACCGGACCCATCCAGCCCCTGGTCAACCTGGTCTCGCACCGGGCGGGCCACCGCGCGTCCCTCGGAACCACTCCGAGAGGCGGCTGCTCCGCCCGACAGGTCGCGCCTCCGGCGGTGGGCCGGAGGGTGCTCAGTGGCGGACGTCGGCGGGGTGGTCGGACATCGGCAGGCCCGCCGCCCGCCACGCCTCGACTCCGCCGACCATGTCGGTTGCCCGGTGCAGCCCGAGCGCCCGCAGGCTCGCCGCTGCCAGGCTGGAGCAGTAGCCCTGCCGGCACACCACGACGACCTCCAGGTCGTACCCGGTGGCCTCGGGGATCCGCCAGGCGCTGGCCGGATCCAGCCGCCACTCCAGCACGGTCCGGTCGATCACCAGCACGCCGGGCAGTTCGCCCTGCTCGCGCCGCTGGAGGTCGGTACGGGTGTCGACCACGAGCGCTCCCCGGCCGGCGGCCTGGACCGTCTCGTGCGGGGTCAGTCGACGCACGCCGGCCCGCGCCTGTTCGAGCAGGGCGTCGACACCGGGACTCATCACGGAATGGGACACGAACCGATCCTGCCCACCCGGCGGGCGTTCCGCCCGACGAACACCACCCCTCCACCCGATCGGTAGCGTCGGCGGACGTGGTGGCGGTGGTGGAGGCGTACGCGGAACTGGCCCGGCGGGTGCTGGCCCGGCCGGCGGGGTTGGGGCGTACCCGACTGGTGGCGGTCGACGGGCCGAGCGGCGCGGGCAAGAGTGTCTTCGCCGACCGGCTCGCGGACGCCCTGGCCGCGCTCTCCGGCGGCGACCGGCCCCCGGTGGTGCACACCGACGACCTGCTCGACGGCTGGGCGGACCAGTTCACCTTCTGGCCCCGGCTGGAGGAGCGGGTGCTGGCCCCGCTGCGCGCCGGACGGCCCGGCGGTTACCACCGTTACAGCTGGGTCCGTCGGGAGTTCCTGCCCCGGGTGGTCCCGGTGCCGGCCGCGCCGGTGCTGATCGTCGAGGGGGTCAGCGCGGCCCGCCGGGCGGTCCGCCCGGAGACGACCCTGACGGTCCTGGTCACCGCCCCGGCGGCGCTGCGCCTGGCGCGGGCGGTGGCCCGTGACGGCGCGCGGATCCTGCCCGAGCTGCGCCGCTGGCACGCGGGGGAGCGGGCGCACTTCACCGCCGACGACACGGCGGCCGGGGTGGACCTCGTGGTGGACGGCGCGCCGACGCTGCCGCACGACGGCCGGCGCTACTTCGTGCGTCGCCCGGCAGCCGGTAAGGCCGGCATACGATGCCGGTCATGACCACTCCGATCATGACCGAGTCCGAGCTGCGGGCCGCCGTCGAGCGGGAACTGCCCGGCGTCCGCGCCGACCTGGAACGCCTCGTCCGTATCCCCGGCATCGCGTTCGACGGCTTCGACCACACGCAGGTCGAGCGCTCCGCCGAGGCGGTGGCCGAGCTGCTGCGCGGCTGCGGCCTGGACGCACGGATCGTGCGCTCCGGCGGCCAGCCCGCGGTGATCGGGACGCGGCCCGCCCCGCCCGGGGCGCCCACCGTGTTGCTCTACGCCCACCACGACGTCCAGCCGGTCGGTGACCGCTCCCGGTGGGAGTCCGACCCGTTCGAGCCGGTCGAGCGGGACGGCCGCCTCTACGGGCGGGGCGCGGCCGACGACAAGGCCGGCATCATGGCGCACGTCGCCGCGCTGCGCGCGTTCGGCGACGCCCTCCCGGTCGGGGTGGCGCTGTTCATCGAGGGCGAGGAGGAGTACGGCTCCGACTCGCTGGAACGCCTCCTGGTCGAGCACCGGGACGAGATCGCCGCCGACGTCATCGTCATCGCCGACTCCACCAACTGGGACGTCGGCGTGCCGGCGCTGACCACGTCGCTGCGTGGCATCGTCAACCTCTTCGTCGAGGTGCGCACCCTGGGCAACGCCGTGCACAGCGGCATGTTCGGCGGTCCGGTGCCGGACGCGCTCACCACCCTGTCCCGACTCCTGGCCACGCTGCACGACGACGCGGGGGACGTGGCGATCGAGGGGCTGGCCCGCGCGGCGGACGCGACCGTCGACTACCCGGAGGAGCGGTTCCGCGCCGAGGCCGGTCTGGTCGACGGGGTGTCGCTGATGGGCACCGGACGGATCACCGACCGGCTCTGGTCCCGGCCCTCGGTGGCGGTGCTCGGCATCGACGCCCCGGCCACCGCCGAGGCTCCGAACGCCCTGGTCCCGGCCGCCAAGGCCAAGATCAGCGTACGGCTGGCGGCGGGCGACGACCCGAAGTGGGCGTTCCAGGCCGTCCGGGCTCACCTGGAGCGGCACGTCTCCTGGGACGCGCGGGTGACCGTCACCCTGGAGCACGACGGCGCACCCTGTGTCATCGACAGTTCGGGCCCGCTGTTCGACGCGGCCCGCAGCGCTTTCCGTACCGCCTGGGACGGCACCGAGCCGGTGGAGATCGGGATCGGCGGCTCGATCCCGTTCATCGCGACCTTCCAGGAGATGTTCCCGGAGGCGGCGATCATGGTGACCGGGGTGGAGGACCCGCACGCCCAGGCCCACGGGCCGAACGAGAGCCTGCACCTCGGCGAGTTCGCCCGGGTCTGTCTGGCCGAGGCGCTGTTGCTGGCCGGGGTGGCCGAGGCGGGCACGAAGCGGAGTTGACCGGACACGCCGTCCGATTTCCGGGATTCCGGCACGTCAGGGACGGTCCGTACGTTAGCCTCTCGAACATGAGTACGAACGAGGTGTTGGTGCGGCTGGAGGCCGCCGTCAGCGCTCTGGGGGACGTCGACGTCTCCGCGTGGCCCGACGAGACGCTCCGCGAGCGGCTCGGCGATCTCTCCACCGCGCTGGTCGCGCTCGACGCCCTCCTGGCGCGGGTCGCCGGCCAGGTCCGGGACCGGGGCCTGCGGATCGAGGAGCCGGTCTCGGCCTGAGTCGTCCCCGGCGGGCCTCCCGCCGGAGCGGAGCGGCCGAGCCCCGGCGGAGCGGCCGAGCCCCGGCGGAGCGGCCGAGCCCCGGCGGAGCGGCCGAGCCCCGGTGGAGCGGCCGAGTCCCCGTGGAGCGGCCGAGCCCCGGTGGAACGGCCCGAGCCGGGTCGCACCGGGGCGGGCCTCGGCGGATCGCCGGTGTCGTCGGAGGTGGCTGGCAGGATGGGACCGTGCGGTTCCTCGACCTGGCGGCCACCTCCGCCGCGGTCAGTGCCACCAGCGGCCGGCGGGCCAAGGTGGAACTGCTCGCGGGGGCGTTGCGCGCGCTCGACCCGGCGGAGGTGCCGGCCGGTGCCGGCTGGCTCGCCGGTGAGCTACGTCAGCGCCAGACCGGCGTGGGCTGGGCCGGTCTGCGCGACCTGCCGCCGCCGGCCGGCGTACCGACCCTGACCGTCGCCACGGTCGACGCGGCGATCGACGAGATCGCCGCCGTGCACGGAGCCGGCTCCCAGGCCCGCCGGCGTGCCCTGCTGCACGCCCTCTTCGCCGCCGCCACCGCCGCCGAGCAGCGCATGCTGGTCGGCCTGTTCAGCGGTGAGCTACGCCAGGGCGCGCAGGCCGGACTGCTCGCCGACGCGGTTGCCCGCGCCGCCGATGTGCCGCTGGGCGCGGTCCGCCGGGCCCTGCTCGTCGCCGGCGACCTCCGCGCGGTGGCGGTCGCCGCCCTCGCCGGGGGTGCCGCCGCGCTGGCCGGGTTCGGGCTGCGGGTCGGGCGTCCGCTCGCCCCGATGCTGGCCCAGAGCGCGCCCACGGTGGCCGACGCGCTCGCCGCCACCGGCGTTCCCGCCGTCGTCGACGTCAAGCTCGACGGCATCCGGATCCAGGTGCATCGCGCGGGCTCCGACATCGCCGTGTTCACCCGCAGCCTCGACGAGATCACCGCACGGGTCCCCGAGGTGGTGGCGGCTGTCCGCGCGTTGCCCGCCCGGGAACTGGTCCTCGACGGGGAGGCGATCGGGCTCGACGCCACCGGGCGACCGCTGCCGTTCCAGGAGACGTCCAGTCGGGCCGCCCGCCGTACCACCGCCAGCACCACCGGCCGGACACCGGTCGCCCCGGCTGTGCTCGCCGCCGCCGCCACGACCGGTGGCACCGTCCTGACGCCGTACTTCTTCGACCTGCTGCACCTCGACGGCGAGGATCTGATCGACCTGCCGGGACGGGAGCGCTGGGCCGTGCTGGCCGGGGCGGTCGACGCCGAGCTGCTGGTCGGGCGGACGGAGGTCGACGGCCCGGAGGCGGCGACGGAGGCGTTCACCGCCGCGCTCGCCGCCGGTCAGGAGGGGGTCGTGGTCAAGTCGCCCGACGCGCCCTACGACGCCGGCCGGCGCGGGGCGGCCTGGGTGAAGGTGAAGCCCCGGCACACCCTCGACCTGGTGGTCCTCGCCGTGGAGTGGGGCAGCGGCCGGCGTCGCGGCTGGCTGTCCAACCTCCACCTGGGCGCGCGAGACCCGGCCACCGGGGGGTTCGTGATGCTCGGCAAGACCTTCAAGGGCCTCACCGACGAGCTGCTGCGCTGGCAGACCGAGCGGTTCCTCTCGCTGGCCGTCCAGCGGGGCGAGCACGTGGTACGGGTCCGTCCCGAGCAGGTGGTCGAGATCGCCTTCGACGGGGTGCAGACCAGCTCCCGGTACCCGGGCGGGGTGGCGCTGCGCTTCGCCCGGGTGGTGCGCTACCGCGACGACAAGAGCGCCGCCGAGGCCGACACCATCGACGCGGTCCGCGCCCTGCACCCGGCGGCGGCCTCCGGCTGACCGATCCGGCTCGGCGTGCGGGCCGGTCAGGCCGAGCCGGTCGGGGTGGGCTCTCCGGCCCGGTCACCACGGGCTCCGGTCGGGTCGTCCCCCGTGCGCCCGCCGTCGCCGTCGACCCGGTCGCCCGAGGGACGGCGGACGCCGGCCAGCCGGCGCGCCTCCCGGCGGGCCACCCAGCCGTACGCGACCAGCGTCATCGCGGCGAAGAGCCACCACTGCACCACGTAACCGAAGTTCTGCCAGTTGTTCTCGTGCCGCACCGGCACCGCCTCGAAGACCGGATCGGCGGCCGGGGTCTGCTCGTCGATCAGCAGGTACGCCCCGTGGAGCGGGTAGGGCAGTTCCCGGGCGAGCTGGGGTACGCCGATCCGGCGGGTCTCCAACCGGCCGTCGCGCCGCTCGACGCCGCCCGCCCCGCTCTCACTGAGCCGGACCCGGCCGACCACGGTCACCTCACCGCTCGGGGTGGCCGGCAGCTCGGGCCGCGCCGTCGCGTCCCCGCCGGGGGTGGGTGGCACCCAGCCCCGGTCCACCAGCACGGCCGAGCCGTCGGCCAGCAGCAGCGGGGTGACCAGCTCGAAACCGACCTGCCGTTCGACGCTGCGCCCCCGGATCCAGACCGAGTTCGTCGCGTCGTACCGCCCGGTGACGGTGACCCGGGTCCAGACGGTCGCCGCGTCCGGCGCGGCTCCGGTCGAGCCGGCCGCTCCGGTCGGCGCGGCGAGCACGTCGCGCAGCGGCACCGGCGTCATCCGCGCGGTCGCGTCGATGCGCTCGTTGATCGCCGAGCGCCCCTGGTAACGGTCGAGCTGCCAGTTGCCGAGCTGCACCATGACCGCGGCGGCGACCAGCGCCAGGACGAGGTAGCCCAGCCAGCGTGGCGTCAGGAGGAACCGGTACACGCCCCGAGGCTACTCGTACGACCGGAGCACCCGTCCCCGCCACCGGTGGACGGGTGAACGCGTGGCGGGGCGGTTACCGCCGTTCGGCGGAGTGGTTGGGTATCGTCACGCGGACGAACCGCCGGGCGGCGTCCGGGTCACCGTGGCACAACCGCCCGCGCGCCGCCACCGACCGTGCGCGTTCGCGCGTACCGCCGCCACGGAGGATCGATCATGAGCGTCGTGCCACGCCTCGTGGTCGCCGCGCCCTCGTCGGGGCACGGCAAGAACGCCGTCTCGATCGGCCTGGTCGCCGCCTTCCGGAAACGGGGGCTGGACGTCGCCGGGTTCAAGGTGGGGCCGGACCACGCCGACGCCGCGTACCTCGGGGTGGCCGCCGAGGTGCGGCCGGGCCGCAACCTCGACCCGCGACTGGTCGGGCCGGAACGCGTCGCCCCGCTCTTCGCGTACGGGGCGGCCGGGGCGAAACTGGCCCTGGTGCAGGGCACCATGGGTCTCTACGACAGTGTCGCCGGACCGTCCGAGGTCGAGTCCACCGCGGCGGTCGCCACCGCGCTGCGCAGTCCGGTGGTGCTGGTGGTCGACGTGTCGGCGATGGGGCAGTCGCTGGCCGCGCTGGTGCACGGCTTCCGCTCGTACGACGAGCTGCTCTGGCTGGGCGGGGTGATCCTGAACCGGGTCGCCTCGCCCCGGCACGAGGAACTGCTGCGGGAGGCCCTCGACGACATCGGCGTCCCGGTCTTCGGGTCGCTGCGCCGGGGGGACCTGCCCCCGATGTTCCCGGCCCGGTCGTACGGGATGACGCCGGCGTTGACCGGTGACCCGGACGTGACCCGGGCGGTCCGGCGGCTGGGGGAGGGGATCGCCGGCCGGGTCGACCTGGACGGGCTGCTCGGGCTGGCCCGCACCGCGCCGCCGCTGGCCGTCGAGCCCTGGTCACCCGGAGCGCCGACCACCGTCGCCCGGCCGGACCGCCCGGTGGTCGCGCTCGCCGGCACCGCCCGGGGCGCCTACGGGTATCCCGAGACGGCGGAACTGCTCGCCGCCGCCGGGGCCGAGGTGGTCCCGGTGGACCCGCTCCGCGACGAGGCGCTGCCGGCGGGCACCGCCGCGCTGGTCGTCGGGGCGGGGCTTCCCGAGGCGTACGCCGAGCAGCTCTCCGCCAACGGCCGGCTGCACGCGGCGGTGGCGGAGCTGGCCCGCGCCGGCCGTCCGGTGCTGGCGGAGGGGGCGGGCCTGCTCTGGCTGGCCCGGGAGCTGGACGGCCGGCCGATGTGCGGGGTGCTCGACGCGACCGCCGCGACGCAGGAGGGCATGGTGCTGGGCTACCGGGAGGCGACGGCCGCGACGGAGAGCCTGGTGGCGCCCCGGGGTGCGGTACGGGTGGGCTACAAGCAGCACCGGGCGGTGCTCACGCCCCGGGCCGGGGAGCGCCCGGCCTGGAGCTGGCCGGGTGGCCCGCCCGAGGGGCACGTCTGGTCCGGTGGGTACGCCTCACAGCTCGCCCTGCACTGGGCCGGCGCGCCGGAGATCGCCGCCCGGCTGGTGGCCGCCGCCCGGCGTGCTCCGGCACCGACCAGGCCCGGCCCCGCCCCGGCCGACCGCACCCTGGGAGTCCCGGCGTGATCGGTCAGGTGGCGGTGCGCCGGTTCCCGGAGCTGACCGTCTCCACCCCGCGCACGGAGGTACGGCGGCACACCGCGCGGGACGCCGACCCGGTCTCGGAGATCTTCGCGGACCGGTTGACCCAGCGCTGGCTGCCGTTGGCCGACGAGTCGGGGCAGATCGACGGGCTGGCCTGGTGTACCGACCTGGCCCGGCAGCGGCGGGACAGCGGCGACGGCGACCACTTCGCGGTGGTCCGCCGGGAGGACGCCCGGGTGGTCGGCTGTCTCTGGACCAGGCGGACCGACTGGGGTGCCCGGCTGACCGAGGTCTCGTACGCGATGGCGCCGGAGGCACGCGGCTACGGCCTGGCGGCGGAGGCGGTCCTCGCACTGGCCATCGCGCTGATCCTGGAGCACGGGTTCCAGCGGGTCGAGCTGCGGGTCGCCCCGGGCAACGTGGCGTCCCGGCGGGTGGCCGAGAAGGCCGGCTTCAGCTACGAGGGCCTGCTGCGCAACGCCGGCTACGTCCGGGGCAACCGCGTCGACCTGGAACTCTGGTCCTTCGTCACGGCCGACCTCCACTGACCCCCGTCCCGGCCGCCCGGCGGCCGGGACGGCGCGCGGTCAGCCGACCATGCGGTCGGGAGGCGGCGTGAACTGGCGGGTGGGTTGGCCCTTGAGCGCGTCCCGCAGGGTCTTCGCGACCGCGTCGATCGGCTTCTGCGACTGGCCGTCGCCGACCGCGTTGAACGGGTTGTCCGGATCGGCGATGAAGCTCGCCGCCGCCAGTTCCGGGGTGTAGCCGACGAACCAGGCGGCGCGGGTGCTGTCGGTGGTACCGGTCTTGCCGGCGACCGGTCGGCCGACCGTCCCCCGGACGCTGTCGGCGGTGGACCAGCCTCCGCAGCTGCCCCGGGCCGGCCGGTCGCCGGTCGGGCAACGGGCGGCGTCGGTGGCGGCCCGGGCCGCACCGGCGTCCACGACCTGTCGGCAACGCGGCTTGGCCACCTCCCGTTCCAGGCCGGCCGGCGTCCGGTAGGTCGCCGGGGTGCCGTCCCGGTTGGTGATCGACAGCACCGGGATCGCCTCGCAGTACCGGCCGTCGGCGGCGATCGCCGCGTACGCGTTCGCCAGCTCCAGCGGGGTCGCGTCGGAGACGCCGAGGGTGAACGCGCCCCACTTCTTCACCTTCTCCGGGGACGCCTGGGCCTTGTCGACGTCGGTGCGCCAGCGCAGTCCGAGCTGCTCGGCGAGGCGGACCGCCCGGTCGGCGCCGACCTTCTCCTCCAGCCAGACGAAGTACGTGTTGACCGACTTGCCGAAGCCGGACCACATGGTCTGCCGGCCGGTCATCGCCCCGCTCGCGTTCGACGGCGCCCACCCGTCGTAGACCTCGGAGCGGTAGCGGTGCGGCGCGTCGAACGCGGTGGACAGCGGCATGCCGGAGTCGAGGGCGGCGAGCATCGGGAACATCTTGAACGTCGACCCGGCCTGGTAGCCCGGCAGGTTGCCGCCGCCGAGCAGCGGCGCGACCGTGTTCGGGAAGTTGGCCTTCACCTTCGGGTCGGCCTCCGGGTTCGACGTCGGCCCGTTCTCGCTGGTGTCCAGGGAGTACGTCCGGTTCACCGCCATCGCCTTGACCCGGCCGGTGCCCGGCTCGGCGACGACCACGCCGTGCGCGAACGGGCTGCCGGTGCTGCCCTTCGCGTCGATGTTCTTCTCCGCTGCCTCCTGGATCCTCGGGTCGATGCTGAGCACGATCCGGTAGCCACCCCGGCGCAGCTTGTCGATGCGTTCCAGCCGGTTCTCCCCGAACGCGGGCTGGGCGCTCCACCAGTTCTTCAGGTAGTCGCAGGCGAAACCGAGGCTGTTGTGCCGCTGCGGGATCGAGGCGCAGTCGTTGCGCGGGTCGCTCTGGTCGATGCGCAGCGGTTCGGTGCTGGCCCGTGCGGCGGCCTCCGGCGAGAGGTAGCCGAGCTGGCCCATCCGCTCCAGGACGTAGTTGCGGCGGCCGATCGCCTCCTGCTGGTCGGAGGTGACCGGGTCGTACTCGGACGGGGACTTGACCAGCCCGGCCAGGGTGGCGGACTCGACCGGGGTCAGGTCCTTCGGCTTCTTGGAGAAGAAGATCTGCGCGGCGGCGTAGATGCCGTACGCCCGGTGCCCGAAGTACGCCGAGTTGAGGTAGCGCTCGAGGATGTCCTCCTTCGACATCTGCTTCTCCACGTCCAGGGCGAGCCGCATCTCCCTGACCTTGCGGATGCTGGTCTGGGCGGTCGCCTCCTGCACCTCCTGCGGCGTGGTGGCGCTGTCCCGCAACGCCATCCGGACGTACTGCATGGTGATCGTCGACGCGCCCTGGGAGACCCCGCCGGACTGCGAGTTGGCGACGAACGCCCGGAGGACACCCTTCGGGTCCACGCCCCGGTGCTGGTAGAAGCGGGAGTCCTCGGCGGCGACCATGGCCTGCTGCATGCTCGGCGCGATGTCATCGAGTTTCGTGTACTGCCGGTACTCCTCGTAGAACATCGTCAGCAGGGTCTTGCCGTCGGCGGCGTAGACGTAGGAGGTCTCGGCGGGCAGCGTGGTGCGGAGCAGGTCGGCCTTGTGCTCGGAGAACTCCGCGCCGACCTTGGCGCCGATGCCGGCGGCGGCCACGATCGGGTACGCCACGGCGGCCAGGATGATGCCGGCGATCAGCCCGGCACGCAGGAGAGGGACACAACGACCGAGGGAGGCAAGGGGTCGATAGCTCACGCCGTCAAGCTATGACATATCCCGTTAAGAGATGAGCAATATTCATAATTCTTCCGAGGTGGTGACGCGCCCCACGCCCCGATCCGCTGTCCTCCGCACCGGCTTCCCGGCAGGATCGCGGGCATGCGTGGTCAGCCGATCGGAGCGCCCCTGGGCGTCGTGCCGGAACCCGACCTCGGCCACCACGGTGACGTCGAGGTCGGCGAGGGCCTGGTCGACCTCGCGGTCAACGTCCGCCGGGCCCCGATGCCACCCTGGCTGGCCGGGCCGCTGGCCGCCTCCCTCGGCGACCTCGCCCGCTACCCCGACCCGGCCCCGGCCCGCGCGGCGGTCGCCGCCCGGCACCGCCGGCCCCCGGCGGAGGTGCTGCTCACCGCCGGGGCTGCCGAGGGTTTCGTGCTGATCGCGCAGGCCCTGCGCGGGGTGCGCCGGCCGGTGGTGGTGCACCCGCAGTTCACCGAGCCGGAGGCCGCACTCGCCGCCGCCGGGCACGAGGTGGAGCGGGTGCTGCTCGACGCGGCCGACGGGTTCCGCCTCGACCCGGCCCGGGTGCCCGCCGACGCCGACCTGGTCATGGTCGGCAATCCCACCAACCCGACCTCCGTGCTGCACCCGGCCGCGACCATCGCCGTGCTGGCCCGGCCCGGCCGGGTCTTGGTGGTGGACGAGGCGTTCGCCGACACCACCGCCGCGCCCGGGGTGCCGGGGGAGCCGGAGTCACTCGCCGGGCGGCGTGACCTGCCCGGCCTGCTGGTGCTGCGCAGCCTCACCAAGACCTGGGGGCTGGCCGGCCTGCGGATCGGCTACCTGCTCGGCGAGGCCGCCCTGGTGGACCGGCTGGCCCGGGTGCAGCCGCTCTGGGCGGTCTCCACCCCGGCGCTGGCCGCCGCGACCGCCTGCGCCGCGCCGGAGGCGGTCGCCGCCGAACGCGCCATCGCCGCGGGCCTCGCCGCCGACCGTGACCACCTGCTGGCCCGCCTCGCCACCCTTCCCGGGGTACGCGTCGCGGGCCGACCGGCCAGCGCGTTCGTGCTGCTGGAGATCCCCGGCGCGGACCGGATCCGGCTCGCCCTGCGGGAGCGGGGCTGGGCGGTACGCCGGGGCGACACCTTCCCCGGGCTCGGCCCGGACTGGCTGCGCGTGGCGGTCCGCGACCGGCGGACCACCGACGCGTTCGTCGAAGCGCTGGCGGACATCCTGGAGGCGTGATGTTGGAGACCACGATCGCGGCGATCGGCCCCCTCGACCAGACGGCGACGGCCGCCGCCCGGGACCTCCAGTCTCGGTTGACCAAGCCGGCCGGCTCCCTCGGTGCCCTGGAGGACCTCTCGATCCGCCTCGCCGGCCTGGCCGGCACCTGCCCGCCGCCGCTGCCCGAACCGGCCGCGGTGGCGATCTTCGCGGGCGACCACGGCGTCCACGCCCAGGGGGTCACTCCCTGGCCGCAGGAGGTCACCGCGCAGATGATCGGCAACTTCCTGGCCGGCGGGGCGGTGGTGAACGCCTTCGCCCGCCAGGCCGGCGCCTCGGTCACCGTGGTCGACGTCGGCGTGGCCACCCCGCTGCCGCCCGCCGTCGCCGACGGGCCGGACGCCCCCCAACCGGTGGCGTCGAACGCACCCCGGCTGGTCGAGGCCCGGATCCGCCCCGGCACCCGCGACCTGACCGTCACCGCCGCGCTCACCCGGGACGAGGCGCGGGCGGCGGTGGAGACCGGCATCCGGGTCGCCGACGAGCTGATCGCGGCGGGCGCGGGCATCCTGCTCACCGGGGACATGGGCATCGGCAACACCACCCCGTCGGCCGCCCTGGTCGCCGCCTTCACCGGGGCCGACCCGGCCGAGGTGACCGGCCGGGGCACCGGCGTCGACGACGAGACGTACCAGCGGAAGGTGGACGTGGTACGGCGCGCGCTGCGCCGGCACCGACCCGACCCGGCCGACCCGCTCGGTGTGCTCGCCGCCGTCGGTGGCCTGGAGCACGCCGCGCTGGCCGGGCTGATCCTGGCCGCCGCCGCCCGCCGCGTCCCGGTGCTGCTGGACGGCGTGATCGCGGTCTCCGCCGCGCTCGCCGCCGCCGCGTTCGCCCCGGACGCGGTGGGCGCGATGGTCGCCGGGCACCGCTCCACCGAACCGGGCGCCACCGTCGCGCTGCGCCACCTCGGGCTCGACCCCCTGATCGACCTGGGGCTACGTCTCGGTGAGGGCACCGGCGCGCTGCTCGCCCTGCCGGTGGTCACCGGGGCGGCCCGGGTACTGCACGAGGTGGCCACGTTCGACGCGGCGGGAGTGGCCGAGAAGTGAGCGAGCGAACCATCGGGCCCGGTGGCGGGGCGTCCCGCGCCGCCGGGGAGCGGAGCGAGGCGGCGGCGTGAGCGTGAACCCGTACCCGCTGGGACTGCGGCTGGCCGGTCGGCGGGTGGTCGTGGTCGGTGGGGGCACGGTCGCCACCCGCCGGGTGCCGGCGCTGCTGGACGCCGGTGCGGACGTCCTGCTGGTCTCCCCGGAACTCACCCCGGCGTTGCGGGCGCACGTGGACGCCGGCCGGCTGCACTGGGAGCCGCGTCGCTTCCTCCCGGCCGACCTGAACGGGGCGTGGCTGGTGCACGTGGCCGTGGACGACCGGGCCGCCGCCGCGGCGGTCAGCGCCGTGGCCGCCGAACGACGGATCTTCTGCGTCCGCGCCGACGACCGGTTCGCCGCCAGCGCCTGGACCCCCGCGGTGACCCGGCACGGTCCGGTCACCGTCGCCGTGCTCGGTGGCGGGGACCCGCACCGCTCGCGGGCGACCCGCGACGCCGTCCGCGCGTTGCTGGACGGCCCGGACAGTCCCCTGCGGACGGAAGCGACGGCGGGGACACGGCGGCGGGCCGGGCAGGTGGCCCTGGTGGGGGCGGGGCCGGGCGACGCCGAGCTGATCACCCTGCGGGGCTGGCGGCTGCTCGCCGAGGCCGACGTGGTGGTCGCCGACCGGCTGGTCCCCGGACTGCTCCTCGACGAGCTGCATCCCGACGTGGAGCTGGTCGACGCCTCGAAGATCCCGTACGGGCCGTCCCGGACCCAGGAGGAGATCAACCGGATCCTGGTGGACCGGGCGTCGGCCGGCGCGTTCGTGGTCCGGCTCAAGGGCGGCGACCCGTACGTCTTCGGCCGGGGCGGCGAGGAGCTGCTGGCCTGCACGGCGGCCGGCATACCGGTGACCGTGGTCCCGGGGGTGACCAGCTCGATCGCGGTTCCGGCGGTGGCCGGCATCCCGGTCACCCACCGGGGGGTGGCCCACGAGTTCACCGTGGTCTCCGGGCACCTCGCCCCGGACCACCCGGAGTCCCGGGTCAACTGGCCGGCACTGGCCGCGCTGCGGGGCACGTTGGTCATCCTGATGGGGCTGAAGAACCTGGCGGCGATCACCGCCACGCTGCTCGCGCACGGGCGGGACCCGGCCACCCCGGCGGCGGTGGTGCAGGAGGGGACGACCACCGACCAGCGGACCCTGCGCGCCACCCTCGCCACGGTGGCGGCGGAGGCGGCCGGGGCGGGCCTGCGGCCCCCGGCCGTGGTGGTCGTCGGCGACGTGGTCACCGCCCTCGACCGCCCCTGACCTGGACGCCCCCGGGCGGGAACACACGACGACGGCGGCGGGGAACCGGAGTTCCCCGCCGCCGTCGTTCGTCAGCGGATCAGACCTTGAGCATGTTGTCCAGCAGCAGGGCGCACCGGATCAGCCCGAGGTGGCTGTACGCCTGCGGGTGGTTGCCCAGCCCGCGTTCGGCGAGCGGATCATACTGCTCGGGGAGCAGGCCGGTCGGCCCCGCCGTGTCGATCATCTGGCTGAACAGCTCCTCCGCGTCGGTGCGCCGACCGGTGCGCAGGTACGCCTCGATCAGCCACGCCGTGCAGATGTGGAAGCCGCCCTCCCGGCCGGGCAGGCCGTCGTCCCAGTGGTACCGGTAGACGACCGGGCCGCTGCGCAGGTCCGCCTCGATCCGCAGGACGGTGGAGAGGAAGCGCGGGTCGTCGCCGGGGAGCAGCCCGGACAGGCCGATCCAGAGCGACGAGGCGTCCATGTCCTCGTCCCCGTACGCGACGCTGTACGCCTCGACGCCGTCGTGCCAGCCGTGCTCCAGCACGTTGGCGCCGATCCGGTCACGCAGCTCCACCCACTCGGGCCGGTCGCCGTCGCCGTGCTGCCGGACCACGTGCAGCGCCCGGTCGACGGTCATCCAGCACATCACCTTCGAGAAGATGTGGTGCCGGGGAGGCAGACGCGCCTCCCAGATGCCGTGGTCGGGCTCGTGCCAGCGGCGGCGGACCGCCTCGACCATGTTCTCCAGCACCCGCCACTCGGTCTCGCGCACCGAGCCCCGGGCGTCCGCCACCGCGGCGATCAGGTCGGCGATCGGGCCGAAGACGTCGAGCTGGAGCTGGTGGTTGGCGAGGTTGCCCACCCGCACCGGCCGGGAACCGGCGTAGCCGGGGAGGGTGTCGATGACCGCCTCGGCGCCCAGTTCGTACCCGTCGACGGTGTAGAGCGGGTGCAGCCGCTCCGGGTGCCCGCCGGTGCGCTCGACGCAGCCGTCCACCCAGCGCAGCAGCCCTTCCGCCTCCTCGAGCGAGCCGAGGTCCACCAGCACCCGGGCGGTCATCGCCGCGTCCCGCAGCCAGCAGTAGCGGTAGTCCCAGTTCCGGACGCCGCCCAGCTCCTCCGGCAGCGAGGTGGTCGCCGCCGCGAGGATCGACCCGGTCGCCTCGTGGCAGAGCCCGCGCAGGGTGAGCGCGCTCCGGGCGACCAGGTCCCGGGCGGTCTGCGGCAGGCGCAGCGAGGCCACCCAGTCCTTCCACGGCTGCTCGGCGGCGGACTGCCGCTCGTGCACCGGCACCCGGTGGTGCTCCAGGCTGTGCGTACCGAAGCGCAGCTCGCAGGTGACCTGCCCACCGGCGGCGGAGAGGTCGACCACCGCCTTGGCGGTCTCGTACCCGCCGTCGTTGGTCACCTGCCACTGCACGCCGGGGGAGTAGAGCGCCACCGGCTCGTTGGAGCCGAGCACCAGCAGCCCGTCGGCGAGCGGCTGGAGCTGCACGGCCACCTGACCGAACTCCGGCCGGGGGGCGAACTCCAGCCGGACCCGGCCGGAGCCGGTGAAGACCCGGATCAGGGTCGAGTCGCCGGAGACGACGGTCGACTCGTTCGGCACGTGGTCGCGGGACGGCCGGTCGAGCCAGTCGGTCACGGTCAGCCCCGACCAGCGGGTCTCCACCGTCATGGTGCCGTTGCGGTACCGCTGCCCCAGCGGGATGCCGCCCCGCTCGGGGGCGACGCTGAAATGCCCGGCCGGGCTGCCGCCCACCAGGTCGGCGAAGATGGCCGCCGAGTCCGGCTTGGGGTGGCACAGCCAGGTGACCTTGGCTTCCGGGGTGAGCAGCGCCACGGTCCGCCCGTTGGCGAGCATGGAGTGCCGCTCGATCGGCACCGCCCGCTCGCCGAACAGCCAGTGCCGCCGGGTCTCCAGCAGCAGCGCCAGCGCCCGGGCGGCCTCGATCGGCTCGGCGACCCGGAAGTGCGCCTTCGTCTCCCCGGTGCCGATCTTGATGCCGACGTCGGGGCCGTGCAGGTTGCCGAAGGCGTTCTCGTCGGTGACGTCGTCCCCGATGAACAGCACCGCGCTCGCGGAGAGCTGGGTACGGAGCTGGTCGACGGCGGTGCCCTTGTGCGTGGCGACCACCGACAGCTCGATGACCTCCTTGCCCTGGGTGACGGTGACCCCGTCCCAGGTGGCCGGACCGCTGCGGACCGCCTCGATGGCGCCGGCCGCGATCTGCGGCGGCACCCCCCGGGTGTGCACCGCGACGCTGGCCGGCTTGCGCTCCAGCCGCACGCCCGGGTGGGCGGCGGCGATCTCGCGCAGCTCGTTGCGCAGCCGGGTACGGACGGCGATCAGCTCGGGGCTGAGCCGCTCGACGAAGCCGATGTCGAACTCGGAGCCGTGGCTGCCCACCAGGTGGACCTCGCTCGGCAGCCGGGACAGGGCGGCCAGGTCGCGTAGCGCGCGTCCGGAGACCACCGCGACGCTGGTCTGCGGTAGCGCGGCGAGCGCCCGGACGGCCGCCACCGACTCGTGCAGCGGGACGGCCTTGGTCGGGTCCTCGACGATCGGGGCGAGCGTGCCGTCGTAGTCGCAGGCGACCAGAAGTTGGGGGACCCGGGCGATCCGACCGATCGCCGCCCGCAGTTCGGGGTCGATGACCCCGTGGGTCTGTGCGGGCTCGGTGACACTCGTGTTCACGCAGCCTCCACGCCGGGTGTGCCGAGTTCGCTGAGGAACGACCTGGCCCAGTGGCCCACGTCGTGGGTCCTGAGGTGTCGTTGCATGATTCGCATGCGGCGGCGGGCCTCCGTCCGCTCCACGTGCACAGCCTTCAGCAGGGCTTCCTTGACCGCTTCCGGGTCGTGCGGGTTACACAGAAACGCCTGGCGCAGCTCCGTCGCCGCACCGGCAAACTCACTGAGCACGAGCGCGCCGCCCTGGTCGGCGCGCGATGCCACGTACTCCTTGGCCACCAAATTCATTCCGTCTCGCAGCGGGGTCACCATCATCACGTCCGCCGCAACATACATGGCGGCGAGCTCACTGCGAGAGTACGACTGGTGGAGGTAGTGGACCGCCGGCACGCCGACCCGTCCGTACTCGCCGTTGATCCGGCCGACTTCGCGCTCGACCTTCACTCTGAGTGCCTGGTAATGCTCGACCCGTTCCCGACTCGGGGTGGCGACCTGCACCATGACGGCGTCCGGGACTGTCAGCTTTCCGTCAGAGAGCAGCTCGCGGAAGGCCTTCAGGCGCAGCTCGATGCCCTTGGTGTAGTCCAGCCGGTCCACGCCCAGGATGATCGTCTTCGGGTTGCCCAGCTCCTCCCGGATCTGCTTGGCGCGGGCCTGGATGGCCGGGTCGGAGGCGAGCCGCTCCATCTCCCGTACGTCGATCGAGATCGGGAACGCGCCGGCCTTCACCTGGCGTCCGTCGACCTGGATCATCTGCCCCTCGTAGCGCAGCCCGAGCAGGTGCCGGGCCAGCCGGACGAAGTTCTGCGCGGCCAGCCGCTGCTGGAAGCCGACCAGGTCCGCCCCGAGCAGGCCGCGCAGCACCTCGGCGCGCAGCGGCATCTGCATGAACAGCTCGATCGGCGGGAAGGGGATGTGCAGGAAGAAACCGATCCGCAGGTCGGGGCGGAGTTCACGGAGCATCGCCGGGACCAGTTGGAGCTGGTAGTCCTGCACCCAGACCGTCGCGCCCTCGGCCGCCACGTCCGCTGCGGCCTCCGCGAACCGGGCGTTGACCAGCCGGTACGCGTCCCGCCAGCGCCGCTTGTACGCCGGGGTCTCCACCGCGTCGTGGTAGAGCGGCCAGATGGTGGCGTTGGACTGCCCCTCGTAGTAGCGCTCCAGCTCGTCGCCGCTCAACGGCACCGGGTGCAGCCGGATGCCCTCCAGCTCGAACGGTTCGGGGGCGGCGCCGGTGCCACCGGCCCACCCGACCCAGGTGCCCTGACGCTCGGCGAGGACCGGGTGCAACGCGGTGACGAGTCCGCCCGGGCTCCGGCGCCACTGCCGTCCCTCCGGAGTGCTCACCTCGTCGACCGGTAGACGGTTCGCCACTACGACAAAGGAGCTACGGACGGTCACGATCGGCCACCTCCGGTAAGCGACGGGTCCACCGCATGAGCGTACTGAGCGTATCTGCGGTGTCTGGGGCCCCGTGCGGCAGTTACTTCCCCGGTCAGCGGGCACCGAACCTGGACGTGATCTGCCCGACGTTCCCCGTGGCGCGGTGGGCGGGGGGCAGGTGGCGGCGTGGCCGCAAGGGGCGGGGTGATGTGGGCGGAGCACGGCGTACCTGTCAGGATTGACGATGGCGTGCGTGCGCCCGGCCGACGGCCGGCGGCACGCGGGCGGTCCGGTCCGCCCTTCGCTCGCCGGCTCCCAATCGCAACGTACGGAGGTAGCCCGCACCGTGGCCCAGTACATCTACGTCCTGGAAAAGGCGCGCAAGGCGCACGGCGACAAGGTCGTGCTCGACAACGTGACGCTGAGCTTCCTGCCCGGTGCCAAGATCGGTGTGGTCGGCCCGAACGGCGCGGGTAAGTCCAGCCTGCTCAAGATCATGGCGGGGCTGGACCGGCCGAGCAACGGCGAGGCCCGGCTGATGCCCGGCTTCTCCGTCGGCCTGCTCGCCCAGGAGCCGCCGCTCAACGAGGCCAAGACCGTGCTCGGCAACGTCGAGGAGGCGGTCGCCGAGACCAAGGCCAAGCTGGAGCGGTTCAACAAGATCGCCGAGCAGATGGCGACCGACTACTCCGACGAGCTGATGGAGGAGATGGGCAAGCTCCAGGAGGAGCTGGACCACGCCGACGCGTGGGACATCGACTCCAAGCTCGAACTGGCGATGGACGCGCTGCGCTGCCCGCCGCCGGACGCCGACGTCACCCAGCTCTCCGGTGGCGAGCGCCGCCGGGTGGCGCTGTGCAAGCTGCTGCTGGAGGCGCCCGACCTGCTCCTGCTCGACGAGCCCACCAACCACCTGGACGCGGAGAGCGTGCAGTGGCTGGAGCAGCACCTGGCCAAGTACGCCGGCACCGTCCTGGCGATCACCCACGACCGGTACTTCCTGGACAACGTGGCCGGCTGGATCCTCGAGCTGGACCGGGGCCGGGCCGTCGGGTACGAGGGCAACTACTCCACGTACCTGGAGAAGAAGGCCGCCCGGCTCTCCGTCGAGGGTCGCCGGGACGCCAAGATGAAGAAGCGCCTCTCCGAGGAGCTGGAGTGGGTCCGCTCCAACGCCAAGGCCCGGCAGACCAAGTCCAAGGCCCGGCTCGACCGGTACGACGAGATGGCCGCCGAGGCGGAGAAGACCCGGAAGCTGGACTTCGAGGAGATCCAGATCCCGCCGGGCCCGCGCCTGGGCAACACGGTCATCGAGGCGAACGGCCTGACCAAGGGCTTCGGCGACCGGGTGCTGATCGACAACCTCTCCTTCTCGCTGCCGCGCAACGGCATCGTCGGCATCATCGGCCCGAACGGCGTCGGCAAGACCACCCTGTTCAAGACCATCGTCGGGCTGGAGCAGCCGACCGGCGGTCAGGTCCGGGTCGGTGAGACCGTCTCCCTCTCCTACGTCGACCAGAACCGACAGGGTCTGGCCGGCGACAAGACCGTCTGGGAGGTCGTCTCCGACGGGCTGGACCACCTCATGGTGGGCAGGGTCGAGATGCCGTCCCGGGCGTACATCGCGGCGTTCGGATTCAAGGGACCGGACCAGCAGAAGCCGACCAAGGTGCTCTCCGGTGGCGAGCGCAACCGGCTCAACCTGGCGCTGACCCTGAAGATCGGCGGGAACGTGATCCTGCTCGACGAGCCGACCAACGACCTGGACGTGGAGACCCTCTCCAGCCTGGAGAACGCGCTGCTGGAGTTCCCCGGGTGCGCCGTGGTCATCTCCCACGACCGGATGTTCCTGGACCGGGTCGCCACGCACATCCTGGCCTGGGAGGGCGACGAGGAGAACCCGGCGAAGTGGTTCTGGTTCGAGGGCAACTTCGAGTCGTACGAGAAGAACAAGATCGAACGGCTCGGCGCCGAGGCGGCCCGCCCGCACCGGATCACCTACCGCAAGCTCACCCGCGACTGAGCATGAGCGACCGGTTCGTCTACCACTGCACGCTGCGCTGGTCCGACCTGGACGCGTACGGCCACGTCAACAACGCGCGCTTCCTCACCCTCTACGAGGAGGCGCGGGTGGCGTTGATGTTCGCCGGTGGCCGGGCGTGGGGGGTCGGCTCGTTCGCCGAGGGCGTGGTCATCGCCCGGCACGAGATCGACTACGTCCGCCCGGTCGACTACGCCCTCGGCCGGGCCAGCGCGGAGGCGGCCCCGACCGTCCGGATCGAGCTCTGGGTGGAGGAGATCCGGCGGGCCGCCTTCACCATCGCGTACGAGCTGTTCGACGGTGACGTGCTGGCCAGCCGGGCCCGGTCGGTGCTGGTCCCGTACGACCTCGCGGAGAAGCGGCTGCGCCGTCTCACCGACGCCGAACGGACCTTCCTGGAGAACTACGCGCTGCCGCCGGTGCGGGAGCCGGCGTGACCGGCGCTCCGGTGGCCGGTCGGCCCGTGTCCGCCGCACCGTACGGGCACGGGCTGGCCGGCGTCGCCGACGCGGGCGCGTTCCTGGCCCGGCTGGTGCGGTTCGACCCGGCGGCGGTGGTCCGGCTCCGTCCGGTCGGGCCGTCCGGCCCGACGGCGCTCTGGGCCCGGCTGCCCTGGGGGGTGCTGGTCTGCCGGACGGTCGCCGGTCCGGGACCGGGCGACGCGACGGTGGCCGCCGCCGACCTCCTGACCGAGCTGGGCCGGGACGGCCGGGCCCTGCCCGGGCGGCGGGACGCGCAGTGGCGCTGGCCGCTGCCGCCGGCCGCCGGCCGGGTGGTGGAGACGATCCCCGCCGGTGAACTGCGCCGGGTGGCCGAGGCGGCGGCCGGCACCCTGCGCGCCGCCGCGACGCACGGGGTGGCGGGACGGGCGGTCGGGCAGCGCGCGGTCCGCGACGCCCTGCTGGACCACGTCGCCGTGGTGGTCACCGGGGAGGCGGGGGAGCGGGTCGAGGTGACCCAGCGGCTGGTTCAGGGGGTGGTCCGGATGGGCTTCCTCGGGCCGGCCGGTGCCGCCGTTCCGCGGGATGTGCAGGTGCGCCTGGCCAACCGGTGGACCGGCCTGGTAGCGCCGTACGGAGTGGTCTGGTCGCAGAAGGTGGCAGACCTTGCCATAAAGCCCCAGGGTGATCACCCGAACGGATGACCCCTATTCCTTCTTCTGTCCCGGGGCTGGCGTTGGGGGGATGCTTCACGCCGGCTGTCCGGGTACCGTCCATCCTCGGATCCAACGCACGGTAGGCGTCCGGATCCGCTGGGGAGTGAGGTGCGCGAGTGATGCCGTGGTGGTCATGGCGCCCCGGCCACGCCAGTGGTGGCGAGCCGGACAATCGGAGTGGGATCACAGTGGAGGGCAACGTCCGGGTCGGACCACCGGCACCACGCGAGCCGGGAGACGACTGTCTCTCCGCCGCGGCCGCTGACCGGACGGTGCGTACGGAGATGTCGGCCGCCGTCGCCCCGGTGAACCTCGGCCGGGTCTGCGACGCGCTCGACCTGTTGGACGTCCGCTACCTTGCGGACGGCGACGGCAACCTGTTGGCCATGTGGGAACGGCACGCGGTGCTGGTCACGCTGGAGGGGCCGGAGGACGAGATCCTCGTCATGCGGGCCCGTCCACACGCGACCGTTCCGCCGGACTGGGCCGACCGGGCGTACCGGGTGGTCAACGAGTGGAACCACACGCGTCGGTTCTGCAAGGCGTACATCGGTGACCCGACCGAGCGCGGGCAACTGCCGATCTACGCCGAACTCCAGGTGCCGCTCGGCGCGGGGACTCACGACGCGCTCCTGGTCGAGCTGCTCGACTGTGGCGCGGCGGTCGCGACGAACTTCGTCGACTGGCTGCACGACGAGGGTGCCCTGCTCTGAGGAGATGACGTCGCGGCGATGCCGGTCGGTACCCCCGGCCGGCCGCCGTCACCTCCGCCGGTCGGGGTGCGCCGTGACGCCCGCGGGCCGGGCGGTCCCCGCCCGGTGGGCTCGGATCAGCGTACGGCCGGGTCGTCCATCATGTTGACCATGAAGTACGCCGCCCGCTCCAGGTAGTCCCAGAGCGTCGTGGCCACGTCCGGCGGCAGGTCCAGGGAGTCGACCGCCTGTCGCATGTGCCGCAACCAGGCGTCCCGCTCGGCGGGGCCGATCCGGAACGGCGCGTGCCGCATCCGCAGCCGGGGGTGCCCGCGCTGGGCGGAGTAGGTGTTCGGCCCGCCCCAGTACTGCATCAGGAACAGCGTCAGCCGGTCGGCGGCCGGGCCGAGGTCCTCCTCGGGGTACATCGGGCGCAGCAGCGGGTCGGCGGCGACACCGGCGTAGAACTCGTCGACCAGCCGGCGGAATGTCGGCTCACCCCCGACCGCCTCGAAGAAGGTCGTCGTCGGCTGGGTCCGGTCGGAGTCACCTGCGGCAGTCACCGTTCCATCCTGCCAGGTGCCTCGGGACACGGCGGGTACGCCCGCCCGCGCTGCGGTGCGGGCTCGGTCACAGCGTGGCGGTGCCGCCCGCCGCCGCGCGCCGCCCCGGCATCGGGCCCTCGTCACGTGTCCCCTCGGCGACCGGCGCGGCAGCGCGCCCGGTCGTCTCGGCGGGGGTGCCACCGCCTGCCGGTGCGGCGGAGCCGGGGCGCGGACCTGGCGCCTTGGCTGCGGCGATGGCGGCGTCGAAGGCGGCGGTGCTCGGCCAGCGGGCCACCACCACCAGCATCAGGAGCACGCCGGCCGCGCTCCAGAGGCCGACCACGCGGGGAATGGAGAACCGCTCGGCGAGCAGGCCGGTGACGATCACGGCGGAGCCCTGGATCACCTGCATGCCGGTCGCCATCACGCCGAACGCCCGGGCGCGGTAGCCGTCGGGCAGGGCCCGGACGAAGAGCCCGTTGGCGACCGGCAGCAGCCCGGCCACCGAGAAGCCGCAGACCGCGACGAGCAGCGCCACCACGCCCGGCGGTGGGTCGAGTAGAGCCGGCACCAGGACCAGGGGCGCCAGCACGGCGAACGGCCGGATAAGGGCCACCCGGCGGGCGGGCCGGACGGCGCGTCCGATGATCAGACCACCGAGGATGAAGCCGACCGGCGCGGCGGCCATGATCACCGCCTGGGTGGCGGCGGCGTCCACGCCTCCGCCCGACCGCTCACCCGCCCAGGCGCCGGCCAGCCCCTCGGGGACGATGGAGAAGAGCATCGAGCTGAACACCAGCACGGCGATCGACCGCAGCACCGGGGTGCCGAAGACGATCCGGAACCCGTCCCCGGTCTCGCGCAGCAGGGACGCGCGGGGATCGCCGGTGGCGACCCGGGGATGGTCGCGGACACCGAGCCGCACGATCAACGCGGACGCGCCGAAGCTGGCCGCGTTGACCAGCAGCGCGACCGTGGGGCTGGCGGTGGCGATGGCGGCGCCGACGAGGTAGCCGGTCACCTGGGCCGCCTGCCCGACGCTGCTGTTGACCGAGAGACCGACCACCAGCTTGTCGCCGGTGAGGATCACCGGCATGAGCGCCGAGCGCGCGGCCTGGCTCGGTGGGTTGGCCAGGGTGGTGGCGAAGAGGAGACCGAGGATCGCCCAGACCGGCAGGTGCGGCACGGCGACCAACGCGACCAGCGCCATCCGGAACAGGTCGGAGTTGACCATCACGGACCGGTACCGGCACCGGTCGGCCACCGTGGACAGCAGCGGGCCGCCGACGAGCCACGGCAGGTAACTCACCGCGAACGCCGCCGCCGACAGGGCCACCGACTCGGTCTCCCGGTAGACCAGGACGGTCACCGCGGCCTTCGCGATGTAGTCGCCGATCCAGGAGAGGGTGGTGGCCGTCAGGACCGCCCGGTACTCGCGCTGGGCGAACACTTCACCGAAGGTGGCCGGACCTTCGTGGAGGGGTCGCTCGTCGGACACCGTGGCCTCCATCGTCCCCGACGGCGCCACTCGTGGTGGTCGGGCCGGGAATCGTCGTCAGATCTACGGAGCAGCGAGGACGTGATCACGCTCCGGAGGAGCTCGTTCCCGGATTCTGCCCGATCGTCTGAAGGCTGGCTAGGGTGAACGGATTGATCGTCGCATCTCCGACTGAACGAACGGACGATACCCGAGGGGCCGGGCGGATCGCGACCCCTCGGTGGTCGGCCACCTCGACTATGGCTGGTCGACCGGGGCGAGGCGCAGGTCAGACCGGGGCGGTCGGCGCGGCGGTGGGGATGCCGGGGTAGAAGCGGGCTGCGGCGATCTTGGCGGTGATGCCCGAGTTCTCCAGGGCCTCGGCCAGCCGACGGCGCAACTCCCGACCGACCGCGAACTGTCCGTCCGCGCTCGTCTTGACCACCGTACGGATCACCGCGCCGTCGATGGTCACCTGCTCCACGCCGAGCACCTCCGGTGGCTCCACGATCTGCGGGGCCAGATCCGGGTCGAGCGCCACCGACGCCGCGGCGGTCCGCAGCACGGCGGTGGCCTCCTCCGTGCTGGCGAAGCCGATCGGCAGGTCGACCACGACCAGTGCCCACCCCTGGCTCTTGTTGCCGACCCGGACGATCTCGCCGTTGCGGATGTACCAGAGCACCCCCCGGGCGTCGCGGACCGTGGTGACCCGCAGGCCCACCGACTCGACCACCCCGGTCGCCTCGCCCACGTCCACCGTGTCGCCCACGCCGTACTGGTCCTCCAGCAGCATGAACAGCCCGGCGATCAGATCCTTGACCAGGCTCTGCGCGCCGAAGCCCAGCGCCACGCCCGCGATGCCGGCGCTGGCCAGCAGGGGCGCGAGGTCGAAGCTGAACTCCTTGAGGATCATCAGCAGGGCGATGCCGAACACGAAGGCGGTGACCATGCTGCTCAGCACCGACCCGATCGCCTCGGCCCGCTGCCGACGCCGCTCGGGTACGAACTCCCCGGGCTCGGTGGCGGCGGTGGGGATCCGCTCCCGCAAGGGCTTGAGCAGGGTCGGCACCGCCGCGTCCGTGGTGCTCCGGACCAGCCGCCTGATCGCCCGGTGCAGCAGGAACCGGGCGGCGACGGCCAGCAGGAGGATCATCACGATCCGCAGCGGCTTGAGCAGGATCCAGTAGCTGCCCTCGGCGAACCAGGTGGAGCCGGTCAGGTCGTAGACGTTCTTGCAGAGCGCGTCGGAGAGGCAGTCGGGGCTGAGCTCCAGCGTCGGGGTCTCCGTGGCCGGTGGCGTCGGCGGGGCAGCAGTCACGTCTGTCTTCGTACCGCACGCTTCGCCGGGGGCGCAGGCCACCCCGCCTGCCGGCGGCTCCGACCGGGTTTCGGGGGGCGCACCGTTGATCAACCGGTGCGAAACCGGTCATCCTTGCACAGTCGAAAAAAGCTTCACCAGGGACCCCGGATTAGTGCGTGCAATCCGGGTTCCGATCAGGGACGATTGGCGCACGGAACGTCGGTGATCCCTCCGGCGTCGACCGTGGCTGGCCTCGTGTCCTCCGCGGTCGGCCGCGAGGACGCGACGCGGCTGGACCGGGAGGGTGAGCACGATGCCTGACATACGACCCGCAATGGGCTCCGGCGCGTTGGTCCTCAACGCCACCTACGAGCCGTTGTGTGTCGTGTCGGTGCGTCGGGCCGCGATCCTGGTGCTCACGGCCAAGGCCGTCTGCGTGGCCGACGGGGACGGCGTCCTGCACAGCGCCTTCGACGCGTTGCCGGTTCCCTCGGTGGTCCGGCTGACCCGCTTCGTCCGGGTGCCGTACCGCACCCACGTCGGGCTCTCCCGGCGGGCGATCTTCGCCCGGGACGGGTGGCGGTGCGCGTACTGCCGGGGCCCCGCCGAGACCATCGACCACGTCTTCCCGCGCAGCCGGGGCGGCCGGCACGCCTGGGAGAACGTGGTCGCCGCCTGTGCCCGCTGCAACCACACCAAGGGGGACAAGACCCCGGCGGAGATGGGATGGCGGCTGCACGCCATGCCGACGACCCCCAAGGGCACGGCGTGGCGGGTGCTCGGCCACCGGGCGCCCGACCCCCGCTGGGCGGACTGGCTCGACCTGCGGGAGAACGAGCTGACGACGACGCCGGTCGCCGAGGCGGCCTGACCGGCTCCGGCGTCCGGCGCGGCCCGAGGGTGGTCAGGGCTGACGCGCCCGGACCAGGGAGGCGAAGACGACGACGTTGTCGGCGTACCCGGTCGCCCCGCCCACCCAGCGGCCGCCACAGGTGATCAGCCGCAGGCTCGGGCGGCTGAAGTCGCCGAAGACCTCGTCCACCGGCAGCCGTTCCTTGTCGAACCGCTCGACCGCGTCCACCTCGAAGACCGCCACCGACCGGTCCGCCCGGTCGACTTCGATCCGGTCGCCGGACCGCAGCCGCTTCAGGTCGTGGAAGACCGCCGGACCGGTCGAGGTGTCCACGTGGCCGACGACCACCGCCGGGCCGTACTGCCCCGGAGTCGGGCCCTGGTCGTACCAGGCGGCCTCGTGGGCACGCTTCTCGTCCGGTACGCCGATCGTGCCGTCGGCGGCGAGCCCGACGTGGTGGACGGGCGCGTTCAGGTCCAGCGCCCGGATTTCGATCTCCACCGGCGGGCTGGCCGGCAGCACCGGGAACTTCCGGGGCGGCGGGCGCAGGCCGGCGCCGAGCCGGTCCGGCAGCAGGCTGGTTCCGGTGACCTGCTCGACCCCGAGCATCGCCACGATCAGCACCATCAGCGTGGCGACCACCAGCACCGGCGCTCCCGGACCCGAGCCCACCGCCCGACGACCCACCCGGCCCCGGACGCCCGTCCGTCGCGGATCGACGGGGTGCCCGGGTGCTCGCGGATCGACCGGGTGCCCCGGTGGCCGCCGGGCGGCCGGGTCGACGACCAGAACCCCCGCCCGGCTCGCCTCGGCCGCCACCCCCCGGAACCGGCGCAGCCCGCGCCCGAGGCCACGGCCGAGCACGAGGCCGGCGCGGCCGAGGGCGACGGCACCGTGCCACAGCAGGACGCCGTCGAGTCGCAGCCCGCGCCCGACGAGGACGAGCGTCCACCACAGCGCGCGGACCAGCCCGGCCGCGCCGCGCCCGAGCGGGGCGGACAGCCACCCCGGGAGCATCCGGCGCCGTGCGGCGGGTGCGCGGTGTGCGACGGGACGGGCGGGATCCCGCCGCCGGGTCGTCCGGCGGTCCCGGCGCGGGTCGCGCTGGCGTGAGCCGGCCATGGCGTACCCCGGTCAGGGACTCCCGGGCCGGCGGCGGCTGCCGAACAGCCCCAGCCCGGCCACGACGGCGGCGGTCACCAGGCCGCCCACCAGCAGCAGCGAGCCCGCTCCCCGGCCACCGGCGGTCCCCCCGCCACCGGTTGCCGGCCCCTTGCTGGGCTGGGTCATGTTCAGCACGGTCAACACGGTGCTCGCCCGGTTGCCGTTCGGGCAGCGCAGCTCCACCGGGTAGTCGCCCGGAGCGGTGCTGGCCGGGACGGTCACCGCGCCGGTGAGGAAGCCCGAGTCGGCGCGGTTGCCGTTGTGGTCGGGGCCGGTGCCGCTCCGTTCGTCGCCGCCCGACCGGTCGTCGTGCGGGCGGAGCACCACCCGACCGAAGGCGTCCGACGTGACCTCCGCCTGCCGGTCGTTGTTGCGGTCGCAGCCGGCCCGGATGTCCACCCGGCTGCCGGCCTGGATCGTGCTCGGCCGCACCTCGACGAAGACGTTCTCCCCCGCGAGGGCGGGGGTCGCAGCGGCCAGGACGACGATCCCGACCAGTGTGATCATGACCAGCGCCGTCGACACGGCGCGGCCGGGTCCGTGACCCCGCATGATCCTCCCCTTCCCGGCACCGGCGGTGCGCTGGGCGACCCGCCCTGCATTCCCGCTGCCCCGGAGGCAAACCCGGGCCCGGTGTCACCGGGACGCCCCCGCCGGCCACGCGGCGCCGCTGCTCCTGCCCGCCGGCCGTTGCTCGGCGCCGCTGCTCCTGCCCGCCGGCCGCCGCTCGGTGTCGCGCGACCCGCTCGGCGCGGATCAGCGGCGGCGGCCGGGCGGTTCCGGGCGGTCGGCCGGCTCCGACCCGAGCGGGGTGACCGGCTGCCAGCCCAGCGGGGTGGAGAGGACCATCGTGCTGGACGGCTGGCCGTACGGGGCGAGGCGATCGATCACCGCCTCGAACTCGTCGATCGAGCCGGCAGCGACCTTGAGCATGCTGCACGCGTCCCCGGTGATCCGGTGGATCTCCAGGATCTCCGGCCAGTCGGCCACCGCCGGGTCGTGCAGGATGCACCGGGGGCCGTAGCAGGACATCCTGATCAGAGCGAGGACGCTCCGACCGGCCCGGGCGAGGTCCACGTGGGCGTGGTAGCCGGTGATCACCCCGGACTCCTCCAGCCGGCGTACCCGTTCGGCGACCGCCGGTGGGGAGAGGTGGACCCGGCGGGACAGCTCACTGAACGACAGGCGCGCGTCGGCCTGCAACTCCCGCAACAGCGCCCAATCCATGTCGTCCACGCTCAACCTTCCTTTCCTGAAGCCAGGTAACCATTTCACCTTCGCCCCGACAGGTGGCGAGGGGCAAGGACCATCGTTCCGGCATTCCATCCGGCGTTGCGACCGCGAGATCATGAGGTCATCGGCTCACGGAGGGAGACACAGGTGGAGAAGACGGACCTGCGGGCGCCCACCCTGACCGCGACGGTTCGCCCGGTGACGCCGCGGCAGCGCGCGGTACGGGCGGCCCGCAACGGGGGCAGCCCGACGCTGGAGTTCACGGAGCGGGTGCCGTACGACGCGTACGTGCACGCCAGCACGCTGCACACGCTGCAACAGCCGCTCAGCGGCGACCCGGGTGAGATGTCCTTCCTGATGGTCAGCCAGATCATGGAGCTGTACTTCGGGTTGACCTGTCACGAGCTGCGGGAGGCCCAGCGGCTGCTCCGCGCCGACCGGATCTTCGACGCGCTGGCCCCGTTGCGTCGTACCGCCCTGCACCTGGAGGGCCTCAACGCGGCCTGGCAGAGCCTGCGCTGGATGACGCCGGCCGACTTCAACCGGTTCCGCGACCTGCTCGGCGAGGGCTCCGGGTTCCAGTCGGCGAAGTACCGGGAGCTGGAGTTCCTGCTCGGGCTCCGCGACCCGGCGCTGATCCGTCCGTTCCGGCGGCAGACCGAGGTGTACGCGCAGCTGCGCGCCGTCCTCGACGCGCCGAGCGTGTGGGACGACGTGATCGCCCTGCTCGCCCGACACGGCTTCGACCTTCCGACCGACCTGCTCGACCGGGACGTGGCCGTCGAACACGAGTCGCACCCGCTGGTCGAGTCGGCCTGGGTGAACGTCTACGGCGACGCCGGCCCCGACAACCATCTCCGGATGCTCGGGGAGGCGCTCACCACGGTCGCCGAGGAGTTCGGCGACTGGCGGTACCAGCACCTCAAGGCGGTGCAGCGGGCGATGGGCGCCAAGGTGGGCAGCGGCGGCTCGGCCGGGCTGTCCTGGCTGCGCCGCAGCATGGAGCGGGTGGTCTTCCCGGAACTCTGGTCGGCCCGCACCGCCATGTGAGCGCCCCCGCCCTGCTGCTGTGGTGGATGCAGGGGCCCCCTGTTACTCATTTCTGATGAGCAGGGGGCCCCTGCATCCACCTACCCCGCATCAAACCCGGGCGTCCGACCACCGGCCAGGCGGCGGGCGCGTGCCGCGGTCGACGTGGGCCGGCGGGCGGGGGAGGATGGCGGCATGGCCGAGCCACACGACCTGGACGCGCTGGAGCAGGCCGCCGCCGTCGCCCGGGGTGAGCTCTCCAGCGTCGAGCTGGTCGCGCACCACCTCGCCCGGGTGGACGCGCTGGGCGACACCGTCGGGGCGTTCGTCACCGTCACCCCCGAACAGGCCCGCCGGGCGGCCCGTGCCGCCGACGCGGTGCCGGCCGCCGAGCGGGGGCCGTTGCACGGAGTGCCGACGGCGGTGAAGGACCTGACCCTCACCGCCGGGGTGCGAACCACGTTCGGCTCGGCCGCCTTCGCCGACTACGTCCCGACCGTCGACGCCGACGTGGTGCGACACCTGCGGGACGCGGGGCTGGTCAGCCTCGGCAAGACCACCACCTCGGAACTGGGCTGCTCGCTCTACTCCGAGGGGCTGGTCGCGCCGCCGGCCCGCAATCCGTGGGACCTGGCGTACACGGCGGGCGGGTCGAGCGGCGGGGCGGCGGCGGCCGTCGCGGCCGGCCTGGTGCCGGTCGCCCAGGGCTCCGACGGGGGCGGCTCGGTGCGCATCCCGGCCGCCCTGTGCGGGCTGGTCGGTCTCAAGCCGAGCCGGGGGCTGGTCTCCGGTGGCCCGCTCGGCTTCGGCGCGTTCGGCCTGCCCACCAACGGCCCGATCGGCCGGACCGTGGCCGACGTCGCCGCGCTGCTGGACGTCCTGGCCGTCCCGGTGCCGGGGGAGCCCTACCTGCCACCCCCGCCGCCGCCCGGCGGTCACCTGGCGGCGGCGCGTCGGGCCACGCCCGGCCGGCTGCGGGTGGGACGCTTCACCCGCCCGATGCTCGTCGACGAGCCGGTCCACCCGGACTGTGTGGCCGCCGTCGACCGGGCCGCCGCGCTGCTCGCCGGGGCCGGGCACGAGGTGGTCGAGGTGGAGCCGCCGCTCGGTCCGGAGTCGTGGCCACTGTTCGAGACCGTGTGGTACGTCCTGGCGCTCGCCCCGGTGGCGCCGGAGCGGGAGTCCGACCTGCTGCCGCTGACCCGGTTCCTCCGCGAGCGGGGCGCGCGGGTGAGCGCCGCCGCGCTGACCGGCACCCTCGCCGAACTCCAGGCCCTGGTCCGCCTCGGTGCCCACCGGACCGCCGGGGTCGACCTGCTGCTCTGCCCGACCCTGGCCACCCCGCAGGCCCCGGTCGGCTGGTTCCACTCCGGCGTCGACCCGGCGGAGGACTTCGACCGGCAGCGGCGGTTCTCGCCGTACTGCGCGGTTTTCAACCTCACCGGCCAGCCGTCCGTCTCGCTGCCGGTCGGCCGGACCGGCGAGGGGCTCCCGGTGGGCGTCCTACTCACCGGTCGGTACGGCGACGACGCCCGGCTGTTGGCCGCTGCCGCCGAGGTCGAACAGGCCGACGGCGGGTGGGATCATCGCCACCCCGCGATATGGCGGGCGGCCGGCTCCGCTAACGTGAACAGCAGCGGGGTCGGAGGGGCGACACCATGACGCCCGATCCGGCCCGGTGGATCTGGTCTCTCTTTCCGCCTGGGGGCGTTGGGATTGTCTGTTACCGAGACGTTGGTGGTCTTCGTCGGCATCCCGGCGGCGGCGACGCTGGTGATCGCCGGGTTGGCCCTCGCCGGTGGTGGTCGTGGCGGCCGTGGTGGTGCCAAGCGCTACCGGCCGGGCCGGCCCTTCGATTTCACGCCGGTCTGGTTCCTCGCCCGGCCGGAGCAGCTGGCCGACTCGGCCGGCACGGCGCTGGCCGCGGGCGCGCAGGCCCCGGCGTTGAGCAGCCGTAAGCAGGAGCAGGCCGGCATCGAGGCGCCGGCCGGGGCAACCGGAGGCGCAAGTGACCGTTGGTGAGAAGCAGATCGAGGCGGGCACCCCGCCCGAGGTGCTGGACGGCCCCTTCACCACCCGGCAGCTGCTCCGCATCGACGAGGCGCTGCGCCTGGCCGACCAGGGCACCGGGCTGGTCTTCTCGGTCTTCGTCGGCGGTCTCGACGAGCCGGCCCGCGAGCACGCCGAGCGGCTGCACCGGCAGCTCGCCGAGCCGGACCGCTCGGTCCTGATCGCCGTGTCGCCCAACCAGCGCCGGCTGGAGATCGTCACCGGCAAGCAGGCCCGCAAGCGCATCCCGGACACGTACGCCAAGCTCGCCGCGCTCTCCATGGTCGCGGCCTTCGGCGGCGGTGACCTGGCCGGCGGGATCATCAACGGTCTCGACCAGCTCGCCACCCACGCCGGCAAGGGCTGACCCACCCCGGTACGACGACACCCGGCCCGCCGCTCGGCGGACCGGGTGTCGGTGTCTGCGGGGCCCGGTGGCTCAGCGGGGCCAGGCGGCCGGGGTGAGGGTCCGCCGGTAACCGTAACGGGCCGGAGCGGGCGCGGGGGTGACCCGCGCCCGCCCCGGTTCGGTCGGTGCCGGTCAGGCGCTCCGGGCATCCCTCGCACGGGCCTTCAGAGCCCGGACCACGCCGTCGCGCCCCTCGGCCACCAGGCGGCGCAGCGGCGCCGGGTGACCCTCGCCGGCCAGCCAGGCGTCGGTCGCGGCCACCGTGTCCTCCGAGACCAGGTACGCCGGGTACGCCAGCTGGGTGAACTCCTGTGCCGGCTCGCTGTCCCGGTTGGCCCAGACCTGCGCCACGGTGGCGAAGTACCGCTCCCGGTAGACCTCGGTCAGCTCCACCTGGGCCGGGTGCGCGAAGCCCTGCAACAGCGCCCGGTTGCGCCAGTTCGGCAGTGCCTCCGTGCCGGTGAGCTGGGCCCAGACCGCGGCCTTGTTCTCCGGCGTCGGCACCAGCGCGTGCGCGTACGCCGCCTCGCGCTCGCCGCTGGCGGTCTTGTCGCGCTCCAGTTCGGCCTCGATCTCGGCGGCCCCGGCGCGGTCGTTGGCGACCAGCGCCTGGAGCAGCGTCCAGCGCAGCTCGGTGTCGATGGTGAGCCCGGTCGGCACGTTCGACCCGTCCAGCCAGCCGCGCAGGGTGGCCAGGTCCTCGGCGGAACGGGCCGCCGAGGCGTACGACCGCGCCCAGGCGAGCTGGAAGCCGCTGCCCGGCGCGGCGGCCTGCATCGCCGCCTTCGCGGTACGCGCCAGCTCGGCCCAGCCGGTGGGGGCCCAGGCCGGGTCGGCGTAGAAGATCAGCGTGCTGACCGCCTGGCGCAGCGTCGCGGTGACCAGGGTGATGTCCGCCTCGGCGGGCAGCCCGGCGAGCACCAGTGCCACGTAGTCGCGGGCGGCGAGTTCCGCGTCCCGGACCATGTCCCAGGCGGCGGTCCAGCACAGGGCCCGGGCCAGCGACGACTCGAATCCGGCGATGTGCTGTACCACGGTGGACATGGACCGCTCGTCGAGGCGCAGCTTGGTGTAGCTGAGGTCGTCGTCGTTGAGCAGCAGCACGTCGGCGGCGGGCTTGCCGTGCAACGCGGTCAGCTCGGTGCGCTCGCCGGTCACGTCGACCTCGATCCGCTCCCGGCGCACCAGCCGGCCGTCGGTCAGGTCGTAGAGGCCCACCCCGATCCGGTGCGTACGCAGCGTCGGGTGCTCGGCCGGGGCGTCCTGGCGCACCACCACCCGCTCGTAGGTGCCGGCGGCGTCGATGCCCACCTCGGGGCGGAGCGTGTTGACCTGGGCGGTCTCCAGCCACTGCGCGGCGAACTTGCGCAGTTCGCGCCCGGAGGCCGCCTCCAGCTCGGAGAGCAGGTCGTCGAAGGTGGCGTTGCCCCAGGCGTGCTTGCCGAAGTAGCTGCGCAGGCCGGCCAGGAACGGCTCCATCCCGACGTACGCGACGAGCTGCTTGAGCACGCTGGCGCCCTTGGCGTACGTGATGCCGTCGAAGTTGACCTCGACCGCCTCCAGGTCCGGCATCTCGCAGTAGACCGGGTGGGTGGAGGAGAGCTGGTCCTGCCGGTAGCCCCAGTTCTTGCGGACGGAGAGGAAGGTCGTCCAGGCGTCGGTGAACCGGGTGGCGTGGGTGTTGCACCAGTGGCTGGCCCACTCGGCGAACGACTCGTTCAGCCACAGGTCGTTCCACCAGCGCATGGTGACCAGGTCACCGAACCACATGTGCGCCATCTCGTGCAGGATCGTGTTGGCGCGCTGCTCGTACTCGAAGTCGGTGACCTGGGACCGGAAGATGTAGTGCGACTCGGCGTGCGTGACGCAGCCGAAGTTCTCCATCGCCCCGGCGTTGAAGTCGGGCACCCAGAGCTGGTCGTACTTCGGCAGCGGGTATCGCACGCCGAACTGCTCGTGGAAGAAGTCGAAGCCCTGCTTGGTGATCAGGAACAGGTCGTCGGAGTCGAGGTACCGGGCCATCGACGCCCGGACGAAGAGGCCCAGGTCGATGCCGTCGTGGCTGTCCCGCACCTCGTGGTAGGGGCCGGCGCAGAGCGCGGTGATGTAGGTGCTCATCCGCGCCGACTCGACGAAGTGGACGGTCTTGCACCCCTCGGCGGCCGGCTCGTCCCGCTCGACCGGCATGTTGGACACCACCCGCCAGTGCTCCGGGACGGTGGCGTGCCAGGTGTAGACGCTCTTCAGGTCGGGCTGGTCGAAGCAGGCGAAGACACGCTGCGCGTCGGCCGTCTCGAACTGGCTGTAGAGGTACGTCTCACCGTCCACCGGGTCGACCGTGCGGTGCAGGCCCTGCCCGCTCGTCGAGTACGCGAAGTCGGCGTCGACCACGAGGGTGTTCTCGGCGGCCAGGCCCGGCAGCACCAGCCCCTTCTCCGCCGACCAGTCGCCGGTGTCCAGCGGCGTGCCGTTGAGCGTCGCCGACCGCACCGACTCGGCCGCCACCTCGATGAAGGTGCTCGCACCCGGCTCGCTGCACCGGAAGCGGACCTCGGTCACCGAGTTGAACGTGTGGCCGTCGGCCGGCTGGACCGCCGACGACAGGTCCAGCCTGATGTCGTACCCGGTCACGTCGAGCAGGCGGGCCCGTTCGGTCGCCTCCACCTGCGTCAGGTTGCGCACTCCCGGCACTGTTTGTCTCCATCCCACGGTCAACGGCGTCCCTGCCAGCTTGCCGGCCCGGTGGCCGGACCGACAGCGGATTCGAGTCTTCCATGCAGGCGCCCTGACCGGCGTGCGAGGTTGTCGCGGGCGGTGGCCGAGGTCACCGTGGAATGCGCTGCCGGGCGACGGCGCGGAGGACGAAGATCGAGGAAGGTGCCGCGCCGCCGGCGCGGCCGGCTTCGTGAAGGGAATCACCGTGGCCGAACGCGTCACCGTCGACATGTGGTTCGACCCGACCTGTCCGTGGGCGTGGATCACCTCCCGCTGGCTGCTGGAGGTCGAGCAGGTCCGTCCGCTGGACGTCCGCTTCCACGTGATGAGCCTGTCGGTCCTCAACGAGGGGCGGGAGCTGCCCGAGCGGTACCAGGAGCTGATGCGGGCCGCCTGGGGCCCGGTCCGGGTCTGCATCGCCGCCGAACAGCGGTACGGCACGGAGGTGCTCCGGAAGCTCTACACCGCACTGGGCACCCGGATCCACCTCGGTGGGGAGCGCAGCCCGGACACCATCGCCGCGGCGCTGGCCGACGCGGGGCTGGACCCGGCGCTGGCGGCGGCGGCCACCAGCACCGACTACGACGACGCGTTGCGGGCCAGCCACCACGCCGGCATGGACCCGGTCGGCCAGGACGTCGGCACCCCGGTGATCCACGCTCCCGGCCCGGACGGCCGGCAGGTCGCCTTCTTCGGCCCGGTGATCACCCCCGCGCCGAAGGGTGAGGCGGCCGGACGGCTCTGGGACGGTGTCCTCCTGGTCGCCGGTACTCCCGGCTTCTTCGAGCTGAAGCGCTCCCGGGACGTCGAGCCCAGCTTCGAGTGATCGGCCGTCGGGCCGGTGGGAGCGCGGGTGACCGGGCCGTCGTCCGTCACCGGGCGGTGCCGGGGTCGTTGCATCCGGTGTCGCTCCCGCCGGCCCGCACCGGGCCGCGTCCGCCCCGGAGGCATCCCGATGGCGAACCACCGCCGCGCGTCCACCCGTCACGCCGCTCGCCGGCCGGTCGCCGCGCCGCCCGGCGAGTCGTACTGGTCGGTGGACGCCGGCGCCTGGTCGTCCTGGCGGCCGGGGCTGCCCGCGCACCTGGGGGACCTGCTGGCCCCGCCGATCGTGGTGGGTGTCGCGCGGGCGGCCGACCGTCCGGCGGGGGGTGGCGGCGGGGGAGCACCCCGTCCCGGGCAGCGGTGACAGGGGGCCCTCCTTTCACCTGGTGGACCCGGTAGCGTCAACGCACATGACGGTCGTGCATCCGATCGCCCGGGCCTGGATCACCACTGGCGGCACCGGCGCGCAGAACTACGACGAGTTCGCCGACGACGCGGAGATCACCGCGATCATCGAGGCGAATCCGCACAGTGCCCTGGGCATCGAGATGCCCCACCGGGCGCCGGAGAGCCTGGGCAGGTCGTTCCTCGACGCCCTCCCCGACGCGGTGGCGCGGCTCGCCGAGGCCAAGGCCGACGGCAGTTACACCCCCGCCGAGCAGGTGGTCGTCCTCTACCGGATCAGCGCGGCGGGGGAGGAACCCGCGTACGGGATCTTCGCGATGGTCGACACCGACCAGATCTCCACGAGCCGCGACGAGCCGGGTCTGGTGATCCGGAACGAGGACGTCTTCATCGCCAAGGTGCGGGAGCGGGTCGCGCTGGCCGAGACGCTCGGGCACCTGCTGTCGCCGGTGCTGCTGCTCCAGACCGGCACGGGCGAGGAACTGCACGCCCGGCTCGCCGCCGCCACCGAGGCGGCCGGCCCGCCCGCCGCCACCGACACCGACCAGGCCGGGCGCACCCACGCGATCTGGCTGGTCGGGCCGGGCCCGGAGCAGGACGAGCTGACCGCGCTGGCCGGCGGCGGTGAACTCGTCGTCGCGGACGGCAACCACCGCAGCCTGGCCGCCCAGACCGGTGGCCTGCCGCGTTTCCTGGCCGTGGTCACCACGCCCCGGTCGGTGGCGATCCAGCCCTACAACCGGCTGGTCAGCGAGCTGACCAGCAGCCCGGAGGAGCTGCTCGACCGGCTCCGTGCGGCCGGCGCGGAGATCCGCCCGATCGACGGCCCGGTGGAGGTCCCGGCGGCCGGCGGCACCGTGCACCTCCGCCTCGCCGGCCGGGGGTACGCGGTCACCCTGCCCCACGACGAGCCGGCCGGACAGTTGGAGAACCTGGACCACGCGCTGGTCGAGCGGCTGTTGCTACGGGACGCCCTCGGGCTCGACCCGGGCGACAAGCGGATCACCTACGTCGGCGGCGACTACCCGGCGAGCTGGCTGACCGGCGAGGTGGACGCGGGCCGCGCCGAACTGGCCGTCCTGATCGCGCCGGTGACCGTGGACGACTTCGTGGCGGTCAACCTGGCCCGGGAGAAGATGCCCCGCAAGAGCACCTGGTTCACCCCGAAGGCGCGGGGCGGCCTGGTGGTGGCGGAGCTGTCCCGCTGACCCGCGACGAGCCCCCCGGGGTGTGACGAACCGGATCCGCGGTGCCGCCCTCGGCGACACCGCGGAGACCGGCCTGACAGACTGCGCGGTATGCGCGTCTACCTGGGATCCGACCACGCCGGTTTCGAGCTGAAGGTGCACCTGGCCAGTCACCTGGCCACGCAGGGGTACGAGCTGGTCGACGTCGGCCCGCACGCCTTCGACCCCGACGACGACTACCCCGCGTTCTGCCTGCACACCGGTGACCGGGTGGTGCGGGACCCGGGCAGCCTCGGAGTGGTCATCGGCGGCTCGGGCAACGGCGAGCAGATCGCCGCCAACAAGATCCCCGGGGTACGGGCGGCGCTCGCCTGGAACACCGACACCGCGCAACTGGCGCGGCAGCACAACGACGCCAACGTGGTGGCCGTCGGCGCCCGGCAGCACACCCTGGACGAGGCCACGGCGATCGTCGAGGCGTTCCTCGGCACGCCCTTCTCCGGCAACGAGCGGCACGCCCGCCGGATCGCCCAGGTCTCCGCGTACGAGACCTCCGGAAAGCTGCCCGACCTGCCCTGAGGCGTGCGGTCCGGGTCGGCAGGGGTGGTCAGCGACCGGGGCGGGGCAGCTCGTCGCGCGGCACCCAGTTGCGGCGGACCAGCACCAGTCCGGCCTCGGCGTCGGCCACGTCCTGCTCGGTGGGTCGGCTGGCGTCCCGCGCCCGCAGCGCCGCCGTGACGCCGACCTGCGAGGTGCCCGAGCCGACCAGGCCACGCAGGCCCCGGTCGCCGTCGCGCTCCTCCGGGCCTCCACGACGGCCCGGGGCGTGCGTCCCGTCGTGCGTCCCGGCGGTCGTCGCCGCACTGCCCGTCTGCTCCCGGTCGTGTCCCGCCGGGTGCCGCTGGCGCCGTCGCCGTCGCTCGGTGTCCGCCATCCGCCGACGGTACCGCACCGGGGGATGCGCCCGCGTCGCCTGCGGTGCGCGCTGGCTACCCTCGGAAGGGACAGACCGATCCGCAGGGCCGGCGTCAGGGAGGAAATTGAGATGTCAGACCAGACACAGCCGTGGGCGGAGCGGACCGTGGAGGTGCCGAAGGACTCCGGCCCGGTGATTCCTTCCCAACGGGACGGCTTCCAACGGGGGGTGGCGTCGGTCGGTCGACCGAGGGCTCCGCGCACCGAGGCCTTCCCCGCGGTCGAGCCGGAGGAGCCGACGGGCTGGTTCTCCCCGGGGCCGTCCCGCCCGCTGAGCTGGTACCTCGCCCAGTGGCGCAACGGGGCCGAGTGGACCGCCGCCGGGGGACTCTTCGCCTTCGTCTGCTGGGGCATCTGGGCGATCTCGTCGCGGGGTGACCTGACCTCCCCGGTGGTGACCTTCCTGCTGACCCTGCTGGTCGCCGCCGGTCTCTTCGCACTCGCCCGGCTGCTCGGCCGGCTGGTCTGGGAGCGTCAGCTCGGCCGGGTGCGGCGCAGCGCGCGGGGGGCGCACGCGGTCACCGCGGTCTTCCTGGCGGGCGTCGGTATCGCCTACCTCCAGCAGACCGGGTGGGTGGTCTCCGCCTGGAACTGGGTCACCGGCGGCTGAGGCGTACGCGTGACGCCCGGGTGGGTCGGCATCGTGCCGCCCGCCCGGGCGTCGTCGTCGCGGGCCCACCGCGACAGCGGTCCTCCTCCACCAGGTCGACCGGGGTTACCCGGCCGGCCGCGGTTCATCCCCACCGGGCCCTGCCGTGCCGCCGCCGGCCCGGGGCGAGGCGACCCTACCCGGTGGGCGCCGTGCAGGGGGCTCCCGCGCAGGTGTCCACCAGCGTTCCGGAGTCGAGGAAGTGCGCGATCATCGCCCGGATCTGCGGTGAGTTGGCGGGGTGTCCGTGCGGGTCGAGGCCCTCGCGGGGCGGGGTGTTCCCGGCCGGGGGCGCCGGCGAGCCGCTGTCGACCATGACGAGGGCGCTGCCGGCGTAGGGCATCGCCGGGACCGCCGGGATGCCCCAGAACGGTACGACGTCACGGCTGCGACCGGCCGCCAGCGCCGGGGTCCGCAGGTGTGCCCCGATGGTGCGGGCCTGCACCTCGGTGGCGACGTTCGCCACCTGGTGGTCGCCGAACGCCTCGACCATGATCACCTGCTTGGCCGGGGTGCCGGGCAGCGGGTCGCGGGTCAGGTGGTGCAGGTACCCGTTCGCCTCTCCGCGGTCCCAGAGCATCTGGGCCAGGGCCAGGCAGAGCTGTTGGTCGACCGGGTCGGGGTACGCGTTGTGGAAGACCGGGTGGAACTGGTCGAAGTCGACACTGCGGTCCAGCAGGGTGGAGTAGTTCGCCGCCGGTACGCCGAGCGAGCAGCGGGTGAAGTCGGTGGCGACGGCGCAGAGCGCCCCGCCCAGGATCCCGCCCTGGCTGTTGCCGAGGTAGACGAGCTGGCCGCTCCCCGAGCGGGTGAGCGGCCCGGCGGCGTCCCGGAATGCGTCCTTCGCGGTGACGCCCCGGGCGTGGATCAGGGCCCGGCCGAGGAAGAGGAAGTTCAGGAAGCCCTGCTGGGTCCGGTCCGGGATCGAGCCGAACTGGGAGAAGTCGCCGAGGGAGTAGACGACGTTCGGGATGTCCGCGGTCGCCATGCCGATCCACGGGGTGGCGCAGAGCATCGAGTTGGACTCCCGGGCGTACTGCTTGAGCTTGCGGGAGTCGATCTCGGTGGGGGAGCCGAGCAGGCCGTGGCCGTACAGGGCCGGGCGGGCCGGGGTGGCGGCGCTCGCCGAGCGGGGGATGTTGCAGTAGAACTTCGCCGCGAGGGTCAGGTCGCGTCGTTCGGGCAGCCCGTCCGGGCCGTAGTCGAGCCGGGAGCCGGGGAGGCCGAGTGCGGTGTCGAGGTAGCTGGGTACCCGTACGGTCCCCTCGACCTGCCGGCGGACGTCCGGGTCCTGCTCGGCGGTGTAGTCGGTGACCCGGTCGACGGTCACCGTCGGGGCGAGCGTGCCGAGCTGGCCGAACGCGTCGTCGCGCATGTGCCGGACGCGTTCGGTCAGGTTGCGCCCGCTGGCCACCGTGAAGTCCCACGCGAGATGCAGGCTGGCCGGGTCGACGCCGGCGGCGTCCAGCGCGCCGATGGCCCGCTGCGCGTACTCCCAGCGCCGGTGCAGCGCCGGGTCGGCCGGTGCGGTGGGCGTCCGCAGCGTGGTGAACAGCTCCGACGCCGGGATCGTCGCGCCGGCGGAGTCGCGGAGGTTCCGCAGGCCCACCGCGTACCGGGTGTTCTCGTCGAGGTTGCGCGCCGGCCGGATGATCAGCACCTGGCGGTCCGGGGCGTCGGCCGCGTTGGCGTCGAGTTCGGCCCAGTACGGGTGCCGTTCCCCGGTCCGGGTGTTGACCAGCACGATCGGGGCGTCCGGCGCGAGGGACCGGCCGATGTCGGTGGAGGGGGCGATCCCGGAGGCCACCGGGTCGAGCCCCGGTATCCGGGTGAGCAGCATCGAGCCGGGGGAGAACCCGTCGTTGCGGTTCCAGTCCGTCGGGTCGATGTTGGCGCCGAAGATGTTCTCCGGCATCGCGGAGCGTTGCAGGTCGACCCGGATCCCGGTGTCGGTGGCCGGGTCGGCGACGGTGTACAGGTCGCTGGGGAACGGCAGCAGGCAGGCGGCCGGGTCGACCGGGTCGCAGCCGTCGGCCAGGCTCGCGGTGCCCCCGTCCCGGGCGGATGCCGACGGGGGTGCGGCGGACGCCGGTACGGCGGCGGCGGGGACGGCGAGCAGCAGCGCCAGGACGGCGGAGCGGAGTACGTGCGTGCTTCGAGGACGCATGGGCCCCTCCGGGAGCGGGTGGCCGGCAGGTTACGCCCATCACACCCCGTATAAAGATCGACGTCAATACGTAACGTCGGGTCGATCATTGTGCACTCTGGGCGGTCGGGCGCGCGGGCGGTGGTATGACGAATGCGGAATAGTCGTCATGCATTGCCAATCATCGATGGAAAAACGTAGGCTTCGGCCATCGTGATCTCGGCACGCCGCGGCGTGCCACCCCCAGGTTCGGGAGGCTCCAATGGCACGTTGGCGCAGACTGCTCCACCGCACGGCCGTCGCGTTGGCGGCGGTGACCGTGGGCTCGTTCGTCGTGGCGGCACCGGCCGCCGCCCAGCCCGATGCCGACGTGACCCCGTACGTCGTCGGCGGCACCCCGGCCGCCCAGGGCGAGTTCCCGTGGATGGTCCGGCTCTCGATGGGCTGCGGCGGCTCGCTCTACAGCCGGAACCTGGTGCTGACCGCGGCGCACTGCGTGGGCCGCACCGGCGCGAACACCACCATCACCGCCACCCTCGGGGTGGTCGACCTCCAGTCGTCCAGCCGGATCACGGTCCGTTCGAACTACGTCTACCGGGCGCCGGGCTACAACGGGTCCGGCGACGACTGGGCCCTGATCCGGCTCGCCACCCCGGTCACCACGCTGCCGACCCTGAAGATCGCGAACACCACCGCGTACGACAACGGAATGTTCACCGTGGCGGGCTGGGGCGCCGCCCGTGAGGGCGGGGCGCAGCAGCGCTACCTGCTCAAGGCGAACGTGCCCTTCGTCGACGACGCCACCTGCCAGGCCAACTACGGCGGCGACATCATCCCGGCCGAGGAGATCTGCGCGGGCTACGCCAGCGGTGGGGTCGACACCTGCCAGGGCGACTCCGGTGGCCCGATGTTCCGCCGCGACGCCAACAACGCCTGGATCCAGGTCGGCGTCGTGAGCTGGGGCAACGGCTGCGCCCGCGCGGGCTACCCCGGTGTCTACACCCAGGTGAGCTACTTCGCCTCGGCGATCGCCTCGGCGGCGGCCAGCCTCGGTGGCTGACCGGCGGTGACCCGCGCCACCGACCGGTCGTGACGGAGCCGACCCTCCGCGACGGGGTCGACCCTCCACGACGACCGGAGCGGGTGCGATCCCGTGGTGGCTCGGGAGGCTTCCCTCCACGGTGACCCGGCCGACGGAACATTCGTCGGCCGGGTCACCGGCGTGTGCCCACGGGCCCCGAGTAGGAACACCGATCCACCGGGAATCCCATCACCGAAAGTTACATATTCCCATTCATCGATGACTGCTCTAATGTCCCTGCCCAGCGACGAGTGACACCGATCACCCGTGGCCGGCGTCGGTGACGCGCCGGCCCGGCCCGGACGTTGGGGGGCGGCATGAGATCCGGTGACACCGGCTCCGCGGTACCGGTCGACGCCGCCGACGGCCTCACCTACCGGTACGTCGTGGCCCGACCGGCGGTCCGCGCCGCCGAGGACCCGACCGCCACCGCGCTGCTGGCCGCCGTCGAACTGGCCGACCGGCTCGGCCGGGAGCTACCCGTCCGGGTGCGGACCGGTACGGAGACCCTGCACCTGCCGGCGTGGCCGGCGAACCTGCACCAGCTTCCGGGCGGACCGGCCCGGACCGCCGTCCGGTCGCTGGCCACCGCCGAACCACTCGCCGACGACGACGCCGGGCCCCTGGCCGTGCTCCTCGACGGCGACCCGGGAGCCGACCTGGCCACCGTGCCGGTGCTGCTCAGCGCCGGGCTCTCCGCCGACGGGGTCACCGTCGTGGTCCGCTGCGCCCCCGCCGACCCGTGGTCGGTGAGCGTACCGGCGGTTGCCGAGATCTTCGCCGAGGTGTTCGCCGCGCTGCTGGCGGACCCGCACCTGCCGTCCGGCCGGGCCCCGGCGGTCGGCCCGGCCACACGGGCGCTGGTGTTCGGCCGCCTGGCCGGGCGGCCGGTGGACGACACACCCTTCCGGGCGATCCCCGCCATGATCGAGGAGCGGGTCGACCGGCACCCGGACCGGCCCGCCGTCTCCTTCCGGGGACGCCGGCTCAGCTACCGGCAGCTCGACGAGCTGGCCAACGGCTTCGCCGCCGCGCTGGCCACCCGGGGCGTGACCCGTGGTGACGTGGTGCCCGTACTCCTCGCCGACGGGCTGGAACTGCCGGTCGCGTACCTGGCGCTGATGAAGCTCGGGGCGGCGTTCGTCCCCTTCGACCCGGGGTGGCCCGCCGACCGGCTGCACGCCGCCCTGGCGGTGGTCCGCCCCCGGCTGGTGGTCACCGGTCCCGCCCCGGCCCGTGCCGCCTCCGGCCCGGACGCGGTGCCGGGGGTGCCGGTACGGCTCCACACGATCACCCCCACCGCCACCCGACCGGGCGTCCCGATCGGACCCGACGACCTGATCTACGGGATCTTCACCTCCGGCACCACCGGCACCCCGAGGTGCGCCATGAACCGGCACGACGGGCTGGCCAACCGGTTCCGCTTCATGACCCGCTGGTTCCGGGCCACCGGCGACGAGGTGGTGCTCCAGAACAGCCGGCACACCTTCGACTCCTCGGTGTGGCAGCTGTTCTGGCCGCTGACCACCGGCGGCCGGGTCGTCGTGCCGGTGCAGGGCGGCTTCCTCGACGTCGAGGCCACCGTCCGCACCATCGCCGACGAGCGGGTCACCATGACCGACTTCGTCCCGAGCATCCTCGGTCTCCTGGTGGCCATGGTGGACCGGGACCCGGACGCCCGCCGGGCGGGCGGCACCCTGCGTCACCTGATCGTGGGCGGCGAGGAGATCGACCCGGCGGCCGTACACCGACTCGGCGAGCTGGTTCCGGCCATCGCGGTCACCAACGGGTACGGCCCGACCGAGGCCTCCATCGGGATGATCTTCCACCTGGTGACCCCCGCCGACGGCGACACCGTCCCCATCGGCCGGCCCATCGACAACTGCTACGCGGCGGTGGTCGACACCCAACTGCGTCCCCTGCCGCCCGGCGCGGTCGGCGAGATCGTCATCGGCGGTGTCTGTCTCGGCGCGGGCTACCTCGGGGCGCCCGCGCGCACCGCCGAGGTGTTCGTGCCCAACCCACTGCCGGAGATACCCGGTCACCGGCTGTACCGCACCGGGGACCTGGGCCGCCTCGACGCCGACGGGCGGCTGCACTTCGTCGGTCGCCGGGACTTCCAGCTCAAGGTCAACGGCGTCCGGATCGAGGCCGGCGAGATCGAGACCGCGGCGACCCGGTTCCCCGGGATCCTCCAGGCCAAGGTCGTCGTGGCCCGGGACGGCGGTACGAAGTCCCTGGCCCTCTTCGTCGCCGCCGACCGCGAGGTGACCGAACCACGGCTGCGGGAACACCTGCGCCGGCTGCTGCCCCGGACCAGCGTGCCACGGCACCTGGTCGTCCTCGACACGCTGCCGCTGACCCGCAACGGCAAGGTGGACCGGCGGGCGTTGCAGGGCCATCTCGACGTCCTGTTCCGGGAGCGGGCCACGCGGCTGGCCGGCGGCACCGGCGACGGCCCACGGCCGGACCCGGTGCTGGCGGTGTTCCGGGCCGTCCTCGGCCGGCCCGACCTCGACGCCGACACCGACTTCCTCGCCGCCGGGGGCGACTCGCTCCAGGCCGTCGCGGTGACCACCGCGCTCACCGGGGAACTCGGCGTCCCGCTCGGCGTCCAGGACCTCTTCGACCATCCCACCCCCGCCAAGCTGGCCGACCTGTTCGCCCGACGCCGGCGCGTCCCGGTCGAGCCCGAGGCGGAGCTCGTCGCACGGGACGCCCGTCCTCCGGTCGACCTGGTGGTCCGGGCCGCCGACCTGCGTCGCGAGATCCGCAGCGTGCTGGTCACCGGCGCGACCGGCTTCGTCGGTAGCCGGCTGGTGCACGAACTGCTCACCACCACCGACGTGCGGGTGCACTGCCTGACCCGGGCCGCGGACGACGCCGAGGCCACCGCCCGGGTGGTCCGGGCCCTGGTCGACCGGGGCCTGTGGGCGCCACACCTCGCCGCCCGGCTCGCCGGCTACGCGGCCGACCTGTCCCGCCCCGCCGTCGGCCTGGACGCACGCACCTGGGACCACCTGGCCCGGGACTGCGACCTGGTACTGCACGTCGGCGCGCTGGTCAACTTCCTCTTCGACTACCGCGCCCACCGCCTGGCCAACGTGCACGGCACCGCCGAACTGCTCCGGCTGGCCCTCCAGGACCGGCCGAAGCCGCTGCACCACGTCTCCACCCTCGGCGTGCTCGACACCGAGGCGGCCCGGCACCGCCTGCCGCTGCCCGAGACCTTCGACCCGGCCGCAGCCGCCCCACCGGCCAGCGGGTACAGCCGGTCCAAGTGGGTGGCCGAGCGGCACCTGACCGCCGCCCGCCGCCGGGGCGCGACGGTCACGCTGCTGCGGCTCGGCGAGGTCATGCCCGCCGCCGACAACGGGACGCCGAACCGCCACGCCCTCACCCACCTGCTCCTCGCCGCCTGCCACCGGCTCGGCCTGCGGCCCGACGCGGCGATCCGCTCCGACTGGACCCCGGTCGACTACGCGGCCCGCCGGATCGTCGCCGCCGTCACCGACCGGAGCACCTGGGGCCGGGCGCTGCACGTGCTGCACCCGCGCAGCGTCGACTTCACCGAACTGCCGGCCGGTGACGGCGTACCCCGGGTCAGCTGTGCCCAGTTCCTCGCCGCGCTGCGCGACGCCGTGGCCGACGGCGACCGGGACGCGGCGGCGTTGCTGGCGCTGTTCCCGACCCGGCTCGGCGCGGACGAGGAGCAGCTCCGCGCGGTGTTCGGCGCGCTGCTCACCGACAATCCCCGGCTCTTCCGCCGGGACGGGTGTGACCGGCTGGAACGCCGGCACGGCTTCACCGACGCGGACCTCGCCCCGTCGGTCGACGCCTACCGGAAGTGGCTGACCGGGCAGGGACGGACCGGCGGGGACCGGACGCCGTTGCCAACAGCGTGACGAAAGGAACATGCGCATGCGGTATCGCAGGTTGGGTCGCCTCGGCTGGGAGATCAGCGAGGTCGGGTACGGGATGTGGGGCATCGGCGGCGGTCCCGGCGGGTTCACCGGCTGGGACTACGACGTCGCCCCGCGCTGCCTGGACGAGGCGGTGGAGCGCGGCTGCAACTTCTTCGACACCGCCTGGGTGTACGGCCGGGGGGTCAGCGAACGCCTCCTCGGCGACCTGGTCCGTCGGCACCCGGACCGACGGCTCTACCTGGCCACCAAGATCCCGCCGAAGAACCGGGAGTGGCCACCCGGCCCGCACGACACCCTCGACGACGTCTTCCCGGCCGACCACATCCGCGAGTACACCCGGTACAGCCTGGAGAACCTGGGCGTGGAACGGATCGACCTGATGCAGTTCCACGTCTGGGAGGACCGCTGGGCCGCCGACGGGCGCTGGCAGGAGACGATCGCCGACCTCAAACGGGAGGGGCTGGTCGACGCGGTCGGCATCAGCGTGAACCGCTGGGAGCCGACCAACTGCCTGGCCGCCCTGGACACCGGGCTGATCGACGTCGTCCAGGTCATCTACAACATCCTCGACCAGGCCCCCGAGGACGAACTGTTCCACCGGGCCCTGGCCGACGACATCGGCATCATCGCCCGTGTCCCGTTCGACGAGGGCACCCTGACCGGCACCCTCACCGCGACGAGCACCTGGCCGCCGGAGGACTGGCGCAGCACCTACTTCGGGCCGGAGAACCTGCTGCCCAGCGTCGCCCGCGCGGAGAAGCTCGCCGCCGACGTGCCGCCCGGCATGACCATGCCGGAACTGGCGCTGCGCTTCATCCTGCACCACCCGGCGGTGAGCACGGTGATCCCCGGCATGCGCCGGCTGGAACACGTGCGCGCCAACCTCGCGGTCAGCGACGGCCAGGCGCTCGACCCGGAGCTGCTGGACCGGCTCCGCGCCCACCGCTGGGACCGCCAGCCGACCTGGTGGTCGCAGTGAACCCGGCGGCACCGTGGCGGGTGGGCGGCTGCGCGCCGCCACCCGGCGTGATCGTCCGGACCGGACCGCGCCGCCCGGCCCCGCCCACGCCCCCCACCCGTCCCGCACGCCGACCGGCCCCGGCGGAGGCGGTGGCGCATCCCGCCCCGGCGCAGGCGGCACGTCGCGGTGCACCGACGGAGACGCCATGGCGCTGATCGCCATGTGGGCGCACCCCCGGGCGATCTCCACCGCCTTCCTGCGGATGATGATCGCCCGGGGCGACGTCACGGTGGTGCACGAACCCCTGGTGACCCTGGTGGACACCGGCCGGGTCGCGTTGCCCGCCGCCGACGGGGGCACGGTGACGGTCACCAGCCCCGCCGAGGTCACCACGCACCTGGTCGAGCTGGGCCGGGACCGTCCGGTCTTCGTCAAGGACACCCTGGAGTACCGCTACGGGCACCTCTTCGAGGCCCCGGAACGGATCGCCGACGTCACGCACACCTTCCTGGTCCGCCACCCGGCCCGCACGATCAGCTCGCACCACGCGATCAAGCCCACCGTGGCCTGCCACGAGATCGGCTACGAGCACCAGTGGGAGCTGTTCAAACTGGTCCGGACCGCCGCGCGTCGGCCCCCGGTGGTGCTCTCCGCCGAGGCGCTGCTGCGCGACCCGACCCGGGTGGTGGCCGCCTGGTGCGCGGCGGTCGGCCTGCCGTACCGGCCGGAGGCGCTGACCTGGGACCCCGGGGACCGGACCGAGTGGGCGCGGACCCGGATCTGGCACCTGGACGTCGAGCGCACCTCCGGCTTCCGGCCGGTGGCGAAGGACTTCGCGGCGACCGTGGAGAACGACGCCACCCTGCGCGCCTACTACGAGCACCACCTGCCCTTCTACCAGCGCCTCATCCAGCACGCCATCCCGGTCGAGGAGCCCTCATGACCAGCGCCAGCGCGCCGCCCGTCACCCGATCCCCCGGCGAGGAGTTCGCCGCCGCGTACGCCGCCGACCCGGCCGGTGCCGAGGTCCGGTTCGACTTCACCATCACCGACGCGTTCCAGCCGACGAAGGAACGGCCCCGGGTCACCGTCCGCAACCTGTTCCGGAAGCGGCCGGTCGGGATGGAACCGGTCCGGTTCTGGTGCGAGGGACGGCCGGACGCCGCCGAGGCGGCGGCGGTACGCGAGTCGGACCTGCGCCGGGAGGCCGCCTTCCGGTTCGGCATGGCCGAGGCCGGGGTGCACCCGATCCGGGCCTGGGTGCAGATCCCCGAGGAGTTGGCGAAGGACCCGGAGGGGCTGGCCGTCTTCGTCGACTACCGGCTGCTGGTCCGGCTCGCCACCGCCGAGAACCAGGCGCTCACCATCGGCGAGCACGGGCTGCTGCGCCACCCGGAGATCGCGAGGCTGCCGTACCGGCACGACTACCTGAGCGGACTGCTGGCCGCCTGCGACGAGATCGAGCAGACCGGGGCCACCCCGCACGCGATGATCGTCAATCCCCGGGACTACTACACCCACCTGTTGGGCCGGGGCGGTCTGCTGGAGGATCTGGCCCGCAACGGCGTGCAGATCTCCCGTACCCGGATGGTGGCCCCGGGGGAGGCGGTGGTGGGCGACTTCGCGATGGCCGCGCGCCTGCTCGACGCCGGACGCTCGGCCATCCGGATCGCCGTACCGCCGCCCGGTACCTTCGCCACGGACGGCCCGGCGGTCTGCGCGGAGATCCACGAAGGACTCGCCATCCACCTGCCGACCCACTTCTTCCACGTCGTCCCCGCCTAGGAGAGACCCGCTGATGACCGCGACCGCGCCCGGCGGCACCCTGACGTTCTACCGTCCGTACCTGCCGCTCTTCGGGGCGATCTTCTGCTGCCTGCTCGGGGTGGGGGCCTCGCTGGCGGTGCTGCCCTTCCTCGTCCTCGACGAGCTGGACGGCAGCCGCGTCGAGGTGGGGGTGGTGATCGCGGCCATCGCGGTCGCCGCGGTCGTCGCCCGGCCGATCGCCGGCCGCCTCGGTGACCGGCACGGCTACCGGACGGTGATGCTCGCCGGAGCGGCCCTCTGCGGCCTGGCCGGCCTCGGCTACCTGCTCGCCGGGAACGTCGCCGTGCTGATCGCGGTCCGGATCGTGCACGGTGTCGGGGAGGGGGCGGTCTACACCGCCGGGGCGGCCTGGCTGGTGGCGCTCGCACCGGCCGAACGACGTGGCCGGATCGTCGGGCTCTACGGCATCCACATGTGGGCCGGGATCACCCTCGGCGCGCTGCTCGGCACGGTCCTGCTGCGCACCGCCGGGGGGTACCCGGCGGTCTGGGTGTTCGCGGCGCTGACGTCGGCGGCCGGGCTGGCGCTGGTCGCCAGCCGGCCCCGGCCGACCCAGGCCCCGGCCGCCGGGAAGGCCGGCTTCCTGCCGCGCAGCGCGGTCGCGCCGGGGGTCGCGCTCTCCCTCGCCGGCCTCGGGTACGCCGGCCTCGCCGCCTTCGCCGCGCTGCACCTGGCCGACCGGGGGGTGGAGAACGGCATCGCCGCGTTCAACGCCTTCGGCGTCACCTACGTCGGGGTACGCCTGTTCGCCGGTGGGCTGCCGGACCGGCTGGGGGCGGGCCGGGTGGCGCTCTGGTCCGCCCTGGTGGAGGCGGTCGGCCTGCTGCTGGTGGCGGTCGCGGCGAACCTGTGGGTGGCGATCCTCGGCGGCCTGGTCATCGGGGCCGGGCTCTCGCTGCTCTTCCCGGCGCTGGCCCTGCTGGTGATCAACCGGACCGACCCGGCGCACCAGGGCGCGGCGTTGGGGGCGTTCACCTCGTTCTGGGACATCGGCCTGGTGGCCGGTGGGCCTCTCGCCGGCCTGGTCGCCAGCGCCGCCGGCTACCCGGCGGTCTTCTGGGCCACCCTGGTGGCCGCTCTGCTCTCCGCCCTGCTCTCCGCCTCCCCCCTCAGCGCGCCCACTCCGAAGGCCACCTGACCCCGGCCGGGGTCCTCCCGGTGACCCCGACGTCGCGTGGTCAACCGGTGGTGAAGCGGGCCGGGGAGTAGGGGGTGGGGTCGACGGGAGCGGGCTGGGCGGTGGCGAGGGCGGCGAGGAGCGTGCCGGCGGCCGGCGCGGTCTGCACGCCGTAGCCGCTGAGCCCGGCGAGCCAGAGGAAGCCGGGCGCGTCCGGCGCCGCTCCGATCACCGGTACGTCGTCCGGGGCGGCGGTGCGCAGCCCGGCCCAGGCGTGCCGGATCCGCCGGACGGTCAACGTGGTGGCCTCCTCCACCCGGGCCGCCCCGAGCGCGACGTCCAGGTCGTCCGGACGGACGTCACCCGGCGGGACCGGGGTGGCGTCCACCGGGGACACCAGCAGGTGGCCGGACTCCGGCTTGAGGTAGAAGGTCCCCGCCAGGTCGGCGACCATCGGCCAGCCCGTGACGTCCAGGTCGGGCGGCGCGTCCACCAGGAATGCGGTACGCCGCAGCGGGGTCAGCCCCATCGGGTGTACGCCGGCCGCCACGGCGATCTCGTCGGCCCACGCCCCGGCGGCGTTCACCACCGTACGGGCGGTGACGTCCCCGGCGTCCGTGTCGACCCGCCAGCGTCCCCGCTCCCGGCGTAGCGACCGGACCCGGGTGAGCCGGCTGACCGTGCCCCCGGCCGCGCGGATGCCCCGCAGGTAGCCCTGGTGCAGCGCGTCCACGTCGATGTCCCGCGCGGCGGGCTTCACCATCGCCCGGCGCAGCCGGTCCCGCCGCACGATCGGGCAGATCCCCGGGATCTCGGCGAGGTCGATCTCCCGGGCCGGCGGGTCGACCTCGGCCCCGTCGCGCAGGTGCGCGTCGAACACGTCCTCGTCGCCGGGCGGGCAGAGGGTCAGCACGCCACGCGGGGTGAGCAGCGGGTGCGCGGCGAATCCCGCCGGCAGGTCGGCCAGCAGGTCGCGGCTGACCCGGGTCAGCGCGCGGACGGCCGGGCCGCCGTAGTACTCGGAGAACAGCGCGGCGGAGCGGCCGGTGGAGTGGTGACCGGGCACCTGCTCCATCTCGACCAGCAGCACGCGACCGTACCGGGCAAGGTGGTAGCCGGCGGTGGCACCCGCGATGCCACCGCCGATGATCATATAGTCGATCGTCACTGGATGGGACGGTAGTCGGGTCCACGGCCACGGGCAATGCCCCGACGTGGGGCAGGCGGTCGTGGCCACCCGGGAGCGCCGGGTGGCCACGCGGGACGTGTGCCGGGCAGTGGCGGACGGGTCAGGGGCCGCAGTAGAGCAGCCGGTTCGGGGTGCCGGAGACCACGCCGCCGACGATGTTGGCGGTCGCCCGGCTGGTCAGGTAGCCGGAGACCTGGCCCGGGGTCCAGGTCGGGTTCGTCGACAGGGCGAGCGCGGCACAGCCGGCGACGTGCGCGGAGGCCGTCGAGCCGCCGCTGATCGTGGTGACGGCGGTGTTGCTGGTGTACCAGGCGGAGGTGATGTTCTGGCCCGGTGCGTGCAGGTCGATGCAGCTGCCGTAGTTGCCGCTCGGCAGCCGGGCGTCGGTTGCCGAGGTGCCCACCACGGTCAGCGCGCCCGGCACCCGGCCGGGGGAGAAGTTGCACGCGTTCGTGTTGGAGCTGCCCCCGGTGGTGACGTAGGTGATCCCCCGGTTGATCGAGTTGGTCACCGCGGCGTCCAGGGTGGAGTTCGCGGACCCGCCGATGGCCAGTTCGACCACCGCCGGACGGAGGGCGTTCGCGCTGATCCAGTCGATGCCGGCGATCACCGTGGCGTAGGTGCCGCTGCCGGCGCAGTTGAGCACCCGGACGGGGTGGATCCGGACCTCCTTGGCGACGCCGTGGCTGGTGCCGCCGATGGTGCCGGCCAGGTGCGTACCGTGGCCGTTGCAGTCGTCCGCCGGCAGCGCGCCGTCGACGAGGTCGACCCCGCCGGTGACCCGGGTGCCGAAGTCGACGTGGGTGGCCCGGACACCGGTGTCGACGACGTACACGTGCACGTTGTGCGCGGTGTTCGGGTAGCTGTACCGGTTGTCCAGCGGCAGGTTGCGCTGGTCGATCCGGTCCAGCCCCCAGGACGGCGGGTTGAGCTGCGTGCCGGGGCCGATCAGCGGGGTCACCCGGTTCTGCTCCACGTACGCCACCGCCGGATCGGCGGCGAGGCGGCGGGCGGCCCGCTCCGACAGGCGTACCTCGAAACCGGTCAGGGCGCTGCCGTAGACGTGGCCGACGGTCCCGCCGTAGCGGGCGCGCAGCCGGTCGGCGACCCGGGTGACCCCGGCGGTGCCCGTGGCGCCGGCGGCCGGGCGTACCACGTCGTCGCGGAGCACGACGATGTAGCTGTCCCGGACGGCGTCGGCGGCTCCGGCGTGGCGGATCGTTCCCTCGGCGGCGGACGCTCCGGCGCGGCGGGTCGTCTCCCCGGCGGCGGCCGACGCGACGCCGGTCGGCGCGAGGACGGCGGTCAGGGCGGTCGCCAGGCTGAGGGCGAGCAGCCGCCCCCGGAGGCGTGTTCTGGTCATCGTCTCTCCTCGGGAGAAGGGGCCGGCCCCGGGGCGAGAAGTCGCCTCGGGGCCGGTGGAGGGGGTGTGGATCAGAAGGTGGGGGCCAGGTAGAGCAGCCGGTTCGGCGAGCCGGTGCCCGGGTTGGTGATCACGCCCGTGGTGGCCTGGCTGACGATGTAGGAGTGCACCTGGGCCGGGGTCCAGGTCGGGTTCACCTGGAGCACCCGGGCGGCCGCACCCGCGACGTGCGGGGAGGCCATCGAGGTGCCGCTGATGGACGAGGTGGCGGTGTCGCTGGTGGACCAGGCCGACAGGACGCCGACGCCCGGGGCGAAGATGTCGGTGCAGGTGCCCCAGTTGGAGAAGCTCGCCCGCGCGTCGTTGCTCTGCGACGCGTTGACGGTCAACGCGGTCGGCACCGAGGCCGGCGAGAAGTTGCAGGCGTTGGCGTTCGAGTTGCCGGAGGCCACCGCGTAGGTGACGCCGTCGGCGATCGAGTTGGCCACGGCGGTGTTCAGCGAGCTGTTGACGCTGCCGCCGAGGCTCATGTTCGCCACCGCCGGCTGGCCGGGCTGGTGGTTGCTGGTCACCCAGTTGATGCCGGCGATGACCTGCGCCCAGGTGCCGCTGCCCTGGCAGTTGAGCACCCGGACGGCGACTAGTCGGACGTCCTTGGCGACGCCGTAGGTGTTGCCGCCGACGGTGCCGGCGACGTGCGTGCCGTGGCCGTTGCAGTCGGCGGCCGGCAGCGCGTTGTCGACCGCGTCGTAGCCGTCGACGGCCTGGCCGGCGAAGTCGACGTGCGTGGTCCGGATGCCGGTGTCGATGATGTAGGCGGTGACGCCCGCACCGGTGCTGACGTAGGTGTAACGGCCGTCCAGCGGGAGGGCCCGCTGGTCGATCCGGTCCAGGCCCCACGGCGGGTTGGTCTGGGTCGCCTGGGTCGTCACCGTGTGGTTCTGCTCGACGTAGTCGACCGCCGGGTGCGCCGCCAGGCGCTTCGCGGCCTTCTCCGAGAGCTTCACCTCGAAGCCGTTGAGCGCGTCGCCGTAGACGTGGCCCAGCGTGCCGCCGAAGCGCTCGGCGAGCGATCCGGCGGTGCTCTTCACCGCAGCCTGCCGGGTGCCGGCGCGGCCGCCGACGCTGCTGTCCTTGAGTACCACGATGTAGCTGTCGGCCACGGCCGTCGCGCCACCGGCGCTCCGGATCTCGCCGACGGACGGGGCTGCCGTTGCGGGAGCGCCGACCATGGCGGTGACCATGGCGGCGCCGGCGAGCGCGCCGACCGCGGCGAAGGTACGCCGGTGAGTGCGGGGGAGTGTCATCTCCCGGTCCTCCTACTGTGGTGGCCTCTCATGGGACTCGGGGCCCAGGTGAGAGGCGCTGGACGATGGGAGAATCCTAGCCGTGATATTTACAAACCTGGATCTCTGCAATGTTCACGATCTGAGGATGATATTGACTCCTTTCTACGCGTGAAGCGTTGCCTCACGGGCCGGTTACGCGCTACGCGCGACGCGCGCCCCGCCGGGAGGACCGCCCGCCCTCGCTGTCCGCCGCGCGACCCCGCCCTGCCGGCGCGCCGACGGAGTGGTCCGTGCGGGCTGCCGACCGGGCCCTGTCCCGCAATTGTTCCCGTCCGCTCCGACGTGCCTGCCGTCGCCTCAGTGACGTGCGCGGCGACGCCGAACCGATACGGCGAAGGCGCGTGACTGACGGCGGTGTTGCTCATTTTTGCCCGAAATCAAGCGATCTAGGAAATTTTTTGGGAATTCGCAGGAAGCCCGCATCCGGCGGCAGGTTAATCCGACCGATAGATCGATGAACGACATCGCCATGTGGTAAGGTGATTGAATTTCGAGCGTCCGCGACGGCGGCGGTGTCATTCAAGACAATACCATTCCTCTTCTTTCGGGTGCGTGCTGCATAATCTCGGGGGCGGGACTATGAAAACGAGACCGACACTAGAGAACCAGACGCCGGAAGCCGTGCCGACCGCTGTGTGTGTCACCACCGGTCTGCGGCCGGGGCAGCGGGATGAGGACGCCGACGGACGAGCCCTGCGGGACATCCTCGGGGCTGACGTGGACCACGAGCTGGTCGACTTCGCGGCCGGCGCCGGGGGGAACCCTCGTCTGCTTGCCGAACTCGCGCTCGGGCTCGTGGAGGAAGGACTGGCCAGTGAAGAGGGCGGCACGGTCCACCTGATCGCCCGGCGGACCCCGCGTCGCGTACTGGAATTCGTGATGAACCAGTTGGGCGGGCTGAGCGCGAACTGCCAGCAGTTCCTGAAGGTGGCGGCGGCACTGGGAAGATCCTTCATGCTGGAGGACGTGTCCAGAATGCTGGACCGATCCTCGGCCACCCTGCTCACCCCGCTGGACGAGGCCATAGCATCGGGATTCGTCGTGGTCGCCGAGCACCAGCTTGCGTTCCAGGGCGACTTCGTCTTTCAGGGGGTCGTCGAGTCCATCCCCGCGCCCGCGCACGATGCCCTCCGGCGGGAGGCGATGAGGCTCACCGAGGGGCGGATCCGGGAGCAGCTCCGGGTGACCGAGCGCCCGACCGACCCGTACGGCGTGGCCAGGCAGGAGCCCGGCGGCTCATGTTCACGGGCGCACAGCCTGATAATGGACGGCGACGCGGCAGCCGGCGTACGGGTCGCGGAACGCGTTCTCGCCAGCCCTGACGCGTCGGTTTCCGCCCGGCGCGACGCGGAGGCCTCGATCATCCTGGGCAACTTCCTGCTCGGTCGGGAGGAGGCCGGCAGGGTCTCCGAGAGGATCCTGCGGGAACGGGGGGTCGAGCCGGGCGATGTTCCCGCGGTGATGGCACTGACCGTGCGGTCCAACGTGCTCTGGCGGGCGGGGAAGTTGGCGGAGGGACTCAGCCTGGGGCGTACCGCCGTGCGCAACAGTGAGAACGTCGACCCGGTCTGGCGTCTGCACTTCCAACTCGCGCTGGCCGGAAAGCTCGCCAACCTTCGGGAGTTCGACGAGGCCGAACCGCTGATCGACGATGCGGAAGCCGGCCTGCGCGGGCTGCCCGCGCCGGTCTGGACCGCTGCGCCGGCGGCCATGCGGTCCCGGCTGCTCCTCCAGGCCGGGAGGATAGGAGAGGCGCGTCGAGAGGCGGGGTTGGCGACCGCCGCGGCGGGGCGGGACGCCGTTCCCCTGCTCCGGCCCCTCGCGTACTCCGTGCTCAGCACCGCCTCCTTCTACCTCGGGGATCTGTCCGCAGCCATCGACCACCTGCACCGGGCGCAGAGTGAGATGGCGAGCCAGGTGGTGCTCGACTCCGCGCAGTACGCCTGGACGGAGACGCTCATCACCGTCAAGAAGGAGGGACCTCGGGCGGCCGCCCGGCTGCTGTCCCACCGGTACAGCCATCTCCCGACGCAACGCAGCCTGTACCTCGAGGACCCGAGTGCCGCCGCGTTCCTCGTCCGTCTCGCGCGCGACGTGGGTGACAGCGACCTCGAACGCAGCGTTCTCGAGACGGTGGAGGGCCTCGCCGGGGACAACCCCGGCATGTCGGTGATCGGCCTCACCGCCATGCACGCCAAGGCGCTGGCGAACAGTGCCCCGGCTGCCCTGGCGCTCATCATCGTGCAGTCGCCGGACCCGATCTCGGTGGCCCTGGCGACGGAGGAACTCGCCAAGCTCTACGCGGCCAAGGCCCCGGTCGGGGGACGGCAGACCGCGTCGACCTACTCCGAGGAGGTCGACCCGCAGACGGCCGCCTGCTGGTCGGTCCTCTCCGACATGGAGCGGCGCATCGCCTACCTGGTGAGCGTGGGTCTGACGAACCGCCAGATCGCCAAGCAGGTGCACCTGTCCGCGCACACCGTGAACTACCACCTCAGGAAGGTCTACCGGAAGTTGGGCATCAACACCCGGGTGGAACTGGCACACGGAGCGGCGAGCTATTCGAGCCGAGCGGCGATCTACTCGATGGGGGACGAGGAGAGGTAGGGCTCCCGGCGACCTCGTCGACGATCAGACGGCCGACCCGGGCTGGTGCGCGGCGGCCATCACCGGTGGGAAGGCCTCGTGCGCGATGAAGTACCGGGTCAGTTCGACGCGGCTGCTGATGTCGAGCTTCGAGAACACGCGCCGGAGATGGCTGTCGACGGTGTGGGGCGACAGGAACAGCACACTCGCCGCCTCCCGGTTGGTCCGACCGTCGACGATCGCCCGTACGACGCGCAGCTCCGCACTCGTGAGGCTCTCCCAGCCCGACTTCGGCCGTTCGGCACCCAGTCGACGCACGTTGTGCCCGTCGAGACGACGTAGCTTCTTCTGCACCCGCTCCAGGTCGCACTGCGCCGCGCACTCCAGGTAGAGATCCATGGCCGACTCGAGGAGGCGGACTGCCCGGGTCCTGTCCCGCATGCTCTGTTCCACCCGCGCCGCGTCCTCGAGCGCGCTCGCCGCCGCCAGTGGGCGTCCGGCGAGCCGATGGAGATCCGCTGCGCGATGCAGCGCGAGCGGGTCGTTGCGCAGGAGGCCCTCGGCGTGTTCGGCGCCCCCCGCCAACGACTGCACGACCGGGTTGCGCTCGGCGAGGCGACGGGCGAACTCGGCCGCCCGCTCGGCCTCCGGGCCGAGCCCCACCTGCCTGGCCTGACGGACGAGCGTCGCCGCCGCCGTCGGCACCTCGGTGAAGAGCAGCGGATCGGGTACGACCTGCCCCTCGATGTTGATCAGCGTCTGGACCATCATCGCCGGACGCCCACTGGCCGCGTGGAACTGCGCGAGTGTCCAGTCCAGGCGGGCCCGGTCAGCGCTCGCGTCACCGGTCATCAGCCGCTCGGTCAGGCGCAACTGGTCGCTGGCGGTGGCGAGATCGCCGCGATGCAGGCTGACGCGGGCCAGCACGAGGCGCGCGGGCACGGAGTCCTCCGGTGCCGACCGCTCCGCCAGACGGAGCGCGGTCTCGGCTTCGACCCGTGCTTCCTCGAGCCGGCCCGCCGCTGCCAGGAGTTCGGCGTGGTGGCCGTACCACAGGGACCCGGTGGCGGCCCCGGCGCGCTTCTCCGTCTCCTGCCGGACGGCGGCGAGGACGGCTGTCGCCTCCTCGAACTGGTCGGCCGCGACGAGCGCCCGGACCAGCCACGTCCACAGCGGGCGTTCGCAGGTGTCGCACTGCCGGGAGACCGTCGGCTGTCCACGCCCCGGTGCCGGGACCTCGCCACCCGCGTCGCCCATGCGCCTGGCGGAGTCCGCGAGCGCCCGACCCAGTTTGGCGCGATCCAGTTCACAGACGTCCGGCCGCGCCAGCGTCCGCTGGACGAGTGCGGCTGCCAGGCCGTGGCTGCCGGCGTCCCGCAGTCCCTGCCCCAGTTCGAGCACCAGCTGGGCCTCGGCTGCCGCCTCCACCCCGGGGCGCAGGGCGACGTCCGCGAGGCGGCAGGCTTCGGCACCCCGCCCCGCTACGGCCAGCAGACGCAGGGCACGTGCCAGCGTTCGCGGTGCGTCGTCGGAGGGACCCGCCAGGTTCCGGACGGCCCGACCCGCCAGGTCGTCGCATTCGCATCCGGACGATCGCGCCGGCGCAGCGGAGGGCGCCACGATCGCCGGCACCGGACCCGACCGTTCGGGACGGGCGTCCGCCCCGCCGGTGTCGGGCCGGCGTACCCCGGTTTCCGGCGATGGCCGGCCGCCGGACGGTGCCCGGGACCGCCCGCCGGTTGCCCCCGTGCTGATCGCGGGCACGGTGGCGGGTACGGGCGCGGCGGGCTCCCGCTCCCGGAAGGCGGCATGCTGAAGCGCCTCCCCGACCACCTGGTGGGTGAACGTCAGCTCCACGCCGTCCCGTCGGAGCAGGCCCACCTGCACCGCCTCGTCGACGCCGGAGGCCAGATCGTGGGCCGACTCGCCGAGCAGGGCCGCCACCTCGTCGACGGTGAACGTGTGGCCGATCCGCCTGCCGTCGACGAGCAGGCGTCGCACCGCGGGCGACATCTCGCCGAGCAGACCGCGGACGGCAGCGCGGACGCCGTCGGGCAGCCGCTCGGTCACCACCGAGGCCGCGCCGTCCGCGATGATCATCTTTCCGGCCTTGATGAGCGCGCTGAAGACGTTCTCCATCAGCCACGGGTTACCGCCGCAGCGCTCCGCCCAGCCGAGCACGGACGCATCCGGTTTGGCGCCGAGGATGCTGGTGCACAACTCGGCCACCGCCTCGTTGTCCAACGCGCCCAGGTGCAGGCGGACCGCGACGTGGTCGATCAGCCAGTCGACGGCGTGCTGGGCGAGCGACCGGCTGGCAACCGGCCGGCGGGCGAGCAGCCACAGCACCGGTGACGAGGCCAACGACTGCACGAGCCCCCGAAGGGCGAGGGCACTGACATCGTCGATCCGCTGGGCGTCGTCCAGCACGACCACGAGAGGGTGCCGGCGCGCCGCGCTCTCGACCAGTTCACCCACCCGATCCATCAACCAGAAGGGGTTGCTGTCCGGGCGTACCAGCTCGTCGAAATCGACGTCACCGGGCATCGCGTGCCGCAGAAAGTTGATCAGCAGGTGAATGGGGATCGGCTGATCGGTGATACTCGCCCGCCCGGCGACCACGGTCAGTCCCCGTTCCGCCCCCTCCAGCGCCGTGGCCTTCAAGAGGTGGGTCTTGCCGATGCCGAAGGGCCCGTCGACGACGACGCAGCTGCTGGAGCCCCGCAGGGTGGCGTCCAGGTGCCGGCCCAGCGAGGACAGGATCTGCTCACGTCCCACCAACGGATTCATGAACACCACCGCCGTGTCTGTTTTGGAGAACCGTCCAGCGCGTGCCGTGGGCACGGCCATCATCGCGGTGTTCGACTGTCCGGTCCGGAGAGTCGAACACCCCGCGTTGAGCCGGGGCTCGGTTGACCGCCGCAGTGAAGAAGCTCACTCAGTTATACGGGATCCGCGGCCCTGTGGCGGGAATGGCGGTGCTAGCTCGCACTACTCGCGTGAGTAGTGGGCAGGACGGTGCACCACGATTACTGTCGATGGTGTCGATCAGCGCCCGGCCCGTGGATGTGCTGGTTCTCGAAATTGACCCTGCCGCCTGGTGGACCCGTGCGTTCGGGAATGGGTCAGAAATCCTGCGCCCGAGGTGACATGACTTCAACGAATTCATGGGAGCCCGAGGTGCATCAGCGTGAGAATGATCGTCGCCTCGACCGGGAGATGAGATCATGACCGTCAGCTATCTCGGGGCAGCGGCGGACACGGCTGCCGTCGATGCCGCGATCCGGGCCTTCCTCACCGAGCGCCGCGTCGAAGCCGACGCGCTCGGTGAGGACTTCGCGGCGATGGTCGCCGAACTCGAGAGCTACGTGCTGCGCGGCGGCAAGCGCATCCGGCCGACCTTCGCCTGGCTGGGGTGGATCGGTGCCGGGGGTGACCCGCACGACCCGGTCGCCACGGCGGTGCTGAGCGCCTGCGCGGGATTCGAGCTGTTGCACGCCTCGTGCCTGATCCACGACGACATCATCGACGCGTCCCGGACCCGCCGTGGCCATCCGGCGGCGCACGTGACGTACGCCGAGCGGCATCGGACGCGGCGCTTCTCCGGCGACCCCGACGCCTTCGGCACGGGCACCGCCATCCTGATCGGGGACCTGGCCCTGATCTGGGCCGACGTCCTGGTCCGCGAGGCCGGGCTGCCGGCGGACGCGCACGCCCGGGTCTCACCGGTGTGGTCCGCGGTGCGCTCGGAGGTCGTGTACGGACAGCTGCTCGACCTGATCAACCAGGCCAGCGGCGACGAGGACATCGACGCGGCACTGCGCGTCGACCAGTACAAGACGGCCTCGTACACGGTGGAACGCCCCCTCCAGTTCGGCGCCGCGATCGCCGGTGCGGAGGCCGACCTCGTCGCGGCCTACCGGGCGTTCGGCGCGGACATCGGGATCGCGTTCCAGCTCCGCGACGACCTGCTGGGCGTGTTCGGTGACCCGGCGGTGACGGGCAAACCGTCGGGTGACGATCTTCGTGAGGGCAAGCGGACGGTCCTGCTCGCGACGGCGCTCGAACGTGCGGACCGACACGACCCGGACGCGGCGGGTTTCCTCCGGGCGAAGCTCGGCACGGACCTGTCCGACGACGAACTCGCCCGGGTCCGCGCCATCCTCGTCGACGTCGGCGCCGTGGAGCACATCGAGGGGCAGATCGCGCTCCGCGCCGACCGGGCCCTGGCCGTGCTGGAGGCGAGCAGCGTCACCAGACCGGCGAAGCACCAACTCGCCGAGATGGCGATCAAGGCAACGCAGCGGGCCCAGTGATGCCGCCGACGAACCCGCTCACCTGTGCCGACCGCGGAAGCGCCCCGGGTGCCGGGCATGGTCGCGTCGGCGTGGGACGCGCCCACGGCAAGGCCATCCTGCTCGGCGAACACGCCGTCGTGTACGGCGCTCCGGCGCTGGTCATCCCGGTGCCGCAGCTGACGACCACCGCGAGCGCGACGCGCCTGCCCGGTCCGGACGACGGTGCGGACAGGATCTCCTTCGCGCTGGCCGGATCGCCGACCACGTCGGTGACCCCGCTGGCCACGGACGGCCTGCGGCACCTGGTGGCGGAGTTCAGGGAACGGACCGCCCTCGCCGAGCGGATGTGTGTCGACGTGCTCATCGACTGCGCGATCCCGCAGGGTCGTGGCCTCGGCTCCAGTGCCGCCTGCGCCCGGGCGGCCGTGCTGGCGCTCGCGGACGTCTTCGACCGTCGACTCGACGCCGGTACGGTCTTCGATCTCGTGCAGGCTTCCGAGAAGGTCGCGCACGGCAGGGCGAGCGGCATCGACGCGCTCGCCACCGGTGCGACGTCGCCCCTCCTCTTCCGGTCCGGCACCGCTCGGGAACTGCCCATCGTCATGCCGGGAAACGGCTGTGCACACGCCCCGGAGCGCACCGACCCTCGCCCCGGTGCCGGCCGGGCCGCCGGCTTCGACGGGCTCTTCGTCATCGCCGACAGCGGTGTCGGCGGCAGCACCAGGGACGCGGTGGAACTGGTGCGGCGCAGGTTCGCCGGCCGGGCGGAGACGCAGGACGCCTTCGTCCGCCGGGTGTCGAACCTGACGTACGCGGCCCTGCGCGACCTCGCGCACGGCCAGGTGGGCGACTTCGGCACGCGGCTGACCGAGAACCACCGGCTGCTGCACGACATCGGGATCAGCACCGACCGGATCGACGCGTTGGTCGAGGCGGCGCTCGCGGCGGGCAGCCTGGGGGCCAAGATCACTGGCGGTGGACTGGGCGGCTGCATGATCGCGCTGGTCGGGGACCCGGGCCGGGCAGAGGCGGTCGTGCGGCGTCTCCACGAAGCCGGCGCCGTCCGGACCTGGGTCGTACCGGCGGGGAGGTTCGCGAGCCATGCGCAGTGACCAGGTGCAGCCGGCCGGGCCGGCGGAGGAGGTCCTCGACCCCGGCGCGACCGCCGTCGCCCATCCGAACATCGCGCTGATCAAATACTGGGGCAAGCGCGACGAGCGACTCATGATCCCGTACGTCGACAGCCTGTCGATGACCCTGGACGTCTTCCCGACGACCACCACCGTACGGCTGCGTCCCACGGCACGGGCCGACAGCGTCACGCTCGACGGCTCGCCCGCGCGGGGGGAGGCGCGGCAGCGCGTCGTGGCCTTCCTGGACCTGGTACGCCAGATCGCGGGACGTACCGAACCGGCCGTGGTCGACACCCGCAACCGCGTCCCGACCGGGGCGGGTCTGGCGTCGTCGGCGAGTGGGTTCGCCGCCCTGGCTCTCGCCGGTGCCGCCGCGTACGGTCTCGATCTCGATCCCACGGCCCTGTCGCGCCTGGCCCGGCGTGGGTCCGTGTCGGCCGCCCGGTCGGTGTTCGGCGGCTTCGCGATCTGCCACGCGGGCCCGGGTACCGGCGAGGCCGCGGATCTCGGCTCCTACGCCGAGCCGGTGCCCGTGGCGGATTTCGACCCCGCGCTGGTGATCGCGCTGGTGGACGCCGGCCCCAAGGCCGTCTCCAGCCGCGCGGCCATGCGGCGAACCGTCGAGACCTCCCCGCTCTACCGGTCCTGGGCGACCTCCAGCAAGGCCGACCTGTCCGGGATGCGGGCGGCGCTGCGTCGCGGCGATCTCGACGCGGTGGGGGAGATCGCCGAGCGGAACGCCCTCGGCATGCACGCGACGATGCTGGCCGCGCGGCCGGCGGTGCGTTACCTGTCGCCGGCCACGGTGGCCGTGCTCGACAGCGTCCTGCGGCTCCGGGCGGACGGCGTACCGGCCTACGCGACCATGGACGCCGGGCCGAACGTCAAGGTGCTCTGCCACCGCGCGGACGCCGCCCGGGTGGCCGGGACGGTGCGCGACGCCGCGCCGGGATGCGCGGTGGTCACCGCCCGGCGCGGGCCGGGCGCCCGCCTGCGGACGGGGGCCGAGCAGTGACGGGAGCGGTCAGCCACGCGCCCGGCAAGCTCTTCGTCGCCGGCGAGTACGCGGTGCTGGAGCCGGGACACCCGGCGATCCTGGTGGCGGTCGATCGGCAGGTCGGCGTCACGGTGTCGGGAACCGACGGTGCGGACGTCGTGGTCGACTCCGACCTCCGCCCGACCCCGGTGCGACTGCGTCGGCACGGCGACGGGCTCGGCGGGGACGACGGGGGACCGGCGCCCGACGACCTCGGCCATGTGGTGTCGGCGATCGAGGTGGTCGACGGGTTGCTGACCGAGCGCGGGCTGCGCATGCCCCCGATCCACATCTCGATCTCCAGTCGCCTGCACCGCGACGGAACGAAGTTCGGCCTCGGGTCGAGCGGCGCGGTGACGGTCGCCACGGTGACCGCTGTCGCCACCTACTGCGGCGTGGACCTGCCGCCCGACGCACGCTTCCGGCTGGCGATGCTGGCCACGGCGCGACGCGACACCGGTTCCTCCGGCGGCGATCTGGCCGCCAGCGTCTGGGGCGGGTGGATCGCGTACCACGCGCCCGACCGGGTCGCGGTGCTCGACATGGCGCGGCGTCGGGGCATCGGGGAGACGTTGCGCGCGCCGTGGCCGGGGTTCGGGGTGCGACGGCTGCCGCCGCCGCGCGGACTCGCCCTGGAGGTGGGCTGGACGGGACAACCGGCCAGCACCGCCGCGCTGGCGGGGCGCCTGGCGACGGGGCAGTGGCGGGGCAGTACGGCGCAGCGGAACTTCCTGGCCCGCAGCGACGAGTGCGTGCGCGCCTCGATCCGCGCGCTGGAGCGGGGAGACGACCACGAGGTGCTGCACCAGATCCGAGGCGCCCGCCGGGTGCTCGCCGAGCTGGACGACGACGTCCGGCTGGGCATCTTCACCACCAGGCTGACGGCGCTGTGCGACGCCGCCGAGGCCGTCGGCGGTGCCGCCAAACCGTCGGGCGCCGGGGGCGGAGACTGCGGCATCGCGTTGCTGGACGCCACCGCGACGAGGGAGATCACTCAGCTGCGCGAGGAGTGGGCCGCCGTGGGGGTGCTTCCCATGCCGATTCATGTCCAGCCGACGAACGGGAGCGCAGGATGATCGCCAATCGCAAGGACGACCACGTCCGGTTCGCCGCCGAGCAGCAACGCCACCTCGACGGACACAACCAGTTCGACGACGTGTCCTTCGTCCATCACGCCCTGGCGGGCATCGACCGGTCCGACGTCTCGCTCACCACGCGGTTCGGCGGCATCGAGTGGCCGGTTCCGCTCTGCATCAACGCGATGACCGGCGGCAGCGTCAAGACCGGCCTCATCAACCGCGACCTTGCGATCGCCGCCCGCGAGACCGGTGTCCCCATCGCGACGGGATCCATGAGCGCGTACTTCGCCGACGCGTCGGTGGCGGAGACGTTCAGTGTGATGCGCCGGGAGAACCCGGACGGCTTCATCATGGCGAACGTCAACGCGACCGCCTCGGTGGAGAGGGCGCGGCGGGCCATCGACCTGTTGCGGGCCGACGCTCTGCAGATCCACCTGAACACCATCCAGGAGACGGTCATGCCCGAGGGCGACCGGTCCTTCTCCTCGTGGGGGCCGCGGATCGAGGAGATCGTGGCCGGCGTCGACGTCCCGGTGATCGTCAAGGAGGTCGGCTTCGGGCTGAGTCGGGAGACCCTGTCGCGGTTGCGGGACATGGGTGTGCGGGTGGCCGACGTCGCCGGGCGTGGCGGCACGAACTTCGCCCGCATCGAGAACGACCGGCGGGACCGCGCCGACTACTCCTTCCTCAACGGCTGGGGGCAGTCCACGCCCGCCTGTCTGCTGGACGCCCGGGGTGTCGGTATCCCGGTGCTGGCCTCCGGCGGGGTCCGCCACCCGCTCGACGTGGTGCGTGGACTGGCGCTCGGCGCGTCCGCCGCCGGGGTCTCCGGCCTGTTCCTCAAGACGGTGCTGGACGGCGGCGTGCCGGCGCTGATCTCGCTGATCTCCGGATGGCTCGACCAGTTGGAAGCCCTGATGACCGCGCTGGGCGCGGGGACCCCGGCCGACCTGACCCGGTGCGATGTGCTGGTCCAGGGTGGCCTGCGCGAGTTCTGCGCCGATCGGGGCATCGAGACCCGCCGGCTCGCCACCCGTTCCAGGTCCTACGGCACCACCCACGAGACGGTTGGAGGCACCCGATGAAAGACACGAACGTGATCGCCGGCGTTCCCATGAAATGGGTGGGTCCCCTGCGCATTTCGGGGAACGTGGCGGCAATCGAGACGGAGGTTCCGCTCGCCACGTACGAGTCGCCGCTCTGGCCCTCCGTCGCCCGGGGCGCGCGGATCTCCATGATGGTCGAGCCGGGTATCGTCGCCACCCTCGTCGACGAGCGCATGACACGCTCGGTGTTCGTCCGGGCGAAGGACGCGCAGACCGCGTACCTGGCCTCGTTGGAGGTCGACGCGCGGCTCGACGAGCTGCGCGAGATCGCACGTCGCTGCGGTCGGTTCGTCGAACTGATCGACTTCCATCACGAGATCACGGCCAACCTGCTGTTCCTGCGGTTCAGCTTCAGCACCGGCGACGCCTCCGGGCACAACATGGCGACGCTGGCGGCGGACGCCATCCTGACCCACATCCTGGACACCATTCCGGGAATCTCGTACGGCTCGATCTCGGGAAACTACTGCACCGACAAGAAGGCGACCGCGATCAACGGCATCCTCGGACGCGGCAAGAACGTGGTCACCGAACTGCTCGTACCGCGCGACATCGTCCACGACGCGCTGCGCACCTCGGCCGCCGCGATAGCCGAGTTGAACGTGCACAAGAACATGATCGGCACCCTGCTCGCCGGCGGCATCCGCTCCGCCAACGCGCACTACGCGAACATGCTGCTCGGGTTCTATCTGGCGACGGGCCAGGACGCCGCCAACATCGTCGAGGGCTCACAGGGGGTGACCGTGGCCGAGGACCGGGACGGCGACCTCTACTTCTCCTGCACGGTGCCGAACCTGATCGTGGGAACCGTGGGCAACGGCAAGGGGCTCGACTTCGTCGAGGAGAACCTGACGCGGCTCGGCTGCCGGGCCTCCCGCGACCCCGGTGAGAACGCACGCCGGCTCGCGGTCATCGCGGCCGCGACGGTGCTGTGCGGCGAACTCTCCCTCCTCGCGGCGCAGACGAATCCGGGCGAGCTCATGCGCGCGCACGTCCGACTGGAACGCAACAAGACAGCAAAGATCGGAGGCTGACGATGCCCGGCTGGTCTCACGGTGGCGAACGCACGGCACCTGGAGGATCGATGCCCGGAACGTCCGAGGCGGCAGAGCTCTGTTCCACCATCGAGGAATCGGCCCGGCTGTTGAACGTGGCCTACTCACGCGACAGGGTCTGGTCCCTGCTCTCCGCGTACGGCGACGCGTTCGCGCACCCCGGTGCCGTGGTCGCCTTCCGGGTGGCGACCGCGATGCGGCACGTGGGGGAACTCGACTGTCGGTTCACGACGCACCCGGACGACCGCGACCCCTACGCCCGCGCGCTGTCACACGGCCTCACCCCGGAGACGGACCATCCGGTCGGCAGCCTGCTCGCGGAGGTCCAGGGACGCTGCCCGGTGGAGAGCCACGGCATCGACTTCGGGGTCGTCGGCGGCTTCAAGAAGATCTACGCGTTCTTCACCCCGGACGACCTGCAGAAGACGTCGAAGCTCGCCGAGATCCCCGCCATGCCGCGCAGTCTGGCCGGGAACGTCGAGTTCTTCGCCCGTCACGGCCTGGACGACCGGGTCGGGGTATTCGGGATCGACTACCCGAGCCGAACGGTGAACGTGTACTTCAACGACGTACCCGCCGGGAGCTTCGACCCGGAGACCATCCGGTCGACGCTCCGGGAGATCGGCATGGCCGCACCGAGTGAGCGGATGCTCAAGCTCGGCGAGAAGGCGTTCGGACTGTATGTCACCCTCGGTTGGGAATCGTCGAGGATCGAGCGGATCTGCTACGCCGCCGCGACCACCGACCTGACGACCCTGCCCGTTCCCGTCGAACCGGAAATCGAGAAGTTCGTGCGAAGCGTTCCGTACGGTGGGGACGACCGTAAGTTCGTCTACGGCGTCGCGTTGACCCCTCAGGGCGAGTACTACAAGCTCGAGTCGCACTACCGGTGGAAGCCCGGGGCGATGGACTTCATCTGACCCGTTCGTGCCGGGCGAGGACGACGGCGAGCGGATGGCGGCGGCCCCTGGCCCGGCGCGGATCGGGAACCGCCGCCCCGCCCGTCAGGCGGTACGGCGGGAGCGGGCGAGAGCCACTCCGCCGAGGACCAGGCCGACCAGCGCCAGCACCAGGCCAGCGATGGCGCCACCCCGACCGTTGCCGCTGCCGACCTCACCGGCGGAGTCCGCCAGAGCCATCCCGCCGAAGATCATGCTGGCCAGCGCCAGCGCCAGGGCCGCGATGGCGCCGCCCCGGGCGTTGCCGCCGCCGGCCCGACCGGCGGAGCGCAGCGCCCACGCGCCGACGCCCACCGCGACCAGCGCCAGCACCAGGCCGAGCACGGATCCGCCTCGCCCGGAGCCGCTGCCCTCCTCGGCGGCGGTGACCTGCGCGGCGGCCGGTGCGGCCAGCGCGAACCCGCCGAGCACCCCAGCGGCGGCGGCGGTGAACAAATGACGGACGGACATCGGAAATCCCTTCGGATGATTGACGGGTAACGACCTCGGCATACGTGCCGGAATGGTGACGGTCGTCGTGTCGAAGTCGGTCATGAGCCTACCGCCGAAACGGCTCGACCCGGGGTATTGCCGGCCTTTGAATACCGTAACCGTAGTAACCCGGCCTGACGTACCTCAATCGCCCGGCCGGTGCGCGGTGACTCGGATCGACAGGCGAAGACCACGTATCGGGCAGCACTCATATTCGCGCTTCAGTGGATCTGGCGGCAGTGCGGTGCCGCGTCTACTCTACAAAGGAGGCATCACCCCAGCCACCGAACAGGAGGCATTGCCGTGGGTGTTTCCGTTCCCCAGTCCCCGCCCTCGTCCCGGTTCGCCTCGTCTCTGGTCACACGCCCCGTATGGCTGGTCGGCATCCTGGCCGCCCTGGCCGGTGCCGTCACCGCGGAGGCGTTCACGCTCGTCGCCCGGGCTGCCGGCGTTCCGATGGCGGCGGCCGGCGTCTGGGAGGAGAAGGCCCAGAAGATCCCGGTGGGCGCCGTCGCCCAGAGTGTCGTGCTCTGGTCGATCGGCGGAATCGTCCTCGCGGTGGTCCTGGCCCGATGGGCCAGGCGGCCCGCCCGCACCTTCGTGGTGGCCGCCGTCGCGTTCACCGTCCTCTCCCTCGCCGGCCCCGGCCTCGCTCAGGACACCGCCGTGTCCACCCAGGTCGTCCTGGCCGCGACGCACGTGGTGGCCGCCACGGTGATCATCTCCATCCTGGCGAGGCGACTCTCCGCCCGTGACGCGGACCGTTGACGGTCCGGTCGTGGCTCGGGCGTCGCACCGGGCTCAGGCGGGGGTCGCCGGAGTGAACAGCTCGACGAGGTTGCCGGCGGGGTCGGCGAGCAGGATCTGGCGTCCGCCGGGGCCCGAGATGATGTCGCTACGGAAGACCACCCCGGCCCGCTCCAGCCGTTCCTTCTCGGCGTCGATGTCGTCGACGACGAGGTGAATGCGGTTCCGCCCGCATCCCGCCACGTCCGTCGGCGTGGCCCGGGCTCCCGAGCTGGGCGGCCCGGACAGGAGCAGCCGCAACGGCCCACGCGCGACGTCGGCGAAGGCCGGCGGGAAGGCGTTCAGCACGGTGAAGCCGAGGTGGGTGGTGTAGAACTCGATCGCCGCGCGCACGTCGTCGACGATGTAGCGGACACTCGCCAGGTCGCGCTCGGTTCCGGTCATGGTGGGAGATCCTTCGTGGTTGTCGGGTCGGGGCCGGGAGGGCGGGGCGTCCGATGGCGCGTCGACGCGGTCCTGGGCGCCCCTGCGGGTCAGGAGTGGCCGTGGCTCGCGTCCTCGTAGGGTGTGCTGACGCCGTCGTAGACGAGTTGCAGCATCATGCCCTGGTCCTGGTGCCGCAGGTTGTGGCAGTGGTTCATCCAGATGCCGGGGTTGGTGGCCCGGAACGCCACCTCCCAGACCTCGCCCGGCCGCACGTCGAAGGTGTCCACCCACAACGGGCTGCCGGAGGAGCGCGTCCCGTCCCGGGAGAGGATCAGCACGGGGTGGCCGTGCAGGTGCCAGGGGTGCGTCTCGAGGCTCCGGTTCACCACGGTGTAACGGACGAGGTCCCCCTCGGCAACGAGCTGGTCGGGGATCGACGGGTGCCCGCGGCCGTCGACGGTCTGGGCGTAGGCCGGGCGACCGTCGACCATGGCCAGGGCCCGGTCCAGGACGATCGTGAAGTGCCGGTCGGCGTCGTCGGCGTCGAACGGCACGGTCGCGGGTTCGCCGTAGTGCAGCAGATCGAGTTCCGGCCAGCCGGAGGTGTCCGGCAGGGCCGGGTCGTTCCCGGTGTGGCCGGTCGGGCGCAGCAGTACGCCGCTGCCGTGGTCGTGGTCGAGCACCAGGGCCACCGGTGTGCCCGGCATCGCCAGGACCACGTCGTACCGTCCACCCGCGGGTAGGCGAAGCCCGGCCTCACGCACCTCGCCCGGCTGGTGGAGGTCGCGGCCGTCGACGGCCACCACCCGGAACGGCGTGCCGGCCAGCGCGAACCAGTGCGGCTCCGAGTCGGTGTTGACCAGTCGCAGTCGTACGGGCGCGCCGGGGCGGACCGCGTGTTCGGTGCGCCCCTCCCGGTTCCCGATCACGACGGTGTCGTCGAAGGTGTGTACGGGCAGCGTCAGGTCCAGCTCCTCCGCTTGCCCTCCCGCTCGCGGCTTCACGACGAGCGTCCCGTACAACCCTCGGCGCACGGCGGGGTGCGATGCCTGGTGCGTGTGGTACCAGTACGTCCCCACCTGGTCGGCGCGGAACCGGTAGACGAACTCACCGCCCGGCGCCACCGCGTCCTGCGTGGCTCCCGGCGCACCGTCCTCACCACACGGCACGTCGTATCCGTGCCAGTGCAGGGTGACGCCGTCCTCGACGTCGGAGTTGCGCAGCGTCACCTCGATCAGATCACCCTGCGTCGCGATGATCGCCGGGCCGGGCAGCTGGCCGTCGTAGGTCCACGCGTCGACGTCACCCCCGGACGCGAGGCGTACGGTGGCGGTCCTGGCGGTGAGGGTGTGTCGGTGACTGGTGCCGCCCGGGGCCGGTGCGCTGGGACCCCGCAGGTCCGCCACCGAGACCGGTGGCCGGGACCCGGAGGCGCGTCGCGGTCCGCCACCGGTGACCACCGCCTCGGGACCCCGGAACAGCAGGCCGACACCGGTGATCCCCGCTCCCGCCGCGACCGCTCCGGCGGTCAGGCCGATGAACCCACGGCGGGAGAGTGCCGAGCTGTCCCGTGGCGCCGTCGTACGCAGGCTGACCGGGGATTCGGCATCGGTGTGCTCGCCGGCCTGCCTGCCGAGCACCTGCGCGGTCAGGAGAGCGCCGGCACAGACGAGGGAGACCGCGATCAGCGCGGTGCTCCAGGTCAGCGGGTATCCGGCGAGGAACGTCACCACCAGGCCGACCAGTGCGGCGTACGCGGCGGTGAACAGCGCGACGACACCGCCGACCGGCAGGCCCGCACCGGGCGTCCGCCGCGCGGCGAACAGCCGGGGCCCGGCGACGACCACGGCGGCCAGTGCCGCGGCCCCGAGCAGGGGAAGCCCCAACAGGACCTTCTCCTGTGCGAACCACCAACCCCGACCGGCCAACGTCACGACGGTGGCCGGTCGGGTGAGCGTCACCAGGACGGCTCCGATGAGGAGGCCGAAGGCGAGCCGATGGCGCCGGAGGGCCGCCGTGACACCGGTCGCGAACCAGAACGCGACACTCAGCAGTGCTACGGCATGGTCCAGCAGGATCCATTGGACCGTGGTCATGACGCCGATCGCGCCGGGCCGGCTGCCGAGCCGGCGGTCGGAGAGCCGGCCCGCGTGGTGGGCGGCGTGGCCGCCAGTTCACGCGCCTGCCGGAAGACGGTGTGGGCCACGATCGCCATGGCCAGCCCGTTCACCGCGTGCAGACCGAACACGAGCTGCCCGGCGGCGGTGGTGTCTCCCGAGTCCCCGAAGGCCCGGGCGATGACCGCGATCACCGGCTGCAGGACCCCGAGGCCCGCGATCAGGCCGGAGAGGCCGACGATCCGACCGGGCAGCTTCGCCACCGCGGCGACCACCGTCAGGATCACGGCGAGCAGGATGGTCACGAAGCCCAGGCCACGGTGGGGCCGGAACGCCTCGTCGAGCGGCGCGGAGTCGAACGCGCCACTGGCGGCCAGGAAGAACTGCACGACGATGACGGCCAGCAACACCGCTGCCAGTCCGGCGAATGCTTTACGCATGGGAGAACCCCTTTAGGTCGGTTGGGTCAGAGGGGTGTTCGGTCCGCCGACGCGGTGCGGCCAAGGTGCCTCCGTCGGTGGTTCCAGGCAAGCGATTCTCCCACGATCAAGCTGGTGAGTTCTTCGATCAGCGGATGAGGATGGTCTACGCGTTCGGACGTAGAGAGATCGACTCTGACCGCGCTCCTCGTCGTAGCTGTCCGCGTGTCTGACGGGATTCGCGTGGGCCCCGGGATATCTATGATTGCGCCATGCAGGACCGATTCGCGGGGCTCCGCCTGCCCGCGCTGGCGCAGGATCTGATCCTCGCCCTCTTCATCACCGTGATGCAGGTCCAGGGGACCCTCCGCCGGGTGGCGGCGGAACCCGACACGGTGCTGCGCCCGCTCACCGACCTCGGGAACCTGGGCTTCGCGCTGCTGGTCGTCAGCGGCGCCGTGGTGGCCGTACGCCGCCGCTGGCCGTTCGCGACGTTCGTCACGGCCGGGTTCGCCAGCCTGGCGTACTACACCCTCGACTTTCCCGACGGTCCGGGCTGGCTCGGGCTCTTCGTCGCCATCTACACGCTCACCGCCCTCGGCGACGGGCGACGGTCCCTGTTCGCGGCCGGCGTGGGGATCGCGGCGTTGTCCACGATCTGGCTGGTCGCGGCGACCGACCTCGAACCCCGGGACGCGATCGGGTGGGTGTTCTTCCGGATCGGCGCCAGCATCATGAGCGCCGCCCTCGGCGAGTCCGTCCGCTCCCGGCGGGTCATCGCGGCCAAGGCACTGGAACGGGCCGAGTCGGCGGAACGGACCCGGGAGGAGGAGGCGCGTGCCCGGGTCGACGCCGAGCGGCTGCGGATCGCCCGGGAGGTGCACGACACCGTCGCGCACGCCATCGCCATCATCAACGTCCAGGCCGGGGTCACCGCGTACGTCCTCGACAAGCGGCCGGAACTGGCCCGTGAGACGCTGCGGACCATCGAGCAGATGAGTTCCCAGGCGTTGCGGGAGATGCGGGCCATCCTGGGGATGTTGCGCGATTCCAGCGAGGGCCGGGTGCCGCCCCCCGGCCTGGCGGAGATCGACGACCTCACCGCGAAGGCGCGCGACGCCGGACTCGACATCAACCTCGAGGTGACGTCGCCGACGTCGCCGCCACCGAGCGCGGTGAGCAACGCCGCGTACCGCATCCTCCAGGAGTCGATCACCAACGTGATCCGCCACGTCGGACCGACCCGGGTGAACGTGGTGCTGGACTACGGCATCGACGCCCTGGAGGTCCGGGTGACCAACGAAGCGCGTCGTCGCGACGGGGCCGACGCCCGGATGGCGCTGCACGCGGCGGTCGCGCCGGGCAGCGGCACCGCCGACCCGGCCGAGCCCGGCTGCGGCATCTTCGGCATGCGCGAACGCTGTCTGCTCCTCGGCGGTGACCTGGCCGCCGAGGCGCTGCCGGACGGCGGGTTCGAGGTCAAGGCACGCCTGCCGCTCGCCCCGGCGGGAACGGCACATCGGTGAGCACGGAGAACGCGCCCTCCGGCGGTACGCCGATCAGGGTGCTGCTCGCCGACGACGAGCGGCTGGTGCGCTCCGGGTTCCGGCTTCTGCTCGACGTCGAGGACGACATCGAGGTGGTGGGGGAGGCCACCACCGGGGCCGAGGCGGTGGAGCAGGTCCGGGTCACGCGACCGGACGTCGTGCTCATGGACATCCGGATGCCCAAGCTGGACGGTATCCAGGCCACCAGCGAGATCGCCCGGACCGTCGGGCTGCACCAGGTCCGCGTGCTGATCCTGACCACCTACGAAACCGACGCGTACGTCTTCGAGGCGCTTCAGGCCGGCGCGTCGGGCTTCCTGCTCAAGGACGCCGGACCGGCCGAACTCCTGCACGCCATCCGGGTCGTCGCCGCCGGGGAGGCGTTGCTGGCGCCACGGATCACCCGCCGCCTCATCGCCCAGTTCACCGCGGCCCGGACGGTGACCAAGGCCAGCGAGGACCGACTGGCGGTGCTGACCCAACGCGAGCGCGAGGTGCTGGCCCTGGTGGGGCAGGGCCTGAGCAACGACGAGATCGGTGCCGAGCTCTTCCTCAGCCCGGCGACCGCCCGTACCCACGTCAGTCACGCGATGGGCAAGCTGGGCGCCCGCGACCGTGCGCAACTGGTGGTCATCGCCTTCCAGACGGGACTGGTGAGCCCGCTCACCGGGGACGCGCACCCACGCGTGCCTCCGGAACGCCGGCACTTCCCGCGTCCCTGAGCAGCGAGACGAGCAGATCGGTGAGGATCTGCGGGCCGTGCTGGGTGAGGACGGACTCGAGGTGGAACTGCACGGAACGGAACCCCGCGCCGCGCAGGGCGTGCACCTCGCCGGTCTCGGGATTCCGGCTGATCTCCAGGGGCCGGTGCCGCCCGCAGGAGATGAAGTCGTGTTCGGAGCGGGCGGTGTAGGTGTTGTAGAAGCCCACGAGTTCGCTTCGACCGAACAGGTCGACCCGCTTCTGGACGCCCTGGTTGGGCACCGGGCGGCGGATGATCTCGAAGCCGAGTTCGGCGGCGAGAATCTGGTGGCCCAGGCAGATGGACAGGAACGGTACGGTGCCGGCGAGCAGGTCACGGGTGAGCGCGCGGAGCGTGTTCATGCGCGGGTCCGTCGCGTCACCGGGGTCGCCGGGGCCGGGACCGACGACGGCGAGGTCGTAGTCCTGCGGATGCAGCGGACTGTCGAACCGCGTGATCGTGGTCCGCAGGCCGAGGGCACGCAGCTGGTGACCGAGCATCCCCATGAAGGTGTCCTCGTTGTCGACGACCAGCACGCGCCGTCCGTCCAGCGCCGGGTCCGGGGTGCTCCGGTGTGCCCCGTCGAGCCAGAACCGCGAGAGCGTGGCGTTGCGGGACAGCAGTGCCTGGCGCACCCGGGGATGGGCGGCCGGTGACGGGTGCCCTCCCCCGGGGGTGGGCGCACCCGCGGCGCGGGCTCCGGCGAGGCCGAGCGCTTCGAGCACGCCGGCGGCCTTGGCCCGCGTCTCGGCCACCTCCGACTCGGGGTGGGAGTCACGGACCAGCGTGGCGCCGACGCCCAGACGCAGCCGGCCGTCGTCGCGGATCTCGGCGGTCCGGATCATGATCGCCGAGTCGAGGGTGCGGCTGCCCGTCCCGTCACGGCCGATCAACGCGAGGACGCCGCTGTAGTATCCGCGGCCCGTCGTCTCGTGGCGGCCGATGACCCGGAAGGCGTTCTCGAGCGGACTGCCGGTGACGGTCGGTGCGAGCAGGGTCTCCCGCAGCACGTCGCGTACGTCGAGATCGCTCCGGCCGGTCAGGATGTACTCGGTGTGGGTCAGGCGCGCCATTTCCTTGAGAAACGGGCCGTGCACCCGGCCGCCGGAGGTGCACATTCGGGCCATCATTTTCAGTTCCTCGTCCACGACCATGTAGAGCTCGTTGGCCTCTTTCGGGTCGTGCAGGAAATCCAGGAGCCCGGAAATGTCCGGACCGGTCGCGGGATGCCGGTAGGTCCCGCTGATGGGATTCATCGAGACGGTGCCGTCGACCATACTGACGTGCCGTTCCGGCGAGGCGCCGATGAACGTCGTTCCCGCGCCGGTGTGGAACAGGAACGTCCAGTACGACCCGAGTTCACCGGTCAGCAGCCGCCGGAAGATCGCGAGTTCGGTGCGGACCGAGTAGTCGTCCAGGCGTGCGGTGAAGGAACGCCGGATGACGAAGTTGGAGCCGGCGCCCTGTCCGATCTCGTCTGCCAGCACCCGCCTGACGATCGCCGCGTAGTCCTCGTCGCTGACGTCGAACCCGGCGTCGGACACGGGCACGTTCTGCTCGGGCAGGCTGGCCAGGGCCTGGGCGCGGCTGAGTCGGGCCTGCCGGTGGACGCGCATGGCGAGCAGGGGCGCGTGATCGTCGTGGCAGTCGAACCCACGTTCGGTGATCTGGCGGTACGGGATCGCCACGAGCAGGTCGTGCCGCGCGCCGTTCGCCGGCTCGCCGGGCAGGGGCAGGTCGGCGAGGCTGTCCACATCGCAGACCTCGCCGGTCAGGACCTCCACCTGCGCGTTGTGGGCCGAGCCGGGCCGGTACAGCAGGGCGAAGGCACGCCCGTCCTCGCCGAGGCCGGCCAGAACGTCCGGGGGGCTGGCCATGCTCGAATGCGTCCCGTCCATATCGCTCCCTTTGCATGAGATCAGATCACCCCTCTCGATACTGCGGCGGCGAAAGTCGTCGCACATGACGTGACGTCGTCGTCCCGTATTTCCGGTAACGCTGGGGCGGTATGGCGTAAACACCTGAATGAGGATCACCACTCGCGTACGTCGTAGCCGGCGAGGTGCACCGCGACTACTGTCGGCGGCATACGACTTCGACGAGGGGCGGTGAAAACGACTGTGAATGTGCTGGTCCAGAAATACGGCGGTACTTCCCTGCAGACTCTCGACTGCGTCCGTCATGCCGCCCTGCGTATCGCGGCGGCCCGGCGGCGTGGATCGGCCGTCGCCGTGGTCGTCTCGGCGCGTGGCAGCAGAACCGACGATCTGCTGCGGCTGGCCGCCGACGTCGGTGCCACGGATCCGTCCCGGGAACTGGACCAGTTGCTGGCCGTGGGCGAGTCCGAGTCGGCGGCGTTGATGGCCCTCGCCCTGAACGGGCTGGGGGTGCCGGCCATCTCGCTGACCGGACACCAGGCCGGGATCCGGACCACCGACCGGCACGGCGACGCGCTCATCTCGAGGATCGGGGCCGAACGTGTGCAGGCGGCGCTGGACGCTGGCGAGGTCGCCGTGGTCACCGGATTCCAGGGGGTCGACCGCGTCGGGGACGTCGCCACGCTCGGACGCGGCGGCTCGGACACGACCGCGGTCGCGCTGGCGGCGCGACTTCGCGCATCGGCCTGCGAGATCTACACCGACGTGGACGGTGTCTTCAGCGCCGACCCCCGCATCCTGCCCGCGGCCCGCTGCCTGCCCTGGGTCCAGCCCGGCGTGATGGCGGAGATGGCGTTCGCCGGCGCGCGGGTCCTGCACACCCGCTGCATCGAACTGGCCGCCATGGAAGGGGTCGAAGTGCGCGTCCGTAACGCCTCGTCACAGGCGCCCGGAACGACCGTCGTGGAGTGGCCGGACGGCCGGCCGCTGGAGACCCGGCGGGCCGTCGTGGCGGTCACCCACGACACCGACGTCGTGCGCGTGCTGGTGCACTGCCGGGACATCCGCCGGGACCTGGCCCCGGACGTGTTCGAGGTGCTGGCCGCCCACGGGACGGTGGTGGACCTGGTGGCCAGGTCCGGGCCCTACGAGAACGAGTTCCGGATGGGCTTCACGATCCGTCGCAGCCAGGCCCAGTCCGTGCGGGCCGCACTGCACGAGCTGACGACCGCCTTCGGCGGGGGTGTGCACTTCGACGAGAACGTCGGCAAGGTGTCGGTGGTCGGGATGGGCCTGCTCAGCCGGCCCGAGTACACGGCCAGGCTGATGGCGGCACTGGCCACGGCCGGCATTCCGACGAGCTGGATCTCCACCTCCCAGATGCGGCTGTCCGTGATTGTGCCGCGCGAACGCACCGTCGACGCCGTCGAGACCCTGCACCGCGAGTTCCACCTCGACCGGCACGAGCCGGCAGACGTCACCTCCGCGACCTCCGGCCGTCCCGCCATCGCTTGAGAGAGGCATGACACCCGTGGCCGTACTCAACGCCTCGTTCGCCCGGAACCTCCGCCTGCGACGCCTGTTCCGGCAGGGTGACGGGCGCCTGCTCGTCGTACCGCTCGATCACTCCGTCACCGACGGACCGCTGCGCCGTGGCGACCTGAACTCCCTGCTCGGGGAGCTGGCCGGCACCGGTGTCGACGCCGTGGTGCTGCACAAGGGCAGCCTCCGCCACGTCGATCCCGGGTGGTTCGGCGACATGTCGCTGATCGTGCACCTGAGCGTGAGCACCCGACACGCGCCGGATCCGGACGCGAAGTACCTGGTCGCCCACGTGGAGGAGGCGCTGCGGTTGGGCGCCGACGCGGTCAGCGTGCACGTCAACCTGGGCTCACCCCAGGAGGCGAGGCAGATCGCCGACCTGGCGGCCGTGGCGGGGGAGTGCGACCGCTGGAACGTCCCGCTGCTCGCCATGGTGTACGCCCGGGGACCGCAGATCACCGACCCCGGGGCGCCGGAGCTGGTGGCGCACGCCGCGACCCTGGCCGCCGACCTCGGGGCGGACATCGTCAAGACCAACTACGCGGGCACCCCCGAGCAGATGGCCGACGTGGTCCGTTCCTGCCCCATCCCGCTCATCGTGGCCGGCGGCCCCCGCTCGGCCGACACCGAGACCGTGCTGGCCTACGTGTCGGACGCGCTGCGCGGCGGCGCGGTCGGAGTGGCCATGGGACGCAACGTCTTCCAGGCCGACCAGCCCGGCTGGATGGCCGCCGCGGTCGCGCGGCTGGTGCACGAGACACCGCGGGTCCCGGACACCGACAGCGTCGACGACCGGCTCGCCCTGACCTACTGAGACTCCCTGACCTTCCGCGCGAGGAGAGACCCGTGAAGCTGTGCTGGCTGGACATCCGTAACGTCAACGGTGCCAAGGCGGCCATCGTCGAGGAGGCCGTCCACCAGAGGGTGGACGCCATCGTGGCGGCCGATCCGGCCGACCTGGAGCCGCTTCCCCCGACGGTGAAGAAGGTCCTGTTCCCGCAGAACCAGCCGCTGCCGGAGAAGCTGCACCCCGCCGACCTGGTCATCGTCGAGCCGGCCCGCCACGGGGACCCGGCCGCGCTGGCGGCTCAGTACCCCGACGTGGAGTTCGGCCGGTACGTGGAGATCACCGACGCGGACAGCCTGGAGGACGCCTGCCGCGCCGCGCGCTACGACCGGTGGAGCCTCCTGTACTTCCGGGACCCCACCAAGATCCCGCTGGAGATCGTGCTGGCCGCCGCGGCCGGCGCGGAGGGCAGCATCGTCACCCAGGTGGCCGACGTCGAGGAGGCGGAGATCGTCTTCGGTGTCCTCGAACACGGCTCCGACGGCGTGATGCTCGCCCCCCGTGTCCCGGGTGAGGCCACCGCGTTGAAGTCCGCCGCGGTCAGCAGGGCGGCGGACCTGTCGCTGGTGGAGCTGGAGGTCACCGGCATCCGGCGGGTCGGGATGGGCGAGCGCGCCTGCGTCGACACCTGCACGAACTTCCGGCTCGACGAGGGCATCCTCGTCGGCTCGCACTCCACCGGCATGATCCTGTGCTGCAGCGAGACCCACCCCCTGCCGTACATGCCGACCCGGCCGTTCCGGGTCAACGCTGGTGCGCTGCACTCGTACACGCTGTCGGCCAACGGGCGCACCAACTACCTCAGCGAGCTCACCTCCGGCGGCCGGGTGCTCGCCGTCGACTCCCAGGGGAAGTCCCGGATCGTCACCGTGGGGCGGGTCAAGATCGAGACGCGTCCGCTGCTCGCGATCGACGCGGTCGCGCCCTCCGGGGTGACGGTCAACCTCATCGTCCAGGACGACTGGCACGTCCGGGTGCTCGGGCCGGGTGGCACGGTGCTCAACGTCACGGAGCTGACGGCGGGCACGAAGGTGCTCGGCTACCTGCCGGTCGAGAAGCGGCACGTCGGCTACCCGATCGACGAGTTCTGCATCGAGAAGTGAGCGACGGGCGCGATGGGGGACGAGCGGTGGCCGCGATGACCGCACCGGGAGCGTCGGGGGATGTCCGCCTCCCTGCGCCCGTGTTCGACTTCCACGTACGCCTGGCTCCCCGGCCGGGGGCCGGGGAGCGGCTCCGGTCGGCGCTGGACGAGTGCGGGCTGGAGCGGGCGGTGGTGTGCGCGGGCGGCACCATCGACCTGGACCGCCTGTCCCGCCAACTCGTCGAGGGTGGACACGTCGAGACCGACGCCGACAACGACGCGGTGCTGGCCGCCTGCGCGGGCACCGACGGACGCCTGGTGCCGTTCTTCTTTGCCAACCCGCACCGCCCGGCCGAGGTGTACCGGGCCCGGGCCGCCGAGTTCCGCGGCCTGGAGATCTCGCCCGCCGTCCACGGGGTCGGCCTGACCGATCCCCGGGTCGCCGACCTCGTCGGCGTGGCGGCGGAGTTCGACCACCCGGTGTACGTGGTCTGCCTGGACCGGCCGGGCGCGGGCGTGGCCGACCTCGTCGACCTGGGCCGCCGGTTCCCGCAGGTGGACTTCGTGCTCGGGCACAGCGGCATCGGCAACATCGACCTCTACGCCCTCACCCTGATCCGGGACGAGCCCAACATCCTGCTGGAGACCTCGGGCGGCTACACGTGCGTGGTCGAGGCGGCGCTGCGCCGCCTCGGCGCCGGGCGGGTGGTGTTCGGCTCCGAGTACCCGCTCCAGCACCCGGCCGTGGAGCTGGCCAAGTTCCAGGCACTGCGGCTGTCGCCCGAGCAGTGGCGGCAGGTCGCCTGGGACAACGCACATCGACTGCTAGGAGAGGAGAAGCGGTGAACGACCCACGTCCGAGCCTGCCTCAACTCGGCCAGTGGCACGGGCCGGAGGACCTTCAGCGCCTTCAGGAGAAGCAGCTGTCGCAGACGGTCACCTGGGCGACCCGCTCGCCGTTCTACCGCGACCGGCTGGACCCGGGGGCCCTGCCCGCGACCGCCGCCGACCTCGCCGACCTGCCGCTGACCACGAAGCAGGACCTGCGGGACAACTACCCCTTCGGCATGCTCGCCGTCCCGAAGGAGCGGCTGGCGACCTACCACGAGTCGAGCGGGACCGCCGGCCGGCCCACGCCCTCCTACTACACGGCCGAGGACTGGACCGACCTGGCCGAGCGCTTCGCCCGCAAGTGGATCGGGATGTCCGCCGAGGACGTCTTCCTGGTGCGCACGCCGTACGCGCTGCTGCTGACGGGGCATCTCGCGCACGCCGCCGGCCGGCTGCGCGGGGCCACCGTGGTGCCCGGCGACAACCGGTCGCTGGCCATGCCGTACGCCCGGGTCGTCCGGGTGATGCACGACCTGGGTGTCACGCTGACCTGGTCGGTGCCGACCGAATGTCTCATCTGGGCCGCCGCGGCGACCGCGGCCGGGCACCGGCCCGACGCCGACTTCCCCGCGCTGCGGGCGTTGTTCGTCGGCGGCGAGCCGCTCACCGACGCCCGCCGTCGCCGGATCAGCCGGCTGTGGGGGGTGCCGGTGATCGAGGAGTACGGCTCCACCGAGACCGGCAGCCTCGCCGGCGAGTGCCCGAACGGCCGGATGCACCTGTGGGCCGACCGGGCGCTGTTCGAGGTGTACGACCCCCGGACCGGCACCGTCCGCGCGGACGGGGACGGCCAGCTCGTGGTCACCCCGCTGTTCCGCGAGGCGATGCCGCTGCTGCGCTACAACCTCGAGGACGACGTGTCGGTCTCCTACGACGACTGTGCCTGCGGTTGGAACCTCCCCACCGTCCGGGTGCTCGGCAGGGCGGCGTTCGGCTACCGGGTCGGCGCGGCGACGATCACCCAGCACCGGCTGGAGGAACTCGTCTTCTCCCTCCCGGAGTCCCACGGGGTGGTGTTCTGGCGGGCGAAGGCGGACCCGACGGTGTTGCGCATCGAGATCGAGGTGCCCGAGGAGCACCGGGCGGCCGCGCAGGCGGAGCTGACGGCTGCGGTACGGGCCGCGTTCGGGGTCGACAGCGAGGTCGTCGGGCTGGCTCCGGGGACGCTGGTGCCGCGCGAGGCGCTGACCAGCATGCCGGACGTGGTCAAGCCGCGCAGCCTGTTCGGGCCCGACGAGGACTGGGGCAAAGCGCTCCTCTACTACTGACGGAGACGACATGCCGCAGATACGGGTGGCCGTGGCCGGGGCCGGAATCGTCGGCCTCACCCTCGCCGCCGCCCTGCACCGGGCCGGCATCGACTGCCACGTCCACGAGCAGGCCGAGCGCCTGAGCGAGGTGGGGGCGGGAGTACAGGTGGCGCCCAACGCCACCCGGCTGCTGCACCGGCTGGGCCTGCGCGACCGCCTGCGCGCCGTCGCGGTCGCACCGCGGGCGATCGAGATGCGCCGCTGGGACGACGGCCGGCTCCTGCACCGCACCCCGCTGGGCGACCAGTGCCACCGCCGGTTCGGGGCGCCCTACTACGCGGTGCACCGGGCGGACCTGCACAGCGCCCTGCTCTCGCTCGTGCCGCCGGACCGGCTGCACCTCGGGGCCCGGCTCGTCGCCGTCACGCAGAGCACCGACGAGGCGCGGCTGCACCTGTCCGACGGTGCGACGGTCACGGCCGATCTGGTGGTGGGCGCCGACGGCATCCACTCGGTCGTGCGCGAGCAGATCGTGGCCGACCAGCCGCGGTACTCCGGGCAGACGATCTACCGGGGACTGGTCCCGGCCGAACGGGTGCCCTTCCTGCTCACCGCCCCCCGGGTGCAGCTGTGGCTCGGGCCGGACCAGCACGTCGTGTGCTATCCGGTGTCGTCCGGCCGGCAGGTGAGCTTCGGCGCGACCGTCTCCGCCGCCGACTGGCGGGAGGAGTCGTGGTCGGCGCGGGGTGACGTCGCCGAACTCGCGACGGCGTACGCGGGCTGGCACCCGGACGTCGCCCGACTGATCGGCGCGGCGCAGACGGTCAGCAGGTGGGCGCTGCACGACCGCGAGAGCATCGACCGGCTCAGCTCGGGACGGGTGGCCGTCATCGGTGACGCCGCGCATCCGATGCTGCCGTTCCAGGCGCAGGGCGCGAACCAGGCGATCGAGGACGCCGTCGTGCTCGCGGTCTGTCTGGCCGACGCGGGCCCGGGTGGTCTGGACGCGGCCCTGCGCCGCTACGAACGGATCCGGCTTCCCCGCACCACGCGGATCCAGCGCCAGTCCCGTGCCAACGCGGAGACCTTCCACCTGGTCGACGGGGACGCCCAGCGCCGCCGCGACACCTCCGCGGAGATCTCGTCGGGTCTGGACCGCCACGAGTGGCTCTTCGGGTATGACGCCGAGCAGGCCGCCACGACCAGCAGGAGGGCATGATGGAACTGACCGGAATCGAGTCGACGGTCGCACTGGTCACCGGTGCGGGGCAGGGCATCGGCGCTGCCGTGGCAGGCGTCCTGGCCGGTGCGGGAGCGCACGTCGCGGCCGTGGACCGCAATGCCGAGGCACTCGCCACCGTCGTGACCAAACTCGAGGCCGAGGGCCAGTCGGCCCGTGGCTACCGCGTCGACGTCTGCGACAGCGAGGCCGTGGACGTGCTCGTGCGGCGTGTCGAGGACGAGCTGGGACCGGTCGGGATCCTCGTCAACGCGGCCGGCGTCCTGCACACCGGCCGGGTGGTCGAGATGTCGGACCGGCAGTGGAGCGACACCTTCTCGGTCAACGCGGCCGGGGTGTTCCACGTGTCCCGTGCGGTGGCCCGGCGGATGGTCGGCCGCCGGCGCGGCGCGATCGTGACCGTGGCGTCCAACGCCGCCGGTGTGCCGCGCGCGGAGATGGCCGCCTACGCCGCCTCGAAGGCCGCGTCCGCCCACTTCACCCGGTGTCTGGGACTGGAGCTCGCCGACTACGGCATCCGGTGCAACGTCGTCTCGCCCGGCTCGACCGACACACCGATGCTGCGGGCGATGCTCGGCGAGGGCGGCGACCCGAGGCAGGTGATCGAGGGTTCGCCGGCCGCGTACAAGGTCGGCATCCCGCTGCGGAAGCTGGCCCAGCCCCGGGACGTGGCCGAGGCGGTCGCGTACCTCGTGTCCGACCAGGCCGGCCACGTCACCATGCACGACCTGTACGTGGACGGCGGCGCCGCGCTGCACGTGTGACGGCGGCGCCGCACGTGTGACGGCGGCGCCGGCCCGCACGTGTGACGTCGCAGAGGGGAAACAGGAGGCGAAGAAGTATGGCCATGACTCCGATCGCGCCGTACCGCATGCCCGGTGACGACGACCTGCCGGGCACGGCGCTGCCCTGGCGCCCGCGTCCGGACCGGGCCGCCGTGCTGGTGCACGACATGCAGCGGTACTTCCTGCGCCCGTTTCCGGCCGGGCAGTCTCCGCTGACCGAGCTGGTCGCCAACGTGATGAAGCTGCTCGCGGCGGCGCGCGCGGCCGGGGTGCCGGTGCTGTACACGGCGCAGCCGGGTGGCATGAGCCGCCAGGACCGGGGGCTGCTGCACGACCTCTGGGGTCCCGGCATGAGCAGCGAGGAGGCCGACCGCGGCCTCGCCGACGACATCGCCCCCGAGCCGGGCGACACGGTGCTGACCAAGTGGCGCTACAGCGCGTTCTACCGCAGCGACCTGGAGGACCGGCTGCGGCGGTCGGGACGGGACCAGCTCGTCGTCTGCGGCGTCTACGCGCACATGGGGTGCCTCGTCACCGCCTGCGACGCGTTCAGCCGTGACATCCAGCCGTTCCTAGTGGCGGACGCGCTGGCCGACCTGTCGTTCGACGACCATCTCATGGCGCTCCGCTACGCCGCGAAGCGCTGCGCGGTGCCGTTGTCCACGGCCACCGTGCTGGCCGAGTTGGAGAGCTAGGCGGCCGGGTGGCCATGCCCCCGGCCGGACCCATCACCCGACCATGGAGGAACACGTCAATGTCCGAGCGTACTCAGGTCGTCGTCGTCGGCGGAACGTCGGGGATCGGTCGACACTTCGCCCAGTCGGCAGCCAGACGGGGAAACGACGTGGTCGTCACCGGTCGTTCGGAGGACCGGACCAAGGGCGTCGCCGACGAGATCGGCGGGCGGACCCGCGGGCTCGCCCTGGACCTGGCCGAGCCGGAGCGGATCGTGGCCGCGCTGGCCGACGTGCGACGCGTCGACCATCTGGTGCTCGCGGCGCTCGACCGGGACTACAACACGGTTCGGGAATACCGTCCGGCCGACGCGATCCGCCTGTTGACGGTGAAACTCGTCGGCTACACGGCGGTTCTGCAGGCGCTCGCCCCGCGGATGACCGACGAGAGCGCGGTCGTCCTGATCGGCGGCCTGGCCAGTCACCGGCCGTATCCGGGCTCCACGAGCGTGACGACCGCCAACGGCGGCATCGGCGCGCTGGTCAGGACGCTGGCGGTGGAACTCTCGCCGGTCCGGGTCAACGCCCTGCACCCGAGCATCGTCTCCGACACGCCCTTCTGGAGTGACAAGCCCGCCGCGCGCGAGGCCGCCGCTGCACGCGCGCTCACCAGGCGGCCGGTGACCATGCAGGACTGCACCGAGGCGATCACGTTCCTGCTGGAGAACCGGGCGGTCAACGGTGTCAACCTGAACATCGACGGCGGGGAGGTGCTCATCTGAGGCCGGTCGTGACCCGCCACGGCCCCCACCAGCCGGTCGCGCCCTGCCCGTGTTCCCGCTGCGCGCGTGGGTAGCGGGAGAGGTCCCGGGCCGAGAAGAGGGCCATGCCGGCGTGGAAGCCCGCCACCGGTACCGGCAGCCGTGCCCAGTAGGCGAGTCTGCCGTCGACGTGGAACTCCACCTCCGACGTCTCGGCCCGGTAGGTGACGGCGTAACCGTGCCGACGTCCCGGCTCCGTCGGCACGTCCAGCACCACCCGGTGGATGTAGTGCTCGTCCGGGCGGGTCACGCCGGGAAGTGCCAGTCGCTCGACGACCGCGTAGACGGTGTCGTTCGTGGCGGCGGCGTTGAGCACGACGCCGGTCTCCAGGTCGAAGAGGTTCACCGTGCCGTAGGCGTCGAGCAGGTCGTGCGGAATCTGGCCGTGGGTCCGCACCCCCATCTCGACCTCGAACGTCAGCCGGCCCGCTGCCGGCACGGCGAAGCGTCGTACGGACCGGTACATCTGCTTGGCGTTGTTCCGCCTCGGGTCCGTGTCGTGGAAGCGGGTGAACGGGTTGACGGTCAGCTCCAGCCGCCCGTCACCGGTCCGCACCCGGGCGTTGCGGTCCTGGTACCGGATGGTCGCGCCGTCCGCTCCCGCCATCGACATGATCGTCCAGCGGGCGGGGTCGAGTTCGTCGCTCGTGAAGTCGTCGTACGTCCACGTGGTCTTCTCCAGCGCCGAGGTCATGGCGACACCATCGGCCCCGCAGCCATCGACAGACATCACACGTTCACGCGGTTCGACCGGAGCGGCACGCCATTCTGGCGCCGCACGCCGAAAATCCCGTGAATGGGCCATGCCTGGTGTGGGAGGGGTGACGGAGACTGCCGCGTATCGACTGACCGCCACGTCACGACGACGTCATCACGACGTCCTCAGTAGAGGAGGTGTCATGGGCACGGTGGACTCGGCAGCGAACAGCGACCGTTATGTCGCGGTATATGACAGCGCCCAGTTCCAGACCCTGCGGCGTCGGTCCAATTCCTTCATCGTCTGGGCGAGTGTCGCCTTCTACGGGTGGTGGTTCATCGGCATCTCGCTCGCCGCCTTCGTGCCGGGCTTCTTCCGGACGGGGCTCGGCGGCCCGATGAACGTGGGCCTGCTGTTCATCCTCCTGTCGCTCCTCCTCGTGGTGGCGATCGCCGTGGTGTACCTGCGCTTCGCCCGTGAACGACTCGATCCCCTCAGCGAGCAGATCCGGGCGGACCTGGAAGGAGACCTCCGATGACCGGTGTTCTCGCGGCCCCCGCGCCACCCCCGATCGAAAACACCTGGGCGGCGCCCGCGATCGCCTTCGCGGTCGCCATCGCCATCGGCGTCGTGGTGTTCGTCCTGGCGAACGCGGCCCGTGGCCGCATTCGCAACCCGGACGACTTCCTTCTCGCGGGACGGCGGGTCGGCGCCGGTCAGAACGCCCTCGCGATGGTCGGCGGGACCATCATGTACTCGACCGTGATCATCATTACCGGGCACGTCGCGCTGAACGGCTTCGACGCCATCCTCCTGCTGACCGCCTTCACGATGTCCACCGTGGTCGGCGTGCTGATCTACGCCGGACCGGTGCGGAACGTGGGCGGCCACACCCTGGGCGACGTTTTCGCGCTGCGCGCCCGCGAGCGGCCGGCGCGGATGGCGTCGGCGGTCCTCACCCTGATCGTCTTCGGCATGTTCACGATCATCGCCGTGGGCTCGGTCGCCTTCGTCGCCAACCGGATGTTCTCCACCAGCTCCACGGTGAACGCGCCCCTGGTGGCCGGCATCACCGCCGTCGTCGGCCTGGTCGCCATCGCCTGGGTGTACCTGGGCGGCATGGAGGGAGTCACCAAGGTCCTGGTGCTCAAGGTGGTCCTGATGGGCGGCCTGGTGGCGGTGCTGACCGCGGTGGTGCTCGCCCGGTACAAGCTGAACCTCGTCGAGCTGCTCAACGACGCCGAGGCCAATGCGGCACCGGACAAGCGCGGTCTCGACCTCCTGACCACCGGCCGTCTCTTCGAACCGGGCTCCACGTACGGGTCGGACCAGGACCCGTGGGTCCACCTGTCGAAGGTCTTCTCCATCGCCGTCGGGGCCCTGGGAATGCCGTTCCTGTTCATGCGGTACTTCGTCACGCCCAACGGACGGGAGGCGCGGCGGTCGGCCGGCTGGGCGTCGATCATCACCGTCCTCTTCTGGACGTGCATGATCATCCTCGGTCTCGGTGCCGTCGCGATCCTCGGCGGGGACGCCATCGGCCTGGTGGGGGCCCACCGCGACATCACCCTGCCGAAGATCGCCGACGAGATCGGCGGTGGCTGGGCCACCGGCGCACTCGGCGGGATCGCCCTGATGGCGACCGGCGCGATCTTCGCGACGCTGCTGCTCAACGGGGTGACGTCCATCACCAAGGACGTCAACGCGGTGCGGGGCCGGAAGCTGGACCCGGCCACCGAACTCAAGAGCATCCGGCGCAACGTGCTGATCGTCGGGATCGCCTCCCTCGTCGGCGGCCTGGTGATGTTGACGCAGCTCACCCACATCTTCATCCCGACGTCGATCGACCTGGGTGCCGCCTGTGTCCTGCCGGCGGTCGTCTACTCGCTGTTCTGGCGGCGGTACAACACGAGGGGACTGCAGTGGACGGTCTACGGCGGGCTCGCCGTGACCCTGCTCATGGTCGTGTTCTCCAACGGGGTGTCGGGTGATCCCACCGCCCTGTTCCCCGACGCCGACTTCAAGTTCGTCGACTTCGAGCCCGGCCTGCTCGGTGCGCCGCTCGGCTTCCTGTTCGGCTACCTCGGTTCGGTCACCAGCAAGGAGCGCGACGACGCCCGCTTCGCCGAGGCGCAGGTGCGTGCTCTCACGGGTGCCGTCGTGCCCGCCGGGAGGGACCTGCCCGCCCGTGGCACGGACGAGCGTGGCGGCGACAGCCGGCTGGTCAGCGAAACCAACTGAACAACCGCGAACGGTGTGGGGCGGTCGCACCGCCCCACACCCCTTCGGGAGGGCCAATCGTGGATCCGGTACCGGTTCTGGTCGTGGGCGCGGGCCCGGTCGGCATGGTCACCGCCCTGGCGCTCGCCCGCCAGGGCGTTTCCTGTGTCCTCGTCGACCAGGGCTTCGAGACATCCGTTCACCCCAAGCTCGACTACGTCAACTCCCGCAGCATGGAGTTCCTCCGGCAGCTCGGCATCGCCGACGACGTCCGTGCCGCCGGGGTCGCGCCCGAGCACCGGGCCGACGTGATCTGGTCGACCGGCCTCGCCGGTGAACCGATCACCACGTGGGGACTTCCCTCGGTGGACGAGGAGTGGCGACGCATCGCCGAACAGAACGACGGCACCCAGCCCACCGAGCCCGGTCAGCGGATCTCCCAGATCGACCTGGAGCCGGTCCTGCGGGCCCACTGCCGGCGCAGTCCGCTCGTCGACCTGCGCTGCGGGCTGCGCTTCGACTCCCTCACCCAGGACGACGACACGGTGACCAGTCACCTGGTCGACGTGCTGACCGACCAACCGGTCCGGCTGCGATCCCGGTACGTGATCGGGTGCGACGGCGCGTCGAGCCAGGTCCGCAGGGCGGTGGGCATCGGCGAGGAGGGCTTCGACGTACCCGGGTTGCCGGGTGCCTTCATGGTGCACTTCAAGAGCCGCGACCTGGACAGCCTGCACCGGCACGGGCGGTTCTGGCACTACTTCGCCTTCCGGTACATCATCATCGCCCAGGACGAGGTGGACACCTGGACCGCGCACGTCAACGGCATGGACGCGTCCGAGTTCGACACCCCGCCAGCCGATCCGGCGGCCTTCCTGCTCGACACGATGCGGACGGACCTGAAGATCGACAAGGTGCTCCTGACCTCCCGCTGGCGCCCCGGCTTCATGATCGCGGACCGGTACCGGGCCGGACGCGTTCTCCTCGCCGGCGACTCCGCCCATCGCATGTTCCCGACCGGTGCCTACGGAATGAACACCGGCATCGGCGACGCGGTCGACGCGGCCTGGAAGATCGCCGCCCTGGTCAGGGGCTTCGGCGGCCCCGGGCTGCTCGACAGCTACGAGACGGAACGCCGGCCGGTGGGCCTGCGCACCATGCACACGTCACACCGGCACCTCGGTGTGCACCTGAAGGCGGGAGCACTTCTCCGCGAGGGTGCCCCGCCCGATGCCGTCGCCGCCTTTCTCACCGCCGAGCGCGGCGAGAACGAGTACCGGGGCATCGAGCTGGGCTACCGCTACGGCGACTCGCCCGTCGTCTGCCACGACGATGCGCCCGAACCCCCGTGGAGCCCCCGGGAGTACACACCGACGACCTGGCCCGGCGGCCGTCCGCCCAGCCTCGTCCTCGACGACGGCGAACCGATCTACGATCGCTTCGCCCCGTCCTTCACCCTCGTCGACTTCGTCGGCGACGGCCGCGCGGACCCGCTCCTCGACGCGGCAGCCGCCCAGGGTGTGCCGGTCAGCCACACGGTGGTGACCGACGCCGGCGCCCGGCAGGTATGGGAACGCGACCTCGTCCTCCTCCGGCCCGACCATCACGTGGCCTGGCGCGGGAACCGGGCCGACCTGGACCCGGCGGCCGTGATCCGACGGGTACGAGGCGCCCGGTGAGCCGCCTCGCCGGTTGACGCCCGCGTCGTCCCGTCCGCGCCCGGCGTAGCGGTCACCGCCGCCCGCCGGGCGCGCGCCGGACCCGTTCCGCTGCCCGTGCCGGACGACCGGTTCCGCCGGGTGCACGCCGGACCGGGTTGCCCGCCGGTGCGGACCCGTTCCGCCGGGCGTCTGCCGGGCCGGGTTGCCCGTCACGTGCCGGACCCACTCCCGCCGGGCGCGTGTCGGACCGATGGCGCGAACGCGCCACGGCCGTTTCCGGGTGCGCCTGCTCGGCCGCGTCGACCGCGTGGCGCCGCGGTGTCCGGCAAACGGCGCTCCCAGCAGCGCGAAGACGTGATGTGCGCGCGTCGGAGGCTCGGTCACGCTATCGGCACACCGCTCGGCCGGGCGGGAAGCTCCAGCGCGGCCGAGCCGGTCCGGGCGAACGGAACCCACCCGTCCGACGACCGGCTCGCGGCCTGCCGTCCGTGGCTCCCGGAGGCCCGTCTCGCTGATCTTTCGACTGGAGGACAGATGCAGCAACCCAGATCTGCGGCGGACTTCATCGAACTCGGGCCGTGGGAGGGCATGCCGGCGGCCCAGCAACCGGACTGGCGGGACCACCCCGCCTACCCCGGGGCGTGCCGTGCGTTGGCGTCGGCTGCGCCCCTGGTGACCGCCCCGGAGATCCGGCAGTTGCGGGAGGCGCTGTCAAGACTGGCGACGACCAACACCCTCCTGCTGCAACTGGGCGACTGCGCCGAGAGCTTCTACGAGTGCACGCCCCGGCACACCGCGGCAAAGCTGGAGTTCATCGACCGGCTGGGAGACCGGCTCAGCGAACTCACCGGTCAGAGTGTCATCCGTGTCGGCCGGATGGGCGGGCAGTTCGCCAAACCCCGGTCACAGGCGTTCGAGTGGTACGAGGCACTCAGCATCCCCTCCTTCCGGGGACACATGGTCAACTCGGAAATCGCCACGTCGGCGGCCCGGCAGGCCAACCCGTGGCGCATGGTGTGGGCCTACGAGGCCAGCGACGGTGTGCAGCGGGTGATGCGGACGTACCGTCAGGGAAACGGTCGTACGGCGACGACGGATGGGCCGTGGTCGAGCCACGAGGCCCTGGTCGTCGACTACGAGTCCCGGCTGATCCGCCGCGATCCGGACACGGATGACCTGTACCTGGGCTCGACACACCTCCCATGGGTGGGGGAGCGGACACGCCAGCCGGCCGAGGCGCACGTCGCCCTGCTCTCCTCCGTGGTCAATCCGGTGGGATGCAAGATCGGACCGGCCGCGAACCCCGACGACATCCTGCGCGTGTGCGAGGCGCTCGATCCGCGGCGTGAGCCCGGCCGCCTGGTCCTCATTCCACGGATGGGCCGGGACCGGATCCGGGAGGCCCTGCCGCCGATCGTCCGCCGCGTGGCGAACGCGGGACACCCGGTGGTCTGGCTGAGCGACCCGATGCACGGCAACACGGTGACGTCCCGGATCGGCCTGAAGACGCGTCACCTCGCCGACGTGATCACGGAGGCGCTGCGGTTCCGCGACATCGTCGAGGAGCACCGGCAGCGCGCCGCCGGACTCCATCTGGAGGTCGCGGCGGACGACGTGACGGAGTGCGTCGGAGGATCGGTGGAGGACGAGGAGGCGTTGCGACGTCGCTACACCTCGCTGTGCGACCCGAGGCTCAACGCCAGCCAGGCCACCGAGCTCATCGAGGCGTGGGCCAAGGGGACAGCGGCAGGGGCCGCGGCGGCACCGTGACCGTCGGAGCGGGAGTCGGTGTGCGGGAGACGGTCGGCCCGCCGGCCCTGCACTCCTCCTGCTCCGCTGCCCGCCAGCCGAGCATCACCCTCGAAGAACGAGACGGGGATGGTCTCGTCACCGCGGAGCTTCGCAGCTCGCAGCCGGTGCATCCTGTCGATGACCCGCGTCGTGCTCCGGTGCACGAGAATCGGCGGAAGGTCCCGCGCCGCGGCCGACAGCTGTACGTGTTCGGGGTTCTCCCCGGCCGGTCGAGGTGAGTATCCGGGCAGTAGTGCGGATATCGGTACCGAAACCGGGTCCGTCTCGGCCAGGTGCGACCGTGGCCCCGGGTGTACGTCCCGTGCGGGGATTTCCTTGTTGTCGCCGTCCAGTTCCAGGATCTCCGAACTGCTCGACATCCGAACACTCACCTGTCGAAAGGTAGGATCCAGTGCGCGTGCGGCAATCGTTCCGCAGCGGTCGACACCAACAGTCATCCCGGCGTCGACACCGCCTCTGACGTGCCTTTTCCGGGCAGCAGAACGCCTACCCTCCGGCATCATCCCGAGAGAGTCTCGGCATGGGCAACACCACTGGTGGCCCCCGGCGGGTAGTGCCCACTACTCGATCGGGTAGTGGACGTTGGCAATTCAGATGCACTAATATCGTGCAGAATCCTCAGGCCCTGTTCAATAGCGCGAAATCCATTTGTGGTGGGCGATCGAAAGGAAATTCCGGTGACGATTCTGAGGCGGCTGCGGAGACCGCGTCTGGGGGGCGTGGTGGCCTTCGCCGTGACGATGGCCCTGGCGGGATCGCTGACCAGTGGCGTGGCGGCGGCCCCGCAGGAGGAGGCGACCTTCGACCTCGACCACGGGAATGTCCTGCTCGAAGTCGTCTACCCGACGTTCAACATGGTGTCGCGTACGGAGAGCCTCGGTCGACCCATGTCGTGGACCCTGGACCACGCCATGCGGTTGGAACTGCCGTGGTTTGACGCTATCGCCCCTTATCACCCCACGGCGGTCGGCATCTTCTCGGATCTCGGCCGGCGGCCCGCGGGGGAACACACGACGCGTAACAAGAACATCGCCGTCGCCTACTCGGCCTTCACCTCGTTCAACGCCATCCTCCCGCAGTACGAGTCGCGATGGCTCGAGATGATGGAGTCGATTGGCCTGGACCCCGACAACACCGCGGAAGACCCGACCACGGCTAGCGGCATCGGCATTCTCGCCGCCAAGAACGCCATGGCGGCGAGGAAGAACGACGGTTCCAACCGGGACGGTGACGCGGGCGGCCGCAAGTACAACCAGCAGCCCTATGCCGACTACACGGGTTACCGGCCGGTCAACACGGCGTACCAGCTCCGCAACCCGTCCCGCTGGCAGCCGAACACGGCCTCGACGCGGGAGGTCTTCACGGTCCAGGAGTTCGCGACTCCCCAGTTCGGCCGGGTGAAACCGTTCACGTACGACAGCCCCGCACAGTTCCAGGTCTCTCCGCCGACCAACAGCAACCACCTCAACCACCGGGCCTACCACAGTCAGGCCGACGCGGTGCTGAGGGCGTCGGCGAGCCTGGACGACCGCCAGAAGGTGACCGCCGAGCTGTTCAACGACAACGTCCGGCCCTTCGGGATCATCGCCGGCGCGATCGCCCGCGGGAACATCCACCTCAACACCGAGGAGACCGTTCGCTACGTCGCCGCCTCTGTGGTGGCCGGCGTCGACGTGGTCATCGCCTCCTGGTACCTGATGCGCGAGTACGACTCGGTGCGGCCGTTCAGCGCGATCCGTCACCTGTACGGCGAGAAGAAGCTGACGGCGTGGGGTGGCCCGGGGAAGGGCACCGTCAGCGACATCACCGGTGACGAGTGGCAGGGCTACCTGAGCACGCTGGCGTTCGCCTCCCCGGAGTACCCGTCCGCCTCGTCCGCGCTCTGCCTCGCCTACGTCCAGCAGGCGCGACGCTTCATCGGTACCGACCAGTTGACCATCGCCTGGCCGGTGCCCAAGGGTTCCTCGCTCGTCGAACCGGGCGTGACCCCGGCCAGCGACATGACCCTGTCCTGGAGCAGCCTGAGCGACTTCGCCAGCGACTGTGGCCAGAGCAGGATCTGGGGCGGTGAGAACTTCCCGTCCTCGGTCGAGGCCGCGAAGCAGTACGCGCCGCAGATCGGTGACCTGGCCTACGACTTCGTGCAGCGCAAGCTGAACGGCCGCTGATCCCCTTCGTGCCGACTCCGGCTGCCGACGGTGTCTGTCGCTCCGTCGGCAGCCGGCTGCCGTAAGGCAGCGAGCTGACCGCCGAACACGGTACGGCGGTCTGCGCCTCTTCGGCTGCGCCGGCTACGGCGAGCAGCACTCAGGGAAACGCCAGCAGAACGCAGCCGAGGACGGCAACCACCCCGCACGACAGCAGCACGACGATGACGAGACGCGGGAAGTCGGCGTCCTCGTCGCGGCCCAGGGGACTGAGCAACCAGACCAGCGGTGTCCAGCCGAGTACGACGATGCTCAGCGTCGCCCAGGTGATGACCATGATGTGGCCGAGATACCGCTCGGTGAGGGCAGCACCCTCGACGCCCCACACCTCGATCACCTCCCCCGACCGGTGCAGGCCGCTGGCGGTGAAGGTGACGACATCGGCCGGCTGGTCGGCGCCGGCCGGGGTGAAGGCGCCCTCGCAGTTGTGGCCGGTGGACGCCCCGTCGAAGTCGGTCGCCCGCCAGCAATCCCCGACGACGACCGTCCCGGCCGGCGGGCCCAGGCCGGTCGCGGCGACCAGGTACGGCACCGCCACTGTCCAGAGCAGGAAGGCTGCGCCGGCCGCCCACACCGCCGCCGCGAGAAGCGCGCCGACCCGTCGCCCCATCGGTCTGTCCACGCCGGTCATCATGTCCCATCGATGCGCGAAGCCACCGGGCCCGAGGCGTCCTTGTCGCCTCCCACGCCACACCTGCTGCTCGTACCGTCCACCGCGCCCCAGCTACAAGGAGCATGGGGACATAACGCCGTCCGGTTGCTCACGCGCGTTAATGTGGCCCGTGATCGTATGGCTCAACGGCACCCACGGTGTGGGCAAGACGACGACCAGCGTTCTCGTGCAGCAACTGATCCCGGCTTCACGGGTCTTCGACGCCGAGAAGGTCGGCGAGACACTCATGGACATCACGCCGGGGCTGCCTGCAACTGACAACTTCCAGCACTGGCCGCCGTGGCGGCAGCTCGTCGTCGAGACCGCTCGACGTGTGCTCGACTACACCGGCGGCACTCTGGTGATGCCCATGACCGTCCTGGTCGAGCAGTACTGGCGCGAAATCAGTACGGGCCTCGCCCAACATGACATCCCGGTAAGGCACTTCGTCCTCCACGCTGACGAAGACACCCTCCGCAGGCGTATCGAGGGGGAACACCCCGTTCCGTCGCCGTTCCGTCTCAAGTACCTCGAGCCGTACGCCGAGGCGGCCCGCACGTGGCTGCATGCCGAGGCCGAGGTCGTCGACACCACGCACCTCACTCCCGCCCAGGCCGCCCTGCGGATCGTCCTCCGAGCCGCCGGGGGAAGCTCAGCCACACCGGCAACACCCTCGCCGCCGCCTCCGGTGCCAGCACGCGGGAACTGATGCACCGAATGGGCCACGCGAGCATGCGCGCGGCGTTGATCGATCAGCACGCGACCAACGAGCGGGACCGCGAGATCGCCTCGGCAATGGACCAGCGGATCGCCCGTCATGCCTGGCGCAAGGGCGACCAGGGCAGCTAGTGGTCCACGGGTTGCCCGCAAGACCGAAGCGGGGGAGAAGTCGAACGGCCCAGGCTCGACGAGAACGCCGCTGACCTGGGCCGGAAGGTGTGGAGCGGGCGACGGGAATCGAACCCGCACCGTCAGTTTGGAAGACTGAAGCTCTGCCATTGAGCTACGCCCGCGTGCGCCCGGTTTCCCGGATGCGCCGACAGCCTACCGCGTGTCCCGGTCCACCGTGCAGCCGGATTCCGTCCCCGACGCCGTTCGGCGACGGCCGGAGGAGGGCGGGGCGATGACCGGCGGTGCCGCGCGCCGGTGAGCCGGACGGGCCGGGGCCGATCCGGCCTTCCGCCGTCCTCCGGGCAGCGTGGTCCACCCGGTGTCGTGCCGACGGCGGTCCGGGTTCTGCGGGCCGGTCAGCGGCGGTTTGTGGGAATCTGTCGACCAGTGCGCCGCCCGGACGCCCCTGCCGCGCGCCGACGGCATACACTTCTGGTCGCCACGGGGTGTGGCGCAGCTTGGTAGCGCACTCGCTTTGGGAGCGAGGGGCCGTGGGTTCAAATCCCGCCACCCCGACTGTCGTTCGCGGCCGGGTCGCCAAAGGGCCGCCGTCGCGGTACCTGGGCGGCTGCCGGAGCGTCCGGCCGGCTCGCCTACACTCGATGGGCCGAATCACGCCCAGACTCAAACCGAGATCCGTTCAAGGAGTACGCCTGTGAAGAGCACCGTCGAGACTCTGAGCCCGACGCGCGTGCGGCTCGCCATCGAGGTGCCGTTCGTCGAGCTCGAGCCGAGCCTCAAGAAGGCGTACCGGGAGATCGGCCAGCAGGTCCAGGTTCCCGGCTTCCGCCAGGGCAAGGTTCCGCCCGCGGTGATCGACCAGCGGGTCGGCCGGGGCGCCGTCCTCAACGAGGCGGTGCAGGAGGCCATCCCGCAGAACATCCTCGCCGCCGTCCGGGAGCACGACCTGAAGACGCTCGGTCGCCCCGAGGTGGAGATCACCGAGTTCAACGACGGCGACAGCCTCAACTTCACCGCCGAGGTCGACGTCCGTCCGGAGCTCACCCTGCCGGACCCGGGCACCATCGAGGTGACCGTCGACGAGCTCCAGATCGACGACAGCGAGATCGACGAGCAGGTCAAGAGCCTGCGCGAGCGGTTCGCCACGCTCAAGACCGTCGAGCGCGCCGCCCAGGAGGGCGACTTCGTCCAGATCGACCTGAACGCCACCGTCGACGGCCAGGACGTGCCGGGCGGGTCCGCGACCAACCTCTCCCACGAGGTCGGCAGCAAGCAGCTCCTGCCCGGCCTGGACGAGGCGCTCGTCGGCCTCGCCGCCAACGAGAGCGCCACCTTCACCACCCAGCTCGTCGGCGGTGACTTCGCCGGCAAGGACGCCGAGGTGACGGTGACCGTCCGCACCGTCAAGGAGAAGGAACTGCCCGAGCTGAACGACGAGTTCGCCCAGATGGCGAGCGAGTTCGACACGCTCGAGGAGCTCCGCGGCGACGTGCGCGAGCGGATCACCAAGGGTAAGCGGGTCGAGCAGATCTACGCCGCCCGCGACAAGGCCCTGGAGCAGCTCGTCGCCGCGGCCGAGGTGCCGGCGCCGGAGGGTGTGGTGCGCGAGGAGGTCGCCAGCCGCAAGCAGGCGATGGTCGACCAGCTCGAGCGGATCGGCGCCTCGCTGGAGGAGTACCTCGCGGCCGAGGAGAAGACCGAGGAGCAGCTCGACGAGGAGCTGACGACGGCGGCGACCGAGGGCGTCAAGATCCAGCTCCTGCTGGACACCCTGGCCGACGCCGACGACGTCCAGGTCTCCGACGACGAGTTCGGCCACGAGATCGTCCACCGGGCGCAGCGCGCCGGGATGCCGCCCCAGCAGTACTACGACCAGCTGGTCCGCTCCGGCGCGGCGGCGGCCGTCTTCGGTGACGTCCGGCGCGGCAAGGCGCTGGCCTCGGTGATGGAGCGCGTGGCGATCAAGGACTCGGCTGGCAACGCAGTCACCCTGGACGCCCTGAAGGCCGAGGGTGACGAGGCGCACGACCACGACCACGAGCACTGATCGCGGGGTCGGCCGCCGACCGCCGCTCGCGGCGTTCGGCGGCCGAAACCCTTTTCCGGGTACGGATCCCGGGCAGCTGCGCTGAGAGCGAACAGTGTCCCGACCGTGGGTCTGTCACCCGGTGGAGCGGTTAGTGTCGGGTAAGACGGTACGGAGAGCGAAGGGCTGCCATGACCGACATGCACATCCCAGCGATGCCGCTCCGGGCGATCGAAGCCCGCGGTGGCGACCCCCTTGGCAACCTCGACGACTCGGTCTACAACCGGTTGCTCAAGGAGCGCATCATCTTCCTGGGCAGCGAGGTGACCGACCAGGTCGCCAACCGCATCTGCGCCCAGCTGCTCCTGCTCGCGGCGGAGGATCCGCACCGCGACATCAACCTCTGGATCAACTCGCCGGGTGGCTCGGTCTACTCCGGCATGGCGATCTACGACACCATGCAGTTCATCGACAACGACGTGTCGACGGTGGCGATGGGCATGGCCGCGTCCATGGGCCAGCTGCTGCTCTGCGCCGGCACCAAGGGCAAGCGGTACGCTCTTCCCCACGCGCGGATCATGATGCACCAGCCGTCCGGTGGTATGGGTGGCACGGCTTCCGACATCGCGATCCAGGCGGAGCAGATGCTCTACACGAAGCGGATGTTCCAGGAGCGGGTCGCCTTCCACACCGGGCAGGACCACGCGCAGATCGAGGCCGACTCGGACCGCGACCGCTGGTTCACCGCCCAGGAGGCCAAGGACTACGGCTTCATCGACAAGGTGATCACCGGAGCCACCCAGGTTCCGGAAGGCGCCGGGACCCTGAGCTGATCGAGGAGCTGACGATGACCGACCTGAGCCTGCCGCCGCGTTTCGCGCCGGTGCACAACCGCTACGTCCTGCCCTCGTTCGTCGAGCGCACCTCGTACGGGGTGAAGGAGTCGAACCCGTACAACAAGCTCTTCGAGGACCGGATCATCTTCCTCGGCGTCCAGGTCGACGACGCGTCGGCCAACGACGTGATGGCGCAGCTGCTGACGCTCGAGGGCACCGACCCGGACCGCGACATCATCATGTACATCAACTCGCCGGGTGGTTCGTTCACCGCCATGACGGTGATCTACGACACCATGCAGTACGTCCGGCCGGACATCCAGACGGTCTGCCTCGGCCAGGCGGCCAGCGCCGCCTCGGTGCTGCTCGCGGCTGGTACGCCGGGCAAGCGGATGGCCCTGCCGAACTCGCGGATCATCATGCACCAGCCGGCCACCGAGGGCGGCTACGGGCAGGGCTCGGACATCGAGATCCAGGCCCGGGAGATCCTCCGGATGCGGACGCAGCTGGAGGAGATGTACGCCAAGCACTGCAACCAGCCGGTGGACAAGGTCCGTAAGGACATCGACCGGGACAAGATCATGACGGCGGAGGAGGCCCGCGAGTACGGCGTGGTCGACACCATCCTCACCAGCCGTAAGAAGGGTCTGCTGGCCGCCAACGCCGCCAGCTGAGCAGTTGGGGGTCGGAGGTCGGCCCGGGGCGTGTTCCCGGCCGGCCTCTGACACACCCGTTTTGGGGGTCGGAGAAACCCCCGGCAGCGGGTAACGTCGGTCTGTGCCCCTTCGCCGGGTCGGACCGGCCGGGTGAAGACACGGACACGAGGATCAACGTCCTCAAGCCAGGGCCGGCGTACCGGCCGACGAGTGCAGGGAGAACGTAGGTGGCACGGATCGGTGACGGCGGCGACCTACTGAAGTGCTCCTTCTGTGGCAAGTCGCAGAAGCAGGTCAAGAAGCTCATCGCGGGCCCAGGGGTCTACATCTGCGACGAGTGCATCGATCTCTGTAACGAGATCATCGAGGAGGAGTTGGCCGAGTCCGGCGAGGTGAAGTGGGAAGAGCTTCCCAAGCCGATGGAGATCTGCCAGTTCCTCGACAACTACGTCGTCGGCCAGGACCAGGCCAAGAAGGCCCTGGCGGTCGCGGTCTACAACCACTACAAGCGGATCCAGGCCGAGGCGGCGGGTGCGCCGGGCTCCGGCAGTGACGCCGTGGAGCTGGCCAAGTCCAACATCCTGCTCATCGGGCCCACCGGCTGCGGCAAGACCCACCTCGCGCAGACCCTCGCCCGGATGCTCAACGTTCCGTTCGCCATCGCCGACGCCACCGCCCTCACCGAGGCCGGGTACGTCGGCGAGGACGTCGAGAACATCCTGCTCAAGCTGATCCAGGCCGCCGACTACGACATCAAGCGCGCCGAGACGGGCATCATCTACATCGACGAGGTCGACAAGATCGCCCGCAAGTCCGAGAACCCCTCGATCACCCGGGACGTCTCCGGCGAGGGCGTCCAACAGGCGCTGCTCAAGATCCTGGAGGGCACGGTGGCCAACGTGCCGCCGCAGGGCGGCCGGAAACACCCCCACCAGGAGTTCATCCAGATCGACACCACCAACGTGCTCTTCATCTGCGGTGGTGCCTTCGCCGGCCTCGACCAGATCATCGAGGCTCGCACCGGGCAGGGCGGCACCGGGTTCGGTGCCCGGCTCCGGGCGGTGTCCGAGCGTTCGACCGACGACATCTTCAGCCAGGTCATGCCGGAGGACATGCTCAAGTTCGGGCTGATCCCCGAGTTCATCGGCCGCCTTCCGGTGATCACCAACGTTCGCAGCCTCGACCGCCAGGCCCTCGTGCAGATCCTCACCGAGCCGCGCAACGCCCTGGTCCGGCAGTACCAACGCCTCTTCGAGCTCGACGGGGTCGAGTTGGAGTTCGAGCAGCCGGCCCTGGAAGCCATCGCCGACCAGGCGATGCTCCGCGGCACGGGTGCCCGTGGCCTGCGCGCGATCATGGAAGAGGTCCTCCTCTCGGTGATGTACGAGGTCCCGAGCAACCCGGACGCCGCGCGGGTACTGATCATCCGTGAGGTGGTCCTGGAGAACGTCAACCCGACGATCGTGCCCCGTGAGTTCACCGGCCGGCGGGCCCGCCGGGACCGCGAGGAGAAGTCGGCCTGATTGCCGAGCGTCGCCCGGAGCGCGGTCCGGGTTCGGGACAGCGCGTACCCGGACCGCGCCCGTAGGCTGGTGCGCATGCGCGTCGCCGTGTGTCAGCTCAACGCCCGTGAGGACCGGACCGCCAACCTCGCGGCCGCCGAACGTCTCCTGGTCCGCGCCGCCGAAGCCGGCGCCGACCTCGCCCTGCTGCCCGAGTACGTCGACTACCTCGGCCCGGCCGGTGGTCTGCCCGAGCCCGAGTCGGTGGACGGCGCGGTGGGCAGCTTCTTCGCCGAGGTCGCCGACCGGCTGAACATGTGGGTGATCGCGGGCTCGTTCCACGAGCGGGGGCCCGACCGGGAGCACACATACAACACCTCCCTGGTGTTCGACCGGTCCGGTGCGCTGGCGGCCAGCTACCGCAAGATCCATCTGTACGACGTGGAGATCCCGGGACGGGTCTCGTACCTGGAGTCCGCCACCGTCGCCCCCGGCACCGAGCCGGTGGTGGTCTCGATCGAAGGCCTGCGGGTGGGGCTCTCCATCTGCTACGACCTGCGGTTCCCCGAGCTGTACCGGCAGTTGGCCACCGAGGGCGGTGCGGAACTGCTGGTGGTGCCGGCCGCGTTCATGCTGCACACCGGCCGGGACCACTGGGAGGTCCTGCTGCGTGCCCGGGCCATCGAGAACCAGTGCTTCGTGGCGGCGGCCGGGCAGACCGGCGACCACGAGCCGGGTCGGACGTGTTTCGGCCGCAGCATGGTGATCGACCCTTGGGGCACGGTTCTCAGTCAGCTCCCGGACGGCGCCGGTATCACCACCGCCGACCTCGACCTGGAACGGCTGCGGACGATCCGGGCCGAGCTGCCCAGCCTGGCGAACCGTCGCCTCTGAGCGGGGTCAGGTCTCCTGGAGCAGGACACCGATCACGGCCAGCCCGGCGATGGCTGCGGCGGTGACCAGGAGAGCCGTGGTCATCCGGGAGGGGCCCCGTCGGGCCAGCCGCCGCACCGAGGCCACGACGGCGAAGAGCACGAAGACCGCGATGACCAGCTGCCAGATCGGCAGCAGGAGCCCCAGCAGCGCGTCTTCCGCGAGCACTGTCGTCGGGGACCGTGGTAGGTCAGCCATGTCAGACACTCTGGCACGCGGAGGACCCTCCCGGGGGTGCACCAGCGCGTGCGACCTCGGGCGGCCGGTTCCGCCGGCCCGAGGAAGTCGCAGTGATGAACGTTGATTTGCGCCTTGGCGGCGGGACGCGTAACTTTCTCTCTGCAAGCGGGAGGCCGGACAAACCGGCCGAAAGCGAGCACCAGGCCCGGGGCGGAGACGCCGAGCGGGGCTGGATCGGGCGGTGCGAAGTTCCCCGAAAGTTGGGGTTGCGATCGCGAAGCCGACCGGCTAGAGTACCAAAGCCGGCAGGAGCCGGGCGGAACACCGCAGAGCGGTGATCGGCCGGTCTGCGGGAATCCCACCTCAGAAACGACCCTCGGTAACCGAGGTGCGTCGGAGTGGGTCTGACTTAAGCCAGCAGAAAGAATCTTGAAAGAGCTTCTTGCGGCTGGGGTTGAAGTCAGGTAAGTTTGAGCGGTTGCCCCGGATGGCGCCTGGTGAGGGTTCCGGATGGTGTGTGGTTGTTCTTTGAGAACTCAACAGGGTGCTTGATAAGCCAGTGCCAATTATGATTTATACCCCGGACTGGCTGGGCATGCTTCGGTGTGTCTGGTTGGTTGGGATTCCTTTGGCAACACTTTTGTTGCCGGGACGATTGTTCAACAAGTTTTTGTTGGAGAGTTTGATCCTGGCTCAGGACGAACGCTGGCGGCGTGCTTAACACATGCAAGTCGAGCGGAAAGGCCCTTCGGGGTACTCGAGCGGCGAACGGGTGAGTAACACGTGAGCAACCTGCCCTAGGCTTTGGGATAACCCCGGGAAACCGGGGCTAATACCGAATAGGACCGTCGATCGCATGATCGTTGGTGGAAAGTTTTTCGGCCTGGGATGGGCTCGCGGCCTATCAGCTTGTTGGTGGGGTGATGGCCTACCAAGGCGACGACGGGTAGCCGGCCTGAGAGGGCGACCGGCCACACTGGGACTGAGACACGGCCCAGACTCCTACGGGAGGCAGCAGTGGGGAATATTGCACAATGGGCGGAAGCCTGATGCAGCGACGCCGCGTGAGGGATGACGGCCTTCGGGTTGTAAACCTCTTTCAGCAGGGACGAAGCGTAAGTGACGGTACCTGCAGAAGAAGCGCCGGCCAACTACGTGCCAGCAGCCGCGGTAAGACGTAGGGCGCGAGCGTTGTCCGGATTTATTGGGCGTAAAGAGCTCGTAGGCGGCTTGTCGCGTCGACTGTGAAAACCCGCAGCTCAACTGCGGGCCTGCAGTCGATACGGGCAGGCTAGAGTTCGGTAGGGGAGACTGGAATTCCTGGTGTAGCGGTGAAATGCGCAGATATCAGGAGGAACACCGGTGGCGAAGGCGGGTCTCTGGGCCGATACTGACGCTGAGGAGCGAAAGCGTGGGGAGCGAACAGGATTAGATACCCTGGTAGTCCACGCTGTAAACGTTGGGCGCTAGGTGTGGGGGGCCTCTCCGGTTCTCTGTGCCGCAGCTAACGCATTAAGCGCCCCGCCTGGGGAGTACGGCCGCAAGGCTAAAACTCAAAGGAATTGACGGGGGCCCGCACAAGCGGCGGAGCATGCGGATTAATTCGATGCAACGCGAAGAACCTTACCTGGGTTTGACATGGCCGCAAAACCGGCAGAGATGTCGGGTCCTTCGGGGGCGGTCACAGGTGGTGCATGGCTGTCGTCAGCTCGTGTCGTGAGATGTTGGGTTAAGTCCCGCAACGAGCGCAACCCTCGTTCGATGTTGCCAGCGCGTTATGGCGGGGACTCATCGAAGACTGCCGGGGTCAACTCGGAGGAAGGTGGGGATGACGTCAAGTCATCATGCCCCTTATGTCCAGGGCTTCACGCATGCTACAATGGCCGGTACAATGGGCTGCGATACCGTGAGGTGGAGCGAATCCCAAAAAGCCGGTCTCAGTTCGGATCGGGGTCTGCAACTCGACCCCGTGAAGTCGGAGTCGCTAGTAATCGCAGATCAGCAACGCTGCGGTGAATACGTTCCCGGGCCTTGTACACACCGCCCGTCACGTCACGAAAGTCGGCAACACCCGAAGCCGGTGGCCCAACCCTTGTGGAGGGAGCCGTCGAAGGTGGGGCTGGCGATTGGGACGAAGTCGTAACAAGGTAGCCGTACCGGAAGGTGCGGCTGGATCACCTCCTTTCTAAGGAGCACCTTCCACCGAAGGGTGGTAAGGAGCCCGCGACCTGCGAATGTCGGGTCGGGGTGCTCGATGGCGGAGACACTGGTGAGTTTTTCCCTGGCAACGGCCGGAATCTTCTAGTACGCATCTCTTCGGGGGTGGTGGAACGGGGGTTGTGGTGCGGCTGGGGAGGGGCGGATGGCACCCTGTTGGGTCCTGAAGGAACAACCCGTGGTGGTTGGTTCTTCTAGGCGTAACTGCCAGGCATGACCTGGTCTCGCAAACCGGATCCGTGTGGGTTTAGGTGTGGGATGTGGTGGGTTGTGGGTTGGTCGTTGGTTGAGAATTGCACAGTGGACGCGAGCATCTTTGTGGTCAAGTTGTCAAGGGCGAACGGTGGATGCCTTGGCACCAGGAGCCGATGAAGGACGTGGGAGGCCGCGATAGGCCTGGGGGAGCTGTCAACCAAGCTGTGATCCCAGGGTGTCCGAATGGGGAAACCTGGCATCAGTCATGTGATGTCACCTGCACCTGAACACATAGGGTGTATGGGGGGAACGCGGGGAAGTGAAACATCTCAGTACCCGTAGGAAGAGAAAACAATTTAGTGATTCCGTGAGTAGTGGCGAGCGAAAGCGGATTGAGGCTAAACCGGCTGCGTGTGATACCTGTCAGGGGTTGCGTGGTCGGGGTTGTGGGACCCTGCTGAACATGCTGACACGTGTTCAAGGAGTTATAAAGTCAGTGGCTAGCCGAACAGTCTGGAAAGGCTGACCGTAGGCGGTGAGAGTCCGGTAGGTGAAAGTTGCTGACCTTCTGTGGGTGTTCCCGAGTAGCGGCGGACCCCTGAAATCTGCCGTGAATCTGCCAGGACCACCTGGTAAGCCTAAATACTTCCTGGTGACCGATAGCGGACAAGTACCGTGAGGGAATGGTGAAAAGTACCCCGGGAGGGGAGTGAAATAGTACCTGAAACCGTTCGCCTACAATCCGTCGGAGCCTTGCGGGGTGACGGCGTGCCTTTTGAAGAATGAGCCTGCGAGTTAGTGGCATGTGGCGAGGTTAACCCGTGTGGGGGAGCCGTAGCGAAAGCGAGTCTGAATAGGGCGTTTTTAGTCGCATGCTCTAGACCCGAAGCGGAGTGATCTAGCCATGGGCAGGCTGAAGCGCGGGTAAGACCGCGTGGAGGGCCGAACCCACCAACGTTGAAAAGTTGGGGGATGACCTGTGGTTAGGGGTGAAAGGCCAATCAAACTCCGTGATAGCTGGTTCTCCCCGAAATGCATTTAGGTGCAGCGTCGCGTGTTTCTTGCCGGAGGTAGAGCACTGGATGGTCTAGGGGGCCCACAAGCTTACCGAAATCAGCCAAACTCCGAATGCCGGTAAGTGAGAGCGCGGCAGTGAGACTGCGGGGGATAAGCTTCGTAGTCGAGAGGGAAACAGCCCAGATCACCAGCTAAGGCCCCTAAGCGTGTGCTAAGTGGAAAAGGATGTGGGGTCGCATAGACAACCAGGAGGTTGGCTTAGAAGCAGCCACCCTTTAAAGAGTGCGTAATAGCTCACTGGTCAAGTGGTTCCGCGCCGACAATGTAGCGGGGCTCAAGCACACCGCCGAAGCTGTGGCATTCACATTTTACTTCGCCAGGCCTTGATGTCTGGTGCAGGTGTGTGGATGGGTAGGGGAGCGTCGTGCCGGGGGTGAAGCATCCGAGTGATCGAGGTGTGGACGCGGCACGAGTGAGAATGCAGGCATGAGTAGCGAAAGAAGGGTGAGAAACCCTTCCGCCGGATGACCAAGGGTTCCAGGGCCAGGCTAATCCGCCCTGGGTGAGTCGGGACCTAAGGCGAGGCCGAGAGGCGTAGTCGATGGACAACGGGTTGATATTCCCGTACCCGCGAAAGAGCGTCCCTGATGAACCTCGTTGTGCTAACCACCCGAACTGGCGGCGGTCTTCGGACCAATGTTGGGGAGCGTGGGAACCTGGCGGGTAGTAGTCAAGCGATGGGGTGACGCAGGAAGGTAGCTGAGCCCGGCCGGTGGTTGTGCCGGGGTAAGCGTGTAGGCCGTACCATAGGCAAATCCGTGGTGCACAGGGCTGAGACGTGATGCCGAGCCGATTCAGGTGAAGTCAGTGATCCTATGCTGCCGAGAAAAGCCTCTAGCGAGTTCTTAGCGGCCCGTACCCCAAACCGACACAGGTGGTCAGGTAGAGAATACCGAGGCGATCGGGCGAACTGTGGTTAAGGAACTCGGCAAATTGCCCCCGTAACTTAGGGAGAAGGGGGGCCGGAGACGTGAAGCCCCGCGCGGGTGGAGCGTTGTATGGCCGCAGAGAGCAGGGGGAAGCGACTGTTTACTAAAAACACAGGTCCATGCGAAGAAGTAATTCGATGTATATGGACTGACGCCTGCCCGGTGCTGGAACGTTAAGGGGACTTGTTAGCTCTTCGGGGCGAAGCGGAGAACTTAAGCGCCAGTAAACGGCGGTGGTAACTATAACCATCCTAAGGTAGCGAAATTCCTTGTCGGGTAAGTTCCGACCTGCACGAATGGCGTAACGACTTCCCCACTGTCTCAACCACAGGCCCGGCGAAATTGCAGTACGAGTAAAGATGCTCGTTACGCGCGGCAGGACGGAAAGACCCCGGGACCTTTACTATAGCTTGACATTGGTATCCGAATTAGCTTGTGTAGGATAGGTGGGAGCCGGTGAAGTCCGTACGCCAGTACGGGTGGAGGCAATCTTGAAATACCACTCTGGTTGATTTGGGTATCTAACTTCGGACCGTTATCCGGTTCAGGGACAGTGTCTGGTGGGTAGTTTAACTGGGGCGGTTGCCTCCTAAAAGGTAACGGAGGCGCCCAAAGGTTCCCTCAGCCTGGTTGGCAATCAGGTGTTGAGTGCAAGTACACAAGGGAGCTTGACTGTGAGACTGACAGGTCGAGCAGGGACGAAAGTCGGGACTAGTGATCCGGCACTTGCGAGTGGAAGCGGTGTCGCTCAACGGATAAAAGGTACCCCGGGGATAACAGGCTGATCTTCCCCAAGAGTCCATATCGACGGGATGGTTTGGCACCTCGATGTCGGCTCGTCGCATCCTGGGGCTGTAGCAGGTCCCAAGGGTTGGGCTGTTCGCCCATTAAAGCGGTACGCGAGCTGGGTTTAGAACGTCGTGAGACAGTTCGGTCCCTATCCGCCGTGCGCGTAGGATACTTGAGAAGGGCTGTCCCTAGTACGAGAGGACCGGGACGGACGAACCTCTGGTGTGCCAGTTGTCCCGCCAGGGGCACGGCTGGTTAGCTACGTTCGGAAGGGATAACCGCTGAAAGCATCTAAGCGGGAAGCTCGCTTCAAGATGAGGTATCCCACCATCTTCGGATGGGTAAGGCCCCCAGCTAGACGACTGGGTTGATAGGCCGGAAATGTAAGCCCGGTAACGGGTTCAGTTGACCGGTACTAATAGGCCGAGGACTTGACTACATACTTTTTGCTTCGCGTCCACTGTGTGATTCACGGCTAACGAACAACCCGGCCGGTTGTTTGATATGTCGATAGTGTTACGGCGGTCATGGCGGAGGGGAAACGCCCGGTTACATTCCGAACCCGGAAGCTAAGCCCTCCAGCGCCGATGGTACTGCACTCGGGAGGGTGTGGGAGAGTAGGACACCGCCGGACTTCTTTCACGAGGGCCACCCCGTTGCCGGGGTGGCCCTCGTTGTATTTTCCGAGTAGTTCCGCATGCCTCGCCCAGGTCGTCCGCCGGACGGTCCCTCTGGAGACGGGCCGGCGGACGGTGCCGTGGTGTGGGGTCACGCCCGGGTCTGGATGCCCTCGCGGATCTGGCGGAACAGCGTGCCGGCCGCGTCGACCGGTCGCCCCGGGAACATCCCCATCGCGACGCTGCCGTGGTCGGCCCACCCGCAGACCGCGAAGTCGCCGCCCTCACCGCTGGTGGTGCCGCACTTCATCACCCCGGCGAGGCGTCCGGCCGGCACCTCGCGCAGGCCCTCCACCGCTCCGGTCTCGTCGGTCATCATCCCGAACAGGGTGTCCAGCTCCCGTTCCGGCTGCCAGAGCAGCGTGGTGCCGCCGAAGACGAGCACGGACTTCCGCTCGTCCGCGGGATCCTGGTAGACCACGCCGAAACTGCGGTCCAGTTGGATGCTGGCGGCGAACCCGCTGCGCAGGTAGTCCGCCGTGCTCCGGGCCCGCTCGCTGTCGTCCTGCCGGAGCCCGGCGACCTCGGGGCGTACCGTGACGTCGGTGTCCTTCTGCTGTGCCACCCGCCAGCCGAACGTGCCGAAGACGGCGGTGCCGAGCAGCCCGACGGCGAGCCCGGCCCCCATGGCGATCTTCCAGCGTCGCGACCGGGGGGCGCGCGGCGTGCTCTCCTCGGCGTCCGGGTCGGGGTGGCCCAGCCGGATCGGTTCCATGGTGAGGTCGATCGGCTCTGACTGGTCGGGCAGCGAACGCTCGGACAGGTGTGCGTCGGACATGTCCGCCACCGTACGCGAACACCAGGTGGGGCACGTCGGGTCCGCCGAAGCGCTCCGTAGACTTTCTTAGGTGACCGAGAGACTGGATGCCCGACGCCCCGACGCCCCGGAACTGCCCGCCCAGTACCAGCCGGGCGAGGTGGAGCAGCGACGGTACGAGCAGTGGGTAGCCGACGGCCACTTCCGGGCGTCGGCGGAGAGTGACAAGCCCCCGTTCACCATCGTCATCCCGCCGCCGAACGTCACCGGCTCGCTGCACATGGGCCACGCGCTCGACCACACCGTCCAGGACGCGCTGGTCCGGCGGAAGCGGATGCAGGGCTTCGAGGCGCTGTGGCTGCCCGGCATGGACCACGCCGGCATCGCCACCCAGAACGTGGTGGAGCGGCAGCTCGCCGCCCAGGGGCTCTCCCGGCACGACCTCGGCCGGGAGAAGTTCGTCGAGCGGGTCTGGCAGTGGAAGGCCGAGTCGGGCGGTGCGATTCTTGGCCAGATGCGCCGGCTCGGCGACTCGGTCGACTGGGACCGCGAGCGTTTCACCATGGACGAGGGACTCTCCCGGGCCGTCCAGACGATGTTCAGGAAGTTCTACGACGACGGCCTGGTCTACCGGGCGGAGCGGATCATCAACTGGTGCCCCCGCTGCCTGACCGCGCTGTCCGACATCGAGGTGGAGCACACCGACGACGATGGCGAGCTGGTCTCCATCCGCTACAGCGACGAGGTCGTGGTGGCCACCACCCGGGCGGAGACGATGCTCGGTGACACCGCCGTGGCGGTGCACCCCGACGACGAGCGCTACCGGCACCTGATCGGAACCGAGGTGGAGGTGCCGCTGACCGGGCGGCGTATCCCGATCGTGGGGGACGAGCACGTCGACCCGTCCTTCGGCACCGGCATGGTCAAGGTGACGCCGGCGCACGACCCGAACGACTTCGAGATCGGCCAGCGGCACGACCTGCCGTCCCTGACGGTCATGGACGAGCGCGGGGTGATCACCGCGCACGGTCCGTTCCAGGGACTGGACCGGTTCGAGGCCCGTCCGGCGATCGTCGCGGCGCTGCGCGAGCAGGGCCGGATCGTCGCGGAGAAGCGGCCGTACGTGCACGCGGTCGGGCACTGCTCGCGGTGCCGGACGACGGTGGAGCCGCGGCTGTCGTTGCAGTGGTTCGTCAACACCACCCCGCTGGCCCAGGCGGCCGGCGACGCGGTGCGCGACGGTCGGGTGCGGATCGAGCCGGCGGAGCTGTCGAAGCGGTACTTCGCCTGGGTCGACAACATGCACGACTGGTGCATCTCGCGGCAGCTCTGGTGGGGGCACCGCATCCCGGTCTGGTACGGCCCGGACGGCGAGGTGGTCTGCGTCGGCCCGGACGAGCAGCCGCCCACCGGCGAGGGCTGGCGGCAGGACGAGGACGTCCTGGACACCTGGTTCTCCAGCGGCCTGTGGCCGTTCTCCACGCTGGGCTGGCCGGAGCAGACCCCGGACCTGGCGAAGTTCTACCCGACCAGCGTGCTGGTCACCGGGTACGACATCCTCTTCTTCTGGGTCGCCCGGATGATGATGTTCGGCCTCTACGCGATGGACGGCCGGCAGCCGTTCGACGTGGTGGCCCTGCACGGCATGGTCCGCGACCAGCACGGCAAGAAGATGTCGAAGTCGTTCGGCAACGTGGTCGACCCGCTGGACTGGATCGACCGGTACGGCGCCGACGCCACCCGGTTCACCCTGGCCCGTGGCGCGAACCCCGGTGGGGACGTGCCGGTCAGCGAGGACTGGTGCCAGGGTTCCCGGAACTTCTGCAACAAGCTCTGGAACGCCACCCGGTTCGCGCTGATGAACGGCGCGCACACCACCGGGCCGCTGCCGGCCGCCGCCGAGCTGTCGACCGTCGACCGGTGGGTCCTGTCCCGGCTGGCGCACGTCACCGCCGAGGTGGACGCGCAGTTCGAGGCGTACGAGTTCGCCAAGGTCTGCGACCTGCTGTACCACTTCGCCTGGGACGACGTCTGCGACTGGTACGTGGAGCTGAGCAAGCCGGTGCTCGCCGAGGGCGGCGCGGCCGCCGACGCGACCCGCCGGGTGCTCGGTCACGTGCTCGACCAGCTGCTGCGACTGCTGCACCCGGTCATCCCGTTCGTCACCGACGAGCTGTGGACCGCGCTGACCGGCGGTGAGACGGTCCTGACGGCCACCTGGCCGGTCGCCGACCGTACGCTGGTCGACGACGCCGCGGAGGGCGAGGTCGACACCGTCCAGCGGGTGGTGACCGAGATTCGCCGGTTCCGCTCCGACCAGGGGCTGCGGCCGACCCAGCGGGTGGTCGCCCGGCTCGACGGGCTCGCCGGGGCGGGCGTGGCCGCGCACGAGCGGCTGATCCGTTCGCTGGTCCGGCTCGACGCGGCCGGGGAGGACTTCCAGGCCAGCGCGACCCTGACCCTTCCCGGTGAGGTGGTCGTCGCCCTGGACACCCGGGGCTCGATCGACGTGGCCGCCGAGCGGGCCCGGCTCACCAAGGACCGGGCTGCCGCCGAGAAGGAGGTCGCGCAGGCGCGGGCGAAGCTCGACAACCCGGCCTTCGTCGGCAAGGCCCCGGAACCGGTGGTCGACAAGATCCGTGGCCGGCTCGCGGCGGCCGAGGCCGACCTCGTCCGGATCGACTCTGCCCTGGAGGCGCTGCCCTCGTGACCGACCGCACCGAGAACCCGGACCGTACCGACCGTGCGGGACGCGCCGAGCGCGCCGACCGGACGGGTTTCGCCGCTGTCGAGGCGGAACTCGCCGGTCGCGGCTTCACCCGCATGGTGTTCGAGCTCGACCGCATCGAGATGCTGCTCGACCTGCTCGGCAGCCCGCAGCGGGCGTACCCGTCGATCCACCTGACCGGCACCAACGGCAAGACCTCGACCGCCCGCATGATCGACTCGCTGCTGCGGGCGTTCGGGCTGCACACCGGCCGGTACACCAGCCCGCACCTGGAGAACGTCCGGGAGCGGATCAGCCTGGACGGGGAACCGGTCGGCGAGGAGCGCTTCGTCGACACGTACCGGGAGGTCGCGCCACTGGCCGCCCTGGTCGACCAGCGCTCCGCCGAGCCGCTGACCTACTTCGACATGACCACCGCGTTGGCGTTCGCCACCTTCGCCGACGCCCCGGTCGACATCGCCGTGGTGGAGGTCGGCCTGGGTGGCGCGGAGGACGCGACCAACGTGCTCCAGGCCGGGGTGTGCGTGCTGACCCCGATCGGACTGGACCACACCGAGTGGCTCGGCGACACGATCGAGGACATCGCCCTGGCCAAGGCGGGCATCATCCACAAGGGCGCGACGGTGGTCTCCGCCGCGCAGGAGGACGAGGCTGCCCGGCCGATCCTGGAGCGCTGCGCCGAGGTGGGGGCGACCATCGCCCGGGAGGGGGCCGAGTTCGGCGTCCTGCGGCGGTCGGTGGCGGTCGGCGGGCAGGTGCTGACCCTCCAGGGTCTCGGCGGCGTGTACGACGAGGTCTTCGTCCCGCTGCACGGCGCGCACCAGGCACAGAACGCGGCGGTGGCGCTGGCGGCGGTCGAGGCGTTCCTCGGCGCGGGCGCGAAGCGCCAGTTGGACGTAGAGACGGTCCGGGAGGGTTTCGCCACGGCCAGCTCGCCGGGCCGGCTGGAGCGGGTCCGGATCGCCCCGACGGTGCTGTTGGACGGCGCGCACAACCCGCACGGGATGACCGCCACGGTCACCGCGTTGCAGGAGGAGTTCGCGTTCAGCAAGCTGGTCGCCGTGGTGGCGGTGCTCGCCGACAAGGACGCGGCGAGCCTGCTGGAGCTGCTGGAACCGGTGGTGGACCAGGTGGTGGTGACCCGGAACAGCTCGCCCCGGGCGATGCCGGTGGCCGAGTTGGCCGCGCTGGCCGCGGAGATCTTCGGCCCGGACCGGGTGGAGAGCGCCGAGGAGATGCCGGACGCGATCGAGGCGGGCGTCGCCCTCGCCGAATCCGACGTGCCGGGGGAGTTGAGCGGGGTGGGTGTGCTGATCACCGGTTCGGTGGTGACGGTGGCCGACGCCCGTCGGCTGCTGAAGCGGTGAGCGGCTCCGACCCGGTCGCCGGGCCGGACACGCCGCGCGGCGCGGAGATGTCGGACGGGACCCCGGGGGACCGGGGCGCCGGCCCGTCCGGGTCGGACGCGCCGCCGGCCGGCCGCCGCTCCGGGCTGCGTAACCCGGAGCGGGCGGTACGCGGGCTCGGCTCCGCCGTGCTGGTGCTGGAGGCGTTGGTGCTGCTGCTGGCGATCCAGCCGATCCGGGTGCTCGGCGGTCAGCTCAGCGGTGCCGCGATCGGGCTGATCGTCGGTCTGGCCGTCCTGGCGGTGCTGCTCGCCGGCCTGATGGGCCGTCGCTGGGCGTGGCACCTGGGCACCCTGCTCCAGGTCGCGCTCGCGTTCGGCGGCTTCCTGCACCTGTCGCTGGCGGCGCTCGGCGTCATCTTCGGCCTGGTGTGGGCGTACGCGTTGCACGTCCGGCGGGTGATCCTGGCCTGAGCCCGAGCCCGAGCCCGAGGCCGCCCGCCGACGCGACGCTGGGCGCGGCGCAGCACGCCACCGGTGGCCGGCGGAGCACGGGGCGGCATCGTCGACCGGTGCCGCCTGACGGAGGCACCGGTCCGGTGGAGGTCATCCCGGGGTGGCGGGGTGGGCGGGGTCAGGCATCGGCGCGGGTGCGCCACTGGGTGAGGGCGATGCCGTGGCCGTCCGGGTCGCGGAAGGCGGCGGCCCAGACGTCGAGTTTCGCGCCCCGGTTGACCACCCGGGGGGCGTAGGTGAAGCGGACGCCGGACTCGCGGAGCCGTTCGTACGCGGCCTGGATGTCGTCCACCTCGAGGTTGACGTGCACGAGCCGGCGGCTGATCGGTGCGGCCTCGCTGACCTCGCGGAGCACCAGCCGGGTGCTGCCGGAGGCGAGGACGGCGTTGCCCGGACCCCGGTCGACCTCGGTGAAGCCGAGGATGTCCCGGTAGAACGCCAGCGACCGGTCCAGATCGGTGACCAGCACGGTGATCCCGACGCCGCTGATCGGGGTGGTGCCGGTCCCCGCGTCGTACCCGAAGATCGCCTCGTCCAGGTCGTCGGCGGCGGGTTCGTCGTCGGGGGCGTCCAGGGGGACGTCGACCGGGTCGACGATCGGCTCGTCGGTGCGCTGCCGGACGGGGACGACCGGCGTGTCGACCGATGCCCCGGCCGACCTGCCCTTGTCAGCCGGCGTGCCCTGCTCGGCCGGCGCGGCCTGTTCAGCGGAGCTGGGTTGCCCGGCCGGCCTGACCGGCCCGGTCGGGGTGGCCGGTGCAGCGGAGCTGGCGTGCTCGGCCGGCCCGGTCGACTCGATGAACATGACCCGTTCGGTCGGCTCGTCCGCGTCGCTCGACCCGGTCGGCTCGGGCGACCCGACCGGCTCCGACGAGGGCTCGCCGTACGGATCGTGCGGCGCCGACGCGGAGCGGTTCGCGTCGGGGGCGGCGAGGGGCTCGTCGTACGGGTCGCGGTACGGGGAGGTGGGCGGGCCGGCGTCCGGGGTGCCGGGGACCTCGCCGTACGGGTCGCGGTACGGCGACGCGGGCGGGTCGAGGTCCGGGTCGCCGGGCGGCTCGTCGTACGGGTCCCGGTACGGGCTGCGCGGTCGGCCGGCGTACGGATCGTCGGGCGGGCCGGCGTACGGGTCGCCGTACGTCATCGGCGGTGCGTCCTCCACGGGCGGACGGGGGGCGGGGGTGGCGCGGCGCGGCAGCGGGGCCGTCGACTCGACGAGGGTGCCCTCCAGCACCACCGGGCCGCCCGGACGCTGGTGGACCACCACCGCCTCCCGGTCGTCCGGGAGCCCGTCGACGTCGTCGAGGAGCGGGTCGGTGCCGGGTGCGTCCCGGTAGTCGTCGTCCAGGCCGCGCTCGGCCCACGGCGGCGCGTCCTGCTGGATCAGGACCTCGTCGAGCGGGTCCGCGCCGGCGTACTCCGGCGGCAGGTCGGCCATGGTCGCGGCCGTCTCGGCATGCGTGGGGACCTCGTCCCAGAGCACCCGGACCCGGCGCTGGTCGTCGAGGGCGACCCGGATCGGCAGGGTCTGCCCGATCGCGGGCCACTTGGCGACCGGTACCCGCGGCTCGATGATCTTCTTGGACCGGGGCGGCAGTCCCGGGGCGTCGATGACGAGCTGCAACTCGCAGCGGCCGAAGGAGTATGTCGTGGGCGGCTCGGAGGCGCTGTGCACGTGCCCGACGCCGATCACCCAGGCGCGACCGCCGGTCCTGAACGTGGCCAGCGCGATCGCCAGGGCCACCAGCGCCACACCCAGTGCGACGATCGACCAGCTCGTCATACCGAGCCCGAACAGGACCACGAAGGTCGCCACGGTGCCCAGCACCGCCGCGATCAGCTTCCGCACCGGCGCGATCGACCGGTTCCCGCCATTCGCCACTGTGGACCTCCCAGGGGTCAAGGGCCAGGCTAGGCCGGATCAGCGGCGGAAGGAAGGAGCATCCGCCGCGCCGGTGCCGGGGCCGGGTCGCTAGGCTGACCGTACCGAGCCGTACCGAATTCCGCGCACAGGAGGAAACCAGCGTGTCCAGCAGCAGCCCGGACGAGCGCACGCTCGTACTGATCAAGCCTGACGCGGTCCGGCGCGGCCTGGTCGGCGAGATCCTCTCCCGTTTCGAGCGCAAGGGCGTGCGGATCGAGGCCCTGGTGTCGCGGACGATGGACCCGGCGCTGGCCGACGAGCACTACGCCGAGCACGTCGACAAGCCCTTCTACCCGCCGCTGAAGGAGTTCATGACCGGCGGGCCGCTGGTCGCCCTCGTGCTCTCCGGCGACCAGGTGATCGACGTGGTGCGCGGGCTGATCGGCGCGACCGACGGGCGCCGGGCCGCCGCTGGCACGATCCGGGGCGACCTCTCCCTGTCGAACCGGGAGAACCTGGTGCACGCCTCCGACTCGGTGGACAGCGCCAAGCGCGAGATCGCGCTCTGGTTCCCCGAGCTGGGCTGAGCGTCCCGTTCTTCTCAGGTGCCTGCAGGGGTCCCCTGTTACCCAAAAAGCGGTAACAGGGGACCCCTGCTTCCACCTCAGCCGGCTGCCGCGACCTCGGTGGGCGGCTGGGTGCGGGTGGTCACCGACACCCGGTTCCACACGTTGATGGTCGCGATGGCCGTCACCAGGTCGGCCACCTCCTTCTCGGAGAAGACCCGTACCGCGTCGTCCCACACCTCGTCCGGCACGCCGTGCTCGCCGAGCCGGGTGACCGCGTCGGTGAGGGCCAGCGCGGCCCGTTCCCGCTCGTCGAAGAAGGGCGCGTCGCGCCAGGCGGCGACCGCGAACAGCCGGCGGCTGGACTGACCCGAGTCGAGCGCGTCCTGGCTGTGCATGTCGACGCAGAAGGCGCAGCCGTTCAGCATCGAGGCGCGCAGCTTCACCAGTTCCAGCAGCCGGTGCGCGACGTTCGCCCGGACGTACTTCTCCAGCCCGAGCACCGCGCGGTACGCCTCCGGCGCGACCTGGGCGATGTTCATCCGTGCCTGCATGAGGTCCTCCCTCGTCCGTGTCCTGCACCGGCCTGACGGGCCGGACCGCCGGGGTGTGACCACCCGGGGGTGAGAGCCGCGTCACCCTGGTCGTCGGGGCGGTGGGCGTGGGTAACTCGGCGGCGGTCGGCAGGCCGGGTCGAGTACGCTTGTCGGCACAGGCGACGACCCGGCCATCACCGGTGAGCCTCCGGAAGAAAGGGCCCACGGGCCCGAGTAGAACCGGACGGGTCCGGCCCGTCACAGCCGGCCAACGAGCGGGCGGTCGATTCTCGGCCGCCAAGCGGGGTGGTACCGCGGGCCCGACCCGGGGGCGCCGGTCACGGCGCACCCAGAGGGCTCGTCCTCGCAGACCCACACGACCAGTGAGCTCGACGGCTCCGGGTCGTCGGCGCGGCGCCAGACGCGCCGAGCCGGAGTCGTCGTAACGCGAGGAGAGCGACCCCCGATGGCCTATCCGTTGCACGACCCGACCGCCACCGGTGTCCCGGCGAGCCCGGACCTGCCCGCGGTCGAGCGCCGGGTCCTGGAGCACTGGAGCGCCGACAAGACCTTCGAGGCCTCCGTCGAGAGCCGTGAGGCCGGCCGGAACGGTGAGAACGAGTACGTCTTCTACGACGGGCCGCCGTTCGCCAACGGACTTCCGCACTACGGCCACCTGTTCACCGGCTACGTCAAGGACCTCGTGCCGCGCTACCAGTCCATGCGCGGCCGGCGGGTGGAGCGGCGCTTCGGCTGGGACTGCCACGGCCTGCCCGCCGAGGTGGTCGCCGAGAAGCAGCTCGGCATCACCAGCAAGGCGGAGATCCTCGACCTGGGCGTGGCCCGGTTCAACGAGGCGTGCCGCACCTCCGTGCTGGAGTTCACCCACGACTGGGAGCGGTACGTCACCCGGCAGGCCCGCTGGGTCGACTTCGCCAACGACTACAAGACCCTCGACCTGGACTACATGGAAAGCGTCATGTGGGCCTTCAAGACCCTGCACGACAAGGGTCTGGTCTACGAGGGCTTCCGGGTGCTGGCGTACTGCTGGCGCTGCGAGACGCCGCTGTCGAACACCGAGACCCGGATGGACGACGTCTACCGGGACCGGCACGACCCGACCCTCTCGGTCTGGTTCGCGCTGACGCCCGACGAGAACGCCCCGGAACTGGTGCGCGGGCCGGTGCGCCTCGGCGTCTGGACCACCACGCCGTGGACCCTGCCGTCGAACCTCGCCCTGGCCGTCGGCCCGGACATCGAGTACGCGGTGCTGGAGCGCGACGGCGAGCGGTACGTGGTCGGCGCGGCACGGCTCGGCGCGTACGCCAAGGAGCTGGAGGGCTACGCGCAGGTCGGCACGGTGCGGGGTGCGGACCTGGTGGGCCGGTTCTACACCCCGCTCTACGACTTCCTCGTGGAGCAGGCCGGGTCGAACGCGTACCAGGTGCTCGGCGCGGAGTTCGTCACCACCGAGGACGGCACCGGGATCGTGCACCTGGCCCCGGCCTTCGGTGAGGACGACCAGAACGCCTGCAACACGGCCGGCATCCCGACCATCGTCACCGTCGACGACCACACCCGCTTCACCGCGCTGGTCCCGCCGTACGCCGGTGAGCAGGTCTTCGACGTGAACAAGCCGGTGATCCGGGAGCTGAAGGAGCGGGGGGTGGTGCTCAAGCAGGACACCTACACCCACGCGTACCCGCACTGCTGGCGCTGCGACACCCCGCTGGTCTACAAGGCCGTGTCGTCGTGGTTCGTCGCGGTGACGCAGTTCAAGGACCGGATGGTCGAGCTGAACCAGCAGATCAACTGGACGCCGGGGCACGTCAAGGACGGCTCGTTCGGCAAGTGGCTGGCCAACGCGCGGGACTGGTCGATCAGCCGGAACCGGTTCTGGGGCTCGCCGATCCCGGTGTGGCGCTCCGACGACCCGACCTATCCGCGCGTCGACGTGTACGGCTCGCTGGCCGAGATCGAGCGGGACTTCGGCGTACGCCTGACCGACCTGCACCGGCCGGCGGTGGACGAGCTGGTCCGCCCGAACCCGGACGACCCGACCGGAAAGTCCATGATGCGCCGGGTGCCGGAGGTGCTGGACTGCTGGTTCGAGTCCGGGTCGATGCCGTTCGCCCAGGTGCACTACCCGTTCGAGAACGCCGACTGGTTCGAGCACCACTACCCGGGTGACTTCATCGTCGAGTACATCGCGCAGACGCGCGGCTGGTTCTACACCATGCACGTGCTGGCCACCGCGCTGTTCGACCGGCCGGCGTTCCGCAACTGCCTCAGCCACGGCATCCTGCTCGGCTCGGACGGCCGGAAGATGTCCAAGAGCCTGCGCAACTACCCGGACGTGTACCACGTCTTCGACTCGTACGGGTCGGACGCGATGCGGTGGATGCTGATGTCCTCACCGGTGCTGCGCGGCGGGGACATGGCGGTCACCGAGGCGGGCATCCGGGACGCCGTCCGGCAGGTGCTGTTGCCACTCTGGAACGTCTGGTACTTCTTCTCGCTCTACGCCAACGCCGCCGGGTACACGGCGAAGCGGAAGACCGGCGCCGCGCCGGCCGGTGACGCCGCCGGCAACCTGCTCGACCGGTACGTGCTGGCGAAGACGAACGAACTGGTCGCCACCGTGCAGGCGCAGATGGACGCGTACGACATCTCGGGGGCCTGCGCCACCGTGCGGTCGTACCTGGACGCGCTGACCAACTGGTACGTGCGGCGCTCGCGGGACCGGTTCTGGTCCGGTGACGCCGACGCCTTCGACACCCTGTGGACGGTGCTGGAGACGCTCTGCCGGGTGGTCGCGCCGCTGGCGCCGCTGACCGCGGAGGAGATCTGGCGCGGACTGACCGGGGAACGGTCGGTGCACCTGACCGACTGGCCGTCGGCCGACGCGTTCCCGGCCGACCACGACCTGGTGGCCGCGATGGACGCCACCCGGGAGGTCTGCTCGGCGGCACTGTCGCTGCGCAAGGCCAAGGGGCTGCGGGTCCGGCTGCCGCTGGCGAAGCTCACCGTGGCCTCGCCGGCCGCGGCGGCGCTGCGACCCTTCGCCGACCTGGTCGCCGACGAGGTCAACGTCAAGGCGGTGGAGTTCACCGACGCGGTGGCCAGCTACTGCCAGCAGGTGCTGACCGTGGTGCCCCGGGCGCTCGGTCCCCGGGTCGGCAAGCAGGTGCAGCAGGTGATCAAGGCGGTCAAGGCGGGCCAGTGGGAGCTGGTCGACGGCGCGCCGGTCGCGGCCGGGGTCACCCTCGCCGAGGGCGAGTACGAACTGCGCCTGGTCGCCGCCGACGCGGAGCACTCCGCGCCGCTGCCCGCCGGTGAGGGGGTGGTGGTGCTGGACACCACGGTCACCCCAAAACTGGCCGCCGAGGGGCTGGCCCGGGACGTCGTCCGGGTGGTGCAGCAGGCCCGCCGGGACGCCGACCTGGACGTGTCGGACCGCGTCACGCTGGTGCTGTCCGCCTCGGAGGAGGTCCGGGCGGCGGTGTCGGCGTACCGGGACTTCGTCGCCCGGGAGGTGCTGGCGCAGTCCGTCGACTTCGCCGACCCGGTCGACGGGTTCACCGGCGAGGTCGGCGAGGGCGACCGGGTGACGGTGGCCGTCAGCCGGGTGTGAAGGACGTTCACGGGGTATCAGGGGAGGGTCGTCTCCGCAGGTGGCGGCCCTCCCCGCCCGGTCGGGTCCCGCCCGTCGGGTGACCCGGCGGGGGTCGCCGGACACCGGCGGGGCGTCGGCTAACGTGACACCGCCTGCACCCGTACGACCGCCGGAGGACCCGTGCCGCTGCTCTACACCATCGGCCAGTACACCGTGGGGAACCTGCTGCGGTGGGGGTGGCGCCCGACCGTGGAGGGTCTGGAGCACGTACCGGAGCACGGCGGGGTGATCCTCGCCGGCAACCACCTCTCCGTCGCCGACGAGCTGTTCCTCGGCGCGACGGTGCCCCGGCACCTCGCCTTCTGGGCCAAGTCGGAGTACTTCCGGGGCACCGGCTTCCGGGGCCGGCTGACCAAGTCGTTGCTCACCGGGCTGGGTGCGATCCCGGTCGAGCGGGCCGGCGGTCGGGCGGCGCTGTCCGCGTTCGACGCGGCGATCCCCGCGCTCAAGGGCGGTGACGTGGTCGTCGTCTACCCCGAGGGGACCCGGTCGCCGGACGGCCGGCTCTACCGGGGACGGACCGGCGCGGCCCGGCTGGCCATCTCAGCCGGTGTACCGGTCGTGCCGGTGGGCATGATCGGCACGGAGAAGGTGCAGCCGATCGGCGCGCGGATGCCCCGCCTCGGCGCGGGGAAGATCACCGTCCGGTTCGGCAAGCCCCTGGACTTCACCGGCCGTCCGGACGACCGCACGTCACTGCGGGCGATGACCGACGAACTGATGACCGAGATCCAGAAGCTCACCGGCCAGGAGTACGTCCCCCGCTACGCCCCGCCCCGCAACCAGCCCACCCGCTGACCCCTCGCCCGCGCCGTCGTCGAGCCGGGTCAGGGTGGGGTGATGGCGCGGCGCTCCTCCCGGGCCACCACGGCGTCGACGTCGGTGAGCCGGTCCAGCTGGGTCAGGGTGCGGGCCAGCCGTGCGTTGGGCGGGATGCGGTGCCGGTTGCGGGCCAGGAATCCCCAGTAGCCGGCGGTGAACGGGCAGGCATCCTCGCCCAGGCGTTGCCTCGGGTCGTACCGGCAGCCGCCGCAGTAGTCGCTCATCCGGTTGATGTGCGTGCCACCGGAAACGTACGGCCTGGTGGCCATCCGGCCCAGGTCGGCGTACTGGCTCATGCCGACCACGTTGGCGGTCGTCACCCAGTCGTAGCCGTCGACGAAGCTCTGGTGGAACCAGTCGACCAGCTCGGCGGGGCGCCAGCCCCGTTGCAGGGCGTAGTTGCCGAGCACCATCAGCCGGGGGATGTGGTGCACCCATCCGTGGTCGCGTACCCCGGCGAGCACATCGGAGAGGCAGCGCGCGGTCACCGCGTCCGCGTCGAGTTCCCGGAACCAGTCGGGCACCGGGCGGCGGGCGGCCAGCTCGTTGCTGTGCCGCCAGGACGGGTCGAAGTACCAGTACAGGTGCCAGACGAAGTCCCGCCAACCGAGGATCTGCCGGATGAAGCCCTCCACGCTGGGCAGCGGTGCCCGGCCCCTCCGGTACGCCTGCTCCGCGCCGCGTACCGCCGTCATCGGGTCGAGCAGTCCCAGGTTGAACGAGGAGGAGAGCACGCTGTGCGCCATCCACGGGTCGGCGTTGCGCATGGCGTCCTCGTACCGGCCGAACATCGGCAGCCGGTGGGCGAGGAAGTGCCGGAGCCGGGCCCGGGCCTCCGTCGCCGTCGCCGGGAAGCGGCGCGGGCCGTCCCGGCCGACGAACCGGATCCCCTCCCGTTCCCAGCGGTCCAGGTCGGCCCGGACCTCGGCGTCGATGTCGTCCTCCGTCGGCGTCGGCGGCGCCGGGGCGTCCAAACGGGATATGGTCCGTGGCGGGGGCTGCCGGTTGCCGGTGTCCAGGCTCCACCGCCCGCCGACCGGTTCGTCCCCCTCGACGAGCACCCCGTGCCGCTGCCGCGCGAACTGGTAGAACGCCTCCAGCCGCAGGGCTCCACGGCGCGCGTCCGCCCAGTCGGCGAAGTCGCCGAGGCTGGTGACGAAGCCCTTCGGCGGAAGCACGCTCACCCCGTCCAGCCGGCGGACCAGCGCCAGCGCCCGGCGGGAGGTGGGGTGGTGCACCTCGACCGGTTCGCGGACCTGGCGCAGAGCCTCGCGGTAGGTCTCGGCGCGCAGGTACCGGGCCTGGTCGCCCAGTTCGGCGGCGCGGTGCCGGAGCGCGGAGATAACCAGGTGCGCCTTCTGCCGGTGGTGGGCACGGCGGCGGAAGACCGCCTTGGACTCGATCAGCAGGACCGGCTGGTGCGGGTCGTCGAGGAAGTGCGGTCCGAGTTGGTCGGCGAAGAGCCATCGCCGGGACATGTCCTGATTGTGCCCGCCAGCACTGTTATGCGTGACCCCAAGGTGAGGGGTCGTTCGTGTTCCAGGTCATGTCAGCCCCGGCTCACGATCCGTTCCCGCAGGGTGCCGAGCAGCGCGGCGCTGTCGGTCAGCGAGAGCCGGGTGAAGACCCCGCTGGCGAGGCTGCCGTGGTCGGCCCAGGTGCAGACCACCACGTCCACGTTGTCCACGCGGCCGACCGCGCAGCGCTGGTGCTCGCCACGGACGTCGGTCTCGACCACCTGCGGCGTACCGAGGTTGTACTTCGGGGTCAGCCGGGTCAACTCGTCCTCGGCGTCCGACTCCGGAGTGAAAGTGAGACCGGTACTGCCGAAGACGACGACCGTCTTGCCCTGCGGGGTGCTGTAGACCCCGGCGAAGGTCTCCTCGGCCAGCGTGTGCTCGGTCTTCACCTCGCCGCGCAGTTCGTCGGCAACCTTTTCGCTGCGCGCGTCGGTCTGGAGCCGCAGGTCGGCCACCTGCGGGGGCAGGCTCGCGTTGGCCGGGTACTGCTCCCACACCGGCTTGCCGAACCAGGCCGGACAACCGCAGCAGCAGGCGATGGAGAGCAGGGTCAGGATCAGCATGCGGGCCGGCCAGCGCCGCTTCCGGCGGGGCGGCGGAGCGTACCCCTGCGGCGCCTGCCAGTTGGGCGGTGGACCGACCGGGGACGGCGTCGGGTGGTGTGGCTGCCGGGGCGGGGAGACCGGCCGGGCCGGTACCGGTGGCGGCGAGGAGACCGGCCGGGCCGGTACCGGTGGGGGCGAGGAGACCGGTCGGGGCTGCGGTGGCGGGAAGGACGGTGACGACACCGGCCGGGCGGCCGGCGGGGGCGACACGGGACGTGCCGGCGGCGGTGACACGGGACGCGCCTGCGGGGGCGGGACGGGGCGCGCGACCGGCGGGGGTACCGGCTGCCCGGAGACCGGTGCCACCGGTGGTGGCTGCGGGGTCACCGGCGGTGGGGTCCAGGCCGGGGCCGGCGGGTCCGGCGTCCAGGCCGGGGAGTCCGCCGGCGTCGGGTACATCCGGGTGGCCGGCAGCGGCTCGAAACCCGCGTTCAGGTCCCAGCCTCCGGTGTCCGCCCCGGCCCACGGGTCGACCGGTGCCTGGCTCTCCGGCGGGGCGGGTGGCGGCACGGGCGGTGGGGTCGGCTCGGCGGAGTGGCCCCAACCGCGCTTCTTGGGCTTGGGCGGCGGTACCGCCGCGGAACCGCTCCAGCGGGGCGCGGGAGGGGCGGCGGGGGCCGAATCGAGCTTCGTCGGGTCGGGACCGGCCCGGTCGATGCGGGTGGCGTCGGGGGTGCGTTGCTCCGGCGCGGTCGGATCGGTGCGGATCGGGTCGATCCGGGTCGGGTCGGGCGCGGGTGGCCCGGCCTGCCGCTCCGTGGGGGCGGGGACCTTCGCGGTCGCCGCGACCCCCCGCTGCGTCGGCGCGGTCGCGGGCGAGACGGTCTCCGGACGCGCGGCGTCCAGGGCGGTCGGGTCCGGCCCGGTGCCGTCCACGGTGGTGCGGTCCGGCCCGGTGGCGTCCACCGCGGTCCGGTCCGGCCCGGCCGGGTTCTCCTCGGTCGCCGGTTCACCGGACGAGCCGTCCGGCACGTTCTCGACCGTCCGCTCGGTGGACCCGGCGGAGGGGTCGGGCTCGCCGGGAACCACCTGGTCCCGGGCCTCCGTCGCGGACGGTGGCGGGGCCGGCGTGTTCCCGGCGGCCGGTCCTTCTGCTCCCGGCTGCGGCTCCGGCATCGCGGCAATCTCCTCTCGCGCCGTTGCGAGGTTAGTACCGGTACGCCAACCGGGGCCATTCGCGCCCCCCGTACCCGGGATGCCCCACCGCGTCCCGGCGCGGGACGGTGTCGATCATCGGCGTCTTCCCGCGGTCACCGGTTCGGTCCCGCGTCGTCCGTTCGGCTCGGTCCACCCGGTCCGGCGGACCCGGGTGGGTGGGCGCGTACCCTTGGGCGTCATGAGCGTCCCGTCCACCACGCCGCGCCCCGCCGTGGCCAACTCCGTATGGCCCCGGCTGGAGCCGCTGCTGCCGCAGGTGACCAAGCCCATCCAGTATGTCGGTGGTGAGCTGGGGGCGGTGGTCAAGGACTGGGACACCGCGGCGGTCCGATGGGCGCTGATGTACCCGGACGCGTACGAGGTGGGCCTGCCCAACCAGGGCGTGCAGATCCTCTACGAGGTGCTCAACGAGCTGCCCGACGTGCTCGCCGAGCGGACGTACGCGGTCTGGCCGGACCTGGAGAGGCTGATGCGGACGCACGGCGTGCCGCAGTTCACCGTCGACGCGCACCGCTCGGTGCGCGACTTCGACATGTTCGGCGTCTCGTTCTCCACCGAGCTGGGCTACACCAACCTGCTCACCGCGATCGACCTGGCCGGCATCCCGTTGCTCGCCGCCGACCGCACCGACGCGGACCCGGTCATCGTGGCCGGTGGACACGCCGCGTTCAACCCGGAGCCGATCGCCGACTTCGTCGACGCCGCCGTGCTCGGCGACGGCGAGGAGGCGGTCCTGGAGATCACCGCGATCGTCCGGGAGTGGAAGGCCGAGGGCTCGCCCGGTGGTCGGGACGAGCTGCTGCTGCGGCTGGCCCGCACGGAGAGCGTCTACGTGCCGCGCTTCTACGACGTGGACTACCTGCCCGACGGCCGGATCCAGCGGGTCGTGCCCAACCGGGCGGACGTGCCGTTCCGGGTGCACAAGCGCACGACGATGGACCTGGACGCCTGGCCGTACCCGAAGAAGCCCCTGGTGCCGCTCGCCGAGACGGTGCACGAGCGGTACGCGGTGGAGATCTTCCGGGGTTGCACCCGGGGCTGCCGGTTCTGCCAGGCCGGCATGATCACCCGTCCGGTGCGGGAGCGCTCGATCACCACCGTCGGGCAGATGGTGCAGCAGGGTCTGGAGTTCTCCGGCTTCCACGAGGTGGGTCTGCTCTCCCTGTCGTCGGCCGACCACTCCGAGATCGGCGACATGTGCTCCGGCCTGGCCCAGCAGTACGAGGGCACGAACGTGTCGCTCTCGCTGCCGTCGACCCGGGTCGACGCGTTCAACATCGACCTGGCCCAGGAGCTGTCCCGTAACGGCCGGCGGACCGGCCTGACCTTCGCCCCGGAGGGCGGGTCGGAGCGGATCCGGCGCGTGATCAACAAGATGGTCTCCAAGGACGACCTGATCCGCACCGTGGTGACCGCGTACACCAACGGCTGGCGGCAGGTGAAGCTCTACTTCATGTGCGGTCTGCCCACCGAGACCGACGCCGACGTCCTCGAGATCGCCGACATGGCACACGAGGTGATCCGGGCCGGGCGGGCGGCGACCGGTTCCAAGGACATCCGCTGCACGGTCTCCATCGGCGGGTTCGTGCCCAAACCGCACACCCCGTTCCAGTGGGCGGCGATGGAGCGTCCGGAGGTCATCGACGGCCGGCTCAGGCTGCTCAAGCAGGCGATCAACGCCGACCGGTCGCTGGGCCGGGCGATCGGCTTCCGCTACCACGACGGCGAACCGTCGCTGATCGAGGGCCTGCTCAGCCGGGGGGACCGGCGGGTCGGCGCGGTCATCCGCCGGGTCTGGGAGAACGGTGGCCGCTTCGACGGTTGGAGCGAGCACTTCTCCTACCAGCGCTGGGTGGACGCCGCCGCCGAGGTACTGCCGACGTTCGGCGTCGACCTGGACTGGTACACCACCCGGCAGCGCGACGAGTTGGAGGTCCTGCCCTGGGACCACCTCGACTCCGGCCTGGACAAGGACTGGCTCTGGCAGGACTGGCAGGACGCGCTCAGCGAGTACGAGCAGGACGACTGCCGGTGGACGCCCTGTTTCGACTGCGGTGTCTGCCCGTCCATGGACACCGAGATCCAGATCGGCCCGACCGGGCGGAAACTGCTCCCGCTCACCCCGATCACCGGTGCCGGCCTGCGGGTACCCACCCCGGCAGCCCAGCAGTGACCCTCGGCGCGCTCGTCGTGCGTCGGGGCGGTCCGGGGGCGATCATGGAGTTGTCGTCACGGTGCGTGTCGCCGACAATGACTCCATGATCGATGGGTACTGACATTCCGAGGAGCACGACGATCAACAAGAAACCACAGCCGGAGGGTGGGCAGGCGCCGGTCGTCCAGCGCGTCCGCATCCGGTACGCCAAGCGGGGACCACTGCGGTTCACCTCGCACCGGGACTTCGCTCGGGCCTTCGAACGGGCACTTCGGCGGGCCGGGGTGCCGATCGCCTTCTCCCAGGGCTTCACCCCGCATCCGAAGATCTCCTACGCCAGCGCCGCCCCGACCGGGGTGGCCAGCGAGGCGGAGTACCTGGAGATCGGCCTACGCGCCCCGGTCGACCCGGCCGAGTTGCGTGTCGCGCTGGACGCCGCACTCTCGCCCGGCCTCGACGTGCTCGACGCGGTGGTGGCCGACGGCGGGAGCCTCGCCGACCGGATCGAGGCGTCCCACTGGTGGATCGAGCTGCCCGGTGTCGACCCGGTCACGCTGGGCCGGGCCGTGGACGCCTTCACCGCCGCCGGCGAGGTGCTGGTCGAGCGGATGACGAAGCAGGGACGGCGCACGTTCGACGCCCGCGCCGCCGTGCTCCGGATCGGGGTCCGGGAGCCGGTGGAGACGCCTTCCGAGGTCACCGGCGTACCGTGTGCGATACTCGAACTGGTCGTCCGGCAGGTCACCCCCTCCGTTCGACCCGATGACGTCCTTTCCGGCCTTCGCGTGGTGGCCGACCTGGAGCCGCCGGTGTCGCCACGGGTGACCCGGCTGGCGCAGGGCACGTTGACCGCGCAGGGCGCGATCGTGGATCCGTTGGAGGCGGACCGCGACAGGGCAACCATCGTTGAGCGCTGACCGGACATCCGGTCGGTTCTCAGGCAGGCAGACTTCGACGGGCGTGCACCTCGCGTGCCCGCGGAAAACATTTGCGGCAACCCTGCGTGGCAGCGCTCACCCGCGCCCGGGGCAGCCAGAACTGGAGAACGTCCATGCTCGAGAACGAGCCCGAGGGCGGCGAGCGGACCGGCACACAGCCGGCCGGTGAGACCGCCGAGACCACCGAGACCCCCGCCGTCGCGCCGACGCGACGGCGGACCACCCGGCGCCGGGCCGCGCCGCTCAACCAGCCGGAACAGACCGAGGCACCCGTCGACGCGGCCGCCGGCACCGCCTCGACCAGCCCCGAGGCACCCCAGGCCGAGGTGCTCGCCCCGGTCGCCGGTGACCTGGAAGCGGCCCCGAAGACCACCCGTCGCCGCCGCAAGGCGACCAGCCCGAAGGCTGCCGAGGAGCCGGTCGTCGCCACCGAGGTGACGGATGCCGGCGCGGAGGTCGTACCGCCGGTCAAGGTGACCCGGACGCGGCGCCGGAAGGCGGCCGAGAGCCCGGCCACCGAGGTCGTCCCCCCGCTGCCGGCCGAGCCGGCCGCCGCCCCGACGGCGGAGGACGTGCCGCCGGTGGTGAACCAGCCGGTCGCGGAGAGCGTGCCGGCCGTGGCCGCGCGGACGGACGCGGAGCCGGCGGCGGATGTCGCCGAGGAGGACGTCGACACGGCCGTCCCGACGTCCAGCGGTGCGGAGAACCGGTCCGGTGAGGTCCCGCCGGGGGTGGCGGTGTCCGCCCCGGCCGAACCGCCGGCCGAGCCCGTGGCGGAGAAGCCGACCCGCCGTCGCCGGGCCATCCCGCCGGTGGTGCTCTTCATGGCCCCGGAGCCCGAGGCGGTGCCCGTCCGGGTGACGCCGCCGGCCGAGGAGCCCGCCGCCGAGGAGGCGGTCGAGACCCCGCGCCGCCGTCGCCGTGGTCGACGCGACGTCGAACCGGTCGAGGTCGAGGTCGAAGCCGAGGAGGAGCCCACCGCCGAGGTCGAGGACGAGACCGCCGAGGACGAGGACGAGGACGACGAGACCGCCGCAGGGCGGCGCCGTCGCCGTCGCGGCCGTCGGGGTCGGGGTCGGGGCCGGGGCGGGGCCGACGAGGCCGACGACGACGAGGAAGCCGAGGAGTCGGCGCAGGCCGAGGAGGAGGCCGAGGCCGACGCCGAGGCCGAGGCCGAGACCGACGAGGAGGAGGACGACAGCGCCGACGGGCTGACCCGTCGTCGCCGTCGTCGCCGTCGTCGTGGCGCGGGTGACGTCGAGTCGACCGCGGACGACGGCGTCCCGACGGTGGTCAAGATCCGTGAGCCGCGCAAGACCGTCGACGAGGTGCAGGGCGTCTCCGGTTCGACCCGGCTGGAGGCGAAGCGGCAGCGCCGCCGCGACGGCCGGGAGCAGCGGCGTACCCGACCGCCGATCCTGAGCGAGTCGGAGTTCCTGGCCCGTCGGGAGGCGGTCGACCGGGTGATGGTGGTCCGCCAGCGCGGTGACCGCACCCAGATCGGCGTGCTGGAGGACGGCGTCCTGGTCGAGCACTACGTCACCCGCAACTCCTCCGGCACCATGGCCGGCAACGTCTACCTGGGCAAGGTGCAGAACGTCCTGCCCAGCATGGAGGCGGCCTTCGTCGACGTCGGGCGCGGCCGAAACGCGGTCCTGTACGCCGGTGAGGTCAACTGGGACACCACCGGCCTGGAGGGGCGGGCGCGCTCGATCGAGCAGGCGCTCAGGTCCGGCGACTCGGTGCTGGTGCAGGTCACCAAGGACCCGATCGGCCACAAGGGCGCCCGGCTGACCAGCCACATCGCGCTCTCCGGCCGGCACCTGGTCTATGTGCCGAACGGCAACGCCTCCGGCATCAGCCGGAAGCTGCCGGACACCGAGCGCAAGCGGCTGCGGGACGTGCTGAAGAAGCTGGTACCGGACGGCGCGGGCGTGATCGTCCGAACCGCCGCCGAGGGGGCCAGCGAGGACGAACTCGCCCGGGACGTCAAGCGGCTCCAGGCGCAGTGGGAGGACATCCGGGCCAAGGCGGCGGAGGGCGGCGCCCCGGTGCTGCTCTACGAGGAGCCCGACCTGGTCATCCGGGTGGTGCGGGACCTGTTCAACGAGGACTTCCGCGAGCTGGTGATCGAGGGCGACGGGGCGTACGACGTGGTCGAGTCGTACCTGTCGCACGTGTCGCCGGACCTGGTCGAGCGGCTGCGCCGGCACACCGGCACCGCCGACGTCTTCGCCACGTACCGCATCGACGAGCAGATCCTCAAGGGGCTGGACCGGAAGGTCTTCCTCCCCTCCGGCGGTCACCTGGTCATCGACCGCACCGAGGCGATGACCGTGGTGGACGTCAACACCGGCAAGTACACCGGTGCCGGCGGCAACCTGGAGGAGACCGTCACCCGCAACAACCTGGAGGCGGCCGAGGAGATCGTCCGCCAGCTCCGGCTGCGGGACATCGGCGGCATCGTCGTCATCGACTTCATCGACATGGTGCTCGAGTCGAACCGGGAGCTGGTGCTGCGCCGCCTCACCGAGTGCCTCGGCCGGGACCGCACCAAGCACCAGGTCACCGAGATCACCTCGCTCGGCCTGGTGCAGATGACCCGGAAGCGGATCGGCGCGGGGCTGCTGGAGGCGTTCAGCGAGACCTGCGAGTGCTGCAAGGGCCGGGGCCTGATCATCCACACCGAACCGGTGCCGGAGAAGCCGCGTGCCGGTGGCGCGCCGGAGAAGACCAAGGCGGTCGCGGCGACGGCCCCGGCCACCCCGGCGCCGGCCGAGCAGAACGGCGCGTCGACGCGTCGGCGGGGGCGCAAGTCGGCCACACCGGAGCGGAGCACCGTCGAGGTCGAGGTCACCGAAACCCCGACCGACACGTACCAGGACACGATGGGCTACGACCTGTCCCGGTACGAGGTCGACACGGAGGCCGCCCCGGCGGTGGCCGACGCCCAGCGCGGCGAGTCGGCCCGGCTCGCCGCCGCCGACGACCCGGACGCCCTGGGCGACGGGGAGGGTGACGACGAACTCGCCGAGGCGGGCGGCGGTCGTCGCCGGTCCCGGCGGGGTGGCGCGCGACGGCGTACCCGGCCGTGAGGCGACCCCGCGTGTAGGTGGGACGACAGGACCCCGCTCCCGGTGATCGTGCCGGCGACGGGGTCCTGTCGTGTGCCCGGGGCCTTGCCACGTGCCCGGCCGGTCGCGTGCCGGGGCCCCTGTCGCGTGCCGGGCCGGTCGCGTGTCCGGGTCCGGTCGCCTGTCGGGGCAGGTCCCCGGCCCGGCCGGGGGACACGGCGGGGCGGCCCCCGGTTTGGGGCCGGGGCCGGGCATGGCGTACGCTTGCCTGCGGCGTACTTTGGTGCGCCGAGTTCTCGCTGCCCGAGCCGCCGCGCCTCAGACGCCCGGTGAGCCGCCGCGGGAACTACCGCCAGCAGCCTCAACGACAGGGAGTCCGCCTCCGATGTACGCGATCGTCAAGACCGGCGGCAAGCAGTACAAGGTCGCCGAGGGCGACGTGATCGAGGTCGAGAAGCTCGCCGGTGCCCCCGGCGACGCGGTGAAGCTCACCGCGGTGCTCCTCGTCGACGGTGACGACCTGGTGACCGACGCGGCCAAGCTCGCCGAGGTCGCGGTGTCCGGCGAGATCGCCGCGCACACCAAGGGCCCGAAGATCCGGATCCACAAGTTCAAGAACAAGACCGGCTACCACAAGCGCCAGGGTCACCGCCAGCCGTTGACCCAGGTCAAGGTGACCGGCATCTCCAGCGGGAAGTAGGTCGTCCTCCAATGGCTCACAAAAAGGGTGCGTCCAGCTCGCGTAACGGTCGCGACTCCGCGGCCCAGCGGCTCGGCGTGAAGCGCTTCGGTGGTCAGGTCGTCAGCGCCGGCGAGATCATCGTCCGGCAGCGTGGCACCAAGTTCCACCCCGGTGACCTGGTCGGCCGTGGCGGAGACGACACGCTCTTCGCGCTGGCGGCCGGTGCGGTCCAGTTCGGTACCAGGCGCGGTCGCAAGACCGTCAGCATCGTACCGGCGGGGCAGTAGTCTTCCGACGAAGCGGGCCGGGGACCTGGTGTCCCGGCCCGCTTCGTCTTTTTCACGTCCCGGCGTTGCGCCGGGGCGTTTCCGTGCGGGGGACAGAGCCTCGCGGAGAGGATTGACGACGTGACGATGTTCGTGGACCGGGTCGTCCTGCACCTGAGGGCCGGCGACGGTGGACACGGCTGTGTCTCGATCCACCGGGAGAAGTTCAAGCCCTTCGGCGGCCCCGACGGCGGCAACGGCGGACACGGCGGCAGTGTCTCGCTGGTCGTCGACCCGCAGGTGCACACCCTGCTCGACTTCCACTTCCGTCCGCACGTCAAGGCCGACAACGGCAAGGGCGGCGCGGGCTCGAACCGGGACGGGGCCAACGGCCGCGACCTGGTGCTCAAGGTCCCCAACGGCACCGTGGTGCAGACTCCCGACGGCACCGTGCTCGCCGACCTGGTCGGCGCGGGCACCACCTTCGAGGCGGCCCGGGGCGGCCGGGGCGGCCGGGGGAACGCCTCGCTGGCCAACGCCAAGCGCAAGGCCCCCGGCTTCGCCGAACTGGGTGAGCCCGGTGACGAACTCGACGTCGTCCTGGAGTTGAAGAGTGTCGCCGACGTGGGTCTGGTCGGCTTCCCCTCGGCCGGCAAGTCGTCGCTGATCTCGGTGATCTCCGCCGCCAAGCCCAAGATCGCCGACTATCCGTTCACCACCCTGGTGCCCAACCTCGGCGTCGTCCAGGCCGGCGAGAGCACCTTCACCGTCGCCGACGTGCCGGGGCTGATCCCCGGTGCGGCCACCGGCAAGGGGCTCGGACTGGAGTTCCTCCGGCACGTCGAGCGCTGCGCCGTGCTGGTGCACGTGGTCGACACCGCCACCCTGGAGCCCGGGCGGGATCCGGTCGCCGACATCGACACCATCGAGGCGGAACTGGCCGAGTACGGCGGGCTGGCCGACCGGCCCCGGCTGGTCGCGCTGAACAAGATCGACGTGCCGGACGGGCGGGACCTCGCCGAGATCGTCCGGCCGGACCTGGAGGAACGTGGCTACCGGGTCTTCGAGGTCTCCGCGGCCACCCGCGAGGGGCTGCGCGAGCTGATCTACGCGATGTCGGAGCTGGTGGAACAGTCCCGGCAGGCCGCACCGCCGGCCGAGCCCACCCGGATCGTGATCCGCCCGAAGGCGGTCGACGACGCCGGTTTCACCATCGAGGCCCAGCCCGACGGCTCCTATGTGGTGCGCGGTACGCGCCCGGAACGCTGGGTGCGGCAGACGAACTTCGACAACGACGAGGCGGTCGGCTTCCTCGCGGACCGGCTGGCCCGGCTCGGCGTCGAGGAGAAGCTGGCCAAGGCCGGGGCCCAGCCCGGTGACCTGGTGCGGATCGGGGAACGCGAGTTCGACTGGCAGCCGACCCTCTACGCCGGTGTCGAGTTCGTCCCCGGCAACCGGGGCACCGACGTGCGCCTGGAGGACAAGTCGAACCGGGCCTCGGCGGCCGACCGGCTCGCCGCGCGCAAGGCCCGCCGGCAGCGTCCGGGGGACGAGATCGTGGCCGGGGACGAGGTCGACGACGACGCCGAGGACGACGCGGGCGACGACGCCGAATAGCCGGCTGCGCTCCGTGACCGGGTCCACCGCCGGAAACCTGCGGGAAATCCGGCCGTCCTACCGTGGCGGGATGCTGATCGAGACGCGTCCTGCCGGCGACCCCGAGATCGCCACCCTGGTCACGGCGCAGCAGCGCGAGTTGCGGGAGGCCGACGGAGGGCTGGACGGCCAGGCCACCCTGACCCGGGAGGACATTCGCTACCTGGCGGTCGTGGTCAACGGGCGGGCGGTGGCCTGCGGCGGGGTCCAGGCCCTGGACAGCGGCACCGGCGAGATCAAACGGATGTACGTCCGCCCGGCGTTCCGGGGGCGGGGCATCGGCCGGCAGTTGCTGGCCGCCCTGGAGGAGTTGGCCTTCCAGGCGGGGCACCACACCCTCTGCCTGGAGACCGGCCGTTACCTGCCGGCGGCGATCGCGCTCTACACCTCCTGCGGGTACGCCCCGATTCCCGTGTACGGGGAGTACGTCGGCAACCCGTACAGCGTCTGCTTCGCCAAGCGGCTTCCGCTGGCCGCCTGACCTGTCACCAGCGGAGCGGCCGGCCCCGGTGGTACCTGCCCGGGGCCGCATCGCCTGCCTGCGTCCGCCTGCCGCTTGCCGTCTGCCTGCCCGCCCGCTTGCCGCCTGCCGGCCCGTTCGCTGCCTGGTGCCTGGTGCCTGGTGCCTGGTGCCTGCTGCCTGGTGCCTGCTGTCCGCCGGGCCGGGCCGGATCAGCGTGCCCACCTCGTCCGCCGAGCCGGCTCAGCGCGCCGGCCGGCATTGTTCCTGATCGGGCGCGCCGCCGTGGCGAATCGGCAAAGAAGACCGGCATGGACCCGTCAACCGGGGGTAGGTCAATAGGCAGCCGGCGAAAGTGTCGGCGACATCCCCCCAGTAGAACCGCGACGAGTTTCTAGCGGACGGAAGGCAGACCATGACCTACGATCCGGCAACCACGTCCTCGAACCACAGCACCGGCTACGGCTACGAGCCGCACAACGGCACGTACGGATCGCACAGTGCCACCTACGAGTCGCACAACGGTACGTCGAACTCGGACAGCGGCGTCCGTGAGCAGGCCAAGCAGGTTGGCGCGGAGGCCGCCCAGGCGGGCGGCGCGGTCGCGCAGACCGCCAAGGAGCAGGGTCGGGAAGTCGTCGGTGAGGCCACCCGGCAGGCTCGCAACGTCTACGGCGAGGCCCGCACCCAACTCGCCAGCCAGGCTGGCGACCAGCAGCGACGCGCGGCGAACGGCCTGCGCTCGCTGGCCGACGAGATGCGCGCGATGGCGCAGCAGGGCGGGCAGGCCGGTCCGGTGACCGAACTGGCCCACCAGGCCGCCGAGCGGGTGCACGGTGTCGCCGGTTGGCTGGAGGAGCGCCAGCCGGGCGACCTGCTCCACGAGGTCCGCGACTACGCCCGCCGTAACCCCGGCACCTTCCTGGTGGGCGCGGCCCTGCTCGGCGTCCTCGCCGGCCGGCTGACCAAGAACATCGCCGCCACCGACGACGGGCAGACGACGAACGGCCACCGCGCCTACCAGCCGGTCACGGACCCGGACCGGACCGCGGTGATCCCGCCCAGCGCGTACGCGGTGCCCGACCCGGGTTACGCCGACCCGCTGGCCGGTGGGTACACCCAGCCCCCGCGTCCGGGTGGCTACGCCGACCCGACGCCGTCGACCGGGTATGTCGACCCGACGCCGTCGACCGGCTACGTCGAGCCGTTGCCGCCGACCGGCACCGGCCGTCCGTTGCCGCCGGTCGACCAGACCGACCCGCTGCCGGGCGTCCCGTCGAGCGGCGTCACCCGCCCGTGAACCCGCTGACCAGCCGGCACGCCCCCGACCGGGCGCGGACCGGCGCGCACGGAAAGGAGACGGCGGCGTGAGCATGCCGACCCAGGGGTACGACCCCACCTACCAGCCCACGACGAACCTGAACGGGCAAGCCCACCCGCACACCGCCGAGGAGGTCACCAACCGTTCGGTCGGCGACCTCATGCGGCAGGTCACCGCCGACCTCTCCACGCTGATGCGGCAGGAGGTGGAACTGGCCAAGGCCGAGATCCGCGAGGAGGGGAAGAAGGCCGGCAAGGCCGCCGGACTCTTCGGCGGAGCCGGCTTCGGCGGCTACATGGTGGCGCTGTTCCTCTCGATCGCCCTCTGGGCCGGACTGTCGAACGTGATGGACGCCGGCTGGGCGGCACTGATCGTCGCCGTCCTCTGGGGCGTGGTCGCCGCCGTCCTCTACTCGATGGGCAAGAAGAACGCCGAGCGCGTACGGGGTCTGAAGCGCACCAACGACACCGTGCACCGGATCCCGGACGCGTTGAAGCCCCACCCGGAGGGAGTCACCCGATGAGCACCGACCCCGACCAGATCCGCCGTGAGATCGAAGCCACCCGGAACAACCTGAGCTCCGATGTGGACGCCCTGGCGTACAAGGTCAGCCCGAGCCGCATCGTCGACGACCGCAAGCAGCAGGCACGTAACGCCCTGCAGAATGTGAGGGACAAGGTGATGGGAACCGCGTCGGACCTCGGCCACGCCGGCGGGCACGCCGCCCACTCGGTCACCGACCGTGCCTCCTCGGCGGCGTCCAACGTCGGCCACGCGGCCCAGTCGGCCGCCTCGTCGGTGGGCGACGCGGCACACCGGGCCCCGCAGACCCTGCGCCGCAAGTCCCAGGGGAACCCGCTCGCCGCCGGCCTGATCGCCTTCGGGGTGGGCTGGCTGGCCTCGTCCCTGCTGCCCGCCACCGACCGGGAGCAGCGGGCCGCCACCCAGGTGAAGGAGAAGGCGCGCGAGCACTCGCACGTGGTCACCGAGAAGCTGGGTGAGGTCGCCAGCGAGATGAAGGAGCAGCTCCGCGAGCCGGCGCAGCACGCCACCGAGTCGGTGAAGTCGACCGCCCAGGAGGCCGTGCAGACGGTGAAGGACGACTCCCGGTCCGCCGCTCACGACGTACGGGACCAGGCGCAGCACGCGCGCGAACAGGTCCGGCACTGACCAGCCGTCCGGACCCGTACGCGGCGGCTCGCGGCCATCCCCGGCACCAACTGCCGGAGGTGGCCGCGAGCCGCTGTGTGCACCCGCTCAGGGGCGTCGGGGGGAACGGAGGGTGCGGGGGGAGTGGGCGGCGTGACGGATCCGGGTGCCGGCGTAGCGGACGCCACCGAAGAGCACCCGCTGCCCCAGCGCCAGCCAGGAGCAGGTGGCCCGTTCGAGCACCCAGAGCGGGGCGGTCAGAGCGGCTCCCGCCGGGAAGACCCGGGTGCCGCCGGCCCGACGGCGTCCCGCCTCGGCCAGCGCCACCGTGGCCGCCACCGCGCCGAGGACCGGGCCGGGGCGACGCGCGACGACGGCCGCGCCGAGGGCCGGCAGCACCGCGAGGAAGACCGCCAGCCGCACCGGCTGGGCCAGGTCGTCGTACGCCTGCCGCACCCGTTGCCCGAGGAAGTGCCGGGCGGCCGGGGGCAGCCGGCGGACGTAGAGGTCGGCCGGTGCCGCCTCGGTGCCGCCGTACGCCCGCACGGTGCGGATCAGCTCCAGGTTCTCGAAGAGGACGTCCGGGTCGTAGCCGCCCATGGCGAGGAAGGTGCTCCGCCGCACCGCCAGGGTGCCCGGGTAGTCCGCGCCGAGCGACCGGTTGAGCAGGATCCGACCGGTGTCCCAGTACGCGTGCCAGGGCATCGGGTCGAAGTAGTTCTGCGGACGGACCAGGTCCGCCCGGCCCAGCAGCCGGTGCACGGCGCGCAGTCCCGCCTCGTCGTAGCGGACGTCGTCGTCGGCGATCACCACGTGCTCGTGCCCGGCCAGGCGCACGCCGGTGAGCACCCCGGTCACCTTCCCGTTCGCGCCGCGCAGCGCCGGATCGGGCGGGACGTGCCGCACCAGGCCGCGCCAGACGGCGGCGTGCCGGGCGAAGACCTCCGGCGGGGAACCGTCGACGACGGTCACCTCGACCCGCGTGGCGAGCTGCCGCAGATACCCGGTGAGTTCGCCCAGCCCGACGTCGTCGGACCAGCGCAGCGGCAGCACGTACGACAGGGCCAGCCGGACGGTGGCGGTGGTCGACGAGGCGGTGCGGGGCACCGGACGGAGCGGGGTGCTCACGACTCCTCCCGCCGGTAGACCGAGACGTGCTGGCGGCTCTCGTCGGTGAACGGCCGGCCGGTCCAGTCCGCCCAGCGGTGCTCCCGGCGCAGGCCGGCCAGTTGGGCCATCAGGTCCAGTTCCGCCGGCCAGGCGTAGCGGTGGTTGGCCGGCAGCAGGCGGACGCCGGAGCCGGTGATCCGCAGCTTGGTCGTGGTCATCCGTTGTTCCGCCGGGTGCAGCACGGCCGCCTCCAGCAGCACTTCGTCCTCGGCCACCCGGACCGGCCGCAGGGCCGTGCCGGCCCGGAACGCGCCCGGGTCGGGCACCCAGGTCTCGACCACGAACCGTCCGCCGGGGCGCAGGTGCGCGGCGGCGTTGCGGAAGCAGGCGACCTGGGCGGCCTGGTCGGGCAGCGCGAAGATCGTGTTGAAGGCGAGCAGCACCAGCGCGAACTCACCCGGCGCCCGGACGGAGGAGAAGTCCCCGACGGTCACCGTGATCCGGTCGCCGCCGGGCTTGGCGCGCAGGCCGGCGACCATCGCCGGGGATCCCTCGACACCCGCCACGCTCAGCCCCCGCTGCACCAGGGGGAGCGCGAGCCGCCCGGTGCCGATGCCGAACTCGCAGACCGGGCCGCCCTCGGCGAGCCCGACCAGCCGGTCCACCGCGTCGTCGGCGGTGAGATGGGCGTACGCCTCGTCGTAGACGTCCGCGACGCGCCGACCGTACTCGCTGGCGTCGAAGGACAACGGTGCTCCCCGGTGACGGTGACGGTGACGGTGACGGTGACGGTGACGGTGACGGTGACGGTGACGGCCGGTCGGGTGCCGGGGCGGCGGCGCGTCCGGACGGTCCCCGGACGGCGGCGGGCGGTTGCCCCGGGCAGGTGCCCGCAATCCCGGTCACCAAACCTGCGTCGCCGACGGGGACCGGGGCCGTTTCGACGCCACCTGACCGGGTAGCGCGGGGATACGGACGATCCATCCCTGGACGCCCGGTTGGAGGAGACGTGATGACCAGCAACAGGACGAGGTGGACGCTGCTCGGCGCCGTCGTCGCCACCGGCGGGGCGGTCGGCGTCGGGCGCACGGTGGCCGCCCGGCGGCGCCGGCGGCAACCGGACACGGCCAACGGTTGGTACGTGGTGCGCCGGGGAGTCACGGTGGACCGGCCGGTCGAGGCCGTCGTGGGCTTCTGGACCGACCGGGAACGGCTCGACCGGGCCCTCGGCGAGTGGGCGACCCTGGAGCAGGTCGGCCCGAGCCGGTGGCGGTGCGTGGCCCGCGACCCCTCCGGCGAGGGCGGGACCGAGTGGCGGGCGGACGTGACCGTGGACGGGCCGGGACGGCTGTCCTGGGAGGTCACCGACGGCCGGGTGCCGCAGGAGGGGCACGTCGACCTGGTTCCCGCTCCCGGCGGCCGGGGCACCGAGATCCGGGCCGAGCTGTGGTACCGCTCCGGCGGCCCGCTGCGTCGGGCGCTGGGACTGGCCCGGGGGAACGATCCGGACCTGGGGCTGCGGACCACCCTGCGCCGGATCAAGGCGCTGATCGAGTGCGGCCAGGTCATCGACACGTACCGCGACCCGTCGGGGCGGACCCCGGCGCAGGAGCGGGTGACCGACGTGGTCCGCGACAGGCTGACGGCGGGAGGACGGCCGTGAAGGCACTCTGCTGGGAGGGCGTCGGCAAGCTGGCCGTACGCGACGTGCCGGAGCCGCGGATCCGTTCGGCCGGGGACATCGTCGTCAAGGTCCGGGCCAGCAGCGTCTGCGGCTCCGACCTGCACCTGATCAACGGCTACCTCCCGGCGATGCGGGAGGGCGACGTCCTGGGCCACGAGTTCATGGGCGAGGTGGTGGAGACCGGCCCCGACGTCCGGCGGCTCCGCGTCGGCGACCGGGTGGTGGTCGGCTCCGTGGTCGCCTGCGGCGGCTGCTGGTACTGCCGTACCGAGCAGTACTCGCTCTGCGACAACTCGAACCCGCAGCCGGTCTTCACCGAGAAGCTCTGGGGGCACTCCCCGGCGGGCATCATCGGGTACTCGCACGCGGCCGGCGGCTACTCCGGCAGCCACGCCGAGTACGTGCGGGTCCCGTTCGGCGACATCGGCGCGTTCAAGGTCCCGGACGGGGTGCCGGACGACTCGGTGGTCTTCGCCTCCGACGCGATGCCGACCGGCTGGATGGCCGCCGACTTCTGTCACCTCACCGGGGGTGAGGTGGTCGCCGTCTGGGGTGCCGGCGGGGTCGGGCAGATGGCCGCCCGCGCCGCGCAGCTGCTCGGGGCCGAGCGGGTCATCATGGTCGACCGGCTGCCGGAGCGGCTCGCCACCGCCGCGGACCGGCTCGGTGTGGAGACGGTCAACTACGCCGAGACGGACGTGCTGGAGGCGCTGCGGGAGATGACCGCCGGCCGTGGACCGGACGCCTGCATCGAGGCGGTCGGCATGGAGGCCCACGACGTCGGCCCGGGATACGCGTACGACAAGGCGAAGCAGACGGCCCGGTTGCAGACCGACCGGCCGGTCCCGGTCCGGCAGGCGATCATGGCCTGCCGCAAGGGCGGCACGGTGAGCATCGTCGGCGTCTACGGCGGGTTCGTGGACAAGTTCCCGCTCGGCGCGGCGATGAACAAGGCGCTGGTGCTGCGGATGGGGCAGATGCACGCCCAGCGTTACATCCCCATGCTGCTGGACCGGATCGCCGCCGGTGAGATGGACCCCGGCTACCTGGCCACCCATCCGATGCCGCTGGCCGACGGGGTGCGCGGTTACGAGATCTTCGAGAAGAAGCAGGAGGCCTGCCTGCGTACCGTGCTGCACCCGCAGGCCTGACCGTCCGGCACAGCTCCGCACGGCTCCACGGTGGTCCGGCCCCTCGGGGTGTGGGCCAGCGGCTTGCGGGGTGTGGGCCAGCTCCGGCCACGTCCGCTGGCTCCTCCCCGTGGGGCCGGATCCTGCTTGGCTGGGCAGACCGGCGGCGCGATCCGACGCGGGTGTCGGAGCGTGGCGCGGACCGACGCCGAGCGCCGGTGACGGGAGGGAGCGGCATGAAGGACAACAGGTCACCCCGGTGGCGGGTGGACCGGCGGCGTGACGGTCGGCGGCTCCCGGTGCCACCCCGGCTCTACACCGCGCATCTCGCCTTCGAGGCGGCGCACCTGACCGAGGCGCGTGAACGGGCGGTGGAGTACGCCGAGGCGCTCAGCCTGCTCCGTCCCGAGATGGCGCTCGGTGGTGCGGCCTGCTCGCCGGCCAACGCCTGGCACCGGGCGGAGCCGCTGTTCTGCGGGGCGATCGGCCCGGACGGGGAGCGCTGCGCCGACGTGGTCGGTCATCCCGGCTTCCACCACGGTCCCGGCCTCGGCGGGCTCGGGTGGGGCGACGGTGACGGGTGACCGGGGCCGGACCGGGCCGACGTGGGTTCCCGTCGGATCCCACGTCGCCCGCCGTCGAGCGCCCGATCGCGGGGGCAGGTCTCAGTCCAGGTCGAACTCGCCGTCCTGCGCGCCGGCGACGAAGGCGTCCCACTCGGCCTGGGTGAAGACCAGGACCGGGCCGTCCGGCTCGGCCGAGTTGCGCATGCCGATCAGGTCGTCGACGAAGGCGACCTCGACCGCGCTGTCGGAGGTGTCCCCCTCGGCGCGCTGCCAGACGGCCCGCGACAGGTCGAAATCGCCCTTGGGGTGCTGACCCATTGTTGCTTCCTCCAGTGCCGGGAGTAATGGGAACGCTGTCGGTTCCCTCATCGGGCAGGATAAGCGGATGCCGAGCCTGAGCCGTGTAGAGGCGACTGCGCGTGGCGCGTCGATTACCGTCGAGTCCTACCAGGTGGACCTTGACCTGACCGGCGACGGTGACCGCTTCCACTCCCACGTCACCATCACCTTCCGGGCCACCCCCGGAGCGGAGACCTTCGTCGAGGTCAAACCCGCCCAGCTGGTCGGGGTCCGCCTCAACGACCGAGCCCTCGACCCGGGTCTGCTGGTCGACGACCGCCTGCCGCTGACCGGGCTGGCCACGATGAACACGCTGACCGTCGAGGCGGAGATGGCGTACTCGAACACCGGTGAGGGCATGCACCGGTTCGTCGACCCGGTCGACGGCGAGACCTACCTCTACGCGATGTCCTTCCTGGACGACGTGCAGCGCATCTTCGCCGCCTTCGACCAGCCCGACCTGAAGGCCCCGGTGACCCTCTCCGTCACCGCCCCACCGGAGTGGACGGTCGCCGCCAACGGGCCGCTCGCCGCCACGCCCCGCCCCGGACGCTGGGAGTTCGCCCCGACCGCGCCGCTGGCCACGTACTTCTTCAGCCTGATCGCCGGGCCGTACCACGTCCGGCGGACCGAGCACGACGGCATCCCGCTCGGCCTGTACTGCCGGCGTTCCCTCGCCGCGCACCTCGACGCCGACGCCCAGGAGATCTTCACCGTCACCCGGCAGTGCCTCGACCGTTTCCACCAGCTCTTCGCCGAGCGCTACCCGTTCGAGAAGTACGACCAGGCGTTCGTGCCGGAGTTCAACGCCGGTGCCATGGAGAACCCGGGCCTGGTCACCATCCGCGACGACTACGTCTTCCGGTCGGCGGTGACCGACTCGCAGCGCGAGCTGCGCGCCACCACGATCGCCCACGAGATGGCGCACATGTGGTTCGGTGACCTGGTCACCATGCGCTGGTGGGACGACCTGTGGCTGAACGAGTCCTTCGCCGAGTACCTCGGTGTCCGGGTGACCGCCGAGGCCACCCGCTTCGACCAGGCGTGGACGACCTTCGCGCTGCGGCGCAAGGCCTGGGGGTACGCCGCCGACCAGCGCCCCTCGACCCACCCGGTCGCCCCCGAGGAGGTCACCGACGCCGCCGAGGGCCTGCTCAACTTCGACGGCATCTCGTACGCCAAGGGCGCCAGCGTGCTGCGGCAGCTCGTCGCCTGGCTCGGCGACGAGGCGTTCCTCGCCGGCCTGAACGCGCACTTCGCCGCGCACCGGTTCGGCAACGCCACCCTCGCCGACCTGCTGGCCAGCCTGAGCGCCGCCAGTGGGCGGGACCTCGGCGGCTGGGCGGAGCGCTGGCTGCGCCGGCCGCAGGTGAACACCCTGCGGGCCGAGGTGGGCCTGGACGCCGACGGCCGGTACACCGAGGTGGCCATCTCGCAGACCGCCCCGGAGACCCACCCGGTGCTGCGTCCGCACCGGATCGCGGTCGGGTTCTACTCGGTCGACGGGACGGTGGAGCGACGGGAGGTCGACCTCGACCCGGACACCGACGGCGGCCGTACCGTCCTACCCGAGCTGGCCGGTCGGCCGGCGGCCCGGCTGCTGCTGCCCAACGACGGTGACCTGACCTTCGCCAAGGTACGCCTCGACCCGGCCTCGGCGGACGCCGTACCGCTGGTGCTGCCGGGCCTGGCCGACCCGCTGGCCCGCGCGCTGCTCTGGGGCGAGGCGCTGCACGCGGCGACCGACGGGGAGCGGCCGGTGACCGACGTGGTGGCGCTGATCGCGGCGGCGCTCCCCGCCGAGACCGAGGTGATCATCGCCGAGGACGTGCTCGCCCTGAGCCGCCCGCTGATCGACCGCTACCTCGAACCGGGGGCGCGGGACGCGGCGCTGGCCGAGGTGGCCGGAGCCTGCCGACGACTGCTGGCCGCCGCGCCGGCCGGCGGGTCGCTTCAGCTCGCCGCGGCCCAGGGGCTGATCGCGGCCGACACCGACACCGCACTGCTCGGCGGCTGGCTGGCCGGCACCGGAGTGCCCGAGGGGCTGACCGTCGACGCCGACCTGCGCTGGTCGCTGCTGCGTCGGCTGGTGGTGCTCGGTGCGGCCGGCGAGGCGGAGATCGCCGCCGAGGCGACCGCCGATCCGAGCGCGACCGGCGCGGTGGAGGCGGCCCGGTGCCGGGCGGCGCTGCCCGACCCGGACGCCAAGCGCCGGGCCTGGGAGATCGTCACCCGGGACACCGGACTGTCGAACCGGCTGGTCGAGGCGGCTGCCGGGGGCTTCTGGCAGCCCGAACAGGCCGAGGTGACCGGGCCGTACGTGGCGCGGTACTTCGCCGAGATGCCGGCGGCGGCGACGCTGCGTACCGCGTGGGTGGCCGAGCAGGTCGCGAAGCTGGCCTACCCCCGGTACGCCGTGGCAGCCTCGACCCGGGAAATGGCCGCGGCGCTGCTGGCCCGGGAGGACCTCACCCCCGGTCTGCGCCGGGTGGTCACCGACGCCGACGACGACCTGCGGCGGGCCCTGGTCGCCCGGACCGCCCGCGCGGTGGCGGCGTGACCTCCGCCGGTACCGCCGACGGCAGGGACACCGCCGTCACCCGCGTCGACGTGGACGCCGCCGTGGCCCGGATCGCCGGGCACGTCCGCCGGACGCCGGTGTCGGCCGCCGACCCGCCGGCCGGTGGTGGCGCGCTCTGGTTCAAGCTCGAACAGCTCCAGCAGACCGGCACCTTCAAGGCCCGGGGCGCGGTCAACCGGATCCGGTCGGCCGCCGAGACCGGGGAACTGACCGCCGCCGGGGTGGTCACCGCGTCCGGGGGCAACGCCGGGGTCGCGGTGGCCTACGCCGCCGCCCGGCTCGGGGTCCCGGCGGAGATCTTCGTGCCGACCATCTCCGCACCGGCGAAGGTCCGCCGGCTGCACGCCCTCGGCGCCACCGTGGTGCAGGTCGGCCGGGAGTACGCCGAGGCGTACGAGGCCGCCACCGTACGCGCCGACGAGACGGGGGCGGCGTTCTGCCACGCGTACGACCAGCCGGCCATGGTGGCCGGGGCCGGCACGCTCGGGGTGGAGCTGTGGGAGCAGACCGGTGGGGTGGACACCGTGCTGGTGGCCGTGGGCGGCGGTGGCCTGATGGCCGGCGTGGCCGCCGCCCTCGACGGGCTGGCCCGGGTGGTCGGGGTGGAGCCGGTCGGCGCGCCCACCCTGCATGCCGCCCTGGCAGCGGGAGGACCGACGGACGTCACGGTGTCCGGGGTGGCCGCCGACTCGCTCGGCGCGCGCCGGCTCGGCCGGATCGCCTTCGACGTGGCGGTCGGCTGCGGCGTCCGGTCCCTGCTGGTCGGCGACGACGACCTGGTGGCCGCGCGTCGGTGGCTGTGGGACCGGTACCGGCTGGTGGTGGAGCACGGTGCGGCGGCGGCCCTGGCGGCGCTGACCGCCGACGTCTACCGACCGGAGCCGGGGGAGCGGGTCGCCGTGGTGCTGTGCGGCGCGAACACCGACCCGGCCGACCTGGGGTGAGCGGCGGCGGTCGCTGTGACCGCTGCCGCACCCGTGGAGCAGGGCAGGTCGACCGCCTCCCGCCGGGCATACGATCTCCGGATGGAGGAAGACATCCGGCGGATCGGGATCATGGGTGGCACCTTCGACCCGATCCACCACGGCCACCTCGTGGCGGCCAGCGAGGTCGCCGACCGGTTCGGGCTGGACGAGGTGGTCTTCGTTCCCACCGGGCAGCCGTGGCAGAAGGCCGACGAGCCGGTCAGCCCGGCCGAGGACCGCTACCTGATGACGGTGGTCGCCACCGCCTCCAACCCGCGTTTCCAGGTCAGTCGGGTCGACATCGACCGGGGTGGCCCCACCTACACCGTCGACACGCTGCGCGACCTGCACGCCGAGTACGGCCCGAAGGTGCAGCTCTACTTCATCACCGGGGCGGACGCGCTGGAGCGGATCCTCTCCTGGAAGGATCTGGACGAGATCTTCGAGCTGGCCCACTTCATCGGGGTGACCCGGCCGGGGTTCGAACTCTCCGACGCGCACGTGCCCGCCGACACGGTGAGCCTGGTGCAGGTGCCGGCCATGGCGATCTCGTCGACCGACTGCCGGGCCCGGGTCGCCCGTGGCGAGCCGGTCTGGTACCTGGTTCCGGACGGTGTGGTGCAGTACATCGCCAAGCGGGGGCTCTACCAGGACCGGCCGGCGTCTGGTTCATCCCGACATGCCCGGTAGTCGACCAGAACTGACGCGTCACTCCCCGGCCGTGTGTGAGACGCTAGGAGAATCGCACGGTTGATCGAAGGAGAACGGTGACAGTTTCCGACCGCGCCCACGAGCTGGCGACCGCGGCCGCCCAGGCCGCAGCCGACAAGAAGGCGCAGGACATCGTCATCATCGACGTGGGCGACCAGCTCGCCATCACCGATGCCTTCCTGGTCGCCTCCGCCCCGAACGAGCGTCAGGTGCTCGCCATCGTGGACGCGATCGAGGAGCGGCTGCTGGAGCTGCCGGAGAAGGCGAAGCCGGTCCGGCGGGAGGGCGAGCGGGGCGGACGCTGGGTGCTGCTCGACTACGTCGACATCGTGGTCCACGTCCAGCACACCGAGGAGCGCGAATTCTACGCCCTCGACCGGCTCTGGAAGGACTGCCCGACCATCCCGTTCGTCGACCGGGACCTGGTCGAGGCCGACGCCACCGCCGGTTCCGCGGCCACCGCCGAATGACCCGACTGATCGTCTGGCGGCACGGCAACACCGACTGGAACAACGCCCGGCGGGTGCAGGGGCAGACCGACGTGCCGCTCAACGAGCGGGGTCGTGAGCAGGCACTGGCCGCCGCGCCGTTGCTCGCCGCCCTCCGTCCGGACGCCATCGTCGCCAGTGACCTGAGCCGGGCCGCGGACACCGCCGCCGCGCTGGCCGCGCTCACCGGGCTGCCGGTCCGCACCGACCCGCGACTGCGGGAACGGTACTTCGGGCAGTGGCAGGGCCTGCTGCTCGACGAGGTGACCGAGCGGTTCCCCGCCGAGTACGCCCGCTGGCGGGCCGGTGACCCCGACCCGGGTGCCGGGGTGGAGAGCCTCGACGACCTCGGCAAGCGGGTCGGCGCCGGTTTCCAGGCCGCCGCGGACGCCGCGCCCGGTGGCACCGTGGTGGTCGCCACCCACGGCGGCGGGGCCCGCCAGGGCTGCGGTCACCTGCTCGGCTGGGACCACCGCGTGCTGGCCACCGTCACCTCCCTGGCCAACTGCCACTGGACGGAGCTGCGGCACGACGAGGTCCGGGGCTGGCAGTTGCGGGCCCACAACGTCGGAGTGCTGACCGCCGAGGTACCCGCCGGTGTCGGCGGCTCCGGGCCGGGCGCTCCGGCCACCGAGGCGGTCTGACCCGTCCCGTCGGCCGGGCCGTCCCCGGTCCGGCCGACGGGAGGTCGGCGACCTGCCCCGACTTCGACTAGCGTGCGGGCATGCCCCTCGCGGTCGTCACCGACTCCACCGCCTACCTGCCACCCGAACTGGTGCGTGCGCACCGGCTGACCGTCGTGCCCCTGACCGTCGTGCTCAACGGTGCGGAGGGCCTGGAGGGGATCGAGACCCGCCCCGACGACGCCACCCGGGCGCTCGGCGGGCGCCGGGTGTCGGTGAGCACCTCCCGGCCCGCCCCCGAGCAGTTCGGCCGTACGTATCGTCGGCTGCTCGCCGAAGGTGCCGACGGGGTGGTCTCCGTGCACCTGTCCGCCGAGCTGTCCGGCACCGTCGAGGGTGCCCGCGCCGCCGCCGCCGACCTCGACGGCCGGGTCGCCGTGGTGGACAGCCGCTCGGCCGGGATGGGCATCGGGTTCCCGGTGCTCGCCGCCGCCGGGGCCGCCGCCCGGGGAGCCGACCTCGCCGGGGTACGCGACGCGGCGCTGGCCGCGGTGGACCGCACCCGCGTCCTCTTCTACGTCGACACGCTGGAGTTCCTGCGCCGGGGTGGGCGGATCAACGCCGCCGAGGCGTTGCTCGGCACGGCGCTATCGGTCAAGCCGATCATGCACATGGTCGACGGGGCGATCGTGTTGCGGGAGAAGGTCCGTACCGCCAGCCGGGGAGTGGCCCGCCTGGTGGATCTCGCCGCCGAGGCGGCCGGTGACGACCAGGTGGACCTGGCCGTGCACCACCTGGCCGCCCCGCGACGGGCCGAACAGTTGCTGGACGCGTTACGGGTCCGGCTCGGCGACCGGCTGCACGACACGTACCTCACCGAGGCGGGCGCGGTGGTCGCCGCCCACGCCGGACCGGGGCTGGCGTCGGTGGTGGTGCACCGGCGAGCCCGGGAGACGTCACCGTGACCGGCGGCCGTCGGCGGACGAGCCGGAACGGCCCGCCTCCCGGACCCGGGCCGGTGGTCCGGGCCGCCGTCCGTGACCGCTAGCACATCGGGGGCATGATCAGGGCGTTGTCCACAGGACGGTCGGCTGTCCACAGGTGACCCGGTTCCGGGCGACGCCCCCGGCTCCGCCGGCCTACCGTCGCGCCGTGTCCGACGACCAGGAGACCGAAGCGGGCCGACGGTTGCGGCAGCTGCTACCCGTGCGTACCGGCTGGCCCGCCGAGCCGTTCGCCGCCCCGTCCCGCCCGGCCGGCTCACTCCCGGAACGGGCCCGCCCGTCCCCGGGCGATGCCGGCGGGCCACCGGGGAACGCCGGTGGCCCGCCGGACCGACCGGGTGCGCTGCGACCGTCCCGCCCGACGCCACCCGACGCCCCCGTGCCCGACGCCGCGCCGGTCGAGGCCGAGGTGGCCCGGTCTCCGCTGCCCGGTCCGGGGGCCTTCGACCCGGGCCGGCGGGGCGTCCGGGCGCTCGCCGTGGTCGCGGCCCTCGTGGTGCTCGGGGCGGGCTTCTGGGCCTGGCGGTCCCGGCCGCAGGTGGACCCGGTGGCGGTGCCGTCGGCGTCAGCCGCGCCGCCCGTCGGGGCCGCACCGGAGCCGTCGTCGGGCAGCGGCGGGATCGAGTTGGTCGTGGCGGTCGCCGGCCGGGTCCGTCGCCCCGGGCTGGTCCGGCTGCCCGCCGGTGCCCGGGTCGCCGACGCGATCGAGGCGGCCGGCGGCGCGCATCCCGGCGTGGACGTCGCCCTGCTCAACCCGGCCCGCAAGGTCACCGACGGCGAGCTGATCGTCGTCGGGGTCACCCCGCCGCCGGGTGCCGGCCCGCCCACCGCAGGAGCGGCGCCCGGCGCGGCGGGACCGGCGGTGCCGGGGGCGAAGGTCAACCTGAACACGGCCACCGTGGCGCAGCTCGACACGCTGCCCGGGGTCGGCCCGGTGCTCGCCCAGCGGATCGTCGACCACCGCGACCGGCAGGGTGGCTTCCGGTCGGTCGGGGACCTGCGCCAGGTCGAGGGCATCGGGGACGCCCGCTACGAGCAGCTCAAGGACCTGGTGACGGTGTGACCGGTCCGACGCCGGCAGCCGGGGCGGGGGAGGAGCACGACCCACCCCCCGACCTGCGGCTGGTCGGTCTCGCCGTCGCGACCTGGCTGACCGCTCTCGCCGGACTGCACCTCTCCGCTCCGGCCGGCGCGCTGCTGGCGGTCGTCGCCGCCGCCCTCGCCGGCACGCTCGCCGCCCACCTGCTCGGGTGGCTCGGGCGACCGCGTGAACCCGTTCGGCGGTACGGATGGGTCGCCGTCGCCGTGCTGCTCGGCGTGGTCTGCGGTGGCGCGGCGACCAGCGCCCGGTTGTCGGCCCGGGACGCGGCCGTGATCCGCGCGCTGACCCAGACCCGTGCCCCGGTCGCCGCCGAGCTGGTCGTCCGGGACGATCCGCGTCCCGTCCGGGGCGCGGCCGGCCGTCCGGCCATGCTGCTGGTCCCGGCCGACCTGGTCACCGTGACCGGCCCGGACGGACGACGGGTCGACGCCCCGGTCCGCGTCCTGGTGCTCGCCACCGACGCGGCCTGGCGCCCGCTCCTGCCCGGCCAGCGGCTGACCGCCGAGGGGCGGCTCGCCGCGCCGCGCGGCGGGGACCTGACCGGAGCGGTGCTCAGCGCCACCGGCCCGCCGGTCCCGCGCGGCGACCCCGGGTGGGCGCAGCGGGTGGCCGGCACCCTCCGCGCCGGTCTGCAACGGGCCTGTGTCCCGCTGCCGGACGAGCCGGGTGGGCTGCTCCCCGGCCTGGTGGTCGGCGACACCAGTCGGCTGCCGCCGGCGGTGGAGGAGGACTTCGAGGCCACCGGGATGACCCACCTGAACGCCGTCTCCGGCTCCAACGTCGCGATCGTGGTGGGTGCGGTGCTCCTGGTCGCCCGCTGGGCGCGGGCCGGTCCCCGGCTGGCGGTCGTGCTCTGCGGGCTCGCCCTGGTCGGCTTCGTCATCCTGGTCCGCCCGTCCCCGAGCGTGGTGCGGGCGGCCACCATGGGCGCGATCGGGCTGGCCGCGCTCGCGGCAGGACGGCCCCGGGCCGCGCTGCCCGCCCTGGCCGCTGCGGTGGCCGCGCTGGTGCTCGTCGACCCGGAGCTGGCCGGCGACCCGGGGTTCGCCCTCTCCGTCCTCGCCACCGCCGGGCTGCTGCTGCTCGCTCCACGGTGGCGTGACGGGCTGCGCCGGCGTGGCGTGCCGGCCGGCCTGGCCGAGGCGCTCGCCGTGCCGGCCGCCGCCCAGCTCGCCTGCGGGCCGGTGGTCGCCGGGCTCTCCGGCACGGTCAGCCTGGTGGCCGTTCCGGCGAATCTGCTCGCGGTGCCGGCGATCGCGCCCGCCACGGTGCTGGGGGTGGTGGCCGCGGTGCTCTCCCCGGTCTGGCCGGCGGCGGCCGAGTTCGTCGCCTGGCTGGCGAGCTGGCCGGCATGGTGGCTGGTCAGCGTCGCCCGGTACGGTGCACGGCTGCCGGCGGGCACGCTGCCCTGGCCGGGCGGGGTCGCCGGTGGGCTGCTGCTGGCGGCGCTGACCGTCGCGTTGCTGGTGGCCGTCCGGCGGCCGGTGGTCCGGCGGTCGGTCGCCGTGGTGGGGGTCGCCGCCGTGCTGGGGGCGTTGCCGGTCCGTCTGGTGGCGAGTGGGTGGCCACCGGCGGGCTGGGTGGTGGCGGTGTGCGCGGTCGGCCAGGGTGACCTGGTCGTGCTCCCGGTCGCGGCGGATCGGGCCGTGGTGGTGGACGCCGGCCCCGACCCGGCCGCCGCCGACGGTTGTCTGCGCCGGCTCGGCGTACGACACGTGTCGCTGCTCGTGGTCAGTCACTTCCACGCCGACCACACGGCCGGTGTCGACGGGGTGTTCCGGTCACGCCGGGTGGCGGCGGTGGCCACCCCACAGTGGCCGGAGCCGGCGGCCGGGCGGGAACTGGTCCGGTCGGCGGCGATGGTGGGTGGGGCGCCGGTGGCACCGGTCGGTGACCGGTGGACGTTCCGCGACGGCCGGGTGGAGCTGAGCCTGCTCGGTCCGCCCTACCCGATCCGGGGCACCCGATCCGACCCGAACAACAACTCGGTGGTGCTGCTCGCCCGGGTGGACGGGGTGCGGATCCTGCTCGCCGGGGACGCCGAGACCGAGGAGCAGCGGGCGGTGCTGGACCGGGTACCGCCCGGAACGCTCCGGGTCGACGTGCTCAAGGTGGCCCATCACGGATCCGCGTACCAGGATCCGGCCTTTCTCGACGCGACCCGTCCGGCGGTGGCGCTGGTGCCGGTCGGCACCGACAACGACTACGGGCATCCGAATCCGGCCGTGTTGTCGAGGCTGGCCCGCGCCGGTGCCCGGGTGCTGCGGACCGACATCGAGGGGGACCTGGCGGTGGTGACCGTGGACGGACGCCTGGCGGTGGTGGCGCGGGGGGAGGCACCGGGCCGCCGACCGTAGAGCCGACCGGTGTCGGGGACGACCGGGTTCGCTGCTCTCCGCACCGGTCGGTTCCAGAAACCCGGTGGTATTGACCGGCAAAGAGGCGGATTGAGTTATATGTCTGGATTTGCACTGAGTGCGGGCTCTGCCGTCGCGGCAGTGGCGAGCAGGCACGATGCGCTTCCGGAGCGTGCGAATATGGGCGGCGTGACCCCCGCCAGCCTCGCTCCCATTCTGCTCGTCCTCGGTGACGAGGAGTTGCTCGCCACGCGCGCCGTTTCCCAGGCCGTCGCCGAGACCCGCGCCGTCGACCCCGACGTGGACGTCCGGGAGTACCAGGCCGGCACCCTCACCGTCGGCGAGATCGCCGAGATGCTCAGTCCCTCGCTCTTCGGCGGGCGGCGGGTGCTGATCCTCCGTGCCGGGCAGGACGCCCGCAAGGACCTGGTGGCCGCGCTGCTGGCGTACGCGAAGGACCCGGACCCGGAGGTCTGCCTGGTCGTGCTGCACGCGGGCGGGGCCAAGGGCAAGGCCTTCGCCGACGGCCTGCGGGCAGCGGGGGCCACGGTCGTCCCCGCGGTGAAGCTGAAGGGCGACCGGGAACGGGTGGCCTTCGTCCGTGACGAGATCCGGCGCGCCGGGGGCAGGTGCACCGACGACGCCGCCCACGCGCTGCTCGCCGCCGTCGGCAACGACCTGCGGGAGCTGGCGGCGGCCTGCTCCCAGCTCATGGCCGACACCGACGGGCGGATCGGTGTCGACACGGTGTCCCGCTACTACCGGGGTCGGGCCGAGGTGAGTGGCTTCACCGTGGCCGACGCCGCGATGGTCGGTGACGTGCCCGCCGCGCTGGAGGCCCTGCGCTGGGCCCTGCACGTCGGGGTCGACCCGGTCCCGATCGCCGACGCGCTCGCCGACGGGGTGCGGACGGTGGCCCGGGTCGCGTCCGCCGGCCGAGGCAGTCCCTACCAGCTCGCGAGCAGCCTCGGCATGCCCGGCTGGAAGATCGAACGGGCACAGCGGCAGGCCCGGGGCTGGACGCCGGAGGGGCTGGTACGCGCGATGCAGGTGGCCGCCGAGTGCAACGCGGCGGTCAAGGGCGGTGCGGACGACCGGGCGTACGCGCTGGAGCGGGCGGTCTTCTCGGTCGTGGCGGCCCGGCAGGGCAGTACCCGGTGACCGGGCCGACGCGTACCGGATGGGCGACCCTCGCGGCGGACGGGGAACGCTACCGTCCGCTCTACGCGCGGGTCCTCGGACTGCGGTTCGTCAACCCCGGGGGAGTGCTCTGCTTCCTCTTCTTCGAGGGCGCGGTGGCGCTGGCCGCTCTGCTCGCCCTCGCCGAGCTGGCCAGCTGGTGGGCGGTGCTGCTGCTGCCGGCCGCGGTGGCGGTGATGGTCAAGCTGAACGACATCGTGGCGGCCTCGGTGGTCCGCAGCGCCTCTCTCGTCCCCGAGCAGGAGCGGGACCGCTTCCGGCAGCAGATGGAACCCGCGGTGGGGCGGGCGCCGGTGCCGGCCCGCGCGGCACGTCGTCGGGACGCCACCCCGGTCGGGCACCCCGTCGATCCGGTCACCGGCCAGGCCTCCTGGATTCCCGGGGAGGTGGTGTCGGCCCCGCGGGCCCGTCCCGGTCAGCCGGGTACCCGGGACGACGTCGGTCGGGGGAACACCGATCCGGAACGGCGGGCGGTCGGCGCCGATCACCGGCCAGCGGAGCCGCACCGCCGCCAGACCCGCCGCTGAGCGGGCACACCCGTCGCTCCGGTCGGCCGGTCCCCACGGTTGCCGGGTCCGCGCCGGCACCGGTGACCTGCACGGGGCACGTCGATCGGTGCGGGCGTACCCGGAAAAGCCGGAACCCCCGGGGCCAGGTGCGGCCCGGGGGTTCCCGGTCAGATCGGCGCTTGCCGGATCGAACTCGCTCGATCAGGCGGAGAGCGACTGCACGCGCTTGGCGATCGCGGACTTGCGGTTCGCGGCCTGGTTGGCGTGGATCACACCCTTGCTGGCGGCCTTGTCCAGCTTGCGCGACGCGTCGCGCATGAGCACGGCGGCCTTCTCGGTGTCGCCGGCCGCGACAGCCTCGTGGAACTTGCGGACGGCGGTCTTCAGCGACGACTTGACCGACTTGTTACGCAGCCGGCGCTTCTCGTTCTGCCGGTTGCGCTTGATCTGGGACTTGATGTTCGCCACGCGACAGCCTCGTCTTGATAGCTCGGGTTTCGGTCTGCTTCGCGCGCGACGAGCATGCGTCATCGCTGCGCGAAGAGCCAGGTTACCAGGTCCCTCGGGACGAGCCAAAACGGGCGGCGCTCCCGGCGGTCGCCCCGACCCGGTCCGGGGTCGCCGCCCGTGCGTCGACACTCGGGGCCGGGTGCGCGCACACCGTCCGGGGGCCAGCCGCCGTCGACCTTCGGGGCCGGGTGTGGGCTCACCGTCCGGGTCGGGCCGTCCGGGGCCAGCCGCGCCGGTCGGCCAGCCAGTCGAGGGCGAGGCCGCCACTGAACAGGCGGTGCGCGCGGACCTGCGGCGAGGCGGTGCCCGGGGCCGCGGTGGCGCCGGTGAGGTAGTAGCCGGACAGGGCCGCCAGAGCCGCGTCCAGCGCGTCGGGCGGCGCCCCGGCCGCCGCCGGCTGATCGGCGAAGAGGGCGTCCGCGTCGAGGCCGCTGCCGTACGCGGTGAGCAGCAGTCCGGCCAGGTCGAACCAGGCCGGTCCCTGGCAGAGCCAGGTCCAGTCGCAGAACCACGCCCGGCCGGAGTGGTCGATCAGCACGTTGTCCAGGCGCAGGTCGCCGTGGGTCAGCCCGCCCGTCAGCGCGTACCCGGGCAGCAGAGACTCCAGCCGGACCAGTTCGGGCAGGACCTCCTCCCAGCCGCCGGGGGCCGGCCGGGGTTCCCGCCCGGCGGCCACCTCACGCCACCAGGCGAGGTCGTCGCGGGCCAGGTCGGCCAGGTGGGGCAGGCCCACCGCGACGAGGTCGGCCGGGCGGTCGGCGAGCGCGGCGGCGACCTCGGCGTACCCGGCGAGCGTGGCGGTGAGGTCGGCGGCTGTCCACGGCAGCTCCGGCACCCGCCCGTCCACCGCGGTCAGCCCCACCGCGAACCAGCCGGCCGCCTCCAGCGTCCACCGGGGCCGGGGCACCGGCAGCCCGGCCGGGAGCCGGTCGAGGATGGCGGTCTCACGGCCGTACCAGGCGACCAGGTGGGGCTGGTCGGCCGCCGACGCCGCCTTGACGAAGACCCGCCCGCCGTCGGCGGTCTCCAGCACCCCGGCGAAGCCCCGGGTGAAACCGGCCGAGGCGACCCGTACCGACCGCACCGGTGCGCCGAGCCGCGCGGCCACCGCGCCGCGCAGCCCGGCCGGCAGTTCCGCCCAGGACGGACGCTCGGCGGTGGTCGCGTACGACACCGGGGGCAGCGAGACCGCGCGCATGACGTCCATGGTGCCGTGCGACCGTGTCGTACCGCACCCGCACACTGCACCGGTGCTGGACGTCGACGACTTCTGGGCCCTGGTCGAGGGCTCCGCCACGGTGACCGTGCAGCCCGACGAGCGGCTGGCCTGGCTCACCGACCGCCTCGCCGAGCGCCCCCTCGCCGAGGTGCTGGACTTCGCCGCCCGGCTGGACGAGGCCCGTGGCCGGGCCGACACCTGGCGGCTCTGGGCCGCCGCGTTGCGGATCTGCGGGGGGCTCTGCTCCGACGACGGTTTCCACTACTTCCAGGCCTGGCTGGTCGGGCTCGGCCGGGAGACCTTCGACCGGGTGGTCGCCGACCCGGACGCGCTGGCCGACGTGCCGCAGGTGCGCCGGCTGGCCGGTCGCCCGGTGCGGGACTGGGCCGACGACGAGTGGCCGGACTGGGAGTGCCTGGACTACGTGGCCGACGAGGCGTACGAGCGGATCACCAGGGTGCACGAAGGGCTGGACGAGGCGCTCGAGGCACGCGGCCTGGAGCGGAGCCTCATCCCCGACCCGCAGGACGAGGAGTGGGACCTGACCGACCCCGTCGAGTTCGCCCGCCGGTGCCCCCGGCTCGCCGAGCTGTTCCCGGTGCCCCGCCGGTGACGGCACGGCTCTGTCAGACTGCCACCCCATGAGGACCGACGACTTCTGGCAGCTGATCGACCGGGCCCGGGAGGGTGCCGGCGGGGAGCCCGACGCGGTCGCCGCCCGCGCGGTCGCCCTGCTCGCCGAGCGGGACCCGGAGGAGATCGTCGGGTACGCGCACCACCAGCGGCGGGTGCTGGCCGCCTCGTACCGGGTCGACCTCTGGGGCGCGGCGTACCTGATCAACGGCGGCGCCTCGGACGACGGGTTCGAGTACTTCCGGGGTTGGCTGATGACCCAGGGCCGGGCGGTGTTCGCCCGGGCGGTCGCCGACCCGGACTCGCTTGCCGAACTGCCCCGGGTGCGCTCCGCCGCGCTCAGCGGCGAGGAGTTCGAGTGCGAGGACATGCTGGCGGTGCCCTGGGAGGCGTACCGGAAGGCCACCGCGGCGGACCTGCCGACGGATCGGGACCCGGTCGCCCCGCCCGACCTGAACGACTTCTGGGACTTCGACGACGAGGAGGAGGCCCGGCGCCGGCTGCCCCGGCTGGCGGCCCTCTTCACCGAACCTCCCGCCGAGTGACCACCCCGCCCGTCCGTACGCCTGTGCTGGCGGCCCGCTGAGGTGGTAGCAGGGGACCCCTGCTCATCACCAGGCGGTAGCAGGGGACCCCTGCTACCACGTGCGGGGGAGGGCGTGGAGGAGCGCTCCGACCGCGTCCGGGGGGACGTGGGAGCATAGAGGGGGCCGGCGTCACGCCGGCCTGCTCACGTCACGCCGACCAGAACGGACCGCTGTGCCACCGATGCTCGACTCCGGCGCGAACGCTCCTGGTGCCACCGACCCGGGGCGCATCAGGAACTTCTGCATCATCGCCCACATCGACCACGGGAAGTCGACCCTGGCCGACCGGATGCTCCAGCTCACCGAGGTGGTGGATCCCCGGCAGATGCGCGCGCAGTACCTCGACCGGATGGACATCGAGCGGGAACGCGGCATCACCATCAAGAGCCAGGCGGTCCGGATGCCGTGGACCGTCCGGGAGGGTGAGCGCAAGGGCGAGCGCGCCGTCCTGAACATGATCGACACCCCCGGGCACGTCGACTTCACCTACGAGGTGTCCCGGTCCCTCGCGGCCTGCGAGGGCGCGGTGCTGCTGGTCGACGCCGCGCAGGGCATCGAGGCGCAGACCCTGGCGAACCTCTACCTCGCGCTCGAGAACGACCTGCACGTCATCCCGGTGCTCAACAAGATCGACCTGCCGGCCGCCCAGCCCGAGAAGTACGCCGAGGAGCTGGCCCACCTGATCGGCTGCCAGCCGGAGGACTGCATCCGGGTCTCCGGCAAGACCGGCGAGGGCGTGCCGTACCTGCTGGACGAGATCGTCCGGCAGTTCATCCCGCCGGTCGGGGAGGCCCAGTCCCCGGCCCGCGCGATGATCTTCGACTCGGTGTACGACGTCTACCGGGGCGTGGTCACCTACGTCCGGGTGATCGACGGGCGGATCAGCGCCCGCGACCGGATCAAGATGATGTCCACCGGCGCGGTGCACGAGCTGCTCGAGATCGGGGTGATCTCCCCGGAGATGCAGAAGGCCGACGCGCTCGGCGTCGGCGAGGTGGGCTACCTGATCACCGGCGTCAAGGACGTCCGCCAGTCCCGGGTGGGTGACACGGTCACCATCAACTCCCGGCCGGCCAGCGAGGCGCTCGGCGGCTACAAGGACCCGAAGCCGATGGTCTACTCGGGCCTCTACCCGATCGACGGATCGGACTACCCGAACCTCCGGGACGCCCTGGACAAGCTCAAACTCAACGACGCCGCGCTGACGTACGAGCCGGAGACCTCGGGCGCGCTCGGCTTCGGCTTCCGCTGCGGCTTCCTCGGCCTGCTGCACCTGGAGATCATCCGGGAGCGGCTGGAGCGGGAGTTCAACCTCGACCTGATCTCCACCGCGCCGAACGTGGTCTACCGCGCCATCCAGGAGGACGGCGAGGAGGTGGTGGTCACCAACCCGAGCGAGTACCCGACGGGCAAGATCGCCGAGGTGTTCGAGCCGACGGTGCGGGCCACCGTGCTCACCCCGAACGACTACGTCGGCGCGGTGATGGAGCTGTGCCAGGGCCGGCGCGGCAGCCTGCTCGGCATGGACTACCTCTCCGCCGACCGGGTGGAGCTGCGCTACACGCTGCCCCTCGCGGAGATCATCTTCGACTTCTTCGACCAGCTCAAGAGCCGGACGAAGGGGTACGCCTCGCTCGACTACGAGCCCTCCGGCGAGCAGGCGTCCGACCTGGTCAAGGTGGACATCCTCCTGCACGGCGAACCGGTGGACGCGTTCAGCGCGATCGTGCACAAGGACAAGGCGTACAACTACGGCACCACGATCGCCGCGAAGCTGCGCACCCTCATCCCGCGCCAGCAGTTCGAGGTGCCGATCCAGGCGGCCATCGGCAGCCGGGTCATCGCCCGGGAGACCATCCGGGCGATCCGCAAGGACGTGCTCGCCAAGTGCTACGGCGGTGACATCAGCCGGAAGCGCAAGCTGCTGGAGAAGCAGAAGGAGGGCAAGAAGCGGATGAAGATGGTCGGCCGGGTGGAGGTGCCCCAGGAGGCCTTCATCGCCGCCCTCTCCTCCGACAGCGGTGGTGACGGCAAGGGCGCGGGGAAGAAGTAGCCCCGGACGATCACTCTCCGTATCGAAACTGCGGGTCGAATCGACCCGCGCGGAGCGCTCCCACGGGCCGCCCGGCCCTGCGTCCCGCGTACCGGAAGGGATTTTTCCGGTCCGCGCCCGGCGCGGGGAAGGGTGGCCCGCCACCTTCCTGACCTGCGGTTTTGTCGCCCTCTCAGGTAGTTCCCAGGTTGCCCCCGGTTGGGCCTCGGTGCCGGATGTCCGGTTGTGTCGGTTTGAGATTTCGGCGCCCCGGGAACTTAGCGGTCACGACAGGAACGACACACCTCGTGACAACACATTGGAGGAGGGCGACCGTGGAGCTCACCGTCTGGGGAATCATCACTGCGCTCATCGTTGGTCTCATCGTCGGCGCGCTCGGCCGTCTGGTCGTCCCGGGCCGGCAGAACATGCCGATCTGGCTGCACATGCTGATCGGTGTCGGTGCCGCGCTGCTGGGCACGGTCGTGGCGCGGGCCACCGGGCTCGCGGACACCCGCGGCATCGACTGGTTCGAGCTGCTGTTCCAGGTCGCCTTCGCCGCCATCGGCGTCGCGCTGGTCGCCGGTGCCGGCCGTCGTCGCCACGTCACGCACCGGTAACCCCCACACGAGCACCCGCGAAGGGGCGCCCGGCCGATGGCCGGGCGCCCCTTCCGTCTGTTGTACGTTCGCTGCTCAGCCACCCCTGTCGTAAAGGAATTTTACCGACTATGGTGCGGCGGAGAAGGTTTGTGCCAGACGGCGCGAGGGAGAAGTGGCGTGAACAGGTGGAAACGGCTGGCCCCGGTCACCGCCGTCGTGGCCTCGGCCGCGATGTTGATCGCCGGTTGCGGTGGCTCCGACGAGGGTGAGTCAGCTGATAACAGCAAGTTGACGGTCTGGATGATGGGCGAGGGAAGCGAGGCGCAGACCGCCTTCCTCGACGGCGTCGAGGCCGAGTTCAAGAAGAAGCACCCCGGGACCGACGTGGTGGTCCAGTACATCCCGTGGCTTGAGGCGCCGAAGAAGTTCCAGGCCGCGCTCGCCGGTGGCGAAGGACCGGACATCACCGAGCTGGGCAACACCGAGACGCAGGGCTGGGCCGCGCAGGAGGCGCTGGCCGACCTCAGCGGCCGGATGGACGGCTGGGCCGACGGCAAGGACATCCTGCCCGACCTGGTGAAAAACGCGCAGCTCAACGGCAAGCAGTACGGCTTGCCGTGGTACGCGGGCGTGCGGGCGATGTACTACCGCACCGACTGGTTCGCCGAGGCCGGCGTCCAGCCCCCGACGACCTGGGACCAGCTCGTCGCCGCCGCCAAGGCGGTCCAGGCCAAGAAGCCGGGCACCTACGGCATCGCCCTGCCGGGCAACTCCGAGCTGCCCTTCTACTCGTTCCTCTGGAGTGCCGGGGCGGAGATCGCCACCAAGCAGGGCGACACCTGGAAGTCCGGCTACAACACCCCGGAGGCCCAGAAGGCGGTCAAGTTCTGGACCGACATGGTGACCGTGCACAAGGTGGCCCCGCCGGCCGCCGCCGGCTGGAACGAGATCGACGCCCGGACCCAGTTCGCCACCGGCAAGGCGGCGATGGCGTTCGGCGGCAGTTGGCAGCAGGGCGCCATCAAGAAGGACAACCCCGAGATCGAGAAGGTCTGGGGCACCTTCCCCATCCCCGGCCCGGACGGCAAGCCGGCTCCGGCCTTCGCCGGTGGCTCGGACCTGGCGGTCTGGGAGGACAGTGAGCGCAAGGACCTCGCCTGGGACTACCTCACCGTGCTGCTGAACAAGAAGAACTCCAAGACCTTCGCCGACAGCCTGGGCTTCTTCCCGGTCTACCAGGACCTGGTGACCAGCGGTGGGTACGCCGACGACAAGGTGATGGCGGCGTTCGCCACCACGCTCCAGAGCACCAAGCTCACGCCGCTCACCCCCAAGTGGGTGGAGGTCAGCCGGACCAAGACGGTGACCCAGGCGATGAACAGCTCGGTGATGAAGGGCCAGAAGACGGTGGAACAGGCCACCGCCGAAGCGGCGGCCGAGATGGAAAGCATCCTCAACGCCAAGTGAGCACGCTGACCGATACACCGAAGGCCGCCGCCGCGCGGGAGACCCCCGCGCGGCGGCGGCCCCGGGTGGACCGCCTGCCGTACCTGCTGCTCCTGCCCTGCCTGGCGATCATCGCCGTGCTGCTGCTCTGGCCGCTCGGCCAGGTGGTGTGGATGTCGTTCCACAAGCTGAACAACGTCCGCCAGCTGCGTGGCGACCGGGAGTGGCCGTGGATCGGACTGGAGAACTACGTCCAGATCCTCAGTGATCCGTTCTTCCGGACGGTGCTGCGCAACACCGTGCTCTTCGCGGTGGCCAACGTGGCGCTGACGATGATCCTGGGCACCCTGGTCGGGCTCCTGCTCAACCGGCTGGGCAAGCGGATGGCGACCTTCGTCGGCAGCTGCGTGATGCTCGCCTGGGCCACCCCGGCGCTGACCGGCACCATCGTCTGGAAGTGGATCTTCGACGACACCAGCGGTCTGGTCACGTGGCTGTTCAACGCGCTGCCGGACGGGCTGTCCCAGGCGCTCTTCGGCCGCACCGACTGGACCGGCTACGGCTGGTTCAACTCGCCGCTGCTCTTCTTCGCCATCCTCACCCTGGTGGTGGTCTGGCACTCGTTCCCGTTCATCGCGGTCAGCGTGCTCGCCGGGCTGAAGAGCGTACCCAGCGAGCTGCACGAGGCCGCCCGGGTGGACGGGGCCGGACCGTGGCGGGTCTTCTGGAAGGTCACCTTCCCGCTGCTGCGGCCGGTCTTCGGCATCCTGATCGTGCTCTCCACCATCTGGGACTTCAAGGTCTTCACCCAGCAGTTCGTGCTGGCCGGCGGCACCCAGGACCGGCCGACGTTCATGCTCTCCATCTACTCGTACGCGGAGGCGTTCTCGCCACCGCCGAAGTACGGCCTGGGCGCGGCCATCGCGGTGATCCTCACCCTGATCCTGCTCGTGGTGACCGGCCTCTACGTCCGTATGGTGCTCAAGCAGGAGGAGGAGTGATGCGCGGCACGCTCGTGAAGCGGATCGCCCTCAACGGCGCCGGGCTGCTGGTGGCGCTCTTCGCCGCGTTCCCCGTCTACTGGATGATCGCGACGTCGCTGAAGCCGAACCGGGAGATCTTCTCGTCGACCCCGCGACCGGTGCCGACCGAGCCGACCCTGGACCACTACCGGGACATCCTCACCGGCAACCTGATCCCCGGCGTCACCTTCGCGGACTTCTTCCTCAACAGCGTCCTGGTGGCCGGGGCGACCGTGCTGCTCAGCGGCTTGGTGGCGCTGCTCGCCGCCACCGCGGTGGCCCGGTTCCGGTTCAAGCTGCGGACCAGCTTCCTGATCATGCTGCTGGTGGTGCAGATGATCCCGCTGGAGGCGCTGGTCATCCCGCTGTTCCTGATGATCCAGCGGCTCGGGCTCTACAACACGTTGCCCAGTCTGATCCTCACCTACCTCGGCTTCTCGCTGCCGTTCGCGGTCTGGATGCTGCGGGGCTTCGTGGCAGCCGTGCCCAAGGAGCTGGAGGAGGCGGCCGCGATCGACGGGGCCAGCCGGGCGCAGATCTTCCGCAAGGTCCTCTTCCCGCTGGTCGCACCCGGTCTGGTGGCGACCAGCATCTTCTCCTTCATCACCGCCTGGAACGAACTGATCTTCGCGTTGACCTTCATCAACGACCAGGACCGGTACACGCTCCCGGTGGCGATGACCTTCTTCTTCGGCCGGGACGACACGGCGTGGGGCCCGGTGATGGCCGCCTCCACGATCTTCACCCTGCCGGTGATCATCTTCTTCCTGGTGGTCCAGCGTCGGATGGTCTCCGGCCTGGTGGCGGGCGCGGTCAAGGGCTGAGGTGGTAGCAGGGGTCCCCTGTTACCGCTTTTTGTGGAGCAGGGGACCCCTGCAGACACCTCAGGCGCCCGCCCCCGCCACCTTCGGCAGGGCTCAGGAGAAGCGTTCGACCGTGACCGGGATCAGCCCCCGTAGGCGGAGCGCCGTGGTCAGCTCGCGCAGCACCGGTCGTACGCCGTCGTCCCGGCGGGTCGCCAGGTCGACGGTCAGATCCAGGCAGTACGCGCCGACCAGGCCGATCCGGCGCAGGTCCCAGCGGAAGACGTCGGCCCCGATCCGACGGTGTGCGGTGCCGATCACGCCACCCGCCCGAGCCGGGTCGGTACCCGTCATCGACCACACCGCCGCCAACCGGGCCAGATCGTCCGGATCCAGCTCGTTGGCGAACAACACCCGGTAGACCCGGGTGCTGTGGAAACCCGGGGTGGGCCGCTCCCGGTCCAGCAGCAGCGGGGCCGACGCCGGGCGGGTATCCCCGGCGCGCAGGTGACCGCGCAGGGTCGCCTCGTCCGGTAGCGTGACCCCGCCGAGCTCACGGTAGACGACCTCGACCCGGTGGCGGGGCACCCCGACGACCCGTTCGCGCAGCTCCGGGTCGGTCCGGATGCTCCGACTGAGCGTCGGTGACGTCCACCAGCCCGGCCCGCCCGGCGTCCACGCGGCGCTGTCCACCCGGACCAGCGAGTGGTCCGCGCCGAACCGGAACTCCTCGACGACGATGCCCTCGGGCGACGCCTCCCGCCCGTCCGGCCGTCGAGGGCGGACCAGGTAGTAGTCAAGCGCAGGCTCGGCGGGCCGGGGTCGTCGGACGGGCACCGTCGGTCGGTGAGCCGCTCCACTGCCTCCGGTACGGGACATCGCCACATGCGCATTCTCGGCCACGGCGGGTCCGCCGCCGGAAACGACTCGCCAGCCGCCCCCGGCCTGGTCGTAGGCTGACCGGCATGACGGGGAGGTTGGTTTCGGTGAACCTCGCGGTGATCACCGAGGCGGAGTGGGCCGGGGACGCCAGCGGGCGCAGCGGCATCGACAAGCGGCCGGCGGCCGGGCGGGTGCCGGTCCGGGCCGACGGGGTGGCCGGCGACTTCATCGCCGAACGGGCTGTCCACGGCGGCCCCGACCAGGCGGTGTACGCGTACGGCGTGGAGGACGCCGACTGGTGGGCGGCGGAGCTGGACCGGGCCGTGCCACCGGGCCGTTTCGGCGAGAACCTCAGCACCCTCGGGGTGGACGTGACCGGGGCGGTGATCGGCGAACAGTGGGCGGTCGGGTCCGCGTTGCTCCAGGTCACCAAGCCGCGTACGCCCTGCCGGACGTTCGCCGGGTTCTGGGGCGTACCGGATCTGATCAAGCGGTTCGGCGCGCGGGCGGCGCCCGGGGCGTACCTGCGGGTGCTCCGGGAGGGCGAGGTCGGTGCCGACGACCCGGTCGAGGTGCGAGAACGCCCGGCGCACGGCGTCACCGTCGGCGAGGTGTTCCGGGCACTGCACCGGGAGCCGGAACTGCTGCCCCGGCTGCTCGACGCGCCGGATCTGCCCGAGTCGATCCGGGAGAAGGCCCGCCGTCGACTCGGCGTCGCCGCCGACCCGGGGTGACTGCCATCTCCGGGGTGACCGCCAGCCACGCCCGACTGCCACCTCTGCCCCGACTGTCGCCGTCGGCCCGAGGTGACTGCAAGGGTCCCCTGCTACGCAAAAAGCGGTAACAAGGGGCCCCTGCAGTCACCACAGTACGGTCGGCGGCCCTGCAGTCACCACAGCACGGTCGGCGGCCGCGCGGTCAGCGGAGCCAGGGGACGCTGCGGTCGAGCAGACCGCGCTCCTTCAGCTCCTTGCGCAGCGGGATCTCGTCGTCGATGTACCCGTTCCAGTTGATGCCCCAGTAGTTCGCGGTGTGGGTGCCCTCACCGCAGAGCTGGCGCTGCACCGGCGTGCGGTTGGCCCACCACTCGCCGTCGGAGTCGATGTGCAGCTCGTCCAGCGGGCGGATCCACCGGTAGGTGTAGCCGACGAAGAGCATCTTGCGGGTGATGTTCGACAGGTTCGTCGACCGGGAGTGCCACTGGCGGCGGTCGAAGATGAAGGCGTCGCCCGGGTTCGCGGTGATCTCCACCGTGCCCTCCGGGTCCGGGTTGTGCACGGTCAGGTCGTCCGGCCGCGGCAGCGAGTTCCACAGGTGGCTGCCCGGGATGACCTTGGTCGCGCCCCGCCCCTTCTCCGACAGGTCGGAGAGGACGTAGGCGACCTTGAGCGAGAACATCGGCCGGGGCAGGTTCGGGTCCATCGTCTCCGGGTCGGAGTTCTGCCGGTACCCGTCCTGGTGCCAACCCCAGTACGGCTTCTCCGGCTCCAGCGCCGGCGGGGTCACGTCCAGGTGGTTGTGGTGGGTGTAGATGTTCCATCCCGCCAGCCCCCACATGTACGGGAAGGCGATCGGGTGGGTGAGCAGGTCGCCGAAGAGCTCGTCCCGCTCCAGGAAGCCCAGTAGGTGCAGCGTCCCGTCCTTGGTGGTGGTGCCCTTGGCCTTCTCCTCGGCGTAGACGCGGTCCACGGCGGCCTCCAGGGCGGCCCGGTGGTCCTCCGTCAGTACGTTGCGCAGCAGGAGGAAGCCCTGCTCGTGGAACTCCTTGCGGTCAACCTCGCTGATTGGCTCGTATCCGGTCCGGCCACCGTAGTCGAACATCGCCGTCACCCCTCCCCATGAGGAATCCGCCATTTCTGGCACAGATCGCCGATGGTAACGCGCCGTCGCCATGGTCGGCGTCCGACACCCGACCACCGGGAGCTGGCCTGACGGTGGACGTCCCACCTGCTGGCGGTGCGGGTGGACCCGCGCGTCGTCACGGAGAGAGACGGAGGTCACGCCTCGGCGAACACCTCGGCGACCACCCGGGCGTCGTGCGCCTTCCGGTCGGACACCCGGGACCAGGTGCCCTTGTCGGCCGTCCACTCCAGGTCGGCGAAGCGGACCCGCTTGACCCCGTGGTCGTGGGCGTGCGACACCAGCCAGTGGGCGTACCGCCAGCCGTCGCGGGGGTCGGCGGCGGGCACGGACAGCCCGGTCAGCTCGGCCAGGCTGGTCGCCCGCGGCAGCCCCCAGTCCAGGGTGAGGCTCTGGGTGAGCGCGGCCGCGGCGGCGTCGCCCCGCATCACCGGCGTGCGCCCCACGGTGCAGGCGACCGCGGCGGTGGCGTCGCCGAGCAGCGCTCGGGTGAGGACCTCCGACTCGTCGGCCCACTTCTGGTACGCCTCGGGGAACGCCGACCGCTGGACCGCCTGGGCGGCGTCGGTGACCCGCATCTCCTGCCAGCCGCGGACCTTCTTGAGCCCGGCGTAGAACTTGTTGGCGGCGTAGCGCGGGTCGCGGATCTGCTCCGGCGTGCCCCAGCCCTGGCTGGGGCGTTGCTGGAACAGCCCGATCGAGTCCCGGTCGCCGCCGGCAAGGTTCTCCAGCCCGGACTCCTGGAAGGCGGTGGCGAGCGCGACCACGACGGCCCGCTCGGGCATGTTCCGCTGGATGCCGATCGCCGCGATGGTCGCCGCGTGTGCCATCTGCTCGGCGTTGAGCCGGACCTGCCCGTCGGCCCGGACCGTGCAGCTGCGCCCTGCGATCGGCAACCGTAGGTTGTCGCCCACGTTGCGGACGACGAGGTAGATCCCGATGCTGGCGATGACGGCGAGGACGAGGCTGGTCGCCACGATTGCCCGAGTTCGCACCCACACCCCCTGATCGACAGTCAGCCAAGCGTACGTCCCGCTTGCCACCGGTCCGCTCCGTCGACCGGTTCTGTTGTCGGTGTCCCGCGTTCACCACCGGTGTCCGATCGGCGGGCGTCGTCGCCCGCCCACCGGACCCTTCCTCCTACCCGGCGTCGAGGGCGGCCACCCACCGGGTCGGCCGCTTCTCCCGGAAGGCCAGCACCCCCTCCCGGCCCTCCTCGGAGAGGAAGTAGCCGGTGGAGACGGCGGACAGGTGCGCGAGTTCGCGGCGCAGGTCCGTCTCGGCGGTTCGGCGCAGCAGCTCCTTCGCGCCGGCCAGCGCGCCCGGTGCGCCCCGGACCAGGGCCGCGCACCACCGGGCCACCGTCTCGTCCAGCTCGGCGGCGGGCACCGCCGTGGTGACCAGACCGGCCTCGGCGGCCCGCCGGCCGTCGAAGGTGTCCCCGGTCAGGTAGAGCTCGGCCGCGGCGCGGGAGGTCAGCCGGGGCAGGACGGTCGCCGAGATCACCGCCGGGATCACCCCGAGCCGCACCTCGGTGAAGGCGAAGGTCGCCTCCTGCACGCAGACCGCCAGGTCGGCCGCGGCGATCAGGCCCAGCCCGCCGGCTCGGGCCGGCCCGGCCACCCGCGCCACCACCGGCTTCGGGCACTCCCGGACCGTCGCCAGCACGTCGCCGAGCTTCCCGGCGGGCACGCTCCCGCTCGCGTACGCCGCAGCGGTCTCCTTCAGGTCCGCGCCGGAGCAGAACACCGGACCGGTGTGGTCGAGCACCACCACCCGGACCGAGGGGTCGGCGCCCGCCGTGGCGAGCCCGTCGAGCAGCTCGGTCATCAGGGGCGTGGAGAGCGCGTTGCGGTTGTGCGGACTGTCGAGGGTGAGCGTGGTCACCCCACGGGTCGTCGACACCCGGACGAGCGCGTCGGGAGAGGTCATGTGAGGGCACACTAGTGGCCATGCCCGGCGTCCTTCCAGAAGGCGAATCCGTACCGACCGACGGATCGCTCCCGCCGACCGCCCTGCGCGCGGTCGGCGCGCGCGGGTTCGGCGTCTACGTCCACGTGCCCTTCTGCGCCAGTCGCTGCGGATACTGCGACTTCAACACCTACACCGCCGGCGAGCTCGGCGGCGGGGCGAGCCGGGAAACCTACGCCGACACCGTCCTGGCCGAGCTGAGGCTGGCCGCCCGGGTGCTCGGGGACACCCCGCCGCCCCGGGTGGACACCGTCTTCGTCGGCGGCGGCACGCCGACCCTGCTCCCCGCCGACGACCTGGCCCGGATCCTCGACGGCATCGACCGCACCTGGGGGCTGGCCGCCGACGCCGAGGTCACCACCGAGGCCAACCCGGAGTCGGTGACGCCGGAGTCGCTGAAGACGCTGCGGGCGGCCGGGTACACCCGCATCTCGCTGGGCATGCAGTCGGCGGCGCCGGGGGTGCTCGCCGTCCTCGACCGGAAGCACTCCGCCGGGCGGGCCACCAGCGCCGCGGCCGAGGCCCGCGACGCCGGGTTCGACCACGTCAACCTCGACCTGATCTACGGTACGCCGGGGGAGCGGGCCGAGGACTTCGCCGCCTCGCTCGACCAGGTGGTAGCCGCCGGGGTGGACCACGTCAGCGCGTACGCCCTGATCGTGGAGGAGGGCACCCGGCTCGCCGCCCGGATGCGCCGGGGCGAGCTGGCGTACCCCTCCGACGACGTCGCGGCGGACCGCTACCTGGCCGCGGAGGCCGCCCTCGACGCGGCCGGTTTCTCCTGGTACGAGGTCTCCAACTGGGCCCGGACGCCGGGTGCCCGGTGCCGGCACAACCTGCTCTACTGGACCGGCGGCGACTGGTGGGGCCTCGGTCCCGGGGCGCACAGCCACGTCGGCGGGGTGCGCTGGTGGAACGTCAAGCACCCGAGCGCGTACGCGGCGCGGCTCGCCGCGGGGGAGTCACCCGGTCACGCGCGGGAGGTCCTCACCGTCGACGAGGCACACATGGAGGACGTGATGCTCCGGCTCCGGCTCGCCTCCGGGCTGCCGCTGGCGGTACTCGACGCCGCCGGCCGGGCCGGTGCCGAGCGGGCCCTCGCCGCCGGGCTGCTCGCCGGGGCCGAGTACGCCGCCGGTCGGGCGGTGCTCACCCTGCGGGGCCGGCTGCTCGCCGACGCCGTGGTCCGCGACCTGCTGCCCTGAGCGCGGCCACGCCCGCCGGCCGTTCGTCTCGGACCCGTCGATCCGTTCTCCGGGCCCGGACGCCCTCCGGGACCGGCCGGGTCCGGTCGGACCGGACCCGGCCGGGGTGGGCTCACTTCACGAAGGTCCGGGTCATCGGGTACTGGTAGAGCAGGTCCTGGTTGGCCTTGAGGGCGGCCACGACGCCGAACGCGATAGGCACGATCGCGAGCAGCAGTGGCACGAAGAAGAGCAGGCCGCAGGTGATGGCGGTGAGCAGCCAGCCCACCAGGATCGCGACCGCCCAGGTGATCTGGAAGTTGAGCGCGGCGACGGCGTGCGCGCGTACCGCCGGGGACTGCTGACCCCGGACCAGCAGCACGATCAGCGGGCCGACCCAGCCGAAGAGGGTGGCACCCACCACCATGCCGATCGGACCGCCCACGTGTGCGAGCACCGCCCACGTCCGGTCGTCGCCACCGACCGGACCGGGCGTCGGGTGCGGACCACTCCCGCCCGGAGGCGGGTAGCCACCCGGAAACCCGGATGACGGCTCTCCCGGTGCGCCCGGCTGCGGGTACTCCTCCTGCGGCCCCGGCGGCGGATACCCGTCCTGGCCGCCCGGGGGCGGGTAGGACGCGGCGGCGAAGTGCCCGCCCGAGGTCGGGTGGTCAGCTGCCGTGGCCTGGCCGGGCGGGCCGTAGCCGGCCGTGGGCGGTTCCGGGGTGAAGGCGGCGTGGGCCTCGGTCGGCGGCTCGTCGCCCGGCGACCCGTAGCGCTGCGTGGGCGGCTCGTACGACGGCGCGGCGAGGTGCTCGGTCGGCGGCTCGTACGACGGCGCGGTCAGGTGCTCGGTGGGCGGCTCGTACGACGGCGCGGCGAGGTGCTCGGTCGGCGGCTCGGGTGCGGACCAGTTCTCCGTCGCCGGCGTGGCCAGGTTCTCCGTCGGCTCGTGGGACGACGTCGACCAGTTCTCCGTCGGCGGCTCGTGGGACGACGCGGAGAGGTTCTCGGTTGGGGGCTCATGGGACGGCGCGGACCAGCCGCCGGGCGGAGTGGAACCGCCGGGTGGGGGATACCCGGACGCCCCGGCCGCGCCGGACAGTGGGGTGGTGGGCTCGTCGGGCGTCGACGGGGACCCGGACGGGGCGAGCGGCATCGTCGGCTCCGGCGGGTACCGGCCGGCGTCGCCCGCACCGGGCGGGCGCGGCGGTTCAGTCATGCCGGTCACGGTAGGGGTATCGGGCAAGCCGTGACCAGCGGGACACCGTGCGGATCACCCGGACGAACGGCCTGGAGTGTCGGGCGGGGGCGGGGCACAGGTCGAAACCGATCATCGCGTCCCACGGGTGGGTCGACGTAGACTGGCACTCGTTACAGTCGAGTGCCAGTAGCGCGGTCCGTCACGGTCGGCGACCGCCGCCGGTCGTCGCCGGTGGTGGGTACGCACCGCCCGGGCCGGGTGTCGGCAGCGTAGGAGGGGGGGAGAGTGGGGCTCGACGACCGCAAGCTCGCCGTGCTGCGCGCGATCGTCGAGGACTACGTCGCGACCCAGGAGCCGGTCGGCAGCAAGGCGCTGGTCGAACGGCACCAGCTCGGCGTCTCCCCGGCCACGGTCCGCAACGACATGGCCGTGCTGGAGGAGGAGGGCTACATCCGGCAGCCGCACACCAGCGCCGGACGGGTCCCCACCGATCGCGGCTACCGCCTCTTCGTCGACCGGCTCAGCCGGGTCAAGCCCCTCAGTCCGGCCGAGCGCCGGGCGATCGAGCGCTTCCTGGTCAGCGCGGTCGACCTGGACGACGTCGTGAACCGGACGGTCCGGCTGCTCGCGCAGCTCACCCGCCAGGTGGCGGTGGTGCAGTACCCGTCCCTGGCCCGCTCCTCGGTGCGGCACCTGGAGCTGGTGCCGATCTCCACCACCCGGCTGATGCTCGTCATGATCGCCGACACCGGTCGGGTCGAGCAGCGCCTGGTCGAGCTGCCCGCCCCGGTCCCCGCCGACGACGTCACCGACCTGCGCCGGTTGCTCAACGAGAAGCTCGGCGGCAACCGGCTGTCGGACACCCCGCCGCTGGTGCAGGCGCTGGTGGAGGAGGTGCGCGTCGGGCTGCGCCCGGCGATGACCACGCTCTCCACCGTCCTGCTGGAGACCCTGGTGGAACGGCACGAGGAGCGGATCGCCCTCGCCGGCACCGCCAACCTGACCCGAGGTGGCCTGCTCGACTTCCAGGGCTCGCTGCGCCCCATCCTCGAGGCGCTCGAGGAGGAGGTCATCCTGCTCAAGCTGATCGGTGAGGTCGAGCCGAGCACGACGCGGATCCGGATCGGCGACGAGAACGAGATCGACAACCTGCGGGGTACGTCGGTGGTCAGCACGGGTTACGGTCCAGGTGCCACCATCGTGGGTGGGTTGGGCGTGCTCGGCCCGACGCGGATGGACTACCCCGGCACCATCGCCACGGTACGCGCCGTGGCACGCTACGTGGGCGAGCTGCTGGCCCAGAACTGACCAGTCAGGGCCGACGGCCGACTCGGGCCGACGACCGGCGCAACGCGAGACGAACATGAGGACACGGAACGCAGTGGCCAGGGACTACTACGGCATCCTCGGCGTCAGCCGGGAAGCCTCCGACGACGAGATCAAGCGCGCCTACCGCAAGCTGGCGCGACAGTTCCACCCGGACGTCAATCCGGACCCGGAGGCCCAGGAGAAGTTCAAGGACATCAACGCCGCGTACGAGGTCCTCTCGGACGACCGGAAGCGGCAGATCGTCGACCTGGGTGGGGATCCGCTCGCCCCCGGTGGTGGCGGGGCCGGCCCCGGCGGGCCGGGCGGCGCGGGACCGTTCGTCGGCTTCCAGGACATCATGGACGCCTTCTTCGGCGGAGCCACCGGCTCACGGGGTCCGCGACCGCGTACCCGTCCGGGAGCGGACGCGATCCTGCGGCTGGAACTGGACCTGCACGAGACGGCGTTCGGCGTCGAGGCGCCCATCACCGTCGACACCGCCGTGCTCTGCACCACCTGCTCCGGCGCGGGCACGGCCGCCGGCACCCACCTGGCCACCTGCGAGGCGTGCGGTGGCCGGGGCGAGGTGCAGTCGGTGCAGCGCACCTTCCTCGGCCAGGTCGTCTCGGCCCGGCCCTGCACGGTCTGCCAGGGGTACGGCACCACCATCCCGCACCCCTGCGCGACCTGTGCGGGTGACGGTCGGGTCCGTACCCGTCGCTCGCTGACCGTCAAGATCCCGGCGGGCGTGGAGGACGGCATGCGGATCCGCCTCGCCCAGCAGGGTGAGGTCGGTCCGGGTGGCGGCACCGCCGGCGACCTCTACGTCGAGATCCACGAACGGCCGCATGACGTCTACTCCCGCAAGGGCGACGACCTGCACTGCCGGGTGACCGTGCCGATGACCGCGGCGGCGCTCGGCACCCGGCTGACCATCAAGACCCTGGACAGCGAGGAGACCGTCGACGTCAAGGCGGGCACCCAGCCCGGCAGCACGATGCGGTTGCGCGCCCGGGGCGTACCGCACCTGCGCGGCACCGGCCGGGGTGACCTCTACGTCCACCTCGACGTGCGGACCCCGACCAAGCTCGACGCCGACCAGGAGCGGATGCTCCGTGATTTCGCCAAGACCCGGGGCGAGGAGGTCGCCGAGCTGAGCAAGCAGGGCGGCTTCTTCTCCCGGATGCGGGACGCGTTCAACGGGCACGCCTGAGTGTCGGCGCCGCTGTTCCTGGTCGAGGCGCTGCCCGTCGCCGACACGCTGACCCTGGACGGCCCGGAGGGCCACCACGCCGCCACCGTGCAGCGGCTCCGCGTCGGCGAGGAACTGATCCTCGCCGACGGTCGGGGCGGCACGGCCGCCGCCGTGGTCACCGCCGTCGGCCGGGGCGCCCTCGACCTGACCGTCACCTCGCGGGGGTACGTCGACGCGTCGGTGCCCCGGATCGTGGTGGTGCAGGGAATCGCCAAGGGCGAGCGGGGTGAGCTGGCCGTCCAGGCGATGACCGAGGTCGGGGTGGACGAGATCGTGCCCTGGGCGGCGTCCCGCTCGGTGACGCAGTGGCGGGGCGAGCGGGGCGTACGGGCCCGGGAGAAGTGGGCGGCGACCGCCCGCGAGGCGGCCAAGCAGGCCCGCCGCGCCTGGCTGCCGGTGGTGGCCGGTGCCCCCGACGAGTCGACCGCGACGGTGGCGGCCCGGATCTCCGGGGCCGCTGCCGGGTTCGTGTTGCACGAGGAGGCACAGGACCGGCTGACCACCGTCGAGCTGCCGACGACCGGTGAGATCGTGCTGGTGGTGGGACCGGAGGGCGGGATCGCCCCGGCCGAGGTGGACGCCTTCCGGGCCGCCGGAGCCCGTCCGGTCCGGCTCGGGCCGGCGGTACTGCGCACCTCCACCGCCGGGGTGGCGGCGCTTAGCGTGCTCGCCACCCGCCTCGCCCGCTGGTGACGCGACGCCCCCACGCGCCCGGTCTCCCGTGACCCGGGCGCGGCGCGGGGTCAGAGGCGGGGGAAGACCTGGACGGGCTGGTCGTCGGGGCTCAGGTCCAGCCCGGCCGGGCCGACGATGAGCGGATCGGGTACGCCGACCACCTCACGGTCCTTGTCGGTGTAGTCGAAGCGGTGGAGCACGTGGCGCATCGCCTCCAGCCGGGCCCGCTTCTTGTCGTTGCTCTTGACCACCGTCCACGGCGCGTCGGCGGTGTCGGTGTAGAAGAACATCGCCTCCTTGGCCTCGGTGTACTCGTCCCACTTGTCCAGCGAGGCGATGTCCATCGGTGAGAGCTTCCACTGCCGTACCGGGTCGACCTGCCGGACCGCGAAGCGGGTGCGCTGCTCGTTCTGGGAGACCGAGAACCAGAGCTTGACCAGGCGAATGCCGGAGCGGACGAGCATCCGCTCCAACTCGGGGGCCTGGCGGAGGAACTCCAGGTACTCCTTGCGGGTGCAGAAGCCCATCACCCGCTCCACTCCGGCCCGGTTGTACCAGGACCGGTCGAAGAGCACGATCTCGCCGGCCGCCGGCAGGTGTGCCAGCCAGCGCTGGAAGTACCACTGGGTGGCCTCCCGCTCGTTCGGCTTCACCAGGGCCACCACCTTGGCCCCGCGTGGATTCAGGTGCTCCATGAAGCGCTTGATCGTGCCGCCCTTGCCGGCCGCGTCCCGCCCCTCGAAGATGATCACCAGCCGTTCGCCGCTCTCCTTGATCCACTCCTGGAGCTTGAGAAGTTCGATCTGGAGTAGGCGTTTGTGGTGGTCGTACTCCTCGCGGGCCAGGCGCTCGTCGTACGGGTAGTCCTCGCGCCAGGTGTCCACCGGGCTGCCGTCCGAGCGGAGCAGCACCGGGTCGTCGTCGTGGTCGTCGACCACCTGGTAGTCAGCGGAGAGGTCCAGCAGCGCGGCATCGGCCATGCCGGGGACCGTTACCCCGGCCCGGTCCGGTCATCCGCCCCGGGAGCTGGGAGTTCGCTGGGAGGCCACCTTGCAGGAGCGCAGGGAGGCCGCCCCTCAGGAGCGCAGGTAGGACGCGCCGTTGAGGTCGACGATGGTGCCCGAGGCCCACTCCGCCTCCGGTGACGCCAGCCAGTGCACCGCGGCGGCGATCTCCTCCGGCCGGGCCACCCGGTCGAACGGGCTCTGCGCCCGCACGGCCGCACCCCGGGGCGACTTGAGGTGCTCGTTGGTCATGTCGGTCTCGACGAAACCGGGGGCCACCGTGGCCACCGCGATGCCGTACGGGGCCAGAGCCACCGCGAGGGACTGCCCCATCGCGTTCATCCCCGCCTTGCTCGCCCCGTACGCCGGGTTGCCCGGCTCGCCGCGGAAGGCTCCCCGGGACGAGACGTTGACGATCCGGCCGCCCCGGTCCCGCATGTGCTGGGCGGCGCACCAGGCCGCGTTGGCCGCGCCGAGCAGGTTGGTGTCGACGATCTGCCGCCAGCGCTGCCGCCACTGCTCGTACGTGGTCTCGAAGACCGGGTGCGGCGGGTCCGCCGGCCCGAACACCCCGGCGTTGTTGACCAGCACGTCCAGCCCGCCGAGCCGGGCTGCCGCCTCGTCCACGGCGGCTCGGACCGCGTCCGGGTCGGCCAGGTCGGCGGCGACCACGACGTGCCCGTCGCCGGGCAGTTCCGCCCGGAGCCGTTCGGCCAGTTCCGCCGAGTCGCGGTGGTGGATCGCCACCCGGTCGCCGCCGGCCGCGAACCTGCGTGCCACCGCGCGGCCGATGCCGCGCGAGGCCCCCGTCACCAGTACCGCCCGAGAGTCCACCCGCCCATGATCCCCGAGAGTCCGGTCCCCGCCCGGACCGGGGCCGGTGGTCGGGGCCGGGGACCTGCGAGGACATGCCGGCGGGGCGTGGGGAGATGCCGGCCCGGGTGGACGGTCCTACCATGCGTCGATGACCTCCGACTGCCTGTTCTGCCGCATCGTCGCCGGGGAGATCCCGGCCACCATCGTCCGGGAGACCGCGACCACCCTGGCCTTCCGGGACATCGACCCGAAGGCCCCGGTGCACGTGCTGGTGATCCCGAAGGAGCACTACGCCGACGTGGCCACGCTCGGCCAGGCCGACCCGGAGCTGGCCGGTCAGGTGCTCGCCACGGCCGCCGAGGTGGCCGAGGCCGAGGGGCTGCTCGCCGACGGCTTCCGGCTGATGTTCAACACCGGCGGGTACGGCGGCCAGGAGGTCTTCCACGTGCACGCGCACCTGCTCGGCGGGGCTCCGCTCGGCCCGATGCTCGCCCGCTGAACTCCCGCCGCTCGCTGAGGCTCGACACCCTGCCGGGGTGGTAGCAGGGGTCCCCTGCTCATCAAAAAGCGGTAACAGGGGACCCCTCCTTACACTGGCGGCGTGGTGGAGATCAACGTGCGCCTGGGGCGGATGGTGCGGCAGGTGCAGGCCGGCGCGCGGGTGCCGGCGCTGTCGGTGGCCCTGCACCGGGCCGACCGGCCCCTGTGGAGCCTCACCGTCGGCGCCACCGGCAACGACGCCCCGCTGACGCCGCAGACCCCGTTCCGGATCGGGTCGGTCACCAAGACCTTCACGGCCGTGCTGGTGCTCCAGTGCCGCGACGAGGGGCTGCTCGACCTGGACGACCCTGTCGGGCGGCACCTCGACGTGCCCGCGCACGGCGAGCTGACCGTACGCCGGCTGTTGTCGCACACCTCCGGTCTGCAACGCGAGCCGTACGGCGACATCTGGGACACGCTGCGCGCCCCCGGGGTCGAACAGCTCCTCGCCGATCTCGCCCGGGCCGAGCGGGTGCTGCCCCCGGCCCGCCGGTTCCACTACTCGAACCTGGGCATGGCCCTGCTCGGGGAGCTGGTCGGGCGGCTGCGTGGCGGCACCTGGGTGGAGGTGCTGGCCGACCGGATCCTCGCCCCGCTCGGGCTGAGCGCCACCACCCCCCGCCCCGGTCCGCACGCGGCCACCGGCTTCCTGGTCGACGCGTACTCCGACCACGCCCGGCCGGAGCCGCCGACCGACTTCGGCGCGGTGGGGCCGGCGGCGCAGCTCTGGAGCACGGCCGGGGACATGGCCCGGTGGGCGGCCTTCCTCGCCGACCCGTCGGCGCTGGATCCGACCGGCGCGGTGCTCGCCCCGGGCACCCTGGACGAGATGCGCTGGCCGCGTACGGTCACCGACGAGACGAACTGGGCGGACGGCTTCGGCCTCGGGCTGATCCTCGTGCCGCAGCCCAACCGGGTGCTGCACGTCGGGCACGACGGGGCGATGCCCGGCTTCCTCGCCTCGGTCTACGGCCGGCGGGGCGGCGACGGGACACCGGGGGCGATGGGCTGCGCGGTGCTCGGGTCGGCCGGCACCGCCGGGGCGATCTTCGACCTGCCGCACCGGCTGCTCACCACCTCCGTCGAGCACGACCCGGCCGACATCGAGCCGTGGTCGCCGGGCGAGCCGGCCCCGGAGGCGTACCGGGACGTGCTGGGGCGCTGGTGGGGAGAGGGTTTCGAGTACGTCTTCCTCTGGCGGGACGGGGCGTTGCGGGCCCGCCGGGCAGGGGATCCGCCGGGCAAACCGGCGGCGGTCTTCGCGCCGCTGCCGGACCGGCCCGACGTGCTGCGGACGATCTCCGGGCGGGAGGTCGGGGAGCTGCTCCGGCTGACCCGGGACGAGCGGGGGGCGGTGCGCCGGATGCACTGGGCGACCTACCGGTTCACCCGCGACCAGCAGACCTTCGACGGGTACGACGTGCGCTGGCCGGACCGGGGCTGACCTGCGGGGCGCGGGCCGCCCGACCGGCGGGTGCCCGCACCGAGCCGCACCGACCCGCCGGCCCGGGGCCCGCCCGCACGACGGCGCGCAACGGGCCGGGGTCGGCGGGTGCCGATCCCGGCCCGTGCGGCGGGGCGGTTCAACCGTGTCCCGCGGCGGGGTGGTTCAGCCGGTCACACGACGGGCGGTTCAGCTGGTCGTGCGGCCGGACCCCGGTGGGACGGGGCGGTTCAGCCGATCGTGGCCAGCGCCGGCCAGCTGTCCCGGAAGACCTGGGTGCCCTCGGCGCCGAAGCCGCCGAAGTTCCGGTCGACCTGCGCCGCCTCGGTGCTGTACGGGTACGGGTTGGTGCAGCCGGTGCCGGCACTGCCGCCGGACATGAGCAGGTAGCACTGGCCGTTGTAGTTGTCGGGCAGGCCCAGGATGTGCCCGATTTCGTGGGTCATGATCCGCAGCACGCTGTACTGCTGGGCCTGGATCGTGTCGATCACCACGTAGCCGTTGCCGAGGCTGCGCCGGACGGCGTAGGAGCCGCCACCGGTGGTGTAGTAGATCATCAGGTTCGAGCCGCACTTCGACATGTTGAGGTTGTTCGTGTACGCGTTCCAGATCCCGGCGGCCTGGTCGGCGACGCCCGCGTACGGGCCGGCCTGGCTGGTGTTGTAGCAGACCGTGGCGTTGACGACCTCGGCGGCGGCGGGGGCGGGGTTGGCCAGGCCGAGGCTCAGCACGGTGGCGGCACCGGCGACGAGGGTGGCGAGGCGGCGACCGATCCTTCGTGGGGACACGGGTCACACTCCGTTCGTGAGGGGAAACGGGGGGTGAGCGAATCCTAGATATGGACGTGCGTCGATATCAATCTGCCCGTTTTGATGTTGATCAGATATAATCCTGGCTTGATGTCGTGATCATGGCTTTCCTGGCGATCACCCCGGCCCCGTCCGGGGTGGGGACGGGGGAAATGGGCCGGGTGTCTCCGGTGTCGACCCGATACCATGGGACCAACGTCCGTACGCCGAGCCAGCTCAGGCCGGCGCCGAGAGCGAGAGCAGGTGGCGCAGGGCCCGACGGCCCGACCTATGACCGGCACCCCACCTCCGGGCCCGCCCCGGGCGCAGACCAGGATCACCGTTCCCAACCCCAAGATCATGGTCAACCTCCTCGGCGCGGGCGACGAGATCCTGCGGCTCGTCGAGCGTTCGGTCGACAGCGATGTGCACGTGCGCGGCAACGAGATCACCATCACCGGTGCGCCCGCGGACAACGCCCTCGCCGAGCGCCTCTTCGGTGAGCTGCTCGAACTGATCGAGAAAGGCGAGACACTGACCACCGACGCCGTGCGGCGTACCGTCGGCATGCTCGAGCAGGGCGGCGCGGAGCGGCCCGCCGAGGTTCTGACCCTGAACATCCTCTCCCGGCGCGGGCGCACCATCCGCCCGAAGACGCTCGGGCAGAAGCGCTACGTCGACGCGATCGACGCGCACACCATCGTCTTCGGCATCGGCCCCGCCGGTACCGGCAAGACCTACCTGGCGATGGCGAAGGCCGTGCAGGCGTTGCAGGCCAAGCAGGTCAACCGGATCATCCTCACCCGACCGGCGGTCGAGGCGGGGGAGCGGCTGGGCTTCCTGCCCGGCACCCTCAACGAGAAGATCGACCCGTACCTGCGCCCGCTCTACGACGCGCTGCACGACATGCTCGACCCGGAGTCCATCCCCAAGCTGATGGCAGCCGGCACGATCGAGGTCGCGCCGCTGGCCTACATGCGCGGCCGGACGCTGAACGACGCCTTCATCATCCTCGACGAGGCGCAGAACACCACGCCCGAGCAGATGAAGATGTTCCTGACCCGCCTCGGCTTCGGCTCCAAGATCGTGGTCACCGGCGACATCACCCAGGTCGACCTGCCCGGCGGGACGAGCAGCGGCCTGCGCGTCGTCCGGGAGATCCTCACCGACGTCGAGGACGTGCACTTCGCCCAGCTCTCCAGCTCGGACGTGGTCCGTCACCGGTTGGTCGGGGAGATCGTCGACGCGTACGCCCGCTGGGACGCCGAGCGGGAGAACCAGCAGGCACAGAGCGTGCACGCGGTGCCGGGCCGGACCGCCCAGGGCGGCGGCCGCGCCGGTCGCCGCCGCTAGAGCAGAGGAAAGACGTGTCCATCGAGATCGCCAACGAGTCCGGTGTCCCGGTCGACACCGACGCCGTGCTCGCCGTCGCCCGGCACGCCCTCGACGAGATGGGGGTCAACCCCCTCGCCGAGCTCTCCGTGCTGCTGGTCGACATCGACTACATGACCGAGCTGAACCACCGCTGGATGGGCGGCGACGGGCCGACCGACGTGCTGGCCTTCCCCATGGACGAGGGGAGCGTCGACCACGGGCCGGGGGAGAGCACCGGCCCGGCCGGCGAACCGGCCCTGCTCGGTGACATCGTGCTCTGCCCGGAGGTGGCGGCCAAACAGGCGGCCACCGCCGGGCACAGCGCCGCCGACGAGCTGCACCTGCTCACCGTGCACGGGGTGCTGCACCTGCTCGGGTACGACCACGCCGAGCCGGAGGAGGAGCGCGAGATGTTCGGGCTCCAGGCGAGGCTGCTCGCCAGTTGGCGGTCGACCCGAGCCCGGTGATGACCACCCCGACACTGGCGGCGGGTGCCGCCGGCCTGCCCGACCTGCAACTGCTCGTCTTCGCGGCCGGGCTGGTGGTGCTCGCCGGGATCATCGCGGCGACCGAGGCGGCGCTGACCGCCGTCTCACCGGCCCGCGCCGCCGAGCTGGCCCGGGACGGCGTCCGCGGCGCGCGTACCCTCCAGGTCGTCGCCACGGACGTGGTCCGGCACCTCAACCTGTTGCTGCTGCTCCGGCTGATGGCCGAGCTGACCGCCACCACCCTGGTGGCCCTGGTCGCGGTGGACACCTTCGGCGCGGGCTGGCGGGCCGCCCTGGTCACCGCCGGGGCGATGACGGTGATCAGCTTCGTGGTGGTCGGGGTCGGTCCGCGCACCATCGGCCGGCAGCACGCGTACGTGGTCGGTCGGGCGGTCGCCCCGCTGGTCCGCTGGCTGGGGCGGGTGCTCAACCCGCTCGCCTCGTTGCTCATCCTGATCGGCAACGCGGTCACCCCCGGCAAGGGGTTCCGGGAGGGGCCCTTCGCCACCCAGGTGGAACTGCGCGAACTGGTCGACTTGGCCGAGCAGCGTGGCGTGGTCGAGCACGGCGAACGTCAGATGATCCACTCGGTCTTCGCCCTCGGCGACACCATCGCCCGCGAGGTGATGGTGCCGCGCACCGAGATGGTGTGGATCGAGGAGCACAAGACGCTGGCCCAGGCGCTGGTGCTCTTCCTGCGTTCCGGGTTCTCCCGGATCCCGGTGATCGGCGAGAACGTCGACGACGTGCTCGGCGTGCTCTACCTCAAGGACCTGATCCGCCGTACCCAGGGCGGCGGCGAGCAGGCCGAGGGGACGCCGGTGGCCGAGCTGATGCGTCCGGCGACCTTCGTGCCCGAGTCCAAGCCGGTCGACGACCTGCTCTCCGAGATGCAGGCGGCCCGCAACCACCTGGTGATCGTCGTCGACGAGTACGGCGGCACCGGCGGCCTGGTCACCATCGAGGACATCCTCGAGGAGATCGTCGGTGAGATCACCGACGAGTACGACATCGAGCGCCCGCCGGTCGAGCACCTGCCGGAGCAGGGGGCGGTGCGGGTGACCGCCCGCCTGCCGGTGGAGAATCTGGGCGAGCTGTTCGACGTGGAGCTTCCCGCCGACGAGGTGGAGACCGTCGGTGGCCTGCTCGCCCAAGCGCTCGGTCGGGTGCCGATCCCGGGCGCGGAGGCGGAGGTCGCCGGGCTGCACCTGGTCGCGGAGGGCACCACCGGTCGACGGAACCGGATCGACACCGTGCTGGTGCGCCGGGTCGGGCCGAGCGACGAGCAGGAGAACCCGGGGCGGGGTGAACAGGCCGAGCCCCGGGGAGGAAACCCGAACCGATCCGAGGAGAGGCAACCCGCCGATGCCTGAGTCACCCGCCGTACCGTCCGCCCTTCCCGCCCCGACCGAGTTGAGCGTCGAGGACGCCAAGCTGGTCATCCTCGCCCGGGGGGCGCGGGGCCGCGTCGGTGCCGTCGAGGGGGCGGCGGTCCGTGACCAGGACGGCCGGACGTACGCCGCCGCGACCGTCTCGCTGCCGTCGTTGACGGTCACCGCCCTCCAGTTGGCGGTCGCCTCCGCGGCGGCGGCCGGCGCGTCCCGGCTGGAGGCGGCGGTGGTGGTGACCGAGGCGTCGACCGTGGACCCCGCCGGTCGCGCCGCCGTACGGGACCTCACGACGGATGCGCCGATCCACCTGGCGGCCCCGGACGGCACCGTCCTCGGCACGGTGGTCGAGTGACCCGGCGCGACGAGTCGGCCCGGCCGGACCAGACGGCCCCCGGGGCGGCCGGCGGGGACCGGCCCTACCGGGCGGGCTTCGCCTGTTTCGTCGGTCGACCGAACGCCGGCAAGTCCACCCTGACCAATGCGATCGTCGGGCAGAAGATCGCCATCACCTCGAGCAAGCCGCAGACCACCCGGCACGTGATCCGGGCCGTCCTGCACCGTCCGGACTCCCAGCTCGTGCTGGTCGACACGCCCGGTCTGCACCGTCCCCGGACGCTGCTCGGCGAGCGCCTCAACGACCTGGTCCGTTCCACCTGGAGCGAGGTCGACGTGATCGGCCTCTGCGTCCCGGCGAACGAGCCGGTCGGGCGCGGGGACCGCTTCATCACCGGTGAGCTGGCCGAGTTGAAGGCGACCGTGCTCGCGGTGGTGACCAAGACCGACCTGGTCGACAAGAAGCGGCTGGCCGAGCAACTGCTCGCGGTCAGCGAGATGGGCGAGTTCGCCGACGTGGTGCCGGTCAGCGCGGTCTCCGGGCACCAGGTGGACACCCTGGTCGAGGTGATGACCGGTTACCTGCCGCCGTCGCCGCAGCTCTACCCGGACGACATGCTCACCGAGGACCCGGAGCAGGTGCTCGTCGCCGAGCTGGTCCGCGAGGCGGCCCTGGAGGGCGTCCGGGACGAACTGCCGCACTCGATCGCGGTGATCGTCGAGGAGATGATCCCCGAGGGGCAGGTCATGAAGATCTACGCCGACGTGTACGTCGAGCGCCCCAGCCAGAAGGCGATCGTGATCGGTCACCGGGGGAGCCGGCTGAAGGACGTGGGCACCCGGGCCCGTCGGCAGATCGAGGAGCTCCTCGGCACCCGGGTCTACCTCGACCTGCACGTGCGGGTGGCGAAGGACTGGCAGCGCGACCCGAAGCAGCTGCGTCGGCTCGGTTTCTGACGCCGGGCCGAGGTCGGGGGCGGCGGGTCGGACCGGGTCCGACCCGCCGCCCGCCCACGTCGGTCCTGGCCCCACCGCACCGTCACCCGGTCCCTGGGGGCCGCACGCTGTGTGTGGGATTGCTCACTTTCGATACCCCCGGACAGGACGTTTGCAGCCGAGGGTGGCCAGGGTAGGAATCGCGACCTGTCCTTGCCCCCGGACATAGATACAGGCTGATGCGAAACCGATACCTGGATCTGCTGCGCTTCCTCGCGATCATCCGAGTCGTGGTCTACCACGTCACCGGGTGGGCCACCCTCACCCTGGTCTTTCCGGCCATGTCGGTGATGTTCGCGCTGGCCGGCTCGCTGATGGCCGCCTCGCTCGACCGCTCCGGTCCGTCCGCGGTCGGTCGCCGGCTGCGCCGGTTGCTGCCCTCGCTCTGGGTGGTCGCCGCGATCTTCGTACCGGCCATGCTGCTGGCCGGGGGCCTGCCGGTGAGTTGGCGTCTGGCGCTCTGGCTCTTCCCGATCACCGATCCGCCGGCGAACGGCTGGGGCGCGCTCGCGCTCAGCGTGATCTGGTATCTCCGCGACTACCTCTGGTTCGTGCTGGTGTCCCCGGCGGCGCTCTGGTTGTTCCGGCGGGCCCCGCTGCCCACCCTGCTCACCCCGTACGTGCTGCTCGTCGTGGTCGAGCTGGGCTTCCCGGGCGCTCCGGTCGTGCTGCGCGACTTCGGGCTCTACTTCGGTGCGTGGCTGCTCGGCTTCGCCCACCACGACGGCATGCTGCGCCGGCTGTCCCGGCGGGTGCTGGTCGCCGTCGCGGGGCTGCTGGCCACCGCCGGGGGCGCCTGGATCCTCACCCACCCGGGAGCGCGCGGCTACGACCTCAACGACATCCGGATCGGCAACGCACTGTGGGCGGCCGCCTTCATCCTGATCGCCCTCGGTTTCGCCCCCTCCGGTGCGGCCTGGGTGGACCGGAACGCCCTCCTCGGCCGGGCGGTGACCGTGTTCAACCGTCGGGCGTTGACCGTCTACCTCTGGCACATGCCCTTCGTGGTCGCGCTCACCCCGCTGGTCGACGTCGTCGGCTGGTCCCATCAGGACCTGCTCGGCCTCGCCATCCGGGTGGTGCTGGTCTTCCTCCTGGTCGGAGTGGTGACGATGCTGGTCGGTTGGGTCGAGGACGTGGCCGCCCGCCGTCCGCCCGAACTGCTGCCCGGCAGGCGGCGTACCCGGACTCCCGGACCGGTCGTCGTGCCCTCTCCCCGGACCGCAGCCGCCGAGACCCGCGTCGCAGCCGCCACGGAGGCCACGTCGTCCGCCGGGGCCACCCCGGTCCGGGTGAGCTGACTGCCCGCCACCCGGCTCACCGGGACGTGCGGCCGGCGGGGAGAATGGCCCGATGGCCGGGTACCGCCGACAGCTCTACCGCGACGACGCGGTGGTGCTGCGCGTCCAGAAGCTCGGCGAGTCGGACCGGATCATCACCCTGCTGACCCGCCGGCACGGCCGGCTGCGCGCGGTGGCCCGGGGGGTGCGCCGCACCACCTCCCGCTTCGGTGCCCGGCTGGAGCCGTTCGGCCACGTCGACCTCCAGCTCGCCGGGGACCCGAAGGGCAACCAGGGCAGCTCGCTGCACACGGTCAGCCAGGTCGAGGGAATCGACCTGTACGGCAAACGGTTCCTCGGCGACTACCCGCGTTACACGGCGGCCAGCGCGATCGCCGAGACCGCCGAGCGGCTCACCCCGGTCGAACGGGAACCCTCGCTGCGGCTCTTCCAACTCACCCTGGGCGCACTGAAGTCGCTGGCCCGCGCCGACCACGACACCACGCTGGTGCTCGACGCGTACCTGCTGCGCGGGATGGCGATGGCCGGCTGGGCACCCGCGCTGACCGCCTGCGCGGTCTGCGGCACGCCCGGGCGGCACCGGGCGTTCTCCGTACCGGCCGGGGGTTGTGTCTGCCCGGACTGCCGACCGCCCGGCGCGGCCCACCCGGCCCCGGCCACCGTCGACCTGATGTCCGCGCTGACCACCGGCGACTGGGTGGTCGCGGACGCCACCCCCACCGGCGTACGCCGGGAGTGCAGCGGGCTCGTCGCGGCGCACCTCCAGTGGCACCTGGAGCGCGCGCTACGCTCGCTGCCGCTGGTCGACCGGGGCGTACCGCCGGCCGGCCCGGCCCCGTCGCGCGGCAGTGACGGGCCGGTGGAGCGGGTGTGAGCAGGGAGAGTTTCGAGTGATCCGATCGATGAGGACGGGCCGGCGCACGCCGACACCGCCGACGCCGCACCCGACCGGGGCCCGGCCGCCGGCACTGCCCGCCGAGGCGCTGCCGAAGCACGTCGCGGTGGTGATGGACGGCAACGGCCGGTGGGCCAAGGAGCGGGGGCTGCCGCGCACCAGGGGCCACGAGGCGGGGGAGTTCTCCCTCTTCGACACCATCGAGGGCGCGATCGAGCTGGGCATCCCCTACCTGTCGGCGTACGCGTTCTCCACCGAGAACTGGCGGCGCTCCCCGGACGAGGTCCGCTTCCTGATGGGCTTCAACCGGGACGTCATCCGGCGTCGCCGCGACCAGCTCGTCGACCTGGGCGTGCGGGTGGTCTGGTCGGGGCGGGCCGGCCGGCTCTGGAAGAGCGTCATCGGTGAGTTGCAGACCGCCGAGGAGATGTCGAAGGACAACTCCACGCTGACCCTCCAGTTCTGCGTCAACTACGGCGGCCAGGCCGAGATCGCCGACGCCGCCGCCGCGATCGCCCGGGACGTCGCCGCCGGGAAGCTCGACCCGGCGAAGGTCAACGAGAAGACCGTGGCGAAGTACCTCTACCACCCGGAGATCCCCGAGGTGGATCTGTTCCTCCGGCCGTCCGGCGAGGAGCGGATCTCCAACTTCCTGCTCTGGCAGACCGCCTACGCCGAGCTGGTCTTCCTGGACACCCTCTGGCCGGACTTCGACCGTCGCCACCTCTGGTACGCCTGCGAGCTGTACGCCCAGCGGGACCGGCGCTTCGGCGGCGCGCTGCCCAACCCGGTCGCCCCGCCGGCCCCGGTCGGCTGAGCCGTCCCCGGCGTCGGTGCTTACCGACGGCCCGTCCTGGGTACTGCCTGGTCAGCAGCTATCCAGGGAGGTGTACCGACGATGATCCAGAAGCGGATCGGACAGTGGGCCATCATGGCGGTCGCGGTGCCGCTGGCGGCTGCCGGCGCGCGGCGCATCAGCCACACCATCGAGGCCCGGCGCGGCCCGTCCGGCATCAGCCGGATGCTCAGCAAGGGAGCCGACCTGCTCCGCCCGCAGCGGGCGAAGCGGCGGCGTCGGTTCTGGTGATCCCACCGGTCCCGCCGCCGCGCGCGTTCCGCGCACGGCGGGGTCCGTCCGGCGTACGAGGGGGTTCGTTGGACGTTCGGCGGGGTTGTGGTGGCCGGTTTCCGACCGCTCGCCGCAACCCCGCCGACTGGACGAGGATCGACCGGCGGGCGACGGCTTCGCCCCGGGCGTCGAGCTGGTAGCCCTCCAGCCAGAGCCAACCGTCGAAGACCGGCCAGTCGAGCACCCGGATCAGCCGGAAGAAGAACGGCCTGCCGAACTGGACGCTCGCCGCCCGGGTGACGTGCAGCAGATCGCCGGCCCGGAGCCCGTGTCGCCCACCGCCGGAGCCGCGTGCCGGGGTCACGCCAACCACCCGACGAACCGGCGGTGCAGCTGCCCGGCCGGAGCCCAGCCGAGGTCCTGACTCGCCGCCACCAGGCACGATCCCATGTAGAGGGCCAGGGATGCGGGTGCCCGGTCGTACTCGGCGCACAGTTCGCGACGTCGGGTGCGGCACGGCCACGGTGCACCGCAACCGCCGCAGGTCCACCGGCGGCCGAGGACCGCACGGTGTACGTCGACACGCTGACGGGAGCGCTCTACCTCGAACGGCCCTCGGAGGTCGCGGCATACGCCGCGGCCCACGAGCAACTGCAAGCCCTCGCCCTCGCTCCGGGGCCCACCCGGGATACGCTGCGGTCGATTGCCGCCGAACTGCACACGTAGGAGGGCACCGCATGGACCTGCCGCGTCACGCCTGGCGAATGAGCACCAGGTCCGGTTCGAGCGGCAACTGTGTCGAGGTGGCCGCACCGCCGGACCTCGTAAGGGTCCGGGACAGCAAGGACCGCACGGGGTCGGTGCTGTCGTTCGCACCCACCCAGTGGGCCGACTTCATCTCGGGCATCAAAGCCGGTCGGCTCGGCGGCTCGACCCGTGTCAGAGATTGAAGGGCTGGCGGCTGACCGTCTGGGCCTCGTGGCCTTGGCGCGAAACCACCGTCGAGTTGAATCAATCTCCAGCTCTGGCCGCTGAACCATCCCGGATACGGCACGCAGATTCATGCAGTCGGCTGCTGGCGGGGGTGGCGCGGGTGCGCGCTCGTGTTGGTGGGTGGGGTACGGCCGTATGCCCTAGTGTGGTCGGGTGCGTGCTCGACAGGCCGTGACGCGGCGCTCGTCTGCCCGTTCTCCACGGGAGCCCCAAAATCCGGTGCCGCCGGATGAGGTGAAGCTGTTCGAGGCCACCGAGGTGGAGCCGGAATCACAGTGGGAGCGCTGGGCTTTCTACCGGTCCTGTCTCGCGGGCCAGGATGCCTCGGCGGTGGCGTTCGCGCAGTGCCGGTTCCGGGGCGCAGACCTGTCCGGGTGCCGGTTGGACCAACTGGCTGTCACCGACTGCTTGGTGACCGACTCGAACTGGGCCAACCTGCGCGCCGACGGCGCCAGCATGACCCGGGTACGGCTTGCCCAGTCCCGGTTGACCGGGATGACGTGGGCAGACGGGCTCCTGCGCGACGTCACGGCGACCGGCTGCCGCGCGGACCTGTCGTCCTGGCGGATGACGACCTTCGACGCGGTGCACTTCGTGGACTGCAACCTCACCGGCGCTGACTTCACCAACGCCGACCTACGGGGCGCGGTATTCCGTGACTGCGACCTCACCGGCGCGGTATTCCATCACGCCACCATGGCCGGAGCCCGGTTCCGTGGCTGCACCCTGGCCGGGGTCGGCGACATCACCAGCTGGAAAGGAGCCGTGCTGCACCACACCGACCTGCTCAGCCTCTCATACAGCCTCGCCTACGCCGCCGGAATCCACGTCGACGACCAGGGCTGACACATCGGAGCTTGGCGGGACGCCCCTGCCGCCGGCTGCCCTACAGCCCGCCGACGAGTCGGGGTACTGGTGGGCACGACCGTGCCGGCCTCAGCCCTCGGCGAGGCGGGCCTCGATGTGGGCGACCTTGCTGGTCAGCGCGTCGGTCACGCCCGGCCGGACGTCGGCCTTCAACACGACGCTCACCCGGGGCGCCTGCGCGGCGACCACGTCGACCGCCCGCTTGACCACGGCCATCACCTCGTCCCACTCGCCCTCGACGGTGGTGAACATGGCATCGGTACGGTTCGGCAGGCCGGACTCCCGGACCACCCGGACCGCCTCGGCGACCAGGTCACCGACGGACTCCCCGACGCCGAGCGGAGTAATCGAGAACGCGATCAGCATGTCGCCGATCGTCTCCGGTAATTCGGGTGCGCGCCAGAGAAGCGTGGGATAGCGTCCAGGACATGCGCTACTGACGCCCTTGTGCCGAGCCGGGTCCACCGCCGTTGCCGTGGACCGTGCCGCCGGGCGTGCGCGTTCCCCGTTCGTCGCTGCCGCGACGTGTGGTCGGCCGTCCCGGTGCACTCCCGTTCCCCGCTCGCCGACCGTACCGGCCGCTGTCGGACGGTCCCTCGCCGAAGGAGGCACCGTATGCCTGCCAAACGCAAGCCGAAGAAGTCCCGTCCGTCCGCGCCGAAGCCGTCCCTGCGGGACGTGACCCCGCCGGATCTGGAGACGATCGAGGTGGCTCCGGTGAGCCTGCCGGCCGGGTCCACCCCGCCGCAGGCTCCGAAGTCCGGGCCGCCCCAGCGGGGCGCGGCCTTCGTCGCCAATCGCGGCCGACCTGCCGCGCAGGGCCGCCAGTACGCCTTCCGCCGCAGCTGATCGGTCCCGGGATGGTCGGGGCGGTCAGCGCCCCGGCCGTCCCGATAGCTTGCCGGCGTGGAGATCGTGACCGGACGCTGCCGGGGTCAGCCGATCAGGGGTCGGAACGTGCCGAGCGCCACGCTGACCGCCAGCGCCCCGCCGGCCAGCACGGCCGCCCCCACCACCAGCAGCCCGTCCGCGACGGTGAACCGTTGCCGGCGGGCGACCGTACGCGGGGTGCCGGCGTCGAAGCCGCGCGCGTCCATCGCCACCGCCAGTCGGGTGCCCCGCCGGATCGCGCCGACCAGCAGCCCGAATGCGGTGGAGGCGAAGAGCCGGAGCTTCGCCAGCGGGTTACGCCCGGCGTCCACGCCCCGGGCCCGCCGTGCCAGGCTGATCATCTGCCACTCCTGGCCGAGCATCGGCACCAGCCGGAACGCGGCCAGCGCGCCGATGGCGAACCGGGGTGGGGCCTTGGCGTTCTGGATCAGCGCGTCGGCCAGGTCGGTCGGGTCGGTGGTGGCGAAGACGATCACGCCGGGCAACGCCACCGCGAACGTCCGCAGCACCAGCCCGAGCGCGGTGACCAGCACTCCCGAGGTCACCAGCACGGGGCCCGCCTCGACGAGCACCCGGCCCTCCCGCTCGGCGGCGAAGAGCACCAGGGTGACCACGATGCCGACCGCGCCGAGCAGCAGCGGCCAGGCCCGCCGGGCGAGCACCCCGTACCGCACCCCGAACAGCGGCAGGACGGCCAGCTCGATGGCGATGGCGATGGCCGGGGCGACCGGGTCGAGGGTGGCGACCAGGGTGAACGAGAAGAGCAGCGCCGCCGCGAGTTTCGCCACCGGGTTCCGGCGGGCCAGCGGCGCGGTCGGGTCGGCGACCGGTTCCAGGCTGATCACGGCTGCTCCTCCCCGTCCCGGGGTGCCCGGTCCAGGGTGAACCGACGGTCGGCGAGGGCGTCGACGAAGTCCGCGTCGTGGGTGACCGTCACGACGCCGTGCCCGGCGTCGCGCAGCCCGGCGAACAGGTCGACCAGCTCCGACCAGGTGCGCCGGTCCTGCCCGAAGGTGGGCTCGTCGCAGACGAGCAGGCGGGGCGCGGTGGCCAGGGCGGTCGCCACGCTCAGCCGCCGTGCCTCCCCACCGGAGAGGGTGTACGGGTTCGCCCCGGCCAGCCGCTCCAGCCGTAACCGGTCCAGCAGTTCGTCCACGGTGGCGCGGACGGCCGCCTCCGACCGGCCGGTGCGGCGCGGCCCGAGCGCCAGCTCGTCGAAGACCGTACCGGTGACGAACTGGTGTTCCGGGTCCTGGAAGACCGAGCCGATCCGCCGGGCCAGGGCGGGTGCCCGCCAGCGGTGCGGGGGAGTGCGCCGGTCGGCGTCGGCCAGTTCCGCGCTGGCGGTCAACCGGCCGGTCCCCGGTCGGAGCAGCCCGCCGAGGAGCAGCGCGAGGGTGGACTTGCCCGCCCCGTTCGGGCCGAGGACGGCGAGCGCCTCGCCCGCGCGGACCGCCAGGTCGGTGGGGGCGAGCCGGGGCGGCAGGCCGAGCCGGTCGGCGGTGAGCAGCACCTCCCCGGCGGGCGCGACCGCCCGGCGGGGCGGCACCGGGTGGCCCGGCACCCAGACCCCGTCGGCGGCGAGCGCGGCACCGTGCTCGGCGAAGACCCGCTCGGGTGGCCCGTCGGCCCGCACACCGCCCCCGGCGGCGAGGACGAGCACCCGGTCGACCAGGGGCAGCGCCTCGGCGACCCGGTGCTCGACCAGGACCAGCGTGGTGTCGGCGTCCACCGCGTCGGCGACCGCCCGCCGGACCAGGGCCGCCCCGGCCGGGTCGAGGTTGGCGGTCGGCTCGTCGAGCAGCAGCAGTCCGGGCCGCAGCGCGAGCGCGCCGGCCAGGGCGAGGCGTTGCTGTTCCCCGCCGGAGAGCGCGGCGGTCGGCCGGTCCCGGCGGTACGGGAAGCCGACCCGGGTCAGCGCCTCGTCCACCCGGGGCCAGATCCGTTCCGCCGGCACCCCCCGGTTCTCCAACCCGAACGCCACGTCGTCGCCGCAGCGGGCCATCACCAGCTGACTCTCCGGGTCCTGGAAGACCATGCCCACCCGGTCGCGCGCCTCCTGCGGCGGGAGACCGTCGATCTCGATGTCACCGGCCCGCTCGCCGGAATCCTCCGGCAGCAGTCCGGCCAGCGCGGCCAGCAGGGTGCTCTTGCCCGCGCCCGACGCGCCGAGCAGCAGCACCCGCTCGCCGGCCCCGATGCGCAGGTCGACGTCCCGGACGGCCCAGGCCCTCCGGCCCGCGTGCCGCCACCCGAACCCCCGCAGCCGTACGGAGACGCCACCCACCGGGTCAGATGAGGGTGCGGTCGCGGGCGGCGGGGAGGTGGGCCAGGGCACCGGTGCGGGCCAGGGCGGTGGTCAGGGCATGCCCGCCGACACCGGCCACGACCGCGGCGCTGACCACGGTGAGCAGCGCGTACGGGATGCGGTAGCTGGTCAGGTCGTACTTGGCGTTCCAGACGAAGAAGTCGAACAGCGCCGCGCTGACGCCGGTCAGTGCCCCGGCGAGCAGTGCGGTCGGCAGCCGGAACGAGCGGTACCGGAACGCGGCGAAGGCCAGCTCCGCGCCGAGACCCTGGACGATGCCCTGCGGGATGACCGTGCCGGCCCACTGGCTGCCCAACAGCGCGGAGAGCACCGCCGCGACGGTCTCGCAGTACAGGGCCGCGCCGGGCTTGCGGATCACCAGGCCACCCACCACGGCCGGCATCAGCCAGACCCCGTAGATGAGGGTCTGCGCCGGGGGGAAGAAGGCGAACGCGCCGGATGTGGCGCTCCACACCAGGCCCCAGGCCCAGAAGATGACGCCGAAGGCGACCGCGATCACCGAGGCGACCACGATGTCGATGGTGCGCCAGCGGGGGTTGTCGAACTTGTTCATGGGTACGTGCTCCCAGTCCGTGTGCGAACCAGGCAAGACGCACGCCGTACGCCCGGTGGCACCGGACGACGACGCGGCTGGAGACTGACCGAACTCCCTGCGCTGGCATTACCCAGATCAGGTTCGAGGGTCTGCGGGCCGTGGCCCGCACTCTCAGCGCTGTGCGCTCCCCTGTCGGATGTGAAGTTGTCTGCGCAGACGCTAGCACCGAGACGGGCCGGAACCCAGGGGCGCGTTGCGTGGAGAGAGTCGGCCACGTCACTGTCCGGGTTAGGGTGAGCTGCTCCCCGTACCCGTCGACCCGGAGACCACCGTGACCGCTGCCGGCCAGGCCACCCCGCGCCCCGGTCGACCCGAGCCCGCCGGTCCGCCCGACGACGCTGTCCGGTCCGACCCGGCGACGTCACCGCTGGGCGTCGTCGCGCCCGGCGTACCCGAGGAGCAGCCGGCACCCGGCGGGCCGGAGCGGGACGCCCCGGGCGGCGGGCCCGGCCGGTGGCTCGGCGAGCGGGTCGGCTCGGTGGAGGTCCTGGCCGGGGTCCTGGTCCTGCTGGTGGTCTTCCGGGAACCGATCGGCACCGCGATCTCCGCGCCCCGCCTCCAGACCTGGACCACCGTCTTCGTCTCGGTCATGGTGCAGGCGATGCCCTTCCTGGTGTTCGGGGTGCTGCTCTCGGCGGTGATCGCGGTCTTCGTGCCGCGCTCGTTCTGGGCGCGGGCGCTGCCCCGGCACCCCGCGCTCGCCGTGCCGGTGGCCAGTGCCGCCGGAGTGGTCCTGCCCGGGTGCGAGTGCGGGTCGGTGCCGATCGCCGGGTCGCTGATCCGCCGGGGCGTCACCCCGGCCGCAGCGCTGGCCTTCCTGCTCGCCGCCCCGGCGATCAACCCGATCGTGCTCACCGCCACCGCGGTCGCCTTCCCCGACAACCCGGAGATGGTCCTCGGTCGGGGCCTGGCCAGCCTGGTCGTCGCCATGATCATGGGCTGGCTCTGGCTGCGGCTGGGCCGGGCCGACTGGATCCGGCTGCCGCACCGACCGGACCTGGACGGCCTGGGCCGGGGCGCGGCGTTCTGGTCGGCGGTACGCCACGACGTGGTCCACGCCGGTGGGTTCCTGGTGCTCGGCGCGATGGCCGCCGCCAGCATCAACGTGCTGGTGCCGGAGCGCTGGTTGCAGACCCTGGCCGACGACCCGGTGCTCTCGGTGCTGGCCCTGGCGGTGCTGGCCGTCCTGCTCTCCATCTGCTCGGAGGCGGACGCGTTCGTCGCCGCGTCGCTGTCCCAGTTCTCGTTGACCTCCCGGCTGGTCTTCCTGGTGGTCGGGCCGATGGTGGACCTGAAACTCGTCTCGATGCAGGTCGGGGCGTTCGGCCGGCGGTTCGCGTCCCGGTTCGCCCCGACCACCTTCGTGGTGGCCGTGCTGGTGGCCGTCGGAGTCGGAACGGTGGTGAGCTGAGTGAACCGGCAGGCCCAGGCGGTCGTCCTGCTGCTGCTCGGGGGTGCGGTGCTGCGGGCCAGCCTCACCGACCTGCACCTGCGCTACGTCAAGGCGGGGCTGCAACCCTTCCTGGTCGCCGCCGGGCTGCTGCTGGTGGCCGCCGCCGCGATGACCCTCTGGTACGAGCTGCGCCCCGCCGCGCCCGACGACCCGGACGAGCACGACGATCACGACCACGGCCACCACGGCCCGCGAGTCGGGTGGCTGCTCCTCCTGCCGGTGCTCGGCCTGCTGCTGGTCGCCCCGCCGGCCCTCGGCTCGTACGCCGTCGGACAGGCCGGAACGGTGCTGCCGGACCGGGTGACGTCCGACTATCCGCCGCTGCCCGAGGGGGACCCGGCGCGGATCACCGTACTGGACTACGCCTCCCGGGCGTTGTTCGAGCGGGGACGGTCCATCGGGGACCGTCGGGTCCAGCTCACCGGCTTCGTCGTCACCGGCCCGGACGGGCAACCGATCCTGGCCCGCATGATCCTGTCCTGCTGCGCCGCCGACGGCCGCCCGGTGAAGCTCGGCCTCACCGGCGACCCGCCCACCGGCCTGGCCGACGACACCTGGGTGGAGGTGACCGGCCGCTACACCGACAAGGTCGGCCGGGACCCGGTCAACGACGCCGAGGTGCCGTACCTGGAGGTCGAGTCGTGGCGTCAGGTGCCCGCCCCGAAGCAGCAGTACGAGTAGGGCCGCCGGCCTTCCCGTGCCCGCTCCGACGCGCCGCGTCACGGTAGGCTCCGGGGATGAAGATCGATGCGCGGGGGCTGACGTTCGACGTGCACGCCGACGGCCCGGCCGACGGTGATCCGGTGCTGTTGCTGCACGGGTTTCCCCAGCACAGCGGCGAGTGGGTGGACCTGCTGCCGGCCCTGCACGCCGCCGGGCTGCGGACGTACGCGCTGGACCAGCGGGGCTACTCGCCCGGTGCCCGGCCCACGGCGGTCGAGGCGTACCGGCTGGCCGAGTGCGTGGCCGACGCGGTCGCCGTCCTCGACGCGCTCGACGTGCCCACCGCGCACGTGGTCGGCCACGACTGGGGGTCGATCGTGGCGTGGGCGCTGGCCGCCGGGCACCCGGACCGGGTGCGCACCCTCACCGCCGTCTCCGTGCCGCACCCGGCCGCGATGGCCCGGACCATCGCCCGGGACCGGAAGCAGAAGGCCCGGTCGGCGTACATGGGGCTGTTCCGCAAGGAGGGCAAGGCCGAGAAGGTGCTGCTCGCCTGGCACGGTGCCGCCCTGCGCAAGCTGCTCGGCGGGGTGGGGAACCGGGAGCGGATCGAGACGTACGTGCGGCCGATGCGGGAGCCGGGCGCGCTCACCGGGGCACTGAACTGGTACCGGGCGATGTCCGGTCGGGAGTTGGTGGGCACCGGACCGGTGTCGGTGCCGACCACCTACGTCTGGAGCGACCGGGACACCGCGGTCGGCCGGACCGCCGCCGAGGCGTGCGCGGCGTACGTCACCGGGACGTACCGGTTCGTCGAACTCACCGGGGTGAGCCACTGGATCCCGGACGAGGCGCCGGGCGCGCTGGCCGAGGCCGTTCTGGCGCAGGTGGAGGCGGTAGGGTGACCGGCCCGGTGGACGCCTCCGGGCCGGACGCGACGACCCCGCCGGTCAGTGCCGAGGCCTACCTGGCCGTCGTCACCTCGACGATCGCCCGGGTGGCCGCCGGCCAGCGTGCGGCGGTGGCCCGCGCGGCCGACCTGGTCACGGACGCGCTCCGGGCCGGCGGGGTGGTGCAGGCGTTCGGCACCGGGCACTCCGAGGCGCTGGCGATGGAGATCGCCGGACGGGCCGGCGGCCTGGTCCCGACCAACCGGATCGCCCTGCGCGACCTGGTGCTGCACGGCGGCGCGCCGGTCGACGTCCTCGACCCCACCCTGGAGCGCGACCCGGCGGTCGCGCACCGGCTCTGGGAGTTGACCCCGGTACGCCCGTCGGACGTGTTCGTGATCGCCTCGAACTCCGGCATCAACGGCGCGGTGGTCGAGTTCGCCTCGCTGGTCAAGCGGCACGGGCACGGGTTGGTGGCGATCGTCTCGGCGGAGCACTCGGCCCGCGTGCCGTCCCGCCACCCGAGCGGGCGTCGGCTCGCCGACTTCGCCGACGTGCTGCTGGACAACGGCGCCCCGTACGGCGACGCGACCCTGCCGCTGCCCGGCGGGGGCGCGGTCGGCGCGGTCTCCTCGATCACCGCCGCCCTGCTGGCGCAGCAGATCGTGGCGGAGGTGGCGGCCCGGCTGCTGGCGGCGGGGGAGTCGCCCCCGGTCTACCTGTCGGCCAACGTGCCGCACGGCGACGCGCACAACTCCGAACTGGAGGCCCGGTACGCCGGCCGCCTGCGGCGCGGCACCTGACCCGGTGCGGCATCCGGGCCCCGGTGTCCGTATCGCGGGCGCTGTCCCGCGGTGTCCCGGTCCTGCCGTCGGGTCCGGAAGTGGACTGGTGAATGCGTTTCGCGGCGCGCGGCACGGGGCATTCGCTGTGCTGCCGGCGGCGCGGGACGTACCGCCGGTTCTCAGTCCCCGGTGCGGAGGTGGCGGTTTGTCCAAGGAGACCGAACGGCAGCGTTGGCAGCGCAACTTCGCCGACCTGTTGCAGGAGCTGCGGGTCGCCCAGACCGGCGTGCAGATCCTCTTCGCCTTCCTGCTCACCCTTCCCTTCAGCGCCGGCTTCACCCGGACGACCGGCTTCCAGAAGGACGTCTACGTCGTCGCGCTCCTCTCCGCCGCCGCCGCCACCGCGATGATCATCTCGCCGGTGGCGTTCCACCGGGCGCTGTTCCGCCAGGGCCGTAAACCGGAGCTGGTCCGCTTCGCCCACCGGATGGCCAGCGGCGGCCTCGCCTTCATGCTGGTCTCGATGGTCAGCGCGGTGCTGCTGATCACCGACTTCATCCTGAACCGGAGCGTCGCCTTCGTCCTGAGCGCGGTCACCGGCCTGTGGTTCCTGACCTTCTGGGCGATCCTGCCGTTCGCGCGGCGCAACTGGGGTGAGGACGACCTCGACGACGAGGACGACGATCCGCCCTCGGGCCAGGGCGACTGAGGACCGGGGCACGGCGGGGGCCCGGTCAGCGGTTGACCGCCCAGACCAGCACGGCCACCAGGATGACCGCGTTGAGCACGCCGAGCACCACGTACGCCGTGGAGGGCATCTTCTGCCCGCGCCGGGCGAGACTCATCAGGTAGCCGGCGTAGCCGAACAGCAGCAGGGCCATGACGATCAGGAAGTAGAGCACCGGTCGACCTTAACGGTCAGCCCGCAGGCCGAGTTCACGCAGTTCCAGGGCGGCCAGCGCGTCGACGGTGGCCGGGTCGCCTCGCCGCCACGCCTCGGCCACGTCCGGCGCGATCCGGGTGAGCCGGCCCAGGGGCTGCCCGGCCAGTGCCCGCAGGGCGAGCAGGTCCCGGCCGGCGGGTACGGACCGCAGGGCCGCCGCCGCGCCGGCCCGGCGCATCCAGCGCAGCCGCAGCGGCAGCCAACCGAACAGGACCAGGCCGAGCGGGAACACCAGCACCGCCACGGCCAGGGCCAGGGCCAGCTGGTCGACCAGTTCCTGCTGGTCGCGGCCAGCCTCGGCGACCGCCCGGGCGGCCTCGGCGGCCCGCTCGAACGGCGTGGTCAACTCGTCGCCGACCAGCGGAACCCGGCCGATCTTGCCGCCGGCGTCGGCCAGGTTGTCGGCCAGGCCGCCGCCGGCGGACTCCAGCTTCCTTCCGGGTACGGCGAGCCGCTGCACCAGGTCGTGCAGCCACATCGCGCCCCGGATCGCGGCGTACACCCAGGCCACGACGAGCAGATCGGTGACGAGTTGACGGACGGCGGTGGGAAAACGATCGGCGTAGATCCTCACGCCGCACAGCGTGCCACGCGGCGCCCGCCACCGCCGACCGGGCAGCCTGGCGCGGCGCCGTCCGCCGCAGGACCGCGGCGGCGGACGGACCCCTCGGCGGTCAGCCGGCGGCGCAGGACTGCGACGGCGGACGCGTTTCCACGGTCAGCCGGCGGCGCAGGACGGGCAGGTGCCGAAGATCTCCAGCGTGTGGCTGACGTCGGAGTAGCCGTGCTGGGCGGCCACCCGCTCGGCCCAGGTCTCCACGGCCGGGCCGGCGACCTCCACCGTGCGCCCGCAGGAGCGGCAGACCAGGTGGTGGTGGTGTCCCTCGCTGCACCGCCGGTAGAGGTGCTCACCGCCCGGCGGGCGCATCACGTCGATCTCGCCCGCGTCGGCCAGCCCCTGCAACGTCCGGTAGACGGTGGTGAGGCCGACCCGCTCGCCCCGCTCACGGAGCATCGCGTGCAGGTCCTGCGCGCTGTGGAAGCCCTCCACCTCGGCGAGCAGCGCGCTGACCGCCGTACGCTGCCGGGTGTTGCGCACGGCCGTACCGCTCTCGCTCACGCCACCGCCTCCCTCACACCGACCCCGACGGTCCGCTCGCTCTGGTCGCTCATGTCCCCTCCCCGGCGTGGCTGACCGCGTCCGCCACGATGTGCGCGACGTGCTCGTCGACCAGGGTGTAGGCGATCTCCCGGCCGCGCCGGGAACCCCGCACCACACCGGCCCCTCGCAGCACCCGGAGGTGCTGGGAGACCAGGGGTTGCGTGGCGCCGAGTTTCTCCACCAGCTCGTGGACGCAGCGTTCACCCTGGGCGAGCTCGCTGACGATGGCCAGCCGGATCGGCGCGGAGAGGGCGCGCAGCAGGTCTCCCGCGCCCTCGTACGCGTCGTAGCCGTTGGTGCTGGTCACCCTGCAACGGTAACCAATGCCGGCACACCTCGGGCGATCAGGATCAGCGCAGCACCACCTCGTGCGGCTCCGTCGGGGCGGGCGCGGCCGGGGTACGCCGTCGGAGCACGCTCCGCCAGACCGCCGCGCCGACCGCGACGACGAGGAAGGAGGCTATCGCGAGCACCACCACGGACGCGCCCGGGGCGGTGTCGGCGACCGCCGCCACCCAGACCCCGCTGCCGGCGGCCAGCAGGCCGACCGCCATCGCCATCGCCATCGTGCTGCGGAAACCCCGGGTGACCTGCTGCGCGGTGGCCACCGGGACGACCATCAGCGCGCTGATCAGCAGGACGCCCACCGCCCGCATGGCGATCGTGACGGTCACCGCCGTGGTCACCGCCAGCAGCAGGTTGAGCGTACGGACCGGAAGGCCGGAGACCCGGGCGTACTCCTCGTCGTGGCAGACCGCGAAGAGGGCGGGGCGCAACGCGACCATGGTGACCAGCACCGCCACCCCGAGCACCGCGATGGTGACCAGGTCGGTGCGGGAGGTGGTGGTCAGCGCGCCGAACAGGTAAGCGTTGAGGTTGGCGTTGCTCGCGTCGGAGAGCCCGACCAGCATCACGCCGCCGGCGATGCCGCCGTAGAAGAGCAGCGCCAGGGCCAGGTCGCCGGAGGTGCGGCCGCGTTCCCGGACCAGCTCGATGACGACCGCGCCGAGGGCGGCGGCGACCACCGCCATGAGCACGGGCGACTGGTTGAACAGCAGGCCGGCCCCGACCCCGGTCAGTGCCACGTGGCCGATCCCGTCGCCGATCAGCGCCAGCCGCCGCTGCACCAGGTAGATGCCGAGCGACGGGGCGGCGAGACCGATGATCAGCGCGCCGACCAGGGCGCGGAGCATGAAGTCGTACTGGAAGAGGCTCACGGCGTGCTCCACAACCCGGCGGGCTCCTCGGGACCGTGCGGGTGCACGTGGTCGTGGTCGGGATCCGCGTGGTGACCAGCCGGCTCCGGGACCGCGCCGTCGTGCGCGATGCCGCCCTGGTGGACGACCACCGCGCGGCTGATCAGCGGACGCAGCGGACCCAGCTCGTGGGCGACCAGCACCACCGTCCCGCCGCCGTCGACGAACCCCCGCAGCGCCTCGGCGAAGGCCTCCTGGCTGACCGCGTCGACCCCGGCGGTCGGCTCGTCGAGGACCAGCAGTTCCGGTGCTCCGGCCAGCGCCCGCGCGATCAGGGTGCGCTGCTGCTGCCCGCCGGAGAGGGTCGCCACCGGATCACCGGCCCGGTCGGCGAGCCCCACCGCGCGCAGCGCCTCGGCGACCGCCGCCCGGTCGGCCCGCCCGGCCGGCCGCAGGACGCCCCGCCGGGCCAGCCGACCGGAGGCGACCACCTCGGCCACCGTCGCCGGTACGCCACTGCCGGCCCCGAGCCGCTGCGGGACGTACCCGATGCGGTGCCACTGCCGGAAGCGGCGCAGCGGGGTGCCGAAGAGGGTGACCTGCCCGGCGCTGAGCGGTACCAGGCCGAGGACCGCGCGGATCAGGGTGGACTTGCCGGAGCCGTTGGCCCCGAGCACGGCGACGACCTCACCGGCGGAGACCGCCAGCGAGACGTCACGGAGCACGGGGCGGCCGTCGTAGCCGACCACCCCGTGCTCCACGTTCACGACGGGTTCGCTCACGAGCAGCCCAACGCCGTCCGCAGGTTCTCCAGGTTGCTGCGCATCACCGAAAAATAGTCCCCACCGGTGTTGTCGGCGGAGAGACCCTCGATCGGGTCCAGTACCGCGGTCTTCGCCCCGACCTCCTTGGCGATGGTCTCGGCGACCTTCGGGCTGACCAGCTCCTCGAAGAAGATGGTGGTGGCCTTGTGCTCGCGGGCCTCCTCGGTGACCTCCGCGAGGCGCTGCGGGGACGGCTCGTTCTCCGGGCTCAGGCCGGAGATGCCGATCTGCTCCAGCTGGTAGCGCTCGGTGAGGTAGCCGAAGGCGGTGTGGCTGACCACGATCTCCCGCCGCTGGCAGGTCTTCAGGCCCTGGGTGAACTCGGCGTCCAGCTTCTCCAACTCGGTGCGGAGGGTCTTCGCCCGGGTGGTGTAGTCGGCGGCGTGGTCCGGGTCGGCCTTGCCGAGCCGCTCGGCGAGCTTGTCGGCGATGGTGGCCAGCCGGGTCGGGTCGAGCCAGACGTGTGGGTCCTTGGCGCCGTCCTTCTCCCCGGCGGGCTTCTCCTTCTCCTCCTCGTGGCCCTCCTCGCCCTCGTGACCGTGGTCGTGCCCGTCGGTCGCGGCGTCCAGGAGCGGCTGCACGGTGGTCACGTCGAACGTCCGGTCCCCGCCGTTCTGCTCGACCGCCTCGTCCACGGCCGGCTGGAAGCCCTTGAGGTAGACGACCAGCTCAGCCTCGCTGACCTGACCGACCTGCCCCGGGTTCAGCTCCAGGTCGTGCGGCTCCGCGCCGGGCTTCGCCAGGTTCACCACTGTCACCGCGTCCCCGCCGACGCGCTCGCTGACGAACTGAAGGGGGTAGAACGCGGCCACCACGTCGACCCGCTGCGGGTCGGCGCCGGCCACCTCGTCGGAGGAGCAGGCCGTGACGGCACCGAGAGCGAGCAGGGCGGAGGAGGCGGCGGCCAGGACACGCGACGTGGGACGGCTGTTCATGTTCCCCACCTTCCGCTGCAACGACAATGATTGTCAAAAACGCATGCTTGCATGTGAGCCCCCGCAACCGGCCCCGGACCGGGTGCGCCGTGGAAGGCGGGTGCGGTGGAAGGAGGGGTGCGGTGGAAGGAGGGGTCCCCTGTTACCGCTTTTTGATGAGGAAGGGCCCCCTGCAACCACCTGGGGCGGGCGCGGTGGGGCGCGCGGAGAGGAGCGCGGTGGGTGCGGGTGCGGTGCCGGGTGCGGTTGCGGTGCGGCGGGGTGCGGGTGGGTCAGAGCAGCTTGGCGAGCGCGACGCCGACCAGCAGGGTGAGCATCAGCAGCCGGATCAGCCGGGTCGTCGGGGTCTGCACCGGCCAGGTCAGCCGCAGCAGGGCCACCAGCGCGGCGGCCAGCAGCAGGAGCAGCAACCCGCCGACGATACCCGGCGTGAGCAGGCCCACCAGCACCAGCGCGAGCGCGGCCAGGAACACCCCGGTCGGATTCACCCGGGACAGGCGGGCCAGCAGAGGGCTCTGCGTACGCTGCATCCCACAGACTCTACGAGGAGGACGCCCGGTGCTCGTCACCAACCGGTTCGTGGTCGACGAAGACGTCGCCCCCGCCTTCACCGAGCGGGCGCACGCCGCCCTCGCCGCGCTCGCCGCCCGCCCCGGCTACCTGCGTGGGGAACTGCTGCGCGCCCTCGACGACCCCCGCTACTGGTGCCTGGTCACCGAATGGGAGTCGGTGGGGGCGTACCGGCGGGCCCTGGGCGGGTTCGACGTCAAGGTCCACGCCACCCCGTTGCTGGCCGAGTCCGTCGACGAGCCCTCGGCGTACGAGACGCTGGCCAGTGCCGGGCCGGACGGCGCGGTGACGATCTCCACGAGCGATCGGGCCGCTGGTCCGTACCGCTGACACCCGGGCACTACCCTCTCCGGTATGACCGCACCCGGACCGGCCACCCCGTCGCCGTACCCCGTGCTCCCCGACGGGCCGGAGGGGAACGGCGTACCCGCACCACCGGCCGGCCCCGGGGTCGCCCCGCCGTTCGCCGCGCCGCCCACCGAGGGGCGCAGCGTCCGGATGTGGCTCGGCCTCGGTGCCGGGGGCCTCGCCCTGCTGCTCTGCTGCGGCGGCGGGACGGCGACCCTGGTCGGGTTGGCGGTGGCCGGCACCCAGGCGCTGGACGAGCAGGGCCGCGCGGTCACCGGCGACTACTACCGGGCGCTCGTCGACGACCGGTACGCCGAGGCGTACGACCTGCTCTGCCGTGACCTCAAGGAGCGGGAGTCCCGGGCGGAGTTCGAGCGGCGGGTGACCGCCGAGCCGGCCATCACCTCCTACCGGGTCGGTGGCGTCGACCTGAACGACTTCACCGTCCCGGTCGACGTGGTCCTCGACGGGGGTGGCCGGGAGACCCAGCGGGTGACCCTGGTGCAGAGCAGCACCACCGGTCAGTTCGAGGTCTGCGGGGTCAGCTGACCGGGCCGGGCGGGCGGACGCGACCGGCCCATCGCGTCGTACGCCGTGCCCAGACGTACGCCGTGACCAGCGGTCCCGGCACCGGCCCACCGCGACATACCCCATGACCAGCGGCGCCGGGGCCGGCCCGCCACGCGGGCGGACAGCTCACCGGGAGTATCCTGCTGGGCTCGGGGCGGTGGTGGCCGTACCGTAGTCCCGAACCTGTCCGGAATCTCCCTGTGTCCCCGCCGACCGCCAGCCGGCGTAGGAGGAAACATGTCCGCCGACCGTATCGACGCCGTCGTCAGCCTCGCCAAGCGCCGGGGTTTCGTCTTCCCCTCCAGTGAGATCTACGGGGGTACCCGGTCGGCGTGGGACTACGGTCCGCTCGGCGTGGAACTCAAGGAGAACGTCCGCCGGCAGTGGTGGAAGACCATGGTCCAGCAGCGCGACGACGTGGTCGGTCTCGACTCGGCGGTGATCCTGGCCCGCGACGTCTGGGCCGCCTCCGGCCACCTCGACGCCTTCGTGGACCCGCTGACCGAGTGCCAGTCCTGCCACAAGCGGTTCCGGGCGGACCACCTGGAGGAGGCGTACGAGGCCAAGCACGGCAAGGCGCCGGCCTCCCTGTCCGAGCTGAACTGCCCCAACTGCGGCAACAAGGGCACCTTCACCGAGCCGAAGATGTTCAACGGCCTGATGAAGACCTACCTCGGCCCGGTGGAGAGCGACGAGGGCATGCACTACCTGCGCCCGGAGACCGCCCAGGGCATCTTCGTCAACTACAACAACGTGGCGACCACGGCCCGCAAGAAGCCGCCGTTCGGCATCGCGCAGACCGGCAAGTCGTTCCGCAACGAGATCACCCCGGGCAACTTCATCTTCCGTACGCGCGAGTTCGAGCAGATGGAGATGGAGTTCTTCGTCGAGCCGGGCACCGACGAGCAGTGGCACGAGTACTGGCTCGCCGAGCGCTGGAACTGGTACGTCGACCTCGGGCTCTCCGAGGAGAACATGCGCTTCTACGAGCACCCGAAGGAGAAGCTCTCGCACTACTCGAAGCGGACCGTCGACATCGAGTACCGCTTCCGCTTCGGCGGCACGGAGTTCGCCGAGCTGGAGGGTGTGGCCAACCGGACCGACTTCGACCTCTCCACGCACAGCAAGCACTCCGGGGTCGACCTGTCCTACTTCGACCAGACCAAGGGCGAGCGCTGGGTCCCGTACGTGATCGAGCCGGCCGCCGGCCTCACCCGGGCCGTGCTCGCCTTCCTGCTCGAGGCGTACGACGAGGACGAGGCCCCGAACACCAAGGGCGGGGTGGACAAGCGTACGGTGATGCGCTTCGATCCCCGGCTGGCCCCGGTGAAGGTGGCCGTGCTGCCGCTGTCGCGCAACGAGGCGCTCTCCCCGAAGGCCCGGGGCCTCGCCGCCACCCTGCGCAAGCGCTGGGTGGTCGAGTTCGACGACTCGCAGGCGATCGGCCGCCGCTACCGCCGCCAAGACGAGATCGGCACCCCGTTCTGCGTCACCGTCGACTTCGACACCCTCGACGACGACGCGGTGACCATCCGGGACCGGGACACCATGACCCAGGAGCGCGTCTCCCTCGACCAGGTCGAGCGCTACCTGATCGAGCGCCTCCCCGGCTGCTGATCGGCTTCGGCGGGCTGCTGCGTTGGTTGGTGGCAGGGGGCCCTTGTTACCGCTTTTTGCGGAGCAGGGGTCCCCTGCAGACACCTCGGACGCCGGGTGTGCCGGGGTATCGCGGTGCGGCGGTGCCGGGGTGTCGCGGGGCGGCGGTGGCGGGGCGCCGGGGTGTCGCGGTGCGGCGGGGTTTTCGCCGGGAGGCGTCACCGGGCTGGCGACACCACGACTCCGACGCTTGCGCCCAGCCCACGTCGGGAGCGGTAGGCGTCCTCGACGGTTCGCCGCACCTGCTCCGGCCCACCACGGATCTGTGCCGGGGTGAAATGCAGGACGAGGATGCCGTGCCGACCCAGTTCGTTGTGCCGGCGCATCGTCCGGGCCCAGTCGTCGGGCGAGAAGTGGAACTCCCGGGAGTCCACCTCCAGAGCCACCGCGGCATCGTCGAGGTACCCGTCGGGCGTGGGTAGCACGCCGCCGTCCGTGGTCCGTAGCTGCGGATTCCAGTGGATTTCCGGCAGCACCCGGCTGGCACCGAGGCACTGCCGCAGCTCCGCCTCGGGCGCCGACCGCGCACCGGCGACGACCTCCGCGAACGCCCGCCGTACCAGGGCGGTGCTGCTTCGCCGGGCGCGACGGATCTCCTCGTCGAGGGAGTTCAGGTCGGTGAACTCCCGCTGAATCGCCTCGGTGACGATGGCCCGTACCGGCCGGATCTGCCGCAGGCGGCGGGCGGCGTCCACCACCGCCCGGGCGGGCGAACAGACCGGATAGAGCCGGGTGCGCCGGGCCCGCGCGTCCAGGGTGAGCGCACGGGTGATCACCACGTGACCGGTCGAGCGTCGCCGTGCGTGGTGCGGCACCACCAGGTGGACGTCCGGCGTACGGGGACCCTGGCGGAAGCCGTACCAGATCAGTGCGGCCAGGCCGGTGACCTGGGCGTCCGGTCCCGCGTAGAGCGCTGCGGCGATCAGCCGTTGCTCATCGGTCAACGTTCCGGTGACCAGCGCGTAGGTGGCCGGGAGGACGCGTTGCCAGATGCCCCGCTTGGCCTGGCGGCACATGTGGTTGTCGGCGAACCCGGCGGCGAGCAGTTGCGCCCGGGTGACGATCTGGTGCTGGACTCGTGCGGTCTCTTCGAGGGTGTGGCGCTGGCTCATGCCGGGAGGGTGCCTGCCGGCCCGGCGCTCCGTCCGCCCCGCCGGCCCTGGCTGTGGACAACCGGGCCTCCTGTGGACGACCACCGTCCACCGCCCACCGTGTGCTATGCGCCGCCCTGCCCCGCGGCGTGTGGCGTGCTCGCCTGAGGTGGTTGCAGGGGGCCCTTGCTACACAAAAAGCGGTAACAGGGGACCCCTCCTTACACTTGAGCGGTGAGTGGAGCAGGGGTGTCGGGTGGGTTGCGGCTGGGGCGGCACGAGGTGTGGCCGCCGGTGGTGCTCGCGCCGATGGCCGGTATCACCAATGTCGGCTTCCGCCGGCTCTGTCGGGAACAGGGCGGCGGCATCTACGTCTGCGAGATGATCACCACCACCGCCCTGGTGGAGCGGAACCCGAAGACGCTGCGCATGATCGCCTTCGGTCCCGAGGAGCGGCCGCGCAGCCTCCAGCTCTACGGCACCGACCCGGAGACCACCGCCGCGGCCGTGCGCATCGTGGTGGAGAAGGATCTCGCCGATCACATCGACCTGAACTTCGGCTGCCCGGTGCCGAAGGTCACCCGCCGGGGCGGCGGTGCGGCGTTGCCGTGGCGGCGTCGGCTCTTCGCCCGGCTGGTGAAGGCCGCCGTGGACGCCGCGTCACCCGCCGGGGTGCCGGTCACGGTCAAGATGCGCAAGGGCATCGACGACGACCACCTGACGTACGTCGAGGCCGGGCTGGCCGCCCAGGACGCCGGGGTCGCCTGGGTGGCCCTGCACGGGCGGACGGCCGCGCAGCGCTACTCCGGCACCGCCGACTGGGACGCCATCGCCACCCTCAAGCAGGCGCTCGATGTCCCGGTGCTCGGCAACGGCGACATCTGGGAGGCCGACGACGCGCTGCGGATGGTCGCCCACACCGGGGTCGACGGGGTGGTGATCGGGCGCGGCTGCCTGGGGCGGCCGTGGCTCTTCGCCGACCTGCACGCCGCGTTCGACGGCCGGCCGGAGCGGCGGCTGCCCACCCTCGGCGAGGTGGCGACGACCATGCGCCGCCACGCCGCACTGCTGGTGGAGCAGTTCACCGCGGGGTCGCGGACGCCGGCCCGGGGCGAGCGGGACGGTTGCACCGACTTCCGCAAGCACGTCGCCTGGTACCTGAAGGGCTTCCCGGTCGGCGGTGAGCTGCGCCGCTCCCTCGCCATGATCGAGAGCCTGGCGCAGCTCGATGACCTGCTGGGCAAGCTCGACCCGGCGGAGCCGTTCCCGCTCGGCGCGCTCGGTCAGCCCCGGGGCCGGACCAACTCGCCCGGCAAGGTGTTCCTGCCCGACGGCTGGCTGGCCAGCCGGGACGACGACACCGTCCCCGAGGGCGCCGAACTGGCCGACTCCGGCGGCTGAGGCGGGGTTCTGTCGCCCCGTCGGTCGGCTCCCGGGGCGACCCTGGTCAGCCCGGCGGCGGGGGAGGATCGGCCAGCCGGTCGACGAAGGCGCGTACCGCCGCCCGGTCCATCGTCTCCCCGACCGCCCGGGCACGGGCGTACGCGGTCGGCGAGAGCGCGGAGGCGACCGCGGCGACCTCGCGGGGGCTGTCGTACGGGTCCATCAGCTCGGGGGAGTAGCCGGCCCGACCCCCGATGCCCGCCACCGCGCCGAGCAGGACCGCGCCGTCCGCCGCGCGGCCGGTCATGCCGAGCGTCCCGGCGAGCAGGTGCAGGGCGGCCAGCCAGCCGGTCACGTCCTCCAGGTCGTCCAGTCCCCGGGTCGCGGTGAGCGCCGCCCGGTACGCGTCGTCGGCCGCCCCGGCGTCGGCCGCCACCTTCGCGCGGAACCAGTGCGAGGAGCTGACCGACCAGCGGTAGCCGATCCGGGTGCCGACCCGGATCGCCTCGTCCAGGGTCGCCGCGGCGGTCTCCAGGTCGCCCCGGGCCCGCGCCAGGTAGCCGTTGGTGGAGAGCGCCTCGGAGAGCAGCCAGTCCACCCCGGACCGGCGGGCGTGCCGTACCCCGTTCTCCCCGGCGACCGCCGCCTCGGCGATCCGGCCCCGCATCGCCAGGTAGTACGCCTGGTAGACGTAGGCGCGCGCGACGGGGGCGGGGTCGTCGGTGGTCAGGGCGAGGTCGAGCGCCGCCCGGTTGGCCGCCCCGCTCTCCTCCAACTGTCCGGCGAGGTAGAGCAGGGAGGCGAGCGCGGTCAGCGCCCGGGCCCGGTCGACCGGGGGCGCCCCGGCGGCGGCGTCGATGGTCTCCCGCAGCCAGCGGACGCCCTCCCGCAGGTGGCCCCGGTGGTACCAGTACCAGGACAGGTCGGTGGCCAGCCGCATGCCGGCCAGCGGCTGGTCGGCGGCGAGGGCGAACGCCAGCGCGGCCCGGGTGTTGGCCTGCTCGGCCCCGAGGGTGCGGTACCAGCGCAGCGCGTCGGGCCCGCGCAACCCCTGGTCGGCGGCGCGTGCCAGACCCAGCGCCCAGTCCAGGTGACGGTGCCGTAGCCGGTCCCGGTCGGCCGGGTCGAGCAGTCGGTCGGCGTACTCGCGCAGGATCTCCAGCAGCCGGTACCGGCGTGCCGCGCCGGCCGGGGTGCTGGCCACCAGCGAGCCGGTGACCAGGCCGGTGAGCGGGGCCAGGACGTCCGCGCCCGCGCCGGCCACCACCTCGGCGGCGTCCAGGTCGAAGGTGTCGGCGAAGACGCTGAGCCGGGCGAACAGGTCCCGCTGGGCGTCGTCCAGCAGCCGGTAGCTGTTGTCGATGGTCCGGTCCAGGCTGCGGTGCCGGTCCGGCAGGTCCGGGCGGGTGCTGGTGATGGCCAGGGAGCGGCCGAGCCGATCCAGGATCTGCGCCGGGGAGAGGACCGCCATCTGGGCGGCGGCCAGCTCGACGGCGAGTGGCAGACCGTCCAGCCGGACGCAGATCCGCGCCACGTCCTCGTGCTCCTCCGGGTCGCAGGTCCAGTCCGGGGCGACCGCGCCGGCCCGGTCCAGGAAGAGCTCCACCGCTGTCGTGTCGACCGGCAGCGGTGGCACCGGGAAGCGGCGCTCGCCCCCCACACCGAGCGGGCGCTGGCTGGTCGCGAGGACGCGTAGACCGGGCAGGTCGGTGAGGAGCCGCAGCACGACGTCGGCGAGCGCCCCGGTCAGGTGTTCGCAGTTGTCCAGCAGCAGCAGGACCTCGGCGTCACCGACGGTCGCCGCCACGGCGTCCAGGCCGGACAGGACGGCCAGGCCGAACGCCTGCGCGATGGTCGCCTCCAGCAGGCCCGCGTCGTGCAGGCCGGCCAGCTCGACCACCTGTACCGGCTGGGGGAGCCGACGGCAGACCTCCCGGGCGAGGCGGGTCTTCCCGCTGCCGCCCGGACCGGTCAGGGTGACCAGCCGGTGCGTCCCCAGCAGCCGCCGGACCTCGTCCAGCTCGCGGTCCCGCCCGACGAACCGGTCCAGCGGCAGCACCAGCCGGGACCGTGCCGGCGTGGGCGTGACCGGGCCGGTGGGCGAGGGCGCGGTGGTGGGCCCGGTGGAGGGGGGCGCGGTGGTGGGCCCGGTGGGCGAGGGCATGGTGCCGGGTCCGGTCGGCGACACCGCCGACGGCGCGGTCGGTGTCGTGAGCAGCTCCGGATCCTGCCGCAGGATCGCCTGGGCGAGCGCGGCGAGGTCGTCGCCGGGGTCGAGGCCGAACTCGTCGACGAGCAGCCGCCGGGCCTCGTGGTACGTGGCCAGCGCCTCGCTCTGCCGGCCGTCCCGGTACAGCGCGAGCATGAGGTGCGCGACGCCCCGTTCCCGCAGGGGGTGGTCGGCGACGAGCGCGCGGGCCGCGGCGACGCCGCCGGTGACGTCCCCGAGGGCGAGCATCGCCTCGACCCGCGTCTCGGCGGCGACCAGGCGCAGCTCGCCGAGGCGGGCGATCTCGGCCTGGGCGAAGGGCACGTCGGTCACGTCGAGCAGGGCCGGGCCAAGCCAGAGCGCGAGCGCCTCCTCGACGGCCCGGTGACCGGCGGAGGGGTTCCCGGCGGCCAGGGCCGCGCGCCCCTCGGCGAGAAGCCGCTCGAAGCGGTACGCGTCGATCACGTCGGGGTCGGCGACGAGCCGGTAGCCGGCGGGGTGCCGGCACAGGGTGTCGGTCCCGAGCACCCGGCGCAGCCGGGACACGTACGTCTGGAGCGCGTTCCGCGCGCTCGGCGGTGGCTGCTCACCCCAGATCGCGTCGACGAGACCCTCCACCGAGACGATCCGGTTCGCCTCCAGCAGCAGCGCGGCGAGTGCCGCCCGCGGCTTGGGGCCGCCGATGGCGAGACTCCGCCCACCCTCGGTGACCTCGATCGGCCCCAGGATCCAGAACTCCACGGTCCCCCCTCACGGCCGTCGGCCGTCCCCGCCGGCGCGTCGCACAGTCGCCGGCTCTAGTCCCGGACGCGTCGACGCCTTCGGATGGTTGCCAGGGCTCTGCACGCGGATTGCGAGTGATTTCTGACAGTCTCTGCCCGCACGTCCGGCTTCCCCCGCCCCCGCCCGCCGGACCCGTACCGCTTCCGTAGCACGAGATGGAGAGATGACCGTGATGGTGTCGCAGGTGAGCGCGGAGGGGTCGGCGTGGCCGGCGCCGGACGCGCCGGTGGGGGAGCCGCGAATCCGGCAGCGGCCGGTCCGGCGGCGCACGGTGCGGGTCGGCCGTCCCGCCCTGGCCCGGCACCTGGCCGTGCTGCCGTCCTGCCCGGAGGACGCGGTCCACGTCGGGCCGGCGGCGGTCGGGCCGGACCGGGCTCTGTCCGGGGTGGGCGACCCGGCCGCCGCGGTCATCCGGGTGGTGGTGGTCGACGGTCACCCGGTGTTCCGGCTCGGGCTGGCGGCCCTGCTCGGCTCCCTGGCCGATCTGGGGGTGGTCGGGGCCACCGGCGATGTCGCCACCGCGCTCACCCTGGTGGACCGGCACCGCCCGGACGTGGTGGTCATCGACCCGCATCTGGCCGGCCGGGCCGGTGCGACGGCCGTCCGGGACGTCGTGGCCCGCCACCGGCGCACCGGTGTGCTGGTGGTGACGACGCTCGACGACGACGAGTCGGTGGTCGCCGCGCTCCGCGCCGGGGCCCGGGGCTACCTGCTCAAGGGAGCCGCCCCGGCCGAACTGGAGCGGGCGGTGCGGGCGGTGGCCAACGGCGAGGTGCTGCTCGGCCCCGGGATCGCCGGGCGGGCGGTGGGGCGGCTCACCGGCGAACGCGGGGCGGGTCCGCCGCCCCTGCCCGAGCTGACCGGACGCGAGCGGGAGGTGCTGGACCTGGTCGCCCAGGGGCTGACCAACGTGCTGGTCGCCCGGCGGTTGGGACTGAGCCCGAAGACCGTCCGCAACCACCTCTCCACGGTGCTGCACAAGCTCCAGGCCGCCGACCGCAGCGAGGCCGTCCGCCGGGCCCGGCAGGCCGGGCTCGGTCAGCTCTCCGGTGCGCGGGGCGCGGGCACGGCGGCCACCGGCCAGGGCACCTCCGGGCTGCGGTGGTAGCCGGTGCCGGCGACCTCCCAGCGGGGACCCTGGGCGGCCAGCCGGCGACGGAACCCGGCCCAGTCGTGGGTGGCGCGCGGTGACCAGCCCAGTTCGGCGAGGGCGGGCAGCCGGGGCAGGAGCATGTACTCGAGTTCGGCGCGTGAGGTGACGTACTCCGTCCACAGGGGCGCGGCGACGCCGAGCACCGCCTCGGCCGGTACGTCGTCCAGGTAGCCGGCCGGGTCCCAGTCGTACGCCCGGCGCACGTCGATGGCGCCGGCCCAGTCGTGCCCGACCGGGCTGTCCGGGGCGTACCGCATGTCGAGGTACGTCCGGTCGGCGGGGGACATCAGCAACCGCGCGCCCCGCCGGACGGCGTCGGCGACCACCGGGTCGGTGGCGGTACGCCCCCAGTACTGGAGGACCCGGCCCGGCGAGTGCGGGGCGGGGGCGATCTGGTGCCAGCCCAGCACGGTCTTGCCGGTGTCGGCGACGATCCGCTGCACCCGGTCGACGAACCGGGCGTACGCGTCGGCCGGCACCTTGAACGCCTCGTCCCCGCCGATGTGCAGGTACGGCCCCGGGGTGAGCGCGGCGACCTCGCCGAGCACGTCGGCGACGAAGGAGTAGGTCAGCTCGCGGTCCGGGTCGAGGTAGCTGAAGCCGACCTCGGTGCCGGTGTACGGCGGCGGCGTGACCCCGTCCGGCGCGAGCCGCCCGTACGCGGTCAGCGCCGCGTGGGTGTGCCCGGGCAGGTCGATCTCCGGCACCACGGTGACGTGCCGCTCGGCCGCGTACCCGACGATCCGCCGGTAGTCGGCCTGGCTGTACCAGCCGCCGGGGCCGCCGCCGACCGCCGTGGCCCCGCCGATCTCGGCCAGCCGGGGCCAGGAGTCGATCGCGAGCCGCCAGCCCTGGTCGTCGGTGAGGTGCAGGTGCAGGTGGTTGAGCTTGTAGCGGGCCAGGTGGTCGACGACCCGCAGGACCTCGTCCACCGCGAAGAAGTGCCGGGCCACGTCGAGCATCGCGCCCCGGTGGCCGTACCGGGGGTGGTCGGCGATAGTCCCGCCGGGCAGCGACCAGGGCCCGCCCACCGGGGTCGGGCTCTCCACGGCGGCGGGGAGGAGCTGGCGCAGCGTCTGCACCCCGTGGCCGAGCCCGGCCGGGGTGGCGGCGGTGAGCCGTACCCCGGTGGGGGTGATGTCGAGCCGGTAGCCCTCGGGGCCGAGACCGGGGTCGGCCAGGGCCAGGGTCAGCGCGCCGGCCACCGGGGCGGCCGGGTCGACGGTGACCGGCAGCGGGTGGCCGGTGGCCGGCCGGAGCAGCGTGGCGAGCCGGTCGGCCTCCACGCGGGCCGCCGGCTCGGCGCGGATCACCGTGTCGGCGGTCAACGGGAAGTCCGCGCCGGGCTCCGGACGGACGCTGGCCGGAACGGGCAGCACGTCGCCCAGCGCGACCGGGGTGGTCCGGCCGGAGACGGAGGTGACGACCGGCGGGACCGGCGAGGGGGTGGTGGGCACGGGGACCTTCCGGGGGCAGGGGGTGTAACCGCGACGCTTCTGGCAAATCCACCTCGGCCGAGGTGGGTGCGCCAAGCGTACGAGAGGACGGCTGAGCTGCGTGAACGTGCGCGTGGAACCGTTCCCACCAACCCGTACGAACGCACACAGTCGTGATGACTGTGCCGATTGTCACCGGATGGTCCCCGTTGCCCGCCCGGTCGCTTAACCTTCGCCCACCGGCGCCCTTCCAACCCGGATTACCAGCCGGTGACCTCGGGGTACATGGGCGACTGAACCTTCGTTAAGTGTCCGACGGCGTGCGCGTGGAGGGTCTGGTGGCAGTGCAGGGAACCGTGGAACGCAAGTACGTCTACGACTTCGCCGAGGGGAACAAGGACCTCAAGGACCTGCTCGGCGGCAAGGGGGCGAACCTGGCGGAGATGACCAACCTCGGTCTGCCCGTCCCGCCCGGCTTCACCATCACCACCGAGGCGTGCCAGGAGTACCTCACCACCGGCCGGGAGCCGGACGGCCTGGCCGACCAGGTCGCCGTCCACCTGGCGGCCCTGGAGCGGGCGATGGGCCGGCGTCTCGGCGACCCGGACGACCCGCTGCTGGTGTCGGTCCGTTCCGGGGCGAAGTTCTCCATGCCCGGCATGATGGAGACCGTCCTGAACGTCGGCCTCAACGACCGCAGCGTGGTCGGGTTGGCCCGCCAGGCCGCCGGATCGGGGGGCCCGGCCGGCTCCGCCGGCTCCGCCGGCCAGACCGACTCCGCCGGCGCGGACCGGTTCGCGTGGGACTCGTACCGCCGGTTGATCCAGATGTTCGGCAAGACCGTCTGCGAGGTGCCGGGGGAGGAGTTCGAGCACGCCCTGGAGGACGTCAAGCGGGCCCGGGGCATCCGTGACGACGTCGACCTGGACGCCGACGACCTGCGCGGGCTGGTCGACGCGTACAAGAAGATCTTCCGCAAGCACACCGGCCGGGACTTCCCGCAGGAGCCGCGCGAGCAGCTCGACCTGGCCGTCCGGGCGGTCTTCGACTCCTGGAACGCCGAGCGGGCGGTGCTCTACCGGCGGCAGGAGCGCATCCCCGCCGACCTCGGCACGGCGGTCAACGTGGTCGCCATGGTCTTCGGGAACCTCGGTCCGGACTCCGGCACCGGGGTCGCCTTCACCCGGGACCCGGCCAGCGGCGCGCAGGGCATCTACGGCGACTACCTGGCCAACGCCCAGGGCGAGGACGTGGTCGCCGGCATCCGCAACACCATCCCGTTGCAGGAACTGGAGCGGCTCGACCGGCGGTCCTACGACGAACTGCTCGACATCATGGCCCGGCTGGAACGGCACTACCGCGACCTGTGCGACATCGAGTTCACCATCGAGCGCGGCAAGCTCTGGATGCTCCAGACCCGGGTCGGCAAGCGCACCGCGGCGGCGGCCTTCGTCATCGCCGGGCAGCTCGTCGACGAGGGGCTCATCGACCTGGACGAGGCGGTGCACCGGGTCACCGGAGCGCAGCTCGCCCAGCTCATGTTCCCCCGCTTCCAGCTCGACCACGAGATCCAGCCGGTGGCCCGGGGCATCGGGGCGTCGCCGGGCGCGGCCGTCGGCCGGGTCGTCTTCACCTCAGCCCGCGCCGTCGAGCTGGCCGCCGGCGGGGAACGGGTGATCCTGGTCCGCCGGGAGACCAACCCGGACGACCTCGAGGGCATGATCGCCGCCCAGGGCATCCTCACCTCCCGGGGCGGCAAGACCAGCCACGCGGCGGTGGTCGCCCGGGGCATGGGCAAGACCTGCGTCTCCGGCGCGGACGCGCTGGAGGTCGACGTCCCGGGGCGGCGGTTCACCGTCGCCGGGCAGACCCTCACCGAGGGGGACGTCGTCTCCATCGACGGCACCACCGGCAACATCTTCCTCGGCGAGGTGCCGGTGATGCCGTCGGAGGTGGTGCAGTACTTCGAGGGGAGCCTCGACCCGGAGCACATCGACAACGCGCTGGTCCGCGCCGTGCACCGGATCATGACCCACGCCGACCAGCGTCGGCGGCTGGCCGTCCGGGCGAACGCCGACACCGGCGCGGACGCCGCCCGGGCGCGACGCTTCGGGGCGCAGGGCATCGGGCTCTGCCGTACCGAGCACATGTTCCTCGGTGACCGGCGGGAACTGGTCGAGCGGCTGATCCTGGCCCGTACCGACGACGAGCGGGAGAAGGCGCTCGCCGCGCTGCTGCCGTTGCAGCGGGCCGACTTCGTGGAGATCTTCCGCGAGATGGACGGGTTGCCGGTCACCGTGCGGCTGATCGACCCGCCGCTGCACGAGTTCCTGCCCCCGCTGGAGCAGCTCGCGGTGAACGTCGCGGTGGCCCAGGAACGGGGCGAGGACGTGGCGCAGGAGGAGGCGCTGCTCGCCGCCGTACGGCGGATGCACGAGGAGAACCCGATGCTCGGCCTCCGGGGCGTCCGTCTCGGCCTGGTCATCCCCGGCCTGTTCGCGATGCAGGTCCGGGCGATCACGGAGGCGGCCGTGCAGTGCGCCCGCGACGGCGTCGCCGCCCGGCCGGAGATCATGGTCCCGCTGGTCGGCGCGGTCCAGGAGCTGGAGACGGTACGTGCCGAGGCGGAGCGGATCATCGCCGAGGTGGTCGGGGGCAGCGGCGTCGAGGTGCTGATCGGCACCATGATCGAGGTGCCCCGGGCGGCGCTGACCGCCGGCCAGATCGCCGAGGCGGCGCAGTTCTTCTCCTTCGGCACCAACGACCTCACCCAGATGGGCTGGGGCTTCTCCCGGGACGACGTCGAGGGCGCGTTCTTCTGGCGTTACCTGGAGCTGGGCATCTTCGGCATCTCGCCCTTCGAGTCGATCGACCGGGACGGGGTGGGCCGGCTGGTGCGGATCGCCACCGAGGAGGGCCGGGCCGCCCGGCCGGACCTCAAGATCGGCGTCTGCGGCGAGCACGGCGGCGACCCGGACTCGGTGCACTTCTTCCACGAGGTGGGGCTGGACTACGTCTCCTGCTCGCCGTTCCGGGTGCCGGTCGCCCGGCTGGAGGCGGGTCGCGCCGCCGTGGAGACCACCGGCTCGGACAGCCGCTGACCTGCCCGGGACCGGTGGGGGCTCGTCCGTCCCCACCGGTCCACCGGCACCGTGGGCCGGATCAGAACAGCGGGCGGGGCCAGCCGTCGTGGGCGCTGCGCCGACGCAGGTGGGTCGGGATCGTCGCCATCGGCGTGCGGACGGTCAACCGGCCGGGCGTGATCGGCGGCTGGGGCTCGTCGTATCCCCGTCGGTGGGCGTCGAAGACCCCGCCGGTGCGCCGGGCCACCGCCCGTGCCTCCTCGTGCAGGGCCTCCGGGTCGGCGTCCGGGCCGGCGACCAGGGTGAGCAGCGCGTGCTCGCCGGCCGGGTAGATGACCACCTGCCCGTCCGTCGTGCGGACCACGTGCTCGCGGAACTCGCCCCGGGTGGCCGCCTGGGCGACCCGCTGGCCGAGACCGAAACTGGCGGCGGCGAGCGCGGCGAGGTGGGCCGCCTCCGTCGCCGGCAGGTCGCTGGCGATCAACAGGCCGTCCGTGCCGGCCAGGACCGTGCCGCAGACCTCCGGCCGGTTCGACCGCAACCGGCGCAGCTCCGCGTCCATCAGGGTGCCAGCGTCCACGATCGCCCTCCCCAGGGTCGCTCCCACGCACCGGTCGGGGTGACGCCGGTGACGTTCCGCTCCTGGAAAGCTACCGCCGGCCACGGAAGGCTGCGATCCCATAACGGGCCGCGATCGGTCCGCAACTCAGGTCCGATCGGCCGATGTGCCGTCCGCCGAACGGCAGTGCCCCCGGTCCGGGCCGGCGAGCCGGCGGCCGGTCCGCCCCGGGCCTCGTCGCCGAGCCCCGGCGTCGCGGCGGGCGTAACCTGTGCTGGCCGGTGACACCGCTGTCCCGCAGACGAAGGAGGGCGCATGACCAGCGTCTGGGAGAGCCTGACGATCGACGCCGAGGACCCGGCCCGGCTGGCCCGCTGGTGGGCCGAGGCGCTCGGCTACCAGGTCGTCCACGAGCGACCCGACGGGGTGGAGATCCGCGGTGCGGCGCCACGGACACCCGCGATCGTGTTCGTCCCGGTCGCCGACGGCAAGACCGCGCGGAACCGGCTCCACCTCGACCTGCGTCCCGCCGACCAGGAGGCCGAGGTGGAACGGCTGGTCGACATGGGCGCGCGCCACGTCGACGTCGGGCGGGACGACCCCGGGTGGACGATGCTCGCCGACCCCGAGGGGAACGAGTTCCGCGTCCTGCGGCAGCGCGACCTGGCCGGCTGAGCGGCTTGGGCACCGACGTCGGCGGGGGACCGGCCCCGGCGGACCGCGAGCGGTGGGTGCCCGAGTCGCCCAAGGACACCGGCTACGGCCGCAGCCCGTACGAGCGGGACCGGGCGCGGGTGCTGCACTCCGCGGCGTTCCGGCGGCTCGCCGCCAAGACCCAGGTGCACACCGCCGGCACCGACGACTTCCTGCGGACCCGGCTCACGCACTCGCTCGAGGTGGCCCAGATCGCCCGCGAGATGGGTGCCCGCCTCGGCTGCGACCCGGACGTGGTGGACACCGCCGGGCTCGCCCACGACCTCGGACATCCGCCCTTCGGGCACAACGGGGAGTCGGCGCTCGACGGCCTGGCCGCCGACTGCGGCGGCTTCGAGGGCAACGCGCAGACCCTGCGGGTGCTCACCCGGCTGGAAGCCAAGGTGCTCGGCCCGGACGGCCGTTCGGCCGGACTCAACCTGACCCGGGCCGCGCTCGACGCGGTCGCCAAGTACCCCTGGCCACGTCGTGCCGGCGAGCGCAAGTTCGGGGTGTACCCGGACGACCGGGCCGTCTTCGACTGGCTGCGCCGTGGCGTGCCCGCCGACCGGCGACGCTGCCTGGAGGCGCAGGTGATGGACTGGGCCGACGACGTGGCGTACTCGGTGCACGACGTGGAGGACGGCATCCACGGTGGCTACCTGACGCTCCGGCCGCTGCTGCGCGACGCCGACGAGCGGGCCGCCCTCTGCGCCGACGTTACCGCCGTCTACTCCGCCGAGAGCGCCGCCGACCTCGGGGCAGTGCTGGTCGACCTGCTCGCCGACCCGGTGCTCGGGCCGGTCGTCGACTACGACGGCAGCCACCGGGCGCAGGTCGCGCTGAAGGCGACGACCAGCACGCTGACCGGGCGGTTCGTGACGGAGGCGGTTCGCGCCACCCGGGAGCGCCACGGCCCCGGCCCGCACCGCCGCTACGCCGCCGACCTGGTGGTGCCCCGGCGGATCCGCGCCCAGTGCGCGCTGCTCAAGGGCATCGCCCTGCGGTACGTGATGCGCCGCCCGGGTGCCCAGGCCCGTTACGCCCGGCAGCGGGAGGTCCTCGCCGACCTGGTCCGGGTGCTCGCCGACCGGGGCGCGGACGCCCTGGACCCGGTCTTCGCCCCGCTGTGGCGGGCCGCCCCGGACGACCCCGCCCGACTGCGGGTGGTGGTCGACCAGGTCGCCTCGCTCACCGACCCGGCGGCGGTGGCCTGGCACGCCCGGCTGGGGCCAGCCGCCGACTTAGGTTAGCCTAACCGGCATGACGGATCGTCCGAAGAAGGCCACCACCACCGCGCACGTCGTGCGTACCGCACGCCCCACCCCGCATGTGATCCGCCTGGTGCTGGGCGGGGACGGGCTGGTGGGCCTGCCGGTGGGCGAGTACACCGACCACTACGTCAAGCTGCTCTTCCCGCAGCCGGGCGTGGCGTACCCGACGCCGTTCGACCTGGACGTGATCCGCCGGGACCTGCCCCGCGAGCAGTGGCCCCGGCTGCGCGCCTACACCGTGCGCGCCTGGGACCCGGTGACCACGGAGCTGACCATCGACATCGTGCACCACGGCGACGAGGGGGTCGCCGGGCCGTGGGCCGCCGCGCTGCGCCCCGGCGACCCGGTGCACTTCCTCGGGCCCGGTGGGGCGTACGCGCCGAGCCCGGAGGCCGACTGGCACCTGCTGGTCGGCGACGAGAGCGCGCTGCCGGCCATCGCGGCGTCGCTGGAGCGGCTGCCGCTCGACGCGCCGGCCCGGGTGTTCGTGGAGATCGACGGCCCGGCGGAGGAGCAGCCGCTGCCGAGTCCGGGCGCGGTCGAGCTGGTCTGGCTGCACCGGAACGGCCGTCCGGTCGGCGAGGCGCTGGTCGCGGCGGTGCGGGCGCTGGAGTTCCCGCCCGGTGCGGTGCACGCCTTCGTCCACGGCGAGGCGAACTTCGTCAAGGAACTGCGTCGGCTGCTCCGCGTCGAGCGGGGGGTGCCCCGGGAGATGCTCTCCATCTCCGGCTACTGGCGGCGTGGCTTCACCGACGAGGGCTGGCGGGCGAGCAAGTCGGACTGGAACCGTCGGGTCGAGGTGGAGGAGACCGCCGCGATCGGGTGAGCGGCGTCCACAGCTCTTGATCGACGTCAATGATCGTCGATACATTGACCCTCCGTCCGGCACCCGGGCGGTACGTGACGGCCACCGCGGCCGGGACCGGAGGAGGGGCGCCATGTGCGAGACGGACCACGGGGTTGACCGGCGGACACTGTTGCGGGGGGCCGCAGCCGGCGCGGTGGTGCTGGGCGGCGCGGCGGTGGGCCTCGGTGGCGCACTCGTGGTGGGTGACCCGGCCCACGCCTCCGGCTTCTACAACCCGTTCACCGCCTACCCGATCTCCGACGGCTGGCAGGCCCACCTCGACCGGGGCTCCCTCGGCGGCATCGACTACGTGATGAGCGTGGGCACCCGGTTGCCGGCCTGCGGTGGCGGCACCATCCAGAACATCCCGTACAACGGCACCGGCGGGCACACCGTCACGATCTACCACCCCAACGGCTACCGCACCCAGTACATGCACCTGTCCGCGTTCAGCCTGAGCAACGGCGCGTCGGTCGGGGCCGGAGGCATCGTCGGGCTCTCCGGTGGCGCGGCCGGTGCGCCCGGTTCCGGCTCCTCCACCGGCCCGCACGTGCACTGGCACATGATCAACCCGTCCGGGGTGCGGATCAACCCGCTCACCTACCTCGCCAGTCTCGGCGGCACGCTGCCGAAGACCTCCACCGAGTCCGACGGCATCCCCGGCCCGATCATGTGGAAGCGGGCGCAGAACTGGCTACGAATGGAGCACGGCTACACCGGCCCGATCGACGGGGTGCCCGGACCGAACACCTACGCCGCCCTCCAGCGGGCGATGCGCGGGTACGGCTACACCGGCCCGATCGACGGCGTGCCCGGGACGCAGACCTGGGCGGCGGTGCAGCGGCTGGCCTCCCACTGGGGCTACACCGGGCCGATCGACGGCGTGATGGGCCCCAACTCGTGGCGCGGCTTCGCCCGCTTCCTCAACCAGGACCGCTACGACCGCATCGCCTGACCGGCCCGCGTCGCCTGACCGGCCCGCGTCGCGTGCCGGCGCCGGCAGGCGGCCCGAGGACGGCGCCGCACGGCTGGCGGCAGCATCCGACGGCAGCACGGACGGACCCGGGTGACCGGACCGGGGTGGCCCGGCCCGGTCACCCGGGTGGGTGGGTCAGCGGTCGGCGAGGCTGCGGGCGTCGGCCGCGATCACGGCGGCCACTGCCGTCGGGACCTGCTTGCCGGCCTGCTGCTCGGCGTACGCGGCGAGCTGGTCGTACCGGCCGTCGGCCAGGAGGTTGAGCATCGCGTGCCGGGCACCGGCTGCGGCCTCCGAGGCGAGCACCAGATGGGCCAGGCCGGTCGGGTCGGCGACCACGGTGAAGGTGGTGGTCACCGTGGTCCGGCCGCCCGGCCCGGTGGCCTCGACGCGGACGGTGTGCGCACCGGCGGCGAGCCGGGTCGGGTCGAGCACCCGGCCCGGGGTGGCCGGCTCGCCGTCCAGGGTCACCGTGACGGTGTCCGCGTTGCCGGTGACGACGCCGAGCACCGGACGCTGGGCGCGGTCCAGCCGGGCCCCGTCGGCCGGCGAGGAGACGGTGACGGTCGGCCGCCCCACCCCGCCCTGGAGCTGTGCGGCGTTCCAACCGGCCAGCTCGGCGGGCCGGTTGGTGATGATGCCGTCCACGCCGTACCCCTCCAGCCGCTGCCAGGCGGTGGCCGAGTCCACCGTCCAGACCATCACCGCCACCCCGGCGGCGTGCAGGTCCGCGACCACCGACGGGCGCGCGGTCAGCGCGGCGTCGCTCGGGTTGTACGCGGCCAGGCCCAGTTCCTTCGCCAGGGCGACCGGGTCGGCGTCGAGGGTGCCGCGCAGCAGTCCCAACGGCAGTTCGGGGGCGAGCGCCCGGGTGTGCCGCAGGGTCTCCACGTCGAAGCTCTGCACGAAGACCCGGGTGGTCATCCGCTCGGCGCGGATCACCTCGACGATCCGGGCCACCTCGGCGTGGCTGTGCACCCCCTTGATCTCCAGCAGCAGGTTGCCACCCCGGTTCCGCAGGTCGGCGAGCTGCTCGGCGAGGGTGGGCAGCCGCGCGCCGACGAAGTGCGGGGCGAACCAGGAGCCGGCGTCGAGCGCCTTGAGCTGCGCCGAGGTGAGGTCGCGGATCGCGCCGGTGCCGTCGGTGGTGCGGTCGACGGTGCCGTCGTGCAGCACGAACGGCACCCCGTCCCGGCTGGGCTGCACGTCGTTCTCGATCCAGTCCGACCCGGCCCGGCGGGCCACCTCCTGGGCGGCCAGGGTGTTCTCCGGCGCCGCCGCCGAGGCACCCCGGTGGGCGATCACGGTCAGCGGGGCGCCGTCGGGGCGGAGCAGCCCGTTCGGGGCCAGTTCGGTGACCGTGACGTCGTCGAACGAGACGGTCGCGCCGTTGACCACCAGGGCCTGCCCACCGTCGGTGGAGCGCTGGAGGCTGCTGGTCCGCATGAGCTGACGTCCGTCGAGGAACCAGCGGGCCTGGTTGCCGTGCACCTCGATGGCGAGCTTGACGTCCCGCCCCGTACCGGCCGCGTACGGCGCGGCGGTGGTGTTCGTGACGTTCCAGGCCCCGGCCGGGGTGAGCTGCGCGAACTCCAGCCCGTTCGCGGCCGTGCTGCCGCTGCGCATGGTGGCGATCCACCAGGGGGCGGCCCCGCTGGCCGGCACGTCGAGGCCGAGCGCCGTCCACCGGGTCGCCTCGTTGACCTTGTCGAACCGGACCGTCGCGGAGAACCGGAAGTGTTCGAGGTGCCGGCCGAAGGTGATCTTTCGGGTGCCGCTGGTGGCGGTGCCGACCAGCCGGCCGCCCACCACCTTCCAGTCCCCGTCGACCGCCCGCCAGCCGGCGGGGAGCGTGCCGCTGTCGAAGTTCTCGGCGACCACGACGTCACCCGGCTCGGCACCGGCGGGGGTGGCTTCGCCGAGCGCGGTCAGCAGGCCACCGGCGACCACGAGCGTGGCCAGGCCGGCGACCGCGCGCCGCCGGGCCGTGGTCGGCCCGATCCTAGAAATGATCATGGTGACCAACCTAGGGTCCGTCCGCGAACACCGCTGTGACCTGCGGTTACTCCCGCACGAACGGCTCGTGTACCGGGTCGACGTCCGGATGCAGGTCGGCACGACGGGCGAGCACCTCACCGACCAGCCGGGCGGACTGGGCCACCCGGCGGCGTACCACCGCCAGGTGCACGGCGACCGAGCCGGCGAGGGCCGCGACCGCGCCGACCACCGCGAGCCAGCCCGGTGCCACCGCCGCCAGGCCGGCCCCGGCGGCCACCGCCACCACCACGCTGTTGATCAGGCCGATGGTGCCGGCCTGGCCGACCAGGTCGCGCAGCCAGTGCCGGCGGAACGGCTCCGGCGCGAACGGTCCCGGGTCGTCCAGCGTCGGCATCATCAGGTACGGCGCCAGATCCGGCGCGCGCCGGGCCAGGTAGGTGCGCAGCACGGTGGCGGCGACCGCGTACCGCCGGCCCCGGGCGTTCAGCTCCACCTGCCGGGCGAAGACCGCGCTGCCCAGCAGCAGCACCAGCACGCCCAGCCCGGCCAGTACGGTCGGCCGGACCGCCCCGGCCGGCGTACCGGTGGTGACCATGCCGGCGGAGACCGCGGTGGCGGCGGTGGCCACGGTCAGGAAGAAGGTGAACCGGGCCGTCGTCTGGTCGTCGATGGCGCGACTGGCCTCCCGCAGGTGCTCGTACTCGGCCAGCGCGATGGTCAGCGGTGCGTCCGGTTCCTCGGGCATGGTCCTCCGTCCGTTTCCGGCCCCCGAGCGTAGCCATGATCCACAACCCGGGGTGCCCGTCCGGACGCCCCGGTGGCACGCACGGGGCGTGGCCGGCGGTCCCGACGGGCGGCGGACCCGTCACACGCCGTGCCCCCGCCGGGCCGATCCCGGGCCCCGCAGGGCAGGATGTACGCCGGAGGAGGTGGCCGATGGCTGGGCGGATCCGGGACGAGGACATCGCGCTGGTACGCGAACGCACCTCGATCGCGGACGTCATCTCCGAGACGGTGACGCTGAAGTCGGCCGGCGGCGGCAACCTCAAGGGCCTCTGCCCGTTCCACGACGAGAAGAGCCCGTCGTTCAACGTCTCGCCGGCCCGCAACGTCTTCTACTGCTTCGGCTGCGGCGCGGGCGGCGACGCGATCAAGTTCCTGATGGACGCCGACCACCTCAGCTTCGTCGAGTCGGTCGAGCGGCTCGCCGACCGCGCCGGCATCCAGCTGCGCTACGTCGAGGACGGCAAGCCCGCCCCCCGCCTCCGGCAGCAGCAGGGGCAGCGGCAGCGCCTGGTCGCCGCGCACGCCGCCGCCGTCGAGTTCTACACCGCGCAGCTCACCACCGCCGGGGCGCGTCCGGCCCGCGAGTTCCTCGCCGAGCGTGGCTTCGACCGGGCCGCCGCCCAGCGGTACGGCTGCGGCTTCGCCCCGGACGCCTGGGACCTGCTCACCAAGCACCTGCGTCAGCAGGGCTTCAGTCACGACGAGCTGGTCACCGCCGGGCTGTCCCGGCCGGCCCGCTCCGGTTCGCTGATCGACCGGTTCCGCCGCCGGCTGCTCTGGCCGATCCGCGACCTCAGCGGCGACGTGATCGGCTTCGGCGCGCGCAAGCTCTTCGCCGACGACGACGGCCCGAAGTACCTGAACACCCCCGAGACCCCGATCTACAAGAAGTCGCATGTGCTCTACGGCATCGACCAGGCCAAACGGGAGATCGCCAAGCAGGGCCGGGTGGTCGTGGTCGAGGGGTACACCGACGTGATGGCCTGCCACCTGGCCGGCGAGACGACCGCCGTGGCGACCTGCGGCACCGCTTTCGGTGCGGACCACATCGGGGTGCTGCGCCGGCTCCTGCTGGACAGCGACGACGTGGCCGGCGAGATCATCTTCACCTTCGACGGGGACGCCGCCGGGCAGAAGGCCGCGCTGCGCGCCTTCGAGGACGACCAGCGCTTCGTCGGGCGGACCTTCATCGCGGTCAGCCCGGACAACATGGACCCGTGCGAGCTGCGGCTGGCAAAGGGCGACCTGGCCGTCCGGGACCTGGTCGCCCGCCGCGAGCCGCTTGTCGACTTCGCGCTGCGGCACGTGATCAGCCGGTACGACCTGGACACCGTCGACGGCCGGGTCGAGGCGATGCGCCGCGCCGCGCCGCTGGTCGCCAAGCTCAAGGACGCGGAGAAGCGCCCGGAGTACGTCCGCAAGCTCGCCGGTGACCTCGGCATGGAGATCGAACCGGTGCAGCGGGCGGTGCTCGCCGCCGGAGGCGCACCGACCGGCCGGGAGGCGTCGCGCTCCGCCCCGGCCCGGCGGGAGCCGGCGGTGGACAGCCCGCAGTCGATGGTCGAGCGGGAGGCGCTGAAGCTCGCCCTCCAGGAACCGGTGCTCGCCGGTCCGATGTTCGACGCGGTCGGCGCGGACGAGTACCGCCACCCGGTCCACCAGGTGGTGCGCGCGGCAGTCGCGGAGGCCGGCGGGGTGTCCTCGGCGACCGGTGGCGCGGTCTGGGTCGGCCGGGTGCAGGACGCCTGCGCCGATCTCGCCGCGCAGGCCCTCGTCGCGGAGCTGGCCGTGGAACCGCTGCGGATCGACGGCGAGGCCGACCCGAGGTACGTCTCGATCACCCTCGCCCAGTTGCAGTGGGGGTCGGTGACCAGCCGGATCAAGGACCTCAAGTCAAAGATCCAGCGGGTGAACCCGGTGGCGCACAAGGACGAGTACTTCGCGCTCTTCGGCGAGCTGCTCTCGCTGGAGCAGCACGGCCGGGCGCTGCGCGAACAGGCCGCGGGAGGACTGTAGACATGGGGCTGTTCAACCGCCGGCCGAAGCTGCCCGCCCGGCAGCGGCCGGAGCTGGCGGCCGACGAGCGGGTCCTCGCCTGGGCCCGGGTGGGTGACGGCGAGGAGGCCGCCGCGGTCGCCACCAACCTCGGGCTCTGGCTGCCCGGCCGGACCGCGCGGCTGGGCTGGCACGACATCCTCAAGGCGGTCTGGTCCGGGCGGGAACTGACCGTCACCCCGGCCGAGCCGGTCGCCGAGCGGGACGGCTACCTGGTGGTCGCCGACGCGCCCACCGAGACCTGTCTCCTCCTCGACCCGGGGGAGCTGCCGCACCAGGTCCGCGCCCGGGTGACCAAGTCGGTGGCGTACACCGAACACCACCCGGTGCCCGGCGGCGCGGGCCGGATCGCCGCCCGCCGGGTGCCCGGCGTCGACGGCCTGACCTGGACGGTCCGCTACGACCCCGGCACCCCGGCCGACGACCCGGAGGTGGTCGCCGAGACCGACCGCCTGGTGGCCGCCGCGCAGGTCGCCACCACCCCCGGTTCGCTGTAGGGGGCGCCCCGGCCGGGTGGTCCCCGGGGCGTTGCCCCGACGAAGAACCTGGGCGGTGCCCGACGGAAAAGGGGTGGGGCCTGTCGGAGGGGCCGGCTAGGGTCGTCGGCGTGACGGCAGAGGTGTTGATCCGAGCCCGGGGCCTGGTGAAACGGTTCGGTGACTTCACCGCCGTGGACGGGATCGACGTCGACGTACCTGCCGGGGAGGCCTTCGGGTTCCTCGGCCCGAACGGGGCGGGCAAGTCCTCGACCATGCGGATGGTCGGCTGCATCTCCCCGCCCAGCGGCGGCGAGCTGCGCATCCTCGGCATGGACCCGGTGCGCGACGGGCCGGCGATCCGGGCCCGCCTCGGCGTCTGCCCCCAGCTGGACAATCTCGACCCCGAGCTGACCGTCCGGGAGAACCTCACCACCTACGCGCGCTACTTCGGCATCCCCCGCCGGGTGGCCCGGGAACGCGCGGCCGAGCTGCTCGACTTCGTGCAGCTCACCGAGCGGGCCGACAGCAAGGTCGAGCCGCTCTCCGGCGGTATGAAACGCCGGCTCACCATCGCCCGCGCGCTGGTCAACGAGCCGGAGATCGTCCTGCTCGACGAACCGACCACCGGGCTCGACCCACAGGCCCGGCACCTGGTGTGGGAGCGGCTGTTCCGGCTCAAGCAGCAGGGCGTCACCCTGGTGCTGACCACGCACTACATGGACGAGGCGGAGCAGCTCTGCGACCGCCTGGTGGTGATGGACGGCGGCCGGATCGCCGCCGAGGGGTCGCCCCGGGCGCTGATCGAGCGGTACTCCACCCGTGAGGTGGTGGAGCTGCGCTTCGCCGCCGAGTCGCAGGAGGCGTTCGCCGGCAAGCTCGACGGTGTCGGCGAACGGGTCGAGGTGCTGCCCGACCGGGTCCTGCTCTACGTCACGAACGGCGACGACGCGGTCGCCGAGGTCCACGCGCGCGGGCTCACCCCGGCGAGCGTGCTGGTCCGGCGCAGCAGCCTGGAGGACGTCTTCCTCCACCTGACCGGTCGCACCCTGGTCGACTGAGGGCGGGGGAGCACTGATGAGCGTGACGCGGCAGCAGTCCCGCCGGGAGGCGGCCCGGCCGACCCTGCCCCGGGTGCCGGCGCTGGCGGTCCTGTCGTACCACCTGGTCGGATACCGACGTACCTGGCGGGCGAGCATCTTCTCGTCGTTCCTGCTGCCGGTGCTGACCGTGCTCGGCTTCGGTGTGGGCGTCGGCGCGTACGTCGACCAGGGCGTCGGCGGGGTGCCGTACCTCGACTGGATCCTGCCGGGACTGGTCGCCTCGACCGCCTTCCAGGTCGCGGTCAGCGAGTCGACCTGGCCGGTGTACGGCAACTTCCAGTGGACCAAGCTCTACTACGCGCAGAGCGCCGCCCCGCTGCGGGTCGGCGACATCCTCGGCGGTCATCTGATCTTCGTCCTGTTCCGGGTGCTCACCTCCGCCGCCGCGTTCCTGCTGGTCGCGGCGGTGTTCGGGGCGGTGCACTCGATCTGGGTGCTGCTCGCCCTGCCGGTGGTGCTGCTGCTCGGCCTGGCGGTGGCCGCACCGGTCTTCGCGTTCGCCGGCAGCGTGCCCGGCGACAGCTACCTGGCGCTGCTGTTCCGGTTCGCGGTGATCCCGGCGACCCTCTTCGCCGGGGTCTTCTTCCCGGTCGAGTCGCTGCCGGTCGGTCTGCGCTGGCTGGCGTACCTCACCCCGCTCTGGCACGGCGTCGACCTGTGCCGGGCCGCCACGCTCGGGGTGGCCCCGCAGTGGTCGGCCACCGGCCACCTGCTGTACCTCGCGGTCTGGGCCGTGGCCGGCTGGGTGCTGGCCCGGCGCGTGTTCCACCGCACCCTCGTCGTCTAGGGAGGACCCGTGGTCGCTCTGGTGCTGCCCCGGCTGCTCGACGCCCGGGCCGCCGCCCGCCGTTCGTCCGCGGTGACCTGGCGGAACGTCGACACGCTCAGTACGGCGTACTGGCTGGTGCTCGTCTCCGGCTTCCTGGAGCCGGTGTTCTACCTCTTCTCCATCGGCGTCGGGGTCGGGGCGCTGGTCGGCGACTTCACCCTCCCCGACGGCCGGGTCGTGTCGTACGCGACGTTCGTCGCCCCGGCGCTGCTCGCCTCGTCGGCGATGACCGGCGCGCTCGCCGAGACCACCTTCAACTTCTTCGGGAAGATGAAGTACCTGAAGCTGTACGACGGGGTGATCGCCACCCCGGTGCAGCCGTTCGAGATCGCTCTCGGTGAGCTGGCCTGGGCGATGCTGCGGGGCTCGCTCTACTCGGCGGCGTTCCTCGTGGTGATGGTGACGATGGACCTGACCACCGTGGCGCGGGCGGTGACGGCGTTGCCGGCGGCGCTGCTGGTCGGCTTCGCGTTCGGCGCGCTGGGCATGACCGTCGCCACCCTGATGCGCAGCTGGCAGGACTTCGACCTGCTCGGGTCGGCGCAGTTCACCCTGTTCCTCTTCTCCGGCACCTTCGTCCCGGCGCAGGCGTACCCGGACGTGCTGCGCTGGGTGGTGGAGGTGACCCCGCTCTACCGTGCGGTGCATCTGATCCGGGGCGCCGCGCTCGGCACCGGCGGCGGGGGTTGGCTGGTCGACGTGCTCTACCTGGTCGGGTTGACGGTGCTGTGTCTGGTCGTGGCGTCCCGCCGGACGTCCCGCCTGCTCTACCGGTAGTCCGGCTGGCCCGGAGCTGGCCGGGTGGGACGCGGAGGGTGGTTACCCGGGGCCGGGGCGGGGCATGAGCAGGGGGAGACAGCCGACCTGAGGGAGGGGCGCATGGCCTCCGACGAGTCCCCCGGCCGGGGCGGGCCGCACCGCGACCGCTCCGCCACCACCGCCCGGCGCGTACCCGCCGACCCGTCGGGTGAGTCCCGCGCGGACGCGGAGCCCACGCCCGCCGCGCCGAGCCGCAACCGCCCGGTGGGGCCGGACGACGGACCGGACAGCCCCACCGATCTCTCCGGCACCGGGTGGCTGGCCACGCTGCGCCGGACGGGCCGGGAGTTCTCCGAGGACAGCCTGACCGACTGGGCGGCGGCACTGACCTACTACGGCGTGCTCTCGATCTTCCCCGGCCTGCTGGTGCTGATCTCGCTGCTCGGACTGCTCGGCGAGAGCGCCACGAACGAGGTCCGGGACACGGTCACCGAGGCGGTGCCGGACCAGAGCATCCGCCAGATCATCGAGGGGGCCATCGACCAGGCGAGCGCGTCCGGCGGCCTGGCCAGCGTGGCGGCCGTGCTCGGTCTGCTCGCCGCCTTCTGGTCGGCCTCCGGCTACATCGCGGCATTCATGCGCGCCTCCAACTCGATCTACGACGTGCCGGAGGGGCGGCCGATCTGGAAGACCCTGCCGATCCGGATCGGGGTGACCGCCGTGATCGGTGTGATGCTGCTGGCCAGCGCGGTGATCGTGGTCTTCACCGGCCGGCTGGCCGAGGCGGCGGGGAACGCGATCGGGCTCGGATCGACCGCGGTGACGGTCTGGAACATCGCCAAGTGGCCGGTGCTGCTCGTGCTGGTCAGCCTGATGTTCGCGCTCCTCTACTGGGCCTCGCCGAACGCGCGGCACGGCGGGTTCCGCTGGGTCAGCCCGGGTGGCGTGCTGGCGGTGGTGATCTGGCTGGTCATCTCGGGTCTCTTCGCGCTCTACGTCAGCAACTTCGGCTCGTACAACAAGACGTACGGGGCGCTGGCCGGCGTGATCGTCTTCCTGATCTGGCTCTGGCTGACCAACATCGCCATCCTGCTCGGCGCCGAGTTCGACGCCGAACTCGAACGCAGCCGGGCGATCGCGGCCGGGCACTCCCCGGAGAAGGAGCCGTACGTCGAGCTGCGCGACGACCGCAAGCTCCGCAAGAACGCCCGCAAGCGGGAGCAGGAGCGCAAGCGCCGCCCCAACGTCCGCTGACACCCGTACCGTCGCACCGCCCCCGCCCCCGCCCCCGCCCCCGCCCCCGCCCCCGCCCCCGCCGCGCACGTGGCGGGGGCGGGGGCGTGTCCGCACCGACGGGACAGGTCGGGACGGGCCACACGTTACCGACAAGTTTCAGCGATTCGACCGTAGCTTTTGCTCTCAATGACAAAAGTTGGATCCAGATCGTCTGAAGGTCTGGACATGCCCTGCGGAAGACTCCTACTGTGACGGGCACGACACGACGACGTCACGTCGACGTGAACGGCTTGAAGCGAGGTGAGTCCCGGTGCGGAAGGCCCATCCCCTGCACCTGCGACTGCTGTGGCTGCTCCGCGACGAAGGGGCCCTCTCCCGGGCCGAACTCGCCGACCGCCTCCAGATTCCGCGTCCGCGCCTGCTCGCCGAGCTGGAACGGCTGGTCGCCCTCGGCTACGTCGCGGAGGCCGGCCTGGCCAAGTCCCGGGGTGGCCGTCGGTCCACCCTGGTCGAGCTGGACCCGCGCCTGCGGTTCGCCGCGGTGGACATGGGGGCCAGCTCGATCGACGTCGAGGTGGTCAACGGCCGGCTCGAACCGGTCGCCGCCTACGCTGAACAGGCCGACATCCGCTCGGGGCCGAAGGCCACCCTGCACCGGGTCAACGAACTGCTGCACAAGGCCAAGGCCGACGGGGCGTACGAGCGACTCGACGCGATCGGCGTCGGGTTGCCCGGCCCGGTGAGCTTCCGGGACGGGGTGCCGGTCTCCCCGCCGATCATGCCGGGCTGGGACCGGTTCCCGGTCCGGGAACTGCTCACCCGAGAGCACGGCTGCCCGGCGGTGGTCGACAACGACGTCAACATCATGGCGATCGGCGAGCGGCACGGCGGGGTGGCCCACTCGGTCGACGACTTCCTCTTCGTCAAGATCGGGACCGGGATCGGGTGCGGGATCTTCCTCGGCGGCGAGGTCTACCGGGGCAGCGACGGCTGTGCCGGGGACATCGGCCACATCCAGGTCGAGTCGCACGGTCCGGTGTGCTCCTGCGGCAACGCCGGCTGCCTGGAGGCACTCTTCAGCGGCGCGGCACTGGCCAAGGACGCGACCGCCGCCGCGCGCAGCGGCGCCTCCCCGGCGCTGGCGGAGCGGCTGGCCGCCCGGGGTCGGGTCACCGCGCTCGACGTCGCCGAGGGGGCCGGCGAGGGAGACGTGACCTGCATCCAGCTCATCCGGGAGGGCGGACGGCGTGTCGGCGGCGTGCTGGCCGGTCTGGTCAGCTTCGCCAACCCGTCGATGATCGTGATCGGCGGGGGACTGGCCCAGCTCGGCCACGTCCTGCTCGCCGAGATCCGCAGCGTCGTCTACCGCCGGTCGCTGCCGCTGGCCACCGGCAACCTGCCGGTGGTCCTCTCCGAGCTGGGGGCACGCGCCGGGGTCGCCGGCGCGGCGGTGCTCGCCAGCGACGTCGCCTTCCTGGAGGCGTCGTGAACACCGACCGGTCGGAGCACCGGCCCCCGGTCGACCCGCCCGGTGAGGTGGTCCTGCGGCTGACCGACGTGGTCAAGACCTTCCCCGGCGTCCGCGCCCTGGACGGGGTGCAGCTGGAGGTGCGGGCGGGCGAGGTGCACTGTCTGCTCGGGCAGAACGGGGCCGGCAAGTCCACCCTGATCAAGGTGCTCGCCGGGGTGCACCGGCCGGACTCGGGGCAGGTGTGGTGGCGCGGCGAGCCGACCACCTTCGCCAACCCGCAGGCCGCCATGCGCGCCGGCATCGCCACCATCTACCAGGAACTCGACCTGGTCGAGGACCTCTCGGTCGCGGAGAACGCGTTCCTGGGCCACGAACCGCGCCGGTTCGGCTTCGTCCGCCGGGGCCACACCGCCCGGCGTACCCGGGAGATCCTGGGTCGGCTCGGCCACCCGGAGATCCCGCCGGGCCGGATGGTCCGCGCGCTGCCGGCGGCCGGCAAGCAGATCGTCAGCATGGCCCGGGCCCTCTCCCACCAGGCCCGACTGATCGTCATGGACGAGCCCAGCGCGGTCCTCGCCCACGACGAGGTGGGCAACCTCTTCCGGATCATCCGGGAGCTGACCGCGCAGGGCATCGCGGTCATCTACATCTCCCACCGGTTGGAGGAGATCCGCGAGATCGGCGACCGGGTGACCGTCCTCAAGGACGGCCGGACGACCGCGGCGAACCTGCCCGCCCGGGACACCCCCACCCGGGACCTGGTCAGCCGGATGACCGGCCGGACCATCGAGTACGTCTTCCCCGAACGCCCGGACACCGCCCCCGGCGGGGAACTGCTCCGGGTGGACGGGCTGACCCGCACCGGCGAGTTCGCCGACGTGTCGTTGAGCGTCCGCGCCGGGGAGATCGTCGGCATCGCCGGACTGGTCGGCTCGGGTCGGTCGGAGCTGATGGAGACCATCTTCGGGGCCCGCCGTCCGGAGGCGGGCACGGTCCGGGTGGCCGGTCGGCGGGTGCGTCCGGGCAGCGTCGGCGCGGCGGTCCGCGCCGGCATGGGGATGGCCCCGGAGGAACGCAAGAGCCAGGCGCTCCTGCTCGGCGAGCCGATCTACCGCAACGTCACCCTGGCCACCTTCGGCCGGTACGCCCGGCTCGGCTTCACGAACACCGACCGGGAACGGGCCGAGGCGGACCGGATCGCCGACGTCCTCGACCTGCGGCCCCGGGACGTGGGCCGCCCGGTTCGTACCCTCTCCGGCGGCAACCAGCAGAAGGTGGTGGTCGGGCGCTGGCTGCTCGGCGACACCCGGCTGCTGCTGCTCGACGAGCCGACCCGGGGTGTGGACGTGGGCGCGCGGGCCGAGCTGTACCAGGTGATCCGGGGCCTGGCGGCCCGGGGCGTCGGGGTGCTGCTGGTCTCCAGCGAGGTCCCCGAGGTGCTCGGCCTGGCCGACCGGGTGCTGGTGATGCGGGAAGGGCGGGTCGTGCGCGAGGCGCCGGCCGGCGAACTGGACGAGAACACCGTGCTCGACCTCGTCATGGCGGGGTCCCTCCTGGAAGGCACGCCGGCATGAACGGATGCAGCGGCCGAACACGCACAAGCGAGGCGACGGCATGAGCGACGCGACAGGTACCACCACCCCGGAACGCCCCACCGACCTGCCGGCGCAGTCGCCCCCGGTCCACAAGGGCACCACCACCACCGGACGGGGTGTCCTCTCCCTCTGGCGGGGTGAGGACGGCGAGGGCGCGCGACGCAACCTGGGCCTGATCGCCGTGCTGGTGGTGCTGGTGGCCATCGGGATCGCCACCCGCCCCGACCTCTACGGCGACTCCACCTGGGTCTGGAACAACATCCTCACCATCCTCAAACTGGCCTCGGTGGTCGGCGTGGTGACCGTCGGCATGACCTTCGTGATCATCGGCGGGGGCATCGACCTCTCGGTCGGGGCGATCGTCGCGCTGGCCGGGGTCTGGTCCACCACCGTCGCCACCCAGAGCTACGGCGCGGGCGGCATGATCTTCAGCGCGCTCACCGTCGGACTGGCGGTCGGCCTGGTCAACGGTCTGCTCATCGCGTACGGGAAGCTTGTGCCCTTCATCGCCACCCTGGCCATGATGGTCGCCGCACGGGGCCTCGCGGCGGAGATCTCCGACAAGCAGACCCAGGTCTCCGACAACGCCACCATCAACGGCATCGCCAGCACGAACCTGTTCGGCATCCCGCTGCTGGTCTACATCCTCGCCGCGGTGGTCGTCGCCGGGTGGGTGCTGCTCAACCGCACCACCTTCGGCCGACGCACGGTCGCCGTCGGCGGCAACCCGGAGGCGGCCCGGCTGGCCGGCATCGACGTCAAACGGCACACCCTGCTGCTCTACGGGCTCTCCGGGCTCTGCTGCGGCATCGCCGCCGTCATGCTCACCTCCCAGGCCACCTCGGCCCAGGCGGCCATGGCCAACCTCTACGAACTCGACGCCATCGCCGCCGCGATCATCGGCGGGACGCTGCTCAGCGGCGGGCGGGGCACCATCGTCGGCTCCCTGCTCGGCGTGATCATCTTCTCCACGATCACCAACCTGTTCGCCATCAACGGGCTCTCCACCGAGGCCCAGAACATGGTCAAGGGCGGCATCATCGTCGCCGCGGTCCTGGTCCAGCAGGTCCAGTTCCGCAGTCTCTCGCAGTTCCTGCGCCGCAACCGGGCGACCACCGCCTGACCCGGCGGCGGCGCCCCGGACACACCAGCCCCGACCAGCGGCCACCTCGTACCCGACGGTGGCCGGGACGAACGCACCCTTCCTCCGTACCCCTCCACCACCCCCGCACCCAGGAGGTCACGATGACCCAGCACCGCCGCGACCTGTCGCGCCGCCGGATGCTGTTCGGCACCGCCGCGCTCGGTGCCGGCGCGCTGCTCGCCGGCTGCACCAGCAACGAGACCGCGCCGACCGCCGCGCAGACCAAGGCCGCCGAGGCGGGCGGCAACGCCGAGCCCGGCAAACGCGTCACCATCGGCTTCTCCGCCCCGGCCGCCGACCACGGCTGGATCGCCGCCATCACCAGCAACGCCAAGGCCCAGGCGGCGGCGTACTCAGACGTGGAGTTCAAGACGGTCGAGGCCGGCGCGGACGCGGCGGCCCAGCGGGCGGCGCTGTCCACCCTGCTGTCCCAGAAGCCCGACGTGATCGTGCTGCTGCCGCACGACGGCAAGGAACTCAACGCCTTCGGCCTGGAGGCGATGAAGGCCGGCATCCCGGTGGTCAACCTCGACCGCGCCTTCCCGGACGCCCGGGCGTACCGCTGCCAGATCAAGGGCGACAACTACGGCATGGGGGTGGCCGCCGCGACGTACATCGTGGAGCAGTTGCGGGGCAAGGGCGTCACCAACCCGGTCATCGGCGAGATCCCCGGCATCGACTCGCTGGAGCTGACCCAGGAACGGTCGAAGGGCTTCGCCGACACCCTCGCCTCGTACGGTTTCAAGGTGGCCAACCGGCGGCCGGCGGAGTTCACCGCGGACTCCGGCCAGCAGGCGGCCACCGGCCTGCTCCAGGCGCTGCCGAAGATGGACGCGCTCTGGAACCACGACGACGACCAGGGCATCGGGGTGCTCGCGGCGGTCAACCAGTCCGGCCGCAAGGAGTTCTTCATGGTCGGCGGCGCCGGTTCCAAGAAGGCCATGGAGGACATCCAGGCCGACAACACCGTGCTGAAGGCGACCGTCACCTACAGCCCGTCGATGGCCTCCTCGGCCATCAGCCTGGCCCGACTGATCGGCCAGGGCAAGGGCATGTCCGACCTGGTGGAACTCCAGGTACCGAAGGAGATCGTGCTCGCCTCGGAGACGATCACCAAGGAGAACGCGGGCAGCTACCTCAAGCTCGGGTTCTGACACACGGGGGGAGACCCACCTTGTCCACTTCACCACGGGAACTGCGGGTCGGCATGGTCGGCTACGCGTTCATGGGTGCCGCGCACTCGCAGGCGTGGCGCACCGTGAACCGGGTGTACGACCTGCCGGCCCGGGTCCGGATGGCCCTGATCTGCGGCCGGGACACCGGGAAGGTGGCCGACGCCGCCGACCGGCTCGGCTGGGAGGCCTACACCACCGACTGGCGCGACCTGGTCGCCCGGGACGACATCGACGTGGTCGACGTCTGCACCCCGGGGGACAGCCACGCCGAGATCGCGTTGGCCGCGTTGGCCGCCGGCAAGCACGTGCTGTGCGAGAAGCCGCTGGCCAACACGGTCGAGGAGGCCCGGGCGATGGCCGCCGCGGCGGCCACGGCCCGAGTCGGCGGCGTCCGGTCCATGTGCGGTTTCAACTACCGCCGGGTGCCGGCGGTCACCATGATGCGGGACCTGGTCGCCGCCGGCCGGCTGGGCGTCATCCGGCACGTCCGGGCGACCTACCTCCAGGACTGGATCGTGGACCCGCAGTTCCCGCTGGTCTGGCGGTTGCGCAAGGACCGGGCGGGGTCGGGTGCGCTCGGCGACATCGGGGCGCACATCATCGACCTGACCCAGTTCGTCACCGGGCAGCGGATCACCGGGGTCAGCGCGGTCACCGAGACCTTCGTCAAGGAGCGACCGCTGCCGGTCGACTCACACGGCCTGGCCGCCGCCGTGGACGGTGCCGCCGCTCCGGCGGACGGGCCCGCTCCGGCCACCGGAACGGTCACCGTGGACGACGCGGCGGTCTTCGTCGCCCGGCTCGACGGCGGGGCGCTGGCCACGTACGAGGCGAGCCGCTTCGCCACCGGCCGGAAGAACGCCCTGCGGGTCGAGATCAACGGTTCACTCGGCACCGTGGTGTTCGACCTGGAGCGCCTCAACGAACTCGACTTCTACGACGCCGCGCTGCCTCCGGCGGAGCAGGGCTTCAGCCGGATCCTGGTCACCGAGGGTGACCACCCGTACATGTCGGCCTGGTGGCCGCCGGGGCACATCATCGGCTACGAGCACTCCTTCACCCACCAGATGCGCGACTTCGTCGAGGCGGTCGCCACCGGCACCGACCCCACCCCCTCGTTCGCCGACGGGTTGCAGGTCCAGCTCGTGCTGGACGCGGTGACCCGCTCGGCGGAACTCGGTTCGTCCTGGACCGAGGTGGAACCGGCCCTGGCGACGGTGGCCGCCTGACCGACCGGGGCGCAAGTCGCGGTACCCGCGCCCCCACCACCCACCGTGGGACGGCCTCCGGGCCGCCCATCCGAGCGACGTTCCGGACGGACCGGCGAGGGCCGGCCGCGGTTGCGCCCCGCGGCCGGAGACGAGGTCCGATCCGGAAACGGCGTGCCCCGGCGGACCGTCTCCGGCCCGGTGGGGCACGACAGCACGACGGTCGTCCGGTGCGGCCGGACCGGGATTCCCCGGTCGCACCGGAGGACCGGACCTCCGACCCCGATTCGGGACGGTACCTGTCCCGAGCGGACGACACGGGTGGACAGGGGCGAGACGCCGACCGACCCCTGCCCACCTGCCCCGTCCGTCACACCGGACCGGGCCTGCGGGCCGACGTCCTCGCCGCCGACGTCGCCGCCGGTCCGCGGGCGCTCAACCGGCCCGGTGGGACGGGCGGGGCGCCCTCCCGCGCACGACGTGGTCCGGGTTTCAGCGTGCACGACGTGGTCCGCGTTCGAGCGGACGAGACGTGGTCCGTGTGCGAGCGTGCGCGACAGCAGAGGTACGACCGGGACGACGCTGTAGAGCTGCCCCGTCTGTGCGGGCAGCTCGACAGGACGCGGTGCGCGAACCGCTCCCGTGACGCGGCACCGGGCAGGTCCGCAGCGGGCCGCTGCGGCTACTTTTCGCGACTTGAGCAGAAGTTCCGCGAGAACTGTCAGAAGCTATGGACACCGACATCGAAACCCCTTAATGTCGTCGCCATCGCGAACCTGTTTCGTCGAGGTGAACCGGCGGCGCGGTGATCCATCGACCGTCCCCGAGCGTCAGCGCGCACCTGCGCCACGCCCCCGGACGACACGGCCCGACCGGGACGGCACCCGGCCCGAGCCGAGCACATCCCCCGCTACGGCACCCGGCGCGACGGCGCGCGCCCGCCCTGGCAGTCGATCGTCAGGAAGGGACGGACCCAGGCATGTCCACACACGACGGCACCCCCGGCCGGCGAACGTCGTCGGTCGGCTCCGCGTTGCTGCTGCTGGCCGCAGCCGGGCTGGTCGCCCTCGGCGGCACCTCACCCGCGCAGGCCCACCCCGTCAACGCTACCGACTTCCAACAGGTCACCCTGGCCAAAGGGGTCGCCGAGGTCGGCGAACCGATGACCATCGCGGTCCTGCCCGACCGCTCCGTGCTGCACACCGCCCGCAACGGCACGCTGCGCCGCACCGACGCGGCCGGCACCACCACGGTGCTCGGCACCATTCCGGTCTACGCCCACGACGAGGAGGGCCTCCAGGGCGTCGGCGCGGACCCGAACTTCGCCAGCAACCGGCACGTCTACCTCTACTACGCACCGCCGCTGTCCACCCCCGCCGGGGACGCCCCGGCCACCGGCACCGACTTCTCCGCCTGGCGGGGCGTCAACCGGCTCTCCCGGTTCACCCTCAACGCCGACTGGACGTTGAACACCGCCAGCCGGATCGACGTGCTCGACGTACCGGCCGACCGGGGCATCTGCTGCCACGTCGGCGGCGACATCGACTTCGACGCGGCCGGCAACCTCTACCTGTCCACCGGGGACGACACCAACCCGTTCGACTCCGCCGGCTACGCACCGCTCGACGAGCGCACCGACCGCAACCCGGCGTACGACGCGCAGCGCACCGCGGCCAACACCAACGACCTGCGCGGCAAGATCCTGCGGATCAAGGTGAACGCGGACGGGACGTACTCGATCCCGGCGGGGAACATGTTCGTCGACTCCGACCCGAGGACCCGTCCCGAGATCTACGCGATGGGCTTCCGCAACCCGTTCCGGATGAGCGTCGACCGGGCCACCGGCATCGTCTACGTCGGCGACTACGGCCCGGACGCCGGAACCACCAGCACCCGGGGGCCGAGCGGGCAGGTCGAGTTCAACCGGATCACCGGTCCCGGCAACTACGGCTGGCCGTACTGCACCGGCACGAACACCGCCACCGAGACGTACGCGGAGTGGGACTTCGCCGCCGGCACCGCCGGAGCGAAGTACAACTGCACCGGCGGGCCGACCAACAACTCGTTCCGCAACACCGGCCTGCCCACGCTCCCCGGGGCGAAGCCCGCCTGGATCCGGTACGCCGGCGACGCCGGCACCCCGCCCGAGTTCGGCGGCGGCTCCGAGTCGCCGATGGCCGGCCCGGTCTACCGGTACGACGCCACCAACCCCTCCACCACGAAGTTCCCGCAGTCCTTCCACGGGCAGTTCTTCGCCGGTGAGCTGGGTCGCGGCTGGGTCAAGCCGATCCACCTGAACACCGACGGCTCCCCGGGCACCATCGACACCTTCCCGTGGAACGGCAAGCAGGTCATGGACTCCGCCTTCGGCCCGGACGGCGCGCTCTACGTGCTCGACTACGGCACCGGCTACTTCAACGGCGACGCCAACTCGGCGCTCTACCGCTACGACCACATCGGCGGCGGCAACCGCGCGCCGACCGCCGTGGCCACCGCCGACCGGACCTCCGGGGCCGCCCCGTTGACCGTGAACTTCTCCTCGGCCGGGTCGTCGGATCCGGACGGGGGCGCGCTGACCCACTCGTGGACCTTCGGCGACGGCACCGGCTCGACCTCGGCGAACCCGAGCAAGACGTACACCACCAACGGCACGTACACCGTGACGCTGACCGTCCGGGACCCGCAGGGCGCGACCGGTACGGCCAGCGTGTCGATCAGGGTCGGCAACACCGCTCCCACCGTGAAGATCAACGCCCCCTTCGAGGGGCGGCTCTTCTCCTACGGCGACACGGTGCCGTTCAGCATCACCGTCACCGACCCGGAGGACGGGACGATCGACTGCACCAAGGTCAAGATGACCTACGTGCTCGGCCACGACCAGCACGGCCACGCGATCACCTCGCAGAACGGCTGCTCCGGCTCGATCACCATTCCGGTCGACGGTGAACACGACGAGGCGGCCAACATCTTCGCCGTCTTCGACGCCGAGTACACCGACTCCGGCGGGCTGACCACGCACGAGCAGCACATCCTCCAGCCGCGCAAGCGTCAGGCGGAGCACCACAAGGACTCCTCCGGCGTGACCCTCTACGACAAGGCCCCGGCCGAGGGCGGCCGGACCGTCGGCAGCATCGACAACGGGGACTGGATCGCGTTCGAGCCGTACCGGCTCGACAACGTCACCTCGTTCAGCGCGCGGGTCTCCTCCGCCGGGGTAGGTGGCACCATCCAGGTGCGGGCCGGCTCGCCCACCGGCACCGTGCTCGGCTCGGCCACCGTGCCGGTCACCGGCGGCTGGGACACCTTCACCACCGTCACCGGCACCATCTCCGGTGCGCCGGCCACGACCGGCCGGCTCTACCTCACCTTCGCCGGTGGCACCGGCGCGCTGTTCGACGTCGACACGTTCGCCTTCACCACCAGCGCCGGTGGCACCGGCCCGGTCGTCGGGTTGGGTGGGAAGTGCCTCGACGTGCGGAACGCGGCCACCGCCGACGGCACGCAGATCCAGATCTGGTCCTGTAACGGCACGGCGGCGCAGACGTGGTCGGTGACGCCAGGCGGTCCGGTGCGGGCGTTGGGTAAGTGTCTGGATGTGTCGGGTGGCGGTTCGGCGGACGGTACGAAGATCCAGTTGTGGACGTGTAACGGTTCGGGTGCGCAGGTGTGGTCGGCGCAGTCGGATGGTTCGGTGCGTAATCCGCAGTCGGGGAAGTGTCTGGACGTGTCGAACAACAGCGCGACGGATGGGCAGGCGGTGCACCTGTGGACCTGCCACACCGGCGCGAACCAGAGGTGGGTTCTGCCGTGACGTGTGGTGGCAGGGGTCCCTTGCTACCGCCTCGTGAGGAGGAAGGGCCCCCTGCCGCCACCCCCGCCACCCCACCACCGCCTCGACGCCACCCCGCCACCACCGCCCCACACCGCTGGGAGAGCGACATGCGTAGACTCCTCCGATCCGCCCTCGGCGCGGCCACCGCCGTTCTCGCCGTCCTTGCCTGCACCACTCCCGCCACCCCGGCCAGCGCCGCCGACGCCCCGTACGACGTGCTGGTCTTCTCCAAGACCGCCGGGTTCCGGCACGACTCGATCGCCGTGGGCACCCAGGCCGTCCGGGACCTCGGCGCGGCCCACAACTTCACGGTCACCGCCACCGAGGACGCCACCCGCTTCACCACCGCCAACCTCGCCCAGTACGAGACGGTGATCTTCCTCAACACCACGGGTGACGTGCTCGACGCCAGCCAGCAGAGCGCCTTCGAGGCGTACGTCAATGGCGGCGGCGGGTTCGTCGGCGTCCACTCGGCGGCCGACACCGAGTACGGCTGGCCGTTCTACGGCAACCTGGTGGGCGCCTACTTCGCCTCGCACCCGGCGATCCAGCAGGCCACCGTCCACGTGGCGGACCGGGCGCACGCGGCCACCGCGCACCTGCCGCACACCTGGACCCGCACCGACGAGTGGTACGACTACCGGACCAGCCCCCGTCCCTCCGTCCGGGTGCTGGCCACCCTCGACGAGTCGTCGTACTCCGGCGGGTCGATGGGGGCCGACCACCCGATCGCCTGGTGCCGGACGGTCAGCGCCGGCCGGTCGTTCTACACCGGCGGCGGGCACACCCAGGCGTCGTACGCCGACCCGGCCTTCCGGGCGCACCTGCTCGGCGGCATCCGGTACGCGGCCGGACGGACCAGGGCCGACTGCCGTCCCGAGACCGGCTACACCACCCTCTACGACGGCTCCACCACCGGCTGGTCACAGGCCGGGCCGGGGAGCTTCACCAACGCCGACGCCACCCTCACCTCGGTCGGTGGGATGGGTCTGTACTGGTACAGCGCGAAGCAGTTCACCAACTACTCGCTCAAGCTCGACTGGCGGATGGCCGGGGACGACAACTCCGGTGTCTTCATCGGCTTCCCGCCGTCGAGCGACCCCTGGTCGGCGGTGAACAACGGGTACGAGATCCAGATCGACGCCACCGACGCGGCCGACCGCACCACCGGCGCGGTCTACACGTTCCGGTCCGCGGACATCGCCGCCCGGGACGCCGCGCTGAACCCGCCGGGGGAGTGGAACACCTACGAACTGCTGGTCGAGGGGGAGCGGCTCCAGGTCTTCCTCAACGGCCGGAAGATCAACGACTTCACCAACACGGACCCGGCCCGCTCGCTCGCCGGCCACGTCGGCCTCCAGAACCACGGTACGGGCGACGACGTCTCGTTCCGCAACATCCGGATCAAGGAGCTGGGCGGCACCCCGCCGCCGGACGGGAACACCACCGTTCAGGCCGAGGCGTACAGCAGCGCCAGCGGGGTGAGCCCGTACCCCAAGACCGGGGCCAACGGTGGGCAGACCCTCGGGCACGTCGACCCCGGTGACTGGGCCGCGTACCAGGGGCTCGACCTGACCGGGGTGAACGCGTTCCGGGCCCGGGTCGTCTCCGGGGGACCCGGCGGCACCATCCAGGTACGGACCGGTTCGTCCACCGGCCCGGTGCTCGGCCAGGTGGCGGTGCCCAACACCGGGAGCTGGACCACCTTCGCCGACGTCGGCACCACCCTCGCCGGGGTGCCGTCCGGTACGCAGAACCTGTACCTGACCTTCACCGGTTCCGGCTCCGGTCTCTTCGACGTCGACGATTTCACCCTCGTCCGGTCCACCAGCGCCGGTGGCACCGGCCCGGTCGTCGGGTTGGGTGGGAAGTGCCTCGACGTGCGGAACGCGGCCACCGCCGACGGTACGCAGATCCAGATCTGGTCCTGTAACGGCACGGCGGCGCAGACGTGGTCGGTGACGCCAGGCGGTCCGGTGCGGGCGTTGGGTAAGTGTCTGGATGTGTCGGGTGGTGGTTCGGTGGACGGTACGAAGATCCAGTTGTGGACGTGTAACGGTTCGGGTGCGCAGGTGTGGGCGGCGCAGTCGGATGGTTCGGTGCGTAATCCGCAGTCGGGGAAGTGTCTGGACGTGTCGGGGAACAGTGCGGTGGATGGTCAGGTGGTGCACCTGTGGACCTGTCACGGTGGTGCGAACCAGAGGTGGGTTCTGCCGTGACGTGTGGTGGCAGGGGTCCCTTGCTACCGCCTCGTGAGGAGGAAGGGCCCCCTGCCACCACCCCCGCCACCCCACCCGCCGGTGGCGTGAAGCTCTTCCGCACCGGGCCACGCCGGTCCTAGAGTGGGGGGCGGCAGCCGTGACAGGCGGCCGGTGATCCGGCGGGAGGCGCAACCCGCCGGGTGCCAGGTGCACCCGTCAACCCGGCGGGGAGGCACCCACCGGTCCCTCCCTCCGGCGTGGCCCCTCGTCCCGGGCCCGGTCGCCCTCGCCCCGGTCCCGCCCACGGAATCCCCCATCACCACAGGGGAGTAGAAGGACAATGGCGCGACCGATCACGCTCTTCACCGGCCAGTGGGCCGATCTTCCGTTCGACGAGGTCTGCCGGCTCGCCGCCGAGTGGGGCTACGACGGCCTGGAGATCGCCTGCTGGGGTGACCACTTCGAGGTCGACAAGGCCCTGGCCGACGACTCGTACGTCGATCGCAAACGCGAGACGCTGGCGAAGCACAACCTCCAGGTCTTCGCCATCTCCAACCACCTGGTCGGCCAGGCGGTCTGCGACCACCCGATCGACGAGCGGCACCAGGACATCCTGCCCGCCCGGATCTGGGGTGACGGCGAGCCCGAGGGGGTCCGGCAGCGGGCCGCCGAGGAGATCAAGGACACCGCGCGCGCGGCGGCGAAGCTCGGGGTACGGACCGTCGTCGGCTTCACCGGCTCGTCGATCTGGCACACCCTGGCGATGTTCCCGCCGGTGCCACCGGCCATGATCGAGCGCGGCTACCAGGACTTCGCCGACCGGTGGAACCCGATCCTCGACGTCTTCGACGAGGTGGGGGTGCGGTTCGCCCACGAGGTCCACCCCAGCGAGATCGCGTACGACTACTGGACCACCCGGCGGACCCTGGAGGCGATCGGGCACCGCCCCGCCTTCGGCCTCAACTGGGACCCGTCCCACTTCGTCTGGCAGGACCTGGACCCGGTCAACTTCATCCTCGACTTCGCCGACCGGATCTACCACGTCGACTGCAAGGACGCGAAGGTGCGTACCGGCGACGGTCGGCGCGGCCGGCTCTCCTCCCACCTGCCCTGGGCCGACCTACGGCGGGGTTGGGACTTCGTCTCCACCGGACACGGCGACGTGCCCTGGGAGGACTGCTTCCGGGCGTTGAACGCCATCGGGTACGACGGCCCGATCTCGATCGAGTGGGAGGACGCCGGGATGGACCGGCTCGTCGGCGCGCCCGAGGCGCTCCAGTTCGTCCGTCGGCTCGCCTTCGACGCCCCGGCCGCCGCCTTCGACGCGGCCTTCAGCAGCGGTCGCGACTGACCTCGCAGGGCGTACGATGCCCGACGGGCCGGCCGCGGAAGCGGCCGGCCCGTCGGAGACACCTCTGCTCAGAAGGTGCTGCCGTTGGCCCCGGTGCCGGACGACTTGCTCCGGTTGGTGCTGCTGGCCGAGCTGGTGCCGGTGCCGGTCGAGCTGCTGCCCGTCGACCCGGTGCTGGTGGTGCTGCTGCCGGTCTTCGCCCCGACCGTGGCCGGCGTGCCGGCGAAGGCGTCGTCGGCGGCGGTCAACTCCTGGTTGCCGCCCCCACTGCCCGTGTGGAGCTTCTCGCCCAGCTTGGAGTTGCTGAGCTTGTCCTTGCCCTCGCTGTAGAGCCGGGTTGCCTGGGCCTGTGCGACGCCGGCCGCCTCCTGCACGGTCGGGTGGTCGAGCACCTTACGGCCCCGGACCACCAGCTCCTCGTACTTCTCCCGGCCGGCACGGGCGCCCAGGACGAATCCCGCAGCCAGCCCGCCAAGGAACATGATCTTTCCGCGCATGGCGGCTCCCTTCGTACCTGACGCGCTACCGACCCCGTACCGGGAGGACCCGGTCGGGAGCCGTCGTGTCGCGCCTGCGTCCTCTGTCCGCAGCTAACTACCCATCCTGCTCTCTGCTCATGCCTCCTTGTGTCCGGATGGCGATTTGTCCCACTTCTTGCGGTTCAAAGTTCGGTGGTAACCCCCTGGACCAACACCCGGGGAAGTCCTGTACTCTTGTCCCCGTCGCACGGTGCCGGAGAGATCCGGTTCCGGGAAACGCGATCCCCCGTAGCTCAATTGGCAGAGCAGCCGGCTGTTAACCGGCAGGTTTTTGGTTCGAGTCCAAACGGGGGAGCTTCTCCACCACGCCCGCCGGCATCCGCCAGGCGGGCGTCGCTGTTTCCAGGCCGTGCGTCCCGTTGCCCGCCCATCCCGCCGGCAATGCCAACGGCGTCGGCCCCGCAGCGGGACGGTCGTTTTCCCTCCGGCTCCTCGACGCCCGGCAGGATGGACAGGGCCGGCATAGACTCCCGATTGCGTCGATTTCTGCGTCGCTTGGCGCGCCAGTGCCACACCATCGACACGAGGGAGAACGGTCGATGCCGACTGGACCTGACGTCGTCATCGTCGGCGGGGGCCTGGCCGGGCTCGCCGCCGCCCGTCGCCTGCACCGCGCCGGAGTGCCCTGGCGACTGGTGGAGGCTGGCGACCGGCTCGGCGGTCGGGTCGCCACCGACCGGCTCGACGGTTACCTCCTGCCGGCCGCGTCTCCGCCGCAGAAGCACCTGCGCAAGCCGGTCGCCCTCGGCGACGGCCTCTACGTGGCCGGCGACCACCGCGACAGCCCCTCGATCCAGGGCGCCCTCGCCAGCGGCTGGCGTGCCGCCGGCACCCTCCTGCGTGACCTCCGCCCCTGACCCGCCTGGTCCCTCCGCCACGTCGATCAGGCAGCCGACCAGCTCCGTGTCGGCGTGTCGGCCCGTCCACTTCGTTGTCCAACCATCGGACCGAACGGGCCGGACGGGAAGGGGCAGGGAGTGGGGCGGACGGGTCAGCCGTGGTCGATGCAGGCTGTTATCCTCGCGTTGCCCATCGTGCCGGAAGATCGCTGCCGTCGCCGCGCATGGTGGTGGCCGGTATTCGCGCGACCGGGTTAGTATCCCGGCGCCAGCAGGGGGCGGTAGCTCAGCGGGTTAGAGCAGGGGACTCATAATCCCTCGGTCGCGGGTTCGAGCCCCGCCCGCCCCACCGAAACGGATACCCAAACGGAGGGGTCTGCCTGGCCTGGTCGAGCGCGACGCCCTCCGTAAACGACTCATCGTCGAACATCTCGACCTCGCCCACACGCTGGCCCGCCGGCACCGGCACCACCAGTTACCCAGATTGAACCTGATGCCGCCGACGGGTATGGCGTCCAGGAGATCGAGCAACAACGGCCGCGGGGGCCGCCGCAGGCCCTGCTCGTAGGAGGCGACACTCGCGACACTTCGGCCGACGATCGTGCCCAACTCGGCTCGGCTGAGCCCGTTTTCGCGTCGGAACCAAGCCATGAACGAACCGACGCTCGGCCACGGTGACGCCAGAGTCGGGGAACCCGGGCGACAAGGGGCGGCGGGGCGGGGTCGGACAGCCATGGGTCCTCCGAGGCATCGATTGCTGGTCCGGACGCTCAACGAGCGGGCAGGAGCCGGGTCGTGATAAGGATTCGGATTGACCATAATTCCGACCGGTCGCTAGAATGGTCGCCGTGGAGACCATTCCCATCACGGAAGCCAAGGCCCGGATCGCCGAACTCGCCGACCGGGTCGCCCGGGAGCACGACCATTTCACGATCACCCGTAACGGCCGGGCCGACGTGATGCTGATCTCGGTGGCCGAGTACGAGTCGATGCGGGAGACGCTCGACCTGCTGTCCGACGACGAAACCCTCGCAGACCTGCGCCAGTCGCGGGAGGATTTCGCAGCCGGCGACACGTTCCCGGTGGACGAGGTGCGTGCCGAGCTGGAGCGGCGTCGAAGCAGGGCGGCCTGATGCCTCCGGGGGGCAAGCGGGGGGACGACCACATCAACGAACCGCTCAGCCCGTACACGATGGTGTTCTCCCGGCAGGCTCGCCGCAATCTGCACGAGGACCTGCCGTTGGAGGCGGCGATGGCGGCGACGGAAACCATCCAGCGGGCGATCGCGGTCAACCCGTATCGGGCGGGCAAGCCTCTCGACGAACCCTTCGACGGCTTTCACTCCGCCCGGCGTGGTACCTACCGGATCGTCTATCGGATCAACGAGGCGAAGCGAGTCGTGGAGATCCACTCGATCCGTCAACGGCGTGACGCCTACCGTTCGTAGGACACCCTCCGGGCCGGGTCCGGCGATGCCGCCGCTGTGGCCGCGACGGCATGACGCTCCTTGGCTGGGCTAGCAGCGCTGCGAGCTGGGCGGATTCAGTGGCAGGGGGTCACCGGCGATCGTGGCGGCGCGGTTCGCATGGTGGTGCCTCCGGCCCATCGGTGCGAACAGCCGGGCACCCCAACCTCCACACTCGGATGCTGGCCGGGCCACCCCTTGAACGAGGCGGCCCGGGCAGGCATCAGGAGAAGGACAGGCCGGTCACGTGCGGCAGCCAGTAGCCGACGTAGCTACCGGCGGTCGGCTGGTAGGAGAGCCGGCCGTTGACCCAGGCGGTGGCCCCGAGCGGGGCGCCCGACGCGGAGGTGAACGTGATCGTCTTCGTGGCGGTCACGTTGCCGGCGGCGTCGTAGGCGTACCCGGTGTAGGTGCCCGGCTGGACGTTCAACATCAGGGTCGGGCTGTACGTCTGCTGCTGGACCTTGCCGAGCAGGACCCGCTCACCGAACACCTCCGGGACGAGGTAGCCGGCGAACGCCCCGGCGGTGATCCGGTAGTAGTAGTTCCGTCCGTACACCCGGATCCGCTGGTCGGCGGGGGCGCTGGACCCTGAGGCCAGGGTGAGGCTCTTCGACGCGGTGATGTTGCCGGCGGAGTCGAACTTGTACCCGTAGTGGGTACCGGCCTCGAACCGCACGGTGCCGCTGACGCCGGGGTCCGGGTAGTCCGAGCGCAGCAGGTACGAGTTGGACGCGTGGATCGAGTTGTGCGTCATCTCGTACAGCTTGAGCATCTGCTCGGTGTGGATCACGTGGTACTTCAGGTGCGGGTTCTGGCAGCCCACCGAGTAGTTGCTCGCCCAGCGCAGGTTGCGCAGGTGGTTGGGCAGGTACTGCCGGATGGTGGTGATCGCACCGTCGAACAGCGCCGCCACGCCCGGGTCGTTGGTGATGCGCCAGTAGTCGTACACGCCGTAGATCGCGAAGATGTGTCCGTTGAAGACACGCTCACCGGTGGTGCCGGGGCTCTCCGGGTATTCCTCCAGCCAGACCCGTCCGCCGCTGTCGACCCAGCTGGCCCACGGGCCGGACGGGTCGGGCCCCATGGTCAGGGTGGCGTAGGTGTTGTCGGCCGCCTCGCGCCACTTCGCGTCGCCGGTGATCTCGTGCAGCCGCACGAACAGGCTCAGCAACTGCCCCTGCGCCATGCCGCTGTACCACGGTGCGTTGAGCACCGGACGGCCCGCGCAGCGGGTCAGGTCGAAGTCGTACGGGTACCACCACGCGCCGCGGCTGATCACCTTGCGGTCGAGGTTGCGCTGCGCGTTGGCGATGGCGCGGTCCAGGAAGAGCTGGTCGCCGAGGTTCAGGTAGCTGGTCACGTTCTTCAGGCCCCACTGGGCCTGCGCGACCGGGTGGTCCCAGATCTGGCCGCCGAACGAGAACATGCGGACGCCGTGCTCGTCGTGCAACCCGCTGTCGACGACGGGCGCGCCCTCTTCCCGGTACGGGTAGGCCGCAGCCGGGATCGTCTTCGGCTCGTAGCCGTCGCGGTCGTAGGCGGGCAGGGTGGTCGCGGAGGCCGCGCCGAGCTGCCGCTGCTGCTTCTTCACCTTTCCGACGTCACGGGACGGCTTGCGGGGGGTGCCCTCGAGGATCGGGTCGGCGTTCCGGTCCGGGGCGACGGACACGTTCGGTGCCCGGTCCGGGCCGGCGGGCGTGGGCGGAGCGGCGTGCGCCGCGGGTGCCGGCAGCGTGGTGAGCAGCAGTCCGGCGAGGATGCCGGCGCCGATCCGGCGGGTGGTTCTCATCAGGTCAGGCCTCCCGTGGGTGATGATCGCCCCAGATGCTACGGCGATTCGCCTCCCACTCGGACTGACCGATTCGGCAGGAAATTCGGGTGAAAGTTCCCGGCCGCCCGTACGTTTAGCGACGGCGCGGTTACCGGAGCCGTGATCGTGCTCGATCAGCCGGTCGTGACGGCCCCTGACAACGGCTAGCCGGGCACGCTCCACCTCTGATTGCCCTGGCTGTTGCAGGTCCAGATCTGTAGCCGGGTGCCGTCGGTGGTCTGTTGGCCGGTGGCGTCGAGGCACCTACCGGTGGCGGGGTTGGTCAGGGTCTGCGCGCTGGGGTCGTAGCGCCACTGCTGGTGGGGGTTGCCGCTGGTGCAGTCCCAGAGTTGGATCCGGGTGCCGTCGGCGTTGACGCCCCCGGTGACGTCGAGGCACTTGCCGAGGGCGCGGAAGGTGCCGTCGGCGGCGCGGGTCCAGGCCTGCGCGGTGCCGTTGAGGTCGCAGGTGTAGAGCTGGACGGCGGTGCCGTTGGCGCTGTTGGCGCCGGCCACGTCGACGCACCTGCCGCTGGCGACGCCGCGGATCTTGCCAGTGGGTGGGGGATTGGTGCCACCGCCGAGGTCGATTTCGCCCTGGTTGAGCACGCGGGGGTGGTAGTAGGCGTTCCGGATCTCGGTGTCGGTGTTGTTGCCCCGCAGGTGCTCGGACCAGATCATGAAGTAGGACCAGCGGGGCTGGCTGTCCAGGAGAGAGCCGGTGGGCATCTTCCCCATCTCGGCGATCGCGGTCGGCTTGCTGCCCGCGATCGACTGGATCTGCTGGTAGTCGCCTGTGGAGGGGTGGCTCTTGTACCAGACGTCCAGGGACACCACGTCGGCGTAGTTGTCGCCGGGGTAGTAGGTGGCCCAGCCGCCGGCCGGGTTGTCCTGCACGTTCCACACCCACACGAGGTTGTCGAGTCCCTGGCTGTCGAAGTAGTCGCGCATCTGCTGGTAGATCTTGGCTCCCCCGTTGGCGCCGGGGCGTGCTCCCCACCAGTTCCAGCTCTCGTTCATCTCGTGGAAGGGCCGCCACAGCACCGGCACGCCCGCGTCCCGGAGTTGTCGCAGGTACGGGACGACCTCGGCCATCCGGTTGCGCCAGGTCTGGTTGAGCGCGGTGCCGCCGGTCACGATCTGCTGGAACTGCGTGTCGGAGATGCGGGTCTTGACGCCGCCCTCGAACTCGCAGGTCCGGCCGACCGTGGGCGAGCAGGCGTGCCAGGTGAGGGTGACCAGGGAACCGTTGGCCCACTCGGTCTTCGCCTGGTCGATCACGCGCTGGCGGTTGTCGATGTCGTCGGCGCGGAACATCATGTCGCCGCCCCACAGGCCCGGGTACTGGCCGGTGACGTCGTGCACCTGCTGGGTGTACTGACCGGGCTGGCTGGCGGGCTCCTTGTTGTGTTGGCCCGACACGACGTACGACCCGGTGATGGACCGCAGGTGGCTGACGACGGTGGCCTTGGTCGCGGGCGCGAACGCCGCGGCGGTATCCGGGACCGGGACCACCACGGACGGTAACAGTCCGGCAGTCGCAACGACGCCGGCTGCCGCCAGGGCCCGCAGGGATCGAGCTGTCATGGGAACTCTCCTCGGACGGGCAGGGGACCTGTGGATTGCCCTGACGATGGCCGATGACTGAAGCGGTTCAGTAGGGCACTGTACCGTCGCTGATCGATGGATGTCCATCTCTGGGTGCCCGCCGGGCTCCTGGGGTTGGCCCTGGTGAACGTCCCGCTTTCCAGGGGTCCGCCCTTGTTGGCGGTTCTCTGCGGTCTGGGTGCGCTGGTGGGTCATCGCCCCATTCGTGCCCGGCTGGTCGGCGAGAGTGGGTATGACTACCCGTTAGTGACGAAATTCGTCACTACAGAGCAGCTTCATGACGAGTTTCTGAGGATCTATGGACAGCAACTGCCGGTTCTCGTAGAGTCCGAGCATCTTCCGATGATCCTGGAGATGACGTGAACACTGCCGCCACGGAAAGTCCCGTCCACTCGTCGACCGAGCTGCACGCCGCTGCCACCGTGGTGGACGGAAGCACGGTCATCGAGCTCAGCGACGCCCACCTCGACCGGATCCGGCGAGGGGGAGTCACCGCCGTCAACCACACGGTCACCAGGCCGTACGCGGACACGGTCACCGCCCTGCGGGAGGTGAACCAGTGCCGCCGGTGGATCGACGAGCACGCCGACGCCGTCCTGCTCGCGCTGACGGTGGCCGACATCGAGCGGGCCAAGGCCGAGGGCAAGGAAGCCGTCATCCTCGGCCCGCAGGACACCGAGATGATCGGTGTCGACCTCGACCTGCTCGGCACCTTCCACGACCTCGGCATCCGCATCCTGCAGCTGACCTACCAGCGGCAGAACCTGCTCGGTGCCGGCTGCGGGGAGGTGACCGACTCGGGGCTGACGCGCAAGGGCCGCACCTTCGTCCGGGCGATGAACGAGCTGGGCATCCTGGTCGACGTCTCGCACTGTGGCGAGCGCACCGGCCTGGACGCGATGGACGCCTCCGACAAGCCGGTCGTCGTCACCCACTCGTTCTGCGACGCGATGTCGCCGCACATCCGGGCCAAGTCCGACGACTACCTGCGCCGCCTCGGCGCGCAGGGCGGCGTCATGGGCATCACCACCCTGTCCGGGTTCCTCTACTACCCCGACGCCCCGACCCGGCGTCCTGACCTCGCCCGCTTCGTGGAGCACGTCAGCCGCGTGGTGGAGGTGGCCGGCGTCGACCACGTCGCCATCGCCACCGACTACGACGAGACGTGGACCGAGGCGATGCGGGCCGCGCAGTTGAAGGACAAGGAGCAGCAGAACCTCCTCGGTGACTTCGGGTGGAACGAGCGTCGGGCGATCGGCATGGACGACGCCTCGCAGTTCCCCAACTTCACCGAGGCGCTCCTTGCCGGGGGCTTCTCGCCCGAAGACGTGATCAAGATCCTCGGCGGCAACTGGCTTCGGGTTTTCGGCGAGGCGTGGAAGCCGGCGGACCTGTAGCGCCGATCGTGACACCAGCCAAGGAGACCAATGCGAACCCGATTTTTCACCAGAGTGCTGGCGGTGGGCGTCGTCGCGGCGCTCGCGGCCGGTTGCTCCGGAGGCGGTGAGCCTCCGTCCACCGACGGTGACAACTCCAACGACGGCCTGACCAGCAACGTCCGGCTGGAGGACGAGTCGCAGCCGGGCGGTACGCCGAAGTCCGGCGGCCGACTCCGGATCATGATCCGGCTGGACGCCAACGAACTCGACCCGCACCGGATGTCGGAGACCTCGGCCTTCGTCATCAACGAGCAGATCTACGAGTCGTTGGTGCAGTCGTACCGGGGCGAGATCAAGCCGGCGATCGCCGAGTCGTGGGAACAGAGCGCGGACGGGACGACGCTGACGTTCAAGCTCCGGGACAACGCCTTCTTCCACAGCGGGCGCAAGGTGACCGCGGCCGACGTGAAGTACTCGATCGAACGGATCAAGAACCCGGCGACCCGGGCCCCTCGGGCCCGTAGCTACGAGGGCATCAGTTCGGTGGAGGCGCGCGACGAGCGTACCGTCGAGATGAAGCTGGCCAAGCCGAACGCGGCCATCCTGACCCTGCTCTCCACCGCCGCCTCGTCCGTGGTGGACCGTACGGTGGCCGAGGCAGCGGGTGGGCTCAACGGCAGCGTCGACGGCGGCAGTGGCCCGTTCAAGATCGCTTCACGGGTGACCGGCCAGGCGATCAAGCTCGACAGGCACGACAAGTACTGGGAGCAGGGCGTTCCCTACCTCGACGGGATGGACTTCACCTTCAACCCGGACGACAACGCCCGCGCCGCGGCGATCCGCAGCGGCACGGTCGACTTCCTCTGGCGCCCCGCGCCCGAGTTCATCGACGCGCTCAAGCGCGACGAGAAACTCAAGTGGTACGGCGGATCCGGTTCGCTCTCCCTGCACCTACGGCTCAACACCTCCAAGGCGCCGTACGACAACGTGAAGGTCCGGCAGGCCATCTATCTGGCGCTCGACCGCCAGGAGATCCTGAACGTGGCCAACTCCGGGTTCGGCACCCCGCTCAACGCGGGTTACCTGCCGCCGGACCGGTTCGGCGCGCTGACCGAGCCGGTCTACAACAAGCCCGACATCGAGAAGGCCAAGGCGTTGCTGGCCGAGGCGGGCTTCCCGAACGGCTTCGAGGCCAAGCTCATGGTGATCGCCACGTCGGCATTCCAGGTGCGCTCGGCCGAGGTGGAGCAGCAGCAACTCGCCAAGATCGGCATCAAGGTGACCATCGAGTCGGTGGAGTCCACCATCGCCGACTCGAAGACGAAGGCCGCCGACTTCGACATGTACCAGTCCGGCTTCGGCCTGACCTACGACCCGGACGAGCGGTTCTCGGCCAGCTTTCTCAAGGGCGGCGGGCTGAACTACGGCAACTGGACCGACCCGGAGTACGAGAACCTGATCGTGCAGGCCCGCTCGGAGATGGACAAGAACAAGCGCGCCGCGCTCTACCAGCAGGCCGAGAAGATCCTGGCCGAGCGTGGCCCGGTGGCCATGACCTTCCTGAACGCCGACTTCGACGTCGTGCAGAAGGACGTCATGGGATACCGCGGCGACCCGACGCCGACGTACCGCTTCTACCGGAACATCTGGCTCGATCGATGACGAGCCGTGGCGGGGACGCCGATCCCGCGGGCGTCCCCGCCACCTTCCCCGTGACGCGAAAGGCAGGTCCATGACGTCCGTACCGCTGACCGACCGCTATGTCATCGCCGCCCGGCTCAAGGGCTACCTCAACAAGCACGACGAGTCCGTGGCCCTGCTCACCGAGGCGCTCGAGCTGGAGCCGGGCAGTCCGCGCCTGCTGCGCTTCCGGGGGCACCGGCGGATTTCGACCGGCGACTACGCCGGCGCGATCGAGGACCTGCGCGCCGCCGCCGACCGGCTGGACGGCGTCGAGGACGAGTACGAGATGTACCAGCCCGAAGTGGAGAAGGACGTCGTCAGCCTGATCCTCGGCCGCCCCGAGCAGGTCCGACCGCAGCACCTCACCGAGACCATGGCCGCCGAGGACCCGCAGGCCCTGGAGCGGTACAACACCACCCTGCACACCTCCGTCTGGTACCACCTCGGCGTCGCCCAGTACCTCGACGGCGACTTCGAGGGCTGCCTGCCCAGCTTCCGGGAGGCCGAGCGGGCCGCCCGGCACCAGGAGGGTCTCGTCGCGTCGCAGGACTGGCAGTACATGGCGCTGCGCCGGCTCGGCCGCCCGGACGAGGCCGAGCAGGTACTCGACCGGTTCCGCGAGATCGCCCTCGTCCAGGAGGACCATCTGGTCGGATACGAGGGCCGGATGCGGCTCTACACCGGCGAGATCACCCCCGAGCAGCTCTGGGCGATGTGCGACGGCAACAGCCTGAAGACCGTCACCCAGGGCTACGGCCTGGGGAACTGGCACTACTACAACGGCAACGTCGACGCCGCCCGCGAGGTCTTCGACGGAGTGCTGCGAACCGGTGTCGGGCACGCCTTCGCCTACCTGGCGGTCAAGGCGGAGTACTCCCGTAACCCGGACTTCGTCGGGGCGACGACAGCGAAGGAGAACTGAGGACATGGCCATCATCCGTGCCGAGATCGGCAAGCGCGACCAGGAGACCAAGGAAGCGATCATCGCCGAGCTGACCGACGTGCTGGTCAAGTACGGCTCGCCGCGCGAGAACACCCACGTCCTGCTCTACGAGGTCTCCTACGACAACTGGGCCAAGGGTGGGGTGACGTACAACAACCGGAAGCGCGCGCAGGAATCGTCATGACCGTCGCCGCCGGAGGACCGCACGTCCTGCTCACCCCGAACCTCGCCGACCTGCTGCCGCAACTGCGCGAGCGCTATCCGCAGTGCCGGTTCACGCCGGTCCCGGACGACGAGCCGGTGCGCGAGGAGTGGCTCGACGCCGAGGTGATCCTGCGCAGCGCGATGAACGAGGACACGTTCGACGAGCTGCTGGGCAAGTGCGACCGGCTGCGCTGGGTCCAGATCACTGCGGCCGGCTTCGACTGGGTCACCGGCGACATCATGCAGCGCCGCCTCGCCGAGGGACTGGTCTACACCCGGTCGCCCAACTCCTACAACGTGCCGATCGCCGAGTACGTCATCGGCGCGGTGCTGCTGCACGCGCGGGGGTTCCCGGCGTACCGCGAGGCGCAGGAGCGCCGGGAGTGGGTCCGGATCGTGGCCCGGGACGTCATCGGCAGCACCATGGTGGTCTTCGGTACCGGCGGGATCGGACGCGAGGTGGCCTGGCGGGCCCGGGCCCTGGGCGTCACCGTGATCGGGGTCAACCGCACCGGCTCGCCCGCCGAGGGTTTCGAGCGGGTGGAGGGGTTCGCCGACCACCTGGCGTTGCTGCCCGAGGCCGACTCCGTGGTGCTGGCCATGCCGCTGACCACGGAGAACCGGTACTTCTTCGACGCCGGGCACTTCGCGGCCATGAAGGAGACCGCCGTCCTGGTCAACGTCGGGCGGGGTGCGCTGGTCGCCGAGGACGCGCTCGTCGACGCCATGCACCAGGGGCGGATCGCCGGTGCCGTGCTCGACGTGTTCGAGGAGGAACCACTGCCCGGTGACCACCGGCTGTGGAGCCTGCCGAACACGACCATCACCCCGCACACCTCGTTCCGGGGCTCCGGCAACCTGCAACGGCTCTACGCCGACTTCTGCGCCAACCTCGACCGGTATCTCGCCGGTGAGGAACTGGCCGGCACGAAGCGGCAGCCGGACCTCGGGTACTGACCACCACCCGGCCGACCCGCGGTTGCAGGGGTCCCCTGCTCATCACAATGCGGTAGCAGGGGACCCCTGCAACCACCCAGGCGGCCCACTCGATCATCGAGTGGGCCGCCGCCGTCGTGGCGTTCAGCTGAGCAGGGCGCGGGCGGCCGTCCGTACGTCGTCCTCGCGCAGCAGGACCTGGTCGGCGGCCGGGCCGAGCGGCACGTAGCTGTCGACGCTGTTGACCCGGGCGATCCGGCCGGTGAAACCCGCGTCGACCAGGGCGGCCACCACGGCCTCGGAGACGCCGCCGCTGGTGCGGGTCTCGTCGACGACGAGGACCCGGGAGACGCCGTCGAGCGCGGCGCGCAGGCTCACCGCCGGCAGCGGCGCGAGCCACTGGAGGTCGACGACGCGCGTGCCAATTCCCTCCCGGGCCAGCTCGCCGGCCACCCGCAGGCTCATCGGGACGCCGTTGCCGAAGGTGACCATTGCCAGGTCGGTGCCGTCGCGGACGGTCCGGACCTGGCCCAGCGGGTTCTCGGTCACCGCCCACTCGTCCGGCGCCGGATAGCGGGCCAGCCAGCCGCCGTCGCCGTCGGCGTGCAGGTCACGCCGGTGATAGAGGGCGATGGGCTCCAGGAGGACACAGACCCGTCCCTCCTGCTCGGCCAGGGCGAGGCACTGGCGGAGCAGGGCCGGGGCGGTGGCCGGGTGCGAGGCGACCGCCAGGGCCAGGCCCGGGATGTCCCGCAGTACCGCCACCGAGTTGTCGTTGTGGAAGTGCCCGCCGAACCCCTTCTGGTACGCCAGGCCGGCGATCCGCACGACCATGCCGTTGGCGTACTGCCCGTTGGAGAAGAAGCGCAGCGACGCGGCCTCGCCGCGCAGCTGGTCCTCGGCGTTGTGCAGGTAGGCGAGGTACTGGATCTCCGGGATCGGCAGGGTGCCGGCCAGGGCGCCGCCGAGCGCCACCCCGAGGATGGTCTGCTCGTCGAGGAGCGTGTCGAAGACCCGGTTCGCGCCGAACGCCTTCCGCAGTCCCCGGGTGGCGCCGTACACGCCGCCCTTGCGGGCCACGTCCTCACCGAACACCTGCGCCTGTGGCCAGGTGAGCAGCGCGTCGTGGAGAGCCGCGTTGATCGACTGGGCCAGCGTGAGCGGGCCCCGGGTCTCCGGGAGCTTCCCGCCGAACACCCGTTCCCGCCCGCTGCCGGCACGTCGTGCCGCGCCGCTGACCTGCACCACCCGGCGGGCGGTCAGGGGAGCGGTCACCGTCGCGGTGTCGGCCAGCCGTTCGACCCGGCCCACCATCTGCTCGGCCTGGTCCATCACCAGCTTGCGGGTGTCCTCGTAACGGGCGAGGCTCTCGGCCGGGCTCAGGATGCGGCGTCGGGCGAGCAGCGCCGCCGTCGCCAGGATCGGATCGCGGGCGTAGTCGGCGAGGATCTCCGAGCGGGTCCGGTACGCCAGTTCCGCGTCCGAACCGGCGTGCCCCATGAACCGTACGGTGCCCAGGTGCAGCACGGCGGGCTCCCGTCGGGTCCGCACCCGGTGCGCCACGTCGGCCGCGACGGCCAGCAGGCGGGCGGGGTCCGTGCCGTCGGCGTACGCGTAGTGGATGCCGGGTAGGGCCGACAGCATCCGCCGGACCCAGCCGTGCGGGGAACGGGTGCTGATCCCGATGCCGTTGTCCTCGCAGACGAACAGCAGCGGCATCGGGATTCCCTGGTGGGCGCTGTAGCCCACGGCGTTCAGCGCGCCGGCCGCCGTGGAGTGGTTGGCCGACGCGTCGCCGAAGCTGCACACCACCACCGCGTCGGCCGGGTACCCGGTGTCGGTGGTGCCCCGGTCCAGCGCGAACGCCAGGCCCATGGCCCGGGGCAGGTGCGAGGCGATCGTCGAGGTCTGCGGGATGATGCTCAGGGCCCGGTGGCCGAACACCTTGTGTCGTCCGCCGGAGATCGGGTCGTGCCGGGACGCGGCGGCGGAGTGCAGGACGTCCGCGATCGGGGTGGCACCGGCGACCTGGCCGGCCCGGGCGGCGTAGAAGCCGCCGGACCGGTAGTGCAGCAGGGCCGGATCGGTCGGGCGCAGCGCCAGCGCGACGGCGGCGTTGCTCTCGTGGCCGCTCGACCCGATCGTGTAGAAGCCCTCCTGCCGGGACTGCAACCACCGCAGCGCGAGGTCGAGGTGTCGGCTCTGGATCTGGGCGTCGAGGTGGTCCAGCAGCAGACCGGGGTCGACGTCGACGTCCGGGGAGGTCTCCTCGGGCAGGGGCTGGCCCGCCGACCACCCGGTGAGGCAGCGAACCAGGTGGTCGTCGATGGATTCCACGCGCGTGTGCTCCTTGCGGTCAGCGACCGGAACGGCCCCGCAGTCGCGGGTCCAGGACGTCGCGGAGGGTGTCGCCCAGCAGGTTGAAGCCGAGGACGGCGATCATGATGCAGACGCCGGGCACGACCGACGGCCAGACCGACAGCTCCATGAAGGACTTGCCGCTGGAGAGCATCGATCCCCAGGACGGTTGTGGCGGCTGCACGCCGAGCCCGAGGTACCCGAGGGACGCCTCGATCAGGATCGCGTAGGCGAGGCTGGTGGTGAACTGCACCGCGATCGGGGCGATGGAGTTGGGCAGGATGTACTTCAGGATGAGGCGGGTGTTGCTCAATCCGACCGCCTGGCCCGACTCCACGTACGGCTCCCGGCGGACCGACATCGCGGTGCCGCGCACGATCCGGGCGAAGCTGGGGATGAAGACGATGACCAGGGCCAGGATGAGGTTCTCCGTGCCGGGCCCGCGGGCGGCCACCACCGCGAGGGCCAGCAGCAGGGTGGGGAAGGAGAACATGATGTCGGTCGCCGGGGTGATGATCGCGTCCAGTACGCCCCGGTAGAAGCCGGCGAGCAGCCCCAGCAGGACGCCGATGGCCCCGGCGCAGGTCACCACGATCAGGCTGACCGTCAGCGAGGTCCGTGCGCCGTAGAGCGCCCGGCTGAGCAGGTCGCGCCCGGCCTCGTCGGCGCCGAGCAGGAAGTCGCCGCCGGGCGGGGCGAGCCGCTGGTTGGACATGGCGGTCGGGTCGTAGGGCGCGATCAGCGGGGCGAGGGCCGCGGCGGTGGTCATCAGCAGCACGATGACCAGCCCGATCAGGCCGACCTTGTCCCGGGTGATCAGTCGCAGCAGCTGGCCGCCGCGCCGTCCGGTCTTGATCGGGGATGTCTGCGGCCGGGGGGCGGGGACGACTTCAGTGACCACTGCGCAACCTCGGATCCAGGTAGGTGTAGATCAGGTCGACGAGGAGGTTGACCACCACGTAGAAGAAGGCCAGGAAGAGCAGCGTGCCCTGGACGACCGGGTAGTCGCGTTGACTGATCCCCCGGATGACCATCGTGCCCAGTCCCGGCCACGCGAAGACCTGCTCCACGATGACGGTGCCACCGAGCAGCGCCCCCGCCTGGATGCCCAGCACCGTCACCACCGGGATCAGCGAGTTGCGCAGGGCGTGCCGGACCATGACCGCGCGTTCGCCCAGCCCCTTGGCCCGGGCGGTACGGACGTAGTCCTGGTTGAGGACCTCCAGCATGCTGGACCGGGTCATCCGCATGCTGATCGCCGCCAGGCTGGCGCCGAGGGTCACCGAGGGGAGGATGAGGTACTTCAGGCTGCCCCAGAAGCCCTCACCCTCGCCCGCGCCCTGTGACGGCAGCCAGCCCAGTGAGACCGAGAAGACGTACACCAGCAGGATGCCCAGCCAGAAGTTCGGCAGGGAGAGCCCGATCAGCGAGGCGACCCGGGTGCTCGCGTCGAGCAGGCCGTTGCGCTTGGTGGCGCTGAGCACGCCGAACGGGATGGAGATGAGGATCGAGACCAGCAGCGCCGACACCGCCAGCAGCAGCGTGGACGGGAAGCGCTGCATGATCTCTTCCAGCACCGGCTGGCCGGTGCGCATCGAGGTGCCGAGGTCGCCCTGGACGAGGGCACCCAGCCACCTCAGGAACTGCTCGTACACGGGCATGTCGAGCCCGAAGTAGCGGCGCATCTCCGCCTCGATCGCGGGGTCGCCGAAGTCCTGGCCCATGATCGAGCTGATCACGTCACCGGGGATCATGCGGATCACCAGGAACGAGATCACCGAGATCCCGAGCAGGACCGGAATAACCGATAACAGGCGGATGAGCGTGATGCGCAGCATGGCGTGTTTCTCCGGTCTGGTCAGGTTTCCGAGCCGGGCGCGCCAGGGGTCGAGCCCGACTCCCAGGCGGACTCCTCGTCACCGTCGACGGCGATGTCGCGGGCCCACTCGTGGGCGCGCTTGGCGACCCGCAGCACCATCACCGACCGGCTCTCCATCACCCCGTCGAGGTGGCCCAGCCGCTCGGTCCAGAACCGGCGCATGGCGTTGCTGGAGGCGAAGTAGCCGACCGCGATGATGTCGAACTGGCCGGTGACGTGGTAGACGTACGCGATCTCCGGCATGCCCGCGAGCTTGTCGATGAGCCGCTCTGTGGCCCCGGGGGCGCTCTGGATCTCGAAGAGTGTGTGCACCGGCCGGCCCATGAAGGCGGCGCTGGGGATCGCGGCGAACTGCAGCTGCCCCTCGGTGACGAGCCGTTCCACCCGTCGTCGCACGGACCCTTCGGAGAGGCCGACCTTCGCCGCCAACGCGACGTTTGTCTGCCTCGGGTCCTGGACGAGTTCCCGGATGAGGCCGCGATCCTTTTCGATCGAGCTCTTCGATGCCATCTCGCTCCAACTCATAGTGACGTAATTCGTCGCTGCCGGGAGCCTAGACGACGAACATCGTCTGTGCAACACTCCGACTTGACGAATGGCGGCGCTCGGGAGTCTAAAACACCAGGGGGTTCGATGGCCTTGTTGGAGGTGCGAGACCTACGTACCGAATTCCGCGCGGCGCGGGGGTCGGTGACGGCGGTCGACGGTGTTTCCTTCACTGTGGACGCCGGCGAGATGGTGGCGTTGGTGGGTGAGTCCGGCTGCGGCAAGTCGGCCACGGCGCAGTCCATCATGGGCCTGATCGTTCCGCCGGCCGGGCAGGTGACCGGCGGGCAGGTCCTCTTCGAAGGGCAGGATCTGCTGCGCCTGCGCCCCCGCGAGCTGCGGGCGGTCCGCGGCAAGGGCATCTCGATGATCTTCCAGGATCCGATGACCTCGCTGAACCCGGTGCTGACCGTGGGTCGGCAGCTCACCGAGTCCCTACGCCTGCACCTGGGGTTGAACCGGCGGGCCGCGCGGGCGCGGGCGATCGAGTTGCTGGAGATGGTGCGCATCCCGGCCGCGGAGACCCGGCTCGGTTCCTACCCGCACCAACTCTCCGGCGGCATGCGGCAGCGCGTGATGATCGCCATCGCGCTCTCCTGCAACCCCCGGCTGATCCTGGCCGACGAGATCACCACGGCGCTCGACGTCACCATCCAGGCCCAGATCCTGGACCTGCTGCGGGAACTGGCCCGGGAGACCCGGACCGCCGTCCTGCTCATCACCCACGACCTCGGGGTCGTGGCGGGCATGGCGGAGCGGGTCAACGTGATGTACGCCGGCCAGATCGTGGAGCGCGCCGAGACGGTCGACCTGTTCCACCGTCCGCAGATGCCCTACACCTGGGGCCTGCTGGGGTCGGTGCCCCGGCTGGACCTCGTCCGTGGGGGCCGGCTACGCCCGATCGCCGGCCGCCCACCGGAGTTGTCGGAGATGCCGACCGGCTGCCGGTTCCGCCCCCGTTGCGTGCACGCCCGCGAGACCTGCCAGGACAGTGCCCCGGAACTGGTCGGCACACACGAGACGCCGGGCCGGGGCCAGTTGACCCGGTGCTGGGGCATGCGCCCGGTGAGCCAGGGCGGCTGGCTCTCCACCCGGGACCGCTACGCCGACCAATCGACGGAGGAGAGCTGATGTCCGAAGCCCCTGTCACCGCAGCGGACCAGCCTCTGCTGCGGGTACGCGACCTGGCCGTCGACTTCAAGGTGCCGAAGCGCGGCTCGCTGCTGCCGGCCCGCCTGCGCGCGGTGTCCGGGGTGGACCTGGACATCCGGCGCGGCGAGATCATCGGTGTGGTGGGGGAGTCCGGCTGCGGCAAGTCCACCACCGGCCGGGCCATCCTCCAGCTCCTCAAACCCAGTAGCGGGACGGTGACCTTCGACGGCACCGAGCTGACGACCCTGGGCCGGGGCCCGATGCGGGCGATGCGCCGACGCATGCAGATGATCTTCCAGGACCCGTTCGCCTCGCTGAACCCCCGGATGTCCATCGGCGAACTCATCGAGGAGCCGCTGCTGGTGCACTCGGACCTCTCCGCGGCGGGGCGGCGGGCCAAGGCCCTGGAGACCATGCAGCTGGTCGGACTCAGCGAACAGTGGCACGACCGCTTTCCGCACGAGTTCTCCGGTGGCCAGCGCCAGCGGGTGGGCATCGCGCGGGCGCTGGTCAGCAACGCGGAGTTCATCGTGGCCGACGAGCCGGTGTCCGCGCTGGACGTCTCGGTCCAGGCGCAGATCGTCAACCTGCTGGAACAGCTCCAGGAGGAACTGGGGCTGACGATGATGTTCATCGCGCACGACCTGGCCGTGGTGCGTCACCTCTGTGACCGCATCGCCGTCATGTACCTCGGCACCGTCGTCGAGGTGGGCGAGTGCGAGGACATGTACCGCCGGCCGCAGCATCCCTACACCAAGGCCCTGCTGTCGGCGGTGCCGATTCCCGACCCCCTGGTCGAGACCGAGCGGAAGCGCCTCATCCTCACCGGGGACGTGCCGAGCCCGCTCAACCCGCCGAGCGGATGCCGGTTCCGGACCCGGTGCTGGAAGGCCCAGGAGGTCTGCGCGGCGCAGACACCGGTGCTGACCACCACCGGCAGCGGCCACCAGGTCGCCTGCCACTTCCCGGAGAACGTCGACCCGCAGGCGCAGCCCGTCGCCTCCGCGATCGGTGGTCGGTGACCATGCCGGTGCCGTACCACCTCAACCTCGTCGACGGCGAGTGGGTCGACGGCGAACGGCGACCGAACGCCAACCCCGCGCGCCCCGGCGAGATCGTCAGCGAGTACGCCCGGGCCGACCGGGACACGGCCCGGGCCGCGATCGACGCCGCCCGCCGGGCCCAGCCCGGCTGGGCCCGCCAGCCCGTCGGGTACCGGATGGAGATCCTGGACCGCATCGGCAGCACCATCCTGAGCCGGACCGAGGAACTCGCGGTCCTGCTCGCGCGGGAGGAGGGCAAGCTGCTCGGCGAGGCGCGCGGGGAGGTCACCCGGGCCGGTCAGACCTTCCGGTACTACGCCCACCAACTGCTGCAACCGCAGGGCGAGGTCTACTCCTCCACCCGGCCACGGGTGCAGGCCGAGGTGCGACGCCGGCCGCTGGGCGTGGTCGGGGTCATCACCCCGTGGAACTATCCGCTGGCGATCCCGGCGTGGAAGGTCGCACCGGCGCTCGCCTACGGCAACGCGGTCGTGCTGAAACCGGCCGAGCTGGTCACCGCCTCGGCCGGGGAACTCGCCCGGATCATCGCCGGGTCCGGCGTGCCGCCCGGCGTCTTCAACCTCGTCATGGGCTCCGGCCGCGAGGTCGGCGAGGAGCTGCTGACCTCGTCCGGGATCGACGGCATCTCCTTCACCGGCGGCACCGGGACCGGCACCCACGTGGCCCGGCAGTGCATCGCCCACGGCAACAAGCGGTTCCAACTGGAGATGGGCGGCAAGAACCCGCTCGTGGTCCTCGACGACGCGGACCTGGACGTCGCGGTGCGCTGCGCCCTGGACGGCAGTTTCTTCAGCAGCGGCCAGCGGTGCACCGCGTCGAGCCGGTTGATCGTGCAGGCCGGCATCCACGACCGGTTCGTCGAGGCACTGGCCGCGGCGGCCGACGCGCTGCGGGTCGGCGACCCGCTCGACCCGCGCAGCGACCTCGGCCCGGTGGTCAGCCCCGACCAGTTGGCGCAGAACCTCGACTACGTCCGGATCGGCCGGGACGAGGGGGCGACCGTGGTGGCCGGCGGGGCGCACCGCGCCGACGAGGGGCAGTTCATGCGACCCACCCTCTTCGCCGGCGCGCGCAACGACATGCGACTGGCCCGGGAGGAGATCTTCGGTCCGGTGTCCTGCGTGATCCGGGTCGACGACCTCGACGAGGCGATCGGCGTGGCCGGCGACACCCCGTACGGCCTGTCCGCCGGAATCGTGACCACGTCGCTGTCGGCGGCCGAACGGTTCAAGCAGGAGGCGCGGGCCGGCATCGTGACGGTCAACCTGCCCACCGCCGGAACCGAGCTGCACCTTCCCTTCGGCGGCACCGGTGCCTCCAACCACGGTCCCCGGGAGCAGGGCGGCTACGCCCGCGACTTCTACTGCGTACCGGTGACCTGCTACACCGGCTGGTGAGGACCCCCATGACACCCAGAATCCTGCTCACCGAGCCGATCGCGGCGGCCGGCCTGGACCTGCTGCGCGCGGTGGGGGACGTGCACCTCGCCCACGTCACCGACCCGGTGGCACTGGCCGCCGGGCCACTCGCCACCGCGGACGCCCTCGTGGTGCGCTCCTCCCCGGTGACGGCCGGCATGCTTGAATCCGCCCGACGGCTCCGGGTCGTCGGCCGGCACGGCGCCGGGCTGGACGGCATCGACCTGGTCGCCGCCGAGCGCCTGGGTGTCCCGGTGGTCAGCACGCCGGGTGCCAACGCCGAGTCGGTGGCCGAGTTCGTCGTCCTGGCCGCCCTCACGCTCGCCCGACAGCTGCCGGCGGCCGTGACGTCGCTGGCGCGGGGGGACTTCCCGACCGGCCGTTCGCTGCCGGGCGCGGTCGTCGCGGCCGGGCTGACCGGGACCATGCTGGCCGGGCGCACCCTCGGCCTGGTGGGGCTCGGCGCGATCGGCCGGGGAGTCGCGGTCCGCGCGCGGGCGCTGGGCATGACCGTGCTCGGGTACGACGTCGCGGTCACCGCGCCACCGGAGGGCGTCCGCCTCGTCGGCCTTACCGACCTGTTGCGCGAGGCCGACGTGGTGAGCCTGCACGTGCCCCAGACCGCGCAGACGACCGGGCTGGTCGGCGCCGCCGCGCTCGCCGGGATGCGACCGGACGCCATCCTGGTCAACACGGCGCGGGCCGGGGTCGTGGACCACCCGGCCGTGCTCGCCGCGCTCGACTCCGGGCGGCTGCGGGGCTACGCGGTGGACGTCTTCGCACCCGAACCCCCGGACCCCGACGACCCGCTGCTGCACCACCCCCGGGTCCTCGCCACCCCGCACATGGCGGCGATGACCCACGACGCGTTGGACGCGATGGCCGTCGCCGTGGCGCGTGGCGTGATCGCCCACCTGCAAGCCCCGGAAGGAAACGAACCGTGACCCTGACCGTCCCCGCGTCCGCGCTCGAGTACTTCGGCGTCGACGCGCTCGTCGACGACGACACCCGGGAACTCCAGGCCGCCGTGCGCGACTTCGTCGACCGGCGGATCCGTCCCCAGATCGCCGCCTGGTACGAGGAGGGCCACCTGCCCGCCCGGGACCTCGCCCGGGAACTCGGGCGGCTCGGCGTGCTCGGCATGCACCTCGAAGGCTACGGCTGCGCCGGCACCTCCGCCGTCGCGTACGGCCTGGCCTGCTTCGAGCTGGAGGCGGGCGACTCGGGACTGCGCTCCCTGGTCTCGGTGCAGGGGTCACTCGCCATGTACGCCATCTGGCGGTTCGGCTCGGAGGAGCAGAAGCAGCAGTGGCTGCCCCGGATGGCGGCGGGCGAGGCGATCGGCTGTTTCGGGCTGACCGAACCGGACTTCGGCTCCGACCCGGCCGGCATGCGGACCCGGGCCCGTCGCGACGGGAGCGACTGGGTGCTCAACGGCACCAAGATGTGGATCACCAACGGGTCCATCGCGGACGTCGCGGTCGTCTGGGCCCGTACCGACGAGGGCATCCGTGGCTTCCTCGTCCCCGCCGGCACCCCCGGCTTCACCGCCCCGGAGATCACCCGCAAGCTCTCCCTCCGCGCCTCGGTGACCTCGGAACTCGTCCTCGACGACGTGCGGCTGCCCGCCGACGCGATGCTGCCCGAGGCCGCCGGCCTGTCCGGACCGCTGTCCTGCCTCAACGAGGCCCGCTTCGGCATCGTCTTCGGGGCGCTCGGCGCGGCCCACGACTGCCTGGAGACGACGGTCGCGTACGCCCGCAGCCGGCAGATCTTCGACCGGCCGCTCGCCGCGTACCAGGCCACCCAGCTCAAGCTCGCCGACATGGCGTTGGAGCTGGGCAAGGGGATGCTGCTGGCGATGCAGATCGGGTCGTTGAAGGACGCCGGCACGCTCGACCACCGGCAGGTCAGCCTCGGCAAGCTCAACAGCGTGCGGGAGGCCATCGCCATCGCCCGCGACTGCCGGGCCATCCTCGGCGCGGCCGGGATCACCCTCGACTACCCGATCATGCGGCACGCGGCGAACCTCGAATCCGTGCTCACCTACGAGGGCACCTCCGAGGTGCACCAGCTGATCGTCGGGCAGGTGCTGACCGGTCACGCCGCCTTCCGCTGAGGCCGCCGGGTGACGGAACGGCCCACCGGGGCGAGCCGGTGGGCCGTCGGGTGAGGTGACGCGTCCCGCCCGGAGCCGGGGCTCCGGGCGGGTGCGGACGCCCGATCAGACGATCTTCATCTGGGCCATCATGCCCATCGCGCTGTGGTCGACCATGTGGCAGTGGTACGGGTAGACGCCGCGCCAGGTGTCGAACGTGGCCTGGAGCCGGACCGGCTGGCCGGGCCAGACGACCACGGTGTCCTTCAAGCCGGACTCGGTGGGGTCGGGCGGACCGTCGCCCCGGCCGAGCACCCGGAACTGCACCAGGTGCATGTGGAAGTTGTGCGGCATGAAGACGTTGCCGTTCGTCACCGTCCACTCCTCGGTGCTGCCCCAGGCGATGGTGGTGTCGATCCGGGCCGGGTCGAAGACCTTCCCGTCGATGTACGCCTGGTGTCCGGTGCCGAACTCGTCCATGCGCAGCTCGACGGTGCGCCGTACGGTCGGCGTCGGCAGCGGCGGCAGGGTACGCAGCTTCTGCGGCACCGAGCTGCGGTCCCGCCCCCGCGCCGGTACGACGTCGAAGCGCATCACCGAGCCGACCTGCTCGAACGGGCCCGGCCCCATGAGGTTGTGCAGCACCACCGACGTGCCCGGCTGGTAGCGCGAGAAGTCGACCACGATCTCCACCCGTTCGCCGGGGGAGAGCAGCACGTACGGCACGGTGACCGGCGCCTCCAGCAGGCCGCCGTCGGAACCGATCACCGTCATCTCCCCGGCGTCGGCGAGCTGGAGCAGGAAGAACCGCAGGTTGCTGGAGTTGACCAGGCGGAACCGGTAGCGGCGGGCCTGTACCTCGAAGCGCGGCCAGGGCCGGCCGTTGACCAGGAGGGTGGTCCGGTTGTCGGCGTCGTCCATGTTCCAGACCAGTTGCGCGTCGGCGTCCAGGTGCGCGTCGCGCAGCACCAGCGGCACGTCGAACTGGCCCCGGGGCAGCGGCAATGCCGCCTCGGTGCGGTCGCTGAGCAGATAGAGGCTGGCCAGACCCCGGTAGAGGTGCTCGGCCTCCATGTGGTGGGTGTGGTCGTGCATCCAGAGCGTGGCGTGCGGCTGCTGGTTGGGGTACGTGTAGACCCGCTCCCCACCGGGCGGGATCGTGGCGGTGCCGGAGCCGTCGTCACCCGGCGCGGTGGCGCCACCGTGCAGGTGCACCGCCGTCGGCATGCCCAGCCGGTTGCGCTGCCGTACCACCACGCGCCGCCCCGAGGTGGCCCGGATCGTCGGGCCCGGCAGGTCACCGTTGTACGTGTACACCTCGGTGCGGGTGCCCGGCAGGATCTCCAACCGCCGCCGGTGCATGGTGACCGAGTAGTAGTCGGTGGTGGCGGTCCGCAGCACCGGCCGCAGGGTCTGCGGGACGGTCAACGGGACGGTGAACGGGGTCAGGGTGCCGCCCGCCAACCTCACCGGGACCGGGGGCGCCGCCGCGGCGGGGGCCGCACCGGACCGTTCGACGAGGCTGGCCAGGCCACCGGTGGCGCCGATGACGCCGGACGCCGCAGTGAGGCGCAGCAGTTGACGACGAGTGGACACGGTTGTCCTTTCCTAGGAGCCTCGCGGTGGGTTGCGGCCAACCGACGGCCCGTGGACGGGGGCAGTTGTCCCAGGTCTCGATGATGTCGGAGATCGCGCCGCACGGTGACCCCTGAATTGACCCCCCTGAGACCGGACAACTCCCATGAATTCACTGCTGGACGAGGGTGGGCCGGCCGGGGTGCGGTCGAGACCGGGGCGTCCCGGAGGTGGCTCCGTACGGCCCGCGACGCCACCGGCGCGCAGGGCTACCATCCACACCCGACGGTCCTCGCGGTCGGTGTGCCCCCTCGGGCGGCGCGGAACGGGTGCGAAGGACACATGTTCGTTCCGACCGAGGAGAACCCGTGACCGACCCGCAGCCCGGCCCCGACCCCACCGTCACGTCCGGCCCCGACCACGCCGCCGTGCCGCCGCAGCCGGCCGGCCCCGACCAGGCTGCCGTACCGCCGCAGCCGGCCGGCCCCGACCACGCCGCCGTGCCGCCGCAGGCCACGGGCCCGGCGGTGCCGTCCGGCTTCGTCCCGGCCGATGGTGCGGCCTCGTTCGGCGAGCCCGCCCCCGGTCCGCTCGCCGCCTACCGGGTGCCGCTCGTCGCGGCGGGCGCGGTGCTGGGCCTGCTCCTGGCGGTGGTCGCCGGCACCGGCATCTACCAGGCCGTCAAGGAGGACTCGGGCATCACTGCCTGCAAGGCGATGGCGGCCGGCGGCGAGGGCGAGAATCCGGTCGACGACGGGGACGACGAGCTGAGCGAGGCCGAGTACAAGGAACTGCGGGAGCAGTTCGCCGACTCCGACCACGAGAAGATCCGGGAGCACGGGACGGCCCTGGTCGACATCGTGTGGGAGGTGTCGAAGATGGAGGGCGACGAGGCGGCCGGAGCGCTGGCGTACATCGGCCCGATGAGCACGCACATGGCCGGCCTGAAGACGGCGTGCGCCAACGAGGGCATCCAGGTGAACCTGAGCGGCGACTGATGCGCAGCCGACCGTCGTCCGGTGACCCGAAAACCGGTTCGCCGCCAACGGATCGTCGTTGGTAATGTCCCGCCCGGCTGAAGGGAAGATCGGCATGGCGAAGCTCAACCAGATCATCGCGGTCACCAAGGGCGTGAAGGCCCAGACCACCCGGGAGTTCACCGAGGCACACCGCAACGTCCAGAAGGCGCCGCTGCTGTCCGGCATCTCCCGTAGCTACCAGCCGAAGGACGAGGAGGGCGAGCAGCTTCCGCCGGAGTCGACCCGGGTGCAGGTGTCGGCCACCGACGTGATCGCCGAGGTGGCGACGTCGCTGACCCGGCTCTTCGACCTGGTCCTCACCCAGGACGTCGCGAACACCCGGGCGAAGGCCGACGTGGTGGTGGACGGCCGGACGATCCTCGCCGACGTGCCGGTCACCTACCTGCTCTTCCTGGAGAAGCAGCTCGTCGAGCTGTACTCCTTCGTCGACAAGCTGCCCGTGCTGGACCCGGCCGAGAGCTGGACGTTCAACGACGCCGCCGGGGCGTACGCCTCGGACCCGGTGAAGACGGTGCGCAGCCGCAAGGTGATGCGCAACCACGTCAAGGCCGAGGCGACCGAGAAGCACCCGGCCCAGGTCGAGGTGTACACCGAGGACGTGCCGGTCGGCTACTGGACCACCGTGAAGCTCTCCGGCGCCCTGCCCGCCACCCGGGTCAAGGAACTGCGGGAGCGGGTGGCGAAGCTCCAGCAGGCGGTCAAGTTCGCCCGGGAACAGGCCAACATGACCGAGGTGGAGGACGTGAAGGTCGGCGAGCGGGTGTTCGGCTACCTGTTCGGGTAGCCTTTCAGACTCCCTCCGTGGGAGCGCGGAGGGACGCGCGACAAGCGCGAAGAAGCTGAGACTGAAGGTCAGACTGAGCTGGACGTGTTCAGTGCAGGTTCGAGTCCTGCCCCCGGCACCCGGGCCGGGGTAGCCCAACTGGTAGAGGCGACCGTCGAATGAATCTCAGACTCTCGCTCCAGACTCAGCATTACCGCCGATCGTCGGATGGAGCAGCCGTGGAAAGGGTTCGTGGAGTGTAGGTTCGAATCCTACCCGCGCCTCTCTTCGTGGCGCGGTAGCCCAATGGTAGAGGCGACGACTTTCAAACTGACCCACGGCTTTAAACGCGTCCGGCGTGTGAAATGGGCGGAAACCTGGAACCCCCGGCTTGGGTAGGCCGGGGGTTCCGCTGTTTCCGCCTCTTGTGCCGCTCGGTTTCACCTGCGGAAGCGCCGGCTCAAGACCGACACGTTGAAGAACGCGGCGGGCACGGTCACCCTCGGTTCCGTCACCTACGGGTACGACGCCAACGGCAACGAGACCTCGAAGGTCACCACCGGCTTCGCCGGGTCGGCGTCGAACACCTACACCTACGACCTGGCTGACCGGCTGAAATCGTGGACCAGCGGCTCGACCACCACCACGTACGCCTACGACGACTCCGGGAACCGTACGCAGAACGGCTCGAAGACCTTCACCTACGACGCCCGTAACCAACTGCTGACGCAGAACAACGGCACGTCGTACGTCTACACCCCGCGCGGCACGTTGAAGCAGACCCTGTCCGGGTCGGTGACCTACACCACGCAGACCGACGCGTTCGGCCAGGTGCTGTCGCAGCAGAACAGCGGCGGGACCACCAGCACCTACTCGTACGACGCGCTGGGCAGGGCGATCAAGTCGGGCTTCACGTACACCGGCCTCGGTAACGACCTGGCCGGCGACGGCACCGCGACCTACACCCGCGGTCCGTCGGGCGAGCTGTTCGGCGTGGGTACGGGCAGCGGCGCCGGCTCGGCGTACGCCTGGACCGACCAGCACACCGACCTGGTCGGGCTCTTCTCCGCGACCGGCAGCGCCCTGTCCGGGTCGACCACCTACGATCCGCTGGGTACGGTGCTGAACACCTCGGGCATGGTCGGCAACCTCGGCTACCAGTCGGAGTGGACCGACGGGCTCAGTGACCGGGTCAACATGCTGACCCGGTGGTACAACACCGAGACCGGCCAGTTCGGCACAAGGGACAGCGCCGACGTCAGCCCGGTGCCGGACTCGATCGCGGCGAACCGTTTTCAGTACGGGACGGCAACCCGCTGACGACGGTCGACCCCACCGGTCACTGGGGTTGGTCGAATTTCAAGAGCGGGGTCAAGAGCACGTTCAAGGCGGCCACCAACCCGGTGTCGACGTTCCGGGCGGCGGCGAACTCCGTCTCGTCGACGTTCAAGTACGCCTCGTCCGGCCGGGCGTGGAGCAATCTCAAGGCGGGGGCGAAGAAGTTCACCAACAAGGCCTCGAAGGCCTGGAACAAGGTGAAGAACACCACCGTCCGATGGGCGAAGAAGATGGTCAACACGGTCAGGGACGCGTACCACTCGACGAAGAAGTGCCTGTCGAGTGGGGTAGGGAAGTGCGTCAAACAGACCGCGAAGAATGCGGTCAAGAAGGCCGTCGACAGTGCGAAGTCAACAGTCGAGGCGATAAAAAAGGACCCGTGGAAGTTCGTGGCCACCGCGGCGGCGGCTCTGGTGGCCACGGTGGCGGTCGGCGCGCTGTGCGCTACCGGGGTGGGTTGTCTGATCCTTGCTGGTGCGGTGGCCGGGGCCCTGTCGGCCGGTACGGGGTACATGGTCGACGTCGCCCAGGGCGAGGAGAAGTTCTCCTGGAGCAACCTGGCCGGGACGATGATCGAGGGCGGCCTCGACGGCGCGCTCTCGGGTGGGCTCGGTCGACTCGGTGGCGGCGGGTTGAAGTACGCCGGTGCGGCTGCGAGCCGGTTGCCGAGCCTGGCGAGTCGTCTGTCGGGGGCGGGCAAGACCGCTGGTGGTAGCACTCCGGTGAGGGCTGCCGGTGGTGGGGCTGCTGCTCGTTCGGGTGGTGGTTCGTCGGGTTCGGGTCCGGCGCCCGAGGGCCGCCGTTCGGATGCCCAGTCGGGTGCAGGTTGTAGCACGGTTGCGGGGCAACGGCACAGCTTCGATCCGTCGACACGGGTGTTGATGGCTGACGGCAGTGCCAAGCCGATCGAGGATCTGCAGCTGGGTGACGAGGTTGCGGCGACTGATCCGGTGACGGGTGAGCGGGCGGCGAAGCCGGTCACGTTCCTGCACGTCAACCAGGACCAGGACCTGACCGACGTCACGGTGCGGGACAGTGAGACCGGTAAGTCGACGGTGCTGAAGACGACGCAGCACCACCCGTTCTGGGACGCCACCGACCGGCAGTGGGTGGACGCCGGGCAGCTGAAGCCGGGTCACCGGCTGCTGGTGCACGACGACAAGCGCCTGGAGGGCGATGGCACCGGTGCCGGTGTCGGGGGCGGCGGTCCTCCTGGACGGCAGGTCACCGTTGTTGCGGTTCGTAACTTCGCTGGTGACGAGCGGATGCACGACCTCACCGTCGCCGACATCCACACGTACTATGTGATCGCTGGCAACGACTCGGTCCTCGTCCACAACTGCACGAGCGACCCGATCCTGCCCCGGAAGGTCTTCCGCAAGGGCGAGAATGGTGCAGATAATTCGAAGCAGGCGGAGGTTCCGGAGGGCTCATGGCAGTCAGATGGAGTAAATCTCACCGACGGTGAGCACGCTTTCGTCTTTTTGCGGGACGGTTCCGTCCGATCCATGCCCTACGCCCAGCTCGAGACCTACGGCAAATACGGTGCCGGGCATAGTAGCCTTGCGCAGGAGCAGCCGGTGTTCATGGCAGGAAATTTCGAGGTCGAGGGTGGCCGGATCACGCACTACAACAATGGTTCGGGTCACTATTGGCCCAACAATTTCGAGGGCTATATGCCAGTTCGGGATGTGGCCTACGAGGCCCTGACTACCAACGGCTATCCCGTGGCTCCAAATGCGACGTGGCGTGACTGGAGAATGGGGAAGCCGCGAAGTTAGCCAGTCGATCGGCGGTTGTGTCTGGCCATGCAGCGGTATGTGGCAGGGTAGCGTACGGCAGATCAGTGATCTGCTGGACCTGGCTTGGGAGGTCGCATGGAGGTCGAGGTTCTGCTGCGCCGGCTGACGGATCGACGTGGCTGGAAGGCGGTGGCCGTAGCCAGAGATGCAGGTGACGACGTCGCGGCACCAGAGACTCTGCGGCGTCTTGCTCCGGCATTGGGCTGGCACACGGCCGATTTGTTCGCGCTGGTCGGACACGACCTGCCCGCAGATCTTGCCCCCACGGATCCCAAGGCCGATCCGGGCCGGATGGCTTGGGACTACGTCGCTGTGCCCCCGGCCCGGCCGATCCTGCTCGCTGCAGCTCGAGCCATGCCTCAGCAGCCACTGGTGGGGCCACTACCCCCGCCGCTTCGCCCCTTCCCTAAGGACAAGGCGCGGGCGATTATCGGCCGGCTGCTGCATTACCGAAACCTGAAGGGCACCTCCGCCGCTCAGCTGCTGCTCTACTCGGGCGGCCCGTACCTGTCGAGCTCCACGGTCAACCAGATTGCCATCGAAGGCAAGATGCTCGCTCCGCAACTCGTCAGCGGGTTTGCGCACTTTCTCGGCATACCTGTAGGTGACCTTGCAGTACTGTGCGACGTCGATATGACCGAGGATGTCCCTGCACCTGCGTACTCCGACGGTCTCGCCGAACTGATGTGGGAAGGGCGGCGGCTGACCTGCCAACAGATTCGAGAGTTGCTTGCGCTGGGCCACGATCTGCGCCACCGCTTCGACGCCGAACTTGACGAGGGCGTCCGTTGCCGGTGCGGCCGGACTCAGTAACCCGAAGGCAGTTGGCGAAATGGGCTTACTTGTTGCTGCAAGTGAGGCATGCGTTGTCGCAGCACCGGCCGCGGCACGGACAAGGCTCATCGATCATCGCTCCATGGGACATCAAGTGCTGCTCCTTGATCAGGAGTTACACCGTTCGTCTTGCAGTCCCTGGTAGAGGCGACGCCTTCCAAACTGACCTACGGCTTTAAGCGCGTCCGGCGTGCGAGCTGGGCGGAAACCTGGAACCCCGGCTTGGGTAGGCCGGGGGTTCCGCTATTGCACCAGGCGGCGTTCCCAGGCCCAGGCGGCGATCTCCACCCGGTTGCGGGTGTTCAGCTTCGTCTGCACGCTGCCCAGGTGGGTCTTCACCGTGCCGACGGTGATGAAGAGGCGGGCGGCGATCTCGGCGTTCGTCGCGCCCCGCGCGACCAGCTTCACCACCTCCAACTCCCGGGGGGAGAGGCCCATCTCGCCGGGGCGCGGCGCGGTCGGCGGGTTGAGGTGCTGGAGCAGCCGTACCGTGATCGACGGGCTGATCAGGGCGTCCCCGGAGACGGCGGCGCGCAGCGCCTCGACCAGCAGTGCCGGGCCGGAGTCCTTCAGCAGGAAGCCGCACGCGCCGTTGCGCAGCGCCTGGTGCACGTACTCGTCGAGGTCGAAGGTGGTCACCACGACCACCCGGACCGGGTCGGTGACGCCGGGGCCGGCGAGCAGCCGCAGCGCCTCCAGCCCGTCCATCCGGGGCATCCGGATGTCCAGCAGGGCGACGTCCGGCCGGAGGCGACGGGCCAGCTCGACCGCCTGGACGCCGTCGGCCGCCTCGCCGACCAGCGTCATGTCCGGCTGCGCGTCGATGATCATGCCGAAGCCGGTGCGGACCATGGCCTGGTCGTCGGCGACCAACACCCTGATCACCGGCCGCGCCCCCCGTGCAGCGGCAGCGCCATGTCGACCACCCATCCTCCGTCCACACCCGGTCCGGCGCTCAGGCGACCGCCGAGCGCGCCCGCCCGCTCGGTGAGGCCGACCAGGCCGAACCCGGGTCGCTCCCGGGTCCGCCCGGCGCGCGGCCCGCGCCCGTCGTCGCTGATCCGCACCAGCAGCCAGTCCGGGGTACGGGTGACGCGTACGTCCACCCGCCGGGCCCCGGTGGCGTGCTGCCGGACGTTGGTCAGCGCCTCCATCACCACCCGGTACGCCGAGGATGTCACCTCCACCGCCAGGTCATCGAGGTGCCCCTCGGTGTGCAGGTGCGCCTCGACCGGCCCGGCGGCAGCGAAGTTCTCCACCAGGTCCGGCAGTTCGGCCAGCCCGGCCAGCGGCGCGAGAGGCGCGTCGGGTGCGGCGTCGTGTCCGCGCAGGACCCCCACCATCCGGCGCATGGCGGTCATGGTCTCCGCGCCGGCCCGTTCGATCTGCTCCAGCGCGGCCACCGCCCGTTGCGGGTCCCGCTCGGCGACGTACCGGGCCCCCTGCGCCTGCACCACGATCCCGGTGACGTGGTGGGCGATGAAGTCGTGCAGGTCGCGGGCGAACTCGGCGCGCTGCTCCGCGCGTACCGTGTCGAGCTGTCGCCCCCGGGCGGTGGCCGCCATCCGGAAGTACATGCCGGCGGCGGCGCTGCCCGCCGCGAGCAGCGCGTAGCCCATCCCGACGACCTGTAACGCGCTCTCCGTGCCGACCCGCATCGGCAGCACCGACACGGCCAGCCCGCTCGCGGCGACCAGCACCAGCGCCGGCCCCGGAGCGGCCCACCGGGCCACCACGAAGACGACGCCGAGCAGCCCGACCGACTCGGCCAGGCCCCAGGAGATCGACATGCCGCGCGGGCCCCCGTCGGCCAGCAGCCCGGCATCCTGCGTCAGGACGAACCGCCCGATCGTGGTGGCGAGCGACCCGGCCACCAGCACCGCGGCGGCCACCGGCAGCAGCCGCGACCCCTGCCGGTGCGCGGGCAACCACACCGCTGCGGCGCCCACCGCGAGGGCGACGTGCCAGAGGGCGACCAGCAGGCCGACGTCGCCGCTGAGCACGAAGACGCCGCCCAGGGCGACGTCGACGATGCCCAGCAGCGCCATGCCGGTCAGCGCCACCGCCTGCCCGGCCCGGCGTCCCCAGGCGTCCAGTCGCTCCATCATCGTGACCCACGGTAGCCGCGCCCCGGGCGGTGACGGATCTGCCGAAAGGTGGACCCCGCACCGCCGGGCCCTGACCGTGGACCGATGTGCGACCGGGGGGCCGACCGCGACGCTGGGCGAACACGTTCAGCACAGGAGGAACAATGACGACGCACCCCACTCGGACGGCCGCCGTCGCGGCCGTCGACGTGGTCAAGGTGTACGGCCGGGGCGAGACGGCGGTCCACGCCCTCGACGGCGTGTCGGTGGGGTTCGGCCGGGGCCGGTTCACCGCGATCATGGGACCGTCCGGGTCCGGGAAGTCCACCCTGATGCACTGCCTGGCCGGGCTGGACACGGCGACCTCGGGTCAGGTGCTGCTCGGCGGCACCGACCTGACCCGGCAGAGCGACAAGGTGCTGACGAAGGTCCGCCGGGAACGGATCGGCTTCGTCTTCCAGGCGTTCAACCTGCTGCCGCAACTCACCGCCGCGCAGAACGTCACCCTGCCGCTCGACCTGGCCGGGCGTGATGTCGACCGGGAGCTGTTCGACCACCTGGTGGAGGTGCTGGGGCTCGGTGACCGGCTGACGCACCGCCCGAGTGAACTCTCCGGCGGCCAGCAGCAGCGGGTCGCGCTGGCCCGCGCCCTGGTCTCCCGTCCCGAGGTGGTCTTCGCCGACGAGCCCACCGGCAACCTGGACTCCCGCTCCGGAGCGGAGGTGCTCGCCTTCCTGAGCACCTGCGTGCGGACCCTCGGGCAGACCGTGGTCATGGTCACCCACGACCCGGTGGCCGCCGGGTACGCCGACCGGGTGGTGCTGCTCGCCGACGGTCGGATCGCCGGTGACCTCGACCACCCCGACGGTGCCACGATCGGTGCGGCCCTGCGCGAGTTGGCCGGTGCCCGGTGAGCCGCCGCTCCACCCTGCTGCGTACCCAGCTCGGCGACGCGGCCCGCCGTCCGGCCCGGCTGCTGCTGATGGGGCTGGCCATGGTCATCGCGGCGTTCGTGGCCTTCGGGACCGTCCTCGCCGAGGAGATCACCGAGCGCACCGTGCTCGGCCGGCTCAGCGGCACCCCGGCGGCGGCCGACCTCGTCATCGGCCCCGGTGACGGGGAACAGGCGACGACCCGGGCGCTGGCCGCCGCCCGGCAGGTGCCCGGAGTCGCCGAGGCGGTCGGGCGGACCGACGTGTACGTCGAGTTCGACGGCCAGCCGGGCACCGGCCTCTCGCTGCTGGCCGACCCCGGCACCGGCCCGCTCGCCACGGTCCGGGTGGTGACCGGCGGGTATCCGGACGCGCCGGGCGAGATCGCGGTCAGCAAGCGTACGGTCGACCGGCTCGACCTGCCGGTCGGCGCGACGGTGCGGATCTCCACCGGGGTCTCGGAACGGCCGGTCACCCTCACCGTCAGCGGTGTGCTGGAGGTGCCGGACGACACCGGCGAGCTGGCGTACACCTCCGACCGCGAACTCTCCCGCCTGGCCGGGCACGACGGCCTGACGCAGGTGGAGGTCCGGCTCGCCCCCGACGCCGACCCGGACGCCGTCCGCACCGCCCTGGACCGGGCCCTCGCCGGCACCGGGTACGAGGGCGGCACGCCGGTGCTCAGCTCGGGCGAGGAGGCCCGGCTCACCGAGGCCGAGGCGGTCAGCGAGCGGGTGCACGAACTGTTCGCGGTGATCGCGATGTTCGTGGCGACCGCCGTCGTCGCCGCCACCCTGGTCGCGACCTCCACGTTCCGGATCGTGTTCGCCCAGCGGATGCGGCAGTTCGCCCTGCTCCGGGCGGTCGGCGCCGACCGGTCCCACCTGTTCCGCGCGCTGGTCGCCGAGGGGGCGCTCACCGGGCTGGTCGCCGGCACGGGCGGGGTGCTGGCCGCCGCCGGCCTCGGGTACGGCCTCCCGCTGCTGCTGCGCGGCCTCGGCCGCGAGGTGGCCTTCCCGGGCCGCCCGGTCGGCGCGGCGGTCGCCGTGGTGCTCGGCACCGTGCTGGTCGCCGTCCTCGCGGTGACCGCCCCGGCGGTCAGCGCGGCCCGGGTCGCGCCGCTGGAGGCGCTCCGCACGGCCAGCACCACCGCCGCCCAGCGCGGGGTCAACCGGCCGCGTGCGGTGGTGGGGATCCTCGGCGTCGTCGGCGCGGCGCTGGTGTTCCTGACGGTGGTCCGCCAACTGCCCGGTACGGGTCAGGACGGCTACGACCCGCTGCGGCAGCTGCTGCTGATCGTCGCCTCCGGCACCCTGGCGTACGCGGCGCTGGTGGCGCTCGGGCCGGTGCTGGTCCGGCCGCTGCTGGCCACGGTGGGGTGGCCGCTGCGCCGGCTCGGTCCGGTCGGCCGGCTGGCCGTCGGGGGCGTCGGCGGGGCACCACGCCGGGCCGCCGCGGTGAGCGTGGTGGTCGCCCTCGGCGTCACCCTGATCGCCGGGGCGCTGGTGGGCAGCGCCTCGCTCACCGCGCTGTCGAAGCGGGAACTGGCCGGAATGGCCCCCGGCGACCTGCACGTCGCGGCCGCCCGGGACGGCGACGGGTTCCTCCCGGACGGGTTCGTCGAGCGGGTACGCGCGGAGAAGAAGCTGACCACGGTGGTGCCGTACCGGGGGGTGCCCGGGGTGGCCGTGGCCGGTGGACAGGTCGAGAGCATGCTCGCCGTCGACCTGGACCTGCACCAGCTCTCCACCTGGGAGGACTTCGGTGCCGTCGATGGTTCCCTGACCGACCTGGGCCCGGGGCGGGTGGTGCTGCTCTCCCACTACGCCGAGGCGGCCGGGGTGCGGCCGGGGGAGACGCTCACCCTGACCCTCGGTGCCCGTACGGTCGAGCTGCGCCTGGCAGCCACCCTGGACAACACCCCGGTCGACGCGGGTGTCCTGCTCGATGCGGCCGACCTGGACCGGCTCGGCGTGCCGGCGAAGCCCACCGGCCTGCTGGCCGACCTGGTCACCGACGGGGAGGACGCCCGGACGTCGGCGTTGAAGACGCTGCGGACCCTCGGCGGCGGCGCGGTGGCGGTCCAGGTGCTCGCCGATGCCCGCGACGACGTCGACGGCGACCTGCGGGAGGTCTTCGGGGTGATGCTGGCCCTGCTCGGGCTGACCGTCGTCGTCTCCGTGGTCGGCGTCGGCACCACCACCGCGCTGTCGGTGGTGGAACGGACCCGGGAGTCCGGGCTGCTGCGGGCGGTCGGGATGTCCCGGCACCGGCTCCGGGCCATGCTGACCGTGGAGGCCGGCCTGTACGGGCTGCTCGGCGCCGTGACCGGGCTGCTGCTGGCACTGCCGTACTCGTGGCTGACCGTGGCCGCGCTCGGCGGGAACGTGCCGGTCGAGTTCCCGGCCGGACGGCTCGCACTCGTGGTGGTGGTGTTGGCGGCGGCGACGGCGCTCGCCGGCCTGCTGCCGGCCCGCCGCGCGGCCCGGGTCAGCCCGGTCGCCGCCCTGGCCACCGACGGCTGACCGAATCCATGTCGGAGGGCTCGTCGAGACTGCGGCATCACGTCGACGTGATGCCGCAGTCTCGACGAGCGCGGAAGTGAGCCGGGCGGGTGCGGACCGCTCCCACCGCTGGCACACCGGGCAGACCTAGAAGGACACGACTCGTTACCTTCTGTGCGTGGACGTTGACACCATGTCTGCCGGCACCGGCGGTTTGGCTTCCTACCTCTCGACGCCCGAGTGGGTCGCGATGTGCTCCCTTGGTACCCGGTGCCGCATGGAGGCGGACTACCAGTTGTTCCATCAGGGCGACGAGGGGGATCACGCGTACGTGATCCTCAGGGGCGCGGTCAAGGTGGTCCGTGGAGAGCCCGTAGGCAAAAGTGCGATCCTGACGATTCGCGGGGCCGGTGACGTGGTGGGCGACTTGGCAGTGATGGACGGCGGCCCTCGCTCCGGCACCGTCTCCACGCTGACCCCCATGGTGGTCCGGGTGGTGCCCGGGGCGAGCTTCAAACGGTTCATCGAACGGCCGTCCGTCACCGCTGCCTATGCCCGGTACACCGTCAATCGCCTCCGGCAGTCCGACGTCCAGCGGACCGAGATCGCCGTTCTTCCCGTGCGACAGCGCCTTGCCCGGGCATTGCTCCGACTCTACGTGACGGCCGATGCCGCCGGTAGTCAACGTGCCTTCGACTTGCCTCAACAGGATCTGGCCGAGCTGATCGGCGCGTCCCGCAACGCCGTTGTCCTCGCGCTCGGGGTTCTTCGCGCCGAAGGCGTGATCGACACTCACCGGATGCGGGTCTCGATTCTCGACGTCGATGCCCTACACCGGATGGCAGGCTGACGCGGTCGGCAGCGGTTGATACCCGCGTCACCTGTGCTGTGCACAGTGCTGGGCAGTTCTCCCGGAGCAGGCCGGACACGATTACCCCCGTCCGGCCACTTGCGAAGGGAACGCGATGGACCAGTCACCCCCGTTCGAGCAGTCCCGCCCGCTACCGCCGTACCGCGCGGTGCTGGCGGTCGACGCGAAGGGCTTTACCGATCTGCCCGGCTGTACGCACGAGAACGTCTCCCGCACCATCCACCAGCTCGTCGGGGCCGCGATGCGGGACGCCGGGCTGGACGCGGAGTGGTCGAGTCCCGACTTCTACGGCCCCACCGGGGACGGCTTGGCCGTGGGTCTGCCCACCCGCGTACTCCCGTACCTCGTTCACCCCTTCCCGGCCAAGCTCCAAGAGCGCCTGGACACTCATCGACGCGAACACCCCGGGGAGGAGCCCCTGCGGCTGCGGGTGAGCCTGCACGTGGGTCCCCTACCCACCGACGTGGCGGCGGTGGGACAGGGCGGCAACGGGACTGCCCGGAACGAGACGCACCGACTGTTGGACTCCGAAGTGGTCAAAAGCGCACTCAGGGAAGCCAAGCCCCGCATCACCCTCGTCGCCATGATCGTCTCCGACCGGGTCTTCCACGACGTGATCAGCGCTGGTTACGCCGGCCTGCACCCGGACCACTTCGTCGACGTGGAGGCCCGCGTGGAGGGCAAAGCGTTCGCGCAGCGTGCGTGGCTGCACCTACCCACCCCGTCTGGCGCGTGGCCGGTAGGCCGAACGGACGACGAGCCGGAACCTGCGTCGGAGCCGCAGTCCCCGCCAGCGCCTGCCTACCCGCCATCCGAACAGTCGGTGGGCACCAACTACGGGCAGGTGGTCGGGGGTGGCACCGTGCACGGCGGAATGCAACAGTCCTTTGGCGGCCACCCCTTCGGGAGCAGGTCATGAGCATCGAGGAGGCGGTGGTGCTCGCCGAGGAGGACCGACTTGAGGACGACCTCTACCCGGAGCCGACTGCCATCGGCATCAACGTCGGTCAGGTGGTCTCCGGTGGCACCGTGCACGGCGGAGTGCACCAGACGTTCGTCGAGAACAAGCTGATCAACGAGGCCATTCGGCGTCACCACCTGCTGCGGGCCTACGTCGACCAGGTCGTGCAGTCGCTCGCACCACGCAGCTACCGACTGAGCAGCCAGGACCAGGACCTGTCCCTCGACCGGGCCGCCGCAGCCCGCCTCGTCGGCGACCAGCCGTGGGTGGTGGTGCTGGGTCCGGCAAACTCCGGGCTGCGGACCGCTGCGGTCGCACTCCTGCACGAGGCGAGCCAGGCGGGTCGGCGACTGGAGGAGATCCTCATCGACGAGGAGCGGGGGCGCCCGTTCGCTGCGGTGGATCTGCCGGCGGAGCGGGGCTTGACCTATCTGTTGTGTCTGCCGGACCAGCGGGAACGGGTGAGTCCCGACCTGGGCCGCCGGTTGCAGGCCCACGCCGCGCACCTGGCGACCCTGGACGCGCATCTGGTGGTCGTGGCCACCCCGGGAGTATGGGGCGCTGTCGGCAGCGTCGGGACGGTGTCCGTCCTCCAGGTCACGCCCCCCGATCTCCCGGAGGTGGTACGCCGTGAGTGCGCAGTGCACGCGGTCGACGCTTCCTCCATCGTCGGGCATCCCACCATCAGTGAGGTGCTGGCCCGAGCCACGGTGACGGACGCCATGCGGCTGGCCGGGATCATCGTGACCGCCGTCCGGAACCACCCTGATCATGACGTGCCGAAGCTCGTCGAGGAAGTGTGCGGTGCCTACGGTGACTGGGACGATGTCCTGGCCGCCTGGTTCAGTGCGGCCAGGAGCATCCGACATCGGTTGTTCCTCGTCGCGGCCGCCCTGCTCGAGGGAGAGCCACCCGCCGAGGTGCTCGACGCGGTCAACTCGCTCGGGCAGACCCTCGGTGACCTGCCCTCGGTCCGGTCGGACGGGCTCGCTGAGGTCGGATTGCGGGCGCTGATGAGCGAGATCAACGCCGAGGTGGTGGACGGTCGGCTCCGGTTCGAGCGGGCGAACTACGCCACGGCGGTGCTGACCTTCCTGCACGGTGACCGCTCTGCCTGGTTCCACAGGAAGCTGTGGGAGTGGGCCATGGACCTGCCGTTACGGCGGAACGACCATCGGCAGACCCGGTTGGCTGAACGGATCGTTGGCAACCTGGTGGCCATCGTGCTCCGGAGCCGGGACACCCGCCCGCTGGTATGGCTGAATCGGTGGACCGGAAAGCCGTACCTCCGGCCTCACGTGGTGCAGGCCCTGACGGCCACCGCCATGAGCGACGAGGTGGGAGCTGACGTCCGGAGCTTGCTCTACCGCTGGTCGCGCGCGGAGCGTGCGAGCGATCAGTCGCTCTGCACCATTGCCGAGGTCTGCTCTGGAGAACTCGCCAGGCTCTACCCCCGGGTGTCGCTCACCCGCCTGGGCCACATCGCCCACCGTGGCTCTCCAGTTGTCCGGGAGGCCATCGTGACGGCGGTGCGCCGGCTCTGGGAGATTCCCCGGCTACGTCCTCGGATCGTCGAGGTGGTCACCACCTGGACCGAGGGTGAAGCTGGTGGCCGTGCGGAAACGGCGTGGCGGGTGTTCGCAGCGCTGGCCCGCAGCGAGGCCCATCCCGTGTTGATGGCCTGGCAGGACGGGCCGTTACGCGCCGGGCTCGTCGGGGCCGTGGCCCGACTCTTCGACCGGGCCGAGGCGGATGTGACCCATGCCGAGCTCGGCGAGAGTCTGCTCGACGCGGCGCTCCTGTCCGAGGAGAACCGAGAGCGGATCGTCGAATTCCTCGGGGACGTGGTGCGTCGTGGGGACGGCGGTACCCGCCGTCTCGTGCGCCTCTCCAAGCTGGCGTTCACGTGGCAGCCGGTCGATGGCGACGTGACCAACCCGGATCGGCGTGAGGTGCGTGACCACGTCGTCGAGAGCCTGCACCAGGTCGATCCACTGATCGTAGGAGCGTGAGATGCGAGATCTCTTCCGTGGCTTCTCCCGGGAGTGGACGTATGAGAGCGAGGTGTACCCGCCGTCGCCGTCGTACATGTTCGAGGCCACCCTGGCCAGCGCGCTGCCCGGTGCGAACTTCCAGGCGGAGGTGACTGTCGAGTGGCGGGGGAGTGAGCCGGAGGCCGAGGCCAAGGTTCGCGCCTTCACCTGGGACCACCTCGCTCGATGGGCCGCTACCCGTCGCGTCACGGATGCGAGTCACCTGGCTGATCTGATCAACGCCAGAGGCGTCAGCGAGATCCCGGTGCCCCGGACCGCCCTGGTCCTCACCCACCTGCACGTCCGTATCACCGTGCCCGCCGAGGCGCTCGCGGCCACCACCACCTGGGAGGAGGCCGAACGACGCGCGACCCTTGAGGAACAGCGCCGCGAGGGTGAACTGCGTCAGCTCCGGTGGCTCCGCGACGAGATCTTCGGTAAGCCGGATCTGGCTCGGATGTACTGGCACCTGCGACACCCGGCCGACCTCCGGGCCTTGGCGGACCCCGTCTTCGACACGGTCGCCATCCAACTCGGCAGTGGCCAGCCAGTGACCGCACCCCCGCAGGTCAAAGAGGACTCGGTCAGCGTGCTGATCGGCAAGTTCCTCGCCGGTCTCGGCGCGGACGAGCGCTGGCACCTGATCGGCCAGCTCGATCGGGTGTTCCGTAGCTTCGATCGACCGGACCTCGCGAACCAGTTGGGGGAGCCGAGCGACCGGACCGCGTCGTGACCGGCGTGGCCCGTTCCTCCAGTTTGCGTAACGAAGCTGGATGGGTCGCCCTCCAACAACTGCACGAAACCATCCGTTTCGCCGACGTGAAGGCGGCCGCGGTCCTCGCGGCCGCAGGCCTCCTGGGAGGCAGCCTGTGGTCCGGTCAGAACCCCTTGACGGTGACCGGTCCGGCCTGGTCCACGGCACTGCCGGTGTTTACTGCGGTGGCGGCAGCGACGAGTGCCCTCCTCGCGCTGCACACGCTAATGCCGCGACGACAGGCAGCTGCGTCAGAGCCGCTGCACCATTTCGCGTACGTGGCCGAGCGTTACGGACGCAACAGCCAGGGATTCGTCGAGGCATGGTTGGCGACCATGGCCGATGAGGAAGCCACGGCCAGGATGCTGGCGGGACACATCTGGGCGGCACACGTGGTGGCGCATCGTAAGTTCGTCTATGTCACGTGGTCAATTCGGCTCCTTGTGCTCGGCGTGCTGGCCTGGCTCGTAGCCGGTCTGGTGTGACGGTCCCGTCAGCGGTAGCGAGACGGATCGGTCTGACGGCTGATCCTCCTGCGGGTAGAGCGGTGCCGACGACACTGCCGAGGTGCGGGCGGCGAGAACGCTCGCCGGCATGCTGCCTGCCCACCACGCCGTGGGGGTGAGTGTCCGGAAGCCGCCTTCGGTGCCCCCGACTGCTCACCGGAGGTGGTGGCGGGACATGGCCTGTCGCGCCACCACGTCGGTCCACCGTTGGAGTCTGCGCCGCCTGCGGGCGGTGGCCATCCCTGCTGTGTGCCGGTTGGAGCCTGCTTGTAGCGCTAGGTCGGGTCCTGAGCAATGGGGGCACCGTGTGCGGTCCGAATCAGTCGGCCTCGACGCCGCCGGCTCGCAGGATCTGCCGAACCCGCTCGCGGGTGTATCCGGTCGCCCGCACGATGTCGACTTGGCGCATGCCGCTCCGGGCCGCTGCGACGATCGCACCGGCGAGACGTGCCCGGGCCGCGACCACGTCGGTCTTCGCGGCGGCGACGATCCGGTCGGCTTCCACCTGCGCGTCGGTTACCGCTGCCCGCGCGACCTCGTATGCCCTGACCGCTGCTGCCAGGTCGTCTGCCACGCCCCGATCGTTCCACCATCGATCTTGGCCAACTTGGCCCGGTGCTATATTGGCCAAGTTTTACTTGAATGATTTGGCCAACTGTGCCAGTCTGTGTCTGGCTCTGTTGAAGCTCCAGAGTGGCAATCCGCAGCATCCGGGTATGCCCGGGCGTCTGGCGAGGAGGCATGGTGATCGCGGGATTCGATTCAGGCAGCACCACTGACGGGCGGTGACCGGGTTGCCGATCCTGCCCCCGATGCCCGGCTGCGGAGGGCCGGCCAGCATTCGCTTGGAGATCTACAGCGAAGGTTCCCTTGACGGAGCGGCCTACGCGTGTCAGCACCATGCCCCATCCATGATCGCCGTCATCGGTGGTGAGGGATGGTCGGCGCAGTCGGTGGTGCTGGCCCCGGACATCGAGCGGCCGTGTGGCCACGTCTACCGTTACGCCACTGGTCGCCTCGCCGTCCGGGATTCTGCTGATCATCCGTCGTGGTGCAGCCGGGCTGGCTGTCGGGAGCGCCGGCAGCACCGCTCCCGCCGGTTGCCTGTCAGCTCCGGGCGACCCGAGGTGGTGCGGGCCGACGTCGCACTGGTCGCGGGGGACATACCGGGGATGGACATGCCACCCAGGGTGACGCTGCGGGTCAGCGAGGACGACGTGTGCCGGGAGATCGTGCTTTCTACAGCGCAGGCGGCGGTCCTTGTCCACCGGCTTCGGCAGCTGCTCGACCTCAGTGGGGCGCGTCCCCGGAACGGGCGTTGGCGTTTCCCGCCGCGCTGCTGAAAGCACATGCACCGGTAGCCCTGGCGACGGGCCAGGGCTACCGGAGACGCGAACGGTGCGGGAAGAACGTTGGTCGAGACTCAGGCCCGGCGAGGGCAGCCTCAGGCGGCGGGCTTCGGCTCCGGGGTGGTGCTCCGTTGGCCGCCGGTGGCGTGCTGCGCCGTGCGGCCCCAGACGCGCGGGCCGATCAGGTTGAGCGCGGCGGGCATCACCAGCAGCCGGATGACCACGGCGTCGAGGATGACCGCGATGCCCAGGCCCAGGCCGAGCTGCTGGACCACGCTGACCTCCGCCACCAGGAACGAGGCGAAGACCGCCACCATGATCAGGGCGGCGCCGTTGACTAGGCCGGCGGTCTCACGCAGGCCGCCGGTGACCGCCGCGTGGTGGTCACCGTGCTCGACGAAGTGCTCCCGCATCCGGGAGATCATGATGACCATGTAGTCCATGCTCAGCCCGAACATGATGGCGAAGACCAGCGCCGGCGTGGTGCTGTCGATCCGCTGGTCGAGCCAGTTCTGGCTGATCGTGGTGAGCAGGCCGAGGCTGGCCGCGACCACCAGCGCGTTGAGGGCCAGCGCCAGCAGCGGCAGCAGCCACGACCGGAACGCGCGGGCCAGCAGGGCGATGGTGATCAACGCGACCGCGATGAGGATCGCCGGCAGCGTGTCGATCAGGACCTCGTCGAAGTCGACGCCGGTGGCGGTCGCGCCGGTCACCTGGACGCGTACCCCGTCCGGGACGGCCCCGGGCAGCTCGTCGCGCAGGTCGTGGATCAGGTCGTGGGCGGCGTCGCTGTCCGGGTCGGAGCTGGGGATCACCACGACCCGGCTGACCTGGCGGTCGCCGTCGGCGCCCCAGAGCTGGTCGAAGCCGGCCTTCGCCTCGGGCGGCAGCCCCGCCGACTGACCGCTCACCGCGGCGGTGACCGCCTCGGCGGGCAGCCCGATGCTGGTCACGTCGGTGACCGTGTCGATCCCCTGCTGCTCCCGGACCGTCTCGTTGACCGTGCGTACGGCGTCGAGGAGCGTGGCCGGCGAGGTGCTCTCCGGCGCGCTCACCACGACCTGGACCGGGAAGAGGTTGCGGAACTCCAGCGCGGCCTGGAGCCGCTCGATGCCCTGCCGGGAGTCGGCGTCCTCGGGCAGGATGGTCGCGCTGGCCACCGGGGACTGGAGGCGGATGTCGCTCATCGGCCAGGCCATCACCCCGAAGATCGCCACCAGGACGGCGAGGGCCAGCGCGGGCTTGCGCTGGAGCCGGGTGAGCAGGCCGGGACCGCCCTGCCCGGCCCGCGCGGCGCGCGGCTTCAGCGACAACCAGTTGATCCGCCGGCCCATCACGGTCAGCGCGGCCGGGAGCAGGCTCATCGACATGGCCAGGGCGACCAGCGTGACCACCACGCCGGCGATGGCCATGCTGCTGAACACCATGATCCGGGGGATGAAGAGGGCGAGCAGGGCCACCACCACGGCCAGGCCGCTGAAGAGCACCGCGTGCCCGGCGGTCCGCATCGCGGTGCGCAGCGCCGGGACGTACGTGTCGCCCGCGACCAGCTCGTCCCGGTACCGCTTGATGATGAAGAGCGAGTAGTCGACCGCGACGGCGATGCCGATCAGCGACACCGCGTTGGTGTAGAGGGTGGAGAGGTCGGTCATGAAGGTGATCAGGTAGCCGATCGCGGAGGCGACCACCAGCGCGAGGCCGGCGAGCACGATCGGCAGAAGCATCGCGCCGACCGAGCGGAACACCACCAGCAGGACGACGATCAGCAGCGGGAAGGCGATCATCTCGGCGGTGACCGCGTCCTTCTCGGACTGCACGCTGAGGTCGTAGTCGAGGGCCTGCGCGCCGGTGACGTGCACCTGGACGCCGCGGTCCCGCATCGCCTCGGTCATCCGCTCGCGCAGGCCGTCGATCTCGTGCTGGATCGTCGACTTGTCGATGAGGAAACCGAGCTGGAGGAAGGTGGTGTGCTTGTCCGGCGAGAGCCACTTCGGGTCCTGCCGGTAGTCCTGCACCGAGGCCACGTGCGGGGTCTCCTCGGCCACCCGGGTCGCCTCGGCCAGCTCGGTGGTGACGTCACCGTCCGGTTTGGTCAGTACGACCTGGAGGCTCTCCGGGGCCTCGTCGAAGGTGCGCTCGATGACCTTCTGACCGGCGGCGGCCTCGCCCCGGGGGTTGTCGAAGCCACCGGCCTTCAGCGCGCCGGTGAGGGCGATCATCAGGGGTACGCAGATCGCGGCGAGCACGACCCAGATCGCGATGACGGTTTTCGGACGGGCTATGGAGAACCGGACGACGGCGTTCACGGACGTTCTGCTCCCAGGTCGCTCTCGGAGGGGGCGACCGACCCACCCGATCGCCGCGCAGCAGTGTCTCGTGACTGACTCGCGTCGCGCTCGAGACACACTGGAGCGTTCTACACGTAGCTACCCTACGTGTAACGGTACTGCGGGTCTCATGCACCCTGAGTAGTTGTTGAGGCATCCTCGAGTGAGCCTTGAGTGATTCACGAGTGGGCCGTCCAAGCATTCAAGCCCGTTGCGGAGCCAGCACGGCCGAGGTCGCCAACCCCGGGAGTGTGTCGCCTCAGGGCGCTCCGATCGCCGCGCAACCTCCGAAGGCGTCCTTTTTGCTACGGATCGGAGACAACCACGTGCTCGGAAGACTTTGCGGGATTCAGCAGCTTCGCTGCCACCTTATCACTTTTTGCGTGGAGGGATGATGATCGGTCTCGATGAACACGTGCGGGCGCTCGTCGACGACCTGGTCGCGGTGAAGCCGACCCTGCGTCCCGAGGAGATCCGACCGGAGTCGTCGATCACGCGCGATCTCGGCTTCGACTCGCTGGACCTCGTCGAGCTGGCCGCCCGCATCCGTGACGAGCATCCGGACTTCGACCTGCTGCGCTGGCTCGAGGACGCGATGTCCTCCGAGGTGGACAGCGTCGGGTCGATGGCGGAGCTGCTGGCGCGTTCCGGTGCCGCCGCCGGGGAGGAGAAGGAATGAGCACGGCAGCCGTGTCCCGTACCGACTACGTGGCCCTGGCCCACGAGTTGGCGCCGACGTTCGCCGAGAACGCGGCGGAGCACGACCGGGACCTCAGCTTCCCGCACGAGAACATGGCCGAGCTGGTCCGCACCGGCTACACCGCGATGACCGTGCCGCCGGAGTTCGGCGGCGCCGGGGCGAGCCTCGCCGAGCTGTGCGAGGCGCAGCAGGTCCTCGCCGGTGGCTGCGCGTCGACCGCGTTCGCGGTCAACATGCACGTCCACGGTCTCGCCATGATCGCCCGTCTCGGCGGGCCGAGCGCGGAGTGGGCCTGCCGGGCGGTGCTCGACGGCGCGGTGATCTCCGGCGGCTTCAGCGAGCCGGGCGTGGGCGGCAACTGGTGGCACCCGACCACCCGGGCCGAGGAGGTGGCGGGAGGCTACGTCCTCAACGGCCGGAAGGGCTTCTTCACCGGCTTCCCGGGCGCGACGCACCTCTTCCTCTCCGCCGCCACCATCGACGACCGCGGCCTGCCGCAGCCGATGGCATTCCTGATCCCCAAGCCGGAGAAGGGCGTCCGGGTCACCGCCGAGTGGGACGCGGCGGGCATGCGCGCCACGGGCAGCCACTCGCTGGCCCTGGAGGACCTCTTCATCGACGAGAAGTGGATGGTGGGGGAGCGCGGCAACCTGCCGATGCTGTTCATGATGGGCGTGCACTGGGCCTGGTGCAGCTTCGCGTCCTGCTTCGTCGGCATCGCCCGCGCGGCCCTGGACCACGTGGTGCGGACCCAGCAGCAGCGGGTGATCAGCGTGATCGGCAAGCCGAACGCGCACCTGCCCGGCATCCAGTTCAAGGTTGCCGAGATGGCCGCCAAGGTCGCCGCCGCGCGGGCGCACCTGGAGGCCGCGATCCACGCCGAGCACGACGACGTGGACCCGCTGCGGCACTACATCGACATGAGCGTCATGAAGACCACCGTCACCCGGCTCGCACACGAGGTGGTCACCCTCGGCATGCAGGTGCAGGGCGGTTCCGGCCTGGCCTCCAGCGACCCGCTCCAGCGCATGTACCGGGACGTCGTCGCCGGTCTGCTGGTGCCGCCGGCCACCGACGTCGTCCTGGAGTGGGCCGGCAAGCTCGCCCTGGACGTGCCGATCTTCGCCGAGCCGCGCTGGGTCGGGTGAGCCGGATGACCACGACGACCAACGAGGGGACCGCAATGTCGAGCGCGGGTGTGGGCGTGGCCGCCGACCTGGCCGTGGACTTCGAGAAGCGCCGGGCCGGCCGGGTGGACGCCGGTGACCTGGTCACCGAGAACCTGGCCGCCCTGGACGCCGCCGGCGTCACCGCCGCGACGGTCACCGACGGCGCGCAGCGGCGGCAGGTGCTGCGGACCGTGGCCGCCGGCTGCGGGGCGACCGCCTTCGCCCTGGGCGCGGCGCTGGCCGCCGGGCGGGCCGAGGCGGTGCTGCACCACGCCGCGGTCCAGCTCGGCCTGGCCGAGCGGGCGTACGCGGTGGCCGTCGAGCGGGTCCGGCAGGCCGGCGACGTCGCCCGGCAGCCCGGCCCGCAGTTCGCGGTGGCCCGGATGCGCGGGTCGCTGGACACCATGACCGCGCTGCTGGACCGGCAGGCCGGTCGTGCCGTCGGCGAGGACGCCGCCGCGCTGGCCGAGGCGTGCACCGCCGGGCTGTTCCTGGCCGCCGAGGCCGAGGCCGTGGTCTCCGCCGCGTACGACCTGGTCGCCGGTGACGCCGAGGGCGCGACGCGGATCGGCCAGCTCTGGCACGACCTGAAGGCCAGCCCGGCCCCGGTCTCCGGGGCGCTCGCCCGGGAACTGGTCGGCAAGGCCGCCTTCGGCATCGACCCGGACGAGACCCCGAGGTGGGTGTGATGGCGGGCAACGACCGGCACCTGGCCGCGCTCGACCCGAACGCGGTCGCCATCGACAACGAGTACTACCACGAGGTCGGCGACTCCTGGTGGGACGCGACCGGCCCGCTGCGCGCCCTGCACGACATGAACCCGGCCCGGGTGGCCTACTTCGACGCCACCGCCCGGGAGGCGTTCGGTGAGGACCGCTCGCGGGTGCGGGTGCTCGACATCGGCTGCGGTGGCGGGCTGGTCTCCGAGCGGATGGCCGCGCTGGGCTACCAGGTCACCGGCGTCGACCTCTCCGCCGGCTCGATCGAGACCGCCCGCCGGCACGCCGCGGCGAGCGGCGTGACCGTCGACTACCAGGTCGGCTCGGCGTACGAGCTGCCGAAGCCCGACGGCGCGGTCGACCTGGTGGTCATCTCGGACGTGTTGGAGCACCTGCACGACCTGCCCGGCGCGGTGGCCGAGATCGCCCGGGTGCTGCGTCCCGGCGGGATCGTCGTCTTCGACACGATCAACCGCACGGTGGCGAGCTACCTGAAGGCGATCCTGCTCTCCGAGAAGATCCTCAAGATCATCTACCCGGGTACGCACAACTGGAAGATGTTCATCCGCCCGGACGAGCTGCGCGCGGTCTTCGCCCAGCACGGGTTGACCCTCACCGAGACCAAGGGCCTCGAACCCGTGGCGCCGCCGCACAAGCTCGTCCCCGCCACGCTGCGCGGCCGGGCGGTCGGTCCCTTCCACCTCACCCCGTCCACCGCCGTGAGCTACATCGGCCAGGCCGTCAAGTCCCAGGAGAGCTGACACATGGTTTGGATCAGGACCAAGACCAAGCGCGACACGGTCATCCGCACCAGCCGCGACGAGCTGCGCAAGGTGATGCTCGACATCGTCGGCACCGGCCGGCTGATGCCCGGTGTGGAGGAGCTGTCCCAGGTCGGCGACGACCTCTACCACTACCGGCTCGCCGAGGTCTCCAACGGGGTCGTCCGGTTCACCCCGGAGTACACCGCCCGGTTCGACACCTCCGACCCGGACGCGATCACCTGGGAGCCGGTGGGCGAGTCCAACTTCCGTTCCTGGGGCACGTTCCGGATCACCGACGGCCCGACCCCCGAGGAGCAGGTGCTGGAGATCGACACCCGCTCCGAGGCGTCCGTCGACGTCGCGCGGGTGGTGGTCGTGCTGATCGAGCCGTTCGCGCAGAAGGAGAGCGACGAGGTGACCGGCGGCTTCGTGAAGGCGATTCGCGAGGCGGTCGAGTCGGGGAGCGTGTCCGGATGATCACGGCGACGGAGCCGATCCGGGCGGCGCGGATCGTCGGCCTGCGCACCGCGCAGGCCGGCCCGGCCATCTCCCAGCGGGAGATGTTCGACTCCTTCTACAAGGACCTCTACGCCGACGTGCCGGACGCCGAGAAGCTCTTCATGAGCACCCAGGTCAACCAGCGGCGGATGCTCTGGCCGCCGAAGGAGAACTACGGCGACGGCTGGCCCGGCATGCAGGCCCGGATCGAGGCCTGGGAACAGGGCGTCCTGGCCATGGGGCGGGAGACCGTCGGCGGGGTGCTCGACGGCGTCGAGACCGACCGGGTGGGCAGCTTCACCTTCGTCAGCTGCACCGGCTACGCCGGCCCGACCCCGGAGATGCTGCTGGCCAAGGAGTTCGGCCTGCGGAAGAACCTGCGCCGGACCTTCGTCGGCCACATGGGCTGCTACGCGGCCTTCAACGGGCTGAAGGTCGCGCTGGACTCCCTCGCCGGCCGGCCCGACGAGCTCGCGCTGGTCACCTGCGCCGAGGTCTGCTCGGTGCACCTGCGTCCCGAGGCGACCAAGGAACAGGTCGTGGTCACCGGCCTGTTCGGCGACGCCAGCGCCACCCTGCTGCTGGAGGCGGTGCAGGGCGACGTCGACGCGGTCGAGGGGCCGGTGGTCCTCGGCACGCACACCGAGACCCACCCGGAGACCTCGGCGGCGATGACCTGGAAGGTCATGGACGACGCGTTCCGGATGACGCTCTCGCCGTACGTGCCGCTCTATCTCGCCGAGACGATCCGGCCGTTCGTCGGCCGGCTCCTGGAACCGCACGGCCTCGAGGTCGGCGACGTCACGCACTGGGGCATCCACCCCGGCGGTCCGAAGATCATCGACTTCGTCGGCGACCGGCTGGAGCTGCCGCTCGCGGCGCTGCGTCCGTCGCTGGAAATCCTCAACTCCTGGGGCAACTGCTCGTCGCCGACGGTGCTGCTGATCCTCGAACAGATCCTGCGCACCTCCCGCCCGAAGCCGGGGGAGTACGGCGTCCTGATGGCCTTCGGACCCGGTCTGACCATGGAATCCGCCCTGGTCCGCTTCTGACGGCCCGGTCCGTCCGATCCCGCCAGCCCACCGAGAAACCCGAGAAACGGAGCCGGCCCATGGCCACCCCCAACCCGACCGAGAACCTGGTCGCCGACCTGCTCACCCAGTCCTGGGTGATCGACATGTTCACCGAGATCGGGGAGCGTCAGCGCCAGTCGATCGAGGTCTCCGGCCAGGTCCGGGAGCGCGCCGCGTCCAACCACGTCTTCTGGCCGTTCCACGCCCCGCAGTTCCCGCTGGTCGTCGCCGAGGCGGCCGGCAGCCGGATCACCGACATCGACGGCAACACCTACCTCGACTCGCACCTGGGCTTCGGCGCGCAGGCACTGTTCGGGCACAACCCGCCGGCCGTGGTCGAGCACGTCCGGGAGCACCTGGGCCGCTCCACCGGCAACGGTTACCTCAACCTGACCGAACTGCAGCTCGTCGACCTGCTCGAGGACATGCTGCCGCACTGCCAGAAGTTCGCCTTCCTGAACTCCGGCACCGACGCCACCAACGCGGCGATCCGGCTCTGCCGGGCGCACACCGGCCGCCGGCTGGTGGCCAAGTTCGAGGGCGCCCTGCACGGTGTGCACGACCTGGCCGCGCACAACACCGCCTTCTGGTACCACGGTCACCCGACGCAGCCGTTCCCCGAGGTCACCGAGGACGGCATCGCGCCCATGCCGGCGCTCACCGGCGTCGCCCCGGCCGACCGGACCGAGCTGCTGATCCTGCCCAACGACACCGCCGCCGCGCTGGCCCTGATCGAGAAGCACCGCGACGAGCTGGCCTGCGTGCTCGGCGAGGCGGTCTCCTCGTCGTTCCCGTACGCCGAGCACACCGTCCCGCTGATCAAGGCGGTCGCGGAGCGCTGCAAGACCCTCCGGGTGCCGTTCGTCCTCGACGAGGTGCTCACCGGCTTCCGCTACGGGCTCTCCGGCGCCGCCGGTCACTTCGACATCCCGGCCGACCTGTACTGCTACGGCAAGGTGGTCACCGGACTCGGCCTGCCGCTGTCCATCGTGGCGGGTCGTGCCGACATCATCGACAACATGCAGACCACCGGTCTGCCCCTGACCGACCTGGGCCGCAAGACCTGCGTGCAGACCACCCACGCCGGCAACCACCTCTCGCTGGCCGCCTCGTTCGCCTCGCTGAGCATGCTCCGCGACGCCGGACCGGCCTACTACGAGCGGACCCGGGCCAAGGTCGCCACCGTGCAGAACCGGCTCGCCGAGTTCCGTACCGAGACCGGCATCCCGCTGCGGCTGCTCGGCTTCGGCGACTTCATCGGCTCGTTCGGCTTCGTCGCCGGCGAGTCGTACGACGACTACCGGGAGTTCGCCGCCTCGGTGAACCCGATCGGCCTGTTCCTGCTGACCCTGATGCTGCGGCAGCGCGGCATCTACACCCTCAGCCTGCCGATGTTCTTCACCGGTGACGCGCACAGCGACGCGGACGTGGAGGAACTGCTCGCCGCCGTCCTCGACTCCGCCCGGGAGCTGGACAAGCACGGATTCCCGTTCGTGCTCCCGGCCTGACCACTCAACCCCTCGAACACGGATGGGCCAACGCCAATGACGACCAGCGACACCACCCCCGACACCCGCACCCCGGCCGAGATCCTGGCCGATGTCATGAGTCAGCCCTGGGTGGGCGACCTCTTCGCCGAGCTGACGGAGCGGCAGCAGAACTCCCTGGCGTTGGCCGAACAGGTGCGGGAACACGTGGTCACCAACCACGTGTTCCTGCCCTTCCACGCCCCGATGTTCCCGCTCGGCGTGGCCGAGGCCCAGGGCAGCCGGCTCACCGACGTCGACGGCAACACGTACATCGACTCGCACCTGGGCTTCGGCGGGCAGTCGCTGTTCGGCCACAACCCGCCGCAGGTGGTCGAGTTCGTCCGGGAGCAGGCGCTGCGCAGTACCGGCAACGGCTACCTCAACCCGCTGGAGGGCAAGCTCGGCGAGCTGCTCAAGGAACTCATCCCGCACTGCGAGAAGTTCGCCCTGCTCAACTCCGGCACCGACGCCATCACCATCGCCACCCGGCTGGCCCGGGCGTACACCGGCAAGCGCCTGGTCGCCAAGTTCGAGGGCTGCTGGCACGGCACCGGCGACGTGGCCGCCCACAACACCTCGTTCTTCGCCCACGGCCACCCGAAGGTGAACCCGTTCCCGGAGATCGGCCCGGACGGCATCGAGCCGCTGACCGCCTTCACCGGCGTGCCGCAGCTGGAGATGCTGATCCTGCCGCACGACGCGGCCGCCGCGAGCAAGCTGGTCGAGAAGTACGCCGACGACCTCGCCTGCGTCATCGCCGACGCCGCCTGCCAGTCCTGGCCGTTCACCGACCAGACCATCCCGGAGCTGCGCGAGGTCGCGCACCGCTGCAAGGACCTCGGCGTCCCGTTCATCCTGGACGAGGTGCTCACCGGCTTCCGGTTCGGCACGGCGGGCGCGGCCGGTCACTTCGACATCCCCGCCGACCTGCACTGCTACGGCAAGGTCGTCTCCGGTCTCGGGCTGCCGCTGGCGGCCATCGGCGGCAAGGCGGAACTGCTGGAGGCGGCGCACACCTCGGGCATGCCGCTGACCGACATCGGCAGCAAGACCTTCGTGGTCAACACCCACTCCGGCAACCACCTGTCGATCGCCGCGTCGTACGCCTCGCTGAGCATGCTCCGCGACGCCGGACCGGCCTTCTACGAGCGGACCGAGGCCAAGGTGGCCCGGGTGCAGTCCCGGCTGGCGGACTTCCGCGCCGAGACCGGCATCCCGCTGCGGCTGCTCGGCTTCGGCGCCTTCGCCGGCACCTTCGGTTTCACCGCCCGGGACTCCTACGACACCTACCGGGACTTCGGCGCGGCGGCCAACCCGCTCGGCCCGGCCGTGCTCACCCTGATGCTGCGCAAGCGCGGCGTCTACACGCTGAGCATGCCGATGTTCTACACCGGCGACGCGCACTCCGACGCCGACGTGGACGCCATCTGCGACGCGGTCATCGACGCGGCCCGGGAGATGGGTCGCAACGACTTCCCGTTCGTCATTCCCTGATCGTTCGCCACCCATCGGAGCCCATCATGAGCATCGACAGCGGCACAGGCACCGACCTCGCGATACACCCCGACCGGCGGGGCTTCACCCCCGACCCCGCCGCCGGGCTCGCCCGGCTCACCCCGGCCGGCACGGTGGCCGGCGCGCTCGTGGAACGGGCGCGCCGGCAACCCGACGCCGTCGCCTACTACCTGCCGGACGAGTCCGAGGCCGACCAGCGGATCACGGTGGCCGGGATGCTCGACCGGGCGCACGCCGCCGGCGCGGCCCTGGCCGCGGCCGGGCTGCGCCGGGGCGGCCGGGTCTGCCTCTGCCTGGACACCTCGGCCCCGCTGCTGGCCGGGCTGTTCGGGGCGCAGCTGCTCGGTGCCGTCCCGTCGGTGCTGGAGCCGCCGCTGAGCGCCGGCCGCAAGCAGCTCTGGCTGGACCGGGTCCGGCACATCGTGGCGGTCGCGCAGCCGGAGGTGCTGGTCTGCGACGAGGAACTGCGCGAGGCCACCGTCGAGGCCCTCACCGGCCTGGACGTCGCGGTGATCAGCCCGCCGTTCGGCGACGGGGTGGTCGCCGACCCGGTGCTGGAGGCCGGACCGGAGGAGCCCGCCTTCATCCAGTTCACCTCGGGCACCACCTCGGCGGCGAAGGGCATCGTGCTCAGCCACCGCGCGGTGCTCGCGGCGGCCTCCGCGATCGGTCTCGGCGGGCCGTTCTACGCCGACGACGTGATGGCGAGCTGGTTGCCGCTGCACCACGACATGGGCATGGTCGGCGCCACCATGACGCCGTTCCTGCTCTCCCTGCCGTCGGTGCTGATCCGGCCGCTGGCCTTCGGCACCCGGCCGGACCGCTGGCTGCGGCTGATCCACCAGTACCGGGCCACCCTCTCGCCGGCGCCGAACTTCGCCTACCGGCTGGTCGCGGCGTTGGCCCGGAAGGTCGACCTGTCCGGGGTGGACCTGAGCTGCTGGCGGGCGGCGTTCAACGGGGCGGAGGTGGTCGACGCGGCGACGCTGCGCGACTTCCTGGCGGCGGTCCAGCCGCTCGGCTTCCGGCCGGAGCACCTGCGACCCTGCTTCGGCATGGCCGAACTCGGACTCGCCGCGACCTTCTCGCCGGTCGGCACCCCGCCCCGGATCGAGCCGGTCTCCCGGGCCGCGATGGCCGAGCAGGGCCGGGCGCTGGCCCCGGAGTCGGCGGAGGACACCCACCACTACGTCTCCTCGGGCATCCCGGTGCCCGGCACCAAGGTCCGGATCACCGACGCGAACGACGTCGACCTGCCCGACCGGCACGTCGGCCGGCTGCTGGTGGCCAGCGAGTCGATGATGACCGGTTACCTCAACGGTCCCGCCGACCCGTTGCTCGAACTGCGCGACGGCTGGCTGGACACCGGTGACCTCGGCTTCCTGCTCGACGGCGAACTCTACGTCACCGGGCGGAGCAAGGATCTGATCATCCTGGCCGGGCGGAACTACCAGCCGCAGACCTTCGAGCGGGCCGCGGAGACCGTCGACGGGGTGCGGGCCGGCGGCGCGGTGGCGGTCGGCGTACCGGACCCGCGCAGCGGCACCGAACGGATGGTGCTGGTGGTGGAGAGCAAGAACCACCGGGATCCCGAGCGGACCGCCGAGACCGCCCGCGCCGTCGAGCGCGCGGTCAGCGACCTGACCGGGGTACGCCCCGGACGGGTGGTCGTGGTCAGTCCCCGTACCCTGCCCAAGACCTCCAGCGGGAAGCTCCAGCGCCCCCAGGTGGCCGCGATGGTGGCCGCCGGATCGGTTCCGTGACCGGCGTGGAGCTGGCACTGCTCGGCGGGTCGCTGCGGCCGGGGTCGGTGAGCGAACGGGTGCTGCGCGCCTGCGCCGACCTCGCCGCCGACCGTGGTGCCCGCTGCACGGTGCTCACCGCGGCGGACCTGGATCTGCCGCTCTACCAGCCCGGGGCCACGCACCGCCGGCCGGCCGCCGCCGAACTGCTGGCCGCGGTGCGCCGGGCCGACGGCCTGATCGTCGTGACACCCACCTACCACGGTGGCATGTCCGGCCTGCTCAAGAACGCCCTGGACCACCTGGAGGACCTGGCCTCCGACCGGCCCGCCTACCTCGACGGGAAGGTGGTCGGATCGGTCGCCGTGGGTTGGAGCGAGCACGGCGCGGCCACCGCGGTCGCCGCGCTGCGCACCACCGTGACGTCGCTACGCGGCTGGGTCACGCCGATGGCCGTCGGCGTGAACTCGATCGAGCTGGCCGCCCTCGAGGACGTGGACGCGGGTATCCGCGCCGACGCCCGACTGATGCGCCGGCTGACGATCCTGGTCGGCCAGGTCACCGACTTCGCCGGCCGGGGCTCCGCCGCCCGCCTGGTTCCCAGCGCCTGACCCACCCCACTCGCGACAAGGAGAGCGCCACGTGAGCACCCAGACCACCGACACCGGCATGAGCCAGGAGGGCTCGGTCGAGGACCTGCACCGGGCCGTGCGCGACCACTACGACAAGCTGGTCGACCTCTACGAGGACCTGTGGGGCGAGCACATCCACCACGGCTACTGGGACCTCGACGCGCCGAACGTGTCCCGGGACGTCGCGCAGCGGCGTACCAGCCAGGAGCTGATGCGGTTCGGCGGCATCCCGCAGGGCGCGAGGGTGCTCGACTCGGGCTGCGGCATCGGCGCGTCGGCGGTGATGCTCGCCGCCGACCTCGGCTGCACCGTCGAGGGCATCACGCTCAGCCACGAGCAGGTCAAGCGGGCCACCGCGAAGGCCGCGGAGGCCGGCGTCGGCGACCGGACGTCGTTCCGGGTGCTGGACGCCATGCACACCGACTACCCGGACGACACCTTCGACGTGGTCTGGTCGATGGAGAGCTGCGAGCTGATGCCGGACAAGCGGGCCTACCTGGCGGAGAACCTGCGCATCCTCAAGCCGGGCGGCCGGCTCGTGGTGGCCACCTGGACCAGCCGCGACGACCGGCTGGACCCGAAGGAGGTCAAGCTGCTGCGCCGGCTCTACCGGGACTTCGCCATCTCGCACGTGCTGCCGCTGGAGCACTACGCCCGGCTCTGCGGTGAACTCGGCTACACCGACGTGCGGACCGCCGACTGGACCGAGAACGTCCGGGCCACCTGGGCGCTGTCGGCCGACATCGTCAAGCCGCTGATGCGCGACCCGTCGTACGTGTGGAAGCTGGTGCGGGCCAAGGGCGCCGACATCTTCCGCTTCCTCAACTCCGTCCCGCTGATGAAGCAGGCGTACGACAAGGACGTCATGCACTACGGCGTCTACACCGCCGTCAAGCCGGGCTGACCGGCACCGCCGCGCCATCGCACCGGCCTCCCGTCGGGACGCGCTCGCGTCGCCCGCGGGAGGCCGGTGTGGTCATCCCCGTTCGTCCGCCCCGCTCGCCCCGCCGCGCCCGCCGTCGGTCGGCGCGGCGGCGCCTCGCCCGAGCCGGGCGAGCCCGGCGGCCACCAGCACCACCGCCGCCACCAGCGCCGTCCAGGCCGCGTACCCGTGGTCGACGGACGTCACCGGCGCCCAGTCCGTCCGCACCAGGTCGAACCACTCGCCCGAGCGCAGCCGGTCGCTGCGCCGTACCAGGAGGGCGAAGAGCAGCAGCGCCGCCGTGTTGAGCGCCAGGACGATCCCGCCGACGCGGCGGGGCCGGTGGCGCAGCACCGTGGTGACCGCCCCACCGGCGAGCAGGAACGCGGTGAGCATTCCCAGGTGTCCCACGTGGCGTTGCATCAGCCAGCTCAACACCGGGGCGAAGTAGGGCAGGTAGAGGCAGGCCACGAAGGCGACCACCGCGGTGACCGGGTGACCCAGGCCCCGGGCCGGACCGCTGCGGCGCAGCGTCTCCCACCACTCGAGCGCCCCGTGGAGGTCGGGCGTGGGCCCGGACCGCAGCGTCGCCCCGGCCAGGGCACCGGGCGCGCCGCCGCCGACCAGCAGCGGGACGACCACCAGCAGGGCCAGGTGCTGGGCGATGTGGTGGGCGTGGGTCACCGCCGCGTACCGGGCGAAGCCCAGGCAGGTCGCCGCCACCAGGACCAGCATGCCGGCGAGGAAGCAGAGCGTACGGGCCGGTGGCCAGACCCGGCCGGTCCGCCGCAGCCGGCGCACGCCGGCGAGGTACAGGCCGCCGCCGATCACGGCGATGAGCAGGAAGTACGCGTCCGGGACGGGTTGCCCCAACAGCCGGGCCACGGTCGGCGCGGCCGGCAGCGGGAAGCCGAGGAGTTCGGTGTAGACGTCCGGCTCCGCCGGGTCGACGGTGACCGGCGACGGGGCCCGGGACATGGCGACCCCGACGGCGACGATCCCGGCGAGCACCAGGATCTCGACCGCGGCGAGCCGACGGAAGGCCCCCGCACCACCGGCGGCGAGCCGGGGCAGGGTGCGCCGGCGGTGCGCGGCCCCGAAGGCACCCAGCGCCACCAGCACGACGCTCTTGACCAGCACCAGCACGCCGTACCGGGTGCTCCACAGCTCGTCGGGCCGGTACAGCCGGATCACGGTGTTGGCGATCCCGCTCAATCCCATCAGCACGAAGCACCAGAGCGCCATCGTGCTGTAGCGCCGGGCCGCCCGGGGCAGGTCACGGGTGCCGGGAAGGGTGAGCAGCGCGGCCAGGCCCCCGACCCAGAGGGCCGCCGCCGCCGTGTGGACGCCGACGCTGCTGACCGCGATCGCGTGGTTGCCGGAGCCGGCCGAGTGGCCGGTCAGCACCACCGGGAGGGTCGCCGCCACGGCGAGCAGTGCGGTGACTGCGGCACCGGTACGGGTGATCGCCCAGCGGGTCGCGGCGAGCACCACGGCGATCATGGCCGCCGCGATGACCAGGCCCTGCCCCTGGGACACCGACATGGCGAGGCTGAGCACGGTGACCGCGGTGACCTGGTCGACCGGGTTACCGAGCAGGCTGGAGGCGGTGAGCGGCAGCGCGACCAGGGTCGCCGCCAGCCAGAGCGCCGCCGTCCAGGACGCCCGGCGCATCAGCCGGTACCCGGCCGGACCGACGAGCCGGTCCAGGCCGGGCAGGAGGAAGGCCGCGGCGACCGTCCAGCCGACGGTCAGGACCGCCCCCACGTAACTCAGGGCCCGGGCGACCGGCAGGGCCCAGGCGGTGAACGCGCCGCCGTCGGGCAGGCCGAGGATCTGCTCGCGGTCCGTGCCGCCGCCGAACCAGAGCGCGACGGCGAGGACCACGGAGGCGACGGCCGCCGTCGCGGCGACGAGGGTGCCGACGCCGGGGGCACGCCGGACGACGACCGGCGGGTCGGCCGGGCGCTGCTCGATCCGGGTCACCTCGGGAGCTTCCCGGTCCAGCGACGGGGACCCCGCGTACGGGAGGCCAGGGCCACGCCGACCGCCAGCAGCACCAGCCCGCCGCCGGCCACCAGCGGCCAGGGCGTGCCGGAGCGCGAGGTGCCGTCCTTCTCCGTCTCGGCGGGTGGCAGCACCGCCGGCTCCTGGCCGGGAGGCAGGGCCACCTGGAAGCGGAACTCGCCCTGGACCGGGTGCCCGTCGGAGCCGACCACGCGCCAGGCGACCCGGTACGAGCCCGAGCCGGTCGGGTAGACCGGCTGGCGCAGCCGGAACTGGTCGACCTCGACCGCGCCCCGCAGGTACGACCGCCCCTCCGGACCGGCCACCACGATCGTGACGAACCGTTCCCGGACGCGGTCGTCGAAGGTGAACTCCACCGTCTCCAGTGGAGTCGAGATGGTGGAGCCCTCGGCGGGGGAGGTGGTCACCAGGCGGGCATGCGCGCTGGCCGGGGTCGCGGAGACCGTCAGCACGACCGCCACGGCGGCCACCGCCGCTCCCACCTGTCGGATCACCAGGCCGGCCGGGCCGGACCATCGGGGCATTCGGAACTCCTCTACTCAGGCCATACGAGTAGGAGTCGTTCCTCGTGCCCCTCCGGTTCCATCGTGAGTCGAGATCACGTTCGCCAGGCTCTCCCGGTGTCGTGGTCGGAGCAGGTCCCGGGAGCCGGCCGCGACGACGGCGGGACGCCCCTCGCCCCGGGCGGTCCACACCGCGTGGCACAGCACCCGGACGCCGTCGGCGGGGTCCCCGGGGCCACCGGTCAGCACGATCTCGTCGCCCTGCCGGCGGGTGCGCCAGGGACCGCAGGCGTACCGGTCGTCCGCGCCCCGCACCGGCGGCGGTGCCCGGAAGAGACCGCGCAGGTCGGTGACGACGTGGGTCGGCCGCTGCGGGGGCGGCGCGTCGAGCAGGTCGTCGACGCGGGTGACCCCGGTCAGGACGAGCACGCTGTCCAGGCCGCTGCGCCGGGCGCCCTCGACGTCGGTGGTCAACCCGTCGCCGACCATCACGTGCGGGCCCGGCCCGCGGCGGCGGGCGTACCCGAAGATCGCCGGCTCCGGCTTGCCGGCGACCAGCGGCACCCGCCCGGTGGCCAACGTCACGGCGTGCACGAGCGCGCCGTTGCCCGGTGCCATCCCGCCCTCCCGGGGCACCGCGAGGTCCATGTTGGTGGCGATCCAGGGCAGCCCCCGGGCCACGGCGTAGGACGCCTCGGCCAGTTGCCGCCAGTCGACCTCGGGGGCCGACCCCTGGACCACCGCCACCGGGTCGTCGGCGGCGGTGCGGACCGGGGTCAGCCCCTCCTCGCGCAGGGCCGCCAGCACCGCCGCCCCGCCCACCGCGAGCACCCGGGACCCGGCCGGCACGGTGGCCGCCGCCATCGCCGCCGCGACCTGCGCCGAGGTGACCACCGACGAGGCCGGCACCGGGACGCCGAGCCGGCCCAGCAGGGCGGCCACCTCGGGTGGCGTCCGGGAGGGGTTGTTGGTGACGAAGATCCGCTCCCGTCCGCGCCCGGCCAGTTCGGCGATGGCCGACGGGGCGTGGTCCACGGCGAGGGCACCGCGGTAGACCACGCCGTCCAGGTCGAACAGCATCGTCCGGTAGCGCTCGACCAGCGGGCGGTCGTCACGCCACGGACCGGTCTCCACAGTGGTCACTCAGAGGAGTCAACCACGAAGTGGCTCGGCCGGCCGTCCTGGTGCACCAGCTTGCCGATCTTCTCGGCCTCGGCCCGGGGCATCAGCGCGAACCGGCCGTCGGTCCGCAGCACCGCCACCGAGTGCCAGGGGGTCAGCCACATGTCCCGGATCTCCAGCAACCGGATGCCGAACTTCGCCGCCCCGCAGGGCTGCGGGTGGATGGAGAGCCGGACCGACACCGGGTAGTGGTCGGCGATCAGGTCGCCCCAGGCGCGGCTGCGCTGGATCACGCCGTACGCGCGCTGGCGGCAGTCCCGCTGGAGGGCGGCCTTGCTGTCGTGCCACTCGCTGACGTCCTCGACCAGGAACCGGGTGATCCCCCGGTAGAGGCTCAACGTCTTGTCGTCGGAGCGGACCTCCTCGCGCAGGCTCTCCAGCGACTGGGCGTACTGCTCGGTGAGCAGCTTGCGCTTGCCGTCGTAGTCGTGCCCCGGGTAGACGTCCTGGAGGCTGAACGCCTCGATGTGGGACAGCCCGTGTCGCTCGACCATCGCCTGGATCTCGTCGCCGTACTCGGTGATGTGGTCGTCCGGCACGCGGATCAGGTCGCCGAAGACGTGCCCGTCGGAGCAGAGCAGCATCCGCGCCCCGGGGGTGTGCACCTTGGCGACCTGGTCGCAGAGCTGGTTGAGGAACTGCAGGGAGAGCAGTTCCCCCATGTCGGGCAGGTGACCGAGGACCTTGCGCCGGTTGGGCGATTTGCACGGGAAGGCCGGCAGGGTGAACAGGATCGGTTCCTGCCGGTCGACGAAGTGTCGGATGGCGGCGAGCTGCTCGGCGAAACAGTCGGTGTGCTCGTGCTCGCCGGCCTCGGACCGGCGGTGCGGCAGGAGGAACCGCAGGATGACGTTCGAGATCAGCTCGGCACTGTCGTTGCCGACGGTGTGGCCCTGCGGCACGGTGGGGGTGGAGCTTGGCATGGTCTTCTCCCAGCTGACATCACGCTATTGAAGGGGAGGGGCCCGAGCCGACGGTCGTCGGTGACCAGGCGTGGGTGGCCTGGTGGCTCGGGAACGCGCGCGTTCGCGCACGGCCGACCGGCGTCGGCCGCGTGGGATGGTCGTCGGACGGGATCCGGGTGGTTCAGGGCGTCGCGGTGAAGGTCACCGGCAGGCGTTCCACGCCCCGGCCGAGGACGGCCGGGATCCACCCCAGCTCGTCCGGGTCCGCGGCGAGCTTCAGGTGCGGCAGGCGCCGGAGGATCGTCTCCAGCGCGATCTGGAGTTCGGTACGGGCCAGACCGGCGCCCGGACAGAAGTGGATGCCGTGCCCGAAGGCGATGTGCGGGTTGGGCGAGCGGTCGAAGTCGAGTTCGTCCGCCCGCTCGAACCGCGCCGGATCCCGGTTGGCGGCGGCCAGGGACACGATGACCGAGTCACCGGCGGGGATCCGGGTGCCGAACAGGTCGCTGTCCTCCCGGAAGAACCGCCAGGTGGTCAACTCGAAGGCACTGTCGTATCGCATCAGCTCCTCGGAGGCGCGGGGCAGCAGTGCCGGATCGGCGGTCAGTTGTTCCAGCGCCTCCGGATGCGTCAGCAGGGCCACCATCGCGGTGTTGATCTGGTTGGTCATCGGCTCCTGACCGGCCACCAGGAGCTGGAAGATCATCGAGGAGAGTTCCTCGTTGCTCAGGCGGCCGTCGTCGTTGGCCTCGACCAGCTTGGAGAGGAGGTCGTCGCCGGGATTCGCCCGCCGGTCCGCCTCCACGTCGGCGATGTACGCCTGGAGGCCGTGCAGGAGGCCGATGTAGTGCGCCCGCTGGGGCGAGCGGGGGCCGACCGGCTGGACCACCCGGCACCACTCCCGCCGGAACCGGCGCGCGAGGTGGGGCGGCAGGCCGATCACCGTGCTCAGCACCAGGAACGGGAACCGGGCGCTGAAGCCCTCGACCAGGTCGCCGTGCCCGACCGGCGCCAGCTCGTCGAGGAGTTCGTCGGCCATCGCCTGGAACTGCGGCCGGAGCGCCTCGAGACGCCGTGGGTGGAGCGCCTCGGTGACCAACCGCCGCATCTCCGTGTGCTTGGGCGGATCCTGGTGCAGCAGGTGGACCTGGAGCTGCGAGTGCTGCGGCTCGGGCATGATGGCGGCGAGCCGGCGCCAGGCGTCGTTGCCCAGATCGTGGTTCTTGCCGAGCCGTGGGTCGGTCAGGGTGCGCACCGCCGCGTCGTATCCCGTGACGAGCCAGCCGGTCACCCCGCTGGGAAACTCGACGGGATGGACCTCGCCTTTGTCACGTAGCTGCTGGTAAGCGGTGTACGGGCAGCGTTTGAACTCCGGCCCGTAGAGCGGATACGGCTTTTCTGAGGTCATCGATGTCTCCAGGGAAGGAACTGGCGGCGCGGATGGTGTTCGTCCGGATCGCCCGTGGGTCACCGACGTCACGGGCGACGCCGGCCGCGATCGGCCCAGCTCGGGAAATGGTTTTTTCTGCGGCGTCGTCGGTGCGATGTGACATGCGGTACGTCACACCTGTTCCTGACTCCAGGAAGTAACCAGGCCTGCTTCGCAGATCGGTCCTCCGGGGAAGGAAGCAGCTGGCCGGACGGCGTTCGACCTCGGGCTGTCCTCAGCGATCACGCACCCTGACCTGCGGCGTTGTTGCTGCTTCGGCCTGCCCGTCCGCGCGCCGGAAGGGGTGTCGCCGCGTCGGACCGGTCGGATGTGCGAGCGCGGTCACGACCGCGGAAAGCCCCGTTCCTGTCGTCGCCGTGGTGGCGTCCCATCCGTTCGAAGTGCTGCCCCCGTGCGGCGGGCGACGCCTCGACCGGAGGCCGTGGCTGCACGACGTCCGCCGCTTGATTTTGTGCATCCGATCTCCTCTGATATCGGCGCAAGTCTATCTATTAGGTGGACTCCAACCGAACCGACGGATCATCTGTCGGGCGGAGCCGTCCCCCAGGGAATGTAACGCTCCATCACGAGTTAATCACTCACTTAATGACCTTGATCGAGGTGACGGAATCTTCACACGAGGGCTTGAGGTGAATGTTCATTCGGCAACGTTGCGCCCAGCGCGCCGTCTTTGCCGCATTTTGCACGCGTTTTTTGTCGTCCACCGGCGATGACTCGGCGCGGGCCGTGCGCGATTGTGTCTGTCGCGCCGGAGGGCGGAGTCTGTAGTGTCCGATGTTCCTATGGCGGAAGATGTGTGCGGGAACCTTTTGTAGGTCATCAACGACTGCCCGATATAAAATGAAATATGTGAATATGTAAAGAGATGCGGGCAGTGTCGGGAAATCTCGCCATCATCACCGTCAGGCGTCTGTGGGACGGCCTCCGGGACACGGGGAGACGTGCTCGGGGCTCCGTGGCGGGGCAGGGGCGTCACAGGCGGCAGCCGGCGGCCGGCCTGCGGCGTCCAGTTGGCCCTCGGTGTGGACCGACCGGCCGGGGCCGACAGGAAGCCCGGTCGAGTCGTCCGGTGCCGGACGGTGCCCAGTCTCGGGTGGACGCGTCGAGCGCGGCTCGCGCCCGGGTCGAGGGACATTCCGTGGCTGCGCGGGGACGCCGCCGGCTCCGACCGGAGCGGCCCCTGGTGATCACGGTACGGTCGCGCCGGCGGACGCGGTGGGCGGTGTTCCGCTGTCAGGGTGGCCGACGCGGGCGCCTGCCCGGGGTGTGTCCCGTCCCGCCGGCCGGGGGTCGCCCGTCATGGTCGGGGGTTCGGCAGCCCAGGGACGCTCACGCCGGTTCGGGTGACCCGGAGCCGAGGGTGACCGGCGGGGCGGGGTTCCCCTGTCCCCGGAGACCCTCCGGTCGCCGCCGGGAACGGGCGGCGATCGGCCGTGGACGCAGTGGCGGTGCGTCCCCCGGGCTTTCGGGGCCGAACCGGCGGACCGGTCGCCGGGGCGGAACCGGCGGCAGGCCGGCGGCGGGTGATCGTCCACCGCTCCGCCGGATGCCGGACGGCGCGGCCGGCGCGGATCCGTCGGACCCGCCGCCGGCTTCCCGCCGTCCGGCCCGGACGGTCAGCGGCCGGGACCGCGCAGGTCGCTCGGTCGTTCGTTGAGATGCGGGTACGGACTGTCCGGCACCTCGACGCCGAGGAAGCGGCAGAGTGGCTCCCAGCCCTGGCCCGCGCGGTACTCGAGGAGGCGGTCGGCCGGGACCTCCCGACGGACCGCCTCGTTGTGCCGTTCGTAGCAGGCGATGATGTGGTCGCGGTCGTCGATCCGGCCGTCGAAGCAGCGCGGCACGATGACCCGGTGCCCGACGAGGGTGGCGGTCTGGACGAGTGGTTCCGCGGGCCGGTCCGGGAAGTGGGTCGCCAACGCGGTGCTCCCCTCGCCCCGCCGCAGCACGTTCAGGATGGTCTTCTCCATCGACTCGTACCAGGCTGCGGAGTCCCGGGTGGTCAGGATGATCTTGGCGTGTGGGTACTCCTGCATCAGTTCACGCCAGAAGGCGGTCCCCGGCCACTCCACGCTCGCGCGGTAACCGTCGAGTGCCGTCCGGAGGGAACTGACGTCGTTCTCCGCCGCGGCCAGCCAGTACTTGGCATGATCCGGCTCCTCGAAGAGCGTGCTGAAGTGGTAGCACGGGTCGAAGCCGAGCTGCACGAGGGCTGCCTGTAGGGAGAGGGTGCCAGTCCGGCCGAAGCCGACCCCGATCACGTCCATTGAGATGTGTCCTTCCACGGTGGAAACAGGTGCCGGGCGGTGTCAGTCGAGCGCCTTCTCGGGCATCACCTCGATCGGGTTGGCCACGGCGGGCGCCACGGCGGGCCGGGTACGGCGGGCCGCCAGCCACAGGCCCACGGCGAGGACGACGGCGGTGAGCGTGGCGATGACGAGCGCGGTCGTCAGGGCGTTCCGCATGCCGGCTACCGAGTGGTCGGAGGCGGCCCAGACGGCCGTCGCGGCGGCCGGGCCGAGGGTGAAGCCGAGCATCCGCCCGGACTGGAGAGCACCCGCCGCGGTGGCGGCGAGGGCACGCGGGGCGGCCCGCATCGCCATGGCCTGGGCGGGCCCGCCGAACAGGGCGGTGCCGGCCCCACCCACCGCCAACCGCCATGCCAGGTCCGCCGGGGTCCAGTCGCTGTCGAGCGGCTGGACCAGCAGCACGGAGGCCGCCACCAGGAGCGCCCCGACGAGCGCCACCGGCCCGGGTGCCCAGCGGTCCGCCAGGGTGCCGCCGACCGGTGCGAACACCGCCATCGCCAGCGGGTACGCCAGCACCGTCAGGCCGGCGACGGCAGCGCTCGTGCCGAGCACCTGGAGCAGGAAGAACGGCACGATGAACGCCAGCATCGCGTACCCCAGCGAACCGGTGACGATCGCGAGCGTCGCCACCGAGATCTCCCGCGTCCGGAGCAGGTCCAGCACGGGCCGGTTGGTGCCGAGCCGGTGCCAGAGCACGAGGGCCGGCACAGCGAGCAGCGACAGCAGCACCCAGGCCGCGCCCCGGGTCGGCGCCAGCGAGATGCCGCCCAGGACGGCGCCGACCGACACGGCGATCAGCCCGGCGGCGAGCAGCCACTCCCGGTCCGGCAGCCGGAACGCCTTGTCGGTGGCGGGAATCGTCCGTAGGCCGATCGGCAGTACCACGGCGCAGACGGGCACGACCACCAGGAAGGCCGCACGCCAGCCGATCGTGTCGAGCAGGAACCCGCCGAGCGACGGGCCGGTGATCGCGCCGAGCGGCCCCATGGTGGCGATGACGCTCATCGCCCGGCCGTGCGCGTCGGCGCGTACCGCGAGGGCGGCCAGGGCGGGGGCCATGGCGAAGATCATCGAGGCGAAGACGCCCTGCAGGACCCGGGCGGTGATCAGGGCCTCGATCCCCGGGGCGGCACCGGCGGCGAGGCTGGTGAGCCCGAAACCGCCGACCGCGAAGGCGTACGCCGCCCGGCGGTCGATCTGGTCGAGCCAGCGTCCACAGGGCAGGACCAGGATCACCGCCGGCAGGAGGTAGCCGACCGCGACCCACTGGGTCACGCCCTGGGTGGTCCCGAGTTCCTGCTGGATGACGGGGAGCGCGACGTGTACGACGTTGATCTCCAACATCACGAGGAAGGAGATCAGACCCGCGGTGAGCACGACCGCCCAACTGTTGCGTTGACGCGGTTCGGCTGGTCCGTTCGGCGGAGGTGTGATCTCCCGGCTCTGCGTCACGTTCCTGCTCCATCCACGCGGTCGTCGGGGCGCTTGTGTCTGAAGGTAGTCGCTCCGCTACCGGATTTGGTTCACGTGGATCACGAGATTCTTGAATGTCCCCGCCACCTGCGGCGGGACCGGTATGTCCGATGCTGATCGCACAACCGTCGGGAACTTCCCGGGTACGGAGCGCGACTAACGGAACATGACTGAGATGTTGGCGGGGAGGCGGGCCGCCCGAGCTGCGCGGACAGCCTGTCCTTTCCATCGCGTGGGACGGGCGCGTCGGTCTCGGCCATCCGGTGCCGACCGGCGGCACCGGTTTCCGAGGACCGCCTCCTGGCTGGCCGTCATGGTGAGCGGCGTGGTGGTGCTGGCCGGCTGCGGTGGCACCGGCCCGGACAGCGGCAACAGCGCGACCGGCACGGTGACCATCAAGGACTGTCAGGGCAGGGACGTGACCGTGCCCGCGTCGCCGCGCCGGGTGGTCACGCTGGACGGCTACGCCGCCCAGGCCATGGCGAGACTGGGACTGGCCGACCGGATCGTGGGAACGGGTTACCCCGCCCCGTTCGGCTCCGACCAGCAGCCCTTCCGTGGTGAGCTGGAGAAGCTCCCCGTGCTCGGGCGGAACGTGGCGACCACGGAGGTGGTGGCCGCCGCCAATCCCGACCTCGTGCTGACCGGTTTCTCCAGCTTCGGCCAGGCGCCCGGCAGCCCGAGCGACGCCGACCTGGAGACGATGAGGGCCAAGGGCCTGGCCGCCTGCCTGGGTGACGAGAAGAAGGGCGCCCCGGCGAGCCTCGCCTCGACGTACGACTTCCTCACCCGCCTCGGCCAGGTGTTCCAGGTGGAGGCGCGGGCCGAGCAGGTCGTCGGGGAACTGCGCGCCCGGGAACAGGCCGTGGCCGCGAAACGGCGCTCGGACCGACCGCGGGTGCTGATCCTCCAGGACAACCCGGTGGCCGGGCAGCCGTTGAAGACCTCCGGCACGGTGACGATCGCCCACGCCCTGATCGAGGCGGCCGGCGGCCAGAACGCCTTCACCGACGTGACGTCGATGCACGCGGACGTCTCACCCGAGGAGGTCCTCAAGCGGGACCCGCAGGTCATCTGGGTGATCAGTGACTATCCGTTCGCCAAGGTGAAGGGTGAGGAACTGCTGCGGCAGGTGAAGGCGAACCCGCTGCTGGCCAACACGAGCGCGGTCCGGCAGGGCCGGGTCGTCGGCACCTCACAGTTCCTGGTCTCCTTCCCGACCCCGCTCAACCTGGACGGCCTGGAGCAACTCGCGGCCGGGCTGTGGACGGGGCGGCCGTGACGGTCGCGGAGGCGCCCGCCGCCCCCGGCAGGGAGGCGAAGCGGCGGATCGGCCGGCGTCCGGAACGCGTCCCGTACGCCGTGGTGCTCGGTGGACTGTTCGCCATGCTGCTGGTGTCGCTGGTCGCGGCCACCGGCATCGGGCCGGTCCGGGTGCCGGCCGACGAGGTGGGCCGGATCCTTCTGCACCACCTGACCGGCGGCGGGGACAGCGCGTCGACCTCGGATCTGATCGTGTGGCGGATCCGGTTCCCCCGGGTGCTGCTCGGTGCCGTGGTCGGCGCCGGGCTCGCGCTCTCCGGCGCGGTGGTGCAGAGCGTGGTGCGCAACCCGATCGCCGATCCGTACCTTCTCGGGTTGTCCTCCGGCGCGTCGGTCGGTGCGGTGGTCGTGCTGACCACCGGCCTGGCCGTGCTGGGTGCCCTGACGCTGCCCACGGCGGCCTTTCTCGGCGCGGCCGCCGCCATGGCCGTGGTGCTGACCCTGGCGCGGCAGCACGGCCGGCTGCTGCCCCTGCGGCTGGTGCTCGTGGGGGTGGCGTGCGCGCACCTGCTCGGTGGGGTGACCTCCTTTCTGCTGACCCGCTCGGACAGCGCGGCGGTCCAGCAGCAGATCATCTTCTGGTTGCTCGGCGGCCTCTCCGGAGCGCGCTGGGAGTCGCTGGCGGTCCCCGCCGTGGTGGTCCTGGTCGGCACGGCGTTGCTGATGCTGGTGAGCCGGCGGCTGAACGTCCTCGTGCTCGGCGAGGAGGCGTGCGCGGCCCTCGGGGTCTCCGCCACCGTCCTGCGGCGTCAGCTGCTGATCCTGGTCACGCTCCTGACCGGCACGGTGGTCGCCGTCTCCGGCGGGATCGGGTTCGTCGGCCTGATCGTGCCGCACCTGGCCCGCATGCTCGTCGGGGCCGACCACCAGCGGATGCTGCCGGTGACCGTCACGCTGGGGGCGCTGTTCCTCATCTGGTCCGACGTCGCCGCCCGGATGCTGATCTCGCCGACGGAGCTGCCGATCGGCATCCTCACCGCGTTCCTGGGCGTGCCGTTCTTCCTGCTGGTCATGCGGGCCCGGGGCCTGGCCGGAGAGGAGATGTGATGGACCTGTCCGTCGACGGGGTGTCGGTGACGCGGGGTGGCCGGAAGATCCTCAGCGAGGTGAGCCTGTCGACCCGGGCGGGTGACTTCACCGCGCTCGTGGGGCCGAACGGCAGTGGCAAGAGTTCCCTGCTGCGCACGGTCTACCGGGCCTACCGCCCCGACGCCGGGACGGTGCTGATCGGTGGCCGTGACGTCTGGAAGATGACCGCGGCGGAGGCGGCCCGGCACACCGGCGTGCTGGCCCAGGAGCAGCACTCCGGTTTCGAGTTCACCGTCTTCGAGACCGTCTGCCTGGGGCGCTCGCCGCACCTGGGTACGTTCGACCGCTTCCGCGCCGTGGACCGTCAGGTGGTGGAGGAGGCTCTCGAGCAGACCGGGTTGGTGGACCTGGCGCACCGCCGGGTCGGGCAGCTGTCCGGAGGGGAACGGCAACGGGTCCTCCTCGCCCGCGCCCTGGCACAGGAACCGCGGCTGCTGGTGCTCGACGAGCCGACCAACCACCTCGACATCCGTCACCAGCTGGAGTTGATGGAGCTGGTCCGGGGTCTCGGGGTGACCACGGTGGCCGCGCTGCACAGCCTCGACCTCGCCGCGACCTACGCGGATTCGGTCGTCGTGCTCCAGGAGGGGCGGGTCGTGGCGACCGGCGCGGCGGAGAGCACGATCACCCCCGAGATCCTCCGGACGGTCTTCGGGGTCGACGGCCGGATCGACACGGACGCCGACACCGGCCGGGCACTGCTGAACACCCGTCCGCTGTGTGTCTGCCCGGCCCGGTCCTGTCACTGGAGCTGCAAGCCGTCGGACGCGTCGCGGGTGAGTCAGATGTAACGCCGAAAACCCGTCGGGGTCGTCACGCCCGTCCTGTCGCGGGCGTATCGAGCATGCCCGAAGATGGTCGAACAAAGGCGGCCGAAACGCCGGCAGATTGGGTCAAAGGCCGTGCTCACATCGAGCCAACAAATAGTCCGTGATGATTGGAATGGCATGTCGGCAATCTCGCTGTCACGGTCTTTACCCTGGGATGTTCATCGATGTTGCTGGTAGATTGCTGCGGTACCTGGGGACGCGCGGATGCACGTCGGCGCAAGGCCGTGTCACTCGACCGTGTCGACGTTGACCGGCCACCGGCAATCCATGTTCGTCCTCGTTCCCGCCGGGGTCGGCGCGGGCCGACCCCGCTGATTGCTGCTAGAGGGGCACGATGACGGCTGACCACACCACCGAAGCGCCCACCTACCCTTTCGGGCCGGTTAACAAGCTCGATCTCCACCCCCGATACGCGGAGCTGCGCCGTACCGAACCGATCACCCGCGTCCGCATGCCCTACGGGGGCGAGGCGTGGTTGATCACGGGCTACACCGAGTTGAAGCAGTTCCTCGCCGACCGCCGATTCAGCTCGCTGCGGGCCACCGAACCGGACACCGCCCGGGTGACCCCGTTGCCCCTGCGCAAGGGGAACCTGCTCTCGATGGATCCGCCCGAGCACACCCGGATCAGGCGGGTCGTCGCCGGTGCCTTCACCAAACGTCGGATCGACGCCCTCGCGCCGCGCATCAAAGAGGTGGTGCACGAGCAGCTCGACGCGATGGCGAAGCACGGTGCCCCGGTCGACGCGGTCGAATACCTCGCCGTTCCGGTGCCGGTGACGATGATCTGCGAACTCTTCGGCATCTCGTACGAAGACCGGGACCGGTTCCGGCAATTCTCGGACATCTTCGTCGCCACCAGCGGGGCGCCGCCGGAGGAGATCGAGCGGTCGCGCAACGAGTTGGAGGCGTACCTGGGCGAGCTCGCCGAGCAGCGCCGACGGGAGCCCCGGGAGGACCTCGTCACGACCCTGCTCGAGGCGTTCGAGCAGAAGGACCGGCTCAGCGAGACGGAGATGCTGCGGACCGGCATCGGCATCCTGATGGCGGGCCACGAGACGTCGCTCAGCATGATCGCGAACGTGCTCTACCTGCTGTTGGCCCAGCCCGAACTCTGGGCCCAACTGCGCGACGACCCGCGCCTGGTGCACAGCACCATCGAGGAGATGTTGCGGGTCATCCCGCTCCGCTCGGTGGGCAGTTTCCCCCGGGTGGCGATCGAGGACGTCGAGATCGCCGGGGTCACCATTCGCGCCGGTGAGACCGTGGTCTTCCAGCGGGCTTCGGCGGACCGTGACGAGAGGATCTTCGACAATCCGGAGGAGATCGACCTGACCCGGTCGCACAATCCCCACCTGGGGTTCGGGCACGGGGCGCACCACTGCCTCGGTGCGTCGATCGCGAGACTGGAACTCCAACTCGTCCTGGAGGGCCTCATCGAGCGTTTTCCGCAGCTCCGGTTGGCCGTGCCCGCGGACGAGGTGCCGTGGAAGCCCGGTCTGATCGCCCGTTGCCCCTCGGCCCTGCCGGTCGAGTGGTAGGAGGGCCGGCGATGACTGCGCGACAGTGGAAGGTGGAGGTCGGTTCCTCGTGCATCGGCTCCGGGGTGTGTCTGGCCACCGCGCCCGACCGCTTCCGGCTGGTGGACGGATGGTCGGAGCCGGTGGAGAAGGTGGTTCCGGAGGGCGATCCGTTGGTCGTCGCGGCGGCGGAGGTCTGCCCCGTCAGCGCGATCGGCGTACGTGACGCCGAGACCGGATCCGAGCTGCGGATTATCAGTTAGGAATGTAACGGTAATGGGTCGGGGGTGCCGTGTCGTCGGGATCGGCCGGATGTGGCGGGGGCGTTACGCCCCGGCCACCGGAGCCCGCTGGGCTGGAGTGTGGAACATGATGTGCCGTCCATATCCGAGGGTGGTCGCCACCGTGTCGGGCTCTCCCGGAAAGGATCTGTCATGAACGCGATCTGGCGACTCGGCACCTACCTGCTCGTCCTGCTCGTGATCTTTTCGGTGATGCTGATCATCGGCCGGCTCATCGGTCCGATCAGTTCACCGGCGGAGAGCGGTGAGGGCCACGACATGATGATGTCCACCGGGCAGGTCGCCGTGGCTACCGCCGGGCAACCGGGGGAGGTGGCGTGATGAGCGTCGCCACGCCTCCCGAGGTGTCCCCCGCGACCAACCGGATCGACCTCGTCATCGGTGGCATGACCTGCGCGGCGTGCGCGAGCCGGATCGAGAAGAAGCTCAACCGGCTGCCCGGGGTCCACGCCACGGTCAACTACGCGACGGAGAAGGCCAGCGTGGCGTTCCCCGACGACCTCACCCCGGCGGACCTCATCGCCACCGTGGTGAAGGCCGGCTACACCGCCGAGGTGCCGCCCCCGCCGGAGGAGGTGGAACGCGGCGTCGCACCGGCGGATCCACTGGACGACCTGCGGAAGCGGCTGCTGGTCTCGATCGCGCTCTCCGTACCGGTGATCGCGCTGGCCATGGTGCCGGCCTGGCAGTTCACCTACTGGCAGTGGCTGTCACTGACCCTGGCCGCCCCGGTGGTGGTCTACGGCGGCTGGCCGATGCACCGCGCGGCCTTCGTCAACCTGCGCCACGGCGCGGCCAGCATGGACACCCTGGTCTCGCTCGGGACGCTGGCCGCGTTCGGCTGGTCGGTCTGGGCGCTGTTCCTCGGCACCGCGGGCACGCCGGGCATGCGGCACGAGTTCTCACTCAGCGTGTCGCAGACCGACGGGGCGGCCAGCATCTACCTGGAGGTCGCCGCCGGGGTCACCATGTTCATCCTCAGCGGCCGCTACTTCGAGGCCCGGGCGAAGCGTCGCGCCGGGGACGCGCTGCGTGCCCTGCTCCAGATGGGCGCGAAGGAGGCGTCCGTCCTGCAGAACGGGGCGGAGGTCCGGCTGCCCATCGACCGGGTGGTGGTGGGGCACCGGTTCGTGGTCCGGCCCGGCGAGAAGATCGCCACCGACGGGGTGGTCGAGGAGGGCAACGGCACCGTCGACGTGTCGATGCTCACCGGGGAGTCCGTACCGGTGGAGGTCGCACCGGGCGACGAGGTCGCCGGGGCGACGGTCAACCGCAGCGGACGGCTCGTGGTCCGCGCCACCCGGGTCGGTGCCGAGACGCAGCTCGCGCAGATGGCCAAGCTCGTCGAGGAGGCGCAGTCGGGCAAGGCGCCGGTGCAGCGGCTGGCCGATCAGGTGGCCGGGGTGTTCGTACCGGTGGTGATCGGGCTGGCCGTCGGGACGCTGGGCTTCTGGCTGGGCACCGGGATGGGCTCGCCGTCCTTCGCCTTCGCCGTGGCCGTTCTGATCATCGCCTGTCCGTGCGCGCTCGGCCTGGCCACGCCCACCGCCCTGCTGGTCGGGACTAACCGGGGTGCCCAGCTGGGGGTGCTGATCAAGGGACCGCAGATCCTGGAGAACAGCCGTCAGGTGGACACCGTCGTGCTGGACAAGACCGGCACCGTCACCACCGGCCGGATGAGCCTGCTGGACGTGGTCGTCGCCGACGCCGAACGGGACGAGGTGCTGCGGGTCGCCGCGTCGCTGGAGTCCGCCTCCGACCACCCGGTGGCCCGGGCGATCGTGGCCGGGGCCGGCGACCCGGCGCTGCTGCTGCCGGTCACCGACTTCGCCGACCTTCCCGGGCTCGGCGTCCGGGGCACGGTCGCCGACCGGCCGACCCTGGTCGGGCGGTCCCGGCTGCTCACCGAGGCCGGGCTGGAGATCCCGCCCGCGCTCGACGAGGCCCGACAGGCGGCCGAGGCGGCCGGTCGCACCGCCGTGCTGGTCGGTTGGGCGGGCGCCGTCCGGGGTGTCTTCGTGGTGGCCGACACCGTCCGGGAGACCAGCGTCCGGGCGGTCGCCGAGCTGAAGGCCCTGCGCCTGGTGCCGGTGCTGCTCACCGGGGACAACGAGAAGGTGGCCCGGGCGGTGGCCGCCGAGGTCGGCATCGCCGACGTCATCGCCGACGTGCTGCCCGCCGAGAAGGTGCAGATCATCAAGGAGTTGCAGGCCGAAGGGCGGACGGTCGCCATGGTCGGCGACGGGGTCAACGACGCGGCGGCGCTGGCCCAGGCCGACCTGGGGATCGCGATGGGCAGCGGCACCGACGTGGCCATCGAGGCGTCGGACCTGACCCTGGTCCGGGAGGACCTGCTCGCGGTGGTGGACGCCCTGCACCTCTCCCGGGGCACCCTTCGGGTGATCAGGGGCAACCTGTTCTGGGCGTTCGCCTACAACCTCTGCGCCCTGCCGCTGGCCATGGTGGGCATGCTCAACCCGATGATCGCCGGTGCCGCGATGGCGCTCTCCTCGGTCTTCGTGGTCTCCAACAGCCTGCGACTGCGGACGTTCCAGCCAGCGAGAGCGTCGTCGTGACACCGGTGGGCGGGCGCGGCCCGGCGCCCGCCCACCGGGACCCCGTTCGGTGTGCCCGCCGGTTCCCTATGCTCGGGTCCATGGAACTGCGCGTCTTCACCGAACCCCAGCAGGGGGCCAGCTACGACCAGCTGCTCGCCGTGGCGCGCTGCGCGGAGGACGCCGGTTACGCTGCCTTCTTCCGCTCCGACCACTACCTGAGGATGGGCGGGGTCAGCGGGGAACCCGGCCCCACCGACGCCTGGACGACCCTGGCCGGACTGGCCCGGGAGACCAGCCGGATCCGTCTCGGCACACTGATGACCGCCGCCACCTTCCGGCTTCCCGGCCCGCTCGCCATCACGGTGGCCCAGGTGGACGCGATGAGTGGCGGCCGGGTCGAGTTCGGCGTCGGCACCGGCTGGTTCGAGGCGGAGCACCAGGCGTACGGCATCCCGTTCCCGCCGCTCGCCGAGCGGTTCGACCGGCTCGAGGAGCAGCTCGCCGTCATCACCGGCCTGTGGCAGACGCCGGCAGGGGAGACCTTCGACTTCTCCGGGAAGTACTACACCCTCACCGGTTCCCCGGCACTGCCGAAGCCGGTGCAGTCGCCCCGGCCACCGGTCCTGCTCGGCGGGATGGGTGCGAAGCGTACGCCCCGGCTCGCCGCCCGCTTCGCCGACGAGTTCAACCTGCCGTTCGTCGCGGTCGACGACACCGCCGCGCAGTTCGGCCGGGTCCGCGACGCCTGCGCGGCGATCGGCCGGGACCCGGCGGAGCTGTGCTGGTCCAACGCGCTGGTGCTGTGCTGCGGCCGGAACGACGCGGAGGTCCGGCGGCGGGCCGAGGCGATCGGCCGGGACCCGGACGAGCTGCGCGAGAACGGACTCGCCGGCTCGCCCGCCGAGATCGTCGACAAGATCGGCCGGTACGCGACCGTCGGCAGCCAGCGGATCTACCTCCAGGCGCTGGATCTGGCCGACCTCGACCACCTGGACCTGGTCGCCGCCGAGGTCATGCCGCACGTCTGAGCCGGCTGCCGCGGTGGCCGACCCGGCGTCGACGCCGACGGCAGCGGCAACCACCGGTGCCGCCGGCAGCGGCGGTCGCGGCTCCGGGCACGCACGCCGGCAGCGGCGGTCCGGGCACGCCGGCGACCGAGGGGAGAGGTCATGGCAGCGGACGGGCGCGGCACACCGGACACCGGGGTGCCCCCGCGGAACTGGGCCGGCAACGTCACCTGGTCGGCGGCCCGCCGGCACCGGCCCACCTCGGTCGACGAGCTGCGCGATCTGGTGGCGGCGAGCCGGCGGGTCCGGGCGGTCGGCAGCCGGCACTCCTTCAACCGCCTCGCCGACACCAGCGGCGACCTGGTCGCGGTGGACGGCCTGCCGCCCACCGTCGAGGTCGACCCGGCCGCGGGCACCGCGACGGTGGCGGCCGGCCTCCGCTACGGCGAGGTCGCGACGCGCCTGCACGAGCAGGGGTACGCCTGCGCGAACCTGGCCTCCCTGCCGCACATCTCGGTCGCCGGGGCGGTCGCCACCGCCACCCACGGCTCCGGCGTGCGCAACGGCAACCTGGCCACGTCGGTCGTCGCGGTGGAACTGGTCACCGCCGACGGTGACCTGGTCCGGGTGGACTCCTCCGACGGACGTTTCGCCGCCCTGGTGGTCGGTCTCGGCGCGTTCGGGGTGGTCACCCGGCTCACCCTGGCGTTGGTGCCGGCTTTCGAGATGCGCCAGTACGTCCACCTGGACCTGCCCCGTGAGGCGATGGACGAGGCGTTCGCCTCGGCGTACAGCGTCAGCCTCTTCACCAGCTGGCGGGGGCCCGGGTTCGACCAGGTGTGGCGCAAACAGCTGGTTGACCAGGAGCCGCCACCGGCCCGGTGGCTCGGCGCGACGGCGGCCGACACGCCCCGGCATCCGGTGCCGGGCATGTCCGCCGACCCCTGCACCGTGCAACTCGGGGTGCCCGGACCCTGGTACGAGCGGCTGCCGCACTTCCGGCCCGGCTTCACCCCGAGCAGTGGCGCGGAGTTGCAGTCGGAGTACCACGTGCCGAGGGCGGCGGCGGTCGAGGCACTGGCCGCGCTGGACGGCGTCCGCGACCGGATCGCGTCGGTGTTGCAGATCTGCGAGCTGCGGACGGTCGCCGCCGACCGGCTCTGGCTGAGCCCGCAGTACGACCGGGACACGTGCTCGATCCACTTCACCTGGATCGCCGACGCCGGGGCGGTCGCCCCGGTGGTGGCAGCCGTCGAGGAGCGGCTGGCCACGTTCGCGCCCCGTCCGCACTGGGGGAAGGTCTTCGGGCTCACCCCGACGGCGGTGGCCGCCGCCTATCCCCGGTTCGCCGACGCGGTCGCCGCGACCGTCGCCGCCGACCCGACCGGCAAGTTCCGCAACGACCTGCTGGAGCGCTACCTCCCGCGCTGAGGCCGTACGACGTCGCCGCCGTCCGGGACCGGGTACGCCAGAATCGGGGCCGTGTTCTTCGGCATCCTGGGCCCGGTCGAGGCGCGTACCGTCGACGGGACGTCCGTGCCCCTGGGCGGGCGGCAGCTGCGGGCCCTGCTCGCCCTGCTCCTGCTCGACGCCGACCGGGTGGTCACCACCGACCGCCTGATCGACGGGCTGCACGGCGAACACCCGCCGGTCGGCGCGGCGAACGCGCTCCAGTCCCAGGTGTCCCGGCTGCGTCGGGCGCTGCGCGCCGCCGGGACCGGGCCGCTGGTCGAGGCGCACCCGACCGGGTACCGGCTCGCCGTCGACCCGGAGGACGTGGACGTGCACCGGGTCGTCCGGCTCGGCCGGGCCGGACGCCAGGACCTCGCCGCCGGAGCCCCGGCGCGGGCGGTCGCCCTGCTCGGCGAGGCGCTCACGCTCTGGCGGGGGGAGCCACTCACCGACGTGGCCGCCGCGCCGTTCGCCACCGCACAGGTCACCCGCCTGACCGAGCTGCGGCTGGGCATCGTGGAGGAGTACGCCGAGGCGGCCCTCGCCGCCGGGAACCCCGACGCACCGATCGTCGCACTGGGCGAGGTGGTCGCCCGCCACCCGCTGCGGGAACGCCCCCGTGGGCAGCTCATGCGGGCGCTGCACGCCACCGGCCGGTCCGCCGAGGCGCTGCGGGTCTACGCCGACCTACGCCGTACGCTCGCCGGGGAACTCGGCGTCGAACCCTCCGCCGAGCTGGCCGCGGTGCACCTGGCGGTGCTGCGCGACGAGCGCGACGACCGGGTGTCCCCGCCGCCGGCCCGGCTTCCCGCGCAGCTGAGCAGCTTCGTCGGCCGGGAGGACGAACTGGCCCGGGTGGCGGGACTGCTCGACGCCGGGCGGTTGGTCACCGTCACCGGACCGGGTGGGGTCGGCAAGACCCGGCTCGCGGTCGCGGCGGCCGGCCGGCGTACCGGTGAAACCTGCTTCGTCGATCTCGCTCCGCTGCCGTCCGGCGCGCGGGTCGCGCCCGTCCTGCTCGACGCGTTGGGCCTGCGCGAGTCCGGGCTCGGCCTGCCCGGCGTGAACCGTGCCCCGATCTCCGGCCCACCCGACGCCGGCCGCCCTACTGCCGGCCCACCCGCTGCCGGCCCGGTCGGCGGCCTGTCCGGTGCCGGCGGGTCGTCCGCCGTCGGTGTGCCCTCCGGCGGCGCCGATCCGGCGCTGGCCCGCCTGGTCACCGCGCTGTCGGACCGGCGGATGCTGCTCGTGCTCGACAACTGCGAGCACGTCGTCGGCGACGCCGCGCCGGTCGTACGCCGTCTCCTCGCCGCCTGCCCCGACCTGCGGGTCCTGGCCACCAGCAGGGAGCCGCTCGGCCTCACCGGGGAACTGCTCTGCCCGCTGGCCCCGCTGCCCGTGCCGAACCGGGAGGCGCCGGTCGGGACCGCCGTCACCGCCCCGGCGTTGCGCCTCTTCGCCGACCGGGCCGCCGCGGTACGTCCGGACTTCGTCCTCGACAGCGGCACCGTCGACACGGTACGGCGTATCTGCGCCGCGCTGGACGGCCTGCCCCTGGCGATCGAGCTGGCGGCGGTACGGGTACGCGCCCTGCCGCTGGCCGAGGTGGCGTCCCGGCTGGACGACCGCTTCCGGCTGCTCTCCCGGGGTGACCGGACCGCCGCGCCCCGGCACCAGACGCTGCACGCCGTGGTCCGCTGGAGCTGGGACCTGCTCAACGACGCGGAACGGCGACTCCTGCGCCGGCTGACCGTCTTCGCGGGCGGGGCGACGGTCTCCGCGGCCGAGCAGGTCTGCGGTGGTAGCAGGGGTCCCCTGCTACCGCTTTTTGAGGAGGAAGGGCCCCCTGCAACCACCCGGCGCGGGCCGGACACCGCCGAACTGCTCGCCGCGTTGGTGGACCGGTCGCTGCTCGAACACACCGCCGGCCGGTACCGGATGCTGGAGACGGTGCGGAGTTTCGGTGCCGAGCGGCTCGTCGAGGCCGGCGAAGACGATCTCCTCCGTCGGGCGCACGCCGCGTACTTCCTCCGCCTGGCCGCGACGGCGGACGGCTACCTGCGCCGGGAGGAGCAGGTCGACTGGCTGCACCGGCTCCGCGCCGAACACCGTAACCTGGACGCCGCCCTGCGCTGGGCGGTCACCGCCGACCTGCCGCTGGCGATGCGGCTGGTCGGCGCGCTGAGCGCCTACTGGTACCTGCGTGGCCTGCGCGGCGAGATCGCGCCGCTGGCGGAGCGGCTGCTGCGCGCGGTCGGCGCGGAACCTCCCGACGGGCTGGCCGAGGAGTACGTGATCTGCGTGGTGTACGCCGTGTCCGGTGGTGCCGGTGCCGGGCTGTCCGACCACGTACGACGGGCGACCGCCCTGATGGACGCGATGGACCACCCGCCCCGGCAGCCGTTCCTCAACGTCCTCTGGGCGCAGTTCGCCGGACCGCCCGGCGCGGAACTGCCCCGGCGCAGGCGGCTGATCGGCGCGGACCCGTGGTCGCAGGCGCTCGGCCACTTCGGCAACGGCTTCCTCGCCCTGTTCCAGGGCATCGTCGACACGGCCGAGTCGGAGCTACGGCAGGCGCTGGCCGGGTTCCGGTCGGTGGGCGACCGGTGGGGCGTGTCGCAGGCGCTGGACGGGCTGGCGACCATCGCCGCCTGGCGCGGCGCGGACGACGAGGGCCTCGCCCTGCGTGATGAGGCTTTGGAGCTGGTCCGGCAACTCGACGCCTACGAGGAGGTGGCGGACCTGCACTGCCGGCGGGCCGAGCGACTGCTGCGGGCCGGTGACGCCGACGCCGCCCGGGCCGAGTACGAGCGGGCCGCCGATCTCGCCCGCCGTGGCGGCATGTCGACGACGGCGGCGCAGGTCACCTGGGGCCTCGGCGAGGTGGCCCGATTGACCGGTGACCTGGCGGAGGCGCGCCGCCGGCAGGCGGAGGCGCTGGCCCGGGTCTCGGAGGGATGGACGGACGCCGCGATCCGGGTCGCCGCGTTGACCGCGCTGGGCCGGGTGGCGCAGGCCGGGGACGAGCCCGCCGAGGCCCGCCGCCGGCACCGGGAGGCGCTCGACGCGGCCCTCCGCCGGCACAACGGGGCGACCATCGCCGACGCGGCCGAGGGGCTGGCCGGGGTGCTGCTGGCGGAGGGGGCAGCCGAGCGGGCGGCGTGGCTGCTCGGGGTGGCCACGGCGGTACGCGGCCTGCGGGTGACCGCCTGCCGGGACGTGGCCGTGGTGGTCGGCGGGGCGCGGGCGGCGCTCGGCGAGGCCGGCTACGTCGCCGCCTTTGCCCGGGGTGCCGCGCTCAGTCACACCGAGGGCCGCGCCGCCCTGCGGGAGCTGATCCGCACCTGACCCACCACGTGCGACCCGTCCGTCGGGCAGCGGCCGTCCCGGTGTGCGCCGCGCTGACCGGCGACAGCGCTTCCGGTCAGCGTCCGGTGCGCGTCCGGTCAGCGTGGACGGACACCCTCGACGGCAGCACACCGTTCCCTGTCGACGAGGAGCCCGCCGTGGCCGAGACCGGTACGACGCAGACCGCCCCGCCCGCCGTCCCGACGCCGTCCGGACCGGACCCCGGTCCAGGACGGAGCAGACGCACCCCGGCCACCGGAACCCGTCCGGAGCCGGCCCGCCGGTGGTGGCGTCGCCCCTGGATGGCGCCCCTGGGGGTGGTGCTGGTGCTGTTCGTGGCCTTCTCCCTGCCCCCGTACCTGAGCCTCGACCCGGAGCAGTCGCGGATCACGCCGCCGGAGGGGGTGCCCCTCTACCACCCGCTGCTGGTCGCGCACGTCCTCTTCGCCTCGGTCGCCACGCTGACCTGCTGGTTCCAGGTGTGGCCGTGGTTCCGGCAGCGCTTCCCGGCCGCCCACCGCCGGATCGGCCGGATCTACGTCTTCGCCGGGGTGCTCCCCGCCGGGGTGATCGGTTTCTACCTCGGCGCGGTGACCCCGTTCGGGCCGGTGGCGCGGGTCAGCGGTGTGGTGCTGGCCCCCCTCTGGCTGATCTGCACGATGGTCGGCTGGCGGCGGGCCCGGCAGCGCCGGTTCGCCGACCACCGCCGGTGGATGGTCCGGAGCTTCGCGCTGACCGTGTCGATAATCACGAACCGGATCTGGGGCGTGGTCTTCTTCCTGCTGCTGCACCCGCAACTGGAGACCACCTTCCACGGTGACGAGAAGCTGATGAGCTGGATGGTCGCGGGGGCGACCGCCTGGCTCGGCTGGACGCTTCCGCTGCTGGCCGCGCAGTGGTGGCTGGACCGCCACCCCTCCCGCCGCCCCACCCGCACCGGCTGACCGCCCCGTCCCGGCCCGGCTGACCGCCCCACCGGCACCGGCTGACCGCCCCGCCCGGCTGACCGTCCCGGCCCGGCTGACCGCCCCGTCCCGGCCCGGCGGGCGGTGTCACCGCTGGACGGCGAGCTGCTCGCGCATGCTGCTGCGCTGCACCGCCCGGCTGATGTCGCTGGGGGAGACGATCCCGACCAGTCGCCCGTCGACCACCACCAGCGCCCGGCCGTCGGCGCACTCGCTCAGCCGGGGGAGCAGGTCGGTCAACTGTTCCTCCGGCCGGGCCAGCACCAGCTCGTCGGCGCGGCAGGCCACCTCGGCGAGGGTGGTCGCGCCGCGCCGATCGGCCGCGACGTGCCGGACCCGGTCCAGGGTGACCAGGCCGACCGGTTGCCCGTCCTCGGTCAGCGGCAGCGCCGAGTGCCGGTACGCGAAGAGGTAGTGGTCGACGAAGTCGCCGACGGTCATCTCCGCCGAGGCGGTCTGCGGTTGCGGGGTCATCACGTCGGCGACCCGTACGCCGCGCAGCGCCGAGCCGACCCGGGCCTGCCGTTCCTCCATGCTCGCGGCCCCGATCAGGAACCAGCCGATCAGCACCAGCCAGAGCCCGCCGATGCCGGCCCCGACCAGGAACTGCCAGAGGCCCAGCCCGATCAGCAGCACGCCCAGCACCCAACCGGCGCGGGCCGCCACCACCGAGGCGCGGGTCCGGTCCCCGGTGGCCTTCCACACCGCGGCCCGCAGCAGCCGTCCGCCGTCGAGTGGGGCGGCCGGCAGCACGTTGAAGATGGCGAGCAGGAGGTTGATCCCGGCCAGCCAGGAGAGCGCGCCGACCGCCAGCCCTCGCTGCCCGGCGAGGGCGAGCGCGACGGCGGCCCCGCCGAAGAGGACACCGATGATCAGGCTGACCAGCGGTCCGATGCCGGCGATGCGCAGCTCCGCGCCCGGATTCGGCGCTTCGCCCTTCAGTTCGGAGACCCCGCCGAACAGCCAGAGCGTGATGCCCTCGACCCCCAGGCCGTTGCGGCGGGCCACCACCGCGTGGGCGACCTCGTGGGCGAGCAGGCCGGCGAAGAAGACCACCGCCGCGGCGAGCCCGGCGAGCACGTACGCCCAGAGCGGCTCCCCCGGGTAGGCGCGCGGAAACTGTCGCGCGGCCAACCCCCAGGCGATCAGCGCGAAGATGACCAGGACGCTCCAGTTGACGCCGACGGGCACGCCGGCGACCCGGCCGAGCCGGAAACTCGCCCTCATGGGCGGACGGATACCCCACCGGGCGCGGAACATGCCGGCGGCGGACGACACCGGTTGGTCAGAGGTGGGATCCCCTCCCCGCAGGGCTGCCGGGGAGGGGATCCTGGGATGACGGTGATCCGCGAGCCGGTGGCGCTACGACAGGCGGGCGCCCACGTGGATGGCGATCGCGTCGTGGGCCGCGACGTTCGCGGCGAACCAGCCGCCGGAGTCGACGGTGACCACCGGGCCGCTGCACGAGCCGTTGCTCAGGGTGCCGTGGATGACGTCGCAGTACCGGCCGGCGGGCAGGCCGGTCTGGTAGGAGCGGCCGTTGACCGCGAAGTCCTCGTCGTTGATGGTGATGAAGCCCTTACCGGTCCGGCTGAACGCGATGTGCTGGTAGCCGTTGTCCCACCAGTTGGAGACGCCGGCGCCCTCGGTGGCGTTGCGGAAGCCGACCATGTTGGCGATGACCGGCCAGCGGTGCTCGCACTCCCAGCCGGAGTAGCAGGTGGTGTTCAGGGTCTTGTTGCTGCCGTCCGAGGGCGGCCCGGCGTCGCGGTCGGTGAAGGTGTAGCTGGACATCACCGACGGCGACCCGTACGGCCAGGCCAGCATGAAGGCGTTGGCCAGCGCGTAGATGCCCCGGTCCTTGTACGTCAGCACGCCGCCGACGTCCCGCTGGGTGTCGTGGTTGTCCACGAAGACCGACGCCACGCCGCCGGGCAGGTGCCCCCAGCCCTCGCCGAAGTTCCGCAGGTACGCCAGCCGCTCGGAGCGGAACACCCGGGCCAGGTCCTTGCCGTAGCGGAACTCGTGCACGTCGCCGTTGCCGGTGTACTCGCCGGGCTGAATCGGCTCACCCGCGCCGTAGATGACCTCCTGCACGATGTACGCCGAGCGGGAGAGCTTGCCCTTGATCGCGGCGATGTCGGCGGCCGGCATGTGCTTGCTGGCGTCCATCCGGAAGCCGTCCACACCGAGGGAGAGCAGGTCGTTGAGGTACCCGGCGATCCTCGTCCGGACGTAGTCCGACTCGGTCCTCAGGTCGGCGAGGTTGACCAGCTCGCAGTTCTGCACCTCGTACCGGTCGCCGTAGTTGGCGATGTCGTCGTTGCCGTTGCGCCCGCAGTGGTGGAAGTCCTGCGACTGGTAGATGCCCGGGTAGTCGTAGTGCTGGTACGACGAGCCGGCCCATCCGGTGCCGCCGGCGTCCTGGCCGGACATGTGGTTGACCACCGCGTCCACGATCACCTTCACGCCGGCGGCGTGACAGGTGTTCACCATGGACTGGAACTGCGCGCGGGTGCCCTTGCGGGACTCGATGCGGTAGCTGACCGGCTGGTAGGCCAGCCACCACTGGTTGCCCCGCACGTGCTCCTGCGGGGGCGAGACCTGGACGTAGCCGTAGCCCTTGGGGCCGAGCACGGTGGTGCACTCGTTGGCCACCGAGGGCCAGTTCCACTCGAACAGGTTGGCGATGACCTTCTTGGTGCCGGAGGGGGCCGCGGCGGCCGGGGGAGCCGCCACGGTGACGGGTGCGAGCAGGCCGGCGAGCAGGCCCACGGCCAGCAGTGCGGAGCCGCGTCGACGTCGAAGCATCTCAACTCCTGACGGGGGTGGGGACGGGGGTGGGGACGCGCCAGGGACAGCCTCGGTGCTGCCTTCTTGCAGTAGCAGCTGAAACTTGCTGAAAGGTTACGAGCGCTTTGCAGTGACTGTCAACGCATTGGCGTGTATCACTGCTGGCCGCGTCCACTGTGGAGGGCTTGCAACGATTTCCCGTGGTCGCCGGACGTGCGCGAGTGGCGCCGTCGCGCCCACAGTCCGGAATCGGATCGACACGTAAAGTGAATAATCCTTACCATTGAGGCTCGTCGAACTGTCGATCACGGGGCAGCCGTGTCCGCCCGCCAGGTCGGCCGCTCTTCCACATCCCTCGCTGTCCGGCTCCGCGATGCCCGGCTCATCCCGTGTACCAACGAACGAGAGGTCAGACACGTGCGGGAGTACTACGACGTCGTGATCATGGGCGGTGGCCCGGCCGGGTCCACCCTCGGCGCCCTGCTCGCCCAACGCACCGACCTGCGGATTGCGATCTTCGACAAGGAGGTCTTCCCCCGTGAGCACATCGGTGAGTCCTTCGCCCATCCCGTCGTTCCCGCGTTGCAGGAGAGCGGAGCGCTGGCCAAGGTCCTCGCCAGCCCGTGCTGGGTGAAGAAGTTCGGCGGCATCTTCGCCTGGGATCCGGAGCGGCCCAGCGTCGCCCTGTTCGACCAGGTGCTGTTCGAGCGGGACGGCGTGCTGCGGTGGACGATGCACGTCAACCGGGCGGAGTTCGACCACATCCTGCTGGACCACGCCGCGGACGTGGGCGTGGACGTCTTCCAGGGCGTGGCGGTGACGGCGTACGAGCCGGACGGGCACGGGGGGCTGGTGCGGCTGGACGGTGGTCGGGCGGTGCGCGCCGGGTACTTCGTGGACGCGTCGGGGCGGCAGAGCAGCGTCTCGGCGGCCCGTAACAGGCGCGGCTGGCTCTCCAACTTCAAGAACATCGCGATCTGGCAGCACTTCACGAACTGTGGCCAGACCCAGAACCTCGCCGCCGACTGGAACATCTTCACCGCGGACAACCTCTCCCCGATCGGCTGCTTCGCCTTCCGCGACGGCTGGTGCTGGTACATCCCGGTGCCGAAGATCATCGACGGGCGGCGGGTCCTGACCCACTCGATCGGCATCGTGACGAACCCGGCCGTGCTCCGGGAGCCGGGCCGCGACTTCACCGACCAGAAGACCTTCCTGGAGACGGTGCGTCAGGTGCCGTACCTGAAGGACCTGATCGGCGAGGCCGTCCCGGTCGCCGACGGCATGCTGACCGCCACCAACTACTCGCGCGTCAGCGAGGAGTTCGCCGACTACGACGAGCGGCACCTGCTCGTGGGCGACGCCGCGTTCTTCGTCGACCCGCTCTTCTCCTCCGGTGTCGCGGTGGCCCTGACCCAGGCGGCCTCCGCCGCGCTCCTGATCCGCAAGACCGTCGACGGCAGCCTCGACGAGACCGACCAGCGCCACCTGTGGCAGGACTACAACACCAAGTGGCACGGCACCGCCGAGACGTTCGCGCTGATGATCGACCAGTGGTACCACGCCATCGCGAAGAACAATCCGGGCAGCGTCTACTGGAACACCCGCGGCACCGGTGCCGACCTCGGCATCCGCGAGCAGACCTTCGACGCGTTGCTCAACACCGCCTTCCAGCCGGCGTTGCTGGAGGTCATGACGCACGGCAGCCGGAAGGTCGAGGACCTGGACGCGGCGGGCCCGTACCTGGCGGCGACCGCCCTGGCCGAACCGGCGCAGCTCACCGACGACGCGGTCATCGCGCTGGCCCCCACCGCCGCCATCCGCGACAGCGTCACGTTCGCGGCGCCGGGCTTCAAGGCGACCAATCCGCCCGCGAACGTCCAGCTGCCACCCGCGATCGTGGACGGGATGACGGACTACTGGCGCAACCCCCTCACCAACGCCACCGCGTCACCGTCACCGCTGCGCGACACCGTCCCGTGCCGGCGGATCCACTCCACCGACGACCCCCACGGTCCCACCATCGACGCCGACCCCCACCGGGACGGGGTGGACGAGCTGTGGACCCTGCTGGCCGCCGGACCGGTCAAGTACGGCGAGATCGCCGCACGCCTCACCCCGCCGCAGACGCGTCTGGTCAAGCGGATGTGCGTCACCGGCTTCCTCCAGGTCAACCCGGCATCCTGAGAGCGGGTGGCCCCACGACGGCCGGGCCGGGGGCGGTCCGGCCCGGCCGTCACGGGCGTCAGAGCCGGATCGGCATCAGCAGCGAGTAGGTCAGCTCGTCGTCCGGGCGGCGCACGGCCAGCGGGCTGATCGGCCCGTCCAACTCCAGCACGAGCTGCCCCCGGCCTGCCGCGTCCAGGGCGTCGAGCAGGAACTCCCGGTTCACCCCGATCCGCAGGTCGTCCCCGGTCGGAGCGTCGTCGCCGACCACGCGCAGGCCGCCCCGGTCGTCCACGCTCAGCACGGTCACCTCGTACCGGATGCCGTCGTGCTCGCGCAGGACGGTCGGCGCACCGCCCAGCGTGGCCCGCAGCGCGGGCACGTCCACCGTGGCCCGGCGGGCCGGCGCGGCGGACACCCGGTCGCGCAGCAGTCGCCGATGGTCGGGGTAGTCGACGTCCACGGCCCGGCCGGTGATCCGCTGGTCGCCGACGCCGACGGTGATCCCCTCGGCGTCCACGGTCAACGACGCCTCCCCGGCTCCGGCGGCGGCGAGCAGCTCGCGTACCCGGTCGGCGACGTCGACCGGCACCGGCACCCGCACCGGCGGGCCGGTGACGGCGGCGGACGCGCCGGCCACCGCCAACCGGAACCGGTCGGTGGCGACCAGGGTCAGCGTGTCCGGCCCCACGTCCAGCAGGACGGTGGCGAGCTGCGGCAGCTGCGGATCGTTGCCCACGGCGAAGCGGACCGCGTCGAACGCGGCAGCCAGGGCGGTGCGGGGCAGGGTGAGTCGGGTGGTCATGACGGTCTCCTCGTGATCGAGCAGGGCACGGATCCGGGAGAGTTCACGGCGGGCGTCGGCGAGCCCGTCCTCCAGCCTGCGCAGGTGCGCGTCGAGCAGCCTGTGCACCACCGCCGGTTCGGCGGCCGCGACGGCGGCGGTGATGCCGGCCAACGGCATCCCCACCCGGCGCAGCCCGGCCACCAGCCGGGCCGTCCGCACCTGGTCGACGGTGTACCAGCGATACCCGGTGTGCGCGTCCACCCACGCCGGGGTCAACACCCGGCCCCGGTCGTAGAAGCGCAGCGCGCTCACCGTCAGGCCGCTGGCCCGGGCCAGCTCGCCGATGCTGAGCAGTTCCCTCTCCACGGGTACCGATGCTGGTCCCTCGACCTTGTCGAGGGTCAAACCGTCCCGCCGGCCCCACCCGGTGCGGCCGGGTCGACGACCCGGAAGGTGATTCCGGCCCGGACCAGTCGCTCCAGCAGCGCGTCCCCCATCGCGGTCACCGGGGTCACCTGCCCGGCGGTGGCCGGCAGGTCGTCGTACGCCAGGCAGAGCGCCGACTCGGCGAGCATCTTGGCGGTCTCGTCGTAACCGGGGTCGCCGCCGGCGACCTCGGTGACCACCCGCTGGCCGCCACCGGTGCCCACGAACCGCACCCGGAACCAGGATCTCGCCCGCTGCTCGGGCGTCGGCCCCTGCCCGGAGGCGAGCCGGCCGTGCAGCCACCGCCGGGTGGGCGGCAGCTTCACCAGCCCCGTCACGGCACCGAGGCCGACCGCCCCGGCCAGCACCGTGGGCAGCCGCCGCACCGCCGCGAAGTGCCGGTAGGTGAAGTCCGGGCCGTACTCCGGCCGGGCCGCCGCCGAGCGGCGGACCACCTGCGGGTCGATGGTCGGCAGCGGCACCGCCCAGAAGCCCAGCTCCGCGCGGCGACCGAGCCGCCCCGGTACGGCCCGCACCCGGCGTCCCGCCGGCCGGGGCTCGGCGGCCCGGCGCTGGCGCGCCGTGCGGCTCATCTGCGTCGACCGCTCGAACGCGGTCAGCGCCGAGTGGTACGTCCCGGCCGAGAACCGGCCACCGGCCCGGACGAACCCGTCCACGCCGACCGGCCCGTCCGTCGGCAGGTGTTTGAGGGTGAACCAGACCCCCAGGTCGTACGGGATCGAGTCGAAGCCGCAGGTGTGCACCAGTCGGGCCCCGGTCCGCACCGCCTCGGCGTGGTGCCGCAGGTACATCAGGTCGACGAACTCCGGCTCACCGGTGATGTCCACGTAGTCGGTGCCGGCGCGGGCGCAGGCGGCGACCAGCGGCTCCCCGTACCGCAGGTACGGGCCGACGGTGGTGACCACCACCCGGCTGCTCTCCGCCACCGCGCGCAGCGACTCCGGATCGGTCACGTCGGCGGTCAGCAGCGGTAGCCCGGCCAGCGCCGGGTCGACGGCGGCGAGCCGGTCGCGTACCCCGGCCAGCTTCTCCGGGTTCCGCCCGGCCAGCGCCCAGCGGAGCCCGGCCGGGGCGGTGCGGGCCAGGTAGGTGGCGGTCAGCGCGCCGGTGAAACCGGTCGCGCCGAACAGGACGAGGTCGTACGGGCGGTCGTCGGGCACCCGACGAGTCTCCCACCCGGGCGAGGGTCGGGTCGCGTGGTAGCAGGGGTCCCCTGTTACCGCATTCTGTGTAGCAGGGGACCCCTGCAACCACCTCAGCCCGGGGGAGGGTCACCCGGGCGTGAACACCACCCGGACGCAGCCGTCCGCCCGCTCGCGGAACAGGGCGTACCCCGCCGCCCCCTCCGCCAGCGGGAACCGGTGCGTGGCGAGGTGCTCGGTGCGCAGCTCGTCCCGGGCCATCCGGTCCAGCAGCTCCGGGATGTGCCGGGGGCCGTGCGGGCGTGCCCCGCGTACGGTCAGCTCCTTCTGCACCACCGCGCCGACCGGGAAGGTGTCCACGAAGCCGGTGACGTCGCCCAGGACGACCACGGTGCCGCCCTTGCGGCAGGCGTGCACGGCCTCCCGCAGCGCCAACGGGGTCCGGGGAGCGCGGCGCAGCCGCTCGGCCAGGGAACGGGAGCCGTCCACCGCGCCGGCCGCCTCGACGCACACGTCCGGGCCCCGCCCGCCGCTGCGTTCGCGCAGCTCGGCGGTGACGTCGGCGCGGTGGTAGTGCACCGTCTCCGCGCCGGTGTGCCGTTCGACCATGCGTAGCCGCTCGTCGTACCGGTCGATCACGACGACCCGCGCCGCGCCCCGCAGCACCGCCGCGCGGGCCACCAGCTGCCCGACCGCGCCGGCACCCCAGACCGCGACGACGTCCCCCGGGCGCACCCCGCCGACGTCCACTCCGGTCCAGCCGGCCGGTGCGGCGTCCGAGGCGAACACCGCCCGTTCGTCGGGTACGCCGTCCGGCACGGTGAACGCCCCGACGTCGGCGTACGGCACCCGCACGTACTCGGCGTGGCTGCCGGGGAAGCCGCCATCGGCCGACGGGTGGCCGTAGCAGCCGGCCGGCGCCTGCCCCCAGGCCAGCTCGCCGGCGACCGGGTCGACGCTGCCGTTGTCGCAGCAGGAGTGCCGCCCCTGCCGGCAGTACCGGCACCGGCCGCAGGCCACCACGGAGGCGACCACCACCCGGTCGCCGACCCGGTGCCGGCGTACCCGTGGCCCAACCTCCACCACCTCGCCGAGGAACTCGTGCCCGAGCACGTCCCCGGGGGCCAGCCCGCCGCCGTCGATCAGGTGCAGGTCGGTGCCGCAGGCGGCGCTGCGCCGGACCCGCACGATGGCGTCGTGCCCGTTGCGCAGCTCCGGGTCGGGGACCTCGGCGACGGCAAGGCGGTCGCCCTGCCAGCACAGCGCCCTCATCCGGGCATCGCCCGCCCTCCCGACCAGCGGCTGCCGCGCCCCGGGAACCGCTCGACGCGGGGACGGTCCGGGCGGAGCGGTTCGCCGGTCTCGGCGAGCTGGCGCACCTCGCGCAGTGCGGCCCGGAGCACCTGGTCCGGGTCGTCGCCGACCAGGTGCGCGGCCAGCCCCGCGAAGCGGCCGTCCGGGGCGCGGACGGCCAGCTCGGTGCCCTGGTCACCGGGGGCGGGGCGCACCCGCACCTGCACGCCGTCGCCGAGCCGGGCCAGCGGCTCCGGCAGCCGACCGCCGGGCAGCACCTCGTCCGCCGGACGGCCCACGGTCACCACCTGCCACCGTCCGGCCGGCACGGGGCGTCTTCCGCGTGCCACCTGCCACCGTCCGGCCGGCACCGGGCGCCTCGCGCGTACCACGGTCGTCACCCGCCTTCGTCGTCCGTCCCGGCGTCGCGGCGCGGCCCGGGGTTCCCTCCCCGCACCCTGCGGACGGAGCGGGTGAAGCAGGTTCCCCCGGAAGGGGTGAACGGCGTGTGGCCGGGTAACCGGCGGCCGCGACCGGGGACCATGGGGGAGGCCGACCGATGCCGGAGGAGTCGAGCGGGGTGTGTCCGCCCGTGCCACTGCTGGCGTCCCGGCTGACCGCACCGCCGTCGCCGGAGCCGGTGGTGCTCCGCCCCCGGCTGCTGCGCCGGCTGGACTCCGGAACCGACGGACCGGTCACCCTGGTCCGGGCACCCGCCGGCTGGGGTAAGACCACCCTGCTCGCCGCCTGGGCGCGGGCCGCCGGGGCGGTGCCGGCCTGGGTCTCCGTGGAGACCGGCGACACCGCCGCGCGGCTCTGGTCGTACCTGGCCGCCGCGCTGGATGCGGCGGACCTGCCGGCCGACCGACCCGACCACCTCGCCGCCGCCCTCGCCGGCCGGGACCGGCCGGTCGTCCTCATCCTGGACGACCTGCACCGGGTGACCGAACCGGCGGCCCTGGCCGGGCTGGAGTTCCTGCTCCGGCACGCCGGGCAGCGGCTGCGTCTGCTGGTCGCGGCGCGCAGCGACCCCGCGCTGCCGCTGCACCGGTGGCGGCTGCGCGGGGAGCTGACCGAGATCGACGCCGACGAGCTGGCCTTCACCACCGACGAGGTCGCCGACCTGCTGGCCACGCACGGGGTGGTGGTGCCCCCCGCCTCCGTGCCGACGCTGCGGGAGCGCACCGGCGGCTGGCCGGCCGGGGTGTGCTTCGCCGCGCTGGCCGCCCGGGCCGCCGCCGACCCGGCCGCCGTGGTCACCGGCTTCGGCGGGGACCAGCCGGACGTCGCCGGTTACCTGCGCGACGAGGTCCTCGCCGAGCTGTCGTGCGACGACGTCGACCTGCTGCGCCGGCTCGCCGTGACCGGGACGGTCTGCGGCGACCTGGCCGCCGCGCTGGCCGGGCCGGCCGCCGACGACGGCCGCCTCGCCGGCCTCGCCCGGTCCACCGGGTTCCTGCGCCCCGACGGGTTGCGCCCTGGCTGGTACCGCTGCCAACCGCTCCTGGCCGACCTGCTCCGCGCCGACCTGTCTTCCGACGGGCAGCTGCGCGGACTGCACTCCCGGGCCGCCGGCTGGTACGCCGGGCATGGCCGGTCGGGGGAGGCGCTGCGGCACGCGCTCGCCGCCGGCGACTGGGACCGCGCCACCGAGCTGGTGCTCGTCGGCTGGCCGGAGCTGGTCCCGTACGACCCGGAACCGGCCGGACCACCGCCGGCCGCCCCGCCGGCCGACCGGGTCGGCCGGGACCCGGAACTGGCCCTGGCCCTGGCCGTCGACCAGGCCCGGTCCGCCGATCCCTCCGCCGCCGCCGACCACCTGCGCGGTGCGGTCGCCGCCGCCCGTGACCTGCCCGCACCGCGCCGCGACCGCCTCCGGTGGCTGGTCGCCGCGGTGGAGGTCGCCCTGGCCCGCCTGGCCGGTGACCCCGCCGGGGTACGCGGTGCCGCCGCCCGGCTGCGCGCGCTGACCGGCTCGCCGGCCGGCCCCGCCGACGACCCCCGCTCCGGTGCCGGTGACCGGGCCGACGGGCACCTGGTCGCCGGCACCGCCGACGCGCTCGCCGACCTGACCGAGGGGGACCTGCCCGGGGCCGGGGCCGCCTTCGCCCGGCTGGCCGCCGAGGCCCGGCAGGCGGGACGGGCCGGCACCGAGCTGCTCTGTCGCAGCCGGGCCGCCCTGGCGGCAGCCTGGCACGGTCGGCTCCGCGAGGCGGAGCAGGATGCCCGGGAGACGCTCGGCGGACCTATCACCCCGGCCGACCGCAGCCACGCGTACCTGGCCCTGGCGGTGGTGGCGCTCCACCGCGACCGGCCCGGCGAGGCCGAGGTGCACCTGGCCCGGGCCGACGGCCCCGGCTACGACCCGACGGTGGCGGCGGTGGCCGCGTTCTGCCGGGCGCAGCTCGGACGTGACCCGGCGACCGCGCAGCGCACCCTGGCCGGGGCACGTCACCGGCTGGCCGACCGCGCCCGCGCCGGTGCGCTGGCCGACCGGCTGCTCGCCGCCGAGGCCGACCACTGCGCGGCACGCGGCGGCCCGGCGGCGGCCCGGGAGCTGCTGGACGCCGCCGCCGGTCCGGCGCCGCCCGGTCCGGAGCTGGCCGTGGCGCGTGCCCGGGTCGAGCTGTACGCCGGTGACCCGGCGGCGGCCGGCCGCGCCCTGCCCCGGTGGGACACGTCGGACGCCGACCGGTGGCCGGTGCCGGTACGTCTCGACGCCGGCCTGCTCGACGCCCTGCTCGCCCGGCACGGCGGCGACCCCCGCCGGGCCGGCCGGGTGGTGGAACGGGTGCTGGAACTGGCCGCGCAGGACGGGCACCGACGGGTGCTCACCCGGGCCGTGCCCGGGGTGCGAGACCTGCTCGCCGAGCATCTGGACTCCGGCACCGCGCACTGGCCGTTCGTCGCCGACCTGCTCCGCGACGGTGAACCGGCCGGTGCCGGCGAGCCGGTGCGGGGCGGCGGGGAACCCGAGCGGGGACTGGACGAGCCGCTGACCGAGCGGGAACTGACCATTCTGCGGTATCTCCAGAGCATCCTGTCCAATGTGGAGATAGCCAGCGAGCTGTGCCTGTCGGTGAACACCGTCAAGACGCACGTCCGCAACATCTATCGCAAGCTCGACGCCACCCGACGCCGGGAGGCGGTTCGCCGGGCCCGCGAACTCCACCTGATCTGATCGCTCGGGTGGTAGGTGGTAGCAGGGGTCCCCTGCAGTCGTTTTCTGAGGAGCAGGGGTCCCCTGCAGTCACCAGGTGGTAGCAGGGGTCCCCTGCACACGGCCTGCACACGGCGGGCGTGGACGGGGCACGGGTGCGGACGGGCCGGGACGTCAGTCCTCGGCCACCTGGTCGACGGCGGCGAGCAGGTCCGCGACGGCGTACCCGCCCTCGTGGCAGACGCCGTTGACGAACAGGGTCGGCACGCCGGTCACCCCGCTGTGGATCCCGCCGACGAAGTCCCGCCGGACCCGGTCGGCGTGCACCCGCTGCTCCACCTCGACGCTCACCTCGTCGGGGGAGACGCCGAGCTGCTCGACGCCGACCGTCAGGTGCACCGGGTCGAGCTGGTCCTGGTGCTCGTACAACCAGTCGTGCATCTCCCAGAACCGGCCGCGCCGGCCGACCGCCTCGGCGACCTGTGCCGCGTGCTCCGCGTACGGGTGGATGTTGGCGATCGGGAAGTGCCGGTGGACGAGCCGGACCAGGTCGCCGCGCTGGCGTAGCACGTCGCGCAGGTTCCGGTACGCCGCGCCGCAGTGGCGGCACTGGAAGTCGGCGTACTCGACGAGGGTCACCGGCGCGTCCACCGGCCCCCGGACGTGGTCGGCCTCGGTGACCGGCACCCGCAGTCGGGCGACGGTGACCTGGAGCGGCGTGGTCATCGGCGCCGCTCACCTCCTCCCGGTCGGCCCGGCCCGGGGTTCGCGCCGGTCGGCGCGGCCGACCGGACCGGTCACGCGTTCCAGCCTGGTGACCCGCCGGGTGAGGGCGGTTCACCCCGCCGGGGTGGTTCGCACCACGAGCCGGTTGTGCACCTCGGTCACGCCCGGCGCGGACCAGGCGGCCCGCTCCGCGTCCTCCCGCTGCGCCGTCGACCGGACCACCCCGTCCAGGACGACCGTGTCGCCGGACACGTCGACCGAGACGCGGGCGGTGTCCGCGGCGACGCCGCGCTCCAGCGCCCGCAGGATGCCGGCGGCGACCTCCGGTCCCGGGGGAGTGGTCCGGGGCCGTACGGCGATGCCGTCACTGACCCCGCGCACGCCGGTGAGCCGCCCCACCGCACGCTCGGCGGCCCGTCGCTGGTACTCCCACTCGACCTGGCCGCGCAGCGTCACCCAGCCGTCGGCGACGGTCACATCCAGCTCCTCCACCGGCACGAAGGCGTCCCATTCCAGGGCCCGGACGGCGGCGATGGCGATCTCCTGGTCGGTGCGCCGGGCGGAGGTGGGCAGCCGCACCGTCAGGTCGTTGGCGACCGCCCGCACCCGGGCGACCCGGTGGGCGGCCCGTTCGGCGGCCCACTTCTTGGCGTAGCCGTCGACCCAACCGGTGAGGGTCACCACGCCCTCGGTGACGGTCACGCCGATCTCGTGCGGCTGGACCCGTGGTTCCCAGGTCAGCTCGTCCAGCACGTCGGCCTGGATGTCCTGGTCGGTACGGGTGATCGTCGCGCTGCCCATCGGAAGGCTCCTCTCCGCGGGCGGTGGTGTCCTCGGTCCACCGGCGGCGACGCTGCCCACGGTGGTGTCCCTGCCCGCCGGCCGCGATGCTGCCCGGGGGGAGGGTGAGCCGCCCTCACCCGGGTCGGGTGGGACGGGGGTGACAGTCGGGCCGTGGTACGGCACGATCTGGATCGATCGGGTCACAGTCGGCGACGAGGGCGGGCGATGAGCACCGAACGGGAGACGGCACCCACCCCGGCCCGCGTCCGGGACCGGGTCGGGTGGACGCTGTGGCGGCTGGCCCGGCACGAGTGGACCCTCGTGGTGCTCGGCTCGCTGCTGCTGGCGGCGGTGCTGACCTGGCCCACGCTGCGGGACCTCACCGGGACGATCCCACAGGACACTGGTGACCCGACCCTTCAGGCCTGGCAGGTCGCCTGGGGTGGGCACGCCCTGCTGTCCGACCCGGGCAACCTCTGGCACTCGAACACCTTCCACCCCGAGCCGTACACCTACGCGTACTCGGACACCCTGCTCGGGTACGCGCCGTTCGGCATGGTCGGGGACGGCCCGGTGGCCGCGGTGGTCCGGTACAACCTGCTCTATGTGCTGGTGCACGCCCTGGCGTTCGTCGGGGCGTACGCGCTGGCCCGGCAGGTGGGGGCGGGGCGGGCCGGGTCGGCGGTGGCGGGGGCGGCGTTCGCGTACGCCCCGTGGAAGCTCGCGCAGGCCGGGCACCTGCACGTGCTCTCCGTGGGCGGCATCGCGCTGTCGCTGGCCATGCTGGCCCGGGGGCACGGCTGGTCGCTGCGGCACGGATACCGGCCGGAGCGGGTCCGCCCGGGCTGGGCGGCGGCCGGGTGGCTGGTCGCCGCCTGGCAGATCAGCCTGGGCTTCGGCATCGGCCTGCCCTTCGCGTACGTGCTGGCGCTGGTCTGCCTGGCCGCGGCGGTCCGGTACGCGTGGTCGGCCTGGCGGCGGGCACGGCCGCCCTTCCCGCGCGGCCTGCTCCTGGCCGACCTGGCCGGTGGAGTGTTCTTCGCCGGGGTGGCCCTGCTGATGGCGGCCCCCTACTTCGAGGTGGTGGAACGCCACCCGGAGGGGCGGCGCACGGTCGAGCACATCGCGATGTTCTCCCCGCCGCTGCGCGGGTTCCTGACCGCGCCGCCGGAGAACTGGCTCTGGGGTGAGCGGCACGCCGCCGCCCGCGAGGCGCTCGGTTTCCCGGGCGAGATGACCCTGCTGCCCGGGGTGGTGCTGCTCGGGCTGGCCTTCTCCGGGCTCTTCCTCTCCGCCTGGCGGCTGCGGCACCGGCTGGTGCTCCTGGCCGGGGTGCTGGTCAGCGTGGCGCTGGCCTCGGGCACCGCGTTCCTCGGCGACGGGGATCCGGGCTACGCCACCCTGGTCGAGCACGCTCCGGGCTGGGACGGCATCCGGACCCCCGGTCGGTTGGTGCTCTGGAGCACCCTGCTCCTCGGCATCCTGGCCGCCGGAGCGCTCACCCGCGAACCGTCCGGCGGCGGCCCCGGGGCAGAGGAACCGACCGGGCGGGCCGACCGGTCCGCGCCGGACGCGCCGACCGGGGCGGAGCCGTCCGTACCGGACGCGCCGGCCGGTGGGCGCTTCGCCCGCTGGGGGCGGCTGGTGCTGGTCGTACCGCTGGCGCTGGTGCTGCTGGAGGGGGTGAACCGGACCCCGCACGTGCCGGTGCCGGAGCAGCCGGCGGCGCTGCGTGGGGTGTCGGGGCCGCTGCTGGTGCTGCCCAGCGACGGCATCCGGGAACTGCACGTGATGCTCTGGTCGACCGACGGGTTCCCCCGGATGGTCAACGGACTCGCCTCGTTCACCCCGGCGAGCCAGGCCGAGACCCGGGCGGCCAGCCTCAGCTTCCCGGATGCGAGTTCGGTGGCGTACCTGCGGCAGCGGGGGATCCGGACGGTGGTCCTGCTGCCCGGGTACGCGGCCGGCACCCCGTGGCAGGACGCGGCGTCCCGGCCGGTGGACGGGCTCGGGATCCGGCGGGAGCAGATCGGCGACGGGTTCGTGTACCACCTGGGGTGACCGGACCTGCTCCGGGGTGGGACGACTTAGTTGGGAGCGTTTCCAAACCCGGGTCGGACCGGTTAGGGTGAGGTCCTTCCTCGGCTGCGGGAGCCAGCGCGCCGGTGGGGGGAGCCAGGGCAGCTCCCCGGACCAGTCACCCGCCCGGTACGGCCCACGACGGCCGGCGCACCGGGCGCCCCGGAGCCCTGCCCCGGGGTGCGTATCCTGCGAGAGGAACCCCGCTGATGCGGAGAAGTGTCGCCGGCGTGGCCGCGTCCGTGCTGGCAGCCGCAGCTGCCGTGCTGGCCGTCCAGGTCACCGTCGCCCCCTCCGGCTCGGCCGCCGCCGCGGCGGCCGAGCCCTACTCCTGGAAGAACGTCCGGATCGACGGGGGCGGTTTCGTCCCCGGCATCGTCTTCAACCCGACCGAGAAGAACCTGATCTACGCCCGCACCGACATCGGCGGGGCGTACCGCTGGGAACAGTCCACCCAGTCCTGGACACCGCTGCTCGACTGGGTCGGCAACGACAGGTGGGGCTGGAACGGCGTGGTCAGCCTCGCCACGGACCCGGTGCAGACCAACCGGCTGTACGCGGCGGTGGGCATGTACACCAACAGCTGGGACCCGAACAACGGCGCGATCCTGCGCTCGACCGACAAGGGCGCGACCTGGCAGGCCACCGCGCTGCCGTTCAAGAACGGCGGCAACATGCCCGGCCGGGGCATGGGGGAGCGGCTCGCCGTCGACCCGAACCGGAACAGCATCGTCTACTACGGTGCCGAGGGCGGCAACGGCCTGTGGCGCAGCACCGACCACGGGGTCACCTGGGCCAGGGTGACGAACTTCCCGAACGTCGGCAACTACGTGGCCGACCCCAACGACTCCAGCGGCTACCAGAGCCAGAACCAGGGCCTGACCTGGGTCAGCTTCGACAAGAGCACCGGTACGGCCGGCGCCGCGACGCAGACCATCTACGTCGGGGTGGCGGACAAGCAGAACCCGGTGTACCGGAGCACCGACGGCGGGGCCACCTGGGAGCGGATTCCCGGCCAGCCCACCGGCTACCTCGCCCACAAGGGGGTGGTGGACCACGTCGGCGGCCACCTCTACATCGCCACCAGCGACACCGGCGGCCCGTACGACGGCGCCAAGGGGGACGTCTGGAAGTTCAGCCGGGCCACCGGCGCGTGGACGCGGATCAGCCCGATCCCGTCGAGCAGCACCGACGCGTACTTCGGCTACTCCGGCCTGACCATCGACCGGCAGAAGCCGAACACGCTGATGGTGGCGACGCAGATCTCCTGGTGGCCGGACGCGATCTTCTGGCGCAGCACCGACGGCGGCGCGACGTGGAGCCGGATCTGGGACTGGAGCAGCTACCCGAACCGCACCAAGAAGTACACCATGGACATCAGCACCGTGCCGTGGCTGGACTTCGGGGCGAACCCGAACCCGCCGGAGGAGACCCCGAAGCTGGGCTGGATGAACGAGTCGGTGGAGATCGACCCGCACGACTCCAACCGCTTCCTGTACGGCACCGGCGCGACCGTCTACGGCAGCACCGACCTGACGAAGTGGGACACCGGTGGCACGTTCACCATCCGGCCGATGGTGAAGGGGCTGGAGGAGACCGCCGTCCTCGACCTGGTCAGCCCGCCGACCGGCGCGCCGCTGGTCAGCGCCCTGGGCGACATCGGTGGGTTCCGGCACACCGACCTGACCGCCGTACCGGCGAAGATGTTCACCCAGCCGGTCTTCACCAGCACCACCAGCCTGGACTACGCCGAGGCCAACCCGTCGGTGCTGGTCCGGGCCGGCAACTTCGCCGACGCCGACCGTCCGGGCGACAGTCACGTCGCCTTCTCCACCGACGGCGGCGCGAACTGGTTCCAGGGCAGCGAGCCGGGCGGGATCAACAGCGGCGGTACGGTCGCCGCGGCGGCCGACGGCAGCCGGTTCGTCTGGGCCCCGGGCGACGCCGGCCAGCAGGTCGTCCACTCGGTCGGCTTCGGGAACTCCTGGACCGCCTCGACCGGCATCCCGGCGAACGCGGTCGTCGAGTCCGACCGGGTCGACCCGAACAGGTTCTACGGCTTCAGCGGCGGCCGGTTCTACGTCAGCACCAACGGCGGGGCCAGCTTCACCGCCACGGCCGCGACCGGGCTGCCCAGCACCGGCAACGTGAAGTTCAAGGCGTTGCCCGGCAAGGCGGGTGAACTGTGGCTGGCCGGTGAGGGTGGCCTGTGGCGTTCCACCGACTCCGGGGCCAGCTTCACGAAGTCCGCCGGGGTCGGCACCGCCGGCAACGTCGGCTTCGGCAAGGCGGCCCCCGGGCAGACGTACCCGGCGCTCTACCTGTTCGGCACGGTCGACGGCCAGCACGGCGTCTTCCGCTCCGACAACGTCGGCACCACCTGGGTCCGGATCAACGACGACCGGCACCAGTACGGCAACGCGGGCGAGGCGCTGACCGGTGACCCGCGCGTGTACGGCCGGGTCTACCTCGGCACCAACGGCCGGGGCATCCTGGTCGCCGACCGGCTCGGCGGGGACCCGACCACCCCGCCGCCCACCAGCACCCCGCCGCCGACCACGCCCCCGCCGACCACGCCGCCGCCCACCACGCCCCCGCCGACCACCCCACCGCCGGGCACCGGCTGCGCGGCGACGTACCGGGTGACCGGGTCCTGGCAGGGCGGTTTCCAGGGCGAGGTGACCGTCCGCAACGCCGGGACCACGTCGATCTCCGGCTGGGCGGTGGCCTGGACGTTCCCGGACGGCCAGCAGATCAGCCAGCTCTGGGGCGGGCAGCACACCCAGACCGGCGCCTCGGTCTCCGTCCGGGACCTCGGCTGGAACGGCGCGCTCGGTGCCGGTGCCAGCACCGGGTTCGGCTTCCTCGCCAGCTCGACCGGGGCGAACGGGGTGCCGGCGACGCTCACCTGCACCGCCCGCTGACGCCACCGACGGCGGACGGCCCCGGCGCGGGCGTGCCGGGGCCGTCCGCCGGTACGATCAGCCCCGGAGGCAGAGGGGGATGTCGATGAATCAGACCAGGGTGGCGTACCTGACCGCGGCCCGAACGGCCGTGGCCCTGATCGCCGATCCGGAGGTCGCGCGGTGCTGGGCCGAGCCGAGCGCGCTGGACGGGCTCCGGGTGGGTGGACTCGCGGCGCACCTCGGCGTGCAGGTCCTCCGGGTCCCGACGGTGCTCGACCAGCCCGCCCCGCCGGGGGAGCCGCTCGACCTGCTGACCCACTTCGGCCGGGTGCCGTGGGTCCACGCCGATCCGGACGCCGAGGTCAACGTCTTCGTCCGCCGGATCGGGGCGGAGATGGCCGAGGCCGGGCCGGAGGCGCTGCTGGCGCAGGTCACGGCGACGCTGGACGGGGTGGCCCCGGCGGTGGCCGACGCCCCGGCCGACCGGGTGGTGGCCGTGCCGCCGGGCGGGTGGGGGTTGACCCTCGACGACTACCTGGTCACCCGGCTGCTGGAGATCGCCGTGCACTGCGACGACCTGGCGGTCAGCGTCGGTATCGACACCCCCGAGCTGCCCGCCGAGGTGATCGACCCGGTGCTCGGCCTGCTCACCCGGCTCGCCGTCCGGCGGCACGGCCAGCCGGCGGTGCTGCGGGCGCTGTCCCGGGCGGAGCGGGCCCCGGCCGACATCACCGCCATCTGAGACAGCACGAACCCCTGGTCACCACGGTGGTGGCCAGGGGTTCGACGTCGGGCCGGCTCAGGTGTCCAGGCCGGCCGGCGAGTTGGGGCGGTCGACGTCGACGAACTCGATGTCGTCGGGGTCCCGGTCGCTCCGGCTGCCGACGGCCCGCGCCGCCGAGCCGGCCGCCCACCCGATCGCCGCACCGGCCAGGGCGGCGCCGATGAGCAGCGCCCAGGGCAGGGCGGGTCGGCGTCCGGCGAGCGCGTCGAAGGCGAGCACCGCCCGGCGGCGGGCCTCCTCGGCGGCACCGCCGACCAGGTCGCCCGCGTCGTCGGCGAAGGTGAGACCGTTCAGTCGGGCGGACCGGGCGGTGTCGCGCACGCTGTCGCCGGCCGAGTTGACCGCGGACGTCAGGTGCCGCCACGCCTGGTCGGCGATCCGCTCGGGTTTGCTGCGGCGTTCCAGCAGGTTGGATCCGATCATCCTGGTTACCTCCTCGGGGTACCGAAGCCGGCGTCACGGCGGACCCACGGCGTCGGGTCGGCGCGGTTCGCGCCTACCCGCCCGTGACGTACCGGTCGGGTGAACGCGAACACCTCGTGCCCCGTCCGTCGCGCGGGCAAACCCGTCCGGTGATGTCGATCACCGACGGTGAGGACTGCCCCCGGCCGTGATCGACATCTGTCGGCGTCCCCGGGTCAGCGCAGGGTCACCACGGCGGCGCCGCGGGCGAAGTCGTCGTCGCCGTCGTCATCGTCGTCGTCGCCCGCGCCGCCGAAGCCGCAGGCCAGCACCAGGGCGAGCAGGGCACCCACACCCGCCAGTCCGAGCAGTCTCTTGATCATTCTTGGCTCCTTCGTCGACGCCGTCGGTTCCGTGGGGCTGATGCTAGGCAGGTCGGTCAATGGCCGGTCGGCGGGTGGCCCCGCTGGTGGGCGCGCCCGGACGGATGGTTGCGCACCGCCCCGAAAGGCGACCGCTACCCTTGGTCCTGGTGCGTGGGAACCCCGGACCGGGTGTTCGAGGAGGGGAGGAGAGTCGGAAATGGGCGACTTGTCGCTCCTGATCCGCGAATTACTCACCCCCGGGGGTGGCGACCGAGGCCGTCGGAGGAATACTCTCGGTCGCGGCCCGCGTACTGATGAGGCGCCCGGACACGGGCGAGTGGAGGTGCTCGCGTGAGCCTGTCGATTGTCAAGTCGGTCCTGACCGGTGGCGTCGTCGAGATCGTCCCGCGCGGTGAGATCGACGTCGACACCGCGTACGAGGTGCGCGAAGCCGTTGTCGAGGTGCTCGCCAAGAGTCGCCCGACGCGGATCGAACTCAACATGAGGCTGGTGACCTTCATCGACTCGGTCGGCATCAGCGCGATGGTGGCCGGGTTCCAGACCGCCGAGGTGAGCGGGGTCAAGCTGGTCGTCACCGAGCCCAGCCGGTTCGTCCACCGGCAGCTCTGGGTGACCGGCCTGCTCGGCCTCTTCGGCGCGCCGGAGCCGTACTTCGCCGGTGCCGCCGTCGCGCCCGAGCCCGAGGTGCTGCCCGGCGCCTGACCGGCCCGTCCGCGGACCGTGGCCGGTCCCGCCGCGTCGCGCCCCCGGCCGTGGCCGGTGGCTCAGGCCGGTCGCCATTCCTCGCCACTCAGTCCCGACAGGTCCACGTCGGCCACCTCGATGACCGCCCGGATCGCGGTCACGCAGGCGTACTCCTCGGCGAGCCAGAACAGGTCGGTGCCCGGCTGCACCGCCTGTCCCGGCTCCTCCAGCGAGGTGCGGACGAACCCGTGGCCGGCCTCGGCGACCGTCATCTGCACCTGACCGAAGCTGGCCAGGGACGCCCGGCGCACCCCTCGCAGCCGCTCGTACGGTAGGTCCGGGGCGTTGACGTTGAGCACGCTCTCCGCCGGTCCGGCGGTCAGCCGGGGCAGCAGGTCCAGGGCCACCCGGGCAGCCGTGGACCAGTGCCGTTCGGTGTCGCGTACCCGCACGGCGGGGTGCACCGCCGCGCCGCCGCTGCCGGGGGTGACGTCCGCGGCCGAGAGCACGTCCAGGGAGACCGCCATCGCCCGGCAGCCGTTGGCGGCGGCGGTGAACGCCGCGCCGACCGTGCCCGAGTGCAGCACCGCCCGGCCGGCGTTCGCCCCCCGGTTGACGCCGGAGAGGACCACCGTCGGCGGTGGTCCGAACGCGCCGTGTACGGCGATCAGGACGATGAAGCCGGGGGAGCCGCCGACCCCGTACACCGGCACGTCCGGCAGTTCCGGCAGCGGGTGGGCCCGGACCACCACGTGTCCCTCGCGCTCCAGCGCGGTCATCGAGGCACTGGTGCCGCTCGCCTCCTCCAGCGGAGCCGCGACCACCACGTCCAGCCCTCGCGCGACCGCCGCCTGGGCGAGCCGCGCCAGTCCCGGCGCGGCCACGCCGTCGTCGTTGGTGACCAGCACCCGCAGGCTCATCGTCCGGCCGCCCGGTCGGCCAGTTCCTCCGGGGTGGTCCGTTCCTGCGGGCGGTTGCCCGCCGGGACCAGCCGCACCCGGTCCACCAGCCCGGCGATCGAGTCGAGACGTCCGGTGCCCAGGCCGTGCCGGGTGACGTTCAGCGCCCCGGCCGCCGCGCCGGTGCGGATCGCGGTCCGGATGTCGCCGTCGCGGGCGATGACGGCGGCCACCCCGGCGGTCATCGAGTCCCCCGCGCCACGCGGGTCGGCCGCCTCCAACCGGGGCATGACGACCTCGAGGACCTCCCCGTCGACCAGGGCGAACGCCGGCTGCTCGGCCCGGCTCACCACCACCGTCTCGGCCCCGGCCGCGTGCAGGTCGTACATGGCGCGGGTCAGCTCGTCCTCGTCCGCCGAGCGGGCCCGTCCGTCGCGGAGCAGCTCCTCGTGGCTGACCTTGAGGAAGAACAACCCGCTGGCGAGCACCGCGTCGAGGTGCTCGCCGGAGAGGTCGGCGACCACCCGGCCACCGTTCGCGCCGAGGTCGGCGGCGAACCGGCGGTAGAGGTCGGGCGGGACGAGGGACGGCTCGCCGGGCCCGCTGAGCACGCTGACCGGCGCGCGCAGCCCTTCACCGAGCGCCAGGTTGTACAGCTCGTCCAGCTCGTGCCGGCGGAGCGGATGGCCGGGGACGTCGGCGACCTCCTGCCGGGCACCGTTGCGGCGGTCGTGCACGTATCCGCCGCTGGCGGTGTCCCGCAGCACCCGCTTCAGCTGCACCCCCTCGGTGATCAGCAACGGCTCCAGCACCTGGCCGATCTCGCCACCGAGGCTGGCGCAGAGCACCACGGGAACCCCGAGCGACATGATCATCCGGGCCTGCCAGACCCCCTGCCCGCCCGGGTGCAGGTGGAGTTCGGTCTCCTCGCTCGGCTGGTCGATGGTGACCGTCAGCACGGGTGCCGGCGCGAAGACCATCACGTACCCGTCGGGACCGTCCATGGGTGCCCGCCTCTCGTCCGCTCGCGCGGCCCGGGTTCCCCGCCCGGGGCCGCTCATGCGACCCCTTCAGGGGGTTGTGGAGGAGGGTGTCCGGGTCGTCCCGCCGGGGCGGTACGGCACGCGGCCCGCCACCCCCGGGTGGGGGACGACGGGCCGCGCCGGGTGGCTCAGTAGACCGACAGGTGGACGTGGTTGGTGTGGTCGCTCGACGGATCGCCGTTGGCCCCGCTGTACGACTTCCACCCGCTGCTGGGCAGCCAGATCTGCCGGTACCAGATGACGTAGAGCACCCCGAGCCGGCTGGCGTTGTTCTTGAAGTACGCCGCCAGGTTGTCGCCGTACGTCTTGTCGCCGCCGGTGGCGTCGCCGCCGAAGCCGCTCTTCTGTGCGGCGAAGTCGCAGGCCCGCCCCTTGGGGTGCTCACCCGAACCGCCGGGGCGGTAGCAGGAGACGTACCGGGTGAAGCCGGCGGCCTTGGCCTGGTTGAGCGCGTGCAGCGTACGCGGGGTGATGCAGCCGTCGGCGGGCGTCGGGTCGTTGACGCTGCACGACTCGGGTGGCCAGGACCCGTCGGGGTTGCGCGGCGCCGGCTTCGCGGTGGCGGACCGGGTCGAGTCGCTGCCCCCGCTGGGGCGGGTGGCCGCGGTCTTCCGGTTGGCGACCACCAGGGCCTGCTCGGCCTGCTGCTTGCGCTTTTCCATCACCGAGACCTGCTTGCGCTGCTCGGTGATCTCCCGGTTCAGTGCCGTCTTCGCCCGGTTGGCCTGCTCCCGGGTGGTCAGCAGGCCGCGTAGCTCGCGGTCCTCGTTGGCGGCGACCGCGTCCAGCGCGACGAGCCGGTCCATGAAGTTGTCCGGCGAGTCGCTGGACAGCAGTGCCGAGGCCGGTCCGAGTCGGCCGGTCCGGTACGCCAGCCCGGCGATCACGCCGACCTTCTGGTCCCGGACCGCCAGGTCCTTCTCGATGGTGGTGAGCTGTTCGTTGATCTTCTGCTGGCGGGCGACCGACTTCGCGAGCGCGTCCTTCGCGTCGAGCCAGCCCTTGCTGGCCGCCTCGAGTTGGGCGCGCAGGGCGGGGGTGCCTCCCTCGGGGTCGTCGCCGGGGGCCTTGGCCGCCAGCGGGGGCGCCGCCGCGGCGGGGACCACGCCGACCGGCGTGGCCGCGACGCCGAGGGCGAGCGTCGCGGCGATCAGGGCCGCCATCCGGGCGGCGGTACGTCGTACGGGTGCCACTACTGGCATGCACATGTCCTTCCGTCAGCCGCCGACCGGGTTAGCTGACGGGTTCGGGACGGAAGATCCCTACCGCTCACGCGGATGCACCCCAAGGACGTGGTTCCCCGGCTCGCCGTCATCGGCGATTAGGCGGCGGTCACCGCAGGCGCCGGAGGGCGCCGCCTGGCGTTGACCGGGTCCGAGACTACCGAAGCCGGTGTCCCAGGGGCAGCGTTGGCCACACCACTCCCAGGGGTCCTCACCGGCATATCCGACATAGGCGGACAATACACGCCGAGATTTAAGTTTGCCCTAATTACCACTCGACCCGGTCACAGACGCCGGGCGACTGGCCGGGCTCGAGCTGGAGCGTGGCGTGCTCGATGTGGAAGTCCTCGTGCAGCGCGGTCCGCGCGGCGGCGAGCACGGTGCCGACCTCGGCCGTCGGGTCCGTGGTCAGGTGGGCCGAGACGACCTCCATCCCCGAGGTGAGCGTCCAGAGGTGCAGGTCGTGCACCTCGACCACGCCGGGGACGGCGCCCAGCCGGTCGCGCACCGCGCCCACCTGGAGGTGCTCCGGCGCGGCCTGGACCAGGATGCGCAGCGCCGCCCGGCCCAGCCGCCAGGTGCGCGGCAGGATGAAGACCCCGATCGCCACCGCGACCAGCGGGTCGGCCCACCACCAGTCGGTCAGCGCGATGACCACCGCAGCGGTGATCACACCGACGGAGCCGAGCAGGTCGCCCAGCACCTCCAGGTAGGCCCCGCGCAGGTTGATGCTCTCCTTCGCGCCCTCGCGCAGCAGCCCGAAGGCGACCAGGTTCGCCAGCAGGCCGAGCACCGCCACCACCAGCATCGGGCCGGTGGTCACCTCCGGCGGGTCGCCGAACCGGCGGACCGCCTCGACGAGCACGTAGACCGCGACCCCGGAGAGGAGGACGGCGTTGGCCAGCGCGGCGAGCACCTCCAGCCGGTAGAGGCCGAAGGTGTGCTGCGGATCCCGGCCGGCCCGTCGGGCGGCGGTGATCGCCGCCAGCGCCATGCCGATGCCGAGCACGTCGGTGAACATGTGGCCGGCGTCGGAGAGCAGGGCCAGCGACCCGGTGCCGAGCGCGGTCACCGCCTCGACCGCCATCAGGACGGCGAGCAGCCCGAACGCGGCCCAGAGGCGGCCGGTGTGCCGCTGTGCGGCGTGTGCGATCCCGCCGTGGTGGTCATGACCTGCGCCCACGCCCCCACCCTCCGTTCCCCGTTCGGCCCGGACCCAATGTATGTTCACATCGCTATGTATGCAAGTAAGGGCGGGTCACCCGCCCGGAACGGAAGCGGCCGGCCGCCTGGAGAGGCAGCCGGCCGGGGCGGGGCGGACGGGTCAGCCGACCGGATCGATGGTGGTGAGCCGCTGGGTGGCCCGGGAGAGCGCCACGTAGAGGGTCCGTACGCCGGAACCCGGCTCCGCCCGGATCTCACCCGGCGCGACCAGTGCCACCCCGTCGTACTCCATGCCCTTGGCCTGGAGGCTGGTCACCACCTGGAGGCGCGGCGAGTCCAGGTGGGCCAGCCAGCCGGCCACCTCGTCCCGGCGGGGCACCGGCGTGATCACGCCCACCGTCCCGGCCACCTGGGCCAGCAGCGCGGTGACCGCCTCGACCGTCCGCGCCGGCAGCTGCGCCATCGGCACGGTCAGCGCCACCGGGTGCACGCCGGTGGACCGGACCGCCGTCGGCAGCGGGAGGTCCGGGTGGATGGTGCGGATCTCGGCCGCCGCCACCGCGAAGATCTCCGCCGAGTTGCGGTAGTTCGTGGTCAGGGTGAACTCGTGCCGCTTACGCCGGCCGAGCGCCTGGTCGCGGGCCCGGGCCAGCTCCTCCGGGTCGCCGGTCCAGGCGGTCTGCGCCGGGTCGCCGACCACCGTCCAGGACGCCAGCCGGCCCCGCCGGCCGAGCATCCGCCACTGCATCGGCGACACGTCCTGCGCCTCGTCGACCACCACGTGGGCGTAGTCGCGGTAGTCGGCCGGGCGTTCCCGCGCCGCCGCCCGCTGCGCGCGCTGCCGGTCGCCGAAGGTGCTCAGCTCGCGGACCCCGCCGGCCAGCTGGAACGGGTCGCGCCGGCGGCGGGCCGGCTTCACCGGCTGGCCGAGCAGCGCGTCCAGCTCGTCCAGGAGCGCGATGTCGGCGATGGTCAGCCCGTCGCGGTCCAGCGTCCGCCAGGCCGCCGTCAGCGTGCGGATCTCCGCTCCGGAGAGGATCCCCCCGGCGTACGCGCGCAGCCGGTCCGGCCGGGCCAGCCACCCGAGCACGTGGCGCGGGTGCAGGCGCGGCCACCACGCCTTGAGGAACTCCCGGAACTCCGTCCGGTCGGCCAGCTCGTCCTCGAAGGCCCGCTGCTCGGGCAGGCCGGGTACGCCCAGCCGGCGGACCTGCGCCCAGAGCGCGGCGAAGATCCCGTCGAAGCCGGCCCGGCGCACCTCGTTGCGGCGGGCCCCCCGGGGCAGCGCCCGGGTGCGGATCGCGTCCAACTCCGGCCGGGTCAGCCGGAGCAGCTGCCCCCGGTAGAGCAGGCGCAGCTCGTCCGGGCCGTCGGGGACCGCGTCCCGGACCGCGCGCTCCAGCACCCGGCGCATCCGTAGCGAGCCCTTGACCGCCGCCACCTCCGGCGGGTCGGTGCGGGTGGCGGACATGCCGGGGAAGAGGGAACCGAGGGAGTGCAGGGTGGCCGTCTCCTCACCGAGGGACGGCAGCACCGAGGCGATGTACTCGACGAAGACCGCCGACGGGCCGACCACCAGGATGCCGCCCCCGGCGTACCGGCTGCGGTCGGAGTAGAGCAGGTACGCCGCCCGGTGCAGGGCCACCGCCGTCTTGCCGGTGCCCGGTCCGCCGGAGACGATCGTGACGCCCGAGCCGGGGGAGCGGATCGCCTCGTCCTGCTCACGCTGGATGGTGGCGACGATGTCCCGCATGCCGCGCCCGGTGGCCCGGGAGAGGGTGGCCAGCAGCGCGCCGTCGCCGACCACCGGCATCTCCGGCGGGGCCGCCGCCGGGTCGAGCAGGTCGTCCTCGATGCGGGTCACCCGCTCGGCCGAGGACCCGATGGTGCGGCGGCGGACCACGCCCAGCGGCTGCGCCGGGGTGGCCTGGTAGAACGCCGCCGCGGCGGGGGCCCGCCAGTCCACCACCAGGGTCTCGGCGTTCTCGCCGCGCACCCCGAGTCGTCCCACGTGTAGCACCGAACGGTCCCGCAGGTCGAGCCGGCCGAAGACCAGCCCCTCGTGTTCGGCGTCGAGCGCGTACCGGCGCTGGGCGGCGTGGAAGACCATCGCGTCCCGCTCGACCAGCGCCCCGAAGTTGCCCACCCGGGCCAGGCGGTAGCCGTCGCGTTCGGCCCGGGCGGCCGACCGCCGCAGCTCGGCCAGCCGGGCGTACACCCGGTCGAGATGCCGCTGCTCGGCGGCCATCTCCTGCGCGAGGGTGCTCTGGTCGGTCACGCACGGGCTCCTGTGCTGTCGGTGGCGGACGGCGCGGACCCGCGCCAACCTGACCCGGCCGAGGGTACGGGCAGTGGCTCGACCGGCGGTCGGGCATCCCGATCCCGACGTGATAAGTCCCGTTATGACCCTGTGGATGCGGTGGCGTCGGGGGTGGCCAGTGCCTGCCGGAGTACGGTGACGATCGCCGTGGTGACCTCGTCCGGGCGCTCCATCATCAGCATGTGGCCGGCACCGGGGCAGACGGTCAGCTCGGTGGTCGGCAGCACCTGCGCGATCGACTCCGCGCACGGTGGCGGGGTGAGCCGGTCCCGGTCGCCGACCAGCGCCGCGGCCGGCACGTCCCCCAGCTCGGCGAGGGTGTCCAGGCGGTGCTGCGTGCCGATCGAGGCCCGGAAGCCGCCGATCGAGCGGAGCGACGCGCGCGCCACCGCCGAGGTGACCAGCCGGATGTCGGTCGGGTCGCACCGGTCGCCGAAGAGCAGCCAGCGCAGGGACGGCCGCAGGGCGCGCAGCAGCGCCCGGGGTGGCCGCCACGAGCCGCACCGGGCGAGCACTCCGGCCCCGGTGGTCTCGGCCAGCCGGATCAGCCGGGCGATCCGGGGCGAGAGCCCGTACGCGGTGTGGGTGTGTCCCTCGGCGGTGGTGGCCACGAAGACCAGGCCCGCCGTACGGGCGGCGAAGTGCCCGGGGTGGCGGTGGGCGTACTCCATGACGGTCATGCCGCCCATGGAGTGCCCGACCAGCACCACCGGCCCGGTCGGCGCGACGTGGTCCAGCACGGCCGACAGGTCGTCGCCGAGCTGGGCCAGGGTCGCCGTGCGCAGCGCCATGCAGCTCGACCGCCCGTGCCCCCGGGCGTCGTAGGTGACCACGCGCACCCGGTCGCCGAGCTGCCGACCGATCCCGTCGAGCTGCCGGTGCCAGCTGCGCCCGTCCAGCGTCCAGCCGTGCACCATGACCACGGTGACCTCGGCGTCGGTCGGCCCGGCCGTCTCCACGTGCAGCCGTACGCCGTCCGGAAGCGGCACCTCGAACCCCTCCGGCATCACTACCTCCCACCAGCCGGCCGACCCGCGCGGGGGGTACCCGGCGGTAACCCAACGGCTACCCGCCATGGCACCACGCGAATCGTCCGACGGGAAGAATCGCCGTCCCGGGTTCGCGCCCCGAGGGAAATCTACCGATGCGAATGCCGTTCACGACAGAGCCGCCCGCCGGATCTCCGGCGGGCGGCTCTCGGTGTCGCGTGCGGGGCGGCTCAGGCCTCGAAGACGCCGGCCTCGACCAGGCGCTTCTCGGTCGCGTCCCAGCCGTCGCCCGGGTGGGAGGCGTTCAGGTTGTTGATCTCCGCCCGGATCTTGGCGGCGTGGCCGGCGGCGGCCAGCACCCGGATCTCCTCGACGAAGGCCTCGGAGTCGGTGCGCAGGTGCGCGGTCTTGCCGTTGGTCAGGTTCCGCACGTAGGCGTGCTTGCCGCCGTTGAGCGGGATGAGGTACTTGAACTCGCCCAGCACGCTGAGGGCGCCACCCTGGCCAGCCTGGCCGGCCCGGACTGACGCGCGCGCGGTCTTAGAGGTGTTGCTCGCCACGGAGGTACTCCTTGCAAGACGTACGGGAGGACGGAACGCCCGGGGGCGGTGCGGACGACCCCCGGGAAGGAGGCGAGCCCGCGTTCACCTGCGGCGACGAGCCGCGAGGTGATGCACGGCGGCACAGACCGCCGAGTGAACTGTACACGACCACGCCATCCGGCTGTGCCGGTGTGCCAGGCCGGTGACGGGAGGTGTCCGCCCGGCTATTCCGGTGGCGAATTTTCCGATTCCCTGGCGCACCATCCGCCACACCAGTCATCATGTGTGTCCTGGTACCACTTGGTGATCGAGGTCGTAGGGGAAGACGCACCTCGCTCTCCGGGAGGTTCCACCGTGCCTACGCGTGGCGTCGTATACGTCCACTCGACCCCGCTCGCCGTGTGCCCGCACGTCGAGTGGGCGATCGCGCGCGTCCTCGCTGCGCCGGTCAATCTCCAGTGGACGGCCCAGCCCGTCGAGCCCGGCGCCCGTCGGGCCGAGTGCGGGTGGACCGGCCGTCCCGGTACGGGCGCCGAACTGGCCGCTGCCCTCCGGCAGTGGCCCATGATCCGTTACGAGGTGACGGAGGAGCCCAGTCCGGGCGTCGACGGCGAACGGTTCATGTACGTGCCCGGACGGGGACTGTTCCGGGCCACGGTCGGCGCGGCCGGGGACATCCAGCTCGGCGAGGACCGGCTGCGCAGCCTCATGGCCGCCGCCCGGGGCCCGGAGGCGCTCGCCCACGCCCTGGACAAGGCCCTCGGCACCGCCTGGGACGCCGAGCTGGAGCCGTACCGCTACGCCGGTGACGGCGCGCCGGTGACCCTGCTCACCCGGGTCGGCTGACCCGCCCCACCACCCGTGCGGTCGCGTACGTCGTCCGGCGGGCCCTCACCGGGGCTTCCGCCTCCAGACGGCCGACCTCGGTCGCGTCGGTGCCGGGGCACGGGTCGGTCCGGGTGGTCCCCCGGGCCGGTGACGGCACGGACTTCCACCCCGGCAGCGGTTGCCGGTGGGGTAGGTACGGGGGGAGTGGGACGGATTTGGTGGGTGCGGAGGGAGTTTGATGGGATGGGGCGCGTGCCGAGTCTCCTCCGACGCGTCGGCGTCACGTCCGTCCTGCTGGCCGTCCTGACCGCTGCCGGGTGCACGGGCACGGCGGAACGCCCCGCCGCCCCGGCGACCCCGGGCGCCGCGAGCCCGTCGGCCGCACCGGCACCGGCCGGCGACCCCGCCGCCCGGGCCGCCGCGCTGGTCGCCACGCTCGGCGACGAGGACCTGGTCGGCCAGGTGCTCATGCCGTACGCCTACGGCAGCTCGGCCACGGACGTCTCCGCCGGGTCGGCGCAGGGCAACAAGGCCCTGGCCGGGGTCGCCACGCCGGCCGAGATGATCGCGAAGTACCGGCTCGGCGGGCTGATCCTGGTCGGGTTCTCCGCCGACGACCCGACCTCGGGCAACCAGGAGACCACCAACGTCGACAACCCGAAACAGGTCCACGGGCTGACCACCGGACTGCGCGCCGCCGCCGGCAAGCTCCCCGCCGGCACGGCACCCTTCCTGATCGGCACCGACCAGGAGTACGGCGTGGTCACCCGGATCACCGACGGGGTGACCCAACTGCCCAGCGCCCTCGCCGCCGGGGCCGCCGACGACCCGGCGCTCACCGAGGCCGCCTGGCGGGCCGCCGGCACCGAACTCGCCGCCATGGGGATCAACCTCGACTTCGCCCCGGTCGCCGACGTGCTCGCCACCCGCAGCACGGTGATCGGCTCCCGCTCCTTCGGAGCCGACCCGAAGCGGGTCTCCGCCCAGGTCGGCGGGGCGGTCCGGGGACTACAGGGCGCAGGCGTGGCGGCCACCCTCAAGCACTTCCCCGGGCACGGGCACAGCTCCGCCGACTCGCACGCCGAGCTGCCGGTGCTCACCCAGTCCCGGAAGGTCCTCGACACCGGGGCGCTGCCCCCGTTCGCCGCCGGCATCGACGCGGGAGCCTGGGCGGTCATGTCCGCCCACCTCGACGTCCGGGCCGTCGACCCGGGCACCCCGGGCACCTTCTCCCGCAAGCTCCTCACCGACGTGCTCCGCGGCCAGCTCGGGTTCCAGGGCGTGGTGATCACCGACGGCATGAACATGGCCCCCGCGAAGCGCTACCCGCCGGGCGAGGCGGCGGTGCGGGCGCTCAACGCCGGCAACGACCTGATCCTCATGCCGCCCAACGTGACCCAGGCCTACGACGGGCTGCTCGCCGCCCTGCGGGACGGTTCGCTGCCCCGTACCCGGCTGGTCGAGGCGGTCACCCGGGTGCTGACCCTGAAGTTCCGGCTGGCCGACCGGCCCACCCCGGAGATGTCCACCCTGACCGACGACGTCCACGACAAGGCCGCCCGTGACCTGGCAGCCGCCGCGGTGACCGTGCTGCGCGGCTCGTGCACCGCCGCGAGGGTCACCGGGCCGGTCACCGTCACCGCCTCCGGCGGGCGGGAGCGGACCCGCGCCGCGCTCACCGAGGCGCTGACCGCGGCCGGAGTGCGGGTGGTGCCCAGCGGCGGCACGGTGGTGCACCTGGTCGGCTACGGCGACGGGGCCGGTGACCTGCGCGCCGACGCCGACGTGACGGTCGCCATGGACACCCCGTACGTGCTGGCGAAGGCGACCTCACCGACGCTGCTGGCCACCTGGTCGTCGAGTCGCGTGTCGATGGTCGGGCTCGCCGCCGTGCTGGCCGGCAAGGCCCGCCCGACCGGTCGCGCCCCGATGCCGGTGACCGGCCTGCGCGCCCCGACCTGCCCCCGCTGACCTGCGTGTGCGCCGTCGGGTGGGAGCTCGCGCGCACTCGGCCCGGCGGCCGGGTCCCGGCTGGTAGCGTTCGCTCCGAGCACCGGCGGAGCGGGTGAACGGGGGGCGAGTGCGGTGACGCGACCGGAGCCCGCCCTCTCCGTGGTGGTGCCGATGTACAACGAGGAGAGCGTGCTGCCGGCACTGGCCGGACGCCTCCGTGCCGTGCTCGACGACCTCGGCGAGGCGTACGAGGTGGTGGCGGTCGACGACGGCAGCGACGACGGCACCGCCACCGGCCTGACCGTGCTGCGGGCCGGCTGGCCGCAGCTGCGGGTGCTGCGACTGCGACGCAACAGCGGACACCAGGCCGCCCTGGTCGCCGGGGTGCTCCGGGCCCGGGGCCGGCATGTGGTCAGCATCGACGCCGACCTCCAGGATCCGCCCGAGACGATCGTCGAGATGCTCCGCGTCGCCCGTGCCGACGACCTCGACGTGGTCTACGGCGTCCGGGTCGACCGGAGCACCGACGGTCCGTTCAAGCGGTGGACCGCCGCCGGCTACTACCGGCTGATGCGTCGCCTGGTCGGCAAGCAGGTCCCCGCGCAGGCCGGCGACTTCCGGCTGCTCAGCCGGGCGGTCGTCGAGGCGCTGCGGGAACTGCCCGAGCCCGCGCCGGTGCTCCGGCTGGTGGTCCCCTGGCTGGGCTTCCCCAGCGGGGAGGTGACCTACCAGCGCCACCGGCGGGCCGCCGGGCGGACCAAGTACCCGCTGTCCCGGATGGCCGGGCTGGCCGCGCAGAGCGTCACCAGCTTCTCCGCCGCGCCGCTGCGCTTCGCCACCTGGCTCGGGCTCGTCGGGGTGGCGGTCTGCGGTCTGCTGGTGGTCTTCACCGTCGTCGCCTGGGCGCTCGGGGCCACGGTCGACGGGTGGCCCTCCCTCTACGTGGCGATCCTCTTCCTCGGTGCGGTGCAACTGCTCTGCCTGGGCCTGCTCGGTGAGTACGTCGGGCGGATCTACACCGTGGTGCAGGGACGCCCGGCGTACGTCGTGGCCGCCGACACCGCCGCCGACGAGCAGGGCGACCGTGCCGCCGGTGGCCCGGCCGACGAGCCCGCCGCCACGGCCGGCGACCCGGTCGCCGCCCGCGAGGCCGGTGGCCCGACCGCCCTGGCCGACAGCCTGCGGTGACCGCGCTCGCCACCGGAACCCCACCGGACGTCGCGCCGACCCGCCGGCCGGTCGCCGCCCGCGTCGCCCCGCCGCTGGTCGGGTACGCCGTCGTCGCGGCCGTCCTGCTCGCCACCGGCACGCCCGCCGTCGACCTGGCCCGGTTCACCGGGTACGCGCTGCTCGGCGTGCTGCTGCCCGGCACGCTCGTGCACCGGGCGCTGCGCGCCCGCCCGCACACCCTGGTCGAGGACCTGGCGGTCGGCGCGGCGGTCGGGCTGGTGCTGGAGCTGGCCGCCTGGGCGGTGTGCACCGCGCTCGGCGTGCCGCACCTGCTCCGGTTCTGGCCGCTGGCGGTGGTGGTGCCGTTCCTGGCGGTGCCCCGGCTGCGCCGGCACTGGCGGGTCACCGGTCACACCCCGGTCCCGACCGGCTGGGCGTGGTCGCTGACCGCCGTGGTCGCCGGCTTCACCTGGTACCTCGCCGAGTCGTTCCTCCGCCCCAACCCGGTGCTCCCCGACGGCGAGGGTCAGGCCCAGTACATCGACCTGGCGTTCCAGCTCTCGCTGGCCGGCGCGGCCACCCACCAGGTGCCGCCCGAGGTGCCGCAGGTGGCCGGGGAGCCGCTGCACTACCACTGGTTCGGCTTCGCCCACCTGGCGTCGGCCAGCCTGGTCAGCGGGGTGGACCTGCCCACGGTCTTCTTCCGGCTGGCCGTACCGGCGCTCTGCGCGCTGGCCGCCGTGCTGGTCGCGGTGGTCGGCTGGCGGATCAGCGGCCGGGCGTACGTGGGCGTCGGCGCGGCGGCACTGATGTTCACCGTCGGCGAGTTCGGCTACGAGAACGGCGTCCGCCAGCTCTTCGGCACCCAGGCCACCTTCATCGTCTGGGGCAGCCCGTCGATGACGTACTCCTGGGTGCTGCTGCTGCCGTTGCTCGCCGCGCTGGCCGAGGTCGTCGGCCGGGCCCGGGGCAGCGCGGTGCCGCCGCTGGGCCGGGGGGCGTGGGTGCTCGCCGCGCTGTTCCTGGCCGCCTCCACCGGGGCGAAGGCCAGTTCCGTGCCGGTGGCGCTCGGCGCGCTGGGCTTCACCGCCGTGGTCCTGCTGGTGGTGCGCCGCCGGGTGCCCCGCGCGCTGCTCGGGGCGGTCGGGCTGGCGTTGGCCGCGCAGCTGTTCGCCACCGCCGTGCTGTTCCGTTTCGTCAGCCACGGGGTCACCGTCGACCCGTTCTCCGGCCTGCGCCCGTACGTGCCGTCGTCCGGCTCGGCCACCGCGCTGGTCTGGGTCGCCGTGACCGTCGCGTTCCTGCTCAACCTCCAGCTCCGGCTGGCCGGGGTGCTGGCCCTGGTCGGGGTACGCCGGGGCCGGCTGGAGCCGGTGCAGCTCCTGCTGCTCGGCGGGGCCCTCGCCGGGCCGGCGATCTACCTGCTGGTCGGGCACCCGGGCAGCAGCAACCAGTACTTCGTCCGGGCCGGTTTCGCCTTCGGGGTGATCCTGTCCGCCTGGGGGTACGCCGAGGTGCTGGACCGGGCCGCGCTGGGGGCCCGGGGGCGGGCGGCGCTCGCCGTCGGGGCAGCCGGCCTGGCACTGTTGCTCACCGTGATCCAGCTCCGGCACCCGGCGACCGTCGGGTCCGGCCCGGCGTATGGCCCGGTGCTGCCGCTGCTGCGCTGGGCGGTCGCGCTGGCCGTGGTGGCGACCGTGCTGGGACTGCTCTGGCCGGCGCTGGTGGGTGGCTGGCCGGCCCTGGCCGGACGGGGTGCGGCGGTGCTGCTGACCGGTGTCCTGGTGGCCGGTGCCCCGGGGCTGGTGCTCGACGCCGCCGCCGCCCGGCGCTTCCCCAACGGTGGGGCGTACGCGGTGGTGCCGATGCCGGCGTCCCGGGTGGAGGCGGCCCGGTGGGTGCGGGAGCACAGTGCCCCGGACGACGTGCTCGCCACCAACGTGCACTGCCGGGTGGTGACCGACGGCTGGTGCGACGCCCGCTCGTTCTGGCTCAGCGGGTACGCCGAGCGTGCGGTGCTGGTGGAGGGGTGGTCCTTCGCCCCCCGGATGGTCGGCCGGGCCGGTGGCGCCTACGCGCCGTTCTGGGACCCCGAGCGGCTGAGCGCCAACGACGCGGCGTTCACCACGCCCACCGCCGCCGGGCTGACCGGGCTGCGCGACCGGTACGGCGTCCGCTGGCTGGTCCTCGACCGCGTGGTCACCCCGGAGTCGTCCGCGCTGGCGGACCTGGCCGACCTGCGGTTCCGCAACGACCGGATGAGCGTCTACCGCCTCCGCTGACGCCCCTCCGGACACCCCACCAAAAAGCGTGAGGAGGGGTCCCCTGCTCACCAAAAAGCGTGAGCAGGGGACCCCTCCTACCACCTGGCGTGGTGGGGGCTGGCCGGATCGGTCAGCCCAGGGGGACCTGGTAGGCCCGTGCCGCGTCGCCGGACTCGATGGCGGCCAGCAACGAGCTGGCCGTACCGCCGGTGACCGGGACCACGACGGTCACCTGACCGCCGGCGGTCAGCTCGACCGTGCGGGTGCCGAGGGCACGCTCACCGTCCCAGGTGTACAGGTACGCCGTACCGGCGCGGTCGGCGCGCAGGGTGACCCGCACCCCGTCCGCGGTGACCTGCTGGTCGGTCACCCGCAGTGCCTTCTCGGGCAGCTTCGCCACGGCGGCCGGGGCCACTCCGTCCATCGCGGACTGCGCGATGGTCTGCGGGCTGTGCACACTCCGGGCGGCGGTGGCCGGGAAGATCGGCTTGCTCGGCTCCCGGTCGGCCGGGGTGTAGCCGGGGAGCGTCACCAGACCGTAGCGGTACGGGTCGGCCCGTACACCGGTGAAGGTGGACCAGCCCAGCCGGGACTGCGAGCTGAGGTCCTGGGTGTCCGAGTCGTAGACCAGCACGTTGAAGCCCATCCGGGCCGGGTCGACCGCGTCCGGCAGCACCGAGAACGGGATGCTCGCCTCGATGGTGTAGCCGGTGTAGGGCTCGTTGACCTTGCTGACCACGGTCATCCCCGGTGCGGTCTGCGCGCCCGGACCCTGCCGGTTGTCGGCGTCCCGCTGCCAGCACGGCGGGTTGCCGTTGGCCGGGTCGTCGGTGATCGGGAAGATGCCGGCCTTGAAGACCGTGGAGGTGTCCGAGGAGTTGCCCTTCGGGTCGACGATGATCTCCACGCTGTCGGTACGCCGCTGCCGCTTGCAGTCCTGCGGCACGACCTTCTTGCCCAGCACGTCGTCGGTGACCTGCACGATCACCTTCAGCGCGTCCTCGGTGTACGCGATGCGCCCGACCGCCGAGGCGTCCTGCGGCGTGGTGGACTGCCCCTCCCAGATCCGGGAGAAGTCCAGCTCCTCGCCGGGGTACTCGCCCGGCGTGGCCGCACCGTCGACCTCGTGGTCGTGTCCGGCGTGCGGGACCTCGCTGGTCGGCACGATCTCCAGCGCGCCGGCCTCCACATTGGTGCCGGACTGGCTGGTGGTGGTGATGGTGATGCCGTAGTCGCCGTTGACGCCGCCCTCATTGGCGGTCGGCAGCGACGGGTCGCTGTTGGTCACGGTGAAGGTGACCGAACCCGTCGCCCCGGCGGCCAGGTTGGTGTAGCTCTTCGTCGCCGCGTCGGCGGTGAAGCCGGCCGGCAGGCCGAGGGCGACCGTGCCGCTCTGCGCGGTCGTACCGTGGTTGCGCAGGTCCACGCGGACCTCGCGGCTCTTGCCGGAGCCGAGGGTGAGCACCGGCTTGATCAGGGTGTCCAGCTGCGGGTAGCCCTCCGCGCCGGCCCAGTCGCGGAAGATGCCGACCTCGGGCAGCGGCTCCAGGGTGCCCCGGACGTCGGCGACGACCCGGACGGCCCGGTCGGTGCGACCGGTGCCCTGGCCGGTGGTCAGGGTCGCGCCGAGCAGTGACTGCTGGTTGGTGTCGGCGTCGGCCGGGACGGTGACGGTGAAGGTGACCGTCCGCTCCTTGCCCGGCGCCACCGCGCCGCGCAACGTGCCGGAGCCCTCGGCGGTCCAGCCCTCGGGCAGTCGCAGGGAGACGGTCGGTGTGGTCAGCGCCCGCTTGGCGGCCCGTACGTGGGCGGTGACCTCGACGGTCTGACCGGGGGTGAGGTCGAACCGGTCGGCGGTCAGGTGGAACTCGGTGTCCTCGGGGAGCTGACCGGCGGCGGGCGGCAGCACCGAGCCGCGCAGGATCGCCTCGGGGGAGGTGTCGGCCGGGTCGTACGGCACCCGGCTGTCGACCAGGGTGTAGAAGTCGCAGCGGATCTGCGCCGGTGTGGTCGGCGCGGCGGCGGTGTTCGCCCAGCCCTGGGTGACGTAGTCGCGGCGGGCGTCCACCTCGATCTCGCCCCAGGTCTTGCCGGTCTTGCTCGGGGTGCCCTCCCAGACGCCGAAGACCTGGTCGGTGGGGACCGTGGGCGTGAAGCTGGTCGCGCAGGCCGGGCCGGCGGAGGAGGTGCCGGTGCCCCCGGTACGCAGGAACTTCGCCGCCCGGAACGGGGTGAGCCCCTCCTTGGTGATCTGCTCGGGGAACGCCTTCGGGTCGGCGGCGGCGTGGAACGCCTCGGCGGCGAACCGGGCCGCCTGCTGGTGGTTGCCGTGGTTGCCCGGGGTCGGCGACGGGTTCATCGTCATGACGATCTCGGGCCGGGTCGTCCGGATCACCCGGACGATCTGGGCCAGGGTGTCGTCGTGGCCCCAGATCTGCTCGGACAGGGGCGCGGAGGCGGTGTACCAGAAGTCGACCCGGTCCAGGTTGTAGAGGTTCTCCACCCCGGCGCGGCCGATGGCGGTGCGCTCCTCGCGTTCCCGGATGATGCCCAGCGGCGGGCCCTCCTCCAGGCCGACGGCGTTGCCGCCGCCCTCGCCGCGGGTGATGGTGACGACGCCGGAGCGGACGCCGTGCTTCTCCTTCCACTGGCCGAGGGTGGCCAGGCTGCTGGCCTCGTCGTCGGGGTGGGCGCTGACGAAGAGGACGTCCAGGTCGACCGCGTCGGTCGGCGTGGCGCCGGTGGTGTCGGCGGGGGCGGCGAAGGCTCCGGGTGCCCCGGACAGAGCCAGGGCGAGCGCGGTGGGTAACAGGAACGCCTTGAATCGCATGCAGATCCTTCCGCTTCACGCGGTGTCCGGGCAGCGACCCGCGGCGTCGGACGCACGGCGGCGTCGACGCTCCGGTCGCGTTCGGACGGCTGATGGGGGACGGCCGGCGCGAGGCACGACAGGGCACCGGGCACCGGGGTACGCAGCGGTACGGGTAGCCGTACACACTGGAAGGCCTTCGCCGGTGACGCTAGGGACCGGTGTGCCGGCCCGTCAATCCTTTGCAAGGTCTTTCTTTGTTTGCGGAAGAAATAAAGTCCCCCCGCGAAGGCCATGATCACCCGGTGCATTCCGCGCGGTTGCGCTCGGTCAGCGCCCCTGGCGATGGCGTGTTTTTCCAGCTAGTGGCGGTTCCTCTCGGCACCCCGAGACGGATTCGTGACTTGACTCGTTAATTCGTTCGCCGTAGGAAGGAAGTGTGACTGACGTGGTGACGCCACCGACGAGCCCGGTGAGCCGGGAGCGGGCGAAGGAGATCAAGCGGCTTTCCGTGATCTCCACCGCCCGCCAGGTGCGGGTGCTCTCCCGCGCCGAGCTGACCGAGCTCACCGGGCTGAGTCCCGCCACGCTCACCCCGCTGGTCCGTGAGCTGATCGCCGAGGGTTACCTCATCGAGCGGGGGCCCGGGGCGTCCCGGGCCGGCCGGCCCCGGGCGATGCTGGAGTTCAACCCCCGGGCCGAGCTGGTCGCCGCGGTCTCCCTGGAGCCCTCCCGGCTGAGCTGCGAGATCGCCGACAGTGACGGCACCGTTGTCGCCCACCGCACCGTCCGGCTCGCCGGTGACATCGTCGACACCGTCTGCCGGTCCGTGCCCGAGCTGGCCGGCGACGGCCTGCCGGCGCTGCGCGGGGTGGCCATCGCCGCGCCGGGGGTCTCCTCCGGCGGGGCGGTCCGGCTCGCCCCGTCGGTCGGCCTGGTCGAAGGGCTCCCGATCGGGGAGTCGGTGCAGCGACGGCTCGGCGTGCCGGTGGTGGTGGACAACGACGTCAACCTGATGGCCGCCGGCGAGCACGCCGTCGGGGCCGGCAGTGACGTGGCCGACCTGCTGCTGCTGCACGTGGCCGACGGCATCGGCGCCGGTCTGGTGCTCGACGGGCAGGTCCGCCGGGGCGCGGGCGGTGCGGCCGGCGAGGTCGGCTTCCTGCCGCTCGACCCGACCGACCGGGGTCACGACGGGATCGGTCCGTTCGAGTCCCGCTGGTCGGAGAACGCCATCGCGGAGCGGATGGTCGCCCTGGCCCCCGGGCGACGACCGGACGCCCCGGTGGCGGCCCTGGTCGAGCTGGCCGGCACCGACGAGCGGGCCGCCGCCTACCTGGACGAGGTGCTCACCGCCTGGTCCCGGCTGATCGTCTCCTGCGTCTGCGTCGTCGACCCGGGCCGGGTGCTGCTCAGCGGGGCCGCCGCCCAGCTCGACGACGCGGCCGTCGACCGGCTCCAGCGGCTGGTCGCCGCCGCCGTCCCCAGCCCGACCGAGGTACGCCGGGCGGTGCTCGGTGACCGCGCGGTGCTGCACGGTGCGGTCAGCTACGCGCTCTCCGCGGCCGCCGCCGGTCTGCCCCACCTGCTTCCCAGTCCCTGATCAGACCACGCAGTTCCCCATCACCCGGAGGTACCCCATGAGACGTCGCCTTCTCCTCGCCGGGGCGCTCGCCACCGTGCTCGCCGCCGGCACCGCGTGCGGTGGCGGCGGTGGCGGTGACGACGCGGCCGGCGGCGCGGCCGCCGAGAAGCTGACCATCTACACCGCCCGCGACAAGAAGGTCTCCACCTACGTGGTGGAGCAGTTCACCGCCAAGTACCCGGAGTACAAGGGCAAGGTCGAGATCCTCAACCTGGGCGCGCAGGAGATCCTGGAGCGGGTCCGGGCGGAGAAGGCCAACCCGCAGGCCGACGTCTGGTGGGGCGGCACCCAGCAGGGACTCTCCGCCGGAGCCGGCGAGGACCTGCTCGCCCCGATGCAGCCGAGCTTCGCCGGCAAGATGGACGCCCGGTACAAGGACGCCGAGGGCCGCTGGTTCGGGGAGATCCTGCTGCCCGAGGTGATCATGTACAACAACAAGGCCCTCACCCCGGAGCAGGCCCCGAAGGACTGGGACGACCTGCTCAAGCCGGAGTGGAAAGACAAGATCATCATCCGGGACGTGGCCGCGTCCGGGACCATGCGGTCGATCTACGCCGCGATGATCGTGCGGCAGTCGGCCGACGGCAGCAACCCGCAGCCCGGCTACGACTGGCTCAAGAAGCTCGACGCCAACACCGGCGCGTACGCCGCCAACCCGGCCGACCTGTACCTGAAGCTCTCCCGCCAGCAGGGCGTGCTGAGCGCCTGGAACCTCCAGGACATCCTGCTCCAGGCCAACCAGTCGAACATGCCGTTCGGCTACGTGATGCCGGCCTCCGGCGCGCCGGTGCTGGTGGACGGCCTCGCCGCGGTCAAGGGCGGTAACACCGAGGGTGCGCAGAAGTTCCTCGAGTTCCTCTTCGACGACAAGCTCCGCGCCGACCTGGCCAAGGACTACTTCCAGATCCCGGCGGTGGAGATCGCCGAGGAGCCGGAGTGGCTGGCCAAGCTCGAACTCAAGCCGCTCGACGTCGACTGGAACGTGATCGGCAAGAACGAGACCGACTGGATCAACCACTGGAACAGCCAGATCAAGAACAAGGGCTGACTGCGCGTACGCCGGACCGGTCGACCCGGTCCGGCGTACCCGCCCGTCAGTGCTGCGTGGCGACCAGGCGGCGTACCGCACGAAGGAGAGGGCCTCATGATCGATGTCACGCTGGAATCGGTGAGCAAGCGCTTCGCGCGCGGTGGCGACACCGCCGCCGTGGACGACGTCGACCTCACCATCGCCGCCGGGGAGTTCTTCACCCTGCTCGGCCCGAGCGGCTGCGGCAAGACCACCACCCTGCGCATGGTGGCCGGGTTCTACTTCCCCACCTCCGGGCGGATCCGCTTCGGCTCCGAGGACGTCACCCGCCGGCCGCCGAACAAGCGCGACACCGGCATGGTCTTCCAGAACTACGCGCTCTTCCCGCACATGAGCGTGGCGCAGAACGTCGCCTACGGGCTGAAGATCCGCAAGGTCAACCGGGCCGAGTCGCGGCGGCGGGTCGAGGAGGCGCTCGGCGAGGTGCACCTCGGCGGGTACGGCGAGCGGCGCATCGACGAGCTCTCCGGGGGCCAGCAGCAGCGGGTCGCCCTGGCCCGCGCGCTGGTGATCCGCCCGCGCACCCTGCTGCTCGACGAGCCGCTGTCGAACCTCGACGCCAAGCTGCGCGAGGAGACCCGTACCGAGATCCGCCGGATCCAGAAGGACGCCGGCACGACCGCCATCTACGTCACCCACGACCAGGCCGAGGCGATGGCCATGTCGGACCGGATCGCGGTCATGCAGTCCGGCCGGGTGCAGCAGATCGGCGCCCCGCAGGAGATCTACCACCGCCCGGCCAACGCCTTCGTGGCGCGTTTCATCGGCCGCAGCAACGTGCTCGACCTGCCGGTGGTCGGCGCGGCCGAGCGGAGCGTCACCGTCCGGCTGCCCGGCGGCGGCGAGGTCGCCGTCGGCGCGCCCGCCGGACACGGCCGCCGGGCCGGGGAGAACGCCCTGGTGTCCGTCCGCCCCGAGCACATCGCCCTGACGTCGACCACCGACCCGGACGCGCTGCCCGGCCAGGTCACCGAGGTGGAGTTCACCGGCATGGCCACCAACCTCGTCATCGACGTGGCCGGCGAGTCGGTGCAGGTGGCCGCGGTGGACGTACCGGCCGGCATCGCCGTCGGTGACCAGGTCGGCCTGCGGCCCAACCGGGAGCGGATGTGGGTGGTGCGGCCATGAGCACCATCCCGGCCACCCCCAGCCCGGCCACCGTGCCGCCGGTCACCGACGACCCGACGCCACCGCGCGCCCCGCGCCGCCGGCTCGCCGACCGCCTCGGCGGCGGTACCGGCTCGCGCTGGTTCCCGTACCTGCTGGTCTTTCCGCTCGCCCTGATCCTCTTCGGGTACGTCGTCCAGCCGATGTTCGCCACCTTCGCCGAGAGCGTCGGCGTGGACGGGGTGGAGAACTACGGTTCCTTCCTGACCGGCGACGGCGTGGCCCGGTCCGCCCTGGTCACCTCGCTGATCATCTCCGCGGCCAGCGTGCTGCTCTGCGGGGTCGTCGGCGTGGCGATGGCCTTCCTGCTCAAGCGCTTCTCGTTCCCCGGGCGCCGGCTGATCGAGGCGATCATCCTGGTGCCGGCGGCCCTGCCGCCGCTGATCGGGGCGATCTCGTTCCAGCTGCTCTACTCCGAGACCGGCATCCTGCCGCGCGGGCTCCAGCAGCTGTTCGGCACCGAGAACCCGGTGCTGCCGTTCAGCGGCATCGCCGGTGTGCTGGTGGTGCACACGTTCACCATGTACCCGTACTTCTACCTGGCCACCTCGGCCGCGCTGACCGGGATGGACCCGTCGGTGGAGGAGGCGGCGTACAACCTGGGGGCGAACCGGGTCCGGGTGTGGCGGACGGTGCTGCTGCCGATGCTCACCCCGGCCCTGGTCTCCGCCTCGCTGCTGGTCTTCATGACCTCGCTGGCGTCGTACACCGCCCCGCTGCTGTTCGGGGTGGACCAGACGATGACCATGCAGATCTACATCAACCGCACCAACGGCGACCTGCCGATGGCCTCCACGTACGCCTCGGTGCTCGGCGTGGTCTCGGTGCTGTTCCTGCTCACCATGCGCTGGTACGAGGGGCGGCGCAGCTACCGCTCCCAGTCCAAGGGCGTGGCCAGCCACCGGCGGGAGATCACCAACCCGTTCGGCCGCTGGGCGGCGCTGGGCGCGTCGCTGCTGGCCACCGCCGTGCTGCTCGCCCCGGTCGCGACCATCGCCCTGGTCGCGTTCTCCGCGGACGGATCCTGGACCACCGAGGTCATCCCGGCGTCCTACACCTGGCAGAACTTCGTCACGATCTTCTCCGACCCGGACGCGTTCCAGCCGATCCTGAACTCGCTCCAGATGAGCGTGATCGCCACCGTCGGCTGCGTCGTGGTCGGCGTGCTCATCGCGTACGCGGTGCGCCGGCTGGACTTCCGCGGCCGGGGCCTGCTGGACGTGGCGGTCATGCTGGCCTGGGCGCTGCCCGGCACGGTGGTGGCGATCAACCTGATCTCGGCGTTCAGCACCGGCAACGCGTTCAGCTTCGGGCAGGTGCTGATCGGCACCTTCTGGATCATGCCGCTGGCGTACTTCGTCCGGTTCCTGCCGCTGGTGTTCCGGTCCAGCTCGGCCACCCTGGCGCAGATCGACCCGTCGCTGGAGGAGGCCGCCCGCAACCTGGGCGCGTCCTGGTGGCGGGCGTTCGGCTCGGTGACCCTGCGCCTGATGCTCCCCGGCGTGCTGGCCGGCGCGCTGCTGGCCTTCGTGCACGGGGTCGGCGAGTTCGTCGCCTCGGTGCTGATCTACACCTCGGAGACCGCGCCGATCTCAGTGGAGATCAACAACCGGATGTACTCGTTCGAGGTCGGCACCGCCGCCGCGTACGGCATGCTCCAGGTCGTGCTGATCTTCGCGGTGATGGTGCTCTCCGGTCGCCTGGAGGGCGGCCGGCGGTCGAGTCGGGAGGCGGCGAAGTGGACGGCCTGACGGCCTGGCCGACCGGGGGCGGATTGATCCCCGCCACCCGGATCCCCGGCGGCGAACTGCCCGCCGTCGCCGCGGCGGCCGACTTCGCGGTGCTGCCGGTCGGCGCGGTCGAGTGGCACGGCCCGCACCTGCCGATCGGCACCGACCTGATCCTCGCCGAGGGCTTCGCGCACGAGAGCGCGGTGGCGGCACCGGCGCGCGGGGGCGCGGCGGGCGTGCCGGCCACCGGGAGCGCGGCGGGCGTGCCGGCCGGCGGGGACGCCGTCGGTGGTCCCGGTCCGCGCGGGGTGGTCTTCCCCGCCGTGCCGTACGCCGCCTGCCCCGGCCAGACCCGGCCCTGGCCGGGGACCGTGGCGATCCGTCCGGAGATCGCCGTCGGCTACCTCGCCGACGTGATCGAGGGAATCGTGGCCGCCGGCTTCCCCCGGCTGCTGATCGTCAACGGGCACGACGCGAACATGTCCACCGTCCGGGCCGCGATGGAGTGGGTCTCCGGGCGACGCACCGTCAGCCTGCTGCTGGTCAACTGGTTCCAACTGGTCACCCCGGAGGAGACCGCCGCGCTGTACGGGCCGCTGCCGGCGCGCGGGCACGGCGGGGCGTACGAGACGTCCGGCGTGCTCGGTTTCGACCCGGACGCGGTCCGCCTCGGCGTGGTCGACGACCTGCCGCCGAAGCCGAAGCTGCCGGTGACCCACCCGTACGTGCTCGTCGAGTCCCGTCCCGACCCGTGGCAGGGCTGGTCCGGGCACATCTCGCTGGCCGACGAGACGATCGGGCGGCGGGTCCGGGAACTGGCCGGCGGGCGGCTGCGCGAACTCGTCGCCGCCTGGGTGGCCGCCGAACCCCCGGCCGCCCCCGCCGCCGACCCGCTGCCCGCCGATCCGCCGCCTGCCGATCCGTCGCCCACCGCCGATCCGCCGCCTGCCGACCCGCCGCCCACCGCCGATCCGCCGCCCGCCGCCCCGGCTGCCGCCGCCGGGCGACCCCCGGGTCCGGTCGGCACCGACCTGCTGCCCGAGGAGACCGCGTGACCGTCGACCGGGGACTCGACGTCGTCGACTTCCACCTGCACTTCCGCATCGGCGCGGACCGGACCGTCTCCGCCTGCGAGGACGCCGCCGGCATGCACCCGGGCGGCGAGCACGAGCGCGCCGTCCGGGCCGCCGGCTCCGCCCCGTACGCGACGCGGTGGCGGCAGGCGTGGGGCTTCCCCGACCCGGAGCCGCCGGCAGAGCGCTGGCAGGACGAGGCGGACCGGTGGGCGGAGGAGTTGCGGGCGGTGCACGTCCGGCGGGCGGTCTTCGTCACCGGTGGCGGCAACGACACCCTCGCCGACGTGGTCGACCGGCACCCCGACCTGCTGCTCGGCTTCGCCCACCACGACCCGTACGGCCCCGGGGCCGCCGCCGAGCTGGAACACGCGGTGGTCGAACGCGGGCTGCGCGGGCTGAAGCTCTTTGCCCCGCTGCTGCGCGGCCCCCTCGACGACGAGGCCCTCGACCCGCTCTGGGGCACCGCCCAGCGGCTCGGCGTGCCGGTGCTCATCCACATCGGCCACTACGGCAGCGCCGGTGGCCTCTCCCACGGCCGGTACGGAGGCCCGGACGAGCTGGCCCGGATGGCCCGGCGCTTCCCGGAGCTGGCCGTCGTGGTGCCGCACTTCGGCGTCCAGCACGTGCAGGACCTGTTCTTCGCCGCGTGGGGCTGCCCGAACATCCACGTCGACACCTCCGGCTCCAACCAGTGGGTGCGCTGGATGCCCTACAAGCTGACCCTGGAGGACCTCTTCCGTCGCTGTTACGAGACCATCGGCCCGCACCGGATCGTCTTCGGCAGCGACTCGTCGTGGTTCCCGCGCGGATACGTCACCCGCTACCTCGACGACCAGCTCCGGATCTGCCGGGAGCTGGGCCTGCCCGACGACCACCTGCGCGCCATCTTCGCCGGGAACGCCGAGCGGCTGCTCGGCCTGGACGACTGACCGGCCGACCGACCGGCTGACGTCGGGCGCGACGAGCGGTGCCGCGCCCGGCCTGGAAGGAAGTAGAGACCGTCATGAGCACACCCCCGCTGACCACCTACCAGCGGCACCACCTGCGGCCCACGTACGACCACCACGTCGGGTACCTGTTCCCGGCGATGGTGCGGGCCAGCCAGGCGCACGTGGTGATGCTGACCGAGCAGGGACTCGTCCCCGCCGAAAGGGGCGCCCGACTGCTGCGCGGCCTCGCCGAACTGCGCGCCGACCACGCGCCCGCGCCGGAGTTCGACGGCAGCTTCGAGGACACCTACTACCTGCTGGAGAAGCGGCTCGCGCAGGCGTGCGGCATCCCCGCGTCCGAACTGGACGTGCAGATGGCCCGCAGCCGCAACGACCTGGACGCCGGGGTGTTCCGGATGCTCCTGCGCGACCAGCTCGTCGGCGTGCTCAACCGGGTCCTCGCCACCGGGACGACCGTCCTCGACGCCGCGCACCGGTACGCCGACGTGGTGATCACCGGCTACACCCACCGCCGGCCGGCCCAGCCCACCACCATCGGGCACGCCCTGGCCGGCTACGCCGAGGCGCTGGCCGGTGAGGCCGTCGCCTACGCCGATCTGATCGAGGCGTTGAACACCTCGCCGCTGGGCTCCTGCGCGTTCGCCGGCACCGACCTGGACATCGCCCCCGCCCGGGTGGCCGAACTGCTCGGCTTCGGCGGGCTGGTCACCAACTCGTACGAGGCGGTGGCCGGGGCCGACCACCTCGTCCGGGTGGGCACGCTCAACGCGCAGGCCCTCGCCACCGGCGCGCGGCTGGCCCGCACCCTGATGGACTGGCTGACCTGGCGCTGGGTGACCACCCCCGGCGACTTCACCCAGGGCAGCAGCATCATGCCGCAGAAGCGCAACCCGGTGGTCCTGGAGCACCTGGTCTCGATGGCCGGCGCGACCGCCGCCGACGCCGCCAGCGTGCTCAACAACGTCGGCGCGGCCTGGTGGGAGGACTCGAACAACGCCACCACCGACGTGCAGGTGCGCCTCTGGGAGAGCAACGACCGTACCGACCGGTTCTTCGCCCTGCTCGGCGGCTTCCTCGCCGAGATCGAACCGCTCGAACCGCCGTCGGCGGAGGAGATCGTCGCCTCCGGGGCGACCACCACCGCCGCCGCGGACGCGCTGACCCGGCACGGGGTGCCGTTCCGGGCCGCCCACTCGGTGGTCGGCCGGCTGGTCCGGGGCGGCGCTCCCGGCACCTGGACCGCCGAGGGCGTCCGGGCGGCGGCCGAGGGGATCGCCGACGGGCTCGACGACACCGCGATCGACGACCTGATCGCCGCCGCCGTCCGTCCCGAGCAGGTGCTCGACCGGGCCCAGGTCGACGGTCCCGGCGCGCAGGCCGTACGGGCCCAGGTGGCGACCCTGCGGGTCGCCTTCGACGCCGTCGCCGACCGGCTCGGCACCGTCCGGGACCGGCTGGCCCGGGCCGACGCCGCCCTCGACGCCGTCGCCGCCGAGCGAGCAGCCCGGTGAGCGCGCGTCCCGTCCCGTCGACCGGAGGTCAGGACCGGTGAGTGTCGGATTGTCCGGGCGGGCGGCCCAGCCCGCGCCGGTGGCCGGTGACCGGCCGGTGCTGCTCGGCATCGACTTCGGCGGCACCAAGATGGCGGTCGGGGTGGCCGACGGGCAGGGCCGGCTGCTGGTCCGCGAACGCGTGCCCACGCACGCCGAACAGGGTGCCCCGCAGGCGCTGGACCGGGCGTTGGCGCTGGCCGCGAAGCTGGTGGCGCAGGTGGGTGGCCCGGTCGCGGCGGCCGGCGTCGCCTCGCCCGGCGTGGTCCGCCCCGACGGCATCGACCTGGCCCCCAACGTGCCCGGTTGGGACCGGCTGCGGCTGGCCGACGCGGTCCGGGAGCGGTTCGGCGTATCCGCCGTCGCGGTGGACAACGACCTGAACGCCGCCGCCCTGGCCGAGCTGCGCCTCGGCGCGCTGCGCGACGCCGATCCCGGGCTGGTGATCGGGATCGGCACCGGCGTGGCGGCGGCGGTCACCGTGGGCGGCCGGGTGGTCGCCGGACACCGGGGCGCGGCCGGCGAGATCGGGTACGCCGTCGCCGGCGGCCCCTGGCCCGGCACCATGCTGGAACTCGACTTCTCCGGCCGGGCGCTGGACCGGCTCGCCGACGAGCAGGGGGTGCCGGGTGGCGCGGCCGGGCTGTCCGCCGCCGCCGCGCGTCCCGGCCCGGCCCGGGACGCGCTCACCACCCGGGTCGACGAGTTCGCCCGGCACCTGGCCACCTGCTGCCTGCTGCTCGACCCCGAGCGGGTGGTGCTGGTCGGCGGGGTGGCCGGCAGCGACCTGATCCGGGGCCTCCTGACCGAGCGGCTCGGTGAGGTGCTGCCCTACCGGCCGGAGGTGGTGCTCTCCCGGTTCGCCGACGATGCCGCCCTGCACGGTGCGGTGATCCTCGCCCGGGAGGCGGTGCCCGCGTCCCGTTGACCGCCCCCGGATGCCGGCGTGTGCAAGGGGGACGCCGGCACCCGGAGGACGGCGGCGGTCAGCGGGCGGCGCGCAGCGCCTCGATCAGCCACTCGAACACCGGCACCATCGGCGGGAACGGTGGCCGCCGGTGGAGCACCCCGACCAGCTCCCAGTACCGCTCCACCCGTCGGTCGGTGAAGGTGGACATCCGGTCGGCCAGCGCGACCCGCTCCCCGGCGGAGAGTGCCGGGTCGACGATGCGGTCGACGACCTCCCGGGCGGCGGGGGAGTCCGGGGCGATGCCGGCGGCGAGTGCCTCCCGGGCCGGCGTCACGTCGGGCATCGGCTCCGGCGGGGAGTCCCCACCGGCGGCCCCGGCCACCGCCATCTCCCGGGCCCGGCGACGGAACGCCGGGTCGCGCACCAGTTCGGCCAGCTCCACCCAGGCGTCCACCTCCTCGTCGGTGGGATCGTCCGGCAGGTCGGCCGGGATGGCTCCCCGCATCGCCGTGGCGATGCCGCCGGCACGGGAGTCGGCGTCGATGCCGGCGAACACCTCCGTCACGAAGTCGTCGATGATCTGTTGCCGTTCCCGGGCGGAGAGTCGGGCCAGGTCGTGCATGAGTCTCAACTCCTCGGTCGTGCTTCCGCGACGGACGACCGACCGCAGCACCGCCCGGCGCAGCCGCAGCGTCCGGATCTCGGCGTCCAGCGCCCGGACGTGCGCCCGGGCCACCTCCGGCACGCCGGACTGCCGGCCCAGGATCCGCCGGACGTCGTCCAGGCCGATGCCGAGGTCCCGCAGCGTCCGCAGCAGGTCCAGGCGGGCCACGGCGGCGGCGTCGTAGAGCCGGTAGCCCCCGCCGGACCGGGCGGTCGGCGGCAGCAGCCCCTCGTCCGACCAGAACCGGATGGTGCGTACGGTCAGACCGGTGCGGTCGGCGAGCTGTCCGATGGTGAACAGCTCGGTACGGTCGTCCACGACCACAGCGTGCACCCTCCAGCCACTGGAGACTCAAGCCCTCAGTCGTCGGTGGGACGGTGGGCGCGCAGCACCAGCGACACCCCGGGCAGCCCCTTCACCGGCAGGTACCGCTCGGCGGTGATGATCGCCCGGAGCCCGAGGTTGACGACGGCGGGCAGGTCGTCCAGGTCGCTGCCGGTCGAGGTGCGCCGCCGCCACGCGGCGACCGGCCGCAGCAGCACGTTCCAGCTCCACAGCTCGTCGACGACCAGGCCGGCCTTCTCCACCGTCGCCCGCAGCGACTCCCGGTCGTAGCGGCGGACGTGCCCGACCGCCACGTCGTGCGCCGACCAGAGCCGCATGTCGCACGGTACGGCGATCAGCGCGGTCCCGCCCGGCCGCAGCGTCCGGCGGATCTCGGCGGCGGCGAGATGGTCGGCGTCGACGTGTTCGAGGATGTCGAAGGCGACCACCAGGTCCAGGCCGGCGGAGCCGACCGGCAGATGCCGGGCGTCGGCCCGGATCACGTCCAGTCCCCGCTCCCGGGCCACCCCCGCGCCCTCCACGCTGTATTCCAGCGCGACCGGTCGCCAGCCGTGCGCCCGCAGCACGCGGGTGTTGCCGCCGCCGGCCGCGCCGATGTCCAACGCCCGGCCGGGGCGCTGACCCGAGGCGGCCAGCCGGCGCAGCGCCCGAGCCAGCAGCGCCCGACGCTCGCGGTACCACCAGTGGGTGTCCTCGAGCGCGGCGAGTTTGCGGATCTCGGTCGCTTCCACGCGTACTCCTCGCAGATCGGGCGCACTCACCCTAACCGCGCCCGCCCCGACCCCCCTCCCGCCCCGGCACTCGCCCGCCCCGGTGCCGCCTAAGCCCGGGGGGTGCGTTGGTAGCAGGGGCCCCCTACAGGTGATTTTTGTACTGCAAGGTGCCCCTCCTACCCACCTCGGCGGGGCGGGGCGGGGTGGGGCGCGGACGGCGGACGCAGCGCAGGAAGCGGCAGAACAGTTCGGGGTCAGGGCGGACCCGACGCAGCCGGAGCGGGCGTAGCGGCGAACGCGTCGAGACGCCGACAACCTGCCCGGCGTCGTCCTCGTCCGGGACGTCTGTCGATCATCGCCAGAGAATCGCGCCCGCACCACGCACAGCCCCGACGCGCCAACCCGTCGCCCTGCCACGCAGGCTGCCGCTCAGATCTTGGACAGTTGCCGACGAGATGCGACGGCAACTGTCCAAGATCTGCGGGTGCGCGCGTGGCAGGGCGACCGCGGTTGGTGGAGGGGTTGAGCAGTTGCGTGTCAGGCTGGGGTCAAGGAAGCCGGTCGGCCGCGCTGCGGCGGACAGGCACCTCATTCAGGAGAAATCGCCCACCGGTTACCCACCGACGTTTACGCTCCAAGGCACCAAGGGGGCGATTATGGGCATTCAAGGCAAAGTGGCGATCGTCACGGGAGCAGGCCGGGGGATCGGCCGGGCGATCGCCCTGCGGCTGGCGGACGACGGCGCCGACGTGGCCGTGAACGACGTCCGGGCCGAGGGGGCCGAGGCGGTGGCCGAGGAGATCCGGGCACGAGGCCGACGGGCCGTCGCGGTGCCGGCCGACGTCAGCGACCGGGACACCGTCTTCGGCATGGTGGCGAAGGTGGCTGACGACCTCGGTCGCGTCGACGTCATGGTCTCCAACGCCGGCATGGCGCAGATCAAGCCGCTGACCGAGGTGACCTCCCAGGACCTGGAGCCGCTCTTCCGCCTGAACGTCTTCGGCGTCCTCTACTGCATGCAGGCCGCCGTGGCGGAGATGCAGAAGCAGGGCAGTGGCGGAAAGATCATCAATGCCGCCTCGATCGCGGGGCACTCCGCGTTCGACTACCTCGGCGCGTACTCGGCGACGAAGTTCGCGGTGATCGGGATCACCCAGGCCGCAGCGAAGGAGTTGGCGCAGTTCGGGATCACGGTCAACTCCTACTGCCCGGGGATCGTCGGCACGGACATGTGGGAGGCCATCGACCAGAAACTCAGCGGCTACCTCGGCCTGGAGCAGGGCGAGGCGCTCAAGAAGTACGCGGGCGGGATCCCGCTCGGCCGGGTCGAGACCCCGGAGGACGTCGCCGCCTTCGTCTCCTACCTGGCCGGCCCCGACTCGGACTACATGACCGGCCAGTCCGTGATGATCGACGGCGGGCTCGTCATGCGCTGACCAGCCGGGCAATACCGTGCGGGAAGGCCCCGCTGTCGCGGACGACAGCGGGGCCTTCGAACCCGTCGGGCGGTGACCCGTCACCGCGGGGTGTCGCCGTGGACGCCGTGACCTCAGACCCGCGTGAAGACGAGCGCCACGTTGTGTCCGCCGAAGCCGAACGAGTTGTTCAGCGCGGCGGGGACGTCCATGTGGCGTGCCTTGTTGGCGACCACCTCCAGGTCGAGGCCGTCGTCCGGTTCGTCCAGGTTGATGGTCGGCGGGATGACGCCGTCGCGGATCGTGAGGATCGTGGCGATCGACTCCAGCGCGCCGGCCGCGCCGAGCAGGTGCCCGGTCATCGACTTGGTCGCGGTCAGCACCGGGTGGTCACCGAGCGCCTTGTGCAGCGCCACCACCTCGGCCATGTCGCCGACCGGGGTGGAGGTGGCGTGCGCGTTGACGTGCACGATGTCCTGCCGGTCCACGTCGGCGTCGACGATCGCCTTGCCGATGGCCCGGATGGCGCCCGCGCCCTCCGGGTGGGGCTGCACGATGTCGTACCCGTCGGAGGTGATACCGGCCCCGGCGAGCCGGGCGTAGACCCGCGCGCCGCGCGCGGCGGCGTGGTCGGCGCGCTCCAGCACGACCACCCCGGCGCCCTCGCCGAGGACGAAGCCGTCACGGCCCTTGTCCCACGGCCGGGAGGCGCGCTCCGGATCGTCGTTGCGGGTCGACATGGCCCGCATCGAGGCGAAGCCGGCCATCGGCAGCGGGTGGATGACCGCCTCGGTGCCGCCGGCCACCACCACGTCGGCCCGGCCGGAGCGGATCATGTCCAGGCCGAGTGCGATCGCCTCCGCGCCGGTGGCGCAGGCGCTGGCGACCGCGTGTACGCCGGCCTGCGCACCCAGCTCCAGCCCCACCCACGCGGCGGGGCCGTTCGGCATCAGCATCGGCACGGTGTGCGGGGACACCCGGCGGGGGCCGGACTTCTCGAGGATGTCGTCCTGGTTGAGCAGCGTCACCGCGCCACCGATCCCGGAGCCGACGCTCACCCCCAGCCGCTCCGGGTCGAGCCCGGAGTCGGCCAGGCCGGCGTCCGCCCAGGCCTGGTGCGCGGCGATCAGGGCGATCGCCTCGGACCGGTCGAGCCGGCGAAGCTTCACCCGGTCCAGCAGCCCGGCCGGGTCGACCGCGAGCTGCGCGGCGATCCGGACCGGCATCTGTCCGGCCCACTCCTGGGTGAGCGCACTCACCCCGGAGCGGCCGGCGAGCATGGCGTCCCAGGTCGACGTGACGTCCCCGCCCAACGGGGTCGTCGCGCCGAGCCCGGTGACGACGACGTCGGTGCGACTCATGTCAGGACTGCGCCTCGATGTAGCTGACGGCGTCGCCGACGGTCTTGAGGTTCTGCACCTCGTTGTCGGGGATCTTGACGCCGAACTTCTCCTCCGCCGCCACCACGACCTCGACCATGGAGAGCGAGTCGACGTCGAGGTCGTCGGTGAACGACTTCCCCTCGGCCACCTCGTCCGGGTTCACCCCGGCCACCTCTTCGAGGATCTCGGCGAGGCCGGTGGTGATCTCGTCACGGGTCATTGGTTGTGTTTCCTCTCCATATGGGTTGTACGCACCCGGCGGTGGTACGGCCGGGCGGGAACGACGCGGTGGGACCGCGCCGGACATCAGGGCGGCGCGGTGGGACCGCGCCGGACATCAGAGCGACGCGGGTGGAACCGCGCCGGACATCAGGGGCAGCGGACGACCTGACCGGCGTAGGTCAGCCCACCGCCGAAGCCGAACAGCAACACCGGGGCGCCCGAGGGCACCTCCCGCCGTTCGACCAGCTTGGACAGGGCCAGCGGCACGCTCGCCGCCGAGGTGTTGCCGGACTCGACGATGTCCTTGGCGATGACGGCGTCCGTGATGCCCAGCCGTCGGGCGATGCCGTCGATGATCCGGGCGTTGGCCTGGTGCGGCACGAACGCGGCCAGCTCCTCCGGGCGTACGCCGGCCCGCTCGCAGGCCTGGAGGGCCAGCGGGGCCAGTTCGGTGGTGGCCCAGCGGAAGACCGCCTGCCCCTCCTGCTGGACGTACGGCCGCCAGCCCTCGATCCGGACCGCGTCGCCCTTCTCCGGGACCGAACCCCACACCACCGGGCCGACCCCGGCCGGCTCGCCCTCGGCGGTGGCGGTGACCACCGCCGCACCCGCCCCGTCGGCGAAGATGATGCAGGTCGAGCGGTCCGTCCAGTCGACGAAGTCGGAGAGCTTCTCCGCGCCGATGACCAGCGCGTTGCGCGACGCGCCGGCCCGGATGGCGTGGTCGACGGTGCCCAGCGCGTACGCGAAGCCCGAACAGGCGGTGTTCAGGTCGAACGCGCCCGGCGCGTGGATGCCCAGCCGGGCGGCGACGCGGCAGGCGACGTTCGGGCTGCGGTCGACCGACGTGCAGGTGGCCACCACCACGAGGTCGATGTCGGCGGCGGTCAGCCCGGAGTTGGCCAGCGCCTTGTCCGCGGCGGCGGAGGCCATGTCGGCCACCGTCTCACCGTCGGCGATCCGCCGGCTGGCGATGCCCACCCGGTCCCGGATCCATTCGTCGTTGGTCTCCACGAGCTGGGCGATCTCGTCGTTGGTCACCACCCGCGAGGGCTGGTAGTGGCCGAGGGAAAGGATCCGGCTTCCGCTCACGGTTGGTGTCCTCCGATACGGACGAGCGGCTGGCCCGGGGCGACCGGGTCGTCGTGGTGGGCGAGCCACTCGGTGAGCAGCCCGCCGTCGTGCGCGGTCACGTCGACCGGCCCCTGCCGGGTCGAGACGTGCCCGATGACCTGGCCGGGCTCGACGGTCCCGCCCTCGGCGAGGCCCCCGGCCGGCGCGAAGGTGCCGGCCACCGGCGCGACCACCACGCGGAACCGGCTGGTCGGCTCGTGGCGGGGTGCCCTGCCGTGTCGTGCGATCAGGTCGCGGGCGGCCGGCAGGTCGTCCGGGGTGTTCAGGGTGACGAGTTCCGGCAGCGCGTCGGAGCCCTTGAACTCCCGCTTGATGACGTTGTTCAGGGTGCCGGCCGGAGGAAGCTCGATCACCCCGGTCACCCCGAGGTCGACCAGGGTCGCCATGCAGAGATCCCAGCGGACGGGGGCGGTGACCTGACGGACGAGGCGCTGCACCATCTCCCGGCCGTGTGCCACGGCGGTGCCGTCGAGGTTGGACAGCAGGATCCGGGCCGGGGCCCGGGTGGTGATCCCGGCGGCGACGGCGGCGAGCGCGGCCTCGGCCGGGGCCATGTACGGCGTGTGGAACGCCCCGGCCACCTTCAGCCGCATGATCCGCGCGCCGGACGGTGGTTCGGCGGCGAGCTTGTCGATCCCCTCGGTGGCACCGGCGGCCACCACCTGACCGGTGGCGTTGCGGTTGGCCGGGTGCAGCCCGTGCTTCTCGATGACGGCGAGCACCTCGTCGACGTCCCCGCCGAGCACGGCCGCCATGCCGGTCGACTCCAGCGCGCACGCCGCCGCCATCTCCCGGCCACGGACGCCCGCCAGGGCGATCGCCGCCTCGGCGGGGAGCACCCCGGCCAGCGCGGCCGCGGCCAGTTCGCCGACGCTGTGGCCGGCGGTGAGGCCGACGTCGTGCATCGGCAGGTGCTCGGCGGCGAGCAGCGACGCCGCGACGAGCAGCGGCTGGGTGCGGGCGGTGTCCTTGATCTCGTCCGCGTCGGCGGCGGTGCCGAGGTGGACCAGGTCGACACCGGACAGCGCCGACCACCACCGCAGCCGGGCCTCGGTGCCGCTGAGGTCGAGCCACGGGGTCAGGAAGCCGGGCTTCTGCGAACCCTGGCCAGGAGAGAGTACGGCGAGCACGTCTATGACTCTGTCTGAATCTTGGCGGCCGTGTGGTGTCGGCAGGCACCAAACCGCACTAGAACCTTTGGAGGGATCCTACAAAAACCCCTGGTTCGGTGTCGTCCGGTCCGGGATCAGCGGTCCTTGCCGCGCTCGCTTCCCGGCGGTCCGGGGAGTACCGGCGTGACCGGGTCCAACCGTCCGACGGTCAGCGCCACCTGGAGGGCGAAGGCGTCCCGGGGCACCAACGGGGACAGACCGGTCACCTCGGCGATCCGGCGCAACCGGTACCGCACCGTGTTCGGGTGCACGAAGAGAGCGCGTGCCGTGCTCTCCAGTACCCCGCCCGAGGCGAAGAACGCGTCCAGGGTCTCCAGCAGTTCGCCCGCGGCGCGTACCAGGGTGGCGTAGTAGTCCTGACGCAACCGGCGGCGGGCCTCGGCGTCCCCGGCCAGCGCCCGCTCCGGCAGCAGGGCGGCGGCCTCCACCGGTCGCGGCGCGGCCGGCCAGGCCGGAGCCGCCCGGTACCCGGCCAGCGCCGAGCGCGCCGACTCGGTCGCCTCGTCCAGGCTCGGTACGGCGGGACCGACCACCACCGGCCCGTCGCCGAACGCCGGCAGCAGCTTCTCGGTGGCGGCCAGCGGGTCGGCCGCGCCGCCGAGCACCACCACCAGCCGGTCGCCGTGCACCCCGCCGATCACCCCGACCCGGATCCGCCGGGCCAGCCGGTAGACGGTGTGCAGCACGGCGGCCACCTCCCCGCCGGGGGAACGGCCCACCGCCACCGCCACCGGGGGCGCGTCCGCCCAGCCCAGCGCGGCGGCCCGACTGGCCAGCACGTCCGAGGAGTCCCCGCGCAGGAGCGCGTCCACCAGCAGGGCCTGGAGCCGGGCGTCCCAGGAGCCCCGCACCTCGGCGGCGCGTGCGTACGCCCGCGCGGCGGCGAAGGCGATCTCCCGGGAGAACCGCAGTACGACCTCGCGCAACTGCTGCTCCTCGCCGTCGGCGGCCAGGTGCGGGACCTGCTCCTCCACCACGTCGATGGTCACCTTGATCAACGCGACGGTCTGCTGGAGGCTGATCGACCGGGCGAGGGCCTGCGGGGCGATGGCGAAGACCTCGTCGGAGACCTCCTGGGTGCTGTCCGCCCGACCGCCACCGTCGCGCAGCCACTGCACCAGTGAGCGGACGCCGGCCTGGGCGACCAGCGTCACCCAGGACCGCTGGTCGGCCGGAAGCGCCCGGAACCAGGGCACGGTCTCGTCCATCCGGGTCACGCTCGCCGTGGCCAGGGCTCCCGCCGCGCGCTCGATCCGGCGCAGCGTGGCGGGCAGTTGCGTACCCCCCGGCTCGGTCCCCACCGCCCTAGCCTGACACGCGCCCGCCGGCCCCGCGTCCGAGCCCCCGCGACGTGCCATCATTGACGATGATCGCGCGCCCGCCGCTGTTCCTGCCGCTGCTCGCCCTCACCGCCCTGCTCGTGCTGGCGGTTCCGGTCCTCACCGACTGGGCGCCGCTTCACCGCGCCGACCGCGCGCTCAGCGAGACCTTCCGGGGGCACGGCGACCACCGTCCCGGGCTGGTCTCGGCTCTGCGGATCCTCACCGACGTGGCCGCCACCATTCCGTTCCTGGTCGCCGGCGTGGTCGCCGCCCTCACCCTGCTCGCCCGGGGGTGCCGTGCGGCGGCCGTGTTCTGCGCCACGGTCACCGGGACCGTGCCCGTGCTCTGGGGACTGGCCCACTGGCTGCTGCACCGTCCACGTCCGCTGGACGGCTTCGTCACCGTCACCAGCAACGGGTTCCCGAGCGGGCACACCAGCAACGCCGCTGCCGCCGCCCTGGTCGTCGTGCTGCTCGCCTGGCCCCGGCTGGCCCGTACCGGGCGGCTCGTGGTGGTGACGGCGGCCACGGCCTTCGCGGTGTTCGTCGGCCTGACCCGGGTGGCGCTGCTGGCACACTGGCCCACGGACGTCCTCGGCGGCTGGCTGCTGGCGCTGGCCGTCGTGCCGCTCGTCGCGTACGCCGTCCGGGAGCGGGCTCCCGCCCGGGCGGGCTGACCGTCCCGCCCGGTCGGTCCTGCCGGGCCCCGCGCACGGGGGCGGTTCGTCGCGCTGGTCGGGCTGCGGTCCGCCCGCGCCGGGAGACGGCCCCCACCCGATCACGCGTCGATGGACATTACGCATGCGACGTACCGCCGGACGCGTCCGGCCAGTACGGTGACAGGGCACGGCACCGCGCGTGGAAATTCCACGGACGTGATCGTGCGATCCGTCGCCGGGCGTGAGCCGGCGACGGGGTGGAACAGGGCCCAGGGCGAGCGTGAGGAGACCGGAGATGCCGCACGGGGAGGCCGAGCACGGCTGCGCCCAGGGCGATCCCTGCCGGTCGGGTCACCACGACCAGCAGTCGCCCGGCAAGCACCACGTCCACCGCCGGTCGCCGGTGGGTACGCCGCAGCTGGCCGAGCCGGTCGTCCGGCCCGCCGAGGAGGATCCCCCGGTGCCCCGCCAGCGGCTCGCCGACTGCGTCGACCCGGAACCGGTGCCCCAGGCGTCCTGCCGCAGCGACCTGCCGGGCTGGGCCGGTGCCCACCGGCACGGGCCGGTCCGGCCGAGCCAGCGCGCCACCCGACGGGAGCGCCCGCCGCGACGCTGGTGCTGACCAGCCGCCACGACGGCCCGCGACCGCCGATCGGGGCGACCCGGCCGGTCACGACAGGACGCCGGGCGCTCCCGATGGGAACACCCGGCGTCGGGATGGGACGTCGGCGGTCAGCGGGTGCGGCGCCGGATCAGCAGCGCGATGCCGGCCAGCCCGATCGTGATGACGATCACCACGCCCGCGTTCAGCAGCAGCAGGCGCTGCAACTCGCCGAGCGCCTGGTCGATGTCCCGGCCCGGGTCGAGGGACTCCTCCGGGAGCATCCGCTCGCCACCGCCGACCCCGCCGCTGACCGTCTCGATCTGTCGGGGCAGGGGCACGCCGGCCGTCCGCAGGGTCTCCGACATGTTGAGCCGGCCGAGGAACCAGCCCGCGTGGGTCTTGGCCGCGTTGGGCTGCTTGGCCGGACGGTAGGCCCGCGGACCGCCCTTGGCGAGCGGGTAGAGGTCGAAGGTCTGCTGTGGCTGGTCGCCGGCCAGCACCACGACCGTGTACTTCGGGCCGAGGTCGGCGGCCTTGGGACCCGAGGGCGCGCCGTCGGCGGCGAACCAGTTGACCTGGTCGATCACCGCCGTCACGTGGGCCGGGTCGATGTCGGCCCGTAACCGCAACGGTTCGGCGAGCCCTGCGCCGGTGATGTCCACCCCGGGCGGCGCGGGCTTGGGCGCGGCGTGCGCCGCGCCGACCGACATCATCGCCACCAGGACCGCCCCGACTGCCGCGACGAGTAGCCGCCTCACCCTCCGGACCACTGCCGCCTCCTCGCCCCGCTTCGATGGATGGCCTTGCTGCAGGTCACGCGCTGACTGGGGATGGCACGAGCACGCCGGGCAGGGCCGGGCGTACATCTCTCAGACTCCGCCGGCCGTCGATCGGTTGCAGCTTCCAGAACAGTATTTTGAACTATGTGCGATCTCAGCCCGACTAATGACAGGACGTGTGATCGGTGGGCGGATCGTACCTTTACGGAGGGATGCATGGGGGGCAGGGTCCTACGGCTGGCGGGTTGGCTGGTCACGATCGGCGTGGCGCTGGTGGTGTCGTTGTGGTCGGCGGCACCGGCCGCCGCGCACAACTCACTGACCGGCAGCAGTCCTGCTGACGGGGCACGGTTGGCGCAGGCTCCGACCCGGATCGAGCTGCGTTTCCTCGCCCGGCTCGATCCGAACACGACGAAGATCACAGTAACCGGACCGGACAACGTGCCGGCGTCCCGGGGTGCCCCGACGGTGAACGGTTCCCGGGTGCGCGTGACGTTCGTGCCGGGCGCGGCCGGGCTCTACATCGTCGACTACCGGGTCAGCTCGGCGGACGGCCACCCGGTCAGTGGCGAGATCCGGTTCACGCTGACCACCGGCACCCCGGCCGACCCGTCACCGTCCCCCACGGCGGTCACCGGGCCACCCCCGCCACCCACGCCGGTCCCGGTGGACCCCACCCCGTCGACCGCCGGTGCCTCGGCCGCACCGGCCGCCGACACCGACGCCGGTGACGACGGCGGCACGCCCGCCTGGCCCTGGGGAGTCGGCGCGGTCGCCGTGCTCGCCGGGCTCGTCGCCGTGCTGCTGGTACGCCGCCGCCCCCGGTCGACCGGCTGAGCAATCGTGTGCCGCGACGGCCCACCGGACTCCGAACCCGGGGGACCGACACGGCGACAGCCGCCGTGCGGGCGGGCCCGCACGGCGGCTGTCGTGACGCGTACGGTCAGGGAAGCCGGACCCGGGCGGCGCGCAACCGGGCCAGGGTGCGCTCGCGGCCGAGCACCTCCATCGACTCGAACAACGGCAGTCCGACGCTGCGGCCGGTCACCGCGACCCGGACCGGGGCCTGGGCCTTGCCGAGCTTGAGCCCACGCTCCGCGCCGACCGCCTCCAGGGTCGACTTGAGCGACTCCGCGTCCCAGGTCTCCAGCGCCTCGAAGGCGGCGGTCGCGGCGTCCAGCAGCGCGCCCGCGCCCTCCTTCATCGCCTTCGCCCAGGCCGCCTCGTCGACCAGCGGCGAGGCGAGGAAGAGGAAGTCCACATTCGGCACGATCTCGCTGAGCACCGCGATCCGCGTCTGCGCCAGCGGGGCGACCGCCGCGAAGGCGTCCGCGTCGAACTCCGCCGGCTGCCACGGCGGCGGCGGGATCGTCGCGGTGCCGGTGAGCCACGGCTGGCAGGCGGCGGCGAACTCCTCGACCGGCAGCGCCCGGATGTACTCGCCGTTGAACGCGCGCAGCTTCTTCTCGTCGAAGAAGGCGGGGGAGGGGTTGACCTCCTCCAGCCGGAACTCCTCCTCGATCACCGACCACGGGACGATCTCCCGGTCGCCGGAGGGCGCCCAGCCGAGCAGCATCAGGTAGTTGCGCATCGCGTCGGCGAGGTAGCCCTCGTCCCGGTACGCCTCCAGGGCGACCTTGTCGCGGCGCTTGGAGAGCTTCTGCCGCTTCTCGTTCACCACCACCGGCACGTGCGCCCACACCGGCGGCCGCACGCCGAGCGCGTCCCAGAGCAACTGCTGCTTGGGGGTGTTCGGCAGGTGCTCCTCGGCCCGGATCACGTGGGTGATCCCCATGGTCATGTCGTCGACCACGTTGGCCAGCAGGAAGACCGGCGAGCCGTCGCCCCGGGCGATGACGAAGTCCTCGATGAGCTTGTTCTCGAAGGTGGGCTCGCCCCGGATCAGGTCGACCACCTTCGTCACACCCTCGTCCGGGGTACGGAAGCGCAGCGCCCGTCCCTCGCCCGGCTCCAGGCCCCGGTCCCGGCAGAAGCCGTCGTAGCCGGCGTACTGCGAGCCGCTGCGGGCCTGCACCGCCTCCCGGGTGCAGTCGCAGTAGTACGCCCGGCCGGACTCGTGCAGGCGCCCGGCGGCGGCCCGGTGCTCACCAGCGTTCTGCGACTGGAAGTACGGCCCCTCGTAGGAGCCGCGCGCGATGCCGATCCAGTCCAGCGCCGACAGGATGCCCTCGGTCCACTCCGGCCTGTTGCGGGCGGCGTCGGTGTCCTCGACGCGGAGCACGAACACCCCGCCCTGCTGCTTGGCGTAGATCCAGTTCTGGAGGGCGGAGCGGGCACCGCCGACGTGGAACATACCGGTCGGAGAGGGGGCGAATCGCACACGTACCGTCACGCCGTCCAGCGTACGGCTGCTGCGTCCTGGTGGTAGGAGGGGCCCCTTGTTACCGCTTTTTGTCGTGCAGGGGACCCCTGCTACCACCCCAGCGCGCGCAACCGCGCAACCTGCCGCTTCCGCCCGCGCAGCGGTGTCGGCGGGTGAACGTCGGCAGCGGTGTCAGCGGGTGAACGCCGGCAGCGCGGCGAAGTCGGGATGCAGCTCGACCTGCCGGGCGAGCTGGGCCATCACCTGGCGTACCCGGCTCAGGGGGTGCTGCGGGAACTGCGGGTCGTACGCCGGGTCGTCGGCGACGTGCGACGGCAGGCCGCCCTCGCCCTCGGGCCCGTACGGGTGGGGCCGGAAGTAGTTCGTGGGGCCGACCTGGCTCATGACCAGCGCTTCCCGCTGGCCGGTCGGCCCGCTCTCGGCAGCCTGCACCCGCAACACCGCGCTGCATGCCGCCTTCGGCACGATGTAGCTGCCCAGGAAGGCCTGTCCGTGGGGCTGGTTGGGCAGCTTGACCTTGACGATCTGGCGCAGTGCCGGCTGGCCGCCGACCGACACGACATCGGCCTCGATCAGCGCACCGCCCTGGGCTGCCGCCATCCCCGCCAGCCCCTTATGGAGCGCGGGCAGGTCCGTCAGCGAGGCGGGCAGGTCGGGAACCAGGTTGAAGAAAACCGGCTGGATGACGATCCGCTCGTCGTTGGCCCAGGTGTCCGTGGCCACCTGCTGGAACCCGTCGAGGAGGAAGTGCGCGAAGGGGTGCATGGGGTTCGATCGTGCCAGATCAGGTGAGCCCCGGGCCGGCCGGAGGCGGCCCCCGTCCCCCTCACGGCCGTCGACGATGGCGGCGGGCGCCACCGACACCGTCCCGGCGGGCGTCGCCGACACCGTTCCGGCGGGCGTCGCCGACACCGGGCGTCGCCGACACCGGGCGTCGCCGACACCGGGCGTCGCCGACACCGGGCGTCGCCGACACCGGGCGTCGCCGACACCGGGCGTCGCCGACACCGGGCGTCGCCGACACCGGGCGTCGCCGACACCGGGGGGCGTCGGCACCGGCGCGGGGAACGGTGCCGGCGGCTGCTCAGGGGACCGTACGGATCTTCAGCACCAGGACGCTGCCGAGCAGGGTCACCAGAGCGGTCGCCCCGTACAGCGCCGGGTACCCACCGAGGTGCACCACGATCGGGGCGGAGATCGCCGGACCGAGCACCTGGGGTGCGGAGTTGGCGATGTTGATCACGCCGAGGTCCCGGGCGCGGTCGGCGGCGGCCGGCAGGACCTGGGTGATCAGCGCGGCGTCCACCGACAGGTAGACGCCGTAGCCCGCGCCGAGCAGCAGCGCGGCGACCACCACGGTCGACCAGACCGGCGCGGCGGCGAGCAGCAGCGCGGCTCCCGCGATCACCACCCCGGCGACGACCACGAAGACCCTCCGCCGTCCGGTCCGGTCCGACAGCCAGCCGGCGAGCACGGTGGTGGTGGCGAGTCCCGCCGTGTAGAGCAGGATCAGCACCAGCAGCGCACCGTCCGGGTCGGGGTGGCGCACCCCGTCGGTGAGGAAGTACAGCAGGTAGAGGGTGCCCAGCGCGTTGCCGAGCTGGATCAGGAACCGGGTGATCCAGGCCCAGCCGAAGTCGGGGTGCCGGCGCGGGCTGACGGCGGCCAGCAGCGCGCGAGGGCTCAGCGGGGGGCGGTGCGCGCGGGGCAGCGGGTCGTCCGGGGTGAACAGGGCGAAGGGGAGGGCGAGCACCAGCACGGCCACCGCGACCGCGAGGTAGCCGGCGGCGCGGCCGGTGACCAGCGTGGTCACCAGCAGCACCCCGAGCACCAGCCCGAGCGGTTGGGGGATCCCGACCCAACCGGAGACCGCGCCCCGCTGGGCGACCGGCACCCGGTCCGGCACGGCCGTGGTCAGGCTGGCCAGCATCGCGTTGAAGCAGACCTGGGCGGCGACCCAGACCACCGTCACGCCGAGGATGGTCCGCTGCTGGGCCAGCAGCACCAGGGCGAGGGCGCCGAGCAGCGCGCCGCCGGCCGTCCACAGGTGCCGGCGGCCGAGGCGCCGGCCGGCGATCCGGACGACGGTACGGTCCGACAACGCGCCGGCCAGCGGGTTGGCCAGCACGGCGGCGAGCGCCCCGACCCCGGTGACCACCGCGAGCATCGTCTCCTTGGCGTCCGGGGCGATCCGCTCGACCTGCTGCGGCAGGAGCACCTGGAGTGGGGTGAAGAAGGCCATCCAGAGGCCGAGGTTGGCGGCGACGAGCAGGGCGATCCAGCCGCGCCGTACCGGCACGGTCGGTTCGGCGAGCGCGGCCGGCGGCGCACCTGGGGTCGGGTCGACGGCGCTCACCACGGCCCGCCGCCCACCATCACCCGGTCCACCGGGTCACGCCCCGTGTCGTCGGCTGCGGGCGATCACGTCCCGGTACCAGGCGTACGACGACTTCGGGGTGCGCGCGAGGGTGTCGGCGTCGACGTGCACCAGGCCGAACCGCTTGGTGAAGCCCTCCGCCCACTCCCAGTTGTCCAGCAGCGACCAGACGAAGTAGCCGCGCACGTCCACGCCCTCGTCGACGGCGGCCCGGAGCGCGCGCAGGTGACCGTCCAGGTAGGCGATCCGCTCCGGGTCGTGCACCCGCCCGTCGGCGTCGGGTTCGTCGTCGTACGCGCAGCCGCTCTCGGTGATCTCGATCGGGGGCAGCGCCTGGCCGTACCGGTCACGCAGGCCGACCAGCAGGTCGCGCAACCCGTCCGGGACCACCGGCCAGTCGAAGGCGGTGCGCGGGTACCCGTCGAGGTCGGCCAGCTCGAACGGCAGCGGCGAGCCCTCCTCGGGGGCCCGGATGCCGGTCGGGTTGTAGTAGTTGACGCCGAGCACGTCGATCGGCGCGGCGATGGTCGCCAGGTCCCCGTCACGGACGACCTCCGGCCCGGGGGCGAGGTCGGGCGGGTAGCCGAGACCGAGCACCGGATCGGTGAACAGCCGGTTGTGCAGCGCGTCGTACGCCTCCCCGGCGGCCCGGTCGGCGTCGGTGTCGCCGAGGACCCGCACCGGCGAGTAGTTGTTGGTGAGGGCGACCGGGCTGGTCGTCCGGGCGCGCAGGGCGGCGACGGCCAGGCCGTGCCCGAGGAGCTGGTGGTGGGCCACCGGTACGGCGTCGAAGAGGAGCTGCCGGCCGGGGGCGTGGGTGCCCAGGCCGTAGCCGAAGCTCATGTGCACGAACGGTTCGTTGAGCGTGATCCAGAGTCGTACCCGGTCGCCGAGGCGGGCGGCGACCAGATCGGCGTACTCGGCGAAGCGTCCGGCGGTGTCCCGGTGCAGCCAGCCGCCCGCGTCCTCGACCGGCTGCGGCAGGTCCCAGTGGTAGAGGGTGGCGACCGGGTCGATGTCCCGGGCCAGCAGCGCGTCGGTCAGCCGGTCGTAGAAGTCCAGGCCGCGCGGCGAGGCCGGACCGGAACCCGGCGGCTGCACCCGGGGCCAGGCGACCGAGAACCGGTACGCGGAGATCCCGAGCCCGGCCATCAGTGCGACGTCCTCGGCGTACCGGTGGTAGTGGTCGCAGGCGACGTCCCCGCTGCTGCCGTCGGCGATCCGTCCCGGCTGGTGGGCGAAGGTGTCCCAGATCGACGGGCCGCGACCGTCGGTGTCGGCGGCGCCCTCGACCTGGTAGGCCGAGGTGGACACTCCCCAGCGGAAGCCGGCGGGGAACACGGGCGTCGGCATGCACCCTCCACACGGATGTGAAACGTATTCAGGACTCTAGATCGCCGTGCGGGGATGCGCCATGGGGTGCCGGGACGTTTTCGTCAAGGGATTTCGGCGTGTCTTTTCCAAACCCGTCCGCATCTGTCCGTTTTGACGCATAGAGTGCGGAATATCGTGGGATGTCCTCAGTGGGGGAAGACAGAGATGATCCTCGTGGAACGCAGTGCGCACGTGGCGGCGCCGGTGGAAGCGGTCTGGGACGTGGTGCAGCGGGCCGAGCAGTTGCCGGCCTGGCTGGCCGGCGTACGAGCGGCCGAGGTGCTCTCGGGAGAGGGCTACGGTCGCCGGCAACTGGTCCAGGCCGGGCGCGGCGCGGCGCACGAGGCGGAGGTGATCGCCTTCCAGGAACCCAACCTCATCGGTTGGCGGGAACGGGCCAAGGGCGCCGGTGCCCGGGCGGAGGCGCGCACCGAGATCTACGTCCAGCTCACCGCCGACGAGGAGGAGGGCGGCACGGTCGTCCGCCTCATCGTCGTCCGCTGGCCGGCCGGTCCGGTCAAGGCGGCCCTGCTCCGGCTCGGCCTGCGTCGGGTCGGCGCCGACCTGGAGGATTCGCTCGCCCGGCTGACCGACCTGGCCGCCGTCGGCTGAGTCGGGCCCGATCCCGGCGTCACCCGCGACGACGGTGGCCCGGCGTCCCCGCCAGGGACCCCGGGCCACCGTCGTCCGCCGTCACCGGGCGTGCCCGGCCTGGACCGGGAAGGGCCCGGCGCGGTCTCCACCACGCCGGGCCCTTCCCGTCGTACGTGTCGGTCAGGAGTCGCCGCCGGTCTCACCGACCGGTGCGGCGTTGACGTCTCCGATCGCGTACTTGCGAGCCGCCTCGGCCGGGACCTCGGCCGGCACCGCACCGCGCAGCGCCAGCTGCCGCAGCGTCGCCACGGCCACCGACTCGGCGTCGACGTGGAAGTGCCGGCGCAGCGCGTGCCGGGTGTCCGACATGCCGAACCCGTCGGTGCCCAGCGAGGTGTAGTCGCCCGGTACCCAGCGGGAGATCAGGTCCGGTACGGCGCGCATCCAGTCGCTGACCGCGACCTTCGGCCCCTCGGCGTCGGCCAGCTTCTGCTGGATGTACGGCACCCGCTGCTCCCCGCCCGGGTTGAGCAGGTTGTGCTCCTCGCACTCCACCGCGTCGCGGCGCAGCTCCGTCCAGGAGGTCACCGACCATACGTCGGCGGCCACGCCCCAGTCCTGGGCGAGCAGCTGCTGGGCCTTCAGCGCCCACTGCATGCCCGTGCCCGAGGCCAGGATGTTCGCCCGGGGGGCCTCGCCGTGGGAGTTCACCGAGGGCGCGGGGGAGTAACGGTAGATCCCCTTGAGCAGCCCCTCGACGTCCACGTCGGACGGCTCGGCCGGCTGGAGGATCGGCTCGTTGTAGATGGTCAGGTAGTAGAAGATGTTCTCCTGCGCCTCGCCGTACATGCGGTGCAGGCCGTTCTCGACGATGTGCGCGATCTCGAACGCGAACGCCGGGTCGTACGCGACCACCGCCGGGTTGGTGGCGGCGATCAGGTGCGAGTGGCCGTCCTCGTGCTGGAGGCCCTCACCGTTGAGCGTGGTCCGCCCGGCGGTGGCACCGAGCACGAAGCCCCGGGCCATCTGGTCGGCCGCCGCCCAGAACCCGTCGCCGGTGCGCTGGAACCCGAACATCGAGTAGAAGATGTACAGCGGGATCATCGGCTCGCCGTGCGTGGCGTACGCGGAGCCGGCCGCGGTGAACGAGGCCACCGAACCGGCCTCGTTGATCCCCTCGTGCAGGATCTGCCCGGTGGTCGACTCCTTGTACGACAGGAACAGCTCCCGGTCGACCGAGGTGTACTTCTGCCCGTGCGGCGAGTAGATCTTCTGCGTCGGGAAGAGGGAGTCCATCCCGAAGGTGCGGGCCTCGTCCGGGATGATCGGCACCCAGCGCTTGCCGAACTCCTTGTCCTTCATGATGTCCTTGAGCAGCCGGACGAAGGCCATCGTGGTGGCCACCTTCTGCTTGCCGGACCCACGCTTGACGTCGGAGAACCGCTCGCTGCCCGGGATGGCCAGGGACTTCTGCTCCGTCCGGCGGGACGGCAGGTAGCCGCCGAGCTGCTGACGCCGCTCCTTGAGGTACGACATCTCCTCGGAGGAGTCGTCGGGGCGGTAGTACGGCGGGAGGTACGGGTTCTCCTCCAGCGCCTTGTCCGGGATGTCCAGGTAGAGCCGGTCGCGGAAGGTCTTCAAGTCCTCCAGCGTCAGCTTCTTCATCTGGTGGGTGGCGTTCCGGCCCTCGAAGTGCGAGCCCAGCGTCCAGCCCTTGATCGTCTTGGCCAGGATGACCGTCGGCTGCCCGGTGTGCTCCATCGCCGCCTTGTACGCCGCGTAGAGCTTGCGGTAGTCGTGCCCACCCCGCTTGAGGTTCCAGATCTCGTCGTCGGAGAGGTGCTCGACCATCTTGCGGGTCCGCTGGTCGCGGCCGAAGAAGTGCTCCCGCACGTACGCCCCGGACTCCGCCTTGTAGGTCTGGTAGTCGCCGTCCGGGGTGGTGTTCATCAGGTTGACCAGCGCGCCGTCGGTGTCCGCGGCGAGCAGCGGGTCCCACTCCCGGCCCCAGACGACCTTGATCACGTTCCAGCCGGCGCCCCGGAAGAACGCCTCCAGCTCCTGCATGACCTTGCCGTTGCCCCGGACCGGGCCGTCCAGCCGCTGGAGGTTGCAGTTGATGACGAAGGTGAGGTTGTCCAGCTCCTCGCGGGCGGCCACGCCGATCGCGCCGAGCGACTCCACCTCGTCCATCTCGCCGTCACCGAGGAACGCCCAGACGTGCTGCTGGCTGGTGTCCTTGATGCCCCGGTGGTGCAGGTAGCGGTTGAACCGGGCCTGGTAGATCGCGTTCAGCGGGCCGAGACCCATGGAGACCGTCGGGAACTCCCAGAAGTCCGGCATCAGCCGGGGGTGCGGGTACGACGGCAGCCCGCCACCCGGATGGGACAGCTCCTGGCGGAAGCCGTCGAGCTGGTCGTCGCTCAGCCGCCCCTCCAGGTACGCGCGCGCGTACATACCGGGGGAGGCGTGCCCCTGGTAGAAGATGTGGTCGCCGCCACCCGGGTGGTCCTTGCCCCGGAAGAAGTGGTTGAAGCCGACCTCGTAGAGCGAGGCGGAGCTGGCGAAGGTGGAGATGTGCCCGCCCACGCCGATCTCGGGGCGCTGCGCCCGGTGCACCAGCATCGCCGCGTTCCACCGGATGTACGCCCGGATCCGCCGTTCGATGTGCTCGTCACCCGGGAACCACGGCTCGCGCTCCGGCGGAATGGTGTTGATGTAGTCGGTGGTGGTCAGCGACGGCACCCCCACCTGGCGCTCGCGGGCCCGCTCCAGCAGGCGCAGCATGACGTAGCGCGCGCGCTTGTTCCCGCGCTCGTCGATGACACCGTCGAGCGACTCGACCCATTCGCTGGTTTCGTCAGGGTCGATGTCCGGAAGCTGGCTCGGCAGACCGGCGGTGATCACCGGGCGCTTGCGTTCCGTGGCCACAGGCGTTCCCTCGGTTGTGTGTGGGATAGGTCTCTAGCGCCATCCTGCCCTCTGGTGGCGTCCCTCGTCACGTCTGCCTCCCCGAGACGCGACGCTCAACACAGGTACCGACCAGTAACTTTCGAGCGGGTTGCGACCGTTCGCCCGCCCGGCCCGGAGGTACGCTTTCCTGAACCGGCGGCCAGGCCCCGGTCCATGCCCCCGAGCGCCGGCCCGCGGCCCCGTCCGGGCCCCGCCCCGGCGGGTGCCCGCGCTGGGCGGCTTGCCTGCCGTTCCTACCGTGGGCGCATGACGATCCGACGCGCTCTGGCCGGTGCCCTCGTCCTGGTCGGTGGCCTCACCCTGATGGTGACGGTTCTCGGCATGCTCGGTGGCAACGGCGCCCTGGCGCCCTTCGCCTTCCTCGGGCTGGTGCTGGGCGGGGTGGGCATCCGGCTTCTGGCCGATCCCCGTCGGTCGCGGCCCGGCGCCCGCCGGCCGCGCGGCGGGTACGCGGTCGCCGCCGGACAGCCGTACGCCGCCCCCACCGGGGACGTCGGGTGGTACGGCCCCGCCGACACCGACCATTCCCACCGGGGCTCCTCCAGCGGCCACCCGGGCGGCTCGGACGGTGCCCACCAGAGTGGCTTCGACAGCGGCTCCTCCGGTAGCGGCTGGTCGGGTGGCGGCGACAGCGGCTCCTCCGGTGGTGGCTGGTCGGGCGGCGGCGACAGCGGTGGCTGGTCGGGCGGCGGCGACAGCGGCGGCAGCAGCTACTGACTCCACGGACCCGCCCCCGGCCGCGCGCGCTGCGGCAGAATCGGCGTATGCGCAGTGAGGTGATCACGGTCCAGACCGGTTCCCGGCCCACCGTCCGGGACATCACCGCCGAGGCCGAGCGGTTCGTCTCCGGTCAGGGCGACGGACTGCTGCACGTCTTCGTGCCGCACGCGACCGCCGGGCTGGCGATCATCGAGACCGGCTCCGGATCCGACGACGACCTGCTCAGCGCACTCGACGACCTGCTGCCCACCGACGACCGGTGGCGGCACCGGCACGGGTCACCCGGGCACGGCCGGGACCACGTGCTCCCGGCGTTCGTCCCGCCGTACGCGACGGTGCCGGTGCTCGGCGGCCGGCTCGCCCTCGGCACCTGGCAGTCGATCTGTCTGGTCGACACCAACGGCGACAACCCGACCCGGCAGGTCCGCTTCTCCTTCCTCCCCGGCTGACCTGCTTTCCGGCGTGGGGTGCGGCCGGGGTGCGGGACGCGACTACGCTCGCGCCGATGAAGGCAGAGAACGTCGACGCACCCATCGCCGCGGTGACCGTCTACGCCGACCGGGCCCGGGTGACCCGGCGCGGCACCGTCCCCCTGGCCGCCGGTGAGCACCGGCTGCGGATCGGGCCACTCCCGCTCGGCCTGCGCCGCGACTCGCTGCGGGTCGGCGGCCGGGGGCCGGCCACCGTCCTCGGGGTCGACCTGGTCACCCGGCACCAGTCGCGCAGCACCGACGAGCAGGCCGTCGAGCTGGAGCAGCGCCGCCGGGCGCTCACCGACGAACTGGCCGCGCTGGACGGCGCGGACGCCGTCGAGGCCCAGCGCGCGGAGTTCCTCACCCTGCTGTCCCAGCGCGCCGGCGGGACGTACGCCCGGGCACTGGCCAGCGGTGACGCGGCCCCGGCGGACGCCGTCGCCTTCGCCGACCAGGTCGCCGGGCAGCTCACCGCCGGGCACGAACGGAAGCGGGAGCTGGCCCGGCGGCGGACCGACCTGTCGGAGTCGCTCGCCGCCGTCGACCGGCAACTCCAGGAGGTACGCGCCAAGCGGGCGCCGGACCGCCTGTTCGCCGAGGTGACCGTCCAGGTCACCGCCGAGACCACCGCCGAGGCCACCCCCGCCGCTGCCGGGTCCACGGCCGACTCCGCCGCCGATCTGGAGCTGGAGCTGACGTACGTGGTGGACGGCGCCCGCTGGCAACCGTCGTACGACCTGCGGCTGGTCGACGAGGTCGTCACGCTCACCTGGTTCGGGCTGGTCAGCCAGGAGACCGGCGAGGACTGGCCGGAGTGCCGGCTCGAACTCTCCACCGCCCGACCGGCGGTGACGGCGACCGTGCCCGAGTTGTCGCCGTGGTACCTGGACCGGGTCCGGCCGCTGCCCCCACCGCCGATGCCGATGGCGGCGATGCCCGGCGGTGGGCTCCCGAAGCCCACCCCGCCGCCCGGGGCGTTCGGCGCGGCGGAATCCGCCCGGGCCGGCACGGCCCGGTCCGCCCCGGTGCGGCAGAGCGTCGCCGAGGTGGAGCAGGGGCTCGCCGCCGCGACGTACCGGCCGGCCCGACCGGTCGCGGTGCCGGCCGACGGCACCGCGCACCGGGCGACGGTCGCGGTGCTGGACCTGCCGGCGACCCTGGACCACGTCACCGCGCCGGTCCGCGAGCCGACGGCCTACCTGCGGGCCACCGTCCGCAACACCTCCACGCACACCCTCCTGCCCGGCCCGGCGGCGATCTTCCACGGTGCGGACTTCGTCGGCAGCACCCGGTTGCGGGCCTGGGCACCGGGCGAGGAGACGGAGCTGGCGCTCGGCGTGGACGACCGGGTGCGGGTGGAGCGGAAGCTGACCCGGCGCAGCGACACCCGCGCCACGCTGGGCTCGACGCGGCGACGGGACGTGGAGTACGTGGTCACCGTCGCCAACCACACGCCGCGCCTGGCGACGGTGACCGTACGGGACCAGCTGCCGGTCTCCCGGGACGAGGGCGTGGTGGTCCGCGAGGCGCGGCTCGACCCGACCCCGGACGAGCGTACGGAACTCGGTGAGCTGACCTGGCGGCTGCGGCTCGCGCCGGGCGGCACCGGCGAGGTGACCCTGGGCTTCCGGGTGGAGGTGGCCAAGGGCGTCGACCTCGCCGGCTGGCGCGACTGACCCCGCAGGATCGCCGTGGAGCCCCGGGCGAGCGCCCGGGGCTCCTCCGCCCACCTCAGGTGGCCGGGTCAGGGCGGGCCACCTCAGGTGGCCAGGTCGCGGCGGGTGAAGCGCCAGGTGCCCAGGGCCACCAGGACGGCGGTGGTGCCGAGCAGGGCGAGTACGCCTGCGGGCTGCACGCCCTCCACCAGCGGGTCGCCGCCGAGGTACCAGTGGAACGGCGACACCTCCCGGGCCCAGCCCAGCCCGTCGACCTGGGGCAGGACCGAGTTGGCCAGGTAACCGAGCACGGCCACCCCGGCACCGGTGCCGAGCGCGGCGACGCGCCGACCGGTGGCCGCGCCGACCGCGAAGGCCAGCGCCGCGAACGCCACCCCGAACAGGGCCAGGTGCAGGGTCATCGCGGCGAAGCCCGCGGTGGTGACCCCGGCGAACTCCACCGCCCCGCTCAGCGCGACCATCGCCAGCCCGAGCAGGACGGTCACCCCGACCACCCCGACGGCGAGCGCGGCGAAGCGGTGCAGGGCCAGCCGGACCCGGCCGACCGGGTGGGCCAGCACCAGGTCGAGGGTGCCGGCCTCCTCGTCCCCGGCGACGGCGCGGGTGCCGCCGGCGATCGCCAGGACGGCCACCAGCAGGGGGATCAGGAGACCGTAGACGGCGCTGCCCAGGTAGCCGGCCGCGCTGGTCAGGTCGCGGTAGTTGAACGCCTCCAGCAGCCCCTCCGGGTAGGCGGCCATCGCCTCGGCCATCTCGGGGCTCTGCATGGTCGGCCAGAAGGAGGCGTACATCGTGCCCACCGCGACGATCGCCAGCGCCCAGCCGAGCAGCGAGCGGCGGGCGTCGTGGAGCGCCTTGGTGAACGGGTCACGCAGCAACATGCGGGGCCTCCTCGCGGGCGTAGTAGCCGAAGAACAGCTCCTCCAGGTCGGGCTCCTCGGAGAGCAGGCTCACCACGGTGTGCCCGGCGGCGGCCTTGACCAGGGCGTCCGCCCTGCCGTCCAGCCGGCAGCGCAGGGTCGAGCCGGTGACGGTCACCTCGCTGACCCCGGGCAGCGCGGAGAACTCCCCGGCCGCGACCGGGTCGGCGAAGTGGATCTCGACGTGCCGTACCGCCCGTTCCCGCAGCTCCTCGACGCGCTCCACGGTGACCAGCCGGCCCTCGCGGATGATGCCCACCCGGTCGGCGGTCTGCTGCACCTCGCTCATCACGTGCGAGGACATGAAGACGGTCTGGCCGGCCGTACGGGCCTGGCGGACCATCGCCACGAACTCCTGCTGGAGGAACGGGTCCAGGCCGCTGGTCGGCTCGTCGAGGATGAGCAGCTCGGGCGTGTGCATGAACGCCTGGATCACCCCGACCTTCTGCCGGTTGCCCTTGCTCAGCGCCCGGATCCGTCGGTTGAGGTCCAGGTCGAGCCGGTCGGCCAGCTCGGTGATCCGGGGCGCCGGCACACCGCCGCGCAGGTTGCCGAGGTAGGTCAGCAGCTCCCGCGCGGTCTGCCGACCGTCCACGGTGAAGTCACCGGCCAGGTAGCCGACCCGCCGACGCAGCGCCACGCCGTCCCGGCGCGGGTCGACGCCGAGCACGGTCACCCGGCCGCTGGTGGGACGGATCAGGTCGAGCAGCAGTCGGATGGTGGTGGACTTCCCGGCGCCGTTGGGGCCGAGGAAGCCGTAGACCTCCCCGCGTTCGACCCGCAGGTCCAGCCCGGTCAGGCCGCGGCTGCGGCCGTACGTCTTGACCAGGGCCTCGGTGCTGATGGCCGACTCATCCATCGGCCTCTCCCTTCCGCAGTCGTTCCGCCTGGAAACGGGTGACGAGCGCGGGTAGTTCGCGCTCGATGAAGGCGTAGAAGTCGCGCATCACGCGCAGGCGTTCCGCGCCCGGTGCGTCCGGGTCGCCGACCAGGTCGAGCCCGCGCTCCATCAGCTCCCGGAACGCCCGGAACTTGGTCGGCTCGGCGACGATCCGGATGATCGCGTCGGGCTGGATCTCGTAGGCGTGGCCCCGGTGCCCGGGGACCGGCACCCGTCGGGCGAGCCCGCTGCTCTCCAGCATCCGCATGCCGGTGCTCACCGAGCCCTTGGAGAGCCCGAGGCCGGTGCTGAGCTGGGCGCTGGTCTGCCACGGCGGGTCGCAGACCAGCAGCCAGCCGAGCAGTTTCCCGTACGCGGGGGGCAGTCCCATGCCGGCCAGGACGACGGCGGCGTCCTCGGCGTACCGGCGTCGGGGTGGCAGTTCGATCAGGGGTTCCGTCACTGTTCCATCCGTTCAGAAAGTTCTGAACGAAGCATACAACTAAAACGATGCCGATGGATGATCGAGCCGTAGGATGTAAGACATGACTCAGGGCACCGTGACCTCCGCCACTCCCGGCGACCGCGCGGGGCTCGCCGGGGACGCGGTGCGCCGGATCATGCACCTCGCCTCGGCGATCCGTCACTACCAGGACGTCGACATCGCGGAACTGGGCCTCACCCCGGCGGTCGCCCGAGCGTTGCACGAACTCGACCCCGACCACCCCGTGCCCGCCCGGGACCTCGCCGAACAGCTCCGCTGTGACCGTTCCAACGTGACCGCCCTGGTCGACAAGCTGGAGCGGGCCGGGCTGGTCGAGCGCCGCGTCGACCCCGCCGACCGGCGGCTCAAGACCCTGGTGGTGACCGAGGCGGGCCGACAGGTGCGCGTCCGGGTGCACCAGGTGCTGTCGGACTCCCGACTGCTCGCCGACCTCGGCACCGAGGAACTGGCCGCGCTGTGCGGACTCGTGCGGAAGGTCTCCGGCGGCTGGACCCCGCCGCAGGGCGGCCCGGGCTGACCGCTCGGAACGCGCGGACCAGGGCCGGAATCACCGCCCGGCGGGCCTCGACGGCCGGGTGATCGCCGCCGTCCGGTCCGTGTCCGAGTGGGCAGGGTCGGCCGTTGTCGGTAATGCTGTCCGACGTGACCACCCCGCAAGATCTCGACGACCGGTTCCGGGAGAGCCTGGCCGCGTTGGCCGGTGCGGCGCAGCGACGGGACCCGGACCAATCCGTCCGGGACGGCGCCACGCTGACCGGGACGCGAGCGCTGGAACTCTTCGACGCGCAGGTCACCAGCCGGCAGCTCGACCTGGCGGCGCGTTGGCTGCGCAGCTTCGGTGAGGGCTACCACACGATCGGCTCCGCCGGGCACGAGGGCAACGCGGCGGTGGCCGCGGCGCTCCGCCCCACCGACCCGGCGCTGCTGCACTACCGCTCCGGCGCGTTCTACTGCGTCCGGGCCGCCCAGGTCCCGATCGGGCAGACCGACGCGGACGCCGCAGCGGCGGACGACGGTGACGGCGCGGCGCCGGACCCGTACGCCGGTGCGGTGCGGGACGTGCTGCGCGGCGTGGTCGCCTCCGCCGAGGATCCCATCGCCGGCGGCCGGCACAAGGTGTTCGGCCGGGCCGACCTGGCCATCGTCCCGACCACCTCGACCATCGCCTCGCACCTGCCCCGCGCGGTCGGTATGGGGCTGGCGCTGGAACGGCTGCGCCGGCTCGACGGCATCGGCCGGCGGGCCGGGGGACGGGCCGGCGGCGTGGGTGTCAGCCGACCGGCGTGGCCGTCCGACGCGCTGGTGGTCTGCTCCTTCGGCGACGCCTCGATCAACCACGCCAGCGCCACCGCCGCGCTCAACACCGCCGGCTGGTGCGACCACACCGGGCTGCGGGTCCCCGTGCTGTTCGTCTGCGAGGACAACGGGCTCGGCCTCAGCGTCCGCTCCCCGAAGGGCTGGGTGGAGGCGATGCTCCGGTCCCGGCCGGGAATCCGCTACTTCGGGGCGGACGGGTGCGACCTGGTGGCGGCGTACGAGGGGGCGGCCGAGGCGGTGGCCTGGGTCCGCCGGCACCGGCGTCCGGCCGTGCTGCACCTGGACACCGTCCGGCTGATGGGGCACGCCGGACCGGACGACGAGGCCGCGTACCGCAGCACCGACGAGATCGCCGCCGACCTGGACCGGGACCCGGTGCTGGCCACCGCGCGGCTGCTCGTCTCCGCCGGCCTCGCCGATCCCGCCGAACTGATCGCCCGGTACGACGAGATCGGCTGGGAGGTCCGCAATGCGGCCGAAGAGGTCCTCGGCGAGCCGAAACTCGCCTCGGCGGCCGACGTCGTCGCCCCGCTCGCGCCCCGCCGGCCGCTCCGGGTGGCCCGCGCGATCGCGGACGCCGCCGCGCGGGCCAGCGGCCCCGGGGCGGCGGCCCGGGCTGCCGCGTTCGACGGGAAGCTCCCCGAGCTGGCCGGGCCGCTCACCCTCGCGCAGAGCGTCAACGCCGCACTCGCCGACGGCATGCTCGACCACCCCGAGATGGCCGTCTTCGGCCAGGACGTGGCCGCCAAGGGCGGGGTGTACGGGGTGACCAGGGGGTTGCGCGACCGGTTCGGCGTCTCGCGGGTCTTCGACACGCTTCTCGACGAGACCTCGGTGCTGGGGCTCGGCCTCGGCGCGGGGATGGCCGGGATGCTGCCGGTGCCCGAGATCCAGCACCTCGCGAACCTGCACCACGCCGAGGACCAGCTGCGCGGTGAGGCCGCCACCATGCAGTTCTTCTCGAAGGGGGCGTTCCGCAACCCGATGGTGGTCCGGGTGGCGGGGCTGGCGTACCAGGAGGGGCTCGGCGGGCACCTCCACAACGACAACTCGGTGGCCGTACTGCGGGACGTGCCCGGCCTGGTGGTCGCGGTCCCGGCGCGGGCCGACGACGCCGCGCCGATGCTGCGCTCCTGCCTGGCCAGCGCGGCGGTGGACGGCAGTGTCTGCGTCTTCCTGGAGCCGATCGCGCTCCACCACACCCGGGACCTCTACGCCGAGGGCGACGGTGAGTGGCTCGACCCGTACCAGGGGCCGGGCGGCTGGGCCGGCGCGCACGTGCCGATCGGCCGGGCCCGGGTGTACGGCGTCGGATCCGCCGAGGACATCACCATCATCACGTTCGGTAACGGCGTTCGGATGTCCCTGCGCGCGGCGGCCCACCTCGCCGCCGAGGGGGTCGGCAGCCGGGTGGTGGACCTGCGCTGGCTCGCGCCGCTGCCCGTGCCGGACATCATGCGGGAGGCGTCGGCAACCGGTCGGGTGCTGGTGGTGGACGAGACGAGGCGTTCCGGAGGGGTCGGCGAGGGGGTGATCGCGGTCCTGGTCGACGGCGGTTATGTCGGATCTGCCCGGAGAGTGGCCGCAGTCGACTCTTTTGTACCGTTAGGTCCGGCGGCGCGGCAGGTCCTGGTGTCGGAGGAAGCCATTACCCAGGGTGCCCGTACGCTGCTGGCGCGGTAAATTCCGTTCCACCCGGTGCGCCACTTGCGCCGGAGGGCTCGAGTGTGTGGACTTTGCCTAACGGTGTCGGAGGAGATGCCGGGAGCAGCGATGAGATGAGGAGGCACGCGACAGTGAGCGCGACCGCTGGTCAGGCCGCCGACGGGGTACGCAGCCTGGCGGACCGGTTCGGGATCGAGCCGGGGATGGTCGTCATGGAGATGGGGTACGACGAGGACGTCGACCACGATCTCCGGGACGCCCTTACCGACCGCTGTGGAGAGCTGGTCGACGAGGACACCGACGAGGTGGTCGACGCGGTGCTGGTCTGGTACCGGGACGGCGACGGTGACCTCTTCGAGATCCTCGTCGACGCCCTCGGCCCGCTGGCCGACAACGGCGTCGTGTGGCTGCTGACGCCCAAGGCCGGGCGGCAGGGGCACGTCGAGCCGAGTGAGGTCGCCGAGTCCGCGCAGACCGCCGGTCTCCAGCAGACGTCGACCGTCAACGCCGGCCGGGACTGGAGCGGTGCCCGTCTCGTCCCGCGGCGTGGGACCAAGGGCAAGAAGTAACAGCCACCCCTCGCCACCGGGTGTGGCAGGCTGGTCCCACCCGTGACTAACCAAGGAGCTTGCATGCCGATCGAGGTTGGCGCCGAGGCGCCGGACTTCGTGCTCAAGGACCAGAACAACCAGGAGGTCCGTCTCTCGGACTTCCGGGGCAAGCGCACCGTGCTGCTGGTCTTCTACCCGCTCGCCTTCACCGGCATCTGCCAGGGGGAACTCTGCGAGGTGCGGGACAACCTCAACGAGTACGTCAACGACGACGTCCAGGTCCTCACGGTGAGCGTCGACTCGGTCTACGCGCACAAGATCTGGGCCGAGAAGGAGGGGTACCAGTTCCCGCTGCTGGCCGACTTCTGGCCGCACGGGGCGGTCGCCCAGGCGTACGGGGTCTTCAACGAGGTCGCCGGCATCGCCAACCGGGGCACCTTCGTGATCGACAGGGCCGGTGTGGTCCGCTTCGCCGAGATGAACATGCCCGGTGAGGCCCGCGACCAGCAGGGTTGGCGCAAGGCGCTGGCGGAGACCGCCGCCGCCTGAGATCCCACCCGGCATACGGTTCGACCGGGCCGGTGGCCGGCAGGTAAGCTGCCAGCCACCGGCCTGCCGTACGGGCGTCCGGGCGCGTAGCTCAGTGGGAGAGCACTCGCCTTACAAGCGAGGGGTCGCAGGTTCGAAACCTGCCGCGCCCACATCCACCACCAGCGCGGAAGCGCTTCCGAAGATCCGCTTTTCCGGGGCCCCTTGGCGGCGGTACCGCCCACCGTGGTCAGCTGGGAAAGACAGCCAGCCGGCGCGCGGTGCCGCCGTGTCGATTGTCAGTAGTTGACGTAGGCGGCGACGGCGAGGTGATCGGAGTACGCGCCGCCGGTCAACGACGTGCTGATGGTGCCGGCGTTATTGAAGCCGTTGCCGCTCTTGACCAGGAGGTAGTCGATCCGTCGGCTGCCGAGCGTGTTGTGCTCCGGAGGGCAGTGGGGGGTGCCGCACCTCTCGGCGATCGGGTCGCGGTACCCGAAGCCAATGGCGTCGTTCCACCAACCTGCGGTGCCGGGCCCGGTGTTGGCGTCCCCGGCGACGATCTTGAGGGTGCCGCCGAGGCGGGTCATCGCCTCGTCGGCCTCCCTGATGTTCTCGGCCGCGCACTGCTCGCCGTACCAGGTGTTGGTGGGCCAGTGGATCGAGGCCACCGAGACGTCCTGGTTGGCGATGTTGTCGTGCAGGCGGATGGCGATGTTGTGCACTCGGTCCTGGCTGCTGCTGGTGGGTTCGAGGTTCTGGCACGGGCCGGTGCCGGTGTTGTAGTTCTCCGGGGCGTCGGAGCGCCAGCGGGTGGCGTCCTCGTAGGTGAACCGGTCGGAGCGGTAGATGACCGCGTTGGTCTGCTGGTTCTTCAGCTTGCCGCAGGTGCTGGTGTAGCCCATCGAGCCCGGGTTGGCGATCGCGATCTGGCCGGCGTACGTGCCGGGCAGTTGGTCGGAGAGGTACCGGGTCAGCGTGTCGAGCTGCGTCTGGTTCGACACCTGTTGAACGGTGAAGATATCCGGGCTCAGTGGTCGGCCCTTGATGTAGTTGACCAGACGGCTCCAGATCTTGTCGTCGGCGCAGGAGGCCGGCAGCCAGTTCTCGATGTTGTTGTTGTAGACCACCAGGAAACTGGGGGACGTGTTGACGGCGGCCGAGGCGGGGGTAGCGCTGACGACACCGATCGTCGCCGTGGTGAAAGCCGTGGCCAGTACGGCGACGACGCCGCGCAGAAAGCGGCTGCTACGGATGGACACCTTTCCTCCTCTGATTTGTCAGCATCGGGGCATGGTGATGTGGTGATCCGAACTCGCCGCGGTCGGCGGGCCTCCCGCGCCCCTCGGGCAGTGCGCATGTCGAGATCCTTCGATGACTGCGTAGATCTTGGCAGGGGTTTTCATCGATGGCAATGATGCTCTTTGGGCTGCCTGGCTGGATGACGATCGGCGTGTACAGAACTGGGCACCTGTGGACGGCGGTGGACGCGAGCGCCGGCATACGGCCTGACATGGCTGGTAGAGGAGTCCTGACCGTTGCCTGAGGGCCAAGGAGTTGTGTCGCCCATCGTGGACGCAACGCAGCGGAGGCACCCTCGGGTGAGGGTGCCTCCTGCGAGCAGCCGAGACGATGGTGCGAGGGTTGAGGTCCCTGTCTACCAGTCGCAGTTGGCGGCCGGGATCCAGCCGTCCTGCCCCGGCGCCTCTGCCCCATGGCCGTAGTACCACGTCTGGATGTCGCTGCCGCCGTAGATCGAGTGCACGCGGAAGCCTCGCCCGGGGCTCAGGGTGCGGAGGACGTTGCCCCAGGGCTGGTCGCGCAGCCAGGTGGACTGGTTGGTCACGCAGATGTCACCAGGGGTGTCGCTGGCGACGGCCGGCGTGGCCGCCACCGCCGACCCGGCGGCGAGGACGGCCATGACCGTCAGCACGCGTACAACATTGCGCTTCATGCGCTTCCTCTCGATTGATTGCCGTGCGGGCATTCATAACGGTGAAGATTTCGGCGGTGAGTAGGTGTGGCCGGTGATGCCCCACCACAACGGTTCGCCGGTTGGTCCGCAGGTCCGGCGTCAGCCGCAGTGCACATGGCTTTCGAGGATCCACCCGTCCGTGGTGTCGGCCTCGGCGCCGTGACCGAAGATCCAGATGCGCCCGTGGACGTCTCTGATGCTCGACAGGTGGTAGCGGAACCCGCGACCGGCGTGCAGCGTACGCAGGTAGCCGACCCCGCCGTAGCTGTCGTACGAGGCGAACAGCCATCCGTTCGAGCTGAGATTGCAGAGCAGACCGAACGTGCCATGGGCGTGTGCGGGGCTCGCCGTGGCCAGCGTCCCACCACCAACGGTGATCACCAGAGCGGCGAACATGCTGAGAAGTTTCCGCCTCATGCAATTCCTTCCGGTCTTACGGTTCTTCGAACCCGCCGAGTGTCACATGTGGATCTGGGGCCCGGTATGGGAAGGGTTTCCCAGGGCAGGGTCCGGCGCCTGGTCGGCGCATAGGCTCGGCGGGTGCCCGGCCCGATCCCCACCGCGCGCGGCGGTTGACCACTCACGGCGGGGTGACCCGGCGGACCACGCGGAGCAGGTACTCCTCCCGGCGCAGTGGGTTCTGGTCCCAGCGGGGCCGGACGGGAGGCTCGCCCCGCACCGGCCGGTAGTGGTCGAAGGCGCACTCCCAGACGCCCTCGCCGCTGGTCAGCGCGGGAAGTCGTTGTTCCACCCCGTGCACCCGGGCCGCCGGCACCTCGCCCTCCAGCACCTGCGCCGACCCGCGCTGCCCGGTGCCGGTCGTCACCGCCCCGAGTCGGGCCAGGGCCGGCAGGACCGTTCCGAGCTGTGCCGCCGGGATCTCCAGGCGGAAGCGGTGCACCGGCTCGTACACGCGGGTCCCGGCCTGCTCCAGGGCGGACATCAGCACCAGCGGGGTGAGGAGACGGAAGTCCCCGGCGGTGCTGGACATGCTCTTGTCGAACGTGCCGTGCGCGTGACTCTGCCGGGCCCAGTAGCCGGAGTGGGTCATGGTGACCACGCAGTCGGTGACCTGCCAGCCACACAGTCCCTGCTGGAGCGTCCGGTGCACGGTCTCCTCGACGGCCCGGAAGAACGCCGGTGGCATCGAGCCGAGTTCGACGCCGAGCCGGAACGTCACCCCACTGCCGGCGGCGGCCGGCTCGACCCGTAGCCCCACGGTGGCCAGGAACGGGTTCGGCTCCTGACCGATGAACTCGACGGCCGCACCGGTGCCGACCGGCCGTTCCCGGCAGACCGTGGTGGATTCCCGGAAGGTCACCTGGACGCCGTACTCACCGGCCAGCGTCGCCTCGATGACCTCCTTCTGCACCTCGCCGTAGAGCGAGACGGTGATCTCCTGCCGGATCTCGTCGCGTCGCAGGTCGATCAGGGGATCCTGCTCGGCGAGCTGGCTGAGGGCCGGATGCAGGGCGGCCCGGTCGGCGGGACGCCGGGGCAGCACGACCGTCTCCAGGGTCGGGGGCGCGAAGTGGTGCTCCGGTCGGCTCTCCGGTGGAACGCCGATCGGGTCACCGACGCGGACGTCGGCGAGCCCGCGCAGCTTTCCGATCCGTCCGGCGGCCACCGACGTACGCGGGACCGCCTCGCCCCGGTCGAAGACCTCGATCGCGGTGACCCTGCCCTCGGTGTCACCCCGTAGCCGAACCCGGTCGCGCACCCGCAGCGTTCCCGAGAAGATCCGGGCGTACGCGATCTTCTCCCCGGCCGGGCCGCGCTCGACCTTGAAGACCGTGCCGGAGACCGGCCCGTCCGCGTCGCCCCCGGTGGCCGGCAGCAGCTCGGTGATGCCGGTGACCAACGGGTCCACCCCGACGCCCGTGATCGCCGAGCCGAAGAAGACCGGGTGGACGAGCGCCTGCCCGGTCCGGACGGCGAGCTGCCGCCGCAGCCGGCGGTACGGCACGGACGTCTCGTCGCGCACGTACGCGGCGAGCAGCGCGTCGTCGTGCTCGGCGAGCAGTTCGGCCAGCCGGGTCCGGAAGCCGACGTCGTGCGCGCCGTACGGGATGACGCTGGCGTCGCGGGTGCCGATGCGCGCGACGGCGCCCATCGGGACCACCGACGGCCAGAGCCGTTCCGCGATGCTCCGCAGCAGCGCTTCGTCCTGCGCGCCGGCACGGTCGACCTTGTTCACGAAGACCAGCGTGGGGATCCGGAGCCGGTGCAGCGTCCGCATGAGCACCCGGGTCTGCGCCTGGACGCCCTCCACCGCGGAGACGACCAGCACGGCACCGTCGAGCACGCTCAACACCCGTTCCACCTCGGCGATGAAGTCCGGGTGGCCGGGTGTGTCGATCAGGTTGACCGTCACGTCGCCGACGACGAACGACACCACCGCCGACCTGATGGTGATGCCGCGCTGCCGTTCCAGCGCCAGCGTGTCGGTCTGCGTGTTGCCGTCGTCGACGCTGCCGATCTCGTCGATGACCCCGGCGGCGTACAGCAGCCGCTCGGTCAGACTCGTCTTACCGGCGTCGACATGCGCCAGGATGCCCAGGTTGAGAGTACGCACGAAGAGTCGTGTCCTTCAGGTAGGTGGTCGCTGCCTGTGGGGTGGACACGACTGCTCGCATTGCGTTCTCCCTGGTCGGTGGTCTCCTGCCCGGAGTGCATCAATCTGGTGGGATCCGGGCAACCGATTTACCGCAACCAACCGGACTGTCCGGCCGGTCGAGGGGAACCCTGAGGGCCCACCGATCCGTGAGCCGGAGGGGACCATGAGCTACGCCGACGTCAACGGGGTACGCCTGTGGCACGGGTGCCACGGCGCGGGGCCGCCGTTGGTGCTGCTGCACGGCGGAATCGGCTCCGGGGAGATGTTCGCCCCGCTCCTGCCGGCGTTCACCCCCCACCGTCGGGTGATCACCGTCGACCTCCAGGGGCACGGACGCACGCCCGACGTGGACCGTCCACTGCGCCACGAGACGCTGGCCGACGACGTGGCCGCGCTGCTCCGCCACCTCGGGCTGCCCGGCGCGGACGTCCTGGGGTACTCCCTCGGCGGCGCGGTCGCGCTCCGGATCGCCATCCAGCATCCGGGGCTGGTCCGACGGCTGGTCTGCGTCTCCGTCCCGTACCGCCGCGACGGGTGGTACCCCCGGGTGCTCACCGGCATGGCGGCCATGGGGGAGGCGACCGCCGTCGAGGCGCGGGCGTCACCGACGTACGCGCACCACACGCGGGTCGCGCCGCGACCGCAGGACTGGCCGGTGCTCTGGACGAAGCTCGGTGCCCTGCTGCGCCGCGACTACGACTGGTCCGCCGAGGTGGCCGCGCTGACCGTACCGACGCTGCTGGTCTTCGCCGACGCCGACGCGGTGCGGACCGCCCACATGGTGGAGTTCTTCGGCCTGCTCGGCGGCGGTCACCGGGACGCCGGCCCGGACGGCACCGACCGGCCCGCGTCCCGGCTGGCCGTCCTGCCCGGCCACACCCACCACGACATCGTCGGCTCACCCGCACTGTCGGCGGTCGTGCTGCCCTTTCTCACCCACCCGGTCCGCCCACCCGGCTGATCCTCTCCGCCGGTGCCGCGTCACCGGCCCGGCTGCCCTTGTGGTTGCCGGAGGTGGTTGCCGGAGGGTGGTTGCCGGAGGTGGTTGCCGGAGGGTGGTTGCCGGAGGTGGTTGCAGGGGACCCCTGCTCGACAAAAAGCGGTAGGAAGGGGCCCCTGCAACCACCTCCGGCGGCGAGGGGTGTCCGCGCGCCGGGTCGGCCGGTGGGGGCCGGTCGGTGGGGGCCGGTCAGCGCAGGCGGTGGGCCAGCCAGGGCAGCAGCGCGTCGGCCTGGGCCCGCTGGAACGTCCGTACCGTGGGGATGCCGGCCGGCGCGGGCTGCCGGGCGGCGTCCAGGAAGAAGCCCGCGAACCCGGCGAGCACGCCGGTCACCGCGTCCGGGTCGACGTCGGCGGTCAGCGGCCCGGCGCGCAGCAGCGCCTCGGGGTCGTGCCCGCCGTACAGCGCGACGTTGATCAGCAGGAGCACGCTGTCCAGCCAGGCCGGCCCCCGGCAGGCCCACGGCCAGTCGACCACCGTCACCCGTCCGGCCGCGTCGACCAGCAGGTTGTCCGCCCGTACGTCGAGGTGGCAGAGCGTGTCGCCGGCCAGCGCGGCGAGGCCCCGGTCGGCGGCGGCGCACAGCGCGGCCAGGTGCCCCCGCGCCCAGGGGGCGAGGTCCTCCGGCGGGTCGGCGGCGATCCGGTGCCAGCCGGCGAAGTCGTACCCCAGGTTCTCGGCTGCGGTGGGCGCGTGCGCGGCCGGCGCGGGCGTGAGCACGCCGGCCAGCACCACCAGGGTGTCCTGGACGGCGGCCAACTCGTCGGCGTGCCACGGGGTGACCGGGTGGCGGCCGTCGACGTCGGCGTAGACCAGCGCCACCCAGGTGCTGTCGTCGTGGCAGCCGAGCAGCCGGGGCACCGGGGCGTGTGCGGGCAGGGCGGCGACGTTGCGGGCCTCCTGACGGTGCACGTGGGGACTGCGGTCGTTCTGGGCGGAGCTGACCGCCTTGACGAAGGCCCGTCGGCCGTCGGCGGTGCGCACCCGGTCGGCGGTGCCGGGGGAGAAGCCGCCCGGCTGGGACACCGCCGCCACGACCTCACCCCCGATGATCCGCTCCACCGCCACCCGCACCCCGGCGGGCAGGTCGGTCCAGCCGATCCGGCTGTTCGTGGTGGCGTTCATCGGTCCACGGTGACCGGGCCGGCCCCGGCCGGGCAAGCGGATTGGCGCCGGTTGCGACCGGCGGGCCGTCGCGTCCGGTTCCCGCGGGTGGTACGACCCGTCGCCCCGGCGGTCGGCACCGGCACCCCGCGACCAGGCATGGCCGGGGCAGCGACGGGTAGGCGGTGGGGAACCGGCGGGGGAGGGGCGGCATGGGGGAGCTGACCATCGGCGTGCTGGGCTCGTACGGGGGGCGCAACCTCGGGGACGAGGCGATCCTGACCGCCCTCCTGACCGACCTGCGCAGCCAGCAGCCGCACGCCCGGATCGTGGTCTTCTCCCGCAATCCCACGCACACCCGGACCCACCATCCGGGTGTCGAGGCGGTGCCCTGGGAGGGGGTCAGCCGGGTCGACTCGGCGGCGGTCCTCGACCGGCTCGACCTGCTCATCCTCGGCGGCGGTGGCATCCTCTACGACCGGGAGGCCCGTCGCTACCTGCGGGTGGTCCGGGTCGCCCAGGAACGCGGCCTGCCGCTGCTGACATATGCGGTCGGAGTCGGGCCGCTGACCGAGGCCGTGGACTGCGGCATGGTCCGCGAGACGCTGACCAGCGCCACCGAGGTGACCGTACGGGACGAGGAGTCCCGGGTGGTCCTGGAGGAGGCCGGCCTGCTCACCCCGATCACGGTCACCGCCGACCCGGCGTTCCTGCTGCAACCGGAGGACTTCCCCGCCCGACTCCTGCGCGAGGAGGGCGTACCGGACGGCAAGCGGCTGGTCGGGATGAGTGTGCGGGAACCGGGCCGGGCCGCCGAGCGGCTGGACGTGGACGCGTACCACCGGCTGCTCGCCCAGGTCGGCGACTTCCTGGTGCACCGGATCGACGCCGACGTGGTCTTCGTGCCGATGGAACGCGACGACATCCGCCACTCGCACGGCGTGATGTCCCACATGACCGCCGCCGACCGGGGCCGGATCCTGCACGGTGACTACTCACCGCCGCAGGTGCTGGGGCTGATGCGTCACTTCGACCTGGCCGTCGGGATGCGCCTGCACTTCCTGATCTTCGCGGCGATGGCGAACATCCCGTTCCTGCCCCTGCCGTACGCCGGGAAGGTCTTCGACCTGGCCCAGCGGCTCGGCGTGCCGGCGCTCAAGGGGGTGGCCCGGGAGGTCGAGGGCCCGCTGCTGGCCGAGGTCGACCGGCTCTGGGACGAACGCGACAGGCGTGCCGAGTCCGTCTCCCTGCGGGTGGCGGAGATGTGCGAGCAGGCCCGGAGCACCTCCCACGTGACCCGGGCGGTGCTGGACGGTCTGCGCTCCCGCGCCCTCGCCCGGGTCACCGCCTGAGCGTCACTCCGGCTCAGGTGGCGGGGCCGCGCCAGCAGTAGCGCCACGCGGATTCGCCCTCGGCAGACTCAAGTTCGTAGATCTCCGCGCCGGCCAGCCCGGCGGCGCCGAGGTGGTGGTGGGTCAACGGCGGGCGGCCGTTCGGGTCCAGTTCGACGGTGATGGTCTCCCCGTCGAAGGCGCCGCCCACCAGGGGAATCTCTGCCGTGGATGCCATGGTCCCCATCCTGCACCCACCATGGTCGACCCGCACGGCTATGCCGTGACGGGGGACCACCGGCACCCGACGGGGCACGTCGTACGGTGGGTGCCGGGCGGGGAAGTGGCGCTTCCGGAGCGTGAAAAGGGGCCGCCGGGTGTCCGCCGTCCCCACTACGGTCGGCGCATGGCCGAGACCTCGATCCACCCGTCCATCGATCCGACCCTCGCTCCGGTGATCGCCCGTACCGGCGACGAGCGGTCCGTGCTGGCGGCCTTCCTCGACCTGCACCGCGGGGTCGTGCTGAAGAAGCTGCGGGGCCTCACCACGGCCGACGCGACCCGCCGGTTGGTGCCCTCCGACACGACCGTCGCCGGGGTGGTCAAGCACCTGACGATGGTGGAGGCGAACTGGTTTCCCTGGCTGCTCGCCCCCGAACCCGGCGAGGAGCACGTGTTCTCCGCCGAGGCGGGCCGGCAGAGCTTCACCGTCGGCCCGGAGGACACCGTCGAGGCGCTGGCCGCCGCGTACGAGGCGGCCTGCGCCCGGTCCCGGGAGGTCGCCGCCCGGTTCCCCCTCGACCACGTGGTGCCGCAGCCGCAGCTCGGCGAGGTGAACCTGCGCTGGATCTACGTGCACATGATCGAGGAGACCGCCCGGCACGCCGGGCACGCCGACATCCTGCGGGAACTGACCGACGGGGCGACCGGAGCGGTGTGACCGCGACCGGGCCGGCAGGCGACGTGGTCCGGAGCCGGGAACCGGCCGCGCCGAGACGGTGCTCAGGGCGGCGGGAGCAGTCCCGACGGGTACTCCATGCCGTCGTGGGTGCAGGCCGCCGCCGCCACCTCGGCCGCGTATCGGGCCGCCGCCTCCGGGGTGTCGCCGCGTAGCCGGCCGGCGACGAACCCGGCCGCGAAGGCGTCCCCCGCGCCGTTGCTGTCCACCACCCGCGCGGGTGGTGTCGCCACCGGCAGGTGTACGGGTGGGTGGTCCGGGCGGTACAGCGTCGCGCCGTCCGCGCCGTGGGTGACCACCACGGTCCGGGGAGCCAGCCCGGCGGCGGTCCCGGCCGCCGCCGCGCCCAGCCGTACCCCGCTGACGAAGACCAGGTCGGCAGCCTCGGCGAAGGGCCGGTGGTAGGGGTTCCGGCCGTCCCAGTCGTGCAGGTCCGTCGAGACCCGCACGTTCTCGGGGAGGGCGGCGCGCAGGGTCGGCAGCAGGTCGCGCGCCCAGTCCATGATCGACAGATGGACGTGGGCCGCTGGGGCGGCCAGTCCGGCCAACTCGTCGGGGGCGAACGGGGGCGGCCCCTGCCAGGGGCGCGAGTCGTACAGCGACATGCGGCGTCCGGCCGGGTCGACCAGGTTGACCGACCGCCGGGTGCCCTGCGGAGCCGTCCGCAGCACCGTCGCCACGCCCGTGCGGGACAGCGCCGCCCGGACCACGTCGCCGGGTGGGTCGTCGCCGACCACGTCGACCACGGTCACCCGCAGCCCGAGCGCGTGTGCGGCGAGCGCCACCCCCGTGCCGGTGTTGCCGATCCGCAGGTCGACCGGGTCCACCGGGAGGGAGTCGACCACGGGCAGCGGCAGCGCGGGCACCCGTACCCGCACGTCCACCCCGAGACCGCCGATCACCAGAAGGTCGGACACGGCGCCGACGCTATCCCGTACCGCCTCACTATCCTGTGCCGGGGCGAGACGAGGGGGGACGTGTGCTGGTCGTACACGGGGTGTGGCTGGTCGGCGTCGGGCTCGCCCTCTGGGCCGAGGAGAGCACCGCTCCGGCGCGTCCGCCCCGTCGCGCCGGCCGTCCGCCCCGGGAACGTCCGCACCCCTTCGCCGCCGACCACGCCGCGCTGACCGCCGCGCTCGGTCCGGCCGCCACGTCCGCCAGTCGCGACTCGGTGGCGCTCACCCTGCCCACCCGCGGCGGCGCGCCGCTCGACTCGCCGGAACTGGTCCGCACCGCCGCCGTGGACCCGGCCCGTGGCGCGGTCACCCTGGCCCGCTGGCGGGTGCCCATCCTGGCGTACGCCCCGCCTGACGCCCTCGCCGTGCTCCGCCGTGTCGACGGGTACGCCGCAGTGCCCGGGGCCGGACTGCGGCACCTCGCCGAGCTGGCCGCCTTCGCCACCGACCTGGTGGCCCGGGGTCGCGTCCTGCCCGTGGTGGCCGACGACGACCGGCCGGGCCGGGGCCTCACCAGCAGGGGGGTTGCCTGCTGGCATCCCCTGCTCACCGGCGTGGACGCCGGCTGGGCGCGCGCCCTCACGCTGGCCCTGCCGCCGTCGGCGCGCGCCGCCGGGCCGGTCGTCACCGCCCGTCGGACGAGCCCGGCGGGACGGGCCACCGACGGCACCCGGTCCGGCGGTGGCCCGTCGATCCGGCCGGGACAGGGGGCCGACGGTGGGCCGGCTCCGGCCGACGTGGTCGCCGACGGTGGGCCGGGTCCGGCCGACGTGGTCGCCGACGCGCTGGACGCGCTCACCGACGCCGCCGCCCGGACCGCCCTGGACGGTCTGCGGCTGCCCGGCACCGGGCGGCGTGACCCGGTCGCCGCCTGGTTGACCGCGCTCACCGGCCCCCGGGGCGGGTTCACCGTCGACCCGGCCGACCGCGCGGCGCTCCGTGCCGGGTTGGACGCCTGGCAGCGCGACGCGGTCGGCAACCCGGTCCGGGCCAGCTTCCGGTTGACCGAACCGCCCGCCCCGGACCTGACCCTCGCCCTCGACGCCGAGTTCCTTCCTGACGACGCGCACGCTCCGGACATCCGCACCGAGCCGGACGGGACCGTCGATCCGGGCACCTGGCGGCTCGAGTTCGGGTTGCAGGCCGCCGACGAGCCGGGCCTGCTGGTCGGGGCCGGCCCGATCTGGCACGACCCGGAGAGCGCCACGGTGTTCGCCGACCGGGTCGACGCCCCGCAGGAGACGCTCCTGGCCGAGCTGGGCCGGGCCAGCCGGCTCTGGCCGGAGCTGGACGGCGCGTTGCGCACCGCGACGCCGGAGGCCCTGGAACTCGACGCCGAGGGGGCGCACCGCTTCCTCCGCGAGGGTGCCCCGGTGCTGCACGCGGCCGGCTTCGGGGTGCTGCTGCCCGGCTGGTGGCATCGCCCGGCCGCCCGGCTCGGCGCGCGGTTGCAGGCCCGCAGCCGGACCGCCCCGGGCACCGTGGCGACCGCCGGCGGGGTCGGTCTGGACGCCCTGGTCGACTACCGGTGGGAGCTGGCCCTGGGCGACCAGCCGCTGACCGCCGAGGAGCTGGTCGCGCTGGCGGAACGGAAGAGCCCGCTGGTCCGGCTACGGGGGCAGTGGGTCGAGCTGGACCCGAAGCGGCTCGCCACCGGCCTGCGCCTGCTCCGGACCTCCGGTGAGCTGACCGTGGCCGACCTGCTCCGGCTCGGCCTCGCCGACGGCGACGACGCGGCCCTGCCGGTGCTGGAGATCAATGCCGACGGCGCGCTCGGCGACCTGCTCTCCGGGCAGGCCGAGCGGCGGCTCACCCCGCTGGACCCGCCACCGGGCTTCACCGGCGAGCTGCGGCCGTACCAGCGACGGGGGCTGGCCTGGCTGGCCTTCCTCCAGTCCCTCGGGCTGGGCGCGGTCCTCGCCGACGACATGGGGCTCGGCAAGACGGTGCAGCTGCTCGCGCTCCTCGCCGCCGACCCGCCGGAGGCCGGGCCGACCCTGCTGGTCTGCCCGATGTCGCTGGTCGGCAACTGGCAGCGGGAGGCCGCCCGGTTCACCCCGAAGCTGCGGGTGCACGTGCACCACGGCGCGGACCGGGCCCGGGGGGAGCGGTTCGCCGAGGCGGTGCACGACACGGACCTGATGGTCACGACGTACGCGGTGGCCGCCCGGGACGCGGTCGCCCTGGCCGGCGTCGACTGGCACCGGGTGGTGGTGGACGAGGCACAGGCGATCAAGAACGCGGCGACCCGGCAGGCCGAGGCGGTGCGGGCGCTGCCCGCCCGGCACCGGATCGCGGTCACCGGCACCCCGGTGGAGAACCGCCTCGCCGACCTCTGGTCGATCATGCAGTTCGCCAACCCCGGCCTGCTCGGCCCGGCCGCCACCTTCCGCCGGCGCTACGCCGAGCCGATCGAGCGCCACGGCGACGAGGAGACCGCCGGCCGGCTGCGCCGGGTCACCGGACCGTTCGTGCTGCGGCGGCTCAAGACCGACTCGTCGATCATCTCGGACCTGCCGGAGAAGCTGGAGATGGAGGTGCTCTGCAACCTCACCGCCGAGCAGGCCGCGCTCTACCAGGCGGTGGTCGACGACATGCTGGCGAAGATCGAGTCCAGTGACGGCATCGAACGGCGCGGCCTGGTGCTGGCCACCATGACCAAGCTCAAGCAGGTCTGCAACCACCCGGCCCACCTGCTGCGCGACGGCTCGGCGCTGCCCGGCCGGTCGGGCAAGCTGGCCCGGCTGGAGGAGATCCTCGACGAGGTCCTCGCGGCGGGGGAGAAGGCGCTGCTGTTCAGCCAGTACGCCGAGTTCGGCGGCATGCTGCGCGGGCACCTGTCGGCCCGGTTCGGCCGGGAGGTGCTCTTCCTGCACGGCGGGGTCGGCAAGGCGGACCGGGACGAGATGGTCACCGGCTTCCAGTCCCCGGACGGCCCCGCGTTGTTCGTGCTCTCCCTCAAGGCCGGCGGCACCGGGCTCACCCTGACCGCCGCCAACCACGTGGTGCACGTGGACCGGTGGTGGAACCCGGCGGTGGAGGACCAGGCGACCGACCGGGCGTTCCGGATCGGGCAGCGCCGCCGCGTCCAGGTCCGCAAGTTCGTCTGCGCCGGCACCGTGGAGGAGAAGGTGGCTGCCATGATCACGGAGAAGCGTGGGCTGGCCGCCCGGGTCGTGGGCAGCGGCGAACAGTGGCTGACCGAACTGTCCACCGCCGACCTGCGCGACCTGTTCACCCTCGCCCCCCAGGCGGTGGTCGAGTGAGCCCCGCCGACCGGTTCGCCGACTACGGTCCGCCCCGCCGGGTCTCCGGTGGACTGCGCGCCCGCAGCAGCCGGGGCGCGATCGGACAGTCCTGGTGGTCCCGGCGGTTCCTGGAGGTGCTGGAGTCCTTCGCGCTGGGCACCCGGCTGACCCGGGGGCGCGCCTACGCCCGCGCCGGCCAGGTGCTCACCCTGGACGTCGCACCCGGCGCGGTCACCGCCGAGGTGCAGGGCTCCCGGCCGCGGCCGTACCAGGTCCGCATCGAGCTGGCCCGGTTTCCGGAACCGGTCTGGACGCGCCTGGAGGAGGCCCTGGCCGGGCAGGCGTTCTTCAGCGCCCGGCTGCTCGCCGGTGACCTTCCCGGGGAACTGGAGGAGCTCTTCGCCGCCGCCGGTGCGCCCCTGTTCCCGGCCGGTGTCGACGAGCTGGCCCAGCGCTGTTCCTGTCCCGACGTGGCGGTGCCCTGCAAGCACCTGGCGGCCACCTTCTACCTGCTGGCCGAGGCGTTCGACGCCGACCCGTTCCGGTTGCTGCACTGGCGCGGCCGGGGCCGCGACGAGCTGCTCGACCGGCTCCGCGCCCTACGGGGCGGGGCCCAGGGCCCGGCCACCACCGCGCCGGCCGGCACGTCGACGGGACCGGCCACCGGGCGGCCGGCCGCCACCTCCACGACCGGGTCGGCGGCACCCCGCGCGGCCGGTACGGCACGGGTGCTCGGCGACCTGCCCACCCCGGCCCTGGCCGACCAGGTGGACCGGTTCTGGCTGCCGCCGGTGCCCCTGCCCGACCGGCCGCCCACCCTGGTCACCGATGCGGAGCTGCTGCTGCGTCAACTCGGGCCGCCCGACAGCGACCTCGGCGGGCCGGGCCTGACCGAGCGGCTGCGCCGGGCGTACCGGCGTTTCGGTGCGACCGACCCCGGCCCGTCCGGTGCGGATGCTCCCGACGCCGACCGGGGGTGACGGCGGCCCCGGTGGTGCCGGCGGAACGTCACAGCCATCGCCGTCGGTAGCGCCACAACAGGGCGGAGTTGGCCAGGAGCACCACGGCGCAGATCGCACCGGCCACCCGGCCGGCGAGCACGGTCATCGCCGGCAGCGAGGCCCACAGCACGATCGTCAACAGCACCAGGTAGCGGCCCCGGTTCGCCCGCGCCCGTTGGTCCAGGCGGGCGAAGAACGCCGGGTCGCTCTCCCGGAGGTACCGGGTGATCTGCTCGAACCTGCGCTGATCCTCTTTGCTGAGCATGGCGGTGCCTTCCCCTCATGCGGTTCAGCGGTCCGGCGGCATACCCGCTGCGGTGGCGGCTCACGCCCCTCCTGCTGCTTCCTTTGCCAGGGGCGGGCCCGGACGGCGTGGGGCGTACCGACCCCGGGCGGCCCGGACCCGACGGATCGGGGCGCCTCAGCGTCGACTTAGTGGAACCTTAATTTTCACTGTGCCGCCGACCTGGGCGGTCCGCGCCCTGACCCGGGGAAACGTCGCGTTCGGGACGTCCGCGCCCGGGTCGGGCCTGCTCGGCACGGCTGCGACCGGACCGGCGGATATCCCACCCGCCCGAACCCTCCTGCAAGCCTGTCTTAAGTGGCCCTCGCGGCCGCGTTCGCGCACCTTGATGGCCCTCTACCGCTTGGTTACCTTGCCGTAGCAACCTCCTCCAGGCAGCAGCCGCCCAGCACCGTCGCACCGCAACCGACGCCGGTCCCGGGTGGCCATTCAGCAGAAAACAGGATTGGTACATGGCCGACCAGAACGTGCCACCACGCCGGCCGCGGGACGAGGGCCGCTGGGACGGACGACAGCACCCCACCCCGGACGCGTACCACGACCCGTACCCGGCCCCGCCGTACGCCCCGTCCGGTTCCGGGTCGACCGATCCGCACCACACGTACGCCGGACAACCGGGCGATCCCCGGGCGTCGTACGCCCCGTGGCCGGGCCAGGCGCAGCCGGCACCCGCCTCCTGGCCCGGTGCGGGTGCGTCGACCGCCCGCCGAGGGCCGCAGTGGATCGGCCCGGCCGGCCCCGGCGGACCGGGACCCGGTGGTGATCCCGGACTCCCCAACCTGGACGACGACGAGGCGGACGGTCGCCGTCGCAGCCGCCGCCGGGCCCTCGCCGCCCTCGGCGGGACCGCCGCGGTGGTCGCCGGTGGCGCCGCGCTGGCCATGACCCCGCAGGTACGCGGCCTCTTCGGTGACGACGCCCCGGCCGGCGACGCGACCGGCGCCAAGGTGACCGACGGCAACGTGAACCGCCCCAGCGGCCAGCAGCCGAGCACCGTGCGCACCTACACCGAGCAGAACGAGAGCTACATGGGCTCCCGGGCCGGTGCGGCGCTGAAGAAGAACACCCCGGCCGGGGGCCGTACGTTCGCCGGCCCGGCCGCCGCCTCCGCCGCCACCGAGGTCACCGTCAAGACGGTGCTGGCCAAGGACCCGGTCCGCCACCTCGCCACCCGGACCACCTTCGGCGCGACGCCCAAGGTGCTCGCCGACATCGAGCGGATGGGCATCGACGCCTGGCTGCGCTGGCAGCTCGACCCGGAGAAGATCGCCCCGACGAAGGCGGAGCTGAAGCTCAGCGAACTGCCCACCCTCCGGATGACCCCGAAGCAGCTCCGCGAGCAGCGCGAGCAGCTCAACGAGCGCGGCGCGCAGCCGGAGAAGGAGATGGTGGACGCCACCATCGCCCGGCAGATCTGGTCGGAGCGGCAGCTGTTCGAGGTGATGGTCGACTTCTGGAACGACTTCCTGCACGTCGCCGCCGACTTCGACGGGGGTGAGGTGTACCGGCACTCCTTCGACGTCGAGGTGGTCCGCAAGTACGCCCTGACCAGCTACCCGGAGATGCTGGTCGCCGCGAACAAGCACCCCGCGCTGCTGCTCTACCTCAACCAGAACGACTCCCGCGCCGACGCGGTCAACGAGAACCTCGCCCGGGAGAACCTGGAGCTGTACTCGGTCGGCGTCGACGGTGGCTACACCGAGTCCGACGTCCGGCAGGCGGCGATGCTCCAGACCGGACGCGGCGTCTCCGACGGGGAGTACGTCTTCCGCGAGGACCGGCACTACGTCGGCAAGGTCAAGATCCTCGGCTTCACCCACGCCAACAACTCCCGGGACCCGAAGAAGGCCGACGCGGCGATCGACGCGTACATCCGCTACCTCGCGCTGCACCCCTCCACCGCGCGGTACGTCGCGCAGAGCCTGGCCACCCGCTTCGTCTCGGACACCCCGCCGAAGACCCTCGTGGACCGGCTCGCCAAGACGTACACGGCGAACAAGGGCCTGATCAAGCCGGTGCTGATGACCCTGTTCAGCTCCTCGGAGTTCTGGGCGTCGGTGGGGCAGAAGGTCCGCCGTCCGATGGAGTACCTGATCGCCACGTACCGGGTGCTCGGCGTCTCGCCCGAGGAGTCCGCCGACTACAAGTCCGACGACAGCAAGCGCACCCCGTACGCCCGGGGACTGCGCCGGATCGCCGACAAGCTGCGGGAACTGGGCCACTACCCGATGGGCCAGCCCACCCCGGACGGGTACCCCGACGTCTACGTCGCCTGGACCTCGGCCGGCACGATGGTCAACGGCTGGAACGAGGTCGGTGACGTGATCCACGGCTACCGCCGGGAGTTCTCCTACGTGAAGCCGGAACGGCTGGTCGCGAAGCCGCCGACCACCGCCGGGGCGTACGTGGACGCGCTCGCCCAGCGCCTCGTGCACCAGAAGCTGACCGCCCGGGAGAAGGCACTCATCCTCGGCGTCGCCGGGGTGTCGGCCGGCACCAGGGTCGACGCGTCGTTCAACGGGGCTGTCACCGCCGTCGCGCGGGCGATCCTCGCGTCCCCCCAGCACCACCTCCGGTGAGGCACCCGATGGAGAAGACTGTGTACTCGTACCCCCTGCACCCCGAATGCCCGGACCTGCGGCGGCTGGCGGACGACCCGACCGAGGCGCTGCTGCGGGCGGAGGCCGACGTCGTGGCCGCCGAGAACGCCGCCGAGCGGGACCGCTACCTGCGGTTGGAGGCGGAGGAGGAGGCCCAGCAGGACGGCCGCGGGGTGACCCGGCGGACCTTCGTCGCCGGGGCCGCCGCCACCGCCACCGCGCTGGCCACCGCCCAGTTCGTCACCACCTCGGCGTCCTTCGCCGCGACCAAGACCGGCACCCTGATCCACGTCTTCCTCTACGGTGGACTGGACGGGCTGAGCCTGGTGGCCCCGGCCGAGGACCCGGTGCTCCGCAAGGCCCGCCCCGACCTGCTGCTCGCCGAGGACTCCCTCGCCCTGTCCCGTGGCTTCAAGCTCACCAGCGCGTTCAAGCCGCTGGAGAAGTGGCTGAGGGCCGGGCAGCTCGGCTTCGTCCCGGCCGTCTCCGACGAGCGGCTGTCGCGCAGCCACTTCCAGGCCGCGGACGCCTGCAACCTGGGCGGCCTGCCCGGCGAGACCGGCGGCCGGGGCTGGCTGGACAGCCTGGTCGACCACCTCGGCAAGGGCACCGCGTTCCGCAGCGTCGGCATCGGCAGCACCCTGCCCCGGTCGCTGGTCGGCAACAACGGCGCGCTCTCGCTGGGCAGCGTCGGCTCGCTGCGGCTCAACGGCGACGAGAAGTACCGGGCCGCCACCGAGAAGGCCATCAAGGGACTCTTCACCGGGATCAACCACCCGGTCGAGGAGGCCGTCCAGGACGGCCTCGGCGCGCTCGCCACCGCCCAGAAGCTCGCCGCGACGCCGTACCAGGCCGCCGAGGGGGTCGAGTACCAGGGCGTCGGCAACTCGTTCAAGCAGCTCGCCCAGCTCATCAAGGGTGGTGCGAACGTGCGCGTGGCCACCATCGGCATGGGCGGCTACGACACGCACGAGAACCAGGGCACCCGGGAGGGCGGTCAGCTCTGGCGTCGGCTCAACGAGCTGGCCGGGGCGATGGCCGCCTTCTTCACCGACCTCGGTGACCGGGCCGCCGACGTGACGGTCATGGTCTCCAGCGAGTTCGGCCGTCGGGTCGCCTCGAACAGCGGCGGCACCGACCACGGACACGGCGGGGTGGTGACCATCCTGTCCGGCCGTAAGCTCGCCGGCTCGCTGCTCGGCACCTGGCAGGGGCTCGACGACCTGGACAGCGGCGACGTGCCGGAGTACAACAACATGTTCAACGTCTACGGCTCGGTCGCGCAGGGCCGCTTCGGGCTGACCAACGCGGAGGTGGACAAGATCTTCCCCCGGATGAAGTACACCCCGATCAAGCTGTACGCGTGACGTATCCCCGTACGCACGCCGCCGGCCGTCGCGGCGGGACGATGTCCCGCTCCGGCGGCCGGTCGGCTGCGTCCGTACCACCGCGGGTGCCACCCCGGCGCGGGCCCGCCGGCCGCCGCGCGGTGCTCGCGGTGCTCTGGGCCGGGCTGGCCCTGGCCGTGCTGCCCTGGTGGTGGCAGACCCCGGACGACTCTCTGCGCACCACCACCGCCACGCTGACCGCCGCCGGGCGGATCACCGGTCTGGTCGCCGGATACCTGCTGCTGGTGCAGGTGCTGCTGATGAGCCGCCTGCCGGTGCTGGAACGTCACCTCGGCGGCGAGCAGATCGCCCGCTGGCACCGGGACATCGGGGTGACCCTGCTGACCGCGGTGCTCGCCCACGTGTCGCTGACCCTGACCGGCTACGCCCGGTTGCAGAAGCAGTCGGTGCTGGCCGAGGCCGGGGTGTTGCTGCGCGACTACGAGGACATGCTCGCCGCGTTCGCCGCCGCCGGCATCCTGGCCCTGCTCGGCTTCACCGGGATCCGGGCCGTCCGCACCGCCCTGCCCTACGAACTCTGGCACCACCTGCACCTGACCAGCTACCTGGTGCTGCTGCTCGGGTTCGGCCACCAGTTCGCCCACGGCCAGCAGCTCTTCCGCCCCGGGCCGGTCCGCACCGGCTGGATCGTGGCGTACGTGCTGGTGGCCGCCGCGCTGGCATGGGGCCGGGTGGTGGCGCCGCTGCGGTTCACCCTCCGGCACGACCTGCGGGTCGCCGACGTGGTCGCGGAGAACCCGGACACCGTCTCCATCTACCTGACCGGCCGCCGGCTGAACCTGCTCGACCTGCGCGGGGGGCAGTTCTTCCGGTGGCGTTTTCTGACCCCCGGCCGCTGGTGGCAGGCGCACCCGTTCTCCCCGTCGGCGGCCGGGAACGGCCGGTGGCTGCGCCTGACCGTCAAGGTGGTCGGTCGGCACACCGCCGGCCTGCGCGACCTGGCGCCGGGCACCCGGGTCTGGGCGGAGGGCCCCTCCGGCGTCTTCACCGCCGCGCACCGGACCCGGGACCGGGCCCTGCTGATCGCCGGTGGTAGCGGCATCACCCCGATCCGGGCGTTGCTGGAGGAACTGCCGCCGGGCGCGGCGCTGATCTACCGGGCCCGGACCCCGGCCGACGTACTGCTGCACCGCGAGCTGGACTGGCTCGCCGAGGCCCACGGCACCGACGTCTGGTACGTCATCGGCTCCCGCGACGACCCCGGTCCCCGGCGGATGATGAGCCCGCAGGGGCTGCGTCAGCTCGTGCCGGACCTCGCCGACCGGGACGTCTGGCTCTGCGGGCCGCCCGGCCTGGTCACCTCGACGGTGCGGGCGCTGCGCCGGGCCGGCGTGCCCCGCCGCCAGATCCACCTCGCCACGTTCGAGCTGTAGGAAGGTTCTCCCATGCGTCGCGCGTTCCTCGCCGTCACCGGCCTGGCCGCCGGCACGACCCTGCTGGTCGTGCTCAAGGGCGCGCCGGAGACCAGCCGGGTCGCCGAGATCGCCGCACCCGAACGTCCGCCGGTGGTCCCCGCGCCCGCCGGTCCGACGCCCACCGGCTCCGCGCCGGCCAGCCCCGGTCGGACCCCAGCGCCACGGGCCTCCACCGGCGCCGGGGCGTCGGACGAACCGTCCACGCCCGCGGCGGGCCGGAGCCCGCGCGCCCCGGGCAGCCGGACGACCAGCGCGGCGCCCACCCCGCGCCGGACCACCGCCCCGCCGTCGACGAGGCGTACGGTCAACGGTCCGGTGGTCGGCAACGAGTACGGCAACGTGCAGGTGCGGATCGTCCTCGCCGGTGACCGGATCGTCGACGTGGTCGCCCTGGAGCTGCCGGAGGAGACCGCCGAGTCCGACCGGCGCAGCTCGTCGGTGGACGACCGGTACAGCGGCGCCGACGGGGAGGTGGTGCGGCGGCAGGACGCCGACCTGGACACGGTCTCCGGGGCGACCGCGACCAGCGACGCGTACCAGCAGTCGTTGCAGGCCGCCATCGACGCCGCGCGGCGCTGAGATGGCCGCGTCCCGCACCGCCGCCGCCCCACCCGCGGTCCGTCCCGGCCTGCGCCGGGTCGAGCAGGTCATGGGTACGCCGATCAGCCTGGACCTCGCCGACGACCTGCCCCGGGCCACCCTCGACGACCTGGCCGACGAGGTGTTCGGCTGGTTGCGTGAGGTCGACGCCCGGTTCAGCACGTACCGGGCCGACAGCGAGGTGTCCCGCTTCGACCGGGGCGAGGTGCTGCTCTCCGAGGCGTCACCCGACCTGCGGCTGGTGCTGGAACGCTGCGCGGACCTCTGGGGGGCGACGGACGGCTGGTTCGACGCGTACGCCACCGGAGCCTTCGACCCGTCCGGCTACGTCAAGGGCTGGGCGGCGCAGGTCGCCTCGGACCGGCTGCTCGCCGCCGGGGCCGCCAACCACTGCCTGAACGCCGGTGGGGACGTCCGGGTACGCGGCCTCTCCCCGGCCGGCCGCCCCTGGCGGATCGGTATCCAGCATCCGTGGGACCGTACCGCCACCTTCCTCGTGCTGACCGGCACCGACCTGGCGGTCGCCACCTCCGGGGTCTACGAGCGGGGGCACCACGTGCTCGACCCGCGACGCGGTGAGCCGGCCCGGGGGCTGCGCTCGGTGACGGTGGTCGGCCCGGATCTCGGCGTGGCCGACGCCTACGCCACGGCGGCCGTCGCGATGGGTTCGGCCGGGGTGGGCTGGCTCGGTCGGCTGGCCGGGCACGAACACGCCGTGGTCACCGACACCGGACGGTGCCTGCGCTCACCGCGCCTGCCCGCCGCCTGACCGTCCCGTGCCGTGCCCGTTCCTGCGCCTGACCGTCCCGTGCCGTGCCCGTTCCCGTGGCTGACCGTTCCGTGCCCGCGCCCGCCGCCTGACCCTGCCGTGCCCGTCGCCGCCGGGGACCGTCGGACGGGACGCGCCGGACGGCTCGGGAGGCGGGTGGGCCTCAGCGGGGCGGGCGGCGGCTGCCGGCGGGACGGGTGCCGAACGGACGTGGGCGGCCGGGGCGGGAGCCGGCCGGTCTCGTGACGACCCGGCGGTACGCCCGCCGGTGCGGTGGTGGGTCGGCCCCCTCGGCTCGCCGGGCCGGATCGTCGATGGACATCGTTCCCCCGATCGGGGCGCGACCGCGCCCCCACCTGGACCAACGATGCGCCGCCCCGGCGGGACGTGGCGCGGGTCAGAAGCCGCGGCGGGGGAGAGGGAGCTGACCGGGGAGCAGGTCCGCGGTCAGGGCGATGCCGGTGGCCCGCAACGCGTCCACCATCACCTTCTGCACGAGGTAGGAGTCGGGCAGCCGCCAGCGGGCCTGTTCCGGGGCGAGGGCCCAGCGCACCGGTCCCTCCGGCAGCCGGGTCGGCGGGGCGGGGATCCACGAGCCGACCCCGTGCCGGACGACGTGGAAACAGTGGTCCAGTTCGGGCCGGAGCGGGTCGCCGGGGAGGACCAGGAACATCCACCGCCCGGTGGGGGTGACCGCGACCGGACCACGTGACCGGTCGGCGGGATGGTCGGAGATCGCGTCGAGCACGTGCTGGCCGAGGTACGAGGGCACCTCCAGCACGTCGAAGGCCCGTCCGGTGGGGAGCAGCACTCCGTGCGGACGGTTGTGCCACCAGGTCGCCACCCGGGCCGGATCGGTGCTGGCGGCGAGTTCCCAGTTCTCCAGGGCGGGGTGGCAGCCCACGGTCGGGCAGCCGGCCCGGCCACAGACGAAGCGGCTGCGGGCGAGGCAGGCGCCGGGGGTGACCTCCCAGCCGTGCATCGCGTACCGGACCGCGATCCGGCGCAGCCGCACCCGTTCCAGTGGCGACAGATGAACGACGCGCGGTCCGACGGTCCCCCACATGATGTGTGCTCCTCTCGGGTGTCACGTTCCGGTCACGTCGGGCGTCGAGCCCCGTCACTACCGTCACCGGTGCTCGTTGCGACAGGCGAATTGCAAGTTGCACGGAAGTTATGGGGTCCGGTCGGACGAGTGCCGCACAGACTGTGCGACCGGGACAAACCAGACCTGACGGATTGTCGCCTGTGGTGGAACTCCCGGAAGATGCCGGGCAGGAAGGGAGCGGAGATGGACGAGTTACCGATCGGGCGGCGGGTGGCCTACTGGCGTGGGCGACGCAAGATGTCGCAACAGGTGTTCGCCGATCGGTTGGGCAAGTCCAAGAGCTGGGTCGACAAGATCGAGCGCGGGGTCCGTCGGCTCGACAAGTTCTCCGTCCTCTACGAGATCGCCGACATCCTCGAGGTCGAGGTGCAACTGCTGGTCGGCAAGGACCCGGAGCGGCGCAGCGACGCGCTGAACTGCATCGACCAGGTCGAGGTCGACCAGATCCGGGCGGCCCTGGAGCGGTACGACGCGCTCAGTGCGTACTTCGACGCGGTGCCGTACCCGCCGATGCTCGGTGACATGCGCAAGGCGGTGACCCACGCCTGGCTCACCTACCAGTACGGCCGGTACGGCATGCTGACCCGGGCGCTGCCGAAGCTGCTGCGCGACGCGCAGGCCGCCGACGCCGCGTACGGCGGTGACGACCAGGGGCGCGAGGCGGCCCACCTGCTCGGGCAGATCTACCAGATCACCTCGTCGGTGCTGCGCAAGCTCGGCGAGTGCGAACTGGCCTGGCTCGCCGCCGACCGGGCGCTCGCGGTCTCCCAGCGCGCCGACGACCAGTTCCTCGCCGGCATCGCCACCACCCGGGTCGGCAACGCGTTGCTCGCCATGGGCCGGGCCCGCTCCGCGCTGGAGTTGAACGTACGCATCGCCAACCGGCTCGCCCCGGGCGGCGGCAACGAGGAGAGCCCGGAACGCCTCTCGGTCTACGGGATGCTGCTGCTCCAGGGAGCGATGGCGGCGGCCCGGAGCGGCGACTCGGCCACCGTGGAGGACCTGCTCGACGGCGCGCAGGAGGCCGCGAACCGGCTCGGCGGGGACCACAACCACTACTGGACCTGCTTCGGGCCGACCAACCTGAAGCTGCACCGGGCCGCCGCCGCCGTCGAGCTGGGTGACGGGGGACGGGCCGTGGAGACCCACCACACCATCGAGCTGCCGGCGTTCAACGCGCTGCTGCCGGAGCGGCGGGCCCACCACATGCTCGACATCGCCCGGGGCTTCGCCCAGATCGGCGATCTGGCCAGCGCCGGGGAGATGCTGCTGAAGGGTGACCGGCTCGCGCCGTCCGAGATCCGATGCCGTCCGATCGCCCACGAGGTGATGTCCGACATCCTGCGTCGCACACGGGGTGCGCCGTCTTCGCCGATCGCGGAGTTGGCTGAACACATGGGAGTCGGAATATGAACGCGGTCGTCCCCTCGGCGAACGACCGCCGCCCGGTGCTGTACGTGATCGTCTGTGGCTCGCCGCTGGCCGGCCGGGTCGGCCGGCTGGTCGAGCTGGCCCAGTCCGACGGCTGGGACGTCTGCCTGGTCACCACACCGGACGGAGCGAAGTTCGTCGACCCGGCGGCACTGGCCAGGTTGACCGGTCACCCGGTCCGTACCAACTACAAGAGCCCGGGCGACCCGGACGTCCTGCCAGCGGCGGACGCGATGGTGGTCTGTCCCGCCACCGTCAACACGGTCAACAAGTGGGCGGCCGGGATCACCGACACGCTCGCGCTCGGCCTGCTGGTGGAGGCGCAGGGACTCGGCGTGCCGATCGTGGCGGTGCCCTTCACCAACAACGCGATGGCGACCCATCCGGCCTTCCGGACGGCCCTGGACCGCCTACGGGAGTGGGGAGTCACGGTGCTCTTCGGCGACGACGTGTACCCCCTGCACGCACCCGGCACCGGTGAGCGCCACCTGCACACCTTCCCCTGGGAGCGGGCCCTGGGCGCGCTGCCCGCCCCGGCCTGCCCCACAGTCCGGTAGGCGTCGACCCCGGTCGCGCTAGGTAGCCCCTTCCTGGCTCAGCTGACATTGATCATTCTCGTGTCGCTTGCTTAGATGCCACGAGGGTTGTCGAACGACGGGGCTGAATCTCCGTCGGTTGCACAGGAGTGGGAGACCGTGAAGAGCGCATCGAAGGTTGTACGCAGGGTGGCCGCCGTGGTGAGCGCGGTGGTAACCGCCGCCGCGCTCACGCTCACCGGGGCCACGCCGGCCTCGGCCGCGAACTACTACTACGAACTGCCGTACCCCGCCGGCGAGTCGTACATGGTGACACAGGGGCCGGGGGGTTCGTTCTCGCACACCGACGCCTACAACCGGTACGCCTGGGACTTCGGTCTCCCGGCGAACTACGAGGTGTCGGCCTCGCAGGCCGGCACCATCGTCTACTCGGACTGGTCGCCGTACTGGCAGAACGGCATCGAGGTGATCATCCGGCACTCGAACGGCACGTGCACCCACTACGCGCACCTGAACCAGTCCTTCTACTGGCCGGGCGACTGGGTCCCGCAGGGCCGGATCGTGGGCTACTCGGGCAGCACCGGGGCGTCCACCGCACCGCACCTGCACTTCCAGGTGATCAACTGCAGCACCCGGGTGGGGATCTCGGCCGCCATCCAGGGCTGGGTCCCGTGGACCGGCACCTGGCCGGTCAGCGTCAACTACTACGCCTGATCCTCCTACCCGGGCCGGCCGGCCCGGGTGTGAGCAGGGGCCCCCTGTTACCGCTTTCTGTGTAGCAGGGGGCCCCTGCTCACACGGCGTCGGCGCGACCCGCCACGGCCCGGAAGCGACGTGTTGCGAGCCGGGTCGCGCCCAGCCCGGCCCGACGCCGGTAAGCTGGCCCGCCGTGAGCACAAGCGGATCCCCACCACCGACGGTCGCCGACGTGGTGGCCCTGCTGGAACGGCGCTACCCGCCGGCCTGGGCCGAGCAGTGGGACCGGGTGGGACTGGTGCTCGGTGAGCCCGCCGCCGTCGTCCGCCGGGTCGCCTGCGTGGTCGACGTGGTCCCGGAGACGGTCGCCGAGGCGCTCGCCGTCGGGGCGGACCTGATCGTCGCGCACCACCCGCTGCTGCTGCGCGGGGTCTCCTCGGTCGCGCCGACGACGTACAAGGGCCGGATCGTGCACCAGCTGATCCGCGCCGACGTGGCGCTCTACGTGGCGCACACCAACGCCGACGTGGCGAACCCGGGGGTCTCCGACGCGCTCGCCGCCCGGCTCGGCCTGACCGGGCTCCGCCCGCTGCACCCGCCCGCCCCGGGCAGCCCGGCGCACGGCGGGGGACGCGGCATCGGCCGGATCGGCGATCTGCCCCGTCCGATGACGCTCGCCGAACTGACCCGGCACGCCGCCACCGTGCTGCCGCCGACGACCTGGGGGGTGCGCGCCGCCGGGGACCCGGCCCGCGTGATCCGCACCGTCGCGGTCAGCGGCGGCGCGGGCGACGGGTTCCTCGCCGACGCGACCGCCGCCGGGGTGGACGCGTTCCTTACCGCCGACCTGCGCCACCACCCGGCCGGGGAACACCTGGCCGAGGGCGGTCCGGCGCTGCTGGACGCCGCGCACTGGGCCACCGAGCGCCCCTGGCTGGACGACCTGGCCGCGCACCTGCGGGCGGCGCTGGACGTCGAGACCTACGTGTCCGACCTGGACACCGACCCGTGGAGCGTGCACGCCGCGAGCCCGGTCCCGCCCACCGGGGCGGTGCCGGTGGCGACGCCGCAGGAGAACCACACCCCTGTCCCGGGCGCCACCGCGACCACCCGGGGCCGTACCGCACCCGACCAGGACGACCTCCACCCCGCCGTGGACGACAAGGAGCCCCGACCGTGAAGGCTGAACCGGCAGTCCAACGCCGCCTGCTCGACCTCCAGGCGATCGACACCGCCCTAGCCCAGCTCGCCCACCGTCGGCGCACCCTGCCCGAGCGCGCCGAACTGGAGGCCCTGGCCCGGGAGCTGTCCACCCTGGAGGACCAGCGGGTCCGCGCCCAGGTGGCGGTGGACGACCTCGACCGGGACATCGCCCGGCTGGAGAAGGACGTCGACCAGGTCCGTACCCGCAAGGGCCGTAACGAGGATCGGCTCGCCGCCGGCACCGGCCCGGCCCGGGAACTGGAGGCGCTCCAGCACGAGCTGACCTCGCTCAACCGGCGGCAGAGCGACCTGGAGGACGCCGAGCTGGAGCTGATGGAGCAGCGGGAGACCGCGCAGGCCGTCCTCGACGGGGTCGAGCAGCGCCTGGCGGAGGCGCGCGAGAAGCGCGCGGAGACCGAGCGGCGGCGCGACGAGAGCCTGGCCGAGATCGCCAAGGAGGAGGAGTTCCGGCGCTCCGCCCGGCAGCCGCTCGCTGCCGACCTGCCGGCCGAGCTGGTCACCCTCTACGACAAGATCCGCGAGTCGACCGGGCTGGGCGCGGCCCTGCTGCGCGGGGGCCGCTGCGGCGGCTGCCGCCTCGACCTCTCCGGAGCCGACCGGACCAGGATCGCCAAGGCCGCCCCGGACGAGGTGGTCCGCTGCGAGGAATGTCGTCGGATCATGGTCCGCACGAACGAATCCGGCCTGTGAGCCTGGCCGCGGTGGTCGTCGAGGCCGACGGGGGCTCCCGGGGCAACCCGGGCCCGGCCGGCTACGGCGCGGTGGTCCGCGACGCGACCACCGGTGAGGTGCTGACCGAACGCTCCGAGGCGATCGGCACCGCCACCAACAACGTGGCCGAGTACCGGGGCCTCATCGCCGGGCTGACCGCCGCCGCCGAGCTCGGCGCGACCCGGGTCGAGGCGCGGATGGACTCCAAGCTGGTCGTCGAGCAGATGTCCGGCCGTTGGCAGATCAAGAACCCGGGGTTGCGTCCGTTGGCCGCCGAGGCCGCCGTGCTGGTCCGCCGCTTCGCGGCGGTGACCTTCACCTGGATCCCCCGGGAACGCAACCGGCACGCCGACGCCCTGGCCAACGCCGCGATGGACGCCGCCGCCGGCCGGGCGCCGTCCGGTCCGACCGTCACGGCTCCCCGGATCGTCGAGCCGCCCCGCGAGGTGGCCGCCCCGGACTCGCCCGCCCGGGCCGCCGCGCGGGACGCCGCCGCCCGCGCCGGGGCGAAGGCCACCACGGGCACCGATCCGGCGACCGTACCCGCCTCGTGGGAGCCGCGCGGCACCAGCGAGGCGACCCGGCTGATCCTGGTCCGGCACGGTCAGACCGAGTGGACCGCGCAGCGCCGCTACTCCGGCCGGGGCGACGTGCCACTGTCGGAGCGGGGACGGGACCAGGCCCGGGCCACCGCCGTCCGGGTGGCCGCCCTCGCGCCGACCGTCGCGGCCGTGGTCAGCTCACCCCTGTCCCGCTGTACGGCCACCGCCCGACCGATCGCCGCCGCGCTCGGCAAGGTTCCGCTGCGCACCTCCGACGACCTGGTCGAGTGCGACTTCGGGGCCTGGGAGGGACGCACCTTCGCCGAGGTACGCCAGGAGTGGCCCGGAGAGCTGGACGCCTGGCTCGCTTCCACGGCGGTGGCCCCGCCGGACGGGGAGTCGTTCGCCGACGTCACCGTTCGGGTGCGCCGGGCGCTGGACGGGCTGCTCGCCGCGTACCCGGGGGAGACCGTGGTGGTGGTCTCGCACGTCTCCCCGATCAAGATCCTTCTTCGGGACGCGTTGGCTGCCGGGGACGCCTTCCTGCACCGGCTCTACCTCGACCCGGCCGGGGTGTCGGTGCTCGACGTCTGGGCCGACGGCGGGGTGGCCGTCCGCTCCGTCAACGACACCGCCCACCTCGGCTGAGCGGGTGATTGGCGGGGTGAGGTGGTAGCAGGGGTCCCCTGTTACCGCTTTTTGTCGAGCAGGGGTCCCCTGCAACCACCCGACCCGATGCGCGGTGGACGGGTGACGTGCCGCTCGGCGCAGCCGGGAGACCGCTGAGCGCAGTGTTCGGCGACAAAAGGTGACGGTAGTCACAGCATCGATAACCTCCGGGCCGTCTCTGCACTACGACCTCCCGGAGGTGCGCCCATGGCCGCGACCGACCCGGAGCCGCCGACCACGACCCGGCCGCCGACCACGGCACGTTCCCGGGCGAAGGACCACAGCCCCTGGAACTGGTTGCTCTTCGTCCCGATCGTGGTACCGCTGATCCCCGTGCTGTTCAACGGCGACTCGCCCCGGATTCTCGGGTTCCCGCGCTTCTACTGGCTCCAACTCACGTACATCCTGCTCGGCGTCGCCACCACCACGCTGGTTTACCAGACGACCAGGAAGCGGGGTGGCCGGTGAGCGCGAGGAGTGAGCCGGGCCGGCGAGCCCCGCAGTCGCGAACGAAGGTGGTGCCGTGATGTGGCGTGACCACCTCACCGAGATCATCGTGTTCTCGCTGCTGTTCCTGCTGGTCAGCGCGATGGGTTTCGTCGCGGCCCGGTGGCGGGCACCGAAGGACATGGCCCACCTGGACGAGTGGGGGCTGGGCGGGCGCAGCTTCGGCGGCTGGATCACCTGGTTCCTGGTCGGCGGTGACCTCTACACGGCGTACACCTTCGTCGCGGTGCCGGCGCTGATCTTCGGTGCCGGTGCGGCCGGGTTCTTCGCCGTGCCGTACACCATCGTCATCTATCCGATGGTGTTCCTGGTGCTGGTCCGGCTCTGGTCGGTGTCGCACCGGCACGGCTTCGTCACCCCGGCCGACTTCGTCCGCAGGCGCTTCGACTCACCGGTGCTGGCCCTGCTCGTCGCGATCACCGGGATCGTCGCCACCATGCCGTACATCGCGCTGCAACTGGTCGGCATCGAGGCGGTGCTCAAGACGATGGGCGTGAGCGGGGAGAGCGCGCTGGCCCGGCACCTGCCGATCATCGTGGCGTTCGCCATCCTCGCCGCCTACACCTACCAGTCCGGGCTGCGGGCACCCGCCCTGATCGCGTTCGTCAAGGACACCCTCATCTACATCGTCATTCTGGTGGCGGTGCTTTACCTGCCCTACAAGCTGGGCGGCTGGGGGGAGATCTTCGACGCGGCGGACGCGAAGTTCGCGGCCTCGGAGAACCCGAACGACGGCATCCTGCTGGGCGCCAACAACCAGCTCCAGTACGTCACCCTGGCGTTCGGCTCGGCACTGGCGCTGTTCCTCTACCCGCACAGCATCACCGGCGTGCTGGCCAGCCGGAACCGGGATGTGATCAAGCGGAACATGTCCGCGCTGCCCGCGTACAGTCTGCTGCTCGGGCTGATCGCGCTGCTGGGCTACATGGCCATCGCCGCCGGGGTGAAACCGCTGCCCGGCGCGAAGGAGGGCACGGTCGACAGCAACACCGTCGTGCCGGTCCTGTTCGACCAGGCGTTCCCGGACTGGTTCGCCGGTGTGGCGTACGCGGCCATCGGCATCGGTGCCCTGGTGCCGGCGGCGATCATGTCGATCGCGGCAGCCAACCTGTTCACCCGCAACATCTACAAGGAGTACCTGAAGCGGGACGCCACCCCGGCACAGGAGGCGCACGTCTCCAAGATCACTTCACTGGTGGTGAAGGTCGGCGCGGTCGCCTGCATCGTCTTCCTCGACCCGCAGTTCTCCATCGACCTGCAACTCATCGGCGGAGTGATCATCCTCCAGACACTGCCCGCCGTGGCGCTCGGCCTCTACACCCGCTGGTTCCACCGGGGCGCGCTGATCGCCGGCTGGGCCGCGGGCATGGGGCTCGGGATGTGGATGCTCTACCAGATCCCCAACGCGGCGACCGGTCGGAAGCACTTCGGCGGCTCGGCCTTCCCGCTGGCCGAGTTCGGCTTCGACACCAAGAAGACGATCTACGTCGGCATCGTGGCGGTACTGGTCAACCTGCTCGTCGCCGCCCTCGGCACGCTCCTGCTACGGGCCGCCAAGGTGGCCGAGGGCACCGACGGCACCACACCCGACGACTACTTCGCCGACGAGGGCGACCCCCGCGTCACCCCCGGCCCGACCGCCGACGCCGACGCCGCCCCGGAGCCCGTCGCCTGAGGTGCCTGCAGGGGCCCCCTCCTCATCAGAAAGCGGTAACAGGGGGCCCCTGCATCCACCTCCCACCCCGACCACCCGCGCGGCTGCGCCAGGTGGACGTTCGGTACTGGGCCGGGCACCCGGGGGTGGGTAGGGTGCCCCCATGGGCACGTCCTTTGTAGACCGCGTGGCGCAGATGTCCCGGATCCAACGCGGTGACGAGCGCTACGGCGAGGGCAGTGCCGCGCTCCAGGCCACCCGGTTCTATCTGGACCACCTCCTCGACGAGGCCGTCCGGCGGGCGCGCGCGGCGAGCGTGCTGCCGACCCGCCGGGTCGACCTGCTGATCAGTCTCTGCGGATTCGCCGCCACTCCCACCGTGCTGGCCTTCGAGCTGCTCCAGCCGCGTCGTCTGCTGGTGCTGCGTTCGAAGGACGCGGCGGAGAGCGTCAACCTGATCGGCGGGCACCTGGTGATGAGCGGCCGGCTCGACTTCGAGACCTTCCAGCACGAGACGGTCGACCCGAGTGACCCGCTCGACATGTACGCCAAGATCTCCAAGTGGCTCGGCGGGCGGGACGGCCGGGACGCGGTCATCGACATCACCGGTGGGCGGAAGGTGATGAGCGCGGCGGCGGCCCTGGCCGCCTGGCAGCTCAACCTCCGGTTGACGTACGTGGAGAACCGCTACGACCCGGTCACCCGCAGACCGCTGCCTGGCGAGGACCGCCTGATCACGCTGGACAACCCGACCACGCTCTTCGGTGACCAGGAGATGCAGCGGGCGTTGGAGACCTTCCGGTCCGGGGCGTACGAGGCGGCCCGGCAGCGCTACGCGGAGATCTGCGAGCGGGTGGCCGTGCCCGGGCGGGCGCGGCTGATGCGTTCCGTCGCCGAGCTCTACCGCACCTGGTGCGACCTGGACCTGCCCGCCCTGCCGGCGGCGGTGGCCGGGGTGCGCGACAGCCTGCCGGCCGTGCAGCGCGAGGTGTCACCGGCGTTGACCGGGACGTTGCACGCCCAGCTCGCCTTCGCCGAGCGGTTGGCCGCCGGCGAGCCGACCGCCTTCGTGGTCTGCTTCTACCTGCTGGGCCGGCACTACCAGCACGTGAGCCGGCACGACTTCGCCGCGCTGCTCTTCTACCGCACCATCGAGGCGTGCCTGACCAGCCGCCTGCGGGCGCGGTACCCCGGCTTCGACCCGGACAACTGCGACTACGGCCTGATCGACGCGCCCGACCGGTTGAGACGCCGCTACCAGGAACTCGGCCGGGCGTTGGGCAGCGGCCTGACCCAGGGGCCACCGGCGAAGCTGACGCTCTTCGCGGCGGCGCAGCTCCTGGTCGCCGAGGCGGACGACATGATGGCCGCCGCCGGCTTCACCGACGCGTCCGGGACGCCGGACCTGGGTCGGTTGCAGCGCCTCCAGGCCAGGACGAGGGCACGGAACAAGTCCGTCCTGGCGCACGGTACGGCCGCGATCTCCGCCTCGGACACCGACGACCTGCGCAAGGAGGCCGCCGAGCTGTTGACCGCGTACTGGGCCCGGCACGGCGACGGCGGTGACCTCGACAACCTCCTGGCCGAGCTGCGCTTCCTGCGAGTGGACCGGTGACGCTGGGGATCCCGTCGGAGTGGGTCGAGGAGCACAGCCGGACCAGCGACCCGGGGCTGTTCGACCCGGTCGGCCTGGAGCGCCACTCCGTCGTCCTGTCCTGGGCCGGGAACTTCCCCTGGGTGGGCACGGTCGACCGGGGCGACGTCGCCGCCGACCTGGCCGCCGGCCTCCGGGTGGAGGAGCGCGCCGGCCGGGACGGATCGAGGTACCACGTGATCTCCGGCTCCCGGTACCACGTCTTCGTGCAGGAGCGTCCGGGCCGTACGGAGGGCGAGCAGATCACGCTGGTCACCAACGTGAAGCCGGCCGGCGGGCTGAGCCGTTCGGTCACCGTACGGCCGGTGGAGGTGGTCTTCGCCCACGAGGACACCCGGACGCCCTGCTCGCCGGAGGGCCTGTTCCGGACGTACCGGGAGGCGCTTGCCGCAGCGCGACGGCGCCGGACCGCCGTCGACCGGGCCCGCAACGGTCTGCGGCAGGCGGTCGAGCAGCCCCGGTCGCACGCCGTCCTCCGGGCGCTGGCCCACCGTCGCTACCAGCCGCTGCGCCTGCTGCTGAAACTGCTGAGGCAACGCAGCGAGCTCGAGGAGAAGGTCGAGGGCGAGGGGACGGCCCGGGAGGTCGGTGACCACGGCGACAGCGCGGTCCTCTGGATCGACCTTCCGCACACCCGTGGCTTCCGGGAGGGCAGCGGGGTCGACGTCCGGGTCGCCGGCGCGGGTCCGGCGAAGCTACGGATCCAGAACGTCGAGGAACGGCAGCTCGCCGTCTCCGCGCCGTCGGGTGAGGTCCCGGCCGGCACACCCGTCCAGGTGCGTCAGGAGTCCCGCTTCGCCATGCGACGGCACGCCCGCGCGTTGCAGTCGTTCCTGGACGAGGACGTCGAGGGCGACTGGACGCACCTGGCCCAGCTGCTCTGCCAACCGGACGGGTTGCCGGTGGCGTCGGCACCGATGCTGTCGCGGTGGTTCGACGACGAGCTGGACACCGAGCAGCGGGCCGCCGTGGCCGGGGCCGTCGGGACGCCGCACACGTTCCTCATCCAGGGGCCACCGGGCACCGGCAAGACGAGGGTGATCACCGAGGTGGTCCGGCAGTGCGTCGCCCGGGGCGAGCGGGTCCTCCTGCTCGCGCCGATGCACGTCGCGGTCGACGAGGTGCTCCGCCGGGTGGGTGACCGGCCGGGAGTGCTCGCGATGCGGATCAGCTGGGACGCCGGCCGGGTGCGCGAGGACCTGCGCCGGTTCCTGCCCGAGCGGGTCGCCGACACGTACCTGCGCCGGGGCCGCCGGCCGGCCGCCTCCCGAGCGGCCCGGTGGCGGGCGGAGGCGGACGTGCTGCGCCGCCGGGCCGAGGCGGTCGGGGCGTACCTGACCGCCCGCAGGGGCCTGACCGGCGCCGAGGAGCGGCTGGCCGGGGCGGTGCGGCGGCACCGGGCGTGGCAGCAGGACATCACCGCCCGACTGGCCGACGCCGAGCAGAAGGTGGCCCGCGCCGACCGGAAGCTGGCCGGGATCGTCGCGGCCCTGCCGCAGGCCACCGCCGAGGTCGAGCGGCTGCGGACCGACGTCGACCGGATTCCGGTGCTGCTGGTGTTCTGGTACCGGCTGGTCGAGCTGTTCGGCGTCCACCACGCCCTGACCGGACTCCTGGCGGCGGCGGACGCGGCCGAGCGGGAACACCGGCGGCTGACCACCGGGCACCGGAAGTGGTCCGACAGGTCGACCCGGGCGCGGGCCGAGCTGGCGGGCCTGACGGGTGAGCGGGCCGGGGGCGAGCCGGCCCACCGGGCCGCCGTCGCCGAACACCGGGCCGCCCGGGAGAGCGCCGCCGCCGCGCTGACCGCCGCCACCGGCGCGCTGAGAACGGCGACCGAGTACGACCCGGAGCGCCTCGACGTCGCCGACCTGGAGCGACGGCACGCCGACCTGGTCGCCGGGGTGACCCGTTGCGAGCACCGCATCGCCCTGGAACGACGCTGGTTCGAACTCTCCGGGCTGACCGACGGCAGCGCCGACGGGCTGCTCGGGGAGTTCGGTGCCGAGGTGGTCCGCTCGGCGAACCTGGTCTGCTGCACCACCACCGGCCTGGGGCGCAGCCTCGACGACATCGACTTCGACACGCTCATCGTCGACGAGGCGAGCCGGGTCACCGACGGCGAGTTCCTGATCGGCGCGGTCCGGGCCCGTCGCTGGATCCTCGTCGGCGACGAGCACCAGCTGCCGCCCTACGTGGAATCCACCGACGAACACCACCTGCACGCCCTCGCCGTGCTCTCCGCCGTCGAGCGGAACGACCAACCGGACCTGGACGCGGCGGTGGGTCGTCTCGGCGACCTCTGGGTCGAGGACGAGGAACTGCACCAGTTCCGGACCGACAGCGTGCGACGCACCGCCGAACTGCTCCGCCGGCAGGGCACGTGGCGGGAGCACTACCGCGCCGACTTCCACGCGACGCGTCGACGCCTGCGCTCCGGCGGCGCGGACCCGGAGCGGACGCTGCTCACCGCGATGCGGGAACACCTGGTACGCAGCCTCTTCGAGCGGGCCGTCGGCCAGGTGCCACCGCAGCTGCGCCAGGCGCTGCGGACCCAACGCCGGATGATCGAGCCGATCGCCGAACTGGTCCGGGAACCGGTGTACGGCGGCGCGTACGTCACGCCCCGCCCGGCCGCCGTGACGCCGCTGCGGTACGGGCCGACCGGTACTCCGATCGTCTTCGCGGACACCTCCCCGTACGGGCAGCGGGCCCGGGACCGGCAGCAGGGCAACGGCTTCGTCAACGACCTCGAGGTGGAGACCGTGGTGAACATGTGCCGCTCCTGGGAGCAGCGGCTGCGCCGCTCCGGCGGTGAACCGGTCTCCACCAGCGTGCTGACCTTCTACCGCGCCCAGGCGGCAGCCGTCCGGGCCGCGCTCGGCGGCCCCCGCTACCCGGACTTCCGGCTGCTCCGGTTCCAGGTGGTCGACGCCATCGACAAGATCCAGGGGCAGGAGAGCGATCTGGTGTTCCTCTCCTTCGTCCGGACCCACCTGGGCCGGGGAACCCCGTCGTCCCGGTACGGCCGGTGGTTGCAGGACGTCCGCCGGCTCAACGTCGCGTGCACCCGGGCCCGACGCGGGCTGGTGCTGGTCGGCCACGCGCCCACCCTGCGCAGGCTCAACGGGGTGCCGCCGGCCGAGGCGTTCTACGCGAACCTGTTCGATCTGCTCGGCGGCGGCGCGGACGCCGAACTCGTCCGCAGCCCCCGGTGATCCGGTTCGAGGTGGCCGGGCACGCCGGCCGACGACGTCCCGGGGCGGGGCTGGAACTGCCCGAGGTGCTGCTGCCGCTGCGCTGGTGGCGTTCGGTGCCGCTGCTGCGGCGCACCGCCGTCGACATGACCCCGCTGGAGCGGTTCACGGCGGAACTCGCGCTCACCACCGGACGGGCGGACCCGGTCGAGTTCACCGAGATCACCGGCCTGCCCGGGACGCTCCTGCCGGCGGGCGCGCGCCGACTCGTCCAGTCCAACGCGCTGATCCCGGACGCCGACGGCTACGCGGTATGGCGGCCGATGGCCGAGCAACTCGTCGCCGAACGGGTGGTCCACGAGTACCGGACCGTCCGCTACGACCTCGTCCTGCTGCCCCGGACCGGTGACCTGCTCGCCTTGGACCCGAAGAACTCCTGGCTGGAGCAGGTGGAACAGGCGCGGGCCCGACCGGCCGGAAACGCCCCCGTCCCGGCGGAACTCCGCAACCGGGACCTCGCCGGGCTGCTCGAGGAGCGGCTGGCCGCCCGGACGGTCCACGGAGTCGGGCAGGACGTCCTCAGGCCGGCCGAGTCCGGCGACGGAACCACCCCGGTGGCGGTCGACGGTCTCTGCCCCGCGTACCGCTGTGCCGGCGCGCTGCGCCTGGACGGCGACCGCCCGGTGCCGGTGGTGTCCATCGTCGGGGAGCGTGGCGACCCGGTGGTGGCCGAACTGGACGGCGCGGACGGCCTCGCCCGGTACTGGACCGGGACCGTGGCCGACCTGACCGACCGGGACCTGCGGCTCCGCCTCTGGCGACAGGTGTCCGGCGCAGACCAGGGCCGGCTCCCGCACATCGAGCCGGTCGAGATCGGTCGATGGCGGTGCACGATCAGCGGCGCCGACGCCGCACTCCTCGCCGAGCGGGGCCGCAACCTGGCGCTTCCGCTGGCCGTCACGGCCACCGCGCCGGACCTGGTCGCCGAGCTGACTCTCGACCTCGCTCCCGGCGACAGCCGGGCGGAGAGCCTGGTCGCCCTCGACCGGTCACTCACCTCCGCCGCCGGGGGCGACGGCGACCCGGCGTCGCTGCCACGCACCCCGGCGGTCCGCGACCGGGCCTGGCGACTCGGCTTCCATCCGATGGTGTACGCCCTGCGGGAGGCGGAGGACTTCAGCTATGACTGAGCGCGACAGGGTCGACCTGGGCCGGGTCCGTACACCCTCGGGTTTCTTCCTGCCGGTGTCGGCGCCGGCCGAGCCCTTCGTCGCCGCCCCGCCCGCCGACGACCACTACCGGCACCACTTCACCTACCGGGGTTCCGCCGAGTCGATCCGGCAGGCGGCGGTCGACCTCATCCGGTCGGCCCGGCGGAAGATCTTCCTGGCCAGCTTCCGGATCGGGGACCGGCAGATCATCGACGCCCTGGTCGAGGCGGTACACCGGCTGCGTGGCGGGGTGTACGTGGTCACCTCGTGGAACGAGAGCACCCTGCGCCGAGGGCTGGCCGAACTCGACGACCTCGACGGCGACGACGTGGCCGTGCAGAAGAAGCAGTTCGACAGCCTCACCCGGCGCGGCATCGCGTTGCGCGGCCACGAGCAGTGCCACGCCAAGTTCCTCGTCGTCGACGACGAACGGGCCCTGGTCGGCAGCGCCAACCTGGAGACCAGCGCGCTGGCCGACCGGCCCGAGCGGGCGGCCACCGGGGAGAGCGGCGTGGTGCTCACCGACCCGGCCGAGGTGGGTCGGCTGGCCCGCTTCTTCACCCGGCTGTGGTTCGCCGGCTGCACCTGGGAGGTCACCCCCGGCACCGAGTACGCCCTGCGGCAGCGGGTCCCGGTCGACGCGCCGGTGACCGTCGCGTCGAGTACCGGGCCGCACGGGGTCGTCTGGACCGACGGCACCGAACACGGCATCCTCCACACCCTGCACGACGTGATCGGCCGGGCGCGTCACGAACTGCTGCTCGCCACGTTCGGGCTGGTCGGCGTCCGGGAACGACCGGAGATGCTGCTCGACCCGCTCCGCCGCGCGATGCGGGAACACGGCGTGGACGTCCGCCTGCTGGTGCGGGCCCGCAACAACATCCCCGACCACCGCCGCGACACCGCGGCACTCGCCGAGGCCGGCGTCCGCATCCACGCCGACGCGTACACCCACGCCAAGGCAGTGATCGCGGACGGCCGGCACGGTGCGTTGTTCTCGGCGAACCTGGACGCCTCGCACGGCCTCTACGACGGGGTGGAGGTCGGGGTACGACTCGACCACCGGCCGGTGCTCACCGAGGCCCGGCGGTACCTGCTGCACGCCATGGCGCACGCCGACCGGCGGTTCGAGCCGCAGCCCACCGGCCGGACCCTCGACGCCGGGCTGCGCGCCGCCTGGCAGACCCGGTGGCGGGGCGGTGGCCGGCTCACGGTGACCGCCTCCGACGCCGACTGGCGCACGCTGGTCGAAGCGGTCGAGTCCGGCCCGGTGCTCTGGACCGACGACGGCGTGCTGCGGCTGCACGCCGCCGACCGGGTCTTCACCCTGGCCGGCCCGGCCCGCCGGCTCAGCGTCACCCGCGCCGACGAACCGGCGCTGGACCGGATGGACCGCTGGTACGGCCAGTTCCGTTCCGAGGGCACCGCCAGCACCAGGCGAGGGATCTGCCCGGCGACCCTGGTCCGCGCCTGACCGGCCCCGCCGACCGGCCCGCCTCCGGGCCCGCCCGCGTGCACCGGCCGGCCCGCGCGCGCGGCTCAGCGGAGCGCGCGGTGGAGCAGGTAGCCGCCGATCACCGTGCCGAAGACCACGATCAGGGACTTCAGCACCACCGGTGGCAACCGGCGGACCAGCCGCGCGCCCGCGTACCCGCCGACCAGCGTCGCCGGGGCGACCACCGCCACCGCAGCCCAGTTCAGCGGCCCGAAGACGGCGAAGATCCCCACCGTGGTCAGCCCGACCACCGCCGAGATCAGGTTCTTCAACGCCGAGACCCGGGCCAGTGTCTCGTCCAGCACCAGGGCCAGCCCGGCGATCAGCATCACCCCGAGCGCGGCACCGAAGTAGCCCCCGTACACCGTGCCGAGCAGGACCATCGCCTGGAGCGTGACCACCCGGCGGCGCGCACCCAGGTCACGCGGATGGCCCACCAGCCGGCGCAGCGGATCCTGGAACGCCAGCACCGCCGTCGCCCCGAGCACCAGGAACGGTACGACCAGCTCGAACGCCCGGGCCGGCGTGTTCAGCAGCAGGAGCGCCCCGATCGTCGTACCGAGCACGGCGGTGGGCAGCAGCGCCGCCACCGTGCGCCGGGGCGGCAGGTCCCGCCAACTCCCCGCCACGCTCGCCAGGTAACCGGGGCACACGGCCACCGAGTTGCTCACGTTCGCCGCCACCGGCGGCAGGCCCACCGCGATCAACGCGGGGAAGGTGATCAGCGAACCCCCGCCGGCCACCGCGTTGACCGTGCCCGCGGCGAGACCGGCGACGAGCAGCAACGCGACGTCGTAGACATCCATGGCGAACCGAGGCTACCCAGGACGGCACGCGGGCGCACGCAGCAGCCCCACCGCCCACGTCCGGCGGCTGCGGGGCCTCGGGCGGGGAGGAGCCCGGGGAGGAGCGGCCGGTCGACGGGGCCGTGCTTGCGCGCCCGGGAAACGGGAAGAGCCGCACATGGCCCAGCCGCGACCACGGGAGACCCGCCGTGCCGCCGGTGCCATCCTGGCCTGCGCCGTTCTCGCCGCCCTGCTCCGGCTTCCCTTCGTCCGCACCGGGCTCTCCATGGACGAGGGCGGGTACGCCCACGTCGCCCGGGAATGGTCCCGGGGAGTGCCGCTGTACCGCGAGGCATGGCTCGACCGGCCGCAGGGACTGCTGCTGACGTACCGGTTGCTGCTCGGCCTCGACCACGACGGCGGTGCCATCCGGGTCGGCGCGGTGGCCGCCGGTGCGCTGATCACCGTGCTGGTCGGGTCGACCGGCTGGCTGCTCGCCGGCCGGCGTACCGGCACGATCGCGGCGGCGCTCTACGCGGTCGTGGGCGTGGCACCCCGGATCGAGGGCTTCACCCTCAACGGCGAACTGCTCGCCAGCGTCCCGGCCACCCTCGCGGTCACCGCCGCCCTGCTCTGGCGGCGGCACCGCACCCCGGCCTGGCTGGTCGTCGCCGGCATCGCCGCCGGGGGAGCGGTCACCATGAAACCCTCCGGGCTCGACGGCCTCACCGCCGCCCTGGCCGTCCTGGCGGTGACCACCGGGCGCCACCTGCGCGGGTACGCCGTCCTCCTGGCCGGGGCCGCCCTGCCGGTCGGGCTCTGCGCATGGCACGGCTGGACGGTCAGCGGCCCCCGGTACTGGCACGCGCTCGTCGGCTACCAGCTCGCCGCGCTCGGCGGCACGAGCACCGGCACCGACGACCGTGCGACCGCCCTGCTGCGCAGCCTCGGCACGGTCACCCCGGAACTCGCCGCCCTCGGCGTCGCGGCCGGCGTCGGCCTCTGGTCGGTACGCCGGCACCGGCCGGCCACCACCACCGTGGCCGCCTGGCTCGCCGGTGGCCTGGTCGGCGTCAACCTGGGCGGCTCGTACTGGCCGCACTACTGGGTCCAGCTCCTGCCCCCGCTGGCCGTGCTCGCCGCCGTCGCCGTCACCACCGTCGGCGCTCACCGCCCCGCCCTGCGTACCGTCGCCTTCGGGGCCGTCCTGCTGCCGCAGGTCGCCTGGCTGGCGGCGCTGGTCCCGGCCACCCCCGCGCAACGCCAGCGGGCCGTCCCGTACGCCGAGGCGGCCCGGCGCGACGCCCGGATCGCGGCGGCGATCCGCGCCGGCACCCGGCCCGAGGACGAGATCTTCGTGCTGGTCTCCCAGGCGGACATCTACTTCCTCGCCGGGCGGCGTACCGACTACCCGTACCTGTGGGGCAAACCGATCGAGAAGATCCCGGACGCGCTGCCCCGACTGCGGGCCATGCTCGACGGGCCGGACCGCCCCCGGGTGGTGGTGCTCAACCACGATCCGGCGCGGGTCGACCGCACCGGGCAGGTCGGACGGATCCTCGCCGAGCACTACCGACCCTGGCGGGAGGTCGACGGGGTGCCCCTGCTCCGCGCCGCCGAAGGCGGCCCGTCCCGCTGACGCGTGCCGTGGGCGCTGCCGGCCGGGTACGTTCCGCCCGTCCGGTCCGACCGGTTCGTACCCGGTGGAGCGGGCCGGCAATAGCCGGCGACGCCGCATCGTTAGGATGAGAGCGCGACGGACGAGTCGACCGGGCGGTCGCGTCGGCGGGCCGAGTGCCCGCCGCCGAGGAACGTCCGGACTCCACAGGGCAGGGTGGTTGTTAACGGCAACCCGGGGTGACCCGCGGGACAGTGCCACAGAAAACAGACCGCCGCGCCCATCGGGCGCGGTAAGGGTGAAACGGTGGGGTAAGAGCCCACCAGCATCCCGGGTGACCGGGATGGCTCGGTAAACCCCACCCGGAGCAAGGCCAAGAAGGGCCGCCGAACGCGAGGACGGCAGCCTGCGCAGACGCTTGAGGGCGGCCCGCCCGATGTCTGCGGGTAGGCCGCAGGAGCCTGCCGGCGACGGTAGGCCGAGATGGATGGCCGCCGCCGTCGCGGATCCCCCAGGGGTACGCGGCGCGCACAGAATCCGGCGTACAGGTCGACTCGTCCGTCGCCCACCAGCTCAGAGCCCTGATCAAGGCTCTGAGCTGGTTCTATTTCCGGGTGTCGATGGTCGTGCTCGGTCAACTTTGGTCGGCGTCTGACACCCTGACGACGCTCTGCCCCCTGAGACGCCCTGAGGGCGGGCTCAGTTGACCTTGCCTCGGAGCAGCCGGAAGCCCCGCCCTCGACGGTGGCCGGGGCGACGGCTTCCGTACCGGCCTCCGTGGTCCAATCCCCGGGTGGGGTGGGATGAGCGGGTGCCGGAGTTGCTGGCGCGCTTGGGGGAGCTGGGCCTCGTCGGGATCGTCAAGATTGACGGGGAGCGGGAGCATAAACCCTGGACGGTGGTGATCTCAGGCCAACGGCTCGGCGGGGCGTCGATCAGGTGCGACGGCAACAGCCTTGGCGATTGCCTGCGCAGTGCGGTCGTCTTGCTTCGTGAACGCTACCCGGACGAACTCGCCCTGGACTGATCTGCGTCCCGCGTCAGGGCGGTGTCCTGGCGGCTGTCGGTAGCTCACCGCCCCGGCGCCGTAGGCACCCGGGGCGGCTTGCCGCCGGCCGGGCTTGCCGCTCCGCACCGCGCGGAGCGCGGTGCCTTGATCGACGCGCCGCGGGGACCGTCACGATCTGTGACAGGGGCCGGTCCGGAAACGAAGAAGCGGACAGCTACATCGGTCCTCTAGGCTCGCTCGGATGACGACCCCGGTGCGGTATCGATCTTCGGAGGAAGACAGCAGCAGGTGGCTCGCTTTCCCGCTCCGGCGCGGCGACATCGTCATCAGCACCCGATCGAAGAGCGGCACCACCTGGATGCAGATGATCTGCGCGCTGCTGGTCTTCCAGACCGCCGACCTGCCGGCGCCGTTGGCGCAACTGTCCCCCTGGCTCGACTGGCTGACTGCTCCACAGCGGCAGGTGTGCGACCGTCTCGCCGCGCAGCAGCATCGGCGCTTCATCAAGACACACACGCCACTGGACGGGATACCGATCGAGCCCGACGTGTCGTACATCGTGGTGGCGCGGCACCCGCTGGACATGGCGGTGTCCTTGTACCACCAGAGCGACAACATCGACCGGGAACGAGTGCGCCAGCTCACCGGCGAACCGCAGTCCAGCATTGCACCGCCGGCGCGGCCTGACCTGCACTCCTGGTTGGTGCGGTGGACCGAACGCGATTGCGATCCGCAGGAGGCGTTGGACTCGCTGCCCGGTGTGCTCTGGCACCTGACTGATGCCTGGCGACGCCGGCGGGAGCCAAATGTGCTGCTGGTGCACTATGACGATCTCCTGGCCGACCTCGAAGGACAGATGCGGCGGATCGCCGCATGGCTAGGTATTGATGTGCCAGCCGAGCGGTGGGCGACGCTGGTGGAGGCCGCCACGTTCGCCGCGATGCGTGAGCGAGCCCAGGTCCTGGTGCCCGATGCCCTCGGCGTGCTGAAAGACCATCAAGCCTTCTTCCGGAAGGGCCGGTCGGGTGCTGGACAAGCGCTCCTGAGCACCGAGGAACTCAGCCGTTACCACCGGCGCGTGGCTGAGATGGCCCCAGCGGATCTGTTGGCCTGGCTGCACCGAGGACGTTAGTCCCTCTTCGCGTCACACATCAGCTGACGGATCACGACCCCGGCTTTCAGTCGGTCGTGTCACCGGAGATGCTAGCCCTGCCTCGCGAGCGGTGTGCACGTCCGCTGGTCTAGGGTCCCTGGGATGGTCATGAGCGCGCAGGACGTTGTGGGCGTCATCGAGTCTGACCCGGGAGCAATGAAAGTCCTTCGGGCTACGGCCGACCTTGGATTACCGGACTGGTGGATCGGTGCCGGCTTCGTACGCAATCGCGTGTGGGACGCGATCAGCAACCTCCCGGTCTCGCCGGAGCGCGACGTGGATGTCGCCTACTTCGACCCGGAGAAGCTGGACCCCCGCGAGGACGCCCGCGCCGAAGCCCGAGCCATGGCGGTCCTGCCCGGGGTGCCGTGGGAGATCCGTAATCAGGCACGGATGCATCTGCGCAATGGCGATGAGCCCTACACGTCCACCCTGGACGCGATGTCGCGCTGGCCCGAAACGGCAACGTGCGTCGCGGTCACTTTGCGGGGTGACGCTGTTCGCCTGGTGTCCTGCCATGGGCTGGCCGACCTTGTGGGAATGGTTGTTCGCCCCTCTCCAGCCTTCAACAACGCAGCGGGCCGCGCGAAGGTACAGCACCGCGTGGAGGTCAAGGGATGGCTGGACCGATGGGCCGGACTGCGGCTGGAAATCTAGCGCTCACGCCAAGCGAAGGGAGGGTAGCCCCGACAGGACGTCCTCTTTTCGGCTACAGACGCGTGCGAGGGAAATCGGCTCGGGGCGGGTTGCTCGGTGCTGGCTAGATTAGGTCGCATGCGCACCATCGCGAGCGACCGCCTCCTGCTGCGCCCCTGGTGTGATGAGGACGCCGACTTCCTTCTGGATCTCGAGTCGCGTTGGGAGGTCGTGCGATTCCTGGGCGCGCGGCCCAGGATCATGAACAACCGCGAGGATGCCCTCGCCTCGATCGCACGCCGATGCGCCGTCGACGATCCGATCCACGGGATCTGGGCCATCACCACGGCGGCGGACGGTCGGCTGGTGGGAAACCTCCTGCTCAAGCCGATTCCCCTGTCGGCCGGGGAACCGGCCGGCGGGCCGACCGATGTCGAGATCGGCTGGCACCTGCACCCGGACGCGTGGGGGCACGGCTACGCCACCGAAGCAGCGGCGGCGGTCCTGGACGACGCGTTCAGCCGGGGTCTGACGAGGGTCATCGCGGTCACGGACCCGGACAACCGTGCCTCCCAGGCCGTCTGCCGGCGGCTCGGCATGACGCACCTCGGCCGGACGACGAGGTACTACGACACGCCGAACGAACTCTTCGAGAAGCTGGCCAGCTGATCGGCATCTGTCCCACGTCAGATGGCGGAGCCGCGTCGCACATCAGGTGACGCGATCGAGTCCTGCTGGCTGCTCGTGGCCGGCTTCGGCACGTGACTGACCCGCTATGACGTGACGACAACTCCGCCGATTCCGGTACGCCCGGCCGGGGTGCCCACGAGATCGACCCGTAGGCCGGCGCGGGCGCGTTCCCCGAGGACGCCGACGATGGCGTCCGTGACCCCGGAAACGAGTCGGGCAACGATCTCGTCGGCGTCGGGTCGGCGGAACGCGGCTTCCTTGATGCCGAACGTGACGCTGGGTGAGGGTGCAGGTGCTGGCGTGCCGCCGATGCCCCATCGGTTGGGCGGTAGGCCGATCAACTGCACGACCGTGATGCTTCGGGCCCACTCGCCATAGACGGCGACGACCGCGTCGGTCAGGTTCTGGATCAGTGCGGTCTCGCGGCCGGCCAGGTCGCTCTCCAGCGCGTGGACGCTGAGGTGGGGCATACCATCCTCCATGCCGGTTTGGTCGCAAATCATCTTTGTAAACAAAGGTATTTCGGGGGTGGGTGGATGTCAAGGCGTGACGCCACGGACGACACGGTCCGGGAGTTGCTGCTGGTGATGCCAAGGCTGGTCGGCAGGGTCAAACGTCTGCCTCCGCCGGAACAGCTGAGGTCACTTGACCTGGCACCGAGGCACTTGTCGATGCTGTCCCTGCTCCTGCTGGACGGCCCGCTGACCGTCTCCCAACTGGCCGGGATGCTGGGTGTGGCCCCGACCACGGTGAGCCTGATCGTGAGCGACCTGAGCCGCAAAGGGATCCTGGTGCGCCGCGAGGACGACGCCGACCGTCGCCGCCGCATCGTCGACATCAGCCCGGAGAGCCGTCCCGCCATCGCCGAATGGCTGTCTCCGGGCGCCCAGGCATGGCGACGCGCCCTCGCGCCGCTGAGCCCGGCACAACAACGGACATTCGTCGATACCTTGCTCCGGTACGAGGCGGCCGTCTCGGGCCCAGCGCAGACTGCTCCGGGACGCGATTAGACCGTGCCAACAGTGCGGGCCCTCACCGGTGGGCGAGGGCCCGCACTGTTGGCAGGGGCGCGGTGGCCTGGCGCAGCGGTACCGGCCGATGGTCGACCTCGCGCGCGGGGTGCGGGCTGCGGCAGTGGGAGATCCTCGGGCTCGGCGGCGGCCACTCAGTCGAGGCAGAACTCGTTGCCCTCGACGTCCTGCATCACGAGGCACGACTCGTTCTCGTCATCGGCGAGCAGCAGCCGCACGCGGACCGCGCCGAGTGCGACGAGTCGTGCGCATTCGGCCTCGAGTACGGCCACGCGCTCCTCACCCACGAGCCCGGTCCCGACCCGCACGTCGAGATGCAGCCTGTTCTTGACGACCTTGCCTTCCGGAACGCGCTGGAAGAACAGTCGCGGGCCGACACCTGAGGGATCCATGCACGCGAAGGATGAACCCTGCCGCCCCGGCGGCAGCGTGCGATCGAAGTCGTCCCAGGTGGCGAAGCCCTGCGGTGGCGGCGGTACGACGTACCCCAGCACCTCGCACCAGAAACGAGCGACGCGCTCGGGTTCTGCGCAGTCGAAGGTGATCTGGACCTGCTTGACCGACGCCATTGGTCCACCATAGAAGCCGGGTCCTTCGTCGTCTCCACGGGTCCGCCCGCCGGGCGCTGTGGCGAGAGCCGGGGGACGCCAGGGCGAACAGGGCAGGGACACCAGGTCACCTGCGCGGTGCAGGGCTCACGACGGCCAGAGAGGCAGCGACATGTCCGGCGCGGAACTGTACGACAGCATCGGAGCCACGTACACCGTGACGCGGCGCACCGAGCCGCGCATCGCCGCAAGGACCTGGGCTGCGCTCGGCGATGCGCGGACGGTGTTGAACGTCGGAGCCGGCACCGGCTCCTACGAGCCCACCGACCGCTACGTCCTCGCGGTGGAACCGTCGGCGCTGATGCGTTCGCAGCGCCTACCAGGGGCAGCGCCGTGCCTGGTGGGCTCTGCCGAAAGCCTGCCGTTCGACGACCAGTCCTTCGACGCCGCGATGGCCTTTGCGACCGTCCATCACTGGCAGGACCCGATCGCGGGCCTGCGCGAGATGCGGCGCGTTGCCCGCCGCGTGGTGGTGTTCACGCACGACACGAGTGACGTCGGATGGCTTCGTCGGTTCTGGCTCACGCGTGACTACCTGCCTGAGGCCGCGGACCTCCTGGTCGACCGGCCTCCGCTGACCGAGCTGGCCGATGCGATCGGAGCCCGCACGGAGCCGGTGCCCGTTCCGTGGGACTGCGCTGACGGCTTCTTCGAGGCCTACTGGCGCCGACCCGAGGCATACCTGGACGAGAACGTCCGTCGCGGGATGTCCGTCTGGGCCAGAGTCGGGCCGGAGGCCGAGCAGCGGGCAGTGGACAGCCTTCGTGACGACCTCGCCTCGGGCCGGTGGGCAGAACGCAACCGGGAACTCGTCGATCTCGACGCCGCAGAGCTTGGCCTCCGTCTGCTTGTCGCCTGATCCCGCCCGCGACCGCCGGGCCAGGATCTACGAGGCTCGTCTGGCGGGCGCGGGGACGTGTTCGTGACGCCCGCAGAGATCGGGTATGCGACCGTAGGTGCGGATGAGCACATCGATGACGAGAACCGACCCGGACCATCGGATCCGGCGATGACCGGCGAGCCGTCGCGCCCCCGCCTGTCGGCCGGTGGGCGCGGGCCGCTGCGTCGACCGACCAGCATCGTCGCGAGCATGCTGCTGCTCGCGTCCTGGTGGGCGTACATGTTCGCGGTGAACGTCGTGCTGCTCGCCGAGGCGGGCGGCGCGGGGCAGTGGCTCGCCCTGGCCGGCTGCACGGTGGCGGTCGTCCTCGTCCTCCGTGGGCTCTGGCGCGGCGGACCGACCGCCTGGCGGGTGGTGCACCGGTTCGCCGCGCCGGTCGCGCTCGCGTTCCTGGGCGGGATCGGCGCGATGCTGGTCTTCGGTCCGCGTCTCGGCGCCCTGATCACGACCCCGGTCGCACCGGCCACCATCGCGGCGATGGCCGGTGGGCTGCTGGCGGTGCTGGCGCTGTTGGTCAGCGGGCTCCTGGTCCGCACCGCGCCGGCCCGTGCCTGGTGTCGTGGCTGACCATCGCCCGTGTCAGCCGCCGTGCCGCCAGTCGCGGGCGCCGGTAAGAAGTGTGCGGTCGGATCCCGGCGGTCACGACCTCCGGGGATCGCCGCTGACGGGCCGGAAACCGGTGCCGGCCCGGGCGGCCGTGCCGCGATACTGCGCTGATGACCGAAGAGGACATCGTCGAGTTCGTCACCAGCCTGCCGGGGGTCGACCTGCTCACGGCCAGCGCCGCCAACGGCGCCCCCGAGATGGCGTGGGGCGACCACTTCTTCTACTACGACCCGGACCGTGACCTGCCCGCCGATCGCCGGATGCCGTTCGCGACGATCGTCGGCCGGAACTACCCGGGCTTCGACACCGCCTCGGACCTGGACCGGGACGGAGTCTTCCGGGTGAACGTCGCCGTGGGCCGCCAGGTCTTCGAGGAGTTGTTCGGACACGCGCCGGCCGCGCACGGCGCGCACCACGACGAGTACGACCACGCGGCCCTCGACCGCTTCGTTCCCCACCCGCTGTACGCGACGCAGGGCTGGGCCTCGGTGCTGAACCCGGGGGAGGCGACCGCCGAACGTACCCGCGCCCTGCTGGCCGGGGCACACGCGCGCGCGGTGGCCCGGCACCGCCCGAAGACCTGAGTGGCGGGGCGACCCCGGGCACGGTCAGTCGACCTCGGGCGATCCCGCGGCGTCGTCGGCGGTCACCGTCGGCTCGTGGGTGACCGGAAAGTTGACCGAGCTGGCGATGAAGCAGCTGGCATGGGCGTCGTGGTGCAGGGCGGTCGCCTTCTCCACCATCGCCGCCGAGGCGACCCGGACGACCGGCCGGAGTACCACCGAGGTGAAGTGCCCTCCGTCGCCCTGCTGCGCCATGGTGCCGTGCGCCCGGTCGACGTACCCGGTGACGACCACGCCGTGCCGCGCGCAGAGTGCGAGGTACGACAGCATGTGGCACTGGGCGAGCGCGGCGACCAGCAACTGCTCCGGGTTCCACCGGGCCGGGTCGCCCCGGAACGCCGGATCGGAGCTGCCGGCGATGGCCGCCGGCCCCTCGGCGGTCACCTCGTGTTCCCGGCCGTACTCGCGGTAGCCGCTGGTGCCGGTGCCCCGGTTGCCGGTCCAGCTGACCACCGTCTCGTACTCGTGCAGCTTCGTCATACCGCGATCCTGCCGTCCCGGCCGACGCCCGGTGGGCTCAGGCGGTGCCGGCGGCCAGGAGAGCGGCGAGGCGCTCGGCCACGCCGGGGGCGTGCAGGTGCAGGCGTGCCACGTTGACCGTGTCCTCGCCGACCACGGCGAGCAGCGCCTGGCCGTTCACCGCGTAGACGCTCAGGTAGCCCGTGGCGTTGCGGACGGTGGACTGCCGGAACGGCCCCTGCCCGAGGCTGAGACCGACCTGCCGGCCGAGGCCGAAGGTGCTGGCGGCGAGCGCGGCCAGGTCGTCGGGGCTCGACCCGTCGGGCATGGTGTGGGTGATGAGCAGACCGTCGACCCCGCCCAGGACGCAACCGGTCACGCCCGGGATCTGGAGCCGCAGCTCGGCCAGTTCGGTGTCGATCGCCGCGTACGGCAGGGACCGGTTCCCGGCCAGCGACGGTGGGTGACGCTCCGGCGGCGGCGGGGTGCCGGCCTGCCGGACCCGCCGGGGAAGGGCCGTCTCACCCGGGACGAGCGCGCTCACAACTCCAGGTTCTCCTCGATGGTGCGCAGCTGGTGCCGGGCGAGGGCCAGGTTCGCGCGGCTCTTGCTCAGCATCAGGTAGAGGAAGAGACCCTTGCCGTGGCGACCGGTCAGCGGCCGGATCACGTGGTACTGCGTGCCGAGCGTGATGAGGATGTCCTCGATCTCGTCGTTGAGCTGGAGCATCTCGATGGTGCGCATCTTGGCGCGGACCACGTCGGTGTTGCCGGCGGCGGCGACCGTCAGGTCCAGTTCGGCGGTGCCCCCCGCGACGCCGAGCGTCATGCCGCTGGTGTAGTCCACCACCGCGACACCGATGGCCCCCTCGATCTGCATCGCGTTCTTCAGGGCGACGTCAAGGTTCGCCACGGACTTCCCCCAGTCAGCGGGACGGCGCTGCCGCCGGCAGGTACGGTGCCGGGAACGGTCGACCCCGGTCAGCGCAACGTCTTTTGGAACGTTGCAATTAGGGTTTCACATCGCCTGGGCCAGCGCACCTCGACAACGGCCCAACCGTTCGACCAGCCGGCCGGGAGTACCCCACTGACCAGGGACAACATGCCGTCCGGTGGATGGCTCCGGCTAGCGGCGTCTGTTAGGAGACCGTGGGGTGACCCGTTCGGGGCACCCCGTCGGCGTTCTTCGTCGATTCGGCCCCGGGCCGGCCGGAGCACGTCTACTGTGGATGACATCGGCGGCTACGCATGATCCGGTGGCGGCCGGTCGCGTCCGGGTGCACAGTGATCCCATGAGTGACAGCGGACGCGGAAGCTACTACTGGTGCCTGCGACACCACCGGGTCGAGACCGAGGCCGACAAGTGCCCGGCGAAGTTCGTGCTCGGTCCGTACCCTTCGACCGCCGACGCCCAGAGCGCCCTGGAGAGGGTGCAGGAGCGGAACGAGGCGTGGGAGGCCGAGGACGCCCGCTGGGCCGGGGAGGACAGATGAACGACGCGGGACACCCCGCGTCGAGGAACCCCGGGCTCCGGACGGAGCCCCGGGAGCGCATGTCCCCGAGGAGGGAGACGACATGGCCGACGCACGCAAGGCCACCACCCGCCCGGCCGCCACCCGTACCACCGCGAAGAAGACCGCCGCGGCGGAGCGGAACACCGGCGCCAGCAGGACCACCCCGGTCCGTAAGTCCACCACGGCGGCCCACCGGGGCCCGGCGGGCGGGGTGACGGCGACCAGTGCCACCACCGCCCGGCGGACCGGCCCGGTCGCCCGGCAGGCACCCACCGCGGGCACGACGAAGGCTGCCCCGGCCGCCCCGAAGACCACCACGACCGCGACGCGGGCCGCCGCGGGCGCGGCGAAGCGGACCACCACGACCGCGAAGCGGACCACGACGACGGCGAAGCGGACCGCCACGGGCGCGGCGAAGCGGACCGCCTCCGCCGCGGGCGACCGCACCGCCGAGACGGGCCGGAAGGCGACCACCGCGAAACGAACCGCCTCGACGACGGCGACGAAGGCTCCGGCAGCCGTCCGGAACACGACGGCCGCCCGGTCCGCCGCCGCGCAGACGACGGCAGCCGCCCGGAAGGCGACCACTGCGGCGCGGAAGACCGCCACGGCGACGCGCAAGGCGACGACGGCGACCCGTCCGGCGGTCCGGAAGGCGACCACGTCCACCGAGGCCCCGGTCCGCAAGAAGGCCACGTCCCGCCGGCCGGCGGGCACCGCGTCGGCGGCGGCGAAGCAGGCTCCGGCCCGGACCGCCGCCATCTCGGCCGCTGCCCGGCGGGAGGCCCGGACCAGCACGTCGACCGCCACCACGAAGCGGACCACCTCGGCCGGCAAGGCCGCCGGCCGGAAGGTGGTCGCGGGCCGTTCGACGGTCAAGCCCGCGACCCGCAGCGCCCCGGCCCGCGCCCGGAAGGCCAGCCCGGCCGACTGACCCGCGTCGGGGTTCCTCCGGCGCAACGGCGTACGCGCACCGGCACCGGCACCGGCCGCCGCGCCGGCCGGACCGCCGGCGATTCCTCCCGAGCGGAACCGCTGCCGCGCTGCCAGGATTGGTCCCGTGGTCATCCGACGCGTACTGGCACCCCGCATCGACTTCGGCGCGCTCCGGCGGGAACTGGGGCTGCCCGACCGGTTCCCACCCGAGGCGCAGCGGGAGGCGGACGAGGCGGCGGCGCGCCCCCTGCCGGCGTTCGCCGACCGGACCGACGTCCCACTGGTCACCCTCGACCCGGCCAGCTCCCGGGACCTGGACCAGGCGATGTGCCTGACCCGGCGACCGGGCGGCGGCTACCGGGTGCGGTACGCCATCGCCGACGTCGCCACCCACGTCCGCCCGGGTGGGGCGCTGGAGGCGGAGACCTGGCGGCGGGGGCAGACGGTCTACCTGCCCGACGGCAACGTACCGCTGCACCCGGAGACGCTCAGCGAGGGCGCGGCGAGCCTGCTGCCCGACGTCGACCGGGCGGCCGTGCTCTGGACCATCGACCTGGACGCCGACGCGGCCACCGTCGGCGTACACCTGGAACGGGCCCGGGTGCGTAGCCGCGCCAAGCTCGACTACCGGGGCGTGCAGGCCGACGCCGACGCCGGGCGGCTGGCCGAGCCGATCGCCCTCCTGCCCGAACTGGGTGCCCTGCTGACCGCGCGGGGGCTGCGACGCGGGGCGGTCAACCTGCCCCTGCCCGAGCAGGACGTCGAACCCGACGGCGACGGCTGGCGGCTGGTGCTGCGCGGGCCGGTGCCGATGGAGGACCACAACGCCCAGATCTCGCTGCTGACCGGGATGGCCGCCGCCGACCTCATGCTCGCCGGCCGGATCGGGCTGCTGCGGACGATGCCCGCCGCGAGACCGGAGGCGGTGGCCCGGCTGCGGGCCGCCGCCGCCCCGCTCGGCGTGGACTGGCCGGAGGGCATGTCCGTCGGCGAGGTGATCGCCCGGCTCGACCCGGCCCGGCCCCGGGCGGCGGCCTTCGTCGACCAGGCCGCCGAGCTGATGCGCGGGGCCGCGTACACGGCCTTCGACGCAGAGGTGCCGGCCGAGGCGGGACACGGCGGGGTGGCCGCCGCGTACGCGCACGTCACCGCGCCGTTGCGGCGTCTCGCCGACCGGTACGCCACCGAGGTCTGCCTCGCCCTCCACGAGGACCGGCCGGTGCCGGAGTGGGCGCGTGCGGCGCTGCCGCGACTGCCGGAGACGATGGCGACCACCGACCGGACCGCCTCGGCGGCCACCCGGGGCGCCATCGAACTGGCCGAGGCGGTGCTGCTCGCCGACCGGGTGGGGGAGACGTTCGAGGCGGCGGTGCTGGACGTGGACGCGCCCGCCACCCGGCCGGGCCGCCAGCCCGGCGGGACGGTGGCGTTGGACTCGCCGCCGGTGCGGGCCCGCTGCACCGGCGAGCTGCCGCTGGGGGAGCGGGTCACCGTCCGTCTGGTCACCGCCGATCCGACCACCCGCCGGGTGGCCTTCGCCCGCGCCTGACCGGGGCGGAGCGGCCCCCGGCGGACCGGGGTGGGGCGACCCGCTGCGGGGTTTCTCACCACCGGCGGCGCTGCCGTCCCGACGGGCCGTTTGCGAGGATGAGCGCATGGCATACGACGCGAGCGCGCTGCCCGACGTGTCCGGGCTGACCGTGGGCATCATCGGTGGCACCGGTGACCAGGGACGGGGGCTCGCCTACCGGTTCGCCCGGGCCGGGCAGACCGTGCTGATCGGCTCCCGGTCCGCCGAGCGCGCCGAGGAGGCCGCGCGGGAGATCGCGTCGCTGCCCGGGGTGGCCGCCGACGCCAGCGTCACCGGGGCCGGCAACGAGGAGGTGGCCCGACGCGGCGACGTCGTGATCGTGGCGGTGCCGTGGGACGGGCACGCCGCCACCGTCGCCGCCCTGGCCGAGCCGCTCGCCGGCAAGATCGTCGTCGACTGCGTGAATCCGCTCGGCTTCGACAAGCAGGGCCCGTACGCGCTGACCGTCGAGGAGGGCAGCGCCGTCCAGCAGGCCGCCGCCCTGCTGCCCGACTCCCGGGTGTGCGCCGCGTTCAACCACGTCAGCGCGCCCCTGCTGGCCGACCCGGAGATCGACCGGATTCAGCTCGACGTGCTCATCTGCACCGAGGACCGGGACGCCGCCGCGGTGGTCGCCGCGCTGGCCGCCCGGATCCCCGGCATGCGCGGCATCTACGCCGGCCGGCTGCGCAACGCGCACCAGATCGAGGCGTTCACCGCCAACCTGATCGCCATCAACAAGCGCTACAAGGCGCACGCCGGCATCCGGGTCACCGACCTGTGAGCCGGTGCCGCCGGTAGTCGGGCGGCAGCGGGCCGACGGAGAGGCCGTTCTCGTCGAGGGCGTTGAAGACGACCAGCACCGTGTCATCGAAGTCGAACCCGAGCGCCACGGTCCCGTTGGCCAGGTCGGCCGGGGCGCCGTGCCACTCCAGCAGCTCGACGTCGACCAGCGGCCGGCCGACCAGGCCGGCCAGCCCGGGTAGCGGCTCCGGACGCCAGGCGATCGGGGCGTCCTCCATGCCGAGCCACCGGACGTCGCGCGCCGGGTCGACGGTGTTCCAGGAGATCGCGATCTCGTCGAACTTCCAGTGGTTGACCTCGACCTGTTCACCGGCGAAGTCCAGCAGCACCGGGCAGTCGGCCCACCAGGAGTCGCCGGCCAGGTCCCAGGCCAGCCAGGCCCGGGTCAGCGTACGGCCGGTCAACCCGGCGAGCCGTGACCCGTGCGCGGTCGCCACGGCCGTCCGCCCGGTCAGCCACCGCGCCCGGTAGCCCGGGATCCCGAAGTCACCCACCCGCCGATTGTGGCCGCCGACCACCGTCACCGCGACGTCCGGTCGCCGGCTGACCGTTTCCGGCGGGTGTCGGGCCGGGCGGCACCCGGCCCGACAGCGGCCTCAGAACGTGTGCTCGGCGGCCGGGAACTCGCCGGCGCGGACCTCGTCGGCGAAGCGGCGCGTCGCGTCGGTCAGCGTGCCGGCCAGGTCGGCGTAGCGCTTGACGAAACGGGGGGCCCTACCGGTGCGCAGGCCGGCCATGTCCTGCCAGACCAGCACCTGAGCGTCGGTGTCCGGACCGGCGCCGATGCCGACGGTCGGGATGGTCAGCGCACCGGTCACCCGCTTGGCGACCTCACCGGGCACCATCTCCAGCACCACCGCGAAGGCTCCCGCCCCGGCCACCGCCTGCGCGTCGGCCAGCACCTCCTCGGCGGCCTCGCCGCGTCCCTGCACCCGGTACCCGCCGATGACGTGCTCCCGCTGCGGGGTGAAGCCGACGTGCGCCATCACCGGGATCCCCGCCCCGGTGATCGCCTCGATCTGCGGCGCGTAGCGCCGGCCGCCCTCCAGCTTCACCGCGTGGCAGCCGCCCTCCTTCATGAACCGCACCGCCGTGCGCAGTGCCTGCGTCGGCCCCTCCTCGTACGAGCCGAAGGGCAGGTCGGCCACGACCAGGGTGTGCCGGGTGGCCCGGACCACCGCCCGGACCAGGGACAGCATCTCCTCGACGGTCACCGGCAGCGTCGTCTCGTGCCCGAAGACGTTGTTCGCCGCCGAGTCGCCGACCAGCAGCACCGGAATGCCCGCCTGGTCGAAGATCGCGGCGGTGTACTGGTCGTACGCGGTCAGCATCGGCCACCGCTCGCCGCGCTCCTTGGCGGCGAGCAGGTCCCGGGTGCGTACCCGCCGGGTCGCCGGCCCGCCGTAGAGCGCCGTCACCTCGGCCGGCGGGTCCGCCGACGGGCCGCCGGTCGGCCCGGTGGGCGCGGCACCGCTCACTACATCGGACATGTCCGCTCCTCTCGCCTCGAGGCCGCCCTCGCGGTCCCCGGGTCACCCCGCATCGTCGCACCGCCCGAGGGCGGCCCGGCAGAGCGCAGTGGAGGAATTCACAGCCCGTGGGCGCCGTGCCTCAGCCGTGCTCGCGCCACCGGTTGGTGATCGGCAGCCGCCGATCCCGGCCGAACGCCTTCATGGAGATCTTCGTGCCCGGGGCGGACTGCCGGCGCTTGTACTCGGCGGTATCCACCATCCGCAGCACCCGGTCGATCACCGCCGCGTCGTGACCCGCCTCGACCAGCCCGTCCCGGCCCAGGTCGCCGTCGACGTAACCGATCAGGATCGGGTCGAGCACCGTGTAGTCGGGCAGGGTGTCGCTGTCGAGCTGGCCGGGGCTCAGCTCGGCGCTCGGCGGCTTGCCGATCGAGTTCTCCGGGATCGGCGGCGTCTCGCCCCGGCTGGCCGCGTCGGCGTTGCGCCACTTCGCCAGTCGCCAGACCAGCGTCTTCCAGACGTCCTTGACCGGGTTGTAGCCGCCGACCGAGTCGCCGTACAGGGTGGAGTAGCCGACCGCCAGCTCGCTCTTGTTGCCGGTGGTGAGGACGAGGTGCCCCTCCTGGTTCGACAGCGCCATCAGGATCACGCCCCGGACCCGGGCCTGGAGGTTCTCCACGCTCACGCCGGACAGCGACATGTTCGCCAGGAAGGTGTCCACCATCGGCTGGATCGGCTCGACGCGGTAGTCCAGCCCGGTCCGCTCGGCCAGCTCCGCGGCGTCGGAGCGGGAGTGTTCGGAGGAGTGCTGGCTGGGCAGCGAGACCCCGACCACCCGCTGCGGGCCGAGCGCGTCGACCGCGAGGGCCGCCACCACCGCCGAGTCGATGCCGCCGGAGAGGCCGAGCACCACCGAGGGGAACCGGTTCTTGTCGACGTAGTCGCGCAGCCCCAGCACCAGGGCCTGCCACACCTCGGCCTCGTCGGCGACCGGCTCGAAGATCCCCCCGGCGGCCGGCGGTCCGGCCGGTGCGGCCCCGGCCTCGCTGATCCGGGTGCGGCTGATCCGCATCCCGTCGGCCAGCTCGCCGGAATCCGGGGTGCCGGACTCCGGGGCGGCCGGCAGGTCCAGGTCGTGCACCATCAGGTGATCGACGAACTGCGGGGCGCGGGCGAGCAGCGTGCCGTCGGCGGCCACCACCATCGAGTCGCCCTCGAAGACCAGCTCGTCCTGGCCGCCGACCATGTTGACGTACGCGATGGCGGCTCCGGCCTCGACGGCCCGGCGGCCGACCAGCGGGAGTCGGATGTCGTCCTTGTTCAGCTCGTACGGCGAGCCGTTGATGGTGACCACCAGCCCCACCCCGGCCTGCCGGGCCACCGCGAACGGCCCACCGACCTGCCAGAGGTCCTCGCAGATGGTCAGCGCGACGTCCACGCCGTCGACCCGCACCACGGTCAGCGTGTCGCCGGGCACGAAGTAGCGGTCCTCGTCGAAGACGCCGTAGTTGGGCAGGTGGTGCTTGAAGTAGGTGGCCACCACGGTGCCGCCGTGCAGCACCGCCGCGGCGTTGCGCGCCCCCCGGCCCGGTTCGGCGTCGACGCTGACCTGCGGCGGCCCGTCGGCGTCCAGGTAGCCGACCACGACCGGCAGGTCACCGAGGCCGTCGGCGGCCAGGTCGGCGGCGAGGGAGTGCAGCGCCGACCGGGACGCGGCCACGAACGAGCGACGGAAGACCAGGTCCTCGACGGGGTAGCCGGTCAGCACCATCTCCGGGAAGGCGACCAGCCGGGCACCGGCGTCCGCCGCCCGGCGGGTCCACCGGCGGACCAGCTCGGCGTTGCCGGCCAGATCGCCGACCGTCGGGTTGACCTGGGCGAGAGCGAGGCGCAGGGTGGGCATGTCCTCATCTTGCCCCAGCCGGTCGGGGCCGGCGCGGCGGGCGGCCCCGCCCGGAGCCGGCGCGGGTCCGGCGCATGGCCGGGCGGCGGTCGCGTAACGTCGGCGTAACGAGGCCGGTGGAGACTGGTCGGTCAGGCCGTCCCGGGGTGTTCCGGCGGCGGGCGTGCGACGTGCGAGGGGTGGAAGTGGACCGTCAGCAGGAGTTCGTCCTCCGTACGCTGGAAGAGCGGGACATCCGGTTCGTCCGGTTGTGGTTCACCGACGTGCTCGGCACGCTCAAGAGCGTCTCCGTCGCACCCGCCGAACTGGAGGCCGCCTTCGAGGAGGGCATCGGGTTCGACGGCTCGGCGATCGAGGGCTTCGCCCGGGTCTTCGAGTCCGACATGGTGGCCATGCCCGACCCGACCACCTTCCAGGTCTTCCCCTTCGAGGGCGGGGTCAGCGGCGAGAGCGCCCGGATGTTCTGCGACATCCTCCTGCCCGACGGCAGCCCGTCCTGGGCCGACCCCCGGCACGTGCTGCGCCGGGCGCTGTCCCGGGCGGCGGACAAGGGCTTCACCTTCTACACCCACCCCGAGATCGAGTTCTTCCTGCTGGAGAATGGCCCGCAGGACGGTTCGGTGCCGCTCCCGGTGGACACCGGCGGCTACTTCGAGCACACCACCCACGCGGTGGCCCGGGACTTCCGCCGGCAGGCGGTGCTCGCCCTGGAGCGCATCGGCATCTCGGTCGAGTTCAGCCACCACGAGGTCGCCCCCGGCCAGCAGGAGATCGACCTGCGCTACGCCGACGCGCTGACCACCGCCGACAACATCATGACCTTCCGGCACGTGGTGAAGGAGGTCGCGCTCTCCACCGGCGTGCAGGCCAGCTTCATGCCGAAGCCCTTCACCGACCAGCCGGGCAGCGGCATGCACACCCACCTCTCGCTGTTCGAGGGGGAGCGCAACGCGTTCCACGACGCCGAAGACCCGATGAAGCTCTCCAAGGTGGCGAAGTCCTTCATCGCGGGCCTGCTGACGCACGCCCGGGAGTACACCGCGGTGACCAACCAGTGGGTCAACTCGTACAAGCGGCTCTTCCCGCTGGCGCTGCCGGACCGGATCACCGAGAGCCCGGCGTACGTCTGCTGGGGTCACCTCAACCGGTCCGCGCTGGTCCGCGTCCCCGCCTACGGCAAGCCGAACTCGGCCCGGGTGGAGGTGCGCTCGCTGGACTCGGCGGCCAACCCGTACCTCGCCTTCGCGGTCATGCTCGGCGCCGGGCTCAAGGGCATCGAGGAGGGCTACGAGCTGCCGCCGGGCGCCGAGGACGACGTCTGGTCGCTGTCCAGCGCCGAGCGCAAGGCGATGGGGTACGAGGCCCTGCCGGAGAACCTGGCCGAGGCGATCGACGTGATGTCCGGCTCCGAGCTGGTCGCCGAGGTGCTCGGTGAGCACGTCTTCGACTTCTTCCTCCGCAACAAGCGCGCCGAGTGGGAGCAGTACCGCCGCGAGGTCACCCCCTACGAGCGGCAACGCTACCTCTCCCTCTGACCTGGTTGCGGCCTGCCGCTATCGTGTGCCACCACGTGCCGGCATCCCCTGACCGGCACCCCCTGTGGGAGGCAGTCGGTGCTGGAGGACCTGCTCACCGGAGCGATGCAGAGCGTCGTCTACGGAATCGTCGGTGTCGTGCTGATGGCGGCCGGCTTCGGCCTGGTCGACGTGCTCACCCCCGGCAAGCTCCGGGATCTCATCTGGGTGCAGCGCAACGGCAACGCCGCGTTGCTGCTCGCCGCCAACCAGCTCGGCATCGCCGCGATCGTGTTCACCGCGATCTTCACCAGCTACGACGACTTCGCCAAGGGGCTCGCCTCGACGGCGGTCTTCGGGCTGGTCGGCCTGCTGATCATGGCGCTGGCGTTCTTCGCGCTCGACCTGCTCACCCCGGGCCGGCTGGGCGCGATCATCTGCGCCGACGAGCCGCACCCGGCGGCCCGGGTCAGCGCGGCCACCCACTTCGGGGCCGCGTTGATCGTCTGCGCCTGCATCGCCTGACCCGCCCTGTCGTACCCGGAGGCTAGCGTCCGGGCGTGAACCGGACGGACCGTCTCTACGCCCTGGTGGAGGAGCTGCGGGCGGTCTCGCCCCGGCCGCGCAGCGCACGCTGGCTCGCGCAGCGCTTCGAGGTCAGCGCGCGCACCATCGAGCGCGACATCGGCGCGTTGCAGCAGGCCGGCGTGCCGATCTGGGCCGAGCCGGGCCGCACCGGCGGGTATGTCGTCGACCGGGCGCACACGCTGCCACCGGTCAACCTCACCGCCGTCGAGGCGGTGGCGATGGCCGTCGCGTTGCACCGCCTCGGCGGCGGCCCGTTCGCCGAGGCGGGCGCTTCGGCGTTGCGCAAGCTGCTCGCGGTGCTGCCGCCGGCCGACGCCGCCGAGGCCCGCCGGCTGGCCGGGCGGGTGCACCTCGTCGGTGGTGGACCGGCCGAGCCCGTCCCGGCCGCCGTCGCCGGTGCGGTCATCGCCCGTCGGGTCCTGCGCATCGGGTACGCCGACCGGGCCGGCGTCGCCACCGAGCGGGTCGTCGAGCCGCTGGGCTTCCTCGGCAACCCCTGGCACTGGTACCTGCTGGCCTGGTGCCGACTGCGCGACGGCCCGCGGGCCTTCCGGACCGACCGGATCGTCACGGTGACCGCGCTGCCCGAGCCGGTCACCCGGGAGCTGCGTCCCGACGACCTGGATATCCCGCAGCAGGTGGTCCGCCAACTCTCCCTGGTCTGAATTCCCGTCCGCCTGGTCTGAATCCCCGCGGTTTCCCCGCCGGGCTCCGTCCGGTTCGCGAAACTGCGGGGGAAACACCGACAGGACGGTGTCGCAGTGCGGGTCGAGGCTGACCGTGGACAGCGCCGGTCGACCGGCCGGCGCGACGTACGGGAGGCAGACATGACCACGACCAACGTCGTGAACTGGTTCGAGATCGGCAGCGACCGCCCCGAGGAGGCGGAACGCTTCTACGGCGAGCTGTTCGGCTGGACCTTCGAGGAGCAGGGTGCGCCGGGCCGGTCGTACCGGGTGACCGAGGGCGGCACGGGTGACGGGATCGGCGGTGCGATCCGCGCGACCGACGGCACCCCGAACTACGCGATCTTCTACGTGCAGGTGGCCGACGTGGCCGACACCTGCCGGCGGGCCGAGGCGGCCGGCGGCCGGGTGCTGGTGCCGCTGACCACCACCCCGAGCGGGCTCACCTTCGCCAACCTGATCGACCCGACGGGAAACCACATCGGCGTCTTCACCCCGCCCGCCTCCTGACCCTCCGCCCCGGTCACCTGCGACCTTGGACAGTTGGCGTCGTGTGTGGACGGCAACTGTCCAAGGTCGCCCGGCCGGTGGACGACCGGGTGCGCGGGTCCGGCATGCTGACTCCGGGGAGTCGTGGGAGGGAAGCGGACCGTGCCGGACGAACTCAGTTACGCCGACGCCGTACGCCTGCTCGGAGGGGAGCGCAGCCGGTTCGTCGAGACGTTCGACCGGCTGGCCGGCTGGGCGCTGCTCGCCGGGGCGGTACCGGTGCCCGCTCTGCTGGGCATCTTCGACGCCAAGGGGGAGTTCGTCCGGCTCGGCCGGGACCTGCTGCGGCACCTCACCGAACAGCGCTCCGGGCTGTCCCGGTACGGCCGGACCGAACGGTTGGAGGCGGCGCACGCGGTCATCGCGGTCACCGCCTTCTTCGAGGTGCTGCACGAGGTCGACCTGCCGTTCGCCTTCGCCGACCTGGAGATCGGGAAGACCGAGCAACTCGCCGTCGCCGGCGGTGGGCCGGCCGACCCGAGGGCGGTCACCCGGAGCATGTTCGCGCTGCCCGCCCCGGTGCCCGGCCCGCACCTGCCCCCGGCCCGGCTCGGTGAGGCCCTCGACCGGTACTACCGCACCATCGCCGAGCAGCTCGCCGTGCACGTGACCGGGCTGGCCGCCTGGGAACGGCTCGACACCACCCGGCAGCGGGCGTTCCGGGAGGCGCTGGCGGCCGTCCCGCGCCTGGCCGTGCGCCGGTACCGGGACCTGAGCCTCGCGCTGGCGGTGGAGTTCCCCGAGGTGGCGTACTGGTCGGGGCGGCACGAGCACGAGGCCACCCGCCAGGAGGTGCACCGCGTCGCCCTCGGCCTCGCCGAGCTGCGTCGGGTGCTCACCGACGTCTCCACCGGACGACCGCCGCAGGGGTGGCCGGCCGCGCTGGCCCGCGCGTACACCGCGGCACTGGACCGGCCGATCGTCGAGGCGGGAGAGGTGCCGGCCGGGATGGAGGTGCCCACCCTCGGTGAGGCGTACGTCCCGCCGCTGTGCCGGGTCGCGGCCCTCGACGGGCAGGCCCGCCCCAGCGACGAGGTGTGGTGGCGGGGACAGCCGGTCCGGCACGACCTGCCCGACCTGCTCGCCTGGTACCTCACCTCGGCGATGGCCACCCGGGCGCCGCTGCTGGTGCTCGGCCAACCCGGCTCGGGCAAGTCCGTCCTCACCCGGGTCCTGGCGGCCCAGCTGCCGGCCGCCGACTTCCTGGTCGTCCGGGTGGTGCTCCGCGAGGTCCGCGTCGAGACGGACCTCCAGGAGCAGATCGAACAGAGCGTCCGGTACGCCACCGGGGAACGGCTGGACTGGCCGGCGCTGGTGCGCTCGGCCGGCGACGCGCTGCCCGTGGTGCTCCTCGACGGCTTCGACGAGCTGCTCCAGGCCACCGGGGTGACCCAGACCGACTACCTGCTGCGGGTCGCCGCGTTCCAGCGCCGGGAAGCCGACCAGGGACGACCGGTGGCGGTGCTGGTCACCAGCCGGACCAGCGTCGCCGACCGGGCCAAGCCCCCACCCGGGGCGGTGGCGTTGCGGCTCGAACCGTTCGACCGGGCCCGGGTGGGACGCTGGGTGCAGGTGTGGAACGCGGTCAACGTGCACCACTTCGCCCGGCTCGGGGTCCGACCGTTGGACCCGGAGGCGGTGCTGGCCCACCGGGAACTGGCCGAGCAGCCGCTGCTGCTGCTGATGCTCGCCCTGTACGCCGCCGCCGGCAACGACCTCGCCGCCGCCGGTGAGCTGCGCCGCAGCGAGCTGTACGAACGGCTGCTGCGCAGCTTCGCCCGCCGCGAGGTCGGCAAGCACCGCCCCGACCTGCCCGAACGGGAGCTGGCGCGGGCCGCCGAAGAGGAACTGCGACGGCTGGCGGTGGTCGCGTACGCGATGTTCAACCGGGGCGTCCAGTGGGTCACCGAGGAGGACCTCGAAACGGACCTCGCCGCCCTGCCCTTCCTCGCCGCACCGCCGGCCAGCCGGTCCGGCAACGACCTGCGGGTCCCGTTGCGTCCCGCCGGGATGCTGCTCGGGCGGTTCTTCTTCGTGCACCGCTCGCAGGCGAACCGGGACGACGACCGGCGTGCGACGTACGAGTTCCTGCACGCCACCTTCGGCGAGTTCCTGGTCGCCCGGACGGCCGCCCTGGTCCTCGGCGAGATGGCCGCCGTCGCCGCGGCGGTCAGCCTGCGCCGCGACGTGGACGACGACCCGCTGCACGCGCTGCTCTCCTCGGCCACCCTGACCGGCCGGGCCCCGGTGGTCACCTTCCTCACCGAGATCCTCCGGTCGTGGCCCGCCGAGCGACGTGACGACGCCGCCGAGGTGCTGCTCCGCCTCTTCCACGGCGTGCACGACGACCGGCCGCCCCGGCGTTTCGCGGCGTACCGGCCCCGGGCGCTGCCGGTCCCGGCCCGGCACGCCGCGTACAGCGCGAACCTGCTGGTGCTGCTGGTCTGCCTGGCCGGCGACGTCTCCGGTCGGCAGCTCTATCCCGGGGACGGGGACGTGCGGTCGTCGTGGACCCGGCAGGCGCTGCTCTGGCGCTCCCAGCTCACCGACGACGAGTACCGCGGCCTGGTCAACGCGGTCGCGCTGGACCGGCTCGGCGACGGTGGCCGCCGCGACGTCCGGCTCCGCCTCGCCGACGGGACCTGGCAGCCGCCGCCGGTCGACCCGGAGTGGACGTACGCCCCGGCGGAGCGTGTGGAGTCGGGGACGATCCACGTGCTGCCGAACCGGGGCGCGCCGGTGCTGCGGCGGACGGCGCACTTCGAGTGCGACCCGCAGGGCGACGCGGTGACGCACGCCCTGGAACCCCTGCTGACCCGCCTGCCGTCGGCGTTGGACTCGCTGGTGCCGTCGACGGGCCACCGGTCGGTGGCGCACCACCTGCTCGCGATGCTGCTGCTGCCCCTCCAGAGTGCCGACGCGGCCGGACGGGCCCGCGTGTACGGCGCGGTGGCGCGGATGATCGGGCACCTCGACCGGGAGCGGTCGCCCTTCGAGGAGTCGGATCTGGCGACCCTGCTCTTCGACCGGCTCGCCGTGGACCACGCGGTGCCGCCCGCGCTCGGCACGGAGCTGCTCGGCGGGATCCACGGGATGAGCCGCTGGGAGGTGCGGGCGCTCTCCGCGTACGTCCGGGCCACCCTGGCCGTCGTCGAGCGCGGCGCCGACGTGGACGACGGGCTGGCCGCCCAGATCGTGCACGCGGTGTCCGAACTCTCCGACCGGTCGGGCCGGGACGATCGGGACCTGGTCGGCCACGCCCTGGGCCGGCTCGCCGACCTCGGCCTGCTCGACGACGGCGTGCTGGCGGCGAGCACGGCGAACCGCCTGGTGGCGGTGCTGGCCCGGCACCGACCGGACCTGCTCCCGTCGCCGCGCCCCCCGAGCCCCGACGACCGGAACGGCTGACCGTCCCGGTCGTCGGAGGGCGGACGACGCCGGCGGTCACTTCCCGGCTTCACCGCCGAAGCGGTGCCAGCCGCCGCCGGGGAACACCCCGGCCTCGACCGCCGCGGTGATCGCGTCGGCCTGCGCCTGGGTGAGCTTGCCGTCCTTGACAGCCTGGGCCAGCCGCTCCTTCAGCGCGGCCTGCCGGTCGGCGGCGTCGCCACCACCGCGCCAGCCGCCCCGCTCCGGGCGGTCACCCTTGCGCTCCTCGCGCAGCTTCTCCAGGGCAGCGGTCACCTTGTCGGCCGGTACGTCCAGTTCCTCGGCGAGCGCCTCGGCGAAGGCGCTCTGCCGTGCGGTCCGGTCGGTGCTCTCGCTGGTGCTGGGACTGGGGCTGGCCGTCTCGCCGCTCCCGGCGAAGGCAACCGCCGGCGCGGCGATCCCCAGCCCGAGTGCGCCGGCCGCCACGAGCCCGGCGATCAGGTGCTTCCTGGCCATGGTTCCTCCTGCTGATCGGTGTGCCGTTGACCCGACGACGGTGCCCGCGACAACTGGGGGCCACCCGTGGTGAGCCTGTCATTCCGCTGGGAATCTCGGGCACAAATCAGATGCAAACCGGACGCCCAGTCGGAAAGATGACCTCCGGTCCGATTCAGGGAGGCAGGATGATCGAGGAGATCCGGGTCGCTGACCCGGGCGACGGGCCCTACGGCATCACCGTGGGCCCGGACGGGGCGCTCTGGTTCACCCTCGTCCACGCCGGCCGGATCGGTCGGCTGGCGGTGACCGGGGAGGGCGACCCCGCGCTCACCTCGTACCCGCTGGATTCGGCCGACTGCGGCCCGTCGGTGATCACCACCGGCCCGGACGGCGCGCTCTGGTTCACCCGCTCCCGCGACGACCGGATCGGCCGGATCACCGTTGCCGGGGAGGCCAGCGCGTTCCCGCTGCCGTCGGGCACCGCGCCGTTCGGCATCGCGGTCGGCCCGGACGACGCGCTCTGGTTCACCGGGATGAGCAGCGACACCATCGGCCGGCTCACCGTCGACGGGGAGCTGACCACGTTCCCGGTACCGGCGGCCGGCGGATTCCCGTCGATGATCACCGCTGGGCCGGACGGGGCGCTCTGGTTCACCCTGAACCGGGCCAACGCGATCGGCCGGATCGAGGTGGGCGGCGCGGTCGCCCTGCATCCGCTGCCCACCCCGGACGCCGCTCCGGTCGGTGTCACCCGCGGTGCCGACGCGCTCTGGTTCGTCGAGATCGGGGCCGGTCAGGTCGGCCGGATCACCCCGGACGGGACGGTCACCGAGTTCCCGCTGCCGGACCGTGCCGCCCGTCCGCACGCGATCGTCGCCGACCCGGCCGGCGGCTGCTGGCTCACCGAGTGGGCCGCCAACCGCCTCGCCCACGTCGACCCGGCCGGCCGGATCGAGGAGTACCCGCTCCCCACCCCCGACGCCGAACCCCACGGCCTCGCCGTCACGGGCGCCGGCACCGTCTGGGTCGCCCTGGAAACCGGCGCCCTGGCCCACCTGCGTCCCACCCGCTGACCCCGGGGCCCACGAGCACCGGAGCCCGCCGGCGGGAGAGCAGCCGCCGGGTCAGCGGACGGCGGGGGAGACGGTCAGCGTGCCGGCGTCGGTGTCGAGGGTGGCGGGGGTGCCCACCGGCACGGTGAGCTGACCGGGGCCGTGCCCGACGGGTAGGCCCCCCAGCACCGGGACGCCCAGGTCGCCGAGGCGGTCGAGCAGCACGTCGACGACGGTCGTCTCCCAGCCGTCGGCGCAGCCGGTGAACTGGCCGACCGCCACCCCGGCGACGCCGTCCAGCGCCCCGGCCCGGCGGAGCTGGGTGAGCATCCGGTCCACCTTGTACGGCGGCTCCTGCACGTCCTCGACCAGCAGGATCGCCCCGGTCAGGTCCGGCATGTCCCGGGTGCCGAGCGAGGCGACGATCAGGCAGAGGTTCCCGCCGAGCAGCGTCCCGGTGGCCCGTCCCGGCACGCGTACCGGAAAGGTCCCCTCGGCCGGGTCGGCGGCCACGGTGACCGGTTCGGTGGTGGTCAGCGCGGCGTGCAGCGACTCCGCCGAGCGCAGTGGGGTCCGTTCGTCCCGCCAGGCGGCACCCGGCCCGTGCACGCTGGCCAGCCGGGCGCCCCGCCAGAGCGCGAACTGGAGGGCGGTGATGTCGGAGAACCCGGCCACCACCTTCGGGTCCCGGCGTACGGCGGCCATGTCGACCGCGTCCACCACGCGCTGTGCGCCGTACCCGCCCCGGGTGCAGACGATCCCGCGCACGTCGGGGTCGGCGAACGCGGTGTTCAGGTCGGCGGCGCGCAGCTCGTCGGTGCCGGCCAGGTAGCCGTGTCGGGCGTAGGCGTTCGGGGCCGGCACCGGGCGCAGTCCCCAACCGGTGAGCAGTTCGACGCCCCGGGCGAGCCGCTCCGGCCGGATCGGCCCGGACGGTGACACCAGCATGACCGTGTCGCCGGGGCGCAGGGCGGGCGGACGGACCACGTCGTCGGGGGCACGGCTCACAGCGGCAGAGCCTATCCGGCCCGCCGAGGGCCACCGGATAGCCTCGACGTCGTGGCAACCGCGCTGGTGATCGAGAACGACCCGACCGACGACCCCCGACGCCTGGGGGAGTGGCTGACCGAGGCTGGGCTCACGCTGCGGGTCCTGCGCCCGTACGCCGGTGACGACCTCCCCGCCGACCTCGACGGGTACGCCGCCCTGGTGGTGCTCGGCGGCGAACAGCAGCCGTACCCGCAGCCGGACGGCACCCCCGGCGCGCCGTGGTTCCCGGCCCTGGAGGGGCTGCTGCGCAAGGCGGTGCGCCACCGGGTGCCCACCCTCGGGATCTGCCTCGGCGGTCAGCTCCTCGCCACCGCGCACGCCGGCGAGGTGGTGCGCAGCCCGTCCGGTCCCGAGGTCGGCCCGTGCGTCGTCGGCAAGCGGGACGCCGCCGAGACCGATCCCCTCTTCCGGTACGTGCCGCTGATCCCCGACGTGATCCAGTGGCACGTGGACGAGATCACCGAACTGCCCCGGGGCGCCACGCTGCTCGCCGCCTCCACCCGCTATCCGCACCAGGCGTTCCGCCTCGGCGACCGGGCCTGGGGCTTCCAGTTCCACATCGAGTGCGACACCGCCATGATCGCCACCTGGGCCACCGACTCCCGGCTCCTGGCCCGGCTCGGCTACGACCCGGACGTGGTGGTGGCCGCCTGCGACGCGGTGATGGCCGACATCGAGGAGGTCTGGCAGCCCTTCGCCGCCCGGTTCGCCGCGCTCGCCCTCGGCGAGCTGGACGACGACCGCACGCCCCGGCCCACCCTGCCCCTGCTCGGGCACTGAGCGGCATGACCAGATCCACCAGGACCAACCGCCTCGCCCGGTACGGGTTCGGGGTCGGCGACGACGGGGGCGTGCGCGCCGCCGACCTGCTCGGCCCGGACGGGCTCGGCCTGTGGCGGCCCGAGTCGCAGGAACCGGTCGACGAGCCGGCCGCCGAGCTGCTGACCGCGCTCTCCCGCGCCGCCGACCCGGACCTGGCCCTGCGCCAGCTGCACCGGATCGTCGAGGCGGAACGCCGCACCGCGCCCCGGGCCGACGAAGGCTCCGTCCTGTTGGCCGCGGTGCACGCCGACCCGGGGCTGCGCCGCCGGCTGGTCGCGGTGCTGGGCGCGTCCTCGGCGCTCGGCGACCACCTGGTGGCCAATCCGGAGCACTGGCGGGTGCTCGCCACCGCCCCGGACGGGCTCGCCCCCACCGCCGTCGGGCGGCTCGGCCCGCTCGGGGAGGGCAAGCCGATCCCGGCGCTGCGCGCGGCGTACCGGTTGGCGCTGCTGGGGATCGCGGCGGCCGACCTGACCGGCGGGCGCGCCCTGGAGCAGTCCATGGCGGCGCTCTCCGCGCTGGCCGACGCCACCCTGTCCGCCGCGTACGACATCGCGGTCGGTGAACTGCCCGAGGGCACGCCGGTGCCCCGGCTGGCCGTGGTGGCGATGGGCAAGTGCGGCGGCGGTGAACTGAACTACGTCTCCGACGTCGACGTGATCTTCGTGGCCGACGACGACGCCGACCTGGCCGTGGCCACCACCATCGCCACCCGGCTGATCCACGTCTGCGGGCTGGTCGCCTGGCCGGTGGACGCCGCGCTGCGTCCCGAGGGCAACCGGGGGCCGCTGGTCCGCACCCTCACCAGCCACCTCGCCTACTACCGCCGCTGGGCGCGCACCTGGGAGTTCCAGGCCCTGCTCAAGGCCCGTCCCGCCGCCGGTGACCTGGCTCTGGCGAGCGAGTGGATCGAGCAGCTCGCCCCGCTGCTGTGGCGGGCCGCCGAGCGCCCCGAGGCCGTCTCCGACGTCCGTTCGATGCGCCGGAAGATCATCGAGAACATCCCGCCGAAGGAGCTGGAGCGCGAGATCAAGCGCGGTCCGGGTGGCCTGCGTGACATCGAGTTCGCCGTGCAGCTGCTGCAACTGGTGCACGGCCGGGGCGACGAGTCGTTGCGTGAACCCGGCACCATCCCGGCGCTGCGCGCGCTGGTCGCCGGTGGCTACGTCGGCCGCGCCGACGGGGAGGGGCTGCTGCGCGGGTACCGCTTCCTGCGCGGCGTCGAGCACCGCCTCCAGCTCCAGGGTCTGCGCCGCACCCACACCGTGCCGGCCGAGCCGGCCGGGCTGCGCTGGCTCGCCGCCGCGCTCGGCTACACCGCCACACCGGGTCGCAGCGCCGTCGAGGCGTTCCGCGCCGACTGGGTCACCCACGCCACCGAGGTACGCCGGCTGCACGCCAAACTGCTCTACCGGCCACTGCTGGAGTCGGTGGCCCGGGTGCCCGCCGACGGGCTGCGGCTGACCCCCGAGGCCGCCCGGAACCGGCTGGAGATCCTCGGCTTCGCCGACCCGGCCGGGGCGCTGCGGCACCTCCAGGCCCTCACCGGCGGGGTGAGCCGTACCGCCGCCATCCAGCGCACCCTGCTGCCGGTGCTGCTCAGCGAGTTCGCCGACGCCCCGGAACCGGACCGGGGCCTGCTCAACTACCGGCAGGTGTCCGACAAACTCGGCAGCACCCCCTGGTACCTGCGCCTGCTGCGCGACGAGGGCCCGGTGGCCCGTCGGCTGGCCCGGGTGCTGTCGCTGTCCCGGTACGCCACCGACCTGCTCTCCCGGGAGCCGGAGGCGCTGCGGCTGCTGGCCGAGGAGAGCGAGCTGACCCCGCGCCCCCGCGAGGTGCTCTGCGAGGGGTTCACCGCGGCGGCGGCCCGGCACACCGACCCGGTGCAGGCCACCCGCGCGGTCCGCGCGCTGCGCCGCCGCGAGCTGGTCCGGCTCGCCTGTGCCGACGTGCTCAGCCGGGCCGGCTCACTCGCCCCACGGGCCGCCCGGGAGACCCCGCCGGACGTCAGCGCCGTCGGCGCGGCCCTGGCCGCGGTCACCGACGCCACCCTCACCGCCGCGCTGCGCACCGCCCGGGCCGCCCGCCCGGACGTGCCCGGCCTGAGGTTCGCGGTGATCGGCATGGGCCGCCTCGGCGGCTACGAGTCGAACTACCTCTCCGACGCCGACGTGCTCTTCGTCTACGACGCTCCACCGGAGGTCCAGGAGAGCGCCGCCAGCGCCGCCGCGCACGGCATCGCCGAGGAACTGCGGCGGCTGCTCGGCATGCCCGCCCCGGACCCGGCCCTCGGGGTGGACGCCGACCTGCGCCCGGAGGGCCGGCAGGGCCCGCTGGTGCGCAGCCTCGCCGCCTACGCCCAGTACTACGCCCGCTGGTCCAGGGTCTGGGAGGCGCAGGCCCTGCTGCGGGCCCGCTTCGTCTGCGGCGACGCCGACCTCGGCACCGAGTTCGAGGCGATGATCGAGCCGGTGCGCTACCCGGCCGACGGGCTCACCCGGGAACAGGTCGTCGAGATCCGACGGATCAAGGCCCGGGTGGAGACCGAACGCCTGCCCCGGGGCGCGGACCCGGCCACGCACACCAAACTCGGCCGGGGCGGGCTCGCCGACGTCGAGTGGGCGGTGCAACTGCTCCAGCTCCGGTATGCCGGTCGGCACCCGGAACTACGCGGCACGCGTACCCTCGGGGCGCTGGCCGCCGCCCGCGACGCCGGACTGGTCGACCCGGCCGACGCCGCCGCGATGGCCGCCGGCTGGACGACGGCCGCGCAGGTCCGCAACGCGCTGATGCTGGTCCGTGGCCGGGACGGCGACCAGCTCCCCCGGCACGGCGTGGAGCTGGCCGGGGTGGTCCAGCTGTTCGGGGCGGACGACCCGGGCGAGTTCCTCGACGAGTACCTGCGCACCGCCCGGCGCTGCCGTACCGCCATGGAACACGTCCTCGATGCCTGAGTCGGTGCCCCGCGCGGCGGCCCCAGCCGCTGCCCTCCGGTCCGCCGGCCCCGCCGCCGGCCCCGAGTCCGTCACCACCAGCGTCGGTGCCGCCGCCACCCGGCCGGTCGCCGGAGCGGCGTCCGGTCGGCGTCGGGGTGTCCCGCTGCTGGTCACCGGGGCGGCGCTGGTGCTGGCGGCGGCGTTCCTGCTCGCCCCGCCGATGGGCACCGACCTGGCCGCCCAGGTCGCCCGTGCCGACTTCGTCGACCGGCACGGCACCACCCCGGTCGACCTCGGCTGGTACGGCGGGGTCCACCAGTACGGCTACAGCCTGCTCACCGCCGGCCTGGGCGCCCTGCTCGGGGTACGGGTCGTCGGCGCGGTCGCCGCGGTGCTCTCCGCCGCCGCGCTGGGCTGGCTGTTCGTCCGGCACCGCGCCCGGCGACCGCTGCTGGCCGGGCTGCTCGGCGCGGTGGTGCTGGTCGGCAACCTGGCCAGCGGCCGGATCACCTTCGCCGTCGGGCTGGCCCTCGGGCTGGCCGCCCTGGTCGCGGTCTCCGCCGAGCGGCCGTCGCGCCCGCTGCGGCTCACCCTGGCCGCGCTGCTCGCCGCGTTCGCCACCTGGGCCAGCCCGGTCGCCGGACTCTTCACCGGTCTGGCCGGCGCGGCGCTGCTGCTGGCCAGCCTGCGACCGGGGACCGGTCCGAACGTCGACGGCCCGCACACCGCGGCGGGTAGGGGCCGGCCGCTGCCCGGCGGCTGGCGGTTCGACCGGCCGCTGGCGGAGAGCCTGACCCTCTGCGTCGCACCGGCGATCGCGCTCGCCCCGATGGCGGTGCTCTTCGGCAACGGCGGCACCCAGCCCTACACCGCCGAGTCGATGCGGATCAACGTGGCGCTGGCCGTGCTGGTCCTGTTCGTGCTGCCCCGGCGGCGCCGGGTGCTGCGCACCGGGGCCGCGCTGGCCGTGCTGCTGCTGGTCGCCGCCCACTACGTGCCCTCCCCGATCGGGTCGAACGCGCTGCGACTGCCGATGCTCTTCGCGCTGCCGGTGCTGGCCGGGTACGCGCCGCTGCCGGTCCGGTGGCTGGCCGCGCTGCTCGCCGCCGCCGTCTGGTGGCAGTCCCCGGTGATGACCTCCGACCTCGGCCGGGCCGGCTCGGCGGAGACGTCCGCCGCCTTCCACCGGCCGCTCGCCGACGAACTGGCCCGCCGCGCCCCGGTCGGGCGGGTCGAGGTGGTGCCGCTGCGCGACCACTGGGAGTCGGCGTACCTGCCGTCGACCGTGCCGCTGGCCCGGGGCTGGGAACGGCAGGTCGACACCGACCGCAACGGGCTCTTCTACCGCACCGGCCTGGACGCCGACACCTACGCCGACTGGCTGCGCCGCAACGCCGTGCAGTACGTCGCTCTCGCCCCGGACAGCGTGCCCGACCGCTGGGCCCGGGAGGAGGCCGCGCTGGTCGCCGGTGGCTTGCCGTACCTGCGCGAGGTGTGGCGCGACGACACCTGGCGGCTCTACGCGGTCGCCGACCCGACGCCGCTGGTGGCCGCCCCCGGTCGGCTGGTCGCCGCCGACCCGGGTCAGGTGCGGTTCACCGCCCCGGCGGACGCCGGTGACCTGCTGGTCCGCGTCCGGTGGTCCCGGTGGCTCAGCCTGGAGGGGCCGGGCGGCTGCCTCACCCGGGGCCCGGACGACTGGATCACCGTCCGGGTCGACCGTGCGGGGGAGTACCGGCTGACCAGTTCACTGCGCCCCCGGGGAGGATGCTGAGGTGACCCGGACGACCGAGGGCGCGTCATCCGCCGGTCACGGGACGGTCCCGGCCGGCGCGGCTCGGCTGCGGCTGGTCCGCTGGGGTGGGCTGGCCGGTGCGGTGCTGCTCGCCGTCGCCTCCTGGCTCGGCGGGGTCTTCCCCGAGTTCCGGCCCGGGGTCACCCCGCTGGGCATCTGGCGGGGCGAACACGGGCCGCTGCTGCTCACCGCCTGGCTGGTCGGCACCGCCGGGCTGGTCGTGGCGTGGTGGACGGCCCGGCACCACGTCCCGTCGACACGCTGGGCGTACCTCACCGCCGGGCTGTGGACACTGCCGCTGCTGGCCAGCGTGCCGACCGGCAGTCGCGACGTCTACTCGTACGCCTGCCAGGGCTGGGTGTACGCCTCCGGTGGTGACCCGTACGCCGGAGGGGTGGCCGCCGCCGGGTGCCCCTGGGTGGACGCGATCTCCCCGATCTGGCGGGACACCGCAGCCCCGTACGGCCCGGTCTTCGTGCTCCTCGCCGGGGCCGCCGCCGCGCTCGGCGGCTCATTGCTCGGCACCGTCGCGCTGCTGCGGGTGGTCGCCGTGCTCGGGGTGCTCCTCACCGCCGCCTGCCTGCCGGCGCTGGCCCGCGCCGCCGGGGTGCCCGCCCAGCGGGCCGTCTGGCTGGTGCTGGCCTGCCCGCTGGTCGGGGTGCACCTGGTCGCCGGGGCGCACAACGACGCGGTGATGGTCGGCCTGCTCCTCGCCGGTCTGCTGCTGGTGGTCCGCCACCCCGGGCAGCGCCCCCGGCTGCTGGCCGGCGGGGCGCTGCTCGGGCTGGCCGTGGCGGTGAAGGTCACCGCGCTGGTGGTGCTGCCCTTCGCGGCCCTGGCCGCGGTGGCGGGCATCGTCACCGTCCGGGCGCTGCTGCGCGACGGGCTCTGGGTGGTCGCCGGGGCGGTGGCCGCCCTGCTGGCCAGCTCGGCGGCCTCCGGGCTCGGGTTCGGCTGGATCGGCGGGCTGACCCGCAGCGGCGACTCCGAGCAGTGGACCTCACCGGCGACCGCCGTGGGGTTCACCGTCGACTACGCCGGCCGGCTGCTCGGCCGGGACCCGAACGCGGTGCCGGTCGTCCGGGCGGTCGCGGTCGTGCTGCTGGCGGTGCTGCTGGTCGCGCTCTGGTTCCGGGCCTGGCACGGGCTGCGCCGGCTCAGCGGCGTCCGGCAGCGGGTGGCCCGGCTGGCCGCCGCGCGGCCCCGCGCGGCGCTGACCGGGGCCGGGCTGGCGCTGGCCGCCACGGTCGCCCTCGCCCCGGTCTTCCACCCCTGGTACGCCGTCTGGCCGCTCGCGGTGCTGGCGGTGGCCGCCACCCGGACCACCTGGTTCCTGGTGCCCTGCGCGGTGGCGTCCTTCCTGACCCTCCCCGACGGCACCAACCTGGCCCGGTTCACCAAGGCCCCCGGTGCCCTCCTGATGACCGCCCTGGTGATCTGGCTCGGGGTGTCGGCCGTCCGCTCCGGTGGTAGCAGGGGCCCCCTGCGGTCGTCTGGTGATGAGCAGGGGTCCCCTGCTACCACCCGGCACCGGTGAGGGTGGTCGAGCCGGTGCCGGTCGACGCCACGGGGCGCGGCAGCTGCGCCCGCACCTTTGCGGAGCCGGAGGCCGTACTCACGATCGAGCCACGGGTGCCCGTCGCCGTGTCGTAGTCGCGGGCCACGGTCCCCGGATTGGCCGGCGCGCCTCTCCGCCGGGCGGTGCCAGGGTGGGGCGGCCGGCGGCTGCGCCGGGCCACGTCGCCGGACCACCCGCGAGGAGACGCATCCGTGACGCGGGGTGACCCCCGCCGCGCTCGCCGCCGACTGGACCGCCGCGCTTCTCGACCAGGTCGCGTCCTTCCAGGTGTCCTCCCGGTTCGCCGCCGAGACCGAGACCATCGCGCTGACCTGGCTGCGGGAGCTGTTCGGGCTGCCGGAGGCATTCGGCGGCGCGCTCGTCGCCAGCGCCACGTTCGCGAACCTGACCGGGCTGGCCGTCGCGACGCACTGGTGGGGGGAGCGGCACGACATCGCCGAACGCCGCGTACGGCCGGCAGGGGTACCGCGCGATGGTCGAGCGCCACCTCGATCTGGCGCAGCACCTGGCCCGACTGGTCGACGCGGCACCCCGGTTGGAACGGCTCGCCGAGGTGCCACTGAGCATCGTCTGCTTCCGCGCCCGCCCGGCCGGTGTGCCGGAGGAGAAGCTGGACGACCTCAACCGTCGGCTCGGTGCCGCACTGCTGGCCGACGGCCGGGTCTACGTCGGCACCACCGTCTACGGCGGCCGGGTGGCGCTGCGTCCGGCGATCGTCAACTGGCGGACCACCGAGGCGGACGTCGACCTGCTCGTCGACGTGGTGCACGACGTGCTCACCCGCGTGCTCGCCGAGTGAGTCGGGCCGGCGCACGCACCCGAGCCGGCAACACCCCCCGACGCGGTGAGGGCCGGCTCCGCGTGGTGCGGAGCCGGCCCTCACCGCTACGGCGGAGCGCGTGGGTGGCTGGTCGCTAGGACGCCTGGCGGATGGGCATGTCGGCCAGCCAGACGTCGGCCAGGTCGCTGAGGGGGACGTCGAGGGCCTGGCTGAGGCAGACCACGGTGCCGAACGCCGGTGCGGGAAGGCGGCCTGCCTCGATCTTGCGCAGCGTCTCGGGGGAGATGCCGGCTGTCAGGGCCACCTCGACGAGGCTGCGGCCGGCGCGCGCGACCCGGAGGGCGGCTCCGAGGCGCTGGCCCGCTGCGATCTGTTCGGGGGTGAGTGGTTGGCGAACCATGCCAGCAGGATAGCCCTCCGGAGCGTCCCCGACTGACGTGGTATAAAAATACCGCATACGGAGAGGGAGGCTGTCGTGATCGAGCTCAAGTCCGCTGAGGAGATCGGCCGGATGGCGGTGGCCGGCCAGTTCGTCGGCGAGCTGCTCGCCGAGCTGAGCGGTGTCGCCGCGGTCGGCGTCAACCTGCTGGACCTCGAACACCTCGCCCGCCGCCGGATCTCCGAACGCGGTGCCGAGTCCTGCTACTGGGACTACGCTCCTTCGTTCGGCCGGGGCCCGTTCCGCAACGTGCTGTGCCTGTCGGTCAACGACGCGGTGCTGCACGGCCTGCCGCACGACTATGTCCTGCGCGACGGTGACCTGCTCAGCATCGACATGGCGGTCGGCATCGACGGCTGGGTCGCCGACTCGGCGCTCTCCGTCGTCGTCGGCACCCCCGACCCGGCCGACCTGAGGCTGATCGAGGCCACCGAGGTCGCACTGGAGGCCGCCATCGCCGCCGCCCAGCCCGGAGGTCGCCTCGGCGACATCTCCGCCGCGATCGGCGAGGTCGCCCACTCCTACGGCTACGGCGTCAACGCCGAGTTCGGCGGGCACGGCATCGGCCGCACCATGCACGAGGCCCCGCACGTCTCCAACAACGGTCGCGCGCGCCGTGGCATGAAACTCGCCCCCGGCCTCACCATCGCCATCGAGCCCTGGTTCTGCCGCTCCACCGACAGGATCAGGTTCGACAACGACGGCTGGACGATCCGCTCCGCCGACGGCTCCCGCACCGCCCACTCCGAACACACGGTCGCCATCACGGATTCCGGCCCCCAGGTCCTGACCCGCCGCCCCACTCACGGCACCACCCCGGTCGATCCCACCAGGAAGCCCGCCACGGCCTCCTGACCCACGGCCCGCCTCGGGGCGTGGCCCAGGGCGTTCCGGGAGGGACCCTCCGCAGCTTCCCGGTAGAGCACGAAGAAGCCCCCGGGATCAGCTTCCCGGGGGCTTCCTCTACGAGCTTCTAGCAGTCGAAGTACATCGCGAACTCGTGCGGGGTCGGGCGCAGGCGCACCGGGTCGACCTCGTTGGCCCGCTTCCAGTCCACCCAGGTGGAGATCAGGTCCGGGGTGAAGACACCGCCGTCGAGCAGGTAGTCGTGGTCGGCCTCGAGCGCGTCGAGCACCTCGGGCAGTGAGCCCGGGACCTGCTTGACGTCGCCCCACTCCTCCGGCGGCAGGTCGTACAGGTCCTTGTCGATCGGCGCCGGCGGCTCGATCTTGCTCTTGATGCCGTCCAGACCGGCCATCATCATCGCCGAGAAGGCGAGGTAGACGTTGGCCGACGGGTCCGGCACGCGGAACTCGACCCGCTTGGCCTTCGGGTTGCTGCCGGTGACCGGGATCCGGGTGCAGGCGGAGCGGTTGCGCTGCGAGTAGACCAGGTTGACCGGCGCCTCGAAGCCCGGCACCAGCCGGCGGTACGAGTTGACCGTCGGGTTGGTGAAGGCCAGCAGCGACGGGGCGTGGTGCAGCAGACCGCCGATGTACCAGCGGGCCATGTCGGACAGGCCGGCGTAACCGGTCTCGTCGTAGAACAGCGGCTCGCCGTTGAGCCAGAGGCTCTGGTGGGTGTGCATGCCGGAGCCGTTGTCGCCGAAGAGCGGCTTGGGCATGAAGGTGGCGGTCTTGCCGTTGGCCCACGTCTCGTTCTTCACGATGTACTTGAAGAGCTGGAGCTGGTCGGCGGCGTGCAGCAGGGTGGAGAACCGGTAGTTGATCTCGGACTGACCGGCGGTGCCCACCTCGTGGTGCGAGCGCTCCACGGTGAAACCGGCGTCGACCAGCCGGCGCACGATGCTGTCGCGCAGGTCGGCGTAGTGGTCGACCGGCGGCACCGGGAAGTAGCCGCCCTTGTACGGGGTCTTGTAGCCGCGGTTGCCGCCCGGCTCCTCACGGCCGCTGTTCCACGCGCCCTCGATCGAGTCGATGTAGTAGAACGACTGGTGCGCGGAGGTCTCGTGGCGGATCGAGTCGAAGATGTAGAACTCCGCCTCGGCGCCGAAGTACGCGGTGTCGGCGATGCCGCTGGCCGCGAGGTACGCCTCGGCCTTCTTCGCCACGTTGCGCGGGTCCCGGGAGTACGCCTCACGGGTGAACGGGTCGTGGATGAAGAAGTTCAGCGCGATGGTCTTCTGCGCGCGGAAGGGATCGATGAAGGCGGTCGCGACGTCCGGGAGCAGGAGCATGTCCGACTCGTGGATCGCCTGGAAGCCCCGGATCGACGACCCGTCGAAGGCGAGGCCCTCGGTGAAGAAGGCGTCGTCCACGGACTCGACCGGCAGGTTGAAGTGCTGCATCACGCCGGGCAGGTCACAGAACCGTACGTCGACGAACTTCACGTCCTCGTTCTTGAGGTATCGCAGGAGTTCCTCGGGATTGGCGAACACACGTCCTCCTGGCACGTCCACGGTTGGCTGACTGCTTGGCGACGCTATGGCCGTGGGGTTGCTCGGCCATGTCCTTACTGTTTCTGCCGTGTTAAGACCCGCTCTGGCTGCTCTTTTGTGCCGGTGAAGGCGGGTGGGGCGCCCTGCGGAGGCGGGTGGGGCACGCCGTCGGGCCGTCCCCGGCCCCCGTTCGGACGATACCCGCCCGGGCCGGCCGGCACCGCCGATCGCCGCCCGGGGCGGTCTCACCCGGGGCCGGAAGCCCGGTCCGGACCGGGCTGATCCGGTGCCGGAAACCCCGGCGACCCGGCGGGGTACGCGTCCCGACTAGCCTTGGCGGCTGTGAGCCTGCCCCATCGCCCGGTGCCGCCCGCCACCGACCCCGACTTCACCGCGCCCAGCCTGGGCCGCCGATTCGGCGCGCTGGTGGTCGACTGGGTGCTCTGCCTGCTGGTGTCGAACTTCTTCGCCGACCCGCTGACCGATGGGTGGGCGCCGGTGCTGGTGCTGGTCGTCGAGTACGGCTTCTTCCTCGGCCTCTTCGCCCAGACCCCGGGCATGTACGTCACCCGGATCCGCTGCCTCTCCTGGGCCGACGGGGGCCGGATCGGCGTCGGCCGTGCGCTGCTGCGCGGTGTGCTGCTCGCCCTGGTCGTCCCCGCTCTGGTGATGGACGAGCACCGGCGCGGCGTACACGACCGGCTGGCCGGCTCGGTGATCGCCGCGGCCCCGCGGTCGACCTAGCCGAGCCGGACGGTGACCGTACCCACCCGGACCTGCGTCGTCCCGGCGGGCAGCAACGCCGCGTCCCGGCCGGCCGGTTGCCACTCGCCGCGCCCGTCGGACCAGCTCAGCGTGGCCCCCGGCTGCGCGACCAGCCACCCCCGCCCGTCCGGTAGGCGGACGACCACCGGCAGGTAGGCCGCCGGGTCCACCACCGGGCCCACCACCACCAACGGAGCCTTGCCGGGCCGGTGCAGGCGGACCAGGGTACGCACCGGATCGGTGCCCATCCGCAGGTCACCGGCGACGATAATCTCACCGGACGGGGCCCGGCCCACCGCGATCCAGTCCATCCCCAACCAGGGTGGGCTCTGCGGTTCGACGTCACCGACCGGCGCCTCCGCCAGCGCCCGGCGTCCCTCGGTGACGTCCGGCAGGCCGCCCGTCGTCTCGCTCCCTCCGAGCACGAGGTACGCCGGCCGGGCGGCCGGGTGGTCCGCGTCCGCCGGTCGGCGCCACCCCAGCCAGCCCCGCTCCGGGGCGGTGCCCGCCGGGTCGGTCAGGTTCCCGATGCCGAGGTACGCGCCGGCGCGCTGCCGGACCGCCACCGTCCAGCGGTCCCGTTGCGGTCCGATGGTGATCAGGGCGGCACCGTCGACGGGCGGCGGCACCGGTTGCCAGTCGTCGCGGGTCACCGCGTCGGCCGTGTACGTGCGGCCCATCGAGTACTCCACCTCGATCCCCACGTCGGGCACCACCAGCGTCGACCGTTCCCGCCCGGTCAGGAACGCCACACTCCGCCAACCGGTACGGTCACCGGAACCGTAGAAGTCGGCCCCCACCTTCTCCGGCCGGCCGTCCACGCCGGTGCCGACGAAGGTCACCAGCACCACCTGGCCCCCCTCGGCCAGCCGCATCCGCTGGGCGACCACCGCCGCCCGCCCGGACTGGGTCGTCCCGGCCCAGGTGACGTGGGCCGGACCGGCCGGCTTCCGGGTGACCCCCAGCCCGCGCAGCGGGGAGTCGTCCCGGGCACGTTCGTGCAGGTCGGTCACCGCACGCAGGTAGTCGCCGTGGCGGGCGAGGTCGCCCCGGGTGGGCCCCGCCAGCAGCCGTTCGCCGATGGCCGCCGCGAGCGTCGTCACCGTGGGCGGTCGGCTCGCGTACCCGGCGGCGGAGAGACCACCGGCCAGGAGTACGACCGCCACGGCCCCGGCCACCGTACGGTGCCGGCGCAGCCGGCGTTGCCCGGCGCGGCGGGCCCGGTCCAGCAGGTCGGCGGGGGGACGGACCGCCCCGGCGGTCAGCGCCAGGGCCTGCCGTACGGCGTCCCGGTCAGGGTCGTTCGTCATCGCGTACTCCTGATCGTCTGGGTGGAGGGGGAACCGGTGTCCGGCAGCGCGTCCCGCAGCTTGGCCAGCCCGCGTGCGGTGTGGCTCTTCACCGCGCCCACCGAGCAGCGCATGATGGCGGCGGTGTCGGCTTCGGAGAGGTCGTCGAGGTAGCGCAACACCACTGCGGCACGTTGCCGGGGCGGCAGCGACCGCAGCGCGGTGAGCACGGCCTGCCGGACCGTGACCTCCTCGGCGTGGTCGCCGACGACCGGCCCCGCCACGTCCGCGAGGGCCGCCTCCCGGCGCCGGCCGCGCCACCGCCAGCGGTCGATGGCCCGGTTGACCAGGATCCGCCGGGCGTACGCGTCCGGCGCCTGCCGGGCCCGCCGCCATCGGGCGTAGAGGCGCTCCAACACCTCCTGGAGCAGGTCCTCCGCGGCGTGCCGGTCGGTGGTCAGCAGGTACGCCGAGCGCAGCAGCGCGGGCGAGCGGGTACGGACGAACTCGTCGAACGAGTCCGTGTCAGCCGGGGTGACAGCGTCGAGGTCTTCCATCACCGGTAATGACGACGGCGCCCCGCCGAGGGTTTACCTCGTGGCGGGGCGCCGTCGGTGGATCGTGCCGGAAGCGGGCTCAGCGGCCCCGCATCTGGCGGAACTGGCCCTTGCTGGGCCGCATGTTCTTCGGGATGGCACCCTTCGGCAACTGCGGCCGGGCGGTGAGCGCCTTGAGCCGCTTGTCCAGGGCGTTGACGTCCTTGCCGCTGAGGTTGCGGGGCAGCCGCATCAGCGTCATGCGCAGCTTGCGGATCGGCAGTTCGCCCTCGTCGTTGCCGATCATGTAGTCGTACAGCGGAGCGCTGCCGATCACCTTGGACAGGCGTCGCTTCTCCTGGCCGAGCAGGCCGCGCACCCGCTGCGGGTGGCCCTCGGCGAGGAGGATCACCCCGGGCCGGCCGATGACCAGGTGCACCATGTCCATCTGCGTGGTGGAGCTGACCGCCGGGGTGACCCGCCAGTCACCACGCATGTTCTCCATGATCGAGGCCGCTGCGCCCGGCTGCCCCTCGGCGGAGTTCATCATCGCCCGGTTGGACCGCAGGTTGAGCACGATCAGCACGGCGAGCAGGGTGAACAGGATGCCCAGCGGCAGCCAGAGCCAGCCCCAGTTCAGCACCGCGACCACGGTCAGCGCGAGCGGGATCAGCACCGCGCCGGCGACCAGTGGGGCGAACCAGCGGTCCTGCTTGGCGGTGAAACTGAACACCATCCCGATCTGCTTCAGCCGCTGGCCGAACGAGACCTTCTCCTGGGGCTTTGCCATGGCGCAAAGTGTAGTGGTCGCCGCACGGGCCGATCACCACGGCCGGCAGCCCGCCGGTCAGCCGGCGGCGGGGCGGGGGAACACCGGTGCCGCCCGGCCGGTCCCGTGCTGGCCGGTGGCCTTCTCCTCGTGGTATTCCTCCTCGACGTTGACCGCCCAGATGTCGTGGCCGGCGTCGTCGAGGATGTTCTCCGCCGTGAGCATCGCGGTGAGCATCGAGTGGTCCTGGTTGTTGTAGCGGTGCATGCCGTTGCGTCCGACCGGGTGCACGTTCGGCACCGCCTCGGCCAGCCACCGGCGGATCGTGTCGACGGCCTGTTCGTACCCCTCGTCGTAGACCGGGTAGGCCTTCGGCATCCGGACCACGTACCCGGTCCGGACCGCGCCCGGCCGGACCAGGCCGAGCCGCTCCAGCTCGGCGGTGCCGAGCGCGACGAGATCCTCGTCGGTCGACGTCCACAGGTCGTCGCCGGCGTTGACGAAGTACTCCAGACCCAGGCAGGTCGTCCCGTCCTGCACCAGGTACGGCGACCAGGAGCCGAAGTTCTGGATCCGGCCGACCCGTACCCCCGGGGTGTGCACGTAGATCCAGTTGTCCGGGAAGCCGGCCTCGGCCGGCACCACCAGGGCCACGGTGAGGAAGTCCCGGTGGCGCAGCGCGTCGGCGGCCGCCCGCACCGGCTCCGGGGCGGGCGGATCCATCGCCCGGACCAGGTCCGAGATCGGCATGCTGGAGACGACGTGGTCGACCTCGATCCGGCGGTGGCCGTCCGGGTCGGCGACGGTCACCGCCACCGCGCGCCCGTCGGCCCGGTGCACGGTACGCGCCCAGGTGTTCATGGTGACCGTGCCGCCGGCCTTGGCGACCAGCTCGGCGCAGCGTTCCCACATCATCCCCGGTCCGTACTTCGGGTACTGGAACTCCTCGATCAGGCTGGTGATGTCCGTCTGGTTGCGTTTCGGCAGCAGCGCGTTGCGCACCGCCCCGGCCAGCGAGAGGTTCCTGATCCGCTGGGCCGCCCAGTCGGCCTGCAACTCGGTCGCCGGTATCCCCCAGACCTTCTCGGTGTAGGTCTTGAAGAACATCCGGTACAGCCGGGTGCCGAAGCGGGCGGAGACCCACCCCTCGAAGTGGCTCTGGTCCTTCGGCGGCCGGATCCGGGTCCAGACGTACGACCCGACGCAGCGCACCGCCTCGACGACCCCCAGGTTGCCGAGCGCGTTGCCGGCGCGCAACGGGTAGTCGAAGAGTCGGCCCCGGTAGTGGATCCGGCTCATCCGGGGCCGCAGCAGGAAGTCGCTGTCCGGCAGGACCTCGTGCCAGAACTCCTCGACCCGCGAGACCTTGGTGAAGAACCGGTGCCCGCCGATGTCGAACCGCCAGCCGTCGCGCTCCACGGTGCGACTGATGCCGCCCACCACGTCGTCGGCCTCGAAGACCTCGACCGGCGCGTTGCGTCGGGTCAGCTCGTAGGCGGCGGTGAGGCCGGCGGGACCGGCTCCGATGACGACGGTGTGCGGCGGCGTGGCCATGAGATAAATTCATCACCTTCGACGTGTGTGGGCAACCGTCAAATCGAAGGGTGGGACGGCGTGGCCGCGGGCGGGACGCGCGGAATCTAGCACGCCGTAGCGGAGAGTGTTCGGCCCGACACGGTGACGTGCCGGGCCGGGGCGGGGATCAGCCGACCGGACTGGCCGCGCGCGCGTCGAGGGCCTGCCGGTAGAGACGGCCGGCCCGGTACGACGAGCGCACCAGCGGCCCGCTCATCACCCCGGCGAACCCGATCTCCTCGGCCTCGGAGCGCAGCTCGACGAATTCCTCCGGCTTGACCCAGCGCTCGACCGGGTGGTGGCGCGGGGTGGGGCGCAGGTACTGCGTGATGGTGATCAGTTCGCAGCCCGCCTCGTGCAGGTCGCGCAGCGCCTGGGAAACCTCGGCGCGCTCCTCGCCCATGCCGAGGATCAGGTTGCTCTTGGTGACCAGACCGGCGGCGCGCGCCTGCCGGATCACGTCCAGGGAACGGTCGTAGCGGAACGCCGGCCGGATCCGCTTGAAGATCCGGGGTACCGTCTCGACGTTGTGCGCGAGCACCTCCGGCCCGGACCCGAAGACCTCGGCGAGCTGGTCGGGCACCGCGTTGAAGTCCGGGATCAGCAGCTCGACGCCGCAGCCGGCCTGGAGGGCGTGGATCTGCCGGACCGTCTCGGCGTAGAGCCACGCGCCGCCGTCGGGCAGGTCGTCCCGGGCGACGCCGGTGATGGTCGCGTAGCGCAGCCCCATCGTGGCCACCGACTCGGCGACCCGGCGCGGCTCGTCGGCGTCGAAGTCGGCCGGCTTGCCGGTGTCGATCTGGCAGAAGTCGCAGCGCCGGGTGCACTGGTCACCGCCGATGAGGAAGGTGGCCTCCCGGTCCTCCCAGCACTCGTAGATGTTGGGGCAGCCGGCCTCCTGGCAGACGGTGTGCAGCCCCTCCCGGGAGACCAGCCCGCGCAGGGACGTGTACTCCGGCCCCATCTTGGCCTTGACCTTGATCCACGGTGGCTTGCGTTCGATCGGCGTCTCCGCGTTGCGTGCCTCGATCCGCAGCAGGCGCCGCCCCTCCGGGGCGACGGTGGCGGAGCGCGGAGCCTGGGTGGTGGTCGGCGCGGACTGCTCGATGGTCACGCGATCGAGCCTACGCCCGCTGGCGCCTGTCGATGCACATCGGGCGACCGGCGTCACGCCCCCGGACACGTGAGGCCACTCACCCGGCTACCGCCGGGAAAACGCTGTCGGTGTCGACGGTGTGGCGGTAGCGTGCCCGACGAGTGACGACGGAGCCGAGTAGCGCGCCGACGACGTCAGTACAGAGAGCCGCCGAAGTGCTGCGAGGCGGTCTGGCGGCGGTGCGTGAAGACCCTCCCGAGCTGCGGGAAGAACGGCGGCGGGACGCCCCGCGCCCAGTAGACCCCGCCCGGCTGGCCCCGGTGAAAAGGCGACGAACGAGGCTCCCGCCCACGGCGGGGGCGAAGGTGTGGTGGCACCGCGAGGTTCCCGCTCGCCCACACCTCCCTGGGGATCGCGTTGCGATTGATCGAGGAGGTAACCAGCGTGCAACGCATCCTTTCCGCCCAACTTCCCGCCCACGTCGGCGCGACCGTCCGGATCGCCGGCTGGACCCACCGCCGCCGGCTGCTCAAGTCGGTGGCCTTCCTGATCGTCCGGGACGCCGCCGGGACGGCCCAGGTGGTGGTCACCGACCCGGCCGTGCGCGCGGCCGTCGAGGCGTTGGCCGAGGAGACCGTCGTCGAGGTGGTCGGCACGGTCACCGCCAACCCGACGGCCCCCGCCGGGGTCGAGCTGACCGACCCGACGGTACGACCACTCGGCCCGCCGGCCGTACCGCCGCCGTTCGACCTGTTCCGGCCGACCCTGAGCGCGACCCTGCCGACGCAGCTCGACCACGCCCCGGTGGCCCTACGCCACCCGCGTCGGTCGGCGGCGCTGCGCGTCGCGGCGGCGGCGGTCGCCGGCTTCCGGGCCACCCTGGACGCCCGGGGCTTCGTGGAGGTCCACACCCCGAAGATCGTCGGCTCGTCCACCGAGAGCGGGGCGAACGTCTTCGCCCTGGACTACTTCGGGCGGCCGGCCTACCTGGCCCAGTCGCCGCAGTTCTACAAGCAGCTCCTGGTCGGCGTCCTCGAACGCGTCTACGAGGTCGGGCCGGTGTTCCGCGCCGAGCCGCACGACACCGCCCGGCACCTGGCCCAGTACACCTCGCTCGACGCCGAGCTGGGCTTCGTCACCGACCACCGGGACGTCATGACCGTGCTCCGGGACACCCTCGCCGGGCTCCTCGACACCGTCGCCGACCGGGCCGGGCCGGCGTTGACGCTGCTCGACGCGGCCGTCCCACCGGTGCCGGCGGAGATCCCCGCCGTGCACTTCACCGAGGCGCTGGCCATCGCGGGCGCTCCGGCCGACGAGCCCGACCTCGCCCCGGCGCACGAACGGGCTCTGGGCGAGTGGGCCCGGCGTGAACACGGCTCCGACTTCCTCTTCGTCACCGGGTACCCGATGGCGAAACGCCCCTTCTACACCCACCCCGACCCGGCCCGCCCGGCCTACTCGAACGGGTTCGACCTGCTGTTCCGGGGCGTCGAGCTGGTCACCGGCGGGCAGCGGCTGCACCGGCACGCGGACTACCTGGCGGCGTTGGCCGAACGGGGCGAGCCGGTCGAGCCGTACGCGGACTACGTCGACGCGTTCCGACACGGCATGCCGCCGCACGGTGGCTTCGCCATCGGCCTGGAACGCCTGGTCGCCCGCCTCGTCGGTGCGGCCAACGTCCGCGAGGTGACCGCCTTCCCCCGCGACCTGCACCGGCTGACGCCGTAGCCCTCGCCCCGCACCGCCCCGGCCGCCCGCCACCGGGCCGGGGTGGTGCGGGGCGGGGTGAGGTGGAAGCAGGGGACCCCTGTTACCGGATTTTGGTGAGGAGGGGTCCCCTGCAACCACCCAAGCGCAGCGGAGCGCCGGTGCAGCGGCAACGCGGAGCGGCAGTGCGGCGACAGCACGAAGCGCCGGTGTAGCGGCAGCGCGACCTAGCGCTGCCGCTACACCGGCGCGAGCGGGAGGAGGGGTGGGTTCAGCCGAGCAGGGTGGGCAGGTGCCGCTCGACCACCGGAAGCGCGTCGGCCACGGTGACCGGGCGGCCCAGCTCGGCGCTGAGCGAGGTGACACCCGCGTCCCGGATGCCGCACGGCACGATCCGGTCGAAGTACGTCAGGTCGCAGTCGCAGTTGAGCGAGAAGCCGTGCTGGGTGACGCCCCGGGAGACCCGGATGCCGATGGCCGCGACCTTGCGGGCCGGACCCCGGTCGTCGGCCGGCACCCAGACCCCGCTGCGTCCGTCCACCCGGTCGGCGGCCAGCCCGAATTCGGCGCAGACGTCGATCAGCAGCTGCTCGGTCCGGCGTACGTAGGCGACCACGTCCACCGGGTCGGGCAGCCGCACGATCGGGTAGCCGACGAGCTGACCCGGCCCGTGCCAGGTGATCTTGCCGCCCCGGTCCACGTCGATCACCGGGGTGCCGTCCATCGGGCGGTCCCAGGGCTCGGTGCGCTTGCCGGCGGTGTAGACGCTCGGGTGCTCCAGCAGCAGCACGGTGTCGGGGCTCGCCCCGGCCACCACCGCCTCGTGCAGCCGGCGCTGCTCGTCCCAGGCAGCCTGGTAGTCGAGGGAACCCGCACGGACAGCGGTCAGGCCGGACGTCGTCGTGGTCACGTCGTCCAGCGTAGTACCGGCCGGACCCGCCGCCCCCGGTGAGCCGTCTCACCCGGCCCGCCACGGTCGGCCGGCGGGGCGTCCGGTTCGGGCTCAGGCCGGTGGGATCGTCCACAGCCAGACGTCGTGGACCCGCTGGGGAGGACCGAGCAGCTCGGTGGCCGCCCGGCGCAGCGACTCCTCGTCGAGGTCGTACTTCGCGCCGTGCACCCGGTCGGCGAGGACCACCGCCTCGACCCGCCAGCGCCGCAGGTCCTCCCGGACCAGCTCCCGGGTGCCCTCGGTGACGATCGGCACCCGTCCGGTCCGTCCGGCCTGGTCCATCAGCGAGTCGAAGGTACGCGGCACCGGCCCGATCCGACCCCGCCCGTCCGGTCCGCCGGGGCCGAGGAAGAAGCCGGCCGGCAGGGCGAACTCACCCTGCCGGTGGGACAGGGCGTACGCCTGCCAGCGCTGCCCGTCCGGGGTGACGTCCACCGTCAGCGGGATCGGGGTCAGCACCCCGCCGGGGGAGACGTGCTCGCGCCAGGTGCCGGTGGTGATGAACTCCGGGATCGGCTCCCGGGCGACGGTCAGCAGCGGGGTGGGCACCAGCGGCAGCAGCGCCACGGCGTACCCGACCGCCCAGGCCAGCCCGGTCGACCGGTGCCGGGGTGGATCGGTGCGCAGCCGGTCGACGGTGTACGCCAGCAGCAGCCCGATCACCGGGGCGACCACCAGCGCCAACCGGGCCGGCAGCGCGGCGTTGATCACCGGTAGTCGGCCCAGCCATTCGAAGGGCAGCGTGACGCCCGTCCGCTCGCCGTCGACGACGGCCTGCGGCCCCCAGGAGAGCACGGTGAACACCACGGCGGTCACCCCGAGCGCGAGGAGGGTGGCCCGGCGGGCGGCGACGGCGTGCCGCCAGAGGAAGCCGAAGCAGACCAGGGCGAGCAGCAGCAACGGGATGCCGAAGAACGAGTTCTCCTCGGTCGGGTTCGGGGCCAGCGAGGTGCCGAGACCGGCCTCGCCCGCCACCGACCGGCGCGGGTACGCCAGGTACGCCGCCATGTCCTCGGAGTGGACCACCGGGTCGAACCCGGTGCCGTGGAACCGCTGCGGCCCGGCGAAGTGCAGCCAGAGCGGGTACGCCAGGAGCACCCCGGCGACCACGGCGGTGACCGCGGTGCCGCGCAGGAAGTCCGGCAGCGCGGCCCGGACCGTGGCCCGGTTCGCGGGGTGCGCCGCCCAGACGGCGAGGAAGACGGCGAGGGCGAGCGCGGTGAAGAACAGCCCCTCGGCGGCGATCGAGAACGCGACCGCGACCAGCACCCCGAAGATCGCCCCGTTGCGCAGCCAGCGGCCCGGCTGACGGAGCGCGAACAGCCGCCAGACCAGCAGCGGCACCAGCCAGCCTGCGGTCCAGTTCAGGTGCGCGTTGGCGTGCGAGACCATGCCGGGGGAGAAGGCGATCACCAGTGCCCCGGCGCCGGCCGCGAGCCGGGTGCGCACCAGGTGTCGGGAGAGCAGCCAGTACCAGGCCAGCGCGGTCGCGGCCAGGTTGAGGGTGAGGATCACCAGGAACGTCGCGGGCGGGCCGATCAGGTACGTCAGCGGCGCGAACACCGCCGCGTACACGGTGATCGAGGTGTTGACCGCGAGGTTGACCCCGTCCGGGACGTTGAGCAGGTACGTGAAGAGCGGGTTGTCGCCGTGGGTGAGCGCGTGCGCGCCGAAGGCCAGCAGCCACTCGAAGAGAGCCTGGTCGCTGGAGTTGACGGTGATCGCCCGTCCGTTCGGGTCCCACCAGAGTCCGCTGGTCACCCAGACCGCCAGGACGAGCGCGACCAGCGCCATCACCAGGTCCGCCCGCCGGCTCCGGGTCGGTGCGGACGACGGTGCGGGTGGCCCGGTGACCAGGGACGGGGAAGTCGGCACGGAGCGGACGTTACCAACCGTCCGGGGACAGACCGGCCGGACACGGAACCTCCGGGAGCGCGGCGGTGGGCGGGGCGAGGGCGACCGGGGCGTCGCCACCTGTCCACACGTCGAGGATGGTGAATGTGTGAACGGCGGCCATGTCACGTCTTCGTCATCCCGGCGTAACGTCGCGGCAATTCTAGTGACTCAGTTCACAATTTGGAGGCCGCCGTGCGTCGACCCCCGTCCGTCCTCACCCGGTTGGCCACCGCGCTGGCCGGAGCCGTCCTCGCCGTCACGGCGGCCGCAGTGGTCGCCGCACCCGCGCAGGCCGCCAGCCTGACCCCGGTCACCGGTTTCGGTTCCAACCCCGGCAACCTCGCCATGTACGCCTACCGGCCGGACGGCCTGCCGGCCGGGGCCCCCGCCGTGGTGCTGCTGCACGGCTGCGCGCAGAACGCCACCGGCTACTTCACCAACTCCGGCTGGCGCAAGTACGCCGACCAGTGGCAGTTCGCGCTGATCCTGGCCGAGCAGAAGTCCGGCAACAACTCCAGCTCGTGCTTCAACTGGTTCGAGACCGGCGACACCACCCGGGGCCAGGGTGAGGCGCTGTCCATCAAGCAGATGGTCGACCACGCGAAGGCCAACTACGGCATCGCCGCGAACCGGGTGTACGTCAGCGGCCTCTCCGCCGGGGGCGCGATGACCGCCACCATGCTCGCCACGTACCCGGACGTCTTCGCCGGCGGCTCGATCGTCGCGGGTGTGCCGTACCGCTGCGCCACCAGCATGATCAACGCGTTCTCCTGCATGAACCCGGGTGTGAACAAGACCCCCGCCCAGTGGGGCGATCTGGTCCGTGCCGCCCACCCCGGCTACACCGGTGCCCGGCCGAAGGTGGCGATCTGGCACGGCACCGCCGACTACACCGTGGCCACGGCGAACGCCACCGAGTCCCGCGACCAGTGGACCAACGTGGCCGGTGTCTCGCAGACCCCCACCGGCACCACCACGCTGCCCGCCGGCACCACGCTGGAGACCTACGGCAACGACCGGGTACGTGTCTACCGGGTCTCCGGCATGGGGCACGGCACCCCGGTCGACCCGGGCAGCGGCGCCGACCAGTGCGGCACCGCGGCGGCGTACTTCCTGGACACCATCTGCTCGGCGTACCGGGACGCGCTCTGGTTCGGCCTCGACGGAGGTTCCAGCGGCCCGACCCCGACCGCCAGCCCCACGCCGTCTCCGACGGCCGCCCCCACCTGCGTGACCGCCAGCAACTACGCGCACGTCACCGCCGGTCGCGCCTACCAGTCCGGCGGGTACGCCTACGCGGTCGGCTCGCAGCAGCGGATGGGGCTGTACAACACCTTCACCAGCACCACCCTCAAGCAGACCGCCCCGAGCTACTGGGTGATCGGCTGCTGAGGTGGCTGAGGTGTTTGCAGGGGTCCCTTCCTACCGCTTTCTGTCGAGGAGGGGGCCCCTGCATCCACCTTCGGCGGCGCGGCACGCGCGAGCCGGGGAACGGGGCGGGGGAGCGGGGCGGGGGAGCGGCGGGGGGCGGAGGCGGACGGCTATTCGTGCAGCGCGGCGTGCAGGGCGCTCGGCAGGTCCGGGTGGCGGAAGGGGAAACCGGAACGGTAGGGGCGGCCGGCCCGGGTCAGGACCCCGGGCAGAACCCGGGCACTGGTCAACGCCTCCTGGGCGAAGCCGCCCAGTGCGATCTTCAACGCCACCGCCGGGATCGGCATGACCGCCGGCCGGTGCAGTTGCCGCGCCAGCTCCCGGGTGAACTCCGCGTTCCGGACCGGGTTCGGGCCGACGACGTTCACCGGGCCGGCCACGTCGACCCGGTCGAGCAGGTGGACCACCGCGTCGAGCCAGTCGACCATCGAGATCCACGGTATCCACTGCCGGCCGTTGCCCAGCTTTCCGCCGACGCCGAGCCGGAACGGGAGGAGCTGCGGCTTGAGCAGGCCGCCGTCGCGGTGCAGCGGCAGCCCGGTACGCAGCCGCACCACCCGTACCCCGGCGTCCTCGGCCGGGCGGGTCGCCGCCTCCCACACCCGGACGACGTCCGCGAGGAAGCCCTCACCCGCCGGGGCGTCCTCGTCCACGGCCCGGTCGCCCGTGTTGCCGTACCAGCCGACGGCCGAGCCGTTCAGCAGCACCTTCGGACGGTCCTCGGTGGGCAGGCCGGCCATTTTGATGGCGAGGGTGCTCGTGCTCTCCACCCGGCTCGACCGGATCAGCGCCCGGTACGCGTCGTTCCAGCGCTTGTCGCCGACCCCCGCGCCGGCCAGGTTGACCACCGCGTCGACCCCCGCCACCACGGTCGGGTCGAGCTGCGCGGTTCGGGGGTCCCACCGCACCTCGCCGGGGCCGCGTGGGGCACGGCGTACCAGCCGGGTGATCTCGTGCCCGTCGTCGGCGAGCCGGGCGGCCAGTCGGGTGCCCAGGAAGCCGGACGCACCGGCCATGAGGATCCGCATGCCCCATCTTCGCCCAGATCCGGTGTCGCCGGACGAGGGTGGGTGGCGAACGACCCACCCGGGTCGGCTCGTCCCGGTCAGGGCGCGCGGTGATGGGTGCTGCGGACCTCGTACAGCTTCGGGTCGCTCTGCTCGACGAGCGCGCCGATCTCGGCCAGGTGCGGGCGGGCCTCGGGCATCCGGAGCATCGCCTGGAAATGGGCCGCGCTGGCCCACTGCGCGTAGTTGACCACGCGGGTGCCGTCCTGGCTGGCGTGCACGTTGGCCGACCGGAATCCCGGCACCGTGGCGAAGAACGCCCGGGTGGTCCGGTCGAGGGTTTCGACCAGTTCGGCCTGCCGTTCGGGCGCCACGGTGAACACGTTGATCAACGTGACCAGGTCGGCGTCGGTGCTGATGACGGTGTGTGCGGTGGTCGACATCGTTCGTCCTCGTCAGCCGGAGGGGTCGGTCGGGAGGGGAAGACCCGGCAGGTCCGCCGTGCCGAGCTGCGGCACCTGCTCGGCCGGCACGCGGAACGTCCCACCGTCCTCGCCGGGGTGCACGATCGTCCCGTGGCCGCCCCGCGCCTCCATGCCCTCGGCGGTCTCCCTGCCGGGTGCACCGCGACGCCGCCGATCACCCTACCCGGGTGGTCACCCCCGCCACGGGCCCTCCGGCCCGGGACTCGACCCGTCCGCGAGCGTGGCTCGTGGTGGCTCCGACGGTCCGTCGGAGAACCCACCCCTGTGGACGGACGGGGTCGGTCCGGCAACCGTCTCCCACGACGATCGTGGTCACGGGTAGCGGGCCGGGAGGTCGGTTCCGACGCCGGTAGCCCGGTCGGGTGACGTGCCGTGGTCGGATTCGTGGGGTGGGAGCCGCCAGGCGATGCTGGACCTGCCGGGGCCTCCGTCTCCCGGTCGAGCGATGGACGGGGAGCAGCATGGGCATCATCACCGAGGACCGCACCGTTGCGCACAGGTCCACCGTCCCCGCGAACAGGGACACGGACGTGAACCTCTTCGTGCGGTGGCTCAGGCGCAACGACGTCGACAGCCTCCCCGCCGCGCGCCGCAGGCCCGTCCTCATGCTGCACGGCAGGAGCGTTCCAGGTCTCGTCTGGGCCGACCTGGACAGCAACTTCGGCAGTTACAGCTGGGCCAGGGAGTTGGCGAACGACGGCTTCGACGTGTTCGTCATGGACCTGCAGGGCATGGGTCGTTCGTCCCGCCCCGCGCAGATGGACCAGCCGTGCAACGTCAACCCTGCCCAGCAGCGCCTCATCGGTGTGTCGTGCGCACCGACGTATCGGAAGCAGCTGAACAACTCGCAGACCGACCAGGACGAGCTCGACGCGGTCGTCGAGTGGATCAGAAAAGAGCTCAGACTGCCGGCGGGCCAGCAGATCGCGCTGATCGGTTACTCGGCGGCCGCCTACGCGCTCGGGCCGTACGCGATGACGTATCCCAAAAAGGTGTCCAGCCTTCTTCTGGTCGCGCCGATCTTTCCGCTCCAGGGCAGATCGACCTACGACCCGCCGCTTCTCGAGGACGCGATCTCGGCTCCGGTCGGCCTGTACGGGTTCCCCATGCACATAGAGGACAAGACATTCTTCAAGGCCGGGTGGGACAGCCAGCTCGACACGGTCAACTGCCCGGATCAGCGGGACGATGCCAACAACGTGGTCGACGTGGTGTGGAACGCGATCATGGCCAACGACCCGCGCGGCAGCAGTTGGGGGCCGGGGGTGACGCGAGTCCGCAACGTGTACTGGTGGGGCTGGAACTCGAGCATCGTGTCCGCGGACCGCACCGACCTCGGTACGAGGGTGCCCCTGCTCATCATCTACGGAGCCCGCGACACGACAGCCAACAATCCGGCCTCCTTCTCGGGCCCGTTGTCCGTCCCCGATCTCTACTACGCCGTTCAGGGCCACCGCAAGCTCATGTATCGACTGGACTGTGCGGGCCACTTCGTCGTCTGGGAGCGTCAGCGCGAGCATCTGTACCGGCTGTCGAAGGAGTGGCTGAACTCGCCCGACCACAGCATCGACGGCAACAGCACCGGAACGTTCTCGGTGGACAAGAACGGCGAGGTCAAGCCCACCTCGATCGACCCGATGGGCGTGCTGTCCGAGCCACTGTAGGTGGGGGCTCACCTGCCGGTGGGATGGGTTCCGCTACTCGACGACGTCGTATTCCACCCACAGCAGTACGTCCCGCGCGGCGGCCAGCCGGTCGGCGTCGTTCCCTTTGTTGATCTCCAACTCGACGATCCGGGCGGGGGAGCCGCCGGTGGCCGCGTTGAGCGGCAGCGCGTTGGCGGGGTTCCCGTCGCTGAGCACCCCGGTGTTGGACATCGCGATGCCGTCCACGATCGGGAACGCCGTGGTGGTGGTGCCGACCCGGAGCCGGGCGTTGAACGTCCCGCCGTCGACGCCGGGCAGGATCACGGCGAGGTTGGTGACCCTGCCACCCTGCGGGAGCGGGAGCTTGTCGAGCGCGAAGCGCAGTTTTGTCGTCGGCGGCGGTGTCCGCAGACTCGCGAGCCCGTCGGTGTCGACCGAGAGCGCCGAGACGAACTGCGACCGCGAGGCGGGCGCGGGCGCCAGGGCGGTGTCGGTCCGCTTGGCGGCGTAGGACGCCCGCAGGTCGAAGGTGAAGAGTACGTCGGTGACGCGGCCGAGCCCCACGGGGTTCACGCCCGGGGGCAACTCGAGTGTCCAGGTCGTCGTGAACGCGGTGCCCTCGAACGGGAGCAGTTGCTCGCCGGGCAGGCCGTGCAACTCCAGGTCGCGCCGGACCCGGAACTCGCTGACCGGGTAGGCGTCGGCGAAGCGAAGCAGCGGGACCCGCTCGGCGGCAGGGGAGCGGCGGAGCAGCGAGAACCCCATGTTGGTGAGGATCCCGCGCGGCCGCTCCACCGTGCCCGGAGCCTCCACCAGGACCTCGACGGTGCGGATGCGGTGCGCGTACGTGCCGGGATGGCTGGCCAGGAGGTCGTCGTCGGTGAGGGTGAACGTGCACCGGCCGGTCTGCTTGAGCTGCCCGAATGCCAGCGGCAGGTCGCGCGCGAGGGAGTAGGTGCGGGTGAGCGGCAGGCTCAGCCGGGCAGACCCGAGGCGCACCGCCTCCAGCTCGGCGAGATCCAGGGACAGCCGGTCGACGCCGCCGACGTCGCGCATGCGCGGGTCGAAGTAGCCCAGCCGGATCACCCTGACCGGCGTCGCCAACTCGTAGGCGAGCGCCCGCTCGGCGAACCACGCGGCCTGGCCGGCAAGATCGAGGTAGCGGTGCAGCGAGCGCCGGGCGACGCCCGCCAGCGCGTCCCAGAAGTCGCGGTTGAGGTACCGCTCGTTCTGGTAGGTGATCAGGTCGCGAGCGTAGGCGAGATCGGTCGCGGCGATCTGGCCCTGGAGTCTCGCGATGGCCACCTGCCGTTCGTGCACCTGGACCGCGGCCTTGGCGGCGGGCAGCGTCTCGTTGGTCAGCGCTTTCAACTCGTTGTCGCGTTTGACGGCAGCCTCGGCCATGCCCTGCAACGTGTTGGTGCTGATCACGGCGAAGGCGGCGTACGCTCCGACGACGGCCAGACCGCCGGCGGTCCCGCTGCCCGCCCACGCCTCGCTGCCGACGGTCTTGACGACGCCCTTGAGGTCCTGGTCAGTGGTCAGTTCCAGATCCTTCGACGCCGACGAACCGTCCTTGGCGACGTCGACGATGGACATGACGCCGGACTTCATACCGCTCAGGTAGTCCTTGTACTGGTTGAAGATGGAGTTGGAGTCCGCGATCTCCTGCCTCTTCTTCTCGATCAACCTCTCGACGTCGGTGACCAACTTCTGGGCGACGACCACGCCTGCCTTCGCGATCTCGACCTGCTCGGTGGCGATCGCCACGGTCGCCTGGGCCTTGCGCTCGTGCGCCTTGGCGGCGAGCAGGTCGAGGTCGAGTTGCTCGACCCGGCTGAGGTAGGCGAGGTAGTCGTTCTGGGCCGACTTGGCGCCGGTCGCCCAGCGCTGGGCCGCACCGACGAGGGTCTGGTAGCGCAGCGTCGGCACGGTCTCGTCGTCGTAGCCGTAGAAGTTCAGCCCGGCCGACAGCTGTTGCAGCGCCAGCCGGGCCCGGTCGAGCTGGTTGCGCCGGCGCGGGTTCTGCGCCGGACCGAGCGTGGGGGAACCGAGGACGACCGGCCGGTAGGCCATGGTCCCCGGGTCCTCGCCGTGCAGGAACACGACCGCCTTGTAGAGCTCGCGGGCGCGCTCCAGACTCGCCCGGTCGTCGGTGCGGTAGAGCGTCTCGCCCCAGGCGAGCAGGGCGTCGGCCTGCGCCATGCGGGCGTACCGCTCCTCGAGCGGATGCAGGATCGACGGATCCGGCTTCGTCACGTCGAACCGGTTGCGCACCTGCGGCGTGAGCGGGAACGGACCGTCCAGGTGGCGGCCGTCGTCGTACATCACCCGCGCCGTGTAGGGACGGTCGCCCAGCGGGTCGTCCCACCGCAGCCGGCCGGCGACCACGCGCTTGGCCTCGTGGGTGTCGGGGTGCTGCACCATTCCGCCCGGGGTGCCCAGCATTCCGACGCCGACGTAGTACCCCGTCACCGTCGAGAGGACCTCGACGACGCCGGGGATGTCGCCCAGCCCCCAACGGATCAGCGCGCGCAGCATCGGCAGCAGGAATCGCTCCTGGTAGGTGCGCAGCCGGGTGGCGTGGTCCCGGGCGATCCGGAAGGACCCGACGTCGCGCCAGAGGTCGGTGGGCCGGCCCAGCTCGAAGAACCGCTCGAAGCCGTCCGGCAGGTACGGCTTACGCGTGCCGGTCAGTTCGACGATGGTGGTGACCTTGACGGCTCGGCGGCGGGCGAGGCTCGCCGGGCGCGAGGAGTTGCCGGCGCTGAACTCCGGCTCCCAGTCCTCACCGGCAGCCGGGTTGGGGCTGGCGTCCCGGAGCAGCTGCTCGGCCTCGTCGGCCAGGCGCACCGCCGTGGCGAACTGGCCCTTGTCGATCGCTTCGACGAGTTCGACGAGCTTCGCGTCGGCCGCGCCGTACCGCAGCAGGAACGTCGCCGACCGGCGCACCTCGCCGATCGAGCCGAAGAAGGGCGCGTACGGCTCGCTCGTGTGTGTGAAGGGGATCGTCTCGTGGTACTGAAGGAACTTCCTGCGGTTCTCGTCCAGCCACGGGCCCCGCGCCACGCCGTCGACCTGGGTGCGCAGGGCGAAGAGGTTCTCGGGGAAGAACGGCTGCTGGCGGCCGAGCCACTCGTCGAAACGCAGGAAGAACGGCGCCGAGCCGACCACGTCGGGCCACAGGATCGGCTTGCCCTCGACGCCGGGCAGTTGCGGCTCGATCACGTTCTCGGCTGGCTCGACCGGACCCTGCGCGGTGTCGCTCAGGACACGCGAGAGTGTGTGGACGTTGAGGAGCACCGGAGTGGAGACGGTGGTGTCGGGTTCGTGCAGCGGAAGTCGGTAGCGGTTGGCGAACTCCTCCACGTCCACCGGTGCCAGCGCCAGGAGCACGTCGAGGTGCGCGCGGTCGGTCAGGTTGCCCTGCGGCGGGATGCTCGCGACAGGCACGGCGAACCCGAACCCGTTCCCCGTCGGCGCGGTCAGGATCGCCGTGACGAGCGGGATCAGTAGCTTGTTGAGCGGCGTCTCGGTGCGATCGGCCGTGCGGAAGTCCTGGAAGAACCGTCGCTTCAGCTGCCGTTCGACAAGGTCCGGGAACGCCGTGGCGTCAGCCGTGACCCCGAGCTTCTGCTGGTGCGCGAAGAGCACGAACACGCCGTGCAGGTAGTCACGGTAGGACTGGTCGTCCGGCAGCGACCACGGGAACCAGTCCCAGAGGGGTCCGGGCCAGGTGAAGCGGTCCGGGTCGATCTTGTCGACGTCGACATGGGCGTCGAGGTCGGGGTGCGGGAGGTAGCCCACGGTGCCGTCCCGCAGCGCGTCGGGATTCACCACCCGTACGTCGGCCTGCTGGTCACCCCCACCGAGCTTGTCGAGCAGGTGGGCCCGCTCGCCAGGCGTCAGGAGGCGGACCATGCTGTCGGGGGCCGGACGGGTCAGGTCGTCGACCAGGTCGCCGGCGAGGACGCGGCGCGTGGCGACCAGGTGGTCGGCCAGCATCGCCAGGCGGCCCCGGTCGACATCGCCCCGTCCGCGGACGGCCAGCCGGATCGGCTCGTCGTGGAACAGGGCCTCCCGGGTGACCGGAGTCTCCTCGCCGTCCCGGTCGATCCGCACGGTCAACGGCTGCCGCCACAGGTTCTCGTCGATCTCCAGCCCGGCGATTCCCTCGCCGTCCGTCCGGGCCCTGGCGACGACCCGGTCGCCGGACACCGCCTCGACGCCGACGTCGGAGAGCAGCCGATCCGTCGTCTCGTGCCGGACCACGACGCGGATGGCCAGGCCCTCGGAAATCTGGCCGGTTTTCATCCGATAATCGTAGATAGGTAGCCGGTGGCGGTTTGCCGCATTCTGGTGACCTGGCGCGAACGTCGCGCCAGTCGGGCCGGTTGGTGGCTTGCCACGGCCGGTGTGGAGGATGGCGGCGTCCGGCACAGCGAAGGGGCGCCCCGGTGGTCGGGGCGCCCCTTCGTCGGCGTGCTCAGCGGGTCAGGACAGGCCCAGCTCCGCCTCGAAGTTGCCGGCCTCCAGGCGCTCCTTGATGGCGACCAGGAAGCGGGCCGCGTCGGCACCGTCGATCAGCCGGTGGTCGTAGGAGAGGGCCAGGTAGACCATCGACCGGACGGCGATCACCTCGCCCAGCTCCGGGTCGTTCACCACGACCGGGCGCTTGACGACCGCACCGGTGCCGAGCATCGCCGACTGCGGCGACGGCACGATCGGGGTGTCGAACAGGGCCCCCCGGCTGCCGGTGTTGGTGAGGGTGAAGGTCGCCCCGGCGATCTCGTCCGGGCTGATCTTGTTGGTCCGGGTGCGGTCGGCCAGGTCGGCGATCCGCTTGGCCAGCCCACCCAGGTTGAGGTCACCGGCGTCGTGCACGACCGGCACCATCAGGCCCCGCTCGGTGTCCACCGCGATGCCGAGGTTCTCGGACTTCGGGTAGGTGATCGTGCCGGCGTCGAGGTCCATGCTGGCGTTGACCACCGGGTACGTCTGGAGCGCCTCGACCGCCGCCAGCGCGAAGAACGGCAGGAAGGAGAGCTTCACGCCGTGCCGCGCCAGGAAGGCGTCCTTGGCCCGGGCCCGCAGCTTGGCGACCTTGGTGACGTCCACCTCGACCACCGTGGTGAGCTGCGCCATCTCGTGCAGCGACTCCTGCATCCGCTTGGCGATGACCGCGCGGATCCGGGGCATCTTCTCGGTGGTGCCCCGCTTGGCGCTCGGCTGGGCCTTCGGCTTGGCCGGGGCCGCCGCGGCCGGAGCCGGTGCGGCGGCGGGGGCCGGTGCGGCCTTGGCCGCCTTGGCCTTCTCCACCGCGTCCAGCACGTCCTGCTTGCGGATCCGGCCACCGACACCGGTGCCGCTGATCGAGGAGAGGTCGACGCCGTGCTCGCTGGCCAGCTTGCGGACCAGCGGGGTCACGTAACCGGCGGCCTCCTCGCCACCGCCCTGCGCCGGGGCGGCCGGCCGCTGCGGGGCGGCCGTCGGGGCGGCCGGCGTGGCCTGCTGCTCGGCCTTGGCGGGCTGCGCCGCCGTCTCGGCCTCGGCGGACGGCTCGTTGTAGGACAGGCCCGGGGTCGGCTCCTGGGCGGCCGGCTCGGGCTTCGGCTCCGGCTTGGCCTCGGCCTTCGGCTCCGGCTTGGCCTCGGGCTCGGGCTTCGGTTCCGGCTTGGCCTCGGCCGGGGCAGCACCGGCCGCGCCGACCACCGCCAGGGTGGCACCGACGGGGGCGGTCTCGTCCTCGGCGACCTTGATCTCGAGCAGGGTGCCGGCGACCGGCGACGGGATCTCGGTGTCGACCTTGTCGGTCGAGACCTCGAGCAGCGGCTCGTCGACCTCGACGCTGTCGCCGACCTGCTTGAGCCAGCGGGTGACCGTACCCTCGGTGACGCTCTCGCCCAGCGCCGGCAGGGTGACCGGGGTGCCCTCGCCCGACGGGGCCGGGGCAGCCTCGGCCTTCGGCTGCTCCGGCTCGGGGCCGGTGCCCTCGGCGGCGGCGGTCGGCTCGGCCTTCTCCGCCGGAGCCTCCTGCTCCTCCTGGGGAGCGCCGCCGCCGGTCTCCTCGCCCTCACCGGCGATGACGGCGAGCTCGCTGCCGACCTCGGCGGTCTCGTCCTCGCCCACCATGATCCGGCTCAGCACCCCCGCCGCGGGGGACGGGATCTCGGTGTCGACCTTGTCGGTCGAGACCTCGAGCAGCGGCTCGTCGACCTCGACCGTGTCGCCCTCCTGCTTGAGCCAGCGCGTGACGGTGCCCTCGGTGACGCTTTCGCCGAGCCGGGGCATGGTGACCGATACCGGCATCTTTCAAGACTCCTTCGTGGCCTGGGTACGGATCCTCGCCCGCTTGCCGCCGGACGCCGCGGATGTGGGTGTGGTCAGGCGTGCGCGTGCAGCGGCTTGCCCGCCAGGGCGAGGTGCGCCTCGCCGAGGGCCTCGTTCTGCGTCGGGTGGGCGTGCACGAGCTGCGCCACCTCGGCCGGGTAGGCCTCCCAGTTGTAGATGAGCTGCGCCTCGCCGATCAGCTCACCGACCCGGGCGCCGACCATGTGCACGCCGACCACCGGTCCGTCCTCGACCCGGACCAGCTTGACGAAGCCCGTGGTCTTGAGGATCTGGCTCTTGCCGTTGCCACCCAGGTTGTAGTTGTAGGTCTTGATCTTGTCCGCCCCGTACTGCTCCTTGGCCTTGGCCTCGGTGAGACCGACCGACGCCAGCTCCGGGTCGCAGTAGGTGACCCGGGGGATGCCCGCCTCGTCGATCACGGCGGGGTTCAGGCCGGCGATCTCCTCGGCGACGAAGATGCCCTGCTGGAAGCCGCGGTGCGCCAGCTGGAGACCGGGGACGATGTCGCCGACCGCGTAGACGTTCGGCACACCGGTGCGCAGCCGCTCGTCGGTCAGCACGTACCCGCGGTCGATCTTGACGCCCTGCTCCTCGTACCCGAGGTCGGCGGTGACCGGGCCGCGGCCGACGGCGACGAGCAGCAGCTCGGCCTCGACGGTCTCGCCGCCGGAGATGGTGACCTTGACGCCCTTCTCGGTCTTCTCGACCTTCTCGAAGGGCTTGCCGACCTTGAAGTTGATCTTCCGCTTGCGGAACGCCCGCTCCAGCGCCTTCGACGACTCCTCGTCCTCGGCGGCGACCAGCCGGGGCAGCGCCTCGATGATCGTCACGTCCACCCCGAAGGACTTCCAGACGCTGGCGAACTCGACGCCGATCACGCCGCCGCCGAGCACGATCGCCGACGCGGGCACCCGGTCCAGGGTCAGCGCGTGGTCACTGGTGATCACCCGCTCGCCGTCGACCTCCAGGCCGGGCAGGCTGCGGGCGTACGAGCCGGTGGCCAGCACGACGTTACGGCCGGTGTAGCGCTTGCCGTCGACCTCGACGACGTTCGGCCCGACCAGGCGGCCGGCCCCCGACACGAAGGTGATGTTCTTCGAGCTGCCGACCAGGCCCTGGAGGCCCTTGTACAGGCGGGCGATGACGCCGTCCTTGTACGAGTTGACCCCGGCCATGTCGATGCCGACCAGCTCGGCCTTGACGCCGAACTGCTCCGACTCGCGGGTGTTGTCGGCGATCTCGGCCGCGTGCAGCAGGGCCTTGGTCGGGATGCAGCCGTTGTGCAGGCAGGTCCCGCCGAGCTTGCCCTTCTCGATCAGTGCGACCTTGAGGTCCAGCTGGGCGGCGCGCAGCGCCGCCGCATAGCCGCCACTGCCTCCTCCGAGGATGACAACGTCGAAGGTCGCGTCGTTCGGCTCGCTCACACTCAACTCCCAGGTCGCGTCGCTGCTACGAGGGTCATGCCAGGAAAAGGGCATACTCGCCTCGGTCATCTTGTCACCTGCCCTCGCAGCGCGCGTAGTCAGGTGCTCAACGACACGTCGAGGACACGTACGCTTGGCGGAAGGTGTCTCGAGACGGCGGGTGGAGGGGATGGCCGGTGGCGCTGTTCCGGCGACGACGCAAGCCCAGCGGTGACACGGGTCCGGGACGCGCGGCCAGCCGCGCCGATCTTGAGCACCTGGAGAACTTCGTCCGGACCAGGCGTGGGGTCGAGGCGTTCATCGAACCCCGGACCACCGTCACCGAGACCACGGTGATGCTGATCGCCGACGACGGGGAGTGGACCCGCCGCCGTATCGACTCGCCGGAGAACGCCCGCCGCTTCGCCCACCGGCTCGCCATCCCCATCTACGACGTGCGCCTGGTCGGCTACCCGCAACGGATGCGCGACTTCAACGAGCGACGCAAGCGCCGCCCCGAGCGGTACTGAGGTACCGCCCGCACCCTCGGCTCCCGTCGGTGGGCGTCTGCGCGGCCCGGGTGTGTGCAGGGGACCCCTGCTACCCGAAAAGCGGTAACAGGGGTCCCCTCCTACCACCTCAGCCCTCGGCGGCGATGTCCTCGACGAGCTGCACCAGGGTCCGGACCGGCACGCCGGTGCCGCCCTTGGTCCAGTATCCGGTCGGCTCGCCCGAGTGGTAGCTCGGACCGGCGATGTCGATGTGCGCCCAGGCCACGTCGTCGGAGACGAACTCGCGCAGGAACGTGCCGCCCTGGAGCATGTGCCCGGCCCGGTCCATCCCGGCGTTGACCTGGGAGATGTCGGCGACATCGGAGTCCATGCCCTTGCGCACGTCGTCCGGCAGCGGCATCGGCCAGGCCGGCTCGCCGACCGCGTCGCCGACCGCCTTCACCCGCTCGCAGAGCTCCGGCGTCCCCATCACCCCGGCGACCCGCTTGCCGAGGGAGATCACCTGCCCGCCGGTCAGGGTGGAGGTCTCGACGAGGTAGTCGCAGCCGTCCGCGCAGGCCCGCGCCATCGCGTCGGCCAGGACCATCCGCCCCTCGGCGTCGGTGTTGAGCACCTCGACCCGCTTGCCGTTGAACATGGTGATGACGTCGCCCGGCCGGTACGCCGTACCCGACGGCATGTTCTCCGCCATCGGGACGTAGGCGCTCACCGCCACCGACGGCTTCAGCGCCGCGACGGCCAGCATGGTCGCCGCGACCGCCGCCGCGCCGGCCATGTCGGACTTCATCTCCCACATGCCCTGGGACGGCTTGATGGAGATGCCGCCGGTGTCGAAGGTGATGCCCTTGCCGACCAGCGCCACCCGCTTGCCGGTCGCCCCGCCCTCCGGGGTGTACGTGATCTTGACCAGCCGCGGCGGGGCCTCCGAGCCCTGCCCGACGGCGATGATGCCGCCGTAGCCCCCCTCGGCCAGGGCCGCCTCGTCGAGCACCTCGACGGTCAGGCCGGCGGCCCGGGCGGCCTCGGCCACCGTGTCGGCGAAGGCCGGCGGGCGCTTGTCGTTGGGGGCGGTGTTGACCCAGTCCCGGCTGAGCCGCACCGCGCCGGCCACCGTGGCCGCCCGGGCGATCTCCGCCTGTGCGGTGGCGTCCCCGGCGTCCGGCACCGCCACCAGCACCTCCGCCACCGGCTCCCGCCGGGCCGGCTGCGGCTTGGTCTTGTAGCCGGCGAACCGGTACCCGCCCAGCAGCGCGCCCTCGGCGACCGCGCGCAGCGCCGCCGGGGCGTCCGCGTCGTCCGGCAGCGGCAGGCTCAGCGCCACCCGGCCGGCGCCGACCAGTGCCCGCACCGCCGACCCGGCGGCCCGGCGCAGCGTCTCCGGCGCCGGGGCGGCGCCGGTCGGCTCCGCGCCCAGCCCGACCGCGGCGACGATCGGTGCGGTGATCGTGCCCAGCGTGGCGAGCTTGATCACCTCGCCGGGAGCGCCGGTCGCGCCGAGCAGCGCCAGCGTCTCGGTCAGCTTGCCGTCGAAGGCGGCGGCGATGCTCTCCGCGCCGCTGCCGAGGAGCAGGGAACCGACAGGGCCGCTGGTGGCGTCCTGCTCACCGGTCTGACTGTGCACGCCGATCACGATGGCGTCGACGGCAAGCTCGGCGGGGTCGGTGTCGACCAGGCTCAGGGTGGTGCTGGGCGATGTCACTGAAGCTACTCCGGGCGGGCCGGGCCGGTCGCGGGTTGCGTCCGGCGGTGATGGTCTTCGGGGGCAACCTACCCGCCGGGGGACAGGGTTGTCCCGCCCGTGGATACGGCGGGTCCCGCCGATGCTAACCAGCGGTGCGGTCCCCGGTAAGTTGCCACCATGACCGACGTGACCTCCGACGCGACCGCGACCCGGTCGCGTCGTTCCCCGCTGCACGAGCGGCACACCGCCGCAGGCGCGAAGTTCGCTCCCTTCGGGGGCTGGGAGATGCCCCTGGAGTACGCCGGCGGCGGTGTGCTCAAGGAGCACACCGCGGTCCGGGAGGCCGTCGGTGTCTTCGACGTGTCCCACCTCGGCAAGGTGCGGGTGACGGGACCGGGCGCGGCCGGGTTCGTCAACTCCTGCCTCAGCAACGACCTGGGCCGGATCGGCCCCGGACGGGCGCAGTACACCCTCTGCTGCGACGACGCGACCGGCGGGGTGGTCGACGACATCATCGCCTACCTGCACGACGACGGGCACGTCTTCCTCATCCCGAACGCCGCCAACACCGCCGAGGTGACGCGCCGGCTGCGCGCCGCCGCGCCGTCGTCGGTCACCGTCACCGACGAGCACGAGGCGTACGCCGTGCTGGCCGTGCAGGGGCCGCGCTCGGCCGCGCTGCTGGACGCCCTCGGCCTGCCCACCGGGCACGACTACATGAGCTTCTCCACCGCCACCCTGGACGGGGTGGAACTGACCGTCTGCCGCACCGGCTACACCGGCGAACTCGGCTACGAGCTGGTGGTGCCCGCCGCGCACGCGGTTGCCGTCTGGGACGCCCTGCACGCCGCCGGGGCCGAGTTCGGGCTGCGGGCCTGCGGCCTGGCCGCCCGGGACACGCTGCGCACCGAGATGGGGTACCCGCTGCACGGGCAGGACCTGTCGCTGGAGATCACCCCGGTGCAGGCGCGCTGCGGCTGGGCGGTCGGCTGGGACAAGCCGGCCTTCTGGGGGCGGGACGCGCTGCGCGCCGAGAAGGCCGCCGGCCCCCGGCGTACCCTGCGTGGCCTGGTGGCGGTCGACCGGGCGATCCCCCGTCCCGGCATGGTCGTGCGGGTCGGTGACGCCGAGGTCGGCACGGTCACCAGCGGCACCTTCTCGCCCACCCGCAAGCAGGGTGTCGCCCTGGCCCTGCTCGACACGGCGGTCGGCCTGGCCGACGGCGACGAGGTGGAGGTCGACGTCCGGGGGCGCCGCGCCCGCATGCGCGTCACCCGGCCCCCCTTCGTCGACCCCTCCGTCAGGTGAACCGGCCCGGCGACCACCCTCCGCGGGTCAGCGGGGGTGGTCGCCGGAGTCGAGGACGGCCTGGGTCCAGCCGCCCTCGATGACCCCGGTGGGGCCGAGCAGGGCCCAGTCCACGACGTCCGTCGCCTCCACCACGACCGGGGTGCCGATGCGGACCTCCGGGTCGATCGTGGCGTCGCTGGCGCTGGTGCCGCTGATCCGCTCCGGGGTGTCCCAGGACGTCACCGCCGCCCAGACGAACTCCGGGCCGTCGTCGCCGGGCAGGCCGTACTTGACCACGAGCTGAGCCTCGGCCGGCAGCGCCCCGGCCCGGTATCGGGCCCGGACGTCCGGCAGCGCGGCGCGGGCGGTGGCCACCGCCTTCGACATGGCGTCGCCCCGGCGGGCGTACCGCACGTCCGGTTGAATGCCGGAGAAGAGCGTGGCGCACGCCGAGGCGAAGTACCGCCCGGGGGCCCCGGGATGCCCGGCCGGCGGGTGCAGGCTGAGGAACGAGTCCGCCTCCGGGTCCGTCGCCGGGTCCAGCTCCAGTCGGAGCAGCACCGGCGCGGTCGCCCCGTGCTGCTCCGGGTTGCCGTACGCCACCGCGATGTCGTGCCCGGTGACCGTGGTGAGCACCGGCAGCTGGACGAATGCCGGCACCTCCTCGCCGGCCAGCCCGTCGGTCCAGGTCCGCAGCAGCCGACTGGCCACCCCGGTCAGCACCGCCCCCCAGGCCCGGGTCAGGTGGTCCGGGACGCCCTGGGTCTGCAACTCCAGCAGCCCGAACCGGCGCAGCCCCTTGGTGGTGAACCAGAGCCCGTCGGCGTCCGAGGAGTACGGCACCAGCACCCAGTCGACCAGGCGCACCCGGCCCTGGGCGTCGGGGAGCGAACGCAGCGCGGTCGCCGGGTCGAGGAACTGCAACCCGAACACGTCCACCACGTCCCCGTCGACGGTCTCGGCGACGGCGGCGGCCACCGCCCGGGCCGCCCACTCGTGCGCCGGCGGCCATCCCGGCCGGTACTCGGCCCGGACCACCACCACGTGCGTCGCCTCGGCCAACCGCCCCAACTGCTCGCGGGTCGCCCCGAACGCGGTCAGCAGGTCCGGCGGGAGCGCGGGGAACTCGTCGATCGGCCGGGTGTCCACGCTCATCAGCGGACTCGCCAGCATCTGCCGGGCCAGCCCGTACGCCGGCTCGGCCAGCCGTCCGGCCAGCGCTGTCACCGCCGTCCGTGGGCTCACCCTCGGCAGCCCGCGCATCGGCACCAGATAGGTCGCGGTCAGTGTCTCCGGGACCGGAACGGGCAGGAAGTCGTCCGTGATGAGCAATTCGTCCCCCATCGCCGCGCCGGTGCTGTCGGGGGAGAACGCTACCCGGCATGGTGAGCCGTTCTCAGCCGGACAGCACGACTCCCAGGTAGACCAGGGTCGTGGCGACCTCGACGCTCGCGCCGAGCACGTCGCCGGTGATCCCGCCGAGGCGGCGTACCAGATGGCGCAGGAGCGCAAGGACGGCGGCGAGCGCGACGGCGACGGCGAGCGGCCCCTGCCACGGGCGGCCCGGAACCGCTGCGAGCGCCGGCAGCGCGACGGCGACCGCCCCGGCGGCCACCGCGACCGGCCCGACCGTGCCGGCCACCAGCGCGCCGAGCCCTTCCGGACGGGCCGCCGGGACCCCGCGCCGACAGGCGACGGTCACCCCGAGCCGGCCGGCGGCCGTCGCGGTGACCACCGCCGCGAGGGCCGCCGGCCACGACCGGGCGGCCAGCTCCGCGAGCACCGCGCTCTGCACCAGGAGGACGAGCACCAGCGCGGCCACCCCGAACGGCCCCACGTCCGGCTTCTTCATGATCTCCAACGCGGCGGGCCCCCGCCGGTACGACCCGAGCGCGTCGACCGTGTCGGCCAGCCCGTCCAGGTGCAGGCCCCGGGTGAGCAGCGCGCCGCAGCCGACCGTCACCACGGCGGCGACCAGGGGAGGGGCCACGACGGACAGGCCGAGCAGCACCCCGCCCAGGACCACCCCGAGCGCCGCCCCGACCAGCGGCGCGACGGCCATCGCCGTGCCGGCGGTGGCCCGGTCCAGCCGGCCGGGACGCACCGGCGCGGTGGTGAACGTGGTGACCGCCAGCCGCAGGCCGGCACCGAGCCGGGACTCAGCCGGCACGGCGGACCGCGGCGGCGACCCGGAGCGGACGGCTCGGGCGCGATGAGCAGCAGGGCGTGGTCGGTGGCTCAGCCGGCATGCCGGCCGGGAACGTACGCCCGCTCCTCGTCGTCCGAGCCGGTGGTGGCCGGTCCGGGGCCGGCCGGCTCCGGTTCGACGAACTCGGATGCCTCCTCGTCGTCGGCCGGCTCGCCGGTGGGGTCGGCGTCGTCGTCGCGGGCGGGGAGCGCGGCGGCCAGCGCCAGCACCGAGCGCAGCAGCGGCAGCGCGGCCAGGGCGTTCGCCCCCTCACCGAGGTCGAGCCGCAGGTCGAGCAGGGGAACCAGACCGAGCACGTCGGCGGCGAGCCGGACGGCCGGGTGCCCGCCGTGGTCGGGCAGCAGGCACCAGTGCCGCGCCTGCCCGGCCAGGTCCCGGCTGACCATGCCGGCCGCCAGGCCCACCGGGCCGTCCAGCAGCACCGGCAGGCGTCGGGCGGTCGCGCCGAGCAGGATCCCGGTGGCCACCGCGATGTCACCGCCGCCCAGCTCGGCCAGGACCGCCTTCGCCTCGCGGGACGAGCGGCGGGTCCGGTGCAGGGCGTCGCGGACCGTCGCGCAGCGGGTCATCCACGCGGTGTCGTCGACCGTGCCGTCGCGCACCACCCGGCCGAGCACGGCCGGCGGTTCCGCGCCGGCCGTCGCGGCCAGCACCGCCGCCGCCGCGGCCTCCGTGCCGGCGCCGCACGCGGCCAGCACCAGCAGGTGTACGCCCGCGTCGGCGGCCTCCTCGGCGAGCCGCCACCCGTGCCGCAGTGCCGACTCGACCGCCTCGGCGGTCAGCGCCGGCCCGTTCTCGATCGGCGCGGCGGTGGGCGCGTCCACCACCTGGAGGGTCGCGCCGTTCTCGGCGGCGAGGCGGGCCAGCACCCCGACGCCGGTGCGGGCCTGCGCGGCCCGTCGGGCCGACTCGCCAGCGGGCGTTCCGGCGGAGACCCCGCCCTGGTGGTCGCCGTGCAGCAGCAGCACCCGGACCGACCCCCACGGCTGCGGGTTCGGCGTGCCCTGGGTGGCGGCGGCGAAGCCGACCACCCGCTCCAGCACCCCCAGCCCCGCCCCCGGCAGGTCCCGGGCGGCGAGGCGGTCCACGGCCTGCGGGCCGGCGTACTCGTCCGGCAGGGGCAGCTCCATGCCGTTCTGGATGACCAGGCCGGTGGCGATCATCGGCAGTGCCATGGTCGGCGCGGCCCAGGCCGTCCCGTCCGCCGGCTCCGCGGTGGGCGGGACGAGCGGGGTGAGCACGTCGGGCAGGTCGGGTTCCGCCGCCGGGGCGCCGGTGTCCGGGCCGGTGGCGGCCTCCGACGGCCCGGCCTGCGCCGGGACGCTCGCCCGGGGCGCGTCCCGCGAGATCGTGCCGGCCGTGGACGTGGTGGTCGGTGGGGTGCCGGCCTTCAGCCAGCAGGGCTGGCCGGCGACCACCAGCGCCACCGCGTCGCAGGCGTCGGCGACGGCCCGGTTGGCCGACCCGAGCGCGTCGGTGAAGGCCCGCCCGAGCGGGGTGGTCGGCACCAGCGACAGCCCCACCTCGGGGCTCACCAGCACCAGCCGCGCCGGGCAGGACCGGACCGCGTCGGCCAGTTCGGCGATGGTGGCCGTGTCGTCGGCCGGCTGGTGGACGGGGTCGAGCAGCACGGTCACCCAGCCACCGAGGTCGTCCACGAGCAGCGTCTCGTGCGGCTGCGCGGAGGCGAGCACGTCGGCCAGCCGGCGCGGGTCGTCGCCGGTCTCCTCGGTGGTCCAGGTCTCCGGGCGTCGGCTGCGGTGCGCCTCCAGGCGGGCCGCCCACTCCGCGTCGTCGGGATCAGCGCCGGCTGCGGTCGCCACATAGCGGACCATGGCCGCGTCGGCCACCAACGACTCGGCGAACTCGGACTTCCCGGACCGGGTACCGCCGAGCACCAGGACCGTGTTGCACCCGTCTACGGACATGCCCGTACCTTAGGCCACCGTTCGCGTTTCGACCCCGCAGGTGCGACGTACCTCAGCGGTCGGGGTAGAGGGCGGCCACGTCGGCGGCATACCGCTCGCGTACCACGTCCCGCCGGATCTTGGAGGTGGGGGTGAGCTCCCCGGCGGCCTCGGTGAGATCGCGGGGCAGGACCCGGAAGGTCTTCACCGCCTCCGCGTGGGAGACGGACCGGTTGGCCCGGTCGACCGCGGTCTGGATCTCCCTGCGCAGCGCGGGGTCCTCGCGCAGCTCGGCCACCGTGGCACCCGTCCGCCCGCGCGCGTCCCGCCACCGGGAGAACTCCTGCGGGTCGACGGTGATCAGCGCGGCCACGTACGGTCGCCCGTCGCCGACCAGCATGCACTGGCTGACCAGGGGGTGCGCGCGGACGCGGGCCTCGATCGGCGCGGGTGCCACGTTCTTGCCGGACGCGGTGACCATGATCTCCTTCTTCCGCCCGGTGATCCGCAGGTAGCCGTCGGCGTCGAGGCTGCCGAGATCACCGGTGCGCAGCCACCCGTCGGCGGTGAACGTCTCCCGGGTCGCCTCCGGGTTGTTCCAGTACCCCCGGAACACCACGTCGCCCTGGACGAGGACCTCACCGTCACCGGCGATCGCCAGCCGGACGCCGGGCAGGGGCTGGCCGACCGTGCCGATCCGCAGCGCCGACGGGCGGTTCACCGTCAGCGCGGGGGAGGTCTCGGTCAGCCCGTACCCCTCCAGCAGGAGGATCCCGGCTCCCCGGAAGAAGTGCGCCATCCCCTCGCTCAGCGGCGCGCCGCCGACGAATGCCAGCCGGCACCGGCCCCCCAGCACCCGTCGCACCCGCCGGTACGCGACCAGGTCGCAGAGCCGGTGCGCCAGGCGCAGCGCCGTCCCCGGGCCGGCGGCGGTGTCCAGGCGGCGGCTGTACGCCACCGCGACCCGGTACGCGGCCTCGGTCGCCCACCCCCGGACCGTGGCCCGCCGCCCGTCGCCGGCCCGCTGCCGGACCCGGTCGTGCAGCTTCTCGAACACCCTCGGCACCGCCAGCACGAACGTCGGACGGAACCGCTGGAGCTGGTCGACCACCCCGGTCGGGTCGGCGACGTGCACCAGCGTCGTGCGGGCCCGCACCGCACCGAGCTGGACCAGCCGGGCGAACGCGTGCGCCAGGGGCAGGAACAGCACCGTGGACGCCTCCGGGCGGAACAGCTCCGGCAGGACGGCGGTCGCGTTGCCGACGTCGAGCAGGATGTTGCGGTGCGTCAGCACGCAGCCCTTGGGCCGGCCGGTGGTGCCGCTGGTGTAGATGATCGTCGCGACGTCGTCGCCGCCCACCGCGCACCGCCGGGCGGTCACGGTCTCCGGGTCGACGGCGTGCCCCCGCTCGACCAGGTCCACCAGGGCGCCGGCGTCGATCTGCCAGACCCGTCGCAGCGCCGGCAGGTCGGATCGCATCCCGGCCAGTGTCCGGGCATGACCGGGGGTCTCCACCACGCACGCCACGGCTCCCGCGTCGGCGAGGATCCAGGCCACCTGGTCCGGGCTCGACGTCTCGTACACCGGCACCGGCACTGCGCCGATCGACCAGAGGGCGTAGTCGACCAGGGTCCACTCGTACCGGGTCCGGCTCATCAGTCCCACCCGGTCCCCGGCCGCCACCCCGACCGCCACGAACCCCCGCGCCAGGGCGGTCACCTCGTCGCGGAACTGCCGGCAGGTCACCGGCGCGGCGTCGCCGTTCACCCGCTGCGCCGACGGCCAGGCCCGGTGGTCCGGGTCCGGGCGGAGGAACTGCACCGCCTCCGGGTCCCGGCGGGCGTTCTCCCACACCATGCCGGCCAGCCCGCCGACCCCGACGCCGCTGACCACCGGCGCCACCGCCACGTCCCGCACCACCGCACCTCCAGTCCGCACCGACGGCCCCGGGCGAGCATGGCGCGGCCGACGGCGGTGGCGGCGGGGAACCCGCAAACCGCCGCGCCGCGCGGCGCGGGGTGCTAGGCGCCGGGCGGGACGGCCGTCCATGTCCCGGAGCCGGTACGCCGACTAGGCTGGCAACGGCCGTCCCGGGCGGGACGCATCAGCGAGGGGAGACACGGCATGCCGTGGAGCTGGCGGTACGAGGGCGCGAACGGCGAGTCGGTGGACGGGCCCACCGAGACGTTCAGCAGCCAGGCGGACGCCGAGTCCTGGATCGGGCAGACCTGGCGGCAGCTCGCCTCGTCCGGTGTCACCGCGGTCGACCTGGTCGAGGACGACCGGGTCGAGTACCGGATGAGCCTCGCGCCCGCGGCCGAGTGACCGGGTACGACCGCCCGGAGGGCGAGGCGCTGGTGCTCGGCGTGCCCCGGGCGGCGTTCCGGCCCAGTCCGGTCTTCCTCGCCCTGGTCGCGCTCTTCGTCACCAGTGCCGTGCTCACCTGGCACCGGGTCGGCAACGTCCGGTTGGACGTGTTCCTGTTCGTCGTCTCCGGCTGGCTGGTCTCGCTCTGCCTGCACGAGTACGCCCACGCGGTCGTGGCCTTCCGGGCCGGTGACCGGAGCGTGGCGCACCGGGGCTACCTGACCCTCAACCCGTTGAAGTACAGCCACCCCCTGCTGTCGATCGTGCTGCCGGTGGTGGTGGTGCTGCTCGGCGGCATCGGTTTGCCCGGCGGCGCGGTCTGGGTGGACCGGCACCGGATCCCCGGCCGGCTGCGGCACACCCTGGTCAGCCTCGCCGGTCCGGCCACCAACGTACTGTTCGCCCTGGTGCTGATCCTGGCACTGCGGCTGACCGGCCCCGCCCCGCTGGAGTTCCTGGCGGCCCTGGCGCTGCTGGCGTTCCTCCAGGTCACCGCGAGCGCACTCAACCTGCTCCCGGTGCCGGGGCTGGACGGCGGCAACATGCTCCAGCCGTGGCTCAACCCCCAGTGGCGACGGATGTACGACCTGTTCGCGCCGTACGGGTTCATCCTGCTCTTCGCCCTGCTGTGGAACCCGCGGATCGCCGGGTGGTTCTTCGGCGCGGTCTTCGCCGTCGGCGACGTCCTCGGCCTGCCCGCGCCGCTCTACGCGCACGGGCTCGACCTGATCCGGTTCTGGGAGTCCTGACCCGGCCGGTTCCGCCCGCTCGCGGCCGTCACCGGCCGCCGGTCCGCGACCCACGCGCCCCAGGGCCGGTCCGGGGCCGTGTCGGTACCACGACGACGGGCCCCGGACCGGTCCGGCGGGTCAGGGCCGCCGGGCCGGGCTCTCCGTCTTGCCCGGGTCCCGCTCGGTGATCGGGCCGACGATCTCGTCGATGGCCTTGAGCAGGTCCGCGTCGAGCTTCACGCCACTGGCCTTGACGTTGTCGTGCACCTGCTCCGGGCGGGAGGCGCCGACGATCGCGGACGAGACGTTGGGGTTCTGGAGCACCCAGGCGATCGCGAGCTGGGCCATGCTCAGCCCGGCCTGCTCGGCGAGCGGCCTGAGCCGCTGCACGGCGGTGAGCACCTCGTCGGTGAGGAACTTCGCCACGAACGCCGCGCCGGACTTCTCGTCGGTGGCCCGGGAACCGGCCGGCGGCGGCTGCCCCGGCAGGTACTTGCCGGAGAGGACGCCCTGCGCCATCGGCGACCAGACGATCTGACCGACGCCCAGCTCCTCGCTGGTGGGGATCACCTCGGCCTCGATGACCCGCCACAGCATGGAGTACTGCGGCTGGTTGGAGACCAGGGGGATGCGCAGCTCACGGGCGAGCTGGTGGGCCTCGCGGATCTGCGACGCCTTCCACTCCGAGACCCCGATGTAGTGCGCCTTGCCGGAGTGGACGATGTCGGCGAACGCCTCCATCGTCTCCTCCAGCGGGGTGCTGTAGTCGTACCGGTGGGCCTGGTAGAGGTCCACGTAGTCGGTGCCCAGCCGGCGCAGCGAGCCGTTGATCGACTCCATGATGTGCTTGCGGGACAACCCCCGGTCGTTGCGTCCCGGCCCGGTCGGCCAGAAGACCTTGGTGAAGATCTCCAGCCCCTCCCGGCGCTCGCCGTGCAGCGCCCGCCCGAGGACCTCCTCGGCACGCGTGGCGGCGTAGACGTCGGCGGTGTCGAAGGTGGTGATGCCGACGTCGAGCGCGGCCCGGACGCAGGCCAGCGCGGCCTCCTCCTCGACCTGCGACCCGTGGGTGATCCAGTTGCCGTACGAGATTTCGCTGACCATCAGGCCCGAACGGCCCAGGTGACGGAATTTCATGCCCCGACCCTAGCCCGGATCCGGCCCCGCCAGGCGGGCCGACCCGGCGCGCCGGGTCCGGTCAGAGCAGCGGTTCGGTGTCCGCCAGCAGGTGGTCGATGTCCGCCGTCAGGCGGTCCCGGCTGCCGTGTGCCGGCTCGATCAGCGGCTCGCCCCGCCGGTCCAGCGCGCCCCACCGGCCGGCCGCGTCCCGCACCAGGAAGGCGACCGGGTGGACGACCACCGCGGTGTGCTCCGGTGCGACGACCGTCCGGCCGGACCGGTCCAGCACCCCGCGCCGGCCGCCCAGATCCACCACGGCCAGCCCCTCGTCGGTGAAGCCGTCGACGTACCGCCCGTCGGCGAGCGGGGTGGTGAAGCCGTCGTACCTCGGCGGCACGACCATCCGCCCGGACCGGTCGACCGCGCCCCAGGCGCCGTCGACCCGGACCGCCGCGACCCCGCGCCGGAACGGCCGCACGTCGTCGAAGCGCGACGGGACGACCACCCGGTCGGCGGTGTCGACCGCCTGCCAGCCGCTGGAGCCGTCCCGGGACACCCAGGCCAGGCCGTCGGAGAAGGAGCGGACGGCGAGGTAGGACGGGTCGATCAGGGTCGTCCCGGTGTCGTCGATCAGCTCCCAGCCGTCGACGTCCGGACGGCGTACCCAGGCGACCCCCTCGCGGAACGGCTGCACCTCGGCGTACCCGGCGGCGACGACCAGCTCGCCCTCGACGTCGGCGTACCCCCAGAGCTGCCGCTCCTCGTCCAGGGTCGGCACCGGCGGCCGGTGCGTGCGGAGGATCTCCTCGCGGGCCCGGGGCAGCGGCCCGAAACCCTCCGCGGCGGCCTTCGCGAGGACCGCGTCCAGCGCCACCCCGGTGCGCGCGATCAGCTCACGATCCTCGCCCCGACGCAGGTCCAGCGCCCGCTCGAAGTGCTGGCAGGCCTCGACGTGCCGGCCCTGCTCGTAGCAGGAGCGGGCGAGGTGCTCGTGCAGGGTGGCCCGGAGGCGGTCGGGCAGCTCCGGGGAGTTCGCCTCGGTGAGAAGGCGGTCGGCCTCGGCATACTCGCCCCGCCACTGGAGCACCCGGGCCAGCCGGGCCCGCACCAGCGCGGTGCGCCGCAGTTCGCCGGTGGCTTCCGCGTGGGTCAGCGCGAGCCGGCCGTCGTCGAGCGCGTCGTCGAGGTCACCCAACAGCCGGTTGGCCACCGCCCGGAGGCTGAGCAGCCGGGCGCGTGACCGGTCGTCGGCGACGTGGTCCAGCTTCTCGGTCAGGCCGTGCCGGGCCTCCCGGAGGGCGTCCGGCGCGTCCACCACCTCCCGCAGCGTCTCCGGGTGGAGCCGCCAGCGGCGTCCGGCCAGCCACTTCTCCGGATCGGACCGGGACGGGCTCGTCCACCCCGGTGCCGGGCCGTCGCCGCCCCACACCCGTCCCGGGGACGGCGTGAACAGGGACTGGCCGGACGGCGCGGAGACCGGTCGGTGCGGCGGTCCGGAGACGGGTCGCGCGGGCGGTGCCGAGTCAGGTTGCGCGGTCGGTGCCGAGATGGGTCGCCCCGGTGCCGGGGAGACGGGTCGTGCCGGTGGCGCGGAAACCGGCTGGGGACCGGGCACCGGGCCCCGCCCGTCCGGCTCGGGCACCGACGGGGACGTGGGGCGCACCGGCTGCTTCGGACGGAACCAGGCGTCGGCCCCCTGCAACTCGGCCGCGACCGGAGGTGCCGACGGCGACGTGTCCGGCCGCGACGGGTCCGACGGGGGCGGGGCAGCCGACGTCGGCACCGGACCGCCGGACGGTGGAACCGGGTGGGACGGCGTGACCGCCGGAGCACTCCAGCCGGTGGGCGCCTGCGCCACTCCGACCGGCCGATCCTCGACGGCCTGGTCCGTCGCCCGGTCGCCGGACACCGGCATCCCGGGGGACGAGACCGGGACTGCCGTCGCGGTCGCCGGAGGCGGAGAGTCCTCCGTGGACGCCTCGGGTTCCGCTTCGTCCGGTGTCGACGCGTCGGCAGCGGCCTCTGGCTGCGGCTCCGGGGTCGCCTCCTCGGTGGGCGCCGACGTCGCCGCCCCGGAAGACTCCACTGGCACCGCTGCCGCCTCGTCGAGGTCTCCGGTCGGCTCGGTACCGGTCACCGGTTGGTCGGGGTGAACCGGTGGGGCCGACACGGGCGCGTCACCCGCCGGTGGGGCCGACACGGGTGCGTCGTCCGCCGGTGGGGCCGACACGGGTGCGTCGTCCGTCGGTGGGGCGGGAGCCGGCCCGGCGGAGTCCGGCACGACCGGATCCGAAGGGTCGGAGATCAGCGTGGGCGGAGCCGGAGGGGCGGACACCGGCGCGACCGGTGGCACGGGCCCGACGCCGTCAGCCGCGTAGGCGACCGGTGCGGCCGCGCCGGCCGGCTCCGGCGCAGCAGGGGCGACCGCGCCATCGTCCGGCGTGCCGGTCGGGTCGACGTGGCCGTGGCCGGCGGCCTGACGCGGTCCGTCCGACGGCTCACGGTCAGCGATCTGGCGGGGCTGGGCTGAAACGCCGTCCGGCCCTCGTTCGTGGCCGAGGCTCCGGGTGAACTCGTGTCCGGTGTCGCCGCCGTCGTCCGGTCCGGCGTCGGGAACGTCCCGGATGGCTCCGTCGGTGTCACCGTCCGGCGTCGCCAGCCCGGCGGTCCCGACGGGCTCGGGTCGATCCGGCTCGGGTCGGGTGTCGACGGTGTCGGTCGTCGGCTCCACCACCGCCGTTTCCGGCATCGGCTCGTCGGTGGCGGTGGCCGGACCCGGCGTGCCGGGGCGGTCGTCCGTCGCCTCCGCGGTGTCGTCCTCCGGGCGGGCGTCGTCCGGCGGCACGCCGGAGCCGGTGCGCTCGGAAACGTCGGCGTCGGCCCGGCCGTCCGGTGCGTCGACTCCGCCGTCCGGTGCGTCGGCGTCGACCCGGCCGTCCGGTGCGTCCACGTCGACCCGGCCGTCCGGTGCGTCGGTGGTCTGGTCGGTCGGCGTCCCGGGGACGACGTCCCCGGTGTCCGGCGCGGGGCGGTCATGACCGGGCACCGCCTCGGCGTGGCTGGTGCCCTCCGCCACCGACGTCGGACGGGCCGGCTCCGGCTCGTGGTGGTCGTCCTCCGGCGCCGGGCCGGTGGCGCGTCCGGCGCCAGGGGAGGGCAGGAACTCCAGGCGGAGCCCACCGAGGGGCGGAGCGGCGGCCGGCGGGAACGGGGGTCCACCGTGGACCGGTACGGCGGCGGCGGACCCCGCCACCGGTGGCGGGGCCTCGTCGGAGACCGGGGAGGGCGCCGGCGGCACGGTCGGCGTGGTGGCGGGTGGTGCCACCGGTGGCGAGGTGACCGGGCGCAGATCCTCCGCCGTCAGGCGGTCCTCGTCGGGCACGCGCTTCTCGTCCTGAGCCGCCGACCGGGCCGAGACGATGCGCGCGGTGTCCTCGACCTCCGGGGACCACTCCCGGTGTGTCGGGGTCGGCTCCGCCGGCCGGGTGCCCCACCCTCGGGACCCGGTGTCGTCCGGAGCGATCCACGGCCGTGACGCGTCCTCCGGGGCGGTCCGGGACGGCGGGTGGGCGGCCTCCGGCGCGCTCCACGGGCGGGCGTCCTCCGGCACGTCTCCCGGTCGGGTGTGCCCGGGGGCGTCCTGCGGCTGCGACCGGGCGGCTTCGGGAACGCCCGGCCGTCCCGGGTACGACCACGCCTGGGTGGTCTCGTCGTCCCCCCGGGGCCAGTCCGGGGTACGGGGTGCGGGTTCGGGTCGACCGGCCGACCACGGTGGACGCGCCGACGGTTCGTCCCGGCCGGCGGGCTGTCGCGGGTAGGCCCGCGTGTCGTCCCGGGACCACTGCGGACGGGCGTGACCGTCCTCCGGGGAGCGTTGCTGGTGGGCGCGGCTCCCGTCCCGTTCACCGGACCATCGCCGGTCCGGTCCGCTGGCCGGACGGTCGGGCCATGCGGAGGTGGTGCCCGCCGGCGGTTCGGGCGGGTCGACCGACGGTCGGAAGGCCCCCCGCTCCGGGGCGCGGCGTGCGTTCCCGCCGTCCCGGTGGCCGTCCGCCCCGCCGTCCGGACGGTCGTACCCGGGCACGAGGTGGTCGGACGCGTCGTGCCGGCGCGCGCCGTACGGGGGATGTTCTCCGGGCTCCGGCAGCCAACCCGGCTCGTGGCGGGGCGCGGGGGAGACCGGTGGGTGTGGCCGGACGTCGCGGGCCGACGTCGCCCACCCGTCGGGACCGTGGTGCGGGCGGTCGCCGTGCCAGCCGACGGTGCGGTCCGGTTCCCGGGGCCGCTCGCGGTCGACCGTCCAGCCGGGTGACTGGTGCCGGACGTCGGCACGGGGCGGGTCGGCCGGCGGGTCGGTCCGCCACCCCCTGTTCGCGGGCGGCTCCGCCGGGTGGCGCTCCGGCGGCGGTGGCCATCCGGCGGGCGGCCGGGCGTACGGGTCGTCGACCCGGTGCTCGTCCCGCCGGCCGTGCCAGCCCTGCCCGTCGGGATCGCCGTGATCGTCCCAGAGCGGCGGGCGCCGGTACCGGCCGTCCTGGTCGAGCGGCACCAGCGGGACGACCTCGGCCCGGCCGGTGGCGGTGCCCCGGTTCCGGTCGCCGCGGAACGGGACCTGCTGGATGCCGATGTCACCGGGGTAGCGCTGCCCCGGGAACTGGGGGTGCCACTCCCTGGTCGGCTCGACCATCCAGGAGGGTTCGGCCGGGTCGCGCCAGCGGTCGTATCCGCTCATCCGGTGACCTTCCGCCCGCCCGCGCGCCGCGCCCGGGGAGCCGGATCGCGTCGGTCGCTCACGGCGGTGTCACCTCGTCGGAAATTGTCGCGCTGGCAGCCCGGGCGTGTCGGTAGAGTCGCCCGGTCCGGCACTGCGTGGCTGCGGAAGGAGGGTAACGGCGTGGGCTCCGTCACCGCCACTGTGGGACCGGCCCGGCACTCAAACGTTATCCTATGGTTTCGGACATTTGCTGCGATAGTCGGATCAGGCTTTCGGCGCTACTCCACCTATCGACAGGCCGCGGTGGCCGGCGCGGTCACCAACACCGTCTTCGGCTTCCTCCGCTGCTACCTTCTGCTCGCCGTGGCCCGGCAGGCCGGCTCGGTCGCCGGTTACGACCCGGCCCGGCTCGCCACCTTCGTCTGGATGGGGCAGGGGCTGCTCACCGTGGTCCTGCTCTGGGGCTGGACCGAACTGGCCGACCGGATCCGCACCGGTGACGTGGTCAGCGACCTGCTCCGCCCGGTCGATCCGGTGACCAGTCACCTCGCCGCCGACCTGGGCCGCGCCGGGTACGCGGTGCTGGCCCGCCTGCTGCCCCCGGTGCTGGTCGGCCCGCTCTTCTTCGACGTCTACCTGCCGACCCGCTGGTCCACCGCGTTGCTGTTCCCGCTGTCGGTGCTACTGGCCGTGGTGGTCTGCTTCGGCTGCCGGTACCTGGTCAACAGCACCGCCTACTGGTTGCAGGACGTCCGGGGCGCGATGATCCTCTGGACCCTCGGCTCGGGTCTGCTGGCCGGGCTCTACTTCCCGCTGCGCTTCCTGCCGGAGGGGCTCCACCAGACGTTGTGGATCGTCACCCCGTTCCCGAGTCTCTTCCAGACCCCGCTCGACGTGCTGGTCGAGGTCGACCCGCCGCTGACCGCGTCCGCCCTGGTGGGGATACAGGTGGTCTGGGCGGTGCTGATCCTGGCGGCCTGCTGGCTGGTGCAGCGCCGAGCCGAGCGCCGGCTGGTGGTGCAGGGTGGCTGACCCGGCCGGGACGACGCTGCGCGCGTACCGGGCGCTGCTCGGCGCGCAGGCGAGGTCACAGACCGCGTACCGGGTGTCGTTCACCGTGGACCTGCTCGGTAACGTCGGGGCGACCGTCTTCGACGTGCTCACCGTCTTCGTCCTCTTCGGCGTGACCCGGGAACTGGGTGGCTTCACCCTGCGCGAGACCTTCGTGATGGTCGCCCTCTCCGCCTGCTCCTTCGCCACCGCCGACCTGCTGGTCGGCAACATCGAACGGCTGCCCGGGTACGTGCGCACCGGCCTGTTCGACACGGTGCTGCTGCGTCCGCTCGGCGCGCTGCCGCAACTGCTGCTGATGGACCTGCCGCTGCGCAAGGTCTCCCGGGTGCTCTTCGGGCTGACCGTGCTGGTGGTGGCGGTCGGCACGGCCGGGATCGAGTGGACCCCGGCCCGGGCGGTGCTGGTGGTCCTCGCCCCGCTGGCCGGGGTGGTCTTCTTCGGGTCGATCTTCGTGGCCACCGCGACCGTGTCGTTCTACTGGGTCGAGTCGGGGCAGCTGGCCAACTCGGTCACGTACGGCGGGCGGGACTTCACCTCGTACCCGATCACGGTCTTCGGCGGCTGGTTCCGCGCGGTCTTCGCGTACGGTCTCGGCTTCGCCTTCGTGAGTTACCACCCGGCGCTGGTGCTGCTCGGCCGGGACGACCCGCTCGGCCTGCCGGCCTGGGTGGGCTGGGCCTCGCCGGGCGTCGCGGTGGTCGCCGCCGCGATCGCCGCCACGGCCTGGCGGACCGGCGTCCGACACTACCGGAGTACGGGGTCTTAACGATCCCCACGGATACATCCGGGGGATTTCCCTCCCGGGCCGGGCTCGGGATTCCCAGCTCGGACAGCACCTGATCCACCGTCGCGGAAGGAGGCGATCAGATGTCTCACGTCGTCAGCGCTGGCACGGCGGCGTTCAGCCGTGGCGAGGATCGTCCTCGCGGCGTTTCGGTCGCGGCATGCGGTGTGTCCGCATGCCGCGCACTCGAAGATGCGTACGCCCAGTCCGAGGCGGAGATTGGCTCTCTCACCGCACGCGGAGCAGGTCATCGTGGTGTAGGCGGGCGGCACCAGCACCACCTTCCGGCCCGCCCGCGTACCACGCTCGACAAGTTCTCGCTTGCAGGCGCCGATCGCTCGCTGGGCCTTGGCCAGCTCTGCGGCGCACCGCTTGCGGTGCCCGAGGTGCGGCAGGTCGAACACGGGATTCGTGGTGGTGGCGGTGGTCTTGACGCCCCAGTCCACGCCGATACCGGGCAGGTCCGCTTTGGGCGTCTCGGCTTGGTCGCGACGCACGACGAACGAGGCGTACCAGTGGCCGAGGCTGTCGCGGTAGACGCGTACGCTTGTCGGGTCCGAGGGCAGGTCGCGAGACCAGACGACCGGGACGGTGACCTTGCCGGGCAGGCACAACCGCCCGTCGGTGATCCGGAAGCCACGGGTGGTGTACTCCAGACTCGGCAGGGCGTCCTTCTTGCGTTTGGCCTTCGGACGGCCTCGGCCCTTGACCTTGAAAGAGTGGTTCAGCGGCGGTCGCGTACGTGCGCAACGTCTGCTGCTGGGCGACCTGCGAACCGTCACGCAGCCAGGCGTTTCGGCCACGGGCCTCGGTCAGCAGCTTCGACAGCTTCCCGAACGTCGGTTTGCGGCCGGTCCGCTGCTGGTGGATGGCCTCGTTCCACAGCCACCGGCACCGGCCCCACTCGGCCAGCAGTGCGCCCTCAGCCTGGCGGCCGGGCCGCAGGCGGTAGGTGTAACGCACCGTCTCGGACACACCGGGTACTACACAGCACGAGGCTATATAGTCCCGGCGTGGATGAGGTCAGGTCGAACAACAACGTCGTGTACCGCTGTCACTACCACGTCGTCTGGTGTCCGAAATACCGCCGCAAGGTCATCGACGGCGAGGTGGACGACCGACTCAAAGAGATCATCCGAGAGGTGTGCGCCGAGCGGAACGCCCCGATCGAGGCGATCGAGACGATGGCCGACCAGGTGCACCTGCGCGTGGTCGTCGACCCGCAGTACGGCATCCACCGCCTGGTCAAACAGATCAAAGGCCGCTCGTCACGGCTGCTCCGCCAGGAATTCCCGCACCTCAAGTCCCGCATGCCAACCCTGTGGACGAACTCCTACTTCGTCGCCACAACCGGCGGCGCGACCCAGGAAGCGGTCAACAGGTATGTCGAAAACCAGCGCAACGTCTGACCAGACGCCCACCCGCCTTCGCGGCGGATGGGCCACCTCTGGCCCGCTCCGCAGGGGTTCCGTTTCCTCCCCACGGCTAAACCCGAGGGTTTCCACGGAAGGCACGTCATGAGCGGAACCGTCATCGAGGCGCGCGCGCTGCGCAAGGAGTTCACCGTACGGGTCCGGGCCGGGCGGCTGCGTCGGCACAAGCGGGTCGTCACCGCCGTCGACGGCGTGGACCTGCGGGTGGAACGGGGCGAGATGCTCGGCTACATCGGCCCGAACGGGGCCGGCAAGTCCACCACGCTGAAGATGCTCACCGGTGTGCTCACCCCCACCGCAGGTGAGGTGCGCGTCTGCGGTCTGGAGCCGGTCGCCCGGCGGACCCGGCTGGCGCTGGGCATCGGCGTGGTGTTCGGGCAGCGGTCCCAGCTCTGGTGGGATCTGCCCCTGCGTGACTCGTTCGACCTGCTGCGGCACGTCTACCGGGTGCCGACCGCCGCGCACGCCGCCCGGCTGCGTCGTTGCCGGGACCTGCTCGACCTGGACGCCTTCCTGGACACCCCGGTCCGCCAGCTCTCGCTCGGCCAGCGGATGCGCGGGGAGCTGACCGCCGCCCTGCTGCACGGTCCGCAGGTGCTCTTCCTCGACGAGCCGACCATCGGGCTGGACGTGGTGAGCAGGCAGGCCGTCCGGGGTTTCCTCGCCGAGCTGGGCCGCGCCGGGGACACCACCCTGGTGCTGACCACGCACGACCTGGCCGACATCGAGCGGCTCTGCCAGCGTCTCGTGGTGATCGACCACGGCCGGGTGGTGCACGACGGTTCGATCGCCGCCCTGCACAGCCGGTACGGCTCCCGCCGGCTGGTGGTCGCCGAACTGGACGTCGCTCTGCCCGAGCCGCCGACGCTGCCCGGCGCGCCGTTGCAGCGGGTGGAGGCGGACGGGCACCGGCTGGTCTTCGCGCTGGAGTCGGCGGGCGTGGCCGAGGTGGTCGCCGGGCTGGCCGGGCTCGCCACGCTCCGCGACATCTCGATCGTCGAGCCGGACATCGAGGACGTCGTGACCCGCCTCTACCGCACCGGACAGCCGGTCTGAGCGGGGTGCGCGGGCGCGTTTGGTGGTTGCAGGGGTCCCCTGTTACCGCATTTTGGTGAGGAGGGGACCCCTGCAACCACCTGGGAAGGACGTCAGACCGGATCGCCGAGGTTGACCCGGGGAGCCGGGGCGCGCATCTTGCGGAACGTGATCGAGCGCATGATCGCGTAGAGGTAGAGCGAGCCCATCCGCTCGCCGCTGTTCGGGAAGCGCTCGCGGACCAGCTTCTTGATCTTGCGGCTGATCAGGATCGAGTCGATCACCACACCGATCGCCAGCGCCGCCCAGAGCAGGTTCGACACCAGGCGCACGGTCGGCGGCATCGCCGCCGACGAGCCGATCAGCACGACCAGCGCGCCGCCGAAGAACCAGGTGCCGACGGTACGCCGGGAGTCGACGACGTTACGGGCCAGCACCCGCTCCGGTCCCCGGTCCCGTGGGCCGCCCTCGCGGCGGAACTCCGCCGCCGCTTCGGCCCGCAGTCGGCGACGCCGCTCCTTGGCCTCCTCCTTGCTCAACGGCTTGGTGACGACGGCGACCCGGCGGTTGGCCGTGGGGCGCTTCGGCGTCTCGCGTCCCTTCGCCGGGGTGTAGCCCCGGGATCGGGTGGACGCGGACGTCTCGTCCGCCGTCACCTCGGTGACGGCCTCGTCGGCGACGGCGGCGGATTTGCGGCGAAACAGCGAGGGCACGTGGTGAAGGGTAGCCAACCGTCGGCGGCCGGTGCACATCACGGTGCACCGGCCGCCGGTCGGGTGAGGCAGGTTACGTCCGCGTGGGACGGTACGGCGCGGTGTCAGGGGCGTTCGACGTGCGCGCCGAGGTCGGCGAGCTTCGCCTCGAAGTCCTCGTAGCCCCGGTTGATCAGGTCGACGCCGTACACCCGGGAGGTGCCCTCGGCGGCGAGCGCGGCGATCAGGTGGCTGAACCCGGCCCGCAGGTCCGGGATGACCAGGTCGGCGGCGTGCAGCTTGCTCGGCCCGGCGATCACCGCCGAGTGCTTGAAGTTGCGCCGGCCGAAACGGCACGGGGTGCCGCCCAGGCAGTCCCGGTACACCTGGATGTTGGCACCCATCGCGTTGAGCGCCTCGGTGTAGCCGAGCCGCTGCTCGTAGACCGTCTCGTGGACGATCGACAGGCCCCGGGCCTGGGTCAGCGCGACGACCAGCGGCTGCTGCCAGTCGGTCATGAAACCGGGGTGCACGTCGGTCTCCAGCGCGGTGGCGTGCAGCTCGCCGCCCGGGTGCCAGAACCGGATGCCGCCCTCCTGACCGAGGTCACCCAACCGGGGCGGACGGGTGTCGGTCACCTCGTACTCGCCGCCGACCGAGCGGAACACGTTCAGGAAGGTCATCATGTCGGCCTGCTGCGCGCCGAGCACCTCGACGTGACCCCGGGTGGCCAGCGCCGCTGCCGCCCAGCTCGCCGCCTCGATCCGGTCCGGGATCGGCCGGTGGGTGTAGCCGTGCAGTTTCGGCACGCCCTGGATCTCGATCACCCGGTCGGTGTGCACCTTGATGATCGCGCCCATCTTCTGGAGGACGCAGATCAGGTCGATGATCTCCGGCTCCACCGCCGCGTTGCGCAGCTCGGTGACGCCCTCGGCCATCACCGCGGTCAGCAGCACCTGCTCGGTCGCGCCCACGCTCGGGTACGGCAGCGCGAACTTGGTGCCGTGCAGCCCGTTCGGCGCGGACAGGTGCAGCCCCTCCGGGGTCTTGTCGACCGTCGCGCCGAACTCGCGCAGCGCCTGGAGGTGGAAGTCGATCGGCCGGGGGCCGATGTGGCAGCCGCCCAGGTCGGGGATGAACGCGTGACCGAGGCGGTGCAGCAGCGGGCCGCAGAACAGGATCGGGATCCGGCTCGACCCGGCGTGCACGTTGATCTGGTCGGTGCTCGCGCTCTCCACGTTCGCCGGGTCGAAGACCAGCTCGCCATCCTCCTGGCCGTCGCTGACCTTCACACCGTGCAGGCCGAGCAGGCCCCGGACCACCTCGACGTCCCGGATCTTCGGTACGTCGAAGAGTCGGCTCGGGCTGTCGCCGAGCAGGGCGGCGACCATCGCCTTGGAGACCAGGTTCTTCGCGCCGCGCACGCGGATCCGCCCTTCCAGCGGAGTTCCTCCATGTACGACCAGGACGTCGTTGGTCAACGCAACCTCCAGCGCGTCGGTGCTGCCGTGTGGGGTGATTGAGGGGCCGGCGACTCGTCGCTACCCGGACTGCGGCCGGTGGTAAACGGCTCGCTCAGTCGTCGCTCGGGCAGCATAGCCCTCGGTGACGAGAATGACTCGGGCAGACCGCATCGCATGCCGTGAAAGGGTGACGGGGGTACGTTTCCGCACCCCACACGTCACCGGCGGTCGTCAGGCCCCGGGGAGGGCCAGCATCTGGTCCAGTGCCACCCGGGCGTGGTGGGCGGTGTCCGCATCGACGGTGATCTGGTTGACCACCCGGCCGGCGACCAGCTCCTCCAGCGCCCACACCAGGTGCGGCAGGTCGATGCGGTTCATCGTCGAGCAGTAGCAGACCGCCTTGTCGAGGAACATGATCTGCTTGTCCGGGTGGGCCAGCGCGAGCCGGCGGACCAGGTTCAGTTCGGTGCCGACCGCCCAGGCCGAGCCGGCCGGGGCCGCCTCGATGGTCTTGATGATGTACTCGGTGGAGCCCACCTGGTCGGCGGCGGTGACCACCTCGTGCCGGCACTCCGGGTGGACCAGCACGTTGACCCCCGGCACCCGCTCACGTACGTCGTTGACGCTGTCCAGGGTGAACCGGCCGTGCACCGAGCAGTGCCCCCGCCACAGGATCATCCGCGCGTCCCGCAGCTGCTCCGGGGTGAGCCCGCCGTTCGGCTTGTGCGGGTCGTAGAGGACGCAGTCGTCCAGCGAGAAGCCCATCTCCAGCACGGCCGTGTTGCGGCCGAGGTGCTGGTCGGGCAGGAAGAGCACCTTCGAGCCCTGCTGGTACGCCCAGTCCAGGGCCCGCTTGGCGTTCGACGAGGTGCACACCACCCCGCCGTTGCGGCCGACGAAGCCCTTGATGTCCGCCGAGGAGTTCATGTACGTCACCGGGACGGTGTCGGCGGCGACGCCCAGCTCGGTCAGTACGTCCCAGGCGGTCTCCACCTGCGAGAGCACCGCCATGTCGGCCATCGAGCAGCCGGCGGCCAGGTCGGGCAGGATCACCTTCTGCGCGTCCGAGGTGAGGATGTCGGCGCTCTCGGCCATGAAGTGCACACCGCAGAAGACGATGTATTCGGCGTCCGGGCGGGCCGCCGCCTCGCGGGCCAGCTTGAACGAGTCGCCGGTGACGTCGGCGAACTGGATCACCTCGTCGCGCTGGTAGTGGTGACCCAGCACGAAGACCCGGTCGCCCAGCTCCGCCTTGGCTGCCGCCGCGCGGGCCACCAGGTCGGGGTCGCTCGGTGCCGGCAGGTCACCCGGACACTCCACGCCACGCTCGGTGGCGGGATCGCTGCCCCGGCCGAGAAGGAGCAGCGCCGTCGCGGTGTTGGAGGGTTCCACCCAGGTCGAAGTCACGCCCCCATGGTCCCACAGCGTGGCCACGGCGCAGCCTCGACGGATGTGGGCTGCCACACTGCTGGGCATGCGTGTGCTGCTCTGTCCGGACAAGTTCGCCGGCACCCTCCCGGCGCAGGAGGTGGCCCACGCGGTGGCCGCCGGCTGGCGCGAGGTCGCCGAAGGTGACGAACTCCTCATCCGTCCCCTCGCCGACGGTGGGCCCGGTTTCGTCGCGGTCCTCGCCGACGCGCTCGGCGGCCGGCGGGTGCCCGTACCGACGGTCGACCCGCTGGGCCGCCCGACGGCGGGGGAGATCCTGCTCACCGACGACGGGACCGCGTACCTCGAGAGCGCCCAGGCGTGCGGTCTGCACCTGCTCGCCGCCGCCGAGCGCGATCCGAAGACCACCACGTCGTACGGGCTGGGGCTGCTGGTCACCGCCGCGGTGGAGCACGGCGCGCGGACCGTGGTGATCGGGCTGGGCGGCTCCGGCACCAACGACGCCGGCGCCGGGATGTTCGCCGCGCTGGGCGCGACCCCGCTCGACGACACCGGCCGCGCCCTGCCGTACGGCGGGGCGGCGCTGGCCGCCGTGGCCGGCCTGGACGGGACGCCCCGACTGCGCGACGCCACCCTGGTCGCCGCCACCGACGTGGACAACCCGCTGCTCGGGCTGCACGGGGCGAGCAACGTCTACGGTCCGCAGAAGGGCGCCACCCGCGAGGACGTGCTGCTGCTCGACGCGGCGTTGGAGCGGTTCGCGGGCGTACTGGAGAAGGACCTGCCGGGGTGCCCGGCGGGGCTCGGCGCGCTGCCCGGCGGCGGCGCGGCCGGCGGACTCGGCGCGGCGGTCCTCGCCCTCGGCGGCCGGTGCGAGTCCGGCATCGGGCTGGTCACCGGGGCGATCGGCCTGGACGCCGCGCTCGACGCGGTGGACCTGGTGATCACCGGGGAGGGCTCGTTCGACCACCAGTCGCTGCGCGGCAAGGTGGTCGCCGGGGTGGCCGGCGCGGCCCGGGACCGGGGCGTGCCCTGCGTGGTGGTGGCCGGTCGGGTCAGCACCGGCCGGCGCGAGGCCGCCTCGGCCGGGGTGACCGACACGTACAGCCTGGTGGAACACTTCGGTGGGGAGGAGCATGGTGGGGTCGAGGCGGCCATGAGTCGCCCGGCCGAGGGACTGCGGGCGCTGGGTGCCCGGCTGGCCCGGCAGTGGAGCCGCTGACCCGCCGACCGGGCCGTCCCGCCCCGGGGCGGCCTACAATCAGACCTGGACCACAGTGGGAATCACTGGACCGGCGAGGACGTTGGCCAGGAGAGACCACACCGACGCGCAGGGAGAATTCCACGTGACCACGCCAGCGCAGACCGACTCGACCGAGGCCAAGGCCCCCACGACCGTCGTCCTCACCGACGTCGCGGCGCAGAAGGTCAAGGCCCTGATCGAGCAGGAGGACCGCGACGACCTTCGGCTCCGGGTCGCGGTGCAGCCGGGCGGCTGCTCCGGCCTGCGGTACCAGCTCTTCTTCGACGAGCGTTCCCTCGACGGGGACATCGTCAGTGACTTCGGTGGTGTCGAGGTCGTCGTCGACCGGATGAGCGCCCCCTACCTGACCGGCGCCACCATCGACTTCGCCGACCGGATCGACGCCCAGGGCTTCACCATCGACAACCCGAACGCGGGCAGCTCCTGCGCCTGCGGCGACTCGTTCAGCTGAGTCCCACCCGGGCCCGACGGCGGGGCCGCCCCTCACCGGGGGCGGCCCCGCCGTTTCTCGTACCGCCCGTCATCCGCTGCGCCCCGCCCCCTTTTGGTGGTAGCAGGGGCCCCTTGCAGATGATTTCCGTACTGCAGGGGACCCCTCCTACCACCCGGGCCGACACCCCTCCACCCCCGTGCTGTCGCCCGTGCTCTCGAGCGCCGCTCGAAGGGCCATGTCCCGACCGGCCGGCCGGTGCGAAGATGGCCGGGCCGGTAGGCTGACCGGCGCTCTGCTCCCCGACCGCGAGGGTTGACATGAAGATCGCCGTGACCGGCTCGATCGCGACCGACCACCTGATGAGCTTCCCCGGGCGGTTCGCCGACCAGCTCATCGCCGACCAGTTGGACAAGGTCTCGCTGTCCTTCCTCATCGACGACCTCATCGTCCGGCGCGGCGGCGTGGCCGCGAACATCGCCTTCGGGATGGCCCAGCTCGGATTGACCCCGGTGCTGGTCGGCGCGGTCGGCGCCGACTTCGCCGACTACCGCTCCTGGCTGGAGCGGCACGGGGTCGACTGCGACTCGGTGCACGTCAGCGAGGTCGCGCACACCGCCCGGTTCGTCTGCACCACCGACACCGACATGTGCCAGATCGCCTCCTTCTACGCCGGGGCGATGAGCGAGGCCCGCAACATCGAGCTGGCCCCGGTCGCGAAGCGGGTCGGCCGTCTCGACCTGGTGCTGGTCGGAGCCAACGACCCCGAGGCGATGCTGCGCCACTCGGCCGAGTGCCGGGAGCGGGGCTACCACTTCGCCGCCGACCCGTCCCAGCAGCTCGCCCGGATGGAGGGCAGCGACGTCGCCGGCCTGATCGACGGCGCCACCTACCTGCTCACCAACGAGTACGAGAAGTCGCTGCTGCAGAGCAAGGCCGGCCTGACCGACGCCCAGCTGCTCGACCGGGTGACCATCCGGGTCACCACGCTCGGCAAGGGCGGCGTGGAAATCGAGGGGCGGGACGTTCCGCGCATCCACGTACCGGCCGTTCGGGACGTCCCTGAGATCGACCCGACCGGGGTCGGCGACGGCTTCCGGGGTGGATTCTTCGCCGGACTCTCCTGGGGTCTGACCCTGGAGCGGGCCGCCCAGGTCGGCTGCCTCTCGGCGGCGCTGGTGCTGGAGAACCACGGGGCGCAGGAGTACGAGATCCGCCGGGACGCCTTCGTCAAGCGTCTCGCCGAGGCGTACGGCGACGCCGTCGCCGACGAGGTCCGCCCCCACCTGCTCGGCTGACCGCCTCCGCACCCCTCCGGGCAGCCGTCGGGCGCCGGTGGCCGTCCGGAGGGGTGCGGTGTCGACCGCTGGCTGGTGCCGGCGGTCGACTCAGGGCCGGTGGTCGACTTTCAGGGCCGGCGGGGCGGGGCGGCCACGAAGGCGGTCCAGCGGGCCGCGCTGAAGGTCAGGACCGGACCGGACGGGTCCTTGCTGTCACGGACCGCGACCGCGTCGGGCAGCACCGCGCACTCCACACAGTCACCGTTGTTGGCGCTCCGGCTGCTGGTGAACCAGCGGGCTCGGGACAGGTCGGGGGTGGTCATGTCGGCCTCCGTAACTATCGGGCGCCGGCCAGCTCCGTGATCAACGCGCGCGACTCGGCGGGGGAGAGGGCGACCTGGCGCAGGTTGTCGGCCACCATGCTATAGGTCCGCACCCCGTCCGGGTCCTGCACGTACATCGCCCCGTCGAGCACCTCGGTGTAGGCGATCGGCCGGACGTGCGCGAAGTCCAGCAGGACGAACTTGCCCAGGGGCGTTGCCGCGTGCGGCCCGTCCTCGGGGCGGAGCACCTGGACCGTGACGTGGGGCAGCTCGGACATCGCGGCGAGGTGGCGGAGCTGGGACCGGCGGGTCTCCTCGCCGTTGACGCGCAACCGCAGCGCCGCCTCGCCGATCACCGCGTGCAGCGTCAACGGCTCCTCGCCGGTGAGCCGCCGTGCGCGGGTCTGCCGGAACGAGACGAAGCGTTCGGCGTGGTCCGGCCGGACGAAGCCGGTGCCCAGGGTGAGCGCCTGCGCGTACTCCTCGGTCTGCAACAGCCCCGGCACCACCATCGACTCGAAGACGAACGCGGTGTCGGCCAGTCCTTCGAGGCCGACGTAGGTGCGGAACCAGTCCGGGACGACGTTCGCCCAGGGTGCCCACCATGTCCTCGCGTCGGCCTGGCCCACCAGCGAGGTGAGCCGGTCGATCGCCTGCTGGCCGGCCCCGCAGGCCCGCAGGATCGTCGCCACGTCCTCCGGGAACTGCTGGTAGCGCCCGCTTTCCATGTGCCCGAGCTTGGGCTTGCCGATGCCGGTGACGGCCGCCAGCTCGCTGAGTGACATCGGCGCCTCCCGTCGATAGCGGGACAGCTCGGCGCCGATCAACCAGCGCAGCGCGGACGGGTCGTTACGGGGCCGTGTTCGCTTGGGGCATGGCGTTCCCGGACGGGGTCCTGCTCTGTGGCGACCAGCGGACGTACGCCGGCCGGTTCCGAGCGCCGACAGCGCCGTACGGATCTTCAGCCGCGCCGGACGGCGGTTACGGCTGGTCTGGATCGACGAGTCGGCCCACCCGACGGACGTGACAGAGCAGATCTTGGACACATAGCGACCAAATGGAACGGTAACTGTCCAAGATCGCGCGAGTGGGGAGCGCGGCCGGTCCGCCGAGCACAGCCGGGGCCGCCGAGTGGGGAGCGCGGCGGCTCCGCCGCGTGGGAGGTGTGGCGGGGCGCTGGCTGAGGGCCGGGCGGAGCGGCTCAGCGGGTGCGGCGGACGTCGTAGCCGGGGCCCTCGACGGCGGCCAGGAACTCCTGCCCGCGCATCCGGCACCAGGCCGGGATGTCCACCGCCGCCGCCGGGTCGTCGGCGAGCACCCGCAGCACCGCGCCGACCGGCAGGTCCGGCAGGCGGCGGGCGAGCGCGATGACCGGTAGTGGGCAGCGCTGCCCGAGACAGTCCAGCACCTCGTCCGGCCCAGCCGTCGCGCCCTGTTCCGGCCCGGCGGCCGTTACTCGTTGCGGGTCGGCCCCGGCGGGCTGTGCGGGGGTCACAGCCCCACCACGCCGGCCTCGGCGCGCAGGTCGGCGACGATCCCCGGCAGCTCGGCCAGGAATCGTTCGACGTCCGCCTCGGTGGTCTCCCGGTGCAGGCTGATCCGGACGTTGCCGTGGGAGAGCACCCCCATCGCCTCCAGCACGTGCGACGGGCGCAACGTCGACGCGGTGCACGACGACCCGGAGGAGACCGCGAAGCCCCGCCGGTCCAGCGCGTGCAGCAGTGCCTCGCCGTCGACGTAGAGGCAGGAGAAGGTCACCAGATGGGGGAGCCGGTCCACCGGATCGCCCACCACCTCGACGTCCGGCACCTCGACCGCGACCCGGGCCCGGATCCGTTCCACCAGCGGTGCCAGCCGGGCGGCCTCGGCCGCCGCGTCGGCCGCCGCCGCGCGCAGGCTCGCCGCCGCCGCGACCACCGCCGGCAGGTTCAACGGCCCGGGGGTACGCCCCGCCTCGGCCTCGTCGGCCGGCCAGGGCGACTCCCAGCGGGTGCCCTTGCGGACCACCAGCAGCCCCACGCCGGACGGTCCGCCCCACTTGTGCGCGCTGGCGGTCAGCACCGACCAGCCGGCGGGCACCGGTGCCCGGCCGACCACCTGGGCCGCGTCGACGTGCAGCGGCACCCCCGCCCCGGCGCAGACGGCGGCGGCCTCGGCGACCGGCTGCACGGTGCCCACCTCGTGGCTGGCCGCGATCAGGCTGGCCCAGGCCACACCGGGGGCGCGTACCGCCGCCGCCCAGCCGTCGAGGTCGAGCCGGCCAAGCCGGTCCACCGGCACCGGCACCGCCGCGCCGCCGGCCGCCACGTGCCGTTCGGCGGCGTGCAGCACGGCGGAGTGTTCGATCGCCGAGTGCACCAGCACCGGTCCGACCCGCCGGCGGGCGGCCAACCCGCCCAGCACCGCGCCGTGGGCGGCGGTGGTGCCGTTGGCGGTGAAGGAGAGCTCGTCGGGGCGTACCCCGAGGGTTTCGGCGGCGGCGGCCCGCGCCGCGTCGAGGAGCTGGCGGGCCCGGCGGGCCTGGGTGTAGAGCCGGCCGGGGTCGGCCCAGCCGTCGGCCAGGGCGGCGCCCAGCGCCTGTCTGGCTACCGGGTGCAACGGGGCGGCGGTGGCCGCGTCCAGGTAGACCGAAGCAGCGCTCACGGGTGCCAACGTAGCGCGTGGGAGCCGTTCGGGATCCCTCGACCGGGGCGGACACGCGACCCCAGGGCGGTCCGGTCCGTCATGGTCGAGTAATCTGCGACCGTCGGTGACGCCTTTGCCGGCGGTGCTGTCACTCCGCCGGCCGGGCCGGCGGAACCGGGCCAGACACCGCGGCGCGCTAGGGAGGCAGGACCAGGTGGTCGCAAGGAGTTCGGAGGTACGGCCGACGGCCGTACGGCACAGCACTTCCCCGGGAGCCGGTGGGCGCCGGGGACGGGGTGCCGGGCGGCTCGCCGGTCTCGGTCTCGGCGCAGGGGCGACGCTGGTCCTGCTGACGGGGTGCGACGTCGGTGCGGCGTTCGACGGGTTCGGCTGGCCGCAGGGCGGCATCTCGGCCGAGTCCCGGCGGATGTACGACCTCTGGATCGCGTCCTGCATCGCGGCGCTCGCGGTCGGCGTCTTCGTCTGGGGCCTGATCTTCTGGTGCATCATCCGGTACCGCAAGCGCGGTAACGAGCTGCCCGTGCAGACGCGGTTCAACATGCCGATGGAGTTCCTCTACACCATCGCGCCGATCCTCATCGTCTCGGTGCTCTTCTACTACACCGCGGTCGTCCAGACCGACGTGGAGAAGCGCACGCCGAACCCGGACGTGGTCGTCGAGATCGTCGCGTTCAAGTGGAACTGGCAGTTCAACTACCGCGACGGCCTGGGTAAGGACGCCAACACCGTCGCCTCGGTCCTCGGCACCAGCGAGGTCATCCCGGTCCTGGTGCTGCCGACCAACCGGTCCATCCGGTTCGAGGAGACCAGCAAGGACGTCATCCACTCCTTCTGGGTGCCGGAGCTGCTCTTCAAGCGGGACGTCTTCCCCGGCAAGATCCGCAACGAGTTCGAGATCTCCGAGCTGGTGACCGAGGGCGCGTACGTGGGCCGCTGCGCCGAGCTGTGCGGCAGCTACCACGCCTTCATGAACTTCGAGCTGCGCGTGGTGTCCCCCGAGGAGTACGACCGGTTCCTCGCCGCGAAGCGGGACGGCCGGTCGACGCAGGAGGCGCTCCAGTCCATCGGCGAGGAGCCGTACGCGACGACCACCCAGCCGTTCGAGACCCGGCGTACCGAGAGCAACTTCAACAACGCGGCCGGTACGCCGGCCGGCGTGGGACGCTGAGGGGGCGGGCATGAGGACCGAGTGGAAGATCTTCTCCGTCATCGCGGTGTTCCTGCTCGCCGTCGGCGTCCTCTACGGCGCCTGGACGGCCGGTGACTCCGGTCAGGTCGAGTGGGTCGGCACCGTCGCCCTGCTGCTGTCGTTCGCGCTCTGCGCGATGTGCGGCGGGTTCTTCTGGTTCGTCGCCCGCCGGATCGACCTGCGTCCGGAGGACCGCGCCGACGGTGAGATCGCCGACGGCGCCGGCGAGATCGGCTTCTTCAGCCCCGGCAGCTACTGGCCGTTCGGCCTGGCGCTCGCCGCCGCCATCGCCGGCTTCGGCCTCGTGATCTGGCAGTACTGGCTGATCGCCCTGGGCCTGGTGGCGGTCGTCCTGACCGCTTCGGGCCTGCTCTTCGAGTACTACACCGGCACCCGGCGTACCGCCGAGCACTGACCGGCGTCGTCCGACCACGACGAAGGCCGCCTCCCCGAGCGGGAGGCGGCCTTCGTCGTGCGGTGTTCGGGCCGGCGGGACGATCCTCGCGGGACGGGGCGCGCCGGGTGTGCCCGGTCAGGCGGCCCGACGGTATCCGTTGCGTGAAGCGGGACGGCGGTCGGCCAGCCGGGCGGCACCGAACCGGAAGGTGGCGATGAGCACCGCCGCGCCGCAGCCGGTGCAGGTCAGCTCGGGGCAGTCCGCTTCGTGCCCGTCCTCGCAGGGCGGGACCTCGAACAGCTGGACGCCCTGGCAGCTGTCGCAGTACAGCTCGCGCTCCGACACGGGCGTCTCCTTTCTGTGCGGGCTGCCGGCGGGTGGGGCCGCCGGTCGACCCGGACGGCGTGTGCCGGGCACCTGGCCCGCCTGGCACGGCAGCGGCGGAAAACTACTCGGCTGTAGTTTGGCACGCGGGTCCGACAACCCCGCCGGTGGCCGACCGGCAACCCGGTGCGGTGACCGACCGGCAAACCGGTCCGGGGCCGGCGGACAACCCCGCCGGGTGACTGGCCGACGGGCCTCCTGGCGGCCGGGACGCGGGACGGGTCCGTTCCACCGCTCAGACCGAGCGGGCCACTTCGATCCAGCGGTCGAGGGCCCGCGCCGCCGCGCCGGAGTCGATCGACTCGGCGGCCCGGTCCAGCCCGCCCCGGACGGCGGTCAGCAGGTCGCCGTCGAGCGGCCCCTGGGTGGCGAGCGCGGCGGCGGCGTTGACCAGTACCGCGTCGCGCACCGGACCCCGCTCGCCGGCGAGCAGTCGCCGTACGACACCGGCGTTGTACGCGGCGTCAGCGCCCCGGAGATCCGCCAGGGTGGCCCGGGGTACCCCGAGGTCGGTCGCGTCGACCAGCGCCTCTCTCACGGTGCCCTGCTGGGCCACCCAGAAGCGGGTGGGGGCGGCGGTGCTGAACTCGTCCAGCCCGTCCTCGCCGCGCATCACCAGGACCGAGTCGCCCCGGGCCGCGAAGACGGCGGCCATCACCGGCGCCATCCGTGGGTCGAAACAGCCGACCGCGCCGGCCCGTGGCCGGGCCGGGTTGGTCAGCGGGCCGAGGAAGTTGAAGAAGGTGGGCACGCCGATCTCGCGGCGCACCGGGCCGGCGTGCCGCATGCCCGGGTGGAAACGGGCGGCGAAGCAGAACCCGATGCCGGCCTCGGTGACGCAGCGGGCGACTCCCGCCGGGTCGAGATCCAGCGGGACGCCGAGGAACTCCAGCACGTCGGCCGTGCCGCAGGAGGAGGAGGCGGCCCGGTTGCCGTGCTTGACCACCCGGACCCCGGCCCCGGCCACCACCAGCGCCGCCATGGTGGAGATGTTGACCGTGTGGGCGAGGTCGCCGCCGGTACCGACCACGTCCAGCGCGGTGGCCCGGACCTCTTCCGGCAGCTCGACCGGGACCGCGTTGCCGAGCATCGCCTCGACCAGACCGGCCAGCTCGGTCGCAGTCTCGCCCTTGGCCCGCAGACCGACGGCGAGGGCGGCGATCTGGATCGGTGTGGCGGAACCCGTCATGATCTCGCCCATCGCCCACGCGGTGTCGGCGGTGGAGAGCTCCTCGCCGCGCAGCAGCGAGGCGAGCAGGTGCGGCCAGGTCCGATCGCCCATGGTGGGCCTCCCGATCAGGCGTGGGATGCGGGTGACGGCACCGGCGTCGACGGTGACGGACCGGGCCGGACGGTCCGGCCCCGGGCGGGCCCGGACCGTGGGGACGCGGACGTCCGGGTCAGGCGGCGCGGTCGGCGCCGGCGTGCCGACGCAGCAGTTCGGCGACCGTGGCGCCGGTGGTCACCGGGTCCAGCGGGTGCACCAGGGTGGCGTCGACCTCGGCGTACGCCGCCAGCCAGCGATCGGCGGCCCGGGCGATCACCACGCAGGTCGGGGGAGCGTCGGTGCGGTCGTCCTTGATCTGGCGGGCGATGCCGATGCCCCCGGCCGGGGTCGCCTCGCCGTCGAGCAGCATCAGGTCGATCTCGTAGTCGTCGACCAGCCGGATGCACTCGCCGTAACTGGCCGCCTCGGTGAACTCGACGTGCAGGTCGGCGGCGGGACGGGTGCCCACCGCGAGCCGCATCCGGTCACGCACCTGCGGGTCGTCGCTGTAGAGCAGGACGGTGTAAAGACGATCGCTCATCGCTGGCTTGGCTCCCACGTCGTAGCTGCCCGCTGATCGTACCGGTCGGGCCGGGTCGGTCGGCGTCGGTGCCCACGGCGGCCCGACGGCCCCGGTCAGGCCGGGGTGCCGGCGGCGCGTTCCCGGGCCTCCTGGCGGTCCAGGTCGCGGTCGATCCGACGGGCCTCCCGCTCGGACTGGCGGACCCACTGCACCACCAGTACCGCGAGCATGGTGATGCTGACGAACTCGCCGCCGGCCCAGAGGATGCCCCCGGCCACGACCTGGTCGTCCCAGGGGTCGGCCCAGCTGAGGTTCAGCGACGGGTACCAGTCGCCGCCGAAGAGCGTGCTGCTCTGCATGATGGTGAGCCCGAGGACCGTGTGGAACGGCACCGAGAGCAGCATCAGCAGCGCCCGGCCCGGGTACGGCCAGCGGTTCGGGATCGGGTCGAGGCCGAGCAGCGGCCAGAAGAACACGCAGCCGGTCATGATGAAGTGCGCGTGCACCACCTCGTGCGCCCAGACGTGTTCCAGGGTGTACCGGTAGAGGTCGGTGAAGTAGAGCACGAACGGGTTGACCACGAAGATCGTGAAGGCGACCAGCGGGAAGGTGTAGATCCGGGCGACCCGGCTGTGCACCACCGCCAGCAGCCGGGCGCGGGGACCCTTCGGCAGGGTGCGCAGCGCGAGGGTGAGCGGCGCGCCGAGCGCGAGGAAGATCGGCGCGATCATGGAGAGCACCATGTGCTGGACCATGTGCACCGACAGCAACGCGGTGTCGTACGCGTGCAGTCCGGTCACGGTGACCGAGGCGATGCCGCCCAGTCCCGGTCCGAGGAAGAAGACCGTCCGGGCGACCGGCCACCGGTCGCCGCGCAGCCGCAGCCGGTGCACCCCGTAGAGGTAGAGGCCGGCGGCCAGGACCAGGCCGACCGCCAGCCAGGAGTCGAGCCGGGTCTCGGTGAAGACCCGGGTGATCTCGAACGGCGGCGGCGCCTCGGCGGCGAGCACGGGTTCCGCTCCGGCGGCCGGGGCGGCGGTCATGATCGGATCGAGGTACCACACGTTTTTCAGGCTAGGCCAGGCGAACCGGACGCCCTCCGTCGGCCCGCCGGAACGACCGTTATGCCACCCCGATGCTCGCCGAACCTGATCGGGCGCAATAATGACCGCGTGACTGCGGCCCCAGCCATTGACAAGAGCAGGATCCATTCCCTGACCCGACCCAACATGGTCAGTGTCGGGACGATCGTCTGGCTCTCCAGCGAGCTCATGTTCTTCGCGGCGCTGTTCGCGATGTACTTCTCCATCCGCGCGGCGGCGCCGGAGCAGTGGGAGAAGCACACCGAGGCACTCAACGTCCCGTACGCGACGACCTTCACGCTGATCCTGGTGGCGTCCTCGGTGACCTGCCAGCTCGGCGTGTTCGCCGCGGAGAAGGGCGACGTGCACGCGCTCCGGCGTTGGTTCACGCTCACCTTCGTGATGGGCCTGATCTTCGTCCTCGGCCAGCTCAACGAGTACCGCGAGCTGGTCCACGAGGGCATCAAGATCAACTCGGACGGGTACGGGTCGATGTTCTACCTGACCACCGGGTTCCACGGCCTGCACGTGACCGGCGGTCTGGTGGCCTTCATCATCTTCATGATCCGCACCACCATGGGTCGGTTCACCCCGGCCCAGGCCACGTCGGCGATCGTCGTGTCGTACTACTGGCACTTCGTCGACGTCGTGTGGATCGGGCTATACGCCATGATCTACTGGCTCCAGTGATCTTGGCGCCGCGGCGCCGCTCCGTCCCCGACAAGGTCCAACCGGTTAAGGACACAGGTCATGACTTCTGACAACGACCGCCGACGCGGCCTGCTCGCGCGGCTGCGCCGCCAGCGGTCCGTGGCACCCAGCAGGGGCCGCCGCCGGCTGGGTGCCGCGGTCCGGCTGATCGCCGCGCTCATGCTGGCCGGCGGTGCCTACACCGTCTTCGCCCCGGGTGCCCAGGCGCAGGACAACCCGCCGCTCACCGGTGCCGCCGCCGAGGGCAAGGCGCTGTTCGACGTGAGCTGCGTGACCTGCCACGGCCGGAACGCGCAGGGCGTCGAGGGGCGCGGGCCGAGCCTGATCGGCGTCGGCGCGGCCTCGGTCGAGTTCCAGGTCGGCACGGGCCGGATGCCGATGGCTCGGCAGGAGGCGCAGGCGGAGCGAAAGACCCCGGTCTTCACCGACGAGGAGGTCCGCCAGCTCGCCCAGTACATCCAGGAGCTCGGTGGCGGCCCGGTGGTTCCCGAGGGTGACCTCCGCACGGACGCCAACCTCGCCACCGGTGGTGAGCTGTTCCGGATCAACTGCTCCCAGTGCCACGCCTTCGGTGGTGGTGGCGGCGCGCTCTCCTCCGGCAAGTACGCGCCCAGCCTCCGGCCCGCCAGCGACCGGCAGATCTACGCCGCCATGCTCAGCGGCCCGCAGAACATGCCGGTGTTCGGCGACAACCAGATCACCCCGGACCAGAAGGCGGACATCATCGCCTACATCCAGGAGACCCTGAAGAACGACCAGGACCCCGGTGGGTTCAACCTGGGTCGGTACGGCCCCTCGACCGAGGGACTGGCCATCTTCCTGGTCGGCATCGTCGCGCTCGTCTTCGCTAGCCTGTGGATTGCGGGCAAGTCGTGACCGAGCGAATCGTTCGATTCAGCGCCGTGGTGCCCGCGCTCGGCACCGCCCGTAGCGAGGTGACGGCATGAGCACGCACACCGAGAAGCCGGCCCGGGAGCCGATCGACCTGGACGACCCCGAGCTGACCCGGTTCGACGTCGTCCAGGAGGGCCTGCGCCGGGACGACATCGAGATCGTCCACTACGAGCCGCAGTTCGTCCCGGGCAGCAAGGCGGAGCGCCGCACCACCCGGCTGGTCGCCTCGTTCTTCCTGCTCACCGGGCTCGCCGCGACCGCCTTCCTGGTCGTCTACATCTGGTGGCCGTGGCAGTACGAGCCGGGCAACGGTGGGGACAAGCTCTACACCCCGCTGCTCGGCCTGACCCTGGGCGTGGCCCTGCTCGGCATCGGCTTCGGCATCCTCACCTGGGGCAAGAAGCTGCTGCCCAAGGAGGTCGCCATCCAGGACCGGCACGAGGGCGAGGTCGACCAGGAGGGTCGCAAGATCACCGGGCAGACCATGCTCTACGTCGCCGACGAACTGGGCGTGAAGCGTCGTCCGCTGCTGGGGATCTCGCTGCTGGCCGGTCTCGCGCCGGTCGGCGCGGTCGCCGCCGCGCCGCTGATCGGCGGTCTGATCAAGCAGCCGCACGAGAACAACCAGATGTTCACCACCGGCTTCCACCCCGGCGAGGGTGGCGAGCGGATCCGCCTGGTCCGTGAGGACGGCCGACCGGTCCGCCCGGCCGACATCAGCGCCGGTGGCCAGATCACCGTCTTCCCGGGCATCGAGCACGGCGTGAGCAACAAGCACGCCGACTCGGTGACCCTCCTGATCCACCTGCGGGAGTCCGACGCCATCGAGGCGCGTCAGTCCAACGAGCGGGTCGGCCACGGCGGCTACATGTGGGGCAACTACGCGGCCTACTCCAAGATCTGCACGCACGCGGGCTGCCCGGCCAGCCTCTACGAGCAGCAGACCAACCGGCTGCTCTGCCCCTGCCACCAGTCGCAGTTCCTGATCACCGACAACGCCCGGCCCATCTTCGGCCCGGCCAGCCGGCGCCTGCCGCAGCTGCCGATCGAGGTGGACGACGAGGGCTTCTTCGTGGCAAAGTCCGACTACACCGAGACCGTCGGGCCCGACTTCTGGGAGCGGCCATGAAGCGCCGAAAGTTTGACATGGCAGCGGTGCCTGGCAAGGCCGCTGCCGGGGTGGACGACCGCTTCGGCGTGTCGACCCCGCTGCGCCGGGTGCTCAACAAGGTCTTCCCGGACCACTGGTCGTTCCTGCTGGGCGAGATCGCGCTCTTCTCGTTCATCGTCCTGCTGCTGACCGGTGTCTTCCTGACCTTCTTCTTCGAGCCCGCGCTCACCGAGGTCATCTACAACGGCAGTTACGCGCCGCTGCGCGGCACGCCGATGTCGGCCGCGTACGCCTCCAGCCTGGACATCTCGTTCGACGTCCGGGGCGGCCTGATCATGCGGCAGATGCACCACTGGGCCGCGCTGTTGTTCATGGCCGCGATCGTCGTGCACATGCTCCGGGTCTTCTTCACCGGCGCGTTCCGCAAGCCGCGTGAGACGAACTGGATCATCGGCTCGCTGCTCTTCTGGGTCGGCTTCCTGGCCGGCTTCACCGGCTACTCGCTGCCGGACGACGGTCTCTCCGGCACCGGCCTGCGGATCGCCTCGGGGATCATGCTCTCCATTCCGGTGGTCGGCTCCTGGGTCACGTCGTCGATCTTCGGCGGTGAGTTCCCCGGCGAGATCATCATCAGCCGGTTCTACATCGCCCACGTGCTGCTCATCCCGGGTCTGCTGGTCGCGCTGATCAGCGCGCACGTCGGGCTGGTCTTCAAGCAGAAGCACACCCAGTGGCCCGGTCCCGGCCGGACCAACGACAACGTGGTCGGCGAACGGATGTTCCCGCGCTACGTGCTCAAGCAGGGCGGCTTCTTCATGGTCGTCTTCGGTGTCATCGCGCTGATGGGCGGCCTGTTCCAGATCAACCCGATCTGGCTGTTCGGTCCGTACGAGGCGTGGGTGGTGTCGGCGGCGAGTCAGCCCGACTGGTACGTCATGTTCCTCGACGGCTCGACCCGACTGATGCCCGCCTGGGAGATCAACATCCCGATCGGCGACGGCTACGTCATCCCGCCGCTGTTCTGGCCGACGGTGGTGCTGCCCGGCATCCTGGTGGGTCTGTCGACGCTCTACCCGTTCGTCGAGGCCCGCCAGCTCAAGGACTACCGGGCGCACAACCTGCTCCAGCGTCCGCGGGACGTGCCGCACCGCACCGCTCTCGGTGCCATGGCCGTCGCCTTCTACCTGGTCCTGACGCTCTCCGGCGCCAACGACGTGATCGCGGACAAGTTCCAGATCAGCCTGAACGCGATGACCTGGGCCGGCCGGATCGGCCTGCTGGTCCTGCCGCCGCTGGCCTACTACGTGACGTACCGGATCTGCCTCGGTCTCCAGCAGCACGACCGCGAGGTCCTCGCCCACGGCGTGGAGACCGGCATCATCCGGCGGTTGCCGGACGGCCGGTTCGAGGAGGTCCACCAGCCGCTCAGCGCGGCCGACGGCCACGCCGACGGCCACGGCGAGCTGGAGTACGTCGGCTGGGTGGTGCCGAAGAAGATGAACCGGCTCGGTGCCCTGGGCCCGGCCATCCGGGGCTTCTTCTACCCGATCGAGAAGCCGGTCGAGGCGCCGGTCTCGCCGGGACACCCGCCCGTGGAGCCCCGCCCGGAGCGGCAGGAGATCGGCAGCGGCCCGAGCCGCCACTGATCGCCCGAACCACCGCAGCACCCGTGGCGCCCGCCGGAATTCCGGCGGGCGCCACGCCCGTTCCGGCTCCCATCTCCCGCCCGACTCCCCGCCCGTTCCGGCTCCCGTTTCCCGCCCGGCTCCCTGCCCGCCGTCCGTCGCGGCACCGGGGGTTAAACCCGGTCAGCCGGGTATCCGTGCGGTCCAACGACAACGGGGAGGGAACATGTTGGGTATCAAACGGCTCGGGGTGCTGGCCGCCCTGATCCTGGTCGGGCTGGCACCCGCCGCCGCGGCCCAGGCGGCGCAGCCGTCGACGCAGGACCGGCAGTACCTGCAGGCGGTCCACCAGGTGAACCTGGCCGAGATCGTCACCGGCGAACTGGCCCAGCAGAAGGGGCAGAACCAGCGCGTCAAGGACCTGGGTGCCCGCTTCGTCACCGACCACACCCAGTTCGACCAGACCGTGCAGGACACGGCGAAGCAGCTCGGCGTCGAGCTGCCGGCCGAGCCGACCGCGGACCAGCAGGCCGTGGTGGACCAGCTGAACAACGTCAACGGTGCCGAGTTCGACCGGCAGTGGGTGACCGCCGAGCTGGCCGGGCACGTCCAGGCCATCCAGGCCACCCAGACCGAGATCTCGCAGGGCACCGAGCAGACCGTGGTGCAGCTGGCCCAGGACGCCCTGCCGGTGCTCCAGGCGCACTACGACGAGCTGGTGTCCCTGGCGGAGGAGTTGGGCGTGCCGGTTCCGCAGGCCAGTGCCAGCGGTACCCCGGGTCCGGGCACCAGTGGTACGCCCGCGCCGGCTCCGTCGGTGACCACGCCGTCCGCCCCGGGCGGTACGGCCACCACGCCCGCCCCGGGTGGCACCACCGGTCCGGGTCAGGGTGGCGTCACCGAGACGCCGGCCCCGACGGGTAGCTGATCAACTGCACGAGCGCCGGTCCACCTCCGGGTGGGCCGGCGTACGTGTGTCTCCGGGACCGGTGCCCGCCGCGCTCCGGTGGGTCCGTGGCGCGTGCTTCGGGCTCAGTCGGCGTTGGCCAGCCCGATCGCGAACGCCTCCTCCAGGTCGTGCTGCGAGTACGCCCGGAAGGCGATGTGCGACTCGGTGTTGAGCACGCCGGGAACCTTGGAGATGCGGCCGGCGATCACCTGGGCGATCTGCTCGAACTCGCGTACCCGGACCATGGCGATGAGGTCCACGTGACCGGCCACCGAGTAGACCTCGCTGACCCCGGGCAGGGCGGCGAGCGCCTCGGCCACCTCGGGGATCGCGTCGGTGGCACAGTCGATCAGCACGATGGCGGTGATCACGGGGAACTTCTCCGTTCGTCGACGTCACGCCCATGCTAGTGGCTGCCGGGTTCCCGGACTCCGCCCGGCGCCCCGCCGCCCCGCAGTGCGCACCGGGGGCGCTGGGTGGTAGCAGGGGACCCCTGCACGACAAAAAGCGGTAACAAGGGACCCCTGCTTCCACTCGAGCACCCCGGCCGGCTGCTTCCACTCGAGCGCCCCGGCCGGCTGCTACCGCCGTTCGGGCGACTCGGCACGGAGAGCGGTCAGTGGGCGGCGGTGACGGTGAGGTCGTCGTTGGCCCGGATCACGCCGTGCAGCCGCTCGTCGGGGCGGACCGTCGATCCGGGCCAGACCACCGAGCGGGTCACCGTGCCGGCGACCACCGCGCCCGCGCCGACCACCGACCGCGTGCAGTGGCCGGTCACCGTGGCGGCCGGGTCGACCAGGTTGCCGTCCCCGGCGGCGTGCAGGTTCGCGGTCAGGTAGTCGCCGGGAGTGCCCGTGTCGTAGAAGGTGCCGGCGAACGGCACGACCTCCAGCGCCCCGGCCGCCTCGGCCGGCCGCCAGACGGCCCGGACCAGGTCATCGAAGGTCGGGGGCAGGTCGCGGACCCGCCGCCAGGGCAGCAGGGAGAAGCCGACGAACCGGTGACCGTCGAAGGTGCCCGGCTCACGCGGGTCGGCGGCCGGCTGGCCGAGCAGCCGGACCGTCTCGCCGTCCCAGCCGTCGAGCAGGGCGGCGATGTCCGGCCCGGGTGCGGTGTCCGGGGTGGCCAGGTAGGCGTCGGCGTTGCCGACCAGCACCCCCCGGCCGTCGATCCAGTCCCGCAGGTTGCCGATCCCACCGGCCGTACCAAGTGGGTCGCCCGGCTCGACCGAGAGGTGTGCGCGGGCGCCGACCCGGGCGACCACCTGCTCGCCCAGGTAACAGGCGTTCACCGCGACCGTGTCCGGGCCGGTCAGTCCGAGGCCGGCGACCCGGGCCAGGGCCCGGTCCAGCAGCGGGACGTTGCCCACCGGGCAGAGCGCCTTCGGCACCCGTTCGGTCAACGGTCGCAGCCGGGTGCCCTCCCCGGCGGCGAGGACCACCGCGCAGACCTCCCCGGCGGGACGGGGGCGGTGCTGACCTGCCAGGTGCGTGCCGGGTAGCGGCGGACGGGGCGTGGTCACGAAGTGGGCCGCCCGTCCGGCGGGGCCTGCCCGGCCAGCGGTCCGATGCCGTAGTACCCGAGCAACCGGGCGGTGGCCCGGCTCAGCCGGGGCAGGTCGTCCAGCGGGTGCCAGGCGGCCTCGAAGACCTCCGCGCCGTCGACCACCAGTTCGGTCCGCGACGCCGGTACCTCCGCCTCGAAGACCACGTCCACCCAACCCAGGGCGTGCACCACGGCGTTCGGTACGGCGGGGCGCAGCTGGTCGGGGGAGAGCCGGATCCCGGACTCCTCGGCCAGCTCGCGGGCCGCGCCCACCACCGGGGCCTCACCCCGGCGCAGCAGCCCGGCGGGGAGGGTCCAGCTGTGGCCGGGAGGCTGGCGCAGCAGCAGGAGGCGACCCGCGCCGTCCGCCTCGGTGTCCCGGACCAGGGTGACCGCGCCGACGATGTACTTCGGCACGGCCAGCCGGACCAGCCGGCGGCGCAGGGACACCGGCAGACGGTAGAAGGTCCGGTAGACGACGGCCCGAGCGACCGCACGGGAGCGGGGGATCATGACTCCAGGCTAGTGGCCGGAGCGGACCGACCGGGCCACCGGGGGAGCAGAAACCCTACTGTCGGTGGTCGACCAGGTCGATGAGCTGGGTGACCACGGTGTCCGGGTCGAGCACCCGGTCGAAGACGGCGACCAGCATCGTCTCCAGGTCGGGGTAGCCCAGTTCCTCGGAGAGGCGTAGCAGCGGCAGGTCGCTGGCCAGGCCCCGGTCGTGCTTGCGCAACGCCAGCCCGATGGTGGCCCGGCCCAGGCGGACCTTGTCGGCGATCGAGATGCCCGGTTCGGTGTGCTCGGCGAACCATCGGTTGATCTGCATCTGGGCGTGTGGCGACTTGACGAAGTCCAGCCACTCGCGGCGGGGACCCCGGGGGGCGGCCAGCGCGTCGAAGGCGTTGTCGTCGGTCTCGGTGAAGATCTCCACCACGTCGCCCTCCTCGAGTTCGGACGAGAGCGGCGCGAGTCGACCATTGATCTTGGCGGCGAGACATCGGTCGCCCCGCTCGGTGCCCAGCTCGTACGCCAGGTCGACCGGGGTGGCCCCGGCCGGCAGCACCACCTGTCGCCCCTCGGCGAAGACCTGGATCTGGGCTTCGGCGAGGTCGCAACGCAGCGTGTGGAGGAACTGGTTGGGGTCGGGGGCGTCCTGCTCCCAGTCCAGCACCCGACGTAGCCAGTCCAGTTGCCGCGCCCGCACCGCCGTTCCGTCGGTGCGGGGGAAGCGGAAGTCGGCGGCGACACCGTACTCGGCCAGGCGGTGCATCTCCTCGGTGCGGATCAGCACCTCGACCGTGCGGTCCTGTGGGCCGCACACGGTGGTGTGCAGCGACCGGTAGAGGTTGTTCTTCGGGGAGGCGATGAAGTCCTTGAACCGGCCCGGTACCGGCCGCCAGAGGCCGTGCACCGCGCCGAGCGCCGCGTAGCAGTCGGTTGCCGGGCCGTCCACCACGATCGCGATCCGGGGCAGGTCGAACGGGACGGTGTGGCCACGGGCCACGGTGTCCTTCCAGATCGAGTAGAGGTGGCGCGGGCGGGGGGCGACCGCGGCGTCCACCTTGCTGCGGCGCAGCGCCACCCGGGTCCGGGCGACCACCTCGCGCAGGTAGGCGTCCCAGCCCGGCCGGTCGTGCACGTGGCGTTGGATCCGGGTGTACTCCTCGGGCTGAAGGTGCAGCAGCACCACGTCGTCCAGCTCCCGTTTGAGGGCCTGGATGCCCAGCCGGTCGCAGAGCGGCACCAGCACGTCGAGGGTCTTGGTGGCGATCCGGTTGCGCGACGCCGCCGAGCGGACGCCGAGGGTGCGCATGTTGTGCAGCCGGTCGGCCAACTTGATGATCAGCACCCGGACGTCCTTGCCGGCCGCGATGATCATCTTGCGGGTGGTCTCCGCCTCGGCGGCCTTGCCGTAGAACGCCTTGTCGAACTTCGTCACCCCGTCGACCAGGTGGGCCACCTCGGGACCGAAGTCCTCGGCGAGCGCCTGGAGCGTGTAGCGGGTGTCCTCCACGGTGTCGTGCAGCAGCGCGGCGACCAGCGTGGTGGTGTCCATGCCGAGGTCGGCGCAGATCTCCGCGACCGCCAGCGGGTGGGTGATGTACGGCTCGCCACTCTTGCGGAACTGGCCGCGGTGCATGTTCTCCGCGATCGAGTACGCCTTGCGCAGCACCGCCGTGTCCGCGCCGGGGTGGATGCCACGGTGCGCCCGGACCAGCGGGTTGACCGGATCGTTGTCGGTGGTCGGCCAGGAGAGCAGGGATCGCAGTCGGCGGGCCAGCGGCAGTTCGCCGGCGGATGTGGGAAGGGCGCCCCCCAGGGCGGCGCCGTGTCCGGCGTCGACGTCCACCTGGGACACCTCCTCACCCCGGCCCCACGGTCACCTCATCCGATAACCGGGAGCAGGCCCACGAAACGGGCAGGACTGCACTTCTCTAACAGCCTATGTGAGGTGACGTCATCCGATCGGTCAGTTGCTCATGGGCGTTCGGTCGAGAGTTGGGTCGACGCCGCCTGGTCCGCCTTCGCCAGCAGGGCCCGGAACCGAGCCGCCCCGGCCACCGGAGACGACCAACCGGCGGATGTCTCCACCAGCCTGGTCCCCGGTCGCTCCAACCAGGACAGGATGCGCTCGGTCTCCTCGGCGGTGGCGGCGGGGACCGGCCCGTGCCCGGGTGGCACCGTCTCCGCGGTGGCCCGGATCAGCTGCAACGTCGGTCGCGGGTGGACGCCGGGCGGGGAGACCCCGGCTCCGGCGAGTCGGCCGTGCCGCACCAGGGCCAGCTCCCAGCCGCCGCCGGGCGCGGGGTGGGCGGCGGCCAGTTCGGCGATCCGGGTCAGCCCGGCCAACCGCTGCATCCGTACGGTCGCCCGGAGCACTGCCGCGAGCCGCGAGCGGACCACGGCTGCCTCCTCGTACCGCTGCGCCCCGGCGAGCGCCTCGATCCGGGCCAACAGCGCGTCCACCACCGGCTGAGGGTCGGCGGCGGTGGCGGTGCGGAACGGCGCCGCCGCGCGGTGGTCGTACTCCTCGGGGGTGATCCGGTGCTCGCAGGGCGCCGGGCAGCGACCCAGCTCGGCCAGCGCGCAGGCCGGAGTCACCACGCGCAGCGAGAGGCGGTGGGTGCACTGGCGTAGCGGCAGCGCGTCGTGGAAGGCCGCCGCCGCCAGTTCCGCGGACCGGCGGGAGCCGAACGGCCCGAGGTACGCCTCGTCGGCCGGGCCGATCTCCCGGACCACCGACAGACGCGGGTACGGCCCGCCGGTGAGCTTGAGCCACAGCATCCGCTCCGGGAACTTCGACCGCCGGTTGTACGGCGGGGCGTGTGCGGCGATCAGCCGCAGCTCGCGCACCTCGGCCTCCAGGGAGTGCGCGCACTCGATCGCCTCGACCCGTTCGGCGGCGCCGAGCATCTCCGACATCCGGGCCCGCTTCTCCGCGGCGGTGAAGTAGCTGCGCACCCGGGTCGCGATGTCGCCGGAGGTGCCGACGTAGAGGGGACGGTCGTCGGCGGCCCGGAAGATGTAGACCCCGGGGGCCTTGGGCAGCCCGTCGGCGAGGTAGCGCTTGCGTCGCTGGGTGGGGGTGACCGCCCGGGCGAACTCGATCGCCTCGCCCAGGGTGTGCACCCGGTGCCCGCCGAGCCGGCCGATCAGCCCGTGCAGCACGTCCACCGTCGCCCGGGCGTCGTCCAGCGCCCGGTGGGTGGGCTGGGTGGCGGTGCGGAAGTACGCGGCCAGCGTGCCCAGCTTCCGGTTGGGCACCTCGTCGCGGGTCAGCACCCGCCGGGCGAGCGCGGCCGTGTCGAGCACCCGGGGGTTGGGCCAGCGGTAGCCGTGCCTGGCGCAGGCGGCCTTGAGGAACCCGACGTCGTACGGGGCGTTGTGGGCCACCAGCACCGCGTCGGCGAGGAACTCCAGGAAGGTCGGCAGCACCGTCTCGATCGGGGGTGCCGGCAGCAGCATCGCCTCGGTGATGCCGGTGAGCACGGTGATGAACGCCGGGATCGGCTGACCGGGGTTCACCAGGGTGCCGAGCACGCCCAGTTCCTCGCCGCCGCGTACCTTCACCGCGCCGATCTCGGTGATCCCGCCGCCGTCCGGCGCGCCGCCGGTGGTCTCCAGGTCGACCACGACGAAGGTCACCGCGTGCAGGGGGAGCGCGGGATCCACCCCGTCGCCGGCCGGGTCCAGCCCGGCCAGCGTCTCCTGCACGTATTCCCCTGCGGTCACGGGCGGCACGCTAACGCCCCGGTGCGACACTCCCGCAACACGTGCCCCAGGCGTTACCACGCGACTAGGATGAGAGATCGGCTCACTCACCGGGCGGTGGGCCCGGTCGCGGTGGGAGACTTGCCACATGCCCCTCACCGAGCCGTACGACGACCCCACCCCCGACGCGGGGACGGTCGCCACGGGGCTCGACGCCACCGCTGGTGGCGAGCACGAGGCTGCACCGGAGGCGGCGCCCGCGCCGGAGGCGGGGCCCCCGGAACCCGAGCCGGTGCTGCCCGAGCCGGTCCGGCAGCGGATCGTCACGCTCACCGCGGCGGTGCTGCCCGGCCTGCCCGTCGACGAGGTACCCGTGCCGCTGCGCCGGGTGGCCAAGTTCGCCCCCAACCGGCGCGCCCGGCTCGGCGCACCGGCCATCGCCGCCCAGCTCACCGCCGATCCGCTGTTCCGCCAGCGGGTCACCGCCCGGGTGCTGGCCGACGCCGGTGACCTCGGTGCCGCCGTCGTCGAGGGGACGGCCCCGGCCGCCGCCGACCCGGTCGAGGTGGCCGCGCTGGCGTATCTCGCCCGGCCGGTGGGCTGGCGCGACCTGGTCGACGCCAGCGGTGCGGCGGTGCGTGCCGAGGCGGACAGCGCGGTCGTCGCCGAGCTGGTCCGCGAGGCCGAACAGCGGGCCACCCGGGCCGAGCACGACCGGGCCGTGGCGCGGGTGGAGGCGGAGAAGCTCCGCGACGAGCTGGCCCGGGTCCGCGACGAGCTGGGGCAGCTCCGGGAGGAACACCGGGTGCTGGCCCGTACGTTGCGGGAGACCCAGACCCGGGAACGCCGGGCCAACGAACTGCTCGCCACCGAACGCGGCCGGGCCGCCCGGGCCGCCGGGGACGCCGACGCCGAGCTGCGCCGGGTCCGGAACCGGCTGGCCGAGGTGGAGGCCGCCGCCGGGGTCGCCCGGGCCAGCGCCAAGGAGGCCCGCTCGGTCGACGACGCGAAGCTCTGGCTGCTGCTGGAGACGATCGGCCAGGCGGCCGTCGGTCTGCGCCGGGAACTGGCTCTCGACCCGGTGGACCGGCTGCCCGCCGACTTCGTCGCCGATGCCTTCGCCGACCAGCCGACCACCGCCCCGGCCAACCCGTCCGCCCGTGCCCGGGACACCGACGACCCGGCCCGGCTGGACCAGCTGCTCGCCCTGCCCAAGGCGCACCTGGTGGTGGACGGCTACAACGTCACCAAGCGCGGCTTCGGCGAGATGTCCCTGGAACAGCAGCGCAAGCGCCTGATCACCGGTCTGGGCGGGATCGCCGCCCAGACCGGGGACGAGGTCACCGTGGTCTTCGACGGCGCGGAGCGGATGCACGGGCTGCCGCCGACACCGCGCGGGGTGCGGGTGCTCTTCTCCCGCAAGGGCGAGACCGCCGACGAGTTGATCCGCCGGCTGGTCCGGGCCGAGCCGCCGGGGCGTCCGGTGGTGGTGGTCTCCTCCGACCGGGAGGTCGCCGACGGCGTCCGCCGGCACGGCGCGTACCCCCTCGGCGCGGACGCGCTGCTGCGCCGACTGGCCCGCTCCTGAGCGACGCGGCCCGGAACTGTCATACCCCCGGCGTAGCGTCACGGTGACCGACGGTGTCCGGGTCGCGTGTGGCCGTCCGGCCGCGTGGTGGCCCGGGTGCCGCACCGCATCGCTTCAGGAGGAAGCCATGCTCATCGACTGCGCCAGGTGCGAGATCCGGGGTCGCGGCTGTGCCGACTGCCTGGTCACCGTGCTGTTCGATACACCCGACGAGGTCACCGGGCTCGGTGCCGCCGAGCAGCACGCGATCGAGGTCCTCGCCTGGGCCGGCTTCGAGGTGGAGATCCTCCCCGGGGCCGCCCCGGCCGGCAGCGGTCGAGCCGGAGCCGGGCGGCCACCGGCCCGCCCGTCCCGCGCCGCCTGACGCCCGCCACGACACGCGCTTGACCCTCACGGTGCGTCAGGCCGCAGGGTGGGCGCATGAGCAACTACTACGACGCCTTCGAGGCGAGTCCCGTGCCCGCTCCCGGCCCGGACGCGGTCGCGCCGGAACCGTTCCGGGGCATCTACGGCATGCCCGCGTTCGCGACGATCCCCACCGGCGACCTGGCGGCGTCGGTGGACTTCTGGATCCGTGGGCTCGGCTTCTTCGAGCTGTTCGCCATCCCCGGACAGCTCGTGCACCTGCGCCGGTGGGCGTTCCAGGACGTCCTGCTCATCTCGGCGGCGACGGACGTGCCGGCGCGGGCACCGGCGATGACCATCAGCTTCGCGTGCGTACTTCACCAGATCGATCCCCTGGTCGAGGCCTGCCGTGCGGTGCGCCCGGACTCGGTCGTCGGCGTGCGGGACACGCCCTGGAACACCCGCGACCTGGAGGTGGTCACCCCGGAGAACGCGCGGATCATCCTCACCGCGGCGAAGCCCTTCGATCCCGCGAGTCAGGAGGCGCGGAACCTCGAGGCCATCGGGATCACCCCGCCGGGCGTCAGACGCGGCGACAATGGGGAGCATGCCTGAGGTCACCGACGCCGACGGCCTGACCGTCGGGCAGGTCTCGGCGCGGCTGGGCGTGACGGTCCGCGCGCTGCACCACTGGGACGACGTCGGCCTGGCCCGCCCGTCGCTGCGCACGACGGGCGGGTACCGGCTCTACACCGCCGGTGACCTGGAACGCCTGCACCGCATCGTCGTCTACCGGGAGATCGGCCTCGGCCTCGACCGGATCCGGGCCATCCTGAACGACCCGACCGAGGACGTGCCCGCCGCGTTGCGCGCGCAGCGCGCCCAGGTCGCCGAACGGATCGACCGCCTCCGGCAGCTCGACGCCGGGCTGGACCGCATGATCGCCGCCCACGAACGCGGCCTGCTGCTCGACGCCGAGGAACAGACCACCATCTTCGGCCCGACGTGGAACCCGGACTGGCCCGCCCAGGCCCGCCGACGCTACGGGGACACGACGCAGTGGCAGCAGTACGCCGAACGCTCCGCCTCCCGCGGTCCGCAGCAGTGGCAGGCCGTCGCCGACACCGTCGCCGCCCTCGACCGTGCCCTCGCCGACGCCGTGGCCGCCGGGGTGGAGCCGGGCAGCCCGGAGGCGAACCGACTCGTCGAGCGGCACCGTACGGTGTTCGCCTCGTACTTCCCGCTGACTCGGCAGATGCAGGTCTGCCTCGGCCGCACGTACGAGGCAGACCCGGGGTTCGCTGCCCACTACGACGGCATCCACCCCGGCCTCGCCACCTGGCTGCGGCGCAGCATCGACGCCAGCGCCCGCGCCCACGGCATCGACCCGGACACCGCCACCTGGCAGTAGGGCGCGGGTCGGGAGGCCGGCCGGCCGCGTGACCGGGTACACCTAGGATGGGCGGCACCGAGGAGGGGGAGACGGCATGGTTCGGGTACGCGGCCTCGGCGGGGCGCGCCGGTGAGCCCGCGTGGCTGGGCGGTGCTCACCCTCGCCGTCCTGGTCACCGCCGGCCTGCTCACCGTGGCGCTGCTCGTCCCGGGAAGTCGTCCGCCCGCGCCCCGCGCCGACCAGCTCGCCGCCCTGCGGGAGCTGCCCGTCGAGCAGGTGGAGCGGGCCCGTGAGTTCCGCGCCGCGCTGCGCCCCGGCAGCTGGGCCGCGCTGGCCGTGGGGTTGCTGGTGGCGCTCCTGCTCGGGCTCACCCCGCTGGGCGCGCGCCTGGTCGAACTGGCCGGGCGTCCCTTCGGCGGGCACTGGACCGCCCAGGCGCTGGCCGGCGGGCTCGCCGTGGTGCTCCTCGCCGACCTGGTCACCCTTCCGTTCGCCGCCTGGCGGCAGGCGGTCCTCACCCGGTACGGGATGAGCACCAACGGCTGGGGCGGCTGGACGGTCGACCTGCTCAAGTCGTACGCGCTCAGCGCGGTCGTCGGGGCGGTCGCGCTGCTCGGCTTCTACACCGTGCTCCGGCTCGCCCCGCGCTGGTGGTGGGCGTTCGGGGCGGCGGGCGCGGCCGGGCTGGTGCTCCTCCTCTCCTTCGTGCTGCCGGTGCTGGTCGAACCGGTCTTCAACCGGTTCACCCCGATGGAACCCGGCCCGCTGCGGACCGAGGTGATGGCGCTGGCCGCCCGGGACGGCGTGCCGGTCCGTGACGTACTGGTCGCCGACGCCTCCCGCCGCACCCGCGCGGTCAACGCCTACGTCTCCGGCTTCGGCCCGACGCGCCGGATCGTCGTCTACGACACCCTGCTGCGGGAGGCGACGCCGCAGGAGGTGACGAGCGTGGTCGCCCACGAACTGGCCCACGCGAAGCACCGGGACGTGCTGGTCGGCACGGTGACCGGCGCGCTCGGCGCGGCGGCGGCGGTGATCGCCCTCTACCTGCTCGGCTCGTGGGGCGGGCTGTTGCGCCTGGCCGGGGTCGACTCGATCCGTGACCCCCGGGCGTTCGGCCTGCTGGTCGCCCTGGTCGCGCTGGTCGGGGTGGTGAGCACACCGGTCCAGGCGATGCTGTCCCGCCGGGTGGAGGCCCGGGCCGACGCGCACGCGATGGCGCTCACCGGCGACCCGGCGACGTTCGAGGCGATGCAGCGGCGGCTGGCCGGGGCGAACCTCGCCGACCCCGACCCGCCCCGCTGGGAGTACCTCTACTCGGCGTCGCACCCGTCCACCGTGGAGCGGATGGCCGCCGCCCGCGCACACGCCAGGGAGACCGGCCGATGAGCCGTACGCTGCTGATCACGAACGACTTCCCGCCCCGCCCCGGGGGCATCCAGTCCTTCGTCCACAACCTGGCGCTGCACCAGCCCGCCGGATCGGTGGTGGTCTACGCATCGACCTGGCCCGACGCCGAGAAGTTCGATGCCGACCAGCCGTTCGAGGTCGTCCGGGAGCGCACCCGCGTGCTGCTGCCCACGCCGCTGGTCGCCCGCCGCGCCGCCGCGCTGGCCCGGCGGTACGACTGCGACACCGTCTGGTTCGGGGCGGCGGCCCCGCTCGGGCTGCTCGCCCCGGGGCTGCGTCGCCGGGCCGGGATCGGCCGGGTGGTGGCGTTGACCCACGGGCACGAGGTCGGCTGGGCGGCGCTGCCGGTCGCCCGGACGGCCCTGCGGCGCATCGGCCGGGGCGCGGACGTCGTCACCTACCTCGGCGACTACACCCGGGTACGCCTCGAACGGGTCCTGCACGGGCTCACCGACCTGCGGCGGCTGGCGCCGGGGGTGGACGTGGAGGCGTACCACCCGGACGTGGACGGGGAGGCGGTCCGGGCCCGGCTGGGGTTGACCGACCGGCCGGTGGTGGTCTGCGTCTCCCGACTGGTGGCGCGCAAGGGACAGGACACCCTCATCCGGGCCCTGCCCCGGATCCGTCGCCGGGTGCCCGACGCCGCGCTGCTGGTGGTCGGGGGCGGACCGTACCGGGGGACCCTGGAGAAGCTCGCCCGCCAGACCGGGGTGGAGCGGGACGTGGTCTTCACCGGCACCGTGCCCGCCGCCGAGTTGCCGGCCCACTACGCCGCCGGTGACGTGTACGCGATGCCCTGCCGTACCCGCAACCGGGGGCTGGACGTGGAGGGCCTGGGCATCGTCTATCTGGAGGCGTCCGCCACCGGCCTGCCCGTGGTGGCCGGGGACTCCGGCGGCGCGCCGGACGCCGTCCGGGAGGGCGAGACCGGGTACGTCGTACCCGGCCGGGACGTGGCGCAGCTCGCCGACCGGGTGGCGACCCTGCTCGCCGACCGGGACCTGGCCCGTCAGCTCGGTGCGGCGGGGCGGGCCTGGGTGGAGCGGGAGTGGCGCTGGGAGACCCAGGCCGAGCGGCTGGCCGCCCTCCTCGCCGGCTGACCCCGCCGGGGTCGCCTAGCGGGGTGCGGCGATGACGGTGGGCGCGACCTGCCGTTCGCGGTGCAGCAGGTCGAGGATCTGCCCGGCCGGACCGGGCCGGCCGAAGTGCCAGCCCTGGGCCGCGTCGCACCCGATCGCCCGCAGCCGCTCGGCCTGCGCGGCCGTCTCCACCCCCTCGGCGGTGACGGTGAGGTCCAGCGCGTGCGCCAGCGCCACCAGCGAGGCGAGGATCCGCTCGTCGGTGTGGCTGGCCGGGTCGACCGGGGTGTCCCGTAACCCGGCGACGAAGTTCCCGGCGATCTTCAGCTCGGTCACCGGCAGGTCGCGCAGGTACGCCAGGTTGGAGTAGCCGGTGCCGAAGTCGTCGATGGCGATCCGGACGCCGGCGTCGGCGAGCGTCCGCAGCGCGTGCACCGGTTCCCCGGTGGTGCTCATCATGGCGCTCTCGGTGATCTCCAACTGGAGTCGTTCCGGTGGCAGGCCGGTGTCCTCCAGCAGGTCGCGCACCTGCCGTACCAGGCCCGGACCGTGCACCTGGCGGACCGCCAGGTTGACGCTGACGAACGGCGCGCGCGGCCGGCCGCCCGGCGGCCATCCCTCCGCCTCCCGGGCCGCGTCGGCGAGCACCCAGCCGCCGAGCGGGACGATCAGGCCGGTCTCCTCGGCCAGCCCGATGAAGCGGTCCGGCCGCAGTTCGCCCAGCTCGGGGTGATGCCACCGGACGAGCGCCTCGGCCCCGACCACGGTGCCGTCGTGCAGCGAGGTCAGGGGCTGGTAGTCCAGGTAGAACTCGCCCCGCTCCAGCGCGGTCGGGATGGCGGCGGAGAGCGCGTACCGGGCCAGCTCCTGACGGTTGCGGTCGACGTCGAAGAGTTCCCAGCGACCCCCGCCGGCTCCCTTCGCCCAGTGCAGGGTGCTGTCGGCGGCCCGCATCAGGTCGCTCGGGGTGGTGCCGGCCACCGGACGCTCGACGATGCCGATACTGGCCGAGATGGTCAGCTCGTGTCCGTCCACCAGGGCGGGGCGGTTGATCCCGTGCAGCGCCGCCTCGGCGACCCGGACCACGTCCTCGGTGCCGGTGGTCCGCTCGACGAGGATCACGAACTCGTCACCACCGAGCCGGGCCACCAGGTGGTCACCGACCGCCTCGCGCAGTCGCCGGCCCACCGAGACCAGCAGCGAGTCGCCGACCTGGTGGCCGAGCGTGTCGTTGACGACCTTGAAACGGTCCAGGTCGAGGAAGCAGAGCCCGACCCGCTGGCCGTCGCGCCCCGGCCGGCTGATCGCCGTCGCCAGGCGCTCGGTGAACAAGGTGCGGTTCGGCAGGCCGGTCAGCGGGTCGTGGGTCGCCTGGTGCCGGAACCGCGCCTCGCTCTCCCGGAGCGCCCGCTCGGCCTCTGCCCGGGCCACCATGGCGGCCCGGCGAAGCGACTCCTGGGCGTCGAGCGTCCGGTCCCGCAGGGCGCGGGCGTACCCGGTGGCGACGGTCGCCAGCAGCCGGGCCAGCCGGTCCTCGGCGTCGTCGGCGACCAGCCCGAGGTCGTGCAGCAGCCGGAGCTGGATGACCTCGATGGTCCGACCGAGCCCCTCGGCCGAGGCGATGTGCGCGGTCACCAGGTCGATCCCCACCTGGTGACCGACGCGAGGGTCGAAGGGTTCGGCGCGCAGCGCGGCGGCGAGCCGGTCGGTGAGCCGCTGGAGGAAGACCTCCAGCTGTTCCTGCGTCATCGGCAGGTAGCTCGTGCCGGAGACCGCCCTGGCCCAGGCGCGGGCGAAGGAACCGGGACACGGGTGGGATCCCGCCTCCGGTGTCGGCTCACCCACCGAGCCGCCCCACCCCGCCCAGGAAGCCCGACCGGGCGGCGTCCTCGGCGTGCTCGGGGAACTCCGGCCGCCACGCCGGCACCCACACCAGGCCCGGTTCGACCAGCTCGAACCCGTCGAAGAACCCGGTCAGCTCGGCGCGGTCGCGGAGGATGAGCGGGTTGTCGGTGTTGCGGTAGACCCGCTCCGCGTCGGCCCGGGCGTCGCCGTACTGGCCGATGTCACTGGCCTGGGAGAGGACCAGGTAGCTGCCCGGGACGAGGGCGTCCCGGAGGGTACGCAGGATCTCCGCCGGCCGGTCGTCGTCCGCGACGAAGTGCAGCACGGCGACGATCATCAGGGCGACCGGCTCGGAGAGGTCGAGCAGGGCGTGCAGGTCGGGATGGTCCAGGATCCGCTCCGGTCGGCGCAGGTCCTCCTGGAACACGACGGCCCGGTCGTTGCGGGCGAGGATCTCCCGGCTGTGGGCGACCGCCACCGGGTCGACGTCGACGTAGACCACCCGGGAGTCCGCCGCGACCCGCTGGGCGACCTCGTGCACGTTGCCGACGGTCGGGATGCCCGACCCGATGTCGAGGAACTGCCGTACGCCCGACTCGGCCAGGAAGTGCACAGCCCGCCGCAGGAACGCCCGGTTGGCCTGGGCCATCAGCGGAGCCTCCGGGACGGCGGCCATCATCGCCCCGGCGGCGGCCCGGTCGGCGGCGAAGTTGTGTGACCCGCCGAGGTAGTAGTCGTACATACGGGCCACGCTGGGGCGTTCGACGTCGATGGTGTCGGGTGCCCAGTCCGGCCGCATTGCCATACCCCTTTTGACACGTACACGACAACGGTCGCCCCCGTGGGCCACCCGGGTATTCTGCCCGTTCACCGCCCGAGTGACCAGACTGCGGCAAATCGGGTTCATGTTCGCCGCGCCGGAAAGTCACCGGGAGGCCCGCGTCCACCACCTCGGGCGGACGTGGACCTCCCGGTCGACGAGTGGCCTCAGAACTTGGGCGCGTCCGGAGCCTCCAGCAGACCCAGCCGCAGGGCGGTCATCAGGGCCTGGGCGCGGTTGGCGGCACCGAGCTTCTCGTAGAGCTTCGAGATGTGCGTCTTCGCCGTGGACTCGCTGACGAAGAGCTGCTTGGCGATGCCGGCGACGCTCATCCCGTCGGCCAGGAGCCGGAGCACCTGACCCTCCCGGGGCGAGAGCTGCGGACCGGACGGGGCGAGCCGGCGCTTCATCGCCTCGGCGAGGTCGGCGGCGGTGAAGGCACTGGGGGAGGAGGCGGCGTGCCGGGCGGCGGCCACCACCTCGTCGGCCGGCGCGGTCTTCGGCACGAACGCGCTCGCCCCGGCCTCCAGGGCCCCGAAGAGCTGGTCGTCACCGGCGTACATGGTGAGCACCACGATGCCCATCGTCGCGCTGGACTTGCGCAGTGCCCGGGTCGCCTCCAGACCACTCCCGTCGGGCAGGCGCAGATCCATGATCACCACGTCGGGCTGGAGCGCACCGGCCTGCCGGACCCCCTCGGCGGCGGTGGCGGCCTCACCGACGACCTCGAACTGCCGGTCCCGCTCGAAGGCGTGCCGCAGGCCCTTGCGGATCAGGTCATGATCGTCCACAAGGAGGACCTTGGTACGGGTGGCCGGAATCGGACTGGTGGTCATCCTCGGGTTACTCCCCTTCTCCTGCGGTCGCGCTACCGCGCACGTTATCGCGTCGGGGCGAGGTGCCGAGAACCACCGCCACCGTCGTGCCACTGGGCTGGCGCGGCCGGATCTCCAACCGGCCCCGGATACGTTCCGCCCTCTCCGCCATGATCGCAAGGCCGTACCGCCCGTCCGGGCGCTGGTCGGCCATTCCCTGACCGTCATCCGACACTTCGATCTGCGCGTACGGAGGATCCACCTCACAGGTGACCCAGAGGTTGGTCGCTCCGGCGTGCTTACGGGCGTTGGTCACCGCCTCCTGGGCGATGCGCAACAGTTCGGCCTCGGTGGCGGCGGGCAGCCGGGCGGTCGACTCGTCCAGCGAGAGGTGCACCCGCAGCCCGCCGGAGGCACCGACGGTACGGGCGTACTCGGCGATCGCCGCGGCCAGCCCGCCGTGCCGGTCCACCTCGCTGCGCAGCTCGAACAGGCTCAGCCGCAGCTCCTGGATCACCCGGGTCACCTCACCGCGCAGCGTGCGCAGGCTCTCGGCGGTCTCCTCGGCGTCGTCGTGCACGGTGGCCAGGGCGTTGTCGATGCCGTAGCCGACCATCACCAGTTCCTGGGCGACCCCGTCGTGGATCTCCCGGGCGAGACGTTGCCGTTCCTCGTTGGTGGCCAGCGAGCGCACCTCGTCGAAGAGCAGCGCCGCCTCCAGCCGCAGCGCCGCCGGGCGGGTCAGCGCGGTCACCCGGTCCACCACCGGGGCCGGGTACGCCTGCGCCACGTCCGCCTCCAGGGCCACCAGCCCGACCGTCCGGACCCCGGCGACCAGCGGCACGATCAACGCGGAGACGTCCCCGCCCCGGTGCGACCGGGACTGCGACCGGTTGGCGGTCTGTGGCTGCTGGCTGGCCCAGGCGTCGGCGATCGCCGAGTCGGCGTCGAGCGTGGTCTCCCAGTCCACCCGCTCCACGCCCACCTGGGCGAGCACCACCAGCCGGCCACCGCCGCTGGCGGAGAGCACCGCGGCCCGGTCGGCTCGGGTCATCGTGCGCAGCTCCTCCAGCAGGTGCTCGGAGATGCCCCCCGGGTCCAGGGTGGCGCCGGGGAGCTGCCGGGCGACGCTGCGCAGCTGGGTCAGCAGCCGGGTCGCCTCGGCGTACGGCTGGGGCTGGGGTTTGACCTGGGTGCGGACGGCCATCACCCGGTGCAGGGTGCTGGCCGCGTAGAGCCCGAGCCCGGCCAGGATCAGCCACTGCGCGCAGACCACCAGATAGCCGAGCTGGCCGAGTTGACGTTCCCCGCCGACCTCGGTCAGCGCCCCGCTGACCACCAGCGTGGCCGCGGTGACCCCGAGCAGTGCCGCACCCTCGCGGAACTGGCGGCGCAGCGCGGTCACGGTGACCGGTACGGCCAGGTAGGGCAGCACCGCCGAGGCGCCGAGCCCGCCGATCGGACCGTTGACGGTGTCGGCCGCGGCGACCTGACTGGCGGCCAGCCCCAGCACGACCACCTCGGCGGCGCGGCTGAGCAGGCCGAGCCGCCGGTCGCCCGGGGCGAGCAGGGCCGGCACACCGGCCAGGGCGAGCAGGGCGATCCACCAGAGCTGGTCGACCTCCCGGGTACGGACCAGGGTGAGGACGGCGACCAGCGCGAGCATGACCACGCGGGCGGTGACGGCCAGCGGGTGCGGCTGGAGCCGGGTGGCTGTGGAGGCGGACACGTGACGGATCGTAGTCAGCGGGCGTAGATGTCGGCGATGTCGGCCGCGTACGTCTCGTGCACGACGTTGCGCTTCACCTTCAGCGACGGGGTCAGCTCCCCGGTGGCCTCGCTGAAGTCGCGCGGAAGGATCCGGAACACCTTGATCGCCTCGGCCTTCGACACGGTCTGGTTGGCCGCGTCGACCGCGCCCTGGATCTCGGCGCGCAGCGCCTCGTGCCCCCGTAGTTCGTCGACGGTCGCGGTGGCCGGCAGGCCGGCCGCCTCGCGCCACTTCGGCAGCGCCTCCTCGTCGAGGGTGACCAGCGCGGCGATGAACGGTTGCCGGTCGCCGACCACCACGCACTGGCTGACCAGTGGATGCGCGCGCACCTGGTCCTCCAGGACGGCGGGGGCGACGTTCTTGCCGCCGGCGGTCACGATGATCTCCTTCTTGCGACCGGTGATGGTGAGGTACCCGTCGGCGTCGAGCCGGCCCAGGTCGCCGCTGCGGAACCAGCCGTCGACGAGCACCTCGGCGGTCGCCGCCTCGTTGCGCCAGTACCCCTGGAACACCAGGTCACCGGCGATGAGGATCTCGCCGTCGTCGGCGATGCGGACGGTGACCCCGGGCAGCGGTCGTCCGACCGAGCCGATCCGGGTGGCGTCGGGCAGGTTGGCGGCGGCGGCCGGGGAGGTCTCGGTGAGGCCGTAGCCCTCGAGGATCGTCACCCCGATGCCCCGGAAGAAGTGCCCGAGGCGGGCGCCGAGCGGAGCGCCGCCGGAGATGGCGTCCCGGCAGCGCCCGCCGAGCGCGGCGCGCAGCTTCCGGTAGACCAGCCGGTCGAAGAGCGCGTGCTGCACCCGCAGCCGCAGCCCGGGCCCGCCGGGGCGGTCCTGTGCCTCGCTCCAGGCGATCGCCACCGCCTCGGCCCGGTCGAAGATGCCGCCCTTCCCCTCGGCCTGGGCCTTCTGCCGGGCCCCGTTGTAGACCTTCTCGAAGACGCGGGGCACCGAGAGCACGAAGGTCGGGCGGAACTCCTGCAACTCCGCGACCAGGTTGGTGGTGTCGGCGCAGTGCGCCATGGTGGCCCGGGCGTGCACCATGCCGATCTGGACGAGCCGGGCGAAGGCGTGCGCCAGGGGGAGGAAGAGCAGGGTCGACGCGCCGGCGTTGAACAGGTTCGGCAGCACCGGCACCGCGTTGGCGATGTCGGCGTACATGTTGCGGTGGGTGAGCACGCAGCCCTTGGGCCGGCCGGTGGTGCCGCTGGTGTAGATGATGGTGGCGACGTCGTCGGCGCGGACCTCCTTGCGGAGCCGTTCGATCTCCCGGGGGTCGACCGGCGCGCCCAGGGTGACCAGCTCGTCCACCGCGCCGAGGTCGATCTGCCAGACCCGGTCCAGCTCGGGGAGCCGGTCGGCGACCCCGGCGACCAGGGTGGCGTGCGCGGTGGTCTCCACCACGCAGGCGACCGCGCCGGAGTCGGCCAGGATCCAGGCGGCCTGCTCGGGGCTGGAGGTCTCGTAGATCGGCACGGTCACCGCGCCGGCCGCCCAGATGGCGTAGTCCAGCAGGGTCCACTCGTACCGGGTGCGGCTCATCAGCCCGACCCGGGAGCCCCGGGTGATGCCGGCCGCGACCAGGCCCCGGGCCACCGCGACCACCTCGTCGCGGAACTGCCGGCAGGTGACGTCCGTCCAGGCCCGGCCCGTCCCGTCGGCGGTCGGCACCTGGCGCGCGAACTGCACCGCGTCCGGTGCGGCGTCGGCGTTCGCCCAGACCGGATCGGTGAGGTTGGCCGCGTCGCCGACGGTGACGACCGGCGGAACGGAGAACTCGCGCACCTGCACTCCTCGTGCTCGCAACGGTGGGGCCGGCGCAGATGGACGGCCTCGTCGAAACCTACCCGCATCCCCCGGTCACCCGGTGGACCGGGTTCGCGGGGGTGGACCGGGGCGGGATCGGGCCCGGCCGGGTAGCCTCCCCCCATGGCGGACTCCTCCACCCAGTCGATCACCATCGACGCGCCCCCGGACCGGGTGGTCGCCGTCATCTGCGACTTCGCCCGCTACCCCGAGTGGACCGAGGCGGTGCGCCGGGCCGAGGTGGTCGAGGAGTACGAGGACGGTTACGCCAGCCAGGTCCGGTTCACCATCGACGCCCAGGTGATGGCCGACGAGTACGTGCTGGCCTACGAGTACGCCGAGGACCTCTCCCGGATCGAGTGGCACCTGGTGGCCCCGTCCCGGATGCAGCGCGCCCAGCGTGGCTCGTACGACGTGGTCGGCAACCCCGACGGCACCTCCACGGTGACCTACACCCTGGAGGTGGAGCTCTCGGTGGGCATGCTCGGGATGTTCCGGCGCAAGGCCGAGAAAATGATCATGGACACGGCGTTGAAGCAGTTGAAGCACCGGGTAGAAGCACCCGGTGCGACCCGCTGATCCGACCGGCGCGGTGTCGCCGGGGTAGAGGAGCCGAACATGGGAGGCACCGATCCGGGTTCGGCCCGGGAAGAGGCGGAGCGGTTGGTCGCCACCGTGCTGGCCACCGCGCGCCTGGCGGCGGCCGGCTCGTCGACCGGGTCGTGGGGTCCGCTCGGTGGGATGCTCGCCGGTGTCCTCGGTCACAGTGGGCGAGCCGGGGCCGGTGGCGCCCCGGGCGGTGCCGCCGGGGCCGGCGCTCCGCACGGCTTCGCCACCGGTGGGGCCGAATGCGACGTCTGCCCGGTCTGTCGCGCGATGCGTGCCCTGCGCGACCCCAGTCCCGAGTTCGCCGAGCGCCTGGCCACCGGCGCGGGTGACCTGGCCGCCGGTGTCGCGAGCCTGCTCCGGGCGTTCGCCCCCGAGCCGCCGGCGACCACCACCCCCGAGCCGGGCCCGGCCGCCGATGATCAGGTGTGGCGCGAGGCCACCCGTACCGGGCATGATTCCCAACCGGCGCCCGCGCGGGACGTCTGGTCCGCCGCGACCCGCGCGGAGGACGAGGCGAGCCCGTCCGTCGCCGAACCGCCCGTCGACGCCGCCGGGCCGGCCGGGGTCGACCCGGCGTCAGCCCCGGCCGGGCGTCCCGTGGTGCCCGCGTCGCGCGCACCCGATGGTGTGGACGGGGCTCCACCAGGCGACGGGGCCTGACCCACGACATCCCGCCACCGGCCACCGGCCGGTGGTCCGGGCAGCACAGCAGAGGGGAGTGGCGGCGGTGACGCTGACCATCGGAGTCGACGTCGGTGGCACCAAGGTGGCCGGCGGTGTGGTCGACGACACCGGCCGGGTACTGGTGCAGACCCGACGGGACACCCCCGCCGAGGACGTGGGCAAGACCCGGGACGTCATCATCGAGGTGGTCACCGAGCTGGCCGCCGGACGCCAGATCACGGGCGTGGGCATCGGCGCGGCCGGCTGGATCGACGCCACCCGGTCCACCGTGCTGTTCGCCCCGAACCTGGCCTGGCGGGACGAGCCGCTGCGGGCGTACGTCAGCGCCGCGGTCGGCCTGCCGGTGATCGTGGAGAACGACGCCAACGTGGCCGCCTGGGCGGAGTTCCGCTACGGCGCCGCCCGCCACGCCGAGGACTCGATGGTCATGTTCACCATCGGCACCGGCGTCGGAGGCGGCATCGTGCTCGGCGGTGAGCTGGTCCGGGGTGCCCACGGCATCGCCGCCGAACTGGGGCACATGCTCACCGTGCCGGACGGCCACCAGTGCGGCTGCGGCCGGCTCGGCTGCATCGAGCAGTACGCCAGCGGCAACGCGCTGGTCCGCTTCGCCCGGGCCGGTGCGCGGCAGGAGCCGCAGCGCGCCGCCGCACTGCTCACCCTGGCCGGCGGGGACGCCGAGTCGATCACCGGTCCGATGGTCACCGCCGCCGCGCAGGGGGGCGACCCGGTCTCCTCCGAGGCGTTCGCCCAGATCGGGCGCTGGCTGGGTACCAGCCTCGCCGACATGGCCCAGATCCTCGACCCGCAGGTGCTGGTCGTCGGTGGCGGCGTGATCGAGGCCGGTGACCTGCTGCTCGGGCCGACCCGGCGGTCGTTCGCCGATGCGCTCGCCCAGCGGAGCCGTCTCCCGGTGGCCGAGGTGCGTCCCGCCGAACTGGGTAACACCGCCGGCGTCATCGGCGCCGCCGACCTGGCCCGGCGGATCTGATGGGGGGCGTGCCGTTACGGGTGGTGTCGTACAACATCCACACCCAGCGGGACGACACGGCCGCGCTGGCGGAGGTGGTCCGGGCCGCCCGCCCGGACGTGGTGATCGTGCAGGAGGGGCCGCGCCGGTTCCGCTGGCGACGTAAGTGCGCCGCCCTGGCCGAGTCGTTCGGCCTGGTGGTGGGTGCCGGTGGGCTGCCGGCACTGGGCAACCTGCTGCTGACCAGTCTGCGGGTACGCGTGCACGCCACCAGTTGCCAGCGGTTCCCGCTCACCCCCGACCGGCACCTGCGCGGCGCGGCGTTCGCCGAGTGCGCGGTCGGCGGGGCCCGCTTCGTGGTGGCCGGCACCCACCTGTCGACCGATCCGGCGGAACGCCCGGCCCAGGCGGTCCTGTTCCGCGAGGAGGTCGACGCGGCGCGGTGGCCGGTGCTGGTCGGGGCGGATCTCAACGAGGGGCCGGGCGGCGCCGCCTGGCGGACGATCGCCGACGGGTTGACCGACGCGGCCGTCGCCGCCGACCGGGCCGACCGGCTCACCTACTCCTGCGCGGAGCCGCGCCGCCGGATCGACGCGCTCTTCGTCGATCCCCGGATCACGGTGGTCGACTACGACGTGGTCGACACCCCGCAGACCCGCCGTGCCAGTGACCACTTCCCCGTCCTGGTGGACCTGCTGCTGCCGGTCACCGACTGACCGGTTCACCGGCCAGGGCTGGACAAACACTCTCCGAAGTGGAGAGGATTCGGCGGCGACCCGGCACGCTTACGCGTTCCCCCAAGGAGAGATACCCGGTGTCCACCCCCACCGAGCACGGCGGTCCCGACGACCCCTCGGCCACCCTCGCCCTCACCTCCGACGGTCGTCCGGTCTCCGACCGCGGCGACACGGTCTGTGTGATCGGCGCCGGGGCCAGCGGCCTCACCACGGTGAAGAACCTGAAGGAGCACGGCTTCGGCGTCGACTGCTACGAGCGGGAGACCGGCGTCGGCGGCGCGTGGAACTGGCGGCACGACCGCAGTCCGGTCTACGCGAGCACCCACCTGATCTCGTCGCGGCCGTTCACCCAGTTCCCCGACTTCCCGATGCCCGACTCGTGGCCGGACTACCCCCACCACAGTCAGCTGCTGGCGTACTTCGAGCGGTACGCCGACCACTTCGACCTGCGCCAGCACATCTGGTTCGGTACCGAGGTGGTCCGGGTCGAGCCGGTCGCCGGGGACCGCTGGGACGTGACCACCCGCAGCACCGGCGGGTACGGCCCGGAGCGCACCTCCCGGTACGCCGCCGTCGTCGTCGCCAACGGCCACAACTGGTCGCCGAAGCTGCCGGAGTACGAGGGGCTGGCCGAGTTCCGGGGCGAGACGATGCACGCCTCGGCGTACAAGGACCCGGCCCAGCTGCGGGGCAAGCGGGTGTTGGTGGTGGGCGCCGGCAACACCGGTTGCGACATCGCGGTGGAGGCCGCCCAGCAGGCCGCCACCTGTTGGCACTCCACCCGGCGCGGCTACTGGTACGCGCCGAAGTACGTCCTCGGTCGCCCCGCCGACCAGGTCAACGATCTGCTGCTCGCGCTGCGGGTGCCCCTGCGCGTGCGGCAGTGGCTCTACCACCGGACGTTGCGGCTGACCGTCGGTGACCTGACCCGCTTCGGGCTGCCCCGGCCCGACCACCGGGTCTACGAGACCCATCCCATCGCCAACAGCCAGCTGGTCTACTACGTCGGCCACGGCCGGATCACCCCCACGCCGGACGTCCGGCGCTTCCACCCGTACGCGGTGGAACTGGCCGACGGCCGCCAGATCGATCCGGACCTGGTCGTCTTCGCCACCGGCTACCTGCCCCGTTTCGAGTTCCTCGACGCGCGGATCCTCGGCGACGAGGCCGGCGTCGGACGACCCACGCTCCACCTGAACGCCTTCCCCCGGAACCACCCGACGCTCGCCGTCGTCGGGCTGGTCCAGCCGGACTCGGGGCTCTTCCCGATCTCGCACTGGCAGGCGGTGCTCGTCGCCCGACTGCTGCTGCTGCGCCAGTACCGCCCGGAGCGGGCGGAGGCGTTCGCCGCGGCGGTCGCCGCCGGGGCCGGGAAGCGCTACTCCGGCCGGGTCGAGGACAGCAGCCGGCACTGGTTCGAGGTGGGACACGTCGACTACCTGCGCGCCGTCCAGCGCGCCCTGGCCACGTTGGAGACAGTCCGGTGAGCGCGAGGAGTGAGCTTGCGAGCCCCGCAGTCGTGAACGAAGGGTGGGTTCGGTGAGCGCGAGGAGTGAGCTTGCGAGCCCCGCAGTCGTGAACGGAAGGTGGTCCCGATGAGTGGGGAGCGGCTGCGGATCGTCCGGGGTCGGGAGTGGGCCCGGCCGGTGCGCCCCGCCCGCCGGGAGGTGCTCAGCGCGCTGCCCGAGCCGGAGCAGGGGCGGCCGCCGCTGCTCTTCGTCCCGGGTTTCGGTCACGGGGCGTGGGCGTTCGCCGAGCACTGGCTGGAGCACGCCGCCTCCCGGGGCTTCCCGGCGTACGCGGTGAGCCTGCGCGGGCACGGAGGCAGCGAACCGGCGCCGGAGGCGTCGCTGCGGGCGTACGCCCACGACGTCGTCCAGGTGGCGGCGGAGCTGCCGCGCCAGGCGGTGCTGGTGGGGCACGGCGCGGGGGCGCTGGTGGTGGCGCACGCGCTGGCCCGCTACCCGGCGCGGGCCGGGGTGCTGGTCGCACCGGTCTTCGGTGGCTGGGGCACGCTCGGCGCGGCGCTGCGCCGCAACCCGGTCGGCACGCTCCCCGCCGTCTGGGGTGGCCGGCTGCGGCTCAACCAGCGGCAGTTGTTCAGCCCGGAGCTGCCGGAGACCGTCGCCCGGACCCACCTGGCCCGGCTGGGCCGGGCCGGTCGACGTGCGCAGTGGCGGCTGCTCTTCCCCGGAGCGCTCGAACCGGCGGTGGGCCGCCCGCCGGTGCTGGTGCTCGGCAGCCCGGACGACCGGGTGGTCCCGGCGGCGGCGCTGACCCGTACCGCCCGCCGGTACGGCTCGGCCCCGCTGCTCTTCCCCGGTATGGGGCACGACCTGATGCTGGACGCGCGGTGGCGGGAGCCGATCGACGCGATCCTCGACTGGCTGGTGAAGGACCCGACCCACGCCGTCGTGCCGGTGTGAGGGGCGCCGCCCGTCCGCTCAGTCGGTGGTCAACTCGTGCGGCACGGAGCCGGTCCCGTCCAGTGTGCTGAGGTAGGAGCGGACCCAGGACCGGATGTCGTACCGGTGCAGGTGCGCACGCATCGCGCGCATCCGGGCGGCCGCGTCCGCCGGGTCGGCCTGCAACGCCGCCAGCAGCCCCTGCTTGAGCCCCTCCAGGTCGTGCGGGTTGACCAGGTACGCCTCGGGCATCTCCGCCGCCGCTCCGGCGAACTCGCTGAGCAGCAACGCGCCGGAGTCGTCCACCCGGGCGGCGACGTACTCCTTGGCGACCAGGTTCATCCCGTCCCGCAGCGGGGTCACCGCCATCACGTCCGCCATCCGGTAGAGGGCGGCCAGCTCGGCCCGGTCGAAGGGCTGGGTGAGGTAGTGGATCGCCGGCTCGCCGACCCGGCCGAACTCGCCGTTGATCCGCCCGACCTCGCGTTCGACCCGGTCCCGGAGGATCTGGTACTGCCCGACCCGCTCCCGGCTGGGCACGGCGACCTGCACCATGACCGTGTCCCGGACCTTGACGTGCCCGCTGGCGATCAACTCGCTGTACGCCTTGAGCCGGTGCTCGATGCCCTTGGTGTAGTCCATCCGGTCGACGCTGAGGATCACGTGTTCCGGGTCGCCGAGATCCTTGCGGAGCTGGTCGGCCCGGGCCACCACGTCCGGCCGGGTGGCCAGCGCCGCCATCTCGGCGGTGTCGATGGAGACCGGGAAGGCGCCCACCCGCACCGTGCGGCCGTCCACCTCGATCTGCCGGTCGGTGGCGGGCACGCCGAAGACCTTCGCGACCAGTTGCGCGAAGTTGTGCGCGGCCTGCGCGCGCTGGAAACCGACCAGGTCCGCGCCGAGCATCCCGCGCAGCAGTTCGGCCCGGCGGGGGAGTTGCATGAACAGCTCGGGCGGCGGGAACGGCACGTGCAGGAAGAACCCGATCCGCAGGTCGGGGCGGAGTTCGCGGAGCAGCGCGGGCACCAGTTGCAGGTGGTAGTCCTGCACCCAGGCCACGCCGCCCGGCTCGGCCACCTCGGCGGCGGCCTCGGCGAACCGCCGGTTGACCCGCTGGTACGCCTCCCACCAGCGCCGGTGGTGCTCGGGCTGCTCGACCGCGTCGTGGTAGAGCGGCCAGAGGGTGGCGTTCGCGAAGCCCTCGTAGTGGTCCCGGAAGTCCTCCGGGGTGAGGGGGACGGTGTGCAGCCGGACGCCGTCCACGTCGGGCAGGGCGGGCGCCGGACCGGTGCCGCCGGCCCAGCCGATCCAGGTCGCGGGGGTGTGTTTCAGCAGCGGGTGCAGGGCGCTCACCAGGCCGCCGGGGCTGCGGCGCCACTCGCATGCACCATCGGGCGCCACGCTGTCGTCGATGGGAAGGCGGTTGGCCATCACCACGAGGGAACTCTGTCGCATCTCGGTCGTTCCGATCTGCCGAGGGGTCGACCGCCCGCGTGGGGAGGAACCGGGCAGTCAGCGAGGGGACGTGACGTTACAACCGTATTCCTACTGACCGTAAGTTACACCGCTGTTACTTCCCGCGGCCGGGTGCCGGATGTCCCGCCATCCGGACAGCCGGGGCGGAACCGGGTCAGGGACCGAACCGATCAGACGACCGCGCCGTCGTCCGGGTCGTGGTCCTCCGAGTCGCCGGGACGCAGTCGCCAGATCAACGTGACGAAGCCGGCGAGGATACCGGTGAAGCCGAGCAGGGTCACCACCGCGCGGTCCACCGGCAGGACCGACGGGAAGAGGAAGAGCACGAACCCGACCACGACGGCCAGCACGCCGGCCACGGCGTACTTGGAGACCGGGGGGAGCGGCGGGGGCGGCGGCGGGGTGTAGCCCTCGTCGTCCGGACCGTCGGGCAGGTCCGCGCCGAAGGTGTCCAGGCCGTCGAGCAGGGAGGGCTCGTCGGGCCGTCGCCGTCCGACCGAGACGCCGGAGATGTCGGTGGCGGACGGGAGCGGGCGGACACCGGTGACGGTCGGGCCGGTGCCCTCCTCGGTACGACCGAGCGCGCCGCCCGGTCTCTCCGGGGTGTCGTCCAGCTCCTCGGCGGCCGGCCAGGGCGAGGGACCGGGCGTCGGGGCGCGGTGGAAACCGGCCACGATCCGGGCCCACTCGGCCTCCACGTCGGGCTCGCCGGGGCGGGTCTGCCCGCTGACGCCCTCGTCGCTGAGCTGGGTGAGGTAGTCCCGGGCGGTGGTCAGGTGGGAGCGGTCGACGTAGAGCCGGTCCACCGGGCGGGCGGGCACGGTGGTCGTCCGGGTCACCGGGTTCAGGTCGGCCGAGGGTTGCAGGTAGGCGGCGATGCCGCCCGCGGCGAGCACGTCGAGCAGGTGCTCACCGACACGTGGATCCACGTCGCCCGCGACGGCGTATTCGCTCGCGTCGAGCCCGTTGTCCCGCCGTCCCCGGCGTGCCCCACCCGCTGACACCGGCGTCCTCCTCCTCGCGCCTGACGGCGCAGGTCCTCCGGCGCCCCCGCCCGCACGCCGTGTCCTGAATCGTGACACGTCCGCCCCCGGTTCCGGGAGTGCGTTGTGGCGCGTTGCCGAAAGTCAACGACACCGCCGCAGGTCGCGGCCATGGAATTTTGTCTGTTTGTGCGGGACGTGCGAGCATGCGGCGGGCCGGGAAACCCGGTGTGACCTACCTGTCCCCGAAGGTTGTGGGGCGCGCGTTGTGGGCCCTGGCTTCCGGTTCGTAGGCTCAGGGCCGACAGTTCGTGGCCCCTCGGTCGACGCCCGGCGTTCACGTCGGACGCCCGGCGTGCCGCCACGGACCCCTTCGGGAAGGACACCGGTGCTGTACTGGCTGATGAAGTACGTCATCCTCGGTCCCTGGCTGAGGCTGATCTTCCGACCTCACGTCGAGGGCTTCGCGCACCTGCCCGCCACCGGGCCGGTGATCCTGGCCAGCAACCACCTCTCCTTCTCGGACTCGATCTTCCTGCCGTTGATCGTCCCCCGGAAGGTGACCTTCGTCGCCAAGGCCGAGTACTTCACCGGCAAGGGGATCAAGGGTTGGCTGACCCGGCTCTTCTTCGTCGGCACCGGCACCCTGCCGATCGACCGCTCCGGCGGCCGGGCCGCGCAGGCGGCGCTGGACGCGCAGCTCGCGATACTCCGGGCCGGCGGCGTCGCCGGCATCTACCCGGAGGGCACCCGCTCGCCGGACGGTCGGCTCTACCGGGGCAAGACCGGCGTGGCGCGGCTGGCCCTGGAGAGCGGCGCCCCGGTGGTGCCGGTGGTCATGCTCAACCTGGACGAGATCCAGCCCCCGGGCAAGCTCCTGCCCAAGGTCGCCCAGGTGAAGATCCGCTTCGGCGCCCCGCTCGACTTCTCCCGGTACGCCGGCCTGGCCGGTGACCGCTTCGTCGAGCGCGCGGTCACCGACGAGATCATGTACGAGCTGATGGAACTCTCCGGCCGCGAGTACGTCGACATCTACGCCCAGAAGATCAAGAACCAGCAGCCGACCCCCGTCCCCGCCTGACCCACCCCGTCCCGCAGGGGGCGGGTGGGGTCAGCAGGCGAGGGTGGGGGAGGAGTAGGTGGGGCGGGCCGGGTCGCCGAGGCGGAGCAGGCCGGGCGCGCGGTTGCGCAGCGCGAACGCGCGCACCTCACCCAGGACGGTGACCGCACCCGCCGGGTCGCCCGCCCGCTCCAGCTCCTTCGCGGCGAGGGCGAGGGCCAGCATCCGGTCGGTCACCGCCGGGATCCGCCCGTACAGCTCGGCGGCGGCACCGTAGAGCTGGCCGGCCCGACCGTGGTCGCCGTCGGTCGCGGCCAGCGCCGCGGTCACGGTCTGCCGCGCGGCGTCGGTCCACGGCGTCCGGTGCGGAGCGCGGTCCAGCATCCCGCGCACCCGCACGGCCGTGTCCCGTCCGCAGAGCACCGCCGCGTACGCCGCCGCCGCGATCCACTCACCGCTGAGCAGCGCCGGCACGGCCGACCACGAGTCGTCCAGCTCCGCCAGCAGTTCCCCGGCCTCGCCGGTGCGTCCCTGCAACGCCCGGCAGAGCGCGCTGATGCCGAGCGTGGTCCAGTGCAGCCGCCGGAATCCGCTGCGCCGGGCGGTGTCCAGCGCGTCGCTGACGTCGTCGGCCGGCCGGGGTGCCTGGGGGTCGACCGCGGTCAGCACCGGCCCCGGTCCGCCCGGCCGGCCGCCCCGCTCGCCCGCCCCGGACCCGCCCCGTTCGCCGGGCACCGGCTCGTCCCGGAGGATCCGCAGGCAGGCGCGCAGCCCGCGGACCTGCATGTCCCACCGGCCGGTCGGGGTGTCCACGAAGGCGTCCGCGGCGGCCAGCAGCGCCTTGAACTCGCCCTCGAAGTACGCCCGCATCGCCTCGCCGGAGTACCCGGTGGTCAGCCCGGGGGAGCCGGACAGCTCCACCGCCTCGGTGAGCAGCTCGTTGGAGCGGACCCAGTCGCCCTCCTCGCAGACCACGTAGGCGAGGTTCTGCATCGCCCGGGGCAGGGCGAGCAGCCGCTGCGCCCGCGCGGTCTCGAACGCCGCGTGCAGCTCGTCCACCCCGGTCCGGTCACCGGCCTGGTAGCGGGCCGTGGCGGCGGTGATCTGGGCGTCCACCCGGGCCTCCACCAGCCCGAGGCGCTCGGCGATCCCGGCGGCGGTGCTGGCCGCCGCCACCGCCTCCGCGCTCTCGTTGTTGAGCATGTGCAGCCGCCCCAGCTCGGCGTAGGCGTCCGCCTTCTGCTCGGTGTCGGGCAGCCCCTCGAACAGCTGGACCGCCCGGGCCAGCCGGCCCAGCGCGGTGTCCCGGTCGGCGCGGATCCACGCCGCGCGACCGAGCAGCGTCCACGCCCGGGCGGCACAGCCGACGTCGCCGTGCGTGAAGAGCCGCTCGGCCAGGTCGGTGAGGGTCTCGGTGCCGCCGGCGTCGAGGAACGCCGCGCCGTCGCGGAAGAACGAGATCTCCGCGCCGAGCAGCTCCAACTGGAGCCGGTCCACCGGGTCGGCGCCGTCGGCCAGGCCGAGCGCCCGGGCCGTGTGGTGCGCCGCCGCGTCCAGGGCGTGCAGGGTGTACGCGCGCCGCGCCGCCCGGTGCAGCGCCTCGCGCGCCGCCGCGGCGTACCGGACGGTGTCCAGCCCGAGGGTACGGGCGATCTCGTGCGCCGCCCAGCGGTGGTTGGCCAGCACCTCGGCCAGGTCGGTGTCCCGCCCCCGGGCCAGCGCGTCGATCCAGTCGGCGGTCCGCTCGTGCCGGGCGACCCGCTCGGTGCGGGGCAGCCGCTGGTAGCAGACGTCCCGGACCAGGATGTGCCGGAACTGGTACTCGGCCTGCCCGGCCATGGTGGAGGCGGGCAGCTCGACGACGAAGTCCCGCTGCCCCAGCCGGCGCAACGCCCGCTCCACCGCCTCGACCGGCTGCCCGAGCGCGGCGGCGACCGCACCGGGCCAGAACTGGCTGCCGACCACCGAGGCGGCCAGCAGCACCGCCCGGTCGGCCGGGTCGAGCAGGTCGACCCGGTTGGCGATCACCGCGTGCACGTTGTCCGGGATCGGTAGCCCGTCCCGCTTCTTCAACAGCCAGCCCCGCCCGGACTGGCGCAGGAAGCCCTGCTCGATCAGCATCCGCACGTACTCGTGCGCGTAGAGCGGGTTGCCGTCGGCGACCTCGACCAGCGGGTTGATCAGGTCGGGGGAGAAGGCGGACTGGCCGAACAGGTGCGCGTACAGCGAGGTGATCCCGCTCGGGCGCAGCGGCGGCAGGGTGATGGTCAGCGACCCGGCGATGGTGCCCGCCCAGGTGGGGTCCCGGGTGATCAGCTCGGGCCGGGCGGTGCCGAGCACCAGCAGCGGCACGTCCCGCGCGGAGGCCCCGAGCAGCTCGACCAGGCGCAGCATCTTCTCGTCGGCCCAGTGCAGGTCCTCGAAGACCAGCACGGTGGGCCGGCGGGCGGCCAGGGCCAGCAGGAACCGTCGCCACGCGGACTGGGTCTCCTCGGCCGGCAGCGTCGGCCCCGGCAGGCCGACCAGCGGGCGCAGCGCGTCCACCAGCCGGTCCGCCTCGCCCGGCCCGACCAGGTCGGCCACCGCGGCCCGCAGGCGGGGCGCGGCGGCCGTGGCCGGGTCGGTGTCGAGGATGCCGGCCTCGGACTTGACGATGTCCGCCAGCGCGGCGAACGTGACGTTCTCGCCGAACGGCGGGCACCGACCGGTACGCCAGGTCAGCGACGCGTCCGCGCCGGCCCGGGTGTGCCGGTACAGTTCCCGGACCAGTCGGCTCTTGCCGATCCCGGCGCGGCCGAACACCGTCACCAGCTGCGGCATCCGCTCCCGGGTCGCCCGGTCCAGCGCGTTGACCAGCAGGCCCAGTTCGTGTTCCCGGTCGATCAGGGGAGTGGCGTCGGGTTCCCGGTCCGGCGCCCGCCGCTGGGCCGCGCCGAGGGCCAGCCACACCTCGGTCGGCGACGAGCGCCCCTTGAGGGTGACCGCCGGCTGCTGCTCGTAGCGGATCGCACCCCGGGTGAGCCCGTACGTCGTACCGCAGACCAGCACGCCGCCGGGCGGGGCGACCGACTGCATGCGCGAGGCGGTGTTGACCACGTCCCCGGCCACGATGGCCTGACCGCCGTGGTGTGCGGCGGCCACGTCCACCAGCGCCTCGCCGGTGGCCACCCCGACCCGGAAGCGGAGTCCGTCGGCCCCCACCGGAGCGAAGCGGGCCAGCACCCGTTGCAGCTCCAACCCGGCCCGGACGCAGCGCAGCGCGTCGGTCTCGGTCGCGACCGGCGCACCGAAGAGCGCCATCACCGCATCCCCGATGTACTTCTCCACCACCCCGCCGTACTGGCCGATCACCCGGCGGGCGGCGGAGAAGAAGCCGGTCTGCAACCCCCGGACCAGTTCCGGATCGGACTGTTCGACGTACGGGGTGAAGTCGATCAGGTCGACGAAGAGGACGCTGACCCGGCGGCGGTCCTCCTGCCCCGGGGTGGTCGGGGCGGAGCCGCCGACCCGGACCGTCGGGTGCGCCTCGCGGTTCGACCGGGCCCGGCCGCAGCCGGTGCAGAAGGCCGCGTCCGAGGCGAGCGGCCGGTCGCAGTGCTCGCAGGTGAGGGCCAGTTCCGCACCGCAGCCACCGCAGAAGCGGTCGTCGGGTGCAGTGCGTCGGCCGCACTGGACACAGTGGGCGGCGATGCCAACCTCCCGGGACGATCCGAGCCGAGTGAGCCGGCCGGGCGCGTCACGCCGGCGCGGCGGTGACCGAAAGTGGCCGGTCGACGGCCCACCGGGACCGTCCACTGTTCAGTATCGCGGTTACGAGCTGCTGTCGGGTACCCGCCTGTTGGCTTACGGACAGTGTCTTTGTCGCGAGGAACGGCTACATTCAGTCAGCCCAGATTCGAACACACAGGGGGAGAATTCCATGGTGTACGTCCGGCTGAACACCGAGTGGACCGACGGCGACGGCGTGAACCACGCCGCGGGGGAGACCGTCGACGTGGACGCCGCGACCCTGGCCGAACTCCAGGCCGCCGGTGTCGTCACCGAGGTCCCGAAGTCGGGCGGCGGTGACACCACCGACTGGGTCGGGCCGACCAGCACGAAGCCCTGACCGACGCACCGCGTCCGGTGTCCCGCGTGCCACCCGGTGCGCGGGACACCGTCGTGTCCGCCCCCGGTGGCCCGGCGGCAACCGCCGCCCGGGACCGTACGGGGGCGACCGTCCCGGGACCGCGCGGGGGCCACGCCCGGGACCGTACGGGGCCGGTCAGCGGTCGGCCATGCCCGCCCGGCGGCGGAGCGCCGCCACGTCGGTCACCACGATCCGGCGGCCCTCGGTCCGCAGCCAACCCCGACTGGCGAACGAGCCGATCGCCTGGTTGACGCTCTGCCGGGAGCCGCCGGCCATCTCCGCCAGCTGGGACTGGTTCAGCTCGATCGTGATCATCGGAGCCTGGCTCTCGCCGGCCAGCCGGACCAGCGTCTTGGCCACCCGGCCGGGCAGGTCGAGGAAGACGTGATCGGCGTTCTGCTCGGTCAGCCGGCGGATCAGGGCACCCAGTGAGCGCATCACCGCGTCCAGGATGCGCGGGTTGGAGTGCACCAGCTCCATGAAGGCCGGTCGGGACAGCGCCAGGGCGCTGCAGTCCTCGATCGCCTCGGCGGACGCCGAGCGGGTCGAGGCGTCGAGCAGGGACACCTCGCCGAGCACGTCCGGTGGTCGGATCACCGACAGCACGGCCCGCTCCCCGGTCGGGGCGGTTCGGAACACCGCGACCGCGCCCCGGCGGAGCACGATCAAAGACTCGCCGGGGTCGTTCTCCACGAAGAGCAGCTGCCCCTTGCGGTAGGTGCGCGGTACCGCCGCCGCGATCACCCGCTGACGGACCTCCGGCTCCAGGCCGGCGAACATCTCGACTCCCGTGAGCGCGTCACCCGGCTCCGGCAGGCGCATTTCCACGGCCCAACCCCTCCCCGGTCAAGGACCACAACTCGCAGCCGGGTGAACCTGACAGCCCCCGGGTGGAGGTGAACTGACACCGGTTCGGCGTCCGGTAGCGGTACACATCAGATCATGACGTCCATGTCGCTTGCTGTACACCCCTGAAATCACTTCCGTGACAATCCTGAGCTGCGGCGGATGGCATGGTGAGGGGGCCGGTCCGGCGTCGGGCGGCGACCGCACGGGGGCGCGGTGGACCGGGGGGTGGACGCCGCCCCCGCCGGTCGGGCCGCCACCGGGGTACGCGAGGATGACCGGGATGGTCTACCGCTATTTCTACGACTGTGAGTTCATCGAGGACGGCCGCACCATCGACCTCGTGTCGATCGGCGTCGTCGACGAGTTCGGCCGCGAGTTCTACGCGGTCTCCACCGAGTTCGACGACACCCGCGCGGTGCCCTGGGTGCGTCGCAACGTGCTCGACAAGCTGCCCTCGCCCGCCGACCGGGCGTGGCGGTCCCGGGAGCGCATCCGGGCGGACCTGCTCGACTTCCTGGTCGAACCGGTCCGTGGCCGGCCGGACGAGCAGATCGAACTCTGGGCGTGGTACGCCGCGTACGACCACGTGGCGCTCGCCCAGCTCTGGGGCTCGATGATCACCCTGCCCCGGGAGATCCCCCGGTTCACCAAGGAGCTCCGTCAGCTCTGGGACGACCGGGGTCGTCCGTCGCTGCCGGCGGCCGAGGCGGCCCGGCACGACGCGCTGGTCGACGCCCGGCACAACCTCGCCCGGTGGCGGGCGATGACCGGCGACTGAGTCGACCGCACCGGCGACCGGCGCGCCCCGGTGACCAGCGGTGACGCGGTCGTCACGTGTCGGGCGGAGCATCGCCGACCGTCCCGGCGTCGGGTCGGTCGTACCAGGTTTGGGCGGTTCCGTCCCGGGCACCGGTTCGTCGAGCCGGCGCGGGGCGGAGCACCCCGGTCCGCGCGGAACCGACGCGAGGGAGTGTCGCCATGGGTTCTGAGCCGACGACGGACGCCGAGGCCCGGCAGCGGATCACCGAACTGGTCCGCGCCGCACGCGTCTGCATGCTCACCACGATCGCCGTCGACGGCCGGCAGGTCAGTCGTCCGATGGTGCTGCAGGAGACGGAGTTCGACGGTGACCTGTGGTTCCTCACCCGGGCGGACTCGGCCAAGGTCCGGCAGATCCGGGTCAATCCGGAGGTCAACGCGGCCTTCGGCGACCAGCGGGGACAGACCTGGCTCTCCGTCTCCGGCACCGCCCGGGAGGAGAGCGACCGGGCCGACGTCGAGCGGCTCTGGCACCCGGCGCTGCGGGTGTGGTTCCCGGACGGCCCGGACACGCCCGGACTGACGCTGATCAAGGTGCACGCCAGTTCGGCCGAGTACTGGGACTCGCCGAGCAGCACGGTGGTCAACCTGCTCGGTGCGGCCCGGGCGGCGGTGACCGGCCGGGCGCCCCGGCCCGGCGGCAACCGCACGGTCAGTTACTGAGCCGTGAACAGCCGGGGGCAGCAGGTGGACACCTTCCGGGGCGCGCTGTCGGCGCAGGACCGCGGCGACTACAGTGCGCTCTGACGGCCCGCCCCGGGCCGGCAACGGCGCCGATGGTCGGATCTGACCCATATCCTGGGGCTTTGTTGGGCTAACCGAAGCTCCAGGAGGATGAGCAGATCATGCGTATCGGCGTGCTCACCGGCGGTGGCGACTGCCCCGGTCTCAATGCGGTGATCCGGGCGGTGGTCCGCAAGGGCGTCGCCACGTACGGCCACGAGTTCGTGGGCTTCCGGGACGGCTGGAAGGGCCCGCTGGAGGGCCTGTCCCGCCCGCTGGGCATCGCGGAGGTCCGCGGCATCCTGCCCCGGGGCGGCACCATCCTCGGCTCGTCCCGCACCAACCCGTTCAAGATCGAGAACGGCGTCGAGCGGATCAAGGAGAACCTCGCCGCGCAGGGCGTCGACGCCCTGATCGCGATCGGCGGCGAGGACACCCTCGGCGTCGCCACCAAGCTGCACGAGCTGGACGTCAAGGTCGTCGGCGTGCCGAAGACCATCGACAACGACCTCGGCGCCACCGACTACACCTTCGGCTTCGACACGGCCGTCAACATCGCCATGGAGGCGATCGACCGGCTGCACACCACCGCCGAGAGCCACCACCGGACGCTGGTCGTCGAGGTGATGGGGCGGCACGCCGGCTGGATCGCCCTGCACGCCGGCCTCGCCGGTGGTGCGAACGTGATCCTCCTGCCGGAGCGGCAGTTCGACGTGGAGCAGGTCGCCGGTTACGTCGAGAAGCGTTTCCAGCACCAGTACGCCCCGATCGTCGTCGTCGCCGAGGGCGCGCAGCCGCTCGACGGCCAGATGGTCCTGCACAACCAGGAGCTGGACGCCTTCGGTCACGTCCGGCTGGGTGGCATCGGCCAGTGGCTCGCCGAGCAGCTCGAGGCGAAGACCGGCAAGGAGGCCCGCACCGTCGTGCTCGGCCACATCCAGCGCGGCGGGACGCCGACCGCCTTCGACCGGGTGCTCGCCACCCGGCTCGGCCTCCAGGCGATCGACGCCGTGCACGAGGGCGACTGGGGCAAGATGGTCGCGATGCGCAGCACCGACATCGTCCGGGTCCCGCTCGCCGAGGCCACCCGCGAGCTGAAGACCGTGCCGCTGGAGCGGTACGCCGAGGCCGAGGTCTTCTTCGGCAGCTGACCGGGTGGGCGGCGGGCGTTCCGGCGTCCGCCGCCCCGCGCGCCCCGGGCCGCCGAAACCGACGGCGCGGGGTCGGCGTGGGCGACACGAAAGGGGTACGGCGGGATGTCGACTGGGGTGCACACGGTCGCTGTGATCGGCGCGGGCAAGATCGGCGAGCTGATGCTCTCCGGGCTGCTGCGCTCGGGCTGGCCGGCCGACCGGCTGCTGGCCACCGCGCGTCGCCCGGAACGCGCCGAGGAGATCGCCACCCGGTACGGCGTCCGCGTGGTCGACAACCTGACCGCGGTGCGGGACGCCGAGGTGCTCGCGATCTCGGTCAAGCCGCAGGACGCGGGGGTGCTGCTCGACGAGATCGGCCCCCGGGTCCCCGACGGGAAGCTCGTCATCTCGCTCTGCGCCGGCCTGCCCACCGGCTTCTTCAGCCGGCGGTTGCCCGCCGGCACCCCGGTCGTCCGGGTCATGACGAACACCCCGGCCCTGGTCGACCAGGCGATGACCGCCATCTCGGCCGGCGCGCACGCCACCGGGGAACACCTCGCCCTGGCCGAGGAGATGTTCAAGCCGCTGGGGGCGACGATCCGGGTGCCCGAGTCGCAGCAGGACGCGGTGACCGCCCTCTCCGGCTCCGGCCCGGCCTACTTCTACCTGCTGGTCGAGGCGATGATCGACGCCGGCATCCTGCTCGGCCTGCCCCGCCAGGTGGCCCACGAACTGATCGTGCAGACCGCCATCGGGTCGGCGGTGATGCTGCGCGACTCCGGCGAACACCCGGTGAAGCTCCGCGAGGCGGTCACCTCGCCGGCCGGCACCACCATCTCCGCCGTGCGTGAGCTGGAGAAGCACGGCGTACGCGCGGCGCTGCTCGCCGCACTCGAGGCGGCCCGCGACCGGGCCCGGGAACTGGCCGCGCAGGCCACCTGACCACCGCTCGACCCAGGAGCCGGCTGGCGCGGATCCCGCCGGCCCTGACCGTCCACCGTGTCCGCCTGACTCTCCACTGTGGCTGACACCGGATTGCGCGCTGCCGGCCGGGTTGGTGCTGGCGTCGAGAATGTCCACTCTCGCCCGTGCCTGCGCGTGGGGCGACAATCCCCCAATCCGACAAGTCGGGGCGGCCCGTCCCCAGATCGGGCAGGTACCCGCTGCCCGGAGGCGGAGAGCCGCGTGCGTCGGCCGCTGGCCGGCGGCGAACCTTTTCCGAAGTCGTGGGTGCGGCCAGTGAACCGATCGTCACCCTCCATCGTAGACATCGGTGCGGGAGGATCCGGTCGGTGGCGGAATGCCATGCCCCACCTACGGTTCGGGACCTCCCGCCACTGGCCGGGCATCTATTGACTTAACAGCATCAATGGCGCATAAAGGATGTAGCGGATTTTTGCTGAGTCAACATTCGACTCTTTCGACAGTGCCGGGCCGCAGCCGGGTGTCACCCGAGGCGCTGGCGGAGGAGGCGGAAAGGTCCGTAGGTGCCACGAGAGCCGGCACCGGTCAGTGCAACGCCTATGGGTATGTATCGACGAAAGGGATGCTTGTGGCTGCCAACCGTCTCACCGAGCCGGTGTACAACCTGTTCCGAATAGTCATCGGACTGCTGTTCACGTCGCACGGGCTGTCTACGGTCTTCGGCATGTTCGAGGGCTACATGGGCACCGGGGAGGCCATCCCGGTCGGCCTCTGGCCGGACTGGTACGGCTCGCTGATCCAGGTCATCACGGGCCCGCTCGTCCTGATCGGGCTCTTCACCCGACCGGCCGCCGTGCTCGCCTCCGGATCGATGGCCTACGCCTACTTCATGGTGCACCAGCCGACGGGGCTGCTGCCGATGAACAACCGGGGCGAACCCGCCGTGCTGTTCTGCTGGGGATTCCTGCTCATCGCGGTCCTCGGCCCGGGCCGCTGGGCCCTGGACCACCTGCTGAGCCGGCGCAAGGGCGGGGCGCGCGAGAAGGAGATGGCCACCGCCGCCTGACCACGGAGCCGACCGGGGTGGCCCGCTCTGGCCAGGCCACCCCGGTCGGCGTCAGTCCGCTCGCGAGGGACGTGGGTTGCGTCGCCTGGACCTCGGCGGACGCTGCGGGTGCCCGTCACCCCGCTGACTGGTCGACGCGGTGCCGGAGTCCGCCGGCGGACGGTGGTTCGGCTTCCGTTCCACGGCCTTCGCCCCGCAGGCGCTGCAGAACCAGCTGTGCCGCCAACGGTCCCGGTCCCGCCGGTACCGGGCGGTGCTCTTCTCCAGCCGTTGCCGGTCGGCCTCGCGTGCGGCCCGGAACCGGAGGTAGCTGCGGACGGCCCAGATGGCCAGACCCACGCTCGCCGCGATCGCCACGATGCCGATGATGTCGCCCACCTGGCCGAGGATGGTCGAGACCAGCAACGCCGCCAGCAGGAGCCCGAAGCCGCGCAGGTACGACCGGAACGGAAACCCGTGGTGCCGCTCGTACGGCCGTCGGGGCGGCGCCACCCGCAACGCGAGGTAGTTGAGGACCATGGTCCCCCGGTCGACCCGCCGGGTGTTCTCCTCCCAGACGATGCTGGTCTGCCGCATCGGCGCGGCGTTGCAGCGGGGACACCGCTTACCGCTCCGGCCGTCGGCGATGTGGTTGACCACCATGATCGCCTCGGCGTTGTACTGCAGGTCGACCTGTTGACCGGTCTGATCGAAGATCAGGTCGTAGCCGTCCGGATCGCTCACTGGAAGCCCTGCACCACGGCGGTGATGCTGGTCATGACGGCGGCCACCGGAGCGGCCACCTCCGCCGCCCGCCGCAACATCGTGACCGCCCGGCCCTGGTCACCGCCGGCCGAGGCTGCCCGCGCCTGCTCCAGACAGTCGACCACCGGCACCAGCTCGTCCGCATTCTCGGCCCGACCGACCTGCGCGATCAGCTCGTCGATCTTCTCGACCAGATGGCGACTGCCCTCGTTGACGTGGACGGTCTCGCCGTTGACCTGATACTGGACCGTCTGGTGCTGCTGGTGGAACGTCGCCACGAACGTCTCCAAAGGTGTGCCGTGTGCCGGGAGGGGAAGATTACCAACGGCCTGCCATCCCGTCGGCCAATAGCCGACACCAACCTCTGCGACCCACCTGCGACGAACGCCGGCCCCGACCCGCCCGGCCGAGCGTCCGCCAGCGGCTCGAACGCGAATCTTGGACAGTTTCCGCTCAGGGTGGGACGGCAACCGTCCACGATCGACGCGGGGAAGAGGCGGGCGGGGGTCAGTGGTCGCGGTCCTGCGTCTCCAGTGGCCAGTCGAGGCCCACCGTTCGGTGCTGGCCGGTGCGGTCGAAGTATCGCTGGAGGTCACGGCCCTGTTCGGCGTACCAGTGGATCTGGGCCCGGTGGAGGTCGGGCAGCGACATCCGGGCGATCCGCTCGTGCCGGGCGGCGATGGACCGGGCCAGGTCGACGGCGGCCCGGGCGTCACTGGCCGCCTCGTGGGCCGTGCCCGGCTCGACCTCGTAGTAGGGGCAGAGGTCGCCGAGCTGCCGTCCGCCGGACCAGTACCGTTCCACCTCCCGGTGCAGCACGGACGGGTCGACGATGACGGCCCGGTCCCAGGCGATCGACGGCAGGCCGTGCCGGGCGAGTTCGCTGTGCAGGGCCGTCACGTCGTAGGGGGCGCAGAACGCGACCAGCGGCGTCGTGTCGGCGACCAGCTTTGCCACGGCGGTGCCGATCTCGGCCAGCGCCTCGTGGGCCGGTCGGCCGTTCGCCCGGACCATGTCGTCGGTGATGCCGTGCAGGGCGGTGGCGTCCGGCGGGATCGGCACGCCGGGATCGATGAGCCAGGTGTCCTGGGTGCCGTCGGCGTAGGTGAGGGCCGCCGACACGATCCGGGTCCGCATCGGCTGGGGCACGGTCGCCTCCAGGTCGAAGCCGACCAGCGGCAGGTCGTGCCAGCCGGTATGGGTGCCCCGGGGCGGCGCGGTCCGCACCGGAGCGCACCCGGGGTGGTACGTGCTCCAGCGGGTACCGACCCTGATTGCCTGGCCGGCTCCGGCCTCGACCCACGTGCGGCACGCGCCGCAGCTTCCGCCGAACTTGTTGATCACGTTCTGTTCTCTCCTGGGGCAGGCGACGTGGAGCCACCCGGGCTGGCGCGTACGGCGAACCGGTTGGTGGCCGGCCGAAGCCGGGGTGGTGGCGCGACCGACGCCGGTAATGGACCTATGTGGACAGACCACAATAGCCACCTGGTGCCGCTCGGCGATGCGGCGCTCGGTCGGCTCGCCCCGATCGTCGGTCCTCCGATGTGGGGGCCGTCGCCACTCTCTCGACCTCGGGTTGCCTCCGGTGGAACTACTCGCCCGGGTCGGTGAACTGGCCGACGGGATGGCCGCCGCGTCTGCTGGCCGATCCGCACCGGGTGGGGGCGCCCCGGACCGGGGTGGCGAACCCTGACGACGATCTTCGACTAGGGGTCCGAATCTGAAAAATATCGACGGCTACCCCTATCTGGTCTTCCGGGCGGGGCTATTAAGTGATATCTATCTCTTGCTGATCTTTCTCCTAGCCCCCGGGAGTGTGCGACGTGCGGAAATCCCGCCTGGTAACCCTCGCCCTGAGCCTGACAGCGGCTCTCGGCGCCACCATCGTGACGGCCGTTCCCGCCCAGGCGGCGGCCACCGACCGCTACGTCGCCCTCGGCGACTCGTACGCCTCCGGCGTCGGCGCCGGCAGCTACACGACCGAGAGTGGCAGCTGTAAGCGCAGCAACAACGCCTACCCCGCGCTGTACGCCACCAACGTGAAGCCGGCCTCCTACCGCTCGGTCGCCTGCTCGGGTGCCACCACCACGAGCGTCATCAACACCCAGCTCTCGGCACTGACCTCGACCACCACCCTGGTGAGCGTCCAGGTCGGCGGCAACGACGTCGGCTTCGCCAACATCATGACCTCCTGCGTGCTCTACGGCACGACGCAGTGCGTGGCCGCGGTGGACGCCGCCATGGTCAAGGCGCGCAACGACCTGCCCCGCCTGCTGGACAACGTCTACAACGGCATCAAGACGCGGTCCCCCTCGGCCCGGGTCGTGGTCGTCGGCTACCCGGTCTTCTACCAGCTGAACACCCCGTGCGTCGGGCTCAGCGACACCGCGCGGGCGAAGATCAACGAGGGCATCAACCTGGTGGACGACATCATCCGTAGCCGGGCCGGCGCGCACGGCTTCCGCTTTGCCGACGTGCGCAGCGCCTTCGTCGGCCACCAGCTGTGCAGCTACAACGAGAAGTGGCTGCACGCGTTGAACATCCTCGACATCGGGGTCTCCTACCACCCGACGGCGGCCGGCCAGTCGGGCGGCAACTACCCGGTCTTCCGCTCCATCGCGGGCTGACCGGACCGTTCACCGCACCGGGCCCGCCGCGTACCGACGCGGCGGGCCCGGTCGCGTCTGTACGCGGCTACCGGTGTTCCGTGCCGGCCGTCGACCGGGCCGACTCCAGGTTGTCGGCCATCACCGCGAGCACCCGTACCGTCTCCACGTACTGCTCGGTGGTGAGGCCGCGCATCAGCAGGTCGCGGGCCGCCTCGACCCGGGCGGCCACCTGCGTGTGGGCGGTCCGGCCCTCCGTGGTCAGGGTGAGCCGGCCGTCGTCTCCCCGGGCCACCCAGCCCCGTGCGGTCAGATCGTCCACGGTGCCGCCGCCGTCCGCGCCGAACGGGGCCAGGGCCTCCGTCAACTGGGCGGGCGTCCGTGCCTCCTCGTGCAGCAGGTGCAGGGTCTGCCAGTGCCGCCGGCCGAGCCGCTCCTCGGCGAGGGCGGCCTCGAACTGCGCCTCGATCAGGTTGTGCAGGTGGCGTAGCCAGTAGCCGATGGGCCGGCTGGTCGGTTTCATGGCACTCCCGGGTCGTCGATGTGCGGGACGGTGGTCGCCTCCGCAGTGTGGACGGACGTGCCATCGACCCGGTCGAGGCGAGGTGTAGGGGCGGGTGCCCCGGCTCAGGTCGTGGCCGGCAGGACCCGCTGGATCGCCGCGTGCAACTCCGGGGCGTCCGGCTCGACCGTGGGCGCGAACCGCGCGGCCACCGTGCCGTCCGGCGCGACGAGGAACTTCTCGAAGTTCCAGCGGACGTCTCCGGTGTGTCCGTCGGCGTCGGTGGCCTGGGTGAGCAGCGCGTACAGCGGGTGTCGGCCGGGCCCGTTCACCTCGACCTTCTCGGTCAACGGGAAGCTCACCCCGTAGGAGATCCGGCAGAACTCGCCGATCTCGTCGGCCGTGCCGGGCTCCTGCCCGGCGAACTGGTTGCACGGCACCCCGAGCACCACCAGCCCGCGCCCGGCGTAGGCGTCGTACAACTTCTGCAGGCCGGCGTACTGCGGTGTGAGGCCGCACTGGGAGGCCACGTTCACCACCAGGAGCGCGCGCCCCCGGTGGTCGGAGAGGTTGGCCGGACCGCCGGCGAGGGCGTTGATCCCGATGTCGAAGACGCTCATGCCGGCGAGGTTACCGCCGCGTAGCCGTACGCCGGCAGACGCCGGGCCGACCGGGAGGGTGAACACCGGGTGGCCGCGGCCCGACGCCCCGTCCACGACCGGTCGCGGACCGGGTTCATCCCGCTGACCGGCGGAGATCCGGTACGGAAATCGATACACGTACATCTTGACGAACTCATGACGGCGTGAGTAGCGTCTCAACCACCTTCTGGAAAGTTTCCTAACTGTTTAGGGAGACGCCGCATGAGAAGATCACTCCGCCGTGCCCTCTGGGCCAGCGCCGTGGTCGCCGTGACCGTTGCCGCGGTTCCGATGACCTCGGCCTTCGGCGCCGGCAGCGTGACCACCACCTTCACGAAGGTGCAGGACTGGGGCACCGGTCACGAGACGCGGGTGACCATCACCAACGGTTCGGACGCCCCGGTCAGCACCTGGCGCATCGAGTTCGACCTCCCCTCGGGCACCAGCATCAGCAGCTCGTGGGACGCCGACGTCACCCGCAGCGGCGACCACTACGTCGCGGTCAAGAAGAGCTGGGCCGGTGGCATCGCGCCGGGCGGCGCGTTCAGCTGGGGCTACAACGGCACCGGGGCGTACCGGGCCCCGCTGAACTGCACCGTCAACGGAGCGCCCTGCGGTGGTGGCACCACGCCCCCGACCACCACTCCGCCCACCACGGCCCCGCCGACCACCCCGCCCCCGACGACCCCGCCCCCCACCACGCCGCCGCCGACCGGGGACAAGAAGGTCGTCGGCTACTTCGCCCAGTGGGGCGTCTACGCCCGGAACTACCACGTCAAGAACATCCACACCAGCGGCTCGGCCGCCAAGATGACGCACATCATGTACGCCTTCGGCAACACCACCGGGGGCCGGTGCACGATCGGTGACAGCTACGCCGACTACGAGAAGGCGTACACCGCGGCCGACAGCGTGGACGGTGTGGCGGACACCTGGGACCAGCCGCTGCGCGGCAGCTTCAACCAGCTCCGCAAGCTGAAGAAGATGTACCCGCACCTGAAGGTGATCTGGTCCTTCGGCGGGTGGACCTGGTCCGGCGGCTTCACCCAGGCCGCGCAGAACCCGGCCGCCTTCGCCGAGAGCTGCTACAACCTGGTCGAGGACCCGCGCTGGGCGGACGTCTTCGACGGCATCGACATCGACTGGGAGTACCCGAACGCCTGCGGCCTCACCTGCGACGCCAGCGGCCCGAACGCGTACAAGAACGTGATCTCCGCGCTGCGGTCGAAGTTCGGCTCCTCGGCACTGGTCACCAGCGCGATCACCGCCGACGGCAGCAACGGCGGCAAGATCGACGCCACCGACTACGCCGGCGCGGCGTCGAACCTCAACTGGTTCATGGTGATGACCTACGACTACTTCGGCGCGTTCAACGCCCAGGGCCCGACCGCCCCGCACTCGCCGCTGTACTCGTACACCGGCATCCCGCAGCAGGGCTTCAACTCCGACGCGGCGATCCAGAAGCTCAAGAGCAAGGGCATCCCGTCGAACAAGCTGCTGCTCGGCATCGGCTTCTACGGCCGGGGTTGGACGGGCGTCACCCAGACGACCCCGGGCGGCACCGCCACCGGTCCCGCCCCGGGCACCTACGAGCAGGGCATCGAGGACTACAAGGTGCTCAAGAACAGCTGCCCGGCGACCAGCACCATCGCCGGCACGGCGTACGCCAAGTGCGGCAGCAACTGGTGGAGCTACGACACCCCGGCCACCATCGGCGGCAAGATGACGTACGCGAAGAACCAGGGCCTCGGCGGCGCGTTCTTCTGGGAACTCTCCGGCGACACCAGCAACGGTGAACTGGTCGGCGCCATCAAGGGCGGCCTCGGCTGACCCGATCGCACCACCCGTCGGGGGTGGGGAGCGGCCCGTCCGCTCCCCACCCCCGACGTCGTCCGTTCACCTGCCCGCCGTGTCGCCCGCCCGCCGCGTCGGTGCCTGCCGTGTCGTCCGCCCGCCGCGTCGGGTGCCTGCCATATCGGGTGCCCGCCGCGTCGGGTGCCTGCAGGGGCCCCCTGCTCGACAAAAAGCGGTAACAGGGGACCCCTGCTACCACGAGGAGGGCAACAGGCCGCGAACGGGCGACGGCGGCGGTGGCGGCTATGGCGGTTACGGCGGCTTTGGCGGTTATAGCGGCGACGGTGGTTATGGCGGCGACGGTGGGGGCGCTGCGTCGTTGGTCCATCAGACGCTCCGGCCGACGGCGGTCGGAGGTGGCCGGACGTCCGCGCCGGTGGTGACGTCCCCATGCAGAAGGGTCGATGTGACAGACTCGCGGCTCGGTCGGCTCGACGTGACGTGTGAGGGGGCTCCGATGGCGGTGAAACGGGGGACCGTGTCCCTGGCGGTTGTGCTGGCCGCGCTGACGTTCGCCCTGCCTGGGTGCGGGATCGGGGACGACGAGCCGGCCGAGGAGCCGGACCGGGCCCCCGCCGAGGAGGCCGCCACCCGGTCCCGGGAGCGGGTGCAGGCGTACCTCGACGCGATGGTCGCCAAGGACGTCGCCGCCGGGCGCAGCCAGTTCTGCGCCACCGCACACGCGGCCTTCGACGCCGCTGCGACCAGCCCGAACGGCGACTTCGCCGCGCACTTCACCGTCCCGGAGGCGACCGTCACCGACGTTCGGCCCGGATCGCGTGGGCAGGAGGTGAGCACCTCCGTGACGGTCTCGGTCGGCGGACGGTCGACTACCCGCGCGCTGCTGTTCACGGTGACCCGCAGTGGCGCCGACTGGTGCATCGCCGAGGAGGCCCCGGGCGACCCGTCCGCCCCGGGCAGCCCGTCGGAGGGCGCCTCCCCGGCCCCCACCCCGACCGCGGCGCCCTGACCGGCGGAGTCCCACCGGACGACGCCCCCACCTCGACCCGGTGGACGCGTCGTCCGGTGGCCTCCCAACCATCGGAACCCGCCCCCTCGGCGGGGACCGGTCGCCGTCGTCGCCGTAGGCTTTCGGGCATGCGCCATGAGTGGCATCAGCTGAGCTATCCCGCCGTCGGCGGCCCCGGACTCCAGACCAGCCGCCCGACCGCGGACTCCGCCGAGGACGCCGCGCTCGGCCTGGACCACTGGCGGAGCCTTCCCCGCGCCCAGACCCCGCCGTGGCCCGACCCGGCCGCAGTGGCCGAGGTCTGCACGGTGCTCGACACCGTCCCCTCGGTCGTCGCCCCGTACGAGGTCGACCAGTTGCGTCACCGGCTGGCGCTGGTGTGCGAGGGGCAGGCATTCCTGCTCCAGGGGGGCGACTGCGCGGAGACCTTCGCGGACAACACCGAGAGTCACCTGCTCGCCAACGCCCGCACCCTGCTCCAGATGGCGATCGTGCTGACCTACGGCGCGTCCCTGCCGGTGGTCAAGGTCGCCCGGGCCGCCGGGCAGTACACCAAGCCCCGGTCCCTGCCCACCGACGCGCGTGGCCTCCCGGCCTACCGCGGCGACATGATCAACTCGCTGGAGGCGACGCCGGAGGCCCGGGTCGCCGACCCGCAGCGCATGATCCGGGCGTACGCGAACTCCGCCGCGGCGATGAACATGCTCCGGGCGTACCTGGCCGGCGGGCTGGCCGACCTGCACGCCGTGCACGACTGGAACAAGGGCTTCGTCAGGAACTCCCCGGCCGGCGAGCGCTACGAGGCGATCGCCCGGGAGATCGACCGGGCTCTGGCCTTCATCCGGGCCTGCGGCATGACCGACGAGGAGGCGCTGCGCACCGTCACGCTCTACTGCTCCCACGAGGCCCTCGCCCTGGAGTACGACCGGGCGCTGACCCGGGTCTCCGACAGCCGGGCCTACGGGCTCTCCGGGCACTTCCTCTGGATCGGCGAGCGGACCCGGCAGATCGACGGCGCGCACGTCGACTTCATCTCCCGGATCGCCAACCCGATCGGCGTGAAGCTCGGCCCCACGACCAGCCCCGACGAGGCGCTCGAACTCTGCGAGAAGCTCAACCCGGAGAACGTCCCCGGCCGGCTCACCCTGATCAGCCGGATGGGCAACCACAAGGTCCGGGACGCGCTGCCGCCGATCGTCGCGAAGGTCGCCGCCGCCGGGGCGAAGGTGGTCTGGCAGTGCGACCCGATGCACGGCAACACGCACGAGTCCTCCAACGGCTACAAGACCCGGCACTTCGACCGGATCGTCGACGAGGTGCTCGGCTACTTCGAGGTGCACCGCAACCTGGGCACCCACCCCGGTGGGCTGCACGTCGAGCTGACCGGTGAGGACGTCACCGAGTGCCTCGGCGGCGCGCAGAACATCGCCGACCTCGACCTGCCCGGCCGGTACGAGACCGCCTGCGACCCTCGGCTGAACACCCAGCAGTCGCTGGAGTTGGCCTTCCTGGTGGCGGAGATGCTCCGTGGCTGACGTGAGGAGTGAGCTTGCGAGCCCCGCAGTCGGCAGCGGAAGGGGGCACGGTGGCTGACGTGAGGAGTGAGCTTGCGAGCCCCGCAGTCGGTAGCCGAAGGGAGCACCGTGGCTGAGCACCGGGCGACGGGCGCGAGCGGGGACACGATCGTCGACCTGCGTTCGGACACCGTCACCCGGCCCACTGCCGGGATGCGGGAGGCGATGGCCACCGCCGAGGTCGGCGACGACGTCTACGGCGAGGACCCGACCGTCAACGCGCTGGAGGCCGAGGTCGCCGCGCTCTTCGGGCACGAGGCGGCGCTCCTCGCCCCCACCGGGTCGATGGCCAACCAGATCGCCCTGCAACTGGTGGTGCCCCCGGCCCACGAGCTGCTCTGCGACGCCGACGCGCACGTGGTCACGTACGAGATCGGCGCGGCGGCGGCGTACGGCGGTATCTCGTCGCGGACCTGGCCGGCGGTCGGTGGGGACGTCGCCCCGGACGTGGTCGCCGCGATGGTCCGCCCGGACGGCTACTGGGCGGTGCCCACCCGGGCGATCGCCGTGGAGCAGACCCACAACCGGGGCGGCGGTGGGGTGATCCCGCTGACCACCCTGCACGCGCTGCGTCGGATCGCCGACGACGCCGGGGTGGCCCTGCACTGCGACGGCGCCCGGATCTGGCACGCGCACGTGGCCGAGGGGGTGCCCCTGGCGGAGTACGGCGCGCTCTTCGACACCCTGTCGGTCTGCCTCTCCAAGGGGCTCGGCGCGCCGGTCGGCTCGCTGGTCATCGGCAGCGCGGAGCACATCGAGCGGGCCCGCTACGTCCGCAAGCGGCTGGGCGGCGGCATGCGGCAGGCCGGCGTCCTCGCCGCCGCCGGGCGGTACGCGCTGGCCCACCACGTGTCCCGGTTGGCGGAGGACCACGCGAAGGCCGCCCGACTGGCCGAGGCAATCGCTCCGTTCGGGCTGCTCGCCACCACGGTCCGCACCAACATCGTGCCGCTGGACCTGACCAAGGCGTCGCTGGACGCGCACGCGCTGGCTGCCGCCGCCCGCGCCGAGGGGGTGCTGGTGTCGGTGCTCGGGCCGCGTACCGCCCGTCTGGTCACCCACCTGGACGTCGACGACGCCGGCATCGACCGGGCGGTCGCCGTGCTGACCCGGATCCTGTCCCGCTGACCGGGGCGCGCCGCCCGGCCCCGGCCTGCCCAGTGCGAGCGGGTGGGTCGTGAACTGCCACGCGACGGACGACTCGTGGCCGGCTGCGGTGGAATGGGGCCGGCGTGTCGTGTAGTTGAGCTGTCAGAACTCGGGGGGCGAGAAGAGGGCTGGACGGTCAGGGACGCAGGCGGCGGAGGGTGGCGATGTCGGCGGCGTGGCCGACGTGCTTCTCGGTGGGGGTCTCCACGACCACCGGGACGCCGGCGGTGGCCGGATGGGCCATCAGCTCGGCGAACGCCGGCTCGCCGATGGTGCCCTTGCCGATGTTCTCGTGCCGGTCCCGGGTCGAGCCGCAGAGGTCCTTCGAGTCGTTGGCGTGCACCAACCGCAGCCGGTCCGTCCCGATGGTCGCCACCAGGGTGTCCAGGGTCGCGCTCATTCCGCCCTCGGCAGCCAGGTCGTGCCCGGCCGCCCAGGCGTGACAGGTGTCGAAGCAGACCCCGAGCCAGGGGTGCCGGTCCACCGCGTCCAGGTACGGCCCGAGCTGCTCCACCCGCGACGCCAGCGACCGGCCGCCCCCGGCGCTCGGCTCGACCAGCAGCATCGGCCCGCCGGCCGCCGCGGCGGCGTCCAGCAGCGGCAGCAGGGACTCGCGTACCTGCCGCATCGCGGCCGCGTCGTGGGCGGGGTCCACCGAACTGCCGGCGTGGAACACCACCCCCCGCGCGCCGATCGCCCCGCCGCGCCGCAGCGCGTGGTCCAGGGTCTCCATCGAACGGGCCACCGTGGCCGGGGTGGGGGAGCCGAGGTTGACCAGCAGCGACGCGTGGATGAAGACCGGGATGTCCCGGGCCGCGCAGCCGTCGCGGAAGAGGGCGTCCTGGACCGGGTCACCGGGTGGCAGCGCCCAGCCCCGCGAGTTGGAGACGTAGACCTGCACCACCTCGGAGCCGGTGGCGTCGGCGTACGGCAGGGCCGCCTTCGCCAGCCCCCCGGAGGTGGGGGTGTGCGACCCGACGGGCCGGTCGGCGCAGGAGGCCATCTAGAAGCACCCGATGGTGACCGGGGTGCCCGGGGCGACCTGGGAGTTCTCGCCCGGGTTCTGGAAGCGGACCACGCCGTTGGGGTTGAACTGCACCACCACCGGGAAGCCCTGGCTCTCCAGCACCTGCTTGCCCTGCGGGCAGGGCATGTCCACCACCCGGGGTACGACCACCGGGGCCGGCCCCTTGCTGACCTCCAGCTTGACCTCGGCGCCCTTCTCCACGCTGGAGCCGTCCGCGGGCGACTGGCCGATCACCTCGTCCTTCGGCCGGTCCGAGTCACGGTAGGTCTCCACCGGCACCAGGCCGAGCTGCTGGAGCGCCCCGCGGGCGTCGGTGACACTCTTGCCGACCAGGTTCGGGACGGTGATCGGGGCGCGTCCCCGGCTCAGCACCACGGTGACCTTGGTGCCCACGTTCACCTCGGTGCCCGGCTTCGGGTTGGTGTCCAGCACCACCCCGGCCGGCAGGTTGTCGTCGTACTGGGCCTTGCCCTTGACCACCTCCAGACCCAGGTGGCGAAGGTCCGCCTCGGCGAGTTCGTACTCCTTGCCCACCACGTCCGGCACCGGGAGATGATCCGGCCCGAGGGAGAGGGTCAGGGTGATCGTGCCGCCCCTGATGATGCGGTCGGCCGACGCCGGATCCTGCGCCAGGACGCTGTCGCGGGGCACCTTCGCGTCGTACCTCGGCTTGGCGTAGGTGAGGGACAGCCCGGCGCGGGACGCCTGCGACTCCGCCTGGGCCTTGGTCAGGCTGACCAGCTCGGGAGTGGTCGTGTACCGCCCGAAGCCGAACCACCAGCCGGCGCCGGTGAGGAGCAGTGCGACCACCACCACGGCGGCGATCAACGGCAGCCGGCCCGGCGGGGCCGCCGCCAGCTGTCGGCGCAGCCGGGCCCACGGGTTGTCCCCCTGGGGTGCGGCCCGCCGCCGGTGCGGTCGGTCCGCCGCGCCGGTGTTCCGCGACCGGCGGCCGGTCTTCGTCTCGGGCAGCCGGGCCCAGGCGGGACGCTCGGTGGGCCGGATCGGCGCGACGGCCATGGTGGGCTGGGCGACGGCGGGGACGACGTCGTCGGTGATCCGGCGCAGCACGGCGGTGTGCGCGTTGCTGCCGAGGTCCTCCCGGGCCATCTGCACCTCGGCCAGGAACGCCCCGGCGTCCGTCGGACGGGCTCCCGGCTCGCGGCGGGTGGCCCGGGTGACCAGTTCGTCGAGCACCTTCGGTAGCCCCGGCACCAGGGTGGACGGGGCTGGTACGTCCCGGTCCACGTGCTGCCAGGCGACGTCGACCGGGCGGTCACCGTCGTACGGCACCCGACCGGTGAGCATCTCGAACAGCACGACACCCGCCGAGTAGACGTCGGTCCGCGGGTCCGCGTGTCCGTCGGTGACCAGCTCCGGCGCGACGTACGCGACGGTCGCCATCAGCTGGTTGCCCTGCTCCTCGCTCCCGCTCGCCTCGACCGCGCGGGCCAGGCCGAAGTCGGCCACCTTCACCACGCTGTCGACCAGGTTCGCCGCGCCGCCGGTGGGGGCCTCGGCGACCAGCACGTTCTCCGGTTTCACGTCCCGGTGCACCAGACCGGCCCGGTGTGCCGCGCCGATCGCGGCGAGCATCTGCTCGGTGATGGCCAGCGCCTCGTCCGGGTTGAGCCGGCGACGCTCGGCCAGCACGTCCCGCAGGGTCCGGCCCCGGACGTACTCCATCACCAGGTAGGGCAGGCCCTGGTGGGTGCCCTGGTCGTACACGGCGACCACGTTGGGGTGGGTGAGCCGGGCGATGGTCTTGGCCTCGTCGGTGAACCGCTCGACGAAGCCCGCCAGGGGGGACCGGGGATCCGGCGCCTGGGTGGGGTGAATGATCTTGACAGCGACCGTGCGCTCGAGACGTTCGTCCGTGGCGGTGTACACGGTCGCCATGCCGCCTCGGGCCACGCGACCGCGAATGCGGTAGCGCCCCTCGATCAGCGAGCCCAGCAACGTGTCGGCGACCTGTGTGTCCATCGGGGGGCAGTCTATGTCTCCAGGAGGCGGCGGCAGAACAGGATGCCACAGTGCTGCCGGATCGTCACCTCGGTGCACCCGTCGGGGCGATCCCGTTGGCCGGTGGACGGCACGACGTGGCAGGGTGATCGGGTGAGTGAATCCGTACCCGCCGACCGGGCCGTTCCGGGCCCCGGTCCCGCCGCCGACGACGCCTGGCTGAACCTGCCCGACGTCGCCGAACGCCTCGACGTGTCGATCAGCAAGGTCCACCAGATGATCCGCGACCGGGAACTGGTCGCGGTCCGCCGGGACGGCATCCGGAAGATCCCCGTCGACCTGGTCGCCAACCAGACCGTGCTCAAGCACCTGCCGGGTGTGCTCAACCTGCTCGCCGACGCCGGCTACGACGACGACGCCGCGCTGCGCTGGCTGTACGAGCCGGACGACACCCTGCCGGGCACCCCCGCCGTGGCCCTCGGCGGTGACCTGGCCCGCGAGGTCAAACGCCGGGCCCAGGCGCTCGGGTTCTGACCGTGCGGCAGTTCGTCTACCTCGGGGTGCTGGCCGGCTGCCTGCTCTGCGCGCTCTGGCTGGAGCCGGTGTTCCGGGTCAACGTGCTGCGCCGCTGGCGTCGGCTGCTGCTGACCCTGGTGCCGGTGGTGCTGGTCTTCGCGCTCTGGGACCTCGCGGCGATCGCCGCCGGGCACTGGACCTTCGACCCGGAGCAGACCACCGGAGTGCTCCTCCCCGGCGACCTGCCCCTGGACGAACTGCTCTTCTTCGTCGTCGTACCGGTCTGCGCGATCCTCGGCTTCGAGGCGGTACGCGCGGTCAACCGTTGGCCGGCGGGGGACGAACCCGCCGGCCCGCCGGTCGGACCGGCCGCGGCGTCGCCGGACGGCGCGCGGTCGCCGTCCGGCCCGGTGACGCCGGGGACGGGGGACCGGGCATGACGTACACCGTCGCCGCCCTGCTCGGCGCGGCCGGCGCGGCCGTGATCGACCTGTACGTGCTGCGGACCCGGCTGCTGCTGCGGCCGGTCTTCTGGGCCACCTACCCGATCATCGTGTTCTTCCAGCTCGTCTCCAACGGCATCCTGACCGGCCGGAACATCGTCCGGTACGACCCCGGGGCGATCATCGGCGTCCGGCTGGCGTACGCGCCGGTGGAGGACCTGGTCTTCGGCTTCGCGCTGGTGCTGCTGACCCTGTCGGTGTGGATCTGGCTCGGCCGCCGGGGCGTGCAGCGCACCCCGACCGCCGGCGAGGGCAGCCGCCTGCTCCGCCTCCTGGGTCGCCCCCGTCCCTGACCGGGGAGGGTCAGTCGGCGCGACGGGTGGCGGCGATGGCGAGGTCGACCAGGGCCTGCCGGGCCTCGGTCTCCAGGTCGACGGTGGCGAGCGCGGCCAGCGCGGTGTCGGTGAGGGCGGCGATCCGCTCCTCGGTGCGCGCCAGTGCCCCGCTGGCCGTGATCACCTCGCGGAGGCGTGCCACCCCGGCCCCGTCCAGTCCGGGATCGCCCAGGTGCCGGTCGATCAGCGCCCGTCCCGCGTCGTCGGTCCCCGCCACGGCCGCCGCCACCAGGTACGTCCGCTTTCCCTCGCGCAGGTCGTCGCCGGCCGGCTTGCCGGTCTGCGCCGGATCGCCGAACACCCCGAGCACGTCGTCGCGGAGCTGGAACGCCTCGCCCAGCGGCAGCCCGTACGCCGAGTAGGTCGCCTCGACCTCGGCGGTCGCCCCGGCCAGCGCGGCACCGAGCAGCAGCGGCCGTTCGACGGTGTACTTGGCCGACTTGTAGCGGGCCACCTTCCCGGCCCGCTCCAGTGAGGTGTCCCCGGTGGCCTGGGTCAGCACGTCCAGGTACTGCCCGACGGTGACCTCGGTGCGCATCTCGTCGAAGACCGGCCGGGCCCGGGCCAGGGTCCGCGCGTCGAGCCCGGCGCTGTGCAGCATCTCGTCGGACCACACCAGGCAGAGGTCGCCGAGGAGGATCGCGGCGGCGTCGCCGAAGCCCTCCGCGTCCCCGGTCCACCCGGAGGCGCGGTGCCGGGAGGCGAACCGTCGGTGTACGGCCGGCTCGCCCCGCCGGGTGTCCGACCGGTCCATCAGGTCGTCGTGGATCAGCGCGCTGGCCTGCACGAACTCCAGCGCGGCGAGGGTGGCGACCACCTGGTCGGAATCCACCCCTCCGGCGCCCCGGTAGCCCCAGTAGCCGAACGCCGGCCGCAGCCGCTTGCCGCCCCGCAGCACGAACGCCTCGACCGCCTCGGCGACCGGCACCAGCGCCTCGTCGACCCCGGTCAGCCAACCCCGCTGGGTGGTCAGGAATCCGGTCAGGGCCTTGTCGACGCGCTGTCGCAGGCCGGCACGGTCGACAGGGGATACGGGAGCTGCGTGGGTCACGTCACGACGCTAGCCGGTCGCCGTCGACGACCGCGCACCACCGGGGGTGTGACGCGCCGGGGAAGGTACGGACGGGCAGCCGTGACCAGCGCGGCATGCCGGCGTACGGCCGGTTCGGCCCGGTACGCGGCGAGCCGGCGCCCCACCTCGGTGAGGTGACCGGCCGCCCGGGCGGATCCGGCCCGGACGGTGGCGAGCAGGGCCTCTCCGGCCACCGCGCAGGCCTGCTCGACCTCGCCGAGATCGAGGTAGACGCGGGCCAACCAGCCCCCGTAGATCGCCGTGGCGCGCGGCTGTCCGGAGCGGCAGCCGGCGCGCAGGAGCGGTTCGGCGCGCAGCGGTCGGCCCAGCACGGCCAGCGTCCGGCCGGTCATCGCGGCCAGTTCCGCCGGGTCGAGCCAGTAGAGCCAGGGCGGCTCCCGGCGCGGGTCGTGCCGGTCGGCGGCGCGCCGGGCGACGGTGAGCGCCTGCCCGGCCGTGGCGTGCCGGCCGTCGAGCGCGGCGGCCACCGCCGTCCGGTGCGACAGCACCGCCCGCAGCCCGGCCGGGGCGCCCGGACCGGCCCCGGTGTACGCGACGCGGGCCAGCAGCAGCGCGCCGGGCGGGTCACCGATCCCGGCGAGCAGGTGGCTCGCCGAGCCGAGCACGTGCCCGGCCAGCGCCCGGTCACCGGCCGCCGCGGCGGCCCGCAACCCCAGTCGGTACGCGGCCAGCCCACCGGCCGGGTCACCGGCGTCGGCGGCGAGCCACCCGGCGAGCTGCGCCGCCTCGCCCAGCACCGGCAGCAGTCGGCGCCGCCCGGACGGGCCGGCCAGCCGGACCGCGCGGGCCACCCACCGCAACCGGGACGCGCTCAGCCCGGCCAGGTCCGTGCCGCCGGACAGATCGTCGAGCCGGCGCAGCCGGTCCAGCCAGCCGGCCGGGTCGTCCCACGACCGGGCGGGCTGGTCCCGTGAGCCCGTCGGATCGTCCCACGACCAGGTTGGGTCGCCCCGCGAGCCCGTCAGGCCGGGTGGCGGCAACGACCCCTCCGGGTCGGCCAGCCACCGCTGGGCCAGGGCCAGCAGCGCCCGTCGCTCCCGGGACCCGTCGGTCACCGGGTACGCGTCGGTGCGGCGGCTCGCCACTGCGGCCTCGGACAGCCGTACCCGGGGGACCGCCAGCACGACGGCGAGCCAGCCGAGCCAGAACTCCCCGGGCACGCGCACCTGCCGTTCCCAGCGGGAGACCTCGTGCCGGCTGAGCGTGGCGACTCCGGCGGCGGCGCAGAGCCGGGCGGCGAGCTGGGCCTGGCTCCAGCCCCGGGCCAGCCGGAGCCGGGCGAGCAGGGGCCCGAACAGCTCCGGGCCGGGCGACGGGGGCGGGATCATGGGGCCTCCGGGAGGTCGGCGCGGCGGCCCCGGCGGCCGGGTGGCCCGGACCGGTGCGCCGTCGATTCAGACTGTGGACCCCCGCACGGCTGGCGACCGACCCCCATCGGCTCACCGTGCTGCCCCACTGCCTACCCGAGGGGTACGACGAATCCGCCGCGGCGGGACCGCCGCCACCCATCCGACGGCCGCCACCCATCCGACGGCCGCCACCCAGGGTCCGGCGTGCCTCGACCGGGGGTCCGGCGTGCCTCGACCGGACCGCCCATCGGGGGGCCGCCCGCAGATGCCCCCGCCCGGTAGAGTCATGGAGTGGCGCTCGGTCTTCCCTCGGTCCTTCCCAGCTCCCAGCCGTCGATCGGGGAACTGATCCGCGACTGTCAGCCGACCTTCTCGTTCGAGTTCTTCCCGCCCAAGACCCCGGCCGGCGAAACCCTGCTCTGGCAGGCGATCCGCGAGCTGGAGTCGCTGCGTCCCTCGTTCGTCTCGATCACCTACGGCGCCGGCGGCTCGACGCGGGACACCACCGTGGCGGTCACCGAACGGATCGCCACCGAGACCACCCTGCTGCCGATGGCGCACCTCACCGCCGTCAACCACTCCGTCGCCGAACTGCGGCACGTGATCGGGCGACTGGCCGGGGTGGGCGTGCGCAACGTGCTGGCGGTCCGGGGCGACCCGCCCGGAGACCCCACCGGGGAGTGGGTCCCGCACCCCGAGGGGGTGCACTACGCCGAGGACCTGGTGCGGCTGATCCGTGACTCCGGTGACTTCAGCGTCGGGGTCGCCGCCTTCCCGTACCGCCACCCCCGCTCGCCGGACGTCGCCTCCGACACCGACTACTTCGTCCGCAAGTGCCGGGCGGGAGCCGACTTCGCGATCACCCAGATGTTCTTCGACGCCGACGACTACCTCCGCCTGCGTGACCGGGTGGCCGCCGCCGGCTGCGACACCCCGATCCTGCCCGGGGTGATGCCGGTGACCCAGCTCGCCACCATCGCCCGTTCCGAGCAGCTCTCCGGGGCACCCTTCCCGCCCGCGCTCGCCGAACGGTTCGCCAAGGTCGGCGACGACCCGGAGGCGGTCCGTCGGCTCGGCATCGAGCAGGCCAGTGAGATGTGCCGGCGGCTGCTCGACGAGGGCGTGCCGGGCATCCACTTCATCACCCTGAACCGCTCCACCGCCACCCGGGAGGTCTGGCGGAACCTCCAGGTCGGCGCGCGGGTGTGAGCGGCACCGGGTGTCCCGGCGCGGACCACGACCGGGTACCGCCGACCGCGACACCCGACGAGCCCTCCTACGGTTGATCCGTGGTGGGCACTCCGCTGAGATGGGACGACTACGCGACCGCCTGGGCCCGGTTGCACGGGGGCTTCGATCCCCGGACGGCCGCCCCGGTGGTCCGCGGCTGGCTGCGTTTCGCGTACCACGTCGGCTACCTGCTGGGCCGGTTGCGGGTCACCCCGACGGCGGTCACCGCCGCCGGGGTGCTGCTCTGCTTCTGCGTGCCGCTGTTCGCCGTACGCCCCTCCGACGGCCCGTTCCTGGCCGCGCTCTTCGTCCTGCTCGCCTCGGTGGCCGACAGCGTGGACGGCGCGGTGGCGGTGGTGACCGGTCGTAACACCCGCCTCGGCTACGTCTACGACTCGCTGGCCGACCGGCTCGGTGAGGTCGCCTGGTTGCTGGCGTTCTGGCTGATGGGGGCGCCGGGAGCACTGGTGGTGGCCGGAGGCGCGCTCTCCTGGCTGCACGAGTACGTACGCGCCCGCGCCGTCGCCGCCGGCATGCGCGAGATCGGCGCGGTGACGGTGGGGGAGCGGCCGACCCGGGTCAGTGTCGCGCTGGTCGGGCTGCTGGTGGCCGGGCTGACCGGGCTGGTCCGGCCCGAGTTGGCCGCCGGCACGATCACCCTGGCGACGGCCGTCTGGGTGCTGCTCGCCGGTTTCGGGCTGGGGCAGCTCCTCTCCGCCGTCCGTCGCGCCCTGCTCGCCGCCGACGCCCCCGGTCCGGCCCACGTCCGCTGACGCCGCCCTGTCTGGCACCGGTGCCGGTGCCGGTGCCGGTGGTAGGGGTGGTGGGTGGTTGGGGTGGCGTGGCGTGGTGTGTCGTGGCGTGGTTGCAGGGGGCCCTTCCTCGACAAAAAGCGGTAGCAGGGGACCCCTGCTACCACCGGGCAGGGGTGGCCGCCCTACCACCGGGCAGGGGTGGCGGTGAGTCAGGCCGGGCCGATCCGGTCGGCGACGATGCGGGCGGAGAGGGTCACCATGGGCAGGCCGCCGCCCGGGTGGGTGGAGCCGCCGACCAGGTGCACGCCGTACGCCGGGGCGCGGTTGGCCGGACGCAGCAGCCCGCCGGCAGTGCCGTAGATCGCGCCGCCCGGCGCGCCGGTGGCGCTGCCCAGGTCGGCGGGGGTACGGATCTCGCGGAACAGCAACCGGTCCCGCACGTCGATGCCCCGCTCGGCGAGCACGTCCAGGATCCGGTCCGCGTACGCCTCGGCGAGCCCCGGGCGACGCCAGTCGACGGCGGACGTGGCGGTGCCGTGCCGGGCCGCGTTGACCAGCACGAACCACGCCTCGTGGTCGGCGGGGCGGACCACCGCGTCGTCGGCCACGGTGACGAAGACCGTCGGGTCGACCGCGGGCCGGGCGCGGACACCCCGCCCCGGGTCGCCGAAGACCGCGTCGAACTCGGCGTCGTAGTCGCGGGGGAAGAACACGTTGTGGTGTGCCAGGCCGGTCGGCCCGCGTACCCCGAGCAGCAGCACGAACCCGGCGAGGCTGCGGTCGGCGAGCCCGGCGAGCCGGCCGGGGCTGGGCAGCAGGTCCCGGTAGACGGTCAGCGCGTCGACGTTGGCCACCACCACGTCGGCGGGGACCGGTGCGGCGATGCCGCGCAGGCGTACCCCGTGGACCCGCCCGCCGGCCGCGTCGATCCGGGTGACCGCGGTGCCGGTCTGCACGACCACGCCGAGGTCCAGGCAGCGCGACAGCAGCGCGTCGGCGAGCGTGCCCAGCCCGCCGCGCAGGTACCAGCCGCCGAAGGCCAGCTCGGCGTAGGGGACGGCGACCAGCGCGGCCGGGGCGCGACGCGGGTCCGCGCCGGTGTAGGTGGCGTACCGGTCGAGCAGCATCCGCATCCGGGGGTCGCTCAGGTGGCGGCGGCCCAGCCCGCGCAGGGTCCGGCCGGGTGCGATCGCGGCCAGGTCGCCGAGCCGCCAGGCCAGCGCGGCCAGGTCCCGGGGGGAGTCGACCGGCCGGCGCAGGACGTGCTGCCAGGACGTCTCCCAGACCCGGCCGGCGCGGCGCCACAGCCCCCGCCAGTCGGCCGCCGACCGCTCCCCGAACGCCGCGCCGATCCGCTCGGTGAACTCCACCGGGTCGGCGCAGGAGTCCAGGGTCGTGCCCCCGCCGGGGGTCGTGCCGTCCGGGAAGACGTGCCGCACGATCGGGTCCAACGGGACGAGGTCCAGGTACTCGTCGAGCTTCGCCCCGGTCGCCTCGAACAACTCGGTGAAGACCTCGGGGAGGGTGAGCAGACTCGGGCCGGTGTCGAAGTGGAACGACCCGGCGGGTGTGTCGTGCGTGTACCGGCCGAGCTTCCCGCCGACCGTGTCGGCCTGCTCGAAGACGGTTACCTCGTGTCCCGCGGCGGCCAGCCGGGCGGCGGTGGCGAGCCCACCCACCCCGGCACCGACGACCACAACCCGAGCCATGTGTCGCGCCCTCCTAGCCGACCGGGCGACCGCGCCAGGAGAGGCGGCGTCGCTTCCGCAGATGGTACGACCGGATGGTCAGCCAACCGAGGACCACGACCGATACGGGGTGGGCGAGCGCGTCGGGCCACCACCGGCCCCCGGTCGCCCGGGCGCTGACCACCCGACCCGCGACACCGAGCAGGTAGCCGGTCCCCGCCAGCGTGGCGACCGTCGGCGCGCCGACCAGCAGTGCGGCCCCGACCAGCAGCGGTGGCGCCACGTAGAGCAGGCCGAGCAGGGCCACCACGGCCGCCGCCGCGCCCGGGTGACCGAACGAGGCCCAGAGCGACTTGGTGTAGCCGTCGCGCAGCTGCGGCCAGGTGTCGTACATCCGGCAGTCGGCCAGCCGGGAGCCGTCGGCCAGGGCGATCCGGCCGCCGGCCCGCTTGACCGCGCGGGCCAGCTCGATGTCCTCCAGCACCCGGTCCCGGACGGCCGCGTGCCCGCCGGCGGCGCGGTAGCCGGCCCGGTCCACCACCAGGAACTGCCCGCCCGCCGCCGCCAGCGAGGGCCGGGCCGAGCGTTCCATCGCGCGTAGCGGCAGGAAGGTCAGCCACAGCCACTGCAACAGCGGCTGGACCAGCCGGTCGCCCACCGTCGTCACCAGGATCCTCGGGTACGGCGACAGCAGCGTCACCCGCGCGGCGCGTAGCTCGGCGACGGCCGCCGCCACCGCGTCCGGGGCGAGGACGACGTCGGCGTCGACGAAGACCAGCGCGGTGGCTGCCGGGTCGGCCCGCTGCGCGAGCTGGTGGCAGGCGTGCGGCTTGCCCAGCCAGCCCGGTGGCGGGGGCACCCCGGCCAGCAGGGTGACCCGGGGGTCGCCGTCGACCACGGCGCGCACCACCTCGGCGGTGCCGTCGGTCGAGCCGTCGTCAAGTACCACGATCCGCATCTCCGGTACACCCCGCTGGGCGAGCAGCGCCCGCAGGCACGGGGTGACCCGGGCGGCCTCGTCGCGCAGCGGCAGCAGCACCGCCACCGGTTCGTCGACCTCGGCGGGCCGGTCGGCCGGTCGGCGCAGCCAGCGGGTGGCGTTGACCAGGGTGTGCCCGGTCAGCGCGGCGAGCACGGCCAGCGGGACCAGCACGGCGACGACCGGACCGGTCATGCGGTGGCGTCCACCCGCCGCTGGCCGGACCCGTTCCCCGTGCCGGCCGGTGGACGCCGCCGGTGGCCCCGGGCGAGCGTCACCGCCAGTGGCACCGCCGCGACCGCCATGCCGGCCGCGCCCCAGAGCGCCGAGGCGGGCAGCCCGAGGAAGACCGCGTGGGCCAGCACGCTGGAGAAGTACGTCCACAGGTACAGCGCGTACATCGGGTGGTCCGCAGGGCCGGTCCGGTCGGCCGATGCTCCGGCCAGCGGGCGCAGCAGCGTCATCATCAGCACCCCGAACAGCAGCCAGCCGAGGTAGTTGCTGACCGGGACGCCGGGCAGTCCGGGCAGCGCCGGGGTGGCGTCCCGCCAGCGCCAGTACCCCTCGGCGACCATCTGCGGGTCGAGGAAGAGGTCCCAGGTGGCCAGGCCGACGGCGGCCAGCGCGACCCGCCGTACGCCGGGGCGGACCAGCCGGACCGCGGCGAGCCACGCCGGCCAGGCCATCCAGGTCCAGGCCAGCGGGATGATCAGGGGCACCCCGGCGAGCTTCGGGCCGAGTTGACCGGAGTAGTCGTAGCTGCCGAACGGGAAACCGGTGGCCACGCCGAGCGCCTCGATGGCGAACCCGCCGCCGGTGGCGACCGCGACCAGCGCCGCCGCCGTCCGGGGCCCCCGGGTGAGCAGCGCGTGGCCGACCGAGAGGAGGTAGCCGAGCACGACCGTGGCCACGGTCAACGCCGCCCGGGTGCCCCCGCCGGTCAGCGGGTAGCCGATCTGGGCGAGGACGAGGACGCCGAGCAGTACCCAGCTCAGCCGGGGTGGCCGGGCGTCCCCGTCGACGCCCCGTCCGGGCCGGGGTCCGTCGGCGGACCGGTCGCCGCCGGCCACGGCGGATGCGGCCCGGTCACCGCTCACGACGGGTACGGGCCGGAGACGGCCGGCCCGGCGGACGCCGTGGGGCCGGAGGGCGCCGGCGGCGGCAGCGGGAGGGTCCGGCCGAGCACGCCGAACGCGCGTTCGTCGCCGGGGAAGTGGAAGTTCCGCAGGACGTCGACGAAGCCGAACCGGCGGTAGAGCCGCCAGGCACGGGAGCGTTCCTCGTCGGCCTCCGGGGTGGACAGCAGCGTGGTGCTCCCCTCGGCCATGGTCAGCAGCACCCGCAGCTGCCCCGCGCCGAGGCCGTGCCCCTGCGCCGAAGGCCGGACGTGCAGCTCGACGACCTCGAAGCAGTGGGTCAGCCAGATCCCGCGCCGGGTCGGGTCCAGCGCCCGACTGACCTGGTCGTGCCACCACTGCCCGGGTGTGCCGAGGTAGCCGTACCCGAAGCCGGCCAGGTGGCCCTCGCTGGTGAGGCTGGCCACCGCGCGGAAGCCCGGCCGGCGGACGTGGGTGGCGATGTAGCCGCGCCGGGACTCCAGCAGGTCCGGCCGGTACCCCATCGCCTCGCCGTAGACGGCGACCACGTCGTCCAGCCGCCGGACGAGATCGTCCGGGGTCCACCGCACCAACCTCATGCGTGCCCGCCCTCCACCGTCTCCGTGTCGTCGTCACCGGTCCAGCCCAGCACCGCCCGGTCACCGGTCACGGCACGCACCTCGAACCGGGCGAACAGTTCCTCCGCGTACCAGCCCTCGGTGGGGGTGCGGGCGATCGCGGCCCGGTGCTCCGGGTGACGGTACGCGAACTCGACCAGGCTCGCCGGATCACGCCACAGGCTGACCGTGCCCTGCCAGCCCAGCGGGGCCTCGCCGACGCCGAACCGGGCGAGCAGGCCGGGCGCGTGGTGCAGCGCGGCGGCCACCGGGGGGACGGCCCGCCAGAAGGTGAGCGCCCGCCGGGGGCGCAGCCGGGCGCGGGTCAGCGCCAGCACCGGCCCGGTCACCCGCCCGGTCACCCGCCCGCCGGCCGGATCGCCGAACGGCCGTCGGCGGGACCACTCACCCCGGCTGGCCACCGGACGTAGGTCGAGCCGGACGGTCGCGCGGGCGAGCCGGGCCCAGGAGCGGCCGACCGGGGAGTCGTCGAAGCCGGCCGCCGCCTCGGCCGACGTCCAGACGGTCAGCGCGGCCCAGCGGGTCGGGTCGACGTCGCCGGGGCCGAACCCGGTGCCCGTTCCGGTGCCGAGCAGCTTGGCGAAGCGCACCCCGTCGGTGGCGCGCAGCCAGCGCGGGCCGAACGCCATCCGGGGCAGCACCCGGGGCAGGTCGCTCCGACCCACCCGCCAGACGTGCAGGGTGACCAGCCCGCCGACGGGCTCCGGGCCGGAGGACGACCCCGTGGGCTGGCCTGAGGAGCCGGAGGGCGGCCCGCTCGCGCCATCCCGGCCGGGGCGCTCGCTCACGCCACCCCGGCCGGGGCGCTCGCTCACGCCACCCCGGCCGGGATGCCGGCGGTCATCCGCGGCAGGGCGGGATGCCCGAGTGGGGCGAGCCCGCCGGAACCGTCGCGCGCCGTCGTGGCGTCGCGCGCGTCCTGCACCGCCCGCACGGTGGGGTGTGGCTGCATGCTGGCCATTCTCCCCGGTACGCCGCCGCCCGTCGCGCCGGCCACGCCAGGCCGGGGGTGAGGGTTCCGTCCGCGCTCAGGTGCGGCGCCCGGGTTCGGCCGGACCGGTGGTGACCACGGCGACCACGTCCGGCGGGCCGGGCCGGTCGGTCTCCGCCGACGGGGGCGTCCGGCCCGGGGCGACCCGGGCCGTCTCGGCCAGCGCGACCCCGACCAGCACCAGCAGGCCCCCGCCGAGCTGGGCGGCGTTGAGTGCCTCGGTCGCGCCGAGGGTCACCCAGGCGACCGCCGAGGCGATCACCGGCTCGACCATCCCGACGATCCCGACGCTGGTCGCCGGGAGGTGTCGCATCGCCCCGGCCACCAGCAGGTACGGCACCACCGAGCCGAGCACGACCACGTACCCGAGCAGCAGCACGACCGGGACGCCCCGGCTGGTGCCGGCCAGCGGGGTCCAGTCGCCGACGCCGGTGACCGCCCGGGTGAGCAGGCCGGCCACGGCGGCCGCGCCGAACGCCCAGGTGCAGAGCGAGACCGTGTCCCGTCCCTCGACGCCCCGCGCACCGAGCACGTAGTAGAAGGCGAGGAAGAACGCGGCTCCGAGACCGGCCAGCACCCCGAGGCCGTCGAGCGTGAACTCACCCCAGATCTCCGCCACGCAGGCCAGCCCGACCAGGCTCAGCGCCAGGCCGGCCCAGAGCCGGGGTCGGACCGGGTGCCGCTGCCCGAACCGGGCCCAGAGGGCGACCAGCAGCGGGGCGGAGTACTCGAAGAGCAGCCCGATGCCGACCGGCAGTCGGGAGATGGCGACGAAGTAGAGCATCGGCACCAGGAAGAAGCCGGTCAGTCCGTACCCGACCAGCAGCGGGACCTGCCCGGCGGTGACCCGTAGCCGCCGGATGCCGGGGCGGAGCAGCGCGCTCAGCGCCAGCAGGACGGTGAACGCGCCGGCCGCGCGGAGCAGGGTGAGCTGCGGTGCGTCGATGCCGGTGCGGAGCACCAGCTTGGAGACGGTGCCGTTGACGGCGAAGAGGACGCCCGAGCAGAGCACCATGACGACGCCGAGGGCGGGACGGGGTGTGCGCACGCTGCGAGGCTACCGAGGTCGGAGGGGGTGCCCGCAGGCGAGATCCGGCGAGGTCGCGTCGTGTCACACGTTGCGTTTTCCCCGGCGGCAGGGTGTACTGTCAGCAGTGGTTAGAACGGGTGTTCGATTGAGTCGGGCACCGGTTCCCACTACCCGGGAGGGGTGTTTCGCGGCGCTGCTCCCGGGACGGTGCGGTGCCGCGCGGACCGCACCGGGCACCGGGCAGTCGCGAGCCCGGTCCCGTCAAGGCAGGATCGTCGCCCGCCGCCCACGACCCCCGGGCGGCGGGCGACGAACCCGCCGGTCAAGCCGGCCGGGTGTGGTGTGGGGAAGCGTCCACACCCGGCCGGCCGTACCAGGTGCGTCTTCCTCCGCACCGCCCCAGACCCGGGCCACGCCGCCGGACGGATCCGCCTCCGCCGGTGGCGTGGTCGCCTCGGCGACGCGGAGGAGACAGTCATGCCGTCCAACCCGGCTCCGGCACCCACGGTGCCCGCGCACGTGCTGCCGCACCGCACCCCGGCCCAACTTCTCGCCGTGGCCCGTCGCGGGCTGGTCGAGGCCGCCCAGACCCGCCCCGACGGTCTGCGCTACGCCGCCGCCCACCTGGCGGCGCTGCGTGCGGCGGCGGCCCTGCTGGCCGCCCGCGCCCGTCCCGCACCCGCCCGGCGCAACCGGATCACCAGTGTCTGGGTCCTGCTCGTCGGGGTCGCCCCCGAGCTGGCCGAGTGGGCCACCTTCTTCGCCGCCGGTGCCGGCAAGCGGGCCGCCGCCGAGGCCGGCATCCCCCGGGTGGTGACCGCCCGCGAGGCCGACGACCTGCTCCGCGCCGCCGAACAGTTCGTCATGGTGGTGGAGACGGCGCTCGGTGTGACGCACCAGCCGGCCCTCGACGGGCTCGCCGCCTGACCCGTGCCGCCCGGTCCGGCCCGGGTGGCCTCGCACAGCACTGATCTCCAGATACGACACGACGGGGGGCTTGTCCATGGCGGGCCGGATGGTGCTCGGTTCCGCCGCGCTGGCCGGTCTGGTCCGACCGGCGAGCGCGCCCGACCCGGCGGACGCCCAGCGGGTGCTGCCGGTCCTGCCCGAACTCACCGGGCTGCTGCCCAACCGGGGCCTGCGTCGGGGCAGCACGGTCTCGGTCGCCACCGGCCAGCCCCGGCGCAGCGGTGGGACGTCCCTGATGCTGGCGCTGCTCGCCGAGGCGTCCCGGGCCGGCTCCTGGTGCGCTGTGGTCGGGGTGCCGGCCTTCGGCGCGGTGGCGGCGGCCGAGGCCGGTATCGCCCTGGACCGGCTTGCCCTGGTGCCCCATCCCGGTCCGGAGTGGGCCACCGTCGTCGCCGCCCTGATCGACGGGGTCGACGTCGTGGTCACCGCGGTCCCCGCCTCGGTCTCCGCCTCGGTCGCCGGTCGGCTGGCCGCCCGGGCCCGGCAGCGCGGCAGCGTCCTCGTCCCGTACGGCCGGTGGACGGGGGCCGACGTCACGTTGCAGGTGGTCCGGGGTGTCTGGGAGGGGATCGGACCGGGGCGGGGTCGACTCCGCAGGCGGGAGGTGACCGTCTCCGCGCGGGGCCGGGGCGCGGCGGCCCGGCCGAAGGAGATCACCGTCTGGCTTCCCGGCGACGGCCGTACCCGGATCGTTCCCCGACCCACGACCACCCTCCCGGCCGCACCCGCCGTGGTGTCCCGCCGGGGCCCGTTGACCCTGGTCGGGTCGGCGTGACCCGTGCGGTCCGGACCCTGCTGCTCTGGTGCCCGGACTGGCCGGTGATCGCCGCCGAGATCGTCGAGGGGGTCCCCGCCACCGGTGCGGTCGCCGTCCTGCACGCCAACCGGGTGGTCGCCTGCTCGGAACGCGCCCGCGCCGACGGGATCCGGCGCGGTCTGCGGAAGCGGGAGGCGCAGGGCCGCTGCCCCGGGCTGACCGTGGTCGAGTACGACCCGTCGCGGGACACCCGCGCGTTCGAGCCGGTGGTCGCCGCCGTCGAGGAACTGGTCGCCGGGGTGGAGGTGGTCCGGCCCGGGGCCTGTGCGGTGGCCGTCCGGGGGCCGGCCCGGTATCTCGGCGGTGAGGAGACGGCGGCCGAGCGGATCATCGAACACGTCGCCCAGACGTGCGGGGTGGAGAGCCAGGTCGGCATCGCCGACGGGGTCTTCGCCGCCGGGCTCGCCGCCCGTACCGGGCAGGTCGTGCCACCCGGCGACACACCGGGGTTCCTGACCGTCCTGCCGGTCGAGGCGCTCGGTCGTCCGGCTCTGGCCGACCTGCTGCGCCGGCTCGGCATCCGGACGTTGGGTGACTTCGCCGCGCTGCCCGCCGGGGACGTGCTGGCCCGGTTCGGCTTCGACGCGGCGCTGGCCCACCATCTCGCCGCCGGGCGGGACCACCGTCCGCTCGCCGTCCGGGTGCCCCCGGCCGACCTGACCGTCGGCGCCGACTACGACGAGCCGCTCGACCGGGTGGACGCCGCCGCGTTCGCCGCCCGGGCACTGGCCGAGCGGCTGCACGACCGGCTGACCGCGCGCGGCCTGGCCTGCACCCGGCTCGGGGTCGAGGCGGTCACCGCGCACGGCCAGGAACTGCACCGGGTCTGGCGGCACGACGGCCTGCTCACCGCCGGGGCCATCGCCGACCGGCTCCGCTGGCAACTCGACGGCTGGCTCTCCGGCGGCGCCGGCCGTCCGGGCCGTCCGACCGCCGGGATCATCCGGCTACGACTCGTTCCGGACGGGGTGCTCGCCCAGGTCGGGTTGCAGCCCGGCCTGTGGGGTGCCACCGGTGCGGAACGCGAGCGGGCGCACCGCGCGTTGAGCCGGGTGCAGGGCCTGCTCGGCCCGGAGTCGGTGGTGACCGCGGTGCTCGGTGGCGGGCGTTCCCCGGCCGACCAGGTCCGCCTGGTGCCGTGGGGCGACGAACGCCTTCCCGCGCGCCCCGGCGAACCGGGCTGGCCCGCCGCCGGCCCGACGGGCTCCGACCGGCCGGTGGAGCCCGTCCCGGCGGACCGGGCGGCTCCGGTGCGCGGCACCGGCGGCCGGGTGGGGCGGCGGTCGGGCCCGGGTGCCCGGACGACGCGTCCGGAACTGCCGCCGTGGCCGGGGCGACTGCCGCCGCCCGCGCCGGCCGTGGTGCTGCCCGCCCCGCTCGCCGCGACCGTGCACGACGCCACCGGCGAGCCGGTCGGGGTCAGCGCCCGGCTCCAGCTCACCGCCGCGCCGGCCCGGGTGGCCGTCGGCTCCGCCGGACCGGTGGAGATCGTCGGCTGGGCCGGACCGTGGCCGGTCGACGAACGGTGGTGGGCCCCGGCCGAGGCCCGGCGTGCGGCCCGCTTCCAACTCCTCCTCGCCGACGGTGCCGCCCTCCTGCTGGCGGTCGAGGCCGGCCAGTGGCTGGTGGAGGCGATCTATGACTGAGCGCAGGTGGGGCCGGTGAGCTTCCACAACCCGAAGCTGCCCTGGTCGGAGCTGGAGCGGGTGCTCTCCGGGCGGCCTGGCGGCGACGGCCGCCCCGGGGAGCGGCACCTGCACGTGGTGGACCCCCTCGCCGTCGACGGCGACGGCGGGGACGCCCCCTCCTGGACCCGGAAGCGCCCGCACTACGAGGCACCCGAGATGCCCCGCTCCGACGGCGAGGTGCCCTACGCGGAACTGCACGCGCACACCAACTTCAGCTTCCTCGACGGGGCCAGCCACCCGGAGGAACTGGCCGAGGAGGCCGCCCGGCTCGGGCTCACCGCGCTCGCCGTCACCGACCACGACGGCTTCTACGGGGTGGTCCGCTTCGCCGAGGCGGCCCGTGCCCTGCGGCTGCCCACCGTCGTCGGCGCGGAACTCTCCCTCGGCCTGCCCGGCCCGCAGAACGGTGAACCGGACCCGCTCGGTGCGCACCTGCTGCTGCTCGCGCACGGCCCCGAGGGGTACGCGCGACTCGCCGCCACCATCTCCCGGGCCCAGCTGCGCGGCGGCGAGAAGGGCCGCCCGGACTACGGCGAGCTGGAGGAGGTCGCCGCCGAGCTGCGCGACCACGTGCTGGTGCTCACCGGCTGCCGCAAGGGGCACGTGCCGGCGGCCCTGCTCACCTCCGGGGTCGACGCCGCCGCCCGGGAGCTGGACCGGCTGGCCGCCCTGTTCGGTCCGGAGACCGTCGCGGTGGAGCTGACCGACCACGGCCACCCGGTCGACGCCGACCGCAACGACGCCCTCGCCGAGCTGGCCACCGTCGCCGGCCTGCCCACGGTCGCCACCAACAACGTGCACTACGCGACGCCGGGTCGACGGCGGCTGGCCACCGCGCTCGCCGCCGTACGGGCCCGGCGCAGCCTGGACGAGATCGACGGCTGGCTCCCCGCCGCCGGCACCGCGCACCTGCGCAGCGGCGCCGAGATGGCCGCCCGGTTCGCCGCCTACCCGGGCGCGGTGGCCCGAGCCGCCGAGTTCGGCCGGGAACTCGCCTTCGACCTCCAGCTGGTCGCGCCGAAGCTGCCGGCGTACCCGGTGCCGACCGGGCACACCGAGATGAGCTGGCTGCGCCACCTCACCGAGCAGGGCGCGCGGGAACGCTACGGGCCGCGCGCGGCACACCCCGAGGCGTACGCGCAGCTCGACCACGAGCTGGGCATGATCGAGGCGCTGGGTTTCCCCGGCTACTTCCTGGTGGTCTACGACATCGTCACGTTCTGCCGCGAACAGGACATCTACTGCCAGGGGCGGGGCTCGGCGGCGAACTCGGCGGTCTGCTACGCGCTGCGGATCACCAACGTGGACGCCGTCCGGCACCGGTTGCTCTTCGAACGCTTCCTCGTCCCCGAGCGCGACGGTCCGCCCGACATCGACGTGGACATCGAGTCCGACCGCCGGGAGGAGGTCATCCAGCACGTCTACGCCCGCTACGGCCGGGAGCACACCGCCCAGGTCGCCAACGTCATCTCGTACCGGCCCCGGTCGGCGGTGCGGGACGTGGCGAAGGCGTTCGGGTTCTCGCCCGGCCAGCAGGACGCCTGGAGCAAACAGATCGACCGCTGGGGGTCGGTCGCCTCGGTCGACGCCGTGGGCATCCCCGAGCAGGTGGTGGCGTACGCGAACGAACTCCAGACCTTCCCGAGGCACCTCGGCATCCACTCCGGCGGCATGGTGATCTGCGACCGGCCGGTGATCGAGGTCTGCCCGGTGGAGTGGGGGCGGATGCCCGGCCGCAGCGTCCTCCAGTGGGACAAGGACGACTGCGCCGCCGTCGGGCTGGTCAAGTTCGACCTGCTCGGCCTCGGCATGCTCTCCGCGCTGCACTACGGGTACGACATGATCGGGATGAGCCTGGACCTGGGCGACATGTCGCTGGACGACCCCGAGGTCTACGACATGCTCTGCCGGGCCGACTCGGTCGGCGTCTTCCAGGTGGAGAGCCGCGCCCAGATGGCCACCCTGCCGAGGCTGAAACCGCGCTGCTTCTACGACCTGGTGGTCGAGGTGGCGCTGATCCGTCCCGGCCCGATCCAGGGCGGCTCGGTGCACCCGTACATCCGGCGCAAGAACGGCGTGGAACCGGTGACCTACCCGCACCCGCTGATGCGCAACGCGCTGGAGAAGACCCTCGGCGTGCCGCTGTTCCAGGAGCAGCTGATGCAGCTCGCCATCGACCTGGCCGGCTTCGACGCGGCCGGGGCCGACCAGCTGCGCCGGGCGATGGGGGCGAAACGCTCGGCGGAGCGGATGGCCCGGATCGCCGAGCGGCTCCATGCCGGGATGGCCGAGCGGGGCATCACCGGCGAGCTGGCCGACGACGTCTACCGCAAGCTCTCCGCCTTCGCCAGCTACGGCTTCCCGGAGAGTCACGCGATGAGCTTCGCCTACCTGGTGTACGCCAGCTCCTGGCTCAAGCGCTACCACCCCGGCCCGTTCCTGGCCGCGCTGCTGAACGCCCAGCCGATGGGCTTCTACTCGCCGCAGACCCTGGTCGAGGACGCCCGCCGGCACGGCGTCGAGGTACGCCGCCCGGATGTCAACGCCAGCGGCGCGAAGGCGACCCTGGAGTCCGCCCCGGACACCCGGTGGGGGAGTGGCCCGGGGGAGCCGCCGCACGCCTGGGGACTGGGCGGGCCAGCGGTCCGGCTGGGACTGTCGAGTGTGCGTACCCTCGGCGACGGGGTGGCCGAGCGGATCGAGGCCGAACGGGCGGCGCACGGGCCGTACCGGGACATGTCGGACCTGGCCCGGCGGGTCGGTCTCACCGCCGCCCACCTGGAGGCCCTGGCCACCGCGGACGCCTTCGCCTGCTTCGGGCTGAGCCGGCGGGAGGCGCTCTGGGCGGCCGGCGCGGCGGCCCAGGAGCGGCCTGACCGGCTGCCCGGCACGGTGACCGGCGTGACCGCCCCCACCCTGCCCGGGATGGACGCGGTGGACCGCCTGGTCGCCGACGTCTGGGCGACCGGCCTCTCCCCGGAGAGCCACCCGGCCCGGTTCCTGCGGGACCGGCTGGACGCGCTCGGCGCGGTGCCGATCGCCCGGCTCGGTCGGATCGAGCCGGGCCGACGGATCCGGGTCGGCGGCATCGTCACCCACCGGCAGCGTCCCGCGACGGCCGGCGGGGTGACCTTCCTGAACCTGGAGGACGAGACCGGCATGCTCAACGTGACCTGCTCACCGGGGCTCTGGCAGCGCTACCGGCGGGTGGCGAAGACGAGCAACGCCCTGGTGGTCCGGGGCATCCTGCACCGGCACGAGGGGGTCACCAGCCTCACCGCCGACCGCCTCGACGCGATCGACGCCCCGGTCACCCCGTCCTCCCGCGACTTCCGTTGAACCGGGGTCGGGCCGACCACCACCTGTGAGTGGACCATCTCACGGCAGCGCCGTCGCGGCCGGTGGATGTCGTAGGGTCGGAGACCGGGGTGCCCCTCGTCGTCACGACCCGTCGACGGCAGTTGTCTCGACGGGTGGCGAATCAGTCGCGTACCCCTGGAGGACCCTGGTGACTTCACGAGACAAGATCCAGCAGATCTTCACCGACGTGGTACGGCGTAATCCTGGTGAGGCGGAGTTCCACCAGGCGGTGCACGAGGTGCTCGACAGCGTCGCCCCCGCCCTGGTCAAGCATCCCGAGTACGCCGAGGCGAAGATCATCGAGCGGATCTGCGAGCCGGAACGGCAGATCATCTTCCGGGTGCCGTGGGAGGACGATCGCGGCGAGGTGCACATCAACCGCGGTTTCCGGGTGGAGTTCAACAGCGCGCTCGGCCCCTACAAGGGTGGCCTGCGCTTCCACCAGTCGGTGTACCTGGGCATCGTGAAGTTCCTCGGCTTCGAGCAGGTGTTCAAGAACGCGCTGACCGGTATGCCGATCGGGGGCGGCAAGGGCGGCTCGGACTTCGACCCGAAGGGCCGCTCGGACCGGGAGGTGATGCGCTTCTGCCAGTCGTTCATGACCGAGTTGTACCGGCACATCGGCGAGTACACCGACATGCCCGCCGGTGACATCGGCGTCGGCGGTCGGGAGATCGGTTACCTCTTCGGCCAGTACAAGCGGATCACCAACCGGTACGAGTCCGGAGTCCTGACCGGGAAGGGGCTGACCTACGGCGGCGCCCAGGTACGCCGGGAAGCGACCGGCTACGGCGCGGTGTTCTTCGCCGACGAGATGCTGCGCGCCGTGGGGGACAGCTTCGACGGTAAACGGGTGGTGGTGTCCGGGTCGGGCAACGTGGCGATCTACGCGATAGAGAAGGTGCACCAGCTCGGCGGGACCGTCGTCGCCTGTTCGGACTCCTCCGGCTACGTCCGGGACGACAAGGGGATCGACGTCGAACTGCTCAAGGAGCTCAAGGAGGTCCGGCGTGCCCGGATCGACGCGTACCTGACGCACCGCCCGCACGCCTCCTTCGTCGCGGACCGCACCGTGTGGGAGGTGCCGTGCCAGGTGGCCGTGCCGTGCGCGACGCAGAACGAGATCGCCGCGTCCGACGCCGCCGCCCTCATCAAGGGTGGCTGCGCCATCGTCGTGGAGGGCGCGAACATGCCCACCAGCCCGGAGGCGATCCGCGCCTTCGCTGCGGCCGGTGTCCGGTTCGCCCCGGGCAAGGCGGCCAACGCCGGCGGTGTCGCCGCCAGCGCGCTGGAGATGCAGCAGAACGCCAGCCGTGACTCGTGGACGTTCGCCTACTCCGAACAGCGCCTGCGGGAGATCATGCGGGACATCCACGCCCGCTGCCACGCCACCGCCGAGGAGTACGGCATGCCCGGCAACTACGCCGCCGGTGCGAACATCGACGGCTTCCGCCGGGTCGCCGAGGCGATGCTCGCCCACGGCCTCATCTGAACCCGGCGCGGCCCCGGGCCCACGCCCGGGTCCGGATCAGGCGGCGACGGCGGCGAGGGCCGCGCCCGCGCTGCCGAGCAGTCCGACCAGGACGATCCGGCGGAACACCAGCGGCGGGATCCGGTCGAACAGCAGGTTCCCCAGCCACCAGCCGAGCGGGACGGCCGGCAGCGCCGCCAGGCTCAGCCGCAGCACCTCGGCGTCGATCCGGCCGGCCAGGGCGAACCCGGCCAGCCCGATCAGCCCCGCCCCGGAGAAGACCGCCGCCAGGGTGGCCCGGAAGGTGCGCGGGTCGTACCCGAGGGAGTGGAAGGCGGCGACCAGCGGTGGCCCGTTCGTGCCGGTGGCGGCGGTGAGCACCCCTACCAGGACACCGACCGCGCCGATGCCGACCGGTCCGGTGCGGACCCGCGCGCCCGACCAGACCAGCGCGACGCATCCGAGCACGACGACCGCGATCAGCGCGCTGAGCAGCCGTTCCGGGAAGGTCACCAGAACCAGCAGTCCGAGCGGTACGCCGAGCAGGGCGGCGGCGGTCAGCGCCCCGGTCACCCGCCAGCGCACGTACCGGCGCTCCCGGACGGCGGCTACCACGGTCAACCCGATGTCGGTCAGCGCGGTCACCACCACCGCGGTACGCGGATCGATGACCGTGGCCAGCAGCGGCACGGTCACCAGGGCGAACCCGAAGCCGCTCACCGACTGGGCGAAGGCACCGAGCAGCACGATGCCGAAGGCGGCGATCGACAGGAGCACCCGCAGAGCGTGACGCATCGACCCACGACGAGCAACGGGCACCACTGGAGGACCGGTCCAGCGGGGAAGAACACACCCCGGGGCTGTTTCGGTGCCGACCCGGTGGAGAACTACCCGACTGGTCTTTGTGATCATGCTGAAGCAACCGTTTCGTCTACCAACAGGGGGATCAATGACGATTCGCCAGTCGGCCCAGGCTGTGGCCAACACCCGCCGGACCCGCCTCGGCGCGGGCTGGGTGCCCAGCCACCACGCCGAACCGCGCGAGTACCCGGTCACCGCCGGCCCGGTCGCCAACGACCGGCGGGCCCAGGTCGTCGAGGACGAGACCGGGGCGACGGAGTCCTGCTGATCCACCCGCCCGGGTGGTAGCAGGGGTCCCCTGCTCACGTTTTCTGTCGAGCAGGGGACCCCTGCACACGCCGCAGGGGCGGGGGAGCACACGCCGCATGGGCGGGGGACCACACACCGTGAGGCAGCGGAGGGGGCCCTGCGCACGCCTCACCGCAGCACTAGGCTCGATCGGGTGGAGCAGACACGAGGCCGGTTCACCGGGCCGCCGCTGACCCCCCGTACCGCCGTCATCTGGTCGGTGCTCCGGGCCGAACTGGACCGCCGCGGCGACGAGGAACTGACCGTGCTCGACGTCGGCGGTGGCACCGGCGGCTTCGCCGTGCCGCTGGCCCACGCCGGGCACCGGGTGACCGTGGTCGACGCCAGCCCGGACGCGCTCGCCGCGCTGACCCGCCGGGCCGCCGAGGCCGGCGTCGGCGATCGGGTGCGGGCGGTGCAGGGCGACGGGGACGCGCTCGCCGACCTGGTCGAGCCGGCCAGCGTCGACCTGGTGCTCTGCCACGCCGTACTCGAGGTGGTGGACGACCCGACGCCGGTGGTGACCGCCCTGGCCACCGCGCTGCGTCCCGGCGGCGCGGCGAGTGTGCTGGTCGCCGGGCGGGCCGCCGCGGTGCTCGGCCGGGCGATGAACGGCCACCTCACCGCCGCGGCGACCCTCGCCGCCGATCCGTGCGGCAGCGCCGGCCCCCGGGACACCCTGCGCCGACGCTACGACGCCGACTCCGCCGCCGCGCTGCTGCGCGCCGCCGGGCTCACCGTCGAGGAGATCCACGGGGTACGCGTCCTGGCCGACCTGCTCCCGGCGGCGGTCGCGGACGGCCAGCCGGCCGCCCTGCTGGAGCTGGAACGGGCCCTGGCGGCGCAGCCGCCCTACCGGGACCTCGCCGCCCAGTTGCACCTCTTCGCCCGCCGACCGGTGACCCCGTCCGACCGAGCGACGCGGTCCGACCGGGTGACCTCGTCCGACCGGGTGACGCCGTGCGACCGACCCGTCCGGCCCGGGGCATGACCGCGACGCCGAGTCCGGACCCGACCGGACCGCTGGACCCGGTCGCCCCCCGGTACGGTGCCGGCAGCCTCGCCGACGTGCTGCCCAGCGCATTGGCCGTGCTCGGTGTGCCCGGCAGCCCCGACCCGCTGGGTCTCACCGCCGACCTCGACGGGATCCGTCGGGTGGCCGTGCTGCTCGTCGACGGCCTCGGCTGGTACCAGATCCCCACCGCGCGCCCGTACGCCCCGACCCTGTTCGGGTTCTACTCCCTGCTCGGCCGGCGGCTCACCGCCGGTTTCCCGTCGACCACGCCGACCAGCCTGGTGAGTCTGGGCACCGGGGTGGCACCCGGCGCGCACGGGGTGCTCGGCTTCCGGGTCCGGGTGCCGGAGACCGACCGGCTGCTCAGCCACATCGAGTGGGGCCGCGAACCGGAGCCGCGACACTGGCAGCCGGTCCCCACCCAGCTCGAACGGGCCCGCGCGGCCGGGGTGACGGTGACCGTCGTCAGCCGTCCCGAGTACGACGGCAGCGGCCTGACCGTGGCCGCGAACCGGGGCGGAGACTACCGGGGTGCGGCCGGCGCGGACGCGCTCGCCACCGAGATGCTGGCCGCGCTCGCCGCCGGGGACGGGCCCACCCTGGTCTCCGGTTACCACCCGGACCTGGACCGGCAGGGCCACCTGCACGGGGTGGATTCGCCACCCTGGCGGGTCGCCGCCGCCGAGGTCGACCGGCTGCTGGTCCGTCTGGTGGACGGCCTGCCCGGCGACGCCGCGCTGCTGGTCACCGCCGACCACGGCCAGCTGAACGTCCCCCAGGACCACCGGGTCGACCTGGACGCCGACCCCCGGCTGCGGGCCGGCGTGCGGGTGGTGGCCGGCGAGCCGAGGGTCCGTTACCTGCACGTGGCACCCGGCGCGGTCGCCGACGTGGTGGACACCTGGTCGGCGGTGCTCGGCGACGCGGCCCGGGTGCTGACCCGCGACGAGGCGGTGGCGACCGGCTGGTTCGGGCCGGTGCCGGAGTCGCACCTCCAGCGGATCGGCGACGTGGTGGCGGTCTGCCGGGACACCTGGGCGATCGTGGCGACCCGGTCGGAGCAGCCGATCGAGTCACGGCTGATCGGCTACCACGGCGCGGACACCGCCACCGAGATGACCATCCCGTTGCTGGTGGTCCGGGGCTGAGGTGTCGTACCCGCCGGTTAGCCTGCGGGGATGGGGCGTAGTCAGTCGTTGCCGCGCGGCGGTGATCCGCGTTTCGGCCCGGACGCCGACGACACCGACTGCCCGATCCTGCACGTCGACATGGACGCCTTCTTCGCGTCGGTGGAGGTCCGCAGCCGTCCCGAGCTGCGCGGGCGGCCGGTGGTGGTCGGCGGCGTCGGCCCGCACGGGGTGGTCAGCTCCGCCAGCTACCCCGCCCGGCGGTACGGCGTCCGCAGCGCGATGCCCACCGCGCGGGCCCGGTCCCTCTGCCCGCACGCGGTCTTCCTCCCGCCGGACTTCCCGGCCTACTCGGCGGCCTCCCGGGCGGTGATGCGGATCTTCCGGGACGTCACCCCGCTGGTCGAGCCGCTCTCCCTGGACGAGGCGTTCCTCGACGTGGCCGGCGCGCGACGCCTTTTCGGTCGTCCCGCCGAGATCGCCCGGCTGATCCGCGCCCGGGTCGCCGAGGAGCAGGGTCTGACCTGCTCGGTGGGGGTGGCGCCGACGAAGTTCGTGGCCAAGCTGGGCTCCACGCGGGCCAAGCCGGACGGGATGCTCGTCGTCCCCGCCGCCCGGGTGCTGGAGTTCCTCCACCCGCTGCCGGTGGACGCGCTCTGGGGCGTCGGCGAGCGCTCCGCCGCGACGCTGCGCCGCCTCGGCCTGGCCACCATCGGCGACCTCGCCGAGGCCCCGGCGGGCATGCTTCGCCGGGCGGTGGGGGAGGCCGCCGCGGCGCACCTGCGCGAGCTGGCGCATGGGCGGGACCCCCGCCGGGTCAGCCCCGAGCAGGTGGAGAAGTCGATCGGGGCGGAGGTCACGTTCGACACCGACGTCGACGATCCCGAGCGGATCCGGCTGGCACTGCTCGCCCTCGCCGAGAAGGCGGGTGGCCGGCTGCGCCGGGCCGGCCAGGTGGGGCGGACGGTGGCCCTCAAGGTCCGACTGGCCGACTTCACCCTGGTGAGCCGTTCGCGCACCCTGGGCGTGCCGACCGACGTCACCCGGGAGATCTTCGACACGGTATGGGCGCTGTACACCGCTCTCGACCCGGGGCAACTCGTCCGGTTGGTGGGCGTACGGGTCGAGGGGCTCAGTGCCGCCGAGGCCACCCCGCGGCAGCTCGCCCTGGGTGCTCCCGAGCACGGGTGGCGGGAGGCGGAGGCGGCGGCGGACGCCGCGGCTGCCCGTTTCGGGCGGTCCGTCATAGGTCCGGCCAGTCTTCTGGAGGGCCGTGATAGGCGCCAACGGGAAAAACCATCCCAGCCATAGGTCGTCCCGCTTTCCGACGCGCGAGGGCCCTCGTAGACTTGCGGGTAAGCAGCCGGTCGGCTGCCACGGTCTGTCGGTCCGAACGGGCCGACCAACGTGACCGGGGAGGAGTGCCGTGCCGCTCTCGGAGCACGAGCAGCGGCTGTTCGAGCAGATCGAGCGGTCGCTTGCCGAGGACCCCAAATTCGCCTCGGCCGTGCGCGCCAGCGACCCGCGTTTCCACACGCGGCGTCGCCTGCTCGTCGCTGCCGGCGTGATCATCATTGGCCTGGCCCTCGTGGTCTACGGCGCGGTGATCAAGACCCCGCCGCTCGCGGTGGCGGGTTTCGTCGTGATGCTGGCGTCAGCGGCGTTCGCGGTGCAGTCGCACCGCCGGGCGCAGTCGCCCGACCTGCACGTGGTCGGGGGCACCACCAGTCGGCGGCGTCCCCGGGCGGGGCGTGCCGGTCGCCGGTCGTCGCTCCTGGACCGGCTGGAGGACCGATGGCGGCAGCGTCCGGAGGGACACCGCTGACCACCGACTGACGAGGGTGGGGCCAACCGCCCCGCTCCCGCGTCGTACCACCGTGCCCAGGGCCGGCGTCAGCACCGTGCCGGGCCCCTGGGCTTCCCGTCGGTGGCGAACGCGAGATCCGCCGTGCCCGGCGCCACCTGCTCCCGTGGCCTGGCCCTGGCGGCTCCACCGGCCACCGCCTGCTGAACGCGGGGCGGGTCTGACATCCGACACCGACGCCCGGCCGGCCCACCGTGGGCCGACCGGGCGTCGATGTCGTTCTGCGGTCAGCGGGCCGCTCGGCCCGCCAGGAGCCGCCGGGGGCTCCACCGCAGCAGTCGGGTCCGGGCCCGTCCGGTCGCCGTCACCAGCCGGGACGAGGTGTCGGTGACCGCCGTGCGCCAGCGCAGCAGCACCGACGGCGGCAGGACCGCCGCGACGAGCCGGGTACGCCGGTCCGCCTGGACGCCGAGCGCGTGGCGGACCGTCCCGAGCGCCGGGTGCAGCTCACCGTCCACCAGCGGGTCGCGAGCGTAGCGCGCCCGCTCCTCGGCCCGGCCGAGAAGGCGGACCGCCGTGGCGGCCGGCTCGTCCTTGGCGAGGGACTCCCGGACCAGCCGGTCGGCGGTGGCCCGGGGGGTCTCCGTCCGGTCCACCCGGACCCGGTAGTCGACCAGGGTGTCGAGCAGCTCGTCCCAGGCGGCGTGCGCGCGGGCCCGGGCACTGTCGGCGTCCGCCTCGACCACCACCAGCGGACCGGCCCCGCTGGCCTCGCCGGCCGGCGTGGCGACCGGCGAGGCGGCCGGCGCGGCCCCGCGTCGGCGGCGCAGCGTCACCCGGCGCAACGCCGGCACGGCCAGCAGCACCAGAAGCGCCACGGCGGCGGCCACCCACCACGGCCAGACCGGTGCCTGCTCCGTCGGGGCGCCCGTGGTCGGAACGACCCCCTCGTCGACGTTCCGGTTGGCCTCCTCCGGTCCGGCCGGTCCGGCCGACGGGTCGGTCTCGCCCGGCGCGGCCGTGGCACCGGTCGACGGGGTGACCGGGTCGGGCGCGTCGGTGTCCGGCGCCCAGTCCGAGCGGGCGTTGCCCGGCACCCCGTACGCCGGAGTGGCGTCGAACGGCACCCAGCCGATGCCCTCGAAGTAGACCTCGGTCCAGGCGTGCAGGTTCCGGTTGGTCAGGACGTAGGTGTCCCCGTCCCGGCTGCTGCCGTTGGTGAACCCGAACGCCACCCGGGCCGGGATGCCGGCCGCCCGCACCAGCCAGGCCATCGCGGCGGCGTACTGCTGGCAGAAGCCGGCCTTGTTGGTGAGGAAGTCGACGATGTCCCGACCGCTGGTGCCTCCCTCGGTGCTCAGCGAGTAGCGGAACCCGTTGCGGGCGGAGAAGTGGTCGTAGATGGCCCGGACCCGGTCGTAGTCGGTCTGGCGTCCCGCGATCAGATCCTCGACCAGCGCGTCGACCTCGCCGGCCGGCGGCGTGTCGGTGAACCGCTGCACCATCGCGTCCGACGGGGACAGCGACGGGGCCCCGCGCAGCAGCTCCGGGGTGTAGCGGGAACGGATGTAGTCGAACTCGTAGCGCTTGCCCCGGGAGTTCTCCCGGTTGGAGAAGACGATCTGGAGGTTCGGGTCGTACAGCCAGTTGCCGTTCAGCCCGTCCGTGCGGACCGGTGCGGCGTAGACCGGCATCAGCGGCATGTTGAGGTCGCGGGTGGTCTCGACGGTGGCCCGGTACCGGTCCTGCCGCACCCCGCTCACCCCGCTGGTGGGGTCGGGCAGGGCACGGGTGACCGCCCGGCCGGACGGGTTACGCACCCGAAAACCGTCCGGTCGCAGGTCGTCGGCGACCCCGAAACGCAGGTAGAACGGGTTGGGCTCGTTGGTGGTGACCTTGACCAGGTCGGCCACCTCGGACTGGTTGAGCTGGCCGCTGAGCGCGGCGAACAGGTCCACCCGGCCGGGGCTGCCCCCGACCCCGGCCCGCCCGTCGCCGTCGCCCGTGCCGGACTGGAGCCGGTCCAGCAGTCCGCCGGTCATCCCGGGCACCGCCAGCGGCGCGAGGACGGCCAGCACCACCCCCACCACGGCCAGCCGACGGCCGGCACTGGCCAGCGGGGATGCTTCCCAGACGTCGACGTCCCGGCCGTCACCGGTGAACCGGCGGCCGAACCGGCGGACCCGGTCGATGTTGTCGCTGACCAGCAGCCAGAGGTAGCCGGCCGCGCCGATCACGAAGGGCACCGGCGGGACGCTCTCGACGTAGACCGCGACCGGCACCGAGTAGATGGCGAGCATCGGCAGACCGGCCAGGGCGGGCCGGCGTAGACCCACCGCGAGCAGGTCGACCACCACGGCCACCCCGCCCACCCCGAGCACGGTGATGAAGAGCAGCGGGTCGGTGTCGGGGACCTTCACCCCGTACGAGCGCATGTCCTGCACCGAGCCGCCGACCAGCTCGCCGAAGTGGGCGAAGGTGCCCGGCGTGGGCAGCACGGCGGCCAGTTCGCTGCCGCTGGGGAACATCCAGGTCAGTGCGATCAGCAGCCCGGCCGCCATGCCGAGCGCCTGACCCCACAGCGGTGCCCGGACCAGCCGCAGCAGCGCGGCGACCCCGGCGACCACCGCCACCGCGATGGCCGACTGCACCAGCCACGTCCAGCGTTGGAAGATCGCCGACAACGGCGCGGCGGCGAGCAGCGTCGCGGCCGCCGCCACCAGGCCGAGCCCACGGTTCGCGATCACTCGTCCCCCCTCACTTCACGCCACCGGCCACCGTCTCGGCCAGCGCGGCGCGCATCGCGAACCCCTGCGAGCCGCGGGCCGCCTGCGGCCAGAGCACCGGAAGCTGGCTGCCGTGTTCCACCCCGATCACCCGCCACCCGCTCTGCAACAGGGCGAGCGCGGCGGCACCGTGGGCCTGCTGGGCCTCGGCACGGGCCCGCTCCGGCAGGTTGAGCCAACCGGCGCTGTCCAGCAGGAAGGCCACACAGGTGGCGCCGTTGCCCCGCAACGCGGCCAGCAGGTGGGCCTCGGCGGTGCTGAGCGAGCCGAGCAGGGCGATGATCAGCCCGCCGTCGGCGCGCTGCCGGACCCGCTCGACCAGCGTGGTCAGCTCGCCCCGCTGCTCCAGCCGGACCTCGGCGAGGTGGTCGAGGAGCACCCCGTCACCGGCGGCCTCCGTCGCGTCCACGTCCGCTCCGGAGCCGGTCACCAGGCGCAGCTTGTAGCCGGCCTGGCGCAGGTGCACGGCGATGCTCGCGGCGGCCGAGACGGCCCACTCGAAGCTCGCCGTCGGCCCGTCGCCGCGGTGCCCGTACGCGCGGGTGTCCAGCACCACCGTCGCCCGGCTCTCCCACGGCTGTTCCTCCCGGCGCACCATCAGCTCCCCGGTGCGGGCGGTCGACTTCCAGTGCACCCGGCGCAGGTCGTCGCCCATCCGGTACTCGCGGGTCGCGGCGTCGTCCTCGCCGTGCACCGCCACCGAGCGGGCCCGGCTGTCGCCGCTGCCGGCGTACTCTCCGGGGAGCCGGATCGACGGCAGCGGCGTGACCTGCGGGATCACCGTGAGCCGGTCGGTGCTCGGGAAGGCCCGGCTCAGCTCGCAGAGGCCGAACGGGTCGGTCATCCGCACGCCGAGCGGGCCCACCTCGTACCGGCCGCGCACGTCGGCGCGGACGGTGTACGCCACCGAGCTGGCCTGGAACGCGCCGAGCCGTTCCAGCACCACCCGGGGACGGCTGCCCAGCGCGTACGGCAGCCGGTCCTCGAGCAGCAGCGTCCCGGTGGGCAGGCGGGACATGTTCTGCAACCGCAGCACCACCCGGGAGCTGGCCCCGACCGGCGCCCGGTGCGGGTCCATCGACCGGACGCAGGCGAGCTTGTAGCGGCTGCGCCCGACGTACGCGGCGGCGAGCAGCGGCAGCACGGCCAGCAGCACCGCGACCCGGAGCAGGTCCCGCTCCCCGAGCAGCAGTGCCGAGATCGCGGCGGCCACGGCGGCGGCCAGGAAGGACCGGCCGCGGGTGGTGAGTCCGCGCAGCCCGTCGCGCACGGTCACCGCCTCCGCGGCTCGTACGCCGAGCGACCGTTCCCGCTGGTCGGCCGGGTGTCGTACGGGGAGCGCTTGCGGTCCTGCGGAACGGTGAGCCGGTGCACCAGGTCGGAGACGATCGCGTCGGTGGTGCGCCGGGCGAGCTGCGCGTCGGCGGTCGGGATGATCCGGTGCGCCAGCACCGGGACCGCCAACGCCTGGAGGTCGTCGGGGAGGACGTAGTCGCGCCCCTCCAGCGCGGCGACCGCGCGGGCGGTGCGCAGCAGTTGCAGGGTGGCCCGGGGGGACGCGCCCAGCCGCAGCTCGGGGGCCTCGCGGGTGGCGGTGACCAGGTCGATGGCGTACTGCTTCACCGCGTCGGCGACGTGCACCTCGCGGACCGTGGCGATGAGCTGCCGGACGATCGCCGCGTCGGAAACCGGCCGCAGGTCGTCCAGCGGGTCGACCGCGCCGTGCCCGTCGAGCATGGCCAGCTCGGCCTCGGGGCCGGGGTAGCCCATGGCGATCCGCGCGGTGAACCGGTCGCGCTGCGCCTCGGGGAGCGGGTACGTCCCCTCCATCTCGATCGGGTTCTGCGTCGCGATCACCATGAACGGGGTCTGGAGCTGGTAGGTGACGCCGTCGACGGTGACCTGCCGCTCCTCCATGCACTCCAGCAGCGCCGACTGGGTCTTCGGCGAGGCCCGGTTGATCTCGTCGCCGACGACCAGGTTGGCGAAGACCGCACCGGGGCGGAACTCGAAGTCGTGGGTCTCCTGGTTGTAGACGCTGACCCCGGTGACGTCGCTGGGGAGCAGGTCGGGGGTGAACTGGATACGGCGTACGGTGCAGTCGATGGACCGGGCCATCGCCTTGGCGAGCTTGGTCTTGCCGACCCCGGGAACATCCTCGATGAGCAGGTGACCCTCGGCGAGCAGCACCGCGAGCGCGAGCCGCACGGTGGCTGTCTTACCCTCGATGACCTGCTCGATATTGGCGACGATGGCTTCACTGGCGGCGCGGAACTCGTCGTGCGGCAGGACGCCGCCCACCTCGTCCCAGGTCTGTTGTGTCAACGGGCCTCCCTCTCGTCGCCTGGACGGCAGCTCTGTATAGAGCACCTGGACCCGCCGTGGGGTTCGCGCGTCGAGCCTCTATTGCCGCAGGAATCACTGATAACTCAGGCTAACCATGTTTCCCGCCCGCGCCGAACGCCGCAGGTAGACGGTCGGTTACACACCGAATAACCGTCTGACGGGGGAATTGCGCCGCTGGTGGCGGCGGTGGCGTGGCGGATTCTGCCGGTGGTCGCCGACGGGCCGGGCCACCACCGCCGTCCCGTCGGGTGGAAGCCTGCGGCACGCTCCGGGCGGCGGCGGGTACACTCCCGTTCATGGCCGGTTTCCAGCTGCTCCTTACCGGGCCGTGCTGATGCGCTGAACGCGCGACAGCACGGCGACCCCTCCTGCGCGAGGGGCTTTTTTGTGCCCCGAGCAGACCACGGCGAACCGACACCTGACCTCCGTCCCGCGACGGAGCGTCACCAGCACGACGCCCCCGTCACGGGGCACGACAGGCACCGACGCCCCGCGACGGGGCGTCACCAGCACGGCCGAGGCTCGGCCCCGGCGGCCACGAGCGAAGCGAGGACACGCGATGACTGAGGCAGCCGCGAGCGACATCCCCCCGTTCCGGTACACCGCGGCGCTGGCCGGTGAGATCGAACAGCGCTGGCAGGACACCTGGGAGCGGGAGGGGACGTTCCGCGCCCCGAACCCGAGCGGCCCGCTGGCCGACCCCGGGCACCCCCGGTCCGGCGCGGAGAAGCTCTACGTGCTGGACATGTTCCCCTACCCGTCCGGCGCGGGCCTGCACGTCGGACACCCGCTGGGCTACATCGGCACCGACTGCTACGCCCGCTACCAGCGGATGGCCGGGCGCAACGTGCTGCACGCGATGGGCTTCGACGCGTTCGGCCTGCCCGCCGAGCAGTACGCGGTGCAGACCGGCACGCACCCGCGCACCACCACCGAGGCGAACATCGAGCGGTACCGGGCGCAGCTGCGCCGGCTGGGCCTGGCCCATGACGACCGGCGCTCGGTGGCCACCACCGACACCGGGTTCTACCGCTGGACCCAGTGGATCTTCCTGCAGGTCTTCAACTCCTGGTACGACACGGCCGCCCGGAAGGCCCGCCCGATCGACGAGCTGGTTGCCGAGTTCGTCGCCGGGACCCGGCCCACCCCGGACGGCCGCCCCTGGGCCGAGCTGACCGCCGCCGAGCAGCGGAAGGTCGTCGACGACCACCGGCTGGCGTACGTCTCCCAGGCCCCGGTCAACTGGTGCCCGGGGCTGGGCACCGTACTGGCCAACGAGGAGGTCACCGCCGACGGGCGCTCGGATCGGGGCAACTTCCCGGTCTTCAAGCGCAACCTGAAGCAGTGGATGATGCGGATCACCGCGTACGCCGACCGGCTGGTCGACGACCTGGACGCGATGGACTGGCCGGAGCCGGTCAAGCTGATGCAGCGCAACTGGATCGGCCGCTCCACCGGCGCGAACATCGACTTCGCCACCCCGGCCGCCCCGGTGCGGGTCTTCACCACCCGTCCGGACACCGTCTTCGGCGCCACCTACATGGTGCTGGCCCCCGAGCACGAGCTGGTCGACGCGCTGGTGCCGGCTGCCTGGCCGGAGGGGACGAAGGACGTGTGGACCGCAGGACACGCCAGCCCGCGCGCGGCGGTCGAGGCGTACCGGAAGGCGGCGGCGGCCCGCACCGACACCGAGCGGCAGGCCGAGACGAAGGAGAAGACCGGCGTCTTCGTCGGCGCGTACGCCACCAACCCGGTGACCGGCGGGCAGATCCCGATCTTCATCGCCGACTACGTGCTGGCCGGCTACGGCACCGGCGCGATCATGGCGGTGCCGGCGCAGGACGAGCGGGACTGGGACTTCGCCGAGGCGTTCGACCTGCCGATCGTCCGGACCGTGCAGCCGCCGGAGGGCTTCGACGGCCACGCGTACACCGGGGACGGGCCGGCGGTCAACAGCGCCGCGCCCGACCGCGGCCTGGACCTGAACGGGCTGGGGGTGGCCGAGGCCAAGGCCCGGGTCGTCGAGTGGCTGGAGGCCAACGGACACGGCACCGGGGCGGTCACCTACCGGCTGCGCGACTGGCTGTTCAGCCGGCAGCGTTACTGGGGCGAGCCCTTCCCGATCGTCTACGACGCCACCGGTGCCGCCGTCGCGCTGCCCGAGTCGATGCTGCCGGTCGAGCTGCCCGAGGTGGACGACTTCTCCCCGAAGACGTTCGCACCGGACGACGCCGCCTCGAACCCGGAGACCCCGCTGTCGCGGCGCCGCGACTGGGTCGAGGTGGAGCTGGACCTGGGGGACGGCCCGCAGCGGTACACCCGGGAGACCAACGTGATGCCGCAGTGGGCCGGCTCCTGCTGGTACGAGCTGCGCTACCTGGACCCGACCAACTCCGAGCGGTTCGTCGACGCGGAGAACGAGCGGTACTGGATGGGACCGCGCGGCGAGGGTGACTGCGGGGGCACCGACCTGTACGTCGGCGGCGCCGAGCACGCCGTGCTGCACCTGCTGTACGCCCGGTTCTGGCACAAGGTGCTGTACGACCTGGGCCACGTGTCGTCGTTCGAGCCGTTCCGCAGGCTGTTCAACCAGGGCATGATCCAGGCGTACGCCTACACCGACGCCCGGGGCGTGTACGTGCCCGCCGAGGAGGTCGTCGAGGTCGACGGCCGGTACGTCCACGGCGAGGAGAAGGTGCGCCGGGAGTACGGCAAGATGGGCAAGTCGCTGAAGAACGTGGTCACCCCGGACGAGATGTGCGCGGCGTACGGCGCGGACACCTTCCGGGTGTACGAGATGTCGATGGGCCCGCTGGAGGTCTCCCGCCCCTGGGAGACCCGGGCGGTGGTCGGCTCGTACCGCTTCCTGCAACGGGTCTGGCGGACGGTGGTCGACGAGTCCACCGGCGCGCTGCGGATCACCGACGACCCGGCCGACGAGGCCACCCGCCGGCTGCTGCACAAGGTGATCGACGGGGTCCGCGCCGACATGGAGGGGATCCGGTTCAACACCGCGATCGCCAAGCTGATCGAGCTGACCAACGGGCTGACCCGGCTGACCGCCACGCCACGCGAGGTGGCCGAGCCGCTGGTGCTGATGCTGGCCCCGTTCGCCCCGCACGTCGCCGAGGAGCTGTGGCAGCGGCTGGGCCACACCGGCTCGCTGGCGTACGCCGACTTCCCGACCGCCGACCCGGCCCTGCTGGTCTCCGAGACGGTCACCTACCCGGTGCAGGTCAACGGCAAGGTCCGGGGCCGGGTCGAGGTGCCCGCCGACGCGTCCGAGGACGCGGTGCGGGCGGCAGCTCTGGAGGTGGTCGCCGCCTCGCTGGCCGGCAAGGAGCCCCGCAAGGTCATCGTCGTCAAGGGCCGGATGGTGTCGGTGGTCGCCTGACCCGGCGGTTGGGCTGGTTTTGTTGGGTGGATGCAGGGGCCCCTTGTTACCGCTTTTTGCGGAGCAGGGGGCCCCTGCATCCACCCGACCCGCCCGGCGTGGCCGGGATGGATCAGGGTTCGCGGCGTCGGACGACCACCACGGTGACCAGGGCGGCCAGCAGCGCCCAGCCGGCGTAGGTGGCCCACGCGCCGCCGACCGTGGCCCGGTGGGCGACGTCCGCCCAGGGCGGCGGGTCGCCCTGTTCGAGCAGGCGCTGCCACGCGGGCACCGGCATCGCGTGCCGGATCAGGGCGGTCAACCGCCTGTCGTCGTCGATCGCGGTCGGCAGCAGGAGCAGGACCGTCGCGGCGGTGACGATCGCGGGCGCGGTGTGACGGACCAGCGCGCCGAGCCCGGTGCCGACGAGGGTGCAGAGTGGGACCAGCAGCGCGGACGCGCCGATCGCCCGCAGTGCGCCCGGCTCACCGACCGAGATGCCACCCCGGCCGGACAGGATCGCCTGGGAGACCGCGAAGGCGATCGCCGAGCCGAGCATCCCCAGAACCGTGGTGGCGGCGGTCAGCACGACGAGCTTCGCGGCGGCCACGGATCCCCGGGCGGGCACCGCCGCGAAGGTCGTCCGGAACAGCCCGGAGGCGTACTCGCCGCCCACCGCGACCGCGCCGACACTGCTGGCGGCGAGCACCACGAACAACTGCGCCTGCTGGGGGAACGCGTCCCACAGGGGGTTCAGCAGGTCCCGGCGGTCGGCTGGCCAGTCCGCCCACTGGCGGCGCGTGTCGAGGCTGGCGTAGACGGCGAACCCGACCGTGGCGAGGAGGATCAGCCCGAGGGCGCCCCAGGTCGAGCGGAGCGACCAGAGTTTGACCCACTCGGCGGCGACCAGGTCCCGGAAACGAGCCGGTGCGGTCGCCGGGGCCGGGCGTCGGGCGGCGCGGTCGTGACCACGGGCGGCATCCACGCCACCCTGGCCGGCATCGCCGTCCCGGTGGGCAGGGTCGGTCCTCGGGCCACCTCCGGGGTCGGTCCTCGGGCCACCTCGGGGGTCGGTCATCGGGTCACCGCCCCGGTGCGGTGCTCCACGCTGCTCGCGGTCAGTTCCATGAAGGCCTGTTCCAGCGAGGGGGTACGGGTCACCAGCTGGTGCACCGGGATCCGGTGGGCGGCGGCGAGGTCACCGACCCGCTCCGCGTCCAGGCCGGTCACCGTGACCGTCCCGTCGCCGTCCGCCCGCACCGCACCACCCTCGGCGATCAGCAGAGCGGTGAGCGTGGTCTCCTGCGGGGTACGGACGGTCACACCGGCCTGCCCGCTCGCGGCGGCGAACTCGGCGAGGCTCTGGTCGGCGAGCAGCCGTCCCCGGCCGACGACGACGAGCCGGTCGACGCAGTGCTCCATCTCGCTCATCAGGTGACTGGAGACGAAGACCGTCCGGCCCTCGGCGGCCAGCCGCCGGAACAGGCCGCGTACCCAGCGCACGCCCTCCGGGTCCAGGCCGTTGAACGGTTCGTCGAACAGCACCACCGGCGGGTCTCCGAGCAGCGCGGCGGCGATCCCCAGCCGTTGTCGCATGCCGAGCGAGAATCCGGCGACGCGCCGCCGGGCCACCCCGGCGAGGCCCACCTCGCGCAGCGTCGCGTCGACCCGCGAGCGCGGAATGCCGTTGCTGCGGGCCAGGGCCCAGAGGTGGGCCTCGGCGCTGCGTCCGCCCTGGAGGTCGGCGGCGTCGAGGAGCGCGCCGACGTGGCGCAGCCCACGTGGCCGGTCCCGGAACCGGACCCCGTCCACCGTGACGCTGCCGCTGGTCGGCGCGGTGAGACCGAGGATCATGCGCAGCGTGGTGGACTTTCCGGCCCCGTTGGGGCCGAGGAATCCGGTCACGTGACCGGGGCGCACGGTGAGGGTGAGGTCGTGGACAGCCGTCGTGCGGCCGTACCGTCTGGTCAGTGCGGTCATTCGGATCACGTGGTCCAGGCTGTCGGGCCGTCCCCGCCCGGTCGTCGTGCCGGCGGCCACATCCGAACCCCGGCGGTACGCCCCGAGGCGTACGCCCACGGGCCGATGTCGCGTCGGCCCCCACCTGGCTACCGTGTGCGGCATGCCAGCCGCCCAGCCGCCGCGCCGTGTTCCGTCCGTCCGGTCGACGGCGCTGCCCTGGATCGGCGTCGCCGCGCAGCCCGTCGCCGTGCTCTACGCCCCGGTGGCGGAGGCCGGCGGCGACGGGTTCGGGTTCGGCGGGTGGTGGATTCCGCTGCGCTACCTGCTGCCGGCCCTGGTGGTCGCCCTGCCCGCGGGTCTGCTGCCGCGCCGCCCCCTGGTGGCCCTCGGGCTGATGCTCGCCGGCGCGACGCTGGTCACCGCGACGGTCAACTCCGCCGAGGACAGCTACCTCGCCGACATCTGGTACCTGCAGTTCCTCGTGGTGGACGTGACGGTGGGGGTGGTCGCCGCGAGCCGCTCCCGCCGGCTCGCCCTGCCGGCCACCGCGCTGGTGCTCGTGGTGCAGGTCGTCGCGGCCTTCGTCAACCCCGGCGGGGATCCGGTGAACCGGGCCGTCCTCTCGGTCCTGGCGGTCGCCACCGCCGCGACGGTGGGCAGTTCGGTGCGGGCCCGGCGCCGTTACGCCGCCGCGCTGCGGTCGCACGCCGCGGCCGAGGCGGTCACCGCCGAGCGGCTGCGCATCGCCCGGGAGCTGCACGACATGGTCGCCCACAGCATCGGGGTCATCGCCATCCAGGCCGGCGTGGGTGCCCGGGTCATCGACACCCAGCCGGCACAGGCGCGGGCCGCGCTGCGGACCATCGAGGCCACCAGCCGGGACACCCTCGCCGGGCTGCGGCGTACGCTCGGCGCGCTGCGCCGCCCGGAGTCCGGGCCGTCGCTGGACCCGACGCCCGGCCTGGACGACCTGCACCGCCTGGTCGCCGCCGGGGCGGACGCCGGGATCCGGGTCGACCTGTGCCGGGTCGGGCGGGTCGGACCCGTCCCGGACGACATCGGCCTCGCGGTGTTCCGCATCGTGCAGGAGGCGATCACCAACGTGGTACGGCATGCCGGCACCGCCACCTGCCGGGTGGTGGTCGGGCATCACCCCGACGAACTGGAGGTCGAGGTGATGGACGACGGCCGGGGCGGTCCGGTCGGCGGCGAGGGGCACGGCATCGTCGGCATGCGGGAGCGCGTCGCGCTGCTGGGCGGCCAGTTCACCGCGGCCCCCCGTCCCGAGGGCGGCTTCCGGGTCGCCGTACGGCTGCCCCTGCCGGCGCCGGTGACGCGGTGACCGGCCCGGGGGAGGCCGTCCGCGCCACGGCCGGTCGGATCCGGGTGCTGCTCGTCGACGACCAGCCGCTGGTCCGCGCCGGCCTGCGGGTACTCATCACGGACGCGCCCGACATCGAGGTCGTCGGTGAGGCGGGCACCGGTGCGGACGCCGTCCGGCTGGCCGGTGACGTGCGGCCCGACGTGGTGCTGATGGATCTGCGGATGCCCGGGATGGACGGCATCCGGGCCACCGGGGCGATCACCGCGCAGGGCGGGCCGAGCCGGATCCTCGTCCTCACCACCTTCGACGACGACGACCACGTGCACGCCGCGCTGCGGGCCGGCGCGAGCGGTTTCCTGGTCAAGGACATGGCCCTCGACGACATTCTCACCGCGATCCGGGTGGTGGCCGCCGGGGACGCCCTGCTCGCGCCGGGTGTCACCCGCCGGCTGGTCGCCGAGTTCGCCCGCCGCGCGGCACCGGCGGCCCGTCCGCGTCCCCTCGACGGGGTGACCGGGCGGGAACGGGAGGTGCTGACGCTGGTCGGCCGGGGCCTGTCCAACAGCGAGATCGCCGACGAGTTGACGATCAGCGTCGCCACCGCGAAGGCGCACGTCGGACGCCTGCTCACCAAGCTCGGCGCGCGGGACCGCGTGCACCTGGTCATCGCCGCCTACGACGCCGGACTGGTCACGCCGGCGGGCTGACCTGCCCGCCGGCACGACGGCGGCGTTCCGCCCGCCACCAGGTGTGGCCGAGCACGACGGTGGCGACCAGGCCGAGCCCGGCGGGGGCGACGGTCAGCCAGTTCACCTCGTCGGGGGTGCTGACCGCCGCGCCGAGCGCCGCGTAGCCGAAGGCGGTGGGTGCCGAGGCGAGCACGCTACCGACCAGGAACGGCAGCAGCCGCGCGCCGGTGGTGCCGTAGCCGTAGCTGACCAGTCCGAACCCGGAGATGGGCAGCAGCCGTACGGTCATCACGCCGAGCACGCTCTGCCGGGCGAACCAGCGGTCCAGCCGGGCGAGCCGGCCCCGGATCCGTTCGGCGACGAACTCCCGACCGAGGAGCCGGCCGACCGCGAACCCGAGCGCCGCCGCGAGCAGCGCGGCACCGAGGGCGTACACGGCCCCCTCGAGCGCGCCGAAGAGCACCCCCGAGGCCAGCGTGACGAAGGTGCGGGGCACCAGGGCGACCAGCAGCACCGCGCCGCCGACGATGGCGGCCACCGGGGCGGCGGCGCCCAGCCGGTCGGCGTGCGCCGGCAGGTCGGCCAGCTCCGGCCGGGGCACCAGCACCAGCAGCAGCGCGAAGCACCCCAGCAGGAGCAGCAGGGACGCGAACCGGACGGCCGACCGCTGCGCGAGCAGCCGCCGGACCGCCGGGATCACGGCCGGGCGGCGGCCACCGCGGCCCGGCGTTCGGCGCGCAGCCGCTCGGGCCAGGTGTCGTCGAGCGGGGGGAGCTGGTGCGCCCCGGTGGCCCACTTCAGCAGCAGGTCGGCCAGGGCCGGGTTGCGGGCCAGCGCCGGACCGTGGGAGTAGGTGCCGAGCAGCTTGCCCCGCCAGGCCCCCTCGGTCTGGCCGTCGTTGCCCACGCCGGCGGTGACCCGGGCCAGCGGCGCGACCCCCGCCCCCAGGTGGGTACGTCCGCCGTGGTTCTCGAAGCCGCTCAGCGGGGGCAGGCCCAGCCGGGGGTCGACGTCCCCGGCGAGCTCGCCGACCGCCCGGGACGGACCCCGGTCCGACTGGAGGTCGAGCAGGCCAAGCCCCTGGCAGCGGGTGCCCTTGGCGAAGAACGAGGTGCCGAGCAGCTGGTAGCCGGCGCAGACACCGAAGACGACCGAACCCTGGGCGACCGCGCGGTGCAGCCCGCCGTCGGCGAGCAGCCGCTGCGCGCCCAGCGCCTGCGGGCCGTCCTCGCCACCGCCGATCAGGTAGATGTCGGCGGCGGTGGGCAGCCGCTGGTCGGAGCGGACCTCCAGCACCTCGACCGGCATCCCGCGCTGCTGCGCCCGACGGGCCAGGATCAGCACGTTGCCCCGGTCGCCGTAGGTGGAGAGCAGGTCGGGGTAGATCCAGACGATGCGCAGGCTCTCAGTTGACACGGTCCAACTCCGCTCGGATGTCCTGGAACGCGGTGTAATTGGCGATGACCTCCAGCCGGCCCGCAGGGACGCTGCGGACCGCCTCGTCGAACGAGCGGACGTGCTGGAACGGTACGTCGTTGACGTCGAGACGGACGGCCAGGTCGTAGGCCCGGTCACCGGTGATCAGCACCTGCCGGCCGCGCAGCGGGCCGAAGTCGACGTCGAACAGCCAGGAGGTGTCCAGGCCGTCGGGGTCACGGGCGTTGATGGAGAGCAGTGTCGGGGCGTGGTCGGCCATGTCGAAGGCCTCCAGCCAGCTCGCCGGGTTCTTCGCCAGCAGCAGCCGGATGTTGCGACCGTCCCGGTCGACCTGTGCGTACCGGCCGGCGACCGAGGTGACCCCGGAGAGCCGGGAGACCGCGTCGACCGGGCGGACGCCGAACTCGGCGGCGACGGCGAGCGCGGTGGCCGCGTTGCCGAGGTTGACCCGTCCGGGCAGCTGGAGGACGACCTTGTGCCACGCGCCGGTCGGGTCGACGACGCCGTCGTCCTCGACGACCCAGTGCGGCTGGGGTCGGCGCAGCGGGCAGCCGGAGCACCACCACTGCTCGCCGGAGCGCTGGATGGACGAACCGCACTCGGGGCAGACCCAGGAGTCGTCGTGCCACCGCTGGCCGGCGCTGAACCAGACCACCGTGGGTGGGGTGATCCGGTGGTCGTGGCTGGCCGGTGGGGTGGCCGCCCAGACCACCATCGGGTCGTCGGCGTTGGCCACCACGTGCAGCTCCGGGTGGCGGACCAGCGCGGCCCGCCAGAGCTGCGCCATCATGGCGACCTCCTTGGCCCGGTCGAGCTGGTCGCGGGAGAGGTTGAGCAGGGCCACCACGTGCGGCTCGGTGGCCTCCATCACCTGGGCCAGGTAGTGCTCGTCGACCTCGAGCACCGCGTACGGGGTGCTGCCGGCCTTGGCCAGCGCGGAGGTGTGCCCGGTGGGCATGTTCGCCCCGAACGAGTTGGTGGCGACGGTGCCGAGCACGCCGACCGCGGCGGCGGTGAGCCGTGTGGTGGTGGTCTTGCCGTTGGTGCCGGAGACCAGGGCGATGGCCCGCCCCGCCGAGAGGTGGGCCAGCAGGTCCGGGTCGATCTTCAGGCCGATCCAGCCACCGATCACCGAGCCGTCCCCGCGGCCCGCGGCCCGCGACAGTGCCGCGGCAGTGCGCGACACGGAGCTGGCCACCTTTGCCCGCAGGGGCATCTTCGCGTCCGTCACCCGAGCGAGGTTACCGGACCGGTCACTCCGTCAGATCGCCGCCGACGGCGAACCGTTCGGGCGGGTGTCCCCACCCGCCGGGGCGGCCGGGTGGCCGGGCGGACGCGCGGGGCCCGCCGGCCGGAGGCGGCCCGCGCGCCGGCCGGGTGGATCTTGGTCCACCGGATGGAGTCGATCAATGTCGGAAAACGGACGCCGGTGGCGGGGCGTTTCCGCCACCCACTTCGCTCCACCCCTTCTGACGTGCAGTTTTGTCTTCCGGCGCGACGCGCCGAAGGGTCGTTTCCGGTTGCAGGTGGAGGGAAGTGGAGTAGAGTGGAGCCCAATGGTGAGGCCGGGAGGGCCCACCGGCCCGGGGGGTCAGCGGCGCCGCGAACGCCGTCGAAGGGCGAGGGGGTAGGGCCGTGTTTCTCGGCACCCACACTCCGCGCCTGGACGACAAAGGCCGGTTGATCCTTCCGGCGAGGTTCCGGGACGGACTGGCGGGGGGTGTCGTGATCACCAAGGGGCGAGAACGTTACCTCTGTGTCTTCCCGACGCCGGAGTTCCAGCGCATCGCCGACCAGTTGCGTCAGCAACCGATGACGAACAGGGCCATGCGGGCGTACAGCCGGATCTTCTTCGCCAGCGCGCACGACGAGGTTCCCGACAAGCAGGGGCGGATCACCATCCCGGCCCACCTGCGGGCCTACGCCGACCTGGACCGCGACCTGGCGGTGGTCGGCGAGTACTCCCGCGTGGAGATCTGGGACCGGGCCGCCTGGGAAACCTACAGCGCGGTCGGCGAGGAGGACTTCTCCGACATACCGGAGGGGGTGCTGCCCGGCGGTCTGTAGGGCGTGACGGCGCCCGACGTACTGCGAGATCTCCAGCCGCTTCGCGTTCCTGGCACCCCTTCCCCGGTGCCAGGGGCACGATCCGGTCTCCTCGAGCCGCGGTCGGGGAGCGGGCGGGAGCGGATGGGGATCTGGCGGTACGACGGGGCGTCGGAGCGGCGACACAGACAACACGAGAGAGAAGGTCCGGAACCAGTGGGGGTCGACATGGGGGAGCTACGCGGCACGCACGTGCCGGTACTGCTCGAGCGGTGTCTCGAGCTACTGGCCCCCGCGCTGGACCGGTCCGGGGCGACGGTCCACGTCGACGCCACGCTGGGTCTGGGCGGACACGCCGAGGCGGTGCTCGAGGCACATCCCCGGACCACCCTGATCGGGCTGGACCGGGACACCGAGGCACTGGCGCACTCCCGGGCCCGGCTGGCCCGCTTCGCCGACCGGATCCATCTCGTGCACGCCGTCTACGACGAACTGCCCGAGGTGCTCGACCGGCTGGGTGTCCCGGCCGTCGACGGGATCCTCTTCGATCTCGGGGTCTCCTCGCTGCAACTGGACGAACCCGACCGCGGGTTCGCCTACGCGCGGGACGCTCCGTTGGACATGCGGATGGACCAGACCCGGGGGACGACCGCGGAGGAGGTGGTCAACACCTACTCCCATCCGGACCTGGCCCGCGTCCTGCGGACCTACGGCGAGGAGCGCTTCGCCGGTCGGATCGCCTCGGCGATTCTCCGGGAACGGGAGCGGGGGCGGATCACCTCGACGGCCCGGCTGGCGGAACTGGTCGAGGCGGCCATTCCGGCGCCGGCGCGACGAACGGGCGGTCACCCGGCAAAGAGAACGTTTCAGGCTTTACGGATCGAGGTAAACAGAGAACTGGCAGCGCTGGAGACGGCGCTGCCGGCCGCGCTCGACACGCTGACCGTGGGTGGCCGCATGGTGGTCCTGTCCTACCAGTCACTGGAGGACCGGCTCACCAAGGCGGCGCTCGCCGAGCGGACCCGACGTCAGGGTCCGGTCGACCTCCCGGTCGAACTGCCCGGCACCGGCCCGACGTTCCGGCTGCTCAGCCGGGGCGCCGAGCTGGCCGGGGAGGCGGAGGTCACGGCGAACCCACGGGCCGCCTCGGTGCGGCTGCGTGCCGCGGAGCGGATCGATCCCGACGCGGAACGCCCACGCGGTGCCGAACGCGAACGGTACCGCCGGCGGGCCAGGGCGATGCACCAGGGGGTGGGGTTGACCACGGGTTCCACAGTGGACCTGCGGGAAGCCCCGGACGACGGCACGACGACGGACGACGAAAAGGGGGAGGGATCATGAACGTCAACAAGCGCGACCGCCGGGACCTTCCCGGCGCGGGGCAGCGTACACCGCGGTCGGGGGGCCGGACCGTGGCGGCGCGGACCGCGTCGGTGGGAACCGGCGCAACCGGATCGGACCGGGCCCGGCGGCAGGGTGAGACTCGCGCCCGGGGGGCGCGCGAGTTCCCGACCCAGGGCAGTGCCGCGCTGCGGCCGGCGGAGCGGAGCGCCGGCACCGCGCGGCCGACCGCGCCGCGACTGCGGGTCGCCCCGCCGCCGCCGGTCTCCGTGCCGCGGGCGCCCTTCGTGGGCCTGGTCCTGGTCCTGGTGGTCGGCGGGGTGCTCGGCATCCTGCTGGTCAACACCAAGATCAACGAAAACGCCTTCCGGCTGGAGAAGCTCCAGCAGCAGCAGGCCAAACTCGACGTCGACGAGCAGCAGCTGAAGAAGCAGATCGCCGAGCACGAGGCACCGGGCAACCTGACCGCCGAGGCCCGCAAGCTGGGGCTGGTCGAGTCGGACGAGCCGGCCTTCATCCAGCTGCCGGACGGCCGGATGATCGGTGTGCCCCGCCCGGCGGGCGGCCAGCCGGCCATCACGAGCCAGCAGGGCGCGGGAGACTGACCCGTGGCCCCGAGACCAGAGGAACCGCGCCGGGACGCCACAGGCTCCCGGCGCGGTTCGTCACGTGCCGCGGGCAACCGGGGTGGCGAGCCGCGTGAGCCGGGCGTCGGCGGGATCTCCGACGCGCGCTCGTACACGCCTCGGGGCCGTACCGTCCGGGAGAGCCGCGACGAGCGCGCCGGGTTCGCGCGGGGGACCGGTCGGGAGGACCGCGCCGCCCGCGAGTCCGGGCTGCCGGGCCGCAGCGAGCGTGAGGAACGCACCGCCGCCGCCCGCCGTACCACCGGAACCGACCAGCGCCGCAACCCGCGCGGCGGGCGCTCCGCCGACCCGTTCCGCCCGGCCCTCCAGGTGCTCGACGGAGGGCGGACCGGGGCCGGGCGCACCGGCCGCCGGGCCGCGCCGGCCACCCGTACCACCGTGATCCGCACCGTCGACCCGGCTGGCACCCCGGGGAGCGAGGAACCCCCGCCGCCGCGTCGTCGTACCCCACGACCGGCGTCCGCCGCGCGACGGCCCGTGCGCAAGCCGCGCCGTGCGCCGCTGCTCGCCGACTCACGCCGCCGGCTACGGCTCGGCACCGTCCTCACCCTCGCCATGTTCGCGGTCATCGGCATCCGCCTGGTCGCGCTCCAGGCCGTGGAGGCCCCCGCGTACGCCGGGGGTGGCGTCGCCGACCGGCTGCGTACGGTGGACCTGCCGGCCCCGCGCGGGGCGATCTACGACCGCGACGGCAAGCCGCTGGCGCACAGCGTCGAGGCCCGGTACGTCTTCGCCGACCCGACCCGCGTCAAGGACATCCCGGCCACCGCCCGGGCGCTCTCCCCGCTGCTCGGCATCCCCGCCTCGGAACTAACCGAGCGGATGGCCCCGCGCACCCGTGAGGACGGCCGCGAGTCGCAGTTCGAGTACCTCGCCCGGGGCGTCGACATCGCCACCGCCCGGAAGATCATGGCGTTGGAGCTGCCCGGCATCGGCGCGCACCGCGACGAGCGCCGCGAGGTGCCCGGCGGTGACCTGGCGGCGAACCTGATCGGCTTCACCAGTCCGGACATGGTCGGGCTGGAGGGTCTGGAGGCCCGCTACGACGACCTGCTCGACGGCGAGGACGGCAAGCGGGTCTTCGAGATCGGCAAGGGCGACCTGAACGCGCCGATCCCCGGCGGCTACCGCGAGACCACCGAGGCGCAGCCGGGCAGCTCGCTCACCCTCACCACCGACCGGGACCTCCAGTACCGCACGCAGGAGATCCTCAGCGACCGGATGGCCAAGGTCAGCGGCAGCACCGGCGCGGCGATCGTCATCGAGATCCCGTCCGGTGAGATCCTCGCCCAGGCCAGCCATCCCACGTACAACGCCGCCGCTCCGGACAAGAGCAAGCCCACCGACCGGGAGGACGCGGCCACCAGCTTCGTGGTCGACCCCGGCTCGGTGCACAAGGCGATCACCTTCGGTGCGGCGCTCCAGGAGGGCGTGATCACGCCCGACACCGCCTTCCCGGTGGAGAACTCCATCCTCAAGGGCGACACCTGGTTCTCCGACACGCACAAGGCGCACGGACAGCGGATGAGCCTGCCGGGGATGATGGCCTACTCCTCCAACGTCGGCACCATCAAGATCGCCGATCAGCTCGGCAAGGAGAAGCTCTACGAATACCAGCGGCGCTTCGGGCTGGGCCAGCGGACCGAGGTGGGCATGCCCGGCGAGGCGCCCGGCCGGCTGCTGCCGCCGTCGGAGTGGAGCGACTCGTCGTACGGGTCGGTGCCGATCGGACACAGCGTGGACGCCACCCCGTTGCAGATGGCCGCCGTCTACGCGACGATCGCCAACAACGGCACCTGGGTCCAGCCGCGCCTGGTCAAGGAGACCATCGACCCGAACGGCAAGCGCACCCCGACGAAGCCGCCGGCCACCCGGAAGGTGCTCAGCCCGGAGAACGCCGCCGCCCTGCGCAGCATCCTGGAGGCGGTGACCACCGTCGAGGACGCCACCGGCCTGACGGCCGCGATCCCGGGCTACCGGGTCGCCGGCAAGACCGGCACCGGTTGGCGGTTGGTCGACGGGAAGAAGCAGCCCGGCGAGGTCGCCTCGTTCATCGGGATGGCCCCGGCGGAGAACCCGCGCTACGTGATCGCCGTCTTCGCGCACACCCCGGGTGGGGGCGGCGGCGCGATCGCCGGCCCGGCCTTCCGCGACATGATGGGCTTCACCCTGCGCCACTACAAGGTGCCCCCGACCGGCGAGAAGCGACCGGAGTTCACGGTCTATCCGCGCTGACCAGGCACACCGGGACATCATCGGTGAGTGGGGGCGAACCGCCGGGGCGGCTGTGCGGTCCCTGCCGACCGACCGGGTAGGGTCTGACGCCGTGCCCGGCAATCCACGCCCCCGTACCGTGATCGGAATCCGGCTCGGCGAACTCGCCGCGCGACTCGGTGTCGCGCCGCCGGCGCAGGCCGCGGACGTGTCGGTGACCGGGGTGACCCACGCCAGCCAGGAGGTCCGCCCCGGCGACCTGTACGCCGCGCTGCCCGGCGCACGCCGGCACGGCGCGGAGTTCGCCGCCGGTGCGGCGGCGGCCGGGGCGGTGGCCGCGCTGACCGACGAGGCCGGCCGGGCGGCGGTGGCCGCCGCCGGGCTGCCGGCGCTGGTCGTCGCCGACCCGCGCGAGGCGCTCGGCTCGCTCGCCTCCGCCGTCTACGGCGACCCGACCGAGGGGCTCACCGTCATCGGGGTGACCGGCACCGCCGGCAAGACCTCCACCGCCTACCTGGTCGAGTCCGGGCTGCGCGCCGCCGGGCACACCACCGGCCTGATCGGCACCGTGGAGACCCGCCTCGGCGACCTGGTGGTGGAGAGCGTGCGGACCACCCCGGAGGCCACCGACCTGCACGCCATGCTCGCCGCCGCCCGGGAACGCGGGGTGAGCGCGGTGGTCATGGAGGTCTCCAGCCACGCGCTGGCCATGGGGCGGGTCGGCGGCGTCCGATTCGCCGTCGGCGGATACACCAACTTCGGCTCCGACCACCTGGACTTCCACGCCGACACCGCCGACTACTTCGCGGCCAAGGCCCGGCTCTTCGACGGCCGTTGCGCGGCCGAGGTGCTCAACCTCGACGACCCGGCGTTGCGACCGCTGTTCCGGCCGGCCACGGTCAGCTACTCGGCGGCCGGTGACCCGTCCGCCACCTGGTGGGCCTCGGACGTCGACGACGCCGGCTACGCCCAGCGGTTCACCGCGCACGGCCCGGACGGGCTGACCCTCTCCGCCGGGGTGGCGCTGCCCGGCCGGCACAACGTGGCCAACGCCCTGCTCGCCATCGCCAGCCTGGTGGCGGTCGGGGTGGACCCGCGTACCGCCGCGGCGGGGGTGGCCGAGTGCCCGGGCGTGCCGGGGCGGCTGGAGCTGGTGCGGGCGCCCGGCCCGGTGAAGGGCGTGGTCGACTACGCGCACAAGCCGGACGCGATCGTCGCCGCCCTGACCGCGCTGCGCGAGCTGACCACCGGCGGTGGCCGGTTGATCTGCGTCATCGGGGCCGGCGGGGACCGGGACCGGGGCAAGCGCCCGGTGATGGGGGCGGCCGCCGCCCGGGGAGCCGACGTGGTCCTGGTGACCGACGACAACCCGCGTACCGAGGACCCGGCGGCGATCCGGGCCGAGGTCCGGGCCGGTGCCGAGACGACCGCCGGCAGGGTGGCGACCGTCCTCGACGTGGCCGGCCGGCGCGCCGCCATCGACGAGGCGGTCCGGATGGCCGGGCCGGGGGACGTGGTGGCCGTACTCGGCAAGGGCCACGAACGCGGTCAGGAGGTCGGCGGCGAGGTGCTGCCGTTCGACGACCGGACGGAACTGGCGGACGCGCTGCGCGCCCGCTTCGGCGACCGGGTGGAGCAGTCGTGATCACACTGACCCTGGCCGAGCTGGCCGCCGCCGTCGACGGGCGGCTGGTCGGCGCCGACCCGACCGCCACGGTGACCGGCGCGGTCGAGTTCGACTCCCGCAAGGTCCGCCCCGGCGGGCTCTTCGTCGCCTTCGACGGGGAGAAGGTCGACGGGCACGACTACGCGGCCCGCGCGGTGGCCGACGGCGCGGTCGCCGTCCTCGGCACCCGGGAGGTGCCCGGCGTGCCGATGGTGCTGGTCGCCGACGCGCTCGCCGCGCTGGGCCGGCTCGCCCGCGCCGTGGTGGACCGGCTGCCGGAACTGACCGTCATCGGCATCACCGGCTCCTCCGGCAAGACCACCACCAAGGACCTGATCGCCCAGCTCACCGCCCGGCTCGGCCCGACGGTGGCCCCGCCCGGGTCGTTCAACAACGAGCTGGGACACCCGTACACGGCGTTGCAGGCGGGGCCGGACACCCGGTTCCTGGTGCTGGAGAAGGGCGCCCGCGGGGTGGGGCACGTCCGCTACCTCTGCGACGTGGTGCCACCCCGGATCTCGGTGGTGCTCAACGTGGGGGTGGCGCACATCGGGGAGTTCGGCTCCCGGGAGACGATCGCCATGGCCAAGGGGGAACTGGTCGAGGCACTGCCGGTCGACGGGCTCGCCGTGCTCAACGCCGACGACCCGCTGGTCGCCGCGATGGCCACCCGCACCCGGGGCCGGGTGGTCCGCTACGGCGAGGCGGTCGACGCCGACGTGCGCGCCACCGACGTGACGCTGGACGACCGGGGACGCCCCTCGTACACGCTGGTCACGCCGGAGGGCGCCGTACCGGTGCGGCTCGGTCTGACCGGCCACCACCAGGTCTCCAACTCGCTGGCCGCCGCGGCGGTGGCCCGGGAACTGGGCATGCCCCTGGCCGACCTGGCCGAGGCGCTCGGTGGGCTGGGGCTGGTCTCGACCCGGCGGATGGACGTCTTCGACCGTCCCGACGGGGTGACGGTGATCGACGACTCGTACAACGCCAACCCGGCGTCGATGGCGGTCGCGCTGCGCGCGCTGGCCGGCATGCGGCGGAACGGGCGGACGATCGCGGTGCTCGGCTACATGGCCGAACTGGGCCCGTTCGAGGTCGACGGGCACCGGGAGGTCGGCCGGCTCGCGGCCGAACTGGGTGTCGACCGGCTGCTCGTGGTGGACGCGGCGGCGGCACCGATCCAAGCAGGCGCGACAGCGGTAGGAAACTGGGGAGGAGAATCGGTGCTGCTCACCGATCAGGCAGCGGCCGTCGAGGTGCTGCGCAGTGAGCTACGGCCAGGGGACGTGGTCCTGGTCAAGGGCTCCCGGTACCGCACCTGGGAGGTGGCCGACGCGCTGCGCGTCGGCACCGGGGGTGAGGACGCTCAATGAGGGCCGTCATCGTGGCCATCGGGGTGGCCTTCCTCATCTCGCTGCTCACCACCCCGATCGCGATCAAGGTGTTCACCCGGCTCAAGGCCGGCCAGCCGATCCGATCCATCGGGCTCGCCAGCAACCAGGGCAAGAAGGGCACGCCCACGATGGGCGGGGTGGTGTTCATCATCGCCACGGTCATCGCGTATGTCGCCGGGCACCTCGCCCTGACCACCCTGCCGGACCAGCAGATCGCCCAGGTCGAACCGACCATCACCGCGCTGGTGCTGCTGGGGCTGATGGTCTTCTCCGGCGCGGTCGGCTTCATCGACGACTTCGTCAAGGTCCGCAAGCGCAACAGCGGCGGCATCAGCGCACGGGCAAAGCTGATCGGCCAGATCCTGGTGGGCGCGGTCTTCGGGGTGGTGGCGCTCTACTTCCCCAGCAGCATGACCGACGCGAGCGGCGCGGTCACCAACGTCGAGACCGTCGGCAGCACCACCCTGAGCTTCATCCGGGACATCCCGGCGCTGGACATCGGCAAGATCGCCTCCGTGGTCATCTTCATCTTCGTGGTGATGGCGGCGACCAACGGCGTCAACCTCACCGACGGTCTGGACGGTCTCGCCACCGGCGCGTCGGTGATGGTGCTCGCCGCGTACGCGCTGATCGCGTTCTGGCAGTACCGGCACTGGTGCGCCGACCCGAACTACACCGAGGACTACTGCTACACCGTCCGGGACCCGCTGGAGATCGCGCTGATCGCGGGCGCGGCGGCCGGCGCCTGTGTCGGCTTCCTCTGGTGGAACACCTCACCGGCCCGGATCTTCATGGGTGACACCGGCGCGCTCGGCCTGGGCGGGCTGATCGCCGGCATGGCGATGTCCACCCGTACCGTGCTGCTGCTGCCGATCATCGGTGGGCTGTTCGTGATCATCACCATGTCGGTGGTCATCCAGATCATCTCCTTCAAGACCACCGGCAAGCGGGTGTTCCGGATGTCCCCGCTCCAGCACCACTTCGAGTTGGCCGGCTGGAGCGAGGTCAACATCGTGGTCCGCTTCTGGATCATCGCCGGGATCGGGGTGGCCATCGCGCTCGGCCTCTTCTACAGCGAGTTCCTCGCCAACGTCAGCTGACCGCTCGTTTGGTGACTGCAGGGGCCCCTTGCTACGCGAAATGCGGTAGCCGGGGGCCCCTGCAACCACCTGGGGCGGCAAACCGACACGCCGAGAGTCGGGGGTTCCGCGCGAAGCGGGTGACGGCAGCGGCGATGATGGGCGGGTGGGGGAGGACCGAGGAAACGGCAGGACAGTCGACGGGCAGCCGCGGGGAGCCGGCGCGGGGCGTACCGCCGACCCGCCCGCACCGCCGCGCGGCCTGGACGCCATGGGCGGGCTGGCGGCGTTGCGCGGCCTGCTCGCCCGGCCGCTGGCGTCCTACTACCTGCTGATCTCCAGCGCCGGTCTGCTGCTGGTCATCGGGCTGACCATGGTCTTCTCCGCGACTAGCGTGAAGGCGTACGCCGAGGAGGGCAACGCCTTCGCCGCGCTCACCAAGCAGGCGATCTTCGCGGTGATCGGCATCGTCGCCTTCTGGGCCTGCCAGCGGCTGCCGGCGCGCACCTTCCGGGTGCTCGGCGGGCCGGTGCTCGGGTTGTCGGTGGTGCTGCTGTTGCTGCTCAACCTCCTGCTGGCCTACGGGTCGCTGTTCGACACCGCCCCGAAGATCGGGCCGCTCGAGGCGAACCTGCTCTGGCTCTACCTTGGTCCGATCCAGTTGCAACCCTCCGAACTGGCCAAGTTCGGAATGGTGCTCTGGGGAGCCGACGTGATCGCCCGCAAGGGCGCCAAGCTGGGCTGGTGGAAGGAGCTGGCCACCCCGCTCTTCCCGGTCGTCGGCCTGCTCTTCGTGCTGGTCGGCTACAACGACCTGGGCACCATGCTCTGTCTGCTGGCGCTGGTGATCGGCCTGCTCTGGGCGGCCGGGGTCCGCAAGCGGGTCTTCGCCGTGCTGTCGGTGCTCGGGCTGGCCGGGGTGGCCCTGCTGGTGGCGGTGGCCTCGCTCGGCGCCGGCTCCGGCGAGAAGGGCGCGGAGAACTACCGCCTGGCCCGGCTCACCTACTTCATCAACCGGCCTCCCCCGGACGAGTGCGGCGACCCGTGCTACCAGGCCGACCAGGCCCGGTACGCCATCGACCTCGGCGGCTGGTTCGGCACCGGGCTCGGTCAGAGCCGGACCAAGTGGGACTGGCTGCCCGCCGCCGGCAACGACTTCATCTTCGCGGTCATCGCCGAGGAACTCGGGGTGGTCGGCTGCGTCGTGGTGCTGGTGCTGTTCGCGGTGCTCGCGTACACCGGGCTGCGGATCGCCCGCCGGGTCGAGGATCCGTTCCGGCGGCTCGCCGCCGCCGCCGTCACCACCTGGCTGGTCAGCCAGGCCGTGATCAACATCGGCGGCGTGGTGGGGCTGCTGCCGATCACCGGTCTGCCGCTGCCGTTCATCTCCGACGGCGGCAGCGCCCTGGTGGTCACCCTCGCCGCGGTCGGGATGCTCGCCTCGTTCGCCCGAGCCGAGCCGGACGCCGCACGGGCCCTGCACGCCCGTCCGCCCGCCCGATGGGTCCGACTAGTGTGGGCCCCGTTGCCGCCGCTTCCCGGCCGGCGTCGTCGACCGGCGACGCCCCCGGCCGACCGTGGGTCCGTACCCCGGGCGCGAGCGCGGCGGGAGGACGACGACGAGACCGCGCCGCGTGGCGCCCGGGGCGCCCGGGCCCGCGCCGGGTCGGCCAGTGAGAGGAGACGCTGATGGGTCCGCTGCGTTCGGTGGTGCTCTGCGGAGGGGGCACCGGGGGACACATCTACCCCCTGCTCGCCTTCGCCGACTGCCTCCGCCGGCACGACCCGAACGTCCGGATCACCTGCCTGGGCACACCGAAGGGCCTGGAGAACGAGCTGATCCCACCGCACGGCTACGACCTGCGCACGATTCCCGCCTACCAGCTGCCGCGCTCGGTCAACATGAACCTGGTCCGTACCCCCGGTCGGATGTGGACCGCGGCCCGCGCCGCCGGCAAGGTGATCGACGAGGTGCGCGCCGACGTGGTCGTCGGCTTCGGCGGGTACGTCTCGGTGCCCGGCTACCTCGCCGCCTGGCGGCGGGACCTGCCGATCGTCATCCACGAGGTCAACGTGCCGCCGGGGGTGGCCAACCGGCTCGGCATGAAGTTCACCCGGCACGTGGCGGTGGGCTTCCCGCACCAGCCGCAGCAGGCCGAGGCGCTGCGGGACGCCCGCGTGGTCGGGGTGCCGCTGCGGCGCGGCATCGCCGGGCTGGACCGGGTCGCGTACCGCAACGCCGCCCGGGCCCGCTTCGGGCTCCGCCCCGACCTGCCGGTGCTCTTCGTCGCCGGTGGCTCGCAGGGCGCCCGCTCGATCAACCTGGCCGTCTCCGGGGCGGCGAAGGAACTGGCCCGGTACGGCCTGCAGGTGCTGCACGTGATCGGTGCCCGCAACGAGCCGGTGCCGGTCCCCACCGACCTGCCGGTGCCGTACGTCACCCTGCCCTACCTGTCCGAGATGGAACTGGGCTACGCCGCCGCCGACCTGATGCTCGGCCGGGGCGGGGCGATGACCTGCGCCGAGGTGGCCGCGATCGGTCTGCCCACCATCTACGTGCCGTACCCGCACAGCAACCAGGAGCAGAAGCGCAACGCGCTGCCCGTGGTCGAGGCCGGCGGCGGGCTGCTGGTGGACGACGCCGAACTCACCCCGGACTGGATCGAGCGGACGGTCATCCCGCTGATCCGCGACCCGCATCGCCTCGCCGCGATGGGTGCCGCCGCCGCCGACTACGGCCGGCGCGACGGCGACGAGGCGCTGCTCCGATTCGTCCACGAGGCGGTGGCCCGGTGAGCCGGCCGAACCCGACCGGCCCGGTGAGCCGACCGAACCCGACCGGCCCGGCGAGCCGGGCGGTTGCGACCGGCCCGGTGCGCAGGGCGACCACGAACGGCCCGGTGAGCCGGGCGACCGCGACGGGAAGGTACCTCTCATGAACACCGCGCAGTTCTCCCCGGCCGGCACACTGACCGCCGAGGACCTGGGCACCATCCACCTGATCGGGGTGGGCGGGGTCGGCATGAGTGGCCTGGCCCGGCTCTTCCTCACCCGGGGCATCCGCACCACCGGCAGCGAGCTGCGGGAGTGGCCGTCGCTGGCCGGCCTGCGCGCGCTGGGTGGCACCATCCACATGACCCACGAGCCGGCCAACCTCGACGGTGTGGACACCGTGGTCTACTCGTCGGCGATCCCGGCCGACCACCTGGAGATGGTGGAGGCCCGGCGACGCGGCCTGCGGGTGCTGCACCGCTCCGAGGCGCTCGCGGCGGCGATGACCGGCCGGCGGGCGGTGGCGATCGCCGGTACCCACGGCAAGACCACCACCACCTCGATGGTGACGATGGTGCTCCAGCAGGCCGGGGAGGACCCGTCGTTCGTCATCGGCGGGGAGATCTCCGAGGTGGGCTCGGGCGCGCACCACGGCACCGGGCAGTACTTCGTGGTGGAGGCCGACGAGAGCGACCGGTCGTTCCTGATCTACCGGCCCTTCGTCTCGGTGATCACCAACATCGAGCCCGACCACCTGAACACCTACGGCGACTTCGCCACGCTGAAGGCGGCCTTCGCCGACTTCGCCCGACTCACCGACCCGGCGGGCTTCATCGTCACCTGCGCGGACGACCCGGCCGCCCGGGAACTGGCCGCGACGCTGCGGGCCGAGGGGCGCCGGGTCTACACGTACGGCGAGTCGCCCGACGCCGACCTGCGGGTGACCGGCATGTCGTCGTCGGCCCGGGGGGCCCGCTACCTGGCCGAGGTGGACGGACGCGCGCTCGGGGAGATCCGCCTGCCGGTGCCCGGCCGCCACATGGGACTCAACAGCGCCGCAGCGGTGCTCACCGCGTACCTGCTGGACCTTCCGCTGACCGCCACCACGGACGCGCTGGCGGCCTTCCCCGGCGTCCGGCGGCGGTTCGAGCGCAAGGGCGTGGCCGACGGCGTCCTGGTCTACGACGAGTACGCCTACCACCCGACCTCGATCACCCTCGCCCTGCGGACGCTGCGCGAGGTGGCCGGGGACGGCCGGTTGATCGTGGTGTTCCAGCCCTACCGGCTCTACCGCACCCGCGACCTCCAGGCGGAGATCGCCGAGGGGCTCGCCATCGCCGACGAGGTGGTGCTGCTGGAGGTCTTCGGCCCGGGTGAGCTGCGCCAACCGGGGGAGGGGTCGGCCGCCCTGATCGAGGCGATCGACCTGCCGGCCGAGCGGAAGGTCTTCGTCGACTCGTGGGAGGCGGCGCCGGTGGAGGTGGCCCGCCGGGCCCGGCCCGGCGACGTGGTGGTCACCATGGGCGCGCCGCCGATCTCGCTGATGGGCGACCAGCTCCTCGACGCGCTGCTGGCCCGCACGGGCACCCCCGGTGCGGCCGGCCCGGCGGTATCCGGGGCTCCGGTCGGCACCACTCCGGCGGCCTCCGAGGCCCCGGTCGGCACCACCACCGCCCCGGTGACCGACGCCACCGGGGCCACCCCGGCGGCCGGTACGGACGGCGCGTCGCCCGCGGCCGGATGAGTCCCGGCCCGGCGCGGGGGCGGACGGCCGGCGCGGAGCCCGGGGGGCGGCGCGGCCCGGCCCGCCGGTGGCAGCTGGTCCGGGCCGGCACGGACGCGGTGCCGCCGTCGACCCGCCGGTTCATGCAACGGGCCCGGCAGCGTCGGCTGCGCGCCGCGCTGCCGTGGGCGCTGGCGGGCGGGGTGCTGCTCCTGGCCGGGCTGGTCGCGTGGGTGCTGCTCGGCACCGGCCTGTTCGGGGTCCGCGAGGTGCGGGTGGTCGGGGCCGACCTGGTGACGCCGGTGCAGGTCCGTCAGGCGGCGGCGGTGCCGGACGGTGTCCCGCTGGCCCGGGTGGACCTGGCGGACACGGCCCGCCGGATCGGCGAACTGCCGCCGGTGGAGCGGGCCACGGTGACCCGGGACTGGCCGGGCGCCCTGGTGGTACGGGTGGTGGAGCGGACGCCGGTGGCGGTGGTCCCACAGGGGGAACGGTTCGTCGTGGTGGACCGGTTCGGGGTGGCGTTCCGTACGGAACCGGCGCGCCCGGCGGGTCTGCCGTTGGCGCGGGTGGCCCGTCCCGGACCGGACGACCCGGAGACCCGGGCGGCGCTGGAGGTCCTCGCCGCGCTCACCCCGCAGCTGCGTGAGGCGCTGGTGGACGTCACGGTGGAGGGACTGGCCCGGATCACGGTCCGCCTCTCCGGTGGACGCACGATCGTCTGGGGCGACGCGACCCGGGGCGAGGACAAGGCCCGGGTGGCGACCACCCTGCTCGGTCGGAATGCCGACACCATCGACGTCAGCGCCCCCGACGTGGTGACGTTCCGGTGAACCGGGACGCTGGGAAGGGTGAGCCTGCCCGCTCTCCACGACGACACGCCGGTCAGGTCCTTGGTTCATCGCGTAGGGACGCTTACGTTGCCCGGAAGAGGATCAGTAGTTGACATAACTGTAAGCCTCTAGTAGAGGGTGAAGGTTAGCCCTTCGTCTTCACGGGTGATAGTTGACGTCGACGGCGATCCGGGGCGAGCCGTCGGTCGGCGTGGCCAATCTCGAAGGGAAAGGACCGGAGATGACACCTCCGCACAACTACCTGGCGGTCATCAAGGTCGTCGGCATCGGGGGCGGCGGCGTCAACGCCGTCAACCGGATGATCGAGGTTGGGCTCAAGGGCGTCGAGTTCATCGCGATCAACACCGATGCGCAGGCGCTGCTGATGAGTGACGCCGACGTCAAGCTCGACGTCGGTCGTGAGTTGACCCGGGGGCTCGGCGCGGGCGCCAACCCCGACGTGGGCAAGAACGCCGCCGAGGACCACCGCGACGAGATCGAGGAGGTCCTCAAGGGCGCCGACATGGTCTTCGTGACCTGCGGCGAGGGCGGCGGCACCGGCACCGGGGGCGCGCCGGTCGTGGCCAACATCGCCCGCAAGCTGGGGGCGCTGACCATCGGTGTGGTCACCCGGCCGTTCTCCTTCGAGGGCAAGCGGCGGCAGGTGCAGGCCGAGTCCGGCATCGAGGAACTGCGCAACCAGTGCGACACGCTGATCGTCATCCCGAACGACCGGCTGCTGGCCCTCGGCGACCGGGGCATCAGCATGATGGACGCCTTCCGCCAGGCCGACCAGGTGCTCCTCTCCGGTGTGCAGGGCATCACCGACCTGATCACCACGCCCGGTCTGATCAACCTGGACTTCGCCGACGTCAAGAGCGTGATGAGCGGCGCGGGCAGCGCGCTGATGGGCATCGGCAGCGCCCGGGGCGAGAACCGCGCGGTCGAGGCGGCCGAGGCGGCCATCTCCAGCCCGCTGCTGGAGCAGAGCATGGACGGCGCGCGCGGCGTGCTGCTCTCCATCGCCGGCGGCTCCGACCTGGGCCTGTTCGAGATCAACGACGCGGCCCAGCTGGTCACCGACGCGGCCCACCCGGACGCGAACATCATCTTCGGCGCGGTCATCGACGACGCCCTCGGCGACGAGGTGCGGGTGACCGTGATCGCGGCGGGCTTCGACGGTGGCGCGCCGGCGTACAAGGCGGTCGAGTCGGGGCGCAAGAGCAACCAGAACCAGCCGACCACCCCGCCCTCGCCGGTGCCGCCGCAGACCACGATGCCCCCGCCCACCCAGTCGCCGCGCCGGGTCCTCTTCGACGACGTCGACGTGCCCGACTTCCTCAAGAACGGGTCCTGAGTCGCGCCCATGACCGACCGAACCACCCCGGTACGACCCGACCGCCGCGCCGAACTCGCCGCCGGGCTGGCCCGGGTACGGGCGCGGATCGCCGAGGCATGTGCCGCCGCCGGGCGGGACCGCGCCGAGGTGACGATGATCGCGGTGACCAAGACGTACCCGGCCGGCGACGTGCTCGCGCTGGCCGGGCTCGGCGTCGTGGACGTGGGGGAGAACCGCGACCAGGAGGCGTCCGACAAGGCCGCCGAGGTGGCGGCGGCCGGGGTGCGTCCCCGGTGGCACTTCATCGGGCAGCTCCAGCGCAACAAGTGCCGCTCGGTGGTCCGCTACGCCGACGTGGTGCACTCAGTGGACAGCGTCCGGCTGGCCGACGCGCTCGGTGCTGCGGCCAGCCGGGAGCGGGACCAACCACTGGAGACGTTGGTGCAGGTCAGCATCGACGGTGACCCCGGCCGGGGTGGAGCGCTGCCGGATTCCGCCGACCCGGACCGGGGCCTGCACCGGGTGGCCGAGGCGGTGGCCGGGACCGGTCCGCTGCGGCTGGCGGGGCTGATGGCGGTGGCGCCGCTGGGCTGGGAGCCGCAGCGGGCGTTCGCCCGGCTCGCCGAGGTGGCCGAGGAGTTCCGGACCGTCCATCCGGGGGCCACCGCACTCTCCGCCGGCATGAGCGGCGACCTGGAGGTCGCGATCGCGTACGGCGCGACACATGTCCGCGTCGGCAGCGCGTTGCTCGGAATGCGTCCCACGCTGCGGTAGCCTTCGCGGGAAAGCAAATTACATCAGTGTTGTTTGGGCCGGCGTCCCACGTCGGGGGTCAGGCGGACGACCGCGAATCGTCCGCTGTGGTTGCCGGCCCGGTCCGGTGGGCAAGGGGAGTCCCACACGCGACACGCGACACGGGCACGGGGGCGCGTGCCGCACTGCGGACGGAAGGGCGCGGCGATGGGTGCACTGCGCAAGGCGGGGGTCTGGCTCGGTCTCGTCGAGGAGGACGACGAGCGGGGCTACGACGACGGCGGCTACGAGAAGGGCAGCTACCGCGACTCGCGGTACCGGCAGAGCCGGTACGCCGAGGAGTTCGCCGAGGACGACGAGGACGAAGCCGACGACCCGCCGGCTCCCCGGCCACGGCCGGGTGAGCGGAGCCGGCTGAGCGAGCGGGCGACCACCCGCACGGAGAGCGACCGTGGGGACGGCGACCGGTTGGAGCGTGCCGACCGGACGGAGCGGGCGAGTGTCCGCTCGATCACCCGCTCCGGCGCCGGTGAGGGTTCCGGCGTGGCCTACCACACCCGGGACAACCTCGCCCTGGCGCCGCAGACCCAGCCCCGGGAGCGGACCGTGGTCGCCGAGGAGGAGCAGCGTTACCAGATCACCACGCTGCACCCGACGACCTACCGCGAGGCCCGGACCATCGGTGAGCACTTCCGCGACGGCGTTCCGGTGATCATCAACCTCACCGAGATGGACGAGGCGGATGCCCGCCGTCTGGTGGACTTCGCCGCCGGTCTGGCGTTCGGGCTGCGGGGTACGATCGAGCGCGTGACCAACCGGGTGTTCCTGCTCTCGCCGGCCAACGTCCAGGTCACCGCGGAGGACAAGGCCAAGATCGCTGAGGGTGGCTTTTTCAGCCTGGGGTAACACCCCCCGACCGAGGGACGTCGCCTGCTGTGTTGTCGATCCTGCTCCAAGTGCTGTACCTGATCCTGTACGTCTTCCTGCTCCTCCTCCTGGCCCGTTTCGTGCTCAGCGCCGTCCTCCAGTACGGTCGCCGCTGGCAGCCCGGTCGGGGAGCGTCGGCGGGACTGGAATCCGTGTGGAGCGTCACTGATCCGCCTCTCAGGGCGTTGAGGCGGGTGATCCCTCCGCTGCGGATTGGTACCGTGAGCATCGACCTGGCTTCCCTTGTGCTCCTGGTTATCCTGTTCGTGCTGATGGAGTTCGTGTTAAGGCGGCTGATCCTCGGGTGATTGCCCGGTGACAGCCCGCTACGCGGCCGCAACTGACCCGAGGAGTTTCGATGCCGCTGACCCCGGCCGACGTCCACAACGTCGCCTTCAAAAAGCCGCCGATCGGCAAGCGGGGGTATGACGAGGAGGAGGTTGACGCCTTCCTGGACGAGGTCGAGCGCGAGCTGGCCCGTCTGATCGAGGAGAACAACGAGCTCCGCGCCCAGGTGGAGCGCGGTGGTCGAGGTGGTGCCCCGGCCGGCCCCGGTGCCGACGCCCGGCTCGCCGCCGAACTCAACGACATCAAGGCCCAGCTCGACCGGGCGCAGCGGGACAAGGCTGCCGCCGAGCAGGCCGCCCGCGCCATGCAGGCCGAGCTGGAGCAGGTCCGCTCCCAGGGTGGCCCGGCTCCCGCCGGGGACGGTGAGCAGCAGGCGCTGCGGGTGCTGATGATGGCCCAGCGCACCGCGGACGACCACCTCTCCGACGCCCGCCGCGAGGCCGACCAGCTCCTCTCCGAGGCCCGGACGAAGGCCGAGGAGGTCACCCGCGAGGCCCGCAACAAGGCCGACGCGCTGGAGCGGGACGCCCGGCAGCGGCACCAGGAGGCGATGGGCGGGCTGGACGCCAAGCGCACCGCCCTGTCCAAGCACATCGAGGAACTCAAGCAGTTCGAGCGGGAGTACCGCACCCGGCTCAAGGCGTACCTGGAGAGCCAGCTGCGTGACCTCGGTGCCCGGGGGCAGGACATCGAGGCCGACATCAACGGCGGCGAGGGTGGCCGCAGCGTCGGCAGCGGTGGTCTGGCGACCGCCGGTCTCGGCGGGTCGTACAGCGGGAGCCGCACCAACGCTCTCGAAGCCGGCCACTGAGCCCTCGACCAGCTGATCCGGATCAGCACGACGCGACGGGGGTGAGCCGTGATAGTGGGAAGTCTCCTGCTCATCCTCGTCGCCGTCGTGCTCCTGGTGGCCGGTCTCGTCGGCGGCTCCAGCGTCCTGCTGATCGCCTCGATCGGGGCCAGCCTCCTGGCCGCCGTGGCTCTCGTGGTGGGTGCCCGCCAGGTGGCCGCCGCCCGGGCGGCGGCGGATCCGACGGGCCCGCCCGCCCGTCCGGCCGACCTTAGGCGTGAGCCGGCGGCGACCGGGACGACGTCGACCGACGCCCGGCGTACCGTCGGGCCGACCGTACCGACCCAGTTCGCCTCCGCGACGGACGGCACCGGTGGCAGCGGGTGGCGGCAACCGCCCGGGTCGCCGGTGGCCGGCCCGGAGCCGCACGCCCCGCCCGGATCACCGGTCGACGCGCCCCGGGACGACGACCCCGGGGCGGCGGTCGACGAGCCCGGCGTGCAGGAGGTCTCTCCGGCCGACGCGGCCCGGGTGGCCCGCCTCGCCACCGAGGTCCAGGTGGTCGACGGTCGGCCCCGCTACCACGTCGCCGACTGCCTGCACCTGCTCGGCCGGGAGCCCGAGCCGCTGCCCGCCTCCGAGGCCGTCGAGCTGGGTTTCACCCCCTGCGCGGACTGCGCGCCGGACACCGCCCTACTCGCCGACTCCCGCCCGTCCTGACCGGTCGCCGTGCCCGGGGAGGAGACGCTGTCCGTCGCGGTCCGGGTCAAGCCCGGCGCGTCCCGGGCGCGGGTGGGTGGGCGTTTCGACGGTCCACACGGGCCGGCCCTGGTGATCGCGGTGAACGCCCCGGCGGTGGACGGCCGGGCGACCGAGGCGGCCCGTCGGGCGCTGGCCCGTGCGCTCGGCGTACGACCGGCCGCGGTCTCCCTGCGGGCCGGCGCGGCGAGCCGCGACAAGCTCTTCCTGGTGGCACACCCCGAGCCGGCCGTGTCCGCGCTGCTGTCCCGGCTGCGCGACGGACCGGACGGGTGACGGCCGTCCGGGGCCGACGCCCGTGACGCACAACCTGGACGTCGCGCTGCTGGTCGGCGCGGCGGTCCTGTTGGTCGCCATCGGCGCGGTCCGCTTCTCCACCCGGCTGGGTGTGCCGAGTCTCCTGGTCTACCTGGCGCTCGGCATGGTGATCGGCCGGTCCGGTCTCGGCATCCGGTTCGACGACGCCGAGCTGACCCGGATGCTCGGCTTCTGCGCGCTCATCGTGATCATCGCCGAGGGCGGGCTCACCGCCCGGTGGAGCACCCTTCGTCCGGTGCTCGGGCTGGCCACCGCGCTCTCCACGGTGGGCGTGCTGGTGAGCATCCTGGTGGTCGGGTTCGCCGTCCACCTCCTGCTCGGCCTGGACTGGCGGCTGGCCCTCCTCTACGGCGCGGTGCTCTCCTCGACCGACGCGGCGGCGGTCTTCGCCACCCTGCGCCGGCTGCGCCTGCCGCCCCGGCTGGTGGCCACCCTGGAGGCGGAGTCGGGGATGAACGACGCCCCGGTGGTGCTGCTGGTGGTGCTGCTGTCCCGGGGCTTCCCGCTGGCCCACCCGTGGTGGTACGAGCTGCTCCTGGTCGGCTACGAGCTGGCGGCCGGGGCGGCGGTGGGCTTCGCCGCCGGGTACCTCGGCCGGCTGGCGTTGCGCCGGGCCGCGCTGCCCTCGGCGGGGCTCTACCCGATCGCGGTGGTGGGGTTCACCGTGCTGGCGTACGCGGTCGGGGCGTCGGTGCACGCCTCGGGGTTCCTCGCCGTCTACGTGGCCGGGGTGCTGCTCGGCAACGCCCGGCTACCGCACCGGCAGGCGATCCTCGGCTTCGCCGACGGGCTGGCCTGGCTGGCGCAGATCGGCCTCTTCGTGCTGCTCGGCCTCCTGGTGACCCCGGCCCGGCTGGACGAGGCGATCCTGCCGGCCGTGGTGGCGGGCCTGGCGCTGCTCTTCGTCGCCCGTCCGCTCAGTGTGGCCGCCTCGGCCCTGCCGTTCCGGTTCGGGCTACGGGAGCAGGCCTTCCTCTCCTGGGCGGGGCTGCGGGGCGCGGTGCCGATCGTGCTCGCCACCATTCCGCTCTCCACCCGGGTGCCCGACGCGGACCGGCTCTTCGACTCGGTCTTCGTGCTTGTGGTGATCTTCACGTTGGTGCAGGCCGGGACGTTGGCCCCGGTCGCGCGCCGGCTGCGGGTGACCGCGCCGGCCGAGGCGGCGGAGATCCGGGTGGAGACGGCCCCGTTGGAGCGGATGCGGGCGGACCTGCTCCAGCTGGAGGTGCCGGACGGCTCCCGGCTGGCCGGGGTGCACGTCGACGAGTTGCGGCTGCCGCTCGGGGCGTCGGTGACCCTGGTGCTGCGGGACGGCACCGGATTCGTGCCCGGCCCGGACACCCGGCTCAAGGTCGGGGACAGCCTCTTGATCGTGGCGACGGCCGGGGTGCGGGACGAGACGGAGCGGCGGCTGCGGGCGGTCAGCCGCCGGGGCCGGTTGGCCCGGTGGTTCGGGGAAAGCGGGGATGACCGGAGCGACTGACCTGGTATTGTCCTTTTGCCCCGATTGAGGATTGTTCGGGGATGAAATAGGGGATATCGGTGCGGCACGTTGTCGGACGCCTGTACGTTCCGTATTCTTCTGAATCTCTGGAGTGCGCGACGACTGTCGCGCGCCCCTTTTGTTCATGGGGGACGCCACCGCCGGCGGACCCCGTCCAGGCACCGGGGACCGCCGCGGCTGCCGCGGCCGAGGGAGTGACGATGGCGAAGCCAGACACCAGGACCGCCGGCCGGAAACCGACGGCGAAGTCCCCCCGCAGCGCCGCCGAGACCGAGAAGATCCGGGCGGCCCTGGCGGCACGGCGTGACGAGTTGCGCGCCGAGTACGATCACACCCTGAGCGAGATCACCGAGCTCCAGCGCGACCGGTTGACCGACTCGGCGGGCGACGACCCGGCCGACACCGGCGCCCGGACCTTCGAGCGGGAGCAGGAGATCTCTCTCGCCAACAACATCCTGGAGCGGATCACGCAGGTCGAGCGGGCACTGGAGCGGCTCGACGAGGGCGGTTACGGCTGGTGCGAGCGGTGCGGCAACCCGATTCCGGTGGAGCGGCTCGCCGCCTTCCCGTCGGCCACCCTCTGCGTGACCTGCAAGCAGCTGGAGGAGCGGCGCTGAGGCGTGCTCCCCGGCGGCCGGGCCGAGGTCGGTGAGCGATCACCGCGGAGCGTCGATGGGGAGCACATGACGGCAGCAGGGCCGGACGGGCCCGGAACCGCCGAGCCGGGCGGTGGCGGGCCCGGACGCCGCGCGATCGCGGTCCTCGCCGGCACCGCCGGGCTCGCCTTCCTGGCTGATCAGTCCACCAAACACCTCGCGCTGGCCACACTGGACGACCGTGACCCGGTCCGCCTGCTCGGCGGGACGGTCCACCTCACCCTGACCCGCAACAGCGGGGCGGCGTTCAGCCTCGGCGCCGACCACACCTGGATCTTCTCCGTGATCACCCTCGCGGTGGTCGGCTGGATCGGCTGGATGGCGCTCCGGCTGCGGTCGGTGCCCTGGGGGCTCTCGCTCGGCCTGGTGCTCGGGGGCGCGTTCGGCAACCTGGCCGACCGGATCTTCCGGGCACCGGGGTACTTCGTCGGCCACGTGGTCGACATGGTGAGCCTCTTCGACCCGTACGGCCGGGTGTGGCCGGTGTTCAACCTCGCCGACAGCGTGCTGGTCTGCGGAGTGGTGCTGGCCGTCGTCCTCGAACTCACCGGTCGGCAACGCGACGGCACCCGGCTGCGCGGGGCCGGCTCCGCGCCGGCCGCCGGGAGCCCGAAGGAGCCGACCGACGGTCCCCGACGGCGGGAGACGACCTCCGTCGAGGACCAGCGGGAGACAACCGACGTCGAGCAGCGGGAGCGGGCATGAACACCACGTCGTACGGTGGCGGCGACCACCGGTCCCTGCCGGTCCCCGACGGTCTGGACGGCATGCGGCTGGACCAGGCCGTGGCCCGGCTGTTCGGGCTCTCCCGTACCGCCGCCGCGGCCCTGGTCGACGCGGGCGACGCCCTGGTCGACGGGGTGGCCCGGGCGAACTCGCACAAGGTCAAGGCCGGCTCCTGGCTGGACGTGACCCTGCCCGCGCCGGCCGCCGCGCCGACCGTGGTGCCGCAGGCGGTGCCGGGGCTGCGGGTCGTGCACGCCGACGACGACATCGTGGTGGTGGACAAGCCGGTGGGCGTGGCCGCCCACCCCAGTCCCGGCTGGACCGGGCCGACCGTGATCGGCGGGCTCGCCGCGATCGGCCACCGGATCTCCACCAGCGGCGCGGCCGAGCGCCAGGGGGTGGTGCACCGGCTCGACGTGGGCACCACCGGGATCATGGTGGTGGCCAAGAGCGAGCAGGCGTACACCGCGCTGAAGCGGGCCTTCAAGTACCGCGAGGTCGACAAGCAGTACCACGCCGTCGTGCAGGGGCACCTGGACCCGCTGCGCGGCACCATCGACGCCCCCATCGACCGGCACCCGCACCACGACTACCGCTGGGCGGTGGTCTCCGGCGGCAAGCCGAGCATCACCCACTACGACACGGTGGAGGCGTTCCCGGCGGCCAGCCTGGTCGACGTCCGGCTGGAGACCGGTCGGACCCACCAGATCCGGGTGCACTTCTCCACGCTGCGCCACCCGTGCGTGGGCGATCTCACCTACGGCGCCGACCCCACCCTGTCGGCCCGGCTCGGCCTGTCCAGACAGTGGCTGCACGCCCGCGCGTTGAGCTTCCTGCACCCCCGAACGGGGGACGAGGTCCGCTTCGTCAGCGACTACCCTGACGACTTGGATCGCGCGCTGGGACGCCTGCGCGACTGACGTCCCGGCCACGGCAGCGGTCCACCGGTCACCCATCCGAGGAGGGGGCGGTCGCCGTGCGCGCCGGTGAGCTGTTGCGTCAGCTGGACGAGCGGTTCCTGCCGTCGCTGGCCCGGGCCGTGAACGGCCCCGCCTCCCGTCCGCGGCTGTTGGGCTGGGTCGCGCTCGTCTCGGTGAGCGCGGTCCTGCTCACCGCGGTCTGGGCCACCGACCGCCCGCCGACCGGCGACCGGACGGTGGGCGAGGTGACCCGGGTCGGAGTGGGCCAGGGCGACTCGATTCCCGGCTACCTGCGCTCCGCCGGCGACGAACTCGCCGCGCTGCCCGACCCGGCCCCGTCGGCGTCCGCCGGGTCGACCTGGGCGCTGGTCTCCCTGGCGGAATACCTGCCGCCGGACCGGCTCGCCCCGGTGCTCGGGGACGTTCCGGTCTCCGCGGTCTTCGGGCGGGTGCCGCTGCCCGGTCGGCAGACTCAGATCGTGCGCATTCCGGCGCGGCGCGTCCCCGAGGACGTACGCGCCGGGATGGTCGAACTCGCCGACCGCAAGGACCGGGAGGCGGCCGACTACCGGACCCGCGGCGCGGAGCTGACCGGCGACGGGCCGCGCGAGCGGGAGCTGCGCCAGCTCTACGACAGCGGTGCCGAGGTGGCGGCGGCCGAGGCGGCGGCGTACCGGGCCGGTTGTTCCTGCGTGTACGCGGCGGTCGTCCGGGCCGAGCCGGCCCGGCTGCGGACGGTGGCGGCCCGCCCCGGCGTCCGGACGGTGGACCCGGCACCCGAGGTCGAGCGGCTGGACCGGACGGTCTTCACCCCGCCCCTGCCCGAGCAGGAGGACCTGGTCCGCCCGCCCACCGACGAGCAGCTGCCGAGCGCGCCGCCGTCGTTCCCGACCACCGGCAGCCCTACCGCCACCGGCACACCGGGAGGTACCGTGACCAGCGCCCCGGCCCTGACGGCACCGGCCAGCCCGCCCCGACCGGGCGGGACGACCACGGTACCGCCGGAGCCGTCCGGGGCGAGCACGTCCGGGGCGATCGACGGGGACGGTTCCGAACCGACACCGTGAAGCCGGCGACGGGGAGGTGCGCGTACGGGTGTGGTCCGAATAGGGTTGGCTTCGTAGCCTGTCAGGCGGAGACCGATGGCGCTGGGGAGGGCGAGCCTTGGACGGCACCGAGACCGGTTGGGGTCGGTCGGCCGAACCAGCACCGCGTTGGCGCACGCTGCTCGACCGGGCTCGGCTCGGTGGCCGCGGCGGCGGGGAGCAGGTCGAGACCGACCGGGAGGTGGACGAACCGTTCCTGCCGCCGGCACCGGACCCGTTGCCCCGGCGCGGTGGTGGCAACGGCTACGCCGGGCGGGCGCGGGCGATCGAGCCGGCGTACGGCGGGGAGTACCGCTCGGATCCGGGGTACCCGGTGGAGCCCGACCGCCCGGTCGAGTCGGCGTACCGTGCCGACTCCGGCTACCGGGCTGATCCCGGGTACCGCGTGGAACCGGTCTACCAGGGCGGAACGACGTACCCGGCCGAGTCGACCTACCGCGTCGAGCCGGCCTACCGCACCGACGCCGACTCCGGCTACCGCGCGGGTTCCGGCTACCGCGCCGAGGACGGCTACCGCTCCGGCGACGGCTACCGGTCCGGCGAGGGCTACCGCGCCGACGACGGCTACCGTGCCCAACCGGCCTACCGCCAGCCCGAGCCGGCGTACCCGGCGGAACCGGCGTACCCGGCCGAGCCGAGCTACCGGGCGGAGCCGGCCTACTCCGAGCAGACCTACCCCGTCGAGCCGGCCTACGTGATGCCGGTGGAGCCGGTCTACCAGCCCGAGCCGGCCCACCCGGTCGAGCCGGTGTACCGGGAGCCGGCCCCGTCGGCGGAGTCCCGGTACGCGCTGCTGGAGCAGTACCGGCACAACCCCTACCCCGCCGAGAGCCGCTACGGGGCGTTGGAGGGCGGCTACCGCCAACCGGAGCCCGCGTACCCGCCGCCGGTGGCCCGGGCGGCGGTGCCGGCGGTCGTCGACCGGAGCTACCCGGCCCGGCTGGAGTGGCGCCCGCAGACCGTCGAGAGCGAGCAGGAGCGGGCCGCGGCGATCCTGCGTCGCGACTTCGGCACCCCCCGGGTGCTCGCCTTCGCCAACCCGAAGGGCGGGGTGCACAAGACCACCGCCACCGTGCTGGCCGCCGCGACGGTGGGCAGTGTGCGGGGGCGGGGTGTGCTGGCCTGGGACGACAACGAGCTGCGCGGCACCCTCGGGCTGCGCGCCGGCAGCGCGCGACACGCCCGGACGATCCGGCACCTGATCGCCGACCTCGCCACGATCGAGATCAGCCAGGGCCCCGACCTGGTGGAGCAGCTCGACGACTACCTGCGGCACGCCTCCGACGGCTCGTACGACGTGCTGGCCGGGGAGGAGAGCCCCCGCTTCGCCCAGAAGCTCGACAAGTACACCGTCCAGCGGGTGCTCGACCTGCTCCGCCGTACCCACGACGTGATCTGTGTGGACACCGGCAACAACGTGGAGAGCCCCAACTGGCGGGCGGTGATGAACGCCGCCGACCAGCTCGTGCTGACCACGGTGCCCCGGGAGGACGCGGCGTTCAGCGCCGACTGGATGCTGGACCTGCTGCACGAGGTCGGTATGGGCGAGCTGGCCGACAACGCGGTCACCCTGCTCTCCTGTCCCAACCCGGACCGCTCCCCGCTCCTGGACGACCTGCAACGGCACTTCGCCACCCGGACCCGGGCGGTCGCGGTGGTGCCCTACGACCCGGCCCTGGAGACCGGCTCGTCGATCGAGTACCACCAGCTCCAGCCGGCGACCCGCGAGGCGTGGCTGAGCGCCGCCGCGGTGATGCTGGAGCCCTTCGCCCGGTGACCTCGTGGTCGGCCACCGCCGTGCCACCACGTCGGGCTGCCTGAGAGGATCACCGGGTGAGCCCGGCAAGCCCCGATCCCGACCGCCCCGTCGACCCCGCCGACGCGGCGCACCCCCCGCATCCCGGCGCCGACGGACCGGCTGTCGTCGCGCCCCCGACCGGCGTCGGCATGCCGGCCGGCGCAGGCGGACCGATCGACGTCGACGGACCCGGTGGCGTCGGCATGCCGGCCGGAGTCGTCGCGCCGGCCCGGTGGGCGCCGGCCCGGATGGCCGGTGCGCTCGGACTGCTGACCCTGCTGGGCGTCCCCCTCGGGCTGCTCTGGGCGGCCCTCGCCCCCGGCACGCCGGTGATCAAGAGCGCCGACGGCGCGGTCTACGCCGAGGCCCAACCGGAGCAGCCGATCGCGGCGGACGGTTGGTTCAGCCTCCTCGGCCTCGGGTTCGGGATCCTGGTGGCACTCGGGCTGTGGTTCCTGCTGCGCCGCCACCGGGGTCCACTGGGGCTGCTCGTGGGCGTTCTCGGCAGCCTGGGCGCGACCGTGGTGGCCTGGCAGCTCGGCCGGCGGATCGGGCTGGCGGAGTTCCAGCGGCTGCTGGTCGAGGCACCCGTCGGGCGGCACTTCGACAAACCGGTCGACCTGCGCGCGGGCGGCGTCGACCAGGTGCTCGGAGTGCTGCCGGTGCCGTACGGCAACCTGCTGCTGCCGGCGTTCGCCGTCGCCGTGACGTACACCCTGCTGGCCGGCTGGTCCCGGTGGCCGTCGCTGCGCCCGGAGCCGGAGCAGGTCAGTTGGGTGCCGGCGGGGACGCCAGTTCCCGCAACGGCACCGGAACCGCCCGCACCTGACGCAGCAGAGCCGCCTCGCGGTTGAGCAGCCGCAACTCGGCGCGGAGCCGGCCGGCGGTGTCGTCGATGGCGAGCAGCCGCTGCCGGTCGGCCACGGTCAGCGCGGCGGTCGCCGCGACCAGGTGGGACAGCACCGTCGGGTCGTCGGGCAACTGCTCGGCGATCGCCTCCGGATCGGGTCGGATCAGCGCGAGGTACTGCCGGAAGACCGCGATCACCCGGGCCGCCAGCAGCCCGGTCGCCTCGTCGGGGTCCTCCGGTTCGGGCAGCCACTCCACGTCGGCGGTGAGGTACGGCGCGGCGTGCTCGTCGACCCGGGCCAGCCGGAACCGCCGCCGGCCAACGGTCACCACGTCGAAGCCGCCGTCGGCCAGTTCGGTGACCTGGCGCAGCTCGGCCGTGCAGCCCACCTCGTGCAACGTCATCCCGGCCAGCCCCGGCGGCGACCCGTCGGCCGGTGCGGGCGGGGCCACCTCGGAGCCGCGCTCGATCGCCACCACCCCGAACTCCCGGCGGGTACCCTCGGGAGACGCGACCAGGTGGCGGATCAGCGCGCGGTATCTCTCCTCGAAGATATGCAGCGGCAGCACCAGCCCGGGGAAGAGCACCGTCTGGAGCGGGAACACCGGCAGCCGTGCGGTCACGCCGTCGAGGGTAGCCCGATCCGGTGGGGCGTGGCTCGCCCCACCGTCCCGGCGTTCGGACGCCCCACGGGCGTCGCGCGCCCGGCCGCCTAGACTCGCAGTGTGCTGAATCGGATCGACCTGCGGGGGAGCGACACCGACCCGCGCCGCCTGCTGCCCCGTGCCCGGCTCGACGTCTCCGCCGCGGTCGAGCGGATCCGCCCGCTCGTCGAGGCCGTGCGGGAGCATGGTTACCCGGCGATCCGGGAGGCGAGCGAACGGTTCGACGGGGTGGCCCCGGAACAGCTGCGGGTGCCGGTCGAGGCCATCGCCGCCGCCGAGGGGACGCTCGACCCGGACGTGCGCGCCGCGCTGCTGGAGTCGATCGCCCGGGCCCGCCGGGTCCACGACGACCAGCGCCGCACCGACCACACCACCCGGGTGGTGCCCGGCGGCACGGTCACCGAGCGCTGGGTGCCGGTCGACCGGGTCGGTCTCTACGTCCCCGGCGGCCTGGCGATGTATCCGTCCACCGTGGTGATGAACGTGGTCCCGGCCCAGGCCGCCGGGGTCCGCTCGCTGGTCGTGGCCAGCCCGCCGCAGCAGGACAACGGCGGCCTGCCGGACGCGCGCGTGCTGGCCGCCTGCGCGCTGCTCGGCGTCGACGAGGTGTACGCCGTCGGTGGCGCCCAGGCGGTGGCGATGCTGGCGTACGGGTCGACCACCGACGCCGCCGGAACGACCCGCTGCGCACCGGTCGACATGATCACCGGGCCGGGCAACATCTGGGTCACCGCCGCCAAGCGGCTGCTACGCGGCGTGGTCGGCATCGACGCCGAGGCGGGCCCGACCGAGATCGCCATCCTCGCCGACGACACCGCCGACCCGGCGCACGTCGCCGCCGACCTGGTCAGCCAGGCCGAGCACGACCCACTGGCGGCGAGCGTCCTGGTCACCTGCTCGGTGGCGCTGGCCGACGCGGTGGACCGCGAGCTGACCCGCCAGGTGGCCGCCACCAAGCACGTCGAGCGGGTCACCACCGCGCTCACCGGGGAGCAGAGCGGCATCGTCCTCGTCGACGACCTCGCCGCCGGGCTGCGGGTGGTCGACGCGTACGCCGCCGAGCACCTGGAGATCCAGACCGTCGACGCCCGCGAGTGGGCGTTGCGGGTGCGCAACGCGGGGGCGGTCTTCGTCGGCCCCTGGTCGCCGGTGTCGCTCGGCGACTACTGCGCCGGCTCCAACCACGTGCTGCCCACCGGCGGCTGCGCCCGGCACTCCTCCGGCCTGTCCGTGCAGTCCTTCCTGCGCGGCATCCACCTGGTGGAGTACACCGAGGAGGCGCTGCGCGAGGTGGCCGGGCACGTGGTCACCCTGGCGACCGTGGAGGACCTGCCCGCGCACGGCCAGGCGGTGCGGGCCCGCTTCCCCGGGGAGTCCCTGTCGTGACCGCCCCCGACGACCTGCCGATCCGCGACGACCTGCGCGGCCTGCGCCCGTACGGCGCGCCGCAGCTCGACGTGGCGGTGCGGCTGAACACCAACGAGAACTCCTACCCGGTGCCGGAGCCGGTGGTCGAGGCGATCGGCAAGGCGCTCGCCGCCGAACTGCGTGACCTCAACCGCTACCCGGACCGGGACGCGGTGGCGCTCCGCGCCGACCTGGCCGGCTACCTGGGCCACGGCCTGACCGGCGAGCAGGTCTGGGCGGCGAACGGCTCCAACGAGATCCAGCAGCAGCTGCTCCAGGCGTTCGGCGGCCCGGGACGGGTGGCGCTGGGCTTCACGCCCGCGTACTCGATGCACCCGCTGCTGGCGCTGGGCACCGGCACCGCCTGGCAGCCGGCCCGGCGCGGCGCGGACTTCGCTCTGACCGTGGACGACGCGGTGACGCAGGTCCGCGAGCACCGTCCGGACGTGGTCTTCCTCTGCTCACCGAACAACCCGACCGGCACCGCGCTCGACCCGGAGGTGGTGGCCGCCGTCCTGGACGTGGCCCCCGGCATGGTGGTGGTCGACGAGGCGTACGCCGAGTTCGCCCGCCCCGGCACGGTCAGCGCGCTGGCGGTGCTTCCCGGCCATCCGCGCCTGGTGGTGACCCGGACGATGAGCAAGGCGTTCGGGTTCGCCGGCGGGCGTCTCGGCTACCTGGCCGCCGACCCGGCCGTGGTGGCGGCGGTGCAGCTGGTGCGGCTGCCGTACCACCTCTCCGCGCTGACCCAGGCCGCCGCCCGGGCGGCGCTGGCCCACCGGGACGCCCTGCTCGGCACGGTGGCGGCGATCAAGGTGCAGCGGGACCGGATCGTCACCACCCTGCGTGACCGGGGCCTGCGGGTCGCCGACAGCGACGCCAACTTCGTCCTCTTCGAGGTCGGCGGGGACCAGTCCGTGGCGTGGCGGGTCCTGCTGGAGCGGGGTGTGCTGGTCCGGGACGTCGGCCTGACCGGCTGGTTGCGGGTCACCGCCGGCACCCCGGCCGAGACCGACGCCTTCCTGGCCGCGATGGAGGAGATCCGGTGAGGACAGCGCGCGCCCCGCAGTCGCGAACGAGAGGTTACCCAGCATGAGCCGGACCGCCCGGGTGGAGCGGACCACCAAGGAGACCAGGGTGCTCGTCGAGATCGACCTCGACGGCACCGGCGCGGCGGAGATCAGCACCGGGGTCGGCTTCTACGACCACATGCTGCACCAGATCGCCCGGCACGGCGGCTTCGACCTCACCGTGCGGACGGTCGGCGACCTGGAGATCGACGCCCACCACACCATGGAGGACACGGCGCTCGCCCTCGGCGCCGCGTTCGACCAGGCGCTGGGGGACAAGGCCGGCATCCGGCGGTACGGCTCGGCGACCGTCCCGATGGACGAGGTGCTCGTCCGCGCCGCCGTCGACCTCTCCGGCCGGCCGTACGTGGTGCACGACGAGCCGCTGCTCACCCCGTACATCGGGCCGGTCTACCCGACCAGCATGACCCGGCACATCTGGGAGTCGTTCGGGCAGGCGGCCCGGATCACCCTGCACGTGGACGTGCTCCGGGCGGCCCGCCCCGGCGGCCACCCGGACGCGCACCACGTGGTGGAGGCGCAGTTCAAGGCGGTCTCCCGGGCGCTGCGCGAGGCCACCGCGATCGACCCGCGCTCGGCCGGCGTGGTGCCGAGCACCAAGGGGGCGCTGTGACCGCCGGAACGGGGTGCCGCTGATGGACACGGTGCTCCCCTCGTTGCTGCTGATCCTCGCCGGCCTCCTGGCCGGCGGGGTGGTCTCCCTGCACCGGCAGGGCGCCGCCCGGGGCGTGGTCGTGGTGACCGCCCTGCTCGCCCTGCTCGCAGGCGTCGGGGGCGTGCTCTGGCTGATCCCGTTGGTGACGTCGTGAGCCGCGTCGTGGTGCTCGACTACGGGTCGGGCAACCTGCGGTCCGCCGAGCGGGCGTTGCAGCGCGCCGGTGCGGACGTGACGGTCACCGCCGACCTGACCGCCGCGGCCGCCGCCGACGGGCTGGTGGTGCCGGGTGTCGGGGCCTTCGCCGCCTGCATGGCCGGGATCGAGGCGCTCGGTGCCGGCCCGGTGATCGCCGACCGGGTCGCCGCCGGGCGACCGGTGCTCGGCATCTGCGTCGGCATGCAGGTGCTCTTCTCCCACGGTGAGGAGCACGGGGTGGTGACCCGGGGGCTGGGTCTGCTGCCGGGCGGGGTGACCCGGCTGGCCGCCACCCGGTTGCCGCACATGGGCTGGAACACGCTGCGCCCGCCGGCCGGCTCGACGCTCTTCGCCGGGCTGCCGGAGGGGGGACGGTTCTACTTCGTCCACTCGTACGCCGTCGCCGACGTGGCGGCGCTGACTGCAGCCGGGGCCGTGGTGACCACCGCCCGGCACGGGGACGACTTCGTCGCCGCCGTGGAGCGGGGCGCGCTCTCGGCCGCCCAGTTCCACCCGGAGAAGTCGGCCGACACCGGTGCCCTGCTGCTGCGCAACTGGCTGGGCACGCTGTGACCGGCGATGGCTGAGCCCGGTCGGGTCGGCCGGTGAGCAAGGAACGGGCCCGGCTGCGGGCCGCCCGGGAGGCCGAACGGGAACGGGACCGGGCCGTACGGGCCCGTCGGGTGGCCCGGCGGGAACGCCGTCGCGCGCTGCTGCGCCGGCTGAGGCCGGGTTGGCGGCGGCGGCGTACCGGCCGCCTGCTGGCCCGCCGGAGCCGGGCCGAGCGCGCCGGCATCGTGGTGCTGACCCTGGCCGTGCTGGGGTCGATCTGGACGCTGGTGCCCGATCCCGCGCTGCGGGTGCTGCTGATGGTGCTACTACTGCTCGTACTCCCGGCGATCGTGGTGATCGCCCTGGACCGCCGTACCTGATCCGAGGAGAACACGTTGAGTCTGACCCTGCTGCCCGCTGTGGACGTCGCCGACGGGCAGGCCGTCCGTCTCGTGCAGGGCGCCGCCGGTAGCGAGACCGCCTACGGCGACCCGCTGGAGGCGGCGCTGGCCTGGCAGAACGACGGCGCGGAGTGGATCCACCTGGTGGACCTCGACGCCGCCTTCGGTCGGGGGTCGAACGCCCCGCTGCTCGCCGAGGTGGTGCGGCGGCTGGACGTGAAGGTGGAGCTGTCCGGCGGGATCCGGGACGACGCCTCGCTGCGCGCCGCACTGGCCACCGGTGCGGCCCGGGTCAACATCGGCACCGCCGCGTTGGAGGACCCGCAGTGGTGCGACCGGATCTGCGGCGAGTACGGCGACCGGGTGGCGATCGGGCTGGACGTGCGCGGCCGTACCCTCGCCGCGCGGGGCTGGACCCGCGACGGCGGCGACCTCTTCGAGGTGCTGGAGCGGCTGGACAAGGCGGGGGCGTCCCGGTACGTGGTGACCGACATCACCAAGGACGGCACCATGCGCGGGCCGAACCTGGACCTGCTGCGCGAGGTCTGCGCGCGTACCGACGCCCCGGTGATCGCCTCCGGCGGTGTCTCCACCCTGGACGACCTGCGGGCCCTGGCCACCCTGGAGCCGGTCGGCGTGGAGGGCGTGATCGCCGGCAAGGCGCTGTACGCCGGCGCGTTCACGGTGGCCGAGGCGCTGCGCGTGCTCGCCGACGCCTGAACCGGCACCCCGGCCCGGCACCCACCGGGCCGGGTCCCGCCCACCCAATTGAGTTGTGCGCAATCAAATTGCGCGCTACCTTTGCCGGGTGGACGACGACCTGGTGCTGCGCCGACAGGTGTGCTTCGCGCTCTACACCGCCTCCCGGGCGGTCACCGACGTCTACCGGCCGATCCTCGACGAGCTGGGGCTGACCTACCCGCAGTACCTGGTGCTGCTGGTGCTCTGGGAACGCGGCGAGGCCGCCCCGACCGTCTCCGAACTCGGCGCCGACCTGCGGCTCGACTCCGGCACGCTCTCCCCGCTGCTCAAGCGGCTGGAGGGGGCGGGCCTGCTGGTCCGCCGCCGTGCCGCCCGCGACGAACGGCGGGTGGAGATCGAGCTGACCGCCGCCGGGCGCGCGCTGCGGGACCGGGCCTGCGACGTGCCGCACCGGGTCGCCGCGTCCACCGGACTCACCCTCGACGAGCTGGTCGCGCTCCGCGACACCCTCACCCGGGTGACCGAGACCATCCACCGACACAAGGGGAAGTGACCACCATGCAGGTGCTCTACACCGCCGCCGCCCACGCCACCGGCGACGGCCGCGACGGCCACGTCCGCACCTCCGACGGCACGGTCGACCTCGATCTGGCCGTCCCGAAGGAGATGGGTGGCGCCGGCGGCGCGGCCAACCCCGAGCAGCTCTTCGCCGCCGGGTACGCCGCCTGCTTCCACTCCGCGCTGCGCCTGGTCGCCCGCAGGGCCAAGGCCGACGTCAGCGGCTCGGTCGTGGACGCCGAGGTGGGCATCGGCCCGAACGGCGACGGCGGCTTCACCCTCACCGTCGGCCTGGTGGTCGACCTGCCGTCGGTGCCGCGTGCCGTCGCCGAGGACCTGGTCGCCCGGGCCCACCAGGTGTGCCCGTACTCCAACGCCACCCGGGGCAACATCGACACCACCCTGACCGTCCGGGACGCCGCATGACGGTCAACCGGGAGATCCACCTCGCGTCCCGGCCGGACGGCTGGCCCACCCCGGAGAACTTCCGTCTGGTCTCCACGTCCGTCCCGACCGCCGGGGACGGTCAGCTCGTGGTCCGCAACGTGGTCATGTCCGTCGACCCGTACATGCGGGGGCGGATGAACGACGTGAAGTCCTACGTCCCGCCGTTCCGGCTCGACGCCCCGCTCGACGGCGGCGCGATCGGCGAGGTGGTGCAGAGCCGGGCCGAGGGGTACGCCCCCGGTGACCTGGTGCTGCACGGCCTCGGCTGGCGGGAGTACGCCCTGCTCGACGCCGGCTCCGCCCGCCGGGTCGACCCGGCGCTCGCGCCGGTGAACGCGTACCTGAGCGTGCTCGGGATGACCGGCCTGACCGCGTACGCCGGCCTGCTGGAGGTCGCCGGCATGCGTGCGGGCGAGACCGTGTTCGTCTCCGCCGCCGCCGGTGCGGTGGGCAGCCTGGTCGGGCAGATCGCGAAGCTGCGGGGCGCGGCGCGGGTGGTCGGCAGCGCCGGCTCACCCGCCAAGGTCGAGCGCCTGCGCGCGCTCGGCTTCGACGTCGCCTTCGACTACCACGACGGCCCGGTCCGCGACCAGCTCCGCGCCGCCGCCCCGAACGGGATCGACGTGTACTTCGACAACGTCGGTGCCGACCACCTGGAGGCGGCGATCGCCGCGCTGCGCCCGCACGGCCGGGCGGCGATCTGCGGCATGATCGCCCACTACAACGCCACCGAGCCGCCGCCCGCCCCGCGCAACCTGGCGCTGGTGATCGGCAAGCAGCTCACCCTGCGCGGGTTCCTCGTCAACTCCTACGGCCACCTGCGCGAGCAGTTCGTCGAGGAGGCATCCGGCTGGCTGCGCGAGGGTCGGCTGCACCAGGACGAGACCGTGGTCGACGGCATCGAGAACGCCCCGGCGGCCTTCCTGGGCCTGCTCCGCGGCGAGAACCTCGGCAAGATGCTCGTCCGCCTGTGAGCTCCACCACCCCGCCCGGGTGGTAACCGAGTCCCGCCCACCCCACCCCACTTCACCCCGGCCCGGCCGGGTGGTAGCAGGGGTCCCCTGTTACCGCTTTTTGTCGAGGAGGGGGCCCCTGCAGACACCCCAACCCCCGGCGCGTGCCACGGGCTGGGGGCGTCGGCGGGCCGGGGTGGCGGAACGGGGTGGGCGGTAGGCTCGCGGCATGACGGTGGCGGTACGGGTCATTCCCTGTCTGGACGTGGACGCCGGACGCGTGGTCAAGGGCGTCAACTTCGTCGACCTGCGGGATGCCGGCGACCCGGTCGAGCTGGCCGCGGCGTACGACCGGGCCGGCGCGGACGAGCTGACCTTCCTCGACGTGACCGCCTCCTCCGACGACCGGGGCACCATGCTCGACGTGGTCCGCCGGACCGCCGAGTCGGTCTTCATTCCGCTCACCGTCGGCGGGGGCGTGCGCCGCGTCGCCGACGTGGACGTGCTGCTCCGGGCGGGCGCGGACAAGGTGGGAGTGAACACCGCCGCCATCGCCCGTCCCGAGCTGATCGCCGAGATCGCCGAGCGGTTCGGCCGGCAGGTGCTCGTGCTCTCCCTCGACGTGCGGCGGGCACCGGCCGGCACCTCCGACAGCGGGTTCGAGGTGACCACCCACGGCGGACGGCGGGGCACCGGCCTGGACGCGGTGGAGTGGGCGCACCGGGTGGCCGTGCTCGGCGCGGGCGAGATCCTGCTCAACTCGATGGACGCCGACGGCACGAAGGCTGGCTTCGACCTGGAGCTGATCCGCGCGGTACGGGCGGTCGTCGACGTACCGGTGATCGCCTCCGGCGGGGCCGGGGCGGTGGCCCACTTCCCGCCGGCCGTGGCGGCGGGCGCCGACGCGGTGCTCGCGGCCAGTGTCTTCCACTTCGGTGAGCTGAGCATCGGCGACGTCAAGGACGCGCTGCACGCCGCCGGGCACCCGGTCCGGCTGCCGGTGGCCGCCCCGGCCGGGGTGCCCGCCGAGGCCTGACGCCTCCAGCCGGAGCCGGGCCGCCCCGGCCGCCGGAGTCCCCGGTGGGCGGGTCAGCCCCGGTCGCGGCCCGGACCGCCGCCCTCCGGTGAGCGGCGTGGGGTCGGGATCGACCGCTTGACGTACTCGTGGACGGCGGCGGCGTGCTCCTCCTCCGGCAGCACCCAGTCGGCCTGTCCCGGTGCGTGTCGCCGGCTCAGCGCGGTCTGCACCGTGTCGACGGCGGTGGAGAGCCCGGCGGCCGGCCGGGTCCGCCAGAGCTGCTCACCGGCCGGTGTGATCCGGAACCAGCCGTCGGTGACGCTGACCAGACCGGCGCCGGCCAGGCGACGCACCGCCGTCTCCACCTCGTGCCGCTGCGGAATCGCCTGGTTGAGGTGATCGGCGGTGGAGAGCACGTCGGTGAGGCGGACCCCCTCCGGCCGCCGGCTCGACGGGGCCCGGCGGTGCCGTCCGGCTCCGCTGGCGATCACCAGTGCCACGAAGATCCAGGCGTCCGACCAACGCCATCCCTCAGCCCCCATGGGGAAATGATGCCGGCTGAGTGGCCCGGAGTAAAACATCCGGTTCGGCGCTCGCGGGACGCCCAGCTCAGACCGGTTCGGCCAGTGGTCGTACCGGCGCGTCGGCGCCGGAGACGGTGACCAGGGGGAGGAACGCCTGGGTCAGCGGGCCGATGGCCAGCGCGTAGGCGACCGTCCCGACGCCCACCGTGCCGCCCAGCAGCCAGCCCAGCGCGAGTACGGCCACCTCGATGACGGTTCGGACCAGGCGGACCGACCGGCCCGGGTGACGGGCCACGTACCCGGTCATCAGCCCGTCGCGCGGCCCCGGACCGAGTCGGGCGCCGAGGTAGAGGGCGGTGGCCAGGCCGTTGAGCAGGATGCCGGCGGCGAGCAGCGCGGTCCGGGCGGCGACCGGGCGGACGTCGGGCAGCAGCGCGAGGCTGGCGTCGATCACCAGACCGACGACCAGGACGTTGCTCACCGTGCCCAGGCCGGGACGTTGCCGCAGCGGCAACCAGAGCAGCAGCACCAGCAATCCGACCAGGATGGTGGCGGTGCCGAAGGAGAGCCCGGTGTGCCGGGCCAGCCCCTGGTGGAAGACGTCCCACGGGTCCAGCCCGAGGTTCGACTCGATCATGAAAGCCATGCTGACGCCGTAGAGCGCCAGTCCGGCGAAGAGCTGGACCAGGCGTCGGGGCAGCCGGTCACGGAGGTTGCCAGTCGGGGCCATGCATGCCAACCTAAGGGCCAATCGCGGCGGTTCGAGAGAGCCAATCGGGAGGGAGTGGCCATGACCAGCCAGGTTCGCGGGGGACAACTGGCCCGCCTGCTCGGTCAGTGGCATGCGCTGCCGGGCCGCCGCCGGTCCCCGGACTACGCCGCTCTCGCCGCCGCCGTCCGGGGCCTGCTCGCCGACGGCCGCCTGCCGCTGGGGGTACGCCTGCCGGCCGAGCGGGAACTCGCCGAGGCGCTGCGGATCAGCCGGACCACGGTCACCGCCGCCTACCGGGAGTTACGCGAGAGCGGGCACCTGAACAGTCGGCGCGGGGCGGGGAGCTGGACCATGCTTCCCGGCGGTCACCGGGTCGCCAGCTCCGGCCTGTGGACGCCCCAGGACGACCTGGACATGATCGATCTGGGCATCGCGGCGCTGGCCGCCCCGCCGGAACTGGTCCCGGCCACCCGGGCCGCCACCGAGGACCTGCCCCGCTACCTGGGCAGCGCCGGCTACCACCCGACCGGGATCATCGAGCTGCGGGAGGCGATCGCCCGGTCGTACGCCGAGCGCGGCCTGCCCACCAGCCCCGAGCAGATCATGGTCACCAACGGCACCCAGCACGCCCTGGACCTGGTGCTGCGGTTGGCGCTCGCCCCGGCCGGCAGCGTGCTCGTGGAGTCGCCGACCTATCCCAACGCGCTGGCCGCCCTCGCCGCGCGGCGGGCCCGGATCGCCACCCACGGGCTCGCGCTCGACGCCGGCTGGGACGCGGACCTGTTGCTGGCCAGCATCCGCCAGTCCCGACCGCGGCTGGCCTACCTGATTCCCGACTTCCAGAACCCGACCGGCCACCTCATGCCGGTCGATCTGCGCGAGCGGGTGGTCGGGGCGGCCCACGCGGCCGGCACCGACCTGGTGGTCGACGAGTCCTTCGTCGACCTGCCGCTGGACGGCACGCCGGTGCCCCCGCCGACTGCCACCTTCGACCGGCACTCGCGGGTGATCACGATCGGCGGGATGAGCAAACCGTACTGGGGTGGACTGCGCATCGGCTGGGTGCGGGCCTCCGCCCCGCAGGTGCAGCGGCTGGCCGCCGCCCGGATCGGGGTCGACATGTCCAGCCCGGTGCTGGACCAGCTCGTCGCGGTCCACCTGCTCGCCGACGCGGCGACGATCGTGGCCGCCCGCCGGACGCAGCTCGCCCACCAACGGGACGCGCTGCTGGCCGCGTTGGCCGAGCGGTTGCCGCAGTGGCGGGTCGCCGTGCCGCGCGGCGGGGTGACCCTCTGGGCGGAACTGGACGGGCCGGTGTCCAGCGCCCTGGCCCGGGCCGCCGAGGAGGTCGGCGTACGCCTGGCACCCGGCCCCCGGTTCGGGCTGGACGGCACGCTGGAGCGCTTCCTGCGGCTGCCGTTCACCCTGCCCGCCGCCGATCTGGTCGACGCCGTGCACCGGATCGCCGCGGTCCGGTACGACCTGGACCGGGCCGGCCGTCCGCAGTGGCGCGAACCCTCCGTCATCGCCTGAGCGCCGCCCCCGGGTGGCCGTCCGGCGCACGCACCCCTCGGCCGGCCGGCCGGGACACGGACCGGCCCCGGGCGGGTTCCCTCGCGACGAGAGGGTCCGCCCGGGGCCGGGTGGTGGGTCAGATCTCGGCGAGCGCGCCGTCGTACATCTTCTCGATCTCGGTGGCGAAGTTGTTCTCCACCCCGCGCCGCTTGATCTTGAGCGACGGGGTGATCTCGCCGTCCTCGATGGTCAGGTCGCGCGGCAGGATGGTGACCTTCTTGATGGTCTCCCAGCGGTTGAGCTTGCTGTTCAGCTCCGCGACGTACCCCTCGACCATCTCCTTCGCCTGCGGCGAGGTGACGATCGCGGTGTAGTCGCGACCCGCCAGCGGCCCGCCCGCCGCCCAGCCCTTGATCGCGTCCGGGTCGAGGGTGACCAGCATCGTGCAGAAGTTGCGGGCCTGGCCGATCACGAGCGCCTGCGAGGTGTACGGGCAGATCGCCTTGAACATGCCCTCGATGTGCGACGGCGCGACGTACTTGCCGCCGGACGTCTTGAACAGGTCCTTCTTCCGGTCGGTGATCTTCAGGTAGCCGTCGGCGTCCAGCGTGCCGATGTCCCCGGTACGGAAGAACCCGTCCTCGGTGAAGGCGGCGGCGGTCTCCTCGGGCAGGTTGTGGTAGCCGCGCATCACCGGACGGCCCCGGAGCAGGATCTCCCCGTCGGTGTCGATGCGGCACTCCAGATCGCCCATGGCCTGCCCGACGGTGCCGATCCGCAGCCCGTCCGGCCGGTTGACGAAGTTGCCGGCGCTGGTCTCGGTGAGGCCGTACCCCTCGGAGATCGGCAGGTTGGCCGCGGCGAAGAAGGTGGCGATCTCCGGGCTCAGCGGAGCGGACCCGGAGACCAGCACGCGGATCCGGCCGCCGAGCCGGTCCTGGATCTTGCTGAACACCAGCTTCTCGGCCAGCCGGTGGCGCAGCCGGAGCCCGCCCGGGACCGGCTTGCCGGCCTGCTCCAGGGCGACCTTCTCCTTGCCGACCCGGACCGCCCAGGCGAAGATCTTCGCCTTCACGCCGCCGGCGTCCCGCGCGGTGGTGACCGACTTGTTGTAGACCTTCTCGAACACCCGGGGCGCGCCGCACATCAGCGTCGGACGGACCACGGAGAGCAGTTCGACCAGCTTGTCCACCCGGCCGTCGACGTAGGTCGGCAGGCCGACGTGGGTCGCCCCGCAGAGCAGGGTCTTGCCGAACGAGTGGGACAGCGGGAGCCAGAGGTACTGGAGGTCGTCGGCGCGCAGCAGCCCGACGTCGGCCTGCGCGACCCCCTCCCAGCACCAGCCGCCGTGCAGCAGCTCGACGCCCTTGGGGCGACCGGTGGTGCCGGAGGTGTAGATCAACGTGGCCAGGTGGTCCGGCCCGAGTTCTTCGACGATCCCCTCGACCAGGCCCGGTTCGGCGGCGAGCGCCCGCGTGCCCCGCTCCTCCAGTTCGGCGAGCGTGAGCTGGGGGACGGCCGCGCCGGGGTCGGCGGTGCCGTCGAAGAGGACCACGTGGGTCAGTGCGGGCAGGTCGGCCCCGGCGATCTTGGCAGCCTGGGTGGGGTTCTCGGCGAAGAGCACCCGCGAGCCGGAGTCGGCGACGATGTAGCAGGTGTCCTCCGGCTCGGTGGTCGGGTAGACCGTGGTGGTCGCCCCGCCCGCGCACATGACGCCGAGGTCGGCGACGACCCACTCCAGCCGGGTGTTGGCCAGGATGGCCACCCGGTCCTCGAGTCCGATACCCAGACCGTGTAGGCCGGCGGCGACCGCCTTGGCCCGGTGCCCCACCTGTTCCCAGGTCAGCCAGACCGGTCCCGAGTCGTCGGGGGCGGGGTGGGCGAAGGCGGGGCGGTCCGGGGTGGCCGCCACGCGCTTGAGGAACATGTCCGGGATCGAACGGTACGGTACATCGAGAGCCATCGCTGTAGCCGCCTTCAGGGGGTGGTGACGTGATCGTGGTCACGCTGGGTCTGCGGTTACCGAAGGGTATTGCGTACACCCGGTCATCGGCTAGCCCCGGTCCTCCGGGGCCCCGTGTCCCGGGTCGTCAGGCGTACCGGGAGGCGGCGAGTGACCAGTCCCAGGTGGCCCGGATCCAACCCCGGCGGGCCGCCACGAACCGGTGGGTGGCCGGGTCGGCCGTGCGCAGCAGCGCCGTCTCCCGCTCGGTGTACGCCGCCAGCGCCCGGTTGAACAGCTCCGCCGCGGCCAGCAGGGCGGCCTGCTCGGCGTGCTGCTCCTCCCCGGCGATGGCGGCGACCAGGTTGTGCCCGTCGCCGGTCAACCGGTACTCCTTGCCGTAGGAGAAGACGTCGTTGCACCAGCAGACCAGGTCCGCGGCGAGGGTCTCCAGGGCGGCCAGCGCCGGGTCGGTCCGCTCGTCCGGCGGCGGTCCGTCGTACGCCAGGTCGGTGAGGGTGAAGCTCGGGTGGACCGCGCCGGTGTGCCGGCGCATCTGCACGTACTCGGCGACGCCGGGCACCCGCCGGTGCTCCCGGTTGGCCGCCTCCCACAGCAGCGCCAGGAGGTACTCCCGCAGCTGCCCGGTGAAGGCGAGCAGCACCGCCGGACGGGCGCGCGCGCGGACCCGTCGGCACAGGTCGTGCAGCGCGACCCCGCGCGGGCCGGTGGTGCCGAGCAGCGCTGGGGGCGCCGGGTCACCGCGCAGGTCGAGGACGTCGAGCAGGCCGGCCACGGTGGGGGCCAACCGGGTCGGTGTGTCGCCCAGCCCGTCCTCGTCGCAGGCGTCGTCCACCGCGAAGAGCCAGGTGATCAGATCGGTCAGCAGGCGGAGCCGGGCCACCGGTGCCTCCGGGCAGGCCCGCCCGGCCAGGTCGGCGGCGGCGGCCCCGGCGAGCCGTCGTCGGCTCTCGGCGGACCCGGTCAGGCCCAGCCGGTCGGCCCAGTCGGCGCTCTCCCGGGCGACCTCGGCGACCGCCGGGTGACACCGGCCCGGGAACGGCGGTTCCCGTAGCGTAGAAAGCGCGAAACTCCGCATGCCACCCCCTGCCACACCGTCCCGGGCGGGGCGGACCGACAAATCCGTGCGGGGGCAAGATATCGGACTTGTTCTTTCCGTTCGCCCCCGCCCCGGTCCGGGACGGTCGCGCCCCTGCCCGGCGGCCCGGTGGCCGGCCGCGGGGTCGGTCAGAGGCCCAGCTTGGCGGTACGCAGCCGGTCGGCGGTCGCCGCCGGCCCGTCCAGTTGCACCCGGGCCGCGCGCTGGCGTCCGGAGAGGAAGAGGGTCAGTTCACCGGGGGCGCCGACCAGCCGGAGCGCCTCGCCGCCGCGCCCGCAGCGCACCTCCCCGTGCCCCGGGGCCTGGACGAGCAGGCTCGCCGGGAACCGGCGCAGCGCGAACCGGGCCATCGGGGCGACCCGCTTCCACAGCGCGGCGTGCAGCCCGACCGGCAGGTCGCGCGGCTGCCAGCCGGGGCCGGCCCGCCGGACGTCCTCGTGGTGGATGAAGAACTCCATGGTGTTGACCAACTCGTCGGTCAGCGGGTTGCTCAGCGGGCTCCACGCCGGCGGCTGGCGCACCTGCGCCACCAGTTCGGCCCAGGGGCGTGCCGCGATCCGCAGCCGCACCCGCTCGGCGTACCCGCGCAGCGGTGGCAGCAGGATCCCGCCCGCCGCGTCCGGCCGGCGCTCGCGGACCACCAGGTGGGCGGCGAGGTCCCGGGCCACCCAGCCCTCGTTCAGGGTCGGCGCGTCGGGGCCGAGGGCCAGCATGAGGTCGGCGAGCGCCTGGCGCTCCGATCGGGCGTACCGCGACATTCCCCGATGGTAGGCCGCGCCCCGCCGGACCACCCGACGTGGCGCGGCGCACTCTTGCCACACCGGACAATTCCGAACCCGGGTCGGCGTGCGGGACGCCGACCGGTAAGGATGAGGGAGATAATTGCGGCTTACGGCGGGGGAAGTAGAGCGTGTCGAGCAGGACGAGTACGGCCGTGCTCATCCGGGGCCTCCGGGTCCTCGGGCGGGCCGTCCGGGAACAACCACGGATCTTCACGATCGCGGTCGGCGGCAGCTTGCTCTTCGGCGCGATGGTGATCGGCAGCGCGTACGTGATCGGCGCGGTGGTGGGCGACGTGGTGGTGCCCTCCATCACCCGGGGCTCGGTGGAGACCGGCGTGCTGGCGCTGGCCGCCGCCGCCCTTCTCGGGATCAGTGTGCTGCGGGTGATCGGCATCTTCGGGCGGCGTCTCGGCGCCGGCTACATGCAGTACCGCCTCCAGGCGGCCTACCGCCGCCGGGTGACCCGACGCTATCTGGAGCTGCCGCTGGCCTGGCACCAGCGGCACGCCACCGGCACCCTGCTCTCCAACGCCAACTCCGACGTGGAGGCCGCCTGGTACCCGATCGCGCCGCTGCCCTTCGCGGTCGGGACGCTGGTGATGGTGGTCGGGGCGGTCGTCACGCTCTTCCTCACCGACTGGGCGTTCGCCCTGGTCGGGGTGGCCGTCTTCCCCGCCCTGTTCGCGCTCAACGTGGTCTACTCCCGGCGGATGGCCCCCCGGCAGGCCCGCGCCCAGCAGTTGCGCGCCGAGGTCAGCGGCATCGCCCACGAGAGCTTCGACGGCGCGCTGGTGGTCAAGACGATGGGCCGGGAGGCGCAGGAGACCCGCCGGTTCGCCGCCCGCGCGGGTGAGCTGCGCGACGCGCTGATCGCCGTCGGCCGGCTGCGCGGTCTGTTCGACCCGCTGCTGGAGACCCTGCCCAGCATCGGCACCCTGGCGGTGCTGGTGGTCGGGGCGGTCCGGTTGCGTCAGGACGCCATCACCGTCGCCGAGCTGGTCAGCGTCGCGTTCCTGTTCACCGTGCTGGCCGTACCGGTGCGGGCCATCGGCTGGGTCCTCGCCGAGTTGCCGCGCAGCGTGGCCGGGTGGGACCGGGTGCAGCAGGTGCTCCGCGCCACCGGCGAGATGGCCTACGGGGACCGGGTCCTCGACCCGGCCGGCGGCGGGCCGGCCACGCTCGCCTTCACCGACGTCTCCTTCCGGTACGAGCCGGCCGAGGCGCACCTGCCCGGCGCCGAGGTGCTCGGCGGGGTCACCTTCACCGTGCCCGCCGGGCGCACCGTCGCCCTGGTCGGCCCGACCGGGGCCGGCAAGTCCACCATCACCGCCCTGGCGGTACGCCTGGTCGACCCGGACGCGGGCACCGTCACCCTGGACGGGGTCGACCTGCGGGAGCTGACCGCCGCGTCGCTGGCCGGCAACGTCGCGCTGGTCGCCCAGGTGCCGTTCGTCTTCGACGACACGGTGCGCGCCAACATCACCCTGGACCGGCCGGGGATCAGCGACGACGACGTCTGGGCGGCACTGCGGCTGGCCGAGGCGGACGGGTTCGTCGCGGCCCTGCCCGAAGGGCTGGACACCCGGGTCGGCGAGCGGGGCACCTCGCTCTCCGGCGGTCAGCGGCAGCGCCTCACCCTGGCCCGCGCGCTCGCCGGCCGGCCCCGGCTGCTGGTGCTCGACGACGCGACGAGCGCGGTCGACCCCCGGGTCGAGGCGGCGATCCTGGCCGGGCTGCGCTCGTCGGCGACCGACGGAACGGGTCCGGGCACCTCGATCATGGTGGTGGCGTACCGGCGGGCCACCATCGCCCTGGCCGACGAGGTCATCTACGTCGAGCAGGGCCGGGTGGTGGCCCGGGGCACGCACGCCGAGCTGCTCGCCACCGTGCCCGGCTATGTGGACCTGGTCACCGCGTACGAGCAGGCGGAGACCGACCGCGAGCAGGCCCGTACCTACCAGGACCCGGCGGTGGTCCCGGTGACCACCGGCCTCGAAGTGGAGATGGACCGGTGAGCGTGAGGAGTGAGCTTGCGAGCCCCGCAGTCGCGAACAGTGAAGGCCCGGTGAGCGTGAGGAGTGAGCTTGCGAGCCCCGCAGTCGCGAACAGTGAAGGCCCGGTGAGCGTGCGGAGTGAGCTTGCGAGCCCCGCAGTCGCGAACGAGAGGCTGACCCGGTGAGCGCGGTCGTGGTGGAGGAGAAGGTGGAGCCGGTGGGCGGGACGGGCCAGCCGACGGAGCGGGCCGAGACGGCCTGGCGCACGTTGCGCCGCGGCCTGGCCCTCTCCCCGGAGCTGCGGGTCGGCCTGGCCGGCACGCTGGCCCTGGCGCTGGTCTTCATGGTCGGTCGGGCCGCCGTGCCGGTGGCCGTACAGCAGGGCATCGACCGGGGCCTGGTCGACGGGATCGACCTGGGCACCGTCGGGACGGTGGTCGCGCTGACCGCCGCGACGCTGGTGGTGACGACGCTCTGCGGCTACCTGATGATGCGTCGGCTGTTCACGGTCAGCGAGACGGCGTTGGCCAACGTCCGGACCCGGGCGTTCCGGCACGTGCACGACCTGTCGATGCTGCACCAGCAGTCCGAGCGGCGTGGTTCGCTGGTCTCCCGGGTGACCAGCGACGTCGACCAGATCACCCAGTTCCTCCAGTGGGGCGGGGTGATCCTGATGATCAACCTCGGTCAGCTGGTGGTCACCACGATCGTCATGTTCGTCTACTCCTGGCAGCTGACCCTGGTGGTCTTCGCCGCCTTCCTGCCGGCCGTCCTGGTGATCCGGGCCCTCCAGCGCCGCCTCGGCGCCGCGTACGGGGTGGTCCGGCAGCGGCTGGGCGCGCTGCTCGCCACGGTCGCGGAGAGCGTGGTCGGTGCGTCGGTCATCCGGGCGTACGGGATCGCCGGCCGGACCGCCCGGCGGCTGGACGAGGCGATCGACGACCACCGGCGGGCCCAGCAACGGGCCATCCGGTTCAGCATCCTGGGCAGCTCGGTCGGGGAACTGGCGGCCGGTCTCGCCCTGGCCGGGGTGGTCGTGGTCGGGGTGAGCCTCGGCGCGGACCAGACGCTCTCGGTCGGTCAGATCACCGCGTTCCTGTTCCTGGTGACCCTCTTCATCCAGCCGGTGCAGATCGCCACCGAGGTGCTCAACGAGGCGCAGAACGCGATCGCCGGCTGGCGGCGGGTGCTGGACGTGCTGGACCTCACCCCGGACGTGGCCGACCCGGGGGAGCAGGGGCGCCAGCTGCCACCGGGCCCGCTGGACGTCCGGTTCGCGCAGGTGGGCTTCGCGTACCCGGGTGGGCCGCCGGTGCTGCACGACATCGACCTGGAGATCCCGGCGAAGACCCGGGTGGCGGTGGTCGGCGAGACCGGCAGTGGCAAGACCACCTTCGCCAAGCTGCTCACCCGGCTGATGGACCCGACCACGGGCACGGTGCTGCTCTCCGGCGTGCCGCTGGACCAGGTGCGCTTCGACTCGCTGCGCTCCCGGGTGGTGATGGTGCCGCAGGACGGCTTCCTCTTCGACGCGACGGTGGGGGAGAACGTCCGCTTCGCCCGGCCGGACCTGAGCGACGAGCAGCTCGTCGCGGCCTTCACCGAGCTGGGGCTCATCGACTGGTTGGAGGGGCTGCCGTCCGGGCTGGACACCCCGGTCGGGGAGCGGGGCGAGGCGCTCAGCGTGGGGGAGCGGCAGCTGGTCGCGCTCGCCCGGGCGTACGTCGCCGACCCGGACCTGCTGGTGCTGGACGAGGCGACCAGCGCGGTGGACCCCGCCACCGAGGTGCGGCTCCAGCGGACCCTGGACGCGGTGACCCGGGGCCGGACCACGCTGGCCATCGCCCACCGGCTCTCCACGGCGCAGGCGGCCGACGAGGTGATCGTGGTGGACCGGGGCCGGGTGGTGCAGCGCGGCCCGCACGACGAGCTGATCCGGGAACCGGAGTCGGTGTACGGGCTGCTCTACGCCTCCTGGCTGGAGCAGACGCGGTGACCCGGCGGCGGTCGGTGGCGGATCGGCTGGACGCCCGTGTCCGGGTGCTCTAACCTTCCAGGTTAGGTTAGCCTAACCTACGGAAAGGGGCGATCATGCGACCGAGCAGCGCCGAGACGGTCCGGACCCTGGTCGCCGGCAGCCTCCCCGGGCTGGTGCACCTGGCGCACCGTCCGGGGCCGTACCAGGTCCGGCACGTCACCGACCCCGACGGTCGGGTGCTGATGCTCGTGCCGGTGGTCAGCGACCTGGCCGCCGCGCTGCGCCCCACCGGCGACGTCGCCGTGGTGCTCGACGTGCTGGACCTGCCCCCGGCGGCGGGCGCGCCGTCGCTGGGCCGGGCCTGGGTCTCCGGCTGGGCGGCGCTGCTTCGCGGGGCGGACGTCCGGGACGCCGCAGTGGACTTCGCCGCCGTGGAGCCGACCGGTGACCTGCTCGACGTCGGCACCCGGTTCCGGCTGTACCGGTTCGAGGTGGCCGAGGCCCGCCTGGACGTCGCCGGGGAGGTGCGACGCGTCCCGCGCGACGAGTACGCCGCCGCCGACCCGGACCCCCTGCACCCGGTGGAGGGCGCGCTCCTGGCCGACTTCGCCGAGCACCACGGCGACCAGATCGCCGCCTACCTGCGACGGCAGCTCGGCCGGCTCGGCGAGCGGGCCGGCGCGCCGCCCCGGATCGTCCGCGTCGACCGGTACGGCCTGGTGGTGTCCCTCGGCGGGCCCGGCGCCCGGCAGCGGGCCCGACTGGCGTTCCCCCGGCCGGTCGCCGACCACGCCGACCTGGCCCGGCTGCTGCACCCGGTGCTCTGCCGACGTCAGGCGTCGCCCCGTCCGGCCTGACGGGTCAGTCGGGGAAGACCCCGTCCAGTGGCCCGGTCAGGTAGCGCTGGACGCCGGGACCGATCGCGGTGACCAGGGTCTCCGACGGCGTGGAGGCCAGCGGTTCCAGCCGGATGACGTACCGCATCAGCACCAGCCCACCCATCTGGGTGGCGGCCAGGGAGCCGCGCAGCGGCAGTTCGGCCGGGTCGGCGTCGAGGTGCTGGAGCACCCGGCGCAGCACCTGGGTGACCAGGAACTCCCGTAGCAGCCGGGCGGTCCAGTCGGTGGTCACCGCCGAACGCAACAGCGCGACCCCGGCCATGCCGGCCGGTGAGTCCCAGACCGCGAGGAAGGCCCGGACCAACCGTTCGCCGATCCGTTCCGGATCGCCGTCGAGCACGCCGGGCAGCAACCGCGCGGGGTCGATCGGGGCGTTCATCGCGGCCAGGAAGAGCTTGTCCTTGCTACCGAAGTAGTGGTGGACCAGGGCCGGGTCCACTCCGGCCGCGCCGGCGATCGCCCGGATCGACGCCGCGTCGAAACCCCGGGCGGCGAACGCCGTGCGGGCCGCCGCGAGGATCGCCTCCCGGGTGTCCGGGTTGCCCGGTCGTCGTCCGGTCCGTCCGCTCATCGCCGCCTCTCGCTCGTCACCCCGCCCGCCGGCCGGTGTGGGGTCCGTCGCCGGCGGGCGGACCGTGTCCGGACCTCGTCAACCGCTGCGCCGGCGCAGCGTGGCCGCGGCGAGCACCAGGGCCAGCAGCGCCGCCCCGGCCAGCACCGCGAGGTCCCGCCACATCGTGGCGGTGGGCTCGGCGTGCGCGCCGACCTCCCGCAACGCCTCGACCGCGTACGACAGGGGGAACACGTCGCTGACCGCCTGGAGCCAGCCCACCATCTGCTCCCGCGCGACGAAGAGCCCGCAGAGCAGGAGTTGGGGGAAGACCACGACCGGAAGGAACTGTACGGCCTGGAACTCGGTACGGGCGAAGGCGCTGCACAGCAGCCCCAGCGCCATGCCGAGCAGGGCGGTCACCACGGCGATCACGATCACCAGCGGGGCGCTGCCCGCGGTCTCCAGGTCGAGCAGCCCGTACGCCACCACGGCGACCACCGTCGCCTGCACCGCGGCGGCCAACCCGAACGCCAGCCCGTAGCCGAGGAGCAGGTCGAGCTTGCCCAGCGGGGTGGTGAGCAGCCGTTCCAGCGTCCCCGTGGTGCGCTCGCGCAGCATCGCGATGCTGGTCAGCAGGAACATGATGGTGAAGGGGAAGACGCCCAGCATGACCAGGGCGACCCGGTCGAAGGTGGAGGGTTGCCCGGGTGGGGTGGGCTGCTCGGAGAACATGAAGTAGAGCAGCACGAGCAGCAGGCTCGGCACCACGAGCAGCAGGGCGATCGTCCGGGGGTCGTGGCGGAGCTGACGCAGCACCCGCCCGGCGGTGGCCGCCACGATGCGCGGGTTCACGACTCCTCCCGTCCGGCGCGCGCCTCGGTCGCCCGGATCAGGCGCAGGAAGGCCTCGTCCAGGTCCGTCACGCCGGCCGCGGCGCGTACCCCGTCGGGGGTGTCGTCGGCGAGCAGCCGGCCCTGCCGGATCAGCAGCAGCCGGTCACAGCGGGCGGCTTCGTCCATCACGTGACTGGAGACCAGCAGGGTGGTGCCGGCGGCGGCCAGCTCGTGGAACCGGGCCCAGAGGTCGGCCCGGAGCACCGGGTCCTGCCCGACGGTCGGCTCGTCGAGCACCACCAGCTCCGGCTGGCCGACCAGGACGCAGGCCAGCGAGACTCGACTGCGCTGCCCGCCGGAGAGCGCGCTGGCCAGTTGCCCGGCCGCCTCGGTGAGCCCGACCTCGGCCACCGCGCGGTCGGCGTCGGCCCGGCCGCGCCCGTGCACCGCGGCGAAGTACCGGACGTTCTCCCGGACCGTCAGGTCGGCGTAGACGCTCGGTGCCTGGGTGAGGTACCCGACCTGCCGCCGCAGGGCCGCCGTCCCGGCCGGTCGGCCGAGCACGGTCACCGTGCCGGAGCTGACCGTCTGCACCCCGACCACCGCGCGCATCAGCGTGGTCTTGCCGCTGCCGCTCGGGCCGAGCAGCCCGGTCACCGTGCCGCGTGGTACGGCGCAGCTCACGCCCTCCAGGACCCGGCGCCCGCCCCGGTCGACCACCAGGCCGTCCAGGGTGATCGCGTTGTCCATCCCGCCTCCCCTCAATTCATCACCCGTTGAACTCAACGGTAGATGACTTCTCGGCCATACACAACGGACCCCTCCTGCCACGCCGCCACCGACCGGTTCCGATCAGCCGTCCCCCGGTCGCCGGCCCGCCGTGTCGCCCCGCGGCGTCCCCGGGACCTCGACGGGCTGGTCCCTGGAACCGGGACGGGCTGGGGGCGTCCGCGCCGCGTGCGGGACAATGGGTGACTGTGCCCGTACCTGACGCGCCGGTGACCGGCGTCCCCGCCAGCCCGCACCACCCCGCCCCCACCGGGCCGGTCCGCCCGTCCCGGCTCGACCCGGCCATCGCCGCCCGGCTCCGCCGGGGTCCCGACGGCCTGGTCGCCGCTGTGGTCCGTCAGCACGACTCCGGTGAGGTGCTGATGGTCGCCTGGATGGACGACGAGGCGTTGCACCGCACGTTGACCACCGGTCGGGCCACCTACTGGTCGCGCAGTCGCCAGGAGTACTGGGTCAAGGGCGCCACCTCCGGCCACCACCAGTACGTCCGCTCGGTGGCCCTGGACTGCGACGGCGACGCGCTGCTCGTCAGCGTCGACCAGGTCGGCCCGGCCTGCCACACCGGCCGGCGCAGCTGCTTCTCCGCGGAGCTGCCGGTCGTGACCGGCCGCCCCGGTGAGCCGCCGGTCGGGGACCTGCCGGTCACCGAGGGCGCGGTGGGTGCGCCATGACCGACGGCGTGGTGAGCCCCGACCTGGCCACCTTCACCGACCTGGCGGCCCGCTGGCGGGTCGTCCCGGTCATCCGGCGGCTGCTGGCCGACGGCGAGACCCCGGTCGGGGTCTACCGCAAGCTCGCCGGTGGCCCGGGCACCTTCCTGCTGGAGTCCGCCGAGCAGGGCGTCGGGTCGGCCGGGCTGGCCTGGTCCCGCTACAGCTTCATCGGCGTGCGCAGCAGCGCCACCCTGGTCGAGCGGCACGGCCAGGCCACCTGGCTCGGGCAGCCCCCCGCCGGCCTGCCCACCGGGGGCGACCCGGCCCGGGTGCTGCGCGACACGGTGACCGCGCTGGCCGGACCGGCGTTCGACCCGACCAGCGGCATGCCCCCGCTGACGGGCGGCATGGTCGGTTACCTCGGGTACGACCTGATCCGTCGCCTGGAACGGCTGCCCACGCTCAGCGAGGACGACCTCGGTGTGCCCGAGCTGGGCATGATGCTCGCCACCGACCTGGTCGTCCTGGACCACTACGAGGGCTCGGCGATCCTGATCGCCAACGCGGTCCTGCCCCCGCCGGACGAGCCGGACCGGGCGGCCGAGGTGACCGCCGCCTACCACCACGCGATCGGTCGCCTCGACGCGATGACCTCGGCGCTCTCCCGGCCGAACCCACCGATGATCTCCACGGTCGACCGGCCGCCGGTCGGCGCGGTGACCTGCCGGACGGCCGAGGGGAGCTACCCGAAGGCGGTCGAGGCGGCCAAGGAGGCCATCCGGGCCGGGGAGTGCTTCCAGATCGTGCTGGCGCAGCGCTTCGAGCGGCGCACCCACGCCGACCCGCTGGACGTCTACCGGGTGCTGCGCACCACCAACCCCAGCCCGTACATGTACCTGCTCCGCTTCGACGGCTTCGACATCGTCGGTTCCTCGCCGGAGGCGCACCTGAAGGTCACCGGCAGCGACGACGGGCAGCGCCGGGCGCTGCTGCACCCGATCGCCGGCACCCGGCCCCGGGGCGTCGACCCGGAGCACGACGCCCGGCTCGCCACCGAGCTGCTGGCCGACCCGAAGGAGCGGGCCGAGCACGTCATGCTGGTCGACCTGGGCCGCAACGACCTGGGCCGGGTGTGCCGGCCGGGCTCGGTCGAGGTGCCCGAGTTCGCCACCATCGAGCGGTACAGCCACGTCATGCACATCGTCTCGACCGTGGTCGGCACCCTCCGTCCGGACGCCACCGCGTTCGACGCCCTCGCCGCGACCTTCCCCGCCGGCACCCTCTCCGGTGCGCCGAAGGTCCGGGCGATGGAGATCATCGAGGAGTTGGAGCCGGTCCGCCGGGGCCTCTACGGCGGCACGGTCGGTTACTTCGGCTTCGGCGGGGACCTGGACATGGCGATCGCGATCCGGACCGCCCTGATCCGGGACGGCTGGGCGTACGTCCAGGCCGGCGCGGGGGTGGTGGCCGATTCTGATCCCGCCGCCGAGGACCGGGAGACCCGGGCCAAGGCCGCCGCGGTGCTCGCCGCCATCGCCGCCGCCGAGACCCTCCGGCCGGCCCGGTGAGCGCGAGGAGTGCAGCGCAGCGGAGCCCCGCAGTCGCGAACGGAAGGTGGGCCCGATGAGCGGTACGCCGCCGTCGCCGGCCGGGCGGCGCGAGATGACGTACGCGGTGCTGCTCTGCCTGGCCGGAGCGGGACTGGCGGTCTGGGCGGCGACCCGGACCTGGGCGGTCGAGGTGACCCCCCGGCCGGTGCCGCTCCCGGCGCTGCGGGAGGAGCGGTCCGGGGCCGCCCTGCTGCCCTGGCTGCCCGCGCTGGCGGTGGTCGCGCTGGCCGGCGCGGGGGCGGTGCTCGCCACCCGGGGCGGGCTGCGTCGCCTGGTCGGCCTGCTGATCCTGGCGCTCGGCGCGGCCGTGGCGGCCGGCGGCGGGTACGCCCTGGCCGCCGGGTTCGCCGGTGACGTCAGTCGACAGTGGCCCGCCCTCTGCCTGCTCGGCGGGCTGCTCGCGGCGGCCGGTGGGGCGTGGACGGCCCGGCGCGGGTCGGCCTGGCCGGCGATGGGTGCCCGCTACGAGCGCCCGGCCCGGGGCGGTGCCACCACCGCCGACGGGCCGGCGGCCCCCGGTGCGGTGGCGCCGACGTGGGGGAGAGGCACCACCGACGCGTGGGACGCGCTGGACCGGGGCGAGGACCCGACGGTCAGCTGACCGGCTGCCGCTCGTCGGTCCGGGCGGCGGCCCGGGCCGCCGCCAGCTCCTCCACCAGGCGGTTCAGTTCGGCGCGGCGGTCGGCGCGGGCCCGGTCCGCGCAGACCGCCTCCCATGCGTTGCCCCGGGCGGTGCGTATCCGCTCCTCGCCGACGACCGCCCGCTCCAGGGTGTGCACCACGCCGACGGCGAGCGAGGCGACCGTCCGGGAGATCGTGGTGAGTCCGATGGTCGATGGAGGCTGGCCAGTACTCATGATCACTCCGCAACGGGATCGTTGGGTCGGTGGGGCGGGCCCGTTTCCGAGTCTGCCCGAAGCTGATGCTGCCGGCTTCACGTTTCGCCGTGATGACCGCCGCATCAACACTCCATCGGAGCGAACGCCGTGGTCAGGGTCGTTCGTCCTTGACCTTCGTCACACCGGACCTGACGGTTCCGCCCGCCGGTCGGGGACGGGACGCCTCGCGCGGACAACGGCCGGCGGTGGTGTCATGATGATGAGGATGATCGATGAGCCGGTGGCGGCGGGCGGTGGGGACGATCGCGGTGGTCGACCCGACCGGTTGCGCTGCGTGTTTTTCCACTCACCGGAAGTCGGTCGTTATGCCCCAGCCCATCTCGTGAAGCGCGCCATACCCCCCCACCTGGGGTTCAGCGCCGCCACCTAGCATCGGCCCATGACACCCGGAGAGGGGAGTCCGTTGGTGACTGCTGAGCATGAGCACGCGGAGGGGGACGAGGCCGGTCCGACGGCGCCCGCCAGCGTGCTCGACGAGATCCTGGCCGGCGTACGTGAGGACGTCGCCCGCCGCCAGGAGCAGATCCCGCTGGAGCGGATCCGCGAACTCGCCGCCGCCGCCCCGCCACCGCTGGACGCGTACGCGGCCCTGCGGCGGCCCGGCGTCGCGGTGATCGCCGAGGTGAAACGGTCCTCGCCGTCGCGTGGGCAACTCGCCGAGATCGCCAACCCCGCCGACCTGGCGGGGGAGTACGCCGCCGGCGGCGCCCGGGCGATCAGCGTGCTCACCGAGGGACGCTGGTTCGGCGGGTCGCTGGACGACCTGGCCGCCGTGCGGGCCGCGGTGAACGTCCCGGTCCTGCGCAAGGACTTCGTGGTCTCCAGCTACCAGGTCCACGAGGCGCGGGCGCACGGCGCCGACCTGGTGCTGCTGATCGTCGCGGCGCTGGAGCAGAACGCCCTGGTCGGGCTCCTGGAGCGGATCGAGTCGCTCGGGATGACCGCGCTGGTCGAGGTGCACGACGAGGAGGAGGCCGACCGGGCCCTGGAGGCCGGTGCCCAGGTGATCGGGGTCAACGCCCGCGACCTGCGCACCCTGGAGGTCGACCGGTCGGTGTTCGAGCGGATCGCGCCGGGCCTGCCCAGCAGCGTGGTCAAGATCGCCGAGTCCGGCGTGCGCGGCCCGCACGACCTCATCCGGTACGCCTCGGCCGGGGCGGACGCCGTCCTGGTCGGCGAGGGCTTGGTCACCCAGAAGAGCCCCCGCGAGGCGGTGTCGGAGCTGGTCAACGCCGGCAACCACCCGGCCACCCCACGTCCGGTGCGCTGAGGCGTACCGGTCCCGCCCGAGCCCGTCAGCACCGAGAGGACCAGACCACCGATGAGCGCCAACGCGCGGCCCGGCGCGGCCGGTCTGCTCCCCGACCCGGCCGGCCACTTCGGCCGGTACGGTGGCCGGTTCGTCCCCGAGGCGCTCGTCGCCGCGCTGGACGAGCTGGACGCGGCGTACCGGCACGCGATGACCGACGAGACCTTCCTCGCCGAGTTCGACGCGTTGCTGCGCGACTACGCCGGCACCCCGTCCCGGCTCTACGCGGCGAACCGGTTCTCCGCCAAGGTCGGCGCGCGGGTGCTGCTCAAGCGGGAGGACCTCAACCACACCGGGGCGCACAAGGTGCGCAACGTGCTCGGTCAGGCGCTGCTCACCCGACGGATGGGCAAGACCCGGGTGATCGCCGAGACCGGCGCCGGGCAGCACGGCGTGGCCACCGCCACCGCCGCCGCCCTGTTCGACCTGGAGTGCGTCGTCTACATGGGTGAGGTCGACACCGAGCGGCAGGCGTTGAACGTCGCCCGGATGCGGATGCTCGGCGCCACCGTCGTCCCGGTCACCAACGGCTCGCGCACCCTCAAGGACGCGATGAACGAGGCGATGCGCGACTGGGTCGCCAACGTCGACGACACCCACTACCTGATCGGTACGGCCGCCGGCCCGCACCCGTTCCCGGCGATGGTCCGGGACTTCGTCCGGGGCATCGGCGAGGAGGCCCGGCAGCAGTGCCTCGACCTCACCGGCGCGCTGCCCGACGCGGTCGCCGCCTGTGTCGGCGGCGGCTCCAACGCCATCGGCGTCTTCCACGCCTTCGTCACCGACCCGGACGTCCGGCTGTACGGCTTCGAGGCCGGCGGCGAGGGCGTCCGGACCGGCCGGCACGCCGCCAGCATCACCGGCGGTTCGTCCGGCGTGCTCCACGGCACCCGGACCTACGTCCTCCAGGACGCCGACGGGCAGACCATCGAGTCGCACTCGATCTCCGCCGGCCTGGACTACCCGGGCGTCGGACCGGAGCACGCCTGGCTGCACGACAGCGGCCGGGCGACGTACGAGCCGGTCACCGACGACGAGGCGATGGCCGCGTTCGAGCTGCTCTGCCGTACCGAGGGGATCATCCCGGCGATCGAGAGCGCGCACGCCCTGGCCGGCGCGATGAAGATCGCCCCCCGGCTCGCGGCCGAGCTGGGCCGGGAGCCGGTCATCGTGGTCAACCTCTCCGGCCGGGGCGACAAGGACGTCCACACCGCCGGCGGGTACTTCGGCATCCTCGACAGGGAGTGACATGAGCCGGATCGGGGTCGCCTTCGACAAGGCGCGCGCGGAGGGCCGGGCCCTGCTGATCGGCTGCATGCCGGCCGGCTTCCCGACGGTCGAGGGGAGCATCGCGGCGATGACCGCGATGGTCGAGGCGGGCGTCGACGTCATCGAGGTGGAGATCCCGTACTCCGATCCGGTGATGGACGGGCCGGTGATCCAGAAGGCCAGCGACATCGCCCTCGCCGGAGGCGTGCGGACCGCGGACACGCTGCGGATCATCGAGGCCGTCGCGGCCACCGGCGCGCCGGTGGTGACGATGACCTACTGGAACCCGGTCGAGCAGTACGGCGTGGACGCCTTCGCCCGGGACCTCGCCGCCGCCGGCGGCACCGGTCTGATCACGCCGGACCTGATCCCGGACGAGGCCGACGAGTGGCTGGCCGCCTCCGACGCGCACGGCCTGGACCGCACGTTCCTGGTGTCGCCCTCCTCCACCGACGCGCGGCTGGCGATGACCGTCGGACACTGCCGGGGCTTCGTCTACGCCACCGCCGTCATGGGCGTGACCGGTGCCCGGGCGAAGACCTCCGAGGCCGCGCCGACCCTGGTCGCCCGGGTCCGTGCGGTCACCCCCGACCTGCCGGTCGGGGTCGGGCTCGGCGTGGGTACGGGCGCGCAGGCCGGCACCGTCGGCGGGTACGCCGACGGCGTGATCGTGGGCAGCGCGCTGATCCGCTGCCTGCTCGACGCCCCCGACCAGGCCACCGGTCTGGCCGCGCTGCGCACCCTCTCCGCCGAACTGGCCGAGGGCGTCCGGACCCGCTGACCGGTCCGCCGGCGCGGTGGTCAGCCGCCGGAGCGGTGGTGACCGGACGGTCCGGACGAGCCACCGGAGCCGGGACCGTCACGGGCGGCGGAGAGTCAGGCAACCTCCGCCGGGTCCACGATGTCGTCGACGGACGGTTCCACGGTGTCGCGGATGGCCGGTGTCGGCTCCCCCGGGCGGACCGTGGGCAGTCCGGGACCGGGGTGCGGTGCCACCTCGCGGAGCACACCGGAGCAGCCGGCCGTCGCGTCGGCCACGGCCCAGCGGGTGACCGGGGTGACCGGTTCCGGCAAGCCGCAGGGGTCGTGCCAGGACAACCGGCAGCCCCCGCCCGGTACGCCAGCCGGGGCGGTGCCCCGGACCCGGGCCCGGAGCACGTGCACCAGGACGTCCGGCCGTGGGCCGGCCCGCCCGGCCGGCGGCGCGACCGGCGCCGAGGGCAGGTGGTAGATGCCGACGAGGTCCACGACCTCGACGGTCAGGCCGGTCTCGGCGTGCACGTCGCGCACGATCGCCTGACCCGGGCTCTCGTCGGGGCGGGACCGGCCGCCCGGCAACGCCCACCGTGCCGACCGCCGGTCCTGCCGGCAGAGCAGCACCCGCCCGGCGTCGTCGGTGACGACCGCGGCGACCGCCCAGGTGAGCGACCTCATGGACAAACAGCCTACGGCCCCCCAAACCAGAAGTCATCCGCTGGCAGCGGGCACCGGACCGGGATGTCACCGACCCGGGAAACAGCGGTAGCGTGTGCACCCGTGACTCTCGCCTCGCTGACACCCCAGGCGGCCCTGCCCAGCCCCAGCACCGCCGTCTGGCAGCTCGGTCCGGTACCGATCCGGGCGTACGCGCTGTGCATCGTCGCCGGGATCGTGGTGGCCTGCCTGGTCACCGAGTACCGGCTGCGTCGCCGGGGGGTGGCCCCGGGCGCGGTGCTGGACATCGCGGTCTGGGCCGTACCGGCCGGCATCATCGGAGCGCGGATCTACCACGTGATCACGTCCCCGGGAAAGTACTTCGGCACCGGTGGCGACCCGCTGGCGGCCTTCGCCATCTGGGAGGGCGGCCTCGGCATCTGGGGCGCCGTCGCCGGTGGCGCGGTCGGCGCGTGGCTCGCCGCCCGCCAGCTCGGCATCCCGTTCGCCGTGGTGGCCGACGCCCTCGCCCCCGGGCTGCCGCTGGCCCAGGCGGTGGGCCGGTTCGGCAACTGGTTCAACAACGAGCTCTACGGTGGCCGGACCACCCTCCCCTGGGGGCTGGAGATCCACCGGATGGACCCGGACAACCCCGGTCGGGCACTGCGCGACGAGGCCGGTCAGCCGATCCTCGAACCGGGCCTCTACCACCCGACCTTCGCCTACGAGGCGCTCTGGAACGTGGGCGTCGCCCTGCTGGTCCTCGCCGTCGACCGCCGGTTCCGGCTGGGGCGGGGCCGGGCGTTCGCCCTCTACGTGATGGGTTACACCGCCGGCCGGTTCTGGATCGAGCTGATGCGGACCGACGAGGCCACCGAGATCCTCGGCGTCCGGCTCAACGTCTGGACCTCGGTGCTGGTCTTCCTCGGCGCGCTGGTCTACTTCCTGCGGGCCCGGGGCCCCCGCGAGTACCTGGTGCCGATCCCGGCCGACGCGCCGGCCGCGGTCACCGACGGCGGGGACGTCTCCCAGCGTGACCTGTCCCGCACCGAGACCAGCTCCGACCTGGCCGCCCCGCGCGGCTACCGGGTGGTCGGCGAGGAGCAGTTCCGGGCGTACCGGGAAACCGGCACGCTGCCCGACGGACCCGCCGGAACGGACGGCCCCGCGCCGGAGCCGGACGAGCCGGAGCCGGCCGGTCCGGAGCCGGAGCCGGCCGTCGGTCGCGGCGGTGTGGACAGCTCCCGGGACACCGACGCCGGCCCGCGTTCCACCGACCGCGACAGCTGAGGCGGACATGGCAGTGCGGACCGCCGTGGTGGTGGGCGCCGGCATCGGCGGCCTGGCGGTCGCCGGTGCGCTGGCCCGCTCCGGCTGGCAGGTCACCCTCCTGGAACAGGCCGACCGGGTACGCCCCGAGCCGACCGCCGTGGTGCTCTGGCCCAACGGTGTCCGGGCGCTGCGCGCGCTCGGCCTCGGTGCCGGCCTGGACGCGGTCGCCACCCCGCTGCCCGACGGGGGCATCCGTCGCCCCGACGGGCACTGGCTGGTGCAACCCCGACCCACCCCGTCGGAGCGGACACCGGTCGTGGTGCACCAGGAGGACCTGCACGACGCCCTCGTCGCCGGCCTCGGCGACCGGGTCGACCTGCGCACCGGGGTGACCGTGCGCACCGTGCGCACCGGTGGGAACGGGCGACCCTCGGTCGGTGACGGTCACCAGCAGCACGAGGCGGACCTGATCGTCGCTGCGGACGGCGTGGAGAGCGTGATCCGCCGCCAACTCGCCCCCGAGGCCAGGGTGGTCGCCTCCGGCAGCGCCACCTGGCGGGCGGTGATCCCGTGGTACCGCGCGCCCCGCGTCCCCGCCGACCAGCCGCTGGGCGGGGAGATCCTCGGGGCGGGCTACCGCTTCGTCTCCGCCTCGCTGGGGGACCGGGGCTCCGCCGGGGGGACCGCCCGGGGCGGCGTCTACTGGGTGGCCACCGCGGCCGGTGCGCCCCGTCCGGAACCGGCGGAGACGCAACTCGGCCTGCTCCGCCGCTGGTTCGCTGGCTGGCCCGCGCCGGTCGACGCGCTGCTCGCCGCCACCGAGCCCGCCGACCTGGTGCAGCAGGAGGTCCGCGAACTGCGTCCGCTGCCCCGCCAGTACGCCTTCCGGTCGGGTCCCGGCGGGGTGGTGCTGCTCGGCGACGCCGCGCACGCCATGCCGCCGCATCTCGGGCAGGGCGCCTGCCTGGCCTTCGAGGACGCGGCGACCCTCCAGTCCCTGCTCCGCGAGGCCCGGCTGCCCGACGCCGTCACCGGGTACGACCGGACCCGTCGGCCGCGCGTGGCCGCCGTGGTCCGGCAGACCCGCCGGATGTCGGCGGTGCTGCAGACCCGGGGGCGTCTGGCGCTCCGGGCCCGGGACGCCGCGCTCGGCCCGATCACCACCCGCCTGCTGGGCAGCGCCGCCTCGTCGGCCGCCCAGTGGCGTCCGCCCGCGTCGTCCGCCTGAGGCCAGCGACCGGCCAGCCCACCCGGAGCGGCGGCTGCCCAGCCCAGGCGGTACGGCGGCTGTCTCAGGGCAGCACGGGGGCAGGCTCGGCGATGCAGGCGGTGCCGACCCGGCGGAAACCGACCCGGACGTACACCCGGGCGATCTCCTCGCTGCCGGCGGAGAGGAAGACCAGGTCGGTGCCGGCGTCCCGCAGCGCACGGGCCAGGGTGGCGGTCACCGCCGCGCCGAGGCCCCGACCCCGGGCGACCGGCAGGGTGGCCACCCCGGCGATCTCGGCTACGTCGCCGACGCGCATCGCCATTCCGCAGGCCAGCACCCCCTCCTCGGGCGTACCGGCGAGGGCCGAGACGCGCCGCCCGTCGGCGGTGCGGGTGGTTTCCTCCTCGACCGCCGCGAGATCCAGTTCCTCGACGGCCGCATCCCGCTCGCGTGGGCCGGCGTCGCCCGCGCCGGTGCCGGGCGTGCTGAAACCGACCGCGGCCACCGCCCGCCGGATGGCCACCTGCGCGGCGAAGTCCGGCGCCGCCGGATCCAGCAGCCGGACCGGTACGTCGGTGAGCCCGGCCGGGTCCGGACACGCTGCCGGATCGAGGACCAGCAGCGGGGCCTCCAGCACGGCCAGTCCCGCCGACCGGGCCACGGCCAGCAGGCCCGGGGTCGTCTCGTGGACCCACTCGAAGGCCTCCGGCAGCCCCAGTTCGCGCTGCCGCGCCCGGACGTCGTCGATGTCGGCGACCGACGGTGTTCGGGTGGCGTCGAGCCGGGGTCGCGCGTAAAACGGCCATCCGGCACCCTCCCGGACGAAAAGCACCAGCGCACCGATGGACTCGGCACGGGCGGCGTCCCGGGGCACGGCGTCGTAGAAGCGTTCCAACCGGTCGAACAACCCAACGGGTACGTGATCCACCGCGCGAGACTACATGTCCCAGATGTTGGAAGTGTGATCAATCCTTACTGGTCTTGCGGGTCGCGCCCTAACGTAGACTCAATAGACCCTTGAGGGCCGACGTCGTCCCGACCGTGTCACCACCTGAGCGACGACAGGAGGCCCGGTGGCCTTTCCGTACCCTCCCCACCCCCAGTCCGCCCCGTCCGCCGGCCCGCGCCCGCACGCCGGTGCGGCTCCCGCCCAGGGCCTCTACGACCCGGCGAACGAGCACGACGCCTGCGGTGTGGCCTTCGTGGCGGACCTGTACGGGCGACGCTCCCACGAGGTCGTCGCGAACGGCCTCGGCGCGCTGTGCCGGCTCGACCACCGGGGCGCCCGGGGCGCGGAACCGAACACCGGTGACGGCGCGGGCATCATGATCCAGGTGCCGGACGCGTTCCTCCGCGCCGTGGTGGACTTCCCGCTCCCACCCGCCGGCCAGTACGCCACCGGTCTGGTCTTCCTCCCCGACGACGACGCGGGCGAAGCCCGCGCCCGCCGGGTGCTGGAGAAGTACGCCCTGGTCGAGGGGGCCGAGGTGCTCGGCTGGCGGGACGTGCCGGTCGACCCGAGCGACCTCGGCGAGACCGCCCTGGCCGCGATGCCCCGGGTCCGGCAGCTCTTCCTCGCCGCGAACCGGCTCACCGACTCGCCGGACGGTCCCGCCGGCTCCCCGCTGACCGGTCTCGACCTGGACCGGGTGGCGTTCTGCGTCCGCAAGCAGACCGAGCGGGAGACCGCCGAGCGGGGTGTGCCCGCGTACTTCCCGTCGCTGTCCGGGCGCACCATGGTCTACAAGGGGATGCTCACTCCCGACCAGCTCCCGGCGTACTACCCGGACCTGCGGGACAGTCGGGTGACCAGCGCGATCGCCCTGGTGCACTCCCGGTTCTCCACCAACACGTTCCCGTCCTGGCCGCTGGCGCACCCGTACCGGTTCATCGCCCACAACGGCGAGATCAACACGATCCGGGGCAACCGGAACTGGATGCAGGCCCGCGAGGCGCTGCTGCGGACGGTGAAGCTGCCGGGCAACATCCGCCGGCTGTTCCCGATCTGCACCCCGGCCGCCTCCGACTCGGCGAACTTCGACGAGGTGCTGGAACTGCTGCACCTGGCCGGGCGGAGCCTGCCGCACGCGGTGCTGATGATGATCCCCGAGGCGTGGGAGAACGACCCGGACATGCGCGCCGACAAGCGCGCCTTCTACCGGTTCCACGCCAGCCTGATGGAGCCGTGGGACGGGCCGGCCTCGGTGGCCTTCACCGACGGCTCGGTCGTCGGGGCGGTGCTGGACCGCAACGGCCTGCGTCCGGGCCGCTGGTGGCGCACCGCCGACGGCCTCGTGGTGCTCGGCAGCGAGGCGGGCGTGCTCGACCTCGACCCGGCCCGGGTGATCGCCAAGGGGCGGCTCCAGCCGGGGAGGATGTTCCTGGTCGACACCGTCGCCGGCCGGATCGTGCAGGACGACGAGATCAAGGCCGAGCTGGCCGCCGCCCAGCCGTACGGCGACTGGCTGCACGCCGGGCTGATCGAGCTGGACGAGCTGCCCGCCCGCGAGCACACCGTCTACACCCACGACTCGGTGCGCCGCCGGCAGCAGACCTTCGGCTACACCGAGGAGGAGCTGAAGATCCTCCTCGCGCCGATGGCCCGCAGCGGCGCGGAGCCGATCGGCTCGATGGGCACCGACACCCCGATCTCCCCGCTCTCCACCCGGCCGCGGCTGCTCTACGACTACTTCCACCAGCTCTTCGCGCAGGTCACCAACCCCCCGCTGGACGCCATCCGGGAGGAGCTGGTCACCAGCCTCCAGACCACCATCGGCCCGGAGGGCAACCTGCTCGACCCGGGGCCGGCGAGCTGCCGGCAGATCGTGCTGCCGTACCCGGTGATCGACAACGACGAGCTGGCCAAGCTCCTCTCCGTCGACGACGACGGGGACCTGCCCGGCTTCAAGGCGGTCCGGGTCTCCGGCCTGTACCGGCTCCGCGAGGGCGGGGCGGGCATCAAGGCCCGGCTGACCGAGATCTGCCGGCACGTCTCCGAGGCGATCGAGGACGGCGTGCGCATCCTGGTCCTCTCCGACCGGGACTCCAACGCCGACCTGGCCCCGATCCCGTCGCTGCTGCTCACCGCCGCTGTGCACCAGCACCTCGTCCGGGAGCAGACCCGCACCCAGGTCGCGCTGGTGGTGGAGTCCGGCGACTGCCGGGAGGTGCACCACGCGGCCGTGCTGATCGGGTACGGCGCGGCGGCGGTCAACCCGTACCTCGCCTTCGAGTCCGTCGAGGACATGATCGCCACCGGGGCGCTGCCCGGCGTGGCGCCCGCCAAGGCGGTCCGCAACTACGTCAAGGCGCTCGGCAAGGGCGTCCTGAAGATCATGTCGAAGATGGGCATCTCCACCGTCTCGTCGTACTGCGGCGCGCAGGTCTTCGAGGCCGTCGGGCTGGACACCCAACTCGTCGAGCGGTACTTCCGGGGCACCCCGAGCACGATCAGCGGCATCGGGCTGGACGGCATCCACACCGAGGTCGCCGCCCGGCACGCCCTGGCCTGGCCCGCCCCGGGCACCCCCGCCTCGCCCCGGCTGGAGGTGGGCGGCGAGTACCAGTGGCGGCGCGAGGGCGAGCTGCACCTGTTCAACCCGGAGACGGTCTTCCTGCTCCAGCACGCCACCCGCAGCCGGCAGTACGACATCTTCCGCGAGTACACCAGCAAGGTCGACGCGCTCGCCGCGCGGGCCGGGTCCCTGCGCGGCCTGTTCACGTTGCGCACCGGCGTACGGCCCCCGGTGCCGATCGAGGAGGTCGAGCCGGCCAGCGAGATCGTCAAGCGCTTCGCCACCGGGGCGATGTCGTACGGCTCGATCTCGGCGGAGGCGCACGAGACCCTGGCCGTGGCGATGAACCGCCTCGGCGGCAAGTCCAACACCGGCGAGGGCGGCGAGGACTCCGACCGCCTCTACGACCCGGTACGCCGCTCGGCGGTCAAGCAGATCGCCAGTGGCCGGTTCGGGGTGACCAGCGAATACCTGGTCAACGCGGACGACCTTCAGATCAAGATGGCGCAGGGCGCGAAGCCCGGCGAGGGCGGGCAGCTCCCCGGCAACAAGGTCTGGCCGTGGATCGCCCGGACCCGGCACGCCACCCCGGGCGTCGGCCTGATCTCCCCGCCGCCGCACCACGACATCTACTCGATCGAGGACCTCGCCCAGCTCGTGCACGACCTGAAGTGCGTCAACCCGGCCGCTCGGGTGCACGTCAAGCTGGTCAGCGAGGTCGGCGTGGGCACCGTCGCGGCCGGCGTCGCCAAGCTCAAGGCCGACGTCATCCTGATCTCCGGCCACGACGGCGGGACGGGCGCGTCCCCGCTGAACTCGCTCAAGCACGCCGGCACCCCCTGGGAGCTGGGCCTGGCCGAGGCGCAGCAGACGCTGCTGATCAACAAGCTCCGTGACCGGGTCACGGTGCAGGTCGACGGGCAGCTCAAGACCGGTCGGGACGTGCTCGTCGCGGCGCTGCTCGGCGCGGAGGAGTTCGGCTTCGCCACCGCACCGCTGATCGTCGCCGGTTGCGTGATGATGCGCGTCTGTCACCTGGACACCTGTCCGGTCGGCATCGCCACCCAGAACCCGGTGCTGCGCGAGCGCTTCACCGGCAGCCCGGAGTTCGTGGAGAACTTCTTCCTCTTCCTCGCCGAGGAGGTCCGGGGCTACCTGGCCGAGCTGGGGCTGCGCAGCATCGAGGAGGCGATCGGGCAGGTCGAGCTGCTCGACGTCGCCCCGGCGGTGGAGCACTGGAAGGCCAAGGGGCTCGACCTGGCCCGCGTCCTGCACCTGCCGGAGCTGCCCGCCGGCGCCGCCCGGCGTGGCGTCCGCGCCCAGGACCACGGCCTGGAGCACGCCCTGGACAACGAGCTGATCCGGCTGGCCGGGCCGGCCCTGCGTGACGGCACGCCGGTCCGGGTCGAGGTGGCGGTGCGCAACGAGCACCGCAGCGTCGGCGCGATGCTCGGCGGTGAGGTGACCCGCCGGCACGGCGGCACCGGTCTGCCCGACGACACCATCGAGTTCGTGCTGCGCGGCACGGCCGGCCAGTCGTTCGGCGCGTTCCTGCCGTACGGGGTGACCCTGCGGCTGCACGGCGACGCCAACGACTACGTCGGCAAGGGTCTCTCCGGGGGGCGGATCGTCGTCACCCCGGACCGGGCCGCCCCGTTCGTGTCCGCCCAGGCCGCGCCCGGCGACCGCGCCGAGGACCAGATCATCGCCGGCAACACCATCCTGTACGGCGCCACCGCCGGTGAGGTCTTCCTGCGCGGCCGGGTGGGAGAGCGGTTCGCGGTCCGCAACTCCGGCGCGACGGCGGTCGTCGAGGGTGTCGGCGACCACGGCTGCGAGTACATGACCGGCGGCACGGTGGTCGTTCTCGGACCGACCGGTCGCAACTTCGCCGCCGGCATGTCCGGTGGTCTCGCCTTCGTGCACGATCTGGACCGCCGTCGGGTCAACACCGAACTGGTGGATCTCGCGCCGCTGCGCGACGAGGAGCGTGAGCTGCTGCACGACCTGGTCCGCCGGCACGTCGCCGAGACCGGGTCGACGGTCGCCGAGGATCTGCTCAAGCGGTGGCCGGAGGCGGTGGAGGAGTTCACCGCGGTGGTCCCCCGGGACTACCGCCGGGTGCTGGACATCATGCGGGCCGCCGAAGCCGCCGGCCGCGACGTCGACGATGCGGTGATGACCGCGCTGTCCGCGCCGGCCGCGCCGGCCCACCGGACGGTGGCGGCCCAGGAGGTGGCTCGTGCCTGACCCGAACGGTTTCCTGCGCTATCCCCGGCGGTTGCCGGAGCGCCGCCCGGTGCCGGTGCGGATCAGCGACTGGCGGGAGGTGTACCCGCCCGCCGGGGAGGGCCTCGTGCGCGAGCAGGCCACCCGGTGCATGGACTGCGGCGTCCCGTTCTGCCACGACGGCTGTCCCCTGGGCAACCGCATCCCGGACTGGAACGACCTGGTCCGGACCGGGGACTGGGCGGCGGCGGTGGGGTCGTTGCACGCCACCAACAACTTCCCCGAGTTCACCGGTCGGCTCTGCCCCGCGCCCTGCGAGGCGGCCTGCGTGCTCGGCATCGGCGACGACCCGGTGACCATCAAGCAGGTCGAGGTGGAGATCGCCAACGCCGCCTTCGACCAGGGCCTGGTCGTCCCCGCGCCGGTCGCACCGCCGACCGGCCGGCGGGTCGCGGTGGTCGGCTCCGGCCCGGCCGGCCTGGCCGCCGCGCAGCAGCTGGTCCGCGCCGGTCACGCGGTCACCGTGTACGAACGGGACGACGCGATCGGCGGCCTGCTCCGGTACGGCATCCCCGACTTCAAGCTGGAGAAGGAGCACATCGACCGGCGGCTGGTCCAGCTCACCGCCGAGGGGGTGGAGTTCCGCACCGGCGTGAACGTCGGCGTGGACGTCACCGCCGAGCAGCTCCGCGCCGGGTACGACGCGGTGCTGCTGGCCTGCGGTGCGCTCGCCGGCCGGGACACCCCGCAGACCCCGGGCCGTGGGCTGCGCGGCGTCCACCAGGCGATGGAACACCTGGTCGCGGCCAACCGCGCGGTCGCCGAGGCGGGGGACGGGCCGGTCGGCTCGACCCCGATCGACGCGGCCGGGAAGCACGTGGTGATCATCGGTGGTGGGGACACCGCGGCGGACTGCCTCGGGGTGGCGCACCGGCAGGGCGCGCTCGGCGTCCACCAGCTCGACCTGTACCCGGAGCCGCCGCACACCCGCGACGCCGCCCGCGACCCGTGGCCGACCTGGCCGTGGCTGCTGCGCAGCTACCCGGCCCACGAGGAGGGCGGCCAGCGGGTCTTCGCCGTCGCCGTGCAGGAGTTCGTCGACGACGGCACCGGCGGCGTCCGGGCGGTCCGGATCGCCGAGGTGACCGTCACCAAGCGCGACGGCCAGCGGATCGTCACGCCGGTGCCCGGCTCGGAGCGGGAACTGCCGGCCGACCTGGTGCTGCTGGCGATCGGCTTCGAGGGCACCGAGGAGCAGCCGCTGCTCGCCCAGTTCGGGGTGACCCGCAACACCCGGGGCGCGGTCGACGCCCGCCCCGACTGGCAGACCGACGCCGACGGGGTCTTCGTCGCCGGTGACATGCACCGGGGCGCGTCCCTGATCGTCTGGGCGATCGCCGAGGGCCGGGCCGCCGCCGCCGCGATCCACGCCCACCTCGGCGGCGCGGGGACGCTCCCCGCGCCGGTGACCGCCTCCACGCGGCCGCTCGCCGCGCGCTGACCCCGCCACGGGTACGGCCGGCCGCACCACCCGGTGCCGCCGGCCGTACCCGTCCCTGCCCCGGACCGGCCCCGTCCTGCCGCCGGCCGCGTCCGTCCCTGCGGGCGGGCGTGTCGCGCGCCGGACCGGGACGTGCGCACCGGCCACTGTGGAGCTGCCCCGTCCGTGCGCCCGCCAGCGGTGCGGCGCCGACGACCGGCCGGGGCAGCCCCGCGTCGGCGACCACCGCCTCGGCCTCCCCGGGACGTCCGCGCTTGCCACGCTGGGCGACATGCTCCGGTGTGCACGGACGGCCACGTGGGGGATGTCGGATGCGGGAGTCCACGGCTCAGGAACAGCAGCAGCAGCCCACCCCGGGGCGCGACCGCCTCCCCGCCGGGGGCCGCCTTCCTGCGCTGGATCTCCAGCGACGACCTGCTCGACCGGCCGCGCTGCGTCCCCGGCGGTGACCAGGTCGGCGAACGGGTCAGCCTCGCCTACGACGCCACGACGATGGTGGTCCGCGCGGTGGAGAGCCTGGCCACCCGTCTGCACCACGACGACAGTCCACGGTGGCGGCCCGAGGCGGTCAACCCGGTCGGCGTGCACGCCGAGGTGCTCCGCCAGATCGACGGGGACGGCTACCGGGGAATCTCCGGGCTGCTCCGGGTGGACGTCGACAGCGGTGTGCCCGAGCAGAAGCGGCTGGCGATGATGCGGGTGGAGCGGGTGCCCGACGTGACCGCCGAGCCGGTCGAGGTCTTCCACTGCGGGGTGGCCGACACGTGGCAGCAGGACCCGCCCTGCGCGGCGTCCCGCCCAGCCGTCCGCTGACCCGCCTCCCGCCCATCCGTGGAGGTGCTCACGCACTTCCATGCATCGGGATGTTTCGATAGCATTACCGCCTGGTAACCGCCCCGGACCCTGGCCACGCGCGCGGCTGAAGGTTCCACCACCTCGTCATGTGGAGGACCGTCCATGCCCCACCGCCCGCTGGCCCGTGCCGTCACCGCGTTGGCCGCGCTGGTCGCCACCACCCTCGCCGTCCTGCTCGTCCCCGGTGCCGCCCAGGCCGCCGCCATCCACTACGTCGCCCTCGGCGACTCCTACTCCTCCGGAGTCGGCGCCGGTTCGTACGACCCCAACACCTGCCTGCGCAGCTCCAAGTCGTACACGACGCTCTGGGCGCAGCAGCACGCCGTGGCCAGCTACAAGTTCCCGGCCTGCGGCGGCGCGAAGACCGACGACGTGCTGAACGAGCAGATCGGCTCGTTGGACGCGACCACCACCCTGGTCACCATCACCATCGGCGGCAACGACGCCGGCTTCTCCAGCATCCTGGAGAACTGCCGGTTCGGCAGCGAGTCGGACTGCACCAACCGGGTGAACGAGGCGAAGACGTTCGCCACCACGGTGCTGCCCGGCCGGCTCGACGCCACCTACGCGGCGATCCGTAGCCGCGCCCCGAACGCCCGGCTGATCGTGCTCGGCTACCCGCGTCTGTTCGAGACCGGATCGTGCGGCCTGCTCGGGATGAGCACCTCCAAGCGGATCATCCTCAACGAAGCCGCCGACCTGCTCGCCTCGGTGACCGCCGGTCGGGCGGCGGCGGCCGGTGCCACCTTCTCCGACACCCGCTCCTACTTCGCCGGGCACGGCGTCTGCGCCAGCACCCCGTGGATCAAGGACGTCACCGGCCTGATCGAGGCGTACCACCCGAACGCCGACGGCTACCGCTACGGCTACCTGCCCGCCCTGAACGCCGTCACCGGCTGACCTCCTGGGACCTTCCTGTCACCACCACCTGTGGCCCGGCGGCCGACCACCCCCCCCGGTCGGCCGCCGGGCCACCCCCTACGCACCCGTCCCGGCCGCTCCCTCGGCGCTCTGCCAGGCAGCGGTGAGCAGGTCGTCCAGGTCGGCCGGGGGTAGGCCCTCGTCCTCGAGGAGGCCGAGCAGGAGAAGGATCCGGGCGGTCAGGGTGGCCGCCTCCTCCGGCGGGGGAGAACCCTCACCGAGGGCCGCCCGCAGCACCGCCTCGGCCAGCGTCGGGTCCACGTCCAGGCCGGTGGCGTCGTACCGCTCCCGGGCCGAGGCGACGAAGCGGATCAGCGGGGCCCGGTCCTGCTCTGGCGGGAACCGCCGCCGCGCCGCCACCAGCAGCGCCCCGGCCAGCAGATCCGCCCAACGCTGCCACTCGGGCTCGGCGAAACCGCGCACCTGCCGCTCGTGGCGGTCCAGCCGGCCACGCAGCAGGCTGCGCAGCGCCGTCTCCGGGTCCTTCGTCATCGTCGTCCCTCCTGGTCCGGCCCGAGGCGGGTCGCCCGCCCCCGGGAGACGTCGTTCGTGGGTCGCCCGGCCCCGGGGCGTCGTTCGCGGGCCATCCGCCCCCGGTCGATGCCCTCGCGGCGGTGCCGGTCGCGCACCAGGCGCACCGCCGCGCGTACCCCGGTGGCGATCTGGTCGGGCGAAGCCGCCGGCCGCGCGGGACGGCTGCCCGGCGCGGGCGCGGGCGTGCCGGCCAGCCGGGCGACGTGCCGGTCGGCGGCCCGCGCGCCGATCGCGAGTCGGGCCGCGACCAGGTCCAACCGGGCGACCGCCGTCGCGCAGCGCCGGGCCGCGACCAGCGCGTCCACCCCTGCCGTACGACGCAGCAGGTCCTCGGCGGCGCTGACCCGCCGCCGCATCCGGGCGGCGAGCGCGGCGACCCGTTCGGCGTCGGCGCGGGCCACCCGCAGCCCGGCCAAAATGTTGCTCGCCGGGCTGGCGACCCGGTCGGACTGGCTGATCGTGCCGGTCGTCCCGCCCGGCGTGGCGGTGCGCGCCTCGGCGAGCCGGGCGTACAGCAGCGCCAGCGTCCGCCAGCACTCGGTCAGGGTCTCCGGCCAGGGCAGGCTGGCCGCCGAGTAGTGCACGAAGCGGGTCCGCGCGGCGCGCTGCTCGTCGCACGGGCCGGGCCGCCCGCACTCCCGGCAGATCCCGGTGTACGTCACCGTCCGGTGCCCGACGACGGTGCGGCGCGCGTCGTTGAGCTGCTGGCGGGCGTACGTGGTGAAGCGCCCCCGGTTCACGGCCGGGTGCCGTTCGGGTGGCCCTTGACCAGCAGGGCGAACCGGACCTCGGGGCAGGGGTAGTCCTCGCCGCAGCCGCACACCAGCCGGACGACCCGGCGGGCGGGATGGGCGAAGAGGATGTCGTCGGCGTCCTCGGTGTCCTGCGCGGACGCGAAATCGGAGAGGTGCTGCACGGGCGTGTCTCCCGTCTGGGTCGGTCGTCGCTCCTTGCCGTCGTGCCGTCGTGCCGTCGTGCCGTTGTGCTCCGCGACGGGCCGGGCGTGGGCAGGCTCCGCCGCACGCCCGGCCGACCAGGGGGAGCGGCCGACCGGGCGCGTACTGCGGTGGGGAAGTGACCGCCTCCGGGTTTGCAGACCTGGGAGCCGGTCGAGCCGAGCTTTACACAACTAGTCACCTAAAGCAAGAACAACAACACGTTACTTGTCACGTGAAGTGCCTCGTGATCAAATGGCGGTGCAGACCTGGGAGTGCAGATGCCCGTCAAACCCAAGTGGGAGCAGCTCGCGGACCACATCCGTGGGCGTATCGAGTCAGGAGAGCTGGCGCCCGGCGACAAGTTGCCGTCGACGGCGCAGCTCAAGGAGCAGCATGGCGTGTCCGCGACCGTCGTCCGTCAGGCGATCCTGGTCCTCCAGACGCAGGGTTGGGTGCAGGGCGTCCATGGCCTCGGAGTGTTCGTCGCCGAGCGGTAGCTGACTGGCCCGCCCGGATTCCGGCCGGGCCTTCTGTGAACTCCGTGAATCTCGAGACAGCCGAGGTCCGTGCTCCTGACGGCTCTATCTGCGCAAAGTGATGGCGTCTGTCAGCCAGCGACACCATCACCTTGCGGATATGTAGCCAATCAAGCCCGCTGAACGAAGCTACCGAATCTCCTGTAATGCTCCGGCACGGATGGCGGTTTCCAATACATCAGGCAAGGCCCCGTTCGCCTTGTTGACATGGATCTCCACGTGATTGCTAGCGCGCGAGATCGCCAAGTAGAGCTGGGAAAGCAAATGCCTCGTCTGAGGCCACCTCGCGTGGCGCCGCATGCGCGGCAGACCGGCCACGATCACCGTTTCGAACTGTAGCCCAGCCACGTACTCGGCCGGAGCCACAACAACAGTACGTTTCTCGTACTGCAGGCTGGCAAGGTCGTCCCGGCTGCCCAGCACGTTTACCCGTCCTACGTCTGAGTCGAACGCCGCCTCATAGAGATCCAAGGCGTCCTTGTCGACGAGAACGACAGCCACTCGGCCACCGTCCGGCCGATTGGTCCATGCGCGAGCCGCACGAAGCGCGTTTCGAGCCTCCTCGTGTACATCAGCATGCCGGTGCAACATTGGAGCCTTCGCTGACGGGGATTTGGCACGCACCTGTTCTAGATCGAGTTCCCAGTCGTCGCCGAGGTCGAGCTGCGGCCAACTCTTGTTGATGTGCCGCAACAGAGCTAGAACCTCCTGCCCAAATCGGTGCACCCGGGTGAGAGAATGCTGCTCTACATCGCCCATGATCGCGCTAGCGCGCCCAGGCTCGTCACGGATGATGGAGCGACCGGCGACGCCGGTGTAAACGATCTCCGCCGACTGGCGGGGGTCGAGCGCCATAAACATCTTTGGATAGGTCTTCGGATCCTTCGTTAGGTGATGGAGGGCGCGCCGTTCCTGCTCATTGAATAAATGTAGTTCGTCAACGAAGATAAGATCATATCCATCGGTCCGGCGCTGGTACTGCCAGCTACTCTTCTCGAGATCCTTGACGAAGTCGTTGATGATTTGATCCGAGCTGATCAGGTTATCGGCGCGCAGACTGTCCACATAGTAACCATAAACAGTAAGAATAAAGTCTTTTTCGGCGTCTGCCTCTAGTGACATCATCCAGGATGCACGCTTGAGTTCCCGATACTCCTGAATTGCATCGTGCGCGCCGGGCACGATGCCCTCTGGGCCGAGAACACAGGCGAATTCGTTCAGCACCTCCCAGGCAAACAATCGAAAGTCGTCGCCGTCCGGATCGCTTTCGACGGTGTGCGCGAAGTCGGGTCTCACGCGGCTGCGATAGGCAGGCCAGTCGGTCAAAACCGCTTGGCTCAGCAGCGACTTGACGCGGGCTAGCTGCTCCTGCTTGCCTTCGTGGCTGTCCTCGCCGAGTGGCTCGAGTCCTGCCGGCAACATCGTGTTGAATAATAGGCTTCCGGCGCTGAAGAGAGGGAACACGTCGATGTCCTGGGCCGCGTTTCCTTCGTCCATGGTGCGCAAAAGCTGATCAATTTGGGTCTGCATTGCCCAGCTGTGCGTCAGGAACAAGATCCGGAGGCGCTTCCCTTGGCGGTGTGCCTCAATCACCTCGCGGATGGCTTTGAGGAGAAGGCAGAGTGTCTTTCCCGTCCCGGCAGGGCCGCGCAGCTTGACTGGCGGCGTGCGCTCGAGGAACCGCCGCTGGTCCTCGCTAAGGTGAGGTAGCCATTCCGTGTACGTGCGGCCGCGAGAAGTGGCGTCGAACGTGGCGCTTAGCGCAACCATCGGTGGCACCAGACTAGTGTCGCGCGGCGTATCCGTGAATCTTGTACGGGCTTCGTGCAGAGCCTCTTCCCAAAAGAGGACTGCGTCGTCGTATCGAGAGTAGTCAGGCCGGAAATCTTGCAGCGTGATGATGTGATTCGGCGGGGAGAGCCGCCAGAACAACACATCAGCCGAGCCGTTTGGCCTGTTCTCGGCCGTCCATCGGCTCATCCGGTCCGTCTTGGTGCGGCGGCTCCCAAAGAACGAAAACAGGTTCTTGTGGTGGAAGGCGTACCAGTCGCGAGGTAGGGACACCGGTGGGGCAGCTGCTACAATCGCGGCGCGGTGAACCCGCTCTAGTATTGATTTCTTCATCCAGCGGCTGTTGGCGACACCAAAGGGTTCCTGGTCCAGAATTACAATGCGTCGAGTCGCCCGTTCGTCAGACTCGTGGATAAAGAAAACGGTGTCACCGAGTTCGACGCGCTCTACCTGCCATTCTGCGCATTCGTCGCCAGACATGCTGCTAAACCAACTGGTCTCGGCCGCCACAAGGCAGGCTTGCAGAGATGCGATGCTGAAGACGTAGTCGGTGGTCAACTCTTACTCCGGTTTCGGCTCGGGCGCTAGACGGGATTCAAAGATCAGGTTACGTGCCGCTTCGTACTCTTCAGGAAGCCCGATCGCCGCAAAAACGTCTGCCATTTGCTGCGTCAGACGGTACACGTACGGTGCGCGCAGCCGTGAGGTACGACTGGCGACAACGCTTCGGCCGTCCTTGTGGTAGTACGAGGTGGAAATTTGGCGTAGATGTGTTTCGCGGATCAGTCGAAGATATGCGACGTATCCTCCGGTGTTCTCCTGGTCTAGGGAACTGATAAAGAAGACATCGCCAGGCAGGTTTTTGAGTCGATCACGTACATCGCTCAACAGTACTTCATCTGCCGATCTCCTTTTGGAGGATTGGTATATAGACGTTAATGCCGCGAACTGTTCGTTGTAGTTTGAGGACTCCTGTACCCGACCGCATACGCCAACCTCATGTACCATTGCTGCGAGAGCCTCTGCATCCTTTGGTTTTACGCCTCCGAGGTGAGTGTCGAGGTCGCGCAGGCCTCCATCCACGGTGGCGAGTACCTCGATAGCGCTTAAGGAAAGCCCTGGCCTAATGCCCAGGTCTTCTTCGAGCCGGGCGATCATCTCCGACATTTGTCGAAGGGTGCGTTTCCGGCGGTCGCCCGCGATTCTGGGGATGATTCGCCATGCGAGGTAGTCGCGCAGCGGCATGATCGGCACATACGACAGAATGCCGCCGTGTTTATTGTTGGCGATGTCGCAGTCCGCAGTGACGATTACCCCCGCCTTTTGCCAAACGTCATCCGTTGGAGCGTTGCGGAATATAAATATGTCGCCTTGACGGATGGGGGCGCCGTCGACGACGGGGCCACATTCCATGAACGCCTCGTCCATCGCGCCATCATTGTGCCATAGATGTTGCCGTGTCAATCCCTGTCATCCAATCGGACAATTGGCCCATATTGTTGCGATCCTGGGTTCGCTGAAGTGGTTCAAGATGACCTTGTAGTTCAGCGAGGTGGACTTAAGGCGGGGCCGGTCGTAAGTTGCTAACTCCCAGGCTGCTTGCGTGCACGTTGTCAGCCCGCAGCATCAGGGCAGCCCGCACTGCGTTCGGTGGTTGCGGATCAGGTCCGCGAGGCGGTTGAGGGTGCGGTTGGACAGGGGAATCGCGGCAGGGTAAGACAACACAGCGAGGCTCCCGGTGGGGGCATCGGGTTTTGGTCGAGTGCTGTCTAACCGGGAGCCTCGCCCTATGTCGATCCCCGCCCTGCCCCACCACCCGTGACCAGCCCTGTCACGATGAAATGGCTCAATGGGTGGAGCGATCGAATTGACCGACCGATTCGCGGAGCGCGGGGATGGGGAGTGACGTGTCGGGTGCGTGGGGCGGTCGGGCGGGGAGTTGGACGGGTTCCGGATCGGGTACGTGCCGGGCCGGTGTCGGTGACCTGGTCACGGAATTCGCCACCGAGTGGGACGACGTACGGTTCGCGTCGCGGATGTGGGAGCGGGAGACCGTCGACGGCGCTCGAGTCGATATGCGGGTGCACGTCCTGCGTGGTGACCGCCTCGCCAGCCTGGCCAACCTGCGGGACTTCCTCGCCGAATACCACGAGCGCGATAGCAGCACCCCGGCACTGATCGAATCCCGCATCGGCACCGCACCCGGCATGATCGGCGCGACCGAGGCGTTCTGGCTGGTCGCGCCGGGGATCGGGGTCAACGTCATCGTCGCGCCCGAGGCCGTCGACCTACCGGGTCTCGCCGCCGTGGCGGGCAGCATCGTGCCGGTGGAAGCCTGAAAGTCATGGACGACTCACAGATCTGTCCCCCGAACGGGGGACAGCGGAATCCGAAACCGACTCTCTATCCTGTCCTGTTCATCGTGCACAGTGGACGTGGAGAGTCGTGGATCCTCGGCAGGTACGGCGTCTGGCGGAACAGTCCGCCAACTTCGGGTTCTTGGCGGATCATCCGCTGCTGGTCTGGTACGGCGCGGGTGCTGAACTGCTCGTGTACGTTGACGCCCAGTCGGCGATGTTCAAGGCGCGGACCTTCGGTGACGTGCTCGCCCGCGACCTGGTCCGCCGAACAGGGGCGAAGCCCGAGCGCGACAGCTTCTACCACCAGGTGGAGGCGCTGTACGCCGAGGGCACCCTCACGTCGAGCGTGCACGCGGCCTTCGACCGGCTCCGGGACACCGGAAACCAGGCCGTGCACGATCACCTTGGCGAGGTGCGGCACGCGCTGGAGCTGCTGCGTACCTGCTTCGAGTTGGGGCTGTGGTTCCACCGCGCGCTGACCGGTGACCGTACCCCGATCGGTTTCGTGCCGCCGGTGCCGCCGGCCCGGCAGGTGCCGGCGAGCGTCGCGGAGGGCCTCCAGGCGGAGATCGACCGCTACAAGCGGGAACTGGCCGAGACGAAGCTGTTGCTGGAAGGCGCGTCGTCGCTGACCCAGGCGCACGCCGAGGCGACCATGGCCGCGGATCGGGCGGTCCAGGAGGCACAGGCCCGCCGGGGCCGGGCGGCGGAGTTGGTCGCGAGCCTGGAGCCGGCCGCCGAGCTGGCGAAGCGCGAGTTCGACGACAAGCCGGCGGCGAGGGTGTCGGCCGTCAAGCGGGAGGAGTTCATCACCCGGGCCCGCCGGGCGTCCCGGGAGCCGTTGAACGAGGCGCAGACCCGCGTGGAGATCGACCGGCAGCTCGGCGACGCCGGCTGGGTCGTCCAGGACGAACGGGACATCAACCTGTTCGCCGGCTCGGGCGTCGCCGTGCGCGAGGTAACCCTGGCGACCGGCCGGGCCGACTACCTGTTGTACGTCGACCAGCGGCTGGTCGGCGTGATCGAGGCGAAACGCGAGGGCACCGGGCCGCGCGGGGTGGAGGCGCAGCTCGACCGGTACCGCAACGGGCTGACCGCCGACCAGCGGCTCAACGCCTGGCGGCGGGACGAGCCGTTGCCGTTCGCGTACGTCGCCACCGGCACCGAAACCACCTTCCTCAACGGGCTGGACCCGTACCCCCGTACCCGTGAGGTCTTCGCCGTCCACCAGCCGGAAACCCTCGCCCGGTGGATGCGGGAGGCGGAGGCCGACCCGGCGGCACCGACCCTGCGCGCCCGGCTGCGGCAGTTGCCGGAGCTGGACCGGCTCGGCCTGCGTCCCGCGCAGATCGAGGCTGTAGAGGGCCTGGAGAAGTCGCTCGCCGAGGATTTGCCGCGCGCTCTCGTCCAGATGGCCACTGGCGCGGGGAAGACCTTCGCCGCCGTTACCCTCAGCTACCGGCTGCTGCGGTACGCCCGCGCGGGCCGGATCCTCTTCCTGGTCGACCGGAACAACCTGGGCAAGCAGACGCTGCGGGAGTACGCGGGCTACCAGGCCCCGGACGACGGGCGGAAGTTCACCGAGCTGTTCAACGTCGACCGGCTCACCGCGGCCGGCATTCGGGACTCCTCCAACGTGGTGATCTCCACCATTCAACGCCTCTACGGCGCGTTGCGTGGAGTCGAGCTGCCCGACGCCGACCTGGACGATGCCGCCTACGACAGTTACGAGCGGGACGATCCGGCCGAGGTGGGCTACCACCCGGGCATCCCACCGGAGACGTTCGACGTGATCATTGTCGACGAGTGTCACCGCTCGATCTACGGCAAGTGGCGGGCGGTGATCGAATACTTCGACGCCTTCGTGGTCGGGCTGACCGCCACCCCGGTCAAGCAGACCCTCGGCTTCTTCCAACAGAACCTGGTCTCCGAGTACACCTACGAACAGGCGGTCGCCGACGGGGTCAACGTCCAGTTCGAGGTGTACCGGATCAAGACAGCGATCACCGAGGGTGGGGAGAAGATCGAGGCGGGCACCGTCGTACCGCTGCGCGACCGCCGCACCCGCGCCGAGCGCTACGAGGAACTGGAGGACGACTTCACCTACGGCGGTAACCAGGTGGGCCGGTCGGTGATCTCCGAGGGGCAGCTCAAGCTGGTGCTGGAGACCTTCCGTGACCGGCTCTTCACCGAGATCTTCCCCGGTCGGGACACCGTGCCGAAGACGCTGATCTTCGCCTGCGACGACAACCACGCCGAGGACATCGTGCAGATGGTCCGGTTGGTCTTCGGCCGGGGCAACGACTTCGCCCGCAAGATCACCTATTCGTCTCGCCGCGACGGGCACGACCCGGAAACCCTGATCCAGGCGCTCCGCAACAGTCCCGAGCTGCGGATCGCGGTGACGGTCGACATGATCGCCACCGGCACCGACGTGAAGCCGCTGGAGTGCCTGCTCTTCCTGCGGCCGGTGCGCACCGCCACGTACTTCGAGCAGATGAAGGGACGCGGCGCACGGACCATCGACCCCGCCGACTTCCAGGCCGTCACCCCCGACGCGCAGATCAAGGAGCGGTTCGTCATCGTGGACGCGGTCGGTGTGACCGAAGCCGACCTGGACGAGGCGGTGCCGCTGAACCGGCACACCGAACAGCAGGTCTCCCTGCGTGACCTGCTGCGCAAGGCCGGCACGCTGACCGCCGACGCCAACGAGGTGGCCACCCTCGCCGCCCGGCTCGCGCGGCTCAACCAGCAGTTGACCGACGCTGAGCGGCAGGAGCTGGCCGAGCTGGGCGGGCAGCCGCTGACCGGGATCGTGCGCGGCCTGGTCGACGCCATCGCCCCGGAACAGCTCAACCCGGCAAAGGCGGCCGGGCCTGCGGCCGTACGCGACCTGCTCGCCGCCGCGCTGCGCCCGCTGGCGGCCAACCCGCCGCTGCGCGACCGCATTCTGGAGATCCGCCGCTCGCACGACATCACCTACGACGAGGTGAACCAGGACCGGTTGATCTCGGCGGCCGGCGTGCCGGCGGCGGAACGCGCCACGGTCACCCGGCGCACCTGGCGCGAATACATGGAGGAACACCGCGACGAGATCGCCGCGTTCCAGGTCTTCTTCGAGGGAAAGGGCCGCATCGGCTACGACCAGCTCAGGGAGCTGGCCGCCCGGATCGCCCGACCGCCGCAGGCGTGGACCCCCGACTCGTTGTGGCAGGCGTACGTCCAACTCGGACAGGCCGCAGCCGAGCCCGGTCCGCGCGGGGTGACCGACCTGGTTTCCCTCGTGCGCTACGAGTTGGGCCTTGACCAGGAACTACGTCCGTACCGGAGCCAAGTTGAGGAGCGCTTCCGTAACTGGTTGGTCAGACAGGAACAGGCCGGTGCTACCTTCACCGCCGACCAGGTGTGGTGGCTGGAGAGGATCAAGGACGTGATAGCGGTCAGCGTGGAGATCACACCGGACGACCTGGACGGCGCGCCGTTCACCGAGCGCGGCGGCGTCGACGGGTACATCCACACCTTCGGCAACCGCGCCGAACCCCTCCTCACCGAACTCAACCAGGAGCTTTCCGCGTGACCGATCTGCCCAGCGGCTGGGAATACACGACCCTTGGGGAAATTGCTGATACGGCGCTGGGAAAGATGCTTGACCGAGCCAAGAGTTCGGGTCGGCACCTGCGTCCATATCTCCGTAACGTTAACGTGCAGTGGGGTCGCATCGACCAGTCCGATGTCCTGACTATGGATATCCCGCCGGAGCAAGAGGATCGCTTCCGTCTGGTGGATGGTGATCTACTGGTCTGCGAAGGCGGTGAGATCGGACGCAGTGCGGTATGGCGTGGCGGTGATAGCTACATGGCCTATCAGAAGGCTCTTCATCGGGTTCGCCCTCGAGGTGGCATTGAATCCCTGTACCTGCGTTATTACCTGGAGTACTTGAGCCTTCGCGGTGGGCTTCTGGAATGGGCTACCGGAAGCACAATAAAGCACCTGCCTCAGGAGCAACTCAGGCAGATTCCCGTTGCAATTCCGCCACTCGCCGAGCAGGGCAGGATTGTGGCAGTGCTTGAAGGTCAGCTCTCCTGTCTGGAGGCTGCCGATGGTAGCCTGAGCGCGATTAAGCTTAAGCTTGATTCCTGGCTGCGCTTGCAGGAAGATCGCGCAGTGATGGGGTTGACGAGTGTGGACTGCGAAGAGCTGAATGAGTTGGGGTCGGAACTTCACGCTATTCTCGAACTCCGGCAAGAGCGAGTCTCTAAGCGACGCAGGGAGCCTGTTGGTCCTGTGGAGGAGGTGCCGAATCTACCTGTCGGATGGGTCACGGCTTCGGTTGATCAGGTCTGTTGGAATATTGAATATGGAACATCGGCGAAGGCGGGCCCGAAGCTTTCTGGATCTGATATTCCGGTCTTTAGGATGGGTAACATCAAGAATGGTAAGATTGTAACCGATTTCCTGAAGTACCTGCCCGATTCTCATCCTGATCTGCGCTTGTTGATGTTGGACGAGGGGGATGTGCTGTTCAATCGAACGAACAGCTTTGAGTTGGTCGGTAAGTCTGCTCCCTACTGGGCTGGTCTAGGTCCTGCGACCTTCGCCTCATATCTGATTAGGTGTCGACTTGTTCCTGGCGTGGAATCGGCCTGGCTCTCTCTGGTCATCAATAGTCGCATTGGTAGGGCGTATGTGCGTTCCGTGGCGAGTCAGCAGGTGGGTCAGGCCAATGTGAATGGCAGTAAGCTCGCCGCGCTCCCTGTGCCCCTGCCGCCCCTCGTGGTTCAGCGGAAGCTACTTTCCCTGCTAGCTGAGGCTCGAGAGCAAGCAGATCGGCTACGCCAGGCCGCAGTGGACAGCGAAAGGAGAAGGAATCAACTCAAGAATGCGCTGCTCTCTGAGGCGTTTGCGGGGCGGTTGGTGCCGCAGGACCCTAAGGACGAGCCGGCGTCGGAGTTGTTGGCGCGGATCAGGGCTGAGCGGGCGGTAAACGTACCGAAGCAGCGCGCCCGTTCCCGGCGTACCTCGAAAGACCTGCCGGCACCACCGACCAGGGTGACCGGCGACGACTACCAGCAGGAGACCTTGCCGCTGTGAGCACTCTGGATTCCCGCCAACTGGTGCAGAAGCTCTGGAACTACTGTGATGTGCTCCGCGACGACGGCGTGTCGACCATCGACTACGTCGAGCAGTTGACCTTCCTGCTCTTTCTCAAGATGGCCGACGAGCGGGCTGACCGGAAGATGCGCCCGGAGCAGATCGTGCCGAGCGAGCTGGGCTGGCAGACCCTGCTCGACGCCGAGGGGCCTGCCCTGGAGACGCAGTACAAGCGGATCCTCACCGAGCTGGGCAGGCAGGGCGGCACCCTCGGCACGATCTTCCGCAAGGCGCAGAACAGGATCCAGGACCCGGCGAAGCTCAAGCGGCTGATCGTCGACCTGATCGGCAAGGAGAACTGGTCGCAGGCCGGGGTCGACGTCAAGGGCGACGCCTACGAGGAACTGCTCGCCAAGGGCGCGGAGGACGCGAAGTCCGGCGCGGGGCAGTACTTCACCCCGCGTGCGCTGACCACCGCGATGGTCGACTGCATGCTGCCCACCCCGGACGACACGATCACCGACCCGGCCTGCGGCACGGGCGGCTTCCTGCTCGCCGCGTTCGACCACATCCAGCGCCACCACGGCAGCACGCTCACCCGCGACCAGCGGCAGAAGCTCGCGCACGGCGCGATCACCGGCACCGAACTGGTCGAGGGGACAGCCCGGCTGGCGGCGATGAACATGCTGCTGCACGGCATCGGTACGCCCGGCGGTGAGTCGCTGATCGCGGTCGAGAACGCGCTCGGCCGGGAGCCCAGCCGCCGCTACAGCCTGGTGCTGGCGAATCCGCCGTTCGGCCGTAGCTCCTCGATCCGGATGGTCGGCCAGGACGGGCGGGCCGCCGACCGGGGCGACGGCGCGATCGAGCGTCCGGACTTCTGGACGACCACCGCCAACAAGCAGCTCAACTTCGTCCAGCACATCGCCTCACTGCTGGAGATCGACGGCCGGGCGGCGGTCGTCCTGCCGGACAACGTGCTCTTCGAGGGCGGCGCGGGGGAGACCATCCGGCGCCGGCTGCTCAAGCAGTACGACCTGCACACCATGCTGCGCCTGCCCACCGGCATCTTCTACGCGGGTGGGGTCAAGGCCAACGTGCTCTTCTTCGAGCGCAAGCGTGCCCGCGAGGAGCCCTGGACCACCAAACTCTGGGTGTACGACTTCCGCACCAACGAGCACTTTACGCTCAAGCAGAACCCGTTGCGTCGGGAACACCTTGACGACTTCGTGGCCTGCTACCTGCCTGGCAAGGACCGCGCCGAGCGGGTCGAGACCGAGCGTTTCAAGGCGTTCACGTACGACGAACTGATCGTCCGGGACAAGGTGAACCTCGACATCACCTGGCTCAAGGACGCCTCCCTGGAGGACGCCGACGCGCTGCTCCCGCCCGAGGTGATCGCCCAGGAGATCGTGGAGGACCTGCAAGCCGCCCTCCGCGAGTTCACCGCCATCGCCGAAGCTTTGGCGGCTCGCTCGTCGGAGACGGACGGCTGAGCGGCGAAGGGCCGAGGAGAGCGCGGGTACTGAATGCCAGATCCCCCGCATGGCGGAGGTTCCCGATTCGAACGGAATAGAAGGAAGCGCCCGCATGGCCCCGGCCTTCGCCGATTCTACCCAGGGATCAACTCACTGAGTCGGTCGAGAGTGTACGTCTCGGACCCGTCCGGCAGGCCCTCCGGTGCCTCGATGCCGACGTAGGTGACCGGCTCGTCCGGCGGCCGGCCGTCCCACGTCGTCACCTCCGCCTTCGTACGCCACCGGTCGACCAGGTAGGCCATGGTGAGATACCCCCGCTCCGGCAGTGCGCGTACCCGGTCGGCTGTGGTGAAGGTGTTGCCCTCCACCCGGTTGAACGACGGCGCACCCCGCAGGTACAGGTGCAGCCACACCGCTTGCCAGCCGTGCCCGCTCCGGGCGAACACCATCGGCAGCGCGACCCGGCCCTGGCCGCGCAGGTGCGAACGCGCCCGTACGGTGCGCGAGTTGCCGTGGCGCGATCCGTTCTTCCGGCGGAGGAGGCGCAGCCGTCTCCGTGACCGCCCGCGCCGACGCTGCGGGCCGCCTGCGGCAGCTTCCGGAACCTGGACCGGATCGACCCAGCACGGCAGTCGCCGCGCTGCTCAGCGGCAGCCACCGCGTCGAAGATCCGCCTCCGTCGTGCGGCGACCCACGTCAGCGAAGTGATCTCGACAAGGACCGGCCGGCGGGTGGGGCCGACGGTCCAGGATCACCCGGGAACGGGGGATCAGCCGGTGACAGTCAGTGGAACCGGCAGGCCCTGCTGTACGTCGAGGACGGCTCGCTCACCGAGCGGTTGCTCCAGGTCGACGGTGGTGGTCCGGGGCGCGCCCATACCCGGGCATGTCTCGTCGGGCGCGTGCGGGTGCCCGACGACGATGACGACGACCGCATGGGCCGACTCGACGGCCTCCGCGCTGTAGTCGGCACCGCACGGCCGGTTTCCCGCATCCGGGGCGCCGGTGAAGGCGACGGTCAGCCGTCGGCTGGCAGTGGTCGTGCTCGCCGACTCGATCGGCAGGCCGGCGGGCGAGTCGTAGGAATCCCAGGACGGGGGTTCGACCGTGACCATGGCCGACGTGGCGACAGCCACCCGGGTGGCCCGTACCGCCGTTCCGTTCAGCGTGTACTCCCAGATCGGCGCTGTCGCCGGTCCGCGTGTGGTCGGGATCCGCGCTGTGGTCAGGCGCGCACCGGTGACCTCCAGCGGTACGCACTCGGGGCAGCCACCGGCACCGGTCGCTGCCATCTGGTGCAGTGCCTCCTCGGCCGAGAGCAAGGGGACCGACGTGGTCGTGCCGTCGTCCCAGACCACCTGTCCGGTCGGATGCGGCACGGCGGGCAGCGCGTTGCTGGCGGAGACCCGGCCGGACATCAGCGCCTGTTTGTCGTCCCCGTTCGTGGGTTCCCAGTCGCCGACCTGGCCGGTCAGGTTCCCGACCGGAACGAAGCGGCGGCCGCCGCCGGCGTCGAGGACTGCCCTGTCGTACCGGGCCAGGTGGTCGCGCGCCTGCTGGCGTTGCCTGTCCAGACCCTGACCACCCGATCCGCCCTCGGCGGTGGCGCAGCCGCCCGCCATCGCGGCCAGCGTGATCCAGAGCAGCCAAGGCCGTCGGGTCATCCCCGCTCACCTCCATGCCTCTCGACCGCAAGGATCCCACGGGGTCCAGGAGCAGCGACGGCTCGATGCCGAATCGGTACGCCCCCGTTGGTGTGCCGTGGCGTCGCCTTCTCGGTCCCCGTCGAGTTCCTTGACCCGAGAGGTCCCAGCATCAGGAGGTACGTCCGGTGCGCCCGCCCCCCGACGTGCGTCAAGAATGGACAGGTCGACGGGGAGTCGACCCCGAGCGGGACGTGACGGGACCGCACCGAGCGCGAAGGTGGCGACGTGGCCAGGCTGCTCTACTCAGCATCGATGTCGACCGACGGGTTCATCGCCGGACCGGGCGGCGACATGTCGTGGCTGACGCCGTATCTCGGCCCGAACCCGACCATGGACGACGTCGCCGCGCGTACCGGCGCGTTGCTCGTCGGCCGGCGGACCTTCGGGGGTGACGACCCGTACCGGGATCTGCCGGGAGAGGGGGAGGCGTTCGGCGGCGGCTGGAGCGGACCGCAGTTCGTGCTCACCCACCGCCCGCCGGCCGACCCGGTGCCCGGCGTCACCTTCGTCACCGACCTGCCGACGGCCGTGGACCGGGCGCGGGAGGCGGCCGGCGACGGGTACGTCAACGTCCTCGGCGCGGACGTCGCCCGGCAGTGCCTCGACGCCGGCCTGCTGGACGAGGTGCTGCTCTGTGTCGTACCCGTGCTGCTCGGCGACGGGGTGCGGCTGTTCGACCATCCGGGCGGGAGGACCGTCCGGCTCGAACCGGTCAGCGTCACCCCGGCCCCGCCGGCCACCAACCTCTGGCTGCGCGTGGTGCGCTGAGCGCCCGGCGGTACGGCGAGGGGGTCCCCGGATCGGGGGCCCTCTCGTGTCGTCCGGGGACACCGGTCATTACCCGCCCGTAACTTGTCATTGACGTTGACGAATTCTTGCGGGCATCATGTGTCCACGATCGATCGGACGTCCCCCGCCCGCCTCCCATCACCACCGGGACCACCCCCACGGAGGGCGCAGCCATGCTGCTCCGAAAGATCCTCGTCACCGCCACGGCCGCCGCCGCGATCCTGGTGCCGGCCACCGCCGCCACCGCCGCCCCGGCACCGGTACCCGCCGAATCCGCCACCACGACCACGACCACGAGTACGACCGCGACGGGCGATGTCGGCGCGTCCGCCACCAACCCGGTGATCGTCGTCGGCGGTCTCTCCGGCGTCGCCATCGCCTACGAGCCGCTCGCCGCCCGGCTGCGCGGCGATGGTCACCGGGTCAGCATCTACCAACTTCCCGGCCTCGGGCTCGGCGACATCGCCGCCTCCGCCCGCTCCTTCAGCGGGTACGTCGCCCAGGTGCGCGCCAACACCGGCGCGGCGAGGGTCGACCTGGTCGCCCACTCCGAGGGAGGTCTGGTCTCCCGCTACTACCTGAAGTACCTGGGCGGCACCGGCTCGGTCGGCCGTCTGATCACCCTCGGCAGCCCGCACTACGGCACCTACATCGCCGACATCGCGAAGTTCCTCGGCCTCGGGGACTGCATCGGGATCGTCGCCTGCCAGCAGATGGCCATCGGCTCGGCGTTCCTCAACGACCTGAACGCCGGTGACGACACGCCGGGCACGGTCCGCTACACCACCATCCGTACCCTCCAGGACGAACTGGTCCGGCCCACCCAGAACGCCACGCTCGCCGACGGCGCGGTCAACGCCCTCGTCCAGACCTGGTGTCCGGTACGGATCGTCGGGCACCTCGGGCTGGTGCTCGACGGCACCACGTACACCATGGTCCAGGACGCCCTCGCCGACCGGTCGATCACGCCGAACTGCTTCGCGATCTGACCCGACCGCCACCCCGGTGTCGCCGTCGTCACGCGTCGCCGCAGAATCCATAATCGTCAGCGACAACTGCCCTCCAGAGAGGACACTCGTGAAGAACAGGATTCTGCGCGCGTCGATGGTGATGGGTCTGGTGCTCGCCGGCTCCGCCGTGGTCGCCGCGCCGGCGTCGGCCACCGAGGCTCCCAACGACCCCATCTGCACCCTCAACCAGAACACCTGGTTGCGGGACGCGGAGCACGGCAGCGTGCTGCTCACGCTGACGGCGGGGCGCGGGTTCCGGTGGCACCGGATCGGCTCCGACATCGGTACGGGCGTGGTGTGGTACTACGGGCACGGGGCGGAGGCGCCGTGGCAGGACGGCTGGGTCCCGAAGGACAACCTCTCCGGCTGCTACTGGCCGTAGGACGTCGGGACGCCCCGCGTGGCGTCCCGACCAGGGTGGCCGTGCCGGTCCAGGCCGCACGGCCACCCGTCCTCAACCGTCCCGCTCACACGGCCCGGCTGAGCGCCTCGTACTCCTCGTCGGTGAGGGTCACCTCGGCGGCGGCCACGTTCTCCTCCAGGTGCGCCACGGACGACGTACCCGGGATGGGAAGCAGGACCGGCGACCGGCGCAACAGCCAGGCGAGCGCGAGCTGCGCGGGCGTCGCGTGGTGGTCGGCGGCGACCGCGTCCAGCGGGCCGCCGGGGCGGGCCAGGTCGCCGGTGGCGATCGGGAACCACGGGATGAACGCCAGGTCGTGCCGCTCGCAGTGCTCCAGCACCGGCTCGGCCCGCCGGTCGGCCAGGTTGTAGAGGTTCTGCACCGACACGATCGGCGTGACCGCCCGGGCCTGCTCGATCTGCTCCACCGTCACCTCGGAGAGGCCGATGTGCCGGATCTTGCCCTCCTGCCTGAGCAGCGCCAGCTCACCGAGCTGGTCGGCGAGCGGCACCTGCGGGTCGACGCGGTGCAGCTGGTAAAGGTCGATGGTCTCCAGGCCCAGGTGGCGCAGGCTCAGCTCGCACTGCTGGCGCAGGTACTCCGGCCGGCCGACCGGGCGCCAGTCGTCCGGGCCGGAGCGGGTCAGCCCGGCCTTCGTCGCGATCACCAGGTCGTCGGCGTACGGGTGCAGCGCCTCGCGGATCAGCATCTCGCTGACGAACGGCCCGTACGAGTCGGCGGTGTCGACGAACGTGACGCCCAGCTCCACCGCCCGGCGCAGCACCCGCACCGCCTCGGCGGGGTCCTTCGGGTCACCCCACACCCCCGGCCCGGTGAGCTGCATCGCCCCGTACCCGAGGCGGTCGACGGGCAGGTCCCCGCCGATCCGGTACCGCCCCGACGCCTTCGCCGGCTGACCGCTCGTTCCGACTGCCATGATCCAGGTTCCTCCCGTACGTCACACCGTCCACCTGCGGTCGTTCGCTCTTACCCGGCTCACCGCCCCCGACGCCTCCACCGGGTGTGTGCCCGAGCACCGTCAGCGGTGCGCGCCGGGGTGCGCGGGGTGGTTGCAGGGGGCCCTTCCTCGACAGAAAACGTGAACAGGGGACCCCTGCTACCACCTCAGGAGGGCTGGCGCCGGCTCAGACGCGGGCGCCGAGGATCGCGTCGGCGGCGCGCCAGGCCAGCGCGGCGACCGGGCCGTTGATCCAGCCGGACACCAGCACCGGCAGCACGGAGGCGTCCACCACCCGCAGCCCGTCCACCCCGCGCACCCGCAGGTCCGCGTCGACCACGTCGGCGTCGTCCGGGCCCATCGCGCAGGTGCCGACGGCGTGGTAGCCGCAGTACCCGTGCGCCAGCGCCGCGTCGAGGATCTCCTGCTCGCCGCGGACGGCCGGTCCGGGCAGCGTCTCCGACACGATCCGCCGGGCGATCGGCCCGGCCGCGAAGAACTCCCGCATCCGGCGGAACGTCGCCACCGCCACCGCCCGGTCGTACGGGTCGGTCAGGTAGCGCACCAGGATCCGGGGCGGGGTCGCCGGGGTCGGGCCGGTGATCTCCAGGCTGCCCTCGCTCTCCGGACGGGTCACCCCGCCCAGGCACATCAGCCCGGCCTCCCGTTCCAGCTCCAGCGCGTGGCCGGGTCGGGGTGGCGCGGCGGAGAACGGGGCCATCAGCAGGTGTGCGTCCGGCCGCTCCCGGTCCGGCCCGGAGCGCAGGTACGCGGCCACGTCGTGCACCGGCAGGGCGAGCGGCCCCCGCCTGGCGACCAGCCAGCGCACCGCCGCCAGCGACTGCCCGAGGACGTTGTTGAGCAGGGGGTTGTATCCGATCTGACCGGTCAGCCGGTACTGGAGGGCCATCATCCGGTGTTCCCGCATCCCGGCGCCGACCCGGGGACGGTCGGCCAGCACCGCCACCCCGGCGGCGCGCAGCGTGTCGGCCGGGCCGATCCCGGAGAGTTGGAGCAGTTGCGGGCTGGCGATCGCGCCGGCCGCCAGGATCACCTCGGCGCGGGCGTAGAGGTCGACGCTGCGCCCGGCGCGGTGCACGCGTACCCCGACCGCCCGGCCCCGGTCCACCAGCACCCGCTGGGTGACCGTGCGCACCAGCACGGTCAGGTTGGGCCGGTCGCGCACCGGGTGCAGGAAGGCGTCGGCGGCGCTGACCCGCTGGCCGTCCCGGATGGTCGCCGTGGTGTAGCCGATCCGCTCGTCGTCGCCGTCGTTGAGGTCGTCGGTGCGGCGCAGCCCCTGCCGCACCCCGGCGTCGATCATCTCCTCGCAGAGTTCGTTCGTGTCGACGGCGGTGGACAGGCGCAGCGGGCCGCCGTCCGCACCGGCGTCCGCCGTCCGGTAGGGGCTGTCCTCGATGCGCTGGAACACCGGGCGCATCGTGTCCCACCCCCAGCCGGGGTTGCCCCGGTCGGCCAGCGCGTCCCAGTCGGCCGGGGCGCCCCGGCCGTAGATCATGCCGTTGATGGAGCTGGAACCGCCGACCAGCCGCCCCCGCTGCCACACCTCCTGCTGCCCGGTGGAGGTGGTGGCGGGGTAGTGCCAGGCCTTGCTCCGGTCGTCCATGAGCTTGGAGAAGCCCTTCGGGATGCGGACGAAGAGGCTGCTGTCCCAACCGCCGGCCTCGACCACCAGCACCCGGGTGGCCGGGTCCGCGCTGAGCCGGTGCGCCAGCACGCAGCCCGCCGTGCCCGCGCCGACCACGACGTAGTCGAACTCTTCCACACTGGACCCCCGGTCCTGATCGATGGATCAGACCGTAGCCGGTCGGTCACTCACCGGACATCGGGGGGTCGGTCGCCGGCCACCGCCGGATCGCCGAGGACGCCCGTGGCCGCGCGGCCATCCCGCAGGGGTACGGCTGGACGCGTCGTCGCACCGGGTGGTGACGAACGGGCTGGCCGGGTGGGTCGCGGCGTCGCGGATCCCGCCGTGCCGAGGGACGACCCCACCGGAGGAAGACGGCGAGGGGTACGATTTCCGGCGCGCGGTCGCCGATGCCCGCCACCTCAACGTCCCGGTGTGGCGTCGCCCACCGGCCATACGCGCCCCGCGCGTCGTTGGAGAACTGTTCCGCATTCTGCAAGAGGGTCGGCCCCCAGTCCGGCCCGGGGGAGAGACTAGCCTGATGGGCGTGACACGCCGCGCGAAGATCGTCTGCACTCTCGGTCCCGCCACCGCCTCGCCGGAACGCATCCGCGGGCTGGTCGAGGCGGGCATGAACGTGGCGAGGCTGAACTTCAGCCACGGCAGCCACGCCGACCACGAGGCCGTGTACCGGCTGGTCCGGGAGGCGGCCGAGACGGCGGGCCGTCCGGTCGCCGTCCTGGCCGACCTCCAGGGCCCGAAGATCCGCCTCGGCAAGTTCGCCGACGGGCCGCACGAGTGGCGCACCGGCGACTCGGTGGTGATCACCGGTGACGACGTGCTCGGCACCAAGGACCGGGTGTCCTGCACCTACCGCAAGCTGCCGCAGGAGGTGAAGCCGGGCGACCGCCTGCTGATCGACGACGGCCGGGTCGCCGTCGAGGTCACCGACGTCACCGGCAACGACATCCGCTGCCTGGTCACCGAGGGGGGCCCGGTCTCCAACAACAAGGGCGTCTCGCTGCCCAACGTGGCGGTCAGCGTGCCGGCCATGTCGGAGAAGGACGCCGAGGACCTCCGCTTCGCCCTCGGGCTCGGGGTCGACCTGGTCGCCCTCTCCTTCGTCCGCTCGGCCGAGGACATCAAGCTCGTCCACGGGATCATGAGCGAGGTCGGGGTGCACCGGCCGGTGCTGGCCAAGGTCGAGAAGCCCGAGGCGGTCGACCACCTCGAGGCGATCGTGCTGGCCTTCGACGGGGTGATGGTGGCCCGGGGCGACCTCGGTGTCGAGTTGCCGCTGGACCAGGTCCCGCTGGTGCAGAAGCGGGCGGTGCAGCTCTGCCGGGAGAACGCCAAGCCGGTCATCGTGGCCACCCAGATGCTCGACTCGATGATCGAGAACTCCCGGCCCACCCGGGCCGAGGCCTCCGACGTGGCCAACGCGGTGCTCGACGGCGCGGACGCGGTGATGCTCTCCGGCGAGACCAGCGTCGGCAAGTATCCGGTGCTGACCGTCAGCACCATGGCGAAGATCGTCACCACCACCGAGTCCGGCTCGTTCGCGGTGCCCCGGCTCCAGCACGACCCGCGCACCCACGGCGGCGCGCTGACCTCGGCGGCCTCGTCGATCGCCCGGGCCATCGGCGCGAAGGCGCTGGTCGCCTTCTCGCAGACCGGTGACACCGTGCGCCGGCTCTCCCGGCTGCACTGCGACCTGCCGCTGCTGGCGTTCACCCCGGTCCCCGAGGTCTACCGGCAGCTTGCCCTCTCCTGGGGCGTGCAGACCTTCCTGATGCCGTTCGTGGAGCACACGGACGACATGTTCCGCCAGGTCGACCAGGCGCTGCTCGGGCTCAACCGGGCCAACCCCGGCGACTACGTGGTGATCGTCGCCGGCAGCCCGCCCGGCACGCCCGGCTCCACCAACACGCTGCGCGTGCACCAGCTCGGATCGCTCGTGGACGCGGCCTCGGCGCGGGCCTTGCAGTGACCGACGTCCTGACCGGCCAGGCCGCCGTCGACCAGCTGCTGGAGGTCCTCGACCTCGCGCCGACCGGCGCGACGTCCTTCCGGGGGATCAGCCCCCCGGTCGGTCCGCAGCGGGTGTACGGCGGCCAGGTCGCCGGTCAGGCCCTGGTGGCCGCCGGCCGTACGGTCGTCCCGGAGCGGTTCGTGCACTCGCTGCACGGCTACTTCGTCCGTCCCGGTGACCCGAACGAGCCGATCGACTACCAGGTGGAGAACGTCCGCGACGGGCGGTCCTTCTCGGTCCGCCGGTCGGTGGCGTACCAGCACGAGAAGCCGATCTTCTTCATGTCGGCTTCGTTCCAGCACCGGGAGGAGGGGCTGGACCACCAGGCCCCCACCCCGCCGGACGTGCCCGTTCCCCAGGACGTGCCCACCATGACCGACCGGCTCGCCCGCTACCCCGAGCGGCTCGGCATCTGGGCGATGATCCCCCGCCCGATCGACGTCCGTTACGTCGGCGAACCCGGCTGGGTGCGCCCCGGCGACCGGCCCCCGGATCCGCACCAGCGGGTCTGGATGCGTATCGACGGCAAGCTCCCCGACGATCCGCTGCTGCACGCCTGTGCCCTGACGTACGCCTCCGACCTGACCCTGCTCGACTCGGTGCTGTCGGTGCACGGCGAGGTCTGGGGGCCCGGCGGCGTGGTCGGGGCCAGCCTCGACCACGCGCTCTGGTTCCACCGCCCGTTCCGGGCCGACGAGTGGTTCCTCTACGACTGCTGGAGCCCCTCGGCCTCGGGCGGCCGAGGGCTCGCCACCGGACGGATGTTCACCACCGACGGCGGGCACATCGCCAGCGCCGTGCAGGAGGGGCTGCTGCGCCGGGTCGAGGGATGACCTGCCGGGGCGATCGGCGAGCCGGTCCGACTGGCCGGTAACCTCTCTGACATGCGCCTCTCCGCCCGGGTCGACTATGCGTTGCGGGCGACCGCCGAACTCGCGGCGGTCGCCGGTGACGGACCCGGACGGACCCGCCCGGTCACCGCCGAGCAGATCGCCCGGGCGCAGGACATCCCACCGAAGTTCCTGGAGAGCATCCTGCTGCAACTGCGCCGGGGTGGCATCGTGCACGCCCAGCGTGGCCCCGAGGGCGGCTACTGGCTGGCCCGCCCGGCCGCCGAGATCTCGCTCGCCGAGGTGATCCGGGTGATCGACGGCCCGCTCGCGCACGTCCGGGGGCACCGTCCGGAGCAGGTCGGGTACCACGGGGCGGCGCGGTCGTTGCAGGAGGTGTGGATCGCCCTGCGGGCCAGCGAGCGGGAGATCCTCGAACTGGTCACCGTCGCCGACGTGGCCTCCGGGACCCTGCCCGAGCGGGTCAACCAACTCGCCGCCGACCCCCGCGCCTGGAGCTGACCCGGCACCCGTCGTACGGCCCGTCCTGTCCCACTCCGCAAACAGCACTTGACCCGGGGCCGCTACGTGCCGCATTGTCGACCAAGCCGATAGGGGATACCTAAAAGCTTGGGAGGGTGCGGTGCGCAAGCTGTTGGTACTGGCGTTGGTCGGCCTCGCCGCCCAACTGGTGGACGGCTCGCTCGGCATGGCCTACGGGCTGACCTCCTCGACACTGCTGCTCCTGGCCGGGGTCGCCCCCGCCGCCGCGTCCGCCTCGGTGCACCTCGCCGAGATCGGCACCACCCTCGCCGCCGGGGCGGCGCACTGGCGGTTCGGCAACGTCGACTGGCGGGTGGTCAGCCGGATCGCCCTGCCCGGCGCGATCGGAGCCTTCGCCGGGGCCACCCTGCTCAGCTCCCTCTCCACCACGTCCGCCGCCCCCTGGATGGCCGGCATCCTCTTCACCCTCGGCGCGTACCTGCTGGTGCGTTTCTCCCGACCGCTGCGCACGAACCCGCAGGCGGGTCGGCTGCGCGGCCGGTTCCTCGGTCCGCTCGGCCTGGTCGCCGGCTTCGTCGACGCCACCGGGGGCGGGGGATGGGGCCCGGTCGCCACTCCGGCGCTGCTGGTCTCCGGACGGATGGAACCCCGCAAGGTGATCGGCTCGGTGGACACCTCCGAGTTCGTCGTCGCCAGCGCCGCCAGCGTCGGCTTCCTGATCGGCCTCGGCTCGGAGGGCTTCGTGCTGCCGATCGTGGCAGCCCTGCTGGCCGGCGGGCTGATCGCCGCCCCGGTGGCCGCCTGGCTGGTCCGCATCGTCCCGGCCCAACTGCTCGGTGCGGCCGTCGGCGGGGTGATCGTGCTGACCAACGCCCGCAGCCTGGTCCGCGCCGCCGGTCTGGACGGGCCGGCCCCGGTCGCCGTCTACGTGCTCCTCGGCCTCGGCTGGCTGACCGCCCTCGTCCTGGCGGTCCGCGTGCTGCGGCGGACCCGGTCCGCCGCGCGATCCGCCCGGGCCGCCACCGGGTCGGAGCCCGGTTCGGAGCCCGCTGCGGCCGCCACCGGCTCGGAGCCCGCTGCGGCCGCCACCGGTTCGGAGCCCGCTGCGGCCGACGCCGCGGCGCAGCCCCTGGTCGTCGCCGAGCGCTGACCCGGTCGGGAACGCCTCGGGTCGCGTGGTCGCCGGGGTCAGCGCGTCGGGCGGTCGTCCTCGGGGAGTAGACCGTCCGCCGTGGTGCGCAGCAGTTCCCACGCCTCGTCGACGTGCTCGTCGCGGGTCTGCGGGGAGCCGACCGCGAGGCGCAACGTGTACCGGCCCCCGACCCGGGTGTGCGTCAGGTACACCCGGCCGGTGGCGTTGACCCGCTCCAGCAGCGCGGCGCTCGGCTCGTCCCCGGCCCGCAGCCGGAAGCAGACAAGCGAGAACGGATGCGGGGCGGTCAGCTCGAACCGGTCGTCGGCGCGGATCCGGTCGGCGAACCGGGCGGCCAGGGCCACCCCGGAGCGGATGTGCGCCCGCAGTCCCTCGACGCCGTACCAGCGGAGCACGAACCAGAGCTTCAACGCCCGGAACCGGCGACCCAGCGGCACCTGCCAGTCCCGGTAGTCGATCACCGCTCCGGACTCGGTGGCCGCGTTGCGCAGGTACTCCGGCAGGACGGTCAGCGCCTCGACCAGCTCCGCCGCGTCGGCCACCCAGAACGCGTCGCAGTCGAAGCCGGTGAGCAGCCACTTGTGCGGGTCGAAGCAGTACGAGTCGGCGTACTCCAGGCCCGCGTGCGACCAGCGCAGCTCGGGGCAGACCGCCGCCGCTCCCGCGTACGCCGCGTCCACGTGCAGCCAGACGCCGTACTCGGCGCAGATCGCGCCGATCTCCCGCAGCGGATCCACGGCGCTGGTGGAGGTGGTCCCGATCGTCGCCACCACGATCGCGGGCACCTCGCCGGCAGCCAGGTCGGCCTCGATCGCGGCCCGCAGCGCCGCCGGGCGCATGGCCTGGGTTTCCGGGTCCACCTCGATCGGGCGCACCCCCTCGTCGCCCAGGCCGGCGATCCGGGCCGCCTTCTCGATCGAGGAGTGGCCCTGGGTGGAGGTGTAGGCGCGGTAGCGGCGGTCGACGCCCACGCCGCGCCACCGGCCCCCGCTGGCCCGGTGCAGGGCCGTCAGGGTGGCCACCAGGGCCGCCGAGGAGGCCGAGTCCTGGATCACCCCGCCGCCCCGCCCGGACGAGTGGAACCGCTCCGGCAGGTCGAGCAGCCCCGCCAGCCAGTCGAGCATCCTCGTCTCCAACTCGGTGCAGGCCGGCCCGGTGGCCCAGAGCATGCCCTGCACGCCGAGCCCCGAGCTGACCAGGTCGCCGAGGACGCTCGGGCCGCTGGTGTTGGCGGGGAAGTAGGCGAAGAACCCGGGATGCTGCCAGTGGGTGAGCCCCGGGGTGACCACCGAGTCGAGATCGGCGAGCACCGCCTCGATCGGCTCGCCGGCCGTCGGCGGGCCGGCGGGCAGCGCGGCGGCGACCGTCCCCGGCGGGTCCTGCGACGTCACGGGGCGCGCGTCGAGCGTCGACCAGTAGTCGGCGATCCAGTCCACCACCGCGTGACCGGCGCGGCGGAACTCCTCGGGGTCCATGTGAGCTGCCACCCGACGAGTCGACCAACAATCCGTACCCGAGGCAAGGAGGTGTGACGTGCCCCAACGGCAGGCACCGGGCCGAAGCCGCGGAATCCGCACAGCTCCGGCCCGGTGCACCACACCGCAGCACCCCCGACCCGTCCCGACCGGGGATGCCCTACCACCACCGGAACCCACGTTAGGCGACCCCCGCCACCGGTGGGTGAAGCCGGTGTGAAGATCGTGTTTCGGGCATCTTGCCCGAGCTGGGGCAGTGGGTGTTGTGTCCCGGAATAAGGTCTCCTATCCTGCACGGTGCGCGGAGCCCTCTTCGCCGGCCCGGGTCCGCCCGTGCCGGACCAGCAGCACGGCGGGCCGCCCCGTCGACCGGGCAAGGTCGACGGCGACGTCGCCGTGTGCCCCGACCTCCCCGGAGGCCCGCGCATGCGTACCCGGACATCCCGCACCGCCCTCCTCGCCGCCACCGTCGCCGGTGCCCTCGTCGCCGGCGGCCTGACCACCGTGGTCGCCTCGGCCGCCGCCCTCGGCTGCCGTGTCGACTACCGCCTCGTCAACGAGTGGCCCGGCGGGTTCGGCGCCACCGTCGACGTGACCAACCTCGGCGACCCGGTCACCGGCTGGACCCTGACCTGGTCCTACGACGCCGGACAGCAGGTCACCAGCGCCTGGAGCGCCGTCGTCAGCCAGGCCGGCGCCCAGGTCACCGCCCGCAACGTCGACTACAACGCCGTGATCGGCACCGGCGGCACCGTCTCGTTCGGCTTCAACGGCAGCTGGGACGGCACCCGCAACCCGGCGCCGACCAGCTTCGCCCTCAACGGCACCACCTGCACCGGAAGTACCACCCCGACCACCGCGCCCGCCACCACCGCCCCGCCCACCACACCCCCGCCCACGACGCCCCCGCCCGGGGCGAAGCAGGTGGAGAAGCTCGACCGGGGCCTGATCAGCGTCCGGTCCGGCACCGGCAACCTGGTCTCCTGGCGACTGCTCGGCACCGAGACCAGCGGCGTGGCGTTCCATCTCTACCGGGACGGCACCCGGATCACCACCACCCCGATCACCGGTGCCACCAACCACCTCGACGCCGGTGCCCCCGCCGGTGCCCGTTACACCGTCCGGGCCGTCGTCGGCGGCGTCGAACAGCCCGCCTCCGCGCCCGCCCTCACCTTCGCCAACGGTCACCTCGACGTGCCGATCCAGGCCCCGCCCGGCGGCACCACCGGGACCGGCGAGGTCTACACGTACGTCGCCAACGACGCCTCCGTCGGCGACCTCGACGGCGACGGCGACTACGAGATCGTGCTCAAGTGGGACCCGTCCAACGCCAAGGACAACTCACAGTCCGGCTACACCGGCAACGTGTACGTCGACGCGTACACCCTCACCGGCACGCGGCTGTGGCGCATCGACCTCGGCCGTAACATCCGTGCCGGTGCCCACTACACCCAGTTCCAGGTGTACGACTACGACGGCGACGGGGATGCCGAGGTCGCCATGAAGACCGCCGACGGCACCCGCTCCGGCACCGGCCAGGTGATCGGATCCGCCTCCGCCGACCATCGCAACTCCAGTGGTTACGTCCTCGCCGGCCCGGAGTACCTCACCATGTTCGACGGCCGCACCGGCGCGACCCTCTCCACCGTCAACTACGACCCGCCGCGCGGCACCGTCTCCTCCTGGGGCGACAGCTACGGCAACCGCGTCGACCGGTTCCTCGCCGCCACCGCCTACCTCGACGGCCAGCGCCCGTCCCTGATCATGGCCCGTGGCTACTACACCCGCGCGGTCATCGCCGCCTGGGACTTCCGCGACGGCACCCTGACGAAGCGGTGGACCTTCGACTCGAACGCCAGCGGCAACGGCGCCGCCTACGGACAGGGCAACCACAACCTCTCCGTCGCCGACGTCGACGCCGACGGCCGCCAGGAGATCGTCTACGGCGCCGCCACCATCGACGACAACGGCCGGCTGCTCTACTCCACCGGTTACGGCCACGGTGACGCCCTGCACGTCGGCGACCTCGACCCCACCCGTCCCGGACTGGAGACCTTCAAGGTCAGCGAGGACGCCAGCAAGCCCAGCTCCTGGTTCGCCGACGCCCGCACCGGCCAGATCATCTGGTCCACCCCCGCCTCCGGAGACAACGGCCGGGGCGTCTCCGCCGACATCTGGGCCGGCAGCCCCGGCGCGGAATCCTGGTCGTCGGCGGTCTCCAACGCTGCCAACACCCGGGGTCAGAACGTCGGCCGCAAGCCGTCGTCGGCGAACTTCCTCGCCTGGTGGGACGGGGACCCGGTCCGGGAACTCCTCGACGGCACCCGGATCGACAAGTACGGCACCAGCGGCGACACCCGCCTGCTCACCGGCAGCGGCGTGTCCTCGAACAACGGCACCAAGTCCACCCCGGCGCTCTCCGGCGACCTCCTCGGCGACTGGCGCGAAGAGGTGATCTGGCGCACCAGCGACAACACCGCGCTGCGCATCCACAGCACGCCGACGCCGACGGGCACCCGGATCCACACCCTGATGCACGACCCGCAGTACCGGACCGCCGTCGCCTGGCAGAACACCGCCTACAACCAGCCGCCGCACCCGAGCTTCTTCATCGGCGACGGCATGACCACCCCGCCCACCCCGAACATCTACCTACGCTGACCCGCCCCGGTGGGTCCCGCCCGACCGGCGGGACCCACCTCCGGCACGGATCAACCCGCACGCGCCGCAGGCCGCCGGGCACGGATCAGCCCGCGCGCCGCAGGCCGCCGGCCACCCGCTCCGCGATCAGCTCGAACGACCGCACCCGGTCGGCCACGTCGTACACCAGGGTGGTCAACATCAGCTCGTCGGCCCGGGTCCGCTCCAGCAGCCCGTCGAGCTGCCGACGCACCGTCTCCGGCGAGCCCATCAGCTGGCCCTCCCCGCGCTGCGCCACGAACTGGCGCTCCAGCTCCGTGTACGGGTACGCCGCCGCCTCCTCCGGGGTGGCCAGTGGCTCCGGCCGGCCCGAGCGCAACCGCAGGAACGACAGGGCCGCCGGTGCGGCCAGCCACCGCGCCCGCTCGTCGGTCTCCGCGCAGACCGCGTTCGCCGCCACCATCGCGTACGGCCGCTCCAGCCACTGCGACGGCCGGAAGCTGCGCCGGTACAGCGCCAGGGCCGGCTCGGTGTTCGCCGCGCTGAAGTGGTGCGCGAACGAGAACGGCAGACCGAGCGCCCCGGCCAGCTGCGCGCTGAACCCGCTCGACCCCAGTAGCCAGATCGCCGGCCGCTCACCCCGCCCCGGCGTCGCCACGATCGGCCCCGGCCGCTCCCCGCTGAAGTAGTTCATCAGGTCGGCCAGTTCCCGGGGGAACCCCTCCGCCGACAGTCCCTCCACGGTCCGCCGCAACGCCAGCGCGGTCACCTGGTCGGTGCCCGGCGCCCGGCCGATCCCCAGGTCGATCCGGCCCGGGTGCAGCGCCTCCAGGGTGCCGAACTGCTCGGCCACCACCAGGGGCGCGTGGTTGGGCAGCATCACCCCGCCCGAGCCCAGCCGGATCGTCGAGGTGTGCGCGGCCAGGTGGGCGATGAGCACGGCCGGCGCGGAACTCGCGATCGCGGGCATGTTGTGGTGCTCGGCCACCCAGAACCGGTGGTAGCCCAGCTCCTCGGTGCGCCGGGCCAGCTCGGTGGTGTGCGCCAGCGCCGCCCCGGCGGACGTCCCGGCGGCGACCGGAGCAAGATCAAGAACAGACAACGGTACGTCGATCACACGCCTGACCAACCCGGCCCACCCCCGCCTTGTTCCAGCAGGGGCCCCCTGTTACCGCTTTTTGTCGAACAGGGGTCCCCTGCTACCACCCAGCCCAGCCCAGCCCAGCCCAGCCCAGCCCGTCCGGCCTGGCCCGGCCCAGTCCGTCAGCCCGGTCCGTCAGCCCAGGCCCCGGACCTGTTCGAAGATGAGGCTCGTCTGGGTGTGGTGCACCGCCGGATCGACCGCCAGGTGATCCAGCACGAAGTCCCGCAGCGCGTCCCCGGACGCCGCCCGCACGTGCAGCACGTAGTCGTCCGCCCCCGCCACGTGGAACACCGAGACCACCCCCGGCAGCCGCACCGACCGGGCCCGGAACGCGTCCACCGCGGCCCGCTCGTGCGCGGTCAACCGCACCGACACCAGCGCCTGCAACGGCAGGCCCACCGCCGTCGGATCGACGTCCGCGTGGAACCCCCGGATCGCCCCGCACTCGCGCAACGCCCGGACCCGGCTCAGGCATGTCGACGGTGCCACCCCCACCCGTTCGGCGAGCGCGTTGTTCGGAATCCGCCCGTCCCCGGCGAGCACGGCGAGGATCGCCCGGTCGGTGTCGTCCAGGGCGGCGAACCGCCGTACATCATTCGGTGCGACTGCCATCCACCCATGATCCACCGAAGATCCGTCGATGCTCAAGCAGCGACACAGAATCTTCTGCGGATCACTTGCTCCGCATCGCCATGATGTTCGAGGCTTCCGCCATGACCGCCCTGGACACCCGGGCCGTGCACGCCGGCCGCGACGACCTCGCCGGCCTCGGCGTCCACGTTCCGCCCATCGACCTCTCCACCACCAACCCGCTGCCCTCGGTGGAACAGGGCGGTGACGCGTACGAGACCCTCGCCACCGGCGGCTCGCTGCCGGCCGGCGGCAACGCCGTCTACCAGCGCCTCTGGAACCCCACCGTCGCCCGCTTCGAGACCGCCCTGGCCGAACTGGAGGGCACCACCGACGCCGTCGCCTTCGCCAGCGGCATGGCCGCCGTGACCGCGGCACTCCTCGCCGCCACCCGTGACGGGAACCGGCACGTCGTCGCCGTCCGCCCGCTCTACGGCGGCACCGACCACGTGCTCGCCACCGGGCTGCTCGGCACCGAGGTCACCTGGGCCCGGCCCGACGAGGTCGCCGCCGCCGTACGCCCCGACACCGCCCTGGTCGTCGTCGAGACCCCCGCCAACCCCACCCTCGACCTCGTCGACCTGACCGCCCTCGCCAGCGCCGCCGGTGACGTCCCGCTGCTGGTGGACAACACCGTCGCCACGCCCGTCCTCCAACGACCGGCCCGGCACGGCGCCACCCTCGTGCTGCACAGCGCCACCAAGAGCATCGGCGGCCACGGCGACGTCCTCGCCGGGGTCGTCGCCTGCGACCGCACCTGGGCCGCCCGGCTGCGCCAGGTCCGGGCCCTCACCGGCGCGATCCTCCACCCGCTCGGCGCGTACCTGCTGCACCGTGGCCTCCAGACCCTCCCGTTGCGGGTCCGGGCCCAGCAGGCCGGCGCGGAGAAACTCGCCGCCTGGCTGGCCGGCCACCCGGCTGTCGCCCGGGTGCACCACCCCAGCGTGGCCGACCCCGCCGGGCTGGTCGGCCGCCAGATGTACGGCACCGGCAGCCTGCTCGCCTTCGAGGTACGCGGTGGCGCACCCGTCGCCTCCGCCGTCGCCGGAGCCTGCCGGCTGATCACCCACGCCGTCTCGCTCGGTGGCGTGGACACCCTGATCCAGCACCCGGCGTCGCTGACCCACCGACCCGTCACGGGGGACGCCCGCCCGGCCGCCGGACTGCTGCGCGTCTCCGTCGGCCTGGAGGACCCGGACGACCTGCGCGCCGACCTCGCCCAGGCGTTCGACTCGGTCGACGGCCTAAAATTCTGAAGCGGCGGTGGTAGTGGAACGCCCCTCCCGTTCGTCACTCAGGTGACGAGACCCTCGTCGACCCGGACCGGCGAACCCCGATCGTCACCCGCGCCGACGAACACCGAGAGGAGCACGACCATGGACCCGGTCACCACGAGCACCACCGGCACCGCGAGGAGGGCCGCCCGATGAGGTACCTGATGCTGGTCTGCACCGACCCGGACCACCAGCCCGGCCCGGACGACGCTGCCCCGGACGTCGAGGACTGGGTCGCCGAGATGGACGGCAAGGGTGTCCGGCTGATGGGCAGCCGGACCCGACCGGCCAGCGACGCCACCACCGTCCGGGTCCGCGACCGCCAGGTGCTGCTGACCGACGGCCCGTACGCCGAGACCAAGGACCAGATCGCCGGCTTCGACATCATCGAGTGCGCCGACCTCGACGAGGCCGTCGAGGTGGCGTCCCGGCACCCGATGGCCTGGGCAGGGAAGATCGAACTCCGCCCGTTCTGGCCTGACGACGAGGACTGAGCACGGAAACGGACGACGCCGGTGCCGGCTGAGTTGACCGAACGCATCGCCGGGATCTACGCCGACGCGTGGAGCCGGATCGTGGCCACCATGATCCGGCTCACCGGCGGCGACTGGCACCTGGCCGAGGAGTGCGCCCAGGACGCGTTCACCCAGGCCCTGCGGAAATGGCCGGAATCCGGCGTACCCGACCAGCCGCTGGCCTGGCTGACCACCGCCGCCCGGCACCGCGCGATCGACCGGATGCGCCGCGCGTCGACCGAGGCCGCGAAGCTACGGGAGATGGCCGCGACCGGCCCGGAGCCGCCGCCCTACCACAGCGACAGCGACATCCCGGACGAACGCCTGGAACTCGTCTTCACCTGCTGCCACCCGGCGCTGAACCTCGACGCCCAGGTGGCGCTGACCCTGCGCAGCCTGACCGGCATGAGCACCGCCGAGATAGCCCGGGCGTTCCTGGTGTCGGAACGCACCATGGGCCAGCGCCTCTTCCGCGCCAAACAGAAGATCGCCCACGCCCGCGTACCGTTCCGGGTGCCGCCGGCGCACCTGCTCCCGGATCGGCTTCCTGCCGTCCTCCACGTGCTCTACCTGCTGTTCAACGCCGGCTACGGCGACCCGGAGAAGGCCCGGCTGAGTCGGGAGGCCATCCGGCTCGCCCGGGTGCTGACCGCCGCGCTGCCCGACGAACCCGAGGCCCTCGGCCTGCTCGCCCTGATGCTGCTGCACGACGCCCGGCGGGATACCCGTACCGATGCCGCCGGTGACCTGGTCACCCTGGCCGACCAGGACCGCTCGCGCTGGGACCGGGACCGGATCGCCGAGGGCGCCGCCCTCTGCGAACGCGCCCTGCGCCACCGGCGCGCCGGGCCGTTCCAGCTCCAGGCGGCCATCGCGGCGTGCCACGCCACCGCGCCGGTCGCGGCCGACACCGACTGGCCGCAGATCGTCGGGCTGTACGACCACCTCGCCCGCGTCGCCCCGAGCGTGATCGTGGACCTGAACCGGGCGGTCGCGGTCGGCATGGCCGACGGGCCGGAGGCGGCCCTGCCCCTGGTCGACGCGATCGCCTCCACCGGGCAGCTCGACGGTTACCACCTGCTGCACGCCACCCGCGCCGACCTGCTGCGCCGCGCCGGCCGGACCGTGGAGGCGGCGGACGTTTACCGGACGGCGCTCGACCTGGCCCCCACCGACGCCGAGCGCCGGTTCCTGCGCGGCCGGCTGGACCTCTGCTGACAGCTGTGGCTCTGCGGAAGCGGGGTGCGCGCCGCCCTGGCCGGTCGGCGGGCCGCCCCGGTCAGGACTTCGGGCCGACGTACCGGTCGAGCAGGGCGACCGCCTCCCGCCGCGCCACGGACAGCGAGTTGCGGCGGTTCATCCGCCAGGACACCCCGAGCAGGTCGAGCGCGTGCCGGCAGAGGCCCGAAGTCTCCGGGGTGGGCCGCGACGATCTCCCGCTGCCAGTCGGCGAGCGCGATCGGCCGCTCGTGCTTGCGACCCGGCCCGTGCTGCGGCAGCAGACACGGCCAGTGAGCTCCGTAACGGTCGTGTAAGGAAGGCCGACGGCACGTGCGGCCTCGGCGACCGTATGGCCGGACAGGTAGAGCCGCCGGTCGCGGACGTCGGGAGCGGGCATGGCGTCATCATCGAACGCCTGTATGACAAAAGTGCCGGGAGCGGGATTCGAACCCGCAAGCCCTTTCGGGCAGAAGTGTTTGAGACTTCCGTGTATGCCGTTCCACCATCCCGGCGGGTGGGCCTAACTGTACCGGACTAGGCTTCTGCGAGAACATGGGTGGGTAGCGGTTTGATGATCGACGGTGGGAGTTGGGCTGGTGGCCGAGACGCAGACGGATGCCGAGCGCAGGCGCGTGTTGATCGCGGAGGATGAGGCGCTGATCCGGCTCGACCTGGCCGAGATGCTCGTCGAGGAGGGCTACGAGGTGGTGGGGGAGGCCGGCGACGGCGAGACCGCCGTCCGGCTCGCCGAGGAGCTCAAGCCCGACCTCGTCATCCTCGACATCAAGATGCCGATCATGGACGGCCTGGCCGCGGCCGAGCGGATCGCCGGGGCCCGGATCGCTCCGGTGATCATCCTGACCGCGTTCAGCCAGCGGGACCTGGTCGAGCGGGCGCGGGCGGCCGGCGCGATGGCGTACCTGGTGAAGCCCTTCCAGAAGAGCGACCTGGTGCCGGCGGTGGAGATCGCCCTCTCCCGCTACTCGGAGATCGCCGCGCTGGAGGCCGAGGTCGCCGGGCTGACCGACCGCCTGGAGATCCGCAAGACGGTGGAGCGTGCCAAGGGTGCGCTGATGACCACGTACAACATGACCGAGCCGCAGGCCTTCAAGTGGATCCAGCGGACGGCGATGGACCACCGGATGACCATGAAGGAGGTCGCCGAGCGGATCCTGGCGGAGACCTCCGGCGGTGAGGTGGCGCCGTCGGCGTCGTGACCGCGACGCTGTCGGGGCCACCCGGTCGGGGCCGGGACCGATAGCATCTCGTCCATGTCTCGTCGGCGCGTGGTGGCGCTGTTCGCTCTGGTCGCCGTGCTGCTGTCCGGCTGCGGGCGGGCACCGGGCCGGGGCACGGACGACGACGCCGCCGTCCGGCCGCTGGCGCTGGCCTGGCAGTCGCTGAACCTGCCCACGCCGCCGGGGTCGCCCGGTCGGCTGCTGGTCCGCGACGTGGTGGCCTGCGCCGGCCGGTGGTACGTGGTGGGTGCGGTCGCCGACGCGGCCGGTGACACCCGGCCGGTGGCCTGGTCCAGTCCGGACGGTCTGCTCTGGACGGCGCTGCGGATGCTGCCGCAGTCACATTACGGCCGGCAGCACGTGCTGTACTCGGTGGCCTGCCGCGACGACCGCATCGCGCTGCTGGGGGCGAAGAGCGGCGGCGCGCACGGCAATCCGCGGACGAGCACCTGGCGGCAGCTGCCGGACGGGTCACTGACCGAGACCGCCGCCCCGTTCGAGTTGTTCGGCGGGCCGCGCGCGGTGAACGTGGCCCGGATCACGGCGGGCCCGGCGGGTTGGCTGATCGCGGGCAGCCGCCGGGACGGCGCGGCGGTCTGGGCGTCGGCCGACGCGGTCCGGTTCGAGCTGCGGGAAGGGGTGGCCGAGCTGGCCGGGGACGGCCGGGGCCGTACCTCCGCCCACGACGCGGTGGCCGGCCCGTCCGCCGGTTGGTTCGTCGCCGGTTCCCTCCTGCCTGCCGGTGGCGGTTCCCTCCTGCCGGTGGCCTGGACGTCCGGCGACGCGGTGACGTGGCGCCGGTGGATGCTGCCGGCGACCTCCGGCAAGGGGCAGGCGCAGCGGGTGGCCCGGGTGGGGTCGACCGTGCTGGTGGTCGGGTCGCGGGGTGACGGGTTCGGCGCCTGGCGGTGGGACGGGACGGACTGGCGCGAGGCGGGTGCGTTCGGCGCGGCGGCGGGGCCCGGGGTGCCGTGGGTGGACGGGCTGGCCGTGGTCGGGGCGCAGGTGGTCGCGGTGGCCGGGGACGGTGGCGGGTACGGGATGTGGCACTCGCCGGACGCGGGGGGTTCGTGGCGGCCGGTGGGGATGCCGGCGGCGGTGCCCGACGGTGGCGATTCGGCGGTGGCCGTGGCGGGTGCCGGCGACCGGCTCGTCCTGGTGACCGACGACGGTGCGTCGTCCCGGGTCTGGTCGGTCCGGGTCCAGGACGTCGGCCGGTAGCTCCGCGGGCGGGTGGTCCGGTCGGCACACGGGTCGGGCGGCTGGCCGGTACGGTGAATCGCCCACTCTTACAGTCACCGTCTTTGATTTACCACGGTCTGTAACGGTTCGGTCAACGACAACTGCCGGGTCTTACGTCACAGCTCAGCGTGGGATAACGTCCCGCCCCAGACCGGCGACGACGGTCTGGTTCGTCCGCCCCCGCAAGAGCCAGTTTGAAGCGGGTGGTTCGGGCCATGGGACGGAGGAGGGTTCGGGCCTTGAGGCAGAAGCTCGCACGCGTGATCGGCGGCGTGGCCATGATGGCGCTCGTCGCGGGTGGCACCGCGTGCTCCAGCGGCAGCGACGACACCGCGTCCGGTGGGGACGCGTGCGGCAACAAGATCGCGTTCTTCGGCGCACTGACCGGTAGCTCCGCCGCTCTCGGTATCAACGAGAACAACGGCGTGAAGCTGGCGGTCGAGCAGTACAACAAGGCGAACCCCGACTGCAAGGTCGAGCTGGTTCCCCTCGACTCCCAGGGCAGCCCGGACCAGGCGCCCGGTCTGGCGCAGAAGGCCATCGACGACACGAAGCTCCTCGGCATCGTCGGGCCGGCCTACTCGGGTGAGTCCGAGGCCGCGGGCCCGCTGTTCAACGAGGCCGGCCTGGTCACCATCACCCCGTCCGCCACCCGGCCGAGCCTCGCCGACCAGAAGTGGAAGACCTTCTTCCGCGCGGTCGGCAACGACTTCAGCCAGGGCCCGGCGGCCGGCAACTACATCAAGAACGTGATGAAGGCCGACAAGGTCTACGTCATCGACGACCAGTCGGCGTACGGCGCGGGCCTGGCCGACGAGGTCAAGAAGGTCCTCGGCCCGGTGGTCGTGGGCTCGGACAAGGTCCAGGGCGAGGGCAAGCAGACGGACTTCTCCGCCGTGGTCACCAAGGTCAAGGCCGCCGGGGTGAAGGCGATCTTCTACGGTGGCTACTACCAGGAGGCCGGCCTGATCCGTAAGCAGCTCACCGCTGCCGGGGTCACCGCGCCGCTGGTGGCCGGCGACGGCGTGAACGACGCCGCCTACATCACCTCCGCCGGTCAGGCCGCTGCCGAGGGCACCATCCTCACCTGCCCGTGCCAGCCGGCCACCGAGGCGCGGGGCACCTTCGCCCAGGAGTACAAGGCGCTGACCGGTGCCGAGCCGGGCACCTACAGCGACACCGCGTACGACGCGGCGAACATCCTGCTCGCCGGGATCAAGGCGGGCAAGACGACCCGTCCGGCGCTGCTCGAGTTCGTGAAGGGCTACAGCGGCGAGGGTGTCGCGGCGACCTACAAGTTCGTCGAGGGCGGCGAGCTGGACCCGGCGCAGGTCAAGGTCTGGGCGTTCAAGGTCACGGGCGGCAAGGTCGTCCCGGACCAGGAGATCCCGAAGTCCTGACGGCCGGTCGCTGCTGAAGCGGTTGAATTCGTGATCGCGGGTGCGGCCGGGAGCTCGCTCCCGGCCGCACCCGAACTCTTTCCAGACCTGATGGAGCGTCCCTCCCTTGGACTTCGACGGCCTGTTCTCCAACTTCGGGGAACTCACGACGACCGGCCTGACGCAGGGCGCTATCTACGCCCTGGTCGCGCTGGGGTACACGCTGGTGTACGGCGTGCTGAGACTCATCAACTTCGCCCACTCCGAGGTGTTCATCGCGGGCGCCTTCGCGGCACTGTGGACGTGGGGTGCGTTCGGCCTCGACCAGGACTCGGTGGTAACCGGGTTCGGATCGATCGTATTCTATCTGTTGGTGGCGATGCTCGCGGCTGCGGCGGCGTCCGCCCTGACCGCTACGGTGATCGAGCGGGTGGCCTACCGGCCGCTGCGTCAGCGTAACGCCCCGCCACTGGCCTTCCTCATCACCGCGATCGGCGCGTCGATCGCCATCGCCGAGGCGTTCGGCATCTACACCCGCCGGCTGCCGCAGGGCATCCCGACCATCGTCGCGAACGACACGGTCTTCTCCGTCGCGGGCGTGCCGATCACCAAGGTGCAGATCCTGACGATCGTCGCCGCGCTGGCCATGATGATCGCGCTCGACTTCTTCATCAACCGGAGCCGGATCGGCCGGGGCATCCGGGCGGTGGCCCAGGATCCGAACACCGCCGCCCTGATGGGCGTCAACAAGGACCGGATCATCCTGATGGTCTTCATCGTCGGCGGCGCGATGGCCGGTGTCGCCGGCCTGCTCTACGACGTGCGGATCGGCAACCTGACCTACAGTGTCGGCTTCCTCCTCGGGCTCAAGGCGTTCACCGCCGCCGTGCTCGGCGGGATCGGCAACCTGCGGGGCGCGCTCGTCGGTGGCCTGCTGCTGGGAGTGGTGGAGAACTACGCCTCGGGCCTGTTCGGCTCGGAGTGGAAGGACTTCGCGGCGTTCGCCGTCCTGGTGGTGCTGCTGATGTTCCGGCCGACCGGCCTGCTGGGTGAATCGCTGGGGAGGGCACGGGCATGACGACCGTACTGGAGCGGGTGCGCTCCGGCCGTCAGGCGGCCGGGGAACGTTGGCGGGACATGCCGCGCTGGGTGCGCTGGGCGGTCCTGGCCGCGGTGATCGTGTTCTTCTACGCGTTGCCGAACAAGGAGTTCTACCAGTACCTCGGGCCGATCCCGACCACGGGCTCGAACTTCACCCAGGTGCTCTTCACCGTCTCGATCTACGTGCTGCTGGCCGTCGGTCTGAACATCGTGGTCGGCTTCGCCGGCCTGCTGGACCTCGGTTACTTCGGCTTCTTCGCCGTCGGCGCGTACACGGTGGCGGTGCTGACCTCGCCGACCAGCGACCTGAAGACCCTCTGGCCGTGGCTGCTCGCGGTGCCGCTCGCGATCGCGCTGACCATGCTCTCCGGCGTGATGCTCGGTACGCCCACCCTGCGCCTGCGCGGCGACTACCTGGCGATCGTGACCCTCGGGTTCGCGGAGATGATCCGGATCGCCGCGGTCAGCTCGGAGTTCCTCAAGGGGCAGCGGGGCTTCAACCAGATCCCGCACCCGCCCGGCAAGTACGCCGACGGCAAGCCGTTCTTCGGCGTGCTGGACGCGCGACCGTACTACTGGCTGGTGCTGACCCTGATCATCCTGGTGGTCATCGGGGTGCGGAACCTGGAGCGCAGCCGGGTCGGCCGGGCCTGGGTGTCGATCCGGGAGGACGAGGACGCGGCCCAGCTGATGGGTGTGCCGACGTTCAAGTTCAAGCTGTGGGCGTTCGCCGCGGGCGCGGCCATCGCCGGCCTGGCCGGGGCGCTGTTCGCCGGTAAGCAGAACTTCGTCAACTCGCAGAACTTCGAGCTGCTCAACTCGATCATCATCCTGGCGGCGGTGATCTTCGGTGGCTCGGGCAACATCTTCGGGGCCATCGTCGGCGGCGGCCTGGTCGCGTACATGATCGAGCGGTTCCGGGGCATCGAGCTGTTCGGTGTCGAGCTGTACGAGTACCGGTTCCTCTTCTTCGGCCTGGTCCTCGTCATCATGATGATCTTCCGGCCGGAGGGTCTGATCCCGAACCGACGACGAGCGGCGGAGTTCAAGGATCGCCGCAAGGAGGTGACCGTCGGTGAGTGAGACCGAGCAGAAGCCGGTCGTGCCGGCGCAGGCGACCGCTCCGGCCGCCGAGACGATGAAGAACCGCGAGCCGCTGCTGGAGGTCGACAACGTCACGCTCCGCTTCGGCGGCGTGGTGGCGCTGGACAAGGTCGACTTCACCCTCTACAAGGGTGAGATCCTCGGCCTGATCGGCCCGAACGGCGCGGGCAAGACCACCTGCTTCAACGCGATGACCGGCATCTACCAGCCCACCGAGGGGCAGATCCGGTTCCGGGGCGAGAAGATCAGTGGCAAGAAGCGGCACCAGATCACCCAGATGGGCATGGCGCGGACGTTCCAGAACATCCGCCTGTTCCCGGAGATGACCGCCCTGGAGAACGTGCAGGTCGGGGCGGACGCGCACCACAAGACCAGCGTGATCTCGGCGCTGTTCCGGCTGCCCCGGCACCGCCGGGAGGAGCGTGAGGGACGCGAGAAGGCCCAGCGGCTGCTGGAGTTCGTCGGCATCCCGCACCGGCTGCACGAGTACGCCCGCAACCTCTCCTACGGCGAGCAGCGGCGGTTGGAGATCGCCCGGGCGCTGGCCACCGACCCGGTGCTGCTCTGCCTGGACGAGCCCGCCGCCGGGTTCAACCCGGCGGAGAAGGAGGAGCTGCTCCAGCTCATCCGGCAGATCCGGGACCAGGGCGTGACCGTCCTGCTGATCGAGCACGACATGCGCCTGGTCATGGGGGTCACCGACCGGATCGTGGTGCTGGAGTTCGGGAAGAAGATCGCCGAGGGACTCCCCGCCGAGGTGCGGGACAACCCGAAGGTGATCGCGGCGTACCTGGGGGTACCGGACGATGCTGCTTGAGATCGAGGACATGAGCCTGCTCTACGGGCGGATCAAGGCGCTGCACGGCATCAGCCTGACCGTCGACGAGGGCGAGGTCGTCGCGCTGATCGGGGCCAACGGCGCCGGCAAGACGACCACCATGCGGGCCATCTCGGGCATCCGGCCGATCGCGTCCGGGAGCATCCGGTTCAACGGCGAGGACATCTCCAAGCTCCGTGCCGACCTGCGGGTGCGACGCGGCCTATGCCAGGCGCCGGAGGGCCGGGGCATCTTCCCGGGCATGACGGTGCTGGATAACCTGGACATGGGGGCGTACACCCGCCGGGACCGGTCCGGGATCGCGCAGGACCTGAAGCGGGTGCTGGAGTTGTTCCCGCGCCTGGCCGAGCGGCGCAAGCAGGCCGGCGGCACCCTCTCCGGCGGTGAGCAGCAGATGCTGGCCGTGGGGCGGGCGCTGATGAGCCGGCCGAAGCTGCTGCTGCTGGACGAGCCGTCGATGGGTCTGGCCCCGATGCTGATCCAGCAGATCTTCTCGATCATCACGGAGATCAACCAGCAGGGCACCACCATCCTGCTCGTGGAGCAGAACGCGCAGCAGGCCCTGGCCCGGGCACACCGCGCGTACGTGCTGGAGACCGGCCGGATCGTCAAGAGCGGCACCGGCGCCGAACTCCTGCACGACCCGGCCGTCAAAGAGGCGTACCTCGGCGTGGCCTGACCGGCCCGTCACCCCTCATTCCAAGGAGCCCACACATGTTCAGGACCAACGGAGGCCGCCGTGCGCTGCTCGGCGCCACCGGCGCGGTGCTGCTCGCCCTTCCGCTCGCCGCCTGTGGCGAGAAGGAGGAGACGGGGAACGAGCCCGGTGCCGGCCCCTCGGTCACCTCGTCGGTCGACGCGGCCCTGGCCGCCAAGGTGCCGGACGCGATCAAGGCCGACGGCGTGATCAAGGTCGGCACCGACTCCACCTACGCCCCGGCGGAGTACCTCGACACCGACGGCAAGACGGTGATCGGCTTCGACATCGACCTGTTCAACGCGGTGGCCCAGAAGCTCGGCCTGAAGGCCGAGTACGAGTCCGCCCCGTTCGACGCGATCCTGCCCGCCGTCTCGTCGGGCAAGTACGAGATCGGTGTCTCGTCGTTCACCATCAACGCCGAGCGGGTGCAGAGCGTGCACATGGTGAGCTACTACTCGGCCGGCACCCAGTGGCTGGCCAAGGCCGGCGCCACGATCGACATCGAGAACGCCTGCGGCAAGAAGGTCGCCGTGCAGACCGGTGCGGTCCAGGTCGACGACCTGAAGGCGCGCTCGAAGAAGTGCACCGACGCCGGCAAGCCGGCGATCACCATCGACCAGTACCAGGGGCAGAGCGACGCGACCGCCGCCGTGGTCAGCGGCAAGAACGACGCGATGCTCGCCGACTCGCCCGCCGTGGCGTACGCGGTGAAGCAGAGCAACGGTCAGCTCCAGCTGGTCGGGGACATCTACGAGTCGGCGCCCTACGGCTACGCGGTCAACAAGCAGCAGCAGGCCTTCGCCGAGGTGCTGAAGGAGGCCGTGCAGGCGGTCATCGCCGACGGCACGTACGAGGCGGCCCTGAAGAAGTGGGGCGTCGAGGGCGGCGGCATCACCACCTCGGCGCTGAACCCGACCAGCTGAGCATGAAGGTCGGAACGGAACCATCCGAGCGGGCACGGCCGGAACCCATCCGCGCCGTGCCCGTGCGGCGTCCCGGGCGGTGGGTCGCGGTCTTCGTCATCGGGGTGCTGGTCGCCATGTTCGTCCACCTGCTGGTGACGAACAAGGCGTTCAACTGGTCGTTCATGGTCGACGAGATGTTCCGTCCGCCGATCATGGAGGGGCTGCGGGGCACCATCGCGCTGACCGTGCTCGCGATGCTGATCGGCGTGGGGCTCGGCATCGTCATCGCGATCATGCGGCTCTCGGAGAACCCGATCCTGCGCGGCGTCTCCTGGGTCTACACCTGGTTCTTCCGGGCGGTGCCGCGGCTGGTGCTGGCGATCCTCTTCGGCAACCTGGGCATCCTCTGGTCGCGGATCGAGGTCGGGCTTCCCTTCGACCGGCAGCTCGGCGCGCTCTTCGGCGTGGACGACTTCGAGGCGCGGCTGTTCGGCTTCTCCGCCGTCGACATCCTCACCGGGTTCGTCGCCGGCATGCTCGCCCTCGGCCTCTCCGAGGCGGCGTACATGGCGGAGATCGTCCGGGCCGGCATCCAGTCCGTCGACGAGGGGCAGACCGAGGCCGCCCAGGCGCTCGGCCTGCGCCGCTCGCAGATCCTGCGCCGGATCGTGCTGCCGCAGGCGATGCGGGTGATCATTCCGCCGACCGGCAACGAGACCATCGCGATGCTGAAGGACACCTCGCTGGTGGCGTTCGTGCCGGTCTCCACCGAGCTGTTCTTCCAGCTCAAGGGCGTCGGCACCCGGACCTTCCAGGTCTTCCCGATGTACGTCGCGGCGTGCCTGTGGTACCTGCTGCTCACCAGCGTGCTGCTGGTCGGGCAGTACTACCTGGAACGGCACTTCTCCCGGGGCGTCGGTCGCAGCGCCCGGGCGAAGACCACGCTGCGCGGGATGACCGCCGAGACCGGCGGCCGGACCGGGGAGGTGGTGCAGGGTGACTGAGCCGACCGCGAAGACATCGGCCGGGGCGCCGGACCTGATGGTGCGGACCGAGCAGGTGCACAAGTCGTTCGGGTCGATCGAGGTGCTCAAGGGCATCGACCTGGAGGTGCGGTCGGGTGAGGTGTGCTGCCTGCTCGGGCCGTCCGGCTCCGGGAAGTCCACCTTCCTGCGCTGCATCAACCACCTGGAGAAGATCAACGCCGGCCGGATCTGGGTGGACGGCGAGCTGATCGGCTACCGGGAGCGGGGCGGAAAGCTGCACGAGATGCGGGAGAAGGAGGTCGCCGCCCAGCGCCGCGCCATCGGCATGGTGTTCCAGCGGTTCAACCTCTTCCCGCACATGACCGTCCTGGAGAACATCATCGAGGCCCCGGTGCAGTTGGGCCGGGAGAAGAAGGCGGCGGCCCGGGAGCGCGCCGCCGCCCTGCTGGACCGGGTCGGGCTGGGCGACAAGCTCGGCAACTACCCGGGTCAGCTCTCCGGCGGCCAGCAGCAGCGGGTGGCGATCGCCCGGGCACTGGCCATGCGGCCGAAGCTGATGCTCTTCGACGAGCCGACCAGCGCGCTCGACCCGGAACTGGTCGGTGAGGTGCTGGACGTGATGAAGGACCTCGCCCGTGACGGCATGACGATGATCGTGGTGACCCACGAGATCGGCTTCGCCCGCGAGGTCGGCGACTCGCTGGTCTTCATGGACGACGGCGTGGTGGTGGAGTCCGGTCCGCCCCGTGAGGTGCTGGCCAACCCCCGGCACAACCGCACGCGGGACTTCCTGGCCCGGGTGCTGTGACGCGGGTGCCGCGGCGGGAACCGGCCGCCGCGGCACCCACTCCCGTCACACCCGGATCCCGCGTGGGCCGGTCGCACCGAGGGCTGTCGGGGGTACGGGCTAGAGTCGCCTCCGTGACAGCTACGACCCCGCGCCTGCTCCTCGTCGACGGCCACTCCCTGGCCTACCGGGCCTTCTTCGCCCTGCCGGTGGAGAACTTCTCCACCTCGACCGGGCAGCCGACAAACGCGGTCTACGGCTTCACCTCGATGCTGATCAACGTGCTCCGCGACGAGCAGCCCACCCACATCGTGGTCACCTTCGACGTCTCCCGTCGTTCCTTCCGCACCGAGAAGTACGCCGAGTACAAGGCCGGTCGCAGCGAGACCCCGGCCGACTTCGCCGGCCAGGTCAGCCTGGTCAAGGAGGTCCTCGCCGCGCTGCGTGTCCCGGTGGTGGAGAAGGAGGGGTACGAGGCCGACGACGTCATCGCCACCCTCGCCTGTCAGGCCCGTGACCAGGGCATGTCGGTGCTGATCTCCACCGGCGACCGGGACGCCTTCCAACTCGTCGACGACCACATCACCGTGCTCTACCCCCGTAAGGGCGTCTCCGACCTGGCCCGGATGGACGCCGACGCGGTCGAGGCGAAGTACGGCGTCCGCCCCGAGCGCTACCGCGACCTCGCCGCACTGGTCGGCGAGACCAGCGACAACCTCCCCGGCGTCCCGGGCGTCGGCCCGAAGACCGCCGCCAAGTGGATCAGCCTGTACGGCGGGGTGGAGGGAGTCGTCGCGCACGCCGACCAGATCAAGGGCAAGGCCGGCGACAACCTGCGGGAGCGGCTCGCCGACGTGCTCCGCAACTACGACCTCAACTGCCTGGTCGCCGACCTCGACCTGCCGCTGCGCCCCGAGGACGCCCGCTGGACCGGCTGGGACCGGGAGGCCGTGCACCAGGTCTTCGACACGCTCCAGTTCCGCATCCTGCGTGACCGGCTCTACCAGTACCTGGAAGCGGTCGAGCCGGAGGCCGAGGCCGGCTTCGAGCTGACCGGCGAGCTGCTCACCGAGCCGGGTGCCCTGGCGGCGTGGCTGGACGCCCACGCGTCGGCCGACGTCCCGGTCGGGATGGCGGTCAAGCTCGACACCGGTCCGAACCGCCGGCACACCGCCTCGGTCGTCGGCCTGGCCCTGGCCACCGGGGCGGGCGCGGCGGCCTGGTGCGACCCGGCCCGCCTGACCCCGGCCGACGAGTCGGCGCTGGCCGCCTGGCTCGGTGACGCCGCCCGGCCCAAGGTGCTGCACGACAGCAAGCCGGCGGTGCTGGCCTTCGCCGCGCACGGCTGGGAACTCGCCGGCATCCACCGGGACACCCAGATCGCCGCCTACCTGGCCCGTCCCGACCAGCGCTCGTACGACCTCACCGACCTTGCGCTGCGCTACCTGCACCGGGAGCTGCGGGTGGACGCCCCGGAGAACGGCCAGCTCACCCTGGACGGCTTCGGGGACGACGGGGCCGCCGAGCAGAACCTCATGCTCCAGGCGCGGGCCACCCTGGACCTGGCCGACGCGATCGACGCCGAGCTGTCCCGCGACGGCGAGCAGTCCGCCCGGTTGATGGCCGGGGTGGAGCTGCCGCTGATGCGGGTGCTGGCCGCGATGGAGCGGATCGGCATCGCCGCCGACACCGACTACCTGCACGAGCTGGAGGCGCACTTCGCCGGTGAGGTGAAGGGGGCCGCGCAGGCCGCGTACGCCGAGATCGGGCGGGAGTTCAACCTCGGCTCGCCGAAGCAGCTCCAGGAGATCCTCTTCGGCGAGCTGGGCCTGCCCAAGACGAAGAAGATCAAGACCGGCTACACCACCGACGCGGACGCCCTCGGGTGGCTCCACGCGCAGACCCAGCACCCGATCCTGGCGCACCTGCTGCGGCACCGGGACGTCGCCAAGCTCAAGTCGACCGTCGACGGCCTGCTCAAGTCGGTCTCCGACGACGACCGGATCCACACCACCTTCAACCAGACGGTGGCCGCGACCGGCCGGCTCTCCTCCACCGAGCCGAACCTCCAGAACATCCCCATCCGCACCGAGGAGGGGCGGCGGATCCGCCGGGCGTTCGTGGTCGGAAAGGGGTACGACTGCCTGCTCACCGCCGACTACAGCCAGATCGAGATGCGGATCATGGCGCACCTCTCCGCCGACGACGCGTTGATCGACGCGTTCAACTCCGGGGCCGACTTCCACGCGGCCACCGCCTCGTCGGTGTTCGGCGTACCGGTCGAGGAGGTCACCGCCGACCAGCGGCGCAAGATCAAGGCGATGAACTACGGCCTGGCGTACGGGCTCAGCGCGTTCGGTCTCGCCCAGCAGCTCGGGATCACCGCCGAGGAGGCCCGGGGCCTGATGGAGAACTACTTCGCCGGGTTCGGTGGCGTCCGCGACTACCTGCGCACCGTGGTCGACAAGGCCCGCCAGGACGGCTACACCTCCACCGTGCTGGGCCGTCGCCGCTACCTGCCCGACCTGGTCAGCGACAACCGGCAGCGCCGGGAGATGGCCGAGCGGATGGCACTCAACGCCCCGATCCAGGGTTCCGCGGCCGACATCATCAAGCTCGCCATGCTGCACGTCGACACGGCGCTACGGGACGCCGGGCTGCGCTCGCGGATGCTGTTGCAGGTGCACGACGAACTGGTCTTCGAGGTGGCACCCGGGGAGCGGGAGGCGCTGGAGGCGCTGGTGCGGCGGGAGATGGGCGGGGCGTATCCACTCTCGGTGCCGCTGGAGGTGTCGGTGGGCGACGGCCGCGACTGGAACAGCGCCGGCCACTGACGCCCCCCCGGCCCCCACGCCGGCCCCCACGTCGCGCGCCCCCGCCGCCCTGTCGATCATGGACTTTCGGCACTGCCCGAACCTCGCAATCGTCACCAATCACGTGCCTCGGCTCCATGATCGGCGGAGGGTGGGGTTCCGGGCTGCCCGGAACCCCTGGCGTGGTCCGGGCCGTGGCTAGCGGGCCGGGCCGCGGCGGGACTCGGGCGGGGTGCCGTGCCGCTCCAGGGCGCGGCGGGAGGGGCCGCCGGGCGGCGGCAGCGGCGCCTTGAGCGGGTCGTGACCCCAGTTCATCAGGGAGTACCGCCACCTCGTGTCGCGGACGTCCCCGGACGGGCGCTGGGCCATGTGCCGGCGGACGTACCCGATGACCTTGCGCATGTGTCGGAAGTCGGCCTCCGACAGCTCGGCGCGCTTGCGACGCAGCAGGTTGACGATTCGTCGGCCCGACTCGTGCCCGACCGTCTCGCCGCTCTGCTTACCCTTCCGGCGCCAGCCGACGTGCTGGGACTCCTCGGTCTCCAGCCACCTCGACAGCTCGCCGGGCTTCATGTTCACCGCGTCGGTGAACTCCCGGTAGGTGTCCCGGCCCTGCTCATCGCTCTTCATGGCGCAACGCCTCCGGCCTGTGCGCGACGTCCCGGCCCGAGTCGTCGTTGCGGATGCGGTACTGCGGGTGCTCCGGGGACGCGTTCACCGCGTGCCCCCGCACGTGCGTCCGGTCGACCAGCTTCTCCTTGACCACGCCGTGTGCCCGGCCGCTGTGGCTGGCCCAGGAGACGTGGTCGCCCTCGCGGAACTCCCTGTCGGCCATGCCCGCCGGGTACCCGTCGCCGGTGCGCGGAAACCGGGCCGCCGGCGTCAGGGGGCGATCTCGGCGACCGGCAGCATGATGTCGAACGGTTGGTCAGCTCGTGGGCTTCTCGGTGACGAAGATGGCGGTGCCGGGGAAGAGCCGCCCACGCAGCGGGCTCCACTGGCCCCAGATCCCCTGGTGTCCCTCCGGCCACTCCGGTTCGACCAGGTCGATCAGGCGGAACCCGGCACCGACCAGCTCCCGGATCCGGTCGCCGAGGGTGCGGTGCTGCTCGACGTAGGTGGCGACGCCGTCCTCGTCCTGCTCCACGTAGGGGGAGCGGTCGAAGTAGGAGTGGACGGCGGTCAGCCCGCCCTCGCCCGGGTCGTCGTAGAAGATCCAGCGCATCGGGTGGGTGACCGAGAAGACCCACCGCCCGCCGGGGCGCAGCACCCGGGCCACCTCGCGCATCACCGCCGCCGAGTCGGCCACGAACGGGATCGCGCCGAACGCCGTGCAGACCGTGTCGAAGGCCGCGTCGGCGAAGGGGAGGGCCAGTGCGTCGGCCTGTATCAGCGGGACGCGTACCCCGCTGCGGTCGGCGGCCTGGGCGGCGTGCCGCAGCATGCCGGCGGACAGGTCGAGGGCGACCGGCCTGGCCCCCTGGGTGGCCAGCCACCGGGCGGCGGCTGCGGCCCCGCAGCCGAGTTCCAGGATCCGCCGGCCGGCGAGGTCGCCGAGCAGCCGGGCGTCGGCCTCGTGCAGTCCCTCCGGGCACCAGACGAAATCCACCTCGCCGAGGAAGTGGCCGTGTTCGGCCTGGTAGTCGTCGGCGTCGGTGTCCCACCAGCGGCGGTTGGCCCGGCGCGCCTCGGCGTCGCCGACCCGGCGGCGCAGTACCCGGTTGTCGTCCACGCGCCCACGCTAGGCCCCACCCGCCGGGCGACTGTCGTCGGTGCCGGCCCACGGGTGTGACGCCTGTTACAGAAGTGGGGGATTGCGGGCGATTCATCGGCTTTTGCAGCTGGCGCGCCCCGGAGAGGATGGGAGGCCTTGCACGCTGTGGTAATGCACCCGGTAGGCTAGACGATGCGCTCGCGGATCGTGTGTCTCGGCAGGGAGCAGGCGCGCGGTCAACGGAGCCACATCATGATCTCACTAGGCGATCGTTCGGTGTGCCCGGAGGCGGATCCGCTGGCGCGAACAGGTCACTGCGACACAAGCCTGCTGTGACAAACCATCCGACCGGAGCAACCGCCCACATGACGAGCAGCATCGAGGCCCCCTCGAGCGCCACCCGGGTCACCCACGACGATCTCGGTTCCGAGGAGGCTTTCCTCGCCGCGATCGACGAGACCATCAAGTACTTCAATGACGGCGACATTGTCGAAGGCACCGTCGTCAAGGTCGATCGGGACGAGGTCCTGCTCGACATCGGCTACAAGACCGAGGGTGTCATCCCCTCTCGGGAGTTGTCGATCAAGCACGACGTGGACCCGGCCGAGGTGGTGTCGGTCGGTGACCAGATCGAGGCCCTCGTCCTCCAGAAGGAGGACAAGGAGGGGCGTCTGATCCTCTCGAAGAAGCGGGCGCAGTACGAGCGGGCCTGGGGCACGATCGAGAAGATCAAGGACGAGGACGGTGTCGTCCGCGGCTCGGTCATCGAGGTGGTCAAGGGCGGCCTCATCCTCGACATCGGGCTGCGTGGCTTCCTGCCCGCCTCCCTGGTCGAGATGCGTCGTGTGCGTGACCTCCAGCCGTACGTCGGCCGGGAGCTCGAGGCCAAGATCATCGAGCTGGACAAGAACCGCAACAACGTGGTCCTGTCCCGCCGGGCCTGGCTCGAGCAGACCCAGTCCGAGGTACGGACCGAGTTCCTCAACAAGCTCCAGAAGGGGCAGGTCCGCAAGGGCGTCGTCTCCTCGATCGTCAACTTCGGCGCGTTCGTCGACCTCGGCGGCGTGGACGGTCTGGTGCACGTCTCCGAGCTGTCCTGGAAGCACATCGACCACCCGTCCGAGGTCGTCGAGGTGGGCCAGGAGGTTGAGGTCGAGGTTCTCGACGTCGACCTGGACCGTGAGCGGGTCTCGCTGTCGCTGAAGGCGACCCAGGAGGACCCGTGGCGTCAGTTCGCCCGCACCCACGCGATCCAGCAGATCGTGCCGGGTAAGGTCACCAAGCTGGTGCCGTTCGGTGCGTTCGTCCGGGTGGACGACGGCATCGAGGGTCTGGTCCACATCTCCGAGCTGGCCGAGCGCCACGTGGAGATCCCGGAGCAGGTCGTCCAGGTCGGCTCCGAGGTCATGGTCAAGGTCATCGACATCGACCTCGAGCGTCGGCGGATCTCGCTCTCGCTCAAGCAGGCCAACGAGGGCTTCGTCGAGGGCGAGGAGCACTTCGACCCGACCCTCTACGGCATGGCGGCGACCTACGACAACGAGGGCAACTACATCTACCCGGAGGGCTTCGACCCGGAGACGGGCGAGTGGCTCGAGGGGTACGACAAGCAGCGCGAGACCTGGGAGAACCAGTACGCCGAGGCTCGTCAGCGTTGGGAGGCGCACACCAAGCAGGTGCAGAACTCCCGGGCCGCCGACGCCGAGGCCGCTGCCAACCCGGCCCCCGCGGTCACCGGCGGCACCACCTCCTCGACCAGCCCGGCCCCGAGCCGGCAGACCGAGGAGCCGTCCGGCACCCTGGCCACCGACGAGGCGCTCGCCGCACTGCGGGAGAAGCTCGCCGGCGGCAAGTGATCCACAGGCACCACCCGAAGGCCCCGTCCCCGGCTCCCCACGGCGGACGGGGCCTTCCCCTTTCCCGACCCGACCGACCCGCCCCGACCGACCCGACCGGTCCGACCCGATCCGGCTCCGACCCGACCCGATCCGGCGCCGCCTCGTCGACGGCCCGCCTCGCCTGGACCGGACGGGGTCGATCGGGTTCACTGGTGCGGTGTTGAAGGTGGGCCTGACCGGAGGCATCGGTTCCGGTAAGAGCGCGGTGGCGGCGCGTTTCGCGCGACTCGGCGCGGTGGTCGTCGATTCGGACCGGATCGCCCGGGAGGTGGTCGCCCCGGGCAGCGACGGGCTCTCCGAGATCGTCGCCACCTTCGGCGCGGGGGTGCTCGCCCCCGACGGTTCCCTCGACCGGCCGGCGCTCGGCGCACTGGTCTTCGGTGACGAGGCGGCGCGTCGTCGACTGGAGGCGATCACCCACCCGCGCGTGCGTGCCCGTTCCGCCGAGCTGGCCGCCGCCGCGTCGCCCGAGGCGATCGTGGTCAACGACGTACCGCTGTTGGTCGAGGTCGGGCTGGCCCCGACGTACCACCTGGTGGTGGTGGTGCGGACGGCGCCGGAGATCCGGCTGGCCCGGCTGGCGCGGGACCGGGGAATGAGCCGGGCGGAGGCCGAGCGGCGGATCGCCGCCCAGGCCGACGACGCCCGCCGCCGGGCCGTCGCCGACGTCGTGCTCGCCAACGACGCCACCCTCGACGACCTGCACGACGCGGTGGACGCGCTCTGGCACGGGCGACTCGTGCCGTACGAGGAGAACCTGCGCCAGCGCCGGGTGGTCCGGGTGCGGCAGGTCCGGCTCGCCGAGCCCGATCCGACCTGGCCGGCGCAGTACGACCGGCTCGCCGCCCGGATCCGGCACGCGTTGGGCCCCGCCGACGTCCGGATCGACCACATCGGCTCGACCTCGGTTCCGGGCCTGCCCGCCAAGGACGTCATCGACGTCCAGCTCGCCGTGTCCTCGCTGGACGAGGCGGACGGCGTGGTCGCCGAGCGGCTCGCCGCCGCCGGGTTTCCCCGGTTCCCCGGCGAGTGGTGGGACAGCCCCCGCCCTCCGGGTGGGAAGCCCTGGCCGAAGCGGTTGCACGGCAGCGCCGACCCCGGCCGGCCGGTCCACCTGCACGTCCGCGAGGCCGGCTCACCGGGCTGGCGGTACGCGCTGCTGATGCGCGACCACCTGCGGGCCGACCCGGAACAGCGGGCGGCCTACCTGGCGGTAAAGCGCGCCGTGGCGGCGACCGCCCCGGACAACGTCGGGTACACCACGGCCAAGGAACCCTGGTTCGACGAGGAGCAGGGCCGCGCCGAGGCGTGGGCCGCCCGTACCGGCTGGCGTCCCTGACCGGACGGTCGGCGTCGCCGCCCGGGGTGCGACACCTCCGGCCGGCACGGTCGGGTCAGCGGGTCGACGAGCGGGGGACCGGGACCGGGGGCAGTCGGGGTACCGGTGCCTGCACCAGGTCCAGTTGGGCCCACGCGCCGATCCCGGTCCGCAACTCCAACCGGAGCAGGACACCGGAGCGGTCGAGCCAGTACCGCAGCGCGTGTCGTCCGTCGTGCACCTCGATGACGTCCACCGGTTGCCTGCCGGCGTTGTCCCGCCGCAGCCAGGTGGCCCGGTCCGGGTCCGGCGGCTCCCGGCCGGCCCGCAACGCCGAACCGACCAGCAGGTCCAGCTCACCCGGGCCGATTCGGCCCCGCTGCCAGCGGGCGTCGCGGGGTGGCGGCAGGGGCGGCCGGGCATCCGGGGCCTCGTCCCCGACCGGCACCTGTGTCCGGGCTACCCCCGACCGGTCGTGGCGGGTGAGGGTCCGCTGCTCCGGCGCGTCGAGGTCGGTCGTGGCGAGGTAGGCGACCTGTCCACGCCAGTCCAGCCAACCGCCACCCCGCAGGTTCGCGCCGGTGCCGGCGGGGACGGCGAGGGTGAGCGCGGTGCCGCCGAGGGCCCGGTTCCGGGCCGGCATCCCGGTCAGCCGCTCCGCCTCCTCCCCGGTCAGGTCCCGGGGCAACCCCCGGGTGCCCCCGAGGGCGGCCACCGGGTGCAGCGGCGGGCGGTGCGACCGGTCCAGATCCAGTGTCACCGGTACCGCGCCGGGGAGCCGGGCCGTCAGGCGGTGCAGTCGGGCGTCCCGATCCACCCAGTAGCGCCACCCGTCGTCGGGCGGAGGTCGGGTGGGCGTGCCGCTGGCGGGGGAGTCGGGCGAGGCCGGCGGGTCCGCCATGCGGAACACGTCCACCGGGGTGCGGCCGACGGTGTCCCGGGCCACCCAGCGGGCACCGCCCAACCGTGCGACCGGGTCGGGCCGGTCGGCGGAGAGCGCCAGGAGCAGATCGAGGAGGGCGGCCACCGGCGGGCGACCCGGCAGGTCGCGGATCCGCCAGTTGTCGGCCGGGGGCACCAGTGGCGGAACGGCCGGGGTGAGCACGGCGGCCGGGTCGGGACGGACCGCCACGAGATCGGGGGTCGCCTGCACCAGCCCGCGGAGCGGACCGGCCCCCGGGCCGCCGACGTCGAGGTACACCAACGGCCGGGTCCAGTCGACCCAGCCGACCGCCTCGACGCGGTCGCCGCCCCGGCCGACGGTGGCCCGCAACCCGGCCCGTCCGTCCCGGTAGTTCGTGACCCGGACGGCGGCCAGCCGTTCGGCCTCGGCGACGGTGAGCGCACGGGCCGGGGCGGGCGGGTCGGGCTGCCAGGTGAGCAGCCCGGCGACCAGGGCCGAGGCGGTGACGGCCGCCACGACGCCGAGCCCGACCAGGCGGGTGTGGCGCCGGCGTGTGGACCGGGCCGCCCGGCCGTCGGCACCCGGGTCGCGACGAGCGGTCCGGGTGGTGGCGTCCCGACCGCGACGGACCGTCCGGGTGGTGGCGTCCGGGTCGCCGCGGACGGCCGGATCGGCGTCGCCCGGGGCGGGCGCGTGTCCGGGTCCCGGCTCGGGCGATGTCTCCACGAGTGGTGAAACGCCCCGACCGGGCTGGGGTGACGAGCAGGGGCGCTCGCGGCGGCCGGTCTGCGCGCTCGGCGCGACCGCACCGGGGGCGCACGCCGGTCGACCCGGGTGCCGCGGCCCCTGCGCCGGGCGGGTCGGCCGACGAGGGCCGGGCCCCGGCCCGGTCGGCCGCCGCGAGCGGCCTACGGAGCACACCTTAGCGTGGTGAGATGTAGCCCACAACGAGAATATCGAAGCTGGTCAGGGTAGGTCCCGGGTTCGGGCCGGAGTGTCACACCCGCGGCGTACCGTTGGGTCATGGCGCTCGACATCCCCCGTCTCGACGGACGTTTCCAGGTCGTCAGCGATTTCCAGCCGGCCGGCGACCAGCCCGCCGCCATCGACGACCTGGAGCGGCGTGTCCGCCGGGGCGACCGGAACACGGTCCTGCTCGGCGCGACCGGCACCGGCAAGAGCGCCACCACCGCCTGGCTGGTCGAGCGCCTGCAACGGCCGACGCTGGTCCTCGCCCCCAACAAGACCCTCTGCGCCCAGTTGGCCAAGGAGTTCAGCGAACTGCTCCCGCACAACGCGGTGGAGTACTTCGTCTCCTACTACGACTACTACCAGCCCGAGGCGTACATCCCGCAGACCGACACCTACATCGAGAAGGACTCCTCGATCAACGAGGAGGTCGAGCGGCTGCGCCACTCGGCCACGATGTCCCTGCTCACCCGGCGGGACGTGATCGTGGTGGCCACGGTCTCGGCGATCTACGGCCTGGGCACCCCGGAGGAGTACCTCGACCAGGCCGTCCGGGTCACCGTCGGGCAGGAGGTCGACCGCGACCAGCTGCTGCGGCGACTGGTCGAGATCCAGTACACCCGCAACGACATGGCCTTCCAGCGCGGCACGTTCCGGGTCCGGGGCGACACCCTGGAGATCATCCCGGCGTACGAGGAGATGGCGCTGCGGATCGAGCTCTTCGGCGACGAGGTGGAGAAGCTCTACTACCTCAACCCGGTCACCGGCGACGTGGTACGCGAGATCCCCACTCTGTTGATCTTTCCGGCCTCGCACTACGCCACCGGCGCGGAGCGGATGGAGCGGGCCGTCCGCGACATCGAGGCGGAGCTGGCCGAGCGCCTCGCCGAGCTGGAACGGCAGGGGAAGCTGCTGGAAGCGCAGCGACTGCGGATGCGCACCACCTACGACCTCGAGATGATGCGGCAGGTGGGCTTCTGCTCCGGCATCGAGAACTACTCCATGCACATCGACGGCCGGCTGCCCGGCAGCCCGCCGCACTGCCTGCTCGACTACTTCCCGGACGACTTCCTCACCGTCGTCGACGAGTCGCACGTGACGATCCCGCAGATCGGCGGCATGTACGAGGGCGACGCCTCCCGCAAGCGGATGCTGATCGACCACGGGTTCCGGCTGCCCAGCGCGGCCGACAACCGGCCGCTGCGTTTCGACGAGTTCCTGGAGCGGGTGGGCCAGATGGTCTTCCTCTCCGCCACCCCGGGCCCCTGGGAGATGGGGCAGGCGCAGGGCGAGTACGTCGAGCAGGTGATCCGTCCGACCGGGCTGGTCGACCCGGAGGTCGTCGTGAAGCCCACCAAGGGGCAGATCGACGACCTGATGCACGAGATCCGCCTGCGTACCGAACGCGACGAGCGGGTGCTGGTCACCACGCTGACCAAGAAGATGGCCGAGGATCTCTCCGACTACCTGTTGGAGAACGGCATCCGGGTGCGCTACCTGCACTCCGAGGTCGACACGCTGCGCCGGGTGGAGCTGCTGAGCGAGCTGCGCAAGGGCGATTACGACGTGCTGGTCGGCATCAACCTGCTCCGGGAGGGTCTCGACCTGCCCGAGGTCTCCCTGGTGGCGATCCTCGACGCCGACAAGGAGGGCTTCCTGCGCAGCGGCCGGTCGCTGATCCAGACCATCGGCCGGGCGGCCCGGAACGTCTCCGGTCAGGTGCACATGTACGCCGACAAGATCACTCCGTCGATGGCCGAGGCGATCGACGAGACCAACCGGCGGCGGGCCAAGCAGATCGCGCACAACGAGGCCAACGGGATCAGCCCCGAGCCGCTGCGCAAGAAGATCCACGACATCCTGGACGACATCTACCGCGAGGCGGAGGACACCGAGACCGACCACCGGGTCGGCGGTGCGGTACGCCAGCTCTCCCGGGGCAAGGCCCCGGTCAAGGAGACCCGCAGTCGCTCCCGGGTGACTGCCGGCCCGTCCCGGGAGGGGATGGCCCGCGCCGACCTCGCCCAGCTCATCCAGGAACTCAACGACCAGATGCTCGCCGCTGCCCGGGAGTTGCAGTTCGAACTGGCCGCCCGGATCCGGGACGAGGTCGCCGAACTCAAGAAGGAGCTGCGGGGCATGGACGCGGCCGGGGTGAAGTGACGTCCCGGGGGCGGGCTCACCGGTCGGTGGGCAGGATGTCCCGATCGTCGGACCGCCGTGCCCCGTCTGCGTCCCCGGGTCGCCGGACCGTGGGCGACGCGCCGGCACCTCTTGTTGCTCTCTGTGAGCAGGGTATTGCGTTGGGTTTCCGCCGCCCGTAGTCTCCGACGGTGGGAGGCCGGATGCCGCTGCCAACGAGTCCCGTTATCCGCCGGGCGCGCCTGGGCGCGGAGCTGCGCCAGCTTCGTCGCCAGGCGGCGCTCACCCTCGAGCAGGTCTGCGAACGGCTGGGCTGGGCTTCCACCTCCAAACTGTCCCGGATCGAGCTGGGGCAGAGCCGCCCCGACCTGGCGGACGTCTTCGACCTGCTCGACGTCTACGAGGTCCCGGTGGCGCAGCGGGAGGCGCTCATCGTCATCGCCCGGGACGCCGCGACCAACCGGAGCTGGTGGAAGGCCCTCGGCGAGATGGGGGAGCGGCAACGCACCTACGCCGAGCTGGAGGCGGGGGCGGCCACCATCTTCGAGTACCAGCCCGCGGTGGTGCCGGGGCTGCTCCAGACCCGGGCGTACGCGCGGCTGCGGGTGGCCGCCGGCCGGCTGATCGATCCCGAGATCGACGTGGAGGCGGACACCCGGGCCCGGGCGGCCCGCCAGGACGTGTTGCAACGGGCGGATGCGCCCCGCTACACCGCCGTCCTCGACGAGGCGGTGCTCACCGGCGCCGGCCTCGCCGCCCCGGTGTGGCGGGACCAGGCGCGGCACCTGGTGGCGGCGGCCCGGCGGACGAACGTGACGATCCGGGTCCTGCCCCGGGGTGTCGCGGTGGCCGGGAGTGTGATGCACCCGCTGACGCCGTTCTCCTGCTACGCCTTTCCGGATCCGGCCGACCCGCGCACCGTGGTGCTGGAGGCGCTCACCACCGACCTGCGGCTGACCGCCGAGCCGGACGTCCGTCGCTACGAGCAGATCGCCGGCTGGCTGCTCGACGCGGCCCTGTCCGCCGCCGACACGATCGAGCTGCTCACCCGGCACGCGGCCGAGGAGTGAGCCGGCAGCTGGGCCGTGTCCCCGACGTCGCTCAGGCGTACCGCTGGAATCCGCCCTCCGAGTCGATGACCTGACCGGTGACCCAGCGGGCCTCGGGTGAGCAGAGGAAGGCCACCAGGCGCGCCGCGTCCTCCGGCGTGCCCCACTGCCCGCCGGGGAAGTGGCGGGCCACCGCGGCGTGCACCTCGGGCGGGGCGTAACCGGTGTCGGTGGGGCCGGGGTTGAGGCAGTTGACCGTGATTCCCCGGGGCGTCAGCAGGGGCGCGAGCTGGGTGGTCAGGTTCTCCACGGCGGCCTTGCTCACCGCGTACGCCAGTTCGTCCGGCATCGGACCGAGCCGCTGCCCGCTGGAGAACAGCACCAGCCGACCGCCGGCACCGCCGGTGAACGCGGCGGCGAAGGCCTCGGCCAGCAGCAGCGTCGCCCGGACGTTGACCAGCAGGTGCCGGTCGATCTCGCCCGCCTCCAGCGTGCCGAGCGAGGTGCGGGTGGAGTAGGCGTGCACCGCCACCACCGTGTCCAGCCGGCCGTACCGCCGGACGGCCTCGGCCACCAGGTCGGCCGGTGCGGCCGGGTCCAGCAGGTCGGCGGTGACGTGGTGGGCCGCTCCGCCCAGCTCGGCGAGGAGGTTCGGCACGCCCTGCGGGTCGCCGCCGTAGGGCTGGGCGTCGTCGTAGCGGGGCAGGCCGGTGAGCAGGAGCCGGTGACCCGCCCCCGCGAGGGCTCGGGCGACCGCCGCGCCGATGCCGATGCCCCGACTGACTCCGGTCACCAGGGCCACCCGCTCGGTCATGCCCGCGAGCCAACCACAGGTGCCGGGCGGACGCGATGGCTTTTCGCTGCCCCGGGTCCCGCCCTCCGGACCTCTCTCGTCGACGCCGGGCGGCGCCGTCAGGCCGGTACGTCGACGAAGTGCTCGACCCGCGGAGGGCCGGCGAAGTGCGGTCCGATCAGGGCCCGCCACTGCGTGAACCGCTCGGTGCCCCGGAACTCGCGTTCGTGGGCCTCGACGGAGTCCCACTCGACGAGCAGCACGAACCGCGACGGCGATTCGACGCCCCGGGTCATCCGCACCGAGCGGCAGCCGGGCGTGCTGGCGAGAATCGGGTGGCCCTGGGCGTACGCGGCGGCGAACGCGTCCTCGTGTCCGGGCAGTACGTCGATGAGCGCGACCTCAAGCACCATGCCCCGCAGCCTGCCATGCCGGTCGACGGCCCCGGGCGGCGGTGCGGTCCCGTCCCACACCGGACGGGCGACGGCTGTGCCGGACAGGCGACGTCGGCTGTGCCGGCCGGCCTCATGCCGCGCCGGAGTTCACCAGCTTGCACCTAGCCTCCTAGGACGCACTGCACGATGTGTCACCTCGCGCCTACCGCGAATCACCCCTGGTGGTACGCCGGAACGCCGGCCGCCCGCTTCGGGACCCCGGAACCGGTGACAGGCAAGAGAACGTGACGTGGTCGGCATTCGTCGTGCCGGAAGATGCGCCGGGAGGCGTGCATGGTGAACAATGACCGCTGAGGAGGGGAGTATCCCTCGCGACGGTGTCGTCAGCACGGTCGAACGTCCCCGACGGTCGACCCGGCACCATCGGTCACCGATCCGTTCGCGGAGCGGTGGCGGGAGAGACCTCCGACAGTCACCAAAGTCAGCGTCACCGGCACACCGAGCCCTGCCATGCCCCTTGTCCGACGGGGTTGCGGTGTGCCTGTCGCTGTGTGTCTGCCGGAGGATATGCTGTGAACGTGTCCGGACTGGTCTGGGCCGTGACCCTGATCGCGCTGACCGCGATCCTGGTTTTCGACCTGTTGGTAATCGGCCGTCGCCCCCATGAGCCCAGCGTCCGCGAGTCCAGCCTCTGGGTGGGCTTCTACGTCGGTCTGGCCCTGCTCTTCGGCGTCGGCCTCTGGGTGTTCGGCGGCGGCAAGGTGGCCGGTGAGTTCTACACCGGCTGGCTCACCGAGTACAGCCTCTCGGTGGACAACCTCTTCGTCTTCGTGATCATCATGGCCCGGTTCGCGGTGCCCCGGCAGTACCAGCAGAAGGTGCTGCTGATCGGCATCGTGCTGGCGCTGATCATGCGGGGTGGCTTCATCGCGGCCGGCGCGGCGCTGATCTCGCAGTTCACCTGGGTCTTCTACATCTTCGGCGCGTTCCTCATCTACACCGCGATCAACCTGGCCCGGCAGGGCGAGCCGGACGAGGACGAGTTCACTGAGAACGTGCTGATCCGGTGGAGCCGGCGCGCGCTGCCCATCTCCAACGGCTACGACGGCGCGAAGATGACCACGCGGCTGTACGGTAAGCGCCTCTTCACCCCGATGCTGATTGTCATGATCGCGATCGGCACCACCGACCTGATCTTCGCGCTGGACTCGATCCCGGCGATCTTCGGCATCACCCAGGAGCCGTACCTGGTCTTCACCGCGAACGTCTTCGCGCTGATGGGGCTCCGGCAGCTCTACTTCCTGCTCGGTGGTCTGCTCGACCGTCTGATCTACCTCAGCACCGGCCTGGCCGTGGTGCTCGGCTTCATCGGCGTCAAGCTGATGCTGGAGGCCCTCGCCGAGAACAATCTGCCGTTCCTCAACGGTGGCGAGCACGTCAGCTGGGCCCCGCACATCCCGATCTGGCTCTCGTTGATGGTCATCCTCGGCACGCTCGCCGTGGCGACGATCGCCAGCCTGATCAAGTCGTCCCGGGACCGCCGCCGCGAGCTGCTGGCCGTCAAGCACTGACCGACTCACCGCCTCGGGGCGTCCGCCGGATCCGGCGGACGCCCCGAGCCGTCTGCGGGCCGGGGTGACCGCCGGGTTCAGACGCGGTGTACGCCGACCAGGGTGGCGGTCCGGTCGTCGGGGAGGCGTTCCTCGAGCACCCGGCGGCGCTGGTAGCAGGCGTGCAGCATGCGGCGGTCGTCGCCGGGGCGCGGTGGCGCGCTGACGATGCCGACGTGGTGGATCCCGCTGCCGTCCCGGGCGAAGAAGTACAGGTCGCCGGCGCGTTCGGTGCCGAACTCCACGGGGGTGGTCGCGGCGGCCTGCTCCCCGGCGTCGCGGGGCAGCTGGACCCCGAACCGCCGCCAGGCCAGGTGCACCAGACCGGAGCAGTCGATCCCGGCGGGGGACGTACCGCCCCAGATGTAGACGACGTCGCGGAGCCGCTCGGCGACGGCGAGCACCTCGTCCGGGGCCGGGGGGTGGGTCGGCAGGGGGACGGTGTGGTGGTCGGGGAGCCAGAGCGGTTCGGGATGCCCGGGGGCGTGTACCGGTCGCCAGCCGTCGACGGCCGGACCGGCGGGGGTGAGCCGGGTGCCGAGGACGACGCCGGAGATCCGGACGTCACCGTGCGGGGTGGCGTGCAGGGCGGTGACGGTGGCGTCGACGACCAGCGGGTCGGTGACGGTCGGGGTGCCGGTGGGTGCGGCGGCGAGCTGGCCGGTGGGCAACCAGCCGGGGTAGCCGCGTGGGTCGAGGTCGACGGCGGGCTGTTCGACGGCGACGACCCGCACCCAGCCCCGGGGGCCCGTCTCGGTGACCAGCACCTCCTCGCCGAGCAGCAGCTGGCTCAGGACACAGTCGCCGACCTGCTGGTCGGTGTCCATGCCGGCGATCCAGGCTGCGGTGTCGACGTGCGCGCCGAGCGCGGGGGCGTCGATCGGGCGGACCGCTTCGGGGCCGCTCCAGAGGGTCGCTACGCCGACCCGGACGACGGCCCGCTGGCCGGCTCGCAGTTCCACGTGCACTCCCAGGCGTCGGGGGGTCGTTGCGGTGACCTTATGAAAGATTCCAACGGTCATCAAGCACGTGGCTGGATCTTTGCTTCATCGATCGACTTCACGCCGAGACCGGGGGCGTCGGGGAGCACCACGGTCGCGCCGTCGTACCGCATGCCGCCGCGCACCGGCGACCAGGCCAGCCACCAGGCGGCGTCGAGGTCGGGCACGACGGTGGTGCCGTAGGCGGCGACCAGGCTGGCGGCGGCGCCGACGCCGATCTGGCTCTCCATCATCGACCCGACCAGCGTGCCGACGCCGTGGGCGGCGGCCAGGTCGAGCAGGGTACGGGCCGGGCGCAGTCCGCCAGCCTTGGCGAGCTTGACGTTGACCAGGTCGGCGGCGCGGCGGCGGATCACCTCGACCAGGTCGCGCGGCCCGAAGACGGACTCGTCGGCGAGGATCGGTACGTCCACCCGGTCGCTGACCCAGGCCAGCCCGTCCAGGTCCCAGTGGGCGACGGGCTGTTCGACCAGTTCGACGTCGAGCCCGGCGTCCTCGATGCCGCGGATGACCCGGACCGCCTCGCGGGGCGTCCAGCCCTGGTTGGCGTCGAGGCGGATCCGCACCCCGGGGCCTACCGCCGCGCGGACCGCGCGGACCCGGTCCAGGTCGCCGGCGGCGTCGGTGCCGACCTTGAGCTTGAGCACGGTGAAGCCGTCGGCCGCGCGGTGCCGGGCGGTGGCGGCCAGGTCGACGGCGTCCCCGGCGGAGACGGTGACGTCGGTGGGCACGCGCCGGCTGGTGCCACCGAGCAGCCGCACCAGGGGTACGCCGAGACGGCGGGCGGCGAGGTCGTGCAGGGCGGTGTCGACGGCGGCCTTCGCCGCCTCGTTGCCGGCGACGGCGCGTTGGATCTCGGCGCAGCGGGCGTTGAGGTCGTCGGCGTCGCGTCCGGCGATCAGCGGGCCGAGCATCTCGTGGACGCAGGCGCGGGAGCCGTCGATCGACGCGCCGGTGACCTGCCAGACCTGCGGGGCCTCCCCGAACCCGGAGCGTCCCTCGTCGTCGACGATCTCGACGACGAGGGTCTCGACGGTGGTGGTGCGGCGCAGGGCGGTGACGAAGGGGGTGTGCAGCGGGGCGGAAAGCCGGTGGGTGCGGACAGCGGCGATCGACATTGCGGCACCCTATACGGACGGACGCGGGTAGGGGAGGCCGGATGACGGTGCGGGACTGGGAACTGGTGGGCGCGCCGAACGCGCGGGACCTGGGTGGTCTGGTCGGCGCGGACGGGCGGCGGGTGCGGGCGGGGTTGCTGCTCCGTACGCCGGCGTTGGGGCGGCTGACCGACGAGGACCTGCCGGTGCTGGCGACGCTCGCCCCGGCGTGCGTGGTCGACCTGCGGTATGCCGCCGAGATCGCGGAGGCCCCGCCGGACCGGCTGCCCGGTGAGCCGACGGTGGTGCACCTGCCGGTGCACGACGCGGCGCACCCGGTCTTCACCTACGTCTCGGCGTTGCTGCTCGGGCATGACCTGGAGGCGTACGGGGCGTTGGCGGAGCAGGGCACCCCGGCGGCGATGGCGGCGATCTACCGGTGGTTCGTGACCGGGGAGTCGGCGCGGCGCGGGTTCGGTGCCGCGCTGCGGCTGGCTGCCGACCCGGCGAACCTGCCGCTGGTGTTCCACTGCTCGGCGGGCAAGGACCGCACGGGCTGGCTGGCGGTGGTGCTGTTGACCGTGCTGGGGGTGGACGAGGCGGCGATCCGCGCCGACTACCTGCGGCACAACGAGTTGACGGTGAGCCTGCGGGAGGTGCTGCTGGAGGCGATGCGGCGGCGTCGGCCGGAGCTGGACGTGGACGCGGTGCGGCCGGTGCTGGAGGTCCGGCCGGAGTACCTGGACGCCGCCTACGACGAGGTGGTCCGGGTGCACGGGTCGTTCGAGGCGTACCTGCGCGACGGGCTGGGCGTGACCGACGAACTGGTCAGCGCGGTGCGGGCGAACCTGCTGGAGTGAGCCGGGCGGCCCAGCCGGTGACGATGAGCGCCTGCCCGAGGCAGTAGGTGGCCATCACCCACACCCCGTGGCCGGGGAGCTGGCCGACGTCGGCCACGCCGGTGGCGATGATCAGGTCGGACAGGAGGAAGAGCCCGCCGCCGAGGGCGACGCGGGGGCCGTGCGCGGCGGCGGTGGTGGCCATGGTGGCCAGCGCGACGGCGTAGCCGGCGACGGGCAGGGCCAGTCCGGCGTCGGTGAGGCCGGGCCACATCCAGACCAGGACGGCGGCGGTGCCGGTGGCGTATCCGATGCCGACGGCGACCAGCGGCGGGCGGAGCAGCGTCCGGGCGGCGCCGTGCCGGGTGAACGCGGTGATGTAGCACAGGTGCGCGCCGAGGAAGAGCGCCATGCCGACGAGGAACGCGGCGGTGCCGTCGACGAGGAGGGCGATGTCGCCGCCGGTGGAGAGGACCAGTGCGGCGAGGACCAGCCGGTCCGGTCGCCGGCCGTGGGCGGCGGCGGCCAGGGTGAGGTACGCGGCGAGCGCCGGGATCAGCAGCGGTTTGCTGAGCAGGACGCCGAGGCGGTGGTCGGTGGCGACGGCGGTGAGGTTGGCTGCCGTCAGGGTGGCGAAGACGAGCAGCGGCAGCCGGTGGTACGGCATGAGGGCTCCTGGTGGGGGTGGGGGAGCGGGGTGGTCGGCCGTCGGACGGCTCGCCGGGGCGTGGCCGGCACCGGGTTCAGGGGGCGGGCCGCAGGTCGTGGCGGGCCGCCCAGACCTGGGCGGAGACGTCGGCGAGCAGCCGGCAGGCGTCGGCGTCGGTGAGGTCGGTGGTGGTGCAGACGGCGAGCACGTACGGGGGCGCGTCGTGGGGGAGGACCACGCCGACGCCGTGCCGGACGCCGGTGACCCAGCCGTTCTTGTGGGCGATGGGCACCCCGGCGGGGAGTCCGGCGGGGAGGTCCTCGCGGAACTCCTGGGCGCACAGCACGTCGAGCATGGTGGCGCAGCTGGTGGGGGTGGCGACCGGGCCGGGGCGGGTGGCGCCGACGGCGAGCGCGCCGAGCAGGGCGGCGAGGTCGGCGGCGGTGACCAGGTTGGTGATGCCGGCGGCGCGGGCGGCGGAGTCCTCGATGCCCCGCCCGGTGACGCTGTGCCGGGCGCCGGCCAGGGTCCAGACGTCGGCGACGGCGGGGAACCCGACATGGCCGAGGAGGATGTTGGTGGCCAGGTTGCTGGAGCGGACGATCATGCGCTCGGCGAGCCAGCGCAGCGTGGCGGTGCGGTCGAGGCGCTGCCAGACGGCGTCGTCGTTGTCGTAGTCCGGGGTGAGGCGGAAGCGCGGCCCGTCGGGGTGGGCGGACGGGAAGTCGTTGTGCACCGGCACCGCCGTGTCCGGGTCGAGGGTGCCGGCGTCGGCGGCCCGGTAGAGGGCGGCGAGGACGGCGACCTTCATGGTGCTGGCCGCGTAGTGGGGGGTGTGCGCGGCGTGGGTCCAGGTGGGGTCGGCGCCGGGGCGACCGACGTGTGCCGAGACGGTGCCGGGCACAGCCGCCAGGCGGGCGTCGAGGTCGTCCCAGGTCATGGCGGTGACCGTAGCCGATGGCCGGTGGGTCGCGGGGGCCGGTGCGGCCCCCGCGACCGGTGTCTCAGCCGGCGTGCTTGCGCCGGGCGGCCATCCGGCCGCGCTGGGTCTGGTCGAGGACGACCTTGCGGATGCGGACGGCGGCCGGGGTGACCTCGACGCACTCGTCCTCGCGGCAGAACTCCAGCGCCTGCTCGAGGGAGAGCTTGCGGGGCGGGATGAGCTTCTCGGTCTCGTCGGCGGTCGACGAGCGCATGTTGGTGAGCTTCTTCTCCTTGGTGATGTTGACGTCCATGTCGTCGGAGCGGGAGTTCTCGCCGACGATCATGCCCTCGTACACCTCGGTGCCCGGCTCGACGAAGAGCTGGCCGCGCTCCTGGAGGTTGGTCATGGCGAACGCGGTGACCGCGCCGGCGCGGTCGGCGACCAGGGAGCCGTTGTTGCGGGTGCGCAGCTCCCCGAACCACGGCTCGTAGGACTCGAAGACGTGGTGCAGGATGCCGGTGCCCCGGGTCTCGGTGAGGAACTCGGTGCGGAAGCCGATCAGGCCGCGCGCCGGGACCAGCCACTCCATCCGGATCCAGCCGGTGCCGTGGTTGACCAGCTGCTCCATCCGGCCCTTGCGGGTGGCGAGGAGCTGGGTGATCGCGCCGAGGTACTCGTCGGGGGCGTCGATGGTGAGCCGCTCGACCGGCTCGCAGGTCTTTCCGTCGATCTCGCGGGTGACCACCTGCGGCTTGCCGACGGTCAGTTCGTAGTTCTCCCGGCGCATCTGCTCGACCAGGATGGCCAGGGCCAGCTCGCCACGGCCCTGCACCTCCCAGGCGTCCGGGCGCTCGGTGGGCAGCACCCGCAGGGACACGTTGCCGACGAGTTCCTTGTCCAGGCGGTCCTTGACCATCCGGGCGGTGACCTTGGCGCCCTTGACCCGGCCGACCAGCGGGGAGGTGTTGGTGCCGATGGTCATCGAGATGGCCGGCTCGTCGACGGTGATCAGCGGCAGCGGGCGGGGGTCCTCGGCGTCGGCGAGGGTCTCGCCGATCATGATCTCGGGGATGCCGGCGACCGCGATGATGTCGCCCGGCCCGGCGGAATCGGCGGGCTTGCGCTCCAGGCCCTCGGTCATCAGCAGCTCGGAGATGCGGACCCGCGCGGTGGTGCCGTCGGTGCGGCACCAGGCGACGGTCTCGCCCTTGCGGATGGTGCCCTGCCGGACCCGGCACAGCGCGAGGCGGCCGAGGAACGGGGAGGCGTCGAGGTTGGTGACGTGGGCCTGGAGCGGGGCGTCCTCGTCGTACGTGGGCGGCGGGATGGTGTCGAGCAGGGTGCGGAAGAGCGGTTCGAGGCTGTGGCTGTCGTCGGGGACGGCCCCGTCGGCGGGCTGCGTGAGGGAGGCGATGCCGTCGCGGGCGCAGGCGTAGATGATCGGGAAGTCGATCTGCTCCTCGTCGGCGTCGAGGTCGAGGAAGAGCTCGTAGGTGTCGTCGACGACGTCCTTGATCCGCGCGTCCGGGCGGTCCACCTTGTTGATCACCAGGATGATCGGCATCCGCGCCTTCAACGCCTTACGGAGCACGAAGCGGGTCTGCGGCAGCGGGCCCTCGCTGGCGTCCACGAGCAGCACCACCCCGTCGACCATGGTCAACCCACGCTCGACCTCGCCACCGAAGTCGGCGTGGCCGGGGGTGTCGATGATGTTGATGGTGACCGGGCCGGAGCCGTCCGCCGGGAGGTAACGCACCCCGGTGTTCTTGGCGAGGATGGTGATGCCCTTCTCCCGTTCCAGGTCCATCGAGTCCATCACCCGCTCGGTCGTCTCGCCGCGGGCGCCGTAGGCGCCGGCCTGCCGCAACATGGCGTCGACCAGCGTGGTCTTGCCGTGGTCGACGTGGGCGATGATGGCGACGTTGCGGAGGTCGGTGCGAAGCTGCATGGTTTCCATCCTCTCGTCCGCCGGATCAGGGGCGGCGTCGGGGTCACCCCGGAGCCGGCCCGGATTCCCCGTGAAACTCCTGTCACACTCGGTACTGGTGCTGGCATGCTGACCGTCGTGTGTCGGGGGCTTGAGTGCACGATCTGGTGAACCTGCTGCAACACCTGCCGGCCGAGCTGATCTACCTGGCTGCGGCGTTGATCGTCGCCGGGGAGACGGCGCTGCTCATCGGCCTGGTCGCGCCGGGCGAGGCGACGCTGCTGCTGGTGGGCTTCCTCTCGTTCACCGGCACGTTGCGCCTGGGCCCGGCGATGCTGGTCATGATCACCGCCGCGGTGCTCGGTGACACCCTCGCCTACCGCTCGGGTCGGCGGTACGGCCCCCGGCTGCGCGCCTCCCGCTGGGGTGCCCGGGTCGGTCCGCACCGGTGGGGTCGCGCCGACGCGATGCTGGAGCGGCTGGGCGGGCGGGGGGTGCTCGCGGCCCGCTGGGTGGCGTTCGCCCGCACCCTGGTGCCCCGGCTGGCGGGGGCGGCGGGGCTGCCGTACCGCCGGTTCCTGCCCTGGAACGTCGGCGGCGTGGTCACCTGGGTGGGTGGTTCGGTGCTGGTCGGCTACCTGGCCGGCGAGTCGTACGAGACGGTCTCGGCGTACCTGGGGCGGGCCACCGGCGCGGTGCTGGTGCTGGCCGGGTGCGTGCTGGCGATCGTGCTGGCCGGCCGCTGGCTGGGGCGCAACCCGGACCCGGCGCGGGCGCTGTTCGACCGGGCGCTGGCGGTGCCGCCGCTGAGCTGGGTGACCCGCCGGTACGGGATCCTGCTGTTCCTGCTCGGCGCCCGCATCGGCGCGACCTGGGCGCTGCTGCTGAACGTGACGGCCGGGTTGGCGCTGCTGTTCGGTGCCGGGCTGGTGATCGCCTGGCTGCTCGGCGCGGTGGTCCGGCACAGCGGCCTGGCCTCGGTGGACGCGGCGATCGCGCAGTGGTTCGCGTCCCGGCGCACCCCGGGTGCGGTGGACGTCACCCTGGCCGTGGTGTCGGCGTTCCGGGGGCCGGTGCTGATTCTGGTGGTCGCCCTGGTCGCCGGGGTGCTCGCCTGGCGGCGACGGACCTACCGGGCGGACCTGCTCGGCCTGCTCGGGACGGTGGGGGCGTTCGTGCCGCTGGTGGTGCTGGCGGTGGTGGCCGACCTCACCTCGCCGTCGGAGGCGTTGCTGTTCCCCACCCAGATCGCGGTGGTCTCGGCCGGCTTCTGCACCCTGGCCTGGTTGCTGGCCCGGGGTGCCCGTTGGCCGGTGGCGGTGGCCGGGTGGACGGGCGCGGCGGTCGGCAGCGCCGGCATCGGTCTGGCCCGGCTCTACCTGGGACTCAGTTCGGCCAGCGGGACGGTCAGCTCGGTCCTGCTGGGGGTGCTCTGGACGGTGGTCTTCGTGGTCGCCTGGGCCACCCACGACCGCGCCCAGCGCACCGAGGCGCTGGCCCCCGCCCCCCGCCCGCCCGAACCGGCCGGTCCGGCCGGTCCGGCCGTTGTGGACGGTGCCGACGCGTCGGGTGGTAGCAGGGGCCCCCTGCAGTCGTTTTCTGAGGAGCAGGGGGCCCCTGCAACCACCCGGGGCGCCGACGCCCCACCCGTCGACGACCGTGCCGTGCCGTCCCCGCCGGCCGGTGGCGACGAACCCGGGCCGCTTGCGTACGGGACATCCGGACGGCCGGATGGCTGCTAGGGTGCGGCCTCGACACGGGGGAAGGGTGGGGGCATGCGGGTGTTCGCGCGTCGGATCGGTGTGGCGGTGCTCGCCGGGGTGCTCCTGGCCGCCCCGCTGACCGGCTGCGGTGGCCAGCGGGACACGGCCACCGAGGCGGCCGCCGGTGCCGCGGAGGTGCCGGTGGACCTGCCCGTCGGGGAGTCGTCCATCCCGGACGCGTCGCCGTCGGCGGTCGAGTCGATGGGGCGGGGCCCGTCGGCCACGCCGAGCCGCTCCGGCACGCCGTCGCCGACGGCGAAACCCGCCCCGAGGCGCACCGCCGGGCCACGGGCCACCCCGAAGCCGCCGACCGAGACGAAGGTGCCGCCACCGCCGCCGAAGCCCGCCCCGAGCGGATGCCAGCCGACGTACTCCGGTACCCAGGCCAGCCGTGCGCAGGTGAAGTCGGCGCTGGCCGACGCGGCGGCGCGCACGTACTGGCCGACGTCGGCGCCGGACATCCGGATCCCGCTGAACCTGGTCAAGGCCACCGCCTGGCAGGAGAGCGGCTGGCAGTCGAACATCGTCGCCTGCGACGGCGGGATCGGGCTGATGCAGGTGATGCCGGGTACCGCGGACTGGATGAACCAGCGCTTCGGCCAGTCGTACGACGTGCGCGACTACCGGGACAACGCCTACCTGGGTGGCACGTACCTGGCGTGGCTGACTAAGTACATCGGCGACATGTACTTCGACGCCGACTACCGGCTCGACGCCGACCTGTGCTCGGCCGAACTGGACTCCTGCCTGCTCAACGCGGTCATCGCCGCGTACAACTACGGCCACCACGCGGTCGCCCGGGAGGGCGAGCCGCTGACCGTGCCCAACCCGGGGTACGTGCGCAACGTGCGGGCGCTGATGACCGAGTGCGTCTGCCTGGACTACTGACCTCCGGGCGAACACGGGCGTGAACTCCGGGTGGCCGTGAGGTTGCCAACGTCGATCGGCATGGCGAGGATCACGGGGGCGGTCGGTGTCCGCTGACCGACCCGGCGACGAAGGAGTCCCCTCATGTCCGACGTGAACCGGCGTGGTCTGCTGCGCGGTGCGGCCGCGGTGGCCGGCGGCGCGGTCCTCGGTGGTCCGTTCCTCGGGTTCGTGGCCCGCGACGCCGCCGGTGCGGCCGGCCGGCGGCCCCGTCCCCGGCCGGCCCTCGAACCGGTGGCCGACCTGCGGGACGGCAAGGTGCGGCTCTGGCTGCCCGACGGTTTCCAGTACCGGTCCTTCCACGACACCGAGTCCCCGGTGACGCTCGACGACGGCACCGTCCTGCCCGGCCGGCACGACGGCATGGGCGCCTTCCCGGGGCCGGACGGCACCGTGCGGCTGGTCCGCAACCACGAGATCAACGGGCCCGTTCCGGCCTTCGGTGACGCCGCCGAGGCGTACGACCCGATGGCCCCGGGCGGTACCACCACCGTCGAGGTGACCCGGTTCGGTGAGGTCCGGCGCTCCTGGACCAGCCTGAACGGCACCATGATGAACTGCTCCGGCGGGCGGATGCCGTGGGGCAGCTGGATCACCTGCGAGGAGACGGTCAACGGCCCGGACGTCGGCCCCGACTACACCGGCGCGCCGAACGTGTCTCTGACCCGGCGGCACGGGTTCGTCTTCGAGGTCCCCGCCGACGGGCGCGGCGACCGGCAGCCGGTCACCGCGGCCGGCCGGTTCTGCCACGAGTCGGTGGCGTACGACCCGCGCGGCGGGCACCTCTACCTGACCGAGGACAACTTCGGCTACGCCTCCGGTTTCTACCGGTACACCCCGCCGCAGGACCCGATGCGGATCGGCCGGCTCGCCGACGGGGGCCGGTTGCAGATGCTGGCGGTGCGGGGGCGGCCCAACCGGAACCTGGCCGCCGCGCAGCGGCGGCACGCGACGTACCGGGTGGAGTGGGTCGACGTCGACGACCCGGCGCCGGCGTTCCCGTACACGCCGGGGCAGCCCGCGCCGACCAGCAACGACACCGCGCTGACCCACGTGGCGCGGCAGGGCTGGGCGCAGGGGGCGGCGTACTTCTCCCGCCTGGAGGGGGCGGTGTACGACGACGGGGTCGTCTACTTCACCTCCACCCAGGGTGGCGGCGCGGCGGAGACCTCCGTCGGGCCGATCGTCGACGGTTACGGCAACGGGCACGGCCAGGTGTGGGCGTACGACTGCCGGTCGCAGGTGCTGCGCCTGGTCTACGAGTCGCCCGGCCCGGACGTGCTGGACTTCCCGGACAACGTCACCACCAGCCCGCGCGGCACGCTGGTGGTCTGCGAGGACAACACGTCGGACAACTTCATCCGCGGGCTGACCCCGCGCGGGGACCTGTTCGACATCGCCCTGAACCGGCTGACCAGCAGCACCGGTGCGGACCGGTCCAACGACGAGTTCGCCGGGTCGACGTTCAGTCCGGACGGGCACACCCTGTTCGTCAACATCCAGGCAAGCCGGGGGATGACCTTCGCCATCTGGGGTGACTGGGCCCGGCTCGGGGTCTGAGCGGTCCCGGTGGGTGGCCGGCGAGGTCGGCCGGCCACCCACCGGGTCGTCGCACCGGGTCAGTCCCGGGTGGTCACCGCCTCGCGCGCGGCGGTGGCGTCGACGGGTTCCGGGTGGATCCGCCCCGGCCACCAGAACCGGTCGCCGAGCAGGAACGCCAGCGAGGGCACCAGGACCGTGCGGACCAGCAGCGTGTCGAGCAGGACACCGACGCAGACGATGACGCCGATCTGGGTGAGCAGGATCAGCGGCAGGACGCCGAGGACGGCGAAGACCGCGGCGAGCAGGACCCCGGCGCTGGTGATGACCCCGCCGGTGACCCGCAGCGCGGAGAGCATCCCGTCCCGGGTGCCGGTCCGCCGGGCGTCCTCCCGGGCCCGGGTGACCAGGAAGATGTTGTAGTCCACCCCGAGGGCCACCAGGAACACGAAGGCGATCAGCAGGACCCCGCTGTCCAGCGCCGGGAACCCGAGCACGTGGTCGAAGAGCAGCCACGCCCCGCCGAGGCTGGCGAAGAACGACGCCACCACGGTCAGCACCAGCAGCAGCGGCGCGAGCAGCCCGCGTAGCAGGGCCACCAGGACCGCGAGGACCAGCAGCAGGATGATCGGCAGGATGAGCTGCCGGTCCCGGTCGTCGGCCCGGTCGGAGTCGTACGTCGCGGCGACCGTGCCGCCGACCACCGCGCCGGAGAACCCCTCGACGCCGTCGACGGCCGGGGGCGCGGAGCCGGGCACGGCGGCGACCGCGTCCCGTAGCGCCTCGACGGCGCGGTCGGAGGCGGCCGTGCCGGGTTCGGCGTCGAGCACCACGTCGACCTGGGCGACGGTCTGCCCGGCGTCGCCGGGGCGGGCGGAGGAGACCCCTGGTACGGCCGCGGCGGCCTCGGTGACCGCCCGCACCGCGCCGGGGGCGGTGAGGACGGCGACCGGTTGGGTGGCACCGGCCGGGAAGGCTCCGGCGAGGGTCTTCGCCCCGGCGACCGCCTCCGGTTCCACCCGGAACTGCTCGGTCTCGGACAGGCCGGTGCGGATGCCGAGCCCACCCAGCGCGAGGCCGGCGAGCAGGAGGGTGGCCAGCGCCGCGACCGGCAGTGGCCGGCGGATGACCGCCTCGCCGAGCCGGCCCCACAGCCGGCCCTCGCGGGCCTCGCCGCCGACGTGGGGCACGAACGGCCAGAACAGTCCCCGGCCGAAGATCACCAGGGCAGCGGGGAGGACGAGCAGCGCGGAGAGCATGGCGAACACCACGCCGGTGGCGCAGGCGACGGCGAGCGCCCGGTTGGTCTCCTGCTCGGACAGCAGCAGGGTGAGCACGCCGAGCACCACCGTGCCGCCGCTGGCCAGGATCGGCTCGGCGGTACGGCGCAGGGCGGCCCGCATCGCGGCGAACCGGTCGGCCTCGCGACGCAGTTCCTCCCGGTAGCGGGCGATGAGCAGCAGGGCGTAGTCGGTGGCGGCGCCGAAGACCAGCACGCTGGCGATGCCGGTGACCTCGCCGCTCTGGAGGTTGATGCCGACCGCCGGGACGATGGTCTCGATGGCCCGTATGGTGGTCTGTTCGGTGGCGGCCACGATGGCCAGCGGCACCAGCCACAGGAACGGGCTGCGGTAGGTGATGAACAGCAGCACCGCCACCACGCCGGCGGTGACCGCGAGGAGGGTGACGTCCGCGCCCTCGAAGACCCGGCTGAGGTCGGTGGCGAACGCGGGTGCCCCGGTGACCTCGGCCCGCAGCGGGTCGGGCAGGCCGGTCAGGCTGTCGCGCAGGTCGCCGACGCGCGCGGCGACGGCCTCCTGCCCGTCGGTGGTGGACATCGGCACGGCGAGCAGGGCCACCGTGCCGTCCGGGGAGACCTGCGGTGGGGCGATCCGTCCGCCGACGGCGAAGCGGCCCAGGTCGCCGACGGCACCGGTGACCCGGTCGCGGTCGGCCCCGGTGAGCGGGCCGCCGTCGGCGCGGCTGACCACCACGATCGCCGCCTGGACGTCGCGGGACGGCAGTTGGTCCTGGAGGCGCTCGGCCTGGGTGGACTCCCACTCGGCCGACAGGCCGGTGGCGGAGACGGGGGCGGGATTGTCGGGTCGGGGGAGGCCGAAGACGGCTCCGGCGATCACGATCGCGGCCGCCACGGTGAGCCACGCGGCCAGTCGGCTGCGGGCGACGCGGGTGAAGACGGACATCGGGCTGCCTCACGGTCTCTCAACGGGTAAATTCTCAGCTGCCAAGTATCTTGATGGCCGAGATTAACGACTGCTGAGTTATGCTGCAACCGGGACAACGACACGGGGAGAAGCGACGCAACGTGGCAGGGCACGGGATGTACCGGCGGCGCGACACCCGACGCGAGCACCTGGTCGCCGAGATCACCAACGACCTCCGGCGGTACGCGGTGGACGCCCAGCACGTCGCCCACGCCTTCGCCGGCCTGCACGGACTCGGCGGCACCGACCTCCAGGCGCTGATCGCGGTGATGGACGCCGAACTGCGCGGCGACCCGATCACCCCCGGCCGCCTCGGCGAGCAGCTCAACCTCTCCTCCGGCTCGGTCACCGCCCTGGTCGACCGCCTGGAACGCGCCGGGCACCTCCGCCGCGACCGGGACACCACCGACCGGCGCAAGATCCTGCTGCACTACGCCGAGCAGGGCGCCGCCGTCGCGATGGAGTTCTTCCGGCCGCTCGGCGCGCGCACCGACGCGGTGATGGCCGGGTTCACCGACGACGAGCTGGAGGTCGTGCACCGGTTCATGGTGGGGATGAGCGCCTCGCTGCGGCAGCACCGCGACGACGTCCGCGCCGCCCGCCCCGAACCGGCCCGACGCCGGGCGGAGTAGATGCTCACCCGGCTCGCCTCCGGCCTGCTGCGACTGCCACCGGCCCGCGCCCGGGTCACCCTGACGCGGGACGTCGCGGTGCGCGTCCGCGACGGGGTGACGCTGCGCACCGACCACTACGCGCCCGACCCGCCCGACGCCCCCACCGTGCTGATCCGCACCCCGTACGGGCGGGGCGGACCGATGCGGCTGCTCGGCCGGCTCGTCGCCGCCCACGGCTACCACGTGGTCGTCCAGTCCTGCCGCGGCACCTACGGCTCCGGCGGCGCCTTCGAGCCCCTCGTGCACGAGCGCGCCGACGGCCTCGACACCCTCGACTGGCTACGCCGGCAACCCTGGTACACCGGCGCGTTCGGCATGTTCGGCGCCAGCTACCAGGGCTTCGTGCAGTGGGCGCTGGCCGCCGAGGCCGGCGACGAGCTGCGCGCCATGGTCGCCGTGGTGACCGCCTCCACCACCCGCGACTCCACGTACGCGGGGGAGTCGTTCTCGCTGGACACCGTACTGACCTGGGCGGAGCTGCTCCAGGCCCAGACCGTGCCCTGGCTGGCCCGGCAGTGGGAACTCAAACGCGGTCAGCCCCACCTCGCCGCCGCCCTCGCCCACCTGCCGCTGGCCGAGGCGGACCGGATCGCCACCGGGGTCACCGTCCCGTTCTTCCAGGAGTGGCTGCGCCACCACACGCCCGACGCGGCGTACTGGCGGGACCGGGTCTTCGACAGCCGGCTCGCCGAGGTGCGCGCCCCGGTGCTGATGGTCAGCGGGTGGCACGACATCTTCCTCCCCGCCCAGCTCGCCGACCACGCCGTCCTGCGCGCCGCCGGCACCCCGTGCCGGCTGACCGTCGGCCCGTGGACGCACGGCAGCCCCGGGCTGCTGCTCGCCGCGCTGCGGGAGGGGCTGGACTGGCTCGACACCCACCTCGCCGGTCGTCGCCCCGTCGCCGGCACCGCCGGGGTCCGCGTGCACGTCGGCGGGGACGGCGGCGGTTGGCGGGACCTGCCGGACTGGCCGCCGCCGGGTGAACGGAGCAGCTGGCACCTGCACCCCGGCGCGGCGCTGCGACCGGAACCGTCGACGGAGTCGCCCCCCGACCGGTTCCGGTACGACCCGGCGGACCCGACCCCGTCCCTGGGCGGGCCGCTGCTGGTCGCCCAGCGGGCCGGCCCGGTGGACAACCGTCCGGTCGAGGCCCGTCCCGACGTGCTCACCTTCACCAGCGCCCCGCTGGCCGCGCCGCTGGAGGTCGTCGGCCCGGTGCACGCCGAGATCTACGTCCGCAGCGAACTGGCGCACCTGGACGTCTTCGTCCGCCTCTGCGACGTGGACCCGCGCGGCCGGTCGTGGAACGTCTGCGACGGGCTGGTGCGGCTCTGGCCGGGACGCTTCCCGACCGACGACACCGGCGCGGTCCGGGTGCCGGTGCCGCTCTGGCCCGTGGCGCACCGCTTCGCCCCCGGGCACCGGCTACGGGTGCAGGTCACCGGCGGTGCCCACCCCCGGTACGCCCGCAACCCCGGCACCGGCGAACCGCTCGGTACGGCGGTCACCCTGCGGGCCGGCTGGCGGGAGGTGCTGCACGACCCGGCGCACCCGTCGGCGGTGCACCTACCGGTGCCGTGACGCACGCGGTGGCGGCGCCCCCGAGGGTGCGCCGCCACCGGCACGGTCTACAGCGGGCGGACGTTGTCCGCCTGCGGACCCTTCTGACCCTGGGTCACCTCGAACTCGACCTTCTGTCCCTCGTTCAACTCCCGGTAGCCACTCGTCGCGATCGCCGAGTAGTGGACGAAGACGTCCGGTCCTCCGCCATCCTGCTCGATGAAGCCGAAGCCCTTTTCAGAGTTGAACCACTTGACCGTGCCGGTTGCCATGCATCTCTCCCTGTTGCCATGGGTGACCACCGGCGTCTGGCCGATGATCGCCCTGTACCTCCCCGACAGTAGCCGCCCGCGCCCCCGTACGCTGGCCGAAGTGCCGGGTCGATTTGTGAAACCGCCCCGTCGCCGGGTCGATGACGGCATGCTTGCCCGAATGGACGGCGCGACGCGGGACGCCGCCGCCGCGTTGCGGCGGGAAATCCACGCACCCGGACATGGTCCCGACCGGCTGCGGCTGGCGCCGACCCCCCTGGTGCCCGAGGTGCGGCTGCACGTCGCCGAGGACGCCATCCTCTGGTGGGCCCGGATGGAGGCCGCGGCCGGACACCGGCTGCCCGCCCCGTACTGGGCCTCGGCCTGGGCCGGTGGCCAGGCGCTGGCCCGCTACCTGCTGGACCATCCCCGGGTCGCGGCCGGACGCCGGGTGCTCGACCTCGCCACCGGCTCCGGGCTGGTGGCCATCGCCGCCGCCCTGACCGGGGCGGCGCGGGTGCGGGCCAGCGACATCGACCCGTACGCCGTGGCCGCCGTGGGTTTCAACGCCCACGCCAACCGGGTCGCCGTCGACGCCAGCGCCACCGACCTGCTCGACACCGACGGCGGTGACGTCGACCTGCTGCTGGCCGGGGACGTCTTCTACGACCGGCCGATGACCGACCGGGTGCTGCCCTTCCTGGAGCGGGTCGCCGCGCGTGGCGTGGACGTGCTGGTCGGCGACCCGGGCCGGGGCTACCTGCCGGAGGAACGGCTGGAGGCGCTCGCCGTCTACCGGGTGCCGAGCACCGAGGTCGCCGTCGAGGCGCCGGTGCGCCGGGTGCGGATCATGCGCCCGCGCCGCCGTCCCGGGTGACACCCGACCCCCGGTCCGGGTCGTTCTCAGGGAAAAGCCGGGGCCAAAGCCCCATGTGTACGGTGGTGACCCCGGCATAGCCTCATCCGCATGACGGATTGGCTGGCCCAGATCGGAGAGCTCCCCACCGTGCTGCTGATGGGGGTGCTCGGTGTGGTCATGCTCTTCGACGCCATCCCGCTGCTCGGTGTGCTCGTCCCGGGCGACGTGGCGGTGCTGGCGGCGGTCGGGGTGGGGCAGCCCGCCGCGACGTTCGCCTCGTTCACCGCGGTCGTCGGGGGATGCCTGGCCGGCTGGTCGGCGAGCTACCTGGTCGGTCGCCACTACGGGGGACGGCTGCGGGCCAGCCGGATCGGGGACTGGATCGGAGAGGACCGCTGGGCGGCCGCCGAGGGGATCCTGCACCGGGGCGGCGGCCGGATGGTGCTGGTCGCGCCCTTCCTTCCGGTGTTCAACGCGCTGCTGCCGCTCGCGGCGGGCGGCCTGCGGATGCCGTACCGGCGTTTCGTGGCCTGCGCCGCCTCCGGGGCGGTGCTCTGGGCGGGCCTCTACGTCGTGCTCGGCTCGCTGGCCCGGTCGCTGGGTGGTCTGCTGCCGGGGGATTCCGCAGCCTGGGGCACCCTGGGGTTCGGCATGCTCTTCGGCATGGTGGTGCTCCTGGCCAGCCGTCGCCGGCTGCGCGGCGCGGCCGTCGCCGCCAGCGCCTCGTAGCGACGAGACGCCGGGACGGCGCGACCGCGCCGGCCGGGGTCAGACCGGACCGGATGGCCGGTCACCCGGGGCGGTGCCGGGCCGGTGGCGCGGCCGCGAGGGTCACCGGCTCCGCACCCACGGCCACGCACCCGCCCGGCCGCCCTCGATCAGCGGCACCATCCGGAACGCGGCATCCGTCAATCCCGCGAACACGTGCCGGTTGCCGCCGCCGGACGGGGCGTGCCCCAGCCGGTAGCCGGCCAGGTTCCACGTGTACAACGGCACCGTGGCCGGCACCGACCGGGTCACCTCGTCGCCGTCGACACCGGCCTGCTCGTCGGTCAACACGACCACCCGGTCGTGCCGGGCGACGTGCTTGCGCAGCGCCGCGGCGGTCGCCGTGCCACCGCCGAGGAACCAGCCGCCCGCCTGCCAGCGTTCGATCGACCGCAGCAGCGACTCGCCCCTCCGGAGCGGAAACACCTTGGTGTGCGCGCGCTCCGGGTCACCCCAGCTCCGGGCCGTCGAGGAGAAGGACACCACGTCCGCGCGGGCACACCGCTGGGCGAGGGCGACCCCGAAGACGACGGCGGCGTCCCACCGCCGGACGGTGCCGTCCTTCGAGAACGTGTCGGTCATGCTGCCCGACGTGTCGACCATGACCAGCGTCCGGCCGGGAAGGGACGGGACGTTGGCCAGGGCGTGGGTGAGCGCCCGGTCGAGCGGGTACGACCACCGCAGCGACGGGGCGGCCCGGTACGCGGACAGGAACCGCATCGGCATCTGCCGGGACCGCGCCACCTCGGCCGGGTCGGCCAGCCGGGCGGCCACGGTCGCGGCCACCTCGTCGGAGACGCCCGCCTGGTCGAAGTTCCGCAGGTTCCGCAGGAGCGCCATGTAGCCCATGGACGGGACGAGCGCCTCCCACAGCTTCGCCCGGTCGACCCGGTCACCGGCCAGGGACAGGGCGTCCTCCCACGTCATGCCCGCCTCGCGGAGCCGGTCGGCGTCGAGCAGCACCGTCGGGTCGGCGACGGCGGCGGCGCGCAGTGCGACGTTGCGGTGGAGCACCGGAAGCGAGTCCGGGATCGGCTTGTCGCGGTGGTGCCGGCGGTCCAGGGCGTGCGCGAAGAGGTCACCACGCCAGGGGGTGTCGGCGCTCGGGTGCACGAGGTCGACGACGTCACCGAACCGGAAGCCCTTGCTGGCGGTGTCGTACTTGAGCAGGGACCGCTCGGTGTACAGGCGCAGCAGGGAGTCGGCCACGCCCCGCTTGACCGGCTTGGGCACGGCGCGGCCGTGGCGGGACGTCCAGTAGGCGAGTGCCTCACCCGGCTCGTCCGCCCGCTGTAGCACGTCGGCGACGATGCGGCGGGAACCGGGAATCCCGGCCGACACCATGGCCTTGGCGGCCTCCAACGCGCCGACGAGAGCCGCGCTGCGCAGGTTCGCGTCGCCGCGCAGCCAGCGCAGGAACTCGCCGGTCCACTCCGGGTCCTCGACGGCCACCCGGTGGACCAGGTCGACGTAGCGGCTGTCGCGGGCGTCCGACGACTCGTAGAAGGTCTTCTCGCCGACCAGGTTGGTGACCGCGAGGAGGAACAGTTCCGACCTGGCGTCCCGCGCGTAGCCGGGAGCTCCCTCACCGGTGGTGCCGGTCGGCACCGACTCGCTGACGACGGGCGAGGTGCTGGCCGGGCGGAAGACGTTGCGGATGGCGTTGAACTTGCTCATGGATGAGATCTGCCTCCACGCACCGGGAGGAGGCATGCGTCCAGAGTGCGGGTGCCCGAGATCAAGGCGGTGGCGGTGACGAAAGCGCTCTGGGCCGCTGAGCTACCCCGGCACGGCCGGGGGCGGGATTCGAACCCGCGACCTCTCCATTACCAGTGGAAGTAACCGCAACCTACGCACCGGGCACCCGCATCTGAAGTTGTTGCCACTCCCGAGATCAGGGGTGCTCCCCGGCATGGTTTCTTGGCAGGAAGTAGCCGTGGAGCCGCGCACCGGGAGGTGCCGCGCCAAGCTATCACCCGGCATGTACCACCGACGAGCCGATTTGGTCGGCCCGTCGGTGGGCAGGAGTTTGATTCCGGGGTTCTTGCCGGGCTGACGGCGTTCTGCTCCGCTCGAAGGAGCCCAACGCGAAGACCATCTTCGCTGTGGACGTCAACCGAAGAAGTTCCCGCCGCTCGTCGGCTATGGGCTCCTCGTCGACTCGGATCCGGAAGCCCGCTCGGCAATCCGGCACGTTCGACGACACCCCACGTCCCGCTCCGGCTGTGAGGACGGGCGGTGCCAGGACCGCCTTGTCCGCCCTCCCAGCGGCGGGGTTCCCTTCCTGGAGGTCCATGTTCGCCGCTGCTCAGCAGCAGGCGCAGCCCGCGAAGAAGCCTCTCCACGACGGGCACCGCCAGGTACTCGCCGCCGTCCGCGACGGACGCACCTCCCCGAACGCGATCCGCGAAGCCACCGACTACTCCGGACGTCAGGTGTACAGCCTGCTCAACGAGCTGGTGGAGACGCACGGGGTGGTGCGATCGGCCGGTCACGGTCAGTATGTGCTGACTGACAACCGGGAGGTGGCTGCCTGATGACTGATCGTTCCGCGTCGGCTGTTTCCGGTCAACGGAACTGCGCCCTCTACCGGTTCTGGGTGCGCCACCCCGAAACCGGTGAGCGCGCCCTCGGGTACATCGGGGAGACCGGACGGCTGCCGTTCCAGCGGCTGATGGAGCACATCTACCAGCAGCCGTGGGCAGACACCATCCTCGCGTGGGAGGTCGACCCCATCACCTTCCCCCACAAGGCTTCCGTGCTGGCCGCCGAGCGCAGGGCCATCGAAACCGAGCTACCGCTGTACAACGTCGACGGGAACCTGGCCAACCCGGGCCGGATCCCACCCGGCCGGGCAGTCCTCCAACGGCAGGCCCGCGACCCCGGCTGGGTGCAGCCGCAGCGGAACGTACGGGTGCCCCGTCAGCGGGCACCCCGAACCACTGCCGCACCGCGCCCAGTCCGACGCACCGCACCCCCTTCGCAGCTCACCCGCTGGTGGAGGAAGTACCAGACCACCATCTCCGTGTGGGCCGTGCTGTGGCTGCTGCTGTGGGCTGTTCTGTGGTGGCTCGGCCGGAACGCTTGGACCGGCTGGGAAGAACCACGTAACGCCGCGATCCTCGCCTCCATCGCGTGGGCTCTCGCCCTGTGGGGCCGCCTGGGTGCCGGCAACCGCCGACCACCCCGACGCACCCGCGCCCGGAAGAGGACCCGCCGGTGACGCCCGCTCTCTGGCTGTGGCTGATCCGCGACCGCGACAACGTCGACCGATAGGCTGTCAGCGTGTGGCCTGAGCAGTGAGAACACCCGCTGACGGCCGGGGTGGCGGAGATTCGCACCCGCCACCTCGGCCCGTACAGGGCTCTTCTGCGCGGGGAGGTCAGCCGCACTGAGGCAGCGCAGTGGTCAGCGGACCTCGACGCACACCAGGACGACGTCACCACCAGCCGTGCTGACGCTGCAGCCCTGCCACCAGAACCAGCAGGATGATGCCCAGCCCGAACCACGCAGAGCGTAGGCGAGTAAGGGGCGGATCGTCTCGGAGCGGTTCGGTTCTCCGAACCGGTGGCGTCGGCTGGCCCGCGATGTGGGGGTCAACGTGGTGGCGAACCTCATCGCCATCCGCATGTGGTTGCGGTGAGGCGGACTACGGGAGGTCGAACAGGGTGGGTGCGTCCGGGTCGGGTTCCGAGCGTGGTCGGGGGATGCAGGGTGGGAGTAGGCCGCGCTGCCGGGCGCATTCTTCGCCGTAGCCGTCGTGGAGCCGCCTGGTGGGTACGGGCCGGCGGCAGCATCGGCAGCGTGGCGGTGGTGGCTCGGGTAGCTGTAGCAGCGGTTCCGGGGTTGTGTGGTTCATCGGCTGGCCTTCCATTCTGCTAGCACTATGGCTGCTCGGGTGCTGGCGTGCCGAACGGGTCGTCGCCGATGAGGAGGGGTAGGTCGTAGATGGACAGGTCGGGGCGTGTCCGTGCGTAGCGGACGTGGTGCCCTCAGCAGCCGTGCTCGTAGGCGGCCTGAACGTCGACCACGACCGTCGGTTGAACCTGGGTGTAGCGCAGGGGTACGGGCGGTCCCACTGACCGGTCCAGGTGGCCGGTAGTGGCTGCGTGCGAACGCGAAAGGCCCGGAGCCGACGACGGTCGGCCCCGAGCCTCCTGGCCACGAAGGGTGATCTACCAGCCGCGGGCCCGCCACTGCGGCACCGCCGGGCGCTCCGCGCCGAGCGTGGAGTCCTTGCCGTGGCCGGGGTAGAACCAGGTCTCGTCGGGCAGCCGGTCGAACAGCTTGTGCTCGACGTCGTCGAGCAGCGAGGCGAACCGCGTCGGGTCCTTGTCGGTGTTGCCGACCCCGCCCGGGAACAACGAGTCGCCGGTGAACAGGTGGGGGATGCCGGCCGGGTCCCGGTAGAGCAGGGCGATCGAGCCGGGGGTGTGCCCCACGATGTGGATCACCTCCAGCGCGCAGTCGCCGACCGGCACGGTGTCGCCCTCGGTCAGCGTCTCCGACTTGATCGGCAGCCCCTCGGCGTCGTCCGCGTGCACCAGGGACCGGGCGCCGGTGGCCGCGACAACCTCTTCCAGGGCGACCCAGTGGTCCATGTGCCGATGGGTGGTGACCACGGCGGTCAGGCCGGCGTCGCCGACCAGGTCGAGCAGGCGGGGTGCCTCGTTGGCCGCGTCGACGAGCACCTGGTCACCGGTGGCCTGACAGCGCAGCAGGTAGGCGTTGTTGTCCATCGGGCCCACCGACAGCTTGGTGATGGTGAGCCGGTCGAGTTCGCGTACGGCCGGCGGGCCGCCGGGGGTGACGTCTCCGCGGTAGGTCATCGGGGTTCTACATCCATTCGGGTGGGAGCGGGAGAGGGCGGTCGGGAGCGACGGTGAGCGTCCGGCCGTCGGCGCGGCCGGTGAGCCAGGCGGCCAGCTCGGAAGCGGGACCGGTGATCGTCGGGGCTGCTGCGGGGGCACCGACGACGAGCTGGTGCCGGACACCGTCGAACCGCAGCACCATGGCCGGGGCGTCGGCCCGGTCGGCCAGCCCGGCGGTCACCTCGTGCAGCAGTCGGTGGGCGAACGCCTCCGACCAGTCGGCCGGCTGGTAGCCGGCGGCGAGGTCGACGTGGTGCACCTCGATCTCCCGCAGCCGGCCCCAGACGAGCGTGGCCGCCGGCAGCGGGCCGCGTCGCCCCTGGACGCTGGCGGCCCACGCCTCGACCGGCATGGCGGCGACCGCCTCGGCGAACCGGTCGGTGCACCGGCGCAGGTCGTCCAGGTGGGCCTCGGGTGGTCGGGTCGCGCCGGCGGTGATGTCCGCCTCGCGGGCGGCGTCGCTGGCGTACATCGGGACGTGCTCGCCGGTGCGGGCGGCGGTGAGCAGGTTGACCAGCCCGTCGGCGTTGCGGGCCAGGTGGGCCAGGACGTGTCCCCGCGTCCAGCCGGGCAGCAGCGACGCGTCGGCCAGGTCGGCGGCGTCGAAGCGGGCGGCGGTGCGGAGCAGTCGGTCCGTGGCGGCGTCCACCTCGCTCATGAGCAGAAGCGGATCGGTCACGTGGCCGACCCTATCCCCACCGGGTGCCGGCGTGCGGTGGAAATCGGTTTCGGCGTGTCGGCGTGCCACCTACCGTCGACGTCGACGCAGGCGACGGTTCACCACGGGGGTGTCGTTTCCGCTGGCCGCGTGCCCGCCGACCACTCGTTCGCAACCGATGGGGATGCCATGACGATCGATCTCACCGCCCTCGGCTGGGATGCCGCCCGCGCGGCGGCCGCCCGGCGTGGGCAGCGTCCCGGCCGGGTGGCCCGGGTCGACCGGGGGGTCTGCACGGTGCTCTGCGCCGAGGGGCCGGTCCGGGCGAGTCTGGGCGGCGCGGTCCTGGCCGCCGCGGCACGTGACCTGACCAACCTGCCGTGTGCCGGGGACTGGGTGCTGCTGGGCGCCTGGCCGGACGGGCCGGTGACCGTGGAGAAGGTGCTGCCCCGTCGGACGGCGCTCGTCCGGCGTACCGCCGGCCGGGACGCCAGCGGGCAGGTGCTGGCGGCGAACCTGGACGCGGTCGCCGTGGTCGAGCCGGTGCACCCCACGCCGGACGTCGCCCGCCTGGAACGGCTGCTCTCCCTGGTGCACGCCTCCGGGGCCCGGCCGCTGGTCGTGCTCAGCAAGGCAGACCTGGCGCCGGACGCGGCGGCGGTGGCCCGCCAGCTCGCCGAGGTCGCGCCGGGCGTGCCGGTGCTGCCGGTCAGCGCGGAGCGCGGAGCGGGGCTGGACCCGCTGCGCGCCGAGGTCGCCCCGGGCCGGACGCTCGGGCTGCTCGGGATCTCCGGCGCGGGCAAGTCGAGCCTGGTCAACGCGCTGGCCGGGGCGGTGGTGATGCCGACCCAGGCGATCCGGCGGGTCGACGGCAAGGGGCGGCACACCACCACCTGGCGGGCGCTGGTGCCCATCCCCGGCGGTGGTGCGGTCCTGGACACCCCGGGCGTACGGGCGGTCGGCCTGCTGGACGGTGCCGACGGCCTGGACCGGGCGTTCGCCGACGTCACGGCGCTCGCCTCGACGTGCCGCTTCGCCGACTGCGGGCACGCTGTCGAGCCGGGGTGTGCGGTCCGGGCGGCGCTGGAGACCGGCGAGTTGACCGCCCGGCGCTGGGAGAGCTGGCGCAAGCTCCAACGGGAGCTGGCGGTCGAGAGCCGGCGACGGGAGGCCCGGCTGGCCGCCGACCGGCGGGGCGGCTGGCGGCGCGGGCGACGGCACACCGCCCGGCCCTGAGCCGCCCCGGCGCGCCGCCGGGCTGCCGGGGCCGGGCACGGGCCGGGTGAGCTGGGGGAATGCGTCGGCGCGGGAAAGTGTCGTACCCCGGGGCTAGAGTTGCCGGGGCGCTTTCCCTGCGCCGACCGACCGCTCGGATTGCCATCAGAGCGGGACAGATCACCTCATCTTCCTGAATCCTGGAGTACTCGGACAGTGGCCGACCGTCTGACAATCCGTGGCGCCCGCGAGCACAACCTGCGTGACGTCAGTCTCGACCTGCCCCGGGACGCGCTGATCGTCTTCACCGGGCTCTCCGGGTCGGGCAAGTCGAGCCTGGCCTTCGACACGATCTTCGCCGAGGGGCAGCGGCGCTACGTGGAGTCGCTCTCCTCGTACGCCCGGCAGTTCCTCGGTCAGATGGACAAGCCCGACGTCGACTTCATCGAGGGCCTCAGCCCGGCCGTCTCGATCGACCAGAAGTCGACCTCGCGCAACCCGCGCTCCACCGTCGGCACCATCACCGAGGTCTACGACTACCTCCGGCTGTTCTTCGCCCGGGTCGGTGAGCCGCACTGCCCGGTCTGCGGCGAACGGATCTCCAAGCAGAGCCCGCAGCAGATCGTCGACCGGGTGCTCGCGATGACCGAGGGCACCCGGTTCATGGTGCTCGCGCCGGTGGTCCGCGGGCGCAAGGGCGAGTACGTCGACCTCTTCGCCGAACTCCAGGGCAAGGGGTACGCCCGGGCCCGGATCGACGGCGTGGTGCATCCGCTGACCGAGCCGCCGAAGCTGAAGAAGCAGGAGAAGCACACCATCGAGGTGGTGATCGACCGGCTCACCGTCAAGCCCAGCGCCAAGCAGCGGCTGACCGACTCGGTCGAGGCCGCGCTCGGGCTCTCCGGCGGGCTGGTCCTGCTCGACTTCGTCGACCTCCCCGAGGACGACCCGGAGCGCGAGCGCCGTTACTCCGAGCACCTGGCCTGCCCGAACGACCACCCGCTCGCGATCGAGGACCTGGAACCCCGGGTGTTCTCCTTCAACGCCCCGTACGGTGCCTGCCCCGAGTGCACCGGCCTGGGCACCAAGAAGGAGGTCGACCCGGAGCTGATCATCCCCGACCCGGAGCGCACCCTGCGCGAGGGCGCGATCCAGCCCTGGGGAAGCGGGCACAACCTGGAGTACTTCCTCCGCCTGCTGGAGGCGCTCGGCGAGAGCGAGCACTTCGACCTGGACACCTCGTGGCGGGCGCTGCCGGCCCGGGCGCAGAAGACCATCCTGCACGGCTCCGGCGACCAGGTGCACGTGCGCTACCGCAACAAGTACGGCCGTGAGCGTTCCTACTACACCGGCTTCGAGGGCGTGGTGCAGTGGATCGAACGCCGGCACACCGACACCGAGTCGGACTGGTCGCGGGAGAAGTACGAGGGCTACATGCGGGACGTGCCCTGCGCGGCCTGCGGTGGTGCCCGGCTCAAGCCGGAGGTCCTCGCGGTCACCGTGGCCGGCAAGAGCATCGCCGAGGTCTGCAACCTCTCGGTGGGGGAGTGCGCCGACCTGCTCGCCGGCATCGAGTTGACCGACCGGCAGAAGATGATCGCCGAGCGGGTGCTCAAGGAGATCAACGCCCGGCTGCGGTTCCTGCTCGACGTCGGCCTGGACTACCTCTCCCTCGACCGCCCGGCGGGCACGCTCTCCGGGGGCGAGGCGCAGCGGATCCGGCTCGCCACCCAGATCGGGTCCGGCCTGGTCGGCGTGCTCTACGTGCTCGACGAGCCGTCGATCGGCCTGCACCAGCGGGACAACCACCGCCTGATCGAGACCCTGCTGCGGCTGCGCGGCCTGGGCAACACGCTGATCGTGGTCGAGCACGACGAGGACACCATCCGGGTGGCCGACTGGATCGTCGACATCGGGCCGGGCGCGGGCGAGCACGGCGGCCGGATCGTGCACTCCGGCTCGGTGCCCGCCCTGCTCGACAACCCGGAGTCGGTCACCGGGGCGTACCTGTCCGGGCGGAAGTCGATCCCGACGCCGGCGCGGCGCCGCCCGCAGACTCCGGACCGGGAGCTGGTCGTGCACGGCGCACGGGAGCACAATCTGCGCAACCTGACCGTGGCGTTCCCGTTGGGGCAGCTCATCGCGGTCACCGGGGTCAGCGGCTCCGGCAAGTCGACCCTGGTCAACGACATCCTGTACACGGTGCTGGCCAACCAGATCAACGGTGCCCGGCTGGTGCCCGGCCGGCACACCCGGATCACCGGCCTGGAGCACGTCGACAAGGTCGTCGGCGTCGACCAGTCCCCGATCGGCCGTACGCCCCGGTCGAACCCGGCCACCTACACCGGGGTCTGGGACCACGTCCGCAAGCTCTTCGCCGAGACCACCGAGGCCAAGGTCCGGGGGTACGGCCCGGGCCGGTTCTCGTTCAACGTCAAGGGCGGCCGGTGCGAGGCGTGCTCCGGCGACGGCACCCTGAAGATCGAGATGAACTTCCTGCCCGACGTGTACGTCCCCTGCGAGGTCTGCAAGGGCGCCCGGTACAACCGGGAGACCCTGGAGGTGCACTACAAGGGCAAGACCGTCTCCGACGTGCTGGACATGCCGATCGAGGAGGCGGCCGAGTTCTTCTCCGCCATCCCGGCGATCCACCGCCACCTGAAGACCCTGGTCGACGTCGGTCTCGGCTACGTCCGCCTCGGCCAGCCCGCGCCGACGCTGTCCGGCGGTGAGGCGCAGCGGGTCAAGCTCGCCTCCGAGTTGCAGAAGCGCTCCACCGGCCGGACGGTCTACGTGCTCGACGAGCCGACCACCGGCCTGCACTTCGAGGACATCCGCAAGCTGCTGATGGTCCTGGAGGGGCTGGTCGACAAGGGCAACACGGTGATCACCATCGAGCACAACCTCGACGTGATCAAGACGGCCGACTGGCTGATCGACATGGGTCCGGAGGGCGGTCACCGGGGTGGCACGGTGCTCGCCACCGGCACCCCGGAGGAGGTCGCCGAGGTGTCCGAGAGCCACACCGGTCAGTTCCTGCGCCCGGTGCTCGGCCTCGACGGCGAGGCCCGGGGTGCGACGGCGGCCACCGGCCGGGCGGCGAAGGCCAACGCCGGTCGGTCCCGCACCAGCACCACCCGGCGGTCGCCGGCCCGGTCCCGCTGAGGGCGGGCGGGGTGTCGCCCCGGCGGTGGTTGAACCGTCCGGGACAGTGGTCCGTACTTGCAGGCATGGCCGCGGATCATGGAGGGCGGCACGGAGTGCGAGAGAGAGGTCGGGCATGAGTGACGACAACGGGCTGACCGGGCCGGCCACCCGACGAACCCTGCTCGCCGGGGCCGGCGCGGTCGGCGCGGCGGTCGTCCTGACCGCCTGCGGCGGTGACGACGAGCCGGCGGGTTCCGGCTCCGCGGCCCCGACCAGCGGTGGTCCGGGCGTGTCGCCCAGCGCCGACGCGGGCGGCGACCGGGGCGCGGCCGACGCCATCGTCGGCACCGCCGACGTCCCGGTCGGCGGCGGGGTCATCTTCGCCAGCAAGGGCGTGGTGATCACCCAGCCCAGCGCCGGGGTGTTCAAGGGGTTCAGCCCGATCTGCACCCACCAGAAGTGCCCGGTGTCCAGGATCGACGGCGGCACCATCATCTGCACCTGCCACAACAGCAAGTTCTCGATCGAGGACGGCTCGGTCAAGGGTGGCCCGGCCAAGCAGCCGCTGCCGGCGAAGGAGATCGTCGTCGACGGCGACCAGATCCGCCTGGCCTGACGGACACCGGGGCGGCCGGCACGCGGGACCGTGCCGGCCGCCCCGGCCTTTCCGACGGCGCGTCGGGTGTGCCCACCGGCCCGGCGTGGAGCGGGCGGCCCCGGCCGCCCGCTCCCGCCACGGTGTCAGTGGGTGTACACCGCCATCTCCCAGAGCGAGAAGCCGTAGGTGGTGGCCCGGGTCAGGCCGCGCATGCGCACGTACCGGGCGTTCTCGGTGGGGAAGGCGATCGCGTCGGTGCCGCCGTCGCCGGCCGTGGTCGACCAGGCGGTGCGCCAGGTGGTCCCGTCCGTGGAGACCTCGATCCGGTACGACCGCGCGTACGCCGCCTCCCAGGCCAGCACCACCCGGCTCACCGGCCGGGCCGAGCCAAGGTCGACGGTGAGCCACTGGTCGTCGGCCTTGGAGCTGGACCACCGGGTGCCCAGATCCCCGTCCACCGCCCGCGTGGCGGGGTAGCCGAGCTGACTGCTCGACGCGGTCACCGGCCGCTGCGCGGCCAGGTTGGTCAGGTCGTCGCCGCGCTTCGCCGGGAAGGAGACGACCTGCTGGTAGGTGGGCCGGTTCTGCCAGGCGATCGGGGCGTGGGTGATCCCGCCCAGCGGCGACTGGACGATCGCGTCGGCGCACCACTGGTCACCGGCCGCGCAGGTGCTGTCCCCCGGGTAGGTCTGGGTGGCCGGGGTGGCCGCCGCCGCACCGAGCGTGTCGAGCAGGATCTGCCGGCAGCCGGTGAGGCTGCCGTCGCCGCAGTGGGTGCGGCCGAGGCCGCCCGCGACCGGGTCGCCGAGCACCGCGCGCAGGTCCTTGTCGACCCAGCCCCACCAGCCGTACTGGAACGCGGAGCCCTTGTGGGTCTGGGTCGTGCTGGCCGACCCGGGCAGGGTCGACTTGTCGCCGGACTGGTGGCCGGAGGGGGACTCGTTGACCGCGAGGGTGTTCACCAGCGCCTGGTAGAGGTCCGCGCCGAGCGGTGCGGAGAACATCCCCTTGACCAGCAGCGGCCACCAGGCGTCGAAGGTGCGGATCGCCTCGGCGTGCCGGTAGACCTTCGAGCCCTTCGCGGTCTCCACCCGCAGCGCGCCGTCCTGCCGCCACGCCTTGAGTCGGCTGATCTCGGCGGCCAGGGTGGCGTCGGTGACCGGCTGGCTCTCCAGCACCCGGATCAGCTCGTCGAGTACCTCGGCGCCGCGCAGGTCGGTCAGGCCGGCCCGTTCCACCAGCGAGGTGAGCGAGGCCCGGTCGAACTTCTGTCCGGACGCGATCGCCGCCTTGATCGGCTTGTCGAGCAGGTCACCCCGGTGCACTGCGCCGAAGCTGAAGTTGCCGTCGGCCGCACCGAAGTCCTTGGCCTGCTTGTTGTTCCAGCTGACGTAGTAGTCCTGGTTCTTCGACTGGGGGTGGGCGGACAGCGGCGCGGACCGGGCGGTGTTGGTGGCCGGGTCGAAGCCCTGCCACTCGTACGCCGGCTCGGCCTTCATCGGCAGGTTCGGATTGGACCCGGCGGCGCGCAGCGGGTTGAGGCCCGAGTTCAGGTACGCCGACTCGGTGGAGTTGACGTAGAACCAGTTGAAGGCGTAGTCGACGTTGTTCGCCGAGGCGATGAAGGCGTCGGCGGAGCCCATCTGGGCCGGGTCGTTGAACAGTTGGAAGCCGATCGCGGAGTCGGCCTCGTGCCGGTAGGTGGAGCGCAGCTGGGTTAAGGCGTGCGGCCGGCCGCCCACGGTGCCCCGCCAGGCCACCAGGCCGAGCTTCGTCCGCCAGGTGACCAGCCGGTACGACCCGGCCGGCGTGCTGTCGGCCAGGGTGGGCTTCCACGCGTTGACGTGGGACAGCTTCTCCATCGGGAGGCACTGCCCCCGGAAGAGGTAGTGGTCGCTGCCGAGCGTCGGCGCGCTGCCGTCGGGGGTGCAGAGCGGCACCGCGTACGTGTCGGTGATGTCCTGGACCGCGGAGGTCGCGCTCCACGCGTAGTCCTGGCCCCGGCCGAGCAGCACGTAGAGGTTCAGCCCGGCGAAGGCGGCACCCCGGGCGCTGATCCCCGGCCCCTGCAACTCCTGGACCATCAGCAGCTGGGGTGCGAAGTACCCGGTCTGCGGGCCGAAGACGGCGATCGGGTGGCCGGTCGCGGAGTGCGCGGCGGAGATCACGGCGGCGTTGGACATGCCCCGGTGGGCCGGACTGATGGTCAGCCCGGAGAGCGCGGCGGCCAGGTCCGCGCCCCGGGTGGTGGCGGTGCTGCCGGCGGAGCCGGTGGGGTCGGTGAAGACCGGCTCGGGGCGGGCCGAGCCGGCATCCGGCAGCGCCACGCTCGCCGCGTTCGGGTCGGCGGCTCCGTACGGGAAACTCTGCCCGTCGTGCAGGGTCAGGACGGCCTCCGGGTCGTTCTGACCGCGGAACGCGTTCCACACCCGGTCGCCCTCGGTCGGGCCGTACTTGGCCCGGGCGGCGATCCGGACCAGCGCGGACTGCATCTCGGCGCCGCCCCCGCCGCCGAACAGGCCGCCGACCACCCCGGCGATGGCGATCAGGTCGGTCATCGTGAACGGCTCCGGGCCGCCCTCGTTGGTGATCGCGTCGAGGTGCCCGGTCAGCACGTACTCGCCCGGGCAGTTGCGGTCGTCCATGCAGTCGCGGACGTAGGCGTTGATGCCGGCGATGTACTCCTGCACGTCGGCGTAGAGCTGCTCGCCGCGCGGGCCCTTGGTGCGCAGCGCGTCGACCTGGGCCTGGAGGTCGGCCTCGGTGTACGGCGAGTTGCGCCAGACGCTCTGCTCCAGGGCCCGGTTGCCGGGCGCGCCGCCGGCGAACGGGGTGAGGATGCCCCGCCCGACGCGTCGCAGCAGGTCGATGGTGAAGAGGCGGTCCTCGGCGCCGGCGTACCCGGCGCCGTACATGGTGCCGCCCCGGGTGGTGCCGGTGATGTGCGGGACGCCGGTCGCCTTGTCCCGCACGATCCGTACGTCGGCGCGCGGCGAGTACTCCCGCTCGACCTGGCTGGGCGGCACGCCGAAGGACGCGTCGTTGAAGAAGGAACCGATCTGGTCCTGACGGAGTCCGGCGTAGCCGTAGACGAGGTCGGCGTACCGGCCGAGCTGGTCGCCGGAGTGCCGGGGCAGGGTGCCCAGCGTCTGGTGGGCGAGGATCTCGACCAGGGTGGCGTTGCCGTTCTGGCCGGGCGGCACGATGTCGCCGCACTCACCGAGGCAGTAGTCGTTGGCGGCGAACGTGGTGGTGCCGGTGCCCTTCGCGACGACGGCGGGCGCGCCGGCCGCCGGGTCAGGTGTGGGGGAGACGAGCAGGGCGGCGAGGCCGACGACGGCGGTCGCGCCGGCCAGGAGACGGCGGGTGGTGGTGGGACGGGGCATGTGATCCTCCGCAGGCTGGGGATCATGACGCGGGACGGGAGTGCCGGGTGTGACGTGAGGAACATTCGGTTACCGGATGGTAGGCCGGACCGGCCAGCATTGGAAGACGTCAATCGAGGTCCCGGTCCGAGGTGTTGAGTGTGCCGGGATTGCTCGATAGCCTTCGATCTCTGGTGTCGTCGCCGGGCCGGGCGCGGCCCACGTCGGGAAGGGAAGCCGGATGATCTCCGTACGCCTGCTCGCGTCGGCGGCGCTGCTCGCCGCCCTGGTCCCCGTCGCGACACCCGCCGCGGCGGCACCCGCGCCGGCCGCCACGGGCGCCTTCTCGGTGCTCACCTACAACGTCGCCGGCCTGCCCGAACCGCTCTCCGACAGCAACCCGGCCGTCAACACCGGCCCGATCGGCGAGCGGGTCAACGCGTACGACATCGTGCACGTCCAGGAGGACTTCAACTACCACACCGACCTGTACGCCACCGACCGGCACCCGTACCGGACCCGGACCAGCGGGCCCGTGCCGTTCGGCAGCGGCCTGAACACGATGTCGAACCTGCCGTACTCGAACTTCCACCGGGTGACCTGGAACCGGTGCGCCGGCACCGACTGCCTCACCCCGAAGGGCTTCACCGCCTCCCGGATCCAGCTGGCCGAGGGGGTGTTCGTCGACTTCTACAACGTGCACGCCAACGCCGGCAGCGACGAGCGGGACCTCGCCGCCCGGCGGGACAACCTCGCCCAGCTCTCGGCGTACATCACGGCCAACTCCGCCGGCAACGCGGTGGTGGTGATGGGCGACCTGAACGTCCGCTACACCCGCACCGGCGACACCATCCGGGAACTGGTCGCCGCCAACGGCCTCACCGACGTCTGGGTGGAGCAGGAACGCGGCGGCGTGCCCCCGGCGCTCGGCAGCCCGGCGCTGACCTGCGACCCGGCCAACGTCACCAACGCCTGCGAGGTGGTCGACAAGATCCTCTACCGGAGCAACGCGTCGGTCCAGCTCGACCTGGTCCGCTACGCCAACGAGCACCAGCGGTTCCTGGACCCGGCCGGCGAACCGCTGTCCGACCACTACCCGCACGCCGCGTGGTTCTCCTGGAGCCTCGCCGGCTGACCACCGGGTGACGGGACCGGCCGGCGGGCCGGCGACCCGTCGAGGCGGCCCGCACGTCACCGGGGGTGTCGGTCCCAGCGGCTAGGCTCGCACGTGTGGCCGACCCGTCGACGTACCGCCCCGCCCCCGGCACCATCCCCGAGTCGCCGGGGGTCTACCGGTTCCGCGACGGCACCGGCCGGGTCATCTACGTCGGCAAGGCCAAGAACCTGCGCAGCCGGCTCAACTCGTACTTCGCCGACCCGGTGGGTCTGCACCAGCGGACCCGGCAGATGGTCTTCACCGCCGAGTCGGTGGAGTGGACGTCGGTCGCCACCGAGGTCGAGGCGCTCCAGCTCGAATTCACCTGGATCAAGCAGTTCGACCCGAGGTTCAACGTCCGCTACCGGGACGACAAGTCCTACCCGTACCTCGCGGTCACCCTCGACGAGGAATACCCCCGCCTCCAGGTGATGCGCGGCGCGAAGCGCAAGGGCGTGCGCTACTTCGGGCCGTACTCGCACGCCTGGGCGATCCGCGAGACCCTCGACCTGCTGCTGCGGGTCTTCCCGGCGCGGACCTGCTCCGCCGGGGTCTTCAAGCGGGCCGGTCAGGTCGGTCGCCCGTGCCTGCTCGGGTACATCGGCAAGTGCTCCGCGCCCTGCGTCGGCAGCGTCAGCGCCGAGCAGCACCGGGACATCGTCGACGCCTTCTGCGACTTCATGGCCGGCCGCACCGACACCATGGTCCGCAAGCTCGAACGGGAGATGACCGAGGCCAGCGAGCAGCTGGAGTTCGAGCGCGCCGCCCGGCTCCGCGACGACGTCGCCGCGCTGCGCCGGGCGATGGAGAAGCAGACCGTCGTCCTCGGCGACGGCACCGACGCCGACGTGGTCGCCTTCGCCGACGACCCGCTGGAGGCCGCCGTCCAGGTCTTCCACGTCCGCGACGGCAGGGTCCGGGGCCAGCGCGGGTGGGTCGTGGAGAAGACCGAGGAGCTGACCACCGGCGACCTCGTCCACCACTTCTGCACCCAGGTGTACGGCGGGGAGCAGGGCGAGGCCGACGTGCCCCGTGAACTGCTCGTGCCCGAGCTGCCCGGCGACGCCGACGCCCTCGCCGACTGGCTCTCCGCCCGGCGGGGCAGCCGGGTCACCCTCCGGGTGCCGCAGCGGGGCGACAAGCGGGCCCTGCTGGAGACGGTCGGCCGCAACGCCAAGGACGCCCTCGCCCGGCACCGGCTGCGTCGCGCCGGTGACCTGACCACCCGCAGCAAGGCGCTCGACGAGATCGCCGAGGCGCTGGCGATGGACACCTCCCCGCTGCGCATCGAGTGTTACGACGTGTCCCAGAACCAGGGCACCGACGTGGTGGCCAGCATGGTCGTCTTCGAGGACGGCCTGCCGCGCAAGAGCGAGTACCGCCGGTTCATCGTGCGGGGCGCCACCGACGACCTGTCGGCCATGTCCGAGGTGCTGCGCCGCCGCTTCGCCCGCTACCTCGACGCCCGCGCCGAGACCGGCGAGATCGGCGAGGAGATGGCCGCCGACCCGGACCGCCCCGGTATCGACCCGACCACCGGTCGGCCGCGCAAATTCGCGTACCCGCCGCAGCTGGTCGTGGTCGACGGCGGCCCGCCGCAGGTGGCCGCCGCCGCGGCGGCCCTGGCCAGCCTGGGCGTCGACGACGTGGCGCTCTGCGGACTGGCCAAGCGGCTGGAGGAGGTCTGGCTGCCCGACGACGAGTTCCCGGTCATCCTGCCGCGCACCTCCGAGGCGCTCTACCTGCTGCAACGGGTCCGCGACGAGGCGCACCGGTTCGCCATCACCTTCCACCGCCAGCGCCGCTCCAAGCGGATGACCGAGTCGGCTCTGGACACCGTTCCCGGCCTCGGCGAGGTCCGCCGCAAGGCGTTGCTGCGGCACTTCGGGTCGTTGAAGCGGCTGTCGGCGGCCAGCGTCGACGAGATCACCGAGGTCCCCGGGATCGGCCCGCGCACCGCCGAGGCGATCCTCGCGGCGCTCGGCGCGGGCGAACAGCCCGCCCGCTCCTGAGGTCAGGTCACTCCGCGAGGACGGCGAGGATCTGCTCGCCGTACTTGGCGAGTTTGTTCTCGCCGACGCCGCTGACCCCGGACAGCTCGGCCAGGGACGTCGGCGCGTCGGTGGCGATCTGCCGCAGCGTGGCGTCGTGGAAGATCACGTACGCGGGAACGCCCTGCTCCTTGGCGGTCGCCGCGCGCCAGGCCCGCAGCCGCTCGAACACCGGCGCGGCCTCGGGCGACATCTCCACGGCAGGAGTCGTCCCGCCCCGGGCCGCCTTCGCGGTCTTCCCGGTCGACGCCGGCCGCTCCGGCTCGCGGCGCATCATCACCGTGCGCCGCCGGCCCAGCACCTCGGCGCTCGCCTCGGTCAGTGCGAGGGTGCCGTAGTCGCCCTCGACGGCGAGCAGCCCTTCGGCGAGCAGCTGCCGCACCACCCCCCGCCACTCGGCCTCCCGCAGGTCGGTGCCGATGCCGAAGGTGCTCAACGAGTCGTGCCGGTGCTGGACGATCTTGTCGTTGCTGCGGCCCAGCAGAATGTCGACGCAGTGTCCCGCGCCGAACTTCTGGTTCCGTTCCCGGTGCAACCGGTAGACCGTGGAGAGCAGCTTCTGCGCGGCGACGGTGCCGTCCCAGGTCTCCGGCGGGCTCAGGCAGGTGTCACAGTTGCCGCAGCCGTCACCGGTCGCCGGCTGGCCGAAGTACTCCAGGAGCTGCGCCCGCCGGCAGCGGACCGTCTCGCAGAGCGCAAGCATGGCGTCCAGGTGGGCGGCCAGGTTGCGCCGGTGGGCGAGATCCCCCTCCGACGTGTCGATCATCTTGCGCTGCTGCACCACGTCCTGGAGCCCGTACGCCAGCCAGGCGGTGGACGGCAGCCCGTCCCGCCCGGCGCGGCCGGTCTCCTGGTAGTAGCCCTCCACCGACTTCGGCAGGTCCAGGTGGGCGACGAAGCGGACGTCGGGCTTGTCGATGCCCATGCCGAAGGCGATGGTCGCCACCATCACCAGCCCCTCCTCCCGCAGGAACCGCCGCTGGTGGGCGGCGCGGGTCACCGCGTCCAGCCCCGCGTGGTACGGCAGCGCGGCGATCCCGTTGGCCACCAGGAACTCGGCGGTCTTGTCCACCGAGGCCCGGGAGAGGCAGTAGACGATGCCGGCGTCGCCGGGGTGCTCGTCGCACAGCAGGCTCAGCAACTGCTTGCGCGGCTCCCGCTTCGGCACGATCCGGTACTGGATGTTCGGTCGGTCGAAGCTGGCGACGAAGTGCCGGGCCTCGGTCAGGTCCAGCCGGGTGGCGATCTCGGTCCGGGTCGCGGAGGTCGCGGTGGCGGTGAGCGCGATGCGCGGCACCTCCGGCCAGCGCTCGTGCAGCATCGACAGGGCGAGGTAGTCGGGGCGGAAGTCGTGGCCCCACTGCGCCACGCAGTGCGCCTCGTCGATGGCGAACAGCGCGATCCGGCCCCGGTCGAGCAGCTCCAGGGTGCCCCGGCTGCCCAGCGCCTCGGGCGCGAGATAGAGCAGGTCGATCTCCCCGGCCACGAACTCCGCCTCGACCAGCCGGCGGGTGTCCAGGTCGAGGGTCGAGTTGAGGAAACCGGCCCGGACGCCGACCGCGCGCAGCGCGTCCACCTGGTCCTGCATCAGCGCGATCAGTGGCGAGACGACCACCGCCACGCCGTCGCGCAGCAGCGCCGGGATCTGGTAGCAGAGCGACTTGCCGCCACCGGTCGGCATCAGCACCAGCGCGTCGCCACCGCCGGTCACGTGCTCGACGACCTCCTGCTGGAAACCCCGGAAGGAGTCGTAGCCGAACACCCGCCGCAGCACGTCCAGCGGGGTCTCGGTACGCAGCGCGGCGGGGGAGTCCATCGGGGGATTGTACGAGCGCGGAGTGACCCGCTGACGGCTGGCCGAGCGCGGGTCGGCCGGTACCCGTTCCCGGGCTCTGCCGGAGCCCTGGGCGATGCCAGGATTTTACCCACTGTTCCCGCGCACGACCCATTCTCCTTGCGTCCCTGTGTGGCGTAACAGAAAAGACGCGAAAAGCTACGATCCGCTAAATCCGGCGGTCGGTCGCATTCAGCCAAACGGCGGAGGGTAGCGCCGCCTTTCGGGCTGTCGTCAATCGCCTTGGTAGGCCGTCTGAGCTGCACCGGGCGGCCGGAGCCAATTGTTGGATCACGCTAATGTAAAGCGCTGCCAACCGTATTTCTCTGATCGGTCCAGCCGCGTATCGTGCCGGGTCGTGTCCCTATTCCGAACCATCGGCGGTTGGCCAGGACCGCCACGGTGAATGTCCGCGCCCGCCTGGGCGCGGCCGGGTAACCGACACCGGGCCGACAGACAGGCCAGACAGCTCACCCTGACCGTCCGGAGGCCCGCGTGCCAGCATCCCGCACCGCCCGCGTACGCCGGCACAACGGCTCGTCCGACCAGCCGAACCGGTTGTGGTCGGTCCGAACCCAGCTACTCGCCCCGATCCTGATCGCCACCCTTGGCCTGCTCGGCCTCGGCGCGGTGCAGACCAGTACCGCCCTCTCCGCCTCGGCCGACGCCCAGCGGGCCCGGGTGCTGGCCGGTGCGGCCACCGCGACCGTGCAACTGGTGCACGAGGTGGAGCGGGAGCTCACCGAGACGGTCGCCCTGCGCGGACGCGGTGGGACCGCCGGGCGGCAACTGGTCGACGCCCAGCGCCAGCGCGGCGACTCGGCGGTGCGGCGGTACCGCGCCGCCGCCGAGGACGCCCGCGCCGCCGCGCCCGGGCTGGCCCGGGTACTGGACAGCACCGACGAGCAACTCGCCCAGCTCGCCGATGCCCGGTCGGTGGCGCTCAGCGACCGGCCGGCCGACTCGCTCTACCTCAACCTGGTCGACTCGCTGCTCGCCGTTGCCGACGCGCTGCCGGCGCAGGTGCGCAACACCGAACTGGCCAACGCGGCCCGGGAGGTGGCCTCGGTCGCCGCCCAGGAGCACATCGCCGCCCTGGAACGGGACCTGCTCCGGGCCAGCTTCAACCGTGGCACGCTGAGCAAGGAGGACCTGGTCCGCGTCGCCCATCTCCGGGGCGCCCAGGAACAGCGGCAGGCGGAGTTCTCCCGGATCGCCAGCCCCGAGGCCTCGGCCACCCACAGCCGGCTGATGACCGGTCCGGACGTCTCCACCGCCCGCCGGATGCGCGACCAGGTGCTCAGCGTCGACTCCGACTCCGATGCCCTGCGTACCGACGGCGACGCCTGGTTCGTCGCCCAGAGCAGCGTCATCCGCCGGTACAACCTGGTCGGGCGGGACCTCTCCGAACAGCTCGACGCGCGCGCCACCGAGCTGGCCACCGACGCGCGCACCAGCGCCCTGGCCACCGGGGCGGTCACCCTGGCGCTGGCCCTGCTCGCCTTCCTGACCGCCACCCTCCTCGCCGTACGCACCAGCCGCCGACTACGCGAACTGCGGGCCGCCGCGCTCATCATGGCCCGTCGTGAGCTGTCGGAACGGATCAGCGCGATCACCTCCGGCGTCCCGCAGGACCCGAACGGCACCTCGGCGTTGGAGCGCACCGCCGCCATCGCCCGGGGGCGCGACGAGATCGCCCAGGTCGCCGAAGCGTTCGACACCGTCAACCGGGCCGCGCTGCACCTGGCCGGCGAGCAGGCGGAGCTGCGGGTCGACGTGACCCGGATGGTCGAAGCGCTGGCCCGCCGGATCCGTACCCTGATCACCCGTCAGCTTCGGCTGCTCGACGAGTTCGAGCGCGAGGAGACCGACCCGGACGCGCTGGCCCGGCTCTTCGCCCTCGACCACCTGGCCGCCCGGATGCGCCGCAACGGTGAGAACCTGCTGGTGCTGGCGGGCGGCGAACCGGGCCGCGCCCAGGAGGGCGCCTACCTGCTGACCGACGTGGTGACCGCCGCCGCCTCGGAGATCGAGGACTATGTCCGGGTCGAGGCCGACCTGCCAGCGGTGGGGATAGCCGGCAACGCGGTCGGCAACCTGGTGCACCTGCTCGCCGAGCTGCTGGAGAACGCCACCGCGTACTCGCCGCCACACACCAACGTCCAGGTCGACGGCCGGCGTACGGTCGACGGCCTGGTCATCCGGGTGCACGACCAGGGCATCGGCATCAGCGACGCCCGCCTCGCCGAGATCAACGAACGGCTCAGCGCACCGGCCACCCTGTCCAGCGCGGCGGCCGGCAGCATGGGCCTGCACGTGGTCTCGCACCTGGCGGCCCGGCACCAGATCCGGGTCTCGCTGCACACCACCGGCAGCGGCACGATGGCCAACGTCGAGCTGCCCGAGTCGATCCTCACGCTGCCCCAGTACACCTTCCGGCACGGCCCCCCGAGCATCGAGCAGGCCCGCGCCGTACCGACGGCGACGAACTCGCCGGTCACCTGGTTCCACGCCGGCGCCGGGGCACCGGTCGGCCCGGAGTGGCTGACCCCGCCGGGTGTTGCGGGTCAACCGTCTCGGCCGTCTGTCGGTCCGGGCCGGGACCCGTCTGTCGGTCCGGGTCGGGAACTGCCACGGCGGGCCAAGGGGCAGGGGCTGATGGCCGAGCTACAGGCGCCCCCGCCGGCAGCGGCCAGGCAGTCCGACGAGTTGCTCGATCCGGAGATCGTACGAGCCCGACTGTCCGCACTGGCCGAGGGCGTGGCCACGGCCATGCGGCGCAGTCAACCCCCAGATCCGACCAGGAGGCAGCAGTGAGCCATTCCACCAGCGCCGGGCTCGACTGGCTGCTCGCCAGCTTCGCCGACCAGGTCCCGGACGTGGCACACGCACTCGTGGTCTCCGGCGATGGTCTGCGGCTGGCGGCCTCGCCGGGGCTGTCGATCGATCAGGTCGACCAACTCGCGGCGGTGATCAGCGGACTGGCCAGCCTGACCACCGGTGCCGCCCGGTTCATGGCCGCCGGCCGGGTCCGCCAGCAGATCGTCGACATGGACGGCGGGGTGATGCTGGTGATGGCGGTGGGCACCCGGGCGCTGATCGGGGTGTTGGCGGCACCTGGCTGCGACCTCGGGCAGATCGGCTACGAGACGGCGATGTTGGTGCAGCGGGTCGCCGAGGCGCTCGAACCGGCGGCCCGGGCATGATCCGCCGACGGACCGTACTGGCCGCTCCGCTGCTGTTCGCGCTGGGCGCCACCGGGTGCGCCGACGACCCGACGGCGGCGGACGCCAGCGAGGCCTGGCACGACGGGCGGATCTTCCTCGCCACCGGTAACACCACCGGCGTCTACTACCAGCTCGGTGGGGGCTACGCCGACATCATCAGCCGGCACCTGCCCGGGTACGAGGCGCGGGCCGAACCGACCGGCGCGTCCGGGGACAACATCCCCCGGGTGGTCAGCGGGGACATGGAGATCGGTTTCAGCTCGGCCGACACGGCGGCCGACGCCAGCGCCGGTCGGGGTGCCTTCCAGAACCGTCCTCAGCCGGTGCAGGCACTGGCCCGGATCTACAGCGACTACATCCAGGTGGTCGTCCGGGCCGACGCCGACATCGTGACCATGGACGACCTGCGCGGCAGGAACGTCTCCACCGGCTCGCCCCGCTCCGGCACCGACGTGATCGCCACCCGGCTGCTCACCGCGGCCGGCCTGGACCCGGAACGCGGCATCCACCGGGAGCGGTTCTCGCTGCCGGAAACCGTCAAGCGGATGCGGGCCGGGACCCTGGACGCGTTCTTCTTCTCCGGCGGGCTGCCCACCCCCGGCATCGCCGACCTGGTCAGCAGCGACGTCGGGAGGTACGCCTTCCTGCCGATCGCCAGCCTGGTCGGTGCGCTCACGAAGGTCTACGGGCCGGTCTACACCAGCGCGGTGCTGGCCAAGGACGCCTACGGGACCCGCCGGGACGTGCCGACCATCACCGTGCCCAACCTGCTGCTGGTCAGCCCGGCGATGCCGGAGAAGCTGGCGTACGACCTGACCCGGCTGCTCTTCGCGCATCAGGCCGAGCTCGCGACCGTGCATCCGGAGGGGCGGAACTTCGCCAGGCAGACGGCCTCGAATGCCGACCCGATCCCGCTGCACCCCGGCGCGGCCCGCTTCTACCGGGGCGGCTGACGCCCGGTCGCGCCACCGTCCCGGCGCCGGGCGTGGGTACCGCCCTCGTCGGCAGTGGCCACCGAGTTCGTGTGGACCGGGCCCGACACGCGCCCCTGGGCCGTCCGGTCAGCGGACGGTGATGTCGACGCGGCGCTGCGCGCCGGAGCGGACGTCGACGGCCGGGGCGGTGACCGGGGGCGAGCCGTCCGCCGGCACGACGTCGACCTCGTACCGCCCGGGGGCGAGCTGCCAGCGGAAGTAGCCGTCCTCGTCGGTGGTCACCACCACCTCCGGCACCGGCACCGGGGGAGTGTCGAGGGACCGTACCCGGATCACCGCGTCGACGACCGGGGCGCCGGACGGCGTGCGGACCCGTCCGCTGACCACGCCCCGTCGTCCGGGGCGGTCGTCGTCGTCCGCCTCGGGGCGCGTGTCGTCGTCCGGCTCGTCCGGCCGGTCGCTCACCGGTTGGCTGGGGCTGCCGGTGGCCGGTGCGGGGGTGTCCACCGGACCGGCGTCGCCCTGGCACCCGGCGAGCAGCGCGCCGAGGGCGACCAACGACAGGCCGAGTGGGCGCAGGCGCGTTCGCATCTTCGTGTCCGTCCCCTTTCCTGACCCGTCGCGACCATCGGTGCCCGACCGGCGGTGGGCGTCGGTCGGAATCGGAAGAACGACAGGACCCCGGTCTGGTCGCCCGGTTTGGGTCACTTCTAACATGGCCACCGAGCGTGGATGGCCGGAACGCGGAATCGGGCAGGCACCCTGGTCGCGGTGCACGGAAGCGGGCCTGCCGGGAGCGGGGCGTGCCGGGCGCGCCGGTGAACGGGGTCGGAGGGCGCCGGACCGGGGGCGGGATAGAGTCGCTCACTGACGTTCGCGGTCGGTGGTGGCCGCGGGGCCACCGCCGGGGGGTAGCAGGTGAACGAGGCGCTGACAGGCCAGGCTCCGGTGGCTGAGGGCTCCACACCGGCAGAGCCGTACGCCGAGGGGGAGACGAGCCTGGTCGTGGTCACCGGGCTCTCCGGCGGTGGCCGGAGCACGGTGGCCCGGGCCCTGGAGAACGTCGGCTACTACGTGGTCGACAACCTGCCCCAGGCGCTCCTGCTCGACATGGCCGAGCTGGCGTCGAAGGCGGGCGGTGCGGCCCGGCGTACCGCGATGGTGCTGGACGTCCGCTCGCGCGCCTTCTCCACCGACCTGGCCGGCGCGATCCGCGAGCTGAAGGAGCGCGGCTTCTCCCCGCGCGTGGTCTTCGTCGACGCCGACGACGAGGTGCTCATCCGGCGGTTCGAGAGCGTCCGCCGCTCGCACCCGTTGCAGGGCGACGGCCGGCTGGCCGACGGCATCGCGGTCGAGCGCAGCCTGCTGGAGGAGGCCCGCGACCAGGCCGACGTGATCGTCGACACCAGCCACCTGAACGTCAACCAGCTCCGCCGGCGCATCGAGGAGCTCTTCGGCGAGGAGGACGCCCGGCGGCTGCGGGTCACCGTGCTCTCCTTCGGTTTCAAGTACGGCCTGCCGCCGGACGCCGACTTCGTGCTCGACGCCCGCTTCCTGCCGAACCCGTTCTGGGTGCCGGACCTGCGCGAGCAGACCGGTCGGGACGCGCCGGTCAGCGAGTACGTGCTCGGCCAGGAGGGTGCCGAGGCGTTCGTGTCGGCCTACGCCGACCTGGTCAACGCCACCACCGCCGGTTTCGAGCGGGAGGGCAAGCGGTACCTGACGGTGGCGGTGGGCTGCACCGGCGGCAAGCACCGCAGCGTTGCGATCACCGAGGAGCTGGCCGCACGGCTGCGCCAGTCGGGTCTCGCCGCCAACGCCCAGCACCGGGACCTGGGGCGCGAATGACGGCGACGAAGGTGGTGGCCTTCGGCGGCGGGCACGGCCTGTCCGCGTCGCTGCGGGCGTTGCGCCGGTGCGCTCCCGAACTCGACCTCGACATCACCGCCGTGGTGACCGTGGGCGACGACGGCGGTTCCAGCGGCCGGCTGCGCGCCGCCCGGGGCGGGCTGCCCCCCGGTGACCTCCGGCAGGCGCTGGTCGCGCTGGCCGGGGACCACCCGACCACCCGCCGCAGCGCGCGGCTGTTCCAGCACCGGTTCGCCCGTACCGGTGCCGATGTCGTCGCCACCCCGGCCGGGGTCGCGGTCGGGGCCGGCGTCGGCGGTACGCCCGCCGCCGACGGCCCGGCGACCCGGGGCGGGACGTCGACCGGGGTGTTCGCGTCGACCGGGAACGGGGACGGGCCCGGCGGGTGCGCCGACGGCCTGGACGGGCACGCGGTCGGCAACCTCGTGCTGTTCGGTCTGATGGAGCTGCTCGGCGACCCGGTGGTCGCGCTGGAACACGCCGGCACCATGCTCGGCACGGTCGGCCGGGTGCTGCCGATGTCCTGCGAGCCGGTCGGCATCGAGGCGCAGGTGCGCGGCGTGGATCCGACCCGCCCGGACGAGGTCCGCACCGTACGCGGGCAGCACCAGGTGGCGGTCACCACCGGTCGGGTGGAGGCGTTGCGGCTCACCCCGGCCGCACCGGTCGCCTGCCCGCAGGCGGTGACGGCGATCCGGGACGCCGACTGGCTGATCTTCGGACCGGGGAGCTGGTACACCAGCGTCCTGCCGCACCTGCTGGTGCCCGGTTTGGCCGAGGCGGTCGTCGCCAGCCCGGCCCGGCGGCTGGTCACCCTGAACCTCTCCGCCGAGAAGGAGACCCAGGGGCTCTCCGCCGCCGGCCACCTCGCCGCGCTGCGTCGCTACCTCCCGGAACTCGTGGCCGACTGCGTGCTCGCCGACGACCGGGTGGTGACGGATCCGGAGTCGCTGGCCCGTGCGGCAGAATCCCTGGGTGCCCGGCTCGTGCTCGCCCCGGTCGCCGTCGCCGACGGCAGTCCCCGGCACGATCCGGCCGCCCTGGGCGCCGCCCTGGTGCCTGTCCTGGGCGCCGCTCGTTAAGCACCTACGTAATCACCGGCGGCACGCCGGAACCGGTCCGTGAGGGGACGCACAATGGCGATGACGGCTGCGGTCAAGGACGAGCTGAGTCGGGTCGACGTGCCCAAGCCCTGCTGCCGGCGGGCGGAGATGACCGCCCTGCTGCGGTTCGCCGGTGGGCTGCACATCGTCTCCGGTCGGGTGGTGGTCGAGGCGGAACTGGACACCGGGGCGGTCGCCCGACGGCTGCGCCGCGAGATCGCCGAGGTCTACGGCTACCCGAGTGAGATCCACGTGCTCGCCTCCGGCGGCCTGCGCAAGGGCAGTCACTTCATCGTCCGGGTGGTCAAGGACGGCGAGTCACTGGCCCGGCAGACCGGGCTGCTGGACGTCCGGGGCCGTCCGGTGCGCGGCCTGCCCCCGCACGTGGTCGCCGCGAACGTCTGCTGCGCGGTGTCGGCCTGGCGGGGCGCGTTCATGGCGCACGGCTCGCTGACCGAGCCGGGCCGGTCCAGCGCCCTGGAGATCACCTGCCCCGGCCCGGAGTCGGCACTGGCGCTGGTCGGCGCGGCCCGCCGGATCGGGATCACCGCCAAGAACCGTGAGGTGCGCGGCGTGGACCGGGTGGTGGTCAAGGACGGCGACGCGATCGCCGCGCTGCTCACCCGGGTCGGTGCCCACTCCAGCGTGCTGGCCTGGGAGGAGCGCCGGGTGCGGCGTGAGGTCCGGGCGACGGCCAACCGACTGGCGAACTTCGACGACGCCAACCTGCGCCGGTCGGCGCGGGCGGCGGTCGCCGCCGCCGCCCGGGTGACCCGGGCACTGGAGATCCTCGCCGACGACGCCCCGGAGCACCTCACCTCCGCCGGCCGGCTGCGCCTGGAGCACCGGCAGGCCTCCCTGGAGGAGCTCGGCGCGCTGGCCGAGCCGCCGCTGACCAAGGACGCCATCGCCGGCCGGATCCGCCGGTTGCTCGCGCTGGCCGACAAGCGCGCCCGCGACCTCGGCATCCCCGATACCGAAGCAGCCGTCACGCCCGACATGCTCGTGGTCTGATAGGACGGTGGGGCGCTGACGGGGTCCGGGCCACGCCCCGGCGCAGCGCGCCGTCGTGCGCTCGGATAGGGTCGCAGCGTACGGCAAGGGGGCCGGCAACTGGCTTCCCCCGCCGTACCCACCGCCTCGGCGGTCTGGTCCGTCGGACCGCGGCGGGGTGGCCGAGATGAACTGTCAACGGCCGGCTCCAGCGGTCGGCGCACATCAACTCGCCGGCCGCCGTCTGGCGCCGGCGGACCAGAACGCGAGGAGATGGGACCTGTGACCATCCGGGTTGGCATCAACGGCTTCGGCCGCATCGGCCGCAACTTCTTCCGGGCAGTCCTGGCGTCCGGCGCGGACGTCGAGGTCGTCGCCGTGAACGACCTGACCGACAACGCGACGCTCGCCCACCTGCTCAAGTACGACAGCATCCTCGGCCGCCTCCCGCACGAGGTCAAGGCCACCGCCGACGAGATCACCGTCGGTGCCCAGACCATCAAGGCGTACGCCGAGCGCGACCCGGGCAAGCTGCCCTGGGGCGACCTGGGTGTCGACGTGGTCATCGAGTCCACCGGGTTCTTCACCGACGCCACCAAGGCCAAGGCGCACGTCGACGGCGGGGCCAAGAAGGTCATCATCTCCGCCCCGGCGAAGAACGAGGACGTCACGGTCGTCATGGGCGTCAACCACGACGACTACGACCCGGCCAAGCACACCATCATCTCGAACGCCTCCTGCACCACCAACTGCCTGGCCCCGATGGCGAAGGTCATCCAGGACACCTTCGGTATCCAGAAGGGCCTGATGACCACCATCCACGCGTACACCCAGGACCAGAACCTCCAGGACGCGCCGCACAAGGACCTGCGCCGGGCCCGCGCCGCCGCGCTGAACATCGTGCCGACCTCCACCGGTGCCGCCAAGGCGATCGGCCTGGTCCTGCCCGAGCTCAAGGGCAAGCTCGACGGCTACGCGCTGCGGGTGCCGATCCCGACCGGCTCCGCCACCGACCTGACCGTCGAGGTCGGCCGGGAGACCAGCGTCGACGAGGTCAACGCCGCCATCAAGGCCGCCGCCGAGGGTCCGCTCAAGGGTGTCCTGGTCTACAACGAGGACCCGATCGTGTCGGCCGACATCGTCACCCACCCGGCGTCCTGCATCTTCGACGCGCCGCTGACCAAGGTGATCGGCAACCAGGTCAAGGTCGTCGGCTGGTACGACAACGAGTGGGGCTACTCGAACCGCCTGGTCGACCTGGTCAAGCTGGTGGGTTCGTCGCTGTGACCATCCGTACCCTCGATGACCTGCTCGCCGAGGGGGTTTCAGGTCGGCGCGTCCTGGTACGCGCCGACCTGAACGTGCCACTCGACAAGCAGACCGGTGCCATCACTGACGACGGGCGCATCCGGGCGGTGCTGCCGACCCTCGACGCGCTGGTGCAGGCCGGCGCGAAGGTGGTCGTCTGCTCGCACCTGGGCCGCCCGAAGGGCGCGCCGGACCCGCAGTACAGCCTCCGGCCGGTCGCCGGTCGGCTCGGTGAGCTGCTCGGCGCGCCGGTGCACTTCGCCACCGACACCGTCGGCGACTCGGCCCGTTCCACCGTCGAGGCGCTGGCCGACGGCCAGGTCGCGCTGCTGGAGAACCTCCGCTTCAACAAGGGGGAGACCAGCAAGGACGACGCCGAGCGGGCCGCCTTCGCCGACCAGCTCGCCGCGTTCGGCGAGGCCTACGTGGACGACGCGTTCGGCGCGGTGCACCGCAAACACGCCAGCGTGTACGACATCCCGGCCCGGCTGCCGCACGTCGCCGGCCGCCTCGTGCTGCGCGAGGTGGAGGTGCTCGGTCGGCTGGCCGGCGAGCCGGAGCGCCCGTACGTGGTGGTGCTCGGGGGTTCCAAGGTCTCCGACAAGCTCGCGGTGATCGAGGCGCTGCTGCCGACGGTCGACCGGCTGCTCATCGGCGGCGGGATGTGCTTCACCTTCCTCAAGGCCCAGGGCCACGAGGTGGGCACCTCGCTGCTGGAGGAGGAGATGGTCGAGACCTGCCGCACCCTGCTGGAGCGTTCCGCGGGCAAGATCATGCTCCCGGTCGACGTGGTGGCGGCGGACGCCTTCGCCCCGGACGCCGCGCACGACACCGTCGCCGCGGACGCGATCCCGGCCAAGCGGCTCGGCCTCGACATCGGCCCGGAGACGGTCGCCGGCTTCGCCGCCGCGCTCGCCGACGCGAAGACGGTCTTCTGGAACGGCCCGATGGGCGTGTTCGAGATGCCGGCGTTCGCGAACGGCACCCGGGGGGTCGCCGAGGCGATCACCAAGACCGACGCGTTCACCGTCGTCGGCGGCGGTGACTCGGCCGCCGCGGTGCGGGCGCTCGGGCTCGACGAGTCCTCGTTCGGGCACATCTCCACCGGCGGGGGCGCCTCGCTGGAATACCTCGAGGGCAAGACCCTCCCCGGCATCGCGGCACTGGAGGACTGATGGCGGCGGTCACCCGCCGGCCGTTGATGGCCGGCAACTGGAAGATGAACCTGAACCACTTCGAGGCGAACCTCCTGCTCCAGAAGCTGGCGGCCAGCCTCAACGAGAAGCAGCTCACCGACGTCGAGTGCGTCGTCCTGCCGCCCTTCACCGACCTGCGGACGGTGCAGACCGCGGTCGACGGCGACAAGCTGCTCATCGGCTACGGGGCCCAGGACCTCTCCCCGCACCAGTCCGGGGCGTACACCGGGGAGATCTCCGGGGCGATGCTGGCGAAGCTCGGCTGCTCGTACGTGGTGGTCGGGCACTCGGAGCGGCGCGCGTACCACCACGAGGACGACGCCCTGGTCAACGCCAAGGTCACCGCGGCGCTCGGCAACGGGCTCACCCCGATCCTCTGCGTCGGCGAGGGGCTGGACGTCCGGGACGAGCAGCGGCACGTCGTGCACTGCCAGGACCAGCTCACCGCCGGCCTGAAGGGGCTCAGCGCCGAGCAGGTCACCAAGGTCGTGATCGCGTACGAGCCGGTCTGGGCGATCGGTACCGGCAAGACCGCGACCCCGGAGGACGCCCAGGAGGTGTGCGGGGCGGTGCGTGAGCGCCTGGCCGAGCTGTACGACCAGGCGACCGCGGACCAGGTCCGGATCCTCTACGGCGGGTCGGTCAAGGCGTCGAACGTCGCCGCGATCATGGCCAAGCCGGACGTGGACGGCGCGCTCGTCGGCGGCGCCAGCCTCGACGCCGAGGAATTCGCACAGATCTGCCGCTTCCCGGAGCACATCACCCGCTGATCGCTCGCTATCCTTGACTCCGCCCGTCCGTCGGTCGGTGCCGCACGCCCGACACGCGCGGGGCGAGGATCGCAATGAGAGGACTGACCCCAGCCATGCCGACTTGGTTCGCATACACGTTGATCGTGTTGCTGACGATCACGAGCATCATGCTCACCATGCTGATCCTGCTGCACCGGGGCAAGGGCGGCGGGATGTCGAGCATGTTCGGCGGTGGGGTCAGCTCCAGCCTCGCCGGCTCCTCCGTGGCCGAGAAGAACCTCGACCGCTACACCGTCCTGGTGGGCATCGTCTGGTTCGCCTGCATCATCGGCCTCGGGCTCTGGCTCAAGCTGGCGGTTCCCGCCTGAGCGAGCCTTCCCGTCGTAGGCACCTGCGCGCGGCCCGTACCCACGGGCCGCGCGCAGTTTTTTCCGCTCCAGGTGGTTGCAGGGGCACCTTGCCGTGCGGAAAGCGGTAGCAAGGGCCCCTGCGACCATTCAGCGCAGGCTGCGGAAGCGGGGGCGTACGTCCACCGCCGCGGCCCGGTCGAGCAGCCAGAGGGTACGGCTGACGCCCGCCGCCCCGGCTGCCGGCAGCTGCACCGGGCCGGCGCCGTCGAGCGCCATGTGGACCGCCGCCGCCTTGTCCGATCCGCTGGCCACCAGCCACACCTCCTCGGCGGTGTTGATCGCCGGCAGGGTCAGGGTGATCCGCACCGGCGGCGGCTTCGGGCTGCCCCGGACCGCGCTGACCGGCCGGCTCTCGTAGTGCACCCGGTGCTCGGGGAAGACCGATGCCACGTGGCCGTCCTCGCCGACGCCGAGCAGCAGCACGTCGAAGTGGGGCAGGGTGGCGTGCCCGGGACGGGCCGCGGCGGCGAGTTCCTCGGCGTACCGGGCGGCTGCCACCTCCGGGTCCGCCCCGTCCGGGCCGTCCGAGGCCGGCATCGGGTGAACCCGGGCCGGGTCGAGGGGGAGCAGGTCGAGCAGTTCCGCCCGGGCCTGGGTCTCGTTGCGCTCCGGGTGCCCGGCCGGCAGGAAACGCTCGTCGCCCCACCAGACGTCCACCCGTGCCCAGTCGACCGCGTCCCGGGCCGGCAGGGCCACCACCGCCCGGTACACGGCGGCGGCGATCCGGCCCCCGGTCAACACCACCGACGCCTGGCCCCGGTCGGCCTGCGCGTCGAGCAGCTTCACCAGCAACCGGGCCGCGACCGCCTGCGCCAGCAGGTCGGCGTCGGCGTGTACGGCGACACTCGCCTCACTCATCACGTGCCTTTTTCTCATCGACCGCAGGGCGTCCCGCCCGGCGGTACGTGTCGTCGCCCGGGCGGCCCCGCCCGTGGTGGTCGTCGCCGGGCCGTCCCGCCCGTCACCCGGATCGCGTGACGGGCGGGAGCAGGCCCGGTGGTCAGGATGGCGCGTTGGTCGAGGCGTGCGTGGTGACGCCCGCCTCGGCGCGGCGCGCGGTGGCCGGGTCCTTCCAGACGTGCACCCGCTGGGCGGGACGGTCGTCCAGCCCCGAGAGCCCCGCCGCCGCGCCGAGAGCCTCGGCGTACACCTGGTCGGCGTCCAGCCGGCGCAGCTCCTCGGCCAGCTCGTCACCGAGCGGCCGCCGCACCAGCGGCAGGTCCCGGTCGGCCTGGCCAGTACGCCGGAACTTCGCCGTGCTGTCCTCCCGGGTCAGGGTCAGCTCGTCGCCGTTGGCGCAGCGCAGCTGCACCTCGCGCATGCGGGGCTGGCCGTCGGCGTGTTCCCAGCGCGGCTCGATGCCGAGCCGGCCACCCAGCCAGCCGCACATCAACGCCGCCGTCGGGTCGGTCCGGGGTGCCACCACGGTCGCCTCGGTGACCCGCGCCTGGGTGGTGTCGAAAGCCCCCGCGACCAGGGTGCGCCACGGGGTGATCCGGCTCCAGGCCAGGTCGGTGTCGCCCGGGGCGTAGTCCCGGGCCCGCTGCCGCAGCGCCTCGATCGGGTCCGCCGCCTGGGCGGCGTCGGTGATCCGCCGGTCGGCGACCACCCCGAGGAAGTCGGTGGCGATCTCCTCGGGAGGCTCGGCGTGCCACCAGGTCACCACCGGCACGTCCGGCACCAGCAGCGGCATCACCACGGACTCGGCGTGCAGCGCGAGCCGACCGTACATCCGGGTGACGACCGCCTCGCACGGGCCGAGCCGGCCGCCGACGACGATCTCGGCGTCCAGCCGGTTGTGCTCCCGCTCCACGTCCGAGCGGACCACGACCAGCAGCCGGCACGGGTGGGCGGCGGCGGCGATGGTGGCCGCCGCCTCCGCCTCCCGGACGCGCTTCTCGTCCACCACCACGATCAACGTGAGGGCCATGCCGCTGGCCACCCCGCCCGCGCTGCGCCGTTCGGCGGCGAGCGCCTTGACCACCTCGTTGCCGGTGGTGTCCCACAGCCCGATCATGCTCGTCTCCAGGCCCGGCCCTCGTGGGCCAGCATCTCGTCGGCCGCCCGGGGACCCCACTCACCGGCCCGGTACGGCTCCGGCTTCGTGCCCGCCCAGGCGCGCTCCAGTGGGTCCACCACCTGCCAGCTCTGCTCCACCTCGGCGGCGTCCGGGAAGAGGGTGCGGTCACCGATCAGCACGTCCAGCACCAGCCGCTCGTACGCCTCCGGGCTGGCCTCGGTGAACGCCTCGCCGTACTGGAAGTCCATGGCGATGTCCCGGACCTCCATGGTGGTGCCCGGCACCTTGGAGCCGAACTTCAGCACCACGCCCTCGTCCGGCTGGACCCGGATGACGAGCTGGTTGTTGCCGAGCATCTCGATGTCGGCGTCGTTGAACGGCAGGTGCGGGGCGCGCTTGAACATGATGGCGACCTCGGTGACCCGCCGGGGGAGCCGCTTGCCGGCGCGGATGTAGAACGGCACCTCCGCCCAGCGGCGGTTCTGGATGCCGAGCCGGACGGCGACGTACGTCTCGGTGGTGGAGTCCGCCGGGACGCCCTCCTCGTCCAGGTAGCCGACCGCCCGCTGGCCGCCGACCCAGCCGGGTAGGTACTGGCCCCGCACGGTGCCCTGGCTGATGTCCTCCGGCAGCGTGATCGCCCGGAGCACCTTGAGCTTCTCGGCCCGGATCTCGTCGGCGCCGAAGCTGGTCGGCTCCTCCATCGCCACCAGGGCCAGCAGTTGCAGCAGGTGGTTCTGGACCACGTCGCGGGCGGCCCCGGCGGAGTCGTAGAACCCCGCCCGACTGCCGATGCCGACGTCCTCGGCCATGGTGATCTGCACCGAGTCGACGTAGTGGGAGTTCCACAGCGGCTCGAACAGGTTGTTGGCGAAGCGCAGGGCGAGGATGTTCTGGACCGTCTCCTTGCCCAGGTAGTGGTCGATCCGGAAGACGTCCTGGCTGGTGAAGACGTCGTCGACCAGGTCGTTGAGTTCCTTCGCCGAGGGCAGGTCGTGCCCGAACGGCTTCTCCACCACCACCCGCCGCCAGCCTCCGGAGCGGGCGTTGTCGGCCATGCCGGTGCGGGCGAGCTGCTTGAGCACCACGGGGAACGCCGCCGGGGGGATGGAGAAGTAGAAGGCGGCGTTACCGGTGATGCCGTGGGTGGCGCGCAGCTCGTCGAGCGTGGCCGCGAGGTGGTCGAACGCGGCGTCGTCGTCGAACGACCCGCCGACGAACTTGATGTTGCCGGCGAGCCGCGCCCACACCTCCTCCCGCCAGGGGGTGCGGGCGTGTTTCTTGGCCGCCTCGTGGGCCAGCGACTCGAAGTCGCCGTCGCCCCAGTCCCGGCGGGCGAAGCCGAGGACCACGAACCCCGGGGGCAGCAGCCCTCGGTTGGCCAGGTCGTAGACCGCGGGCAGCAGTTTCTTGCGGGCCAGGTCGCCGGTGACGCCGAAGATCACCAGAGCGCAGGGCTCCGGGATCCTCGGCAGCCGCCGGTCCTGCGGGTCGCGTAGCGGGTTCACGCCGCCTCCTCGCTCCGCCGGATCCGTTCCGGTCATCGTCACGTCCGGAGCTGTCGGGCCGCGTCGAGCAGCTGGGCCACGCCCGCCGCCCGGTCGGTCAGGTGCAGCCGCAGCAGGGGACGCTCCCGGCCGGCCAGGGCCTGCCGGTCACCGGCGGCCTGCGCCGCCTGGAGTTCGCCGAACGTGTACGGCTTCCCGGGGACCGGCAGGTCCTCGGCGACCGCCCCGGTGAGCTGGAGGAAGCTGCCGACCTGCGGGCCGCCCTTGTGGTACTGGCCGGTGGAGTGCAGGAAGCGCGGTCCCCAGCCGAAGGTGACCGGCCGTCCGGCCGCCCCGGCCAGCAGCGGTCGCAGCTCGGCCGCGTCGGCGTCGGCGAACCGGTCGAGGTACGCCATGACCGCGAGGTAGCCGCCGTCGGCCAGCCCGTCGAGCAGCCAGCGCAGCACGCCGGTCAGCTCGCCCGGGGCACCCGCCGGGGCGTACACCTCGATCGCGCCGGAGGTGAACGACGGCTCCTCGGTGACCGGCCCGGCGGCCAGGATCCGGTTGGTGTTCTCCTTGCTCTCGGTCACGTTCGGCTGGTTGAACGGGTCGATGCCGAGTACCGCCCCGGCCACCGCCGTGGCGTACTCCCAGGTCAGGAAGTGCGCGCCGAGCGGGCCGTTGACCGCGACGTGTGGCTGCGCCCCGCCACCGGGTATCTCCCCGGCCGGCAGCGCCCCGCCGTAGCTGACGGTGAGAACGTCGTCCCCGGTCACGCCGGGGCTGTCCGGTGCCTCCACCACCACGGGCAGGATGCCGACGCCGGCCTTGCCGGTCGACTCGGCGACGAGCTGCTCGGCCCAGTCGCCGAGCCCCTCGATGCCGGTGCCGTCGCTGACCAGGGCGACCTTGTCCCGGCCCTGGGTGGCGGCGGCGCCGAGCGCGGCACCGAGCGCCAGGCCCGGGTTGTCGCGCTCGCCACCGAAGCTCTCCGCGAGCGCCTCGGCCTCGTCGATCAGCTCGGCGACGTCGACCCCGGCCAGCGCGGACGGGACCAGCCCGAACGCGGTCAGCGCGGAGAACCGGCCGCCCACCTCCGGGTCGGCGAGCACCACGTGGGCGCCCATCTCGGTGGCCGTCGCCTCCAGCGGGGAACCCGGGTCGGTGACGATCACGAAGTGCCGGCCCGCCTCGGCCTCGGTCAGCCCCGCGTCGAGGAACGCCTGCCAGTACGCCCGCCGGTGGCTGTCGGTCTCGACGGTGGAGCCGGACTTGCTGGCCACCACGACCACCGTCCGCTCCAGCCGGTCGGCCAGCGCCGCCCGGACCTGCCCCGGGTCGGTGGTGTCCAGCACGGTCAACGACTTGCCGAGGGTCCGGGCGATCACCTCGGGAGCCAGCGAGGAGCCGCCCATGCCGGCGAGCACCACGTGGTCCAGGTCGCCCAGCTCGGTCTTCAGCTCGGCGAGCTGGGGCAGCAGCTCCCGACTGCGGCGGTGGGTGTCCACCCAGCCCAGCCGGATCTTCGCCTCCTGCTCGGCCTCCGGACCCCAGATGGTCGGGTCCTTCTCCGCCAGTCGCCCGGGCACGCCGGAGCGCACCAGCGCGTCCCGGGTGGAGGTGGCACCGGCGGCGTCGACCGCCGCCGCGCCGTACACCGCCAGTCCGGCAGCGGCCTCCACCGGGCCGTCCAGCAGGTCACTCACGCCTTGCCTCCTCGCTGCGCCGCTTCCAGCGACGTCCGGACCCCGTCGAGCAGTTCCTGCCAGCTCGCCTCGAACTTCTCCACACCCTCACGTTCCAGGGTGGCGATCACGTCGGCCATGTCCACGCCGACCGACTCCAGGTCCGCGAAGACCTGCCGGGCCTCGTCGTACCCGTCGGTGACCGTGTCGCCCCGGGTCTCGCCGTGGTCGGCGTAGGCGTGGATCACCGGCTCCGGCATGGTGTTGACGGTGCCGGGGGCGATCAGCTCCTCGACGTAGATCACGTCCCGGTAGTCCGGGTTCTTCGTCGAGGTGGACGCCCAGAGCGGGCGCTGCGGGTGCGCGCCGGCGTCGGCGAGGGCCCGCCAGCGGTCGGAGGCGAAGACCTCCGCGTAGCGCTCGTACGCCAACCGGGCGTTGGCCACGGCGGCCTTGCCGCGCAGCCCCTTCGCCTCGGCGGAGCCGATCTTCTCCAGTCGCTTGTCGATCTCGCCGTCCACCCGGGAGACGAAGAACGAGGCGACCGAACCGATCGTCGACAGGTCGTGGCCGTTCGCCTTGGCCTGCTCCAGACCGGCGAGGAAGGCCTCCATCACCTGCGTGTAGCGGTCCAGCCCGAAGATCAGCGTGACGTTGACGCTGATCCCCTCGGCGAGGGTCGCGGTGATCGCCGGCAGCCCGGCCTCGGTCGCCGGGATCTTGATGTAGAGGTTCGGCCGGTCGACCAGCCACCAGAGGGCCTTGGCCTCGGCGACCGTCTTCAGGGTGTCGTGGGCCAGCCGCGGGTCCACCTCGATGGAGACCCGGCCGTCCACCCCCGCGCTGCCGTCGTACGACGGGCGCATCACGTCGCACGCCCAGCGCACGTCGTACGTGGTGAGCATGCGGACGGCCTCCTCGACCTGCACCTCCCGCGCGGCGAGGTCCCGCACCTGCCAGTCGTACTCGTCGGCGTCCTTGAGCGCCTTCGCGAAGATGGTCGGGTTGGTGGTCACCCCGGCCACGTGCTTCTCCCGCCGGAGCTGGTCCAGCCCGCCCGAGCTGAGCCGGGTCCGGGAGAGATCGTCCAACCAGACCGCCACACCTGCGGCGGTCAACTCGCGCAACCTGTCAGTCATACCGTTCACGCTCCCCTCAGTTGCCGGTGGTGAAACCGGTGATGTCGCCGATCCGGGTGAGCGACGCGTGCGCGGCGGCCACGATCCGGTCGGGGGTGAAGCCGAACTGCTCGAAGAGCATCGAGTGCGGGGCGCTGGCCCCGTAGTGCTCCAGGCTGACGGACTCGCCGCTGTCGCCGACGACGCCCCGCCAGGACATGCCGATGCCCGCCTCGACGCTGACCCGGGCCTTCACGCCGCGCGGGAGCACCGACTCGCGGTACGCCTCGTCCTGCGCGTAGAACCACTCCTGGCAGGGCATCGAGACGACCCGGGTGGGGGTGCCCCGCTCCTCCAGCCGCTCCCGCGCGGTGAGGCAGAGCTGCACCTCCGAGCCGGTGCCGATCAGGATCACCTGCGGCTTGCCGTTGCTCGCCTCGGCCAGCACGTAGCCGCCCCGCGCCACGCCCTCCGCGCCGGCCAGCGTCGAGCGGTCCAGCGTCGGCAGCGGCTGGCGGCTCAGGGCCAGCGCGGTCGGACGGTCGGTGTGCTCCAGCGCCGCCCGCCAGGCCCACACGGTCTCGTTGGCGTCGGCCGGGCGCACCACGTCCAGGCCGGGGATGGCCCGCAGCGCGGTCAGGTGCTCCACCGGCTGGTGGGTGGGGCCGTCCTCGCCGAGGCCGATCGAGTCGTGCGTCCAGACGTAGACCACCGGCAGCTTCATCAGCGCGGCGAGCCGCACCGCCGGGCGCATGTAGTCGCTGAAGACCAGGAAGGTGCCGCCGTACGGGCGGGTGCCGCCGTGCAGCGCGATGCCGTTGAGGATCGCGCCCATGGCGTGCTCGCGGATGCCGAAGTGCAGCGTGCGGCCGTACTCGTGGCCGGGGAACTCCTTGGTGGCGTGGCTGGCGGGGACGAAGGACGGCTCGCCCTTCATCGTGGTGTTGTTGCTCTCCGCCAGGTCGGCCGAGCCGCCCCACAGCTCCGGCAGGACCGGGGCGAGGGCCTCCAGGACCTTGCCGGAGGCGGCCCGGGTGGCGACGCCCTTGGCGTCCGCCGGGAAGGTGGGCAGCGCGTCGGCCCAGCCCTCCGGCAGGGTACGGGTGGCCAGCCGGTCGTAGAGGGCCTTGCGCTCCGGGGCGGCCTTCGCCCACCCGTCGAACGCGGCCTGCCACTCCTGCTGCTCCTGCGTCCCCCGGGTGAGGGTCGTGCGGGTGTGCGCGAGCACCTCCTCGCTCACCTCGAAGTTGCGCATCGGGTCGAAGCCGAGCAGCTTCTTGGTGGCGGCGACCTCGTCGGCGCCGAGGGCCGAGCCGTGGATCTTCCCGGTGTTCTGCTTGTTCGGCGCGGGCCAGCCGATGATGGTGCGCAGCGCGATGAACGAGGGGCGGTCGGTCTCGGCCTTCGCGGCGAGCAGCGCGGCGTGCAGCGCCTCGACGTCCTCGTGGTACTCGCCCTGGTCGGCGTCGCCGCGCCGCCAGTCGACGGTCTGCACGTGCCAGCCGTACGCCTCGTAGCGGGCGGCGACATCCTCGCTCTTGGCGATCCGGGTGTCGTCCTCGATGGAGATCTCGTTGTCGTCGTAGATCAGCGTGAGGTTGCCCAGCTGCTGGTGACCGGCGAGGGCGCTGGCCTCGTGGCTGATGCCCTCCTCGATGTCGCCGTCGGAGGCGATGCACCAGATGTGGTGGTCGAAGACCGACGCGCCGCCAGCGGCGTCCGGGTCGAACAGGCCGCGCTCACGGCGGGCCGCCATCGCCATCCCGACCGCGTTGCCCAGCCCCTGCCCGAGGGGGCCGGTGGTGGTCTCCACGCCCGGCGTGTGCCCGTGCTCCGGGTGGCCCGGGGTGAGCGAGCCCCACTGCCGGAGCGCCTTCAGGTCGTCCAGGCCCAACGGGTAGCCGGTGAGGAAGAGCTGGATGTAGAGCGTGAGGCTGGAGTGGCCGGCGGAGAGGACGAAGCGGTCCCGCCCGGGCCAGTTCGGGTCGGCCGGGTTGTGCCGCATCACCTTGTTGAAGAGGAGGTACGCCGCGGGCGCGAGGCTCATCGCCGTACCGGGGTGGCCGTTGCCGGATTTCTCCACGGCGTCCATGGCCAGCACTCGGACGGTGTCCACGGCCCGCCGGTCGAGGTCGGACCAGGTCAGGGTTGTCTGTTCGGGTCGGTTGGCAGCCACGATGGTTGTGCTCCTCGGCAGATGGGCGGAACCCTCGACAGATGACCCTATCGAGCGGGGGTAAACCCCCGCCCAGGGATCTCTGCATGCGGTTTGGCCCGGGTCGTCCGGGTCACCCGCCCGCGCGGGGGTCGGTGTTCCGGCAGGCCGTGCGGATGTGATGACGGGCACGGGGGACGGGGTGAACGGGCTGCGCGGATCACGCCGCGTAGGCTGTCGGTCGGTGTGTGCGTCCGGCAACCGGCCGCCGCCGAGCCGATCTCCTGCCGATGCCGGAAGGTGGCCGTCCGTGAGCATGATCACCGAGCGCCCCGTCAACAGTCCCGCCGCACGGCCTGCGGCGGAGGTGACGTCGGAGGGCGTCGGTGCGCGGCGGAACGCGCGGGCGGTGGTCGCGGCGTACGTCGCCCTCACCAAGCCGCGCATCGTCGAGCTGCTCCTGGTCACCACCGTCCCGGCGATGATGCTCGCCGCCGAGGGGATGCCGTCGCTCTGGCTGGTCGCGGTCGTGGTGGTCGGCGGCGCCCTCGCCGCCGGCGCGGCCAGCGTGATCAACTGCTACATCGACCGGGACATCGACCAGGTGATGCGGCGGACGAAGCGTCGCCCGCTGCCCACCCACACGGTCACCCCGCGTAACGCCCTGGTCTTCGGGCTCGTCCTGGCGGCCGTCTCGGTGGTCCTGATGGCGGTCTTCACCAACTGGCTGGCCGCCGGGCTGACCCTGGCCGCCATCGTCTACTACGACCTGGTCTACACGCTCTGGCTGAAGCGGACCACCCCGCAGAACACGTTCTGGGGCGGGGCCTGCGGCGCGGCCCCGGTGCTGATCGGTTGGGCGGCGGTGACCGGCTCGCTCGCCCCGGCGGCGTGGGCCCTGTTCGCCGTGGTCTTCTTCTGGCAGATGCCGCACTTCTACGCGCTGGCCATCAAGTACAAGGCGGACTACGCCCGCGCCGGCATCCCGATGCTGCCGGTGGTGGCCTCCACCCGTCGGGTCAACGCCGAGATCATCATCTTCACCTGGCTCACCGTGTTCTCCTCGCTGGCGCTCTGGCCGCTCGGCATGAGCCCGATCTACGGCGCGGTCGCCCTGGCGGTCGGGGCGGTGTTCATCGTCGAGGCGCACAAGCTGTGCCGGCGTTCCGTCCGGGGCGAGGCGGTGAAGCCGATGCGGCTGTTCCACTGGTCCACGACGTACCTGACCATCCTGGCGGCGGCCGTCGCGCTCGACGCGCTGCTGTAGGGCACCGGCCCGCAGCGGGTCAGGCGCTGTCATTTTTCTGTCATCTTCCGCGCCTGATTTGCCCCGAAAGATCGGGACATGTCGTGCCGAATTGTCTGTGGTCTACCTTAAACCTCGGGGTAATTGGCATCACAAATAGTTCATGGTTCTCGCCCATCCGTGGCGGCATCTGCTTACGCTGCCCGGCATGGCAGATGGTTCCGATACGACGCTGACGGCTGATCAGATCGTCTCCGGCGAGGCCCCCAACGGCGGCCTGGTCTCCGGCATCCGGTCGTTCGCCGCCGGGCACGGCGGCGCGACGGCGGTCATCGAGTACGTCGGCAAGCGGGGCGCGCGCATCGTGCTGCTGGGCTCCGACGGCGAGTGGGGAGACCAGTTCGCCGAGGGCACCGACGTGGCGCGACAGGCCTGCGCGCTGGCGGGGGTCGCCGTGGAGAACGCCTGGGAGCGTGAGCTGATGGACCAGATGCGGCCGAGCAACGACCTGTGGCGGTCGATGGCCCGCCGCACCATGGCGCGATAGACGGCCGGACGACCTTGACCCACGATCACCAGCCGACCCGGGGGGAACCCCGGGTCGCTCTCGTCACCTGCACCGACCTGCCCGACCTCGAACCCGACGACCGGCTCCTGCGGGCCGCGCTGGCCGCCCGCGGCGTGCACGTCGACACCGTCATCTGGGACGCCCCGGACGTCGACTGGGCCGGCTACAACCTGGTCGTGATCCGTTCGACCTGGGACTACGCCGTCCGTCGCGACGAGTTCGTCGCCTGGGCGCACACCGTGCCCCGGCTGGCCAACCCGGCCGACGTGGTCGCCTGGAACACCGACAAGCGCTACCTCGACGCGCTCTGGGCCGCCGGGGTGCCGACCGTGCCCACCACCTGGGTCGTACCCGGAGAGCCCGGGCAGCTGCCGGAGCGGGGCGAGTACGTCGTCAAGCCGGCGGTCAGCGCGGGCAGCCTGGACAGCGGCCGGTACGACCTGGGCGACCCCGAGCACCGTCAGCTCGCCGCCGACCACCTGACCCGGCTCGGCACCGCAGGGCGGGTCGCCATGGTGCAGCCGTACCTGCACGGGGTCGACACGGCGGGGGAGACCGCGCTGCTGTTCGCCGGAGGGCCCACCGGCCCCGTGTTCAGTCACGCGATCCGCAAGGGCGCCATGCTCGCCGGCCCCGACCTGCCGTCCGAAGAACTGTTCCGGACCGAGCGCATCGATCCGCGCACCGCCACCGCAGAGCAGCTCGCGGTGGCCGAGCGGACGCTCGCGGCGGTGCCCGGTGGTGCGGAGCGGCTGCTCTACGCCCGGGTCGACCTGATCCCCGGCCCGGACGGCACGCCGGTCCTGGTCGAGCTGGAACTGACCGAGCCGTCGCTCTTCCTCGGCCACGCCGAGGGTGCCGCCGACCGCTTCGCCGACGCGGTCGTGTCCCGCCTACGGGCCACCGCCTGACCGGCGTCCCACCGCCCGCACCCCACCCGACTCCGCAACCCTCATCTGCATCTGCACCTGCACCCGCGCCCTCGCCCGTGCACGCGCGCTGCCGACGCTGAGGTGGTAGCAGGGGTCCCCTGTTACCGCTTATTGAGGAGCAGGGGACCCCTGCAACCACGCGGGCAGGCGCGCGGCAGGTGGGCAGGCAGCGGCCGGGTGGCGGCAGCGGGTGAGACGGCAGCGGGGGGAGTGGAGCCGGTGCGGCGGGGATCAGCTGCCCACGCGGCGGCGACCGGGTGGCGCGGATGGATCAGCTGTGTGCGGCGGCGACCGGGTGCGCCTCGGCGTCCGTCGCCGCCCCGGCGGAGGTTGCCGAAGCCGGGGCGGGGCGCCGCTCGCGGGTCGACCACTGGACCGACAGGGTGGCCAGCAGCACCAGGCACGAGCCGAGCATGTGCGCGCCCACCAGCAACGCCGGCAGGTGGGTGAGGTACTGCACGAAGCCGATCAGTCCCTGACCCAGCTCCACCGCCAGCAGCACCAGCGCCGCCCGGGCCGCGCCGGTCGCGCCGACTGCCCGGAAGGCGAAGACGAGCGCCACGGAGAGGCCGATCAGCAGGAAGACGCTGTCGGCGTGCACCTGGGCGATCGACTCCGGGTCCAGCCCGTTGCGGGCCGCGCCGTGGTCGCCGGCGTGCGGGCCGCTGCCGGTGACCCAGGTGCCGATGACCAGCACCGCGACGCTCACCAGGGTGGTGAGCCAGGCCAGGGTGCGCAGCGGGGCCGGCACCACGGCCACCGTCGGGCCGTCCGGTTCCTTCGTGCGCCGCCAGAGCGCGTACGCCGCCGCGATCACCGCCATCGAGGCGAGGAAGTGCAGCCCGACCACCCACGGGTTGAGGTTGGTCAGCACGGTGATCCCGCCGATCACCGCCTGGGCCGGGATGCCCAGGAAGACCGCGACCGCCAGCGGGAGCAGGCTGCGCCGGCGGGACCGGTGCAGCAGTACCGCGACCAGGGTGGCCAGCGCGATCAGCCCGACCGCGAAGGTGAGCAGCCGGTTGCCGAACTCGATGGCGCCGTTGATGCCCATCTCGGCGGTCGCGGTGTACGACTCGTCGGTGCACCGGGGCCAGGTGGGGCAGCCGAGACCGGAGTCGGTCAGTCGGACGGCCCCGCCGGTGACCACGATTCCGACGTTGGCGATGATCGAGGCGAGCGCGAGTCGGCGCAGCAGGGCGGCGGAGACCGGGAACCGGGCGGGTCGCATCACACCGCGAATCCTACGCACTGTAGTGCTCGGGTCTCCGGTGGCTCCATGAGCGCGGTGGTTCGGATCACCGGAACCCGGGTTTGCGGCCGTCCCGCGAATTACGTAACGTGGGCGTTGTGAAAAACGCGGCGGCGCTCTCCGGGCAGCGGCCGGCGGCCGGTCCGGTCGTCGGGGTGCCCGCGTCCGCGGCCGACGTCTCCACCCGTGAGCGGGTCACCCAGCTCCTGCTGGAGCGGGGTGCGACCACCGCCGTGCAGCTCGGCGACGCGCTGGGCCTCAGCCCGGCGGCGATCCGCCGCCACCTCGACGCGATGCTCGCCGACGGCGACGTGGTCGCCCGCGAGCAGGCGGTGCGGGCCCACCGGGGCCGGGGCCGTCCGGCCAAGGTCTTCGTGCTCACCGACGCCGCCCGGGGCCGCTGCGGCACCCACCACTACGACAACATGGCCACCGCCGCGCTGCGCTGGATCGCCCGTACCGGCGGCCCTCAGGCGGTCGAGGCGTTCGCCGCCGAGCAGGTCTCCGCGCTGGAGCGCCGGTGCCGGGCGGCGATGGAGGGCGCCGGGGAGGACCCCCTCGCCCGCGCCGAGGCGCTCGCCGGTGCGCTGACCGCCGAGGGCTACGCGGCCAACGCGTCCACGATCGCGTCCGGCGGCCAGCTCTGCCAGCACCACTGCCCGGTGGCGCACGTGGCCGCCGAGTTCCCCCAGCTCTGCGAGGTCGAGACCTCGGTGATCTCCCGTCTGGTCGGCACGCACGTGCAGCGTCTGGCCACCATCGCCCACGGCGACGGGGTGTGCACCACGCACATCCCGGGCCAACCGGGGCGTGTTCCGTCCGGTAAGACCGTCTCCACTGTGAGGACAGATAGATGACCGAGCAGATCGTTCAGCCCCTGACCCAGGAGGAGCAGCTCGCCGCCCTCGGTCGCTACGAGTACGGCTGGGCCGACTCCGACGTCGCCGGGGCGACCGCCCAGCGTGGCCTCAACGAGGCGGTGGTGCGGGACATCTCGGCCAAGAAGAACGAGCCGGCCTGGATGCTCGACCTGCGTCTGAAGGGTCTGCGGCTGTTCGGCCGCAAGCCCATGCCGGCCTGGGGCGCCGACCTCACCGGGATCGACTTCGACAACATCAAGTACTTCGTCCGCTCCACCGAGAAGCAGGCCGCCAGCTGGGAGGACCTGCCCGAGGAGATCAAGAACACCTACGACCGGCTGGGTATCCCCGAGGCGGAGAAGCAGCGGTTGATCGCCGGTGTCGCGGCGCAGTACGAGTCCGAGGTGGTCTACCACAAGATCCGTGAGGACCTGGAGGAGCAGGGTGTCCTCTTCCTCGACACCGACACCGCCCTCAAGGAGCACGAGGACGTCTTCAAGGAGTACTTCGGCACGGTGATCCCGGTCGGCGACAACAAGTTCGCCGCGCTGAACACGTCCGTCTGGTCCGGTGGCTCGTTCATCTACGTGCCGAAGGGCGTGCACGTGGAGATCCCGCTCCAGGCGTACTTCCGGATCAACACGGAGAACATGGGCCAGTTCGAGCGGACGTTGATCATCGTCGACGAGGGTGCGTACGTGCACTACGTCGAGGGCTGCACCGCGCCGATCTACTCCTCCGACTCGCTGCACAGCGCGGTCGTGGAGATCATCGTCAAGAAGAACGCCCGCTGCCGGTACACGACCATCCAGAACTGGTCGAACAACGTCTACAACCTGGTCACCAAGCGCGCCGTCTGCCACGAGGGCGCGACCATGGAGTGGATCGACGGCAACATCGGCTCCAAGGTCACCATGAAGTACCCGGCGGTCTACATGACCGGCGAGCACGCCAAGGGCGAGGTGCTCTCGGTGGCGATGGCCGGCGAGGGGCAGCACCAGGACGCCGGAGCCAAGATGGTGCACGCCGCGCCGCACACGTCCAGCACCATCGTGTCGAAGTCGATCGCCCGGGGCGGCGGCCGCACCTCGTACCGGGGCCTGGTCCAGGTGATGGAGGGGGCGCACCACAGCGCGAGCACGGTCAAGTGCGACGCGCTGCTGGTCGACACCATCTCCCGCTCGGACACCTACCCCTACGTCGACATCCGCGAGGACGACGTGTCGATGGGGCACGAGGCGACCGTCTCCAAGGTCAGCGAGGACCAGCTCTTCTACCTGATGAGCCGGGGCATGAGCGAGGACGAGGCGATGGCGATGATCGTGCGCGGCTTCATCGAGCCGATCGCCAAGGAGCTTCCGATGGAGTACGCCCTGGAGCTCAACCGCCTGATCGAGCTGCAGATGGAGGGCGCGGTCGGCTGACGCCGTCCCCTCCCACGGGCGGGCCGGTCCACACCGGCCCGCCCGCCATCTCACACCGGACACCGCTGACGCGAGAACTGATCAAGGAAGAAATGACTACCCAGGCTTCCGCGCCACCGCCGAGCACCAAGTCGCAGGCGCTGCGCTCGTACGACGTCGCCGACTTCCCGGCCCTCACCGGCCTCGAGGAGGAGTGGCGCTTCACCCCGCTCAAGCGGTTGCGGGGGCTGCTGGACGGGACCGTCACCGACGAGTCCGCGCACTGGCCCGCGGTCGACGTCGGCCCGCTGCCGGACGGGGTCACCGTCGGCACGCTGGCCGAGGACGACCCGCGCCGGGGCAGCGTGCTGACCCCGTTCGACCGGGTCAGCGCCCGCGCCTACGGTGAGGCGGGCCCCGGCCGGTTGATCCGCATCGCCCCGCAGGCCGTGGTCGGCGAGCCGGTGACCGTCACCGTGCAGGGTGGTCCCCGCGACGTGCTCTCCTTCGCGCACACCTTCGTCGAGGCCGGCGCGCTCTCCGAGTCGGTCGTCGTGGTGGAGCAGGTGGGCAGCGGCACGCTCGGCGAGAACGTCGAGGTGTCCGTCGGTGACGGCGCGAAGCTCACCCTGGTCACCGTCGCCGACTGGGCCGACGACGCGGTCCAGGCCCAGCACCTCAGGATCCGGCTGGGGCGCGACGCCCGGGTGACGCACGTGCAGGTCACCCTCGGCGGCGACCTGGTCCGGCAGTTCACCAGCGTGGAGTACGCCGGCCGGGGCGGCGAGGCCGAGCTGTACGGCGTCTACTTCGCCGACTCCGGCCAGCACCTGGAGCACCGACAGCTGGTCGACCACAGCATCCCGGACTGCCGCAGCCACGTCGGCTACCGGGGCGCGTTGCAGGGCGCCAGCGCCCGCACGGTCTGGGTGGGTGACGTGCTCATCCGCGCCGAGGCGACCGGCACCGACACGTACGAGATCAACCGGAACCTGCTGTTGACCGACGGCGCGCGGGCCGACTCCGTACCCAACCTGGAGATCGAGACCGGCGAGATCGCCGGCGCGGGCCACGCCAGCGCGACCGGTCGTTTCGACGACGAGCAGCTGTTCTACCTGATGGCCCGGGGCATCCCGGAGGCCGAGGCCCGCCGCCTGGTGGTCCGGGGCTTCTTCGCCGAGATCCTCAACAAGATCCCGGTGGAGTCGCTGCGGGAGCGGCTCGGCGAGGCGATCGAGGCGCGACTGACCAAGGCCGGCGCCTGATGATCAAGATCTGCTCGACCGAGGACGTGCCGAAGGGCACCGTGATCAGCGCGAACGTCGACGGCACCCCGGTCGCCCTCGTGCACGGTGAGGACGACGCCTTCTACGCCGTCCACGACGAGTGCTCGCACGCCGCCGTGGCCCTCTCCGAGGGCGAGGTGTCCGGCTGCACGCTGGAATGCTGGCTGCACGGCTCGCGTTTCGACCTGCGTACCGGTGAGCCGAGCGGACTGCCCGCCACCGAACCCGTACCCGTCTACCCCGTCGAAGTCCGCGACGGCGACATCTACGTCAGTCTCACGCCGAGCAATGGAGTGACCCGATAATGAGCACCCTGGAGATCCGCGACCTGAAGGTGTCGGTCAAGCTGCCCGAGGGTGAGCTCAAGCCGATCCTGGACGGCGTCGACCTGACCGTGAAGTCGGGCGAGACGCACGCCATCATGGGCCCGAACGGCTCCGGCAAGTCGACCCTGGCGTACTCGATCGCCGGTCACCCGAAGTACGAGATCACCAGCGGTACGGTGACCCTCGACGGCGTCGACGTGCTGGCGATGAGCGTCGACGAGCGGGCCCGCGCCGGTCTCTTCCTGGCCATGCAGTACCCGGTGGAGATCCCCGGCGTCTCGGTGGCGAACTTCCTGCGCACCGCCAAGACCGCCATCGACGGCACGGCCCCGAAGCTGCGCACCTGGGGCGGCGAGCTGCGCGGCGCGATGGAGCGGCTCCAGATGGACCCGGCCTTCGCCCAGCGCAACGTCAACGAGGGCTTCTCCGGCGGTGAGAAGAAGCGGCACGAGATCGTGCAGCTCGAACTGCTCAAGCCGAAGATCGCGATCCTCGACGAGACCGACTCCGGCCTCGACGTCGACGCACTGCGAGTGGTCAGCGAGGGGGTCAACCGGGTCCGTGACACCGGCGACACCGGCCTGCTGCTGATCACCCACTACACCCGCATCCTGCGCTACATCAAGCCGGACCACGTGCACGTCTTCGTCGCCGGCCGGATCGTCGAGCAGGGCGGCCCGGAGCTGGCCGACAAGCTTGAGGACGAGGGCTACGAGCGGTACGTCGCCGGAGCCGGCGCGGCGCGGGTCTGAGGCGGCGATGACCTCCCTGACGATCCCGGCGGGCATGCCGCAGTACGACGACGTGCCACGCTTCGACGTCGCGGCGGTGCGCGCGGACTTCCCGATCCTCGGCCGGGAGGTCAACGGGCACCCGCTGGTCTACCTCGACAGCGCCAACACCTCGCACAAGCCGCGCCAGGTGCTCGACGTGCTCGCCGAGCACTACGCGATGCACAACGCCAACGTGTCGCGCTCGGTGCACACCCTGGGCACCGAGGCCACCGAGGCGTACGAGGGGGCACGGGCGAAGGTCGCCGGGTTCGTCAACGCGCCCAGCGTGGACGAGGTGGTCTTCACCAAGAACTCCACCGAGGCGATCAACCTGGTGGCGTACGCCTTCTCCAACGCCTCGCTGCGCGCCGACGCCGACCCGAGGTTCCGGCTCGGCCCCGGTGACGAGGTGGTCATCTCCGAGATGGAGCACCACTCGAACATCGTCCCGTGGCAGCTGCTCTGCGAGCGGACCGGCGCGACCCTGCGCTGGTTCCCGGTCACCGAGCACGGCCGGCTGGACGACTCCGGCCTGGAGGACCTGGTCACCGAACGGACGAAGATCGTCTCGCTGGTGCACGTGTCGAACATCCTCGGCACGGTCAACCCCACCTCCCGGATCACCCAGCGGGTCCGCGAGGTCGGGGCGCTGCTGCTCTGGGACTGCTCGCAGTCGGTGCCGCACATGCCGGTCGACGTGGTCGACCTCGACGCGGACTTCATCGTCTTCACCGGGCACAAGATGTGCGGCCCGACCGGCATCGGCGTGCTCTGGGGCCGGTCGGAGCTGCTGGCGGCGATGCCGCCCGTGCTCGGCGGTGGTTCGATGATCGAGACCGTGACGATGGCCCGGTCGACGTTCGCCGCGCCGCCGGCCCGGTTCGAGGCGGGCACCCCGCCGATCGCCGAGGCGGTGGCACTCGGCGCGGCCGTGGACTACCTCACCGGCATCGGCATGCGGGCCATCCAGTGGCACGAGAAGGAACTGACCGCGTACGCGCTGGACGCCCTGGCGACCGTGCCGGGGCTGCGGATCTTCGGCCCGGCCGTGCCGGTGGGTCGGGGCGGCACCATCTCGTTCGCCCTCGGCGACGTGCACCCGCACGACGTCGGGCAGGTGCTCGACTCCCTCGGCGTGCAGGTGCGGGTGGGCCATCACTGTGCCCGCCCGGTGTGCACCCGGTTCGGGGTGCCGGCGATGACCCGGGCCTCGTTCTACCTCTACACCACCACCGGGGAGATCGACGCCCTGGTGGCGGGACTGGAGCAGGCACGGAAGGTGTTCGCCTGATGCAGCTCGACCAGCTCTACCAGGAGATCATCCTGGACCACTACAAGCGCCCGCAGGGTCGCGGTCTGCGCGACCCGCAGGAGCCGGGGGACCGGGTCGCCGAGGCGCACCACGTCAACCCGACCTGCGGGGACGAGGTGACCGTCCGGGTCGCGACCGACGGCACGGTGCTGCGCGACATCTCGTACGACGGCATGGGCTGCTCGATCAGCCAGGCGTCGGCGAGCGTGCTGCACGAGCTGCTTCGTGGCCGCGACGCGGGAGACGCGTTCGTCGTGCACGAGGCGTTCGTCGAGCTGATGTCCGGCCGTGGCCAGGTCACGCCGGACGAGGACGTGCTCGGTGACGGGGTAGCGTTCGCGGGTGTCGCCCGCTACCCCGCCCGGGTCAAGTGCGCGCTGCTGCCGTGGATGGCGTTCAAGGACGCCGCGGCACGCGCGGGGGTGGGCGCGAGCCCGGAGGTGAAGGCATGAGTTCTGAGGACACCGCGACGGCCCCCACGCCGTCGCCCGAGGCGGCCGTGACGCCGCCCGACAGCGCCGCGACGGCGTCGGCCGACGGGGTTGCGGCTTCGTCGGCCGAGGATGCCACCACGGCGTCGGCCGGAGAGGTCACGACCGCCGGGTCGACCGGCGGCAAGGCCGCCCTCGCCGACATCGAGGAGGCGATGAAGGACGTCGTCGACCCCGAGCTGGGCATCAACGTGGTCGACCTCGGCCTGGTGTACGGGGTGCACGTCGACGACGACAACATCGCCACCATCGACATGACCCTGACCTCGGCGGCCTGCCCGTTGACCGACGAGATCGAGGCCCAGTGCCGCCAGGCGCTGACCACCGGGCCCGGTGGGGGACTGGTCAACGACTTCCGGATCAACTGGGTGTGGATTCCGCCATGGGGCCCCGACAAGATCACTGACGACGGCCGGGAGCAGCTCCGCGCACTCGGTTTCAACGTCTGACCCGACCGCTCGTCGTCGAGGGTGTCGCCCCGCACCGGGGTGGCACCCTCGACGCGTCTGGCGTAAACCGGTCGCGGGGAGGGCCGTCCGGGGCCGACGATGACCGGATGCACGAGTCGTACCGCAGCAGTGTCCCTGTCGCCCCGGCCCCCGCCGCCGGCCGACAGCGCACCCTGCCGCGCTCCGGCCCGTGTCCCGACCTGCCGTCGTGAGCGCCTTCCTCGCCGGCCTGGTCGCCGGCTACGGTGTCGCCGTCCCGGTCGGCGCGATCGCGGTGCTGGTCGTCGGCCTGACCGCGCGTACCTCGTTCCGGGTGGGAGCCGCGGCCGCGCTCGGTGTCGCCACCGCCGACGGGCTCTACGCCGCCGTCGCCACGCTGGGCGGGACGGTGGTGGCCGGGCTGGTCACCCCGGTTGCCGGCCCGTTGCGGCTGGTCGCCGCCGGGGTCCTGCTCGCCCTCGCCGTCCACGGCGCGTGGCGGGCCCTGCGCCAGCGCGCACCGGCCACCGCCACGGCACCGGCCCGACGGGGACTGGACACCCCGTCGCGGGCCTTCCTCGGCGTCCTGGTGCTGACCCTGCTCAACCCGGCGACGATCGTCTACTTCGCGGCGCTCGTCCTCGGCCGCTCCGATGCCGCCGAACCGCTGGCCGCCGGGCTCTTCGTGCTCGGCGCGTTCCTCGCCTCGGCGAGCTGGCAACTTCTCGTCGCCGCCGGTGGCAGCCTCGTCGGCCGGGCGCTGACCGGCGCCCGTGGCCGGCTGGTCACCGCCCTCGCGTCGAGCACGATCATCGCCGCCCTCGCCGTCGCGATGCTGGTCGGCTGAGAGCGGGGCGATGGGCGGTGTCGCGGTCGTGCTTAGGTGGTCTCCTTGGGGAGCCCGGTCGACGGTACGGGCACGAGCGGAGGGACGGTGGGCATGCGCAGTTGGCCGGCACCGGGTGGGGGACGCTGGGTCGAGGTCGAACCGGGCCGGATCACCCGCTGGGTCGACGGGTTCACCACCCGGCACGGCACCCCGACCACCACCGCCCAGCCGTACGGCCTCCTGCTCACCGCGCCCGACGGCGCCACCGCCGAACTGCACGCCCCACCCGGCGCGCCAGCCACCCCGGATGTGAGTGGATTCGCGGCGGCGGCCACCACCTCCCGCCGGATCGGCCTGCTGCTGGTGCGCAAGGGCGGGGTGGCGGTCGGGGTTGCCGACGGCGACACGCTGACCACGTCCAAGGTGGACACGCGCTATGTGCAGGGGCGCACCGCCGCCGGGGGCTGGTCCCAGCAGCGCTTCGCCCGCCGCCGCGACAACCAGGCCAAGGCGGTCCTGGACGAGGCCGCCGACCTGGCCGTCCGACTCCTGCTCCCCGAGGCGTCGACGCTCACCGCCCTGGTGACCGGCGGCGATCGACGGTCGATCGACACCGTCCTCGCCGACCGTCGCCTCGCTCCGCTGGCGGCGCTGCGCGCCGAGCGCCTGCTCGACGTCCCCGAACCCCGGCACGCCGTCCTGCTCGCCGCCATCCCCGCCGCCCACGCCGTCCACGTCCTCGTCCGCGACCCCACCTCCGGAACCTAGAAGCCGCCCCGGTTCCGGACGAAGATGTCGGTCACGCCGTTGGTGTCGTCAGGTACGAGGTTGGTCGCCGGAGACTGGTAGGTGATGTAGCGGCCGTCGGCGCTGATCGCCGGGAATTCGCTGTGCTGGTTGGCCTGGTTGCCGCTGCTGGAGACGCTGACGCGGCGGGTGGTGCCGGTGATCTGGTCCCGGACGAGGATGTCGGTGACGCCGTTGGTGTCGTCGGGTACGAGGTTGGTCGCCAGGGACTGGTAGGTGACGTAGCGGGCGCTCGCGCTGATCGCCGGGCTTCGGCTGACGTTGTTGGCCTGGTTGCCGGTGGTGGAGACGCTGATCCGGCGGGTGGTGCCGGTGGCCCGGTTCCAGACGAAGATGTCGGTGGCGTCGTTGGTGTCGTCGGCGACGAGGTTCGAGGCGTCCGAGGCGTAGCTGACATAGCCGCCGTCGGCGCTGAGTACCGAGGTGAAGCTGCTGTTGTCGCCCTGGTTGCCGGTGGTGGAGACGCTGATCCGGCGGGTGGTGCCCGTGGTGCGGTCCCAGACGAAGATGTCGCTCTCGTCGTTGGTGTCGTCGGGTACCAGGTTCGAGGCACCCGAGGTGTAGCTGACATAACGACCGTCGGCGCTGATCGCCGGATCGAAGCTGTCTCCGTCGCCCTGGTCGCCGGTGGTCGACACGCTGACACGGCGGGTGGTGCCGTTGATCTGGTCCCGGACGAAGACGTCGTAGGCGCTGTTCGTGTCGTTGGGTACGAAATTGGTCGCCAGGGAGTGGTAGGTGATGTAGCGGCCGTCGGCACTGATCGCCGGGAGTTCGCTGTAGTGGTTGGCCTGGTATTCGTTGGTGGAGACGCTGACGCGACTGGTGGTGCCGGTGGCGCGGTCCCGGACGAAGATGTCGCTCTCGTCGTTGGTGTCGTCGGGTACGAGGTTGGTCGCCAGGGATTGGTAGGTGACGTACCGGCCGTCGGCGCTGATCGCCGAAGCCCGGCTGAAGTGGTTGGCCTGGTCCCCGGTGGTGGAGACACTGACGCGGGTGGTGGTGCCGGTGATCCGGTCCCGGACGAAGATGTCGCTGACACCGTTGGTGTCGTCGGGAACGAGGTTGGAGGCGTCCGAGTCGAAGGTGACGTAGCGGCCGTCGGCGCTGATCGCCGGGTCGTCGCTGCGGTCGTTGCTCTGGTCGCCGGTGGTGGAGACGCTGACCCGGGTGGTGGTGGCCCACTTCGCGACGGCCGGTGGGGCGGCTGCGATGACCACTACCGCGGTGACTGTCGTGGTGAGCAAAATTCGCATAGGTTGCATCCTGCTTTAATCCCCTCAAGTCGGGCAAAGTGTGGATCCAGCGTCGTCCGATGGAATGGGCAGGGGCAAGGGCGGCAACGGGGGAGAGGTTCGGCTGTCCTCGATCGGACACGCGCGCCGGATGGTCGGCCGGAGCCGCTCGGGCTTCGTAGCCTCCCGATGGGTGGCCCACTTCCTGGCAGCTCAGCCACACGACACGCCGAGCCCATTCCACCGCACCCAGCCACGAGTCGCCTGGCCCATAGCGGACGACTGATCCGGACGGGCGTTGTCCACAGTCGGGTGACTGTCCACAGATCCGGGTGGCGGCCGGTTGCCCAGCGCGGGCCGGTTCGGCACGGTCGACGGCGTGAACGAGGTGCTGCGGGACCTGGTGGAGCGGAGCGGCGGACTGGTCACCCGCGCGGTGGCGACGCAGGTGGTGCCGCCGTGGACGCTCCAGTACGCGTGCGCCACCGGACACCTGGTGCGGGTGTTGCCCGAGGTTTTCGCCGCAGTGCACCTGCTGGGCCCTCACCCCGGTCTTCCCACACTCAGCCGCCTCCACCCCGCACTCGGACACCGGGCGGTCTGCGCCTGGGCCGACGGCCGGGCCGCGCTCAGCCACCTCAGCGCGCTCCACGTGTGGGGCCTGCGTCAGCAGACGACCGGCGACGTCCTACACCTGAGCGCAGCACTGAACCCCACCATCCGGTCCCGTGCCGGCGTACGCGTGCACCGACGGCACGGCTTTATCGTCGAGTCGCCTCAGGTGGTGCAGAGGAACGGCCTGCCGGTGACCCGCCTCGACCAGACCCTGGTCGACTCATGGCCCCTGTTGCCGACGGACGACCGACGGGCACCGGTGATCCGAGCAGTCAACGACCGACACACCACCCCGGAACGGCTGCGCCACGCCCTGGACAGCACCCCGAGGCTGGTCGACCGGGCTGCCCTCCGGACCCTGCTGACCCGGCTCGCCGAGGGCTGCCGGAGCCCGCTGGAGATGTGGGGGCACGAGCGCGTCTTCACCGGCCCGGGGATGCCACCCTTCCAGCGGCAGGTCCGCGTCACGGTCGGGCGGCGCACGATGTACCTCGACATGTTCGCGGAGCGGGAACGCGTCAACATCGAACTCGACGGCGCGACCACGCACGGCGACCCGGGACAGCGGGAGATCGACCTGCGCCGGGACGCCCTGCTGGCGAGCATCGGCATCCTGGTGGTCCGCTTCGCCCACCGCCGCCTCGTGCACGAGGTCGACCAGGTACGCCGGGAAACCCGGGCGATCCTTGCCAGCCGCGCGACCTGACCAGCATCACGCCCCTTGGATGTCGCCGTTGGACCGGGCGCAACCCACACGGCCCAGGATTGCGACCTGACCGTCATACTCGGTCGTCGGCCCGGGCGACATCGTGGACTCGTAGGGTGGGTGGCCATGGCAGCACGAGGATTGCCCGAGGCAGCGGTGGCTCAGGTGCGCCGTTGGTGCGCGGAGCAGGTGCCCGAGCATGTCCGTGAGCAGGTGCGCATCGACGGCTGCTCAGCACCAGGTAGTGATCGCAGGGGTGGGAGCTGATGTCCAGGCCGGAGAGGGCGTCGCCGTAGTTCTTCACGTTCACCGTCCGCCCGGCGAGCGGACCGGAGCGGAAGACGCCGTCGTAGCCGGCCTGCACCGCGGTGCAGGCGAGCTCGATGTCGAACACCCGCGCGGCGATGAACTCGCCGATGTTGCCGGGGTGGGCGGGACGCCCGATCAGTGCCGTGATCCGGTCGTCCAACTCCTCGCGGGCCCGCAGCAACGTCGCCAGCTGGCGCAGACCCTCAGTTCTGACGTCCACCTTCCACTATGGACGTCGTTCCGTGCCGCAGGGCACCGAGGCTGCGCCCCTGGCGAGCCGGTGCAGGCCGGCGGGCTGGACGAAGAGTCCCCGCTTGGCGGTGGCCAGGCCCTTGGCGTCGAGCACGTAACCGGTCAGCCAGACCCAGCCGTCGAACGTCGGCCGGTCGAGGTGCACCGCGACCACCCGCAGCGTCAACGCCCGTTTACCGCCGAACTGCACCGAGGCGCAACCATCGACCCGCAGCAGATCGCCGGGCCTGGGGCACACCGCTACCAGTGCCCTCGGTTGGGCCGGCACTGGCGGGCGTGCAGGGTCTGCCAGTCGCGCAGTGCCCGCTTGAGCCGCTCGTTCTCCTGGTCGAGCAGGTTGAGCTGCCGGTACAGGTCGGCCAACTCGTCGGCGAGGTCGGCTAGGAACCCGCGCACCTCGTCGGCGTCGACACCGCGCCGACGCGGACTGAACTCGCGGTTGCGTACCTCGTGCGGGGTCGTCCGGTGCGGCAGGCCGGTGCCGTAGGGCTGGCCGGAGCGGTACACCTGGGCCACGTCGGTCCTTTCCGGGGCAGCGGAGGGCGGAGGGTCCGTGCGGGAGGAAGGGCGGGCCGCCGCACGCCGGCATGCGGCGACCCGCCCGGCACTGCCACCGCAGCTCCCATCAGCGGTACGGAGACAGCGCGGTCCAGGGGGTCGGGGCAGGCACGCGTAACCCACCCCGACCCAGGGGGAACGAGCCAATCCCGTTGCCACACGAGGAGTAGCTCGTCGGTAACTCTAACGGCTTAGCCGTTTAAGTCAACGGTTGGTTGTTGTGTCGGGGCTGCTCGTGATCGAATTGGTGTGCCACACGAGGAGTGCCATGCCAACGACACCCGACTACCTGCGCATCGCCGATGACATCATCGGCGCCATCAGGGAGAAGAAGCTCAGGCCCGAGGACAAGCTGCCGTCGATCGCCCAGATGGCGGCGGACTACAGGGTCGGCACCTCCACGATTCAGATGGTCTACGTTCGACTGGAGGCGCTACGCGTGATCCGCCGGCACCAGGGCAAGGGGATCTTCGTTACGGATCCGAAGACCTGGATGCGGGAGCCGTAGGAAGCGTTGTGGGGTCGTGGCGACTGCGGATCGGAGGACGCATGACGCCGAGATCCAAGGCCGCAGCTTCGCTCTTCCTGCTGATCCTCCTGGCTGGATGTGCCGACGACAGCTCGCCGGGTGTCGAGGCGGGGGCGACGTCCCGTCAGCTTGCCACCGAAGGACCCTCCGCCTTCCCCAACCAGGGCGAGTTGAACGACATCGCGGCCAGGGTGAGGCAACTGGGTGAGGGTGCACTCGCCCTGATCTACGCCGGCATCGCCATCGACGTGCATGATGACCGTGTCGATGTGTGGGTGACGGATCCGCCCCGGTTCAGGGCGGCAATCGGTGGAATGCCCTGGACCCAGCGGGTGAGGCTGCATCCGGCCCGACACGCGGCGGCAGATTTGGAACCGACCTTCCAACGGATCCTGCGCGAGCAGGACCACTGGCGGCAGCAGGGGCTGCCGGTGGTGCAGTCGGGCGTGCGACACGACGGCGCTACCCTGGCATCCCGATGTGCTTCTCCATGCAGGCCGACACCGGTAACCCCTGGGACGAGCGTCGGTGACGTCCGCCGTCGTCCGGAGCCGGTTGCCGCCGGGCGGGAGACGGCATGAGTCCCGCCCGGCTGCTGCGGACTACACGCTGCCGCTGAAGGTGTCGCACTGCTTCGGGTCGCCGGACTCGTACCCCCGGGTGAACCACTCGCGGCGCTGCTCCGACGTGCCGTGGGTGAACTCGTCCGGGTTCACCGGCCGGTTGGCCCGCTTCGAGATGGCGTCGTCGCCGATCTTCTCGGCGGCGTCGATGGCCTGGCTGATGTCCTGCTCGCTGATGCTGGTGAAGATCTTCTGGCCGCTCGCGTCGGCGGTGCCGGTCGCGTTCTTCGCCCAGGCCCCGGCGTAGCAGTCGGCCTGGAGTTCCATCTTCACCGAGAGCGCGTTGGCGTTGTTCGGGTCGCGCTGCTGCTGGCGGCGCACCTGCTGCTCGGTGCCGAGCAGGGTCTGCACGTGGTGGCCGTACTCGTGGGCCAGCACGTACGGCTGGGCGAACTCACCGGAGGCGCCGAGCTGGTCGGCGAGGACCTGGTAGAAGGTGAGGTCGATGTAGACCTGCCGGTCGGCGGGGCAGTAGAACGGGCCGACGCCGGAGTCGGCGTTGCCGCAGCCGGTGGAGACGGCCCGGCTGAAGAAGACCGTGTCGGCCGCCTGGTACCGCTCGCCGAACCGCTCCGGCAGCGCCGTCTGCCAGTACGCCTGGATCGAGTTGACGTAGAGCGTGTTGCGGCAGTCGAGCTGGTCGAGGGCGTTGTCGGCGGAGCACTTCTGCTCCAGCGACGAGTTGTCACCCTGATCGGACCCGCCGCCGTCGATGGCCGCGTTCAGCCCGAACCCGCCACCGACCAGAGCCACCACCACCGCGATGAGCAGGCCGACCAGCCCGCCCTTGCCCCCGCCGCCGACCGGGATGGGGATGCCGAGGCCGCCTCCGCCGCCGGACCCTCGCCGGTCGTCGACCTGACTGGTGTCGATGCGCGCGTTCTCGTTCAGCTCCATGGTGACCCCGATCTCTGCCAGCTCCGGGATGAGGTGACGGACGAGGTTCCGGTACCCGATGATCTTGTGAGGTAATCCGGGCCGGGCCGAACGGGCCGCCCGGTACAATCGGATCGTGCTGCTCTGCGAAGGCTGAACCGCCCCGCGCCGACGGGTGAATCGATCCCGCCGGCGTTTTCGCGTGCCCTGAGTCAGCCCTTTGGCCCCTGAGAGCGAGTTCGCCACAATGATCACTGCCACCGGCCTGGAGTTGCGCGCCGGCGCCCGGATCCTGCTGTCCGACACCACCCTGCGGGTACAGCCGGGTGACCGGATCGGCCTGGTCGGCCGGAACGGCGCGGGCAAGACCACCACCCTCAAGGTGCTCGCCGGGGAGGGGCAGCCGTACGCCGGCCAGATCGACCGGCGCAGCAACATCGGCTACCTCCCGCAGGACCCGCGTACCGGCGACCTGGAGGTCACCGGCCGGGACCGGGTGCTCTCCGCACGCGGCCTGGACGTGCTGATGACCCAGATGCAGGAGATCGAGGCCAAGCTCGCCGACGGCGCGGACGAGCGCCTGGTCCGCCGGTACGGCGCGCTGGAGGACCAGTTCGCCTCCCTCGGTGGGTACGCCGCCGAGGCGGAGGCCGCCCGGATCTGCGCCAACCTCGGCCTGCCCGACCGGGCGCTCGCCCAGACGATCGGCACCCTCTCCGGCGGCCAGCGACGCCGGATCGAGCTGGCCCGGATCCTGTTCCGGGACGCGGGTGAGAACGGCGGCGGCATCCTGCTGCTCGACGAGCCCACCAACCACCTCGACGCCGACTCGATCACCTGGCTGCGCAGCTTCCTCGCCAACCACAAGGGCGGCCTGATCGTGATCAGCCACGACGCCTCGCTGTTGGAGGCGGTGGTCAACAAGGTCTGGTTCCTCGACGCCACCCGGAGCGTGGTCGACGTCTACAACCTGGGCTGGAAGGCGTACCTGGAGGCGCGGGAGACCGACGAGCGCCGCCGCCGCCGGGAGCGGGCCAACGCCGAGAAGAAGGCCGGCGCGCTGATGGCCCAGGCCGACAAGATGCGGGCGAAGGCCACCAAGACCGTCGCCGCGCAGAACATGGCCCGCCGCGCCGAGCGGCTGCTCTCCGGGCTGGAGGAGGTGCGGGTCTCCGATCGGGTCGCGAAGGTGCGGTTCCCCACCCCGGCCCCGTGCGGCAAGACCCCGCTGACCGCCACCGGCCTGTCGAAGTCGTACGGCTCGCTGGAGATCTTCACCGACGTGAACGTGGCGGTGGACCGGGGTTCCCGGGTGGCCATCCTCGGGCTCAACGGTGCCGGCAAGACCACCCTGCTGCGGATGCTCGGTGGCCTGCTCCAGCCGGACACCGGCTCCGTCGACGCCGGCCACGGCCTGCGGCTCGGCTACTACGCGCAGGAGCACGAGACCCTGGACGTGGACCGGACGGTGCTGGAGCACATGCGCAGCGCCGCGTTCGAGCAGTCCGACACCGACCTACGGAAGATCCTCGGCGCGTTCCTCTTCTCCGGCGAGGACGTGGACAAGCCGGCCGGGGTGCTCTCCGGTGGCGAGAAGACCCGGCTGGCGCTGGCCACCCTGGTCTGTTCCGGGGCGAACGTGCTGCTGCTCGACGAGCCGACCAACAACCTCGACCCGGTCAGCCGGGAGCAGGTGCTCGACGCCATCGCCCGCTATCCCGGGGCGATCGTGCTGGTCACCCACGACCCGGGGGCGGTCACCGCGCTGAAGCCGGACCGGGCGATCCTGCTGCCCGACGGCGACGAGGACGCCTGGAGCGACGACCTGCTCGAGCTGGTCGAGCTGGCCTGAGCGACGACCTGTTCGAGCTGGCCTGAGCGGGGCCTGGACGGACTTGAGCTGAGCGGCGGTCGGGGCCCGTATTCCGGGCCCCGACCGCCGGTGTGCGCGGTCAGGCCGGCGTGGGCTCCGCGGGGTCACGCCCGGCGGGTACGCGTACGCCCTCCGGGCCCGTCGCGCCGGCTGCCGTCGGCTTCTTCGGCCACTCGTCGACGAGCACCGACCAGACCTGGTTGTCGTGCCGCTGGCCCCGGTAGGGGAACGCCGAGCGCAGCACGCCGTCGAGGTGCATGCCGAGCCGCTGGGCGACGGCGGCGCTGCGGACGTTGTGGGCGGCGTTGACCCACTGCACCCGGTGCAGGCCGCGCTCGTGGAACGCCCAGTCGATCATGTGCCGGATCGCCCGGGTGACCAGTCCGTGCCCCTCGGCGGAGCGCTCCAGCCAGCAGCCCACCTCGCAGGTGCCGCTGCGGGCGTCCAGGCTGACGAAGAGCGTCCCGCCGACCAGGACGCCGTCGCGCCAGATGCCGTAGATCCCGCCGGTGTCGGCGGCCCGACGGTCGGCGTGTCGCTGGAGCACCGCGCGGGCCGACTCCAGGTCGGTGCTCAGCCCGGCGAACGGGACCCACGGGTCGACGTACTCCCGGGCCCGGTCCATGTGCGCGAGGAACTCGGCCGCCTGCCATGGTTCCAGCGGGCGGAGTTGGGCGTCCTCGGTGAGCGGGACGGCGAACACGTTTCTCTCCCTTCACCCGAGCAGGTCGACCAGGTGGCCGACCACCCCGGAACCGGCCAGGATCACCACGCCGATGGCCACGAAGATCACCGGCACCAGCCAGTGTCCGGCCCGCTCCACCAGCCGGACCACCCGGGGGTGCCCACCGAGCCGGGCCCCGGCCAGGCACCACAGCCCGACGCCGGCCACGAAAACCAGCAGGAACACCAGGGCCTCGGCGGGTGCGAGGGTGCGGAACACCGGCACGTACACGGCGATGTTGTCGGCGCCGTTGGCGATGGTCACGCCGGCCACGCCCGCCACGCCGCCGACCACCGCCGCAGCCTCGTCGGCGTCCCGGCGCAGCAGCGCCCGCACGCCGAGCGCGACCGGGAGCAGGCCGAGCAGGCCGGTCCACGGCTCGGGCACCACCAGCAGGCCGGCGGCGACGACCACGGCGGCCGCGACCAGCGCGGCGATGCCGGCGTACTGGCCGGCGACGATCTGCCACCGGCGGGGCCGGCCGGTGGCGCGGGCCGCGACGAAGAGCACGGTGAGTACCACGATGTCGTCGACGTTGGTCGCGGCGAACACCACGGCCGCGCCGGCCGCGGTGCCGAGGGGGTCGGTCACGGAGGCAGGGTACGCGGTCCGTTCCGGTTCCGGTGCGCACCGACATCGGTCCTGGTCAGTGCGGGTCGTCGCGTCCGGTCGACACGGGGTCACCCGGCCGTGTCATCACTCTATCGGGAACCTGACACTGCATAGCGTGTCGATTGGCGAAGAGTTGATATCTGGCGCATGATCGTTCGAGGCGGTCTAATAGGTTGGACCGTTATCCGAACCGCACAGTCTGCGACGTGAGGAATCAGCATGGCAGCCACTGGCACAGCCACCAGCACTGAGAAGGGTCGCCGGATCGTCGGAGCCGAGCGTCAGACACTCGCGAAGGACCTCGTAAAGCGGTACACCGGGGGCGAGAGCATCCGCGCCCTCGCGGCCTCGACCGGCCGATCCTACGGGTTCATCCACCGCGTGCTCACCGAGTCCGGGGTGCAGCTCCGGCAGCGCGGCGGCGCCCGTCGCCGCAAGAAGGCGTGATCCGCCCGCCAACGTCGTTCCGTCCCGCCGCGCCCCGGACCGCCCGGTGACGACCGGGCCCGGGGTACGGCTGGAGTGCGCCGGCCCGGTGGCCACCGTGACGTTGTGCCGTCCCGACGTGCTCAACGCCCAGACCCCGGCCATGTGGCGCGCCATGAGCGACTTCTCCCGAACTCTCCCCGGCGACGTCCGGGTGGTCGTCGTGCGCGGCGAGGGCCGGGCGTTCTCCGCCGGGCTGGACCTGTCCGTCGCCAACGCGACCGGGCCGGGCTCCTTCGCCGAGCTGGCAACCCTGCCCGAGTCGGAGTGCGCCGACCGGATCGCCGAGTTCCAGTCGGCGTTCACCTGGCTGCACCGGCCGGACGTGATCTCCATCGCGGCGGTGCAGGGGCACGCCATCGGTGCGGGCTTCCAACTCGCGCTCGCCTGCGACCTGCGGGTGCTCGCCGAGGACGCCCGACTGTCGATGGCCGAGGTCACCCTCGGGCTGGTGCCCGACCTGGCCGGCACCGGTCGTCTGGTCGACCTGGTCGGCTACTCCCGGGCCCTGGAGATCTGCGCCACCGGCCGCCGGATCGACGCCGCCGAGGCCGACCGGATCGGCCTGGCCACCGTCGTGGTGCCAGCCGCCGAGCTGGCGGGGGCGACGAGTGACCTGACCGCCGCTCTGCTGGCCGGCAACCGGGACGCGGTGATCGAGATCAAGGCCCTGCTCGCCGGCGCGGCGCGCCGGACCCCGGCGGACCAGCAGCGCGCCGAGCGCGAGGCACAGGTCCGGCGACTGCGGGACCTGGCGGGACGCGGGGAATGACGTCAAGGACCGGACGCGCGGCATGATGTAAGGACCGTTCGGGAAGAATCGGATTACCGCCGAGGTTGTCGTAGGCGTCGGGAGAATCGACCTGACAGCGCGGACGGTCCCGCGCGACCCGGAGGTGACGCGTGAATCCCAACAGCGGCATGGGTGGCATGGGCGGCTGGAGCATGCTCCGCTCGATGCGCAACTCCGACGACGTCTCCGCCCACCGGCTCAACCGGGGCACCGGGCGGCGGATCGTCGCGTTCGCCCGACCGTACCGCCGGGACATCGCGGTCTTCCTGGTCACCGTGGTCCTTGCCGCGATCATCGGGGTCGCCACACCGGTGCTCGCCGGTGACGTCATCAACGCGATCACCGGCGGCGCCGCCGGGGCCGGCGCCACCGTGGTCCGCCTGGCCCTGTTCATCGCCGGCCTGGCCGTCGCCGACGCGCTGCTCTCCCTGGCCCAGCGCTGGTACTCCGCCCGGATCGGCGAGGGCATCATCCTCGACCTGCGCACCCGGGTCTACGACCACGTCCAGCGCATGCCGTTGCAGTTCTTCAGCCGCACCCAGACCGGAGCGCTGGTCAGCCGGCTCAACAACGACGTGATGGGCGCCCAGCGGGCGTTCACGTCGACCCTGTCCGGCGTGGTCAGCAACGTCATCCAGCTGGTCCTCACCGCAGCGGTGATGTTCACCCTCTCCTGGCAGATCACCGCCCTGTCACTGGTCCTGCTCCCGATCTTCATCATCCCGGCCCGCCGGGTCGGTAAGCGGCTGGCCGAGATCACCCGCGAGTCGTACAACCTCGACGCCCAGATGAACGCCACCATGACCGAGCGGTTCGGGGTGGCCGGGGCGATGCTGGTCAAGCTCTTCGGCACGCCCGAGGTCGAGGCCCGGCGCTTCGCCGGCCGGGCCGAGCGGGTGCGCGACATCGGCATCCAGTCGGCGATGTACTCGCGGACCTTCTTCGTGGCGATGCTGCTGGTCGCCTCGCTGGCCCAGGCGCTCACCTACGGCCTCGGCGGGTGGCTCGCGGTCACCGGCGCGGTCAGCGCCGGCACCGTGGTCACCCTGGCCCTGTTGCTCACCCGCCTCTACGGGCCGCTGACCGCGCTCTCCAACGTCCGGGTCGACGTGATGAGCGCGCTGGTCTCCTTCGACCGGGTCTTCGAGGTGCTCGACCTGAAGCCGGGCATCGAGGAGAAGCCGGACGCGGTGGCCGTGCCACGCGACAACGGGCGGGTCGAGTTCCGCGACGTGCGGTTCCGCTACCCGAGCGCGGCCGAGGTGTCACTGGCCTCCCTGGAGGAGGTCGCCGCCCTGGACCGCCGGGCCAACGAGCCGGTGCTGCGGGGCGTCTCGTTCACCGTCGAGCCGGGTCAGATGGTCGCCCTGGTCGGGCCCTCCGGTGCCGGGAAGTCCACCCTGTCGATGCTGATGTCCCGGATCTACGACGTCACCGAGGGGCAGGTGCTGGTCGGCGGCGTGGACGTCCGGGACGCCACGCTCGCCTCGCTGCGCGACGAGATCGGTGTGGTCACCCAGGACTCCCACCTGTTCCACGAGACCATCGCCGAGAACCTGCGCTACGCCAAGCCGGACGCCACCGACGACGAACTCTGGAACGCGCTGGCCGGCGCGCAGGTCGCCGACCTGGTGCGCGCCCTGCCCGACGGGCTGGAGACCATGGTCGGGGAGCGGGGCTACCGCTTCTCGGGCGGCGAGAAGCAGCGCATCGCCATCGCCCGGCTGCTGCTGAAGGCCCCGTCGATCGTGATCCTCGACGAGGCCACCGCCCACCTCGACTCGGAGAGCGAGGCGGCGGTGCAGCGGGCGCTGTCGGTGGCGCTGGCCGGGCGTACCGCGCTGGTGATCGCCCACCGGCTCTCCACCGTGCGGGACGCCGACCAGATCCTCGTCCTCGACGAGGGGCGGATCGTCGAGCGTGGCCGCCACGACGAGCTGGTCGCGGTGGGCGGTCTCTACGCCGAGCTGTACCGCACGCAGTTCGCGGTGGCCGACTCGCCCAGCCCGTACGCCGACGCGACCGGCCCCGAGCCGGTGGTCACCACGGTGCCGATGGCGGCGTACGTCGCCGAGCAGGCCCTGCCGCCGTCCGCCGCCAACTGACCCAGGCGGCTCGCCGCCGGTCAGGCCGGTTCGCGTACCGCGGCCCGCAGTTCGCCGAAGGCGGCGCCGAGCGTCTCGGCGGTGAAGTGGGCGTTCAGGCCGCTCGGGTTCGGCAGCACCCAGAGCCGCGCGCCGCCGAGGGGTTCCGGCTGCGGGCCGAAGGTGGCCTTCGGCCGGGCGAAACCGGTCCGGTACGCGGTCACCCCGACCACCGCGACCCACCGGGGCCGGTGCCGGGCGACCTTGTCGGTGAGGATCCGTGCCCCCGCCAGCAGCTCGGCGGCGGTCAGCTCGTCGGCGCGGGCGCTGGCCCGGGCCACCATGTTGGTGATGCCGAGACCGAGGGCGGGCAGCTCGTCCTGCTCGCTGGGGTGCAGTTGGCGCGGGGTGAACCCACCGCGGTGCAGGGCGGGCCAGAACCGGTTGCCGGGGCGGGCGAAGTGCCAGCCGGTCGCCGCCGACCACAGCCCCGGGTTGATGCCGACGAAGAGGACGTCCAACCCGTCGGCGAGCACGTCGGGGATGGTCCGGTCCGCCGCGGCGGCGAGCTGCTCCCGGGTCGGACGGGGGGACGGCACCGGCGGTGCGGTCACCGGGCCACCGCTTCGGGACGACCGGAAACCGCGTCGGTCGCCGTTGCGCGGGCCGGTCACAGGTCGCGGGTCGCGCCGCCGTCGACCGGGACGGTCACCCCGGTCAGGTAGCCGGCGGCGGGGGAGAGGACGAACGCGGCGACCCGGCCGAACTCCACCGGATCACCGAAGCGGCGCAGCGGGATGCCCGCCTCCGCCTCGGCGCGGGCCCGTTCGGCGTCGCCGCTCGCGGCGAGGAGCTGGCGGTTGCGGTCCGTCATGATCCGTCCCGGCAGCAGCCCGACCACCCGGACGCCCCGGGGACCGTACTCGTCGGCGACGTCCTTGGCCACACCGGCGAGGCCGGGGCGCAGCCCGTTGGAGATGCCGAGGCCGGCGATGGGATACCGCGCCGAGGTGGAGAGCACCAGCCCGATCGCGCCGCCGGCCGGCAGCGCGGCGGCGACCGTCCGGACCGCACGGACCGTGCCGAGGAACACCGTCTCGAAGGACTCCCGCCACTGCTCGTCGCGGATGCTCGCGGCGGTGCCCGGGGGCGGTCCGCCGACGGAGACCAGCGCGCCGTCCAGCCGGCCGAAGCGCTCCCGGGCGGTGTCGACCAGCCGCTGCGGCAGGGCCGGGTCGGCCAGGTCACCGGCGATCCCCACGGCGTGCGCCGGGCCACCGAGCCGGGTGGCGGCGGCGGAGACCGCCTCGGCGTCCCGGGCGGAGAGCACCACCTTCGCCCCGTCCGCGACGAGACACTCGGCGGTGGCGTAGCCGAGCCCACGGGAGGCGCCGGTCAGCACGTACACCCGGTCGGCGAGTCCGAGATCCATGCCGTCGATCCTGCCGCAGCCGGTGAGGACCGCTGCCGCCGGGTGCCGTCACCACCGCCGGATGCCAACTGGTTCACCGGCCGGGAACGGAGGTCGCCAACTGGGTACCTCGTTCGGTCCGATCGAGGATCAGAAAGATCAATTCCCGCTTTCCTCGCGCCGTCACCGAAGGTCTCGTTGCCGTCGTCCAGCACTTCTGCGGGGCAATCGGATCCGTCACCTGAGAGGGCTCGTCCGGTGTCCGCCGGGCTGACGCGATCTGCTCTTTCGAGGGTGTTCACCAGACCTGCGTGGTGACTATCGTGTCCAACATGGACGCCGAGCAGCAGTGGCTGAGTGAACTGTCGAAGCGCGCCCAGTCCAAGCAGATTGCCCTGGTCTGTGGAGCCGGCGTCAGCGCCTCGATCAGCGGCGGTGTCGAGGCGGCCACCTGGCGAGGGCTGATCCTGTCCGGCCTGCAGTATGTGAGCAGCATTGACGACGGACTGCAGCAGATGGGTGTGGCCTACTCGCAGATTCTGTCCGACCAGCCGTCGGCGAACAGTTACATCGCTGTCTCCGAGTGGCTCCAGCGGTCCTTCGAGACTATTTCGCTCGGTGAGCGCAGGGCGTGGCTGGCTTCGACGGTCGGTAAACTACGGCCCGTCGACCGGTCGTTGGCGACCATCTTCCGGTGTCGGGTCCCGATCCTGACGACGAACTACGACGACCTGGTCGAGGAGTTGAGCGGGCGGCGCTCCTTCACCTGGATGGATCGCGACGACATCGATCGATACCATGACACTCCGCAGGATTACGTGTTCCATCTGCACGGTCACCACGACCGGCCGCAGTCCGTGATCCTCTCCGGTGGCGACTACGAACGACTTGCCTCGGCCGGTCTTGCCACGGAGGTCCTCCGCGCCCTGTCGGCGAATCACACACTCGTGTTCGTCGGCTACGGGGCAGGGCTCGAGGATCCGCACTTCAGTGCCTTCCTCGACTGGTTCAACCAGAAGTTCGAGAAGACCGTGCGCCGGGCCTACGTGCTCGTACGGAGGACGGAGATGCCGGCGAAGAAGCTGGTCGGCAGGCTGGCCTACCTTCCGTACGGTGACGAGTTCGGAGACCTGCCGGGGTTCCTGCGTGACGTTCTCGGCCTGGACGCCGGCGCGGATCCGGACGTCGCGGAAGACGAGCGGTCGACGGTTCCGCCGCAGCCGGTCGGCGAGAGTGACGACGGGCTCGACCTCCCCGAGTCCGTGCAGAAGAACATGACCCGGCAGATCGGGGCACGCGTCGAGCGCGGCGACGCGCAGAACGCCATGTTGGCTGCTGCCCTGCGTGCCCTCGGCACGAGAGGGACGTCGCTGATCAGTGCCGTGACGGGCTCCGGGAAGACCACGGTGGCGCGGGTGGCGATGAACCTGGCGGTCAACCGTGCGAGGTCGGCGATAATGATCCTGCCGACCAAGGCCCTCGTCACCCAGGAGGTGCGCGAGTGGGAGGCATGGATCGCGGCCTGGCTGGAAGCGGAGCGGAAGATCCGCGTCTACGGTTCGTCCCGCGACTACCCCGAACACGACTCGCCGGTGTCGAAGGGTCGGTTCGAGATCGCGATCGCCATCTACGAGAAGCTCGCCGGATATCTCGTCTCCGGTCAACGCACCCTCGCGGGAACCCAACTTCTGGTGGTGGACGAACTACAGACCCTGGTCGAGGACAAACGACGGGCCGCAAAGCTCGAAGGACTTCTCACCATGGTGCGCCTGATGCACCCCGACGAGCGGCCGGGCATCCTCGGCCTCTCCGCGACCATGTCGGAGCAGTCGACGGATCTGCTGAGAAGGTGGTTGGGCGTCGACACCTTCAATTTCATCCAGAGCAGCGAACGCCCGGTCCCGCTCGACACCTACGTGGTGGACGCCAACCGGTGGAGGATCCTGCGGGACGCCCACCTGCTCAATCTCGAGCAGAGTGACCAGGCCGTGGGGCCGCCCGAGGACCAGACGCACGACCTGGGCGCACGCGCGAGGGGGGCCGACTACGGCATGCTGCAGGTGCGGGGACTGAGTACCGCGCCACTCGCCATCGCACTGGTCACCCGACTGCTTACCGAGGACCCGGCGAGACGGATCCTCGTCTTCGTGCCAGGACGGACCGCCGCCCAGGAGTTGGCCTCAGCCATCCAGCGCAGCCTCGATGCCGCGCTTGGCAGGTGCCGGCACCGCGGTTCGCCCTGGCAGGTCGGTCGGTTCGCCCCCGACAACATCGACGAGCAGACGGCACAGTCCCGGATGTTGGAGATCAAGAACTCGGATCTTCCGCTCTCCGACGACGTGATCCGAGGGCTTCGCACCGGCGTCGCGTACCACAGCGCCCGGCTCGCGCCCAAGCTCCGCCGCGACCTCGAGCAGGAGTTCCGCGACCCGCGCGGCATCCTGCGGGTGCTGGTGGCGACGGACACCCTCGCCATCGGCGTGAACCTGCCCGCCGACGCGGTGATCGCGACGAGCATCTCCGGCTACGGGTCCGACCGGCGTCGGCGTCTGAGCATGCCGTCGGAGCTGGACAACAAGGCCGGCCGGGCCGGCCGTCGAGGCGTCGTGCAACGGCCCAGAGGCGAGTTCTACGTTCTCGTGCCGAGCCAGCGGGACCTGGAAAACGTCGCGGAGTTGACGGCCACCCAGATTCGTACGTTGTCCTCGCTCGACGGTGTGTACGCCCACTACGTGATCGGGCGTCAGCGAACGCCGCGTGTCAGTGGCCAGATCCGCGATCTGGAGGACGTGTCCCTGCTCGCCCTACAGGTACTCAGCGCGGACGGCTTCGGCCGTCGGCCCGCGGACTTCGAGGCTCGGGTGGCCTCGATCCTCAATGCCCTCCTCGCGGCCCAGGAGCCCGACTCCCGGTTGCCTTCGGTCTCCGAGGTGCTGGAGAAGCTCCGGGGCCTCAAGCTCATCGGCAGTGCGGACGCGCCCAAACAGCAGCCCACCCGGCTCGGTGACGCGCTCGCCCGCTCTGCGCTCTCTCTCCACAGCGCCCACATCCTCGAACGCCTGGCGCGCCTCGCGACCGAGGGCACCGGTGACATCGACCTGCTCTTCAACGCGTGCCGCAGCGAGGAGATCGAGAGCGTCACCGCGTGGGTGGGGCTGCCCGGCGTCCACCCCCGCCACTATCCGTCCCTCAAGGAGAACATCCAGACGTACGCGATGGCCTACTGCCACGAGGACGCCACGCGGAGATCGTATTGCGCCCAGTACTTCGGTGATCGACGGTACGCCCTCCCTCGCCAGTTCGTCAGCGAGGGACAGGCCGTGATCTCCAAGGAGCTCCGCGGGCTTTTCGAGCGCGGGGTCGAGGAGGTCGAGGACCGGGACGCCACGGCGTTGCTACGGGCGCTGGTGGCGTTCGAGTGGAGCCGTGGGATTCCGTTCGAGCAGATCAAGGCGAGGTTCTCCGCAGCCATCCGGTCCGACGAGCCCCAGCGCGGGGAACGGCCGGTCGAGCTCAACCTGCACTACAGCGACATAGAGCAACTGTGTGAACAGGTGGCCGGGGTGATCCGTGGCGCGGCCAGCGTCTCCTTCTCCGACAGTCACGACTGGTCCAGCCGGGTCATGCTGCTCGCGTTGCAGACGGAGGTCGGTCTGCCCGCCTGGCTCGCCCCCATCGCCAAGCTCCGCCTGGACGCCCTGCACCGCAACCGGCTGGCGAAACTGTGGGAGGTGCCTCCGGTGAACGAGGGCTGGGCCTCGATCCTGGACCTGCCCGGTATCGCCGACCATCCCGCCATCAGCGAAGCCCAGCGTGAGGTCGCCCGGGAGCGGTTGGAGCGTCGCGAACGCGAGGAGTCGGAGTTCCGACACATGGTGTCGAGAGAATGGGCGAACGTCGTGGTGCCCGGCCCGGACAGTATGACCTTCGACGACCTGGGTGAGGAGTTGCAGGCGGCGGACCCGGCAGCGTACGTCGAGCTTTTCGCCGGTCTCGGCTCCGGGCTGGGTGTGGACGTCCAGACGCGGATCGACGACTCGCACTACGAAGCACGCTGGAGCGTCGGGGAGGAGTCGATCGTCGTCGCGGTCCCGGCGGGCGAGCTGGGCCAGGAGGAGGTCGACTTCTTCGCGAACCGGGACGCCCTGGTGGTGCTGCGCTCCCGTCTGCGGCCGTCCGGCCTGAACGCTCTGGCCAGGAGACCCACGGTCGCGCGGTTCGTGCAGCCTGAAGTGATCCTCTCCCTGATCGCCCGTCTCGTCGTCGTGCGCGGTGCCGGCATCGATCCGGCAGAGGTCATCGAACGCCTCAGCGATCTGCGGGTCAGCGTCATCGACGCGGAGAGCCATGTGGTGGTCTCCGACCGACCGGTCTCTCCTCCTCCCTTCGTGGGCCGGATGCCCGACATGACGACCGGCCCTCGACTCTCGGACCGCCAGACGTCCGAGGACGACGCCGACTGAGGATCTGGTGCGTTGACCGGGCGGCTCGGCGTGACGCTGACCGCTTCGACGGGACACCGAGGGGGAAGTTATGCGGGCCATGTTCGGCCGGCTTCTGGCCGACGTGCGGCACTGGCGGAACCTCGATCTCTACACCGTGGCGCTGGTGACCCTGGTCGTCGCGGCACTGACGATGGTGGGTGCTGATCTCCCGGACGATGTGCGCTGGTCGGTGCTCTTCGGCGCGCTGGGCCTGTTGGTGCTGCGGACGGCAGCGGCCACCTGGACAGCCGGCTCGAGCGATCGGGTACTGCTGGACCGTTCGGCGTTCCTGACGGATCCGGTCAACGAGAGGCTGCGTGGGGCCAGGGAGGTTCTCGTCTTCGCGCCGACGGCCGAGAACTTCCTCAACCGGGAACGGTGCGAGCTCCTGCGTACCGGGCCGCTCGCGAGACGGGACGGGTCGGTGCGGGTGGTGGTGCTGGGACAATCGGAGACCGAGGACGTCTCCGCCGTCGTACGACAGCTCGACCTTCTGCTCGAGATCCCGGTCCAGCAGGTGGCCGACTCCTTGCGCGAGACGCATCAGCGACTCGCCAGCATGGCGCGCTGGCAGGTGCCCGGCGCCTTCGGGTACCGGACCCTCCCGTTTAGTCCCGGCTTCAGCATCGTTGCCGTCGACCCGTCCGGCAGGGACGGCTTCGTCGTCGTGGAGTTCCACGGCTTCCGCAGTGACACGATCACCTCCCGGATGCACCTGCGACTGGTACGCGGGCGGGACGACCCCTGGTACGACTACTGGCTGGAGCAGTTTCACGCGATCTGGCGATCGGCTGAGCCACGACAGGGGGCGTGACGACGCCTCGCCGGAACCTGACGGTTCAACCGGGGTGCCGGGTGCCGTGCAGGCGTACCCGACCGGCGAGCTGCACCGCGACGGCGTCGCCGACCCGGACGACGGCCGGCAGCCGACGGAGGCGGGGTGGCCGCTCCCCGTCGTAGTGGCTGGTGGCCTCGCGGACGGCGAGTTCCCCGGCGGCCATCGGCGGCAGCGTGCCGTCGGCCCGCAGCGTCCGGGCGAGGTCCCAGCCGTCGCGCAGGCCGCCCCGGGTGGGGCGCCCCGCCGCCCACCCGAGGAACGTCGCCGGCCAGGCGCGACCGAGGCCGGCGGCGAGCAGTGGCCAGTGCCGGCCGACCTCCCCGGCCCGCTTGCGCAGGAGCGCCGTCCGCGCCGCGTCGAGCCGGTGGGTGTCGAAGCCGGGCGGCGCGTCGGCCCCGGCGACCAGCGCCGCGACCAACGCGGCCTGCCGGTCGGCCAGGCTGCCGCTCACGTGATCACCGGCCAGCCGGCGGCGGTGGCGAGCGCGTCCAACTCGGCGCGCAGCGCCGCCGCCGGGGGATACCGCCCGTCCCGTTCGAGCAGCAGCGCGGGCGGGCGGTGCCGGGCGCAGAGCGCGCCGACCAGGTCGAGGACCTCCGGCGGTACCGGGTCGGTGTGCGTGTCGTGGTAGAGCCCGTCATGCTCGGCGCCCCCGGCGACGTGCACGTACGCGATCCGTTCGAGCGGGAGCCGGTCGAGCAGCGCGACCGGGTCGGTGCCCCGGTTGCGGGCGTTGGCGTACACGTTGGCGATGTCGAGCAGCAGCAGGGCGTCGGTGCGTTCGAGGATCTCGGTGACGAACGCCCCCTCGTCCAGTTCGTCGTCGGGCCAGTCGAACAGGGCGGCGATCGGCTCCAGCGCGATCGGCACCGGCAGGTCCGCCTGTGCCCGCCGGACGTTGGCCGCCACCGCCTCGACCGCCTCCCGGGTGCGCGGCAGCGGTAGCAGGTGACCGGCCTCCACCCCGCCGGCCCGGACGAAGGCGATGTGCTCGCTGACCAGCGGGGCGTCGAGCAGGTCGGCGACCGCGGCCAGGTGGGCCACCCGGGTCGGCTCGACCGGGTCCGCGCCGCCGAGGGAGAGCCGCACCCCGTGCGGTACGACGGTGACGCCGGCCGCCCGCAACTCGGCGAGCCCGGCCGGCGGTGGCCCGGCCGGGGCGACACCCTCCGCGATCACCTCGACGAAGCGCAGGCCGGGCAGGTCGGCGACGAAGCCGGCGATCTCCGGCCGCCACCCGATGCCGACACCCGCCGGCGGTCCTGCCCGGCTCGCGCCGACGGACCCGGTCGTGCGGGGCGGCGTGGTCATCCCCCGCACCCGCCGCCGCACCCGCCACCGCCACCGCAACTGCTCCCACCACCGCAGCTGCTGCCCCCGCTGTCCCCGCCACCGCTGTCCCCGCCCCCGGCGCTGGTGCCGCTGCCGGCGGCCTGCCGCTGGATCGCGGCGGCGTCGGCGAAGTCGGGGTCGAACGCCCAGAGCGTGGCTGCGCCGAACAGCGCCACGCCCATCGCCGCCCCGGCCGCGCCGTAGGTGGCGTACGCGGGCGAGGCGGAGGGCGTCAGGTACCGGTAGTGGGCCCGCAGGTTGCTCAGGGCGGTCCGACCGGCGCGGGTCCGGTACGGCACCCGGGCGGCCTGCACCACGAAGATCACCGCGAGCACGACCATGGCGGCGACGAGGAAGCCCACCGGCTGGTCGTTCCGGATCCCGGCGAACAGGCGCAGGACGCCAACGAGGAGCAGCAGGAACAGCAGCGCCGGACCGAACCGGGCGGCACGACGCCGGTCGGCGTCGAGGGCCAGCCCCCGGTTCTCCAGGTCCTGGCGCAGTTGGCCGAGCGCGGTGGCCACCCAGTGGTCCTGCGGCAGGTCGCCGGTGCGGACGCCCCGCCCGGCCGCGTGGTGCACCGCCTGGTCCAGCGCGGTGGCACCGGCGGGCAGCGGACCGGTGGCCCGTAGCAGTTTGCGCCGGTCCGCCCCGACCGCCCCGACGCTGCGCAGGGCGCCGATGGAGCTGTAGACGGCCAGCCGCGCGCCGCCGTTGAGGTATGCCGCCTGCTCCGGGCCGAGGTGGTCGTAGCCGGGCGGCCGGCGACCGTCGAAGAGCCAGGCGCGGTGGAGGGTCGAGCCGAGCACCACCAGCGCGGCGACCAGGAGGTAGCCGGCGAGGAAGGTGGGGCCGGAGATACCCCAGGTGTCGCCCGGTGCCGCCAGTAGGGTCATCGTCTCTGCTCCTGTCCGCGAGGGGTGGCGGCCCCATTGTGGAGTAGGCCCGCCAGCGAGGGAACGGCCGGTGAGCTGCCGTCATGCGCCGATCCGGCGATCCCGACGCTCGGGTCGCGACGGGCGCGCCGGGGTGGGTCGCCGGGGAGCGGCGGAGCGCGCCGGAGCCGGTCAGCGGCGGCGCACCGCCTCCTCGACCAGGTCGAGCACCGGACCGAGGTCACCGGCGGGGCGCCCCATCGCCAGGTGCAGCACCAGGCCGTCGTAGGCCAGTTCGAGGAAGCGGGCGAGTACGTCGATCGACACGTCCTCGCGGAGCACGCCGGCCTCGCGCTGGCGGGCCAGCCGCTCCCGGGTCGCCTCGGCGATCGCGGCTGAGCGCTCGGCCCAGCGGCGGGCGAAGGACGGGTCGGTCCGCAGCCGGCGGGAGACCTCCAGCTGGCTGCCGAGCCAGCCGGCGGTGTCCGGGGACATCGCGCGGGCGAGCAGGTCCCGCATGACCTGCACCAGGCCGTTGCGGGCCACGGTCTCCACCATCGCCGCCGCGTCGTCCTCGGCGACGGCGAGGAAGAGGGAGTCCTTGTCCCGGAAGTGGTGGAAGATCGCCCCCCGGGAGAGACCGGTAGCCTCCTCCAGCCGGCGGACGGTGGCTCCCTCGTAGCCGTGCCGGGCGAAGCAGGCCCGCGCGGCGGCGAGGATCTCCTGGCGGCGCGCGTCGAGCTGGTCCTGGCTTACTCTGGGCACGTCCCGATCGTTCCAGGTGCCCCGCCCCGATGCAAACCGTACGTACGGCTTGAGACTCTGTCCGGCCGCCGGAGCGCCGCCTACGATCGCGGGATGACGTCCCTGCCCTCCGCCACGTTGACCGTGGCCGCCGTCCAGGCCGACCCCGTGCCGGGTGACGTGGCCGGCAACGCGTCGAGCGCCGCCCGGCTGGTGCGTCGGGCGGTCGACTCCGCCGCCCGGCTCGTGGTCCTGCCCGAGCTGTTCCTGTCGGCGTACCATCCGCCGGTCCTCGGGGCCGACCCGGCCGGCACCGACGTCGCGGCCGGGCCGGACGCCCTGGTCGCCGATCCCCGGCTCGACCCGGTGCGCGCGGTGGCCCGGGAGACGGGCACGGTGGTGGTCCTGAGCGCGGCGGTCCGGCACCCGGACCAGCGACGGACCATCTCCGCCCTGGTCGTCGACCGGGCCGGGACGGTCCGCGTCGGCTACGACAAGCAGCAGCTCTGGAGCGAGGAACGGAAGCTGTTCACCCCGGGCCGGCGTGGGGCGACGCTGACGGTCGACGACTGGCGGTTCGGCCTCGGCATCTGCTACGACGGCTGCTTCCCCGAGCACGGTCGCGCCGCGGCAGACGACGGGGCGCACGGCTACCTCTGCCCGAGCGGCTACGTGGTCGGGTCCGCGCACCGACGGGACGTCTACTACGCGGCCCGGGCGCTGGACAACACCATGTACGTCGTGTTCGCCAACTCCGTCGACGGCGTCGACCCCTGGCGGTTCAACGGCGGCGCGGCGGTCTACGACCCGGAGGGGCGGTGCCTGGTGCGCGGCGCGGACACCGGGGAGGCCGTGCTGGTCGCGACGCTCGATCCGGAGCAACTGGCCCGGACCCGCGCCGACCATCCGATGCTGGCCGACCGGTTGCCCGACCAGGGACCCGAGCGGAACCGGGTCACCGGCTGAGCCCACGACCGTCGAACCGCCCGCAACCCGGCGGCGGTAAATCGGTTGCCATCCGGACGCACGGTGGCGAGCATGGTCCGCGCAGAGCGCACTCCGGGCGTCGCCCGGTCGAGGAGAGGGGGTCGGTCATGGCCGTCTTCGCAGGGTCCATCCACCTGCCTCAATCAGCCTCGATCAAGGGATCACCGACCCAGTGCGTGAACACGACATCGACCCGTCGGCGCGCGAGCGCCGACCGCGCGGCAAACGCCGCTTCGACGACGACGAGACACCGTTCCTGAAGCACGGCCGGCAACCCCGGCCGGCATCCGTCTCCGACGACGGGGACCCCGACCATCCGCTGGTCGGTGACCGCTGGTCGACCTGGGACCAGGCGATCCACGGCCCCGAGCCGTACCCGGACTGGGTGGTCACCGAACTCGCCGCCCAGGACACCGAACTCGGGGTGCTCAAGACGGGCAAGGAGGCGGACGTCCACCTCGTCCGGCGTGCGGTGCCCGACACCGACCGCTCCTGCCTGCTGGCGGTCAAGCGTTACCGGGCTCCGGAGCACCGCCTCTTCCACCGGGACGCCGGTTACCTGGAGGGCCGCCGGGTGCGGCGTTCGCGGGAGACCAGGGCGATGGCCGGCCGTACCAGCTTCGGGCGGCAGATGATCGCCGGGCAGTGGGCGGCGGCCGAGTTCGCCGTGCTCTCCCGGCTCTGGGAGATCGGGGTCTCCCTGGGTACGGTCGCCGTGCCGTACCCGGTGCAACTGATCGGCACCGAGCTGATGCTGGAGTTCATCGGCGACGTCGACGAGGGGCAGGCCGCCCCCCGGCTCGCCCAGCTGCGGCCCGAGCCGGACGAGCTGCGCGGGCTCTGGGAGCAGCTGGTGGACGTGCTGGTCGTGCTGGCCCGCACCGGTCACGCCCACGGCGACCTGTCGCCGTACAACCTCCTGGTGCACGACGGCCGGCTGGTCCTCATCGACCTGCCGCAGGCCGTCGACGTGGTGGCGAATCCGCAGGGGGCGGAGTTCCTGGCCCGGGACGTCCGCGTCGTGAGCACCTGGTTCGCCGCCCGGGGACTCCCGGCCGAGCTGACCGATCCGGCCGCGCTGACCGGGCAGTTGTTGCGGGAGGCCGGACTGCGCTGACCGGGCAGTCGCCACGTGCTGCCGGACTGCGCTGACCGGTGCACGGGCCGGCCCCACCGACCGGGCGGGGCCGGCCCGCACCGGGTCACTGGAGGTAACGTTCGACCTCCGGCACGGGCCGGACGCCCTGGCTCTCCGGGTCGTTGTGGGTCTGCCGGGCCGCCCGGCGGCGACGGAGCAGGTCCCAGCACTGGTCCAGTCCCTCCTCCAGTTCGCGCAGCCGCGCGCGGGCGTCGTCGTCGGTGCCGGCCTGCGCGGACTGCGCGTCCGCCCGGAGCCGGTGCTCCTCGTCGACCAGCTCGGCGATGCGGTTCAGGATGGTCTTGTCGTCCATGTGTCGAGCCTGGCACAGGCCGCCGGGCCGCGCCCGGCTTCCCACGCGTCGGCGACGGTTCGGGTAGGTTGCCAGCCGATGACCGTCACCATCCGCCGATTCCGGCCCGAGGACGCCACCGACGTGGCCGCGGTGCTCCGGGTCGCCGCGCCGTACTGGGTGTTCAGCGCGGTGGCGCTGCGCTGGCAGGCGGCCCACGGGGCGCCGGCGGCGCGGCACCGGATGCTGCTCGCCGAGGTCGACGGCGAGGTGGTCGGGGTCGCCCGGACCGGACTGCTGCACGAGAGCGCCGAGCCGGGACTCGGTTACGCCAACCTGAACGTGCTGCCGCAGCGGCGGGGCAGGGGAGTGGGTTCGGCCCTGCTCGCCGCCGCCGAGGAACGGCTGCGGGCGATCGGCGTGCGGGTGGCGTACGCCAAGGTGACCGACGACCCGGCGGCGGTGGGCTTCGCCGAGCGGCACGGCTACCGGCGCGGGCGGGCCACCACCCACCTGCGGCTGGACCTGGCCACGGGGGCGCTGCCGGCGCCGCCGGCCCTGCCCGGGGTGCGGATCGCCAGCGCGGCCACGCTGGCCGGGGACCCACGTCCGTTGTACGAGGCCGACCTGGACGCCTCGCGGGACGAGCCGGGTGACGTGGGCATGGACGCGACCGGCTACGCCGACTGGCGGACCACCTACTGGGACCGTCCGGACCTGGACCGGACACTGACGACCGTGGCGATCTGCGACGGGGTGGTGGCGGCGTTCAGCTTCGCGCTGACTGATGGCTCAATCCGTTTCCAGTCGGGGATGACCGGGACGCGGCGGGCGTACCGAGGGCGCGGGCTGGCGGGCGCGGTGAAGCGCGCCGCGCTGCACCGGGCTGCCGAGGCGGGCTTCGCGACCGCTCTGACCAGCAATGATGCGGGAAACGAGGCGATGCTGGCGATCAATCGCCGGCTCGGGTACGTCCCGGTGGCCGCCGAGTGGCGGTACCGGCGGACGCTGTTCCGCTGACGACCTGCGCAATTGTCCTTTATGGACGGCGCAATTGTTGTCAACGAAAATTTCTCGCCCCCGCTCTGGTGAACCGGACATCGTGATGGCATGCTCAGCGGGTCCTGTGACTCGGAATGACGGTTCCGCGACTCAGTGGTGATACCGGGAGGAGCCCAGAAGGTGGGAACACCGCACCCCTCCCCGGCGCATGTCAGTCGTCCCACGAGGGTCCCCCTGCGCCGGATGCTGCCCGCCCTGGTCCGCGATCCGGCCCGCGCGCTCATCGACGCGGGTAACCGGACCGGGGGCAACCTCGCCCGCATCAACCTCGGCTCGTTCCGCCCCTATCTGGTCACCCATCCCGAACACGTGCAACACGTGCTGCGGGAACGGGCGGAGAACTACGAGCGGGCCGGTGACGGGCTGTTCTGGCGACCGGTCAAGCGGCTCTTCGGCGAGGGGATCCTCGGCGAGGGGCAGATCTGGTCGGCCAGCCGCCGGATGCTCCAGCCGATGTTCACCGCCAAGCGGGTCGAGTCGATGATCGACGGGATGGCCGAGGCGATCTCCGACGCCGTCGACGAGCTGGGCACCCCGTCCCGCGTCGGACGACCGGTCGACATCGGTGCCGAGCAGGCCCGGATCGTCTGCCGGGCGATCATGAAGGTGCTCTTCGCCGACAAGATCTCGGTGGCCGACGCGATGCGGGTCGTCGACGCGCAGGACGCCATCGCCAGCGCGGTGATCCCCCGGATCGTGGTGCCCTTCGCACCGCTGTCGCTGCCCATGCCCGGCGACCGGACCTTCCGCCGGGCCGTCCGGGTCGTCGACGACGTCCTCGTGCCCATCGTGCGGGAATCCCGGGCCACGGCGGAGGAGGGCGACGACATCATCTCCACCCTGTGGCGGGCGCGTACCGACGACGGCCGGCAGCTCGACGAGCGGCAGGTCCGCAACGACACGGTGGCGATGTTCGCGGCCACCACGGAAACCACCATCAACGTGTTGACCTGGCTCTGGCCGCACCTGGACGAGCACCCCGAGGTCGCCGACCAGCTCTACGAGGAGATCAACCGGGTGGTGGGCGACGAACCGGTCCGCCGCGAGCACCTCGGCGAACTGCGCTACACCCGGATGGTCCTCGACGAACTGCTGCGCCTGTACCCGATCGGGTGGCTGATTCCCCGCCGCGCGGTCGCCGCCGACGTGGTCGGCGGCGTGCGGATCGAGGCCGGCGCGACGGTGGTGGCGAGCCCGCTGATCACCCAACGGATGTCGGCGTTCTGGGACCGGCCCGACGAGTTCGACCCGGAGCGGTTCCGCCCCGAGCGCGTCCGGGCCCGGCACCGCTACGCCCACTTCCCCTTCGGCGGTGGCCCGCACCAGTGCCTCGGCATGTACCTGTTCTACCTGGAGGCGCAGCTCATCGTCGCCACGATGCTGAGCCGGTACCGGTTCCGGCTCGCGCAGCCCGGGGTGCCCGGGCTGCGGCTGGCGGCCGCGCTGCGTCCCCGCCGCCGGGTGGAACTGACCCTCACCGGCGCGGCGCCCTCGGCCGCCGCCTGAGCGGAGCGGACGGAATGGACCTCAACACCCAGGCCGCGGAGGCCGTCGAGCAGGGCCGGATCTGTGCCCTCGCCGCCCGGGGGCAGCGCGACCTGCAGAAGCTCGCGGCCGGGTACCCGGAGCTGTTCTCCGGTGCGCCCTTCGACGCCGCCCTGTTCGGCAACATCGCCATGGCCATGGCGTTCAGCGCACCCTGGTGCACCCTGGAGGAACTGCGGGTCACCAACCGTGCCGTGCTGTGGGGGTTCGCCCTCGACTGGCAGGTGGACTACCTGGCGAAGTCCCGGACGGAGATCGACCGTCTGACCGAGACCAGCCTCGCGGTGGTCGACGGTGCCACCCCGGCGTCGGACGACCCGTTCGCCCGGTTCTTCGCCGAACTCTGCGCCGACCTGGCCGCCGCGCCGGCGTACCCGCGCCTGCGTGACGCGTGGCGGGCCGCGGTGCACCGGACGCTGGCCGCGATGGCGGTCGAGTGGGAGTGGCGGGCGGCCCGGCGGGACCTCACCGGCACGCTGCCGACCTTCGAGGAGTACCTCGCCAACGCCGACAACCTGGCGTGCACGGTGGTCAACGTCGCGCACTGGATCCACACCGGCGACGACGGGACCCACCGTTCGCTGTCCCGGCTGGTCGAGGCCAGCGACGAGGTGCAGCGGGTGCTGCGGCTGGTCAACGACCTCGGTACGTACCAGCGGGACCTGGAGTGGGGCGACCTCAACGCGATCATGCTGGTGGCCGACCGGGCGGAGGTCGAGCAGCGGGTCGAGGTCCTCACCGGACGCTGCCACGAGCTGCTGGCCCCCCTGGCGGAGGAGTGCCCCCGGCAGGCGACGTACCTCGCCCGGCAGGTCGGCTTCACCAGCGGCTTCTACCGTTCCACGGACTTCTGGGGGGCTCGGTGAGCGCGAGGAGTGCAGCGGAGCGGAGCCCCGCAGTCGCGAACGGAGGGGAGGCTCGGTGAGCATCCTCGCCGCCGTCGGGGACCTGCTCGGCGAGATGACGGCGACCCCGACGGGACAGTCCTCGGTGTCGGTGTACGAGACCGGGCGCCTGGTCAGCCTGTCGCCGTGGTTGACGCTGCACGCCGCGCGGATCCGCTACCTGCTCGACGCGGAACACCCGACCGGCGGCTGGGGAGGCCCCGGCGGCTACGGTCTGGCACCGACGCTCAGCGCCACTGAGGGACTGCTCGCCGCGCTGCGCCGAGGTGACCTGGCCGGGACGTCGGACCCGCTCCACCGGGGCGCGGTCGCCGCGGTGGACCGGGGACTGGCCGTCCTCGGTGACCGGCTCGCCGCCGTTCCCGCGTCGGCCCTGCCGGACATGCCGGCCATCGACCTGATCGTACCGGCCCTGGTGGAGGCGCTCACCGTCCACCTGGACGCGATGCGGGACGACCCGGTGACCGGATTGGAGCGGTGGCGGACCGCGCCCCGGTTGCCGTTGCCGCCGGGTATGACGCCCACCCGGTTGGCCCGGGTCCGCGCGGCTCTGACGTCGGGCCATCCGCTGCCGGAGAAGCTGATGCACGCGCTGGAGGTCGCCGGTCCGGCGGCGCGCCGGGCGGCCGGGGTCGTCCCGGTCGGGCCGGGGACGGTCGGCGCCTCACCTGCGGCGACGGCCGCCTGGCTCGGCGTCCCCGACGCCACCACCTCGGCCGCGCGGGCATACCTGGAGGGGGTCGTCCGCCAGCACGGCGGGCCGGTCCCGTGCACCAGCCCGATCAGCGTCTTCGAACGGTCGTGGGTGCTCAGCACGCTGTCGAGGGCCGGGGTGCCGCTGAGTGCCCCGCCGCCGGTGCTGGCCAGCCTGCGGGACACGCTCGGCCCGGCCGGCACGGCCACCGCCCCCGGTCTGCCGGTGGACGCCGACACCACCTCGGTGACCCTCTACGCGCTCGCCCGCGCGGGTCAGCCGGTCGACCCGTCGAGTCTCCGGTCCTTCGACACCGGGGAGCACTTCTGCACCTGGCCGAAGGAGGACGGCGCCTCCATCACCACCAACGCGCACGTGCTGGACGCCGTCGGCTGGCACCTGCGGCACGGCGGTGCGCGGGCGGAACACCTCGCCCCGGTGGTGCGCCGGCTGACCACCTGGCTCGCCGAACGGCAGGCACCGGAAGGCTCGTGGAGTTCCGACCGCTGGCACGCGTCGCCGTACTACGCCACGAGTTGCGCGGTGCTCGCCCTGCACGGGTACGGCGTCGGCGCGTCGGTGGAACCGGTGGTGCGGCGGGCGGTGTGCTGGGTGCTCGCCGGTCAGCACCCCGACGGTTCCTGGGGGCGGTGGGGCGGTACGGCCGAGGAGACCTCGTACGCCCTCCAGGTGCTGCTCGCCGCCGGGCAGGCCTCGTCCGACCAGTGTGCCCAGGCGATCGCACGGGGCTGGCGGTGGCTGGTCACGATGGACGGTTTCGACGGTGGACCGGCGCTCTGGCACGACAAGGATCTGTATCGTCCGTCACTGATCGTCCGCGCGGCGGCGCTCGCGGTGACCTGGTGGGGACGCACGTCGGCCGGTCCGGATCCGGTCGAGGCGGGCCCGTCTTCCCGTAGCGCCATGATCAGGATCGCTTGAGTGAACCTCCCGACGCTGCTAGCGTGCGCCGGGGTCGATCGGTGCGTCGACCGCCCACGCTCGGGCACGTCAATCGAATACCCGGCCAGGACGGTGTAATGGGTTCCCGCAGTACGAATCTCCGTACGAAAGTCGTCGCACTGCTCGCGTCGCTCGTCGCGCTCTGGGCCTTCGCGGCGTGGGTGACCGTCGGGGACGGCTTCAACCTGCTCGGGGTCCAGACCCTCAACGCCCGGGTCTTCGCGCCCAGCGAACCGCTGCTGCTGCAGTTGCAGAAGGAACGTCGTCTCTCCCTGGCGTACCTGGGACGGCCGGAGGCCGGGCAGCTGGAGGCGTTGCGCGCGGAGCGGGACCGCACCGACGAACTGGCCCGCGCGTTCGAGGCGTCCGCGGTGAACTGGCGTACCGAGATCCCGGCGAGCACCGAGGTCGAGCGGGCGGTGGACAACGTGCTCACCGGCCTGGACGAACTCTCCCGGACCCGGACGGCGATCGACGACAAGAGCATCGACCGGGCAACGGCCCTGACCTCCTATGTGGAGGTGGTCGACGCGATGTTCCGGCTCTACGACGAGCTGGGTGGTCTCGACGACCAGCAGGTCGCCCACGACACCGCCGCCCTGATCGAGCTCAACCGCGCCCGGGAACTGCTGTCCCAGGAGGACGCGCTGCTGCACGGCGCCCTCGCCGCCGGTCGGGTCACGTCCGCCGAGCAGGCGCAGTTCGCGCAGCTGGTCGGTGCTCAGCGGTACATCGCAGCCAGCACCATCAGCGCCCTGCCCGTGGCGGACCGCAACCGATACCAGCAGATGTCCCAGGGGGAGGCGCACCAGCGCCTGCGCACCCTGGAGGACCGGGTCATCCAGGCCCGCAACACCGAGTCGCGCCCCCCGGTCGAGCTGGACGCCTGGCGGAGCGCGGTCGACCCGGCGTTGCAGCAGCTCAACGACGTCGTGGGTGCCGGCGGCGACGATGTGGTGGACCGGGCCACGCCGGTGGCCGTCGGGGTCATCACCCGGCTGGTGCTGGCCACCGGTCTGGGTCTGCTCGCCGTCGTCGCCTCGATCATCGTCTCGATCACCACCGCCCGGGCGCTGCTGCGGCAGCTGGAGCGCCTGCGGGAGGCCGCGTTCCAGCTCGCCCGGGAGCGGCTGCCGAACGTGGTCGAGCGGCTCGGCCGGGGCGAGGAGGTCGACGTGGCCGCCGAGGCGCCTCCGCTGGAGTTCGGCGACGACGAGATCGGGCAGGTGGGCCAGGCCTTCAACGTCGTGCAGGAGACCGCGATCCGGACCGCCGTCGAGCAGGCCGAGTTGCGGCGCAACGTCCGCGACGTCTTCCTCAGCCTGGCCCGGCGGACCCAGGCCCTGGTCCACCGGCAGCTCACCCTGCTCGACGCGATGGAGCGGCGGGAGAACGACGCCGAGGAGCTGGAGGACCTGTTCCGGGTCGACCACCTGGCCACCCGGATGCGGCGCAACGCGGAGAACCTCATCGTCCTCTCCGGCTCCACCCCGGGCCGGGCGTGGCGACGCAACGTCCCGATGGTCGACGTGGTCCGGGGCGCGGTCGCCGAGGTGGAGGACTACACGCGGGTCAACGTGCTGCCGCTGGGGCAGGTCTCGCTGGCCGGTCGTGCGGTGGGTGACATCATCCACCTCCTCGCCGAGCTGATCGAGAACGGGCTCTCGTTCTCGCCGCCGCACACCACGGTGGAGGTGCGCGGGCAGTTGGTGGCCAACGGTTTCGCCCTCGAGATCGAGGACCGGGGCCTGGGCATGAGCGAGGAGGACCTGGCCGCCGCCAACGAGCGCATCGTCGACCAGTCGGAGCTGAACCTCGCCAACGCCACCCGGCTCGGCCTCTACGTGGTCAGCCGGCTGACCGAACGGCACGGGATCCGGGTGCACCTGAAGGAGTCCCCGTACGGTGGCACCACGGCGGTCGTGCTGATTCCGCTGGCGCTGGTCACCGCCGACGAGGAGGAGCCCGGTGCGCCGGGCACCCCCCACGCCGGTGCCGTCGAGCCGCCGGTCGGGCCCGCCCTGATCGGCACCGAGCCGTCCGGTCCGCGTCCGGCCCTGCCGGTGGCGCTGGCCGAGCCGGGGTCGCCGCGCCGGGTGCCCGAGGGCACCGGCGACGAGCCCGACCAGCTCCCCACCCGGGTACGGACGACGCTGGAGCGCCCTCGGGCACCGCAGGACACGCCGGCCGAGAGCGGGACCGGCCTGCCGACCCGCTCCCGACTCTGGTCGGAGCAGTCCGCGCTGGACGGTCCCACCTTCCCGACCGGCCTGCCGGTGGCCACCCCGCGTACCGAACCCGCGCGGAAGGTGGAGCACGGTGGCCCGACCCCGTGTCCGGCGGCGGAACCGCCCCGCACGGAGTCCGGTCTGCCGATGCGGGTCCGCCAGGCGAACCTCGCGCCCGAGTTGCGGGACGAGACGCCCGTCGTGGACACCCCGGAGGACGACGAGGCGGTTCGTCCGCCCGAGCAGGTCCGGCGGATGATGAGTTCGTACCAGACCGGTACCCGGCGCGGCCGTACCGACGCGGCCCGGCTGCTGGGTGGTCCGGCCCGCGGTCCGGAGCCGGCGGACGCGCCGGACGACGAGGACCGGCAAGCGACGTGAGCGGGGCGCGGTGGCGGGCGATCCCGTCCACCGGCCCTGGAGTGAGCCCAGACGAGCACGGCGACCAGCCGGGTTGAGAAGAGGACGACGAGTGGCGCAGAAGACGGCTTCGAGTGCCGACCTGACGTGGTTGTTGGATGATCTGGTCGGCCGGGTGAAGCAGGCCGAACACGCTATCGCTCTCTCCACGGACGGCCTGCTGATGGCCTCGTCCCGGGGGCTGAGCCGGGACGACGGCGAGCACCTGGCGGCGATGGCGGCCGGCATCCAGAGCCTGGCCCGGGGGGCGGGCAAGCGGTTCGGTGGCGGGCAGGTGCAGCAGACCATCATCGAGATGCAGTCGTCGTTCCTGTTCGTCACGGCGGCCGGTCGTAACGCCTGTCTCGCCGTGCTCGCCTCGGAGGACGCCGACGTGGGGCTGATCGCGTACGAGATGGCGATGCTGGTGACCCGGGTCGGCAAGTACGTCGCCTCGCCGTCCCGATTGTCCGAGCAGTCGGCCACCGCCGAGAAGTAGCCCGTCATGACCGTTACCGGGGGGCCGATGGAAGAGCAGTGGGTGGACGACCATGCGGGACCGGTGGTGCGCCCGTACGCGGTGACTCGCGGACGGGCCCGACCGGTCACCGGCACGTTCGACCTGATCTCCCTCGTGACGGCGATCCAGTCGGATGTCACGCCGGAGGCGGGTCTCGGGCCGGAGCACCTCGCGATCGTGGGGCTCTGTCAACGGATGCAGTCCGTCGCGGAGATAGCGGCGCATCTCGACCTGCCGGTGGGCACCATCCGGGTGCTCCTGGGTGACCTGGTGGCCCGCAATCTGGTGCAGGTCCGTGAGCCGCGGGCCACCGGCGGCCTTCCCGACGACAGCATTTTCGAGGCGGTTATCAATGGACTACGGGCACTCTGAGCAGCCGGCGGAGACGGTGCCCACTGCGATCAAGATCTTGATCGCGGGTGGTTTCGGCGTGGGCAAGACGACCATGGTCGGCGCGGTGAGCGAGACCCGACCGCTGCGTACCGAGGAGGTCCTCACCGAGTCGGGGGTCGGCATCGACGACCTGTCCGGGGTGGAGGACAAGGCGACCACGACCGTGGCGATGGACTTCGGCCGGATCACCATCAGCGACGACCTGGTGCTCTACCTCTTCGGCACGCCGGGCCAGGACCGGTTCTGGTTCGTCTGGGACGAATTGGCGCTCGGCGCGCTCGGCGCGGTGGTCCTCGCCGACACCCGTCGCCTGGCCGACTGCTTCCCCTCGATCGACTACTTCGAGGGACGGGGCACCCCGTTCGTGGTGGCGGTGAACTGCTTCGAGGGAGCCCGGCGCTACCAGCTCGACGAGGTGCAGGCGGCGCTCAACCTGGACCCGGACGTGCCGGTGCTGCTCTGCGACGCCCGGCAGCGGCAGTCCAGCAAGGAGGTCCTCATCACCCTGCTGGAGCACGCCATGAAGGTCCGGGCCGCGCGCAGCGCCGCCGGGGGCTGACCGTAGGCCGGTGACCGGGAACGGGGGTGCCGCGACGGGGACCGGAACCGGGGTTCACGGGGCAGGTTCGGTCGTCAGCCGGTAGCACTCGATGGTCCTGAGGACGTCCCGCCGCACCGTCGCCTCGTCGGGGCCACGGAAGCGGAAGGCACCGCCCACGTGGAGATAGCCCCCGGTACCGTCGAAGACCTCGCCGACCTCGGGGAGGACCTCGGCGTGGATTCCGTCGACCACACCCCGCAGCGACGTCCGCGCGACCACCCGGCTGGGCAGCGGACGCGGCTCGGGGAAGATGAGCCAACCACCCCCGGTGGGCTCGGTGTGCGCCGAGGCGGGGGTGGCCGGCGGGAGACCGACCGTCAGGCGGAACGTCTCCGCGAGCAGGTCGATGCCGAACAGTTCCCGGTGCAGGTCCGGCAGGGGCCCGCCACCGGGGCGCAGCCCCACCTCCAGGAAGACCAGTTCGTCGCCGGGGGTGTGGAACAGTTCCAGGTGGAACGGACCGTCCACCAGATCCAGTGCGTCCAGGCAGCGCCCGGCGAAGTCGGTCACCCGGTCGCGGAGCGGGCCCGGGTCGAGCAGCACCGATCCCAGGGGGCTGCCGTTGGCGAAGTCGAAGCAGGTGTTCACGTACGCCGAGGCGCTCACGAAGTGGAAGCGTCCGCCCCGGCGTACCCCGTCGACGTGCAGCACCCGGCCCTCGATCAGCTCCTCGCACTCGTGCGCGGCCAGGTCCAGCCCGGTCAGGGCCTCGGCCAGCTGCTCGGCCGTGTCCACCCGCCGCACCCCGGCCGAGGCGACCCCCGAGCGCGGCTTGACGATGACCGGTAGCCCCAGGCTGGTGACGATGTCCTTCGCGAGCAGCGTCGGATCCGTACCGGGGACGAGTTCGGTGAACCGTGGGGTACGCAACCCGGCGGCGGCCACGCGCTCCTTCATGTACGGCTTGTCGCGGAAGCGCCGCGTGAACTCGTGGTTCCACCCGGGCAGCCCCAGCGCCTCCCGCAGCCGGGCGGCGGTCAGCAGATCCCACTCGGAGATCCCGACGACGCCGGAGAAGGACCCCAGCCTCGCGGTCAGTGCCCGGGCCACGGGCAGCACCGTGTGGAAGTCGAGATCCGTCACCACGACGGTGTCGAGAGCGTTCGCGGTGTCCAGGACCGACGTGCCGGCGGCCAGGGTCAGGTAGGCCATCCGTCCCTCGTGCGGCCGGAGATACCGGTGGTACTCCCCGAACTCGTTGCCGAACCGGTTGAGGACCAGGTAGCGCGGTACGTCGCTCATGCCGCATCCTCGCTCTGCCGGACGGCGGGCGCGGTCCCGACCGGTGGCGTGCCCTCGGCCGGTGGTGCGGTATCGGCCGGTGTGGAGGAGCGCTCGGCGGCCAGGCAGATCACCGCGCCGACCGCCGCCGTCCCGACCAGGAGCAGCAGGACGTCGCGGATGGTGTCCACGGTCGGCGCGGTGCCGCTGCCCTCCCGGAGCACCGCGCCCATCACGGCGGTGCCCACCATCGAGCCCACCTGCATCGACGTGACCAGCACCCCGGCGGCGCCTCCGGCGGACTCCGGCCGGACCCGGTGGAGCGCGACGGTGGCCAACGGGGTGAAGAGGAAGGCGTTGCCGATCCCGATCACCACCATCGGCGCGACCAGTCCGGCCCAGCCGGCCTCCGACCGGGTCTGCGTGAACGTCCAGAGCAGACCGGCGACCGTGGCGGCCATTCCGAAGAGCAGCAGGTGCCGGCCCTCGACCTTCTCCGAGAGCTTGCCGGCCACCGGGTCGAACACGACCGAGAGAAGCGACGCCACCATGAGCAGCAGCCCGGCCCGCCACGCACCGAACTCCAGCACGGACTGGAAGGTCACCGAGAGCACGACGATGAGACCGATCACGGTCAGCGAGACCACGACGGAGAAGACGTTCATCACCGCGAAGTTGCGGTCCCGGAAGAGCGCGAACGGCACCAGCGGTTCGCGGTCCTGGCGGCGCCGCTGCTGCGCCAGGAAGACGGCGAAGAGCACCAGCCCGGCCGCGATCACCGCCCAGATCCCGCCGTTCCACGAGTACCGCGCGCCCTGACTGAGCCCGAAGGCCAGCAGGAGCAGGAAGGCCGTGGCCAGCATGACACCGGCGAGGTCGAGCCGGTGCTCCTTGCGCCCACCGGTCGCCGGGATGGTCGCCGCGGCGAGGGCCAGCATGACCACGCCGACCGGGATGTTGACGAAGAAGACCCAACGCCAGTCGAGGCTGCTCACCAGGAATCCGCCGACGACCGGGCCGAGCACGGCCGCCGTGCCGCCGACGCCGCCCCGGATGCCCAACGCCATGCCGCGCCGTTCCGGCGGGAACGCCTCCACCAGCAGGGCCATGGTCTGCGGGACGAAGAGGGCCGCGCCCACCCCCTGGACCGCGCGGGCGGCGATGAGCTGGCCCGGACCGTCGGCCAGGCCACCGGCGAGACTGAAGACGGTGAACACCGCGACGCCGAGGAGGAAGATCCGCCTGCGCCCGTAGAGGTCGCCGAGGCGGCCCGCCGTGATCAGCAGGGCGGCCAGCGCGAGGATGTAGCTGCTCAGCGCCCAGACCACCTGGTCCAGTGAGGCGTCCAGGTCCCGCACGATCTCGGGGATCGCGATGGCGAGCACCGCGATGTCCAGCTGGGACATGAAGTACGCCAGGCACAGCACGGCCAGGATGGCCCACGGATTGCCGCGCAGTCTCGTCGTCACCGGTCACGCCAGATCATCGGGGGCACCTTGTTCGTCCGTTCCACCCGGTGCAGTCTCGCGACCCGCTCGACGGTCACCGCCTCCGGGTAGGTGTGCAGGATCGGGGGAAGGTCGTACCAGGTCCGGACCAGCCAGTCCCGGACTTGCGCCGGATCGGCCTCCCCGGTGAAGTGCACGCTCATCTGCCGTACCGAGTGCCGTGACTCCGGACTGCGGGTGAGGACGAGCTGCGCCTCGGTCACGCCGGGATTCTCCCGCACCCCGGCGAGGATCTCGCCGATGCCGAAGAGCGAGCCGTAGAGCTTGATGGCGTCGTCGGCCCGGCCGACCACGCGTAGCGCCTGCGGCCGTCCACACCGGCAGGAGGCGGCCGCGACCCGGTCGCCGAGCCGGTAGCGGACGGTCGGCACCGTCCACCCGTCGCCGGTACGGGAGAGCAGCGCCCCGTCGTCGTCGAGTTCCAGCAGCTGGTCCGGCATCAGGTGCAGGGTCGACAGGTCACAGCCGGGGTCGTTGGTGGCGATGACGAAGGTCTCCACCGAACCGTAGTTCGCCCAGAAGCGTGCCTGCGGGAAGGCCGCCCGCACGGTCGCCTCCTTCGCGGGGGTCCACGGCTCGGCCATCCAGATCACGCGGCGGACGTCGAGGTCGACGCCGTGGTCGAGCACCCCCCGGGCCAGGTCGGCCAGCGCGGTGGGCGTTCCGGCCAGCGCGTCGACGCCGACCTCCCGGAAGATGGGCAGCCAGTCCGCGACCTCGTCCGGTCCGTACGGGCCGGCGGGCAGGACGTGGCACCGGCTGCGCTCGGCCAGCGTCTGCATGTAGTAGTGCGACGCCCACAACCGGCCCGGCGTGAAGAGGTTGAGCAGCACGTTTCCCGGTTCGAGCGGTCGCCAGACGGCATGGAGCCGGTCGATGGCCTGGTGGTGGGCGACGAAGGTCAACTTCGGTCGTCCGGTGGTGCCGCCGCTGGACATCACCGCCGCGCCGCCGTCGGCGGTGAGGTGCCGTGACACCGCGAGGATCTCGGCCGGGCCGGTGACGGTGAGGTCGGCCAGCCCGGTGACGGAGTCCGGCACCGGCGCCCCACCGATCGCGGCCAGCTCCTTCGCCTGTACCAGCAGCCCCTCCCAGGGCAGCTCCCCGATGATCATCGACTCTCCCGGTCGGCCAGCCAGCGCGCGTGACCCCGCTGGTACGCCTCGAACCGGGCGGTGACCAGGGACCGGGCGACGACGTCCTGCTCGGCGTCCATGGAGAACCCGATCGCCCCGTCCACCTCGATCTCGGAGAGCCAGAACCGCTCGCCGTCGGAGATGAAGTCGACCGAGAAGTACGGCGTGGGCAGGCGCTCGGTCAGGTAGGCGACGGTGCTGTCGAGTTCGGCCGGCAGGTCGGTGAACGCCCGGTCGTGCCGGCCCCCCACGGTCTTGGTGACCATCAGGCAGTAGCCCTCCTTGCCGCCCTGCAACACGGTGTGCGCCCGCCCGTCGACGACGTACACCCGGGTCTCGCGGGGGTCCCGGACGTAGGGCTGGGCCACCAGCGGCGTGTCGGATCCACCGGCCAGGCCGATCACGCCGCGCAGGTCGTGCACGTTGTGCACCACCGAGATGCCGAGGCCCATGCCCCAGTTCGCCGGTTTGATGATCATGGGATAGTCGAGGCCGGCGAAGGCCTCGTCGTAGTGCCCGGTCATCGCCTCGCGTCCGCTGGCCACCCGGACCGTGGGCAGCGGCGGCACCGGGCTCTGCGCCAGGTGCACGACGGTGGCCAGCTTGTCCTCGCCGAGGTAGGTGAGCCAGGGTGGGATCGGCAGGTAGAAGCCGAGCGTCTCCAGGACGGTGAAGAGGTAGACCTGGTTGGCGACGTCGACCACCTGGTGCGGCAGGGAGTAGATGGCCGTGACGAAGATGGTGTCCTCCGGCGTGACCCGCTCACCGTTGAGGTACACCCGGGGCCGCGCGGGATCGGTCGCGTCGACCGCGACCTCCTCCGGCTTGTGCAGGCTCATCCGTAGGCCGAGCGTGGCGGCGATCTCGCGGTAGGCGCCCCAGACGCCCTGCTCCTCGTAGTCGCGCTGCCAGGCGGTGCCGCGGTCGGGATAGATCCAGCACAGTCTCGTCGCGGGGCTGGGCGAGGTGGTCAACGGTTCTCCTTGACGAAGTCGCGGAGCACCGAGGTGAACTTCTCAGGCTCCTCCAGGAACGGCATGTGCCCGCTGTGCGCGAAGGTCGCCAGCCGGGCGTCGGGCATGGCCCGGTGCAGCCACGCCCCGACGTCGGTGGGGTAGACCTGGCTCTGCGCGCCGTGCACGAGCAGCGTGGGCAGCGTGGTCGTGGTCAACTGCTCCCGCCAGTCCCGGGTCAGCACGTCGAGCCAGAGCGCCAGCACGGAGACGACCGAACAGCTCCGCGTCTCGGTGACGAGCCGCTGGAGTCGGGCCGGGTCGGGCGTGGACCCGGCGGCGAAGGAGCGGCGCACCAGATCGTCCAGGAACCCCTGCGGATCGGTCCAGATGGCGCGCTGGGTCTGGATCGCGCCGGCCGCGTCGAGCCCGCCGAAGGCGGCGTGTGTCCAGTCCGGGCCGGCCAGGATCCGTGGCGACATCTCGACCGAGACCAGCTTCGACACCCGGTCCGTACCGAAGAGGTCCAGGTAGGTCCAGGCGACGCCCGCGCCGAGCGACCAGCCGACGAGCGTCACGTCCCGCAGTTCGAGGCGGTCGACGACCGCCCGGACGGCCCGTGCCGCGTCGTCGATGGTCCAGCCCGGCGACGGATCGGGGGTGTCCCCGTGACCGGGCAGATCCACGGTCACCACGTCGTGGTCCTGGCTCAGGTCGGCCGCCACCTCGTCGAAGTAGGCCGAGGTCATCGCCAGCCCCGGGATGAAGAGCAGGGTGGGTGTCCGGCTCAGTCGGCGGTGGCGGAGCAGGTTCGCGCTCCGGTGTGCGGGCACGGCGGTTTCCCCTTCCGGCGAGGACACCCACTGACGGCGCAGGAGTGACTTGTGCGGCTTGCCGACCGCGGTGTAGGCGAGGGCCGCCACGAGGTGGACCGGACCGGTCAGGCCGTGCCGGTCGAGCACGGCGCGGATCGACGCCTCGGCCTCCGCCGGGGCCACGTCCGGCTCGGGCCGGGCCACGATCACGACCCGGTCGCGGTAGGCGCCGGGCTCGACCGGCAGGGTGACCGACTCCCGCACCGGGCAGTGCTGCTGGATCTCCTCGTCCAGCATGGGCGCGAGCAGCAGGCCCTCCCGCGCCGCCAGCGCCTCGCTGACCCGGCCCAGGATCCGGTAGGAGCCGTCGGCGTTGCGCTGGGCGACGTCGCCGGTCCAGTACTCGCCGTCGCGGAAGGTGCGCGCGTGCGCCTCGGGGTTGTTGAGGTAACCCTCGCTGGTGTACGCGGACCGGAGCACCAGCTCCCCGACGGAGTCCGGAGCGGGACCCGGGCCGCCGTTCGGCAGGGGCTCCAGTCGGGCGCTCACCCCCCGCACCAGCGACATGTCCGCGTCGGTCTGCACCGTGTCGGTCAGGTTCACCGCGGCCAGGCCGAACTCGGTCGAGCCGTAGAGTTGCCGGATACGGATCCCGAGCACCGCGTCGGCGTCCCGGATCAGCTGCGGGCTGACGTACGTCCCACCGCAGAAGGGCAGCCGCAGCGAGCTGACGTCCGCGCCGCCGCGCCGCCGGGCGGCCTCGATGAGCTGCTCGTAGTGGCGGGGCAGCGCGCTGATCACCGTCGCCCCGCTGTCGGCCAGCGCCCGCAGCTGCTCCGCACCATCGGCGTGCGGGTCGCCGAGCACGAGTTCGCCACCACCGAGCAGGGCGGCGAAGACGTGCAGATCCGTGGCGTGTGCGACGTCCAGCGGGTGGCGGCAGAAGAAGACGTCCTGTGCGGTGAGCCCGGTGTGCCGGATCCACCGGCGTCGCTCGGCGACGAACCTGTCCTGCCGCCAGGCCATCATCTTGGGGAAACCGGTCGAACCGGAGGTCCACAGCAGCCGGAACCGGCCCCGGCCGGACGCGCCCGACGTGGGCGGGAGCGGGTCGGCCGTCGACAGGTCGGCGAGGTCCAGCACCGGGGTCGTGCCGGGCAGGGGAGCACGGCGGCCGTCCGCGACGACCACCGTCGGTCCGGTCAACTCCAGCGCCGTCCGCACGTCCTCGGTGCCGAACTCACGGATCATGGGTACGTACGTCGCCCCGAGCCGGGCGACCGCCAGCATCAGGGCGACGTAGCCGATGCTGTTGTCCATCGAGACCGCCACCACGTGACCGTCGCCCACCCCGGCACGGGCCAGGCCACCACCCACCCGGTCGGTCAGGGCGCAGAGCTGCGTGTAGGTCGCGGTGTCGCCGTCGGTGGTGCGGACGGCAGGAGCCCGCGGATCACGGTCGGCGACGGCGCGGACGGCGTCGTAGAGCACGGCGTTCCCCTTCGAGCGTGGGCGGACACGTCACCCGCGACCGGCGTCAGGCGGGCGCCCAACCCGCGTAGGCGGCGAACCGCCAGTCCTTGACCAGGCAGTCGACCTCCGCGAAACCGGCCTCGCGCAGCCAGCGCAACTGGCTGTCCAGGTCGGCGCAGATGTCGTGCTTCATGCGTTCCCGCCCGGCCGCCCATTCGTCGGGCGGGGTGTCGGAGTCGACCACGTGCCGTTCGTGGCGTTGGTCGTAGACGGCCTCGAGTGCCGGGAAAGGAGCCAGGATCTGGTCGACGTTGACGAATGCGCCACCGGGCTGTAGCGCGCCCAGGATCCGTTTGAAGAGGCCCTGTTTGTCGGTGTGCGACAGGTGGTGGATCGCCAGTCCGGAGACCACCGCGTCGAAGGGTTCGTCGGGCAGTGCCTGGGTGAGGTCGGCGACCCGGATCTCGATGCCCTGGTCACCGGCGAAACGCTGCCGCGCCTTCGACAACATGAGTTCGGAGCGGTCGACCAGGGTCAGGCGTGCATTCGGCAGGCTGCGGCGCAGGGTTGCGCTGAGCAGGCCGGTTCCGGCGCCGAGGTCGAGAATTCTGCCGTCGGACGGGACGTTGGCCGTGACCACGGCTGCCGCGCTCGAATAGAGCAGGTCGAACGAGGGGATGAGCTGACGTCGTAGTCCGTCGTACGACTCTGGATTCCACAGGTCCTTGTCGTTGGCAGGCGGACGGGCCATGCGACACCCTCCTGGTGGGAGCTTGTGCACGAGGTTCGACAGAAATCGACTCATGATCGCGTGATTGCGAAAGGCATCGTGACACGGCCGGTCGGCGTTCGCAGCCCTCGGTTCAGGAAGCGTTATTCAATCGAAATGCTTCCATGTGTCAGTGTGGATCGTGTTGTTCCATCGTCGTTTCGACATTCACAACGGCAAATCGCTCTGACCTGGGTGCCGGATGTCGCCGAGGCTCGTCGCGGTCGAGCGGCGTCGAGGTTTGCCGGTGTCGCGGTCGGGTGCGCCACGGTCGGATCGGCGTGGGCCGCCGTGCTGACCGGTCGCGACGACCCGGAGGTGTCGGCGGCGGATGCGCAGGACTGGCGCGGCGTCTCGACCGGTGCCGGACTCCGGGTGCCCGTGTCGCCGCCGTCCCGTCCGGGTGCCCGTGTCGCCGCCGCCCCGTCCGGGTGCCCGGTTGGTCCGGGTGCCCGTCGTCGGGTCCGGGTGTCGCGGTGGTGGGCGTCGGGTCCGGGTGTTCGCCGTCCGGGTGGTCGGTCGTCGCGTCCGGGTGTTCGGCGTCAGGTGGCTGATCTGGCGGCGCGGTGGTCGGGACATCGGTGGCTATTTATTGACATGCGGTGATGTGCGTTCCTAGCATGGGCGGGGAAAGCGCTTTCCAGATCGTAGGCCACCCCCCACCGGATCGCCAGGCCCCGCAACCGGACCGTCCCGTCCCGGATCGGCCGACGGCACGTCCCCGCCGTCCCCGCGCGTCCACCCCACCTGGCCGTCCGCCCTGCGAAAGGCGGAACCCCCGTGACCACCTCCAGCGCACCGCCCCGCCCGCCCCGATGGCGGCACCACGCCGCCGCCGGTCTGATCACCGCCCTCACCCTGTCCGCCACCGCCCTGCCGCAGCCGGCCGTGGCGGCACCGGGCGCGGCCGTCCCCACCCCGGTCGCCCCGGCCGTCACCGCAACGCCCGACGGCTTCGCCAGCGTCAACGCCCTCGGCCAGAACGGCACCACCGGCGGTGCCGGTGGACCGGTGGTCACCGTCACCACCGCCGCCCAGTTCCTGGACTACATCTCCCGCCCCGGGCCGTACGTCGTCCAGGTCTCCGGCACCATCACGCTGCCCACCGGGACCAGCGACGGGATGCACAACGTCGCCTCCGACAAGACCATCGTCGGGCTCGGCGCGAACGCCACCCTCTCCGGCGGCGGGCTGAACATCGGCGTACCGGTCGACGACGACGTCACGTCGCCCCCGGCGAACGCCGTGCACAACATCATCATCCGGAACCTGCACCTCACCGGGGCGACCGACGACCTGGTCAACGTTCAGATGTTCTCGCACCACATCTGGATCGACCACAACGAGTTCTCCAACGGCGACGACGGCGCGGTCGACATCAAACGCGGTTCCGACTTCGTGACCGTCTCCTGGAACCACTTCCACGACCACGACAAGACGTTGCTGCTCGGCCACGACGACGACAACGCGGCGCAGGACGTCGGCCGGTTGCGGGTCACCTACCACCACAACTGGTTCGACGCATCGGACCAGCGGAACCCACGGGTGCGCTTCTCCGCGCTGGCCCACGTCTACAACAACTACTACGACGACAACAGTTACGGCGTGGTCTCCACCAACGACTCGGCCGTGCTGGTGGAGAACAACTACTTCTACAGCGTCAACAACCCGGGCCGGGTCGACTTCAGCGGACCGCTGGGCCGGATCGTCGAGCGCGGCAACATCCTGGTCGCCTGCAACCACCCGATCGAGACGCGGGGCACCGTGCCCGACCCGCGCACGTACTACCCGTACACCCTGGACCCGGCGGCGAACGTGCCGACGATCGTCCCGGCCGGCGCCGGGGTCGGCCGGATCTCACCGACCTCGGATCCGACCGCCGCCGCCGCCGCGACCGCCGCCGGCCCTGGGGTCACCGCCCAGCCGGACGGCTTCGCCAGCGTCGACGCCCTCGGTCAGAACGGCACCACGGGTGGGGTCGGCGGCCCGGTGGTCACCGCGACGAACGCGTCGGACTTCCTGGAGTACATCGACACCGTCGGCCCGATGATCATCCAGGTCACCGGTCGGATCCAGATCAGCAGCAAGCAGGGCGTCCGCCCGAACAAGACCATCATCGGCGTCGGGAACGCCGAGATCACCGGTGGTGGCCTGGACTTCTACCGGTCGTACAACGTGATCGTCCGGAACATCAACTTCACCGATGCCGAGGACGACGCGATCAATGTCGGGCAGAACTCGCACCACATCTGGATCGACCACAATCGGTTCGCCGGCGCGGTGGACGGCTCGGTGGACATCGTCCGGGGCGCGGACTACGTGACCGTCTCCTGGAACCACTTCGACCACTCCGACAAGAGCATGCTGATCGGCCACTCCGACGGGTCCGGGTCCACCGACATCGGGCACCTGAAGGTGAGCATCCACCACAACTTCTTCGACAACAGCCGACAGCGGCACCCGCGCATCCGCTTCGCCGAGCCGGTGCACGTCTACAACAACTACTTCCTCGGCAACGAGCTGTACGGGATCGCCTCCACCGAGAACGCCGGGGTCGTCGTGGAGGGCAACTACTTCCGCGACGTACCGCACCCGATGTACTCGGCCAGCGGCTATGCCGACAGTGGTCCGGGTCGGGCGGTGCAGCGCAACAACGTCTTCGTCAACTCGGGTACCCCGGAGACCGCCGGTACGGTGACCGAGCCGCGGACGTACTACCCGTACACCCTCGACTCTGCGGCGAACGTGCCCGCCCTGGTGACCGCCGGTGCCGGCGTGGGCCGGATCTGACCTTCAGGCAGCCGCCACCCGCCCGCCCCCGCGTACTGCGCCCCGGGCACTGCAGGGGCCCCTTGTTCATCAAAAACGATGAACAAGGGGCCCCTGCTACCACGAAAAGCGGGTACGAGCTAGCTGGCGATCATCCGGCGCAGCACGTACTGGAGGATGCCGCCGTGGCGGTAGTAGTCCGCCTCGCCCGGGGTGTCGATCCGGACCACGGCGTCGAACTCCACGCCGGTGTCGGTGGTGACCTTCACCGTGCGCGGGGTCTCGCCGTCGTTCAGCGCGGTCACCCCGACGATCGAGAAGGTCTCGGTGCCGGTGAGGCCCAGGCTGTCGGCGGTCTCGCCGGCCGGGAACTGGAGCGGCAGCACGCCCATGCCGATTAGGTTCGACCGGTGGATCCGCTCGTACGACTCGGCGATGACCGCGCGGACGCCGAGCAGCATGGTGCCCTTGGCCGCCCAGTCCCGCGACGACCCAGAGCCGTACTCCTTGCCGGCCAGCACGACCAGCGGGACGCCCGCCTCCTGGTACGCCACCGAGGCGTCGTAGATCGAGGTCTGCTCACCGGTCAGGTGGTTGACGGTGACGCCGCCCTCGACGCCCGGCACGAGCTGGTTGCGCAGCCGGATGTTGGCGAAGGTGCCCCGGATCATCACCTCGTGGTTGCCCCGGCGCGAGCCGTACGAGTTGAACTCGTGGCGCGGCACGCCGTGCTCGGCGAGGTACTTCCCGGCGGGGGAGTCCGCCTTGATCGAGCCGGCCGGGGAGATGTGGTCGGTGGTGACCGAGTCGCCCAGCTTGGCCAGCACCCGGGCGTCGGTGATGTCGACGACCGGCTTCGGGTCCTTCTCCATGCCCTCGAAGTACGGGGGCTTGCGGACGTAGGTGGACTCGCCCGCCCAGGCGAAGGTGTCGCCGGTCGGGGTGGGCAGCGACTGCCAGCGCTCGTCACCGGCGAAGACGTCGGCGTACGCCGCGCTGAACCCGGTCGCGCCGATCGCGGAGGCGATGACGTCCTGGATCTCGGCGCTGTTCGGCCAGATCTCCCGCAGGAAGACCGGGTTGCCCTGGCTGTCCTCGCCGATCGGCTCGTTGGCCAGGTCGATGTCCATCGTGCCGGCGAGCGCGTACGCCACCACCAGTGGCGGGGACGCCAGGTAGTTCATCTTGACGTCCGGGTTGATCCGTCCCTCGAAGTTCCGGTTGCCCGACAGCACCGAGACGACCGCGAGGTCGGCCTCGTTGACGGCGGCGGAGATCTCCTCGGGCAGCGGGCCGGAGTTGCCGATGCAGGTGGTGCAGCCGTAGCCGACCAGGTGGAAGCCGAGCTTCTCCAGGTACGGCGTGAGGCCGGCCCGCTCGTAGTAGTCCATGACGACCTTGGAGCCGGGGGCCAGGGTGGTCTTCACCCACGGCTTGCGGGTCAGCCCCTTCTCCACCGCGTTGCGTGCCAGCAGCGCCGCGCCGATCATGACCTGCGGGTTGGAGGTGTTGGTGCAGGAGGTGATGGCGGCGATCACCACGGCGCCGTGGTCCAGCTCGAACTCGGTGCCGTCGGCGCCGGTCACCCGGGTCGGGTTGCTGGCCCGGCCGCCCGAGCCGACCGCGCCGTTGACCAGCTCACGGGGAGCGTCGGCGGGGTCGTTCGTGCTGTCGACGGCCGGCGAGTCGCTGGCCGGGAAGGACTCGGCGCTGGCCTCGTCGGCGCGGCCCTGCACGCCGAACGGCTTCTCCTGCTGCGGTACGCCGGGCTTCCGGTCGTCACCGCCGGTCTCGTCGGCGGCCACGTAGTCGGTCAGCGCCGAGCGGAACAGCGTCTTGGCGTTGCCCAGCGGCACCCGGTCCTGCGGGCGCTTCGGCCCGGCCAGGGACGGCTCGATGGTGCCCAGGTCCAGCTCCAGGCGCTCGGAGTAGTCCGGCTCGGCGTCCGGGTCGTGCCAGAGGCCCTGCTCCTTGGCGTACGCCTCGACCAGCGCGACCTGCTCCGGGCTCCGGCCGGTCAGCTCCAGGTAGCGGACGGTCTCGGCGTCGACCGGGAAGATCGCCACGGTGGAGCCGTACTCCGGGGACATGTTGCCGATGGTGGCCCGGTTGGCCAGCGGCACCGCGCCCACGCCGGGGCCGTAGAACTCGACGAACTTGCCGACCACGCCGTGCTTGCGCAGCATCTCGGTGATGGTCAGCACCAGGTCGGTGGCGGTGGTGCCGGCCGGCATCTCACCGGAGAGCTTGAAGCCGACCACGCGCGGGATGAGCATGCTGACCGGCTGGCCGAGCATGGCGGCCTCGGCCTCGATGCCGCCGACGCCCCAGCCCAGCACGCCCAGACCGTTGACCATCGTGGTGTGCGAGTCGGTGCCGACGACGGTGTCCGGGTACGCCTGACCGCCCCGCTCCATCACCGTACGGGCCAGGTACTCGATGTTGACCTGGTGCACGATGCCGGTGCCCGGCGGGACGACCTTGAACTCGTTGAACGCGGTCTGGCCCCAGCGCAGGAACTGGTAGCGCTCGCGGTTGCGCTCGTACTCCAGCTCGACGTTGCGGGCGAAGGCGTCCTCGCGGCCGAACAGGTCGGCGATGACCGAGTGGTCGATGACCAGTTCGGCCGGGGCGAGCGGGTTCACCTTGGCCGGGTCGCCGCCCAGGTCACGGACGGCCTCCCGCATGGTGGCCAGGTCGACCACGCACGGCACGCCGGTGAAGTCCTGCATCAGCACCCGGGCCGGGGTGAACTGGATCTCCACGCTCGGGTCGGCGGCGGCGTCCCACGCGCCGAGCTGCCGGATGTGGTCGGCGGTGATGTTCGCGCCGTCCTCGGTCCGCAGCAGGTTCTCCAGCAGGATCTTCAGGCTGTAGGGCAGCCGTTCGTGGCCGTCCACCTTACTGATCTTGAAAATCTCGTAGCTCGCGTCTCCGACGCGTAGCTGGGTCTTCGCACCGAAGGTGTCGAGGCTCGCCACGTCGTACTCCTTCACACCAGCGACCGTGAGTAGTCCTGAGCAGTCTGTCGCACCGGTCGGGGTGCCGCCCCGGTTAGGCGACACTAACCAGCGATATCGTCGTCCTACAAAACCGTACGTCCGTCTTGCTATTCGCGCAACCGGGTGCCAGGCTCTGGGACGGGAGGTCACCCATGATCCACGACCGGGGGTCCGTCGGGCTCACGCGGGTCGCGGAACCGGGGGTGAGCAGGCGGCCCGCGCTCCGCCGGGGTACGGGGGCCAGCGGCCGACGGGCCGCCCGCCGCCTCCGACGGAAACGCGACGACGGGCCGGTCCCCTGGTGTGGGGGCCGGCCCGTCGTGGTGTGTGGGTGGGTGTGGGTCAGGCGGAGTAGCCGCGGGTGGCGGTCCAGTCGGCGAGGGCTTCGGTGGTGATCCAGTAGGAGGACTGGTCGGGGTTGGCGGAGTCGGCGATCTTGACGGTGTTGCCGTTGTCGCGGTAGCCGACGACGCTGATGTAGTGGCCGCCTTCGAAGGCGTGGGGGGTGCCGTCGGTGTCGGTGGCGGTGCCGGCGATGTTGGCGACGATGGCGCGGCTGTTGTCGATGGCGGTGACGACGTCGCGGCGCATCTGGTCGGTCTGCTTGTCGTCGGCCGTCGGGGTGGAGACCTCGGTGGTGCGGTAGGCGTCCTTGCCCAGCTTGGCGTTGAGGGCCTTGGTGATCAGGTGGGCGGAGTCGGTGCCGTTCTCGGTGGTGCCCATCTCGCGGGCGAGGTCGTCCTGGGACAGGTCGCGGTCCATGGTGGACAGGGCGTTGCGGGCTGCGGCGGGGCCGCAGTAGTAGAAGTTGGGCTGTGCCTGGTAGCGGACGCGCAGTTCCCGTTCGCTGCGGCCGTTGCCCCGGTTGCTGCGCTCGTCGCGACGGTCGTCACGGTCGCTGCGGCGGTCGTCGCGGTTGTCGCGGTTGTCGCGGCGGTCGTTGTCGCGGTCGGTGGTGACGGAGATGGCCGTCGTGGGTGTGGCTGCCGAGGCGGGGTCGGCGAAGGCGGTGGCGGGGGCGGCGAGGGCGCCTGCGGTGAGGGTGGCGCCGGCGATGGTCAGGGCGGCCTTACGGATCAGCGTGGTCATGGGGGTGTCCTGCCTTTCCGTTGCGGGGGCGCGTGGCGTGGGGGACGGCCACGGCGGGGGAGGTTTTTCGAGCGCGTGGGGTGCGGGGGTCCGTCGCGTGGCACGGGGGTGGCACGGGCGGGAAGTGTGGGGGGCGGACCCGGGGCTCGGCCCTTGTGGGTGCGCCAGCCATGTACAACGCCACCGACCTGGCTCGCATTCCGGATCCGGTGGGTCCGGCCCGGGGGTGCGGGGCGGTGGTGCTCGGGGGGTGAGCCATGTCCAACGCCCCCGACCCGGCCCGCATTCCAGGCTGTCGGGCACCTCGTCGCGAGGCGATCGGTGGTACTCGGGGGTGAGCCGGGTCCAACGCCACCAACCCCCAAACCGATTCCCGGCGGCAGGCCGCACCGGCAGAGCGCACGCGGGCAGGCCGCACCGGACGCCACGGGCCGATGCCCGCGCGGGCATCCGGACGCCGGGGATGCCTAGGGCGAAACCGGACAGGCGTCGCTGCCGGCGTCGCTGCCGGCGTCGCTGCGGGCGGCGCGGACGGACCGGTCGCATGCCCGCTCGCCGTCGCTCGGCGGGTTTCCCCCGACCCACGCGCCGAGGTCGGATTCCGGCCGCTATCCTAGGGGTCCTAGCATTCAGCCGATATGTCGAAGGATTGCCGTGCCACGACAGGGTTTGACGACCGAACGCGTCGCGGCGGCCGCAGCCGACCTGGCCGACTCGCTGGGGTTGGAGCGGCTCACGGTCGCGGCCGTCGCCCGCCACTTCGGGGTCGCCGACGCCAGCATCTACGGACACGTCCGCAGCCGGGAGGCGTTGCTGCACCAGGTCGCGGTGCGGGCCGCGGCGACGTTCGCCGACCGTCTCGGGCTCGCGGTGGCCGGCTGCTCCGGACGCCGGGCACTGATCGGCTTCGCCGACGCATACCGGGCGTTCGCGGTGACCCACCCCGGGCAGTACGCCGCGACCCAGCTCCAACTCCCGCCCGACGTGGGCAGGAACTCGGCCGGGCACCTGCGCCTGATCGAGCTGAGCTGCGCGACGCTGCGTGGGTACGGGCTCGACGAGCCCGTCCTGACCGATGCGATCCGGTTCGTGCGGAGCACGCTCCACGGGTTCGCGACGCTCGAGACGGCCGAGGGGTTCGGGCATCCCCGCGACCTCGACGCGTCCTGGCGCTGCGTCATCGACGCCGTCCACACGGCACTCGACAACTGGCCCACGACCGAGGGGAAGCAACCATGAACAGCAACGACCAGGAGATCCGGTCGGCGGACGGCACCCGGCTGGTGGTCCGGCGGACGGGCGTGGGCGACCCCGTCGTCCTTCTGCACGGCTCGGGCGGCGGCCTGCACTCCTGGGCTCCGGTCGCCGAGCGGCTCGCGGGGGCGTACGAGCTGTGGATGCCGGCCCGGCGCGGGTACGGCCCCAGCGATGTCTCGCCCGGCCGTAAGTCGTTCAAGGACGACGTCGCCGACCTGATCGCCGTGATCGAGGCGGTGGGGCAGCCGGTGCACCTGGTCGGCGGCTCCTACGGCGCGACGCTGGCGCTGCACACCGCGGCAGCCGAGCCGGGCCGGCTGCGCTCGTTGGCCGTCTTCGAGCCGCCGCTCTACGCGGCCGGGGAGTCGATCGGGCCGCTGCTCGACCGCTACCGGGCGGCCTTCGAGCGGGACGACGCGGGCGAGATGTTCGCCGTGCTCAACGAGGTCACCCGGGTGCCACCCTCGATCGTCGCGGCGTTCGTGGCCGCGGCGGGCGACCGACGGCCCGACCCGGCCGAGGCCCGGCGCTCGGCGATCGGCTGGCTGCACGACCTGGAGGCGCTGGCCGACGACGGCACCGACCCGGCCCGCTGGTCGTCGATCACCGTCCCGACGCTGCTGATGCAGGGCGCCGACACCTGGGAGCCGATGCCGACCACGATGGATGCCCTGGCCGCGGCTCTTCCCGCCGTCCGCCGGGTCATCTGGCCGGGCCAGTCGCACTTCGCGACGACCAGTGCCCCCGACCTGGCGGCCGACGCGCTGCGCGCGTTCTTCGCCGAGGTGCGCCCCGGTCGGCGAGGTGGCTGAGGGGCCGGTGGCGAGTGCGTGCGGGCGTACCGCCGAAGCAGGGCGGTCGCATGTCACCATTCCGGGCATGGAGATGTGGCACAACCCGTCCTGCTCGAAGTGCGCCGGTGCGCGCCAGAGTCTGGACGCCGCCCGGGTGCCCTACCGGCTGCGGGCGTACCTGGAGCAGCCGCCGAGCGCGGAGGAGTTGGCCGAGGTGCTGCGCCGGCTGGACGCCCGGCCGTGGGACGTCTGCCGGCTCGGCGAGCGCGCCGCCGTCGAGCGGGGCATGGCCGACTGGCCGCGCGACGAGGCGTCCGTACCGCGCTGGATCGAGGCGATGGTGGCCGCGCCGGAGCTGATCCAGCGTCCGATCCTGCTGCTCGACGACGGTGGGGCGGTGGTCGGCCGTACCCCGGAGGCGCTGACCGAGGCGGTCCGGCGCGCCGCCACGACGGACTGACGGACCCGGACCGGCGGACAGCCGGCCGGGGCCCGCCTCAGCTCTCCGCGTCGGTCGGCGGGGTCGTGGCCGCCTCCGCGTGCCGGTCACGCAGCCGGGCCCGGATCTCCTCCGGGGTGTACGCCCGGCGTCGCCGTTCCGCGCGGGCGACGACCACCCCGGTCGCCGCGACCCCCACCACACCGGCCAGCCCGAGGAGCTTCCACCACTGCATCCGTTGCCGCATGGGCCTAGGGTAGTGCCACATGAGCATCAGCCTGGACGAGGCGGTCGAGCTGACCCGCACCGGCGACGTGTGGGTGTTCCGGGGACGCAGCGTGCCGGACCGGGCCATCCAACTCACCACCAACAGTCCGGTCAACCACGTCGGCATGGCGGTGGTGCTGGACGACCTGCCGCCGCTGATGTGGCACGCGGAGCTGGGGCGCTCCCTGCCGGACCTGTGGACCGGCACCCACCAGCGGGGCGTGCAGCTGCACGACCTGCGGGACGCGGTCTGCGTCTGGGCCAACCGGTACGGCCAGCGGGGCTGGCTGCGGCAGCTCGAACCACCCGTCGACGCGGCGATGGAGGACGCCGTGCTGCGCACCGTCGCCCGGCTCGACGGCACGCCCTTCCCGTCCACCGCGCAGCTGGCCTGGCGTTGGCTGCGCGGCCGGGTGCCGGCGATCCCCCGCCCGGCGCTGCCCGGCCGGCGTGGTCCCGCGCCCGTGCCCGCCGGCCCACCGGACCCGCCTCTGGGCGTCACGGACCGGTCCCTGGAGACCGCGTACTGCGCGGAGGTGGTCGCCGTGACCTACGAGGCGATGGGGCTGCTCCCGCCGGGGCGGCGGCCGAACTGGTACGACCCGGGCCGGTTCTGGAGCGGCGACGACCTCGGCCTCGAGGCCGGTGCCACGCTCGGCGCCGAGATCGAGGTGCGGATCCCGCCCCGCTGAGGTTTGCTCGGACATCCGGGCGGCAACTCCTGACGCCGTGACAGCCTCCACCGACCTCGGCACGCTCACCGACTTCTTCGACCGGTACGGCGTGGCGCTGACCACCGGCGACGTCTCCGCCATCGCCGGTTGCTACGCCCTGCCCGGCCTGGTGGTGGCCGACACCTACAGCTTCTCGTTCAGCTCGCCGGCCGCGGTGGCACTGTCCTTCGTGGGCGCCGCCCCCGACTACCGGGAGCGTGAGCTGGTCGCCGCGAACGCGGTGATCCTCCAGGTGGAACCGGTCTCCCCGCTGTTGACCCTGGTGGCGGTGCAGTGGGAGTTCCTGGACAGCCTGGGGCGGGCGGTACCCGGCGAGCGGTACCGCTACCTGCTCCGCGCCACCGATGACGGACTGGTGATCTGCACGGTCGTCCGGGCCGGTTGACCCGTCGGCGGCCGGACCGGTCGGACGGCCCAACCGTCGGACCGGGTGACCCCGGCCGGGAGCGGCGGCCGACCGCGCTGGTTAGGCTTCCCGGTCGGGAACCGACGAGCGGGGACGGTCGGGAACCGACGAGGGAGGACCATGGCCGGCAGGCGTCGTGCGCGTAACGGGTCCACTGCGGGCCTGCTCTCGCCCTGGGCCGTGGTCTCGGTCGGTGTGCTGGTGATGGTCGTCCTGCTGGGTGTGGCCCTCGGGACGGTCGTCAGCAGCCGGCCGTCGGCCGCCCCCGGGCCGCCCCCGGAGCCCGGGCCGCTGCCGGCGCTCTCCGCGTCCTCCTTCGCCGCGTCGCGCAGCGCGGCCCCGACGGCAAGCCGGACGGTGCGTCCCTCCCGGACCCCGTCGGCGAGCCCGAGCCGCACGGTGTCCCCGACCCCGTCGCGCAGCCCGAGCCCGACCGCCGCGTCGAGCGGCCCGGCGGTGAACCAGCAGCCCTCGCCGGCGCAGGTGACCGGGACCTACCGGCCGGTGGAGACCTACGACGGGGCGTTCATCGGCGAGGTGCGGTTGACCAACCTCTCCACCGCGCCGCGATCCTGGACGGTGCGGGTGGAGGTGCCCGGTGCCCGCCTGGTGTCGGCCTGGACGGAGGGGACGGCGCAGGCCGGGAGCAGTGGCTCCCGGGGCACGTTCACCTTCACCAGTGGGGCGGACCTGGCCCCCGGCGCCTCCGCGTCGCTGCGGTTCCACCTCAGGGACACCGGTACCGCCACGCGTCCCACGAGCTGCACGGTGGACGGCGCTCCCTGCGGTCGCTGACCCTCCCGCGACGCGGGGTCTCCCGCTCCGTGGGCCCGTCGGTCCGCCCCTTCTCCGGCTCCGGTCCGAGCCCGCGCGGTCAGCCGCTGGACCGCTGTGTCGGCCGTGGACGGGCGTGGCTCTGCAAGGTGTCCGCAATATTTCGACTTGGTTTGCAAGGTATTGCAGAACGTTTCGGCAAGGACTAGCGTGCGGGCCAATCTACGACCACGGAAAGGCCGTCGATGAAACCCCCGCCAACATCCCGCAAGGCCCGGTTCGGCCTGCTCTCCCTGCTCGCCCTGGCTCTCGTCGGCACCCCCGTCGTCGTCGACCAGCTCGGGGCCGACGCCACCGCGCGTCCCGACCCCCTCGCCGCGGCCGGCGCGCCACAGTGGCGCAGCGAGCCCTCCGCCGAGGCGATGCTCCGCGCCGGTGCCGACGAGGCCCGCGCCGAGCAGTTCTACTTCGTCCTGCCGGACCGGTTCGCCAACGGCGATCCGCGCAACGACCGTGGCGGCCTGACCGGGGACCGGCTGAACACCGGCCTCGACCCGGCCGACAAGGGCTTCTACCACGGCGGCGACCTCAAGGGCCTGATCGACAAGCTTGAGTACGTCCAGGGGCTCGGCACCACCGCCATCTGGCTGGCCCCGATCTTCAAGAACCGTCCCGTGCAGGGCACCGGCGACGACGTCTCCGCCGGCTACCACGGCTACTGGATCACCGACTTCACCCAGGTCGACCCACACTTCGGCACCAACGAGGAGCTGCGGAGGCTGGTCCGTCTCGCCCACCAGCGGGGAATCCGGGTCTACCTGGACATCATCGTGAACCACACCGCCGACGTCATCAAGTACGCCGAGGACAAGTACGCGTACGTCGACAAGAAGACCAGCCCGTACACGGACGCGCGGGGGCGTGCCTTCGAGGACCGCAACTACGCCGACGGGACCCGTGACTTCCCGACGGTGAACGCGGACGCGGGCCCGTACACCCCGACCTTCGCCAGCGGGGCGGACCGGACCGTCAAGGTCCCGGCCTGGCTGAACGACGTGACCATGTACCACAACCGGGGCGACTCCACCTTCGCCGGCGAGAACAGCGAGTACGGTGACTTCTACGGCCTCGACGACCTGTGGACCGAGCGTCCCGAGGTGGTGCGCGGGCTGACCAAGGTCTACGGCGACTGGATCGCCGGCACCGGGGTGGACGGGTTCCGGCTGGACACCGTCAAGCACGTCAACCTCGACTTCTGGCCGCAGTTCAGCCGGGGCGTGGAGAGCGCCGCCGAGCAGGCCGGCAAGAAGGACTTCTTCATGTTCGGTGAGGTCTACAGCGCCGACCCGGAGATCACCTCCGGCTACGTCCGGCAGGGCGGCCTGCCGGCCACCCTGGACTTCGCCTTCCAGGAGGCGGCCCGGGGCTACACCGCCGGCAACGGCTCGGCGAAGGCCCTCGCCGACGTGTACGCCCGCGACGACCTCTACTCCTCCCGGGACACCGACGCCGACCGGCTGCCCACCTTTCTCGGCAACCACGACATGGGCCGGATCGGCTCGTTCATCGCGAGCGGCGGCACCGACCCGAGCACGCACCTGCGCCGCGACCAGCTCGCCCACCAGCTGATGTTCCTCACCCGGGGACAGCCGGTGGTCTACTCCGGTGACGAGCAGGGCTTCACCGGCCCCGGCGGCGACAAGGACGCCCGGCAGGACATGTTCGCCTCGAAGACCCCCGACTACCTCGACGACGACCTGCTCGGCACCGACCGCACGCACGCCGCCGACCAGTACGACCGCGACCACCCGCTCTACCGCACCATCGCGGAGCTGGGCGCGCTGCGGAAGGCGCACCCGGCACTGCGCGACGGCATCCAGGTCACCCGGCACGCCGCCGACGGCCCGGGGGTCTTCGCGTTCTCCCGGATCGACCCGAAGCAGCGCGTCGAGTACGTCGTCGCGGTCAACAACGCGGCCACCGCGCAGACCGTCACCGTGGACACCTGGTCGGCGAACGCCACCTTCACCGGCGTCCACGGTGCCACCGGCACCACCACCGCCACCGGGGACGGCAAGCTGACCCTCACCGTGCCGCCGCTGTCGGCGGTGGTGCACCGGGCCGGCACGCCGATCCCGCAGCCGGCCGCCGCCCCGGGCATCACCATCACCGCACCGGCCGACGACGCCCCCGTGGTCACCCGCGCCGCGGTCACCGCCGAGGTCACCGGGGACCCGCTCGCCACCGTCGCGGTGGCCGCCCGGGTCGACGGCGGGAAGTGGACGCTGCTGGGCACCGCCGAGCAGGCCCCGTACACGCTGCACCACGACCTGACCGGGCTGCCCGGCGGCACGCGGATCGAGTACAAGGCCGTGGTCCGCGACGGCAGGGGCCGTACCGCGAGCACCCGCTCCACCGCCACCGTGGGCACCCCCGACCAGGGCGCCTCCCGGGACTGGGCGATCGTGCACTACCAGCGCCCCGACGGTGACTACGCCGACTGGGGGCTCTACGCCTGGGGCGACATCGACCCGGCGTACGTCACCGAGTGGCCCAAAGGGCAGCCGTTCGCCGGGCAGGACGCCTACGGCCGGTTCGCCTGGGTGAAGCTCAAGCCGGGCGCGAAGTCCGTCGGCTTCCTGGTGGTCGACTCCGACGGGAACAAGGACGTCGCCCAGGACCGGACCATCGACGTCACCCGGACCGGGGAGATCTGGATCAAACAGGGCGACCCCACCGTGCACTCCAGCTACTCCGACGCCACCGGGCAGCCCGCCCCGCCGGTCGAGGAGGGCGTCGCGGTCCTCCACTACCGTCGCGCCGACGGCAGGTACGACGGTTGGGGCCTGCACCTCTGGGACGGCGCGGCCAACCCGACCGACTGGGCGTCGCCGCTCGCCCCGACGAAGGTCGACGCGTTCGGCGCGGTGTTCCGGGTGCCCCTGGCGGCCGGGGCCACCGGGCTGAGCTACATCATCCACTCCGGAGACGAGAAGGACCTCCCGCAGGACCAGCGGCTCGACTTCGCCAGCGCCGGACGGGAGGTGTGGCTGCTCGCCGCCACCCCGGGCCGGCTGCTCCCGGCGACCACCAGCGGCACCGCGAAGGACGTCGACATCACGAAGCAGAAGGCGCACTGGATCGACCGGTCCACCGTCGCCTGGTCGACCGGCCCGACCGACGGGAAGACGTACGCCCTGGTCACCGCTGCGGCCGGCGGCGTGACCGTGGTCGACGGTGAGCTGTCCGGGACGTACACCTCGCTGCCGCTGACCGCGGCGCGCAACGGGCTCACCGAGGCCCAGCGGGCGAAGTTCCCGCACCTGTGGGCCCACCGGGCGTTCACCCTCGCCGACCGTGACCTCGCGAAGGTGCCGGCCGCGCTGCGCGGCCAGCTCCTGGTGACCGAACGGGACCACGAGGGCACCCTGCTCGGCGCGACCGGCGTGCAGATCCCCGGCGTCCTCGACGACGTCTACGCCCGCGCCACGGGGGCGTTGCTCGGCCCGACCTTCGACGGCACCCGCCCGTCCCTGGCGGTCTGGGCACCCACCGCCCACACCGTCGCGCTCGAACTGTTCGACTCGCCGACCGCGCAGCCCACCACGGTGGCGATGCGTCGGGACGACCGCACCGGCGTCTGGTCGGTGCGCGGGGTGCGGGAGTGGACCGGGAAGTACTACCGCTACCAGGTCCGGACCTGGCAGCCGGCGGCACAGAAACTGGTCACCGCGTCGGTCACCGACCCGTACTCGGTGGCGCTGGCGCCGAACTCCACGCACAGCCAGATCGTCGACCTGACCGACCCGGCGCTCGCCCCGGCCGGGTGGGCGAAGCTGCGCAAGCCGGCGGCGGTGCCGTCGTCGAGGGTGCAGATCACCGAACTGTCGGTGCGGGACTTCTCGATCGCCGACACCACCGTGCCGGCCGAGCGGCGCGGCACCTTCCTCGCCTTCACCGATCCGGCCACCGCCGGCATGACCCACCTGCGCCGACTCGGTGCCGCCGGGGTCACCCACCTGCACCTGCTCCCCGCGTTCGACTTCGCCACCATCCCCGAACGGCGCGGCGAGCAGAAGCAGCCCGCCTGCGACCTGGCGAAGCTGCCGCCGGACTCCGACCAGCAGCAGAAGTGCGTCGCGGCGGTCGCCGACACCGACGGCTACAACTGGGGGTACGACCCGCTGCACTACACCGTCCCGGAGGGCGGGTACGCCGTCGACCCGACCGGGGCGAAGCGGACCACCGAGTTCCGGCAGATGGTCGCCGGGGCCAACGCCGCCGGCCTGCGGGTGGTGATGGACGTGGTCTACAACCACACCTCGGCCGCCGGCACCGACCCGAAGTCGGTGCTCGACCAGGTGGTGCCCGGCTACTACCACCGGCTGCTGGACGACGGCACGGTCGCCAACTCCACCTGCTGCGCCAACACCGCCCCCGAGCACGCCATGATGGGCAGGCTCGTGGTCGACTCCGTGGTCACCTGGGCGAGGGCCTACAAGGTGGACGGCTTCCGTTTCGACCTGATGGGTCACCACCCGAAGGCGAACATGCTCGCCGTCCGGGCGGCGCTGGACAAGCTGACCGTCGCCCGGGACGGGGTGGACGGGAAGTCGATCCTGCTCTACGGCGAGGGCTGGAACTTCGGCGAGGTGGCGAACGACGCCCGGTTCGTCCAGGCGACCCAGGCCAACATGGCCGGCACCGGCATCGGCACCTTCAACGACCGGCTCCGCGACGCGGTGCGCGGCGGTGGCCCGTTCGACGCCAATCCGCGCGTGCAGGGCTTCGCCTCCGGACTGTTCACCGACCCGAACGGCGACCCGGTCAACGGCACCGCCGAGCAGCAGCGCGCCCGGCTGCTGCACGCCCACGACCAGATCAAGGTCGGCCTGGTCGGCAACCTCGCCGGCTACCGGTTCACCGACACGCAGGGCCGGACGGTGACCGGCGCGCAGGTCGACTACAACGGCTCGCCCGCCGGCTACACCGCCGCGCCGGGGGAGGCGGTCACCTACGTCGACGCGCACGACAACGAGATCCTGTACGACGCGCTGGCGTACAAGCTGCCGCAGGACACCGGCATGACGGACCGGGCCCGGATGCAGGTGCTCGCCCTCTCCACCGTGGTCCTCGGGCAGGGGAGCGGCTTCGTCACCACCGGCACCGAGCGGCTGCGGTCGAAGTCGCTGGACCGCAACTCGTACAACTCCGGTGACTGGTTCAACCAGATCCGGTGGGACTGCGCCCAGGGCAACGGGTTCGGCGCCGGCCTGCCCCCGGCGCAGGACAACCAGGACAAGTGGTCGTACGCCAAGCCGCTGCTGGCGGACGCGACGCTGGTGCCGGACTGCGCGGCGGTGAACCTGACCGACGCCCGGTACGCCGAGCTGCTGCGGGTGCGGGCCTCCTCGCCGGTGTTCGGGCTGACCGACGCCAGTGAGGTGCAGAAGCGGGTCGCCTTCCCGCTCTCCGGCCCACGGGAGACCCCCGGTGTGCTCACCATGACGCTGGACGGTCGCGGCCTGGACCGGCAGTGGACGTCGGTGACGGTGGTCTTCAACACCACCCCGGAGGCGGCGAAGCAGCAGGTCACCGGTCTGCGTGGGGCGGACGTGTCGCTGCACCCGGTGCTGCGGACCTCGGCGGATCCGGTGCTGCGCACCGCGGCGTTCGACCCGGCCGACGGGACGTTCACCGTCCCGGCCCGCAGTGTGGCGGTCTTCGTCGAGAAGTGAGACGACGTGAACCGGCCCCCTCCCGCGTCTCGCGGAAGGGGGCCGGTTCCGGTTTCGCCCCGTCGTGCCGCCGGTGCCGGCCGTACGGCGGGACCGCCTCAGCCGAAGCAGTTCGGCACGGGAGAGCCCGCGCAGTTGTTCGGACGGTTGGCGGTGATCGCCGACTCCTCGTCCACCTCCACGCCGTTCGGGAAGGTGAAGATCCCGCCGCCGGTGAGCCGGGCGAAGTTGTGGGTGACCTTCGACGAGTCCAGCGTCACCCGGCCGAAGATGTTGAAGATGCCGCCGCCGACACCGAACGGCCCGACGGCCTCGTTGCCGGTGATGTGGCTGTGCCGGATGGTGACGACGCTCAGCGTGTTGAAGATGCCGCCGCCGAAGAACCCGGCCTTGTTCTCCTTGACCGCGACGTTGTCCAGCGTGACCGCGCTGTCGAACGCCACGGCCAGGCCGCCGCCGACACCGGCGGTGCTGTTCTTGTCGACCGTGGTGTGGCTCAGGGTCACCTGGGCGTCGATCGCGGCCACGCCGCCACCGGCCAGCAGCGCCGAGTTGCCGCCGAACTGCGTGTAGTGGGCGTTGGTGGTGCCCCCGATGTCGAGCAGGCCGCCGCCGAAGCCGAGCGTCTCGTTCTCAGTGATCTTGGTCTTCTCGAGCAGGATGGTCCCGGCGTCGATGTCCTCGTCGAAGATGCGCGGTGCGCCGTTGGCGATGCCGGCACCGCCGATGATCGCGCTGTTGTCCGTGACCTTCGAGTCGGTGACCTTCAGCAGGCCGGCGTTGAGGATGCCGCCGCCGAAGAAGAAGGCGCTGTTGTGGGCGACGGTGCTGTGGCTGAGCTTCGTGGTCCCGAAGTTGGCCAGGCCACCACCGTTGCCACCCGAGTGGTTGTGGACGATCGCGGTGTCCACGATGTCGGCGCTGCCGCCCGGCTGCACCAGGATGCCGGCGCCGTCGGCGACGCCCGGCTCCTCCACCAGCGGCCGGGCCACACCGGCGCGCGGGGTGGCCTTGACCACGGCCTTCTTCGTGGTCCTGACCTTGTCCGCGCCGACGGCCGCCTTCTCGACCGGCTTCCCGGCGGCGGCCGCCCTGGTCATCTCGACCGAGTTCGAGTACAGCGACCAGACCGCCTCGGGTGTCGGAGCGGTCAGGTACTGCGAGGTCTGCCCACCCTTGATGGTCAGGCCCTTCAGGGTGAGGTGACCGCCGGCGCCGACGTTGAGGATCCGGAAGTAGTCGGCCGTGGCCTCGCGGCTGATCGTGGTGTGGTCACCCTTGAGGGTGATGTCCTCCGTGATCACCGGCAGACCGTTGCCGTCCTCGTTGCGGGACAGGTCGTAGGTGCACCCCTTGGCGAGCTTCAGCACCCCACCGTCGCTGCTGTTGGCGTAGACGATCGCCTGGATCAGCTTGTCGGTGTCGCAGGGCACCTCCTTCCCGCGTTCGTGGTCCCGCCCGGACTCCTTCTTGTCGCCCTTGCCCTTCTTGTCGTCCTTGCCGTTCCCGCCCTCCGGGCTCTCCTTGCCGCCCTTGCCGGGCTGGCCCTGGTCGCCCCCGGTGATGGCCTGCTGCGCGGCGGACCAGCTCAGCCCACCCGCTCCGACCGCCCCGGCGGTGGCGGCGACGCCCACCGCGGCGATGCTGACCACACCCGTCAACCCCGCCACACCACTGGCGAGCCAGAGCCGGCGGCGGCGCCGGGCCACCGACGCCCGGTCGGAGGCTTCGTTGTTCGATAGGTAGTTGGACATCGGAGCTCTCTGCCCTCTCCTCGTACCAGACAAGGTCGCTCCGCCATGCGAGGCGCCCTTCGCTACAAATCGGTTGTAGCTGCTGAACCACACCGTATGAGAAGTTTCCTCGCTCTGAGACGAAATCCGAAACTTGCCCGTATTAGCGTGGTTATCGGTGGGGAGGGGGACGTCCGACCCAACCGGCGCGAAACGGCCGGAGCGACGGACGGCCCCTCCCCGCCGATCGGGGAAGGGCCGTCGCCATCTATGTGGATCAGCCGGTCAGCCGGCGGAGGACCCGCGCGGACGCGCCGACACGGGGATGGACCGGGGCGGTCGGGACGCCTCGCGGGCGAAGCCTCCGGACCGCCACGAAGGGGAAGAAGTTTCCGAACAAACCGTAGGAGAAGGATCCCCCCAGCAGGCCGCTTTTCCGAGGAAAGTCCACAGGACGGGGAGTTCCGGACAGACGAACGGGCAGGGCGCGCGGGGCGGTCAGCCCGGCAGGCGGGGACCCGCCTCCCGCTGCTCGGCCAGCCAGGTCTCCACCTCGTCCGCCTGCCGGGGCAGGCCCGCGGAGAGGTTCACCGCGCCGGTGGCGGTCACCAGGACGTCGTCCTCGATCCGGATGCCGATGCCGCGCAGCTCCTCCGGGACCAGGTCGTCCTCGGGCTGGAAGTAGAGCCCCGGCTCGACGGTGAGCACGTACCCCTCGCCGAGGGTGCCGTCCCGGTACATCTCCTTGCGGGCGTTGGCGCAGTCGTGCACGTCGATGCCGAGCATGTGCCCGAACCCGTGCAGCGTCCAGCGCCGGTAGACCGTCGACTTCTCGTCCATCGCCTCGTCCACGCTCACCGGCAACAGGCCCAGGTCGGCCAGCCCTTCGGCGAGGACCCGCATGCAGGTCCGGTGGACGTCCTTGAACTTCACGCCCGGCCGGATGGCGTCGATGCCCGCCTGCTGGGAGGCGTACACGACGTCGTAGACCTGACGCTGGAGGGCGCTGAACCGGCCGCCCACCGGCAGGACCCGGGTGACGTCGGCGGTGTAGAGGTGGCGGTTCTCCACCCCCATGTCCATCAGCAGCAGCTCACCCGGCCGGGTGGTGCCGTGGTTGTGCACCCAGTGCAGGATCGTGGCGTGCTCGCCGGCCCCGACGATCGAGCCGTACCCCACGTCGTTGCCGTCGTGGCGGGCCCGCAGCGCGAAGATCCCCTCCAGCAGCCGCTCGGACACGCCCCGGTCGCCTGGGAGCGCCCGGGCGACGTCCTCGAAGCCCCGCACGGTGGCGTCGACCGCGTCCTGGAGCTGCGCGATCTCCCACTCGTCCTTGACCAGCTTCAGCTCCGAGATGGCGATGGCCAGCTCCCGGTCCCGCGCCGGCTGCCCCTCGGCGCGTGCGCCGTCCCACGGCCGGACCGCCGCGTCCACCCGGGCGTCGAAGCCCCGTAGCACCCGGGTACGCCCCGGCGCGAGGTCGGCCAGCACCGCGTCCAGTTCGGTCAGGTCGGCGGTGGGCAGGCCGAGTTCGGTCGACTTCTCGGTCAGGGTGTGCCGCCGGCCCACCCACAGCTCGCCGTGCCGGCTGCGGAAGAACTCGTCGTTCTCCCGCGAGGAGCGGGGCCGCATGTAGAGGACGGCGTCGTGGCCGGACCCGTTCGGCCGCAGCACCAGCACACTGTCCGGGTCGTGGTCGCCGGTCAGGTAGGCGAAGTCACTGCCGGCCCGGAAGCGGTACTCAGTGTCGTTGGCGCGTACCTTCTCCCCACCGGTCGGGATGACCAGCGTCTCGCCGGCGAAGGCCGCGGAGAGCGCGGCCCGCCGCTTGGCGTAGTTGGGCACCTCGGGGCGCGGACCCACCGGCAGGGTGGTGTCCCGCCAGCCCTGGCGCATGAAGGCCAGGAAGGCCTCCGGGAAATCCGGGTCGTGCGATTCGGTGCCGTCCGTCGGCTTCGTGTCGGTCTGCTTCTCAGCCATGATCCGCTCCCTCCGGTGGCGTCGCTGGTGCAGACGGTACCGCGCGGGGGTGGCGTGGCGAGAGCCCGTGGTGCCGCGACGGAGCGTTCGGGCGCGTGGAAAGATGGCCAACATGTGCGGACTCCTGGCCTTTTTCAGCGCGCGCGGCGACGCCGGCGCGCACCGCGATGCCATCGCCGGAGCGTTGGAATGCCTGCACCACCGCGGGCCGGACGAGACCGGTGTCGAGCTGGTCGGTGACGCCACCGGCCGGTACGCGGACGGGGTGTTCGCCCACAAGCGGCTCGCCATCATCGACGTGGCCTCCAGCCACGAGCCGCTGCCGTACGCGGGCGGCCGGTACCTGCTCACCTTCAACGGCGAGATCTACAACTACATCGAGCTGCGCGAGGAGCTGATCCGCAACTTCGGTGCCCAGTTCGCCACCGCCGGTGACGGTGAGGTGATCGTCGCCGGCTACCACTACTGGGGCGAGCAGGTGCTCACCCGGCTGCGCGGCATGTTCGCCTTCGTCATCTGGGACCGGCAGGAGCGGCGGGCCTTCGGCGCGCGCGACCACTTCGGCATCAAGCCGCTGCACTACCTGGAGACCATGGACGGCCTCTACCTGGCCTCCGAGAAGAAGGCGCTGCTGCCCTTCGCGCAGTCCGCGTACGCCGGGGACGCCGGGGTGGACACCGCCAACCTCTCGCACTACCTGACGTTGCAGTACGTGCCGGAGCCCGGCACCCTGCACCAGGGCATCAGCCGGATCGGCTCCGGTGAGTACCTCACCTGGACCCCGGGCGGCCGGATCGACGTGCGTCGGTGGTACCGGCCGGTGTTCCGGCCCGCCCCGGTCTCCGACGAGCAGCGCCTCTACCACCAGATCCGGGAGACGCTGCGGGAGAGCGTCCGGATGCACATGCGGTCGGACGTGCCGGTCGGCTCCTTCCTGTCCAGCGGCATCGACTCCACCGCCGTGGTGGCCCTGGCCCGCGAGTTCAACCCGAACATCCTGACCTTCACCGTCGGGTACGACGTTCCCGGCTACTCGGAGATCGACGTCGCCCAGGAGTCGGCCCGGCACCTCGGGGTGACCACCATCCCGACCAAGATCGGGCCGCAGGACATGATCGAGGCGCTGCCGAAGATCGTCTGGCACCTGGACGACCCGGTCGCCGACCCGGCGCTGGTGCCGCTCTACTTCGTCGCCAAGAAGGCCGCCGAGCACGTCACCGTGGTCCTCTCCGGCGAGGGGGCCGACGAGTTCTTCGGTGGGTACACCATCTACCGCGAGCCGCTGTCGCTGAGCAGCGTCAACGGGCTGCCGGACGGGGTGCAGAAGGGGCTGCGGGCGGTCTCCAAGGCCATCCCGCAGGGCGTCAAGGGCAAGAGCTTCCTGGAGCGCGGCACCACCCCGATCGAGCAGCGTTACTACGGAAACGCCCGGATGTTCACCGAGGAGGAGAAGCAGCACCTGCTGCGCCGGTACGACCCCTCGGTGCGCTACACCGACGTCACCGCGCCGATCTACGCCGAGTGCACCGAGCTGGACGACGTCACCAAGATGCAGTACGTCGACCTCTACACCTGGCTGCGCGGCGACATCCTGGTCAAGGCGGACCGGATCTCGATGGCGCACTCGCTGGAGGTCCGGGTGCCCTTCCTGGACCGCGACGTCTTCGAGGTGGCCGCCGGCATCCCGGTCGACCTGAAGCTGCCACCCCGCTCGGACGCCACCAAGTACGCCATGCGCCAGGCGTTGCAGGGCGTGGTGCCCCCGGCCATCGTCAACCGGCGCAAGCTCGGCTTCCCGACGCCGACCCGGGTCTGGCTGCGCGGCGAGATGTACGAGTGGGCCCGCTGGGTGCTCTCCACCTCCGGTGCCGGTGAGCTGCTCGACCTGTCGTACGCGATGCGGCTGCTGGAGGAGCACAAGCGCGAGGAGGCGGACCACTCCCGCAAGGTGTGGACGGTGCTGATCTTCTGCATCTGGCATGCCATCTTCGTCGCCAAGACCCTCGACCCGGGCATCCAGCGCAACCAGTCGGCGCTGCTGACCAAGCCCGTGGTCGGTTCCATGGTGCGCTGACCACGGTCGCGCACCTCCCGACGTTGCGGAGAGGGATGAGGGGGCGATGGGGTACGCGGTGGTGCTCGGTGAGGCGTTGGTCGACCTGCTCGACTCCGAGTGTGCCGGCGAGCCGGTCTTCCGGCAGGCGATCGGCGGCGGGCCGCTCAACGTCGCGGTCGGGGTGGCCCGCCTCGGCGGGGACGCCCGGTTCGTCGGCTCCCTCGGCGACGACGTGCTCGCCGACCGGATCCGGGAGTTCCTCACCGCGGCCGGGGTCGACGTCAGGGGAACGGTCACCGTGCCCGCGCCGACCGCGCTCGCCGTGGCCACCTTCGCCGGGGCGGAACCGGACTTCCGCTTCTACGGCGAACCGCCCTCCTACGGGCAGCTCACCGCCGACGACCTCGACGTCGCGCTGGTCGAGGGCGCGGACGTGCTCTACTGCGGGTCGATCGTGCTGCTCTGCCCGGCGACCCTCGCCGCCGCCCGCCGGGCCTGGCGCCTGGCTACCGGCGTGCGGGTGTTCGACCCGAACATCCGTCCCCGGCTGCTGTCCGGGCCGGACGCGCTCGACACGGTCCGTCACACGACCGCCGAGTTCGCCGCCACCGCGCACCTGGTCAAGCTCAGTGCCGCCGACGCCGACGTGCTCTACCCCGGCGAACCGGTCGAGCGGGTCGCCGCCCAGTTGCGCGAGCTGGGTGCCGGCACCGTCGTGGTCACCCTCGGCCCGCGCGGTGCGCTGGTCGCGGCCGGTGCCGAGCCGGTACGCGTACCCGCTCCCACCATCCGCGCGGTCGACGCCACCGGTGCCGGTGACTCGGTGATGGCCGCCCTCGTCGCCGGCCTGCTGGTCGACGGCCCGCCCACCGAACCGGCCGGCTGGACCGACCGGGCCGCCTTCGCGCTCCAGGTGGCCGGTCTGGTCTGCGAGTCGTCCGGCGGTGCGGTCGCCATGCCCACCCGGGACGAGGTCGCCCGCCGTTTTTCCGCCTGACGGGCTCCTGCCCCTGGCGGCGCTGCCGCCCGGCCGGCCTGGTCGACCTGCTCCGCTCTCCGTGCGGTGGGTCCGTCCTTCGCGTGGCTGGTCCGTCCTCCGCGTGGCTGGTCCGTTCTCCGCGCGGCTGGTCCGTTCTCCGCGCGGCTGGTCCGCCGCTCCGCTGACGCGGACAGGCGGCCGGTGGGTGTCGCTACTCGGACGCTGTAGAGCTGCCCCGTCTGTGCTACCGGCGCGGGCGCTGCTGCGCGCACCCGAACCGGCCCGCCCGAGCCTGCGCACCCGAACCGGCCCGCCCGAGCCTGCGCACCCGAGCCGGGCACGCCTGAGCCGGCACGTTCGGGCCTGCGCTCCCGCGCCGGGACGTCGGAAGCGGGGCACGCCGGTGCCTGCCCCGTCTGTGCGGGCAGCTTCAAAGGACCGGAGTAGGAAGGTTCCGGGACCGGCGTCCCAGGGTTCGCGCCGACGGTCCGGCGGCGGCGCGGCGGACCAGCCGCGCCGCGAACTAACCGCGCGGTGGCAGCCCGGTGGCAGCCGGGTGGCGGCGGCAGGGCGGGGCATGGCGGCCCGGTTGCGGTGGGAGGGCGGCCGGGCGGCCGGTGGTGGTGGGAGGGCGGCGCGGGGCGGCCCGGTGACGCAGGCCGCTGCGAGCCAGGACGCGACCGGCGCGGTCGCGGGCCTGTCGGTCCGCCGGGTCAGGCGGTGCCGTCGAGTTCGGCGTACCCACGCCGGGTGGCGACCAGCGCGGCGCGGGCTCCGAACGGCGCCTCGGCGGCGACCCGCTCCGGGGGCGCACCGCCGGTGTGCCCGGCCCGGATCAGCCACGCCAGGTCGGCGAGCTGCCCGTGCTGGGCCCGGACGAACGCGACGTCCACCGGGTCGCCGTGGCCGGGCACGATCGTCGTGGCCGGCGTGGTGAGGCGCAGCAGGGCCGCCACCGCCTCCGGCCACTGCAACGGGTACGACTCCTCGAAGGCCGGCGGACCGCTCTGCTCCACCAGGTCTCCGGCGACCAGGACGTCGGCGTCCGGCACGTGCACCACCAGGTCACCGGCGGTGTGTCCCCGGCCGGGGTGGTGCAGCAGCACCCGGCGACCGCCCACGTCCAGCGTCGTCTCGGTGTGCACGGTGTGGGTCGGTGCCAGCAGCGGCGTCCGGGCCAACTCGGCGGCGAGGGCCGGCTGCTCCGCGCGCATCTCCTCGTACGCGAGGTGGCGCAGCTCGTCGGGACGGTCGCGGAGCCACCCGGCGGTCAGCTCGTGCGCGTAGACCGGGCGGGGCGGGTCGTCGGCGAGCGTGGCGTTGCCGAAGCAGTGGTCGAAGTGGTGGTGGGTGTTCACCAGGGTCCACGGGTGCGGGGTGACCGCACGGACGGCGGCGGCCAGCGCGGTGGCCTGCGCCGCCGTGGAGAGCGTGTCCACCAGCAGTGCCGCCCCGTCGCCGACGACCAGCGTGACGTTGACGTCGAGCAGCGGCTCGCGCAGCACGTGCACGCCCGTGCCGATCTCGACGAATCGACTGGTCATGACGCCCCTGAGGCGCGTTCCACGAAGCGCTGCCGGTCCAGCAGGACCCGTTCGACGCGCCCCTGGGCGACCGTCTCGGCACCGTCGGTGACGGTGACGGTGAAGAGCAGCCGCCGGCCGTCCACCTCGTCCAGCCGTGCCTCGGCGGCGACGGTCCGGCCGACCGGGGTGGGTGCCCGGTGCTCCAGCTCCACCCGGACGCCGACGGTGGTCGACCCCGGCGGCAGGTGCCGTGCGGTGGCCGCGACGGTGGCCGCCTCGGCCAGCGCGAGGACCCGGGGCGTGCCCAGCACCGGCACGTCACCGGAGCCGACCGCCTGGGCGGTGTCGGCGTCGGTCACGGTGAGTTCGACCCGGGCCTTGAGCCCGGGCGTGACAGTCTGCTCCGGCATGGCGACAGCCTACGCCGACCACCGGAGCGCCGGTCGGCGTTCGTCGATGCGCTGGCCGCCGTTAACCTGAACGGTGATGGCCGTTGTCACTGACCCCCAGCCCCCCGCCCCGTCCGGTCCGCCGGTGTCGTCGCCCGAGGGCGGACGTCCCCGCGTGGTCGCCATGTCGATCTGGAGCGCCCTGTTCGTCGCCGGTTGGTTGACGATCGGCCTGCCGACAGACCCGGCGTACGCCTTCGTCTGGATCTGGTCCGCCGTCATCGCCTGGAACTGGGGTCGCCCGTGGCGCAGCCACCTGGGCTTCGCCCGGGACTGGCTGCCGGTGGTGCTGCTCCTCGCCGCCTACAACCTCTCCCGGGGCTTCGCCGACAACGGCGCGGTCCCGTACTCCTACGACCTGATCGTCGCCGACCGGTTCCTGGTCGGCTGGGCGACCGGGGGCGAGGTCCCCACCATCTGGTTGCAGGAGCGCCTCTACCGGCCGCAGGTGCAGTGGTGGGACGTGCTGGCGGCGTGGGTCTACTTCTCGCACTTCGTGGTGACGCTGGCGGCGGCGGTGGTGCTCTGGATGCGTGACCGCGCCCGCTGGGGGGCCTACATGCGGCGGTGGGGTTTCCTCTGCGCCGCGGGCCTGGCCACCTACTTCCTCTACCCGGCCGCCCCGCCGTGGTGGGCGGCACAGAACGGGCTGCTCGGCGAGGTCGCCCGGATCTCCACCCGGGGGTGGAAGGAGTTCGGCATGCACGGCGCGGGCAACATGCTCAACGCCGGGCAGATCGCCTCGAACCCGGTGGCCGCGATGCCCTCCCTGCACACCGCCTGGGCGCTGTTCGTGGTGCTGTTCTTCCTCACCTCGACCCGCCGCCGTTGGTGGCCGCTGCTGCTGTCGTACCCGCTGGCGATGACCTTCACCCTGGTCTACTCCGGCGAGCACTACATCATCGACGTGCTGGTCGGCTGGGCGTACGTGGGGATGACCTTCCTGGTGGTCGGCCTGGCCGAGCGGTGGTGGGCGGCCCGGCGGGCCCGTCGCGCCCCGACCGTCCCGACCGGGTCGGTGCCCGCCGGCTCCGGGACCGGGGCGGACGCCGGGGTGGCCGGGACCACCGGGCCGTCCCCGACCGAGGAGCCGACGGCTCCGGTCAGCCGCTGAGCCGGGCGGCGCGGGCCCGCGCGGTCAGCTCGCCGGCGAGAGCCCATGCCTCGGCCAGGTCCCGGTGCACCGCCGCCGCGCCGGCACCGCCCGCGGTGTCGGCGTGCACGGTGGCCAGACCCAGCCGCCGTTGCAGCGGCCCCTGGACCACCCGGACACTCTGGATCCGGGCGTACGGCACGATGGCGAGCTGTCGGGTGACCAGGCCGGAGCGGACCACGAAGACCCGCTCGGCCAGGCCGGCGCCGAGGACCCGCCGACTCAGCGGCCGCAGCCAGCGGGCCTGCGGCGGCGGTGCGGTCAGCGGCAGCGCGGAGACGACCACGCCGGGCAGCACCTCCGCGGTGATCATCTCGCCGGTCACCAGGTCACCCACGGGCAGGAGCCGGTCCGGGCGGTTGCGGTCGTCCGGCTCGGCCGCCGAGTAGCCGGCGACCTCCAGCCGCAGCCGCAGCCAGCCCTTGGCCCGCCACAGCAGCGGCCAGGTCACCCCGACCGCCTGCACCCGGTTGAGCGGGACGGTCTGCGCCCGGGTCTCCAGCAGTCCGTTGCCGATCCGCAGCCGGTCGCCGTCCCGGTCGAGCCGGAAGTTCCAGTCGTCGAGTACCCGCCGGATCGGTTGCAGCAGCACGCCGGCCATCGCGGTGATCGTGCTCGCCACCGCGATGAACGACCAGGAACCCTCGGAGAGGAACTGTGCCACCACGAACGCCACGCCCACCGGCAGCATGAACGCCTGTGGGGTGAGCAGCTGGCTGACCAGCAGGTCGCGGTTGCCGACGGTGTGCAGTGGCCGGCCGGGCGGCACCGGTGGCGCGGCCGTCGCGGTTTCCGGCGCGGGCACGTCACGCGGGGCGTGGCCGGCCAGGTCGAGCAGGCGGGTCCGCAGGACCGTCGCGTCGGCCACGCTCAGGAACGCCAGCGGCGCCTCGGTCTTGCCGCCGCCGACCACCTCCAGCCGTAGTTCGGCCAGACCGGTGAGCTGGGCGAGCAGCGGACGGACCACCTCCACGGCCTGCAACCGCTCCAGTGGGATGGCCCGGGTGCGCCGCCACAGCAGGCCCTCGTGGACCCGCAGCTCGCGACCGACCACGTGGTAGCCGGTGTTGTACCAGCTGACCACCGAGAGCACCGTCGCGCCGAGGGCGAGCACCGCGACCATCGCCGCGAAGGTGCCGAAACCGACCCGGGACAGGGTCGACCAGGAGAGCCCGGCGATCACCACCACCAGGGACTTCGCCCCGTGCAGGACGGGGCTCAGCGGGTGCAGGCGCTGCCGGGGCTCGACGTGTTCCGGCACCGGGGTGGCCGGGACGGGCCAGGGGTGCGCTGCGTCCGGCCCGGACTCCTCGGCCGGGCCGCCGGTCACAGCCCCTCCGCGCGGTCTTCGCCCAGCGCGGTGAGCCGGTCGCGCAGTCGGGACGCCTCCGCCGGATGCAGCCCGGGCACCCGGGCGTCACTCGCGGCGGCGGCGGTGTGCAACTGCACGGTGGCCAGCCCGAAGGCCCGCTCCAGCGGGCCGGCGGTGACGTCGACGAACTGCATCCGGGCGTACGGCACGATCGACAGCCGGCGTACCAGCAGCCCGTGCCGGACCAGCAGGTCGTCGTCGCGTTCGGCGTACCCCCAGGCGTGGACGGCCCGGACGATCGCCACCGACCGCCAGAGGCTCAGCAGTACGACCAGCGCCAGTCCGGCCCCGAACAGCCAGTGTCCGCTCAAGCCCCAGGCCACCGCGAGCCCGACCACCACGACGAGGACGCCGATGCCCAGCCGGACCAGTTCCACCCGGATCAGGTCGGTGGAGACCCGCTGCCAGGCGACTGTCTCCGGCCACGGTTCGAGCGGGTCGGCCGGGGTGGGGACGGGCCCGTCGGCGTTCTCCGTGTTCACCGCTCTGCCCCGCTGCGATCACTCACCCGTCGAGCGTAACGATCCGGGCAGCGGTTCGACCTCCCGGAGAAAGCTCCGCGCGGTGAGAAAGTCACCGAGGGTGCTCCGGTGCTCGGCGCACGCGAGCCAGGTCTTGCGTCGGTCGGGGTCGTGCAACCGGGGATTGTTCCACCGCAGGGCCCAGGCCGCCGGCGCCCGGCAGCCGCGCGCCGAACAGACGGGCGGGTCGGTGGGAGCGGGGGAGTCGGTCATCGGCGCCAGTCTAGGTGGCGCGCACCGGGAGATTGAGCGCCGGGCGGCCACGGGGGGAGCCGCCCGGCGACGGCGCAATTCTACACGCGGTGGCGGTGTTCGGACACCCCTGGCCGGCGATTCGGTGTCCGGACGCGGCGTGGTGACAATCGGCTTCTCGCCCGGTTGACGTTCAGCCGGGCATGCGAGGCTTGACCCGCACCACGTCGCCCGAGATCACGAGCACGCTGTGGAGGACCGGTGGCCCAGCCGACCACGCCCGAACCGACCGCGACCGACGCCGCCCCGGCGCCACCGAGCACACCCGCCGAGGACGCGACCCTGCTGGAGCGGGCGTTGTTCGAGATCAAGCGGGTCATCGTCGGGCAGGACCGGATGGTCGAGCGGATGTTCGTCGCCCTGCTCGCCCGGGGCCACTGCCTGCTGGAGGGGGTACCCGGGGTGGCGAAGACCCTGGCCGTGGAGACCCTCGCCAAGGTCGTCGGCGGTTCCTTCGCCCGGGTCCAGTTCACCCCCGACCTGGTGCCCGCCGACATCATGGGCACCCGCATCTACCGGCAGTCCAGCGAGAAGTTCGACGTGGAGCTGGGGCCGGTCTTCGTCAACTTCCTGCTCGCCGACGAGATCAACCGCGCCCCGGCGAAGGTGCAGTCGGCGCTGCTGGAGGTGATGAGCGAGCGCCAGGTGTCGATCGGTGGGGAGAGCCACCGGGTGCCGGACCCGTTCCTGGTGATGGCCACCCAGAACCCGATCGAGCAGGAGGGCGTCTACCCGCTGCCCGAGGCGCAACGGGACCGCTTCCTGATGAAGATCGTCGTCGGCTACCCGACGGACGCCGAGGAGCGGGAGATCGTCTACCGGATGGGGGTGGCCCCGCCCGTACCGGCGCCGGTGTTCACCACCACCGACCTGCTCACCCTCCAGCGCAAGGCCGACCAGGTGTTCGTGCACAACGCGCTGGTCGACTACGCGGTCCGGCTGGTGCTGGCCACCCGTACCCCGGCCGAGCACGGGATGCCGGACGTCGCCCAGCTCATCCAGTACGGCGCGAGCCCCCGCGCGTCGCTCGGCCTGGTCCGGGCCACCCGTGCGCTGGCCCTGCTGCGGGGCCGGGACTACGCGCTGCCCCAGGACGTGCAGGACATCGCCCCGGACATCCTCCGCCACCGGCTGGTGCTCAGCTACGACGCCCTCGCCGACGACGTCCCCGCCGACCACATCGTGCACCGGGTGATGTCGACCATCCCGCTGCCGTCGGTGGCGCCCCGGCAGCAGGCCACGCCGCCGGCCGGTCCTCCGCCGGGCGCGCAGTCGCCCGCCGGCCCGGCGCCGGGCGCCGGCTGGCCCGGGCAGCGGCCGTGACCCCACCCGCCCGCCGGTCGACCGGCGCCACCCCCGGACGGAGCGAGGCGGTCCTCTCCCGGCTCCAGCTCCTGGTCACCCGCAAACTCGACGGCCTGCTCCAGGGCGACTACGCCGGGCTCCTGCCCGGCCCCGGCAGCGAGGCGGGGGAGTCCCGCGAGTACCGCCCCGGTGACGACGTCCGTCGGATGGACTGGCCGGTGACCGCGCGGACGACGACGCCGCACGTGCGGCGTACGGTGGCCGACCGGGAGCTGGAGACGTGGCTCGCGGTGGACCTCTCGGCGAGCCTGGACTTCGGTACCGGGCAGTGGCTCAAGCGCGAGGTGGTGATCGCGGCGGTGGCGGCCCTGGCGCACCTGACCGTCCGGGGCGGCAACCGGATCGGCGCGGTGGTCGGCACCGGCGGCGCGCCCTCCGCGCCCCGGCGGTGGGGCCGGACGCCCGACGCGGTCCCGGTCGTGCGGCGGCTGCCGGCCCGCAGCGGGCGGAAGGAGGCCCAGGGCCTGGTACGCGCCGTCGCCGGGATCGAGATCGGGCCGGGCCGCGCCGACCTCGGCGGCCTGGTCGACCTGCTCAACCGGCCGCCCCGGCGGCGGGGCGTGGCGGTGGTGATCTCCGACTTCCTCGCACCGCCGGAGCAGTGGGGACGACCGATCCGTAAGCTGCGGGTCCGGCACGACGTGCTGGCGATCGAGGTGGTCGACCCGCGTGAGCTGGACCTGCCGGACGTGGGGGTGCTACCGGTGGTGGACCCGGAGACCGGGGAGCTGCACGAGGTGCAGACCGCCGATCCTCGGCTGCGCCGCCGGTACGCCGAGGCGGCCGCCGCCCAGCGCGCGGCGATCGCCCGGGAGCTGCGGGCGGCTGGCGCCGCCCACCTGCGTCTGCGTACCGACACCGACTGGCTGCTGGACATGGTGCGTTTCGTGGCCGCGCAGCGGCACGCCCGCACCCGGGGGACGACTCGATGATCCGTTTGTTGCAACCGTGGTGGCTGCTGACCCTGCTGCCCGTGTTCGCGCTCGCCGCGCTGTACGTCTGGCGGCAACGCCACCGCCGGGCGTACGCGATGCGGTTCACCAACGTGGACCTGCTGCGCACCCTCGCCCCCCGAGGGCTGGGCTGGCGGCGGCACGTCGGGGCGGTCGTGCTGCTGCTCTGCCTGCTGACCCTGGCCACCGCCACCGCCCGGCCGGCGATCGACACCCGGGAGCCGCTGGAACGGGCGACCGTCATGCTCGCCATCGACGTGTCGCTGTCCATGCAGGCCGACGACGTGACCCCGAACCGGTTGCAGGCGGCCCAGGAGGCGGCGAAGCAGTTCGTCAGCGAACTGCCCGAGACGTACAACCTGGGGTTGGTCTCGTTCGCCAAGTCGGCGAACGTGCTGGTGCCGCCGACGAAGGACCGGTCGGCGGTGACCGCCGCCATCGACGGGCTGGTGCTGGCCGAGGCGACCGCCACCGGGGAGGCGGTCTTCACCTGCCTGGAGGCGATCCGCTCGGTGCCGGCCGACGGTGCGGCGGGCATCCCGCCGGCCCGGATCGTGCTGCTCTCCGACGGTTTCCGGACCGCCGGCCGGTCGGTGGAGGAGGCCGCGGCGGCGGCGCAGGCGGCGAACGTGCCGGTCTCCACGATCGCCTTCGGCACCGACGCCGGGCAGGTGGACATCGGCGGCCAGGTCCAGCGGGTGCCGGTGGACCGGCTGGCCCTGGCGGACCTGGCGGAGACCACCGAGGGGTACTTCTACGAGGCGGCGTCGGTGACCGAGCTGAAGCAGGTGTACCAGGACATGGGCAGCTCGATCGGCTTCCGGACCGAACCCCGGGAGATCACCCAGTGGTACGCGGGCGTGGCGTTGCTGCTCGCCCTCGCGGCGGCCGGGGCGAGTCTGCTCTGGACCTCCCGCATCCTCTGAACCGGGCCCACGCACGCCGGTGCGGGGCCGTCGTCGACGCGGTGCGCCGACGGCGGTCCCGCCACCGGGCCGCGATCATGCGCCGGTGGCGGGGATTCGGCTGACGGGTTCAGTGACTTCCGCTGGTGAGGACGAAGAGGACAGCGACCCAGACGGCGGCGAGGGTGAAGCCCAGCGGGGCGACGTAGCGGCTCATGGACGCACTCCGGTGGCGGCTCGACGGTCGGCGGCGCGGGGCCGGACCGGGGGAGGGGGACAGGACGCGCACACCAGTCGTGACCGGGGGGCTCTACCCGCGACCGCCCGGGGAAGGGCGGTGCGACCGATGCCATGGCCGGATGGGCCGCAGCGGTGGTGCGGAACGCGGGGAGCGGGAGCGGGTCAGCCCGAACTGAGTCGTGACTCAGTGGAGCCGACGAGGGGCCCGGCCACGACTGGGAGGATCGCTATCTCGCACAGCGATCACCTCCAGCGGTCGACGGGGCCCGGAACGCGGATCATCGTACACCCGCGTCCGGTGTGGTCCCCGCCGGGTCGCGCCACGCGCAGGGCCCCTCCCGAGTTCACGCTTACCTGCCGGTAACCCCTAGTCTCCAACCCGTCTGTGCACTCGTTTTTCGCGCAAGGGGGACTCGTGGCCCGTACCGTGCTGGTGACCGGGGGTAACCGGGGGATCGGCCTGGCCATCGCGCAGGCCTTCGCCAAGCAGGGCGACCGGGTCGCGGTGACCCACCGCTCCGGCGACGCCCCCGAGGGGCTGTTCGGAGTCCGCTGCGACGTCACCGACTCCGCCTCGGTCGACGAGGCGTTCACCGCCGTCGAGGCGGAACTGGGCGGCGTCGAGGTGCTGGTGGCCAACGCCGGCATCACCGACGACACGCTACTCATGCGGATGTCCGAGGAGCAGTTCACCCGGGTGCTGGACACCAACCTGACCGGCGCGTTCCGCTGTGCCCAGCGCGCCTCCCGCAAGATGCTCCGCGCCCGCTGGGGCCGGATGATCTTCGTCTCCTCGGTGGTCGGCCTCTACGGCGGCATGGGCCAGGTCAACTACGCCGCCAGCAAGGCCGGCATGGTCGGCGTGGCCCGGTCGATCACCCGCGAGCTGGGTTCCCGCAACATCACCGCCAACGTCGTCGCACCCGGGTTCGTCGACACCGACATGACCGCGGCGCTGCCGCAGGAGCGGCGCGACCAGTACCTGGGCGCCATTCCGGCCGGCCGGTTCGCCACCGCCGAGGAGGTGGCCGGGGTGGTCACCTGGCTGGCGGGCGACAGCGCGGCCTACGTCTCCGGCGCCGTCATCCCGGTCGACGGCGGCCTGGGCATGGGCCACTGACACCGGCCACCCGCACCGACACAACGACGGAGGAGATCCCCATGTCCGGACTGCTGGCCGGTAAGCGGCTGCTGGTCACCGGCGTCATCACCGACGCCTCGATCGCCTTCTCGGTGGCGAAGCTGGCCCAGGAGAACGGCGCGCAGGTCGTGCTCACCGGGTACGGCCGGCTCTCGCTGGTCGAGCGGATCGCCAAGCGGCTGCCCCAGCCGGCTCCGGTGATCGAACTCGACGTCACCAACGCCGAGCAGCTCGCCGGCCTCCCGGACAAGGTCCGTGAGCACGTCGACGGCCTGGACGGGGTGGTCCACTCGATCGGCTTCGCCCCGCAGAGCTGCCTCGGCGGCGGCTTCCTCGACGCCCCCTGGGAGGACGTGGCCACCGCGCTGCACGTCTCCACGTACTCCTACAAGTCCCTGGCGATGGCGGCGCTGCCGCTGATGTCCCCGGGCGGCGCGGTGGTCGGCCTCACCTTCGACGCCACCAAGGCGTGGCCGGTCTACGACTGGATGGGTGTGGCCAAGGCCGGGCTGGAGTCCGCCTCCCGCTACCTGGCGGCGCACCTCGGCCCGAAGGGCATCCGGAGCAACCTGGTCGCCGCCGGCCCGCTGCGCACCATCGCGGCGAAGTCCATCCCCGGGTTCGAGCAGTTCGAGACGGCGTGGACCGAGCGGGCCCCGCTGGGCTGGAACCTCACCGACCAGGAACCGGCCGCGCGGGCCTGCCTGGCCCTGCTCTCCGACTGGTTCCCGGCCACCACCGGCGAGATCGTCCACGTCGACGGCGGGTACCACGCCGTCGGCGCCTGACCGTTCTCCCGGCAACCCCGCTGTTCTTCCCGGCGCCCCCGCTGTCGACCACGTCACAGCGGGGGCGTCGTCGCGCACGGGGACGAGGGGCGGTCGCGGGGTCGCCCCGGTGCTCGGGGAACAATGGGGCCATGGCGTACGACGCGGTGGTGCTGGTCTCCTTCGGTGGCCCGGAGCGGCCCGAGGACGTGATGCCGTTCCTCCAGAACGTGACCCGGGGCCGGGGGATCCCCCCGGAGCGGCTCGCCGAGGTGGCCGAGCACTACCAGCACTTCGGCGGGGTCTCCCCGATCAACCAGCAGTGCCGTGACCTGCTCGCCGCCGTCCGGGCCGCCTTCGCCGCCCACGGGCTCGACCTGCCCGTGTACTGGGGCAACCGCAACTGGCACCCGATGCTCGCCGACACCGTCGCGCAGATGCGCGACGACGGGGTGCGTCGTGCCTTGGCGTTCGTCACCAGCGCGTACGGCGGCTACTCCTCCTGCCGGCAGTACCAGGAGGACATCGCGGCGGCCCGGGCGGCGGTCGGCCCGGACGCGCCCGTGGTCGACAAGCTCCGCCAGTTCTGGGACCATCCCGGCTTCGTCGAGCCGCACGCCGACGCGGTCACCGCGGCGCTTCACCGGCTCGACCCGGCGAAGCGGGCCACCACCCGGGTGGTCTTCACCGCGCACTCGGTACCCACCTCGATGGCCGCCACCGCCGGCCCGCACGGCGGCCGGTACGAGGCCCAACTGCACGAGACCGCCCGGCTGGTCGCCGCGGCGGCGGCCCCGGACCTGCCGTACGACCTGGTGTGGCAGAGCCGCTCCGGGCCGCCGCAGGTGCCGTGGCTGGAGCCGGACGTCAACGACCACCTGGCCAAACTCGCCGGGGAGGGCGTCACCAGCGTGGTGGTCAGCCCGGTCGGGTTCGTCTCCGACCACCTGGAGGTGGTCTGGGATCTCGACACCGAGGCCCTGGCCACGGCCCGGCAGCTCGGCCTGGACTTCGTCCGGGCCGGCACCCCCGGCACCGACCCCCGGTTCGTGGCCATGGTCCGCGAACTGGTCACCGAGCGGCTCGACCCGGACACCACCGCCCGCCGCCGGCTCGGGGAGGTGCCCTGCTGGGACACCTGCCCGACGGCGTGCTGTGTCCCGGCCCGCCGCCCCCGACCCGCCACCGACGCCAGCCCCGACCAGCCGTGAGGAACCCGATGATCGAGCGGAAGCCGGTGGCCAGTTGGCTCACCGACATGGACGGCGTGCTGGTGCACGAGGGTCAGCCGGTGCCGGGCGCCCCGGAGTTCGTCAACCGGCTGCGCGCCTCCGGCAAGCCGTTCCTGGTGCTGACCAACAACTCCATCTACACGCCCCGCGACCTGTGCGCCCGGCTCAACCGGATGGGCTTCGAGGTGCCGGAGCACGCGATCTGGACGGCGGCCCTGGCCACCGCGCAGTTCCTGGCCGACCAGCGCCCCGGCGGCACCGCGTACGTGATCGGCGAGGCGGGGCTGACCACCGCGCTGCACGCGGTCGGGTACGTGCTCACCGACTTCGAGCCGGACTACGTGGTGCTGGGGGAGACCCGCACCTACAGTTTCGAGGCGATCACCAAGGCGGTCCGGCTGATCAACGGCGGCGCCCGCTTCATCTGCACCAACCCGGACGTGACCGGCCCGTCGGTGGAGGGGGCGCTGCCGGCGGCCGGCTCGGTCGCGGCGATGATCTCCAAGGCGACCGGGGTGGAGCCGTACTTCGTGGGCAAGCCGAACCCGATGATGATGCGGTCGGCGCTGAACACCATCGAGGCGCACTCCGAGAGCACCGCGATGATCGGCGACCGGATGGACACCGACATCCTCTGCGGCCTGGAGGCGGGGCTGGAGACCATCCTCGTGCTCACCGGCATCAGCACCCGGGCCGAGGCGGAGCGGTACCCGTACCGACCGTCGCGGATCGTCGACTCGGTGGTCGACCTGATCGACGAGATCTGAGCCGCCGGCGGCCGGTGGGGCCGTGCGTCCCGGGTCAGGGACGCAGTGGGGCGTTGCAGGCGGCGACCAGGGCGCGCCGGCACGCGGTGGTCAGCGGGCGCAGGGCGGCGTCGCGCTGCTGTGCCTCGTACCCGTTGACCGCTCCGCCCGGTGCGGCGTGTTCGGCCAGCGCGAGCACCCGGTCGAGCACGGCGGCGCGGGCGAACAGTCGCCGCGACCGTGGGTCGAAGCCGGGTGGCAGGTCGGTCGCGCCGTCCGGACGGCGCAGCGCGGCCAGCGCGCCGGCCAGCTCGGGCCGCCACTGGGCGACGTCCAGCCGGGTCAGCGCGGCGGTGGTCTCGGCCAGCGCGGTGGCCAGTTCCGCCTCGGCCTCGGCGGCACAGGGCATCGTCAGCGACGCGGTGGGGGCGTCGGCCGGCAGCGGGTAGAACCGCCACAGCACCGTCTCCCAGGTCATCCCGGAGCCCGAGGTGTGCGTCCGGACCTGGGGGATCAGGCCCAGCCCACCGGCGACCACCGCCTCACCGGCGAGCAGCGCCGCACCGGTGAAGTCGCCCGGACCGGGCAGGCCCCGTGGGTCGCCCGGTGCGGGCAGCACCAGCCGGATCTCGTCCGGGGAGAGCCGGGCCAGGGTGGGCAGCGCGTCGCGCAACGGCACGTCCGTCCAGGTGCCGGGGGCGTCGGCGACGAGGTGTTCCTCGTCGCCGGCGACCGCGTCGGGCACCTCGTCGAACGGGACCAGCCCGGCGCGCCACGCGCGCACCCAGGCCACGAACCGGCTCGACCGGCGCGGAGCGAGAGCGACCGCGCCCGTTGCGGGAGACATGCAGAGAAGGGTACGTCGTGACGGCGGCTCTGTCTCGACCGTCGCGGGGGCCGTACCGCCTGCCCCAGCTTGCCCCGTTCCGACCCGCGGTGACCCGGGCGGTGGGCGGCGTGCCTGCGTCGTTCGAGGCGGGCCGGCGGTTACCGTCACGGCCATGGGGAGGCGATACGGCGAGGACGTGCTGGCGGGGGACTGGCGGCGGCACAGGGCGGTGCCCGAGGTGGACGCCGAACCCGACCTGGTGGTCGAGGACGCCGACTCGGGCTTCTGCGGCGCGGTGGTCGGGTTCGAGGCCGGCGCGGTGGTGCTGGAGGACCGGCACGGCCGACGGCGCAACTTCCCGCTGCTGCCGGCGGCGTTCCGGCTCGACGGCGAACCGGTCACGCTGCGCCGGCCGACCCGCCCGCCGGTGCCCGCCGCCCGCCGCCGCACCGCCTCCGGTTCGATCGCCGTCGAGGGGGTACGCGCCCAGGTGGCGAAGGCCAGCCGGATCTGGGTGGAGGGGGTGCACGACGCCGCCCTGGTGGAGCGGATCTGGGGCGACGACCTGCGCATCGAGGGGGTCGTGGTGGAGCCGCTGGACGGCATCGACGCCCTCGACGCCGAGGTGCGCGCCTTCGCCCCCGGCCCGACCCGACGGCTCGGGGTGCTCGTCGACCACCTGGTGCCCGGCTCGAAGGAGAGCCGGATCGTCGCCCGGGTCGACTCGCCGTACGTGCTGGTGACCGGGCACCCCTACGTCGACGTCTGGCAGGCGGTGAAACCGGCGGCGCTCGGCATCCGGGCCTGGCCGGTGGTGCCGCCGGGGCGTCCCTGGAAGGAGGGGGTCTGCACCGCGCTCGGGGTGGCCGAGCCCGCCGACATGTGGCGGCACATCCTCTCCCGGGTCGACAGCTTCGCCGACGTGGAGACTCCACTGATCAACGCGATGGAACGCCTCATCGACTTCGTCACCGAGCCCGGCTGAGGCGTCGGCTGGCTGGGGGTGGGCTGGGGTGGTAGCAGGGGCCCCTTGTTACCGCTTTTTGTCGTGCAGGGGTCCCCTGCTACCACCAGAACCGGGCGCAGCCGACGATCAGGGCTCCTCGTCCGGGCTGCGGGTGAGGACGAAGGTCGCCACGTCCAGGGCGACCGCCTGTCCGCTGCCGTCGCGCAGCACGGTGAGCAGTTCGCCGTTCTCCTCGGCGGAGCACCCCCGCCAGCGGTCCGGCCCCTCCGGCGCGAACCGGAGCATCCGCTCGCCCCGCCGGTACGCCACCAGGTGACCCGCGCCGCCGTCCCAGGTGACGTCGGTCGGGTGCCCCATCCACCACCAGCGCCCGGTCAGCTCGGCCACCTCCGCTGGCGGTGGTGCGGCGGCGGGCCGCCACGGCGTCGCCGGGGTCGGCTCGGCGTCCAGCACGGTGGTGAGCACCTCCAGGCCGAGCGCGCCGATCCCACCGGCCCGGAAGCCGTACGAGTTGGCGAAGCCGACGATGCCGGTGCGGGACGGGCGGTGCACCGCCAGGGCGGCGACGTACCCGGGCATCGAGCCGCCGTGGCCGACGTACACCCGGTCGCCCTGGCGGCAGAGTTCCAGCCCGAGGCCGTGCCCGCCGCGCCAGGAGTCGAGGTCGCTGAGCACGACCGGCGCGCACATCTCGGTGAGGCTGCTGGCGGCGAGCACCTCCGGTGCCGGGTCGGCGAGGAAGGCCGCCCAGGTGGCCAGGTCGGTGGCGGTCGACCAGAGCTGGCCGGCGGGGGCCATCGCCCCGGTGTCGGTCCGTGGCTCCTCGCGCAGCGTGTCGTGCCAGGGGTGCACCACGTAGCCCCGGGCGAACGGCTCGGTGGCCTGGTACGTGGTGCGACGCATGCCGAGCGGTTCGAGGATCCGTTCCCGCAGCAGGGCGAACCACGGCGTGCCGGTGGTCGCCTCCAGCACGCCGCCGAGCAGCCCGTACGCCAGGTTGGAGTAGTGGTAGCCCAGGTACGGCGGGTACGCCAGCTTCTCCGCCGTCACGCCGGCGAGCAGGGTCGCCAGATCGCTGCCCTCGGCGCGCTCCCACCACTGCCCGTCCGGCTCACGTTGCAGGCCGCTGGCGTGGCCGAGAAGTTGACGCAGGGTCAGGGTGCCGACTCCGGTGCCGGGCAGGTGCCGTTCCAACGGGTCGTCGAGCGCGAGTCGCCCGGCGTCGCGGAGCTGCATGACCAGGACCGCCGTCATGGTCTTGCTGATCGAGCCGATCCGGTACTGGAGGTCGGCGTCGGGGCGGGGATGCTCGCCGGCCACGCTGAGATGGGCCAGTGCCCCGCCCCGTACCACGCCGATCACCAGCGAGGGGGTACGCCCGGTGGACTGGGCCGTGGTGACGAGGGTCTCCACCCGGCGGGCGGTCTCCGGCAGCAAGGACATTTCGCTCCTTTTCGGTGGTGACATGCCGGTCTGACCGGCTGGCCCGAGCTTACTGATCTTCGTCGTTCGTGGTGGGGTGCACGCACGTGGCACGATCGGTGACGTGGACACGTTGCTCTGGATCGTGCTGGGTGCGCTGCTCGCTGTCGCGGAGATTTTCACGACGACGCTCTTCCTGATCATGTTCGCGGCCGGGGCGTTCGCCGCGGCGGGTGCGGCGGCGCTCGGCGCGCCGGTCGGGGTGCAGGCGATCGTCTTCGCGGCGGTCTCCGCACTGACGGTCCTGACGGCCCGTCCCACGATCCAGCGGCACCGCCGCTCGGCGCTCTCCACCGGCGAGCAGCCGTTCGGGGTGGAGGCCCTGGAAGGGGCCAACGCGTTGGTGCTGGAGCAGGTCGACGCCGAGGGCGGCCTGGTGAAGATCGACGGCGAGCTGTGGAGCGCCCGCTCGTACGACGCGACGCACGTCTTCGTGCCCGGCCAGCGCGTCCAGGTGATCCAGGTCCGGGGCGCGACCGCCCTGGTCTGGCAGGACGACATCTCCCCCGGCGAGCTTCCCCGGTCGGGAGGGTGAGGGTATGGACCCGGTGATCGCGGTGCTGCTCGGCGCGGTGGCGCTGGTCGCTCTGGTCAAGGCGGTGCGCATCGTGCCACCGGAACGTCAGGACGTGGTCGAGCGGCTCGGCAAGTACGAGCGCACCCTGAACCCCGGGCTGAACCTGCTGGTCCCGTTCATCGACGCGGTACGTACCAAAGTCGACATGCGGGAGCAGGTGGTCAGCTTTCCGCCGCAGCCGGTGATCACCTCGGACGACCGGGTCGTCTCGATCGGCACGGTGCTCTCCTACCGGGTGGTCGATCCGGCGCGGGCGACCTACGAGGTGTCGAACGTCCTTCAGACGATCGAGCAGCTCACCGTCCTCACTCTGCGCAACGTGGTCGGTTCGTTGGACCTGGAGCGGGCGTTGACCAGCCGGGAGGAGGTCAACCAGCACCTCTCCGGTGTGCTGGACCAGACCACCGGCCGCTGGGGCATCACGGTGACCCGGGTGGAGATCACGGCGATCGAGCCGTCGCCCACGCATCCGGGACGCGGCGGAGAAGCAGATGCGCGCCGACGGTGACGGGCGGGTACGCATCCTCCAGCCCGGTGCGGGGGGCGGCATTCAGGTGACCCGGGCCGCGGGGCGCGACCGCCCTGGCCCGGCAGGACGACATTTCTTCGGGGAACTCTCCCCAGTCGAAAGGGAGAACGTATGGAACTGGTGATCGCGGTGCTGTTCGGCGCCATGGCGCTGATCGCGGTGATCGCTCTGGCCAAGGCGGTGCGCATCGTGCCGCAGCAGCGTCAGGACGTGGTCGAGCGGCTCGGCAAGTACAAGCGCACCCTGAACCCCGGGCTGAACCTGCTGGTCCCGTTCATCGACGCGGTACGTACCAAAGTCGACATGCGGGAGCAGGTGGTCAGCTTTCCGCCGCAGCCGGTGATCACCTCGGACAACCTGGTCGTCTCGATCGACACCGTGCTCTACTTCAAGGTGATCGACTCGGCGCGGGCCACGTACGAGATCTCGAACTTCCTCCAGGCGATCGAGCAGCTCACCGTCACCACGCTGCGGAACGTGATCGGCTCGCTGGACCTGGAGCGGGCGCTGACCAGCCGGGAGGAGATCAACCGGCACCTCTCCGGTGTGCTGGACGAGACCACCGGCCGCTGGGGCATCAAGGTGACCCGGGTGGAGATCAAGGCGATCGAGCCGCCGCCGAGCATCCGTGACTCGATGGAGAAGCAGATGCGCGCCGAGCGGGACCGCCGGGCCGCGATCCTCAACGCCGAGGGGCACAAGCAGTCGCAGATCCTCACCGCCGAGGGTGAGAAGCAGGCGGCGGTGCTGCGGGCCGACGGTGACCGGCAGGCGCGGATCCTCCAGGCCGAGGGGCAGGCGAAGGCGATCCGGACCGTCTTCGACGCGATCCACCAGGCCAACCCGAGCCAGAAGGTGCTCGCCTACCAGTACCTCCAGGCCCTGCCCCAGATCGCCAACGGCACCGCCAACAAGGTCTGGATCGTTCCGGCCGAGCTGACCAAGGCCCTGGAGGGCATGGGCGGCGCGCTCGGCGGGCTGAGCCAGATGGTCGGTGACGCCCCGACGCCGCAGGCCTCGTCCGGGGCGAGCGACGTGGAGCGGGAGGCCGCCGAGGCCGCGCAGGCCGCGGCGGCCGCCGCCCGGCAGATCCACGACGAGGTACGCGTCGCCGAGGCGCAGGCCACCGGCGGCCACGGCCCGCAGGGGCTGCCCGCGCCGGAGCCGGTGTCCCCGAACAGTCTGCTCCAAGACCCGGCCGACCAGCGCGAACGGGGCTGACCAGGGCGAACAGCACCGCCCCCGGCTCCGGGGGCAAAAAGCGAATAACGCTCATACGGCGCTCCGGTGCCTGCCACGATCGGTTCGAGGACCGATGGTGACCAGGTGCCGGGGCGCCGTACGCGTCCCTGGCCACCGGGCCGGTCCACCTCGCCGACCGCATGGTCGGTGGGGCCGCCGGCCCCGGAGCAGTGAGCGAGGTGACGCATGAACGATCCGACGAGACCGGTCCGTTCCCGCGCGGCGGTGCCCGGGGCGCACGACCCGACGGGGCCCATCGGCTCGCGCCGTACCGGCGGTGGGTTCGGGGTGCTGCCCTTCGTCGTCGAGCCGACCCCGGCCGGCCCGGCCACCGACGCCACCTGGGCCTGGTCGATGCGACGGCTCGCCCGCGCGTCGGTGTGGCTGCTGCCGGCGTACGCGATCCTCTACGGCACGGTGGCGCTGGCCAGCGACGGTGGCGCCGGCAACGACCCGTACCCGGCTGACGGCCGGCCGCTCTACCTGGTCGGCTGGGTCGGGGCGGTGTGGATCGGTCTGCTCGCCCTGCTGGCGCTGGCCGGTCTGCTGGTGACCACCCGCAGCCGGCGCAGCGCCGCCGCCGGGCTGCTGGTCAGCCTGGCCGGGACGGTGCTGATGCTGCCGTTCGCCGGGCTCGCCGAGCAGACCCTGGTCTTCGGCACCACCGCGCGGAGCCTGGTCCTGGTCGGGGCGACCTGCTACAGCGCCGGCTGGGCGCTGACCGGATGGGCGGTCGCCCGCTCCGGGGTGTTCAGCATCGGTGACGGGGCGATGCTGGTCATCGCCGCGCCCCTGCTCGGCCTCGGCGGCGCGCTGGTCGGTTCGTTGCAGACCTTCGGTGCGGTGTTCGCGCTGGTCGCCGGGATCGGCGTCGCCTACCGCGCGGGCCGGCTGGTGCCCCGGCAGATCGTCCGGGACGCCGCCGCCGCGAGTCTGGCCACCCCCACGCCCCCGGCCGGCACCCGATGACCGGGGATCCAGGACGAACCGGACACCGTTCCGCACCGCACCCCGGCCGGTGGGGCCGGCACCGGCGGGTCGCCGTGAGTTTCCTGGCAACCCGCGCCAGGGAGTGGGCGATGCTCGCAAAACCGCGTCAACCTGGGGAAATGCGTTCCCGATCGCTGGTGGGCCGGCTGGCCGCCGTGGTGCTCTGCGGTGTCCTCGCCGGGCTCGTCCTGGCCGCTGCCGCCTTCCCCGGCAACCTCTTCCTCGGCCTGACCGTGAAGGCGACCAGCGACGCCTGGGGTGGCCTGCCGCAGGAACTGCGCGCTCCTGCCACCGCCCAGCGCACCGCGGTCTACGCCCGCGACGGACGGACGCTGATCACCAACTTCTACGACGTCGACCGCCGGGACGTGCCGCTGACGGAGATCGCTCCGGTGATGCGCCAGGCGATCGTGGCGGCCGAGGACCGGCGCTTCTACTCCCACGGCGGGGTGGACCTGCGGGGAGTGGCCCGCGCCCTGGTCACCAACGCCAAGGAGGGGACGACGCAGGGCGCCTCCACGCTGACCATGCAGTACGTCCGCAACGTGCTCAAGAGCGACCCGGAGCGCACCGCCGAGGAGCGGCAGAGCGCGACCGAGGTGAGCGTCGGGCGCAAGCTCCAGGAGATCCGGTACGCCGCCGCGCTGGAGCAGACCCTCGACAAGGACGAGATCCTCGCCCGCTACCTCAACATCGCGTACTTCGGTTCCGGGGCGTACGGCATCGCGGCGGCCAGCGAACGGTACTTCAGCGTGACCCCGGCCGAGCTGACCCTCGCCCAGGCCGCCCTGCTGGCCGGTCTGGTGCAGTCGCCGAACGAGTACAGCCCGATCGACGGCGACCGGGACGCGGCCCTGGTGCGCCGCTCGTACGTGCTCGACTCGATGGTGGTCACCGGCGCGATCACCACCGCGCAGGCGGACCGGGCCCGCGCCGAGGACCTGACGCTCGACCCGACCGAGCAGCCCAACGGCTGCACCGCGATTCCCGGCAGCCACGCCGACTGGGGCTTCTTCTGCGACTACCTGCGCAGCTGGTGGCTGGCGCAGCCGGCCTTCGGCGGCACCGTCGCCGAACGCGAACAGGCCCTGCGCCGGGGCGGGTACACCGTCGTCACCTCGCTGGACCCGACGGTGCAGGCGAGCGCGCTACGCCAGTCGCTGGCGGTCTTCGACTCCGACGAACCCCGGGCGCTGCCGATCGCGGCCGTCGAGCCGGGCACCGGCCGGGTGCTGGCGATGGCGGTCAACCGGAACTACAGCCTCGCCGCCAACCCCGCCGGGCAGGACAACCGCCCGAACACGGTCAACCAGCTCGTGGCCGGTGGCGGGGCCATCGACGGCTACCAGGCCGGGTCGACGTTCAAGCTGTTCACCATGCTCGCCGCCCTGGAGTCGGGGCTGCCGCTGGACACCGAGTACTACGCGCCGACCCGGCTGCCCACCCGGTACCCGGCGGAGGGGTCGACGGCGGTCTGCGGTGACCGGTGGTGCCCGGCCAACGCCGACCCGGCCAGCATGAACGGCTACCGGACCATGTGGGACGCCTTCGGCCGATCGGTGAACACGTACTTCGTCCGGCTCTCCGAGCAGGTCGGCCCGGCGAAGGTGGTCGAGATGGCGCAGCGGCTCGGCATCACGTTCCGCTCCGACCTCGACGAGAACCTGGCCCGTACCGACGCCGCCGACTGGGGGGCGTTCACCCTCGGCGTGTCGGCCACCACCCCGCTCGACCTGGCCGCCGCGTACGCCACCGTGGCCGCCGAGGGCACGTACTGCGCCCCGCTGCCGGTGCTCTCGGTCGCCGGCCCGGACGGCACGAAGCTGCCGGCCGGCGACCCGTCCTGCCGGCGGGTGCTCGACGCCGACGTGGCACGGGCGGCCACCGACGCGGCCCGCTGCCCGGTCGGCCAGGATCCGGCGTACGGGCGGTGCACCGGCGGCACCGCCGCCGCTGCGGACCGGATCGTCGACGGCCGCCCGCTGGCCGGCAAGTCGGGCACCTCGGACCAGGACGCCACCAAGTCGTTCGTCGCGTACACCCCGCAGGTCGCCGTCGCCGGAATCGCGGCGAACCCCGACGACCCCACCGACCGGGTGGGCATCGCGGCGCAGTCCGGCGTGGTGGAGGCGGTGGCCCGGGTGATCGTCACCGCCACCGAGGGCAGACCGGAGGCGGACTTCACCCCGCCGAGCCGGGATCTCGCCCTCGGCGACGAACCCGAGCGACGCGCACCGCCCACCCGCTCCGGTGACGACGAGAACGACCTCGACCTCCGCGAGTGGTTCGACCGTCTCCGTACGCCCCGCTGATGCGGGTACCGCGCGTCCGCCGGATCGGCCGTGCCGGGCATGACGGGATCGTGACCGAGGCTGTGCCTACCCGGCCGCCGGACGCAGCCGTACCCGGCGCAGGAGTTGGGCGTTGAGCGCGACGACGATGGTGGAGGCGGACATCAGCACCGCCGCGACGGCGGGGTTGAGCGTGACGCCGGCCCAGGCCAGGACACCCGCGGCCAGGGGCAGGGCGACCACGTTGTAGCCGGCGGCCCAGGCCAGGTTCTGGATCATCTTGCGGTAGGAGGCCCGGGACAGTCGGATCACGCCGGTGACCCCGCGTGGATCGGAGGAGGCCAGGACGACACCGGCGGACTCGATCGCGACGTCCGTACCGGCACCGATGGCGATGCCGACGTCGGCGCGGGCCAGGGCGGGGGCGTCGTTCACGCCGTCGCCCACCATCGCCACCCGTAGACCCCGCTTCTGCAGGTCCGCGACGGCGTCGTCCTTGTCGGCGGGCAGCACCTCGGCGAAGACCTCGTCCTCGCCGGGGCGGAACCCGAGGTCGGCGGCGACCGCCTCGGCGACCGGCCGGGCGTCACCAGTGATCATCACGATCTTGCGGACACCCTGGTCGCGCAACTCGGCGATGGCCTGCCGGGCCTCGGGGCGGACCTGGTCCTCGAGTGCCAGAGCGCCCACGACGGTTGCCCGGTCGCCGTCGAGGCGCAGCAGGTGGAGTACCGCGGCTCCACGCCGCGACCAGTCGTCCTGCTGGCGCTGGAGTTCGTCGGGGGCGGTCGCGTCGAGTTCGCGTAGCAGGGCGGGTCCGCCGACGGCGTAGGTGGTGCCGTCGACGTCGGCGCGCACGCCGCGTCCGCTCAGCGACCGGAAGCCGGTGGCCCGGTGGGGGACGCCCCGGTCGCCGGCCGCGGCGACGATCGCGCGGGCCAGTGGATGTTCGCTGTCCGCCTCCACCGCCGCGGCGATGGTCAGGACCTCGTGGTCGCTGGCGACGGCGGTGGCGGTCACGCCGGTGACGACGTGCTCGCCCCGGGTCAGGGTGCCGGTCTTGTCGAACAGCACCGCGTCGACGGTGCGCATCCGCTCCAGTGCGACCCGGTCCTTGATCAGGATGCCTCCCTTGGCCGCCACCGCGGTGGACAGCGCGATCACCAGCGGGATGGCCAGACCGAGGGCGTGCGGGCACGCGATCACCAGCACCGTGACCGTGCGCACGACGGCCTCGTCGAGGTTGCCGAGCACCGTCCAGGCCAGCACGGTCACCACGGCGGTGGCGGTGGCGACGTAGAACAGCCCGGCGGCGAACCGGTCGGCGAGCACCTGCGCCCGACCGCTGGACTGCTGCGCCTGTGCCACCAGGCGCTGGATGCCGGCCAGGGCGGTGTCCTCGCCGATGGCCGTGACCCGGACCCGGATCGGCGCGTCGGTGGCCACCGTGCCGGCGACCACCCGGTCGCCGGTGGCCCGGGTGACCGGCCGGGACTCCCCGGTGATCATCGACTCGTCCATCTCGGCGCCACCGTCGACGATGGTGCCGTCGGCCGGCACCCGTGCGCCGGGGCGGACGAGGACCACGTCCCCGACTCCCAGCTCGGCCACGGACACCCGCTTCGGCTGGCCCTGCGCGTCGAGGAGTTCGGCGTCGTCGGGCAGCAGCGCGGCCAGGGCCGACAGTGCGCCCCGGGCCTGGCCGATCGCCTTCATCTCCTGCCAGTGCCCCAGCAGCATGATCGTGACCAGGGCGGCCAGCTCCCACCAGAAGTCCAGCTCGAACGCGCCCAGCGCGGTGGCCGACGACGCCACGTACGCCACGGTGATCGCCATCGCGACCAGCAGCATCATCCCGGGCGCCCGGTCCCGGACCTCCCGTACCGCGCCCTGCAGGAACGGCCACCCACCCCAGGCGAACACCACCGTGCCCAGCACCGGCCCCACCCAGTCGACGCCGGGGAGGTCGAGCCGGTAGCCGAACCAGTCCATCACCATGTGACTGGTCGCCACGATCGGTACGGTCAGGACCAGACTCAGCCAGAACCTGCGGCGGAACATCTCCGGGTCGTGCCCGGCGTGCTTGTCGTGCCCCCCGTGCCCGGAGCGGTGGTGGGCCGGATGGCCACGGGGTTCGCCGTGCTGCTCGTGCTGCCGGTCGGTGTCCGGGTGACTGCCCGCCGACATCGGCGTGGCCTGGTGCTCGTGCGACATCGTCAACGCCTCCCTCAGGACACGAGGATACCCCCTGGGGGTATCTGCTCTCCTCCCTCGGGTCGGCTCCGCTCGTGGCTACCCTCTGCGGTCGACTCCATGCGCCAGCGCGCCGGTGCCGCGCGTGGCCGCCCGCCGTACCCCGGGCCGCCCGTGGCGCACGACGATCGGCGTGGCCCGAGGGCGGGTCAGCGGGTGACGGCGGCGACGCTGGTGCGGACGAGGTCCGCGACGCGGGCGAACTCGCCGGCCGCGATGGCCGCGCGGGGAACCATCCAGCTGCCGCCCACCGCGAGAACCGACGGCAGCCGGAGGTAGTCGGCGGCGGAGTCGGCGTCGATGCCGCCGGTCGGGACGAAGGAGACCTGCGGGAACGGCGCGGAGAGCGCGGCGACCGCCGGGGCCCCGCCCGAGGTGCCGGCGGGGAAGAACTTGACCACGTCGACTCCGGCGTCGAGAGCCGTCATGACCTCCGTCGCGGTGCTCGCGCCCGGCAGCACGAAGATCCCGTGCTCCTGGCAGCGGCGGACGACGGCCGCGCTGAACCCGGGCGACACGACGAAGCGTGCGCCGGCCCGGACCGCCTCGTCGACCTGATCGACGGTGGTGACGGTGCCCGCGCCGACGGTGACACCACCGTGGGCGGCCATCCGGGCGATCGCCTCGGCAGCCGCCGGGGTGCGGAAGGTGACCTCGGCGACCGGCAGGCCGCCGGTGGCCAGCGCGTCCGCGAGGGGTTCGGCGTGCGCGGCGTCGTCGAGGACGACGACCGGGACGAGGCGGTACGTGCGCAGCAGCTCAGTCGGGTTCATCGTCTCCCCCTCGGGGTCGGGTGGTGGTCAGGTGCACCGGGACGTCGGCCCGGCCGGTGACGCCGTACTGGGCGAGGACGGCGACGCCGAGGACGGTGGCCTCGGGTTCGTCCACGAACCGGAGCCGGCGGCGGGTGGCGTCCTGACGCAGCCGCCGCCAGGTCGGCCAGCCGGCGGCCACGCCCGCGACGGTGACGTCGGTGATCTCGATGCCGCCGAGCCGACCCAGCCGGGCGGTGGTCGCCTCGGCCTCGACCGCGAGCCCCTTGAGCAGGCTGACCATCGCGTGGGCGCGGGTGACGTCCATCGGCAGGGCGGCGAGGCGGGTGCGCCGCCGTTCCGCCTCGATCGTGGCCGGGCCGACCTGGTCGACGACGCGGGTCAACTCGGCCCACATCGTCGCGTCGTCGACTCCGGGGTAGAGCAGGTCGTGCCAGGCCCGGTAGTACCGGCCGGACGGGGTGGCGCGGTGCACGAACCGCAGGCCGCCGGCCACGAAGACCCCGGTGTCCAGGCCCGGTTCGACCACGTCGGGCAGGGCGTCGACCAGCAGCACCTGCGCCTCCGAGGTGCCGGCCGAGACGTAGACGTCACCGGCGGCGCGGACGCCGGTGCCGAAGGCGCCGCACATGTGGTCGTGGCCGCCGGCCACCACGGGGACACCGGCCGGCAGCACGCCCGCACCCGACGTCCGGCCCACGACGGTGGCGCTGTCGACCAGGTCGGGCAGGGACAGCGTGCCCAGTCCGAGGTCCGGCAGGGCGCCGGTGCGCAGCAGGCCGGCGCGGACGTCGAGCAGCCCGGTGCGCGAGGCGTGCGAGACGTTGAGGAACACCGGGGCCGCGTGGTCGGCGAGCAGGTCCCGGGCGACGAAGTCGGCGAGCGAGGTGAAGGTGCGCGCCGCCGCCAGGCGGTCGGGCAGCTGCTCGGCCAGCCACCGCAGCTTGAACACCGAGAAGGTCTCGTCCGTGTCGGTCCAGGCGTTGTCCCCGCCGAGGGTCGCCTTGGCCTGCTGGCCGTGCCCGGCGAACCAGGCCAGCACCGGCGCGGTGACGGTGCTGTCGGCGGCGAGCAGCACGACCTCCTCGCCGACCGATCCGACCCCGACCCCGGCCAGGTCGGCGGTTCGGACCGCCGGGTCGGCGAGCAGGTCCGCCAGCAGGCCGCCGACGGAGGCGGCGAGCCGGGTGGCGTCCCGGCGGCCGCCCCACGGGTCGGGGTCGACGACGGTGGGCGCGTGCCGGAGCGCGACCAGCCGGCCAGCGTCGGCGTCGTAGCACCCGACCTTCGTCCGGGTGGTGCCGATGTCGACGCCGATGAACTGGCTCATCCCTCGGCGCCCCGCCGGCTCACGGTCACCCGTCCCCGGAGCCGCTCGACCAGCACCGGGTCGACGTCGGGCTCCAGGGACGCGGCGTTGGCAGCCCCCATCGCCGAGGCCAGGACCAGGGCCGACACCGGGTCGTCCTCCCGGCCGAGGGCGACCGCGAGACCGGCCAGGAAGGAGTCACCGGAGCCGGTCGCGTTGACCGTCTCGACCGGCGGCGTGTCCACCGCCAGGTCGTCGGCACCGTCGGTCCAGACCGCCCCGTCGGTGCCGAGGGTCACCACGAAGGTGATACCGGTACGGGCGTGCAGGTCCCGTACGGCGGCCCTGGTCGCGGCCCGGTCCGGCAGTGGCCGGCCCAGGACGCCGGAGAGTTCCTCGGCGTTGGGCTTGACCACCAGCCGGCCGGCGGGCCGGGTGGCCCGCGCGTCGTCGAGCACCCGGGCGAGGGGCCCGCCGTGGGCGTCGACGATGGCCGTCGCCCCCCGCTCCAGGGCCAGCCGGGCGACCCGCGCGTGCAGGTCGGCGGCGCAACCCGGCGGCAGGCTGCCGGTGGCGACCACGACGTCGCCCGGACGCACCGTCTCCACCAGGCCGGCGAGCAACCGTTCCTGGTCGGCTTCGGTGACCTGCGGGCCGCGTTCGTTGAGCACCGTCGACCGGCCGGTGGCCCGGTCGATCACCACCGGGGTCACCCGGGTCTCCCCGGCGATCTCGACGTGCCGGTCGTGCACGCCCAGCTCGGCGCAGCCGTCGCGGATCACCTGACCGGTGGCGCCGCCGACGAAGCCGTGCGCGGTGACCGTGGCACCGAGGCGACGGGCACCCCGGCAGACGATCAGGCCCTTGCCGCCGGGCAGGCTGCGTACCTCCACCACGCGGTTGACCTCGAACGGCCGGAACCGTTCCACCACCTGGAGCCGGTCGACGGCCGGGTTGGGACAGACCACGTGCAGCGTGAACGCCGGCATCGCCACTACTCGGAGTCGATCTGGTAGAGGGCGTACAGCTCCTCGTCGCTCGCGCCGAGCACCTCGGCCTCGCGCTCGCGGAACGTGCGCGCGGTGACGCCGACCAGCTCGTCGAGGCGCTCGGGCTGCGGCGGCAGGTTCATCGCGGCGTACGGGTTGCCCCCGGCACCGAGGGGTTCCGCCGAGCAGTAGTTGTCGCCCCGCTGGTAGCCGATGGCGTACAGGGCCATGATCACCACGTCCAGGTCGAGCAGGCCGTGTCCGAGGGCGCGACGGTTGGTGTCCGCCAGGTGCAGGTTGATCATGCGATGGCCGTGCTCGAGGAGCGTGGCGCCGATGTGCAGCTCCCCGCTGAGCATGTGGTAGAGATCCCCGTTGACGTGCGCGATGGCGGGGTGGTCCACCAGGTCGAGCAGGCGCAGCGCCTCGGCGAAGGTGTGCACCACGCTGGTCTCCTCGGGCCGGATCGGCTCGACCGCACCCCGGATGCCGGCGGCGGCGAAGTCGTCGGCCACCAGGCGCATGGTCCGGGCGGACCGTTCCAGCTCGTAGGAGTCGAACGCGGTGGGCCGGCCGACCGAACCCGCGCCGAAGAGCAGGTACGAGCCCCCCACCGCGGCGGTGAACTCGGCCTGGCGGCGGAAGTACTCGATCGCACGGGCCCGGACGTGCGGCAGGTTGTGGGCGAACTCCTGGTGCGGGGTGACCATGCCGCAGACCCCGGAGACGGTGATGCCGTGGTCGGCGAGCACCCGGAGCGTCTCGTCCGGCCGGTACCCGAGGTCGGGGGAGTAGAGGTTGCCGTGCAGCTCGACGTACCGCACGTCGTTCTTCTCCAGCCGCGCGGCGGTCGCCGCCAGCTCCTCGGTGCCGAAACCCCAGTTGCTCCAGCCGAACCTCAGCCGGGGCTCGTCGGCGGTGTGACCGCGGCGGGCCTCGACGAAGGCGCGGACGACACGCTGGTCGTGCAGGCGGAACGGTTGCGGTTTCATGGTCTCGGGTCCTTTCCCGGGGAGCGGAGGTCACGCCTTCCGGCGGGTGAGCTGCTGACGGAGGGTGCGCGGGTGCAGGTGGCGCAGGTTGCCCTGGCGCCACTGGTCGAAGATCGCCGCCAGGACGATGACCAGACCGATGCTGAGCTGCTGGAGGAAGGGCGAGAGCGCCAGCAGGATGAACGCGTTGCGCAGCACGCCGAGCAGGCAGGCGCCGAGGAAGGCGCCGATGATCGATCCCCGGCCGCCGGAGAGGCTGGCACCGCCGATGACGGCCGCCGCGATGACGTCCAGCTCGTAGCCCAGACCCGCCTGGGCCTCGGCCACGCCGACCTGGGTGGAGAAGACGATCCCGGCGACGCCGGCGAGCGTGCCGATCAGGACGAAGGTGAGCACCCGGGTCCAGGCCACCGGGATACCGCCGGTGCGGGCGGCGGCGTCGTTGTCACCGATGGCGGTCACCCGCAGACCGAAGACGGTACGGGTGAGCAGGAGCTGGCCGAGCAGCACCAGCACCAGGAAGATGATGACGCTCACCGGGATGCCGCCGAAGACCCGGCCCTGACCGATGAAGGACAGCTCGCTCGGCATGGTCTGGGGCAGCCCGCCGGTGATCAGCTGGGTCAGGCCCCGCGCGATGGAGAGCATGCCGAGGGTGACGATGAAGGAGCTGACCCGGCCGAGGACGACGACCGTGCCGACGGCGAAGCCGGAGAGCGCGCCGACCCCGACACCGACGGCCGCGGCCACCCACGGGTTGGCCCCGCTGCCGTAGACCGAGCCGGCGGTGACCGCCGAGAGGGCCAGCACCGAGCCGACCGAGAGGTCGATCTCCTTGGCGATCAGGACGAACGTCTGCCCGACGGCGATGATGCCCACCACGACCACGGTCTGGAGGACGTTGTAGAGGTTGTCCTTGCGGAGGAAGTTCTCGTTCGCCACGCTGACCAGCAGGGCCAGGACGACGATGACGCCGAACAGGCCGGTCTCCTGGCGCTTGACGAGCGACAGGGCGCCCTCCTTCCAGGAGCGCTCCTGCCTCTTGGCGAGAGTGGCACTCATGTTGATCCTTCGGTCGCGCCCATGGCCGCGGCGACGATGGGCTGGGGTCCGGCGTTGTTCAGGGCATCGAGGGTCACGCGTCCACCACGGACGACGACCACGCGGTCGGCCAGCTCGACCACTTCTTCGAGTTCCGACGAGATGAACCACACCGCCAGGCCCTCGTCGTGGGCCAGCGCGCGCAGCGTCGCGTAGATCTCCGCCTTGGTGCCGACGTCGACTCCCCGCGTCGGCTCGTCCAGGATCAGCACCTTCGGTCTGGCCGCGAGGGCCCGCGCGAGCAGCACCTTCTGCTGGTTGCCACCGGAGAGCGAGGTGATGGGCGCCTCGCTGGAGGCGGCCTTCACGCCGAAGCGTTCGGTGAGTTCACGGGCCTTCGCGTTGGTCCGGCGGGGGGAGACCCAGCCGAGCCGGCTCAGGGCCGACAGCACCCGGACGGTCAGGTTGTAGCCGACGCTCTGGGCGTGGAACACCTCCGTCCGGCGTTCCTCCGCGACGTAGGCGAGACCGAGCCGCTGGGCCCGGCCGGGTCCGGAGATCCGTACCGGCCGTCCCGCGACACTGATGCCACCCCGGGTCGGGCGGCGCAGTCCGATCACCGCCTCGGCGATCTCGGTCCGGCCCGCGCCGACCAGCCCGGACATCCCGACGATCTCACCGCGACGCACCGCGAAGCTGACGTCGGTGAAGCCCTCGCCGGTCAGGCCACGCAGTTCCAGCGCCACCTCGGCCTGCTCGATCGCTCCCGCCCGGTCGGCCACGACCTCCGCCACGACCGCCCGCTTCTTCTCGCCGGCCATCAGGGCGACGGCCCGCTTCTGGTCGATCTCGTCGGGCCGGCCGGCGGCGACGAACGTGCCGTCGCGCAGCACCACCACGTTGTCGACGATCGAGTAGACCTCGGCCAGCCGGTGGCTGACCAGGACGACCGCGACACCCTCGTCGCGCAGCCGGGCCATGACCGCGAAGAGCCGCTCGGACTCCTCGTGGGTGAGGCTGGAGTTGGGTTCGTCGAGGAAGAGGACCCGGGGCTGGCGGGAGAGCGCCCGGACGATGTCGACCATCTGCCGGGACGCCGCCGACAGGTCACGGCAGAGTGTGGACGGGTCGGGCAGGTAGCCGGTCATCCCCAGCCGGGCGAGCAGCTCGCGGGCCCGGTGGACGTTGGCTCCCCGGCGGGCGAGCGCGAATCCGGGCCGCTCCCCGAGGTCGTAGAGGAACAGGTTGTCGGCGATGGTCAGTTCGCTGATCAGCAGCGGCTCCTGGTTGACCACGACCACCCCGGCGGCGATCGCCTCCAGCGGGTTGGCGAAGGAGACCTCCCGCCCGTCGAGGGTGAGCCGACCGGCGTCGGGCTGCATCTGGCCGGAGCACAGGCGGATGAGGGTGGACTTGCCGGCACCGTTCTCACCGAGCAGACCGGTGACCTGGCCGGCGGGGAACACCAGCGACACGTCGCGGAGTGCCCTGACGGCGCCGAAGGACTTCGTCAGGCCGGCGGTCGCGAGGGCCGCCGACCTGACGTCGTCCACGAGGGGAGTCGGTTCCATGAGGAGTTGGCCTCTGGTGATCAGGAGGCGCCCGGGGTCCCGAGCGGCAGGGTCGAGGGGTCGTGCTCGGCGAGGTTGTCCTTGGTGACGAAGGGGGCGACGGCCTCCTGCTTCACCTGGGCGGGCTGCTGGCCGGTGACGGCCGCGTTGAACAGTTCGACCGCCACGTTGTAGCCCTGGCCGAAGGCGTCCTGGCCGATCACGCCGTACATCGAGCCGTTCTTGATGGCCTCGATGTTCTCGGTGGTGATGTCGTAGCCGATGACCTTCACGGTCTCCTGCTTGTTGGCGGCGGCAACGGCCTGGGCGGCACCGAACGGGCCACCGGCGGTGGCGTAGATGCCGACGAGGTCGGGGCTGGACTGGAGGAAGTTCTGTGCGGCCGAGAAGGTGTTGGACGCGGAGTCCTTGGCCTCGACGCCCTGGTTGACCGGGGTCAGCTTCGAGCCCTTGAGCCCGTCGATGAAGCCCTGCCGGCGCTGCTCCGAGCCGGGCGCGGTGAACTGGCTGACGATGATGCCGACCTTGCCGGCCTTGTCGCCGGAGGCCTTGATCATTTCCTGGGCCGCGGTCTGGCCGGCCTTGTACTGCTCCTGGGCGTAGTTGATGGTGCCGCCCGAGGTGCCCACGCAGTCGAAGAGCGTGTTGTAGGCGCCCAGCTTGATGCCCTTGGCCGCGAGGGTCTTGATGTCGGCGCAGTTGCCCTCGCCGGCGATGAAGAACCCGACGCCCTTGTAGCCCTGCGCGTCGGCGGCGCGGATCGCGCTGGAGACCGTCTGCACGTCGATGTTGTCGCCGGCGACGATCCAGTCGACCTTGCCCTTCTTGCCGCCCAGCACCCGGTCGGCGTAGTCGGCGCCGGCCTTGACCGACACCCAGTAGGGGTTGTTGGCGAAGCCGATCATGGCGATCTTGACCTCGGAGTCCGGCGCCTGGTCGGTGGGCGCGGGGCGCCCGGCGATCGGGTCGGCCGCCTCGCCGCTGCCGCCAGACTCGTCGCCGCCGCCGCAGGCCGTGACGGCCAGGGTGACGGCCAGCAGGGCGGCGACGCTACGGGCGAGCGTCTTGCCGCGTGTCCGGTTGGACATCTTTCCTCCAGGGGTGGTGGGCCGGGGGCGTCCCCCGTGGGGTTCTCGAATCCGGTGCTCCGCGGACCGTTGCCAGCCGGCGGCGGCGCTTCCTCGGCGGTCGTCGCCGTCCCCGTGTGCGGGGGTGTCCGTGGTCACTCTTTAGGGAGCAACACTACATTCGACGCTTCGGTTGTCAACGGTAGGTTTCCCGAACGTTAGCTCGTTGAGCAGGGAGTTGGTAGCTCTGCTACACGGCCGGATCCCGTTTATATAGAGATATCCGTTATAGCGCCACGGCTCGTTCCGCCGATCGCGCGAAATCGGGACCGTTTCGCTACAAACGGCTCGGTGGTGGGAGGCGGGAGGGTGACATGAGGTTGTAACTTTGCTACAAAGTGAGCCGACAGGCGCGCACCGTACCGGAGTCCGCGCCGACCGGAGCAGGAGGAACACGGTGGTCACACCGCAACAGGGACCCGGCCTGGTCATCACCCCGGAGGGGATGGTCGGGCGCACCGGTCGCTACGAGAAGAGGCTGGCTGACCTCGGCGGGCTGTTCGCCGACGAGGCGGCGTTCACCGCGCGGCTGACCACCGAGGCCGACCGGGTCATCTACCACGTCGACGAGTTCCGTCCCTCGACGGAGGCGGGAGACCTGATCACCGGGATCTCGACCCTGTCGCCCGGCCGGGTCGGCACCGAGTTCCACATGACCCGGGGCCACATCCACGCCCAGCAGGACCGCACCGAGATCTACCACTGCCTGTCCGGCCACGGGCTGATGCTGATGGAGACCCTCGACGGCCGGACCGTCGTCACCGAGATGCGGCCCGGCGTCGTCGCCTACGTGCCACCGGTGCACATCCACCGCAGCGTCAACCTGGGCGACACCGACCTGGTCACGCTCTTCTGCTACCCGGCCGACGCCGGCCAGGACTACGACATCATCGCCCGCTCCAGCGGCATGCGGCACCGGGTCGTCGCCGACGGCGACGACTGGCGTCTGGAGGAGAACGGCTCCTATGTCCCCCGTTGACCTCACCGGCCACGCGCTGGCCCGCATGATCGACATCAGCGCCGTACAGGCCCAGCACGGCCGCGCCGACGTCGAGGAACTGGCCCGGCACGCCCTGACCGGCGACTTCGTCGCCGCGCACGTGCTGCCGTCCTGGGTGCCCGTGCTGCGCCCGCTCCTCGACGGATCGCACACCCGCGCCGGATCCCCGGTCGGCTTCCCGTCCGGCGGAACGGCCACCCCGGTCAAGGTGACCGAGGCCCGCTGGCTCCTCGACGCGGGCGTCCAGGAGATGGACGTGGTGATGAACGTCGGACTGGTCCGCTCCGGTGAGCTGGTCGCGGCCACCCGTGACGTCGCCGCCGTGCTGGCGGCCGTCGACGACCGGGTACCCGTCAAGGTCATCCTGGAGGTCGGCCTGCTCGACGAGGCCCAGCTGCGCGACGCGGCCCGGGTGGCGGTCGACGCCGGTGCCACCTCGCTCAAGACCGGCACCGGCTGGCAGAAGGTGCCCACCACGCCCGAGCACGTCCGCGTGATCCGACAGGTCGCCGGCGGTGACCGGGAGATCAAGGCGTCCGGCGGCATCCGGTCACTGGCGCAGCTGCGCGCCCTGCTCGACGCCGGGGCGACCCGGTTCGGCATCAACACCGCGTACGCCGTCGCGCTGGTCGCGGAGGCGACGCCGTGACCCCCGACGACCTGCGACCGGCCGCCCGGCCCACGATGTACTTCATCGGCGTCAGCACCACGTCGTCGGCGATCCACCGGGTCTTCGCGGTGTGGCGTCCCCTCCTCGGCCTGGAGGCGGTCGACCTCGTCGGCATCGACGTGCCGGTCGGCGCGGAGCCGGCGGTCTACCGGCGGGTCGTCGCGCACCTGCGCGACGACGAACACTCCCGCGGCGCGCTGGTCACCACCCACAAGCTCGACCTCTACGCGGCCAGCCGGGACCTGCTGCGGGAGGTCAACGACGACGCCGCCCGGCTGTGCGAGACCAGCGCACTGGTGGCCCGGGACGGCTGGATCGACGGCCTGGCCCTGGACACCATCACCAGCCAGATGGCCCTGCGGTCCATCGTGCCGGACCTGGCCGGTCGGGACGTGCTGGTCATGGGGGCCGGCGGTGCCGCCCTCGCCCTCTGCGACTACTTCGCCCACCGGGCCGGTGACGACGCACCCGGCCGGGTCGTCGTCACCGACATCGCCGACCATCGGCTCGCGGCCATCACCGCCGACGTCGCCACCGGCGACCCCGCTATCACCTGGCGGACCCACCGCCTCGCCCCCGGCGACGTGCACGACGACCTGCTCGCCGGTCTCGCCCCGGGCGCCCTGGTGGTCAACGCCACCGGCATGGGCAAGGACCGCCCCGGATCCCCGCTCAGCGACGACGCCGTCTTTCCGCACGGCGGGTACGCCTGGGAGTTCAACTACCGGGGGGACCTCGGCTTCCTGCGGCAGGCGCGGGCCCGGGCCGAGGCCGACGCGCTGACCGTCGCCGACGGCTGGCGTTACTTCGTGCACGGCTGGACCCGGGCCATCGACGCCGTCTTCGAACTCGACATCCCCACCGGGGGACCGGACTTCGAGCGGCTCTACGACGCGGCCCAGGAGGTCCGATGACCCTCCGGGCGCGCTGGCTCGGGCAGGCCGGGTTCCGGCTCACCGCCACCGGACCCGACGGTGACGCGCACCTGCTCGTCGACCCGTACCTGTCCGACTCGCTGGCCCGCAAGTACGCCGGCACGACGTTCCCGCACGTCCGGATGCTTCCCGCCCCGGTCGCCCCGACCGGCCTGCCGCCACTGCGGGCGGTGCTCTGCTCGCACGCGCACACCGACCACATGGACCCGGACACCCTCGTACCCCTGATGGCCGCCCAGCCCGACCTCCGGCTGGCCTGCCCCCGCGCGGTCCTCGACGAGGCGCTGCGCCGCTCCCGCGCCCCCCGGGAGCGGATCGACGCCCTCGCCGACGGCGACCGGATCGACTACGGCCCCTTCACGGTCACCGCCGTGCCGGCCGCCCACGAGGAGCGCGTCCGCGACGAGCACGGTGACGACCACTTCCTCGGCTACGTCGTCGAGGCCGGTGGCGTCCGCGTCTACCACTCCGGCGACTGCGCCCCCTGGGACGGACTGGCCGCTCGACTCGCCGCCCTCGGCGTCGACGTGGCGCTGCTGCCGGTCAACGGACGCGACGCCCACCGGCTCGCCCACGGTGTGCCCGGGAACTTCGACTTCGCCGAAGCCGTCGACCTCTGTGTGCGCGCCGGAATCGGCACCCTGGTGCCACATCATTGGGGCATGTTTGCCTTCAACACCGTCGATCCGGCCACGTTCGACCTCGACGCCGCCGCCCGGCGCGGCGTCACGGTCCGCGTCCCCCGCCACGACGGCACCCTCACCCTGGCGGTCGCCCGATGAACGGAACCGTGCTGGAACGCATCAACAAGGGCCTGGAGTCGCTGCGCCGCTCCGAACGCAAGGTCGCCGACGCGGTGCTCGCCGACCCGCACGGGACCGTGCGGATGACCCTGGCCGAACTCGCCGAGACGGTCGGGGTCAGCCAGCCGACCATCGTCCGGTTCACCAACGCGATCGGCTGCGACGGGTTCCACGACTTCCGCATCCAGCTGGCGCAGAGCGTCGCGCTCGGCATCCCCGCCACGCAGTCGGTGATCGAGGCCCAGGACGACACCGCCACCACGGTGAGCAAGGTGTTCGATTTCTCGATCACCTCGCTCGACCACGTACGACGCCACCTCGACCTGAACGCCCTCGACCGGGCGGTGACGGCCATCGCCGCCGCCAGCCGTGTCGTCTTCATCGGGCTCGGCGCCTCGGGCATCGTGGCCATGGACGCGGAACAGAAGTTCCCGCTGCTGGGCGTGCCGTGCTCGGCGCCGATCGACACGCACCAGCAGTTCCTCGCCGCCTCCACCAGCACCCCGTCGACGGTCCTGGTGGCCATCTCGAACACCGGTCGGACCGCGTCGATCCTGGACACCGTGCGCGTCGCCCGGGACCGGGGGGCGACCGTCGTCGGGATCACCGGGGGCCTGTCGCCCCTGGCCGAGCTGAGCGACATCGCCCTGATCGTCGAGTCCCTCGACAACACCGACGTCTACACCCCGACGATCTCGCGACTGGCCCAGCTCGTGGTCGTCGACACCATCGCCACCATGACCCTGCTCCGCCGGGGCGAGTCGGCGCTCGGGGACGTCCGGGCCATGAAGACGATGCTGGCGCAGATGCGCTCCGGACTGCCGTACCAGGGTGCCCCGGAGCGGGGGGAGCTGGCATGAGCGACGTCGTGCTCGCCGTCGACCTGGGCACCGGTGGCTGCAAGGCCGCGCTCGTCGACCCGACCGCGCAGGTCGTCGGCACCACCTTCGCCGCGTACCCCACGACCTACCCGGCACCGGGACGGCACGAACAGCGCCCGGCGGACTGGTGGGCCGCGGTCGTACGCTCGTCGCGGGAACTGCTGGCCGCCGACGCCGGCCGGCACCGCGTCGTCGCGGTCGGGCTCTCCGGCCACAGCCTGGCGATGGTGCCGGTCGACGCGGACGCCACGCCGCTGCTGGACGCGGTGCCGATCTGGTCGGACACGCGGGGAGAGGACGCGGCGGCGGCGTACTTCGCCGACGCCGACGAGACCGACTGGTACGCGCGCACCGGCAACGGCTTCCCGCGCGGCATGTACACCGTCTTCAAGGCCGCCTGGCTACGCGCCGCCCACCCCGACGTCGCCGCCCGGACGAGGCGGATCCTCGGCAGCAAGGACTGGGTCAACGCCCGGCTCACCGGGGCGCAGCGCACCGATCCGAGCTACGCCTCGGGCAGCGGCGCCTACGACCTCGCCGGCCGGCGGATGCTGCCCGACGTGCTGGCCGCCCTCGGGCTGCCGGCCGACTGGTGGCCGCCGGTCGTGCCGTCGGCCGGGGTGGTCGGCCGGCTCACCCCGGACGCGGCGACCGCCACCGGCCTGCCCGCCGGGGTGCCCGTCGTGGCCGGCGGGGTCGACAACGCGTGCATGGCGCTCGGCGCGGGCCTGGACCGACCCGGCGCGGCGTACGTCTCGCTGGGCTCGTCCAACTGGGTCACGGTGGCCGGGCCCGAACCGGTGCTCGACCCGGTGGGCCGGCCGTTCGTCTTCGACCACGTCCTGCCCGGCCTGTACATCTCGGCCCTGTCGACCTTCGGCGGCGGCAGCAGCCTGACCTGGCTGGCCGCCGTGCTCGGCCGGGACGACGACCTCGACGCCCTGCTCGACGAGGCCACCGCCGTGCCGGTGGGCGCGGACGGGCTCACCTGCGTGCCCACCCTGGCCGGCGGCACCGTCGCCGAGGGCGGGCCGGGCGTGCGCGGGGCGTACCTGGGTCTGGACCTCGGGCACACCCACGGCCACCTGGCCCGTGCCCTGGTCGAGGGGATCGGCTTCAGCCTGGCCGACGCCGCGCGGACGATGCTCGCCGGTGCACCGGCCGACCGGGAACTCACCGCCACCGGCGGTGGCGCGCGCGGCCGGCTGATGCTCCAGGTGCTCGCCGATCTCGTCGGCCGGCCGGTCAGCCGTCCGGACGCCGCGCAGCACGGTGCCGCGCTCGGCGCCGCAGCCCTCGCACTGCTCGGCACGGGCACCTGGACGGACACCACACCCCTGCGGTCGGCCCGGCGCGCGGCGCTGCGCGTCACACCGCGACCGGACCTCGTCGCCGCCTACACGTCGCCCCGCGCCCGGTTCGACGCCGCCCGCGCGGCGACCCGTGCGCACGCCGCCGTGACAGCGGTCGACCACCACCGAACACCGACCTAGGAGACGTCACCATGCCCCTCGCCGACCCACGCCCCATCCTCGCCGCCGCCCGCAGCGCGCGACACGGCGTCGGGGCCTTCAACGCGACCCTGCTCGAACACGCCGAGGCCCTGGTCAGTGGCGCGGAGGCGGCCGGCGCGCCGCTGGTGTTGCAGATCAGCGAGAACGCGGTCCGCTACCACGGGAGCCTGCGCCCCCTCGCACTGGCCGCGCGGACGCTCGCCGAGGCGGCGGCGGTCCCCGTCGCGCTGCACCTCGACCACGCGGAGGACGTCGACCTCGTCCACGAGGCGGTGGACCTCGGCTTCACCTCCGTCATGTTCGACGGCTCCCGGCTGCCCGACGACGAGAACCGGGCGGTGACCCGCCAGGTCGTCGCGCACTGCCACACCCACGACGTCGCGGTCGAGGCGGAACTCGGCGAGGTCGGCGGCAAGGACGGCGTACACGCCCCGGGCGTGCGGACCGACCCCGCCGAGGCCCGCCGGTTCTGCGAGGAGACCGGCGTCGACGCGCTCGCGGTCGCGGTCGGCACCTCCCACGCGATGGCCTCCCGCGACGCGGTGGTCGACCTGGACCTGGTCGCCGCGATCGCCGGGCTGGTGCCGGTGCCCCTGGTGCTGCACGGCTCCTCCGGGGTGGACGACGAGACCCTGCGGGCCGTGGTGGCCCAGGGGATGACCAAGGTCAACATCGCCACCCACCTCAACAAGGTGTTCACCGGCGTGGTGCGCGGCCGGCTCGACGCGGATCCGCGACTGCTCGACGCCCGCAAGTACGTCGCCCCGGCCCGGGACGCCATGGCGAAGGAGGTCGAGCGCCTGATCACGCTGCTCGGCCCGGACACACCGGAGGTGCGGTCGTGACCGCGCCCCGGATCCTGGTCACCCCCCGGTCGATGTCCGTGCCGGACTCGCCCGCCGTGCGGCGGCTGCGGTCCGCCGGCTTCACCGTCGTCACCCCCACCCCGGGCCGCCAGCCGACCGGCGCGGACCTCGCTGCCACCGTCCCCGGTGTGGTCGGCTGGATCGCCGGCGTCGAGTCGATCGACGCGGACGTCCTGGCCCGCGCCGACGCCCTCAAGGTGATCAGCCGCAACGGTGCCGGCCGCGACGCCATCGACGCCACCGCCGCCGACGCGGCCGGCGTCCAGGTGCTCACCGCCCGGGGCGCCAACGCCCAGGGCGTCGCCGAACTCGCCCTCGCGCTCACCCTCATGGGCCTGCGCGGACTGCCCGAGGCCAGTGCCGCCCTCCGCGCCGGCCAGTGGCGGCGCGGCACCGGGCGCGAGGCCGCCGGGCGTACCCTCGGGGTGGTCGGGTTTGGGGCGATCGGCCGTCGGCTCGCCGGCCTGGCGCGCGGCCTCGGCATGCGGGTCGTGGCGCACGACCCGTTCGTCACCGACGGCGGCGACGTGCCGCTGCTGCCGCTGGCGGATCTGCTCCGCAGCAGCGAGGTCGTGTCGCTGCACGTCCCGCCGTCCCCGGACGGGCCGCTGCTCGGGTCCGCCGAGCTGGCCCTGCTCCGCGACGACGTCGTCCTGGTCAACACCGCCCGCTCGACCCTCGTCGACGAGGTCGCCCTGCTGGCGGCGCTGGAGTCCGGCCGTATCGCGCTGTACTCGGTCGACGCGTTCGACCGGGAGCCGCCGGAACCGTCGGCCCTGCTCGCCCATCCCCGGGTGGCGCCGACGCCGCACCTGGGCGCCGCGACGACCGAGAGCGTCCGTCGTGCCTCCGACGCCGCCGTCGACAACCTGCTCGCCGCCCTCACCGCCCTCGGAATCCGGGGTACGTAGGGGCGCTCGCGTCGGGCGACGCCCACCCCGTCGATCATGGAGTTGTGGCGCACGATTCGCGGCTGTTGTCGAGGTTTGGTTGGTACCCGAACTCCATGATCGGCCTTTCCGACGGAGGCCGGCGGGCCAGCAGACACGCCTGCTGGCAGCTCGTTCCCTCGGTGACCAGTCGCGCGGTGACGGTGAACCCGGCCTGCTCCAGCAGCCCGGTGACCCGCTCGGGCGGGTGCCGGTAGGACTCGACGGTGACCGGGTGGCCGTAGGCGTGGTCGCGGCGCACCAGTTCGTCCCCCACGTGGAACCCGAGGAGCAGGTGCCCACCGGGCGCGAGGGTCCGGTGGAACTCCGCGACGACGGTTGGCAGGACCTGCGGCGGGGTGTGGACGATCGACCACCAGGCGACGATCCCGCCGAGCCGCGCGTCGGGCAGCGGCAGGTCGGTCATCGACCCGACCTCGAAACGCAGGGCGGGGTGGGCGCGGCGGGCGACCGCCACCATCGCCGGCGACAGGTCGATGCCGGTGACCGACAGGCCGAGCGCGGCCAGGTGGTCGGTGACGTGCCCCGGCCCGCAGCCGAGGTCGGCGACCGGTCCTCCACCGTCGGCCCGGACCAGGTCGGCGAAGGCGCCCAGCATGCCGCGACCGACCGCGTCCTCCGCGAACCGGGGCGGAACGAGGGCGTGGTAGCTCTCGGCGACGGTGTCGTACAGCACGCGGACGGTGTCGAGGTGGTGGTCGGTCACCGCCCGACGATACTCACGCCCCGCTCCCGCGGACGTCGTCCGGCTGTCTCTCCGGTGGCGGTAGCCGGTAGCCGGGCGGGTCGGCGAGGGCGGCGGTGAGCTGGTCGACGTACTCGGCGCACCAGCGGGCCACGGTGGAACGGTCGTACAGGTCGGTGGAGTACTCCACCACCCCGCGCAGCACCGGCCCGGCGGGCGAGACCACCACCCCCAGGTCGCGGCGGGCGCAGGCCAGACCCAGATCCACCACCTCCGTGTCGAGCCCCGGCAGGCGCAGCGACGGTACGCCCGGGTTCCAGCCGAACAGCGCGGTGCCGACCGGCGGTGGCTCCCCGGGACGCCACTGCGGGTCGACAGCGGAGTAGATCGCGGCGATCGGGGCCGGCTGGTGGCGCAGCGCGTCCAGGAACATCCGGTCGGTGCGGGCCACCAGGTCGGCGAAGGAGACCGCCCCGGCCAGCGGCACCCGCAGCGGGACGACACTGGTGAACAGGCCCACGACCGGTTCGACGTCGGCGGCGTCCCGGTGCGCGTACGGGGCGGCGAGCACCACGTCGGTCGTCCCGGTGAGCCGGCCGAGCAGCAGCGCCCATCCGCTGGCCAGGACGGGCAGGACGCTGCCGGACGGTCCGGCGGCCCGGTGTACCCGCTCGGTGAGGACGGCGGAGAGGTCGAAGGCGTACTCGTCGCCGTCGCCGCTCAGCTTCGCCGGCCGGAGCCGGTCGGTCGGCAGGGACACGCTCCTCGGCGCGCCCACCAACTGCTTTCGCCAGTACCGCCGGACCGGCTCCGGCGTGCCCGCCTCCCGCTGCCGGCGGGCGTACCCGGTGTACCGGAGGCCACCGGCCCGCTCCCGGGGGAGGGGTCGACCGGTCCGCACCGCCGGGTACGCCTCCTCCAGTTCGCGCAGCAGTTGCTGGATCGACCAACCGTCGCCGTTGAGGTGGTGGACGACGAGCATGAGCACGTGCCGGTCGCCGGCCAGCCTCGCCAGCCGGGCCCGCAGCCACGGCCCGTCGTCCGGGAACGGTTCCCGGCCGGTCGTCACGCACCAGGCGTCCACGTCCGACTCGGGCACGTCCGTCACGGGCAGGACCAGCGGCCGGTGGGGGAGCACCTCCTGCGTCAGCGTGCCGTCCCGCTCGACCAGGCGGGTCCGCAGCGCGCCGTGCCGGGCGACCAGGGCGTCCAGGGCCGCGCGCAGCGCCGGCACGTCGAGGTCGCCGGTGAGGGCGACCCGGACCGGCATGTGCACGGCGGCCGGGTTCGGGGCCCGTCGCTGCCCGTGCCACATCAGCTCCTGCTGGTACGTCGCCGGCGCGCTCTCCTCGACCCGTGTGCTCTCCCCGACCCGTGTGCTCTCCTCGACCGGCGTGCTCCCCCCGACCGGCGTGCTCTCCCCGACGGCCGCGGTGCCGGTGAGGGCGGTGGCCATCGCCCGGATGCCGGCGGCCTGGAGGACCCGGTGTACGCCGATCTCGGTGCCGAGCAGCCCGGTGAGACGGTTGGCGAGCCGGACGGCGGCCAGCGAGTGTCCGCCGACGGTGAAGAACGGCGCGTCCAGCGGCAGCCGGGCCACCCCCAGCTCGGCGCACCAGGCGTCGTGGACGAGCCGCTCGACACCTGCCTGCGGGGCCTGGTCGCCGACCGGTGCCTCCGGTGCGGGCAACCGGGCCACGTCGACCTTGCCGGTCTCCCCGAGGGGCAGCGCGCCCAGCAGCACCCATGCCCGGGGCACCAGGTACGGCGGCAGGCGGTCGGCCAGGGCGGCGGTCAACCGGGCCTCGCGGGCGGCCGGCGGTTCACCGTCGCCGGCGGGTACCACGTACGCGGCGAGGTACGGCTCGTCGCCCCGGTCGTACCGGGCGACGACGGTGGCCTGCCGGACGCCGGGCAGCCCGGCGAGCACCCCGGCGGCCTCGCCCGGCTCGACCCGGTGACCGGCGATCTTGACCTGGTCGTCGAGGCGGCCGAGGAACTCCAGGGTCCGGTCGCCGCGCACCCGTACCCGGTCCCCGGTGCGGTACATCCGCGCCCCCGGCACGGGGGAGTACGGGTCGGGCGGGAAGGCGGCGGCGGTCTCCGCCGGCCGGTCGAGGTAGCCCCGGGCCAGCCCGTCGCCACCCACGTACAGCTCACCGGCCGCCCCGGGCGGGACGGGCCGGCCGTGCGGGTCCAGCACGTACAGGCGGTGCGCGGCAACCGGCACGCCGATGTCGATCGGGCCGGTGCCGTCGGCAGGGACCGGCCCGGCGGTGGTGACGATGGTGGCCTCGGTCGGGCCGTACGCGTTGACGACGGTGGCGGGGAACCCGGCCGGCGGCCGGCGGCGCAGCTGGCTGCCCCCGACCACCAGGGTCCGCAGCGTGGCGGGAGGCGGCACGGGCGAGGCGAAGACCAGCTCCGCGAGGGGCGCCGGCAGGAACGCCACGGTGACGCCGTGTCGCGCCCACCAGGCGCAGAGCGCGGCCGGGTCGGCGCGGACCTCGTCCGGTACGAGCTGGACGGCCGCTCCGGCGGCGAGCGCCGGCCAGATCTCGGCGAGGTTCGCGTCGAAGCCGAGGCCGAGCCCGTGGGCGACGACGTCCGCGCCGGCCAGCCCGAGCGCCTCCGCGTGCCAGGCGACGGACCGGACGGCCGAGCGGTGCGGCACCGGCACCCCCTTGGGGCGGCCGGTGGAGCCGGAGGTGTAGACGCACCAGGCCAGGTGCTCCGCACCGGGGCGGGTGCCCGGGGCGGTGCCGGCCGGTGGACGCGCGTCGTCGGCGACCTCCTCGACCAGCAGGCGGGGCGGGTTCGCCGGGTGGTCGAGCGTCGCCGAGGTGACCAGCAGTCGGGCCCCGCTGTCGGCGAGCAGGGCGGCCAGCCGGGCGGGCGGCAGGTCGGGGTCGAGTGGCAGGAAGGCGGCCCCGGCCAGCAGCACCCCGAGCTGCGCCGCGACCAGCTCCGCCCGGCGGGGCAGCAGCACCGCGACCAGGTCGTCCGCGCCGACTCCGGCGGCGGCGATCCGGCCGGCCAGCGCCTCGGCCCGTACCCGCAGGTCCCGGTACGTCCAGCGGGTCCCGCCGTCGACCACCGCCGGAGCGTCCGGCGTCCGGGTGGCCTGCCGGAGGACCAGGTCGTGCAGCCGCTCCGCGGTGGGTGCGGCGTACGGCCCCGCGTACCCCTCGACGGGTTCGGGCAGCCGGGACAGCGGGACGTCCGGTTCCCGGGTCAGCCGGTCGAGCAGCCGGATCCAGTGGTCGAGCAGCCGCCGTACGGTCACCGGGTCGAACACCTCGGTGCGGTACTCGACGTGGCAGCGGACGGTGTCGTCGTGCGACAGGTAGACCATGAGGTCGACCGGGGCCTTGTCCAGCCCCACCGGCAGCGGTTCGGCGGTCACGCCGGGCAGGTCGAAGGCGAACGCCCCGCCGGTCTCGTACTCGACGACGACGTCGAAGAGCGGGTGCCGGCCGGCCTCCCGGTCCGGGGCGACCGCACGGACCAGGGCGTCGAACGGCACGGCGGCGTGCTCGTAGGCGTCGGCGGCGCTGGCCCGGACGCGGGTGAGGATGTCGCGGAAGGTCGGGTCGCCGGTGAGGTCCAGCCGTAACGGCAGCGTGTCGACGAAGAAGCCGACCAGGTCGGCGGTGCGCTCGTCCCGGCCGTCGAATCCGGTGCCGACCACCAGGTCCGGTTGCCCGCTGAACCGGAACAGCGTGACGCCGAAGGCACTGAGCAGCGTGGTGAAGGGGGTGACCCGTTCGGCCCCGCTGAACCGCCGGATCCGGGCGGTCAGCTCGGCCGGGATCTCGGTGAGGACGCTCCGGCCGGCCGGTGTGGGCAGGGCCGGGCGGGGCAGGTCGGAGGGGAGGACGAGGGTGGGCGGCGGCGGGTCGAACCGGTCCCGCCAGTACCGCAGGTCCCCGTCGTCGACCGCGTCGCGGCGGGCGGCGGCGGTCCGGGCCAGCTCCGGATAGCTGACCGGCAGCGCGGCGAACCGCGGGGTGGTGCCGGCCACCCGGGCCCGGTAGGCGGCCGAGACCTCCCGGGTGAGGACGGCGTACGAGCCGCCGTCGGTGGACAGGTGGTGGAACGCCAGCACCAGCACGTGCGCGGTAGCGGAGAAGCGCAGCAGGGTGAACGCGAACACCGGCCCGTCGGCCAGGTCGAAGACCCGCCGGCTCTCCCCGGCCATCGCCTCCGCGACGGCCGGCTCCTCCGCCCGCCCGGTCAGGTCCCGCACCGGCAGCTCGACCGGCACCACCGGCCGGACGACCTGGCACGGTTCACCGTCGACCTCCCGGTAGGTGGCGCGCAGCGGCGCGTGCCGGGCCACCACGTCACCGAGCGCGTCGCGCAGCGCCGCGACGTCCAGCGGGCCACGGAGCCGCACCGCCACCGCCTCGGTGTAGGCGGGCGTGCCCGGATGGAGCTGTTCGACCAGCCACAGCCGGCGTTGGCCGGGCGTCAGCGGAGCAATCTCCTCCCGGCCCACCTGAGGCGGGGTACGTCGGCGCGGCGTGGCCCGGCGCAGCGCGTCGATGAAGGGCAGACCGGCGCGGACGGCGGGGGCGGGCAGGCCGAAGTCCACGAAACAGGCGATCTCGTCGGCGCCCGCGTCGAGCACCGCGTCCAGCACCGGGCGGCAGCTCTCCGGGGTGCCGATCAGCGCCCGCTGCTCGCAGTACCGCCGGTACGCCCGGGACAGCACGAACCGGACGTCCTCGTCCGGGGTGCCGGCCAGGTCGATGCTCAACCCGAGGCTGTTCACCACCTGCCCGAGCAGGCTGAACGACGACCGCAGGTACGCGCAGAACGGGTCGAACGCCTCCTCGCGTACCCGGTCGAGGTCGTCGCCGAGGTACGTGTGCAGCAGCACCACCACCCGACCGCCGGCCGGGTCGAGGCCGTGCTCGGCGCGGGTCCGCCGGTACAGGGCGACGTTCTCGGCGAGCTGGGCGACGTCCTGGGTCATCAGGTTGGTCACCACTCCGACGTCGCGCCGGGCGGCCTCCCGGTAGCTGTCCGGGTTGCCGACGATCGCGGTGAAGAACGGCGGGGCGTCCTGCACCGGCCGGGGGAAGAGCCGGACGTCGACCGGGTCGCCGCTGCCGGACCGGGCGGCGACCGCCTCGCCCCGCCAGAGCCGGCGCACCGTCTCCAGGTGCTCGTACATCACCTGCTTGTGCCGGCCGAAGTTCTCCGGTTGGAAGACGAAGTCGTTGGCGTGCCAGCCGGGTGCGCAGCCGAGCCCGACCCGGCCGCCGGAGAGGTTGTCCACCATGGACCACTCCTCGGCCACCCGGACCGGATGGTGCAGGGGCAGCACCACCGAGCCGGCGTTGAGCCGGATCCGGCTGGTCCGTACGGCGAGCGCGGCGGCGAGCACCGACGGGTTGGGGAAGATGCCCCCGAACGAGTGGAAGTGCCGTTCCGGGAACCAGACGCCGTGGAAGCCGTGGGTGTCGGCGTACTGCGCGGCGTCCAGGATCAGGCCGTACCGGTTGTCGGCGCGCTGGTCGGGGTAGTCGCCGAAGAAGTACAGACTCATGTCGACGGTGTCCCCGGCCACCTGTGGCGCGTCCACCCGCGCCGCGTCCGCCTCGGCCGGGTCTCCGGCGGTCGCCGCTGTCGGTGCGGGCACCGGCACCGCGCCGAGCAGGGTGAGTTGCTGCTGCATCAGGTCGAGTTGGCGATGGACGATCGCGCTCAACTCGTTCCCCGGCACCACCTCGCCGACCGCTCCGCGTCCCACCGTCTCTCCCGGCCGCGCGTCACCCCCTTGAGCCACGCCAGGTGCGGTAGGTGGGGGTGTCCCGGCGATGATTCGCTCGGCGAGTCGGCGCGGCGTGTCGACCGTCTCGAAGAGTTCCCGGATCGGGACCCGCACCCCGTGGGCATGGTCGATCTCCCGGGACATGCTGATCAGCAGCAGCGAGTCCGCGCCGAGGGCGAAGAAGGTCTCGTCAGGGCCGACCGCCGTGACGTCCAGCCCCAGCTTGCCGGCGGTCAGCGCACGGACCCAGTCGAGCACCGTCTCGTCGACCATCGGCTCTCCGGCCACCGGGGCGGAGCCCTCGGTGGCGGTGACGGGGGCCGGGGTGGTGGTGTTGGGTGCGGCGTCCTGTCGAGCTGCCCGCACCGTCGGGGCAGGGCTGCCCGGTGCCGGGGCCGGGTTGGGGTCGATCCAGTACCGGCGGCGCTGGAACGGGTACCCGGGCAACGACACCCGACGTCCGCCACAGTCCTCGGTGAGCGCTGTCCAGTCGACCGGCGCACCGGCGCAGTACAGCTCCGCCACGGCCTGCCAGACGCCGTCGACCGGGTCGAGTCCGCGCCGCTGGGAGGGCACCCAGGTCCCCGTGGACCGGGCCGCCCGGGCCATCCGGGTGAGCGCGGCCTCCGGTCCTGCCTCCACGAACGTCCGGCAGCCCTGGTCGACGGCCGTCCGGACGGCGGCGTGGAACTCGACCGTCCCGCGCGCCTGCCGGTACAGGTGCTCGGCGTCGGGCCGCCAGCCCGGCTCGCGGACCCGCCCGTCGACGGTGCTGACCACGGGCACCCGGACCGGTCGCAGGTCGACCCGTCCGGCCAGGGCGTACAGCCGGTCCCGCAGCGGTTCGATCGCCGCGCAGTGGAAGGCCCGGGTCACCGGCAACCGCCGGGTCGACAGCCCGCGCCGCGCGGCCCGGGTGGCCACGGCGTCGACCTGGTCGGGCGGCCCGGCCAGGACGTGCCGGTCGGGACCGTTCACTGCGGCCACCTCGACGGGGTGACCCGCGACCAGTTCGTCGACGACCACCCGCTCGGCGAGCACCGCCAGCATCGCGCCCGGCCCCAGCTCGTCCTGCATGAGCCGGCCGCGCCAGGCGGCGAGGCGTACCGCGTCGGCGAACGGGAGCGCGCCGGCCACGGCCAGGGCGGTGTACTCGCCGACGCTGTGACCGAGCACGTGGTCGGGGGTGAGGCCCCAGGAACGCCAGAGTTCGGCCAGGGCCAGCCCGACGACGACCAGCACCGGCTGGGCCAGGTCGGTGTCGACCCCGGCGGGGCCCGGGACCTCCCGTAGCCGGGCGACGAGATCGCCGCCGACCGCGTCCCGGTACGCGGACGCGGCCTCCGTCAGGACGTCCCGGACCACCGGGAACCGCTCGGCGAGCGGCAGCAGGACCGGCCGCAGGTCGCCCTGCCCGGGGAAGGCCAGGGTGAGTGGCCCGGTGACCGCCGACCCGGTGACCAGTGTGTCCGGCGTGCCGGTGCCGGCGACGAAACCGTCCAGGGCCGAAGCGAGGGCGGTGGGGGAGCCGCCCCGTGCGACGAGGCGGTGGCGCAGGTGCCGGCGACCCCGTCCCACGGTGGTCACCAGGTCCGCCAGCGCGAGGTCCGGGTGGGCGCGCAGGTGGTCCCGGTGGCGGGCAGCGAGCGCGGTGAGCGCCGCCGGGTCGGCCGCCGAGAGCGGCAGCAGTCCGGGGGCGGTACGCGTGCCGGCGGCCGGCGGGGCGACCTCGGCCGGTGGCTGCTCGACGATGACGTGGGCGTTGGTGCCGCCGACGCCGAGGGCACTCACCGCAGCCCGACGTGGCACGTCGGAGACCGGCCACCCGGTACCGGTGGTGGTGACGGTGAAGGGGGTCAGGTCGACCGCCGGCCGGGTGAAGTTGACCTGCGGGGGGATCCGGCCGGTCCGGACCGCCAGCACCGCCTTGACCAGTCCGGCCATGCCGGCGCAGCTGTCCAGGTGGCCGATGTTCGCCTTCACCGACCCGAGGAACGGCCGGGCCGACGCGTACGCCTCGGCGAGCGCGTGGTGTTCCACCGGGTCACCGAGGGCGGTGCCGGTGCCGTGCGCCTCGACGTAGCCGACGGACGCGGCGGGCACGGCGGCGTCCCGCAGCGCCTGCCGGATCACCTCGACCTGGCCGGTCACGCTCGGCGCGGCGAAGCCGACCTTGCCGGCACCGTCGTTGTTCACCGCCGAGCCGAGGAGCACCGCGTACACCGGATCACCGTCGGCGACGGCACGGGCGTACGGCTTGAGCACCACCGCCGCGACCCCGTTGCCGCCGACCGTGCCGTCGGCGGCGGCGTCGAAGGGCCGGCACCGGCCCCGTGCGGAGAGGATCGAGCCGGGGGTGTGCCGGTAGCCGGTGACCTGGGGGACGTGCACGGCGGCGGCACCGGCCACCGCGAGGTCGGCGTCCCCGGTGAGCAGTGCCCGGGCCGCCAGGTGCACCGCGACCAGGGACGTGGAGCAGGCGGTCTGCACGGTGATCGCCGGCCCGGTCAGGCCCAGCCGGTACGCCACCCGGGTGGCGAGGAAGTCCGGCTGGTTGCCCAGCGCCGCGCCGACCACCGTGGCCGGGTCGTCGGCGCGGGTGGCCGCGTCGAGGTTGTTCCGCAGGTAGGTGTGGTGGGTGTAGAGGTTCATCCCGCCACCGGCGAAGAGCCCGACCCGGGCCCGGTCGGCGTCACCGGCGTACCCGGCGTCCTCCAGCGCGTGCTGGCAGGTCTCCAGGAACAGCCGGTGCTGCGGGTCGAGCAGCTCGGCCTCGCGGGCGCTGATGCCGAAGAAGCCCGCGTCGAAGCCGGCGACGTCGTCGAGCACACCGCTGGCCCCGACGAAGTCGGGGGCGTCCGCGCCCGGCACGCGCGCGGCGGCCAGTTCGTCGGGGGTGAAGAAGCGGACGCTCTCCACCCCGGCGAGGAGGTTCGACCAGAATTCGTCGACGCTGGCGGCACCGGGGAAGCGGGCCGCCATGCCGATGATCGCGACCCGGTGGTCCCGGTCGACCGGGACCGGGCCGGTGGAGGCGGCGGGGGCGGTGTCGGCGAGGTGCCGGACGAGTGCGTCGACGGTCGGGTGCGCGAAGAACGTCGGCGGTGGGACCGGCCGGCCGAGGGCCTGTTCGAGCCGGGCCCGGAACCGGACGATCTCCACCGAGCCGATGCCGAGTTCCCAGAACGGCCGGTCGGTGTCGACCGGACCGTCGAGCAGGTCGCCGAGCGCGTCCAGGACCGCCCGGCGCACCGCCGCCCGGGACGGCGGCGCAGCCGGATGTGGGGACGTGGCCGGGTGCGGCGGCGGTGCGGCGGCCGGTGGGGGAGCGGCCGGGGCGGGTGGTGTGTCGGCGGCCGGGGTCGCCTGGTGCTGGTCGGTGTCGACGTCACGGGCGGTGAAGCGGCGGCGCAACGCGTCCCGCTGGATCTTCCCCCCGGTGGTACGCGGGAACTCTCCGGCGGGCACCGCGACGACCCGGGCCGGCGCGGTGCCCCAGCGCCGCGCGACGGCGGCGGTGACGTCCCGCGCCACCTCCCGTGCCGACCGGCCCGCCTCGGGATCCGGCACGTGGAAGACGACCAGCGCCTCGGTCCCGGTACGGGGATCCGGTACGCCGCAGGCGGCGACCAGCCCGGCGGCGACCCCCGCCACCTCCCCGGCGACCTGCTCGACCTCGTGGCAGGGCAGGTTGTGCCCGTTGATGATGATCAGGTCCTTCTCCCGGCCGGTGACGGTGATCCCGCCGTCCACCATGTACGCCAGGTCGCCGGTGTCCCACCAGCCGCCGGGTCGCAGAGCGGCGCGGGTCGCCTCCGGGTCGGCGAGGTAGCCGGGGGTGAGCCGGGGCGAACGGACCTGGAGCCGTCCGATCCGCCCCTCGGGCAGCACCTGGTCGTCCCCACCGACCACCCGCAGGCTGGCACCGGGGGCGGGCACGCCGACGGAGAGGAAGTCGACGCAGTCGGCCGGGTCGTCGTCGGTGGTGGCCCACACCAGATCGCCGTCCAGGCTGGCGGCGCGGACCCGTTGCCGGCAGCCCGGCTCCCCGAGGGACGCGAAGGTGATCCCGGTGCAGGTCTCGGACATCCCCCAGGCCGGGGTCATCGCGGCGGCCGGCACCCCGGTCGCCGCCACGAACGCGTCGAAGGTCTCCGGCCGGCACTGCTCGCCGCCGCTGACCATCCGCCGTACGTGCGGCAGGTCCCACCGGCGGTCCGGATCGCGGGCCACCGCGTCGGCCACCAGCCGGAGCCCGAAGTTCGGCGACCAGCTGTGGGTGACCCGGTGCCGGCGCATCAGTTCCAACCAGCGCAGCGGATCGGCGAGCACCCGCTCGGTGTGCACGTGGACGCTGGTCGCGCCGAGGAACACCCCGCCGAGGTGGTAGAGGAGCAGCCCGGCGACGTGGTCCACCGGCAGCCAGTTGAGCAGCACGTCACCGGGGCGGACGTCGAGCATCTCCCGCGCGCCGACGGCGTACTGGGAGAGGCCGAGATGCGTCAACGGGATGATCTTCGGGGTACCGGTGCTGCCGGAGGAGAGTTGCAGCAGGGCCACCTCCTCCGGCGCGGCGCGGTGGTCGGCGTCCGGCACCGGCCGGTGGCCGTCGGCCAGCTCGGTCACGGTGACCACCCGCCCACCCGGCGACAGGCGGCGCAGTCCGGCCGCGTCGGCGGTCCCGGCGACGACGACCGGCTCACCGAGCGTCCGCCAGGCGTGCCGGAGCGCGTCGAGCGCCGGGGAGGAGTCCCCGGTGCCCTCGGGAACGGCGGCGGTGGTCAGCGGCGCCACTCCGGCCAGCACGCAGCCGAAGAACGCCGGCCAGTACTCGACGGCCGCGCCGATGCGCAGGATCGCGTACCCGCCGGGGGCCACGCCCCGGGCCCGCAGTCCGTCGCGGACCGCGCGGGCCCGGTCGAGCAGGTCGGGGTGGGTCAGGAAATCGGTGCCGCCGTCGGCGGCGACCAGGTGGAGGCCGGCGTCCGGGAACCGCTCCGCCGCGCGGGCCAGCGCCTCACCCAGGGTCCGCGGATGCTCCGGGTCGTCGGGCAGGTCACCCCCGTGGCTGACGGCGGGACGGCGGCCGGACGGGTGGGGAACGGTCACGGGGCTACCTCGGCTGGTGGTCGGCGTGCTGCGGCCCGGAGGCGGACGTGGACGACGAGGAAGGCGAGCGCGGCGGCCAGCGCCAGCCCGTGGGCGACCCCGACGACCGGGAGTGGCGGGAACCGGTCCAGCAGCACGGCGCAGATGATCATGCCGAGTCCGAAACCGGCGTTCTGCGCCGCGCTGGCGAAGCCGAACAGGCGGGCGCGCAGGTCGGCGTCGACCGCCTGGAGACGGGTGGTGTAGTTGATCTCGGCGTACCCGTCGGCCGCGCCGGCCGCCAGGGTCACCGGGACCAGCAGCCAGACCGGCAGGCCGGTGAAGGCGAGCACGAAGCAGACCGACATCAGGCAGGTGGCCACGCCGAAGGGCAGCTCCGTCGGGCCCCGTCCGACCCGTCGCGCCCGCCGGGCGGCCCAGCGGCCGGCGAGCAGGCTCCCCGCCGCCCAGGCGGTGGTGAAGACGGCGGCGAACGTGGCGGGGGAGTCGGGCCGGACCAGGGTCGCGTACACCGGCAGCCCGACGTTGTGCGACGCGGAACCGAGGGCGTCCGCGGCGCGTACCGCGATCATCGCCGGCACCACCGGGGCGACGGCCCGCAGCAGGCCGAACCGACCGGGTGCGCGGCCGTCGACGGCGGGACGCCCGGCGGTGGCCGGCCGGCCGATGGCGGCGGTACGCCGGGCCACCGGCAGCAGGAGCAGGGCGGAGAGCAGGTAGGTGGCGGCGTCCACCAGGAACGCCACGTGGTAGCCGAGCCATCCGACGAGCACGCCCGCCGAGGCGAACCCGAGCAGCATCCCCACCGAGCGCAGCGTGACCACCAGGCCGTTGGCCCGGGTCAACCGGTCCGGACCGACCATGGTGGGCAGGTGCGCACGCATCGCCACGCCCCAGAGCGTCTGGCCGGCACCGAGCGCCACCGCGAGTCCGTACAGGACGGTGGTCCGCGCGTCGGCGGGGGCCGTGACGAGCAGGACGAGCATGCCGGCCGAGACCAGGTCGGCGCCGATCATCAGGTACGGGCGACGGTGGCGACCGGCGAGCCGCCCGGCGACCGGCCCGGTGAGGAACCCGGCGGTCAGGCGGACGGCCATGAAGGCGCCGGTCTGCACCGTGGAGCCGGTCAGGTGCAGGACGAACAGGCCCAGCGCCACCAGGTTCAGGAAGCTGCCGAAGGTCGACACGGCGTGTGCGGTGGCCACCAGCCGCAGGTCGCCCCACGCCCGGTCCACTCCCGTTGCCTTGCCCAAGACCGGCCCGCCCCCCATGTGCGTGTGGGACATGATGCCGCGTCCGGTGAGCCACTTCAATGCCTCGATCACGGGTTGTACGCGCAGTCAGCCCATCGACACGTTCCCGGTCGGGGCTGGATTCCGATCCCCCGGCGGAATGCCGCGCCGGGCGGGTGCCGAACGTGGGTGACGGTCCCTGATGGATGCATGTCACAATCGCCGCGTGACATCGCCTCCGTCGCCAGGCATGCCCGATTGGCCCGGTGCGACTCCTGCGGAACCCGGCTCGGTGGCACCGCCCGGCCACGGATATCCGCCACCGCCACCGACCTATCCCGCCCCCGGTGTTCCGGGAGCACCGGTGCCTGGCATGCCGCCATTCCCGCCGGCGGCACCGAAGAGCAAGGCACCCCTCGTCATCGGTCTGGTCGCCGCTCTGCTGGTGCTGTGTCTGCTCGGGATCTGTGCAGTCGGGGTACGCGCGGCGATGGTCTACAACTCCGCACGGGAGTCGCCGGGTGGATCGGCCGGCGTCGCCCAGCCCGGTCCGTTGCGCACGACACCTCCACCTCCGTCGGTCGGGGACACCTACTCGCCGCCGGAGCCGATCCCCACGACCAGCGCGCCGGCACCGCTGCCGGCCCGGATCGGGCAGTGCGTCAGCGTCAGCGCGACCGGCTCGTTCCAGGGGATCGGCAACTGCAACGGCACCATGGGCACCTACCGGGTGGTGTCGGTGGACGCCGCCCAGAACGCCTGCGCCGACCCCCGGTCCGCGTACACCACGGCGAACGGTTACCGGCTGTGCCTGGAGCTGCACCTGGTCCGTAACCGTTGCTACAGGTTCCCGAACGGTAACGGCTGGGTCGTCGGCGCCCCGAAGTGCAAGGCGAAGGGCACGGTGCACGTCATCGACATCGTCCCCGGCGCCTCGAACGGTGACCGGTGCACCCGGGACTACCGGTGGAACCGCTGGTACCGGTTCACGAACCCGACCGTCGTCTACTGCGTCATGAAGTACTGACGACCCGCGCCGGGCGGGGCGGAGGGCTGCCTCAGTCGTCCCGCCCCAACTCCCAGAACGTGACCGCCGCCGCGGCGGCGACGTTCAGGGAGTCGACACCCCGGCGCATCGGGATCACGACCCGTACGTCACTGGCCCGCATCGCCGCCTCGGTCAGCCCGGCACCCTCCGCGCCGAGGAGCAGGGCGGCCCGCCGTCGCTGCTGCTCAGCCAGCCGCTGGATCGGCACCGCGTCCGGGGACGGGGTGAGCGCCAGGACGGTGAACCCGGCCGCGCGTACGTCGGTCAGGGCCTGTGGCCAGGGATCGAGTGTGGCGTACGGGATCGCGAACACCTCACCCATGCTGACCCGCACACTGCGGCGATACAGTGGATCGGCGCAGGTCGGGGAGAGCAACACGGCATCGATCCCCAGAGCGGCGGCGCCCCGGAAGATGGCGCCGAGATTCGTGTGGTTGTTCACGTCCTCGAGGATCGCGACACGGCGCGCACCGGCGAGGATGTCCGACGCCGACGGTAGGGGCCGCCGGTGGAAGCTTGCCAGCACACCCCGGTGCACGTGGAAGCCCGTCACCCGCGCCAACACGTCCGGCGCGGCGGCGTACGCGGGGGCGTCCAGGTCGAGCAGGTCCGCGAGTTGATCGGCTCGTTTGCCATCGAGCAGGAACGAACGCGGACGGTAGCCGGCGCGCAGGGCACGACGCAGGACCAACTCACCCTCGGCGATGAAAAGCCCGTGCGGGGGTTCCCAGCGGGTACGCAGTTCGACGTCGGTCAGGGCGTGGTAGTCGCCGAGGCGGGGGTCGTCGGGGTCGGTCACGGTCACGAGCGGCACGGGCCGATTCTCCCGGAGCGGCCGACGAGCCCGCGTACCAGGGCGGCCGATCCGGCCGACCGGTCCCGCCCCCGTCAGTGCTGCACAGGAGGCGGTGTCACGCAGGGTAGCGTGTCGCCCGTGTTCCCTACCGTCCGTGAGGTTCTGGCGCTGGACCCGGTCCGGCACGGTGCGCCGCGCCTGGTCGCCGGGGAGCGGGCGGTGGACCGGCGGGTGCGCTGGGTGCACGTCGCCGAGGTACCCGACATCGCCACCCTGCTGCGCGGCGGCGAGCTGGTCCTGACCACCGGCATCGGACTGCCCGCCGACGACGCGGGCCTGCGCGCGTTCATCGACACGCTCGCCGAGGTCGAGGTCTCCGGCCTCGTCGTCGAGCTGGGCCGCCGGTACTTCGGCGGGGTGCCCCGCGTGATGGCGGCCGCCGCCGCGCGACGCGGGCTGCCCCTGGTGGAACTGCGCCGGGCCACCCCGTTCGTCCGGATCACCGAGGCGGTGCACGCGCTGATCGTCGACGCCCAGCTGCACGAGCTGCGCGCCACCGAGGAGATCCACCAGCGGTTCACCGAACTCTCGGTCTCCGGGGCGGGTCCGCAGGAGGTGGTCCGGCAGGCCGCCGAGCTGGCCGGCTGCCCGGTGGTGCTGGAGAACCTCGCCCGCCAGGTGCTCGCGTACGACCCGGCGGGGGAGAGCGCCGAGCTGCTGCTGGACGGCTGGGAACAGCACTCCCGACGGATCCAGCCCGCCGGGCGGACCGCGTACGACGCGGACAGCGGCTGGCTGGTCACCACGGTCGGCGCGCGGGAACAGGACTGGGGTCGGCTGCTGCTGCGCTGGCCCGGCGGGGAGGCGGCCACCGCACCGCCCGGCGGGACCACCCCGCCGACCCGGTTGACCATCCTGGTCGAACGGGCCGCCTCCACCCTCGCCCTCGGCCGGCTGATCCGCCGGGACGCCGAAGGACTGGAACGGCAGCTGCACCGGACCCTGCTCACCGCCCTGCTCGACCACTCCCGGCCGGTCGACGAGGTGGCCCTGCGGGCCCGTGCGCTCGGGGTCACCCTCGACCGGCGACACCTGGTCGGCGTGGTCGTCCGGCACCGCGCCGACCACGAGGACGGTCCGGAGGAGGCCGGCCCGGCGCGGCTGCGCGACCTGGCCGAGGCGGTCGGTCAGGCGCTGCGGGAGGCGAAACTGACCGCGCTGACCAGCGCGCTGGACGACCAGGCGGTCGGGGCGCTGCTCGCGCTCGCCGACCCGGCGGCCGAGGCGAAGGCGCTCGCCGCGTTCGCCACCGCGCTGCGCCGGGTACGCGTCGACGCCCGTCCCGCCCCCGGCACGCCCGGCGCGGTGATCGTGGCGGCCGGTTCCGGGGTGGGCAGCCTCCGCGAGGCCCACCGGTCGCTCGTCGAGGCCCGGCAGGTCGCCGACGCCGCCCGCCGGGACCGGCGGGACCTGCCGGTGTTCCGGCTGCCGCACGTGGGCCTGGCCGGGCTGTTGCACCTGCTGCGGGAGGATCCCCGGGTGCAGACCTTCGTGGAGCGGGAACTCGGGTCACTGCTGGCGTACGACGCCCGGCACCCCCGGGACCAGTTGCTCGGGACACTCCGTGTCTATCTGGAGCAGGGCCGGAACAAGTCCGCCGGGGCGGCCGCCGCGCACCTGTCCCGGCCGGCGTTCTACGAACGGCTGGCCCGGATCGCCCGGATCCTCGACGTCGACCTCGACTCGGTCGACGCCTGCCTCTCGCTGCACGTCGCCCTGCTCGCCCTGGACGCCGTCCGCACCCGCTGACGACCGTCCCTGGGGCTGATCACGTCAGTGCGTCGAGGGCCTTGGCGTACGCCGGGGGGACGAAGTTCGGCCCGCCCGGGGTGAACACGTCAGAGTCCGCCGCCGCCGACCAGGCGGTGCCCGGGACCGCCTCGACCAGGGCGCGGACCACCGGCGCGTCCCGCCACTGCTCCTGCTCGGCCAGCAGGCTCAACGCCACCACCGACTCCTCGACCTCGCCGACGCACTCGAACGGCTTGTGTCCGTCCACGCCGAGCAGTTCCCGGTAGCCGGGGATCTGCGTGTCGTCGGCGAGCAGGTCGCCGCCGAAGATGTGGGTGATCCGCTCCCGGGGCACGAACGGGGCGAGGGCGAGGAAGACGAACCGGCACTTCGGGCAGTTCCGGCACCAGCGGGCGCTCGGGTCGTGCAGCTTGAACGCGGCGTTGCAGCTGGTCACCACGTCGTCGTACCGGGTGAAGGCGGCGAACAGGCGGGCGATGTGCAGCTCCGACAGGGAGCGCAGCAGCGAGAAGTACGGCTCGGTGAGCCCGGCGTGCTCGGCGAGCGCGGCGCGGAGCAGCCCTTCGGCCTCGACCCCCTTGGACCACTGGTGGTTGATCTCGTGTCCGTTCCAGACCAGGTTCGGGTCGGAGGCGGAACGCTCGTTCGACATCACCACCGGCCCGAGTCCGTGCAGGACGGCGGTGGCGACCGCGATCAGCGAGTTGATCGCGGTGACCGGGATGTGCCCGTTGCGGGCGCCCGCCTTGTTGAGGGCGAACAGCGTCGGGTCGAGCCGCCGCCGGGCTGCCAGCGGGGTCAGCCCGGACGCCGCGTTCACCGCGTCGATGACGTGGTTGGGGTTGACCGAGAAGGGCACCGGGTCCATGCCGGCCCGGCGCAGCGCCTCCAGGCTGACGATGGAGTCCTTGCCACCGCCGACCGCCGAGAGGGGACGCCGGTCGGTGGTGTCCACCGTGGCCGCCGGCGGCACCGAGCCGGTCGGGATCTCCGGGGTCAGCTCCAGCACGTACGGCAGCTGGTTGCGGTAGGCGTACTCGGCGAGGCCCTTGGTGTAGACGGCGGTGAGCCAGCCGGCGGCGGCCGGGTCGAGCGGCGCGGGCGCGACCAGGCGGGGCGGGGCGGCGGCCTTGTAGTAGCTCACCCCGGCGGCCAGGTGCAGCAGGTCCAGCACCCGGTCGAGGGCGGCGAGGGTGGCCTGCGACGGCGGCTCCGGCGGTGGCGGAAGGGTGATCACCTCGGTGAAGCGCAGCTCGCCGTCCGGGCCGGTCAGCGCGTAGTCCAGCCGTACCTCACCGGTGGCCGGGTCGATCGAGCGGGACGGGAAGGTGAAGGCGTCCATCCGCCGGAGCTGTTCGTTGGGCACACGCCATACTAGGCCGTGACAAATGAGCCCGTACCCGGCTGGAGGAGATCCCCTGTGCGCCTGTCTGACCTGCGCGGACGTTCCGTCGCCGTCTGGGGCACCGGCCGGGAGGGCCGGGCGGCGGTGACCGCCGTCGCCGCCCACGGCCCGGCGGAGCTGGTCGCGGTCGACGACAGCGCGAACTTCCTCTCGCTGGACTGGTCCGGCCCGCTGGCCGAGGCCGCGCCGCTGGTCACGGGGGAGGAGGGCTTCGCCCGGCTGGCCGCCGCCGACGTGGTGGTCCGCTCGCCGGGTGTGCCACAGACCCACCCGTGGCTGGTCGAGCTGCGCCGCCGGGGGGTCACCGTCACCGGCGGCAGCGCGCTCTGGATGGCCGACCACGCCGCCCGCACCGTCGGGGTCACCGGCAGCAAGGGCAAGAGCACCACCTCCAGCCTGATCAGCCACCTGCTGACCGCACTCGGCCGGCCGAACGTCTTCGGCGGCAACATCGGGGTGCCCCTGCTCGACCTCCCCGAGGCCGAGCTGTACGTGCTGGAGCTGTCCAGCTACCAGTGCAGCGACCTGACCGACTCGCCCCGGGTCGCGGTGGTCACCGCGCTGTTCCCCGAGCACCTCGACGCGCACGGCGGCGAGCGGGAGTACTACCGGGACAAGCTCAACCTGCTCGCCCACGGGCCGGAGACGGTGGTGGTCAACGGCACCGACGAGCGGCTCGCCGCCGAGTTGGGCGACCGTCCGGCGGTGCGCGCCGGCCGCCCCGACGGCTTCCACGTCGCTCCCGGCCCGGACGCCACGCCGTGGTTCCACGCCGCCGACCGGCCGCTCTTCCCGCGTACGAGGCTGCCGCTGGTCGGGCGGCACAACGAGGGCAACCTGTGCGTGGCCCTGGCGGTGCTCGACGCGCTCGGCGTGGACGTGCCGGCCCAATCCGACGAGGTCGCGGCGGCGGTCGCCGCGTTCCGGGGACTCGCCCACCGGCTCACCGAGATCGCCGACCCGTCCGGGCTGACCTTCGTCGACGACACCCTCGCCACCAGCCCGTACGCGGCGATGCACGCGATCGACGCGTACGAGGCCCGCCCGTTGACGGTGATCGTCGGCGGCACCGACCGGGGCCTGGACTACACCCCGCTGCGGGAGCACCTGGCCGAGCGGGAGATCACCGTGATCGGCATCCCGGACAGCGGTCCCCGGATCGTCGAGGCCCTCGCCGGGCTGCCCCGGGTGCGTACCGAACTCGCCGACGACCTGGTCGCGGCGGTCCGGCTGGCCCGCAAGCTCACCCCCGCCGACGGGGTGGTGCTGTTGTCACCGGCCGCGCCCAGTTACGGCCGGTTCCGTAACTTCGAGCACCGCTCCGAGGTCTTCGCGGAGGCCGTCCGAGACACCGCCTGACCTGCCCTTTCCGCCCTCCGGCATGATGGGCGCGGTCGGGCGCCGGGAGACCCGGCGGTTCCGGCGGGAGGGGGACGATGTGGGGGTCGCGGTGGTCGACCAGGACTGGCCGAAGGCCCGGCGGGCGGTGCTGGCCGACGCGGCCGGGGTCGGGGTGGCGGTCGGTGCGCTGGGGCTGTCGTTCGGGGCCCTGGCGGTGGTGTCCGGGTTCTCGGTCTGGCAGGCGTGCGCGCTGTCGCTGCTGATGTTCTCCGGGGCGTCACAGTTCGCGGTGATCGGTGTGCTGGCGGCCGGCGGCGGAGCGTTCACCGGCGCGGCCACGGCCACCCTGCTGGGCGTGCGCAACGCCCTGTACGGGCTCAATCTCTCCTCGCTGCTGCGGGTACGCGGCCTGCGCCGGCTGTTCGGGGCGCAACTCGTCATCGACGAGAGTTCGGCGATGGCCATGGCCCGTGACGAGCCCCGGCAGGCCCGGCTGGCGTTCTGGGCCACCGGCGTCTCGGTCTTCGTGCTCTGGAACCTGGCCACCCTGGCCGGGGCGTTCGGTGCGCAGGTGCTGCCCGACCCGGAGGCGCTCGGGCTCGACGTGGCCGCTCCGGCGGCGTTCCTCGCCCTGCTGATGCCCCGGTTGCGGGACCGGCGGCTGTGGGCGGTCGCCGTCGCCGCCGCGGCGACGGCCCTGCTCACCGTTCCGGTGCTGCCCGCGGGTCTGCCGGTCCTGGCGGCCGGACTGGTCGCGGTGGTCGTGGCCCTGCGTGGCCGGCGCGACCGTCCCGGCGCTGCCGCACGCGGCGCGGATCAGCGCGAGGGTGCCGAGGTCGCATCGGTGCCGGGCGCGGGTCGGGGTGGTGACCGCTGATGTGGACCGCGATCCTGCTCGGCGCCCTCGGCGTCTACCTGCTCAAGCTCGTCGGCCTGGCTGTGCCCCGGTCGGTGCTGGAGAAGCCCCGGGTGGAGGAGGCCTCCGCCCTGCTCCCGGTGGCCCTGCTCGCCGCCCTCGTCGCCGTGCAGACCTTCGCCACCGGGCCGCACCTGGTGCTGGACGCGCGGGCGGCCGGCTTCGCGGTCGCCCTGGTGGCCGTGCTGCTGCGCGCGCCCTTCCTGCTTGTGGTCGCGCTCGGCGCGGGCACCGCCGCGCTGCTGCGCCTGCTCACCTGAGCCGGTGGACGCCGACCTCAGGGCAGGTCGAACGGGGGCGCGGCAGCCGGGGTGAACTCGGCCACGATCTCGTCGCCCTCGGCCGCGTCGGTCGGCGTGAAGCCCGCCGACTCGTAGAGCCGTCGTGCGGCGGTGTTCTCCGGGTGGTACGACAGCCGGATCACCCGGCACTCCGGCTGCCCCGCCAGCCACGCCGTGACGGTCCGCAGCACGGCACGCCCGAGTCCCCGGCCCTGCTCGGCGGCGTCGATCAGCATGCCCCCGAGCCAGTACGAGCCGTCCTCGTCGTCCACGCCCCACATGACGTGCCCGACGACGGTGTCGTCGGCACAGACCGCCAACGACGTCCAGACGTCCTCGCGCGTCGAGAGCAGCAGGTAGCGGGCCGCCAGGGCGGCGACGAAGGCACGTTGGTCGTCCCGGGGCGCGACGTCGGCGACGGCACGCCAGTTCCCGTCGTCGACGTCGCGCAGGGTGACGCGTCGTCCGGTCCGGTCGTGGAGCCCGTGGTCGATCATCGGCCGATGCTAGGCCCGGTCGGGTGGCGTCCGCGAGCCTTATCCGGCCCGCTGCCACGCTCCGGCCGGCACGGGGGACGTCTCATCGGCCCGGCACCTGCCCGACGGGCGGTTGCCGCCGACGGTCGGCGGCGGCCCGGTCCGGCGGCGGCCACGGCCGGATCCGCGCCCTGAGCATCTGCCTGAGCCGCGACACGCCTCCACGCTAATTGTCCGGGATTCACGTACGGTGCTTTGTCGCGGAGCGGAGCAGCCGCAGCAGACCCGCCCCCACCAGGTACGCCACCAGCGCGGCGACCGGCAGGCCCAGTGGCTCGGGCGCGTCCTTCGGGGTCACCGCGTTGACCACGAGGGCGGCGACCACGGCCCCGAACCCGACCCCCGTCAACCCGCCCCGGACGCGTCCGCCCGCGTCGCCCCCGCCGGCCCGGTGCCGCGCGCCGGCCGGGCCGCCGCCGCGCCGGCCGGCGCGGGCCTCCACCGGGCCGAAGATCGCGACCAGCGCCGCCAGCACCACGACGAGCATCAGCAGCCACGGCACCCGCCAGGCCAACCAGGCCGGCGAGTCGACCGGCGGGGTGGGCAGCAGGCCGACCGCGTCGAGCCCGCCGACCAGCAGGATCGCCGCACTCAGGTGCCAGAGGAAGACGGTCAGCACCACCGCGTTCACCGCGATCACCGCCTGCCACGGGCCGGGACGCCGCAGCCAGCGTTCGGCCGGGGCGCGGAGCACCATGATCAGCCCGAGCTGGGCGGTGGCGAGGACGAGCAGCGCCAGGCTCGGCGGCGCGGCGTTGTCCAGCCGCTCGCCCGGGACGTTGAGCATGCTCACCGGGTACGGACCGACCGTGGTCAGCAGCACCAGCACGGCCACCCCGCCGAGCAGCAGCGCCCAGCCCACCCGTGGAGACGGTGGTAGCCGGCGCAGTGGCCGGTCGACGCCGCGCCGGGCGTCGTACCAGGCGTAGCCGAGCTGGTGCACGGCCAGCCAGCCGAACAGGTAGTTGCCGAGGGCGAGGGTGGCCGGACCGGTGGCCCGACCCAGGTCGCCCAGCGCCACCAGGGCCGCCAGCGCCACCGGCACGGCCAGCCCGAAGCGCTCGTGCAGGGCGTACGTGAGCGGGGTGAGCGGGACGACCAGCAGGTACGCGGAGAGGAACCACAGCGGTACGGTGGCGAACCACACCACCGTACGCACCGCCGAGGGCTCCGCTCCGGCCAGCCGGCCGACCAGGGCCCCGCCGGCGAGCACCAGGACCAGCAGGGTGGTCGGCCGGACCAGCCGGGCGCTGCGGTCGAGCAACCAGTCGGTGGCGTCGCCACCCCGGGACCGGCGGGCGGCCAGCGAGGCGGCGTTGGCGTAGCCGCCGACGAGGAAGAAGACCGGCATCACCTGGGCCAGCCAGGTCAGCGGGTACGCCCAGGGCAGCTCCGGCAGGGCGGAACGCGCGGTCGGGCGGCCCGCCGCGTCGTGGCCGAGCACGGTGACCGTCCAGTGGCCGAGGACGACCATGGTGATCGCCACGGCCCGGAGCAGGTCGACGTGGCGTTCCCGGTCGGCCGGCGTCCGCTCCGCGAGCTGCCGCAGGCGGCGCATGGCGTCAGGCTATGCCACCGGGGACGGCTCCGGTGCGCCATCGGCCCCGGCAAACCCGCCGCCGCCGGTCGGTACCGACGACCCCGGGACCGCATCTGCTGCGCCGCCGGTATGCCGCGAACACCCGTATCGCGACCTCGTACCGTCACGGCCGGGTGTTCCTCGCCGGAGACGCCGCCCACGTGCATCCCGCGGTCGGCGCGCCCGGACTCAACCTCGGGTTGCAGGACGCGGCCAACCTCGGCTGGAAACTCGCCGCGCAGGTGTACGGCTGGGCGCCACCCGGACTGCTCGACAGCTACCACACCGAGCGCCATCCGGCGGCGGAACGGGTCACCATGCACACCCAGGCCCAGCTGGCGCTGATGTCCCCCGGACCCGCGATCACCGCCCTGCGCCAGGTCGTCACCGAACTGCTCGAAACCCCCGGTGTCACCGGACAGATCACCGACCTCCTGGCCGGTTCGGACGTCCGCTACCGGATGCACGCCGGCGCACCTCATGCACTGACCGGCCGCTTCGCCCCTGACCTCGCCCTCCATGTCGGAACCCGCGCCACTCGCCTCGCCGAACTCATGCGTCCGGGCCGGCCACTCCTGGTGGACCTCACCGACGGAAGCCACCTCGCCGACCTGAGCAACGCCTGGCGTGACCGCGTGGACCTCGTCACCGCCCGCGCAACGACACCGAGCTCCGCCGATGCCCTTCTCGTCCGCCCGGACGGCTACGTCGCGTGGGCCCTCGGCCCGGACGGCACCGACGGCCTCCCTGAGGCGCTGGCGACCTGGTTCGGCAGGCCCCAACGCCCTGACTCACGCACCGCAGCGGGCGGTGCACCGGCCCGACAGACGTCCTGACAACCGGTCCACCCCAGGCTGTGTGTCCTCTGCCGCTGCCTTCACAAGAGCGGCAGTCCAGGGTCGACCAGCAGCCCGTGCAGCGCCTCGGGATCCGTCACCCCGGGCAGGTCGCGGGCGGCGAGCCAGGCGGCGGCCGCCGCGCCGTCGCCGGCCCGGCGCAGGGGTGCCTCCGGCCAGCGGCGGCGCAGTTCGGCCTGGAGCGCGCTGGCCAGCGGGGTGTCCCCGGTGAGGAGTCCGCCGCCGAGGACGAGCGGCTCGGTGGCGCCCGGTGGGCGGATCCGCGAGGCGCTCTCCGCGAGGTGCCCGGCGGCCTCGCCGACGAGGGCGACGGCGGTCGGCTCGTCGCGCCGGGCGGCGTCGACGACCAGCGGGGCCAGCCGGGCCAGCTCGACCGGGGGACGTCGGGTGACCGCCTGCACCAGCGCGTCGACGGTGTCCCGGGGGCGGGGCGCGATCTCGGCGTGCCCGAGCAGTTCGGTGAGGACGCGGACGCCGAGGGGCCCCGGCCGATGGGCCCGGTCCAGGTCGGCCAGCACCCGCCGGACCGCCTCGCGGCCCAGCCAGAAGCCGGAGCCGGCGTCGCCGAGCAGCCACCCGTGTCCGTCCGCGACCCGGTCCAGCCGCAGTCCGCGTACCCGGGCGGCGATGGCCCCGGTCCCGGCGATGAGCACGGTGCCGTCCGGGTCGGGGCTGCCGGAGGCGTAGGCGATCAGGGCGTCGCTGTGCACCGTGTACGGGCAGTGCAGCCCGACGTCGTGCCAGGCCCGGTCGAAGGCGTCCCGCCCGGCGGGGTCGGCGAGGAGCCGCCCCGCCCCGGCCAGCCCGATCACCCCGGCGGTGACCCCGGCCGGGTCGGTGCCGGCCAGCGCCGCGTGCAGGGCGGTGCGGAGTTCGGCGGCGGCGCGGTCGGCGCCGTGGCTGGTGGGGTTGCCGCCGCCGGCACGTCCGGTGCCCAGACGTTCACCGGTGGTGGTGACCACGGTGGCCCGGGTGGAGGTGCCGCCGACGTCCAGGCCGACCACGACGCTGGCGGACATGCCGATGAACCTCCGGATGGTCGTGGCGGGGCGATTCATGCTGGTCGACCCGCAGGCGGCTGGCAAGGGGCGACCGGTCCACGGAGCGTGTGGTCCGGGTAACAGTTTGAAAACTTCGCCCACGGTCTTGACACGGAGGGCCCTTTAGTAAGAACTTTTACCACTAACAGTTAACACTCTTTTCGGAAAGGTGGGCTCCGATGGTCGGTCACGAGGTGGACGCCACCGCGGCCGCGGTGGTCGACACCGACGGGCCCGACCGCCGGGCCCCGCTCGGGGTCGCCTCCGACGGTGTGCTCGCCCGCGTCCGCACCGGCGCGGACGAGCTGACCGGGGCGCTGCGCCGGGTCGCCGAGCACGTGCTCAGCGACCCGGAGGCGGCGGCCCGGGCCACCATCGTGGAACTCGCCGAACGCAGCGGCACCTCACCGGCCACGGTCACCCGGTTCTGCCGGGCGATGGGCTTCGAGGGCTACGCCGACCTGCGGCTCGGCATCGCCGCCGAGACCGGCCGGGCCCGCTCCGCCGGTTGGACGGTCGACATCGGCCGGGAGATCCAGCCCGGCGACCCGCTCGAACGGGTGCTCGGGCAGATCATGGCCGCCGACACCCGGGCCATGCACGACACCGCCGCCCGGCTCGACCTGGCCGAGGTGGAACGGGCCGCCGTCGCCATCGCCGGGGCCGACCGGGTGAACATCTTCGGGGCCAGCGGCAGCGCACTGGTCGGCGAGGAGATGCAGTTCAGCCTGCACCGCATCGGCGTGGCCGCGTGGGCCTGGAACGACGTACACGAAGGGCTGGCCAGTGCCGCGCTGCTGCGCCCCGGCGACGTGGCGCTGGGCATCTCGCACACCGGGCAGACCCGGGAGACCATCGAGATGCTCGCCGAGGCGGGCAGCCGGGGCGCGACCACCGTCGCGCTGACCGGTTTCCCCCGCTCACCCCTGGCCGAACTGGCCGACGTGGTGCTGCTCACCGCCAGTCAGGCCACCACCTTCCGTCCCGACGCGTTGTCCGCCCGCCACCCCCAGCTCGTCGTGCTCGACCTGCTCTACGTGGCGGTCGCGCAACGCACCCACGACCGCGCCCACGCGGCGTTCCGACGTACCGCGCAGGCGGTCGACGGGCACAAGGCCGCGCGGGGGGCCCTGCCATGACCCACGTCCGGTGCCCCACCGGGCCGGCCCGCCGCACCGACTGACCCGACCCGGGGGCGATCGACCGTTCGTCCCGATCCGATTTCCACGCCAGGCCCGATCCGACTCCCATGTCAAGGAGAGACGACGATGTCCGTTACCCCCGAGCTTCCGGCCGAGCTGAGTCGCCGTACCGTGCTGCGCCGCGCCGCCGCCGCGGGCCTGCTGGCCACCCCGGCCGTCGGCCTGCTCAGCGGCTGCGTCGGCGGCGGCGACGACGAGCCGGTCGAGCAGGCCGCCGGCGAGAAGTCCGCCGCCAACCCGCTGGGCGTCAAGGAGGACGCCCCGCTGGAGGTGGTCATCTTCAACGGCGGACTGGGCACCAAGTACGCCACCGACGTGCACATCCCGTCGTACAAGAAGGCGTTCCCGAAGGCGGAGGTGAAGCACTCGGCCACCGAGGAGGTCGGCACCGTCCTCCAGCCCCGGTTTACCAGCAACACCCCGCCGGACATGGTCAACAACGCCGGCTCCAAGCTGCTCGACCAGGGCGCGCTGGTGCAGGCCGGCCAGGTGCAGGACCTCACCGATCTCTTCGACGCCCCGTCGCTGGACGACCCGTCGAAGAAGGTGCGGGACCTGCTCGTCCCCGGCACCGTCGAGCAGGGCACCTTCAACGGCAAGCCGTTCGTGCTGAACTACGCCTTCACCGTCTTCGGACTCTGGTACGACGCCGCCCTGTTCGAGAAGAACGGCTGGACCGCGCCGAAGACCTGGGCGGACTTCACCGCTCTCTGCGACAAGATCAAGGCCGCCGGGATCACCCCGTACTCGTACGCCGGGGCGAACGCCGCCTACTACCAGTACCTGGTCCTGCTCACCAGCGCTGCCAAGATCGGCGGGCCGGACGTCCTCAAGAACATCGACAACCTGGAGGACGGCGCCTGGCAGGCCGAGCCGGTCAAGCAGGCCGCTGCCGCGTGGGCCGAGATCGGCGCGAAGTACGGCAACAAGGCGCACCTCGGCCTGAAGCACACCGAGGTCCAGCTCCAGCAGAACCAGGGCAAGGTCGCCTTCTACCCGAGCGGGTCCTGGCTGGAGAACGAGCAGGCCAAGGACACCCCGCCCGGCTTCAAGTACGCGGTGATGCCGGTGCCGAGCGTGACCGCCTCCGACGCGCTGCCGCAGACCGCGATCTACGCGGCGGCCGGCGAGATGTACTTCGTGCCCGCCAAGGGCAAGAACCCGCGCGGTGGCATGGAGTACCTGCGGCACATGCTCTCCAAGGCCGGGGCCAAGGGCTTCACCGAGCTGACCAAGGTGCTCACCGTGGTCCAGGGCGCCGTCGACGGCCTCGACATCTCACCCGGCCTGACCAGCGGCAACGCCATGCTCGGCGCCGCCGGCAAGGACTACTTCAGCTACCGCTTCGACACCTGGTACAAGAAGCTCGACGACGAGGCCCGCGCCGCCACCAACGAGCTGATGTTCTCCGGGGGCTCCGCGCAGAAGTTCTGCGACCGGATGCAGAAGGCCGCCGACGCGGTGAAGAAGGACTCCTCGATCGAGAAGTTCAAGCGGTGACCCGGGCGTAGCGAGGCGAGCGGAGACGAGACAACCATGCGGCATGGCAGGTACCCGTTCATCATCGGCTTCCTGGCGGCGCCGGTCGCGATCTACGTGACCTTCGTCCTCGGGCCGTACGCCCAGGCCTTCTACCTCGCGACCACCAACTGGCGCGGGGTCAGCGCGAACCCGGAGTTCATCGGTCTGGAGAACTTCAGCCGACTGCTGGACGACGACGTCTTCTGGAAGGCCATCCGGCACCACGGGCTCCTGTTGCTCGCCCTGCCGCTGCTCACCATCGCCATCGCGCTCTTCTTCGCCTTCATGCTCAACGTCGGCGGAGGGAGCCGGGGCGGCGTGATGACCGGGGTCCGGGGGTCGAGGTTCTACCGGGTGGTGTTCTTCTTCCCCCAGGTCCTGGCCGTGGTCATCGTCGGGGTCATCTTCAGCCGGGTCTACGCCCCGGACGACAGCGGCCTGCTCAACGGTGCGCTGGGCGCGGTCGGCATCGACCCGGTGCTCTTCATGGCCGATCCGGACATCGCGCTCTGGTCGATCATCGCGGTGCTGGTCTGGCAGGCGGTCGGCTTCTACGTGGTGCTCTTCTCCGCCGGCATGTCCTCGGTGCCGAAGGACATCTACGAGGCGGCCACCATCGACGGGGCCGGGCGGGCGGCGATGTTCTTCCGGGTGACCCTGCCGTTGCTCTGGGACACCCTCCAGGTGGCCTGGGTCTACCTGGGCATCGCCGCCTTCGACGCGTTCGCCATCGTGCAGGTGCTCTCGGTCGACCAGGGTGGCCCGGACGGGGCCACCACCGTGCTCGGCATGGAGATCTACCGCAACGCGTTCAGCTACTCCCAGTTCGGCTACGCCTCGGCGATGGGCGTGGCGCTGTTCTTCCTGACGATCACGTTCGCGGCGCTCACCCTGCGCGTCAGCAAGCGTGACACGATCGAGCTGTAGAGGCGGCACCGATGACCACGGAGATCGCACCCAGCGCGCCGGCCGCCCCGGCCGGGTCCGCCCCGGCGGGCCGTAAGCACAACGCCACCCGCCGGCAGCGCTCCGAGGTGGGGCTGCTGACCGGGCTGGGCCACCTGGCCCTGCTGGTCTGGGCGATCCTGGTGATCGCCCCGCTGCTCTGGACGGTTCTCGCCTCGTTCAAGAGCAACACCGAGATCTTCCTCGGCAACCCGTTCGCGTTGCCCGGGGAGTTCGGCTTCGGCAGCTACGCCCGCGCGTGGAGCGAGGCGAACGTCGGGCGGTACTTCCTCAACAGCGTGTTCGTGGTGACGCTGAGCACCGCCGGCACCATGCTGCTCGGTGCGATGGCCGCGTACGTACTGGCCCGCTACCCGTTCCCGGGCAACCGGGTGATCTACTACCTGTTCGTCTCCGGGCTGGCGTTCCCGGTCTTCCTCGCCCTGGTGCCGCTGTTCCTGGTGGTCAACAACCTCGGGCTGCTCAACACGTACACCGGGCTGATCCTGGTCTACATCGCGTACTCGCTGCCGTTCACGGTGTTCTTCCTGGCCGCGTTCTTCAAGACGCTGCCGCAGTCGGTGGCCGAGGCAGCGATGATGGACGGCGCCTCGCACACCCGACTGTTCTTCCAGGTCATGATGCCGATGGCCCGGCCCGCTCTGGTCAGCATCGCGATCTTCAACATCATCGGGCAGTGGAACCAGTACCTGCTGCCGGTGGCGTTGATGCAGGGCGAGGGGGCGGACCGCAAGTGGGTGCTCACCCAGGGCATCGCCAGCATCTCCACGTCCGCCGGCTACCAGGCCGACTGGGCGGCGCTCTTCGCGGCACTCACCCTCTCCATCCTGCCCATGATCATCGTGTACGCCTTCTTCCAGCGGCAGATCCAGTCCGGCCTCACCGCCGGTGCCGTCAAGTAGGACCCGCCCCGCCCGCCCCGTCCGCCCCGCCTGCCCCGTCGATCATGGAGTCCGGGCACCAGTCAAACCACTGCAATGGCCGCGAATCGTGCGCCACAACTCCATGATCGACGGGGCGGGGCGTCGAGGCAGCACCATCCGTGCCACAGCCGAACCGGGTCTGGTCCCACCTGACACGTGACGGTTGGCCCAGCCGCCGAACGGCGTCAGCCGCAGTTGGTGCCGCGCTTGCCGCCCTCGGTGCCGCTGATGCGGCCCATCCAGTCGACGCACCTGCCCGCCGCGGACAGGTAGATCGGGCCGGCGTACGACGTGTAGTAGCCGCCGTCGTAGGCCGTCCAGTGGCTCCCGACCGGGTGAATCGCGAGGCCCGCCTCGACGAGCACCGCCGAGCCGGTGGTGTTCCGCTTGGCGACCACGCAGTTCCTGCCGGTGGCCGAGCTGTAGGTGAGGAACACGGTCCCCTTGGTGCCGATCGCGGCGGAGTTCACGACGCCGTAGCCGGAACCGCACTCGCCGCCGTAGGTGGCCGCGTACGCCGGGGTCGCCACGGTCAACGCTCCGGCCATCATCGCGGCGGCGGCGGTGACGGTTGCGGCGGTGGTCCTGACGAGCTTCATGGGTTTCCTCCGTGTCTGCTGAGGTGGTCTCAGCGAGGGTCGCTGCCCGGAGACCTCAGCGTTCCCAGGGCTGTACTGGCCTGTTGACGCGGTAGTGCAACGCGATGTTCTCGGGGGCATGAGTGAGCTGTTCTCCCACCGCGTCGACCAAGAGAACCCAGTATCTGGGAAGACGTGCTGTCGGTGGCAGACGATGTCTTCTATCGGCCAGGCCGCTTGACCCGGTGGGGTGCGCTGTCGCAGATCCTGACTGCCGTCAATGTCGCTTCGGTGGATGTCCGGACCCCGCGGCCCGGACGTTGCTCCTCGGTGGGCCACGGTCGCGTCCGCCGTGCCCTGCGCCGGTACCGCTTGGCCACTCCGTCTCCCGGAACATCGATCTTGACTAATCCCATTCACGGCAGGTGCCGGCACCAAACCGGTGTCGGTGGGTGGGGGCAGGATGGGGGCGTGCTGGTCGCGGTCACGGCGGGGGAGGGCGGTGGGGGCGTGCTGTGCCCGCTGCGTCCCGACGGGCAGCCGGCCGGGCCGCCCGAGCCGGTCGACGACCTCGCCGCCGCCGTCGCCGCGCGGGAGGCCACCGACCGGCCCCGCTGGGTCTGGGCGTCCGGCGCGACGCTCTATCCCGTGCTGCGGCGCGCCGGGGTTCGGGTCGAGCGCTGCCACGACGTCGAGCTGACCGAGGCGTTGCTGCTCGGCCACGCCGGCCGCTGGGGCGAGCCGCGCTCGCTGGCGGCGGCCTGGGCCCGGCTGACCGGAGCGCCGGTGCCGTCCGATCCGCCGCCGCGCCCGGCCGCGCCGCCCGGCGACGGCCAGGGCGCGCTCTTCGACGCGCCGTCCGGCCCGCCCGGTCCGGGCATCGAGGCGTTGACCCGGGTGTACGCCGACCAGCTCGCCCGGATCGCCGCGACCACCCATCCGGGCCGGTTCCGGCTGCTGGTGGCCGCCGAGTCGGCCGGCGCGCTGATCGCGGTGGAGATGGCGGCGGTCGGCCTGCCCTGGCGGGTCGACGTGCACGACGCCATCCTCACCGAGCTGCTCGGCGAGCCGTCCCCGGTGGGCGGGCCGCCGCGCCGGCTGGCCGAGCTGGCCACCCGGATCGCCGACGCGTTCGGGCTGCGTCAGCTGCACGCCGACTCCCCGGCCGAGCTGCTGCGCGCCTTCGCCCGGGCCGGCATCGACCTGCCGAACACCCGGGCCTGGGTGCTGCGCGGGGTGGAGCATCCGGCGGTGCCGTTGGTCCTGGAATACAAGGAGCTCTACCGGATCTGGACGGCGCACGGCTGGGCCTGGCGCGACGCCTGGGTACGCGACGGCCGCTTCCGCCCCGAGTACGTGCCCGGCGGCGTGGTCTCCGGCCGCTGGGCGACCCGGGGCGGCGGGGCGTTGCAGATCCCGAAGGTGATCCGCCGGGCGGTGGTGGCCGACCCGGGCTGGCGGTTCGTGGTCGCCGACGCCGGTCAGCTGGAGCCCCGGGTGCTCGCCGCGGTCTCCGGCGACCGCCGGCTGGCGGCGGCCGGCGGGGCGGGCGACCTCTACGCCGCCCTGGCCCGGGACGCCTTCGGCGGGGACCGGGGCCGCGCCAAGCTCGCCCTGCTCGGCGCGATGTACGGGCAGACCGGCGGGGCGGCGGTCCCGGCGCTGGCCGCCCTGCGTCGGCACTATCCCACCGCCTTCGGGTACGTCGAGGCGGCGGCGCGCACCGGCGAGGCCGGCGGACTGGTCCGCTCCTGGCTGGGCCGGACCTGCCCGCCGCCCGGGTCGACGGGGTTCGCCGAGGAGGGGCCGGGGGAGGAGCCCGGGGGTGACCCGCAGAGTCCCCGGGCCCGGGCGGCGCGGTCGCGGGGGCGGTTCACCCGCAACTTCGTCATCCAGGCGACCGCCGCCGAGTGGGCGTCCACCCTGCTCGCCATGCTGCGGACCGCGCTGGCCGGCACCGACGCGGAGCTGGTCTTCTTCCAGCACGACGAGGTGGTCGTGCACTGTCCGGCGGATCAGGCGGACGTTGTCGTCCGGGCGGTGGGCGACGCCGGCACCCGGGCGGGGGCGCTGCTGTTCGGGGACACCCCGGTCCGGTTTCCCCTGGACCTGTCGGTGGTCGGCTGCTACGCCGACGCCGACTGACCGTCGGGCGGGTGCCGGGTGCCGGGTGCCGGGTGCCGGGTGCCGGGTGCCGTGGTGACGGGCCGGCGGTCAGTGCCAGTTCTGGTGGTCGAGCACGCGACAGACCAGCACGGGCCCACCGGTCCGGGCCGAGAGCTGCTCCGCGTCGCGGACGGCGAACCGCTCCGGCCAGCTCGCGCCCAGCATGAGGTGTCCGGCTGATCCGGCCGGCGGCAGGATCAGCTGGTACGGCTGGAACGGCCTGCTGATGGTCCGGCGTTCCCCGGGCGGCCACTCCTTCAGCCGTCGGCCCCGGGACACGAGGGCGGCCCGTTCCAGCAGGGTGAGGGTGGTGTAGCCCATGGGTATGGCGCGGAGGAGTTCGCTGCCGTCCGGCAGATGGCCGGCGGGGAACACCCGCGAGGGTTGCCCGTGCGCCCAGTACAGCCAGCCGGCCCAGGGCAGGCCGGGGTCGAAGGGGTCGCCTCCGCCCTTCGGCCAGTCGACACCCCGGTACCCGGCGGCGGGTACGGGTCCGGCTGCGCCGATGTCGTCGTGCACGCGGTGACTGTAGTGGGCGAGTGCCAGGGCCCGGCGGGGGTGCTGGCGGGTCGACAGGGGCCAACCTGCCTGCGTTGTACTAAATATCCTATTCGCCCCCGCCACCGATCGGCCCGGGCGGTCGTTGCACCCGGTGTGCGAATCGCAGGAATGATCATCGCCGCAGGCGGGGGACGGCGGATCGGTGGACCCGAGGCGCTGCTGCGTCTCGGAAAGCGACCCCTGGTGGACCGGATGATCGACACGATGACCGAGGCGGGCTGCGCCCCGACCGTGGTCGTCCTCGGCGCGGCCGCCGACGAGGTGCGCCGGACCGCCGACCTGGACGGGGCGACGGTGGTGGTCAACCGGGCCTGGGGGACCGGGGTCGGGTCCTCCATCCGGGCCGGTCTCGCCGCGCTCACCGACGACGCCATCGAGGCCGTCGTGGTGGTCCCGGTGGACATGCCCGGCCTCACCGTCGAGGCGGTACGCCGGGTGGTCGCCCTGCCGTACCCGGACGTGCTGGTCTGCGCGACCTACGGCGGGCTGCGCGGCTACCCGATGCTCTTCGGCCGCCGGCACTGGCCCGGCATCGCCACCCTGGCCCGCGCGGACGTCGGCGCGCGGCCGTACCTGCTCGCGCACAAGGATCTGATCGTCGACATCGCCTGCGACGCGGTGGCCGACGGCAGTCGGGTCGACTCCCCGGAGCTGATGACGCTCTACGGCCTCACCGTCCCGCCGCAGCGGATGGGTGCCTGAGGCCGTCCGCTGGGCGGTGCCGCTGGTCGTCGTCCTGACGGTGGCCGCCTGCACCCGCCGGCCGCCGCCGGCCCCGGCGCCGTCGCCCACCCCACCCGCCTTCGCCAGCGAGATCCGGCCGGTGACCGGGGCGGACGTGGCGGGCAGTTGGCGGCCGGGCTGCCCGGTCGCCCCGGACCGGCTGCGGCTCGTCCGGCTGACCCAATGGGACTTCGCGGGACAGCCGCGCACCGGCACCCTGGTCGTGCACGAGGCGGTCGCCGCCGACGTGGTCACCGTCTTCGACGCCCTCTTCCGGCACCGGTTCCCGATCCGGCAGATGCGGCCGGTGGACGTCTACGGCGGGGACGACGCCGCGTCGATGGCGGCCGACAACACCTCCGGGTTCAACTGCCGCCGCGCGGTGACCGAGGGGGCGGCGAGCTGGTCGACCCACGCGTACGGGCGGGCGATCGACGTCAACCCGGTGGAGAATCCGTACCTGCTCGGCGACCGGGTGCTCCCACCGGCCGGCGTCGCGTACGTCGACCGGGGCGCGTACCGGCCGGGGATGGCGGTGCCGGACGGCGCGCTCGTCCGGGCCTTCGCGGCGGTCGGATGGTCGTGGGGTGGTGTCTGGTCCAACCCCGACTACCAGCACTTCAGCCGCGCAGGCTGACGTCCGGCCGCCCCGAGCGGAGTCGCCGGCCCCCGGTGCCGCGACCGTCCGCATCGATTTTCCTGATTGCAAGTCTTGACATCGATAGATGTTTTTACCATTATTCCAGAATCCTGTAAGCGCTTTCAGTCCTCGCTCTCGCCGCAGTTCGCGGCCCGGTCCGGGTCGCCTGTCGAGGGCGGTCCCCCGGGAGGACGAACCAATGGCGAAGTGGACTCGATCCCTGGTCGCGCTGGGCCTGGCCGCCGTCGTGATGGCCGCCGGCTGCGGACGTGACGACAGTGACGGCCCGACGGGTCCGGGCCGGAGCATCGGCGACGGCCCGGCCACCGGAGAGATCACGGTGTGGGCGATGGGCACCGAGGGCGAGAAGCTCTCCGTCCTCGCCGACGCCTTCATGAAGGAGAACCCGGACGCCAAGGTCACGGTGACGCCGATTCCCTGGGACGGGGCGCACGACAAGATCGCCACCGCGATCGCCGGACGGCAGACCCCCGACGTCAGCCTGGTCGGCACCACCTGGATGGGGGAGTTCGCCGGCACCGGCGGGTTGGACCCGACCCCGGCCGACCTGGTCGACAAGGATGCCTTCTTCCCCGGCGCCTGGGACACCACGGTCGTCGACGGCACGTCGCACGGCGTTCCGTGGTACGTCGAGACCCGGCTGCTCTACGTCAACAAGGCCGTCGCCGCCCGGGCCGGGATCACCAACGCGCCGACCACCTGGGAGGAGCTGAAGTCGGCCCTCACCGCGCTGCGCACCCGGGGCGGGGCGAAGTGGGCCGTCTCCCTCCCGCCGGGCGGCCCCGGTTCCTGGCAGGCCGTCCTGCCCTTCGTCTGGCAGAACGGCGGGGACGTGCGCGCCGACGGGGCGTTCACGCTGGACCGCCCGGAGACCGTCGAGGCGCTCACCTACTACCGGTCCTTCTTCGACGAGGGGTTGGCCCCGAAGGACCTGGCGCAGGGTGCCCTGGAACCCGGGTTCGTCAAGGGCGAGATCGGTGCCTTCGTCTCCGGCCCCTGGCACATCGGCATCCTCAAGGAGCAGGGCGCCGGCGACAACTTCCAGCTCTGGCACATGCCCCGCCGCAAGGCGGCCACCTCCTTCGTCGGCGGCGGCAACCTCGCCGTCTTCTCCGACGCGAAGAACCGCGCGGGCGCCTGGAAGTTCGTCTCCTACCTGTCCCGGCCGGACGTGCAGGTCACCTGGTACCGGACGGCGAGCGACCTGCCGTCGGTGAAGCGGGCCTGGGAGGACCCGGTCCTGCGGGACGACCCGCAGCTGCGTGCCTTCGGGGCGCAACTCGAGGACGCCAAGTCGCCCCCGGCGATCGCCACCTGGGAGCAGGTCGCCGCCGGCCTGGAGAGCGAGATCGAGCGCCTCACCCGGACCGGCGTGAGCCCGCAGGACGCGGCCCGGGAGATGCAACGGAAGGCGACCGCGATCGGCGCGGGGTCCTGACGTGAAAGTCCGCTCCCCGTCCGGGCGGCGGGCACCCGCGCGACGGCCCGGCAGGACCCTCGCCGGCTGGGGCTTCGCACTGCCGTTCGCGATCCCGTTCACGATCTTCATGGTCGGCCCGGTGCTCGTCTCGCTGGCGATGAGCTTCACCGACATCCGCAGCGCCGACCTGCGTGACCCGCTCGCGGTGGAGCTGGTCGGCCTGGACAACTACCTGCGGCTGCTCGACGACGAGCTCTTCGGCCGGGCGGTGCGCAACACCGCCGTGGTGGTCCTCGCCGGGGTGCCGCTGACCGTGGGGCTCGGTCTCGCCGTGGCGCTCGGGCTCAACTCCGGCCTGACCCGCTTCACCGCGCTCTTCCGGGTGGGCTACTACCTGCCGGTGGTCACCAGCATCGTGGCCATCTCGGTGGTCTGGCGGTTCGTCTACCAGCAGGACTCCGGGCTGCTCAACGGGGCGCTGGGGCTGGTCGGCGTGGACGGTCCGAACTGGCTGGCCGACACCACGCTGGCCCTGCCCGCCCTGATCGTGATGATCGTCTGGCGGGGCCTGGGCTTCCAGATGGTGATCTTCCTCGCCGGCCTCCAGGCCATCCCCGCCCACCTGTACGAGGCCGCCCGGCTCGACGGGGCCAGCACCTGGCAGCAGTTCCGCCACATCACCCTGCCGTCGCTGCGGCCCACGCTGCTGCTCTCCGCGGTCATCGGGACCGTCGGCCTGATGCTCGTCTTCGAGGAACCCTTCGTGATGACCCGGGGTGGTCCGCTGCACTCGACCCTCTCGGTCTCCCAGTACGTCTACAGCCAGTTCGGCTTCGGCAACTACGGCTACGCCTCCGCGATGAGCTACGTGCTCTTCCTCGCCGTCGCGGTGCTCGGCGTGGGCTGGTTCCGCCTGCTGCGAAGCGACGGGTGAGGAGGAACGGTGGCCCTGCCCACGTACGCCCCGCACCGACGGCGGCGCACCCCCGCGCCGGCGGCGTCCGTCCCGCGTCCGGGCCGGCGTCGGGACCGGCTCGTGGCGGGCCTGCTGCACCTGCTCCTCGGGGGCGGACTGCTGCTCATGATCGGCCCGTTCGTCTGGATGCTCGTCTCGTCGTTCAAGCCCGAGGCCGAGGTCCGCCGGGTGCCCCCGACCTGGTGGCCGGAGGCGGCGACCCTGGCGAACTACCGGGAGCTGTTCAGCCGGCTCGACTTCCCGCAGTACTTCGCCAACTCGGCGCTGGTCGCCGTCGGGGTGACCGTCGGCAACGTGCTCATCTGCGCGGCCACCGGCTACGCCCTGGCCAAGCTCCCCTTCCGGGGCCGGGGCGGGCTCTTCGCCGCCGTGGTCGGCACCGTCATGGTCCCGCCGGTGGTGTGGTTCATCCCGGTCTTCGTCCTGGTCAGCAACCTCGGCATGGTCAACACGTACGCCGGACTGGTGCTGCCGAACATCGCCCAGGCCATCAACGTCTTCCTGATGCGGCAGTTCATGCTCTCCATCCCGGACGACCTGCTCGAGGCGGCCCGGATCGACGGCGCCTCCGAGTGGCGCGTCTTCTGGCGGATCGTGCTGCCGCTCTCCGGAGCCCCGATGGCCACCGTCGGCATCCTGACCTTCCTCGGCTCGTGGAACAACTTCCTCTGGCCGCTCGCGGTGGCGACCACGGAGGACAAGTACACGCTGCCGGTCGCCCTGGCCCTCTACAGCGTCGGGCAGAACCAGTCCCGGTACGGCCTGCTGCTGGCCGGCTCGGTCGTGGTGGTGCTGCCGGTCCTGCTCGTGTTCCTGGTCCTGCAACGCCACTTCGTGCGGGGCATCGCCACCACCGGCCTGAAATGACCCCGTACCCCCCTTGAGCGGAGGTTCGCGATGAGACGCAGGTCCGTACTGACGCTGGCGGCCGGAGTGCCGGCGGCGCTGCTCACCCCGGCTGCCGCCCGCGCCGGCACCCCCGCCGGGGTTCCCGCCCCGCCGCTCGCGGACCCGACCCGACGGCTGCTGCTGCGGTACGCCGAGGACACCTGGCGTTCGATGACCGCCATGGTCGACCCCGGCACCGGGCTGCCGGCGGACAACGTCGACGCCGACCTCAGCGCCACCAGCCGGTCCCGGTACACCTCGCCGACCAACATCGGCTGCCTGATCTGGTCGGCGGTCGTCGCCCGCGAGTTGGGCCTGGTCTCCCGGGGCGAGACCCGGCGTCGGGTCCGCGCCGCGCTGGAGGCGCTGACCCGCCTGGAACGGCACCCGTACTCCGGGATGTTCTACAACTGGTACGACCCGGCCACCGGGCAGCTGCTGCGCACCTGGCCGGTGGACGGCTCGACCGTGCACCCCTTCCTGTCCAGCGTGGACAACGCCTGGCTCGCCGCCGCGCTGATCGTCGCCGGCAACGACGACCCGGCGCTGCGCGCGTCGGCCGGGCGGCTCCTCGCCGGGATGGACTTCGGCTTCTACTACGACGCGAACGCCCGGGGCGCCGACTTCGGCGCCGGCCTGCTGCGCGGTGGCTTCTGGCCGGAACGCCCGCCGAACGGCGGGGTCGAGGACAACTACCGGGGGCGGGGCCCGAACGTCTGGTACACCGGCCACCACTACGGCACGCTCAACAGCGAGACCCGGATCGGCAGCTACGTCGCGATCGCGCTCGGCCAGGTGCCCCGCGAGCACTACTTCGCCATGTGGCGCACCTTCGAGCCGAACTGCGACTGGTCGTGGCAGGAGATGAAGCCGGTCGGCGAGTACCGCGAGCTGCTCGGCATCCGGGTCTTCGAGGGCGCGTACCGGCACCGGGGGCGGCAGTACGTGCCGAGCTGGGGCGGCTCCATGTTCGAGGCGCTGATGCCGGACCTGCTCGTGCCGGAGGCCCGGTGGGCCCCGGACAGCTGGGGCCGCAACCACCCGGTGTTCGTCCAGGGGCAGATCGACCACGGCCTGCACGAGGCCCGGTACGGGCACTGGGGCTTCTCGCCGTCGTCGAACCCGGCCGGCGGCTACCGGGAGTACGGCGTCGACCCGATGGGCCTGGACCCCGACGGCTACCCCAGCGACCAGGAGCGCACCCGGGTCAACCTCGGGTTCGACGGGTGCCGTGACGCCGAACCGCTCCCGGCCGGCTACGGCGACGGCGTGGTGACCCCGCACGCGGTCTTCCTCGCCCTGCCGTACGCGCCGGGTGAGGCGGTGGACCAGCTGGCCCGGCTCCGCGCCGACTTCGACTGCTACGGCCCCGGCGGCTTCCACGACGCGGTGGCGGTGCGCAGCGGCGCCGTCGCCCACCGGCACCTCGCCCTGGACCAGGGCATGCTGCTGGGCGCGTTGGGCAACCTGCTCGCCGGGGACGTGCTGCGGCGTCGGTTCGCCCACGGCCTGGCGACCGAACGGCTCCGCCCGCTGCTCGGGATCGAGGAGTTCGCCGTACCGGCCGGGTGACCGCCACCCGAGGGGGGACGCATCCGGGGCTGACGGCACACCACCACGAGGGAGAGGACGAGGATGGGCAACGAGCAGGTGGCCATGACGGCCGGGAACGCCCGCGCCGACTGGGCGGCCCGCATCGGCCTGCGCCGGCAGGGCGGTGGCGACCGGGACCCGCTGCCGCCGCCGACCGGGCTGCGCGCCACCGGTGGGCGGGGGCAGGTCACCCTCGACTGGGAGCCGGTCCCCGGCGCGGTCGGCTACCTCGTCCACCGGTCGGACCGGCCGGACGGGCCGTACCTGCCCCTGGACCACCAGGGCGGTGACGTGCTGGCGGTGCCGCACCCGCCGTACGCGGACACCACCGGTGAGCCGGGCCGCACCTACCACTACGCGGTGGCCGCGCTCGCCGACGTGGACGTGTGCGGGCAGCCGGGAGCCGGCGTCGCCGGGGCGTCGACCCCCGAGGGCCCGGCCGCCGTCCGGGTCACCGTCGACGCCGCCGGCTCCGACGGACCGGTGCACCGCCCGTGGCGACGCATGATCGGCTCCGAACGCCTCAGCCACCTGCGCTGCGCCGACACCACCGGTGGACGGCCGATCGGCGTGGAGTTCGCCGAGGCCCTGTCGATCGCGCGCCGGGAACTGGGCGTCGGGTCGGTCCGCGCGCACGCCATCCTGCACGACGACGTCGGGGTCTACCGGGAGGTCGACGGCGAGCCGGTGTACGACTTCTCCCGCGTCGACGAGATCTACGACGCACTGCTCGGCCTCGACCTGCGTCCGGTCGTGGAGCTGTCCTTCATGCCGGCCGACCTGGCCCGCGACCCGGCCAGGACGGTGTTCGCCTACGGCGCGATCATCTCCCCGCCCCGGGACTGGGACCGCTGGGCGGACCTGGTCCGCGCCCTCGTCACGCACCTGGTCGACCGGTACGGGCTGGCCGAGGTCCGCCGCTGGGAGTTCGAGGTGTGGAACGAGGCGAACCTGGAGGTGTTCTGGGCCGGCACCCGGGAGGAGTACCTGCGCCTGTACGAGGTGTCCGCCCGTGCCGTACGGGACGTCGACGCCGCACTGCGGGTCGGCGGCCCCGGGTCGGCCGCCGCCGCGTGGAACGGCGCGCTGCTGGAGCACGTCGCCCGTACCGGCGCCCCGATCGACTTCCTCTCCACCCACACCTACGGCAGCCCGCCGCTGGACCTGCGCCCGCTCTGCGTGGCCGCCGGCCGGCCCGACCTGGAGCTGCTCTGGACGGAGTGGGGCATCACCCCGACCCACTTCAACCCGGTCACCGACGGGGTGTTCGCCGCGACGTTCCTGCTGCGGGGCATGCGCTCGGCCGCCGGCCGGATCGAGGCGCTGGCCTACTGGGTGGTCTCCGACCACTTCGAGGAGCTGGGCCGGCCGCCCCGCCTGTTCCACGGCGGCTTCGGCCTGCTGACCGTAGGTAATCTCCGCAAGCCCCGGTTCTGGGCGCTGGCCGCGCTCGACCGGCTCGGCGACGACCAGTTGCCGGTGACCGTCGACGGCGACGGGGCGGGCTCCCTGGTCGAGTCGTGGGCGGCCCGGCACCCCGACGGCCGGGTGCACGTGCTGGTCTGGAACGGCACGCTGGACCAGTCGAAGGCGGGCGGGGCGCCGGTGCTGGACCGGGACGTACACGTCGACGTCGGTGGGCTGGCCGACCGGCCGTACCGGGTGACGCACCGGCGGGTCGACGCCACCCACTCCAACATCGAGGCGATCTGGGCGCGACTCGGCGGCGGGGACTGGCCCGACGACGTCCAGTGGTCGCTGCTGCGGGCGGCCGACGGCCTCGACCGGTACGAACCGGACACCGAGACACGTCCGGCCGGGGGTGTCCTCGAATGGGCCTTCCCCCTGCCCATGCCGGGTTTCTCGCTGCTGGAACTCGTGCCGCTCGACTGAACGTACGGCGACGGCTCCCCGGTCCCGGTGACCGCCGCGCCGGCGGCTGGTCCGGCGGCCACCGTGACCGGGGCGGACCTGGCCGGACGCCGTAGCCTGGACGACGGGAGTGTGCGACGAACCGGAGTGCTGGGTGACGAAACCGGAGAACGAGGCGGTCGGACGGGCGGACGGCCCGCACCGCCGTCGCCCGACGGTCTACCAGGTGGCGGAGCGGGCGGGAGTGTCGATCGCCACGGTCTCCCGTGCCCTGCGCGCCGACGAGCCGGTGGCACCGGAGACCCGGCGACGGGTGCTGGCCGCCGCCCGGGCCCTGAACTGGTGGCCGAGCCGGGCCGCGCAGACCCTGGCCGGGGAGGCGCACGACGCGGTGGCGATCATCATGCCCGACCTCGCCGGTCCCTACTACGCCCAGGTGGTCGCGGGGTTCGAGTCGGAGGTGGTCGGGCGGGACAGCGTGGTCATGGTGCTGGCCACCCACGGCCGGGCCGCCTCCGAGCGCCTGGTGCGTGATCTCGCGTCCCGGATCGACGGGTTGGTCGTCATGGGCGAGAGCGTCCCGGAGCCGACCCTGCACGAGGTGGTCGCGCAGGTGCCGGTGGTGCTGCTGGCCCGGCCGGCGTTGCCCGCGGTCACCACGGTGAGCTGCGAAAACGTCCAGGCGGCGGAGGCGCTGACCCGGCACCTGCTCGACCACGGGCGGCGTCGGCTGCGCTTCGTCGGCGACCCGGAGGGCACCCCGGACGTGCAGGAACGGTGGACCGGGTTCGGCCGGGCGCACGCCGTGGCGGGCGTGCCGCTGACCGCCGGACCGGTCGCCTGCGAGCGCCTCGAAGCGGAGAGCGGCTACCGGGCGGGCCTGGATGTCCTCCGTGACCCGGAGGTGGACGCCGTGTTCTGCGCCAACGACGAACTCGCCTCCGGGGTCTACCGGGCCGCCGCCGAGGTCGGGCGGACCGTCCCCGGGGACCTCGCGGTCACCGGCTGGGACGACGTGACCCTCGCCGCCCACCTGTCGCCGCGCCTGACCACGGTGCGTCAGCCGATGCGTGAGCTGGGGGCGGCCGCCGCGCGGCTGCTCTTCGAGCAGATCGGTGGAGCGCGGACCCCGGCTACGGTGCAGCTCGACACCGAGATGGTGATCCGGGCCAGCTGCGGCTGCCCGGCCTGAGCGGGGTAGCCGTCACCGTCGGTCGGCCGGGAGCAGGCCGGCAAGCAATTCCTCGACGCGGGCCCTGATCCCGTCGCGGATCGGACGGACGGCGTCGACGCCCCTGCCGGCGGGGTCGTCGAGCTTCCAGTCCTCGTAGCGCTTGCCCGGGAAGACCGGGCAGACGTCGCCGCAGCCCATCGTGATGACGACGTCGGAGGACTCCACGGTGTCGTACCCGAGCAGTTTGGGCTTCTGGTCGGTGATGTCGATGCCGACCTCGCGCATGGCCTCGACGGCGGCGGGGTTGATCCGGTCGGCGGGGGCGGACCCGGCGGAGCGCACCTCGACGCGGTCCCCGGCGAGGTGGCGCAACCATCCGGCGGCCATCTGGGAACGGCCGGCGTTGTGGACGCAGACGAACAGGACGCTGGGCTTGTCGGACACCGGGGCTCCCTATCGGTTGGTGGCGGGGAAGAGGCGCTCGCGCAGGGCGAGGCTGACGTACACGAGCGCGACGAGCACGGGGACCTCGATGAGCGGGCCGACCACCCCGGCGAGGGCCTGGCCGCTGGTCACGCCGAAGGTCCCGATCGCCACGGCGATGGCGAGTTCGAAGTTGTTGCCGGCGGCGGTGAACGCGAGCGTGGTGGTGCGCTCGTAACCCAGGCCGATGGCGCGGCCGAGGGCGTAGGAGCCGGCCCACATGATCGCGAAGTAGGCGAGCAGTGGCACCGCGATCAGCGCGACGTCCCACGGCCGGTCGGCGATGGCGTCGCCCTGGAGCGCGAACAGGATGACGATGGTGAACAGCAGGCCGTAGAGGGCGACCGGGCCGATCCTCGGCAGGAGCGACGACTCGTACCAGGCGCGGCCCCGGGCGTGTTCGCCGAGGCGACGGGTCAGGTAGCCGGCCAGTAGGGGGACGCCCAGGAAGACCAGCACGTTGCCGGCGATCTCCCAGCCGGAGACCTCCAGCCGGGCACCGTCGAGGTGGAGCCAGCCCGGCAGCACCGAGAGGTAGAACCAGCCGAGCAGGCCGAACGCGAGGACCTGGAACACCGAGTTGAGCGCGACGAGGACGGCGGCGGCCTCCCGGTCGCCGCAGGCCAGGTCGTTCCAGATGATGACCATGGCGATGCAGCGGGCGAGCCCGACGATGATCAGGCCGGTGCGGTACTCGGCGTGGTCGGCCAGGAAGATCCAGGCGAGGGCGAACATGACGGCCGGGCCGAGCACCCAGTTGAGCAGCAGCGACGACAGGAGCAGACGCCGGTCGCCGGTCACCGTGTCGAGCCGGTCGTAGCGGACCTTGGCGAGGACCGGGTACATCATGATCAGCAGGCCGATGGCGATGGGCAGGGAGATGCCGCCGATCGCCACCGCCTCCAGCGCGGTGTCCAGACCGGGCACGAGCCGGCCGAGCAGCAGCCCGGCGGCCATGGCCAGGCCGATCCACAGGGGCAGGAACCGGTCCAGGCGGGACAGGCGCGCGACGACGGCCGGTGGCGCGTCGCCGCTGGTGGTCGCGGTGTGGGTCATGTCAGCAGGTCCTGAGGGTGTCGGAGGTGGCCCGGGCGTGGGCGGCGAGGTCGGCGAGGTGCAGGGCGGCGCCCTGGAGGGCTTCGGGGACGAGCCGGTAGTAGGTGAACCGGCCGCGCGGCTCGGCGACCACGACACCGGCCTCGCGCAGTTGCCTGAGGTGCCCGGACACGTTCGGCTGCTTGGCATCGGTGTCGGCAACCAGCTGCGAGGTGGTGGCCGGACCGTCGGCGAGGATCTGCACGATCCGCGCCCGCAGCGGGTCGGCCAGCAGTCGCACGACATCAGGGTTGGCTGATATCAGCGTAGCCTGATCTGCGGGTGGACGGCTGTCGTCCGCCGGGAAGGGGCCGGGAACGCCGGAGGGGGTCGGCGTCGGCGCGGCGCCGGTGAGCAGGTTGCCCAGCAGGGCGAGTGCTTCCCGGCGGACCCGGTAGTGGACCCAGGTGCCGCGCCGCTCGGTGTCGACCATGCCGGCCTCGCGGAGCACCCGCAGGTGATGCGAGATGGTCGCGCTGGTGACGTCGAACGCGCCGGTCAGGTCGCAGACGCAGATCTCCGGGGTCGAGGCGATCAGCGACAGCAGGCGGAGCCGGACCGGATCGCCGAGCGCCTTGAACAGGGGGGCGAGTTCACCGGCGACCTGCGGGGCGAGCGCCTGTGCCCCCAGTGGGGGGCAGCAGTCCCGCGTCACCGTGGTCTCGCGCACGGAAGGAGCCGACATGCGCCTAGCTTGACAGTCATCTAACCAAGATGCAAGCAGCGCGTGTTCGTTCGACAGGAATCAAGGGATCGGCGGCCGCTGAAGCGGTCTCCGGCTCAGACCTCGGTGGTGAAGCGGTCCAGCACCGAGGGGGCGACCAGGCCGATGGCGGCGAGGACGGAGATCACGGTGAGCACCGAGCGGACCACCACGACCTCGGTCTTGCTGCCGGCGCGCAGCGCGATGCCGTTGGGCAGGCCGATCATCGTCCACATCCGGCGCTTGATCGGGATGGGCCAGAGGATCGGCACCCCGGCCTTGGTGACCATGTCGCCGAGGATGTGCACGAAGCAGCCGACCCCGACGGCGAGGCCGATCAGCGGGTACCCCCGGTCGCCGGGCAGGTTGGCGAAGGTGTACCAGGCGGCGGCGGCCGAGGTCAGCGTGACGATCACCCAGCCGGCCCGCTCCGCCCACCGGTCGAACAGGCCGCGCAGCGCCAGACCGATCATGAAGAACAGGATGCCGACCACGGCCCACTTGCCGTACGCGGTGCAGAGGGCGGTGGTGCCCCAGCCGACCAGCACGGTGAACGGGAGGGTGTGGGTCAGCGTCCGGTGCCCGTTGCTGCGTTTCGGGTCGCGGCTGAGCTTGGTGGCGTAGTAGACGCCGAGCGACAGCTTCTCGATCACCTCGGCCACGAAGAGCGAGAAGACCCCGAAGGTGCGGGCGACGGTCGCGCCGCCCTGGTTACGGGTCACCTTGCCGGAGAGGTCGAGGTCGGGGAAGAGGGCACCGCCCGCGCAGACCGCCGTGCCGACGGCGAGCGCCAGGGTGGACTGCTCGTAGCCGGCGAAGTGCTCCAGCGCCAACGAGCCGCTCAGCCACACCGCCGCGCCGGACAGCGCGTGCGACGGTCCCATCATGTCGGTCGTCCTCCCCGGAGATCGTGATCGACAAGTTACGGCACCCGGGTGACAGTATGGCTGTCGGGTTCTCGTCCGTCGTCAGTGGAACGGTCGCTCCGACCGGGTCCCGGGGTGGGTTGGGTTGACGGTGTCGCCCAGCGCGCCGTACGTTTCAGCAACCTATCGATTGGCGTCGCTGATTGTTCGCCCGGTTGCCGGGTCCACGTGGCCGACGGCGGGTGCGACCGGCCTGCTCCGGAGCTTGGGATGCCGGCCGGGTCGGGTCACGCGGCGGGGGCCGTCAGATCCAGGGAGGGATCCATGAACAACGACAGTGTCGCCCACCGGCGGGTGAACCGCCGTCGACTCCTGGCGGGCGCGGCGGGGATGACCGCCGCCGGAGCGCTCGCCGGGCCCTTCCTGGGCTCGTCCGTGGCGAATGCCGCAGGGGACGGCCACGGCCTGCGCATCGTCGACCGCAACGAGAACGGTGGCCGGTTGCAGTACTACCGGTTCGCCACCGACGCCATCGCCTGGGACCCGGCGGTCAACGTCCTCCTGCCGGACGGCTACCACACCAGTGGCAAGCGCTACCCGGTGCTCTACCTGCTGCACGGCGGGAACGCCGACTTCCGGACGTTCCACATGCACGAGAACATCATCAACCTGACCGCCGGTCGGGAGATCATCGTCGTCATGCCGGACGCGTCGACCGGCTGGTACTCGAACCCGGTGCACAGCAACACCGGCCCGCGCAACTGGGAGACGTTCCACATCGCCCAGCTGCTGCCGTGGATCGAGTCGAACTTCCGGACGTTCCCGGAGTACAACGGCCGGGCCGTGGCCGGCTTCTCGATGGGCGGGTTCGGTGCCCTGAAGTACACCGCGAAGTACTACGGGCACTTCTGCTCGGTCAGCTCCCACTCCGGTCCGGCCAGCCTGCGCCGCGACTTCGGCCTCGTCGTGCACTGGGCCAACACCACCTCGGCCGCGCTGGACCTCGGCGGTGGCACCGTCTACGGCGCGCCCTTCTGGGACGAGGCCCGGGTCACCGCGGACAACCCCGTCCAGCGCATCGAGAGCTACCGCAACAAGCGCATCTTCCTGGTTGCCGGCACCTCACCCGACCCGGTCAACTGGTTCGACTACGTCAACGAGACGCAGGTCCTCGCCGGTCAGCGGGAGTTCCGGGCCGCACTGGGCCGGGCCGGCATCCCGCACGAGTGGCGGGAAGCGCCCGGCGGGCACTTCTTCCGCCACGACCTCTTCGTCCAGGACCTCAACGGGATGCTGGGACGCCTGCGCCGCGCCGGCTGACGTCGTGGACGGTGCGGCGTCCCCGCCGGCTCACGACGTACGCGGCGGGAAGCGCAGGATGCGGTCGTCGGTCGCCGCCGGGGAGCCGCGCCCGTCGCGGTTGCTGGTGGTGACCCAGAGCCAGCCGTCCGGCCCGTACTCCACGGTGCGCAGCCGGCCGTACGTGCCGAACAGTTCGGCCACCGGCGTGCCCGCGCCACCGGAGGTGCTCAGCGGGACGGTCCACAGCCGGGTCCCGCGCAGTGCGGCCACGAACAGCCGGTTGCCGGCGACCGCCGCGCCGCTCGGGGACGCCTGCGAGGTCGACCAGACCAGCAGTGGGTCACGGAACCGGGGGTCGTTGGCCCGGCCCTCGACGATCGGCCAGCCGTAGTTGCCGGCCGGGACGATCACGTTGACCTCGTCCCAGGTGTTCTGCCCGAACTCGGTGGCGAGGAGCCGCCCCTGGGCGTCCCAGGCCAGACCCTGCACGTTGCGGTGGCCGAGGCTGTAGACCAGGGAACCGGGGAACGGGTTGTCCGAGGGGACCGAACCGTCCGGGCGCATCCGCAGGATCTTGCCGTTGCGGCTCTGCGGGTTCTGGGAGGTGGAGGTCTGCCCCGCGTCGCCGACTCCGGCGTAGAGCATCCCGTCCGGGCCGAAGGCGATCCGGCCACCGTTGTGGATGCTGGCCCGGGCCAGTCCGGTGAGGATCGGCTGCTGGGTCTGCGGGGTGGTGAGCCGGAAGCGGACGATCCGGTTGTCGGTCGAGGTGGTGAGGTAGACGTAGACGTAGCCGTCCTGGGCGTGCGTGGGGGAGACCGCGAGGCCGAGCAGCCCGCCCTCGCCACCGGGAGCCACCCCGGCGATCTGGGTCACCGGCGTGGGTGCCTGACCGGGCCGTACCCGGATCACCTGACCCGAGTTCCGCAGTGCCACCAGGGCGGAGCCGTCGGGAAGGAAGTCCATCCCCCACGGAACCGTCAGGTTGCTGGCGACGACCTGGGGGCGGGTGAAGTCGAAGTCGCCGAGGGCCTGGGCCGTGGCGCTCGGCTGTGGCACCTGCTGCGCCGGGTCGGCGAGCGCCGCCGCGCCGGCCCCGGTCACCGCGACACCGATCGCCGTCGCTGCCACGATCATCGAACGGACTCTCACGACAAACACCCCAATCTGTCAGCGATTGCGGTCAATATATATCGCACTCCGTGATCAAATCGACACGGACGGCGCAGCCGTGACGACTTGCTCACAGCCGGTTGGCGGGGCTCGCCCATCGCGACCCGACACCGCATAGCATCGCTACTGATCGATTCCTCTTTCCGGCTGCGGGACAGCGGGGACCGCAACGAGGATCGATCGGGAAGGCAGGACATGCGGACACCACAGGTCAACCCGCGCCGGTACGGCAGCGCACGTCGCCTCGGCGCGCTGGCCCTGGCCGTCGCGGTCGGGACGGCGTCGCTGGTCGGCGTCGGCGCACCGGCGGCGGCCGAGCCGGTGACGATCCTCGGCGTCCGTGCGTCGAACGCCATCCCGGGCAGCTACATCGTGGTGCTGAAGGACAGCATCGTGCTCCGGGACAGCGGCATCCTGATCCCGGACGGCCGGATGCCGCGCGGCACCCTGTCCGCGCCGGTTCGGCGGGCGGCTCGGGACGCGGTGGACCGGTCGGCGAGGACCTTCGCCGACCGGTACGGCGCGCTGGTGGGTCACCGGTACAGCGCCGCGCTGCGGGGCTTCACGATCCGGTCCAGTGAGGCCACGGCCCGGCGCATCGCCGCCGACGAGTCGGTGGCCTTCGTGGAGCAGAACCGCCGGACGCGACTGGACGACACCGTCACGGCCGCGCCCGTCACGACGCTGGGCACCCAGCCGAACCCACCGTCCTGGGGGCTGGACCGGGTGGACCAGACCAGTCTGCCGTTGAACAACACGTTCACCTACCCGTCCTCGGGCGGCCAGGGCGTGCACGCGTACGTCATCGACTCCGGCATCCGACTCACCCACCAGGACTTCGGCACCCGGGTCGTCAACGGCATCGACGTGGTGGACGGTGGGACCGCCGACGACTGCTACGGGCACGGCAGCCACGTCGCCGGCACCCTGGGCGGCACGACGTACGGGGTGGCCAAGAGCGTCACCCTGGTCGCGGTACGCGTCTGGGCGTGCGATGCCACCGGCAGCATCGCCACGACCACCCAGGCGATCGACTGGGTCACCGCGAACGCGCAGCACCCCGCCGTGGCGAACATGAGCTTCGGCAACTCGACCACGCTCAACCCCGGTGCGTACGAGGCCGCGACCACCGGCCTGATCAACTCGGGCGTGACCGTGGTCGCGTCCGCCGGCAACGACGGCGGGGACGCCTGCGTGAAGACGCCGGCCTTCATTCCGGCGGTGCTCACCGTCGGGTCCACCTGGCCGGACGACGGGGCGGCCTGGCTGAGCAACCACGGCCCGTGCGTGGACCTGTTCGCGCCCGGCCAGAGCATCGTCTCCGCCGGCCACACCACCGACACCGCGTGGACGACGAAGACCGGCACCTCGATGGCCGCGCCGCACGTGGCCGGTGCCGCCGCGTTGATCCTCGCCGCGAACCCGTCCTGGACCCCGGCGCAGGTGCACGCCCAGGTGATCGCCGACGCCACCCCGGGCGTGGTCTTCAACACCCGACCCGACACGACCAGCCGGATGCTGTACGTGCCCTCCTGAGCCCTGCGGCCGTCCCGTCCCGACCACTCCTGACCCAGAAGGGGCACCAGCGCCCCCGCTCGGCCGTCGACAAGCCCTGGCCGGCGGGGGCGCTTCGTCGTCTGGGGCTGGCGTCCGGCCGAGCACCGGCCACGAGTCTGGCCGCCGTCGCAGGGTCAGCTGGTCGACTGCGCCTGGACCCACACCTACGACCGGCTCGGTCGCCTGATCGCGACCGACGATCCCGACGCCGGTGACCAGACCTTCGGGTACGACGCCAACGACCAGCTCGTCACCTCGACGGACGGCCGTGGTGAGGTGCTGCACCGCACCTACGACCCGCTGGGTCGACTCGTCGAGCTGCGGGACGACAACGCCACCGGTGCCCGGCGTGCCTCCTGGCTGTACGACACCATCGCCAAGGGCTACCCGACCTCGGCGACGCGGCACCACACCTCCGGCACCTACGTCCGCCAGATCGCCGGCTACACCGACCTGTACCAGCCGACCGGGGTCACCGACACGATCCCGGCCAGCCAGGGTCTGCTCGCCGGCACGTACACCACCGGCTACGGCTACCACCCGGACGGCACCCTCGCCACCACCACGCTGCCCGCGAAGGGCGGCCTGCCGGCGGAGACGGTGACCGGCAGCTACACCGACCAGGGCTACCTGGCCGGGGTGAGCGGCCTGGACACCTACCTGGCCAGCGCGCAGTACCACTGGCACGGCGCGCCCAAGCAGCAGACTCTCGGCAGCGGCACCAAACGAGCCCGGATCACCACCACGATCGAGGACGCCACCGGCCGGCTCACCAAGTCCGAGGTGCACACCGAGAACCAGACCACCCCGGACAGCTGGGATGAGAAGCTCACCGAGCAGTACAGCTACGACGCCGACGGCAACGTCACCGGCATCGCCGAGACCAGCGGCTCGACGGTCGTGGCCAACCAGTGCTTCGGCTACGACTATCTCCAGCGCCTGACCGAGGCGTGGACCACCACCGCCGGCACCTGCCAGGCCACCCCCAGCCAGGCGATCGTCGGCGGGGCGGACGCCTACTGGCACTCCTACACCTACGACGCCGCGGGCAACCGGACCACCGACACCCGGCACAGCGGCAGCGGCGACACCACCCGCACGTACACCTACCCCACCCCGGGGTCGGCCCGCCCGCATGCCGTCACCAGCATCACCACCAGCGGCGGCGGACCCACGACCAGCTACACCTACGACAACGGCGGCTTCCAGGCCACCCGTACCGGCGGTGGCACGCCCAACCAGACCCTGACCTACGACGCCGAGGGCCTGCTCGCGCAGCTCACCAACGGCACCACCGTCCACACCTACCTGTACGACGCCGACGGTGGGCGGCTCATCGTCGACAACCCGGGGACCGAGAAGATCCTCTACCTCGGGGAGACCGAGTACCGGCTGAGCCACACCACCGGGCAGGTCACCGCCACCCGCTACTACCCGAACGCGGTACGCACCACCACCGACGGCCTCACCTGGATGGCTGCCAACCACCACGGCACCACCCAGTTGGCCATCAACTCCGGCGACCTGAGCGTCACCCGGCGGCGGATGACCCCGTTCGGCGAGAACCGAGGCGCACCGCCGGGCACCTGGCCGGACGACAAGGGCTTCGTCGGCGGAACCCTCGACCCGACGGGTTACACCCACCTCGGGGCCCGCGAGTACGACCCCGCCACCGGCCGGTTCCTCTCCGTCGACCCCCTCGTCGACTACGGCGATCCGCAGAGCCTGAACGGCTACTCGTACGCCGGCAACAACCCCGTCCGCTACTCCGACCCCGATGGCCTGCGTCGCGTCGAGCACGGCGGGGTCGGTGGCGGTGGCGGAGGCGGACGGGGCGGCATCGGCGTCACCTTCGCTGTCGGCCGGTCCAGGACGATCCGAGCATCCGCCGGGACGAAGGTCGGCTACACGGGTGCCCGTGGCAGCAGCAGAGTCAAGGCCCCAGGTTCCGCTGCCCGAAGCGAGCGAGGCATCATGCGCGACCGGGCCATGCGAAAGAGGTCCGGTGGGCAGAACGGGGCCAAGACAAACAGCAAGGGCAGGACTCCCAACAAGGGAACCACGAGCAAGGGCACCAAGGGGAAGAGCCCTACCAGCAAGGCCAAGCGCAAGAGCAACACCACGACTAAGAGCACGAGTAAGAAGGGACGCAACAGCGGCTCGGGCAAGGGCAAGAAGGGGCCGTCGTCTCGGCCCAAGTCGACCCCTCCCAAGAAGGAAGTCCAGACCATCAAGCCCCGGGACGGCAAGCAGGACGTGCCCGAGCCGGCTTCCAACGCCCAGGAGTTCGGGCAGCGGGTCCAGGACATCCTCGGTCAACGCGTCCATGACGGGGGCAGTGACGTCGTTGGCTTGGCCGGTACCATGGGAAAGGCTTCGCAGTTGTCGCCCGGTACCGCGACGCCACGCGGTCCGCCCATGGCTGGCCCCTCTTGGAGCAACCATCATGCGGACGGCGAATTCGTTGCCGATTCGAACGCGGCAGGAGCAGTGATTTCGATGATTTGGGTGGCAGTGCAAATCGCTGTTCGATGGCGCAAGTAGGTGCCGACGTCGGGGGAGGTGTACGGCATGGGTGAGCAAGGCAATGCATCCAAGGCTCCGCAACGCTGGCCAGGCACTTCCCTCCCCCCGAGACCGACGACGATCAGCACAATGCAGGGGCGAATGATCCGGGCCGAGATTCTCGGTGACTTCTCCGAGGCCGATCGCTTGAGAGATCTGCTCCGCGAGGACGACTCAGATCTGGAGGTCCTATCCTGTGCGTTTGTGGCTGCCGTGCGGCGGCGTTTCGAGGGGATAGGCGATCTCCGAGAGGTCGCCGGATTCGTCGCCAAGCTCGGCGCGGTGCTTGGTGCTGACGTGCCACGCCGCGAGACCGAGGCGCTGGTGCGTGTCGTCATGGGGGAGGGGCACCTGCTCGACTCGGTGGAGGCCGAGGCGGCTGGCACTGCGATATGGGCTGTTCTGCTAGGCGTCGTGAAGGATCTGGAACTCTCGTCGACTGACGTCGACTCGTTGATTCTTGAGGCGGAGTGGTACGCAGAAATGATCGATCAGCTCGGGGCGCTCGACGTTCTAAGATCGACATCGTCGGAGGTGCACCCCGCATGGTGGCGCCTCCCGCACAGTTGGTGAGCTGACGGCGGTGACCCGCTGACATGGCGAGTGGGATTAGGTGGCATTGTGGGTAAAAAGCCAAAAAGGGGCTTGTTTGGAGCGCGGCGGCCGTCCCCGCAGCCGCAGACACTGATGGGGCAGTTCCTTCGGGCCGTCATGCTGCGCTGGGACGAGCAGACTCAGCTGCACGTCGAGGTGAAGAAGTATGGGTCGAAAGACGGCAACGAACTGACCCGGGCGACGTTCGAGGTCGCGGTCCGGCGGTATTTCCCGCCAGACGTCGATCTGCGGGTGATCAGTGGGTTGGTGTACGAGATGCGTCAGGTCTTTGGGGAACACGTGCCGGTCCTGGAAACGGAGATGCTGATCCGTTCGGCACTTGGTGAGGACGTTCCCACCGACGACATCACGCTCAAACCAGAGATGATGGCCAGGACCTTCACGCTCATGGGGCTGACCGACAAGTGGAGCCGGGACGTGTCGACGGTGAACAGCGTCCTAGCGGAGGCGGAGGAACTCGTCCGCCAGCGGGGTTTCGATCCCACCCCGGCGCCGTAGCTCCGTCGACCCTTTGTAGCTACACGGCGAGCAGGTTGCCCTCCGGGATGGCGATCTTCGGCCGTCCGCCGGCCAGAGAAACAGCGGCTTGGCGGGCCCGCAGGGGCAGGTGTTCGCGACGCGCCGAGGCGTAGCTGGCGGCGGTGGAGGCGGCGATGGTCTGCCAGCCGTACCGCTCGCCGACCATGGTGTGGGCGCGGCGGGCGACCCGGCGGGCGAAGACCTCGTCGCCGACGAGCCGGTCGACCGCGTCGGCCAGGGCATCCGGGTTGCTGTGCGGGAAGGTCACGCCGGTCACGCCCGGCTCGACGATCTCGGCCAGCCCGCCGGTGGCGGCCACCGCGAGGGGTGCGCCGGCCGCCGCCGCCTCCAGCGCGACCATGCCGAACGGCTCGTAGAGGCTGGGCACCACGGTGGCGTCGGTGGCGCCGAGCATTGCCGGGAGTTGCGACTCGGTGAGGAAGCCGGTGAAGCGGACCGTCTCCGTCAGCCCCAGACCGTCCACCCGGCTTCGCAGCTCGTCCCGGTACGGGCCGTCCCCGGCGATCACCACGCGCAGACCGGGGTGCCGGCGGCGCAGGTGCGGTACGGCCTCCACCAGGTGCTGTACGCCCTTCTCGTAGACCAGGCGGCCGGCGTACCCGACGAGGGGGCCGTCGGCGGCGAACCGGGCGCGGGCGGCGGTGACCGCGCGGGGGCGGGCCTGCCAGGCGCGGGCGTCCACGCCGTTGGGGACCACGTCGACCCGGCCGGTGGGCACGTCGAAGAGGGTGGTGACCTGGTCGCGCATGTAGCCCGAGCAGGCGATGACGCGGGCCGACGAGGTGCTGAGCCAGTGTTCGACGCCGTGGATGGTGCGGTTCATCTCCTCCGGCAGCCAGCCCTGGTGCCGGCCGGCCTCGGTGGCGTGGATGGTGGTGACCAGGGGCAGGTCGAGGTGCTCGCTGATGGTGACGGCGGTGTGCGCGACCAGCCAGTCGTGGGCGTGCACCACGTCGTACTCGCCGGACTCGGCGGCGCGCAGCGCGGTGCGGGTGAGCGTGTGGTTGAACGCCATGGTCCAGGCGAGCAGGGCCGGGGTGGCCAGGGGGAAGGCCACCGGGTCCTCGGGGGCGCGCAGGATCCGGACGCCGTCGGCGTACTCCTCCAGGGGCGCGCCGTCGGCGTGCCGGGTGACCACGGTGACCTCGTGGCCGGCGGCGGCCAGGGCGACGGAGAGGGCGTGCACGTGCCGGCCGAGTCCACCCACGAGCACCGGCGGGTACTCCCATGAGAGCATCAGCACCCGCTGCTGCCGGGCGGGGTGGATGTCGATCACATCGGCGTTCGGTGACATGCGGCCCCCTGGAGTTGTCCCCTGCGCGCGGCGACGGTATCCGCTGCCCGGATTCCCGTCGCCGCGCCCTGGTCGGGGCCAATCCTGCCGCCGGCTCGATAACCAGCGGCGACATCGCCGTTGCGGCTCTGTAAAGCGGCCCTATCGGGTGCGCCGGCAGCGCAGCAACTCGGCGACCGACCACGCCTGGAACGGGCAGCCGGTCGCGCCGTGCGGCGGCAGGCCGTCAGCCGTTTCGCTGACCGAGCCTAGGCCGTATTCGGTCAAATGTGCCTCAATAGCTACGAAAACCTCATCAACTGAAACCTTGCTCCGCCGGCAGGCGTCCACGTACGGGCCGAGCAGCCACGGCCAGACCGTCCCCTGGTGGTACCCGCCGTCCCGCTCGGCCGGGCCGCCCCGGTGCCGCCCCGTGAAGCCGGGGGAGTCGGGGGAGAGGCTGCGCAGGCCCAGCGGCGTGAGCAGCCCGGCCGCCACCCGCCGCAGCGTCGCCTCGTCCGGCTCCAGCGGCGCGTACGGCAACGACCAGGCGAGCAGCTGGTTCGGGCGGAGCAGGTCGTCGTCGTGGTGCGGTGCCCCGCCCAGCGGATAGGTCGGCGCGGGCCCGTCCACGACGTCGTGCAGCCAGCCCGTCGGGGCGGGGAACCGCTCCCGGAACGCGGTCCTCGCCCGCTCGTGCAGTCGCCGCAGCTCCCCGGCGTCCTGCCCGGCCAGCTCGGTCAGCTCGGCGAGCCCGGCCAGCCCGTTGACCCACAGCGCGTTCACCTCGACCGGCTTGCCGGTACGCGGGGTCACCGGGACCCCGTACACCCGGGCGTCCATCCAGGTCAGCGCGGTGCCGGGGGTGCCGCCCTGGGTGAGCAACCCGTCGGCCGGGTCGACCGCGATGCCGTACCGGGTGCCGGCGAGGTGCGCGTCGACCACCCCGCGCAACGCGGGCAGCAGCTCGTCGGCGAGGTCGGTGTCACCGGTGACGGCGACGTGCCGGGCGACCGCGTGCAGGAGCCACAGCGTCCCGTCGACGGTGTTGTACTCGACCCGCCCGGTGTCGGCGGTGTTCGCCAGCATCCCCTCCGACAGCGTCGCCGCGTACGACCGCAGCAGCTCCCGCCCCTCGGTGGCCCGGTTGGTGCAGAGGAACAGCCCCTCGTACGAGATCATCGTGTCCCGCGACCACGCCCCGAACCACGGGTAACCGGCGACCACGTCGACCGGTGCCTGGTGGGTGCGCACCACGAACGCGTCGGCGGCCAGGGTCAGCGTCGCCTCCACCGCGTCGGCCGGCCGGGCGGCGGCCACCATCCGCCGGTTGCGTCGCCGGGCGGTCGCCACCACCTCGGTCGCCGGTGGCGGCTGGCGGTCGAGCTGGTCGGCCCACGCCAGCACGGACACCGTGTCGCCGGGGCGCTCCAACCGCCCGGCGAACCGGCCCGCGTACCAGAGGTCCTCCTCGCAGGTCAGGCCACGGGCGGCCTCCTCCCGGTGGTGCACGCCCAGCCACCACTGCCCCTCGGGCGTCCAGTCCGGGCCGGCCAGGCGGAACGCGCCCTCGATCACGGCCCCACCGTCGACCGGCTCCATCCGGGGCGCGGGGCCGTCCGCGCGGCGCTCGCCGTGCGCGTCCCGCCAGGTGCAGACCGCCGCCAGCTCCAGGCGCACCGGAGGACCGGACAGCAGCCGGTGCACCACCGCCACGCAGGGCCGACCCGGCAGCATGGCCAGTTCCCGCTCGACCACCACGTCGCCGATCCGCCAGCGCCACCGGGGCAGGCCGTCGACCAGGGCGAAGTGCTCCAGCAGCTCGTACCCGCGCGGGTCGACGTCGCCGGAGGACCACTCGTGGGTGCCGAGGCGCACCTGCGCGCCGGAGGGGAGCAGCACCGACGCGTCCAGGCTGGCCAGCCCGACCCGCCGGGACGCCGGGGTCTCGCCGGCCACCACCAGCAGCCCGTGGTAGCGGCGGGTACGCAGCCCGCTGACGGTGCCCATGGCGTACCCGCCCCGGCCGTCGGGCACCAGCCACTCACGGGCGGCCCCGCCGGTCAGCTCGCCACAGACCTGCGGACCGAAACCGATGTCGATCAACTTTCCTCCAGCAGCGACGTGCAACACGCCACGACGACGGTGGCCGCGGTGGTCAAGTGACCGCGCGGCGTCGAAGATGTGCAGGTGATCACTGACGTGTCCCCTCCCATCCCGCCGTCTCCCGACGCCGAGCGGAGCCGCCTGGCCCAGGCCGACTCGGGGGAGCAGGACTGGCGCGCATGGGGTCCCTATCTCTCCGAACGGGCCTGGGGGACGGTGCGGGAGGACTACAGCGAACACGGTACGGCCTGGGACTATTTTCCCCACGACCACGCGCGGTCCCGAGCGTACCGGTGGAGCGAGGACGGCATGGCGGGCGTCTGCGACGACCGGCAGACGTTCTGCTTCGCGCTGGCGCTCTGGAACGGCCGGGACCCGATCCTCAAGGAGCGGATGTTCGGTCTCGGCGGCGACGGCGGCAACCACGGCGAGGACGCCAAGGACTACTGGTGGTACGAGGACTCCACGCCCACCCACTCCTTCATGCGCTGGCGCTACCACTACCCGCAGGCCGCCTTCCCGTACGACGAACTGGTCGCGGTGAACGCGCTGCGCGGCCGGGACGACACCGAGTACGAGCTGGTCGACACCGGCATCTTCGACGACGACCGGTACTGGGCGGTGACCGTCGACTACGCCAAGGCGTCCCCGACCGACCTGTGCATGCTGATCACCGTGGCCAACCGGGGCGACCGGGCCGCCCAGCTGCACGTGCTGCCCACCCTCTGGTTCCGTAACACCTGGTCGTGGGGCCTGCCCGGCAGCGACCGGATGCCGACCATGGCCGGCGCGGACGGCCGGCTGGTCGGTGAGCACCGGGTGCTCGGTCAGCTCGTGCTCGCCGGGGACGGCACACCCACCCCGCTGCTCTGCGACAACGAGAGCAACGCCGAGCGGCTCTGGGGGCTGCCCGGCCGGTCCCGCTACCCGAAGGACGGCATCAACGACCACGTGGTCGACGGGGCTGACACCGTCAACCCCGACCGCACCGGCACCAAGGGCGCGCTGCACTACGTGCTGGACGTGCCGGCCGGCGGGCAGCGGCAGATCCGGCTGCGACTGACCCGGACCGCGCCGCCGCCCGGTGGCACCCCCGCTCCCGCCCTCGACCTCGGCGCCGGCTTCGAGGCGACGCTGCGGACCCGGCGGTTCGAGGCGGACCGGTTCTTCGCCGGTGTCATCCCGGCCGGGGCGAGCGAGGACGAGGCCCTGGTGGCCCGGCAGGCCATCGCCGGGTTGATGTGGGGCAAGCAGTTCTACCACTTCGACGTGAAGCGGTGGCTCGACGGCGACCCGGGCTCCACCCCGCCACCGGCCGGACGGCGGCACGGGCGCAACAGCGCCTGGTGGCACATGAACAGCTTCGACGTCATCTCCATGCCGGACCCGTGGGAGTACCCCTGGTACGCCGCCTGGGACCTGGCGTTCCACTGTGTCAGCATCGCCCGGGTCGATCCGGGCTTCGCCAAGGAGCAGCTGCTGCTCCTGCTGCGCGAGTGGTACCTGCACCCCAACGGGCAGATCCCGGCGTACGAGTGGGCGTTCGGCGACGTGAACCCGCCGGTGCACGCCTGGGCGGCGCTGAAGGTGTTCGAGATCGACGGCAGCCGGGACCACGAGTTCCTCGCCCGGGTGCTGCACAAGCTGCTGCTCAACTTCACCTGGTGGGTCAACCGCAAGGACACCGGCGGCAGCAACGTCTTCGAGGGCGGGTTCCTCGGGCTGGACAACGTCGGCCCGTTCGACCGGTCGGCCGCGCTGCCGGTGGCCGGGGTGCTGGAGCAGTCCGACGGCACCGGCTGGATGGGCATGTACGCGCTGAACCTGCTCGACATGGCGATCGTCCTCGCCGAGCGGGACCGGGCGTACGTGGACGTCGCCACGAAGTTCTTCGAGCACTTCGCGTACATCGCCGCCGCCGCGTACGACCAGGGGCTCTGGGACGCCGAGGACGCGTTCTTCTACGACGTGCTGCGGCTGGCCGACGGCACGAAGGTGCCGCTGAAGGTCCGGTCGGTGGTGGGGCTGCTGCCGTTGGCGGCGACCACCCGGCTCACCGCGCGGACCCTGCGTCGCCTGCCGGAGCTGAACGCGCGGCTGCGCTGGTTCCTCACCAACCGCCCCGAGTACGCCGACGTGGTCGGCGCCCGCCGGATCGGCCCGGACGGCCAACAGCAGCGACTGCTGTCGATGGTCGGTCCGGAGCAGGTGGTCCGGCTGCTGACCCGGATGCTCGATCCCGACGAGTTCCTCTCCGAGTACGGGCTGCGCACCCTCTCCCGCGCCCACGCCGACCAGCCGTTCTCGGTCACCCTCGGCGGGCAGGAGTTCAGCGTCGGGTACGAGCCGGCCGAGTCGACCAGCGGCCTGTTCGGCGGCAACTCCAACTGGCGCGGGCCGATCTGGATGCCGACGAACTTCCTGCTGATCAGCGCGTTGCGGGACTACGCCGCCTTCTTCGGCGACGACCTCCAGGTCGAGTACCCGACCGGTTCCGGGGTGAAGCGCACCCTCGACGAGATCGCCGACGACCTCTCCGCCCGGTTGATCGCGCTGTTCACCCGGGACGGCTGGGGACGGCGACCGATCTACGGGGCCTGTCAGCTCTTCCAGACCCATCCGGACTGGCGGGACCTGATCGCCTTCCCCGAGTACTTCCACGGCGACAACGGCGCGGGACTCGGCGCGTGGCACCAGACGGGTTGGACGGCCCTGGTCGCCGACCTGATCCTCACCCTGCGCCGCTGAGGGCCGGCGTGCGGCCCGAAACGGGGATGAGCCAGGTCGGTCCGGCTTAGTACGGTGTCCGGGCCGCACGCGGGAGGGGTGGAACGTGGACCATGGACAGCGTCACCACGGCAGGGTGCTCGTCTTCGACGCCGACGACACACTCTGGGAGAACAACGTTCTGTTCGAGCGGGTCATCGACGACTTCCTGGGCTGGGTGGACCATCCCACTCTCGACCGGGCGGAGATCCGCGCCATCCTCGACGACATCGAGCGGGCCAACACGGTGGTCCACGGGTACGGCAGTAAGGTCTTCCTGCGCAGCCTCGCCGAGTGCCTGGAGCGGCTACGGGAGCGTCCGGCCACCGAGCGGGAGCGCCGGGAGATCGACGACCTCGCGGCGGCGCTGGCCCACCACGAGGTGGAGTTGATGCCGGGCGTCGCCGAGACCCTCGACGAGCTGGCCGGGCGGCACGAGCTGCTCCTGCTCACCAAGGGCGACCCGGAGGAGCAGCGGCGCAAGCTGGACGCCTCCGGCCTGCTGCACCACTTCCGCGCCGCGCACGTGGTGATGGAGAAGGACGCCGAGACCTACCGCCGGCTGGCGCGGGACCACCCCTTCGACCCGGCGGTGGCGTGGATGATCGGCAACTCCCCGAAGTCGGACATCCTGCCGGCTCGGGCCGCCGGGATGAGCGCGGTGTTCATCCCGAACGACAACACCTGGGTGCTGGAGCACGACGAGGTGGACCCGGCCGACGACCGGGTGCTGCACCTCACCGCCTTTCCCGACCTGCTCCGGCACTTCTGAATTCCGAGGTGGTGGCGGTTCCCGGCCGGGGACGTGAGATCGTAGAATCGCTGGCCACTTTTTTCAGAAGTGTCACGGGTGCTGTTCCCAACCACGAACAGCGTCGGGGCGGACGATTCTGTTACATCGACCTGCCGGTTTTCGCGGTAGATGTTGATCACCATTTCACACGGTCGGATCTCCTTGTCCGATGAATCGCTCTCTGCCTAGTCTTGGGGCCGCGTTGACGGCTCGTCGGGGTGAGCCGGAGACGCGACAGCAGTCCGGTGGTGGAGCACCGTGGAGCTGAGTGCATGCGGGCCGGCTCGCCACAGGACCCTGCACCGGGTGTCGTGCCACACCCGTGGGTCCGGTAGGCGGAAACCGCTGCCACGCCGGACGGCTGAGGTCAGGACCGGGGAGTTGCGGACCCGGTCCTGACCGATTCTATTTCCGAATCTCCTTTCCGGATTTCCTGTCGCGGCAGCGCGCGACGGTGGCCCTCTTTTCTCGACGCCCATAGTGCGGCCATAGGCGCCTGTGTATACGTCATTCCTACCCTCCACTCGTCGTAACGGGCTGGTGGACGGAGAGTGATGTGAGGGCGAGGGTTCGGGGACCTCTGATCCTGGTGCTGGTGCTGGCCCTGGTGGCCACACTCGGCGGGGTGGTGACCATGGCGGCCCGGGACCGGCCGCAGAGCACGGCGAGTGCCGACGGGCACGACGAGGGCCTTCTGGACCAGCTCGGGAAGGCAGCCCGGAACCTCGTCGACGGCGGTGGCTCCCGGGGCCGGACCGAGCCGGTCACCGCCGGCCTCGCGGTGCACGAGAAGGCCCTGCCGGGAAAGGTGTGGCCGGCGCAGAAGCGCGTCCGGGAGATCACCGACCGGCGTACCGCCACGAGCCGGGTGTACCAGCTCTCCGACGGTCGCCTCCAGGCGGAGATCTCGGCCGCGCCGTTGCACTACCGGGACGCGAAGGGCCGCTGGCAGTCGATCGACACCCGGGTCCGGCCCACCGGACGTGACGGCTACGTGCAGGGCAACACGACGAACAGCTTCACCAGTCTCTTCGGGGACAGTTCCGACGAACTGGTGCGCTTCGAGCAGCAGGGCCGCAGTGTCGAACTGGGCCTGGTGGGCGCGGCGAAGGGCGTCACGCCCCGGGTCGCCGGCTCGACGGTCACCTACCCGGGTGTGGCCGGTGGCGCGGACGTCGTCTACGACGTCACCGCCACCGCGCTGAAGGAGAAGATCGTCCTGCACCGGCCGCCGGGTGGCCCCGCGTCGTACACGTTCACCCTGGACACCACCGGACTCACCGCGCAGCAGCGCGCCGACGGGTCGATCGCGTTCGTTCGTCCGGCCGGTGGTGACCCGGTTTTCGTGATGCCGGCCCCGTTCATGTACGACGACCGGGACGACAGGACGTCGCCACACGGCAAGGTGTGGAGCGACAGGGTCACCCAGACCGTGTCCGGGTCCGGGGCCGCCACGACGGTGACGGTGACCGCGGACGCCGGCTGGCTGGCCGACCCGAAGCGGGTCTACCCGGTGGTCATCGATCCGACGATCCGGATCCAGCCGGTGCCGACCGACGCGCAGGACGTGCAGGTCTACTCGGGTAACCCGACGCACCGGTACCAGACGGACGCCACGACGTGGCCGCTGCGGGTGGGCACGGACACCGGGATCTGGCGGTCGCTGGTGCAGTTCCCGCTGGGCGCGGTTCCGTCCGGCACTGCCATCGACGACGCCCGGCTGGAGCTGTACTACGACCAGACGCACACCTCGTACGAGCACGACGTGCTGATGGAGGCCCGCCGGGTGACCCAGCCGTGGACGGCGGAGACCGCGACCTGGGACAACACGTACCAGAACATCGCGACGCAGCCGGCCGGGAACCTCGTGCAGCTCGACGACGGCGACCCTGGTACGTCGGCCAGCGGCTCCTGGGCCTGGTCCGGAAACGCGGACATGATCAAGCACGCGGTCAAGGGCGACTACCGGTTCAACAAGGACACCATCGCCGGGGACACCCACACCTGGACGCCGACGATCACCGAGACCGGTGACTACAAGGTCGAGGTGCACTACGTCGGTGCGGCAGCCGACCGGTCCGACGCCGCCCCGTACACCGTGCACCACGCGAACGGCACCCATACCGAGACGGTCGACCAGCGGGTCCCGGACAGCAAGGGGGCGTGGAAGACCCTCGGCACCTTCCGGTTCAACGCCGGCACCGCCGGCAAGGTGGTCCTGGGCGACGTGTCGGGCAAGGCGATGATCGCCGACGCGGTGCGGTTCACCCGCTGGGGCGTGGCGAACAAGGCCAGCAACGTCAGCAGCGTGTGGAACTCCTTCGCCGTCCGTGACGTGGTGCAGCAGTGGCTCAACGGCACGCCGAACCACGGCTTCGTCATCAAGGCGGTCGACGAGGACACCAAGGGTCGCGGTGGCCCGATCTACGAGGCGTCGGAGTACGCGTACCAGAACGACCGGCGCGACTACAACCTGCCACGGCTGATCGTCACCTACGGCCGCCCCGGGGTGGCGGTGGACCCGCCGACCACGGTCACCTCCACCGGCGCCCTGCTGACCTGGCCGCAGTACCAGGACCCTTCGTCCGGCACCGGCGACGACGCCGTCGAGTACCAGGTGCACCGCAGCATCTACCAGGACTTCCGTCCGTCGGCGGCGACGCTGGTCGCCCCGGTCGGCACGACCACCCGCACCTACCAGGACACCACCGCGGTGCCCACGGCGGCGGACAACACCGATCCGATGGCCCGCAAGTTCTACTACTACATGGTCGCGGTGAAGACCCGTGACGGGCAGCTCCTGGCCGGGCCGAGTCAGGCGGTGATGCTGCCCAAGGCCGGGCAGATCACCCGCATCTACCGCGACGCGGCGGCGACTGGGGACACCACCGGCACCGGCGGGGTGATCGACACCAACCTGTCGCTGACCCGGCCGGCGGAGAACGTCGACAGCTACGCCGGTGACCCGTACCTCGGGGTGGGGAACAACTCCACCTACTACGGCACCACCCGTAGCCTGGTGAAGTTCCCGACGCTGGCCGGTATCCCGACGACCGCGCGGGTCGTCGACGCGCAACTGCGGATGTGGAACACGTCCCTGTTCCCCGGTGACGTGCAGACCGAGTACGTCGACGTCCACAAGCTGACCCAGTCGTTCGACGAGTCGACGGCCACCTGGGACAAGGCGAACGCCACCACCGCCTGGACCACCCCCGGCGGTGCCTACGACACCACCTGGAAGGCCGGGTTCAACGGGTTCACCAACGACCCGGAGTGGGCCACCTGGACGGTCACCGACCCCGTGACGAACTGGGTCGCCACGCCGAGCAGCAACAAGGGCTTCCTGCTGCGGATGCGCAACGAGGCCACCCAGACCGCCCGGGCCATGCTGCTCTCCGCGGAGGCGCCCGAGCCGCTGCTGCGTCCGACGCTGGAGGTCACCTACCTCGAGCAGAGCGCCCAGTCGACCTACTACGCGCCGACCACCCCGCACCAGATGGCGCCGGCCTCGACGTACACCCTGCCGGTGACCGTGTCGAACCCGACGGGCGCGGCGTTCAGCGCCACCGAGTGGGAGCTGACGTACCAGTGGAAGCGGGCCGACGGCCTGCCGGTGTCCGACGCCGCGATCCACGTGGCGACGCCGCTGCCGGCCGCCGTCCCGATCGCCGGGGCGGTCGACGTCAACGCGCAGGTGAAGACCCCGCCGTCGTCCACGGAGGGAAACAAGCGCACCGACTACGTGCTCGACTGGGAACTCCGCAACAAGGTCACCGGTAAGAAGCTCTCGGAGACCACCCCGATCCAGCCCCTGCCGCAGAACGTCGCCGTCGAGGAGCCGACCTCCGACCAGCTCGGTCTGGAGAAGTTCTACTCGTACGCGGGGAAGAACACCGGCGCCGGCGGCACTCTGATGAACAACCTGTACGCCGGCAACACGGTCTGGTCGTACAACGCGTTCAGCAACCCGTCGCGGGGCCTGTCGACCTTCGTCCGGCTCGCCTACAACTCCCTCGACACCACCGACAGCGTGGCCGGGTACGGCTGGTCGCTCCAGGCGTCGTCGATGATGCGGCTGGGCACCCCGCTGGACTTCCACCCCAACCCGAACCCGACCAAGGTCACCCTGACCGACGGTGACGGCACCAGCCACTGGTTCACCTGGGACAGCGCCACGTCGGAGTGGAAGGCACCGAAGGGGGTGCACCTGCACCTCCAGCGCCTCGTCGTCTGCGACAACAAGACGCAGGAACGACGCGCCTGGCAGCTCACCCGTCCGGACCGCACCCGCTTCTTCTACGACTGCGACGGCTTCCTCTCCAGCGTCGTGGACAACAACGAGAACGAGATGCTCTTCACCTACGAGGAGCGGAAGTCCAACAACAAGCCGACCAAGTTCCTGCGCTACCTCACCGACCCGGCCGGCCGGCGGACCCTGACCATCGACTACTACGCCAAGGGCCAGGCGTTCGATTACATCGACGACACGGACTGGACGCGGCAGTCGGCGACGAACCTGACCAACCCGCACATCATCGACCACGTCTCGCAGGTCACCGACATCTCCGGCCGGAAGCTCACCTTCACGTACACGAACAAGGGCCTGCTGGCCGAGCTGGTCGACGGTGCGGGTTCCAGCGGCACGATGGGTGCGCCGAAGGTGTTCAGGTTCGCCTACGACATGACGCAGGGGAACAAGAACGTCAAGCTGGTCAAGGTCACCGACCCGCGCGGCCACGCCACCGAGCTGGCGTACTACTCGCCGCCACAGGACGACCCGAAGTTCCACTGGGCGACGAAGACCTACACCGACCGGCTCGGCCACCCGACCGGGTTCGCCTACACCGACCCGGACGGGCCGCAGGGCAACACGATCCACACCACGGTCACAGACGCGGAGAACCACACCACCCAGTACCAGATGGACGGCTACGGGCGCCCCGTCCAGACCACCAATGCCAAGAACGAGACGACGAAGCTCGGCTGGGACGACGACCACAACGTCATCCGGCTCGAGGAGGCGAACACGGCCGTCTCCACCTGGCAGTACGACCAGAAGACCGGCTACCCGACGGAGATCAGGGACGCCGAGGCCGTCAGGAACAACACGCCGGGCACGGTCCTGACCTACCAGCGGCAGCTCAACGGCTACGTCGCCGACCTGACCGAGAAGACCAGCCCCGAGGGGCGGAAGTGGACCTTCGGTTACGAGGGTGACGGTGACCTGTCCTGGGTCACGGACCCGATGGGCAACACCACCGCCGACACCGACGACTACCGGACCTCCTACACGTACGACGCGTGGGGGCAGATGCTGACGGCGACCGACGCCAACGGCAACGTCACCGTCAACAACGGCTTCGACGCCAACGGCTACCCGCAGACCATCACCGACGCGAAGCAGAAGTCGACGACCTTCACGTACGACGAGCGCGGGCAGGTCACGACGGTCACCGACGCGTACCAGAAGGTGACCCGGCAGAACTACGACACCTTCGGCCGTCCGCTGGACAACATCGTGCCGGTCAAGCAGGCCGAGGGTCGGTTCGTCACCACCCCCGCCCCGACGTACGACCAGAACGACAACGTCATCGAGGCGTACGCCCCGAACGGTGCGGTGAGCAAGGCGTTCTACGACGAGGCGGACCAGGTGGAGTACACCCTCGCCCCGCTCGACGTCGCGGGTGACCCGCAGCGGAAGACCTCGTTCACGTACGACAAGGTCGGCAACCTCCTCACCACCACCGAGCCGAAGGGCAACCTGACGCCCGATGCCGGTGACTACGTCACCACCAACCACTACGACGTGATCTACCAGATCACCAGCGTCGTCAACGCCGAGGGCGACACGCTCAGCTACGAGTACGACAACGTCGGCAACGTGGTCACGGTGATCGACCCGCGGAAGAACGCGACCGCCGACACCACCGACTACACGACGAAGATGGAGTACGACCGGGCGCACCGGCTCACCAAGACCACCGACGCGCTCGGCAAGTTCACCACCAGCACCTACGACCTCGACGGCCTGGTTACGGCCACGACCGACCAGCTCGGCAACACCACCGAGGTCACCCTCGACCCCCGGGGCAAGCCAACCGAGGTGAGGGTGCCGCACGTCGACAACGCCGGCACGATCACCTACCGGACGACGAAATACGAGTACGACGAGGTCGGCAACCAGACCAGGGTGATCAGCCCGCGTGGTGTGGCGACCACCGACGACCCGGACGACTTCGCCACGGTCACCGTCTACGACGAGCTGAACCGGGTGAAGGAGACCCGCACCGCGTACGACGAGGACGACACCCGCTACACCACGGCGGACGTCACCACCTACTCGTACGACGACGTGGGCCGGCTGGCGAAGACGAGCATGCCGCCGTCCTCGGGTGAGACGGTGCGCAACGACACCACCTACACCTACTTCGACAACGGCTGGGCGGAGAGCAGCACCGACCCGTGGGACATCCTGACCACCTACGACTACAACGAGCTGGGTGGGCAGACCGCGCGGACGGTGACCTCGGCGGGTGGTTCGTCGAACCGGACGATGACCTGGACCTACTACCCGGACGGCAAGCTGAGGACCCGCGCGGACGACGGCGTGCCGGTCGGCAAGCAGGTGGTGCTGGTCGACAACTCCGACTTCAACAACACCACCGCGACGGGCACGTGGACGGCGGCGACGTCGGCCACCGGGAAGTACGGCCACAACTACGCCACCCGCCCGGCGGGCACCGGTGCGAACGTCTTCACCTGGCAGTTGAACGTGCCGCAGGCCGGCAGTTACGAGGTGTTCGCCCGCTACCCGCAGGTCAGTGGCGCGGCCACCGACGCGAAGTACACCGTCGCGCACAGTGGCGGCAACACGGTGAAGACGGTCAACCAGACCACCAACACCGGCACCTGGGTCAGCCTCGGCTCGTACAGCTTCGCCGAGGGCAACACGCACAAGGTTTCGCTGTCGGACCAGGCCGGTGGCACGGTCGTCGCGGACGCGGTGAAGCTGGTCCGCAACAACGCGGGCGAGGCCGACAACGAGAAGGTCGACTACGCCTACCGGTACGACCCGAACGGCAACCTGACCACCATCACCGACTCTTCTCCAGGTGTTTCAATCGACACCTACTCGGCGGTCTACAACGGACTCAACCAGGTGGAGGAGGTGAAAGAAAGTAAGTCGGGAGCGGTTCGGGAGACCATCACATTTACGTACAACGAGAACGGTGCAGCACGAACAGCGGCCTACACCGGACAGTACGTCAGCTACGAATACGGTCCTCGCGACTTCGTGGAAACGGTGACCACCGGCAAGTTCCCTGCGGATCCTGACAGTAACGTCACCAGGTTCACCTACACCGACCGAGGTGAGAAGGCGACCGAGGTCAGGGGAAACGGCAACACCGTCGAGCACACGTATTTCCTCGACGGGCTGCTCAAAACCCAGGTCGAGAAGAAGCCGAACGGGACGCTCGTATCGCAGCACACCTACACCTACGACCCCAACGGCAACCGCACCCGAGACGTCGCGAAGAAGATGAACGCCGACAACCACTCGGCGTACCTGAACACCACCAGTGACTACACCTACGACCCCCGCGACCGCCTGTCCCGGCTGGTGAAGACCGGCGATGGCGCCGACACCGAAACCTACGTGCACGACCCCAACAACAACGTCATCAACCAGACCATCAAGAACGTCACGACGTCCTTCAACTACGACCGCAACCGACTGCTGACGGCGTCCACCGGCGGCGTGACGGCCTCGTACAACTACGACCCGTTCGGCCGGCTGGACACCGTGACCTCGGCGGGCACGGTGATCGAGCGAACCGTCTACGACGGCTTCGACCGCACCGTTGAGTACCGGAAGAAGACCGACGCCGGCACGTCGACGACGAGGTACACGTACGACGCTCTGGACCGGACCACGGCGAAGGTATCGAACGCCGGCGATGCCAGCGAGAAGACCACCATCTTCAACTACCTCGGGCTGTCAAGCGAGGTCCTGACCGAGGAGGTGGGCGGCAGGATCACCAAGTCGTACCAGTATTCGCCATGGGGCGAGCGGATTCTGCAGGTCACGCATGGCGCTGACGGCAACGATGAGGTCGGCTACTACGGCTACAACCGTCATACGGACGTCGAGATCCTGACGAACGAGAGCGGCGACACCATCGCCACGTACGGCTACACCGCCTACGGCAGCAACGATGAGGCGCAGTTCACTGGTGTCGACAAGCCGGACGCGGCCAACCCTCTCAAGGAGCCGTACAACGCCTACCGCTACAACGGCAAGCGTTGGGACCAGAGTTCTGCCATCTACGACATGGGGTTCCGCAACTACAGCCCTGGTCTCAACAGGTTCCTGTCCCGAGACAGTTACAACGGCGCACTTGCCGACATGCAGCTTGGTACTGACCCGTGGACCGGGAGTCGGTACACCTTCGGCGGCGGTAACCCGATTTCCATGATCGAAATAGATGGTCATGATTTCGGCGACATCCTTGGCGGTGTAAAGGACGGCTTTGTTGAATTCGTTGCTGCCCCGTTCCAGGAGGTGGGGCGGCGCTACACCGACGTCTACGACACCTATCAGGAGGACGGTGTCGGTGCAGCCGCAGGCAAGGGCGCAATCTACCTATGTACGCCTTGCGAGGCATATCGAGCCGGTGAAGGCGCTGTCGGAGCCGTCAAAGAAACGTACGGTGCCTGGACGAATGGCAGTACTCGGGACAAGGCTCGGACGACGACCACGCTTGTCTTGGGCGTCGCCACCCTCAAGGGTGGTGTCAAAGCGGCCGGCGGTAAGCCAAAGCCTGTTCCCTCGCCGAGGGGTGAAGCAGGGAAACGTACGGCTGCTGTGGAGGTCTTCCCTCCCACCCCGGGAGCGTCGCCCGCGGCGAGCCTGGCCAAACTGGAGCAGGATCTTCCTCAGTTCGCATTGGATAATCGCGGGGGCAGAAAAACTGCCAAGCGAGCGTATGTCGGCGCAGTCAACACGCGGACCGGCGAAACGGTGCTCGCCTCGTCAGGTACTTCGCCAAGTGGCTGCGCAGCCTTCTGTGCCGAAGGCAATGCCGCCAGAGCCATCCATGCCGGCCCTGACGAGGTCATATTTACCGGAGCGGTTGAGGTTGTTAACGGTCCAAATGGATACGTGGTTCAACCCAAGCCAGTTTGTGTAAAATGCCAAGATGACTACTCGAGATCGAACTTCGTGCCAGGCGTACAGTATGCCCCGGATGGGCGATGGTCGCGACCCTGGTGGAAGTTCTGGTAGGTTCCTTTCCTGGCTGCTTGACCGTACCGTGTGACGGTGGCCCGCATTTCAGGGGTCACCGTCACGCGGCCCCATCGACAGTGCTGAGCCTGCTGCCAGTCATGGTGGGGTGTGAAAGAAGTGCAAGTGTGGGACGATGAAATTCTCGATCGAGACTTCTCGCGCAATCTAGAGCGAATTGCTGCAGGAGTGCTGGTTTCTGCCTCGGCGCATCTGAGGAAGTGGCAATTCTGGTGGAATGACGCAAGAATAAGGAAGGTGTAGGTTGATGAAGATTGTCGAGCTCGAAATTGCGCGACAGGACTGGAAATCTTATAGATGTGGATGCGGAAAGCTCGGCTCCCATATTGCAAAGGACTTGCTCGCCCTGGCGCGCGCCCAGTATGAGAGTGAGGTTCGCTTCGACGTGGCCGGCGGGCATGTCATGGTGCCCGAGGTTCTCTCGGAACTGGCGTTGCCGGTGCTTTCCGTGGCCCTGGCGGCCCTGGCGGACGACATCAGCGTGCCAGCGCGTCATCAGTTCCTGGATGCATTGCTGGGAATCCTCTCGGCGGACACGCAGACGTTTGAGGCGGCGCAACAGGGGAGGGATCTTGTAAGCGAATGCCGTGCTGCGGCGCAGTCCGGCGTCTGGCTTCTGTACCGAGAGGTTTTCTTTGGGGCATCCTGCGGGGCGTCGACCATGGCCTACGAAATTCTCGCCCTCATCGAGGACGATCCTGATCGACTTAAGCGCGTGCAGGCGTCTCCCGATGCGCAGTTGTACCCCGATGTGCGAAATGCAGAGTTGTAGCTGGTGTCCTTCGGTGAGACGGTGCGGTCGTGTGTCGTCTTCTGGGATCCCTCGTGGGGGCAGTACCGGGAGTACTGCTTTGCTGTCGCGATGCCTGTCGCCGGCCGCCAGGCTGATGTCTGCGGGGCGTGCGCGAGTCGTCTACCGGTAGTAGTCCAGGACGTCGCCAACTCCCGGGTGTGGTCGAACCCGCTGCAGCGGGTTCGACCACACCCGATCTGCGCGCAGGCGGCGTAGCGCTGCGGCGCGGCGACTTTAGCGGCGTGCACCCAGGTGTAGGTGTTACATCGACACGCCGAAACTTGTCATTGACATCAATCACTTCACGATGCCTGGCGGCGGTCTTGTTCGCTTTTTGCGGCTTGCCTAGTAGTGCTTTGTCATGATCGGGGTTGGTCTCGGGGTTTTCGTCTGGTGGGGAAGCGGGTTTTGCAGGTGGGGCAGGCGCCGGCCAGGCGGACGAGGTGGGCTTGTAGTTCGCGGAGTACGGCGTAGGGGGTCAGGCCGGCGCGGGGGCTTTTGGGTCGAGGCGTTGCAGGGTGCAGAAGGCGTGGGCGGCGGAGACGAGGGTGACGTGGTGGTGCCAGCCCTGCCAGGTGCGGCCCTCGTAGTGGTCCAGGCCGAGGCCGGTCTTCAGTTCGCGGTAGTCGTGCTCGATACGCCACCGGAGTTTCGCCCACCGGATGAGGGTGCGTTTCGCCGTGGTGGCCGGCAGGTTCGACAGCCAGTACTTGGTGGGTGCCGACCGGTCGGCCGGCCATTCGGCGATCAGCCACGCCTCGGGCAGGTCGTGGTCGCGGTGGGCGGCCAGCAGGACCCGGCCGGCCGGACGGACGCGGAGGAACACGAACCGGGAACGCATCTTCACCGGCCTGCCCGCGCGGGTACGGGAACCGCCCCGCCAGGTGATCGTCCGGGCCGCGTCGACGCCGACGGATGCGATCAGGTCTCTGACCGAGACCGCCGGCTCCCGGTAGCGCTGTTTCGGTCGCTGTCCCACTCCACGGTACGGCGGTGCGGTCCGCGCCGCCGTCTGCGGATACACACTGATCGTGGTGGCCACCTGCACCACATAGGACAGGCCCCGCTCGGTCAGGCCGAGGCGGAACTCGCCGCTGTCGCCGTACCCGGCGTCGGCCACGATCAACGGCGCCGTCACACCCCACCCGGTCACCTCGTCGATCATGTCCAGCCCGAGGCGCCACTTCTCCCGGTGTCCGACATCGTCGGGGATCTGCGCCCGGGCGCGTCGCCGCTCGACATCGTCGGTGGCCTCCGGTGAGGCGGGATCCCACGACCCGGGCAGGAACAGCCGCCAGTCGACCGGACACGACGCGACATCGGTGACCAGGTTCAGACTCACCCCGATCTGGCAGTTGGTGACCTTCCCCGCCGTGCCGGTGTACTGCCGGGCCACACCCGGCGACGCCGATCCGCACTTGAGCCACCCGGTGTCGTCCAACGCCCACGCCGCCGGCCCGATCGCCGCGTCCATCCGCCGGGCCAGACGGCGACGCACCGGCTCCACCGCCCACGGACTGTTCGTCACAAAGTGGTTCAACGCCTGATCGTGCACACCCTCCAGCCGGCCCGCCATCGGCTGCACCGACTTACGCCGCCCGTCCAACATCAGCCCCTGCAGATACTGCCCCGCACGATCACACCACCCCGCCCGGGTCAACGACCCGAACACATCCCCGGTGAACTCGACCAACACGTCGCCAAGACGCTCCACCTCACGAACATCCACACCGGATGCAACGAGACGATTCCCGAACAGCTATCAAGCTATACCGAAACGCGACAAAGTACTACTAGGCCGTCTTCAGGTACGACACGGGCATTAACCGGGACAGCGCGGCCCCGGGCGTCGTCGGACCGATCATCCGATCGTAAGCGCTGACGAGATCTCCAGCAGGTCCGCAGGCGAGTGCCCGGCTGGCCCCTCTGGGTTGCGCCGACTGTAGGGGTCATTGCAGACGAGGGCACCATAACCTTGCCGGCGCCAGTGCGGCCACCCCTCAGAGGTCGGTTCGAGGATTTTTGAGTTGATCTATGCTGTGCGTCCGGTTGAGGGTCTTTGATCGGGTCCGCCGTTGATAGCCGGCCCTCAATGGCGTGGAATGTGAATCGCGGTCGTGACCTTCGGGCCGGGGCGGCGTTAGCCCGGTCATGGGTGATCGGAAGCCGTACCCCAGTGACGTCACCGACGCGCAGTGGGCGCTGATCGGGCCGTTCCTGCGGGCGTGGAAGGCCAAGCGGGTCTCGGTGTCGGGGCATCAGGGTGACTACGACCTGCGGGAGATCGTGAACGCGATCCTCTACCAGAACCGGACCGGTTGTCAGTGGGCGTACCTGCCGCACGACCTGCCGCCGAAGTCGGCCACCTACTACTACTTCGCGCTGTGGCGTGACGACGGCACGGACCAGGCGATCCATGATCTGCTGCGTTGCCAGGCCAGGGAGAAGGCCGGCCGGGCGGAGGATCCGACCGCGGTCGTGTTGGACAGCCAGTCGATCCGGGCCGCGAACCATGTCCCGGCCGCCACGACCGGCAAGGACGTCGGCAAGAAGGTGCCCGGCCGCAAGCGCGGCCTGGCCGTGGACACCCTCGGTCTGATCATCGCGGTCGTGGTGACCGCCGCGTCGGTCACCGACAACGCCATCGGCATACGGCTGCTCGACAAGGTCGTCGAACACACCCCGACGGTCGCCCGGGCCTGGGTCGACGCCGGCTTCAAGCAGGACTTCGCCCTGCACGGCGCCGTCCTCGGGGTCGACGTCGAGGTCGTCAAACGATCCGACTCCCGCCCCGGGTTCGTACCGGTACGCAGACGGTGGATCGTGGAACAGACCTACGGCACCTTGATGCTGCATCGTCGTCTCGTCCGCGATTACGAGAGCCGCCCGGAATCGGCGGTGTCACGGACGTTGTGGGCGTCGATGGTGACCATCGTGCGTCGGCTGACCGGCACCAGCACCCCGTCCTGGCGGCACCGGTGAACCTCACCGTGATCCTTGACCTGATCACCGCACGCGAAACCACCGCCGGTCAGGCCGCCGACCGGCTGCGCGAGCAGATCACCGCCCTCACCGCCGACCTCGCCCGCGTCGAGGGCGAACTGGCCGCACTGACGACCACCCGCACCACCCTGCGCGCCCTCACCGCCGCCGAGTTCACCGCCGACGACCCGACGATCGCCAGCGCCCCCTACCAGCAGATCCTGGACGTCCTCACCACCGCGCCCGCCGGCATGCGAGCCAAAGCCATCTGCATCGCACTCGACGTCGAGCCCTCACCGAACCACGTCGAGAGCACCCGCGCGAAGCTGAAACGAATGGTCAACCGCAACATCCTGACCGAAGACGAACCCGGCGTATTCACCCTCACCTCGAAACGGACCTAACCCTTCGAACCGCCCTCTCAGAGGAGGTCTGATTCACGTATTTTGCGAGTGATGCCGCCTTCAGATGTCTCGCCAGGTTGGGGTGGTTTCGTTGGTGATGCGTTTGGTGAGGTTGTCGATCATCGCGATGCGGATCATGCTGGCGGAGTTGTCGGGTAGGGCTTCGTAGTCGCGGGCCAGGCGGCGGTGCAGCATGATCCAGCCGAGGCTGCGTTCGACGACCCATCGCCGCTTGACCACCGAGAATCCCCTGACCTGCGGGTCTTTGGTGACGACCTCGACGTCGATGCCGAGGGTGGCGCCGTGCTCGATGACCTTGTTCTTGAAGCCCGCGTCGACCCAGGTCTTGGCCAGGGTCGGGTAGGTGGCTTTGGCCTGTTCCAGCAGGCCGTTGCCGACGGTGTTGTCGCTGGCGCTGGCGGCGGTGACGACGACCGCGAGGAGCAGGCCGAGAGTGTCGGTGACGATGCCGCGTTTGCGTCCGACGATCTTCTTGCCGGCGTCGATGCCCTGCGTGGCGATAGGTGCGTTGGTGGAGGTCTTCACGCTCTGGGTGTCGATCACGGCGGCCGATGGTTGTGCGGCGCGTCCGGCTTTGGTGCGGGCCAGGCCGGTGAGCTGGTAGTTGAGCTGGGTGAAGATGCCGTCGGTGGTCCAGGCGGTGAAGTAGCCGTAGACGGTCTGCCAGGGCGGCAAGTCGTGGGGCAGGTAGCGCCAGGCGATGCCGGTGCGGTTGACGTAGAGGATCGCGTTGAAGATCTCCCGCAGGTCGTGGGTGGCGGTGCGCCCGCCGACACCGGCGTCGGTGCGGGCCTGACGCCAGGCGGCAAGGCGTGGTGCGATCAGCGCCCAGCGGGCGTCGGACAGGTCGGAGGGGTACGCGGGTCGCTCGGCCATGCCGTAGGTCTACTGTGGATGTGCGGTGGTGGATCGCACCTGCAGTCCGACGATACGATGGCTTTTCTGAACCAGACACGTTCTGCGGAACGAAGCCGCCATATCGAGGCGGCATCGGTCGGGGCAAATAGGGTCGATAGTCCGTGAGTCGGCTGCTCTGCTGGCCTGGCATCCGGCGGGCCGAATGCCGCCAATCGCACGCAGACAAGATCAAAACGCCCTGTGAGGGCTCCCCAGTTGGAGTGGGCTTGAGAAGGGATTTGATGTCAATGGAGATTGTTGAACTTGAGATCGCGCGTCGAGACTGGAAATCCCTTCGATGTGGGTGCGGGAAACGGGCAACTCACCTCGCAGTGGATTTGCGGGAGTTAGCACTCGCGGAGCATGAGCACGATGTTCGATTCAACGTGTCCAGTGGCCACGTCATGCTGCCTTCGGTCCTTATGGAGCCGGCGCTACCGGTAGTTTCGGTAGCTTTGGCGGCTCTGGCAGACAACATCTCCGTGCCGGCTCGCCACCAGTTCCTGCAGACATTGAGCTTCATCCTCTCGGCTGAAACCCAGACATTCGAATTGGCGGGCCAAGGCAGAAATCTTGTCGATGAATGCCGGATGGCGGCCCAAGAGGGCATCTGGCTTCTGTATCGGGAGGTCTTTGCCGGGGCAACTGTGGGAGCATCGAGCATTGCCTTCGAAATCCTGACATCTATCGACGAGGACCTTGACCGGCTCAAGCATGTGCAACGCGCCTCAGGCGCACAACTGGCCCCGGATGTACGGAGTGTCGATTTGTAAACAATTCCTTCTGGGTTTCGGATTTGCAGACGACATGCTGCATCGCAAGGCTGGGGCCGTGCTTCCCGAATGACGCAGTGGTACGGCATTGCCCGGCGTCCGCGGCGGCGTACCCGACGCTCGTTATCGCTCTTCCTGCTGAGAAGATCGGTTCGTCGAGGCGTACGCCCCGAACGGCGCGGTGAGCAAGGCGTCCTACGACGAGGCGGACCTGCTGGGTGGGCAGGCCGCGCGGGCGGTGATGTCGGCGGGTGGTTCGTCGAACCGGACGATGACCTGGACCTACTACCCGGACGGCAAGCTGAGGACCCGCGCGGACGACGGCGTGCCGGTCGGCAAGCAGGTGGTGTTGGTCGACAACTCCGACTTCAACAACACCGCCGCGACGGGCACGTGGACGGCGGCGACGTCGGCCACCCGGAAGTACGGCCACAACTACACCACCCGCCCGGCAGGTGTCGGTGCGAACGGGCGCCGCCCTTCAAGGGGGCCGGCGCCTGTCTGTGGCAATCGTTGTTATGGGTTCGCCTTACCGTGTGGAAAATCGCTGTCGGTACTGGATTGTAGGTTGCCTGGCGCGAGGCGCAAAACTGTTGCTGTGAATCAATATTCGTGGAGGGTGTGGCCAAATGGTCGAAGACCAAGTTGAGCGCGGACCGGGCGGCCTTTGGCGCTTGCTGGCAGGAGTTCTTGCCGGCGTGGCGACTGTGGCCGTGGTGACTGTCCTGGTTGCCGCTTACAACCCGTGGCACTACGTGCATCTGATCCCATTCGGCCAGACACCAGTCGTCGTGTACGTACTGCTCTTCTCTCCGATCATGCTCGGCTTCGCAGTTCGCCTACTTTTGGGAAAAATGCGAGTGGTGTGGACGGTGGGCGTCGTAGCGACCTTGACGGTTTTTACGTGTGTAGCTGGTTACCAGATTATAACTCTGGAGTCTTTGCAAGAAGTAAAACCGGACGCTAGGCGTACCGTCGTGGCGGTGTCGCCAGATGGGGCGTTCGATCTAGTTGAGATTTCCTACGTGCATTGGGGTGCTCAGTATGAGATTTTCCGGATTCGGTCGCTGGCCGGTCTGACGAGCCGGGAGGCGGCCCAAGACCTCGCCTGTTTCGGAATGACAATTGGTGGTTACAGGCCGGAAAACACCTTTGTGGGTGCTCGCTTCGTGGGCGAACACAAGGTCGAGGTGCGTACTGAGGCTGAGCCATGGACAACCACCTTCGATCCAAACACCCTGATGGCTGCTGAAACCGTGTCCCATGGCTGCAAATAATAGGCGCGCCTGCACCAAAGACGGCAATCTGTTCGAGGCGACGATGGCGAACAATTCGGAGTGGCGTGCGGCATGTTGAACATCGCAGCATTGGAGGTAGTGCTTCCCGCAATGGCGTCGTGCCGGGCGCCGTCGACGCGGGCCGTGGACGGGTGCTGAGGGCGCTTCAGCCGGGATCGAGGGTGGGGCGTATCGGTGGTTACTGTGTCAGTAGGGACTGGGCGGTTGACTTGCTGATGATCAGACTGATCTCGCGGATGGCACTGTTGACGAGGACGCCTTCACACCGTGGGTCGGTCGCGGCCATCCGGAGGAGAACCTCGCCGGGCAAGCCTGCGTTGAATCGGGGACCGAAGTTACGTAGTGCTGCCTCGGGATCGGCGTATGCCAGCACGCGGGGCCGTCCGTCGCCGTGAGTTGTCTTGCCTGCGCCAAGGTTGCCGTCAGCGATGAAATGCCCATGCATGGCATGGGTGGGTACCCCGGTGGCTATAATGCCGACCGTGGATGTCCGGAAGAGACTGAGAAAGCGTTCGAAGCTCTCCGGGGTCTTGGTTTCCGCGTGCTCAGACATGACATCGGATAGTGGGGTGTCGTTCACATTGCGGACGATAACCTGCTCGCCATGTGGGCAACAAGCCCGGACGTGCGTAGTGCCGACTTGCAGGGCGGGGGCACCGGGATTGACGAGTGGGCTGGTGGGGCGAGAACTCCTTTGTGTGTCCGGGTAGCCTGCCGCGGTGCCGCTGACGTTTCCCTCGCATCTCGCTCCGGTGCTGCCGCTGAAGCTCTGGTTTCCCCGGTGGTTCGACGGGATCGCGCTGGCCGCCGGGTCCGTCGCGCCAGACGTCGCCTACCTCGCGCTGGGAACGCGGGCCGAACTGCCCGATACCCACTCGCTGCCCGGCCTGATCTGGTGGTGTCTGCCCGTGGCGTTGGTCTACGCCTGGATCGTGCGTCGGGCGGCTTCAGCCGTCGCCGCCTATCTGCCGGGTAGGTGGTCGGCCATTGGTGGCATGGGGAAGGTTCGCCACGCCTGGTGGCTCACGATCGCATCCGCGCTGGTCGGCGCGGCCAGCCACCTCGGGTGGGACTGGCTGACCCACACGGACGGTTGGCTCCAGGCCCTGTTCGGAGTCGACTGGCACGAGGCCACGGGGATCGCCTGGTGGACGGTGTCCGATCCGCTGAGCACCGTCCTCGGTGCCGGCGTCGTCGTTCTGGTGATCGTGCGCCGTCCCGACCTCTTCATGGTGGGCGAGGGGCAGCGGCCGGTTCGGGCTGGCCGGTCTTGGCTGGTGGTGGTGCTGTCGTTCGTCGTGGGCCTGGTGGTTCTGCCCTTTCTGCCGGCTGCGGGGCAGCCCGCCGCCACCGGGGTGCGGTTGCTGCACCTCGTCGGGTGCTCCCTGCTCGCCGGTGTCCTCACGGAAAGGGCAAGGAGGCGGCGACGGAGCGAGTTCGGCGACTCAGCCTGAGCTGGGAGCGTTTCCCGGGGGCATCGGTGTTACATCGACACGCCGACCATTTATATTGACATCAGTCACCTCCTCGCATTTCTGGTGGCCTTGTTTGCTTTTCGCTGCTTGCCTAGGGTGGAGGGCGCGCTCGATGTTCAACGGGGGAGCGGTGACATGCAACTTCAGATTCGACTGCTGGGCACCGTGGAGCTGAGCGTTGACGGCCAGTCCGTCACGGTGGGCGGTGCCAAGCAACGGGCGACACTCGCCGCCCTGGCCCTGGAGGCCAATCGTCCGGTGCCACTGGACCGGCTGGCCCGGATGGTGTGGGGCGACTTTCCGCCCGCGTCGGCGGTGGCGAACCTGCGTTCGCACGTCTCCGCGCTCCGCCAGTCCCTCGGCGAGCGGATCATCGCCCGTTCCCACGCGTACGAACTACGGCTCGCCGGACCCGAACTGGACGTGACGGAATTCCAGCGCCTGGCCGGGGAGGGACGGGCCAGTCTCTCCTCCGCAGACCCGGTGACCGCGGTCCGGCAGCTCACCGAGGCACTCGCCCTCTGGCGCGGGCCTGCCGGCTCCGGACTGCCGACCGGCACGGCGTTGGACAACCGGTGGGCGACCCTGGAGGAGCAGCGGCTCCAGGTCTTCGAGGAACTGACCCAGGCCCGGCTGGACCTCGGCGAGCACGCCGACCTCCTCGCCGGACTCCGTCAGCACCTGGCCGCCCACCCGCTCCGGGAGCGCGCCTGGGCGCAGTTGATGCTGGCCCTTTACCGCTGTGGCGACACCCCGGCGGCGCTGACCACGTACCGGGACGCCCGGTCGGTCCTCGACGAGCAGCTCGGTCTCGAGCCGGGCGAGGAGCTGGTCGCCCTGCACCGGGCCATGCTCGACCGGGCACCCGACCTGACGGTGCCGGCGGGCGCGATGCCCGCCCCGACCGGCGAGGCGCTACCGGTCGGAAGGGGCGCTCCGGTGCCCAGGGAACTTCCGGCGGATCTGGTCAACTTCGTCGCGCGTACCGCTGAGGTCGCGGCCGTGGTGGCGGCCGTGGTGGCGGCCGTGACCGGCGGGACGCCGGCCGCCGTGGTCGTCTCCGGGCCTGTCGGCTACGGCAAGTCGGCCCTCGCGGTACGCGCTGCCCACGCGGTGGCTGCCGACTTCCCGGACGGTCAGGTCTTCGTCGACCTGGGCTACCGGCCGACGGTGGGTGCGGAGGAGGTGCTCGGCCGGGTGCTGCGGGCCCTCGGCGTCGCGCCCGCCGACGTCCCCGCGTGCGCCGACGAGCGGGTCGGCCGGTTCCGCTCGCTGGTGGCCGACCGGCGGATCCTCCTGGTGGTGGACGGGGTCACCCAGGCCGCCCAGGTACGCCCGTTGGTGCCCGCCGGTCCCGGCCCGGCGTTGATCGTGGCCGGGCAGCGGCACCTGCCCAGTCTCGACGGGGTGCCGCAGGTGACCGTCGACGGCCTGTCGCCCGGCGAGGCGCGGGCCCTGCTCGCCGCCCTCGTGGGCCGCGACCGGCTGGACGAGGATCCCCGGGCCACGGCCGAGCTGCTGCGGATCTGCGCCGGGTCGCCGCTGGCCGTGCGGATCGTCGGATCGCGCCTGGCTGGCCGGCCGGAGTCGCCGGTCACGGCGTTGGTGGAGCGGCTTCGTGACGGCCGGCACCGGCTCGACTGGTTGACCTGTGACGACCTGTCGGTGCGGGAGCGGCTGGCCGCCGCGTGTGCCGCCGTCCGGGCCGGGGACGAGGTGGCCGGCCGGCTCGTCGCGGTGCTGGGCGGTGCGCCGGACGAGCTGGCGCTGCCGGACCGGTCGGCGGCGCGACTGGGCGTCTCCCCGGCGCGGGCGCGACGGGCGTTGGAGGAGCTGGTCGACACGCATCTGGCGTGCCGGGCCGGGTCGGACGGCTACCGGCTACCGGCCCTGGTACGCGAGTACGCGGTGGAGGTGGCCACGGTGCCCCGGCAGCGGAGGCACGACCGGCGCGGGGAGCCGGTGCTGGCCCTGCCGGTCGCCGCTGCCCGGTGCCGGGCTCAGCCCACGTCGATCGAGGGCTGAGGGGCAGCCGGCGGCTGTCGGAGGGCTGAGGGTCAGCCGGCGTCGCCGCGGACGATCGCCACGGCCACCCGGCAGAACTCGTCCATGTCCGGGTTGAAGCCGGCGGCGATGTCCGGGTGCAGCCCGGCGCGGGTCTCGTCCAGCAGTCGCTGGCAGACCTGCTCGACCGGCTCGCCGGCGTAGTCGGCGCTCACCCGTTCGGTGGCCGCCTGCAACGCCGAGGTGAGCTGTTCCTCCAGCGGCCCGCGTAGCTTCTGCTGAACCGGGTCCAGCCCTCTCGGGTCGAGGGTGACGTGTGGCTCCGACATCGGCGCTCCCTTCGTCGGCGTCCGCGGTACCCCACCGCGGGCGTCGGTCAAACCACGGTCGGTATCTCGGCGACCCGTACCCGGTAGGAGAAATCCTCCGCCGGCTCCTCGGTGTACGCCAGGCGACGGATCTGCCGGTCGTCGGTGTAGAGGGCGACGTCCACCAGCACACCCAGGTGGGCGAGGCCGATGGCGGAGACGCGCTTCTTGTCCGCGAGGACGGCGCAGACCCCGCCGAGCAGGGCGCTGGCGTCCGCGGTGCGGTGCCCGGGTGGGCAGCGCAGGGTCAGGTCGATCTCCACCGGCCCGGTCAGCGGTGTCCAGCCGGTGCGTTGCGCGGCGGCGCAGGCGGCCTGGAGCAGGGTGCGTACCCGGGTGGCCTGCCGGTGACCGGCGGCGAGGATCGAGAGGGCCTCGGCCCGGACCGGAGGCAGGCCACTCACCTCGAACGTCAGGGCGAGAGCGCGGGTGTCCTGCACGACGGCACCTCCTCTGCTGGGATCCTGCCCAACCGGAGGCGCGCGGGATGGACGATTCCGCGATCGTCCACCGTTCGGGGCGGCGAGGGGCGCCGCTCAGCGCTGCGGGGCGAAGGCGCAGAACTCGTTGCCCTCCGGGTCGGTCAGGATCCACCAGTCGATGTCGTCGTCCGGTTCGCGCAGCAGGGTCGCCCCGGCGTCGAGCAGCGCCGTGCAGTCGTCGCCGGTGAGGTCGACGTCCCAGTGCAGCCGGTTCTTGACCGACTTCGGTTCGGGCACCGGGGCGAAGACCCAGTACTCCCAGGGGAAGCCGGCAGCGCCGACGACCGAGGCGGCCCCGTCGCCGTCGTGGTCGACCCGTCCGCCGAGCACCCCCGCCCACCAGGTCGCCTGGGCGGTGGCGTCCCGGGCGTCGACGACCAGCTCGAACGGGCCGGGCGTGCTCCCGAACGGACCGGGCGCGGTGTCCGGCCGCGGCGCGAAGGCGCAGAACTCGTTGCCGTCCGGGTCGGCGAGCACCCACCAGGCGACCTCGTCGTCGGGCTCCCGGAGTAGCCGCGCCCCGGCCGCCAGCAGGCCGGCCGGATCGGGCCGGTCCATCCGCAGGTCGAGGTGGGCACGCGTCTTGCCGGTACGCGGTTCCGGGACCCGGTTGACCCAGATCGACTCCGGTCCGGGTCGGCCGTCGACCCGGGTGTCCCCGTCGCGCAGGTCGACCAGGTCGCCGCCGAGGATCCGGGCCCAGAAGTCACCGAGGGCGTGCGGGTCGACGGCGTCCAGGCAGAGGTCCTTGAACCGGGCGAGCGACGGCTCGCCTCCGGAAACCCGCTGCGGGGCCCGGCCGGGGGCGGCGGTCACCGCCGGCCCCGCTTGATCTCGTGGAAGGTGGGCATCCGCACCAGCGGGAGCAGCGAGTCCCACAGCAGCAGGGCCTCGTCGGTGCCGGGCACCTCGGTCACGATCGGCCCGTGCACGCCCCGCTCGGCGTCCGGCAGGGTCAGCACCGGCGAGCCGATGTCCGGGCCCGCCGAGGCGTACGCCAGCGCGTGCGACTGCCGTACCGCCTCGTCCCAGCGGTCGTCGTCGAGGGCTGGCGCGTCTGCCTGGAGACCGGCCGCGTCGACCGCCCCGGTGACCGCCGGGTCGGCCAGCGGGCTGCCGACGTCGTGGCTACGCGCGCCGAGTTCGGCGTAGAAGCGGGCGATGTCGTCGCCGCGTCCCTCGGCGCGCAGCGCCTCGACCAGCCGCAGGGCCCGGCTGGAGGCGGCGAGCGCCTCGGCGAACCGCGGGGCGACCCGCCCCTCGTTGAGGATGGCGAGGCTGAACGCCCGCCACTCGATCCGCAGGTTGCGTGCCTGACCCACGGTCACCAGCCACCGGGAGGTGCGCCAGGTGTGCGGGCAGGCCGGGTCGAAGAAGAAGGTGACGTCCATCGGCCGAGCGTAGACGCCTCCGGAACACCCCGCAGGTCTGAGGTTTCGTCCGCTCCTGTCCGGTTATCGGGGGACCGGGATCACTCAGGTTTCGCTACGCGGCGTTACGGGCAGTGAGGGGCCACGAAACGCCCGCGGGGCGACCGGCGATCCGCAACCGCTGCCGTCCCGCATCGTCTCGCCGCGCGCCGGGGCGCGGTTTCTTCCCCGGTACGGCCGTAGGAGAGGGGGAGGGGCGAATGAGCGAGCCTGACGGTGCCGGCGTCCGGCGCCGGTCCCGGGGCCGCGCGGTGGCGGTGGCCACCGCGTTGACGCTGCTGGTGCCGACCGCCGCGTGCAGTTCCGGCGGGGACGGCGGACCGCCGACGATCAACCTGTACTACCCGCCCGAGCAGAACCTGCAGAAGGTGGTCGACGACTGCAACGCCCAGGCGCAGGGCCGGTACCGCATCGCGTACCAGGTGCTGCCCCGACAGGCCGACGAGCAGCGGGTGCAGATGGTCCGGCGGCTCGCCGCGCAGGACAGCGGCATGGACGTGCTCGGCCTCGACGTGACCTGGACCCAGGAGTTCGCCAGCGCGGACTGGATCCGGGAGTGGACCGGCGAGGACCGGGCCGAGGTCGAGCGGGGCACCCTGGAGGGCCCGCTCGCGACGGCCCGCTACGAGGACAAGCTCTTCGCCGCGCCGAAGAACACCAACGTCCAGCTGCTGTGGTACCGCGCCGACCTGGTGCCGCAGCCGCCGAGGACCTGGGACGAGATGATCGAGCAGGCCCGCGCGCTGAAGGACCAGGGCAAGCCGTACCAGGTGCTCACGATGGGCGCGCAGTACGAGGGCCTGGTCGTCCTCTACAACACCATGGTCGCCAGCGCGGGCGGCGAGATCGTCAGCTCCGACGGCGAGAAGGCCGTGATGGACGCCGGCGCGGTGCGCGCCCTGGAACAGCTCAAGCGGCTGGCCACCTCGGGGGTGGTCTCCGCGTCGTTCAGCAACGCCACCGAGGATCCGGTCCGGTTGGAGTTCCAGTCCGGCAACGGCGCCTTCCAGGTCAACTGGCCCTTCGTCTACCCGGCGTTGCAGGAGGCCGACCCGGAGCTGGCCAAGCAGGTCAAGTGGGCCCGGTACCCGGGCGTCGACGCGAACACGCCGAGCCGGGCCACCATCGGCGGGATCAACATGGCGGTCAGCGCCTACTCGAAGTACCCGGAGGAGTCCTTCGACGCGGCCAGGTGCATCCGCAACGAGCAGAACCAGAAGTTCTCCGCCGTGAACGACGGGGTGCCCCCGACCATCGAGGCGGTCTACGACGACCCGGAGATGGCCGAGGCGTACCCGATGAAGGAGACGATCCTGGAGGAGCTGAAGGAGCCGGCGACCCGTCCGCTCACCCCGGCCTACCAGAGCATCTCCACGGTGATGTCGGCGATCCTCTCCCCGCCGTCCGCCGTCGACCCCGAGCGGACCGCGAACGAGCTGCGTGGGGCGGTCTCCGACGCCCTGGAGTCGAAGGGGGTGCTGCCGTGAACCGGCACCGCGAGCGGCGGCTCGGTGCCGCCGACGGTCGGGCCGCGCTGAGCGAGAACAAGCGGGCCGAGCGACGGTTGGGCTGGCTGCTGTGTGCCCCAGCGGCGCTGGTCATGGTCGCGGTGACCGCGTACCCGATCCTCTACTCGGTGTGGCTGTCGTTGCAGCGCTTCGACCTGCGCTTCCCCGACGAGCGGGAGTTCGTGGGGCTGGAGAACTACGCCACCGTGCTGACCAACGAGTTCTGGTGGACGGCGTTCGGCGTGACCATGCTGATCACGGTGGTCACGGTCGCCGTCGAACTGGTGCTCGGCATGGGGCTGGCGATCCTCATGCACCGGACGCTGGTCGGCCGGGGCATCGTCCGGACGTCCGCGCTGATCCCGTACGGGATCGTGACGGTGGTGGCCGCGTTCTCCTGGCGGTACGCCTGGACGCCCGGTACCGGCTACCTGGCGAACCTGTTCGGCGAGGGCGCCCCGCTGACCGAGCGGGCCAGCTCGCTGGCGATCATCATGCTCGCCGAGATCTGGAAGACCACCCCGTTCATGGCGCTGCTGCTGATGGCGGGTCTGGCGCTGGTGCCGGAGGACCTGCTCAAGGCGGCCTCCACCGACGGCGCGACCGCCTGGCAGCGGTTCACCAAGGTGATGCTGCCGGTGATGAAGCCGGCGATCCTGGTCGCCCTGCTGTTCCGCACGCTCGACGCGTTCCGGGTCTTCGACAACATCTACGTGCTCACCGCGGGCGGCAACGAGACCTCGTCGGTGTCGATGCTGACCTACAACAACCTGATGCGGGGGCTGAACCTCGGCATCGGGTCGACGATGTCGGTGCTGATCTTCCTCACCGTGGCGGTCATCGCCTTCGTCTTCGTGAAGCTGTTCGGTACCGCTGCTCCCGGCAGCGACGAGGGGGAGAGGCGCTGAGATGGCCGACACCACCACCCGCGCGAAGCTGCGTTGGGGCCTGCTGGACGTCATCGTCGTCGTCTTCGCGCTGATCCCGGTGCTGTGGATCGTGTCGCTGTCGTTGAAGACCCCGGCGACGCTCACCGACGGGAAGTTCATCCCCCGGGAGTGGACCCTAGAGAACTACCGGACGATCTTCCAGACCGACCAGTTCGTCCGGGCGCTGGTCAACTCGATCGGGATCGCCCTGATCGCCACGTTCATCGCGGTGGTTCTCGGCGCGATGGCCGCGTACGCGATCTCCCGGCTGGACTTCCCGGGCAAGCGGCTGCTGGTCGGGGTCTCCCTACTGATCGCGATGTTCCCGCAGGTGTCCCTGGTGTCGCCGCTGTTCGAGATCGAACGCCAGCTCGGCATCTTCGACACCTGGCCGGGGCTGATCCTGCCGTACATCACGTTCGCGCTGCCGCTGGCGATCTACACGCTGTCGGCGTTCTTCAAGCAGATCCCGTGGGACCTGGAGAAGGCGGCGAAGATGGACGGCGCGACGCAGGGGCAGGCGTTCCGGCGGGTCATCGCCCCGCTCGCCGCGCCGGGACTGTTCACCACGGCGATCCTGGTCTTCATCTTCTGCTGGAACGACTTCCTCTTCGCCGTCTCGCTGACCTCCACGGAGCGGTCCCGGACGGTGCCGGTCGCGCTCTCCTTCTTCACCGGCGAGTCGCAGTTCGAGGACCCCACCGGGGCGATCTGCGCCGCCGCCGTGCTGATCACCATTCCGATCATCCTCTTCGTCCTCTTCTTCCAGCGCCGCATCGTCTCCGGCCTGACCAACGGCGCCGTCAAGGGATAGGTGAACTCCTCGTGGCTGACATCGTGCTCGACAAGGTGAGCAAGAAGTTCCCGGACGGCACCGTCGCCGTCGCGGACATCGACCTGGAAATCGCCGACGGCGAGTTCGTGATCTTGGTCGGTCCCTCCGGCTGCGGCAAGTCCACCACCCTCAACATGATCGCCGGGCTGGAGGACATCAGCTCCGGTGAGCTGCGCATCGACGGGCAGCGGGTCAACGACAAGGCTCCCCGGGACCGGGACATCGCGATGGTGTTCCAGTCGTACGCGCTGTACCCGAACATGACGGTCCGGGAGAACATGGCCTTCCCGCTGCGGCTGGCGAAGCTGGACAAGCAGACCATCGACCAGAAGGTGCAGGAGGCGGCGAAGGCCCTGGAGCTGACCGCCCTGCTGGACCGCAAGCCGGCCAACCTCTCCGGTGGCCAGCGGCAGCGGGTGGCGATGGGCCGGGCGATCGTCCGGCAGCCGAAGGCGTTCCTGATGGACGAGCCGCTGTCGAACCTGGACGCCAAGCTGCGGGTGCAGATGCGCACCGTGGTCTCCCGCCTACAGAAGAAGCTCGCCACCACCACCGTCTACGTCACCCACGACCAGACCGAGGCGATGACCCTCGGCGACCGGGTAGTGATCATGCGGGGCGGGGCGATCCAGCAGGTCGGGCCGCCGCAGGAGCTGTACGACCACCCGCGCAACCTCTTCGTCGCCGGGTTCATCGGCTCGCCGTCGATGAACTTCCTGCACGCGGCGGTCGAGGACGGACGACTGCGCACCGCGCTCGGCGACCTGCCGATCGGCGACCGGGTCCGGCGCGAGCTGGAGGGCGGCAACGCCCCTCGGGAGCTGATCCTCGGTATCCGGCCGGAGCACTTCGAGGACGCCGAACTGGTCGACGACGACACCCGCCGACGGGGCATGGAGTTCGAGGCTCCGGTGGACATCGTCGAGTCGATGGGTTCGGACAAGTACGTCTACTTCACCGTCGAGGGGGAGCGGGCCAGCGCGGCCGAGCTGGAGGAGTTGGCCGCCGACAGTGGCGCGGACTTCGCCGGTGCCGGCTCCAGCCTGGTGACCCGGCTGTCGGCCGAGTCGACCGTGGCCGAGGGGGAGAACCGGCGGGTCTGGTTCAACCTGGAGAAGATCCACCTGTTCGACCCGACCAACGGGCGCAACCTCACCCTGCACGAGGGGCGTTCGGGGGGTGCGCTCGGCGGCTGAGGTGCCTGCAGGGGCCCCCTGCTCACGCTTTTTGGTGAGCAGGGGGCCCCTCCTCACACCCGACTGGGGGCGCGAGGTGCCGGCGTCGGTCAGGCGCGCCGGCGACTTGCCTGCGGGATCTCGGCGTCGATCCGCTCGCGGCGTACCCGCTCGTCGATCGGCTGGTCCTCGACGACCTCGTCCCGGGCCAGCCGGACCCGCTCGACCGGGATCTGGTCCTTGCGGACCACCGGGTGCTCACGCCGCAGCGTCAGCTCCCGCTCCGCCTCGCCGATGTCCGGGCGCGCGTCCCGGTCGGCCGAGGTGATCGGCGTGCGCTCCACCCGCACCTCGTCGTGCTCGACCGGCACGGTGGTGTGCACGTCCTCGGTGACGACGTACTTGCGCAGTCGGGCGGTGCCCGCCGGCTCGCTCTCCGTGCCGACCCGCAGCCGCTCCTCGGAGCGGATGAGGTCCTGCTGGTCGTGCGCCGCACGACGCCCCTGCGGTCCCGGCTTGGGCGGCTGCGGCTTCGGCTTCGGCGCCGACTGCTGGCCCATGCCGTAGTGCGTGTAGAGCTGGGCGATCTGGTCGGCGCCCAGTGGTTCGTCGGTGCCGGCGTCGACCGTCGGCGCGCTCTTGACGGTCGCCTTGTCGTACGGCACCGACAGACGGCCCTCCTGCATCCGGGCCGTGGTGAGCGGGGCCATCGACTCGTGATGCCCCATGACACCCGTTTTCACGCTGACCCAGGTGGGCTCCCCGGCGGCGTCGGCCCACACCTGGCCCACGCTGCCGATCCGGGCGCCCGACCGGTCCTGGACGTCCTGGCCGTACAGCGAACGGATCTGCTGTTCGGTGAGATTCACTGGTCGTCCTCCTCTCGGGTTCAGGGCCCGGTTACCCGGCGGCCCCCGGCCCACACCCGCCGACGCCGCCGGATCGGGCCGCACCCGCCGACGCTGCCGGATCGGGCCGCACCCGCCGACGCTGCCGGATCGGCTCCGCCGGTGGCGTCGGAGCACCGGGACCGGACGCATAAGCGCCACCGCAACGGGGATCCGCCGCGCCGAGAGGCTTGCGGTGAACACGAGGAAAGGACAGACATGACCACGTCCAAGCGACCCGTCCGTGGCGCTCCCCGACCGCCCGACCACCCGATGCAGGCCCAGCCCACGGCTGGCGTGAAGACCAGCGCTGCGGCGACGTTCGCCCTGGTCTTCGGTGTTTCCGCGCTGATCAGCGTGCTGACCGCCATCCTGGCGACGGTCGGCCTGGTGCTCGGCATCATCGGCATCGTCCTCGGTGTGGTCGGGTTGCGGATGGCCACGCGACCAGGAGTGACCGGACGCGGGGTCGCGATCGGCGGCCTGGTGCTGAGCATCCTGGCCGTGCTGCTGGCCCTGGCGCTGGCCGCCGGGATCAGTACGTTCCTCAACAACGAGAACGCGGTCGACCGCCTCGAACGGCGGGTCACCGACCTGCGCGACGATCTGCCCCGCTGAGTCGACGTCGCCGGGGCGTGGGGGCACCCACGCCCGGCGGGGCGTCCCCGGCACGCCCGCCCCGGCGACCGGCACTGTGGTCCCGCTGTCGGGCACGGGATAGGTTGCCTCCTGTGACCGCTCCCCGTCCGACGCCGCCGCTCGGGGCCCGGCCCCCGGTCGACCCCGACGCCGAGCCGTCCAGTCGTCCCGGCCTGCCCGTCTGGCCCCTGTACCTGATGTTCGGGCTGGCGCTGGTCTGGTGGCTGCTCGGCGGGCTCTACCTGCTCTGGGCGCCGTTGGCGGTGGTGCTGGCGGCGGTCCTGCTGGTCCACGGCCGGGTACGCCTGCCCACCGGGTCCGCGCTCTGGATGCTGCTGGTGGCGCTCATGGCGCTCAGTTTCCTCCGGCTCGGCGGCAACGGACTGGTCGGTTACGTGCTGCGGTTCGGGTTCGTGGTGGCGGCGTTCATCGTCTACCTCTACGTCTACAACGCCGCCCGGAACGGGGTGTCGTGGCAGGCGTTGTTCCATCCGTTCTGCCTGTTCTGGCTGACGGTGGTGGCTCTGGGCTGGCTCGCGGTGATCGCCCCGAAGCTCTCCCTGACCACCCCGGTCGAGATGCTGCTGCCCCGCAGCATCTCGGGGGAGCGGATGGTGCAGGCGTTGACCCACCTCAAGGCCACCGAGCACAACCCGTTGAGTCGTAACCCGTACTACCGGACGGCAGCGCCGTACCCGTACACCAACAACTGGGGCACCGGATTCGCGGTGATGGTGCCGTGTGTGCTGGCGTACATCACGTCGTTCCGGCGCGGGCTGATGCGGACCGCGCTGATCGTGTCGCTGCCGTTGGCGCTGGTGCCGGCCTTCCTCACCCTGAACCGGGGCATGTTCGTCGGGGTGGGCATCGGGCTGTGCTACGTCGGCGTGCGCGCGTTGCTCCGTGGCGACGTGCGCATCATCGCCTCGATCGCGGGGGTGGCGGTCCTGGCCGTCCTGGTGACGTTCTTCGTGCCGGTCGGCGACCTGATCAGCAACCGGGTGGAGAACACCGACTCGACCACCGACCGGTTGGACATCTACCGCCGCACGCTCGTCGCCGTCGCGGAGTCACCGCTGCTGGGGTACGGCGCCCCGCAGTTCGTGGACACCATCAAGGTGGCGGAGCCACTCGGTACGCAGGGCCAGATCTGGCTGATCATGTACAGCCACGGGATCCCCGCGTTCCTCGCGCTGGTGCTGTTCTTCGTCGTCGTGGCGCGACGGCTGGCCACCGCCGTCTCGCCGGGGGGTGTCTGGCTCAGCGCGGTGCCCGTGGTGGCGTTGGGGGTGACCCCGTTCTACGGCTACACCGACATCAACCTGTCCGTGATGTTCTTCGCGATCGGTCTGGCGATGGCGGCTGTCGACGGCCCGGTCAACCGGCCCACGCTCTGGTCGACGCGGACCTGAGCGGGCGCGGTGACCCTGGGCGCCCCCTGATCGCGCTCCGCCAGCACCGGGCTGACGGAGCGCGATCCCCCGTTCAGGTTCGCCGACGCGCGGTTGGCGGGTGACGTTCACCGGCATCGATGGAAAAAGCATCGCGCCGGAGGGACCGGACGGCTGCCGCGCGGGTCGGAACTTGCGCAAAACTTGAGCACAAATCCATCGATGAAGGTCAAGGCCGGTGCGGGTGTTCAGAGTGGCCGGTACATCACCAGCAGGTCCGCGTAGCGGCCGTCGGGCAGGCGGAAGCCCTCCGGCACCCGGCCGACCACCTCGAAACCGAGCGACCGCCACAGCCCGACCGCCCGGGTGTTGGTCGCGACCACCGCGTTGAACTGCATCCCCCGGTAGCCCTCGGCACGGGCCAGGTCGAGCACGTGCGCGCCGAGGGCGCGGCCGACCCCCCGACCGGCGGCGGCCGGGTCGACCATGAAGCTGGCGTTGGCCACGTGCGCCCCCGGCCCGGCCTGGTTCGGCAGGACCTTCGCCGAGCCGAGCACCGTGCCGTCCGGGTCGACCGCGACGACCGTCCGGGCCGGTGGTGGCGGCATCCACAGCTGCCGGGCCCGCTCCTCGGTCACGTCCCGGGGCCAGGTGTAGGTGTCCCCGGCCGCGACGATCTCCCGCAGGAAGGGCCAGATCCCCGGCCAGTCCCCGGGGTCGGCGTCCCTGATCAGCATGGCGACGAGCATGCCAGCCCGGCCCGGGGATCCGCACGGCGTTTTGCGCCGCGACCACCGGGTAGTCGCCCGCGCGGATCAGCAGAAGGAGGGCCCAGATGGACGGCCGGATCAAGGCAGCGGTGATCTACTACAGCGCGACGGGCATCACGTACCAGATGGCGCAGGCGGCGTGCGAGGCCGCCGGTGAGGCCGGTGCCGAGGTGCGGCTGCGGAAGGTGCGTGAGCTGGCGCCCGAGGAGGCGATCCGGTCGAACTCCGGCTGGCACGCCCACCACCTGGAGACCCAGGACGTGCCCGAGGTCCAGCTCGACGACCTCTCCTGGGCCGACGTCCTGATCTTCGGCTCACCCACCCGGTACGGCATGATCGCCGCGCAGCTGAAGCAGTTCATCGACACCAGCGGCCCGCTCTGGGCGCAGGGCGCGCTGGCCGACAAGGTCTACACCGGGTTCTGCACCACCGCGACCGCGCACGGGGGCCAGGAGGCCACGCTGCTGTCGCTGTACACCGTCTTCTACCACTGGGGCGGGATCGTGGTCACCCCCGGCTACACCGATCCCAGCCAGTTCGTCGCCGGGAACCCCTACGGCGCTTCGCACACCAGCAACAACGGCGAGACCGCCCCGGACGACGTCGCGCTGACCGCGACGGCGCTGACCGCGAAGCGGGCGGTGCAGGTGGCTGCCCGGCTGCGCCAGGGCACGGCGGGATGACCGGTGACCGGTGGCCCGGACGGGGGCTCTCGACCCGTCCGGAACCACCGGTCGGGTCCTGCCCTACCCCCGTCGCGGCGAAGTATGCGCCGGTGCCGGCAGCAGGTGCCCGAGCAGGTCGGCCAGCACCGTCAGGCCGTCGGTGCTGAGGACCGACTCCGGGTGGAACTGCACCCCGGCCAGACCCGGGCCGCGCACCGCGTGCACGGCACCGTCCGCCCGGTCCCGGGCCACCTCCACCGGCCCGTACGCGGTGTCCAGCCGGTCGGTGTCGGCCAACGCGGTGAACGTCGAGTAGAACCCCACCCGTGCGACCGTGCCGAACAGCCCCACCTCCCGCTGGAGCCCCTGGTAGGGGGCTTCGCGGCGGTGCAGCTGGAGCCCGAGCAGGCCGCAGAGGAGCTGGTGGCCGAGGCAGACCGCCAGGGTCGGGCGGCCGGCGTCCAGCAGGGTGCCCAAGGTGGCCCGCAGCGCCACCATCTTGTCGCCGTCGGCGCGCGGGTCACCCGGGCCGGGTCCCACCACCACGAGGTCGTGGCCGTCGACCGGGCCGGGCCGGTGCCAGGGGCGCAGCTCGACGGCGAGGCCGAGCGCGGTGAGCTGGTGGGCGAGCATCCCGGTGAAGGTGTCCTCACCGTCGACGATCAACGCCCGGTGGCGGGGCGGGGCCGCCGCCGGGGCGCGCTGGTCCAGCCAGAATCGGGCCAGCCGGCCGTTGCGGGCGGCCAGCGCGGCGCGGACGTCGGGGTCGTCGGCGAGGCGGGCCACCGGCTCCGGGCCGGGTGTCGGGGCGTCCGGGCGCAGGCCGAGCGCGGCGAGCACCCCGGCGGCCTTGGCGTACGTCTCGGCCACCTCACCCGCAGCGGTGGAGTGGCGCACCAGCGTGGCCCCGACCGGCACCCGCAGCTCGCCGTCAGCGGTGAACTCGGCGGTGCGGATGAGGATCGGCGCGTCCAGCGTCTGCCGCCCCTCGGCGTCCCGGCCGAGCAGCGCCAGCACACCGGCGTAGTAGCGGCGGCCGGTGCGCTCGTGGCGGGCGATGACCCGGCAGGCGTTCTCGATCGGGCTGCCGGTGACGGTCGGCGCGAACATCGTCTCCCGCAGCACCTCCCGGACGTCCCGGGTGCCCCGGCCGGCGAGCAGGTACTCGGTGTGCGCGAGGTGGGCCATCTCCTTCAGGTACGGCCCGACCACCTGCCCGCCCCGTTCCGCCACGGTGGCCATCATCTTCAGTTCCTCGTCGAGCACCATGTACAGCTCCTCGACCTCCTTGTCGTCGGCGAGGAACCGCAGCAGCGCGTCCCGGTCGGCGACCCCGCCGGAGTACCGGAAGGTGCCGCTGATCGGGTTCATCATCACCAGCCCGTCGTCGACGCTGACGTGCCGTTCCGGGGTGGCGCCCACCAGGATCCGGGTGCCGGTGTGCACCAGGAAGGTCCAGTACGCGCCCCGTTCGGCGACCAGCAGCCGGCGCAGTGCGGCCAGCGCCGCCACCAGGGGCGGCCCCTGCACCCGGGCCCGCAGGGTGCGGTGGACGACGAAGTTCGCCCCCTCGCCGCGCCCGATCTCGTCGCGCAACACCCGGTCGACGATCGCGGCGTACTCGTCGTCGTCGAGGTCGAACGCCGCCCCGGAGGTGACCACCGGAGTGTCCGGCAGGGCGCGCAGTGCCTCGGTCAGGGTGCTGCGCCCCTGTCCGGTGATCTCCAGGCACTCCAGCGGCGTGCCGTCGTCGACGCAGGCGAAACCCCGTTCGGTGATCTGCCGGTACGGGACCAGGGCGAGGGTCCGGGGGCCGGGGCCGTCGTCGGGCAGCGGGATGTCGGCGAGCCGCCCGACCGGGCGTACCGGCCCGGTGAACAGCTCGAGGTGGTCGCCGCCCGCGCGGCGCAGGAGCGCGAAGGGGCCGGGATCACCGCCGGCGGCCACGACAGCGGTCAGGGTGGTGAGGTCGGTCATCGGGGTGGGCTCCTCGGGCCGGGGGCCGCCGGTGGGCGTCCGGGGCCGGTGGGAGCACCGGTGGCCGCCTCGGGGGCGGCCACGTGGGAAGTTACCCGCGCTCGGGGACCGCCAGGTCGGCGGGCCACCAGGAGGTCAGGTGCGCGGTCACGTCCGTCAGCCTACGCGGTGACGGCGTCGCCGGGGAAGCTCGGACTTCCCCGGCGGGACGTGGTCAGGCGTCGGCGGGCGGCCGGGCGGGTACGGTGACCGGCGATGAACATTCTCGCTCTGGACCTGGGCACCTCGTCGGTGCGCGGGCTCGTGCTCGACGAGCGGACCGCCCCGCTGCCCGGCGCGCTGGCCCGGCGCAAGATGCGACTGGCGGTCGACGACGACGGCGCGGGCACGCTGGACGGCCCCGGCTACCTGGCCTGCCTCGTCGAGTGTCTGGACGAGTTGCAGGCCGCCGGGCACCTGCGCGACGTCAGCCTGGTCGCGGTGAGCGCGCAGTGGCACTCGGTGCTGCCGCTGGACGCCGCCGGTGCGCCGCTCGGGCCGGTGCTGACCTGGCTGGACACCCGCCCGGAGCCACCCGCGGACCGGTCCGGACCGGCCGACGCCGAGGCGTTCCACCAGCGCACCGGCACCTGGTGGCACCGCTGCTACTGGACGGTGCGCCTGCCGTGGCTACGGGACCGGGTGCCGGCGGTCCGGTTCGTCGGGCTGGCCGAGTACGTCCTCGGCGCACTGCTCGGCGAGGTGCCGATGTCCGTGTCGCAGGCGTCCGGCACGGGCCTGCTCGACCTGCGCACCCTCGACTGGGACGCCGAGGCGTGCGAGCTGGCCGGCGTGCGGGGCGGGGAACTGCCGGCGCTGGCCCCGGCCGGCTGGCGGGGTGGGCTGCTGCCGGAGTTCGGCCGGCGCTGGCCGGGGCTGGCCGGTGCGGCGTGGAGCGCGCCGATCGGCGACGGCGCGGCGTCCAACGTCGGGTCGGGCTGTGTCGACCCCCGCCGGGCCGCGGTCACGGTCGGGACGTCCGCGGCGGTGCGACTGATCCAGTCGGCCCCGGCCGGCGTACCGCTGCCGCCCCTGCCCGGCGGGCTGTGGCGCTACCGGGTCGACCACGAGCACGTGGTCACCGGTGCCGCCTACTCCTCCGGTGGCAACCTGTTCGCCTGGGCGAACCGGGAGCTGCGGCTGCCGGCGGGCGCGGAGCTGGACGCCGCCCTGGACCGGGTCCCGCCCGACGGCGGCGTGCCGGCCGACCCCCGCTTCGGCGGCGACCGGCCGCCCGGCCTCGCCCCGGCCGCCTCGGGGAAACTGCATGGCCTGGCTTTCTCGACCACCGCCGTGGAGATCCTGGCCGGGTTGATGGTCGGGGTCTGTTCTCGGGTCGCCGACGACCTCGCCGCGATCGAGTCCACCGTGGACCACCCGGTGGAGGTGGTGCTCGGTGGGGGAGCGGTGACCGCGTCGCCCTGGTGGCGGCGGGCTTTCGCCTCCGCGCTGGCTCCCCGCACGGTCCGGCACGAACCGAACCCGGAGATCGGCGCGACGGGGGCTGCCCTGGTCGCCCTCGGCCGGTTGGCGGATCCGGCCGACCCTACGGGCATCGGCCGGACGGATGATCAGCCGTCACCGGGGCCGGCAGGAGGATTACGTCCCTGAGTCTGTCGTCAGGCTGGACCGTTGACAGTAGGTTCTGGCCTGGTTGGATGGACTCCGCTCCCCGGCTCGCGGCGGACGCGAGGTACGTAGGAGGCGTGTGTGGGGACCGGCCCGGACCCGGCGGACAGCGCGGTGTCGAACCACCGGCGACGCCGACTCGACGTCCGGGTGGTACCACACCGGCGTCGGTCCCCGTTCCGCCTGCGGGACTGGCGGATGGGGACCAAACTGGCCACTGTGCTGATCATCCCGTCGGTGGCGTTCCTCGTGCTGGCCGGCGTCCAGACCCGGGGTCTGGTCGGTCAGGCCGGCGTGCTCAACGAGTTCGCCGAGCAGGTGACGATCGGTCGGGAGATCACCGACATGGTGCACCAGCTCCAGCAGGAGCGGGACCGCTCCGCGGGCGAGCTGGCGGGGACCCGCGTGAACGGGGCGGAGACGGTGCGCAGCGACCCGGTGGCCACGCTCAAGCCGTTGCAGGCCGCGACGGACGCGGCGATGCAGCGGCTCCGGCGGGCCGCCGAACCGCTGGCGGACTCCGACGCGGCGTGGCGGGTGACGTACTCGGAGGTCCTGGAGGCGTACGAGCAGGTCGCCTACATCCGATCGGCGATCGCCCCGGGGGTGCTCAGCAGCGAGACGATCCTGGGCAACTACAACCGGCTCATCGACGAGCTACTCAGCCTCCTGGCCGAGCCGTCGCCGGGTCCGGACGCGCCCGCGCTCAGCGACGCCGTGCTGCGCTACGTGCAGCTCGCCCGGGTCAAGGAGCTGGCCTCCCGGATCCGGGCCCAGCTCTACGTCGCCGGCCGCGCCGGCCGGTACGGGGTGGAGGACCAGGTCCTCCTGACCGACCTGCGGGCCCAGCAGCTCACCGCGCTGGGTGCCTTCCGGGTGGCGGCGACCCCCGACCAGATCCGCCGCTACGACCAGACCTCGCTGGACCCGGCCTTCGTGTCGGCGACCCGGCTTGAGGAGCAGAGTCTGCCGGTGGGCGGCGCCGATCCGGCCGTCCTGCCGGCGACCCAGTGGTGGGCGGCCAGCGAGCAGCGCCACGAGCTGCTGCGGCAGGTCGAGGCGGGAGTGCTGGAGGACGCGGTGACCCAGGCCGCCGAGGCGCGCGGGGCGCAGCTGCGGCAGACCCTGCTGGTGCTCGGCGCGATCGTCGCGGTGCTGCTGGTGGCACTGCTGATCTCGATGCTGATCGGCCGGTCGATCGCCCGGTCCATGCGGTTGCTACGCGGCCAGGCGCTGCGGATCGCCCAGCTCGAACTCCCCGAGACGCTGGAACGCCTGCGGACGGTCACCGGTGGGGTGCCCGAGATCGAGGTCGCCCCGGCGGTGGTCCGCTCGCTGGACGAGATCGGTGAACTGGCCGAGGCGTTCGTCGCGGTGCACCGCAGCGCGGTCAGCGTCGCGATGGAGCAGGCGACGATGCGCCGCAACGTCAACGCCATGTTCGTCAACCTGGCCCGGCGCAGTCAGGTGCTGGTCGAGCGGCAGTTGGAGCTGCTGGACGAGTTGGAACGGGAGGAGAGCGACCCGGACCAGCTGGAGAACCTGTTCAAGCTGGACCACCTGGCCGCCCGGATGCGTCGTAACGACGAGAGCCTGCTGGTGCTCTCCGGCTCGGACTCGCGCCGCCGGTGGAACCAGCCCGTCGGGTTGGACGCCGTGCTGCTCGCCGCCGGTGCCGAGATCGAGCAGTACCAGCGGGTGCGGCACGAGTCCGTGGCCGACCTGTACGTCGTCGGGCACGCGGTGGGGGAGCTGGTGCACCTCCTGGCCGAGCTGCTGGAGAACGCCACCGCGTTCTCCCGGAAGGACACCGTCGTGCGGGTGAACGCCCGCGCGGTGGCCGGCGGCGCGGTCGTCGAGATCGCCGACGAGGGGCTGGGCATGAGCCCGTCGGCGCTGGCGCAGACGAACCGGCTGCTGGCCAGCCCACCGCTGGCCGACGTGGCGGCGTCCGAGCGGATGGGGTTGTTCGTGGTGGGGCACCTGGCCGCCCGCCACGACATCGAGGTGCGGCTCTGCGACGGACGGCGGGAGGGGCTGGTCGCCCGGGTGACGCTGCCCGCGGTGCTGTTGGCGTCGGCTCCCGAGCGGGACGTGCACGCCCCGGCGTCGCGGCGGATGCTGACCGCCGCGGTGGCCGGCGCGGCGGGCGCGGCTCCGGTGGCCCGGCGCACCGGCCGGGGTGCGGGTGCGGGTGCGGCCCTGCGCCCCACCGGCCCCAGCGGACCCAGCGGCACCGCCGGCACCGACCCGGGGGCCGAGCCCCGGCCGGCCGAGCTTCCGGTCGCCGGGCGGCGGCCGGACCCGTCGACCGGGCCACGACCGGTGCCCACGCGGGCCGAGGACGTCCTCGCCCCGGCGAACGGTGCGGCGGCGTCGGGAACGAGCAGCTGGTGGTCGCGGAAGGGGCCGCCGGCCGCCACCTCGGGCGTCGGGACGCCGACACCGCCGGCCACTCCGGTGACCGGCGGGGTGAACGCACGCGGCCTGCCGGTGCGGGTGCCGATGGCGCAGCTCGCCGCGGTGACCCGGTCGGCGCAACCGGCCGCGCCCCCGCCCCGGCACGATCCGGATCCGGAGGCGGTCGGCGGCATGCTGTCCCGGCTCTACCGCGGGGTGCGCCGGGCCGAGGCCGAGGACGACACCAGGGAGATCACCATGCCGGACGACACCCGGGAGATTCCCGTGCCGCCGACCGGCGTGCGCAGCGAAGGGGAGCAACATTGATGACGCTGAGTCAAGAGGCACGTGATCTGAGCTGGCTGGTCAGCGCGTTCACCGAACGGGTGCCCGGTGTCGCGCACGCGATCGTGGTCTCCTCCGACGGGTTGCTGGTGGCGATCTCCGACCACCTGCCCCGGGACAACGCCGACAAGCTGGCCGCGGTGACCTCCGGACTGATGAGCATCACGGCCGGGGCGGCCCAGATGTTCGACGGCGACATCGTCAAGCAGACGGTGGTGGAGATGGGCCGGGGCTACTTCCTCGTCATGCAGATCCGTGACGGCTCGATCCTGGCCACCCTGGCGGCGGGGGACGCGGACATCGGCGTGGTCGGGTACGAGATGGCCCGGCTGGCCAAGCAGGCCGGCGAGATGCTGACCCCGGCACTGCGGGCGGAGTTGCAGCAGGCGCTGCCGCGCTGACGGGCGGTGGGCCGGCGTCGGTGGGTGCCGTACGCCGGCCCGTGGCCGTGGGCCGGGGTGACCACGACGGGCCCGTCGCCTGTTCCGCCGGGCCCGTCCCCGCGACACGCGTTCAGATCGCGTTGTCGGCGATCACCTGGCGGTACCAGTGGGCGCTGCGCTTGGGGACCCGGCGCTGGGTGGCGTAGTCGACGTAGATCAGGCCCCAGCGCTGGGCGTAGCCCTGCTCCCACTCGAAGTTGTCCATCAGCGACCACACGTGGTAGCTCTCCAGCGGTACCCCGGCCGCGATGGCCCGGTGGGCGGCGGCGAGGTGGTCACGGAGGAACGAGACCCGACCGGCGTCGTCGACGGTGCCGTCGGCGGCGAGGGCGTCGGGGGTGGGCAGCCCGTTCTCGGTGACCGTGATCGGCACCGGGCCGTAGTCGCGGGTGACCCGGGTGAGGATGTCGTACATCCCGTCGGGGAAGATCTGCTGCCAGGCGGCCACCGAGGTGGGCCAGCGCCGTTCGGTTCCCCCGGTCGCGGTGACGTAGATCGGGGTGTAGTACTGGACGGCCAGCAGGTCCACCGGGCTGGAGATGGCCGCCAGGTCGCCGTCGCGGATGCCACGGGCGAGTCGGCTGTCGGGGCCGAGGTCGGCGAGGACGTCGGCCGGGTAGCTGCCGGTGAAGATCGGGTCGAGGTAGAGGCGGTTCTCGTACCCGTCGTAGAGGCGGGTCGCCTCGGCGGTGGCGACCGAGTCGTCGGCCGGGTAGCACGGGTGCAGGTTGAGCGCGGGGCCGATCCGGCTGCGGCTGCCGGTGTCGCGCAGCTGCCGGACGGCGAGGCCGTGGGCGAGCTGGAGGTGGTGGGCGACCATGTAGGCGGCATCGGTGTCCCGCCGGCCGGGGGCGTGGTGACCGATGATGTAGCCGTTCTGCACCACGGTCTTCGGCTCGTTCACCGTCAGCCAGGTGGGCACCTGTGCGCCGAGGGTGTCGAAGACGGTACGGGCGTAGTCGGCGAAGCGGTGGGCGGTGTCCCGGTTCTCCCAGCCGCCGGTGTCCTGGAGGGCCTGCGGCAGGTCCCAGTGGTAGAGCGTGGCCATCGGCGTGATGCCGCGTTCGAGCAGGCCGTCGACGAGGCGGCGGTAGAAGTCGAGACCGCGCTGGTTGGGCGCGCCGGTGCCGTCGGGCTGGACGCGTGGCCAGGCGATGGAGAAGCGGTAGCTGCGCAGCCCGAGGTCGCGCATCAGGTCGAGGTCGGCGGGGTAGCGGTGGTAGTGGTCGGCGGCGACGTCGCCGGTGTCGCCGCCGTGGGTGCGGCCGGGCGTGCGGCTGAAGGTGTCCCAGATCGATTCGCCCCGGCCGTCGTCCTTGGCCGCGCCCTCGATCTGGTACGCCGAGGTCGCCGCGCCCCAGCCGAAGTCCGGTGGGAACTCCAGGCCGAGCCGGGCGTCGGCCGCCGTGTGCGGCGTGGGGTGGGTGTCGGTGAGCGTGGCGGTGCCCGGTGCGGGATCCGGGAGGGGGACGTCCCCGGCGGGCTCGGTGGCCGCCGGGGCGACCGGGGTCGCGGTCAGCTCGGCTCCGGCGGCGACACCGGCGGGGGCGGCGCCCTGCGACGGGCGCTGCGTGACTATCGACATAGGACGTTCTCCTCGTGGATGGGGCCCCGCCACCGAGCGGCCGGGAGCGCTCCCAGCATAGGGTAGGGTGAGCCGGCCGCGCTGCGCCTGACGGCTCCGGTGCTGGTCGCGGCAGGTGGGGGCGGGGCGGGGATCGCGGCGTCGCGGATCGTGCGGGAACCGATCCGGGCGGCAACAGCGAACGAGGCCGTCCGGGCGGCGCGCGCGCCAGTCCCGTCGGCCTCTTTTCCCTACGTGGGTGGGGGTCTAGTGTGTGGGGACGGGGAGGGCAACCCCCGTCCCCACATCTGGTGCATGTGCACGTACGAGCGGAATGGGCGTCCTGTCGTACGTGCCGCGCGGGAGCCGGGCCACGCGAGTGGCTCTGGTTCCACCTCCCTTCACAGTGGATGAGATCCGGCTGTCGGCGGAGTCCGGGCTGGCCCGCCGTCAGCCGTCGGGCTGTGCCGGACCATTCCCGGGAGAACGGTCCGGAGTGGACGAGTAGTGCGTGAGCATCATCGATGGAAGCGCTCCCATCGATGATGCCGACTGTAACGCCCGTCACCGCTTTGTGAAAGCCCCAAAATGAGATCGAAACATTTTGGGGCGCCCACCTGCGGCGATGCGTGCCGGCCACCGGCCGTTCACTCCCGGTCTTGTTACGGGAGCGCTCCCATGCCACACTGCGACTACGCGGAGCCAGAACGCGCGAGCGGGTCGCCGAGGGCAGCCGGTCACCGACCGGACGGCACCCCGACGACGGGACGGGCGACTCGCTCGCCGTCCCCGTAGCCCGGTCCGGGCGGGCCGACCCCATCACCGCGCCTCCCACCCCCGCGCACCTGTCGCGTGGAGGCGCCCGCCGCGGGCCCCACCGGCCCCGGCCTGGTCCGAGGAGACATCGCGCTCATGAGACAACTGGCCAGACGTCGCCGCCTGGCGATGCTCGCCGCCACCACGCTGGCCATCGGTGGGGTCGCCCTGCCGGCCGGCGTCGCGCAGGCCGCTCCGGCCTGCGACGTGGTCTACGCGACCAGCGACTGGAACAACGGCTTCACCGCCAACGTCACCATCAAGAACCTCGGTGACCCGATCAACGGCTGGACGCTCAAGTTCAACTTCCCCTCCGGTCAGCAGCTTCTCCAGGGCTGGTCGGCCAGGTGGAGCCAGTCCGGCACCGAGGTGACCGCCACCAACGAGTCGTACAACGGCAGCCTGCCGACCGGCGCGTCCACCAGCATCGGCTTCAACGGCAGTCACACCGGGACCAACACGAAGCCCACGTCGTTCTCGATCAACGGGGTGACCTGCGGCGGGGTCGGCAACCCGCAGCCGCCGACGGTGGCGCTGTCCGTGCCGGCCGGGCCGTTCGAGGCGCCGGCCGACGTGCCGCTGAGCGCGACCGCCAGCGACCCGGACGGCACCATCAGCAAGGTCGAGTTCTACCGCAACGGCCTGCTGGTCAACACCGACACCACCGCGCCGTACGGCTACACCCTGGAGGACCTGCCCGCCGGCAGCTACACCGTCCAGGCCAAGGCGTACGACAACGCCAACCTGACCGCGACCGCCGAGAAGGCGTTCACGGTGTCCCCGGGCAGCGGCCCGGTGCTGGTGGCCACCCCGTCGGCGGTGAGCGTGAACGAGGGCGGCAGCTCCACGGTCAACCTCAAGCTCAGCGGCCTGCCGTCGGCGAACGTGCCGGTGACCCTCGCCCGCACCGGTGACACCGACGTGTCCGTCGCCCCGACCTCGGTGACGCTGACCCCGAGCAACTGGAACACCGGCGTCAACGTCACGGTCAGCGCGGCGGAGGACTCCGACACCGCCGGGGGCACCGCCACCATCACCGCCTCGGCGACCGGCTACGCCCCGCTGGCGATCACCGCGACCGAGATCGACAACGACACCCCGGGCGGTGACAACACCTGGGTGGCGCGCTTCCTCGAGCAGTACGGCAAGATCAAGAACTCGGGGTACTTCAGCCCCGAGGGCGTGCCGTACCACTCGGTCGAGACGCTGATCGTCGAGGCGCCCGACCACGGGCACGAGACCACCAGCGAGGCGTTCAGCTTCTGGCTCTGGCTGGAGGCCAACTACGGCCGGGTCACCCAGAACTGGGCCCCGTTCAACAACGCCTGGACGGTGATGGAGAAGTACATCATCCCGTCGCACGCCGACCAGCCCACCGCGGGGGCCCCGGGCACCCCGCAGTACGCCGCCGAGCACGACCTGCCCAGCCAGTACCCGTCCCAGCTCGAGCCGAACGTGCCGGTCGGGCAGGACCCGCTGCGCAGCGAACTCCAGGCCGCCTACGGCACCGGTGACATCTACGGCATGCACTGGCTGCTCGACGTCGACAACGTCTACGGCTACGGCCGCTGCGGTGACGGCACCACCAAGCCGGCGTACATCAACACCTTCCAGCGGGGCACCCAGGAGTCGGTCTGGGAGACCGTCCCGCAGCCGTCCTGCGACACCTTCAAGCACGGCGGCCAGTACGGCTACCTGGACCTGTTCATCAAGGAGCAGAACGCCCCGGCCAAGCAGTGGAAGTACACCAACGCGCCGGACGCCGACGCCCGTGCCGTGCAGGCCGCGTACTGGGCCCTGACCTGGGCCAAGGAGCAGGGCAAGGCGGCCGACGTGGCGGCCACCGTGGCCAAGGCCGCCAAGATGGGCGACTACCTGCGCTACGCCATGTTCGACAAGTACTTCAAGAAGATCGGCAACTGCGTCGGGGCCTCCACCTGCCCGGCCGGCAGCGGCAAGGACTCCGCGCACTACCTGATGTCCTGGTACTACGCCTGGGGTGGTGCGTACGAGACCAACCAGAACTGGTCGTGGCGGATCGGCTCCAGCCACAACCACTTCGGCTACCAGAACCCGTTCGCGGCCTGGGCGCTGACCAACGTCAACGAGCTCAAGCCGAAGTCCCCGACCGCGACCACGGACTGGGAGAAGAGCTTCGAGCGGCAGCTGGAGTTCTACACCTGGCTCCAGTCCGCCGAGGGCGGCATCGCCGGTGGCGCGACCAACAGCTGGGGCGGCAACTACGGCCAGCCGCCGGCCGGTACGGCCACCTTCTACGGCATGTACTACGACGTCGACCCGGTCTACAACGACCCGCCGTCGAACCAGTGGTTCGGCATGCAGGCCTGGTCGATGCAGCGCATCGCCGAGCTGTACCTGGTCACCGGCAACACCAAGGCCAAGGCGCTGCTCGACAAGTGGGTGCCGTGGGCCATCGCCAACACCACCGTCGGCGCGAACTGGTCGATCCCGTCGGACATGAAGTGGACCGGCCAGCCGAACAACTGGAACCCGACCAGCCCGCAGCCGAACACCAACCTGCACGTCGAGGTCACCGTCAAGGGCCAGGACGTCGGCGTCGCCGCCGCCTACGCCCGGACGCTGATCGCCTACGCGGCCAAGTCGGGCAACGTGGCGGCCAAGAACACCGCCAAGGGCCTGCTGGACGCGCTGCACGCGGCCAGCGACGCCAAGGGCGTCTCGATGCCGGAGAAGCGCGGCGACTACCGGCGCTTCGACGACGTCTACGACGCCAGCACCGGCCAGGGCCTCTACATCCCGCAGGGCTGGAGCGGCAGGATGGCCAACGGTGACGCCATCGCCCCGGGCAAGAGCTTCGTCGACATCCGGTCCTTCTACAAGAACGACCCCGACTGGCCGAAGGTCGAGGCGTACCTGAAGGGCGGCCCGGAGCCCACGTTCAACTACCACCGGTTCTGGGCGCAGGCCGACGTCGCCATGGCGTACGCCGACTACGGCCACCTGTTCCCGAACGGCTGATCCACCGGGCGGGCGCTCCGGCGCCCGCCCGAGCCACCGACTCTCCCGGGTGGACGGTGTCCACCCGGGAGCAGGACCGGGCCGACGAGGGGATCAGCGGCCCGGTCCATGCGGGACGCCCGACTTCCACACCTCGGGCGGTGGTGGGCCGGCCGGTCGGCACAGCGCCGGCCCACCACACCCGTCCCGAGGCGTCGTCTCCTTCCCGCGAGGCGGAAAACCTGCCGGATGCGGGGGGACAGGAAGCCCGCGACGGAGTACCGTAGGTCGCGGAGAGGCCGCTCCCCCCGTGGCGGCCTCTCCCTTTTCGGTTACCGGTCTCCTCACGAGCCCCTGACCGCGAGATCGTCGCCCGGTCCACCGCGGACCGGGGACGACGTTCAGGGACGGGGTGGGTCCGCGTCCGGCGGTACGACCGGGTGCCGCAGCCCCGGATGCCCGGCCGGCAACGACCGGCGCACCACGAACCAGCTCGCCGCCAGCACCGCGGCCACCAGTGGCCAGGACAGCACCACCCGGGCGACCACCAGCGCGACCACCTGCCCACCGAGGTACAGCGGCAGGAAGACGGCCACCCGCAGCGCGTACGACGCCGCCCACGCCCAACTGCCCCGACCGTACGCGCGCAGCAGCGCCGGGTCGCGCCGCCAGCGGGTCCGCTGCCCCAGCGCCACGCCGACCAGCACGCCGAGCAGCGGCCAACGCACCACGATGCTGACCACCCAGGCCAGCGCGCTGGACACGTTGGCGAGCACCTGGAGCAGGAAGAAGTCGGTCGCCCGCCCGGTCCGCAGGGCGATCAGCGCGGCCACGCAGACCGCGAGCAGCCCGATGAGCACCGACCGGGGCCGGTCGCCCCGGCGCAGCCGCCACCCGGCGACCGCCGCCCCGGTGAGCAGCGCCGCGATGACTCCGCCCCACAGCGAGTCCCCGCCCAGCAGCCATCCCACGCCGAAGGCGAGCGGGGGCAGGGTGGCGTCCACCGCGCCCCGGCGCCCGCCGAGCAGGTCGGCCAGGGACTCCGGCCCCGGCTGGTCAGGCGCGGGCGGCCGATCGGTCTGTGGTGTACCGGTCACCGTCACCTCCTGCTCGACACCGTCCCAACTTAGCGCCGAGCCGTCGTCGGCCCACCGGTCGGGCCGGCCGTACGAGGCGCTACCGTGTCCGGGTGCGAGGGTCGGCGAGGGTCTGGACCGGGGCGTGGCTGGTGCTGCTGGCGGTCATGCACGTCCTGGCGCTGCTCGCGATCTGGCGGCTCGCCCTGCACACCCAGACCGGCCAGTGGCTGGACACGGTCGCGCTGACCGGTAACCAGATCGGGCAGGACCGCATCGACGAGCCCGTCGACCGGGTGCTCAACGCGGTGTCCGTGGTGTCCCTGCTGGCGGCCACCGCGGTGATCGGGTTCATCGCGCTGCTGCGCCGGCGGATCGCCCTGGCGCTCACCGCCACCGCGCTGATCGTCGGCGCGAACGTCACCACCCAGCTGCTCAAGCGTGGCCTCGACCGGCCCGAGTACGGCATCGACCCGCAGCGGGCCGAGGTCGGCAACAGCCTGCCCAGCGGGCACGCCTGCGTGGCCGCCTCGGTGGCGGTCGCGCTGGTCCTCGTCCTGCCCCGCAAGGTCCGGGTGCTCGGTGCGTTCCTCGGCGCCGGATACGCCGCCGTGAACGGGGTCGCCACCCTCTCGGCCGGCTGGCACCGCCCCAGCGACGCGGTCGCCGCGTTCCTGGTCGTGGGCGGCTGGGCGGCTCTCGGCGGGCTGCTGCTGCTGTTCACCCAGCGGGAGCAGGCCCAGGTCGAACCGGCCGACTCACACCGCACGGCGGCCCTGGTGCTGGGCATCGCCGGCCTGGTCGCGATCATCGTCGCGGTGGTCGCGCTGGCCTGGCTCGACGGCCAGCCCGAGGCGCCGGTGGGCGATCTCAGCCGGCGGCCCCTCTTCGTCGGGTACGCCGGCAGCGCCGCCGGCATCGTCGGAGCGATGGGTGTGGTGATGGCGTTGGTGCTCGCCTCGGTGCACCGGCTGGTGCCCCGGGTCAAGGGCTGACCACCGCCGGGCCGACCCGCCCGGCGGTGTCGCGGATGGATGCGAATCAGCGGTAGAAGGTGCCGACCGTCGTCCCGCTGGCGATCTCCTGGCCGGCGAGCGCGCGGTGCACGTCCGGCGCGTGCGGGGTCGCCGGCAGCTCCAGCTCCCGGTCCAGCGCGTACAGGCGGAAGAAGTACCGGTGCGCCTCCTCACCCTGCGGCGGGTGCGGCCCGGACCAGCCCGTCTCGCCGAAGTCGTTCGGCCACTCCCGGCCGCCCACCGGCACCGCGCCCTCGTCCGTCCCGCCGGAGGCGGGGTCGATCCCGGTCACCAGCCAGTGCAGGAACGGTGTCCTCCCGGCGTCCGGGTCCTCCACCAGCAGCACCAACTCCCGCGTCGAGTCGGGGACCTCGGCCCACTGCAACGGCGGCGACACGTTGCCGCCGTCCCGGGAGAACCGCCCCGGCAACAGGTCGTGGTCGTTGAACGCCGTGCTCCGCAGCATGATGCCGGCCATCGCACCTCCCCTTCCTCGTCCGGCCGCGGGTACCCGCCAGATCCGCGCCGAAACGGCGTGAGAGGGTACGCCGGTGACCCTGGTGCAGGTGGCGTTCCGCGACGAGTGCGCGCAGCTCGGCGCGGTCCTGCGCACCCTCGACGACGCCGACCTCGACCGGCCCACCGGCTGCCCGCCCTGGACCGTCCGGGAACTCCTCGCGCACGTACGCACCGGCGTCGGCCGGCTCACCGGCATGCTCGCCGCTCCCGCCCCGCCCCGGGCGGAGGTCGGCGCCGCCGACTACTTCGGGGCGGCCAAGTTCACCCCGTCGGTGGACGCCGACCGGGTCGCCGACGCCCGTCGGGAGGCCGCCGCGCTGCCCGACCGCGACGTCCTGGCCGCCGACTTCGACCGGGCCTGGCGGGCCACCGACGCCGCCGTCCGTGCGCAGCCGCCCGGACGGTTGGTCCGCACCCGGCACGGCGACGCGATGACCCTGGCCGACTTCCTGACCACCCGGGTGGTCGAGGTCGGTGTGCACGGCCTCGACCTGGCCGCCGCGCTGGGGCGTACCCCCTGGTTGACCCCCACCGCGGCGGAGGTCGTCGCCGGGCTGCTCACCGGCGGCCGGGAGATCCCCGCAGGTCTGGCCTGGGACCGGTTGACCCTGGTCGACCGGCTCGCCGGGCGCTCCCCGCTGACCGAACCGGAACGGGCCCTGCTGGCCGCCGCCGGGTTCCGGAGGCTCCCTTTCGCCGGCTGACCGGCCCGGTCGGTGCCGTTCAGGGGCCATGGAGGGATCTTGCCGTCACCGGGGGTTCGGCGGGACGATCGTCCGGTGACGAATCGATGGGGTATGACGGTCCCGCTCACCGGTGTGCCGCTGGCCGACCACGCCGCGGTCTACGCGGCCCTGGACCGGGCCGGGTTCACCGACGTGTGGTCCGCCGAGGTCAACGGCACCGACGCGGTCACGCCGCTGGCGCTCGCCGCCGCCTGGCAACCCCGGTTACGCCTCGGCACGGCGGTGACGCCGGTGTTCACCCGGGGGCCCGGGCTGCTGGCGATGAGCGCGGCGTCGCTGGCGGAGGCCGCACCCGGACGGTTCAGCCTCGGCATCGGCGCGTCCTCGCCGACGGTGGTGCGGGACTGGAACGCGGTGCCCTTCACCGAGCCGTTCCGGCGCACCCGGGACATGCTGCGCTTCCTGCGGGCGGCACTGCGCGGCGAGACGGTCGACGAGGTCTACGACACGTTCACCGTCCGCCGGTTCCGGCTGGAACGGCCGCCCGCCGTGCCGCCGCCGGTCCTGATCGCCGCCCTGCGGCCGGGGATGCTCCGGCTGGCCGCCGCCGAGGCCGACGGGGTGATCCTCAACTGGCTGGCCGCTGACGACGTGCCCACCGTCGTCGCCGCGGCCGGTGAGCGGCGGCCCGGTTTCGAGGTGGCCGCCCGGATCTTCGTGTGCCCCACCGAGGACGCCGACTACGCCCGTACCCTCGGCCGCCGCCTGATCACCAGCTACCTGACCGTCCCGGCGTACGCGGAGTTCCACCGCTGGCTGGGCCGGGAGCCGGTGCTCGGCGGGATGTGGCGGGCCTGGGCGGCGGGCGACCGGCGCGGCGCGGCCGCGGCGGTGCCCGACGAGCTGGTCGACGCGCTGATCCTGCACGGTTCGCCGGAGGCATGTCGGGCCGGCGTGCGCCGGTACGCCGAGGCCGGTGTGGACGTGCCGGTGCTGGCCCTGCTGCCCACCCCGGAGCTGACCGCCGGGGGTGCGCCGGCCCTGGCCACCCTGGTCAGCCGGCTCGGCCCGCCATCCTCGGGTGCCGCCGGGGCCGGGCGGGCGGGGAGCTGACGTGCGGCTGACCGACCGGATCGTGGTGGTCACCGGCGGGGCCGGGGGGATCGGGGCGGCGCTGGGCCGGCGCTTCGCCGCCGAGGGGGCCACCGCCGTCGTCCTGGCCGACCTGGACGCCGACCGGGTGCGGGCGGTGGCCGACGGCATCGGCCCGGCCGTCCACCCCGTGGCCGTGGACGCCGCCGACGCCGAGCAGGTGACCGCCCTGGTCGCCGACGTCGAGCGGCGGTACGGGCGGATCGACCTGTTCTGCGCCAACGCCGGGGTGGCCACCGGCCAGGGGCTGGACGCCCCGGACGCCGACTGGGAGCGGGCCTGGCGGGTCAACGTGCTGGCGCACGTGTACGCCGCGCGGGCCGTGCTGCCGGGCATGCTCGCCCGGGGTGAGGGCCACCTGCTGCACACCTGCTCGGCGGCGGGAGTGCTGACCGCGGTGGGGGACGCCCCCTACACGGCGACGAAGCACGCGGCGCTCGGCTTCGCCGAGTGGCTGTCGATCACCTACCGGGACCGGGGGATCCGGGTCAGCGCGCTCTGCCCGCAGGGCGTGGACACGCCGATGCTCGCCGACGGGCTCGCCGCCGGTCACCTCGGCGCGCGGGTGATCGCCGCCTCCGGGGCGGTGCTCACCCCGGACCAGGTCGCCGACGTCACCGTGGCGGGGCTGGCCGAGGAGCGGTTCCTGATCCTGCCGCACCCGGAGGTCGCCGACTACGCCCGGCGTCGCGCCGAGGACCCGGACGGCTGGCAGGGTGCGTTGCGCCGGATGGTGGCCCGCCTCGGCCCGGACGCGTGAGGGTGAGCGAACCGGGGCGGGTCCGTGCCCGCCCCGGCCGGGCGGCGTCGATCGCCGGCCGACAACACCCTCCAAAGCGACGTGGCGGGCGGTCAGGGAGCCGGCCGGGGTGGGCGACTCCGGCCGGCCTGGCCGGTACCCGACGGGTCAGCGGCGCCAGCGCAGCGGACCGGGGTGGACGGACCAGAGCAGCCGCCGCCAGCGGGGCTGCGCCGCGCGCAGCTCGCGCACGTAGTCGGTGGCGATCCGCCCGGCACGCGTGGCCGCGCCGTCGTCGGTCCCGTCCGGGGCGAACGTGACCTGGTTGACCAGCGCCGCCAGCTCCTCCACCGACGACGCGGTCGGCACGACCGTGGGGCCCGTCGCCCCGGTTCCCGGGCCGAGGTGCGCGGTCCCGGTTTCCAAGCCGGGACTCGTCGCTCCGGTCTCCGAGCGGGGACCTGTCGCCCCGGTTCCCGGGCCCGGACGCGCGGTCCGGGTCTCCGGGGTCAGGGCCGGGGTCGCCGCGCCGTCCCCGGTCGGGGGACGGTCGACCACCAACCGGCGGGCGTGCGCGGCGACCTCGGTGGCGGCCAGGTCCCCGCCGACCGGCTGCCCGGCGAGCCGTAGCGCGTCGGTCACCTCCCGCCAGGCGCCGGCGATCCGGTGCGCGGGGTCACCCCGGTCGAGACGCCGTCGGGTCAACGCGCGGCGTGCCGCGACCAGCGCCGCCAGCACCGCCGCGACGAGCAGGAGCAGCGCACCGGACCCGCCGCCGACCAGCAGCCCCACCGGTGTGCCCGTCGACTCCCGACGGGGTGACGCGGCCACGGCCGGGGGAGTGACGGTCGGTTCGACGGTCGGCTCCGGCACCTCCGACGGGGGCGGATCCTCCGGGGTAGGCCGGAAGTCCTCCTCCACCGGCCGCGGATCGTCGTCCGGCCGGGGCAGCGGGTCGAACGGCACCCAGCCCAGTCCGTCGAAGAGCACCTCCGGCCAGGCGAACGCGTCGGCGGCGCGGACCGGCCCGCTGCCCGGGGTGCGGAACCCGACCACCACCCGGGTGGGCAGCCCGGTCAGCCGGCCGAGCACCGCGAACGCGGCGGCGAACTGCTCGGAGGTGCCCCGCTGCCCGCCGGCGTTGCGGGGTCCGAACAGGAAGAAGTTCAGATTCGGGTACGCGTGCCCGCTCGGCGCGTCGGCCACCACCCGGTAGTGCTCGGCGAGGAACTGCTCGATCGCCGCCGCGCGGGCGTACGGGGCACCGTTCTCCTCGGCGAGTTGGTTCGCCAGCCGGCGCATCGGGTCCGGTGCCCCGTCGGCGACCCGCAGCACCCGGGCCACCGCCCCGCCGGCCGGCACGTCGGCGGTGGCGAGCAGGTTGAACTCGGGGCGCTCCCGCACCGAGGTCACCGTGTACCGCAGTCCCGGCGTCAGGCCCTCCGGGTGGATCAGCGTGCCGGTCGACGGGTCGTAGGCCACCCGCGCCCCGCCGACCTCGCGCGGGGTGGCGACGGCCGGCAGGAGCCGTCCGCTCAGGTCGGCCACGGTGATCTCCTGCCGGACGGTGTCCAGCCGGCTCCCCGCCGCCGGCTCGACCGCCGGCAGGACCCGGCCGGCGTTGCGGTACGTCGCGCCCACCCGCCAGGTCACCCCGTCGTAGTCGCTGAGCACCGCCAGCCGCAGCCGCACCTCACCGCCCGCCCCCGAAGCCGGCCCCGACACCTCCAGCAGCTTCCGCTCCGGGTGCAGCGCCCACCCGGAGATCCGGATCAGCGGGTTCTCGTCCAGCGTCTCCACCCGTGGCGGCTCCACGTACCGGCGGGGATCCACCGGCCGGTCGTCGACCTGCCCGGCCACCACCGGAGCCAGCAGGGCCACCAACCCCACCACCACGGCCAGCCCGGCGGCGGTGGTGACCGTCCGGGTCGTCCGCAACGCCGCCCGCGTCCCGGCCGGCAGCTCACCGTCGGTCTCCGGCGGCGCGGTCCCGCCCGGGACGGCCAGCCCCAGCGCGGCCAGCCCGGCGAAGGCCAGCGTCGGCCAGAGCGCCGGTCCGGCGTTCGGGCCGACCACGTAGACCGCCCCGGCGTAGAGCAGCGTCGGCGGCAGGTAGCCCAGCAGCACCCGCCCGGCGCGGACCGCCACCTCCGCCCCGGCGAGCCCAGCCAGCCAGGCGGCGACCAGCGGCACCAGCACGGTGTCCGGGGTCGGCTCCACCGGGATCATCGCGGTCAGCAGCCGGGCGACACCGTTGCCGGCCGCGTCCACGACGATCCGCCCCAGACCGCCCGGCAGTTCGGCCCGCTGGGCCGCCACCCGTAGCGCCACCGCCGCGTAGCCGGCCAGGGCCAGCACCGACAGCGGCGCGACCAGCCAGGACCGCAGCCGGCGGGCGGCGACGCTGACCAGCACCGACCCGACCGCCGCGCCGAGCACCAGCCGGGTCAGCAGGTCGCCGGCGTACACCCGGCCCAGCACCACCCCGGCCAGACCGATCATCCCGACCAGGACCAGCGGCAGCGGCACCGCCCGCAGCACCCCCCGTGCGGTCACCACCGGCGCACCCCGTCCCACTCGGCGGCGAACGCCGCGCCGTCGGCCGCGTCGATGACCACCAGGCCCGCCGCGTCCGCCGGGGTCGCGTCCGCCGCGCCGAGGACCGCGACCACCACCGAGGGGTACGCCCCGCGCAGCGCACCCACGTGCCCCAGGCCGGCCCGGCCACCCGGCCCGGTCAGGAAGACCAGGGTGTCCCCGGCCCGCTGCTGCCGCAGCCGGGCGGTCGCGTCCGGCAGCGACCCGGCGGCGAGGCCGGCGCTGGTGAGCCGGTCCAGCGGATGCCCGTCCGGGTCGTCGTCCGGCACCACGGTCAGCAGGGTCACCGGCAGGTCCTCGCGGATCGCGGCGGCCACCACGGACGCCGCCGCCTCGCAGCCGGACTCGAAGCTCTCCGCCGTGCCGTCGGCCCGGTCCGGGTGCGCGTCGACCCGGTTGTCCAGCAGCACCACGATCCGGGGCAGGCTGGTGTCCACGTTCTCCCGGACCATCAGCTCACCGACCCGGGCGCTGGTGCGCCAGTGCACCCGCCGCAGCTCGTCGCCGACCACGTACTCCCGCAGCGAGTCGAAGGTGATCGAACCGTGCGGCACCCCGTCCACCCGACCGTCGAGACTGCGGCCGGCCCCGGTGGGCACCGCGGTCAGCGGGTGGATGCGCGGGTGCACCCACACCGGCACCGGGTCACCGTAGGAGCGGGAGAGCGCGACCAGGCCGAGCGGGTCCCGGCGGATCACCCGCAGCGGGCCGATCGGCACCACCCCGCGCCGCGTGGTGGGCACGTCGTAGGTGACCGTGGTGTCCCGGCCGGGACGCAGCCGCAGCAACGGCACTGGGATCGCCCGCCCGCCGCACCGGTCCTCGGCGACCAGGCTCGCCGCCCGCAGCCGCCCGGTGTTGCGGACGGTCACCGACATCCGGGCCGGCTCGCCGCGGGCCACCCGGTCCGGGTCGGCGTGCCGGGTCACGGCCAGTCTCGGTCGCCGGGCCGCGACGACCAGGGCGTAGCCGACGGCGGTGCCGGCCGCCGCGCCCAGCACGGTCAGCTCCGGGTACGCGAAGGCGAAACCGGCGGCCAGCAGGGCGACGGCGGCGACGAGCAGCCCGACCCCCCGGGCAGTGATCCCCATCCGCGACGGGTCAGCCCTGCGCCGGGACGGTCTGCCCGGACGGCAGCGGCACCGGCACCGAGGCGACCGCCTGGCGGAGCACCTCGGCGGCGTTCACGCCGCGCACCTGCGCGTCGGAGGAGAGCAGCAGCCGGTGGGCGAACACCGGACCGGCGAGGGTCTTCAGGTCCTCCGGCATGATCCAGCCCCGCCCGTCGATCAGCGCGTACGCGCAGGCCGCGCGGGTCAGCGCGATCACCCCGCGCGGGCTGACCCCGACCCGGACGTGCGGATGGTTACGGGTGGCCGCGGCGAGCCGCACCGCGTACGCGTACAGCGGTTCGGCGATGTGCACCCGCTGCGCCATGCCGATCATCTCGGCGATCGCGGCGGTGTCGGTGACCGCGGGCAGCGCCTCCGGCGAGCGGACCGTCGCGCCGCGCAGGACCTCCACCTCCACCGCCTCGTCCGGGTAGCCCACCGACAGCTTGACCAGGAACCGGTCCAGCTGCGCCTCGGGCAGCCGGTACGTGCCGTCCATCTCCACCGGGTTCTGCGTCGCCACCACCAGGAACGGCTGGGGCACCGGGTGACGCACGCCGTCGACGGTGACGGTGCGTTCCTCCATCACCTCCAACAACGCCGACTGGGTCTTCGGCGACGCCCGGTTGATCTCGTCGGCGATGACGATGTTCGCGAACACCGGCCCGGGATGGAACTCGAAACCCCGGGTCGCCTGGTTGAAGATCGTCACCCCGGAGACGTCCGAGGGGAGCAGGTCCGGGGTGAACTGGATGCGCCGCCACTCACCGGTGACGGTCGCGGCGATCGCCCGGGCGAGCGTGGTCTTGCCCACCCCCGGGACGTCCTCCAGCAGCACGTGCCCCTGGGCGAACAGGGCGGTCAACGCCAGCCGCACCACCTGCGGCTTACCCAGCACCACCGAGTTGACGTTCTCGGCGAGCCGGGCGGCCAGCGCGGCGAAACGCTGCACCTCCGGTTGGGTGAGCGGCTGGTGGGTCTTCACGGTCCGTGGTGCTCCTTGCCGTTCGGCGCGGTCAACAGGTGGGCAGGACTTCGATGTCGTCCCCACCCTCGAGATTCAGCCAGGCCCAGGGGATGTAGTTCCTCCCCCCGTAGTTGATCCGCACCCACCAGGTGCTCGCCTTCTGGTCGTTGTAGACGTAGGAGTCGACGTGCTCGCCCTTGACCTTGCAGAACGCCTGCCAGCGGGTGCCCGGCTTCGCCCAGCCGACCTGCCGGTCGTTGTCCTGCCGGGGCACCGCGAACACCTCGTTGCCGTTGCGCTCGCCGGGACGCTCCGCGTCGCAGTACGTGCGCTGGTCGGGGGCCGAGCCGTTGTGGCAGGTCGCGATGCCGTACAGCGGGTCGGTCTTCTGAGTGCTGGTGGCGGTCCCCTTCCCGGCCGCGTTGGTCGCGGTCACCGTCACCGGGTACGACGTGCCCGGCGCCAGCCCGCCCACGATCAACGTGCCGCACGGCCCCTCGGAGGGCTTCTCGCCCGGGACGCTGGCCGTGCAGGTGGCCTTCCCACCGCCCGCGTCCACGGTCACCTTCACCGTGACCGTGGTGGCCGTGGCCGACCCGCCGGTGACCGTCACCCTCGGCGGGGCGACCGTCCGCGCGGTGGCGGTCGCCTCCGCGCCCGGACCGGCCTCGTTGACCGCCCGCACCGTCACCGTGACGTTCTGCCCGTCGCCGAGGCCGTCCACCGTGGCCCGGGTGTCGGTCACGTCGCGGCGCTTTCCGCCGACCTCGACCTGGTACGCCGTCACCGGGCGGCCGTTGGCCTCGGCCGGGTCCCACTCCGCCACGATCGTGCCCGGCTTGTCCGGCACCGTCGCCGCCCGCAACTGCCCGGGACGCTCCGGCGCGGTGAACGGCACCACCGTGTTGCTCACCCCGGACGCCTTCGACCCGGCACCCCGGTCGTTGACCGCGACGACGGTGAACGCGTACTGCCGGCCGTACTCCAGCTCACCGGCCGGCACCACCAGCTCGGTGTCCTTCGTCTCACCGGCGGGCGCGTTCGCCCCGGCCGACGCGGCGGTCACCACGTAGCGGGTGATCTTCGCGCCCTGGCCGTTCGCGGCCGTCCACCGGACCTGCACCGTGCCGTCCGGTCGCTCCTTCGCGGTCACCCCGGTCGGGGCGTCCGGCACCTCCGCCGTCGGCACCACCGGGTTGCTCGTCCGTGCCGGGCCGGCGCCCTTCGCGTTGACCGCGTGCACCCGGAACCGGTACGTCTCCCCGTTGGTCAACCCGGTGATCTCCACCGCGCGCTGGTTGGCGCCGACCTCGACCCGCTGCCCGGCTCCCTCGACCACGTAACGGGTGATCGTGGCGCCGTTGGCGGCGGCCGACCGCCAGCTCACCCGGGACGACGCGTCACCGGCGGCAGCGGTCACCCCGTGCGGCGCGCTCGGCTTGCCGACCTTCGGCTTCTTCGGTGGGGGAGGGGGTGGGGGAGCCGGCGGCGGGTCGCCGCCGAGCACGTCGTTGGCGTACTTGTCGACCTCGCTGACCTGGTGCTTGTCGTCCACCACCCGGGCGGTGGAGGAGTCCGGCGCGTTGATGAACAGGTGGTTCTCCCGGACCTCCAGCTCCAGTGGCCCCCGGGTGCCCCGACCGGAGATCGTGTCGACCAGCTTCCCGTCACCGTCGAAGGTGTAGATCGTCCCGCTGGTCTGGTCCGGACAGTAGAACCGGCCCGCCCACGCCACCGCCGGGCGCAGCCCGTCGCCGCTGCCCGGCACGGTGAACTCCCGGACCTGCCCGTCGTCGCCGACCACGTGGACGGTCCGCGTGTCCGGGACGGTCACCGGCACCCGGGGGCCGCTGGTCCGGGTCGGCAACGTGCCCGGCCCGGTAGCCGGCAGCGGAACCCGGCGCACCGAGTCGCCGCGTACCGTCACCAGCGCACCGGCCGTCCGGTCGAGCACCGCCACCCCGTCGTCCAGGGTGGAGACCACCAGCTCGTGGCTGCCGTCGGCGACGTCGTGGGTGGTCACCTTCTTGGGGCTCAGCCCGCCCTCGCTCGCCGCCGTGGCCGGCTTTTCCGGCAGCTCCGCCGGGGTGACCGCCGAGACCGTGCCCTCGCTCGGCACCGCCACCCACAGCCGCCCCTTGCCGTCGAACGCCCCGCCGGTGATGCCCGGCGGGTAGCGCACCGGCTCACCCACCGGCACCAGCGACCGCGGGTCGAGCTGCCGCACGATGCCCTGCACCGCGTCCACCACGAACGCCGCGTCCTCGTGCAGCGCCACGTTCACCCCGAGGCCGGGGGTGGTCCGGGTGGTCGCGGTGATCTGGAGGGTGGCCAGGTCCAGCGAGCTGACCTGACCGGTGTTCAGGTCCCGCAGGACCAGCAGCCGGTCGGTCTGGGCGACCTGCATCGGGTGCCGCTTCGCCTGCGGCACCTCCACCCGGGTGTCCACCTTGGCGGTGATCCCGTTGACCCGGGCCAGCTCGCTGCGGGCGGTGCTCCACAGCCACGAGGAGGCGTCGTAGTTCGCCACGGCGTTGTCGGCGTAACCGAGATTGAGCACGGTCACGCCCATGGCCGCCAGCAGCGCGGCGACCGTGCCGACGGTGACCAGGCCGCCGCGCATCCGCGAGCGGCGTCTCGTGGTGTCGGATCCGGTGCTGGCGTCGTCGTCGGTGGTGGCCACAGCCGGCTGCCTCCCCCAGGTGATCGGACTCGCCCGCGCATCGGGCCAGGTGGCGCGCCGTTCCCCGGCGGCCCGCCCGTGAGCCGGCTGCCATCATATGGCCGGCGTCGATACCAGGGGAACCCGCACCGTCCGGTCTTGGACACCCTCCGTATGCAGGGACGATGTCCGATCAGCTCGGTGACGGGCCCGGCTCGCGGGTGGTGCAGACCTGGCCGGACGTGGCGTACGACTCGGTCGAGTAGACCGCCAGGACGGTGAAGCAGTAGTCCACCCGGGGGTTCAGACCGTTGACCGTCCAGCTCGTCCGTCCCGGGTCGAGGGTGGCCATCGCACCCAGCTGCAGACCGGCCCGGCCGCCCGCCACCACGAACGGCACCACCCCGCCGGACGGGTCCGTCCAGGACAGCGTGATGCTGGTGATGTCGTCCCGCAGCCGCAGGTCACCCGGGGGTTCGAAGGTCTGGGTCGGGGTGGGCGCAGTGGTCGTCGACGGCACCGCCGGATTGGGCGCCGTCCGGTCCTGCACCACGTTGACCACCAGCAACGCCGCGCCGGCCAGCACCGCCAGGACCACCACCACGGCGACCGCCACCAGCACCACCAGCAGCCGCCGGCCACGGTGTCGGCCCGGCTCCGCCGCCGGGTACGGCGAGGGCAGCGGGTCCGCTGTCGGTGGGGACGGCGGCGGGCCGAAGAACTCACCGGCCGGTTCGCCCGACACCGGGCCAGGTCGGTCGGTCCCCCCGGCCGGCGAGCGCCGGAACGGGTGGAACGGGTACCCGCCCGCCGCTGGGTCCGTGACCGGCGGTGGGGCAGGCGGGGGCGGGAGGGGCACCGGTGGAACGGGCGCCAACGGGACGGTGGCGTCCACCGGCAGGGGATTGCTGACCGTCGGCGCGGGTGGCGCCGGGGCCGGTCCGCCGGTCGGCGCGATGAGGTCCCAGGCGGGAGTGCTCAGCTGCTCGGTGGGAGCGGCGGTCGACGGCCCGCCCGGACGCGGCAGGGCGGGGGGCGCCCCCACCGGCGGCCCGTCGTACGAAGTGCCCGCCGGTGGATGTCCGTGCGGCGGTGCGCCTGTGGTCCGGGGCGGTGCGCCTGTGGTCGATGGCGGTGGCGGTGGGCCGACGGGCGGAACGCTGTGCGCCGGTGGGCCGGGAAGGGGAGCGGCGGGCAGCGGTGCGCCGGGCGGGACGCCGGTGCGCGGGGGCCCACCGGCGGGCGGCGCGCTGACCGGGGACACCAGGTGCGGCGGCCCGCTCGTCGGCGGCTCGCCCGCCGGGTCCAGGTGCGGCGGACCACTGACCGGCGCGTACGGGGCACCGCTCACCGGCGACGCGTACGGTGCACCGCTGGTCGGGAGGTTCGGCGGGCCGCTGACCGGTGAGATCCCCGCCGCCTGCCGTGGTACGGACACCTGCCCGCCGCCCGGCGCCCCGCCCACCGGCCGTGGTACCTCGTCCGACGTACTGATCTGCCGGACCTGCACCGTCGGCTCGTCCCACTCCCGGGCCGGCACGGGCCGGGGCGCTCCGTGCGCCGGCTCCGGCCGTGGTGGGCTGTCGGACGGAACAGCGGGTGCGTGCGGTGACGTCGTCGGGTGGCGCGGTGCCCCACCGGATGCCGGTCCACTGCCCGTCGCCGGGGAAGGGGCAGGTGGTCCGAGCGGAGCGGACGGCGCCACCGGGGGCCCGGTCGGCGCCGGCGGTGCGCTGCGGGGGCGCGGGACGGTCCGGCCGGTGGGATCCCCGGCGGGCGGTACGGGCGGCGCGGTCGGTGGGACGGGGTGCGCGGGAGGCGTGCCGGGCGTCGGCTCTCCCTGGTTCCGGGCAGGGATCGGCGTCGTCGGTAGCTCCGGTGGCCGAGGTGCGGGAAGAGTCGAAGGCGGGGGCGGCCACGCGACGCCGACCGGAGCCGGGACGGCGACGTCGGGTTGGCGGGGGGTGGGAACGGAGGGCAGGGCGACCGTCGGCTCCCCGCGGCCCGGTACCGGCGGAGTGGCCGTGGCCAGGCCCAGGTAGGCGCGCGCCGCGTGGACCGCCGGATGTTCGTCACCGAGTACACCGGGACCGTGGGTGGCGACCCGCTGGTAGTTGCGGCGAGCCTCGTGGCGGTTGCCGAGTTCCTCCGCGACGCAGGCGAGGTCGAACGCGATTGCGACCATCAACGAGTCGGCGTGCCCCCACCGGCGTTCCCCGGCCGCGAACGCCTCCTCCAGGACCCGCCGTGCCCCGGTCGGGTCGTCGGCCTCCCGGTGCAACCGGGCGAGGAGGTGGGCGGTACCCAGCAGGTCCGGGTGGTCCTCGCCCAGTTGTGGACGGGCCGCCTCGACGGTGTCCGCGAGAAGCTGGCGGGCACCGGCGAGGTCGCCCCCGGCGCGCAGGGCGAGCGCCCGGTTCCGGACGGCGGACAGTGGAGACGGCTGGGACACTCCGTCATGCTGCCGGTAGCCGGCCGTGCAACGCCACCCCGGGTGTGCGACGTCCTGTCCGGGATTCTCCGGTCACGTGGGATTCCCGTAGACGATCTCGGCGCTCAAGCTTCTGACCTGGGAAAATGCGTGCGCGGAGGGTCGGGGAGAAGGCGATGTGCATGATCGAGTCCGGCGGTGTAAAGTAATGCCCCGTGCGGCCCGCCGGGCAGCCAGAGGGCGGTCGAAGACCCCTCCGGCAGCCAGGGTAGGCTGGACGAGTAAGTCCGGGTGGCGGAATGGCAGACGCGCTAGCTTGAGGTGCTAGTGCCCGTATAGGGCGTGGGGGTTCAAGTCCCCCCTCGGACACATCATTACCACATGTCGATCATGGTTCGGCGGGCTGACCTGCGCGGACACTCCCTATGATCGGTGCGCAGTGCTCCTGGTAGCAGACGATGGTGATCTTGTTCCTGTGTAGGAGCGCGGCCAGGTCGTATGGGCTCTGGGCGTCGCTGGACAGGCGGGGGTGGCCGGCGAGTGTTTCGATGATGTGGTCTTCCCTGAGGTAGAGAACCTTGCGTCGGCGGTTGGTGGGCCGTTCTGTGCTGGTGTGGCCGTGTCGGCATCGGTAGCCCGGGCGCTGGTTGACCCAGTGGGATTCCATTCTTCGGCCGCATGCCCCGCAGCGCAGTAGGCCGGTGAACAGGTAGTGACGGGTGGTGCCGTCGTGGGTGGTCCGGTGGGAGTGGATGGCCTGGGTGGCGACGAAGTCCTGCTCGCTGATCAGTGCGGTGTGGACCCGTTGCTTGGAGACCACCCACTCTGCGGCGGGGTTCCGTCGGATGGGTTGCCGCTTGTGGCTGCTGCTGTTGTGGTCACTGTGGGCGGGTTGCCGGTTCCACACCTGTCGACCGGTGTAGCGGGGATTGGCGAGGATCGCCGCGACGGTTCGGAGGGTCCAACGGTCACCGCTGCGGTGGGGATTACGTTCGGGGTCGATGCCGGATGGGGAAGGTATGTCGGCGTCGTTGAGACCGCGGGCGATGCTGGCGAGGCTGTGGCCAGCTAGGCGTTGGGTGAACATCCACTGTACGTGTGCGGCGGTCCTCGGGTCGGGTTCGAGGCGCCGGAGCCGGCGACCCCATTGGGCGTGTGCCGGGTTGGGGTGAGAGCCGGCGTCGGCGAGCCGGTAGCCGTAGGGTGGCCTGCCGCCGAGGTAGCGTCCCTGCTCTCGTGTTTGGGCTCGCATCGCGGTGATGACCCGGAATCGGGCGCGCTGCACTTCGCGGTTTGACTGGGCGCCCAGCATCATGATCAGCGCTTGGTGGGTCGGGTTGTGGTGATCGACGGGCCCGTTCGTTTCGGGTAGCCACAGCTGCACGCTGTGCTGTTCGAGCAGGGGTGCCAGGTGCTGCAGTTGGTTGGCGGAGAATGCCCGTTCGTATTCGCCGACCACGATCGCGTCGAATCTGCGGCGCGGGTCGCCGAGCGCGGCCAGTAGTGCGGCGGCCTGTGGGCGCTGCCGCCAGCTGCGGCGGCGGGAGCAGCCGACATCGAAGTACTCGGCGACGATCGTTCCATGACCGGCGACGAGCTCGGTGGCGCAGTCCCGCTGCCAGTGCCGGGAGGTCACTCGGTCTTGGTGCTCGATGGTAGACATCCGGCCGTAGAACGCGAACCGCAGACCATGCCGGCGTTGGGTAGGTGGTGGACCGGCCTGCGGTTGGCTGTTGAGCCATCGCGTCAGGGGATCCTCGAGATCGTTGCTCTGGTTGTCCGACACACCGACATTCCTACGAAGGATCTTCGCGGTCGAGTCGGACGGGGAGTGTGGCGATTGGAATCTACGCGGTCCCGATTCGGAGTGGGCGGGCGCGGGCTCGGCTCGTCCGGATTGGGCGTCGGGTCAGGCCGCCCGGCTCACGAGGTCCCGTACGGCGGTCCGAGTCGCCTCGGTCGAGGCGGCCTCGACCAGGGTCACGTTCGGGTCGCCTGGATCGTGCCCGACCGCGAGGTGGCGCGCTTGCGGAAAGTTCGACCGTCCGCTGGCCATGGCAATAACGGCGACCTCGCCTACGGCGATGAATATTGTGCAGTTCTGGCTGGCCAGGCTGTTGTAGTAGGTGAGGGCGTTCGCCGGGTTCTGCGGCCCGGACACCGCCAGGTGCTGGATCTTGATCCGGGTGTCGCTTGAAGCCTCTCGCATCCCTGCCCAGACGGCGGCGGCTGGCTCGCCGGCTAGTCCTTTGTCGTCAGTGAGGAGGCATGCGGTGGTGTTGCGGTAGCGCCGCTCCCGGACCGGTTCAGTGTCCGACGATGGCCACAGGACCCAGATCGCCACGACGGCCGTGACAGCCACGACGGTCCCGACGCCGACAGCGACGAGCACGCGTTGCCGCCGCAGCCATTCACTCATGACAACCCCCGGTTCGCCTTCGCCTCACGGCTTGTTGTGGCGAGTCGCCAGAGCATAGCCACCTGTCGGCGTAGGAGGAGGTGCGGCCGAGCAATCCCATGACCGGAACCAACTAGTGGGATCGCTGTATGTAATCGGACGTGCTCACTGGCCCTGCCCCACAGTGGCGCCGTGTAGGGCCTTGCCAGTGCGACTCGCGCAATGCAGGCTTCCTTGACTTTGCAGCGCTGGCTACGGGGGAGGACTGCCATGCGCAGTTGGTTGCGGCGTGCCCACAAACGGCAGGCACGATCCAGACCACCGGCCGGACGATCCGCCCTACAGCGCACCGCCACGCGGTCAACCCGTCGGCTCGCTACGGCCCTGATTCTCGCGCTGGCCCTCGGGATCGGCGTACCACCCGGTGTGGTACCGGCGGACCAATCGTCGCCGTCGCTGTCCTGGCTGTGGAGCTGGCTCTCCACCCGGCCATCCTGGGCCTTCAACGACCCGTCGACCCCGGAGCAGGAGCGGGGCCGGGCCCCGCAGCAGGGCCACTACGTCAAGGCTCCCCAAGCGCCGGCCGGTGGCAAGGGCAGGCCGGCAAAGGGTGAACTGAAGCGCTACGAGCCGCACCGGCCGGGGTCGGGGACGGTGAACACCGGCGAGGCCGACACCGGCTTCGACCCCGAGGCCAGCGAACGGATCGCGTCGGCGGCGAGTGAGAAGTCGGACGTCTACCGCAACCCGGACGGCTCCTACACCCGGCGGGTGCACCGCACGCCGATCAACTACCAGGCTACTGACGGCACGTTCAAACCGATCGACAGCACCCTGCGTACCGGTGTCGACGGTCGGCCCCGGGTGGCGGGGAACTCCTTCGATCTGAGCTTCGCCGGCCGGCAGGTACCGCAGGTACCCGTGCCGAGCAGGTCGGCTCAGGCCGACGGCGACCGTTCCGCTTCCGCTGGCGAGGGTGACGTCGACCTCGTAAGGCTCTCCCTTGGCGGTGGTCGGGAACTGGCGTTCACGCTCTCCGGTGCGACCATCGGTACGCCGGTGGTGGACCGTGAGATCGCCCGGTATGCCAACGTCTTCCCGGACGTCGACCTCGAACTGGGCGCGATGGCGGACGGTGTCAAGGAGTTGTTGCTGCTGCGGTCGTCGCAGGCGCCGACGGAGTACCTCTACCCGCTGCGGCTGACCGGTCTGACCGCGCGGGTCGGTGGCGGTGGGGCGGTCGAGTTCGTGAGCGATGACGGCAAGGTCGTCGTGTCGATGCCGGTCGGCTACCTGGAGGACGCGGCGGTGGATGCCACCGGCGCGGGCGCCATGTCGCACGCGATGCGTTACGAGATCCTCGACGTTGAGGGGACGCCGACGCTGAAGATGTCGATCGACGGGACGTGGCTGCGCGACCCGGCCCGCCGGTTCCCGGTGGTCCTGGACCCGACCGCCACCATCGCCACCACCGAAGGCGACACCTATGTGCAGTCCGGCGCGACTGAGCCGGCCCGGTCCTCCGAAGACAACTTCGCGGTCGGCATCAACGACGTAGGTGGCAAAGCCAAGTCGCTGTTGCCGTTCCCGACCTTCGGCACCACCTTCGCGGGCAAGCGGCTCAGCGCCGCCGACCTCAACCTGTTCATGAGCTATCAAGGCGTCGGCGAAGGCTGCGTGGCCCGCCGCTTCGATGTGCACCGGGTCACCTCGAACTGGTGGGCCGCCACCGTCACGTACGGCACCTTCCCGTCGTACTCGGCCTCAATCGGTAACGCCTCGCCGTCGAGCACCGCCGCGTGCAACAACACTCTCAAAACCCGTAACGTCGGGACCTGGGTGTCGGTGCCGCTGAACGCGGCGGCAGTCAACGAGTGGGTGACCGGTGCGAGCAACTACGGCTTGGCGCTGACCGCGTCGGAGACCGACAGCGACGCCTGGAAGCGGTTCACCTCGACGAACCCGAACCTGACCTGTGCCAACAGCGTCTACGGCACGATCCAGTGCGACCCGTTCATCGACGTCACCTACAGCGACAACGTCGTGCCGCAGGTCACGACCCGCTATCCGGCCAACAACTACCCGGTCAGCACGCTCACCCCCGAACTGGCCGCGCAGGGCAACGACCCGGACAACTGGCCGGCCAAGGGGCTGCGCTTCAACTTCCTGATCTACAACGACCAGGGCACACAGATCACCACCTCCGGATGGGTGTCCAGCGGTGTCTGGAAGGTCCCCCCGGGGGTGCTCGCCTGGGGAAAGACCTACCTGTACGCGGTTCAGGTCAACGACTACTCGTCCACCGGGCCACCCGCCCCGGTCACGTACGCGTTTTCGACCCAGGTGCCGCAGCCGGCGGTGACCTCCTCGATGGCCCAGAACGGCGGCAAGGGCTACGAAGCCAGCGTCGGCAACTACACCACCTCGGACAGTGACGCCGAGGTCGCCACGGTCGGTCCCGCCCTGTCGATCACGCGGGACTACAACAGCCTGGACACCCGCGCCGACAGCGCGTTCGGCCGTGGCTGGTCGTCGCTGCTGGACATGCGCGCCCGGGAGGACCGGGACGCCGCCGGGGTGCTGCAGACCGCGACGATCCGCTACCCCGACGGGCAGGAGGTGGCGTTCGGCCGCAACAACGACGGCACCTGGGTGGCACCGTCCGGCCGGTTCTCCGTCTTCAAGGCGATCACCGGCGGCTACTCGCTGACCGACAAGGACGCCACCGGGTACGAGTTCACCCAGTCGGCCGGCGGCGGTGTCTTCCACCTGACGAAGGTCACCGACGCGTCCGGTCGGGCGCTGACCCTGCGCTACGACACCAACGGGCGTGTCGACCAGCTCCGGTCGGTGGCGTCGAACCGTACCCTGACGATCGGTTGGTCCACCCCGGCGGGCGCCGCGCACCCGCATGTCGCAACGGTCACCACCGACCCGGTCACCCCAGGTGCCCCGGGCACCGCGCTGACCTGGTCGTACGAATACGACACGGATCTGCTCGAACGGGTCTGCCCACCGGGCACCAGCACCGAATGCGCCAGCTACGAATACACCGCGACGGCGCAGCACGCCAGCACCGTGCTGAACTCCTCGCCGTACTCGTTCTGGCGACTGAACGAGCCCTCCGGCGCGACGGTCGCGCAGAGCGGTGTGCTGTCCAACGACGGCGGTGACGCCGGTGTCCTGCAGAACGTCGCCCTGGGCGGACCTGCGGCCCACCCGGGATCCACCTCCACCTCCGCCACGTTCAACGGCACCGACTCCCGGGTGAAGCTGCCGGCGAAGGCCATCGCCGACGCCTCGTACCAGTCGCTCAGCATGTGGTTCCGGACCAGCACCCCCACCGGCGTGCTGTTCAGCTACCAGAAGGACGCGGTCGATCCAGGCGCCACCACCACCGGCGGGTACGCTCCGGCGCTCTACGTCGGCTCTGACGGTCGGCTGCGCGGCCAGTTCTGGACCGGCAACGCGGCCTCGACGCTCGCCTCGCCGGCCCCGGTCACCGACGGCCAGTGGCACCACGTCGCGCTGGCCGGCAACGGCGGCAGCCAGCGGCTCTACCTCGACGGCGTCGAGGTCGGCGTGCTCAACGGGGCGATCACCCTGGCCAACCTCGGCGCCACGAACAGCTACATCGGCGCAGGCTTCCTCGGGGGTGCGTGGCCGGCGCAGCCGCACACCACCCCGACCGCCACCTTCTTCAACGGCTCGATCGCCGACGTCGCGTTCTACAACCACGCGCTGACCGGCTCCACCGTCACCTCCCTCTACCAGTCCGGTCATGCCGAAACGCCGGTGATCTCGGAGGTCAGCAGCAACGCCGGCAGGGTCCGCGCACAGGTCGAGTACGACACGGTCAGTGGCCGGGTCAGCAAGGTCACCGACGAGAACGGCGGCGTCTGGCAGATCGCCGCCCCCACCACCTCCGGCTCCAGCCAGGTGTACGTCTCCACCGTCCTCGGCTCCCGTCCGCGCGACTACTACCGGCTCGGCGACATCGACGGTCCGGCGGAGGCGGTCAACAAGGTGGTGGGCAACCGCGCCTACTACAACAACGTCACCTTCAACACCGCGCAGCCGAACACCACCAGCCCGTTCGCGGACACCTTCGGGGCCGGTTTCAACGGCACGACGTCGTTCGTCCGGATGCAGGGCTGGGGCGTGGTGCCGTTCGAGGGGCCGCACACCATCGAGATGTGGTTCAAGGTGCCGGCCAACCACACGCAGAGCGGGGTGCTCTACAGCTACCAGGAGTCAGCCGTCAACGGCGGCACCCCGACCACCGGGGCCTACGTGCCGGCGCTCTACGTCGGTGCCGACGGCTACCTGCGGGGCGCCATGTACACGGGAACCGCCACCCCGATCACCTCGACGACCAAGGTAAACGACGGCAACTGGCACCACGTCGTGCTCTCCGCCGGCTACCAGGACCGGCAGCGGCTCTACCTCGACAACAAACTGGTCGGCACCAAGGTCGGCTCACTCTCGCCCACAATCTCGGAACTGGGCTACATCGGTGCCGGCACCACCCGCAACTGGCCCGGCTCGTCCCGCGACGTCAGCTACTTCACCGGCAACATCGCCGAGTTCGCCTACTACAACGAAGCACTGTCGGAGGCGGCTGTCGACGCCCACTACAAGGCTTCTCGCAGCGCCCTGCCGCCACCGGCCGGGGTCACCGGCCCGGTGCTCACCCCGGTCACCACGGCCACCGTGACCGACCCGACCGGCAAACCGATCAAGCAGATGTTCGACCTGGTCAACGGCAACCGGCTGATCGCACAGACGGACGCGCTGGGCAACACCACCACGTACGGCTTCGACGTCGGCGGGTTCGTCTCGGTGGAGTACGACCCGCTGGGCCGAAAAACCGAGTCCGGTCAGGACGTACGCGGCAACACGATCCGGTCGACCACCTGCCGGCATCACAACAACGAGGTGGGCGACGAGTGCCAGACGTCGTACTACCGGTACTGGCCGGACGCCACCACCGTCAACCTCACCCCGGACGCCCGCAACGACCAGTTGATCGAGATGGTCGACGCCCGGGGAACCAGCGAGACCGATCCCTGGTACCGGACCCGCTTCACCTACGACACGGCCGGCAACCGGACCAGCATGATCTCACCGCCGGTGCCCGACCATCCCAACGGTCGGACCACGACGATGACCTACACGACCGCCACCACAGCGGCCGTCGGCGGGGGAGTCACCCCGCCGGGTCTGCCGCTGACCACCACCTCGCCGCGCGGTTCCCAGCAACGCACCGACTACAACGCGGCCGGCGACGCGGTCCGGGTCACCGACCCGGCCGGGCTGGTCACCGAGTTCGCCTACGACGGGCTGGGCCGGGCGACCACCAAGAAGGTGATCTCGACCGCCTACCCGGCCGGACAGGTCACCAGCTACGCGTACGACGCGGACGGCGAAGTGACCGAGACGGTCGAACCGCCGGTGACGAACCGGGTCACCGGGGCGGTACACACCGCCCGGACGACCGACGTCTTCGACGCCGACGGCCTGGTGACCGAGCGGACCGTGGCCGACACCACCGGCGGGGACAGCCCCCGGGTGGCCAGAAGTTCCTACGACCAGTACGGCCGGATGATCAAAAGCGTCGACCCCGGCGACGCGGTCACCGTCTTCGAGTACGACGTGTACGGCAACCAGACGAAGGCCGTCTCCTGCGACAGCGACCCGCCCCCGGGCCAGCCCTGCCCGACCGGCGACGTGCTGCGCATCATCGAGGACCTCTACGACGCCGAGGGTCACCTGTTGACCAGCCACCTGACCGGTGCCGACGGCACCCGGACCAGGCTGACCTTCAACACCTACTACGCAGACGGCAGCCTCGCGTCCGAGACCGACGCGATGAACTGGACCACCAACTACGTCTACAACGCGGACGGCACCCTGCGGAAAGTGACCCGCACCGACGGGGTGAAGACCCACGTCGTCGAGGAGAACCTCTACGACCGGGCCGGCAACCTGTCCTCCCGTACCGAGAACAACGGCGCGACCAACACCCAGTACACGCACGACGGGGCCGGCCGCCTGCAGTCCTCGCGGGTGGTCGTGAACGACATCCCCCGTACCACCCGATACACCTACGACGCCGACGACCGGGTCGTGGCGACCCGAAACACGTCCGGCGACAACGAGACCGTGCTGCGTACCGTCGAGAACACCTACGACCCGATGGGTCGGATGACCTCGGAGAGCGTCAGCACCAACGCGGCCTCCCGGCCCACCGGCTGGTGGAAGCTCGACGAGACCAGCCAAGCGGGGGAGATCTTCACCGCCCACGACTCGTCGCCGTCCCAACAGGACGCCTCCGGCTACCTCGGCGCGTCCCTCGGCGGAGGGTTCGGCACCTTCACCACCGGCAGCCTCGACACCGGCGGCCCGGTGCTCAACACCACCCAGTCGTACTCGGTCTCCGCGTGGGTGCGGATGAGCAACCTGAACTCCTCGTACACCGCGGTCGGCCAGGGCGGCAACAACCACGGAGCCTTCTTCCTGCAGTACCAGAAGACGGCGAACAGGTGGGCCTTCGTCTCGCCGTCGTCGGACTCGACCACGCCGGCGTCGTCCGCGACGGCGACGACGAACCTCACCCCGGTCACCAACACCTGGGTCCACCTGGTCGGAGTCTTCGACGCCAGCACCAAGGCGATGTCGCTCTACGCCAACAGCGTCACCGGTGTCTCCGCCACGAACGCCACCCCGTTCAACTCGGTCACGTCGCTGAGCATCGGCGGCGTGCACTACGGCAACGGCGGCGGCGGCACCTTCGCCGGCAACATCGACAACGTTCAGGTCTACCAGCGGGCCATCTCGGCCACCGAAGTGGCCACCCTGTACGGCAGCGGCAACGGCCGGACCAGCAACACCACGCTGAGCACCAACCAGTTGACCACCAACTACACCGTCGACGACCGGGGTCTGACCACCGCGGTGGTGGACCCGAAGGGCAACCGCACCGACTTCGAATACGACGAGGCCGGCCAACTCGTCCAGCAACTCGACCCGGCGGTGAGCACCGAGGTCTTCGGCGGCACCCCGCTGCCGATCCGACCGATCTCCAAGCTCGGCTACAACACCTTCGGCGAGGAGGTCGAGTCCCAGGACCCACTCGGCAACATCACCCAGGTCCGGGTCGACGCGCTGGGCCGCCCGTGGAAGACGATCCAGCCCGACTACACCCCGCCGGGCGGCACCCCGATCGTCGGCGCGCACACCGTCACCACCTACGACAAGCTCGGCCAGGTCGTCGCCACCACCGACCAGCGCGGCAAGACGACGACCTACGAGTACGACTCGTTCGGCAACCCGGTCACAGTGACCGACCCCACCGGCAAGATCTCCACCGCCACCTACAGCCCCGTCGGTGACCTGCTGGAAACCGTCGACCCGACCGGCGCGAAGTCGACCTCGACCTACGACTACCTCGGCCGGCAGGTCACCGTCAGCCAGGTGGTCCGGCAGCCGACCCCGCTGGTCAACACCACCAGCTACGACTACGGCACCGGGGCCTACGGCAACACGGCGGCGGCCGGACCGTGGCTCCAGAAGATCACCTCGCAGGACGGCGTGACCACCTCGTACACCAACAACGTGCTGGGCGAGCAGGTCACGATCCGCGACGGCGCGAACAACCCCACCTCGATCGACTACGACGGTCTCGGCCGGGTGTCGCGCATCGTGACCGCCGACGACACCCGACGGCTGTTCAGCTACGACGGCGCGGACCGGACCGTGCAGGTCGAGACCCGTAATCCCAGCAACGTGGTGATGACCACCGAGAAAGCCGCGTACGACGACAACGGCAACCTGGTCGCCTCCACTGACGCCCGCCAGACCACGACCACCTTCGGCTACGACGCGCTCAACAACCTGACCAGCGAGGTCCAGCCGATCAACGCCACCACGGCGATCACCACTTCGTTCGGCTACGACGCGGCCGGGAACCGGACCCGGTTCACCGACGGACGCAACAACGCCTTCTGGACCACGTACAACAGCTGGGGCCTGCCGGAGTCGCAGATCGAGCCGGCGACGACCGCCCATCCCAACCTGGCCGACCGCACCTACACGGTGACCTACGACCAGGCCGCGCGGGCGGTCGCCCAACTCGCACCCGGCGGCGTGCGGATCGACAACGAGTACGACGACCTCAACCGGCTGACCGGCCAGACCGGTGCCGGCGCGGAAGCCGCGACGACCGCCCGCTCGTTCGGCTACGACGACGCCGGACGGCTGACCTCCTTCTCCGCCCCGAACGGCACCAACTCGGTCAGCTACGACGACCGGGGTCTGCCGCTGACGATCGACAGCCCCGGAAACGCCACGTCGTTCGGCTACACCCGGGACGGCCGGATGGCGTCACGCACCGACGCTGCCGGCACGACCAGCTACACCTACGACGTCGCCGGCCGGCTGCGGACGGCAGCCAACCCGACCACGGGGATCAACCTCACTATCGGCTACAACACCATGTCGCTGCCGTCGACCATCACCTACGGCACGGACAACAACGTCCGTACCCTCATCTACGACCGGCTGCAGCGCCTGACCACGGACACCTTGCGTACGGCGAACGGCACGACGACTCTCGGGTCGATCACCTACGGATACGACCCGAACGGCAACATGAACTCGAAGGTGACCACCGGATTCGCCGGAGCGTCATCGAACACCTACGGATACGACCTCGCCAACCGGCTGACCTCCTGGACCCGCGGCAGCACGGTCACCGCATACGCGTACGACGGCTCAGGCAACCGAACCCAGGCCGGCGCGAAGACGTTCACCTACGACGCCCGGAACCGGCTCACCGCCCAGACCGGGGTCGGCTCGTACGTCTACACCCCACGCGGCACGCTGCGTCAGACGACATCCGGCAGCGTGACCTACGAGACGGCCGCAGACGCGTTCGGTCAGGTCGTCTCGCAGCAGGCGGCCGGCGGTACCAGCACCTACTCCTACGACGCGCTGGGCCGGGCCGTTCAGCCGCAGTTCCGCTACACCGGGCTGGGCAACACCCTGGCTCAGGACGGCACAGCCACCTACACCCGCGGCCCGGATGGCGAGCTGCTCGGCCAAGGCAGTGGTGCCGGCGCTGGTTCGGTGTACGCCTGGACCGATCTGCACCGGGACGTGGTCGGCCAGTTCACCGCCACCGGTACGACGTTGACCGGCTCGACCAGCTACGACCCCCTCGGCACGGTCCTGGCCACCTCAGGGCTGGTCGGTAACCTCGGCTACCAGTCGGAGTGGACCGACACCCAGACCGGCCGGGTGAACATGCACGCCCGCTGGTACAACCCGGACACGGGCCAGTTCGACACCCGGGACACCGCGTCGAACAGTCCGGTGCCGGATTCGGTGGCGGCTAACCGGTTCCAGTACGGCGACGCGAACCCGATGACGACCATCGACCCGACCGGTCACTGGGGTCTGAAGAGCTTCCTCAAGAAGACCGCCAGGGTCGTCACGAACCCGGTCGCCACGTACCGCGCGGTGGCCAGCAAGGCGTCGTCGGCGTTCAACTACGCGGCATCGGGTCGGGCCTGGAGCGACGTCAAGGCCAAGGCGAAGAAGGTCGTGACCAAGGCCAAGAAGGCCGCCACGGTGATCAAGGACTCCACCGTCCGGTGGGCGAAGAAGAAGGTCAACAAGGTCAAGGACGCCTACAAGTCCGCGAAGAAGTGCGTCTCCGGTGGCGTCGGTAAATGCGTCAAGGAGACCGCCAAGAAGGCCGTCAAGAAAGTCGCGACCACCGTCAAGTCAACGGTGGAGACAATCAAGAAGGACCCCTGGAAGTTCGTGGCCACCGCAGCGGTCGGGCTCGCGGCAGCGGTGGCGGTCGGAGCGCTGTGTGCCACCGGCGTGGGTTGTCTGATCCTCGCCGGTGCGGTCGCGGGTGCGATGTCGGCCGGGGCCGGCTACATGGTCGACGTCAGTCGCGGGGACGAGGAGTTCTCGTGGAGTGGCCTGGCCGGCACGATGGTGGAGGGCGGCCTGGACGGGGCGCTGTCGGGTGGCCTGAGCCGGTTCGGTGGCGGTAGCCGACTGCTCGGCGGGGCCAGCCGGGCGGCCCGGGGGGGCCCGAGCCCGGCGGCGGCGCCGTCTCGGCAGGTGTCGGCCGGTGGTGGTCAGGGTGGCGGGGCGTCGGCGGCGCGGTCCGGTCCTGCGGGCGGCGGTGGTGGGTCGGCGCCGTCGGCTCGTCCGCCTCGGGCTGAGGAGGTGTCGGCGGGTTCCTGCTCCACGGGTAAGCCCCGGCACAGTTTCGACCCGGCGACGCTGGTGTTGCTGGCCGACGGCACGGCCCGTCCGATCGGGGATATCCAGCCCGGTGACGAGGTGGTGGCGACCGATCCGGAGACGGGGGAGACCAGCGCCGAGCCGGTGACCCAGTTGCACGTCAACATCGACCGGGAGCTGACGAACCTCACCGTGCGGGGCAGCGGTGCGGAGCGGGCGGTGACGCTGGAGACCACGGCGCACCATCCGTTCTGGGACGCGACCGACCGGCAGTGGGTGGATGCCGGGAAGCTTCAGGTCGGACATCGGCTGCTGGTCCACGACGACAAGCGGCTGGAGGGCGACGGCACCGGTGCCGGTGCCGGTGGCGGCGGACCCGGACGCGAGGTCACGGTCGTCGCGGTCGACAACTTCACCGGCTCCGAGGTCATGCGCGACCTCACCGTCGCCACCCACCACACGTACTATGTGATAGCCGGCAACACCCCGGTACTCGTCCACAACAACAACAAGAAGAAGTGCGGACCGGATAATCAAACCTTCGACACTCGGTCCGAGGCTCGCGCGGCTGCCTACGCCAGGGCTGGCGTGCCCCTAGGCAGGGAGCCCGATCTCCGTTGGGAGGTCGGGGGTGACCGGACCCGCCGAGGACAGGAAGGGTACCGGTTCGAGGATAACCCGGGCACGCACGGCAACTACGAGCAGCACGAAATGGACAGGGTAGGATCACGTTTGATCGTGGAGCACACCAATGATCCGAATGCTCCTTACTCCCACTTCCATGCTGGGCAGCCCAAGAGTGATCCGAGCCAGTTGGGAGTGGACTTTGGCTGGGGTGGTGGCAAAGAATATGAGCGCTACAGCGCAATCGGTGGGTCGCACCACATGTACTATCGGGAGTAAGAGCTGATACAACCGAGAATGAAGGGCGGGTAAGTGACAAGAAGTCGCTTGAGGGCGGCCGGTTTCCAGGTGCTCGAAGCATCTGAGATAGCGGAAGGGCTGCCATCCGAGCAGGCAGCCTGGAAGCCGGTCATCAGTTCATTGGCCCGCCCCGAATGGTCGGTCGCACTTGCCGCGAACGATGCGGTGGAACAGGTGGAGCGACAGTGGCGCCGATTGGTGCACGAGCGTGGCCTAGCGAGAGGCGATGGTACCCTGCTGATCAGCCTCACGAGGCAGGACGGCGACGGAGGATGGGCGCTGGTTCGACTGCCAGATGGACCCCTGGTGCTCGATGCCCTCGGTCCGAATCCGGGCGAGCCGGAGTTTGTCGCAATGTCCCTGGCCGGGGATGTCGTATGTGGGGTGACGGCAGAGGAGTGCGAGTTGTGGGTGGTCTGCGCACGCCTTGACTGAGCGGGCCCCTGGACGCTGCGGGAATGGTGAGTGATGTTCGATCCCGACTCCCTTCGAAAAACGGTAGAGCCTCCCGATTATGTGCCGATAGCGGTGGATTGGGTTGCGGTCGAATCTCGCCTAGGGTTTGCCTTGCCGTCGGATTATAAATGGCTTGTAAGTAATTACGGTCTCGGATCTTTCGGCGGGTTCTTCTATCTATTCGTTCCTGGCGCTCCCCGGGAGGGTCTCAACCTGGAATCTCAGTATAGGCGCACCACCTGGGCGCTTGAGTATTTGATTGAAAGGGGCTACTCGCTCCCGCGAAGGCCGCGCGAGCTGATTTCGTTCGGTCGCTCTGAGAACGGTGATGCGGCTTATTGGGTGACTAGCCGTAGCGATGATCCGGATCGGTGGACGGTTGCTTTAGGCGAGCCGAGGGGCCCTTTGTGGGAGGAGTTTGACGGAGGGGTGGCTGAGTGGTTAGAAACCGTTCTTTCTCGTCGTATCAGAATGAAGATCTTCCCCAAAGACTTCCCTCGACGCACCGTTCGCTTCGCCTCGCTAAGGAACGTCTCGTAACTTGGCGCGGCGGTCCATGGTGGATCATGTCGGGGTGCAGGTGGTCTCGGCGGCTCGTTCGGTGTGGATCTTCCCGTTCGCCGGGCTGCCACCGTTCAGTTCCGCAGGCTGGTCCAGTTGGTCGCCGAGCGTGGCGGTGACGTGATCGCTGACGGTCGGCCCGGCCGGCAGTGGTCTCTCGACATCGCCGACTGGATGCTGCAGGTGGCCGCGTACTGGCGCACGGACCTGACTATGCGGCAGATCGGCCCCGCTAGGCCCTGTGTCGAAGTCGGTTACAGCCACTCGTTGATCGCGGCGATGTGCACGGTGGCTTCGTAGCGCACGGCGAGCTTGTCGAAGCGGGTCGCTACGGCGCGGTTACGTTTGAGCCTGTTGATGCCGCACTCCACGGCGTGGCGCTGCTGGTAGATCGCCGGGTCGAATGCTGGTGGCCGGCCGCCCTTCGACCCCTTCTTACGTCGGTTGGCGTCCTGGTCGGCCTTGCTCGGGATCGTCGCGGCGATCCCGCGTCGGCGCAGGTAAGCCCGGTTGGCCTTCGACGTGTACGCCTTGTCGGCGAGGACCCGGTCCGGTCGGGTCCTCGGCCGGCCGACGCCGAGGCGTGGGACGCGGATGCCGGTCAGGACCGGGATGAACTGCGGGCTGTCACCACGCTGCCCGGCGGTCAACACAAGGGCGAGGGGCTTCTGTCCCTGCTCGCAGGCCAGGTGCAGCTTCGTGGTCAACCCACCCCGCGACCGGCCGAGAGCATGATCGGCGGGCTCGACGGTGATACCACCAGGCGGTTCGGCCTGCAGATCCCCCTTTTCCTCGCCCCGGCAGCATGCTGATGGGCGCGGGCGCTGGTCGAGTCCACGGACACGTCCCAGCAGATCCGCCCGGCCGCGTCAGCGACAGCTTGCAGCGCGGTGAGCACCTTCTTCCAGGTGCCGTCGCGCTGCCACCGGCGGAACAGGGCATACACCGCCGACCACGACCCGTACTGCGGTGGCACATCCCGCCACGGAGCGCCCACCCGGATCCGCCACCGGATCCCGTCGATCAACTGCCGCCTACTCCACAACGACGGACGACCCGACCGCTTCGGTGCCGGCAGCAACGGCTGCAACACCGCCCACTGCACGTCGGTCAGGTCGTGCCGCCTCGTCACCGCTAGGGTGTCCACGAGGTCTCCGGTATTCGGGTTCTGCTTGGTCGCTGAACCATCTACCGGAGACCTCGTCACATCTCGACCACCGACACGCCAAGATCCTCAAGCCAGCAGCTCAAGCCCTGGCACCGACTTCGACACAGGGCCTAGGGACCTGCGACTCAGGTAGCCACGTCAACGGTTGGTCGGTGGAGGCGGGCTGCCAGACCTCGGCCTCGAGCCGGTGCGCTGTCATCCCCCGCACCACCCGGTACACCCACGACGCCGACGACTGGGTGGTGGCGACCTGGAACACGTCCGGCGATAACGAGACCGTGCTGTGTACGGTCGTGGTCGATGTCAGTCGGGGGGATGAGGAGTTCTCGTGGAGTGGCCTGGCCGGCACGATGGTGGAGGGCGGCCTGGACGGGGCGCTGTCGGGTGGCTTGAGCCGGTTCGGTGGCGGTAGCCGACTGCTTGGTGGGGCCAACCGGGCGGTTCGGGGTGGTCCGAGTCCGGCGGCGGCGTCTCGGCAGGTGTCGGCCGGTGGTGGTCAGGGTGGTGGGGCGTCGGCGGTGCGGTCCGGTCCTGCGGGCGGCGGTGGTGGGTCGGCGCCGTCGGGTCGGCCGCCTCGGGCGGAGGAGGTGTCGGCGGGTTCCTGCTCCACGGGTAAGCCCCGGCACAGTTTCGACCCGGCGACGTTGGTGTTGCTGGCCGACGGCACGGCCCGTCCGATCGGGGATATCCAGCCCGGTGACGAGGTGGTGGCGACCGATCCGGAGACGGGGGAGACCAGCGCCGAGCCGGTGACCCGGCTGCACGTCAACATCGACCGGGAGCTGACGAACCTCACCGTGCGGGGCAGCGGTGCGGAGCGGGCGGTGACGCTGGAGACCACGGCGCACCATCCGTTCTGGGACGCGACCGACCGGCAGTGGGTGGATGCCGGGAAGCTTCAGGTCGGACATCGGCTGCTGGTCCACGACGACAAGCGGCTGGAGGGCGACGGCACCGGTGCCGGTGCCGGCGGACCCGGACGCGAGGTCACGGTCGTCGCGGTCGACAACTTCACCGGCTCCGAGGTCATGCGCGACCTCACCGTCGCCACCCACCACACGTACTATGTGATAGCCGGCAACACCCCGGTACTCGTACACAACATCAATCAACCTCGCTCGGACATCTGTGGACCTAATGGCGAGCCTATCCACGATATTCCGCAGGGTTCGAGTGGAGGTGTGGGTGCCGGTGAGGAAATTCCCAGGTCCATGCTTGCCGGTTACAACATTGGGGTTCAGGCGGACCGTACCAAGCCAACGCCGATGTGCTCATATTGCCGGCACAACACAGCTGAAGCTGTTGATCACGTCGAGGCAAGGAACTATGGTGGTGATCTCAGCGACGAGAACACCACGCCGATCTGCCGGTCGTGCAACAGTTCCAAGCGAGATCGCATGACCCCGTATAATCCGCCGGCAGGGTATACCGGAATTTGGCCGCCGCCGCACTGGCCGGCTAGTACTCCAGCCGGGGATGTTGACCTTGGCTGAGCTGCGGCTTGGTGTGGTGGGTGAACGAGTGCAGCCACCGTCGATCATGGGCGGTTGTGTGGACTGACCATGACGCGGCGGTGGCTGCGGGATACAGGGTAGACGCCCGGCGGTGGCGGGTGTTGTTCGACGGCCTGATGCTGACGGTCGGGCATCGTTTCCGCAGGCCGGAGCCTCGCCGTCGGGTGCGTGACTTCGTTCGGGGCCTGTTGGCGCCGTTACCGCGCAAGAACTGCTGGACGATCGCCGAGCATGCCGGGGACAGTGGCCCGGACGGGATGCAGGACCTGCTGACCCGGGTGCGTTGGGACGACGCCGCGGTCCGCGCTGATGTCCGCGCGTTCGTGGTCGAGCATCTCGGTGACCCCGAGGCGGTGCTGGTCATCGACGAGACGGGGGACCTGAAGAAGGGCCGGCACACCGTCGGTGTCCAGCGGCAGTACTCAGGCACGGCCGGCAAGATCGAGAACTGTCAGCTCGCCGTGCACCTCGTCTACGCCACCGACACCGCTCACGCAATGGTCGACACGGCCCTCTACCTGCCGAAGTCCTGGTGCGACGACCCCGAACGCCGGACGCGGGCAGGTGTCCCCGAGCAGGTGCGGTTCGCCACGAAGCCGCAGCTGGCAGCCCGGATGATCACCGCCGCGGTCACCGCCGGGCTGCCCTGCCGGTGGGTGGCCGGCGACGAGGCCTACGGCAACGATCCACGCCTGGCCGCCGGGCTGCGTCAGCTGCGCCTGGGCTACGTCCTGGCCGTGGCCCGTTCTCACCAGGTCACCACCAGGCTCGGCGTCTACCGCGTCGACGCACTGGCCGCGGGTCTTCCCACCACCGCCTGGCAGCGCATCTCCGCCGGCAGGGGCGCGAAAGGCCACCGCTGGTACGACTGGTCCTACACCGCCCTACCGGCCGCCACCGACACGCACGGCGGACACCACTGGCTCCTGATCCGCCGTAACCGCCGCACCGGTGAGCTGGCCTTCTACCGCTGCTGGTCACCCCAACCAGTCCCACTCAACCGCCTGGTCGCGGTAGCCGGCCGCCGCTGGAAGATCGAAGAAGCCTTCCAGGCCGCGAAGACCGGACTCGGCCTGGACCAGCACCAACACCGCCGCTGGCGGTCCTGGCACCGCTGGACCACCCTGGTGATCCTGGCCCACGCCTTCCTCGCCGCCGCGACCGCCAACCACCACCATCAACCAGTCGGGCTGATCCCACTGACCGTCAACGAACTACGCCACCTGTTCCACGTCCTGATCATCGAACCCACCCGCCGCCGAGCGGACCCACTGCTCTGGTCGATCCGCCGACGCCGTCACCAAGCCCAAGCCATGACCAGCCACTACGCCCGACAAGCCCTCACCGAACCGTGATCACAATCCCCGGCTGGAGTACTAGGATGCTCCAGGAGTGGTATCTGCTAAATTCTGGGCGCAAGTAGGAGTATCTGTGACAGGTGCGGTGTACATCAATCATCTCGATCCTCTTGGTAAGAATGCTCCTTATCAAATCGCAATGGTCGACCTGACTTATGCGGGGCTTCCTGGCCAAGTGGAGCAGCTTTGGCTCAATAGCCTGGATGATCGTCGATTTCGCATCGCATGCATACCGTTCTGCGCCTACGGGCTGGCCTATCTGGACGAGGTCGTACTCGACCCTGATGGTATGTTCGTCCAGAACCTTGTTGCGTTTTCCGGCAATCGTGTCCTACGCGCACTCGTGCACGAAGGTGGAGGAGATTCGGCAGACGAGGTCTGTGGATCGATAAAATCGGTGGCAGCAGACCTCGGTTTGGGTGTGGAGATGCATGGCGAACGATTTTTGGCCTTCGACATTCCGCGCCATGTGGATGTTCGACAGCTCGTTGACGTTATGGCGTCTTGGGCCAATCGGGGGGCTCTGAATTTCGAGTGGAGTGACGTTCGAAGCTTTGTCTATTCGCGTGGATAGCGAGGACATCCGCGGTCGGAATCCGCGCCGGTGGTGAACCCGGTCGAGCCACGGCACCGGTACCTGGGGGAGTCGGTGTCCGGGCCCGATCGAGCAGCATCGCGAAGAACTGTTCATCCGTGACCGCGCTCACCGGCTCCACAATCGGCTGCTTTCGACCCGGCGACGTTGGTGTTGCTGGCCGACGGCACGGCCCGTCCGATCGGGGATATCCAGCTCGGTGACGAGGTGGTGGCGACCGATCCGGAGACGGGGGAGACCAGCGCCGAGCCGGTGACCCGGCTGCACGTCAACGTTGACCGGGAGTTGACGAACCTCACTGTGCGGGAGGGCGGTGCTGAGCGGGCGGTGACGCTGGAGACCACGGCGCATCATCCGTTCTGGGACGCCACGGACCGGCAGTGGTTCGACGCCGGGAAGCTCCAGGTCGGACATCGGCTGCTGGTCCACGACGACAAGCGGCTGGAGGGCGACGGCACCGGTGCCGGTGCCGGCGGCGGCGGACCCGGGCGCGAGGTCACGGTCGTCGCGGTCGACAACTTCACCGGCTCCGAGGTCATGCACGACCTCACCGTCGCCACCCACCACACGTACCATGCGCTGGCGGGGCCTTCCCCGGTCCTGGTTCTCAACTATGGCGGCAAGATCCACCAGGATAAGTACTCTGGCGGTGGAAGTACCCGATACGGTGGACTCGATGCAAATCACAGGCCCGCGAGTGTTTCCGCATCACTGAATGCCTCGGTGCTTGACTCGGTAAGTGCCGCAAGTAGCAGAATCAGAGCCCCTGGAGGACCCGGGAATGGTGATGACTTCAATATTGGTCGAGGGCACCTTCTTGGGTGGGTCTGGTTCCCGAAAGTCGAATCTTGTCACCATCACACAGGATCCGGTGAACTCGCCGATCATGAGAGACCTTGAGCAGCCAATCTACAACGCAGTTCGCGGTGGGCAGAACCTGCAGTTCACTGCTTCTGCGGTTTCCATGCTGATAACCCGATGCCGATCGGCGTCAGGATGACGGCTTGCGGCAGCGGAGGCTCTAGGTTGGTCCAGGATATCCCTAACCCTGCCGGGCTTTTGGGCATGGTGAATGATGTTTAATCCCGACTCTTTCCGGCAAGTGGTAGAACCTCCCAGCTCTGTGCCGGTTGCAGTGGACTGGGCTGGGGTTGAATCTCGGCTAGTACTCCAGCCGGGGATGTTGACCTTGGCTGAGCTGCGGGTTGGTGTGGTGGGTGAACGAGTGCAGCCACCGTCGATCATGGGCGGTTGTGTGGACTGACCATGACGCGGCGGTGGCTGCGAGATACAGGGTAGACGCCCAACGGTGGCGGGTGTTGTTCGACGGCCTGATGTTGACGGTCGGGCATCGTTTCCGCAGGCCCGAGCCTCGCCGTCGGGTGTGTGACTTCGTTCGGGGCCTACTGGCGCCGTTACCGTCGAAGAACTGCTGGACGATCGCCGAGCATGCCGGAGACACCAGCCCGGACGGGATGCAGGACCTGTTGATCCGGGTGAAGTGGGACGACGCCGCCGTTCGCGCTGATGTCCGCGAGTTCGTCGACCAGCACCTCGGTGATACCGAGGCGGTGCTGGTCATCGACGAGACGGGGGACCTGAAGAAGGGCCGGCACACCGTCGGTGTCCAGCGGCAGTACTCAGGCACGGCCGGCAAGATCGAGAACTGTCAGCTCGCCGTGCACCTCGTCTACGCCACCGACACCGCTCACGCAATGGTCGACACGGCCCTCTACCTGCCGAAGTCTTGGTGCGACGACCCCGAACGCCGGACGCGGGCAGGTGTCCCCGAGCAGGTGCGGTTCGCCACGAAGCCGCAGCTGGCAGCCCGGATGATCACCGCCGCGGTCACCGCCGGGTTGCCGTGTCGCTGGGTGGCCGGCGACGAGGCCTACGGCAACGATCCACGCCTCGCCGCCCGGCTGCGTCAGCTGCGCCTGGGCTACGTTCTGGCCGTGGCCCGGTCCCATCAGGTCACCACCGGCCTCGGCGTCTACCGCGTCGACGCACTGGCCACCGGTCTTCCTCCCACCGTCTGGCAGCGCATCTCCGCCGGCAGGGGCGCGAAAGGTCACCGCTGGTACGACTGGTCCTACACCGCCCTACCGGCCGCCACCGACACGCACGGCGGACACCACTGGCTCCTGATCCGCCGTAACCGCCGCACCGGTGAGCTGGCCTTCTACCGCTGCTGGTCACCGGAACCCGTCCCACTGCACCGCCTGGTCGCGGTAGCCGGCCGCCGCTGGAAGATCGAAGAAGCCTTCCAGGCCGCGAAGACCGGACTCGGCCTGGACCAGCACCAACACCGCCGCTGGCGGTCCTGGCACCGCTGGACCACCCTGGTGATCCTGGCCCACGCCTTCCTCGCCGCCGCGACCGCCAACCACCACCATCAACCAGTCGGGCTGATCCCACTGACCGTCAACGAACTACGCCACCTGTTCCACGTCCTGATCATCGAACCCACCCGCCGCCGAGCGGACCCACTGCTCTGGTCGATCCGCCGACGCCGTCACCAAGCCCAAGCCATGACCAGCCACTACGCCCGACAAGCCCTCACTGAACCGTGATCACGATCCCCGGCTGGAGTACTAGGTAACGCCTTGCCGTCAGATTACAAGTGGCTCATAAAAAATTATGGACCCGGATCGTTTGGTGGATTTTTTTATCTATTCTGCCCTGGGTTCTCGCGAGATGGCCTCGATCTCGAATATCAGCATATGCGCACGACATGGGCGCTTGCGTATTTGAAAGAAAGGGGCCACTCCCTCCCTCGTGGGCCGCACGAGCTGATTTCATTTGGTCGCTCTGAAAATGGTGATGTCGCCTACTGGGTGACCAGTCGTAGTGGGAACCCGGATCGGTGGACCGTTGCTTTGGGTGAGCCGAGGGGTTCATTGTGGGAGGGGTTCGATGGAGGGACTGTTGAGTGGCTGGAGGCCGTTCTCTCTCGTCGTACTAGAATGAAGATCTTCCCCAAAGACTTCCCTCGACGCGCCGTTCGCTTCATCTCGCTCACCTAATGGATCTGCCTGAGAAGGCGTTTGGCATGTCTGTCAGTCGGGTGTGTTGAAGATGCGGCGTTGTTGCCGGGTGGCGGGTCCGCCTCAGGCGAGGCGGCCGAGCATGCCGCCGATGGCGCCCCAGCGAATCATGTCTTCCAAGGTGGCGGGGCGGTTTTGTAGTCGCGGGCTAGGCGGCGGTGGGTGGTGAGCCAGGTCAGAAGGTTATCGGATCTCGTCCGATGGGATGAGCGTCGTTATTCGTACCTTCAGAAAGGAGAACTGATGGTAGTCCCGGTGCGCTTCGACTCTCGGCGGCTACGCGAAGACCTTGCCAACCTTGCCCCGTGGCAACGTGCCGCCTTTGTAGTTAGCTGTGTTGAGGTGCTGATACCCGCATACTTGAAATTCAGTGGGTTGGAGGAGGTCGGCGATCCGGTCCTGGTCCGGACCTCGGTGGACGCGGTCTGGTCGGGGCTGCAGGGGGACGATATGAGCAGCGCCGTATCAGAGCTTCCTTCGCCGGCCTCAATAGAGGAACTGTTGCCGGCTGAAGAAGACTGGAATGAGTGGGCGCCGCAGGCGGAAGATGCCATTGTCTCGCTCGTCTATCTCTTGGAACTTTTGCGCGACGATAATGTTGACCTCGCTGTCTACGTTGCTGAGCGAGCGTATGCGGCAGCGGACGAGTTCGAAGCACGGGAACAGGATCTAGAGGTTCTTGGAAGTGATGATGGTGAGGTGCTGTTGCAGGCTTCGTCGATCCAAGCCGAACTGCAGCGGCAGGTGGATGCCCTAGATGCCTTGCAGGATCCTGCGGCCGACTCCTCTATAATTGCCGGTTTGCGGGCCGCTGCGATGCAAGTGCCTGTTGGCGGCTTGACGGGAGCCGGCTAAATAGGACCTGCTGCGTTATCTGCTGGCCGACGCCGAGATCCGGCCCGCGATACGCGCCGGCTGGCGGATCCAATACATGTGGCGGCGTACCGCCGTGCGGGTGGGCCTGGCGCAGACCGAACGTGTCCGTCCGCCGTTGTGGTCATCTCGGCCGCAGACGGTGGCGGTGCGGCGGGAGTTGGTTCCGGCGGTCCGGGTGCAGGTGCGGCGGTGGGGTGTCGAGGTGGACGCGGCCACGGTCGGCCGGCTCGGCCTGGTCGAGTTCCAGAACGCTGCTGGGCATCTCGTTGGCGCGTGGCGGGTGCCGCAGGTGCGGGTGGCGCAGGTCCGCCCGGGCCTGGTCCGGCTGCGGGCGCTGCTGGTCTGCCCGCTCACCCGAACGGCCGTTTGAACGGGCAGACCATGACCGTCGACCACCTGGAGACGTGGTCGGCGGGTGTCGACGCTGATGGGCAGCCGGTCGCCATCCGCTCGTCCCGGGTGTCCGGGGTGGTGGTCGCGGGGCTGGCCGGCATCGGCAAGACCTCGCTGCTGAACGCTCGGTTCTGTCAGCTCACGCCGTCGTCGGCGGTGCAGTTCGTGTTGATCGATGGCAAGGGCAGCCCGGACTACGACGGCCTGTTCCGTTGGGGGAATCGCATAGATTTCCGCGTTTGACCTGGGTGTGGTCCGTTGGACAGGACGTAGCTCCTGTCCAGAAAGGACCGCGTCATGGCAGACAAGAAGAACTGCTCCGCTTCCGCGGCCGACGGCGGCGGTGGGTCGCGCAGCAGCTGGTGGAGCGGGCCAAGGTCGACGCCGTGTCGCTCGTCGGGCCGGGTGGGTTTTTGGCCGGGATCACCTGCACCGTCCTGGAATCAGCGCTTGATGCGGAGCTGGATGCTCACCTCGACGAGGTCGGCGTCGACGAGGCGACCGTTCGGCGGGCCAACATCCGTAACGGGCACGGGGCGAAGACGGTGCAGACCGAGGTCGGGCCGTGTGGATCCAGGTGCTACGGGACCGGGCCGGTTCGTTCACCCCGAGGATCGTGCCGAAGCACGCCCGCCGCCTTGACGGGTTCAAGGAGGCGATCCTGTCGCTTACACAAAAGGCGTGACCACCGGGGAGATCTCCGCCCGCAGTCCCCACGAGCAGTGGGTTACGCTCTGTGTTGAGCTATCCTTAATCGCATGAGCACCCATTTTTGTATCCGGGTGCTACGCGTGGGGGTTCATCTCCCCCCTCGGACACAAATTTGCGGCACCGATGCCGTGTCCTGTGTACTGGTGGTCAAGTGCACTTGACCACGCGAATCTGATCTCGGTTACTACCTCTGCCGGCTTGCTGTCGGGCGAGGGTGGTGGTCCTTGTGGCTGAGCCTTCAATGGCTTCCGTCGTCCCCCCGGTCCTGCTTCCAGGACAGGCGAGAGGCGTTCGGACCGGCTCCGCCGCTCCGCTGCGTCGAGCGCCCTTACCGATGCCGGCCCTCCCGCAGCAGCGCACCGAAGCGAGGATGTATCGCCTGGCCTCGGTCGACAGCAGTGGTCGGATCCGTGATCGGGCGATCATCGGCGCACTGGATTGGAAGCCTGGCGCGCGGCTGGACATCCGTCAGGTCCGCTGAGAGCGCAGGTGGGACGACGGGCTGGCCGACTTGGTCCTCGCACGGCGAGGCCAGTCTCGTGCTGGCGGTCGCTGGCGGCGGGATCTCACTGGCCGGTCGTAGCGCCGGTGGTTCGGCCGCTCAGGGCCAGGCGGACCAAGACGCAGCACGCTAAGGGTGGTGTCCTCTGTCGGCTGGTGTGCGACAGTCGTCTGCCAGCGGATCTGCGACACCTCAGCGCGTTGATCGCGGCAGATTCGGATGTAGAAAGCCCTGTTCTTCTTGGTGCTCTGGGTACCTGGCCGGTCTGCGAGAATGCGCGGCATGGAGGCTCAGGATCTGGAGCGTGCCGTCCGGATGATGGGCGAGGTCCTCGAACCGCTTTCGGCCCACGACTGGTCGGTCGCCGCTGGCACCCTGACTTGGACGTGTCGGGAGACGCTCGTCCACATCGGCCATGATTTGCTCGCATACGCGGCTCAAGTGGCGGGCCGGGTAAAGGATGCGTACCTGCCGTTGGATCTGGTGATCCGCGACGATGCGCCGGTGTCAGACGTGTTGGCGGCCGTCGAGGCGTGCGGCGGGCTGCTCGTCGCGGCGCTGCGGGTCGCAGGGCCGGATACGCGGGCGTGGCACTTCGGGTCCTGCGATGTCAGCGGGTTCGCAGCGCTCGGCGTCGCCGAGGTCGTGCTCCACACGTACGACATCACCCAGGGCCTGAAGGTGAACTGGTGGCCGCCCGGGAAGTTCAGTACACGCATTCTGGCTCGGCTGGCTCCGGACGCAGTGACCCGGCAGCGGCAGAAGACGGGAAAACGGGCGCACTCTACGCAGGTTCTGCTCCGGCACGCTGGACGCCTCGGCGATGTGGGCCCGTGGCGATGGCGCATCGTGCCGGAGGAGCAACAGGTAGTTAGGGAAGACGCCGGGGGCGACGGTGCTCGTCGCATCCATTCGGCAGCCGATCCAAACGTCCAAGACCGCCCCGCCGTAATCCACAAGCCGACGGAGGACAGCTCCGTAGCCACACGATCCATCAGTGCGGACGCTGACGAACTCCTGGGTCGCCGCCGGGTGGAATGGCTACACCGATACGCCTCGCTGAAGAACGTCGTCGCGGCGGTCGGTGATGGTCCCTACACCTGTCCCTGCTGCGGCCATGCCACGTTGTCGGAGCGAGGGCGCTACGAGATCTGCGATGAGTGCTGGTGGGAGGATGATGGCCAGGACAACCACGACAGCGCAGTCGGCCGGGGCGGGCCGAACGGCAGTTTGAGCCTCGACGAGGCCCGGGTCCAGTACATCCGAAAGGGCCGGGGCCGGACGCCACAGCCGCATCTCCCGCCGAGCGAGTCCACGTAACGCCAGGCTCCAGCCGCTTTATGCGGTCAACTCTCATCGGCATGACGCTCCGCAAGGTGAGCATGCTGATCGCGTTCTACCATGCGTCTGCCGAAACCCCGCACGCCGACCACGACGGAGCATCCATGCCATTGACGCTGCGTCATGCCCTGCGCGAACCTGGTGTCCCGCCGCTGCGACAGCTACCAGCCCAGGTCGCCGACCTCCTCGTCGAGTTGAACGCGCCACCTCGGTTGGCCGCGCATCTGCGCGCCGTGCACGACGTCGCCGCCCAGCTCACGGCCTGGCTTGCCGTTCACTACCCGACCCTGGTCATCGACCGCGAGGCCGTTCTCTTCGGCGCGGCCACCCACGACATCGGCAAGACCGTTCACGTCGAGGAACTGTCCGGACCAGGCTCCCGGCACGAGCCCGCCGGGCAACAGCTCCTGCTCGACGCCGGCATCGAGCCTTCCCTGACACGCTTCGCCGCGACACATGCCAGCTGGCGGACGACCACCGTCGAGCTCGAAGATCTACTCGTCAGCCTCGCCGACAAGATCTGGAAAGCCAAGCGCGTCCCCGACCTCGAACAACTCGTCGTCGACCGGCTCGCCGCCACTTCTGGACAGGAGCCCTGGCAGGCTTTCCTCAACCTCGACGACCACCTCGACAAGATTGCGGCGGACGCGGACCAGCGGCTCGCTTTCCAGAACGGCTATCCCACCGCCACCGGCTGAGACGGGCCGAGCCGGGTCCGGGAGCTCTGCACCGATCGTTCGCGGTAGATCAGTAGGCCAGTTGCTGCGCTGGCTCGGTTGTTCCTGTTCGCGTCGGCGCGCGGCGGATATGGGATGCGGTTGATCCTGGTGGTGGGCAGGATGGGCGGGTGCACTCTGCGATCTCGGTGACGCCGGCCCAGCTGCCGGATCTGCTACTGCATGTGGCGGTGGTCCGGCCGGTGTTCGTGTGGGGCGCTCCGGGTATCGGCAAGAGTTCGCTGGTGCGCCAGTTCGCCGCCTCGCTCGGGTTGGACTGCGTGACCCTGGTCGGCACCCAACTCGCGGCGGAGGACCTGATCGGAGTGCCGGAGTTGCGGGACGGCCGCAGCCGCTTCGCGCCGCCGGAGTCAATCGCCCGCGACGAACCGTACTGCCTGTTCCTTGACGAGTTGAACGCGTCGACGCCGGAGGTGCAGAAGGCGTTCTACTCGCTGATCCTGGACCGCCGCATTGGGGCCTACGAGTTGCCGGCGGGATCGATCGTGATCGGTGCCGGTAACCGGGCTACGGACAACGCGCTGGCCCGGCCAATGGCCTCAGCCTTGGTCAACCGGCTGGTCCATGTGCACCTGCGTGCCAGTGTTGACGACTGGCTGGCGTGGGCGCAGGGCGCCGGTATCCACCGCTGGGTGGTCGACTACCTGTCTGAGCGGCCGGACCAGTTGTGGGTGAACCCACCCAAGGTGGAGGAGGCGTTCTCCACCCCGCGCAGCTGGCACATGCTCTCCGACGCGCTGTCGTCCTATGGCGACGACATCGACGAACACACCCTGCGACTGTTGGCCGCCGGCACGCTGAGCCCTGCCCACGCGGCCGGGTTCTGCGGTTACCTGAAGATCGTGCGGCATCGTTACGGACTCGACGCCGTCGTACGTGGGGACGCGGCTTGGCCTGCCGGTGTCGGGGACCGGGACCTGCTGTACTTCCTGGCGGAGGCGTTCCGGGCCAGGCTGGTCAAGGAGTTGCCAGCCAGCAAGGAGCATGCCTCGCCGGCCTTGCGGCAGTTCGCGCACCGAACCAAGGCGCTGCTGGTCCAGTTGGCGGAGATCTCGTTGGAGTGTGCCCAGATGGTCATCGCCGCAGGGGAGGACGGCGCACCAGTGCTGCCGACGTGGTTCCTGGTCGAGGTGAGCCGGGACCTGCCCCGGCTGGTCGCCGCCCGAACCTGACGCAGGACAACGCGATGGGAAGCAGGAAGCGGGCGCCGGCCGACCCGAACGTGGCTGCGTTCGACGCTGCGTGGCGGAAGCTGACCGGTCACCCGATGTTCGCCCCGTTGCTGAGCACCCAGGTCGGGCCGTGGCAGCGTGCCGGGGCGCGGGCGGTGCTGGTGGATGACAGCCAACTCGTGGCGGCAAAGGCGATCGCGGTGGTCGACGCGCATGGGGCGATCCGGGCCAGCAAAGCGCACCGGCTGGACGAGGACCAGTGGTCGTGGGCGCTTGCGCACTGCCTGCTGCACCTCGGCTTCGGTCACCTGGCCCCCGATCGCTACGCCACCGACCCGGCGTACGCCGACGCGGCCTGCCTCGCCGTCGCACGGTTCCAGCGGGCCGTCAAACTCGGCACCGAACCGTTGCTGCTGCCGGCTGAGCTGCCCGCCACCGACGAGTCGGTGCTGTTGCGGCAGTGGCGGCACGCCGGCGTGCCGGCCGAATACGCGGGCTGCGGTACCGGCGGCCACGCACCAGACCTGATCCCACCACCACCATCTCCAGGCACCGGCGGGGCGGGGATCGGTGTGCCGGACTGGCAGGCGCAATTCGCGGTGGGGCTGTCCGCAGCGGCGACGGCGGCGGTGGATGTCGCCGGCGGGGCACGCAGGTCGCTGACCGACCGGGCCAGCCACCGTCAACCTTGGGAGTTGGCGATGAGCTGGTTCGTCTCCTCCTACCCGCTGCTCGGAGCGCTGGCGTCACGATTCACCCTGGTCGCCGACGCCAAGCTGGCGCAGCGCTGGAACATCACGATCGCCGCAGTATCCCCGGCCGCCGGGGAAATCTACCTGAACCCGCTGCGGAACCTGTCCAGCATGCAATGGCGGTTCGTGTTGGCGCACGAGATGCTGCACGCCGCGCTGCGCCACGGCGACCGGATCGGTGGACGCGACGCCTACCTGTGGAACGTCGCGGCGGACTACGTCATCAACGGCTGGCTAATCGAGATGGATGTCGGCGAACCACCGGACGGGCTGCTCCACGACCCGCAGCTGGCCGGCATGTCCGCCGAGGCGGTCTACGACCAGATTGCCAAGGACCTACGCCGCCTACGCAAACTCGCCACACTGCGCGGCACCGGCCTCGGTGACGTGCTCGGTGAACCCCTGCCATGCAACGGCACACCCGGACACCGGGTCGACCTGGACGACTTCTACCGGCGGGCGCTGCTGACCGGCTACGCCTACCACCAGCAGGAAGGTCGGGGACATCTGCCAGCTGGACTCGTCGACGAGATCCGGGTCCTGGAACAGCCGCCACTGCCATGGGATGCCAAGCTGGCCCGCTGGTTCGACGAGTACGTACCCTCACCGCAGCGCGCCCGTTCCTACGCCCGCCCGTCACGACGGCAGGCCAGCACACCGAACATCCCGCGACCGGGCTGGCGATGGCCCGACGAACCGGTACCCCGATGCACCTTCGGGGTCGTGCTGGACACCTCCGGGTCCATGAACCACGAACTGCTCGGCAAGGCACTCGGCGCCATCGCCTCGTACGCCATCGCCCGTGACGTGCCCGCCGCCCGCGTGGTCTTCTGCGACGCACACCCCTACGACGCCGGATATCTGCCGGTGGAACAGATCGCCGGCCGGGTACGGGTCCGCGGGCGCGGCGGCACCGTGCTCCAGCCCGGCATACACCTGCTGGAAACCGCCCCCGACTTCCCAACCGCCGCACCGATCCTGCTCATCACCGACGGATACTGCGACGTCGTACGCATCCGCCGCGAACACGCCTTCCTCATCCCGGAAGCCGCCCGGCTACCCTTCACACCCCGCGGCCCCGTCTTCCGACTACGGTAACGACGACGCATCGATGACACGTACCGACACAGCCCGGATCGCGGCAGATGCGAGCATGCGTAAGCCGGGACTCACCGTCGAAGCTCGGCCACCTCGCCCAGCCGCTCGAGCTTGTGCGGGTTGCGGATCGCGTAGATTTGGGTGATCCGGCCGTCCTCGATGACGAACGACACGGCCGTGTCGTTCTCGCCGCTGGGGTCGATGCGCGCCGCGATGCCGCCGTTGAGGTCGACGATGAAAGCCTTGGCGCCGGGCGCGACCTCGGCGAAGCGGGCCATCACCGGGGCGAGCTTCTCGGCCCCGCGGACCGGCTTCGGGATTGTCGGGGCCAGGCCGCCGCCGTCGCCCACGACGAGCACGTCGGGAGCCAGCACCTTGAGCAGTCCGGGCACGTCGCCGGTGGTCAGCGCGTCGAGGAACCGCTCGACCACCTGCTCCTGCTCGGTGCGGCTTACCGACATCCGCGGCCGGCGCGCCGCCACGTGCTTGCGGGCCCGCGTCGCAATCTGGCGCACCGCCGCCGGCGACTTGTCCAGCGCCTCGGCGATCTCGTCGTACGGCACGTCGAAGACCTCGCGGAGCACGAAGACCGCGCGTTCCGTCGGTAGCAGCGTCTCGAGTACCGTCAGCATGGCGATCGACACACTCTCTGCGAGCTCGACGTCCTCGGCGACGTCCGGGCTGGTCAGCAGGGGCTCGGGTAGCCACTCGCCCACATACTCCTCGCGCTGCCGCGCGAGCGTGCGCAGTCGGTTGAGGCAGAGCCGGGTCACGATCCGCACGAGGTACGCCCGGGGGCCCCGGACCTCCCAGCGCTCGGCGTCGGCCAAGGCTGCCCACCGCAGCCAGGTCTCCTGCACCACGTCCTCGGCGTCGGCGACCGAGCCGAGCATCTCGTAGGCGACGGTGAACAGCAGGCTGCGGTGGGCGACGAAGGGGTCCTCGCTCATGACGCGGACGCTACTCCCGGTCGCTCGGCCAGCGGCCTTAAGCCGCACGCGGCGGCGAAGCCGTCGGACTCGATGCCAAGCGCCACGTTGCCACGCGTGCTCATGTTCGCGAATGCGATCACCGAGGTGAGTTCGACCACGGCGGGAGGTCCCAGCTCGGCGTGCAGCCGGCCCACCAGCTCGTCGGTCACGGTCGGCGGTGTCTGGCTCATCGCCTCGGCGTACTCCAGGACATCCCGCTCCAGCGGAGTGAAGACGTCCGCCTCCCGCCACCGCGGGATCTCGCGCGCCTTATCCACGTCAAGCCCCTTGTTGCGTGTCTCGAAGTAGTTGAAGTCCAGGCACCACGTGCAGCCGACTAGCGACGCGACCGCCATGTGGGCGAACGACTTCAGGTTCTCGTCGCAGGCGTCCCACTTCTGCAGCTTGCCGCCGAGGCCGAAGCTGGCGAACAGCACTTTGGGGTTGTGCCAGTAGACGCCCACCGCCGTCGGCACCTTGCCCAGTTTCTTCTCGATCATCCGCTTGATCAGCGCTCCCTTGACGCCGGTGATCTCGGCCGGGGGGATGCGGGTCGTGTGCTCCATGTCTCCTCCTGTGTCGGCGGCTTTGCCGGCGGGTTGGTAGGTCGTCACGCCATGGAGACACCGGCCGGGCCGCGGATGTGACATCGAGCGGGAGAAACGGTCGGTAGTCTGTTCGTCGTAGACGGCGTCGGTGTACTCCAACGTCGTCTAGGCCTTTTCGGGATCGAGGAGATCGCGGTCTTGACCTTGGCGTCCAAGCGCACGGTGACCAGACGTCCGCGGCTGGCTTGAGTGCCGCGGCCGGGGCGCAGTAGAACGACCTGCCGTACGGGGGAGCGGAACGCGGCAGATCCGGATGGTGGCCAGCGAACTCGGTTGCCGCTCTGTCGATGCCTGTGACACGGTGCAGATCCCCGACCCCCGCTCCGAGGCCCAGATGACGATCTACTTCTACGGTGCCGACGAGGTTCCGTACGGTTGCTTCTCCAACTTCTCCGGCCACGGCTTCGACCTCGACGGCCACTGGTGGACGACCTCCGAGCACTATTTCCAGGCCCAGAAGTTCCCCGGCAGCCGCCACGCCGAACTCATCCGGCGGACGGCGACCCCGTTGCGGGCCGCCGAGCTGGGCCGCGACCGGTCCCGGCCGCTGCGCCGCGACTGGGAACGGGTCAAAGACGACGTGATGCGCCGGGCCGTGACGGTCAAGTTCACCGCCCACGCCGACATCCGCGCCATCCTGTTGGATACCGGCGACGAGGAGATCGTCGAGGACACCAGCACTGACCACTACTGGGGACGCGGCCGGAGTGGCACCGGCAAGAACATGCTCGGACGGATCTTGATGCGCACCCGCACCCAGCTACGCGCCGACCTCACCCAGAACGCCAACACCCAGGGCCGCCGACAGCGGCGATAGCACTGAGCACAACCATCGCGAACGCGCTGTCCGCGGCATTGCCGGACTGCCGTGCGGTTCAGCGGGGACGAGGCCGTGGTTGAGTTGCCCGGTTCGTTGATGATGCAGGGGTGAATCTGCGCCGTCCAGTCAGCTCCCGCGTGATCGCGGCGGTTTTCGGGGTGCCGCTGGCGGGATTCCTCGGTCATCTGGTGATCCTGCAGTTCACTGTCCGCGCCTCGGTGTCCGGGCGGCTCTGCACCGGCGTGATCTCGCTGACCGCCCTGTTCATGGCGGCCAAATTTCTCTCGTACGCGTTGCAGCGGTTTCAGGTTGATGTCGACCGGGACGGCTGGAGGGTGCGGATCGGTCGGTACCGACGTGACCTGCGATGGGCCGAGATCTCAGCGGTAGTGATCGAGAACCGGGAGCGGGGTGGCCGCCGGATGGTTCCCGCGCTCTACCTGGTACCAGGCCCGGGCGTCAGCCTGGACGTTCCGAGTGACCTGCGGGCCACCGTGGACGGGCGACCAGCGGTGCGGCTGTTCGACCTGGACGAGCCGAAAATCGAGGAGAGGCAGTTCGTCCGCGACCTGGCGAGTCTGGCCGGTGACCGCCTCGAGGTTCGGGTCCACCGCCTCCACATGATGCTGCCGAGCGAGGACGCCCGGCAACGGCGCAACGGCGGGAAAGTCCTCCCCGCCTTCCCGCCTGGCGCGGAGGGCGTGCGGACGCAGCGCTGGTTGAACCGGCGGCGCTTTCTGCTCTTCGTCGGCTGGTACCTGTTCGCCGTCGTCCCCGCGCTGCTGCTCACCGGCTTCACGGCCCGGCTGCACGAGCTGCTCGGCGCCGCGGTCGCGGTACTGGGCCTGCTCGCGGTCGTCGCCGCGTACGCCCAGTTCGTCACGCTGTTCAGCGATGCCACCGACCTCGTCGACGCCGAGGTGGCGATCGCCGGCACGGAACTCGTTCGGGTGATCGGCGACCGCACTTACCGCGAAGACATGCACGGCGGCACAGTCGTGGTGCTGCCGCCGGGGGCGAAACGCGGCTACGGCAGGGCGTGGCTGCTCGGGGTCCCGTACGTCGTGGCGCTACTCGGCGATCCGCGGACTGGACGGCTTCGCGACCACGACGACCTGCGCGCCCTGTCGGCAGTGCTGCGCGAGTCGCCACATGAGACCGATCGGGCCGCTGCCCGGGACATCGACAGCCTCGCCCTGCAGTCCCAGGTCGGCGACTCGACGGAGCCAGACGGCGCCGACAACGCCCGCCTGTGGGTTTCGCTGACCAAAGCCGGCCGCATCCTGGCCTGGGCCGTCGTCGTGGGTTCCGTCCTGCTGACCGGAGGCTGGATGTTGGAGAGCACCCACTACCTGGGCGACGCGGTCCTCCTGATCTGTGGTGTGCCTCTGGCCGCCATGTGGGCGCTATACACGCTGTACCGGATACTCGAGCTGCTCGGCGCCGCGTGGGACGCGGTCCGGAAGAACCACTGACCAGCTACAAACGCCCCACCGCCGCAGTACCTCGGCGGGGAGGAGTGTCTCTTTTGTAGTCATGATCACGCTGGCGGGCGTTGTCCCCGCAACCGCCCGCCAGCTCGCCACGCCAGGGCGGCAGCCAGCGACGCGGCCACCCGGCGCTGCGCCCTATCAGCGGCAGAAGAGTGCGTTCCCGGCGAACCGAGTTCAGGCGTGAACGGCCGGAATCCGTCCGTCACGAAGCGCAAGGGGAGGCTCTGCAGGTGGTGTGTTCGCTCAGCTGAGCCGAGCAGCGGCGGTGGCGCGTACCTCGGGAGTTTCCATCGGGTCGTCGCGGAGATAGCTCAGCTGTTTGCGGGTCGAATCGTCGAGTGGGACGTGTTCGGCCGCGAACTGTCGTACGTCGCTCTCGCAGTCCCACAAGCCCTCGGTGAGCAGCGAATCCGTGTTACCTGGGTCGAGTGCTGTAACGGCGCGCAGGTACGCGGCCCGCTCGAAGGTGTGTGGGCTGAACCAGGCGCGGCGGAGCCGGGGTACCGCCGTTTGCGCGGCCGGTCCGCCAATACGGGCGATGCCCTCGGCGAGGTCATCGTATCCACAGCGGTCTTCGGTCCTGCGGTCCAGCCAGTCCCAGCCGGCGAGCAGTGCCGGAAGGTCGGAGTCGCCGCCGTGCTTGGCCATCACCAAGCAGGCGGTCCACATCATCGGATGGATCGGGGGTGCGGCCCAGGCTCGCCGATCGAGCCTCTATGACGGTGACCGGGCGGGACGCAAAGGGGGAGTTTCCCGCCCGGCCACGAGGGTCACGCACACCCGTAGTCCTCGCGGCGGGCGGTGTCGGGGAGCGGTACCACCTAGCCGGAGGGCGTGATCCTCACCTGACCGGCGTCGTCCATCCGTCCACTGTTGCATCGCCAACCTGCTGTTCTGTCGCGCTCACCGCGAGGTAGGCGGGAACTGCTTTCGAGGGCCTCGTGGTCGAGTGCCCGGCCCGAACGTCGGTGGGTTCCGATCCAAGACCAGGTGACGCCGCTATCGTCACTGCGGCCAGTTCGGCCGAGGGCTGGTCCCCGCGCTGCCGCCAGCGACGTCCGGGCTCGTCATCGAGGCGACCGGCCGACGTTCCGTCCCATGACCCGGCCCCGTCGGCAGTAGCCGAGCGGGGGCGGGTTGTTGTGCTGGCTGTTTACGGCAGTGTCCAAGGTTGGCGGGCCAGGGCCAGCCGTACACGCGCGACGCTCCCGCCTCTTTGAGCAGCCGGGCGGTGGCGTCCAAGGAGTGACCATTGGTGAAGACATCGTCGCCCTTCCGCCGAAGTGGCTGGATTGGGCTGGTTCCGCGCGGGAGGCACTTCCGGCATGGCGGGGAGCTGGACAGAGCCGTGGCCGCGTCCGGGTTGGCAACGGAAGCTAGCCCGCCAGTGGTGGGCGAGTCACCGCAGCGTGCTCCGGTGCCATTCGTGCTCGGCGCGATCGGTTCCCTGTGGCCGGCGATGTCGCTGGGTCGGCTCCAAGGAGTCCGTTCGGGCGGGTGGGGCAGGGCGGGTTCGCTATCTGGCGTACGCGCGGACCTGTCCCCGGACCGTGACCGCGACCTCGGTGCCGGTGGGCAGACCGGTGCCCTCGTCGAGGGTCCGCGCGGTCAGCATGGTGCCGTCGTCGAGGCGCAGCGTGGTGAGCGCGTCGTGCCCGTGGAAGTCCTGCCGCACCACTGTGGCCGGGGCGCCACCGGACGGGGCGATCCGGATCTGCTCCGGGCGGACGAGGACGGTCGCCGGGCCCCCGGCCGCGGGCCCGCGCAGCGGCAGTCGGCCCAGCGGGGTGACGGCCACGTCGTCGTCGACCGTGGCCGGGAGCAGCACGGCGTCGCCCACGAAACGGCCGACCCACGGGTCGGCCGGGTCTCGGTAGACCTCGGCGGGCGTCCCGCACTGCACGATCACCCCGGCGTCCATGACCGCGACCGTGTCCGCCATCGACAGCGCCTCGCCCTGGTCGTGGGTGACCAGCACGGCGGTGGCGCCGTCGGCGTGCAGCGCCTGCCGGACGTCGACCCGCAGTTCGGCGCGCAGCTTCGCGTCCAGGGCGCTGAACGGCTCGTCGAGCAGCACCAGCGGCGGCCGGGGCGCCAGCGCGCGGGCCACCGCGACCCGCTGCTGCTGGCCGCCGGAGAGCTGGTGCGGCATCCGCGTGCCGTACCCGGCGAGGCCGACCAGGTCGAGCACCTCCTCGACCCGACCGGAACGGCGGGCCGCCCGGTCCAGCCCGTAGCCGACGTTGTCGGCGACGGACAGGTGCGGGAACAGCGCGCCCTCCTGCGGGACGACGGCGACGCGGCGGCGATGCGGCGGGACATGCACCCCGTTTCCGGTGAGCGCCCGGCCGGCGACGGTGACGGTGCCGCGGTCGGCCCGCTCGAAGCCGGCGACGCAGCGCAGCAGGGTGGTCTTGCCGCAGCCGGACGGGCCGAGCACCGCCAGCAGCGTGCCACGGCGGACGTCGAGGTCGACGCCGGCGAGGGCGGGCACCGTCCCGTACGACTTGGCCAGGCCGGCCACCGTCAGCATGCTCTCGGTCATCGGGTGCCTCCGGGGTCGGTGAGTCCGGTGCGGGCCGCGAGCAGCCAGGTGGGCACGGCGGCGAGCGCGACGAGGATGGCCGCGTACGGGGCCGCGGCGGCGTACGCGGCGGTGGAGGTGTGGGTCCACAGCTCGGTGGCCAGGGTGTCCATCCCGGTGGGCCGCAGCAGCAGGGTGGCCGGGAGCTCCTTCATACAGGTGAGGAACGTCAGTGCCGCCCCGGCGCCGATGCCGGGCAGGGCCAGGGGCAGGGTGACGGTGCGGAACACCGCGAACGGTCCCCGGCCGAGTGACCGGGCGGCCTCCTCCACGGCGGGCGGGCTCTGCGCGACGGCGGACGCGACCGCGCCGACGGCGAGGGGCAGGAACAGCGTCGCGTACGCCAGCGCCAGCAGCCACCGGCTCTGGTAGAGCGGGTACGCCACGTTGACGGCGAAGAAGACCAGGGACAGGCCGATCACCACGCCGGGCAGGGCGTGCGCGACGTAGGTGAGCCGTTCCAGCAGGGTGGTCACCGGGCCGGGGGCGCGGGCGGCGAGCAGCCCCAGCGGCAGGGCCAGCAACATGGTGAACGCCGCTCCGGCGAGCGACACGGACAGCGATCCGCCGGCGGCCGCCGCGATCTCGGCGAGCGAGCCGGGGCGGGACACTCCGGCGGCGAGCCAGCGGGCCAGCCCGACAGCCGGGACGCCGAGAGCCAGCGCCTCGACCGCGAGCAGGGCGGCCACGGCCGGCCACCGCCACCGGCCCAGCACGAGCCGCACGGGTGGCCGGACGGCGGTGCTGGCGTACCGGGCGTCGCGGGTACGGGTGGTCAGCTCGGCGCCGATCAGCAGCACCGTGAGGACCACCAGGACGGTGGAGAGCACGAGCGCGCCGGTACGGTCGAAGCCGAGGTTGAACGCGGTGAAGATGGCCCGGGTGAAGGTGTCGACCTGGACGAGGGAGACCGCACCGAAGTCGGAGAGCACGTACAGGGCGACCAGCAGCGCGCCCGCGGCGACGGCCGGACGGATCTGGCGCAGGGTCACCCCGAACAGGGTCGCCCAGGGGCCGCGACCCAGCGACCGGGACACCTCCTCCTGCCCCGGGTCGGCGCGGGTGAGCGCGGCGACGGCCGGTAGGAAGACGTACGGGTAGGAGCAGACGGTGAGCAGCAGCGCCGCCGCCCAGAAGCCGGCGAACCCGTCCACGGTGGCGATCCAGGCGAACCCGGCGACGTACGTCGGCACGGCCAGCGGCAGCGCCGCGACGACGCCGAACGCGCGGCGACCGGGCAGGTCGGTGCGGGCGACGAGGAACGCGGCCCCGACGCCAAGGACCGTGCAGGCGACGGTGACCACGGCGGCCAGCGCCAGACTGCGACCGGCGAGCACGGCGAGCCGTTCCGTGAGCAGCTCGGCCGTGATCCGGTCCCAGCCCGCCTCGCCGGCGCGTACGCCCAGGTAGACCAGGGGGAGCAGGGCGACCGCGACGGCGGCGGCCGACGCGGCGGTCAGGCCGGGCCGGGGCAGCACGCGGAGCGGTGACCGTCGGGCCTGGGTGGCTGCCCGACGGTCACCGGTGAGGGCCCCGCTCAGGCCAGCCCCGTTTCCTTGATCATGGTGACCGTGGCGTCGAGCGTGTCGAGGTCGTTCAGATCGATCTTCGGCGCCTCGAGCGTGGTCAGCTCCGGCAGGCCGGGTGCGGCCGGGACGCCGGCGGCCAGCGGGTACTCGAACGTCTGGGTCGCGAAGTGGGTCTGCGCCTCGGTGCCGAGCAGGTAGTCGACCAGGGCGCGGGCGTCCGGGTCGGAGCCGGCCCGCTTGAGCAGGCCGATGCCGGCGGCGTTGACCAGCCCGCCGGTGTCCCCGTTCGGGAAGAAGTGCAGCTGCGCCTTGAGCGTCTTCGGGGTGCCGCCGCGCTCCTTGGCCAGCTCGAAGACGTAGTAGTGGTTGACCAGGCCCGCCGCGAGCTTGCCCGCGTCGATGTCGGCGACGATTTGCACGTTGTTCTCGCGGATCTGCGGCTCGTTGGCCTTGAGCCCGGTCAGGAACTCCTTCGCCTTGGCGTCGCCGTGCTGCACCCGCAGGGCGGTGACGAACGCCTGGAACGAGCCGTTGGTGGGGGCCACCCCGATCTTGCCCTTCCACCGGGGATCGGTCAGCTCGAACACCGAGGTGGGCAGCTGGTCCTGGGGCACCTGGTCGGCGTTGTAGGCGAGCACCCGGGACCGGCCGCTGACGCCGACCCACTGCCCGCCCGCGGCACGGTACGCCGCCGGCACCCGGTCCAGCACCTCCTGCGGCAGGGTGGCGAACTGGCCGGCCTTGGTGACGGCGCCGAGCGCGCCGGCGTCCTGCGCGAAGAAGACGTCGGCCGGGCTACGGTCGCCCTCCTCCAGCAGCTGGGCCGCCATCTGCGCCGTGGTGCCGTACCGGACGTCCACGTCGATCCCGGACGACTTCTCGAACTTCTCCAGCACCGGCTTGACCAGGGTCTCGCTGCGCCCGCTGTAGATGGTCAGCCGCTTGTCGCCCGGCTTGCCCGGGTCGCTCTCGTCGCCGCCGCCGCACGCGGTCAGCGAGAGAACGCCGGCCAGGGTGGCGGTCAGGATGACACTCAGACGCTTTTGCACAGGCAAGGCTTACCTTAGCTAGAGACTTTGGCGCAAGTCCTTCTCGTGCGGCCGACGGGTGACGTGACCGACCTGACCTTTCGATGTGAGGTGAGCCTGCCCTAACCTGTGCGCCATGCGCGTGCTCCCTGCGGTCGAGCCGGTGCCGTTCGCCGGCGCCCTGGCTCGCCACGGCGACCGTCCCGCCGTGATCACCGCGGACGGCCGGCTCAGCTACCGGGACCTGGCCGCCCGGGTCGACGAACTGGCCGCCCGCCTCGGCCCGCATCGGCGGCTGGTCCTGCTCGCCGGCGCGAACCGCCTCGACGAGCTGGTCGCGTACCTCGCCGCCCTCGCGGGCGGACACCCGCTGCTGCTGGCCCCCGGCGACAACGCCGCGGCGACCGAGGCACTGATCCGGTCGTACGACCCGGACGTCGTGCTGCGCCGCGCCGGCGGGTCGATGGTGCTCGACGAGCGCCGTCCCGGGAGCCGGCACGAGCTGCATCCCGAGCTGGCTCTGCTGCTGAGCACCTCCGGCTCGACCGGCTCGCCGAAGCTGGTCCGACTGTCCCGGACGAACCTTCAGGCCAACGCCGAGGCCATCGCCGGTTACCTGGGCATCCGCGACACCGACCGGGCGGCCACCACACTGCCGCTGCACTACTGCTACGGGCTGTCGGTGGTCAACAGCCACCTGCTGCGGGGGGCCGCGCTGGTGCTGACCGACCTGTCGGTCGCCGACGGCGGGTTCTGGGAGCTGTTCCGGGCGGCCCGGGGTACCGCCCTGGCCGGCGTGCCGTACACGTTCGAACTGCTGGACCGGGTGGGCTTCACCGAGATGCGCCTGCCCCACCTGCGCTACGTCACGCAGGCCGGCGGGCGGCTCGACCCCGAGCGGGTGACCCGGTACGCGGCGCTCGGCCGCCGGCGCGGCTGGGACCTGTACGTCATGTACGGCCAGACGGAGGCGACCGCCCGGATGGCGTACCTGCCACCGCATCTGGCCGTCACCCGCCCCGAGGCGATCGGCGTTCCGGTGCCCGGCGGCTCGTTCCGGCTGCATCCGCTGCCCGACCGGCCCGAGCCGGACACCGGGGAGCTCGTCTACACCGGACCGAACGTGATGCTCGGCTACGCGGAGGACCCCGCCGACCTGGCCCTCGGCCGTACCGTCGACGAGCTGCGCACCGGCGACGTGGCCCGCCGCGCCCCGGACGGCCTGTGGGAGATCGTGGGACGCGTCGGCGGGTTCGCCAAGGTCTTCGGGCTGCGTGTCGACCTGGCGCGGGTGGAGGAGCGGCTGCGCGCGGCCGGCGTGTCGGCGTACTGCGCGGGCACCGACCGGGAACTGGTCGTGGGGGCCGAGGCCCCGGCCGAGCCGGATCAGGTCCGGCGGCTCGCCGCCGTGGCGGCCGGACTGCCAGCGAGGGCGGTGCGGGTACACGTGCTGGCCGAACTGCCCCGGCTCGGCAACGGCAAGCCCGACCGGCTCGCCCTGCTCGGGCTCCCCGCCGAACCGCCCGCCGCGGCCGGGCCCGACCTGTGCCGGCTGTACGAGCGGGTGCTCGACGTCGCCGACGTCACCCCGGAGGACAGCTTCGTCTCCCTCGGCGGCGACTCCCTGTCGTACGTGGAGATGTCCGTCCGGCTGGAGGAGGCCCTGGGTGGGCTGCCCGCCGACTGGCACACCACTCCGATCCGGGACCTGCGCCGGCCGACGCCGGACGCGCCGCGCCGCCGCGCCGCCACGCTGGAGACGAGCGTGGCACTGCGGGCGGTGGCCATCGTCGTGATCGTCGGCTCGCACATCCCGCTGTTCACCGTCAAGGGTGGCGCACACCTGCTGCTCGCGGTCGCCGGGTTCAACTTCGCCCGGTTCCAGTTGGCCGACGCGCCCCGCCGGGACCGGCTACGCGCCGCCGGGCGCGGGATCGGCCGGGTGGTGCTGCCTTCGGCGCTCTGGATCGCCGCGGCCGGCGCGGTCACCGGCGACTACACGGTCACCAACGTCCTGCTGCTCAAGAGCGTCCTCGGACCGCACGACGGGGCTACCCAGTGGCACTTCTGGTTCGTCGAGGCGCTGGTGTACGTCCTGCTTGCCACGGCCGCGCTGCTGGCCGTGCCCGCGGTGGACCGGCTGGAGCGGCGCCTGCCGTTCGCGCTGCCGCTCGCCCTCGCCGCGTTCGGCCTGGTCACCCGGTACGACCTGCTGGGGCTGGCCGGGCGCGGCCACGTTCCGTCCGCCGTCGTGGTGTTCTGGCTGTTCGCCCTCGGCTGGGCCGCCGCCCGTGCCGGCACCACCGGACGGCGCGCCGTGGTCACCGCGGCCGCCCTGCTCACGGTGCCCGGGTTCTTCGGGCAGCCGGCGCGGGAGGCGCTGGTCGTGGCCGGGTTCGCGCTGCTGGTCTGGGTGCCGCGGCTGCCGAGCCGGCGGGCCGTCAACCGGGCGGCGGCGCTGCTGGCCGGCAGTTCCCTCTACATCTACCTCACCCACTGGCAGGTGATGCCGCTGGTCGCCCCCTGGTCGCGGTGGGCGGCGCTGGTCGCGTCCCTGGCCATCGGGATCGGCTGCGCGGCGCTCGCCCGGGTGGCGGCCCGACGGCTGCCGGCGGCCGTACGCCGCGCCAAGGCGCACGCCGCCCCGCAGGCCGCGCAGGCGGTCCCGCGCACCAGGCGCGGATTGCAGCGATCCCGAGCCCGCCGCGCGAACGATCGAGGCGCTGAAGCTGCGGCTTGACGTGAGAGAACCCAGGTTGAGCCCTCACTTCATGTCGCTTCTGGGCGCTTGTTACCCGCTCCGTGCTGTTACCGCACGGCTGCAGCCCGAAGGTGTGCCAGATCCGCGACACCGTCGACTGGGGCACCCCCGGTCGCCCCGCCATCGACCGGCTCGATCAGTGCGTGGGTTTAGCGGCGGTCTCCATTGCGTCCTCTGATCTGGTGTCTCGTCGGGGTTGGGCTACCCGCCAGCACCCAGTGGTTTGCACGACGGGCAGGCGGTCGTCGTTAGGCACCAGCGCATCTGTCCGGGCGGACGGCGACGCCGGTCTGCGCGTCGTGGTCCGCGCCGCGAACGGCAGGCAGCGCGCAGGCAAACTCGTTGGGAGCGCGAGACTCGCGTAGGGGGGTCCGTCGGCGCTCGGGGCTACCCGCCGATGCCGGGGAGGTGCGCGTTGATCGCTCTGACCTGGTCGGCGAGTTCGGGTATCTCGATGACCTCTGCGCCTGCCGTTTGTAGGAGTTCGATGCCGTGGCAGGTGACGAAGAGGGGTGGCTCGCGGAGGGCGAGGACGACTCGGGTGATCCCGGCGGCGATGATCAGCTCTGCGCAGGGGCGTGGACGGGACTTCCGGACGCTGCACGGTTCGAGTGATGTGTAGATCGTCGAGCCGGAGAGGTCGACGCTGGTGTCGGCGAGTTTGGCGAGGGCGGATTCCTCGGCGTGGACGTGGGGGTCGGTCTCCCGGGAGAAGCCTCGGCTGACCTCGTGTCCATGGCATGGCACCGACGGCGTACGCGGGAGGCGCGTGGTGACTGTCGATCCGGATCCGTGGGCCTCGGCGGGCCGTCCGCCGACACCGGCCGGCGTCAGTGTCGCGGTCGCCTGGGCGAGGACTGGACGCACCTGTGCACCGTCCGCCGCCCCGATGCCACGGCCACGGTGCCGGAGCCGTCGCAGCCGCCATGGCCCGCCCGCGGCTGGGGTGATCTGCCCGACCAGTACGGTCGTCGCCACGCGGACGAGCGGATCAGCGCGGGTTCGTTCCGCGGCTCGTCGGCGCTGCTGTCGGGCCTGCCGCCGATCCTGCCCTCCCGGGGTGCCCGGGGCGATGGTTCGCTGCGGCCCACCGCCGGCCGTGTCGGCCTTCTCGTCCCGCACCGCCGGTGACCCGTCTCACCTGATCAGCGCCCGGCGTCAAAAGCGCGTCAAGAAACCGCCGGACGGCGTCATGGTTGCGTCAACGACCCTGGCCAGCGCTGCCTGAGGCGCTTTGATTGCCCGGCGCGGCCTGATGGCGGTCGTGACGAACTCATTCCGGTAAGGGGAGTCAGCCGTGTCTGACGTGGTGTTCGTGGTGTTGACGGTGGCGCTGTTCGTAGCGCTCGCCCTATTGGTGCGGGCGGTGGAGAAGCTGTGAACGCTGTCAACGCCGTGGGCCTGGTGCTGGCGATCGGCCTGGGAGTCTTCCTGGTCGTCGCACTGCTGTTTCCGGAGCGGTTCTGATGACCATGACAACAGCGGGCGTCATCTTCGTCCTGTCCCTGGTGGCGGCGCTGGTCGCCGTTCACAAACCGTTCGGTGACTACATGTTCCGCGTGGTCTCCGGTGAGCGGCAGTCCCGCGTAGAGCGGGGGATCTACCGGCTGGTCGGGGTGAACCCGGCGGCGGAGCAGTCCTGGGGGGTGTACGCCCGTAGCGTGCTGGCGTTCTCCGCCGTGTCGGTGCTGTTCCTGTACGCGTTCCAGCGGGTGCAGGACAGGTTGTGGCTGTCGCTGGGCTTCGACCCGGTGGTGCCGCACGGTGCGTGGAACACGGCGGTGTCGTTCGTGACCAACACGAACTGGCAGTGGTACTCGGGCGAGTCGACCATGGGTCACCTGGTGCAAATGTCCGGGCTGGCGGTGCAGAACTTCGTTTCCGCCGCCGTCGGCATCGCCGTGGCGGTCGCGCTCGTGCGCGGCTTTGCCCGCAGCCGGACCGGCGAGCTGGGCAACTTCTGGGTCGACCTGACCCGCATCTTGCTGCGTATCCTGCTGCCGATCGCGGTGCTCGGCGCGATCGCGCTGATGATCGGTGGAGCGGTGCAGAACCTTTCGGCCGGCACCGACATCACCACCTTGACCGGCGGCACGCAGAGGATCACCGGCGGGCCGGTGGCCAGCCAGGAGGTCATCAAGGAGTTGGGCACGAACGGTGGTGGCTTCTACAACGCCAACAGCGCCCACCCGTTCGAGAACCCGACGGCCTGGACGAACTGGCTGGAGATCTTCCTGATCCTGCTGATCCCGTTCAGCCTGCCCCGGGTCTTCGGCCGCATGGTGGGGCAGAACCGGCAGGGCTACGCGATCGCCGCCGTCATGGCGATCCTCGCGCTGGCCAGCATCACCCTGACCAACGTGTTCGAGTTGACCGGCAACGGCACCGTCCCCCAGGCCGTCGGCGCAGCCCTTGAAGGTAAGGAGGTCCGGTTCGACGTCTCCAACTCGGCCACCTTCGCCGCTGCCACCACGCTCACCTCGACCGGCGCGGTGAACTCGTTCCACGACTCGTACACGTCGCTCGGCGGGATGATGGCGTTGGTCAACATGATGCTCGGCGAGGTAGCCCCAGGAGGCGTCGGCGCCGGGCTCTACGGCCTGCTGATCCTCGCGGTGATCACCGTGTTCGTCGCCGGCCTGATGGTCGGCCGGACCCCGGAGTATCTGGGCAAGAAGATTGGCTCGCGGGAGATCAAGTTCGCCTCGCTGTACTTTCTGATCACTCCGGCCCTGGTGCTGACGGGCACGGCGGCCGCGTTCGCCACGGGCAACAACTCGACGGCGCTGAACGTCGGTCCGCACGGCCTGTCCGAGGTGCTCTACGCGTTCACCTCGGCGAGCAACAACAACGGTTCCGCGTTCGCCGGTATCACGGTCAACACCCCGTGGTGGGACACCGCCCTGGGGTTGTGCATGCTGCTGGGCCGGTTCCTGCCGATCATCTTCGTGCTCGCCCTGGCCGGCTCACTGGCCCGCCAACAACCGACCCCAGCGTCGGAGGGCACCCTGCCGACCCACCGGCCGCTGTTCGTCGGGATGGTCGTCGGCGTCACGGTGATCCTCGTCGCGCTGACCTTCCTGCCCGCCCTTGCCCTCGGCCCCCTAGCAGAGGGGCTGTGACCAGCATGAGAGAGAAGGACATGACCACCTCCACGCCGGCGCCGCATGGCACCGCCGACGAGGCGACCGCCGGCACGCCGGCCACCCAGGGCAATCGGGTCGGCGGTGGCCTGCTCGATCCGGGACAGTTGATCAGATCCATGCCCGACGCCCTGCGCAAGCTCGACCCGCGCACCCTGTGGCGCAACCCGATCATGTTGATCGTCGAGATCGGGGCGCTCTACACCACCGTGCTCGCGGTCACCGACGCGTCGGTGTTCGCCTGGGCGATCACCGCCTGGCTCTGGCTCACCGTGCTCTTCGCCAACCTCGCCGAGGCGGTGGCCGAGGGGCGCGGCAAGGCCCAGGCCGCGACCCTGCGCCAGGCCAAGAAGGACACCATCGCCACCCGATTGGTGGGCTGGACGCCCGGTGCGGCAGCCACCCGGTACCGGGACGAGGCCGTCCCGGCACCCGAGCTGCGCCAGGGTGACGTCGTCCTGGTCGAGGCCGGCGACATCGTCCCCGGCGACGGCGACGTCGTCGAGGGCATCGCCAGCGTCGACGAGTCCGCCATCACCGGCGAGTCCGCACCAGTGATCCGCGAGTCCGGCGGCGACCGCAGCGCGGTCACCGGCGGCACCCGGGTGCTCTCCGACCGGATCGTCGTGAAGATCACCCAGAAGCCGGGGGAGAGTTTCATCGACCGGATGATCGCCCTCGTGGAGGGGGCGAACCGGCAGAAGACCCCGAACGAGATCGCACTGAACATCCTGCTCGCCGCGCTCACCATCATCTTCCTGCTGGCCGTGGTCACCCTCCAGCCCTTCGCCATCTTCTCCAAGAGTTACCAGGCCGCCGCACCCGACACCGGGGCGATCACCGACGGCGGGGTGACCGGGATCGTGCTGGTGTCGCTGCTGGTCTGCCTGATCCCCACCACCATCGGGGCGCTGCTGTCGGCGATCGGCATCGCCGGCATGGACCGCCTCGTCCAGCGCAACGTGCTGGCCATGAGCGGCAGGGCCGTCGAAGCGGCCGGTGACGTCAACACCCTGCTGCTGGACAAGACCGGCACCATCACGCTGGGCAACCGGCAGGCCGCCGAGTTCCTGCCGGTCGAGGGCGTGCCGACGGAGACCGTCGCCGACGCCGCCCAGCTCTCCAGCCTCGCCGACGAGACCCCGGAGGGCCGATCGGTCGTGGTGCTGGCCAAGAACCAGTTCGGCCTGCGGGAACGCGAGCCGGGCCTGATCCCGCACGCCACATTCGTGCCGTTCACCGCGCAGACCCGGATGAGCGGCGTCGACCTCGGCGCCGAGAGCCTCGACGCCGGTGCGCGCCGCATCCGCAAGGGGGCCGCCGCCCCGGTGACGAAGTGGGTACGCGACAACGGCGGCCACCCCACCGAGCAGGTCGGTCAGATCGTGGACGAGATCAGCGGCATCGGCGGCACCCCCCTCGTGGTGGCCGAGCAGGTCGACGGCGAGCCAGCCCGCGCGCTCGGCGTGATCCACCTCAAGGACGTGGTCAAGGCCGGCATGCGGGAGCGGTTCGACGAGATGCGCCGGATGGGCATCCGCACAGTGATGATCACCGGTGACAACCCGCGTACCGCGAAGGCGATCGCCGACGAGGCCGGCGTGGACGACTTCCTCGCCGAGGCCACCCCGGAGGACAAGCTCGCCCTGATCCGCAAGGAGCAGGAGGGCGGCCGGCTGGTCGCGATGACCGGCGACGGCACCAACGACGCCCCCGCGCTCGCCCAGGCCGACGTCGGCGTGGCGATGAACACCGGTACGTCGGCCGCGAAGGAGGCCGGCAACATGGTCGACCTGGACTCCGATCCGACCAAGCTGATCGAGATCGTGGAGATCGGCAAGCAACTGCTGATCACCCGGGGCGCGCTGACCACCTTCAGCATCGCCAACGACATGGCCAAGTACTTCGCGATCATCCCGGCGATGTTCGCCGGCATCTACCCCTCACTGGACACGCTGAACATCATGCGGCTGTCCAGCCCTGAGTCGGCCATCCTCTCGGCGGTGATCTTCAACGCCCTGGTGATCGTCGCGTTGATTCCGCTGGCCCTGCGCGGCGTGCGGTACCGGCCCGCGGCGGCGTCGAAGCTGCTCAGCCGCAACCTGCTCGTCTACGGCCTGGGCGGCATCATCGTGCCGTTCGTCGGCATCAAGCTCATCGACCTGCTCATCCAGTTCGTTCCGGGGATCTGACATGCGACTTCCAGGTTGGCTCACCCAACACCTCGCCGCGCTGCGCGCGCTGCTCGTCTTTACCGTGCTGCTCGGTCTGGCCTACCCGCTCGCCCTGGTCGCCATCGGGCAGTTGCCCGGCCTGTCCGGCAGATCCGACGGCTCCCTGCTCACCGTCGGCGGCAAGACCGTCGGCAGCACGTTGATCGGCCAGTCCTTCACCGACGCGGACGGCAACCCCGTCCCGCGCTACTTCCAGTCCCGCCCGTCGGCTGCCGGCGACGGCTACGATCCCACCGCCACCGCCGCCAGCAACCTCGGCCCGGAGAGCGTCGTCGACACCCTCTCCACCGACCCGGAGAAAGCCTCCGAGAGCCTGCTCACGGCGGTCTGCGCCCGCAGCAGGGCCGTCGGCGAGCTGAACGGCGTGGACGGGCGTCGGCCGTACTGCACCACCGACGGGGTCGGCGCGGTGCTGGCCGTGTTCCGCGCGGACGGGCTGACCGGCCCGGTCACCCGGGTGGTCAGCGTCAACCAGGTCGCCCCGGCCGCCCCGTTCGTCACCTCCTGGCAGGGTGTGCCGGTCGAGCTGGCCAGGCCGGACGAGGACTACGTCGCCGCCGGTGGGCTGATCGTCCCGGTCCGTGGCGACGCCCCGGCCGAGCCGGCGGTACCGGCCGACGCGGTCACCGCCAGCGGCAGCGGCCTGGACCCGCACATCAGCCCCGCGTACGCCGAGATCCAGGTGGCCCGGGTGGCGCGCGAACGCGGCGCGGACCCGGCGGCGGTCCGTCGGCTGGTCGAGGAGCACACGACTGGCCGGGCGCTCGGCTTCATGGGGGAACCGGCCGTCAACGTCCTAGAGCTCAACCTCGCCCTCGATGAGCGGTTCCCCGCCCGCTGACGCGTCACCTCGGGCAGGGCCGTCCTGGACCTGCCCTGCCCGAACCGCCGTTGACCGCGCCGGTCGGCTCCGCTGGATCGGGCGATGCCCGACACGGCTCACGAGCGGCCCCCGCACCAGAGAGGATCCTCGGTATGCCACGAGGAGAACTTCGCATCTATCTGGGAGCCGCTCCCGGCGTCGGCAAGACGTACGCGATGCTGGAGGAGGCCCAGCGTCGCACGGAACGTGGCACCGACGTGGTGATCGGCTTCGTCGAGACCCACGGCCGCAAGCACACCGCCGCCATGATCGGCGACCTGGAGCAGGTGCCTCGCCGGTCGATGACCTACCGGGGCGTCGACTTCACCGAGATGGATCTCGACGCGCTGCTGGCCCGTCGGCCCGAGGTGGCGGTGGTCGACGAACTGGCCCACACCAACGTCCCCGGCTCCCGGCACGAGAAGCGCTGGCAGGACGTGCAGGAGCTGATCGACGCCGGCATCAGCGTGCTGACCACGGTCAACGTCCAGCACCTGGAGTCGATCAACGACGTCGTCGCGCAGATCACCGGCACCACCCAGCGCGAGACCGTGCCGGACCAGGTGGTCCGCGCGGCCGAGCAGGTCGAGCTGGTGGACATGACCCCGGAGGCGCTGCGCCGCCGGATGGCGCACGGCAACATCTACCGTCCGGACAAGATCGACGCGGCGCTCGGCAACTATTTCCGGGTCGGCAACCTTACGGCCCTGCGTGAGCTGGCTCTGCTCTGGTTGGCAGACAAGGTCGACGACCAGCTCGACGCGTACCGGGCCCAGCAGGGGATCTCTGACACCTGGGAGGCCCGGGAACGGGTGGTGGTCGCGCTGACCGGTGGGCCGGAGGGCGAGACGCTGGTCCGACGGGCCGCCCGGATCGCCGCCCGCAGCAAAGGCGCCGACCTGCTCGCTGTGCACGTCGCCCGCAGCGACGGGCTCGCCGGGGCGGACCCCGCCCAGCTCGCCCGGCAGCGGGTGCTGGTGGAGAGCCTCGGAGGGACGTACCACCAGGTGCTCGGCACCGACGTCCCGGCGGCGCTGCTCGATTTCGCCCGAGGGGTCAACGCCACCCAGCTCGTCCTCGGTGCCAGCCGGCGGGGACGCCTCGCCCAGGTGTTCTCCCGGGGTGTCGGGGTCACCACCACGGCGCTCTCCGGGGCGATCGACGTACACCTGGTCACCCACACCGAAGCGGGGCGCGGCCGACGGACGGCCGGGGTCCCCGCGGCGCTGTCCCGTCGACGACGGCTGCTGGGGTTCGCGCTGGCCGGGCTGGGCATGCCGCTGCTCACCCTGCTGCTGTGGGCGCTGCCGGATCTCACCCTCACCAACGACATCCTGCTGTTCCTCGCCGGTGTCGTGGGCGTGGCGCTGGTCGGCGGCCTGTGGCCGGCGCTGGTGGCCGCACTCGGCGGCTCCCTGCTGCTGAACTGGTTCTTCACCCCGCCCTACAACACCCTGACCATCGCCGAGGCGGACAACCTCCTGGCCCTCGGGGTCTTCGTCGGCGTCGCTCTCGCGGTCAGCTGGGTGGTCGACGTGGCCGCCCGCCGGACCCGGGAGGCCGCGCGGGCGTCCGCCGACGCGCAGACGCTCGCCACTGTGGCCGGCGGGGTGCTGCGCGGGCAACGCCCGCTGCCCGCGCTGCTGGACCGGCTCCGGGAAACCTTCGGGCTGCGCGCGGTCAGCGTCCTGGAGCTGACTGCCGAGGCCGAGGGACGTCCCGGCCGGGCACGCGAGGCGGGCGCCTGGCGGATCGTGGCCAGCGTGGGGGAGGCCCCGGCCACGAGCCCCGGTGCGGGGGAGACGGCGGTACCGGTCGACGAGCGGCTGACCGTCGTGCTCTCCGGCCGCCGGCTGGAGGCCGCCGACCGCCGGGTCGTCGAGGCGTTCGCCGCCCAAGCCGCCGTGGCCCTGCGGCAGGAACGCCTCGCCGAGGAAGCGGCCACCGCCCGACCCCTCGCCGAGGCCGACCGGATGCGCGCGGCGCTGCTCGCCGCGGTCAGCCACGACCTGCGTACGCCGCTCGCCTCGGCGAAGGCCGCGGTGAGCAGCCTGCGCAGCCAAGACGTCGCGTTCGACGCCGAGGACTCCGACGAACTGCTGGCCACCGCCGACGAGTCGCTGGACCGGCTCGGTCGGCTGGTGGAGAACCTGCTCGACATGAGCCGGCTACAGGCCGGCGTACTGGGCGTCCGCGCCACCGCGATAGGGCTGGAGGACGCCGTACCCCGGGCGCTGGACGAACTCGGACCGTCGGCGGCCGACGTGACGACCGACATCCCCGCCGACCTGCCGGCCGCGCTGGCAGACCCGGGACTGCTGGAACGGGTGCTGGTCAACATCGTCGCCAACGCGCTGCGGCACAGCCCACCCGGCCGGCCGCCCGCCATCACCGCGAGCACCCACGCCGGCCAGGTCGAGCTGCGGGTCATCGATACCGGCCCCGGCATCCCCGAGGACCAGTGGGAGCACGTGTTCCTACCATTCCAGCGGCTCGGCGACCGGGACAACCAGACCGGCGTCGGACTCGGCCTCGCGCTGTCCCGGGGGCTGGCCGAGGCGATGGATGGCAGCATCACCCCCGAGACCACCCCCGGCGGCGGACTGACCATGGTGCTGCGGCTCCCCGCCGCCGCGCAGACGAGGTCGGAAGAGGTACCAGAATGACCCGAATCCTCGTTGTCGACGACGAACCGCAGATCCTGCGCGCCCTGCGGATCAACCTGCGGGCCCGCAGCTACGACGTCGAGGTCGCCGAGACCGGCACGGCCGCACTGAAGGTCGCCGTTGCCCACCCGCCGGACCTGGTGGTGCTAGACCTCGGGCTGCCCGACCTCGACGGGGTCGAGGTGATCCGGGGCCTGCGTGGGTGGAATGCTCGAAAAGCTGCTGCGCCACCCCGGCAAGCTGATCAGCCAACGCCAGCTGCTGCACGACGTGTGGGGCCCGGGATACCAGCACGAGACCAACTACCTGCGTCAGTACATGGCCCAGCTGCGGCGCAAGCTCGAGGACGACCCCGCCCGCCCTCGGCACCTCATCACCGAACCGGGCATGGGCTACCGCTACCGGCCCTGACGTCCTCACCCACGGCGTCGTCGGCGGCCCTGCCTGGCGGCGGGCCAGCTTCACCGCCGTCCGCAGCACGTCAGCTCGGCTGAGGACCGGTCGCCGGCGCCACATCCGCCACGGCACCGGCTGGCCGGTCATGTCCGTGCCGTGACACGCGCCGTCGTGCCGGATCCCGGTAAGGCACCGGCAGGCAGTCGAGAGCCTGGAGGATGACGTGCACGGCACCACCTCCGCCCCACCACGCCGCCGAAGGTCGGCCACCGCCCGGGTTGAGCAAGCTTGCCCGTGGACAGCATGCGACGTCGCAGCGAGGACCGCTGTGCTTGTCGGCTTGGACGTGCGGCCGTCGCGTCTTCGGTGGGGCGACCCCCGCCGGTAGACGCGAGCGTGGCTGGTCGCCGCCTGTCAGCCGCGAAAAGGGCGTCAAGCAACGGCCGGGCGGCGTCATGGTCGTTGAATCAGATGTCGAGGTCCTCCACGACGGGCTCGTCCTTGATAGTCCGTAGCGCGACCGTGTAGAGCTCCGCGGGCAGCAGCGCCTCGAGTTCCTCGACGGTGTCGACGACCGAGAACGTGGCCTGGGCTGGTGTTCGCATCCATGCCTGGTCCGGCGACCAGTCACCGATCCAACCCCGCCAGCCGGTGGCCCATTTCTTGCCGCGCTCCGCGTTGGGTCCGACCGGGGTGTGCAGCTCTGACCGGGCGTGGTGGACGGCGAAGCGGCCCTTGCTGGTTTGGAACAGCGAGTATCTCTCTTCGCCCTCCCCGCTTGACGAGGTCCACTCGCCCAGCGCGGTTCCGAGGAAGCGCTTGACTACGGTGCGCCCGACGCCCACCTTCACGGTGATCTCATCGAATCCGGCCTGCTTGGCCTCCTCGACCTGGACCAGTCGACGTAGTGCCGTGACGATCGCGGCCGACAGGTTGCTGCCCGTCAGTTCCTGGGCGCGCACAAGCAGCGGCAGGTCGTCGTCGGCGATGTAGATCGTCTTGTTCGGCATGGTTCTTCACCTCTGGACAGCAGTCTAATCAGACGTGTAAGACTACGCACATGCATACGTACACGGTCGAGATGGCGTGCATGGTCGAGGCGGGTGGCCTCGCCGTGACCTCAGCTCGATGGCCGACCCGGCCTCCGACTCCACTATTCCCTGTTGCTAAGTACCGGTACTCAGCGCTACTATCTACTGGTAGCTAGCAACGCTGAGTACCTCGCAGGAAGGCTGTCAATGGGCAGGCAGATGACGGAGATGCTCAAGGGCACGCTGGAGGGCATCGTGCTCGCGGTTCTGGCCATGCGGCCGGCGTACGGCTACGAGATCACGACGTGGCTGCGGGGGCAGGGCTTCTCCGACATCGCCGAGGGCACCGTCTACGCCCTGTTGGTCAGGGTCGAGCAGAAGCGCCTCGTCGACGTGGAGAAGGTCCCGTCCGAAAAGGGGCCGCCGCGCAAGGTGTACTCCCTAAACGCGCAGGGGCGGGAATACCTCGAAGAGTTCTGGAAGACCTGGAGCTTCCTCGCGCAACGACTGGAACAGCTCCACGAAGGAGGCAAATAGTCATGTCGAATGCGGAAAAGGGCGGCTTTCTCGCGAAGGTGATCGGCCCCAAGCGCCGATGGCGGGAGTACAAGGCGCGAGTGAAACAGCTTCCCCCGAACTACCGGACGGCGGTCGAGGCTATCGAGCGATACCTGATGCATTTCGGGCCGGTGACCGCCGACAGCACCGCCGCGCTGTTTGAGGATGTCGCCGACCTCTTCGAGCGGGCCGCGGCGGACGGAACACCGATCCGCGAGATCGTCGGGGAGGACCCGGTGGAGTTCGTGGACGAGTTGGTCCGGAACTACTCGAAGGGCGGATACGTCGACCGGGAGCGGGCGCGGCTGACACAGGCGATCGAGGGCATCGAGCGGGCGGAGGAGTCAAGGTGAGGAACACGCAGGTTCCGGGGTCAGCGATCCAGGTGCGGGGTCTGGAAAAGTCGTACAAGCAGTTGCACGTGCTGCGTGGCGTGGACTTCGACGTGGCGCCGGGCAGCATTTTCGCGCTGCTCGGCTCGAACGGGGCAGGCAAGACCACCGTGGTGAAAATCCTGTCCACGCTGCTCAGAGCGGACGTGGGGACCGCCGGGGTGAACGGTTTCGATGTCGCCACGCAGGCGGCGCGGGTGCGGGAGTCCATCAGCCTCACCGGACAGTTCGCGGCCGTCGACGAGGTCCTCTCCGGGCGGGAGAACCTCGTCTTGGTCGCCCGGCTGCGGCACCTCAAGAACCCGGGCATCGTCGCGGACGACCTGCTCGAACGTTTCTCGCTGACCGACGCCAGCGGGCGGAAGGTGTCGACGTACTCGGGGGGCATGCGCCGCCGGCTAGACATCGCGATGAGCCTCATCGGCAACCCGCCGGTGATCTTCCTCGACGAGCCGACTACCGGGCTCGACCCGCAGGCCCGCATCGAGGTGTGGCAGGCCGTCAAGGAACTCGCCGCGCAGGGCACGACGGTGCTGCTCACCACGCAGTACTTGGACGAGGCCGAACAGCTCGCCGACCGGATCGCGATCCTCCACGAGGGCCGGATCATCGTGAACGGCACCCTTGCCGAGCTCAAGCAGCTGCTCCCGCCCGCCAAGGTCGAGTACGTCGAGAAGCAGCCGACCCTCGAGGACGTCTTCTTCGCCATCGTCGGCGCCACGGGCAAGAGCGGCGGCACTGCCAAGGATCACAACGTCGGCGCGGACAAGTAGAGGTACGACGATGAGCAAACACTTCCTCGGCGACACCGCCGTCCTGCTGGGCCGATCCCTGACCCATGTCACCCGCAGCGTGGACACGATCATCACCACCGCGATCACGCCGATCGCCATGATGCTGCTGTTCGTCTACGTACTCGGCGGCGCGATCAACACAGGAACCGACTCGTACGTGAACTATTTGCTACCCGGCATCCTGCTGATCACGATCGCGTCGGGTATCGCCTACACCGCGTTCCGGCTCTTCCTGGACATGAAGAGCGGCATTTTCGAACGATTCCAGTCCATGCCGATCGCACGGTCGTCCGTACTGTGGGCACACGTGCTGACCTCGCTGGTCGCCAACCTGATCTCGCTCGTGGTCGTCGTGGTCGTCGCGCTGATCATGGGCTTCCGCTCGGGAGCGGGAGTGCTGGCATGGCTCGCGGTCGCCGGCATCCTGATCCTGTTCACCCTCGCGCTGACGTGGCTCGCCGTCATCCCCGGTCTCACCGCGAAGTCCGTGGACGGCGCGAGCGGGTTCTCCTACCCGCTCATCTTCCTGCCGTTCATCAGCTCGGCATTTGTGCCCACCGACACCATGCCCGGCCCGGTGCGCGCCTTCGCCGAGTACCAGCCGGTGACGGCCATCGTCAACGCCATCCGCGATCTGTTCACGCAGCAGCCGGTCGGCACCGACATCTGGATCGCCCTCGCCTGGTGCCTCGGCATCCTCGTCGTCACCTACGTCTCCGCTATGGCCATCTACCGCCGCAAAGTCGGCTGACAGCAGCGCGACCTGCCGACGAGCACCATGTCCCGCCGCACACGCCGCTCTGACCGGATCCTTCCTTGCCGCTTGTAGATAAGGCCCAGCCTGTCGCTGAACGTCGGCCACCACGGTGTCCTGGTCAGTTCCCACAACCGCCCAGGCCCGGCGGTGGCCGCTCGACTGCCACGACGGCCCGCCGTGCGAGCCCCGTCGAGCCGCCGCACAGCATTCGATCGCACCCCCGGTACAGGTATGTCGGCCCGGCGCGATCCACGCCTTTCGCCGCGACGCGGCCCGCGTAGGGACTGCCCCCGGCCCGGTGACACACTCCCGAATCATCCTTACGGCAGGGGAGTAAGTCATACCCAGCCGGGCGACCGAGGAGTTCCCCGGCTGGGAGGATCTAACGTGGAAGTCAGATTTGCGTGAGTCTTAGGGTTGCGCCGATCGTGATCGGTGGTGGGGGAGTGGTTCGTGTCCCCCTCGGACACTCCCGCGTAGCATTCGTGCGACGTTTTGCGGACCGGTGGTTGAGCGACTTCAACCACCCTCCTTGACTCTCTGTAAGCCCTCAACGGCCCCGCTCGCGGGGCGGTGGGCATCGTGAGCACCCGCGCTGTCTCCGCCGTGATCCCGGCTGTGGTTCTGCCGGGTCAGCTGAGCGCCGGTCGCGAGATGTCCTCCCCAGGTGCGATGAAGCGACCGCCCTTGCCGCTGGCGAGGCTTGCCTCCCGTCGCGTTGCGAGCACCGTCTACTAGTGCTTTGTTAGGTTGGCGTGTCGTGGGTGGTCGACGTAGTCGGGGTAGTTCGATGGTGCGGTGACCCCTGACGAGCTTTCGGTGGTGCGGCAACGGTTTGAGGCGTTCGCCGCGGACGTGTTCACCCCGCTGGTCCGGTCGGATCAGCGGGTCAAGGGTGAGACGTATCTGCGAGGCCTGTTGTTGGACGGGCGGCGTAAGTCGATGCAGCCGATGGCGGATCGGTTGGGGGTGGATCATCAGGGGTTGCAGCAGTTCGTGACGACCTCGACGTGGGACACCACGGCGGTGCGGATGCGGCTGGCCCGCCGGGCGGTCGATGTGGTCGGGCCGGTGGCGTGGGTGGTCGACGACACCGGCTTTCCGAAGGACGGCAAGGGGTCGCCGGGTGTGGCGAGGCAGTACTCCGGCACCCTTGGGAAGGTGGCGAACTGCCAGATCGGGGTGAGCGTCCACGCGGTCACCGACACGGCGTCGTGCCCCCTGGACTGGCGGCTGTTCCTGCCGACATCGTGGGACGACCAAGCGGTCGATGATGCTGACCGCCCCGAGGTGGCCGCCCGCCGGGCCCGGTGCGGGATACCCGAGCGCGAGCGTCATCGGCCGAAGTGGTCTCTGGTGGTGGAGATGCTCGACGAACTGGCCGGGCACGAGCTGCGCCCACCGCTACTGGCCGCTGACGCCGGCTACGGCGACAACAGCCAGTTCCGCGGCGCCTTGGACGAGCGTGGGGTCGGCTACATCATGCAGGTCAAAGGCGACGCCCTCGCCCACAAGCCCGACGTGCAGCCGGTGCCGCGGGTCTGGTCAGGTCGGGGCCGTCCGCCGACGCGCACCGACCCGCGCTACCCGAAGACCGCGGTCAGCCTCGTCGAGCACGTCCACGCCGCCGGACGGCAGGCTGCGGAGACGATCACCTGGCGGGAGGGCTCGAAGGGCGTGATGAGCTCGCAGTTCGTCTTCCTGCGGGTACGCCCCGCCGGGCACCGCGTCGCCCGCGACGCCGACGGCCTTCTGCCCGAGCGGTGGCTGATCGCCCAATGGCCCGACAACGAGGCTGAGCCGGTCAAGTACTGGCTGTCCAGCCTGCCCGCCACCACCGGCCATGCGGACCTGGTGCGCTACGGCAAGATCCGCTGGCGGATCGAACACGACTACCGCGAGCTGAAGACCGGCCTCGGCCTGGACCACTTCGAAGGCCGTTCCTGGATCGGCTGGCACCGCCACGTCACCCTCGTCACCGCCGCGCACCTGTTCATCACCGAACTCCGCTCGGACCCAAAAGCGCCTGCGCCGGCCTGACCCTCTACACGGTCATCCGCGAACTGCAACGACTCCTCGCGACCTGGACCGGCGCCTGCATCACCTGCCGCCAACCCGTAAAACCGTTACACCGCAACAAACGCCACAGAACCTAACAAAGCACTACTAGGAGGCGGACAGCAACCAGATCCCATCCTCCTCGGTGGTGACCCCGCACAGTGCGCGCGACCCGGTCCCGATGGTGAGGAACTCAGGTTCGCCGGGATAGCTGACCAAGTGCTGAGCCATCCCGGGATTGTCTTGCAGGCGGACGAGTGCCCACGGCAGCGCGAACGCGCCGGGACCGGCGACGCTGATGAGGAAGGTTCGGTCGTCACTGATGACGCCTATTGACTGCGCCAGGTGAAGCCAGGCGGCGTTCACCTCGTCCAGATATCCGTCGCGGCTGTCATCGATCACCACGTCTGGTTGCGCTCCGACTCGCACCACCGTCTGCCAGGCGCGTTTGGGATCCAGCCAGCCAGAAGCCGTACCGATGACAGAGAGGCCAGCGGCAACCAGGAGCTCATCTCGGCTCCTCAGGTCTATGCGATCCACGCCGCGCTCCTGGTCCCGTTACGAAAGCCACGCTATTCTGATCATGTCAAACACCTGGTGGGGACGCCACAGTCAAGCATGTGCCGTGACACGACAGTCAATGCTCGACACGTACTCTACGCAATCTCCCTATCGACTGGCGGTGCGCGCTGGTGGTGCGGGCGAGGTTGCAGACCTGGGGTGCGGGCGGTGTGGTCAGGCGCCTGACCGGCCGCCCCGGACGGCGGTACCACGTTGGGTCGCGCCGCCTGGCGGGGTGACGGAAGAGAACAGCGCGACGATATCGTCGAGGCGGACGACGACGAGCGCACCCACCACGCCAAGCGGTACGGACAGCACCACAGTTCGGACCGGCACCCCGGGATCCCCGAGTGAGGCGTACGCGCCGATCCCGGCGACCACCGTCAGCACGACGTTGCGGGCGAGATGGTGTCGGCCGAACGGGGCCGCCATCGCCCTGCTGCACTGGTTCCGCCGCCTGCGGATCCGCTGGGAGATCCGCGACGACATCCACGAAGCCTTCCTCACCCTCGCCAACACATCACGGTGGCCCAGTACGAACAGGCCGGGGAGGTGGGCGGTGCCATCGCAGCTCACGCCGAACAGGACGGCTCCTTGAACGGTGGACATGACGGTGGCAGTCAGGCCGCCACAGGCCGGCAGCTCTTGCAGGCGCGGTAGCCCGCATGGCGGGCCTCTCGGGCGTTCGTGAACGGCACCCGGTGCGACGGGGTGATCCGCCGAGCGTGGGCGCACGTCGGATGGCAGTAGATGTGGGTGGTGTCACTGCCGAAGAACACCGCCCCGCTGTGCGACCACTGGCGCACCTCGGCCATATCGATGCCCTCTGCCGATCGCAGCGCGTCTCCGGCGGCCGGTAGGTACGCCGCGTCGCACGGTGCCCCGTGCTCGTACGTCACCCGATGGCAGGGGACCAGCACGACGAACGGATTGCCCGCCAGGACGCTCAACACGGTAGCGGTGCCCTGGGCGGCCGGCAGTGAGGCCTCCCGCGCGAGCCAGGACAGGGGACGCAGTTGCCCGGCGGGGATTGTCCGGACCGCCCGCAGCACCCGGGCCTCCACCACGTCGACCGGACCGAAGTCCAGCGACAGCTTCCTGGCCCGGCCCGTGCGCAGGGCCGTCACCAGCCCGGGCAGGGGCGTGCCCGTGGGGATGGCGGACCGGCCGGTGCGCGAGCGGTGCAGCTCCTCGAACCCCTCGGCCGTGAGCCCTCCGGATGCCAGTACGGCCCCGGTCACGAGCTCCGACGCGAAGGCCACGAACAGTCCGCCCGCCGCTGTGTCCAGGCGTACGTACGTGTCGTACCGATCGCGCGGGATGCCCACGCGCTGCAGGATCCTCAGCGCGAAGTCCACCGGCGCCGGCGGCTCGCCCAACTCGCCGGGCGAGTCCGACCCGACCTGTGACGCGGGCAGCTGATTGTGGTCTCTCCCGTTCATGTAGTCACTTCCCCTTTTTCCTCCGAGGTCAGCAGCCGGCGCAGGTCGCTCATTCCACGGGACACCTGCGCCTTCGCCGTCCCCACGGGACAACCCTGGACTTGGGCCACCTCCGCATAACTCATTCCAACCACATGCCTCAGCACCACCGGTACGCGGTAGTACTCCGGCAGGTCGGACAACGCGGCGACCAGGCGGCCGCGGTCGACCGCGTTCAGAGCCCGTTCCGCCGGGCCAGGGTCCGCGTCGGACCACATGTCCGGGGCGTCGTCCACCCGCATCACGGACATCGGACGACGCGAACTGCTGCGTACGTGATTTCGCCAAACGTTCGCCGCGATCGTCATCAGCCACGCGCGCGGCTGCAGCGCCCGGCGCCGCTCCGGCGGGTAGTCCCGCAGCGCCGTGTAGGCACGCAGAAACGCGTCCTGCCCCAGATCATCCGCGTCGGCGGCTGACCCGGACACGCGCAGCAGGAACGCGTGCACACCCCTGGCGTGGACCCGCACCAGCTCCGTGAAGCCGGCGTCCAAGTCCTGCGCCAGCAGATCGGTCAACTGCTCGGCAACTTCGTCCATCGCTGGTAAAACACTGTCTTCGGAAAAAGGGTTGCCGAATGCGGCGGAGCGCTCGACGAGGACCGTGTCGCCGTAGCCTACGACCTCGCCCGGGCCGCGGGCGCTTGGTCGTCCGCGTCGAAGGCCGCGGACCTACCCGGCCGTTGGGTACCACGTCTGATTCCCGTCGGATCCTGCAACCCAAAGGCGCACCGTGGTGTTTGTAGGGCATGCGACGACGTAATGAGGAGTCACGGTGAAGACGATCTACACGACCCTCGACAGCCCGCTTGGCGGCCTGCTGGTGGTCGGCGAGCGGGTCGCGACCGCCCCCGGCGGCACCACGCTCGCCTCACTCTCCGTACCGGGACAGCGGAACGGTGCGGCCGTGCGGCCCGGCTGGATCCGGGACCCGGGTGCCTTCACCGCGATCGCCGAGCAGCTGACCGCATACTTCGCGGGCACGCTGACGCGCTTCGACATCCGGTACGTCCCCTCGGGCTCCGACTTCCAGCGTCGCGTCTGGGAGACGCTGGACGCCATCCCGTACGGAACGACTCTCACCTACGGCCGGATCGCCGCCCGACTCGGTGAACCGCCCAGCGCGGCCCGCGCCGTCGGCGCGGCGATGGGCGCCAACCCGCTGCTGGTGGTGCGGCCCTGCCACCGGGTCGTCGGCGCGGACGGCTCGCTCACGGGCTACGCCGGTGGCCTGTGGCGCAAGCAGCTGCTGCTGGCGCTCGAAGGCACCATGCTCGCCGTCTGACCCTGGGAGACGCATGAACACCGACATCGCACCCCGCAGCGCCCGCCGGCACGTCGACGAGACGGACTGGAGCACGCTCGCCGAGTCGCTGGACGCGCACGGCTGTGCCCTGACGCCTCGGCTGCTCGACCCGGAGCAGTGCTGGGCGATCGCCGCCCTGTACGACCGCACCGAGCTGTTCCGCGGCACCATCGACATGGCCCGGCATCGCTTCGGCTCCGGAACGTACCGCTACTTCACCCACGAGCTGCCTCCGGTGATCACCGAGCTGCGGGAGGCCCTCTACCCCCGGCTGCTGGCCGTGGCCCGCGACTGGGCCGAGCGTCTCGGTCGCCCGGCGCCCTGGCCGGACGACCTGTACGAGTGGCTGGCGATGTGCCACGAGGCGGGGCAGGACCGCTCGGCGCAGATCCTGCTGCGCTACACGGAGGGCGACTGGAACGCCCTGCACCGCGACGTCTTCGGTGACATGGTCTTTCCGCTCCAAGTCGTGATCGGCCTCGACGAGTACGGCGCCGACTACACCGGGGGCGAGTTCCTGCTCGTCGAGCAGCGGCCCCGGGCCCAGTCACGCGGCACCACCGTCGCACTGCGCCAGGGGCACGGTCTCGTCTTCACGACCCGCGACCGGCCGGTGCGTACCAAGCGCGGCTGGTCCGCCGGTGCCGTACGGCACGGGGTCAGTACCGTTCACTCCGGCCGGCGGCGGGCACTCGGCCTGGTCTTCCACGACGCGCAGTGACCGCCGCCCCGACCGCGCGTACCTGCCGCTCGGGCCGGGCAGGCTGCCCTGCCGCGTTGCAGGGCCGACCGTGAGCCGGCCGTACGACCGGACGCTACGGAGGGCCCGCTCGATGCGGCCCCGTGACACGCACCGGACCGACGTCGAGGCCGGCCGCTCTCCGCTCGTCGATCCGGCCGAGCGGGAGGCGTACGGGCAGTTGCCGCCGCCTGTCCCGCACACGGCAGCCGAACTGGGCGCGCTCATCGGCCTGCTGACCGTACCCCGGTCCCGGATTACGACCGTGGTGGTTGGTCGCAGCAGGGACGCCGCCTCCGTGAAGTCCGCGGCGGCCTTCACCGAGGCGTGGGAGGCCCGTGGCGGCGCGGTCCTCGCGGCAGTCGACTGGCCCGAGACGGCGGCCTCCTGGCTGCGCGCCGCCCGACGGATGACCGCGGAGACCCCCGACGCCTGGGTGATCGCGGCGGCCACGCCCGGCTTCGTCCAGCTCGCCCGGCGGCTGCGGAACAGCACCGCCTGGGAGCCGTCCCGCGCCTACGCCTTCGGGTCGCTGTGCGACTCGCGCCTCCCGGCGCTCGCCGGCCCCGGTGTCGTGGACAGACTGCGCGGTGCGAGCGCCGACGGCGGCACGTGGGAGGTCCGCGGTCGTTGGGTCACCATGTCTCCGGGCCGAACCAGCGGGTGAGGGCGGCGCGTAGGGCGGCGGTGTCCCCGCTGTCATCGCGCGCCGACCAGACGGCGTAGCCGTCCGGACGGACCAGCAGCGCCCCGGTATCCCACGCGTCGCCGCCCGGAACGGCCGTCACAACGTTCACCCTGTCGGACCAGGGGCCCGCCACGGTACGCAGATCGGCGTCCCCCGTCAGGTCAAGGAGGAGCGGGCGGCCGTCGTGCAGCAGCTCGGCCAGGGTCGTGGGGCCGTCGGCCGTCCTGAGCGGTTGGCTCGGCACCATGCGCCCGGCCCACCGGTCGTCGTCGCGCGCCCCCACCGGGTACGCCACCCCCACGCCCGTGATCATGGTGCTCAGGTAGGCGTTGATTTCGTCGAACCGCATGAGCCGCGCGAACAGTTCCCGCAACGCGTCGGTGCGTGGACCGGGGTCCATCAGGGCGACCTGGGCACGTACGTTGTGTAGCACGTCGGCCGCTGCCGGGTGCCGCTCCGTGTGGTAGGTGTCGAGCAGCCCGTCCGGCGCCCAGCCGCGGATCTCGGCCGCCAACTTCCAGCCCAGGTTGACGGCGTCCTGGAGGCCCAGGTTCACGCCCTGCCCGCCCGCCGGGAAGTGCACGTGGGCGGCGTCGCCGGCCAGCATGACGCGGCCCTTGCGGTAGTGCTCCGCCTGCAGCGAGGCGTCGCTGAACCGGGAGATCCAGGCTGGGCTGTCCATCGGCACGGGACGGCCCGAGATGCGCTCGACCTCGTCGCGCAGCTCCTCCAGCGTGGCACGGGAGTGCCGGTCCGGGTGCGGGCCCCGGTAGTCGTAGGTGCACACGCGGCTCAGCCCGTACGGGTTGATCCACAGCAGGGTCCAGCCGCGCGGCGTGCGCTGCCATCCGCCAGGCGCGGCGGCCGGATCCAGCAGTCGCACCTCACCCATGAGCGCGGCGACGGTCGGCCCGTCGCCCAGGAACCTGATGCCGCTCAGCTTGCGCACGGTGCTGCGCGCACCGTCCGCGCCGATCACCCAGCGGGCCGTCAGCGTCCTCTCGGCGCCGGAGGTGGTGGCCCGCAGGCGCAGCCGCACATGGTCGTCGGACTCGGCCAGGCCGACCAGTTGCGCGTCGCGCCGCAACCGCGCGCCCAGCCGTACGGCGTCCGCCGCGAAAACCTCCTGGGCGTAGGCCTGCGGGCTGCCCAGGATGACCGGCCCCTCCTCGACGACCCGGGACAGGTTCAGCTCGAAGATCGAGGCGAAGTGGAACCGCACCGGCACGCGCGTGCTGCGGGAGGCGGCGTATTGGCCGGGCTGCACCGTCTCCAGCAGCCCCCGGCGGTCCAGGGTCTGCGCCGTGCGCGCGTGCAGCGTGCTCGCCTTGGAGATCCCGTCCGGCTCGGGCAGTTTCTCGAGGATCGTCACGTCGATGCCCAGCAGGGCGAGTTCGCGCGCGACGAGGGTGCCGACCGGCCCGCCGCCCACCACGGCGACCTCGGTGTCGACGCCGCTTCCGGCTGCTGGCTGGACCCTGGCCTGCATGGTTGTTCTCCTCCGTCGCCGACTGATCTCAGCCAACCAACAGGTCACCGCGGTGCCGCCAGGGTGGGCCCGTCCGTTGAAGGCGGGCCCACCCTGAAGACCAAACCAGTCACGGCCGGCCAGGTTCCGAGCTTCGGATCAGAAGCTCTTGTGGAAGCCGGCGTCGACCGGGTAGTCCGAACCCGTGGTGCTCGCCGAACGCGGCGAGGCCAGCAGCAGGACGGCGTCGGCGACCTCCTGCGGGTCGATGAGGCGGCCGGTGACCTGGCCCATCATCTGCGGGGCGAGGCTGTCCATGACGCTGTCACGGTCGGCGCCCGCCATCCCGGCGATGACGTCGGCCGCGCCACCCTCCTCGGTCCACCAGGCGGTACGGACGGCGCCCGGGGAGACGGTGTTGACGCGGATCCCCTGAGCGCCGAACTCCTCCGACAGTGCCTTGGTCAGGTTGGACAAACCCGCCTTCGCGGCGCCGTACTCGATGTTGACCGGTGCGGGTTGACGGGCCATGCCGGTGGAGATGTTGATGATGGAGCCGCCACCGCGCTCGATCATCTGGGGGATGGCCGCACGGATTGCGCGGACGGCCGAGAACAGGTTGAACTCGAAGATCGAGCGCCACTGCTCGTCGCTGCTGTCGAAGAAGCCGGTGCGAGGCATGGTGACGCCGGGCGGCGGGCCACCCGCGTTATTCACCAGGATGTCCAGGCCGCCGAAGTGCTCGACCGCGCGCGCGATGACCTGACCAGGTGCCGCGGGGTCCATCAGGTCGGCCGACACGTGCAGCAGATTCGGGCCTGCCAGCTGCTCCAGCTCCGACGTGGCCTTGCGGGAGACCGCGACGACCTTGGCGCCCTCTTCGAGCAGGGAGCGGGTCACGGCCAGGCCGATGCCCTTTGAGGCGCCGGTCACCACGGCCACGCGACCAGAGAGGTTGAGATCCATGATTGTCCTTTGTTTCGAGGCCCTCACCCGGGAGACGGGGTAGAGCTCTGCGGTGCGCTGTCGGTGTTTGAAACCCCGGTGGTTGCGAACGGGTTGCACGGGGCTCGGCTGCAACCGGCCGGGGGAGCGCGGGGTTCTCAACGGCGACGCACCCGCTTTCTCCCGGGAGTTCGGCATGCCCGCCACCGTGACCCGGCCGCACAGATTTCTGGTGCCGCTGGTCTGTCTCGCCCCGCTGCTGGCCAACGCGGATGCGGGGCTCGTCGTCCTCGCCCTGCCGGATATCCAGCGGGATCTGTCCATGAGCCTGATCGGAGCGCATTGGGTGACCAATGTGTACGTGGTGCTGGTCGGCGGACTGCAGCTGCTCGGCGGCCGGCTGTGCGACCGCTTCGGGGCGCGCAGGCTGCTGCTCAGTTCGCTCATGGCGTTCGCCGTCACGTCCGCGTTGTGCGCGGTGGCACCCACTGGGTGGGTGCTCCTGGCGGCCCGGGCAGGCCAGGCGGTGGCCGCGGCGGTACTGGTGCCGGCAGCCATGTGCGTGCTGCTGACAATGGCGCCCGGGGAGGCACAGCGGCGCAGTGGACTGGCACTGTGGGCCGCCTCCGGGGGAATCGGGTCGGTCGCCGGGGTCCTGACGGGCGGTCTGGCAGCGACGCAGTTGAGCTGGCGTTGGGCTTTCCTGCTCAATGTGCCGCTCGCCCTGGGAGCCTTCATGGCGAGCCGGCGGCTGGAGCCGGGTGATAAGCCGTGCCCGCGGGGCGCTGCGGTGGGCGTTCCGGGGGCGCTGCTCCTGGTTGGTACGTTGCTGACCCTGGTGTACGCGATGGTGAGCGTCGCCGACCAGGGGTTCGGGCCCTCCACCTGCGCGCTGTTGGCCGTCGCGGTGGTGCTGGGCGGATCGTTCCTGCGATGTGAGGCCCGATCTGCGCACCCGCTGATTCCGGTGGTGCTGCTCAGAAATCGTTCGCTGGCGACGGGTGCCCTGGGCATCCTGTTCGTCGCCGCGGCGACCGGTCCGGTCGTGTTCGTAAGCAGTGTGTACCTCAGAGAGGCACACGGGTACAGCGCCTGGACCGCAGGATGTGCGCTGCTACCGGTCGTGGGCGGGGTGATCGTGGTCGGAAGGTGGTCTTCCCACCTGTTGGGCCGGTACGGGCCGCGCCTGCCCTGTCTGGTCGCGTGCGGCCTGACCGGCTCGGGCCTGGTGTGGCTGGCGTCGCTCTCCCCGGACTCGGAGTATTCGACCAGGTTGCTACCGGGGCTCGTCCTGGTCGGGGCTGGCCTCCCGGTCCTCTGGATGTCGTGCGAGCTAGCCGCCGTGTCAACGGTGGGCCGCACGGTGGTCGGGGCCGCCGCGGGCGTGGTGCAGTGCGCCGGTCAGATAGGTGCCGCCCTGGGGCTGGCAGTGGCGGTGACCGTGTACAGCGGCACCGGACACAGCGCGGATGGTCCGGCAAATCCGGGGGTGCTGACCGAGGGGGCGACGCGGGCATTCTGGTGTTGCGCGGCGCTGATGCTCTGCGTCGCGCTCACCGCGCAACTGGGCCTGGGGCCGAGGAGGTCGCGCCCGGTTTCCGATCCAACGACCGGAGGCTTCACCCTCCCTTAGGGCGGCCGTACCAGTGCGGGCACAAGCGGCGACGGGTCTAACTTGATTTCTAGCCCTTGCGTGCCCTTCACCGGCCCGCAGGCTGGTCGACGGTCGCCCGGGTCGATAGGTTAGGTCTACTATGGACGGACGAGCCGAAGAGCAGGGAGGACCGTTGCGCCAACCGACGGTTCGGTACCAGAACGAGGTCATGGACAGCGGACGGTGGGAGGGTTTCCCGTTCCGCGAAGGTGACATCGTGGTTTCGACCCCCGCGAAGTGCGGGACGACGTGGACCCAGACGATCTGCGCCTTGTTGATCTTCCAGACACCGGAGCTGCCGGCACGGCTGGACGACCTCACCTACTGGCTCGACATGTTGACTCGCAGCCGGGACGACATCTTCGCGTTCTACGAGGCGCAGCGGCATCGCCGTTTCATCAAGACTCATACGCCCATCGACGGGCTGCCCATCCATGATGGGGTGACCTACGTCGCGGTCGGTCGGGATCCCCGGGACGTCGCGATCTCCTGGGACGCCCATTTCCAGAACGTCGCCCAAGAGGCCTTCGGCGCGATGCTGGCGGCCGGCGGTAGCCCGACCCAGGAGCCCGCCGATACGGCTCCGGCGCCTGCGGAGTCCGCGTACAACCGGTTCTGGGCCTGGCTGGAGGACACCAATGTGCAGGTGGGCCTGCCGTCGATGCTGCACCACCTGTCGGGGTTCTGGGCCGAGCGGGAGCGGCCTAACGTGCTGCTGTTGCACTACGACGATCTGAAGTCAGATCTTGAAGGCCAGATGAGGTTCCTCGCCGGGCGCCTCGAAATCGAGGTGCCGGAGTCGCGGTGGCCGGATCTGGTGCGGGCGGCGACATTCGACTCGATGCGCGGCCGGGCGGAGGCTCTGACCCCGGTCGCGGCGATGTGGCGCGATCCGAAGCGGTTCTTCAACCAGGGTGTCAGCGGCCAGTGGCGGGACCTGCTCGACGAAGATGACCTGCGACGATACGAGGAGCGGGTCGCGAAACTGGCCGAGCCCGACCTCATCGACTGGTTGCACCGCGGCCCCATCGTCCCCGCCCGCTGACCCTACGCCGCCCTCCTCCTCGCTATCCCGCCTTAGTGCTCCAGTCGCACTTGGGTGATTTCAAGTTTGGGCAGCTCATCGGCATGATCTCTGCCAGGTTGACGACGAGAGAACAGTTGTCGATGTCGATGCTATCTGCCCGGCTGGCTGAGTGATCGCACCGTCTGTCTGTTGATGGCGGTGCCTGACACGGCGTGCGTTGCTTGCCTTGGCGGGCTCGGGCTGGCATCATCCGGGCCATGATCGAGAGAATCGAGTCCTCCGTCCGCCGGTGAGCGTGACGACCGAGTCTGGATCGCTCGGCCCCCAGATCTCCCTGTTTGAATACGCTCTGCGCCTGCATCAGCAGAATCCGGATTCGCCCCTACCTCGTGATGGTGAGCCGTATCCGGACGACGAACTCCATCGCCGGCGGCAGCGACGGCAGACCCGGCAAGACCAGCGGCTCGAGGGTGCCGACGTTGCCGCCATCCTCGACGCGCACTTCGGCAAGGCCGACGCGGCGCCGACCGAACTCGTGGACGCGTTCCACGACGCCGACGTCCCGATCCATCACAACGAGCACATCGCCGCAGCGGCGCTGCGCGCGGACCGGCAGCGGGTGCGGCAGACCGGCCGGTGGCTGGTCCGGCACAGCACTGATCGATGCGCGGCCACTGTCGGGTTGGCGCTGCTCGCCACGGATTGGCAGGAGGACGACATCCCGCTGATCCAGACCATCGGTCTGTTGTCGCACCGGTTCGGGCCACTGGCCGCCGAGGCGCTGCGGCGCCGCCGCGGAGGCGAAGAGGCGTTGTTGTGGCTGGCCCGGCGTGTTGCCGGTTGGGGACGGGTTTACGTGATCGAGGCGCTCTGCCGAGGCGGTGCCTACGCCTCCCGTCAGTGGTTGCTACGCCATGCCTGTGACGGCGACGTCCTCGACGGCTACTTCGCCGGCCAGGTCGCCACCGCAGCCCACCTGCACGAAGCGATCGTCGGGAGCGAGGCCGACGACGACCTGGTCGATCACACCGGCCGGCTACTGAAGATCATGACTGGCTGCCGTGGCATGGGCATGACCCTCGAGCACTATCCGCCAGCGCCGATCGTCCTCGCCGCGCACGCCGCTCACCTCGGTCGGCAAGCACCGGCCCTGGACAGGTACGTCGACGCGGCGGTCATCGCTGACCATCTGGTGGACAAGGCGCCGCAGCGATCCGGATGCACCATCGAACAGCGAGACCATCTGGTGCAGCAGTACCTTGCGGTGCTCGACCGGCAGGACTGGTGTGACACGGTTCGCGCGGGCCTCGGCTCGGACAGCGACTTCTTCGCCTGGTTCGTTGGCGGCGTGGCAGCGCGACTGCGGCTGCGAGCGTTCACCGACCTGACAGGTGATGGAGGATGAACAACGATGTCGATCAGCGGCTGATCGAGGCGGTGCAGGCCGGTGACGAGGCGGCGGTGGGGCAGGTGCTGGCCGACGGCGCCGACCCGGACGTCGCGGTGGGCCGGTTCCGGGGGTCGGTGCTGGCCGATGCGGCACGCACTGGCCGGCGGGGAATCGTCGGCCGGCTGTTGGATGCCGGCGCCCGCATCGGTCCCGCCGACCCCTACACCGCGTCGCCGCTGCGGGTCGCCGTGATCGAGGCGCACACGGACGTGGTGCGGTTCCTGGTCTCCTGTGGGGCGCTGGCGGCGGAGCCCGCCACCAGGTCGAGCGTGCTGACCGACGCTGTGTCTCATACCGCGTTCCGTCCGACGCCCGCGGCTCTTGCGACGCTCCGGGTCCTGCTGGAAGCGGGGGCAGCCCCCGGGCCGAGTGAGGAGGCGCCTCTTGTCACCGCGGTGATGCGACCCGTCGCGCCGGCAGTGTTGCGTCTTCTCCTTGCCTACGGCGCGGACGCGAACCAACAGCGTTCCGATGCGACACCGGCGATCGTCGTGGCCGCCCGGCGCGGCGATCATGCTGCGGTGGACGTGCTCCTGCAGGCCGGCGCCGACGTGGACGCCCGCGACGCCCGGGGGCGGACAGCGTTGATGCACGCGGTCGAACGCAACGAAAAGCGGGTCATCGCGGCCCTTCTGCTGGGTGGTGCCGCCGTGGACGCCGTCAGCGCCGACGGCATGACCGCGCTGCGACTGGCCCGAGGCTGGCAGCGCCAGAACGTCCAGTTCATGCTGGGGGAGCGCCACGTCGGCCTGGACGACGTGGCGATCAACCGCACCGTCGTGCGGGCCCTCCCGACCGGCGTGCGACTCGCCGGCGACCCGCAGATGCTCCACCTGCTGGCGAACGCCATCGACATCGCCCTCGACGACCTCGGCGACGACGAATGGAACACTCGGACGGGCACGGACGCCGACACGGCACGGGCCATGGCCGTGCGGCTGCGCGACGAGATTGCCCCAGCGGTCAACGCATCCTGGCATCAGCTGGACGCGTCCGCAGCCGAACTCGCTGCCGCGCGCTCGGCTCTGGTCGAACTCGCCTACGGCACCACCCGCATCATGCCGACCGGAACCAGCAGGCTGGAGATCACCGACGTTCTCGAAGAGCTCAACCGACAACTCGGCCGATAGGAGAGCGTGGGGACTGTACAGATGAGCATCAGCTTCCCCGACCGCCGAGAGGTCGATGTCCTAGGTGTACTGCCCAGGGATGTTGGTCAACCTGGTTATGGGCACTTGCCGCCGGTTGCGGTGTGGGGCCGGTGGTGATTGTAGTGATGCAGCCAGGCGGGTAGGGCTTTGCGGCGGGCGGTTTCGGATGAATAGAAGCGGCCGAAGGCCCAGCCGTTGGTGAGGGTGCGGTGGAAGCGTTCGACCTTGCCGTTGGTCTGGGGTCGGTAGGGGCGGGTCTTCTTCGGGGTGATGCCGAGTTCGGTGTAGGCGTCGCGCCAGGCGTAGGACTTGTAGGCGGAGACGATCAACAGGCCCGCACACGTGGCCTGAAACGCTCAACTCCGTGAGTCAACCAAACCCGGGGCAGTCCCCAGGAATCCGCGGCCACTGGTCAATCGAAAACAAGATCCACTGGTTCGCGACGTCACGTACGACGAAGACCACAGCCAGATCCGCACCGGCACCGGACCCGAGGCCATGGCCGTCCTACGCAACGCCGCCATCGGCGTGCTACGCACCGCCGGCATCACCAACGTCGCCGCCGGCAACCGACATCACGCCCGCGACAGCCCTCGCCTCCTGGCACTGCTCGGCATCACCTGACGACTTTGCCGGGGCCGTGGCGGAGGCTGTGGAGAGGCGGGGCGGATGATCCATCAGTTTCTGGCGATCTTCGTGCTGGTGGCAGCACGACTTCTTCGACCATGACGGGACGGTCGACATCGCCGGGTCGACCGAGAACGGCGAGTGGCTGCGCGGCGCCTGGTACACCTCCGCGAACGGCGGGTTCGACGGGCGCTGGGTGCAGTTGTTCGACGACCGTCCAGGGCTCGAGCCCACCATTTCCTGACGCCACGTGCGCGGCCTGCGGCCGGGTGGCCGGCCGCGGGCCGCGGAACGTCAGGCGCGTCAGAGACGCAGCGCGGTCTCGACGATGTTCGCGTACCCGAGGTGTCCGTTCCGGTTCGGGTGGTACGACTCGCCGACCGGGTAGGACGTGCCGCTCCACTCGACCTCGTCGCAGACGGCGTGCCCGGTGAACGGGCCGCGCGCGTCCACGAAACCGAATCCCCGCGCTGTCGCCCTGCCCATGACGGAAGCGGATGCTACGGGTTCGCCTGCACGTGTGGCACGGCACAGGGTCAACGGACCAAGCGAGCGAACCTCCGCAGCTCCTCGGTAAGAATTCCTGGTTGTTCAAACGCGGCGAAATGGCCACCACGGGCGACCGTGTTGAAGTAGATGAGCTTGGACTTGTAGACGCGTTCGGCCCAGATTCTCGGAGTTGGGATGATCTCGCGGGGAAAGACCGTGAACCCGACCGGGACCTTGAAGTCGTCGGCTGTGCCAGCGGCCCGCGCGTCCTCCCAGTAGATTCGCGCCGAGGAGGCTGCAGTGCCGGGCAGCCAGTACAGCATGATGTCGTCGAGCATCCGGTCGACGCCGAGGACCCGTTCGGGATTGCCGTCGCTGTCGGTCCACTCCATGAACTTCTCGTAGATCCACGCCGCCTGCCCCACCGGGGAGTCGGTCAACGCATACCCCAGTGTCTGGGGGCGCGTGGACTGCTCGTAGATGAAGCCGGCGCCGTCGTTGAAGAACCGCTGCAGCTTGTCCAGCGCCTCCTGCTCCGGCGCCGTGGGCGGGTCGCTGACCGGGGGCTGGAATACGGGGAAGAAGTTGAGGTGGATCCCGGCGAGTCCGGCTGGCCCGAGCTTGGCGAGTTCGTGCGTCACGGAGCCGCCCAGGTCGCCGCCCTGAGCGAGCCAGCGACGGTAGCCGAGACGGGACATGAGCTCGGCCCAGGCTCCCGCAATGCGCTGGATGTTCCACCCGGACGTGGCCGGCTTGTCGGAGAATCCGAAGCCCGGTAGGGACGGCACCACGACATGGAACGCGTCCGCGGCGCTTCCGCCGAACGCCGTGGGATCGGTCAACGGCCCGATCACGTCGAGGAACTCCACCACCGACCCCGGCCAGCCATGGGTCAACACCACCGGTACGGCGTTGGCGTGCCGGGAGCGTACGTGCAGAAAGTGGATTCCGATCCCGTCGATCTGGGTGCGGAACTGGCCGAACCCGTTCAGCCGCGCCTCGACCTGACGCCAGTCATACCGCGTCTGCCAGTGCTCGACCAGGTCGCGTACCCGCTCCAGCGACACGCCCTGCGACCCGTCGGGAACGGTTTCCCGCTCCGGCAACCGGGCCGCCGCCAACCGCCGCTGCAGATCGCGCAGCGTGGCGTCCGACACCGACAGCCGGAACGGTGTCACGTCCGTTGTGGCCGCCGGCAACGTCACCCCGGGCTCGGCAAACGCCGGCGATGTCCTTGTTACCGCCAACCCGAGCGGGCCTGCGACGGCGCCGACCGTGACGGCCGCCCGCAGGGCCCCGCGACGAGTCAAGCCACAAGTGTCTTCGTTCCGCACGATTCCTGCCTTCCTGGTCCGAATGATCGACGACAATCGACGCTTGCGGTGGAGGTCGTGATGAACGCCCAGTCGCGATTCAACCGGGCACCGTAGCGCGTCGAATGCGTGCGTCCGCTCACCGTCGCAGGCCTCCGGGGAGGTCACCAACGATTCGATGGTGCTGGAATCCAGCGTCGCCGTCGGTACCTCACGCGGGATCCGGATAGCCCCGCTCGAACCCCGAACCACCAGCCCCGAGCAGTCCGCTGCCCAGCGGCGTGCGCCGGTACAACACCCGGCGCCCGGAACGCCACGACGTCACCAAGCCATTGCGGCGCAGCACCGACAGGTGGAAGCTGACCGACGGCGCGCTTTGACCGAGCTCACGGGCGAGGTCGGTGGTCGACTTCGGCAGCGCCAGACAGCTGAGGATTGCCGCGCGGCTGTGACCCAGCAGCGCACCCAGCGCGTCGTCGGCATCTCGGGAGTCGCCTCCCCACAACGTGCCGACTCCTCGGGAGGCATAGATGAGGCTCGCGGGTCGATCGGGGCCCTTGTCCACCATCAGGTTCGGCCACACGAACACCGACGGCACCAGCACGAGCCCGTCACCGGCCAGGTCATGGTCCACCGAGTGCCGGGGTTTGTCGATTCGCAGGATCTCGCCCCGCACGCTGACCTCCGGGTGCAAGCTCGACAACAGCGCATCGACACCACCGCCGGTCAGCCGGCCAGCCCGATACGCGACGTCATCCTCCAGCACCGCGCGTAGCTCCCGCCAATGCGGCTCGATCGCCACCGACCAGTACCGCCACAGCGCGTCGGCCAAGCGCCGAGCACCAGCCGCCCCTTCGGCAGCCAACGCCCGCGCCGGCGCTGGCATCGGCTCCCGACCCCACACCGCCGCCAGGTCGGCACGGACTTCCGCCGCGGGCGACTCGGCAACCAACCGCAGCTGGTCGTCGATGGTGCCGGCGTCGGTGGCCGCCACGAACAGGAAATCCGCCACGTACGCGCTCGCAGGCACCACCGCGCCCAGCAGCTCCATGTCCACACCACGCAGGCCGTGCCGCGTCGCCTCCAACCAGCCCTGGTGCAGCGGCGACACCCGCCCCGACGACAACTGGTACAGGCTCTCGATCACCTCGGCGAGAGGCGAGAGCGCAAACCGCATCCTCGCCACATCAGCCAGACCCATCCGGAGCCGGATCACCCCGCCATCCTAGGTTCACGGACGCTGAACCTTCGCCCTTGACCCTCGACGTCAGGCCGACACCCGCCCACGAGCCCCTCCTCGGTTCGATGGTCGGATTGTCAAACACCGAGCCTTTTCCAAGCTGATCGTGCAGCTCAGGGCGGGTGTGGCAGACCCCGTGGTCGATGGGTGCGAAGCTCCAGGTAGGACAGCTGTCGACCAAGACCCGAAGCCCCGACCGGGAGCCTCACCATGCTGTCCTACCCCGCCACGATTCCGTTGTCGAGCCGGACCCACAACCACCTCGTCGACCGCATCCGGCACCCACCGCCAGCAGCGCCGATCCCGATGGCGGCGCCTGACGTGATGACCTTCGCGGACAAGGGCTACCAAGGCGCCCGCGGCAGCGTGCGCACGCCGTTCAAACGGCGCCGCTTCCGGCCGAAGCTGTCACGCCGGCAGACGGCCGTGAACCGGGCGCACGCGAAGATCCGCACCGTGGCGAACGCACGATCGCCACCCTCAAGACCTGGAAGATCCTGGTCAAGCTGCGCTGCTGCCCAAGCCGAGCCACCAAGATCGTGCAAGCCATCCTCGTTCTGCACCGCGCCGAAGCAGACCGCTACGCACGATGAAAATTGCTGTGCAAATGTGCGGTGGCCGTTTCGGTGAGTTTTCGGTGGGGGCCAGCGGAATGTGATCACGAGGTGTCACTGTCCTCCTGGCATTGGGCGAATCCTGGCAGGATGATCAGGTGCTCTTCGTCCCTCGCCTTGTGGCGTCTTTCCGCGTGCCGGCGAACGCCCCTCGCGTGCCCGATACCCCTCGCACGGTGGATACGCCCGCCGTCCAACGGTGGCCGCATCGCCGGCTCGTGGTGATCCGCCGAGACGACGAACTGTTGGCGTACGACATCGACCGGCTCGTCGCCGGTGAGGATGCTCCCGCCGCCCGGTTTCCCGCGCCATGGCCGCGCGGGGCGGGCGGAGTCGATGCGGTGAGCCCGACCCTCGACCTGGCGGTCTTCAGCGGTCAGCACGCGTTGCACGCGGTCGACGCCGCCGGCGCGTTGCGCTGGCGGGTGCGGCACGCCTGCTGGGGCTCGTCCTGCTTGTCATGGCACGACTCCTACGAGGAGTACGCGGGAATCGACCACGGGCACCGCCATCCCGACCATGGCTCGTGCGGGATCAGTGCGGACGGCTCGACGGTTTGGGCGCACGTACGCACCCCGCTGCCGCATGACGGCGAGTCGGCGCTCGACGAGGAGTGGCTCGTATTCGACGCCGGCGACGGTCGTATCCTGGGACGGGCCTCGACGGACACCGGGGCCGCCGGCTCTCAGCACGTCCCTCACCCCGACCCCGGTCAGATGGGCCTGCGCGTCGGCGAGGGCCAGGACGGTTCGCCGCTGCGGTGGGGCCGGTGGGACGGCACTCGAATCACCGTCACCCGCATCAGTGACGACGACCGCTGTCTCGTCGATGTCAGCCCCTGCGGGACGCGGTTCCTCACGATCGCGCACTGGGGGAGGCAGCCGGCAATCCACCGTCTTCCCGACGGCGCGGTGACGCACGAGGTCGCCGACCACCAGATTCCCCCGCATCCTCAAGCACCGTCGGATGTCGAGGAGGAGCCCTTTTGGGGCTACCAGTGCGGCTTCGTCGACGAGCACACGGTCATCGCGAGCACCATCGAGGGACACGGACAACCGCGGCACTGGCTGATCGACACGACGCGGGGGGATGTGCTCGGCCAGGTGGAGTACCCGATACCCGTATCGGAGGACCCGATGGCGCTCGGAGACGGCACCTGGCTCACCTGCGGCGAGGAGGACCCCTTCCAACTGCTGCTGTGGTGCCGGTCCTAGTCTAGGCATCGACTTCGTACCGGTACCAACGCCGGCGGTTTCCATCCACCTGCAGCCACAGCGATTCGTCGCGGCCGATTTTTTCACGCCCCCGACCTGACGGTCGTCGGCTGTCCGGCAGCACCAACTGCTCGCGTCCTTCTCGAGAACGATTTCCCCCTCACGGCGGAGTGCGCCCAGTGTTGGCCCGCGGCGTACGACCCGTGATTCCAGCACCGCCGTGGCCCGGACGGGGTGGCATCGACGCGACTCGCTTCTGCGAGCCGGGTGACGAGGCCGGGGATCCGCTCGGCGTCGGCGCTACGGCACACCGCCCGGCGACGCCAACCCGCGCTCCGGTAGGGCGAGTCACCGGCGCTCCGTCCCGCACCTCAGTTGGATGGGCGACGGCCCTGCCGGGTCGGAGTTCGGTGCCGGCGCGTCAGCGTCACGCCGGCGGCCAGGGCAAGCAGCACCAGTGCCGCCGCGGCGACGGTCCACGGGCCCAGACCCGCCAGCCAGCCGCTGAGCGCTGTCTGAACGGCGCTGGCCGCGGCGATGACTGGGTCGTCCGCGTCACCCCGACCGGTCAAGACCCGCACCTCGTACCAGCCGTACCAGGCCACATATCCACCGGTGACCATCAGCAGCAGGCCGGTGGCACGTCCGAGCAGCGGGGCGGCCCGGCGGGTGCGGCGCACCAGTGAATCGCGGGCCAACGCGACGGCCAGTGCAGCGGCCCCTACCGCGAGTCCCATGCCCATCGCGTACGCCACGAAGAGGCCGATGCCCGACAGCGCCGACCCGGCACGGAAGCCGGCGGCCACGATGGCCAGGAAAGGGCCGATGGTGCAGCCGAGCGAGGCGATCGCGTAGGCCATGCCGAACAGCACCATCGAGCCGAACCGTCGGCGGACCGCCGGTCCGGTCGCCACCTTCGGGGTAAAGGTAGGCAACTGGCGTCCGGCCAGTAGCCAGCAGCCGGCCGCCACCAGAGCGAGACCGATCAGTATCGATGCCCAGGGCAGGTGACGGGCGACCGTGTCCGCCACGGGGGCGGCGAGCAGCCCGAACGCGCCGAACACCGCGACGAACCCAAGTGTCATCGCGCCGGTCAGCGCGACCGCCCGGCCGATCGGTGCGAACTGGCCCCGCTCGGCTGCCGGCTCGTCACCGAGCACCAACACCGACAGGTACGCGGGTAGCAGTGCGAACCCGCACGGGTTGACTGCGGCCAGCAGCCCGGCCCCAACGGCGAGGCCGTATGGCGTGTCCGGCATGGTCAGCTCAGCCCAGCGACCCGCCTGCGCAGGTCCGACTGGGACAGCGGTCCCGAGTGCACGACGGTGCCGGCGGAATCGAGTAGCACGTATTGTTCCTGACTGGTCACCTCGAAGCGGCGCCACACCTGGCCGCCGTCGTCGGCCAGGTTGGGGAAGCCCTCGATCCCGGTTTCCTTCGCAAACCGTCGCATCGCCTCGTCGCCGCTGCCGAGCCCGGCCACGCCGACCACGTTGACTCGGCCGACGTTTTCCCGCTGCACGGCGGCAACCTCGTCGGCAACCGCACGGCAGCGGGTGCACCAGGCCGCCCAGAACCACAGCACCACAGGCTTGCCAGCGAGGCTGCTGCCCGAGAAGACCCCACCGTCGATCGTCCGGCCGGTGAACGAAATCGTCTCCGGGACTGCGGCGTTCGTCCCATCGCTGGCCGCCGGGCCGACAGTGCCCGAGGTTGTCGGCTGCGCCGCTGCGCTCGACGCCGCGGTTCCACCGCCGGAGGCAGCGGGCAGCTCGTTGCCGCCGCAGGCCGCGAGGGCGAAAACGGCCGCCGTCAAAGCGGTCGCGCCGGACAGGAATGCGGCACGGGGACCGGGCATGAGCGGATAGTAGCCCCAATGCCGTTCGGTTTGGGCGGTGGCCGGGGTCAGAGTCGTTGGCGACGACGTCGACGAGGCGGAGGCCGAGTCTGCTGATCGCTGGGCACGTCAGATCGATCAGTATCTTGACGGCTGAGGCGGGATGTGACGTAGTGGATCGAGCGGTACGGGTCGAGGTCGGTTGGCCCGCAGCCGTCCGTGAGGTCTAGGAGGCTTGTCCGTGTCTATGTCTCGCCGCCAGTTCCTGTCTCGCTCGGCCGGAGCTGGTCTTGCTGTGGCCGTGGTCGGTTCGGTCGACGCCCTGTTCACGGCGGCACCCGCGCTGGGGGTGTCCGGCCCGGAGATCGGGTACGGTCCACTGGTGCCTGACCCGGCCGGCATGCTCGACCTGCCGGTGGGCTTCCGCTACACAGTGCTGTCGCGCGAAGGCACCGTCCGGCCGGACGGTGGCATCGTGCCGAGCCGGTTCGACGGCATGGGTGCGTTCGCCGGCGAGGCGCGCGGTACCCGCCTGGTCCGCAACCACGAGTGCTCGCCGACCGCGAAGGTCACGGTCGTGGCTCCGCCGGAACGTACGTACGACCCGGCCGCCGGCGGTGGGACCAGCACAATCGCCGTCGACGCAGCGAACCGCGCCGTCTCTGAGCACGTCAGCCTGGGCGGCACGGCCATCAACTGTTCCGGCGGCCGGACGCCGTGGCACACCTGGCTGACCTGTGAGGAGACCGAAGACAAGGCGGGGACCCGCGGGTACACGAAGGACCACGGATTCGTCTTCGAGGTCGACCCGTACGACAGTGCTCGCAACACGGATCCGACACCGCTGACCGCGATGGGCCGGTTCCAGCACGAGGCGGTCGCGGTCGACCCGCACACCGGCATCGTCTACGAGACCGAGGACGCGTTCGTGGCGCCGCTGGGCAGCTTCTACCGCTTCCTGCCGAACCGGCCGCTCGGCGGCCACGGGAGCCTGCGGGCAGGCGGTGTGCTGCAGGCTCTGCACGTCCCGGACCTGCCGGACCTGTCGGTGGTGACCGAGGCGGGCACGTCCTTCTCCGGCGTCGAGTGGCTTGACGTGCCGGACCCGCTGGCGACGACGGAGTCGGTCCGTGCCCAGGACTACCGCAAGCCGATCACGGGTGGGTACAAGATCGAGGGCGCCTGGTGGGGGGAGAAGGACGGCTGTGCCTACTTCGTCTCGTCGTTCGCCCGGCGTGAGCTGGGCTCGGCCCGCGACCACTACGGCCAGGTCTGGCGGTACGACCCGCGAGCCAACAGGTTGCGGCTGGAGACCATCTTCACCCGTCCGACGCCGGCGCCGGAGAACCCGGAGTTCGACTCCCCGGACAACATCTGCATGTCGCCGTACGGGGGCCTGATGATGTGCGAGGACGGGATCGGGGACCAGCACATCCTCGGTACGACCGCCGACGGCGAGGTGTTCGTTCTGGCGCGTAACCGGGTCAACGTCGGCACCGTGGGGGAGCCGGAGTACGGCGAGCTGGCCGGAGCGGCGTTCTCCGCCGACGGCCGGACCATGTTCTTCAACGTCTACAACCCGGGCATCACGTACGCCGTCACCGGCCCCTGGAACCGCCGCCAGGGCTGACCCCGCAGCCGGGCGGTGTGACCGAGCCGGCCTGAGCGTCCCACCGCCCCGCTGTCCGACAGCGCCGGGGTGGTGGGCAGGCGGGGCTGGACGGCTGAACCCGTGGGGCCGGCGGTGCTACCGGGCGGGATACCGCCGACCGAACTGGACCTGACTCCTCTCCTGTTCCGTCTGCTGGTCGGCGCGGGGAAGCGTGATAGCGAACGTCCCGCACTCGGACGAGTGGATCGCCCGCGGCCATTGACTCGGGCACGCCGACCTCCACCAAGGGTGCGCAACTGCGATGCGCTGAGTGCGCCGGCCAGCACCGCGCACACTGCCACTACAAGGAGTAACCTGGGCGCGGGACCCGTCCGAAGGCGATCGGGTCGACCCCCTCAAGTTCGCTGCCGGGTCCGATCTGTCCTTCAGGGCCCGGCACCGGTCGGGCTCGACATCGCTGAGGAGACAGAGATGGCGGTAGGAGTGTTCGCGGGCATCCCGGTGCGCGACTATGACAGCGCCCTGGAATGGTACAAGCGGCTGCTCGGTGCTGAACCGACCTTCTATCCGAACGAGATCGAGGCGGTCTGGCAGTTGGCCGAGGGTCGGTACGTGTACATCATCCAGGATCCCGACCGGGCCGGCGGAGCTGTCAGCATGATCTGGGTCGACGACCCGGTCGCCGAGATCGCGAGGATCTCCGGGCGGGGCCTGGAGCCGGTCGACGTTGAGAGGCACGACTCGGTCTGGAAGTACGTCTTCCACGACAGCGACGGCAACGAGACCGGAATCGGCGGAGAGGTCTCGACGACCGGATGATCACTGGCACGGTGCCCCACCGTGCGCTCAGCGGTTCTGTGCGGGCGCGGCAATGCCCTCCTCGATCGCCAGCCGGGTCAGCTCCGGCCGCCGACGACGTCCCGTCTTCTCCCGGATCCGGTCGAGGTGGGACCGGACGGTACGGACGCTGATCGACAACGCCTCCGCGATGTCCTGGTCCCGCTCGCCGGCTGCCAGCAGTGACAGCACCTGACGTTCCCGGTCGGACAACGGCACCCGGTGCAGCGGCTGCCGCCCCCGGGACGAGTCCAGCAGGATCGAGGCCAGGGTCGGCGACACGTAGGTGTTGCCGGCGGCGATCTCCCGTACCGCCCGGAGTATCTCGTCGGCATCGGCGTCCTTGGTCAGGTAGCCACGCGCCCCGGCGGCGATCGCCCCGAGCACGTCGGCCTGATCGCCGTGCGCGGACACCACCAGCACCCGGTGGCCCATCTCGGTGACCGCGACCACCGCCGCCGCGTCGCGTACCCCCGGCAGCCGTAGATCGAGGATCGTCACCCCACCGCCGGGCTGCCGGTACGCCGCGAACTCCTCCACCGACCTGGCGGTCACCCTGACCTGGACATCCGGTGCGTCCGCGAGCGCCCGGACCAGCGCGGCCCGATAGAGGGGGTGGTCCTCCACCACCGACACCTCGATCGTCGGCACGCCGGTCACCGGGGCTCACCCGCGCCGATGACCGGGGTGGTGGCAGCCTGCATGACCGGCCGGCCGGCGGCGGCCGGGTCCAGCACCGGGCCGACCGGGAACAGGGCCAGCACGGTCGGTGGCACCGGCGTGGGTCGAACCGTCCCGTATCCGAGCCTCTTCAGCGCGTCGTCGTTCGGTACCGGATACCGGACGCCCTGGTCGGTGAGGAGGAAGACGGTGCCCAGGGCGGCCTGCGGTGTGGATTGCTCCCGGACCACCGCGGCCCGGCCGGCCGGCACGAACACCGCGTCGGCTCGCGTGCCACCACCGGCTGCCAACGGCTTCGCCCCGGCCGGTACCCCGGTGCCGGCGCCCAGCCTGACCACCGCCCGATCGTCGTCGACCGTGGCGCACACCGCGGCCCCTTCCTCGGGCACCTCGGCCGGCGGGGCGAGTCGGGCCGGATAGTCGGTGGCCTTCCCGGCCACCGGCCGCGACTGCGCCACGTCGGCCGGCGTCACCGGAATCTCGCGCGCCGCGCCCTCCGGGTAGGCCGCCCGGTTGGCAGGGTTGCCGAGCACCAGCGCCGCCTCGGTCTGCCCGATCGGCAGCAGCCCGTCGGCGTGGACCAGGTAGTAGCGGGGCTCGGTACCGACGGTCGTGGCGGCGAGTACCTGGCCGACCCGAGTGCTCCGGTCACCGACCCGAGGCCCGGCAGCGCCCACCCCGGCCACGGTGACCAGTCGCAGGTCGGGGCCGGCGACCACCGCGTTCAGCCAGGCCGCGCTGACCGGCAGCGGGCGTACCGCGTCGTAGCCGAGGGCAACCGCGGTGGCCGGGTCGGTGATCCGGTGCCGAAGCCCGGCCACCACCGCGTGCTCGGTGCCGTCCGGGCCGGCGACCAGCAACGCGGTTGCCGGGTCGACCTCGCCGCCCACCGGCGGGACCCCGGCCAGCGCCGTGGTGACCGGCGCGGTGCCCGCCGGCCGACCGTCGGCCGACCGCGCACAGACGGTGAAGGGTCCGGTCAGGAGCCGATCCCGGCCCGGCAACGACGGCGGCGCGCCGGGAATCCCGAGCGGGACGCCGCGCGGCGCCTGCGCCAGCGACTTGCTCGACACCCGGCTGGTGGCGGTGCCGTCACCGCCCGCGAGCAGCCGCGCGGAGGCGTAGTTGAGCATCGGGTGCAGCAACCCGTCGGCGCCCATCACGTACGCCGCTCCGGTGTCCTTGTCGAGCACCACCTGGCCGGGCTTGCGCCAGTCGGTGTTCGCGCCGGGCCGGAGGAAGCCGTACACACCGAAGCCGGCGGTGACCAGCAGGGCGACGGCCGCGCCCAGCGCACACCCGATGACCAGGCGGCGGCTCGGCGACACCGGGTGATTGGCGTCACCGACCTGCAACGCCGAGACGAGCCGGCGGCGGAGAAACTGGTACGCCTGCACTTGGTCGCGCTGTGTCCACATCAGTTCGTCCCCGCCATGGTGCGTTGCACGCCCGGTGCACTAGAACTACGGATACAAGGTACGGATCGCCGACAAGATCGAGCCCAGGGAGCCGAGCCATGCCGCCAACCGCACCGGCCACCGCACCGCCCCGCGATTCCGCACGGCAGCGGGCTGCGTCGCCGTTGCCCGTGCCGCCGGCGGGACCGCGCACACTGCGCGGGCTCGGCGTCGGTCGGCTGATGCTCTGGCAGACCGCGGTGCTGAGCGCGGTCGCGGCCGGCGGACCGTCCGGTGTGGTCGGTGGCACACTCACCGCGGCGGCGGCGGGCGTGGTGCTCGCCACCGGGGTGCGCTGGCGCGGCCGGTGGCTGTCCGACTGGGTGGTGGTCCGGCACCGCTTCCGGCGCCGCGCCGGGCGTGCCCTGCCGGCCCTGCCCAACCTGCGGACCCGGACCGAAGCGGACCGGGCGGGTAACCGGATCGGGCTGGCCGGTGACGGCCGTTCGTGGAGCGCGCTGCTGCGCGTCGAATCCGACGGTGACCTCGACGATCTGCTGCGCCGGCTGCTGTCCCGCTACGGCGACCCCGATCTGCCGCTGGCCGGCGCGCAGGTGGTCGACTGGACCTCGTCCGGCACCGGCAACGCGGCGCGCTGGGTCGCCATCCGGTTCGACCCCGAGCTGGCCAGCCGGGCGGTGCGGGCCCGCGGCGGCGGCGGGATCGGTGCGGTACGCGCCGCGGGCATCGCCGCGCTGCGGCTCGCCGACGAGCTGCGCGCCGGTGGGCATCAGGTCACCACGCTCGACGGCGGGCAGCTGCGCGACGCGGGGGCCGCCGTACTCGGTGTCGATCCACGGCGTGCGGACGATCCGGGCACCGAGACCTGGCACTACTGGTCGCTGGGCATGCTGCACCAGGTCTGCTTCCGGCCACGCCGAGCCCCCCGGAGCCTGAGCGACGTGGCCACGCTGCTTCGCCGGCACGCCGACACACCGGCGCTGGTCAGCGCCGTGTCGGTGCGGTGGGACCGGCAACGCGGCGGCGGTACCCGCAGCACGGCGCTGATCCGGCTCGGGGTTCCCGCCGGGCCGTCCCGGGAGGCGGTCGCCGAGGCGGTCGGAAAGGCCACCGCCGGGTTGGACCGGGACCTGGTCCCACTGGACGGGGCACATGCCGAGGCGGCCTGGGCCACGCTGCCCCTGGCTGGCCTGCCAGTGGGTTAGCCGCCCCATGCGCGTGCCGCGCCGTAGATGCCGAGCACCGCGCCCGCCACCGGCACCAGACTGACCAGCGCCAGAAACTCGACCACGTCGAGCAGCCGGCCCCAGTACGGAGATGGTGTCTTGGCGGCGGCCCGGACCGCGTACGTCCCGCAGACCACTCCGGTCACCAGGAGCAGCCCGGCGAGGAACAGCCGCGTTCCGGGCCCGCCGGCCAGGCTCACCCGAGCCGTCAGGCCGAGCACCGACGCGGCACCGGCCAGCAACAGGGCGGCCCGCTGGCCGACGCCGGCGTAGGCGCGGGCGCGGAGCAACAGCCCCACGCCGGCCAGGCCAGCCAACGCCCACGCCCAGCGACCACCGCTCCACAGCAGGATCCCGGCGCAACCGGCCACGATGACCGCCAGGCCGGAGAGCAGACCGGTGAGGATCCGCTCAGCGGCCTCGGTGTCCGCGACCACCTCCGGCCCGAGCGTGGGCCGCTCGTCCCCGCGGAACGCCTCTATGTCGGTTGGCACCCCGGGCAGCGGCAGCCGGCCGAGCCGAAGAGCGAGCATCGGCAGCGCCGGACCGGCCACCACCACCACGCAACAGGTGACCGCCGCGACCGAGGCGGGCGAGGAGGCGGTGAGCAGGTTGGCGAGCGCGCTGAGACTACCGACCGCGGCAGCCACCGCGGCGGCGACGAACCGCTGCTCCGCCACCACCACGGCGGCCAGCGCCGTGTAGAGGGTGACCGCCGCGCCGGCCAGCGCCAGTCGACTCGGGGTCAGCTCCATCGCCGCGCCCGGACCGCCGATCGCCGCCAGCCCACCGATCATCGCGGCCGGTACGCCGCCGGCGGCCACCGCCGCGCCCAGACCTCGCTCGCCGAACGCCCGTGCCAACGCTCCGCCGGCGAGTAGCAGCGCCAGGGCCAGGGTGCCGGCGAGCAGGGCGACGGTCGACGCGGCCAGCCCGCTCAGGCCGACCGCGACCGCCACTGCGGTGAAGGCCAGCGCGGCGACCGCACCGCCGACCTTCCGGGACGCCGCCGGCCGCCACACTCCGGGCCGGTCCGCGGCGGCGCTCGCGATGGCGTCCACCACGTCGTCGAAGATCATCGGGGTGGCCCGGCGGTCGACGGTGCCCAGGTAGAGCACCTCGCCGTCGCGCACCCCGGCGCCGCTGACGGTGACCGCGCCGTCCAGCGGCGGCCCACCGAAGCGACGCAGTTCCCAGCCGATGCCGCCGGCCCGGTCGGCGTCGGTGGCCAGCAGCCGGACCAGTTGCGGAAGCAGCTCCGCCACCGTGCTCTGGATCGGCAACGACACGTCGAGACGGGCGTGGGGAGCTACCACGGTGACCCGTCGAGGGGCGATCGCAGTGGTCACTGCTGCGCCTCGCCGAGCAGCGGGGCGTACCTCGCCTCGTTCGCCGCCGCCAGCTTGGCCAGGCCGTCGTTCACCGCCTCCAGCACGAGTTGACCGAGGGTGTCCGCGTCGTAGCGACGCAGCACCTGCGGGTCGATGGTCACCTCGGTGAACCGGCCGTCGCCCCTGAGCTTCACGGTGACGTCACCGTTGCCGGCGTACCCGGTCAGCTGCATCGTCGCCACCGAGCGCTGGATCTCCTCGATCCGCTGTTGCTGTTCACGCACCTGGGCGAGCAGATCCTCGATCGCCGGTTCCATCTGTCGTCTTCCTTCCGGTGTCACCGCCACCTCGCGGCGCCGTGGCCCACCAACGGGCTACGGCCGCCGTCCCTGCACGTCGTATTGGATCGACTCACGGGTATGGGTCGCAAGGTTTGCGAGGTATACGTACTGCGCGGCGGTGGTGTAGGCGTCCATGTAGTCGGCCCGGCCCGGGTCGGCTCGGGCCCACCGTACGGCCTCCTCCGCGCCCGCGCCGTGCAGCGCCCCGACCGGTACGGTCGGGGCCGATCCGCCGTTGCGCAGCTCGGAACTGGCGAGGTCGCCGGCCGCCGTGTGGACGGTCCCGTTGCCGGTGAGCTGCGGGTGGTGGAACACGTCGGTGGGCAGGCTCTGCGGGTGCACCGGGACGGGTGCCTGCAGGGCACCGCTGACGGCGTCGGCCGCCTGCCCGAAGGCGAAGCCGGCGAAGTCGCCGACCTGCGGCACCTTGCCGACACCGAACCCGACCACGTCCTTGACCGCGTTGGCGATCGCCACCTGTCGGGCGTACGCCTCCTGGGCCGTACGGGTGGCCTGCTCGGCGTCCTGCACGTTGGCGTACCAGATCGCGTTGGCGGCTGCGGCGTTGGTCAGGCCGTCGACGTTGCCGGCGTACCGGCCCGCCTGTTCCATCGGGATCGTGCCGGCGTCGGCCTGGCGCAGCACGTACTCCTGGTACAGGTCGGCGGCCACGCTGATCTCGTCGCGGCCGTCCTGGGTGACCTGACCGAGCATCAGCATGTGTCGGGCGTCGGTGCTGCCCAGGCGCTGCGCCGCCGGATCGGTGTCCAGTCCGTCGAGCGGCTGGGCGTACAGGTCCATGTTCGGCACGGTGGCCCGGGCGATCGCCTCGGCGAAGTGCGGGTTCTCCCGCATCGCGGCCAGGGTCTGCGGGTACGACGCCGGGTCGGTCATCGTCTGGGCGAGGTTGACGTAGGCACCGCGGGCCAGGTCGTGCTCGGCGGGATCGGCCGTTGCGGCACCGATCCAGTCGACGACCCGGCCCGCGGTGCTTCCGTCGTCCGCCCACGCGAAGCCGGCCAGTCGGCGCAGTGTCTCGCCGTCGCCGGCCAGCGCCGCGTCGGCGGCGTGGTTCCGGGTGGACACGTCGAGCAGCGTGGTCAACGTCGCATCCACCCGGGGCTTGTCCCAGAGCACCGCGTCGTTGGTCGACACGTGGTACCCGGGCTGGTCGGGGCTGTGCCGGGAGACGTCGTCGAGTCGCTGGGTCACCTCGGCGATCTCACCGACCCGACGGGTCACCGCGGCGGAATAGTCGGCGCCGGCGACGACGTCCCGGTCGGCCGCGCCGGTCAGCTGGGACAACGCCTCCCACTGGGCGTAGCGGGGCACGTCGAGCCGGTTGGTGTAGACCGTCTCGCCGAGCGTCCCGGTCAGCGGCGCACGGCCCGGCGTCGACGGCACCTCGTGGGTGAAGCCGAACGAGTTGGTGCCGATGTTGGTCTCGGTGGCCGCCCTGGTGTGCACGAGATCGCGGATCGCGGCGGGCAGGTCGGCCGGGTCCTGCGACAGGGTCAGGATGCCGTTGCCGACGGTCCGCAACATCGCCTGCCGGTCGGCTGGGGCGAAGCCCGGGGCGGTCTCGCCGAAGATGCCGAACAGACTGGTGTGGTAGCGGTGCTCGGTGGCGTTGACGTAGCCCGGCAGGTCGAATACCCGGTCGCCGAGCGCGCCGTAGAACGAGGTCAGGAATGCCTTGTCCGCGGCGGACGGTGGTTGGCCGGTGCGTACCCGGTCGGTGATCACGGCGAGTTGCGCCATGCTCTGGCGGAACTGCGCAGGCGAGGCGTCTCCGGCGAGCGCGGCCCGTGCCGTCTCTCCCGCGAGACGTCCGTCGGCGCCGGCCGCGGCGGCCGGACCGGCGGCGCCCACCGGATGCGGCCCGCCGAGCTCGGTGGCGACCTGCGCCAGCACCGCACCGAGCCGGTCCCACACTCCGCGCATCGCGCTCAACGCCTGCTCACCGACGTTACGGGCGTGGCCGAGCAGAGCGGAGACCTGGCTGCTCGGCACCGCCCCGGCGGCGGCCACCAGGAGCTGAGCGTTGGCCCGGAACCGGGCGATGACCGTGTCGGCGGTGCTGGCGGCGGCCTCCAGTCCGCCGGCTGCGCGTTCCAGCGCGGCGGCGTGCCGGCGCAGCCGCGCCTCGGTGCCGTCCAGCCCGGTGGTGACCCGGCCGGCGGCGGCGCCGAACGCGTCGTACGCCGAGCCGTGCCAGTGCGCCGCGAGCCCGCTGCGGCGCCGGACCAGCTCGCCGGAGACGCCCGCTGCCTGGTCGGCGATCGTCAGGTAGGAGTGGGCCACGGTCCGCAGCCCGGCCGGGTCGCCGGTCATCTGCCGGCGGTATTCGGCGAGCACCGTGGCGTACCGGTCGAGCAGCCAGGAGAGCGCACCCGACAGATTCACGGTGTGGCCGACCAGGACGGGAGAGACGCCGGTCACCGGTCAGTCCACCTTGACCGAGCCGTCGGCACCGACGCTGATGTCGGCGTTGACGGTCTGCCCACCGGAGCTGGCGGTGACCTCGATGTCGAACGCGCGTCCGGTGTCCACCGGCACCTCGACGGTCAGCGTCATGTCGCCCTTGCTGGCCGTGATCGTCACGTCGTCGTCGCCGTCGGCGGAGGGCCCGGACGGCGCCGACGACGGCGGCCCGTCATCCGACGCGGCCGGTGGGATCGGCAGGATCTGCACCGGACCGGTGGGCGTGGTCGTCACCGGCGTGCCACCGGAGGGAAGCGAGGACTGACCGGGTTGGACCGCGACCCACTGGTCGGTGCCGAGCGCCGACGGGACGTAGCTGCTCATCGAACCGCCGGCCGGATAGCCCGCGCCGGTGAACGACGGCATGCCGTAGCCGCCGCCCAGGGCCGCCTGGCCCGCGCCGGTGGCGACGCTGGCCATCGGTGGCGGCGCGAGCACGGGGTTGCCCGCGCTGCCGGCCGGCAGCGCCGGGGCGGACGCCGCACCGCCGCCGTTGTTCTTCGAGAACAACTGCTCGACCTGGCCGACGATGGTGGCCAGACCGGTCAGGATCTGGCCGAGGTTGGTCACCCCGATGGCGGTGAGGATGCCACCGATACCGGTGAGGAACGCCTTGAGGATTCCGGTGGTGCTGACCGCCAGGGCCCGACCTGCCGCCTGGGTGTACGGGTTGGACATCAGCGCGGCCACCGTCGGGTTGACCGCGCTGACCACCGCCCGGTAGCCCCCCTGCGCGGTGGTCAACTGCGCGGCGGCACCCTCGAGTTCCCGGATGCCGGCGTACACGGTCTCGATGATCTGCTGGAAGCTGGCGAAGGACCTGCTGAGCTTCTGCACCACGGAGTCGCTCGCCGAGTCGGCGGACCACACCTCACGCAGCTGGTCGCGGGCCCGCTCCAGGTCGGCCAGGAGAGTGACCAGCCGGGTCACCCGCGCGGTCAACGCCGCGGCGTGGGCGAGGATCGCCTGCGGGTTGCCACCCACGATCGTGGGCAGCGCGACGGTACCGGGCCCACGACCGCCGGCGGCGGCGTCCATCGCGCCCGAGTTGGGGATGTCAAACACGACGCACCTCTCTCGGCTTCAGGTCGTCAGGGCTCACCACAGCGGGGTCGCATCCGTCATCGGGCGGTAGACCCGGACGCGTCCGGACTCCGCCGCCGAGCCCACCGCTCCATGGTTGTAGAGCTGGCCGCCCGCACCGGCGACCCCGATCACCGGGGCGCCGTCGCCGGCGGGCTGCACGACCACCACGTCGCCCGGGTGCACCAGGCCGGAGACGTCCCGCCCGCTGCCCGAGTAGACCGCCAGCAGGCCGACGCGTTCCTGGTTGGCCGGGCCGCGGTCGAGCCAGTCGGCGAAGTCCCCCGCGTTGCGGAAGGTCGCCTCGGTCAGGGGCCGCGACGAAAGCTCACCGAGCCCCGCGCGGCCCAGGTAGTCCAGGATGTTGCCGACCGATCCCGGCTCACCCGCCGCGCCCGCGCTGTCGTTGATCGCGTAGCCGGCGAGGGCGGCGCTGGGTGCCGCACCCGAGCCGGTGGATCCCCCGCCCAGCGCGGCGGCGACCGCCCGGTCCGCCTCGTCGTAGTCGTTGGCGCTGCGGTGTACCAGGTCGTTGACCTCCTGTAGCAGTTGCAGCAGCGTCCGCATGGTGCCGACGACCTGCCCCTGCATCGCGATGTTCGCCGACGCGACCGGCGAGCCCAGCTTCGCGAACGACGTCGGTGGGAGGGTCAGCCGCTCCAACTCGACCACCGTGCTGTACGCCTGGAGCAGAATGCCGACGACGTTGCCGACCACTCCACGTACGGCGTCCGGCCGCACGTTGTACGACGAGCCTGTCGTCATGGTTCGCACCTTCCCGCCAGATCGTCCACGCCGGGGCCGGGCAATTCGACCGCGCTGAGGCGGTTCCCGGATGGTCGCGGGTCATCGTAGGTTGGTGCGCGCGCGCCCTTGAACGGCAAAACTACCCACGATCCGCTCAGTCAAAGTGACCACTGGTTCCGATTCCTCGGGCCGAGGAGGCACCGCCGGATGTCCGCCGACACCTTCCGCCGCCGCCGGGCTGTACTGCCCGAACCGCCACGCGGCGAGATCATGCTGCAGTCCCCGCCCGCCCTGCCCCGCGGGTCCAGCCAGGTCGGCATGCAGCTGATGTTCATGCTGCCGATGATGCTCGGCATGGGCGCCATGTCGTTCGTCTACATCGGGCGCTCCGGCGGGGCGATGACCTGGATCTTCGGCGCCCTGTACCTCAGCGCCATGGTCGGCATGCTGGCCATGGGCCTGTCCCGCGGTGGTGCCTCGAAGAAGGCGCAGATCAACGACGAACGACGCGACTACCTACGTTACCTGGGCGGCCTGCGCGGCCAGGTCCGTGAGGTGGCGGTCCGCCAACGGGAGGCGGCCCTGGCGGCCCTGCCGGACCCGGCCGACCTGTGGTCGTTCGCCGGCACCGAGCGGCTCTGGGAACGGGCCCGCACCGATCCCGACTTCGGCCGGGTCCGGGTCGGCACCGGACCGCAGCGGCTGGCCACCGCGCTGCGGGCGCCGCAGACCGCCCCGCTGGAGGACCTCGATCCGGTGGCATCGACCTCGCTGCGGCACTTCATCCGCACCTACGCGACCGTCGGCGGGCTACCGGTGGCGGTGTCGCTACGCTCGTTCCAGCGGGTCACCCTGGCCGGTGACCGTCCCGAGATCCTGGCCCTCGCCCGAGCCCTGCTGGCCCACCTGGTCACCTTCCACTCGCCGGAGAACCTGCGCATCGCCGCCTGCGTCGGGCCGGACCGCCAGGACGGCTGGGACTGGTTGAAGTGGCTGCCCCACTCGGTGCACCCGGGCCGGGCCGACGCCAGCGGGCCGACCCGGTTGGTCGCACCCACCCTCAGCGAGTTGGCCGCGCTCCTTGCCGACGATCCGGCCGATCCGGCGGCCCGCGGCTCGTTCACGCCCGGTGCCCGGCCCGAGGCGCCGCATCTGCTGATCGTGCTCGACGGAGCCGGCACGCTGCCCGATGCCGGGCTCGCCCCACCCGACGGGCTGGCCGGCACCACCATCCTGGACATCGGCGGCGGGCTCGGTGCTGGCGCCCACGCGCTCGACCTGGTGATCGCCGAGGGTCGGCTCGGCATGCGCACCCCGGACGGGGTCTCCCTGGTCGGTGTGCCGGACCAGCTCAGCGTCGCCGGCGCCGAGGTGGTCGCCCGGCAGCTCACCGCCCTGCACACCGGCACGCCGGCGGCCGGCGAGCAGCCGCTGTCCACCACGTTCGGGCTGGCCGACCTGCTCGGCATCGGCGATCCGCGCCGGCTCGACCCGGCAGTCACCTGGCGCCCCCGGTCGGCCCGCGACCGGCTGCGCATCCCGATCGGAGTGGATCCCGACGGGCGCCCGGTCGACCTGGACCTCAAGGAGTCGGCCGAAGGGGGCATGGGCCCGCACGGGCTGGTCATCGGAGCCACCGGGTCCGGCAAGAGCGAACTGCTGCGCACCCTGGTCACCGGGCTCGCCGCCACCCACTCCTCGGAGACGCTCAACCTCGCGTTGATCGACTTCAAGGGTGGCGCCACCTTCGCCGGCATGACCGGCCTGCCGCACACCTGCGCGGTCATCACCAACCTGGCGGCCGACCTGACCCTGGTCGACCGGATGGCCGACGCGCTCCGCGGCGAACTGGTCCGCCGCCAGGAACTGCTGCGGGCCGCCGGCAACCACGCCTCGGTACGCGACTACGAGCGGGCCCGCACCGACGGCGCACCGCTGCGACCGCTGCCCTCCCTGTTGGTGATCATCGACGAGTTCAGCGAACTGCTCTCCAGCCGGCCCGAATTCATCGACCTGTTCGTCATGATCGGTCGGCTCGGCCGCAGCCTCGGCGTGCACCTGATGCTCGCCTCGCAGCGACTCGAGGAGGGGCGGCTACGCGGTCTGGACAGCCACCTGAGCTACCGGATCGGGCTGCGCACCTTCTCGGCGGCGGAGAGCCGGGCCGTGCTCGGAGTGTCCGACGCGTACGAACTGCCGCCGGTGCCGGGCTCGGCATACCTGAAGTGGGACACCACCACCCTGCAACGGTTCAAGGCCGCGTACGTCTCCGGTGAACTGCCGCCCGAGCAGGCGGCCGTCGTGGCCGAGGAGATCCCGTACGAGCGGCGGGTGCTGCCGTTCGGGCTCGCCCCGCTGGCGCCGGCCGAGGCGGTGCGCGCGCCGGCACCGGCGACCGGCCCCGACACCGCGGCGGCCAAGGGCGAGACCGTGCTGAGCAGCATGATCGGCCGGCTCGTCGGCAACGGGCCCGCCGCGCACCAGATCTGGTTGCCGCCGCTGGCCGAACCGCCCGCCCTGGACCAGCTGCTGCCGCCCCTGGGCGTCGACCCGCAGCGCGGTCTGACCCCGGTGGGCTGGGCCGGCAACGGGCAGCTCACCGTGCCGCTGGCCATTGTGGACAAGCCGTTCGAGCAGCGCCGGGACCTGCTCTGGGCGGAGCTGTCCGGGGCGGCCGGGCACGGGCTCGTGCTCGGCGCACCGCAGACCGGCAAGAGCACCCTGCTGCGTACCCTGGTGGCCGCGCTGGCGCTCACCCACACCCCGACCGAGGTGCAGTTCTTCCTGCTCGACTTCGGTGGCGGTGGCCTGGCCAGTCTCTCCGGCCTGCCGCACGTCAGCGGCTACGCCAACCGGATGGACACCGAACGGGTCCGCCGGATCGTCGCCGAACTGACCGGCCTGCTGGCCGAGCGGGAGCAGTCGTTCGCGGCGCACGGCATCGACTCGATCTCCGACTTCCGGCGCCGCCCACCGCCCAGCCCGGACGGGCGGACGTTCGGCGACGTGTTCCTCGTCGTCGACGGCTGGATGGCCCTGCGCCAGGAGTTCGAGCAGCTGGAGGAGGCGGTCACCACGCTCGCCGCCCGTGGCCTCGGGTTCGGTCTGCACGTCGTGCTGTCGGCCAACCGCGCGATGGAGATCCGACCGGCCCTGCGCGACCTGATCGGCACCCACGTCGAGCTGCGCCTCGGCGACCCCGCCGACTCGGCGTACGACCGGCGGGCGGCGGCCGACGTGCCGAAGGGTGCTCCGGGACGCGGGCTCACCGCCGACAAGCTGCACTTCCTCGGCGGGCTGCCGCGCATCGATGGCCGTACCACGGTCAGCGACCTGCCCGACGGCGCGAGCGATCTGGTCAAGCAGGTGGACGCGAGCTGGCACGGCCCGCGCGCTCCGCAGGTGCGGTTGCTGCCCCGGCTCGTGCCGGCCGCCGACCTGCCCGCGCCGGTTCCCGGTGACCGGCGGATCCCGATCGGGCTGGCCGAGGCGGATCTGGGACCGGCCTACCTGGACTTCGACGCCGACCCGCATTTCCTCGCCTTCGGCGACGTGGAGTCCGGCAAGACCGGGCTGCTGCGGGTGCTCGCCCAGCAGATCGCCGCCCGCTATCCGGTGGCCGAGGCCGCGGTCATCGTCGCCGACTACCGGCGCGGGCTGGCGGACGCGCTCACCGGCCCGCACCTGCTCGGCTACGCCGGCAGTGAGCCGGTGCTCACGCAGCTCGTCGCGGAGGCCGCGGAGGGACTGCGGCGACGCCTGCCCGGTCCGGAGGTGACCGCCACCGAGTTGCGTGAGCGCAGCTGGTGGAAAGGCCCCGAGCTGTTCGTCCTCGTCGACGACTACGACCTGGTCGTGTCACCGAGCCACAACCCGCTCGCACCCCTGCTGGACCTCCTGCCCCAGGCCAAGGACGTCGGTCTGCACCTGGTGCTCACCCGCCGGTCCGGCGGCGCCAGCCGGAGCCTGTTCGAGCCGGTCGTGCAGCGGCTGCGCGACCTGGGTACACCGGGTCTGCTGCTTTCCGGTTCCCGTGACGAGGGCGCACTGTTGGCCGACGTCAAGCCCAGCAAACAGCCACCCGGACGTGGGCAGTTGGTGGACCGGCGGACCGGTGTGTCGCTCGTGCAGCTCGCCTGGGCCCAGACCGACCCGGCCTGATCCGGGCCGGTCGACACACGGATCCGGCTGCCCGGCCGTCGGGTCCCTGTGGGTAATAGTGCCGTGTCGGCGACGGGTACTTGTGCCGTACTACCAAGGGTGACGGGTTTATAGCATCCCCAGCGTGTACGGCGCCGCGAGTCGGCGCGCGACCCTTGCCAAGAGGAGGTGACCCGACGTGGCCGGTCCCGGATACCAGAGTGATGCCGCCGCGATGACGCGAGCGGTCAGCGGGTTCGACGAAGCCGCCACCAACACGGCTCGGAGCATGGCGCAACTGGAGAGCGAGCTCATGTCGGTCCTGAGCCGGTACGCCGGTAACCAGGCCACGGCTTTCTGGCAGCTGCAAGGCCGGCTGCAGGAAAGCATGCGGGTCGCGTCGCGAGAACTGCAGACCATGTCCGGCCTGGTCAACGAGAGCTTCCGCAACTACAACACCGGTGACGTTACGGCCGCCGATTCCCTGCGGAACCTCAGCGGTGCCGTGGGCGAGGGCAGCCCCGTACTCAGCCGGCTGGCCGGTGCCTAACCTGCCCGGAAAGGGGTGATGTGAGATGACCGCTGATGTGATCAACGTCGAATTCGCCGCGCTGCGGGCCGCCGCCGACTCGCTGCAGGTCAAAGCCCGGGCGTTGAACAACCACATGGACCAGCTGCAGACCAGCCTGGCCCCGATCAAGCAGACCTGGTACGCCTCCGGCAGCGCCGCCGGTCAGGCCGCGGAACAGTCCGAGACGCGGCTGCGGGCAGCGCTGGCCGACATCATCGCGGTGATCGGTCAGTTCTCCGCCAAGGTGAACGATGCGCACGACACCCAGTTGGCTCTGGAGAACCGGAACACCAGCTTCTTCGCCTGAGCCGGGGCGACCAGCGGCGGCGTGGGGTGGGGCGGGATCCGCCTCCACCCCACGCCGCCGCCCCGCTGGCCGGCGTAGTTCCCAGCCGAGCTCCGAGACAGGAGAGCGCGACGATGTCCCACGAGGAGTCGTTCCGGGTCCACCTCGAATCGCTGCTGGCGTTCGCCCGCGAGTTGGAGGACCAACTGGAAGCGATGCGCAAGCCGACGGACGGCCTCGGCCAGTTGCGCATCCGGCCGGTCCGGCTCGGCGACTTCGGCGAAGCGGCGTCACTGGCCGAGCGACACCGGGCCGCCGCCGAACAGATGCACGAACTGCTGCACACCGTGCGGGAGGCGATCGCCTTCGCCAACGACGTGACCCGCATGATCGCGGACGGGTACGCCGACTACGACAGCGGCGTCGCCACGTCCTTCCGGGCGCACGGAAGGGACTGACACGATGTCGCGTGGACGCGGCCGGGCGCGTAGCGAATTCAGCCAGTACAGCCACCAGGAACTCGTGCGAATGCTGCACGCCGGCGAACCGAGGTCGGTGACCGAGGCGGCGGAGGGCTGGGGAGCCGCCGGCACCGCACTGCACGAGCGCGCCGGCGACATCGAGCGCCAGCTCCGCGAGTTCGAGCAGTGGTGGGACGGCGGCGCCGCCCGGCAGTACAAGTTGATGATCAATGACCTGACCTCGGGTATCCGGCAGGTGGCCAGCACCGCGTTCGCGGTGCGTGACCTGGCCTACTCCTCTGCCGAGGCGCTCACGACGGCCCAGAAGTCGATGCCCGCCCCGGTCGCCGTGCCCGATCTCGCTCCCTCCGTCATCGCTGCCGCGACCACGCCCCTGGTCGTACCCGCGGACACGCCGGCCAGCACGGTCGACACGCTCCGCCAGCACCAGGCCGAGGCAGCCGCCGAGGTCCAGGCCCAGCAGCGGGCACAGGCCGCCTCGGACGCGGCTCACCAGCAGGCGGTGCAGGTGATGACCACCCTCGCCACCGAGTACGTCACCGACGAGGACGCGATGCCGGTCACCCCGAGCGCCGCGTCTCGACCGGTCACCGGCGCGCCGATCGAGGAGCCACCGCCGACCACGCCACCGTCACCACTGGTTCCGCAGTCCGGTGGCGGCCTGCCGGCCGGGACTCCCGTCGACCCGGTCACGACGCCGGTCGACCCGGGCCCGGTGCCGCCGGCGACCCAGCCCCGGCCGCTGTTCGGCACGATGTTCACCGCCGGGTTGGCCGCAGCCGCCGCCGCGCTGGGCGGGCGGTTCACCAGCGTGCCGCCGGGGCTGGGGGCCAAGCCGAAGGACGAGAAGAAGGACTCCGCCCCGGTGGCCGCGGCCGACGACAAGGCCGCCGGCAGCGGCGCCCGGATCCCCGCCGGCGGTGTGGGCGGCGGCGGTGGTGTGGGCGGCGGCGGTGGCGGCGTCGACATGTCGCCGGTGGCGAACCAGTCCTTGGCTGGTCAGGCCGGCAGCCCGACGGCGAGCGGGCTCGCCGGAGCCGCGGGGGCCGCGGCCGGGGTGGCCGCGACCAAGGGCATGACCGGCGGCTTCATGCCGGCGATGCCCTTCGCCCCGATGGGCGCGGGCGACGCCGCCGGCAGCCGGCGCATCCCACCCTGGCTGGTCGAGACCGAGGATGTGTGGGGCGAGCAGTCGGTGGTGACGCCGGCGGTGATCGGCGAGGAGCCTGAGGCGGGCCAGCCGGGGACCCGGTCATGGAGGTGACCGCCACCGGGTTCCGCGCCGTTCCGACCGCACTGGACGCCGCGGTGGCCGAACTCACCGGGAGCGCCGACCGGTTGACCGCCATCCGCGGGCGACTCGACACGCCGGCCATCGACGGCAAGGCATTCGGGTTGGTGCCGCAGTCCCAACGCGCCATGCAGGCACACGGCACCAGCCTGCAGCTCAGCAGCACCGAGCTGGAGTCGGCGTCGACGCAGACCCGGCGGTTGGCCACCGGGGTGACCGCTGCGGTGACCAACTACCGGCGTGGCGACACCCAGGCCAGCCAGGCGTTCCGGCAGCTACTGGGTGGGCTGTCCGGCGGCACCACGCTGGCCGCCGGCGGGGCCGCCGCGCCCGCCGGCACCGCCCCGTTCGGCGCCCGGATCGCGGCCAACCGTTCGGCGATCACCGCCGAGTTGGCCGCCGAACGGCAGCGCCTGGCCACCTATCAGACCCAGCTCACCGGAGATCCGGGCGCCGACCACCAGCTGCGCGAGAGCATCACCCGGTCGCAGGCGCGCATCGACCTGTACGAGAACGTCATCGCCGAGCACCGCCAGATCCTCTCGTTCGACCCGTCCGGTGACGGATCGATGGTCGAGTTGGTCGGCAACATCGACGCGGGCACCCGCAACGTCGCGGTGTTCGTCCCGGGCACCACCTCCGAACTGGCCAACTTCGAGCGGTACCACGACGGTGCGGTCGGCTTCGTCGACGCGGCCCCGCGCCGGGACCTGGCCATGGTCGTCTGGATGGACGGTGACCTGCCGTCCAACCTGTTCCCGCAGGCGCCATCGGCCAGCTACGCCGACGACCTCGGGCCTCGACTCGCCGACTTCTCCCGTGAACTGCGTGCCGAGATCGCCGGCTCCGCCGCGGCCGGCAACGACGTGCAGGTCACCTTCGCCGGCCACTCGTACGGCGGTGCGGTGGTCGGCACCGCAGAGCAGCACGGGTTGGACGCGGACCGGATCCTGCACATCGAGTCGGCGGGCATGGGTCACCACGTGGACGGTCCGGAGGACCTGCGTCCGGCCCAGCCCGATGTGCAGCGGTACTCGATGACCGCGCCGGGCGATCCGATCGCCTGGATCCGGGACATCAACATCGGCAACTGGGGGCACGGGGCCGACCCCGACGAGTTCCCGGGTGTGATCAGGCTGGAGACCGGCAACTACGCCGACGGCCGACCGCTGGAAGGCGTTTCCGCCCACTCCGACGTGCTGACCTACCACAGTGACGCATGGTGGAACATCTATCAGGTGTTCACCAACGGTCCGCTGGTGACGGTACCGTCGGCGCCGTGACCAAGCCGATCGACTTCGCGCCACTGGCCGCCGTCGCCGAGCCGCTGCGGGCCGTGCTGGACAGCATTGCCGCGCGGTTCGGCGCCGACGTCCGGATCAGCCGGGACGAACAGCTCGACTGCGATCCGTTCCGGCCGGCCGGCGTGCCGAGCGAGTCGGTGCGCTGGGAGTACAACCTCCGGGTGCCCACCCCGCCCGACGCCGTCGAGATCCTGCTGTCCGAGGTGGTGCCGCAGTTGGGTGCGGACGGTTGGCGGGCCACCGACCGCAGCGGCGCGACCGAGGTGGCCTACCAGTTCCAGCGGGACGGGGCGAACCTCGGCGTTCACATCTCCCGCGACGGCACCGGCGAGGTGGTCGTGGGCGGCTCCAGTCCCTGCGTACCGACAATCGAGGTGCCGTAGTACCGGCACGGCAGGGGTGGGGCCGGTCAGCCGCCGGGTCGCCATCCGCGGGCCCGGCCCCGACGCGTCACGGCCGTACCGATCCCGACCAGCAGCGCCGCCACGAGTCCCGCCGACGCCAGCGGCAGCACCACCGGATGCACCTCGGAACCGCGATCCGCACCGGCCGCGGCGACCGGCTGCGCGCTCGCGGCCGCAGCTGCCGGTGGGTCCTCGACACCCTCGGCGGCCACTGCCCGGTACGGGTCCACCATTCCCCAACCGAGCTGCGGGTGGTGCCCGTCGACGGCGGTCCGCTGCGCGGTCGACGTGATCCGCCGCACCACCTCGGCGGCGCTGAGTTCCGGCCGGTAGGACCGCAGCAGAGCGGCCGTACCCGCCACGTACGCCGCCGCGTAGGCCGGATCGTCGACGATGGGTGAATGTCCCAGCCGGCCGTCCGCTCCGGCGGAGAGGCTCAGCAGTTGTCTTCCCGGGGCGGACACCCCGATGTGGTCACCGGATTCGGTGGAGGCCACCGCGCCGTCCGGCCCGAACGCGCCGACCGCCAGCACCCCGGGCAGCGCGGTCGGGTAGCTGGTCGCCCCCTGGCTCCGCGGGCCGGAGGCGGCCGGCGACACCACCACGATGTCGGCCGCGATCGCCCGTGCGGTGGCGGCCCGCAGCTGGGCGGTGTTCCTCGTCGCCGGCAGTACCACGTAGATCACCCGGGCGCGGGCGGTGACCGCGACGTTGATGGCAGCGGCGAGTCGGTCGGGGTCGACGGCCCCGTTGCCCTGCCTGGTGCTCTGGGTGTAGCGAACCGGGAGCACGGACACCCCGGGAGCCAGGCCGGCGAAGGTGGTGTCGTCGTGTGGCCGGGCGGCGATCAGGCCGGCGGCGAACGTGCCGCGGCCGTCGCAGTCGTCGGTGGCCCCGCCGCTGTTGTCCAGGACGTCCCGACCAGCCTCGACCTGGCCTGGACGGAACTGTGCGTTACGGGCGTCGACGCCGGTGCCGAGCACCGCGGTCCGCACCCCGGAACCCGTGCTCAGTGGCCACACCCGGCGCGGCCCGAGCAGTTCGATCGCCCACGGGGTGCCTGCGGTGTGCACTCCCACCGGGCTGGCGCAGCCGGCCGGCGCCCCGTAGCGGGCCGGCGCGGCGGCCACCGGCAGCGCCCCGAGCAACGCGCCGACGAGGCCCGCCAGCGCGCCAAGAGCGGGTCGCGTGCCAACCCGCCGGGCCGTCGTGCCGCCGCCGTGCTCGGGACTGCTCAACCGGATCATGCCGGCACCCGCAGCGTCACCCGGGTGCCGCGACCAGGCCAGGACTCCACGGTCACCTTGCCACCGACCTCGCGCAGCCTGGCCACGATCGACTCCCGGATGCCGAATCCGGGTCGGCCGGCGACGTCGAATCCGCAACCATGGTCGCGGACCACGACGACCAGGGCGCTGCTCTCCTCGTCGGCGCGGACCACCGCGTCACCGGTCCCGGCGTGCTTGGCGACGTTACCCAGCGCCTCCCGGACCCCGCCGAGGACCGCCTCCCGGTAGGGGCCGGACATCCGGCTGCCGGCGTCGGCGGCCACCGTCAACCGCACCCGCAGCCCGCGTCCCGCGAGCTCCTCGGCCAGTTCGGCCAATCCGTCGGCGAGCGGGTTGTCCCTGCCGCCACCGGGTTCGTCGAGCATCCTGCGCAGCCGAGCGGCCTGGGCCCGGGCCGTGGCCCGCACCTGGGCGAGCTGCGTCGCCGCCGCGGTCTCGTCCGCCGCGCTGTGCAGGGCGACCGCTTCCAGGGTCTGCAACACCGTGTCGTGCAGCGACCGCAGCCACCGGGCCCGCTCGGCCTCCCGACCGGCCCGTATCCCGTACGACATGGCCAGGTGCAGGCTCAGCCCACAGATCACCAGCGCCGCCAACGCGACCACCACCGCCAACGCGAGCCACCCGGCCCGGCCGGCCAGCGTTGCCGTGTCCGCGGCGGCGCCGAATGCGACCGTCACCATCTGGACCGGCATCGACACCAGCACGGCGAGCACGCCACCGACCAGGCCGTACGCGCCGGTCACCAGGACCACGGCACCGGCCAGGTACGGCCAGAACACCTCGGTGTGCGGTGCGACCGCACTCACCGCCAGAGCCACCCCGTACGACACCGCGAGGTCGACCAGCACCGCCCCGCGTACGTGTTCGAGGTCCACCGTCGGCCGCCGGTGGGCCGCGACGATCGCCGCGACGTTGGCGGTCAGCAGCAGCGCCGCGACCGGCAGCAGAGTAACCAGCGCCACCGGCTTGGCCAACGTCACGAGCAGGCCCATGGCGACGGGCAGGACGCACACCCGGTATGCCAGAGCACCGAGCAGCAGGCAACGCGAGGTCTGGCGATGCAGGGCGGCAGCGGCGTCGTCGACCGGTCCGAGGTCGTCCACGGAGGCCGTCACCGTCCATGCCGGAGGCCGCCGCGGTGAGGCAATCCCCGTCACGGCGACGCGGGCCAGCAGCGCGAACACCATGGCCGGCATGTCGACGGTGTCGACTGCCACGGATCCTCCCGCGCTGCGCCGACCAATGCCCACGTGTCAGCTCCTTGTCCACATCACGGACCGCGCGTCGCGACTGGCCCCCACGAGGATCTCGGCCAGTTTCCCGACATTCGACCTCTGGATCAAGAGCTGACCACCCATTGATCCATGCCGCTTGTCCGCAGCTCGCCGCTCGGCCGGACGCCGGCATGCCCGCGCGATCGGCGTGGCGTGACGCGTCCCCGGTGCGCCCGGTCAACCGCCCAGGGCGAGGTCCGCCACGTCGGCGGGGACGTGGAGGGTGGTAGCAACGGTTGAGGAGGCATCCACGGTCTTGTCGAGCGCGGTCGACACGAAGACGCGCAGGTGCCACCGGTCGATCAGTTCTGGGCGCATGAGGAAGACGCCGTCGAAGACCAGCACGGCGTCGGCGGGGCAGTCGTGACCGGTGGGGACAGTGCGGTATCCGCGGTGTGGTCGTAGACCGCGTGTTGGAAGCGTCGGTTCCCGTCCGGGCCGAGCGGATCGAGCGAGCGTGACCAGTCGTGTCGATGCCCGGCTACTCTGGACGCGGTGGCAAGGGGGTACCGGGGCATGGATGACGCAGGCCGCACCGCCGACGCCGGAGACGCCCCGACCGGTCCCCGCGGTGACCGGCCGGGCGGTCGGCCCGCCCGACCGGTCGCCGCCATGCTCACCGCAGCCCTCCTCGTCCTGGCCTCGACGGCCACCTGGTACATCGAGCGGCGGACCGACTCGCTGGAGCAGCAGCGGCGTCAGGACGAGCGGGCCCTGTTCGAACGGGCGTGCAACGACCCGATCTCCGCCGCGGCCATGGTGATCAACATGCCGACCTTCGCCAGCCGTTGCCCGGTGGGGCTGCGACACCTGCTCTCGATACCGGTCGACGAGGTCCGCCCGGGCCCGGCGTTGGTCGACGCCTACCTGAACCGGCTGTTCGTCCTGCTCGGCGCCCAGGTCCCCGGCGGCGACGTCGGGCCGTATCTCACCGCGTTGCACCGCGACGACGACCACGCCGCCGCCCTCCGCGCGGCGAACCGGGCCGTCCGGTCCTGCCGGGCGGTGCTGCCGACCGGCCCGCCCACGCCCGCCCCGGACGCTTCCGGGCCACCGGCGGGCTTCTGGGACGACCCGCAGCACATCGAGGTACGCCCGCAACGCTCGACGGTGCGGGTGAACGGCGCGCCGGGCGGCGCCACGGTGATCGACGTCCGGGTGGTCGAGACGACCCCGTCCTGCCTGACCCGGCCACCGGAGGAGGTGCCGGTGCCCCGGTACATCGGCACCACCGCCCTGAACCTGTCCTTCAGCCCCGGCACCGGGCCGAACGGGCAACAGGTGTGGCTGCTCGACCGCATCAACGCCTGCCCGGTGCACCCGGACCCACTGGCCTCGGCCTCGATCGTCGACACCGACTCGATGATCCGGCACAGATCGATCCGGGCAAGTGCGACCGACTCCCTCTTCGCCTACGCCGGGAGCACTTGCCCATCGCCGCCCAGCCCGCGGTGAGCCACCCCCGGACCAAGCACAGCACCGGCGCATCGCCGACGATCACCTGGTAGGTGTGGATGTCGGCGACGGTGAGGGTGGGCATCCGCTCCCGCCGAGGCCGCCGGCCGACTCACCGCGCCCGACACCACCGCGGCCCCCGGCCCCACCTCGAACCGGCAGGTGCCGATGACGTGCCAGAACTGGCCGCCTGGGTCGCCGTCCAGCTTGTACCGCCCGTCCGGGCTGACGGCGGCCCAGCCGTCGGGCAGGCCGATCAGGGTGGTGCGCAGCTGTGCGTGCTCGGGGTCCGCGACGTCCCACAGTCGGACGGTGCCGTCGTCACCGGCGCTGGCGAGGATGCTGCTGTCCGGGCTGAACGCGCAGGACCAGAGCCGGCCGGTGTGCTCGGTGAGCACCTGCCGTGTGGGGCGGGGCGGCGATCCTTGCAGTTTCGAACCGCTCAGAAGTCGATCCAGTACTCGCCCCACACCTCGACGGCCGGCATCGGTTCCCAGGGATAGACGGAGGACCGACACTCGGCAATGGACGTACGGGAGTATTCCATCTCCTCGGTGAAGCCGTAGACAGTCTGCCCGTCGGAGCACCGCGCCACCGCTCTGTGCAAGCCGTGCCCTCTCGTGCAGGAGGTCGCCGAGCTGTAGACGAAGCCCTGGTGCGTGTAGACGTCGAGGTAGCAGCCGTCAGGCGGGGTCGTCGTGAAGGAGGGGGCGGCCTGAGCGGGCTGGGCGATGGCCACGGTGCCGACCACCAGCGCTGCGGTCAGTGCCGATGACAGTGTGCGTCCCACAGGGGTTTCCTTCCTTGTCCGGATCGGAGGTAGCGCCAGGAAAGCGCTTTCCAGATCCATAGGGTAAGTGATCCACGGTGGTCAATGGAAGGTCTTCGCGGCCGCCGCGCCACGCCGGCGGATGGCGGTCACCCCAGCGGACCGGCTCGGCTCGGTCGTCGGCAGTTGGGCGGCCACCACGCGACTGGTTCACCCGATAGCCATCGGGGCGGTAGGTCTCCTGGCGGAGATCCTGGGTGCACGCACCGCACTCGCGGTCGGTGCCGGACTGGGGGCGTTGAGTGTCCTTCCGCTGCTGAGTCGGTCGTTCCGCGATCAATCAGGCCAGGACGCCAACGGGGATAGCGCCACCACAGGTGACGACGCGAAGGTCATCCTCGCGCAACAGTAGTGACACGACGAGTCACGACAGCCCCGCCGCGGACGCTGAGCGGCCGGTCGGCATCCGGACCAACTGACCACAGCCGGACCCGTTGGCCAACCAGCGCCTGACGTGCCAGCAAAGGAAAAGGAAGGGTGACCGACACCGTTGCTCTGCTCACCGTGATCAAGGCGGCGCAGCGGCTCGGGTTCACCCTCGACGAGGTCGCCGACCTCCTCGACGCCGGCCGTCGCCGGCACCACCCCGCCCCAGTGCCCGCCGGGTGGCGGCCGCCGGCGGCGGTGCAAGCCGCGGTGGCGGGGGCCGCATCGACTCCGGCCGGACCGAGCCCCACGACTCTGGATGGAGACCTCCGCTACGTCAGTCGCGGGCGGGTGACCATCCGTCGGCGATGAGTCGGGAGTCGTCGCCACCCTCGCCGTGAAAGAGCACTCCGTCCCGGTCCGTTGCGATGATCTGGTCGACGTAGACTCCGCGGCCCTGGCTGGAGCTGTCGGTCGTGCTGCTCCAGCGCAGGTGGGTCGCCTGGTCGGGCAGCTCGACCGTGACCTGCCACCAGACCCGGCCGCCGTAGCCGGTGACCGTGCCGTCGCTGGTCCACCGTCGGTCCCCTTGGTGTAGCAGCATCCGCCCCGGAGCCCAGGTGTGTCCTCCGTCCGTGGAGACCTCGAACCGGGCGCTGTCGTAGCGGGGCTCGGTGTCGTACCACAGTAGGAAACTCGCTGTCCCGCCTCGCGCCGCACGACGCAGCGGTGCGGTGAGTGTGCTCGTCGCGCGGTCGCGCGGGTCTGCCCGCCAGGCCTCGCGTGACCGGGGGCGCACCGGCATCGCCTCGGCGAGGTCGCGCGCGACCGCGCGTCGGGCGATGTTGTTGCTGCCCCAGCCGCGGTCGGGGTGCACCCGGTTGCTGAGCAGGATGACGAACGAGTGGGAGAGCGGGTCGATGACGATGGAGGTGCCGGTGAAGCCGGTGTGCCCGAAGGTCACGGGGGAGGAGAGCCCCATCATGTACCAGTGCTTGTTGAGCTCGAAGCCGAGTCCGCGGCGGCTTTCCGGATCGGCCGACTCCAGCCGTGCGTTGTAGTTGACCAACATCGCCCGTACCGTGTCGTCCCGCAGAATCCGCTGCCCACGGTACGTACCGCCATTGAGTAGTGCCTGGCAGAGGACGGCGAGGTCCGCCGCGGTGGAGAAGATGCCGGCATGCCCGGCCACGCCACCGAGCGACCAGGCGTTCTCGTCGTGTACCTCGCCCCAGACCATGCCGCGCCCGGCGTACGGCTGGTACTCGGTCGCCGCGATGCGCGACCGCAGCTCCGGCCCCGGATTGTAGCCGGTGTCGGTCATGCCGAGCGGCCCGGTGACGCCGTCACGGACCAGTTCGGCCAACGGTCGGCCGGTCACCCGTTCCAGCAGTACGCCGAGTGTGATTAGCCCGAGGTCGGAGTAGATGTACCGGGTGTCGGGCGGCGCCGTGAGCGGCGTGGCGAGCGTGGCGGCGATCCGCTCGGCCGGCGTCGGGTACCTGCTCCACAGTGCCGTGAACGCGGGCAGCCCCGAGGTGTGGGTGAGCAGCATGCGTACGGTGACGGTCTCCTTGCCGCCGGCCGCGAACTCCGGAACGTAGTGGGCGACCGGCGTGTCCAGCCCCACCCGTCCCCGCTCGACCAGCTGCATGGTGACGATCGCGGTGAACAGCTTCGACACCGACGCCATGTCGAAGATGGTGTCGGGCCGCATCGGGATCTGCTGGTCGGCGGGAAGCTCCACCCCGACCAGCCCGGGTGCCGGTCCGACCGCGGCGTACCGCACCGCTGTTCCCACGGCGGCGTGCTGCACGATCACACCGTCCTTGGCCGCCAGGACCACGGCACCCGCGTACGTGGGATGACCGGGGTGGTCCGGGGTCGGCTGCAGATATGCCGCCAGGTCGGCGGGGAGGCGATCCACCTCCCCGGGAAGCAGGCCAACCTCGCGGGCGCTTCCGGGCCGCAGCGTGTCGTCACGGAACTGGATGTCGGCGGGGGTGACGGCCGGCGGTCCGGACTCGACCGAGGGCGGCGCGGCGGTGACGGGGGCCCCGGTGGCTGGCATCCCCGCACCCAGAAGAGCCAGGGTCACGCCGAGCGCGACCCTGCGGCGGAGCAGCGGGCGGGAGGACGCGGTGGCTCTCCTCCCCGCACCGGTGCCGAGCGTTCCCGCAGTGACCACATCGGTGGAGAGGTTCCTACGCGGCATGCGTCGCCTCCTACCAGGTCAGGCCGTGGCCGTACGGGTAGAGCACGGTTCCCGCGCCCTCGGCTGTGGGGATCGTGACGGGCAGCCGCCCACTCGGGGACAGTTCGTCGTGCAGCGCGCGGACGAGGGCGTCCATCGCCGCGGCCGTGTACGAGTAGGTCGTCAGGTAGGTGGTCACACCCGGCAGGTACGCGATGTCGTACGGATCCCGGACCGCCACCACCACCACGGGTTTCCCGGTGCCTACCAGCGCCGCGACGAGGCGCCGTTGGGTGCCACGTGGGTCCGTGACGACGTCGTCCCACGCCTTGTTCACCAGCACGACGGTGAGATCATGATCCGCTGCCTTGGCGGCCGTCGCGGCGATCAGCGCGTCGGACGGTAGGGTCGCGGGCTGGGCAGTGGCTCGGGCGCCGCGGGCGGTGAACCCGCCGGCGACCGCCGCGATCGGCGCAAAGGCGGCACTGTTCCAACCAGTGACCAGCACCGACCGGTTCGCGTGGGTCAGCGGCAGCAGCCCGGCGTCGTTGCGGACCGCGGTGAGGGTCGGGTCGGTCACCTGGGCGACGGCGGCGATGTGCTGGGGTGCCCCGACCGTCCGTACCGCCTCGTCGACGTCGGCCATTGGCGACCCGGCCAGCCCCTGCCGGTACTTCATGGCGAGGATACGCCGGACCGACTCGTCGATGCGCTGCTCGGTGAGCTCGCCGGTGGCGACGGCCCGTAGCACCGCGTCTCGCGCCAGCCGGAGGTCCGGCGGCATCAGGAGCTGGTCGGCGCCGGCCTTGAGCGCCAACACCGGCACCCGGTCGTCGCCGTACTTCTGTCGCACGGCGGCCATGTTCAGCGCGTCGGTGACGATGACTCCCCGGAAACCGAGTTCACCGCGCAGCACACCGGTGAGAATCGTCGGCGACAACGTCGCGGGGTCGCCGGACGAATCGAGCGCGGGCACCACGATGTGGGCGGTCATGATCGAATCGACGCCTGCGGCAACCGCCCTCCGGAACGGAGGCGCGTCGATCCGCTCCCACTCCGCCCGGCTGTGGTCGATCACCGGCAGTCCGGTGTGGCTGTCGTCCGCCGTGTCGCCGTGGCCGGGGAAGTGCTTTGCCACCGACGTCACGCCGGCGCCGTCCTCGAACCCGGCGACCTGCGCGGCGGTCAGCTCAGCCACCAGGGCGGGGTCGGCGCCGAAGGACCGTACACCGATCACCGGGTTGTCCGGGTTGATGTTGACATCGGCAATCGGTGCGTACGGCTGGTGGATGCCGACTGCCCGCAGCTCCCGCCCGGTGATCTCCGCCGCCGTGTACGCCGCTCGGGGCGACCGCCCGGCGCCGAGTGCCATCGCCCCGGGAAACTGCGCCGCGGGGGCCGGCATCCGCAGCACCACACCCTGTTCCTGGTCGGTGGAGACGAGCAGCGGCACGCGACCCTTGGCGCCGTCACCGAGGGCGGCCCGCTGGAGCCCGTTGGACAGCGTCGCGATCTGGCGGGGGCTGTCCAGGTTGTGAGACCAGGAGAAGTAGATGACACCGCCGAGGTGGAACCGATCGATGACCTCGGCCGGCGTTTCGACGCCGAACGCGGCCCGGTTGGCGGCGCGGTCGGCTGACGTGGGATCGGCGGCGTCACCGCCGTAGACGTAGGTGGAAAAGAGTTGGCCGACCTTCTGCTCCAGGCTCATGTGCCGCAACGTCGAGGTGACCCAGCCGTGCTCGGCGGCGGGCGGGTACACAGGCTCGGCGTAGGCCTGGACGGGGAGCGGCGTGACGGTGATCGCTAGCGTGGCCATCAGGACGGTCGCGGTGACGAGTCGAGCTTTCATAGACGATGGCCTTTCAATCCGGATGGCTGAAACTTAGCTATCTGTCTATGTGTCGTCAAGGAAGGCCAGCTACGGCTCGCATCCTGTAGATAACCTTCGATATAGACTAGCATCGTGGCGACAACCTTCTCCGTCGGCCACGCTCATGCCGGCGTCACCTGAAAAGAGGGATTGCCATGGCGCGTAGAAGACGATGGTCGGCCCGTGGTGCGGCCGTTCTGGTCAGTGCGATCGCGATGGTGACCGGCCTGCTGCCGGCGGCTCCCGCCGCTGCGGCGAACGCGGTCTTCCAGGCGGCGACGCTGAACATCTACAACGGGCTCAGCCGGGCGGACTTCGAATCCGACCTGCAACTGATCACCTCGAAGGCGGACCTGGTCGGCCTCAACGAGGTGGGGGAGCGGAAGGCCTATCTGCAGGACTGGGCCGCGGCGAACGGCTGGTGGTATTACGCGCCCGAGCCGACGAGCGCCGCGCAGGAAGCCCTGCTGGCCAAGAAGAGCATGTTCGACGTGGTCGACAAGGGGTCGGTCTTCGTGTGCGACACCAACGGGCCGGGGGAGGTGCCGCCCGCCCGCTACAACAACTGGGTCAAGTACCGGCACAAGGCGAGCGGCCGGAACGTCATCCACATCAACGCGCACCTGAACGCCAGCATCGAGAACAACGGCCAGCCGGAGGATCTGCCGCGCACCCGGTGCGCCGAGGAGCAGATCCAGAACATCAAGGACCTGGCCGTCACCATGAAGGACGACGGACAGGTCATCGTCAGCGGCGACCTGAACATCGATTTCAGCGCCGACCGGGCGTACGGGTACGAGAAGTTCCCGTGGAAGGTCTTCGAGGCCAACTCCCTGCCGAACCTGCGCTCCGTCTACAACCTCTACGGGGAGAAGGGCACCGGAACGCACACGTCGGGACGGCACATCGACTACGTCTACTTCTGGAAGCGCGTGCCGGAGCACCAGGTCATGTGGATGACCGACTACAGCATCGTCGGCGGCACGAAGTCCAACCACAACGGCGTCGTGGCGACGTTCGGCATCGAGATGTAGGTCGTCCCTGCGTCCACCACGGCGGGAAAGCTGCGATGGGGGCCGGCCCCGGCCCCGCCCCCATCGCGGCAACCGTCGCGACGTCAGCGCCACATGACGACCCGATGACGAGGGTCAGGGTGGCTGCTCGCCTGCCGGGTGTCGGTAACTGTCGGCGGCTGTCGACGTGGATTCTGTCCGCCCACCGGCCGGGGCGCCTCGCCCAGAGGTTCGCCATCCGGCCGGTGCCCGGCGGTCCGCGACGGGGTGGTGGCCAGTACCGGCCGTGATCAGTAGAGCAGGTAGGGCCGGCGCTGCCGGCCGAAAGCGGCCAGCTCGTCGGCCCAGGCGCCCACCACGTCGTCCACGTCGGCGCCCGCGTCGATCATGGTGCGCAGCCGGGGCGAACCGGTGAGCTTGTCGATCCAGTACGGCCGAACCGCGTCCCACGTGTCCTTCCGCCAGGCGAACGCCGGATACTTCCGCGCCTCCACCAACATGGCCACCCCCGTGCGGATCGGGTCGTAGACGTGGCGGTCCACGACCTTCACCTCGACCCCGGCGCAGAGCTTGTTGAGCAGCGCCGGCTTCTGGCCGGCTGCGGTGGGCGAGAAGTACGCCTCCCGGAACCGCACTCCGGGCAGGTCGCGGGCGTTGAGGCGGTCACTCCAGTGGTAGTCGAAGTCGGTGTCGAGTCCGCCGATCAGCTCGAACGGACGGCAGGTGCCGCGACCTTCGGTGATCGACGCGACGCCCTCGAAGAGGCAGGTACCCGGGTAGACGAGCGCCGTGTCCGTGGTGGGCATGTTGGGGCTGGGCAGCACCCACGGCAGATCGGTGTCGGCCGCCAGCATGTCCCGCTTCCAGTGCCGGCACTGCACCACGTGCAGGTCGACCGGCCGTCCGGCCTCGTCGGGCAGGAACTCGGCGTTGAAGAGACGAGCCAGTTCGCCGACGGTCATGCCGTGCTGCTGCACGATCTCCTTCAGCCCGACACCGGAGGTGTAACCGGCGGTCATCATCGGGCCGTACGCCCGGCCGCCGACCGGGTTGGGCCGGTCGAGTACGACGTACCGCTTGCCGACCCGGGCCGCGGCGAGCATCGAGGTGTACATCGTCCAGATGTAGGTGTAGAACCGGGCGCCGACATCCTGGATGTCGAACACCACCGTGTCCGTCCCGGACCGGGTGAACATGCTCTCCCAGTCGGCCTGCGAGGCGCCGTAGGCGTCGTAGACGGTGATACCGGTCCGGGCGTCCGTGCCGGTGCCCTCGCTGCCGCCGGCCTGGGCCGAGCCCCGGAACCCGTGCTCGGGGCCGAACGCCGCCACCACGTCGACCTCACCCGAGCCGTGCATCAGGTCGACCAGGTGGCGGTAGGAGGAGTCGACGCCGGTCGGGTTGGAGATGACCCCCACCCGCTGCCCGCGCAGGTCCCGGAAGCCGGAGCGGACCAGCACGTCCAGGCCGGTCTCGACCCGGTGGATTCCCGGGGTGGCGCCGGCGGGTGCGCCGGCCAGTGCCCCGGCGAGGGTACCCCCGGTGACCGCGCTGGCTCCGGTGAGGAAGGTTCTGCGCTCCATCGGGTGCCTCCCAAGCCGCTCAATCCATCGAAACTTAGCTACATCCCGCAGGTCGGTCAAGGAAGGAGTCCTACATCGTCTCGCCGGTTGCCGGGAAGATGCATCACCTGCCGGTCGCCACCACCTTCAACGACCGTCAGTCGAGAAACCAGAAGTCGCGATCAGTCGCGTGGTGGCCGGCACGTCGTTGGGGACGGTGGAGGCGGTGCCGAGAGCGATGACGGCAAGGGCTGCGGCGGTTGGACGAGCCGACACCGTCGGAGATCGAGCGATTGGCGGGGCACGGCGGAGCCTTTGCTCGAACCGCCCGACGGGGCGGAAACGACATGCGTGCCCGGCGCGGCATCCGGCTGGGTCCCCGTCAGCATCGTGGGGCCTGGTCCGGATCGTTGCCGGTGGCCTTCCACGCCTCGGTAACCGTCTGGCTGCCACGGAAGGCGGAGCAGGCGTCGGATAGTACCCGCTCGGGATCGGGATCCACGATGCTGACCTGTGAGGACACGCCTGCCACGGCGATCAGCCCGGTACCGGGCTGCACGGCAAGACCGTTCGCGGACTCGGCTGTGCGGACCGCCGCCAGGAAACGGTGTGCGAGGACGTCCCACAGCCGCAGCGATAAGTCGTAGTCGCTGACCGATGCGAGCGTGCCGCTGTTCGGCAGGAAGGCCAGCCCTCTGATCGAACCGTTGTGCCCACTCAACGTGGCGCCGATCTGTCTTCTCGTGGCAACATCCCACAGCCGTATGTTTCGGTCGGTGCCACCGCTTGCCAATACCGTCCCGTCTTTGTTGAACGCCACCGTGGTGGCGAACCCGTGGTTGCCGTCCAGGGTGTGGACCAATGTGCCCGTACGCGCCTCGCGGAGCTCGATTCTCCCGTTGCTCATCGGGACGGCGATCAACCTCCCGTCTGGGGAGAAAGTCACCTCCCCGCCCGGATAGGGATTTTTCGACGCGTCGTCAACTCTGTAGTCGACCCAGATCGGCGCCACGTCGGAGTCGGCGAGATCCCATCGCACCAACCAGTAGGTGATCGGCGTTCTTGCCGTGCCCGAAGACACCGCGTCCACGGAAGGGCCGCCGGTCGCGACCAGGGCCTTGCCGTCCGGACTGAACCGGGCAAAATAAGGTACTACACCTTCGCCGATGATCCCCGGTTTGCCGTGCTGCCAGCTCGTGGTATTCCAGATGAGCACTCTCCCGTCGGCACCTGCCGTGGCCAGGCCGCCGCCGTCCGGCCTGAAAGAAATCGAATGGACCACACCAGGGTTCAGTTCACGGACAACGGACTGTTTGGTTGTGTCCCACAGGCTGACGGCCTTGCCCCGGGTGAATGCCAGCAGCGCGCCATCCGGACTGAACGCCGGGCGGGAGGGCTCATGCGACTGGTCGATCACGTTGGTCTGCGCCCGCCACAGAATCGCCGACCGGTCGAGGCTGCTGCTGAGCACGGTGTGCCCGTCCCGACTGAATTCGACTGACCCGACAGCTTCGGTGTGTCCGACGAAGGCGCGGATGGCAGCGCCGTCGACGACCCGCCACCATTGCACGCTTCTGCTCCGGTTCAAACCGGCGATCACATGTCGGCCGTCCGGACTGAACTCCGCCTCCCTGATGAACTCGTTCCCGCCGGGTGGGCGCAGGACCGGCACACTCGCTGCCCGCCCACTGCGTACGTCCCACAGCCGCACCGTCCCGTCGGCACTGCCGCTGGCCAGCAGCCAGCCGTTCACACTGAAGTCGACGCTTGCCACGTACTTCTCGTGTCCGGTCAGGGCCGCCACCTGACGTCCGGTCGTGGTCTGCCAGACCCGGACACTATTGCCCCCGCCACCGGCCGCGAGCAGCGAGCCGTCCGGGCTGAAGGCGACTCCGATCGCGGTGCCGCCCTTGTCGTAGGTACGTATCCGTCGTCCGGTCTCCACATCCCAGAGCACGATGGTGGGCTCGTTGCGGGTAGCGGTCGCGATCCGGGTTCCGTCCCTGCTGAAAGCGATGCTCACCGCGTCGCCGGGTAGGCTACGCATCAACGTGCGGGTGCGTACGTCCCACAGCCCGATTCGTCGCTCGGCGGGGCCACCACCGCCATGGGCGGCGGCGAGGATGTCTCCGTTCGGGCTGAACTCGACGATCGGGTACTCGCCATCCTTGTCGGTCAACACGGCGGCCGGTCCACGGGTCGTCGTGTCCCACAGCGTGACCGTGCCGTCGGTGGTCGCTGTCGCGGCGAGCGTGCCGTCAGGACTGAGATCCGAATCCCACAGCCGGGCCTGAAGTGGGCCGAGCGTGCCCCGGTAGGGAATGCTCTGCGCACTGAGGAGAGCGCCGCGTGCCTCCTCCGTCGGTGCGGCCTGCCATGCGGCCAACGCCAGCAGCAGCGACCGGCGCGGATCGGTGTCGCGTGCGGTCGACGACTCCGACGAGTACAGCCGGGACAACGCGACGGCACGCTGCTGTTCGGCAAGGTGCCGCTGATCGTCGGCGACCCGCTGCTGCCACACCGCGAGCCCGCCGGCGACCAGGGCGACCACCAACAGGACAGCCAGCGCCACCACCCTTTGACGCAGGCGCCGGTTGGTGCGCCGGTCGACTTCCCGGGCGAACGCTTCCGCCGCCTCGCTCGCCGCGACGAACTCACGTTCGACGTCCGACAGGCCGCTCGTGCGGTCGTCGCGCTCGGCCAGCCAGGCGCGGATGTCGGCCAGCCGGGCGCCCCGGTACAGGACGCCACTGTCCCGGTCCAGGCTCAGCCAGTCGTTCGTCGCATCGGTGAGCCTGCGGTGAACGACGAGGCCAGCCCGGTCCTCGCTCAGCCAGGCGTCCAACCGTTTCCAGGCATGCAACAGGGCTTCGTGGGCGATCTCGGCGGTGTCCTCGTCGACGGTGACCAGGCGGGTGGCGACCAGTCGGTTGAGCACCGTCACCGCGTCGTCGTCGCCACCGGTCAGCTCCGCCTTCGGCATCCGACGGCGGGTGTCGTCGACGCCGACACCGACGGCCACCAGGGCCAGCAGCAACCGCCGCACGATCTGCTGGTCCGGCTCGGACATCGAGGTGAACAGCTTCTCCGCCGCCGTGCTGATCGCGCCCCGTACGCCACCGGATTCCTGGTAACTGGCCAGGGCCATGGTGTTGCCCCGCCGCTTCTTCCAGGTGGCCTCCAACGCGTACGCGAGCAACGGCAGGGTGCCTGGCTGATGGCCGGCGGTGCCGACGACGTCCTCGATCACCCGGTCGACCAGACCCCGCTCGATGTCGAGTCCGACGGCCGCTGCCGGCCCTTCCACCACGCTGCGCAGCTCGGAGGTGGTCATGGGCCCGACGAGGAATTGGTTGTCCTGCAGGATCTCGGCCAGGCCCGGTTCCGCCGCGCAGGAGGAGAAGAAGTCAGCCCGCAGGCTGACGAGCACGAGCGCGCTCGGTGTGGTGTCGTCGTCGGCGACGCTGTGCGCCGCCGCGCGCAGGGCCGCGATGAACGCGGTACGTTCGGCGGCGTCCCGGCACAGCGTGAAGACCTCCTCGAACTGGTCGACGACCAGCACCACCGGCCCGGCGGCGGCGAGGCCCCTCCTGCCCGCGTGCGCGAGCGCCGCCTGGCGGGCCAGCGCCGCGAACCTCACCGGGTCGGCCCGCATCTCGTCCATCGAGGTTCCGACGGAACTGCCCGCCAGTACCGCGAGATGGCTGGCCAACTCGGTCAGCGGACGGGAGCCGGGTGTCAGCCGAACCAACGGCCAGTCCGCGGAACCGGGAACCGGGAACTCGCCACCCGACAACGCGGCCGCGAGCCCCGCCCGCAGCAGGGACGACTTACCCGAGCCGGACACGCCCACCACGAGCAGCGGCAGGCCGCGATCCCTGGCCACCACCAGCCGGGCGACCAGTTTCGCGGTCAGCTCCTGACGGCCGAAGAACCAGTCGGCCTGCCCCTCGGTGAACCCGGCCAGGCCGGGGTAGGGGCAGACCCCCGGCGTGGGCGGTGGGACGTAGTGGGCCTTCTCCCGTGCCCGCACCTCGACACCGACGTCGCGCAGCAGGGGCACCAGGTCTTCGGTTCGCGCGACCCACACCGTGTTCCTGGCCCATACGTCGTCGGTGTTGTACCGGGCCGACACGACACCGACGACGGTGTTGTCGACACCCAGCACCGGGGCACCCGACATCCCCCGCATCACGTCGCCCGCCGTCAGCCGACCCAGCCGCACCCCGCCCCGGGTCGTGCCGCCCGCCCACTGCCCGGCTGCATCCAGGAAGCGGTATTCCTGTTCGTCTGGCAGGTACACCGAGCCGGTGACCGCCACGTGGGCGCGAAGCTCGACGTCGTCCGTGCCGACCACACCCGGCACGACCGCAGGAAGGCTGCTCTCGGCGCGTAGCACACCGAGATCGTGCACCCGGTCGACGTTGATCACCTCGGCCGTGAAGCTGTCCCCGCCGCGCAGCGGATCCACCCGCACCAGCCCGCCGATGTCGCCCGTGTCGGTGGCCGCGCTGACGTTCCGCAGCACATGCCACGCCGTCACGAAGATGCCGGGCGCCACCTGAAAACACGTGCCCTCGGGGTGGCCTGTCGCGTCGAGGATCCGGCCGAGGAAACCCGGAACCCGTCCGTCAGGCGTCACAGGACTGGTGCTCCGCCGTGGCGCGGTAGGTCAGCGTCACCTCCAGGGTCGCCTCACTCGACACGCCCGCGACGATGACGTTGCCCTTCGCCGAGAACTTCAGACCGAACTTGACCTGGACCTCGTCGGGCCGCAGCGACTGTTCTCCCAGTCGGGTGATGGTGCCCACGGTCGAGGTCGCCATGGCGACAATCGCGTCCTGGGCGCGGTCGAACGCCTCCGACGCGGTATCGCGCACCTTCCCACCGGCCCCGGTCTCCTCGGAACCGACCGGGCGGGCCACCTCGACCTGGAGCTCCATGCCCGCCACCGTGACGGGAAGTAGGACCGAACGACCAGTCAACGACGCCTCCCAGACCCGACGAGGCGATTCCCGGACCCCAATCATCTCTGTGAGGTGGCGACCAGAGCACGCCATACCGGCGTATGCCGTACGACCACCATGCCGCGTTGCGGCACCGAACACAAGGGACTCAGTACGGTCGGGCGTCGTCCACGGTGACGGATTCCGGACTTCCTACGGCGATGCTGACGACCTCGTGCACGGTTGCGGATCCTTGAGCATCGATGATTGCCGTTCGTGCCCTTCCATCGGCTCGAGTTGCCCGGACATCGGACTGGCGCCGGCTGTTGCGACGGGTGCAGCAGGACCATATGAACGACGAGACCCACGCTTCTGCCATCGACCGGCGGCGCGCTGGGGTAACCGACCGCAGCTGCTCCTGGGTGGCGGTATGGAATGCTTCGCCCATGCCTTCCTACCCGCCCACCTTCGCCGACCAGGTCGTCGCACAGCCAGCCCGTGTCCAGTTCGAGGCGTTCCTCGACGAGCACCGCGGCGCGCTCAATGGCTGCTTGGACGGGCTGACAGAGGAACAGGTGCGCCGTTCGTTGGTGGCCTCCCGGACCACGCTGCTGGGCCTGGTGAAGCACGCGACTGTCGTCGAGAAGGTCTGGTTCGACGAAGCCGTCACGTGCCGGTCGCGCGCTGAGATCGGCATCCCTGCGACGCCAGACGAGTCGTTCATCCTCGACGACGGCGACACGATCGCCACCGTCCAGCACGCCCACCGCGAAGCCTGCGAAGCATCACGCCGTGCGACGTCGTCCCTGGGTCTGGACGACATCCTTCACGGGAACCGGCGGGGCCCGCTTCCGCTGCGGTGGGTGTATCTCCACGTGCTGCGCGAGCTCGCCCAGCACTGTGGGCACGCGGACATTCTTCGGGAGCAGCTCATCAACGAGTAGTGCGCGGACGTGCCGAATTGATTACACCCGGCATCTACCACGCCGCAGTCACGACATCAAATTTGCTGACCGCCTTGTTTGGACGTCGCATAATCGCCGCATGAGGAAGGAATGGGGACGGTGAGCGACGTTGAGATGAGCTTCGCCGCATGGACGGCGCACGTCACACCCACCTTCTGCTGGATCGGGGTGTCAGCGCAACTTTGTCTCGTGTCCGGGGCGATGTCGTCGACGCCGATCAGGACCTGAGCGCCGTGCAGAGCAGCCTGGCGGACTTCGGGGACCGGTCGCCGCGGTGACGCAGAGCTGGGCGATCGACGCCGAGACCGGGCTCGGCGTCACCCTCCACGCAGCGGCGACGTTGCCGACGGCCGGCTACGACCGCGCGGCCGTGCTCCGCACACTGACCGCACTGCGGTGACCACACCTTTCGGACCCCCTCGGTGGCGACGCGAGCCGGGCCCCCGTCGCCGGAACTCCTACGAGCGAACTGCCGGCCTTGCCGGATCGAGCTGGCTGGACCGTCGGGCCGCCATGATCCGCTGCATGTTGCGGACGCCCCACTCGCCGAGTGGCAACAGCGCCTCGTTGAGCGACTCGCCGAATTCCGTCAACGAGTATTCGACCCTGGGCGGCATTTCCGGGTGTACCTCGCGCCGCACGACGCCATCGGATTCGAGTTGACGCAGCTGCTGGATCAGAATGCGCTCGCTGATCCCCGGCAACGTGCGTCTCAACGCATTGAAACGATATGGTTCGGAATGCAGTGCCCAGAGGATGAGTGCCTTCCATTTGCCGCCCACCACGTCCATGGCGGCATCGACGCCGCATTGATACATTTTCTCATTCATGCAGGAACTCCAAGACTGGTCACCGCTACCGCCAGGTCAGTCTAGCCCGTAACCACCGCGACCCGCCCATGGGGATGGCGATTACCAGAAGGTTAGTACCACACTAATTTGTTCGTTCTTGCCGGTCCGCGGCAACGCCAATACGCTTCCCTCAGCGGCCTGAACGATAGTGAGACGCCGGGTCGATAATTGTCACAATGATGGGGAGAGGCTTGTGAAAAACGGACGTGTGAAGGTTAACGGTGTCGAGTTGGCGTACGTCGAGGAGGGCGACGGTCCGCTGGCCCTACTGCTGCACGGCTTCCCGGAGTCGGGCGCCGCGACCTACCGTCATCTGGTGCCGGCGCTGGCGCATGCGGGCTACCGCGCCGTTGCACCCAACATGCGGGGATTCGCTCCCTCCGCGCTGCCGGCAGGTGACGGCATCCTGTTCGACGACCTGGTCGACGACGCCCTCGGTCTGCACGACGCGTTCCACGGCGACGGCAACGCCGTGATCGTGGGCCACGACTGGGGTGCGGCCACCACATGGGCCGCCGTCACCAAGGAACCCGAACGGTGGTCGCGGGTGGTAGCCAGCGACGTGCCGCCGCTGCGGTTCTTCGCCCCGTACGCCGCCACGTACGAGGGCATCGAGCGGCTGAACCACTTCTGGTTCTTCCAGATGGACCTCGCCGAGACGATCCTGGCCGCCGACGACATGTCGTACCTGTATCAGGTGATGCAGCGCAAGTGGACGGGGCCGGACTACGACGTCACCGGGGACTTCGAGGCGGCGCGGGAGGCACTTCGCGAGCCGGCCCGACTGCGGGCGGCACTGTCGTTGTACCGCAACAACTTCGGCCCGCATCAGATGGGCACCCCTCAGTGGGAGGCTGAACAGTTCGCGCTGTGGGGTGCTCTGCCCAGCCAGCCGACGCTGTACCTGCACGGTACCCATGACAACAGCGTCGCTTTGGACCAAGCGGCACTGGACGAGATTGAGGCGGCGTTGCCGGAGGGCTCGGAGGCGCACTTCATCCAGGGTGCGGGGCACATCGTCCCGGCCGAGAAGCCGGACGAGTACAACGAGCGGGTCATCGCGTTCCTGCAGAAGGACGTCTGACGCGTACACATCGAGGTGGCGTTACCGGAGTCGCAAATCTCGCCTGATCAACAGCATCAACTCTCATGGCCAGGCTCGTTCCGCCGGGCGCGGCGATGGGAATGAGGGGATCGGCAGCGGCGAGCCGCTGCCGATCCCCTCAAGGGGTTAGTGCTGGGCGGTTGGCGCGGCCCGGTACTGCGCCGTGTTCTGTTCCCTCTGCGTCAGATGGAAACCAGCCTTCTCCAGCACGCGGATGGAGGCAGGGTTCGACAGATCCACGTTGGCGTAGACGGAGTCGACGCCGGAGGCGGTGAAGGCGAATTCGGTGAGCGCCCGCGTGGCCTCGGCGGCGTAGCCGCGGCCGCGCCGGGAGGCTACGACGCCGTACCCGATTTCCACCGCACCGTCCGTGGGCGGCCAGAACAGACCGATCGAGCCGACCGCCAATCCGCTGTCCCGTTCGATGATCTGTCGGTGGCCGTACTCGCCCAACCATGCCGGATGGTCGCCGAACAGGCTGACGATGACCCTGTCCCCTTCTGCGGGGAAGTCCTCGGCCCAGTTCGGCAGTCGGGTGCCGTCCAAGACCGCGGTGATCTCAACGGGATTCCACCGCCTCAGCGCGAGGCGGTCGGTCGAGAGGTCGGAATCGATTGCTGTGAAGAATGAAGACACTGAAACTCCTGGTCGCTACAACAATCCGGACCGCGGTTCAGGGCTCGTGCGGACCGGATAAGGGCATGCCGATGAAAGCTGCCGGCAGCCATATTCACCAACTCCTTGTCATGAGCGATCAGGTGTCGCTTCCGCCCGCGAAACTAGCATTCGCCAGCTCGGCGGACAAACCGTTTTCGGCCTCTCCCGGCTACAGTGGTGCCGACCCGCGAATCTGCTCGGTTGCGACTCCGGCTCGCCGGTGGGTGGGACACGTCCGGAATGTCAGCGGTCCGTGTCTCAATCTGCGGCATCGCCCCGCGGACCCTCCCGACGGACGGCGCCGTCGCCGCGCCAACGGCTGACCAATCACTACACGCCGACCGGCCCTCGTCGCGGAGCAGAGCCCGCAGATCCCCGTCTCCGTCGATATCCCGCACCTGCGGCCGTTCGGCCATGCCACCGCCTGGACGCGCTGGCCGGAAACGGGTTACGACCAGCGCGTCGGGCGCTGCGATCTCGTGTCAGCCCAGATGCCGGGCGAAGAACCCCAGCGACTGTCCACTTCGAACGACGGCGCATCCCCGTGCCTGCCGGGGTTGGCGTGCAGCGTCCTCTCGGCCGAGGCCAAGGCGTCGAACAACGCTGATTCCCCCGAGCCCGGTGGACCCCTACCGGGCTCGGGGCGGGCGCGTGGCTCTGCGTCTAGAAGAGCAGGAGGCGGTAGTCGAACGCGACCGTGAAGAATCCCGCTGCCGCCACCGTGAGCAGGGTGTAGGAGATCCGGGCTGTGGGACCCCACCAGCGGCCCCGCCAGGCCAGGACCGTGGCCGGGAGCATGGGCACTGCGAACACCAGGGAGAGCGTCGCCAGGACCGGAAGTGTCATAAGGCTCGGCGAGCCGAGGGGGAGCGTCGCCATGATGACATTCGGGTCCGCCATCACCAGGGCGAACCCCACGAGGAACGCGGTGATCAAGACAGCGCTGACCCAGGCGGTGAAGCCGGCCAGGCGAGCCGGCCGCGACGACCGGGCCCGGCGCGAGCGTCGGACAACGGCCGCGATGGGCAGACCGAGGGCGGCGAGGAGGAGTGCGAGCGCGCCGACGGCGAACAGAGGCAGGTCAAGGGTCGGGGTGTCATACCAGGCGAGCTTTTCGTAGACCTCGGAGGGGATCGCGGTGGAGACCAGAAGCCCGTCCTCAGGGAAGGAGATGCGGGCCTGACCGTCGCGTTCCTGAAAGAGGCCAGGACCAGTCTGAACCCAGTGCTGGGTGGCCCGGTCGGGATCCGGGGACAGGCCGGTGCTGGTGAGCGTGCCGTCAGGATTGGCCTTCACGGTCGGCACGGAGAACAGCGTCGACGCCTTCATCAGGCTGGTCTGGCTGGTGCGGGCGGAGCGGTAGGAGCCTGCGTAACGGGAGACATCGATGGTGAGCTCGGCCGGCGACGGCGCGGAGACGCCGGGAAAGCGCTGGTCGACGATCTTGTTGACGACCTTCTGGATGTCCCAGGTGGCGGCCCCGGCAGTACCGTCCCCGTTGACGACGACGTAGACGCCGACCTTCTGGTCAGGCAGGAGCGCCATGACGTTGTGGTAGCCGGGGACGTCGCCGTCCTTGTAAAGGAGTCGCAATCCGTTACGTGGACGCTCTTCGAGGACGTAGCCCATGCCGGGCATACGGTCATCGGCCGTGAAGTGACGCTGCTGCATCTGTCGGGCGATCGGGTCGCCGTCGAGCTGGTCGGTCATGTATCGGGCCATGTCGGCAGGCGTGACGGCGGGACCTGTGCCGGATGGCGTCCAGGGGGCGTACTGGCCCGTCTGTTCGGCGTACGCGTCGCCGTCCGGTCGGTAGCCGCGGGCGAGTCGCGCTCGCACGGCCGCGGGGTGGGGAAGGGTGGCGCTGGAACCGGTCATCCCGTGGGTGGCGAACACGTGGTCGGCGACGTAGCTGGCGTACGGCTGGCCGGACCTGACCTCGACGATACGGCCGGCGAGGGCGAGGGCGTAGTTGTCGTACGCGATGCGGGCTCCGGGCGGACGGACCCGGCGCGGCTGGCGATCCTTGACGCTCTCGGCAAGAGACGGAAGATCAGACGGGTCTGCCTCGGCCAGGCCGACGATGTCGTCGTCGAAGCCGGCGGTGTGCGTGAGCAGATTCTCCAGGGTCACCGGGTGCCCCGGATAGGTGTCCTTGATCTGGAAGTCGGTGAGGTACCGGTTGACGTCCGCGTCCAGGTCGAGGCTGCCCTCAGCGGCCAGTCGCAGTACGGCCTCGGCGGTGAACACCTTGGCCAGCGAACCGGTGAGGAACGGCGTCGTGGCGTCGACGGGACGGCTTGTGGTGACGTCGGCGACGCCGTAGCCCTTGCTGAAAACCGTCTGCCCGTTCTGCACGATCACGACGGCGGCGCCGGGGATCCTGTCCGCGGCGAGCATTGCGGGCACCATCCGGTCGAGTGTCGCACCGAGGTCCTCGGCGCCGCTCGCGTGCGCAGGGCTCGCGTGTAGGCTGAGCAGGGCGAAGGCGGAGACGAGCGCTTTCTTCATGTGCTCAGCGTGCCGGGCGGGGCCTCTCCGGCGTCAGTGCCAGGCACCTCGATCCGCCGTGGAGAATGCACGGTTGGGGCATCTGGTGCGAAGCGCGTTGATCGTTCTGGTGGTCCTCGCCGGCGTCGCCTTTGATCCGCTCCGTCCGGTGCCGAGCCTGCCGTTCGCCCTCGTGCTGGGCCTGCAACTGCTCCACTGCCTGACTTCATGGCGCAACCGCTGGACGCTCGCGGCGCAGGTGCTCCTCCTTCCGTGGGCGGGGCCCGGCGCGGCGGGGATGGTGGCGGCGTCCGCCCTGCTCATCACACGTGGCGCGGTCCGCTGGATACTGTTCGCGACGGTGACTGTAGTGGCGGCCCTGTTCGCGCCCGCGACGCCCTTCGAGATCGCGCTCGCGATGTTGAACGCCGGCGCCCAGGGTCTGGTTCTGTTCGGGGTGACCCGGCTCGGCGACACGCGCGCCGTCGTCCAGGCCACGCGCGCCGAGCTTGCGGCGCGGTCGGTCGAGGCAGAGCGGGCGCGGGCCGCCGGCGATCTGGAGACCGCGATCGGAGCTGCCCTGTCGACGATCATTGCCCTGGCCGGGCGCGGCAACGCCGTCCGCATCGCCGAGGTTTCCCGCACCGCGGCGGCCACTGCCAGGGCTGTCCCCCTGACCTCGGCGCGGCCGGTTCCCGAGCCGGACCTGCCGCCCCGGCTCGCCGTACCGATCTTCGTCGCCGTGCACGCCGGCTTCGTCGTGACCGGGCTGATCTATTTGGCGGGACGTCCGGCGCCGTCCTTCCTCTTCGCGATCATCCTCGGGCTGCACCTGTTCCATGGGCTGCCCCGCCAGTCCGGGTCGCCGCCTCAGCGCGTCCCCTGGGCCGCCTTCGCGCTCCTGCCCGCCACGGCCGTCGCCCTGCTCTACCCAGGGCAGCCCTATCCCCAGGTCGTCGGATTCGCCGCAGCTGCGTTCCTGATCGCCGGCCGGGCCTGGTGGCCGGTGGTCGCAGTGATCCTCCTGGCCACTCCAGGGGTGCTCGCCGTCCGCGGTTGTGCCGCCGCCGAGAACGTCTACTGGACGTTCAACACCATCGCCGTCGCTGCCATGTTCGCTGGCCTCGCCGCGCAGACCGCACTGGTGCTCGACGCTCGCGATGCCCGCCAGGCGCTCGCCGCGCTCGCCGCTGCAAACGAGCGCCGGCGCATCTCCCGCGACGTCCACGACCTACTGGGATACGGGCTCTCCGCCATCACGGTCAAGGCCGAACTCGCTGACCGGCTCACGTCGGAAGCGGCACGCGAGCAGCTCGACGACATCGCCGAAATTGCCCGCCAGTCCCTGGCCTCGTTGCGCGCCATCCCTGCCGACCCGGACCTGCGGCTGTCGCTCACCGCCGAGCTGGAGTCGGCTCGTTCACTCCTGGAAGCGGCCGGGATCAGGGCTGACGTGCGCCGCTCCGCAGGGCGCGACGACGCGCTGCTGGCGATCGTCGTACGCGAAGCCGTCACCAACGTGCTACGGCACAGCACCGCCACACACTGCCTCATCCAGATCACACCCGACGGCCTTGTCATCGCCAACGACGGAGCCCTCGCCGTCCGCGGAGGTGGCAGCGGAACGGCGAACCTGGCCGCTCGCGTGACCGCAGCGGGAGGCACCCTCACCATCGGCGGTGACCCCGGCGAATACCGGTTGAGCGTTCTATATCCAGCCGTTCTCGGCAGCGATGCGGACAGCGTCGAGCCGGTTCCGTGCGGCTAACTTCGTGACGATCGCCCCCAGGTAGTTGCGCACCGTCCCCTTGCTGAGGAAGAACTCCGCCGCGATCTCGGCCAGTTCCGCTCCTTCGCCCGCCCGGCGCAACACCTGCGCCTCGCGCCGGCTCAGCGGGTTGGGTCGCCCCGTGATCGCCGCAGCCGCCAGGTCGGGGTCCACGACGGTTTCGCCCGCGGCCACCCTGCGGATCGCCTCGGCCAACCGCGTCGGCGGCGCGTCCTTCACCATGAACCCACGCGCACCGATCGCCAGCGCCCTGCGTAGCGATTCCGGGGTTCCCATCGACGTCAGCATCAGGAGCCCGCACTCCGGTGCGCGCTCCCGCAACTCTCGCGCCGCGTCCAGTCCGTCCAACCGACCCGGCATGTGGATGTCCAGCACCACCACCTCGGGCCGTAGCTCCACCGCCGACGCCACGGCTTCCTCGCCCGTGGCCACCCTCCCGGCGACACGCATGTCCTCTTCCAACTCGATCAGCGCGGCCAACGCACCCCCGATGAGATGCATGTCCTCGGCCACCAAGACCCTGATCACCATTCACCTCCGCGCGCAACGACAGGCCGTCCGCGAACCTAGCAGCGAACGCGCGCTGTCCAAGCGAGACAACGACCGGCCGCGAGGATCGTACGAATGCGCCGCACGGGTGCGGCAACGTCCGGTCGAAGTGACCAGGGCGACCTCATCCCGACGCCCCGGTCGGAGCCTGGATGAAGTGCACCAGGTTTCCGGATGGGTCGCTGAAGGCGCAGTCGCGGATGCCGGAGCGCTGGTTGACCGGTTCTTGCATCACTTCGGCGCCCGCAGCTTCGATGCGTTCGAAGGTGGCGTCGCAGTCGTCGGTCAGGAAGGCGAGCCGGCCCAGCAGGCCCTTGGTCATGAGGTCCGCGATGGCCTGTCCGTCGGCCGGCGTGGCGCCCGGGTGTGCTCCGGCTGGCTCAAGAATGATTCGCATGTCCGGCTGCGACGGCGGGCTGACGCAGACGCGCCGGACCCCTTTGGCGTCGACGTCATCGCGGGTCTCGAAGCCGAGTACTGCGCCGTAGAAGCCGAGCGCCTCGTCCAAGTCGTGGACGGCGAGCGTGAAGTTCGAGAGTCTGATGTCCATGCCGGTCACACCCTGTTGCCGGTGCTGAGAAAGACGATGTCGAGATCGCGGAGCCGGTCCGGGTCGGCGTCGACGGCGATGCAGCTGATCTTGCCGTGGTCGAGGGTGAAGGTGAAGACGGCCTTCGGCATACCGCGGTATGCATAGACGGCCGCCGGAACGCCGTCGACCAGCGCGAGGCGGGCGGCCTGAGCCCGTCCGGAGAAGAACGCCGCCACCGCCTCGGCGCCGCGGACATCGCCGGTCACGGCGTCCGGGTCGAGCAGCGCGAGCAGAGCTGTGAAATCGCCGTTCCGTGAGGCGGCCAGGAACGCGGCGATGACGTCCCGCTTGCGGGATCGCGCGGCGTCGGACGCGGCGGCCGCGCCCTGCACCCGGCGCCGGGCCCGGCTGGCCAGCTGTCGGGCCGCCGCCGGGGTGCGGTCGATGACGGTGCCGATCTCGGCGAACGACACATCGAAGACGTCGTGCAGGACGAACGCGAGCCGTTCGGCGGGGGTCAGGGTGTCCAGCACCACCATCAGCGCGACGCCGACCGAATCGGCCAGTTGTGCTTCGTCCTGGGGGTCGGCGGGGCCAGATGGAGAAATGCTGGCCTGCGGCGTGGCCGGTTCGGGTGGCAGTGCTCCCGCCGGCTCCTCTCGGCGGGCCCGGCGTGCCTCGAGCATGTTCAGGCAGACCCGGGCGACGACCGTGGTCAGCCAACCGGCGGGGTTCTCCACCTGGCTGTGGTCCGCGCGGCTGACCCGCAGCCATGCTTCCTGCACCGCGTCGTCGGCGTCGCTGGGTGAGCGCAGCATCTTGTAGGCGACCGCGTGTAGGCGGTCCTGGTGCTCGGCGAACCGCTCGCCCAGCCAGTCGTGCTCGTTCATCTGTCACATTCCTCGGTCGCGGCTTGTCATACCAATTGACCGGCGAACCCGAGCCGATGTGACACGCGCGGCCCCGACGCGGGCCCGGTGTACCGGTCACGTCAGCAAACCCGTGAACGTTCAAGGAGAGAACAGTGTCGCTGCCGATGAGTGCCGTCATGCTCGGCGTCGAGGACCTGGAACGGGCCAAGAAGTTCTATGCCGAAGGCCTGGGCTTCAAGATCGATAAGGATACCCGCAACTTCGTGTCGTTCAGCCTGGGCGACGCGGCTCCACAGCTGGCCCTCTACGAATGGGACGCGGCGGCACAGGACGCCGGTGTCCCGGCGGAGGGATCCGGCTTCCGTGGCGCCTCGTTCCACCTCAACCCCGACTCCAGGGAGGTGGTGGACGAGACGATCCGCAGCGCGGTGGCCGCGGGCGGTCGCGTGGTCAAGGAGGCAGCCGCGGCCCCCTGGGGCGGGTACTACGGGTACTTCAGCGACCCGGACGGCTACCTGTGGAAGGTCACCACCTACGCATCCTGACCCGGTACCGATCGGCAAGGAGCACGTCGTGAAGTTTCGCACCCTCGTCGAGCCGCCCGAGCCCATGCGAGGGCTGGAGGTTCCGCCCGAAGTGGTGGAGGCGCTCGGCGGGGGCGCTCGGCCGCCAGTGACGATCACGATCAACGGGCATTCCTGGAAGAGCCGCGTCGCCATCATGCGCGGCCGCCACCTGCTCGGCCTCAGCACCGCGAACCGGCAGGCCGCGGGTGTCGCGATCGGTGGCGAGGTCGAGGTCGAGCTGATGCTCGACAACGAACCACGCGTCGTCGTCGAGCCCGCGGACTTCGCCCGGGCCCTGGACGCCGACCCGGCTGCTCGCGCGGCCTACGACAAACTCGCGTACAGCCACAAGCGCGAGCATGTGCGCGCCATCGAAGGCGCGAAGAAGCCCCAGACGCGCCAGCGGCGTATCGCCCAGGCCATCGCCGCACTGCGGGGCTGAAACCCAGACAAGCCTCCGCCGGCACGTCACCGCCGCGCGGAAGCATCACCCTGCCCAGATCCGTCGGAAGGACAACATGTCGAAGCGTCTCATGACTGGTCTCTACTGGTTCCTGGCCCTCGAGTTCGCGCTGGGCGCCGTGACCAAGTACTGGACGGGCGACACGATCTTCAGTTCCGCGTACTCGACGAAGTTCGTCGAATGGGGATACCCGTCCCGGATGCGATTCGTGGTCGGTGCCCTGGAAGGTGTCGCCGCCATCCTGCTCGTGATCCCCAGGCGGCGTACACGCTTCCTGGGTGCCGCCACGCTGATGTTCGTGCTCACCGGCGCAGTCACCACCCACATCGTCAACCACGACCCGGCTGTGGAGAGCTGGGCCGCACCCGCGCACCTCGTCATCATGGGCATCCTCGCACTGGCGAACTGGCCCGCCGACTGGCGAGACCTCCTGCGGCCTGACACCCTGCCCACGCCCCGAACCCCACATCGCACGCACTGACCTCCGGCAGGCGGTGGCCAGACCGAAGATGTCCCCGAAGGCGGCCAGGAGTCCCCCGCTCCTGGCCCGCCTCGGCGACGGCGTGTTTGACAGACCCTGCTGACGCCTTCTTGAGTGCGGTCAGTGTGTTTGGGTTTCCCAGGCCGGCTGCTGGGGCTCGTCGTTGTGCACGATGATGTCGACGTGATGGGTCGGGCGGACCGTGGCGAAGTAGAGCTGTTGGGCGGGGATGTAACGCTCGCGCCAGCGTCGTTCGACGTCGGCCCGGGATGACGCCCGGCGCTCTCGGATCACGGCACGATCCACGGTCTTCTCGAGCGCGGTCGACACGAAGATGCGCAGGTCCCACCGGTCGATCAGTTCCGGGCGCATGAGGAAGACGCCGTCGAAGACCAGCACGGCGTCGGCGGGGGCAGTCGTGACCGGTGGGGACAGTGCGGTGTCCGCTGCGTGGTCGTAGACCGCGTGTTGGAAGCGTCGCTCTCCGTCCGGGCCGAGCGGATCGAGCAGAACCCGGTTCAGGGCGTCGTGGTCGTGGGCGTCGAAGTAGCAGCCTTCGGCCGAGTACTCGCCGCGCGGATAGCGCTGTGCCCGGGGGAAGAGGAAGTCGTCGATCGTGGCGCGGATGACGTCGCGGCCCTGTTCGCGTAGGACGGTGGCCAGCTCGTCGGCGAGGGTGGTCTTGCCTGCGGCGGGCGGTCCGTCGATGGCAACCCGCGTCGGGTGTGTGACTGTGACGGACCCGACTGCCTCAGCCAGGCGGCCGAGCAACTTGTCGCGGGTGCCCTGGTGCATGTCCTGCCCCGTCCTATTCGCTCGGCGCAAACCTGCGGGAATCCCGACCGTTGAACGTACGTGTCGTGATCGTCAGCAGCGCGTCGAGGAGTCCCAGCGTGCGGTACAGCGCCTACATGATCCACACGCCGAACAGCCGGACCAGGAAGTATCTCCTGGAGGGTGTACTGACAGGGCATCCCACCGATCAGCCGTGGCACGTACGGTCGAGGACGTGGACAACCGTACAGAGGTCCGCGAGTTCCTCGTCTCGCGGCGAGCCAAGATCAGCCCAGAGAAGGCCGGCCTGCCCGCCGGCCCCAGCAGGCGGGTCCCGGGACTACGTCGCAGCGAGGTCGCGTCGCTGGCCGGTGTGAGCATCGAGTACTACTCGAAACTCGAACGGGGCGCACTCGCCGGGGTGTCGCCCGGCGTGCTGAACGCGATCGCCCGGGCGCTCCAGCTCGACGACGCCGAGCGGGCGCACCTGTTCGATCTGGCACGAGCCGCAGACGGCAGCAGCGCCCTCATGCGGCCCCGCCGCCGTACCGCGCGGAAGTGGTCGGTGCGCCCCAGCTTGCAGTGGACCCTCGACGCCGTCACCCAGGGGCCCGCCTTCGTGCGCAACGGCCGCATGGACCTGCTCGCCGCGAACCGGCTCGCACGAGCGTTCTACGCCGACGTGTACGCCGAGCCCCAACGCCCCGCCAACATCGCACGGTTCACCTTCCTGAGCGAGAAGGCGCACCGCTTCTACCCGGAGTGGGACCTCGCAGCCGACGTCTGCGTCGCCATCCTCCGTACGGAAGCCGGCCGTGACCCCCACGACAAGGAACTCCACGACCTCGTGGGCGAGCTGTCCACCCGCAGTGACGAGTTCCGCAGACGCTGGGGTGCCCACGACGTCCGGCACCACGGCACCGGGGCCAAGAATTTCCGTCACCACGTCGTCGGCGACCTCACCCTCGCCTACGAAGGACTGGAAATGGCCGCAGAACCTGGCCTCACCCTCACGATTTACACCGCCGAGCCGGGCTCCCCGTCAGAGGACGCGCTCCGCCTGCTCGCCTCCTGGGCCGCCTCCCACGAAACGAACACCGACGCACACAACGTCTTTTCGGAGTGATGCGGCGCCGACCTGCCGCTGCCCTCACCCATGGCCGCGATGACAGGCGCCACGCCGTCAGGTGAGTTCGCATACACCCGACCCCCAAACCCGCTTCGAAGGCGACAACCTGCGTCAGGCCGCCGACGGCTACTCACGGTCGCGCTGGCGGTGCGAGTTGGGTGCGGGACGGCTGGTGTGGTGCTGCCTCAGCCGCTGTCAGGCGCTGGTTGGATGGGCTGCGGCGTATTCGGTGTCGGTGACGGGTTCGAGCCAGTGGACGACAGCCGGACCCGACGTGTGGTCAGGAGGTCGCGACCTCCGAACGGTTGTTCTTCTGCCGAGTGCAGGCCGCACGACACCGTCGAGGGGTTCCCTGTCGGTACACCCATTCGCAGGGACTTCTCCCCGCTCGGGCGGGCACGTTGACTGGCTGCCGTGGCCCTGCGGGGCCGTCCCGATCGAAGTCGAACGGAGCACACCACCATGCGTCAGGTTGTCATGTACAAGCCCGGGGACGTGCGCGTCGAGGAGCGCGCCGACCCGACGATCATCGAGCCGACCGATGCGATCATCCGCCTGGCCGCGACCTGCATCTGCGGCAGCGACCTGTGGCCGTACCGCGGCGCCGAGCCGGTCGACCACCAGGTGATGGGCCACGAGTACGTCGGCGTCGTCGAGCAGGTCGGATCCGAGGTGCGCACCGTGCAGGTCGGCGACTTCGTCGTCGGCTCCTTCTGGGCGTCCGACAACACCTGCGACATCTGCCGAGCCGGCTACCAGGCGTACTGCGTGCACCGCGTCCTGATGGGCGCCATCGGCACCCAGGCCGAGATGGCCCGCATTCCCCTCGCCGACGGCACTCTGGTCGCGACCCCCGGCCAGCCCGACCCCGAGCTGATCCCGTCGCTGATGGCGGCGTCGGACGTGCTCGGCACCGGCTGGTTCGCGGCCGTCGCCGCCGAGGCCGGACCGGGCAAGACCGTCGCGGTCGTCGGCGATGGCGCGGTCGGACTGCTCGGCGTCCTGGCCGCCCGGCAGCTCGGCGCCGAGCGCATCATCGCCTTCAGCCGCCACGCAGACCGGCAGGCCCTTGCGCGAGAGTTCGGCGCCACCGACATCGTCGCCGAGCGCGGCGACGCCGGCGTCGCAGCCGTCAAGGAGCTGACCGGCGGCCTGGGCGCGCACAGCGTCATCGAGGCCGTCGGCACCCAGCAAGCCATGATGCAGGCCATCCACTCCACCCGCCCCGGCGGCCATGTCGGCTTCGTCGGGGTGTCCCACGACGTCGCCATCCCCGGCGACGAACTGTTCATGGCGGGCGTGCACATCCACGGCGGACCCGCCCCGGTCCGCCGCTTCCTGCCCGAACTGATCCAGCTGATCTGGGACCGCACGATCGACCCGGGCAAGGTCTTCGACCTCACGCTGCCGCTGGACCGGGCGGCGGAGGGCTACCAGGCGATGGACCAGCGCACCGCCACCAAGGTCCTGCTCACGGTCTGACACCGCCCGAGGCGCAGGTGCCCAGCCCCGCCGTCCGGCGACAGCCCTTCCATGCGCCGTCCCGGCTAGCCCGACACCGTGGAGATGCCATGCCAGCCTCACGCACAGCCGTCTGCGCAGCGCTGTCGGCGGTCCTCGGACTGACCTTCGGCTGCGACGGTAACGGTCGGTCCGGCGACGCCGGCGGTGGACCATCCGCGACATCGTCCAGCAGCGCCGGCCAAGCAACGTCACCGTCGAGCGACACGCCCAGCCGCACCGCAGCCGCGCCCCGGGGAGAGCAGATGAAGATCCAGATCACCATCGACGATCAGCGCTTCGAGGCCAGGATCTTCGACAGTGCCGCCGGCCGGGACCTCCTCGCCCAGCTGCCGCTGACCGTCAGCATGGTCGACCACGGCGCGGTGGAGAAGACCGGCCCGCTGCCCTCACCGCTGTCGCTCGACGGCCAGCCAGACGGTGCGGCCCCCGACGTGGGCGATGTCGGGTACTACGCACCCGGCAACGACCTCGTCCTCTACTACGGCGATCAGTCGTACTACCCCGGCATCGTGATCCTCGGCCGCCTGGACGGCGACGCCGCCCGCCGCATCGCCGACCTGGACGGCGCCGTCACCGCGACCGTCGAACCCCGCGCCGCCTGAGCCCACACCGCCCGACCCATCGGGAGACATGATGAACCCCACCTACAACTTCACCGGCCAGGTCGCCCTGGTCACCGGTGCCAGCTCTGGCATGGGTCTGGCCACCGCGCAGGCGTTCGCCCATGCCGGAGCCGCGGTCGTCCTGGCAGACATCAACGACGAAGCCCTGCAGGCCGCGACCGCACAGCTGCGGGCGCGCGGGCATGAAGCCCTCGGCATCCAGTGCGACGTGTCGGACGAGCAGCAGGTCGCTGCCCTGGTCGACCAGACCGCCGCGTCCTACGGCCGACTCGACATGGCCTTCAACAACGCCGGCATCCAGGCCTCGCCATCCGACGCCGCCGACGAAACCGCCGAGACCTTCGACCGCGTCAACGCCGTCAATCTGCGCGGCGTCTGGGCCTGCATGAAGCACGAACTGCGGCAGATGCGCGAGCAGGGCAGCGGTGCCATCGTGAACTGCTCCTCACTCGGCGGGCTCGTCGGCCTGCCCAGACGGGCCGCTTATCACGCGTCCAAGCACGGAGTGCTGGGGCTCACCAGCAGCGCGGCCCTGGAGTACGCGCCGCGCGGTATCCGGATCAACGCCATCTGTCCCGGCACCTTCGAGACCCCGATGGTGACCGCCATGATCGCCAACGGCGAACTCGACACCGCCGAGGCGCTCGCCAACCAGCCCGTCGGCCGGTTCGGCCGGGCGGACGAGATCGCCTCCACCGTGCTCTGGCTGTGCAGCCCGGGAGCCAGCTTCGTCGTCGGCGTCGCCCTCCCCGTGGACGGCGGATACACCGCGCAGTAGGGCCGATCGGTCAGTGAGCTGTTCTCCACCGGAGTGACGCTGCTCCTCGACCAGTTGAGGTCGGAAGCTGGGGAGACGCCGTTGTCAACCGTTGAACATCGGCGAAACGTGGCTCTCCCTCCACGTAGGGACGGAGGTGGCGGCATCGGCCGCCACCCGCAGCGCGCTACGGGCCACGCGGTCGGTCTCACGCAGCATCGTGGGATCGCTGCGCGGCATCGGGCTGATGATCGTGTCGCCCATCACCTCGTCAAGAGGGATGCCGGCGACGTGGAACGCGGCGTCGCGCGTGCCGTCGGGATGGACCAGTAGCCCCGTCCGGGGGTCGACGTCGAATCCGCCGGTGGGGTGCCGACGTCCGTCCCGTCCGCGGACGCTGAACGGTCGGATGCGGCCGGCCGCCGCGAGCGACAGGGTGAGGGGGTCGGCGCTGGCCGTGACGTCGTGCGCGTGCATCCACGCGTCGATGAGCACGGCACCGGTGACGGCGGAACCGGCGACGGCGGGCGACTCGGCGCGGAAGAGGCCGAGTTCGTCGTCGGCGACGACGCGCGCTGCGGGACCGACGAACCTGACGAGGCCGGCGTCCACGAGGGCCAGCAACTGCCGGCTGCGGAAGGCCGGTGGGCCGCTGCCGACCATGCCACCGAACGTCTGCAGGGTTCGGAAACCGCTCGCGCGCGACTCGGCGTCGAAGCCACCGAACGTTCCGATGGCGTTCGCCAGTCGTCGCGCCGCGCTGATCGACCACAGGCCGGCCTTGACGGCGCTGTCCCGTCCCTTCGCCGACTCGGTGAGGTCGTCGGCCACGTAGTCGGCGACCCGGGCGGTGAAACTCCCGGGGTCGGGGAACGCACCGCGGACCGGCGACATCGCTGCCGGCAGGTCGAAGCGGTCCGTGGCGTCCGGAACGTGTGGCGCTATCGCGGCGTCGAGGGCCGCCGGCACGCCGTCGGTGGTGTCGATCGTCGCGAGGACCGTGGTCAGTGGGGCGGCGAAGGCTTCGGGGCGTACGCGGTGGAGCGTCTCGTAGTAGTCGACGAAGGCGTCCTTGACGATGAGCGGCCACACCTGGCGGTCGAAGTCGATGGGGCGTGGGACCGCGGACCAGTCGACCGACCGCAGGTGACGCTGCGGCGCCGAGGGCGGCAGTGAGCCGTAGAGCGACTTCGCCCGGTAGGGGACGCCCCGGTGAGAGGTGACGTACAGCTTCGGCTCGCGTCCCGACGGTTCGTAGCGCACGCCCGCCCGCGTCAGCGGGTCGTCGACGAATCGCCCACCGCGACCGATGGTCAGCAGCGTCATCACGTCGAAGAAGCCCATCCCGAGCCCGCGTACGATCGCGGTCGCCCCGTCCGGAACGGCTCCGATGGCCTGGTCGATGGGGTTGTCGGGACGTACCCATGTCATCTCGGGATGCCTGGCCAGCACCGCCAGGAAACCGTGCTCCTCGGCGGTGTGGTCGCGCGGCAGCCACCCGGTCGCGGCCACGACGGCATCGCACGCGAGCACCGCACCGGTGCTGAGTTCGACGAGCTGGCGCCCTGCGTCCTCGCGTACGCCGACGGCTCGCGCCAGGTGGGTGGCAACCCTGACGCGTTCCGGCAGGGTGTGGAGTGCCCGCGCGAAGCACCAGCGGAGGTACTCGCCATAGAGTGCCCGGCTCGGATGGGTTGCGACCGTCATCGCCTCAAGCTCGTCGCGGTAGTCGTCGACGAAGCCCGGGCGGACGGCCGTGGAGGCGAACGCGGCGCGGTGGGCCGGATCGATGTCTGCCACCTGGATCGCCGACGACGGCGACGGGCGCGCGGCATCGAGTGCGAGCCGGCACCACTCGAACAGCGTGGGTCCGGGTGCGACCGGGCCGGCCATCGTCACGGTGTCGTCGGTGAAGAGTGTCACGGCCCCCGCGAGGGTGTTCATGCACATCTGACGCGTTTGGTCGGTACGCCAGATACGACCCGCACCGAGCTCGGTGTCGTCGATGACGTGGATATCGAGATGGTCGATATCGGGGAAGTCGGCGAGATTCGCACCGATCCGCTCGAGCAGCGACACCCCCCGGGGGCCTGCGCCGACGAGCGCGATGACGGGGCGGGTGGGGCGAGGTGTCCATAGTGGATGAATGCCTATGAATCGGGTCACAGGCATACTCTACCTGGCCGCTAGGTTTAGTAGGGTTCCGGCATGGTGAACTTGCTGGTCATCCGGCACACGCGAGCGGTGCCGCGCCGTGACGCCAGCGGGACGGACGACGTGGCCGTCCCCTGGTGCCGTGACGCGGACCCACCGCCTCGACGCCGGTGAGGTCGATGCCGTTTCCGTCGCCGATTGTCGACGAATGAAAACGGTGTCGGTGCGACGGGCCGCATGAGGCTCAACCAGGGGTCGGTCACCACATCGTCGTGCTGTCGTCTGCCCTTTTCCGGATGGTGTCGAGATTGAATGCGCGTGGGAAGGAATGCAGCGACGGTGATCGAGTTCCGCGACCTGAAGAAGTCCTACGGCGATCACGTCGTGCTCGACGAGATAAACCTGCAGATCGGCCAGCGGGAGATCTTTGGCCTGGTGGGCGTGAGCGGCGCGGGGAAGTCCACGCTGCTGCGGTGTATCAACCGGCTCGAGAAGATCGACAGCGGCAGCCTCGTCGTCGACGGCACGGACGTAGGTGCCATCGGCGATCGGGACCTGCCACGGTTCCGCCGCCGAATCGGCATGGTGTTCCAGCAGTTCTCGCTGATGGAGCGCAAGAACGTCTACGACAACGTGTACTTCCCCCTCAAGTGCCAGGGCGTACGCAGGTCGGTGGCCGACCGGAAGGTGCGCGATCTCCTCGACCTCGTCGGACTCGGTGACAAGCTCAAGGCGCTGCCCCGGGAGTTGAGCGGTGGGCAGAAGCAGCGGGTCGCCATCGCGCGGGCTCTGGTGAACGATCCGATGATCCTGCTGTGCGACGAGGCCACCTCCGCCCTCGACCCGAACATCACCGAGGCGGTCCTCGATCTCCTCAAGCGCATCAACGGCGAGCTCGGCCTCACGATCGTAGTGGTGACCCACGAGGTGGCGGTCATGAAGTCCGTGTGCACCCGGATGGGCCTGCTCAGCGGCGGGCACCTGCGCGCGGAGGGGACCGTCGAGCACTTCTTCCTGGAGAACCCGGAGCTGCTGGGCGACTTCACTCGCGACGCGGGGCGTCGCCCGGAAGTCGCTCCCGGCACCTCGCTCGTCCGGGTCGTCCAGCGGGACGCCGCGGGGACCAGTCTGCTGTCGCAGCTCGCCATCCGTACCGGTGTGCCGTTCGAGATCTCGTGGGGCGGGCTCGATCGCTACCGGGACCGGGTCTCGGGATCGTTCCTGCTTCAGGTGGCTGACGCCGATCTTCGCGCGGTGTGCGACGGCCTGACCGCTCTCGGGGCCGACTGGAAGGAGATCTGATGTACCAGTACGAGTTCTCCGAGCTCTTCGAGCGGATCATCCTGCCCGGGCTGCTCGACACCATCATCATGCTGCTCGGCTCGTTCGTCACGTGCACCCTGGTGGGGTTCACGCTCGCCCTGGTCCTCGTGACGACCGACACGCACGGGCTCCGACCCAACCGGACGGTCCACGAGATCGTGAGCACCGTCATCAGCATGCTGCGGTCGGTGCCGTTCATCATCCTCGCCATCTCGATCATCCCGCTGACCCGCCTGGTGGTCGGCACCTCGATCGGGGTGTGGGCGGCGGTCTTCGCCATCACCTTCGCGGGCAGCCCGCTGATCGCGCGGCTCCTCGAAAGCGCCTTCAAGGAGGTCAATCCGAGCCTCATCGAGGCGGCACGATCCTTCGGCGCGAGCGACCGGCAGATCACCTTCCGGGTCATCGTCACCGAGTCCGTGCCGGCGATCGTCTCGCAGATGACGCTCGGGGTGATCTCACTGCTCGGCTTCACCGCGGTGGCCGGCACGATCGGCGCGGGCGGCCTGGGTGCCGTCGCCCTGACCTACGGCTACCAGAACTTCAACGACCAGATCATGTACGGCACCGTCGCGATCCTGGTCGTCATGGTGATCGGCATTCAGCTCGGCGGTAACGCCCTCTACCGGAAACTCCGGTGACCCCGGCCCCTTGATGTGCCCAGCACGAAAGGCAGCACCCCATGAGAAACCCGCTCAGGAGAGCGATCCCGCTCGTCGTCGTCGCCCTGGCCGTGTCCCTCGCGGCCTGCTCGTCCGGCTCCGACTCCGGAGGCGACGGCAAGACGGTCACGATCGGCGTACTCGCCCGCGAGGAGCCCGACCTGAACTTCGTGGCCGAGCATCTGGCCCGGCAGGGCTACACGATGAAGGTCCAGGTGTTCGACGACAACATCGCCATGAACCGGGCCACCGAGGACGGCAGCATCGACGCCAACTTCTTCCAGAACGCCAACTACCTCAAGAGCTACCAGGAGAGCAACGGGTCATCGCTCGTCACCTACGGCCCCTGGCTGCAGACCACCGCCGTGCAGTTCGTCTCGAGCAAGCACGCCTCGGCCGACGCCCTCCCGAACGGCGCGCGCATCGGCATCGCCAACGACTCCGCGAATCGCGCCCGTGAGCTCCAGCTCCTCGCCGCCAACGGCCTCATCGAGCTCAAGAAGGGGGTCGAGGCACCCACGATCCTCGACGTCACCGCCAACCCGAAAAACCTCCGCTGGGTCGAGGTAAACCCGCGCAGCAAGGCCGCGGCGTTCCCCGACCTGGATGCGATGACCGCGCCGTCGATCACGGTCCACCTGATGAAGGACCCCTCGATCAAGGCTCTCTACGAGGAGACGCCGGAGGTCTACGGCACCTACGGAGGCACGCTCTGGGTCGTCAAGGAGGGCTACGAGAACACCGCCTGGCTCGACGTGGCGGTCTCGTTCATGCAGTCCGCGGACTACAAGACCTGGATCGCGAACACCTACAAGGGCCTCAAGAAGACGCCCTGAGTCCTCACCGGCCCATCGAACCACGACCCCCGGAAGGGAAAACACCATGGTCAGCGTCGTCGGCATGACCGATCTCCCGCTCGACAAGGTCGACCTCCCCACGTTCGTCCACGACATCGGGCGTGCGGCGCAGACAGCTTTCGAGTTGCCCCCGCACATGCGCAGCGTCTACCTCGTGCCGCTGCCACCCGAGAACTGCACGGTGAAGGACGGCTACGAGATCACGTTCCTCCTGTACACGGCACCCGGCAAGAGCGTGGAGCTCAAGCGTCGGACAGTGAAGGCGCTCAACGATGTCGTCCAGGCCAAGGACTGGGGCGACACCGTCAAGGTGGTGGTCATCATCAAGGAGCACGCCGCCGAGAACGTCGGAGTCGGCGGGGTTCTTCGCCTCGACATGACCTGACATCGGCCGGCTTTGCCGTTGCCGGGCATCCGTCTCGTGACCGAGTTGATTCGAGAGGAACACCGCATGAAGTACCGCCCGATCGGCCGGACCTCGCTGAAGGCGTCCGTGGTCACCTTCGGTGCCATGGGCGTCGGCGGCGGATTCCGCTACCCGGATGCCGACGACGCGGTGTCGGTCCGTGCCGTACGCGCCGCCCTCGACCGTGGCGTCAACGTCATCGACACTGCGCCGGTCTACGGATTCGGTCACAGCGAGGAGGTGATCGGCGAAGCCATTCGCGGTCGCCGCGACGATGTCATCGTCGCGACCAAGTGCGGGCTGTGGTGGGGCGACGACGAGGGCAGCTACCGCTTCACGTGGGACGGACACGCCGTCAAGCGCAACCTCAGTCCGCGGACCATCCGGATCGAGGTGGAGGAGAGCCTGAGGCGGCTCGGCACCGACCGCATCGACATCTACTACACCCACAACCCGACGATGCCGCCGTTCCTGACGCCGATCGAGGACACGATCGCGACGCTCGTCGAGCTGCGCGACGAGGGGAAGATCCTGACGATCGGTGCGTCGAACTGTCCTCCGGAGGACGTCGAGACCTACCTCGCGCACGACGCGATCGAGATCGTGCAGCGCAGGTACAGCCTCCTTGCCCGCGAGGTGCGCGACGACATCCTGCCGCTGTGCGCGTCGACAGGACTGTCCCTGCACGCCTACTCACCCCTCGCGAACGGGCTGCTCACGGGCGCGTTCACCCGGTCCGCGCCGCCGACGCGCGAAGGCTCCCGGCGGGACGACCCGTTGTTCGGCGACCGCTTCGGACCGGCCGTGGACCTGGTCGAGGGACTGACCGCCGTCGCCTCGTCCCTGGGCACCACCCCCGGTGCGCTGGCGATCGCCTACCTCCTCGCGTCGTCCGACGCCGTCAACGTCATCTGCGGCATCCGGCGCGAGTCGCATCTGGACGACGTCATCGCGGGTGCCGAACTCGACATCGACGCGAGCGTCACGGCCGCCCTCGACGAGCTGGCGGAGGACTTCGAGGCGACCGCCCCGGTGCCGACGTGAGCCGGTCGACGCGGGTGGCGGGTCCTGCGGGTGCCGTGCTGAGCCGGCTCTGGAGCGGGGGACGGCTGGCTCCGGCGGTGTCCGTCTATCACCACCTGCATGCCCATCCCGAGCTGTCCGGCCAGGAGCACCGGACCGCCGAGTTCGTCGAGGCGCGACTCGCCGACCTGGGCATCGAGACGTTCCGGTGCGGCGGTACGGGCGTCGTCGGCATCCTGCGCAACGGGGAAGGACCCGTCGTGGCATACCGCGCGGACCTCGACGGGCTCCCGATCCAGGAGGAGTCGGGCGTGGCCTACGCGAGCACCGACACGGGCCGACTCCCGGACGGATCGGTGTCCGGGGTGATGCATGCCTGCGGCCACGACCTCCACGTGACGGTCGCGCTCGCAACCGCCGGCGTGCTGGTCGGGAACCGGGCCGCCTGGGCCGGCACCGTCGTGTGGATCTTCCAGCCGGCCGAGGAGACGGCCGCGGGGGCGGCGGCCATGGTCGACGACGGGCTGTGGGAGAAGGCCCCGCGTCCCGAGGCGGTGTTGGCGCAGCACGTGACATCCCTGCCGAGCGACCAGGTACGGATCGGCGTCGGGAACGTCATGAACCTTGGCGACTCGTGGCGTGTGCGACTGCGCGGACGCGGCGCACACGGTGCCCGTCCGCACGAGTCCATCGACCCGATCGTGCTCGGTGCCCACCTCGTCACCCGGCTGCAGACCGTCGTCTCCCGGCAGGTGGAACCCGGGTCCCCGGTCGTGCTCACCGTGGGCACCTTTCATGCCGGCACGAAGGAGAACGTCATTCCCGACGAGGCGACCCTCTCGCTCAACATCCGCACGCCGGATGCTCAGACGCGGGAGACCGTACTCTCCGCCGTCCGGCGCATGATCGTCGCCGAGGCGGTCGCGAGTGGCGCGCCCGAGCCGACGATCGAGGAGATCAGCCGTTTCCCCCGGTGCTTCAACGCGCCGGAGCAGGCCGGCGAGGTGGCGGCGGTCCTCGATGCCGTCTTCGGGCCGGACAACGTCGCGCGCGACCTGCGGGCGACCGGCAGCGAGGACGTGGGTTGGCTCGCCGACGCGATCGGCGTGCCGCTCGTTTTCTGGATGTTCGGCGCCTACCGTCCCGGCCGGGGACCCGACGACATGCCGTCGAACCACACGCCGCGCTTCGCCCCGGAGCCCGAGTACGCGATCCCCGCCGGGGTGCGCGCCGCGCTCGCCGCTCTCGGCACCCGTCTCGACGTCCCGTCCTAGCCCCCACACCAGAGAGGGCCACTCGTGTCGGCCAGCACGGACTTCGACGTCGTCGACCGTCTGGTCGGCTCGCGGCCGAATGAAGCCCGCGACGCGGTGCCGGTGAGGGTACCTCCTCCGCAAGCCATCTGCATCGGCAATCTTCGATATTGATATTTGTCTCTATCGGGGCTACCTTGCAGGCGGCAATGTGCGCATGGTGGATGCGTCGCGCCGGTGGATCGAGGGAGGGGCCCGTTGAGACGAGTACTGGGCAAGGCGTTCCGTGTCGGCGTCGTGGCGCTGGTCGGGGCGATGATGGGCGGTGGTCTTACGGCGGTGCCGGGCCACGCTTCTGACATCGGTCCGATGGTCGTGGGTGGCACGCCGGCGGCACAGGGCGAATTCCCGTGGATGGTCCGGTTGTCGATGGGCTGTGGTGGCGCCATGTACACCCAGAGCCTGGTGCTGACCGCGGCGCACTGCGTGGGGGCGACCGGCCCGACCACCTCCATTACGGCCACCTGGGGCGTAGTGGACCTGCAGGACCCGAACCGGGTGACCCGGACGTCCAACTACGTGTACCGGGCACCCGGGTACAACGGCGACGGCAAGGACTGGGCGCTGATCCGCCTGTCGAGCCCGATCAACAGTCCGTTGCTGCCGATCGCCACGGACACCTCGCTGCACAGTGGCACCTTCACCGTCGCGGGCTGGGGCGCCACCAGGGAGGGCGGCGCGCAGTCGCGTTACCAGATGAAGGCCGACGTCCCGTTCGTGAGCGATCCGACCTGTGCCAGCGCCGGCGGCAGCTACTCCGGTCTGATCCACGACGAGGAGATCTGCGCCGGCTACATGAGCACCGGCGGGGTGGACACCTGCCAGGGTGACTCCGGTGGTCCGATGTTCAAGCGCAACGCCGCCGGTGAGTGGATTCAGGTCGGGATCACCAGTTGGGGCATCGGCTGCGCCCGTCCCAACGCGCCCGGTGTCTACACCGAGGTGCGCTACTTCGCCAACGACATCAGGACGGCGGCGCAGTCCCTCGGCGGCGCGCCAGGCGGGCTCGCGGTGAACAGCCCCGGCAACCAGAACAGCACGGTCGGTACCGCGGTGACCCTGGGCAACAGCGCGACGGGTGGCACCGCGCCGTACACCTGGTCGGCTACCGGCCTGCCGGCCGGCCTGGTCATCAGCTCCTCGACCGGGCAGATCACCGGTACGCCGACCACTGCGGCGACCTACACCACGACGGTCACGGCGCGGGACAGCGCGGGCCAGACCGGCAGTACGTCGTTCACCTGGACGGTCAATCCGGTTGGGGGGTGCCCGCCTGCGACCAATGACACCAATGTTTCGATTCCCGACAACACGACGGTGTACAGCAACATTTCGATCGGTTGTACGGGCACCGGGTCGAGCAGTTCGAAGGTCGAAGTGCACATCGTCCACACGTACATCGGCGATCTGGTCGTCAGCCTGATCGCCCCGGACGGCAGCGCCTACGTCCTGCACAACCGCGCTGGCGGCAGCGCCGACAACATCAACCAGACCTACACCGTCAACGTCTCCAGCGAGGCGCGAAGCGGCACCTGGCGTCTGCGGGTGCAGGATGCTGCCACCGCGGACACGGGCTACATCGACAGTTGGACCCTGACTCTCTAGTCAGCGGCGGACGCGTTCTGCCACAGGGGCCCGGCTCGCTTCGGCGGGCCGGGCCCTTCGCGTTCGATCGCCGGCCGTTGGCACTTCTGCTCGTGCCGGCAGCACCGAGCGCTGCCGCCAGCCGCGGCGGCGGGAACAGCCGACATCGAAGTAGCTGGTGACGTCACTGCTCACGTCTGCCGTGATCTTGCCAACGCCCCACGCAATGGAGCCGCTGGCAACCAGTTCGGTTCCTTGACCGGCTGCCGGTGATGGCGGCATGATCCGCGCATGATCGCAGGTCAGAGCCAGCTCGCAGACCTTGCCCACCGGTACCCGCCGGTCGGCGGGGCGAACGAGTGGATCCGGCTGCTTCGGCCGGCCGCCCGCCTGATCCCGGCGGCCGAGCCCGCACAAACGGCGGTCTCTCATCTGGACGGTGACCCGTCGCCGCCAACCGAGACTGCTTGGCCAGTGCGGGCGGCGCTGCGGGCACCGCAGTAGGTGGTGGTGCCGTGCTTGAAGGGCTCGGTCTGCCGGCTGGCCTGGCTGACGCGTATGCCCACCTGGTAACTGTTCCGTCGGTGGCGCCGGACGAGATGGCCAGGGCGTCGGGCACCAGCACTGATGACGCCGTCACCATGCTCGCGGCGTTGGAGCAGCATGCGCTTGCCAGCCGCTCCGAGTTCGGCGGTGAGGTGCGGTGGACCGCCGTTCCGCCGTTGCTGACCGGCCAGCGGCTCCTGGTCGAGCAGGCTTCGCGGCTGCTCGAGGCGCAGCGCGAACTGCTCGCGCTCTCCGAGTCCCACCAGCGGACGGTCAGGGCTGGCGGCGCGGAGCATCTTGTGGAGGTCGTGGTAGGCGAGGCCGCCTTGCACGCGCAGCTGAGCCGGCTGGGCGAAGCCGCGCAGGAGGTGCTCGCGCTGGTGAAGCCGCCGTTCGTCGCGGTCTCGTTCAGCGACGACGCCGCACTCTCGACAGCTCCGATCAGCCGGGTGATTTTCGACCACGCGGTGTTCGCCGACGACTACCACACGATCGAGCGGCTGCGGCAGACCGTCAGGCCGGGCGACCAGCTTCGTGTGCACCCTGCGGTGCCGATGCGGCTGAGGGTGTACGACCAGCGGGTTGGTGTTCTGCCCCTGGTGCGACATGACGCCCAACCGGCCGTGCTGCTGGTGCATTCCGGCGGCCTCGTGACCCTCGCCGTCGAGTTCTTCGAGGCGATGTGGCGCGAGGCGACCCCACTGCCTGTCGGAGACGCCGCTCTCGGATCTGGTGCCGAGCGCCGCTGGCCGGGGATCGATGATCGGCGGGTGTTCGGGCTGCTCCTGACCGGGGCCACCGACGCGACGATCGCCCATCAACTCGGCCGCAGTGAGCGCTGGGTGCAACGCAGGGTGCGGTTGATGATGGACGAGGCCGGGGCGCGCACCCGGCTGCAACTCGGCTGGGAGGCGCACCGGCGCGGATGGCTGGTGGACGAGCCGACCGGCGGTCGGTCATCGGCGGCTGAGGCGGACGAAGCAGCATCGCCGCTACCGCCCGTGGCCTGACGAACGCGCTCCTGACGACCCGCGTCCGGCCGGTTCCCTCGGCGGCTGTCGGAAACACGCACGGTCGCATTCCCGCACGTCGTGGGCGCTTCCCCAAGCCCCTGCGGCGATGTTGTCCTGGGGCGGCTCTGGCTCATCCCCAGGAGGATCACATGCCCTCTTCCGCTTCGCCGGGTTCGCCGACATCGCCGCCAACCTGGCTTGCCGCGCGCCTGCGGGGGCTGGCCACCACCTGACCGACCGGCTGGTCCAGATGAACCGTTTCGCGCCTGCCACGACCGGAACTGCGGCAGGCATCCGCACGATGAGGAGAAGGCGCATGTGGAAACGACGACCTCGGGGTTCGCGGCGAGAGTCGAGGACCGCGGCTGTTGCGACGATCGCCCTGCTGGCACTGCTCTCCAGCACGGCCCCGGCGGCACAGGCTGCGCCGACCGAGGGGGAGCCGACCGACCGGCCGAGTGCCAAGATCGAGAAGCCTCTCGCCGGGAAGTTCGCGGTGGCAGCCAAGCAGGACTTCCTGGTCCGGTTCACCGAACGGGCCGACCTGACCGAAGCCGGGCGGATCAAGGACTGGGACGTCCGAGGCACCACGACGGCGAACGTGCTGAAGGCCAGCGCGACGCGCAGCCAGCGCGGGGTACGCGCCGTGCTGGACAAGGCGAAGGTCAGTTACAAGTCGTTCTGGGCTACCAACGCGATCTACGTCGAGGACGGCTCGGCGACGCTGGCCCGGCAACTGGCCGGAAGGGCAGAGGTGCAGATGCTCTACGAGCCGCGCACCTACGAGATCCCCGTAGTCGCTGAGGACGAGCCCGGTGCCACGCCGCAGTCACTCCAGTGGGGTATCGCCGACGTCAACGCCGACGACGTCTGGAGCACATACGGCATCACCGGTGAGGGCGTCGTGGTCGCGAGCATCGACTCCGGGGTGCAGTACGACCATCCGGCACTGGTCAAGCAGTATCGCGGCACCACCGGCGACGGGACCTTCGACCACAACTACAACTGGTTCGACGCTTCTGGCACGTGTGGGGGCAAGCCCTGTGACCTCAACGGCCATGGCACCCACACCATGGGCACGATGGTCGGGGACGACCGTGCGGGCAATCAGATCGGTATGGCGCCGGGCGCCACCTGGATCACGACGAACGGCTGCTGTGACAGCGACACGACGCTGATCGAGTCCGGCCAGTGGCTGCTCGAACCCACCGACCTGAACGGCCAGAATCCCGACGCCAGCAAGCGCCCGAACATCATCAACAACTCGTGGGGCACGCAGTCCCCGTCCAACGACCCGTTCATGGAGGACATCTCCAGGGCGTGGGAGGCCTCCGGAATCTTCAGCGTCTGGGCCAACGGCAACATCGGTTCCGCCTGCAACACCAGTGGGTCACCCGGCAGCCGGATCATCAACTACTCGGTGGGCAACTACGACAGCAGTCACGCCATCAATCCCTACTCCAGCCGGGGAGCCGGCCAGGACGGGGAGACCAAACCCAACATCTCCGCTCCGGGATCGGCCATCCGCTCGTCGGTCCCGGGCAGTGGCTACGCCCACTACTCCGGCACCTCGATGGCAGCCCCACACGTCTCGGGTGCGATCGCCCTGGCCTGGTCGGCGGCGCCGACCCTGCTCGGGGACGTCGCCGCCACCAAGGCCCTGACGGACGGCTCCGCAGTCGACAGCCCCGACAACCAGTGCGGTGGCACCGACGACGACAACAACGTCTTCGGCGAGGGTCGGCTGGACGCGCTCGCGCTGCTCGCTGCCGCCCCGACCCGCGACACGGGAGTCCTGTCCGGCACCGTGACCGACGCGACGAGTGGGGGCCCGGTCGCGGACGCCAGGGTTGGCCTGACCGGCCTGATCGCCCGTACGGTCAGCACCGACGCCGACGGCCGTTTCGAACTGCGGCTGCCGGTGGGCGCGTACGACCTGAGCGTGTCCAAGTTCGGCTACGCGACCGGCACCTTCACCGCAGTCAAGATCGATGCGGATCAGACGACGACGCTTAACGTACCGCTGGCAAGCCGCCCGTCGAGCACCGTGACGGGCACCATCACCGACGGATCCGGCCAGGGCTGGCCCCTCTACGCCAAACTCGACGTCGGCGACACCCCGGTGTCCGCGTTCACCGATCCCGTCACCGGGGCCTACTCGCTCAACCTCCCGTCGGGCACCAACTACCGGGTTCAGGTGACCGCGCAGTACGCGGGCTACGACCCGAAGACGGTGACCCTGGACCTCACCGCCGGCGGCAACGTCACGCTCGACCTGACGCTGGAGGTCACCCTCGCGTGCAATGCTCCGGGCTACCGCCTCGTGTATGAGCGCGTGCTCCAGGAGGGTTTCGACTCCGGGAAGGTCCCCGACGGTTGGACCGTCGTCGACAACCTCGGAACAGGGCGGGTCTGGACCTTCACCGACCCGGAGAACTGGGGCAACCTCACCGGTGGCGACGGGGCCTTCGCGGACGTCAACGGCGACTACTACGGCACGCCGAGCCCCCAGGACACCGCACTCGTGACGCCGGTGCTCGACCTCACCGACATCACCGACGCGACGTTGGAGTTCGCGACCGACTACCTGCATCACGCCAGCGAGAAGCCGAAGGTCGACTTCTCTGTCGACAGCGGCGCAACCTGGACCACGGTGTGGACCCAGGACACCAGCCTGCGCGGACCGCACAAGGTGCAGGTCCCGCTACCTGGCGCGGCCGGACAGCCCGACGTGCAGGTCAGATTCCACTACCAGGTCGGCACCTGGAGCCACTGGTGGCAGGTGGACGACGTCTTCGTCGGCCAGCGGGACTGCGTCCCGCTCGATGTCGGTCTCCTGGTCGGCAACGTCTACGACGCCAACGACAAGACCCCGGTGAACGGTGCGACCGTCACCAGCGACGAGGCTCCCCACGACACCGCCACCACCGTGGCGACCCCGCAGGACGACGCCGTGGCCGACGGCTTCTACTGGATGTACTCGTCGCTGACCGGCAAGCACCCGTTCACTGCGACCAAGGCTCGCTACCAGTCGACGACCAGACCCGTCGACGTGGTCAAGAGCGGCGTGACCTCGGCCGACTTCCTGCTGGGCGCCGGGCGCCTCAAGGTCAAGCCCTCCCTGGTGCAGGCTGGCGTCACCTTGGGCGGCGTGGACGAGCGCACCTTCACCATCACCAACGACGGCACCGCGCCCGTCGAACTGGAGATCACCGAGAACGACGGCAGCTTCACGATCCTGAAGGCCGACGGCACCAGAACGTCATCGACCAGGATCGCGGGGTCCACCGGCCCCTCCGTCAATCGGGTGAAGACCAACGTGACCCCGTTGCCACTGGCGTCATCGGCGACCACCACCGCGGATGATGCCAAGCCCCCCGTTGTCCCACAGAGCGAGCCATGGGTCGACCTGCCCAACTATCCCATCGACATCATGGACAACCATGCCGGCAATCTGGACGGCAAGGTCTACTCCTTCGGCGGCACCGAATCAGGATTCGGCACGACCACCGCGTCGTACGTCTACGATCCGGCGACGTTGACCTGGACCGCGCTGGCCCCGATGCCGGAAGGACGACAGCAGGCCTCGGCGGCATTCGTCGACGGCAGGTTCTACATGATCGGCGGCTGGTCCGGTGGTGACGGTGCCACCGTCGGCGTCGCAGCCATCTACGACCCGGAGACCGACACCTGGACGAAGGGCGCACGCAACCATCCGTCGCCGGCGGCCGCGGCGGGGACTGCGGTGCTGAACGAGAAGATCTACATGGTCGGCGGCTGCACGAGCAGCTGCGGCACGCGCGATGTGGTCGTGTACGACACCGAGACCGACACCTACCAGACCGCTGCCGACTACCCGACGAACACCTCCTGGCTCGCCTGCGCGGGTCTGGACGGCAAGGTCGTCTGTGCCGGTGGTTTCACCGGTGCGACGAGTTCCGTCTCGACGTATTCCTACGATCCCGCGACGAACAGTTGGACGCGTCGGGCCGACCTGCCGGGCACGTACGACGCGTGGGGCACCAGCTACAGCGCCGCCAACGGCCGGCTGCTCCTCTCCGGTGGCGCGGTTGGCGACTCGACGGCGGTGACCAACGAGGGGTACGCGTACGACCCGCGTGCCGACAAGTGGACCGCCCTCCCCAACTCCAACAACTCGCTGTACCGGGGTGCCGCCGCATGCGGCTTCTTCAAGATCGGCGGGTCGTGGGCGAACTGGTCCGCAACGCCAGCCAGCGAGGTCCTTCCGGGATACGAGGACTGTCGTGGCCCCGGCGTCTCGTGGTTGAGCGCTGGGCCGACGACAGCGACGATCAAGGCCGGTGACAGCCTCACCGTCGGAGTCGTGTTCGACTCCACCGCGGTCAGCCAGCCGGGCACCTACACGGCCGAGCTGAAGATCAAGGAGAACACCCCGCACCCGAGCCCCACCATCGGCGTCACCATGAACGTGCTTCCACCGAAGTCGTGGGGCAAGCTGGCGGGCACCGTCAGTGGCCAGTCCCCCCATGGTGCCGTCACACCCGAAGCCGGGGCGATCGTCCAGGTCAACGACGCAGACGATGCCTTCACACTGGTCACCGGCGCGGACGGCAGCTACGCCCGCTGGATGAACCAGACCAGACAGACCCTGCAGATCGTCGTGGCGAAACACGGGTACGTGCCGCAGACCCGCGATAGCCGGATCATGAGAGGAAAGACCACGACGGAGAACTTCACCCTGCAACCGCTCCCATAACGATCTTCGGGTAACGCCCGACTGTTGTCGATGAACGAAGACGTCCCTCCGGGCGGGTCGGCTCTGATCGCCGATCACGTGCCGACCCGTTCCGGAGGGACCGTGACCAGGCCTGACCCGGAGATCAAAGGGTGAGTGGGCAGGCGACCACGTCCACCATGACCGGTCGGCGGATATTCGTTGAGCCGCTCGGGGGCAGGCGGTAGCGTCGCCGCCGTGACCTCACCGGCCCGACTGATTCGCGAGCCCGCCCTGTCCGACGTCGCCGAGTACGCGTACGCGGCCACGGTCGAGCCGCCGGCCCGGCTCGTCTTCACCGCCGGTTCCTGCCCGCTGGACGCGGAGGGGCGGACCGTCGCGCCGGGCGACCCGGCTGGCCAGGCCCGGCAGGTGATGGCCAACCTGGAGACCGCCCTCGCGGCGGCCGGCGCCCTGCTCACCGACGTCGTCAAGACCACGGTCTACGTGGCGTCGCCACGCCGGGCCGACCTGGTGGCCGTCTGGGAGGTCGTCCGGGACGCCTTCGGCGACCACGAGCCGCCCAGCACGCTGCTCGGGGTGGCCGTGCTCGGGTACGACGACCAGCTCGTCGAGGTCGAGGCCGTCGCCGCCGTCCGCGCCGGGCGCTGACCCGCGGACCGCCCGGGAACCTCGGGTTCGCCGGTGCGGTTGGCGGCCCCTCTGGACGCCGCCGACGTCCGGCGAGCGTGGCGGTCGTCCAGGCTCAGCCGGCGGCCGGCTCCCTGGTGTCGGCCGGTACGACCAGCGGCGCACCGGTGACCGGGTCGGGAACCACCTGGTTCGGCATCCCGAAGACCTCGGCGACGAGTTCGGCGCCCACCGTCGAGGCGGGATGGCCCTCGGCCACGATCCGGCCGTCGCGCATCGCCACGAGATGGGTGGCGTACCGGGCCGCGTGGTTGAGGTCGTGCAGCACGGCCACGACGGTGCGGCCCTGGGTGACGAGGCGGTGCAGCACGTTGAGCACGTCGATCTGGTGAGCCACGTCCAGGTAGGTGGTGGGCTCGTCGAGGAGGACCAGCGGCGTCTCCTGGGCCAGCACCATGGCGATCCAGGCCCGCTGTCGCTGCCCGCCGGAGAGTTCGTCGGCCCGACGGTCGGCCAGGTCGGTCGTGCCGGTCGAGGCCAGGGCCGCCTCGACGGCCTCCTCGTCGGCCCGGGAGAAGCGGCGTAGCACCCGCTGGTGGGCATAGCGGCCCCGGCCGACCAGTTCCCGGACGGTGATCCCCTCGGGTGCGGTCATGGTCTGCGGGAGGAGCGCGATCCGGCGGGCGCGTTCCTTCGCCGGCAGCGCGACGAGGTCCGACCCGTCGAGCAGGACCCTTCCCACGGCGGGGCGGAGCAGCCCGGAGAGGGCCCGCAGGAGCGTCGACTTGCCGCACGCGTTCGGCCCGATGAGCACGGTGAACGAACCGTCCGGCACCGCGAAGGACAGTTCCTCGCTGACGGTCCGCTGGTCGTAGCGGAGGGTGACGCGCTCGGCGCGGAGCCGGGCGTTCAGCTGGTCGACCATCCGGTCCTCCTGATCTCGTGGACGAGCAGCCAGAGCAGGTACGCGCCGCCGAGGGTGACCGTCACCACCCCCACCGGCACGGTCAGCGGGATCACGTGCTGGGCGACCAGGTCGGAGCCGAGCAGCAGCAACGCCCCCACCACGGCGGTGGCGGCGAGCGGCAGTCCCGGTGCCCGGACAAGCCGGTGGGCGATCTGCGGGGCGGCCAGGGCCACGAAGGAGATCGGCCCGGCCACCGTGGTGACGGCGCTGACCAGGACGACCGCCACCAGCACGAGGGCGACGCGGTCCCGGTCGACCGCGACTCCGCTGGCGGCGGCGACGTCGTCGCCCAGTTCCAGCTGGGCCAGGGCCGCCGACCACAGGGGGGTGATCACCAGCAGCGCCAGGATGACCCCGGCGGCGGGCCAGACCACCTCGGCGGTGGCGGTGTTGAGGGAGCCGGCACCCCAGGCGGCGGCGAAGAGTGCCGTCTCCAGGTCGGCGCGGAGCAGTAGCCAGGTGTTGGTGGCGGCGAGCATCGAGGAGACCCCGACACCCACGACGATGAGCCGGAACCCGGAGAGCCCGTCCCGGTACGCGAGCAGGTAGATCGCCAGGGCGGCCAGCAGGCCACCGGCGAGCGAGCCGAGCATCAGCAGATGCCAACCGCCGCCGAGCATCAGCAGGGCGATCAGCATCCCGGAGAACGAGCCGTTGGCCAGGCCGATGATGTCCGGGCTGGCCAGCGAATTGCGGGTGATGGTCTGGAAGATCGCACCGGCGACCCCGAGCGCCGCGCCGAAGGTGATGGCGGCGGCGATGCGGGGCAGCCGCCACTCCAGCACGACGGTGCGGGTCAGCCCACCGATCCGGCCGCCGAGCACGCCGAGGACCTCGTCGAAGCGGAGCGGGAAGTCACCCACCCAGAGGCCGACCACCGCCAGCGCCGTGACGAGGAGCGCCCCGGTGGCGCAGACGGCGGCCTCGCGTACGCCGACGGACACGTGTGCGCGGTCGGTGCCGAGCACCAGTCGGCGGCTTCCCTTGGTGCGGCGGGGTGGCCGGATCCCGGCGCTCACAGCGCCGTCGCCCGTCGGCGTCGGGCCAGCGCGATCAGGACCGGTGCGCCCACGAACGCGGTGACGATGCCGACCGGCATCTCGCTGGGCAGGACGGCGATTCGGCCGAGTACGTCGGCCAGCAGCACCAGGACCCCGCCGGCCAGCAGGGATCCGGCGAGGATCCGGCGCTGGTCGGTGCCGACGCCCCAGCGCACCAGGTGCGGCACCACGAGCCCGACGAACGAGATGGGGCCGGCGACGGCGCTCGCCCCACCGGCGAGCAGGGTCACCGCGCCCAGCACGAGCAGCCGGGTCCGGACGAGGCTGACTCCCTGCGCGGCCGCCAGGTCCGGGCCGAGCGCGAGTGCGTTCAGGCTGCGCGCGGTGAGCAGCGCCGCGACCAGCCCGGCCGCGATCAGCGGCAACACCGGGAGCACCACGGCGATGTCGCGTTCGAGCAGGCTACCGGCGTTCCAGCCGCGCATCCGGTCGAAGGTGTCGGGGTGGGTGAGGGTGACTCCGGTGGTCAGTCCGGCCAGCACCGCGCCCGCCGCCACCCCGGTCACCAGCAGCCGGGTCGGGCTGGCCCGCAGGTCGGCGGCACCGCCGACGGCGTACACGGCCATGGCGACCAGGAGCGCGCCGAGCAGGGCGAGCCACATGTAGGCGGCCGGCGAGGTGACCCCGAAGAAGGCGATGCCCACGGCGACGAACGCGGCGGCGCCGGCGTTGACGCCGAGGATGCCCGGTTCGGCGAGCGCGTTGCGGGTGAACGCCTGCATCAGGGCGCCCGCGACCCCGAGCGCGGCACCGACCAGCAGTCCGGCCAGGGTGCGCGGCAGGCGCTGTCCCCAGACCACGTACTGCGCGGTCTCGGTGCCCGCGCCCCGCAGCGCCGCCCACACGTCCGACGGGGGCACCGGGTTCGCGCCGACGAAGACCGACAACACCAGCGACCCGAGGAGTACGGCGACCACCCCGGTCAGCCAGCGCCGGGTGCTACGACGGCGCGCGGCACGGCCGGTGGTCGGCGGTGCCGCGCGCGCGGATGCGGTGGTGGTCAATTCGACGCGGCGAGGATGCGTTCGAGGTCGTCGAGGACGACCTGCCCGCCGACCGTGCCGACCCCGGTGATCCAGAAGGACTGGTCGACCAGGTGCAGGCGGGGGAAGGCGGCGGCGTTGGCGCTGACCGAGGCCGGGATGGTGCTGCGGTCGTTCACGTCGACGGTGGTGACGAAGACGTGGTCGGCCTTGGCCTCCAGCACCCGTTCGGGGGAGATGTCGACCGAGATGGAGTTCTCCCAGTCGCGCTGCGGGGTGGTGAAGCCGACGCAGTTCAGCGTGCTGCCCGCGAAGGAGGTGGGTCCGTACAGCGTGAGGACGCCGTCACGGGGGCGGATGAGTTGTGCGGTCTTGCCGGCGGTGTCGAACTTCTTGGCGATCTCCGCGCACCGCTGCTGGTAGCCGGTGAGGAGCTTGTCGGCGGAGTCCGCACCGCCGAGCGTGGTCGCGGTGAAGCGGACGTTGTCCTGCCACGGCGCCGTCTGCGAGGCCATGAAGACGGTCGGGGCGACGTCGGTGAGCTGGTCGTAGAGGGCGGAGTGCCGGGACTCGGTGCCGATGATCAGGTCGGGCTTGAGGGCCGCGATCTTCTGCACGTTGGGTTCCTGGACGGTGCCGACCGTGGTGATGCCGGCGGCCTTGTCCCCGAGGTACTTGGGCACGCCGGTGGCCTCGTTGAGTACGGCCGCGCCGACGGGGGTGATCTTCAGGGCGATGGCGGTGTCGAGCTGTACCGGTTCGAGGACGACGACCCGGGTCGGCGCGGCCGGTACGTCGGTCTTGCCCCTCGCGTGCTCGACGGTTCTGGTGTCGCCGACGCTGCTCGCCGGGTCGGAGTCGGGGGAGCCGCAGGCGGCCACGACGAGCGCCATCGTCGAGGCGATGGTGAGGGCGAGGAGGCGTCGGCGGGCTGTTCGAGGGGTTGGTGAGCGCACGGTGCAGGTTCCCGTCTGGTGACTTACAGTGATGGCGCGATTCTGGGTTAGGTTAGCGTACCCTCATTCGCTGCCTCGTCGCGGACTAGCGATCATGCCAATACCCCTGGGTGTGAACCTGTTCCGGGGCGATGTGCGCCTCGGCGAAGAGTCGGCGCACATGCGCAACCTTGCTACTCTCCGTAGCTATCCAGGCGTAGAAGCGAGTCCCCGTACCGGCCGCCGCAGGACCGTGTTCGGCCAGCCAGTCGCCGACCATGGCGGTCAGCACCGTCCCGCCCCGGGCCTCGCCCCGCAACCGGACCTCGACCGAGTGGCCGGCGGTCACGTCGTCGAGGGTGGCCGCATCCGCCGCGGCACCGGCCTCCAGGAGAACCGCCGCCCGTACCTCTGGACCGAGGCTGGGCAGGATGCCCCGCACCGCCGGGTACGCCGTCTCGTCCGCCGCGATCAGCACCCGCGTCGCCGGCCCCGGCGCCCATTGCACGCCGTACCCGGGCTGGCCGGCCTGGATGTGCGGACCCGACAGGAGCAGTCGGTCGCCCGGTCGGGCCGCCGTCGCCCAGCAGCTCGCCGGACCGTGCGGCTGGTGCAGGTAGAAGTCCAGGTCCAACTCACCCACCGCCGGCCGTGTCCGGTACGCGGTGTAGCTGCGCAGCCATGGACGCTCGCGGTCGGGGACGGACCGCCACTCGCGTCGCCACCCCTGCTCGGGCAGCCCCGCCCGCAGCCCGGCCGGGTAGTCGCCGGTGACCGGCAGCATGATCTTGATGCGCTGGTCGAGCTGGTACGGGGCCAGATCCCGTAGTCGTTCGTCGCCGAGCGTGACGCGGACGAACCCGGGCGACAGCCGCCGGGTCGCCGTCACGGTTGTCTCGAACAGGATGTTGGGCGAGTTCCGGAAGGCAGACATGCCGGAAAAGGCTAGCGGGCCGTCTCTGACCTGCTCACCGACCCGGTTCAGCTCGGCCGCGCGGACCAGCCCGTCCGGATCTCGGGTGCACCGGCAGGTACGTGGCAGGGACGTGGAAACCGGATAGCCATGTCGGCCCGGCCGGTGCGATGATCGACATCTGGGTCGCTAGCTCAACTGGCAGAGCATTCGACTGAGTAGCGCGTCCGTTCTCCGCCTGTGCGGCCATGGAGGCGCTTCCTTCTCCTTGTTGGATCGAAGGGTTCGGGGTTCGAGTCCCCGGCGACCCACTGTGCCACCGCTGCGGATGGCACCCGCCCGAGTTGGAGCCGGAGGTGAGGACCACGTGCTCGAAAAGCTGATCATCCAGAGGACGTTGCGTGTGCCGGCGAGCACCGGCGCGGCCGGCGACGGCACGGCGGTGGCCCGGCAACTGGACGCGGCGCTGCTCGACGTCGGGTTCTCGGCGTCGCGGGCTCTGCTGGAACACGTCGGCGCCCTGGCTCCCGGGCCGGCGATGGACCTCGCGGCCACGGTCGTGTCGGCGGTGCGCGAGCTGGTAGGCGACCACGTCCAGCACAACGCCTACTTCATCGGCTTCCCGGACGACGTGCCGGACACCGTCGAGTTCTGGACGGACCGGCTGCGGGCGGCCGTGCTCGCTGGCGGTGGCACGGCGACCGACGCGCAACTGCGGGACGCCGTTGCCTCGGGTGGGGTGAACCTGCTCGACCTGCCGGGTTACGGCACCTACCAGCACACGTACGCCGAGCTGCTGGCCGTGCACGACGACCTGGTCGCCGCGGCCGGTGACCGGGTGACCCTGCTGCGGCTCGGCGACACCGCCGAGGTGGAGGCGGAGCGGCTCTACCTGGCGCTGGCCGGCAGCACCACGCCGCACGGCGAGGCGGACCTGGCGATCCTCGGCGAGCTTGCGGTCGCCTGTGTGGACGGTGCGCAGCCGGCCGAGATCCCGGTTCGGGAGAACCGTGCCGTGCTCAACGGGATCCGGCTCGTCCTCGCCCGGCCGCTGGTCGCCGTGGACACCACGACCGACGTGCTGCGCCTGGCCTGCCAGGTCTCCGGCGGGGACGCCTCGCTCGTGACACCCACGCGGTTCCGTGCCTTCCGGCGGCCGGAGCGGCGGATGCTGCTGGCCGCGCTGAACGAGGTCGTCGGGGCGAGCCCGGAAAAGCTCGGTGACGTCGTGCGCTACGCGGAGCGGTGGAAGCGGCTCGGGGAGCGGCTGCACCCGCACGAGTACGCCCAGTGGCCGTACGCGCAGCAGGTGTTCGCGGTGGCGCGCGGCGAGCGACGGGTACCCAACCTCGCCGGCCGCGCGGAGGCGGCGATCCGGGCCGGAGCCATCGGCCGGGCCGCGTCGGTGCTGTCGGCCGCGCCGGGCCTGCTCCTGCGAAATGCGGACCGGCTGCTGCGGATGGCGTCGCCGTCGGAGCGGACCGCTGTCGTCGAAGCGGTCACCGGTGCGCTCGGGTCGGCGTCGGGCCGGGTGCTCCTGTCGCTGCGGGAGCATGTCGACAACCGGCTGACTCCCGCTTCCGCCCGGATGTACGCGAGCCGCTCGCGCACCGCGTGGGTCGGTCCCGATGAGCGGCCACCGCTGCCGCCCGAGCTGGTGGCCGAGCTGTCGTCGCTGCTCGACGGCGAGGTCAGCGCCCGGCTGCCGGAGTCGGAACGACCGCTGGTGGTGGACCCGGAGGTGCTCGACGTCGCACTGCCATTGTCCGGCAAGGCGGCCGAAGGCGGGTTCGCGGTGCTGCCGAGGGGCTCGCGGGCGTCGGTCTCCGGTGAGCTGCTGCGCTTCTTCACCTACTGGCGTCAGACCAGTCGTCGCACCGACTACGACCTGTCGGTGCTGCTGCTCGACGACGAGTTCCACAGTGCGGGCCAGGTCTCCTGGACGAACTACCGCCACGACGGTGTGGTCCATTCCGGCGACGTCACCAATGCGAAGAACGGTGCGACCGAGTTCATCGACGTGCCCCTGACCGTCCGCGGGCGCTACGTGGTTCCGCAGGTCAACATCTACGCGGGCGAGTCGTTCGACGAGGTCGCCGAGTCGATGTTCGGGTACCAGACGCGTACCCCGGACCAGCTCGGCGCCCCGTTCGACGCACGGACCGTGCGGGCGCGTTCGCACCTGCGCGGCCAGGGCCGGGTCGCGCTGCCGATGGTGTTCGCCAGGAACAACGATGGCTGGCAGGCCGTGTGGCTGCACCTCTACCTGCGGGGTACGCCGTCGTTCAACCGGGTGGAGGGCAACACCTTCACCACGGCCGACCGGGTACGCGCACTGGTGGAGCGGCGGTACCTCACCATGGCCTACCTGGTCGACCGGTGGCGTACGAAGGCGGAGGTGACGATGTGGGACGGACGGCTGCCCGACGAGCCGGTCACCTACGTCGGCATCGAGGCACCGGAGGGCCTGCCGGACGGGTCGGAGACGTACACTCTCGATCGACTCAGCGAGTTGATCCCTGGGTAGAACCGGCGAGGGCCGAGGCCATGCGGGCGCTTCCTCCTATTCCGTTCGAATCGGGAACCTCCGCCATCGCGGGGGATCTGGCATTCAGCGCCCGCGCTCTCCTCGGCCCTCGCCGGCTCAGCAGCCGCCCCGCTGTCGAACGCCCGAGCCGGCAGGCCGCGCGGGCAGTGTGGCGAGGGACGTTCAGGTATCTTCCAACCCCATGTCCTCCCTCAGGTTCCGCCTGGCGGCGGGCGCGGCCGCACTGGTCGTCGCCACGTCCGTCGGCGTCTCGACATCTTCGCCCGTGCTGGCCGCGGGACCACAGCTGGAGATCTCATACGACACCATCGGCGAGGTCGACAACAGCGGCCGGCTGGTCGGGGCCTACGCCTACAACTGGGGCGACGAGCCGGCCAGTGACGTGACGATGACGTTCGACGCCAGCGGCCTGCGCGACGTCGACATCAGCGTGCCCGACTGGATCGACTACTGCCAGCTCGACGGCCGGATCGTCACCTGCCAACTCCCGGGCCTGGCCGCAGAGCACACCGAGTGGATGCATGCGTTCGAGCTCAAGAGCAAGCAGCAGTCCAAGCCGGGCCCCGCTGGCACGGTCAAGGGCACGATACGCGCGTTCGGCCCCGACGGCGCCGAACACACCGGCGTCGGTGACCTCGACGTCTCCATCGTCGAGAGCGGCCCGGATCTGGTCGCGTTCACCGCGGACGTCAACAGCGCGGCCGACCCCGTCGGCGGCGGCGACGTGCGTCCGGTGAAAGCCGCCATCTACAACGACGGCGACACACCGACCGGCGAATGGTACGTCCAGATCTCGGTGCCCACGGGCGCCGGCATCGTCGAGCAGTACTCGGACTGTGAGTACCGGGACTGGTGGCCGGGGGAGCACCCCGACGGTTACGTGTACGGCCCCAATGTGGTCACCTGCCCGGCACCTCCGGACCTGGACCCGCTCGGTGCCGGCCAAGGGCTCGACTTCGCCGATGAGACTGGCAAGTCGCTCTTCCACGTCGCGTTCGGCAAGAACCTACGCGGCCCCGAAGAGACTGGTGGAGCCGTCCAGGTCGGCCTCGTCGACGACCTTGAGTCGGAGCGTGCGCCGACGAAGCTGACCCGTAGGGGGGCATCCGGCAAGACGTTCGCGGACGCGGTCGCCGAGCTGAAGCCCACCACCCGGGCCGCCAGCCGACGTGAGGGCAACACCGACAACAACTGGGCCGACTTCGCCATCTGGACCAAGCCGAACAAGCACGACTTCGCTGTCACCGCGGAGCCGGTCAGCGGGAACATCGGCGACATCGTCGAGATCCCGTACACGGTGATCAACAATGGCCCCTCCGACGGCGGCGCCGGCTGGACGTTCAAGGCGCCGACGGGCACCGTGCTGGTGGCCGACGAGGAACACGACGGGCCGTGGTGCAACTTCCTCGACAAGGACGGCCGCCCGGTCAAGGAGCTGCCCGAGGTCAACTGCAGCACCGAGAGCGAGTTCCCGGCCAAGGCCTCCGGCTACCAGGGCGTCAAGGAGAAGATGAAGCTCCGGATCATCTCCACGCCGGGTAACGACGGCACCCTGCGGGTCCGGCCGTACCCGGAGAACGCCGATTCCAACCCGGCCAACGACGAGGTCGAGTTGGTCGTCACAGTCGGCGGCAGCGGCGGTGGCCTGCCGGTCACCGGGGCCAACGCGGCGCTCCTCGGCGGGATCGGCGGTGGTGTCGTGGCGATCGGCGCCGCGCTGTTCTTCTTCGCCAGGCGGCGCCGGATCGTCACCGTCACCGAGTAACACCGCTCCCGTGCGAGGGGGCACCGCAGACCTCGGTGGCGGTGCCCCCTCGCAAGCGACGGTCAATCTGCGGGTGTCGGCCCGGTGGGCGGCGCCGTGAAGAAGCGGACGATGTCGTCGGCTGCGGTGGGGGACAGCATCATCGCCTGGACTCGTGCGGACATGTCGGCGATCGGGTGGATTCTGGTGAACATCGCCTCCTCGTACGTCCGGATCGCCGAGTCGGGGTCGGCGGGGTTGGTGGCCAGTGCGGCGGCGAGTTCGGCGGCGTCGAGCATGGCCTGGTTGGCGCCCTCGCCGACCGGGGGCATGAGGTGCGCGGCGTCACCGATGAGGGTGATGCCCGGCTGGTGGGCCCAGCGTGTACCGGTGGGCATCGCCTCGATCCTGCGTGGGGTCGGCGGGCTGTCGCCGGCTTCGATGAGTGCGGTGAGGCTGGGGTTCCAGCCGTCGAACATGTCCAGCAGAGCGCGCTTGCTGCGGTAGGTGTCCAGGTGGCGGTCGTCCGCGCGTAGGGAGATCCCGACGCGGATGCTGCCGTCGCCGAGGCGTTGCGCTGCCAGGATCTGGTTCACGCCGACGCACCAGAGGTTTCCGGGGCCGACCAGCTCGGCGAGATCCGGGTGGCGCCGGTCGGCGTCGCTGATGCTCAGCTCCACCAGGGTGGCCACGTAGGACAGTTCTGCGTCCGTCAGCAGCGACCGGACGGCCGAGCGTGCGCCGTCCGCGCCGATGAGGACGTCGCAGTCGGCGCTGTGGCCGCCATCGAACGTCAGCCCGAACCCGCTGTCGGGTCGTGGCGTCGCCGCGACGAGCCGGTGCTGCCAGGCCACCGCGTCGCGGGGGAGTGAATCGAGCAGAAGATCACGCAGTGCGCTGCGGTCGATCTCGGGGCGTCCGGAGAATGAGCCGGGCTGTGGCTTGTGGTGCACGAGGGTGCGTCCGGCCGGGTCGAGGATGCGATGTTCCTCGCCCTCCGGCCGTGCCTCGGACCGGAACCGACCGGCGAGACCCGCCGCGGCCAGGGCCTGCTGCCCGGACTCCGGATGCAGGTCGAGCGAGCCGCCCTGTGATCGCGCGGATCGGGTTGCCTCGCGTTCGTACACCACCGCGCCGATGCCGTGCCGGTGCAGGATCCGGGCCAGCGTCAGGCCGCCGAGGCCACCGCCGGCGATTGCGATTCGCATCGACATCTCCGTTACCGTACGCTGTATCTTATGGATACGCCGTACGGTAACGCACTGCTGCCCGTCTGGGAACGGCCCGAGCCTCAGCCGCGGGCGGCGCCGGTGCCGCTGAGCCGTGCGACGATCGCCGCCACGGCGATCCGGCTCGCCGACGCACACGGCCTCGACGGGCTGTCGGTACGCAAGATCGCCAAGGAGCTCGGCGTCGGTCCGATGCGGCTCTACGACTACGTGATCAACAGATCCGAACTGCTCGACCTGATGGTCGACGACGTGTATGCCCAGATCGCCGAGGCCGGCCAGCACTCCGAGTGGCGCGCCACGGTGCTGGCCCTCGCCCAGGCGACCCGCGAAGCCGCCCTTGACCATGAGTGGTTCGCCGACCTGCTCGGCGGAAGGCCACGCCTGGGACCTCACGCGCTCGCCGTGGGCGAATCGATCGCGGCGGCGCTCAGCCGGGCCCCCGGCGTGCGCGGTATCGACGATCTCCAGCGGGCCGTGGGCGCCCTCGACGCGTTCATCGTCGGAGCGCTGCGTAGGGAGATCACCGAGCGGCGCGCCGCCCGTTCGACCGGCACCGACATGTCCGCCTGGCAGGCTGCCCTCGGGCCCTACCTGACACGCATGCTCGAAACAGGTCGCTACCCCACCGTCGCCCGGCTCGTCATCGACGGCGCCCACCTCGACGCCGAGGAGACCTTCCACCACAACCTGATCACCATCCTGGACGGCATCACCGGGCATCCCCGCGCGTGACCCACTGCTCGCGCCGGAGGGCCTGCATCGTCGGCCGACTGCTGACCAGCGGAGCCCGTTCAGGTCCACCTTCCGGGTCTGGCACGGTGACCGCGTCGATACGCCTCCGGACCGTACGGTCGTCGCACGACGTGTAGGTTGCGAACGGATGGACGGACGAGGAGGAGACAGGTGACTGCTGGCGGCTTCTCGTCGAAACGGCTGGCTCGGGTGCGGGAGCTGCTCGAACGTCGCGTCGAAGCCGGCTTCGTCCCGGGTGTGGTGGCCGTTCTCGCCCGCCACGGCGAGGTGCACGTCGAAGCAACGGGCCATCTCGCGTTCGAGGGCGCAGGGTCGCAGACGCCGATGGCGCGCGACACGATCTGTCGCTTGGGCTCGATGAGCAAGCCGATCGTCGCCGCGTGCGCGATGACGCTCGTCGAGGACTGCACCCTCCGCCTGGACGACCCGGTCGACGACCTCCTCCCGGAGTTGGCCGGCATGACCGTGCTGGCCAGTCCTCACGGGCCACTGGAGGACACCGTCCCGGCGAAGCGTCCGATAACGCTGCGGGATCTGCTGACCTACACCCTTGGCACCGGCATGGTCCCCGCCGAGCCGGGAACGGTGCCGATCGCCGACGCGCTGGACACACTCGGCCAGCCGTCGCCGGACGAGTGGATCCGCCGACTCGGCGCGCTTCCGCTCGTCCACCAGCCCGGTGAGCGCTGGATGTACGACACCGCCGCCAACGTGACCGGCGTGCTCATCGCCCGGGCCACCGGCATGTCCTTCGGGGATGCCCTGCGCGAGCGGATCTGCGGTCCGCTCGGAATGACCGACACCGCCTTCAGCGTGGGCGGCGAGAGCATCGACCGGCTGGCGACGGCGTACGAGCTCGACGACGCGGCCACCGGTGAGCCGGTCGTCGAGGACGCCCCCGACGGGCGGTGGAGCCGGCCGCGGTCGTTCGAGTCAGGTGGCGGCGGGCTCGTCTCGACCGCCGACGACTACCTCGCCTTCGCCTCGGCTCTGCTGGCCGGCGGCACCCGCCACGGTGAGCGGGTGCTCTCGCGGCCGTCGGTGACCCTGATGACCACCGACCACCTGACCCCGGCGCAGAAGGCGGTGTCCGGGTTCTGGCCGGGGTACTTCGACGCCATGGGCTGGGGTTTCGGGATGTCGGTCCGCACCCACCGCACGCACCTCGGCCCCTCGGTCGGCAGCTATGGATGGCCCGGCTACTACGGCACCGCCTGGTACAACGACCCCGCCGAGGACATGACGGCGATCTTCATGATGCAGCGGGCGCACGCGGGCGACCAGAGTCTGCCGATGTGGCACGACCTCTGGACCGCCGTCTACCAGGCGATCGACGACTGACCGCGCGGGCCGGAGACCGTACGCCAGGCGGCAGTGTCGCCGCACGCGCCGCCCGGAGCGCACGGGTGCTCGGGAGGCGTTCGCCAGCTATCCGCACCGAGCGCTGCTCGATGGCTGCTCGCACTGCCGTGGCCACGGCCGGGTGGATCGGACGGGTGCGCTGCGCGGCGTCGGGCAACGCGGCGACCCTGCCGTGAGAAGTGCCGCCACGCCGCACGGCGAGGCGCGGCGTGGCGGGGGAGCGGGCGGGGTCAGGAGTCGACGACCAGGCGGTGGGCCCGCAGTACGCGTGCCCACCATGGCCGGGGTCGGGCCGGACGCAGCGCCGGGGCACGGGTGCCGCGCAGGCTGACCCGGCCGCCCGGGCCCATGGTCACCGCGCCGATCGCCGGCGGCCGGCGTCGGCTGGCCACCGCCACGGCGGCCGTGACCAGCCCGACGGCCAGTACGCTCGCGGTCGCCGCGAGCGTCCGGTCCGGGTCGGTGGCGGCGGTCGACGAGTACCTCGCGCAGCCCGCCGAGCCCGCCGTCTTCTCTGGACACGACGATCACACCCGCACCTGCGGTCCTGGGGTCGGGCGCGGGGTGCAGCTCGTACGAGCTGCACCCCGCCACCCGGGCCAGGCGGTGCCGCGCCGCCACGCATGGAGTTCGTCGGCGTTGCCGGCCGGCGGCGGACTCAGGCAGCCCGTCAGCGAAGGAAGAGGGTTCCTTGCCAGCCTGGGCCGTGTGCTGCCGTCGTCGGGAACATCAACCCGTCTGCGAAGCGGCCGGCATTGATGTTCGTGAGGAGCCTGCCCTCCCCGTTGATCGAGATCAGGTCGGCGCGACCGTCGCCGCTCAGGTCGGTCGGGGTGGGCAGCATGCTGGGGTTCCAGCCGTGGCCCACCGAAGCTCGGGGGCCCAGGCTGGCACGCCCGTTCGTCACGCCCTGATTGCGGAAGGCGGCAAGCGTCCCGTCCGCCAGGACACCGAGCACATCCGCAGGTCCGTCGCCATCGAGGTCGACGACGTGCACGGCCAGGTGACCGGTCCAGCCCTCACCGACCCGTTGACCGGCAGCGAACATTCCTCCGGTGAAGCTGCCGGTGTTCAGGTAGTGCCACAGCGATCCGTCGGACTTGACGGACACCAGGTCGGCTCTTCCGTCACCCGTGAGATCACCGACGACGGGACGCTCGGCGGTGCTCCACCCCTGGCCGACCTGGACGGCCGGACCCCAGGTGACGGCACCGTTGTTCATCCCGGTGTTACGGAACGCCTTGAGCGTGCCGTCCGGGAACACTCCCAGCAGGTCGGCGCGCCCGTCGTCATCGAGGTCGGTCAGGTGCACCGCCGGCATCCCCTGCCAGCCGCTGCCGACCTGGACGCCGGCCGTGAACATGCCACCCGTGAAGGACCCGGTGTTCCTGAACTGCACCAAGGCCCCGGTACTGGTCACAGTCAGCAGGTCCGCGAGCCGGTCACCGTCGAGATCGCCGACGATGGGCAGCTGCGTGGCCGACCACTCGTACCCGACCGTCTGGGTAGCGCCCAGCTCCGGCCAGTTCACCGTGGTGCGTAGGTTCTCGTACGCGTTCAGCGTGCCGTTCGCCATGACAGCCAGCACATCGGAGCGCCCGTCTCCGCTCAGATCGACGCTGTCGACGCCCCGGCGCAGCGCAAAGGTCACCAGCGGGTGGAGCACGCCGTGCGCCACCGACTCGGGATGGGACGCGATGGCGGGAAGGAGGTTACGGAGCTCCTGGCGGAGGTTGTTGGCAATGGTGGTCTGTCCGGCGCGCTCGGCGGTCAGGAGGTCCACGGCGCGGGTCGCCGCGTCCGCGAGGCGCACCGTCTGCTGCAACCACGGTCCCGCCCCGGTCGTCAAGCTGGTGTTCATGGTTTGCAGGTCCGTGCTGGCCGCCTTGAGAGCGGAAAGCCTCTGCTTGAGTACGGCGGCGGCGTTGTCCACCCCGCTTCCGGTACGGAGGGCATTGCGGAAGCTCCTGATGGCATCGGCCAGCGCCACCGAGTCGGTGTGGTCGATGACGGACGAGCGGTTGATCTCGGCGAAGGTTCGCAGTTGGCTGGCCTTCGGCCCACCGAGGGTGTCGATGGCGCGGGACCAGGAGTCCTCCGGCTGGTAGCGCCCCGGATTCCAGGCGAAGTCGGCGGCCGTGAGCAGGGGCAGCTGGGAGGGGCCCTGCTGGGTCATCTCGTTGAACAGGATCCCTGGAGCAGCGGAGAGCGCAGCCTCGCGCCCGACCAGCGGGCCCATCTGGAGCCGGTCCCAGACCTGGTCGTTGACCGGGAAGTTGTCCCAGATGGCGAGGCGGTGCCGGGGGAACGCCAACTGTGCGTCGTCGAGATTCTTCCGGGTGATGGTCGGCGACAGCACCTCGGGACCGGTCCAGTACACCCCCACTGCGGTGTCGAGCCGAGTGTCGAACTCGGTGCGGTAGCTGCTGACCGCCATTCCGGCGTACTCGCTGCTGACCGTGTAGAGCTGGCCCATGCCGGCGCGGGCTCGGACGAGATTCGTCTGGACGAAGTTCGTGACGTCGGCCTGCGCCCGGGCCCACGCGGTGACCCCGGTTCCGTATTTTTGGCTGTCGCTGACGCAGGAGAACGGCCGCGTCGGGAAGACATCGTCCCAGGCGATGACGAAGTGCCGGACCCCGATCTGGTACATCTGGTCGAGCCGGGAGAGGAGGGTGTTGCGCTCCGTGGCGGAGGAGTGGCAGATGCCGCTGGCCTGGTCCAGCGGCATCTCGGGTGAGATCCGGTAGACGAACGCGACATGCAGGCTGTTGGCCTTGGCGACGACTTCCCGTAGGTCGCCGAGTTCCGCGTCCGTGTACGGGGTGCGCCAGTTGTTGCTTCCGCTACCGCCCGTGCGTGGGTCAGCCGCGGGCCCGTAGAAGAAGCGGTTCATCTTGTTCCGGGCGAGGACCTCGACCTGTTCCAGCCGGTCGGCCTTCGTCCACCGGGCCACCCCCGGGGGCGGGGGGTTGGCCGAGTCCATCCCACCGCGGAATGTGAAGGACGGCCAGTCCTTGATCGTGACCCGCGCGATCGTCGTGCCGGAAGAATCCGGCGTCAGGAGCTGTCTCAGGGTCTGTGTGGCGTAGAAGGTGCCCACCTTCTGGCCGCCGGAGAGCACGACCCGCTGCCTGCCGGCAGAGTCCGTACCGGTGGCCAGCAGATACCCCTGATCCGGCAGGCTGCTCGGTGCGCTGACACCGATCGCGTTCAGGGCCGCCGCGCTGGCGGGAGTCTCCTGCGTTCCCCCGACGTAGACGGTTGTGCCGGCACCCGGATCGGTGCCGGTGACAGTGACACTCGTGTGGTGCGCGGTGAAGGCAGCCACCACGGCGTCGACGGCCGGCTGGTCAGCGGCCGCGCCACGAACAACTGTCACAGCGGCCGGCAGGTCGAGCGGGGTCCCGGTAACGGTCAGTTCCTGCGGCTGGGGACTGAGAGGCGGCGTGGCTGCGGCGCCACTGGCCGTGGCCGGTGGGCCCACCAGCGCGACCGCACCGAGAAGCGAGGCGATCGCGCAGCCGGCCACTGGGCGTGAAAAGCGCCAGCGTCCCCGACGGTAGTTGCTTCGCATGGGCGTACTCCTAGGCATTTGAGGCTCATGACCGGAGCCGGTGGCACGTCGCGACTCAACAAGATACTGGGCTAGACCAGAGAACCCCGTCAACGGCTGCGGTCAACCAAATACTCATGGCCTTGAGTCAGTCTGGATCCGCGATCACCAGGGCGCTGCGGCCTGTGGTGACAGGACCCCCGAGCGCTGCCGCGACCGTAGGTGCGAACCCGCATCCTCCTAGGATGCTCACGGGGTGTGTGCAGGTCGCTTCTCGCCGCCCACTGGATCAAGGCCGAGTTCGCCGCTGTGCGCTACTTCGCGCTCAACGGCACCGACCACCGCAGCCACCCCGAGGACGCAGGCCGTCCAGAACACCGGCGTCGGCGTGGTCAACCAGCCGGGGCCGACCGCTGGGCCCTTCCGGGCCCCGGGCATAAAGCCGCACCTCCGGTAGTTGCCGTGGTCGTCCCGTCCTCGACGTGCCGATTACTGGAGCCAATGCCATGAGCGACCTCATCCTCGGCCTCGACACCTTCGGCGACGTGCCGGAGGACGACAACGGCCGGCTCGTCTCGCATGCGGCCGCCATCCGCCAGGTCGTCGACGAAGCGGTGCTCGCCGACGAACTCGGCATCGACGCGATCGCGCTCGGTGAGCACCACCGCCCGGAGTACTCGATCTCCACCCCGGAGACCGTGCTCGCCGGCATCGCGACGCGGACCAGCCGGATCAGGCTGGGCTCCGGGGTGACCGTGCTCAGCTCCGATGACCCGGTCCGGGTCTTCCAGCGGTTCGCCACGGTCGACGCGATCTCCCACGGCCGGGCCGAGGTGATCCTCGGGCGCGGGTCGTTCACCGAGTCGTTCCCGCTGTTCGGCTACGACATGAGCGACTACGACGTGCTCTTCGAGGAGAAGCTCGACCTGTTCGTGAAGCTGCTCGACGAGAAGCCGGTGACCTGGAGCGGCACCACGCGGGCCGCGCTGGAGGAAGCGGACGTGTTCCCGAAGACCGAGTCGGGCCGGCTGAGCACCTGGGTCGGGGTGGGCGGGTCGCCGCAGTCGGTGGTACGCACCGCCCGGCACGGTCTGCCGCTGATGCTCGCGATCATCGGCGGGCAGCCGGAGCGGTTCGCGCCCTACGTCGACCTGTACCGGCGGGCCGCCGAGCAGCTCGGCACGGTCGCGCACCCGGTCGGCATGCACTCGCCGGGCTTCGTGGCCGACACCGACGAGGAGGCCAAGGAGCTGTTCTACCCGGCGTACAAGGTGCAGATGGACCGGATCGGTGCGCTGCGGGGCTGGCCGCCGCTCGGCCGGGCGACCTTCGATGCGGAGGTGGCGAACGGCTCGCTCTACATCGGCTCGCCGGAGACCGTCGCCCGCAAGATCGCCCGCGCGGTTGGTGCCCTCGGCGTTGGCCGGTTCGACATGATCTACACCGCCGGGGCGCAGTCCACCAGTGCCCGGATGCGGGCGGTCGAGCTGTTCGGCGCAAAGGTCGCGCCCATGGTCCGCGACATCCTCACCTCCCAGGGGGCATGACGATGACCACGATCGGCATCCTCGGCGCCGGCAAACTCGGCACCGTGTTGGCCCGGCTCGTCGTGGCAGCCGGCTACGACGTGCTCCTGGCCGGCTCCGGCGACCCGGCGAAGATCGCGTTGATTGCCGAGATCATCACGCCGGGCGCTGTCGCGGTCACCCCGACGGAGGCCGCCGAGCGGGCCGACATCGTGGTCCTTGCCCTGCCACTGGGCAAGTACCGCAGCGTCCCCGCCGAAGCGCTACGCGGCAAGCTCGTCATCGACGCGATGAACTACTGGTGGGAGGTGGACGGCATCCGTGACGACCTGACCGACCCGCGCACCTCGTCCAGCCAGATCGTGCAGGAGTTCCTGGCCGGGTCCCGGGTCGTCAAGGCGTTCAACCACATGGGTTACCACGACCTCGACGAAGGCGCCCGGCCGGCGGGCGCCCCGGGCCGCAAAGCCATCGCGATCGCCGGCGACGACCCCGACAGCGTCGCGACGGTGGCCGACCTGGTCGACACGGTCGGCTTCGATCCGGTCGTCGCCGGGCCGCTCGCTGAGGGCGTACGCATGCAACCCGGCACGGACCTGTTCGGCGCGAACGTCGACGCCGGGCAGGTCCGCGCCATGCTGGACCAGTTCCCCCACACAGATCCCGGCCGCGCTGTCGCCGACGCCCGCACCATGCCGCGTTGACCCTCGAACACGCTTGTCGGTAATGGCGGGAGGTCGCCCAGGTTCGCGCGAACGGCACCCCGTCAGGGTCGCACGCGGGATCGCCGCGGCATACGAGGAGCAGTGATCCTCCCGGATCGGGTATCGCGGGCGTATCGGAAAACGCATACGCCACCGCAACGGTCTCTCGTCTTCAGTGGAGGGACGGACCACAGCGCACCACCGGGGGCGCCAGGTTCGTCGACTGGGAAGGGACCGTGATCATGGAATCGGATTCGACGCGTGGTGTCGACCGGCGGAGGCTGTTCAAATGGGGCGGGCTGGCGGGCGCCGGCGTGGTGGCGGCCGGGGTGCCGCTGGTGAACGCCGGGATCGGCAACGCCGCCCCGGCCAGACACGACCGGATCCCGCCGGACACCCTGCCCGGCGGAGCCTACGACCGGTACGTCGCGCAGCTTGCCGCCGAGGGCAGGTTCTCGGGTGTGGTGATGCTGTCCCACCGGGGCCGGACGGTGCTGTCCCGCAGCTACGGCATGGCCGACCGGGAAAGAGGAATCCGCAACGGCGAGGGCACCGCGTTCACCCTCAGCTCGGCGGGCAAGCCGTTCAACGCGATAGCCGTCCTGCAACTGGCGCAGCAGGGCAAGCTCCAGCTGTCGGACCCGGTGGGCAAACACCTGACGGGCTTCGCCCGGGACATCGCCGAGCGGGTGACCATCCACCACATGCTCTCCGGCACCTCCGGGATGAATACCCCCGAGGAGGACATCCAACGGGTCTTCCAGAGCCGGGAGGAGGTCCACGAGTACCGGGAGCGGTGGGCCCGGCAGGCGGAGCTGGTGGGCGTACCCGGCACTCCCAACACCATCCACGCCGGTGCCGAGACCGTCGTCCCCGCGCTGATCGTGGAGGCCGTCAGCGGCAGGACCTACTGGGACTACGTCGAGGAGAACATCTTCCGGCGCTGCGGCATGACCGGCTCGGCGTTCCACACCAGGCCCCAGTGGCTCACCGACGAGCACATCGCGCACCCGTACATGACCCTGGCCGACGGAAGCCAGGTCGACGCCGTCCGCAACCTTGACAAGGGCAGCCCGTACCCGTACATGCTGGGTCGGAACCCGGGTCGCGCCTTCATCGACGCCCTTGGGGACGGCGGTTTCGCCACCGCACCGGACCTGATCCGGTTCGCCCGCGCGCTGGGCGACGGCACGCTGCTGGACCGGCCCTGGGCGACCGTACTCACCGCGGCCAAGGTCCCGCACGGCCCGGCGTCGTTCGGCACGTACGGGCCTTCGGCCGAGATCGTCGGCGGCCAGTGGGCGTTCCAGCGCGCCGGCGGCAACCCCGGTGTCTGCGCCAACTGGAGCATCTACCCGGACACCAGCTGGGTCGGCGTCATCCTCGGCAACTCCGACGTTGTGCCGCTGGTGGAGATGATCGGGCGGGAGATCCACGCCATCACCGGGGCTTCGTCCGGCGACGGGGGTGGTGGCTGAGGCGGTCGGGCGGCGGACAGGAAGACACGGAATCTCCGGCCCGAGCGTCCTCGAGACCTGCTCCGGGTAGCGAGGACGACGACCGAGGTCCTGCTGGCGGCTCGATTGTTCGTGGCGTCCGTGGTGATCGTGACGGTATGGTGGCCCGGCCGGCCGTGGGACTTGGTTGCGACTTCCGGAACCCGCATGTGAAGCGATACTTCGCAGTTCGTGCCTTCATTCCCCGGCCGGCCCGCTTGCCGCCCGTCGAGGAAGCTGGGTCGTGGACGTGTCGCTGTCGGAACGGGTCGCGTGCGAGGACGTGCTCATGTTCGTCAACGCCGCGATCGCCTCCACGGCTCAGCGCGAGTTCCACAGTCGGGCAAGCACCCAGCAGATGTCGCTGGGCTTCCTGCACGAGTACGTGCTGGGCAACTACCGGGACCTCTACGCGGCGACGGCGGCTTTGGAGATCAACCATCTCAACGCGGCGATGGTCGTGACGAACCTGCTGCGCACCGCGTCGACCGCGAGCCCCGAGCAGCGGGCGGTGGAGGGGCGGCTGATCGCCGCGCGGCTGCGGCTACTGCCGCCCCAACGGGTGTACTCCGTGTTCCGTGAACTACGCCGGTTGGGCATCAACAACCGGCGTACCAGGGCGATCGTGCGCGACTGGGTGGCTGGCCGACCGGATCCGGCGTTCGACGCGGTCAAGTACCGCCGGTCGCTGTCGGTCGCGGCCCGCCACGCCCACCTTGCGCTGCCCGCCGAGGTGGGTACGGTGCTGTTCGACTGGCGTCGCCCCAAGCGTTACGAGACGCCGATCCTGGAGGCGTGGCGGCGCGCCCACTACGACCGGCGTGCGCTGTACGAGCTGCCGTACACGGTCGCCGAAGGGCTCGCCGCCCAGCATGGGATCGACCGATCTCGCTTCCTCAAGGGCATCGCGCCGAAGCTCACCGACGGCGAACGGCTGCGGCTCCAGTCGGCCGCCACCCGACACGAGGTCGGCGCGGTCGCCATGGACCTCGCCACGGTGCCACTGACCCGCCTCGCCGTCTACGCGCTGTCGCTGTCCCGGCCGGAGCGGCAACGGCGCCGCGAGGAGTTGACCGGCGCGCTGCGGGCGGCCGCCCGGCGCGCCGCACGTCGGCAGGCGGGCACGTGGGGCCGGGTCGTGGCGGTCCTCGACGACAGCTACTCCGCCTCCGGCTCCGGGGTCAAACGTCGCCGGCCCCTTGCCGTCGCCCTCGCCACGCACTACCTGCTGGAGGCGCTCGCGGCCGAGTACACCGGACTGTGGCTGAACCACCGTGGCGACCCGCTGCTGGTGCACCCCATCGGAGCGACCGCGCTCGGTGAACGCATCCTCGACGGCCTGGAACAGCGACCCGATCGGCTCGTCGTCGTCTCCGACGGGTGGGACAACGCCCCGCCCGGACAGGCCGCCGAGGTGCTCCGGGTCTGGCGTACCCGCCTCGACCCTGACCAGCGCACGAGCATCGTGCACCTCAACCCGGTCTACGATGCCGACACCTTCGACGTACGACGCCTCGCCCCGGCTGTGGCCACCGTCGGCGTGCGCGACGCCGAGGACGTCCCGGCCCTCGTCGAGCTGGCCCGGTTCGCCACCGGCGACGCCGGCCTCGACGAGCTGCGCCGCCACCTCGCTGACCGGGTGGACCGGTTCCTCACCGACGACTCCGGCGGGCAGGAGTCCCCATGACCACCACCGCACCCGTGGACGGGATCGACCTGACCGGGCTGACCGTCGCCCCCGACCAGACGTGGGGCGCGGTACGCCTGGTGCCGTTGCTGCGGCCCGTACCCATCTCGGATCTGCGTCTGCACGCCCGCCTCCACGACCCCGACGAACTGTCGATCGTCCACGCCGGGCCGCGCAGCGCCTACGTCTCCTACGTGCCCCACGCGTTCGTCGCGAGCTGGACCACCGACGACACGCCCGCCGCCGCCTACGGCACCCAGCTACGCGATCCCGCCGCGTCCGGCGCCCCCACCGGTATCCGGCTGGCGTTCCGGCGAGGCATGGCCCGCCGGGACGGCGACCAGCGGCTCCGCTTCCTGCCGCTGCACCTGGCGATGGAGGGCTGTCTCGCCCTGCAGTTCGGCGGGCCGTCCATCGCCTGGCAGGAATGGACCCGCCAGGCCGTCGCCCGCGGCCTGTCCCCGCGCGTCGAGGCCAGCTACACCGGCACGGCGATTCCCGGCCTCGACGACGCGCTGCGCGTCTTCGAAATCCACCCTGGCCAGTGCGGAATGGTGCTCTACGTCGCCGACGCCCTGGCCGCGGCGTTCGTCGTCAGCCATCCCGACGACTACCGCGCCCTGCACCCGACCCTGTTGCAGGACTTCTACGGTGAGCTGATCTTCCAGTACGCCCACCTGTACCCGGCGGTGCCCGGCTTCACCGCCCGTCTCGACGACACGACCGTCGACAGCGTCGCCGACCTGCGCGGGCGACTCGCCCAGGCGCGCGCCGACTGGGCGGCCTTCCACACCGTGATGGCCGGCGGGCTGCTCGCGGCAGCGCACCTCACGTTCACGCCGGTGTACCGAATGGGACGTTTCACCCTGTCCCGCTTCCTGCCAGCCCTCGACCCGGGCACCGAGAACCACATCGGCGAGATGATCACCGACGACACCGGCCAACTCGCCTACCTCAAGACGTTCCGGCTGTCGGCCGCCCAGACCCGCCGTGGGCACCTGCTGTCCCAACTCGCCGCCCACGACTGGAACCTCGACGCCACCGCCACCGCCCTCGGCACCGACCGTCGAGGGATCACGCTACGGCTGGACAACGCCGGCTTCGGCCACCTGCTCCGACCCGACATCATCGACGCCTGCCGCAACCAGGCCCGGAAACCACACGATCGGGCGACGGGAACCCGGCCCACGTCGCGAGCGGGGTGAGCACCTCCGACGTGTCTGTCGGCACGTGGTGGTCGTCGCCGTCGGTGGGCACCGCGTGTATCGCGGACGTATCCAGAAGCGCATACGCCACCGCAACGGTCCTCCGGCTTCGATAGCGGCATGAACCGCAGTGGAACCCTCCCGGCACCGCCCCGCCGTACGCGCGGGATCGTGCTCGCCGGCCTGGCTGTCCTCGGGCTGGCGAGCGCGGTGTTCGCCGTACGGCGGCCGCTCATGATGTCCGCTCCGAGGTGCCTGGCCGGGCGGTGGCACGGCTGCTACGACACGTTCAACGGTGTGGTGCTCATGATGCTGGTCGGTCTGCCGTTGGCCGCACTGGTGGTGTGGGCCCTGGCGCACCGTCGGCGTGCCGCCGGCGTCTCGTCGGCGTGGCGGATGTCGCTGGCCGAGGTGGGCATGATTTACGGGACGGTGCCGATGGTGTGGCTGACCATGATGCCGGGGCCGGGGGCCGGCATCGTCCCGGGCCGGGTGAGTCTGGTCCCGTTGCGGGACCTGGCCACGATGGGGCCGGTCGGGATCGGCGGCAACCTGCTGATCTTCGCGGCGCTGGGGTTCTTCGTTCCGGTGCGGTTCGCGGCGCTGGCGTCCGTGCCGCGGATCCTGGCGCTCGGGGCAGGCTGCTCGGTCCTGGTCGAAACCACGCAGTACGTCCTGCGGTTGGACCGGGTGTCCTCCGTGGACGACGTCCTGGTCAACGCGATCGGCGCCGGGCTGGCCGCGCTGGCGTCGCGCCACTGGTGGGCCACCACGAGGTCATAGGGTTCCGGGATGCGCGTACTGATCGTGGAGGACGAGCCCTACCTGGCCGAAGCCGTCCGTGACGGTCTGCGGCTGGGGGCGATCGCCGCCGACATCGCCGGCGACGGCGAGACCGCCCTGGAACTGCTCAGCGTCAACTCCTACGACCTCGCGGTCCTCGACCGGGACATCCCCGGCCCCTCCGGCGACGAGGTCGCCCGGCGCATCGTCGCCTCCGGCAGCGGCATCCCGATCCTCATGCTCACCGCCGCCGACCGGATCGACGACAAGGCCTCCGGGTTCGCGCTCGGTGCCGACGACTACCTCACCAAACCGTTCGACCTGCGGGAACTCGTCCTGCGGCTGAGGGCGCTCGACCGCAGACGCGGGTACGCCCGGCCCCCGGTCCGCGAGATCGCGGGCCTGCGGCTCGACCCCTTCCGCCGGGAGGTCTTCCGCGACGGACGCTACGTCGCGCTCACCCGTAAGCAGTTCGCCGTGCTGGAAGTCCTCGTCGCCGCCGAGGGTGGCATCGTCAGCGCCGAGGAGCTGTTGGAACGGGGCTGGGACGAGAACGCCAACCCCTTCACCAACGCCGTGCGCATCACCGTTTCCGCACTGCGGAAACGGCTCGGTGAACCATGGGTCATCGCCACGGTGCCCGGCGTCGGCTACCGCATCGACGCGGCACCCGGCACCGAGCGTGCGGGAGGGGACCGTGGATAGGGAGCCCGGTCTGAGCGTCCGCCTCAAACTGACCCTCAGCTATGCGGGCTTCGTCATGCTGGCAGGCGGCTTGCTCCTCGGCACAGTCTGGGTCTTCCTGCTGCGGTACGTACCCGAGGTGGTCGACAACCCCCAGCTGCCCGCACCCGGTCGCGCCCGTCTCCCCGTTCCCGTGATGTTCGTACCGAACCGCTCCGACCTGCTCCGCGCCTTCGCCCCGAGGGCAGCCGTGGTGCTGGCCCTTCTGCTGGTGTTCGGCCTCCTGGGCGGGTGGATCCTCGCCGGCCGGATGCTCGCGCCGCTGACCCGCATCACGAATGCCACACGCGTGGCCGCGGACGGATCGCTGTCCCACCGGATTCGGCTGGAGGGCCGCCAGGACGAATTCCGTGAACTGTCCGACGCGTTCGACTCGATGCTCGCACAGCTCGAAGCAAACGTCGCCGAGCAGCAGAGGTTCGCCGCCAACGCGTCCCACGAACTGCGCACCCCATTGGCGATCTCGCGGACGCTTCTCGACGTCGCCCGCAACGGTCCGACACAGGACCCTGGCGAGATATTCGAACGCCTGCACGCCGTCAATCAGCGGGCGATCGACCTCACCGAGGCCCTCCTGCTGCTCAGCCGCGGCGACCGCAGGAACTTCACCCGCGAGAGCGTCGACCTCTCCCTCCTCGCCGAAGAAGCCGCCGAAACGCTGCTCCCCCTCGCCGAACAGCGCCGGATCACACTGGACGTCACCGGCGGCGTGGCCCGGACCATCGGCTCCGCCGAGCTGCTGGCGCGGATGGTGGCCAACCTCGTCCAGAACGCCGTCGTCCACAACCTCCCCGCCGGCGGCACGGTGACGGTCCACACCGAGGCGCGCGGCCACACCAGCGTGCTGCGGGTCGAGAACACGGGTCGCCGGCTCCCCCCGGAGCTGGTACCGGCCCTCACCGAACCCTTTCGGCGCGGAACGGAACGGGTACGCACCGACGGGCACGCCGGCGTCGGACTCGGCCTGGCCATCGTGCACAGCATCGTCCGCGCCCACGACGGAACCCTCGACCTCGTCCCCGGCCCCGCCGGCGGTTTGCTCGTCACGGTCCGGCTTCCCGGCACGCCGTAGGAACCTCCAGGAGTTCCCATCGCTCCCGCCCGCCGCCTTGGCGGGTGATGCGCTGCGGGCAGGGTGCTCAGGCCAGTTGCTGACGGGTCCGTCGGGCGGGGTTGATCGCGTACAGGTCGAGTACGCCTGGCGGATCCGCCAGGCCGGGGCCACCGGCGCGGACCCAGGCGGCGATGTCCCCGACGGCGTCGGGGTCGTTGACCAGGCCCAACCAGACCGGCCGACCGCCGGCTCGCCGGCCGGCAGCCGAGGGTTGCACGACGATGACGTTGGCGTACTCGCAGGTGTCGAGGCAGTCGCTGACCCGGACCTGCGCCGCGCCGGCCAGCGTCTTCCGCAGCTGCGACAGTTGGCCGGCGTGGTCGACACCGGGGATCTTGCCCGTGCCGCAGCAGCAGCCCCGGCACACGGTGACCGTGCAACTCGGGCTGGCTGCCGTGTCGCGGGCGGCGGGGCCGGTGCGGCGGGTCACGACGCGGCCCCGGCGGCTGCGCGGCGCCAGGCCCGGCGGGACGCGTTGAGTCCGACGACGGTGGAGTCCTCGTGCCCGGTGACGTCGAGCGGCAGCGGCGGGTGGTCGATCAGGTTCCAGGTAACGAGCACGGTGACAAAGATAGTGGCGATCACACCCGTACGTGGGCAGCCCGTTCGTCGTCGCGCAAGCAGAGAGCGGCGGTTGTCAATTGCCCGCGTTACCCTACCGGGGTAGGGTAAGGCGGGCGGTTGTCATCAAGCCCGCCCCCTCCGGCGTGCCGCTGCTGGTCTTGCAGAAGCGCGTCCTCTGGCTGGCGCGGGCCGTACCGACGCCGCTGACGGTCCAGGATGACGGGGAGGCGGGCACATTGAAGGTCGAAGGGTTCACCGCGCAGGGGTACGACGCCGTACGGGAGGTGTTCCAGCGCCTGGTCGACGAGGGGCGGGAGACCGGCGCGGGGGTGTCGGTGTGGCGGGACGGGCGAGAGGTGGTCCGGCTCAGCGGGGGATGGGCCGATGTGGAGCGGCGACGCCCGTGGCGTGACGACACGCTGGTCCAGCCCTACTCGTTGTCGAAGACGTTCGCCACCCTCGCCGCGCTGGTGGCGGTCCGCGACGGTGCGCTGGCCCTCGACGAGCCTGTCGCCGCGTACTGGAAAGAGTACGGAGTGGAGGGCAAGGAGCGGACCACCCTGCGCCAGGTGCTCACCCACCAGGCGGGGCAGCCCCGGTTTCCGCAGGAGGCTGCGAACCTGGACCTGCTCGACGACGCCGGGCTACGGGAGAGTCTGGCGAGGACGGCGCCGGAGTACGCCCCGGGCACCGCGCTGGGGGAGCACGCACTGACCTACGGCCACCTCATCGACGGGATCCTCCGCGCCGCCACCGGACGCAGCCTCCAGGAGGTGTACGACAGCGTCGTGCGACCCGCGCTCGCTCTCGACGCCTGGTTCGGCGTGCCGGACACGGAACTCGAACGTGTCGCCGACCTCGAGTACGCCAGCCCGGACTGGCCGCGGCAACTGCACGCGGCACCGTGGCTGCAGATCCCCGACGGCGCGTTGGACACCCGCCGGGTCAACTCCCGCGACTGGCGGCAGACGGTGTTCGCCGCGGCCAACCTCCACACCACCGCGACCGCCATGGCCGGCTTCTTCTCCTCGATCACCAGCGAGGAGGGGCCCCTGCGTGAGCTGCTCGGGCCGCAGTTGCACACCGAACTGCTCACCTCGCAGGTCACCGGCCATGACCAGGTCTTCGGCACCCGGCTCACCTGGACGCTCGGCTTCCTCCGTGATCGCGGCAAGATCGCCAAGGGTGGCATCGGGGGCTCCGCCGCCTGGTGGTCCCTCGACCACCGGCACTCCTGCGCCTACCTGACCCGTCGGCTGGACGACCACTCCCGCGCCGCCGAGATCGCCACCGTACTCGGTGACAACCTGGCCGTGGTCGGGGACGATTGAGCACAGGGCTGTGCGAGGAGCGCTCTCCACCGCGTCAGAGGAGTGAGCCTTTCGTGGGTCTTGGAGGTTGACGGTCTCTCGGCGGTGGGACGGTCGGGGCCGGTCACGGGCAGCCGCAGGCGACGGGTCTCCGCGTCGGTCGTCTATCGGGACCGGACCCGGCACCGCGACCGGGCCCGACGCCGGCGGGCCCTCCCACGCGCTGTGACATGATGTCGCGCGGTCGGCCTGACCAGGATGCGCCGACCCCTGGACGGGGAGAGGGAATGCTGCGCCCTGGCCTGAGACTGAACGACCGCTACCGCCTCGACGCCCGGATCGGCGCCGGTGGGATGGGCGAGGTCTGGCGAGCGGTCGACGAGGTGCTCGGCCGGGTGGTCGCGGTGAAGGCCATGCTCCCGGACGTGGCCGGTGAACCGGACTTCGCGCGCCGGTTCCTGGTCGAGGCGAAGGCCATGGCCAGCGTGAACCACCCCGCCGTGGCCTCGATCCACGACTACGGTCACAGCGACGGGCTCACCTTCCTGGTGATGGAGTTCATCGAGGGGCACTCCCTCTCCCAGATCCTGGCCAGCCACGGCCGGCTGACCCCCGCCGACACGATGCACCTCGTCGCGCAGGCGGCGGAGGGACTGCAGGCGGTCCACGACTGCGGGATCGTGCACCGCGACATCAAGCCGGCCAATCTGCTGGTTCGTCGGAACGGTTCGCTGCTGATCACCGACTTCGGTATCTCGCGCCACCGGGACGCCACGAACCTCACCGTCTCCGGCGTCGTCCTCGGCACGCCCACCTACCTGTCACCCGAGCAGGTGCTCGGGCAACCTGCCACCGCGCTCAGCGACGTCTACTCGCTCGGGCTCGCCGCCTACGAGTGTCTCGCCGGGCACCGCCCGTTCGCCGGGGACAACCCGTACGCGGTGGCCCTGCAACGGGTCCAGGCGGCGCCCCGTGCCCTCGGCGACGACGTTCCCCCACCCGTGCGCGCCGTCATCGAGCGGGCCCTTACCCAGGCGCCGGCCGACCGCTGGCCGTCCGCAGCCGCGCTGGCCGGCGCGGCCCGAGCCGCCGCGAACGGGATGCCTGGACACCCGCTACCGCCGCCCGCCGCCCCACCGGTGGCGGCGCCCGCTCCGGGCGCACCGGTGGCCCCGCCCGGTCCGCTCCCGGTCGCACCGGTGGCAGCATCCGGACCGGTGACGGTGCCGCCGGTCGCGGACCGGCCGGTCGCATCGGCCCGGCGGCGGTGGTCGCTGGTGGCCGGGGCGACGGTGCTCGCCCTCGTCGGCGGGATCACGGCCTGGCAGACGATCGGCGACGGTGGTTCGAGGGCCGGCGCCGGCCCGACGCCGGACACCACGCCGTCGGCCGCGCCGGCCGGGTTCGTCGCCTGCGGCGCCACCCTCTGCCCGACCAGCCCGCTGTGTTGGGACGGGCTGGTCGCGATCAGTGGGAACGCCATGCGACCCCGGAAGGCCGACTGCGCCGGGGAGCACTCCTGGGAGACGTTCGCGGCGACCCGGCTGCCCGCCGACGCCGTCGACGTGCCCCAGGACGATCTGATGGCCCACCCCGTCGTCACCGCGGCCTGCTCGGCTTCGGTCATGGCGTCTCGCAGCGCCGATCGGAGCGCCACCGCCGGCTGGGTCCGGGACGCCTGGCCGGTCCAGATCTCCGGCACGGACGTCTGGTTGGTGCACTGTCTGGCGCGACCGGAGACGGGTGACCCGTCGGGCTCCGCCTTCTCGACCCCCTGACCGCGCCGGACGCGCGGCCGCCCGACACACCGCGCGCCGCCGGATGGTGCGAGGCTGGAGGCGGTCGCCGTCGCCGGAGGCGGCGCCCGCAGTGGAGGGTGCGATGGCCGAGCCACCGACCGGGGCCTCGTCGGGCAGCGCGCAGGAGCACGGCCGGCGCGCCAACCGGCGTAGTTACCACGACGGGGCGCAGGTCAACGGGTACGTCGACGACCCGTACCACCGGGTCCGCCGGGCGGTCGCGGCCCGGCTGATGGTCGACGAGGTCCTCGGGGGAGGGCCGGTACTGGAGTTGGGCAGCGGCCCGTGCAGCATGGTCGACCCGACGGAGCTGCCCGTGCCACTCGTGGTGGCGGACATGGCCGAGGCCGCGCTGGACGCGGCCCGCCGGGCCACCGCCGGTCGGGCGCTACCGGTCTGTCTGGACGCCACCCGCGGCCTGCCGTTCCGCGCCGGCAGCTTCGCCGGGCTGCTGACCGGTGAGCTGATCGAGCACGTCTACGACCCGGTGGCGCTGCTGCGGGAGTGTCACCGGGTCCTTGTCCCGGGTGGGCTGCTGGTGCTCACCACCCCGAACCTGGCGACCGTCCAGGACCGACTGGCGTTCCTCGCCGGCCGCGCGCCCCGCCAGGTGGACCCGCTGCACCCGTACCTCTGGTTGCACATCCGACCGTTCACCGCGTCGCTGCTGCGGCGGGTGCTGCGCCGGGCCGGGTTCGCACCGCTGGCGCTACGTTCCAACCACGTCGGGTGGCGGCTGCCCGGCGGGCGCTGGGTCACCTCCCGGCTGCTCGCCCGGGTCGCGCCGGGGCTCGGCGGGTCGCTGATCTGCGCCGCCCGGCGGCTGGGCGAACCACCGTCGCGGCAGGACGCGGGGCCCCGGAACAACGCGTGATCACCATATTGACAAAGGGTTATCATGGAGGTTCCGTCATCGACCGGGGGATGTCATGGCCGGCCTCTTCACCTGGGTCGTCAAGAATCTCGACGCGTTCATCGGGCTGCTCCTGGCCCTGATCGTCGCGATCCTCGGGCTCAACAACGGCGTCAGCCAGGACGTGGTGAACAGCGCCACCCTGCTCATCCTCGGCGTGCTCGCCCAGGCAGTGCTGCGCGACCGGCTGCGCCGGGAGACCGCCGAGCGCGAGGTGCGGCAGGCGGTCCGGGACACCCGCGACCGGCTCGCCGAGCTGGTGCCGCAGATGCGGGAGATCACCGGCCCGGAGGGGGCGCTGAACCGGGCCCGGGAGGCGATCGACAGCGTCTCCATGGTCCGTGTCCTGCACGGCAGCGAGGTCGGGCAGGCCCTGGCCGAGGCCCGTCGGCACACCGACCGGTGGAACTTCAAGGGCGGCACCGGCACCTACACCCGGGCGGTCACCCTGCCCGAGTGCCTGGAACACGCCCGTCAGCGCAACGCCACCCTGCACTTCGCCATCGAGATCATCGACCCGACCGACGAGGAGGTCTGCGAGCGGTACGCACGGTTCCGGCGCAGCCTCGCCCCGGACGCACCCGGCGAGCGGTGGACCGTCGACCGCACCCGCAAGGAGTCCTACGCGACCGTGCTGGCCGCCTGCTGGCACCGGCAGCGCTCCGGGCTGCTCACCATCGACGTCCGGGTCTCCGCGCAGATGACCACCTTCCGCTACGACCTCTCGTCGAGCTGCGTCATCATCACCCAGGAGAATCCACAGACCCCGGCCCTGAGGATCGACCGCAGGGAGCTCTACTACAACCGCTACAACATCGAGTTGCAGTACAGCCGTGAGCAGAGCCGACGGGTGCCCATCGAGGCTGCCGGCCAGGTCAGCCTCGACGACGAGCCCTCGGTGGAGCAGGTCCGCCGGCTGTTCACCGCGCTCGGGCTGCCACTACCCCGGTCCTTCGGCGACCGCGAGGTCGCCGACATCGTGAGCCGGGCCATCCAGGCGAGGAACCCGTACGCATGATGAGCTACGCCGACCTCGAACGCGAGATCGACCGGGGCACCCGGCCGGAGCTGCTCCGCGACTGGGTGCTGGACGTCCTCGACGACGTCGCCGGGAGGCGGCGGCCGTTGCTGGCCGTACGGCACCCGCTCGGCTTCACCTGCCTGCCGGTGAACCGCACCGGCCGCGACGGGATCTGCGTGCACGCCTGGCCGGCCGAGCCACCGGCCGTCCAGCCGACCACGTCCACCATGCACTCGCACAGCTGGGACCTGCTCAGCCACGTGCTGCACGGGCGGATCCGCAACGAGTTGATCGAGGTGACCGAGGCGCCCGCCGACCCCGCCTGGCGGGTGTACGAGGTGCACAGCCGGGGCGACGTCGACGAGATGGCGGCCACCGACCGGCTGGTGACGGCGGCGCCCGCCACCGTGGAGACGCACTCCGCCGGTAACTCGTACGCGCTGCGCGCCGGTGGCTTCCACACCTCCGAGGTGGACCCGGGACAGCCGGCGGTGACCGTGGTGCTGGGTCGGGCCACGCCCGGCCTGTGCGACCTGAGCCTCGGCGCGGTGGACGGGTGCAGCCACCGGGTACGCCGGGATCGCTGCGACGCGGCGGAGACCGCCCGGATGGCGCGGGAGATCGCCCGACTGGTGGCACGGGGCTGAGGGCTGGAGGAGGCATGGACGTGGAGCCGAGCAGACGCGGGCCGGACCTGCGGGACGCGCACCGGTTCGCGGTGGAGGCCGCCCAGGCCGCCGGGCGGCTGTTGCGCCGGGGCACCCGGGGCGACATGCGCGCCCGGGCCAAGAACGACTCCGGCGACCTGGTCACCGACCTGGACCTGGCCGCCGAACAGCTGATCGTCGACCGGATCCGGGCCCGCTGGCCGGAGCACGGCGTGATCGCCGAGGAGGGCGGCGAGTACGCCGCCGGCGACTCCTGGGCGTGGCTGGTCGACCCGCTCGACGGCACCAACAACGTGGCGATCGGACTGCCCACGTACGTGGTCGGGATCGCGCTCTGCGACCGGGGCTCGCCGGTGCTCGGGGTGGTGCACGACCCGGTCGCCGGCCGTACCTGGTCGGCCGTCCGGGGCCAGGGCGCCTTCGTGCACGTGGACGGCCCGGCCGGCCAGCCGCTGCGCACGCCGCACCGGCCGGTGCCGGCCGCGCCGGTGCTGGCCTGGACCCAGGGACACGAGGTACGCCGGGACGACAGCACCGCCCGCGCCCTGAAGGTGGTGCTCGACTCCACCGCCCGGCGCGTGCTGCAACTGTGGGCGCCGCTGCTGTCCTGGGTGATGCTGGCCCGGGGCGACATCGACGGCATTGTCGGCTACCGCCCGGAGGCGGTCGACCTGCCGGCCGGGATGCTGGTGGCTGCCGAGGCCGGCATGGTGGTCCGGGCCCTCGACGGTGGCTGCTTCGACGACCGGTACGGGTGCCCGGCTGACCGGCGCAGCTTCGTCGCCGGCCCGCCGGAGACCATCGACCGGCTGGTCAAGCTGGTCACCGTGGCACAGTGGATCGAGCCGCAGGTCCGCCATCTCACGCCGATCAGCCTGACCACTGTCGGCTGGTGACCGACGACGGCGGACGGTGTGGCGGGCGGATGGTGAGGCAGCCGTCAGGCTGACGGGGTGACCAGCAGGGCGGCGACGGTGGCGACGGTGCACAGGGCGGCGAGGACAGCGCTGGTGGCCAGGAACCGGCCCAGCGGGACCGCGACCCCGGCGGCCCGGCAGCGCTCGTACCAGATCAGCGTGGCCAGCGACGCCCACGGGGTGGCGAGCGGGCCGACGTTGGTGCCCACCAGCAGGGCCAGCAGTTGGGTGTGGTGGTCGGGGGCGATGACCGCCTCCCCGGCCACGTACGCGGGCAGGTTGTTGACCGCGTTGGCGAAGAGCGCGCCGGCGGCGCCGGCCCGCAGTGCGCCCTCGGTTCCCGGGTCGCTGCCGATCAACGTGCCCATCACGGTGTCCAGCCCGTGCCGGCCGATGGTCTGCACCACCAGGAACAGCCCGGTGACGAAGACCAGCAGCCGCCAGGGGACCAGCTGGAGTCTCAGGCTGCCCCGGGCGCGGACCGCGAACCCGGCGACCAGGATCGCCGCGGCCACCCCGGAGACGATCCCGATCTCGACCCCGGCGAGGATCCCGGCGACGAAGAGCAGGCAGGCCACGAGCGCGGTGCGATAGAGCACGGGGTCGGGCGGCACGTGCGGCGGCGGTGGCACGAACGGGTCGGCGCCGGCCCGCGCCGGCCGCCAGTACCACCACCAGAGCAGCAGCATGGTGATCGCGATGGCGACCAGTTGCGGCCACCACATCCGGGCCGCCCACGGCACCGGGGCCAGCCCGATCCGGTCGCTGGCCAGGATGTTGGTCAGGTTGGACACGGGCAGCAGCAGGCTCGCCGTGTTGGCCAGCCAGACCGTGGTCATCGCCAGAGGGATCGGCGGCACGCCGAGCTTGCGGGCCAGGGCGATCATCACCGGAGTGAGCAGGACGGCGGTGGTGTCCAGGTTGAGCGCGATCGTGGTCACCGAGGCGAACCCGACGCAGAGCCAGAACAACGCGCCGAAGTTGCCTCGGGCGGTGATCGCCATCCGGGCGGCGAGCGCGTCGAAGACCCCGGCCACCGCGGTCAGCTCGGCCAGCACCACCACGGTGCCGAGGAAGACCAGGATCGGCAGGATCCGGCGTACGGTGGCCTCGGCGTCCGCGCCGGGGAGGAGACCGGTGAGAACGCAGAGGACGCCGCCTGCGAGCAGCCCGATCGCGACCCAGTCGAGTACGTGCAGCCGGCCCCAGCGGGATCGGTCCGGTGCGGCCGACGGTGGCTCGCCGGTGGTCTCCACAAGGCAGGATCCTCGCACACCGCTTCTCGCCCGACCGGGCCGGACGCGACGGGTCGACCTCCCAGGGTGGCGACGCGTTGACGGTGGGTGGCCATAATGGCCAGGTGGCTGTAGGCACGCAACCGACCCGGTCCGACCGCCCGATCGACTTCTTCATCAGCTACTCGCCCGCCGACGAGCGCTGGGCGACGTGGCTGGCGTGGGAGTTCGAGGCCGCCGGCTACCGCACCATGCTCCAGGCGTGGGACTTCGTGGCCGGCACCAACTTCATCGACTTCATGGACCGGGGGGTCCGGGAGGCCGCAGTCGTGGTGGCCGTCCTGTCCGAACGCTACCTGCACTCCACCTACGGCAAGCTCGAGTGGCAGGCCGCGCTGCGCGCCGACCCGGACGGCACCGGCAACAAGCTGGTCACCGTCCGGGTGGAGGACTGCCCGATCGACGGCCTGCTCGCCACCATCACGTACGTCGACCTGGTCGGGGTCACCGACCCCGCGCAGGCACGTTCCCGGGTGCTGGACCGGATCCGGGAAGCGCTCGACGGCCGCGCGAAGCCCGCCCGGCAACCTGCCTTCCCGCACCATCCCGCCGACCCGACCGGGGTGCTCTCCGCGCCCGTCGTCGGCCCGCCCGCGCCGCGCCGGTCGCGGCGTACGCCGATCAACCCGCCACCGTTCCCGCCCGCCTCGGTGGCCGTACCGACCGCGCGGACGGCGCTGACCGTGCTCCAGGTGGCCGGACCGCGGTTCGGTCGGGGCGTGATCGCGCCGGGTGCCCCGGTCACCCCCGGAGAGCTCCAGGAACACCTGATGGGTGACCTCACCCTGCTGATGAACGACGGCGTTCCCCGACCCGACCTGCTGGTGGTGGCGGGCAACCTGACCGAGTCCGGCAGCCCCCGCGAGTTCTCCGACGCGCTGAGTTTCCTCACCGGGCTGCGGGTGCTGCTCGGGTTGGAGCCGCACCGTCTGGTCGTGGTGCCCGGCCCGCGCGACGTGACCATGGCCGCGAGTCGCGCGTACTTCGCCACCTGCGAGGCGGACGACGTCGACCCGCAGCCGCCGTACTGGCCGAAGTGGCGGCACTACGCGCGGCTCTTCGACGACCTCTACCAGGGTCTCGAGGACCGGATCTTCGACAGCGAGCAACCCTGGACGCTGTTCCCGGTGCCGGACCTGCGGGTGGTGGTGGCCGGGTTGAACTCCACCGTCGCCGTCACCCACCGCGAGGAGGACCGGTACGGCTTCCTCGGCGAGGCCCAGTCCACCTGGTTCGCCCAGCGGTTGCGTCACTACCAGCAGTCCGGCTGGCTGCGGCTGGGCGCGATGGCGCACGTCCCCGGCCCGCGCACCCCGTACGCCGACGAGGTGGCGGTCCCGGACGGGGTGACACTGCGCGACCGGGGGTCGTTCAACCGCCTGCTCGGGCCGATGCTCAACCTGCTGTTCTCCGACGCCGCGCCGACCGGCGCCCGGGTCGACCCGGTGGTGCCGCTGGCCACCGCCTCCCGCGACGGCCGGGCGCAGGTGCTCCGGCTCGCCGCCGACGGGATGACCCGCTGGGTGCTCGGCCGCGACGACCGGCACGAGGTGGGCGAGCCGACGGCGGTGAGCTGGCCACGGACGGAGGCGACGTTCGGGGCTGCCGGTCCGGCCCAGGTGCCCGACCCGCGGCAGCCCACCGCCGTCGAGGGGCCCACCCAGGACGCGCCGGCCACCCCGCCGGCCGTGGTCCCGGCGGCGCCGCTGGACCGACTGCTCGACCGGCTGGCCGAGGTCTGCGAGGCACGTCACGACCGGGTGCTGGTCCGCCGGGTGGCGGCCGAACCACCACACCTGTTCGTCACCTACCGCGCCGACGGGGTGGTCCGGCAGCAGCGGGTCGGGGCGTACGTCGGCACCCCGACCGCCACCGACCTCGACCACTTCGCCCGGCGGGTGCACGCCACCGACCCGGACATCCCGTCCGAGCTGGTCTACGACGGCGACCGGGTTCCGCGCGGGCTGGCCGACCAGGCGCAGCGGCGCGGCGTACGGGTGCTGCACCTGACCGAGTTCCAAGGGCTGCTCGACCTGCGCGAGTACGTCGCCACGCAGACCGCCCGGCTACAGGCCGACCGGCTCTACCCGCCCGGCCAGTACGTGCCGCAGCGCTATCGCCACCTGGTCGGCGCCGACCAGCAGGTCCGCGAGGACGTGGTGGACGAACTGCTCGGGCTGGCCTCCGCGCCGGACGGCCGGTTCGTGCTGGTGCTCGGCGACTTCGGCCGGGGCAAGACGTTCGCGTTGCGCGAGGTGGCCCGCCGGCTGCCGACCGCCGCCCCCGACCTGATCCCGATCCTGGTGGAGCTGCGTGCGCTGGACAAGGCACACTCGGTCGACGGGCTGGTCGCCGCGCACCTGGCCAACCACGGCGAGCAGGTGATCGACCTCAAGGCGTTCCGCTACATGCTCCGGCAGGGGCGGATCGTGCTGCTCTTCGACGGCTTCGACGAGTTGGTGGCCCGGGTCACCTACGACCGGGCGGCGGACCACCTGGAGACGTTGCTCCAGGCGGCCGAGGGCAACGCCAAGATCGTGGTGAGCAGCCGCACCCAGCACTTCAAGACCAACTCGCAGGTGCTCACCGCCCTCGGCGAGCGGGTGGGCATGCTGCCGCACCGGCGGGTGCTGGCCATCGAGGACTTCACCCCCGGGCAGATCGAGGCATTCCTGCGGCACCGCTACGGCGGTGACGAGCGGGCCGCCCGGGAGCGGATGGACCTGCTCGGCGGGGTCAAGGACCTGCTCGGCCTCTCCCGCAACCCGCGCATGCTGGGCTTCATCGCCAACCTCGACGAGGGACGGCTGGCCGCCGTGTCGGGTGCGGGTGGCACGTTCAGCGCGGCCGCGCTCTACCGGGAGATCCTGGAGTCCTGGCTGGACTTCGAGGAGCGGCGTACGCAGGGGGTGCCGGGCGTACCGGTCAGCCTGCGCCGCCCCGAGCTGTGGCAGGCGGTGAGCCGGTTGGCGTTCCAGCTCTGGGAGAGCGGGGAGTCGTACCTGCGCCTGGCCGAGCTGGCCGAGACCGCCGGGCAGCTGGCCGGGCTGGCGGAGTCCCGGCTCTCCGGACCGCAGGCGACGCACGCGGTGGGTGCGGGCAGCCTGCTGGTCCGCACCGACGACGGCCTGTTCGGGTTCATCCACGCCTCCGTGATGGAGTGGCTGGTCGCCGCAGGGATCGCCGCGCAGTTCAACCAGGGCGAGGAACCGTCGGCCCTGGCGGCGCGCCCGCTCTCGGCGCTGGCCGTGGAGTTCCTCGGCGACCTCGCCGACCCGGCCCGCTGCACCGCCTGGACGGCGCAGGTACTCGGCGACGAGACGGCTGGCGAGACGGTCCGGGCCAACGCCTTGCGGCTCAGCGCCCGGCTGCGGCTGCCGGACCGGGCCGACCTGCGTGGCGCGGTGCTGCGTGGTGAGGACCTGTCGCACCGGGAACTGGCCGAGGCGGATCTGACCGGTGCGGACCTGACCGACACCCGCCTGGTCGCCACCAACCTGACCGGGGCCCGGCTGGCACACGCCCGGTTACGCGGCGCCCGCCTGGACCAGGCCCGCCTCGCCGGGGCCGACCTGCGCGAGGCCGAACTGGCCGGGGCCCGACTGTTCCGGACGGACCTGCGCGACGCGCGGGTCGCCGGCAGCAGCTGGCGCCGGGCCGCGCTGATCGACGTGAACGCCGACGCGGCGCTGCTGCGCGCGCCGGAGCTGCGTGGCGCGGTGGTCGCCCCGGGCCGTCCCGTGACACCGGGCCTGGCGCCGCCCGCCGTCGGCGTCTCGTACGGCTTCGAGGTGGGCCGGCTGCCGGTGCCGGCGGCGTACAGCCCGGACGGCGCGGTGCTCGCCGTGGGCAGCGACGACGGCGGTGTGCTGATCTGCGACACGGCCACCGGCCTGCCGGTGCGGACCCTCCAGGGGCACCGGGGCCGGGTGTACGCGGTCCGCTTCGACGCCGCCGCGCACCACCTGGTCACCGGCGCGGCCGACCTCACCGTACGGCTGTGGGACGCCGACCACGGGGACGTGCGGCACGTGATCGAGGACGTCTTCGCCGGCTGGGTGTGGCCGCTGCTCACCGACGGCGCGCGGGGCCGGCTGGTGGTGGGCGACGCGGCCGGCGTGGTCCGGCTCTACGACACCCGCACCGCCCGGCTGCGCCAGGTCTGGCCGGGGCACGCCGCACCCATCTGGGGCACCTCGTTCAGCCCGGACGGCCGGCGGGTCGTGGTCGTGGACAGCGCCGGCGTGGTCCGGGGCTGGGACATCGCCTCGGGCGACCTCGCCTTCGAGGTGCGGGAACCGGAGGTGGTCTACCGGGTGGTGCACACCCCGGACGGCCGGTTGCTGGTCGCCGTCGGCCAGCACGGCCGGGTGTGGATCCGGCGGGCCACCGACGGGGATCTGCTGCGCCAGCCGCGTGGCCACGAGGCCGACGTGTACGCCCTCGACGTGCACCCCGACGGCGGGTTGATGGCCACCGGCGACACCCATGGCGCGCTACGACTGTGGGACGTGGAGACCGGCCGCCCGGTCCGGGTGCTGGGCCGGCAGCGCGGGGCGATCTACAGCGTCCGGTTCAACGCCGACGGCACCGTGCTCGCCACGGCCGCCAGCGACGGCGCGATCCAACTCTGGGGCACCGCGGACGGCCAGCTCCGGCACGAGCTGACCCGGCACCGTGGCTCGGTCTGGCCGGTGGTCTGGCGGCCGGACCAGACCCAGGTGGCGACCAGCAGCAACGACGGCACCACCCGGCTCTGGGACGCGCGGACCGGGCAGCTTCAGCACACCCTGCGCGGACACGGGCGGCGGGTCACCTCGCTGTCCTTCCGGGACGACGGCGAGGTGCTGGCCGCCTGCGGCAACGACGGCGTGGTCCGGCTGTGGGAGCCGCGCACCGGGCGGCTGGTCCGGCAGCTCGCCAGTCCGGCCGACCGGCTGCTCTCCGCCGTGTTCTGCCCGGGTGAACCGCTGGTCGCCGCACCGAGCGGCGACGGCGGGGTGCACCTGTGGAACACCGACACCGGGATCGACGAACGCGAACTGAACGTGGACACCGACCATGTCTGGGCGGCCGCGTTCAGCCCGGACGGCGACGCGATGGCCACCGCCAACGACGACGACACGGTCCGACTGTGGTACCGGCGTACCGGCCGGCACTTCGCCACCCTCACCCCGCACCGCGGCCGGGTTCGGGCGGTGGCGTTCAGCCCGGACGGCGAGACCATCGCCACCGGCTGCGACGACCAGCTCGTCCGGCTCTGGGACGCGGCCACCGCGACCTGTCGCCGCACCCTGGAGCAGCACACCGACCGGGTGTACGCGGTGTGCTTCAACCGTGAGGGGACCCTGCTCGCCAGCGCCAGCAACGACGGCACCGCCGTGGTGTGGGACGCGCTCACCGGCGAGCGACGCACGGTGCTCACCCAGCACACCGGCCGGCTCTGGTCCTGCGCGTTCAGTCCGAACGGCGCGCTGCTCGCCACCGCCGGTGACGACCTGATCATCCGGCTGTGGGATCCGGGCACCGGCCGGCTGCACGGCACCCTGGCCGCGCACACCCGACGGGTCTGGTCGGTGGCGTTCAGCCCGGACAGCAGCATCCTCGCCAGCGCCGGTGACGACGGCACCGTCCGACTGTGGGACGTGGCGGACCCGGAGCACGCGCAGCTGCGCACCACCCTGATCGGCCTGCCCGACGGCTGGGCCGCCGTCAGCCCCGACGGGCGGTACAAGCTGGACGGTGACCCAGGCGGCCAGTTCTGGCACGTCATCGGCACCTGCCGGTTCGAGGTGGGGGAGTTGGACCCGTACCTGACGCAGGTGCGCCGCCTGTCGGTGGACGCCCCGTTCTGAGGGCCGGCCGTGAGCCGGCCAGCCCTCGGAACGGGCGGGCGCCGATGCCGGCCGGCTGACTACTTGAGCTGGCCGGCGGTCAGGCCCGACTGGACCTGGCGCTGGAAGGCCACGTACACCAGCAGCACCGGCACCACGGCGATGGTGAGGCCGGCGAAGAGCTGGGCGTAGTCGCCCGCGTAGCCCTGGCTGACCGACAGCGCGGCCAGGCCCTGGGCCAGCATCCACTTCGAGTCGTCGCCCTGCAACAGCACCTGTGGCAGCAGGAACTGGTTCCAGTGGCTGAGGAAGTTGAAGATGGCCACGCTGATCATCCCCGGGCGGGCCATCGGCAGCATCACCCGGAAGAACAACCGGAAGTGGCCGCAGCCGTCGACCAGCGCCGCCTCCGCCACCGACGTCGGCAGGGTGCGGAAGAACGCGGTGAGGAAGAAGACCGTGAACGGCAGCGAGTACGCGGCGTAGACCAGGACCAGCCCCGTCCAGGTGCCGAACAGCCCGGCGTTGCGCACGACGAAGAACAGCGGCACCAGGGCGAGGAAGACCGGGAACATCAGGCCGCCGACGAACAGGTAGTACGCGAGCTGGCGGCCCCGGAACTCGTACCGGGCGAAGACGTACGCGGCGGTGGCACCCATCAGCATGGTGAGGGCGACCGAGCCGGTGACGACGATCGTGCTGTTGAGGAAGTACCGGCCGATGTGCGCGCTGGTCCACGCCCGGGCCCAGTTGTCGAAACGCAGCTCGCCGGGCAGGCCCCACGGGTCGGAGACGATCTCCGCGTTGCTCTTGAACGAGCTGAGGAACATCCACAGCAGCGGGAGCACGGTCAGTGCGCCCCAGAGCAGCAGGAAGCCGTGCGAGAGGACGTCCACCACGCCCCGGTCGCGGCGTACCGCCCGGTCGGCGCCGGTGCCCCGGCCCCGGCCGGCGGTGACGTCGGTGGACGTGTCGATGGTGGTCATGACAGTTCGATCCGTTCCCGCCGGCTGACCCGCAGCGCCAGCACGGCCACCGACAGGGTCAGGAAGAACATCACCACACCGATCGCCGAGGCGTAGCCGAACTTGGTCTCGCTGCCGAACGCGGTGTCGTACAGCCGTACGCCGATGACGTCGGAGGAGAAGTTGGGGCCGCCGTTGGTCATCAGCTGCACGAGGATGAAGCCGTCCAGCGCGGCGATGGCCAGGTAGATCCAGGCGACCTGGACGGTGTCCCACAGCAGCGGGATGGTGATCCGGCGCAGCGTCGTCCAGCGCGACGCCCCGTCGATCAGCACCGCCTCGTAGATCTCCCGCGGGATCGCCGACATGGCGGCACCGAAGAGCACCACGTAGAACCCGACGTTGGCCCAGATCATCACCGCCAGCACGCACCAGAACGCGGTACGCGGGTCGCCGAGCCAGGCCGGCGCGGGCAGCCCGACCGCGCGCAGGATGCCGTTGAGCAGTCCGGCGTTGGGCTGGTAGACCTCCTTCCACAGCGCCGCGATGATCACCACCGAGAGCACCTGCGGGAAGAAGTAGACGGTGCGGTAGAGCGCGCTGCCGCGCACCCCGGTGACCCCGGCCCGGCCCCGGCGCCCGCCCATGCTGAGCATGGTGGCGAAGAACAGCCCGAGCCCGATGGTCAGCACCGGCACCAGGGCGAGCAGGATCGCGTTGTTCTTCAACGCGTTCCAGACGTAGTCGTCGTGCCACAGGGCCCGGAAGTTGGCCAGGCCCACCGGGTTGGCCTCGGCCGAGTAGCCCAGCCAGTCGGTGGTGGAGATCTGGAACGCCTGCAGGTACGGCGAGACGACGAAGACGACGTACAGCAGCAGCGGCGGCACCAGGAAGGTGACGATCAGCGGGTACTTGCCGTGTTTCATGGGGCCTACTCTCCGGCGGCGGCCGGGCGGGGCGCTGCCCCGCCCGGCCGGGGCTTCACGCGGCCCGCTTGTACTTCTTGATGGAGCTGTCCTGGGCGATCGAGTCGGCGCCCTTCTGGCACTGGTCCAGGAACTCCGCCGGGCCGATCCGCCCGCTGAAGAACTCGCCGCACGCGGCGTCGACCAGGTTGCGCTCCAGCTTGCGGTAGTAGTTGTTGTAGACCCAGTTGAATCCGTTGGTCCCGGAGGCCTCCAGTGCCTTGACCACGGTGGTGAGACCGAACGGCAGCTCCACGCCCTCGGTGGCCCCGGCCACCACGGTCAGGCTGGAGACCTTCTTCGTGAAGTCCTGGGCGCCCTTCTTCGACAGCATGGTCCGGAAGTAGTCCAGGCCGCCCGCGACGTTCTTCGCCTTGGCCGGCACCATGAACGGCTCGCCGGCGGTGCCGCGGATCGCCTCGAAGGGCAGCTTGTCGCCGCTGCCGAGGCTCGGGGTCGGTGCCACGGTCATGTCGAACCCGGCCGGGGTGACGGCCTTCTGCTCGCTCTCCAGCCAGGAGCCGCAGGAGATGAACGCGGCCTTGCCCTGGCACCAGGCGGTCTGCGACTGGACGTGGTCCAGCCCCGGCGTGCCGTCGAGGATGAACTTGTCCTTGACGATCTGGTGCCAGGCGTCGGCGGCGGCCTTCATCGCGTCGGACTTCCAGGCGTTGGGCTCCAGGTTGTCGATCGCCGTGGCCACGGAGGGGCCGCCGAACTTGATCGCCGTGGAGATCACCGGCCAGCTCATGTAGCGGGGGTGCTTGCCCGCGTACGTCCAGGGGGCGATGCCGGCGGCCTTGATCTTCTTGCACAGGGCGATGTGGTCGTCCCAGGTCTTCGCGTACTCCCAGCCACGGTCGGCGAAGAGCTTGGTGGAGTGCCAGATGCCGTAGACGGTGTAGGTGTAGTTCATCACCAGGAACCGGCCGTCGTACGAGCCGACCTCCACCGCGCCCGGCAGCAGCGTCTCCTGGACGGTCTTGCCCGGAATGTCGAGGCTCGGGGCCGAGAGCAGCTCACCGAGGTCGGCGAGGGCGTTCTGGGAGACCAGGCCGTTGAAGTCGATCTGGCCCGCGCCGGAGTTGTTGACCACGTCCGGCGGGGTGCCGTCGACGAAGCGTGGCTGGAGGGTCTTGCTGATCTCCTGGGTGGCCGAGTGCTTGATCGTCGCCTTGGGGTACCGCTCGGTGTACATGGCCTCGTGGGCCTTGGCGTAGTCCTCGCCGAACCCGCCGTTGAAGATCACGACCTCCAGCGGGGCGTTCTCCTTGACCCCCAGCGGGTTCTGCTCGCTCTTGGTGTCCTTGTACACGTCGGCATCGCCCTTGTCGCCACCGCCGGAGGTGGCGCAGCCGGCGAGCAGGCCGGCGGCGGGGGTGGCCAGCAGGCCGGCGGCGGCGCTGCGCCGCAGGATGTCACGCCTGTTCATGCTCTCTCCTCGAATCGGTACGGGCTGCCGCCGGATGTGGGGATGACGGCCACCGCGCGAGGGGCGGGGGAACCTGTCGTTAGTCTTCACTTTGTCGAATATTGCTGAAGAATTTCTACGGCAGGACCGCGCCGACTTCAAGACCTACGGCCCGGCGTGGTGTTACGAGACAGCCTCAACTGCCCGGCGAGGTCTGGATCGCACCGCCGCAACCGCCGGATCTCCGCCCGGTCTGCGCCGATTGTCATCGGTGGTGGGGGAGTGGTTCGTGTCCTCCCTCGGACACCGATTCGCGGCATCGAGGCCGTGTCCTGGGTACCGGTCGAGGCGGGGAGTTCAGCTGTTGCGCGGGTGAGCCGCGAAGAAGCGCCAGATCGTTTCGGTGGCCGCCAGCGCCGTTGACGGCGGGTCCATCCCGAGCAGGCGTTCCACCCTCGCCGGCGACGCGCCCGGCCACTGGTGCCCTGCGTCGGCGATGGTGATCAGCTCGACGTCGCGCCCGTCCGGACAGCGGGCGGCCGACGTGGTGACGGCTCCAGCGGTACGTGCCTGCGGAGCGGCGCATCGCGCGACCTTCCGCCACCGGTCGACCTGGTCGGCGACGGGTCCGCCGTCGATCTTCACCGGGCGCCGCCCGGCCCCGCCGTTGTCCAGCTTTCCTGGCCGACCGTCGTACGGGACCACGTCGTCGGCGGTGCCATGGATGTGGACCAGGGAGATCGGTGCCGGCGACGGGCATGGCCCGAGCAGCGTTCCCGCCACCACCCCGATCGCGGCGAAGGTGGTGGTCTCGCAGGCCAGCCGGTAGGCGAGCATCCCGCCGTTGGATATCCCGGCGGCATAGGTCCGGTTCGGATCGATCGACAGCCTGGCGGAGATGTCGGCCACCGTGGCGACGACGAACGCCACGTCGTCGACGCCGTCGTGGGCCGGCTGCCCGCAGCAGTGGGCGCTCACCGCCCAGGATCGCTGGAGGCCATCCGGGTACGCGACCACGAACCCCTCACGTTCCGCCGTGGCGTTCCACCCGTACGCCATCTCCGCCTGGCGACCGTTGCCAAGGGCGCCGTGCAGCATCACCACCAACGGTGCCGGTGCAGACGGCGACAGCTTGGCCGGCCGGTACAGCCGGAAGGTGCGTTCCCTGCCGGCCACCGTGATCCGGTGGGCGGACGATCCACCGGCAACCGGGCTCCGGGGGCCGGCCGCGGTCGGTGTGGACCCGGGTGGTGCGGTCGGTACGGCGGCCTCCCGCCGCGGCGGACGCGTCACGTCGCAGCCGATCAGCACGGTGAGGACGACTCCGACCGCCACCACCACCGCTGACGCGGTACGTGCGACGGTCGCCGTCATCGTGGTTCGCCGATTCATGAGATCTCCCCTCGCGGTGCCCGTCCTCAGCGGCGCGGGCCGGTCGGTGCAGAACACCGACCGGCCCGCGCCCGAACGGACTCGTCACTTTCCGCCGGTCGCCGCCGCCTCGCTGGCGTCACCTCCGGGCGGGAGCGGACGCCCCGTCCCGGCAGTGGAGGGGTCGAGGGCGGCGACGGGTAGCCGGATCAGCTCCCAACCGCCCTCCGGGACATCATCCTGCTCGTCGGTCCGCAGGTTCATCGGGTTCGCCATGCCGAGGTAGATGCTCGAATCGTCGGCGACCATGGTGCGGATGCCGTAGTTGAGATAGTTGCCGAGTCCGGTGGTGTCCACCGGCCTGGCAGGTTCGTTCGGGTTGTCGAACGCCCACAGGTCGGCGCCGTACGACGAGGCGTCGGCGGTGCCGAGCGCGGCGGTGATCCCGCCACCAGATTCCCTGCCCAGGTAGCTCCAGTCCATGGTGCCGACGTACAGCGAGCCTCCGGCCACCACCATCTTCCAGATGTAGTTGTTGTAGCCGTTGCCGAATCCCGCCGCGCCGAACCTGGGCGTGTACCCGGTCGGGGTCAGCCGCCACTCGCCCGCCCCGTCGTTCGCCGCCGGATCGAATGCCGGCAGCTTCGACTGGCCGTAGAGAAGCTCGACCGACGCGTTGTCCTCACATTCACACTCGGGATCGAAGCCGCCGGCCCGGAAGAGGCTCGCCGTGCGCTGCGTGTTCGGCACCGCGACGGGGTCTGGCTTGCCACCCGTCGGCGTGTAGCGCCTGGCGTGCGCCTGCGTGGCCTTCAGCGGCACGTGCATCGTCCCCCAGTAGAGGTGACCGCCGTACGAGGCGAGCCCGCCCAGGCCGTACGTCTCGGCCACGACGGGGTCCGGCTCGTACTGGCCCGCGTCCCACAGCCGGCTCCAACCGTCGGCGTCGGCGGGGGTGAGGCCCGGCTCTCCGTCCGCGAGGAGCGGGCTCAGCCACACGCCGGGGACCCGGCCCTGGGTACCAGCGCTGGGCCAGGTGATGAGGGCGATCCGTCCCTGGTGCGCGGTGATGTCCGCGACCTGTCCCGGCAGATCACCGACCACCCCGAACCGGAACGGGTCGTCCTTGCTGCCGGTCCAGCGCAGCACCGCACCCCCGCCCAGACCGTCGAGCCCTACGCCCACACCGGCGTAGAGAACACCGTCGGCGACCACGAAGTTCCGGATGTTGCCGTAATCGGAGAGGGTCGTCGATCCGAGGTACCGACCCGACTCGCTGTCGAAGGCGAAGAGGTTGATGCCGCCGAGAGCCGGTCCCCCGAGCAGTACGACACCCTGGTGGGAGCCGGCGGCGCGGATCCCTATCGTCGAGTTCCGCCGCATCCTGTCCATCGGGGACGCCTTGCCGATGTCGCCCCCCTTGTCGGTGAGCTGCCGCGTCCGCGTGTCGTAGAGGAACACGTCCGGTGGCCGCCAGTCTCCCCCTCCCGCAGGCAGGAACGGGTTGAGCTTTCGCAGCTGACTCTCGCCGTACTCGCACACGTAGTCGTCGTTCTGGACCGGCTTCGTCTGCTTGAGGCCCTTCCCCAGGGTGAGGCAGTGGACGTTGGGAGCCGTCCCGAACCAGAGCTGGTCGCCCGACTTGGTCAGGCCCCACACGTACGACTGGTTCACCTTCGGTACGCCGACTCTGCACGGCGGTCCGGGTGGATACGGCTCACCGATGCCGGCGAAGCACTCGTCCGGTGTGGCTTTGGCCAGCAGTTCCGGTCCGGGGGGCGCCGGTGCCGCCGGCACGTCCGCCAGGGGTGGCTGATCCGCGAACTCGCGTGTGCGTCCGACCGGATCCGGACTGAGGCGGTGCTGGGCCGCCGGCACGGTGGCGAGCAGCGGCAGGGTCGCCATGATGGCGGCGGGAAGCAGAGACCGGGCGAGGATCTGGGCCCTGTCCATAGAGGTCCTTTCGTCGGGTGGCGATGCGTCGAGCGGTTGTTGCCAGGACTTCGGGTGCGGTTGGTGACGTGAATGTGAGCCCGAACTCGGTTTTATCAGACAAACCCGGACGAACCGCGCAAAACGCTAGAGACCTACCTATTTCGGATGAAGGCCCCGCCGGTGACGTGGCTGGCGTGGCCACCGCGAACGGGTCTGGAGTGAGTCGGAAGGTGAGGCACTTTGCGTGCTCGGGTCGTGACGCGGCGGTGACGTGGGGTGGCCGAACATCGCTGCGGTGACACACGGACGACGGGCCCGACGCACCGCTACCTCGATCGTCACGGTGGTGGCTGCGACGGAACCCACCGGCGCAGCGGACGGGCTGAGAGCGCCGGCGCGCCTGCCCCAATCGACGGGAGATCGATGAATACCGCACCCGCCAGTCGCAGTTTGGTGATCGTGATCAATCCATGTGGTGCGGTGGAGCCCAGTCCGCAGCTGGTCGCCGCCGCCGGTGCGGGTGGTGGGCTCGGTGTGTTCGATCTGGCCCGGGGCGACCACCCGACGCTGCGCGCGCTGGAGCAGGTGGCGGCGAGGTCGGCCGGGCCGATCGGGGTGCGGGTGCCGGTGGGCTGCGCCGCGACCGTTACCGATGTGGAGCGCGCCGCGAAGGGCCGGGTGGGTTTCGTCGTCCTGCCGGCGGACGGTTCGTGGCCGCTGAGGACGTCGTCGGAGCGTTATCGGGTGCTGGTGGAGGTGACCAGTCGTACGGAGGCGCAGGCGGCGGCGGCGAGCGGTGCGTACGGGCTGATCGCGCGCGGCTCGGAGGCGGGCGGACGGGTCGGTGAGCTGAGTTCGTTCGTCCTGGTGCAGCAGTTGATCGCCGACGAGGCGCTGGACCTGCCGGTGTGGGTGGCCGGCGGGATCGGGCCGCGTACCGCCGCCGCGTGTGTGGTGGGCGGGGCGGCTGGGGTGGTGGTGGACAGCCAGTTGGCGCTGATGCCGGAGTCGGATCTGCCGGAGGACGTGCGGGCCGTGATCGGGCGGATGGACGGCTCGGAGACGGTGCTGCGTGACGGCGTGCGGGGGGTGCGCCGCGACGGCCGACCGGACGGCGTCGGTCCGTTGCTGCCGGTGGGGGAGGACGGCTGGTTGGCCGCGGTGTTCCGGCGGCGTTGGCGGAGCACGACTGCCGCGGTGCGCGGCATCCGCGCGGCGATCACGGACGCGGTCGAGGACGCCGCGGCGGGTGGGTTGCTGGCACCGGGTGCACCGCTGGCGCGGGCGTGGGGTGTACGGATCCCGGTGGCGCAGGGTCCGATGACGCGGGTCAGCGACGTGGCGGGGTTCGCGGCGGCGGTGGCCGGCGACGGCGCGTTGCCGTTCGTCGCTCTCGCGCTCGCCAGCGGCGAGCAGTCCCGGCGGATGCTGCGGGAGGCCGTCCAGACGCTGGGCGACAGACCGTGGGGAGTGGGCATCCTCGGCTTCGCCCCCGAAGAGGTGCGGGCGGCGCAGCTCGCGGCGGTGCGGGAGGCACGGCCGCCGGTGGTGATCATCGCGGGCGGCCGGCCCGCACAGGCCAAGGCCCTGGAAGCCGACGGCATCAACGTGCTGCTGCATGTGCCGTCGCCGGGGTTGTTGCGCCAGTTCCTGCGCGCCGGGGCGCGGCGGTTCGTGTTCGAGGGCGCCGAGTGCGGTGGGCATGTGGGGCCGCGGACGAGCTTCTCGTTGTGGGAGGCGCAGGCGCTGGCGTTGGAGGAGTTCCTCGATGGCGCGCCGGCCGGGACCGCCGCGCAGGTGCAGGTGTTGTTCGCCGGCGGCATCCACGACGCGCGTTCGGCCGCGATGGTGGCGGCGTTCGCGGGACCGCTGGCGCGTCGCGGTGTGCAGGTGGGCGTGCTGATGGGCACCGCGTACCTGTTCACCCGGGAGGCGGTCGAGTGTGGGGCGATCCAGCCGCTGTTCCAGCAGCAGGCGATCGCGGCGACACGTACGGCGGTGCTGGAGACGGCACCCGGACACGTGACGCGCTGCCTGCACAGCCCGTACGTCGACGACTTCCACCGCGTGCGGCAGGAGTTGCTGGCGGCGGGGGCGGCTGGCCGGCAGGTGTGGGAGTCGCTGGAGGTGCTCAACGTCGGCCGGCTGCGGATCGCCAGCAAGGGCAGACGGCGCGAGGGAGGCGACCTGGTCGCGGTCGACGAGGCGGGGCAGCACGCCGAGGGACTGTTCATGGCGGGCCAGGTCGCCGTGCTGCGCGACGCGCGAACCACCGTGGCCGCCCTGCACGACGAAGTCACCACGGGCGCACAGCGCTTCCACGCCGAGCGGATCGCGGCGCTGGCGGCGACGCTCGGGCCGGACGGCGAGGCGGCCGACCGGGCGTCGGTGCCGCCGCTGGACGTCGCCATAGTGGGCATGGCCTGTGTCTTTCCGGAGTCACCCGACCTGTCCAGCTTCTGGCAGACGATCCTCAGTGGCCGCGACGCGGTCACCGAGGTGCCCGCCCAACGATGGCCGGTGGACACCTACTACGCGTCCGAGGTGGACCGGAGCCAGACGGGACGGCTCAGCGTCTCGAAGTGGGGCGGGTTCATCGCGCCGGTACCGTTCGACGCGATCGGGTACGGCATCCCACCGGCGGCGTTGGCCAGCATCGACCCGACCCAGCTGCTGGCCCTGGAGGTCGCGAGCCAGGCTCTGCGCGACGCGGGGTACGCGTCGGGCGTCGACCACTCCCGTACCGGGGTGGTGTTCGGCGCCGAGGTGGGTAGCGACATGGCGCATGCGCAGACGCTCCGCATGATGCTGCCGACCTATCTCGGGGAGGTACCGGCGGAGCTGGAGGACCAGCTGCCCGTGATCACCGAGGACTCGTTCCCCGGCGTGTTGGCCAACGTGATCACCGGGCGGGTGGCGAACCGGCTGGACCTGGGAGGACCCAACTTCACCATCGACGCGGCCTACGCCTCGTCGCTCGCGGCCCTGGACGCCGCGTGCAAGGAACTGGCCGCAGGCACCAGTGACCTGATGATCTGTGGCGGCGCTGACCTGCACAACGGCATCAACGACTATCTGATGTTCAGCTCGGCGCACGCGCTGTCGCCCACCGGCCGGTCCCGCGCGTTCGACAGCACCGGCGACGGCATCGCCCTTGGCGAGGGCGTCGCGTGTGTCGTGCTCAAGCGGCTCGCCGAGGCCGAGCGCGACGGTGACCGGATCTACGCGGTCATCAAGGGGGTCGGCAGCTCCAGCGACGGGCGGGCCCTGGGCCTGACCGCGCCGCGTGCCGAGGGGCAGCGTCGGGCGCTCGACCGGGCGTACGCGCGTGGCCGTGTCTCGCCGCGCCAGGTCGGGCTGATCGAGGCGCACGGCACCGGCACCATGGTCGGGGACCGTACCGAGTTGGAGACCCTGACGCGACTGTTCGCCGAGTCGGGTGCGCAGCCGGGCAGTTGTGCGCTCGGCTCGGTCAAGTCGCAGATCGGCCACACCAAGTGCGCGGCCGGGCTCGCGGGTCTGATCAAGACGGCACTCGCGTTGTACACCGGGGTCAGACCGCCGACCATCAACCTGACCCAGCCCAACCCGGTGTGGGACCCGCAGCGCAGCCCGTTCGCCTTCTACACGCAGGCCCGCCCGTGGAGCGCCCCGGCCGGTGAGCGGATCGCCGGGCTCAGCGCGTTCGGCTTCGGCGGCACCAACTACCACGTGGTGCTCGCCGCGCACCCACACACGCCCGAACCACGCCACGCCCGCCAGGAGTGGTCGGCGGAGCTGTTCTGCTTCCGCGGCCCCGACCGCTCGGCAGCGCACCGGGCGGTGCGGCAGCTGGCCGCCGCACTGTCGACCACCGACCGGTACGGCCGGCCATGGCGACTGCGCGACCTGGCCGCCACGGCGGCGGCACAGGCCGACCTGCGCTCCGGCCCCGTCCAGGTCGCGATCGTCGCCCGCGACACCACCGAACTCGACCGGCTGCTGCACCGCGCGCTCGCCGGCGAGCACGACCCCGGGCAGGGACTCGTCCAGCCACCACCGCAGGCCACGGGCACTGCCGACGGGAAGGTGGCGTTCCTGTTCCCCGGGCAGGGCAGCCAGTACCCCGGCGCCCTGGCCGAACTGTTCGTCACCTTCCCCGACCTGCACCGGTACCTCGAACTCGGCGAGGAATGTGCGGACGTGCTGTTCCCACCGACCGCGTTCGACCCCGCCACGGAACGCGCCCAGCAGCAGCGGATCGTCCGGATGGCCCAGCCCGTGCTCGGCATCGGCGGACTCGCCGTGGACCACCTGCTCCGCCGGCTCAACATCCGTCCCGACGTCGCTGCCGGGCACAGCTACGGCGAACTCGTCGCGCTGTGCGCCGCCGGCGCCTACGACCCGCCGACCCTGCTGGAGCTCAGCCGGCAACGCACCGAGGCGATCCTCGGTGCCACCGACGACGATCCGGGCACCATGGCGGCGGTCGGCGTCACCGCCGAACGCCTCGCGCAGATCCTGGCCGGTGCCGGCCTCGCCGACCAGGTCGTCCTGGCCAACCGGAACGCCCCCACCGAGCAGGTGATCTCCGGCCCCACGCCCGCGGTGCGGGCGGCGGTCACCGCGCTGAAGGCGGCCGGCCTGACGGCACGCCGTCTCGACGTCGCCCGCGCCTTCCACAGCCCGCTCGTCGCCGCCGCCGTGGATCGCTTCGCGCAGGTGCTCGCCGCCCAACCGGTCGCACCACCGGGCATCCCGGTCTGGTCCAACCGCACCGCCGCCGCCTACCCCGCCCACGCCGACGGGGTGCGGCACGAACTCGCCGCCCAGATCGGCGCCCCCGTGCGCTTCGTCGAGCAGATCGAAGCCATGTACGCCGCCGGCACCCGCACCTTCGTCGAGGCCGGCCCCGGGCAGGTACTCACCCGTCTCGTCCAGACCATCCTCGCCGACCGGCCACACCTCGCCGTCGCCTGCGACCGGCGCACCGGCGAAGGGCTCCGTGACTTCCTCATCGCCGTGGCGCAGCTGGCGTGCGCCGGGGTACCCGTACAGACCGGCTGGCTGCTGCACGGCCGCGACACCGCCGAGGCCACTCCGACCGCGGCCGACAGCCGCCCCTTCTGGCGGGTGGACGGGCAACTTGTCCGCGACCGCGGCGGCAACCGCCTTCCTGGCGGCATGACGCCCCCACAACGTATGAAGGAGTTGTCCATGACCGCAGCAACCGAACGCACCGCCAGCGGTCGCGGTGAGCGTTCCGGGCGGGAACATTCCGACGACCTGCTCGCCGAGTTCCTCCGGACCAACCGGGAGATGATCGCCTCCCAGCGTGACGTGCTGCTCGCCTACCTCGGTCACGACACCAACGGTGGACCCCCCGCCCCACGGCTACCCGAGACACACCGCCCCACCGGCTCACCGGTCGATCCCGTTGACGCCGTGGCGGGTCCACCGGAACCTGCGCCGACCGGTCTGCGGGCTCCGGTCCCGCCGGCCACGACCAGCCCACCGACACCGCTCCCGCCGATGCCGGCCGCCATGGCGGTGTTCACGCCACCCGAGCCCGGCGGAGCCACCACCAGCGCCAACGGCGCGGCAGTCGCTGCACCGGTCGCCACCGTCGTGGCGGAGCCACCCGGTCCCGACCTCCAGAACGTGGTGCTGACGGTGCTCAGCGAGCGGACCGGTTACCCGGTCGACCTGATCGAACTCGACCTCGATCTGGAAGCGGACCTCAGTATCGACTCGATCAAGCGGGCGGAGATCGCCGGTGAGGTCGCCGCCCGGCTCGGGATGTCCGGCGAGGGCGACGAGTCGGAGCTGGAGGAGATGATCAAAGCGCGGACCGTGCGCGCGATGCTCGACCTGCTCGCCACCCGGATCAGCGCTGCGGGGACGTCCTCGGTGGCGAATGACGCCGTTGCGACCCACGTGCCAGCCGCCGGCACCGCCCCCGCTGTCCCCGCCACGCCGGCAGACGGTGCCGCGTCCGCGTCCGCTCTCCCCGCACCCACCGGCGTGCCGGTCTCTCCCGTCGGCGCGCCGGCACCGCCCGCCGCCCCCGCCGCGACACCGGGCGGTGTGGACCTCCAGGCCGTCGTGCTGACGGTGCTCAGCGAGCGGACCGGTTACCCGGTCGATCTGATCGAACTCGACCTCGATCTGGAGGCGGACCTCAGTATCGACTCGATCAAGCGGGCGGAGATCGCCGGTGAGGTCGCCGCCCGGCTCGGGATGTCCGGCGAGGGCGACGAGTCGGAGCTGGAGGAGATGATCAAAGCGCGGACCGTGCGCGCGATGCTCGACCTGCTCACCACCCGGGTTACCGACGCCGTGGCCGCCACGGTCCCCGCATCGTCTCCGGGCACCCCCACCGGGCCGGCGCCGGCTGCGGCGTTGCCCCCGATACCGGCGCAGCCGCGCCCGGCGCTGCTCGCCACGGTCCCCGCCGGGCACCTGCCACGGGTGCCGCAGACGGTGCCGGCTGCGGGTGGCGCGGCGTCGGTGGACGGTGACGGGCGGCCGGGTGTCGCGCCCACGCGGATGCTCCCCACGTTGGTGTCGGTCGCGGACGCGCCGATGCAACCGGAGACCGTGCTCGCGGGTGCCACGTTCCTGGTCACCGGCTCCTCGACGGTGGCCGACCAGGTGGTGGAGCTGCTGCGCCGGCACGGGGCGACCGTACGCGTCGGCACGGCAGCCGATCCCGGCACCGTCGACGGCGTGGACGCACTGGTCCTGCTCGACGGTCTGGCCGGTGGCCGGGCGCCGCTGCTGCCCGGCGCGTTCGGGTTGATCAGACAGGCCCTGGCGGGCGGGCCACGCTGGGTGTTCGCGGTCGCCGACCGGAGCGCCGGCGCGGGCACGGACGGGCTGGGTGGCCTGTTCCGCACCATCGCCCGGGAGTACCCGTCGACCACGGCGCGGGTGGTCATCGTCGACGGTACGGAACCCGCGCAGGGGCTCGCCCAGCAGATCATCGACGAGTTGCTGCTCAAGGACGATGCGGTGGTGGTGCACCGTGGCGGTGGCGGGCGGGGTGGGCACGACCTGGTGCCGGCGAGCCTCGGGGCGCTGGCGGCTGGCGGTGCCGGTCCGGCCGGCGACGGCGTGGCCGAGGCCCGGGCGATCGGTCTGGACCGTGACTCGGTGGTGGTGCTGGTGGGCGGCGCGCGGGGCATCACCTCCTGGTTCGCACGGGCTCTGGCAACGGCTGCCGGGTGCCGCATCGAGCTGGTCGGCCGCACCCCGCTGTCGGAGGGCCCACCGGATCCGGTGTTGGCGGCGGCCACCGACGCGGTGGCATTGCGGGCAGCGCTCGCCGGACAGGGGGTCGGCTCCCCCGCGACGATCGCCCGCACGGCCCAGGCGATCCTGGCCGGCCGGGAGGTCGAGGCCACCCTGCGGGAACTGGGGGAGCGGGGCGCCCGGGTGCGCTACCACAACCTCGACGTCCGTGACGCGCAGGCGACCAGGCAGCTCATCACCGCGATCCACGGCGAGTACGGTCGCATCGACGGGCTGGTGTACGCCGCCGGGGTGATCGAGGACAAGCTGATCGCCGACAAGGATCCGCAGTCGTTCACCCGCGTCTTCGACACCAAGGTGGCCGGTGCCCAGGCGGTGCTGGACGCGCTGGAGGGCCTGCGCTACCCGCCGAGGTTCGTGGTGCTGTTCGGCAGCATCGCGGCGGCGTACGGCAGCCGCGGGCAGAGCGACTATGCGGCGGCCAACGACGCCCTGGAGGCAGTTGGTGCCCGCTGGAAGGCCCGGACCGGCAACCGCTGCCTGACCGTCCACTGGGGACCGTGGGCGCCGGTCGAAGGTCACGGCGGCATGGTCAGCGCGGAGCTGAGCCGGGCGTACGCCCGGCGCGGCGTCCGGCTGATCGACCCCGAGGAAGGCGCGCTGAGCCTGCTGGGCGAGTTGGCCTGGGGCGATCCGGCGGCCACCTCCGTCGTGTACACCGCGTCGGGCTGGTGATGGGAATGTCCAGCGACCAGATCGCGATCGTGGGGATGGCCGCGGTGCTGCCCGGCGCGGGTGACCTCGACAGTTACTGGCGCAACCTGGTCGAGGGTTTCGACGCGATCATCCAGGTGCCGCCGCACCGGTGGGATCCGGAGTTCTACGACCCGGCGCAGGCGCACCGGCCGGACCGGGTGTACTGCCGCCGGGGCGGCTTCGTTGACGAGTTCGCCACCTTCGATCCGCTGAGGTTCGGCATCATGCCGGCGTCCGTCGCCGACATCGAGCCGGATCAGCTCATCGCGCTCCAGGTGGCGGCGGCGGCCATCGACGACGCCGGTGGTGGCGACCGGCTACCCGCCGCTGACCGCGTCGGCGTGATCCTCGGCCGGGGTGGCAGCATCAGCCCCGCCGCGGCCCGGTACGCCCTGCGCGTGCGGATGACCAGCCAGACGATCAACCTGCTCCGGGAGCTGATCCCGGACCTGCCGGAGAGCCGGTTGGAGGCCGTGCGGGCGAGGTTCGACGAGCAGCTCGGCGAGCACCGGCCGGAGGGAACGATCGGACTCGTGCCGAACCTGGTCGCCTCCCGGGTGGCCAACCGGCTCAACCTGCGTGGTCCGGCGTACACGTTGGATGCCGCCTGCGCTTCGTCGCTGATCGCGGTGGACCAGGCGATCAGCGAGCTGACCAGCGGCCGGCTCGACGCGGTCCTCGCCGGGGGTGTGCACCACGTGCACGACATCGGTTTCTGGTCGATATTCAGCCAGCTCGGCGCGTTGTCCCGGCGGGGCGAGATCCGGCCGTTCGACAGCGCGGCGGACGGGCTGCTCATCGGCGAGGGCACCGGGATCGTCGTACTCAAGCGGACGGCCGACGCGGTGCGCGACGGCGATCGGATCTACGCGGTGCTCCGGGGGAGCGGGGGGTCCAGCGACGGGCGCGCCGCGAGCATGGTCAACCCGGTCAGCGAAGGGCAGGTGTTGGCCGTCCGGCAGGCCTGGGCCGCGGCGGGTCTGGATCCGACCGCCCCGGACGCGCTGGGCCTGCTGGAGGCACATGGCACCGCGACGCCGACGGGCGACACCGTCGAGCTCGCCACCATCGCCGAGGTGTTCGGTCCGCACCGGGGCGGGCCACGACCGGTGATCGGCTCGGTGAAGTCGATGATCGGTCACACCATGCCGGCGGCCGGCAGCGCAGCCCTGATCAAGGCGGCCCTGGCCGTGTACCACGGCGTGCTCCTGCCGACGCTGCACTGTGACACCCCCCGACCGGAGCTGGCGCGCACCCGGTTCGCGCCGATCAGCGGCGCTCAGCCGTGGGAGAGCGACGGACCCCGCCGCGCCGCCGTCAACGCCTTCGGCTTCGGCGGCATCAACGCCCACGTCATCCTGGAGGAGGCGCCGGAGGCCTTCGCCTCCCGTCGGGGTGGTACGGGCACGACCGGGCTGGTGTCCCGCGCCGTGTCGGCGCCCGCGGCCGTCGACACCACGGCGGCGGTCACCGTCGAACAGCCCGACGAGGTGCTGTGGCTGGCCGCCCCCGACCCGGCCGCACTGGCCCGCCTGCTCGACACCGACGACCACGCCGTCCGCGCCCTCGGCCTCGCCCGGGCCCGACAGGCCGGTCCCGCTGGCGCCCGGGGCCAGGCGGACGAGCGCTGCCGGCTCGGTGTCGTCGACCCCGACACCAAAAGCCTCGCCACCGCCCGGCGCGCCGTCGCCAAGGGGCAGCCCTGGCACGGCGCCCGGGACATCTGGTTCAGCCCCGCCCCGCTGCTCTCCGGCGATTCCCCCGGCCAGCTGGCCTTCGTGTTTCCCGGGCTGGAGACGGAGTTCAGCCCACGCACCGCGGACGTCGCGGCGCACTTCGGCCTGCCCGACCGGCAGTGGTCCACCGACGACCTCGGTCGGCACGGCGCCGGCGTGATCGAGGTCGGCAAGCTGCTCGACGCCGCCCTGCACCGTGTCGGGATCACCCCACACGCGGTCGCCGGGTACAGCATCGGCGAGTGGACCGCCGCGGCCACCACCGGACTGATCAGCTCGTCATCGGTGGACGAGTTCCTCGCCATCTTCAACTCGACGGCCGTGGAGACGCCCGGCCGCGTGTTCGCCGTCGTCGGCGGGGCCGCGCAACAGATCACCGCGCGGCTCGCCCGCTATCCGGGGGTGGTCCTCACCCACGACAACGCGCCGGCCCAGTGCATCGTCAACGGGCCCGAGAACGAGATCGACCGCCTCGTCGAGGCACTACGCGGCGACGCGATCCTGTGCCAGAAGCTGCCGTTCCGCGCCGCCTTCCACACCCCGGTGTTCGCCTCCGGGCTGGAGTCCATCGGCGCGGCCCTGCCCCGCTGGCAGGTGCAGTCCGCGCGGGTGCCCGTCTGGTCCACCACCCTCCGGGCGCCGTTGCCCACCGAGCCGGCCCGCGTGCTGGAGATCTCCGCACGACACATGCTCGAACCGGTCTGGTTCCGGCAGACCATCGCGGCCATGCACGACGCCGGCATCCGGGTCTTCCTTCAGGTCGGCGCCGGGCAGCTCGCCTCGGTCATCGCCGACAACCTGCGTGGCCGCGACCACCTCGCGATGCCGGTCAACGTCGCGCGTCGCGGCGGGCTGAACCAACTGCGCCGCGTCGCCACGGCGCTGTGGGTGGAGGGCGCCGCACCGGACCTGTCCGCCCTCGACACGACGGCCAAGGGCCGTGCCCGAGCTGCCGCGCCGGCCGCCCATCCCGCCCGCCGTGGCCCGGTCATGCGGCTCGACCTCGGCGGCGCGCTGGTGCGCTTCGGCGAGGGAGCCGACAAGCTGCTCGGCGTCTCCGTGTCCGCCGACCAGTCGGCGGGTGACGCGGACGGCACCGAGTGCACGAGCGCCACGAACGGCGCAGGCGGTGGGTCCGGGTCGGTTGCCCGGGACGCGACGACCGCCGTGGCAACGCAGGGCACGAAGACCGCGGTGGTGACACCGGCGGTCGCGACCCCGTACGCCCCGGTCGGTCCGCCGAGATCGCCGACCCTGGACAGGCTGCACGACCTCGCCGGACGCTCCAGCGTCGCCGCGGAACTCGCCTCGTTGCTGAGCGACCCCACGGACGGTGTGGTCGTCGACGGCGGTGGCGGGCACCCGCCGCCGGTCCCGCCGCGCGTCCACCGCACGGTGCTGCGGGTCGCCCTCGACACGATGCCGTACCTGCGCGACCACTGCTTCTTCGTACAGCCCGAGGACTGGCCCGAACCGGAGGACCGCTGGCCCGTGATGCCGGGCACCACCGCCCTGCACCACATGATGGAGGCCGCCCGGCAGGCGGCACCCGGCATGCGGGTCGTCGGCGTGCGCAGCGCCCGGTTCAACCTCTGGTGCATCGCCGCGCCGCCACAGGACGTCGAGATCACTGTCAAGCCCACCGGTCCCGGCCAACTCTCGGTGACCTTCGGAAACTACGCCCGCTCGACAGTCGAGGTGGCCCCGGCCTACCCGCACGACCGTCCGGCGTTCTGGAGCCACGACCCCGCCACGGAACAGCCGCCACGGATCAGCGCCGAGGAGATGTACGCCGAACGGTTCGTGTTCCACGGCCCCCTGTTCCGCGGCGTGACCACGGTGCACGCCGTCGGCGACATGCACATCCGTGGCGTGGTGACCGCCCCGTCCCCGCCCGGTGGGCTGCTCGACAGCACCTTCCAACTGGTGGCCAACTGGATCGTCACGACGCAACCGTTCTCGGCGTTGCCGGTGGGAATCGGACACGCACGGTTCTTCGGTCCGCCGCCGGCGCCCGGTACGGCGCTCGAGTGCATCGCCCGCGCGCGCTCGACCGACGACGCGCAGCACGTCTTCGACATCCAACTCGCCGTCGACGGCCGGGTATGGGCGCAGCTCGACGGCTGCATCGAGCGACGGTTCAAGAGCCACCCCACCCTGCCGGAGGAACGTTTCCCGGAGCGCCACCCGATGTCGCTGCGGCAGCCCGAGGGCTGGACCTTGGCCTTCGACTGCTGGCCCGACCTGGTCACCCGGGGCATGACCGCGCGCGGCATCCTCGGCAACCGGGGCTATACCGACTACGAGCGGCAGCCGCCCAAGGCGCGCAAGCAGTGGCTGCTCGGCCGGATCGCGGCTGTCGACGCCGTCCGGTTCCCGCTGTGGGAAAGCGGCCACACCGATGTCTACCCGATCGAGTTGACCATCACGAACGATCCGAACGGCCGGCCCCGGGTGCGCCCGCGCCCCGGCCGGGGCTTCGGCGCCTGGGACGTCTCACTCGCCCACGTCGCCGAGATCGGGGTGGCGATCGCCGGGCCCCGCGCGCCGGACGCGCTGCCCGGCACGCCGGGTGTCGGCATCGACGCTGTCGAGATCACCGAGCCTCCGGCGGACGCGGTCGCGTCCGCACTGTCGGAACCAGAACGACGGCTGTTCGACTCGATGCCGGCCAGCGGCGAGGAGAGGCAGCTGTGGTTCGCCCGCTTCTCGGCCGCCAGGGAGGCCGTCGCCAAGGCGGAGGGCACCGGCCTGGCCGGCGACCCACGACGGTTCACGGTGGTGGCCGCCACCCCAGCCGCGCTGACCGTCGAGGTGGGTGACCGCATCTACCAGGTTGCCCATCGCGAGGTGTCCAACCCCGAGGGCCTACCCCCGAGGCGGTACGTCGTCGGCTGGACGTGGGGACCGGAGCCTGCCCACCGGACCGGCCGCCCGTAGCGCGATCACGAGAGGGGACATCACATGTCCGTAGACCAGGCCACCATCCTCGCCGAGGTCGCCGCGATGGTGCACGCGATCCGCGACGACGCCGGAGTCGACGGTGAGATCACCATGGCGACCAGGTTCCAGGACGACCTGGAGATGGAGAGCATCGACGTCATCTCCCTCGCCGGCCGCCTCCAGGCGCGGTACGGCAACGTGGTCAACTTCGCCCAGTTCGTGGCCAAACTGGACCTGGACTCCATTCGACAACTGCGGGTCGGCCACCTCGTCGCACACATCGCCACCGCGCTCGACGGGGCGGACGCGGACGCCGGCCATGCGGACGCCGGCCTCGGCACGGCGGGCCGGTCCGCATGAGCATCCTCCGGGCCAACGGACTCGCCGTCCACGTGGAGCAGCTCCGGCCGCCCGAAGCGGCGCCCGGCGTACCCGGCGGTGGCCCCACCGCCGTGCTGATCCACGGCCTGGCCACGGACAACCTGGCGAGCTGGTATCTCAGCATGGCCCACCCGCTCGCCGCCGCCGGCCTCCGCGTGATCATGTACGACCTGCGCGGGCACGGGAGGAGCGAGCGGCCGCCGGCGGGCTACACGCTGGACCACTTCGTCGACGACCTGGCGGCGCTGCTGGCCGTGCTCGACGTCACCGGTCCGGTCCACCTGCTGGGCAACTCCTTCGGGGGCACGATCGCGTTCGGCTACGCGGCACGTCACCCCGAGCAGGTCGCCGCGATCGCCGCCGTCGAGTCCTCCCCGCCCACCGCGGCCTGGTTCGGGCGGGTGGCCAAGCGGCTCGACGCCGCCGCCGCACAGCTGACGGACGAGCACGTGCTCGCCAGGATCAGCGTCGAACGCGGGGAGCGGGCCAGCCGCCGGGCCAGGACGGCTCGCGAGGTGCTCGTCGCCACGAGCCTCACGCGCGACCTGCCGGCCAGCCGGCTACCGGCCGAGGAGCGGATAGCCGCGGTCCGGTGCCCGGGGCTGTGGGTGTACGGCGGATCCTCGGCCGTGGTCGAGCTGGCCCCCGACGTCGAGCGGCTGCTGCCACACGCGCGGATCGTCACCGTGCCCGGCCAGCGGCACTCCATCCTCATCGACCAGCCGGACACCGTCCGCGACATCGTCCTGTCCTGGCTGCGCCAGGACTGTGGCCTCCACCCCGGCCCCGCCGCAGCCGGACGTGACGGTCCCGACCAGCCGCCCTCACCCGTCACCCTGCACTGACCCGCATCACTCAGGAGGTTGTCGATGGACGCATCGAGCCCTGACCAGGCGATCATCATCAGCACCGGGCGGTGTGGGTCGACGTTGCTGTCCGACCTGATCGCCGAGCAGCGCGACACGCTGTCGGTCCAGGAGTTCTTCGTGCCGATGGGGTCCTGGATCGAGGACCGGGAGAGGCTCAGCGGTGCCGAGTACTGGTCGAGGGTGAGCGAGCCCAACCCGGCACTCTCCGCCCTCTTCCGGATCGGACTCCCGCCGCCCGAGGTGCGCTACCCCGAGAACGGCCGGTGGGCCGGCAATCTCGGGGAGCTGCCGCGGGTTCTGGCGACCACGTTGCCGAAGATCTCGTCCGATCCGGACCACCTGTACGACACACTCGCCGAACGGGTGCCCGGGTTTCCCACCCAACCGGTGGCGCAGCACCATCGGATGTTCCTGGAGCTGCTCACCTCGCTCCACAACCGGCGGCGCTGGGTCGAGCGTTCCGGTGGCTCCAGCCACTTCGCCCTGTCCCTGCTGAAGCACTTTCCGACTGCGAAGATTGTCTATCTGACCCGGAGCTGGGCGGACACCGCCGAGTCGATGAGGCGCCACTCCTACTTCCAGCTCCTCGAGCTTCGCATGAACGCGTTCCGCCGGTACGGGCTCGACCCGTTCGAGCTTGCCGCCGGCCAGCCGGTGCCGGAGGAGATGGAGCGCTACCTGCCCGGCCAGCTGACGGCCCGGACGCTACGCGAACGCGGCGGGGACATCGGGCACTACCTGGTCCTGTGCGCGTTCCTCGCCAACGAGGCCGAGCAGGCCATCGCCGACGCCGGGCCGCGCGAGCTGTTGACGATGACGTACGAGGACCTCGTCGACGACCCGCTGACGCAGCTCGGTCGGCTGGGCCGGTTCCTGGGCTTCGACGACTGGGCGCCGTGGGCGCACCGGGTCGTCGGGTCGGTGGAGACCCGCCCTCGCGGGCTCCAAGCCAGGCTGTAACCCGGATCGCAGATGCGGAAACAGAACCGGTATGGAAGAAGACGACCGGGCAAGATTCGTGGAGTTGTTCCGGCGACATTACGGCGCCGTCATGCGGTACGCGGCACGTCGGGTGGGATCGGACCGAGCGCCCGACGTCGTCAGTGAGACGTTCCTCGTGGCTTGGCGGCGGTTGTCCGATGTGCCGGTAGCCGACCCGCTGCCTTGGCTGTACGCGACGGCCCGTCATCTGATCGGCAACGAGATCCGAGGGCGAAGCCGGCAGGCGAGGTTGACCTCCAGGATGGGTGAGGTCGTCGAGATGGTGGCGGCCGATCACGCCGATGTGGTGGTCGACCAGGTACGAGTGCGCCGCGCGTTGGCCGAACTCCCGGAACGCGACCAGGAGGCACTGCGGTTGGCCGCCTGGGAGGGCCTGGACGCCAGCGCCGCCGCCAGGGCGATGGGGTGCAGCCGCACCGCGTACAAGGTCCGCCTGTATCGCGCTCGGACGCGGCTGGCAGCCGCGTTGGAACCTACACAGGCCCAGAAGCCCGCAGACGCCGCGCTTCTCCCGTTGGCTCACGAAGGAGGCTCATGATGGTGAGCGATCGGCTGTTGCGCGAGGCGGATCCCGCCGCCGACTGGCGTGTGGATCCCGAAGCGTCCGAAGCCCAGGCCATGCTGGCCGGCATTCTCGCGACGCCGCGCGACGGTGACGCCGAACGATCCGGGCTGGTGTCGCGCCGGCGCCTCGCCACGACCTGGCGGGCATGGCGCCGGCGGATCGCGTTCGGCGTCGCCGCGACCGTGGCAGTGGCGCTCGGGGCGCCGACGGTGTTCAGCGGCGGACCCAAGGGGGCCGCTGCCGCGTACGCGGTCACCGCGAAGCCTGACGGGTCTGTGGAACTCACCGTGCGGTGGGAACAGTTGGACGACGTGGACGGGCTCGTGACCACGCTCCGCAAAGCCGGTGTACCCACGGAGGTGCGCTCCGGCATGCCCGCTCGTTTCTGCGCCGCTCCCGCAGATCGGGACCGGAACAGCCAAGCTCTGAACGAGTACCACCCCCACGGTGGATCGGTCTCCACCGACGGTTACCTCATGCGGCCGACGTTGTTTCCCGCCGGCAGCACCCTGGTCATCTCGACCTTCTCCGACCGGGCGATGGCCTACACGATGCTCTACCTTGCGCCGGCCGGTTCCAGCGCCTGCGCCCTGAGCGGCTTTGTCGGTACCGCTCGCTACACCGGGCCCGGACCCCGTCCAACCCGTGTCACCATGCCGCAACCGACAGAGTGAGCATCGAGCCTGCCCCGTCCACCGGGCACCGGTGGACGGGGCGGTGCACGTCGACCGCCGGGGCTCGGGGGAGCCCGGCGGGTCAGCGGGGCTGGCGGGTCTTCGGCAGGTCGAACTGGTCGGCCGCCCGGCAGTCGCGCGGCCCGCCGACCGCGTCCGGACCGGCCCGGTCGAGGGCCTGCCGGGCGCGGAGCCGGCCTAGGTTCCAGGCGTACCAGGGGTCCGGCTCGTCGAGGTCCTCGGCGATCCAGCTCAGCGTGCAGCGGCGTACCGGGCCGGGCAGGCCGGCCAGGGCGGGGGTCGCGTCGGCCGACAGCGCCCGCAGATACCAGGCGTCGATCTTGCCGGTCTCCTGGTACCGGTCGATGTTGCGTCCGGCGGCGTACCCCTCCGGGTTGAGCACTGCCAGGCCGAGCAGCATCGCCACCGCGAGCGCCACCGTCCCGCGCGGGATCCAGCCGCCCCGCAGCCGTAGCCCGGCGACGAGGATCATCAGGAAGATGCTGCCGAGCAGCAGCTCGAACGCCATCACGAACAGGCGCTCGCCGGTGAAGCTGTAGACCTTCTGGTACGTGTACATCCGGGACAGTGCCGAGATCACGATCACGACGCTGAGGGCACTCAGCGCACCGAGCAGGACACGCAGCACGATCCGCTCGGCCTTGCTCTCCCGTCGCGCCCAGCGCCCCACCCCGCCGAGCACCGCCACCGTCAGCAGGGTGACCGCCACGAGCTGCCAGAAGCCGCTGCGGGCGTACTCGGCGTAGTTCAGGCCCGCGGTACGCAGTACGTGCCGCTCGCCACCGAACAGCACGGTGAACTGCACCGCCACGAAACCGCCGAACAGCAGGGTCAGCGCGCTGATGGCCGGCGCCCACTCCGTCATGCCGAGGCTGCGGCGGGTCGGCCGGTCCACCGCCGACAGGTCCGGTGGCGCGGAGAGGGTCCACACGGCGGCCACCACGCAGAGCGCGCCCACCGCGGCGAGGAAGATCCAGCGGAACACCGTACCCACGTTGACCTCGGGCACGATCGCACCGAGCAGCACCGAGAACGCGCCGTCGGCGGAGGCGAGCAGGGTACCGAAGACGACCAGCGCGGCGATGGTGGCCGTGGCCGAGCCGACCACCCGACGCAGCAGCCCCGGGTCGGCACCGGACCGGAAGTGGGCGCGCACCCAGGGCAGGCCCCGGAACGCCGCGGTCGGCGCGGCAACCAGGCTGAACAGGATCGACCGGATGCGCCGGCCCCCGACCACGCCGAGCGCCGCGCAGCCCAGCGCGGCCAGGACGCAGAACGTCACCAGCCACCAGGCGTTGCGGAACGCCGGCACCGCCAGCAGCGCCAGCGCCGCACCCGCCCAGCCGGCCCGAACCCACCGTTCGGCACGCGGCAGCTCGGCCACCGCCCGCCGGACCGCGAACACCACCGCCACGGTCACCGCCAGCCAGCCGAGGAACCACCCGATTCCGGTGCGGCTAAGCGGCACGAAGAACGCCAGCCCGAGCGCGCCGACACCGACCGCGGCGGGCACCGCCCGCCCCCGGGCCGGCTTCGGTCCGGGCCAGTACCGCTGGAGGAACGACGGTCCGGGCGGCTGCGGCCGGTAGAAGCCACCGGCCATCCCCGGGTACGTCGGAACACCGGGCCGGCCGCCGACGGCGACGGGGTGCACCGGAGGACCGAACGTCCGAGCGGGCGGCGTGCTGCCGGCGGTGACGGGTGTCGCGGTGGGTGAGGGAGGGCCGCCGGGGCTGGACGCGGTGGTCGCCGGGGTGCCCGTGGTCGCCGGGGCGCCGGTGGGCGCGGCGGCCGGTACCGCCGGGGCGGGCGCCGCCGCCGGAGTGGACGCTGCCGCCGGGGCGGACGCCGCCGAGGACCCGCTGGCGGCCGGTCCGGGCCCGCTCGCCGGAGCACCGGCGGGCGGCGGGTCCACGGTCGACGTCGACAGTGGACCCGCCGCCTCGGCTGGGGCCGTGGACACCGTCGCGGCAGCCGCGCCCGACGCGGCCACCGGCACCAGTGGGATGAACACGGCGTACCCGCGGGTGCCGGGCGGAAGTTCGACCGGGATCGCCCACGCGGGCTGGCCCTCCGGCCACGGGATGGCGCCGGGGGCTTCGTCACCCGCCGGCATGGCCAGCAGGTACGGCGGCATGGTGCCGCCGCCGGAGGCCTGATGGGGCGGTCGGGGCGCCGGTGGCTGCGTCACGGCACTCTCCTCGTTAGGGGTGGGGCACACTGTACGGCCGACCCATCCCACACGCCGCCCCGCCGTCGGGGGCGACCCGCCCCGCCGAGACCCGTGTCCGGCCGCAGGTCACCCCCCCCGGTGGTGGGCCCGCCACCGCTACTCCGGGCGCGTCGGCCTCGCTCCGGTCCGGTGCACGGGTCGGGTCTTCTCCCGGCTTCCGGTACCTCGATCCCGATGTGCGGCGGTTGTTGTCGCGTCAGCAGGGGTCAATGTAATAAATGGGATCCCAGTCGATCCGTACCGGATCGGGGTCCGGGTCGAGGGCTACCTGGATGACCCGGTTCTGGTTGAGCAGGAGTGCTCTGGCGCTGCCGGTCTGGGCGTTCTTGGCAGAACCGTCGCCGATGAAGTTGGTGAGCGAGCGTTCGGTGCAGTAGTAGAGGTAGTAGACGGTGTGCAGACCGTTGCCCTCGCCGGCCGCGACACACAGCCGGCCACTCGGGCAGAGGTCGATGAGGAGGTTCCGGCCGTCCGTGTCCACGTGGGGGAAACGCTTCTCGCGGTCGGTGTAGAACGGGCTGATCACCGGTGTCCAGGCCATCGCGTGGACGTCGTCCCTGCTCGTCGTCGCCTCGCGGGTGGTTTCCGTGGCCTGCGCCGCCGGGGCGGCCATGGCGAACACCGAGACGAGCGCGGTCAATGCGGCGGCAACGGTCAGCATTCGGGGGCGCGACCGTGAGGTTCGGTCGGTGCGCCCAGGGGAGGGGCTTCTCCGGGGTTGTGACATTTTCGATTCCGTTCCTCTCGGGACGTGGCGTGCGGGTGCCGGCAGATCGGCAGTGCGCGGGGCGCATCACCGTCCGCCACCAAGAGGATGCAGCCCGTGGCGCGAGATGTCCTTACGGCTGCGTGCACAGTTGTTCAGTCTGCGTGCACTCGTGTGGTCTGGCGGCGGAACTGGCGCGGGGAGAGGCCGTAGGCGCTGCGGAATGCCTGGCTGAAGTGCGCGGGGCTGCTGAACCCCCACCGGGCCGCGATCGCCTGGATCGGGCGGCCGTCCAGGCGGGGGTCGGTGAGGTCGCGCCGACACCGCTCCAGGCGGAGCTCGCGGACGTAGCCGGCGACGGTCTGCCCGTCCTGCTGGAACAACTTGTGCAGATAGCGCAAAGAGATGTGGTGGGCTGAGGCGATCGCGTCCGGGGTGAGCCGCGCGTCACCCAGGTGGTGCCGGATGAAGGATTTGATCTGCGCCATCAGTGCGCGCTGCCGGGTGCGGGGCGGCACCACGCTCTCGCACTCCAGCGCGTGGGCGAGCGCCGTGCCGAGCACCTCGACGGTGAGGGTGGACAGCCGGCGGACATCCGAGGGACCGAGCTCGGGCATGCGTTGGGCCAGATGCAGGAGGAACTGTGACGTCAGCGCACCGACGCCCTGGTCACCCGGGATGCGCACTGCGGTCAGGCCCCGCATGTCCGCCGGGGGGATCGGCAGGAGCGAGCGCGGCGTGTGCAGAAGCAGGACCCGGCTCAGCCGAATGTGCGGCGCGGGCTCGATGCGGTAGGGACGCGAGGGGTCGAGGAGAACCAGGTCCCCGCCACCCACGTCCGCGCTCCGGCCGTCCTGGGTCACCGTACCGCCGCCGCGCACGGTGCAGACGACCTCGAACACCTCGGGGTCGGCCTGGCGGATGCGTCTCGGCGTGCGGTGGAGCGAGTGTGGCATCACGGTCGCCAGGGCCGCCCGCACGGGACCGAACGAGCTGAATCCGGCATGCGCCCAGAACTCGTTCTCCACGCGCGGGTCGCAGTGCAGGTCATAGGGTACGGCGAGCTTCGAGATCACCTCGCGCCAGTAGGCGAACCGCTCCGCCGGGGGGACATCGTCGGTGCTGACCGCGTCCATGACCCCATGGTGTCGCGACGCGTCCGAGCGGCACCACCAGGATCGCAGTCGACACCCCGACATCACCCACCTGCGCAGCGCGATGGGCAGCCTAATCGACATTTGTCGCGGCCGCAGCGATGTCGGAGGTCGTCTCTTTGGGGCCTGTTGTCGACGTCGACGGCGTGTTTTCATACCGGGACGACGATGGCGGTGGTCTTCCCCGCGGCGGCCCTCGGCCTCCTGCTCCGTGAACCCCCCATCTCCCGCGCGTGAAAGGGCAACTATGCGCAGAAAATCCACCTTCCAACTGGCAGTCCTGATCGCTACCGCGTCGACGTTCCTGGCTGCCGGCGGCGCCTCCGGAGCGGTGAACACGGCAGCGCCCGGGACCGCCTCCCCGGGTGCCGCGGCGTGTGAGCCGGGCGCCGATGTGCACAGCGCGGCGCGGGTGCGCGAGGGCGCCACCGTGCACGAGCCGGAGTTGTACTCCAAGAACGAGGCGAACGCCTACGGCGTGATCAAGGACTCGCCGCGCCTGGCCAACGGCAGCGTCACCGTGCCCACGGTCTTCCACATGGTCTCCGACCACGCCTTCAGCGCCGCCGAGACGGAGAGGTGGAAGACCCTGATCGCGGCGCAGATGACGGTGCTCAACGACTCGTTCGCGGGCCGCACCGCGACGGACGCCTCCGACACGCCGTTCCGGTTCTCGCTCGTCGACACCACCTGGACGGTGAACAGCGACTGGTACACGGTCGTGCCGGGCAAGAACGAGCGGGACATGAAGCAGGCGCTGCACACCGGCGACTCCCGCACCCTGAACGTGTACGCGGCCAACATCGGCGACGGGCTCCTCGGTTGGGCGTACTTCCCGAAGGGCTACAACAACGGCCGGGACTACATCGACGGCGTCGTGATGCTCGACGAGTCGATGCCGGGCGGAACGGCGGGCAAGTACGCCCTCGGCGACACGCTGACCCACGAGGTCGGGCACTGGCTGATGCTGGAGCACACCTTCGCGCACGGCTGCGCCGCTTCCGGTGACTACGTCGCCGACACTCCGCGGGAGGCGGCGCCGCAGTTCAACTGCCCGCAGGGCGCGGACAGCTGCACCGCACCCGGTCTGGACCCGATCCACAACTTCATGGACTACACGCAGGACTCCTGCATGAACATGTTCACCCCGGGCCAGGCGGACCGGATGAGCGACGCCTGGGTTGCCTTCCGGGCCGGCGGCAGCAAGTAGTCAAGCACTGACAGCACGTGTCCGGGTTGGCGGGCCGCGATCAGCGGCCCGCCAACCCTTTTCGATGAACGGCTTCGATTCAGCCGGACGGGTCCATCAGGGCGGTGACGTAGGCGTCCAGCCGCTGCTCCACGACTCGCGTCGTCAGGTCCGTCCGGCCTGCCTCGCGCCATGGCTGCGCCACCGACCGCACCTCCTCTGAGCACGCCAGCGCGTCCCGCACCTGCCAGTACAGCCGTTCGCTCGCGGCAGCGGCCAGCACTCCGCCGGCCTCCTCGTACGCCTGCGCGAACCGGCGGCCCCAGGTCGGGCCGTGCAACAGCGCGAGATTGGTGGCGCAGTGCGCCACATCGAGATCCGCCGGGCCCCAGGAGGTCCCCGCCCAGTCGACGACCCCGGTGATCCGGGCACCTGCCGGCCCGGGGGCCGGCAGGTCGAACAGCACGTTGCCGGGTTGAAAGTCGCGGTGCAGGAATCGCCCTTCATAGGGCGGCGCGGGCTTGCGGATCACGTCGATCGCCGCAGCCCACGCCGCCGCGTCGGCGACCGTCGGCGTCACGACGGTGTCGGCGGTCGTCAACGTCGCGTACTTCCGGGGCCGCTCGGTGGGTCGCACCGCGTGGATCGCCACGAGCTGACGGGCCAACAGGAGAACGCGCGTCTCCACGCCCTCATCGTGGAGGACGGTCCGGCCGGCCAGATGCGTCATCAGGAGCGACGGATACCCGCAATGCGTGGCGGTCGGATCGACCGCGACCAGTTCAGGAGCCGGCACGTCGGTCCGCGTGAGCAGGGACAGGGCGTCGGCTTCCCGGTTCAGCCAGTCCTCGGCGTGCCCCAGGTAGAACGGGTCGACGAAGCTCCGCAGCACCAGGGCCCGGGTGCTGCCGTCCGGCCTGCCGATGGTCAGCCTCCGCATCTGGGCGGTGATGCCGCCGAGCAGCACCTCGGTCCTGACGATTCGTTCGCCGACCTCCAGGTGCCGGCTCACCCAAGCCAGTGTCAACGGTAGGACAGACGCCGCGTCATCGTGGTTGGTCACCGTGACACCTCATCATCCGGAGGGCAGCATGCGTGCCTTTCCACCTCGTTGACGGTGTCCGCCGTTGAACAGAATCACACCCGGCTCCACCGTTGGTTGGTGTTGCCGTGGCAGGACCAGAGGATGACCGGGGTCCCGTTCGCTGTGCCGCCGTTGTCGACATCCACGCAGAGGGACGGGAAGCGGACGTTGCTGACCGTGCCGTTGCCGTTGAACGTCCACTGCTGGTTGGTGCCGCCGTTGCAGTCCCAGATCTGCACCCGCGTCCCGTTGCCCGCGCTCGTCGGGGCGTCGAGGCACTTGCCGAGGATCCGCAGCGTCTGCCCGTTCTGGCTGACCTGCTGGTTGGGGTTGTGGTGGCAGTCCCAGATCAGGGTCCCGGTGCCGTTGGCGGTGTTCGAGTTGTCGAGGTCGAGGCACCGCCCGGCCGACTCGCTGCGGAGCCGGAACGTGGTGGGCGTCGGGTTGGTGGTGCCGCCACCGCTGACCCGGTACACCACCGTGCCGTGCGCCGGGACGCTCGCCGAGATGGTTCCCGTCGTGGTGGAGGTGACGTTGGTCCACGCCTCCCGCAGGGCGAACGAGCTGCCGGTCTTGCCGATCGCCGCCGCCGTGGTGGAGACCGTCGTGGTGGTGCCGCCCTGGTTGAACAGGGCGACCGCGACGTCACCGTCGGCCAGCCGCTTCGCCAGGATCCGTCGGGTGCCGTCGTGGGACACCTGGACGCCCTGGAGACCGAGGGAGTCCTGGTTGATGGCGACCAGGTGGTGGTTCTTCAGGATCGTCAGCGTCGCCGCGCTGGCCGAGCGTAGGTCGTTGCCCATCATGAGCGGCGCTGCCATCATCGCCCACAGCGCGAAGTGACTCCGCATCTCGGTGTCGTTCATGCCGCCGTTGCCGACCTCGAGCATGTCCGGGTCGTTGAATCCGCCGGGGGCCGCATATCCGGCCAACGGCACGTTGACGTCGACGATGTTCTGGATGCCCATCGGGTAGCCGTTGGTCTGGCCGGTGTTCCACGCGTTGGTGATGTCCTCGGTGGTCCGCCAGAGGTTCGCCACGTCGCTCCAGTTGCGCCGTGGGCCGGTCTTGTCGTGGATGCTGTTCGGGTTGATGCTGTAGACGATCGGCCGTCCGGTCGCCGCCAGCGCGTCGCGCATGATGCCGAACCTCGCCACCTGGTCGTCCATCGTCCCGGTGGGGGAGCACCAGTCGTACTTCAGGTAGTCCACACCCCAGGCGGCGAACTGCCGAGCGTCCTGGTATTCGTGTCCGAGGCTGCCCGTGGAACCGGGAAAGGCGTCGAAGTACTGGGCGCAGGTCTGCTCCAGCGGCGCCTGGTAGATGCCGAACAGCAGGCCCCGCGAGTGCAGGTAGTCACCGAGCGCCTTCATGCCGCTCGGGAACCGCTGCGGGTGGGCCTGGAGGTTGCCCTGCGCGTCGCGGTCCGGGTTGAACCAGCAGTCGTCGACGACGACGTACCTGTACCCGAGGTCCCGCAGGCCGTTGTTGACGATCGCGTCGGCCATCTGGTGGATGAGGGTCTCGTTGATGTTGCAGCCGAAGGTGTTCCAGGTGTTCCAGCCCATCGGCGGGGTCCGGGCGACGCCGTTGTTCAGGGCCTGGGCCGGACGGGGTGCGATGACGGCGTCGGCGACGCTGGTGGCGAGCATCACCGCCGAGACGCCGAGGACGGCCATCAGCCATCTCTTCGCTCTGAGCATGCTGTCTCTCCTGTGGAGTGAGGCCGCAGGTCGCCCACACCGCCCTCCCGCCCACCGGGCAGGAAAGTCGGTGTGGGCGACGCTGTCAGCAGATCCGGCCCAGCCGCCGGAGCAGGGCGATGTCGTCGCCGCTGGCGGCGGGGCCCGTGGTCATCCGACGCGGACGAGTTGCCACTGTTGGTTGTTGCCGCCCCAGTCGGTGTACTGGACGACGTTGGCGCCGTCGGCGGTGGAGGCGCCCTGGACCTCGACGGCCTTGCCGCTGTTGCGGTTGATCAGCCGGATGTAGCCGCCGGTGGAGTCGGCGGGTCGGAACTGTTGGTTGGTGCCGTTGAGGTCGGTCCACTGGACGATGGTGCCGCCGTCGGTGGTGGACCAGTTGTGCACGTCGAGGACCTTGCCGGAGTGGCGGGACTTCAGCCGGTAGTAGCCGCCGCCGGAGTCGACGAACTGCCACTGTTGCCAGGCTCCGTCGCCACGGGTCCACTGGGTGATCCGCGCGCCGTCGTTGGTGGCGAGGTTGTACACGTCCAGGGCCTTGCCGCTGTTCCGGTTCACCAGCACGTACCAGGCGCTCGTGTCCACCGGACTGCCCGGCGGTGTGGTGGGGGTGGTGCCGCCGGAGTTGAGCGCGTCGAGGACGGCGGTGTACGCCGGCTTCTTGTTGCCGTTGGCGTCGAACAGCAGCGGGTTCTGGCCGGTGCGCCAGGAGTCGCTGTCCCGGATACCCCACACGGTGATGCCGGTGCAGCGGGGTACGGCCAGGCAGGCCCGGGTCACGGTGCCGTAGACGGCCGCCTGGTTGGAGCCGGCGATGTCCAGTTCGGTGATCTGCACGTCGACGCCGAGGTCGGCGAAGCGCTGGAGGTTGGCCTGATAGTCGCTGGGCACCGAGTTGGTCAGGTGGGACTGGAACCCGACACAGTCGATGGGTACGCCTCGGGCCTTGAAGTCGCGAACCATGTTGTAGATGCCGGTGGACTTCGCGTTGACGCCGTCGGTGTTGTAGTCGTTGTAGCAGAGTTTGGCGTTCGGATCGGCGGCGCGGGCGGCACGGAACGCCGCCTCGATCCAGTCGTTGCCGGTGCGTTGGAGGTTCGAGTCACGCCTGCCGCCGCTGGTGCCGTCGGCGAACGCCTCGTTCACCACGTCCCAGGAGTGGATCTTTCCTCGGTAGTAGCTGGCGACCTGGGTGACGTGGTTGATGGCCGCGCTGCGCAGCGCGGAGCCGGACATGTTCTGGGCCCAGGCCGGTTGCTGGGCGTGCCAGAGCAGGGCGTGGCCGCGGATGCTCATCCCGTTGGCGCGGGCGTGGTTCACGATGCGGTCCGCGTTGGTGTAGGAGAACCGGCCCTGGGAGGGCTCGGTGGCGTCCCACTTCATCTCGTTCTCGGCGGTCACCGAGTTGAACTCACGGTTGAGGATGGTCACGTACTGGCTGTCGGAGAGCTTGAATGCCGCTACGGCCGTACCGAAGTAGCGCCCCTTCTCCGCTGCCGAGGCCCCGAGAGTGGTGGCCGCGTCGGCCGGACCGGGGGAGACGAGCGCCATGGTGGCGGCGACGAGCCCGACGCCCACCGCGGAGAGGGCAGCCTTCCACCCCCGTGGTCTGCGGACGGGGGTTGGCTGGCTTCTGGTTGTCGTCATCGTTGTCCTTCCAGGGGTGCGGGTGTCGATGGGTCGGTGGACGTGAGGAGCTGCACCGGTTCTGGACCGCCGCTCATCCTGGGATCAGGGAGTGGTCGTCTCGAACCGGCGGACGGTGACGGCGCCGCCGAGAGCCTGGGTGGCGTAGTTGAAGATCCCGTATCGGTAGCCCATGAAGAACTGCCAGGCGTTGTTCAGGGTGAAGGCCGGTCCGAGGGTCGTGAAGGTGACGCCGTCCGTGCTGTACGAGAACCGTGCCTGCCGACCGGTCCCCGGGCGGATGTCGGCGTTGATCCGCAGCCAGATCCGGCCGCCCGAGATGGGGGCGCTGGCCGCCTCGACGCCGGTGCCGGTGGTGTTCCAACTGCCGTCCATGGTGAGGCCGTTGGTCATCACCACCCGGGTCGTGCCGTTGTCACGTTTGACCCCGATCCACGCCGAGGAGTCGCGGAGCATGGCGAGGCCGGCCCGGTCTCCGTTGCTCATGGCGGAGTGGTCGAGGTCGATCGTCGCGGTGGAGGTCGGGCCCTGGATCCGGTGGGTGACGGTGTTGCGGGCCGAGTAGAGGTCGTTGGTCACGGTCGCGGTCTGGAGTCGCAGTCCGTTGTTGACGCTGTACCTGCTGGTGTCCGGGTTGTGGTTCCACTCCCACCGGTGGCCCAGGCCCGGCCCGGTGAAGGTGTCCGCGCCGATCATCGGCTGCACGGTCCGTGACGTCGTGATGTTCGGCTTCGGGTAGGTGACGCCCCACCGGCCGTTGACGGTCTGGAGAACGGGCCAGCCGTCGGCGGTCCAGGTGATCGGCGCGAGGGTCGGCACCCGGCCGCCCGGGTACGCGTCGGTGAAGGCCATGTAGTACCAGTCGCCGTTCTGCGTCTGCACCAGGCCCCCCTGGTGCGGGACCCCGCCCCCCGAGATGGGGCCGGGCAGGTCCAGCAGCACCTGGCGCATCTCGTACGGCCCGAACGGCGAGCTCGACTTCAGGACGTACTGTCCGTTGGCCGGTCGGGTGAGCCAGATGTAGTAGCTGCCGTTGCGCTTGTAGAAACGTGCGCCCTCCAGGGTGCCGACGTTCGACGGCGTGGTGAAGACCTGCTGCGCGCGGACCTGGGACAGACCGTCCGCGGACAACTGCGCGACGCTGATGGTGCCGTTGCCGTAGGCCACGTACATGGTGTCGTTGTCGTCGATCAGCAGGCCGGCGTCGTAGTAGCAGTTGTTGATCTGAGACCGCTTCTGCCAGGCGCCGTCGACCGCTGCCGCCGTGTAGACGTACGTCCGGTTGAACTCGACACAGCCCATCCAGTAATAGGTGCTGTTGCTGCGGCGGTAGTTCAACGTCGAGGCCCAGATGCCCTTGACGTACGCGCGCCCGCCGGTCAGGTTGTAGGCGTTCGACCCGAAGTCCAGGCTCGGCACCGAGTGGCCGGCGTACTCCCAGTTCACCAGGTCGTACGAGCGCAGGATCGGCGCTCCGGGCGAGTAGTGCATCGTCGAGGCCGAGTAGTAGTAGGCGTCCCCGACGCGGATGATGTCGCCGTCGGCGAAGTCCTGCCACACCACCGGATTGGTGAACTGCTCACCGCCGGCTGGTGGGGTGGTGGGGGCGGTGCCGCCGTCGACGCGGACGAGTTGCCACTGTTGGTTGTTGCCGCCCCAGTCGGTGTACTGGACGACGTTGGCGCCGTCGGCGGTGGAGGCGCCCTGGACCTCGACGGCCTTGCCGCTGTTGCGGTTGATCAGCCGGATGTAGCCGCCGGTGGAGTCGGCGGGTCGGAACTGTTGGTTGGTGCCGTTGAGGTCGGTCCACTGGACGATGGTGCCGCCGTCGGTGGTGGACCAGTTGTGCACGTCGAGGACCTTGCCGGAGTGGCGGGACTTCAGCCGGTAGTAGCCGCCGCCGGAGTCGACGAACTGCCACTGTTGCCAGGCTCCGTCGCCACGGGTCCACTGGGTGATCCGCGCGCCGTCGTTGGTGGCGAGGTTGTACACGTCCAGGGCCTTGCCGCTGTTCCGGTTCACCAGCACGTACCAGGCGCTCGTGTCCACCGTCGCGGCGGAAGCCGCCGGCGCGGCGACGAGCGCCGCGACACCACCGGCGAGGACCGTCACGACCGCCACCAACGCCGCCGGCCATCGTCGGCGCCACCGGGACGGCGGCGAAGCCACATCGATGTCGTTCATGCCTCTCCTTCGATAGGAGTTCGGTCGCAGCGAACATCCGCCCCGACTGGCGGCCCGCCCGACTGCGGAGAGCGCAGCTCATGCCCGGAAACGAGTTGCTGCACCGGCCCAGGACACGGCAACTCCCCACCTCGATACCTCCACCACCGAAAATGTGAGCGCTAACATCATCGGGCGAGCGCTGGTCGCTCGCACGGGAAGAGTTGGCCTTCTCCGGTGGTCTCCATCGAAGTAAGGCGATGTTACGTGACGCCTTCGTGGGCATCAAGAGGCGCGGGAAAACTCGATGCGGTCCAGGGTCGAGGCCGTGTGAGCGTTCAAGCGGATCCGTCCGTCTCCGACTGTCCGCACCCTGGTCGGATCGGTTCGGTGGTCGTTCCGTGGGGCGTTACGCCTTGGCGACGAGCGGCGTGCGCTGCGGGGATCCGACGAGGGCTGCGGTGCGCCACCGGCTGGCGAGCCGGTGCATGGCGGCTTGACGGACGGCATGTTATCGCTCACAGTCGATGGTTGAGGCGACGGCGCGTGTGGGCTTACCGGGCAAGCCCTGTTTCGTCGGGCCGTGAGGGTGTCGTCCGGGCAGGCGGGCGCCCTGTGACCGCTAACATCACCGACGCGCGACACCTGGCCGTGCGTCATGGTCGTCCACCCCTCGGGTGGGCCGGTCGACTCATCGTCGATGAAGGAGGATCATGTCTGCCTTTGGTAGGTCTCCATCGGTCGCGCCGCCGTCGCGGCGGCGTGGGTGGTTGCTGCGGTTCGTCACCGCTGGGGTGGCGGCGGTGGTGGTCGGGGGTGCCGCCGCCGCGGTGGTGTCCGCACCCGCCGCCGCGGCAACGGTCGACACGAGCGCGTGGTACGTGTTGGTCAACCGCAACAGCGGCAAGGCCCTGGACGTGTACAACCTGGCCACCAACGACGGTGCGCGCATCGTGCAGTGGGCGCGGAACGACGGCAACCAGCAGCAGTGGCAGTTCGTGGACTCGGGCGGTGGCTACTACCGGTTGCGGTCCCGGCTGTCCGGCAAGGTGCTGGACGTCTACAACTGGTCCACCGCCAACGGCGCCAGCATCGTGCAGTGGACCGACGGTAACGGGTCCAACCAGCAGTTCCGGTTGGCCGACTCCGACGGTGGCTACGTCCGGCTGATCAACCGGAACAGCAACAAGGTGGTGGAGGTGCAGGGCGCCTCGACCGCAGACGGTGGGAACATCGTGCAGTACGACGACTGGAACGGCAGTAACCAACAGTGGCAACTCGTCCGCGTCGACGGCGGCGGGAACCCCACCACGCCGCCGCCCGGCACGTGTGCTCTTCCGTCGACGTACCGCTGGTCGTCGACCGGCGCGCTGGCGCAGCCGAAGTCCGGGTGGGTCTCGCTCAAGGACTTCACGCACGCCCCGTACAACGGCCGGCACCTGGTCTACGCCACGACGCACGACACCGGGACGCGGTGGGGCTCGATGAACTTCGGCCTCTTCAGCAACTGGTCAGAGATGGGGTCGGCCAGCCAGAACGCCATGCCGTTCTCCGCCGTGGCGCCCTCGCTGTTCTACTTCGCCCCGAGGAACATCTGGGTGCTCGCCTACCAGTGGGGCTCGACCGCCTTCTCCTACCGGACCTCGACCGACCCCACCAACGTCAACAGCTGGTCCTCGGAGCAGCCGCTGTTCACCGGGAGCATCTCCGGCTCCGGCACGGGGCCCATCGACCAGGCACTCATCGGTGACGGCACGAACATGTACCTGTTCTTCGCCGGGGACAACGGCAAGATCTACCGGGCCAGCATGCCGATCGGGAACTTCCCCGGCAACTTCGGCTCGTCGTATACGACGATCATGAGCGACACGACGAACAACCTTTTCGAGGCGGTCCAGGTCTACAAGCTCCAGGGCCAGAACCGGTACCTCATGCTCGTCGAGGCGATCGGCGCGCAGGGTCGTTACTTCCGCTCGTTCACGGCCACCAGCCTGAACGGTTCGTGGACGCCGCAGGCCGCGACCGAGAGCAATCCCTTCGCCGGCAAGGCCAACAGTGGCGCCACCTGGACCAACGACATCAGCCACGGCGAGCTGATCCGCAGCAACGCCGATCAGACCATGACCGTCGATCCTTGCCACCTGCAGTTGCTCTACCAGGGGCGTTCCCCCAACTCCGGCGGCGACTACGGCCTCCTGCCCTACCGGCCGGGTCTGCTGACGCTACAGCGCTAGAAGTCGAGCGGCGGGCTCGGTGACAGGCCGGGCCCGCCCGCGGCAGGCGTTCACCTCCGGAGGCGTCGCCGGGTCAGTAGCCTTCAGCCTCCCGCACGGCGTCGGGGTGGGCGAAGAAGGCGCCACGATAGCGCGGCGGGTACGCCGGGTCGGGTGGAAAGGCGCGGTTGACGCCGAGTGCCACCTCGTGGCCGCCGTGGAGGAGCAGCTGCTTCGCTCCCGGAACGTACTCGTTCTCGACCCGGTACCGCAGTTCGGTGAACTCGGCCTCCACCGCGTCGCGGAGCGTCACGAGATCCAGGGTCTCCGGACCGCCGTTGACCCCTGCCTGTAGCGCTCTGGTCAGCGTGCTCGTGAACGGGTCGATCTCGCTGCCGAACAGCATCCCCCTGCTGGCGCCCAGCAGGGACAGGGGCGCGCGGTGCCGGGGACGGGCCGGTGGGGGCGGCTGGATGAAGTGCGGTGCGGCGGTTCCCGCAGCACCGCAGTCCAGCAGGACGACGAGGCGCGTGGCCCCACTGTCCCGCATGACGTCGGCGACCCTCGCCAACACCGACCGCCGGCTGCCCGGACACCCGGCCCACTGCTCCCCGCCATCCGGGGCCGCCCCGTGGTCCTGGCCGGTCGCGGCGTAGGAGAACAGCAGGACGTCCGACGTCGCCGCAGCGGCCCGCCGTACGGCGTCGATCACCGCGTCGGGGGACTCCCCGCGCACGAGCTGTTCGATGTGCGTCCCGAGGAACGGCGTACCGCGATGTCCCGGGAGGCGAGGGTGCGCGCCAACGCCCCGGTCGCCGCCACCGCCGACTCGTAGCCGTCGCCGAAGCCGTGGTCGGCGTCGGGCTCGGGGGTGTCCCGGCCGACGAGCACGGCTCGGGACCCGGCCAGGACGGGCAGGAGCGGCGATCGTCGCGGGTCGGAGTCGGCTGTCACCGCTCCAGTATGAGCACCGATCGGAGGCTGGCCGAGCTGTCAGGTGGCGGGCAGCGCCACGTAGGTGGTCTCGAGGTACTCCTCGATTCCCTCGAAGCCGCCCTCGCGGCCGAATCCCGAGGCCTTCAGGCCACCGAACGGTGCGGCCGGGTTCGAGATCAGTCCGGTGTTGACGCCGACCATGCCGTACTCGAGCAGTTCCGCCAGCCGCACCGTCCGGGCGAGGTCACGGGTGAAGACATAGGCGGCGAGGCCGTACTCGGTGGTGTTGGCACGGCGGACCGCCTCCTCCTCGGTGGTGAAGACGCTGACCGGGGCGACCGGGCCGAAGATCTCCTGGCGGTTGATCTCGGAGTCCTGCGCAACGTCGAGCAGCACCGTGGGGTGGTAGAAACAGCCGGGCCCCTCGGGAGCGGAGCCACCGACCACGAGGCGCGCCCCGTCCCGGACGGCGTCGGTGACGAGCCGGTGGACGGCGTCGACGGCGCGCTCGTCGATCAGCGGGCCGACGTCGACACCCGGGTCCTGACCACGGCCGACGACCAGCCGGCCCATTCGGTCGGCCAGCTTCTCGGCGAACTCCCGGGCGACGTCCGTGTGGACCAGGAAGCGGTTCGCGGCCGTGCAGGCCTCGCCCATGTTGCGCATCTTGGCGAGCATCGCGCCGTCGACGGCGGCATCGACGTCGGCGTCGGCGAAGACGAGGAAGGGAGCGTTGCCGCCGAGCTCCATGCTCAGCCGCTGCAACTGGTCGGCCGACTGGCGGACGAGCTGCCGTCCCACCGGGGTGGAGCCGGTGAAGGACACCTTGCGCAGTCGTGGGTCCGCCATCAGCGCCTCGCTCATCGCCGCGGCACGAGAGGTCGGCACGACGTTCAGGACGCCCGGTGGCAGCCCGGCCTCGTCGAAGATGTCCGCCAACGCCAGCATCGTGAGCGGCGTGAGCTCGGCCGGCTTGACCACCATCGTGCAACCGGCGGCGATCGCCGGACCGATCTTGCGCGTTCCCATCGCCATCGGAAAGTTCCACGGCGTGATGAGGAGGCACGGGCCGACCGGTTTGCGGACGGTGAGCAGGCGGCTGGCGCCATCGGGAGCGTGCATCCACCGGCCGTGGACGCGCACCGCCTCTTCGGAGAACCACCGGAGGAACTCGTTGCCGTAGGCGACCTCGCCCCTGGCCTCGGTGACCGTCTTGCCCATCTCCAGGCTCATCAGCTCGGCCAGCTCGTCCGTCCTGGCCCGGATCAGCTCGAACGCCCTGCGCAGGATCTCCCCACGGTCACGTGGCGCACTCGCCGCCCAGCCTGCCTGGGCGGCGACAGCGGCATCGAGGGCGTCGACCGCGTCCCGGACCGAGCCGTCCGCGACCGAGGCGAGGACGGACCCGTCGGCCGGGTCGCGCACCGTGAAGGTGGCTCCCTCCTCCGCCTCGCGCCAACCACCGTCGATGAAGAGGCCACGCTGATCGGGGCCGGGCAGAGTGCGTCCGGGCATGGGCGACTGAACTCCTCGGGGTGTGTCGGGCAGGGAGAGTCGCACCGGGTCCGGCGACTCGATCAGTGGGGCTCTCAGCGGCTGGCGGCCGCCGCGGCCCGCCGCAGAGCCGCCTGGACCTTCGCGATGTACTGCTCGTCCGACCGGGTCATCGGGACGACCACGGCCAGGACGCCGAGAAGGAGGTCGCCCCGGAAGACAGGGGCGGCGACCGCCCACGACTCCTCGGTCGACTCGCGACCGCTGTATCCCATGCCACGTTCTCGGATGGCGGCGCATTCGGCCCGGAGGTCGGCCAGGGTGCGCACGGCCCCGGACTCGGTCTTGAACTCGTCGGTGCCGGGCGGCAGGCCGAGGTAGCCGTGTTCGGCGTTGCTGAAGGCGATGAGGGCCTTACCGGCGGCACCCAGGTAGACCGGCCCGCGCTCACCGGGGTGGCAGACCCTCCGCACGAGCCTGGCGGACTCCGCCGACTCGATGCAGACCCGGTCGTTCCCGGCGCGGACGAAGAACGCCACGGTCTCGTCGAGCTCGTCGCGGAGGCTCGCGGCGGCCTCTCCGGCGAGCTTGCGGATCCCCGACCACTGGTCGCCGGCGTACAGGAGTGCGGTCAGTTCGGGCCCGGGAACGAACTGGCCGTCCTCGTCCTGCTGGAGGAAGTCCGCCATCTTCAGGGTTGCCAGGAGCCGCGATGCGGTGCTCAGGCTGACCCCGGCCTCGCCGGCCAGCTCGGTGAGTGTCCGGCTTCCGCGAGCGGCCGCGGAGAGCAGGTTGAGCGCCCGGATCACCGACCTGACTCCACGTTGCTCCGTGGGCTCGCATTCCAGCTCGGTCACCGCGTCCTCCTTCATCGTTCGGCCGTCGAGCCGAAGACGTTCACATCACGTGTCCGCCAGATCATGCCGACCGTTTCGCCGGTGCGGTAGGGATGCTCGCCGTCATCGTGCTGCATCTGCACCCGTACCGGGCCGAGTGTCTCAGAGTGGACGGTGTACATCGTGTGCGAGCCGAGGTACAGACGGTGCGTGACCTTCCCGGTGCAGTGGCTGAACCCGGACGGTGGGGCAGCGGTGACGTCCGTCAGCGCGATCCGCTCCGGACGTACCGCGGCCACGGACGCGTCGGCGGGCATGCTCCGGCCGTCGTCGAGTGCCAGCAGTCCGCCGTTCTCGACGCTCAGCCGTCCCGGGGCCTCGGGACGGACCGTGAGCATGTTGTTGGTGCCGAGGAAGTCCGCGACGAACGCGGACCGGGGCTGCTCGTAGAGCTCCCGTGGCGTCCCCATCTGCTCGATCCGGCCGTGGTTCATCAGGGCGACGCGATCGGACATCGACATCGCCTCCTCCTGGTCGTGGGTGACGTAGACCATCGTCACCTTCAACGCCTGCTGGAGCTGCCGCAGCTCGACCTGGAGCCGCTGTCGCAACTTGCGGTCGAGGGCGCCCAGCGGCTCGTCCATGAGCAGGAACGCCGGATCGAACACGATGGCCCGCGCCACCGCGATCCGCTGTTTCTGGCCACCGGAGAGCTGGTCGGGCAGCCGGTCGGCCGCAGCGGCCATGTCGACGAGCGTGAGCGCCCGGTCCACCCGCTCGGCGATGACCGTGCGCGGCTCCTTGCGCATCTCCAGCGGGAACGCGAGGTTGTCGCGGACCGACATGTGCGGGAAGAGCGCGTAGTCCTGGAAGACGACACCGATGTTGCGCTTGTCGCTCGGCACGTGCGCGATGTCGACGCCGTCGACCCGGATGGCTCCCGAGGTCGGCTCGGTGAAGCCGGCGAGCATCATCAGGGTCGTGGTCTTCCCCGAACCCGACGGGCCGAGCACGGTGAAGAACTCACCAGGCTCGATCGTGAGGGTGAGGTCGTCGACGGCGACGTGGTCGCCGTACTCCTTGCGGACGTTGTCGAAGTGGATCGCGCCCTGCCGGCGGGTCATGGGTTGCTCCTCCAGATCTGGGTGAGGCGGCGGACCAGCACATAGCCGAGCCAGACGACAGCGGCGCAGGCCATGACGAAGACGGAGATGACCGCCACGGTCGGGTTGGTCTCCAGGGAGAGCGCTTCGAAGATCCGCTTGGGGAGGGTCTTGACGTGCACGCCGGAGAGGAAGATCGCGACCGTCGACTCGTCGAACGAGGTCAGGAACGCGAAGAGGCTGGCGGTCGCGATGGACGGGGCGATCAGCGGTAGCACGATCCGGCGTAGCTGGACCGCCCGGCTCGCACCCAGGCTGGAAGCGGCCCGCTCGTAGACCGGACTGAGCGAGCGGAGCCCCGCGCTGACCACGCTGAACACGAACGGCAGAGCCAGCGTCACGTGGGCCAGGACGATCCCCAGCTCGGTGTCGACGAGCCCGATCCGCTCGAACTCCACGTAGAAGCCGGCAGCGGCGACCACCGTCGGGAACAGCAGCGGCAGCATCATCAGCGTCGAGGTCAGCGCTCCCCACCGGTGGGCAGTTCCCCGGACGACGCCCATCGCGGCGAGCGTTCCGAGCACTCCGGCGATGATGGTCACGAAGAACGCGATCCGGAGGCTGACCGCGAGCGGATCGAGCCAGCTCGCGGTGAAGAACTCCGCGTACCACTGGGTCGAGTAGCCGACCGGCGGGAAGACCAGCGCCTTGGTGGAGGCGAACGAGATCGGGACGACGATGAACTGCGGCGCCAGCACGAGGGCGCCGAGGACGGCGGCCAGGACCTTCGGCAGTCTGCGGCTGCGGGTGACCCCGAGGCGGTCGAGTGCGCCGGCCGCGCGGCCCGCGAGCTTGAGGCCGCGTCCGCCCCGGCGCCTGGCGCGGGCGGAGCGGGTGGCCGCGGTGCCGGATCGGCCCGCGAGTTCGGTCGTCGACATGCCGGTCAGCCGCTGGAAGCCCAGGACGATGGCCAGGACCAGGGTGCCGAGCACGAGAGCGGCGGCCGAGGCGAGGCCGTAGTCGCCGCTCTGCTTGATCGCACTGTGGATCAGCGAGCCGAGCATGCTGCCCTCGGAGCCGCCGAGGAGCGCGGGGATCACGAAGGCGCCGATGCCGTAGACGAAGCAGAGGACCGATCCCGCCTGGATGCCGGGCTTGGTCAACGGCAGGTAGACCCGGACGAACGCCTGGGCCGGCCCGGCGCCCAGGCTGGTCGCGGCGCGTGTCCGCGAGTCGCCGAGCGAGCGCATCGTGGCGGCCAGCGGCAGGATCATCAGCGGCAGCAGGTAGTGGGAGAGGCTGACGACGACCGCGATCGGGGTGAAGACCATCGCGACCGGCTCCAGCCCGACCTGCGCCAGCAGTTTGTTGACCGGGCCCTGGCGGCCGAGGATCACCAGCCAGGAGAACGACCGCAGCAGGATCGAGGTCAGGTACGGCGCCATGATCGCCACCGTCAGGAAGGTGCGCAGCCACTTGCCGCCGTGCACCATCTGGTATGCGATCGGGTAGCCGAAGACCAGCGCCAGCAACGTCGAGGCCGCGGAGATCAGGATCGTCCGTACGATGCTGTCGCGATAGCCGGAGTGCCCGAGAAGCCGGGTGAAGTTCTCCAGGCCGAAGGTCGGCTCCGTCACGCTGCGCAGGCAGAGGATCGCGACCGGAAGCACGAAGACCAGGGCCACGACCACGGCTGCCGGCGCCGCGCTCACATCCCAGCCGCGCCGGCGGTGGCGCCGGCCCCCCGTGGTGCGGGAGGCCGGCCCAGCAAGATCCGCGTCTGGCCGTGTCGGAGTGGTGGTCACCTGTTCTGCCAGTCCTGCCAGCGCTTGAGCACGTCCGCGCCGTTCTTCGCCCACCAGTCCACGTCGATGCGGAAGGTCTCGTCGCTGGCGGTCTCCTCGGTGCCGGGAAGGTCGGCCCGTGCCTTGGCGTCGAGGCCGTCGAGCACCGACTTCAGCGACGGCGTGTAACCGAGCTTGTCCATGATCGCCTTCTGGACCTCGGGCTTCAACGAGTACTTGATCGCCTCGAAGGCGTCCGGCTGGTCCGGCGCTCCCTTGGGAATGACGAGCTGCTGAACGGAGAGGACAGCGCCGTCCCAGGTGTAGTCCAGCGGCACCGCGCCGCTGGCGGCGATGCTCTTGATCCGCGCGAGGTTCCCGTAGCCCAGCGCGATCTCGCCCTGTGAGATGGCGTTCTGCAGGTCACCGTTGGACGGGAAGAAGACGGTGTTGCCGCGGATGGTGTCGAGCTTGCGGAAGGCGCGGTCCAGGTCGAGCGGGTAGAGCTGGCCGACCGGGACGCCGTCGGCGATCAGGGCGCCCTCGAGGATCCCCCAGGGCAGCCCTACCATGCCGCGCTTGCCCGGGATGCCCTTGGTGTCGAACAGGTCGGCCCAGGAGTCGATGCCACCGGGCACCTCGTCCTTGTTCCAGAACAGGTTGCGCGAGAACGTGTACCACGGCACCGAGTACTCGGTGACCGCGCTCGGGTCGGCGAAGCCCTGGAGGCTCTTGGTGTCGATCGGCTGGAGGATGTCGGCGGCCATGAACTGGGCGAGCGAGGAGTCCTCGGCGTCGATCAGGTCGAGGGTCATCGAGCCGGACTTGGACATCTGCACCAGCTTGGCGACGTCGGAGCCGCTGCTGTCGTAGAGGACCTTGACGTCGGTGTCCTTCGAGTACGGGTCGAAGAGCGCGGCCTTGACGGCCTCCTCGTAGGTACCGCCGAAGCCGGCGTACGTGATCGACCCCTTCTCGCCGGCGTCGTCGCCACCGGAGCAGGCCGTGAGGCTGCCGAGGGCCACGACGACCGTCGCCAGCGCGGCACCGACGAGACGTCGGCCCCTGGTCACGTCGAGATATGTTCGCATAACGGTTCCTTCTTGGTCATCGCGGCCGGATTGAGTGACTGGACCACCTCGGAGTAAGCTTCCACACCATGGAAGTGTGACTTCCATTGCAGATGCTGGTGGCCTGGGCGGTGGGCTGTCAAGAGCTGTAGCTGGGCTTTTCTGCGATGACGCTGGCGAGGGACCCCGAACGCTCGTACTCGTCCAGGGCGGCGGCGTACGGCGTCACGTCGAAACCGTGCTCCGCCCGCCAGGACGGGTCGTAGTACGTCGAGGCGTACCGCTCGCCGCCGTCGCAGATCAGGCTCACCACGCTGCCCCGCTCGCCGTTACGTTGCAGTTCGGCGACGAGCTGGAGGGTCGCCCACATGCTGGTACCGGTCGAGGGTCCGACCCGGCGGCCCAGGCGGCGCGAGGTCCAGAGCATCGCCGCGACCGACGCCGCGTCCGGCACCCGGACCATCTCGTCGATCACCTCGGGCACGAAGGACGGCTCGACCCGGGGGCGACCGATCCCCTCGATCCGGGAGCCGCTGGTCGACCGCAGTCCGCGGTCGCCGAGGCGCCAGGCGTCGAGGAAGACCGAATTCTCGGGATCCGGCACCAGCAGTCGGGTGGGGTGCCGCCGGTAGCGGAGGTAGCGCCCGATGGTCGCCGCCGTTCCGCCGGTCCCGGCGCTGGCGACGATCCAGGTCGGCACCGGTCGCGCCTCGCCGGACATCTGCTCGAAGATAGACTCGGCGATGTTGTTGTTGCCGCGCCAGTCGGTGGCCCGCTCGGCGTAGGTGAACTGGTCGAGATAGTGGCCGTCGAGCTCGGCGGCGAGCCGCCGCGCCTCGTCGTACACCTGCCCCGGATGATCCACCATCTGGCAGCGCCCGCCGTGCCACTCGATGAGTTCGAGCTTGGTGGGACTGGTCGTGGCCGGGACGACGGCGATGAACGGCAGGTTCAGCAGGCGGGCGAAGTAGGCCTCGGAGACCGCGGTCGAGCCGCTGGAGGCCTCGACCACCGTCGTGGTCGGGCCGATCCAGCCGTTGCACAGCGCGTACAGGAAGAGTGAGCGGGCGAGCCGGTGCTTGAGGCTGCCGGTCGGGTGTGAGGACTCGTCCTTCAGGTAGACGTCGACGCCGTGCCGACCGGGCAGGTCGAACGTCAGCAGGTGGGTGTCGGAGCTGCGGTTGGCGTCGGCCTCGACGCGGCGGATCGCCTCGTCGACCCAGGTCCGGTCGACACGGGTCTGCTCACGCATCGTCATTCGAGATCTCCTTCGGGGTCTTCTTCCGACCGTCCGCGCGGATGCCGCAGTGGCGCTTGACCGGGTTCCGATTCGAGGGCATCCTATGGTACGGAAGTCGGACTTCCACTGTACGGAACATCCGAAGGAGTCCAGTGAGCAACCAACCCGTGAACCCGGCCGATGCCCGAGCGATCGAGGAAGTCCTCAACCGGGTCGCCTACCTCCTCGACACCCGGGAGTACGACCGGCTCGGGGAGGTGTTCGCGCCCGAGATCTCCTTCGACAACCCGGGCCGTCTCACCGCCAGCGGGCTCGATGCCGTGATCGCGGCGTTCCAGGCGATCGCGACGCCCGCGGTCAGTCACCACATCACGAACGTGGTGGTGAACGGCGTCGACGACGACACCGCCGAATGCGACAGCAAGGCGCTCGCCCTGCGGGCGGGAGGGGAGGTCACCGCCGCGATCTACCGCGACACGGTGACCCGCACCGACGCGGGCTGGCGCATCTCGGCTCGACGTATCAGCCCGCTCGGCTGACCTGCCAACGGCGACGGAACGGGAGGAAGCGGATGGAGCAGGCGTACGACGTGATCGTCGTCGGGACCGGGCACAGCGGCCTGGTGGCCACCGGATACCTGGCGCGGGCCGGGCTGCGGGTGCTCGCCCTGGAGCGCCGCGACGTCGTGGGGGGCACCTGCGTCACCGAGGAGATCTTCCCGGGGTACCGGGGGAGCAGCGTGGCCAACGCGAGCCACAGCCTCGACCCGCGCATCGCCCGGGAACTCGAACTGGAGAAGCACGGGCTCCGTTTCGCCCACCCGTCGCTCGGATCCCTGACCCTCTTCGAGGACGGCCGGGCCCTGCCGGCGTGGCCGGACCGGGCCAAGCGCCGGGCGGCCATGGCGCAGTTCGCGCACGGGGACGCGGACCTCGCCGGTTACGCCTCGGTCATCGAGCTGTACGCCTCGGTGGCCCGGCAGATGAAGGTCTCCTTCTACGACCCGCCGCCGTCGTTCGCCGAGGTGGCCGCGCGCTTCACCACCCCGCGCCAGCGCCGCGACTTCGAGTCGATCATGTTCGGTCCGGTCGCGGACATCCTCGAGGAGCGGCTCTCGTCGCCGCAGCTACAGGCGTTCTTCGCCGGCACCGCGGTCGCCACCAACTTCGTCGGCCCGAGGACACCGGGCAGCGGCTACCTGCTGCTCCAGCGGCCGCTGTGGGAGGAGTCGCTCCGCAGTGTCGGCAGCCACGACGACAACGAGCTGATGATGCGCAACGCCGCGCCGCTGGGCGGCATCGGCGCCGTGACCGGCGCGATGGCGGATTCCGCCCGCGCCCACGGCGCGACGATCCTCACCGGCGTACAGGTCGAGCGCATCCTCTGCCAGGACCAGCGGGTCGTCGGTGTCGCCCTGCGCGACGGGCGCGAGTTCCGCGCCCCCCGGGTCGTCTCCAACGCGAACCCGAAGCTGACCCTGACCCAGCTGGTCGGACCCGAGGACATCGGAGCGGACCTGTACGACCTGGCCAGGTCGGTCAGCATGAAGGGCACCTCCGCCAAGGTCCACCTCGCGCTCGACGGGACCCCACGGTTCGCCGCCGCGCGGGACGAGGAGGAGAACCGTCTCTTCCTCGGCACCAACTTCCGGATCGCGGCCAGCATCGACGTGCTCCAGAACGCCTACAACGAGGCGGTGCTCGGGCGCTGGAGCAAGCGACCCACCGTCACCGCGATGATGGACTCGGCGCACGACCCCTCGCTGACCCCGCCGGGATGTCACTTCGTGAGCATCAGCGTCCGCGGCGTGCCGTACCACCTGGCCGAGGGCACCTGGGACGAGCAGCGCGACGACCTGGGCAAGGCGGTGGTCAGCACGTTGGAGCAGCACATCCCGAACCTGTCCGGGATCCTCGCCGACGTGCACGTCTACTCGCCGCTGGACCTCGAACGCGAGTTCGCCCTCGTCGAAGGCAACGGCGCCCACGGCGACATCGTGCCCGGGCACATCTTCGACTCCCGCCCGATCCCGGGCTGCGCCGACTACCGGACCCCGGTCGAGGGGCTCTACCTGACCGGCGTCGGCAACTGGCCGGGCAACTTCATGAGCGGTGTCACCGGCTACAACGCGAGCAACCGCCTGCTGGCCGACCTCCGCCGTACCACCGACTGACCCGACCCACGAACCAAGGAGCACGATGATCATCGGACGAGGCATTCCTGCGGACCGGGTGTCGGCCATGCGGTCGGCGACCACGACGGGACAGGTCTGGTCGGACATCGTCCTGGCCGACGGGGGGACCCGCGCCCTCAACATGTTCTTCGCGCCCGGGTCGCGTACGCACTGGCACCGGCACCCCGGCGGCCAGATGCTCTACACCGTCTCCGGGGAGGGCTGGATCCAGGAACGCGGCGGCGAGGTGGTGGTGATGCGTCCGGGTGACGTCGTCTGGACCGAGCCCGGGGTCGAGCACTGGCACGGTGCCACCGCGTCCGCCCAGCTGGTCCAGATGGTGTTCCACTTCGGCGACGTCGAGTGGACCGGCGAGGTCGGCGAGGCCGAGTACGCCGCCTGCGGTGCCGAGGGCACCCGGTGAGCAGCCGGTCGGCCGACCTGGTCGCACAACTCGTCGGCGACAGCCCGGGTTCGTGGATCGGCGGCACCTGGGTGACCTCCCCGGACACGTTCGAGGTCCACGACCCGGCCACCGGTGCCACCATCTGCGCGGTCGGTGACGCCGACGCCGGCCAGGCCGCCACGGCGGTCGCCTCGGCCGCGGCTGCCCTCGACGGGTGGTCGTCGGCGACCGGCTGGCAGCGTTTCGAGGTCCTCAGCCGGGCGACCGACCTGCTGGGGGAGCGGGTCGAGGCCATCGGTGAGCTCATCAGCGCGGAGACCGGCAAGCCGTTGCAGGAGGGGATCGGCGAGGCCCGCAACACGGTCCGCTTCTTCGAGTGGTTCAGCCACGAGACGCTGCGTCTGCCCGGCGAAGCCTGGTCCGACGTCGCGCCCGGACGCGACGCCCTCGTGCTGCACGAGCCGATCGGGGTGGTCCTGGCGATCACGCCGTGGAACTTCCCGGCGTTCATGGTGGCCTGCAAGGTCGGTGCCGCGCTGGCGGCCGGTTGCACGGTCGTGCTCAAACCGGCCCCGCAGACGCCGCTCACCGCGCTGGCCATCGCCCGCTGCTTCGAGGAGGCGGGCCTCCCCTCCGGTGTGCTGAACGTCGTCGTGGCCGGCGATCCGCAGCGGGTCAGCGACACCCTGCTGGACGCCCCCGAGGTCGCGTGCGTCAGCCTCACCGGGTCGCGCCGGGTGGGCGAACTCGTCATGCGCAAGGCCGCGTCGTCGATCAAGCGGGTCCTGCTCGAGTTGGGCGGCAACGCCGCCGCAGTGGTGCTGCCCGACGCGGACGTCGTGCGGACCGCGCGTGACCTGGTCCGGGCCCGGTTCCTCAACTCCGGGCAGGCGTGCATGGCGGCCAACCGGGTGTACGTCGTCGAGTCGACGGCCGGCGACCTGGTCGCCGAACTCACCGCGGCGGTCGACCAGATCGTCCTCGGCGACCCGCGCGACCCGGCGACCACGATGGGCCCGCTCATCGACCACGCGGCGGTGGGACGGATCGAGGCGCAGGTGGCCGAGGCCGTGGCGGGCGGCGCGACGCTCGTCACGGGCGGTGCCAGGACCGCCGAGAACGAGGCGAGCGCGTTCCTGGCGCCGACGCTGCTGACCGCCGAGGGGAGGAGCCAGCCCGCCGTGCTCGGCGAGGAGTTCTTCGGCCCGGTGCTCAGCGTCATCCGCTGCGCCGACGTCGACGAAGCCGTCCGGTTGGCCAACGCCACCGAGTACGGCCTCGCGGCGTACGTGTTCGGCGGTGACCAGGCCGCCGCGACGGCGGTGGCCCGCAAGCTCAAGGCGGGCTCGGTCGGCGTCAACGCTCCGTTGGTCAGCGAGCCGGCCCTGCCGTTCGGTGGTATGCGCAGCAGTGGCCTCGGACGGGAGCGCGGGCGGCTCGGCGTCGAGGAGTACCTGGAGACCAAGACCGTGCAGATGCCCGCCGTCCGCTGAAGCAGCCCCTGATCCGCCACCGTCGGCCCCATCCACGACGGCGGCTCGACAACCATGCCCGGAAAGAGGTAGAGCAGTGCCAACAGAGACAGTGTGCTTCGTCGGCGGTCGGGTCCGCACGATGGACCAGGCGGGAACCGTCGCCGAGGCGTTTCGCGCCGAGGACGGCCGGATCGTGGCGGTCGGGACGACGGAGGAGATTCTCGCGGGGGCCGCAGGGGCGCGGGTCGTCGACCTGGCCGGTGCGGTGGTGATCCCCGGACTGGTGGACTGCCACTCCCACCTGGAACTGCTCGCCTATGCCTGGGAGTTGGCCGCCGACTGCCGCTCGTCCCGGGTGTCGAGCGTCGAGGAGATCGTCTCCGTCCTCGCGGAGCGCGCCGGCGCCACGCCCGCCGGCGAGTGGATCCTCGGTCAGGGGCAGCACTACCAGAATCTCAAGCTCGCCGAGGGGCGCTATCCCGACCGCCACGACCTGGACCGGGTCAGCACCACCCACCCGGTGATGTACCGGGCGAGCTACCACATCAACGTCTTCAACTCCCTGGCCCTGGAGTTGCTGGGTGTCGACGACGACACCCCGAACGCGCCCGGCGGCCGGATCGAGCGTGACCCGGCCACCGGCGTCGCCACCGGCCGCACCTACGACATGTTCGAGCCGCTCGGCGGCCCGCAACCGACGGTCGAGGAACTCGCGGCGGCCATCAGACGGGTGCAGGAACGGTATCTCGCCGTCGGCGTCACCACCGTCGGCGACATCCCCCTGCACCGCGAGGGGCTGGAAGCGATCGCCGCGCTCGCTGCCGACGGTGAGCTGGTGCTGCGCGCCGCGCTGTACCCGAAGCTGGAGGCGGTGCTGTCGGCCGAGGACGTACGCACCGGCCGTACCAGGGACCGCATCGACGCCCTCGACCCGGACCACCTCGCGATGGTCGGTTTCAAGGTCTTCCTCGACGGCGGGCTCACCGCAGGGGCGGCCGCCCTGCACGGGGACTACCCCGGCCAGCCCGGCTACCGTGGCGAGCTGGCGTTCCCCGACAAGGAGGTCGCCGCTCTGATCGCCACCGCCGACGAGGCGGGCCTCCAGATCGCCATGCACGCGATCGGCGACCGTGCCCTGGACCAGGCTCTCGACGGCGCGTTGGCGCTGCCGCCCGAGCGGCACGGCGTCGCCCGGCACCGCATCGAGCACGCGGGCAACATGTTCATGACCGACGAACGGATCAAGCGGCTGGCCGCCTCCGGAGTCGTCCCCGTTCCGCAGCCGGCCTTCATCATGACCACCGCGGCCGGATACGTCGCGCACCTGGGCACCGACCGGATCGGGACGGTGATGCCGTTCCGGACGCTGATCGACCACGGCCTGCCGATCCCGGGCAACTCCGATGCGATCGGTATCACCGCCGACCAGCACGACCCCTTCCCGGCGATGCAGGCCGCCGTCACCCGGCGGACCAACGACGGTGACGTGCTGGCCGCCCAGGAGGCGGTCACGATCGAGGAGGCGCTGCGGATGTACACCGAGTGGTCGGCGTTCTCGATCGGCTGGGAGGACCGGATCGGCTCGATCGAGGTGGGTAAGTTCGCCGATTTCGTCCTCCTGTCCGCGGACCCGTTGGAGACCGAGCCGACGGATCTTGCCGCCCTGACCGTCACGCAGACCTGGATCGGCGCGACGCTGGTCTACGAGCGGATCTGAACGCGGCGGCCAACTGCTCCACCAGGGCGAGCGCGGCCGGGACGTGACGCCGGGGGAGGACCGGGAGTAGGTTCGGCGTGTGGAACGCGGCGAGCTCTGGTGGGCCCGGTTCGACGGCACACGACCGGTCGTGCTGCTGTCGGGTGGTGCGGGGCCGGAGTTCCGGGCCGTGCAGATCGTCGCCCCGGCCACGCCGGCCGAGCGGCAGGGGTTCGTGCTGATGTCCGGTGAGCAGGCGGCGGACCCTGCTGAGCGGCGCCGCATCGTCGAGGCGGCCGGGGCGGACGCGCGGGCGATCGGCGTCGAGGTCTTCTTCGGGACGCAGGAAGGCCTCGCCGAGGAGGGTGTCGTGCGGGTGGCGCTGCCCATGGACGGAAAGGTCTTCTGCACCTGGACGCTGTCCCTCGGCCGGGAGTACCTCGTCGAGCGGATCGGCGCCCTGTCCCCGGCGAAGCAGCGCGAGCTCGACGTCGCGATGGAGCTGTCCGGCGCCGGGTGACCGCTCTGGTCCGCGTGCGGGCCGAGTCGAAACAAAACTTGATTCATTCCAAAACTGGGCTATGTTCAACACATGACGTCCGACTTCGAGACCCAGCTTCGGGCGGTCTCGTTGCGCGTGACCCGGCCCCGGTTGGCGGTGCTCGCCGCGCTGCGCGACCATCCGCACGTCGACACCGACACCGTGATCGCGCTGGTCCGGGCGGACCAGCCCACCGTCTCCCACCAGGCGGTGTACGACGTGTTGCGGGCGCTCACCGACGCCGGCCTGGTGCGGCGCATCCAGCCGGCCGGTGCGACCGCCCGGTACGAGTCCCGGGTGGGGGACAACCACCACCATGTCGTGTGCCGCTCCTGCGGCGCGATCGCCGACGTCGACTGCGCCGTCGGCCATGCCCCCTGTCTCACCGCCTCCGACGACCACGGCTTCACGGTCGACGAGGCGGAGGTCGTCTACTGGGGCACCTGCCCCGACTGTGCGACCGAACGCACCTCCCAGTGATCCGCCAGTCGGAAGGAAGCAGATGAGCGACACCCAGGACAACGTCCCCGCCAGCGCGCAGGGCGTGGACGAGAAGGCAGCGGCCGGCTGCCCGGTCGCGCACGACTCGGTGACCGCGCACGGCAGCGAGAGCGAGAACCCGGCGATCGACTCGCCGGCCCCGAAGACCGGCGGTCGTCCGCGTACCAACCGGGACTGGTGGCCCAACCAGCTCGACCTCTCGGTGTTGCATGCCCACTCGTCCAAGGGCAACCCGCTGGGGGAGAACTTCAGCTACGCCAAGGAGTTCGCCAAGCTCGACGTCGAGGCCCTCAAGCAGGACATCGTCCAGGTCCTCACCACCTCGCAGGACTGGTGGCCGGCCGACTTCGGCCACTACGGCGGCCTGATGATCCGGATGAGCTGGCACGCCGCGGGCACCTACCGCATCGAGGACGGTCGCGGCGGCGCCGGCGACGGTGGCCAGCGGTTCGCCCCGCTCAACAGCTGGCCGGACAACGCGAACCTGGACAAGGCCCGCCGGCTGCTCTGGCCGGTCAAGCAGAAGTACGGCCAGAAGATCTCCTGGGCCGACCTGCTCGTGCTCGCCGGCAACGTCGCCCTGGAGTCGATGGGCTTCAGGACCTTCGGTTTCGGCTTCGGCCGGGAGGACGTCTGGGAGCCCGAGGAGATCTTCTGGGGCCCGGAGGACACCTGGCTCGGCGACGAGCGCTACGCCTCCGAGAAGGAGATGGCGCCCGGCGTCGGGGCCACCGAGATGGGTCTCATCTACGTCAACCCGGAGGGCCCCCGTGGCAACGCGGACCCGCTCGCGGCGGCGCACTTCATCCGTGAGACCTTCGCCCGGATGGCGATGAACGACGAGGAGACCGTCGCCCTCATCGCCGGCGGTCACACCTTCGGCAAGACCCACGGCGCCGGCGTGGCCGACGACCACGTGGGCCCCGAGCCCGAGGCCGCCCCGCTGGAGGCGCAGGGCCTGGGCTGGCTGAGCACCCACGGCAGCGGCAAGGGCGGGGACACGATCACCAGCGGTCTCGAGGTGACCTGGACCGACCGGCCGACGCAGTGGAGCAACCGGTTCTTCGAGATCCTCTTCGGCTACGAGTGGGAGCTCACCACGAGCCCCGGCGGCGCGAAGCAGTGGGTCGCCAAGGACGCCGAGGCGATCATCCCGGACGCCCACGACCCGTCGAAGAAGCACAAGCCGACGATGCTCACGACCGACCTCTCACTGCGCGTCGACCCGGCGTACGAGAAGATCTCGCGCCGCTTCCTGGAGAACCCCGACGAGTTCGCGCTGGCGTTCGCGAAGGCCTGGTACAAGCTGCTGCACCGCGACATGGGTCCGGTCGACCGGTTCCTCGGTCCGTGGGTCCCGGAGCCCCAGCTGTGGCAGGACCCGGTGCCGGCCGTCGACCACGAGTTGGTGGGTGACGCCGACGTCGCCGCCCTCAAGGCGAAGGTCCTGGAGTCCGGCCTGACGACCGCCCAGCTGGTCTCCACCGCCTGGGCCTCGGCCGCCAGCTTCCGGTCCACCGACAAGCGCGGCGGTGCCAACGGCGCGCGGATCCGGCTCGAGCCGCAGCGCGGCTGGGAGGTCAACCAGCCCGAGCAGCTCGCGACGGTTCTGGAGACCCTCGAGGGCATCCAGCGGGAGTTCAATTCCGCAGGCGGCGCGAAGATCTCGCTCGCGGACCTGATCGTGCTGGCCGGCTCGGCCGCCGTCGAGAAGGCGGCGCGTGACGCCGGCGTCGAGGTGACCGTGCCGTTCCGTCCGGGTCGTACCGACGCCACCCAGGAGCAGACCGACGTCGAGTCCTTCCGGGTCCTCGAGCCGCGCGCCGACGGGTTCCGCAACTACCTGCGCCCCGGCGAGAAGACGCAGCCGGAGGTACTGCTCATCGACCGGGCCTACATGCTCGACCTGACCGCGCCTGAGATGACCGTCCTCGTCGGCGGCCTGCGTTCCCTCGGGGCCAACGTCGGCGGCACCCGGCACGGCGTCCTCACCGACCGGCCCGGCGTGCTCACCAACGAGTTCTTCGTCAACCTGCTCTCCCCGGGCACCCGGTGGAAGGCGTCGAAGTCCGACGAGCACGTGTACGAGATCCGGGACCTGGCCACCGACGAGGTGAAGTGGACCGCCACCGCGGTCGACCTCATCTTCGGCTCCAACTCCCAGCTGCGGGCCCTCGCGGAGGTCTACGCCAGCCAGGACGCGCGCGACAAGTTCGTGACGGACTTCGTCGCGGCCTGGACCAAGGTCATGGAACTCGACCGGTTCGACCTCGTCTGATCTGATCCAAACCGGCGAGCCCGGTCGATCCCTGGTGGGTCGACCGGGCTCGCCGGTTGCGCCGACGGCCGAATCACGCGGGCCGGGGTTCCTTGCGCGTGTCGAGGGTGTTGTAGGGGACGCCGGCGGTGTCGGTCATGAACTGCAGCAGGGTCTGGGCGGGGAGCGGCAGGCGGCGTTGCCGTGGCCACCACACCCGGACGTCACGGACGGCGTCGGGATGGTCGATGTCGCGGACATGCAGGTTGTCGGTGCGGGACACGTCCATGGCCAGCTGGGTGGTGACCCCGACACCAAGGCCGGCGCCGACCAGCGCGACGAGTGACTGGGGGTTGCTCACCTGGTACACCAACGGGGGCGGCTGTCGGAGTGAGAACCAGAGGGGGTGGGTCTGGAGGCCGTCCGTGTCGTACCGGCCGGTCATGATGAGCGGATGCTTGAGGAGCTGGGCGGGCGCTAGCGGTTCGTCGGACCTGGCCAGTGGGTGATACGCCGGCGTGACCACCTTGAACTTCTCCCGCCACATCGGGTGGCTGCGGAAGACCGTCTCCGACAGAGGCGGCGTCGTCTGGCGGAGGAACAGCTGGACGTCGCCATGGATCGCCGCGTCGTGCAGGTGGGCGCCGCCCAGCTCGACGAGCCGGACCCGGATCAGCGGATACACCGCCCGGAATGCCGTCAACAGCTCGGGGACGTAGCCGGCCGTCGCACTCGGGTAGGTGCCCAGGCGTACCTCCCCCCGTCTGCGTCCGCCCGACTCGCTGACGTTGCCTCGTGCCGACTCGATCTCTCCGAGGATCGCGTGGGCGTGGACCAGCAGCGCGCGACCACGGTCGGTGAGGACGATGGGGCGACGGTCACGGTCGAAGAGCGCCACGCCGAACTCTTTCTCCAGCGCGGCGATCTGGGCGCTCACGGTGGGCTGGGACACGCCCAACTCGACGGCCGCCGCGGCGAAACCGCGCCGGTCCGCCACGGCCACGAAGGTCTCCAGCCAGCGAGTCTCCACCTGTGAGCCCCCTGCGATCTTGTTTCATCAGGATTTCCTATAGAGGAAATCAATGTTACTAGCGATTGCTATTCGGCCTGGCCAGGCCCCACTTACGTTGGCCCCGATCGACGAGCGCGCCAAGGCGCTCACGGAGCCGACGAGGACCAATCTGCATGCCTGTCATCACCCGGATCGAGGTCGCTACCGCCGTCGTGCCCCTACCACGGGTCACGGGCATCGCGCGACGGACGATCAGCAATCGTGAGTACACGCTCGTCCGGATCACCGCCGACGACGGTGTGACCGGAATCGGCTTCTGCTACCCCGGACACAGCGGAGCCAACATCGCCACGCTGGCGGTGCGCGACCTGCTGGCTCCCGTCCTGCTGGGCCGGGACGCCGACCTCATCGAGGGCGCCTGGCAGGCGATGTACCAGGAGTCGCTGCTCCACGGTCGGGTGGGCTCGGTCGTCCGTGGCCTGTCCGCCCTCGACATCGCGCTCTGGGACCGCAGCGCCCGCGCTGCCGCCATGCCGCTGCACAAGTACCTGGGTGGCCACTCCGACGAGGTCCCGGCGTACGCCTCCGGCGGCTACTACCTCGACGGAAAGGGCGTCGACGGGCTCGCGGCGGAGCTTCAGGGCTACCAGGACCTCGGCTTCTCGGCATTCAAGATCAAGGTCGGGCGGGTCGGTGTCGAGGAGGACCGGGACCGTATCGCCGCGGCCCGAGAGGTCATCGGCCCCGAGGGGGTGCTGATGCTCGACGCCAACAACGCGTGGAGCGACCTGCCGAGTGCCGTCCGCGCGCTGCGTCGCTGGGAGGAGTTCGACCCGTACTTCATCGAGGAGCCGTTCGGGCCCGACGACATCGAGAACCACGCGCGGCTGGCGAAGGCGACGCCGATCACCGTCGCCACGGGCGAGATCGAGGCCGGACGCTGGCGGGCGAAGAGCCTGCTGGACGCCGAGGCCGCGGTGATCCTCCAGTGCGACGCGGCCGTCTGCGGCGGTCTGAGCGAGCTTCGGAGAATCGCCGACCTGGCCAGCGCCTACGGTGCGTCGCTCGCCCCGCACTGGTTCCACGATCTGCACGCGCCGATGGTGGGCGCGTTCCCGGCCGCGATCTTCGTCGAGTACTTCGTCGGCAACGACATCCACAACATCAACGCGCTCCTCGACCGTCAGCTCGAGGTGTCCGGCGGCGTCATCCGGCTGCACCAGACACCGGGGCTGGGGTTCGGCTTCGCCGAGGAGGCCCTCGACCGCTACCTGACCGGCCCGTGGGAGGTCGTGGAGAAATGAGCGAGACCGACACCCTGACCCTGCGCAACCTCGTGAACGGGGCGTACGTCGACGGCGCGGCCGGCACGGACGTGTCGACGAACCCGGCGGACTCCTCCGACGTCGTCGCGGTGGTGCCCCGGATGTCCGCGGACGAGGCCCGGTCGGCCGTCGACGCCGCCGCCGCCGCGTTGCCGGCCTGGCGGAATACGCCGAGTGTGCTGCGGGGCAAGCACCTGTTCGCCGTCGCCGCGCTCATCCGGGAACGGGCCGACCAGTTCCGGGACACGATCTGCCGCGAGATGGGCAAGACCAGCGCCGAAGCGACGATCGAGGTCGAGCGCAGCGCCGAGCTGGTGGAGTTCTTCGCCGGTGTCGGTCGTCTCCCGCACGGCGACGTCGTGCCGGACCGCCGCCCCGGGGTGGTGACCACGACCCGACACGAGCCCATCGGTGTCGTCCTCGCCATCACACCGTGGAACGACCCGCTGATGGTGCCGGTCCGCAAGGCCGCACCCGCGTTGATCCAGGGCAACACCGTGGTCCTGAAGCCCAGCCCGGACACGCCCGCCGTGGCGTTGCTCCTTGCCCAGGTGATGCAGGACGCCGGGCTGCCCGCAGGGACCTTCAACACGGTCACCGGCGACGTCGCGGAGATCGGCGACACCCTGGTCCGCGATCCCCGCATCGCGGGGATCACGTTCACCGGCTCCACCGCGACCGGCCGCCACCTCGGCCGGGCGATCGCTGGCACCGGCATCCGGCTGCAGACGGAGATGGGCGGCAAGAACGCGGCGGTGATCATGGCCGACGCCGATGTGACCCGGGCGCTCGAGGTGCTGCTGCCGTCGATCTTCGGCCAGACCGGTCAGCGGTGCACCGCGGTGAGCCGTCTCCTCGTCCACCGGGACCGCTACGACGAGGTCGTGGAGCAGATCGTCGCGCGCGCCGGCGCGGTCGCCGTCGGACCGGCCGCCGACGCGGCGACGACCATGGGCCCGGTGGTGAACCAGCGCCAGCTCGACAAGGTGCTCACCATGATCGGCACCGCCCGCGAGCAGGGCGCGGTCATCGCTGCCGGCGGCGAGCGACTCGCCGACGGGACGGCGGCCCGTGGCTGCTTCGTCACACCGACCGTCGTCACGGGGGTCACCACCGACATGCGGATCTGGACCGACGAGGTGTTCGGCCCGGTCGTCGCGGTCATGCCGTTCGACGACCTGGACGAGGCGATCGGCATCGCCAACGACACGACGTACGGACTGGCGTCGGGCATCTTCACCAACAACCTGGCTGCGGCGGAGGCGTTCGTCCACGGCATGGAGACCGGCCAGGTCGTCGTCAACCTCGCCCCCAGCGGCTGGGACGTGCACCAGGCGTTCGGCGGGTTCAAGGAGTCCGGTTCCGCGTTCAAGGAGCACGGCCTGGACGGACTCGCCTTCTACACCCGCGTCAAGACCGTGGCCGTGGCGGCCACCCCTTGAGAATCGGAGCTACCCGATGAGCACGTTGTACATGCTTGCCTTCGACCACCGCGCCTCGCTGACCAAGATGTTCGGTGAGCACGGGGGCAGCTACCAGGGGCGGCCGGTCGACTACTCCGCGCTCAAGCGCGTCATCTGGGAGTCGTTGCCGCTCGCGATCGAAGCACGCGGGCTGCAGCGGTCGACTCTCGGCGTCCTCGTCGACGAGGAGTACGGCGCCGACATCGCCCGGGAGGTCGCCGAAAAAGGCTTCCTGCTGGCCATGCCGGCCGAGCGCAGCCTGCAACGGGTCTTCGAGCTGGAGTACGGCGACCAGTTCGACGTACACATCGAGGCGTTCGACCCGGACCACGTGAAGGTGCTCGCCATCGCCGACGAGACGCTGCCGGCCGACTTCCTGGCCGTCTCGATCTCCCGGCTCCGGCAGCTCTCGGAGTGGGTGTCCCCGCGACGCCAGCGGCTGATGCTGGAGCTGCTCGTGCTCCCCTCCGCCGAGCAGTTGGCGCAGGTCGGCGACGACCGGGAGCGGTTCGACACCGAGCTGCGCCCGCAGATCATGGTGGACACCATCCGCGCCTACCAGCAGGCCGGCATCGAAGCGGACATCTGGAAGGTCGAGGGCCTGGTCACCGTCGACCAGTACCAGGCGGTCGCCGCACAGGCGCGGGCGGACGGCCGCGACGACGTCGAGTGCATCGTGCTCGGCCGTGGCGCCGACGACGCGCAGATCCTGCGGTGGCTGCACGCCGCCGGCCAGGCCGACGGCTTCACCGGCTTCGCGATCGGCCGCAGCACGTGGGCGCCGAGCCTGGAAGGGCTGATGGCCGGCCGGCTCGACCCGGAGCAGGCCCGCGCGGAGATCGCCGGCCGGTTCGTGTCGTACGTGGACGCCTTCGAGGGCGGGACCGGGGACCGTCCATGACCAGAGCGGTCGACGAGGTCTATCTCGGCGTCGACGTCGGCACGACGTACACGAAGATCCAGATCGTGGACGCCGACGGGAACACCGTCGCGCTGAGTTCTCGGGCCACCCCCTGGGAGCGCACGGCGGGCGTCACGATCCTCACCCCGGACCGGCTGCTCGACGAGGTGTTCCAGCACCTCGAGACGGTGCTCGACGACCACCCGGCCCGCCGGGTGGTCGGCATCGGCCTCACCGGGTTCGGCGAGACCGGCGTACCGCTGGGCGCGCAGGGCGACGTCCTGGCTCCCGGCCTGCCCTGGTACGACCTGCACGGCGCCGACCAGCTCGACCGGCTCGCCGTCTCGCTCGGCCGGGAGGCGTTCACCGGCAGCAGCGGCCTACCCCTGAACCTCAAGCCGTCGCTGTTCAAGTTCGCCTGGCTGGCCGGGCGGTACGCCCCGCTGTCGCGATGGGTCCGCTGGCTCAGCATCCAGGAGTGGCTCGCGTTCCGGTTGACCGGGACGATCGCCGGCGAGGCGTCGCTGGCCAGCCGCACCGGCCTCCTCGACGTCGTCTCCGGACACCAGTCGGCGGAGACCAGCGCCTGGGCGGGCGTACCGCCGACCCTGCTGCCCGACCGGGTGGGGGCCGGTACCTCGATCGGCCGGGTGACGACCGGGCCGGCCCGGATCCACGGCGCGCAGGTGACCATCGCCGGCCTCGACCACCTCGTGGCCGCGGTCGGGCTGGGTGCCCTCGACGACACCGATCTCGTCGACTCGTGTGGCACCGGCGAGGCGATCATCCGGCACCTGCCCGAGCGCCCGTGGAACGCGCTCAGCCTGGTGGACGCCGTGAACCGCGAGCTCTCCGTCGGCCGGGACGTGTTCCCCGGCCGGCTGCAGGCCATGGCCAGCGTGCGCAGCGGAATCGGCATGGGGCGGTTCCTGAAGCTCATGGGAATCCAACGCGACGAGCTGCCGGCGCTGGACCAGGCGGCGCTCGCCGTGGTCCCCCGGGTCGACGGACCCCGCGTCTCGAACGTCTGGCTCGACCAGGCTCAGCTCACCAACATCGACTACGAACCGGACCGGGCCGAGGTGTGGAGAGCCGTCATCGAGGCGGTGCAGGAACGCGCCGCCTACCTGGTCCACCAACTCGACGTCGTGGCGGGGATCCCCGCACGGCGACGCATCATGACCGGCGGCGGGCTGACCAGCCACGCGGTCCGCGAGATCAAGCGCCGTTACCTCGGCGACTACGAACTGCCGGACATCTCCGAGGCCACCAGCCTCGGCGCCGCGCACTTCGCCCGGATGGCCGCCGGTGCCATCCCCCCGATCCGGATCACCGGATCATCGTCCGACGCGGCAGTCGACAACGCCTTCGACCGTTCCCACCGTGCGCCCGTTGACCCTGCCGATCACCTCGCCAGCGTGCCTGGCGGCAGAGAAGATCAGAGGTAAGGCATGCGACACCACCGACTCGGCGTCAGTATCTGCGCCGTGACCGCACTCGCCCTTCTCGCTGGCTGCGGCGGTTCCGCCAGTTCCGACAGCGACGGCCCGAAGACCATCACCTTCGCCGCGTCGATGCTCGGCGAGCCGACGCGAGGCCCACAGTTGACGGCTCTGCTGGAGAAGTTCAACGCCAGCCAGGACGACTACGTCATCAAACCGGTCTCCATCCCGTTCGCGTCCTTCGGCACGACCATCTTCACCCAGCTCGGCCAGGGCAAGGGCCCCGACGTGATCGCGTTCGACCAGATGAACATCTACGAGGCGGCTGACGCGAAGCTGATCCGCCCGCTGGACGACGTCGTGAAGGGCATCGACCTCACCGCGGCCTCCGAGTCTCTCGTCATGGACGACCACCAGTGGGGCGTCCCACTCGACGTCTCCAACTACGCGCTCATCTACAACCCCGACCTCGTGAAGAAGCCGCCGACGACGTTCGAGGAGTTCAAGCAGGTCGCCCGTGAGCAGACCGTGGCGGGCAGGTTCGGATTCGCGTTCCGGACCACCCAGGCCGAGGAGGCCGGGGTCTGGTACGACCTGAGCAACTTCGTCTACGGCGCCGGCGGCGCGTGGAGCGACGACGCCGGCAACCCGACGATCAACAGCCCGCAGACGGTCGCCGGTGTCAAGGCATTCGCCGACGTCTACCAGGCCGGCGTCATCCCGAAGGGCTCGACCGCCGCCGACTACCGCCGCATGTTCGCATCGGGCAAGGTGGCCATGATGATCGACAACGGCGGGATCCCCACCGTTCTTCGGGGCACCAACCCCGACATCCCGATCGCCGCCGCGCCCGCACCGTTCCCGACGCAGTCCATCGGCCAGGTGATGGCCGCCATCGGCATCAACGCCAACACCCGTAACGCCGAGGCGGCCGAAGCGTTCGTGCGCTGGTTCCTCGGCAAGGAAGCGCAGACGACCGTCCAGGGCTTCCTCGGCGGAAGCCTGGTCGCCACCGGTGTGGAACGGACCACGGAGGAACTCACCAAGTCGCCGTTCGTCAAGGTGTTCGACGCGCAGAGCGACCACGCACGTTCGTTCATCCCGACCGGGCTCGAGGTCGAGACGCCGCGGATCCGCTCCGCGGTGGTGCAGGCGGTGCTCAACGCGCTGCAGTCGGGCGGCGACCTCCAGCAGGCACTCGACGGCGCGCAGGACAAGGCCAAACAGATCGCCGGCGAATAGCCGCCCAGGGGAGTGGGGGAGCGGCACCGCGCCGCCCCCCACTCCCAGCCCCGTCCCGCCGGTCCCCCCCAACCCCCCGGGCGTATGCCCGTCCCCCCGACGAAACGAGCCACACATGTCCGTACTCGACGCGACATCGACGCGCGGTCGCCAGCGTGTCGGCGGGCCGAAACCGGCACCGCGACGACGGGCGGGCGAGCGCCTGCTGCCCTACCTCCTCGCGGCGCCGGCCGTCATCTACCTGGTGGCGTTTCAGGGCATCCCGTTCCTTCAGCAGGTCGTGCTGAGCTTCTCCGACACCAGCCTGCTCAACCCCACGAGCATCGACCTGGTCGGCCTGGAGAACTACCGCGACGTCTTCGCCGATCCCGGTTTCCTCGACGCCGTTCGCGTGACGATCGTGTACGTCGTCGCCTGTGTCGCCGGAACGATGCTTCTCGGACTCGGCACGGGGCTCCTGATGAACCGCAAGTTCACGGGCCGCGGCGTCGCGCGGTCGCTTCTGATCATCCCCTGGGCGGCGCCGGCCGTCGCCGTCGCGCTCGTGATGGCGTGGATCTTCAACCCCCAGTACGGTGTCGCGAACGATGCCCTCGGCGGTGTCGGCCTCGCGCCCAGCGACGGTCAGTGGCTCGACAGCACGTCCCGAGCCCTGGGCACGATCCTCTTCATCACGATCTGGCAGCTGTTCCCCTTCACCGCCGTGATCATCCTCGCCGCGCTCCAGGCCGTCCCCGACGAACTCCACGAGGCGGCGCTGCTCGACGGCGCGTCCTGGACGCAACGCTTCCGGGCCGTCACCTGGCCGGTCATCCGGCCGACGATCTCGATCCTTGCCCTGCTCATGACCATCTGGTCGATCCGTCGTTTCGAGTTGATCTGGCTGATGACCCAGGGTGGCCCGGCGGGGAGCACCAACACCCTGGTCATCGACCTCTATCGACGGGGCTTCGTCGAGCGTGAGCTTGGGCATGCGGCTGCCGTCGGGTTCGTGGGCGTCGTCATCTCACTGACGATCACCGTCATCTTCTTCGTTGTCAGCAACCGAGCAGAGAAGTCGGCCTAGCCATGCGTCATGGAATCAAGCCCCGACTGGGGCTGACCGGAGCAGTCACGGTCGTGCTCGCCCTCGTCGGTCTCGCCGTGTTCCCGTTCTACTGGATGCTCGTCACCGCCACCCGGACCGACGACGAGCTGTTCGGCGACCGCCCGCCCCTGTTGCCCGACCTGTCCGGACTGGGCACGTTCGCCACCGTGTTCAGCGACACGACCATCGTCGGCTGGCTCACCAACAGCGCACTGATCGCCGCCGGAACGACGATCCTGACGATGACACTCGCCGTGCCGATCGCCTACGCGATGTCCCGGTTCGACTTCCGCGGCAAGGTGCTCGTCGGTATCGGGCTCCTCGTGACCCAGATGCTCCCCGAGGCGGTACTCGTCGTGCCGCTGTTGTCGGTGTTCAAGACGCTCGATCTGCTGGACACCCGCAGCGGGCTCGTACTGGGCAACACCGCCTTCGTACTGCCGGTCGTGACCTGGATCCTGAAGAACGCCATCGACACCGTGCCACGCGACCTCGACAACGCCGCCAAGATCGACGGCTGCTCACCGGTCAGCACCCTGTGGCGGGTGATCGTCCCCATCGTGGCGCCCACCATGGCAGCCGGAGCCGTCATCGCGTTCTTCCACGGGTGGAACGAGTACATCTTCGCGGTGAGCTTCCTTACCGACCCCGGACTCCAGCCGATGTCCGTGGGGCTCGCCGGATTCATCGGGGAGATCAGTACACCGGTCCAGACCGTCATGTCCGTCGGTATGATCTACACGCTGCCCGCCGTGGCTCTCTACCTGCTCCTGCAGCGTTACATCGTGTCGGGCATGGCCGCCGGAAGCGTCAAGGGATGAGGGTGCCGACCCACGGTCTGTCCGACGCCCGCTACGCAGGACGTCCGGACGCGCCGGCCACCTCGCACTCACGCCCTGGAACCAGTATTCAGTCTGCCGTCGGGCGGAGCGTGTCGACGGCCCGGCCCATCCGGGTGACCGCCTCGGTGAGGATCGCGGGCGAGGTGGCGAAGTTGAGCCTCACGAAGCCATCGCCGCCGGTACCGAAGACGTGCCCGGAGCTGAGGGCGACCCGCGCGTGGTCGAGGAACATCCTCGCGGGGCCGGCGAGGTCGCTGACCACCCCGGACCCGCCGGCCGGCCGGTCGGTGGCGAGGCCCAGCGGGGTGCAGTCCAGCCAGGCGAGGTAGGTGCCCTCGGGGCGGTGGTACCGGACGGACGGCAGGTGCGTGGCCAGCAGCGTCGACAGCAGCGTGCGGTTGGCGTCGAGACCGTCGAGGAGGAGATCGAGCCACGGCCCACCGGCCTGGAACGCGGCGGTGTGCGCGATGACGCCCAGGTGGCTGGGCCCGTGGCCGACCTCTTCCGGCATCCGGTGCAGGTCGGCGGCGGCCCGCGGCCCGGCGACCGCGAGGGCTGCCTTGAGCCCGGCGAGGTTCCACGCCTTGGAGGCGGACACCAGGGCGAACGCGTTCTCGGCACCGGGCACCGTGAGGTACGGCGTGAAGTGCGCCCCGGGAAGCACCAGGGGGGCGTGGATCTCGTCGGAGATCACCCGTAGGCCGTGCCGGTCGGCCAGTTCGGCGACGGCTGCGAGTTCGTCGCGGCGGTGGACGACACCGGTCGGGTTGTGCGGGTTGCACAGCAGGAACGCCGGTCGGCGGCCGCAGGCGCGGGCCCGGCGGAAGGCGTCGTCGAGAGCGGCGTGGTCCATCCGTAGGTCGGGTCCGAGCGGGGCCTCGATCACCTGCCGGTCGGCGTGGCTGACGAAGGCGTAGAAGGGTGGGTAGACGGGGGAACAGACCACCACCGCGTCGCCCGGGTCGGTGACGAGCCGGAGCACCTCGACGATGCCCATCATCACGTCGGGCACGACCGTGGTGTGGTCGACGCGGACGTCGTGCCAGCCCCAGCGCCGGGCGGCGAACTCGCCGAGCGCCTCGGCGTACGTCGTCCCGTGCGCGTAGCCGGTGTCACCGAGGTCGATCGCGCGGCGGAGCGCGTCGGCCACCGGCGCGGCGAGGGGCACGTCCTGCTCCGCGACCCAGAGGGGGAGCACGTCGGATGGGTGCATGCGCCACTTCACGCTCGTGCGCTGCCGGAGTTCGTCGAGCGTGAGCTGGGTGAGCGGGTTCCGGTTCGTGGTGCCGCCGTCGGCGGGCGCGGGGCTTCCCATGCCAGCCACCCTAGTACGGCGGTGACACTTCGTGATCTTGCCGGACGGGGCAGCCGGCCTCGACGGCGAGGCCCGCTGCATCAGTGGCCGGCTGCTACCCGAGCGGTCACCGCAGGTCAGCCTGCCGTCCCGGCCTCGGGCAGACCCTTGACCATTGGTCTATACCAGTATTAGCCTTCGCCGCATCTGCCCGAACTCGTGGGCGGCCTCCGAGTACCGAGCGCATGCCCGTCAGCCTGCGTCGCGGTCACCGACTCGATGAGGAGAAGGGCTGATGGCTACTAGACAACGCACGAACCGATGGGCACGCGTGGCTGCACTCCTGGTGGTCTGTCTCGCGGCCGGGGGAGGCGTCCAGGCGCCGGTCACCGCAGCGGCTCCGGCTTCGGGCGACATGCCTGACGGGCCGATCGGCGGTCGACCGGACCAGCCGGTGTTCCCGGACGGATACGTCGAACGTGTCCAGGCGGCCCTGCGGCAGGGGACCGACACGTGGGGCGAGCAGCTCATGGCGCTGCCCGGTGGCCCGACGATGGCGAACATGCAGGACCTTCTCGTACCGGCCAACCACGGCGACGACTTCTGGCACGACACCCGGTGGAACAACCTGCCGTTGACGTACCCGATGCCGGACCTCAAGAACTTCAGCGCGCAACGGGACTTCAGCTTCCACTTCACCGACGGAAGCCAGATCAACTCGGATTTCGCCGACGCGCGGACCCGGCAGTGGGTCAAGTTCTACGTCGGCGACGGGGCCGAACTCTACGGGTCGGCCGAGACCAGGCTCAAGGAGCCGACGCTCGCCGATGGCTTCCAGCCCGTGCTGCAGAACCAGTACACCGACCGCCAGGGACGGGTCTACGAACGAGAGTCCTTCGTCACGCGGTTCTCCGACTCCGCCCGGCTCATGAGCATGATCCGCTTCACCGTCCGGCCGGGGAACTCCGGCCAGACGTCGGCCACCCTCCGCGTCAACCTGAACGGCATGAACGTCGCCGGGGCCGCGGCTGCCGAGAACAACCTCAAGGTGGGCGACAAGCTCGCGCTCGCCCACAGCGGCCAGGCGGCGTGGACCGCACCGGATCTGACCTACACCCTCGACCTCAGTCAGGGCCCGGCAGAGGTCCACCTGCTCCTGATGAACCAGCCTCAGGCGCTCGGGACGGTCGTCATGGACAAGAGCGGATACGACGCCAGGCGGGCGCAGATGATCGCCTACTGGAAGGGCCAGCTCGACACCGGCAGCGGGGTGCAGATTCCGGAGAAGTACGCCGCCGACGCCATGCGGTCCATGCTGCTGAACAACCTCGTCATGGGCTACAACCTCACGGTCGGCAACGGCTACGAGTTGCCCGACGACCCGAAGTTCGCGTGGATCCCCGAGGTGGTGGCCACGGTGGGGTCGCTCGGCGACTTCGGCTACGCGCCGCGCACCCGGCAGACGATGGACGAGTTCCTCGTCCGGGGGCAGTACCTCGACGGGTTCACGACCTGGGAGCGGGGCATCAAGCTCCAGGCGGCCGCGCGGTACGTCCTCCAGACCGGCGACACCGCGCTCATCACCACCCACCTCGCCGCCTTCACGGCGTGGCTCGCCGACATCGCGAAGCAGCGGACCAACGACCCCAACGGGCTGCTCGCCAAGACGAGCCTCTACTCCGACAACAGCACCAAGGCCCATGGCATCCACCACCAGGCCGACGTGTGGCGGGGCCTGCGTGACATGGGCGTCGTACTACGTCTCATCGGGCGCCCCGACGACGCAGCCGCCTTCACCGCACAGGCCGACGGGCTGCGCGCCGCGACCCTCGACGCGATCAACCGGAGCAAGACGCAGCTGCCCGACGGCTCGGTCTTCGTGCCCATCGCGCTGCTCGATCCGAACGACTTCGATCCGGCCGGCATGATCACGGACTCGCAGCACGGCAGCTACTGGAACCTCATCATGCCGTATGCGCTGGGCAGCGGCCTGATCGATCCCGACAGCCCGCTCGGGAAGGGCCTGACGGCGTTCCTCAACAACCACGGCGGCCTGTTCCTCGGGCTCACCCGGTTCAACCTCTCCGGTGAGCCGGTCGAGGCGTGCCAGACCCGCCCGGCTGGCCCGTGGCCCGCAGCGGACGGTTACCGCTCCAGCGGCGTCGACCAGCAGTACGGCTGGTCCTACCTCAAGTACCTCGACCAGATCGGTGATGCCGACCGGATCGGGCTGACGTTCTACGGCATGCTCGCCCAGAGCTTCACCCGCAACACGTTCATCGGAGGCGAGGGCGAAACCGTCGCACCGTGCCCGATGGAGTACTACCGCTCCCAGTTCCGGGCACCCCTGTCACCGAACAACGCCACGTACCTCAAGGCGCTGCGGGGGATGCTCGTCAACGAGACCCTCGACGCCGCGGGTGTGCCGACCGAACTCGACCTCGCGCCGGCGACGCCCAAGCCGTGGCTGGCCAACGGGCAGACGGTCGGGGTCACCAAACTGCCGACCCTGTTCGGGCCGGTGACCTACTCCGTCACCTCGAAGGTCGCCCGGGGCACGATCGAAGCCACGATCACGCCACCACCCGCTGCGGCGGGGCGGCCCGAACTCCAGCGGGTCAAGCTGCACCTACGGCTGCCTGCGGGCTACCGGCTGGACGGCGCGACGGTCAACGGCAGGGCAGTGGCCATCCAGGGCGACGTCGTGACCGTCCCGGGCACCGGAACGACGACCGTTCGCGCGACCGTGTCGCCGGTTCCGGTGACCCCGGTCTCCAGGGCGCAGGTCGTCTCGGCGGAACTGGCGACCATGGTGGCACCAGGGGCGACGACCGACCTGGGGATGCTCGTCGAGATGTCCGGGACCGGTGCCGTCGAGGGCCGGATCTCGGTGGACCTGCCGAAGGGCTGGACGTCCGGGTCCGGGCAGACCCCGTTCGCCCGTAACGCCAAGAACGGGCTCGCCTGGCAGGAGGTCCGCACCCGCGTCTCGGTCCCGGCTGACGCGGCGCCCGGTGACTACCGGATCACCATGACCGCCCGCCCGGACGGCGGGGAGCCGAGGGCGTTCACCACGACCGTGACGGTGGCCCGGCCGGCTTCCGGGACCTACTCGGACCTGGTGCGAGCCGACGGCGCCGTCGGTTACTGGCGGCTCGACGACTCCGGGGGGACGGTGCTCGACAAGTCCGGGCACGGCAACGACGGGGTTGTCCGGGGAACCGTGACCCAGGGGCAGCCGGGACCGCTGGCTGACGAGAACAGCCGGTCGATGAGCCTTGAGGGCGGCTACATCGAGGTGCCCGACTCGGCGAGCCTGAGCCTGACCGGCCCCTATGCCCTGGAGGCATGGGTCTACGTCCGGGAGGGCGGCGACCAGGGCGTGCTGGAGAAGTACGACGCGCCCGCGCGCAACGGGTACCTCCTGCGCCTGGGCGCGAGGAACCGGCCGGCGGCGATGAACCTCTCGGACACCCTCTCCACCACCGGTCCGGCCGGTGCCCCCGTGTTGCAGTGGGGTTGGCACCACCTGGTGTCCGTCTTCGACGGCTCGACGCTCAAGATCTATCTCGACGGCACCGAGCGCGCGTCCGTGCCGATGAGCCGGGTGCCGACCGACGGGGCTGCCTCGCTGAAGATCGGGGCACGAGGTGACGACGCGGGGAACCCCTTCGGCGGATGGATGTCGGAGGTCGCCGTCTACGATCGTGCGCTCATCCCGGACAAGGTGAAGGCCCACTACGTCAAGGGCGTGACGGTCGTGAGACAGTGAAATCTGGTGGTCAGCTGACCTCCGGCGTGCCCCTGTAGAGGCGAGTCTGGCCGCCCTCGGTGTCCTCGATCGCCGTGTACCACAGGTCGGCGGTAGCGGCGCAGGGTCCATGATCGATTTGTGATCATGGACCCTGCGCCGTCGTGTTCAGCGCCGTGCGCGGGTGGCGAGCCCGTCCTCGACGGTCGCGATATCGGCGTGGTGTCCGTAGGTCTGGGTGGTTGTGGGGTGCTGTCCGGTATTCGGGCGGTACTTTCTGGTCGCCACTGTGGACCCGCTACCGGAATGCGGGCCAGTGCTCCGGCCTTCAGGCCGGGGGTGAGAGCCCGCGCTGGGAGGGCCGCCAAGGCCCGAGCAGTGCCCTAACCGGGCCGGTTCTGCTGCTCGATGTACTGCTTCACGACGCTCAGCGGTGCCCCGCCCACGGAGCCTGCGAAGTACGAGCCTGACCAGAGCTTGTTGGCCCGGTAGTAGTGCCGCGTCAGGTCGGGGAACTCCTGTCGCAAGCGGCGCGAGGAGACGCCCTTGAGGGAGTTGACCAGCCGGGCCACCGCCACCTTGGGAGGGAAGTTGACCAGCAGGTGGACGTGGTTGTTCTCGCCGTTGAACTCCACCAGCTCGGCCTCGAAGTCGGCGCACACGTCCCGCATGATCGCCTCCATGCGGGAGAGGTGCCGGTCGGCGAACACCTTGTGCCGGAACTTCGTCACGAAAACCAAGTGGACGTGCATCGCGAAAACACAGTGTCTACCAGTGCGGATGCCTGCAAGATCAGCCATAAACCAACATGGTGCAATGTCCTCCGTGCAGCTCCGGTACAACTTCCGCGTCTATCCGACGCCCGGCCAGCAGATCGAGCTGGCGAAGGCGTTCGGGTGCGCGCGGGTGGTGTTCAACGACGGGCTGCGCGCACGGCAGGAGGCCCGCGAGCAGGGCTTGCCGTACGTCTCGGACGGGGACCTGTCCAAGCAGGTCATCACTCAGGCCAAGCTGACCCCGGAGCGGGAGTGGCTGGGCGAGGTCTCCGCCGTCGTCCTGCAACAGGCGCTGGCCGATCTGAACGTGGCGTACCGCAACTTCTTCGCCTCGGTCACCGGCAAGCGCAAGGGACGCCGGGTGGCCCCGCCAAAGTTCCGCTCGCGGAAGGACAACCGGCAGGCGATCCGGTTTACCGCCAACGCCCGCTTCAAGGTGCTGGACAACGGCCGGCTCCGGCTCCCGAAGATCGGCGACCTGGACGTCCGCTGGTCACGGGGCCTGCCGTCCGACCCCAGCTCGGTCACGATCGTCAAGGACGCGGCGGGCCGGCACTTCGCCTCGTTCGTGGTGACCACGACGGACGAGGCGCTGCCCGAGCTGGACTCCGAGGTCGGGATCGACCTGGGCCTGACGCACTTCGCAGTGCTCTCGGATGGCACGAAGGTCACCGCGCCGAAGTTCCTGCGCCGCGCGGCGCGCAAGCTCAAGCGGCTGCAACAGGATCTGACCCGCAAGCAGCGGGGCAGCAACAACCGCAAGAAGGCCGTCGTGAAGGTCGCCCGCGCTCATGCTCGGGTCGCCGACACCCGGCGGGACTGGCAGCACAAGCTCTCGACACGGATCATCCGCGAAAACCAAGCGGTGTACGTCGAGGACCTGTGCGTCGTCGGTCTCGGCCGGACCCGGCTGGCGAAGTCCGTCCACGACGCCGGATGGTCGTCGTTCGTCGGCATGTTGGAGTACAAGGCCGCCCGCTGGGGGCGAACCTTAGGGAAGATCGACCGGTTCGCACCGACGTCACAGACGTGCTCGGTATGCGGCCGGATCGACGGACCCAAGCCGCTGTCCGTCCGGTCGTGGGCCTGCCTGTGTGGCGCGGTCCACGACCGGGACGTCAATGCGGCGATCAACGTGTTGGCCCAGGGACGCTGGGACAACTCAAACGCCTGTGGAACTCGGGTAAGACCGGCACTTGTGCCGGCACCGCGGCCGACCTCGCGTCGAGAAGCAGGAATCCGCCCGGACGCCGCGTGTTCCACGCGCAGCGTGGAGGGAATCTCCGCCCTTTAGGGCGGAGAGATCGTCAAAGCTCGGCCTACTGCACCCCGTGCAGGCGGCCACCGGCCTGGTGGTGGTCGGCGTCGGCGCCAACCTGACCTACCGTCAGCTCCGGGGACGGGGTCACTCCCACTCCCACGGCCATTCCCATTCTCACGGTCATTCGCACTCCCACGCGCCGGTGCACGCCCACGCCCACCACTCCCACGCGGTCGAGCACGCCTCCGACGATTCCGACGCGCACAGCGAGTCCACTTCGCACGGGCAGCACCACCACGAGGAGCACGGACATCACCACCACCACGAGGAGTTGACCGACCCGTGGTCCCGGCGGGGACTGATCGCCCTCGCGCTGTCGGGCGGGCTCCTGCCGTCGCCGTCGGCCTTCATCGTGCTGGTGAGCGGGCTGCTCACCGGTCGTGCGCTCGACGCGGTCGTCCTGGTCATCGCGTTCGGGGTCGGCATGGCGCTCACCCTGACCGGCGTCGGTGTGGTGACCATCCGCGGTTTCGCGCTGGTGGCGACCCGGACCCGGCGCTGGCCGCTGGCCTCGATGCTCGCGACGTGGATTCCCCTCCTCGCCGGCATCGCGGTGATGATCGGTGGCTGTCTCTACCTGCTCACCGCGCTGTCCGCCCTGAACGCCTGACCGGCGCTGCTGCTCACCCGGACGACACCGGACCGATGCGTCACGTGGTGGGCGAGGTCGGCGGAGAACCGCCGGCCCGGAACGTCCGACCATCGAGTCGCGGTAGGGGCGGGCCCGGTCCTGGTCCGCCGTGGACGGGGTGCCGGGACCGGGCCCTGTGGTGCGACCGCCGGGTCAGCTGGTGCTCTGGTCGTGGGGAACGGTGACGGTGACGGTGCAGCCGAGCGGACGGCCGACCTCGTCGTGGCCGGCGTAGGTCAGGTGGTAGACCCGGTCGCCGCCGTTGCCGGGGCGAGTTGCGCGGAGTTGCCCGCTGAAGTCCGGCGTTCCGTCGACGAAATCCTCGACGTCGTCAGCCGCACCGCCGGTGACCCCGGTCAGGGTGAGCGCGTTCGGGCCGAGCACGCCGTCGGGCAGATCCGCCGCCACGGTGACATCGACCATGCGGTGGTTCGGGGGCCAGAGCACCGGTCGGTCCACCACGCAGTCCACCGTACGGGTGGGCGGCGGTTCGGCCAGGGTGGCCACCGCGTGGCCGATCGTGGCGGTGAGCCGCCCGCCCGCCTCGTAGTACATGTGCACGGTCTGGCCGTCGAAGTAGAAGGTGGGTGCGGCCGAGCGGCCCAGGTCCGGCGCACCGGTCATCGAGTCGTGCACCAGTCCGAGGTGGGTCTCCTGGTCGAAGTCGTCACCGACGTCGACGGCGTGCATGTTGCCGTCGGCCGCGTGGAAGATCACCAGGTTGCGGTTGTCCCAGCGCAGGAAGAACGGGCCCGAGGCGTTCGGGCCCTGGACGCCCCGGGGTGTCACGATCGGATCCGGTTGGATCGTCCACGTCCTCGCGTCGTGGGAAACCGCCCAGCGGATCCGGCGCGACACGGGTCCGGTCGGTCCGGGCGACGCCGCTGTGGGGTTGTCCATGAACAGCATCAGGTAGCGCGTACCCAGTCGGGGTACCGACTGTTCGAAGACCCGGGCGTAGGAGGTCTCGCCACCGGTGGTGGCGTCCCGGCTGACAGCAGTGCCGCCGTAGCTGAAGTGGATGCCGTCGTCGGAGGTGGCGTACCGGGTGATGGAGTTCTCGCCGTGGTAGTAGAGGAAGAGCTTCCGCTCGCCCTCGATCCAGATCGCGTGCGGCGAGGAGACGTGGCTGACCGTCGAGTAGTGCGGTAGCCAGGTGTTGCTGATCAGCGGGTTGGCGGCGTACTCGGTCCAAGGCCCGTTGATCGAGTCGGCGTAGGCCAGGGCGATTCCGCCGGGGCGCTCGTGGGGGGCGTAGTACAGGTAGTAGGTGCCGAGGGGGTTCGGGAAGTAGTCGGCGGCCCGGATGATGCTCGGGAAGATGAACTCGTTGGTCGGGTTGTAGTTGAGGGTGCTCTTGTCGAAGGCGTTGTCGACGTAGCTGAACTGCGGGAAGGCGAAGGCTGGGTCGGCGGCGGCCGGCGGGGCGCCGGCGAGGGCGGTGACCAGCAGCCCGGCGCTGGCCGCTGCGGCGGCGGCGCGACGGCGCGGTACGAGGGATGTTCTCGTCATGCCTTTTCCTTTTCAGGGGCGGGATCGGACGCTGGGCGGTACCGGGACGGGCGGTACGGGGGCGGGCGTCGATGAGGGAACGCGGACATGATTCGTCGTCGGCCCACGGCTGCCGCGATGCCGATGACTGGCAGAGCTCAACGTGACACTCCGTGATGTATCCGCAGGGCGTGGGTTGCCTGCGGGCGACTCGGAACGGCTTGCTAATACGTATTACTAACTACGTTTCTCGAATCTTGCTGGGCGGCGGTTGCCCTGTCAAGAGGTTGCGACTAGAGCGCCCCCTATGGCGGGATCGCGGCGCGCCGCCTCGGCGGCGGCGGTCAGGGCCGGTCGCTAATCCGCATTAGTTCAGGGAGTTCATCGACCTGAAATCTTGCGTCATCCTCTTGACATCGACCGGGCTGGCCCGCGAGGCTCGCTTTCGGTCCTCGGTGCTAATGCGCATTGGTGGCAGCGGGTGTTTCCGCGTGCCCCGGCATCCCGGCGCGTCACTAGCCGTGACGGTGCGTGGTTGGCGGCGGGCGCGTCTGGCGTACGCCGGGGTGGCGCCAGGGCGGGCCGGCGAGGGTGGCCCCGACGTCGGTCGTGAACGTGCGGTACCGGCCGACCGCGACGGCGATGACCGAAGACATGCGGTGAGAGGCCGGGGACGCACTCACAGTGCGGTTGCCGGCACGTGCGGTCAGATTGCAGATAGTGTCGACCGGGTGGTCTCCATACCGTGCCGACATGACTGACAACAAGCCGACAGCCGGAGGACAGGGCTGGTCGTTCCGGCTCGGCGCGGACGAGGGGCGTTCGTGCCCTGCAGGAGTACGAAGCCGCCCACCCCGGGGAGCCGGTCCCCGTGGGCGACGTGATCCGGAGGATCACCGGTCGGGAACCCACCCGGTCGGACGTGCCACCTCCGAAAGTGGACCCGCCGGCGGTCGGGCCTTCCTGGGAAGGGTCCCCTGTTCGAGCACGTCATGGAGGACGTGGCGAGGGGCGGGAGCGTCGACGTGGCTGGGGCATGCCTGGACCTGATCGGGCGTGACCCTTTCGAGAGCGCCGGGTAGCCGCTGGCCGCTCGCGCCTCGGGTGCGTAGTACGCGAAGGGGCCGCCCCGGTGCGCGGTGTGCCCTCGCGGTCGGCCGCGTCGGGGTCCGCTCCGTCGCGCAGGAGGGCGCCGGCGACCACCGCGTCGTCGCGTAGCACCGCCTCCATCAGGCGCTTGGTGAGCTTCTTCCGCTGCCGGGTGTTCACGGTCCTCAGGGTAGGCACGTGCTGCGTCCGGCGGACGCCCGCTACACCTCGATCGGGGACTCCATGATCACCGTCCGGTCGCGTGGCAGGCCGGAGTATTCGGCGGCCGCCGCACCCGGGCCGCCGGATCAGCGCAGCATGTTGCCGGCGAGGGTGGCGTACTGGTCGGCGAGGTCGTCGACGGTGATGCCCAGGGTCGGGTTCCACCATTCGGCGACCCGGATGCCCATGGCGCCGATGGCGGCGACGGCGATCAGCGGGTCGACCTCGGCGCCGAACGCGCCGAGCTGTCGACCCCGGTTGACGACGTCCAGGAACAGCCGCTCGGAGTCCAGGCGGACGGCGGTGATCTCGTCGCGGGCCGTGCCGTCCAGGGTGCCGAGTTCGCGGTTGGCGACCCGGGCCAGCAGTGGGTACTCGGCGTGCATGCGGACGTGGGCCCGGGTGAGCGCGGCCACCTGGTCGCCGGGGTCGGACCCGCAGTCGAGGAGGGCCTGCCGCAGCCGGTCGCGGTGTTCGACGTGCCCGAGGCGCAGCAGGTCGGCCAGCAGGCCGGCCTTCGACGGCACGTGGGCGTAGATCGAACTCGGGTGGATGCCCACGCCCGCCGCCAGGTCGCGCACCGAGACGGCGTGGTAGCCCCGGGCCGCGAACTGGCGCAGCGCCTCCGCCTGGAGGCGGCGAAGGGTGCCGCCCGCCGTCGCGCGCGGTGGCAGGGGATCCGTCGCGTCCTGAGCCGGTGGGCTGGCAGCGACGATCTCGGTCAGCAGCCGGGCGGTGTCGGCGGCAGCGGCCGGACGCCTACGAGCCACGCCTCCTGCTCCTTCCCGCCGTACTCGACGAACGTGTCCCTACCCTGGCACACCGGTTCGTCAGGCGGGAAACCTGGCCCGCAGCGCCTTCTTGTCGAACTTGCCGACGCTGGTCCTTGGGATCTGGTCGAGGAACTCGACGCGGTCGGGCAGTTGCCACCGGGCGAACCCGTGGGCGGTCAGGTGCTCGTGGAGCTGGTCCAGGGTCGGGACGGCGTTCTCGCCGGGGACGACGCAGGCGAGCGGCCGCTCCAGCCACTTGGGGTCGGGGATCGCGATCACGGCGGCCTCGACGACGTCGGGGTGCGCCATCAGCGCCGCCTCCATGTCGACCGAGGAGATCCACTCGCCGCCGGACTTGATCAGATCCTTGGTGCGGTCGGCGATGCGGAAGTAGCCACCGGGAGAGCCGACCGCGACGTCGCCGGTGCGGAACCAGCCGCCGGTGAACTGTTCGACGCCGTCGCCGTGCAGGTAGCTGTCGGCCACCCAGGGACCACGAACGTAGAGGTCGCCGAGCTGTTCGCCGTCCCAGACGACCTCGGCGCCGTCGCCGTCGCGGATGGACAGGTCGACCGTCGGCACCGGGAGGCCCGCCTGGGACGCGGCCTGCTCGATGAACTCCTCGTCCGGCAGGCCCCGCAGGTGGTGCTTCGGCCAGGCGACGCTGGCCAACGGCGAGGTCTCGGTCATGCCCCACGCCTGCAGGATCGGGATGCCGAAGTCCTTGCGGTAACGGGCGATCAACGAACTGGGCGGCTGCGCCCCGCCGGAGACGATGTGCCGCAGGTCGGGCAGGGGCCGGGGTCCGTGCAGCTGCCCGGCGACGTCGATCCAGATCGTCGGTACGCCGGCTGCCACGGTCACCTGCTCGTCGCGCAACAGGCTGATCACGCGCTGGGCCGTGAACGGTCCGGCCGCGAATACCTGCTTGGCGCCGACCATCGTCGCGGCGTACGGGACGCCCCAGGCGTTGCCGTGGAACATCGGCACGATCGGCAGGACGCAGTCGCTGGGTCCGAGCGCGAATCCGGCTCCGGACGCGACCCCGAGCGCGTGCAGGACCGTGGACCGGTGCGTGTACACGACTCCCTTGGGGCGTCCGGTCGTCCCCGACGTGTGGCAGATCCCCAGCGGCCGGCTCTCCGCCCACGGCGTACGCGGATAGGAGGTGACCTGCCCCGCGATGAGCGGTTCGTACGCCACCAGGCCGGGAAGGTTGGCCTCGGGGGTGTGGTCGTCGAGCACGATGACGTGGGTGACGTCGCGCAGCCCGCCGAGGGCGCGGGCCTGTTCGAGCAGCGGGACGAGGTCGGGGTCGACGAGGATGGCGACGTCGCCGCCGTGGTCGATGACCGTGGCCAGTTCGGTCGGGGAGAGGCGCAGGTTGAGGGTGTGTAGCACCCGTCCGCTGCCCGGTACGCCGAAGTACGCCTCCAGGTGCCGGAACCCGTTCCACGCCAGGGACCCGACGACCGCGTCGTCGGCGAGGCCGAGGCTGTCGAGGGCGTGCATGAGCTGCTGGGCCCGGGCGGCGAACTGGCCGTAGGGGTAGCGGTGGCGGGAGTCGTCGGGGAAGCTGGTGACGATCTCGACGTCGAAGTAGTGCCGCTGGGCGGCGGCGAACATCGTCCAGATGTTGAGCGGAATGTCCATCATGGCCGGCAGTTCACCTCACTTGCCGCACTGCTCGGCGAACGCGACCAGCGCGTCGGCGCAGACGGTCGCGCCGTGGTCGGCCAGCGCGATGGTGTAGTGCGTGGTGGGGGAGACCCGCTGGTGCGCGAAGCGGGCCATGGCCGCGCTCTCCGCCTGCACGAGCGCATCGGGGTACAGCGGCGGCTGGCCCGGGTAGAAGCCCTCCTCGGCGGTCAGCAGCGTCACCGGCACCTCGATCGCGGCCAGCCGCTTACGCAGCAGGTCGGCGTCGAGGGTGTCCAGGTAGTCCGCGCGAATCGCCGCCTCGGAAGCCCTCGGTCGCAGCCGTGGTGCGGTGCCGCCGAGGTCGTAGTCCAGGTACGCGTGGACCCACGGTCCCCACACCTCGGCCGGGAACGCCGGCAGCGGCCGCCAGTAGTCGTGGTACGCCTCCCGGCTCGGGAACTCCTGCCGGAGCCGGGCCAGTTGTGGACCCAGCACGACGTCCAGCAGCGCGACCGGGTCGACGCCGGGCGGGGCCGTCAGCGGTAGCCCGCCGTCGACCATCATGACGCCCGTGACCCGGTCCGGGTGCTCGGCTGCCAGGGCCGCCGCCACGAACGCGCCCATCGAGTGCCCGACGACGACGCAGTCGTCGAGGCCGAACGCGGCCATCGCCGCGGCGACGTCCCGGGCATGCTGGCTCATGCCGTAGGGGCCGCCCTCCGGCTTGTCGCTGCCGCCGCGGCCACGCAGGTCCAGGGCCAGCAGCGGACGCCGTCCGGCCAGCCGTTCGGCGATGCCGACGAAGTTAACGTAGGACGCGGTGATCCCGTGCAGGGCCACGATCGGCTGGCCGCGTCCCGGCCAGAACCCGAACGCCAGCTCCACCCCGTCCCCGGCGACCCGGCCCTGTGCTTCCCGGCTCGGCACCACGCCCATCGCACTTTCCCCATTTCCTCACGAACGATCGTTTGGAAGAAGGTCAGTCTCGGCTCCCACGACCCCAGCGGTCAATACCCCCACGGGCGACGCCTTGACAGAGGCGGTGATACGCGTCGATGCTTCCAAACAAACGACCGTTTGGAAGGGGTTCGATCATGGCAGTCAACCCTGGTCGATGGCTGCGGACGCTCGCCGCAGCTCTCATCCTCGTCACGGGAGCCTTCGTCGCTCCGCAGCCCGCGCAGGCGGCCTCCGGCACGTTCTTCTACGGCACCTACATCTCGCTCTACGGCACCCGGGACTACCACGGCTACCTGCCCTCGACCTACCGACCCGGCACGCCGATCCCGCTCGTCGTGGCGCTGCACGGCTGTACCGAGAACGACGTCGGCTTCGACCTCCTCACCGGCTGGAGCGCCCGCGCGGAGCAGAAGGGCTTCGCCGTCGTGATGCCGGACCAGAGCAACCTGGTCAACCCGGCCGGCTGCTGGAACTGGATGCTGCCGACGAACCAGCGTCGCGGCTTCGGCGAACCGGCGATCATCTCCGGAATCACCAACCGCATCGTGAGCCAGTACGGCGTCGACCGCCGCCGCGTCCACGTCACCGGCATCTCGGCAGGCGGGGTGATGGCCAACATCATGGCCGTCGCCTACCCCGACGTCTACGCCGCCGCGAGCATCGTCGCGGGCTGCGAGTACCTGTGCGACCCGCTCCAGCTCACGACGCCGCAGCAGTCCGGCCAGGCGGCGCTGCGCGAGATGGGCAGCCGCGCCCGCAAGGTGCCGGTCGTCATCTTCCAGGGCACCAACGACCTTGTCGTACCGCCGTCGACCGCGTACCGGATCGCGGGGCAGTGGACCACCGTCGCCGGAGCCGACGCCGTGCCCGACCAGACCGTCAACGGCCAGGTGCCGGGTGGGCGCAGCTACACCCTGCTGCGCTACCACGACAACGCCGGCCGGGCGATCGTCGACCAGTACATGATCAACGGCGCCGGGCACGCGTACCCGGGCGGCTGCTCGTGCAGCATCTTCGGCGACCCGGCCGGACCCGACGCGACCGGCCTCAGCTGGGACTACTTCGCCGCCCACCCCATGCCGTAGACATGCCCACCGTCAATGCTGGCTTCCTGAGGGCACAAGGAGCCAGCGCGCGAAGCAGTCGTCGTCGTCAAGTTCGGTGTACCACCGGATCTTGAACCGATACGTGGTGGTGTCAGTCGTCTGGATCAGCATGCCCGGGTCGGGCTGTCGCGCTGGCGGACCGTGCACGACCGGCACTGGCCCTGGCCTCGTCGGCGACAGCGGGGCCGAGTACTCGCCGTCGCCGTCGAGTGCTGTGCTGAAGACCGCCAGTCCACCACTGCCGACGACGAGGTCACGACCCGTGTCGTCCTCGGCGTCCGGATACTCCAGCGCTGCCGCGAGCACGGTCGGGTAGTCGGGCCCAGATGCCTGTACGAAGGCGAGGCTGCCATCCTCGGACTGGAAGACCTCGATCCAACTGTCGTCACGGACAACCCCGTCCCCGCCAACCAGAGCCGCGCTGCCGGACCCGACGGAGATCGTGGTGTCCTCTGGAGCCAGGTCGACGACTCGTTCGAAGTCGTCATTGCTGTAGCCGCGCCAGTCGCTCCGCTGCATGGCGTCGATGGCGAGGAACGGCTCACCGTTGGTCCACTACCGGCCTACGTGAACCCATGATTTTCGCACCGCGACAGTATCGCCACCGCGTACCGGGGGTCAGAGCCTGGGCCCGTGGGATGGCAGTGGTGCGGCTGGGCGGACCGCGGTGAACTGGTCGTGTTCGTACCGGGTGGCGGAAAGCAGCAGTAGCCATTCGTCGCAACCCTGCCACGGGTAGAGGTCGGCGGCGCCGCCGCGTACGGTCCGGGGCCCGTCGCCGGTGCGTGGCCGGGCGTCCGCCGGCGCGCCCGCGAAACCGGGGATCCACACGTCGGCGCAGATCTCGCCCGCCGAGCCCATCGCGGTCAGGCCGAAGGCGTTCTCCCCGGCCGCGGTCCGCTCCTTGTCACCGAAGTCGTCGAGGAGCTGGTCCTCGCCCGGTTTTTCGTCGCCGTGGAAGGTCAGCGTGGTGGTGCCGGCCCGGGCCGCGTACTCCCACTCGGCCTCGCTGGGCAGTCGGAACGGCAGGGCCTCGAGCAGGTCGTCCAGGTCGTCCTCGAGTCGGGCCGTGCCGGAGTGGCTGTCGGCGTAGAAGTCCTCGTATTCGGGCAGCCAGTGCCGGACCTGGGCGACCGTCAGCGGGTGCCGGGCGATCAGGAATGGTTCGACCCGCACCTCGCGCACCGGCTGGGCGTCCCCGGCGCTGGCGAAGAACGGCTCGAGAGTGTCCTCGCCTCCTCCGCTGCGCTCGATGGCGCGTACCGCGTTCAGCTCCGCGTCGGACAGGCCCATCCGGAACGTGCCGCCCGGCACCTCCCGGAACACCACGCCCGACATGGTGTGCACCCATGCCGGACGACCGGCCACGATCTCCTCGGTCCACATGGTGCTGTGTCCACTAACGTTCACTGGCTTTTCGGTGGCGTTGTGGATCCTCGCTGGTTGGGCGAGCGACTCCCCACCGATTGGTGGGGCGGGCCACAGCGGGCCATCTTGATCCTCGCGCTGCCGGGTGGGCGGCGGGGGTCACGTCGGGACCGACCAGCACCGGGTAGGTGCCGGCCGGCTCGACGGTGCGTGACCACCCCCGGCAACACGACACACGTGCTGCCGGTGGTGGTGGGTCCGCCGCCCGGTGTGCGGGTGGCGATGCTGGCCGCCGCGACCACGTCACGGTGACCGGAGAACTGGCAGTGCGGGCAGGTCAGCGTCCGCCCGCGCGGCTTCGACACCCGCCGTGCGCAGGCGGGGCAGGTCGAGGACGTGCCCCGCTCATCCACGAGGTGGACGGTGATGCCGGCGAGGGTGGTCTTGTCGGTCAAAATCTGCAGGAGCCGGCCGATCTGCCACTGCCGTAGCCGCAGGTTGTGCCTTCGCCCGGCCGGTAGGTCGAGGACACCGCGCGGGTCGCCGACCTTGAGCACGCCGACCCGCTGGTTGACGGCCCAGGTGATGACGGTGCGGGCGGCCTCGTGCTGGGCCTGTCGCACCCGCCGCCGATGGCGGCCCTCCACCCGCCGGACCCGAGCGCGGTACCTGCGCCACCGGCGTGATCCGCGCTGGCCGGGCTTCGGCGCTCGCCGGGCCACGGCCCGGCGGCGGGCTTTGGTGTCGGCGAGGTGCATGCGGTGCTCGGCGCGGATCGCCCGCCCCGACACCAACAACGCCTCCCCACCAGGACCAGCCACCGCGAACGGATGGATGATCCCCACGTCCACACCTGCGACCCGGGTCTGGTCCGGCCCCTCACCAGATGGGTAGACCGTGATCGGGACTTCGGCGGTGACGTCGAGGAACAGGCGGCCGCCTTCGGACAGCAGGGTGATCGAGCGGATCTGCTCGGCCGGGTACGGCACCTCGCGGGCCAGGCGCACCCACAACGGCCTGGTGCCTCGTGCGGTAGGGATACGTACGCGGCGGCCGTCGAGGGTGAACGTGCCGTGGTACCAGCGCACCGGCATCAACCCTCGCCGACGCCTGGGGAACCGCGCCGACACGTCACCCGCCTTGCGGCGTTTCGCCGTCGCGAACCACGCGTCTGAGAACCGCCGCAACACTGATCGCGCGCCCGTGGTGTCCAGCTCGCCGAACGTGCCCGGCCCGGACGCCGCCAACTCCCGGCACAACTCCTGGTAGCTCGTCAACGGGGTGTCCTGGCGGCGGCGTCGCCACGTGTTGGCCTCCAACACGCACGCCCACACATCCCCGGCCGAACGCAACAACCCGAAGCACCGCCGACGTTGCCCCGACGTCACCCGCAACGCCACACGGGCGGTGCGATGCACCACCAGAGGCGCACCCGGATCCCGACGACGAGGCATAGCAAGCAGCCAACACCACCGGTACGACACTTTTCACAACCGCTCGATTACCCCGTCAACGTTCAAAGACGCGGCGCTGGCAGCCGTCAGCCGGGTGGTACGCCTCCCCGGATCCCTGCCGAGTAGCACGACCGACGGGGCACGGACTGCTGGTTGGTCGATACGAACGGTCGATGCGCCGAGAGTAGTGGCGTTGCTACTTTTCGCATCCGTGTCGCCCGTCGGGCGCACGCCGGACCCACGGCGTCCGTGAGTCGACCGGCGCAGAGATGAGGTGGATGGGATATGAGACGTGCGTTCGTCGTAGCGGCGGCGCTCTGCCTCACGCTACCGGGCGTACCTGCCCTGGCAGCGCCCGCTATGGAGCACGACCACGGGGAGCCAACCCCGGTCTTCGCTGTACGCACCGGCGAACTGGCCCGGCCGGAGAGCGTCGTCGCGTTCGACACACTGGCCGACGACTACACGACGACGGCGGACGGTCAGGTCCTGGTCGGCTTCCTCCTGGCCGCAGCCGAGGAGAGTTCGCTCGACCCGGGCGTCATCCACGTTCGCACCCGGGACGGGCGCAACGTCTCAGGGCCGCACCGGCCCGAGGCCCCAGGACAGGCGTCCAGTTTCACCATCGCGACTCTCTCACCGGGCTCCGGATACGACGTGACGCTTCGGTCGCAGCGCGGCACGACGGGGGCGTACCAGCTCTCCGCGTTCCTCGCCGGTGATGCCAACAGCGACTTCCAGGTCAACCAGGACGATCTGGTCGCCATCGACGCGCTTGCCGGCACCGCATACGGCGACCCGACCTACTCACCCTGGGCCGACGCCGACCGCAACGGAAAGATCAACGCGGCCGACCGGCAGGTGGCGGGGAAGAACCTCGGTGCGGCGACCCGGCTGCGGCTCGACGTGGCCAACCCGCTGGACGAGCCACTGCCGGCCGACGCGCTGACGCTGGACGGCCTGTCCCCGCAGGGCTTCAACGCGGTGTCCGCCCCGGCGGCGTTCGCGTTGGCCGGAGCCGAGTTTCACGACGACCCCGCCGAAGCGAAACTGACCGTCAACGGCCACGCGGTACCGGCCGACCGGATCAGCCTCACCCCGAGCCGGGTGACCACCTCCGGGGCGCTGGTCAACGGCCGCAACACGATCGCCTTCACCGGTGTGGACTCGATCGGTCGCCCGCTGTACCACACCACGACCGTCTGGGCCGGCGTCAACAACCTGCGGGTCGACGTGGTCGACCAGACCGGCGCCCCGGTCACCGATGAGGTGACCGTGCGGGTGAGCCTCACCGACGACCAGGACGTCCACACCGAGACGACCACCTCCACCGGGAGGGCCACCTTCGCCAACGTGCCGTCCCGGACGGTTCTCGTGAAGGCCACCGCCAGCGGCAACCGACTCGGCACCGTCGGGCTCCACGCCGGCCAGGGCTCCGTCCGGGTGACACTGCTGAGCTTCGGGCAGGCCAGTAGCATCGCCAACAACGACTTCAGTCAGGGTGCGGCCGGCTGGGACATCGGCTCGGCGCCGGTGTCGATCGCCCCGCACGTCGAGGGCATACCCGGAAGTGCCGGGGTCTCGGCCCAGGCCGCGCCCGATGAGACGCGCGCCGAGGAGCCGCCGATGGCCCCGGCGAAGGCCGAAGAGTCGGACGGGACGCCGGACGCCCTGGCAATCGTCGACAACGACCTCACTCTCAGTACCACCGTCGAGGGTGAGCAGGCGATCTCCCGTACCTTCACCACGGAGCCGGAGGTCACCGCGATCCGCATCCGGTACCGCTTCATCACCAGCGAGGTGCCCGGGGGGTACTTCGGCAGCCAGTACAACGACTACTTCCGGGTGGCCCTGCGCAGCCAACAGGGCGGCGGAGCGAACGCCGAGGCGAACAGCATGAACGGGCTCGGCCTCGGAGAGTTCCACTACGGCAGCGGCGCCACCGGTTGGCGGGATCTGACCCTGCCGGTCGACCAGGACGGCGACACCATCCAGGTTGACCTGGGCGTCGCCAACGTCGGTGACGGCGCGTACGACTCGCAGGTGGTCGTCGACTTCGTCGAGGAGGTCCGCGACCAGATCAGCCCCACCCTGGCCTGGAACAACACCCAGGGGGGACTGGACCTGACCTACACCGTCGAGAACGGAGAGCTGGAGCAGGCCGGCCGGATCGACGTGTACTGGGCCAACGGACCGGGCCACGCCAACCGGCTGGGTGCGCCGGTGTTCAGCCATGAGGTTCCGGCCGGCACTGCCGAAGGATCGCACGGGCCGGTCCGGATCGCGGGCAACCTGCTCGCAGGCGATCCGGCCGGGGTCACCCACCTGGTGGCGACAAGCAGCCCCAGCCGAGTGGGGGCGGTGGCCGACGTCCGGGTGAACTTCGGCCCGAACGCGAACGCCGGGGCGGTCCGCGCGGCCACCATCGACATCATCAAGGACAGCCAGCGGGCGGCTGGCCAGGCAGCGGTGACGATCAGCAGCACCGCCCGGACTCCGGCCGACCAGGCCCGCGCCATGTTCCAGAACCTGACCAACGCGGCCCGTCCGATCGCCACGAACGTGCAGAACCAGCTAGACCTCTACGCGGCAGCCGGTGACGCGGTGGTCAACGTCTTCGTTGCACAGACCCAGGGCCTGAACCGGCAACAGATCCTCGCGAACGGGGGAGCGATCCGGGCGGCAATGGAACAGGAGATCAACAACCAGGGGCCGCAGAACGTGTCCCGTCACTGCGCCGACCCGAACGTCGTCAACGTCGCCGACATCGGCGCGGGTGCGTTCACCGCCGCTGGCGGCGCGCTCTTCGTCAACGCAATCCGCCCTCGAGTCACGCGATTCCTCGACGAACGCGCCAGCAACAACTGCTATCACATAGAAGTGCAGTAGGGCGACCGATCCGTGGGGGCGGTACGGCACACTCTGCCGTACCGCCCCCACCCTGGTGCACGGCAAGAAGCAGCGGAGGCGATCAGGCGGCGTGCCGGCGGCGGCCCAGGGACAGGAGCAGGCCGGCGGCGGCCAGGGCGGCGCCGGCACCGGCGGCGTACCCGGGGAGGCCGGCGGGGATGCCCAGGTGGACGGTGATGCCGAGGATGCGGGACAGGCCCCAGGGCAGCAGCGCCAGCTGGTCGTTCCAGACCGTCAGCGCGCGCTCCAGGCCGACCACCGCGACCAGGCCGGACAACACGCCGAGCGGGACGCCCGCAGCGGTCAGGGTCAGCCCGACAGCACCTCGGCGTCGCAGACCGTACCGGTCCCGCAGGACCAGGGCGGTGGCCACGAACAGCCAGCAGAACGCCGCGAACGCGACGGTGACGTACACCGCGCGCAGGGTCGGCTCGGTCCAGAAGGCGAACCAGTACCGCCCCGGTCCGCGCCCGGCGAGCGCCACCAGCAGCAGCACGCTGCGCAGCAGCGCGACACCGCCGACCACGGCCCACAGGTGGAACGGGTCCCGCCGGCCGACCACGAGGCGTACGACGAGGGCGAACAGCGCCCACCCGCCGAGGGTGACCAGCAGGTGCGCCGGGGCGGCGAACCAGGTGAAGACGAGCCGGCTCCCCACCAGCACCGCAGCCGGGACCAGCCACACCAGCACCCGGTCCACCCGGGACTCGGGCACCGGCAGCGCGGCGACCCGCCAGGGGCGGACCGCGCCGAGCAGCAGCCCCCGCGCGGCGGCACCGCCGAACCCGCGCCCGCGCAGGCCGAGCAGGACCACCAGCAGGATCGACCCGAGCAGCACCCGGGCCGCCCAGGCCATCGCCGGGTCCCGGTCCGCGCGCCGCGCCCCGAGGTCGGCGGCGGTGAAGTTGTACGCCGGCAGGTCCAGGTCGGCGCCGTAGCGCTGCCGGTGCACGTCGCGCGCGTCGGCGTACGCCGCCCCGGCCAGCCGCCAACCGTGGTAGGCGGACGGGGAGCCGGTGTCCAGCCACTGCGTGTGCCGCAGCACCATGGTCCGGTAGGCGCCCAGGGTCTCGAACAGGTTGACCTGATAGTCGAGCGTCCTGGTGAAGTGCTCGCGTAACCCGGCGTCCCGCCACGTCGCCGGGTCGGTCGTGGCGACCAGGTCGCGCATGCGTCGGGCCAGCGTGACGGCCTGCTCGCCCTCGTCGATCGCCGCGTCGACGCGACCACCGGTCACCGCGTAGATGCTGCCGAGCGCGGCGGAGTCGCCGGTCGGGATGTCCCACTCGAAGATCCACATCATCGGCGGTGGTTCCAGCCCGAGCGCCCGCACCGACCGGTCGGCGTACGGCCCGATGTAGAGGCCCCTGGTGACCGCCTGCCGGGACAACGCCATGGCCTGCCCGATCGCGGCGACGGTGGCCGGGTCGGCGGAAAACGTGCGGTACGCCCAGTCCGCGGTGACCTGCGCCGGGTCGGCGTCCGGATCCCAGGCCAACCGGGCGGTGGCGTACGTGTTCAGGTCGTACAGCTGCCAGAACCCGGCGCGCAGGTGCAGCGACATGGGCCCGGCGCGCAGCGGGCCGCCGTCCTGGGTCCAGTTCCAGACACCCTCGACCCTCGGGTTGGCGGCGAGGAACTCGCGTAGCGCCTGCCGGTGCAACGGGCCGAGGTCGTTGGGCAGCGAGCCGAACCCCTCGAACTCGCGCCGGGCCTGGAACTCCACGATGCGGCGGTGCCCACCGGAGCGCAGCGTGGTGTTCAGCGGCAGGTGACTGTAGAAGTCGCCGAGGGTGTACTTGGTGGACACGATCAGATGCGGGTCGTCGAACCCGCCCAGCACCTTCTCGTACGACTCCGGGTTGGTGTGCAGGTCACCGACGGCGCCGACGCCGACCGTCCAGGTACGGAAGACGACCTCCCGGCCCGCCGCGCCCGCCGTGTCCAGCAGCGCGCGCAGCATCGTACGCACGGACGCGTCCGTGGTGACCGCGAGCTTCGACGAGTAGTCCCAGCCGTCGGCGGCGTACACCTCGCCGCCCTCGCCGACGCGGACCATCAGGCCGTCGACGAACGGCATGCTCTCGAACAGTTCGGCCAGCCCGGCCTGGTAGACCGCCCACAGCCGGGGGTCGGTCACGTCGAGGCCACCGACGGTCCTCGTCAGGTACGCCTCCAGCGGAGGCGACACCGCGAGCATGTCGGTGAGCAGGAAGACCTTGACGCCCATCTCCTCGGCGTACCGGAAGACCGGGCCGAACGCGGCGACCATCGCCGTCGCACGGTCGACGTGCGGGTCGCCGGGCGGGTAGACCGCGTGCCCGTCGCCGACCTTCGCGAAAGTGACGTACTCCAGGAAGCCGGGCACGACGATCCCGTTGTAGCCCTGCGCCACCGAGTGATCGACGAACTTCCGGAACTGCGCGTCGATGCGGGCCACCGCCCCGGCGTCCACCCACGGAGCCCTCGGCAGTAGCGCCGACGAGACCACGTCGGTGTTCAGGTTGTAGTCGTCGCCCGCGGCGAAGGCGGCCGGGTCGGGCTCGCGGCCCACCGAGCCCGCGTCGGTCAGCCGCAGGCCGAGCCGGGGCGTGACCAGCCGGCCGGCGTCGGCGGCGGGAAGCACCTCGGCGCCGGAGCGGAGCCGGTCGGCGAGCCGGTACAACCCGGCTGCGGTGCCGGCGACGTCGCCGCCCTCGACGGCCAACTCGGTCCCGCGCACGCCGAGCCGGTACGACTCCGGCGTCCCGCCCAGGGTCGCGACCACGGACGCCCGCAACGTGGTCGGGGTGCCCCGGTCGGCCCGTCGGGGCGCGGCCGGTCCGGTCTGTGCCGGGGCACCCGGGGTGGTTCCGGCCGTGACCGGGGTGACGACCGGGCGGGGCAGGCCACGGAAGACGAGCGCGTCGGCGACGGCGGTGGCGGCCTTCCGGATGCGCGGCTCGTCGGGTACGACGAGGGAGGCCAACGGCGGTGCCGGCGCGACCGTCCGGGGCGGCGCGGCGGTGACCTCCTCGTGCGGCACGTCGGCGGGGGTGTGGGTCAGCCTGAGCGTGTCACCGACTCCCCAGGCCACGGCCGCGCCGAGCGCCACCAGGACGACCACCGCGACCACCAGCGGGTACGACCTGCGGACTCGTGCGACGTGAGCCACTCTCGCATTCTAGGGGCAATGTGGACCACCTGCGCGCCGCTGCACCGCCCGCCGCTCAGACGGGGGCGCTGGTGTGCCAGTCGCCGAGGAACGCGTCGACCAAGGCGTGCGCGCGGGGCCGCAGGTCGAAGGATTCCACCCGCCGACGGCGCGCCATGTGGGCCAACGCGTCGGCGGCCTCGTTGAGCGGGTGACCGCTGTGGCCCTTCACGTGTACGAAGACCAGGTCGGGACGTCCGGCCACCTGGACGGCAAGGCGGGCCAGGGTGGGCTGGGCCGCCCACTGGCGGTCCCGGAGCTGGTAGCCGGCTGGCATGTCGTCGGTCTCGCCGGCCTGCCAGCGGTGTAGCCACTCCACCGCGCCGAGGCTGTCCACCAGCACCGTGAGCCCAACCGGCGGCTCGTCGTAGGCGGTCAGCAGAAACTCGACCGCCCGCAGTTCGTTGACGAGGACCCGGGACGGGCCGGTCGGGTCGAGCCGTCCGGTGCCCCGGCCGCGCAGCCCGTACCGGCCGTCGGTGACGACGTAGCCGATGCCGCCGACCCGTCCCTTCCAACTCGCGTCCGTGGCCGCCATCAGCGGTGTGGACGCTTCGGCCCACCGGGTGACCCGGCCCCGGCCGTGTCCGGGGTCGTCGCCGGTCCGGCGGTGGACGTCATGGTCTGCGGCGAGTCCCTCGGCGGTGTCGAGCAGCTCGCCGGCGGCGGTCAGTTCGTCGTAGCGGGCGGCGGTGAACGCCAACTGGACGGCGTCGCCGACCCGCTGGCACCCCTCGCAGTCGGCGGCGCGCAGGTAGTGGCGCAGGGCGAGAAGTCGCGGGTGCCGGTCGGCGGGGAACAGCTCCAGGGACCGGAGGAACTCGTCGGAGCGCATCAACCGAGCGTCACGTCGACGCCGCCGGAGAACGGCGAGTCGTGCAGTTCGAGTTTGGTGAGCTTGACGTTCTTCGGGATGTCGAAGACGACCACGCCGGTGACCTGGTTGCCGGGGTTGATGTCGTTGAGGAACGTCTCGGCGTTCTTGTTGGCGTACATCGCGGCGCCGCTGTCGGCGGAGTACTCGGTGCCGTCGGCGGCGTACGCCTTCTGGCTGCTGCCGTCGAACATCTGCGCTTCCTTGCCGATGTTCTTGACGTTGACGGTGATCAGGCAGAACTGGCCCTGCGCCTTCTGCCCGAGCAGGTCGGTGCCGATCTTGGCGACGCCGCACTTCGAGGACTTGACGGTGAACTCGAACTTGCCGTCCCGGGCGGGCTGGCCGACCTTCGCGACGGTGGCCTTCTTGTCCTCACCCGTGCCGCCGGCACTGTCGGCGCTGTCGGTGGCCCCGGCTCCGCAGCCCATGGCGACGAGAGCGGTGGTGACCAGGGCGAGAGTGGTGGTTTTGCGCAACGCGTCCTCCTGCATCCGGTGTGGCGGCGTCAATAAGAGCATGGTGCGTGAACGGTGTCAACAGACGGACTGGTTGACGGCTGTGACACACTGCGGAGGTGCAGGAGACCCCGACCGTCACGGCAGCGGAGGTCGCCCGGCTCGCCGGGGTCGGTCGCGCCGCGGTCAGCAACTGGCGTAAGCGTCACGCCGACTTCCCCGCCCCGGTGGGCGGCACCTCGGCCAGTCCGGAGTTCGACCTGACACACGTCGAACAATGGCTCCGCGCCCAGGGCAAACTGCCCGAGCTGACCACCGCCGAACGCCTGTGGCGGCACCTCGCCGCGGCCAGCGAATCCCCAGCCGCCGGCCTCGCCGCCGTCGGTGCCCTGCTCCTGGCCCGACAACGCGGCCGACGTCCCCGCCGGCCAGCCGATCCGCAGCTCACACCGCTGCTGCCCGACGTCGACGCGCTCGTCGACGAACTCGGGCCGCAGGGCGCCTTCGACGAACTGTGGCAACGCTTCTCCGCACCCGGCCCCGGCCGGGCGTTCGCCACCCCCGACGAGGTCGCCGATCTCATGGTCGGCCTCGCCGGTGTGGGCGGCGACTCCGTCCTCGACCCCGCCGCCGGCTCCGGCGCGATGCTGCGCGCCGCCGTCCGCGCCGGCAGTGCCTCCGCCCACGGGCAGGAACTCGACGAGGGTCTCGCCCGGCTCGCCGGGCTGTGGCTCGCCCTCCGCGACGTGCCGGGGGAGGTCAGCACCGGCGACTCCCTGCGCGCCGACGCGTTCACCGGCCGCACCTTCGACGCCGTCGTCTGCCACCCACCGTTCGGGATCACCAACTGGGGGGAGGAGGAACTCGGCCACGACCCCCGTTGGATCGTCGGCGTCACCCCCCGTACCGAACCGGAGCTGGCCTGGGTCCAGCACGCCCTGGCCCACCTGCGGACCGGCGGGCACGCCGTACTGCTGATGCCGCCCACCGTGGCCAGCCGCCGCGCCGGCCGGCGGATCCGCGCCGAACTGCTGCGCCGGGGCGCCCTGCGTGCCGTCTTCGCGCTCCCGTCCGGGGCGGCCGCGCCGCACGCCGTACCGCTGCACCTCTGGGTGTTGCGGCGGCCCGCATCCGACGCGCCGCCACCGGCGCGGGCGCTGCTGGTCGACGCCGCCGGTGGTGATCTGGCCGAGACCGGCCCGCGGATCCTCGCGGCCTGGCGGCAGTTCACCGCCACCGCCGACGCCGAGGTCGACGAGGCCGGCTTCGCCCGCGCGGTCCCGGTGGTCGACCTGCTCGACGAGGAGGTCGACCTCACCCCCGCCCGCCGGCAGCCCACCGACACGGGCGGGGACACCGGAGAACACCTGGTCCGCACCCGGGAACGGCTGGCCGCCGTCGTCGCCGACCTGCCCGCGCTCATGCCACAGGTCGCGCCCGTCGCCGACGGGCAGGACGGGCAGTTCCTGACGGTGGGGGAGTTGGTCCGGGCCGGCACCCTGCGCCTGCTCGGCCCGATCCGCGCCGCGTCCCCCGAGGGTGGCGAGCCGTCAGCGGGCGGACCACCCGTGCTGACCGTGGAGGACGTGCTGAACGGCAGGGCCCCCTCCGGTCGGGACGACGGTCGGCTCGGACCGGAGATCAGGCTCGCGGCGGGGGACGTGGTGGTGCCGATGATCGCCCGGCAGTTGACTGCCGGCGTGGTGACGACCGGGGAGGCGCTGCTGGGGCGGAACCTCTACCTGCTGCGGCCCAACCCCACCGTGCTGGACCCGTGGTTCCTCGCCGGGCAGCTTCGGACGTCGGCGAACGAGAGACAGGCGTCGAGCCTGTCCGGGACGTCGCGCTTCGACATCCGGCGGGCGCAGGTCCGCCGACTCCCCCTCGACGAGCAGCGGGCATACGGCGACGCGTTCCAGCGGCTCGACGCCTTCGAGTCGGCGATCCGACAGGCCGCGTCGCTCGGTGCGGAGCTGGCCCGACTGACCGCGGACGGGCTGGCGCGAGGCGCACTGTCCCCTGTGGAGCCCGGTGCGGCGACGACCGGACCGTTGCGACGCCAGAAGGATCGGCGAAAGTCCCCAAAGGACCACTAGCTCCCAGATCAGTCCATGTTGTACGGTCGTGCGTCCGCCGGGCGTGGGGCCGGGAGCGCGGACCGACGACCCGGACGGGTGTCATCGTGAGGGGGCGGGATGACGCTGGGCACCATCGGTGGCTTCGAGTTGGTCAGGCCGATCGGCTCGGGCGGCATGGGCGAGGTGTTCTTCGCCGTGTCCCCGACAGCGGACCGGGTCGCGCTCAAGGTGATCAGGCGGCACCTCATCGAGGCACCGACCGTCCGGGAACGCTTCGCCGCCGAGGTCGACAACCTCAAACTGGTCTTCGGTTCCCGGGTGGCACGCCTGGAGGACGCCGACCCGTACGCCGACCCGGCCTGGCTGGCCGTGGAGTACGTGCCCGGTGCGACGCTGCGGCAGCACGTGGACGCCCGTGGCCCGCTCCCGTTGCCGCTGGCCGCCATGGCCGGGGCGATGCTGGCCGACGGCCTGACCAAGGTGCACCAGGTCGGCCTGCTGCACCGTGACCTGAAGCCGCAGAACATCATCCTCGGGCCGGACGGCCCGAAGCTCATCGACTTCGGGCTGGCCGTCCTCATCGACCGTAACGACTTCCTGACCCAGCCCGGCGCGTTGGTCGGCACACCGGCCTACATGTCACCGGAGCAGGTACGCGGCGAGCGGGACCTGACCCCCGCCGCCGACATCTACGGCCTGGCCGCGACGCTGGTGTTCGCCCTCACCGGTCACGGCCTCTATCCGCCGACGAACTCCTGGAACCTGCTGCTGCGGATCACCGAGCCGACCGACCTGCCCGACCTCTCCGGGGTGCCCGCCGAGCTGGTGCAGGTGCTCGGCGCGATGCTGGCCCACGACCCCGGGGCCCGACCGGGCCTCGACGACGTCCGCAGCCGGCTGTTGGCGGTCGCCACGGCGAGCAGCGGCGTGGGTGTCCCCGAGCTGCGGCAGCAGGTCGCCGACCTCACCTACGACGTGGACGCCGAGCTGCACGTCCCGCCCGACCTCGAGGACCCGAAGCAGGATCCGGAGGGCGACCCGACGGCCGGGCGGGACACCGGTCCGGAGCCGGAATCCACGGCCAGCCCGGACGCCCCCGAGCGGCCCGCCGCCTCCCGACCCGACGTGACCTGGCTGGTCGACAAGATCCGCAGGCAGTACGCCCGCCGCTCCACCCTGTAGGAAGGCCCACCGATGACCACCCCCACCCCGGCCACCACCTTTCCCCCGGGTTCCCGCATCGTCGTCCGGGACGAGGAGTGGCTGGTCCGCAGCGTGAAGACCGGCACCCCGGACGGCACCATGGTGAAAGCGGTCGGGGTCTCGGAGTTCGTCCAGGACGTCGAGGCGACCTTCTTCACCGCGCTGGAAACGATCCAGGCGATGCGTCCCGAGGAGACGGTGCTGGTCCGGGACACGTCCTCCCGGTTCCGGCAGAGCCGGCTCTTCCTGGAGGCCGTGCTCCGGCGCACCCCGCTGCCCCGCACCGAACGCGGCCTGGCCCTGGCCGACCGGTTCCTGCTCGACCCGCTGACCTACCAGCAACGCCCGGTCGAGCTGGCGCTGTCCGGCCTGCGCCCGCGCATCCTCCTCGCCGACGTGGTCGGCCTGGGCAAGACCCTGGAGATCGGGCTGATCCTCGCCGAGCTGATCCGCCGGGGCCGGGGCGACCGCATCCTGGTGGTCTCCCCGCAGCAGGTGCTGGAGCAGTTCCAGCGGGAACTGTGGACCCGGTTCGCGATCCCGCTGGTGCGGCTCGACTCCACCGGCATCCAGCGCATCCAGCAGGAGATCCCCGCCGGGCGGAACCCGTTCACCTACTTCAGGCGGGCCATCATCTCCGTCGACACGCTCAAGGACGCCGGCCAGTTCGGCCACCACCTCGACGCCACCGGCTGGGACGTCGTCGTCATCGACGAGTCCCACAACCTGATCAACAAGGGCACCCAGCGCAACGAGCTGGCCCGCCGGCTCGCCGCGAAGACCGACGCGCTGCTGCTGGCCAGCGCCACCCCGCACAACGGCGACAAGGAGTCCTTCGCCCAGCTCATCTCCCTGCTCGACCCGGCGGCCATCGCCAACGAGAAGGAGTACGAGGCCAAGGACATCGCCCACCTCTACCTGCGCCGGACGAAGATCAGCCCCGAGGTGCGCGACCAGATCGGCGACCGGTGGGCGGACCGGGGCCCGTCCCAGGCGGTGTACTGCCCGGCCAGCCCGATCGAAGAACAGATCTTCGACGAGCTGACCGACGTGTGGCTGGCCGGCAAGTGGAGCGACGAGGCGGTCACCGGCCAGCACCGGCTCTTCCCGTACACGCTGCTGAAGTCCTTTCTCTCCTCGCACCGGGCGCTGCGCGAGACGGTGACCAACCGGCAGAAGAAGGCCACCGGCACCGAACGGGCGGCACTGGACCGGCTCGCGGAGTTGACCGCCGCGATGACCGACCGCGACTCCGGCAAACTCCGCGCCCTGGTCGAGGAGCTGAAGACCATCGGCGTCGGCCGGGGCAGCGACACCCGGGCGGTGGTCTTCTCCGAACGGCCACCGACCATCAAGTGGCTCGCCGAGGTGGTGCCCGGCCTGCTCGGCCTCAAACCGACCGCTGTCCGGGTGCTGCACGGCGGTGTCGCCGACTCCGACGAGCAGAAGATCTTCCAGGAGTTCGAGCTGGCCGGCAGTGCGGTGCGACTGCTCTTCACCAGCGACGTCGCCTCCGAGGGGGTCAACCTGCACCAGCAGTGCCACCACCTGATCCACTACGACATCCCGTGGAGCCTGATCCGCATCGAGCAGCGCAACGGCCGTATCGACCGCTACGGCCAGCGGCACCAGCCCCAGTTCCGCGCGCTGCTCCTCACCTCCACCCGCGAGGACGCCAAGGACGACCGTACGGTCTCCGAGAAGCTGCTGAAGCGGGAGGAGACCGCCCACCGCAGCCTCGGCAGCGTCGGAGCCGCCACCGGCCTCTACGACTACAAGGCCGAGGAGGACCGGCTGGTCCGCGACCTGTTCAACAACAGGTCGGTGGACGAGTCCTACGAGGCGGTGTACGCCGAGATCGACGTGATGGCCGACCTGTTCGGCGACGTCGGCACCGCCCCGGTGGCGACGGACGTCCCCCGCGCCCGGGTGCCGAAACTCTTCGACTCCACCGAGGACTTCGTCGACGCCGCGCTGGCCGAGATCTACGCGGACCGCCCCGAGGACCACATCGACCTGCGCCGCGAGGAGGAGCTGCTCACCTTCCTCGCCCCGGACGACCTGGTGCACCGGCTCACCGACCTGCCCCGCTCCTACCTGCGCGCCCACCGCGAGGGCGAGGACCTGCGACTCAAGGTCACCTTCGACCGCGCGCTGGCCCAGCGCAAGCTCGACCAGGCCCGGCAGAGCAGGACCCCGATGTGGCCGGAGATCGCCTTCCTCAGCGACGTGCACCCGATGGTCGACTGGCTGGTCGACAAGGTGCTCATCCGGCTCGGCCGCCAGCAGGCCCCGGTGCTGGTCGCCGACGTGACCGCGCCGACCTTCCTGGTCCAGGGCGCCTACGCCAACCGCCTCGGCCAGCCGACCGTGGTCCAGTGGATGGCCGTCTCCGGCCTGCCGGCCACGCCCCACATCCAGCCCATGGACGACCTGCTCCGCGCCGCGAACGTCGGCCCGTCGATGGTCAACCGCGCCGAGCACATCGACCTCGAACCGCTCACCCGGCTCCTGCCGCAGGCCGTCGAGGTCGCCCGGGACCACCTGCGGGACAAGCGCGACGAGTGGGCCGAGGCCAACGCCGAACCACTGCGCAGGTACCGCCAGCAACTGACGCACTTCGAGCAGGCCAGCCTCCTCGACGACCTGCCCGCCCCGCACCGCGAGAAGCGCCGCCAACGGGTCCGCGCCACCGTCGCCGAACAACACGACCTGCTCGACCGCCTGGAAACCGCCGGTGAACCGCTGCTGCGCGTGCTCGCCGTGCTCGTACCGTCCCCGGAGACCGCCGCATGAGTTTCGAGTCGCTGACCAACCGAGGTGAATACCTCTCCGCGCACTACCTCGCCGAGATCCTGCCCACCACCCTCAAGGGCAGCGAACTGGTCAAGCGCTGGACCGCAGCGGAGAAGAACGGCGAGCAGACCCCGCGGACCGGCCTGCGCGGCCTGCGCCGGCCCTACTTCGACGCCAAGACCGAACTGGCCGACGACGAGTTCTTCGACCCGGAACGCCTCCAGAAGCTGCACCAGGACGTGCTGCGGGCGCTCGGCTTCGACCCGCAACCGCAGACCGTCACCGTCGAACGCGCCGGCCAGGAACACCAGGTCACCGTCGCCCACGCCGAACTGACCACCGCGCACGGCATCGTCGCGCTCGACTGCGGCTGGGCCGTCGACACGGAGGCCGCCCAGGACCCGGACGGGCCCGGCCGGCTGCTCGCCCCGGTCACCGTGAGTAGCACCGAGACCGTCACCGCCGGGGCGAAGCTCGCCTCCTGGCTCTTCGCCACCGAGAACCCACCCCGGTACGTCCTCGTCCTCAGCGGCGGCGTGGTCACCCTCGCCGACCGCAGCGCCTGGGGTGAAGGCCGCTACCTCGCGGTCAGCCTGGACACCCTGTACGCCCGCAACGACGACCGGGAGTATGACGTCGTCGCCGCCCTGTTCGGGGCCGACTCGCTGCGCCCGCCCGCCGAGGGCGGCACCGAACCCCTCGCCGACCTGGTCGCCGGCTCCCGCCAGCACGCCGTCGGCGTCTCCGGGGAACTCCGCGAGGGCCTGAAGGTTTCCGTCGAACTCATCGCCAACGAGGTCCTCGACCGCATCCGCCAGGCCGGCTACCAGCCCGAGGAGGTGATGGACCTCGACGAGCTGGCCAAGGAACTCGGCCGGGAGGCGCTGCGCTACCTCTACCGCATCCTCTTCCTGCTCTACGCCGAGGCCCGCCCCGAACTGGGCGTCCTCCCGGTCAACGATCCCGAGTACGTCGAGGGCTACAGCCTCGCCCGGATCGGCGACCTGGTGGCCCGCCGGCTCGCCCCGTCCGCCGAGGGTGGCTTCCACCTGTACGAGTCCCTCGACCTGCTGTTCTGCATGGTCAACGACGGCCACCGCCCGCGCGGCGGCACGACCGTCTCTGAGCAGGCCAGCGAGGGGGAGGGACTTCGCTTCGAACCGATGAAGTCCGACCTGTTCCTGCCGGAGCGGACCAGGCTCATCGGCCGCCTCATCCCCCGACCCGACGCCGACGATGACGACGCCCCCACGCCGACCATCGACACCCGGCTCCGCAACAAGGTCCTCTACCAGGTGCTCCGCCGGCTGATGCTCACCAAGGGCGGCCGGAGACGCCGGGGCGGCTTCATCTCGTACGCCCAGCTCGGCATCAACCAGCTCGGCGCGGTCTACGAGGGCCTGATGTCGTACACCGGCTTCGTCGCCACCGAGAAGCTCTACGAGGTCGCCAAGAACGGCGACCCGAAGGACGGCTCGTGGATGGTCCCGGCCGCCAAGCACGGCGAGTACGACGACAGCGTCTTCGTCTACAAGGAGAACGCCTACACCGGTCTACGCAGTCAAGTCAGCTACGACCCGGGGCAGTTCGTCTACCGGCTCGCCGGCCGCGACCGGCAGACCAGCGCCTCCTACTACACCCCGCAGTCGCTGACCGAGGTCACCGTCCAACTCGCCCTGAAGTACCGCCTCGACCAGGACGACACGGTCACGCCGGCCCGGGAGCTGCTGGACTGGACGATCTGCGAACCGGCACTCGGCTCCGGCGCGTTCCTCAACGAGGCGATCAACCAGGTCGCCGCCGAATACCTGCGCCGCCGGCAGAAGGAACTCGGCACCACCCTCGACCCGGAGGACTACCACCTCGAACTCCAGCGGGTGAAGGCGTACATCGCGCTGCACAACTGCTACGGCGTCGACCTGAACCGCACCGCCGTCGAACTGGCCGAGGTGTCGCTCTGGCTCAACGTCATGCACGCCGGCCTTCAGGCCCCCTGGTTCGGCCTGCACTTGAAGCGCGGCAACTCGCTCATCGGCTGCGGACGCAAGACGTACGACCCGAAGCAGCTCGCCGACAAGTCGTGGCTGACCACCGCCCCGCAGGAGAAACCGTTCCGGGACGGCACGATCGACGCGGGCACCATCCACCACTTCCTGCTCCCCGCCGACGGGTGGGGCGCGGTCGCGGGGGAGAAGGAGGCCCGCGAGCTGGCCCCGACCGAAACCGCGAAACTCAAAGCCTGGCGTACGGCGATGAAGCGCACCCCGTCCGCCAAGGGGAAGAACTCGCAGGTCATGCGGTTGCAGGCGCTGGCCGGGCGGGTCGAGTTCCTGTGGGGCCTGGTGCGGCAGCGGCTCGCCATCTCCGAGCAGGAGATACGCCGTGACATCCCGGTCTGGGGTGCCGACGACCTGCCGCCGGTCACGCAGGCGGTGGAGCGGGACAAGATCCTCGCCGACCTGACCGCGCCGGGCACGCCGTACTGGCGGCTCAAGACCTTGATGGACGTCTGGTGCGCGCTGTGGTTCTGGCCGCTGGACAAGGTCGGCCTCCTCGACGGCTCCGACCGCGCGTACCCGACCGCGCCCGTCCAGGTGTCACACGTCAAGGACGTGCCGGCGGACGACGAAGCGGCCACCTACGAGGTCGTCGACATGTTCGGCAACGTGCAGCCGCAGCAGATGAAACTGCCGACCAAGGCGACCGGCGGCACCCGCCAGATCACGGTGGCGGAACGACTCCGCCAGCAGGTGCCGCTGACCAACCTCGACGACTGGCTCACCTTCGCCGAAGCCCTTGTGGGCCGGAAGGACGCCGACGAGGACACCGAGCGGTTCTACGGCCGGAAGCTCACCAGCCTGGCCGAGATGAGCGAGTACGAGCAGCGCCTCGACGGCGTGATCGGCGTCGACGCCCCCTGGACCCTCGCCGACCGCTTCCCCTGGCTGCTCACCGCCGAACAGATCGCCGACCAGCAGGGCTTCTTCCACTGGGAACTCACCTTCGCCCAGGCATTCGGCAACGGCGGCTTCGACCTGCAGGTAGGCAACCCACCATGGGTGCGGCCCGATTGGGCCGAAGATATGGTGCTTGCGGAAGACGATCCGTGGTTTCGGCTGGTGGAGAGACCGGCGGCAGAAGAGTGGCGAGCGCGAAAAGCAGTGCAGTTGAAGATGGGCGGTCGATTCCGCCAATTTTTCCTAGCGGATCTAACGGTCAATGTCGGAGTGGTGCAAATCATCGGAGGTGCCGCTACGTACCCGCTTCTTGCGGGTACCAGGCCCGACCTGTACCGCGCATTCATGTGCCGAGTGTGGGGGAATATTGGGGCTTTTGGGATTGCTGGCCTTGTGCATCCAGACACTCATTTCGCTGGATCACGCGAGGGCAGGCTTCGGGCTGCCGCCTACAAGCGCCTCAGGTTCCATGCGCACTTTTCGAATCGTCTGCAACTGTTCGATGAGGTTGCGGGGACTCGACAATTTGGCGTTCATCTGTACGGCGCTGTCGGTCCCATAGAATTTACGCATGTTAGCTGGCTTTTCGCGCCGAGCTCGCTTTCCGCTTCTCTAGCCCACGACGGGGATGGCGAACCACCAGGTATCAAGCATAACGGGCGGTGGGATCTCCGCCCTCATCGTGCTCGCCTAGTGACGGTAAACCGCGACCGGTTGGAACGTTGGCGACGGTTGTTGGGCGGGCAGGAAGCGCTAGAGCAGACGAGGCTGCTTTTCCCGGTGACCTCCCTGGAGGACGGGGCAATGCTTGCGCTCAGCCAGGCGAGTCACCGCCTGCGTGATCTTCGTCCTGTGGCCAGTCTTGGCCTCGATGAAGGAAAGGCTAAAAAGGATGGCCTGATTGTTTGGGACACGGGACATCGCGTAGACTGGGATTCGGTAATTCTTCAGGGTACTCACATCGGTATCGCCACGCCATTGGCAAAGCAGCCAAATATTCCCTGTCGGTCGAATCGAGATTGGGGGTCATTCGACCTGCGTAAAACGGGAAGTAGCGTCGTGCCTCGTGCAAACTACCGGCGCTCCGTTGGCGTGTTTCAGTTTGAATCAGCGCAAGATATCTGGTTTGATAAGCCGTGCTCTCGGTTCTATCGGCTAGCTTGGCGTGAGATGATTCCTTTCGACACTGAGCGAAGTTTACATGCCGCTCTTATTCCCCCGGGGCCGACTCATGTTGACGCGGTCAACACGATGAGGCTTGCAGAGGATCTGGATACTGTCCTTGCTGCCGGATTTTGGGCCTCACTCCCGCTGGACTATCTGCTTCGCGTGTGGGGGAAAGGTCATCTAAGGATGACCGAGGCCCGTAACTTCCCTACTCCTCAAGCTGATCACCCTCTTGCCGCTGCCTTGGCAATCCGGGCCCTGCGCTTAAACTGTTTAACCGACGCGTATTCAAAGCTTTGGTCAGCAGTCTTCGACCCGATGTGGGCTTCTTCTGAGAAGTGGTCATTTGACCAGCGACTCGCTCGCCCGCTGGCTGATGTTGGGCCTTCATGGGAGTGGCGTTCTGCCCTACGTACCGAGCAGGAACGAAGAGCGGCGTTGGTGGAGATCGATGCCATAGTGGCGGTGTGGCTGGGCATTAGTTGCGATGAGCTGATTTCGATTTATCGGTCACGCTTTCCGATTTTGGCTGACTATGAAGCGGAGACCTGGTTTGATGGTGCGGGGCGAAAAGTTGCGGCGAATCACAATGCGTTCGGCGTAGGGCAGACGAAAGAAGACTACGTTCGGCTGTTGGAGTACATCGAGCATCCTGAAAGGAATGCCCTGCCAAGCGGCTATGTGGCGCCACTATACAAGGCGGACCGAGAGAGTGAATACCGGCAGGCGCACGCCGTATTTAGCAGGCGCCTATAGGATGCAATTGGCGCGGGCTGGCGACAGTTGTAGTTCATTCCTATTCATCTCAGGAAGTGCATAGGGGCCGTCTTGCCGCTAGAGCCAGGCTGGGCGGCACCCCGCCGTGCTGAAGCGTCTTGTGGGGATGTGTAGCGGTTCTGCATACATCCCAGACGTTTATGGCGATCAACGGCATGGTGAGGGCTGAGTGGGTTGATGGTCAAGGTACGTGGATGATCGCCAACGCCGACAAATGGCACGATGTCTACTGACGTCTACGTCTAGGTGGATGTGCCGTGTCGGCCGGCGCGATCTCGGGATCGTGCCCTAGCGATGAGTTGCGCAGCGGGGTGCGTACCCGGAGCTGCGCCCGCTGCACCCCGTCACCCACCGCCGGCACCGAACCCTGCAACCAGGTGACCGCAGCCCAGGTGACCGTTTCCACCGGGACCACCCCGACCGGGACCACCCCGACCGGGACCACCCCGACCGGGACCACCCCGACCGGGACCACCCCGACCGGGACCACTCACGACCGTAGGGGCCGCACCTGCCGGTCCGGCGGCAGCGGCGCGGCGGACACCTCATGCTTCTCGCCGTCCTGCTGCCACAGTAGGACCCCCGCCACCGGCACCAGCACCGGCCACCCAGAGGCCAGGACACCCCACCGCGACCGGGGCCAGCATCAGCGCGACCGACAGCAGCACCAACCCGTCGACCGCCATCAAGGCGACACTCAACCGTTTCGTCACACTGTGGAATCGTGCCCGTACCCGGCAACCCACGCGGGAGCGGGTCCGGGTGGGTGTACCGGACGCGATCCCGTCCTGCCGTACGGCTCAGGGGTGCGTCTTGGTCGCTCGGGTGAAGGCGGCCCAGGCGGTGGGGGAGAAGGTGAGGGCGGGGCCGGCCGGGTCCTTGCTGTCCCGTACGGCGACCAGGCCGGGCAGGTTGCTGGCGACCTCGACGCAGGCTCCGTTGTTGTCGCCGCTGTAGGCGCTCTTACGCCAACGGGCACCCGCCAGACGGTCAGCCATGGTGGACCTCCTCGATGATCTTGATGATCAGCCGTCTTGATTGTTCCTCATCCAGAGCGAGGGCTTCCAGACTTGCCCAGGCGTTTTCGTAGGCAGCAAACTCTTCTGGCCTGTCGAGGTAGAGGGCTCCTGTGAGGGACTCGCTGTAGATGATGGATGGGTCAGTCACGTTGCGGTTGCCGGGCGGAAAGTCGAGCATCATGAAGGTGCCTGTCAGTGCGCCGTACTGAGCGCCCGCAGCCAAGGGCAGGATGCGGACCGAGACGTTCGGCAGCTCGGTCGCGGCGAGGAGCCGACGTAGCTGATCGGCCATCACCGCTGGTCCGCCGATGGACCGGAGCAGGACTGACTCAAGCAGGATCGAGTCGTACCGGGGAGCCTTGGGCCTCACGCGGTGTAGAAGAGACTGTCGACGGCGGCGTACTTCGAGGACATCTTCCAACTCGTCGATGGGCATGTTGGGCCGGTTGGCGTACACGCCTCGGGTGTAGTCAGGGGTTTGGAACAGCCCGTTGATCAGGGACTCGTCGTAGCCGCGTAAGTGGGAGGCGGTCTGTTCGAGGCTGACGTACAGCTCGAACCAGTCGGGGACGGCGTTGCCGTAGGAGTGCCACCAGCCTTTGGCCTTGGTCTCGGCGGCGAGGTTGGTCAGGGCGTCGGAGAGTTCTCGGGTGGCCCCGTACAACTCGCACATGAAGCGGACGTCGAGGGGACGGACCGGGCCGAGGCCGGACTCGATGCGCCACATCTTCTGCCGGCTACAGTGCAGCGCTTCGGCTGCGCCGTCGAGGGTCATCTGGGCTTCGACGCGTAGCTCCTTGAGGGCCCGTCCGAGTTGGCGTCGGGGAACGGTCGACCCGGTGTCCTCGGTCATGGGCATCGGCTCCTCTCGTGTCAGTTTTTGTTACATCGCGACGGCAGTGGTGAAACGTGGAACTGTCGCTCGGAAAGGAGAGGGGAGCGACGGTGGCCGGTCGTTACGATCGCGCTTCTGACACTACTAAAGTCGGCCGATAATGGCTATTTCTGTGGGATTCCCATGAACTATTACAAAGTGGGCGGCAGAGTTGGTACAAAATGCGTCCACCGGGTGGGCTCGTGCGGCAAGGGTGGAAGCGGTTGACCCTGATTTGCTGTGGCCTGCGGCTACACGGGCATGTGGATGACCGGTAGGTGCCCGTCCGGGCCGTACCGGTGGCCCTCGCTGGTCAGGATCGATGCTCGGTGCTCCAGGGCGGCCATCACCGTGGCGGCCAGGTCGACGCGGCCGGTGAGCCCTCGCCAGTAGGACAGTTCCTGCCACGACTCGCCCCGGGTGGGCAGTCGTGCGCAGGAGTCGTGGCTGAGCAGCCGGTACAGGTGTTTTCGGTGCTTGGCGTCGGCGGCCAGCTCCAGGGCCTCAGGGCAGCAACGGCGGTGATGCCGAAACGCTGGCCATCGGTGATGACCTCACCGATGGGTTCGCCGACGTGGATCGAGTACGGGTAGGCCAGCAGCGCTGAGCGGTCCAGCACCAGCGTGACTGGGCGCTGCTCGTCCTCGGCGCTCACGCGGCCGACCGGCTGGCGTCGTCTGCCTCGTCCTGCATGTGCTGGCGCACCCGGTCGCGTGCGGCGTCGTAGCGCTCTTGGGGCCACTGGGCCTGCACCTGTAGACGGCGGGTGCGGGCCTCGGCCATACCCTGCTCGGTGAGCTGCACCCCGGCATCGGCCATGAGCGCGCGGAACTCGTCCATGCGCCTACGGTCGCGGACGGCCTGGGTGACGTATGCGGAGGCGTTGGGCTGCTGCTCCAGGGTTTCGGCCACATCCTCGGGCACGGAGACGGTCACTCGGCGCTTTGTCATACTGATCAGGCTGCTCCTGTCATACCGTGACGTACAGCAACGTCATGAACTCGGTGAGTGTCGGGTGGGGGTGCGGGCCGAGGTCGGCTGCGATGCGCTACATCCTCTGCCGGCTACAGTGAGTTCTTTTCATCGTGGGTTTCGGCTGGTCCGGGCGGTGTAGGACGAGGATGGCCTGGACGATCTTGGTGGCGCGTCGGGGGCAGCAGTGGAGTTTGGCCAGGATTTTCCAGCCCTTGAGGGTAGCGACGGCGCGTTCGCCGACGGCGCGGATCTTGGTGTGGTGACGGTTGACGGTCTTCTGCCGGCGGGACAGTCCAGGGCGCCTGGCGACCGTCCGGGGTGCCGGCTACTGGCACGTGGTTGGCACGAATCCGTATGGTGGCCGTCGATCACCCCCGTGAGTAGAGGGTGGAGGAAGGTGCTGAGGCAACATGTCTGAGCTGGCACTGCCGATACGTACCGAGCGACTGCTTCTTCGGCAGTACCGGCTGAATGATGTGGATGCCTTGCTTGCCTACTACGGGGACCCGCTCGTTGCGCGCTACGTTCCGTGGGAACCGTGGTCGCGTGAGCACGCGGCTGAGCAGGTGGCCAAGCGCATTCATGGCTTGGGTGTTACCGGGATGGACTCCGTGCTGGCGCTGGTGGTTGAGCACAAGGGCGAGGTCGTCGGCGATGTTGTTCTGTGGCCGGCCGACGAAACGCTGTCTCGAGGTGAGATGGGCTGGATCTTCCGTCCGTCCGTGTCGGGACGCGGGTTTGCCACAGAGGCAGTCCGAGCCCTTGTCGACGTGGCCTTCGAGCACTGCGGCATGCACCGAGTCATTGCTCGACTCGATGCACGGAACGAGGCATCGGCGCGACTGTGCCAACGTGTGGGCATGGTCAAGGAAGCACACCTGCGCCAGGACTACTGGATCAAAGGCGAGTGGGCTGACACTCTGATTTACGGACTGCTCGCGGAGCAATGGCACGGCTAGTACTCCAGCCGGGGATCGTGATCACGGTTCGGTGAGGGCTTGTCGGGCGTAGTGGCTGGTCATGGCTTGGGCTTGGTGACGGCGTCGGCGGATCGACCAGAGCAGTGGGTCCGCTCGGCGGCGGGTGGGTTCGATGATCAGGACGTGGAACAGGTGGCGTAGTTCGTTGACGGTCAGTGGGATCAGCCCGACTGGTTGATGGTGGTGGTTGGCGGTCGCGGCGGCGAGGAAGGCGTGGGCCAGGATCACCAGGGTGGTCCAGCGGTGCCAGGACCGCCAGCGGCGGTGTTGGTGCTGGTCCAGGCCGAGTCCGGTCTTCGCGGCCTGGAAGGCTTCTTCGATCTTCCAGCGGCGGCCGGCTACCGCGACCAGGCGGTTGAGTGGGACTGGTTGGGGTGACCAGCAGCGGTAGAAGGCCAGCTCACCGGTGCGGCGGTTACGGCGGATCAGGAGCCAGTGGTGTCCGCCGTGTGCGTCGGTGGCGTGGGGCAGGGCGGTGTAGGACCAGTCGTACCAGCGGTGACCTTTCGCGCCCCTGCCGGCGGAGATGCGCTGCCAGGCGATGGTAGGAAGACCGGTGGCCAGTGCGTCGACGCGGTAGACGCCGAGGCCGGTGGTGACCTGATGGGACCGGGCCACGGCCAGAACGTAGCCCAGGCGCAGCTGACGCAGCCGGGCGGCGAGGCGTGGATCGTTGCCGTAGGCCTCGTCGCCGGCCACCCAGCGACACGGCAACCCGGCGGTGACCGCGGCGGTGATCATCCGGGCTGCCAGCTGCGGCTTCGTGGCGAACCGCACCTGCTCGGGGACACCTGCCCGCGTCCGGCGTTCGGGGTCGTCGCACCAGGACTTCGGCAGGTAGAGGGCCGTGTCGACCATTGCGTGAGCGGTGTCGGTGGCATAGACCAGGTGCACCGCGAGCTGACAGTTCTCGATCTTCCCGGCCGTGCCTGAGTACTGCCGTTGGACACCGACGGTGTGCCGACCCTTCTTCAGGTTCCCCGTCTCGTCGATGACCAGCACCGCCTCGGGGTCACCGAGATGCTCGCCCACGAACGCGCGGACATCAGCGCGGACCGCGGCGTCGTCCCAACGCACCCGGGTCAGCAGGTCCTGCATCCCGTCCGGGCCACTGTCCCCGGCATGCTCGGCGATCGTCCAGCAGTTCTTGCGCGGTAACGGCGCGAGTAGGCCCCGGACGAAGTCACGCACCCGACGGCGAGGCTCGGGCCTGCGGAAACGTCCCCCGACCGTCAGCATCAGGCCGTCGAACAACACCCGCCACCGTTGGGCGTCTACCCTGTATCTCGCAGCCACCGCCGCGTCATGGTCAGTCCACACAACCGCCCATGATCGACGGTGGCTGCACTCGTTCACCCACCACACCAAGCCGCAGCTCAGCCAAGGTCAACATCCCCGGCTGGAGTACTAGTGCTGTGTCCACTAACGTTCACCGGGTTTCCGGTGAAGCGAGTTCTCTTCATCGTGGGTTTCGGCTGGTCCGGGCGGTGTAGGACGAGGATGGCCTGGACGATCTTGGTGGCGCGTCGGGGGCAGCAGCGGAGTTTGGCCAGGATTTTCCAGCCCTTCAGGGTAGCGACGGCGCGTTCGCCGACGGCACGGATCTTGGCGTGGTGACGGTTGACGGTCTTCTGCCGGCGGGACAGTCCAGGCCGGTACCTGCGGTGCTTGAACGGCGTGCGGATGCCGCCGCCGGCGCCTTGGTATGCCTTGTCAGCGAAGGTCATCACGTTGGCGCTGGCCAGGGCGTCGATCAGGCCGTGCGTGCGGGCGGCGGTCAGGTCATGCACGGCACCGGGCAGGGCGGGCGAGGCCCAGACGAGGCGCCCTTTGCAGTCCGCGATGATCTGCACGTTGACCCCGTGGCGTTTGTGCTTCCCGGAGTAGTACGGCTTCTGGTCGGCGACCCGGTCAATGGGGATGAGGGTGCCGTCGAGGATCGCGTACGCGAGCCGGGCGACACGCCGGACGGCTGCGTTCAGGTCCTCGGCGTGCTCGGCGAGCAGGTCGATGGCTTCCCGGACCGCCAGGCGGCCCGGCCTGCCCGGTAACCGGCTCACCGCCCGCCGTGATCTGTTCTCGTCCGGGCGGGTTCGCCCAATAAGCTCACGCCATGCCACTGCTGTCGTCGGAGATGTCCGAGTCCGTGTTGACTCTCACCTGGGCGGTCGAGGCTCCCGCCGAGGCCGTCTGGGAGCGCTTGACGACGCCGTCACTCCTCCCGCAGTGGCTCGGCGAGCTCGTCGAGGGCGAGGTCACCGGCGGGTCGCCGTTCGTCGTCGATCACGGTGGAGGCTACCGGTGCGCATCCACGGTGACGGCTTACGATCCCGGGCGCCTACTCGCCTACACGTGGGAGTTCCCGGACGAGCCTCGCACCGAGGTGTCCTGGACGTTGTCCCACGATGAGAGCGTCACGACGGTCCGACTGGCCCACGACGGCCTTGGAGACCTCGCCGCGTCGTATCGGGACGGCTGGACGACGCACCTGATGTTCCTTGAAGCGTCGGCGCTCGGAGATTCCCTGCCCACCGCGATGTTCTGGCAGATCCACGCCACGATCGCACGCCTCAACGCGCGGGGGGAGTGAACGGCAGCGTCCGACCCCCGACCATCCCCTCCGGGCGTGGAACTCGCGGGTGGCTCCGTACGGCTCGCACGTGTCGCTTTTTGTTACATCGCGCCGCCATCGGTGAAACGTTCACCTCTCGCCCCGGGAAAGCTCGGCCAGGCCGTCGTCCACGCAATGCTGATTGCGCGGTGGAACCTGCCGGGATAGTTCGGTAATCGCCATTGGGGTGCAATTTCCTCGCGTGTAATTTGCGCGCATCGATTGCAATCGCTATTTGGTTGTTTGCCGCGTGGGCGTGCCGCCGGGCGGTGCGGTGGACCCGGCGGGGCGGCAGGAGGGCAGTGGCCCGCTAGGGGGGGTGAACGCGGCCTCGGGGCGTATATGTCCGGGTTGTGGCCAGGCCGGAAGAGCGGTCGGTGGCCATCGTGGCGCAGGTGGGGTGCTCGGTCCGGCGGTTGTCGAGACGGACAAGATCCAATGAAGCTCGTCAATTGACCGGTGGTTGGGGCGTGGATATCCTGGCGCGGCAGATCATGATCTGCGTTCTCCACGGTCTCCCCCACCCCGCGTCAGCACGGAAGGGAACACCCATGAAGGATGTCGGCGTAGCCCGGCGACGGCGTTTGGTCGGTTCGGTCGCGACAGCCGGTATGGCCGCCCTGTTCCTCGCGGCGACCGCGTCGCCGGTGGCGGCGGCGGAAGGCCAGATCCTGGGCGCCGGCAACCCGGATGCCATCCCGAACAGCTACATCGTGGTGCTCAAGGAGAGCAAGGCGGCCGACACGCGGGCAGCTACGCGTGAGTTGGCGGCGAGGTTCGACGTGCGGGTGGAGCACACCTACTCGCACGCGGTGCAGGGGTTCGCCGGCACGATGAGCCCGGCCGCCGCGCGCCGGCTCGCGGCCCAGCCCGAGGTGGCGTACGTCGAGCAGAACGCCGAGGTGCGGACCACCGGGACCCAGCCGAGCCCGCCGTCGTGGGGGCTCGACCGGATCGACCAGCCGAACCTGCCGCTGAACAGCAGCTACACGTACCCGAACACGGCGGGCAACGTGCGGGCGTACGTGATCGACACGGGTATCCGGACCACGCACACTGACTTCGGTGGCCGGGCGGCCTGGGGCACCAACACCACCGGGGACGGCAACGACTCCGACTGCAACGGCCACGGTACGCACGTGGCGGGCACCATCGGCGGTGCGGCGTACGGTGTCGCGAAGGGAGTGTCACTGGTCGCGGTCAAGGTGCTCGGCTGCACGGGTTCGGGCAGCTGGGCGGGGGTGACCGCCGGGGTGGACTGGGTGACCGCCCACCACACCACCGGGGTGCCGGCGGTGGCGAACATGAGTCTCGGCGGCTCCGGTAGCAACGCCACGCTGGAGAACGCGGTCCGGAACTCGATCGCCGACGGTGTCGTCTACGCGCTCGCCTCGGGCAACAACAACAGCGACGCCTGCAACTTCACCCCGGCCCGGGTGCCCGAGGCGATCACGGTCAACGCCAGCACCAGCACCGACGCGCGCGCGTCGTTCTCCAACTGGGGTACCTGCACCGACATCTTCGCCCCCGGCGAGGGCATCACCTCGGCCTGGCACACCGGCGACACCGCGACCAACACGATCAGCGGCACCTCGATGGCCTCCCCGCACGTGGCCGGCGCTGCCGCGCTGGTGCTCGGCGCCAACCCGGGCCTGAGCCCGGACCAGGTCGCCGGCACCCTCTACGCCAACGCCACCCCGGACAAGATCACCAACCCGGGTACGGGCTCGCCGAACCGGCTGCTCCACGTCCCCTCCGGCACCGTCACTCCCGGTACGGCCACCCTCTACCGGCACTGGAACGGCCGCGACCACGTCAGCAGCACCAGCGTCTCGATCAGCGGCTACGTCAACGAGAATGCCATCGGGAAGCTGCACACCACCCCGGTCGCCGGCACGAACCCGATCTACCAGTGCATCGTCAGCGGCTGGGACCGCATGACCTCCGGTGCCTCCAACTGCGAGGGCCAGGCCAACGCCGGCATCATCGGCTACGTGTACGCGTCGCCGCCGGCAGAGCCGCACCGGGCGTTCTACCGGTGCCGGATGAGCAGCGGTGACCACTTCGACTCGCCCGCCAGCAACTGTGAGGGCCAGATCTACGAGCACCTGATCGGTTACCTGCTCCTCTGAGCCTGACCGGTTCCGTTCCGACTCGTCCGACGGGGTCGCGGTGCGCGAGCACCGCGGCCCCGTCCCGCGTAACGGTTGCAAGCCGCAGGCGACAGCGCGCCTCTCCGTCTGGATCGGAACGGCCGATCTGGTCGTCGACGTGTCGGCGTGGTTTTTGGACCATGCGAGTACTGGTGGGCGCGGGTGCCGGTCCGGATCTGCGTGGCGGTCGGTTCCTGCCGGCCTATCGCAGCCACCGCAGTGCGGCGTCGGCGGTGTCGTCGGGGGTGCTGTTGAAGGCGATGGCCGCGCCGGGAGCATGTTGCCGGACCAGGTTGATTACCTTCTCGAAGAGCTCAAGCAACGGCTCGTGCTTGCGGATGCCGCCCCCGATCACCACGCAGGCGTAGTCCTTTCGGGCCAGAGCCTCGATGATTGCTTTCTCGGGGTTGTCGTCGGGTGCCACCAAGCACAGGTCGGCCTCGATGCCGTGGTCCTCGAACCGAGCCTGACCACGTGCAATCGCCTTCACAACCGGCTCAGGATCCCAACCGGGGATCCTGACGGGATCGAGACCGACCACCAGGACTGCCCCGGTGCCATGCATCCTTCCACCTCCCAGGGAACGGTCTGGCCCACACCGCGACACGTGGGCACGAGTTGGCCGAACGCCGTCGTCATGCCGGAAGGGTGCGCCTTCACGATTCTGATGCTGCCACAGGTGGCATCAGACGTGCTCGATACCCGACTTCCAGTGCGGAAGGCTCAGTTCCCGAGCTGTTCGCGGAAGCGCTCCTCGTCGGCCCTCTTGCGGTTCCTGATGATCTCCGCCGCGTTGATCTGCGGATCGCTCCGGTCGAAGACTGCCTTCTTGCCGTCGGGGCTCACGAGCAGCGGTACCGTGGCGTCGACTGCGACCCCGAGGGTGTGGACGTCCTCCAGGACCTCCAGCTTGGTCTTCTGTCCGTCCGGTCCCGCGAACTGGACGATGTAGGCCCACCTCACGTTCGAGTTCCGGACGCTGTGGATCCGCGAGTCGATCACGCGGCCGGTAGCTTTGGCCCAATTGCGGTGAAAAAGGCGGAAAAACATGGGGCTCATTTCTGCAAGATTCGTCGACCGGAGGGCTTGCTGTCGGCGCTAATATGCCAGCCGTTGTCAAGGTCCCGAGGTGGCCCGGAGGTAAATGGCTCCTACCGGGAGCCGGAGGTGATCAATTGTCGCCGTACGGTGATTCGGCTCGACGGCACTCGCCGTGGAAGGTGAAGAGATCATGACCGAACGTCGAAGAATCCTGCGATCGGCCCTGTACGCAGTGGCGACAATGGCAGCCCGACCCACCCCGATCGCCGCATGACATCAGACCGGTTCCCGCGATGACCGTCTCCCGCACCACTCGCGCGGACACGACCGCCTGCCTCCGGGGGATCCCGGGGACACGCCGGACCAGGAACGACTCCCGGACAGCCTCACCGCTTTAACCTGTTGAGAAGGACTACGCGGTGGCCGCTCGTACACCACTTTCCTTGGACATGACCCGGTGAGTAGCGACAGGTGCGTCAGGTTTCTCATGACTCTTCTCGGACCGCCCCACCCGTAGTGGTGGTGTGCCTGATACCCAGGTCGGAGCATCCATGCCAGATCTCGACTACCCAGAGCGTCCCAAGGCCTCTCCGTGCGGCGGCTTTCTGACGAGGAGCCGTGGGGGCGAGAGCGGAAACTTCGAAGTCGTCATACCGTGGCCCGACGGCGGCTTGGCCCACTTCTGGCGGAATAACGACGATCCCGCCATGCCATGGCACGGGCCGACCATCTTCGGCAGGGGCCGGTATCAAGGGGCCTCGGTGATCGAGTCCGACTTCCGGGCGTTCGAGGGCCGGCTCGGCAATCTCGAGGTCGTCGCGGTGGCCGAGAACGGTGACGCCGAGCACTGGTGGCGGGAGAACGGCGGAACGTTCAGATGGACTCAGGCCGCGACTGTCGTCACGCAGGCCAAGGGCGTTCCCGCGCTGGCCTATTCCGGTGCACGCTTCAAGGGGTCGGGGTTCTTCTTCGACCTCGACGCTCATGGTCCGAGTGAGTTCTTCGCCGTGATCCCCTCGAAGGGCGGCGGGTTCAACATGTTCCGCCGGCGCAACGAGGAACGTCCCAATCCTCTCGGCTCGGGATCCACGTTGCCGAACGGCTGGGAGCAGATCAGCAGTCCTCCCGTCTTCAGCTCCATCTCGAGCGCCATCCTTCGAGACAGGGACTTCGTCGGCCTGGGGCTGGCGCTGACGACTCTGAGGAACATCACGACCTCCGCCGGCTGGAAGGAGATGCGCGAGAGCGTGGAGTTCGACATCGTCTCCGGGGACATTCTCGTGGCCGGCGTTTCGACCGAGGGAGCGTTGAGCATCCTCGAGTGGTCGTACACCCGGAACAGCCCTGGGGCGAGCACCGGGCAGCTGTGGATCGACGCCACGTCGCTCACACTTCCCACGCCGCTCGGGCACGAGCTGCGTCCTTTCCGAGGGCGCCCAGCCATTATCCAGGCCGACTACGGCCTGGATGAGATCGGCGAGATCGGCGGATTCTTCGGTGACGACGCCGAGTACGGCAACCTCGAGGTCGTGGCTCCCGCGAAGGCTGGGGGTCTGCTGCACTTCTGGCGCGAGAACGGCGACCACGGCGACACCCCTGAACTGGACAGCGGGTGGTCGTTCGGAACCAAGTTCGGGGAAGCTCTCTACGACGAGGTCTCGATGATCCAGAGCCGCTTCGGCACCGGCGAGGACGGCAATCTCGAAGTCATCGCGCGCCGTCATGATCAGCGCGGGTTTGACCTTTTCTGGCGTGAGGAATCGGACCGGATTTGGCGGGGACCCATCACCGTCACCGGTGAGGCACCCGGGAACGTGCGGCAGCCGCTCATCGTCGAAGACACCCTGCACGCGCTCGCGGGCGCCGGGGTTGATTTCAGCGTTCCCGAGGCGGAGCTGAGGGAATGGCTCGCCAATCCGGAGTTCACGCCCTACCCGGCGATCTCCGCTGTCCTTCTGCAAACACTCGCCGGCCACAGGCTCAAGCGAGACATCCACCTCGATGTCGTGGTGTTCAACTACGAGCATTCGCTCGGCGAGCCTTCTCCGCGCACGACGGAGGATGTCGATGTGGACGTGCTCGAGGCGTCCATACTCGCGAGCTACAACTCTCGGTACGGAACGTCGGAGACAGAGCTGTCGGCGATCGCACTGCCGCGCTAGCGACCGGAGTGCCGAGCGTGAACTCCCTCAGGAATCTGGTACTCCGGGTACGGGTCCTGTTCCGGCTCGGCGCCTTGCCCGCACGCCGAGGTGCCCCGCAGGTAGACAACGGACCCGTCGCGGGCGGTGACCCGGAGCGCGGCGGCCACAGGCACCTCGCAGCCCGACTGGCGGCACAGCTCCCACCCGCTGAACTGCTCCGGGCGGGCGACGTCGAGGAGTTGGTGGGCGAAGACGAGCCCGCGAGCCGCCCGCAGCCGAAGCGGTGGCATCTCGTCGGGTAGCGGCACCGGCTTGGCGTCGCGTGGCGGTACCGCCCCCCACAGCATGAGCGACGACCCGGACCGGTACCACACCCGAACGCCGCCGGGCGACTGGCCACCTGGCTCCGAGTCCCGTCCGTACCGCGTGATGTCGGTGACGTCCGGATGCTCGGCGGCGCGGTGGAGAGCCTCCACCACGTCCAGGACCTGTGACAACTGCACGGGACCTCCTGCTCTGTCAGAGTTCGGGCAGGTCAGAACCATTCCCAGGGCGGTGCGCAGCTCCGTTGCAGGGGCCAACATACCCGGCCGGTCGTCGCGGATGCCGCCGGCACGCGCGCGCAGCCCGGAGCGGCTCCCGAACCGTACGGCGGGCGGTACGCCGTACCGTCCGCCGCCGCTGCTTGACCTTGACACCGTGGCAAGGTCTTCACTGGGCGGGAAGGAGGTGGTGTCGATGACCGTCCCGACCGAGGACACCAACCAGACGGAAGCCCTCCGAGGGGTGGCGCACCGCAGCTCGTCGGTGCGGCTGCGGGCCGCGCTGGCCCTCGGCACGACCCCGGACCGACGGTACGTCGACCCGCTGATGCAGCGGTGCGCGACCGAACCCGAGTTCTTCGTACGCGAGGCGCTCACCTGGGCGCTCACCCGCCACCCGGCGTCGGTGACCGTACCGGCGCTCGTCGGCGAACTCCGCTCGGCCGGTACCCGGGCCCGCAGTCAGGCGCTGCACACCCTGTCCAAGATCGGGGACCGGCGGGCGTGGCCGGCGATCACCCGCGCCCTGCTCACCGACCCCGACGACGAGGTGGCGCGCAGTGCGTGGCGGGCCGCCGTCGTCCTCGTACCCGTTGGTGGGGAACCCGGCCTGGCCGCGACGCTGGCCACGCAGCTCGGGCGCGGCGGACGGGAGACGCAGTTGAGTCTCAGCCGGGCGCTGGTCGCGCTCGGTGAGCCGGCCGAGGCGGTCCTGTGCGCCGCCACGACGCACCCCGACCCCCGGGTACGCCAACACGCCGTCGCCACCGAACGGCTGCTGCGTGACCCGGACGCCGGATTCGAGTTCGCCGTCGAGGAGGCGAAACGCGTCGTGGCCCTCGGCCCGACCGGCCAGGAGGGGTGACCGACCGTGCGGATCGGTGAGGTGGCCCGACGCTCCGGGGTCAGCGCCCGCATGCTCCGGCACTACGAGTCGCTCGGCCTGGTGCGACCCACCGGTCGCACCGGTGCCGGCTACCGGGAATACTCCCGCGAGGACATCCGGCGGATCCTCCACATCGAGATCCTGCGATCGTTGGGGCTGTCGCTGCGGGACGTCGGGCGGGCGCTGGACGACCCCGACTTCACGCCCTCGGCGCACGTCGACGACCTCGTCGCGCAGACCCGGGAGCGCATCGCGCGGGAAAGGGAACTGCTCACCCGACTCCGCCGGATCGGTGCCGCCGAACCCGCCGACTGGGAGGACGTCCTCCAGACCGTCGCGCTCCTCCAGGACCTGGGATCGGAGAGCGCCGGGAAGCGTCAACGCGCGGCCCTGTCCTCCGTCGGCAAGGCCCCGGTGCCGGTGAACGCCCTGGTCGAAGCGGTGCTGCGCGAGCCGGACCCGAACGTCGCCGGGGCGCTGCGCTGGGCCCTGGCGCAGTCGGGCGACGCCGGGCTGGCACTGCTCGCCGAGGGCCTGGCCGCACCAGAGGCCGACGTACGCGAACGCGCCGTCCAGTCCATCGCCGAGATCCCCCACGGTACGGCCACCGCACTGTTGCGCGACGCCCTCGCCCACCCGGACCTCGTGGTCGTCAGGTGTGCGGCGTTGGCGCTCGGGGCACGCGGCGTGGCCGATGCGGTCCCGACCCTCCTCGACATGATCGTCGAGGGCACGAACGACGCCGACGCCGCCGACGCGCTACGCGCGCTGGCCGGTGATCCGGCGCTGGCGGACCGGATCGCCACCCGGCTCGTCGCCTGCCTGGCCGACGGCTCCGTCGAGGCGTCCGCGCGGCAACGGCTCACCCAGGCGCTCGGGGACATTCCGGGTGTCCCGGCGTCCCGCGCCCTCGCCGACCTGTCCCGCGACGAGGACCGCGCCGTCGCGCTCACCGCGACCTACCTCCGCAAACTGCGCGCGGCGCGATAGCGTCCAGTAGAGCCCCTACCGTGCTCCGCCGGACTGGTGTTGAGCACCCAGGCGAGTGGCATGGTGGCGCGCACCGCGTACTGGTCGCTGCTGTCCAGGTGGTGCATGGTCACGGTTTGCGCTTGGTCCTGGTCGACCACCCAGTACTGCGGGATACCGGCGGCGGCGTACTCGCGGTGTTTGGTCACCGTGTCCACGCCCTCGGAGCCGGGCGAGACGATCTCGACGACGAGGAGCACGTCGGCGACCGGCAGCCAGACGCCGTCCGCCTGAGGCTTGCTCCATACGACCAGGTCCGGGATGCGCCCACGCCGGCATCGTGCCGGCCTGCTGCCTGGTAAAGCTGCGGCGGCAGCGTTCCGAGTGTCGCCCGCTCGTCGGCGAGCACGCCTTCGTCGGATCGGCCCCGCTGTCCGGGTGCCGGGTCGGGAGCTCTCGTCTCGGGACGGGTTTCTTCGGCGGGAAGCTGGCTGGTCGCGAAGCGCGCTGTAGCGCGACGGACCGGGTCAGTAAGGTTCGTGTACCCGACGCCAGCGATGCCGTGTCTCGTTGGTGATGCGTGCGACGAGCACGGTGCCGTCGCGCCCGACCGAGAGCACGGCACCGGGTATCTGCCTGCCGTGCCAACGCTCGTGGACCCGCGGCGCGGCGCGCAGGTACTTCCCGACCTGGCCTTCGGCGAGGTAACCGTATAGCCGCTTCTCCACGCCCCGGTAGACCTCCAGCACCATCCCGTCCCGTAGCGGTGTGCGGAATCGCGTGCCTTCCAGCCGGAGCCCGTTGGGCAACGGAAGAGACATCGCGGTGCTCTGTGTCCACGTGGCGTCGGCGTCGAGAAGCGCATCGCTGGCATCACCGCGCTGCCGGGGCGTGGTGTAGTGGCGTGCGGTCGCGCTGTCTCCGGCGAAGAGCAACGTGGCGGCGGCCGCCGCTCGCGTCAAGACCTGGGTGAACCAGCCTCGACGCTCCTCCGGAACGTCGAAGACCCGGGGTGCGCCGGGCGCGACGTTACCCCCGCCTTGGCCGGAACCGCCGCTGGCTGAGGTGGGTGGGGCCGTGCCGGGTGACTGTGGGGGTACGGCCCGACGCGCCCGCCAGCTCGGCTCGTCGGGGATGGCGCTCAGCAGCTCGTCCATGTCTCGGTTGGATCCCGACCACAGCTCGTCCTCGCCGGGTGGGTCGAGCACGTACGAGGTGATGCCCTGTTTCGTCAACCGGGACGCCACCATCAGCGACGGTGGCACGATCCCACCCACCGTCAGTGCCTCCACCTGGAGAGAGGCTTTCGCGAGCTGCCTGTGAGTGAAGGCGATGGTGTCGTGGGTGCCCTTGCACTCCAGCACGTACACCTTGAACTGGCTGCGCCGGCCCCGCGTTCGGTGTCCCACCAGGAAGTAGTCCGGCCGCTTCTTGGTGTCGTCCCGGCTCTTCACGGCGCCGACGTCCTTGATGAAGCCCGTCTTGAGCGCCACCTCCGCGTCGACCGGTCGGAACTGCCAGCCAGGGTGGGTATCCCGCAGCACCGCCTTCGCGACGACCAGCGCCAGCCCGATGCCCAACTGCTCGGACTGGGTGACCTTGTGGTGGTAGACCACGTCTTCTGTGACGTGCGACAGAGCGAGCCCCCCGTGCCGGAGTGTGGTGAGGGTCGTGCAGTACCGGACCTGCGCCCAGTGCCGGGCTACCTGGGCCAGTGGCGACGCGCCCAGGAAGGTCGTCGCCATGCCGAGTTCGTGCAGCACCTCGGCCGGAGTGGTGGTGAGCGGGAGCGGCGGCCGCACCGGGAGCAGCTTCTTCCGGTACGCGAACGCCTCGCTTTTTTCACCCAGTTTCTGTGCGGCAGCGTCCACGTAGTCGACGAGTTCGTCGGACGACTCGACCGTGAGGCTCGACCGGGTCCCCAGCTCAGTGATGAGCGAATCGAAGTTCACTGCCACCCCGCTGTACGCTCCGCTACCCGTGTCGGCACCCAGAGTGATCTAGAGATTCCGAACTGTCAATCATGGACGTCGGGTGATCTACATAGGACGTGAAGTAGCATGCGCCGGTGATTCGCGTATGAGGCCGACGATCGCCGCCGACACGCTGCGCCGCACCCTCACCCAGTACCTCACCACCACCTTCGGGCTCACCGAGGACGACGTACGGCAGGGCCTGGAGGGCTTCCTCTCCCACCCGGAACAGGGCATCTTCCGTGGGCCGTACCTGCGGATCCGCACCCCCTTCCGCCCGGCCGACGGTGACTGGCGGGCCTGCCTGGACTGGGCCCCGGCGGACTTCACGCCCTACCTGCACCAGGCGAAGGCGTTCGCCCGGCTGTCCACGAAGGACGGCGTGGCCGAGCCGACGCTGATCACCACCGGCACCGGCTCCGGCAAGACCGAGGCATTCCTGATCCCGGTGCTGGACCACTGCCGGCGGCAGAAGCGGCGGGGCCGGGCCGGGATCAAGGCGATCCTGCTCTACCCGATGAACGCCCTCGCCACCGACCAGACGCAGCGGATCAACGAGCTGCTCTCCGACCCGGCGCTGGCCGGGGTGACCGCCGGCCTCTACATCGGTGACGTGGCGGCGGTCGAGTACCCGCACGTGCTGACCAGGCGGTCGGAGATGCGCCGCACCCCGCCGGACATCCTGATCACCAACTACAAGATGCTGGACCTGCTGCTCCAGCGCGCCGACGACCTGCCGCTCTGGGTCGACGCCGAGCCGGCGTACGTGGTGCTGGACGAGTTCCACAGTTACGACGGCGCGCAGGGCACCGACGTGGCGATGCTGCTGCGCCGGCTCGCCGCCGCGCTCGGCCTGGCCGAGCCGGGGCGACCGTTGGGAACGATCTGCCCGGTCGCCACCTCGGCCACCCTTGGTGAGGGCGGCGGCCGGGACGGCCGGACCGCCATCCGGGAGGTCGCCGAGCAGGTCTTCGGGGTCGCCTTCGACCCCGCGTCGCTGGTGGGGGAGGACCGCTACGAGCCGGGCGAGTTCGTCCGGCGGCAGAACTTCAACCTGCCGCTGCCCGAGCCGGAGCAGCTCGCCGCCCTCGACGACCGCGACCCCGAGCGGATGATGGCCGAGGTCGCCGCGCTGGTGGTCGGCGAGCGCTGCCTCGACGACCCGACCCGGCTCGGCGCGCTGCTGCGGGAGCACCCGCTGACCAAGGCGGTGCTCGACTCGCTCCAGTCGCGGCCGGGCACCCTTGAGGAGATCATCGACGTCCTGCCCCGGAAGAACGCCACCGGTTGGGGCAGCGCGATGAGGACCCGACCCGAGGTCACCGCGAAGGCCCTGGCCCGGTTCGTCGGGCTGCTGTCCATGGCGCAGAATCCGCAGGCGCCGGGCCGTCCGCTGCTGAACATCGAGACCCACCTGTGGGTACGCGCCGTCTCCCGGTTGCTGCGCGGCACCTCCCACCAGCCCGCGTTCGGCTGGTACGGGGAGGCACCCCGGGAACCCGACCCGTACGCGCCGGCCGGTGACGTCGTCGTCGCGGACAACCGCTACCCGCGCCTGCCCGCCGTCTACTGCCGGCACTGCGGCCGTTCCGGCTGGATGGCGCTGTCGCCGGAGCGGGAGCCGCAGGAGCTGGAGACCGACCCGGACAAGATCTACCGGGCCAGCGTCGGCCGGGACAAGCGCCGGGTCCGCGCGCTGATCGCCGCGACCCCCGACGAGATCCGGCAGCGCCCCGCCGGCCTGCTGGTCCTGGAACACGGCCGGCGGGTACGCCCCCTCGACGAGCAGCGCGACCGCGAGCCGAGCGACGACGCGATCGTCGTGCTCGGTGACCTCACCGGCATCGACGCGGCCGAGAAGGACCGCTGCCCGTCCTGCCAACTGGACCACGGGATGCGCTTCCTCGGTGCCGGGCTGGCCACCCTCGCCTCGGTGGCGATCACCCAGTTGTTCACCGGCGGCGAACTGGACGAGCAGGAGAAGAAGACCCTGCTGTTCAACGACTCGGTGCAGGACGCCGCGCACCGGGCCGGGTTCGTGGCCAACCGGTCGTACGCGTTCTCCCTGCGTACCCTGCTCGCCGGCCAGCTCGCGCCCGGCGAGTCGGTGGGGCTCGACGACCTCGTGGCGCGGATGGTGGCGGAGGCCGCGCGGCCGGAGATCCTCTCCACCGTCGTCCCGCCGGACCTGTACGACCAGCCGGGCGTCGACAGCCTGCTCGCCGGGGAGCACAGCGGCAGCCGGCAGACCTGGTCGCTGATCAGTGAGCGGCTCGTCTTCGCCACCGTCCTGGAGACCGGGCTGCGTTCCCGCCAGGGCCGCACGCTGGAGCTGACCCGCAGCGTCGCCGTCGAGGTGGCCCTCGACGACCCCGGGCGGGCCACCGCGATCTGCCGGGACATCCACCTCACCGGCCCGGGGCAGCTCGACGGCACGCCCCCGGACGACCGGCGCTACCTCGCTTTCCTCCGGGGGCTGCTGGAGCGGCTGCGTACCCGGGGCGCGGTCTACCACGAGTGGCTGGTGCCGTACCTGCGGCGGGGTGGCACCCGGTGGCAGGTCTGGGGTGGCCGCCCGGCCGGCATGCCCGCCTTCCCGCGAGGGCTGTCCGCGCCCGCGTTCCTGCTCGCCACCCCGAAGTCCCGCTCCGAGTTCGACACGCTGACCGGGCGCGGCAACTGGTACCAGGACTGGACGGCTCGCTGCCTCGGGATGGACCTCGGCGCGACCGCCGGCTACCTGGGGCAGCTCCTGCCCGCCCTGGCGGCCGAGGGGATCGTCGCCGCCGGGGACACCGAGGACGGCAACCGGGTGTACGGGCTCATGCCCGGCCACCTGCGGGTCACCCGGCTCGACGACGCCGCCGCCGGTGCGGCCGGGGTGGGCTGCGACACCTGCCACTGGCAGCAGACCGAGCACCCCGACCGGGTCGCCGACTGGACCGGTCACCCGTGCCGGCAGTACCGCTGCCGGGGGCGGCTGCGGCCCGCCCCCGACGAGACCGCCCCCGACGACTACTACCGGCGGCTCTACCTGGGCGGCCGGGTCTTCCGGGTGGTGACCGGTGAGCACACCGGCATGCTCACCCGCGCCCAGCGGGAGACGGTGGAGAAGCAGTTCCGCCAGGGCCGCCGGCACACCGACCCGAACGTGCTGTCCTGCACGCCCACCCTGGAGATGGGCATCGACATCGGCGCGCTCTCCGCGGTGGTGCTGGCGTCGCTGCCGCACGGCCCGGCCAACTACGTGCAGCGGGCCGGTCGGGCCGGTCGGCGCAGCGGCAACGCCCTCGTCCTCACCCTGGTCGGCCGCAGCGAGCGGGACCGCTACTACCTGACCGAGCCGAGGGACATGATCGCCGGGCAGATCGTGCCGCCCGGCTGTTTCCTCTCCGCCGTGGAGATCCTGCGCCGGCAGTACCTGGCCCACCTGATCGACTCCGCCGCGCGCGGCCGGCTGCCCGGGGTGCTGCCGATGCCCCGGAGGGCGCACGTCCTGTTCGGCCCGAGCGGCTGGCTCACCCACCTCGCCGAGGCCGGCAGCCGCGACGGCGTCCGGCTGGTGGCGGACTTCCTGGCGCTGTTCGGCGGGCGGGTCCTGCCGGCCGCCGCCGAGCAGCTTCGCCAGTTCGCGGTCGACGGCATCCGGCACCGGGTGAAGGAGGCCGAGGAGACCTGGGAGGAACGCCTGGCCGACCTGCGGCGTCGTCTGCACGAGATCGGCCGGGCCCGGGGCGGCCTGGTGCCCAGCGACCCGGACCACGCCCGCGAGATCCGGATGCTCAAGGCGGAGGAGGGCGCGGTCCGTCGCCGCCTGCGCGAGATCAGCGCCGCCGCCGCCCACGGCACCCTGGTCGAGTTCGGTCTGCTACCGAACTACGCGCTCATCGACAGCAGTACCGACCTCGAGGCCACCCTCACCTGGGAGGAACAGACCGACGGCGACCGTCGGTTCCACACCGAACTGCGCGAGTACGCCCGCCCCGCCCGCCCGGCGCTGGTCGAACTCGCCCCCGGCAACAGCTACTACGTGCGGGGCTACCAGCACGAGATCTCCGGACTCGACGTCGGCCCGGCCGACCGGCCCGCGTACGAGCAGTGGCGGGTCTGCGCCCAGTGCGGGTACGTGCGGACCCACCTGGCCAAGGAGGACACCAGTGCGTGCCCGCGCTGCGCGGACCGGGGCATCGCGGACCACGGCCGACTGTTCCAGGTGCTCCGGCCGACCCGCGTGCACAGCCGCGACAAGCGCGACGACGCCCGCATCCGGGACGACAACGACGACCGGAAACGGCGCTTCTACGCCACCGCCGTCGCGGTCGACGTCGACCCCGCCCGGGTCGGGTCGTCGTGGCGGCACGCGCGCGACACGTTCGGTGTCGACTACAGCCGGCACGCCATGATCCGACACTTCAACCTCGGCGCCCAGCGCTACGACCGGGCCGCCGAACTCTTCGCCGGGGAGGAGGTGCGGATCAACCGGTTCCACACCTGCACCTCGTGCGGCGGCACCACGGTGGACGGCCTGCCGACGGCGGGCCAGCAGCTCGCCGCGCAGGCCTCCGGCGCGACCGTCGTACCGGGTGCCGAGCACCACCGGCCCTGGTGCCCGTACCGGCGGTCGACGCCCGGCCCGGACACCCACGTGGACCTGATCCTGGCCCACGAGCTGGAGACCGAGGCGCTGCGCATCCTCATCCCGGCGGCGACCGCGATGGTGCGGGAACGGCTGCTGTCCTTCGCCGCCGCGGTCCGGCTCGGCATCGCCGCCCAGTACGGCGGCGAGCCCGCCCACCTCCAGGCCGTCCCGGCCACCATGCCCGACGGGCACAGCGACGGCACCCGCAACTTCGTCGTCGTGTACGACACCCAGCCGCAGGGCACCGGCTACCTGCACCGTCTCGCCAGACCGGAGGAGTTCCGTACCGTCCTGGAACTGGCCCGACAGCGCATCGCCGAGTGCGACTGCCGGCACGAGGCCAAACCGGTGTGCCACCGCTGCCTGCTGCGGTACGCCCGCAACGAGCACTTCGCCCTGATGAGCCGGGACGAGGCGCTCGGCATGCTCGACCGGCTCCTGGACGGCTGGGACGTCCAGGAGGGCACCCGGACCGACGAGATCTCGCTGATCCACCAGGTGGAGAGCGAGCTGGAGTTGCAGTTCCTGACCAAGCTGCTGGCCCTCGGCGAGCGGCCGGACTCCGGGCTGCGCATCGACCGGCGACGCGACCACGACGGTGCCCGGATCGCCGACCTGCGGTTCGTCCGGGACAACGGGCACGCCGTCACGCACTGGCAGATGAAGTTGCAGAACACGGTCCGGGGCACCCGGCCCGACGTGCACTTCAAGCGCCTCGACGGGCCGTCCCCCGAGGTGGCGGTGTACCTCGACGGGTACAAGTACCACGCCGCGCCGCAGTGCAACCGTCTCGCCGACGACGCCGAGAAGCGGGCCCGCCTGCGCGCCCACGGCTTCCTGGTCTTCGCCGCCACCTGGGACGACGTCAAGACCTGGGGCGGCGGTGACGGGTCGGGGCGCTGGACACCGTACGGCGGGGTCGGCAAGCAGACGGCCCGGGAGCGGTACCGGCAGTTCCTCCCCGGAGCGGACCCGGCCGAGCTGGAGGAGGCGGTCTGGACCAACCCGGTCGAGCAGTTGCTGCGCTTCCTCGCCGACCCCGATCCCGTGCGGTGGCAGCGCCGGGCGGAGGCGACCCTGGCCGGGCTGCTCAAGCAGGCCCGCGACCACACCGCCACCGACTCGGCCGGGGTCGCGCCACGCCTGTCGGCCGCGCTGCGGGGCGAGCCGCTACCCGCGCCGACCGCACGGCACATCATGGTCGCTCGGGCCCGGGACAACGCGGACTGCCCGGTGACGATCGTGGTGGACAGCCGCAGCAGGCCGCTGCCGACCTGGTCGGCTCTCGCCGTTCTCGACGACCTGCCGGCCGCGCTGGCCGGCGCGGGCCACAAGCAGCGCTGGGCAGCCTGGCTGACCTGGGGGAACGTCATCCAGTTCCTGACCGGTGGCGGCGGGGACGCCGGTCAGCTCGCGGCCTCCACCCTGGACGCCTTCGACCCCGCGTCGCTGGCGGTCACCGAAGGCACCGGACTGGCCCTGGCACGGCGCGAGCTGCCCCTCGACGAGGAGACCGCCGGCTGGCTCGGCGTGCTGCCGCAACCGGTGCCGGCCGAGCCGGGGCCGGTCGACGACGAGTCGCCCTGGCAGGAGGTGCTGCGGTACCTGGACCGTGACGAGAGCACCCTGACGTCGCTCGTCCAGCACCTCGCGCGGCAGAACCTGCCCGCACCGATCGTCGGCTACGAACTCGGCGACGACGCCTGGCCCGCCGAACTCGCCTGGCCGGAGCAGCGGCTCGCCGTCGTGCTCACCGGCCCGCCCGGCGACCCGGAGACCGAGGACCGTGACCGGGCGTACGCCGAGGCGGGCTGGCACGCCCGGACCGCGCGGGAGTGGTCCGTCGACGAGCTGGCGGCCCAGCTCACCGAGCCGAGTGGGGGAGAGAACCGATGAGCACCGGGGCCACCCTGCGGATGCTGGACCGCGCCGACAAGGAGGTCATGAAACTCACCCGCGCCGACATCGGCGCGGTCTACGAGTTCATGCACAAGTTCCGCCACAACCCGGGCAACCCGGGGCTGAAACTGAAACCGCTGCACGGTGACTCCCGGCTGATGTCCGCCCGGGTCAACCAGGACTACCGGGCGCTGCTGCTGCACATCGCCGACCGGGACTACCTGCTCGTCGCGGTCAAGCACCGGGGCGAGGTGTACGACGACCTGTCCCGGTACGCGTACCGGATCAACCGGGTGACCGGCGGTATCGAGGTGGTCGACCTGACCCCGGTCGGCGACAGCATCGTCGGCCGGGTCGTACCGCCGGACGCCGGGTCGACGTCCGCGCCGCAGCCGCTCTTCGCCGCGTACACCGACGCCCAGCTGCTGGAACTGGGCGTCGCCGAGCCGCTGCTGCCGCAGATCCGGGACCTCACCACCGAGGGTGAACTGCTGGCGTTGCTCGACCGGGCACCGCAGCTCACCACCGACGTGCTGTTCGCGCTCTTCGACGGCGTCCCCTACGACCAGGTACGCCAGCAGGTCACCGACCCGGTACGCGCCGACGAGCCGGTCGACCCGGAGGACTTCGAGGCGGCCGTGGCGCGACCGGCCACCCAGGTGACCTCCGACGACGAGGCGTTGCAGGCGATCATCGGCGAGACCTTCGAGCGGTGGCAGATCTTCCTGCATCCCACCCAGCGCAAGCTGGTCGAGAAGAGCTACAACGGCCCGGCCCGGGTCGGTGGCGGCCCGGGCACCGGCAAGACCATCGTCGCGCTGCACCGGGTCGCCCACCTCGCCCGACGGCTGCCGCCCGGCACCGACCGGCCCATCCTGCTCACCACCTTCAACCGCAACCTCGCCGCCGACCTGCGTACCCGCCTGCTGGCCCTCGGCGGTCAGGAGTTGGTGGCCCGGGTCGACATCGTCAACATCGACCGGTTGGCTAGTCGGGTGGTGACCGAGGCGAAGGCGGGTGGCAGCCGGCGGGTCGTCGACGACAACCGGGTCCCCGAGCTGTGGACCGAGTTCCTCCTCGAGACCGGCGAGTCCGGCTGGGACGCGGAGTTCCTCGCCGCCGAGTGGACCCAGGTGATCCTCGGCCAGGTGCTCAACTCCCGCTCGGAGTACTTCAGGGCCCGGCGTCCCAACCGGGGCCGGAGCCTCACCCGGGTCGAGCGGGACCAGGTCTGGCAGCTCACCGAGCGGTTCACCAGCTGGCTCGAAGCCCGTGGCGTCTGGACCTGGCGGCAGGTCGCCCAACGCGCCGCCCGCCTGGAGATGGACCGGCTGGCCGCCACCACCGAGTCCTCCGGCAGCTTCCGCCGACCCCGCTACCGGCACGTCGTCGTCGACGAGGCACAGGACCTCAGCGCGGCCCACTGGAAGATGCTGCGCGGCATGGTCGCCCCCGGCCGGGACGACATGTTCCTCACCGGCGACACCCACCAGCGCATCTACGACAACCAGGTCACCCTCGGCAGCCTCGGGGTCAACATCCGGGGCCGGTCGTCCCGGCTCACCCTGAGCTACCGCACGACCCGGCAGATCCTGGCCGACGCGCTGGAGATCATGACCGGGGAGGTGTACGACGACCTGGACGGCGGCGAGGAGGACCTGGCCGGTTACCGTTCCCTGCTGCGTGGCGGCCGACCGGTGTTCCGGGGCGCGGTGAGCTGGGCCCAGGAGTTGGACCTCGTCGCCGAGCACCTGCGCGCCTGGGGCAACCCGGCCGACGGCTCGGTGGCCGTCTGTGTGCCGACGAGGGAACTCGCGGCGGACGTGGTCGACCGGTTGGCCGCCGACGGACTGCCGGCCGTGGAGATCGGCCCGGACGGTCCGAAGCAGCCGGACGGCGTCCACGTCGGCACCATGCACCGGTTCAAGGGCCTCGAGTACCAGCGCATGATCATCGCTGCGGTCAGCGACGGGCTGGTGCCGCGCCAGGCGATCAGTCGGTACCGGAACACCGACCCCAAGCGTTACCAGCGCGAGCGCCAGCGGGACCGGTCGCTGCTCTTCGTGGCCGCCACCCGGCCCCGCGACGAACTGGCGGTGTTCTGGCACGGCACGCCCAGCCCGTTCCTGACCAGCCGGCTCGTCCAGCGCCAGCTACCGTGAGGGGCACCCCGGCCACCGGGGACGTCGGCGGCCGGGTCGGTCGTCCGGCGACCGCTCACGGCTGTTCGGCACCCGGCGGCCCGTCGTAGCCTGCCCCGTCGAGCGTCGCCCCCTCGAACGGCGTGCCGCCGTGGATCACGGCACCACCGAAGTCGGGCAGCGAGGAGAACCGCACCTCGCCGAACCAGGCGTCGCCGTCGAAGGTGGCTCCACCGAACCAGGCGTCAGCACGGAACGTCGCCGCACCGAACCAGGCGATGCTGCGGGCCGCCGCTCCGACGAACCAGGCGTCACCGTCGAAAACCGCCCGGTCGAACGAGGCGTCGCCGTTGAGGGTGGCCTTGTCGAACCAGGCGGTGCCGCCGAAGGTCGTACCGACGAACGAGGTGGTGCTGCCGAACGTCGTCCGGTCGAACGAGGCTTCGCCGTGGAAGGTGGCCCGGTCGAACCAGGCGCTGCCGCCGAAGGTCGTACCGACGAACCAGACGTGTCTGCTGAACGTGGCCCTGTCGAACGAGGCGTCGCCGCGGAACGTCACCCCACCGAAGCGGGTGAGGCTGCTGAACGTCGCCCCGTCGAACCGGGCGTCGCCGCTGAAGGTCGCCCCGTCGAACGAGGTGTCGCCGCTGAAGGTCGCTCTGCTGAAGGCGGCATCGTGGAGGTGGCATCCGGCGAGGTCGAGGTCGACGAGGGTCGCCTCGGTGAGGTCCAGGACGATGTCCGGGCCCCAGTACCGGGGGTCGGGGTGTCCGTCCCGGATCTCGGGTCGCAGGTGTCGGGCGAGGACACGTTGGGCGGTGAGGCGGACCTGACGTTCCTCGCGCGGCTCCTTGGCTGGCCGGTCCGGGGCGTCGGCCTCGGTGTCGGTGTCGGTGTCGGCGGGAGCGTGGTCGTCGGGTGGGGTGTAGGGCATGCGCAGGTAGGCGCAGACCACCTCCACGGTGCTCTGCCGGTGGGCGGGATGGTCCTGGGCGAGGCGTTCCAGGGCGTACAGGCCGGCGAGGCGTACCGGGGCCTTCTCGGAGCCGAGTTGTTCGGCGGCCCTGACGTACAGCTCGGTGATCCGCCTCTCCCCGGCGTCGTGTTCGGTGGCTCGCTGGGCACGCTCGGCCAACTGCTGGCCGTGTTCGGCCAGCTGCTGCCGTCGGAACGCCAGAAGCAGTGCGAACCCGGCGGTGACACCGGCACCGACGGTCAGGCCGGTACGGATGCTCTCCACCCGCAGCTTCGACCGTTCCAGCGGGGTGCCGTCAACGGGCACGCCGCCCTGAAGCCACTCCACCGCAGCCCAGGTGGTGGCAGCCACCAGGACCGCCCCGATCAGGATCATCCACGACGGTAGGGGCCGCATCGGTCGTCCCTCATGGAGGTTCCCCACAGTCAAAGCGTGCCGCATCCCTGCCACGTGTCCCGGTCCACGCCGGTCGAGGAAGCGTCGACCACTGTGGACCGGGTCGGCCTGCCGGGTAGCAGGGGTCCCTTGTTCATCGTTTTTGATGAACAAGGGACCCCTGCAGTGCCCGGGACGCAGGCCGGCCCTGGGCCGTGCGGGGAGACGGCGTGCCGACGGGCCGCCGGAGCGTTCGTCACGCCCCGACGGCCCGTCGTCGACAGACGGTGTCAGCCGTTGTTGTCGATCAGGCTGGCGATCTCGTTGTAGATCAGGTGCGCCTTCGCACCCTGGTTCGACGGGCAGCCGCCGAGGTGGTGCAGGGCGATCACCCGGTGGCTGGAGTTCAGCACCGGCGAGCCCGAGTTGCCGCCCGAGGTGTCACAGCTGTAGCTGATGTTCCAGGTGTTGTAGTTGGCGTTCTTGACGGTGCAGGCCGTGCCGTTCTGGGTGTCCTCGAAGATGGACAGCCGCTTGGGGCTGCCGTCACCGTGCCCGGGGATGTACATCCGGGTGCCGGTGGCGGTGGCGGTCGTCGCCAGGTACAGCGTGCCGAACGTCTGGATGCTGGTGAAGTTGTTCACCGAGTAGAGGGCGTAGTCCAGCTCGCCGGAGCCGCCACTGCTCACCTTGTAGAGGGTGGCGCCGCTGACCTTGGTGCCGGCGCCGGGGTTGTTGCCGCCGCAGGTGGCGCACTGGTAGTTGAACTGCATCTCGCTGCCGCTGACCTGGGCCTGGGTCGAGAAGCAGTGCTTGTTGGTCAGCATGCGGTTGGTGTTGCCGACCCGCCAGGTGGTGCACATCCCGCCGCCGCTGATCAGCAGGCGGGCCACCGCCCGGCCCCGGGCGTACTCGTTGGGGTGGCTGCTCTGGTAGCAGACCACGTCGCGGCGGGCGTCGGTGCTGCACACGGACTGCGTGGAGAAGTTGTACTGCTTGACCTCCGCGTGGTCGTAGCCGCGCCAGAACCGGTCGATGGTAGCGGCGCTGCCCCGGGCGGCGCGGCTGCTGTGCAGCGTCACCACGGCGGTGTCGCCCTCCACCGACATCGCCCAGAAGCCCGGCTGACCGTCGGTGGTGTAGTCCGAGCCGGTCGCCCGGTTCAGGTGGCGGTCGTACCGGTAGCTCTCCCGGCCGTCCGGGCTCGCCACGGTCACGTAGTCGCCGTCAGCCAGTCGCAGGGAGCTGAAGTGCACCTTCACGTACGACGCGCCGGGGTGGCGGATGACCTGGGTCCGGCCGTCCCGGGTGTAGGACAGCGCGCCGTCGACGGTGCGGAGTTCACCGACCGTGGTGACGCCCTCGGCCGAGAACTGGTCCGATTCGGGGGCCCGCTCGGAGTGCGGCGTGACGGGTTGCCCCGAGTACGCCTCGGCGGGTACCGACAACAGGCTCAGCCCGAGCGTGCAGGCGGCGAGCGCGACCGTCGCCGTTCGTAGGCGGCGCAGAGTGGGTTTCATCGTCGCTCCTCCTCAGGAACCAGCACCGAGACGTGCTTCCCGCCTTCATACCTGAGATGTCTAACACATGTAAATACATCAATGCATTGATCCTGTTCGGGCCGCTGGGTGACGTGCGGTTTCCAGGGCCGATCAGTCGCGCAGCGTACGCAGGATGCGGGTGAGGTGCTCCCGGTCGGCCGGTGGGAGGAGCCCGAAGAGGTCCTCGGCGGCGGTGTGGCGGGCGGTGTGGATGGCGGCGCCGACGCGCGTACCCTCCTCGGTCGGCGCGACCAGGGTGGCGCGCCGGTCCGACGGGTCGGGTCGGCGCTGTGCCAGCCCGCGTGCCTCCAGGTCGTCCACCACCTCGGTGGCGGAGCGCGGGGCGATGCGCAGGTGTTCGGCGAGCGTGCTGAGCCGCAGCGCGCCGTGCCGGGTCAGCATGCCGAGTGCCCGGGACTGGGCGGGCGTGACGTCCCAGGGCGCGAGCGCCTCCCGGGTGCGGTGGCGCAGTCGCCGGGTCACCGCCCAGAACGCCTCGGCGAGGCTGTCCTCGGGCCCGTCCGTGTCTCCGGTCACCGGAATACGGTAGCAGCAGGAGCTGTTGTTCCCTCATGATGAGGTAACCTCAGCATTGTCCACGGAAAGGACGTACCCCTTGGAACCCCACCCCTCCGGCCGCGACCGCGGCTCCCGCACGGTGAGCGCCGACGAGAAGACCCAGGCCCGCCAGGTGTCGCTGCGGCGCATCGGCGGGCTGTTCGCCCGGCACCGGGGCGCGCTCGCCACGGTCACCGCGATCATCGTGGTGTCCTCGGTGCTCGCCATGGCCTCGCCCTTCCTGCTCCGTGCCGTGATCGACCGGGCCCTGCCCGAGCGGGACCTGCCGCTGCTGGCCTGGCTGGTGGCCGGCATGGTCGTGGTCGCCGCCGTGACCTCCGTGCTGGGCGTGGCGCAGACCTGGGTCTCCACCCGGGTCGGGCAGCAGGTCATGCACCGCCTGCGCACCGACGTCTTCACCCACCTGCAACGGCAGTCGCTGGCGTTCTTCACCCGCACCCGTACCGGCGAGGTGCAGTCCCGCATCACCAACGACATCGGCGGCATGCAGAGCGTGGTCACCTCGACCGCCACCTCGATCGCATCCAACCTGACCACCGTGGTCGCCACCGGGGCGGCCATGGTCGCGCTCTCCTGGCGGCTCTCCCTGGTCTCCCTCGTCGTGCTGCCGCCGGCCATCTGGCTGACCCGCCGGGTCGCCCACCTGCGCCGCGAGATCACCGCGCGCCGCCAGCGCGAACTCGCCGACCTGAACGTCACCGTCGAGGAGGGGCTGTCGGTCAGCGGTGTGCACCTGGCCAAGACCCTCGGCACCGGCCCCACCCTGGCCGCGCGCTTCGCCGCCTCGTCGGCCCGACTGGTCGACCTGGAGCTGCGCTCCGAACTCGCCGGACGCTGGCGGATGGCCACGATGAGCGTCGTGTTCGCCGCCATCCCGGCGGTCATCTACCTCAGCGCCGGCCTGCCCGGCACCGCCGGCACGCTCAGCATCGGCACCCTGGTCGCCTTCACCGCGTTGCAGGGCGGGCTGTTCCGGCCGCTGATGGGCCTGCTCAACGTGGGTGTCTCGGTGACCGCCTCGCTGGCGCTGTTCGCCCGGATCTTCGAGTACCTGGACCTGCCGGTCGAGGTGGACGACCCCGCCGAGCCGGTCGACGTCGACCCCCGCCGGATCCGGGGCGACCTGCGCCTGCACGACGTCACCTTCCACTACCCGGGCAGCGACACCGCCGCCGTCGCCGGGATCACCCTCGACGTGCCCGCCGGCACCGGCCTGGCCCTGGTCGGCGAGACCGGCTCCGGCAAGAGCACCCTGGCCGCGCTGGTGAGCCGGCTGTACGACCCGACGAGCGGCCGGATCACCATCGACGGCGTCGACCTGCGTCACCTGCGCCTGGCCGACCTGGCAGCGATCGTCGGCGTGGTCAGCCAGGAGACCTACCTGCTGCACACCACGGTGCGGGAGAACCTGCGTTACGCCCGCCCGGACGCCACCGACGCCGAGATCGAGGCCGCCGCCCGTGCCGCCCAGATCCACGACCTGATCGCCGGGCTGCCCGACGGGTACGACACGGTCGTCGGCTCGCGGGGGCACCGCTTCTCCGGCGGTGAGAAGCAGCGCCTCGCGATCGCCCGTACGCTGCTGCGCGACCCGCGCATCCTGATCCTCGACGAGGCCACGAGCGCGCTGGACACCGAGACCGAGCGTGCCGTGCAGCGGGCGTTCGACGAGGTGGCCCGGGGCCGCACCACCATCACCATCGCGCACCGGCTCTCCACCGTCCGCGACGCGGACCAGATCGCCGTGCTCGACCACGGGCGGATCGTCGAGTCCGGCCGCCACGACGGTCTGCTGGAGCGCGCCGGCCGCTACGCCGCCCTCGCCGCCTGACGACCCGTCGGGCGACCGCCTGACGGCCCGCCTGATCACGCGTCGGGCGACGCGTCGTCGCGCCGCTCCGGGGCGGTCGGCGTGACCTGCCTCACGCACTGTCACAACCACCGCTCGCCCGGTGTCTTGAGGTCGAACCCCTGCAACGGAGGAGAGACCATGACCGGGAACATCGATGTCGTCGTGATCGGCGGCGGATACGCCGGCGTCATGGCGGCCAATCGCCTGACGCAGCGTGACGACGTGACGGTGACTCTGATCAACCCGCGCCCGACCTTCGTCGAGCGGATCCGCCTGCACGAACTGGTGGGCGGTTCCGACGACGCGGTCGTCGACTTCCGGGAGGTCCTGGCCGAGCGCGTCCGGCTGGTGGTCGACACCGCGACCCGCGTCGACGCCGCCGGGCGCTGCGTGACGTTGGCGGCCGGCGGCACGGTCCGCTACGACTACCTGGTCTACGCGGTGGGCAGCGGCAGCGCCGACCCGAGGGTGCCCGGAGCAGCCGAGTTCGCCCGTCCGATCGCCAGCCTGGAGGAGGCACAGCGGCTGCGGCAGGTCGTCGACGCCACCCCGGCGACGGCCGCGTTGACGGTCGTCGGGGCCGGGCCGACCGGCATCGAGACCGCCGCCGAACTGGCGGAGGGGGGCCGCACCGTCACCCTGGTCTGCGGCGAGGTACTTGGTCCGTACCTGCATCCCCGGGGCCGACGCTCGGTTGCCAGGCGGCTCGCCGAGCTCGGCGTGACCGTGATCGAAGGTCCCGACGCGCAGGTGACGGCGGTGACCCGCGATGCCGTGCGACTCGGTGACGGCCGCGAGCTGCCGAGCCGGGTGACCATCTGGACGGCGGGGTTCGGCGTGCCGGATCTGGCCGCCCGCAGCGGGCTGCGTACCGACGCGCTGGGCCGGCTGCTCACGGACGAGACGCTGACGAGCGTGGACGACGTGCGCATCGTCGCGGCCGGCGACTCGGCGGCACCGTCGGGCCTGCCGTTCCGGATGAGCTGCCAGGCTGCGGTCCAGCTGGGCCCGCAGGCCGCCGAGACGGTGCTGCGCCGGATCGCGGGCGTGCCGCCGGCGCCCGTCCAGGTCGGGTTCGCCGGCCAGTGCATCAGCCTGGGGCGTCACGCCGGCGTCTTCCAGTTCGCCCGCCGGGACGACACCGCCACCGGGCTGCACCTCGGCGGTCGCCTGGGCGCGTGGCTCAAGGAGTTGGTGGTGCGGAACATCGTCACGCAGTTGGCGCACGAGGCGCGCAAGCCCGGTTCGCGCACCCTGCGGCTCAGGGACGACAAGCGCCAGCAGCTGTTGCGGGCCAGGCGCGGCGAGGCGCCGGCCACCGCCGACCGGGCAGCCTAGCCGGGACCGGACGTAAGAGAGGGGTCGAGACATGAGCGACCACGCCACCGATCCGGCGACCGAGACGTTCGTCGCCCACCGTAACCTGCTCTTCACCGTCGCCTACGAGCTGCTCGGATCGGCGGCCGACGCCGAGGACGTCCTCCAGGAGACCTGGCTGCGGTGGATCAGGGTCGACCTGGGACAGGTGCGTGACGAGCGCGCCTACCTGGTGCGGATCACGACCCGGCAGGCGCTCAACCGGCTGCGCGCGATGCGACGCCGCAAGGAGGCGTATGTCGGCCCCTGGTTGCCCGAGCCGCTGCTCACCGCGCCGGACGTGGCCGAGGACGTCGAACTCGCCGAGAGCGTGTCGATGGCGTTGATGCTCGTCCTGGAGACGCTGTCGCCGACCGAGCGCGCCGTGTTCGTGCTGCACGAGGCCTTCGATGTCAGCTACGACGAGATCGCGGCCGCCGTCGACAAGAGCCCGGCGGCCGTCCGCCAGATCGCCCACCGTGCCCGTCAGCACGTCGATGCCCGCCGCCCTCGCGAGGTGGTCTCGCCGAGGGTGACCCGGGCGGTTCTGGAGTCGTTCCAGCGCGCGGTCGAAACCAGGGATCTGCGGGGTCTCCTCGACGTGCTCGCACCGGAGGTCGTCCTGGTCAGCGACGGCGGCGGCGTCAAGCACGCCGCGCTCCGGCCGATCGTCGGCGCCGAGAAGGTGGTCCGCTTCATCGCCGGTGGTCTCGGTCGGACCGAGGGTGTGGTCACCTCCGGTCCCACCACGGCCAACGGCAGCCCGGCACTCGTCGTACGCCTGGACGGTGAGGTCGACGGCGTCATGGCGATCCGGGTCGAGGACGGCCGCATCACCGGCCTCTACTACGTCCGTAACCCGGAGAAGCTGACCCGCGTCGAACGCGAGACCCCACTCACCCGGCGATGAACACCGGCGGCGGGGCACGTCACCGGCGGACCGCCTCGGCGTAGACCTGGAGCGTACGGGCCGCCGCCGCCTCCCAGGAGTGGTGGTCGAGCACGTAGCGGCGGGCCCGGTCGCCCAGCGCCGGATCGTCGTCGCCCAGCGCCTGACGCACCGCGGCGGCCAGGTCGGCGGGTTCCACCGTCGCGGTGCGCAGGCAGGCGCCCTCGGCGCTGCCGACCACGGCCTCGTCGAAACCGGGCCCGACGACGGTCCGGGCCCGCAGCGCCATCGCCTCCAGGGCGACGAAGCCGAACGGCTCGTACGACGACGGGAACGCGCAGGCGTCGGCCGCCACCAGGTGGTCACGAAGCTCGGCCGTGTCCAGGTACCGCCCGAGCAGGTGTACCCGCCCGTCCAGTCCCAGCTGCGTCACCCGCTCGCGTAGCCGCTGGTCGTGGGCGACGTCCGGCCAGCCGGTGCCGGCCATCACGACGCTGACGTCGACACCGTCGTCCCGCATCCGCCGGACCGCCTCGACCAGCTCGGTCACCCCCTTGTGCGGGGCGTACCGGCCGGCGAACACGACCAGCCGCCGGCCCTCCGGGATGCCGTACGACGAGCGGACCTTGTCCCGGACGACCGCGCGTTCGGCGTCGTCCGGGCAGTCCATCCGCCAGGCCTTCCCGGCGCCGTGCGAGACCACCACCACGTCGGGGCGGCCGGCCAGGTGCGGTACGGCGGACACGGTGTCCGACGACGGGACCACGACCAACCGGGCCCGCCCGCTCAGTGCCCGGTTGAGCAGCCGGCCGAGCGCGGCGATCGGACCCCGGCTGCCGTCTCCGTGGAAGGTCTCGGCGGAGTGCACGTGGTAGCACACCGGCATCCGGAACAGCAGTGCGCACACCAGCCCGGCCGGCGCGCACATCCAGTCGTGCACCGCGACCAGGTCGACCTTCCCCCGGGTGCGCAGCCGCCGGGCGTACCGGACCCCGGCGAGGTTCAGCCGGGCGACCGCGATCAGCATGGCGAGCCGCGATCGTGGCAGGGGAGCGCGCGACCACGGCAGGGTGGCGGGGACGCGACGGACGGTCGCCCCGCCGTACCGCGACAGCCGTGGCAGCTCGCGGTGCCGGGACGAGCCCACCAGGTGGACGTCGGCGTCCTCGGGCCGTACCGCGCCGAGCAGCCCCTCCAGGTAGGTGCCGATCCCGCCGAACGGATCGGGTGGTGAGCCGGTGGACACCATGACGATTCTCATTCCGACCTGCCTCGACGTGACTCACTGAGCGACCTGTCCGGCAATCTAGGATCGATCATCATCGTTCCGTCACCGTGTCGGCACCGCCATCGTCGACCGTCGTCCCGCCCGAGTGGGGTGTCCGCTCCGCGCCCCGGCCCCGTCGGGCCGGCCGTGCGCGCCGCGCCTGCCGGTCCGCTCGTCGTGGTGACGCGGTGGTGACGGGCTGATCGCCGCGGCATTTAGCTTCATCGATGTCTATCGGGGTGTGGCCGACGGTCGCGCTCCGGGCGACAGGAAGCGGTGGTCAGACGTGGAGGTACTGGTGGAGCGGGGAGCCGGGCCATGACTCCCGACACCCGGCGGGGCGGGGACCCGGCCGTGGGCCCCGCAGGGAAGCGGTGGCGGCGCTGGCTGTGGCGGTTGCTCACGGTCGCGTTCGTCCTGGTCTTCACGGCTGCGGTCGGGCGGGCGCTGGTCGGCCAGGACTGGTCGGTGGTGGGCGTCCTGCTCCGCCAGCAGGACCGCACGTGGATCGGCCTGCTGCTCGCCGGCGCCCTGCTGGCGGCGATGCTCGGCCCGCTGCTGGCGATGCTCTCCTGGCGGGCTGTCCTGCTGGAACTCGGCCCGCCGGTCAGCCTGACGGCGGTCGTACGGGTCTTCTTCGTCGGGTTCTTCGTCAAGTACGTCCCCGGCAAGGTGCCGGGCGTGGTCGCCACGGTCAGGGTCGCCGCCGCGAACGGCGTGACGATGACGCGGACGCTGGTGACGGGGACGCTCGGCATGCTCCTGGTGAACCTGACCGGCCTGACCGTCGGACTGCTCACCGGCCCGCAGGTGCTGGGCGGCCGGGCGGTGTGGCTGGCGCTGGCAGCCGCGCCGTTGCTGGTGGCGATGGGCTGGCCGGACGTGCTCGGCCGCGCCGCCCGGATGGCGTTGCGGTTGCTGCGCCGGCCCGCCCCGGCCCGGTCGGTCTCCGGTCGGGCGGTCCGGGTGGCGGTCGGCTGGCAGACCCTGTCCTGGCTGGTCAGCGGGGTGCACCTGTGGCTGTTGGCGGTGGTGATGGGTGCCGACGCCGGTGCCGCCCTGCCGCTGTGTGTCGGGGCGTTCGGGCTGGCGTCGGCGGTCGGTGTGCTGGCGGTCGTGGTGCCCGACGGCCTGGGGGTGCGGGAGGCGGTGCTCACCGGGGCGTTGGCGTTGCTGCTGCCGGTGCCCTCGGCGGTGGCGGTCGCGGTGGCCAGCCGGCTGGTCACCACCGTCGGTGAGGTGGCGGTCGGCGGCGTGGCCCTGGCCGTGGTGGAGGTCGTCCGCCGGAGATCGTCCGTAGTGGATGCGTCAGTGATGAGGGAGATGAGCGGACATGTCCAGGTTGATCGGTCTTGAGGAGTGCGAACAACTGACCGTCCGGGAGGTGCACGACCTCTACCGGCGGTACGTCAGCAGGTCGCAGGTGTCGCTGATGACGACCTTCGGCTTCGGGCGGGAGTTGGTGGACCGGGCCGAGGGCGCCTGGGTGTACATGCGGGACGGCAGCCGGGTGCTGGATCTCTCCGGCGGGGTGGGGGTGCTCAACCACGGCCACAACCACCCCCGCATCCTCGCCGCGCGGACCCGGTTCGCCGGGCAGCGGCGGATGGAGGTGCACAAGGCGTTCTTCTCCCCGTACCTGGCGGCGTTGAGTCACAACGTGGCCGAGTTGCTGCCGGGGGACCTGAACATCTCGTACTTCCCGAACTCCGGGGCGGAGGCGAACGAGGGCGCCATCAAGATGGCGTACAAGTACCACGAGGGGCGGCGGCAGACGATCCTGCGGGCCGACATCAGCTTCCACGGCAAGACCCTCGGCGCGGGCAGCCTGACCGGGTCGGCCGAGAACCACTTCCGGTTCCCGGGGCTGCCCAACGCGCAGGTGTACCCGTACGGGGACGTCGAGGCGGTGCGGGCGGCGGTGGAGGCCACCCGTGGACCGGACGGCCGCTGCGACGTGTACGCGCTGATGGTGGAGCCGTACTCGGCGTCGAGTCTGCGCTGCTGGTCGGAGTCGGCGTTGCGGGAGCTGCGGCGGCTCTGCGACGACGAGGACATCGTGCTGATCTTCGACGAGGTGTACACCGGGTGGGGCAAGACCGGCAGCCTGTTCTACTTCATGCGCCACGACGGGTTGCTGCCGGACATCCTGGTCTACTCGAAGTCCCTCGGCGGCGGGAAGGCGTCGATCTCCGGGTACACCGCCCGGGAACGGCTGTTCCGCAAGGCGTACGACCGCCTGTCCGACGTGATCCTGCACAGCACCACCTACTACGGGTTCGGTGAGGAGACCGCGACCGCGATCGAGGCGGTCAACGTGGTGGTGGAGGAGGACTTCCCGGGCCGGGCCCGCCGGATCCAGGAGACCCTCGCCGCCGGCCTGGAGCGGATCCACCGGGCGCACCCGGACGCGGTGGACCGGGTCGCCGGGGTCGGATCGCTGCACGGGGTGTTCCTGAGCAGCGGGCCGAAGCTGCTGGACCTGGCCGGCCGGCTGATGCCCGGCTTCAGCCGGGATCCCCGGTTCGGCACCAAGCTGATCACCCTGTCGGTCATCGCGCACCTCTACCGCGAACACCGGATCATGACCTACTACAGCCCCAACGTGGAGAACCCGCTCATGGTGGCGCCCACCCTGATGGTGGAGCCGGCCGACCTGGAGTACTTCCTGACGGCGCTGGACGCCACCCTCGCCCTGGGACTGCGCCGGCTGCTCACCGCCTTCGTCAAGGAGAAGGTGAGCGCGACGTGGTAGGCGACGGGCGGGTCGTGGTGACTGGCGCGAGCGGCATGCTCGGCGGGTTCGTCGTCCGCCGGCTGCGCGCCGACGGCGTACCGGTGCACGCCGTGGACCTGCGTGCCCCCACCGAGGCGGGCGTCGACGCCACCGTGGCCGACGTCCGCGACCGGGACGCGATGACCGGGGCGTGCGCCGGCGCGGCGGCGGTGGTGCACTGCGCCGCCGCGCTGCCGAGCTACGCCCCCGCCGAGATCCACTCGGTCATCGTGGACGGCACCCGGACCGTGCTGACCGCCGCCCGGGACGCCGGCGTCCCCCGCGTGGTGCACATCTCCACCACCGCCGTGTACGGGCTGCCCACCCTCGTGCCCACCCCCGAGGAGCACCCCCGGCAGCCGGTCGACACCTACGGACGCGCCAAGGCCGCCGCCGAGCAGGTCGCCGAGGAGTTCCGGGAGCGCGGACTCTGCGTGCCGGTGCTCCGCCCGAAGACCTTCCTCGGACCGGGCCGGATGGGCCTGTTCGCCATGCTGTTCGAATGGGCCGACGAGGGCCGGCACTTTCCCGTCCTCGGCCGGGGCGACGTCCGCATCCAGATGTGCGCGGTGGAGGACCTCGCCGAATGCGTGCTCACCACCCTGCGCGCCGACCCCGCCGACGCCAACGACACCTTCAACGTCGCCGCCGAACAGTTCGGCACGTTCCGTGACGACGTCCAGGCCGTCCTCGACGCCGCCGGCCACGGACGGCGGGTCGTGTCGATCCCGGCCCGGCCCGCCCTGCTCACCCTGCGGACGCTGCGCCGCGCCAGGCTCTCCCCGGTCTACGACCGGCTCCTGCACAAGCTGCTCGCCGACTCGTACGTCAGCACGGACAAGGTCCGGCGACGGCTCGGCTTCACCCCCCGCCACTCCAACTCCGACGCCCTCCTGCGCACGTTCCGGTGGTGGCAGGCCCAGCGGTCCCGAGGCGGGAACCAGCAGACCGGGCGTACCAGCCGCGAACCGTGGTCGCAGGGCGCGCTCCGTGTCGCGAAGGTCCTCTTCTGATGAACACAGTCGTCCGCGCCGACCCGGCGGTCCGGACCGGCGGACCGCCGGCCACCCGCGCCCGCCGCGTCGGCGCCACGCTCGGCGCCCTGGTCCAGCTGGCCCGCCCCGGCCACTGGCCGAAGAACGTCCTGGTCGTCTCGGTGCCCCTGCTCGACCCGCAGTCCTGGAACCGGACCGCGTCGGCCGACCTGGGCGGGGCGGTCGTCGCGTTCACCCTCACCTCCGCCCTCGTCTACGTCCTCAACGACCTCGTCGACCGGCGACGCGACGCCCGGAACCCGGACCGCTGGCACCGCCCACTCGCCTCCGGCCGGGTCTCGCCACGTGCCGCGGTGCTGTTCGCCGCCGCCCTCGCACTGCCGCTCGCCGGTGTGCTCGCCCTCCAGACGCCGGCCACCGCCTGGCCCGTCGCCGCGTACCTCCTGCTCAACGTCGCCTACTCCGCCGGGCTCAAGCACGTTCCACTCCTGGACGTCTTCCTCGTCGCCACCGGCTTCGTGCTCCGGCTCGTCTACGGGTACCTCGCCACCGGGGCCGCGATCCCCGGCTGGCTGGTCACCGCCGTCTTCACCCTGTGCCTGCTGCTCGCCCTCGGCAAACGCCGCCAGGAACTGCGCAGCACCGGCGGCGGACACCGGCCCGCCCTGCGCGGCTACACCGTCGCCCTCACCGAACAGCTCATGCAGCTCTCCGCCACCCTCACCGCCGGCAGTTATCTGCTCTACCTGCGCGAGGAGGCGCCCCTGGGCGTCCACGCGTCCGTCGCGGCGGTCCTGTTGACCCCGATGGCCGTCTTCGGGCTGTTCCGCTACCTGCAACTCGTCCTGGTGCACGACGCCGGCATGCGCCCGGTGCGGATCCTCGTCCGCGACCCCGCGCTGGTGGCCAACACCGTCCTGTGGGCCGCCCTGTCCGGTGGTCTCCTGCTCGCCGCGCGGGTGCAGTCGTGACGGCCGGGCGGTCGACCGTGACCACCGACGAGCCGGTGCGGACGGCCGGGGACGCGGACCGCCCCGCGCGGCGGCGGCGACGCCGCACCCGGCTGGTGTTGGGCGCCGCCGCGTCGTGGCTGGTGTTCGTGGCCGCGCACCGGGTCCTGTCCGGCCGGGTCTGGTGGTGGAACCTGCCGGACCTGGCACCGCCGCCGGCCTTCCTCGCTGTCCCGGTCCTGCTGCTCGCCGTGCTGGTGCTGCTCCGACCCGCCCGGAGGGTCGGCGTGGTCCTGGTCGTGGCGGCGCTCGTGCTCGGCTGGCCCTGCGCGGGCGTCAATTTCGCCACCCTGTGGCACCGGCCCGCGCCGGCACCGCCCGACGCGGTCACCGTCTTCTCCTGGAACACCTGGTACTGGGACCAGTTGGTCCGGACCGGACCGGGTGGCGAACCGGTGCGCGACCCCGACCGGTTCTACCGGTACCTGCGGGCGCAGGCCGCCGACGTCTACCTCCTCCAGGAGTACCTCTACGTCGACCGGCAGGACTTCTCGCCGCTGCCGGTGACCGACCCGGACCGGCTACGCCGGGAGTTTCCCGGCTTCCACGTCGCGGTCTCCGGCGAACTGGTGACCCTGTCCCGGTTCCCGATCGTCCTGGAGCGCCCGGTCGACCTGCGCCCCTGGCTGGACCGGCAGTGGCCGGACCTCCCGCCGGCCGGGTCGTCGATGCCCGACTACCACACGGTCAAGACCCTCCGCACCGACCTGCGGGTCGCCGGCCGGGTGCTTTCCTTCTACAACGCCCACCTCCACGTACCGATCACCGGGCTGCCGTCGCGCGGTGGTGGCACCGCCTGGGACGGACTGGCCCGGTACGACCTGCGGGCAGCGGACTACCGGGCCCTGGCCGCCGACCTCGCCGACAACCCTCACCCGGTCCTGCTGGCCGGTGACCTGAACACCTCGCCGGCCATGCGGCTGATCCGTGCGCTCCCGGACCGGCTGGTCGACGCCAGCCGCGCGATCGACTCGCTCTACCCGGTCTCGTGGGCCGGCCACGGGCTGCCGCTCTGGCGGATCGACTGGGTGTTCACCACCACCGACGTCACCGTGCACCGCTACCGGATGGTGCCCCAGGGCGGCCTGTCGGACCACCGTGGACAGCTCGTCGTCGTATCGATCCCATCCTGTCGAGAAAGGACGTCATGTCGATGAACCAGCAGTACGACCTCACCGTCGCGTTGACCTACTACACCCCGTACATGAGTGGGGTGACCCACACCGCCAAGACCGTCGCCGAGGGGATGGCGGCGCGCGGCTGGCGGGTGGCGGTGGTGACCAGCCAGCACGACCGGTCCACCCCGCGCCGCGAGACCGTCAACGGGGTGGACGTCTACCGGGCCCCCGTACTCGGCCAGATCACCCGGGCGCAGATCAGCCCGGCGTACCCGCTGCTGGCGGGACAGCTGGCCCGCCGGTCCTCGCTGCTCCACCTCAACCTGCCGATGGCGGAGGGCTCGGTCGTGGCCCGGCTCGCCGGGCGTACCCCGATCGTGAGCATGCTGCACATCGACCTGTACCTGCCGCCCGGCCGGCTCAACCGGATCGCGGTCGCCGCCTCCGACGTCACCTCCCGGTCGGCGCTGCGCCGTTCCGCGGCGGTCCTGGCGTACAGCGACGACCAGGCCCACCACTCGAAGTTCTGGCCGTTGATGCGGGAGAAGATCTACCGGCCGATCCCGTCCCCGTGCCTGGACCGCCGGGGCGGCCAGCCGCGCTACCGCCGCACCGGCGGGCTGCACGTGGGGTTCCTGGGCCGGATCGTGGAGGACAAGGGGATTCCCTACCTCGTCCGGGCCTTCCGCCGGATCGCCGACCCCGACGCCCGGTTGCTGATCGGCGGGAACTACCAGACCGTGATGGGCGGGGCCAACCTGGACGACATCCGGGCGGAGATCGGCGCGGACAGCCGCGTCCAGGTGCTCGGGGAACTGCGCGGATCGGAGATCGACGACTTCTACGCCTCGATCGACGTGTTCGCGCTGCCGTCGGTGGCCGAGTCGTTCGGCATCGTGCAGGCCGAGGCGATGATGTGCGGCGTGCCGTCGGTGACCACCGACCTGCCCGGCGGACGGTATCCCGTCCTGGCGACCCAGTTCGGCCGGGTGGTGCCGCTCCGGGACCCGGAGGCACTGCACCAGGCGATCCGGGAGCTGGCCGACGCGCCCGAGGACTGGCGGGAGACCAAGGCCCGCGAGGCACGGAAGCTGTTCGGGGTCGAGCGGAGCCTGAACGAGCACGAGGAGGTGTTCACGCTGGTGCGGGACCGGACCGCCCGGCGGCTACGGTGACCGGCTGACCGGGCTGCTGACCGGCGCGGCGCAGGACGTCGGCCAGCAGCCACGCGACCGACCTCGGGCCGTACCTGGCCGCGTGTTCGGCGGCCGCGACCAGGTTCGGGCGTTCCGCGTCGAGCCAGTCCACCGCTGCGGCGTGGTCGCCGAACCTGGCCGTGGGTGCCGGGTGCTCCAGGTCGGTCAGCCCCGGCAGGTGCGGGTGCAGGATCCGGGTGGCCGCCCGTGCGTGGTCGAGGTACCAGTGCAGCAGCGCCTCCACGGCCGCGGTCCGCGTCGTCTGGTCGTCCTCGGCCTCGGCGCGCTGCCTCATGTACAGGCGGAGCAGGTCGTGCGTGGCGTACCGGCCCGGTCCGCTCGGTCCGACGAGATGGTCGGCCGCGAGCCGACCGACCGCGAGGGCCGCCTGCTCCCGGTCCAGGCCGGTCAGCGCCGGCACGGCGTCCACCGCGATGTCCGGGCCCGGGGCGAGCCCGAGGAGTCGGAACACCCGACGGGTGCCGATCGGAAGTTGCTCGTACGAGGCGTCGAAGACCGACCGCACAGCCTGGTGGTCGTCCACGACGCGCAGGACGGCGAGCCGGTCGCCCCGGTGCAACTCGTCGACGTACGCGGCGATGGGGCGGTACGGCTCGCTGTCGAGGTTGGCGGCGGCGATCCGAAGTGCCAACGGCAGCAGCGCGCACGCGTGCGCCAGCCGGGAGGCGTCCTTCCGCTCGTTCGCGACGCGGTGCGGGCCGAGTATCCGCCCGAGGAGTTCCACGGCGTCGTCCTCGCCGAGTGGCTCGACCGTCAGCCGGCGTGCCCCGTGGCTGGCCACCAGGCCGTCCAACCGGTTCCTGCTGGTGACGAGTACGAGGCAGCCGGAACTGCCCGGCAGCAGCGGACGGACCTGCTCGGCGGAACGTGCGTCGTCCAGCACGAGAAGCACGCGCCTGCCCGCCAGCATGGACCGGAAGAGGCGCGCGGCCTCGTCCGGTTGGCCGGGCACGTGGCCGGCCCCGACGCCGAGCGCCCGTAGCATCGTGGTGAGTGCCTCGATCGGCGGCATCGGGGACGTGGGGGAGTAGCCCCGCAGGTTCACGTGGAGCTGTCCGTCGGGGAAGCGCACGGCCACCCGGTGGGCACAGCGGACGGCCAGTGCCGTCTTGCCGACACCGGCGGTACCGGTGATGGCGATGATCGACATGCCGCTGGCCGGTGGCTCGTTCCGGGCGGGCAGGAGAGCGTCGAGCGCGTCGAGTTCGCGGACCCTTCCGGTGAAGTCGACGAGGTCGGCCGGGATCTCCGCCGGACGGGCGACGGGCGCGCCGGCAGCCGGGGCGGTGGTGCGGGCGCGGCCCACAGGGGCGGCCGCAGTGGGGGTCACCACCGCCGGGGCCGGGCCCACCGGCTCGGGTCGCCACCCGACCGGCGGGTCGATCGCGGGGGACCGGCGCAGGATCGCCTGGTGCAGAGTTTGCAGCTCCGGGCTCGGATCGAGGCCCAGCTCGTCGCGGAGCACGCCGAGGTACCGCTGGTAACAGGCGAGCGCGTCCGCCTGCCGTCCGGAGCGGTACAACGCGAGCATCAGGTGATGGGTGAACCGTTCCCGCAGGGGATGGGTGTGGACGAGCGCGGAGAGTTCGACGACGAGCTGCTGATGCCGTCCGGTCGCCAGTTCGTGGCCGAGGCACTCCTCGGTGACCAGCAGACGGCGTTCCTCCAGGAGGGTCGCCGCCGCGGTGACCGCCTCGCCGCCGATTCCGTAGAGAGCCGGTCCGCGCCAGCAGCCGAGCGCGGCGCGTAGCAGCCGTGCCGCCTCCTCGCGGTCGTCGGCACCCGCCGCCTCCCGGGCCGACGACACGTGTCGCTCGAAATCCCGGACATCGAGGCCGTGCCCGGCGAGCTGGAGCAGATACCCGTTGCCCACGGTCCGCAGCGTGTCCTCCGGACGTGTCGTGGCGCTGCGCCACGACCTGCGGAGCCGGGAGACACGATTGCGCACCTGTGTGGCGGCGGTCGTCGGAGGGTTGTCGTCCCACACCGCGTTGATCAGGTATCCCAGGGCGACCGGCTGGTCGGCGTTCAACAACAGCATCGCCAGGATCCGCTGCTCCCGCGCGCCCCGCACCGGCAGGAGCGCGTCATCCGACAGCACCTGCAATGGACCGAGAACGTGGAACCGCATCCGCTCGTCCCCTCCGTGACGGGTGGGTGTGGACGTGCGTCGCAATCGGGACGCACGCTGACCCGTGCTGTGCGCCGCGACCATTCCGGTCGGCCGGTCCGCCGGGTGTTGCATATACGAGTTGGTGAATGTTTCCGGAGCGCCCGCCTGGCGTTTGCCGTTCGTGGGTGCGGTGCGGAATTGCTCCCTTTCGGCCTTCCTGAAACGAGGTGCCGGGCGTCTCGTGTCACTCTCCACCGCCGCCAGCGACCATGACAGGTCGGTGGCCGGACATCGACCGGGCACTTACCGGAAAGCGCGAGGGACGATTGCCCACCGAGGAGCCAGGGGACGTATCGCCGCCGGGGCACCGTGGGTGCGTCGACGGCGCGGCGACCACCCTCGGCGCTCTGGTGCGGGCCTGGCGCGAGCGGGCACTGCTGACCCAGGAGGAGCTTGCCGAGCGCGCCGGTCTCAACGTCCGGACGGTCCGGCGCGTGGAGAGCGGCAGCGTGCGCAGACCGCGGCTGGGATCGGTGCGGTCGCTGGCCGACGCGCTCGGCCTCGGCCGGGCCGAGACGGAAACCCTGGCCGCCGCGGCCACCGGTACGTCGCGGCAGGTGATCGGCGTCCGTGCCGTTCCGCCGTCGTACGACCGCACGGCCAGGTCCGGACCGCCCGGTGCCCCACCGCGCCAGTTGCCCGCCGACGTGGCCGGTTTCACCGGTCGCGAGGAGGCCCTGCGCCGCCTCGACGCTCTCCTGCGGATCGAGCCGGGCGACGGGACGGGGCCGACGACCATCGCGGCGATAGTCGGACCGGCCGGGGTGGGGAAGACCGCGCTGGCGGTGTACTGGGCGCACCGGGCCGCGCACCGATTTCCCGACGGGCAGCTCCACGTCGACCTTCGCGGGTTCGACCCGGGCGAGGCCCTGCGGCCGGCCGAGGCGTTGCGTGGCCTCCTCACCGCCCTCGGCGTCCCGCCCGGTTGCCTGCCGGCCAGTACCGACGAACGGGCCGCCCTCTTCCGCAGCCGGTCGGCCGGCCGGCGCATGCTCGTCCTGCTCGACAACGCCCGCGACGCGGACCAGGTGCGGCCACTGCTCCCCGGCGCTGGGACCTGCGCGGTACTGGTGACCAGCCGCACCCAGCTGTCCGGCCTGATCGCCACGGAGGGCGCACACCCGATCGTGGTCGACGCGCTCACGAGTGCGGAAGCCCGTCAGATGCTGGCCCGCCGCCTCGGGGCGCACCGGACCGCCGCCGAGCCGGAGGCGGTGGCGGAGATCGTCGAGCACTGTGCGCGCCTGCCGTTGGCGCTGGCGGTCGTCGCCGCCCGCGCGGCGCTCCGTCCCGGATTCCCGCTCATCCGGTTCGCCATCGAGTTGCGCGAGACACGCGGCGGCCTGGACGCGCTGTCCGGCGGCGACGCCAGAGCCGACCTGCGCCGGGCCTTCTCCTGGTCCACCCGGGCGCTGAGCCCGTCGGCGGCCAGGCTGTTCCGCCTCCTGGCCACCCACCCCGGTCCCGAGCTCAGCACCGTGGCCGTGGCCAGCCTGGCGGCTCTGCCCCGGGACGAGGTGCGGGTGCCGCTCGCCGAGCTGGCCGACGCGCACCTGGTCGTCGAGCACGCGCCGGACCGGTACACGTGCCACGACCTGCTCCGCGCGCACGCCGCCGAGATCGCGCGGGCGCTCCCGGTCGACCGCTCAGGCGTTCACGAGCGGCCCGTCCTGACGGCTGAGGGCCAGTAGCAGGTTCCGGGCGTGACGCAGTTCCTCGGGATCGTTGCCGCCCTCGTACAGGCCGGCGATGGCCGCGCCGTCCGCGGCGCGGACGATGAGCAACGCCCGTTGGGGGTGCAGCCCGTCGGCGTCGAACGCCTCCCGCCACCGTTGCTTGTCGCGTTGCAGCACCTCGGCGACGCCGGGGACGGTGGCCAGGGTGGCGGCGAGCACGGCCTGCTCGGGGACGGTGGAGTCGTCGAGCAGGTCGTCGAAGGTGGCGTTGACGTAGCCGCGCACCAGGCGTCCGGGTGCGTGGTCGCGGGGGTCCACCGCCGCGTACACGGCGGCGGTGAACTGCTCGGCGAGGTCCTCGGCCAGGGCGAGGAGCAGCTGGTCGCGGGAGCGGAAGTGGTGCAGCAGGCCGCCCTTCGAGATCCCGGCCTGCCGGGCGACCGCGTCCACGCTGGCGCCCGAGCCGTGTGTGCCGACCACCTTCGCGGCGGCGTCCAGCACGACCCTTCGGGTTCTCACCGTGTCGCGTTCCCGACCCTGCACCACAGCCTCCGGCTCGTTGACGCGGCGAGACCGGCTCACCGCTGGGTCGATCCTAGAAGCCGACCATATGGTTTGCACAGCCGACCATGTGGTCGGTAGCGTGGAGGGATGACGTCCACGACGCCCTCCCGGCCGGCCGGTGCCACACCCGATGCAGCCGACCGTCCGGTCCGTGCCGGAGCCCGGCAGTGGGCCGCGTTGGGGGCACTCACCCTGGCGGTGACCCTGTTGGCCGTGGACGGCACCGTGCTGGCACTGGCGATACCGGCCCTGACCGCCGACCTCGGGGCGACCTCCACGGAGGTGCTGTGGATCGGCGACGCCTACTCCTTCGCCCTGGCCGGGCTGCTGATCAGCATGGGAACACTGGCCGACCGGATCGGCCGCAAGCGGCTGCTGCTGATCGGCGTCGCCGGTTTCGGTTCCGCCTCGCTCGTGGCGGCCTTCGCGCCGACCGCCGGCTGGTTGATCGCCGCCCGCATCCTGCTGGGTGTGGCCGGGGCGACGTTGATGCCCTCGACGCTGTCGATCGTGCGCAACGTGTTCACCGACGCGGCCCAGCGCACCCGCGCCATCGCGGTGTGGTCGGCCGGTGCCTCCGGCGGCGCGGCGCTGGGCCCCCTGGTCGGTGGCACCCTGCTGGAGCACTACTGGTGGGGATCGGTCTTCGTGATCAACCTGCCGATCATGCTGGTGGTGCTGATCAGCGTCGCGCTGCTGGTGCCGGAGTCGCGCAACCCCACCGCGGCGCCCTTCGACCTGGTCAGTGCCGTGCTGTCGGTGGCCGCGATCGTGCCGCTGGTGTGGGCGGTCAAGCACACCGCCAAGACCGGTGTCGACCCGGCCGGCCTGCTCGCCGCCGTGCTCAGCGTGGGCGCCGCGCTGGTGTTCGTGCGCCGCCAGCGCACGCTGCGGACGCCCCTGGTGGACGTCACCCTCTTCGCCCGCCCGGCGTTCACCGGCACCATCCTCGTCTCGCTGATCACCATCTTCTTCGCCTTCAGCGGACTGCTCTTCTTCTTCTCGCAGTACCTCCAGTTGGTCCGTGGGCACCCACCCCTACAGGCCGGGCTGCGGGAACTGCCCGCCACCCTGGCGTCCATCGCCGTGGTCGTCGTCGCCGTCCGGCTCATCGCCCGGCTCGGTGTCGGACGTGCCCTGGCCGCGGCGCTGCTGGTGGCCGCGGCGGGGCTGGGCGTACTGGCGATGGTCGAAGGTGCCGCCGGCTACACCGGCCTGGCCGTCGGGCTGGTCCTGGTCGGGCTGGGGATCGGGATGGCGTTCACCGCCTCCACCGACGCGGTCCTGGGCGCGGTGCCCCGGGAACGGGCCGGAGCCGCCTCGGCGATCTCCGAGATGTCCTACGAGCTGGGCGTCGCACTGGGTATCGCCCTGCTGGGAACACTGCACATCGCGCTGTACCGCGCCGGTCTGCCCGACCTGTCCGGCCTGCCCGGCCCCGCCCGCGAGGCGGTCGCCGACTCGCTGGCCGCCGGCACCCGGGCCCTGGCCGGCACCGGCGAGCAGGGCACCCGGATCCTGGACGCCGCCCGCGACGCCTTCGCCCACGGCATGCGGATCACCTCGGTCATCGCCGCGGTCCTGCTGCTGGTGGCCGCGCTGATCGCGTGGAAGGTCATCCCCTCCGACCGCCGCGGCGCGCGTGAGTGAGCCGCCGGATATGGGGTGGCTGCCCGGGTGGTCGGCTGGGAAGCTGTGGCGGTGTTCCTGACGATCACCTCGACCGCGCCGGCTGCGACGGATCTGGGCTTCCTGCTGCACAAGCATCCGGGGCGGGTGCAGACCTTCGACGTGGCGGTGGGGCAGGCGCACGTCTTCTACCCGGAGGCGACGGCACAACGGTGCACGGCGGCCCTGCTGGTGGAGGTGGACCCGGTCGCCCTGGTGCGCGGCAAGGGTTCGGGTGGACCGGACGGGTTCTCGCTGGCGCAGTACGTCAACGACCGGCCGTACGCGGCGTCGTCGATGCTCGCGGTGGCGCTGGGACGGGTGTTCCGTACGGCGATGGCGGGACGCTGCGATGCCCGCCCGGAGTTGCCGGGACAGCGGCTGCCGTTGCAGGTGCGGATTCCGGCGCTGCCGTGCGTGGGTGGGGTCGAGGTGGCGCGCCGGGTGTTCGCCCCGCTGGGTTGGTCTGTCGAGGCGGCAGCGGTCCCGCTCGATCCGCAGGTGCCGCACTGGGGATCGTCGCGGTACCTGGACGTGCGCCTGACCGGTCGGGTGCGACTGGCGGAGGCGTTGAACCACCTGTACGTCCTGCTGCCCGTACTGGACAACACAAAGCACTACTGGGTCACCACGGACGAGGTGGACAAGCTGGTCCGTGCCGGGGCGGGCTGGTTGCAGGAGCACCCGGAGCGGGACCTGATCCTCCGCCGCTATCTGGCGCACCGGCGGACCCTGGTCGGCACCGCCGTGGGGCGGCTGGCCGAGGTCGACGACGCCGAACCGCAGACGTTGGACAACGCCGTACCGGACGGGGACGCCGACGAGGTGCCGCAGCGTTCGCTCTCCCTGGCCGAGCAACGCCGGGGTGCGGTGCTGGCCGCGCTCCGCGCTGCCGGCGCGACCCGGGTGGTCGACCTGGGCTGTGGCGAGGGGGCGCTGCTGCGGGCCCTGGCGGCTGATCCGGTCTTCACCGAACTCGTCGGGGTGGACGTGTCGGCCCGGGCGCTCCAGGTCGCGGCGCGGCGGCTGCGTCTGGAGCAGATGTCCGACCGGCAGCGGGAGCGGATCCGGCTGATCCAGTCCTCGCTGACCTACCGCGACACCCGGATCGCCGGGTTCGACGCGGTGGTGCTGATGGAGGTCGTCGAGCACGTCGACCCGCCGCGACTCGGAGCGCTGGAGCGGACGGTGTTCACCCACGCGCGCCCCGGCACGGTCGTGGTGACGACACCGAACGTGGAGTACAACGTCCGGTACCCGGACCTGCCCCCGGGCCGCATGCGGCACCGCGACCACCGCTTCGAGTGGACCCGTGCGCAGTTCCGTTCGTGGACGGAGGGGGTCGCCGCCGAGCGGGGCTACGCGGTACGCCACCTGCCGGTCGGCGTCGACGACCCCGAGATCGGCCCACCGACCCAGATGGCGGTGTTCACCCGCCACGACGCCACCGGAGACACCCGATGACCGACACCGAACGGCAGCTCGTCATCCCGCAGCTGTGCCTGGTCGCGCTCGTCGGCGTGTCCGGCTCCGGCAAGTCGACCTTCGCCGCCACCCGCTTCGGGCCCTTCGAGGTGCTCTCCAGCGACTTCTGCCGGGGCCTCGTCAGCGGCGACGAGAACAACCAGGCGGCCAGCGCGGACGCGTTCGACGTGCTCTACCACATCGCCGGCAAGCGACTGGCCGCCGGGCACCTGACGGTCGTCGACGCGACCAACGTCCAGCCCGACGCGCGGAAGAAGCTCGTCGAGCTGGCCCGTGCCCACGACGTGCTGCCGGTGGCGATCGTGCTCGACGTACCGGAGAAGGTCTGCGTCGAACGCAACGCCCGACGCGCGGACCGGGACTTCGGCGCACACGTGGTCCGCCGCCAGCACGACCAGCTCCGCCGATCGCTGCGTGGCCTGGCCCGGGAGGGCTTCCGGAGGGTCCACGTGCTGCGCGGCACCGACGAGGTGCAGGCCGCGACGATCGTGCGCGAGCCGCTGCTCAACGACCACCGACACGAGACCGGCCCGTTCGACGTCATCGGTGACGTGCACGGATGCCGCAGCGAGCTGGAGACCCTGCTCGGCCGGCTGGGCTACACGGTGGTCCGGGACGAGGCGGGGCGGGCTGTCGACGCGGTGCACCCCGAGGGCCGCCGGACGGTCTTCGTCGGTGACCTGGTCGACCGGGGGCCGGACTCGCCCGGGGTGCTGCGCCTGGCGATGGGCATGGTCGCCGCCGGGCATGCCTTCGCGGTGCCCGGCAACCACGAGAACAAGCTGGTACGCGCCCTGTCCGGCCGGAACGTGCAGGTCACCCACGGGCTGGCCGAGACGCTGGCCCAGCTCGCCGAGGAGCCCGAGGAGTTCCGTCGGCAGGTCGAGGTCTTCTGCCGCGACCTCGTCTCGCACCTGGTCCTCGACGGTGGGCGGCTGGTCGTCGCCCACGCCGGGCTCAAGGAGGCGTACCACGGCCGGGCGTCGGGGCGGGTCCGCAGCTTCGCCCTCTACGGCGAGACCACCGGGGAGACCGACGAGTTCGGCCTACCCGTGCGCTACCCGTGGGCCAACGACTACCGGGGTCGCGCGACGGTGCTCTACGGCCACACGCCCACCCCCGAGCCGGAGTGGGTCAACAACACCATGTGCCTGGACACCGGATGCGTGTTCGGCGGGCGGCTCACCGCCCTGCGCTACCCGGAGAAGCAGATCGTCGCGGTCCCGGCCGAGCGGGTCTGGTACGAGCCGGTGAAGCCGTTCCCGCCGTCCGAAGCGGTCGCGTCCCGCACGGCGGAGGCAGCGTCCACCGCGGGTCGCCGGGAACCGGACCTCCTCGACATCACCGACGTCCTCGGCAAGCGGACCGTCGAGACCCGCCACCACGGGCGGGTCACGGTCCGGGAGGAACAGGCCGCCGGCGCGCTGGAGGTGATGAGCCGCTTCGCCCTCGACCCGCGATGGCTGCTGTACCTGCCGCCCACGATGGCCCCGTGCGCCACTTCCCCGCGCGGTGACCTGCTCGAGCACCCCGCCGAGGCGTTCGACGCCTACCGGGCCGACGGTGTCGGGCAGGTCGTCTGCGAGGAGAAGCACATGGGGTCGCGCGCTGTCGTCCTGGTCTGCCGCGACGCCGCGACGGCCCGGGCCAGGTTCGGCGCCGCCGACGGCACGACCGGCGCCCTCCACACCCGCACCGGCCGGCCGTTCTTCGGCCCGGAGTTGACCGAGCAGTTGTTGGACCGGCTGCGTGCCGCCGTCACCGCCGCCGGGCTGTGGACGGAACTCGACACCGGGTGGCTGCTGCTCGACGGTGAACTGCTCCCGTGGTCGGCCAAGGCCGAGGACCTCCTCCGCAACCAGTACGCCGCGGTGGGCGCAGCCGCGCGGGCGGCACTGCCGGTCGCCCTCGACGCCCTACGGACGGCGCAGACGTCGGGACTCGACGTCGGCGCGCTGCTCGACCGCACCCGGGCCCGGGTCGGCAACACCGAGTCGTTCGCCGAGGCGTACCGCCGCTACTGCTGGCCCACCGACGGCCTGGACGGCCTGAGCCTGGCGCCCTTCCAACTGCTCGCCACCGACGGGGCGACCTACCACGACCGGGACCACGGCTGGCACCTGGCGCTCGCCGACCGGCTCGCCGACGCCGCACCCGATCTCGTCCGGGCCACCCGCCGGCTGCTCGTCGACACCACCCGGCCGGAGTCGACAGCCGCAGGTGTCGACTGGTGGGAGCAGCTCACCGCCGCCGGCGGTGAAGGCATGGTCGTCAAGCCGTACGCCAACCTCACCCGGGGCCGGCGCGGGCTGCTCCAGCCCGGCATCAAGGTCCGTGGCCGGGAGTACCTACGCATCATCTACGGCCCCGACTACACCGAGCCGGCCAACCTGGAACGGCTGCGCCAGCGCGGCCTCGGCCACAAGCGGTCACTGGCACTGCGGGAGTACGCCCTCGGCCTCGAAGCACTCGAACGCGCCGCCCGGGGCGAACCCCTGTGGCGCGTCCACGAACCCGTCTTCGCCGTACTCGCCCTCGAATCAGAACCCGTCGACCCGCGGCTCTAGCACCCCCGGCCCGGTGGCTCGGCGCCGCGACCCGACCGCCGATGTCAGCGCGTCGAGGGAGGGCTCACCGGACCCGCTGGTCGGCTCTGCTCAGGTCGGGGCCCGACGGACCGGTGCCGTCGTCGAGGTCGCCGACGAGTGAGTTCGGGGCGCGCATGTGCCACGCGTCGGTGACGAGTTCGGTCAGGCGTTCGACGTCCACCTGTGCCAGCCGCAGCATGACCAGGGGCAGCCCGTCGTACGCGGGCGTGGTGAAGAAGACCTCGGGTTCGCCGAGGAGCAACGCCTGCTTCTCGGCCTCGTCCCCGACGTACAGCACCGCGATGTCGGTCCGGACGAGGCGCGACGTACCCGGTCTGCGTTCGGGGTAGGACCAGACGAACCCCTTGTCGGCGACCCGGAAGTCGAAGCCGTCACTGTCGATCTCGACCACGTGCGGCAGTGCGAGCGCCAGGCGACGGACATCGCCGGCGTCAGCCATCGAGGTTGCTCCAGAACACCGCTTCCTGCACCCGCACAGGCTAACCGCTGCGTCGGACAGATTTCGGCGGCCCGCAGGACCGGCGTCGACGCGCACCTGTCGCCCCGGTACGCCCGCCCGTTGCCGCCGACGGGCCCCGGTCGTGTCGGTGACTACTGTTAGCCTGCGCTGCGTCGTCGATCATGGCGATTCGCCATGGAATGTGGCTAATTTTCCGCTGCGGAGGGTGTTCCTGATGGGCTGGCTACCGGTGGGGGACTCGTACGAGATCTCCCTCGTGGACGGGAAGGTGGCGGCCCGGACCAGTGGCCCACGGTCCACCGGCCGTCCACTGAAGACCCTGCCGAAGGTGCTGCGCGACAGCGCCGAGGTGGACCGGCTGCGCCAGCTCGCCCAGTGGCTGGATCGGCACGCCGCCGAATGCCTGGCCCGGGTCGACGCCTGGGTGGTGTCCTCACTGCCGGTGCCGACCGGGCTGCTGGCCCGGGTCTGGCCGGACCCGGCCTGGCGGGACGCGCTACGCGACCTCGTGGTGCTCGGGGACGACCCGGCCGAGGCCGGCTTCCTGCGGGACGTCACCGACACCGGTGACCTGCGCGTGGTCAACCTCGACGGGGAGACCGTCCGGCTCTCGCCGGCCAGCGCCACGCTGCCGCACCCGGTGCGCCTGCCCGACCTGGCCGACCTGCGCGAGTTCGCCGACGAGATCGACGTCACCCAGCGGATCGAGCAGCTGCACCGGGGCACCTGGGGCAGACCCGCCGACCTGCGGGACCGGGACACCACGATCACCGACTTCCGTGGCACCAGGGTCCCCAACCGGTTGGCCGCCCGGGCCGCCACGCTCGGATTCCGGGTCTCCGGCTCGCGGGTCGCCTGCCGGGTCTGGGAGGGCGGTCGCACGGTCGAGGCCGCCATCTGGTTCGACGAGGACTACTGGGACTCCGAGGCAACCCTGGGCACCCTCTCCTGGTCGGTCGTGGACGGACCGACGCTGCGGTTGACCGAGGTCGGGCCGGTGGCCTGGTCGGAAGGAATGCGGATGGCGACGGCCCTGTCCGGCGCCGTGACCGGAACGGGGACGAAGGCATGACCGGGATGACGACCGCCTCGGGCGAGAATTCGGCCGAGAGCCTGCTGGCCGCTGGCGCGGTGCTCCCGGTCGACACCGCCGGGGCCGGCGACCGGGCGGTGCCCCTCACCGCCCGCACCTACCGGCACCCGGCCCTCGACGACCGGCCGGTGGTCCGTCTGGTCGACGCCGCCCTGGGCGAGGGCGAGGACATGGCCGTCGGGTTCCTCGGCCTGGCACCGGGTGCCGAGCCGGCCGTCGTCGGGCTGGGCCCGCGCCGACCGCTGGCCTTCCCCGAATGGGTGCTGGTACACCACCCGGCCGACGGCCGACACGCGTTGGCGGTGGTGCCGGAGTTGCAGAAGCTGGCCAAGCAGGTGCGGTCGCGACCGAAGGCCGCCCTGGACGGGCACCAGGGGATCGCCGACCGGTTCGCCAGTACGCTGCCGCACTTCCTGCCGACGTTCTTCGAACAGGCGGCACGGGTGTTCCTGGCCGCCGGGCAGGACACCTACGCGACGCAGCTGTTCAACAAGGCGCGCAAAGCGGAGGCGCAGCACGGGTTGCCGGTCGACCTGACCCGGCTGGACGAGGTCTACCTGGAGTTCGCGTCGGCCAAGGTGGTGTCCGCGACCGCGTTGGCCGGCTACGCGAAGGAGCTGTCCGCCCAGGTGCCGGCCGACGAGGCGCTGGACCGGTTCTGCCGGCTGGCGCTGCGGGCCGCAGCCGCCGGCGTGGTGCCGTCCGCCCAGGCCGCCACCACAGTGAACAGGCTGGTCCGAGCCGCCACCAAGGCCGCCGGCAAGGGCGGTGCCGCCGTCGTCGTCGACCGTGAGGCGGCCTACCTGACCGAGCTGATCCGGCTGCCGGTGGCCGCCGAGGCGCCGGCCGGCTGGTGGAAGGCGCACCTGCCGGCGGTGACGGCGCTGGCCGGCCGCGACCCGGCGATCCGCGGCAGCCTGCTCGACCTGATGCCCACCGACCGGGACGACCTCGTCACGTGGCTGGCCCTGCTGACCGACACCGGTGCGCTCGCCGGACTCTCCGACCCGGACGTGCCGGAGACGGCCCGCCCGCAGGACGGTTCCGTCGGCTGGCTGCGCCGCTTCGTGAACCGGGCCAACTCCGGCTACCACCGCCGCCGGATGCCGGAGCTGTACCCACTCGTCGAGCGGATGGCCGACCGGCTGCGCGCCGAACTGGCCGCCAGCGGCGAGACGTTCACCGTCGACGGCGACCTGGACCTGCTCGACCTGCTGCTCGTCCTCGACCTGCCGGTGACCCCGCCGAAGGAGCGCGAAACCCTGGATCTGGGGCAGTGGGTCAAGGTCGGGGGAGAGCGGGATCTGCTCGCCGTGGCCGGCGACGCCCGGTTCGCCGGGGCCCTGCGCCGTGGCCTCGACCAGCTCGACGACCAGCAGCCCGCGCTGCGCCGGATGGTCGGGACGCCGGGCATCCGGCCGTTGCTGACCGACTGGCTGCGGGCCCGGATCCGCGACCGGTTCGCCACCGGGCTGCCGTACCTGCCGGAGTCGGTGGACTGGCTGGGCCGGCTCCCGGTGGAGGCGCTGCGACTGGTGTCCGACGACCTCGGCCGGCCCGGTGACCCCGCCCAGGGCGGCGACCTCGGGCAGGCCCTCGGTGTCGACCTCGCCGAGCACGTCGCGCGCAGCCTGCGCGGTGGGATCTTCGACGAGCTGGGCTGGCCGGACTGGGAACTGGCCTGGCAGGAGGTGACCGGCGGCGACCACCGGGTCGAGCTGATCTGCCAGGACGCCTGGCCGTACGTGATCCTGGGTGGGCCCACCACGGTGCGCGTGCTCGGGGCCGAGGGGATCGTGCTCCGCCACGACCTGCGCATCCCGGCCGACGACATGTGGGGCCAGCCCGGCTACCACTACGTCGACGGTCACCTGCTGGTCTACTGGATCTCCCCCTCGCTCGGCTACGAACTGCGCGGCTACTGGCACTCGTCGCCCGGCGAGCCGCAGCCGATCATCGGTCAGTCCCACGGCGACAAGCCGCGCACGAACCAGGTCACCCTGCCGCTGGCCGGTGGCGGGCGGACCACCGGCGACGGGGTGCTGCACGTCGGGGACACCGCTGTCCCGTCGGAGCTGCCGGTGATCACCGACGGCACCTCGCACTGGGTCTTCCCTCCCCGCGCGGACGACGGTGACCACGGCTGGCACGAGTACGACCCGGCCAGCAACACCCACGGCCGGCGCAGCCTGCCCCGGTTCCTGGCCGACCTCCCGGTCGGCGCGGGTCGCCTCCGCGAGTCGGCCAGCTGGCTGCGGCCGGCCCTCTCCGACCGGGCCACCCCGGCCGCCGTCCCGGTGGACGGTCTGCTCGGCTGGCGGGTGGTCACCCTGCCGGACGGCTCGGTACGCGGCGAGGACCTGGCCGGTCGTACCGTCACCGTGGCCCCCGGCCAGGAGCCGATCGCGGCGCTGGTGCTGCCCGGCGACGACCGCCCCCGGGCCGTCCTCCGGGGACTCGTCGTGGTCGACCCGGACGGGGTGGTGTCGGCCGTGGTCGGGCCGCCGTCCAGCCGGGACTACACCCCCGGCGCGGTCCCGCTGCCGGGGCCGAGGTTCCTCGGCAACCTGCTGCCCCGGGACCCGGCCGGCTCCACCGCGCTACGTCAGATGGACCGGGAGACCGCCGCCGCGCTGTTCAAGGTCGCCCTCGACGAACGCCGCGCCGTCCTGGCGGAAGCGGCCGCGCGGGCCGCGGCTCAGGCGGCGCTCCGACCGGGGATGCCCCGAGCCGCGCAGGCCGTCACCGGCCGGGCCGCCGCCGGGTCGCCGGCCACGGTCGGCGTACCGGCCGGCGCCGCCGGTTCCGGAGCGGCCACCGACGGCGAAGGCGACCAGGACACGCTGGTCGAGCTGGTCCGTTCCACGATGCCGGCGGTCAGCCACGATGCGCTGCTGGCCGGGGTGGCCGGGGTGCTGCGGCTGGCCGCCCGGGTCCGCACCGACCTGGACGCGGTGACCGAGCGGATCACCAGGTCGCTGTCCGCCCCGAAGCCGGTGGCGCCGGCGCCCACCGTAACCGGGCCCACCGACCGGCAGCTCCAACTGGCGCTGGACGGTCTGCTCGGCTCGAGCTATGGGGTGAGCACCGAGCCCAGCACCTTCGTCCAGTTCCAGGCGTTCGCCGCCCAGCGACGCGCCACCACCGTGAGCGAACCCGTACGGCTGCACCTCGACGGACCGGTACTGCCGAACACCGTGCGCTGGTGGCCCATGCTCGGCCGGGTCGCGGCCATCGCCTACCGGGCCGTCGCGGCGATCACCCTGGACAGCCACCGGGAGACGCTGCGCGCCCTGCTCACCGAGCTGGACCGGCTCGACCTGAGCGCGGCCGAACCGGCCCGGTGGCGTCGGTTCACGCTGCACCTGCTGGACGACGAGCTGGCCGACCGCGACAACACGCGCTGGTATCCCAAGCGGGGCATCCTGCCGTTGCCCGACGGGGCGTTCATCGCCTTCCTGGACTTCAACGGCACGACCACCGGCAACTCCTTCGACGCGCTGTACCACGACCCGGCCGGTGGGTTCGCCGTACCCGAGCCGTACACGGTGCAGTCCTCGGCGCCGGTCGGTGACGAACGGCCGGCGGGCTGGCTGGCCGGCTTCCTCACCGAGTGGGCCGCGCGCGGCCCACTGCCCTGGCGGCCGGAAGCGGCCGAGCGGTTCGCCGAGCTGACCGGTGTCACCCCCACCGCCGCGAAGCTGGTGCTGGCCGGCCTGCCGTACGCGGACTCGGCGAACACCGTGCCGACCGAGCTGCGCAAGGCACTCGGGATCAAGCAGGTCGGCGAGGTCAAGCTCGCCTTCGGGATGCTGAACGAGGCCAACCCGGAGGTTCGACGCGCCGTGGTGTCGGCGCTGCTGCCGGACGACCCGGCCCGGCTGTGGACCGACGGTCCGGACGTGGCCGCCGCCGCGGCGGTCTGGAACGCCGCCCTGGGACGTCGGGTGACGGTGCCCGAACAGCTGCTCGCCGAAGCGGTGCGCGCGGTCCGCACCGGCTGGGAGCCCGCGAAGGCACTGCCGGCGCTGCTCGACCCCGCCCGTTCGGTCGAGCTGAGCACCGACGTGGCCTTCGAGATCAGGGGCGACCGGGCCCGGCAGGTCGACGGCCGGGTCGCGGGCTTCACCGGCGAGGTGCTGCTCGCCACCGTCGCCCTGGCGGCCTGGGTCGCCCACCACACGCCGGCCGGCGACCCGTGCCGGGCCGCGCTGCCCGGCGCGCTGGCCGTGGTCCGGGACCGGCTGGCCAACCCCTGCCTGCTGCTCGACGTCAACCAGTACGTCTCCCTGCCCGCGTTCCGCCAGGTGGCGGGCACCCCGTCGGAAACCGGCCCGGGCTGGGAACGCTACGGCGCCATCGTCCTGGCCACCCACGACAGCCAACCGTCACCCGCGTTGCGGCCGGACCTGCTGGACGCCGACGGGACGGATCCGTACCTGCCCGCGTTGCGTCAGGACGCGGCCAAGCCGTACCCGGTGGAGGTGGCGTTGCGCCTGGTCCGCGACCCGCGGTTCGCGGCGCTGCTCGCCGAGCCGGGGGAGCCGGCCGGCGGTGCGCGGGCGGCGGACGGGACCTGGTGGCCACAGGATCCGACCCGGTCGGTGCCCGACCTGGTCGCCGAGGTGGCCGGGGAACACGGCCTCGGTGCCGACGCGGCGGCGGTGTACCTGATGCTGCTGGCCATGCCGGACCCGACGGACCGCAACACGGCGAAGTGGACCGGATGGAAGCCGACCCGGTTGAAGGCGGCCCGCGCCGAACTGGCCGGCACCGACCTGGTCGTCGAGGCCAGCCGGTCCCGGGCCGGTCGGTCGCTGTTCCTGCCCGGTCCGTGGCGGGAGCGCGGCAGCGGACAGGCGCCGATCGAGGGCTGGAAGGTCACCCTGTTCGACCTCGCACCCGACGGTACGGCCGCGCTCGGCGTGACCGTGCCCTTCGAGCCGGCCGCCGACCTCTACCGGCGGGCCTGGCAACGCCTCCGCGACGGCGACCGGCCCCGGTTCGACAACCTGCCCGCCCGGGGCACCCACCGCTGACTCCTGTCCCGAAGACCCATTCGCACCAGAGAGATCGAGGAACCCCGTGACCGTGACGGAACACGTCCGCCCCACCGTGGCGCCGGAGCACGCCGCCCAGGTCCTCTCCGCCGAACAGCGGTACGCCGACGAGCTGGCCTTCCTGGCCGCGTACGACGACGGGGCCCGGCCACCGGGCTGGGCGCTGACCCCGCGCGCCGTGGTCACCTTCATCCGGGGCAGCGACGGCGAGGCGTTGACGCTGCCCGCCGACCGGCGCGCCGGCCCGGACGGCACCGGACTGCCGGCCAGCATGACCATCCCGCCGAAGTTCGTCGGTGAGCGGAGTCTGGTCGAGCGGTGCGTGGTCACCCTGGCCGGTGAGCGGGGACTGCTGCTGGTCGGCGAGCCCGGTACCGCCAAGTCGATGCTGTCCGAGCTGCTGGCCGCCGCGGTCTGCGGCACCAGCGCGCTGACCGTGCAGGGCACCGCCGGCACCACCGAGGACGCCTTCCGGTACGGCTGGAACTACGCCCTGCTGCTCGCCCAGGGCCCCACCCCGCAGGCGCTGGTCGACTCGCCGGTGCTGACCGCGATGCGTACCGGCCGGGTGGTCCGGATCGAGGAGGTCACCCGCTGCCTGCCCGAGGTGCAGGACGCGTTGGTGTCCATCCTGTCCGACCGGCGGATGAACGTGCCGGAGCTGTCCGGCACCGAGGACGGCCTGATCCGCGCGATGCCCGGCTTCACCGTGATCGCCACCGCCAACCTGCGGGACCGGGGCGTGTCGGAGATGTCCTCGGCACTCAAGCGCCGGTTCAACTTCGAGACCATCCACCCCATCGCGGACGCGGACACCGAGACCGACCTGGTCCGCCGGCAGGCCACCGCCGCCGTGCAGCGCGCCGGCGCGACCTACACGGTGGACGACGCGGTGCTGGACGCCCTGGTCACCGTGTTCCGTGACCTGCGTTCCGGCCGGTCGGGCGAGGGCTGGGACGTGGAACGGCCCGGCACCGTCATGTCCACCGCCGAGGCGGTGCAGGTGGCGGCGTCGCTCGGCCTGGCCGCCGCGTACCTGCCCGGCGGGGACGCGCTCGACCTGGTGCCGGGGCACCTGCTGGGCGTGGTCCGCAAGGACGACCAGAACGACCACGCGCGGCTGCTTGGCTACTGGGACGGCCCGGTCCGCCGCCGGGCCGAGGACGGCTCGGCGATGTGGCGCCGGCTCTGGGACCTGCGGGGGAGCCTGCGGTGACCACCCTCTCCCGTACGTCGACCGGGGCCTCCCCGCCGACCGTCGACCCGCCGACGAGCGATCTGCCGGCCGCGGACCTGCCGACGACCGATCTGCCGGCCACCGATCTGCCGACGACCGACCCGGCGACGGCCGATCCGCGCGCCGTGGTCGACGCGCTCGCCGGTTCGGTCCAGCCGTACCTGATCGGGGTGCGGCATCACAGCCCCGCCCTGGCGGCGGTGGTCCCGGCACTGCTGGAGGCCGCCGGGGCCGAGGTGGTCTGTGTCGAGCTGCCGGCCGACTTCCAGCGCTGGCTGCCGTACCTGTCCGACCCGGCCGCCCGGGCCCCGCTGGCCCTGGTCGGCAGCCACGGTGCGGACGGGCCGATGGGCTTCTACCCGTTCGCCGACTTCTCGCCGGAGCTGGCCGCGATCCGGTGGGCCCGGCAGCACGGCGTCGAGGTGGTCTGCTGCGACCTGCCGCTGGCCGACCCGGGCTGGGTGGCCGACCCCACCGACCCGGCGCCGACTGCTGGTGCCGAGCCGGCGGTCGATCCTGCCCCGGACGCCGGTGAGCCGCTGCCCGGCCTGCGCCGGTCCGGCTACGCCGCCGCGTTGAGCGCCAGCGGCACCGGCCGGGACGGCGACGACCTGTGGGACCGGGTGGTCGAGGTGCGCGCCCCGGGCTCTCCGCCCGAGGCGGTCCGCCGGGCCGCTCTCGGCGTGGGCTGGGCGATGCGTACCGACAGCGCCAGCGGCGACGGCGTACCCGCCCGGGACCTGGCCCGCGAGCGGCACATGCGCCAGGTGCTGGCCGGGGCCGGCGCCCACGGCCGGCGGGTCGCCGCCGTCGTCGGCGCCTTCCACGCCCCGGCCCTGCTCGCCGCCCCGCCGACCGGGACCTGCGACGACCCGGCTGGCGACGCCACCGCGTCCGACCCGGCCGGCGACGCCACCGCGTCCGGTCCGGTCCGGTCCGTGACGACCCGGCCCGGGCCGGGTCGCACCGACGGCGGCGAGGCGGTCACCTCACTGGTGCCCTACGCGTTCGACCTGCTCGACTCCCGGTCCGGCTACCCGGCCGGGATCCGCGACCCGCGCTGGCAGCAGTCCGTCTTCACGGCCGCCGGCGACCCGGAACGGATCCGGGCCGCCGCCGCCCGGGCGATCACCGACCTGTGCCGGGAACTCCGCTCCGCCGGGCACACCGCCGGCACCGGCGAGGCTGCCGAGACGGTACGGCTGGCCGGCGACCTGGCCCGGTTGCGGGACCTGCCCGCCCCCGGCCGGGGCGAGGTGCTGGAGGCGGTCACCACCGTGCTCGGCCAGGGCGAACTGCTCGGGCGCGGCCGGGCGCTGGCCAGAGCGCTGGAGGCCGTGCTGGTCGGCGCCGAGCGGGGCCGGACCGCCCCCGGGACACCCCGGTCCGGGCTCGGCCCCTCGGTCGAGGCGGAACTCACCGCGCTGCGGCTGCCCCACCCGGAGAGCCCGAAGTCCCGCGAGGTCCGGCTGGACCCGCTGCGCACCGAGCTGGACGGGCGGCGGGAGATCCTGCTGCAACGCCTCCACGTCTGCGGCGTCGGCTACGGTGAGCCGGTCGCGGTGGCCGGCACCGGCGACGGTGCCGCCCTGACCACCCGCTGGCAACTGGCCTGGACGCCCTCCGTGGCGGCCCGGCTGGACCTGGTCGGCGTACGCGGGGTGACCGCGGCGCTGGCGGCGGCCGGCACCCTGCGGGAGCGGTTCCGCCGGGAGGCCGCCGACGGCGGCCCCACCGCCGCGCAGCTGCTCACCGGAGTACGCGACGCGGCCCGGTGCGACCTGTCCGACCTGGTCACCGACCGGCTCGAACTGGCCGCCGCGGTGCTGCCGGGAACCGGCACCCTGCCCGAGCTGCTGGCCGCCCTGGACCTGCTGGAGGCGCTGCGCCGGGAACACCTGCCCGGCACCACCGCCGCCGTCCGGACCCGGGCGGCCGAGTTGGCCGTCGTGCTGCTGGACGCGGCGGTTCGCGGGCTGCCCGGCCTGGCCGGCAGCGACGACGCGGCCGACGCCGCCGCGCTGGTCGACCTCGCGGTCCGGGCCGGCGAGGACCGGATCGGCCTGCGCCTGGACGAGGCCCTCGGTCACCTGACCCGGGTCGGTTCGGCGCTGATCCAGGGCGCCGCCCTGGCCGCCCGCGTCCTGCTCGACCTGACCGACCTGGACACCCTGGGCACCCGGGTGGCCGGCTGGGTCGACGCGGCGACCGGACCGGACACCCGGCGGCAGCTGCACCGGCTGCTCGGTGGTCTGCTCACGGCGGCGCACCCGCTGTTGCAGTCCGCCCCGGCCGCGCTGGACCCGCTGCTGGAGCGGATCGAGCGGCTCACCGACACCGAGTTCCTGGACCGGCTGCCGGCGCTGCGGGGTGGGTTCGACGTGCTCACCCCGGCGGCCCGGGACCGGCTGCTGCACACCGTCGCCGAACGGTTGGGCGACCGGCTCGACCTGGCCCTGTCCGCCCCGCCCGAGCTGCTGGCCCGCTGGGCCGCCGCCGACGCGGTCGGCCGTGCCGCCCTGGTCGCCCGCCATCTCCCCGTCCCGGGTTCGCCGACCGGCTCCGCCGACGCCCGCGCCGACGGCGCACCCCGTCCGGAGCCGCCAGCCGCCGGGCTCACCCCCGCGGACCGGTGGCGGCTGCTACTGGGCCGCCAACCCGACCGGTTGCCGGCCGACGCCCGCCGCTACGCCCGTGCCCTGGACGAGCTGTACGGGGCGGGTCGGGGCGAGGGCGTCACCGACCTCGGCCCGGCGACCGGCGGTGGGCAGGAAGCCTCCTTCCCGACCGCGCGGGAGTGGGCCGACGAACTCGAGGCGCTGTTCGGTACCGCCGTCCGCGAGGAGGTCATCGCCCGAGCGGTCGAGGGCGGCCGTACCGACGTGCTCGCCGAGCTGGACCCGGCCGCGGTACGCCCCTCGATGGAGCTGCTGACCTCGGTGCTGTCGCTGGCCGGTGGCCTGCCCGAGGCGCAGCTGGCCCGACTGCGCCCCCTGGTGCGGCGGCTGGTCGAGGAGCTGACCCGGCAGTTGGCCACCCAGGTGCGTCCGGCGCTGACCGGGCTGACCAGTCCGCGTCCGTCCCGCCGTCCCGGTGGCCGGATCAACCTGGCCCGTACGCTGCGGGCGAACCTGGCGCACACCCGGCGGCTCGACGACGGCCGGACGGTGGTGGTGCCGGAACGCCCGGTCTTCCACACCCGGACCCGCCGGGAGGCCGACTGGCGGCTGGTCCTGGTGGTCGACGTGTCCGGCTCGATGGAGGCGTCGGTGGTGTGGTCGGCGTTGACCGCCGCCGTCCTGGCCGGGGTGCCCACCCTGTCCACCCACTTCCTCGCCTTCTCCACCGAGGTGGTCGACCTGACCGACCGGGTCGACGACCCGCTGTCGCTGCTGCTGGAGGTGCGCGTCGGCGGCGGTACGCACATCGCCGCCGGGCTGGCCCACGCCCGCTCGCTGGTGACCGTGCCGAGCCGCACCATCGTCGCGGTGGTCAGCGACTTCGAGGAGGGCTACCCGCTGGCCGGGCTGCTCGGCGAGGTCCGCACGCTGGCCGGCTCCGGTGTGCACCTGCTCGGCTGCGCCGCGCTGAACGACAGGGGAGTGCCCTGCTACTCGGTGCCGGTCGCCGAGCAGCTCGTCGCGGCCGGGATGCCGGTCGCCGCTCTCAGCCCGCTCGAACTCGCCCGCTGGGTGGGCGACCGCGTACGCGGAGGATCACGTTGACGGACCGCACACCCATCGCCGTGGACACCGACCGGCTCCCGCCGGTGCTGCCGGGAGTCGCCGCCACGGCGGTGGCGACCCTGCCGTCCCGGCTGCACAAGCGGCTGGACGCGGCCGTCGAACGACTGGCCGGTGTACCGGTCGGCCGGGTCGACGGCGGCGTGTCGGTCGACTGCGGCCCCGAGGCCCTGGTCACCCTGACACCCGGACCGACCGGCGCGGTCACCGAAGCGCACCAGGCGCGGTGCAGCTGCCTGCTGGCGCCGCGCTGCCTGCACCGGACCGCGGTCCTGGTCGCCTGCCCGGTCGCCGACCACCCGGCGTCCACCACCGTGGAGCCGTCCGCCGTGGACGGTGCCGGCGCGGCCACCGGGAGGGCCGGGCGTACCGGAGCACCGGATGGCCCGGCCGCCGGTCGCACCGCTCGGGGCACCGCACCGACGAAGGCGCAGCGGGCTGCCGCCGCCGCGCTGTGGCGGGCCGCCGCCGCGGTGCTCTCGGCCGGCGTGCCGGCGGCCGGCGCGGTTCTCCAGGCCGAACTGCTGCGGGCCGCGCACAGCGCCCGACTGGCCGGTCTGCCGCGGGCCGAGAGCGCCGCGCTGCGCACGGTGCGTGGCCTGCGTGCCCATCGGGGACGACAGACCGGCCACCGGCTGGCCGACCTGGTCGAGGTGCTGCACGACCTGCTGTACGTGGCCGGCCGGCTGGCCGCCGGCGATCCCGACCCGGCGCTGGTCGGCATCCTCCGGCGGGCGTACCAGCCGGACGGCACGCTGGAGGTGTACGGCGTCTGCCGGGAACCGGTGATCAGCGCGACCGGGTACGCCGGGGTGGTCACCCACCTGGTCGCCGCCGACGGGCGTCGGCTCTCCTTCGGCGACGTGAAACCGGGCGGCCCGGACCGGGCGCGGGACTGCGCGCGGGCGGTCACCGAGATGGGCGCGGTCGCGGTCAACCACGCGGTGCTGGCCCGTGGTGGCCTGCGGATCACCGGCACCACCGTCTCCCCGGACGGCCGGCTCGGTGCCGGCAAGGGGGTCCGGGCCACTCCGCTCACCGGGACCGGCTGGTCCACCGGGCCGCTGGCGGAGCTGTTCGCCCGCCCGCTCGCCGAGGTGGTGACCGCCCAGCTCGCCGCCGACGACCCGGAGGATCCGGGCCGGGCCGGGACGGCGCTGGTCGGCGGTGACCTGATGGTGATCGGTGCCGTCGGTGACCAGGTGCTGGCCCGCGAACTGGCGCCCGCCACCGACGCCGGGGCGGAGCGTGTGCCGGTGCCGGACGGGCCGGTGATCCGGCTGGTGCCGGTCGACTCCCACCCGGTACTGGCCCACGTGGCCAACCTGCGGCGGCTCGCCTCCTGGCCGGGCCTGCGGATCCGGGTGGTCGGCCGGCTCGACCCGGACCGGGCCAGCACGCTGCGCCCGCTCGCGGTCGGTGCGGTGCCCGGTGCCGACGCGACACTGCGGCTGCCGGCGGACTGGCACGGCCGGGCGGACCTCGGCTACGACCAGATCCAGGGCGGCCACCTGCCGCCGCGTGATCCGGCCGCGATGGCCGAACCGGTTCTCGCCGTCGCTGCCGACGCGGTTGCGGAGTCCCCGCTGTGGCGGGTCCGCCGGCTGGTGGAGCTGGCCGTCTCCGGCGGTCGCCGCGCCGTCGGCGAGGCGGCCCGGGGCGAGAGCGGGTGGCTGGCCGGTCCGCTGCGCCGTGCCGGCTTCACCACCGCCGCCGCGGTGGCCGCCGCGCTCGCCGACGAGTCCGACCGGCGCGGCCGGGACGCGTTCGGCCGCCTCACCGATCCCGATCCGGACCGGTACGCCTGGGCCTGGCTCGCCGCGGCCGCCCACCTCGCGGCCACCGAGCGGGAGCTGATCCGGTCCTCCTGGACCTGACGCGGACCAACCGCGCCGCGGCGCCCGCCCGCACCTGGTCGGGCGCCGCGGCGCGGGGCGGGCGGTCACCAGTCCGGTGGGAGAGGCGGCGGACCGACGCCAATCATCCGTTCGGCCGATGACCCCGGATGTATTTTTCGCCGAACTCCCGACTCCTTACTGGCATCAGCCCTTCCGCAGGAGGAGGAGTGCCATGAGGAGTATCCGGCTGTTGGCGGGTGCCGTCGTCGCGGTGGTGTCCGCCGCGACGGTGGCCGTGCCGGCGTACGCGGCGGATCCGGTCGCCGCCGACACGGGGCGGGAGGAGACCCAGGCGGCGATCCTCGCCTACCGGACCGTGTACCCGACGATCACGGAGGATGCCGCCAAGGTCGCGGCCACCCAGCAGGAGACCCGTAAGCAGCTGCACGAGCAGCTGGCGAAGGAGCCCCAGACGTACGGCGGGGGCCACTTCGATCCGCTGTCCGGGATCACCCACGTGGCGCTGACCACCCAGGCGGGCGCGGACCGTGCCGCCGAGGCGGGCCGGGCCCTCGGGCTCACCGTCCACGCCCGCGTGGTCGAGCGCAGCTACGACGAGTTGGAGCGGCTCGCCGACACCGTACGTGCCGGCACCGACGAACTCGCCGTCCTGGCCAAGGGGCGGGTGGGCGTCGAGGTGAGCAGCAACACGGTGACCGTCGCCCTGACCGCGCAGGAGGAGGCCAGCCTTCCCAAGGGCGCGGTGCCGAGCTGGGTCACCATCGTGCCGGCGAGCACCGACTCCGTCGAGGAGGACGTCTGCACGTCGCGGGCCAACTGCAACGACAGCCTGCGCGCCGGACTGGTGATCCACCGTTCCGGCGGCGGCTGCTCGCTGGGCTTCACCGCCCGCAGCAGCGGCGTGCGCTGGGCGCTCACCGCCGGCCACTGTGGCGGTGGCACGGTGACGAACTGGTCCACCGCCGGTACCCCGATCGGCCCGATGCACCCGGTGAACGCGATCAACTCCGGTCCGGTCGACGCCGGGGCGATCCAGGTCACCAACGCCGGGTACGCGGCGGACACCCTCGGCCGGATCGCCATCTCCGGCTCGTCCTGGGTGCCGGTCAAGGGTCGGGCGCACACCATGTCGTTCATCTGGGTCGGCGACGTCGTCTGCGTCTCGGCCCGGTACGCGGCGCCCGCCACGTCCGGCAACCCGTGCGGTGTGGTCACCAAGACCAGCGACGCGGCGGTGCGTGGCCTGACCAGGTACGAGGGCTACGACCCGTGCCCCGGTGACAGCGGGGGTGGCGTCTACTGGCTCACGTCGTCCGGTAAGCGGTACGCGTTCGGCCTGCACAGTCGCAGCACGTCGGGGTGCAACGCGACGCCGCGGAAGGCCTGGTTCAGCGCGCTGCCGAGGTTCTGGCCCGGTCTTTCCTACGACCTCGCCTGATCGTCCGCTCGTCGCCGTGGTCGGTCCGGAGCGGACCGACCACGGCGACCGGCCAGTCGGATTCCCGCCAATTCATGGAAACCCATCTACATTCGCATGTCTGCCGTCTAACATCTCCTCACCTGATCGACTTCTGTCGATCAGCCTCACGGTCATGGAAGGACATGCTCAGATGGCTCTCACGTCCTCCGCCAGGCAACACTGGCGTCTCGGCGTCGCCACCACCGCGGTGGCCGCCGCGGTGGCCTTCGCCGCCCCCGCAACCGCAGCCCCCGCCGAAGGTGCCATCCGCCAGGCCGGCGGTGCCACCGCCGTCGCCGACTCGTACGTCGTGGTGCTCAAGGAGACATCCGTCGCCCGTACCGGGGTCGACGCCTCCGCCCGGAGTCTCGCCCGGGAGTACGGCGGCACCGTCGCCCGCACCTACCAGCACGCGCTGCGCGGCTTCGAGGTACGGCTCCCCGAGACGGCGGCCCGCCGGCTCGCCGCCCACCCCTCGGTGCAGTACGTCCAGCAGAACCACCAGGTCAGCATCGCGGCCACCCAGTCGCCCACCCCCTCCTGGGGTCTGGACCGCGTCGACCAGCGCAACCTGCCGCTGAACAACTCGTACACCTACCCGAACAACGGCTCCGGGGTGCGGGCGTACATCATCGACACCGGCATCCGGTTCAGCCACGGCGACTTCGGCAGCCGTGCGGTGAGCGGCTTCGACGCCATCGACGGCGGCTCGGCCGACGACTGCAACGGGCACGGCACGCACGTCGCCGGCACCGTCGGCGGCACGGCGTACGGGGTGGCCAAGGGCGCCACCCTGGTCGGCGTCCGGGTGCTCGACTGCGGCGGCAGCGGCACCTACGCCCAGGTCATCGCCGGCATCGACTGGGTGACCGGCGACCACGACCCGGGTGAGCGCGCGGTGGCCAACATGAGCCTCGGCGGCGGCTTCGACCAGGCCACCAACGACGCGGTGACCAGGTCGATCGCCGACGGCGTCAGCTACGCCGTCGCGGCGGGCAACGAGTCCGGCTCCAACGCCTGCAACGTCTCGCCGGCCAGCACGCCAAACGCCATCACCGTCGGGGCGACCGAATCCACCGACGCCCGGGCCAGCTACTCCAACATCGGCACCTGCCTGGACATCTTCGCCCCGGGCAGCGCGATCACCTCGGCCTGGTACACCAACGACACCGCCACCAACACCATCAGTGGCACCTCGATGGCCAGCCCGCACGTGGCCGGCGCGGCAGCCCTGGTGCTCGCGGCCAACCCGTCGTACACGCCGCAGCAGGTGCGTGACAAGCTCGTCAACGACGCCACCGGCAACGTGGTGACCAACCCCGGCACCGGCTCGCCGAACAAGCTGCTCTACACCGGCAACGTCGTCCCGCCGACCCAGGACTTCAGCGTCGCGGTGACCCCGGCCGCCGGCTCGGTCAACCCGGGTGGTTCGCTGACCGCCACGGTGGCCACCACGACCACCGTCGGCAGCCCGCAGACGGTGGCCCTCACCGCCACCGGCCTTCCGGCCGGCGCGACCGCGACCTTCAGCCCGGCGTCGATCGCCACCGGCGCCTCCGCGGCCCTCACCATCGCCACCACCGGCAGCACCGCCCCGGGCACGTACACCGTGACCATCACCGCGACCGGGCCGGTGACCACGCAGAGCACGTCGTACGCGCTGACCGTCAACGGGCCGCCCGGCTGCGCGCAGACCAACAACACCGACGCCACGATCGCCGACAACAGCACCGTGGACAGCTCGGTCACCATCTCGGGCTGCACCGGTAACGCGTCGTCCACCAGCACCGTGCAGGTGGCGATCGTGCACACCTACATCGGTGACCTGGTGGTCAGCCTGATCGCTCCGGACGGCAGTGCCTACGTGCTGCACAACCGGGCCGGCGGTTCGGCCGACAACATCAACCAGACCTACCCGGTCAACCTGTCGTCGGAGTCCGCCAACGGCACCTGGCGGCTGCGCGTCCAGGACGCGGCGAGCGGCGACGTCGGTTACCTCAACACCTGGACGCTCAACCTGGGCGCCCCGCCCGTGCCGAGCTGCGGCGGCACCAACGGCACCGACGTGACCATCGCCGACAACACCACGGTCACCAGCACCATCGCGGTCAGCGGCTGCACCGGTAACGCGTCGTCCACCAGCACCGTGCAGGTGGCGATCGTGCACACCTACATCGGTGACCTCGTGGTGACCCTCGTCGCTCCGGACGGCAGCGCCTACGTGCTGCACAACCGGACCGGCGGTTCGACCGACAACCTCAACCAGAGCTACCCGGTCAACCTGTCGTCGGAGACCCGCAACGGCACCTGGACCCTGCGGGTGCAGGACGCCGCCTCCGGTGACGTCGGTTACCTCAACACCTGGACCCTCGGCCTGTAACCCTTCTCGACGCCGGGTCCTCGGCCGGCCGGGCCCCTTCGCGCGACGCGGAGGGGCCCATCGGCGTCCGACGGATCGACCTCAACGGCCGACCTCGAACGCACCCACCCTCTCGACGAGCCAGGTCACATCGGCTCCGCTCGGAACCTCGACCGGCTCGGACCCCCGGCAGAAGACCCGCGCGCCCGTGGACACGCCGTCGAGCCGCATCGAACCGTCGCTCACGCGCAGCCAGGTGCCCTCGCGCATGGCGAGCACCGGGACGTCGTTCTCCTCGAGGAACTGGGTCAGTCGCTCCTCCCGGGTCTCGCCCTGGTGGGTCGAGGCCGGGTCCGGGTCGAGGTAGTGGGGGTTGATCTGGAAGGGCACGAGACCGAAGGTCTCGAAGGACGGTGGTTGGACGATGGGCATGTCGTTCGTCGTACGCAGGCTCGGCGTCGCGACGTTGGTGCCGGCACTCGAACCGAGGTAGGGCATCCCCTCGGCCACCCGGGTCCGTACGACGCTGATCAGGCCCGACTCGTGGATCGCCTTGACGAGACGGAAGGTGTTGCCGCCGCCGACGAAGACCGCCTCGGCGTCGGCGACCAGGTCGCGTGGCGTGCCCTCGTGTGCTCCCCGGACGGTGATGCCGAGTGGCTCCAGGGCCCGACGGACCGTGTCGGTGTAGCCGTCGTGGTCCGCCAGCGCGAAGGGGACGAACACGATGGAGCGTCGGCCGTCGAGTGCCTGGAGGATCGCGTCGTGCGCATGCTCCAGGTAGGCCCGCCCCGGGGCCGTCGAGTTGGACAGCAGCAGAAGGTTCTGGTGGCCCTGGGTCATGGTGTCTCCTCGATGCGGCCGGTCCGGCTCGTCGGCGCGGCGTTCAGTGGGACCGGGTCACCCTGGTCTGTCGGGCTACGGCGGCCGAGTGCGCCCGGTTGTCCAGCAGGGCGGACAGTTGCTCCGCCCCGGCCTGTAGTGCGGGCAGGTGGTCGCGGATGTCGTCCGGACGGGCCGGGTACTTGCTCTCGCCGAGGCTGAGCGAGCCGACGGGCCGTCCCCGGAGAATGATCGGAACGGCGAGCGCCCTCGTGGCGTAGTCGTACTCGCCCTCGGAGTAGGCGTAGCCCTGTGCGACGGTCTCGACGAAGAGCCGTTCGAGTTCCTGCTCGTCGACCTTCGTCAAACCGGTGAACGTCGCGAAGACGCGACCGGAGATGAGGGCGCGTCGCTCGTTGCTGTCGAGGAAGGCGAAGTAGCCGCGGGAGGTGGCTCCCGCGTTGGCCGGGTACAGCTCGCCGACGAGCGGGTGACTACGCAGCGGGCCGCCGCCGTCGACGGCGGCGACGCAGCGGACGTGGAGCCCGTCCGGGACGGCGAAGATGGCGGTGCGGTCGGTCTGGAAGGCCAGCGGCTCGAGCACCCGCTGCGCCAGGGCGGCCAGCCCGCCCGCCCGCTCCCAGACGGCGGCCATCCGCCACATCGTCGGTCCGAGGCTGTAGCGCCGGGTCACCGGGTCGGCGCTGAGGAAGCCGCGCGCGGCGAGCGCGGCGAGGATCCGCTGCGCGGTCGACTTGTCGATGGCGAAGGCTTCGGCAAGCTCCATGACGCCCCAGTCCCGACGCCGTTCGGTGAACGACAGGAGGACCTCCAGGGCGCGGTCCACGGTCTGGAGCGGCGAGCGGGGGCGGGCGACGCCGTCGTCTGGCATGGGTCCTCCGGGCTGGACGGGACGGGTCAGAACCTACCGCACCCTGATCCAGTTCGGGATGCCCTCTCATATACAGAGAAAATATTGCACGAGGGTGCCGGGCCGGCGAACCCTGGGTGGCGTAAAGCCCAGGTCAGGCCCAACAACGCGCAGATTGGAGGTGGCCGTGAACCACGTGGTGCGACGGGTGCTCGCGATGATCCCGGCACTGTTCGGTGTCGTGCTCTGCATCTTCCTTCTCACCCGCGTCCTGCCCGGTGACCCGGCCCGCACGCTCGCGGGGGAGCAGGCCGACCCGGCGACCGTCGAGAAGATCCGCGTCGAGATGGGCCTCGACCAGCCGCTGGCCACGCAGTTCGTCTCCTACGTGCGTGATCTCTTCTCGGGAGACCTCGGGTTCGCGTGGCACACCGGGCAGCCCGTCCTCACCGACTTCGCCTCCCGGCTGCCGGCGACGGTCGAGCTCGCCGTCGTGGCGATCCTCATCTCACTGCTCGTCGGGGTCCCGATCGGGGTCGTCAGCGCGACGCGGCGCGACCGGCCCATCGACCACGCCAGCCGGATCTTCTCGCTGGTCGGGGCGTCCATGCCGCTCTTCTGGCTCGCCCTCCTCGTGATCTTCGTCTTCTACAACAAGCTCGGCTGGGAGCCGGCCCCGCTGGGCCGCATCGCCCAGGACGTGAACCCCCCGACCTCGATCACCGGGCTCTACGTGCTCGACTCGCTCCTGAGCGGTGACGTCGTCGCGCTGAGGTCGTCGCTGGCCCACATCATCTGGCCGGCCATGTGCCTCGCCACCGGGAGCACGGCGATCATCGCCCGGATGACCCGGTCCGAGATGCTCGAGGTGATCAACCAGGACTACGTACGCACCGCACGCTCCAAGGGCCTGCCGCCGGCCAGGGTCATCCTCAAGCACGCGTTGAAGAACGCCGCCCCGGTCATCGTGACCGTCGTCGGCCTGCAGTTCGGCCAACTCCTCGGCGGCGCGGTCATCACCGAGACGGTCTTCAGTTGGCCCGGCATCGGCCAGTACGTCGTCCAGTCCGTGCTCGCCACCGACTACGCGCCGGTGCAGGCCTTCACGCTGCTGGCCGCGGTCATCTACCTGACGGTCAACCTCTGTGTCGACCTGTTCAACGCCCGCCTGGACCCGAGGATCGAGAATGCCTGACACCACCGTGTCCGCCACCGCGCCGGGCAGCCGGGTCGCGTCGGCCGACCAGGCGAGGTCGAGGCCCACGACGGCGTGGCGCCTGCTGGTCCGCAACCGCCTGGCGATGGTCGGTCTCGTCTTCATCGCGATCTGGACAATCGGTGCCCTCCTGGCCGACCTGCTGCCGTACTCGCCCACCGAGACCGGGGTCGGCGGGCTTCTCGAGCCGCCCTCCCGCGAGCACCTCTTCGGCACGGACAACTTCGGCCGCGACATCCTCGCCCGGGTTCTCGCCGGTGGGCGGATCTCGCTCTGGACCGGGCTCATCGCCGTCGGGATCTCGCTTCTCGTGGGTGTCCCGATCGGCGCCGTCTCCGGCTTCGTCGGCGGCGCGGTGAGCACGGTGCTCATGCGGGTGATGGACGTGCTCCTCGCCTTCCCGTCGCTCGTCCTGGCCATGGCGATCGCCGCCGCTCTCGGGCCCGGCCTGGCCAGCGCGATGATCGCCGTGGGTGTCGTCGGCATCCCCGAGTTCGCCCGCATCGTCTACAGCCAGACCCGCTCGCTGCGGGAGCGTGACTTCGTCGAGGCGGGCCGCGCCATCGGGTTGCGTGACCGCACGATCCTCGTCCGCCACATCGTCCCGAACACCGTCGCCCCGATCCTCGTCCGGTCGACCCTCGGCATGGGCTACGCGATCCTCACGGCCGCCTCGCTCAGCTTCATCGGCCTCGGCGCGCAGCCCCCGACGGCGGAGTGGGGCGTCATGATCTCGGACGGCCGTGGCTACATCATCAGCGGCGAGTGGTGGATGACCTTCTTCCCCGGCATCGCCATCGCCACCTCGATTCTCGGCTTCAACCTCATCGGCGACGGCCTTCGTGACGTCCTCGACCCGCGCCTGCGGACGAGCCGATGACCCGGCGCGGACCTGGCACGGACGCCAACCCATCCGCCCACCCATCCCCCCACCCTGACCCGAAGGAGAACAGCGTGAAGCGCAGCGCCACCCTGCCCGCCGCGGTCGCCGCCACCTTCCTCGCCGCCGGCTGTGGAGCCAACGCCAACCAGGGCGGCTCCTCGCAGGCCGGCGGGGCCGGCAAGGACACCCTGGTCGTCGCCTACTCCGAGGGCGGCAAGACCCTCAACCCCGCCGAGGCCAACGACGTCACCTCCGACACGTTCGTCGTGGCGGCCTACGACCAGCTGGTCACGTACGACCGTACGACGGTCGACGGCAAGCCGACCGCCAAGACGGACACCATCGTGCCGATGCTGGCGGAGAAGTGGGAGGTGAGCCCCGACGCGAAGAGCTACACGTTCAAGCTGCGGCAGGGCGTGACGTTCGAGGACGGTTCGCCCCTCGACTCCGACGATGTCGTCAAGTCGTTCGACTTCATCAAGAAGTCGAGCTCGGCGAGCTTCCTCTACGGCATGGCCGGCATCGACACCGTGACCGCCGTCGACCCGCAGACGGTGAAGATCGGCCTCACCGCGCCGAACCACCTCTTCCTGCAGATCCTGCCGATGTACTCGTTCTCGATCATCAACATCGACAAGGTCAACGCCGAGGGCGGCGCCAAGTGGCTCGACACCAACACCGCGGGTTCCGGCCCCTACCGGCTGAAGAAGTGGGACCCGGCGACGGAGGCCGTGCTCGAGCGCAAGGACACCTACTGGGGTGAGAAGCCGGCGCTGCGCACCATCAACACCAAGTTCATCGGCGAGGCGAGCAACCGCGTCCAGCTCCTCAGCAAGGGCGAGGTCGACATCGCGCTCGAGGTGCCGGCGAAGGACGTCGACACCCTGTCGAAGCAGTCCGGCGTCACCATCGACTCGCGGGCCAGCAACAAGGTCCTCTTCTTCGGGATGAACAACGCCGTCAAGCCGTTCGACAACCCGAAGGTCCGCCAGGCCGTCTCGTACGCGATCCCGTACGACAAGCTCGTCAACGACGTCATGAAGGGCCAGGCGTCGCCGATGCGCTCGTCGGTGGCCAGCTCGACCCCGGGCTTCAGCGACGCCGGCTACGTCTACTCGTACGACCTCGACAAGGCCAAGGCGCTGCTCGCGGAGGCCGGCCATCCCAACGGCTTCAGCTTCGACTTCACCCTCGGTAGCGGCTTCCAGGACTGGTCGGACGACGCCGTCCTCATCCAGGCCGAGCTGGCGAAGATCGGCGTGACGATGAACATCAAGAACATGGCGCGTCCGCAGTTCCTCGAGGCGCTCGCGACGAAGAAGGTGCAGAGCTACATCACCCGCTGGACCTCCTTCGTCAACGACCCGGGCTACCACCTCGGCCTCCTGCTGACCAGCGACGGCACGAGCAACTACGCCAACTTCCACAACGCCGAGGTCGACAACCTCTGGAAGAAGGCCGCGACCGAGCCGGACCAGAAGGTCCGCAACGACCTGTACGGCAAGGCGCAGGAGATCATCAACACCCAGGCGCCGTGGGCGTACCTGTACGAGTACAACATCGTCGTCGCGCAGCGCGAGGGCGTGCAGGGGTACACCTCGTACCCCGACGGGATCATCCGCTTCTTCCAGATGAGCAACAAGGGCTGACGCCGAGGCAGGCGTGCCGCCGGGCCACCGCGAAACCGACGCGCCCGGCGGCACGCCCCCACCGGCCACCGCGAACCACCCCTCCCGCAACGACACCTGGAGCCCGACGTGACCACGACATCCCCCGACTGGGAGACCCGGGTCCTCGACGAGATCGAGCGCACCCGGGACGAACTGCTGACGCTCGCCGGGGCCCTCATCCGGATCCCGAGCGAGAACCCTCCGGGGGACTGCACGGACGTCGGCATCTTCATCGCCGACCACCTGCGCGCCGCGGGCCTCGACCCCGAGGTCCACGACGCGGGGGACGGTCGCCTCAGCGTCGTCGTCCACCGTGCCGCGAGCAACGCCGCGGTGGACGACGACCCCAACGTGGCGCGGCACCTGGTGCTCGCCGGTCACACCGACGTCGTCCCGGTCGGTGACCTGGACCGCTGGACGTTTCCCCCCTTCGCGGGGGACATCGTCGACGGTTACCTGCGCGGTCGCGGGGCGAGCGACATGAAGGCCGGTCTCGCCGGTGTCATCCACACGCTCGTCGTCCTGCACCGCCTCGGTGTCCCGCTCGCCGGGAAGCTGTCGCTCGCGGCGGTGCCCGACGAGGAGCAGGGCGGCTCGCGCGGCGCGGACTGGCTGCTCGACCAGGGAGTCCTCGACGGCGCGACCGGCGCGATCATCGCCGAGCCCGCGGAGCGCACGCACCCGACGATCGGCCAGAAGGGCAGCAACTGGTTCCGGATGACGATCGACGGCAAGCCGGGGCACGGCAGCCTCCAGCCGCTGCACGGCGTCAGCGCGAACCTCCTCGCGGCCAAGGCCGTCATCGCCCTGCAACAGCTCTGGGACATGAAGCCGTCGCCGCCCGAGGACGTGGTCGACCTCATCGAGCGGTCGAAGACGTTCGCCGAGGAGCGCGAGGGCTACGGTCCCGGCATCGGTGCCGTCTTCGAGCACGTCACCGTCAACATCGGCACGATCCGCGGCGGCACGTCCTCCAACGTCGTCGCGGACCGGTGCGTCGTCGACGTCGACACCCGCGTGCCGATCGGGTTGTCGCGGGCCGAGGTCCTGGCCCGGGTCGACGAACTGCTCGCCGAGGCGGGCGTCGAGGCGACGATCGAGCCGACCGGCTTCCGCAGCGAACCGAACTGGACGCTGCCGAGCGATCCCATCGTCACCGAACTCGTCGCGGCGCTGCGCGACCTGACCGGGGACCCCACCGCGGAGGGGGTGCTCCAGTGGGCGTCCTCCGACGCCCGCACCTTCCGCAGCCACGGCATCCCCGTGCTCCAGTACGGGCCGGCGGAGCTGGCCACCATCCACGGCTTCGACGAGAGGGCACCCGTCGCCGACGTCGTCCTCGCCGCGAAGACCTACGCCCTGACCACCCTCCGGTACCTCGGCGTCGCCGAGACCGCTGTCGAAAGCGAATGATCGTGCTGTCCCACGTGCTCACCGTCCTCGACCTGCTCGACCGCCCCGACGCCTCGGGCAAACTCGTCGCCGAGCACCTGCGTGCCCTCGGCGACGACGCCTGCTCGATCGTCGTCGAGACGGTGGCGGGCGAGCAGGGCTCGACCGACTTCATCCAGGTCACCGTCCCGGGCAGCCGCGGCAGGACCATCGGCGGCGACGCCCCGACGCTCGGTGTCGTCGGCCGCCTCGGTGGTCTCGGCGCCCGGCCGGAGCTCATCGGCTACGTGTCCGACGGCGACGGAGCGACCGCCGCCATCGCCACGGCCGCCAAGCTCCTCGCGATGCATGCCCGCGGCGACATCCTCCCCGGCGACGTCGTCATCTCGACGCACATCTGCCCCGACGCGCCGACCCGGCCGCACGACCCGGTGCCCTTCATGGACTCGCCCGTCGACATCACCGCGATGAACGAGCACGAGGTGACCTCGGAGATGGACGCCGTGCTGTCCATCGACACGACGAAGGGCAACCGCATCGTCAACCACCGGGGTATCGCCATCTCCCCGACGGTCCGCGCCGGCTACATCCTTCCCACCAGCGCCGACCTGGTCAGCGTTCTGGAGACCGTCTCCGGTGAGCCAGCCGTCGTCTTCGCGCTGTCGACGCAGGACATCACCCCGTACGGCAACGGCCTCCACCACCTCAACTCGATCCTCCAGCCGGCCGTCGCGACGGCCGCGCCTGTCGTCGGTGTCGCCATCACGACGGTGACGCCCGTCGCCGGCTGCGCGACCGGCGCGAGCCACGAGGTCGACATCGCCCTGGCCGCGCGCTTCTCCGTCGAGGTCGCCAAGGGCTTCACCGCAGGCGCGGTGTCCTTCTACGACGAGGCCCAGGCGGCGCTCCTCGAGGGCCTCTACGGCCCGGCCACCCACCTGCAGACGACCGGAACGGTCCCCGCGAAGCCCTGATCGGGCGGGACCGCATCCAGCGGCACACGGAACAAGGAGCACGGACATGGCTGAGACCCTGCTGTCGATCGAGAACCTCTCGGTCCGCATCGACACGTCCCGTGGCCCGATCCATCCGGTCCGGAACCTCGACCTCTCCATCGCGCGCGGCGAGATGGTCGGGCTGGTCGGCGAGTCGGGCTCGGGCAAGAGCGTCACCGCCATGTCGATCACGGGACTGCTGCCGGCGCGGCAGGCGCACATCACCGGCGGGCACATCCGCTTCGACGGGCGCGACCTCGCCGCGCTGTCGGACCGTCAGATGCGCCGGATCCGGGGCAAGGACATCGCCACGATCTTCCAGGAGCCGATGACCGCGCTCAACCCGGTCTTCACGATCCGTGACCAGCTCACCGAGCCGTTGCGCCAGCACATGCGCCTCGGCCGACGGCAGGCGGCGGACCGCGCCGGCCACCTGCTCGACATGGTGGGGATCCGCAACACCGCCCGTGTCCTCGCCGGATACCCGCACGAGCTGTCCGGCGGGATGCGCCAGCGGGTCATGATCGCCATGGCCATGGCGTGCGAGCCGAAACTGCTCATCGCCGACGAGCCGACGACCGCGCTCGACGTGACCACCCAACTGCAGATCCTCGACCTCATCATGGACCTGCAGGAGCAGCACGGGACAGCGGTCCTGCTCATCACGCACGACCTCGGGGTCGTCGCCCAGACCTGCCAGCGGGTCGCCGTGATGTACGGCGGGGAGCTCCAGGAGACGGCGTCGACGGAGCAGCTCTTTGCCGCGCCCCAGGCCGACTACACGAAGCGGCTGCTCAGCTTCATCCCCTCCGCCAACGAGCACGTCGTCGAGGCGGTCGAGGCGCTCGCCGAGGGCGGCACGGCGCGCGACGGCTCGCCGGGCCGCGTCGAGACACGTACGGAGGCACCCGACGACGACGCGCCGGTGCTGCTCGAGGTCACCGACCTGACGAAGGTCTTCACCGGGCGGCGCCGCAGGCTGGGACGTCCGGCCGACACCGTCAGAGCCGTCGACGGCGTCTCCTTCCGGGTCCGGCGTGGCCGGACGCTCGCCATCGTGGGCGAGTCCGGCTCGGGCAAGTCGACGACCGGTCGCGCCCTGCTGCGCCTGCACGAGCCGACGTCGGGGGCGGTGACCTTCAACGGGGCCGACCTCCTCGCGGCGAGTGACGACGAACTGCGCCGGCTCCGCTCCGAGATGCAGATCGTCTTCCAGGACACGTACGCCTCGCTCGATCCGCGGTGGACGATCCACCGGGCCCTCGCCGAGCCGCTGCGGTTGCACACGGACCTCGACGACGCGGCGATCCGCGCCCGCATCGTGGAGGTCATGGAGACGGTTGGCCTGCGGGAGGAGGACATCGACCGCTTCCCGCACGAGTTCTCGGGGGGTCAGCGCCAGCGGATCGGCATCGCGCGGGCACTCATCCTCAACCCGAGCCTCGTCGTCTGCGACGAGCCCGTGTCGGCACTCGACGTGTCGGTACAGGCCCAGGTACTCGACCTCATGAAGCAGTTGCAGCGGGACCTCGGACTCACCTACGTCTTCATCTCGCACGACCTGTCCGTCGTCGAGATGATGGCCGACGAGATCGTCGTCATGAGCCAGGGTCGCGTCGTCGAGCAGGGCAGCGTCGAGCAGATCTTCAGGACACCCCGGCACCCCTACACCAGGGCGCTCCTCGCCGCGATCCCGGTCGCCGACCCCACCGCGCGGGTCGACCGCGCCGTGCGGCGCCGCATCGTCGAGCGCGGCGTCGCTGCTGCCGACCTGTCCGAGAAGGAGGTGGCGTGATGCACGTGGCGACTGCGGGCGGGACGCGCCGGATGCGGCCGAGGCTCGGCCTCGTCACGATCGGCCAGGCACCCCGCACCGACCTCATCGGCGATGTCGAGGCCGCCCTTTCCGACGTCGACTGGGTCGAACACGGCGCGCTGGACCTCCTCGACGCGGATGGCATCGCCCGGCTCGAACCTCGCGGCGGGGAGCGGACCCTCGTTTCCCGGCTGCGGGACGGTTCGCGCGTCCGCCTCGGCGCGACGGGCATCGCCGCAGCCCTCGACGAGGCCATCCGGCGGTGCGTGGCCGATCACTGCGCGGCCGTCCTCGTGCTGTGCACCGGCCGTGTCGAGCACGGCCCGGCGTCGGTGCCGGTGCTCCATGCGGAGGATCTCGCCCACGACCTCGTGGCGCGGCTCGTCGGCACGGGTCGCCTGGGCGTGCTGTGCCCCGTGCCGGAACAGTTGACGGACATCCGGGAACGATGGGAGGAGCGTCTGGGACGGCCCGTCATCGCGGCGGCCGTGGACCCCTACACGGCCGGACCCGACGAGGTGGTGGCCGCCGGACGGAGGGTCGCCGCGGGCGGAGCGGATCTGGTCTTCCTCGACTGCATCGGCTACACGGGCCAGCAGCGGGGATTCCTCGCCGCCGAGGGCATCCGGGCCGAGACCGCCCGCCACCTCGCGGTGACGGGGGCGGTGGTCCATCTGCTCTCCACCTCGTGCGCCGATGACGAACGCGCGCCGGGTCGGTAAGCGGTCAGGCTGACCACGAGGGTCGGGGCTCGCCGCACTGCTGGGGCTGGTGGTGCTGTTCGGACGGCAGGACGGCGGTGGTGAACAGGGCTGCCGGGCGTACGAGACGGGCGGCCGAGACCGTGCGGGTCATGGAGGTCCCCTTCGGACGACCGTGTCGCCGCGCTGGTCGACGGACCCGCTGTGGACATGTGCACTACGTAATGCCGGGGAGCCATCCCCGAAGGTCACACTGCGCGGCCAGGCGATCACAGGTGCCGGCTACGTCTCGCGGTAGGCGGCACGAGACCGAGGATCTCGACGACCGGCGGTGATAAGCGAGTCTTGTGAGTAGCTCCGAGTGCGGTGTACGGTGGCAGCCAGTTTCGATTGTTACGTAATCTCACGTCCGTTACGGACGGCGGCCGAGGTGTGCTGCTGCGCAGTTTCGGCTGACCGTCGAACCGCTCGTTTCCAATTGCCGATCCGCGCACTTGGCGGCTGGTCGCCACTTGGGACGATTGGTTCGTGGTTCCTGTTCCCATACCGCTGTCAGTATCAGAACCCATGTTTGTCCTGGTGAAATGAAATCCCTGCTGCCGCGTGCGAGTGCGCTGCCGTTCGTCCGCTGAACCCGGACTGGTCGCCGCCTGGCCACCGGACAGGCCGAGCCGTGGAGCGGGGCCTGCTTCAACGGATTGGCCCGAGGTGCTGCCCGATTTCCGAACACGGCGTACCGGCGGCCAAAAACCATCGGCTGAGCCAGTGCGGAAGAGCCTTGAGCATGCATTTCGAAAGGAGGAACGGGCACGGATCCGTAGGGGTGCCGTGCCCGGACCGAAAATGACGACAGCAAATGCACCGGAACTGACGCCCCTGCCGCTGCTGCAGCTGAGCACCGGATTCTCGAGCTTCAAGACCTTCGCCGCCGCAGTGGAGATGGGGCTGTTCACCCGGCTCGCCGACGGCAGGACGATGGGCGTGACGGAGGTGTCTGCCGAGTTTGGACTGCCCCATCGCCCGGCGGATCTGCTGCTCGCTGCCTGCGCTTCGCTGGGCTTGCTGGAGAAACGCGGTGACGGGTACGGAAACACCGCGCTCTCCGAGAAGTTCCTGGTCGAGGGGCGTACCTACTACTTCGGTGGGTTCGTGCGGTTCTACGACAAGCGTGAGTACCCGGCATGGGACCGTGTCGGCGAGGCGCTTCGGACGGACAAACCGACCGCCTGGAACCCGGAGGTCCAGGACTCCCCGTTCACGGCCGAAGACTCGCAGATGCTGCAGTTGTTCTGGGACGCGATGCACTGCATGTCGACCTTCACCGCCCGCGCGCTCGGTGAGGTCTACGACTTCGGCGAGCACACGCGACTGCTGGACGTGGGCGGCGGCTCCGGGGCGTTCCCGATCGAGCTGTGTCGCCATTACCCGAACCTGTCGGCGACGGTGTACGACCTGCCTCACGTATGCCCGATCGCTGATTCGAAGATCGCCGATGCTGGACTGAGTGGACGGATCACCACGGTGGCCGGTGACTTCCTGCGCGAGGCCGAGCTGCCGGCGGGCCACGACGTGATCCTGTACAGCATGATCATGCACGACTGGGGTGAGGACACCGACCGGGAACTGCTGGCACGCGCCTACGAGGCGCTGACACCGGGTGGTGTGGTCATCATCAGCGAACTGATGCTCAATGCCGAACGCACCGGCCCTGCCGAGGCTGCCCTGATGGGTATGAACATGCTCATCGAAACCACAGCCGGCAAGAACTACTCCGAGACCGAGTACGCGACGTGGTTGCGGGATGCCGGATTCTCCGACATCCGCACCCTGCCGTTCGTCGCGGCCGGCGCGAACGGGGTCGTCATCGGCGTCAAGGACTGACCGGACCGTGGCGGGAGTCGGGGCGGGCCGGGAGCTTCGTGCCCGGCCCGCCCCGGCTGAGCCCTGGCAAGCTGAACGAGCGGTCCACTCCCAGCGCCGGGGACGGGACGCACCCGCACCACACCTCGACGCGGCGCAACCCTTTCGGGCGCTGGCCTGCGGAGCCCCGGCCGGAGCGCGGCCGTGATCGCGAAGAAGAGCAGGGTTCGTTACTATTAGCCTTTCGTGATCCCGGTGCGGATCATCTACCGATAGATTCCCATCGCAGCGGTGGCGCCGGTTACGTCACTGTCGGCGAGGAAGGGCGGCAATGGAGCGGCCGGACTGGGCACCAGACGATGTCGATCTGAGTCGCCCGAGCGTCGCCCGGGCCTACGACTACTGGCTGGGCGGCTCACACAACTTCGAGGTCGACCGGGAGTTCGCCCGCCAGGCGCTCGCGGCGGTGCCGGATCTCCGCCTGGTGGCGCGGGCGAACCGTGAGTTCCTGCATCGCGCGGTGCGGTTCATGCTCGACGAGGGGATCCGGCAGTTCCTGGACATCGGGTCCGGTATTCCGACCGTCGGCAACGTGCACGAGATCGCCCAGCGGGTGGATCCGGACGCCCGCGTGGTCTATGTGGACATTGATCCGGTGGCCGTGGCGCACAGCACGCAGATCCTCGCCGGCCAACCGAACGCGGTGGCGCTGCTTGAGGACCTGCGCCATCCGGAGGCCATTCTCGAACATCCGGAGACCCGACGGCTGTTGGACCTCGACCGGCCGGTCGGTCTGCTGCTCGTGTCGGTCGTACACGCGATCCCGGACGAGGACGATCCGTACGGGCTGGTCAGGCGACTGTGGACGGCGCTGGCACCGGGCAGCTGCGCGGCGATCAGCCATGTCACCACCGACAGCCGACCGGACGAGATGGGGGAGGGCGCCCGGCTGAGTGGTCGGACGAGCACGCCGGTCACCGCCCGGACCCGATCCCAGGTGCAGGACCTCTTCGCCGGCCTCGAGCTGGTGGAGCCCGGTGTGGTCTGGTCGCCGTTGTGGCGTCCCGAGACTCCGGACGATGTCGGTGAGCATCCCGAGCGGATGAGCTTCTACGTCGGAGTCGGACGCCGCAGGTGAGCGATCGGCCCGATGCCGACGGGGCCGACGACCGGTGCCGTCAGGGTGTCGAGGAGTTCGCCAGGGTGTGGGCCGCCGCGCTCCACCGGGCCCACTACGTGCCGATCAGCGCCGAGGAGCGGCATCGGATCGTCATCGGGCTGGCGGACCGTCTGGTCGCCGGTGTCCTCACCGAACCGGCCGAACCCGGTGGCGGCCGACGGATCGGTGCCGAACTCGTGGCGGCCGGCTTCGGGTCACCGGAGGCGCTCGGTCGGACGATCGCGATCGTCGGCTCACGCCTCCGCGCCGATCTGGGGCTGCCGGCGGACCCCGCGCTCGACGCCCGGCTGACCGGGCTGCTCGCCGACCTGGCGGTGGGCTTCGCGTCGGCGGCCCACGACCGTAGCCTCCAGGCCCAGGACGGGGTCCGGTTGGCCGCGCTGGCGGCGCACACCCGGGCCGAGAAGGCGTTGCGGGTCAGCGAGGCCCGGTTCCGTCACTTCGCCACCCACGACCAGTTGACCGGACTGCCCAACCTGACGTTGTTCACCGAGCGCCTCGAACGGTTGTCCGCCGCCGGCACGCCGGCCGACCGGGCCGGCGTCTGCTGCTTCGACATCGACGACTTCGCGGCGGTCAACGACGTGCTCGGGCATCCGGTGGGCGATCTGCTGCTCCAAGCTGTCGCCGACCGGCTCGGCGCGATCACCGACCGCCGGATCGACCTGGTGGCCCGTCTGGACAGTGACCGGTTCGCGATCCTGGCCGTCGGCACCACGTGCGGCGAGGACACGATCAAGATCGCTGACCGGGCGCTCGCCGCGCTGGCTGCCCCGTTCCACGTCGCCGGTGCCGAGGTACCCCTGACGGCGAGCGCGGGAGTCGCCGAGGGAGCGGTCCGCGACGGCGGCGCCGCGCAGTTGATGCGCGCCAGCGAGATCGCGCTGCACTGGGCCAAGGCGGACGGGAAGGCCACCTGGCGTCAGTTCGACCGGGCACGCAGCAACGCCGACGCCGAACGTTACCGACTGTCGGCGGCCATGCCGGCGGCCCTGCGGCGGGGCGAGTTCACCCTCGCCTACCAGCCCATCGTCGATCTCCGGTCCGGCCGGCTGACCGGGGTGGAGGCACTGGCCCGCTGGCACCATCCCCAGCTCGGCCTCTTGGGTGCCGCCCGGTTCATCGAGTTCGCCGAACGCACCGGCCTCGTCGTGGCGCTGGGCAACCACCTGCTGGAGCAGGCGTGCCGCCAGGCCAGCCGCTGGCAGAGCCTCCAGCCCGGTCTGTACGTCAGCGTGAACGTATCGGTGCGCCAGCTCCACCAGAGCGGCATGGCCGGGGCCGTCTCCCAGGTCCTCGACCGGACCGGCCTGCCGCCGAGCCTGCTCCAGCTCGAAGTCACCGAGCAGGCGGTGATCGAACTGACCGGTACCGTGACGGACACCCTGACCGCGCTGATGAAACTCGGGGTCCGACTCGTCATCGACGACTTTGGTGTCGGCTACGCGAACCTGGCCAACCTCCGCGCCCTACCCCTGCACGGCCTCAAACTCGACGCCAGCCTGACCCGTCCGTCGACACCGACGATCAGGCGAGCGACGATCCACCACCCCGCCACGGACGACGATTTCCTCACCACCGTCGTGTCGCTCGGCCACCAGCTCGGTCTCACCGTGACCGCCGAAGGTATCGAGACCTCCCAGCAGGCCGACCGCATGGCCGCCACCGGCTGCGACAGCGGGCAGGGCTGGTACTTCGGTCACCCGGTGCCGCCCAGCGAGATCACCGACAGCATCGTGGCGCAGCACCAGCAGATGCCCACCACGTAGCTGCCCGGATTTGGCCGGACCGCGTCCGGCAGCTAAGCTGCGGCCCAGGTCATGAGTGCCAGCGACAAGCCCCGGCTTGCTGGCCGGCAACCCTCGTCGAGGTTCGCGGTGGGGTGCCCCGGGTGATGACCCGGCCCAGCGCGATCAGGTGCTGGGCAAGCGCGGACCCCGTCCAGCTGCCGTTCCGGGGTCCCTGGACTGCCGGAGGTCTGCCATGACCACTGCCCTCGTACCGTCGCCCCTGCGTGCCGGACTCCGTCCGGCACCGCAACCGCCGTACCCGCCGCTCCAGGTGCTCGGAGTGCCCGGCGAGGTCAACCTCGACTACGCCGCCTCCGCACCCTGCGCCCGTGCCGCCGCCGACGCGGTGGCCGAGCTGCTGCCCTGGCACGCCAGCGTGCACCGGGGTGCCGGCGCCCTCTCCCGGCGCTGCACCCTCGCGTACGAGCGGGCCCGGCAGACCGTCGGCGACTTCTTCTCCGCCCGCCCCGAGGATCACGTGATCTTCACCCGGAACACCACCGACGCGCTCAACCTGCTCGCCCACGTGCTTCCCGCCGGCACCAAGGTCGTGACCTTCGCCGCCGAACACCACGCCAACCTGCTGCCCTGGCCCGCCGGGGCACTCCGACTGCCGGTGCCCGACTCTCCGCACGCGGCGGTACGCGGGCTCGCCGCCGCCCTGCGTGAACTGCGTCGCGGGTCCGACCCGAGTGCGCCGATCCTGGTAGCGGTCACCGGCGCGAGCAACGTCACCGGGGAGTGCTGGCCGGTGGCCGAACTCGCCCAGGTGGCCCACCGGTACGGCGCCCGCGTCGCGCTGGACGCCGCCCAGCTGGCACCGCACGTTCCCGTCGACCTGGCGGCGCTCGACGTGGACTACCTCGCCGCGTCCGGGCACAAGCTGTACGCCCCGTTCGGTGCCGGCGTGCTCGTCGGACGGGCGGACTGGCTGGACGCCGCCCCGCCGTACCTTCTCGGCGGCGGGGCCACCCGGCACGTCGGGCCGGCGACGCACGACGTGCGCTGGACCACCGGCCCGGGGCGGCACGAGGCCGGCACCCCGAACCTGCTCGGTGCGGTGGCCCTGGCGGCGGTCTGTACCGCGCTCACCACCGCGGACCGCGCCGCCCTGCACCGCCGTGAGCAGGCATTGCTGACCCGGTTGCGTACCGGCATCGCGGCACTGTCGCACCTCGTCGAGCTGCGGACGTTCGGCCCCGCGGCCGACCGGGTCGGCATCGTGTCGTTCGTGGTCGCCGGCCGGGACTCCGCCGAGGTGGCGGCCACCCTCGCCGCCGAGCACCGGATCGGGCTACGCGACGGGCTGTTCTGCGCCCACCCGTTGGCCCGACGGTTGCTCGCCGAGGCCGCCGCGCGTAGTGGGCGCCGCGACCTGCCGCCCACCGCCCTGCGGGCCAGTCTCGGACTGGGCAGCACCGACGACGACGTGGACCGCCTGCTGGCCGCCCTCGCCGCCCTCGGGTGAGCCTGGCCGGCCACCCGGCTTGTCACCGGTGACCGGCACGACGTGTCACGGCGAGTCGGCGAACCCGGTCATCCGCCGGGGAACTGGTCCGGGTCGACGCTGCTGGTGCTGGCGTTGCCGCCCACCACAGGGGTGAGGGAGAGCGTCCAACTGGTGTACGTCCGCGAGGTGGTGCTGAACTTGAGCGGGTCGTCGAACTTCTCGAAGTCGCAGTCCCGGCTGAACGCCCTGTTCTTGGCGTCCCAGTCCTTGCCGCTGGTCATGAAGATCTGGTAAGTCCCGTCCCGGACACCGCGTACCGTGAAGGTGCTCTTGCTCCGGACGTAGACCCGGGTGACCGCTGTCTTGCCCCGGGCGATGCTGATCACCGCGTCGGCGCCACCATTTTCGATCTTGAGCTGGCCGAGGCCGCCCTTGGTCCGCTTGACGTAGGAGCCGTTGCTCAGCCGCCGGTTGCCGTCCTTGGTTTCCTTCGGGACGAAGGAACCGACCTGGTAGGCCCGGGTGGGGTCGGTGGTCGCCAACGCCCGGGCAGCGGCCCGGAGTTGGTCGGCGGCCGTCTCCCGGCTGACCCGCGCGACCGCCGCCGGCCCGAGGCAGGCCTGCCCCGACGTGGCGGCGCCGGTGCCGGTCAGGGCGGCGGCCAGATCGTCCAACGCCTCGACGAGGGTGTCGTGGGCGGTCGCCACGCTCGCCGGCGGCACCACATCGTCCAACGCCTGGCGCTGGGTGCCGGCGGTCGTCGCGAGGTTGGACGCCGCAGTACGCACCGCCGTGGGGCTCTTGGCCGCGGCGAGGGTCCGGAAGCCCGTGTTCAACGCCTGGTCGGTGCTGGTCAGCACCGTCTGGTACTGGTCCGGGGTCATGGGCGCGGCGCTCGGGGACGGCGCGACCGACGGTGCTCCGGAGCGGGCCCCGGCGACCGGTGCGCCGTCCTCGTCGTCGCCGTCGAGGAAGAACGCCAGCGGCAGTCCGCAGCACGCCAGCACCGCCACGACCGCCACGGCGGCGACGACGAGCACCGTCCTGCGGCGCGCCGGCTGGACCGGGGCGAGCACCGGCGGACCGTGCTGCGGCGGACCGGGCGGGGGCCCGAACTGTGGCGGAGGCCCGAACTGTGGCGGAGGCCCGAACTGTGGCGGGGGCCCGAATTGTGCCGGCGTCGCGTTCACCCGGACCCGGACGTACGCGTCCTGCGGTGATCCGTCCGGCCCCGCCGGTCCCAGACCGGCCAGCCGCAGCATCGAGCCGTCGACGGTCCCGGCCGGAACGCGGACCGTCGCCGCGTGTCCGGACCAGGGAAGGACGATGGTCTTCACGGTCTCGGCGCCAGCTTCATCCGGGCCGAGCTCAAGCGTCAGGTACGCCTCGGGCTCCACGTGTCGAGTATGGACGACCCGCGCAACGGCGTTCCACGCCCGGGTCCGCCGGCCCACCGGGGTGCCGGTGGGCCAGCGGACCGCCGGTCAGCTCACCGACTTGTTGTAGCTCTCGATCGCCGACTGGACGCTCGCGGCGGCGTCCTTCATGGCCTGCTCGGCGGGCTTGGTGCCGACGATGGCGGCCTCCAGCCCGTCCTCGGCGGCCTTGCGCGCCTGCGGCATCACGCCGAGCAGGCAGCCGGCCGAGGCGACCGACGGCGGCAGCGCGTGCAGCTGGTCCACCGCGGTACGGAACTGCGGGTACTTCGTCACCCAGCCCTTGTCGACCTGCTCCAGCGCGCCCACGTTGATCGGCACGTAGCCGGTGCCGGTGTGCCACTGGGCCTGCGGGGTGGCGCCGGCCGCGAACTTCACGAACTCCCAGGCGGCCCGCTTCTCGGCCGCGCTGTGGCCGACCCCGTTGATCCAGAGCGACGCGCCGCCGATGATCGGCCCGCCGGTGGAGGAGTCCGACACCTTCGGGTACGGGGCGGTGAGGACGGTGAACTTGCCCGCCGCCGCGTCGACGTAGCCGCGCAGCACGCTGGTGGACTCCAGGTGCATGGCGACCGTACCGGCCTTGAAGGCCGCCTGGGCGTCGTCGGTCTTCCGGCCGGTGTTCGCCGCGTACCCGTTGCGGACCAGGTCCGTCCACCACTGGGCGACCTGCACCCCCGCCGCCTGGTCGAACTGCACCCGGGTGGCGAGCTTCTGGCGTCCGTTGCCGTTGTCGCAGTACTCCTGGCCGTCGGTGGCGAGGAGCTGTTCGAGCAGCCAGCCGTAGATGGCCGCGCCGAAGCCGTACCGGGTGGTCTTGCCGCTGGCGTCCTTCACGGTGAGCTTCTTGGCCATCTCACCCAGCTCGGCCAGGGTCTTCGGCGGCTTGGTCGGGTCGAGCTTGGCGGACTCGAACGCCTCCTTGTTGAGGTACAGCAGGGGGGTGGAGGTGTTGAACGGCATCGACCAGAGCTTGCCCTCGACCGAGTAGTAGCTGGCGATGTTCGGCTCGATCTCGGCGACGTCGAACCCGTCCTTCTCGATGAACCGGTGCATCGGCACGACCTGCTTGGAGTCGACCATGAAGCGGGTGCCGATGTCGTACACCTGGACCAGGGCGGGGGTGCTCTTCTGCTGCACCGACGCCTTGTACTTGGCGATGGTCTCGTCGTAGCTGCCCTGGTAGACGGCCTTGATCTCGACCTTGCCGCCGTTGCCGGCGTTGAAGTCGGCGACCAGCTTGTCGACGGCGGCGGCGTTCGCCCCCTTCATGGAGTGCCAGAACTCGACCGTCGTCTTCCCGCTGGTGTCCTTGAGCGCCTCGGCGCCCGGCGCGTCCAGGGCGTCGGTCGACTCGCCGCCGGACTCGGAACCGCACCCGGCGACCAGCGCGGCGGCGGTGAGCAGGGCGACGATGACTGCGCCGGTACGGCGTGGTCGTGGAAGTGCCATTGCCTCTCCTCGGTGGGGGTTCAACGCAGTGCGCCCGCAGTGAGACCACGGACGATGTACCGCTGGCCGAAGAGCACGACGGCCAGGGTGGGGAGCAGGGAGAGCGCGACGCCGGCCAGGATCAGCCCCGGCTGGGCCGCCTCAGCATCGTTGAGCTGGGAGATTCCGATCTGGAGGGTCTGGTACTCCGGATCCCGGACGAGGATCAGCGGCCAGAAGTACTGGTTCCACGCGGAGAGGAAGACGTACACCCCGACCGCCGCGATGGACGGCTTGGACAGCGGGACGACCACCTGCCAGAGCAGCCGCCAGTGCCCACAACCGTCGATCACCGCCGCGTCGCGCAGCTCGCCCGGGAACTGGAGGAACGCCTGGCGCAGCAGGAACGTGCCGAACGCCGAGGCGAGGAACGGCAGGACGAGCCCGAGGTAGGTCAGCCCACCACGGGTCAGCCCCCAGTCCGAGATGGCCAGGTAGTTGGGGATGATGATGCTCTCCCAGGGGACCATCAGCGTGGCCAGGAAGAGCGCGAACGTCGCCGCCTTCGCCGGCATCCGCAGGAACGCGAAGGCATACGCGGCGAGGATGCTGGTCACCACCTGGGCGAAAGTGATCACACCGGCCTGCACGGCGGAGTTGACGTAGAACCGGCCGAGCGGCACGGCCTCGAACACGTCGCCGAAGTTCTGCCAGTGCAGTTCGCCCGGCACCAGCGCCGGGGGATAGGTGGCCAGGTCGCCGGGGCCCATCACGGCACCGGCGAACGCGTAGTACACCGGGAACAGCACCGGGATCAGCGCCAGCCCGAGTACGACGTAGACGGCGATCCGGCCGGGAGTGGTACGTCGGCTCATCGGTAGTGCACCCGCCGTTCCAGGACACCGAACTGGATGGCGGTGCAGACCAGCATGATCAGCAGCAGGACGACCGCCTGTGCGCTCGCCCCACCGAAGTCGGCGGAGCCGAACGCGAACGCCCGTTCGTAGATGGCGTAGACCAGGGTGGTGGTCGCGTCGTCCGGTCCGCCCTTGGTGAGGATGTGGATCTGGCCGAAGCTCTGCAACGCGTGGATGGTGGAGACCACGACGAGGAAGAACAGTTGCGGGGAGAGCAGCGGGACGGTCACGCTGCGGGCGAGCCGCCAGCCGGTCGCGCCGTCGAGCCGGGCCGCCTCGACCACCTCCTGCGGGATAGCCGCGACTCCGGCGGAGAGCACCAGCACGTTGTAGCCGAGGTTCATCCAGATGGTGGCGACACCGACCGCGGGCAGGGCGATGGAGGGGTCGGTGAGCCAGTTGACCCGGTCGACGCCGACCGCGCCGAGCAGCCCGTTGGCGATGCCGATGGCCGGGTTGTAGATCACGGCGAAGACCACCGACGCGGTGGCCACCGAGAACGCGAACGGCAGGGCGAAGGCGGTGCGCAACGCGCGTACGCCCCGGATCCGCGATTCCAGCAGCAGGACCACCAGTAGTGCGCCGAGCACCGCCGGTACGACGCTGATCAGGGTGAACATCGCCGTGGTGGCGAGCACCCCGAGGAATTCGCCGGACAGCATCTCGGCGTAGTGGTCGAAGCCGACGTAGGCGCTCGGCGCGCCGAAGATGTCATTGGCGTGGGTGGACAGGTAGAGGGTCCGGCCGAGTGGCCAGAAGATGAACAGGGCGAAGATCGCGACCGATGGCAGGAGCAGTAACCAGGACAGGCCACGCTCGCCACGTGGCCGGCCGGGCGCGGGGGCGCCGGCGCTCGTGGCCGCCGTGGGTGGGGCGTCTTCGGCAACCGAAGGGGGAGGCACCGCCGCACACTACCAACGGATCAGGCGCAGGAAATGCTCCGGACACCTCTGCGTTACCTGACAGCAACCTTCATGATCGGGTTCCGGTGTCGAGGTCGATGCCGTTTCCGAAATCCAGGGGGTGGAAACGGCGGTCGATGGCCCGGATCGTGGGTCGGCGCCCCGGGACTCGTCCACGACATTGACGTGCGCGAGAGCCCGTCGCGACGCCTTCACCGCCGAGTCGCCTCTCGGCTGGGACGTGGACTGGACGAACTTCACCGACGAGTACCCGGGCGTCCCCGGCGACGCCGAGACCTGGAAGCGCCGGCTGGCCCTCGCACTCGACCGGGGGGCCGCGACCATGCCCCGGACCGCCTGACCATCCTCCCCTGCCGGCCGGGCGAGGTGCGGGTGGTGCGCCGAGTCGCAGGTACCCGGACACGACCGCACCCCGTCGCACCGCTCCCCGGTCCCGGGGCCGGTCGTTGGGAGGGGCAGGTGGAACCGTTCGTCACGGTGTGCCGTCCTAGCCCTCGACTCGTGGTGACCCACGAGACCGGGGGAGACGGCGGAACGGAGAGTCGAGATGGCACGTCAGGGCTACCTTGCGATGCTGGTCGCGTTCGGCGCGCTGCTCGCCGGATGCGGCGGGCAGGCTGGTGCGGGCGCCGAGGACCCGGGGGCGCTCCGGGACGGTACGGAGGACGCGCGTCCGCTGGCACCGGAGGAGCTGCTGGGCGCCTGGACGCTCGTCGACGTCGACGAGCCCGGGGCGGGTACGATCCTGCACCTCGCACACCGTGACCTGCATGTGCTCGGCAGCCGCTGTGGCGTTCTGAGTGGATCCTGGCGGGCCGACACCGATGGTGTCTTCCTCGCGGAGGTCACTTCGGCCTCCGCCTCCGCCGTCGAGGGCATCCCGGGCTGCGAGAGGGCCAGCCAGGACACCCCCGACTGGCTGCGGCGCGTGACGGCGTACCGGTTCGACGACGGAGGGCGGCCCCTGCTCCTGGACGACCTGGCGCAACCGGTCGCCCGGCTGGTCCCCGGCGCGAGCCCGACCCCCGGGCCGGACATGGCGGCCTCCGTGCTGGCGCCGCCGGTGGTCACCGACGAGGTCCGGCGGGCCCTCGCGCCGGCCGCCGCGCTACCGGTGACGCTGACCCCCGCCGACCGGCACCGGCTCGCCGGCCGCTGGGTGCCCCTCACCGGGAACCGGAACGCGTACCTGGAGTTCACCGCGGACGGTGACTGGACGGGGTCCGACGGCTGCAACGGCTCGCGCGGTCGGTGGATCAGCGCGTCCGGGGGCACGCTGCTCGCCACCGCCGGGGCCACCACGCTGGTGGGCTGCGACAACGTGCCGGTCGACAGTTGGCTCGGGACGGCCCGGCGGGCCGGTTTCGACGGTGAGGTCCTGGTGCTGCTCGATGCCCAGGGCAAGGAGACAGGGCGGCTGCGCTCCGCCGGCTGACTGTCCGGATCGGAGTCCCTTGAGGGCGGCGAGGCAACACAGCCGAGGGCGGGGCCGTCGCGTCGGACGGCCCCCGCCGCTCGTACCGCGCTGCTAACCGGCGTACGTCTCGAACTCGGCGACCCTCGGCGTGCCGGTCGAGCTGGTGATCTCGAAGGTGACCTTGGTCAGTGCGGTGGGGGCGAAGGTGACGACGCCCGCCCCGCTGCCGGAGGCCAGGACGGCGCCGGTGCCGCCGTTGAGGACCCGCCAGGACCCGATGACGCCGACGGAGCCGGACGCCTCCCGGATGTTGATCCTGGACACCGTGGTCGCGGAACCCCACTTGATCGAGATGGAACCGGTCGAGCCGACCGGTGACCAGTAGGTGCTCATGTTGCCGTCCCGCACGTTGCCGTAGCTCGTTCCGTCGGCCTTGCTGGAGCCGTCGGAGCCGGCCCCGATGCTCAGGTTGGTTCCGCTGGACGGCGTCGGCGTCGGCGTCGGGCTGGTCGGTCCGGGCGTCGGGCTGGTCGGTCCGGGCGTGGGGCTGGTCGGTCCGGGCGTCGGCGTCTGCGGCGAGCAGTTGCCGTCCGACACCTTCAGACCCGTGTGGGCGCCGGCCGTCTGCCGGACGACGTCCGGCACGCAGCCGGCCCCGTCGAGGCTGTAGGGGTACGGGATGCTGACGGTGGTGTTGGACTGCGGGTTGGGGCCGGCGGGGTAGTTGTCGGTGCCGGGGGCGGACCAGGTCACGTTGTCGAAGATGTTGCCGCTGACCTGCCAGTACCCGCGTTCGCTGGTGTAGAAGGTGCCCAGGACGTCCTTGGAGTTCCGGAAGTAGTTGTTGTCCACCTTCGCGCGCGCCCCGGCCCGCGAGTTGATGCCCGACTCGTGGAGGCTCACGTAGTGGTTGTTGTAGACGTGGGCGATGCCGCCGCGCAGCAGGGGCGTGCGGGAGTCGATGTTCTCGTACAGGTTGTGGTGGTACGTGATGAAGCCGTTCGAGAGGTCGCTCTCACTGGACCCGACGAGGCCACCACGGCCCGAGTTGCGCAGGATGCTGTAGGACAGCGTCACGTACTGGGTGTTGTCCTTCATGTCGAAGAGGCCGTCGAATCCCTCCGACTCGCCACCCGAGGCTTCCAGGGTGACGTGGTCGACCCAGACGTTGCGGACGTTGCTCTCCATGCCGATGGCGTCGCCACCGTTGGACGTGGGCGAGCCCGACTTCTTGACGTTCCGGATGGTCACGTTCTGGATGATGATGTTGCGGGAGTCGCGGATGTGGATGCCGAGCTGGTCGAAGACGGCCCCGCCCCCGACGCCGACGATGGTGACGTTGCTGATCTGCTTGAGTTCGATCACGCCGTCGGCGGTACTGCAGCTTCCGCCCGACACCTTGCTCGTGTTGCCGTGGTTGATGGTCCCCTCGACCTGGATGACGATCGGGGTGCTGCTGCTGGCCCGCGTGCACAGGGCGGCGTGGATCGCGGTCCCCGTGGTGGCCCGCACCGTCTGCCCGCCGGCACCGCCGGTGGTGCCACCGTTCTGGGTCGCGTAGCCGGTGGCGCTGCCGACCGCCGCCGACGCCTGGGGCGTCGGCAGTGCCACGGCGATCGCGGCCCCGGTGGCCGCTGTGGCCAGCACCGCCGAGAGGTGCAGTACGACTGGTCGTCTCATCTCGCCTCACCTTTGTGGTCGTATGCCAGGTGTTGCCGGTGTCTGCTCGTGAACTCGTCGTCCGGCCGCCGCCGCGGCTGGCGCCGGGGCGGGTCGCTGGCGGCCCAGGCGGAAAGCGGCTGTGAGTGCCGCACGGCCGCCTCCACGGGGCAACGCGTGCGTAGCTGGAAAGCGCTTTCCCCAGCGAGGATAGAGAGGCGTCTGTGGATATGGCAAGAGTCCGTGCGGATTCGGGGAGGGGCTGTCACCCGGGCGCTGCCGTCGCCGCAGGCATGCTGCCGGTTTCGTCGGTTCCGGCTTCTCGTGGCACGGGGTCGCCGTACCGTCGGGTCAGGGCACGCTGAGGTGGGGAGGGTCGGTGCCGCGCCAGGTGACGTCGACCGCTCCGGGAACGCCCCCGTACCCGATGGTGGGTACACCGGTGCACTGCAACGCCCGCGACCACGGGCTGACCGGGGACGGCAGGACGAACGACCAGCCGGCCCTCGCCGCCCTCGTGAACCGGCTCGGTGACGTGTTCGCGGCGAACGGGCGGGCCCAGGTGATCTACTGTCCGCCCGGCGTGTACGCGATCCGCGACGCCGGTACGGTCTGGCGCAGCGGGGTATCGCTGGTGGGAGCGGGACCGGGCGCCACCCGCTTCGTGTTGAGCAACGAGGGCAATCGTGCCGAGCCCGTGCCCCTGGCGTTCTTCACCGCCCAGCTGCACGGCGCCAGCCCCGACCACCACCTCGCCTACTGCACCTTCGCCGACTTCGAGATCGACGGGTCGGGCGTCGCCTCGGCCGACTACAACCCGCTGGCCAAGGGCCTCGGGTTGCAGTACGTGATCGGCGGCCTGTTCCGCAACCTGTTCATCCACCACACCGCCGCCACCGGGTTCGGCTGCGACTTCCTCCAGGACACGCTGGTCGAGGGGGTACGGGTCGTCGGATGCGGCCGGATGGACAACGGCCTGGAGATGGGCGGTGCCGGCATCGGCGTCGGCATCGGCGCCTGGGGCGCCGTGGAGCGGCTGACCATCGCCCACTGCAGCGCCGTGGGCAACGCCACCAACGGGATCTTCCTGGAGATGCAGTACCGGGGCGAACCCCAGCCGCGCGGCATCCGTGTCGTCAACTGCCACGCCCAGGGCAACCGGTTCGGCATCGCCGACTGGGGCGCCGACGGACTCATCGTCACCGGGTGCACGATGACCGGGAACCTCGAGGCGGGCTTCCAGGTGTCGGCCAAGGGCACCACCGGTATCCCCGGCAGGGGCGGACTGCTCACCGACTGCGTCATCGACGGCAACCTGCGCGACGGGGTCAGCATCGGCAACACCCGTGGCCCCTACACGGTGCGCGGCAACCGGATCAGTGGCAACGGTCGTTACGGCTACCACCACCACGACCTGGGTGCCAGTGACGGCACCGCCGCCGAGGAGATCGTCATCGAGAGCAACGACATCTGGGGCAACAGCGCCGACGGGATCCGTTTCGACCGCCCGCTACGCGACACCGTCGTCATCAACAACCGGATCCGCAACAACGGTCGCCAGCGCGCCCCCGCCACCACCGGCGGAGGGGAGTCCGTCCGTTACCGCGACACCACCCTCGTCGACCGCCAGGCCACCTGGCCGAAGGACGGACACCGGGGCAAGGTGCTCCGGGTCGGCGACCGGTACGCCGTCGTGGCCGCCAACGACGAGAACACCCTGACCCTCGCCCCCATCCGTCCCGGCGCGACCAGCGCCTGGTCGGCTGCCACGCCCCAGCCCGGTGCCGCTTACGAGCTGCCGGCACCGCCCGCGAACCGGGCCGGGATCACCATCAACGCCAGCGTCGACGCCGTCACCATCCGGGGCAACCTGATCCGTGACAACGGCCCCGGCACCCAGACCCACGGCCTGTGGATCACCGATCGGGGCAGCTGCCTGAACTGCCGGGTGGTCGAGAACGACCTCGACGGCAACCGCACCGCCATCCAGGCGGACACCCCCGCCGTCGGCGGTCACTGGGAGGGCAACTACGGCAACCCGTAGCGGAATCAGCTCGGCTCCGACGAGGACGGGAGCCCGTCCGGTCCGCACGCTGCCGTGTCGGTGCCCACCGGTGGGGCCGGCGGTGGGTCGTCGGGCGGCTGCGGCGGCGAGATCCAGGTGACCAGCACGACCGAGATGATCATAAGGAGGAACCACGACGCGAGCTTCGCCGGCGAGACGGGTTGCCAACCGCCCAACTGGCTGGGGTAGAGCCAGGCGTTGGACCAGGTGGCGATGTTCTCCGCGAGCCAGATGAAGAAGGCGACCAGGAGGAACGCCAGCAGCAGTGGCATGCGCCAACGGAACCGGAATACGCGGAACTGCATGACACAGCGACCGAACACCAGCACGACGACGGCGATGAGCAGCCAGCGGATGTCGAGGACGTAGTGGTTGGTGAAGAAGTTGGCATAGATCGCGGTAGCCAGGACAGCCGTCGCCCAGCGTTTCGGGTAGCGCGCGAAACGTAGGTCGAACAGCCGGTTCACCCGAACCATGTAGGAGCCGACCGCCGCGTACATGAAGCCGCTGAAGAGAGGGACCGCACCGATTCGCAGCACGCCGTCGGGCAGGTAGGACCACGATCCGACGTGGGTCTTGAACAGTTCCATGGCCGTGCCGACGAGGTGGAACAGGATCACGACCCGCAGTTCCCGCAGGGTCTCCAGGCGCGCCGCGACCATGACGATCTGGATGGCCACCGCGGCGATGGTCAGGAAGTCGTTGCGGGCGAGTGTCGCGTCCTCCGGATACCAGAGGTGCGCCGCGAAGATGACCACCAGCATGGCCCCGCCGAACACGCAGGCCCAGGCCTGTTTGAGCCCGAAGACCACGAACTCGGTCAGCCAGGAAGCCGGTCCGCGCTGCGGCAGCCGCGCCAGGATCGCGTGGACGCGGGCATCGATCGAGCGTTCGGTCGTGGTCCGGGTGGCTGGTTCGCCAGGGGTGCGCACCGCCCCGACGCTATCCTGCCGGCGCGGGCCCGCCCGCGCCGCCCAAGGGGCACCGCCCGGCTCAGGTGCGGTCGGCCAGGAACGCGTCCAGGGCGGCCACCGACTCCCGCCAGCCGGCGGGGCGGTCGTAGGCGATCCAGTTCCGTTCCGCCAGCGCGTGCAGCACCTCGTGGACGTCCAACCGCTGGTGCTCACCGGGGCCGTCGACGCCGTACCCTTCGGTGAGGGCGGTGGTGTCGGCGGGCCGGTGGTAGCGCACGTGCAGCCGGGTCTGGGCCAGATCACTCAGCGGGTCGTTCCAGGACGCGCGTTCCAGGTCGACGACGCCGCACAGGCGGGGTTCGCCGGTGGCGGGTACCAGCAGGTTGCTGTCGACGAAGTCGTTGTGGCACAGCACCGGCCCCGGACACGCCGCCACGACCCGCCGGTGGTCCTCGACGAAGTGTCGGATCCGCTCCGCCAGACGAGACGGGCCACCGGTCCGCAGGTACCGCGCGGTCAGTTCACCGGTCCGGGCCGCCACGTGCTCCCACGCGGTGGGCCGACGTGGCCCGTCGTCGAGCAGGTCGCCGAACTGCTGGCCGGACACCCGGTGCAACTGCCGCAGAGTCCGACCCACCTCACGGGTGAGGGCCGTCGTGCGGGCCGGGTCGAGGTCGGCGCGACGGTCCGCCCAGCGCACGCCGTCCAGGCGGGTCATGAGCAGGAAGCCGACGGCCGCAGGGCCGTTCCGCTGTCCGTACCCGACCGGCCGGGGCGCCGCGATCCCGGGCACCTCACCCAGCAGCCGCTGGGCCAGCACCTCGGTGTCCAGCCGCCGCCGGGCGGTCGCGGGATAGACCTTCAGGACGTACGGCGACCCGTTGCCGTCGCGTACGCCGACGACCTGGCCCACCGCACCCTGCACCGAGGGCGCCCACCGGTCCACCTCGATGCCCGGCACCTCCGGTCGCAACCGGCCGAGAACATCGCCGAGCACTTCGGGATCGACTGCCACGGGCACCATCCTGCCGTTCGCTCGGGCACGCCGCTCGGGTGGCCGGTCGGCAGTCGTCGCGCGGTCACCCAACCGGACCCGGGTGCCCCTGGAACCGCTGCCTTCATCGTCGCTCGTCGCCTCTACCGGCGAGAAGCACGAACGCGACCACCCCGACCGCCGAGACGATCGCCTGAGGCAGGATCATGGCGGTGGGCGCGCCGGTGACCAGGGCGACCAGGGTCGGCACGGTGAACAGCACGGCGACGTCGTAGCCGGTCGCGGCCCAGTGCAGCGGCCCGGTCGGCAGGATACCCATGGGGGTCACGATCGGCGGCAGCTCGTGACGGACCGCGCCGCGTCGTGCCGCCCGGAGCGCCCCCACCGCCAGTCCCGGCCCGGCGGCGGCACCGAGCAGTGGCCAGGCCCAACCGTCCGCGCCGGGGGTCCGCGCCGCGAGCAGGGCACCCGCACCGACACACCACACCACGGCGAGGGTCACCGGCAGCGCCGACCGGGCGCCCACCAGGGTCGGGCCAGGGAGGTTGAGCAGCCGACGCAACGCGGGCAGGTCTCGGTCCCGTCTCGCGTTGACCGTCGACGGTGTGACCGCGGCGAGCCCGCTCAGCAGCCAGCCGGCGGCCAGCGTGACGCCCCAGCCGGTGAGGATGCCCAGGAGCGTCGGCACCAGCAGGGCCGCCCCGGCGGCCAGGAGATGCTCAGGAGATCGGCGGAGTACGACGAGATCGTGGCCGACCACGGCGCGGGGACCGGCGACCCTCGGCAGCTCACCGCCCCTCGGGGCGCGCACGGCCCACCGGCGTTCCTCGGCGGCCCGGGACGCGATGCCCGGGTCGACGGTCACCAGCCCCGCACCCGCGATCGCCCCCAGTGTGCTGCCGGCGGCCAGCCGGCGCAGGGGAAGCCGGTCGAGCCGCCACACGGCGACCGCGGTGACCACGAGTCCGGCGAGCACCGCCCACGGCAACCAGGACCCGCCCCGGCCGTCGGCGGCGGCCTGTGGCCAGCTCCACGGACCGATCCAGGTGGACACCACCGACGCCGGAGTCCGGATCACGGTCAGGACCGCGGCCGCCACGCCGAGGAGCACCGCGATCCGTTCCAGCACCGTCGCCGAGGCGTCGGTCACGGTCTGGACGACCATGACGAGGGCCCCGGACAGCAGCCCAGCGGCGATGCCGGCGGTCACCACCGCTGCGGCCGCCGCCTGGTCGGCCGCCCCGACGACGGCCACCACGAAGGCGCCGTGCAGCGCACCGGCGACGGCGGCGACCGACAACACCAGCGCGGCGCTGGGGAGCAGAAGAGCCCGCCGGTCGACCGGGCCGGTCAACCACCACGCCAACGTCGCCGGGGTGGCGGTGACCGGACCGAACCGGGCGGCGACCGTCAGGGCGAAGGCGTACCCGAGTAGACCCACGGCGAGCAGCGGCACGGCCGTCGCGGGATCCGCCGCGCGGCTGACCCCGCTGAGCAGCCGGGGCAGCGTGCCCGCCCCGACAGCGATGCCCACCAGGACGGACAACGACAGGAAGTAGACGTTTCCGGCCCGGCCCTCGTGGTCGCGGCGGCGCTGCCTCAGCCACCGCCGTGCCGCCCCGGGGGGGTTGGCCCGCCACGGCCGCCCGTCGGACACCGGGGAATCGGCGGGTGCCCGCCTCGTCACACTCATCGCGCGCCGCTGCGTCGACGCCGCTTCCCCGACGTGCCCGCCGGCCGGGCGGTGGTGTCCCGATCCAGCGAGAGCGTGCGCAAGCCCGGGCCGGTGGCGACTGAGGCGTCGTGGGTGACCAGCACGACCGTGCCACCACGGTCGGCGTACTCGACCACCAGTCGGCCGACGGCGTTACGGCCGGTCTCGTCGAGGTGCCGCTCCGGTTCGTCGAGCAGCAGGAGCCGGCTCGGACGGGCCAGCACCATGGCCACCGCCAGCCGCTGGCGTTGCCCGGACGACAACTGACCGGGAACGGTGTCGGCGAAACCGTCGAGGGCGAGCGCAGTGGTCAGGTCGGCGGCGGTGAACCAGTCGTCCGGCAACGGGTCGTTGACCAGTTGGACGAAGCTCAGGTGCTCGGCGGCGGTCAGATTCGGGTACCACGCACCACCGTCGAGGAGGGCGGCGACGGAGCGGCGGAAGCGGGGGTCACGGTCGTCGGCCGCCCGTCCCTCGACCGTCACCGTGCCGCCGAGTGGTCGCTGCTGACCGGCCAGGCACCTGAGCAGGGACGACTTTCCGCTGCCGTTGCGGCCGGTCACCACCAGGACCTCGCCGGTGTCGACGTCCATCCGCAGAGCGTCGAACAAGGGCTGGTCTCGATAGCCCACGGACAGGTCACGGCTCTCGAGAAACATCAGGGCCTTCCTCCCCACCACCGGTCGGTGAGGACTGTTTCGTCGGATGTAGGCGCATTGACACGCTACCGGAGTAGCGCACGGAACACGGTCAGGGAAACGGGTGTGGATGAGGATTGACCGCCGTTTCCGGCAGCACGGAGGTGCGGTGACCGAGGCGTACGGGTACCGTCCTCAATCGCTCGATTCCGTGGATCCGCCGATTGGCGTGCCCGAATGTCATCGGCAGGGTGCCCGGCACAATGACCTTGACGCACGACAGTCCCGCAGCCCGGTGCTCCGCAGTGGTCTGATCCACCACCAGCACATCCATGCCGGTGGAGAGGAAGCGGCCGATCAGGGCATGCAGATCGTTGCGCAGGTCGTCCTGGGGAACGAGACCGCACCGGCGGGACATCTCCGCCACCGTGGTGGTCCGGTCGGAGGCGAGCAGGAAGTCCATCCGGCTGCCAACCGCCGGATGGGAGTAGAGCAGCGAGTGATCGACCATCCGGCGGACCAGGGCGTCGTCGCGGACCATGGCCTCGATCCGGTCGGCGTGTCGGGGAGCGGACCGCGCCACACTCGCCGCAATCGGGCCGAGTTCGCCGAGGGCCTGTCGCAGCGCCTGTTCGGGGTCGGGGTGGGCACCCCCCGCACAGACCACCGCAGGTCGTCCCGCCCCCGGACGCCGGTGCGTGGCCATCGCCCACAGACAGGGCACACCCTGCTCGACGGTGGTGTCGAAGACCGCCACCTCGGCGCCCGTGGTCTCCTCGATTCGATGCACCAGCACCCTGGTGCGGGGATCGGCGGTGGAGGCCAGGTCGAGCCGGGGCACGGGGAGGCGGGCGAGCCAGGTCAGCAGGAAGGCGTCCCGCTCGGCGACCTCCAGCAACCCGAAGAGGATGGCCTCCTCCAGACAACCCCCGAGGGCGCATCCGTTGGAGATCTCGTCGACGAATCGCGGTTCGTCCGGGTGGGTCAGCGCCGTGCCCCAGTACGCCACGGAGAGCGGGACGAGGACCGGCCGGTTCCGGTGGAACGAGTGCGCCCACACCCAGGTACAGACGGTGTCCTCGGTGAAGGGCACGAAGGGAAAACCGGGCGTCGCGTAGGCCTCCGGCGCGTGCGTGCCCAGCGTCCGTGGGTCGATCGCGTCCGAGCGGATCGCCTGGTAGGGCGCGCGGACCGTCGGCCGGCAGCCCCCAGGAGCAACTCCGCCCCACCGTTCGACGGCCTCCAGCAGGGCGGTGAGGTCACTGTCGCGGTAGTTGTCGGCGCGACCCCAGCCGGACTCGGTCACCGGGGCGGCGCCCGGGGCGCCGCCGCGTAGGCCCAGCGGAGCCCGGGCGACCGTGAAGCCCGCCTCGTCATCGCGTTCCACCCGCCTGACCAGACCGGCGTACGGGTCGACGAAGAGTGAGTGCAGGTCGTCGAACTCCTGCCGCATGTCCCGTATCCGGTAGCGATCCGGTGCCGGTTTGGGACGGCTTCGTAGAGTGAGTCGGGCCCGGTCCGGTCCGTCGTCGGGCAACGTGCCACAGTACGGACAGAACGGGTCGGGTAGGAACCGGTGTGTCCGCACGGCGAGGGTGCTCAGGTTCAGCCGCATGACCGCCCCTGACGCGCGCAGGTCCACGTACCGCCCTTCTCGCATCGCCGTGACCTCGGCGGCGACGAGATCGGCCGCCGCAGCGACCGCGAGCGCCGGCAGGCCCGTCGGTGGAGCGTCCGCCAAGCGCACCGCATGTCGGGCGCAAAGGGCGCGGAAGTGCTCCTGCGCGCGGCTACGCCGCAGCCGGACGCAGGACGGGCACCCGGGCACACCCGGTCGCTGCCACGGCCCGATCACCAGCTCGCCCGGCTCGCCGTGGACGGTCAACGAGCCAGCCGCCGGGATCCGTGCGACGCCTGCGGTGACATCATCGCCGCCGATGGGCCACCCGTCGCTAGCCAGCACCAGCGGACCAGCCGCACCGTCCATCCGGCCCCAGTTGCGTGGAGCAGCCCCGGCCGGAACCGGGTGGACCGGCCGCAGGCCGTGCGGCGCCGCGTCGTCCGGGACGGCACCCATCGGGATCCGCCGCAGTCCGTAGGGCTCGAGAAGGCGGGCGAGGGTGTCGGCGACCAGACCCGTGCCGGCCAGCAGGGGTACTGCGGTACCGCGAGCCTCACCCATCGACGAGCACCACCCGCAGCACGTAGGGCAACACCGCGTGCACGGCGGGGTCGTGGTCCAGCGGCACCACGACGGGAACGGTGCCGTCCCGCTGGAACGCGTCCACGAGGTCGACCGGCTCCGCGGCGGTCGTGGGTACGTCGGCGGCCGGTACGTGGACCGGTGTGGACGCGTAGCGGGAATCGTCGTGCCACATGGACTGGGCTCGTAGCAGCGCCTGCGCAAGCGCGGCCCGTGTCGCCGCCGGCTGGTCCACCCCCGCCGCGCAGCCCACGATGTCCTCGCCGCACATGACAGCCACCACCGGAACACCGAGCTTGCCGGTCACGTCCAGCACCCGTAGCGTGCTGCCGGCTCCGCCCAGCAGCGTCCACAGTGCTTCCGTAGTGGGCTCGATGTGATCGAGTTTGACATGCCTGGTGGCCGGATCGACCCGGGCGGCCAGTCGGCGTCGTGCGTCCGCCACCGCATACGACAGGAGCGCGGCCTCCAACGCCTGGGCCCACGAACAGCCGGCCGCGGCGCCCACCGGAAGGTCCGCGTCCGAGGCATCGAACACTCGCGTGGCCGGTAGCCGGACGGGCTCGCCGTCGGCCAACCGGACCCCCCACACCGTCCGGCCGGGACCGAGGCGTCGCTGGTCAACGACCCGAACGGCATAACTGGCCAACGCCCGCAGGGCAGCTGTCCTGCGGGCGTCGGCGTAGGTGCGGGCGGCCGCCCGGAGCCGGAGCCGACCGGTGGGCGTGGCCACGTCGATCTCGGTGACGTGGAGCGGTGACTGGGCGAGGTCGTGCTCGCCCACCGCTCGGAAGATCCCGACGACCGGATCGACGCAGGCGGCGACCCGACGGTCGAGGTCCTCGGCGCCCACCGGTGTACCCGCGCGCATCCGACGGACAGCGGAGACGGTCTCGTCGGGGCCAGCGGCCCCGCCCGGCGAGGCCAGCAGGTGCGGCAGGACCCGGACGGGGGTGGTGACCAGGCTTTCCGCGTGCACCAGCCACATCGCCGGCCCTTGCTGCTCGCCGTCGAGGGTCCGCTCGACCATGCGGACGAACTGCCGAGCGACGTGGCGTACCGCGTAGTCGGAGGGAGGAGGTCCGTCCCGGTCGGCGCTCAGGTCGATCCGAGACCAGAGGCCCGCCGCATCGGCGTTCACCCCCACCGGACCGATCCAGCCGTAGCCGGCGCGCAGGGCGGCGTGCCCGACCGGGACGCTGCGGCGGGCCGCCCGCTCGACCTTGGCGGCGGCACGCGGCGACAACTCGTCGGTGGCGTGCAGGATCACATGGTCGGGAAGGTGCGCGGGAGTCGCTTCCGTGGCATGCGGCACTGATGCCGCCTGCAGCAAGCGCCAGCCGGAGGTCTGTAGGGCGACGAGGGTCGCCGCGTGTAGTCGTCCGCTGCCCGCCAGCACCACGTGTGGCCGGTTCAGTACCGCACCGGCCGGACCACCGGGGATGTCCCGGTCGGCGTCCTCGATCACGCCGTGGTCGGCGAGGATGTCGACCAGCCGGGTCACTGCCGTTCGACGTGGCGGCGTCAGCTTCGTGGTGAGTCCCTCGAGGGTGTGACTGCCATCGAGGAAGGGGACGAGCCGACGGAGCCAGGCACCGGCCCCGACCACTCGGACGACCTCAGTCCCTACGACGAAGGCGGCGTCCTCGGCGGAGCCGACGTCGTAGGCGTCGTGACGCAGGCGTGGCCTCATCGCCCGGCCCGCCGGCTGCCCAGGGCGAACTCGCCGACGCTCGACTCGTGCAGGGGATCGCGACCGGTGGCGGCGGCGAAGAGGTCAACGTCGCCCGTCCCGAGGGCACAGGGCGCCAGCCCCATCGCGGTCGCCACCAGGTACATGGTCTGCATGAGAACTCCGACGTGCTTGAGGACGAGGGCATACCCCATCGACTCGTACTTCCACATCAAGCGGCCGAACCGCGCCGAGAACACGATCAGGACCTGCGGCTGACCGGGGCCTGCCATCGCCGCCGCCGCACGCCGTAGCAGCGCCCGGACCGCGACGGGCTCGGCCGGTACCCGGGCGAGCCCATGCTGGTAGGGCTCGTAGTGGTAGAGCCCGGGTGCCAGACCGTCGACGCTGCGTACCAGGAGGTAGATCTCCAGCTCGTGTAACCGTCCCCCGCTGGGGTACGGCCGGTCGGACATCTCGACACCGTCGTGGTGGTCGTGTGCCCGGACCCGGGAGCAGCGATACAGGAACTCCGACACCTCCGCCATTCGGATCGGTCGCTCCTCGTCATACGAGCGGTGGGAACGCCGTGACTCGATGGCCTCGGTCAGGGTGACCAGGTCAGCCGGCGACCCGGCGAGGTGCGGTGCGGGCAGGGGGACGTGAGACCAGACGGGGTCACCGCCGGCACCTGGCAACGCCGGGAAGACCCCCTTCGCCCACGAGGTGCCGCCGAAGTCCACCCCGAGCCGGCGGTGGGCCCGGTCCCGGCTCTCGTGGTGGAACCAGAGTTCGTGCGGTCGCCACTGGGCGTGCGCCAGGTCCGCCGCCTCGTCGTCCTCCTCGGGGGTCAGCAACCCGCACGCCCGTAGTCGGTCAGCGAGCTGGACGGGAACCCCGGCGGGCATCGCGGAGCCGTCCCGGGGGACCGGTGCGGCGAGGGTGGCCAGGGCGGCGACGAGGGTCCGGTCGTACACGGTGAGCTGCTGGGTGGCCAACGGCGACTCCAGCACCGCAGCGGACCCCGCCCGCCGCAGGATCGCGAACCGCGACAGCACCGACCGGGTCCCCGCCGGCCGGTCGTCGGGCTCCCTCGGCCGCCCCACCGGTGTCATGGTGTACGTGGAGGTGCCCGCCGTGCCCGTCTCCACGCCGGCCCACCCGCCGCCGACCAGCAGCCGGTCCAGCGCAGTGGGCAGTTCCGTTCCGGTACAGCTGCCGTCGGCGAGCCGGGCGAGGGTGCTACGGCCACGGTCATCCAGGACGCCCAGGCGAACCGTGTCGGGGCCGCACACCAGTTGGACCTCGCCGCTGCCCGCGGTGACGGCGGAGACACCTGGTCGCAGCCGGACCCGTACCGGGTCTGTGCCGTTCACCCGGCAGCCTCCGCCGGTCCGGGCAGGACCACGTCGGCCGCTGTCACGCCGTAGAGTTCCTCGGCCACGTTGGCGGCGAAGTGGCAGAGCATGAAGCGGTGCACCGGGGCGAGTCCCAACCGGGTCAGGTACAGGTAGGTGTAGTTGAGGACCAGTCGGTAGGTGGCGAACCAGGTCCGGTCCACCGGTCGACGTTCCCCGAGCGCGTGGCGGTGGAAGGGGCTGCGCCGCAGCATCTCCACGACGTCGGCGTTGCGCGGGTCGGCCAGGTCGAGATCAGCCCACGGTGGGTCCATGCTCAGCGCCCCCGAGCGGATCAGGGTCGCGCCGTGACGTCGGACCGGTTCCACGGTCCGAGCCCAGGTGGTGGCGGCGCTGGCGGCACCCGTGTCCAGGCGGGACAACAGCCGTTCCGTCCGTTGTCGCAGGTCCGGACCGTACGCCGCGTATCGTTCCTGCCACCGCTCCCGCATTCCGCGCGCCTCTGGCCACCAGGACAGGAACGCGTCGGCATGGGACCGGAAGGAGACGAACCCCCTGGCGAAGCCGACGCCGGAGAGCAGGTGGGCCGAGGCGATCATCAAGTCGTACGCCATGGTCGGCAAGGAGCCGCCGGCAACCATTCGGCGGGTCGCGGCGAAGGCGAGTGGTGTTGTCGCCACGTGGAAGTCCGCCAGAAGCTCGGCGGCGACGGCACTGCCGAGCACCTCGATCCGATCGTCGACCGGGATCTCCTCGATGGTGTTGTCCGGATGGAGCGGCGTCAGGGGTTCGCGGACCTTTTCGAGTTCGGCCAGCCGGCGATGCTGGGCCAGCGTCCGGTACGGATCGAGGACGGTGGTGGACGGGTGCCGGGCCAGGAAGCCCCCGACCACATCCTCGACCATGGGCAGCACGGTCGAGTCGAAGACCGTGTCGTCGACGTCGAACATCAGGCGCAGGTGCGGCCCGCGTAGCCAGTGGCGCAGGTGGTACGCGCGGGGAACCGTGACGGCGAGGCGGGTGAAGAGCGGTTCCACGGCCTCGACGACCAACCTGTCCTGGGATTCGTCGTGGTAGTGCACGGCGACGCACCTCCACCTACTCATCTCGCCTCCTCCCACTGTTCGGCGATGGTGAGGACGGCCAGCTGGCGAAGCAGTCCCTCGGACTCCAACCGCACCCCGATCCGGTTGCAGAACAGGTGTGCGCAGATGTCCAGCACGGGGAGGGCCTGCGCGGCCGGGTCCGGGCCGAGGGGCGCGGAGGGATAGCGGGGTGGCGTGAACCTGCCGGCGGCGATCTCCCCGGCCAGTACGGTGTGCAGCGTCCGAACCGACCGTACCCAGCGCACGAAGGCCTCGCCGGCCGGTAGCCGATCCTGTTCCAGGACCAGCCGGCGCAGCTGGACGACCGTTCGTCGCAGTGACTCCCGCTGCTGCGCGAAGCGGTGCGGCACGGAGGTGCCGGGTGCTGCGTTGGTCAGCAGCTCCGCCCAGCTCGCGGTCTGCCCGGTGAGGGCGGCGAGCAGGTCCCCGCGCTCGCCAGCGGCCACGAACCAGGTCAGCACGATGGCGGCGAAGGCAGCGGTGTCCCTGGTGGCGAGGGCGGGCCGGGTGCCGAGCAGCTCCAATGCCAGCTCGGTGGACTCGGCGAAGTGATGCTCCACGGCGGTGGCCGAGCCGCCGTTGCCGTACCGCGACTCCTCCCGTACGTAGGGGACGAACGTCATCGTGTTGTTGGGTTGGAGGCGCTGTGGTTGGCCCGTCCGCTCCCAGCGGGCCAGCCGAGCGGCGGACCGCTCGTAGGTCTCGGCATCGAGCAGTGTCGGCGACGGGTTCCCGGCCAGCCAACTCCGGCAGCGCTCGCGCAGCAGCGTCCTCAGAGCAGGCAGGGCGCCCGGCCCGGTCGACCGCAGCCGCCACCGGACGTGGGGCCCGCCGTCCCAGTAACGCAGGAAGAACGTTTGGCGCACGAGCCCGGCGGCACGCAGCTCACGGCCGAGAGGGCTGACCAGTCCGGTGAGCAGCGGGTCGAGGTCCCCCTGGTAGAACAGGTGGACACCCAGCCAGTCCGAATCAGACATGTAAGCGCCTCTCGCTGAGCTCGACGATCATCTCGGTGACCCGCGGGTCACCGTCCGCCCCGACCGGAGACAGTGGGTCGGGCAGCGCCTCCTCGAATGTGACCGAGCCCGACTCCGACGAGCAGAGATGCTCCAGGACGCTCAACAGCCAGGGATTGGCCACGTCGACGTACATCGGCTTGCGGCCCTTGTCGAAGACCCTGGTCTGCCAGGGGCCGTCCTCGGTCACCGTCCGGATGTAGCTCCGGCTCGGGATGCCCTTCTCCCGCAGCCAGCGGGCGAGTCGGACCAGGTAATCGGCGTCGTGCTCGCCCGGCTGCCGCACTGGAATCTGGCTGGCCGGTACGGTCCAGCGGGCACGTTGCAGGGTCAGCCGGCCGACCTCGATCCGTGGCTGCCGGACGACGCCCTCGGTGCGCTGCTCGCCGACAGTCACGATGGGGAACTGCGGGTGCAGGAAGAACGACTGGCCGAAGGCGGCGAACATGAACCTCGCCGCCGGCGGCATGAGGGGGTCGGCCATCAGGCCGGTGTGCGCTGGCAGGATGGGGACCCGCAGTGGGGGCCAGCCGAGTTCCCGCAGCCCGGATTGGGAGTTGCGGCGCACGACGAGTTCTCCGAAGGGGATACGTTGGGCGACCGGGCGGTCGCTGTTGGTGAAGGGATAGTCGATCTCCCACGGCGCCGTGGGCTCGCGTAGGTTCATCGCGACACCGAACGTGCCGGAGAGTTCCGCGACGGCTGGTGCGTCCGTATCCATCTCCACGACGTGGTTCGTCGGCCCCAGCGAGCCGGCCAGCCGTCGCCACCGACCCCTGCCCCTGCCGTGCCCACCGCTGATCACGTTCACCACCGCCCGCAGCCCTTGCCCGGTGGGCCGGGGCTGGAGGTAGCACGAGACCGACGGCGGGGCGGTCACCCAGGTGGGCCAGGTGGCGGTGAGCGCGGCCAGGCGTTCGGGCGCGACGACGACAGTGGTCCCGTCCCGCTCGGCTTCGGCGAAGATCGCCATGGACCGTCGACGGAGTTCGGCGAGCCGTCGCAGCCGCGGCTCCCTCGCCCGGTCCAGGTCCTCGGCGGCGAGCGGCCTGCCGAGCTGCAGGAAACGACTCCAGTCTGCCGTCGAGTCGCCAGCGGCGAGGTCACGTTGAAGGCAGGCATGCAGCTCTGTCAGGTTGATCTCCGGCCGGTCCGGGAACCGGGTCGCGCAGTAGGCGTCGAGCGCGATGCGCACCGGGAGCATCCGGTCGTGCAAGCCCAGCCACCGGCGTACGACGTTGAGGTCGTCGAAGACCGGTTCCCAGGCGGGGAGGGCCGCCTGAGCTCTTCCGACCAGGACGGCGTTCTCGTGGAAGGCGGCCTTGCGCAGGCGGTCGTCGGGTTGCCACGGCAGACCGAGCGCGTGGCCGACACCGGCCACCATCTCGCCGAGGAGACGCTGTCGCCGGTCGTGGGCGGCCAGGTCGGTGGGCTCGTCGTTCGCGTGCAGCGTCTCGTGCAGTCGGCGCAGTTGCGCCGCGACCGTCGATCGCCCGGTGTCGGGGACCGTCTCCCCGTCGTCGCTCCGGGGGGCGGCGCGACCGGCGGCTGCGATGGTGTCGTACCAGTCGGCCAGCTGTGCCTCCGGATCCGGTGCCTGGTCCGCCACCGGCTGCTGAGCCTCCAGTAGACCCAGATGGAGCAGGCGTTCGAGGAACGGCCGGACCTCGGCCGGTTCCTTGCCGGACTTCTCCGCGACCAGGGCGACGAGGTCGTCGAGGATCCGACCGGGCTCTGCGGCCACGACGTCGAGACAGAGAGCGAGACTCCGGCCCAGGGGGACGGAGTGAATGGCCTCGCCCGGTCGTGGCCCGAGGAATGTCACGGTGCCGGCGTCGCGTACGGCGGAGGGGTTCAGCCGTACCGGCAGCGCGCCGACGGCCCCCGGGGCGGCGAGGAGCCGCTCCACGACCTGCCCGAGCATCAGTCGGTCGAGTTCCGGCACGCACCGCAGTGGCCCGTCGACGGGAATCCGCAGTGGTGCGCCGCCGGTCGACCAGTCTCCGAGCGCGATGCTGGTGAAGGTGCTGTAGGGGCTGGTCTTCGCGGCGGCTCGGGACACGTACTTCGCCAGCCCGAGCAGAAGCCGGGGCCGTGGCCGGTCGAGGTGCCCGACCACCCAGCGTCTCGACTGCGCGGCCAGCGAGGGGCTCGCCTGGATCAGACCGCGCTGCAGGGCGGGCACGGCGGCGGCGTCGCGGAGGGCGGACATGGAACGGCGCGCCTCGGCGGTGAGCACTTCCCGCAGCGCCCGGCTCAGCTCCGCCCGCTGGCGTAGCAGGAGCAGGAGCGCCTCGACGTCGTCCACGACATGTTCCGGCAGCTGATCCCGCAGGTCGCCGGGCCAGTCGGCGGGCCGTGGAGGACGGCGAGCATAGAGGGTGCGCCGGAGGGCGACCAGTCGCGGCTTGACGGCGGCGAAATGCAGACGGCCGATGACCTCGTACAGAGCCTCGCTGAGTTCGTCCGCCCGACCGGCGATCGCGTCGTCGAGATCGAGAAGCTGCTGGATCCGGGCCCAACTGTCGCGCTGGACCCCGGCAGCCAGCACGCTCCACGGCAGGCCGGCGACCCGGACGACGAAGGGTCGCTCCAGCTCGTAGCTGCGCCGCATGCTGTACCTCCACAGGCCGTCGGGACGGAAGGGGAGCGCCGGTCGTCACCGGCGCTCCCCTCTGAACTAGCCGTTGGTCACGGCAGGGACGAGCAGGACGACCCGCAGCTGGGCCACGAGGCACCGTTCTCGACGAGGCCGTGCCCCGCGGTCAGCGACTCGACGGTCATGCCGCCGTCGGCGAGCTCGAAAACGCTCAGCGGCAGGTCGTCCACGTCGAACTCGGCACCGGCGTTGTCGAAGGCCGTGCGGTCCATCGCGTTCATGCGCTTCTCCTCTCTGATCGTTGCGCTGATCTGTCGACCCGGGTGATGCCGACGCTAGGAGAGGTGGCAGGCCGTGACAATGGCGCCACATGCCGTAGCGGAACGTGACAAGCTTGCGGAGCGTAGTGTGTGGACTGTCACGTGGTGATCGGCGGTCTCGCCGGTGGCCTTCGGAACCGACCGGCAGCGGGATTCACGAGGGCCCTTCGCCGCTGACTAAGCGTAGTCGCGTTACTCCGTGTGCATGCTCACCCGGCTGGGGCGCCACCCTCACTTTCGTGGGCAGGGCTCACGCGGACCGCAGGAAGGGCTCGGCGTCCGGTCGGGGCGCCCGGGTTGGGCGTGGTGGGCGGGTTCAAACCGGAGGCGAACCGGCTCGCTGGTGGTGCTCATGCGAGGGTGGTCCGGGAAGCAGCGAGAGGTGGCTCTCCCGGACGATCTCGTAGCGGAGGGCGGCCGCCGCCAGTGCTTCGCGCTTCCAGCGCACCCGCCCCGATTCGCCGTCTTGGTCGAGGTAGGGCCGCAGCTTCCCGCGCGCCAGGTAGGAGATGTGGTAGTTCACCGCATCCCGCGTCACGTCGCAGAACTCGGGCAGGGGACGTAGCCGTTCCACGATCTCGGCGACCGTGGGTACGCCCACGGGAGACCCGCCGCGTAGTCGTGGTTCGCAGAGTGCCACCAGGACGGCGAAGTACTTCCGCTGTTCGTTCAGGGACGCGAAGCTGGCGGTGCTCGGCGGGAGCATGTCGACCGGATCGACCATGCGCGGCGGCGGCGCCAGGACGTGGAAGCCCTGCGGGCCGTGATTGCCGGGTACCACCACCCGGGCCAGTTCGAACAGGATCGGTGCCGCTCGGCGACCCGGCCGCACCTTGACATACTCCGATCTGTCGTTCAGGTTTTCCACGACGTACGGGTCGACCGCGCTGAAGTTCGACAGTGTCCAGTAGCCAGACTCGGACGTGACCCGGCCGACCACGAGGTTGATGTGGGCGCCGTCCCCCGTCACCGTGAGTCGTTCGCCGCGTCGCCGGTAGCCGAAGGTCGCGGTGCGTCCGGGTGGGAGGCTCATGGGCTTTCTCTCCGGCTTGGCCGTCGTTCGATCCGGTAACTGGATGATCAGATCCCTCATCAGGCGCCCTCCCCGTGGCGGACAACGACACGAGGGGTGATGTCCACATGTGTCGAGGTGCCGATCGGTTGGTGGAACCTCGAGGTGCACCCCCCGCTGCTGTCGACACTGTATCAACGCTTCGAAGTTGATTGTTTACAATCTGTTTCCGGTCTCTGTTCGGGTTCCGGCACTTCGCGACCATCGCTGATGGTTGATTCGACCCGGTTTGCGTCGACGCTGCCTGTGTCGTCCGACCGGATCGAGAGCCCTCGTGGCCGTCGGGACGCGGGGCGGTGGCAGGCCACCCGGGGTCCGGCTTCGCGGAGAGTCAGCGGTCCACGACGGGCAGGATGGTGCGGCTCCGGCCGGGCCGAGGGTGCGCGTCGGCGGCTGCGGCCAGCCGTACCGCGTGGTCGCGCTGCTTCTGCCAGTGGCCGTAGAGGGCACCGCGCTGGGAGAGCCGGTCCACCTCCCGGATGGTCTCCGGGGCGACGTCCCCGGGCGGTGCCTCCCGCCACGGGGTGCCGGGCAACGGCATGAACGTGTGCGCGTGGATCCGGGCACCGAGGTCGGCCAGCTCACGGGCCAGCCGCAGGGAGGCGTCGACGTCGGACTGGTCCTCGCCGGGCATGCCGAAGATCATGTCGACGTTGATCCGGAAGCCCTCCTCGACGCCGAGGCGTACCGCCCGTTTCACCTCCTCGACGCCGTGGCCACGCTTGGCGGCGTCGAGGATCCGGTCGGAGCCGGACTGCGCGCCGACGATGATGTTGGTGTTGGCACAGTACTTCCGGACCAGGCGCAGCGCCGCGCGGCTGATGTGCTCGGGCCGGATCTCGCTGGGAAAGGAGCCGAAGAAGACCCGCCCGTTCGGGCCGATCCCCTCCCGGCAGGAGGCGAGGAGTTCCTCGACCGCGTCGAGGTTCGCCTCGTCCGTCTGGCTGCCGTACGACAGCGCGGTCGGGGTGATGAACCGGACGTCGCGTAGCCCGCGCTCCCGCATGGCGTCGACGTGCCAGCGGACGTTGGCCACGCTGCGGTGCCGGAACTTCGCGGAGAACATGAACGGGGTCTGGCAGAACCGGCAGGAGAACACGCAGCCGCGCGTGATCTCCAGCGCGTTGAACCGGTGCCACCGGAGGGAGAAGCCGCGGAACTCGTCGAGCGGTCGCCGTTCCGGGCGCCGGGTGCGGACGACGGCGCCGGTGGCGTCCCGGTACGCGAGGCCCGGGATCCCGGTCGGGTCACCGGCCGCGTCGACCAGGCGCAGGAGCGTCGTCTCGCCCTCACCGACCGCGGCGACGTCCCACCCCGCGTCCAGGGTCTGCCCGGGTTCGGCGGTGGCGTGCACCCCACCGGCGACGTGCGCCACGTTGGGGGCGTCGACCAGCCCACGGATCAGTGTCAGCTCCTCCGCCAGCGCCTCGGCGTCCGGCGAGTAGAACGACCAGAGCACCAGGACCCGCTGCGCGCCACCGTCGAGCGCCGTCCGGATGTGGGCCGCCGTCGCCTCCGGGGTCTCGCCGAACCGGACCTCGTACCGGGTGCTGGTCGGGTGCTGCTCCAACGCTCCGAGAAGGACGTGGAACCCGTACGTCACCGCCTTGCGGTAACGCAGCACCAGCACCAGAGCGGGAGCGTCCATGGCGGCGATTGTGCCAGGCGGTACCCGATGGGGGCACCATGACCACCCGCGAATCAGCTACCCCGAGTGACCGCCGCCGTGTACCGCCTCGGCGAAGGCGGTACTGGAGTGTCTCGTGTGGAGTCGCGTCGGTCGCCTTGCGCCCGCTACATCGTTGCCCTCGCATGAAACACTCTGTGCATGGACGGTATACGGATCCGGAAGTTGGTGATCCTCTACCTGGTCGGCCCGGCTCTACTGTCGGCGGCGTGTGCCGTCCCGGAGGCATCAGCGCCGAGCCAGCATCCCACCGCCGACCGCGCCCCGTCGACGCCCGTACCCCGACCGACGCGATCCCCCACGTCGGGCGGCGACGAGCTTCCGCCTCTGCCGCCGAAGCCGACGGCAAGCGCCACCAAAAGAAAGCCGAAGCAGCCCTTTGTCGAGGTAGCACCAGGCGACTTGAAGCTTGCGCGCCACCTACTCAAGGTCCCCACGAACTCTGTCGTGAATCTCGACGAGCCGTCCCTGATGAGCGAGGGGTCAGCACCGCCGGGTGCGGACATCCGGTTCCGGGCCGATCCGGAAGCTGGCCTCCAGGTCATCCCGCTCGCCGGCACCCGGATCGGCGCTGTCCGTGGCAGCGAGGAGGGGTGGAATCGGTGCGCGGCGGCGCACCTCGACACCAAGCCGATCGCGATTGGTGCCCTCATCAACGGTGGGGGATACCTGTGCGTGCGGACCGCCCAGCGGCGGGTAATGGTGAGCTTCGGTGTACCGGCCGCAGCCGTCATCCCTATCACCGTCATCTTCTGGGTCAACGTGGGACGTGGCCGGTAAGCCACCGCGGCCCCGGCCCGCCCGGAGTCGCCTTTCCGCCGCGCGGCCGGCGCGGTCTGTGTCCGTGGGGGCAGCATCCCGCTTGCCGGTGCCACCGGCGGCGGACGCCGATGGTGCCGGTGGCGTCGATCCGACCACGAGGATCTGGGTTGTCCTTGGATCGCTCGTCTCCCAGACCGCGGTCCTGACGGCGCTGCTCTACTACTTCGGATGGGTGCGGACCAAAACCACCTACGGTCACTTCGGGGTCGACACCCGGCTGCTCGACTTCTCCACCACCGACTATCTCCTGCGCAGTCTCAATTCGGTGCTGACGCCGCTGATCGTGGCGGGGTTCCTCGCCTTGGCCCTGAGGGCCGCACACCGGCAGACGGTGCTGCCGGTGATCACCGCCGGCGACCGACGCCGGCTCGTCACCCGAGCCGTCGTCATGGCGAGGGGCAGCGCGGTGCTGCTCGCCGCGTTGGTCCTCGTCGGGTTACTGGCCGAAGACCGGGTCGGTGCCTCGCTGGGTTCCGCGCTTCCGCTGGCCATGATCGCCGCGACCGGTCTCCTCGGCTATGCCGAACACCTGTCGACATTCACCACCCGGGCGGTTCCCGACACCGGCCCGACCCGGGTGCGCTCGCTCGCCCTACTGATCCTGACGCTGGTCGGTCTGCTCTGGGCCGTTTCGTCGTACGCCGTGCATGTCGGCCGCGAGATGGCGGCCGATGTGGTGGCCAGTCTGCCGAGCGAGCCGGAGCTTGTGTTGTACAGCGCCGAACGGCTCGCGGTGGCCGGGCCGGGGGTGACGGTCGACGAGATCGGCCAGGAGGGCAGCCGGTACCGATACCGGTACAGCGGACTGCGCTTACTGGTACACACCCGGGATCGTTACGTCCTGCTGCCGGCGCAGTGGGAACGGGGACGGGACCATGTCTACCTGATCCCCACCAACGGCAACCTCCGGATCGACCTCGTTGTCCACGCACCGTGACCCGCCCGTGCGCGGGGCTCCTGCTCCCGGCTCGACGAGCTGGCGGTGTGCACGGGCGGGACCGGGCCGGGCGCGGCCGGGCGAGCCGGGGCCGCGCCCGGCCGTCGGCTTGCGGGGCGGGGTGCCGTGTCGCTACCACTGCCTGGCGGTCAACAGGGTGGCGGCGACCACCAGCACGGCGCACCCGGTGACGGTGATCGTCCGCAGCCGTACCCGGAGCTCCGCGTCCCACCGGTCGCCGCTGCCGGCGGCGCGGCGGGTCAGTGGGGTGAGGGCGCGTCCGACGCCGAAGCCGACCCCGGCGAGCACCGCGACCTCCAGGCGCTGGCCGACGAGGAGGAGCGCGGCGGCCAGCACGTACGGGGCGCTGGCCGAGACGTAGGTGCGCACTCCCGTGCCGAGTTCGAAGCCGAACTGCAGCGCGCCGCGTCGCGGGCTGCGTTGCAGGACGTCCTGTGGCACCTGCCGGGCGTTCTGCGGCAGCCGGAGCGACACCAGGCCGAGTTCGCGGAACAGGCCCACCACCGCCACCGCGACGACGCCCGCGTACCGGACGTGCGCCGGCAGGGGAGCGGTCAGGCCGGAGAGCAACCCCAGGACCAGTCCGCTGAGCAGGCCACCGGCGACCAGTCCGGTGGTGAACAGGGCGAGCAGGACGCTCTGCCGTTCGCGATCCCGCCACCCGGGCGAGGCCAGCGCGTACGCGCTGTTGTGCGTTCAAACCGAGCCGGAGAGCGTGTAACCGGTGAGCGCGCCGATCACCGCCCAGGTGAGCACGTGCCCGTACCCGGCGGTGGCGAGGACGCCGACGGCGAGCACCAGGGCGGGGACGAGCGGAGCGGTGACCCACCGGCGTGCTCCCCGGGCGGGCCGCACCGCCGTCGGTTCCCCGCCGGTCATACCGTGCCGCCGGTCAGGGTCCGCCAGGTGTTCACCCCGGCGATGCCGTCGGCGGTGAGCCCGTTCTGCCGCTGGAAGTCCCGCACCGCGCTGTCGGTCGCCGGGCCGAAGACCCCGTCGACCGAGAGCGCGTGGCCGTGCGCGTTCAACTGGCGCTGGGCGCCCCGGACGGCGTGGCTGTTGTCACCGGAGCGGATCGTGATCACGAGAGCCGGCCAGGTGGTGGCGTCGACGACACCGGTGGCCGCGACGCCGGCCCCCGTCTGGAAGCTCTTCACCTTCGCCTCGGTGTCGCTGCCGAAGACCCCGTCGACCGCGGTCGCGTGGCCACGGGCGGTCAGCAGGTGCTGCACGGTGTAGACGTCTACCCCGCTGGCACCGCGTCGGACGCTGGGCCAGGCGACCGTGCTCAGGCAGCCGCACTGGGTGTTCCACCGGCAGATCGACCGGACCCAGCCCGAACTGGTCTTGCGGTATCCGTCGTGGCAGCGGCGCTCGACCGAGCACGCGCAGGCCCCGCACGCCCCCTGGTAGCGCCAGAGCCAGCCGTCGTACGTCCCGGCGTAGCACTCGTTGGGCCGCAGGATCCAGGTGACGCCGTCGTTCTTGTGGTACCCGGTGTACGTCCCGCTGATGTTGCAGGCGTCCGCGAAGATCGTGCTCGGGCCGCAGCCCGGCGAGCAGTTCTGGTCGCTGGCGTAGCTGGGACACGAGTCGTAGATCGTGTAGCCGTCGGCGTACGCCCGCCGGGCCGCCGGGAAGACACTGAGCGCGGCCATCCCGACCGCGGTGCCGGCCCGGAGCAGGGCGCGTCGGGACAGTGCCCACGTGGCACGGGCTCCGCCCGTACGCGCCGGTGGGCGCCGGACGGCGGCTCCGGTCCCGGGGTCGGTTCCGCGCAGGGCGGGCACGGCGTCGAGAGTGGTCATGCCCGGCCTCCGTGGTGGTGCGTGGCGACGACCGGCCCGGAGTCGCCGGGTGGTGGGCCGTCGAACTCGTCGAGCAGGCGACGCAGCGCCGCGCGGGATCCGAGCGGCTCGGCGTGGAGCACCCGTCCGGCCGGGTCGACCACGGTGGCGAACGGGGTGGCGAGGGCGTCGTACCGGTCGAACAACTCCGCCTGCCCGGTGAGCACGGTGACCGGCAGCCCGGTGGCCCGCGCCGGGGCGTCGGTGCGGTAGAGGATCCGGAACTCCGGCCCGCCCCGGCTGGCCCGGTCGGCCGCCTCGGTCAGCACCTCGGTGCAGGTCCCGCAGTCGGGGTCGAGGAAGAGCAGCACGAGCGGACCCGCCGGCGGCACGGGTGCCAACCGGGCGAATCCGGGGGCCGGCGCCCCCGGCCGCAGGCCGACCGTCTCCGGGGGGCGCTGGACCGACCCGTTGGACAGGGCGTGCACCTGGCGGACCAGGCCCGACACCACGAGCGCCAGCAGGAGGATCGCGATCCAGCTCAGGATCAGCGCGCTGGTCTGGAAGCTCATCCGGGTAGGCCCCCTTCGGTCACACCCGTGGACCGCCCGACCGTCTGGTCGACCGCCCCGGCCGGGTGGTGCATCGCGGACGGGAGATGCCACAGCAGGGTGGCGAACGTGGCGGAGGCCAGCAGCACGACGGCGAGGGAGGCGTCGGTCCGGTCCCACCCGACGACCGAGCCGGACCCCGCCAGCCCGGTCAGTGCCAGCCCGGCCAGGACCGCCGCCCGCGCCACCACCCAACCGGTCATCGGCAGCTCCAGGCGGGAGCACCCGCACGGGCCGGTGCGCCCGGTCGACAGCAGGTGGTGGCCGTAGCCGGCGTACAGGCCGAGGAGCGCGGCGCCGCCGAGCAGGAAGGTCACGCGCAGGGCCCGGTGGTCGTCACCGTGCAGCGCCACGATCCCGGTGCCGGCGAGTATCCCCTCGGCCGCGACGACGAGGCCGGCGACGGCGGCCGGCGCCGGGAGCACCCGGTGCGCGGCGACCGCCCGGGCGAGAGCGCCCGGCCGCGACAGGTGCTCGGCGGTGGCGGCCAGCAGGGTGAACACCACGGTGTACGTCGACACGCTGGCCAGCAGTACGCCCATCGGTGACCTACCGGGCCCGCTGGACCCGGAACCGGTCCACCAGGGTGGGCACCTGCTCCACGTCGGTGTCGACGAGCGGCACCAGGCTCAGCCAGGTGTCCGTCGTGGCCAGGACGAAGTAGGGCCGCCCGTCGGAGAGTGCGTCCCGGTAGAGCTCGCCCGCCTGGGTCCGCAGGCCCCGCCAGGACGGCAACCGGTCCGCGCGCTCCCTGGTGAGCGGGGTCATCTCCACCAGACCGAGCCCGGGGACCTGTTTGAGCACCGTGGCCGGCGCGGCGAACACGGCGCCGCCCTTCGGCACCGGGCGGAGGGTCAGGCCGTCGTCGTGTTCCTCGATGCGCAGGGTCCGCAGCACCCCGAGGAGGTGGGTGGTCGCGACGCCGTACATCTCGGTGAAGAAGGAGTGCCGCCGCCCCCGCCAGACCGCCACCAGCCGGTCCTCGGTCAGCCGGATCTGCGGGTCGTGGGGGCGGGTCCGGGCGGTCAGCAGCGTACCGCCCTGGTAGGAGAGTTCCTCGTCGAACCGGTCGGTGCCGAGCGCGCGGACGACGTCGTCCGCGAGCCCGATCGGGCCGGTGGTGAACTCGTGCAGCCGGCCGCCGATGGTCACGTCGGCCACCGAGGTGAACGGCGCGCTGAGGTCGAGGGACCCGTCGAGTAGGAAACGGGTTCCGTCGACTGCCCGGTGTGCTACCGGCACCCCTGCGGTTGCCATCCGACCAACCTCCGACCGGGGTCCGACGATCCTGCAGCGGCATAATATGCACTCGCGTCGATATTGCACAAGATCGATCGCGCGCCGGGTCGCAGTCGGCCGGGTGCGGGCGGCCGGACCCGTCACCCGGCCGCCCGCCCCGACTCACTCCGCGCCCAGCGCCTCCACCACCGGCCGGGACAGCGCCCGCCGGGCCGGGAGCACGGACGCGGCCAGGGCAGCCAGTACCGCGACGCCGAGGATGGCGCCGAGTCGCCCCCACGGCAGCACCAGGGTGAAGTCGCCGCCCAGTTCGGCGAGGAAGGCCATCGCCCCCGCGCTCACCCCGATGCCCAGGGCCACCCCGAGCAGCGCGCCGACCAGGGCGGTGAGCACCGCCTCGGCGGCGAGCACGGCCCGCATCCGGCCCCGGGTCAGCCCGACGGCCCGGAGCACCGCGTTCTCGCGGGTCCGCTCCACCACGGACAGGCTCAGCGTGTTGGCCACCCCGACCAGGGCGATCACCACCGCGAGGCCGAGCAGGGCCACCACGAAGGCGAGCAGCATGTCCACCGTGCCGGTGAGCATCCTCTTGTACGCAGCCTGGTCCATCAGGTTGACCGTCGGATACCGGGCCAGCACCGACTCGACCGCGGCCCGCGCGGTGGGGGCGGTGACCCCCTCGGCGGGGTCGATCTCGGCCAGGTAGCCCCGGACGGCGGGGAAGAGCCGGGTGAAGTCGGCGGCGCCCACCTCGACCACGTGCCCGGCCGGCACCGGCGCGTCGGCGGACGGGGCGGCGGTGACCACGGCCGCCACCTCGAACGCCCGGCTGCGCAGGGTGACCCGGTCGCCGGCCGACCAGCCGCGTTCCCGGGCCAGCTCGCGGTGCACCAGCACCCGGCCGGGTCCCAGCCGGTCGACCCGCCCGGAGTCCACCCCGGTCAGGGTCCGCTCGACCAGCGTCGGGTGGGCGGCCCGGAACTCGACGTCGTCGGCCACCTCGCGGCGCTGCTCGTGCACCACCCCCAGTTCGGGGCGGCCGGCCAGTTCGTCGACCACCCCGACGGGCAGCTCCCCGCCGACCCCGGTGACCAGGAAGTCCACCCCGACCTGAGCGTCGACGCTGCGTTCGATGGCCGTCTTGGTGCTCTGCGCGCCGACCACGAACGACGACACCAGGCCGATCCCGATCACCAGGGCGGTCGCCGTGGCGGCGACCCGCCGGGGGTTGCGGACCGCGTTGGCCACCGCCAGGGCGGTGGTGGTGCCGAAGACCCGCCGGGCGGGAGCGCCGATCACCCGGACCAGCGCCGGCACCAGCACCGGGCCGAACAGGACGATGCCCAGGAAGCTGAGCACCCCGCCGACGGCGACCAGCAGGAACTGCCCGGCCGAGGCGGCCCCGGCCAGCGCGGCCACCCCGGCGGCGAGGACCGCCGCCCCGACGGCCAGGCGTACCCGGCCGGCGGGGCGGGTCACCTGCACGGCGGCGTCGGTCAGCGCGGCCACCGGGGCGACCCGGGTGCCCTGCCAGGCCGGTACGCCGGCCGCGCCGACGGTGAGCACGGTCCCGACGAGCAGGCAGCCCGACACCGTCGCCGGGGTCACCGTGAGGGTGCCGGTCAGCGGGGTGTCCAGCGACGTCATCAACGCGGTCATCCCCGCCGCGAGACCGACGCCGACCAGCACACCGAGCGCCGAGGCGGCGAGCCCGACCAGCGCCGACTCCAGCAGGGTCGCCCGGAACACCTGGCCCCGGGTGGCGCCGACCAGGCGTAGCAGCGCGGTCCGGCGGGTGCGTTGGGCGAGCACGATGGTGAAGGTGTTGGCGATGACGAAGGTGGCCACCACCACCGCCACCCCGGCGAAGGTCAACAGCACCAGGTTGAACTGGCGCAGGTCGCGGACGGCGTCGGCGACGGCGGCGTCGAGGATCTGGGTACGGGTGCGCACCGTGGTGCCGGTGCCGGCCACCTTGGCGACCCGGTCGGCCAGGACGGTGTCGGCGACCCCCGGATCGGCCGCCACCATGATCCGGCCGTACCCCTCGCCGTCGGTCACGGCGAGCGCGTCGGCACCGACCAGCCCGATGAACGGCCCACCGATGTCCCGGACCGTGCGGGCCACGTCGACCGTACCGACCAGCGTGAACGTGCGGGCGGCACCGCTGGCGCCGCCGACGCGCACCGGCGTGCCGAGGGTGAACCCCTCGTCGGCCGCGGTCTCCTCGTCGAGGACCACCTCACCGGGGCGCGCCGGTAGCCGGCCGGCCACCACGTCGTACGACTGGAGGGCCGGGTCGGTGGGGACGGCGGCGAGGAACCCGAAGCCGAGCACCGGGCGGCCGTCGGCGCCGACCACCCCGGCGGTGCCGGTCAGTTCCCCCTCGGCGGCGCGGACCCCGTCGACGGCGCGTACCTTCTCGACCAGGGACGCCGGGATCGGCTGCCGCGTCGCGTAGACGCCGACGTCGGTGTGCCGGTCGAAGGTGCCGGCCCGCTCGTACGTGCCGGCGCGCATCCCGTCGACGAAGATCAACGTACCGGCGATGAAGGCCACGCCGAGCACCACGGCCAGGGCGGAGAGCAGCATCCGCAGCGCCTCGGCGCGCAGCGAGCGCAGGGTCAGGCGGAGCACCTCACCACCCCCGCGCGTCGGTGCCGCCGGCTGGCGGGACGGACGGCCCGGCAGCGGACACCGCAGCGGGCCCGGCGGACCGTCCGGCGGCCGGATCGAGGTGGGCCAGGGCGTCGAGGATCCGCTCGGCGGTCGGCGCGGTCAGCTCCCGCACCGGCCGGCCGTCGGCGAGGAAGACCACCCGGTCGGCGTGGGCGGCGGCGACCGGGTCGTGGGTCACCATCACCACCGTCTGCCCGAGGGCGTCGACCGCCTCACGCAGCAGCCGCAGCACCTCCGCACCGGCCCGGGAGTCCAGGTTGCCGGTGGGCTCGTCGGCGAAGATCACCCACGGCTTGGTGATCAGGGCGCGGGCCACCGCGACCCGCTGCTGCTGGCCGCCGGAGAGTTCGGCCGGGCGGTGCCGCAGCCGGTCGGTCAGCCCGACCGCCGCGACCACCTGCCGCAGCCAGGCCGGGTCGGGTCGCCGGCCGGCGATGTCCAGCGGCAGCACGATGTTCTGCTCGGCGGTGAGCGCCGGCAGCAGGTTGAACTTCTGGAACACGAAGCCGACCCGGTCCCGGCGCAGCAGGGTGAGCCGGCGGTCGTCCAGGCGGGCCAGGTCGGTGTCGCCGAGGCGCACCGACCCGGCGGTGGGCCGGTCCAGGCCGGCCAGGCAGTGCATCAGCGTCGACTTGCCGGAGCCGGACGGGCCCATGATCGCGGTGAACCGGCCGGCGGTGAAGTCGACGTCGACGTCGTCGAGGGCGACGACGGCGGCCTGGCCGGAGCCGTACCGCCTGGTCAGTCCCCGGGCGGTCACGGCGACCCCGGCGGCGGCGTGGAGGGGTGGTGCGACGGACACGTGCTGCTCCCCGTACGGATGGACGGTCTCGGACGTCTCCGACGCTATGGTCGGCGCCCGTCCACGGAGATCAACCCGTGCGCTCGACTCCGGTACGACCGGGGTCGCCCGTGCCGGAAGGAGCCGTACGACCCAGGTCGTACGCCGGGGTCAGCCGCCGGGGGTGACCAGACCGCTCTCGTACGCCAGCACCACCGCCTGCACCCGGTCGCGGAGCTGGAGCTTGGCCAGGATCCGGCCGACGTGCGTCTTCACCGTCGCCTCGGCCACGTGCACCTGGGCGGCGATCTCCGCGTTGGACAGGCCCTGCGCCACCAGCAGCAGGACCTCCCGTTCCCGTTCGGTGAGCTGGGCCAGCCGGGGGTCCTCGACGGGGCCGGTGCCGAGCTGCCCGGCGAACCGGTCGAGCAGCCGTCGGGTGATCGACGGGGCGACCACCGAGTCGCCCTGGGCGACCACCCGGATCGCGGCGAGCAGCTCCTCCGGCGGAACGTTCTTGAGCAGGAAGCCGCTGGCCCCGGCGCGCAGCGCGGCGAACGCGTCGGCCTCGGTGTCGAAGGTGGTCAGCACCAGCACCCGGGGCGGCCCGGCCGGTCGGTCGGCGCAGAGCCGCCGGGTGGCCTCCACCCCGTCCATGGTGGGCATCCGCACGTCCATCACCACGACGTCCGCCTCGATCCGGGACAGCAACCGCAGCGCGTCCGCACCATCGATCGCCTCGCCGACCACCTCAAGGTCGGGCTGGGAGCCCAACACCATCCGGAACCCGGCGCGGACCAGCGCCTGGTCGTCCACGATCACCACCCGGACCGTCAAACCGTGATCACCTCCGTCACGGGGGTCGACGGTAGCGGCAGCCGCACCCGCACCTGCCACCCCCCGGCCAGCCGGGGCCCGGCGGTGAGGCTGCCGTCGTACACCGACACCCGCTCGCGCATGCCGACCAGGCCGTGCCCGCCGGGCGGCGACGGGGTGACCGCCGGCCGTCCCCGCCCGTCGTCGACCACGACGAGCACGACGGCGTCCGCGGCGTGTGCCAGGGTGACCTCCACGGTGGCGCCGACCCCGGCGTGCTTGAGCGCGTTGGTCAGCGCCTCCTGCACCAGCCGGTACACGGTCAGCTCCAGGGCCTGCGGCAGCGTGCCGGGCGTGCCGGGCGTGCCGGTGACCGTGTACCGCACGTGCAGCCCGGCGGCGCGGAACCGGTCCAGCAGGGCCGGCATCTCGGCCACCGACGGCCGCCGGTGCACCGGCTCGGCGGCCAGTCCCGGGGCATCCGGTCCGCCGGCCGCGCCGGCCCGGTCGGGACCACGGTCGTCGGGGCCGGTGGCACCCGTCCCGCCGGCGGTGGCACCGGCATCCGGCCCCGCCGCCTGACCGGACGCCGACCCGGCCGGGCCCGGCTCGCGCAGGACGCCCACCAGCCGGCGCATGTCCTCCAGCGCCTGCCGGCCGGTGTCCGCCACGATCCGGACCGCGTGGCGGGCGGTCTCCGGGCTCTGGTCGATCATGTACCGGGCCCCGTCCGCCTGGACGATCATCACGGCCATGCTGTGCGCCACGACGTCGTGCAGCTCGCGGGCGATCCGGGTCCGTTCCTCGGCCACCGCCGCCCGCGCCTCGGCCTCCCGTTCCCGCTCCAGGGTCGCCGCCCGCTCCTCCAGGCTCAGCACGTACAGCCGACGGGTGCGCACGTTCAGCGCGACCAGCCACACCGCCCCGGTGACCAGCCCGTAGTAGATGGCCGGGAAGTACCAGGCGACCGCCGACGGGGTCTGCACGGCGGCGAGGACCACCCCGATTCCGGCGACGATCCCGGCGACGATCCCGTCGCGCAGCCGGTCCGCGTACTTGACCACGCTGTACAGGGCGATCAGCACCGCCACGTCGTACGGCAGCGGCCCCCAGGCGAACGCGACCTGGACGACGGCCAGCACCCCCACCACGGCGGTGACCGCCACCGGTCGGACCCGACGCCACACCAGGGCCACCGCCATGGCCAGACCGACGACGCTGGCCCCCCAGCCGCCCGGCGTGGGCGCGGCGGCGACCGCGAGGAGCGCCACCACGCCGGCGACGGCCACGTCGAAGGCGACGCTGCGCACCGGTTGCCCCAGGATCCTCCGTGTCATCGTCACCCAGCGTACGAGCCTTCCCGGCCCCCGGACCGATCGACCGGTCCACCCGGTGACCCCGAGCCCTCCTCCGGGGTGCGCGGACCGGGGTGGCCCGACGGAGTGAGTGTGCGGTGGCCACGACGCAGGGCGCAGAGGCCCGGGACGGGCGGGGCACGACCAGCCGGATCTGCCGGGTGGGCGGGGAGGGGCGGACGGTCAACCTTCCTCTGTCCGGCGCAGCCGATCAGATGGCGGACCAGCAGATCGCCGAGATGTCGCTCGCCTGGCGGCGGCGACCGGCGGGCGGTCCGGGCCGGCGTCGACGGCGCGGTGCCGGGCCGTCCGCCGCCAGTGCGTGACCAGTGCGAAGGCGCCGAGGCCAGCGGCGACCACGCCGGCGGCCATCGCGCCCCGCATGCCCGGGGCGGAGTAGCCGTCGCCGGCCCAGACGGTGGTGGCGACCGCTGGTCCGAGGGCGAAGCCCAGGTTCCGGGCGAGTTGGACCGTCCCACCCGTGGTCGCGATCAGGTCGCGTGGCGCGGCGGACATGACCATGGCCTGGACCGGTCCGCCGTACAGACCCATCCCGACCCCGGCCAGCGCGAGCCGCCAGGCCACGTCGAACGGCTCCCACCGCGCCGGCAGCGGCTGGACCAGCAGGAGTCCCACGGTCACCACGACCGCGCCGAGCGCGCCGGCCCGCCACGCGCCCCACCGGTCGGCCAGTACCCCGCCGACCGGACCGGCCAGCCCCATGCCGGCGGCGAAGGCCAGCATGGTCACGCCGGTGGTCTCCGGGCCGACGCCCACCACGTCGCCCAGGTAGAACGGCAGCAGGAACTGCATCACCGCGAACCCGAGGGCGAGCAGCAGGACCGCGACGTGACCGGCGAGGACCCCGGGCACGTGCAGCAGGGTCAGCACGGGCCGGCTGTTCGGCATCCGCCACCAGAACCCCATCACCACCGTGGCGGGGAGCAGCAGCAGGAGCCATTCCGGACCGGCCTCCGCCGTCCTCGTCAGGGCCACCAGCAGCACGCCGAGCCCCAGCGCCATCAGCGCCGCCTCGGCGAGCCACCGGCGGTCCGGGGCACGCAGCGGGCCGTCGTCGGGCATGGCGAGCAGTCCGACTCCGACGATCGCGACGGCGACCGGGACCACCGCGAAGAAGACCGGCCGCCAGCCGGCCACCCCGAGCAGCAGTCCGCCCAGGGGCGGACCCGCCACCGCGCCCAGCGGACCGAGCGTGGCCAGCACGCTCATCGCCCGACCGCGTGCTTCGGGCCGGACCGCGAGCGTGGCCAGCACCGGCATGAGGGCGAACATCACCGCCGCGCAGACGCCCTGGGCCACCCGGGCCGCCACGAGGAACCCGACGCCCGGCGCGAGCCCGGCCGCGGCGCTGGCGACGGCGAATCCACCGACGGAGGCGACGAGGGCGGACCGCTTGCCCACCCGGTCCAGCCAGCGCCCGGCCGGCAGAACCAACGCCACCACCGGCAGCAGGTACGCGAGGACCGTCCACTGGGTGACCGCCGGGTCGCTGCCGAGGTCGTCGCGGATCGTCGGCAGCGCGACGTTGACGATGCTGGTCTCCAGCATCGCGACGAACACCACCGCTCCGGCGGCGTAGACCAGCAACCATCTGTCGCGCGGCGGGGCGGCGGCCCCCGGGCGGTCCGTCGGCCGTCCTCGGCCGTCTCCCGTTTCGGTCTCCATACGGTACTGGTCGTTCCGGCACGGCCATCGGTTCCCGGTGGACCCGGTGGCAGTCATTGATGACTGTCGGCCTGGCGCGACGACCCACGTCGATCGGGATGGGTTTTCCGTGGCGTGCCCGGCGTCGCCCGTGGCGACGGCGGTCCCTGGTCGGGTCGGGTGGGTCGTCAGTCCGGCATGGATGGTTCCCGGCCTTTCTCCAGCGATACGAAAATGCCGCAGTACGGACCGATCGCCGTCGCCCGCGAGGCGTCTCCGCGTCACCGGAAGGCCGTCTCCCGGGCGTAAATACGCAAAGACCTGGATCAATTGGTACGGGAGTCGGGGCCCCGGGGTGTCGCGGTCGCCCCGGTTCCCGGGCGCGGATCGGGGTGTCCCGCGGCGCTGAAGATCCACTGAATGCCCGCTATTCCGATAGGGATTACATTCAATCCCGCGCGGCGGGCTCGCGGTGAGGGTGATCCCCGATCAGGTGCGGTATGCCCGAGATGTCCAGCCGCGCCGAGACCAGAGGGGACGACATGTGCGGAATCACCGGCTGGGTTTCCTTCGACCGCGATCTGCGGCCGGAGCGTCAGGTGCTCGAGGCGATGGTCGCCACCATGACCCCACGGGGTCCCGACGCGGGCGGGTGCTGGGCCGATGAGCACGCCGCCATCGGCCACCGCCGCCTCGCCGTGATCGACATCGCCGGCGGGCAGCAGCCGATGGTCGCCGAGGCCGACGACGCCGACGTGGTGCTCAGCTACAGCGGGGAGGTCTACAACTTCGTGGAACTCCGGGAGGAGCTGCGCCGCCTCGGCCACCCCTTCCGGACGCAGAGCGACACCGAGGTGCTGCTCCGCGCCTACCTCGAATGGGGCGAGGAGGTGGTGCACCGCCTCAACGGCATGTACGCGTTCGCCGTGTGGGACCAGCGCCGGCAGGCGCTCGTCCTGGTGCGGGACCGACTGGGCATCAAGCCGCTCTACTACGCCGAGGCCGCCGGCGGGGTGATCTTCGGCTCCGAGCCCAAGGCGATCCTGGCCCACCCGGAGGTCGAACCCCGCGTCGACCTGAACGGTCTCCGCGAGGCGTACAGCCTGCTGTTCAACAGCGGGCCGTCGGTCTGGTCGGGTATCCGTGAGGTGCTGCCCGGCTCGATTCTCCGGTTCGACCGGTCGGGCCTGACCGAGCGGACGTACTGGCGGATCGAGGCCCGCCCGCACACCGAGGACCTGCCCACCACGCTGGCGACCGTACGCGACCTGGTCGTCGACAGCGCACACCGCCAACTCGAGGCGGACGTGCCCCGGTGCACGCTGCTCTCCGGCGGCCTGGACTCCAGCGTGCTGACCGCGCTGCTGAACCGGGAACTCCAGCACCGGGAGGGCGCGGGGGAGCGCATCCGTTCGTTCGCCGTGGACTACCACGACCAGCAGGAGCAGTTCACCGCCGACGTCCTCCGGTCCAGCCCGGACGCGCCGTTCGCCCGCGAGGCGGGCGAGTTCATCGGCTCGGACCACCACACCGTCCTGCTCGCCCCGGACCGCCTTCTCGACCAGGCCAACCGGCAGGCTGTCGTGGTCGCCCGGGACTCGCCGATCGGGGTCGGTGACATGGACACCTCGCTCTACCTGCTCTTCGGCGAGATCAGGCGGACCTCCACGGTCGCGCTCTCCGGGGAGGCCGCGGACGAGGTGTTCGGCGGCTACCCCTGGTTCCACTCGCCGGAGACGATCGCCGCCCAGACGTTCCCCTGGCTGCTGGTCACCAACGACCGCCAGGCCATGCCCCTGCACCCGGACCTCTCCGCCAAGCTGCGGCTGCGCGAGTTCCAGGAGGACACCTACCGGGACGCCCTCGCGGCCGTCCCGGTGCTCGACGGGGAGACGGCCGAGGACCGACGCATCCGGGAACTGCTCCACCTGAGCCTCACCCGCTGGCTGCGACAGCTCCTGCACCGCAAGGACCGGCTCAGCATGGCCGTGGGGCTGGAGGTCCGGGTCCCCTACTGCGACCACCGGCTGGTGGAGTACGTCTTCAACGCGCCCTGGGCGATGAAGACGTTCGACGGTCGGGAGAAGAGCCTGCTGCGTTCGGTCGCCCAGGGCCTGGTGCCCCAGTCGGTGCTCGACCGGCTCAAGAACCACTACCCCGCCACCCACGACGTCCGGTACAACCGCGGGGTCCAGCAGCAGGCCGCCGACGCGCTCAAGGATCCGCACAGCGTGCTGCGGGAGATCGTCGACGTCAAGGGGGTCCAGCCGGCTCTGGAGGTGCCGCCGGAGAAGCTCGGGTGGGCCCACCGCCTGCGCCTGGAGCGGGTCATCGACCTCTCGCTCTGGCTCGGGTACTACAACCCGACCCTCGTTCTCTGAGCGGACCGTGTCACCCGCACCTGTCGGATCCGGGCGACCGGGTGCCCCTGACGGGGGCACCCGCACCACAGTGGACAAACGCGCGCATTCGACATCGGCTCTTCTGCAAGGAGTCCCGGTGGCATTACGGTTGCACGAAGAGTCACCGCATCGGGACCGAGGAGCGCGGCGTGCGCGAGCTGATCGAGGTTCACCTTCCTTCCGGACGCAGCATGTGGGTCACTGTGGACTCCGAACAGGAGTCACGCGACGTGGGGTTCGGCGAGCGGTTCGCCGAGCTTCCCGGCCTGGCGGAGATCGTCGAGTGGGTGACCTCCGGGGTGACCGCCGGACTGCGGCATGCCAAGCCGGACCGGCTGACCGCCGAACTCGGCGTCGAGCTGGCGGTCGGGGAGCGGGGGCTGGTCGCCGCGCTCGGCGGAGTCGGGGGCAAGACCGCCGTCAAGGTGACGATGAGCTGGGGGCCGGCGGACGACGAGCCGGCCACCGACCCCCGGTGACGGCATGGCCGCGCCGGACCGCACCGACCAGCTGACCGCGTTGCTGAAGGACTGTCTGGTGCTGGTTTCCGGACGCGGTGAGGGCAGCGGCTTCTTCATCGGTCCCGGACTGGTGGCCACCTGTGCCCACGTGGCCGGCGCGACCGGTGACCGGGTCACGGTCGGGTGGCGCAACGCCGACCTGCCGGGCACCGTCCGCTGGGCCTCCACGCTGACCGGCCGGGGTATCGCCCCGTACCCGGACCTGGCGGTCGTCGAGGTGGCCGCGCCGGCCGGTGGTCACCCCGCGGTGTGGTTGGACGACCACCTGCCGGCCATGTCGGCGCGGCTCGTCGTCGTCGGGCACGCCCGGACGTACGGCCCGCAGGTCGGCCGGACGTCGGGGTGGTTCGCCCACGGCGGCGACTACGAGGACATGATCCGGCTGACCGGGGACGAGGTGGCGCCGGGAATGTCCGGTGCGCCTGTCCTCAACGCCGAGACCGGTGGGGTGTGTGCCATCACCAAGGCGACCCGGCGGTCGGGACAACCCTCGGGCGGGGTCGCCGTCCCGGTGCGGGCCATCCGGGCGGTCATGGATCCGGCCCCGTACCGGCGGCTGCGCCGGGAGCACGACGCCTACCACCGCCGCAACCGGCGCTGGACGGGCCTGGCCGACGATCTCCCCGGCGCGGCGGGACCGGTCAGTCGCCGGGCCGAACGGGAACTGCGCGCGATACTCTCCGGGCTGCCGGCGACCGACCACGAGCAGCACCTGGCGACCTACCGGGCGGTGGCCGGCGACCTGGCGGTGCCACCCCGGCACCCCCTGCACGACCACGGCGACGTGGTCAGCGAGCTGGCCGGGCTGCTACCGGCCGAGGACGGTTTCCCGCACGTACTGGCGTACGCGATCGACATGTCCTTCCGCGTCGCCGAGCAGTCCGTGGCCGAATCGTTGCGGGTGTGGGCGCGGATGTCTCCGCAGACGCGCCGGGACCGTGACGAGGCGGCGACCCGGCTGGCCGACGGGCGGGCCGGCGTCCCGGGCCCGGAAACCTCCCGGATCCCGTCGGTGCTGGTGTACGTGCGCCCCGCCGGCCAGGACCGGCGGCGGTACCGCTGTGAACTCTGGCGCTACGAGGACGAGGACGACATCACGCCGATCGCCACGGACGACCCCGACCGGTCGCTGGAGGAGCTGCGGCGGCACCTGCGGGACCGGCTGCCGGAACTGGCCCGTGGCGGACCGGACGACGGGCGGCGTCCCATGATCGAACTCGTGCTCCCGTTCCCCCTTCTCGACGAGGACGTCGACCACTGGCTGGAGGCTCCGGACCGCAATCCCTGGTCGGTTCTCGGGCAGACCAACCCGGTGGTGGTCCGCGAGCTGGAGCGCTTCGAGGAGGACGACGAACGCCTCGGCACCTGGCGGCGACGGTGGAAGGCGCTCGACGGCCAGGACGTCGGCGTCGCGCTCACCCCGGTCTCCTGCCTGGAACGCCGGGAGCATCGGGCCCTGCACGCCTGGTTCCAGCTCGAACCCGCGCTGGGCGCGCTCGTGCTGCCGGGCTCACCGCAGGACGGTCCCGCACGCGGGGCGCTCGAGGTCGGGCTCCACTGCGGTGTTCCGATCGTGGTGTGGCGCCGGCGCGGGTGCACCGGGCAGCCCGAGATATCGCACCGGGACTGCCCGGGGAGCCGACTCTCCGAAGCGGTCGCGGCCGAGTTCGGCAAGGCCGGCCGGGACGACGTCCCGGAGCGGATCAGGCGGCTGCGCAACCGCGCTGGTGCCGACGGGCATCCCGAGTGCGGACACGACGTCGTCCTGCTGTGGGACGACCCTGGTCGCCGGCTACCGCGGCCACGGATGGCGCCACCGACGGGGGAGCAATACCGTAGTGGGTGAATTCCTGATCTACCAGGGCACCGGGGTCGCCGACCGCGACGACGACCGGATCACGCGGCGGGCCGAACCCCCGCCGTGGCGGGTCTTCGACGGGGAACCACTGACCCCGCTGGACCGCGACGCGCCGGTGGGACGCAAGCTTCCGTACCGGACCAGGACGGTGCCCTACCAGGCCGACGAGGACACGGTCCGACTGGTCAACGTCGCACTGCACCTGCGCCGACCACTCCTGGTGACCGGTCACCCGGGCACCGGCAAGTCCACCCTGGCGTATGCCGTGGCGCACGAGTTGCGGCTCGGCCCGGTGCTGCGCTGGTCGATCACCAGCCGTTCCACGCTGACCTCCGGTCTCTACCACTACGACGCGGTCGGTCGCATCGAGGAGGCCAACGCCCGCGCCGCCGGCCAGCCGGGTGCCCGGACCGCCCCGGAGGCGGACCGCGTCCCCCGGAGCGGGAACGACCCTGGCCGGTGGGGTCCGGTCGACATCGGACGGTTCCTCCGGTTGGGGCCGCTGGGCACCGCCTTCGCGCCGTACGCGTTGCCCCGCGTGCTGCTCGTCGACGAGATCGACAAGAGCGACATCGACCTGCCCAACGAGCTGCTCGACGTATTCGAGGAGGGCGAGTACGCCATCCCGGAACTGCAACGGATCGCGGACCTCGTCCCACAGGTCCGGGTGCGCCCGGCGGACAACGGCGAGCCGGTGACCGTGAACGACGGGCGCGTCCGTTGTCGCGAGTTCCCGTTCATCGTCCTGACCAGCAACGGGGAGCGCGAGTTCCCGCCCGCCTTCCTGCGCCGGTGCGTCCAGCTGGACCTGGCCCAACCGGACGAGCGACGGATCGAGGCGATCGTCCGGGCGCACCTGGGCGACGGGGCGGTCGCCGAGGCGGCCGATCTCATCGCCGACTTCCTGGCCCGCCGGGAACAGGGGCAGCTCGCCACCGACCAGCTGCTCAACGCGGTGTACCTGCTCCACCGGGCCAGCGGTGACGGCCGGCCCGACCGGGACGAGCTGATCGACGTGGTGCTGCGCGAGCTGAGCGGCTCGGGGTGACCGCACGGATCGACCGCCTGCTCGCCGTCCTCGACGCCGCCGGCGTGCGGTTGACCCCTGCCGAGCTCGCCGAGGCGATCTGGCTCGCCCTGCGGGTGGACGTGACCGGACGAATGTCCACTCCGGCCGGCAGCGGGTCCACCGGATCGTCGCCCGGGGACTCCCTGCCCGGTCCGGCGGACCCCGTGCCCGGTCCGGCATCGTCCCGGCCGTCCGGCCCGGGACAGGTCGAGCTGCGGCTGCCGGTGCCGGCGGGCGAGACTCCACCGGACGCGGCCGACCGGGTCGCGGGACGCCCGGGGGAACCGGCCGACCCGGTCACGGGCGGCCCGGAACCGCTGGTCCGGGGGACCGCCCCCGACACCGACCCGGTGGGCGGAGCCGACGACGGAGGGCTGAGCCTGGAGGCGGTGCCGGGGTGGCCGCTGTTGGTGCCCACCGCCAGCGCGTTGCCCGACAGTGGTCAGGTGCTGCGCGCCCTGCGCCCGCTGAAGCGGCGCATCCGGTCCGGCCACCGCGCCACCATCGACGAGGTGGCCACCGCCTGCCAGATCGCCGAGCGGCGGCTCTGGACACCGGTCTGGCGGCCCGCGACGGACCGCTGGTTGCACCTCACGCTCGTGCTGGACCGCAGCTCCGTCGGCGGGATCTGGGCGCGCCTGGGGCACGAGGTCCGTACCCTGCTGGAGCGGCTCGGGGCGTTCCGGACGATCCGGGTGGTGTACCTGGGCCTGCGCCAGGACGGGACGATCGGGGTGACCGCGCGTGCCCGGCCCGGCGGGTCGGGGCCGGCGACCGCGCCGCGCTCACCCCTGGGCCTGGCCGACCTGACCGGCGACCACCTTCTCCTGGTGCTCAGCGACTGCGTCAGCCGCCCCTGGCACGACGGTGAGATGTCCCGGGTGCTCGGGCACTGGGCCCGCCGCGCCCCCGTGGCGATCCTCCAGCCGCTGCCCGAGCGGCTGTGGTCCCGTACCGGTCTCGACCCGGTCCCCGGGCGGCTGTCCGCCCCGCGTGCCGGCGCGCCGGGCACCGCGTACGGGTTCACCTCGGCCTGGCGGCGGCGTGGCCTGCCGGAGCGCAGCGGGCCGGTGCCGGTGCTGGAGATCGAGCCGAGGTGGCTGCGGTCCTGGGCGAACCTGGTCGCCGGCCGGGCGGTCGGCGGCATCGACACGATCGTGACGCCCGCCGGGGTGGCCGTCGTCCGCCAGCCGGTGGACACCGTGGACCCGGACGGGTCGGCGGACCCCTCGGTCGACCCTTCCCCTGAGCAGCGGGTCCGCACGTTCCGCTCCGGAGCGTCGGCCCCGGCCTACCAGCTTGCCCGGTACCTGTCGGCGGCGGTGCCGCTCAACCTCGCGGTGATCCGCGTCGTGCAGGCCGTGATGGTGCCCCGGGCCCGCCCGTCCCACCTGGCCGAGGTGCTGTACGGCGGGCTGCTCGCGCCGGTGTCGCCGGGCGGCGGGGCGGACGATGAGCAGCACCTCGAGTTCCTTCCCGGCGTCCGTCAGGTGCTGCTGGGCACCCTGCACCGGGCGGAGGCGGGCCGGGTGCTCGCCGACGTGTCCCGTTACCTGGAGCGGCACCTGGAGCGGACCGGGGCGTCGTTCACCGCGGTGGTGTCCGCCCCGGTGGGCGGACTGACGGTCCCGGCGCTGCGCCAGCCGTTCGCGCAGATCCGTGCGGAGGTGTTGCGCAGGCTCGCCGGGCGTGCGGGACCATCCGGGGACACGGAGCCGGCGGGCGATCCGGGGGAGTCGGTGGGCCCGGCGTGGAGGTCGGGGCCCGCCGCCGGTCGCCTCACCATCCTGCACCTGACCGGGCGGGAACCGGGCGGTGCGGACGACCCCGGGCCCGCGTCGGGACGGTTCGACCCCGCCCTGCTCGACGACCTCGTCGCCACCTGCCGCCGCGACCGGATGGTCCCGGACCTCGTCGTCGTCACCGCCGGGGTGACCCGGCGGGCCACTCCGGCGGAGTACCAGGCGGCCTACCGGATGCTGGAGGACCTGCGGACGCGGCTGGACCTGCCCACCGGCCGGACGGTCGTCGTCCCCGGCCTGTCCGACGTCAACGAGGGCAGGTGTCTGGCCCACTTCCTGGACCGGGCGGCCGACGGTGCGGAGCCGGTCCCGCCGTACTGGCCCAAGTGGGAACCGTTCGCGGAGCTGACCGCCCGACTGCCCGGCGCGACGGCGTTCCAACCGCACCAGCCCTGGCAGCTGCTGCCGGTCCCCGCCGCGCGCACGGTGGTCGCCGTGCTGAACTCCACCATGTCCGTCAGCCACCTGCCGGGCGAGCGGTTCGGCCGGCTCGGCCGCGCCCAGCTGCGGTGGTTCGCCGACCGGCTGCGCGACTACGAACGCCGCGGCTGGTTGCGCGTCGGCGCGCTGCACCACGACCCGACCGACGAGGCGGGCGATCCGGGGCTCCGGGACGCGGACGATCTCACCCGTCTGCTGGCTCCCCACCTGGACGTGGTGCTGCACGGTCACCGGGGTGGCGTACGCGAACTCGGTCTGACCGGGGTGCCGGCGGTCGGTGCGCACCGCGCGGACGACCCCACCGCACCGGACACGGACCGGACGGGTGGGGCCGGCGGGTACCGGTACCAGTTGGTCGACCTCCGGCCGGGAACGCTGCGCGTCCTGCCGCGCGGCCACGGAGCGGGGCCGGACCCGACGGCCGGGGAGGTCGTCTCGCACGCCTACGGCGACCACTGGTGGCCGCCGGACGCCGACGGGCCGGGCACCGGTGCGACGGGTGGGGCCGGTGCCGACGCCCTGACCGACGGAACCCGGACCGACCTGCTGGCCCGGGTGGCCCGGATCTACCGTACCCGCACGCCGGACGCCACCATGGCGGAGCACCGGTGGCCGGGTACGCGCCGTGGCGGGCCCTTCGCCGGCTACCTGGTGGTCTCGCCGGGCGGCGAGCACCTCTCCGCTCCGTACCGGATCGGGGTGTACGACGGCGAGCCGCGCGCGGAGACCGTGCGGCGGTTCCTGGACGACGTGGTCCGGCCGGCGGGTCCGCACCGCGACGCCACACTGGTCTGCCGGTCGGCACCGGCCGACCCCGGCCTCCGGGAACGGGCCCTCGGCCAGGGCGTCCGGGTGGTGAGCTTCGCCGACTTCGAACTCGGCGACGACGTGCTTCGGTCCGCCGAGAGGTGGGCGGCGTCGCTCGACGCCGACCCGGCGTTCCCGGCCGTCCACTACGTCGCGCAGCCCTACGTCCTGTTCGACCCCGGCACCGGGTCGTCCGGCACCGCCGACGGGGCACCGGTCCCGCCGGCACCCGACCTGCTGGGCCGCCTCCGCCGGTGGTTGGCCGCCCCGGAGGGGCAGGTGATCGCGGTGCTGGGCGCCTCGGGGACCGGCAAGACGTTCCTGTTGCGGGAGCTGGCGCGTCGGCTGTACGCCGACCACGACCCGGTCGTGCCGATCCTGGTGGACCTGCGGAGCCTGGACTGGCGGGTCGGCCTGGCTGAACTGATGGCGATCAACCTGGCCCGGAGCGGCGTACGTCGGGTGGACCTGGACCTGAACCGGTACCTGCTGCACGAGGGGCGTGTCGTGCTGTTGTGCGACGGGCTCGACGACCTCGCGACCCGTACCGCTCACGACAAGCTGGGGGAATGGGTGGCCGGCTGGGAGGCCGGCGCGCGGATCTGGCCCGGCCGCAGCAAGGTCGTCCTGGTGAGCCGGGACGCCGACCTGCTCGCCGACGCGCTCGGCGCGTACGCCGCCGAGGACCCGGCCGGCGCGGTGGTGCGTTGGGTAAGGCTCGTCGGCCTGGACCGGGAGCGGATGCTCGAGTTCCTGGCCCGGCGACTCGGCGGCCCGGAGCGGGCGCGTGCCCGGCTGGAGTTGCTGGGGCGGGTCGGCGGCCTGCCGGGGATGGCCCGTAACCCGCGGATGCTCGCCTTCATCGCCGACATCGACGAGCAGTGGCTGCGCTCGGCCGCGTCGGGTGGTGGCCGGGTGACCGTGGCGGACCTCTACCGGTGGCTGATCAGCGATTGGCTCGACGGGGAACGCAGGCGGGGCGGGGCACGCCACATCGTCCTCGACGACCTGGAGCGTGCGGCGACCTACCTGGCCCGGCGGCTGTGGGAGTCGGGCGAGCCGGCGCTCGGCGCGGACGCGCTCGGTGCGGCGGCGGACATCCTGACCCGGCTCGGCACCGCCCGGGGCGGCGGGACGCCGGGCCGCAGTGCGACCGCGCGGCTGCTCGGCGCCGGCACGCTGCTGGTGCGCGATTCGGCGTACCGCTTCCACTTCGTCGACCAGTCGGTCCTCGAGTGGCTGGTCGCCCGGGAGATCGCCGACCAGTTGGACCCGGACCAGCCGGCCGGCCGGGTGCGTGGGCTGCTGCGTCGGGAGCTGACCCCGTTGCTGGTGGAGTTCCTGTGCGACCTTGCCGGGCACGACACCGCCCGTCGATGGGCGGCGGCGGCGGTCGCCGACCCGGCCGCACCGCTGGAGGTCCGGTCCGCCGCCCACCGGGTCCTGGACCACCTCGACCGGCTCGACGCGGGTCGGCCCGGTCCGGACCAGCACGGAGCCGGTTCACCAGACCCGCCCGCCGGAGGGGACCGGGCGTAGCGCCGGGACGTACGGGTCGAGTTCGCCCGGCTCGAACCGGCACATCCCGATGGCGTACCAGTACTCGCCGTGCGGCTGCCCCGTCAGGACGTACCGTTGGTCGTCGAGCAGGACGGCCGAGCCGCCGGCGGCCAGCGGCACGAGCACCGCGTGCGGTCCGGCACGTGTGGTGTCCCAGAACCGGACGGCACGATCGCCGCCGGCACTGGCCAGGTGACGGCCGTCCGGGGTGTAGGCCAGCGAGCAGATCCAACCGGCGTGGCCGGTGATCGTGTGGGCGAGCTGGCCGCTGGCGGTGGCCCAGATCCGGATGGCGCCGTCGGCTCCGGCACTGGCCAGGTGGTAACCGTCCGGGGAGAAGGCGATGGCGGTGACCGCACCCTCGTGTCCGGCGAGCGCGCGCGGCCGTGCTCCGGCGTCGAGGCCCCGGATCCGGATCGTCCCGTCCTCGTCCGCGCTGGCCAGATGACGCCCGTCGGGCGAGAAGCCGAGCGCCCGGACGGTGTTGGCGTGCCCGGGCAGGACCTGCCGTCGACCGGTGCCGAGATGCCACACCCGGACCGTGCCGTCCGTGCCGGCGCTGGCCAGGTAGTGCCCGTCCGGCGAGAACGCGATGGCGGTGACCCCGCCGTACCGCCCGGCGAGGGCACGGACCGCACCGTGACCCGCGACGTCCCACATCCGGATCGTGCCGTCGATGCCGGCGCTGGCCAGGTGGCACCCACCCGGCTCGAAGGCGATCGCGCGCACCGCCCCGATGTGCCCGGTCAACGTCCGTTCGAGTTCCGCCGTGCTGGGGTCCCAGACCCGGATGCCGCCGTCGTGGCCGGCGCAGGCGAGGTAGCGGCCGTCGTCGGAGACGGCGAGCGCGGTGACGGCGGCGTCGGGGCCGCCCGGTTCGCTGAGCACGCGGGGCTGGTCGCCGACCACGGGGCTCCAGATCCGTACCGCGCCGTCGCCCGAACCGACCGCCATCCACGGATCGCCCTCCCGGGGCGAGAAGCACAGCGCGCGGGAGTCACCGCCGCCGCCCCGGACGGTGCGCGACAACCTGCCCTCGGCGGTGTCCCACACCCGGACCGTCTCGTCGTCGCCCGCGCTGGCCAGATGCCGACCGTCCGGGTAGTAGGCGACGGCGTGGACGGTGCCGCCGTGGCCGGTGAGGGTGTGCAGTGCCTGGCCGGTGCCACCGTCCCAGACCCGGATGGTGCCGTCGTCGCCGGCACTGACCAGTCGCCGCCCCTCGGGGGAGAAGGCGAGAGCGCGGATCCAACCGGTGTGACCGGTCATGGTGTGGACGATGGCGCGGGTGGTCACGTCCCACACGTGGATGCGCCGGTCGTCACTGGCGCTGGCCAGCCGATCGCCGGAGGGCGCGTACCCGACGGCGTGGATCGTGCCGGTGTGGCCGGTGAGGGTGTGGACGGTGTGGCCGGTGGTGGTGTCCCAGATGCGGATGGTCTCGTCGTCTCCGGCGCTGGCGAGGTGTCGGCCGTGTGGGCTGTAGGCGACGGTGCGGATGCGTCCGGTGTGGCCGGTGAGGGTGTGGAGGGTACGGCCGGTGGTGGTGTCCCAGATGCGGATGGTCTCGTCGTCTCCGGCGCTGGCGAGGTGTCGGCCGTGTGGGCTGTAGGCGACGGTGCGGATGCGTCCGGTGTGGCCGGTGAGGGTGTGGAGGGTACGGCCGGTGGTGGTGTCCCAGATGCGGATGGTCTCGTCGTCCCCGGCGCTGGCCAGGTGCCGGCCGTCGGGCGGGTAGGCGACGGCCCGCACCGTCCCGGTGTGCCCGGTCAGCATCCGCAGCGGCATTCCGTTGCCGGCGTCCCACACCCGGATGGCGCCGTCCTGGCCCCCGCCGGCCAGCAGCCGTACGCCGGAGGCCACCGCGACGGCGTGCACGACGGCGCAGGAGGCGATCTGGGGTTCGGCGGCGGTGTCGTCGGGCAGGGCGGCACCGAGTGTGTCGACGCCCCGCAGTGCCTCGCCGTCGGCTCCGGTCGCCGCCACCAGGGCGGTCCGGCGTAGCCGCACGTTGGTGAGGACCGCGCCGGTGAGGTCCGTGCCGAGCAGCCTCGCCCCGGTCAGGTCGGCCTCGGTGAGGTCGGCGTCGCGCAGCGTGGCCCGGTCCAGGCGGGCCCCGGTGAGGTTGGCCTCGGTCAGGTTGGCCCCGGTGAGGTTGGTGCCCACCAGCCTCGCGCCGGTCAGGTCGGCCCCAGCGAGGTCGGCGCCCGCGAGGAACCGGGCGGAGAAGTCCTCCCCGCGCAGGTCGAAGCCGGGCATGTGCAGGGGCGAGGAGGTGGCCACCCGCAGGTGCCGGAGGACCTCCACGGCGTTGCGTCCCACCCCGCGCGCGGTGGACCGGCCGGCCAGCGTCTGTTCCGCCCAGTCGCGCATGGCGTCGCGACCGGCCAGGCCGACCAGGAAGTCGATCATGAGCGGGGACATGGACCGGCCGATCAGACCGGGGGCGGCGCCACCCCCGGCGGTCAGCTGGCCGGCGAGGTGGTTGGCGATCAGCCACTCGCGTACCGAGTGGTGGACGAAGGTGAACCGTCGCTCGCCGTACCGGACCAGCAGTGTGCTGGACCCGAGCAGGTGGGCGCTCTCCTGCGGTTCCAGGGCGGCGGTCTCACCGACCGCGGTGGCGGTGAGCTGGGACAGCGTGGCCGCGGCGGCCCCGAGGTCGTCCAGGCTGAGGCTGTCGTCGGGCGAGTCCCACAGCCGGAGCGCCAGATGGGTCACGGCCTCCCACAGGTCCGCCTCGCTGGGGGCGAGCGGACCGAGGCGGCCGAGCCGCCTGGTCTCGTGGGCCAACCAGCGTTCGAGCACCCGCCGGTAGAGGTCGGCGGCGGTGATGGGGTTCCCGGCGTCCGTCGCGACGTGCAGTGACTCGTCACCCAGTTCGGTGATGAACCCGAGCATCCGCGGATTGCGGGACAGCCCGAGCAGGTCCTTGACGTCACGGAGCAGTTCGAGGCGGTGCCGGGCCCTGACCGGGTCGCGCAGCTGGTGGGTGAGGAAGGTGAGGATCTGGTGGTCGTCGAAGTCGGCCAGGCGTACCACCCGGCGGTCGGCGCCGAGCTGGGCCCCGAGCGCGGACAGCACGTCGGCGTCGGTGAGGAAGTGCTGGTCCCGGCTGGTGACGATGACCTTGGCCCGGTCCTCGGCCGCCTGCACGATGGTGTCCAGGTGGTTGGTGGCGCGGTCGTAGCTGACCCGGGTGGCCAACTCGTCGAAGCCGTCGAAGAGCAGTGCCACCCGGCCCTCGCGCCGCAGGTACCGGAACGCGTCGAGATCGATCTGCCGCTGGCCGTGCCGGGAGAGCTGCACGGCGACGAGTTCGTCCAGGCTGTACGCCTTCTCGAAGCCGCGCAGGTCGATCAGCACCGGCACCGTGCGGGAACCGTCGTCGCGCATCCGGCGGGCCAGCTCCCGCAGCAGGAAGGTCTTGCCGTGTCCGAACGTGCCCAGCACCACCACCAGCCGCCCGCGCGGCGCGTCGACCCAGTCGCGCAGCCACGCGAGGAGATCCGTGGACGGCGGTGCCTCCGACGGTGCCCGTGCTCCGGGCAGGAACTCCGTGTAGCGCTGCGGGACGTAGGCGGCGGACGGATAGACGGGGTCGCTGTCCAGCACGGCGGCCTGACGTTCGGTGAACCGGTCGAGATCGGGTCCGAGCTGGAAGTCGGCGAAGGTGACGAGGGCGACGCCGCGCCCGCGGGCCCACTCGCGCAGTCGCGGATCCGTCGCCGCGCCGACGTGCACGAGGCTGGCCGTCCGGCCGGCGCTGCCGGTACGGAACCGGGCCAGCACCTCGACGAACCACCCGACGTCGTCGTGGGTCGGGACGGCGGCACACACCCCGATCGGATGCTGCTCCGCCGGCCCCCGGTCGCCGTGCGTGGAGTCGGGGGAGACGCGCAGATAGGCGACCCTCGTCGAGTCGGGCTGCCGGACCAGGGTGACGTCGGCCGCCGGATGGCGCAGGCGGCAGACCTCCGCGACCTGGTCCGCCAGCCGGCGCAGCGCCGCCGGTGGGTCCGGGTGGCGGGGAAGGGGCACCGCCCGGCGCGGCGGCGGGTACGGGAGCGGGACCGGCCCGGTGGTGCCGGCCGGACACGGACCGCCGGGCAGCGTGTGTACCCGCAGGTGGCCCGGGTGCACCTCGACGAGTTGCCAGCCGCCACTCCCGCCGCCGACCACCGGCACGCCGACGGGGCGCAGGAGGGCGAGCGCGGGCTCGTCCGGCTGGCCGTGCACCACCAGGTCCAGGTGCGGGCCGAGCGCGTCGACGAACCGGTCGGCGTCGGCGAGCCGACCGCTGGTGCCGGCGGCACCGTCCGGCCGGTGGTGCAGCACGCCGACCCGCAGCCAGTCCCGCCGGGCGGGCGCGGACAGGTGGTCGGAGAACCAGTCGATCTGCTCCGCGCCCAGGTGGCCGTACTCGTCGCCGGGTAGGTGGGTCTGGGCCATCGTGGAGTTGAAACCGGCGACGACGACACCCAGGTCGGGGTGCTCGGTGAGGGTCCAGGGTTGGTCCCGGGGCAGTTCCATGCCGTGGAACCGGCGGACCATCGTGGCGAACGGCTGCCACTTCTCCCAGTACGGCGGCGTCGGCTGTTCCTCGTCGGCGGCGCACTGGAGAAAGTAGGCGTGGCACTTGAGGCGGTTGACGTCGCTGCTGCCCGGGACCAGCACGATCCGGCGGTGATCGATGCCGAGCGCGTCCCGCAGGGCGCCCAGGGTCTGGTGTGCCATCTCGTATTCCGCCGGGGTGGCGCGTTCGGCGAGATTGCCCGTGACCATCACCAGATCCGGCGGACGCGGTGCCTCCGAGGAATTCAGCTGGTCGAGCAGGGAGTCGACCATGTCGCGCGGTGACCGTGTGCCGGCCTGCGGGGAACGCGTCGCGGCCAGGAAGTCCGGGCAGTGCAGGATCATGATCGGCGACGTGGTGTAAACCGGTGCCCCCCCACTTCCAGGAGCGTTCCCGGAACCGCCGGAGGGCGGCGCGACGCGCGGGGCGCGTCCGGAAGCGCTCTGCGCTGACCATGGGCGGTTACGAGCCTATCAATTTACGATGATCCAAAGACGAGCGATTCCCCTATGCGGCTTAGATACGGCTTGTCCTTAATGTTTCGGCTGTTGATCAAGTGGTGGGTCGGGATATGCTACCCACCAGCTGAAGGTCACTCCCGAGGTCGCCCGCACGCGTGGACGAGGCCGCACACGTCATTGCTCACGGTGAATGAACGGTGGTTGCCGATCAATGAGACTCCAGCCGCGCCAGGAATTGCTGTCGGTATGGAAGGCAATATCCAGGTGGTGCGGCTCGGGGCAGAGCTTCTCCTGGGGTGACCGGGCCGGGCGCAACTCCATCAGCGACGCCGAGCTGCTGCTCTGTCTCCTGCTCCCGCCGACGAAACTGCCGGACATCCGCTACGACCGGCCGGACGAGACCAAGCCCGACGTCTGCGCCGCGCTCGCCTCTTTCGGTAGCGCCGTGGAGATCCCGCAGCGGGTCGTCCGGCTCATCGGGGAGTACCTGCACGACTACACCGACCCGGAGACCGGGCTGCCGGAGTTCTCCGGCGGCGGCTACCTCACCACCGCGCCCGACGACGACCGGGAGCCCACCGCCGAGCAGCGGACGCTCGAGGTGGTCGACTCGTACGCCACGTCGGTCGTGCTCACCACGGCCGCCATCGCGTTCGTGCGCGGCTACCGCCGGCAGGTCCAGCGTCCCTCCCACCGGGAGGAGATCGACCGGGTGGAGGCCGCCGCGCAGAAGCGCCTCACGGCGGCGATGGCCGGACTCCAGCGGAGTTTCGCGCTCAGTGTCTTCCCGGGGGACAGCCGTGAGGGGCGGGCGCTGTGCGAGACGGTCAACCCGGAGGAGGGCTACTCGGCCGAGCTGGTCGCCCGGCTACGGGACTCGCTGGGTGACGTCATGGCCGGTCTCCGTGAGCTGGGATCGTCCATGGACGAGGTGGACGCCCTGCTGGAGAACCGCGACCTGCTGTTCGAGTGCGGCTGGTCGTGGGGGATCGTCCGGGACGCCGAGCCGGTCAAGACGGCGACGACCGTGTACGCCCAGCCGGGCTCGCCGAGTCGGGCCCGTACTCTCTACTACACCGTGGTGGCGGTGGACGGCATCCGGGACCTCTTCTCCCGGGAGACACCCGGCTCAAGGGCCTGCTCGACGAGGAACAGCAGTCGCTCGCCCGGACCCTCAACCTCCAGTGGGACCTGGCCCAGCGGTACTGGTCCACGATCGCCACCTTCGGCGAGGACCGGTGGCCGGTCGAGGACATGCCGTGGCGGACGACGGACGAGAGGAGAGCGACTACTACAGCCTCCTGGTCGTCTCGCTCGTCCGACGTGCCCTCGTCGACCGGGGCGCCCCCGACTCCGACCTGGCCCGGATCGCCCGGGTCCTCGAGGACCTGGCCGACCGGGGCCGGATCAGACGCCGGCCACTCGCCGGCGACCCCGCGTTGAAGCTGCACCACCCCGGCACCTGGGTCGCGTTGAACGGCAGCGAGCTGGCCGGGCCGGACGCGCCCCTGCTCGGCTGGCGGCTGGGCGAGCTGGGCACCCTGCTGCTCAGTCGGGCGCTGGCCCTCGCGGCCCAGGTCAACGACCATCGCCTGCGGGCCCGGTTGCTGCGCCTGGCCGACGAGGCCTGGCGACACCTGGAACAGCGTCGATTGCGCGACGGCCGAGGGACCGGTCTGTGGGACGAGGCGGCGAACGTGTACCCGACGCTGCCCCGCCGTGGCTCGCCCAGCTGGTACCACACCACCCGCGTGGTGCAGTGCATGGGCACCGCGGCGGACCTGATCCGGGGCGAGCCACCACCCGGCATGATGCTGTCGGACGTCGCCTCCGAGCTGCTGGTCGAGGCCGAGGACGTATTCGACGAGGAGCAGCTGCGCGGCTCGGGAGAGGGCGGCCCGGCCCTGCGGGACAGCCTGAGCCGACAGGCGATCGGTCTCCGGCGGGCCCGCCGGTTGCTGCCGACCCGGCCCGGCACGGCCGCCTCCCTGATCCTGGACGTCCTACGCGAGCTGGACAAGCTCGCCGCGGCCCGGGAATCCGAGACTGGAGACTAGCGTGCTGGTCTTCGCGGCGTCCGACAAGGGCGGCACCGGAAGGTCGGTCACGAGCTGCAACGTCGTGTACCGACGTGCGCTCGCCGGTGCCGAGGTCTGCTACCTGGACTTCGACTTCGGGTCGCCCACGGCCGGGTCCATCTTCCAGATCGTCGACGCCGCGCGGGGGGTGCGGGAGGGCGGTGGACTGCACTCGTACCTGATGGAGCAGGATCCGCAGGCGGCGGTCGAGGAACCCCGGCGCATCGACGTCTGGAACCGGTCGGCCCGGGCCAGCCTGCGTCATCGCCCGCCCGGCTCCGGCCAGCTCATGCTCTTCCCCGGCGACCAGGACGGCGGCGAGTTCCGCCCGGACAAGGAGGCCCTGCGCCGGTGCGTCCGGCTGCTCCTCGCGCTCGACGAGGAGTTCGACATGTGCCTGGTCGACCTGAGCGCCGGACGGTCGTACGCGACCCAGCTGGTGCTGGAGGCGACGGCGGACCCGGCCCTGCACGGCGTGGTCGCCCGTTGGCTGGTCTTCCACCGCTGGACCCGGCAGCACATCCCGGCCGCCGCCGGCCTCGTCTACGGCCGGGACGGCATCCTCGACGTCGGTGAGCGGGCCGGCCACGACCGGGACCGGCTGGCCGCGTCGATCCGGTTCGTCCGTACCGCGGTGGTCGACCCCGACTCGGCCGAGCTGCGCGGCCTGCGGCCCGCGCAGGTCGCCTGGCTGCGCGACTGCGACCAGGACCTGCGGCGGCTCGCCGCCCGGCACCGGGTCGGGCGGCTGGCGCTGCTCGGCTCGGTGCCGCTCGACCCGGTGTTGCAGTGGCGCGAACAGCTGCTCTCGGACAACGACGTCGTCGCCCGGGACATCGCCAACCTGTCGACCGTGGCCGCGTTCGACGAACTCGCCCGGAACCTCGTGGACGACGAGATGTGGGCCACCGCATGAGAACGGACGCCGAGTTCTTCGAGTCGACCGCGGACCCGCGGGTGGAGTCCGTTCCGCTGGCGCACCTGTCGGTCGAACTCGGTCACTTCTACTACCCGGATCTCAGCCAGGACGCCGGCTTCTTCGTCGACCATTTCCGGAGGATCGCCCGGTGGTCCGCGACCGCCCGGGCGGCCTGCCACGACGTGGTCCGGGGAAAGAAACCGCGAATCAGCACCTGCGTCCTGATCGACGATTACTTCGGCCAGCCGGAATCGCCCCGTACGCTGCTTCCGAAACTGATCCGGGCGGCCCGGGACGGAGGTCTGGAAATCGACTACCTCGCCCGGGAGTCCGGCTGCGCCGACGCGGCGGAGCCGGCCGACCCCGACCCGGCGGAGCCCGCCGAGACCGCGCCGACCGGCCTGTCGCTGGCCGAACTGGTCGAGGCCCGGATCGTCGAGGACCCACCGCCGGACACCACCGGGGCCCGCCCACCCGTGCGCCAGACCGGGTGGCTGTGCAACGGGCAGCGATCACCGGCCACGGATCGCCACGAGGCGATGAAGCGATCGGTCGCCTGGCTGCCGCCCGCCGAGAACGCCGCCGTCAACCACTCCGTCTTCGCCGACATCGAACTGTGGCGGGACGGCGACCAGGGCCGTCAGTGGTCCTGCGCGATGCTGGCCGCCGTCTGGCAGCTGCTGAGGCTGGGCGTCCTGCGGGACCAGGGGCGTCGCGTCGCCGTGCCGAGGCCGGTGCCGGACGAGCTGCCCGACGACTGGCGCCGGCTGCCCCCGGTGCTGCAACTCAACCCGCGGGCCGCACCGTTCAGCGCCTACCGGACCATGACCATCTGCGCCCCGCTGTTCCTGCCGGTCGAGAACGCGGTCCGGACGATACTCCAGCAGGTGGCGGTGGATCCCACCGTGCGCGACCAGGTCGCCGCGCGCGGCGCCGACGAGGGGATCGTCCTGCCGCCCGCCGTGGTCGACCGGATCGAACACCTGTTCGTGGACACCGGACCGGTGCGTGGTGCTGGTCCTGGGTGAGGTGCAGACCGCCGCCCTGCGGCACTCCGGCAGCGTGCCCCGCGAGCTGGCGGAGGGCGTGCTGGCGTTGCTGGCCGGCGAGCGGGTCCGCGTCTCCGAGCGCCCGATCTCCCACGCGGTCAGCCCGCACGTCCTCACCGGGGTGGACTGCCGGATCGCCGCCCGTTCGGGGGCCCGGGTGCGCGGCGTGGGCACGCTCATGGGTCGGGTCTGCCTCACCGGAGGGCGGGTGTTGCAGGGCTCCGCCGTGGTGCGGGTCGAGCCGATCGGTGGCGGCCACCGGCAGGCCTGGTCGCACTACCTAACCCGACCGGGTGTGGTGGAGACGCTCGGCCGGATCGACCTGCCCGGGACGGCGGCCGCCCACCTGGCCGCGGACCGGTCGTCGTCCACCATGGGCATGGGCGCGGTGTGCAACCGCCTGATCGCCGAGGTCCAGGGATCCTCGCTGCTGGACCGGCGCCCACCGGTCCGGGCGCGCCGCACGGTGCTTCGCTGGGCCGCGCTGACCGACACCGACACCGAGGGGGTCCGGGTGCGGTTCACCGTCCACGAGGACGGCCTGCGGACCGTGCGGCTGTTGCTGGGGCAGGTGGCGGTGGCCGACATCGTCGAACTGTGTGAGGATCTGGCCCTGCACGACTGGCTGCTGACCGCGCTGGTGTCCATCATCGAGCAGAGCCGGATCGGAGTCGACGAACCGGTGCAGATCATCCACCGGCTGCGGCCCGCCGTCGACCACCTGCTGCACCTGTGGATGCCGGCGGCCCGCCTGGGTGGGTTCGCGCTGTCGGTGTGGGAGGGGCTGGACGGTCGGCCCGGGCTTTCCCGGCAGTGGGAGGCGTCCGTACGGCGGATCCGGGACCAGATCGCGATGGCCGCCGCGCTGGCACACCGGCCGGCGGAAGCCGTCCCGCTGTTTCGTTAGTGGATCGCAGCCGGGCCGACGGCACCTCCGCCCCCGCGTACGTTACTTTGTACGCCGTTCTGGGTAACGTTAGGTCCACTCGGATTCGTGCTGCCCAGGGCGACAATAACGTCAGGTTATCTCGGATTTGCGCTGAATGCACACGTAGCGTTAACTTGTGGTTATGTTTCCAGGGTGAGCACGGATTGCGTGTCGCGTTCTCGCGCATGAGAACGGTAGGTAGCGGTGGTACAGACCGAGGGCGCCGTGGCTGAGCGGCGAGCCGCAGTCGGCACGAATGCCGACGCGACCGGCCCGCCGGACAGTTCGGACACCATGGCGTCGGAGGCCGGACCCACGATCACGGCGCTGCACACCGCGGAACAGATCGAGGCCGCCGCCGACCTGCTGTGGACGGTCTGGGGAGCCCGGACCGACGCCGAGCGCAGCGAGCTGATCACCGTCGGTCTGCTCCGGACCCTGTGTCACTCGGGCAACTACGTGGTGGGGGCGTACCAGCACGGCCGCCTGGTCGGCTGCACGGTGGGGATGTTCGGCGCGCAGGCCGGGCGACCCGACCACCTGCACTCCTACATCACCGGGGTGTACCAGCCGGAACGTAACCGGGGCACCGGATTCGCGCTCAAACGGCATCAACGCCGGTGGGCGCTCGACCGCGGCCTCGACACCATCTCGTGGACGTACGACCCGCTGGTCTGTCGCAACGGGTACTTCAATCTCTGCAAGCTCGGCGCGACGGTCACCGACTACCGACCGGATTTCTACGGGCGGCTCGACGACGGAGTCAACACCAACGAACGCACCGACCGGCTGCTGGTCGAGTGGGACCTCCGGTCCGAGTGGGTCGAGCAGGCCATGGTGGGGGAGCCCGGGGCAGCCCGCCGGCACGCCCGCGTGGTGCCCGGGGCCGAACTGATCGTCGTGCCGGAGGACATCGAACTGCTGCGGCGGACCGACCGCAGGCGGGCACAGAGCGAGCGGTTCGCGGTCCGCGACCGCTTCCTCGCGCTCTTCGACGACAACTACCGGGTGGTGGGCATGACCAGGAACCACGAGTACGTTCTCCTGCCGGCCGGCCTGACCCCGTCGTACGAGCCGTGAAGCTCACCCGGATCGAGCTGCACTGGGTGCGGCTGCCACTGGTGACGCCGTTCCGGACGTCGTTCGGCACGGAGTACGAGCGCGAGGCGCTCCTGGTGAAGGCGATCACGCCGGACGCCGTCGGGTGGGGCGAGTGCGTCGCGATGCCACAGCCGGACTACTCGGCCGAGTACGTCGACGGCGCCGCCGACGCGCTGGTCCGGTTCCTGATCCCCGCGGTCAGCGCCCTGCCGACCGTCTCCGCGGCAACGGTCGGACACGCCCTCGCCGCAGTCAAGGGGCACCCGATGGCGAAGGCGGCTCTGGAGATCGCCATCCTCGACGCCCAGCTCCGGCAGGCCCACATGTCGCTGGCCGAATACCTCGGCTCCGTCAAGCCGGCGGTTCCGGCCGGCGTCTCCGTCGGCATCATGACGTCGATCCCGGAGTTGCTCGACACCGTCGACGGGTACGTGGCCGCCGGATACCAGCGGATCAAGCTGAAGATCCAGCCGGGGTGGGACGTGGCGCCGGTTCGCGCCGTACGTGAGCACATCGGCGACGCGGTGCCCGTGCAGGTGGACGCGAACGGGGCGTACACCGTGACGGACGCCGCCCACCTCGCCAAGCTCGACGCCTTCGACCTGCTGATGATCGAACAGCCGCTGGCCGAGGACGACCTGCGCGGGCACGCCGCACTGGCCCGGCGGCTGCGTACCCCGATCTGCCTGGACGAGTCGGTCACCTCTCCGGTGCGGGCCGTCGAGGCGATCGAGTCGGGGGCCGCGGCCATCGTCAACATCAAGCCCGGTCGGGTCGGTGGCTATCTCCAGGCGCGGCGGATCCATGACGTCTGCGCCGCACACGGTGTGCCGGTGTGGGTCGGTGGCATGGTGGAGACCGGCATCGGTCGGGCGGCCAACGTGGCGCTGGCGGCCCTCCCGAACTTCACCCTGGTCGGCGACGTGTCGGCGTCGGACCGCTTCTTCGCCCGGGACATCACCCCGCCGGTCGTCATGCGGGACGGGTGGATCGAGGTGCCGACAGGACCGGGGATCGGGGTGGAACCGGACGAGGCCGCGTTGAAGGAGTCGTCCGTGCGCAGCGAGGGAATCGACCTCTGACGCGACCGGGGTGACGCCGGGCAGAGCGGCGCAAGCTCCGGCGCGCGGGCGGCACCGGCGGTGGCGCCTTGTCGGGAGCGCTCAGGGCCCGCCCACGGCGGGCCCTGAGCGTCCGGACTACTTCAGGCGGGCCTCGATGGCCTTGATGATGCGCGGGCGGAGTTCGGCGGCGCGGATGACGGCGTCGACCGAACCGACCTCGACCGCGCGCTGGATGTTGTGCACGCGGTCGAACTCCGCGGCCACCTCGCCGAGCTTCTCCGCGCGGACCGCCGAGCGGAGCTCGTCGAGTTCGGCGGTCAACGAGGCGCGGTCGGTGCCGGTGGCGGTCGCGACGCGGGCCTCCAGGTCCCGCACCCGCTTGTCGGCCGCGGTGCGGGCGTTGACCTCGCCGGAGAACACCACGGCGGCGGCGGGGGCACCGCCGAGCACCGAGGCGAACGAGCCCTCCAGCGCGAGCACGGTCATGTTCGGGTTCAGCGCCTTCGAGAACACCACGAACGCGCCGCCGTGGTACCGCGAGATCACGCAGAACACGATCGGGCCCCGGAAGTTCACGATCGCGCGGCCGATCTCGGCGCCGTACTCCAGTTGCAGCTTCCGCATCGACTCCGGGGAACCGTCGAAGCCGGACAGGTTCGCCAGCACCACCAGCGGCCGGTTGCCGCTGGCCGTGTTGATCGCCCGCGCGGCCTTCTTCGACGACCGTGGGAACAGCGTGCCCGCGGTGTACGTGTCCGGACCGTCGGTGGGCGGGAAGCCCCGCCGCGGCACCGACCGCGACTCGATGCCGAGCAGGCATACCGGCATGCCGCCGAGGTGGACGTCCTGCACCACCGCGGTCTCCGCGTCGGCCATGCCCGCCCACCGTTCCAGCACCGGGTGGTCCTGGTCGGAGAGGGCCCGCATCACGGTCCGGATGTCGAACGGCTTCTTCCGGTCCGGGTTGGCCTCGGCCGAGAAGATCTCGCCGACGGTGGTGAAGTCGCTGCCCTCCACGGCGTGCGGGAAGGAGGAGATGTCGCGGTCGACGGGGTCGGTCGTCCTCGCCCGTCGCGGCGACTCCTCACCGGGTGCGACGTACGTGTGGTCGTAGTGCAGCATCAGCACGTCCCGCGCGGCGGCCAGGTTCGGCGCCCAGTACTGCGCCTGCCCGTTCGGGCCCATCACCCGGTCGTAGCCGCCGATGCCGAAGTTGTCCTCGGCCGACACGCCGCCGGAGAAGTCGAGCGACTGCTTGCCGGTGAGCACCATCGCTGAGTCCGGCGTCATCACCAGGACGCCCTTGGTGTGCATCAGCATCGTCGCCTCGGCGTTCCAGTACGGCTGTGCCCCGACGGTGATGCCCGCGACCACGATGTTGATCTCGCCGCCGTCCTGGGTGAACTCGACGATCCGCTTGAGCGCCGCGGCCACCCAGTCCATGTTCTCCGTGCCGGACTCCATGGAGATGCGGGCACCGGCGGACAGCGCGTACCACTCCAGCGGCACCCGCATCCGCTCGGCCAGGTCCAGCGCGGCGATCACGCGGCGGCACTCCGGCTCCGACAGCGCGCCCAGCGACTTGGTCGGGTCGCCGAGCAGCACGACCCGGGTGACGCCCTGCGGGTGCCGCCGGGTCGGCGTGGTGACGACGCCCGCGACGATCGCCGCGGTGTTGCGTCCCTTCGGCCGGTCGACCGGCACCAGCGCGTGCTGCTCGTCGAGGTCGTGCTCGACGAAGTCGCCGAGCAGACCGGTCAGCTCGTACGGGTACACCGTGTTGCGGCTGCTCGCCCGGAGCACCTTCTGCCGGTAGCTGTCGAGCGGCTCGACCGGCTCGTCCGACGGCGCGCCGACGGTCAGTTCGGTGCCGCCGGTGACGTCGAAGGAGACGCGCACGGCCACCTTGGTCAGCTCGCCGGTCCTCCGGTCGCTCTGCCGGGCGATCAACAGGATCTCCTCCAGCCCGGCACCGGCGGTGGTCGGCAGCACGCGGCCGGCGATCATCTCCAGCTCCTCGCGGGTGAGGTCGCTCGGCGGCCAGACGTAGATCACGATCCGGTTGGTGTTGACGCGCTTCGTCGAGGGCCGCCGCGACTGCTCCCGGCGGATCGAGTCGAGACAGGCGGCCACGGTGTCCTCGGCCGTCGGCAGCGCGATCAGCCGGCCGTCGTGCTCGCGCAGCGCGGTCAGGTCGCGTACCTGGGCGAACGCGACCAGCCGGTTGTCCGACGGGTTCTCCCGCGCCACGCACTGGAAGAGGTAGACCTCCTCGTCCGACGACGGCAGCCGGGTGAGGTCGAACTTGCTCAGCCGCTCCATCTGCATCCGCTGCGCGATGTACGGGTGCAGGCCGCGGACCAGCCGTTCCTCGGTCATCCCGGTGGTCGACGGGCGGAACGTGAAGTGGTGGTGCATCACCGCGCCGCTGCGACCCGCGACGGTGGCGGTGAGCCTGCGGACCTCGACGGGCAACGGGTGCGCGCTGACCACCTCGTGCAGGGCGGCCGCCATCGCGTCGGAGTCCTCCGGCTGGTTCTCCCAGGCGAGATAGATGTCGGCGTCGATGGCGCCCTCGCCACCCGCCAAATCCGCGAGCCCACGCAACGCGCTGCCCAGCGCGTCGAAGCTCACCGCGGCGGAGACCACGCACGAGTCCGGCCGCTTGGCGATGACGAACGTGCAGCCCGCGACCTCGCTGGTGCGGACACCGAGCCCCTTGTTGCCGTAGTACCGCCGGGTCAGCACCTCCAGCATGACGGCGTTGTCGAGGTCGTCGCGGACCAGCCGCTGGCCGAGCAGCCGCACCAGGGGTTCGGTGCTGCGGACCATCTCGGCGATGCGCTCGGCGCGGTCCGGCGCGTCCGGGTGCGCGTCCAGGTGCCGCAGGTGCCGGCGGACGTTGGCGTAGACGCGGGCGCGGTTGCGGCGCAGCAGCGGCTGGGCGAACCAGGCGAACACCACGCCGCGCGCGAGGTCGGCGATCACGGGGAAGCGGACCTGCGTCGCGGCCACCAGCCGCTCCAGCACGAGACCGGCGGGCTCGCGCAGGGCCTCGTCCGGCGGGGACTCCCGCAGCCAGGCGCGCAGCAGCGCCGTGACGACCATGGCGTCGATGGACGCCCGTTGCTGGGCGAGGAAGATCCGGAACACGGCGGCTTCCAGCTCGGGGCAGCGCTCCAGCTCGGTGACCCCGTAGTGCCCGAGCGCCTTGGCGAGCTTGGCCTGGAACGCCTCCGGCAACCCGGCCCGCTCGACGTCGAGGCACTGGAGGTAGGTGTGGAAGAACTCGCGGGCGCTGTGCACGTGGCCGTCGTCGCCGCCGCCGTCCTCGCCGGTCGGCCGGTTCCGGCTCAACTCGGCCAGGTCGGCGAAGACGTCGACGAGTTCGAGTTCCTCGGCCAGCGGCCGGTGGCCGTCCGCGATGGCCGCCTGGCGTGCGGCGAGGTAGTCGTCGAGCACCCGGCGTTCGTCGTGCGGGTCGACGTCGAAGCCCAGCAGCAGGCTACGCAGGTCCTCCTGGCCACGGGTGGAGCGCTTGCGGGCCGGGAGCGTCCCGGGCGCGGCGGGCAGGTCCAGCTCGACGGTCTGGACGGCAGAGGTGTCCTCGGCCTCGGCGTCGGCGAGCGGCTCCAGCCGGATCAGCGGCGCGCCGGCCTCCACCTGGCTGCCCACGGAGACGACGCATTCCTTCAGCCGCGCCTTGAACGGTGCCCGCAGCACCGTCTCCATCTTCATGCTCTCCAGCACCAGCACCGGTGCGCCCGCCTCGACCTCCGCGCCGACCTTCAGCGGCGTGGCGACGACCAGCGCGGGCGAGGGCGAACGGACGACGCCGCCCTCGTCACGACTGACCCGGTGGGTCACGCCGTCCACCTCGACCAGGTGGATCGGCCCGTGCGTGCCGGTGAGCAGGCGGTACCGGGTGCCGTTGACGACGACCTGCCCGCTGTGCCGGTCGAAGCGGTCCAGTTCGACGTCGGCGGTGCGGACGTCGTCGCCCGCTTCGATGCCGACGCGGAACCGGTGCGCGCCGACCCGCGCGACCCGGACGCGGTAGCCGACGCCCCGCAGCTTGAGGTCCAGCGGTCGGCCACTCTCGTGCTGCACCTGCGGGCGTCCGCCGAACGCCGTCGAGAGCAGCCGCTCCCGCTCGGCGCGCTCCTCCTCCTCGTACGCCTCGATGGCGGCGGCCGCCAGCGCGACGGCGGAGTGCCGGTGCGAGACGAGCCGGCCCTCGCCACGGACGCGGTCGATCCAGCCGGTGTCCGCGCTGGCGTCGATCACCTCGGGCTGGTCGAGCAGGTCGAGCACGAAGCTCTTGTTGGTCGCGCCGCCCTCGATGATCACCGTGGTCTGCGCCATCGCCCGGCGCAGCCGGCCGAGCGCCTCGTCGCGGTCGCGGCCGTAGGCGATGATCTTCGCGATCATCGAGTCGAAGTCGGCGGGGATGGTGTCACCCTCGCTGACGCCGGTGTCCACCCGGATGCCCGGTCCGGCCGGCAGGTCCAGCCGTGCGATACGACCGGGGGAGGGGGCGAAGTCGCGGTCCGGGTCCTCGGCGTTCAGCCGGGCCTCGATCGCGTGCCCGCGCTCCGCCGGCGGCTGGCCTTCGAGCCGCCCGCCCGAGGCCACGTGCAGCTGCGCCTTGACCAGGTCGAAGCCGGTGGTGGACTCGGTGATCGGGTGCTCGACCTGTAGCCGCGTGTTGACCTCGAGGAACGCGAACAGCTGGTCGCCGGGGTGGTAGAGGAACTCGACGGTCGCCGCGCCGCGGTAACCGACCGCGACGGCCAGCCGTTCGGCCGAGGCCTTGAGCTCGGCCGCCTGCGCCGGGCTGAGCACCGGCGACGCCGACTCCTCGATGACCTTCTGGTTGCGCCGCTGCACCGAGCAGTCGCGGACGCCGAGCGCCCACGCGGTGCCCTCGCCGTCGGCGATCACCTGGACCTCGACGTGCCGGGCGCCGGTGACCAGGCGCTCCAGGAACACGACGCCGCTGCCGAACGCCCGGGCGGCCTCCTGGCTGGTGCGCTCGTAGGCGTCGGCCAGCTCGGCCTCGTTGTTGATGACGCGGATGCCGCGCCCGCCGCCGCCCGCCGTGGCCTTCAGCATCAGCGGGTAGCCGATCTCGCTCGCCGCCGCCACGGCGGCGTCCAGGGTCTCGACCGCGCCGCGGCTCCACGGCGCGACCGGCACGCCGACCTCCTCGGCGATCAGCTTCGCGCCGATCTTGTCGCCGAGCTTGCGCATGGCGTCGGGGCTGGGGCCGACGAAGGTGACGCCGATCTTCTCGCACAGCTCCGCGAACGCCGGATCCTCGGCGACGAAGCCCCAGCCGACCCACGCGGCGTCCGCCCCGGTCTCCACCAGCGCGCGCTCCAGCGCCTTCAGGTTGAGGTACGGCCGCGCGGACGCGGGACCGAGGTCGTAGGAGAGGTCCGCTTCGCGGACGAACGTGGCCGTACGGTCGACGTCGGTGTACAACGCGACCGTCTCGATCCGTGTCCCGGTCTCCGCAGCGATATCCCGGACGGCGTGGATGAGCCGCATAGCGGCCTCGCCGCGGTTGACGATGGCGACACGACTGAACATCCGACGGAACCCCTTCTCAGCGCCCTTTGGGCGAATCTGCACCTTTACATCGACTTGCGTCACTCATAGTATTGGCTTGCCAACCCTGCGCAGCAACCACCTCTGCCTTCCTGCGCCCGAGTTGAAACTCCACCAGCTTAGACATCGAGGGGTGTTTGGCGAGCACTCGTGTCTGTCGTCTGTCGGCGGCTTCGATGGTTCGCGCTCCACGTTTTCCCGCCAGATGCCCAGGTCGGCACGGTTGTCCCGGGTGTCGCGCGGCCTGCGCGCCACCAGCGGTTCTGGATCGAACCGTCTGGTGCGCGCCGAGCGCGTGGCCAGGGTCGTCGCCCCCGGGTCGACCGGGCGGTGGGGTCCGGGTGGGTGAGTTCTTGTCCCGACGTGATTGATCGACTACGGTCGATGCGTGGCGGACGTCGGTCGCGGTCGGACGGCGAAGCCGCGGGGATCCGGAGACCGGGTGCCGGCCGCCGCACCGCAAGGGAGAAGAGCAGCATGAGACCCCCGATGCTCCGCGCGGCGTCCCTCGCGGCCCTCCTGGCACTGGCCGGCGGCGTCGGTGCCTGCGCGCCGGCCGGAACGGAGGACGACGGCCGGACCGTCAAGGTCGGCCTCTCCGCCGCGTTCAGCGGGAAGTCCGCCTACTACGGCCAGGACGCCAGGAAGGGCATCGAACTGGCCATCGAGCACCTCGGGCGGAGCATGCCCGACGTCGACTTCGACCTGGTCACCGCCGACGACGAGTGCTCCCCCCAGGGTGGCGCCTCCGCGTTCCGCAAACTGGCGGACGTCGACGGGGTCGACGCCATCCTGGGATCGCCCTGCTCCTCCGGCACCCTCGGCGGCATGCCGACCCTCGCCCGGAGCAGGACCCCGGCAGTGACCTTCGGCTCCACCAACGCCAAGATCAGCCAGCAGTCCGGGGTGGGTGGCAACCCGTACATGTGGCGCATGAACATCGACGACTCGATCATGGGCAGGTACTGGACCAGGTACATCGCCGACGCCGGCCGCAAGCGGGCCGCGATCCTGGCCGCCAACAACGACTTCGGGCGCGGGGCGGCCGACCTCTACCGGAAGCTGCTGCCCGAGGCGGGCGTGGCACTCGTCGCCACGGAGTTCTACGACCTCGGCGCCAGCGACCTGCGACCCCAGCTGTCGAAGGTCCGCGCCGCCGGGGCGGACGCGTTCATCACCTTCGCCGAGCCGCCCGACTGCGCCCAGATGCTGCGGCAGATGCGCGAGATGGGCATGACCCTCCCGCTGTACGCGCGCGGCGGCTGCGCCACCGCCGAGGGGATCCGGCTCACCGGCGACCCGGCGCTGGCCGAGGGGGTCGAGGAGGCCACCTACTGGACGGCCTCCGACGCGCAACGCCCGCTGCTCGACGGGTACCGGACCCGGTACGGCGACGCCGTGCCGCCGTACAACGCCGCGCTGGCCTACTACGGGATGCTGACCCTCGCCGAGGCGGTCCGGCACGGCGGGACCGACCGGGCGGGCATCCTGGCCGGGCTGAGGAAGGTGGACTTCACCACCGGCATCGGGCCGATCAGTTTCGACGAGCACCACCAGGCCCACCCGAACATGTTCATCCTCCGGATCGAGGGCGGGAAGATCCGGGTCCTCGACGTCGTCGACACGGGCAAGTGAACGGCGCGGCCAGGTGAGCAGATTCCTCGACCAGCTCGTCAACGGCCTGACGCTCGGCTCGCAGTACACCCTCGTGGCGGCCGGGCTGGCGCTCATCTTCGGCGTCCTGGAGATCGTCAACTTCGCGCACGGCGAGCTGGTGATGGTCGGCGCCTACCTGCTGTACGCGGGCTCCGCGTACCTGGGGCTGCCGTATCCGGTCGCCGCGCTCGCCACGGTCGTCGGGATGGTGGTCGTCGGGGTCGGGTTCTACCTGGCCGTGGTGCACCGGATCCTGCACCGGGGCTGGCAGGTCCAGCTCGTCGCCACCCTGGCCGTGTCGATCGTCCTGGTCAACCTGGCGATCGTGGTGGAGGGCTCCCTGCCCCGGACCGTCTACAGCGAGCAGAGCCTGCGCACCGTGGAACTGGCCGGGACGACCGTCGCGGTGCAGCGACTGGTCGTGCTCGGGGCCACCGCGGCCACCTTCGGCGCGCTCGTGGTGTTCCTGCGTCACACCCGAACCGGGCGGGCGATGCGGGCGCTCGCCCAGAACCGGGAGGCGGCCGTGGTGGTGGGCCTGCCGGCGGCGCGGATCGGGCTGGTGACCGTGGCGACCGCCGCCGCGCTGGCGGGTGTCGCCGCGGCCACCATCACTCCGCTGTACAGCGCCTCCCCGACGATGGGTACGTTGCTGGCCGTCAAGGCGTTCGCCGCCGTCATCATGGGCGGCTTCGGCAACGTCACCGGCGCGGTCCTCAGCGGCTTCGTCCTCGGGGTCAGCGAGGCGCTGGCCATCGGCTACCTCTCCAGCGCGTACGCCGACGTGATCGTATTCTCCGTCATGATCACGGTGCTGCTGGTCCGCCCGCACGGGCTGTTCGGACGGGCGGTACGCGCGTGACCGCGACCGCGTCCGCGCGGTCCGGCCGGATCCGCGTCGAACCGGTGGTCTGGCTGCTCGGCGCGGTCTTCGCGGCCGTGCTGCCGCTGGTCCTCCCGGTGCCCTACCACCTGTCCACCGCGATCACCGCGCTCATGTTCGTCGCCCTGGCGGTCTCCTTCGACCTGGTGGTCGGCCGGATCGGCGCACTCAGCCTGTGCCAGCCGGTCTTCTTCGGCTTCGGCTCGTACGCGGCGGCGATCCTGAGCACCCGGTACGGCTGGTCGTTCGGGGCGACGCTGGTCGTCGCCGCCGTGGCCGCCGTGGGCGTGGCGCTGGCCATCGGCGTCCCGTCGTTCCGGCTGTCGCTGCACGCCTTCGCGATCGCCACCCTCGGGTTCGCCACCATCGCGGTGCTGCTGGCCAAGAACTGGGTCGGCCTCACCGGTGGCCCGCTGTGCACCACGGGCGTGCCGGCGATGACCCTGTTCGGCGTCGAACTCACCTCGCTGGCCGCGCAGTACTACGTGGTGCTGGGCCTCGCGGCGCTCACCGTCGGGGTCGCCTTCGGCGTCTCCCGCAGCCGGCTCGGTCTGGCCCTCACGGCGGTACGGGACGACCCGGTGCTGGCTGCCGCCCGTGGCCTGTCGCCGACCGCGTTCCGGCTCACCGCCTTCGGTCTCTCGGCCGCGCTGTCGGCCATGGTGGGGGTCTTCAACGCGTACTTCCAGTCGGTGGTGTGTCCGGAGAACCTGGACACGTCCTACATGACCGCGCTGCTGATCATGGTCTTCGTCGGCGGACGGGGCAGCCTGCGGGGCGTGGTGACGGCGGCTCTGCTCTTCACCGTGCTGCCGCAACTGCTGCACCTCGCCGAGGAGTGGCGGATGGTCGTCTACGGCCTGATCCTGCTCGGGGTGGTCATCGCCGTCCCCGACGGGCTGGAGCGGATGTTCCAGGCGACCGGACGGCGCCGGCACCCGCCACCGGCGGCGGCTCCGCCGGTGCGTCCGGAGCAGGTGCGCCGATGAGCGGCGGCAACCTGGCGGTACGCGGGCTCGGCAAGGCGTACGCCGGGGTACGGGCCCTGGACGACGTGTCGATCTCGATCGCCGCCGGCGAGATCGTCGGGCTGATCGGCCCCAACGGGTCGGGCAAGACCACCGCGATCGACTGCGTCACTGGCCTCCAGCGGCCCGACACCGGCACGGTGGAACTCGACGGCACGGACGTCACCTCGTGGCGCCCGGACCGGCTGGCCCACCACGGGTTGGTCCGGACGTTCCAGCAGGTCCGCACGTTCGAGTCGCTGACCGTCCGGCACAACCTCCGGGTGGCCGCCCTGGGGCGCCGGCCGCGTTCCCGGCGTCTGGCCGACCTGGTCCGGCCCGATGGGAAGGACCGCGCGCTGCGCGCCCGGCTCGACGAACTCGTCGACACCTTCGCGCTCGGTCCGGTCGCCGACCGGCCCGCCGGGCAGGTCTCGTACGGGCAGCGCAAGCTGGTCGAGTTCGCCGCGGCCTGCGTGGTGCCACCCCGCGTGCTGCTGCTCGACGAACCGGTGGCGGCGGTCAACCCCACCATCGGCAACCTGATCCGGGACCGGATCCGGGACCTCAACGCCGCCGGCACCACGGTGCTCCTGGTCGAGCACAACATCGAACTGGTCGTCGGCCTCTGCCACCGGGTGGTCGTGCTCGACCAGGGCCGCACGCTGGCGCAGGGCCGGCCCGAGGAGGTCCTCGCCCGCGACGACGTCCAGGAGGCGTACCTTGGCGGCTGACACCACCTCGACGCCGGTGCTGAGCCTGCGCGACGTGCACGCCGGCTACCAGGACGTCGAGATCCTCCGGGGCATCGACCTGGACCTGCACCGGGGCGAGACCGTGTGCGTCGTCGGCGCCAACGGGGCCGGCAAGTCCACCCTGCTCCGGACCGTGTTCGGCATGGTGGCCACGCGCCGCGGGTCGATCCGGGTCGACGGCGTCGAGGTGAGCCGCGACCCGCCCCGCGCCCGGCTGGCCCGGGGGGTCGTCCTGGTGCCGCAGGGGCGGTGCAACTTCCCCCGGATGAGCGTCGAGGAGAACCTGCGGATGGGCGGCTACACGCTGCCCCGGGCCGCCGTCGCGGCCGGGATCGACCGGGCGTACCAGACCTTTCCGGTGCTCGGCGAGCGGCGCCGCCAAGCGGCCGGTGACCTCTCCGGCGGCGAGCAGCAGCTGTTGGAGATGGCCATGGCGTTGATGCTCGACCCGAAGGTGGTGCTCATCGACGAACCGTCACTGGGGCTCTCGCCCCGGATGCGGCACCACGTCTTCGCCGCGCTCCACGCGCTGGCCACGCACCAGGTGGGCGTGCTGCTGGTCGAGCAGAACGCGGTGCAGGCCCTCGCGGTCGCCGACCGGGGCCTCGTGGTCGAACTCGGCCGGGTCGCGAAGTCGGGGACGGGACCGGGCATGCTCGACGACCCCGACGTCCGACGTGCCTACCTGGGGTTGCCGACCTGACCGACCTGCCCCGACGCCCCAAATTCATCAAACTGCATCTATGGCCATGTCGGCCCGCGAGTGGTAGGAATCTTGCAGAACGGCTTCCCCCTCGGCAACTTTCCCCCAAGTGAGGCTCCGATGAGGATACGAAGGATCATGGCCAGCCTCACGGCGGTCCTCCTCGGCTCGGCCGGGATGGTCACCCCGACCTGGGCGGCCTCACCGGACGATCGCACCGTCAGCTACCACGGTTACCGCGTGACGGTCCCGCTGGACTGGCGGGTCGTCGACCTGTCCGACGACCCGCACGCATGCGTCCGGTTCGACCGACCCACGGTCTACCTGGGCCACCCCGGCGACGAGCCCTGGTGTCCTCCGGGCCTGGTCGGGCGGGCGGCGGGGCTGGTCATCGAGCCGCTCGACGCCGTCACCGCCCCTCGCCTCACCGGGGACACCGCCGTCACGGCGAAGGGCAGGGCGACCGTGGACGCCCTGCCGTCCCGCGACGGGTCGATCCAGGTCGCGGTCCGCGACGCGGGCGTGCTGGTCACGGCCGAACACACGCCGGACACCGAATCGACGGTTCGTCGGATCCTCGCCTCCGCCAGCCTCGGGAGAGGTGCCACCCCGGTCTCCCCGGACGCCGTCCGCGCGGCCCCGGTGCCCGCCACGGTGACACCCTCGGCCAACAGCCCTCAGCCGGGCACCTACACCGGCAAGGGCTTCGACACGTGCACCGCCCCGTCCCAGTCGACGATGGACACCTGGCGCGCCAGCTCGCCGTACCGGGCGGTCGGCATCTACATCAGCGGTGCCAGCCGTTCGTGCACCCAGGCCAACCTGACCGCGACCTGGGTGGCCAACCAGATCAACCGCGGCTGGCACCTGATCCCGATCGAACTCGACAACCAGGCGCCGTGCGGCACCCGCACGCCGAAGATGTCGTACGACCCGGCCACGGCCCGGTCCCAGGGGGCGACCCGGGCGACCAGCGCGGTGAACGCGGCCACGTCGCTGGGCATCCCCGCCGGCAGCGTGATCTACAACGACATCGAGCACTACCCCTCGACCGAGTCGTGCAAGGCGGCGGTGCTGTCGTACCTCTCCGGCTGGACCGAGCGGCTGCACGCGCTCGGCTACCTCTCGGGCATGTACTCCAGCGGCTCCTCCGGCGTCCGGGACCTGTGCAGCGCCTACCACGACTCCCGGTACACCCGCGTCGACCACCTCTTCTTCGCCTGGTGGAACGGTGTGGCGGACACCAACGCCGGCGACTACTGTCCGGCCGGGTACTACGCCAACCGTCAGCGCATCCACCAGTACACCGGTGACACCCAGGAAACCTGGGGTGGTGTGCGGATCTACATCGACCGTGACTTCCTCGACGTCTCGACCGCGACCCCGGAGCCGCCGCAGGGGTTCACCGTCACGGTCGACAACACCACCGCAGGACGGTTCACAGCGAGCGCGAACTGGGGTACCTCGACCTATTCCAGCCAACGGGTGGGCCCCGACTACCGCTACGCCGCCCCCGTCTCCGCCAGCGATGTCGCCTGGTACAAGGCGGACCTGCCCGCGACCGGCACCTACGAGGTCTCCGTCTGGTATCCCGCCACCTCGGGCTACAACGACTCGACCCCCTACGTCGTGGCCACCACCACCGGCAACCAGACGGTGCGGGTCAACCAGCGGGTCAACGGTGGACGGTGGGTCCCGCTCGGCGTGTTCACGCTGGCGGCGGGGGACGGGGACAAGGTGGGGGTGAGCCGGTGGACCAGCGGCACCGGCTACGTGGTCGCCGACGCGGTCCGCATCACCCGGGTCTGAGAACGCACCCGCCGTGGCCCGGGCGAGGCGGTCAGCGTGCTTCCAGCTCCCGCTTCAACCGGTTCAGGGTCTCGCGCATGCCGTCCCGGTTGACCACCGGACGTTCGGTCGCCGCCCGGCCGGTGAAGACCCGACCGAGCAGGCGCGCCGCGCCGTTGCGGCGGTCCTGCCAGTACTCGGTCACGTCGGTACCGCCGTCGGTCGCCGCGAACCGGTATCCCCAGCGGGCCACCGGCTGGCCGAACGTGGTGACCTCGAAGGCGAACTCCGCACCCGGCGTCGCGGTGACCACCCGGCAGGTGGTGAACCAGAAGTAGGGTCCCCGACGGTTCCAGCCGACGAAGCGGTCCGGTCGCCCGTCCTTGCGCCGGGTGACCCAGACCGCGACACATTCCGGGCTCCACCGGGCCATCCGCCGGACGTCGGCGACGGCCGCGTACACCTCGTGTGCCGGTGCCGCGACGGTGATCCGTTCGGCGATTTCCGGGCCCTGGCCGGTCGACTGCGACGTCACGCGGCCAGCATAGGGGTCACGCGTCACGCCAGGGAAGGTAGTCCGGGAGGTCCGTGCTGACCCGGCCGGGGAACGCCGGGCTGCGCCGTTGCCGGAAGGACGCGAACCCCTCCTGGGCGTCGGGGCTGTCCACCGCGTCGGCCGCGAGTCGGGAGTCCAGGCGGTGCACGGGGTACGGCGAGTCCAGCGCGCTCATCCGGTAGAGCATCTGCCGGATGACCGCCACCGACACCGGAGCGGTGGTGGCGATGATGGTCCGGGCGAGCTGCTGCGCCTTGTCGAGCAGGTTCTCCGGTTCGTGGACACTGTGCACCAGACCGGCGGAGAGCGCCTCGGCGGCGTCGAAGGCCCGGCCGCTGATCATCCAGTCCAGAGCGGTCCCCATCCCGACCAGCCGGGGGAGGAACCAGGCGGACGCACCCTCGGCGTAGATGCCGCGCCGGCTGAACACGTACCCGAACCGCGCGTCGGTGGCGGCGAGGCGGTAGTCGGCCGGCAGGACGATGGTCGCGCCGGCACCGACGGCCGCACCCCGGATCGCGGCGATGACCGGCTTGTTCATCGCGAAGATCCGCATCGCGCAGCGGCCCGCGGGCTCCGCCCAGCCACCGGCGTCGGGGTCGTCGGGGGTGTCGAGTTCCGACACGGACAGGTCCAGCCCGGCGCAGAAGTGCTCGCCCGTACCGGTCAGGATGACCACCCGCACGTCGTCGTCCCGGTCGGCCCGGTCGAACGCGTGGGCGAGCTCGTCGGACATCCGCACGGTGTAGCCGTTGCGCTCCTCCGGACGGTTCAGCGAGATCGTGGCGATCCGGTCGGCAACGGCATAGGTGATCTCGCGATACGCGTCCACGCGGGCAACCTTAGATCCACTCCGGTCCGCGCAGCAATGCTCCGGGCGGGGTGACCGTCCGGTGGTGAGCTTCGTCCGGCACGCCCTTGATCGGTTGCCGCCCGTCGGGCACACTTCCGCGGTGTCCTCCAGTGTCTTCGACCTGTACCGCCGGCACCTGGGTGAGGGGCAGGGTCGGGTCGCGGCCATGCTCAACACGCCTCTGGAAGTCGGCGCCACAGGCGCGCTCGTCCACACCGCCGACGGCCGTCAGCTGCTGAACTGCGCGGGCTACGGGGTGTTCCTCGTCGGCGCCGGTCACCCGGCGGTGCTCGCCGCGGTGCACGACCAGCTCGACCGGCAGGCGTTGTCCACGCGGGTGCTGCTGAACGAGCCCGCGGCACGGACTGCCGAGGTGCTGACCTCGGTGGCGCCGGAGGGCCTCGACAAGGTCCACTTCTCCACCTCGGGCGCGGAGGCGGTGGAGACCGCCATCAAGATCGCCCGGGTGAACGGGCGGCACCGGTTGGTCTCCATGCACAGTGGATACCACGGCAAGACGACCGGTGCGTTGTCGCTCACCGCGCGGTCGCTCTACCAGGATCCCTTCCGTCCGCTGCTGCCCGACGTGGTCCACGTACGCTTCGGTGACCTGGACGAACTGGCCGCCGTCGTCGACCGCGACGTCTGCGTGGTCGTGGAGCCGGTGCAGAGCGAGGGTGGGGTGATCATCCCGGAGCCCGGCTACCTCAAGGCGGTCGAGGCGCTGTGCCGCGACCGGGGCGCGATGCTCGTCCTCGACGAGGTGATGACCGGACTCGGTCGGCTCGGGACCTGGTGGGGCGCGGACCGCGACGGGGTCCGGCCGGACATCCTGCTCGTCGGCAAGGCTCTGAGCGGAGGTCTGGTGCCGGTCGCGGCGACCCTGGCCACCGCGGCGGCCTTCGCGCCGCTGGACAAGGATCCCTACCTGCACACGTCCACCTTCTCGGCGGCGCCCATCGCGATGGCCGCGGTCCGGGCGACGGTCGAGGTGATCCGGGACGAGGGACTGGTCGACCGCGCGGGCGCACTGGGCGCGCGGCTGCTGGCGGCGTTGACCGAGGCGACGGGCGTGATCGGTCACCTGGTGGCCGAGGTTCGCGGGGCCGGCCTCCTCATCGGCGTCGAGTTCCGGGCCGGTCACCACGCCGCCGAGTTCCTGATGGACCTGCTCGACAACGACGTGGTGGTCAACCACTCGATGAACGCGCACCCGGTGCTCCGGCTGACCCCGCCGGCGACCATGACGGCGGACGAGGAGGCCCGGCTGATCGCCTCGTTCACGCGGGCCTGCGCCGCGCTGGCGGCCCGCTTCCCCGCCACGACGACCGGTCCCACGGCATGACGAAACGTACCGTCCTGGTCACCGGCGCCAGCGGCGTCGTGGGTACCGCCGTCCTGGCCGAGCTGGGCGGGTACGACGTGATCGCCGGGGTGTTCCGGCGTCTGCCGGCCGGCTCGGACCGCGCGGTCCGGCTGGACCTGCACGCCCCCTCGTTGGGGCTCGACCCGCGCGCCTACCGGGAGTTGTGCGCGGAGGTCGACGTGGTCATCCACTCGGCCGCCATCGTCAACTTCTCCGCCGACCAGGCCGAGGTCGACCGGCTCAACATCGAGGGCCTGGGCCGGGTGATCGAGTTCGCCGCCGAGGCGGACGCCGTCCTGGTCCACGTCAGCACCGCGTACGTGTCGCGCCACGGCCAGTCCGGTGGCGGCGGCCGGCTGGGCACCGAGAAGGTGGCCGCCCGGACGGACGAGTACGTGACGTCGAAGTACCTCGGCGAGCGGATGGTCCGCGACAGCGGCATCGACGCGGTGATCGTCCGCCCGGCGATCGTCATGGGTGACTCCCGCACCGGCGTCATTCGGCAGAAGCAGGGGGTGCACCTGCTCGCCGAGTATCTGCTGACCGGGAAGCTGCCCTTCATCCCGGCACACCCCGGCACGTTCTTCGACCTCGTACCGCAGGACATGGTCGCCCGGGGGATCCGCGCGGTGCTCGACGCCGACCTGCGCGCCGGGGAGTTCTGGCTGACCGCGGGGCCGGCCGGCATGCCGGTGGAGCGCTACCTCGACCTGGTGACGGAGGTCGGTCGCGAGCGCGGCATCGACATGCCGACGCCACGGTTGGCCGACCCGTCTATCGTGGACCGACTGGTGCGGCCGGCGTTCGCGGACGTCCTCGCTCCCGAGGACCTGGCCCGGTTGGACGGCGTGGTGGCGGTCTGCGGGCTGGTGATCATTCCCGAGCTGCTGCCCACGTCCTTCGGGACGATCCCCTGCGGACCGGCCGCGATGACCGCCACCGAGGTCGAGGACGCGTGGCGGGTTTCCCTGCACCATCTTGTCCAGGGGTTGACGTGACGATCGTCGACCTGAGCTGAGGAGGCCACCCATATGGAGTGCTCGGTCGTCGTGCACGCTCTGCTGCCCGGGGCGGACGCCAAGGAGTCGTTCGACCGGCTGGCCGACTTCGCCGCCTACCCGAACTTCACCGACACCGTACGGACGGTCGGGGTGACCCAGGTCAGTCCGACCGAGGTGACGTCGACCTGGGAGGTGAACTTCCGCAAGGGGATCCTGGTCTGGACCGAACGCGACGAGATCGACCCCGTCGAGCGCCGGATCACCTTCGACCAGCTGAGCGGCGACTTCGCGACGTTCACCGGCTCGTGGCTGGTCGTCGAGGTCGACGACGACGTGCGGGTGGAGTTCGCGTCCCGGTTCGACCTCGGCATCGCCTCCCTGGCCAGCCTGATCGACCCGGTCGCGTGCGCGGCGCTGCGGGACGCGGTCCGGGACATCCTGCTCGGCTTGTTCGGTTCCGGCATCGAGGTCCGCGCGGTGGAGGCCGCCCCGCTGGGCTGAGCCCCCACACCGGTGTCGCGACCCCGACAGTCAGCGGGGGCGGTGTCGGCCGCCGGCACGGTCACCCGTTGTCCGGGCCATGTCACACTCGACCTTGACGTCGGCACGTGACGAGGGGCTGGCCGCGATGTCCAGGACAGAGAAGCGCCGGAGGATCGTCGTCACGGCCAGCGGTGCGTTGATCGCCGCGATTCTGGGAGCGGCGACCCAGGAGTTGCTCGACACCAGACTGCGGTTGGCCGCAGCCGTCGTCGTCGTGGTGTCCCTGGGCACGATCGCCTCGATCGCCGCACTCATGGCGCTGGTCGAGTCGCGGAGCACCGCGGACGCGGAACTCGTCACCGAGATGCGCACCGCGACCGCCGACCATGACCGTCTCACCCGGTCCCTCGGCAACGAGATCCGGACACTGTCGCAGCACATCGGCATGCGGGTCGACACGATGATGCTGAGCGAGCTGAACAAGGCGACGTCCGTCGAGGACGACCGGACCGTCCAGCTCATGCTCACGGCGACGAGGGAGATCCGGATCCTGGACCTGCTCCTTGAGGACGGGCAGTGGCCCAACGACGCGATCGTCCAGTCGCACCAGGACAACGCGTTCGACGCGTTCGTGGAGATGCTCCGGCAACCGGTGCGGCCGGTGGCGTACAAGCGCGTCATCCAGGTGTCGGACCCGGCGAACTCGCTGCGGCGGGCCAGGACCGGCCGCCTGCTCAAGCACTGCCGCGACATCCTGGCACTCCAGCAGGAGAAGGGGCACCGGGCGTCCCTGCGGGTCACCCGCCGACGGTTCCCGTTCAAGTTCATCCTGGTCGACGACACCGGCCTGGTACTGCAACTACAGGAGTACGGCGGCCACGGGGAGGAACTGCGGGTCTGGGGCGAGGTGCTGGTCGTGGACCCCGGCAGTCAGCTGATCGGCGTGTTCCGCGACATCTGGGACGAGATCGTCGACGACCCGACGACGCGTACGGTCACCGCCGCCGACCTGCCCACGGCCGACCTGCCCACGGCCGGCGTCCCGGCCGGCGCGGGAACGCCGGACCCCGACGACTGTCCCCTGCGCCGGTCCGGGTGACCCCGGACCGGCGGGTGCGGATCAGCTAGTCGATCAGGTCGAAGAAGTCGTCCCTCGCCGCGTCGACCTTGTCCGAACCGGAGTCCACGGTCGACATCAGCCGGCCGAGAGCGTCGGCGAACCGCTTGCGCGCCACCGCGTCCAGGGTGAGGCTCGCCAGGTCGGACTCCAGCCGGGTCAGCTCCTCCAGCACGCCGAGCGCGGTGGTGGCCCGCTCGGGCACCAGCTCGCCCCGCAGGTAGCCGACCAGTTCCCGCACGTTCGGATAGTCGAGGACCAGCGTGGCCGGCAGGGTGAGCCCGGTCGCGGTGGCGAGCCGGTTGCGCAGCTCCACCGCGGTCAGCGAGTCGAACCCGAGGTCGGGCAGCGACCGTGAGCTGTCCAGGTCGTCGCCGGACGAGTGGCCGAGCACCCGGGCGATCTCGGCGAGCACCACCTCCCGCAGCACCCGGTCCTGGTCGGCGGGGGGAAGCCCGGGCAGGGTGCGGGCGAGATCCGCGCCGCCCACACGGGTCCCGCCACCCTCGGCCGACCCGGACCCACTCCGGTCGACCGACCCGGTGGTCGGGGCCGACGGGGTGGGGACTCCGGAGCCGGACACCGACCCGGTGGGCAACAGGTCGTGCAGCACCGCCGGAACCGTCCGCCGGTCGTGCCGGCCCAGCAACGCGGTGTCGACGTCGGCGAGGACCCGCGTCGCCGCGTCGGAGCCGAGCGCCTCGTCCAGCAGGTCCAGCCCGCGCTCCGCCGACAGCGGCAGCAGCCCGACGTCCCGCATCCGGCGCATCCCGGCGGCGCTCACCTGCTCGGCCATCCCGGCCGGTAGCTCCCACAGACCCCAGGCCAGCGACTGCGCCGGCAACCCGTGCGCGTGCCGGTGCTGCGCGAGCGCGTCGAGGTAGGCGTTGGCCGCCGCGTAACCCGACTGTCCGGGCGACCCGAGCAGACCGGCCGTCGAGGAGAACAGGACGAACGCGGCCAGGTCGCACTCCCTGGTCTGCTCGTGCAACTGCCGTGCGCCGCCCGCCTTCGACCGCAGCACCGCGGCCACCCGCTGCGCCGTCTGCGACTCGACGATGCCGTCGTCGAGGACGCCGGCCAGGTGCAGCACCGCGGTGAGCGGGTGCGCGGCGGGCACCGAGCCGAGTACCTCGGCCAGCGCCGCCGGGTCGGCGACGTCGCACGCGACGACGCGGACCGACTCGGCGCCCGCCTTCTCCAGTTCGCCGACCAGGTCGGCGGCGCCCGGGGCGTCGGGCCCACGCCGGGAGGTCAGCAGCAGGTGCCGGGCTCTGCCCCGCTCGACGAGGTGTCGTGCCACGAGGCGGCCGAGGGCGCCGGTCGCGCCGGTGACGAGGACCGTTCCGTCCGGGTTCCACGCCCGTGGCGTGGGGCCGGTGGCGTCCGGCGAGGCCCCGACCGGCCGGTGGAGCCTCGGCACCAGCAGGCCGCCCGCGCTGACGGCGATCTGCGGCTCGCCGCTGGCGCCCGCCGTGGCCAACGCCGACCGCGACCCGGGTGCGTCGTCCACGTCGATCAACGTGAACCGGCCGGGATGCTCGGACTGGGCCGACCGCAGCAACCCCCACGCCGCCGCCTGGGCCAGGTCCTGCGGGGGGTCACCGACGGCTCCCCGGGTGACCACCGCCAACCGGGCGGTGGCGTACCGGGGCTCGGCCAACCAGTGGTGCACCAGGCGCAGCGCGGCCGGGACGACGCCGTGCGGGTCGTCACCGCCCGGGGGCAGCTCGGCGAAGACCAGGTCGGGCACCGGGTCGGACGCCGCCAGGTCGTCGAGCCACACCACCGGGGCGTCGGACCGGGCCGCCTCCACCGGCACCCACCGCAGCTCGTGCACGCCGCTCGGCGTCGCGGGGGACCCGACGGCGAGCCGGTCGGCGGCGACCGGCCGCAGGGCGACCTGCCGGACCGAGGCGACCGGCGCGCCGGAGGAGTCGGCGAGGACGACGCTGACACCGTCCGCGACGCGGGTCAGCCGGACCCGTAGCGTCGAGGCGCCGTTCGCGTGCACCTGGAGGCCGGTCCACGCGAACGGCAGCGCGACCGTGCCGTCCGGGTCGGCGTCACCGAGCAGGGCGAGCGCGTGTAGCGACGCGTCGAGTAGGGCCGGGTGCAGCAGGAACCGTTCGTCCGTGCCGGTGGCCCCGGCGGGCAGCGTCACGTCGGCGAAGGTCTCGTCGCCCCGCTTCCACGCCCGCTCCAGCCCCTGGAAGACCGGGCCGTAGCCGTAGCCGACGCCGCGCAGGCGGTCGTAGAACCCGTCCGTGGCCAGTGGGGTCGCTCCCGGCGGCGGCCAGATCCTCAGCCGGGTGGCGTCGCTGGTCCGCACGGGGGCGACCGCTCCGGTCGCGTGCGGGGTCCAGGGCCCGTCCGGGTGGCGGGCGTGGATCGTCAGGGAACGCGTCCCGTCGGCCTCCGGCTCGGCGCGACGACCACCCGGGTCTCGACGACGCCGGCCTCCGGGAGCACCAGCGGGGTCTGCAACAGCAGTTCGACCACCTCGGGGCAGCCGGCGTGGTCGCCGGCCCGGGCCGCCAGTTCCGCCAGCAGTGCGCCCGGCACGACGACGGTGTCACCGATCCGGTGGTCGGCGAGCCAGGGTTGCGCGGCGATCGACAGCTCACCCGTCAGCAGCAGCCCGCCGCGCCCGGAGGCCGCCGGCACCTCGACCGGTTCCCCCAGCAGCGGCCGGACCGACGGCGTCAGCCAGTACCGCCTGCGCTGGAACGGATAGGTGGGCAGCTCCACCCGGGGCGCGGCCCCACCGACCACCGCCGTCCAGTCGACGTCCACGCCCTCGACGAACAGGTGGGCCACCGCTTCCCGGGCCGAGTCCGCCTCGTTGCGCCCGGTGCGCAGCAGCGGCACCGCGACCGTCCGGCGTCCGGCCTCGTCGGCGCGGTCCAGGTCGTCGACGCAGTCCAGGACCATGGCGGACAACACACCGCCGGGCCCGACCTCCAGGAACCGGGTGACCCCCTCTTCGCGGAGCCGGCGCACGCTCTGCGCGAACCGCACCGGCTGTCGTACGTGGCGGCTCCAGTGCCCCGGGGCGACCGCCTCGACCGTCTGCCCCGTCTCGTTGGCGACCAGGGTGATCTCCAGCGGCCGGTGGGTGAGCTCGGCCTCCAGGTCGCCGAACTCCTCGAGCATCGGATCCATCAGCGGGGAGTGGAAGGCGTGACTGACCCGCAGCCGGGTGGTCTTGCGCCCCGGGCGGCGAACGTGTCGGCCACCTGCCCGACCGCGTCCTGCGGGCCGGCGACCACGACCGAGGTCGGGCCGTTGACGGCGGCGAGACCGACCCGTGACGCCGGGTCGGCGAGCAGCGGCTCGACTTCGTCCGGGGTGGCCTGGATCGCGACCATCGCGCCGCCGGCCGGCAGCGCCTGCATCAACCGGCCGCGTGCGACGACGAGCCGGGCGGCGTCGTCCAGCGACAGCGCACCGGCCACGTGGGCGGCGGCGATCTCGCCGACCGAGTGACCCAGGACGACGTCCGGCCGGACCCCCCAGTGCCGGAGCAGGTGGTACAGCGCCACCTCCACGGCGAACAGGGCCGGTTGGGTGTACCCGGTCTGGTCCAGTAGTTCCGGCTCGTCGTCCACGACCGTCCGGAGCGGACGGTCCAGGTACCGGTCCAGGGCGGCGCAGACCTCGTCGAGTGCCGCGGCGAACCGTGGCTCGGCCGCGGCCAGTTCCCCGCCCATCCCCGGTCGCTGCGACCCCTGCCCGGAGAAGACCAGAGCCAGCTTTCCCTCGGTGGCCGTACCGGTGACCAGCGCCGGCGTGTCGTCCTGCCCGGCGGCGAGCGCGGCGAGGCCGGCGCGGTCGAGGACGACGGCGCGTCGCTCGAACGACGTGCGCGCGGCGGCTGCCGCCGCCACCGCGCCGAACGGGAGGTCCGGGTGGGCGGTGAGGAACGCGTCGAGCCGCCCGGCCTGTTCGCGGAGCGCGGGGACGGTCCGCGCGGAGACCACCAGCGGCCCCGTCCCACCGGCCGCTCTCGTGGCCTCCTCCGGCGGCGCCTCCTCCAGGATCACGTGCGCGTTGGTGCCGCTGATCCCGAACGACGAGACCGCCGCGCGACGCGGCGCGGCCCCGGCCGGCCAGGGCTGTTCCTCGGTGAGCAGTCGCAGCGGTCCGGTCGACCAGTCCACGAAGGGGGTGGGCTCGTCGACGTGCAGGGTTCGGGGGAGCCGACCGTGTCGCAGGGCGAGCACCATCTTGATCACGCCGGCCACGCCGGCCGCCGCCTGGGTGTGGCCGATGTTGGACTTCACCGACCCGAGCCACAGCGGGCCCTCCCGCCGGGGCCGTACGCGGCGAGCAGCGCCTTGGCCTCGATCGGGTCACCCAACCGGGTTCCGGTGCCGTGCGCCTCCACCGCGTCCACGTCCGAGGGCGCGAGACCCGCGTCGGCCAGCGCGTCGGCGATCAGCCGCTGCTGGGACGGACCGTTCGGCGCGGTCAGCCCGTTGGACGCCCCGTCGGAGTTGACCGCGCTGCCCCGCAGGACCGCCAGGACGCGCCGGCCGTGTCGGCGGGGGCGTCGGCGAGGCGTTCGAGCACCAGCACGCCGGCCCCCTCGGCCCACCCGGTCCCGTCGGCCGCCGCCGCGAACGACCTGCACCGCCCGTCCGGGGAGAGCCCACGCTGGCGGCTGAACTCGGTGAACACCAGCGGTGTGTCCGAGTACGGTCACCCCGCCGGCCAGGGCGAGGGCGCACTCGCCGGCACGCAGCGACCGGGCCGCCAGGTGCAGGGCGACCAGCGACGAGGAGCAGGCGGTGTCCACCGACAGCGACGGCCCCTCCAGACCCAGCGTGTACGACACCCGGCCCGAGACGACGCTCGACGCGTTGCCGGCGAGCAGGAATCCGCCGATGTCGGGCGGGACGGAGCCGAGCCGTGGCGCGTAGTCGTTGCCGATGACCCCGGTGAACACGCCGGTACGGCTGCCCCGCAGGGCGCGCGGGTCGATGCCGGCGCGTTCCAGTGCCTCCCAGGAGACCTCCAGCATCAACCGCTGCTGCGGGTCGGTGGCGAGTGCCTCCCGGGGCGACAGTCCGAAGAACCCGGCGTCGAAGTCACCCGCATCGTAGAGGAATCCGCCGTGCCGGGCGTACGTGGAACCGGGGGTGGTCCGGGTCGGGGTGGAACACGTCCGGGTCCCAGCCGCGGTCGGTGGGGAACGGTCCGATCCGGTCGCGACCGTCCACGAGATCGGCCCAGAACGCGTCGGGGGTGGACACTCCGCCGGGAAGCGGCAGGCCATCGCCACGATGGCGATGGGCTCGTCGGCAGCGTGCGCCTCGGCCGGCACCGGATCGGGCGGGGCGGGAGACGACGGCGGTCGCGGCTCCGGCCGGACGGTCGGCCTGCTCCGCCAGGTACGCGGCGAGGGCGGCCGGATTGGGGGTGGTCGAAGGCGAGCGTGCCGGAGAGCGGCAGACCACTCGCGTCGGCCAGCCGTTCGGTCAACTCCAGCGCGCTCAGTGAGTCGAAGCCCAGGTCGGCGAACGCGCCGTCGGCGGGGATGTCGTCGCGCGGGCGGCCGAGTACCGCGGCCGCCTCGGTGCGGACGACGTCCAACCACCACTGCTTCTCGGGGTCACCCACCGGTCGCCACCTCTCCGTGCACGTCATCCGCAACGCCTCGATGACCCACCCACCGAGCGGCGCCCCATCCTCCATCGGGGGCGGCGATCGGCACAACTGCTGTCGCCGGGAATCCCGCCGCAGTCGCCTATGGTCACCGTCGGTGCGGCTGCCCTATCCTGTGGCCCATGATCCTGGCGCGACCCGCATGAGTCGTTTCGTCGACACCGTCGTCGGCACCGCCGCCCGCTCGTCGCGTGGCATGGTCACCGGTGCGCCGCGCTTCCGGCGCGGCGCAGCTGGGGCCAGTTGCACGTCGCCGCCCGGCGCACCGCGGCGGCCCTGGTCGAGGGTGGACTGTCCGCCGGTGAGGCGGTCGCGGTGCTGGCCGGCGACCCGGGCCAGGTCGCCCAGGTCGCCCAGGGCATCTGGCTGGCCGGCGGCAGCGTGACCATGCTGCACCAGCCCACCCCGCGGACCGACCTGACCGTCTGGCGCGACGACACGTTGCGGGTCCTCCGCATGATCGACGCACGCCTGGTGGTGGTGGGCGCGCCCTTCGAGGCGATGGCCGACGTGCTCCGCGACCAGGGCATCGCCCATCGGATGATCGCCGACCTGGACAGCGACCGGGAGTTCAGCGTCGTGCCGGCCGCCGAGGACGACACCGCACTGCTCCAGCTGACCAGTGGCTCGACCGCCGAGCCGAAGGCGGTCCGGATCACCACCCCCGCAACCTGTACGCCAACCTGGTCGACAGTGTGGCCCACCTGGAGTGCGGCGAGTCCGACACGCTGGTCAGCTGGCTGCCGCTCTTCCACGACATGGGCATGGTCGGCTGCCTGCTGATCCCGATGTTCACCGGCATCGAGCTGGTCAGCGTCACTCCCGCCGAGTTCCTCAGCCGGCCGTTGGTGTGGGCCGAGCTGATGAGCCGGTACAACGGCACGATCACGGCGGCCCCGAACTTCGCCTACGCGATCCTGGCGCGACAGCTCGCCCGCGCCGAGGCCGGTTCGCTCGACCTGTCCCGCCTGAAGGCCGCGTGCAACGGCGCGGAGCCGATCGACCCGTCGACGGTGGAGGCGTTCGTCGCGGCGGGTGCCCGGTTCGGCCTGCGACCCGAGGCGATCAACTGCTGCTACGGCGCGGCGGAGAGCGCCCTGGTGATCTCGCTGTCGGCACTGTCCGACCCGATGCTCCTCGACACCGTCGACGCCCTGGAACTGGAGAAGAACCGGCGTGCCGTGCCGGTCCGCGACGGCCACGCGACCGGTGTGCGCCGGCTGCCGCTGCTCGGTGTGGCCTTCCCGAGTGTCGCCGTCCGTGTGGTCGACGAATCCGGCGCCGAGCTGGGGGACCGCGAGGTCGGCCGGCTGCAACTGCGCGGCGACTCGGTGACCGCGGGTTACCTCACCGAGCAGGGGCCCCTCGCCGCCCTGGACGACGACGGCTGGCTGGACATCGGCGACGAGGGTTACCTGGTCGACGGCCAGATCGTGGTCTGCGGGCGCGAGAAGGACGTCATCATCATGGGGGGCCGCAACATCTACCCCACCGACATCGAACGCGCGGCGGCCTCGGTCGACGGCGTCCGGGACGGCAACGTGGCCGCGGTGCGGCTGATGGCCGGTGACGGCGTGGCGCGTGAGTCGTTCGCGGTGCTGGTCGAGTCGCGGCGTGCCGGTGACGGGGCCGCCGAGCAGGCGCTGCGCGACGCGGTCGCGAACCGCGTCGTGGCCGACGTCGACGCCCGTCCCGCGTCGGTCGTCGTCCTGCCGCCGGGTTCCCTCCCGAAGACACCGTCCGGCAAGCTGCGTCGCGCGGCGGCCCGCGCGCTCATCCCGGGCTGACCGCCACCACCGACCGCCCCGCCGCAGGAGGAGTTCCGATGCGATCGCTTGACCAGGCGCGTGCCCTGTGCGAGTCCTACCTGCCGGGGCTGATCGACGGCCTGTCGGAGCTTCCCTTCGCGCAGCGCGAGGCGTCCGGCGGTGCCACACTGCCGGTGTTCCGGGCCAGCGGGGGGCCCGGCCTGGTGATCCCGAAGGACTACGGCGGGCTCGGCGCCACCCCCCTGGACGCGGTACGGGTCTCCCGCGCGATCGGCGCCTGCGCGCCGTCGCTGGCGGTCGGGACGACGATGCACCACTTCTCGGTGGCGACGCTGTTCACCTTCGCCGAGAGCATCAAGAACTCCGGCATGGAGTGGGCCCTGCTGGAGGCGATCACCAGCCGCAACCTGCTCGTCTCGTCCGGCTTCGCCGAGGGCCGCCCGGCGCAGGGGATCCTCGCCCCCACGATGACGGCCACTCCGCCCCGGGCGGTTACCGGATCAACGGTTCGAAGAAGCCGTGCAGCCTGACCCACTCGATGGACCTGCTCACGGCGAGCGTCTCGGTGCCGGCGTCGGACGGCGGGCAGCAGACGGCGTTCCTGCTCATGCCGGCCCACGTTGCGCGGCATCACGCGGCACCCGTTCGGGGGCAGCAGTGCGCGTGCGCGCCGAGAGGCGGTGGGACGAGCGACGAGGTCCGGCTGACCGAGTCTACATCGAGGAGGAACTGGTCATCCCGACCGAGAACTATGGTGCCGGACGGGATGCTCGACGACTCCAGACCACCGGGTTCATCTGGTTCGAGCTGCTCATCACCGCCT